>NZ_CP166816.1:5852500-6894081 GCF_059716225.1 Pseudomonas sp. LBUM1640 | reverse complement strand
GGATATCCCCTAAGTTGAAAGCCGGTGAGGCAAAAACAGCCGCCATTGTAGCGGCCAGCCGTCCACTTATCCACATGTAGGTTGCTCACAGAGCACCCAAAATCAATGCGTTAACCGTAAAAAAGGCGACCAATGGTCTGTGCATAAGCTCTGTGGATAAGCGTGCCTAAGCTCGTTGTACAAGTGGGGTCGAAAGTCTGTGGGTAACTGGCCTGTGGATAACAACCCATTCCACCCACAGCTTATCCGATAGCGCAGCACAGGCTAAGCACCGTTTCCCCGCCTAGTTGTCATTCTCTGTACATCAGGTGGAATATGGGCTTAACGCAGTTATCCACAGAAGATCGTGCCCCTAGCTTTTATAAGCTTTACAGAAAAGCTTTAAATAACTTCCTTCTTTATTTTTATATCTATGGCATTGCCCATGAAAGCCCGGCGAGCAGAAAAGGCCGGAATGCCTGTGAAGATCTAATTGAAGGAAAAGCTGGTTGGAAATTGACCTAGAGGCTTGCTTTCTCTAGAATCGCCGGTCTCTTAAAACGGGGGCCATTCCGGCCCGTTGTGGACGAACCAGGTAACAACGCCATGAAACGTACTTTCCAACCAAGCACCATCAAACGCGCCCGTACTCACGGCTTCCGTGCTCGCATGGCTACCAAGAACGGCCGTGCTGTCCTGTCGCGTCGCCGCGCCAAAGGTCGTGCGCGTCTGGCAGTTTGATAATCCGGTACTGGTGGTGAGTCAGGACTTCAGTCGGGAAAAGCGTCTGCTAACCCCCCGGCACTTCAAGGCAGTCTTTGACTCCCCCACCGGCAAGGTTCCGGGGAAAAATCTCCTGCTCCTTGCGCGTAACAACGATCTTGATCACCCCCGTCTCGGGTTGGTGATCGGCAAGAAGAGCGTAAAGCTCTCCGTTGAGCGCAATCGCCTCAAGCGTCTGATGCGCGAATCGTTTCGCCTCCACCAGGACACTCTGGTTGGTTGGGATATTGTTATCGTCGCGCGCAAAGGCTTGGGGGATGTAGAAAACCCCGAATTGATTCAGCATTTCGGCAAGCTCTGGAAACGTTTGGCGCGTACCAACAAGCCAGCACCAGTAGTCAGCACCGAAACTGTAGGGGTAGACAGCACCAATGCGTAAACTGGCCCTCGTTCCGATCCAGTTTTACCGTTATGCCATTAGTCCTCTGATGGCTAACCACTGTCGTTTCTACCCCAGTTGTTCCTGCTACGCGTTAGAGGCCATAGAAAATCATGGTCTTCTGCGCGGTGGCTGGCTGGCCTTTCGTCGTTTAGGCCGCTGTCATCCGTGGAATCCCGGTGGTTATGACCCGGTTCCGCCTATCCCTACCTCCCGTTCTTCTTCGATGGCCGAGTAATCATGGATATTAAACGCACGATCCTGATCGTCGCCCTGGCAATCGTGTCCTACGTCATGGTTCTTAAGTGGAACCAGGACTACGGCCAAGCTGCCCTGCCGACTCAGAATGTTGCTACCAATCAGGCTGCGCCGGCTATTCCGGACACCCCGTTGGGTAACAATGCGTCCGCGAGTGCCGATGTTCCCAGCGCGAATGGCGAGACAAGCGCCCCTCTAGAAACGCCAGTGGTCACCAATAAAGACCTCATCCACGTAAAAACGGATGTGCTCGACCTGGCTATCGACCCACAAGGTGGTGATATCGCGCAGTTGAAACTGCCGCTGTATCCACGTCGCCAAGACCACCCGGATGTTCCGTTCCAACTGTTCGATAACGGTGGTGAGCGTACTTATCTGGCACAAAGTGGCCTGACCGGCACCGACGGTCCGGATGCTCGTGCTACCGGTCGTCCGGTTTATTCGACCGAACAGAAGACTTATCAACTGGCCGACGGCCAGAACCAGTTGAACGTTGACCTGAAATTCAGTCAGGACGGCGTCAACTACATCAAGCGCTTCAGCTTCACCCGCGGTTTGTACGATCTGAAAGTCACTTATCTGATCGACAACGAAAGCGCCAAGCCTTGGAGCGGCAACCTGTTTGCACAGCTCAAGCGTGACAACAGCGCCGATCCGTCTTCCAGCACCGCCACCGGCACCGCGACTTACCTGGGCGCAGCCCTGTGGACAAGTAACGAGCCGTACAAAAAAGTGTCGATGAAAGATATCGACAAGGGCGCGTTGAAAGAAACCGTGCAAGGCGGCTGGGTTGCCTGGTTGCAACACTACTTCGTGACCGCATGGATCCCGAACAAGGCTGAAGCCAACCTGGTTCAAACCCGCAAAGACAGCCAAGGCAACTACATCATCGGTTTTACTGGCCCGGCGTTGACCGTCGCTCCAGGTGCCAAGGCTGAAACCAGCGCTACTTTGTACGCCGGCCCGAAAAGCCAGGCTGTGCTGAAAGAGTTGTCCCCAGGTCTGGAACTGACTGTGGATTACGGCATTCTGTGGTTCATTGCTCAGCCGATCTTCTGGCTGCTGCAACATATCCACAGCATCGTCGGTAACTGGGGCTTCTCGATCATCTTCCTGACCATGCTGATCAAGGGGATCTTCTTCCCTCTGTCGGCAGCCAGCTACAAGTCGATGGCCCGCATGCGTGCCGTAGCGCCGAAACTGGCCGCGCTGAAAGAGCAACATGGTGATGACCGGCAGAAAATGTCGCAGGCCATGATGGAGCTGTACAAGAAAGAGAAGATCAACCCGCTGGGTGGATGCTTGCCGATTCTGGTACAGATGCCGGTATTCCTGTCGCTGTACTGGGTGCTCCTGGAAAGCGTGGAAATGCGCCAGGCACCGTTCATGCTGTGGATAACTGACCTGTCGATCAAAGACCCGTTCTTTATCCTGCCGATCATCATGGGCGCAACCATGTTTATCCAGCAGCGCTTGAACCCGACCCCGCCGGATCCGATGCAGGCCAAGGTAATGAAAATGATGCCAATCATCTTCACCTTCTTCTTCCTGTGGTTCCCAGCTGGCCTGGTACTGTACTGGGTGGTCAACAACGTGTTGTCGATCTCTCAACAGTGGTACATCACACGTAAAATCGAAGCGGCTACCAAAAAAGCCGAGGCGTAATTTACTCTGTGGATTACCACTCAAGACGCCCCCTAGTGGGGCGTTTTGCTTTCCGTCACTTTTGTTTTGGAACCTGCTGATGAGCGCTCCTCGTGAAACCATCGCTGCTGTCGCTACCGCTCAAGGTCGCGGCGGCGTCGGTATCGTTCGAATTTCCGGGCCGCTGGCCAGCGTCGCAGCCCAAGCCATAAGCGGCCGTGAGTTGAAACCGCGATATGCCCATTACGGCCCCTTTCTGGATGCCGATAACACGGTATTGGACGAAGGCTTGGCGCTGTATTTTCCTGGCCCGAATTCGTTTACCGGCGAAGATGTCCTGGAATTGCAGGGCCACGGCGGGCCGATAGTCCTGGATATGTTGCTGCAGCGCTGCCTGCAGTTGGGTTGCCGCTTGGCGCGTCCGGGGGAATTCAGCGAGCGTGCCTTCCTGAATGACAAACTCGACCTTGCCCAAGCGGAAGCCATTGCTGACTTGATCGAGGCGAGTTCTGCACAGGCAGCGCGCAATGCATTGCGCTCGCTGCAGGGCGCTTTCTCGTTGCGTGTGCATAACTTGACCGAGCAACTGATCAGCTTGCGCATCTACGTCGAGGCCGCGATTGATTTCCCGGAGGAAGAAATCGACTTCCTCGCCGATGGCCATGTCCTGGCAATGCTGGATAAAGTCCGTGATGAGTTATCCACAGTGCTGCGCGAAGCCGGGCAGGGCGCTTTGCTGCGTGACGGCATGACGGTAGTGATTGCCGGTCGACCGAATGCTGGCAAGTCGAGCCTGCTGAATGCCCTGGCAGGACGTGAAGCCGCCATCGTGACCGAGATTGCCGGCACCACCCGGGATATCTTGCGCGAACATATCCACATCGATGGCATGCCACTGCACGTGGTCGACACGGCAGGTTTGCGTGATACCGACGATCAGGTCGAAAAGATCGGCGTGGAACGCGCGCTCAAGGCCATCGGTGAAGCGGACCGCGTGCTGTTGGTGGTGGACGCCACGGCGCCCGAAGCTGTGGATCCTTTTGCCTTGTGGCCGGAATTCCTTGAGCAGCGGCCAGACCCTGCGAAGGTCACCTTAATTCGCAACAAGGCCGACCTGACCGGCGAGGCGATTGCCATGGAAACCAGCGAAGATGGCCACGTCACTATCAGCTTGAGTGCAAAGTCGGCCGGCGATGGCCTGGAATTGTTGCGCGACCATCTCAAGGCCTGCATGGGCTATGAGCAAACATCGGAAAGCAGCTTCAGTGCACGCCGCAGGCACCTGGAGGCGTTACGTCACGCCAGCGCGGCATTGGAGCACGGTCGAGCTCAGCTGACCTTAGCGGGGGCAGGGGAGCTGCTGGCTGAGGATTTGCGTCAGGCACAGCAGCTGCTGGGTGAGATCACCGGTGCGTTCAGCTCGGATGATTTACTGGGTCGGATCTTTTCCAGCTTCTGCATCGGTAAATAACCCTTCGTCGTCCCCAGACAGGCCATTCGCGCCTGTCTGTTTCGCTCGCTTCAGAGCACTCCATCCCTTTTGACTCACCACTCAGCCCCTTGGCGGCTTTTGCGTGGGCGCTATTTGGCCGTCTGGGCAATTTTCTGTGGATTAAGCCCTGTGAATAACCGCCCTTGTGCCCAGTTGATAACAGGGCCTGAAACCTGAGTAAAAACCCCTCTGTGGATAACCACCTGTTTAATCCACAGGCTTAGAGCACTTATCCAAGGGCCTTATTGGCACATGACCACAGGCTTTTGAATCTCTGTACACAGAGTAAATAAAGGCCTGTAGCGATCTATCCACAGAAAGTGGCCTCAGTAGAAATAAACATAAAAACAAAGATCTTATAAATTTCTTTCTTTTTAATTTCTATTGTCTGTGATTCATCCACAGCTGGTTAAATTTTGTGCAAAGGGTTCTTTAGGAAGGGCTAAGTCCCTATACTTGCCGCCAAAGCTCTAAAACCAGCTCAACCAATCAATTCCTAATTACCTACATAAGCAGGCACGAGGTGCGTGGTGGATTTCCCTTCCCGTTTTGAAGTGATCGTCATCGGCGGCGGTCATGCCGGTACCGAGGCAGCACTGGCCTCAGCACGCATGGGCGTAAAAACCCTGTTGCTGACGCACAACGTGGAAACCCTCGGAGCCATGAGTTGCAACCCCGCCATTGGTGGGATCGGCAAAAGCCATCTGGTCAAGGAAATTGATGCCCTTGGCGGCGTCATGGCCATGGCTACCGACAAAGGTGGTATTCAATTTCGCGTGCTCAACAGCCGCAAAGGCCCAGCCGTACGGGCTACACGGGCACAAGCCGACCGCATCCTGTACAAGGCCGCGGTGCGCGAAACCCTGGAAAACCAGCCGAACCTGTGGATATTTCAGCAAGCAGCCGATGACCTGATCGTCGAACAGGACCAAGTACGCGGTGTTGTCACCCAAATGGGCCTGCGTTTCCTCGCAGAATCCGTGGTGTTGACCACCGGTACGTTCCTCGGCGGACTTATCCACATCGGCATGCAGAACTATTCCGGTGGCCGCGCCGGTGACCCGCCGTCGATTGCCCTGGCAAAACGCCTGCGTGAATTGCCGCTGCGCGTCGGCCGCCTGAAAACCGGGACCCCGCCGCGTATCGACGGGCGTTCTGTGGATTTTTCGGTGATGACCGAACAAGCCGGTGATACACCGATCCCGGTGATGTCATTCATGGGTTCCAAAGAACAGCACCCAAAACAGGTGAGCTGCTGGATTACCCACACCAACGCCCGAACCCATGAAATCATTGCCGCGAACCTCGACCGTTCGCCGATGTATTCCGGGGTGATCGAAGGCATCGGCCCGCGTTATTGCCCGTCGATCGAAGACAAGATCCACCGCTTTGCCGACAAGGAAAGCCACCAGGTCTTCATCGAGCCAGAAGGCTTGACCACTCACGAGCTGTACCCGAACGGGATTTCCACGTCCCTGCCGTTCGACGTGCAAATCCAGATCGTGCAGTCGATTCGCGGCATGGAAAATGCGCACATCGTGCGCCCGGGCTACGCCATTGAATACGACTACTTCGACCCGCGTGACCTCAAATACAGCCTCGAAACCAAAGTGATCGGCGGCCTGTTCTTCGCCGGGCAAATCAACGGCACCACCGGTTACGAAGAAGCCGGCGCCCAAGGTTTGCTGGCCGGGACCAACGCGGCACTGCGTGCACAAGGCAAAGACAGCTGGTGCCCGCGCCGCGATGAGGCGTACATCGGTGTGTTGGTCGACGACCTGATTACCCTTGGCACTCAGGAACCGTACCGGATGTTCACGTCTCGGGCGGAATATCGCCTGATCCTGCGTGAAGACAACGCCGACCTGCGCCTGACCGAAAAAGGTCGCGAGCTGGGCTTGGTCGATGACGCCCGCTGGGCTGCCTTCTGCAAAAAACGCGAAAGCATCGAGCTGGAAGAACAGCGCCTGAAAAGTACCTGGGTGCGCCCGGGCACCGAGCAAGGCGATGCGATTGCCGAAAAATTCGGCACGCCGCTGACCCACGAATACAATTTGCTGAACCTGCTGTCCCGTCCGGAAATCGACTACGCTGGTCTGGTCGAAGTGACAGGCCACGGTGCAGAAGACCCACAGGTCGCCGAGCAGGTTGAAATCAAAACCAAATACGCCGGTTACATTGACCGCCAACAGGACGAGATCGCTCGCCTGCGCGCCAGTGAAGACACCAAGCTGCCTGTGGATATCGACTACACCGGGATTTCCGGGCTGTCGAAAGAAATCCAAAGCAAGCTGGGGATAACTCGGCCGGAAACACTTGGCCAGGCTTCACGTATCCCTGGCGTCACCCCGGCAGCCATTTCGCTGTTGATGATTCACTTGAAAAAACGCGGCGCGGGCCGTCAGTTGGAGCAAAGCGCTTGAGTTCGTTGGTCACCTCGCAACACGCCGAAGAGTTATCCACAGGTGCTCGCCAGATTGGCGTCAACCTGACCGAAGCCCAGCACGAGTTGCTGCTGGGCTATCTGGCCCTGTTGATCAAATGGAACAAGGCTTACAACCTGACCGCGGTGCGCGACCCGGACGAAATGGTTTCCCGCCATCTGCTCGACAGCCTCAGCGTGATGCCGTTTATCGAAAATGGCCGTTGGCTCGACGTTGGCAGTGGCGGCGGCATGCCTGGCATCCCGTTGGCCATCCTGTTTCCCGAGTCGCAAGTCACATGCCTGGACAGCAACGGCAAGAAAACCCGCTTCCTGACCCAGGTCAAACTCGAGCTCAAGCTGGATAACCTTCAAGTTATCCACAGTCGCGTCGAAGCCTTCACGCCGCCGCAGCCGTTCAACGGGATTGTTTCCCGGGCGTTCAGCAGCATGGAGAACTTCAGCAACTGGACCCGCCACTTAGGCGACCGCGACACCCGTTGGCTGGCAATGAAGGGCGTTCATCCAAGCGACGAGCTGTTAGCATTGCCGGCAGACTTCCACCTCGATAGCGAACACGCCTTGGCCGTACCCGGTTGCCAAGGCCAACGCCATCTGCTGATACTGCGCCGCACGGCATGATTGGGAACACAAGCAAGAATGGCTAAGGTATTCGCGATAGCGAACCAGAAAGGTGGCGTGGGCAAAACCACCACCTGCATCAACCTCGCAGCATCCCTGGTCGCTACCAAGCGCCGGGTGCTGTTGATCGATCTCGATCCACAGGGCAACGCCACCATGGGTAGCGGTGTGGATAAACACGGCCTGGAAAACTCGGTCTACGACTTGCTGATTGGCGAGTGTGACCTGGCCCAGGCCATGCATTATTCCGAGCACGGCGGTTATCAACTGCTGCCGGCCAACCGCGATTTGACCGCGGCGGAAGTGGTGCTGCTGGAAATGCAGATGAAAGAAAGCCGTCTGCGCAGCGCCTTGGCGCCGATCCGCGAGAACTACGACTACATTTTGATCGACTGCCCACCGTCGCTGTCGATGCTGACGTTGAACGCACTGGTTGCAGCCGACGGGGTGATTATCCCCATGCAGTGCGAGTACTTCGCGCTCGAAGGGTTGAGCGACCTTGTGGATAACATCAAGCGTATCGCCGAGTTGCTCAACCCCAACCTGCAAATCGAAGGCCTGCTGCGGACCATGTATGACCCGCGCCTGAGCCTGATGAACGATGTGTCGGCGCAGCTCAAGGAACACTTCGGCGATCAGCTTTACGACACCGTGATCCCACGCAATATCCGCCTGGCCGAAGCGCCAAGCTATGGCATGCCCGCGCTGGCGTACGACAAGTCATCCCGCGGCGCCATTGCCTACTTGGCACTGGCCGGCGAGATGGTTCGTCGTCAACGCCGCAATTCACGCACCGCTGCAGCCCAGCCAACTTAAGGAATCCCCATGGCCGTCAAGAAACGAGGTCTCGGACGTGGACTGGATGCACTGTTGAGTGGTCCGACTGTCACTTCGCTTGAAGAACAAGCGGTGCAGGCTGATGAGCGCGAGCTGCAACACCTGCCGCTGGACCTGATTCAGCGCGGCAAATACCAGCCACGCCGGGACATGGACCCCCAGGCGCTGGAAGAACTGGCCAATTCGATCAAGGCCCAGGGCGTAATGCAGCCGATCGTGGTACGCCCGATTGGCGGCGGCCGCTTTGAAATCATCGCCGGCGAACGCCGCTGGCGCGCCAGCCAGCAGGCCGGCAAGGAGACCATCCCGGCGATGGTGCGCGATGTGCCGGACGAAACCGCCATCGCCATGGCGTTGATCGAGAACATCCAGCGTGAAGACCTCAATCCAATCGAGGAAGCGATCGCCCTGCAGCGCTTGCAGCAGGAATTCAAACTGACTCAGCAGGAAGTGGCCGATGCGGTGGGTAAATCCCGCGTCACCGTGTCCAACTTGTTGCGCCTGATCGCGCTGCCGGAAGTCATCAAGACCATGCTGTCCCACGGCGACCTGGAAATGGGTCATGCCCGTGCTTTGCTCGGATTGCCGGAAAATCAACAGGTTGAAGGGGCGCGACACGTTGTCGCACGCGGCCTTACCGTTCGTCAGACTGAGGCGTTGGTTCGCCAATGGCTCAGCGGTAAACCTGCACCGGTCGAAACCGCCAAACCTGATCCGGATATCGCGCGCCTCGAGCAGCGACTGGCCGAGCGCCTGGGCTCTGCGGTGCAAATTCGTCACGGCAAGAAAGGTAAGGGGCAATTGGTCATCGGATATAACTCACTCGATGAGCTACAGGGCGTCCTTGCCCACATCCGCTGAAACATTTGCTCATGTAGCGCGCGATCGGAAAACACTACCCGACAGTTGAATAGGGGCTGAACCGCCCCTATACTCTGCGCGCATTTTGTCGGCACAAATTATGCCAAGTTATTGATTCTCGGCAGCCGACCATTGGGGAGCAAAAGTGATGGAAACCCGCACGCCAAACACGTTGCCGTTCCATCGCTTGGCCGTTTTCCCGGTTTTATTGGCTCAATTTGTCATTTTGCTGATCGCCGCATTGGCGCTTTGGTATTGGCATGGAGTCGTAGCCGGATATTCAGGACTCTGCGGAGGCCTGATAGCCTTGCTGCCCAATATGTATTTTGCTCACAGGGCCTTTCGGTTTTCCGGCGCCCGAGCAGCCCAGGCTATCGTCCGGTCTTTTTATGCCGGCGAAGCAGGGAAACTGATTTTGACGGCAGTGCTGTTTGCACTGACCTTTGCAGGTGTGAAGCCATTGGCGCCGCTGGCTGTATTCGGCGTCTTCGTGTTGACCCAACTGGTCAGCTGGTTCGCTCCCCTGCTAATGAAAACAAGACTTTCGAAACCTTAGGGCGTTTGAGGCAACCATGGCAGAAACAACCGCTTCGGGCTATATCCAGCACCACTTGCAGAACCTGACCTTCGGTCAGCTTCCCAACGGCGGCTGGGGCTTCGCCCACTCCGCAGCAGAAGCCAAAGAAATGGGCTTCTGGGCTTTCCACCTGGATACTCTGGGCTGGTCGGTCGCACTGGGTCTGATCTTCGTCCTGATTTTCCGCATGGCGGCAAAAAAGGCGACTTCCGGTCAGCCAGGTGCTTTGCAGAACTTCGTTGAAGTATTGGTCGAATTCGTCGATGGCAGCGTGAAAGACAGCTTCCATGGCCGTAGCCCGGTGATTGCACCGCTGGCACTGACCATCTTCGTCTGGGTGTTCCTGATGAACGCCGTCGACCTGATTCCGGTTGACTGGATTCCTCAGTTGGCCATGGCGATTTCCGGCGACCCGCACATTCCATTCCGTGCCGTATCGACCACTGACCCGAACGCTACCCTGGGCATGGCCCTGTCGGTGTTCGCGTTGATCATTTTCTACAGCATCAAGATCAAGGGTATCGGCGGCTTCATCGGCGAACTGACCCTGCACCCGTTCGGCAGCAAGAACATCTTCGTTCAAGCCCTGCTGATTCCGGTGAACTTCCTGCTGGAATTCGTGACGCTGATCGCCAAGCCAATCTCTCTGGCCCTGCGACTGTTCGGCAACATGTATGCCGGCGAGCTGGTGTTCATTTTGATCGCTGTGATGTTCGGCAGCGGTCTGCTCTGGCTTAGCGGCCTGGGCATTGTTCTGCAGTGGGCGTGGGCTGTGTTCCACATCCTGATCATCACCCTGCAGGCCTTCATCTTCATGATGCTGACCATCGTCTACCTGTCGATGGCGCACGAAGAGAACCATTAAGACCAGTCTCGACTAGTCTGATGTCCTTCCCGGTAACACGGGAAGGTGGCCCAACAGGGCTATGAAACGATTTGTTTTACCGCTTTAAAATCTAAAAAACCTAAACCATACGACGTAAAAGTCGGGAGGAAAGATGGAAACTGTAGTTGGTCTAACCGCTATCGCTGTTGCACTGTTGATCGGCCTGGGCGCCCTGGGTACTGCCATTGGTTTCGGCCTGCTCGGCGGCAAGTTCCTGGAAGGCGCAGCGCGTCAGCCAGAAATGGTGCCAATGCTGCAAGTTAAAATGTTCATCGTTGCCGGCCTGCTCGACGCCGTGACCATGATCGGTGTTGGTATCGCTCTGTTCTTCACCTTCGCGAACCCCTTCGTTGGTCAACTCGCCGGTTAATCACTCGTTTTTTCGAGTGATTGGTGTGTTGTGCAACGAACGAGCGAGGTATTGGCGTGAACATTAATGCAACCATTATTGGTCAGTCCTTAGCGTTCTTGATTTTTGTCGTTTTCTGCATGAAGTTCGTATGGCCTCCGGTCATCGCCGCTTTGCATGAACGTCAAAA
Organism: Pseudomonas sp. LBUM1640; assembly: GCF_059716225.1. Lineage (NCBI taxonomy): Bacteria > Pseudomonadati > Pseudomonadota > Gammaproteobacteria > Pseudomonadales > Pseudomonadaceae > Pseudomonas > Pseudomonas sp. LBUM1640. The sequence goes on along the minus strand of NZ_CP166816.1, from coordinate 6,882,782 downwards.
GAAGATCGCGGATGGACTGGACGCTGCCACCCGTGCAGCTCGCGACCTGGAGTTGGCCCACGAGAAAGTTGGCCATCAACTGCGCGATGCTAAGGCACAGGCAGCTGAAATCATTGAGCAAGCCAAGAAACGCGGTAATCAGATTGTTGAAGAGGCTGTTGAAAAAGCCCGTATCGACGCTGACCGTGTGAAGGTTCAGGCTCAGGCCGAGATCGAGCAGGAATTGAACGGTGTCAAAGATGCGCTGCGTGCCCAACTGGGTGCGCTGGCTGTCGGCGGTGCTGAGAAGATCCTGGGTGCCACAATCGATCAAAACGCGCACGCGGAGCTGGTAAACAAACTGGCTGCTGAAATTTAAGCGAGGGCGATCATGGCAGAATTGACCACGTTGGCCCGACCTTACGCTAAGGCAGCCTTCGAGCACGCCCAGGCCCACCAGCAGCTGGCCTCTTGGTCAGCCATGCTCGGCCTGGCTGCAGCAGTGTCGCAGGACGACACCATGCAGCGCGTGCTCAAGGCCCCGCGACTGACGAGCGCAGACAAGGCCGCCACGTTTATTGACGTGTGCGGCGACAAGTTTGATGTGAAAGTGCAGAACTTCATCCACGTCGTTGCCGAAAACGACCGTCTCCCGCTTTTGCCGGAGATCGCCGCTCTGTTCGACCTGTACAAGGCCGAGCAAGAGAAGTCGGTAGACGTTGAAGTGACCAGTGCTTTTGCATTGAACCAAGAACAGCAAGACAAACTCGCCAAGGTTCTCAGTGCACGACTCGACCGGGAAGTGCGCCTGCAAGTTGCGGAAGACCCATCCCTCATTGGGGGTGTTGTCATTCGCGCCGGCGACCTGGTTATCGATGGCTCGATTCGCGGCAAACTCGCGAATCTTGCCGAAGCATTGAAATCTTGAGTTTGAAGGGGCAGCAGAGCAATGCAGCAACTCAATCCTTCCGAAATAAGTGAAATTATCAAGGGCCGCATCGACAAGCTCGATGTGACCTCCCAAGCCCGTAACGAAGGCACTGTCGTCAGCGTATCTGACGGCATCGTGCGGATTCACGGTCTGGCCGACGTAATGTACGGCGAGATGATCGAGTTTCCGGGCGGCGTCTACGGTATGGCCCTCAACCTGGAGCAAGACTCCGTAGGTGCCGTTGTATTGGGCGCGTACACCAGTCTGGCTGAAGGCATGAGCGCCAAGTGCACAGGCCGCATCCTGGAAGTTCCGGTGGGTAAGGAACTGCTGGGTCGCGTAGTCGACGCACTGGGTAACCCTGTTGACGGTAAAGGTCCACTGGGCAACACCGAGACCGACGCGGTCGAGAAAGTTGCTCCAGGCGTGATCTGGCGTAAGTCGGTAGACCAGCCTGTACAGACTGGCTACAAGGCTGTCGATGCCATGATCCCAGTCGGCCGTGGCCAGCGTGAGCTGATCATCGGTGACCGTCAGATCGGTAAAACCGCTCTGGCAATCGACGCGATCATCAACCAGAAAGACAGCGGCATTTTCTGCGTCTACGTAGCTATTGGTCAGAAGCAATCGACCATCGCCAACGTGGTTCGCAAGCTGGAAGAAAACGGCGCCCTGGCCAACACGATCATCGTGGCTGCCAGTGCTTCGGAATCTCCTGCGCTGCAATTCCTGGCACCGTACTCCGGTTGCACCATGGGTGAATTCTTCCGCGACCGCGGTGAAGACGCACTGATCGTTTATGACGATCTGTCCAAGCAAGCAGTGGCTTACCGCCAGATTTCCCTGCTGCTGCGCCGTCCACCAGGCCGTGAAGCTTACCCAGGCGACGTGTTCTATCTCCACTCCCGTCTGCTGGAGCGCGCATCCCGCGTATCCGAAGAGTACGTAGAGAAGTTCACCAACGGCGCAGTGACCGGCAAAACCGGTTCCCTGACCGCACTGCCGATCATCGAAACCCAGGCTGGCGACGTTTCCGCGTTCGTTCCGACCAACGTGATTTCCATCACCGACGGTCAGATCTTCCTGGAATCGGCCATGTTCAACTCGGGCATCCGCCCTGCAGTGAACGCCGGTGTTTCGGTATCCCGTGTGGGTGGTGCCGCTCAGACCAAGATCATCAAGAAGCTCTCCGGTGGTATCCGTACCGCTCTGGCTCAGTACCGTGAACTGGCGGCATTCGCCCAGTTCGCTTCTGACCTGGACGAAGCGACCCGTAAGCAACTTGAACATGGTCAGCGCGTTACCGAGCTGATGAAGCAGAAGCAATACGCCCCAATGTCGATTGCTGACATGGCGTTGTCGCTGTATGCCGCTGAGCGTGGGTTCCTGACCGACGTTGAAATCACCAAGGTCGGCAGCTTTGAACAAGCGCTGATTGCTTACTTCAACCGCGATCACGCCGAATTGATGGCGAAGATCAACGTGAAGGGTGACTTCAATGACGATATCGATGCTGGCATGAAAGCCGGTATCGAGAAGTTCAAGGCCACCCAAACCTGGTAAGCCGCAGCGGGAGCCGCAAGGCTCCCGCTTGCTAACCTGATAGGTGTTACATGGCAGGCGCAAAAGAGATTCGCAGTAAGATTGCGAGCATCAAAAGCACGCAAAAAATTACCAGCGCCATGGAAAAAGTGGCGGTCAGCAAAATGCGCAAGGCACAAATGCGCATGGCTGCTAGCCGTCCTTATGCGGAGCGTATCCGCCAGGTAATTGGGCATTTGGCCAACGCCAACCCGGAATACCGCCACCCGTTCATGATCGAGCGCGAAGTTAAGCGTGTGGGTTATGTGGTAGTGAGCAGTGACCGTGGTTTGTGTGGTGGTCTGAATACCAACCTGTTCAAGGCCCTGGTCAAGGACATGGCGGTAAACCGCGAAAAAGGCGTCGAGATCGATCTGTGTGTTGTTGGTAGCAAGGGTGCGGCCTTTTTCCGTAACTTCGGCGGTAACGTCGTAGCAGCTATCAGCCACCTGGGTGAAGAGCCGTCGATCAATGATTTGATCGGCAGTGTGAAGGTGATGCTGGATGCGTACCTGGAAGGCCGGATTGACCGCCTGTCCGTGGTATCCAACAAGTTCATCAACACCATGACCCAGCAGCCGACCGTGGAGCAATTGATTCCACTGGTGGCGACTCCGGATCAGGAACTCAAGCACCACTGGGACTACCTCTACGAACCAGACGCCAAAGAGCTGCTTGACGGCTTGATGGTGCGCTACGTGGAGTCGCAGGTTTACCAGGCGGTGGTCGAGAACAACGCAGCTGAACAAGCGGCGCGGATGATCGCGATGAAAAACGCTACCGATAACGCCGGTGATCTGATCAGCGATTTGCAGCTGATCTACAACAAGGCGCGTCAGGCTGCGATCACCCAAGAGATCTCGGAAATCGTCGGCGGCGCTGCCGCGGTTTAACGGTTCAAATATTCAGAGGATCCAGCTATGAGTAGCGGACGTATCGTTCAAATCATCGGCGCCGTCATCGACGTGGAATTTCCACGCGACAGCGTACCGAGCATCTACAACGCTTTGAAAGTACAAAGCGATGCAGGCACCACTCTGGAAGTTCAGCAGCAGCTGGGCGACGGCGTGGTTCGTACCATTGCAATGGGTTCTACCGAAGGCTTGAAGCGCGGTCTGGATGTTCTGGACACTGGCGCTGCCATCTCCGTACCGGTCGGTAAAGCGACCCTGGGCCGGATCATGGACGTACTCGGTAACCCAATCGACGAAGCTGGCCCGATCGACACCGAAGAGCGTTGGGGCATTCACCGCCCAGCACCTTCGTTCGCCGAACAAGCTGGCGGCAACGATCTGCTGGAAACCGGCATCAAGGTTATCGACCTGGTTTGCCCGTTCGCCAAAGGCGGTAAGGTCGGTCTGTTCGGTGGTGCCGGTGTAGGCAAAACCGTAAACATGATGGAACTGATCCGTAACATCGCCATCGAGCACAGCGGTTATTCCGTGTTCGCCGGTGTGGGTGAGCGTACTCGTGAGGGTAACGACTTCTACCACGAGATGAAGGACTCCAACGTTCTGGACAAAGTGGCACTGGTTTACGGTCAGATGAACGAGCCGCCGGGAAACCGTCTGCGCGTAGCACTGACTGGCCTGACCATGGCCGAGAAGTTCCGTGACGAAGGTAACGACGTTCTGCTGTTCGTCGACAACATCTACCGTTACACCTTGGCCGGTACTGAAGTATCCGCACTGCTGGGCCGTATGCCTTCTGCAGTAGGTTACCAGCCGACCCTGGCTGAAGAGATGGGCGTTCTGCAAGAACGTATCACTTCGACCAAAGAAGGTTCGATCACCTCGATCCAAGCGGTATACGTACCTGCGGATGACTTGACTGACCCATCGCCTGCGACCACCTTCGCCCACTTGGACGCCACCGTCGTTCTGTCCCGTGACATCGCTTCCCTGGGTATCTACCCAGCGGTCGATCCACTCGACTCGACTTCGCGCCAGCTGGACCCGAACGTGATCGGCCAGGAGCACTACGACACCGCTCGCGGCGTTCAGTACGTGCTGCAGCGTTACAAAGAACTGAAGGACATCATTGCGATCCTGGGTATGGACGAGCTGTCGGAAACCGACAAGCAGTTGGTATCCCGCGCTCGTAAGATCCAGCGTTTCTTGTCGCAGCCGTTCTTCGTGGCTGAAGTCTTCACCGGTGCCTCGGGTAAATACGTTTCCCTGAAAGACACCATTGCTGGCTTCAAAGGCATCCTCAACGGTGACTACGACCACCTGCCAGAACAAGCGTTCTACATGGTCGGCGGCATCGAAGAAGCGATCGAGAAAGCCAAGAAACTGTAATCCCGGCGCCCGGCAACGGGCGCTCATCAGGTTGAGGCAATCAGATGGCTATGACAGTCCATTGCGATATCGTCAGCGCGGAAGGGGAAATCTTCTCCGGTCTGGTAGAAATGGTGATTGCACACGGCGAACTCGGTGACCTGGGTATTGCCATGGGCCACGCGCCGTTGATCACCAGCTTGAAGCCAGGTCCGATCACTCTGACCAAGCAAGGCGGGGAACGTGAGGTGTTTTACATCTCCGGTGGTTTCCTCGAGGTTCAGCCGAACATGGTCAAGGTACTTGCCGACACTGTGCAACGTGCTGGCGACCTGGATGAAGCCTCCGCTCAGGAAGCCGTCAAGGCTGCCGAGAAGGCCCTGAACGAAAAGGGCGCGGACTTCGACTACAGCGCTGCTGCTGTACGTCTGGCCGAGGCTGCAGCTCAGCTGCGCACGCTCCAGCAGTTGCGCAAGAAGTAAGCGGCCACGCCGTCATGCTTATGCGCGATTGATTAAAAAGGGTAGCCTCGGCTACCCTTTTTCTTTTTTAGCAAAACACTTCTTTGGTCTGAAGCCGGACCGCCCAGGATTGGTAGCCATTCATGTCTCTTGAAATCGTCATTCTCGCCGCAGGCCAGGGCACCCGCATGCGTTCGGCCCTGCCCAAGGTGCTGCACCCGGTCGCGGGCAATTCCATGCTCGGCCATGTTATCCACAGCGCCCGGCAACTGGACCCGCAGCGGATTCACGTGGTGATCGGCCACGGCGCCGATGTGGTGCGTGAACGCCTGGCCGCGGATGACCTGAATTTCGTTTTGCAGGACAAACAACTCGGCACCGGCCATGCCACTGCGCAAGCCGTGCCGTTCATCACTGCCGACACCGTGCTGATCCTCTACGGCGACGTGCCGTTGATCGAAGTACAAACCCTGCAACGCCTGCTCAAGCACGTAGTACCTGGCCAGATGGGCCTGCTCACCGTTGAACTGGATGACCCCACCGGCTATGGCCGTATTGTGCGCAACGCCGACGGCAAGGTTGCAGCCATCGTTGAGCACAAGGACGCCAGCGAAGCCCAGCGCGCCATCACTGAAGGGAACACCGGCATTCTTGCCGTGCCGGCCAACAAACTTGCCGACTGGATGAGCCGCCTGTCCAACAACAACGTCCAGGGCGAGTACTACCTCACCGACGTAATCGAAATGGCCGTGAGTGATGGCCTGCTGGTCGCCACCGAGCAGCCCCATGACCCGATGGAAGTGCAGGGCGCCAACGACCGCAAGCAGCTTGCAGAGCTTGAGCGCCATTACCAACTGCGCGAAGGCCAGCGTCTGATGGCTCAAGGCGTGACCTTGCGCGACCCGGCACGCTTCGATGTGCGCGGTGAAGTTACCGTAGGCCGCGACGTGCTGATTGATATCAACGTGATCCTCGAAGGCCGCGTGATCATCGAGGACGACGTGGTGATTGGCCCGAACTGCGTGATCAAGGACAGCACCCTGCGCAAAGGCGTGGTGATCAAAGCCAACAGCCATATCGACGGTGCGGTGATGGGCGAGGGCAGCGATGCCGGCCCGTTTGCGCGCTTGCGTCCGGGCAGCGTGCTGGGTGCCCGGGCCCATGTGGGTAACTTCGTCGAACTGAAAAACGCGCAGATGGGCGACGATGCCAAAGCAGGTCACTTGGCCTATCTCGGTGATGCGGTCATCGGTGCTCGCAGCAATATCGGCGCTGGCGCTATCACGTGTAACTACGACGGCGCCAATAAGTACCAGACGACGATTGGTGAAGACGTATTCATCGGCTCCAATAACTCGCTGATTGCACCCGTCACCATCGGCGACGGCTCCAACACCGCTGCCGGCTCCACCATCAATCAGGATGTGGATAAGTCTCAACTGGCAGTGGCCCGTGCTCGCCAGCGCAACATCGACGGTTGGAAACGCCCGGTCAAGATCAAGAAGACCTGAGTTATCCACAGCTCCATCAGCAACACCCTTCCAATGTGGGAGCGGGCTTGCTCGCGAAGGCGGAGTGTCAGTCACTGAATGTGTATCTGATACACCCCCTTCGCGAGCAAGCCCGCTCCCACATTGGGTCTATGTTGTTTTCAAAAAAGTGCACCCGCCGCTTGACGATCTTTCACCAATAGGTTTTGATTGCCTTCGTTATCTTTCGAAACGAAACTTATCAATACCATGTCGAAACGAAATACACCCCAACGACGCCACAACATCCTGACCTTGCTCAATGAACTGGGCGAAGTCAGCGTGGACGAATTGGCCAAGCGTTTCGAAACGTCCGAAGTGACCATCCGCAAGGATTTGGCCGCCCTGGAAAGCAATGGCTTGCTGCTGCGCCGCTACGGTGGCGCCATCACCATGCCCCAGGAACTGGTGGGCGACGCTGCCCAGCCTATCTCGGCCTACAAGCGTGCCATCGCGCGGGCGGCCGTGATGCGTTTGCGTGAACACGCGCGCATCATCATCGACAGCGGCAGCACCACCGCCGCGATGATCCCTGAGCTGGGCCATCAGCCCGGCCTGGTAGTGATGACCAACTCCCTGCACGTAGCCCGCGCCTTGAGCGAACTGGAGCACGAACCGGTGCTGCTCATGACCGGCGGCACCTGGGACCCGCATTCGGACTCGTTCCAGGGCCAGGTTGCCGAGCAAGTGCTGCGTTCCTACGACTTTGATCAACTGTTCATCGGCGCCGACGGCATCGATCTGCAGCGCGGCACCACCACCTTTAACGAATTGCTGGGCCTGAGCCGTGTGATGGCCGAGGTCGCCCGTGAAGTGGTGGTGATGGTCGAATCCGACAAAATCGGCCGCAAGATCCCCAACCTGGAACTGCCCTGGAGCAGCGTCCATACCCTTATTACCGATGATCGCCTGCCGCTTGAGGCCCGCGACCAGATCCAAGCCCGCGGCATTACGCTGATATGCGCGGCAATCATCTAGGAGAAAAACCATGTGTGGAATTGTAGGCGCAGTCGCTGAACGCAACGTCACCGCCATCTTGCTTGAAGGCCTCAAGCGCCTGGAATACCGCGGCTACGACAGCGCCGGTGTGGCCGTCTTCACCAACGCCGGCAAGCTTGAGCGCATGCGCCGCCCAGGCAAGGTCAGCGAGCTGGAGCAAGCCCTGCTCGGCGAGCCGCTGGTCGGCCGCCTTGGTATTGCCCACACCCGCTGGGCCACCCACGGCGCGCCGTGCGAGCGCAACGCCCACCCACATTTCTCCGGTGACCTGGCGGTGGTGCACAACGGCATCATCGAAAACCACGAAGTGCTGCGCGAGCAGCTCAAAGGTCTGGGCTATGTATTTACCTCGGACACCGACACCGAAGTGATTGCCCACCTGCTGAACCACAAGCTCAAGGACCTCGGCGACCTGACCGTCGCCCTCAAGGCCACCGTTAAAGAGCTGCACGGCGCCTATGGCCTGGCGGTGGTAAGCGCGAGCCAACCTGACCGCGTGGTTGCCGCGCGCAGTGGCAGCCCATTGGTGATCGGCCTGGGCCTGGGTGAAAACTTCCTCGCCTCCGACCAACTGGCGCTGCGCCAAGTCACCGACCGCTTCATGTACCTGGAAGAAGGCGATATCGCCGACATCCGCCGTGAAAGCGTAGCGATCTGGGACGTCAACGGTAACTCCGTCGAGCGCGAAGCTGTGCAATATCGCGACGGCGCCGAAGCGGCCGACAAAGGCGAGTTCCGCCACTTCATGCTCAAGGAAATCCATGAGCAACCGTCCGTGGTGCAACGCACCCTGGAAGGTCGCCTGAGCCAGAACCAGGTTTTGGTCAACGCCTTCGGCCCACAAGCCGCCGAGCTGTTCGCCAAAGTGCGCAATGTGCAGATCGTCGCCTGCGGCACCAGCTACCACGCCGGTATGGTTGCGCGTTACTGGCTGGAAGAACTGGCCGGCATCCCGTGCCAAGTCGAAGTCGCCAGCGAATTCCGCTACCGCAAGGTGGTGGTGCAACCCGACACCCTGTTCGTGACCATCTCCCAGTCCGGCGAAACCGCCGACACCCTGGCAGCCCTGCGTAACGCTAAAGAGCTGGGCTTTCTCGCCAGCCTGGCGATCTGCAACGTCAGCATCAGCTCCCTGGTGCGCGAATCCGACCTGACCCTGCTGACCCAGGCCGGTCGCGAAATCGGCGTGGCCTCCACTAAAGCCTTCACCACCCAGCTTGTCGGCTTGTTATTGTTGACGCTGTCGCTGGGCCAAGTGCGCGGCACCCTCGCCGAAGGCGTCGAAGCTACCCTGGTGGAAGAACTGCGCCGCCTGCCGACCCGCCTGGGCGAAGCCCTGGCCATGGACAGCACCGTGGAAAAAGTCGCCGAGCTGTTCGCCGACAAAAACCACACCCTGTTCCTCGGCCGTGGCGCCCAATACCCGGTGGCAATGGAAGGCTCGCTGAAACTCAAGGAAATCTCGTACATCCACGCCGAAGCCTACCCGGCCGGTGAACTGAAACACGGCCCGTTGGCCCTGGTGGATGACGACATGCCAGTGGTCACCGTCGCGCCGAACAACGAACTGCTCGAAAAGCTCAAATCCAACCTGCAGGAAGTCCGCGCCCGTGGCGGCCAACTGATCGTGTTCGCCGACGAAAAAGCCGGCATGACCAACGGCGAAGGCACCCACGTCATCAACATGCCGCACATCCACGACACCCTGTCGCCGATCCTCTACACCATCCCGCTGCAGTTGCTGTCGTACTACGTGGCGGTGCTCAAGGGCACCGACGTTGACCAGCCGCGTAACCTGGCGAAGTCGGTGACGGTGGAGTAATACTGCGCAGCCTGGAGGCCGATCGGGCCTCCAGGTGCCATCGAAAGGACGTGACTTCGATGCAGAACCCCTCACACATCCACGACCGCTTGAACAATCGCCGGTTCACCGTAGCCGCCAACACCCAAGGGCTGTCCGGTTCAGGCACGGTATTTCATTACCAAGTCGACGGCGACTCGATCTCGGGCACCTACCAAGGCGGCCGTATCCGCACGGGCCAACAGGTCGGACGCGTAACAGGCTCCAACACCATCGAACTTCTTTATCAGTGCCTGACCACCGAAGGTGAGTTGCTGGCCGGCTGGTCTCGCGGCACCGTAGGTGTTGACCTTGGCGGGCGTACCACCTTGAGTTTCGTGTGGGGTTGGTTGTCAGGCGCTACAGGCGGCGGGGAGTCCGACTACATTGAGCTTCCCCTATAAAGGCAGAAAAAATCAGGCAAAGATCCGAAAAAAATCGGAAAAATGATTAGTAAGTAGTTGTATGAAATCGCTGATTCATCCCGTTACTATTGGCCTTTAAGGAAAATAAGATCCGAAAAAAAATCGGAAAAGGTGATGTAAATGACGCAGCAGTTTATTTCCGGAAACCACTGGCTGGAGCCTGTCTGGCCATCCCCAGGTTTCCCTGCGTCGATTTTGCGTACGGCAGAGACGCTGTCGTTTCGCGCAGGCAAACTCACAGGCTTGCTCCCCGAACATACTGCGACCCGCATCGGCGGCCTGATGCGAATCACCAATAGCTATTACAGCAACCTGATCGAAGGCCAATACACCGAGCCTGCGACCTTGTCGGCGAGAGGACCTTGTCGGCTTACGCCTGCGGCTCGAGAGAGTGATTGGGCTTGAAGGACGATTCGTAGAGTCGGGTGTGAAACAGGAAATGGCCAGGGCAATCCATATCTTGCTGACTCAGGGTGAGATTGCTCGAGCGGACTTTAAAATTTTCTCGGGCCTGCATGATCGCGTGGCGAGCGATCAGCTTAAGAAATTGATCGATTTGGGGGTAGTTGAAGCACCGTCAGCAAAATCGCGCTCAATCTTCCCTGGGCTTCCCGTCTGGTTTGCGCAGATGATATTTCCGGATCTTCATCGACGTTTTTACTGAGCTGTGTGAAAGGGATGTCTGATCACGGCACAAACTCCACCTTCAACCCCCGGCTCGCACTGCGCCCCTGATCATCACTGACCCGCAACCGGTATTCCCCCGACTTGCCCGGCCGCCAGTTCAGCGTGGTTTGCGGCGGACCCTGGCCGATCAGCGTTTGGTCGGCAAACCAATACAGCGTTGCCGCATCGCTGGCCGCGTTGGCATTCAGCGGGATGCTTTCCTGCGGCAGGGACAGGCGCAATTGATAGCTCACCTGGGTCAGCGGCGAGCGAATCTGCGGCGCTTCGCTCTGGTCGCTGATGCGGTTGGGTTGGCAGTTCTTTATCACGCTGGGCGGCGTGCGCCGTGGCAGGCCAGCCGCGCGATAAAGACGCTGCACATCACTGGGCCAGAACTCGAAGACTTCTTCGCGGGTGTATTGCGGGTCAAACGGCGGGCACGCAGCCTTGCCGGTGCGGGTGTCGATCAGCACCGGGCGGTGCAGGTTGGACACCCGAATCGGCGACACACCGGGCACGTACCACGTCTTGCGGGTTTGCGGGCACCAGCGGTTGGGCAACTCGCCAGAAGCGGCGCAGACATCGATGCGCACCAGCCCGGCCGGCGGTTTGTCGGCTTTGATCACCACGTTGGGCAGCGCGAGGGGCAAGGCATCGGCAATACGAAAGAACAGCGGTGCGGCGGTCTTGGCGCCGATAAACGCAGGATTCGGTCGACCGTCGAAATTGCCCACCCACACCACCAGCACGTACGGCCCGACCAGGCCTGCGCTCCAGGCATCGTGAAAACCCCAAGAGGTGCCGGTTTTCCACGCGGTGCGCCAATGCCGGCCCGGCAAGCCATCTGGCCGCGGGTTGCGGCGCAGCATATCGCGCACCATAAACGCGGCCTGCGGCGTGAGCAGCTGTGGGCCGGTGGCTTGCGGCTGCTCCTGCAAATACCGTAAAGGCCGTAGATGCCCGTCACCGGCCAGCATCACATACAGCCGCGCCAGTTCCTCCGGCGTCATTTCGCCGCCGCCGAGGGCCAAGGCCAGGCCGTAATGGCTTTCGCCGCGCAAGCCCTGGATGCCGGCGCGTTGCAGCAAGCCATACAGCGACGGCGACTTCACCTGGCTGGCGAGCCACACTGCCGGGATGTTGCGACTACGGATCAAGGCATCTCGCGCCGTCAGCGGCCCGATAAAACTGCCGTCGAAATTTTCCGGCTGGAAGTAGCCGAAGTTACTCGGCAAATCCTTGAGGATGCTCATCGGGTGGATCACACCCTGATCCAGCGCCAGCCCATACAGAAACGGCTTGAGGGTCGACCCCGGCGAACGTCGCGCCAACACGCCGTTGACCTGCCCGTGAATGCTTGTGGATAAGTAGTCCGCCGAGCCCACCAGCGCCTTGACGCTCTGGTCGCGGCTGTCGATCAGGATCGCCGTCGCGTTTTCCACGCCAGTGCTGCGCCGCTCGGCGATAAAGCCGGTGATCAGGCGTTCGAGCAGTTGCTGAAGGGGCAGGTTGAGGGTGGTGTTAAGTTCGTTACCTGCCTGGGACGCGAGCAACTGTTCGCTCAGGTGCGGCGCCAGGAACGGAATCTGCTGACGGTTGCGCGCTTCCAGCGGCAAGTCGAGCAAGCTGTCGTTGCGCGGGTCCTGTGGATAAGTTTCACGCCAGTCGGCCATCAAGCGCAGCCGCGCGTTTTGCAGCGATGGCCCGAAGCGCGCGCGTCGCCCCGGCTGCTGGGGAATCACCGCCAGTGCCAGTGCTTCAGACAACGACAACTGCGCCGCCGACTTGCCAAAGTAAATGCGACTGGCCGCCTCGGCGCCTTCGATATTGCCGCCCATGGGCGCCAGGTTCAGGTAGGCCTCAAGAATGTCGTGCTTGCTGTAACGCGCTTCCAACCACAGCGCCAGGGCCATCTGCTGCAACTTGCCCGGCACCTGGCGGGTGTTCAAGTCCCACAAGCGCCGCGCCAGCTGCATGCTCAAGGTCGAGCCGCCCTGGCGCTGGCCGCCGCTGTAGGTGGCCATGGCCGCGCGCAGCAACGCCGGGGGATTGATCCCCGGGTGCCAGTAGAAATTGCGGTCTTCCTTGAGCAGCAAGGCTTCCACCAGTGAAGGCGACATGCGCGCAAGCGGCAGCCATAAACGGTATTGGCCGTCAGCCGCCAGCGTCATGCGCAGCAACGCGCCGTCGTCGGCCAACACCACCCGCGACGAGGTCACGGCCTGTTCCAGCGGGGCATGCGGCCACAGCCGCAACCCCGCCAACACCGCCGCCGCTGCCAACAGCGGCGTCAGGTGTTTAAGGCTTGGTAATTTCAAGCTGGCCTACTTTGCCGCGCCCTTGCAGGGTCGTTTCGTACATCCCTTCGGCGTAGGCCGGTGGCGTGTTGAAGGTGCCGGCGTTGGTGGCGCGCACGCGGTAGACGAACGTGCCTACATCGCGCAGCGCGGTGCCGTACAACACCACTCGATCATCACGCACATCCACGTAGTCCGGCTGCCAGTTGCTCAGCTCGGTTTCGCCGATGGGCGCCTGCCAGGCATCTGCCTCTTCACCGTCGGCGGTTTCCACGTACTCCGAATCGTCGCCTTCACTTTCCTCGGAGTTTGCGGCCTCCGGCTCCGGTGGCAAGTTATACACAGGCTCGACGCCACCGGGCAGCAGGTCGACCACGGCCACTTGCTGCACTTGGTCGCGGTCGGTGGCACGCAGGCGCAGGCGCACCAGGAACTCATCGCCCACCGCCACTTTGCTGACCGGCTCGCCTTTGAGGTCGAGGTATTCGTGGATGATTTCCAGGCCATTGTTGATCGGCTTGAGCTTGGCACCCTTGTCGAAACCGGCTTCGCTGAGCATGTAGAACGCGGCCGGGCCGTCGGTTTTTTCCATCACCAGCTTTTGCGTGGCACCCGGTACGGCGGCGCGTGGCGGCTGACCGGCCATCTCCAGCAATTGCTGCTGCTTGTCGCCCAGCCAGGCGGTGGCCTTGAGGGTCATGTCGCTCTGTGCACGTTGGCCATAGTTGTCCAGGGCACGTAGCAACAGGGCGGCCGACAGCGAGTTGTAGCGTTGCTCGTTGAGACGCTTGCCGAGTTTATCCAGCAAGGCTGTCGGCACGTCGTCCAGCAACTCGGGGAAGTGGCGCGCCAGCAGGTGCAAGTGTTCGGCGTCGTGCACCAGCGGGTCGTAATACAGGCCGTCGCTGTCCCACTTATCCACAAGGGAGCGCCATGGGATTTTGCGGAACAGCATGTCGGCCTGGCGGTCCTGCTTGAGCAGTTTGTAGCTGGCGGCCAGGTAAGCGGCGCCCAGGTCGTTCTGCCAGGTGTCTTTGAAGTAGCTCTCGTAGCGCTCGCGGATATCGCTCAAGGCGCCACTCACCAGAATCCCCTGACGGCTCAGCAGATAACTGGCGTAGGCACGGTTGCGCAATTCCGACAAACCTTCGCTCGGGCCGTTGGCCAGGTCTGTCAGGTAGGCGTTGGCGCGCACCAGCAAATCTTCCGGCACCGGCAGCCCGCGTTCCTTGGCTTCGATCAGGAAGTCAGTGGCGTACAGGCTGGCGTACGGCGCCACGTCCGGGTTAGCCGCCCACAAACCGAAGCCGCCGGCCTGATTCTGGCGTTGGCGCAACATGCGCACCGCGCTGCTGAAGGCTTGTTCAGCTTCAGGCGCGGTGCCGCCCCAGATCAGTGCCGGCATGGCCTTGGACACCAATTGCTCGGTGCAGGCGTAGCCGTAGTCATCCAGGTAATGCTTGAGGCCGTTGGCCCACACCAGCGGCGAGGCCGCCACGCCCAGTTGCACGTCGCGCAGTTGGCTGAACAGTTCACGCGTGGGCTTGAGCTCTTTGCTGGCGCTGTCGAAACGACCCAGGCTCAGGGCCACGCGATGCTCGCTCAGTGGGCGGATCGAGGTGGTTTCTGCGACTTGAATACGCTTGCCGTCCGGCAGCACCGCGATAAATCGCAGGTCCGCCGAGCCGAGGGTTTCGCCGACCTTGATCTTGAACTCGGCGGTGCCTTCTTTGCGCGGCTGCAATGACAAGGTGCTGCCCTTGTTGCCCTGCACATTGAGGCCGTCGCTGGTCTGCAGTTCAAACTTCACGTCTGCCGCCGCGTCGAGGTTGCTGAACACCCCGGCACTCACATTGAACACATCCCCCGGCGCGACGAAGGCCGGCACGTTCGGCGTGATCACGATCGGCCCACGCACGTCGGTGCTGGCCTCGCTGACACCCACGCTGTCGGCGTCCACCGCCACCGCAAACAGGTGCAGCTTGCCGTTGAAGCTGTCCGGCACTTGGTAATGCAGCACGGTTTCACCGGCCGGCAAATCCACCAAGCCGGACCACCACGCCACGGGTGGCTGGTGTTTACGCTTGAACGGGTTGAGGTGGTTGGCCAGGGCGCCTTCGGTATCGCCACCGGGCGCAGCCCCACTGAGCAAGCGGCTGAATTCCGGCAGGATCAGGTCAAGAATCTGACTGGTGCCGACCTCCAGCGCGCGCTTCTGGAAGAAGAAGCCCAATGGGTCCGGCGTCTGGTAGCGCGCCACTTGCAGGATGCCTTCGTCCACTGCGTAGATCACCGCGCGGCCTGGGCGGTCGGCGCTGACCTTGATGTCCAGGGTTTGCCCCGGCTCAATCTTCGCCGGGCCTTCAACCTTCAGCGCCATGCGCCGCGCATCCAGGTTGATGCTGAACGGCACCACGCCGTAGGACAGCGGGCTCATGTAGACCTCGGCCGAGCCCATGTCCCGCACAAACTGCACGTTGACGTAGGCATTGCCCTCAAGCCCAGCAGGCACGCGGATATGTTGCACGCTGTTGGTGCTGTCGGCCTTGAACCACTGCTGGGTGTAGACCTTGTCACGCTCGATGGTGATCAAGCCGGCGCCGGTGTAAGGCGCGCGAATGCTGATCGCAATCTCATCACCGGTGGCATAGCTGCGTTTATCCAGGCGCAGTTGCAGCTCGGCATTACGCTCCAGGGACCGCGAGGTGTTGCCACGCCCGGCCACGCTGTAGTCGATCTGGTTGAGCAGGTTGCCGTTGGCATCTTTGAGTTGCAGGGTGAAATCGCCCGGTGTGCCGGTGTTCAGGGCCTGCTTGGCGCCGTCCTTAGTCATCGTCAGGGGTGAGGCGGGTTGGCTGATGTTCTTGATGCGCGACTCGTATTTGTAGGTGCCGTTGGACTGTTTCACCAGCACCGACACATAACGGTGCTCGACCACTTCGCTGGTCAGGCCGTCCACTGCCAGTGGCGTAAGGTCCGGCGCGACGGCCAGCCATTGCACCTGACGCGGGGCGTCCTTGGCGACGTACGACAGCGAATCCTGACTTTTCACACCGACCAGATACGGCGCGGACGACACCAGCAGCGCACTTTGCGCCGCCACGTTACGACCGCCTTCGGCCTCGAACACCTGGGTCGTCACCTGCAGGCGATAGGTGCTGTTGGCGAAGCGCTGAAGGTTGAGGTCGAGCACGGCCTGGCCGTCGTCGTCGACAGTGGTTTCGGCGAGGTCTTCGGTGCTGGCGTCTTCCAATGAATCGTTGAGGCGGAAGCGGTAATCGGGGTAACGGTCAAAGGCCGCGAGCGTCGGGCTCAGGGACATTTTGGCGGTGACGCGACGGCCGGACGCCGGGGCGCCGAACAGGTGCATGGCGGTGACTTTGGCCACCACCTGGTCCGGTGGAATCCAGCCCAACACGGGCGTGTCGTGCAGGCTCAGGCTGACCTTCATGCGGTCCGGCTCGAAGTCACGCACCTTGAAGCTGACACTGCCCAAGTCGGTGCGGGTGTTTTTCTGGCCAATCAGCTGCAAGGTCGCGGTGTAGTCGCCTGCGGGGGCGACTT
This sequence comes from Pseudomonas sp. LBUM1640, assembly GCF_059716225.1. Lineage (NCBI taxonomy): Bacteria > Pseudomonadati > Pseudomonadota > Gammaproteobacteria > Pseudomonadales > Pseudomonadaceae > Pseudomonas > Pseudomonas sp. LBUM1640. The sequence goes on along the minus strand of NZ_CP166816.1, from coordinate 6,866,231 downwards.
CGCTGCTGGGGAAATCAAAGGTTTCAAAACCGCTGGTGGACAGTTTCAGCGGTTGGCGAATCACTTCCAGGCCGCGTGGGTCGGTAATTTGCAGCTCCACCGGCAGGCCTTGCAGGGCGCCTTGCCAGTTGCCGCTGCGCACGATCATGCCCAAGTGCGCGGTTTCGCCCGGGCGATAGAGGCCGCGGTCGGTGAACAGGTAGGCGCTGAGGCGATCAATCGCGCCGTCCTCTTCCAGGCCGCCTACATCGAAGCGCGACAAATCCAGCTGCTGGGACTGACGGGCAATCGGCAAGAAGGATTGGTCATTACCGCGAGTGACCACATACATCAGCGGCGTTTTCTCACGGCGCAGTTCATCCAGCTTGGCGAAATGCGCGTGGCCTTCGGCATCGGTGCGGCCACTGCTGACCGGCAGGCCATTGCGACCAATGATGTCGACCTGCGCATCGGCCACCGGCGAACCGTTGCCGATGGACTGCACATACACATCATGGCTACCGTCGCTGGAGCGTTTGGCGATGATGCCCAGATCTGTAACCACGATAAACCGCAGGTCGCTGGTGCTGCTGCGGTCGTACTCGAAGGTGCGCTCGGCCGGTTCATCCTGCGGGCTGAGCTTGAGCACGAAAATACCGCGACGCCCGCCGTTGGCGGTGAGGTAGTGGCTCAGGTCAACGTTGTCGTACACGGTTTTCGCCGGGTCATTGGACGCCAACGCAATATCCAGCGACTGACGCTCGACCATCCGATCAAAGTATTCATTGCCGAAATTCGGCCGGGCAAAACTGCCGCTGCTCTGGTCCACCAGGTGTTGCAGTTGGTTGGGCAGCAGGCGGGCGATTTCCACGTGAGCGCCGGGCACGCCACGGGCCATGAAGCCCAGGCGTTTTTCGCCATTGAGGCTGAGCAAGGCGCCGTCAGACAGGAACTGCAAGGTGCGCGGATACGCCGGCATGCTGATCAAAGAGGCTGTAGGGTTTTTCGCCAGATAGCCGCCGATGGCTTCCAGGTTGGCGGGCACGCGCACATACAGCGCGCGGCCGGCCGGGGCCTTGAATTTGAAGGCGTGCAGGGTGTTCAGCGGCTCGACGCTGGGCACGTGAGTCAGGTTGACCTTGGTGCTGCGGGCGAGCAGGGCGTCATTGATATCGTTGCTGTTATAGGGACGGGTGTCGTCCTGGGCTTTTTCCGGCAGCAGCCAGGCCTGGACCTTACCGGCGATGGTGTCATCGGCTACGGCGCTGGAGCTGCTGAACATCAGCACGGGTTCCGGCTCACCGCGTTCATTGTCGACAAAGCTGACTTCGGCGCCGGTGAAGGTCAGGCGATAACGACCGGGCACGGTGACTTCCGCCACCAGCGGCGCGGTGCTGGCATTGCCGCCGTCGCGGGCCTTGATGCCTTCATCGAGCTTGGCGCTGACCGGCGAGCTTTCCAGCGGCGTGGCCAGGGCGGCCGAGCGTACGTAAGCGTTGAGCTTGGAGTCGTCGAAGGTGACTTCCGGGCGGTTGGGTAGCTGAGCGTCGCGGTAGGCCAGGCCTTTGCCGAGGGTTACGGACACGCGCTTGCGCAGGTTGTCTTCATCGACCGGGTGGGAAAAGTGGAAGGTCGCGACCAGTTGCTTCAGCGTCGGGTTGGACGGGTCTTGATACAGCTCGTTGTGCGCCAGGGTGGCGCGGAACGGTTGGGTGGAAAACTGGCTGCTGTACTGGCTGAGCAACACGCCGTCGGCCAGGAGGCTTTTCTTTGCCAGGTCCAGCGTGTAGTGGGCGTCTATCGGCCAGTCTTTTTCTGGCACGAACAGTAAAGTGCGGTCATCGGACCAGCGCCACGCACCTGCCACGGTCGGTTTGAGGGTAATGCCTTCGGTTACCGGTTTGCCAATCGCCGCCAACGGGGCCACAGACTCGGCGAAACGCACCTGCAAGTTATCCACAACCGGCGGTTGCTGGGTGTAATCCGTCAGGTTTGGTTTGTGCAGCGAATAACCGACAGTGTGCGGCTGCGGCAGGTTCGAATACCAGTGCCAGCCATAGAAGCCGGCAGCGGCCAGCAACACCAGGCCTAACACCCCGGCGCCGGCCTGGCGTGGGTAGGCGCGAGCCTTGCGGCCCAGGTTCGCCAGGCCGTGGCCGATGGCGCGCAGCCAGAATGGCGGTTGCCATTGGCCGAGCAGGGCACTCACCACAGTGGTTAACAGGCCGAGAAAACGGCGACTGGTCGCTTTCAACGAATCGAACATGGTGAGCATCCCTGGCTAAGTGCGGCGTATCTTACACGCGTCTTTGATACAAAAGATGACGTGGATACACCACACGCGCTCAGGCGTGTTGCACAAAGGTGAGACGCACCGCAAAACCGATCAAAAGACTGCCGAATAACCATTGTTGTACACGCTGCGCCGAGCGATTGCGCGCCAGCCAGTGGCCGATGCGGGCGCCGGCCAGGGCGTAGCAACAGTCGAACGCGAAACCCACACTCACCAAAATCACCCCCAACAACGCGAACTGCGCCGCCACCGGGCCGGCAAGCGGATTGATGAACTGCGGCAGCAGCACCGAGCAGAACAGCAAGGCCTTGGGGTTGAGCAGATTAGTCAGCAGGCCGCGTTGGAAGGCCGCGCGCCAGGCATGGGCGGGCGGGGCGCCGGGGTTTGCGTCGAGCGCCGGCAACATATTCGCGCGCAGACACTGCACACCCAGCCATAACAGATAGGCCGCACCGCCCAGTCGCACTGCATCGAACGTCCACGGCGCCACCTTGAACAAGGTCGCCAGCCCCATGCCTGCCAACGCCACGTGGCATGCCCGCGCGAGCCCCAAGCCGATGGCCGTGGTCAGCGCCAACGCCTTGCCCTGGCGTGCGCCGGTTTGCAGCAACAGGATCATGTCTGGCCCCGGCAGTAGATACGCTACCGAAAGGGCCACCAGAAATACCCAGAGCTCCGTCATGTTCAAACCCCCTAGATGTGTCGGCCAATTCTAGGGCGCAAGGGCGGGGCAGGTGCTTGCGTAGTCAGCCATAAAAGCGTTTAGTCTTGGCACTATCTGCCATTATTCAAGCCTGTGACCATTCACTTATGCCAACTCTCAAACTTGACGCCTTTGACCGCAAGATTCTTGAAGCCTTGCAACGCGACGGTCGCCTGAGCAATGTGCAACTGGCGGATGAGATCGGCCTGTCTGCCTCACCGTGTTTGCGGCGCGTGCGCCTGCTGGAAGAAGCCGGGGTAATTCGCGGCTACCAGGCGACGCTGGACCGCGATGAAGTGGGCTTGGGCATGATGGTGTTCGTCGGCGTGAAGGTTGAGCGGCATAACGACACCGAGGCCAATGCCTTTCGCGAAGCGGTGACCGCACTGCCCGAAGTGATCTCGGCATTTCTGGTGTCGGGCGAGTCGGATTTTCTATTGCAGGTGGTGGTGCCGGATTTGCGTGGGTATGAACGGTTTGTCACCGGCAGCCTGTTAAAGCTGCCGGGCGTGAGAGATATCCGCAGCAACTTCGCGATCCAGACCGTGAAAACCCCAGGCGCCTTGCCCCTGGGGCATTTGCCAGGCTGAGCACTTCAAAACCCCACAAAACCAATGTGGGAGCTGGCTGATCGTTCCCACGCTCCGCGTGGGAATGCCGCCGAGGACGCTCTGCGTTTACTCAGAAAGCCGTGACGCGGAGCGTCACAGGATGCATTCCCACGCAGAGCGTGGGAACGATCGTCAACAAGCGGCTGGGATTCTCTCGGAAATGTCCTGCGAAAGAAAGAGACGCGTGAAGTAGGAGCGGCGGTTTCAGACTTTGCCGCACTCTCGAAAACACCGCAAAACCACTGTGGGAGCTGGCTTGCCTGCGATGGCGGTGTATCAGTCAACAAATGGGTTGCTGACCGACCGCCATCGCAGGCAAGCCAGCTCCCACAGTTGATCCACGTTGAGCTTGAGGTGGTATTTCTCAGGTCCACCAGTAGCGAACAAGGTGAAAGAAAATCGGCGCGGCAAAACACACCGAATCCAGCCGGTCCAGCATCCCGCCGTGGCCTTCGATCATGTGGCCCCAATCTTTCACGCCCCGGTCACGCTTGATTGCCGACATCACAATCCCGCCGGCAAACCCGAGCAGGTTGATCAATAGCGCGATCAAGAACGACTGCCAGGGGTTGAACGGCGTGGTCCACCACAGCGCTGCGCCGATCAGGGATGACAGCAGAATCCCGCCGACAAAGCCTTCGACGGTTTTGGACGGCGACAGGTTGGGCGCGATCTTGTGTTTGCCGAACAGCTTGCCGCACACGTACTGCAGCACGTCCGACAGTTGCACCACGATCACCAAGTAGGCAATCAGCAACAGGTTGCGGCCCTCGTAGCCGGGGATGTCGAGGGTCAGCAGGGCCGGTACGAAAGACACGCAGAACACCGCGATCATCAGGCCCCATTGCACCTTCGATGCGCGCTCCAGGAAGTGCGTGCTGTCGCCGCCCAGCGACGCGAGGATCGGCAGCAGCAGGAACACGTACACCGGGATAAAGATTGAAAACAGCCCGTACCAATCGGAGTAGATCAGCAGATATTGCAGCGGCAATGCCAAGTAGAACGCGGCCACCAGCGCCGGGTAGTCGCTGCGGCGGGTCGGGGTGAGGGTGAGGAATTCGCGCAGGGCGTAGAACGACACCGCATAGAACAGCAGGATCACCGCGCCGGTGCCGAGCCAGAAGGCGATGCCGATGACGACGACCATCACCCACCAGGCGTTGATGCGGGCATTGAGGTTGTCGACCACCGCATTCGGCGTGCCACGGGTGCGCAGCTTGAGGATCAGGCCGATCAGCGAGGCGAGTACCAGGATGGCGCCGATGCCGCCGAACAACATCAGGGTTTGGCTATCCATGTCAGACATGCTCCGGGGCGAGGGCGAGCAGGGCGTCGCGGGTGCGGGCGAGGAAGGCGGCTTTGTCTTCGCCGTCTTCCAACTGCAGTGGCGCGCCGAAGCTGGTGGTGCACAACAAAGGCAGGGGCAGTACGCGGCCCTTGGGCATGACTCGGTTGAGGTTGGCTATCCACACCGGAATCAGTTCGGCCTGTGGGTAACTTTTTGCCAGGTGATACAAGCCGCTCTTGAAGGGCAGCAAGCCGTCTTCGAGATTGCGCGTGCCTTCGGGGAAGATGATCAGCGAGTCGCCGCCTTCCAACGCCGCGAGCATGGGCTGCAAAGGGTTATCCACAGGGTCTTTGCGTTCTCGATCAATCAGCACGCCGTTGAACACGCGGTTGATGATGTAGCGGCGCAGCGCGCTTTTGTTCCAGTAATCGCTGCCAGCCACCGGGCGCGTGAACTTGCGCAGGTTCTGCGGCAACGACGCCCACACCAGCACGAAATCGCCGTGGCTGCTGTGGTTGGCAAAATAGATGCGTTGCACCGGCACCGGCGCGCAACCCAGCCACAGGCTACGGGCGCCGGTGACGGTGCGGGCCATTGAGGTAATCAGGGTGGCAACCACGGGTTCGAACATGGGGATTCCTTATCCGGCGAAAGGTAGCCAAGGGCTGGCGAGGATCACGGCCAGCGTCAGCAGCACTTGCGCGCCCAACAGCCAGGCTTGCTTGCGCAGCAGTTTGAGGGCGCCGCGACGGCGTTCGGTCCACGGCCGGCCGACCCGTTTTGCCGACTGCAGGCCAAGGGTTTGCAGGGCTTGGTCGAGGTCCGGGGTGCGCTCGGTATCGCGCGCCAGCAGGGCGAATAAATCAGCATCGAAGGCTACGCGCAGCGCCCAGTACTTTTGCAGCAGCCCGAGGATAATCATCCACAGGCTGAGCAGCAGGCAGATCGGCGAAATGCTCGCCAACAGCAATTGAGCCAGGCCGAATAACACGCCGAGCAGCGTCAGGCCTGTGGATAACTGGTCCAGCGACCGGCCGCGACGCAGCAGGCTGGCGACCACTTGCAGTTCCATATCAGCGGGCATGGGCTAAACCCTCCAACGCTTCACGGTGAGCGGGATGCAGGACCACCTGGGTCCGCGTTGTACGAATAATAGCCAGTGCCGCATCGACCGTCGCGGCGCGCTGGGTGTGCAGCAGCCAGGCAGCGACGGCGGTGGCGCTGCGTGAGTAACCAAGGGCGCAACACACCAGTAACGGCCCGTTAGCACGCAAGCGTTCAATGGCCTGCGCGGCTTGCAGGCATTCGACGGGTGTAGGAGTGATCAGGTCCAGCACGGGGACGCATTCATAAGCACGGCCCTGTGGATTAATCGGCAATTCGGCGCACAGATCGACGATGGCCTTGAATGAACCTTGCTCGCTGGTCGTGGGAATTCGTCCGAGCCAGACGTTATCCACAATCAGGTCTGGCTGCGGATGTTTGCGTGTCCACAGGCGTGAGTTGAGCCACGCCGCCGCCAAGTAGGGCGCATACAACCAGCGCGCAGCCGGCGTCAGCGTGCCATCGGCGCGTTTCTGAAACCCCGGTGCGCCGAGCACGAAGTAATTGGCCTTGATCAACCCCAGGGAAACCGCCGGCCACAGCAGCCACAGCCACCCACCGCCGAGCACCAAAGCGAGAACCAACAAGGCCAAGGCGCCCAGGCCGTAACGCACGCCCAGCCGCCAGCGTTTTCGATCCCGCGTAAGCCGCGCATTCAGCAGCGGGCTTGGGTGTTCCAGCGGCCATAGCCATACGCATAACCAGCCGGCGAGGGCGCCTGTGGGTAAGTCGATAAAGTGATGTTGATAAGTGGTCAGCACCGAAATACCGATCAACGCGAACCAGCCGTGCACTACCCAGCGCCAAAAGCCTTGGGTGTGGCGCTGGTACATGACCCACAGGATCACCAGCAATGCGATATGCAGAGACGGTGCTTGGTTGAACGGCTTGTCGAAGCCCGCCAGCACGGCAAACAGCCAGCCGAACACGCCGTCCAGTTCTGGCCGCTCAAACGTGAAGCGCAGCGGCCAGATCAGGAAGCAGCTCACGGCGATCACCTGTGCGGACAGCAGGCGCAGCGCGTGTTGTTTCAGTTCATGGCGGCTATTGGGCAGCAGCAGGGAAAAGCCGTAGAGCACGTCGATGGACCAGTAGGGCACGATGGTCCAGGCCCAGAACGGCATATGGGTTTCCCAACCGAACACCAGCGTGCCGACGTCGCTGCGTTGGCTGGTGACCCAGGTGGCGAAGCCGTAGGTGCTGAAAAACAGCGGCGCCAACAGCAACAGCCACAGGACGGCGGGTTTCAATAAACCGGGTTCGCGCATGTTTAGATCTTCTGTGCCAGGGACACGGTGAAAATGCCCCACTCATCCACACGCTGGGTGATCTTGCGGAAGCCGGCTGCTTCCACCAGTTGATCCATTTCCGCCTGGCTGCGCCGGCGCATCACCCAGGCCTGGCCCTGGCGGTGGCTGGTCAATGCGCGGGCGATCAGTTCCAACTGCGGGTGCCATGGCTGGCCGGTGTAGACCAAGTAGCCGCCCGGCTCCACCGCTTCGGCAAGGCCGGCCAACGAACCGCCGACCATGGCGTTATCGGCAAACAACTCATACAGCCCGGACACCACCGCCAAGGTCGGCTTGGGTTCCAGCGCCGCCAAATCCGCTCGATCAAACGCATCACCTTTGACGAACTGCGCGATATCCCCCAGGCCTTTTTCGCGAATCAGTGCGCCACCGTCGCGTACGTTGATGTCGCTGTAGTCGCGCAGCAGGATCGACTCCGGCAACGGCGACACGCCCTGCAAGGCTTCGAGAATGTAGCGGCCGTGGCCCGCAGCGATGTCGACAATGCGCACTTCGCGATCATCGTTGCGTAACGTGGCCATGGCCAGGCGCAGCAGTTCTTCGACGTTCAGCTTGCGCTGGCGAATGCCGCGCCAACCGATGGAGTTGAGGTAGTTGGTGTCGATCATCCGCCCCAACCCGCCCTTGCCGGTGGGCTTGTTGCGGTACACGTAATCGAGGGTACTGCCGGAGTCGAAGCCGGTGTCGAAGCCCAGTTTCACCCCGTCCGAGAGGTTCTTGCCCAGGCCCATGCTGGCGCGGGTCATGCGCCAGTACAGGTCGCGCAGCGAGTTGCGCGGCAGCGGCGCGGCCAGGGATTCGGACTCGGCGCAGGTGGCGCCGAGTGTGTCGGCATCCAGTAAAGAGGCACGGTCCAGCGGGTATTCGAAATTCTGCAGGATAAAGCGCTTGGCGCTGCTCACGGCCACGGCGCGGTCGCGTTCACCGAGGGTGTCGTGGAAGAAGCCGGGCAGGATGTGCAGTTCTTTTTTCAGGCTGCCCAGGCGGTCGAAAAATTGCTGCTGGGGTTTGCGGTGCACCACAAAGTCGGAGCCGGAGATCAGCAGCTGGGTCGGCACCTGGATTGCCTGGGCATCGGCTACAACACGGTCGGCAGCTTCGTACAGGCCGAGCAGCACATTCACCGAGATCGCCTTGGTGATCAGCGGGTCGCTGTCGTAGGACGCGACGCGCTCTGGGTCATGGCTGAGGAACTTGGCCTTGACGTAACTGTTAACGAAAAAGTTGCCGCGAAACGTGCGCATCAGCGCCAGGCCTGGCCGAGCGAACGGCACGTAGAGCTTGACCTTGAACGCCGGAGAGGCGAGCACCAACGCGCGGATTTTCGGCGCGTAGTCGTGCACCCACGTGGCGGCGATCACCGCGCCAACGCTTTGGGCGATCACCGCGCAGTTTTCTTCTTCAATGCCGTAAGTGGCGCCAATGTGGTCGCGAAAGGTCTGCACGTCGCGGGCACTGGTGGCGAAGCTTGGGCTGTCCCCGCGCGCGCCGGGCGACTGGCCGTGGCCACGAGCGTCCCAGGCGAAGAAGTCGAAGTGCGGCAGGTCCAGTTCGTCGACCAAGTGGGCAATGCGCCCCGAATGCTCGTGGCCGCGATGAAACAGCAGGATCGCCTTGCGCGGCTCATCGCCCAGCGGTGCGGTGGCCGGCCAGTGCCGGTAGAAAAGCTCGACGCCATCATGGGTACTGAAGGTGTGCTCTTGCTGTTCGCGCATCGCAAATTCCTTATGCAGAAGGGGAAGTCGTTTCTTTAAGACCTTGGCGCACACGGTTGACCAAGGTGTAGGCGAGCAGGGCGGCAACCAGCCACATCACCGTGTCGACCCAGCCCGCGCCGAGCCAGCCCAGCGCCACGCCGGTGGCCAACACGCCGAGTACAAACGCGCGATCACTCTTGCCCATCGGCCCGTCATAGCGCCGTGACGCACCGACCATCGGCCCAAGCACACCGGCGTATTCGCTGAATACCGCCAGCAACGTGACCAGCAGCACCGGCGCCAGGCTCACACCGGGAATCAGCGCAAACGGCAGGATCAGCGCGCTGTCGGCGATCACATCGCACAGTTCATTGAGGTAGGCGCCCAGGCGCGACTGCTGGCCGAATTCCCGGGCGAGCATGCCGTCGATGGCGTTGAGGGCCATGCGCAGGATCATCCACAACGGGATCAGCGCAAACAGCCAGAGGTGTTGGGCAAAGCAGGCAATCAGCAGGCCGACCAGCAGGGAAACCACGCCGGCCAGCACGGTAATTTGGTTGGCGGTGGTGCCGTTGTCGTAGAGGCGCTGCACAAGGGGGCGCAGCAGGTTTTGAAAACGCGGCTTGAGCTGATAGATCGAAATCATGGGAGGTGACGCTTCCTTGTCCGTGGACCCGCGAAAAACTGTTTGGAGTGTGCCGATTAATCTGCGACTGCACCAGTGATGGCTCGTGTTTATGGGGGTTTAATCACGGTCTTGCAGGCGCCGGAGACTGAATGTCCCACAGGGTGTCTGTGGTGTTTTCGAACAAAAATTTCACGCTGCGTGTTATATCGTAACGAATTGTGTACAAGCGGGCGTTGAGTGGATGCAAGTGGATCTAGAAGCTGACGGCGCTTCGGTTGAAGGCCTGCCGCGTTTTCAGCAGGGGCTGTTTCATGCCCGTCGATTGCGCCAGGCCGGCATCAGCCTGACGGCCCTGGCCGTTTGCGGTTGGGTGCTGGCGTTGTTTGTCGCCCTGTTTGCGCCGCTGTCGATCTGGCCGGTGGTGCTGATCAACTGCGCGTCGGCTTTGTGGGTGCTGGTGGCCGGGTTGCAGTCGGCGTGGTGGGTCGCGGATTGGCGCGCCCAGGCGCTGGAGGAACCGACGGCTGAAGTGATCGAACTGCCGGTTGAAGAGGCCGGTTGGTACGCGCGCCTGCTCGGGCGTTTCGGCAGTGGCCTGTTGGCGCAGATTGGCGCCCCGGTGCTGTGGCTGGGCGGTTGGTCGTTGTTGGCGTTGGTCAGCATCGTCGAATTCTGGAACCTGGCGTTGCCCGCCGCGCCGGTGGGGCAATCGGCAAGCATCGGTGCCGCGCTGGGGTTGGCATTGGCCTTTGGCTTGCTGGTGTTCGAGCGCCGCTTGGCGCAGGAAACGGCGGCGCAATGGCCGGAAGCTTCACCGCTGGCGCAACTGAGCCGGGTGGCGATTGCCTGCCTGGTGGGCAGCGCGATCTGCCTGCTGTTTGCCGGCGCGGAATCGGTATGGCCGTTGCGCTTGGCCGTGTTGATCGGCCTGCTGCCGGGGCTGGTCGCGGTGGAGTTTTTACTGCGGGCTGTACTCTCGCTGTTCAGCCCACGCCAGCCGCGTCTCGAACCACGTTTGATGGCGCAAAGCTTTATCGCCGGGCTGTTGCGTTGGCCGCCACAACCCTTGCTGGCGCTGCAGCACGAGTTGCACAACCGCTTCGGCATCGACCTGCGCCAGATCTGGGCGTTTACCTACATGCGCCGTGCATTCCTGCCGGTGCTGTTGGTGGTGCTGGCGGTCGGCTGGGCGCTGACCGGCGTGCACGAAGTGCCCCTGCAAGGCCGTGGCATTTATGAACGCTTTGGCAAACCGGTCGAAGTCTTCGGCCCGGGCCTGCATGCCGGATTGCCCTGGCCGTTAGGCCGCGTCATCACAGTGGAAAACGGTGTGGTGCATGAACTGGCTACCAGTGTCAGCGAAGCCGCCACACCGGAGCTGGCACCTGCGGAAGGCCCGGCGCCGACGATTGCCAACCGGTTGTGGGACGCCAGCCATGTGAATGACAAATCCCAGGTGATCGCCAGCAGCAGCGGCGACAAACAGAGCTTCCAGATCGTCAATATGGACGTGCGTTTCGTCTATCGCATTGGCCTGACTGATCAGGCTGCGCTGGCCGCCACCTATAACAGTGCGGATGTGCCGACGCTGATCCGTAGCACCGCCAGCCGCATTCTGGTTCACGATTTTGCCTCGCGCACCCTCGACGAATTGCTCGGCGAGCAACGCACCCAACTGGCCGACGAAATCGGCCGTTCGGTGCAGGCCGACCTGCAAAAGCTCGACAGCGGCGTGGAAATTTTGGCCACCGTGGTGGAAGCGATTCACCCACCCGCCGGCGCCGCCAATGCCTACCACGGCGTACAGGCGGCGCAGATCGGCGCCCAGGCGCTGATCTCCCGCGAGCGCGGTGCCGCCAGCGAGCAGACCAACCAGGCCTTGCTGCAAGCCAGCACCGCCCGCGACCAGGCCCTGGCCACCGCGCGCGAAGTGAATGCCGGTGCCCAAGCGGCCGACCTGCGCTTCAGTGCCGAACAAAAAGCCTACGCCGCCGCTGGCAAAGCCTTTGTGCTGGAACAGTACCTCGGCCAACTCAGCCAAGGCCTGGCCCACGCCAAGCTGCTCATTCTGGATCACCGCCTGGGCGCCGATGGCGCACCGACGATTGATCTGCGTTCTTTTACTTTGCCGGCCGACCCCATGGCGCCGCGTAAAGCCGTTCAATAAGGAGTCTGTCTGTTGAGCGCTCATTCTCACGATCACGGTCATCATCACGGCCACCACCATCACCATCACGCTGATGAGCAAGCCGCTGGCCCGTTCCCTTGGCGGCGCATGGCCTGGGCGGTGTTGCTGGTGCTGTTTGCGGTAGCGGCTGCCAGCCTGGTGCAAGTGCGTTCCGGCGAAGCCACGGTGATTACGCGGTTCGGCAACCCGTCGCGGGTGCTGCTGGAACCGGGCCTGGGCTGGCGCTGGCCAGCGCCGTTCGAAGCGGCGATCCCGGTGGACCTGCGCCTGCGCACCACCTCCAGCGGTTTGCAGGATGTGGGCACCCGCGATGGCCTGCGGATCATCGTGCAGGCCTACGTGGCGTGGCAGGTGCAGGGCGATGCCGACAACGTGCAGCGCTTTATGCGTGCGGTGCAGAACCAGCCGGATGAAGCGGCGCGGCAGATCCGCACCTTCGTCGGCTCGGCGCTGGAAACCACCGCGGCGAGCTTTGACCTGTCCAGCCTGATCAACACCGACGCCAGCCAAGTGCGCATCGCCGACTTTGAGGCGCAGCTGCGCCAGCAGATTGATCAACAATTGCTCACTACCTATGGCGTGCGCGTGGCGCAAGTCGGCGTTGAACGCCTGACCCTGCCGTCGGTGACCCTCACCGCCACCGTCGACCGCATGCGCGCCGAGCGTGAAACCATCGCCACCGAACGCACCGCCGTGGGCAAGCGTGAAGCGGCGCAGATTCGCTCCGCCGCCGAACGTGATGCGCGCATTGTGCAGGCCGACGCCACCGTGAAAGCCGCCGATATCGAGGCGCAGTCGCGGGTCGAGGCGGCGCAGATTTATGGCCGTGCCTACGCCGGTAATCCGCAGCTGTATAACTTGCTGCGCTCGCTGGACACCTTGGGCACGGTGGTCACGCCGGGCACCAAAATCATCCTGCGCACCGATGCCGCGCCGTTTCGCGCACTGGTGGACGGGCCGAAGGATGTTCAGCCATGAGTGAGCGTGACAGCCCGGACAGCCCGTGGATCCAGGCCGGGCGCCTGACCTTCCTGGCGCTGTACGCGGTGACGGTGTTGGCGGCGTTGGCCTGGGCGTTTTCCAATGTGCGCCAGATCGACCCGCAGAACCGTGCGGTGGTGTTGCACTTCGGCGCGCTCGACCGAATTCAAAATGCCGGGTTGTTGCTGGCGTGGCCGCAGCCGTTCGAGCAGGTGGTATTGCTGCCGGCCGCCGACCGGGTGATTGAGCGCCGGGTGGAGAACCTGTTGCGCTCTGATACCGCGATTCAGGCCGACCGCGTGGCCAGTTTTGCCACGCCATTGAGTGATGCGCTGGCAGGTTCCGGTTACTTGCTGACCGGCGATGCGGGTGTGGTGCAGCTGGATGTGCGGGTGTTCTACAAGGTCACCGAACCCTACGCGTTTGTGCTGCAAGGCGAGCACGTGCTGCCGGCGTTGGATCGCTTGGTGACGCGCAGCGCCGTGGCCCTGGCGGCCGCGCGCGATCTGGACACTATTCTGGTGGCGCGCCCTGAACTGATCGGCAGCGACAACGGCGCCGCCGAGCGCCGTGAGCGGTTGCGCGGGGATCTGGTGCAAGGCATCAACAAGCGCCTGGTGGCGTTGGCCTCCACCGGTTTGGGGCTGGGCATCGAAGTGACCCGAGTCGACGTGCAGTCGAGCCTGCCGGGCCCCGCGGTAAATGCGTTCAACGCCGTGCTGACGGCCAGCCAGCAGGCCGATAAAGCCGTGGCGAATGCGCGCACCGAGGCCGAAAAACTCACCCAAAGTGCTAACCAAGAGGCTGACCGGCTGGTGCAAGTCGCCCACGCCCAGGCCAGTGAACGCCTGGCCAATGCCCAGGCGCAAACCGCCACCGTCGCAAGCTTGGCCCAGGTCAAAGACCCGGGTTTGCTGCTGCGCCTGTACCGCGAGCGTATGCCGAAGATTCTCGGCCAGGCCGGTTCCGTGACCACGGTCGATCCTAAAGACGACTCCCGTTTGATCATCCAGGGAGCCGAACAATGAGCGCGCCTATGCTGACCTCCGCCGAGCAGCGCAGTGCTGCCCGGCAACTGACCCTGGCCATGTTGGCGCTGGGCTTGCTGGTATTGGGCTTGGTGTGGCGCTGGCTGGCGCCGGACCAGAACGGCGTGAGCCAATTGCTGCTCGGCGTCGCCTCCTTGCTGGTGGCCGTGCCGGTGATGCGCTCGGCCTGGTACAGCCTGCGTTACCCGAGCCTGCATGGCATCACCGACCAATTGATCGCGCTGGCGATGATTGGCGCGTGGGCCACGGGCGACCTGCTGACCGCCGCGTTGCTGCCGATCATCATGATTTTCGGCCATGTACTGGAAGAGCGCAGCGTGATCGGCTCGCAGGAAGCGATTCATGCCCTGGGCAAACTGACCCGCAGCCACGCGCGGTTGGTGCAGGCCGACGGCAGCATCGTGGAAGTGGATAACGGCACGCTGAACACCGGCGATATCGTTGAAGTGCGCGCCGGCGACCGCGTGCCGGCCGATGGCGTGGTGCTGTCGGGCCAGGCGAGCCTGGACACGGCGCCGATCACCGGTGAGTCGGTGCCGCTGGAAGCCAGCGTCGGTGTGCAGGTGTTTGGTGGCGCCATCAACCTTGATGGCTTGCTGCGCCTTGAAGTGACGCGCACGGGTAATGAATCGACGTTGGGCAAAGTCATTGCGCTGATGCAAAACGCCGAGCGTTCCAAGCCGCCGATCACGCGGCTGCTGGAGCGTTACGCCGGCAGCTATATGGTGCTGGTGTTGCTGCTGGCGGCGGTGACGTGGTTTGTGACCCATGACGCCCAGGCGATGTTGGCCGTGTTGGTTGCAGCGTGCCCGTGTGCCTTGGTGCTGTCGGCGCCGGCCACGGCGATTGCCGGGATTGCGGTGGCGGCGCGCCACGGGATTTTGATTCGCAGCTCGGCGTTCCTCGAAGAGCTGGCGGACCTGACCTCGTTGGTGGTCGACAAGACCGGTACGTTGACCTTTGGCACGTTGCGTTTGCAGTCCATCGACACCACGGCGCCGGATCGGCAAGCGTTGCTGAACCTGGCGGCCAGCCTCGGCTCGGCCAGCAGCCACCCGGTCAGCCGAGCGTTGGCGGGGTTGGCGACGCAGGAACAGATGCGGGTGCTCACGGATATTCGCGAACGCCAGGGCCTGGGTGTTGTAGCGCAAACCGAGCAGGGCGAGGCGGCCTTGGGGCGCCCGGAGTTGTTCGAGCAATTGGGCATCGTGACCACTGAGGTGCCTGACCACGATGGCCCGATTGCCGGGCTGGCGTTGGACGGGCAATTCCTCGCCTGGCTGTTACTCGCCGACAGCGTCAAGCCTGAGGCGCGTCAGGCACTGCAAGAACTACGGGACTTGGGCCTGGGTCGCCAACTGTTACTGACTGGCGACCGGCAAAGCGTTGCGGACAGCCTGGCGCTGGACGTGGGCATCAGCGACGTCGAAGCCCAGGCACTGCCGGAAGACAAGCTCAACCGCGTGCTGGGGGAAATCGGCAGCGGCTTCCGGCCGATGGTGGTGGGTGACGGCATCAACGACTCGCTGGCGCTCAAGGCGGGCGTGGTCGGCGTGGCGATGGGGGCGGGCGGGGCGGACATCGCACTCGCCTCGGCGGATGTGGTGTTGATCGGCAGCGACCTGCGCCGCCTGGGCACCTGTGTGCGCTTGAGTCGCCAGTGCCGGCACACGTTGCAGGTCAATGTGATCATCGGTTTAGGCTGGACGCTGGCCATCGTAGTGTTCGCGGCGTTTGGCTGGCTGGGCGCGGCGGGCGCCATGATTGCAGCGGTGTTGCATAACCTCAGCACCTTGCTGGTACTGGGCAACGCCGGGCGTTTGCTGCGCTTTCAGGAGCCGCTTTTGAAGCTCGACGAATAATTTTAGAAATATTTGCACACGGCTGTAACGCCGATAAGGGACCTCACTCTAGTGGTATGTCGAGACTGAACAATCCGTTTGGACCGACTCCCATAACGATCATGAGGTATACAAAAATGAATATTAAATCCGCTGCTGCTGGTGCCGCCCTCGCGATGGCCGCCGCCACTATGTTTGCTGGCGTTGTCACCCAGGCTCAAGCAGCTGATACCGCTGTGCATTGCTATGGCGTCAACGCCTGCAAAGGCCAGAACGACTGCAAAACCAAGGACCACGCGTGCAAAGGTCAGGGTTCTTGCAAAGGCCAGGGCTTCCTCTCCATGAGCAAAGCCATGTGCGATCAGAAAGGTGGCACCGTCGGCGAATAACCGGCAACCCAGTGCACCCGCAGCGGATGCCCCCCACCGCTGCGGACACTTTGCCCAGGAGTGTCTGATGTCCACTTCCCTTCCAAGTCTGGGTTACGGCCTGGGTTTACGCAGTGAGTATTACCAGCAGATCCTTGAACAATCGCCAGCCGTGGATTGGTTTGAAGTGATCTCCGAGAATTATCTGGTGCAGGGCGGCAAAGCTTTGTATTACCTGGACGCGATAGCCGAGCGCTATCCCTTGGTGATGCACGGTGTGTCCCTGTCCATCGGTGGCCCGCATGCCCTCGATACCGATTACCTGAAACACATCAAACAGCTTGCCGAGCGTATTCAGCCTGCGTGGATTTCCGATCACCTGTGCTGGAGCCGCGGCAGTGCGCACCAGCTGCACGATTTGCTGCCGCTGCCCTACACCGAAGAAAGCCTCTACCACGTGGCCGGTCGTGTACGCCACGTGCAGGACGTGTTGCAGCGCCCGCTGGTGTTGGAAAACGTCTCCAGCTACGTTCGCTCCAAAGCCGACGAATTCACCGAATGGGAATTTCTCAACGCCCTGGCGCACCTCACCGGTTGCCAGCTGTTGCTGGACGTTAACAACGTCTATGTCAGCTCGCGTAACCATGGGTTCGACGCCTGGACGTTTATCCGCAGCCTGCCGCCTGAAAGCATCCGCCAGCTGCATTTGGCGGGGCATATGGATTACGGCGACTACGTGGTCGACACCCATGACCACCCGGTGTGCGACCCGGTGTGGGCGCTTTATCAACAAACCCTGGAGCTGTTGGGGCCGGTATCGACGCTGCTGGAGCGTGATGACCACTTCCCGCCGTTCGAAGAGCTGCTCACCGAGTTGAGCAAGGCCCGTGAACTGGGCGCCAACGCGTTGGCCAGGAGAGCGTTATGCGCCTGATCGATTGGCAGCTGGCCTTTGAACAGCACCTGTTATCCGAAATATCGGTGGCCAATACGGGTTTTGCCGCCACCTTGTTGGGCGGGCCGACGCTCGATGTGGGCACGGGCCTGGCGATTTATCACAACGCTTATGTCTCCCGACTGCAGGAAGTGTTGCGGCACGACTTCGGCGCCATCTGGTATTGGCTGGGAGACGATGAATTCGCGTTACTGACGCACGCCTATGTGCGGCGTTATCCGTCTGCCCATTACAGCCTGCGTTGGCTGGGCGAGCGGTTCCCGGCCTTTCTCGTTGAACATCTGGTGGCTGAGCAGAGCGCGCCGCTGGCCGAGCTGGCGCGGTTGGAGTGGGCTTTTACCCTCGCATTCGATGCGCCGCAGGGTGAGCCGCTGAGCTTGAATGACATGGCGCAACTGGCACCCGAAGACTGGCCGGGTTTGCAGGTTACCCTGGTGCCTTCGGTGCAGCAGGTGCTGTGCCATTTCAACAGCGTGGCGATCTGGCGCGCGAGTAAGGATCAGTCGGATTTCCCCGACAGCCATGCACTGGAACTGGCGCAGATTTGCCTGGTGTGGCGTCACCAGAACCTGTGCCATTACCGCAGCCTGGAGCCTGCCGAAGCTTGCGCGTTGGCGGGAATGGTGACCACTGGCTGGAACTTTTCAGAACTGTGCGCAGAGTTAGTAGTCACTTATGGAGAGGGTGCTGCGCTGCAAGCGGTTACGTGGCTGAAACAGTGGATCCAAGACGGTTTGCTCGAGCGTCGAGCCCTATAGATCAGCGCTATCAAATCGATAGCCTCCTACTTTGTCTTCGGATGGTCTACCCTCACACCAGACGTCTGAAACAAGGGGGGATTACTCATGCTCGCGCAACTTCCACCGGCCTTACAGAATCTTAAGCTACCGCTGCGTCTGCGACTCTGGGACGGCCATGAATTCAACTTGGGCCCCGAGCCCAGTGTGACCATCGTGGTGAAGGACCCCACGGTTGTTTCCAGCCTGACCCATCCAACGCTCGACTCACTGGGCGAAGCCTTCATCGAAGGCAAATTGGAGCTGGAAGGCTCCATCACCGAAGTGATACGGGTATGTGACGAGCTGAGTCACGCCCTGATTGAAGACGACGAGGGGAGTCGTCCGGTGCGCTCGATCCACGACAAGGCCACTGACGCAGCGGCCATTTCCTACCATTACGACCTGTCCAACGAGTTCTACCAGCTATGGCTGGACCAGGACATGGCGTACTCCTGCGGTTATTTTGAAACCGGCAGCGAATCCATCGACCAAGCCCAACAAGACAAATTCCGCCATCTGTGCCGCAAGTTGCGTTTGCAGCCAGGCGAGTATTTGCTCGACGTAGGCTGTGGTTGGGGCGGGCTGGCGCGTTTTGCCGCGCGCGAGTTCGGGGTCAAAGTGTTTGGCATCACCCTGAGCAAAGAGCAATTGGCGCTGGCCCGGGAACGCGTCAAAGCCGAGGGCCTGGAAGGCCAGGTGGACCTGCAACTGCTCGACTACCGCGACCTGCCTCAGGACGGCCGCTTCGACAAAGTGGTGAGCGTGGGCATGTTTGAACACGTCGGCCACGCCAACTTGGCGCAGTACTGCAAAACCCTGTTTGGCGCGGTGCGTGAAGGTGGCCTGGTGATGAACCACGGTATTACCGCCAAACACACCGACGGCCGCCCAGTGGGCCGTGGCGCCGGCGAGTTTATCGAGCGCTATGTGTTCCCCAACGGCGAACTGCCGCACTTGGCGATGATGACGGCGGAAATCAGCGAAGTCGGGCTGGAAGTGGTCGACGTCGAAAGCCTGCGCCTGCACTACGCGCGCACGTTGGACCATTGGAGTGAACGCCTGGAAGACAACCTGGAAGCGGCAGCCAAGATGGTGCCGGAGCAAGCGTTGCGCATCTGGCGGCTGTATTTGGCCGGTTGCGCGTATGCGTTTGCGCGCGGTTGGATCAACTTGCATCAGATATTGGCGGTGAAACCGCATGCCGATGGCAGCCATGAACTGCCGTGGACGCGGGAAGATATTTACCGCTGAAACGCGGTTATGAAAACGCTGAAGATGTAAATGTGGGAGCGGGCTTGCTCGCGAAAGCGGTGGATCAGCCAACTTATTTGGCTCTGGCACACCGCCTTCGCGAGCAAGCCCGCTCCCACATTTGTTCTGCGTTGTTTGTTAGAGAATTGGTGAGATCAAACGTGCTACCCGCATGCCCAGTTGTTGCAGGCGACGGGTCTCGCGGCTTTCTTCCTGGCTGACTTCATGGGCCAGGGCGAAGTCGGCCAGCAGCATCTGCTCCACCTGGCTGGCAAACGCCTCATCCACTGTCAGCAACATCACTTCAAAATTCAGCCGGAACGAACGGTTGTCCATATTCGCACTGCCGATGGCGCTGATTTCACTGTCTACCAACACCACTTTCTGATGCAGAAAGCCGGGCTTATAGCGGAACACCCGCACCCCGGCGCGCACCGCTTCGATGGCGTAGAGGCTGGAGGCGGCGTACACAATGCGGTGGTCGGGCCGCGACGGCAGCAGCAGGCGCACATCCACGCCGCGCAAAACCGCCAGGCGCAAGGCAGCGAACACCGCTTCATCGGGCACGAAATACGGGCTGGTGATCCACACGCGCTCCGTCGCCGCATGGATGGCCTCGACGAAAAACAGCGAGCAGGTTTCGTACGGGTCGGCCGGGCCGCTGGCGAGCAATTGGCAGAGCACGCCGTCTTCGGGGTAGGCGTCCGGCAGGATCAGCGGTGGCAGTTCGCGGGCGGCCCAGAACCAATCTTCGGCAAACGATTCCTGCAGGCAGGCCACCACCGGGCCGGTGACCTGTACATGGGTATCGCGCCACGGCGCCAGCGGCGGCTTTTTGCCCAGATATTCATCACCGACGTTATGCCCGCCGACAAACCCGGTGATGCCGTCCACCACCACGATCTTGCGGTGGTTACGGAAATTGACCTGGAAGCGATTGAGCCAGCCGCTGCGCGTGGCGAACGCTTTGACTTTGACCCCGGCGTCGCGCAGCGACTGCACGTAACGGTGGGGCAGGGCGTGGCTGCCGATTCGGTCGTAGAGCACGTGAATGTCTACGCCTTCGGCAGCTTTTTCCTTCAGCAAGGCATGCAACTGCCTGCCAAGCTCGTCGTCATGAATGATGAAAAACTGGAAGAGCACGGCGGTTTTGGCGTTGCGAATCGCCTCGAAGATCGCACTGAAGGTGGCGTCGCCATTGATCAGCAAGCGCACCTCATTGTTGGCCAGGCACGGCATGCGCCCCAGTTTGGGCATGGCGCGCAGCGAGCCATAGGCGCTGGAGTTGCGCGCGGCCAGGGCTTCTTCGACCCAAGGGCGCCAGTTCAGCTCGGTGATGGCGGTGTGCATTTCCTGGTTGGCCTGGCGACGTGCCTGGATGTAGGCGTCGAAGGTGCTACGGCCGAAGATCAGGTAGGGAATCAGCGTCAGGTAAGGCATGAACATCAGCGACAAGGCCCAGGCAATCGAGCCTTGGGCGGTCCTGACAGTCAGCACCGCGTGGATCGCGGCCAGCGTCCCGAGAAAGTGCAGCGTGGCGATGAAGTAGGCGAGCAGGTGCGGGCCAAAAAAATCCATGAACGACTTAACTCCAGGCAATCAAGTGCCTAACAGACCATGAACCGTGGCGAATGTCGCTATTTTATTTGCCGTGCAACACTGACACCTTTGCGGCGTCTAACGCCCACAATTACCCAGGAGTTACCCGATGAATGCTCGTCTGCTTGGTTTGGCCATGGTTGTTGGATTGTCGCTGCCCGTGGCGGCTCAGGCGCAGATGTTGGCGCCGGGTTTGTGGGAATTGACCACCAGCAATATGAAAGTCGATAACCAGGACCTGCCGGATCTGTCGCTGATCCTCGGCCAGCTGAAACAACAGATGACGCCTGAACAGCGCGCCATGCTCGAAAAACAGGGCATCACCATGGCCGGCAAAGGCGTGCAGGTTTGCCTGACGCCCGCTCAAGTCGCGTCGGACTCTATTCCCCTCACCGACCCGCAGTCGGGCTGCAAACAGGAAGTGACCGACAAGACCGGCAACCAGTGGAAATTCCGTTTCAGTTGCCCGAAAGCCCAAGGCACCGGCGTTGCGACTTTCCAGAGCCAGCAGCAATTTACCACCACCGTCAACGGCACCTTCAATGCCACCGGCATCCAGCAAAAGGGCAGCCTGGACACTCACGCCCAGTGGCTGGGCAATGATTGCGGTACGGTCAAACCCCGCGCTTAACGCAGAAAATGCAGGGGCAACCCCTGGCAACTGTCGACCACCTGGCCGTTGTGCCAAGCCAGGTGGCCGGACACCAGCGTGGTACTGACGCTGTGGCGAAAGCTGCGCTCGGCGAAGGGCGTCCAGCCGCAGCGCGCGAGGATCGGCTGGCTGCTGACGGGCTTGCCTTCGGGCTCGGGCTTGATCAGCACCAGGTCGGCCCAATAGCCTTCGCGCAGATAGCCTCGGTCCGGGATGGCGAACAAGTCGGCCACACGATGACTGGTTTTCGCCACCAGTGTGGTCAGCGGCAAATGCCCGTCGATCACCAACTCTAACAACGCCGGCAACGCGTGCTGCACCAGCGGCAGGCCTGACGGCGCTTCGCGATAGCCCAACTGTTTTTGCGCCCAGGTATGCGGCGCATGATCACTGCCAATCACATCCAGACGATCACTCAGCAAGGCCAGGCGCAGCGCGTCGCGGTCGGCGCGGGTCTTGATCGCCGGGTTGCATTTGATCTGATGGCCAAGGCGATGATAGTCGCGGTCATCGAACAGTAAATGGTGCAGGCAGACCTCAGCGGTGATGCGTTTTTCAGCCAGTGGTTTGTCCTCGAACAACGCCAACTCGCGGGCGCTGGTCAGGTGTAACACGTGCAGTCGCGTACCGTGACGCTTGGCCAGTTCCACCGCAAACGACGATGAGCGATAGCAGGCTTCGGCATCGCGAATCAGCGGGTGGGCGACGGCGGGGATGTTGTCGCCAAAGCGCTCATGCAATCGTTGTTCGTTGGCCAGGATGCTCGGTGTGTGTTCGCAGTGAGCCAGCAGGATGGTTGGCACCTCGGCAAACAGCCGCTCCAGAATCCGTGGGTCGTCCACCAGCATATTGCCGGTGGAGGCGCCCATGAACACTTTGACGCCAGCCACTTCGCGCGGGTCGAGGGCGGCGACGGTGTCGAGGTTGTCGTTGCTCACGCCAAAGTGAAAGCCGTAGTTGGCCACCGAGTGCAACGCGGCGCGGCGCTTTTTATCGGCCAGGGCTTCCAGGTTAAGGGTGGCAGGGCGGGTGTTGGGCATGTCCATGAAGCTGGTGATGCCGCCGGCCACCGCCGCGCGGGACTCGCTGTAGAAGCTGCCCTTGTCGGGTGCGCCAGGTTCGCGAAAGTGCACTTGGTCATCAATCATCCCCGGCAGCAGCCACTCACCTTGCGCGTCAATTTCCACCGGTTCGTTGTAGCCTTCGAGGCTGGCGGCGATCTTCTCGATACGGCCATTGGCGACCAGTACATCAGCGTCGAATTCCTGGCCTTCATTCACCAGGCGGGCATTGCGAATCAGCAGGCGGCTCATGGTTCAGAACTCGTTTTGCAGGGCTTTGTAACCGCGCACCAGGTCGACGTTGGTGCGCGCCACGTCTTCGGAAAACTCCGAGGCGCTGACGCTCACCGGCGGGAATTGCGACAAGTCGGTGTTGGGCCCGATGCGGGTGGTGGAGGGCACATAGAAGGCGGCGGGCAGGTCGCGGCCATCGACCACCGAGTTGTGCCTTACCACGCAGCCATCGCCGACGACGCAGTTGAACAGCACGCTGTTGAAGCCGATAAACACGCGGTCGCCGACGGTACACGGGCCATGGACGATGGAGCGGTGAGCGATGGACGTGAACTCGCCGATGTTCACCGCCGCCCCGGATTTGGAGTGGATGACTACGCCGTCCTGGATGTTCGAATTGGCGCCGATGGTGATCGGGTCCATGTCGCCGTTGGCGTTGACTTCGTCGGCGCGGATCACGGCGTAAGGGCCGACGAACACGTTCTCACCGATGATGACCTTGCCGCAGATGATCGCGGTTTTATCGACGTAGGCCGATTCGGCAATCACCGGCAGATCGCCGGAAGGGTTCTTGCGGATCATGCAGCGGGCTCCTTTTTAAGGGGCGAAGTGATTATATGAACGTAGGCGCCGTCGATGGCGTTGTAGAAGCAGGTGGGTCGGCCGGTATGGCAGGCGGGGCCTTGCTGGTCGACGATCAGCAGCACCGCGTCGCCGTCGCAATCCAGCCGCGCTTCGACCAGCTGTTGCCAGTGGCCGGAGCTTTCACCTTTGCGCCACAACTGCCGGCGCGAGCGCGACCAGTAGCAGACGTGCCCGGTGGCCAGGGTTTCGGTGAGGGCCTGGCGGTTCATCCAGGCCAGCATCAACACCTCGCCGCTGCCGTGTTGCTGGGCGATGGCTGCAATCAGGCCATCGCTGTTCCATGGCAGGGCGTCGAGCACCGGTTCGAGTGGAAAGCGGCTGCCGATGGCAGCCTCTTCCAGGTCGAGCATGCTCAGGGTCATGGCTTGCTCAGGGCAGCGCACAGGGTGTTGAGGTTGTATTCGAACAGCCCGGTGAAGGTGCTGGCCGGGCCTTCGGCGGCGAGGGCGTCGGAGTACAGCGTGCCGCCGATCTGCGCGCCGCTTTCGTCAGCAATCTGCTTGAGCAGGCGAGAGTCCTTGATGTTTTCCATAAACACGGCTTTGACCTTGTCTTTGCGGATCTGAGTGATCAGTGCAGCGACTTCGGCGGCCGACGGTTCGCGTTCAGTCGACAAGCCTTGTGGCGCGAGGAACTGAATGCCGTAGGCCTGGCCGAGGTAACCGAAGGCGTCATGGGAGGTAACGATGCGACGGTTGCCCGGTGGCAGCGCGCCGAACTTGGTCTTGGCTTCGGCCAGCAGGCGGTAGATTTCTTTCAGGTAGGTTTGGCTGTTGCGTAGATAGTCAGCCTTGTTGGCCGGGTCGGCTGCCACCAGCGCCTTAGTGATGTTGTTCACATAGATTTCGGCGTTGGCCAGGTTATGCCAGGCGTGCGGGTCGGGAATGGTTTCGCCGTCTTCGTCCATCGTGTGGGAGATCACGCCTTTGCTGGCGGTGACTACGGTGGCTTTGGTTTCGGTGCTGGTCACCAGGCGGTCCAACCAAGGCTCGAAGCCCAGGCCGTTCTTGATGATGAGCTTGGCCTTGAGCAGCGCCTTGGCGTCGTCCGGGGTAGGTTCGTAGGTATGGGCGTCGGCGTCCGGGCCAACCATGTTGCTGATCTGGATGTGGTCGCCACCGATCTGGTGGGTGATGTCATCGAGAATACTGAAGCTGGTAACCACTTGGAGTTTGTCGGCGGCCTGGGCCATCGACAACGGCAGCAGCAGGCTGAACAGCACGAGTAGAGCGCGCATCGGGAAACACCTCATTGGGATGTAAGCAAAGGCGGGCGGCGCAGCAAGCCGTGCACCGGACCGAAGACCACGGACAGCAAGTACCCACCGCCAGCCACCAGCACGATGGCCGGGCCGCTGGGCAGCGAGTAGTAGAACGACAGCAGTAAACCGAACCACACCGACAGGCATCCCAGCACCGCCGATACCGCGATCAACACCGGCAGGCGCCGGCTCCAGAACCGTGAAGCAATCGCCGGCAACATCATCAAACCCACCACCATCAACGCGCCAATCGCCTGAAAGCCGATCACCAGATTCAGCACCACCAAGGTCAGGAACAACCCATGAGCGAGCGGGCCGAGGCGGCTGACGGTTTGCAGGAACAGCGGGTCGAGGGTGTCCAGCAGCAGCGGTTTGTAGATCAGCGCCATGGCGATCAAGCTGAAACTGGAAACCCAGAGCATGCCAGTGAGGGTGGTTTCATCCACCGCCAGGGCAGAGCCGAACAGCAGGTGCAGCAGGTCCAGGCGTTTGCCGGCGATGCCGAGGATCAGCACACCTGCGGCGAGGGAAATGGGGTAAATGGCAGCGAGGCTGGCGTCTTCACGCAGGCCAGTGCGGCGGGTGATCCACGCGGATAAACCGGCCATGCTCAGCCCGGCGCCGAGGCCGCCGATGGTCAGCGCGGGCAGGCTGAGCCCGGCAAACCAGAAGCCCAGGGCGGCACCGGGCAGGATGCCGTGGGCCACGGCATCGCCGATCAAGCTCATGCGCCGCAGGATCAGGAACACGCCCAGTGGCGCGGTGCTGCACGCGAGCACCAGCCCGCCAATGAGTGCGCGGCGCATGAAGACGAAGTCGAGGAACGGCATCCACAAGTGGGCGGCGAAGTGCATCAGGCCACCTGCATGTGAGGTTGCGGGCGGATCAGCTCTTTACTGGGGCCGAATACACAGCCGGTGCTTTTGACCTGCACCACGTGCTGGGTGTGGTGGCGCACGGAAGCCAGGTCATGACACACGACGATAATCGTACGGCCTTGGTCGTGCCAGGCGTGGATGTGTTTCCAGCACAGCGCCTGGCCATCTTCGTCGAGGGCGGCGTGGGGTTCGTCGAGCAACAACACGGGCGCTTCGGCCAAACTCATGCGGGCGAGCAGGGCGCGTTGCAGTTCGCCGCCGGACAAGGCCATCAGCGGACGGTGTTCCAGGCCACTGAGGCACCAATCCTC
Organism: Pseudomonas sp. LBUM1640; assembly: GCF_059716225.1. Taxonomy (NCBI): domain Bacteria; kingdom Pseudomonadati; phylum Pseudomonadota; class Gammaproteobacteria; order Pseudomonadales; family Pseudomonadaceae; genus Pseudomonas; species Pseudomonas sp. LBUM1640. Next base: position 6,840,565 of record NZ_CP166816.1, on the reverse strand, counting down.
CAGGACTGCCTGTAGGCGTTCGCTGCGTTGTGGCGGGGTGAGCTGGGTGCCCCAGAAACCGGCGGCGACTAACGCTTGCAGGCTGATCGGAAACTGGCGGTCCAGGTGTTGCTGCTGGGGCAGGAACGACAGGCCACCGCGGCGTGGAACCTCCACGCTGACCTTGCCCGCCAGCGGTTTTTGCAAGCCGGCGATCACTTTGAGCAGGCTGCTTTTGCCGGTGCCGTTGGCGCCGATGATGCCGGTAAGGCTGCCTTTTTCCAACTTCAAATCCAGCGCTGGGGTGAGCGGTTGCCCCGGTGCGCCCCAACGCAAAGCGTTACAGGTGATCATGCAGAGTCTCTCGTCCAGCGGCTTTCAGCCACGGCATCGTGCGCGTGCAGGCTTTCGGCGTGGATCACTTTCAGGTGGAAGGCTTTGACGGCATCCGAGCGTTTCAAGGCGAGGTTGAGGCGGCGAGCGGCGTCTTCGCAGAACATCAGGTTCTGCCCGTTGGCCAGGGCGAAGGCCTGTTCGTCCGCACGTTTCACCGCTGTTTGCACGGCGGTGCCGAGGGCGGCCTCGACGTCGTCGATCAGGTCGGTGAGCGGAAAGGTGGGCTGGTTGGCGTCCAGCTGGATGGACAGCTGTGCGCTGCTGCGCTGGCTGTGGGGCGTGGCGACAATGCCGTTGGCGCTGCCGAGCCAGGTCAGCACGTCTTCATGCTGCAACGGCGTGTTGCCGAAATCTTCCAGAAATTGCTGCTGAATCAACTGCCTGGCGAGCGCGGCTGAACACGGGCAGGTTGAGGAGTAAGTAACGTCAATTTTTAGTTCCACGTGGAACATCTGGTGTTCCAGACGTGCTTCGATGCACACCGGGTAGCCTTTCCAGCCGGCTAATGGGCTGACCAGCGCCGGGCGTTTGAGCAGCAAATCGGTGCGAATACGCAAGTAGGCGTTCTTAGATAAACCTTCATGACTCTCGAGAAAATGCTGCAGTACATTACGCAGAAGTGCAGGCGTAAGAAGCTGCTGGTCGAGCATCTCCAGGGCCAGGTACAGGCGCGACATATGAATGCCACGGGCCTCGCCGTCGTCCAGGCTCACGCCCGCATCGGCGGTTGCAGTCAGGCGTTGGCCGTCGATGAGGATGGGCAAGGCGATGCCGCACATGCCTACCCAGTCGAGCGGCAAGGCTTGGCGTGAAGCCTGCGCGGCGATATCCGGCAGAGTCAGCGCATTCATGAGCAGGTCCATCGTTGGAAATAAAAAGACATGTTATATTATAACTATTGAGTCGACGATGATTTTTCTGCTCCAGCCTTTCTTCAGTCATGTCGAGCAGGGACGCTCCTCTATTTGCGGTATCTGTCATGCATAGACGTCAGCTTCTCAACCTGCTGTTGGTCAGCCCTTTGTTCACCTTTCCAATGGGGGCTTTCGCCACACAGATTCGTAATGCGCGCCTGTGGCGCTCCGACGACAAACTGCGCCTGGTGTTCGACCTCAGCGGCCCGGTGCAATACAAGACCTTCTCCCTGACCGCGCCGGAACGCTTGATCATCGACCTGAGCGGCGCCGGGCTCACGGGTGATTTTTCGCAGCTGGCGTTGAAGAACAGTGGGATTACCTCGATTCGCTCCGGGCATTTCGGCAAAAGTGATACGCGCATCGTGCTGGACCTGGCCACGCCAATGCAGCTCAACAGCTTCTTGTTGCCACCGCAGGATGGCCAAGGTCATCGCCTGGTACTCGATCTGACCAGCGCCACCCACGCCCCGCGCCAGATCGCCGCTGAACCGCCGCCCTTGGTGGCGCCGGTGGATAAAGCGCATCCCAAGCGCGACATCATCGTGGTGGTTGACCCTGGTCACGGCGGCAAAGACCCGGGCGCTATCGGCTCCAAGGGTCAGCGCGAGAAAGACGTGGTGCTGTCCATCGCCCAGCTGCTGGCCAAACGTTTGAAGCGCGAGAAGGGTTTTGACGTGAAACTGGTGCGCAACGACGACTTCTTCGTACCGCTGCGCAAGCGCGTGGATATTGCCCGTCAGCACAAAGCCGACATGTTCATATCGGTGCACGCCGATGCCGCGCCCCGGCTCACGGCGTCGGGCGCCTCGGTGTATGCGCTGTCGGAAGGCGGTGCGACCTCCGCCACTGCTCGTTTCATGGCGCAGCGCGAAAACGGTGCGGATTTGCTGGGCGCCACGACCTTGCTCAATCTGAAGGATAAAGACCCGATGTTGGCCGGGGTGATTCTCGACATGTCGATGAACGCCACTATCGCCTCCAGCCTGCAGCTGGGCAGCTCGGTGTTGGGCAGCCTGCAAAGCATCACCACGCTGCACCAGAAGCGCGTGGAGCAGGCAGGTTTTGCGGTGCTCAAGTCACCGGATGTACCGTCGATCCTGGTCGAGACCGGTTTTATCTCCAATACCCAGGATGCCCAGCGGCTGGTGACCGCGCGGCATCAACAGGCGGTGGCGGATGGGCTGTTCGAGGGCCTGAAAAAATACTTCGAGAAGAACCCGCCGATGAACAGCTACATGGCCTGGGTTCAAGAACAAAAGAGCGGTCAGGTCTAACAGCCGGTAACACGGCTGCATGTGAACTTGGCGCTGGCGCCACCGGAACTGGAAAACCGGTTGATGGTGGTCCAGCCCACGCGGCGCGTGTAGCCGACCCACGCCTCACCATCGGACGCCAACCCGGTAAAGAACGTCAGCTGCCCATAGCGGCTGTTGGTCTGCGCCCAGTAGCGTTTGCCGATCACCTCGAAACCCCGCAAATACGTGGTGCTGCCGGCAGTTGCCACGCTGTAGGCATTGCCCAGCGGATCCACACAAGCCAGCAGGTTGGCGCTGCGTGTGCAGTTCGCCAGCAGGCTTGGCGTTTGGGCGCAGGCCGGTCCAGCCGCTGCCAAAAACAGCGCGCACACCAAGTATTTCATAGGGCTTCTCGGGGCAAGGAAGTATTCAAGCATTGCGCCCTTCGTCGTGACGAGCAAGGGGGATTGGCTTATTTGTATTGTTATACTATAACATCAAAACACAGCCTGACCCGTGAACTGCTTTCCATGACTGAACAAGACCTCCTGACCCAACCGCCTGCCGATTACATGAATGAGGCCCAGCAAGGTTTCTTCCGCGAACGGCTGCTGGCCCAGCGCTATGAACTACAAGCGCGCATTGAAGCCGAGTTCCTGGTGTTGCGTGAGCAGGAAACCAACAGCGACCCAGCCGATGTGGGCAGTGCCGAAGAACAGCGCCAGTGGCAACTGCGCCTGCTGGAGCGGGAAAAGAAGCTGCTGGACAAAATCGACGACGCTCTGGAATTGCTGGCTCGCGGCGAATACGGCTGGTGCCGTGAAACCGGTGACCCCATTGGCCTGAAACGCTTGCTGCTGCGCCCCACCGCGACCCTGAGTATCGAAGCCAAAGAACGTGAAGAGCTGCGCGAACGCCATAAACGGGCGATTTGACCGGCCACCCCTGATGAGGAAAACCTGATGCCCAATCGTCTCCCCGTTACCGTGTTGTCCGGCTTTCTTGGCGCCGGCAAAAGTACGCTGCTCAACTACGTCCTGCGCAACCGCGACAATTTGCGGGTGGCGGTGATCGTCAATGACATGAGCGAAATCAACATCGACGGCAGCGAGGTGCAGCGTGACGTCACCCTCAATCGCTCCGAAGAAAAGCTGGTGGAGATGAGCAACGGCTGCATCTGCTGCACCTTGCGTGAAGATTTACTGGAAGAAGTCGGAAAACTCGCCAAGGAAGGTCGGTTCGATTACCTGTTGATCGAGTCCACCGGTATTTCCGAGCCGCTGCCCGTGGCCGAAACCTTCACTTTCCGCGATGAAAACGAACAAAGCCTGGCGGACATTGCGCGCCTGGACACCATGGTCACTGTGGTCGACGGCATGAACTTCCTGCTCGACTACCAGGCGGCCGAAAGCCTGGCTTCACGCGGCGAAACCCTGGGCGAAGAGGACGAACGCTCGATCACCGACCTGCTGATCGAGCAAATCGAATTCGCCGACGTGATCCTGATCAGCAAGATCGACCTGATCAGCAGCCGTGAGCGCGAGGAACTGATAGCGATCCTCGAACGCCTCAACGCCCAGGCCGAAATCATCCCCATGGTTATGGGCGAAGTGCCGCTGAACAAGATCCTCAACACCGGCCGCTTCGACTTCGAGCGCGCCGCCCAGGCGCCGGGCTGGTTGCAGGAACTGCGCGGTGACCATGTGCCGGAAACCGAAGAATACGGCATCGCCTCCACCGCTTATCGCGCGCGCCGCCCGTTTCATCCACAGCGCTTTTTCGACTTTATCGACCGCCCGTGGGTAAACGGCAAACTGCTGCGCTCCAAGGGTTTTTTCTGGCTGGCGAGCAAGCATCAGGACGCAGGCAGTTGGTCCCAGGCTGGCGGGCTGATGCGCCATGGCTTTGCCGGGCGCTGGTGGCGCTTCGTGCCGAAAAGCCAGTGGCCGCAGGATGAAGAAAGCGTGGCGGCCATCATGGGCAACTGGCAACTGAGCACCGGTGATTGCCGCCAGGAACTGGTGTTTATCGGGCAAAACATCGACTTCAACCAGATGCGCGCCGAGTTGGACGCCTGCTTGCTCACCGATGAAGAAATGGCCCTGGGCGTCGAAGGTTGGCGCCTGCTGGCCGACCCCTTTGGCCCTTGGTATGAAGAGGCAGCCTGATGTTGGCCCCGGTGATCCCGCTGCGCCCAGTAATCCGACAGACCCGCGGTGAAACCCCGCTGGCGTTGTCCGATATCCTCGAAGACGGCGTCAACCTGGCGCTATGGCAGCGCCAACTGCCGCTGCATATTGCTGAGTTCGGCGCCTTGCTGGTGGCGCTCAATGAGCCGTTGGCCGACGCCTTGGTAATTGAGCTCGACAACGAGGACGCTGTACCGAACTTGCAAGGGTTGGCGTCCAGTTGCCGTGATCTTGAAGGCTACGACGGCTTTATCGCCGATGTGTCGTGGTTGGTCAGCGCGTTTGCCTGCTTGCTCGGCGCCAAGCGCATTGGCCTGCGTTTGCGGCTGTTGGACAAGGCCATGTGCCCGCGTTTTCACGTCGATCACGTGCCAGTTCGGCTGATCACCACCTACGCAGGCATCGGCAGCCAGTGGTTGCGTGAAGGCGTGATGGACCGTCGCAAGCTCAGCCAGCCGGACGCTGAGCCTACCGAGCGCATCGAGCAGGTCCTTTGCGGTGAAGTGGCCATGCTCAAGGGCACCAAATGGCATGGCAACGAAGCCCACGGCTTAATTCATCGCTCGCCCGCGCTCAAAGCCGATGAGCGACGATTGATCCTGACGCTGGATTGGCTGGCATAACCGGGTAGGATCTAGCTCTCTAGACGGTCTGAATGATGCCCCTGATGCTGCAGAACATTCCCACCCATGTGATTGCCGGGCCTTTGGGCGCCGGCAAGACCAGCTTGATCAAGCACCTGCTCGCCCAACGCCCGGAACACGAGCGCTGGGCGGTATTGATCAATGAGTTCGGGCAGATCGGCCTGGACGCAGCCTTGCTTGCTCAGGATGACGACGGCATTGCGCTGGGCGAGGTGGCCGGTGGCTGTTTGTGTTGTGTGAATGGCGCACCGTTCCAGGTAGGCCTGGGCCGCCTGCTGCGTAAGGCCAAGCCGGATCGGTTGTTTATCGAGCCCTCGGGCCTGGGCCACCCGGCGCAGTTGCTCAAGCAACTGCGGCAGGCGCCTTGGCAGGACGTGCTCGCGGTTCAGCCGTGCGTATTGGTGCTGGATGCCCAGGCGCTGGCAGCAGGTAAACCCTTGCCTGAGGCGCAACGTGAAACCTTGGCCAGCGCCGGTCTGCTGGTGTTGAACAAGGACGAGTCACTGGATGCCGCGCAACGCCAGGCCATTGAACAGCAATTACCCGATTGCCCGCTCTACTGGACGCGCCAGGCGCAATTGCCACTCGACCAGCTGCCAGGCCTGAATGCGCAAGGCCGTGAGGCTGTGGATAACTTCGACGTGCCCAAAGGCTTGGCGCAGATGCCAGCCATCTGGACCGACCCGGCGCTGCCGATATGCCTTAGCCAGGCTCAAGAAGGCGGTTGGAGCATCGGCTGGCGCTGGCACCCGAGCCAGCAATTCGATGCCCAGCACATTCAACACTGGCTGATAAACCTTGCATGGCGTCGTGCCAAACTGGTTATCCACAGCGCCGATGGATGGGTTAGCGTGAACGCTGTGGATAACCATTCGCTCGCCTTTCAACCTAGCGAATGGCGGCGTGATTCACGTATTGAATTGATCTTCAGCCAGCCACAGGACGTGGCCGCATTGCAGGGTGCGTTAGCGGCCTGCCGTCAGTGACGGTTCTTACTGGCGTGGTCCTGGCGCCATTGGCTCAGCTCGATCACCTCAGCGCTGGGCAGCGGCGTTTTTATCTCGAACGGGTAGGGCGCCAGTTCGATCTGCGCGCTGTGGGCGCCAAACTGAGTGATGGTCCCGGGGTGGCGGGCTTCGCCGGTCACCGTGAACTCAAAGTTATAGATGCGCGCCAGACGGCGCCGACCATTGGCATCCTTCACAAAACCGATGCGCTTCAACGCCACCGCGCCGTCGAGCAGTTCGATATCAAGCTTGGCGCAATGCTGCTTGACCCGCTCCAGCGCCCGCTCGCGCAGGCCGTGGTTGTGCCACACCCAGGCGGCGCCAGTCGCCAGCAGCATCAACACGAAGATGTTTCCCAGGGTCAGCATGCGATGAACTCCAACAAAGTGAGAGCAGCTTAACTGTGTCGCTGGCCTGTCGTATAGGCTGTGTTTAGTCGCATACTGCGCGGCCAGAATTTCAACGGCTTTACGGAAATCTCCCGCATGAAACGCACACCTCATCTGCTTGCGATCCAGTCTCATGTGGTCTTTGGCCACGCCGGAAACAGCGCCGCCGTATTCCCCATGCAGCGGGTCGGGGTGAACGTCTGGCCGCTCAACACGGTGCAGTTCTCCAACCACACTCAGTATGGTCAGTGGGCGGGCGAAGTGTTGGCGCCGCAGCAAATTCCGGCGCTGGTGGAAGGCATTGCCGCGATTGGCGAGCTGGGCAACTGCGATGCCGTGCTGTCCGGCTACCTGGGCAGTGCCGACCAGGGCCGTGCAATCCTCACCGGCGTGGCGCGGATCAAGGCCATCAACCCCAAGGCCCTGTACCTGTGCGACCCGGTGATGGGCCACCCGGAAAAGGGCTGCATCGTGCCCCAGGAAGTCAGCGATTTCCTGCTGGACGAGGCGGCGGCGATGGCGGATTTCCTTTGCCCTAACCAGCTGGAGCTGGACAGCTTTGCCGGTCGCAAGCCGCAGTCGCTGTTCGATTGCCTGGGCATGGCCAAGGCGCTGCTGGCACGCGGGCCGAAGGCGGTGCTGGTCAAGCACTTGGATTACCCGGGCAAACTGCCGGATGGCTTCGAGATGTTGCTGGTGACGGCTGATGGCAGTTGGCACTTGCGTCGGCCGTTGCTGGCCTTCCCGCGTCAACCGGTGGGCGTGGGCGACCTGACGTCGGGGCTGTTCCTGGCGCGCGTATTGTTGGGGGACAGCTTGCTGGCAGCGTTCGAATTCACGGCGGCGGCGGTGCATGAAGTGCTGCTGGAAACCCAGGCCTGCGCCAGCTACGAGCTGGAACTGGTTCGCGCCCAAGACCGTATCGCCCATCCCCGCGTACGCTTCGAAGCTACGCCAATCGGCCTGTAATGACGCAGATCAAAATGTGGGAGCGGGCTTGCTCGCGAAAGCGGAGTGTCAGTCAACGCACATGTGGCTGACCCACCGTATTCGCGAGCAAGCCCGCTCCCACATTTGATCCAGTTTACAGTTTGGGATTTACGGGCCGTCGGCTTTGATTTCCTGATAACGCTTTTCCAGCTCCTGGCGAATCTGCCGGCGCTGCTGGGCCTGCACGAAACGGCGCTTGTCTTCGCTATTTTGCGGTTGCAGCGGCGGGACGGCGGCGGGTTTACGCTGATCGTCCACGGCCACCATGGTGAAGAAGCAGCTGTTGGTATGGCGCACCGAGCGCTCGCGGATGTTCTCGGTCACCACCTTGATGCCCACCTCCATCGAGGTATTGCCGGTGTAGTTGACCGAGGCGAGGAAGGTCACCAGCTCGCCGACATGGATAGGCTCGCGAAAAATCACCTGGTCGACCGACAACGTCACCACATAGCGCCCGGCATACCGGCTCGCGCAGGCGTAGGCCACTTCGTCGAGGTACTTGAGCAGGGTGCCGCCGTGGACATTGCCTGAGAAGTTGGCCATGTCAGGGGTCATCAATACCGTCATCGACAGCTGGGCGTTTCCGGGTTCCATAGCACACTCACGGGTTGTAGGCATCGGTTGGGGAGGCACCTCTGCGGGTGCTGGAATCTTTGCAGCGCTCTCCCTAACGGGACGCCGGCGGGCGGCTTGCCGTCACGCGTGCACCGATCTGTTTCCATATATTGCACCGGCTTTCTGCCGGAAGTCGCGGTGTTAACCTTCAAAAGCCCATCTCAGGGCATTTCTTACGATCAAGGCCGACTTTTCCTTCCGCTTATTGCGACCGTTCAACGGTGCGGGTGGAAGTGGGAAAAGCGCCAGCACCCTCAAGGAGCCCCTCGCCATGCACGCCATCAGCTTTATCCAGGACTTGGCCGTGATCATGTTGGTGGCAGGGGTTGTCACCATCCTGTTTCACCGCCTCAAGCAGCCGGTGGTGCTGGGGTACATCGTCGCCGGCTTCATCATCGGCCCTCACACCCCTCCTTTTGGCCTGATCCACGACGAAGACACCATCAAGACCCTCGCTGAGCTGGGGGTGATCTTCCTGATGTTCTGCCTGGGCCTGGAGTTCAGCCTGCGCAAGCTGTTCAAGGTCGGCGCCACGGCATTTATCGCCGCGTTCCTGGAAATCATTCTGATGATCTGGATCGGCTACGAAATCGGCCGCTGGTTCGACTGGAACACCATGGACTCGCTGTTCCTCGGCGCGATCCTGGCGATTTCTTCGACCACCATCATCGTCAAGGCACTCAACGACCTGAAGATGAAAAACCAGCGCTTCGCCCAGCTGATTTTTGGCGTGTTGATCGTTGAAGACATTCTCGGTATCGGCATCATCGCCTTGCTGTCGAGCATTGCCGTCAGCGGCACAGTCAGCTCCGGCGAGGTGTTCTCCACGGTCGGCAAGCTTTCGCTGTTCATGATCGTCGCGCTGGTCATCGGTATTTTGCTGGTGCCGCGCCTGCTGGCCTATGTGGCCAAGTTCGAAAGCAACGAGATGCTGTTAATCACCGTATTGGGCCTGTGTTTCGGCTTCTGCCTGCTGGTGGTGAAGCTCGAATACAGCATGGTGCTGGGCGCGTTCCTGATCGGCGCGATCATGGCCGAATCCCGTCAGTTGATTAAGATCGAGCGCCTGATCGAGCCCGTTCGCGACATGTTCAGCGCGATCTTCTTTGTTGCCATCGGTTTGATGATCGACCCACAAATCCTGCTGCAATACGCCTGGCCGATTGCGGTGATTACCGTAGCGGTGGTGCTGGGCAAGATGTTGTCCTGCGGCCTGGGCGCGTTTATCGCCGGCAACGACGGCCGTACCTCGCTGCGGGTCGGCATGGGGCTGTCACAGATTGGCGAATTTTCCTTCATCATCGCTGCGCTGGGCATGACCTTGCAGGTGACCAGCGATTTCCTCTACCCGGTGGCCGTGGCGGTGTCGGCGATCACCACGTTGCTCACGCCCTACCTGATTCGCGGCGCCGACCCGTTGTCGTTGAAGATTGCGGCGGTGATGCCCCAGCGCATGAGCCGGGTATTCGGCATGTATGGCGAGTGGCTACGCAGCATTCAGCCTCAGGGTGAAGGCGCGATGCTGGCGTCGATGATCCGCAAGATCATCCTGCAAGTGGGAGTCAACCTGGCGTTGGTGGTGGCGATCTTCTTTGCTGGCAGCTTCTTTGCGGCGCGCATCGGCGGGTATCTGCAGGGCTGGATCAGTGACCCAAGCTGGCAGAAGGCGCTGATCTGGGGCGGGGCGTTGCTGTTGTCGCTGCCGTTTTTGATTGCGGCTTACCGCAAGCTCAAGGCGCTGTCGATGTTGCTGGCGGAGATGAGCGTGAAGCCAGAAATGGCCGGGCGGCATACCCAGCGCGTACGACGGGTGATCGCAGAACTGATCCCGATTCTCTCGCTGCTGGTGATCTTCCTGCTACTGGCAGCCTTGTCGGCCAGTATTCTGCCGACCAACAAGTTGCTGGTGCTGATCGCCGTGGTGGCTGCTGCAGTGGCGGCGGTGCTCTGGCGGTGGTTCATCCGCGTGCATACGCGGATGCAGGTCGCCTTGCTGGAAACCCTGGATAACCATAAGGACACGCCGGAGCATTAAGGCCAATGCCATTGTGGCGAGGGAGCTTGCTCCCGCTGGGCTGCGAAGCGGCCCTAAAATCCGTCACATCGCTGGATCTGAAAGAACACGTCGCCCTGATTGGGGCTGCTTTGCAGCCCAACGGGAGCCCTTGTGTATCAGCTTTCGAGCCACACGTCCCGCGCCCAGTGCCACACCGACTCCCAGGTTTCTTCGGTGACCAGTTCTTCTTCGCCGGACCACAGCACCACGGTGCCGTCTTCTTCGACGCAGTAGTAGTCGTCGCCGTCCTGGCAGATTGGGATCATGCTGCGGTCAACACCGGCATCCCAGGCGTTGGCGGCAACGTCCGGCAGGTAGGTGTGCGACTGCGGGTCGGTGACGGTCACCGGCTCCAGGCTGCCATATACCACGTCGCTGACGGTGAGCAGGAATTCGCGGAAGACAAACGGGATGTCGATGAACAGTTGTTCCTCGATTTCCACCAGTTGGTCTTCGTCAGGCAGCTCCAGAGGAACCGGGACCGGTTCGTTGGCTTCACGCAATTGTTCGATGATTTCTTCCACGGCCGGGATCCTCTTGCTAGTTGGCGCGGTTAATAGGGCGTTTTATACAGTAGCTCGCTATAAGTGCAACCGCGAAATAGAAAACCCCGGAACATGTCCGGGGTTTTTATTACCAAGTGCTCAAGCGTGAGGTTATCAGCCGTTCTGGCGGATACCGGCGACCAGCCAAGGCTGGTTGTCGCCTGGGGCGCGTTCCATGTTCCAGCTTTCGCTGAACACTTCGCCCTGGTCGAAACGCGAGGTCTTCGACACGCCGCTGAAGGTCAGGGTGGCGATGGTCTTGTCGGCGCGATCATCCACACCTTCCAGCTGTACGCGCAGGTCTTCGATGTAGGTCGACTGGAAGCCGTCGCCCAGGTCGGCACGTTCGCGCTTGAGGAAGTCAAGCAGTTGCGGGGTCACGAACTCGGAGATCTTGTCCATTTCGTTGGCGTCCCAGTGCTGCTGCAGGGACTGGAAGTGGCTGCGGGCCGCTTCGACGAAACGCTCTTCGTTGAACCAGGCCGGTGCGTTGATCACCGGACGGGCGGCGGCAGGTGCTGCCGAACCACCGAAGATCGAACCCATGGCTGGTTTTTGCTCGAACACTTCACGCTGCATCGGCGCGCCGGCTGGAGCCATGTGCTCCTGTTGCTTGCGGCGACGGGCGGCAATAAAGCGGAAGATCAAGAAGGCGATGACCGCCATGATCAGGATGTCGAAGATCTGCATGCCCTGGAAGCCGCCGCCCATGAACATGGAAGCGAGCAGGCCACCGGCAGCGATACCGGCCAGAGGGCCCAACCAGCGCGAAGCACCGCCAGCTTTGGCAGCAGCGCCAGCCGCACCGGCTGCGCCTGCGGTAGCCGCAGCGCCGCCGGCACCGGCGGAAGGAGCCATTTGGCTGGTCTGGTGAGTCGGTGCCGAGCCCATGCTTTTGCCGCCACCGAAGCGCTTGGCGTTGGCGTCGAGGCTCATCGTCAGGCCGATGCACAACGCCATGGCGATGCTAAGAAAACGTTTCATAAAGGGAATTCCCATTTGTGGATTGCACGCGCGCCATGTTGCACAGGTGTCGTGACACTGGCTAGCGGCAGAGTGTTTCGGGCTTTTGCGTAAGACCGATTCCGAAGGGTCTGTAGGACTAATTACAGATATTGGCCCGAGTGGGTGAAAAACAAGGGCTGGGCGTCGATCATTCCCACGCTTTGCGTGGGAATGCATCCGGTGACGCTCCGCGTCACGCCTTTAAAGCGGGACGCGGAGCGTCCCAGGCGGCGTTCCCACGCGGAGCGTGGGAACGATCATTAAGCTCCCTTCAGACAGCTTCGAGCTTCGCGTAACCCATCATCAGCCACTTGCTGCCTTCGGCGAAATTCACCTGCACCCGCGCCTGGGCGCCGGCACCTTCGAAGTTGAGGATCACGCCCTCACCGAAGATCGCGTGCTTGACCTGCTGGCCAAGGCTGAACGGTGTTTCCGGGATTTCGGAACCGGCAAACATGCTGCTGGAATTTTGCTGCTGACCACCGCCGAACGGGCGGCTGACGCTGTTGGACAGGCGCACTTCCTGAATCAGCCCCTTTGGCACCTCACGTACGAAGCGCGACACCTTGTTGTAGGTCTCGCTGCCGTACAGGCGTCGGGTTTCGGCGTAGGTCATCACCAGGTTCTGCATGGCGCGGGTGATGCCCACGTAGGCAAGACGGCGTTCTTCTTCAAGGCGGCCGGGCTCTTCCAGGCTCATCTTGTGCGGGAACAGGCCTTCTTCCATGCCCACCAGGAACACATACGGGAACTCCAGGCCCTTGGCGCTGTGCAAGGTCATCAGTTGGACGCTGTCTTCATGCTCATCGGCCTGGGTATCGCCAGCTTCCAGCGACGCATGCCCGAGGAAGGCGGCGAGCGGTGTCAGCTCTTCATCTTCCTCGGTGTTTTCGAACGCGCGGGCGGCGCTGACCAATTCCTCAAGGTTTTCTACCCGGGCCTGGCCTTTCTCGCCTTTTTCCGCTTCGTGATAGGCAATCAAGCCGGACTGTTCGATGACGGTCTGGGTCATCAAGTGCAGCGGCATTTCTGCGCACTTGGCGGCCAGGTTCTCGATCAGCTCGACAAACACCCCCAACGCCCCGGCCGCGCGGCCGGTCAGGCCTTTATTGGCGATCAGCAAGCGCATGGCTTCCCACATCGACACATCGGCGTGGCGCGCGTGGTCGCGGATGGCCTCGACGGTTTTTTCGCCAATGCCACGCGCCGGGATATTGATCACCCGCTCCAGCGCCGCGTCGTTGCCACGCCCTTCCAGCAAGCGCAGATAGGCCATCGCGTTCTTGATTTCGGCTCGCTCGAAGAAGCGCTGGCCACCATAGATGCGGTACGGAATACGTTCGCGCAGCAACGCTTCTTCCAGCACCCGCGATTGGGCGTTGGAGCGGTACAGAATCGCGATATCGCTGCGTGCCAGGCCGGTTTTCAACGCACTCTCGATGGTTTCCACCACATAGCGCGCTTCATCGTGCTCGTTGAAGGCGGCGTACAGGTTGATCGCTTCGCCTTCGCCGCCGTCGGTCCACAGCTCTTTGCCCATGCGCCCGGTGTTATTGGCGATCAAAGCGTTGGCGGCCTTGAGGATACCGGCGGTGGAACGGTAGTTCTGCTCCAGACGGATGGTGATCGCGTCCGGGAAGTCATCGGAGTACTGGTAAATGTTCTCGATTTTCGCGCCGCGCCAGCCGTAGATAGACTGGTCGTCATCGCCGACCACCATCAGGCTGTCGCCGCCTTTGGCCAGCAGGCGCAACCAGGCGTATTGCACGGCGTTGGTGTCTTGGAACTCATCCACCAGGATGTGCCGGAAGCGCTTCTGGTAATGCGCCAGCAAGCCTGGGTTGTCGCGCCACAGGTCGAGGGCGCGCAGCAGCAGCTCGGAGAAGTCGATGACGCCGGCGCGCACGCACGCGGCCTCGTAGGCTTCATAGATGCTGCGCATGGTGGCCAGGAACAAATCGCCGCTGGCCTGGATATGTTGCGGGCGCAGGCCTTCGTCTTTCTGGCCGTTGATGAACCACTGCGCCTGGCGGGCGGGCCAGCGCTGTTCGTCCAGGCCCAACTCACGGATCACCCGCTTGACCAAGCGTTGCTGGTCATCACTGTCGAGGATCTGGAAGGTCTGGCTCAGCCCCGCTTCCTGCCAATGCGCCCGCAACAGGCGGTGCGCCAGGCCGTGGAAGGTGCCCACCCACATGCCGGCCGGGCTGATGCCCATCAGCTGCTCGATGCGGTGGCGCATCTCGGCAGCGGCCTTGTTGGTGAAGGTCACCGACAGGATGGAATGCGGCGACGCGTTCTCGACCTGGATCAACCAGGCGATACGGTGCACCAGCACTCGGGTTTTACCGGAGCCAGCACCGGCCAGGACCAACTGACGGCCAACGGGGGCTGCTACGGCCTGGCGTTGGGCATCGTTGAGGGAGTTCAGCAAAAGGGAGAGATCATCGCGCATCGGCGCATTCTAGGGTGCGCGGCAGAGTGGGGCAAATCCCAATGCCGGGTGGTCGCCAGAAAACAGCGGGTGCGCTTCGGGCCGTGGAAACATTCTATCGAGAGTGATGACTGGTCGGTCATGCCTCGCAGCCCGCGCAGCGTCTCACTCAAGCTGTCTGGCCCCGAGGTTTGCGGCTGATTTTCGCGCGGCTTTTATGACGTCGAGCAGTTTGGCCCAAGCGCTTGCTTGTGTATGCTCCGTCCACGTTTCGGGCTCACCATTATAAGAACACTGCCTATGACTCTCAGTCCCGACCTGTTCGGCCCCTCGGCGGCGCCCGCGCAAGTCATCCGTAAATATTACGCAACCGAGATGGCGGTCGAACGCACGCGTCTGCTGTATCAAGGTTCATTGCTGCCGACCTTATTGATGTTGGTTAACGGCCTGGTCTGCGCCTGGTTGCTGTGGAACCCCAAGCAATACTTGTTGGACAGCATCTGGCTGATCTGGCTGCTGGCCCTTGTGGCATTGCGCGTGATTCAGGTGGCAGCGTTTGATTCGGCGATGCCCAGCCGCCAGGCCCAGCCGATCTGGCGGCGCATGTTCATGCTCGGTTCGGCGGTCAGCGGCCTGACCCTGGCCACTGCCGCCATCGCCCTGGTGCCGGCGGACAGCTTCATGCAACAGGCGTGGGTGTTCGGCCTGATCGGCGCGGCGACGCTGTCAGCCAGCGTCGCCTACGCGGTGAGCCTGCCCGCGTTCCTGTCATTTGCCGTGCCTTGCCTGGTGCCGGCCATCCTCTACCTGTTTTGGAACGGCACCGCACAGCAACAAGGCTGGGGCGTGCTCGGCCTGATCCTGCTGGCCTCTTTGAGCCTGGTGGCGTGGCAGGTCAACCGCCTGATCCAACGCGGGTTGTTGCGACGCTTTCAGAACCAGGCGCTGATCGAGCATCTACAGCAGGCGCAACAACGCAGCGAGCAGTTGAATCAGGACCTGGTGCGCCAAGTCGAGCAGCGCCGCCGGATCGAACAGGAACTGCGCGAAGCCCAAATCGGCCTGCAAGATCGCGTGGCGCAACGCAGTCAGGAACTGGACGCCGCCAGCCTGGCCCTGAATAAAAGCGAAGCGCGTCTGGCCATGGCCCTGCAAGCCAGTGAACTGGGCCTGTGGGACTGGAACCTGCAAACCGATGAAGTCCATCACACCCAGCTCAAGGAGCTGTTTGGCCTTGAGCCCGAGTACGTCACGGCAATGCTCAGCCACCTCAAGCCGCGCCTGCACCCCGACGACTTGCCGCTGCTCAGGCGCGCGCTGGTAGAGCATCTCAAAGGCCGCAGCGAGGACTATCAAGTTGAATACCGCGTGCGCCACGGCGACGGCCATTGGGTGTGGATCGAAGACCGCGGCCGCGCCGTGGAACGTGCGCCCAGCGGTCGCGTCACGCGCATGCTCGGCACCCGCCGCGATATCAGCGCCGACAAGGCCCTGGAAGAACAGCAGCGCCTGGCGTCGACCGTATTCGAGGCCGCCAGCGAAGGTATTGTTATTCTCGATCCGGACTACGCGCTGATCGCCGTCAACCAAGCCTTCAGCCGCGTCACCGGCTTTGACATCGACGACATGCTCGGCCGCAATGTTGTGGAATTGCCCAGCAGCCGCGACGCCCGCCGTCATTTCCCGGTGATCCGCCAGGCGCTGCTCAGCCATGGCACCTGGCAGGGCGAGCTGGTGGAAACGCGCAAGAACGGCGAGTTATACCCGCAATGGCTGCAACTGAATGTAGTGCGCGATGCTCGGGGAAAAGTCAGCCATATCGTGGGTTTCTTCGCCGATCTGTCGGCGCGGCGTGAATCTGAAGAGCGCATGCGCTACCTCACTCACTACGACGAATTGACCGGCCTGGCCAACCGTTCACTGTTCCGCGAACGCCTGCGCGAAGCCCATGCGCGCGTGCGCCAGGGCGGGCGCAGCCTGGCGCTGCTGCACATCAACCTGGACCGTTTCAAGCTGTTGAACGACAGCCTGGGTCATGAAGTGGCCGACCAACTGCTGCAGAAAATGTCACGCCGGCTGATCAACGCGTTGCCCGAGGCCGACACCATTGCGCGCTTGTCCGGGGATGAGTTCGCCGTACTGTTCGACGCCTACGGCAACCTGTCGAGCCTGGCGCGGGTGGCCACGCGGCTGCTCGCCAAGCTGCGCGTGCCGGTGACGGTGGAAGGGCATGAGCTGGTGGTCAGCGCTTCAATGGGCGTCAGCCTGCTGCCGGACAATGCGCGGGAGATTTCCGCGCTGGTCAGTCAATCGAACATGGCCATGCAGCACGCCAAGCATTTGGGCGGCAATAACTTCCAGTTCTACACCGACAGCCTGCAAGCCAGCACGCTTGAGCGGTTGCAGCTGGAGAACCACTTGCGCAAGGCCATCGACGAGCGCCAGCTGGCGGTGTTCTACCAGCCGAAACTGTGCCTGGGCACCGGCAAGCTGAACGCCGCCGAGGCGCTGATTCGCTGGGAGCATCCACAATGGGGCATGGTGCCGCCGGGCGACTTTATCGGCCTGGCTGAAGAGACAGGCCTGATCGTACCGCTGGGCGAATTCGTGCTGCGCCAAGCCTGCTGGCAGGCGTGCGAATGGCAGCGCCAAGGGCTGGCGCCGATTCGAGTGTCGGTCAACCTGTCGGTGCATCAGCTGCGCCAGGGCAAGTTGGTCAGCCTGGTGCGCCAGGTGCTCGAAGAAACCGGTCTGGACCCGCAATACCTCGAGCTTGAGCTGACTGAAAGCCAACTGCTCGACAGCGTCGAGCACATCATCGCCACCTTCCAGCAACTGCGCGACCTTGGCGTGAAGCTGGCCATCGACGACTTCGGCACGGGTTATTCGTCTCTGAGCTACCTCAAGCGCATCCCAGTGGACTACGTGAAAATCGATCAGACGTTTATTCGCGGCCTGGGCCAGGGCCGCGAGGACGCAGCCATTACCCGGGCCATCATCGCCATGGCCCATGGGCTGGCGCTCAAGGTGGTGGCCGAGGGGGTGGAAGATCAGCAGCAGCTGGATTTCCTGCGTGCGGAACGCTGCGATGAGGTGCAGGGCTACCTGATCAGCCGGCCGATGGAGGCGCAAGGGCTGGCAGAATTGTTACGCAAAAATGCAGACTTTCCTTAAAGACAGCCAGGCCGCCTGTGTGGCTACACGGCGGCTGCCCGCTGATTCAAAGGGCATCAGGGCGATTTAGTGATGCATCGGACGGGCAAAACGCCAATTCTTGTAGTATAACTACAAGCTTGCTACATCCCTGGCACCTGCCAATAACAAGAGTCCTGCCCTTTGAACCTGTTGCAACATATCGCCCAGTCGCGCCACCTGTTACGCAAATCGGAACTCAAGGTTGCCGATCACGTGCTGCTTGACCCTGCGGCCGTGATGCACAGTTCCATGGCCGACCTGGCCCACAGCGTGGGCATCAGTGAGCCGACCATCGTGCGCTTCTGCCGCGCCATCGGCTGCTCCGGGTTCCAGGACTTGAAACTCAAGCTGGCCCAGAGCCTGGCGGCCGGTGCGAGCTTTGGGCAGTTTGCGATTCACGAAGACGACTCCGTCGCCGACTACAGCCTGAAAATCTTCGACACCACCTTGCACACCCTCATGGAAGTGCGTGAGAAGCTCGACCCGGTCGAGTTGCAAAAGGCCGTGACCGCGATGTCCCAGGCCCAGCGCGTGGAGTTTTACGGCTTCGGTGCTTCGGGTGCAGTGGCTGCCGATGCCCAGCATAAATTCTTCCGCCTGCTGCTCACCGCAGCGGCCTACAGCGACCCGCACATGCAGGCGATGTCGGCGGTGACCTTGAAGCCGACTGACGTGGCTATCTGCATTTCTCAGTCCGGCCGCTCCAAAGACCTGCTGATCACCGCCAACCTGGTGCGTGAAAGCGGCGCGACGCTGATCACCCTGTGCCCAAGCCAGACGCCGTTGGCGGAGCTGTCCACGGTCAACCTGGCGATCGACGTGCACGAAGACACCGAAATCTACACGCCGTTGACCTCGCGTATCGCCCACCTGGTGGTGATCGACGTGCTGGCCATGGGCGTAGCCATGGCGCGCGGGCCGAGCCTGGTCAACCACCTCAAGAGCGTGAAGCGCAGCTTGCGCAGCCTGCGTCTCTCGCCAAAATCGGTCAAAGCCCTCGACGACTGATTCAAAGGCATACACGGTTGATCGCTCCCACGCTCCGCGTGGGAGTGTCTCTTGCGACGCTCTGCGTCGCGGGACGCAGAGCGTCCTAGCCTGCATTCCCACGCAGAGCGTGGGAACGATCATGCCCTGCTGATCCAGAATCTTCATCAGGCTGTCATCGCCGCGTCATCCCCTGCACCCATCCTGAACTCCCCGTACTCGCATTGGGAGACTCAACATGGCCCGGCAATACGAAGACAGCAGCAGCGTCAAAACCCGTCGTCAGCAAGAAGACCAGCGTCGCATGGCGTTCCGTCGCGCAATCGAAGACCGTTGCGAGGAGCGCCAATTGCTCCAGAGCATCAGTGACTACCCGGAACTCCACTGGCAGGCACCCGCGGCTGCCCAGCGAAGCGTTCAGCCAACGCGCTGATCTGCACCCGTTCGCTGCGGATAAAGCCCAGGAACGCATGGGCCACCGGTGACAGGCGCTTGGCTTTGGCTTGCACCAGGCACCAACTGCGGTACAGCGGCAGTTCTTCCACCGGCAGCTCCTTGAGCCCGCCGGTGGCCAGTTCCAGGTTGACCGCGTGGCGCGTCAGCAGCGCCACGCCCAACCCTGCGTTCACGCACTCACGTTGCGCCTCGGCCGAGGCCACTTCCACCGTCTGGGTGAAGTGCACGCGTTTTTCCTTGAAGTACTCCTCGCACGCCAGCCGTGTGCCGGAACCCGGCTCGCGCAGCAGCAGTGTGTAAGGTTCCAGGTCCTGCAGGCGCAGCGGGCCTTGGAGGCTCAAAGGGTGGTCGGGCGGCGCCACGGCGACAATTGGATTGTTAAGAAACGGCAGGAACTCCAGGCCCATGTCCTGCGGCACCATGGACATGATCACCAGGTCATCGCGGTTGTCCGAAAGCCGGCGAATCACCTGAGCGCGATTGACGACCGTCAGGTGCAATTGCACCTCGGGGTGCTGGCGCTTGAACGCGGCAAACAGGTGCGGCACGAAGTACTTGGCGCTCGATTCCACCGCCAACTTCAACTGGCCCTGCAGCGAACCCTGCATGTCGGACAGCTGCATATCGAGGTTTTCCAGGCGTCCGAAAATATCCCGGCTGGCCCGTTGCAGGGCTTCGGCGGCCTCGGTCATGTAGAGCTTTTTGCCGACGTAATCGAACAGCGGCTGGCCGACCAGCTCTTCAAGCTGGCGAATTTGTAGGCTAACGGCAGGTTGCGTGAGGGACATTTCCTCGGCGGCGCGGCTGTAGGAACGCAAATCACAGACTTCGTTGAAGATCTGCAGTTGACGCAATGTCATACGCATCAATGACTTACGCATTATTAAAGTCCTCTCATCTCAGGCCGTTCGGCCAACTATAAGTCTTTACTTATACACAACCCAATAATTATTGATTTTTGTTAATCCTCCGGTGCGCATAGTGTGTGTCTCGCGACTGTCATGAAACATTTGGTCACGCGCCGACCCCGGTCCAACGGGTCGTAGAACGCAGCAATCGGCTCAAGGGAATTTCCAAGTGATAAAAAAGATCCTGATCGCCAACCGTGGTGAAATTGCCGTACGAATCGTGCGTGCCTGCGCCGAGATGGGCATTCGCTCGGTCGCGGTTTACTCGGACGCCGACCGCCATGCGTTGCACGTCAAACGTGCCGACGAAGCCCACAGCATTGGTGCCGAGCCCCTGGCCGGCTACCTGAACCCGCGCAAGCTGGTGAACCTGGCCGTGGAAACCGGTTGCGATGCGCTGCACCCCGGCTACGGTTTCTTGTCGGAAAACGCCGAACTGGCGGATATCTGCGCCGAACGTGGCATCAAATTCATCGGCCCGTCGGCAGAAGTCATTCGCCGCATGGGCGACAAGACCGAAGCGCGCCGCAGCATGATCAAGGCCGGCGTGCCGGTTACCCCCGGCACCGAAGGCAACGTTGCCGACATCGCCGAAGCCCTGACCGAAGGCGACCGCATTGGTTACCCGGTAATGCTCAAGGCCACCTCCGGTGGTGGCGGTCGCGGTATCCGCCGTTGCAACAGCCGCGAAGAGCTCGAACAAGCCTTCCCCCGCGTGATTTCCGAGGCCACCAAGGCCTTCGGCTCGGCGGAAGTGTTCCTGGAAAAATGCATCGTCAACCCCAAGCACATCGAGGCGCAGATCCTCGGTGACAGCTTTGGCAATGTGGTGCATTTGTTCGAGCGCGATTGCTCGATCCAGCGTCGTAACCAGAAGCTCATCGAAATTGCCCCGAGCCCCCAGCTGACCCCTGAACAGCGCGCCTACATCGGCGACCTGTCAGTGCGCGCGGCCAAGGCCGTGGGCTACGAAAACGCCGGCACCGTGGAGTTCCTGCTCGCCGAGGGCGAGGTGTATTTCATGGAGATGAACACCCGGGTGCAGGTGGAACACACCATCACCGAGGAAATTACCGGCATCGACATTGTTCGCGAGCAGATCCGTATCGCCTCGGGCCTGCCGTTGTCGGTAAAACAGGAAGACATCCAGCACCGTGGTTTCGCGTTGCAGTTCCGCATCAACGCCGAAGACCCGAAGAACAACTTCCTGCCCAGCTTCGGCAAGATCACCCGTTACTACGCACCTGGCGGCCCCGGCGTGCGTACCGACACGGCGATTTATACCGGCTACACCATCCCACCGTTCTACGACTCCATGTGCCTGAAACTGGTGGTGTGGGCGTTGACCTGGGAAGAAGCCATGGACCGCGGCCTGCGTGCCCTGGACGACATGCGCCTGCAAGGCGTGAAGACCACTGCCGCCTACTACCAGGAAATCCTGCGCAACCCGGAATTCCGCAGCGGCCAGTTCAATACCAGCTTCGTTGAAGCCCACCCTGAGCTGACCAACTACTCGATCAAGCGCAAACCCGAAGAGCTGGCCCTGGCCATCGCCGCCGCCATCGCCGCCCACGCAGGCCTGTGAGGAATACAACAATGTCCAAGAAAATCTTTGTCACCGACACCATCCTGCGCGACGCCCACCAATCGTTGCTGGCGACCCGCATGCGCACCGACGACATGCTGCCGATCTGCGACAAGCTCGACAAAGTCGGCTACTGGTCGCTGGAAGTCTGGGGCGGTGCGACCTTCGACGCCTGCGTACGCTTTTTGAAAGAAGACCCGTGGGAGCGCCTGCGCCAACTGCGCGCCGCATTGCCTAACACGCGCCTGCAAATGCTGCTGCGCGGCCAGAACCTGCTGGGCTACCGCCACTACAGCGACGACGTGGTCAGAGCCTTCGTCGCCAAGGCTGCCGTGAATGGCATCGACGTGTTCCGCATCTTCGACGCGATGAACGACGTGCGTAACCTGCGTGTGGCCATTGAAGCGGTCAAAGCTGCCGGCAAACATGCCCAAGGCACCATCGCTTACACCACAAGCCCGGTGCACACCATCGGTGCGTTCGTGGCCCAGGCCAAGCAAATGGAAGCCATGGGTTGCGACTCGGTGGCGATCAAGGACATGGCCGGCCTGCTGACCCCATACGCCACCGGCGAACTGGTCAAGGCACTGAAAGCCGAGCAAAGCCTGCCGATCTTCATTCACTCGCATGACACCGCCGGCTTGGCCGCGATGTGCCAACTCAAGGCCATCGAAAACGGTGCCGACCACATCGATACCGCGATCTCCAGCTTCGCCTGGGGCACCAGCCACCCGGGCACCGAGTCGATGGTCGCCGCCCTCAAAGGCAGCGAATTCGACACCGGCCTCGACCTGGAGCTGCTGCAGGAAATCGGCCTGTACTTCTACGCCGTGCGTAAGAAGTACCACCAGTTCGAAAGCGAATTCACCGCTGTCGACACCCGTGTTCAAGTTAACCAAGTACCGGGCGGGATGATTTCCAACCTGGCCAACCAGTTGAAAGAGCAGGGCGCACTCAACCGCATGAGCGAAGTGCTGGCAGAGATCCCGCGGGTGCGTGAAGACCTCGGCTTTCCGCCGCTGGTTACCCCGACCTCGCAGATCGTCGGCACCCAGGCGTTCTTCAACGTGCTGGCCGGTGAACGCTACAAAACCATCACTAACGAAGTGAAGCTCTACCTGCAAGGCGGCTACGGCAAGGCGCCGGGCACCGTGAACGAAAAGCTGCGCCGCCAGGCCATCGGCAGCGAAGAGGTGATCGACCATCGCCCGGCTGACCTGCTCAAGCCGGAAATGACCAAGCTGCGCGGTGAAATTGGCGCGTTGGCCAAGTCCGAAGAAGACGTGCTGACCTACGCGATGTTCCCGGACATCGGCCGCAAGTTCCTCGAAGAGCGCGACGCCGGCACTTTGAGCCCTGAAGTGTTGTTGCCGATTCCTGAGGCCGGCGGTGTGGCGCGCGCCGGTGGCGAAGGCGTGCCGACTGAGTTTGTCATCGACGTGCACGGCGAAAGCTACCGCGTGGATATCACGGGTGTGGGCGTGAAGGCTGAAGGCAAGCGCCACTTCTACCTGTCCATCGACGGCATGCCGGAAGAAGTGGTGTTCGAACCGCTCAACGAGTTTGTCAGCAGCGGCGGCAGCAAGCGCAAGCACGCCACCGAGCCGGGCCATGTCAGCACGGCGATGCCGGGCAATATCGTCGACGTGCTGGTCAAGGAAGGCGACGTGGTCAAGGCCGGCCAGGCCGTGCTAATTACCGAAGCCATGAAGATGGAAACCGAAGTGCAGGCCGCGATTGCCGGCAAGGTTACCGCCGTTCATGTGGCCAAGGGCGACCGGGTGAACCCTGGCGAAATCCTGATTGAAATCGAAGGCTGATTTAGCCTTCGACACTACCGCTTAATCCTCGGGGGGGCAGGTGCCCCCCTTTTTTTTCGTGCGCAATTTACTGCCCGCGCGATTAAAAGCTCATCTTCCACGACCCCATCAAGCCCTGGCTTTGGCTCTGGCTGCCGGCGTGTGCGCTGTAGGCCAGGCCAACGGTGTGCTGTGTCGACAGGGCAAGGTCCAGACCCGCTTGAGCGTCCAGGCTATTGCGGTCCAGCGAGGTGCCGTTGATGGTGAAGCCGTCGATGAGTCCTGGCGCGGCGCGAGAAGATTGGCGTACGTGGCTGTGCACCTCGCCATAGAGGTGTTTCCAGCCCGTACTCAGGTGAGGCGTGAGGCTCATGCGGTTATCGAACCGATACACCGTCGCCAAGCGAAGGCCAAAGGTGCTGCTCAGGTTTTGCTGGGTTTGTGAGCCAACGTTCAACGCGGTCAGGCCACCTGTTTCCTTGAAACTGTCGCGTTGATAGCGCTGATAGCCGAGGCCTGCGAAGGGCTCTACGTGCACGTATTCACCGCCCAACTGATAGCCCGCTTCGGAAAACACGGTTTGGCTTTGGGCGGTGTGTTTGCCCTTGAGCTGCTCGCTGTAATTGATCACATTGACGCGGCGCTTGTTCTGGCCGGTATGGTCGCTGTAGATCGCCCCCAGGCGCAGGGCCAGTGGGCCGTCCTGGCGCACGGCGTAGCCGCCCAGGTGCCAGCTGTCGAGGTCGGCGGAGAAGCCCCGAGCATCAAATTGGCTGGTGGATTTTGCGCCCATCACCCCCACACGCCAGGCGTGGTCCAGTGCCCAGTCGGCGCCCAGCATTAGACCTTGGGTGGCGTGTTTGAGGCCGGCGCTGCCACCCTGTTTGTCGAGGCTGCCTTTGTTGCTCAGGCCCTGCACCCAAAAATGCCCGGCATCGTCGGTGGGCAGCGTGCGCAGGGTTGAGAGCAATTGGTGGCTGATTTGCCCAGTGACGGCGTGGGTTGCGCCCGCCAGGTTGGCATTTTGGCTGCCGGCCAATTGCTCGAGGGTTGCGCCGATGCCACCGGGTTGATGGGTCAGTGCTTCGGCGATTGATTCCAGCTCAGCATCCCGTTCCGGGCTCAGCTCGCCGGACTCCAGCAGTTTAGCCACTGCAGGCTCCAGAACCTTGGCGGCCTGTAGGCCATTGTGCGTGGTGGCCTGTCGTGTGAGGTAACCGTCCAGGGACGCTGCTTCCTTTGGAGGCGTGTTCAACCGCTCATTATCAAGCGAGTTGTAGGGCTGCACCCCATCGGGAGTGGACTCTATATCTCCTCGCGCCTGCGCGCATTGAAGGCTGACGGCGCTGATCGCAAGGGCCATGACAAGTGCAAGTCTGTGATGTGTACGGGGCATGTAATCCCAACCTCTGATGAATGAGGCCGGGAATTTAACGAGATGGCGGGGTGATAACTGTCAGGTCATCGACCCCTGGTTTGCGGGAGTTGTCTTTAGTCCGGCGCGATTAAAAACTCATCTGCCATTGCCCTGTCAGCGCGTGGTTACGGCTGTTACTGCCTAGCTCGCCGGTGTACCCCAGGCCCAAGCTATGGCGCGCCGACAAGCCCACATCGAGCCCCGCTTCGACGAGCAGGCTGTTGCGGTCCAGGGCGCTGCCCTCAACGTTGAAGGCCGTGCCACCGGCCAGGAAAGCCTGGCGCGTGTTGCTGTCGACATCGCCGTAGGTGTGCTTCCAGCCTGCGCTCACGCGTGGCGTGAGGCTGATGCCGTTGTCCAGTTGGCTCAAGCGCGCCAGGCGCAGCCCGAATGTGCTGCTGAAATTGTCCTGGGTTTGACCGTCGACATGCAGCGCGGCGGCGCCGCCTTTTTCGTTATAGCTGTCACGTCTGTAGCGCTGATAGCCAAGGTTGGCGAACGGCTCGGCACTCAAGCGACCACTGCCCATGGCGTAGCCCAGTTCGGCGAAGGCTTGCTGGCTGTTGGCGTCATAGTCGCCTTTGGGGCGGTCGCTGAAACCGTTGAAGGCCACTGTGCGTTTGCTGTCGCCCTGGTGCCCGCTGTAGGCCGCACCCAGGCGCAAGGCCAGTGGCCCGCTCTGACGCATGGCGTAAACGCCGGCGTGCCAGCTGTCGACGCTGCCGTCGACGCCAGTGGTGTCCAGGTTCGTCTTCGAATAGCCGCCCAGCACGCCCACGCGCCAGTCGCTGTCGAGTGCCCAATCGGCGCCCAGTACGCTGCCCTTGGTGCGTTGGGTGAGGCCATTGCTGCCGTGCTCGCCGTCGAGCTTGCCGTAGCTGCCGATGCCTTGCAGCCACAGACGGCCACGGGCATTCGGGTCATTGAGGTTACGCGCTTGCGCCGGCACGCCGGTGGCGGCGAGCACGGGCGTGTCTTTTTGATCAAGCCCGACCAGCAAGCCCGCACCGCCGCCTAGCTGGTGCATGGCGGCGAGCATGCTGCTGCCCACTTGGGCACTGGCACCGAGCGTGGCGCTGGTGAGGTTGGCGGTGCTGCTGCCGGCCAGTTGCTCGATGGCAGCGCCAGCGCTGGCGGTGGTGGTGTTGAGCAAGGCGTTATACAGCGGGTTGTTCTTGCCCAGACCCGCCAGGCTGTTGGCCGCGCTGGCGCCGTTGCCGGTGCTGGCGAACTGGTTGAAGGCGATGTCGTTACGGGTGTATGTCAGGCCGACTTGGGTGGGGCTGTAATCCAGGGTCGGGGTCAAGAAGGCATAGTCGCTGGTGACGTTGCCGAAGGTGCCGTTGATGCTGCCGGCTTGCAGCACGGTGTAGTGGCTTTGCCACGGGTATGTGCCCTCGCCGGGGTTGATCGCCAAGGTCGCACCATTGAGGTTGGCGATGCCGCCGACCTTGATCGGCGCGCTGCTGCCATCGGCGTTGACGCCGTAGGCCAGGGTCGCGCCGCTGCCCAGGGTCAGGTCGCGGGTGATGGTCGCGGTGCCCAGCGCCGTGTTGGTCTGCAACGTGCCATTGACCACCAGGCTGCCCACCGAGCCGCCACCGGCATACATACCCCCGGCATCGACCGTCACGTTACCGGCAATGCCGCCTTGGTTGATCAGCTTGGCGCCGCTGAAAATTTCGCCACCCTCGCTGAAATCACCGCTGCCGGTGAGGGTCCAGGTGCCTTGTTTCACGTCCAGCCATTCGAAGTTGCGGCTGTCACCGAAACTGCCGCCCGCGGCGTCATCCATGCTCAGCCGGTCATAGCCGGCGCCGCCGTCCACCAGGCCGACAAAACGGCTGCCGCCCAGCAACACCAGCTTGTCATCGCCGCCGCCCAGATCCAGGGCCAGGCCGTTGCTGCCGCTGATGGTGCCGCCGTTGATCACGGTGTCGGCAAAGTTGCCGACGAACTTCACCCCAAACCCATTCAGGCCCTGGATGGTGCCGTGGTTTTCCAGGGTGGTGGCGGCGAGGCCCGGGCCGTCGCTGCCGTCGTCCACCAGGATCGCGTTGTTGGCGCCGCTGACCAGCGCGCCGCGGGCGTTATACACATAGCCGCCGCCCAGGGCGATGCCTTCGCTGCCGTTGGCAAAGCCGTTCTTGTCGACACCCCCGGCGCCGATGCCCTGGATGACCCCGTAGTTTTCGATATGCGCGATTTTGTCGATGTCCACGCCATCGCCGTCGCCGTCCGGTTGCAGCCCGGAGTAGGCGCCGGTGATGGTGCCGTGGTTGATCACCGTACCGTCGCCATCGGAGCCAAAACCCGAACCGTTGCGGCCGATCACTGTGCCGTAGTTGGTGAGCGTGGCGCCCAGGTCGGTGGTGATGCCGTGGCGGCCCCCGGAAATCAGGCCGTAGTTGGTCACCGTCACGCCGGTGGCGGAGTCGATATCGACGCCGTCGAATTTGTCGTCGCGCGAGAACGTATCGCCGCTCGAGATCTCGCCATAGTTGGTGATGCTGGCGTTGGCCCCGGTCTTCATGCCGTCACTGGCATCGCCGCGAATCAAGCCGCCGGCGCGGTTGATGATGGTGGTCGTGACATTGGCGCTGCGGATCGCATCCAGGTCCAGCCCTTGGCCGGTGGCCGAGCGAATGGTGCCGCTGTTGTCGATCAACAAGCTGCCGCTGGCAAAGTTGCTATTGATGCGCAGCGCGTCGTTGGCACCCTGGATCACGCCACCCGCGAGGTTGTAAATGCTGTAGTTGCGCGCCCCGGTGATCGTCCCCGAACTGTCGATGCCGCGCCCGCCAGTGGAGATCAGCTTGCCCGCGTTAGTGATCACCACGCCCGCACCGCTGGTGCCGTCCTTGAGCGTGACGGCCACGCCGGGTGTGGTAATGCTGCCCGGCGCCGAGGTGGTCAACGAATCACTGCCGGTGAGGGTTTGCCCGATGGTGGTCGGTGTATCGATCTGCAAGGTTTTGGTCGGCGCAGGCGCCGCTTCAGCGAGACCGCTGGCCAGTAAGGTAATGGCGAGTGCGAGGCGGTGGGGCGACAGGGGCATGGCGGACGACCTTGTTATGGAAACGAGTCGACCTGTATAGCGGAGGAGGATTGCAGGAATGTGTCGATACTATGACATGTGCTATTTCTGCATTTTATTGCGTAAATAGCTCCAAAGTTTTTTGTTTTATGCATTTTATTGCAGTTTTCGCGGGTGCATAGATTACCCATCTGCACTATATTGCAACCAATGAGCACTTTATTCGCTGATAAATGCATTAAATTGCAGGTAGAGCCATGGTCAGCCTGACGCTACAACTCTACGTCAAAGGGAAATGGCAGGACGCCATGCTCCTGACTTTTGATAAGCCGCAGCTGGGGTTCGAAAGCCGGTGCAGTTTTGGTTATGACCAGCGCTATCTGGTGGACCACCTTGATGAATTGGCGACCCCTTTCGCCACTTCCGTGAGCACCCGATTTCCTCTGCAATGGGAGGGCGGCAGAACCCGCAATGCTCCCGCTTTTGTGCATGACATTGCACCGGCGGGTGCCGCTAAACGTTTTTTGATGGCGCGTATTGGCCGGGAAAAACCGGATGATCTCGGTGCAGACCTGTTTCTGCTAATGCGCAATACGCCCGCCCCGATTGGCCATATGCGGATCAAAGAGTCGATTGAGGCCTTGGACAGTCAGCCTGCCATCGGGTTTGAGCGTGATGAAGTCATCCAGCGAGATAACCGTTTCCTCGAATATGCCTATGAACAAGGCGCGGCGATTGGCGGGGCCACGGGGGCGGGCGGCGAGGCGCCAAAGCTGTTGCTGACGGAAAATCAGGACGGGTTGTTGTTCCCGGATGCGGTGCTCGATGACGAGCAGGTCAAGCAGCACTGGTTCGTGAAGTTTGCGCGCAACAAGGGTACGCAGATGGATCAGGACATTCTGCGAAGCGAATACCACTACTACAAAGCCTTGCAGACCTTGGGTATGGATACCGTGGCGGAGTCAGGGCTGTCCCTGGAGGAGGCGAGAAAGCCCAGTGTGTGGATGCAGCGATTTGATCGATGTGTCACTGCGCAAGGGGTCGAGCGCTATGCCGTGGAGTCGATTGACTCACTGGCAGGTGTGACTGAGCCCGGCAGTGCCATGGCGCATCGCGAGGTGGTGGAACTGCTGGTCGGCGTGTGGCGAGAGGCGGGTCAATCCAACGAAGTGCCAGCATTGGTCGCTGAGTACCTGAAGCGCGATCTATTGAACAAAATTCTCGGTAACTCAGACAACCATGGTCGTAACACCTCGATCATTCGCGAAGCGAACGCCTTGCGCCTTGCCCCCATTTACGATTTGGCGCCGATGGTGATGGACGACGAAGGCATCACGCGCACCACCAAATGGCCAAGGGAACTGGAACGGGCAGGCGAGGTGGACTGGCGCGGGGTATGTCATTCGTTGGGTGATCTTGTCGATAGCCAGGAACTGTTCGAAGGCCTCAGAGCCGCCGCGCAACAGTTATCTGCTTTGCCAGACATCCTCAGTGCAGGCGGTCTGCCTGCCGTGACGATGAACCATCCAGGCATTGCCTTGAAAAATTTGCCGCAGCGCCTGAAAGAGTGGGGATTGAAATGAGCCTGACCGTTGAAGAACGCACCCTGCTGATTGAAAGCATTCAGGATGCCTTGGCCGATGGCACGCTGGAAATCGCCGAAGCGGTACGCCGCTTGCGCACTGAAGTCACCGGCCTGCACCAAAGCCAGTTCGCCAAGATGTGCAAAATATCGGTGCGAACTTTGGTGCATATCGAGCATGGCGAGGGGAATCAGACCCTGAAATCCTTAAATGCTGTGTTCAGGCCGTTTGGGTTGAAGATGGGCGTGGTGAAGGTTCGCAGAAGCTTGTAGGAAAAGGCGATTTCATGGCGTTAGAGCCTTATTAAGTGTTTCCGGTTTTAGCTGCTGGTTTACATTGCGCTGGTTGCCGATGTGTCGGCGGCCGATCTTAGCCGGTCGAAAAAATGGAACCTCTAACTTCAATTACGAGTGTTTCGTTATGCCTACCTACACCCCGCTAGACAGCAATATCAGCTGCAATCCCGTTTTCTTCATCAATGACGACGTCGAAGCCTGTGAGTTGTTCGAAACCGCCACTCAGCGCATTCAGGCGGCCCGCGATCTGCTCAATAGCGTCACCTGTTTAAGTACCGAGTTGGCCGAAGGCGCTGACCTGCAACATGTCGCTTCGGCAGCGCATCTGTTGTTGCAGGATGGGTGTGATGCCTTGAAGGCGTTGGGCTGGAAGGTGGGTAAAGGCGGCTGAGCCCAAAGCTTGGAATTGCTGAAAATCTAATGTGGGAGCGGGCTTGCTCGCGAATGCGGTAGTTCAGTCAACACATGCTGTGACTGATACACCGCTTTCGCGAGCAAGCCCGCTCCCACATTGGTTTTGTGTTGCTGGGGAGAATCAGGCCCGGCACTCGGCCAGTGTTTTCAGTTGGCCGGAACCACTCTGGTTGGCCTCCGACAGCCACGCTTCAAACCCTGCTCCAACCGTCGGCCATTCCGAGTCCAGGATCGAATACCACGCCGTGTCGCGGTTCTGCCCCTTGACCACCATGTGCTGGCGGAACACGCCTTCAAAGCTGAAGCCCAAACGCTCCGCCGCGTACTTGGAGCGGGCGTTGCCGTTGTTGCACTTCCATTCCAGGCGGCGGTAGCCCTGCTCAAACGCGTACTTGGCCAGCAGGTACACGGCGTCGGTGCTTTTCGGCGAGCGCTGCATCGGTGCGCCGAAGGTGACGTGGCCGATTTCGATGCGGCCCTGGGCCGGGACAATCGACATCAGGCTGAGGATGCCCTGCACGTCGCCGCTTTTGCGGTCGATCACGCTGAAGAAATACGGGTCGCTGTGCTGGGCATGGTTGTTGAGCCAGGCATCGAAGGCGGTGCGCTCGGGGAAGGGGCCGTATGGCAAATAGTCCCAGAGTTTCGGGTCGGCGCCGGGCCCTTCGAGTGCTTGCCAAAGGCCGTCGGCATGGCGCGCCGGGTCGAGTTTTTCCAGGCGGATAAAACGCCCTTCAAGCAGTTGAACCGTGGGCGCCGGGACGCCTTTCCAGTCGGCGGGTGAGATAGGCATGCTGCGCTCCTTAAAGACCTTTGCGAAATTGAATAAAACCAGGCCGTTCGGCAATGCGTTCGTAGAGTTGGATCGCCGTGGCATTGGTCTCGTGGGTCAACCAGTGCACCTTGCAGCAACCGTCGGCCTTGGCGGTGGCGTAGACAAATTCGATCAGCTTGCGGCCCACGCCCGTGCCGCGTTGGGTCGGGTCCACCAGCAGGTCCTGCAAATAGCAGGAATTTTCGATGCTCCAGTTGGAGCGATGGTAGATGAAGTTGACCATGCCCACCGCCTTGCCATCCTGCCAGGCCAGCGCCGAATGGGTCGGTTCGTTGGCGTCGATCAGGCGCTGCCAGGTGCTTTGGCTGACGGCGCCTGGCAGCTCGGTGTTGTAGAACGCCAAGTACGCCTGCCACAGCGGTAGCCAGGCAGCGTGGTCGGCGGCGGTGACGGGGCGGATGTCGATCTGGCTCATTCTGGAGCTCCTTGGGGAATAAAGCGCGCGAGGGTCTGGTCGCGCACATCAATGCTGGCGGCGAGGCCTTCGCGTACGCCGGCGATGTCGGCTGGGCTGCGGTTCTGGCTGAGTTTGCGTTTGCCGATCAGGCGCTCGATGGGCAAAGCGAAGCCGACGATGGCCTTGAGCATGCCGTCAATGTAGTCGGCCGGTGCGTCGCTGACTTTCCACGGCTGGGCGCGGCTGCCTTCATGGCGGTCGGTGAGCGCCGTGACCACGGCGAGCAAACGCTCGGCGTCGGTGAATACCTCGGCCGTGCCGTAGGCGTGCACCGCGATGTAATTCCAGGTGGGCACCACTTTGCCGTGCTCGGCTTTGGCCGGGTAAAACGCCGGGCTGATGTAGGCATCGGCGCCGGCAAAGATCACCAAGGCTTCGCTGCCGTTTTGCAGGTCACGCCACTGCGGGTTGGCTTTGGCCAGGTGCCCGTAAAGTGTGCCGTTCGGGCCTTCATCGGGGTTGAGCAGCAGTGGCAAGTGGCTGGCTTGCAAGCCTTGCTCGCCAAAGGTCACCAACTGCGCCAGGCGCGTGTGCTGGATCAGTTGCTGCAGTTCGGGCAAATCATCGAGGGCAAAGGCGCGGGGTGTGTACATGGAAATTTTCCTTGGCGAATGCCTGCATCCTAGGCAGGCTAATGGTTCGTTGTAAGAGCCATCTAGCGCCAATTTCATAGGTCCAATATGCCGCCCATTTCGCCGCCGCTGTCATTCAACCCTGCCGGTATTGAGCTGGATCGCCGCCAGGGGCTGACCCGCCAACTGTATGAGGCCCTGCGCCAGCGGGTGCTGGACGGGCGGCTGGTCAGCGGCACGCGATTGCCCGCGACCCGTGACTTGGCAGCGGCGCTGTCGATCTCGCGTAACAGTGTGGTGCGCGCCTACGATCAGCTGTATGCGGAGGGGTTTATCGAGAGCCGGGTCGGCGATGGCACTTACGTAGCCCAGTTACCCACGCCCAAAAAACTATCCACAAAAGTATCCACAGGGTTTTCAACAGGCTTATCCCCAGCCTTATCCACAAAATGGGAGAAATTGCCGGAAGATCTCGACAGTGAAGTTATCCACAGCGCGGGCCTGAAGCGGGTAAAAAAAAACCACCTGGCCCAACCTCCCTCGGGGCCGCCTCGGGCGTTTCGTGTTGGCGTGCCGGCCTTTGATCTGTTTCCGTTTGAGGTATGGGCCAAGCTGAATGGGGCTTTCTGGCGCAAGCCGGACCTGGAGCAGCTCTGCTACGGCAACCCGGCCGGTGATAGCCGCCTGCGCGGTTTGATCGCCGCTTACCTGCGCAGCTCGCGGGGCATGCAGTGCACGGCTGAGCAGATTGTGATCACCTGTGGCGCGCAGCAAGCAATCAGCCTTTGTGCACAGTTGCTGGTGGAGCCCGGCGACGGGGTGGCGGTGGAGAATCCCGGGTATCGCGCGGCAGGTCATGCGTTCGCGTTGGCCGGCGGGCACTTGCATGGCGTGCCAGTGGACGCCGAAGGCATTGATTGCCAGGTCCTCAATACCCTCGCAGATTGCCGAGTGACGTATGTCACGCCTTCCCACCAGTACCCGATGGGTGTGGTGATGAGCCTGGCGCGCCGACTTGAGTTGCTGGCCTGGGCCGAGCGCACAGGCGGTTGGATCATTGAGGACGATTACGACGGTGAGTACCGCTACAGCGGCGCGCCCCTGTCACCGTTGGCGGCGCTGGATCGCAGTGGGCGAGTGCTGTATGTCGGCACCTTCGGCAAGGTGGCGTTCCCGGCGTTACGCCTGGGTTATCTGGTATTGCCCGCGGGCTTGGTAGACGCTTTTACCCGGCGTCGCGCCGTGGACATTCGCCATTCCGAAGTCAGTACCCAGGCGGTGATGGCGGAGTTTATGGCCGCTGGGCATTTTCAGCGGCACATCCGTCGCATGCGACGGGCCGCGTTGAGCCGGCGCAATGCCTTGCTCGCCGGCTGGCCCAGTGGGTTGCCGGGTGTCGGCGAGCTGCCCAGTGTCGCAGCGGGGCTGCACCTGACGGTGCGCGTGGGCAGCCTAGCGCGCGAGCAGCAATTGCTGAGCCAGGCACATGCGGCAAACGTCGAGATTAATGGCTTGAGCAGTTACTGGTTGCCCCACTCCACCACGCCCGGCGATCAACGTGCCGGGCTGGTGTTGGGTTTCGCCGCTGTGCCTGAGGCAGATATCGCCCTGGCGCTGGCGCGCCTACGGCAGGCATGGGGCCCCGCCGTTCCTGAGCTCACTTGTCAGTTCAGG
Organism: Pseudomonas sp. LBUM1640; assembly: GCF_059716225.1. NCBI lineage: Bacteria > Pseudomonadati > Pseudomonadota > Gammaproteobacteria > Pseudomonadales > Pseudomonadaceae > Pseudomonas > Pseudomonas sp. LBUM1640. The sequence continues at coordinate 6,806,949 of NZ_CP166816.1, read as the reverse complement.
TGCCCGACTTGATCTTGGTCCACGCCCGTGTCCTGGCTCGTTCCGCATCGCGGCCCAGTGGCTTGAGGGTATAGAGCGTGTTCATGGCGGCGGCGGTCGGGTACAGGTTGGGATTATTGCGAATCGCCGGGTCGACCAACTCGGTGGCGTCCTTGTTCGGGTTGGGGTAGCCGACAAAGTCGCTGATCGGCGCGATCACTTGGGGTTGCAGCAGGTAGTTGATAAAGGTGTAGGCGTCCTGTGGGTTTTGCGCGCCCTTGGGAATGGCGAGCATGTCGAACCAGATCGGTGCGCCTTCTTTAGGCAGGCGCATGTCCACGCTCACGCCATTTTTGGCCTCTTTGGCGCGGTTGGCGGCCTGCGCGAAACTGCCGGAATAGCCCACGGCCACGCAGATGTCGCCGTTGGCGATATCTGCCATGTATTTGGAGGAGTGAAAGTAGGTGATGTAGGGGCGGATCTTCATCAGCAGCGCTTCAGCCTTGACGTAATCCTTGGGGTTGCTGCTGTTGGGGTCCAGCCCCAGGTGTTGCAAGGCCAGGGGCAGAATCTCCGAAGGCGAATCCAGCAGGGCGACGCCACATTGCTTGAGCTTGCTGATGTTCTCTTCCTTGAAGATCAGGTCCCAGCTGTCCACCGGCGCGTTATCGCCCAACGCCGCCTTGACCTTGGCCGGGTTGAAACCGATGAGGATGGTGCCGTACATGTAGGGCACGGCGAATTTATTACCCGGGTCGTTGGCCTCGATCAGCTTCATCAGCTTGGGGTCGAGGTGGTTCCAGTTCGGCAACTGGCTGCGGTCCAATGGCTGGAACACCCCGGCTTCGATCTGTTTGGCAAGGAACACATTGGACGGCACCACCACGTCATAGCCGGAGTTGCCGGTGAGCAGCTTGGCTTCGAGGGCTTCGTTGGTGTCGAAGATGTCGTACACCAGTTTGATCTTCGGGTTCTGGGCCTTGAAGTCTTCAAGCGCCTTGGGCGTGATGTAGTCGAACCAGTTGTAGACCTTAAGGGGTTTCTCTTCGGCGTGGGCCGCGCCGCCGAGAACGGCTGCACAGAGGACGAGTGACTTGAGCGTGTTCATTGGGCGGACTCCTCAAAACCTTCGAGCACGTTGACGGCATTGATGCCGATTTCTTCCACGGCGTAGCCGCCTTCCATCACAAACAGCGTGGGTTTGCCCAAGCGGGCGATGCGTGCGCCCATTGCCAGGTAGTCCGGGCTGTCGAGTTTGAACTGTGAAATGGGGTCATCCTTGAATGTGTCCACGCCCAAGGACACTACGATGACCTCGGCGTCGTAGTGCTCGATCTCTCGGCAGGCTTGCTCCAGTGCGGCGCTCCAGCGTTCCCAGCCAGAGCCTGCCGCCAGCGGGTAGTTGAAGTTGAAGCCAGCGCCGGCGCCTTCTCCCAGCTCATCGGCATAGCCCAGGAAGAACGGGAACTCCGCCTCCGGATGGCCGTGGATCGAGGTGAAGAGCACGTCGCTGCGCGCATAAAAAATCGACTGCGTGCCGTTGCCGTGGTGGTAATCCACATCGAGGATCGCGACCTTTTTATAGCCCTGGTCAAGAAACGCCTGGGCGGCAATCGCCGCGTTGTTGAGGTAGCAATAACCGCCCATCAAATCGCTGGCGGCGTGATGCCCCGGCGGGCGACACAGGGCAAAGGCGGCGTTTGCACCTTGCGCGATAGCCTGTTGCGCGGTCAGCGCGACTTGCGCCGCGCTGTAGGCCGCTTGCCAGGTGCCGGCGGTAATCGGTGCGCCGCCGTCAAAACTGTAATAACCCAACTGGCCGTGCAGGCTGGTGGGCATGACGCGGCGCAAGGTGCGGGCGGGCCAGGTGTAGGGCAGCAAGTCGCCGTCCTGGCCGAATTCGGTCCAGCGTTCCCAGGCACCTTTGAAAAAGTCGAGGTAGTCGCGGCTGTGGATGCGTTGCAGCGGCGCCAGGCCAAAGTCCTGCGGCGCCTGCACCGGGCCCAGTTCGCGGGCCTTGACGCGTTGCAGTACATGGTCGGCGCGCGACGGCATTTCGAAGCAGGGCATTAATTGCCCGTCCATCAATTCGCAACGGCCGTGATGCAGGTGATGATCATCCGAGTAGATCGTCAGCATGTGTTGTTCTCCGCAGGCTGTATCGGTGGATGCAGTCTTGCGGCGGGCCGTGTTTATGAGAACGGCAGGAGCGGCCAAAAGGGGATAAATACGGCCAAATTGTCTGTCCGAAATTCGCCCCATGTGGGCGCGGGCTTGCTCGCGAAGGCAACACCGCGGTGCGGGTCAAGCGCGAAATTGACTGGGTGCTAAACCGCTCCAGCGTACAAAGGCATGGCGAAAACTCGCGGTCTCACTGAAACCCAGATGCTCGGCAATCCGGTAGATCGGCCATTGCTCGTCAGTCAGCAATTGCTTGGCGCGCTCGAAGCGCAGCTCGTCGAGCAGTTCCTGATAGCTACTGCCCAGGTCATGCAGGCGGCGGCGCAGGGTGCGCGCCGAGCAGTTCATCTGCTCGGCCAAGCCTTCCAGGCCGGGCGCGGCATTGAGTTGGGTGGTGAGCAGTTGGCGAATCCTGCCCAGCCAGGCCTGACGCCCGGTGAACTCCAGGTTCTGTTTGCGGCAGCGCTCGGCCATGGCCTGGTGCGTAATGGCGTCAGCCAGGGGCAAAGGCTGCTCGAGCCAGTGCTTGTCGAAGGCGAAGGCGTTGGCGGTCGCCTGAAAGTGCAGTGGGCAGGGGAAGCGTTCCGTGTAGCGCGTGAGGTAGTCGGGCGCGTCATGTTCAAAGCGCGCCGCGAGCAGTGGCAGAGGCTGGCCGAGCAGGTCATCGCAGATCACTTTCAGCGATGCCAGGCACAGTTCGACGTTGAATACTTCCAGGCTCGGGTTTTCCCGGTAGTCACCGGCGGTGAACCAGATGCGCTCACCGTCCGCTTCAAGGCTCAGCTCGAAGAGTGTTCCCAATAGCGCCGGATAACGCAGCGCCAGGCGCAAAGCGTCACCGAAGGTTGCACTGGTGAGCAGGGCATAGCCAAGCATGCCGTAGGCCGAGACGTGCATCTGGCGGCCCAGTTCCAGGCCAACATCCCGGCGCAGGGCCACGGCGTTGGCGCACACGCGCATTTCCTGATTAGTGGTGATGCGCGTGTCGGCGCGGCTCAGGTCTGCCGCACAGATGCCGCTGCCGGCCAGCAGCACCTCAAAGGGCAACCCTTCGGCCTTGAAGGTGCTGAGCACCAGGGAGACCGCATTGAGGGTGGTCAGGTGTGAATGCAACATGGTGGATTCCAGCCTGGGTTTACCAGGTTGGAGCAAGTTATATGCCGTTGCCGGGCACGCCCGTCAATCGCGCACTGGGTGGAAAAACAGCCGCATGGCCTGCGCGAGGGTGATGGTGCTGCGGTAGAACGCGACCCGTTGCTGAGCGTTGAGCCCCCGCACACTGTCAGCCGCTCTGCCCTGCGCGTGTTCGTGTGGGGTTTTCAAGCGAGCGGACAAAAATCTATCGGCCGGTGCGTCTGCGGTGGAGTAATGGAAGTGGGCATACCACAGCGGTGTCTGGGTGGACACATCGGTGAGGGTGTACTCGTCCAGATAGTCCTTGATATCGCTTTTGAGACGGCGCCGCTTGACGGTCTTTTTGAAGGTGATGAGCTTATGGTTCTTGAGCCATTCAACACCGGAGATCACCGGTGGCAGCTGCTTGATCATCTTCTGCACGTGCTGGTTGGCCTGCACGTAAAGGGCTTGCGCCGCTTCGTCGAGTTGTTTGCCAAGCGCCACAGCTGACGGTTGCTCACTTTCCGTGGCATTGGTTTGGGTCAGCGCCGCTTCGATGGTCTTGTTGGCCTGCTCCAGCAGTTGGGCATGTTGATGAAACAGGTATTCGATGCCGATGGGGGTGCGCGAGGTTTTGTTCATTTGCGCATTGGCGCGCGTTTGGAAGGCGGGCAACTGGTCCAGTAACGTCTGGCCTTGGAGCATGCTGTTTTCGACAGTGGGCACCGCCGGTGCGGGCTGCGCGGTGGCAGGCTGAATGTGCTCGGCCCAGACACCTGAGGATTTTTCATGAAAGGTGGCGATGACTTTATGGGTGAGCGGCGACTTGATGTCGACAAACTCGGTTTCGAGCCCCACGGGGGTCAAGCGCGGCTCGCCAATCAATACACCGTTGAAGCGGGTGCGGATGAACTTCTTCACGGGCCGCGGTGGTGAAGGGGGCGGTGTGGGCCGGATGCGGCGCCGTTCTTGTTCACTGTGCAACGGCGCCAGTTCAGTGCTGGCCCGATCAGCGAACACGCGCAGCCGTTCACGCAGGCTTTGAATGGGGGTGGCAAGAGCTTGCTCGATGTAGTCCTGAGGAAAATCCTGCAGGCGCTCATCAATGAACTGAAACTGTTCGACCAGGCTGCTCAAGGTTTCAATGCGTTCATCCAAGCGTGATTCGCTGCGCTCCTGAAGGGTGTCGCGCAGGGTCTGCACGGCAATGTCTGCGCGGTCGACAATCTCGCTGATCAGCGTCCAGGCCGCAGGTTCAGTGGTAAAGGATTGCGGCTGCAGGCAAAGGTTACGCGCCAGCGTCACTTGCAAGGCCCGCAGGTCGTCGCTGGTGTAGCCGGGCAGCCGGGGCTGGTTGAGCTGAATCATACGCAGGCCTTCCTGGGCCAGGCCGCGTAACTCGGTGAAGCGCGATTGTGCGTATTCCAGGCGCGTGATCATGGCGTTGCTCATATCAATCATTAACTGCGCGTCTGTGGCACGGGTTTCCTGGGTTGAGGCCGCGGGTGTTTCGAGGTGGTCAAGCACGGTCTTGAGTGTGGGGTTGAACGTGGTTTGCAGCTCCCTGATGCCGGCCTCATTGAGTTCCAGTTGGGCTTTGATATAGCTCAGTGCTTTTGGCTGGAAGTCCGTGACGGGGGTGAAGACGTTCAGGGTCATCAGCTGTTGTCTTGCCTCCTCGTAGTCCGAACTATGGCTGTCGAGTTTTTCCATGTAGGCCTGGCGCTTCAACTTGGCCTGGGCCGAAGTGCCGGGCGTGGCGGTCATGGCCTGGCGGGCCTGTTGCAGGTCACTTTGTACATTTTTCTTGGTGTTTTCGAATGCCGCCAGTTTCGCGCGCAGTTCGGCAGACTTGAGTTTCGCCTGGCTCAGGGCTTTTTTCTGTTGGCCTTTGCGGCCACCGCCGTGCAGGCGCAGCCGGGTGTCGATAAACCACTCGCCCTTGGCGTTGTGAATCAGCGGCGGGCCCTTACGGTCGGGCTGTTTGGGGTCGACGATGACGAAGGTCTCATCGCCCTCCAGCGTCACTTCAAACCAGCGGCTGCCCACCGGGGCGTAGTAATGCTGTTCGAGCTTATACAGGTGTTGGTAGTCACCCTCTTCGGTGATGGCTTCTGCCAGGTCGCTGGGCTTTTCGAGGTTGAAACTGTCCAGCAAGGTCGCCAGGCTGGCGGAAGTGCGTGTGATCGCGCCGCGGGTGTTCAGTGGCAAGTCGTGACCGCTAGGAGCTTGCTCTGCGGTGCGCGTCGGCAATTGCTCAACAGTCACCGGCTTCTTTGCGGGGAGGCGTGGTATTTCAGGCTCGACCTGGGCCGGGTCCGCGCCGGGGTGAGCGCGCGTGGCGACATGCAAGGTAACGGCCATGCCCACGTTGAGCAGTACATCGGTCAACACCGACCATTGCGCCTGTTGCTCGCCGTGCTCGTGCGCCTCGACCAAGGCTTGCACTTGATCGACGATCTGCCAGATCCAGGCCCCGGTGCCGGCGATACGCCCCATAAAGGGCAAGGCTGCATTGAAGATCAGCCACCCAGCCTGCTTGAGCGTGGCCCAGCGGTTTTCGGCATTGGAGACCGATTGGCGGTCTGCCAGCTCGGCCAGCGCCTTGGCGTTGGCTTCATAGAGGGTGGTAAACAGGTTGCCATTGAGCGCTTGCTGACCAAGGCTCATGGGGCCGCTGTAGGTCCAGAGCTTGTCAGGCTCCACCAGGAAATCGGCCACGGTCCAGGGTGAAGGCAGGTCGCTGGGAAATACGTAGTTGGTGTAATCCGCGCGCACCGAGTCCGGCAGCCAGGCGACCACCGAGTCTCGCAAAGGCTTGGACTGTGCGATGGCGTACAGCAGGTTTGCCTGTGACGGGTATTGAAGCAGCACCGGGTCGAAGAGCGGGCGATACAACAGGCAAGGTCCGGCTTCGGCATTTTGCGGGCCGATAACGTACATGTTGCTCACCACGTCCTGGTCGTTGGACTGCCGACGTTTGGGCACGAAGGCCAGATGCCTGATCACAATGGCTTGGCCGTCGACAAAACGGTCAGCGATCTCGGCTTGCATGACAGCCGCCACGTAGCGGTAGCCGCGCTCGTCGAGCCCTGCCTCGTTGCGTACCTTGTACTGCAAGGCCAGCAACGGCAACTGGATGCGCAGGTGTTGGGTGTACAAGGTTTTGCGCCGCAACGACTCGTCGGGGTCGTTTATCAACTTGCTGCGTATCAGTGCCGGGTAGGCCGTACCGATATCGACTTGCGTGATGAGCGTTTTCACGTAGTCGACGGTCAGCCATGCAGGCAGAGTCTTGCGCGCCTGCATGCGCAGGGTTTGGTTACCGACGGGCAACGCAATCAGGTTTTGCAGGGCCAGGTCGGCCAGGCTGAAGGTGCTGGTTTCGACCTGCCCCGGCACCGGGAACGTGCCCCAGACAATCTGTTTTTTCACATCGATGGTCAAGGTATCCCAGGCCAGCTCTGCGGCGTCGGGATGGTCCTTGATGATCTGCGCCTTGAGCATGTCCTGGGCGTACTGCTGGATGGAGGGGATGTCGTCCTGGTAGGTTTTGCCCGCGTTTCGACTGTTCAGCCCGGCCAGGTCCTTGAGGTGCCTTGAATAAAACGTTCGGTCCGCTGTTGACGCTTGGGTGAGCCAGTCCGGCAACGCTTGCTGATACCACGCAAGATCTGGCCCCTTGGGTGTGATCAGTCCGGCCGTCCCCGCTAATGCGCTCAAGGGCGCCTCGCTTTGCGCCGTTGGGATGCCAGAGGTGAAGCGGGTGAGGGCGTCGATTTGCAGCGTGACCAGGGTGCAGGCCAGGTTCTCGAAAAAATTCCCGACCGGTTCGTACAGGCGCCACTGCAAGCGTTCATAGGGCGGCGGTCGGTATAACAATGTCGTCAGGTACTCACCCAACTGTGCCTGGGTGGTGAATTTTTTGTAGCCATCGAGCGAGTGGCAGAGGATCACGGGTTTGCCCTCGGACTGCCCGAGCAGTACGGCGATAAATACCTGGTAGATGTGGGTCACCTTGTCGCCACTCACAAGGTCAATGTCGATCAGGCAAGCCTGGCGCTGGAGCGTGTCGCCGGGCTGGCGGTCCGCTGGGTCGGGCGAGTGGTACAGGTTGCGGGCCAACTTGCAGTCGTCGTCGCTCCAGTCGTGCACCTGTTGCACATTCCAGGCGTTGCGCAGGGTATTGGCAAGTTCGTGCCAGTGCGGGCCATTGCCGTCGCTGCTGTTCCAGAAAGCCACCAACTGTTCCTTGAATGCCTGGAACAGCAAGGGCGCCAGGATATTGATGGTGTTGGCGATTTGAACAATACGCACTGGCAGGTGAACCGCAGGCTCAGTCAGTGGGAGTTGGGTGAGAAAGTGTTCCCCCTCGATGCACAAGGTCGGCACTTTCAGTACGGCTTGCCTGGCCAACAGCACGCTGAGTGTCCAGTAATGTGCGGGGCTGGAGACGACCTTATTGTCGACAAGCTCCCAGGTCGGCTTGCCCATCAATGTGGTATCAGGGTTGATATGCAGGTCTGGATACTGTTCGTCTAAGGCTTCGCGCAGCAGTTGGCAGGCAACCTCCGTGATCGTGGGGCCGACGCACAGTTGGGTGATCAGTTTAAGCGTGAGCGCTTCGGGTTTTGCATCCTGGGTGGTAGTGCTTTGAGTGGTCATGGTGCATCCCTGTCTTGCCGGTTGATGGGAACAACCCGAGGCATACGCTCGGGGTGTCCATGCTAGAAACCGGCAAGTCGGGGAGGGGGTACTTATCTAGGGCGTGGCTGCGTAACCAGGTCCAGCTCCACCAGGCGGCGGATTTCGTCAGTGGCAAGACCGGCGCCGATCAAGGCGTGAAGTTTGCCGAACGCGGCTTCGCGGGTCATGCCGCCACCGGACAGCACGCCCACGTCGCGCAAACGGCTGCCAGCTTCGTAGACATCCAGTTCCACGCCGCCTTCATGGCATTGGGTGATCGCCACCACCACAATCGCGTTATCGCGTGCGCGCTGCAAGCTGGCCAGAAACGCTGGGTTGTCGCTCGGGCCCGTGCCACTGCCAAAACATTCGAGGATCAACGCCTGGATGCCGCTGTCGATCAATGCCTCCAGTTGCCCGGCAGCGATGCCCGGCACCAGCGGCAATACGCCGACGTTAGCCACGGCTTTGGGCTGGCGGTAATCCAGGGCGGCGGGCAGTGTCTCGGCCTTGGCCATACCGCTGTTGCGTTGCAGTGCGGCGAACGGGTGGCGCCCGAAACTGCGGATTTTCGCGCAACGGGTCGGTGCCATCAGCGCGCCGTGGAAGAACAACTGCACGCCCGGTGCCAGGCCTTCACCCAATGCCGCCAGCGCGCCGCTGACGTTTTCCCAGGCATCGCTGTCGGGCACGCCGGCAGGCAACATGGAACCGGTAAACAACACCGGCGCCGGCAGGCCCAGCAGTTGGAAGCTCATGGCCGCCGCGCTGTAGGCCAGGGTGTCGGTGCCGTGCAGGATCAGCACGGCATCGCAGCCCTCGTCCACCGCCTCGATCACGGCGACGCGCAGGCGCTGCCAGTAGGCCGGGTTCATGTTGGCGCTGTCGATCAGAGGGGACATTTCCCGGAAGCGCCAAGCGGGTACGGGCTGGTTGGCAAGCTGTTCGCGCATGCGCGCTTCAAAACCCGAAGCGGGCGCCAGGCCGTTAGCGCTGGCCTGCATGCCGATGGTGCCGCCGGTGTAGAGCACCATCACGTTATTAGCTGGTTGCATAAAATCTCCTGAACGAAAAACGCCGCCGGGCCCAGAGCATGCCCAAGGCCGGGCGGCGTGTCATCTATCTAGGCTTACGACGCTTAGCGTTGCGCTTGAGCGTTCAGTTCTGCCGTCGCTTGCGCACTAGGCTCAGGCTTTACCGGATTAGCCGGCCAGGCCTTACGGTCCAGGTCCAGGTCCGGGAACTTGCTGGAATCAAACACCGGAGTCTTGATGCCCGCAGCACGCTGGCCGTCGTAGTCATTCAGGATGCGCATGGCGATCTTGAACAGGAACGCCAGGGCGAACAGGTTGACGAACGCGAGCATGGTCATGGTGATGTCGGCGAAGGCGAACACGGTGCCGAGGTTCTCGATGGAACCCCAGAAAATCAGCACCAGCACCAGCGCACGGTAGCCCATCAACACCTTGCGGTTGTCGCCCACAATGAAGCGCAGGTTGCTCTCGCCGAGGTAGTAGTTGTACATGATCGAGGTGAACACGAACAACGCCAGGGCCACCGAGATGAACATCCGGCCCCAGTCGCCGACCACCGCCGCCAGGGAGTTCTGGGTCAGGGCAATGCCGTCGCCTTCAAAACCTGGGGTGTAGAAACCGGAGAGCAGGATCAGCAGCGCGGTGCAGGTGCAGATCACGAAGGTATCGAGGAACACGCTGAACGCTTGCACCACACCTTGGGCAATCGGGTGTTCTACCGAAGCCACCGCCGCCACGTTAGGCGCACTGCCCAAACCGGCTTCGTTGGCGAACACGCCACGCTTCACGCCCATGATGATCGCGCTGCCCACCAGGCCACCGAAGGCTTGGTCGAGGCCGAACGCGCTCTTGACGATGGTCGCGAGCATGGCCGGCACGTGGTCGAATTGCAGCACGATCACGTACAGGGTCACGGCGATGTAGACCAGGGTTTTGACGGGCACCAGCAGGTCGGCAATCGAGGCGATGCGCTTGATCCCGCCGATGAACACCAGGCCCAGCAATACGGCCAGCGCGAGGCCGGTGTAAGTGGTGTCCAGGCCGAACGCGTTGTTCAGCGAGTGGGTCACGGCATGGGCTTGCAGGCCGTTGAAGGCGAAGCCGAAGGTCACCAGCAGCAGGAACGCCATGACCATACCCAACCAGCGTTTGTGCAGGCCGTGCTGGATGTAGTAAGCCGGGCCACCGCGGTAGGTGCCTTCGGCGTCGGTGCGCTTGTACAGCTGGCCGAGGGAGCACTCGATAAAGCTCGAAGACATGCCCACCAGCGCGGTGACCCACATCCAGAACACGGCGCCCGGGCCACCCAGGGTCACGGCAATGCCGACACCGGCGATGTTACCGGCGCCCACGCGGCCCGCCAGGCTGAGCATCAGCGCCTGGAACGAGCTGAGCTGGCCGGCGCTGCTCTTCAGGCTGTCTTTAAACACCGAGAACATGTGAAAAAAGTGACGCAACTGTACGAAACGCGAGCGGATCGTGAAGTAACCGCCGAGCCCGACAATGAGCACGATCAGTACTTTCCCTGAGAGGAAGTCGTTGATGACTTCGAGCATGGAGTGTTCCTCGCTGATTTTTCTAATGGCAAACGCAGGACGGTCCGACGCATCGCTCAGCACCAGGCAGTGCACGACGCTTGGACCCCAATCCTTTTGCGGGTGTTGTTATTCATGCGCTTTCGCGTTGTATCCGGGCCTCGTTACCGACGGCCGCAGACGCGAAGAGGGGCGGCACTATACCTAGGCGAGCGTGATCCGTCTGCACGGGGCGATTAAAGGTTTCAGCCAAGCTGTTGCAGGCAAGGTGGGTTTGCAGGGCGATATTGGAGTTTTTATGGGCGTCATTTCACAACCTTGAGGCAAAAAAAAGGGCCTGAAGAACGAGCCTTCAGGCCCTCAAAAGGTGAGAGGTGTCTAGTCCCTCAACCTGGTGAGCGGTGCAACAAACGCTTAGGCCTTCAGCGGGACCAAACGTGGGGCAATCATGTTTTCGGGGCGCAGGATGTCGTCGAGCATGGCGTCGTCGAGCAAGCCTTCTTCGCGCACCAGTTCCAGCACGCCGCGGCCGCTTTCAAGGGCGATACGCGCGATGCGGGTGGCGTTTTCGTAGCCGATGTACGGGTTCAGCGCGGTCACCAGGCCGATGGAGTGCTCCACCAGTTCGCGGCAGCGCGCTTCGTTGGCGGTGATGCCGACGATGCAGTGCTCGCGCAGCATGTCCATGGCGCGTTGCAACAGGCGGATCGAGTCGAAGATCTTGAACGCGATCAGCGGCTCCATCACGTTCAGTTGCAGTTGGCCGCCTTCGGCTGCCATGGTCAGGGCCAGGTCATTACCGATGACTTGGAACGCCACCTGGTTCACGGCTTCCGGGATAACCGGGTTGACCTTGCCGGGCATGATCGAGCTGCCTGGCTGACGCGCCGGCAAGTTGATCTCGTTGATGCCGGTGCGTGGGCCGCTGGACAGCAGGCGCAGGTCGTTGCAGATCTTCGACAGCTTCACCGCCGTACGCTTGAGCATGCCGGAGAACAGCACGAAGGCGCCCATGTCGGAGGTGGCTTCGATCAGGTCAGCGGCCGGAACCAGCGGCTGGCCGCTGATCAGCGCCAGGCGTTGGACCGCCAGGGCCTGGTAGCGCGGGTCGGCGTTGATGCCGGTGCCGATGGCGGTGCCGCCCAGGTTTACTTCGGTCAGCAGCTCTGGCGCCAGGGTTTTCAGGCGCGCCAGGTCTTCACCGAGCGTCGTGGCGAAGGCGCGGAATTCCTGGCCGAGGGTCATCGGCACGGCGTCTTGCAATTGGGTGCGGCCCATTTTCAACACGTGGCCGAACTCGACGCCTTTGGCGGCGAACGCCTGGATCAGGCTGTCGAGGCTGGCCAGCAGCGCGTCGTGGCCCAGCAGCAAACCCAGGCGGATCGCGGTCGGGTAGGCGTCGTTGGTCGACTGCGCCATGTTCACGTCGTTGTTGGGGTGCAGGTACTGGTACTCGCCCTTGTTGTGGCCCATGGCCTCCAACGCGATGTTGGCGATGACTTCGTTGGCATTCATGTTGGTTGAAGTGCCGGCGCCGCCTTGAATCATGTCCACCACGAACTCTTCGTGGAAATCGCCGCGGATCAGTCGGGCACAGGCTTCGCTGATGGCAGCGTGCTTGGCTTCGCTGAGCTGGCCCAACTCGCGGTTGGCGTCAGCGGCTGCTTGTTTGACCATTGCCAGGCCGACCACCAATTTCGGGTAATGCGAAATCGGAACGCCCGAGAGGCGGAAGTTATTCACCGCTCGCAGGGTCTGGATGCCGTAATACGCTTGAGCAGGTACGTCGAGTACGCCAAGCAGGTCTTTTTCTGTACGGAATGATGCAGCGGAGGACATGACGGAAATCATCTCGATATGGACCCGGAACTGGCCGGAACGCTGTGAATGCTAGGCTTGTAGAAGTTTTTGGGCCAATGCTGTTCGGCACTGGCCTATGCACAAACGGCATAATGTAGGTGTGACCCGGCTATCATGGCGGGCGTGTGTGCCAAAATGGTGCGTACCCGTGGGAGGAAGTGATGAACCTTGAGAGTAAATGGCTGGAAGACTTCAGCGCCTTGGCGGCGACCCGCAGCTTTTCCCAGGCGGCGGAGCGACGCTTTGTCACCCAGCCGGCGTTCAGCCGTCGTATTCGCAGCTTGGAAGCCGCACTTGGCCTGACGCTGGTCAATCGCTCGCGTACGCCGGTTGAGCTGACGGCGGCGGGGCAATTGTTTCTTGTGACCGCGCGCACGGTGGTTGAGCAACTCGGTGAAGTCTTGCGCCATTTGCATCACCTGGAAGGTGGGCAGGGCGAAGTCATGCAAGTGGCGGCGGCGCACTCCCTGGCCTTGGGCTTCTTCCCGCGCTGGATCGCGCAACTGCGCAACGAAGGTCTGAACATCGCCACGCGGCTGGTCGCCACCAACGTCGGTGACGCGGTGCACGCGTTGCGCGAAGGCGGTTGCGATTTGATGCTGGCGTTCTACGACCCGGACGCGGCGATGCAGATGGACCCGGAGATCTTCCCGTCGTTGCACCTTGGCAATACCGAAATGCTCCCGGTGTGCGCCGCTGACGCCGAGGGCAAGCCGCTGTTTGACCTGGAAGGCGAGGGCAGTGTGCCGCTGTTGGCCTACAGCGCCGGCGCCTTTCTGGGGCGTTCGGTGAACCTGCTGCTGCGCCAGCGCGCACTGCGCTTTACCACGATTTACGAAACCGCCATGGCTGACAGCCTCAAGAGCATGGCCCTTGAAGGCTTGGGCATCGCCTGGGTGCCGCAACTGAGCGTGCGCGCCGAGCTGGCCCGAGGCGAGTTGGTGGTCTGCGGCGGTGCGCAATGGCATGTGCCGCTGGAGATTCGCCTGTACCGCTGTGCGTTGGTGCGTAAGGCGAATGTGCGCTTGTTGTGGCGCAAGTTGGAAGGTGGGGCGGCGAGTCCAGCAGGGTGAAATGGGTGAAGATCGCAGGGTTGGGCCTTCACCCCTATTGGGCTAAATAGCCGCGTTAATTAATCAAACTGGCTGAGATACGTTCTGATGCGCGCTCTGTTTTTTTCACTGAAACGATAACTGTTTGTACGCCATCGTGAATCCCTGTCAAACGGCCTCATCGTGGTTTCGCTCCACCAGCCGTTGTAGATAATTTCTCCATCTTCGTGCTTCGCGCCCAGCAAATGTCCTACTTCATGGGCGGCTGTCCTGCGCCGCTCTAGTGATGCTATTGCGAACTGTTTTTTATTTAGCTCGGCGACCCCTAATGTCTTTCCGGGTACGACGTAATTACGGGTGAGCAGAATATATTTGTGCAGTTGGGAAGTAGGTTGGCCTGTCGTTTCTATATAATGAGTCACCGCTTCTTGCCACCGGTCGATAGAAGTGCCGTGATCTTCTGATGTGTAGGCTAGCGTGTGCAGTTTGGGGGCTTCATCCTTATTTATCTCTATAAGTTCCACCCTGCGGTCCGAGAGATATTCAAGTTCTTCAATTAACCAGGAAAAGTATTTTTCTTTAATTGAGATAAATGTATATTTTTCGAGGAACCATGTATTGAACAGGCCCCATAACCCCTCCGAGGGTCTATGCCCCAGATCCTCATGAATCATGATGTGCAGTTTAATGGGGCGTAGCGAAGCGAGTTCGATGTCGGTCGGTGTGGAGGGTGTGACGACCAGCGGTGGAACGGGTTGATTGTTCTCGGGGGCAGGGGCGGTTAGGCGGTTTTTTTCCCAAGCATTCAATTCAGGAATAGCTTTGTTTACCACAGTCTTACCGAAAAACTCGAAGGCTGTGCGATTGATATAATAGCGGTGCACAAATCCCGGCAGGTCTGCTGGAGGCGTCGGGTACTCCGTCTGCGACCACATGTAGGTGATGTCTTGTTTTTGTTGGTCGATTAACAATTGGATGTGGTCGCTGAAAAAATCAGGGTTCACGGGTACGGGCGTCAGGTCGATGCTGTGCTCATCCAATGCTCCGCGATGGGTCAGGTTGCGCAGCACGCTTTGCTGGGACAGGGAGACGCAATAGGGCAGAGGGTTCTGTGGCGCCGCAGGATTTATCAGGTAAGTCGCCAAGAAGATTTTCACTGAGGCGATAGAGTCAAATTGTTGTATTTCCGTACCCGGCACATACAACACGCAGGGGTTCACTTCTCCGGCAATGTCGTTAGCCTTTTTGGATATCAGAAACACACCGATGAGCGCAATGGGGGTGCTGTGCTCCGCGTGGGTAAGCACCACCCTATAAAAGGACGCATTGGGTTTTATAGTCGGATGCGCAAGGCGCAGTATCAAGTCGACACTTTCCAGGTTGAGAGAGCCGTCTTCTTCTCTTATCCTGCTTGCACACTGCAACTGGGCCGCCATTGACCGAGCCATGTATTCTTTATTGGTCAGTTGCGAGAAGTGATGCGGGGCGTTCCAAAAATGATCGATGTTATCCAGATAAAATTGCACACCCTGAATCTTGAATATCACGTTTTCGAGTACGCGCTGATAAGGTGCAGACAGCCGGTGGAGTTTTTCATTTTTGTAGCAGAAAAACACACAATCTCTCGTGTAGTGAGTCCGCGTGGCCGTTATGAATACTGCTGACTCGATAACCGGTGAGAGTTTTTTGGGCGTCGGCACGCGTATGCCAGCTTCAAGTTCTTGCGGGGTCAGGTAAAAAATCTCATCCGGCGTTGCTTCACTTGCAAAAGGGCTGATGGCCTCATCCAGTGAGGTGAAGGCCATGCGTACGAATTCGAAGGCTGCGCTCAGCGTATGTTTTACGTTTTCGTTCAGACTATTCAATATCATTGCGGGCGCTGGGGCCGCCAACGTGGCGATGTCCTCAGGTAAGGGCAGTACGTGTGTTTCGTGTGTAAGTTCAGTCATGCTTATCGTCCTTAATAGTTTCCAGGGCCATGCAAATAGCGCTGCATGGACATGACGAGAATAAGGACTCTTTTATTGATTGCCTCGATGAATAGCGTCTGTTTGATGTAGTGATTTTCTTCAATCAGCGAATAAAAAGCAGTGGGAACTGGTTGGCGTTCTCGGGGTGTCGAATGTATTGACTTTGGAGTCAGAAGATTGGGTTTTAACCCTGTAAGACAGATGGTCGCCAAGGGGGCTGTTTATCTATTTTATTACGGTATACTGCGCGGCCTTCGGCCGGTCCAACCGGCCTTAATTCGTACAACAAGCCACGCCGGATTTCCCGCGTGGCTTGTTGTTTTTTGACGCGCCTGCGGGCGCCCAGAGAGAAGAGGCACGACGATGAGTGCATTGGTTGGCGTGATCATGGGCTCCAAGTCCGATTGGTCCACCCTTAGCCACACCGCCGATATGCTGGAAAAACTCGGCATTCCGTATGAAGTGAAAGTGGTCTCTGCCCACCGCACCCCGGATTTGCTGTTCCAGTATGCCGATGAAGCAGAATCCCGTGGCATCGAGGTGATCATCGCCGGTGCCGGCGGTGCAGCGCACCTGCCAGGCATGTGTGCGGCCAAGACTCACCTGCCAGTGCTTGGCGTGCCGGTGCAGTCGTCGATGCTCTCGGGGGTGGATTCGCTGTTGTCCATCGTGCAGATGCCGGCCGGCATCCCGGTGGCAACCCTGGCGATCGGCAAGGCCGGCGCGATCAACGCCGCGTTGCTGTCCGCCAGCATCCTGGGCGCCAAGCACCCGCAGTTCCACGCGGTGCTGAAAAAATTCCGTGCTGAGCAGACAGACAGCGTCCTGGACAATCCAGACCCACGCATCGCCTGAGGTTGTTGATTGATGAAAATCGGTGTAATCGGTGGCGGCCAACTCGGTCGCATGCTGGCCCTGGCGGGCACTCCGCTGGGGATGAACTTCGCTTTCCTGGACCCGGCGCCAGACGCCTGTGCCGCCGCCCTGGGTGAACACCTGCGCGCTGACTACAGCGACCCGGACCATCTGCGCCAACTGGCCGATGAAGTCGACCTGGTGACCTTCGAATTTGAAAGCGTCCCGGCTGAAACCGTGGCCTTCCTGTCGCAGTTCGTCCCGGTGTACCCAAGCGCCGAAGCCTTGCGCATTGCTCGCGACCGCTGGTTCGAAAAGAGCATGTTCAAGGACCTGGGCATTCCGACTCCAGCCTTCGCCGACATCCAGTCCCAAGCTGATCTGGACGCTGCAGTCGCCTCTATCGGTCTGCCTGCTGTGTTAAAAACCCGCACCTTGGGTTACGACGGCAAGGGCCAGAAAGTCCTGCGCACCGCCGCCGATGTGGTGGGCACCTTCGCCGAACTGGGCAGTGTCGCCTGCCTGCTGGAAGGCTTCGTGCCGTTCACCGGTGAAGTCTCGCTGATCGCCGTGCGTGCCCGTGATGGCGAAACCCGCTTCTACCCGTTGGTGCACAACACCCACGACAGCGGCATCCTCAAGCTGTCCGTGGCCAGCACCGACCACCCGCTGCAAGCCCTGGCCGAAGACTATTCCAGTCGTGTGCTCAAGCAGCTGGATTACGTTGGCGTGATGGCGTTCGAGTTCTTTGAAGTCGACGGTGGCCTCAAGGCCAACGAAATCGCCCCGCGTGTGCACAACTCCGGGCACTGGACCACTGAAGGCGCCGAGTGCAGCCAGTTCGAAAACCACCTGCGGGCGGTAGCGGGCTTGCCGTTGGGCTCTACGGCCAAGGTCGGCGAGAGCGCCATGCTCAACTTCATCGGTGTGGTGCCGCCGGTTGAGCGCGTGATCGCGATTGATGATTGCCACCTGCATCACTACGGCAAAGCCTTCAAAGCCGGGCGCAAGGTCGGCCATGCCAACCTGCGCTGCAAAGACCGTGCGACGCTGCAAGCGCAGATCCTCAAGGTCGAAGCACTGATCGCCGAGCAATAACCCTGGCGTCGGCGGGAACCATTGGTCACCGCCGTCTCTCTGATTGCAGGATGGTAAAGCTTGACTAGGCTTTGCCATGACTCACATTCAATTAGAGGGAAATGCCATGGGTATCATCGGAACCATCTTTATCGGCTTGATCGTCGGTCTGCTCGCGCGTTTCCTCAAGCCTGGCGACGACAGCATGGGCTGGATCATGACCATCCTGCTGGGTATCGCAGGTTCCTTGGTCGCCACCTACGGTGGTCAGGCCCTGGGCATCTACCAGGCGGGTCAGGGCGCAGGCTTTATCGGCGCGTTGATCGGCGCCGTCGTGCTGCTGGTGATTTACGGCCTGCTGCGAAAAAAATAATTTAGCGACAAAGCCCTCTGCGCTGCGCAGGCGCAGAGGGCTAGAATGCTCGCCACGTGTACTTGCCGAGCCTCCCCATGCGCCGTCTTCTGTTGACTCTCCTTTTGCTGGGTTCTGGCCTGGCCCACGCTGGTGAACTGCCGGAAACCGACTGGCTCGACCTGATGCCGCTGTCGGACCAGAAAGCCCTCGAAGAAATGCCCGAGATCGACCACAACTCCCCCGAAGCTCAAGGCACGTTCACCGACAAAGGTGGCTTGAAGCAAAGCAAAGGCTTGCCGGCGGTGATGTATTCGACCAAGACCGTGGCCGCCATGAACGGCAAGAACATCCGCATCGGCGGCTACCCGGTGCCGCTGGAAACCGACGCCAAGGGCCGCAGTACGCTGTTCTTCCTGGTGCCGTACCCAGGCGCGTGCATCCACGTGCCGCCACCGCCGCCTAACCAGTTGGTGCTGGTGCGCTACCCAAAAGGGTTGAAGCTGGATGATATCTACACGCCGCTGTGGGTTACCGGCACATTGAAGGTGGAGAAGGTCAATAACGATTTGGCGGATGCCGCTTATGCGCTGGATGCGGGGAAGGTACGGGTGGTGAAGGAATCCGATCTTTAATCTGACGCAGAACCCAATATGGGTGCGGCCTTGTGTGGGAGCTGGCTTGCCTGCGATGCAGGCGCCTCGGTGTATCAGTTACACCCAGGCGATGCTATCGCAGGCAAGCCAGCTCCCACATTTTTGATTGGGTTTACAGGGCGATACTGGTGATGCTCACACTAAGTGTATGGCTTTCACCCGGCGCCAAGCTCACCACATCATCCAGCACATTCGCCGTCTCGATGCACAGCATGCCCTGCCAGCCATCATCGGCCATGTCGTCAAACGCCTTGGCGCGTTCGGTCCACGGGTTCCAGATCACGGTCGACTTCGAACCTTGGCTGGTCAGCTGGAGACGGCGCTGCCAGTCCTTATCGACAATGTTCAACCGCGCCGGGGTGTCCAGATAGATTCGGTCGGTCTCGGCGGTGAACTGCAGCAGGCCGGATTGCTGCTTATTGCTCCAGCCATCGGCGGTGTCGATATACGCCAGTCCGTCCAGGCCTTCGACCTGCACATTGCGCACATCGCTCACGGCGAAATAAGTGTGCAGTGCCTGGCTTAGGCTGACGGTATCGGTGCCACGGTTATGGCTGGTCAGGCGGATATGCAGTTGGTCGTCCAGCAGCAGGCTCAGCTTCAGGTCGACCTGATGAGGCCAACCGGGAAAACCGCCCGCAGGCACTGGCAGTACCAAGTCGACGCGCAATGCATCGCCTTCACGCTCGGTCCCGGCCAATTCCCAAAGCGCCGTGCGCACAAAGCCATGGGCTCCGGCCGGCTGATCGCTCTGGCGCATCGCCTTGACGCTTTGCGGGTTGCGGTCGAACACGCCAAACCACGGCCAGCACACCGGTACGCCGGTACGAATGCCTTTGCCCTGCTTGAACACTGCCTCGGGGTTCGGCCAGATAACAGGCTGCTCGCCCTCTCGCTGGTAACTGAAGATATGCGCGCCCTGTTGGGCCACCATCAGTTCGGCGCCGTTGTGGCGGATGCGCCAGCAGTCCAGCTCGTCGATTTTCACGGTTTCAACGTGGGGCGTAGGCATACACAGCACTCTTTATGGCAGGCAATGGGGCAATTGACCGTCAAAACCCGGCGATGTTTAACGCGCGCGCGATGGAACCGAGCGCGTACGGCCGCTGCCGTCGATGGCGACGAACACAAATACCGCCTCGGTTACCTTGCGCCATTCGCTGGACAGCGGGTCGTCGCTCCACACTTCGACCATCATCTGGATTGAGCTACGGCCGATTTCCAGGGCCTGGGTATAGAAGGACAATTGCGCGCCGACCGCGACCGGCACCAGGAACGCCATGCGATCAATGGCCACGGTGGCGACACGCCCGCCCGCAACTTTGCTCGCCATGGCCGTGCCGGCCAGGTCCATCTGGGCGACCAGCCAGCCGCCGAAGATATCGCCAAAACCGTTGGTTTCGCGCGGGAGTGCGGTGATTTGCAGGGCGAGATCGCCTTGCGGGATAGGATCTTCTTGTTCGAGTTCGATCATGCCGAGGGTGCCTCTGACCCGTGACGCTTCATGGGTATTTCAAGTGGATAGCCGTCTTCTGGAAAAACGTTTCAGCACCAACATACACCGCTCGATGCGTTTCTCGTAAGGCGAACTAAAGGGAAACTCTGCGAAATCGGCTGGGTGGCACCCAACGACGTTTTGGCACAGCAGCCCCTCAAGACTGCGGGTCTTGCGCTTGCAAGGGCCGAGTATATCGAGACGCTGGCGCCGCGACGACCTCCCGGCACTCATTTGGTCGGCAAATCGCGGCTGTAATGCGGCTTTTTCGCGCAACTGTGTTTCTGATTGCGGTTAAAGCGCACGAAAGGGGAATATTTCAGCCCTGCTGAACTGTTATTCGGTAGACGCTGTGCTTTTTCAAGCGATTTGCTATCTTGCCAAACCTGCTGCAAGTCCCGGGCTTGCCGTTCTGATTACTATAAGAGAAGCCTTGCCATGTCCTCCGTGCCCGCAAGCAGTGCGCAACCGTCGCGCCCGCTGACCCGCAACGACTACAAAACCCTGTCGCTGTCTGCCTTGGGCGGGGCGTTGGAATTTTACGACTTCATCATTTTCGTGTTTTTCGCCACCGTGGTCGGGAAACTGTTCTTCCCCCTCGACATGCCTGAATGGCTGCGCATGATGCAGACTTTCGGCATCTTCGCCGCCGGCTACCTGGCACGTCCGTTGGGCGGCATCATCATGGCGCACTTCGGCGACCTGCTGGGCCGCAAGAAGATGTTTACCCTGAGCATCTTCATGATGGCCGTGCCGACCCTGATCATGGGCCTGCTGCCCACCTACGCGCAGATTGGCTTGTGGGCGCCGCTCCTGCTGCTGTTGATGCGCGTCATCCAGGGCGCGGCGATTGGCGGCGAAGTACCGGGCGCCTGGGTGTTCGTCTCCGAACACGTGCCGCCGCGCCACATCGGCTACGCCTGCGGCACCCTGACCAGCGGGCTGACCGCCGGCATCCTGCTGGGCTCGCTGGTGGCCACTGCCATCAACACGCTCTATAGCCCGGAGCAGGTCTCGGATTACGCCTGGCGTATTCCGTTCCTGCTCGGCGGCGTGTTTGGCCTGCTGTCGGTGTACCTGCGTCGCTGGCTGCATGAAACGCCGATCTTTGCTGAAATGCAGCAACGCAAAACCTTGGCCGCCGAGCTGCCATTGCGCGCGGTATTGCGCGACCACCGCGGCGCCATCGTGCTGTCGATGCTGCTGACCTGGCTGCTCTCGGCCGGTGTCGTGGTCGTTATTCTGATGACCCCGACCGTGCTGCAAACTGTTTACCACTTCAGCCCAACCGTAGCGCTGCAAGCCAACAGCATGGCCATCGTCACCCTGAGCCTCGGTTGCATCGCCTCCGGCGCCCTGGCCGACCGCTTTGGCGCCGGCCGCGTCTTGGTTATCGGTTGCCTGCTGCTGTTGGCGACCTCGTGGACGCTGTACCACAGCCTTCTTGACCACCCGAACTGGCTCTTCCCGCTGTATACCCTGACGGGCCTGTTCGTCGGTGTGATCGGCGTGGTGCCTTATGTGATGGTGAAAGCCTTCCCACCGGTGGTGCGTTTCAGCGGGCTGTCATTCTCCTATAACGTTGCGTATGCCGTATTTGGTGGTTTGACGCCGCTGGCGGTGTCGCTGCTGATGAAGGAAAGCCCGATGGGCCCTGCTTACTATGTCGCCGTGCTGTGTGTGATGGGGATGTTGGTGGGTGGGTATCTGTGGAAGCGCGGGCGCTAACCTCGCCACAGAGTTAAGCGATCATTCCTACACATTGGTGTAGGAACGGTCATAGATTACAGAGTATTTCTGAAACACCGCTTCAAGCGCCTCAACCTCCTCGCAAGCCCCGGATTTATTGATCTTTCCCCTTCCTGTCAGGTTTTTCATAAATACTGGCCTTTCATCTAATTGTCACATTGCGGACATAGAGTGTTCACACGGCCTACCGATACTTGGCCCCGATCCAACTATCCCTATCTGCTAGGAGCAAGGCATGAAACTGAAACGTTTGATGGCGGCAATGACTTTTGTCGCTGCTGGCGTTGCGACCGCTAACGCGGTAGCCGCTGGTGTTGACCCGGCAATTCCGGCTTACGTGAAGACCACTGGTGTGTCGGGCAACCTGTCCAGCGTTGGTTCCGATACCTTGGCAAACCTGATGACCCTGTGGGCTGAGGGTTACAAAAAGGAATACCCGAACGTCAACATCCAGATTCAGGCCGCCGGCTCCGCCACTGCTCCTCCTGCGCTGACTGAAGGCACCTCCAACCTGGGCCCGATGAGCCGCAAGATGAAGGACACCGAACTGGCTGCCTTCGAGCAGAAGTACGGCTACAAGCCAACCGCTATCCCAGTTGCCGTGGATGCCCTGGCGGTATTCGTGCACAAGGACAACCCGATCCAGCACCTGACCATGGAACAAGTCGACGCGATTTTCTCCTCGACTCGTCTGTGCGGCGCCAAAGCTGACGTTAAAACCTGGGGCGACCTGGGTGTGACCGGCGACCTGGCCAACAAGCCGGTGCAACTGTTCGGTCGTAACTCGGTATCCGGCACCTACGGCTACTTCAAAGAAGAAGCCCTGTGCAAAGGCGACTACAAGCCAAATGTTAACGAACAACCAGGCTCGGCTTCGGTCGTGCAGTCGATCAGCTCCTCGCTGAACGGTATCGGTTATTCGGGCATCGGCTACAAGACTGCAAGCGTGAAGACCGTGGCCCTGGCCAAGAAAGGCAGCACTGACTTCATTGAAGACAGCGAAGAAAACGCCCTGAACGGCAAATACCCGCTGTCGCGCTTCCTCTACGTGTACGTCAACAAAGCCCCGAACAAGCCTCTGGCCCCGCTGGAAGCTGAGTTCGTGAAACTGGTTCTGTCCAAACAGGGCCAGGAAGTCGTCGTAAAAGACGGCTACATCCCATTGCCAGCCAAAGTTGCCGCCAAGGCACTGGCTGAGCTGGGTCTGAAAGAAGGCAACTAAGCCTGTAATGCCTGGTGTAGACGCATGCTTTTCTGTGGGAGCGGGCTTGCCCGCGATGCTGGCGACGCGGTTCAAAGTTGAAACCGTATTGATGCCATCGCGGGCAAGCCCGCTCCCACACTAACCGTCTACACCCCTAATTTTTTAGTCCGCTGCCAGCTCTGCTACGCGGCGGATTTCTTGCGTCACTGCATTGTCATCTTTCTGTCATACAGGATCGCTAGGGTGTGCGCATGAATGATCTGGCCAATTCCACCATGACGACGACTTCTCCCCCCAAGCGCATTGATTTCAATACGCCTGAGCTGCAACGCAAGCGCCGCATTCGCGCGCTCAAAGATCGCCTGACCCGTTGGTACGTGCTGGTCGGCGGCCTCGCCGTTCTCGGCGCCATCACCTTGATTTTCTTCTTCCTGGCCTATGTCGTCGCGCCCTTGTTCCAAGGCGCCTCGCTGACCAAGGAAGACGCGCTGACGCCTGCCTGGATCCAGGACGCCGGCAAGCCGTTGATGATCTCCCTCGAAGAACAGAACCAGGTCGCCATGCGGGTTTCCGACAAGGGCCAGGCGCTGTTCTTTAATGTGGACACCGGTGCCGAGCTCAAGCGTGTCGACTTGCCGCTGCCGGCAGGTGCCAGTGTTGCGTCCATTGGTGAAGACCAACCGGGCAGCCCGCTGGTGGTGCTGGGCTTGTCGAATGGCCAGTCGCTGGTGTTCCGCCACACCTATAAGGTGTCCTACCCGGACGGCAAGAAAACCATTACCCCGGCGATCGAATACCCTTACGGTGAAACGCCGATCGTGCTGGATGACGCCGGTCGCCCGCTGGAGCACGTAGCGCTCAACGCCACCGATTCGTCGCTGGTGGTGGCAGGCTCCGCCGGTTCGTACCTGAACGTGCTGGCCCTGAGCCGCGAAGAAAACATGATGACTGGCGAAGTCACCAGCGAGCAGAAGCGCATCGAGCTGCCGCAAATGACTGAGCCGGTGAAGGCGATCTTCATCGACCCACGCCAGCAGTGGCTGTACGTGATCAACGGTCGCGCCCTCGCCGATGTATTCAGCCTGCGCGACAAGAGCCTCAACGGTCGCTACAAACTCCTTGAAGACGGCAATGCCGAAATCACCGCCAGCACCCAGCTGGTGGGCGGTATCTCGTTGATCGTCGGCAACTCCAAAGGCGGCCTGGCCCAATGGTTCATGGCCCGCGACCCGGATGGCGAGCAGCGCCTGAAACAGATCCGTACCTTCCAGATGGGCACCACGCCAATCGTGGAAATCACCGCTGAAGAACGTCGCAAAGGCTTCACCGCGCTCGACGCTTCCGGCAAGTTCGGCGTGTTCCACAGCACCGCCCACCGCACGCTGCTGGTGGACCCGGTGGTCGACGGCCAAGGCGTGTTCGGCATGTCGCCACGCGCCAACCGCGTCATCGTTGAGGCCGGCGGCAAGCTGCAACCGCTGCTGCTCGACAACCCGCACCCGGAAGTGTCCTGGAGCGCGCTGTGGAGCAAGGTCTGGTACGAAAACTACGACGAGCCTAAATACGTCTGGCAATCGACCGCCGCCAACACCGACTTCGAACCCAAGATGAGCCTGGCGCCGCTGACTTTCGGTACGCTGAAAGCCGCGTTCTACGCCATGCTGCTGGCCGCACCGCTGGCGGTTGCCGCGGCGATCTACACCGCTTACTTCATGGCCCCGAGCCTGCGCCGCAAGGTCAAGCCGGTGATCGAACTGATGGAAGCGATGCCGACGGTGATCCTCGGCTTCTTCGCCGGCCTGTTCCTGGCGCCGTATGTAGAAGGGCATTTGCCGGGGATCTTCAGCCTGCTGATGCTGTTGCCGATTGGCATCCTGGTGGCCGGTTTTGTCTTCAGCCGCTTGCCTGAGTCGATCCGCCTGCGCGTTCCCGATGGCTGGGAAAGCGCGATCCTGATCCCGGTGATTCTGTTTGTAGGCTGGCTCTCGCTGTACATGAGCCCGTACATGGAAACCTGGTTCTTCGGCGGCGACATGCGCATGTGGATCTCCCACGACCTGGGGATCACCTACGACCAGCGCAACGCCCTGGTTGTCGGCCTGGCCATGGGTTTTGCGGTGATCCCGAACATCTACTCCATCGCCGAAGACGCCGTGTTCAGCGTGCCACGCGGCCTCACCCTGGGCTCGTTGGCGCTGGGCGCCACGCCATGGCAGACCATGACCCGCGTCGTGATCCTGACCGCCAGCCCGGGGATTTTCTCGGCACTGATGATCGGCATGGGCCGCGCGGTGGGTGAAACCATGATCGTGCTGATGGCCACCGGTAACACGCCGGTGATGGAGATGAACCTGTTCGAAGGCCTGCGCACACTGGCGGCCAACGTCGCGGTGGAAATGCCGGAGTCGGAAGTGGGCGGCAGTCACTACCGCGTGCTGTTCCTCTCGGCACTGGTGCTGCTGTTGTTCACCTTCATCATGAACACCCTCGCCGAGCTGATTCGTCAGCGTCTGCGCAAGAAATACTCGTCGCTTTAAGAAAGGTAGAAGTCTGTGAAACAGAACTCCCTGAATGGATGGTTCAAGAGCGGCGCCCCCGGCGTCTGGATCAGCGGTGGCGCGGTGTCCATCGCGGTCATCATGACCATTGGTTTGCTGGCCGTGATTGCCGTGCGTGGTTTGGGCCACTTCTGGCCGGCTGACCTGATCCAGGCCAACTACAGCGTGCCTGGCCAGGAAAACCATATCGTCATCGGCGAAGTGGTGCAGAAGGAAGAAGTACCCCGCGAGCGCCTGAAAAGCGCCGGTTTGCCGGTGCCCGACCAAGGCCCGGAATTCATGACCCGCGAGCTGATCAAGGTCGGCAACCGCGACCTGAACGGCAACGACTTCACCTGGATCGTTGGCGAGTGGCTCAAGGACCAGACCAAGCCTGCGAACCTAATGGCCATCGAGCGGCGTGAGTGGGGCAATTTCTACGGCACCCTGGTCAACGTCAAGCAGGACGGCAAGGTTATCGCTGAAGGCGAGGCCGCGTGGCCGGAGCTGCAGGCCCGCGTCGACCGCGTGAACACGTTGGCTGCCCAGCTTAAAAGCCTGGAAAAAACCGACATCGGCGCGATCAACGCCGGGCTCGAACGTATCCGCCTGCACGGTCGCAAGCTGGAGCTGGAAGGCAAGCTCGACGCCACCGCCCAAGCCGATATGGACAGCGGCCGCGCTGAACTGAACGCCCGTTACCAGGACATCGAAGCACGCCTGGCTGACCTGCACGCCCAGTTCAACCGCGACGCCCTGACGGCTCGCGATGGCAATGGTAAAGAAATCGAAATTGGCATCGGCAAAGTGGTGCACGCCTACCAGCCGAACGCCATGGGCACGATGACCAAGATCGGTTTCTACTTCAGCAAGGTTTGGGAATTCCTCAGCGATGACCCACGGGAAGCCAACACCGAAGGCGGGATCTTCCCGGCCATCTTCGGCACCGTGATGATGACGCTGATCATGGCGATGATCGTGACGCCGTTCGGCGTGCTGGCTGCGGTGTACCTGCGTGAATACGCCAAGCAGAACACCCTGACGCGCATTATCCGCATCGCGGTGAACAACCTGGCGGGCGTACCGGCCATTGTCTACGGCGTGTTCGGCCTGGGCTTCTTCGTGTATGTACTGGGTGGCTCGGTTGACCGTTTGTTCTTCGCCGAAGCCCTGCCGGCACCGACCTTCGGCACGCCGGGCCTGCTGTGGGCCTCGCTGACCCTGGCGTTGCTGGCGGTGCCGGTGGTGATCGTGGCCACCGAAGAAGGCTTGGCGCGGATTCCT
This sequence comes from Pseudomonas sp. LBUM1640, assembly GCF_059716225.1. Lineage (NCBI taxonomy): Bacteria > Pseudomonadati > Pseudomonadota > Gammaproteobacteria > Pseudomonadales > Pseudomonadaceae > Pseudomonas > Pseudomonas sp. LBUM1640. The sequence continues at coordinate 6,780,327 of NZ_CP166816.1, read as the reverse complement.
CGTACGGTGCGTGAAGGCTCGCTGGCACTCGGCGCGACCAAGGCGGAAACGCTGTGGAAGATCGTGCTGCCGATGGCCAGCCCGGCGATGATGACCGGCATGATCCTCGCCGTGGCCCGCGCCGCCGGCGAAGTGGCGCCGCTGATGCTGGTGGGTGTCGTGAAGCTGGCGCCGTCGCTGCCGCTGGATGGCAACTACCCGTACCTGCACCTGGACCAGAAGATCATGCACTTGGGCTTCCATATTTATGACGTCGGCTTCCAGAGCCCCAACGTCGAAGCCGCACGGCCGCTGGTGTACGCCACCGCCTTGCTGCTGGTGCTGGTGATCGCCACGCTGAACTTGTCGGCGGTGTGGATTCGTAACCACCTGCGCGAAAAATACAAAGCGCTGGACAGTTAATTGAAATGAACGCGGACTAAATGTGGGAGCGGGCTTGCTCGCGAATGCGGTGTATCAGAAACACATAGGTCGACTGACCTGACGCCTTCGCGAGCAAGCCCGCTCCCACACAACGATTTGGTAGCACAGGGAGCATCCCATGCAACACGAAACCCACACCCACGGCATCAACATGTCGGCCCTGGGTCGCGACAAGCAGAGCCTGAGCCTGGCCCAGGAAACCGTGGCCATCGAAGTGCCGGGCCTGAGCCTGTACTACGGTGAAAAGCAGGCGCTGTTCGACGTCAGCATGAACATCCCGAAACAGCGCGTGACGGCCTTCATCGGCCCGTCCGGCTGCGGTAAGTCCACACTGCTGCGTACCTTCAACCGCATGAACGACCTGGTCGACGGTTGCCGCGTAGAAGGCGCGATCAACCTCTACGGCACCAACATCTATCGCAAAGGCGAAGACGTGGCCGAGCTGCGTCGCCGCGTGGGCATGGTGTTCCAGAAGCCCAACCCGTTCCCCAAGACCATCTACGAAAACGTGGTCTACGGCCTGCGCATCCAGGGCATCAACAAAAAACGCATCCTCGACGAAGCGGTTGAGTGGGCCCTCAAAGGCGCGGCGCTGTGGGACGAGGTCAAAGACCGCCTGCATGAATCGGCACTCGGCTTGTCCGGCGGCCAGCAGCAACGTCTGGTGATCGCCCGCACCATCGCCGTGGAGCCGGAAGTACTGCTGCTCGATGAGCCGTGCTCGGCACTCGACCCGATCTCGACGTTGAAAGTCGAAGAGCTGATCTACGAACTCAAATCCAAGTTCACCATTGTTATCGTGACCCACAACATGCAACAGGCGGCGCGGGTTTCCGACTACACCGCGTTCATGTACATGGGCAAGCTGGTTGAATTCGGCGACACCGATACCCTGTTCACCAATCCGGCGAAGAAGCAGACCGAAGACTACATCACCGGTCGTTACGGCTAGAACGCGGTGGTTCTGATTGCACTGAATGCTGCGGTTCTCCGCACCTTACCGGACGCTCCAAGGACGCCAACATGATTAGCAAAGAAGGCCTTACCCATCACATCTCCGCGCAGTTCAACGCCGAGCTTGAGGAAGTGCGCAGCCACCTCCTGGCGATGGGCGGGCTGGTGGAGAAGCAAGTCAACGACGCCGTCACTGCGCTGATCGAGGCCGACTCGGGCCTGGCCCAGCAAGTGCGTGAAATCGACGACCAGATCAACCAGATGGAACGCAACATCGACGAAGAATGCCTGCGCATTCTGGCGCGTCGCCAGCCAGCGGCCTCCGACCTGCGTTTGATCATCAGCATCTCCAAGTCGGTGATTGACCTGGAGCGCATCGGCGACGAAGCCACCAAGATCGCCCGCCGCGCCATCCAGCTGTGCGAAGAAGGCGAAGCGCCACGGGGTTATGTGGAAGTGCGCCACATCGGCGACCAGGTGCGCAACATGGTGCGCGATGCGTTGGACGCGTTTGCGCGTTTCGACGCCGAGCTGGCGTTGTCGGTGGCGCAGTACGACAAGACCATCGACCGCGAATACAAAACCGCGCTACGCGAGCTGGCCACCTACATGATGGAAGACCCGCGCTCTATCTCGCGGGTCTTGAACATCATCTGGGTGCTGCGTTCGCTGGAGCGTATCGGCGACCACGCGCGCAATATCTCCGAACTGGTGATCTACCTGGTGCGCGGCACCGATGTACGGCACATGGGCCTCAAGCGCATGAAAGCCGAAGTTGAAGGCACGGCTGATCAAATCCCTAATGTTCCGGGCGAATCTGACGATAAGTAAGTTGCCCGAGAAATTAACGCCCGGCCTTTGGTCGGGCGTTTTCGTTTGCGGCACCTGAATATTTTGCGCGGCAGGAGCAATATAGTCCTTCTGCGACCAGCGAGTTTTGGCAAAATGCCATCAGTCAGGCGTTTTGCGTGCCGAAGTTTTTATAGGATGAAGGGTCGATGAGTAAAGTCAGTGTGTTGGTGGTGGATGACGCCTCGTTTATCCGCGACCTGGTGAAGAAGTGCCTGCGCAACTACTTCCCGGGGATCAAGATTGAAGACGCGGTGAACGGCAAAAAGGCGCAATCCATCCTGATGCGCGAGACCTTCGACCTGGTGCTGTGCGACTGGGAAATGCCTGAAATGTCTGGCCTGGAGCTGCTGACGTGGTGCCGTGAACAGCCTCATCTGAAGGCCATGCCGTTCGTGATGGTGACCAGCCGTGGTGACAAGGAGAACGTGGTCCAGGCGATCCAGGCCGGGGTGTCCGGCTACGTCAGCAAGCCGTTCACCAACGAGCAGTTGCTGAACAAGGTCAAGCAGGCTCTGCACAAGATTGGTCGACTTGACGCCCTGATCGCCAGCGCGCCGACCAAGATGAACTCGGCCTTCGGCAACGACTCGCTGAGCGCCCTGACTGGCGGCAAGCCTGAAGCCGTCAAACCGGCACCGGTGGCGGCAGCTCCGAGCAAAGGCCTGCTTAACAGCCCGACCGTGCAGGCGGCTCCGGCAGCCTCGCCGGCTGGCGGTCGTGGCCAGGGCCAACTGCGCCTCTCCAGCGGCACCCAGCAATGCGTGATCAAGGCGCTGAGCATCAAGGAAGCGCTGCTGGTGGTGCGTCGCGGTGAAGTCCTGCCCCAGGTACTGGAAAGCGCTGTGCTCGACCTTGAGCAAGGCGAAAACGCTGAAGTGGCGCGCCTCAACGGCTACCTGCACGCCATCGTCGCCTACGAGCCCAAGCCCGACAGCGACTGGCTGCAACTGACCTTCCGGTTCATCGACCAGGATGCGCAGAAGCTCGACTATATCTCCCGCCTCATCGCACGCGGCACGGCGCAGAAGCATTTTGTGCCGGGTGCGTGATCACCTGAATAACGGGAATCGACCGACCGTCTGTTTCCCGTTAGTTGACTTGATTTATATCCGTTTCGATATAGGCTCTCGATAACGCATCAGTGTTATCGAGCCTTTGCTATGCCTTGAAACAAACCTCCACCGCCTTTGGCTGAATCGTCGATTACGCTTCTTCTTTCCAGCAAAGGAGAAGCCAATGCCAAGGCACAAGGATGTGGTGTTTCTAGGAAGCTCGCTCAAGGATCTCAAAGCGTTTCCTCTCGACGCCCGAAGGGCGGCCGGTTTTCAGTTGGATCTCCTGCAACAGGGCGAGCAGCCTTTTGATTGCAAGCCGATGAAAACCATTGGGAGGGGCGTCAGTGAGATTCGCATCACTGAGGAATCAGGAGCGTTTCGAGTGTTCTATGTGGTCAATCGGCCGGACGCTGTTTATGTGCTGCACGCGCTGCGCGAGGTCACACAGAAAACCGAAGGGCGAGATATCGAACTGGCTCGGGCCAGATTGCAGGAGTTAGGTTAAGCCTATGACGGACCCAAAAATTCACACTGAACGTTTCAACAGCATCTGGGATGCGCTGGAAGACACTCCCCAGCAGGCCGCCAATATGCGCCTGCGCTCAAAGGTGCTGCTGGAACTGTGCAACACCATCCGCAGTTGGGAGTTGTCGCAGAAAGCGGCCGCTGAGCGGCTTAATATCAGTCAGCCTCGGCTCAATGACGTCCTGAATGGCAAGATCGACAAGTTCTCACTGGACGCATTGGTCAATTTGTCTGCCGCCGCGCAGTTGGAGGTCGATATCTGCTTCTCCCCGCTGCCGGCGTAATCAAAGGCGCAGGAGCGAGTTGCTCACTCCCGCGCTTTATCTGGTCAATCGAGCAATAGCACCTTGGCCAGCACGATCTTCGGCCCTTTCATCTTCTTGATGATGATGCGCAAACCTTCAACTTCCAGCACTTCTTCCTCTTCCGGCACGCGTTTGAGGGTGTCGTAGATCAGCCCGGCCAGGGTTTCGGCTTCGATGTGGTCCAGGTCGACGCCCAGCAGGCGTTCCACCTTGAACAGCGGCGTGTCGCCACGCACCAGCAGTTTGCCCGGCTGGTAGGCGAGGATGCCGCGTTCGGCCTTGCGGTGTTCGTCCTGGATATCGCCGACCAGCACTTCCAGCACGTCTTCCATGGTCAGGTAGCCGATGATATTGCCGTCGGCTTCTTCCACCAGGGCGAAGTGCGCGCCGCCTTTGCGGAACTGCTCCAGCAGCTGCGACAACGGCATATGCCGCGACACACGCTCCAGCGGGCGGGTCAGCTCAGCCAGGTTGAACGACTCGGGGATGTGGTCCAGGGCCGCCAGTTCCAGCAGCAAATCCTTGATGTGCAGCAGGCCGACAAACTCGTTGCGCACCGCGTCATACACCGGGTAGCGGCTGAATTTGTGGCGGCGGAACAGCGCGAGGATTTCCTTGAGCGGGGCGTTGAAGTCCAGGGTCACCAGGTCTTCGCGGGAGTTGGCCCAGTCGACCACTTCCAGCTCGCCCATTTCCACGGCGGAGGCGAGTACGCGCATACCTTGGTCGCTGGGGTCCTGGCCACGGCTTGAGTGCAGGATCAGCTTGAGCTCTTCGCGGCTGTAATGGTGTTCATGGTGCGGGCCAGGCTCACCTTGGCCGGCAATACGCAAGATGGCGTTGGCGCTGGCGTTGAGCAGGTAGATCGCCGGGTACATTGCCCAGTAGAACAGGTACAGCGGCACTGCCGTCCATAACGACAGCAGCTCTGGCTTGCGAATCGCCCAGGATTTAGGCGCCAACTCACCGACCACGATGTGCAGGTAGGAAATCACGAAGAAGGCGGCAAAGAACGACACGCCCTTGATCACCTCAGGCGATTGCACGCCCACAGCGCCCAGCAACGGCTCGAGGATGTGCGCAAAGGCCGGCTCACCGACCCAGCCCAGGCCCAGGGAGGCAAGGGTGATACCCAGCTGGCAGGCCGACAGGTAGGCGTCGAGCTGGCTGTGCACGGTGCGCAGGATCTGCCCGCGCCAGCCGTTCTTGTGGGCGATGGCCTCGACCCGGGTGGCGCGCAGTTTGACCATGGCAAATTCCGCCGCAACGAAGAAACCGTTGAGCAGTACCAGGATCAGTGCAAAAAGAATCATGCCGAAGTCGGCGAAGAGTGTGGCGAGGGTGATACCAGGGGAAGGGTCCATGATGGGGTTTTGCAGGTTCCGTGTGTTCAATAAGGGTGACAGGAGGGCCTGAAAGGCAGGCGCAAGTCGGCCAATGTAGCGGCTGACGGGGCGCTTGCCTAGTGCCCGCTGCCGGGTGGGGCCTGGAATGCAGTTCTGGCAACGATGCAGATTCAGTGTGGGAGCTGGCTTGCCTGCGGTAGCGGGCTGCCAGTTGACATATTTTTAGCTGACTCACCGCCATCGCAGGCAAGCCAGCTCCCACAGTCAGTGCAGTGGCGTTTTCAGGTTATTCATCATTCCCGATCACCCGCGAACGCGTCACCTGCGCCGGCGGGAAATGGCAGGTAAACGTGCTGCCATGCCCCAGCACGCTGCTGATCTCCAGCCGTGCGCGATGGCGCAGCAGCACATGTTTGACGATGGCCAAACCAAGCCCGGTGCCGCCAGTATTGGAATTGCGGCTGGAATCGACACGGTAGAAGCGCTCGGTCAGGCGCGGCAGGTGCTTGGCGTCGATACCGATGCCGGAATCCTGCACGCTCAGGTGCGCGCCGTGTTCATCGGCCCACCAGCGGATGCGAATATTGCCCTTGTCCTGGGTGTACTTCACGGCGTTGAACACCAGGTTGGAAAACGCACTGCGCAACTCGCCCTCGCTGCCCTTGAGCAGCACCAGCGGGTCGGCTTCCAGGCTGATCTGCTGCCCGCGCTCGCCGGAAAGCGCCTGGGCGTCATTCTTGATGGTCTGCAACAGGCTCTGCACGGCGACAGGATGGTTATCCGAGGGGTAATCGGTGGCTTCAAGCTTGGCCAGCAACAACAGGTCGTTGAGCAGGGTCTGCATGCGCGAACCTTGCTGCTGCATCTGCTGCAGGGCACGACTCCAGCGCGGGTTGATCTCCTCGACATTGTCCAGCAGCGTCTCCAGGTAGCCGCAGATCACCGTCAATGGCGTGCGCAGCTCGTGGGAGACGTTGGCGACGAAGTCTTTGCGCATCTGTTCCAACTGGTGGATGCGCGTTACGTCGCGTACCAGCATCAGGTGTTCATTGTTGCCGTAGCGCGTCAGGTACAGCTGGATGCGCACGCGGTCGTTGGTGGGCGAGGGGATTTCCAGGGCTTCTTCGTAGTTCTCCTGTTCGAAGTACTCCTTGAAGCGCGGGTGGCGCACCAGGTTGGTTACCGGCTGGCCGCTGTCCTGAGGCGTCTTGAGGCCCAGCAGCGTCTCGGCAGCGCGGTTCCACCATTCCAGGTTGCCGTCGCTGTCGAGCATGATCACCGCGTCTTTGAGCGCGGCGGTGGACTCCTGCACCCGGTCGATCACCGCTTGCAGGCGGCCGCGCACGCGTTGGTCACGGCGTTGCAGGTGATAGATGCTGTCGAACACCTCACCCCACAGGCCGTAGCCGTCGGGTGGCGCTTCGTCGGGTTTGTGCTGGCGCAGCCATTCATGCAGGCGCAGCAATTGCTTGAGGGTCCAGCCCAGGTACAGGCCGATGCCGACGGCCAGGCTCCAGCCGTATTGGCCGCTGACCAGGCCCACCACCAGGCAGCCGGTGATCAATAACAGCATGTGGCGGATCAGGGTGCCATGCCAGTTCTGGTTCACTTAAACATGCGTCCTTGTCAGCTGTTAAGGAAAGGGAAGGGCTGGCTCAGCCTTTGGTGGAAAAGCGGTAGCCGGTGCCGCGCACGGTTTGTACCAGATTCTCGTAGGCATCGCCCAAGGCTTTGCGCAGGCGGCGGATGTGCACGTCTACGGTGCGCTCTTCCACATACACATTGCCGCCCCACACTTGGTCGAGCAATTGGCCGCGGGTGTAGGCGCGTTCCTGGTGGGTCATAAAGAATTGCAGCAGGCGGTATTCGGTCGGGCCCATCTCGGCCGGCTTGCCGTCGATGGTCACGCGGTGGCTGATCGGGTCCAGAATCAGGCCGTCAACTTCGATGGGGGCTTCGCCATCAGTCGGGCCGGCGCGGCGCAGTACGGCTTTCAGACGAGCGACCAGCTCACGTGGGGAAAACGGCTTGGTGATGTAGTCATCGGCGCCGACTTCCAGGCCCTGGATCTTGTTGTCCTCTTCGCCCTTGGCGGTGAGCATGATGATCGGGATGTCCCCGGTCAGCTCATCCCGCTTGAGGCGGCGGGCCAGTTCGATGCCGGAGGTGCCTGGCAGCATCCAGTCCAGCAGGATCAGGTCCGGTTTGCGGTCGACGATAATGGCATGGGCCTGCTGGGAGTTCTCCGCCTCCAGGCAGTCATAGCCGGCCATTTCCAACGCAACGGCGATCATCTCGCGAATGGGCGCTTCGTCGTCAACGATCAGAATGCTCCTGCCAACCATGCTCAAAATCCTCTTGTCATTTAACTGTCTTGCGCCGCATTAGATAACGGAATTATTGCAGTCGTGTGACAGTAATTTAGTCGATCGGGCAATTCCCGGCACTCTGGACTACCCTTTGGGTCCGAATCCTGACAACCACAAACGGAAGGTTCCGATGACTCAAGCTACTTTTTCCTGGAAAGCCCTGCTGGTAACGGCCGCGTTGACGCTGCCGACACTGGCGTTTGCGGCGGAACCGGCGATGACCGAAGGCGGCGTGTTGGTGGACCATAAGGGCATGACGCTCTACACCTTCGCCAAGGATGCCGATGGCAAATCCATGTGCAACGACAAGTGCGCCACCAACTGGCCGCCGTTGATGGCCGAATCCACCGACAAACCTATGGGCAAGTGGACCGTCATCACCCGTGATGACCAAAAGAGCCAGTGGGCCTACAGCGGCAAGCCACTTTATACCTTCGTGATGGACAAGAAAGCCGGTGAGATGACCGGTGAAGGCAAAATGGAAGGGGCCTGGAAAGTCGCCAAGCCCTGATTTCGAGGAGCCGCTGAAATCATCGCGGGCAAGCCCGCTCCCACAGGAGGACGCGGTCCAAATGTGGGAGCGGGCTTGCCCGCGATGGCGTCCGAACAGCCACTGCAAGCAGTCTCAACGAAACCCGTAATCCGCCACAATCCCGACAAAAATCGCCAAGCCGGCCCAGTGGTTGTGCAAAAACGCCTTGAAGCATTTCATCCGGTCCTTGTCCCGCGTGTACCAGAACTCCCAGGCAAAACAGCCTGCCGCCGCCAGCAACCCCAGATGAAACCAGCCACCCAGCTCAAACCGCATGCCCGCCAATAACAGGCAGACCAGCGACAAACCTTGCAGCGTCAGGATGATCACGCGGTCCGCGTCGCCGAACAGAATGGCGGTGGATTTAACGCCGATCTTCAAGTCGTCATCGCGGTCCGTCATCGCGTAGTACGTGTCGTAGCCTACCGTCCACAGCAAATTGGCGATGTACAGCAGCCATGCCGTGGCGGGCAGGTGGCCGGTCTCGGCGGTGAACGCCATCGGCATGCCCCACGAAAACGCCGCGCCCAAGACGACCTGTGGGTAATAGGTGTAACGCTTCATGAACGGGTAGCTCGCCGCCAACGCCAGGCCGCCGAGCGACAGCAGGATCGTGGTGGCGTTGGTCAGCAGCACCAGCAGGAAGCTGATGCCCATCAGCACCGCAAAAAACACCAGTGCCTCTTTCGAGCTGATCTTGCCGCTCACCAGCGGGCGTTGCTCGGTGCGCTTCACATGGCCGTCGACCTTGCGGTCGGCCCAGTCATTGATCACGCAGCCACCAGCGCGGGTCAGCACCACGCCCAGTACGAAAATCACGATGTTGAGAAAGGAAGGCGAGCCTTTGCCGGCGATCCACAGCGCCCACAGCGTCGGCCACAACAGCAGGTAGATGCCGATGGGCTTGTCCATGCGGGTCAACTGAATGAAATCCCAGGCCCTGGGGTTCAGGTGGTTCAGGGATTTGAGCAGACGTTGATACATCAGCAGTTCTCCGGATGGTCATGCAGCGCATGCCAAAAGCTCGGCAGGAAGATTTCCGCGACCAGCACGCTCAGCGGCCCGCGATCAAAGCGCGAGCGACGCCCCCACAAGCCGTCGGCCTGGTCCGCGGTCGGCAGCCATTGCCGTGGGTAATGGCACACCTCGATCGCCTGACGGGTGAAGGCGCGGTCGCAGAACAGCAGCTCGCCCAGCGAACGGCTGCCCAGCTCATCCATGTGCAAGCCGTCGCCCTGCAGGGCACTGCGCGCCGCCACGCTGCGCGCAAACACCCACGGCTGGCCATGCCCGCGCAGATACACCTCGCGCACCCAGCCGACAGTGGCCGGGGCCAGGCCCAGCGCTGCGCATTCATCGTCGCGCAACGGTTGCCAGCCTTCGAACAGCGGCGTCACGCTGAAACCGTCGTCGGACAGCCACGTAAGCCGGCGCGTCAGCGAGCCTTCGTCGAACAGCCAATTGAGGGTCAAGGGTGCGGGCAACGGGCTCAGAAGGCTCTGGGTCAGCCATTGGCAAGCATCGGGAAGGGCGATTGAGTGCGGCACGGTGAGTCAGTATTGGCAGCAAAAGAGGCGGCGAGCTTACCATGGCGTCCTGAGCTTTTGCCGGGCTGAACCGGCCGTTTGCGCCGAACATGCTTGCATCTGCCGGCCCTGATCAGTACAAAACGCCCTGAGCCGCACGGCAACGTTGGTCTATCGACCGTCGGCCAAGATGCCTGGACCCTGAGGAAGCAATTAATGAAGAAGTGGCAATGTGTAGTCTGCGGCCTGATCTATGACGAAAAAGACGGCTGGCCGGATGACGGTATCGCACCTGGCACCCTGTGGCAGGACGTTCCAGAAGACTGGCTGTGCCCGGACTGCGGCGTGGGCAAAATGGATTTCGAAATGATCGAAATCGGCTAATTCCAAGTTTAAGAAACGTACTACAAGGAGAAAGGAATGAACGCACCTGTCGTGATCATCGGCACAGGACTGGCCGGTTACAACGTGGCCCGGGAGTTTCGCAAGCTCGACAGCGAGACGCCATTGCTGCTGATCACCGCGGATGACGGGCGCTCCTACTCCAAACCCATGCTCTCCACCGGCTTTGGCAAGAACAAGGAAGCTGACGGCCTGAGCATGGCCGAACCGGGCGCCATGGCCGAGCAACTCAAGGCCCAAGTGCGTACCCACACGCGCATCAGCGGTATTGACCCTGGCCACAAGCGCCTGTGGATCGGCGAGGAAGCGGTGGCTTATCGCGACCTGATCCTGGCCTGGGGCGCAGAAACGGTGCGCGTACCGGTCGAAGGTGATGCAGCTGAGCTAGTTTTCCCGATCAACGACCTCGAAGACTACGCACGCTTTCGTGCCGCTGCTGCCGGCAAACGCCGCGTGTTGCTGCTCGGCGCCGGCCTGATCGGCTGTGAGTTTGCCAACGACCTGATCCTCGGTGGCTACGAAGTCGATGTGGTTGCGCCGTGCGAGCAAGTCATGCCGACGCTGCTGCACCCGGCGGCGGCCGCAGCGGTACAGGCCGGGCTGGAAGGCCTTGGCGCGCGTTTCCACCTGGGCCCGGTGCTCAACCGCCTGCAGCGCACGGCTGATGGCCTGGAAGCGCACCTGTCGGACGGTGAAGTGATCCACTGCGACCTAGTGGTCTCGGCCATCGGCCTGCGCCCGCGCGTGGACCTGGCCGCCGCCGCCGGCCTGCAAATCAACCGTGGGATCATGGTGGACCGCCACCTCAAGACCTCCCACGCCAATATCTACGCCCTCGGCGACTGCGCCGAGGTCGATGGCCTGAACCTACTCTATGTGATGCCATTGATGAGCTGCGCCCGCGCCCTGGCCCAGACCCTGGCCGGCAACGCCACGGCCGTCAGCTACGGGCCGATGCCGATCACCGTGAAAACCCCGATCTGCCCGCTGGTGGTCTCGCCACCGCCACGCGGCACCGAAGGCGTGTGGAGCGTCGAAGGGCAGGGCGCCGACATCAAGGCCTTGTGCCGCGACGCCAGCGGCCGCCTGCTGGGTTACGCGCTGACGGGCAGCGCGGTAATGGAAAAACTGGCCCTGAACAAAGAACTCCCGCCGTTGCTGGCGTAAATACCGGTCGTTCTGTCGGAATCAGCACGTTCTTACCCCCAGAAAGGTCGCCGCGAGACTGGCGGAGCGTGCGTGGGCATGCCATCCTCACTCCCGTCTGCCGCAGAGTAGAGCCTGCGGCGCCTTGGGCGCTGCTCCATAAGAGAGCAGCACGGACATAACAACAAAAAACCGTCAAAGAGGCTTCACTTATGCGTAAACCAGAACTCGCAGCCGCCATCGCTGAAAAAGCAGACCTCACCAAAGAACAGGCCAACCGCGTCCTCAACGCCGTTCTCGAAGAAATCACCGGCGCCCTGCACCGCAAGGACAGCGTCACCCTGGTTGGCTTCGGCACCTTCCTGCAACGCCACCGCGGCGCCCGCACCGGCAAAAACCCGCAAACCGGTGAGCCTGTGAAAATCAAGGCCAGCAACACCGTTGCGTTCAAGCCGGGCAAGTCGCTCAAAGACAGCGTCAACCCGTAATAGCAGGACCGTCTGAAGGGAGGCGGGTTGGGAAAGAAAATGGGCACGCCGACTGGGTCGGGTGCCCATTTTTTGTGGGTGATGATTGGCGCTTTTAACGAGTGCCTTTCACGCTTGGTTTTTATAGGGGGTGAATGATCGCTCAGCGTTATAGAAACCTAGCCCTTTGTCGCCTTTGAATTTTCTTTCGATCATAGCGTCAGCCAGCTCTTGAGAAATCAATAGGTCTCCCGAATCACATTCGCGTGCGATTGCGCGCATTCCTGTGGGGCTGTCTTGGAACCAGGTTTTTGTGAAATAAAGTATTGATCCGTCGTCGGCGCGCTCCGCAACCGACTTGCTGTGATCAACCGCGCTTATCGCTTGCACTGCGTTCATCACGTAATACGCTTCGTTAACATCTTCACCTCCGGCAATGATGCTTGCGGGTGTCAAAAGCTCAATATCTTGATTTGCATGCTGTATGAGGAAGTCCGCTAATCGACTACTCAAAAGTGGAACACCACCCAATAGCCATAAGCAGTCGTAAGTAAGTAATTTCTTTTTGCTGCATGGGAAAAAAATCCTGGGTTTGTCCATGTCTGGCGGATAGGGCTTGCCCGCCCGAAGCGACAAATATTTGAAATTTGAGCCTGCGGTTTCATAAGAGCCGCTTTCGGCGTCGTATGAGCCAATTAATTTTTCGCTGTAATAGGTAGGGGCTTTCCAGCTCAAGATCATTTCTGGATCTCCTAATCGTAGTAAGCGCCCGGTCGAGCATTTTTATTCAATTGCCTTTCGCCGGAGCGGAGTAATCTGCGTTCATCAGACACGATTTTATCCAAGGCTTTGCGGTACTGAGCTTGGTTCCATTTGTTCCGATCACCGACTGTTTGCACTTGTGTCATTTTTTCGGCAAGACTGTCGTTGACTTTACCTGCATGGCGTCCTTGGTGGATGGATCGACGCCCATCAGTCAACGCCGTGGTCTTATTGGGCAGGAATATTTTGTTCTGCCGGCTTTGTAAATCGAACCCTGCCAATTTGAGCAGAGGATGATTTTTTGTACTGGCATGTTTGTCGCTCAGTATGTGGTGGTCCTGATATCCCTGTTTTTTCAGGCGACCAATACGTCGATTTATAGATGACGTACAACTCCAACCCAATGGGTCAATCCAACCGTATGGGTTTGCTGCATAAAGATAAAGATTGATCCCACCTGCCAACCCAATCGGATCCGGCGTTGTAAACCGCCCCACATCCGGATCATAAAACCTGAACGTATTGAAATGCAGCCCCGTCTCCCGGTCCAGGTATTGCCCCTGAAACCGTAGGTTCTGCTCCTCAATGTAATAGGGCTCACGCACTTCTTCCAGCGTGTTGCCCCACACCCGATAAGTCGCCTGCCAGACGCTGTGCCCGTCGGCCTCGGTCAGTTGCTCCGGCAAGCCGTTCAGGTCGTTGTGGTAGTAACGAATCTTTTGCAGCAGCCCGGCACCATCGACGCGGGCCAAGGGTTGGTAGCCTTCATCTTCATAGACATAAAGGCTGGACTGGCTGTGCTTATGCTCCTGCAATAAACGTAGCCCATTCCACATGAACCGGGTTTCGCCGAGTGGATAACCATCACTGCCATGCTCTGTTTTTTCAATCCGCCGTCCCAGCGGGTCATACGCCATCCTGACCACGCTGCCGTTTTCATTGCGCACTTCAACCAGCCGACTTTCCGCGTCATACGCAAACCGCTGCACACCGCGCTTGGCGCTGCGCTTCTCGATCATCCGCCCAAACGCATCGTAGCGATAACGCTTGTCCTGATACGTCAGCAGCTTGTTATGCACCACCAACCCGGCGCCTGCCTGCGGGCCGTCCAACAGGTTGGCGGCGGCGTCGTAGGCGAAGGTTTCGCGCTGGCCGTGCAGGCTGTCTTGGCTGGCGATGATGCGGCCGGTGGCGTCGTAGTGCAGCAACTGGCGATGTTGCGCGGCAGGTTGCTGGTCGAGTTTGCCGATCAGGTTGTCGGCTGGGTCGTATTCGAACTGCTTTTGCACCGCTGCCGGCATCAACGAGGGCTGGCTGTTAAGGCGGCGTTGGCGTGAGCGCAGGCGGCCGCTGCGGTCGTATTCGCTGCGGGTGCTGAGCTGGCCTTGGGTGCGCAGCACTTCGCGGTGCAGGCGGTCGCGCTCGAAGTCGCTGATGACCTGGCCGTCGAGGTTGATCTGATGCAGATGGCCGCTGCCGTAGTACAGGCGATTGAGCCAGCGGCCGTCCGGCAGTTGGGTCTGGATCAGGTTGCCGAGTTCGTCGTAGTGGTGTTGCAGGTTGCCGCCAGCACTCTGTTCGGCAAGCAACTGGCCGACAGCGTCGTAGGCGAAAGCCAAGGCTTGTGCATTGCCCTGCAAGTCGGTGAAGGTGACGGCTGTGAGCTGATCGACTGCATCGTAGCTGTAGTCGGTGCGGCCATCGTCGGTGGTTTTGGCGACCAGTCGGCCAACCGCATCGCGTTCCAGTCGGTGAACGATAGGCGCCGGTGGCGTCTCGGGGACCACCGCCAAGCCATTGCCATAAGGCGCCGCAACGGCAGTCACCGCCGTGATGTTGTCCAGCAGGTCATAGTCGTAGCGCTTGGCGCTGCCGTCGAGGTCGTGCTGTTCAGTCAGCCGATCCACTGCGTCCCACGCAAACCGATAGCTTTCACCGTTCTCATTGACCAGCGCTTGCAGCCGCCCGTAGCTGTCGTAGCCGAACTGCACCTGCCGACCATGGGCGTCGGTGCGCTGGCGTACCTGGCCACGCCGGTTGTGTTGATAGAGCGTGGTGTGCCCGGCGGGATCGGTGTAGCCCACCAACTGCCCGCTGGCGTCTCGCTGGTAGTGCTCGGTGCGACCGTCTGGCAGTTGGCTGCTGAGCAAGCGCCCCTGAGCGTCATAGCTGAACTGAGTGCGTTCGCCGAGAGCATCGGTGATGACCTGCAGATAACCCCGTTCGTCATAGCTGAAGCGTGTTGGGTAGCCCGAGCAATCGATGTGCTCAACCAGTTGCCCGAATGGGTTCCAACGCAGCGTTTTGCTTTTGCCAGTGGCATCGATGATTTCTACTGGCTGGCCGTGCGCGTCATAGCGGTAACGGGTGATATACCCCAGCGGATCGGTCTCGGCGATACAGTTGCCGCGCGGGTCATAGCGATACTGCCAGCTGTTGTCGGCAGCGTCGGTTTCCACCAGCGGCAATGCCCAGTGCTCCAGCCACAAGGTCGAATCGCTGCGGCCCAGCGGGTCGGTCTCGCCGATCAGGTTGCCGCTCTCATCGTAACTGTATTCATAGCGCCCGCCCTGCGGGTCGGTGGCGCTGAGCAACTGGCGTTCGTCGTTCCATTCGAACAGCCAAGTCTGGCCGAGGTTGTCGCTGTACTGAATGATCTGGTGCTGAGTGTTCCAGTGGCGGATGCTGACGCGCTGCAAGCCATCGGTGATGCGTGTGGTGCCGGCTTGCAGGTCATAGTCGAATTGGAAGGTGTCACCTTCATCGGTCCAGTGCCGCACCACGCGCCATTCCAGACCTTCAACAAACGCCCAGTCGTAGAAGCAGCGCAATCCTGTCGGCAACTGGTGCTCGACCATACGGCGCCCGGAATCATAGGCAAAACGCCGCTGCACCTGGCCAGTTGCGTCGCGCACCTGCGCCAGGTTGCCCGCAGCGTCATAGCCGTAACTGACCAGCACTTCACGGCGTTGATCCGGGTACAGGCGTTCGATGTGGGTCACATGGCCCTGATCGCGGATCAGCTCAACCTGCACCAGATCAAACGTATCGCGCAGCCGCACCAGACGCGCGGCTTCGTCATAGTCGAGATAAATGCGGTTGTCGTTACGGTCACCCAACTGGCTCAGGCGCAATCGCGATGGGTTTGCTGGTGCAGGCTCGAACAGGCGGTAAACGCCGTCATCGCTTTCGATCAGCAACTGGCCATTGAGATGTCGCCGCACGGCCAGCCCTTCACCGGCGCTGAACACCGCGCCACCCAAGGCAATCGAGCCCATGTCGATAGGCCGGCCCTGTTCATCGGTATAGACCAGCGTTTCGCCGCCCTCGGGATGCGGCTGGATATCGACGCATACTTCATAGGCCACGCTCCAACCGGCACCAAACAAACTGCCTTGGCGTTCATCGCGGCTGTTGTAGAAGCGCTGCCAGTCGATCGGCAGGATACCGGGCAGCACGAAATCCAACTCCTCGACATCGCCCAATATCTTCGCGCCCGTCGCAGCCTGCACCGGGTTCGACGAGCCCATCGCGGCGTTGGCCGCAGCCCCCATCGCGCTACTGATGGCCATCGAGGTAGCCCCGCTGACCAACATGCACGGCAGCTTGCTGAAAAACTTGCCCTTGCCGCCTTTGAGCATCAACAACGCTGTAACCGCCAGGCCGACGCCCGGCGTTTTACCGCTGCGAATTTCACGCACCACCACCGAGCCGCCGCCAATGGTCACGTTGGATGAGATCAGCCCCGACGACACCACCGTGGCATCGCACGTGCTGCGGTCACCGCTGCGCACCGCCGGTTGACCATTGACCGTGACCTTTTCCGAACCTTCTGCGAGAAACTGCGGCGGCATCGGCGGGTGCTTCATGCACACGACCAGGTCCAGCGGTTTGGGCACGGCGCCCGGCGCGGGTGTCGCAACGGTGGGGCGCCACATTTGCGAGAAGAAGCCCTCGGCCATATCCAGGTAACTGGGTTCCGGATCAGGCGTGGGCGCTTCCAGCTCGGTGCCGGCCGGCGTGACATGCGAGCTGATCGCCCCGGCGGCACGCGCGGCTGGGATGTTGTTGGTGAGCGTATTGGTGGAACCGGTGAGAATGTTCGCCTGCACCGTGGGCGGAAACAGGGCATTGCTAAAGGCGTCGCATATCTTGGTCAGCCCTTTGTCCGCTCCACTTTTGCTCATGGCGAGGCCGACAATCGTGCCGACCACCGCGCCCAGCAGAAAGCAACCGAGGCCGCCAGTGACTACGGTAATACCGGTGGCGGCAACCACGGCGGCGGTCGCCACAGCAGTGATCGCGATATTGGCCGCCACTTCCAGCACACCGCCGAGGATGTCGGCCATCATCGAAGTGTGGGACAGCGCATCGCCCATCCGGGCCGCCCATAACGCGTCAGACATGCAGGCTGCTCATCAAGAAATAGCGTCGAACGACAGTGAGTTCTTAATCGTCGCCCAATGCGCCGCCTCAGCATCCCCAAGCTTGTCGGCCTTCACATAACTCAAGGCAAGCATCTTGCGCGTACCCGGCAACACCAATGCCAGCTGATACTGGAACACCTTGTCATTGCCCTTGTTGAACTGGCTGCGCAGCTCGATGCCTTCCACTGCCTGGGCTGCACCCAAACGCACGGTAATGCTGGGTTGGCAGCGCAAGTCCTGTACCTGTTTTTCCAGGCGCTTGAGCTGGTCGTCGAAGTTGCTGTGCAGGGTTTCGCCTTCGGTGAGAACGCTGCGGCTGATGATCAATGAAGTGCCCAGTTCGGGAAACTTGAGGATATTGATCGACGCGTCCTGCAGCTCGCCCTCAGGCAGTTGAAACTGGAATTCGTTGATTCGGTACGTCATGGCAAACAGGTCTCGTCAGGAGCTTTTAGGCGCGGGGAAGACGGCTTTTATATTGGCGTCGATGCTTTTTTTGATGCCCTGGCCATCGGGTGTGGCGCCGGGGCCGTGGCCGTTGTTCAGATGCAGTACGCCCTTGGTGTTGAACTCGGCATCGCCGCTGGCATACAAGCTGATATTCACGCCGGTAAGGTTGATCTGCCCACTGGCATTTAGCTCCAGGATGCTTTTACCGCAGACCAGGCGAAGGTTCTCGCCCACTTCGATGACGTAGCTCTGGCTGATGCTGTCGGTCTTTCTCTGGCCCACCAAGAGGACGTCCTCCTGCTTGACGATGCGCGTACGGTTATTACCGATGGTCACCGTCTCGTTATGCCCAATGCTCTTAGTGCGGTCATGCCCGACGGAGTGGCTTTCATCCACCTCCACCACGATGTCCTGATTCCTCTCGGCGTGAATGTACAGCTGTTCCAGCCCCTTCTTGTCCTCCATGCGGATTTCATTGAAGTTGGCCGGCGTGCCGCCTTTGCTCGAGCGGCTTTTCATGCCGCTCTGGGTGGCGTTTTCGGGCAGGTCGTAAGGCACGGTCTGCTCGGCGTTGTACACCCGGCCGGTGATGATCGGCCGGTCGGGGTCACCCTCAAGGAAGCTCACAATCACTTCCTGGCCGATGCGTGGAATCTGCATCGAACCCCAGTTTTTCCCGGCCCAGGATTGCGACACACGAATCCAGCACGAGCTGTTTTCATTGGATTGGTCGTGACGGTCCCAGTAGAAGTGCACCTTCACGCGGCCGTATTGGTCGGTCCAGATTTCTTCGCCTTTGGGGCCCACCACCAAGGCGGTCTGCGGGCCTTTGACGATGGGCCGATGCGTGTTCGCCAGCGGGCGGAAGCTTTGCTGGGCGTCGATACACGTAAGGCTGCTTTCGAACTGCGCCGAGCCCGAGCCGCCGCCGCTTTCCAGGCTTTCCTGGACGATGTAATAACGGCAGCCGACGATCAGGTACTCGCGGTTCTGGTCCTGGCGACTGAAGCCAGTCAGGCTGAACAAATGGCCCGAGCCGAGGCCGCGGGCATTGCCGCTGAACTCGATCTGCTCATGCAAGGTTTGCAGGGCTTCGATGCGCGTGCGCGCGTAGTGTTCGCCGTCTGCGCTTTGCACGTAGGTGCCGGGGTAGTCGTACAGCGGATAGTCGCCGGCGGTGTGCGGGCGCGGCATCGCCGAACGCACATCGATGCTGGCGCTGGGGCGTTGGAAGTCGTAGTCGTTGAGCTCCAGCGAGCCCGGCTGTACTTCGTGCGCCAGGTGCCAGTTGTGCATATGGTCGCGTTCGCGCTGCTGCTCGTCCTTGGGGTAGTACGGAATCGACGCGTAGCCCGGCACCGTGGTGTGGGCGCCGTAGGCATCGGCCAGCACCAGCACATGGCGGTCCTGCTCATGGCGGAAGAAGTAGTAAATGCCTTCCTGTTCCATCAAGCGGCTGACGAAGTCAAAGCTGGTTTCGCGGTACTGCACGCAGTATTCCCACTCGCGGTACGGGCGGCTCAGGGCGTCTTCGAAGTCGGAAAAACCCAGGTCGCGGAACACCTGCTTGATGATCTGCGGGATGCTCAGGTTCTGGAAAATCCGGCAATCGGAGGTACGGCTAAGCAGCCAGAACCACGGGCGCAGTGTCACCTGATAACTGGCGAACTGGCCTTGGTCGATGTTCTGGCTGCACCGCGCGACGATGCCGTGGAAGTGCCGTTCGCCGCCGTCCGCCAGTTGCACGCCGACGCTCATCGGCTTGCCCAGCAACTGATTGAGGTCGATGTTGGCGTCCAGCGACGTCAGTTGCAGCTCATAGTTAAACAGCCTGCCCAGCTCTTCACCGCCGCCCATTTCATTGAGCAGCAGCACATCCGGCCCCAGAGGGCTGGTGATCTTGGCCAGGCGTGAGGCTTGGTTGAATAGCATCGGGCGTCTCGTAAATGACTTAATAACTGAAGAAACCGGTTCAACTGTGGGAGCCGAACTATGTGGGAGCCGGGCTTGCCCGCGATGCAGGCACCTCGGTGTGTCAGGTACACCGAAGTGATGCTATCGCAGGCAAGCCAGCTCCCACACAAGCCAGCTCCCACAGTTTTGATCGCGTTCCTTCAGGTTAATCGCTGAAGTCGTAGTGCAATTCATTATCCCGGCTACTGATCCGCACACCCGCCAGCGCCTTGCCTTCGAGCATGCGCGTGAGGAACTCACGGCTCATGTCCGGCAGCAGGCTGTTGGTGAGGATGGTGTCGATCATGCGGCCACCGCTTTCGGTTTCGGTGCAGCGTGAAACGATCAGGTCGACCACCGCATCGTCGTAGTCGAAGGCGACTTTGTGCGTAGTTTCCACGCGTTTTTTGATGCGGTTGAGTTGCAGGCGGGTAATTGCCTTGAGCATCTCGTCGCTCAGCGGGTAATAAGGAATCGTCACCAAACGGCCGAGCAATGCCGGCGGGAAAATCTCCAGCAGCGGCTGGCGCAAAGCCTTGGCGATTTCTTCCGGCTCAGGAATGTTCGCCGGGTCTTTGCACACCCGGGAAATCAGCTCTGTACCGGCGTTGGTGGTCAGCAGGATCAAGGTGTTCTTGAAGTCGATCACCCGGCCTTCGCCGTCTTCCATCACGCCCTTGTCGAACACTTGGAAGAAGATCTCATGCACGTCCGGGTGGGCTTTTTCCACCTCGTCCAGCAGCACCACGCTGTAGGGTTTGCGCCGCACCGCCTCGGTCAGCACGCCGCCTTCGCCGTAGCCGATATAGCCCGGTGGCGCGCCTTTGAGCGTCGACACGGTGTGGGCTTCCTGGAATTCGCTCATGTTGATGGTGATCACGTTCTGCTCGCCGCCGTACATGGCTTCGGCCAGGGCCAACGCGGTTTCGGTCTTGCCCACACCAGAGGTGCCGGCGAGCATGAACACACCAATCGGCTTGCTCGGGTTGTCGAGGCCGGCGCGCGAAGTCTGGATGCGCTTGGCGATCATTTGCAGGGCGTGGTCCTGGCCGATGATGCGTTTTTTCAGGTGCTGGTCGAGGTTGAGCACCGTCTCCAGTTCGTTGCGTGCCATGCGGCCCACCGGGATGCCGGTCCAATCAGCGACCACCGAAGCCACGGCCTGGTAATCCACGGTCGGCAGGATCAGCGGGGTTTCGCCTTGCAGCGTGGTGAGGCGCTGTTGCAGGTCGACCAATTGCGCACGCAAGTCATCGTCGCCACTGTCCACAACACCGGCTTTCTCGCGCAAAGTTGCACGGGTGGCGAGCAGCTCATCCACCAGGGTTTTCTCTTCGGCCCAGCGGCTTTCCAAGGTTGCCAGGCGTTCACGCTCGGCACTCAGCAAGGCTTCGCTATTGGTCTGGCGCGCGCCAATCGCGATGCCGATGGCATGCTCGCGGGCGATGATTTGCAGCTCGGTTTCCAGCGCTTCGATACGGCGGCGGCTGTCGTCCACTTCGGCCGGCACGGCGTGCAGGCTGATGGCGACGCGGGCACAGGCGGTGTCCAGCAGGCTTACGGATTTATCCGGCAACTGGCGGGCAGGAATGTAGCGGTGTGACAACTTCACCGAGGCTTCCAGGGCTTCATCGAGGATCTGCACCTGGTGGTGCTTTTCCATGGTTGAAGCCACGCCGCGCATCATCAGCAGCGCTTTGTCTTCCGACGGTTCGGCGACCTGCACGACTTGGAAGCGACGGGTCAGGGCCGGGTCTTTTTCGATGTGTTTTTTGTACTCGGCCCACGTAGTGGCGGCCACGGTACGCAACGTGCCACGCGCCAAGGCAGGTTTCAGCAGGTTGGCCGCATCGCCCGTCCCGGCAGCGCCACCGGCACCCACCAAGGTGTGGGCTTCGTCGATAAACAAGATGATCGGCTTGGGTGAGGCCTGCACGTCTTCGATGACCTGGCGCAGGCGCTGTTCGAACTCGCCTTTCATGCTGGCGCCGGCTTGCAGCAGGCCCACGTCAAGGCTGCGCAACTCCACGTCTTTCAGCGCGGGCGGTACGTCGCCGGCGACGATGCGCAGGGCGAAACCTTCGACCACGGCGGTCTTGCCCACACCGGCTTCGCCAGTGAGGATCGGGTTGTTCTGGCGTCGACGCATCAGAATATCCACCAGTTGGCGGATCTCTTCATCACGGCCCACGATGGGGTCGAGCTTGCCGCTGCGCGCCTGTTCAGTCAGGTCCACGGTAAAACGCTTGAGCGCTTCCTGCTTGCCCATCGCGCTCGGCGCCATGGCGCCGCTGGCTTCGCCCGGTACAGCACCAGCATTGAAGCCGTCGCTGGCACTCAATGCATTTTCGGGTGAGTCGCCGACGTATTCATCAAAGCGTTCGCTCAGTGCTTCAGCCTTGATTTTGTCGAATTCGGCAGACAAGCCCAGCAGCGCATGGCGCAGGCTCGGCGTCTTGAGAATCCCCAGCACCAGGTAGCCGGTGCGCACCTGGCTTTCGCCGAACATCAGGCTGCCGTAGACCCAGCCGCGCTCCACGGCCTCTTCCACGTGGGACGACAGGTCGGTGATCGACGTCGAGCCACGCGGCAGGCGGTCCAGCGCTTCGGTCAGGTCACGGGCCAGGCGCGCCGGCTCCACGTTGAACTGGCGGATGATGCGGTGCAGGTCCGAGTCCTGCAGTTGCAGCAACTGGTGAAACCAGTGAGCCAGTTCCACATACGGGTTGCCCCGCAGTTTGCAGAACACGGTGGCGGCTTCGATGGCCTTGTAGGCCACGGTGTTGAGTTTGCCGAACAGTGCGGCGCGACTGATTTCACCCATGCTCTGGATTCCTTGAGGTGGTGGCGTGATCGGCGTAATGCCGGGCCAGGATTAGGTCGTTGGCGTCATGCTCGGGTTGGCCGAGCCAGGTGTTGAAGCCCAGGCGGAACTGGCCATTGAGCTGCAGCGCCGGTACTTCGGGTTGTTGCAAAACCAGGTTCAAGTCCCAGTCCAATTCATGGCCCAGGTACTCGGCTACCCACGCCACCAGCTCGTTGAACGGCTGGCTGCCGGGCAGCATGCCCATGTAGTCATCGAGCGTGAGCGGGCCGAGGCGAATGCGGAATTTATGCTGGCGGTCCCACACGTGGCTTCCCAGGCAAAAGTCCACGCCCAACTGGTTGGCACTGACACTGACGCGGCTGCGCTCGGGCAATTCAAGCCATTGGCCGACGTATTCTTCGATCTCCACCGGCAGGCCGAAGTACTCGCCGAGAATCGCCTTCAAGCCGTCCGGGTAGCGGGTTTGCGCCGACAGGTGGCCGCTGTAATGCAGTTTTGCGGTGTCGGGAATCAGCCCCTGATTGAGCAGGCTGGGCATACCTCGGCCGCTTAATGCCGCCAGGCGCGCCGACCAGTAATCGTCATCCGGGCGGTCATGGCTGACCGTTGGCCGCGCCTCGGCCCAGGCCCGGTAAAACAGGCTGAGCAGGCGGTGGTGGAACACATCCAAAAACTGCTTGCTGGTGCTGTCGGCATTGTTGCGCTGACGCTCGCGCACGTACTCGGTGATGTGCAGCGGCAACGGGCCGTTGGGGCCGCCAAGGCCGAAGAAGAACTGCTCCAGCCGCGCTGGCTTGCCTTCGCCACCAGGGTTGACTGAGGCCAAGGTCGCCGGGGCGAAGGTGCAATCCGCCTGTTGCCCCAGGCGCAGCGGGTCATCCGCCAGGCGCAGCGAATGGCCCAGGCGCGGCAGCTCCGGCGATTCGCACTCGATACGCCGCAGCGCCTGGAAGAAATCGTATTCCCAGGGCTGCTGATGCATCGCATCCAGTGTGTTCACAGGGTCGGACGACGCCCGGGCTTGGCTTTCCATCGCATGATCTCGCCGCGTTCGGTGGTACGGATCACCGTCTCGGTAAAACTGTTGATCGACACGTAGCGTGCCAGGAAGCGCTCCAGCACCGCACCGAGCAGGAACACGCCGGTGCCGCGAAACGCGTTTTCATCGAATTCCAGGGTGATTTCCAAACCGCGGCCAAACACAATCGGGCCGGGCATCGGCAGGCGCCGGGTCACGGCTTTGCTGCTGACCTCACGCAAACCTTCGATCTGCAATTGCAGCGCCGCGTCGTTGCTGTCGCCATACAGACGCAGCAGTTCACGCAAGGCCCCGGCGCCCTGGCCTTGTTCGCTCAGCGACAGGTAGTTGAGTGACAACTGGCTGATCAGGCGCCACGCCTTGGCGTCATGGGCATGGCTGGCACGCGGGCGGCTCGGGCCGGCCACGCAGCGCACCGATAATACCGGCGCGCTGTCGGCCAGGGTGAAGTCGGTCTTGCCGTTGCCCACGCTCATGAACAGCGGCAGATCGCGGTTGGTGCACAGCGCGGTCACGCCGAGTTGGCGCAGGTCGTGGCGGTACGGCGCTTGCTGGCTGTCGACCAGGCTGACAAAGGTCTCGCTGCCCACATAAGTGGAGCGCGGGCCGTTGCGGCGCTGGTCGCTGGACAACACGCGGGGCTCGCGGCGCAGGGTGTAGTAGGCCTGGTCGCGGCCGTAGCGCGACGGGTCGCGCACCGCGTAGAACGGCAGAAACGGCTGCTCCGGCCCGGTGCCATGGCCGGTGATGCCGCTCAGTGAGTGAATCTCGAAATCCATCGGCCGTGTGCGGTCGGCGATCACATGGTGTTCGTTGACGCGGTCGGACAAGTGGATACGGTCCACGCGTTTCGGGAACAGGTTGATCGCGGGCGTGCAGAACGGCATGAACTGCGCGGCGCCGACGCTGCCTTCCAGGCTCGGTTCGTGGCGGTCGAACAGCACGATCAGCTCCAGCTCCTGGCCATCGCAACGTTTGACCGCGCGGCTCAGCTCAGCGAATTCGACGAACAGGAAGCGGTGGGGCAGGGCGAAGTATTCCTGCAACAGGCGATAGCCCTGAAACGCGCGGGCCACCACCGGCATGGCCGCGTCGGCGTCGTCGAACCCGCGTGAGCGTAAGGCGTCGTGCGGCAGGCGCTCAACCCAATCACCACCGGGCTTGCGTGCAAACACCGCGCAGGCATTGCCGAGCAGTTGTTCGTAAAGGCGGAACGGCTGCTCATCGGCGCCGCTGAGGTACAGCGGCAGGTTGTCGAGGTCGAGGCTGTTGAACGGCAACTCGGCGCCGGTGCGCAAGGTCAGGCGCAAGCCAGCCTTGGCTTTCGGCTCGCTGGCGGCCAGGCGGCCGAGCACGGCGGCGGGGTTGCCGAAGTATTCGGCGCCGCTGACCTGCAACGGCCACAGCATCACCGGGTGCGCGGTGCGGTACTCGCAGCAGGTCTGGGTTTCGCGGCCCAACGCAGCGCGCAACACCGTGTCGCGGGGCAGCGGGAAACCGCTGGCCAGCGAGCCTTCATCGGGGTCGGTCTGCAATTGCACCACGGTCATCGACGGGGTCGGCGCCAAGTAGTGTGGGTAAGCGATTTCAAGCAGGTTGTGGGTGAAGGTCGGGTACTCAGCGTCGAGCTTGAGCTGCACGCGGGCCGTGAGGTAGGCAAAACCTTCGAGCAAACGTTCGACGTATGGGTCGGCGCAGTCCATACCGGACAGGGTCAGCCGACTGGCGATCTTCGGGTATTCCTTGGCGAACTCGGCGGCGCTTTCGCGCACGTGGTGCAGTTCCTGGTTGTACAGCTCCAGCAGGCGCGGGTTCATGGGCGCCTCCGCTGGTCGGCATTCACCACGCGCACGTGGCCGGATTCCAGGTCGAGGTCGGTTTGCAGCAGCAGGCGCAGCGGCACGGGCTGCGCCCACAGGTCGCCCTCGATCTCGAAACTCAGCGCGTTGTGGTTCATCTCGCCATGACCCACGCGGGCTTTGACGCGCAAGGTGTGGCGCAAAATTCGCGGTTCAAAGGTGGCGATCGCCTGGTAGATCAGGGCTTCCAGGGCCTTGACGTCGACGCTGGACACGCTGTTTCCCGCGAGTGCCGGCAGGCCGTAATTGACCACCGAGGTGCCGGCCGGGGTGTGTAGCGTGGCATCGGCATCCAGCAACGACGTGGTGTTGAGCAGCCACGCCAGATCGCGCAGAACCGAGGCTTTTAATTGGGTCAGGGACAGCACGCGTTTGTCGGCGCTTTCCTTGGGGTTGGTCGGGTCGTCGTCGGTCAACCGGTCCAGCAGGGACGGTTGCAGACGGTCGCGGGAAGCGATTTCAGTTACCAAGAAAGCAGCTCCACGGACGGGTTGTGAGGGGGCGGTTTTTCAGCGGGGCAGATGCCGGTGGCCGTGGCAGGGAGCCACGGCCGCCAGGCCTATCAGCGCTTGGTGTTGGAACGGATGTTCCAGCCAAACTTGATCGCGCCGCCGTCTTTGGTGCCGTCGGCTTTCTGCGGCTGGTAGTCGACCATCACTTGGGCGAAGTTCAGGGTGACGTTTTCGGTCAGGCGATCATCGGTGCCCGAGCCGCCGGTGCTCAGGGACGTGACCAGCACTTCTTCCAGGTTGATCACCATGTACTCGACCTGGCTTTCGCCACCGGCCTTGCGCACGGTCAGCTTGACCTTGTCGATGTGCTTGCCGCTGGCGCAGTGCATCATCAGGTTCGGCGAAGCCTTGTCGACGTACTTGGTCAGCGACAGGTCCTGGATATTCACCTTGCCCGCGCCGCCGCCACCGCCAACGTGCATGTTGCCGGACTGGGCCATGCCCCAGCTCCAGTTCAGCACGTCGATTTCGTCCTTGTGGGCCTTGTCCATGGACTCGCCCTTGATGTCGCCGATCTTGATGAAAATATCAACAGCCATGTTTTCTCCCTGTGTGGACTCAGCCACAGAATTTATTAACGCTGATCGTTCCCACGCTCTGCGTGGTAACGCATCCTGTGACGCTCTGCGTCACTGGGGCGCGGAGCGTCCCGGGCGGCATTCCCACGCAGAGCGTGGGAACGGCCGACAGTTACTTACGCGCTCTTGGCCGAAGGCAGCTTCGATACCAGGCGCAGCGACACGGTCAGCCCTTCGAGCTGATAGTGCGGGCGCAGGTAGAACTTGGAGTTGTAGTAACCCGGGTTGCCTTCGACGTCTTCCACGATCACTTCGGCGGCAGCCAACGGGTGCTGGGCCTTGGTGGTTTCGGTGGAGTGCGCCGGGTCGCCGTCGACGTAGTTGAGGATCCAGTCCTGCAACCAGCGCTGCATCTCGTCCTTCTCTTTGAAGGAACCGATCTTGTCGCGCACGATGCACTTCAAGTAGTGAGCGAAACGGCAGGTGGCGAACAGGTACGGCAGGCGCGCGGCCAGGTTGGCGTTGGCGGTGGCGTCCGGGTCGTCGTATTCGGCCGGTTTCTGCAACGACTGGGCGCCGATGAAGGCGGCAAAGTCGGTGTTTTTCTTGTGCAGCAGCGGCATGAAACCGTTCTTCGCCAGTTCCGCTTCACGGCGGTCGCTGATGGCGATTTCGGTCGGGCACTTCATGTCCACGCCACCGTCATCGGTGGGGAACGTGTGGGCCGGCAGGTTTTCCACTTCACCGCCGGACTCTACGCCACGGATGCGCGAGCACCAGCCGTAGTGTTTGAACGAACGGTTGATGTTCACTGCCATCGCGTACGCGGCGTTGGCCCAGGTGTACTTGGAGCTGTCGGCGCCGTCGGTATTTTCTTCGAAGGCGAAGGCTTCCACCGGGTCGGTCTTGGCGCCATACGGCAGGCGCGCCAGGAAGCGCGGCATGGTCAGGCCGATGTAACGCGAGTCTTCCGATTCACGCAGCGAGCGCCAGCCGGCGTATTCCGGGGTGGTGAAGATCTTGGTCAGGTCGCGCGGGTTCGACAGTTCCTGCCACGAGCCCATGCCCATCACGGTCGGCGACGCCGCAGCGATGAACGGGGAGTGCATGGCGGCGCAGACTTTCGACAGCTCGCCCAGCAGCTCTACGTCGGGTGGCGACTGGTCGAAGTAGTAATCGCCCACGAGGCAACCGTACGGTTCGCCGCCGAACTGGCCGTATTCTTCTTCGTACATCTTCTTGAAGATCGGGCTCTGGTCCCACGCGGTGCCCTTGAATTTCTTCAAGGTCTTGTGCAGGTCCGGCTTGGAGATGTTGAGCACGCGAATCTTCAGCTGCTCATCGCTCTCGGTGTTGCTGACCAGGTAGTGCAGGCCACGCCAGGCGCTTTCCAGCTGTTGGAAATCCTGGTGATGGATGATCTGGTTGACCTGGGCGGTGAGCTTGGCGTCGATGGCGGCGATGATCGATTCAATCGACTTGATCGCGTCATTGGACACCAGGTCCGTCTGCGCCAGGGCCTGTTCGGCCAGAGTGCGCACGGCGGTTTCCACGGCTTCGCGGGCACGCTCGGTCTTGGGTTTGAATTCCTGCATCAACAAGGATGCGAATTCGCTGGTTTCTTCAGTGGCGCCCAGGCTCTGGACGCCTTCGCGGGCGGTATTCTCGGTCATGATTACTGGTCCCCTGCAGGCTTCGGCGCGCTGGCAAGTGCCTGGAGCAATGCCGGGTCCTTGATCGCCTTCATGATGATTTCTTCAGCGCCGGTCTTGCCGTCCATATAGGTCAGCAGGTTGGCCAGCTGGGTGCGGGCTTCGAGCAGTTGCTTGAGCGAATCGACCTTGCGGGCCACGGCGGCCGGGCTGAAGTCGTCCATGCTTTCGAAGGTGATGTCCAGGCTCAGGTTGCCTTCGCCGGTCAGCTCGTTCGGTACGTGGAACGCCACGCGCGGCTGCATGGCCTTGAGGCGCGAGTCGAAGTTGTCGACGTCCACTTCAAGGAACTTGCGGTCGGCCACGGGCGCCAGAGGCTCGGCGGGCTTGCCGGCGAGGTCGGCCATCACACCCATCACGAAGGGCAGCTGGACCTTTTTCTCGGCGCCGTAAAGCTCGACGTCGTACTCGATCTGCACTCGAGGCGCACGGTTGCGCGCGATGAATTTCTGAGAACTTTGCTTCGCCACGTTGCTGCTCCTGGTCGCTTGAGCGACGGTGTTGTTACTGCACAGTCGGGCGGCTTACTCGCCGTCCGGGCCGCGCAGGTTTTCAAATTGGGACATGCCGTCGGGAATCAGATTGCGCACGATGGCCGCGAAGTCGGCGTGCACCAGATTCTTCGCCCGGTTCAACAGCACCGGCAGCGGGCTCGAAGGCTCGTGCCGGGTGTAGTACGCAAGGATCTTGTCGAGGCTGCGCAGCACGTCATCGCGGCTGGCGATGTCGCCCGTCGGGCGCGGGGCTGCGGGGGTAGCGGCGTATTCAACCGAGGGGGCATTGTCGTCACTGACGGCCTCGGGCTCGCTGCTGGTATCGCTGTTCGGTACGAATTGGTTGAGGACTTGCAGCGCCTGCTTGAGTGGTTGCTTGAGCAGGCTGAGGTCCACGCCCTGGGCCGAACCGACCTGGTCGCTGACCTGTTGTTCGATGGCTTCGCAGGCTGCACGTGCGGCGCTCAGCGCGTCGCGGGTGGCTTGCAGTTGCTCGGGGTCGCTGTCGAGAAATGCGGCGTTGAGTTGCTGGGCGCCGAGTTGTTCATCGGGGAAACTCATCAGGCCGCTGGCGTTCAGCGCGGCGCGCAGACTCACCGGCCCGAACGTGCGCGAGCGCGTGAGGATGCTTTCGCGCAGCAGGCGAATGGTCGCGTCGCTGGTCAGGCCGGACAGGGCATTGATGCGTACAGTGGGGTCGTTATCGTCGTCGGCATCCAGGTGCGGGTGCAGGTCGGCCCAGTATTCGCGCAGCAGCGCGTTGATCAACGTCAGGACATCGGCCAGCCCGGCTACACCCTGGAGGGCAAGGGAGCTTTGCAACAGAAAGTGGGTGATGCGCAGGTCTTTGCTGCGTTGCAGCAGGTCGAGGCTTTGCTGCTGGATGCTGCGCCATTCCGGCGGTTCAGCGGGCAAGATTGAGTCGCCCATGCTGCGCTCGGGTTGGCCCTTGGCATCACGCTCCAATTGGAGAAATTGCGCGTCATATTCCATATCTTCGCCACACGGCGAAGTCGCGGAAACGGCGGCGAGCAGCAACGGCACATCCACTTAATTTGATCTCCCTATCGGCCCGTTAGATCACGGGCAATTCATGCATTAGTTGCGCGATGAACTTTGCATGTTTTCTTGGTCATATACGCAGAGTGCCACTACTGTGCCACCACTGATGTTCAAGAAGTTGTGCATTTTTGGTGTAGTAGTTACGCGTTGTCAAGGTAAGCTATTCGCACTCTGTGACAGATGTGCGGTGCTTAACAACCTGCGCGACTGGTGGGTCGAGTGGCGCACCGGGACAGGATTTTTGTCATAGAGCCCAGTTAAGATCAGCGATCATGCTGACAAAAGCAGGTTGTGAAGGTCGATTGCACGACCTGGTGGGGATTTCTCGGGAACCGTTGTCCTGGGAGTCGACTGCGCGCGAAGTATCAGCAAGGAGGCAAGATGTCGCTGTGTTTGACTATTACTAGTTATCACAAGATCACCCCTGGGCAGTGCCCCGAAAAGTCCATGAATCAGGGCTCGATGGCTATCGGCCGCAGCTCGGATAATGACTGGGTATTGCCTGATCCAGAGCGCCTGGTGTC
This sequence comes from Pseudomonas sp. LBUM1640, assembly GCF_059716225.1. Classification (NCBI taxonomy): domain Bacteria; kingdom Pseudomonadati; phylum Pseudomonadota; class Gammaproteobacteria; order Pseudomonadales; family Pseudomonadaceae; genus Pseudomonas; species Pseudomonas sp. LBUM1640. The sequence continues at coordinate 6,750,286 of NZ_CP166816.1, read as the reverse complement.
CTCGCAACACTGCGTTATTCAATACAAAGATGGCCGTTATTATTTAACCGATAACAGTACCAACGGCGTGGAGCTGGTTAACGCCGGTATTCGTATGCGTCGGGGTAACAGCGAGCCGCTGCAAGATGGCGAACTGATCCGCATCGGCGACTACGAGCTTCAGGCGCGTATCGATTTCAACGTGCAAGCCGTTGATAGCCAGACGTTTTCCGGTGATTCACCGAACAGTTTTGAAGCGTTGATGGGCGCAGCGGCGGCCACGCCCGCACACACGCCTGCGCCCACACCGGTGATCGCGCCGCAGTTCCAGGGCGCCTCGTCGATGGACACGCTGCCGGACCTGTTCGACTTTCTCAGCCCCACCGCCGTGCCACCACCGACCGTGGCGGACCATGTACCGTCCGAGCAACACGACTTCCGCCCGCCAACTCCGGTCGCCGTGCCGGTGGTCGAGAAGCCGCTGGTGTCAGGTTCGGTGATCCCTGACGACTGGGACCTGTTTGGTGACACGCCAGCGCCCGTGGTCAGTATGCCGACGCCGGTCGCACCACTGCCTCCTGCGCCGCCATTCATCCAACCGCCACCGGTGGTCGAGCCCGTGCTCCCCGTGGCCGACAGCCAGCAGCCCGACCTCCTGCAAGCCTTCCTGCGCGGCGCCGGCCTGGACCAGTTGCGCCTCGACAAAGCCGATGCCTGCGCACAGATGGAAAGCATCGGCCGCAGCTATCGGCTAATGGTCGAAGGCCTGATCGACGTTCTGCGTGCCCGCGCCAGCCTCAAGGGCGAGTTCCGCATGCAGCAGACGATGATCCAGCCCGCCGAAAACAATCCGTTGAAGTTCGCACCGAATGCCGACGAAGCTTTACTGCTGCTGCTTCGTCATGGAAACCAAGCGTTTATGGCGCCGGATATCGCCGTGCGCGACAGTTTCGACGACCTGCGCGCGCACCAGTTGGCGGTGATGGCGGGTGTGGAAGCCGCGATCAAACACCTGCTTACGCGTTTTGAACCGGCACAGCTGGAAGAGCGCATGGGCAAGCCGGGCGGGCTGTCGAGCATTTTCAACGGCTCGCGCCAGGCCCAGTACTGGCAGCAGTTCACCGAGCTCTACAGCAACATTTCCCGCGAAGCCCAAGAGGACTTCCAGGACCTGTTTGGCCGCGAGTTCAGCCGCGCCTACGAAGAACACAGCGCACGACAGCGTCGTTAAAAGCACGACGCAGTAATGGATAAACGGATAGCTAAGTACGTCATTGAGGACGCAGGATGATTCCCAGGATTTTACTCGCAGCCGCCACCGCGCTGCTGCTGACGGCGTGTGCCAAGGATGCCGTCAAGCCCGAGGCCGCCACTGAAGCCGAGGCGGACACCGCCGCTGTCGAGCTGCACTTTCACGCGATTGCCGGGCTAAACCCCGGCGCCAACGGCCAGGCCGCCCCGGTGCGGGTGCGCATTTTCGAGCTTAAAAACGCCGCCACCTTCAGCCGCTCCGACTACTTCGCACTGGCTGATCGCGCGCAGTCCACCCTCGGCCTGGACCTGCTGGACCAGGACGAAGTGATGGTCCAGCCCGGCCAGCAACTGAGCATCCAGCGCGACCTCGACCCGTCCACGCGCCAGATCGGCTTGCTGGTGGGTTATCGCGAGTTGGACCGCGCGCAATGGCGCACGGTGCTCACCGTGCCAGCGCGCCAATACACCGAATACCAGATCAGCCTCGATGTGCGTGCCGTGCGCGCTGACGTCGTGGCTCCCCCATCCAGCCCTGCCCAATAAGAAGCAAACGGAGCCCCCATGTCCTGGAACAATCGCGTGGTCTGGTCGGAAGGCATGTTCATCGGAACGCAGCACTTCCAGCAGCATGACCGTTACCTGGAAAACCTGATCGACGCCCGCAACCGCCCGCTGTCGGCCGGCGCCTGGGGCTTTTCCGAGTTGCTCATCGACCAAGGCCTGCTGGCCCAGGGCAAGCTGGCAATCGTTTCGGCGCGCGGCCTGTTGCCGGATGGTACGCCGTTCAATATTCCCCAGGACGACCTGGCGCCGAGCCCGCTGAATATCGACGACAACCTGCGCGATGGCCTGGTTTACCTGGCTTTGCCGCTCAAGCGCGCGGGCGCGCGTGACACCGTTGACGACGGCGAAGACCTCGGCGGCGCGCGTTACGTCAGCCAGGTGCGCGAAGTGCGTGACGACAACGCCCCGTTCGAAAACCGCGCGCCGGTGGCCGTGGGCTCCCGCGCGCTGCGCCTGCTGACTGCGCAAGATGGCATCAGCGACTACGCCGCCATCGGCCTGGTGCGCATCAAGGAAAAACGCGCCGACCGCGCGCTGGTGCTGGATGACGCTTACATCCCGCCAGTACTCGATGTGGCCGCCAGCAAACCGCTGAGCGCCTTTCGTAGCGAACTGCTCGGCCTGCTGCACCAGCGTGGCGAAGCCCTGGCCGGCCGCGTGGTCGCCTCGGGCGCCGGAGGTGCGTCGGAGATTGCTGACTTCATGCTGCTGCAATTGGTCAACCGCGCGCAGCCGCTGCTTCAGCATTTCAGCCAGTTGAGCCCGCTGCACCCGGAGCGTTTTTTCAGCGAACTGGTGAGCCTGGCTGGCGAGTTTTCCACCTTCTCAACCTCGGGTCGTCGCCCCCAGGAATACCCGCAATACCAGCATGACGACCTGGCCCTGAGCTTCACCCCGGTGATGGCGGCCTTGCGGGAGGCGCTGTCGATGCTGATCGACAGCAAAGCCACACCGATTCCGATTGTGGAAAAAGCCTACGGCATCCACGTGGCGATGCTCGCGGACAAAACGCTGCTCGACAGCGCCAGTTTCATTCTCGTGGTGCGCGCCGATGTGCCCGGCGAAACCCTGCGTGCGCGCTTCGGCCAGCAGAGCAAAGTCGGCTCGGTGGAGCACATCCGCGACATGGTCAACCTGCAACTGCCGGGCATCGGCCTGCTGCCGTTGCCGGTGGCGCCACGTCAGATCCCGTACCACGCGGGCAGCACCTATTACGAGCTGGACCGCGGCAGCGAGCACTGGCAGCAGCTGAACAACTCCGGCGGTTTTGCCTTCCACATCGCCGGGCAGTTCCCGGGCTTGAACCTGGCCTTCTGGGCGATCCGAGGATAATCCGCGATGCATCCCAATGATGATGACCGCACCCAGTTCATGCCGCGCCCGGGTGGCCGTGCGCCGGAACCCGCGCGTGCAGAACCCGCGCCGCTGTCGATGCCGGCCGCGCCGATCCTGACCGGCAAAAGCCAAGGCCTTAACCCGCTGGAAAGCGCCGCCGGCCCACTGCTGGCGCTGTTGACACGCCTGCGCAATACCATCGCGCACCCGGCGCCGGCCAGCCTGCGCGCGCAGTTGCTGGCCTACCTGCGCCAATTCGAAGAGCGCGCAGAAGCGGCCGGTGTGGCGCGCAACGAAGTGCTGCTGGCACGTTACGCGCTGTGCACCGCGCTCGATGAAGCGGTGCTCAGTACGCCGTGGGGCAGCACCAGCGACTGGGGTAAGCAGAGCCTGTTGATCACCGTGCACAACGAAGCCTGGGGCGGCGAAAAAGTCTTCCAGTTGCTCGACCACTGCCTGCAAAGCCCGCGCGAGCGCCTGTACCTGCTGGAGCTGTTGTACCTGTGCATGTGCCTGGGTTTCGAGGGCCGTTACCGCGTGATGAACGACGGTCGCAGCCACTTGGAAACCTTGCGTGAACGCACCGCCGCCGCCATCCGCAGTGCGCGTGGCGAGCACGAGCGCGAGCTGTCACCGCATTGGCGCGGCGTGACCATGGCGCGAGATCGCCTGGCGCAATTCATGCCGCCGTGGATCGCCGTGGCCATCGGCCTCGCGCTGCTGCTGGCGTTGCTGTTTGGTTTACGCATGAAACTGGCCTCGGATGCCGAGCCGGTGTTCAAGAATATCCATGCCCTGGGCGAGATCCCGGTGCAGGCCATCGACCGCCCCGTGGCGCAGCCAAAAGTCATCGAGCGCCCGCGCCTGGCCGGTTTCCTGGTGGAAGACATCAAGGCGGGTCGCGTGGCCGTGGAAGACAAGGTCGACCGCTCCGTGGTGACGATCAGGGGCGATGAGCTATTCGCCTCCGCCAGCTCCAGCATCGTCGATGACTACCAGCCGCTGATGCTGCGCATCGCCGACGCCATCCGCAAGGTCAAGGGCCAGGTGCGCGTCACCGGGCACAGCGATAACCGCCCGATTGCCACGCTGCGCTTCCCCTCCAACTGGGCGCTGTCCGAAGCCCGCGCCAAGTCGGTGCTGGAGATTCTGGCGGCCAAGACCGGCCAGGCGGATCGCTTCAGCGCCGAAGGCCGAAGCGACACCGAGCCTGTGGCCACCAACGCCACCGCAGAAGGCCGTGCCCGCAATCGTCGGGTTGAAATCACCGTATTGGCGGAGGGCGTCGAGTGAAGGCGTTTTTCAGTTTCATGATTCGCTGGGTGATCCCCGTACTGGGCCTGATCGCCCTTAGCCTGATCATCTGGTTTGTCGGGCCGTTGCTCGACGTGCTGGTGCCGGAAGGGCGGCGCTGGGCGCTGATTATTCTGGTGTTTGCGGTGTGGATCGCTTACCGCGTGTTTCGCATCGTCCAGGCCCGTCGACAGGCCGCCGAGGTGATGCGCAGCCTGGCGGCGCAAACCCCGGTCGACCCTAACAGCGCCGCTACCACCGAAGAACTCACCGCCCTGCGCCAACGCATGGACGAAGCCCTGGCGCTGCTGAAAAAGGCCAAGCTCGGCGGTGATGAGCGCCGCAACCTCTACGAGCTGCCGTGGTACGTGATCATCGGCCCACCGGGTTCGGGCAAGACCACCGCGCTGGTCAATTCCGGCCTGCACTTCCCACTGGCGGCGCAGTTGGGCGCCGGTGCGGTGCGCGGCGTCGGCGGTACGCGCAACTGCGATTGGTGGTTTACCGATCAAGCCGTTTTGCTCGACACCGCTGGCCGCTACACCACCCAAGACAGCAACTCGACGGTGGATAAAGCCGCGTGGTTGGGCTTCCTCGACCTGCTGAAAAAGCAGCGCTCGCGTCGCCCGATTGATGGTGCGTTTATCGCCATCAGCCTGTCGGACTTGCTGCTCGGCACGGATGCCGAACGTGCCGCCCATGCGGCGGCGATTCGCTTGCGTATCCAGGAGCTGTACACCCAGTTGGGCGTGCGTTTCCCGATCTACCTGATGCTGACCAAGCTCGACCTGGTGCCCGGCTTCATGGAGTTCTTCGACAACCTGAGCAAGGAAGACCGCGCCCAGGTGTGGGGCATGACCTTTGCCCTGGATGACGGCAAAAACAGCGACAGCCCGTTGGCGACGCTGCAAAGTGAATTTGCAGGCTTGGAGCAGCGCCTCAACGAGCGCTTGGTGGAACGCCTGCAACAGGAGCGCGACCCGGCGCGGCGCGACCTGATCTACGGCTTCCCGCAGCAGTTCGGCGCGTTGAAGGATTGCCTGCAAAGCTTCCTCGAAGGTGTGTTCAAACCGAATGCCTTTGAAGAGCGCGTGTTGCTGCGCGGCGTGTACTTCACCAGCGGCACCCAGGAAGGCAGCCCGATTGATCGCTTGATCGGCGCCATGGCCCAGAGCATGAACCTGGACCGCCAGCACCTGGCGCGCCAGAGCGGCACCGGGCGCAGTTATTTCATCGAAAAGCTCTTCACTGCCGTGGCGTTTGCCGAACGTGGGCTGGTGGGTGTGAACCCGAAGGTCGAGCGTCGGCGCAAGTGGATCGCGCGCGGCGTGTTGGCGGCTACCATCGCCTTGGTGGTAGTGGTCAGTGGCCTGTGGTGGGTGAGTTATCGCGCCAACCAGGCCTATATCGCCCAAGTCGATCAGAAGGTTGCGCCGCTGGGCCAGACGGTACAGAACCTCAGCCCGGCGCAGCGTGAAGTGCTGGCCGTACTGCCATTGCTCAATGCGGTGAAGAACCTCGCGGGTGATTCGCCAAGCTGGTCCGAAGGGCTGGGGCTGTATCAGGGCGACATGCTTGAGGCCGAGTCTGCCAGTGTTTACCGCAAGCTGTTGATCGCCGTCTTCGCGCCGCGCCTGGTGACGCGCATCGAAGAACAACTGCACGGTGGCGGCAATTCCGACTTCCTTTACGAAGGCCTCAAGGCTTACCTGATGCTCGCCGACGCCGAGCATTACGACCCGGACTTCATCAAGGCCTGGATCGCCCTGGACTGGGACCGCAACCTGCCGCGCGACCTGCCGGCCGATCAGCGCCAGGCGTTGAGCGGGCACTTGCAGGCCCTGTTCGAACGTCACCCGCCAAACGCACGCCTTGACCCGCGCCTGATCGACGATCTGCGTCGGCAGCTGCAACAACTGCCGGTGGCCCAGCGCGTGTATGACCGGGTCAAACGCCAGAAACTGCCCGAAGGCATCCCGGACTTTCGCATTAACGAGGCCGCTGGCCGCGACGCTGCGCTGGTGTTCAGCCGCAAGAGTGGCAAGCCGCTGGGCGAGCCGCTGAGTGGGTTCTTCACCGCCAAGGGTTATCGCCAGGCGTTCCTGCTGAGCAGCCTGAACCAGACCGGCACCCTCGCCGAAGAGCAATGGGTGCTCGGCCGTGAACAGGCCGACCAGCAGAACGTGGTCAGCCTCGCCGCCGATGTACGCCGCCTGTACTTCCAGGATTACCAGCGCCAGTGGGACGCCTTGCTCGCCGACATCGACTTCGTGCCGATCACCAGCGTGGCCCAGGCCGCCGATGTGCTGCGGGTGATTTCCGGCCCCACATCGCCGCTGAAAAAGCTGCTGGTGGCGGTGGCCAAAGAGACCGACCTGCAAGCCGAGGAGCGCCAACTGGCTGCCAAAGGCGTGCCGGTGGAAGGCGGTGTCGACAAGCTCAAGGAGCGCCTCGGCAGCCTGCTCGGCCAGGAGCAACAGACCGCCAACGCACCGCAAGCGGCTGACGACCCGGTGACTGCGCACTTTGCCGAACTCAACAGCATCGTCAGCAAGAGTGAAGGCGAGCCGGCCGCCATCGACGGCCTGCTGGCGGACATGAATGCGCTGTATGTGCAGGTCAGCGCCATGGTCGGCGCCAGTGGCGATGCCTTGCTCGGTGAGGCGAAGAACCAGGCGGCGGCTGCGGCCACACGCGTCAGCCTGAATGCCGAACGCCAGCCGCCACTGGTGCAGGGCATGGTCAAGTCGGTGGTCAATTCCACCACCAACAGCATGATGGGCGGCGTGCGCAATCAACTGAACGCGGCGTGGGTCAGCGAAGTGGTCAACGTGTATCGCCAGTCCCTGGCCGGGCGTTACCCGATGTCGCCGGGCAGTGCTCGCGATGCCACGCTGGATGACTTCGGCCAGTTCTTCGGCGTAGGCGGGGTGATGGATAACTACTTCCGCAAATACCTGCAGCCTTACGTGGACACCTCTGCGCAGACTTGGCGCTGGCAACCGGGTGCGGCGCAGAAGCTTGGAATTGCACCGGGCGTGCTGCAAACCTTCCAGCGTGCAGCAACTATTCGTGATGCGTTCTTTAGATCGGGGGGGACTCAGCCGATTGTGCGTTTTGAACTCAAACCCGTGTCGATGGACCCGACCATCACCCAGTTCCTGCTCGACCTCGACGGCCAGCAAATCAGCTACGACCACGGTCCAAGCCGCCCGGTGGCGATGCAATGGCCGAACCCCGGCAGCATTGGTGTAGTGCGTATTTCCATCATGCCGCCATCGGCCAGCGGCCGTTCGGGCGTGACCCTGGACGGCCCGTGGGCTTGGTTCCGCTTACTGGAGCAGTCGGACCTCACCGCCGGCAATTCGCCGGACCGCTTCAACCTGCGCCTGCGGGTGGACGGCGCGAGCATCGCCTACGAGCTGCGCGCCAACAGCGCTTTCAACCCGTTCAGGAGCCGTGTGCTCAGCGGCTTCAGCCTGCCGGAGCGGTTATGACCACGCTGGGTTTCTACGGCAAGTTGGCCAGTCGCGGAGACTTCGTCAGCCGCGCCTTGCCCCAGAGTTTTATCGGCCCGTGGGACAGCTGGTTGGCGGCGGGTTTGCTCGCCAGCCAGAACAGCTTGGGCGGCGATTGGCTCAACGTGTACCTGGTCAGCCCGTTGTGGCGCTTTGTGCTGGCGCCGGGTGTGTGCGGGCCGAACGCGGCGGCGGGCGTGGTGATGCCGAGCATTGACCGGGTCGGTCGGTATTTTCCGTTGGCGGTGGTGGCGTTGCTTGATCACGACACCAACCCTGCGTCGCTGGTCGGCGGGCCGGACACCTGGTTTGAGCAGGCCGAAGAGCTGTTGCTCAGCACCCTGGAGGCCGGCGCGACTTTTGAAGCTTTCAACGATGGCCTCGACAAACTGGGCATCCCGGCGAGTGAACAGCGCGCCGTGGACAGCCGCTTTGCAGGCCTGCAACGCGTTGCCGCCACCGTGCCCCACAGCCGCATGACCGCGCTGGCCGAACAGGCCTGCGAAGGCGCGAGCCTGTGGTGGGGCCGTGGTTCGCAGGTGATTTCCCCTGGTTTATTGCGGTGTCAGGGCTTGCCTGCCGCCGGCGATTTTGCGCAGTTTTTGCTCGGACAAGAAGGTGTGATGTAGATGGGGTCAACGTTCAAATCCGCGAGCAAAAGCCATGTAGGCATGGTCCGCCAGGTCAATGAAGATGCGTGCCTGGACCTGCCGGAGAACCGCCTGTGGGTGGTGGCCGACGGCATGGGCGGGCATGCGGCGGGTGACTATGTCAGCAGCCTGATTGTCGACAGCCTGCGCAATGTGCCGGTGGGGCGTTCCCTCGACGAATACTCGGCGGCCCTGCGCAATGACCTGCTGCGCATCAACGCCGCCGTGCGCGAAGAAACCGCCAACCGCGGCGTGACCATGATGGGCAGCACGGTGGTGGTGTTGGCGGCGCGCGGCCTGCGCGGCGTGTGCTTGTGGGCCGGTGACAGCCGCCTGTACCGCCTGCGCGACGGCGTGCTCGAAGGCATTTCCCGCGACCACAGCTACGTGCAAGACCTGCAAGACAGCGGCCTGCTCAGCGAGGCCGATGCCCGCGTGCACCCGCGCGCCAATATCGTCACCCGCGCGATTGGCGTGGAAGCCCAGTTGGAACTGTCGGTGGTCGACCTGCTGATCGCGCCGGGTGACAGCTACCTGCTGTGCAGCGATGGCCTGAACAAAACCGTCGAAGATCACGAAATCCGCGAAGTGCTGGGCCATGACGCGCCGGACGAAATCGTGCGCAGCCTGGTGCACTTGGGCCTCAACCGGGGTGCGCCGGACAACATCACCGCCATTGTCGTGAAGGTTTCGCCATGAACATCGTGATTCCGGGTTATGACATCGAAGGCGGGATCGGCGAAGGCGCCATGGCCAGCGTGTACCTGGCGACCCAGCGTTCGCTGGAGCGAAAGGTGGCGCTGAAAGTAATGGCGGCAGCGCTGGCGGCCGACCCGAGTTTTTGCGAGCGTTTCCTGCGCGAGGGCAAGACCCTGGCGCGCTTGTCGCACCCGCACACGGTAACCATCCATGACATCGGCAACGTCGGTGAGCTGTATTACATGGCCATGGAATACCTGCCCAACGGTACGCTGAAAGAGCGTATCGCCGCTGGCCTGACACCGGAGCAGGGCGTAACGCTGATCCGCCAGATCGCCTCGGCGTTGGGTTATGCGCATGCTCAAGGCCTGGTGCACCGTGACGTCAAACCGGCGAACATTCTGTTTCGTGCTGACGGCACTGCCGTGTTGTCGGACTTCGGCATCGCCAAGTCCCTGGACGACCGCACCCAGTTCACCCAGGCCGGGTTTGCCGTGGGCACGCCGAGCTACATGAGCCCGGAGCAGGCGCGGGGCCAGGAGATTGATGGCCGCGCCGACCTGTACGCGTTGGGCGTGGTGCTCTACGAGATTCTCGTCGGTAAACTGCCTTACTCCGGCACTGATGCGCTTTCCACGGCGCTGGCGCACCTGACCGAACCGCTGCCCGAATTGCCGGTGCACCATGGCCGTTATCAGGACGTGCTGCGCAAGCTGTTAGCCAAGGACCCGGCGGAACGTTTCCCGGATGCGGCGGCGTTGCTGCGCGCGCTGGACCAACTGCCGGCAGAGGCGCCGGAAGCCACGCTGGTGCGGCCGTTGCCGATTCCGCTGAGCTTTGACCTGGCGGGCATGACGCCGGTGTCTATCGAGATTCCGACCGAGAAACCCCAGCCGCAACCGGTGCGTCAGCCGGTGGTGACGCCGACGCAACACCGCGCGGTATCCGAGCAGCGTCGTGGGCCTGTGTTGGCCCTGGCTGCGGTTGCGGTGGCTGTCGCGCTGGCCATCGGTGGCGCGAGCTACTGGTGGCTGAGCGGTAGCGATACACCTGCCGCGCCGCCTGCCGCGCCGTCTGCCACGAAAGTCCCGAAAACGCCGCCGGCGGCACCGCCTCCTGCTGAAGTAAAACCAGCCGTGGCCGATGTGGACGGCGGTCAGCGTCCTTTGCTGATGGCTGGCAAAAAGACCTTGTTCCAACGTGTGCTCAGCAAGCCGGGCGCCAAGCTTTCCCATGACGCCGGTGGTGCAACCGGCGAAGGGCTGCCGGCGTTTTCCGTGCTCTATGTTTACCAGCGCAAAGACGTTGGTGGCAGCCCGTGGGTACGCGTGGGCGCCGCCACCGATGGGCGCAGCGATGGCTGGTTGCCGGCCGCCCAGGTCAGCGACTGGAAGCAAAGCCTGGTGCTCAAGTTCACCGAGCGCTCGGGCCGGGCGCCGGTGATGTTCCTGCGCCAATCCAGCGAGGTGGAAAAGCTGCTCGCCGATCCCGCTGCCGCCAAAGGCGTGCTGGCCAAGGCGCAGAAGAACAGCGAAGACAATCAGCAAGTCCTGGCGCTGGAGCCGACGGCCAGCGCCGTGCCGCAGAACCAGTTTTACCTGCTGCCGATCTTCGACTCCAAAGAGAGCTTCGATGAAAACGGCCAGCCGGTGCAGTTGCTGAATGTCGCGTCTATCGACCCCGGCAGCAGCGCTGCCGCCAAGCCGACCGCCCGAGCGATCAACGCCAACGCTGATGCCTTCCGCACCGCGGTGGTGCTGGTGGTCGACACCACCGTGTCGATGCAGCCTTACATCGACCAAGTCCGCGACGTGGTGCACGAACTGCAAACCCGTATCGCCGAACGTGGCGAGCTGGACAGCGTCAGCTTCGGCCTGGTGGGTTTTCGCAGCAGCATCAAGAAAACCCCCGGCCTGGAATACGTGGCCAAGACCCTGATCACCCTTGATCAAGGCCGCGACCCGCAACGCTTTCTCGACATGGCGCGCCAGGTCAAAGCCTCCACCGTGTCCAGCCACTCGTTCAACGAAGACGCGTTTGCCGGGGTGATGCAGGCGGTGGATGGCATGGATTGGTCCGGCTACGGCGGGCGTATCATCCTGCTGGTCACCGATGCTGGCGCACTGCGCAAAAACGACCCGTTTGCCGCCACCCAGATGAACGAAGCCGAAGTGCGCCAGGCGGCACTGGGCAAGCAGATCAAAATTTACGCGTTGCACCTGCGCACCGACGCCGGCAAGAAAACCCACGCCGGGGCTGAAACCCAGTACCGCGTGCTCACCGCCGACGCCAACCCGCAGATCGGCGACCTCTACACGCCGGTGCCGGGTGGCGATGTACGCAAGCTGGGTGAGCGCGTTGATGAGATCGGCAGCGTGTTCGCCAACCTCGTGCACCAGGTGCGCAGCAATACGCCACAACCGGTGCCGTTGTTGAGTACCGCGCCGACGCTGGCCGACAAGTCCGCCGCCGTCGGTTACGCCATGCACATGGACTTCCTCGGGCGCAAAGCCGCCAGCCAGGCGCCACAACTGGTCAGCGCCTGGACCGCCGACCGCGACCTGACCAACCCGGCGCTGCCGGCGTTTCAGGTGTGCGTGATGCTGACCAAATTGCAGCTCAACGACCTGCAGCAGTCGCTGAAGCTGATCGTCGATGCCGCGCGCAAAACCCAGACTTCACCCAAGGACTTCTTCCAGGAAATCGCCAGCGCCTCGGCCTACATGAGCCGCGACCCGCAGGCCCTGCGCAAGGGCGGCAACCTGGCCGACGGCGGCATCCTCGGTGAGTACCTGGAAGGCCTGCCGTACCGCAGCAAGTCGCTGAACATGACCCAGGACTTGTGGTTGTCGTTGAGCGTGGCCGAGCAGGAAGACTTTATCGACGAGTTGGATTCGAAAATTCGCCTCTACGAAACCTTCCACAATGACGTGGCCAACTGGGTCCGATTCGGCGATGCCGAGCCGGGCGACGCGTTGTACCGCGTGCCATTGTCGACGCTGCCGTAATGCTTAACCTGAGCGCAGTGCACAAAAGCCGTGGCGTCGGCAGCCAGCGCTACAGCCTGGTTATTCCGGCGCTGGCGCTGCGCGCGGGTGAGCAGCTCGCGATTGTCGGGCCCAGTGGCTGTGGCAAAAGCACCTTGCTCGATTTGCTGGCGCTGGTGTTGGCGCCGGATCAGGTCGGCCAGTTTGAATTTGACCAGCTTGATGTCGGCGGGCTGTGGCGTGCTGATCAGCAATCCACCTTGGCCGAGTTGCGCAGCAAACACCTGGGGTATGTGCTGCAAACCGGCGGCCTGCTGGGTTTTCTCGATGTGCGCAGCAATATCGCTTTGTCCCGGCAATTGCTCGGCCTTAAGGACGACGGCAGCGTGGCGCGTTTGGCCGAGCAGTTGGAAATCAGCGATCAGTTGGCCAAAAAGCCGGCCGCGTTGTCGGTGGGCCAACGCCAGCGCGTGAGCTGTGCCCGCGCCTTGGCCCATGCGCCGCAGTTGGTGCTGGCTGATGAGCCGACCGCCTCGCTTGACCCGCTTAACGCAGAGCGCGTCATGCAGGCGTTGCTGGCGCAGGCCCGCGAGCACCGCGCCGCCTGCGTGATCGCCACCCATGATGAACCGCTGGCCCGCGCCAGTGGCTTGCAGGTGCGGCGCATCAGTTGCCGGCGCGACACCGACGGCGGCGTCACCGCCACGCTCGGGGAGGTGTGCTGATGCGCATCGGCCTGGTGGCGTCGCTGGCTTGGCAGGATTACCGCAACGACGCCTGGCTGTCGGCCTGTTCGGTGTTGGCGTTGGTGGCCGTTATTGCGCCGTTGCTGGTGTTATTCGGGCTGAAATTTGGACTGGTTAGCAGTTTGACCGAACGCTTGGAGACCGACCCCGCGACCCGTGAAATTATTCCGTTGGGCGGTGGTCGATTCAACGCGGCGTTTATCGAGCAGCTCGCCCAGCGTAGCAACGTGGCCTTTGCTGTGCCGCGTACACGGCAGATTGCGGCAACCGCGCAAGTGGGCACGCTGACCTTGGAAATGCTGCCGACGGCGGCGGGTGACCCATTGCTGGGCGGTGTGCCGATGCCCAAGGGCCTGGACCAGATCGTGCTGAGCCACACCGCTGCGGAAAAACTCGCGGCGCGGCCTGGCGATTGGCTGGAGACCAGCTTTGCGCGGCAAGTGGCGGGGCGCGTCGAAGCCCAGCGCACGCGTCTGCAAGTGCTGGCAGTGCTGCCATTGGCGGCGTTTGCGCGTGACGGCTTGTTTGCCGATTTGGCCCTGCTGGAAGCGGCGGAAGATTACCGCGACGGCCGCGCGGTGCCGGCGTTGGGTTGGGAAGGTGACGCGGTCGGCGTGACTGAGCAGCGGATATATCCGGCGTTTCGTCTGTACGCGCGCAACCTCGCCGATGTGGAGCCGTTGCGGGTGTTTTTCGCCGGGCAGAACCTGTTGGTGTCGACCCAGGCGAACACCATCGCCCAGGTGCAGTCGTTGAGTCGCAACCTGTCGATCGTATTCTGGATCATTGCCGCGCTGGCCTTGGCCGGGGCGTTTGCGGCGATCTTCGCCGGGGCGCTGGCGGCCGTGGCGCGCAAGCGTCGGGAATTATCGGTGTTGCGCCTGTTGGGGTTTTCTACCGCCGGGCTATTGCTGTTTGTGATGGTGCAGGCGCTGTACAGCGCAGGTTTTGCTGCTGTACTCAGTGCTGGGCTGTATGGCTTGGCCGAGGCCGCTTTGAATAAGCTATTTGTGCAGGTGCCGGGCGAATACGCCAGTCACCTGCTGGCGCGTCACTACGGTCTGGCCCTGGTTGCAATCCTCGGCGTCAGCGCCGTGGCGGCGGCCTGTGGCGGTTGGCGAGTGGCGCGTATCCAGGCTTCTGAAGGAATCAGAGATGTATAAGTTACTGGGCGCCGCCATGGCGCTGAGCTTGGCCTCGCTGGCTTGGGCCGACGAAGCGAGCGACAAACTCGACAACCCCAAACCGTTGCCCGACGACGTGAGCCTGCCGCTGCCGTGCGAAGGCAATATGGTGTTCCGCTACGCCTACGTGTTGGCCCAAGGCACCTTGGATGACCGCGAGATCAGCCTCGGCTACCCCTTTGCCGAAGGTGAGGCGGGTTATCAGCAGTCGTTTATTTCCGGCTACCGCCGCGACTTTATCAACGGCCAGTTCACTCTCAAGGACTTGCCCAAAGACTGGAACAAAGTCATTGCGCCGTTGATGCCGAAGACCGACGCCAAAACCCCGCTCAAGCCGATGCTGTACTTCATCGGCAAGTACGAAGTGACCGCACGCCAATACGCTCAGGTGATGTCCCAGGCGCAGTCGCTGGCCAGTGGCGAACCAGCGCCTGCCTGCGATGCGCCTACCGGCATGGCCGCGCGTTTGCCCAAGGTGAAACTGTCGCGCTTTGAGGCCGAGCGTTTCTCGGCGGTGTACAGCGCCTGGTTGATGAAATACCACCGCGACGTGCTGCCGGTGAGTGGTCGCGGTGCTTCGGCTGAAGACGGCGGCCTGGGTTTCGTACGCTTGCCCACTGAAGTGGAATGGGAGTTCGCCGCGCGCGGTGGCCAGGCGGTGAGCCGCCAGGATCTCGAAGGGCGCCTGTTTCCACGCCGCGTCGAAGGCAGTGAAAGCGACGGCCCGCTGGGTGATTACGCGGTGTTCAACCAGGTCGCTGGCGGCACCGGCCAGGCGGCGCGCCTGATGCCGATTGGCACCAAACTGCCCAACCCGATCGGTATGTTCGATGTAATCGGCAACGCGGCGGAAATGGTCCAGGAATCGTTCCAACTGGTGCACGCCGGGCGTCGCCAAGGCACCTACGGCGGCTTTGTGGTCAAGGGCGGCAACTATCTGGAAGGCGAGGGCACGCTGTTTACCGGCATGCGCCGCGAGTACCCGTTGTTCGCCGCCGACGGCACCGAACAGAGCAACGAGACCACCGGTTTTCGCGTGGCGATTGGCGCGTTGTCGGCGCCGCGCTCGCGCTACAAGGAGCTGTTCGCCCAGTGGCAGAAAGAAGGCCGCCTGGCCTCGCTGACCGACGCCATCGACGACGCCCAGGACCCGACCAAACGCCTGGACAGCATCATCGCCGCCAGCGTCGATCCCAAGCTGCAAGCCGAGCTGGGCCTGGTCAACGAAGAGCTCAAACGCAACGTGTCGCTGATCGCCCAGCAACGCGAAGAGGCGGCGGGCAACCTGATTCAGTCGGCCGCGCTGGTGGCCGAGACCATCGCCAACTACAACATCCGCCTGGCCAACCTGCAGAAGAGTCGCCAGCAGGCCTTGGACAACAAGGACGCGGCCAGCGCGCAGCTGTTTGACATGGCCATCACCAATGGCCGTAGCGCGCTTGATGGCGCGGTGGCGATCTATATCGACAACCTGGCCACCGGCACGCGTTACACCGATGCGGTGATCCAGGCGCAGTTTCAACGAATCAAGGAAGAGTTGGATCGCAAGCCCGTGCTCGGCAAGAGCCTGGTGACGCGCGCAACACTGTTCGTTCGCCATGTCGGCAACTACCGCAAGCAACAGCGGGCCGACCCGGCAACGATCTTGAAGGAATTGCTCGCAGCGAGCGGTCAGCGGTCTTGATCGCTGGTTGTATGGCGAGCTTGGAAGGGACTCAGGCGGCGGTGGGCCGTGCTGGGCAAGTCAAACTTAAAAGAGAACACACCTATGCTTTTTTCCCGTAAGGCGGTTTCCAAGCGTCACCTGCTGCTGATCGCGGCCGGTTTCAGCACCGTGTTGACCGGTTGTGCCACGTCGCCGGCCTCCAAGGTCGCGTCGAGCACCAAGGTCGAGTACTACCCGAGCTGCTACGAGCCGGTGCAACACCTGCGCGCGACGGATTCGGACATGACCAAGTCGGTCGTCACTGGCGCGGCCATCGGCGCTGCCGGCGGTGCACTGCTGGGCGCGCTGACCGGCGACTCCGACAAGCGCGGCCGTAACGCCGCCATCGGTGCAGCGGGCGGCGCCCTGGCTGGCGGCGCGGCGGGTTACTACACCGAGCGTCAGAAGCAGATCAGCGATGACAACCAGCGCATTGCGTCCTACGCAGCTGACGTCAACAAAAGCGCCTCCGACATCGACCGCAGCACCGCGTACGCCAAGGCGTCCCAGCAGTGCTACCAGAGCGCATTCACCAAGCTGGTGGCTGATCGTAAAGCCAAGACCGTCAACGATACCGAAGGCCGCAAACGCCTGGCGGAAATCGTTTCCGGCCTCAAAGAATCCAATGACCTGATCGTCGCGGTCAACGGCAAAGCCAGCGAAGACCTGAACAACTACACCCAGGCTTACGAGAAAGACCTGCAACAAGTCGGCGTGCAGCGTGCCGACGTGGTCACCGTGGCTCAGGCCGATGTGACGCCAGCCGTGACCCCGGCCAAGAAAGGTAAAAAGCCACCGAAAAAGCCGGTGCTGCCAACCGTGCCGAAAGAAGCGGTCTCCACCGAAAAAACCATCCTGACTGCGCAGACCAAGCAAGCTGAAAGCAAGCAGGTTGCCAGCGCCGGTAAAGCGCAGATCGAAGGCACCTGCCGCGATCCAAACCTCGCCGACTGGGCGCCGGTGCCTTGCCCTAACGTTTAAGCAAGATGTTGCTATAAGCGTTAAACGCCTGCCGATCTCCTGCTAAAGCGCGAGATCGGTGGCGTTCCACCGGTAAATCGTTACACTGCTGCGGCCACTTAATAAATACACCGAGGCCGTGTGCATGAAATTTCGTCTTCTGCTGTGGGTGCTGGGCCTGATGATGGGCAAAGCCAGCCGCACCAACCCTGCTTTCCAGCAACAGTTGGGTGATAAAGACCTGGCGTTCCAGTTGCAGACCCTCGACGGCAAGGTTGCCCGTCACTTCATCGTCAAAGACCAGCGCATCACCAGCCGCTCGGGTGTCCACCCGGAGCCTGCGTTTGCTATCGCCTTCAAGGATGCCGCCTACGGCTTCGCCACGATGCAGGCGAAGAACAAGCAACTGGCGTTCATGACGGGGATTCAGGACAAGTCGATCCAGATCAAGGGCAACCCGGCGCTGGTGATCTGGTTCCAGGGGCTGACCAAGTATTTGAAGCCGAAGAAAAAGAAGAAGGCCTGAGGGTTTCTTCAGCAGTACCGAGCCGACTGCATTCGCGAGCAAGCCCGCTCCCACATTCGACCGAGTTCCAGCTTTGGAATGCAGCCAAATGTGGGAGCGGGCTTGCTCGCGAATACGGTGTAATGGACGCCGAATTTATCCCTGGCTGAACTGCGACGCCAACTCACGCAACAGCACCTCGGCATCCAACACCTTGCCGACCACTTCCTCAGCCTTGTCACGGCTCAAGCCCAAGCGCTCCAGCAGTGCATCCGGAATCGCCTCATCCGGCCCGGAACCGATGCCGCGGCTGCGCAGCAAGCGCACCGCCAGGCACACCAGGTTCGGGTACTCGGCATATTGGCCGTCGTAGGTTGGGTCGTGCTGGAAGCGCAGGGCAGTGGACAGTTCGTCCGGCATGTCCCAGTAGCGCATCAGCCAGGCACCGATCTGCTCGCGGCTGATGCCCAGCAAATGTTGCTCGACATAGCTGTGGCACAGGTGCGGGTTGACCTCCAGGTGACGGCAGATCAGCGAGAAGTGCGGCGGGAACACGTGGGCCAGCAGCAGGTAACCGAAGTTGTGCAGCAGGCCGGCCAGGTACGTCAGGCCGGCTTCCGGGCGCTGCGCGCGCGGCATGGCGCGGGTCAGGCCTTCGATCACGGCGGCGGTGTAGATCGACTGGTGCCAGTACGGCGTGGACTGGTGCGGATGGTCTTTGGGCAGGCTCAGGGTTTTACCGAGGGCCAGGCCCAGCGCCAAGTTGATCACCAGATCAAAGCCCAGTACGCGCACGATGGCGTCTTCCACTGAGCGAATTTTGCCGGGCGAGGCGTAGTACGGCGATGCAGCCCAACTCACCACCTGGGCGGCCAGGGCCGGGTCGGTTTCCACCACGCCGGTGATGTCATCGATGGTTGCGTTGGGGTCGACGCGCAGCTTGATGATTTTTTGCGCAGTGTCGGCCAGCGGCGGAATCTCGATGGTCGCTTCCAGGCGTTGCTGAATACGGCGGGCGGTGAAGGCCTGCATCGCCTGGGTGATTTCCTCGCGGTCATCATTGGGGCGGTCGAGGTTGGGGCGAATGTTGCTCAAGGGCTCGCCGAAGTGCCCGGCGCTGGCTTTGGTGAGCATGGTCTTGAAATCGCCGCTGGCGATTTCCAGCAGCAGGCCGGCTTCGCCCGAATGCACCAGCAGGCTCGGCTCGCTGAGCAGGCTGCCTTCGTACAGGCAAGGCGAGCTGGTCAACGCAGGCAGGCCTGGCAGCAGGCTCAGGTCATGCTTGGCCAGCATGCGCTCGACGCGGTCCGGCGACACGGCCGTGAGGCGGCGGCCGGTCAGTTCGGCGAGGCGGTTGAGGTCAAGCAACTGGCTCTGCGGGAACAGCACCATGAGTGCGCCAACGGCATCTTCCAACAGCACCGCCTGGACCTTTCGCGCGGGATTCAGGCCGGCGTGTTCCGCCACTTCCGTGTAGGGGATGGCGAGCTTTGCGAGCAGAGCCCGAATGACCGGCGGGGCGGTCAGTGGGGCTGTGGCGAGGGCAACTTCTGACATGGCCTGATCCAATTTCGTACAGTCACCGAAGTATAACCAGCTTGTTACATGTGTTGGTTGGATAAGTGAGTCAGGCGTCACACTTGGCCGTATTGCTGCCCATGGCGCAGCCAGCGGTCGAGCAACGGGCTGACATGATCCGGCCAGCGTTCGAGCAGCGCTTGCGCGGCATCACGCACGGCGGGTAACAGGTCGGCATCGCGCATCAGGTCGGCGACTTTGAATTGCAGCAGGCCGGTCTGGCGGGTGCCGAGCATTTCGCCGGGGCCGCGCAGCTCGAGGTCTTTTTCGGCGATGACAAAACCGTCGTTGGTTTCGCGCATGATGCCCAGGCGCTGACGGCCGATCTGTGACAGCGGCGGGTGGTAGAGCAGCACGCAATGGCTGGCGGCGCTGCCCCGGCCGACGCGGCCGCGCAATTGGTGCAGTTGGGCGAGCCCCAGGCGTTCGGGGTTTTCGATGATCATCAGGCTGGCGTTGGGTACGTCCACACCTACTTCGATCACCGTGGTGGCGACCAGCAGTTGCAGGTTGCCGGCCTTGAATTCGGCCATGACGGCGGCTTTTTCCGCAGGCTTCATGCGGCCGTGGATCAGCCCGACCTTGAGCTCGCCCAAGGCACTGGTGAGGTCTTCAAAGGTGGTTTCGGCGGCCTGACAGGTCAGCTCTTCAGACTCCTCAATCAGCGTGCACACCCAGTAAGCCTGGCGGCCTTCGGCGCAGGCGCCGCGCACGCGCTCGATCACTTCCACGCGGCGGGTGTCGGTGACCAGCACGGTGTTGACCGGGGTGCGACCTGGCGGCAGTTCGTCGAGGATCGAGGTGTCGAGGTCGGCGTAGGCGCTCATGGCCAGGGTGCGCGGGATCGGCGTGGCGGTCATGATCAACTGGTGTGGGTTCATGCGCCCGCCCACACCTTTCTGACGCAGGGCCAGGCGTTGCTGCACGCCGAAGCGGTGCTGCTCGTCGATGATCACCAGTGCGAGGTTCTTGAACTGCACTTCGTCCTGAAACAACGCGTGGGTGCCCACCACCATCGGTGCGCCGCCGGCGATCTGTTCCAGCGCCGCCGCGCGGACCTTGCCCTTGAGCTTGCCGGCCAGCCATGCCACTTCCAGGCCCAGCGGTTCGAGCCAGCGCTTGAAGGTGATGAAGTGCTGTTCGGCGAGAATCTCGGTGGGCGCCATCAACGCCACTTGGTAACCGGCTTCCAGCGCCTGCAAGGCGGCGAGGGCGGCGACCACGGTCTTGCCCGCACCCACGTCACCCTGGATCAGGCGCAGCATCGGTTCGTGCTGACTGAGGTCGTAGGCGATTTCATTGCCAACGCGCTGCTGGGCACCGGTCGGCGCGAAGCCCAGGTTGGCCAAGTATTGCGCAGGCAGGCGCGTGGCTTTGGGCATTGCCGGCGCGCGCAGAGAGCGCATGCTTTCGCGCAGGCGTTGCTGGGACAATTGGTGCGTCAGCAGTTCTTCGAAGGCCAGGCGATGTTGCGCCCAGTGATGACCCAGCGCGAGCTCGTCTACATCGGCGTCGGCGGGCGGGTGATGCAGGTAGCGGATTGCATCGTCCAGCGGCGCCAGTTGGTAGTCGCGGGCCAGCTCCACCGGCAGCCAGTCGGGCAGGCTTTTTGGGCCGAGCATGGACAGGGTCTGCATGCACAGCTGACGCAGGCGCTGCTGGGTCAGGCCTTCGGTCAGCGGGTAGATCGGTGTGAGGGTGGTGTCCACCGGCGGTGGCTCGTCGCCGGTAATGGCGCGGTATTCCGGGTGGTAGATTTCCAGGCCGGACGCGCCAGGCCTCGCCTCACCGTAGCAACGCACGCGAGTGCCGCGCTTGAGGCCTTCCTTTTGTGCGTTGCTGAAATGGTAGAAGCGCAGGCTCAGGCCGCCCGTGCCGTCCTGCAGGCGCACGACCAGACTGCGGCGCTTGCCCATCACCACGTCGGCGCCACTGACGGTGCCTTCGACCACCGCGTCTTGCCCAGGGCGCAAATGGCCGATGGGCACCACACGCGTGCGGTCCTGATAACGCAGGGGCAGGTGGAACAGCACGTCCTGGAGGTTTTCCAGGCCGACCTTGGCCAACTTTTCGGCCATGGCTTCACCGACACCTTTGAGTGCGGTCACCGACACCTGCGACAACTCGGTCATACGTTTACTTAGCTCGCAGCAGGCGGCTTGGCCACCGAACACAGGCGGATCGAGTCGGCGAGGATTTCAATCGCTTTCGGGCGCGGGAAGCTGGCGCGCCAGGCGATTGCTACGGTGCGGAACGGCACCGGTGGCGTGAGTGGGCGCACTTCGATCACGCCGGGGGCGTAGTGATGGCTGTCGACTGCCGACAGCGGCAGGATCGAAATACCCAGGCCGGACGCCACCATGTGACGAATGGTTTCCAGGGAGCTGGATTCCACGGTGGTGTGCTTGGCGCCGTCGTTGCCTTTGGTCAGCGTCGGGCAGGCTTCGAGTACCTGGTCGCGGAAGCAGTGGCCTTCGCCGAGCAGCAGCAGGCTCTTGTCGTTGAGCAGGCCGGCGTCGATGGTGTCTTTTTGCGTCCACGGGTGGGAGGCGGGCATCAGCACGTAGAACGGCTCATCGTAGAGCGGCAGGGTCAGCACGTCTGCCTCGTTGAACGGCAGGGCGATGATGATCGCGTCCAGCTCACCGTTGCGCAGTTTGTCACGCAATACGTGGGTGAAGTTTTCTTCGATATACAGCGGCATCTGCGGCGCGACGCGGTGCAGTTGCGGGATCAGGTGCGGGAACAGGTACGGGCCGACGGTGTAGATGGCGCCGACTTTCAGTGGCGCAGTCAGCTGGTTCTTGCCGGCCTGGGCCAGCTCGCGAATGCTTTGGGCTTGTTCAAGCACCTTCTGAGCCTGGGCAACGATGCCTTCGCCCACCGGAGTGAGGCGCACGGCGCTCTTGCTGCGCTCGAAAATCAGCACACCGAGTTCGTCTTCAAGCTTTTTCACACCCACCGACAGCGTCGGCTGGCTGACATGGCAACGCTCGGCCGCGTGGCCGAAGTGCTGCTCTTGGGCGAGGGTCACGATGTAGCGTAATTCTGTAAGAGTCATAGCGGGCGTCCATGAGGTTGCGGGCCAAGCATACCGGCTGCAATCGATAGACGCACGTTATCAGAACTTTGGTCGGGATTGAGCGGGGAGTGCGGAGGATTTAGCTGAAAGATGGGTTTAGAGGCAACGAAATCAAATGTGGGAGTGGGCTTGCTCGCGAAAGCGGTGGATCAGCCAATAAATTCAATGACTGATACTCCGCATTCGCGAGCAGGCCCGCCCCCACACAAGCCCGCTCCTGCAATCTTTAGCGGCGGCGCTTCTCGATGTTGTAAACGAACGGCGCGACGATCTCGACGCTGCCGCCTTTCAACATGTCGGCCGGAGGCTTGGGCAGTGGCTGGGCACGACGGATCATGTCCAGGGTTGCGCGGTCCAGGTCGGCATTACCGGAGCGGCCCACCAACTCGTAGGACAGCACATTGCCTTCGGCATCGACCACAAAGCGCAGGCGGTTCAGGCCTTCCTTGCCACGCTGTTGGGCGCCTGGCGGGTACTTCTTGTACTTCTGCAAGTGCGCCAGCAGGGCACCTTCCCAGGACGCTTTGGCCGCCACCTGTGCTGGCGATGGGCCGGGCACTGGCTGGGCGGATTTTTCCGCCGGCGCGTTGGTCTGCGGGGATTCGCTCGGAGGGTCCTCGGAAGGTTTTTCCTTGGGCGGCTCGGGCTTCTTCTCCACCGGCTTGGGCGGCTGAGGTTTGGGCTTGGGCTTGACCGGCTTGGGCACCTGGATCGTCGGCTTGGGCGCCTCGGCCAGTTTCGGCAGGGGCAGCTCTTCGACCGGAGCAGGCGGCTGCGGCGGTGTGACCACCTTCGGTGGCGCCGGAGGCGGCGGTGCCGGCATCGGCGCCAGGTCAATGACCATAGCCGCCGGGGGCAATGTCACTTGGTGCGGCGCGGACCATTGAAGCGCGATGATGATCGCGACGGCATGCACGCCCAGCACGACGGCGAGGCTGGTGCCATAACGCGTCAGTTTGTGGCGCGTCGTGATCATTTCTTGGCTGCCGTCTCAAGTCCGACCAGGCCTACCTTGAGGTAGCCGGCTGCCCGCAGGGCATCCATCACGTTCATCAGGTCGCCGTAGTCCACGCCCTTGTCGGCCTGGAAGAAGATCGTCGTGTCTTTTTTGCCTTGGGTCTTGGCGTCGAGCACCGGGCCCAGGGTTTCAGCTTTGACTTCTTCTTCGCCCAGGAACAGGCGTTGGTCCGCCTTGACGCTGAGGAAGATCGGTTTCTCTGGCCGCGGCGCAGGCTTGGCGCTGGACGCGGGCAGGTCGACCTTGATGTCCACGGTGGCCAGCGGTGCCGCCACCATGAAGATGATCAGCAGCACCAGCATCACATCGATAAACGGCGTGACGTTGATTTCGTGGTTCTCGACGAGGTCATCGTCGCCTTGATTCAAATGCAGGCCCATGGCCGATTACCCCACTTTCACCATGTGCGGTTGCGAGCTGCGCTCGGTAGGCAGGTGATCGAGGTCGCGGCTGACCAGCAGCAGGACTTCTGCCGACGCGTCCGATACCTGGGCCTTGTAGCCGGCAATCGAACGGGCGAATACGTTGTAGATCACCACCGCAGGGATGGCGGCAACCAAGCCCAGGGCGGTAGCCAGCAGGGCTTCGGCGATGCCTGGGGCAACGACGGCGAGGTTGGTGGTCTGGGTTTTGGCGATGCCGATAAAGCTGTTCATGATGCCCCACACGGTGCCGAACAGGCCGACAAACGGCGCAGTCGAGCCGATGGTGGCCAGCACGCCGGTGCCGCTGCTCATGTTACGACCGCAGGCCGCAACCAGGCGCTCCAGGCGGAAGCTGACGCGCTCCTTGATGCCTTCTTTTTCGCGGGTATTGACCGACAGGCGCATTTCTTCCAGCGCGTCGTGTACCAGCAGGTTGGCCAGGGTGCCCTTCTTGGTCGCGGTGTCGCTGGCTTCCTTGAGGGTGGTGGCTTTTTTCAGGTGGACGATTTCAGTGCGCAAGCGACGCTTGGCGCCCAGCAGCTCGAAGCCTTTGCCGATCCAGATGGTCCAGGTAATGATCGAGGCGATGGCCAGGCCGATCATCACGGCTTTCACCACTACGTCAGCATTCTGGTACATGCCCCACGGCGACAGGTCATGTGCCATGCCCAGGCTGTTGTCTTCTTCCAATACAACACCGGAGTCGTCTGCCGGTGCTGGCGTTGCAGCCTGGGCCGGGTCGGTAGCGACTGGCGCGGCAGCAGGAGCAGCCGGGGTTGCTGCGTTGTGCTCGGCAGCCGCCGGAGCCGCTGGGGCAGTCGCGTCAGCGAACGCGGCGGTCGGTGCCAGCATTACGCTGAACAGCAGCGCAGCAATCGCACGCCAGGCGCGGGATGGGCTGTGAGGCTTGGTTGGCGAAGCGGGTTTTGTATTACGTGTCATGCTGGCCGGACCTGAGAGAAAAAAATGAGTGATCGTCCTGCCAGACCCTGTGGGTCGAGGACAAATGGGCGGTTATTATTGCAAGTAATTCTTGTTAACAAAAGTAATACAGTTACTTAATTTGTCCTTTTGCTGGCCGCTGGTCATCTTCGGCGGCTAATCTGCGCCTTTAAGAACGGAGTTTTATGATGTCTGCGCCTTCTGTTGTAATTGCCGGTTGCGGCGATGTGGGTAGTCGGCTGGCTAGCCAATTGCTGGCCTCGGAATGGGAGGTTCATGGCCTGCGCCGCGATGTTTCGCGGCTTCCCGAGGGTGTAATCGGTATCGCCGGTGACCTGTTCAAAAAGGACTGCCCGGACACTTGGCCGATCGGCGGGGTGGATTACCTGGTGTATTGCGCTGCGGCGACCGACCACGATGAGGCCGGCTATCGCGCTGCTTACGTGCAAGGGTTGCAGCATGTGTTGGAGTGGCTGAGCGACTACGGTCAGGCGCCCAAGCATTTACTGTTTGTGTCCAGCAGCAGCGTGTATGGCCAGCAGAACGGTGAATGGGTCGACGAAACGTCCGACACCCAGGCGAAGGGCTATTCCGGTCAAGTCATGCTGGAAGCCGAGCAAGTGGCGCTCAACAGCGGCATCCCGGCGAGCATCGTGCGGTTGACCGGCATTTACGGTCCCGGTCGCGAATGGCTGTTGACCCAGGTGCGCCAAGGCTATCGCGTGGCGGTTGATCCACCTTTATATGGCAACCGGATTCACGCGGATGACGCGGCGGGTTTGTTGGCCTTTTTGTTGCGGCATGTGGAGCAGGGCGGTTCGCTGGACAAGATTTACATCGGTGTGGACGATGCGCCCGCGCCGTTGGCTGAGGTAGTGGCCTGGCTGCGCGAGTATCTGGGTGTTACCGAGTGGTCAGAAGACGCCAGTGTGCGCCGTGCCGGCAGCAAGCAGTGCAGCAATGCCCGAGCGAAGGCGCTGGGCTGGGTGCCGACGTATTCGACCTATCGCGAAGGGTATGCGGCGATCCTGAAGGGCTAAAACACGGTCAAAAAAATGTGGGAGCTGGCTTGCTTGCGATGACGGTGTCACATCCAACAATGATGTGACTGATACACCGCTATCGCAGGCAAGCCAGCTCCCACATTTATATCCGCGTGAGGCTGCTTATTTCTTTTCCAGCAGCCACTGGCGAGGGCCAGGGGTGAAGGAAGGCACTTCATCCGTTTGCGAAGTGTTCACCGCCTGGAAGATTTCCAGCTGCTTGCCTTTGCGGGCAAAGATCCACGGGTTGCCCTGGCCGTTCAGTTGCAGCCAGATGCTGTCGTAGCCGCCGCTCATCGAGGCGCAGTCACCGGCCAGGCACAGCGAGTACCGGTCGACACCTGGCAAGCCGGCGACTTTGCCGTCAGCCTGGAACTGTACCGTGGCGCCGTCACCGGTGCCGTCGGTGATCTTCCAGTCGCCGCCCATGTAGGCTGCATACAGCGCGCGCTCGAAGTTGGCGCCCAGTGGCGCGCCTTCGGGGGCTGGGTCTTTGGCACGGGCAAACAGTTGCTCAGGCTCATTGTCGTTGGCCACTTGCAGCAGTTGCTTGCCTTTACGCTTGAGTTCGGTGGCGGAGCTGCCATAGAAGTCGACGCTCCAGGCGCCGGGTTTTTCGCTGACCAGCTTGCCTTCGGCGACTTCAAAACCGTTGTAGTAGCGCGCCTGGAAAGCCTTGGTGTTGACCTCCCACTCGAGGTTTGGGCCATAGGTTTGCAGCGCTTCACGCAAAGGGCCGCCCTTGGCAGCCGCGTTGATGGCGGCCTGGTTGATCCAGGTGCCACTCACATCCAGGTCGGCGGGGTTGCTGGCGCAGCCGCCGAGCAACAGGGCGAACGTTGATAAGGCTACAAGCGCTTTGCGCATTACTAAATCCTTCTGAAACGAAGTCGACGCAGCCTGTGAAGGCTGCGTCGGGTGTTTTACTCGATGACCAGAATCGCGTCCATCTCAACCTGCGCGCCCTTTGGCAGGGCGGCAACGCCGATGGCGGCGCGGGCTGGGTACGGCTGTTCGAAGTACTTGCCCATGATCTCGTTGACCTTGGCGAAGTGGCTCAGGTCGGTGAGGAAGATGTTCAGCTTGACGATGTCCTTGAACGAACCGCCGGCGGCTTCGGCAACGGACTTGAGGTTTTCGAAGACCTGGACGGTTTGTGCTTCAAAGCCTTCAACCAGTTCCATGGTCTTTGGGTCGAGCGGGATCTGGCCGGACATGTAGACGGTGTTGCCTGCCTTGATCGCCTGGGAGTAAGTACCGATGGCGGCGGGGGCCTTGTCGCTGGTGATAACAGTCTTGGTCATGAGTGACTCCTTGTAAGAGATCGGCTATGCACGCATGCGGGTGATGCGAATCACCCCGATCAGGGCGCGCAGTTTCTTGATCACGCGAGCCAGGTGCACGCGGTCGTGCACGCTGACCACCAGTTGGACCACGCTGATGCGGCCATCGCGCTCATCCATGCTGATTTTCTCGATATTGCCGTCGGCCGCGTTGACGCTGCTGGCCAGCAGGGCGATCAGGCCGCGCTGGTGCTCCAGCTCAACGCGCAGCTCGACGTTGAATTCGCCGGTAACATCCTTGGCCCAGGAGAGCTGGATGCATTTCTCGGGGTTGTGACGGATTTCAGTGATATTGCGGCAGTTGTCCAGGTGCACGACCATGCCTTTGCCTGCAGACAGGTGCCCGACAATCGGGTCGCCCGGAATCGGCGTGCAGCATTTGGCGTAGCTGAGTACCAGGCCTTCAGTGCCGCGAATTGCCAGCGGGCCTTCGGGGCTTGGCAGCTGTTCGCCTTCGCCAAGCAGGCGACGGGCGACTACATAGGCCATGCGGTTGCCCAGGCCGATATCTTCCAGCAAGTCTTCGATGGTTTCCTGGCGATACTCGTGGAGCATCGCCTGTACGCGCTCGGCCGGGATCTTCTCCAGGGCGCTGTCGAAACCGTTGAGCACCTTGTTCAGCAGGCGTTCGCCGAGGCTGATGGATTCGGAGCGACGCTGCAGTTTGAGGGCGTGGCGAATATGCGTACGCGCCTTGCCGGTGACCACAAAATTGAGCCAGGCCGGGTTCGGGCGTGCGCCCGGTGCGCTGACGATCTCGACCGTGGAGCCGCTTTGCAGCGGTTCGGACAGCGGCGCGAGACGACGGTTGATCCGGCAAGCGATGCAGCTGTTGCCGACGTCGGTGTGCACCGCGTAGGCAAAGTCGACCGCCGTGGAGCCTTTGGGCAGCTCCATGATCCGGCCTTTGGGCGTAAACACGTAGACCTCGTCCGGGAACAGGTCGATCTTCACGCTTTCGATGAATTCCAGGGAGTTGCCGGCACGTTGCTGCATTTCCAGCACGCCTTTGACCCACTGACGGGCGCGGGCATGCGTGCCCTTCGGTTGCTCGTCACCGCTGGATTTGTACAGCCAATGGGCGGCGATGCCGTTGTTGGCCATCTCTTCCATTTCCCGGGTGCGGATCTGAATCTCGATCGGCACCCCGTGCATACCGAACAGCGTGGTATGCAGCGACTGATAGCCGTTGGCCTTGGGAATGGCGATGTAGTCCTTGAAGCGGCCCGGCAGGGGTTTGTACAAATTATGTACAGCACCCAGCACGCGGTAGCAGGTGTCGACCTTGTCGACGATGATGCGGAACGCGTACACGTCCATGATCTCGTTGAAGGCGCGACGCTTGCCGCGCATCTTCTTGTAGATGCCATAGATGTGCTTTTGTCGGCCGCTGACCTCGCCTTCAATCTCGTCGATCGCCAGGCAATGGCTCAGCGACTCTTCGATCTTGTTGACGATTTCCTTGCGATTGCCCCGGGCGCGCTTGACTGCCTGGTAGATGCGCGCGGAGCGCATCGGATGCATGGCCTTGAAGCCGAGGTCTTCGAATTCGATACGAATGGCGTGCATGCCCAGCCGGTTGGCGATGGGCGCGTAGATTTCCAGGGTTTCCTTGGCGATGCGCCGGCGTTTTTCGCCGGACAGCACTTCCAGCGTGCGCATGTTGTGCAGCCGGTCGGCCAGCTTGACCAGGATCACCCGAATGTCTCGGGCCATGGCCATGGCCATCTTCTGGAAGTTTTCCGCCTGGGCTTCGGCCTTGGTCTCGAAGTTCATCTGGGTCAGCTTGCTGACCCCGTCGACCAGTTCGGCCACGGTTTCGCCAAATTGCGCACTGAGCGCTTCCTTGGCAATGCCGGTGTCTTCGATTACGTCATGCAGCATCGCGGCCATCAGGCTCTGATGGTCCATGTGCATGTCGGCTAGAATATTTGCCACGGCAAGAGGATGCGTGACATACGCCTCGCCACTGCGTCGGCGTTGGCCGTCGTGGGCTTGTTCGGCGTAGAAATACGCTCGGCGGACCAGGTTGACCTGGTCTGGGCCGAGGTAGGCCGATAAGCGATCGGCGAGGGCGTCTATGCTCGGCAAAGTGTTAACTCCTGCCGTTGGCTGTGACCCCGCGCCGTGCTACGTCGACCAGGCATAGGCTTAGACGGCCTCGTTGGACTCGTCCTCGAACGCTGCAAACAGCGGTTCGTCTTCAACGATTTCGGCGTTGGCGATGAACTCGTAGCTCATCAGGCCTTCAGCGATTTCACGCAGGGCGACAACGGTAGGCTTGTCATTTTCCCACTGGACCAGGGGCTCTTTGCCGCCAGTGGCCAGTTGACGGGCACGCTTGGTAGAGAGCATGACCAGCTCAAAGCGGTTATCCACGTGTTCTAGGCAGTCTTCAACGGTTACGCGGGCCATGGTATTCCTCGGAGCGAATGCAAGATGCGCGCTGCCCGGTTGGGCGAGCGGACTGAACAGTTTAAAAAATCACCAGCGTTTAGGGAAGCGCTGATTTCTCGCAAGCCCTCGCAAAACCGCTACAAGTGCCAATGTAAAGCCCTTGCAGCCGTTTTGGGAAGAGCCAATCAGCCGAGCAGTTCGGCGAGTAATTTGCCAAAACGCTGCTGTTGGCGCTTTTGCTGGAGCTGATTGGTGCGGAAAATCGCCTTCAAATCGTCCAGGGCATGGGCGAAATCGTCATTGATGATCAAGTAGTCGTAGTCGACGTAGTGGCTCATTTCGCTGACGGCTTCACGCATGCGGCCTTCGATGATCTCGTCGCTGTCCTGGCCGCGATTGGTCAGGCGCTGGTGCAGGGCTTCAAGCGAAGGCGGCAGGATGAAGATCGAGCGCGCCTTGGGCATCAGCTGACGCACTTGCTCGGCGCCCTGCCAGTCGATTTCCAGGATCAGGTCGTGGCCTTCGTCCAGCGTCTGCTGCAAATGGCTTTGCGAGGTGCCGTAGAGGTTACCGAACACTTCGGCGCGCTCCAGGAAGTCACCGTGTTCGATCATCTTCACGAACTCGGTGCGCTCGACGAAGTGATAGTGCACGCCGTTCACTTCGCCCGGGCGCATGGCGCGGGTGGTGTGCGAGACCGAGATGCGGATCTGCTCGTCAGCGTCGGTGAGGGCCTTGACCAGGCTGCTTTTGCCCGCGCCCGAAGGGGCGGAAATGATGTAAAGGGTGCCGGTGCTGTGGGTCATGAAAGTTGCCTTACTCAATATTCTGTACTTGTTCGCGCATCTGCTCGATCAACACTTTGAGGTTGACCGCAGCCGTAGTGCTGCGCGGATCAAACGCCTTGGAGCCTAGTGTATTGGCTTCGCGGTTGAGTTCCTGCATCAGGAAGTCCAGGCGCCGACCAGCGGCACCGGCGGACTTTAATACGCGGCGCACTTCGAGGATGTGGGTACTCAGGCGGTCGAGCTCTTCGGCCACGTCACTCTTCTGCGCCAGCAGGACCATCTCCTGCTCCAGGCGCGTCGGGTCGAGGTCGGCCTTCATGTCGGTGAAGCGGTCCAGGACTTTCTGGCGCTGGGTGGCGAGCATCTGCGGCACCAGCTCGCGCAGGGTGACCACGTCTTCTTCAATCGAGGTCAGGCGCTCGTTGATCAGGCGCGCCAGTTCAGCGCCTTCTCGCTCGCGGCCGGCCTTGAGCTCCTTCAAGCCCTGGGTGAACAGGGCGAGGGCTTCGGCGTTGAGAGCCTGCGGGTCGGTGGCGTCGGCCACCAGTACGCCAGGCCAGGCCAGCACTTCCAGCGGGTTTAGCGCGGCAGGCTGTTTGATCAGGCCAGCGATGGTTTCAGCGGCGGCGACCAGTTGCGCGGCGCGGTCGCGGTCGACCTGCAGCGGCTTGCCGGTGGTTTCTTCGGTAAAACGCAGGGTGCATTCCAGCTTGCCGCGGGAAATGCCCTGGCGCAGTGCTTCACGTACGGCGCCTTCGAGGTCGCGGAAGGATTCCGGCAGGCGCAGGTGCGGCTCCAGGTAACGGCTGTTGACCGAGCGCAGTTCCCAGCTCAGGGTGCCTTGGGCGCCGGCTTTTTCGACGCGGGCGAAGGCGGTCATGCTGTGCACCATGGAAGTACCTCGCGATGCAGTCCCGCAAATACGGGCTGATGGGTAAATTGAAGCCGACAGGCTGCGAAGGCGCAGGATTGTAGCGCAGTGAGGCGAGCGCGCCCAAACAATGGGCGCCAGGCTAATCATTCGTAACCGAATTTTTTAGAAGTGCCCCGAAACGGTTCGCGGCTCTATAATGCTCGGCAGTTTTTCGTCCTCCGTACAGGTATCCCCTATGAAACGTCCAAGTGGTCGCGCTGCCGATCAGCTCCGCTCGATCCGCCTCACCCGCAACTACACCAAACACGCCGAGGGATCTGTACTGGTCGAGTTTGGCGATACCAAGGTGATCTGCACCGTCAGCGTCGAAAACGGCGTGCCGCGTTTCCTCAAGGGCCAGGGCCAGGGTTGGTTGACTGCCGAGTACGGCATGCTGCCGCGCGCCACCGGCGAGCGTAACCAGCGTGAAGCCAGCCGTGGCAAACAAGGCGGCCGCACCCTGGAGATCCAGCGTCTGATCGGTCGTTCGCTGCGCGCAGCCTTGGACATGTCCAAGCTGGGCGACGTGACCCTGTACGTCGATTGCGACGTGATCCAGGCTGACGGCGGCACCCGCACTGCTTCCATCACCGGCGCCATGGTGGCCCTGGTTGACGCACTGAAAGTGATCAAGAAGCGTGGCGGCCTGAAAGCCGGCGACCCGCTCAAGCAGATGATCGCCGCCGTATCGGTTGGCATGTACCAGGGCGAGCCCGTACTGGACCTGGACTACCTGGAAGACTCGGCTGCCGAGACCGACCTGAACGTGGTAATGACCAGCACTGGTGGTTTCATCGAAGTGCAGGGCACCGCTGAAGGCGCGCCATTCCAGCCGGCGGACCTGAACGCCATGCTGGCACTGGCCCAGAAAGGCATGACCGAAATCTTCGAACTGCAGAACGCCGCACTGGCTGACTGATTCGGCCCCAAGGAGAAACGCTATGAATGACAGCCAACTGCCGGTGCCCACGCCTTCCTATGAAGTGCGTCAGGGCGCAATGTTGTGTCACCTCGCGGCGTTTCTGGGGTTTGTGTTCCCCTTCGGCAGTGTCATAGGGCCGCTGATCCTGTGGCAGATGAAGAAGGAAGTGGACCCGTTCATTGATGATCAGGGCAAGGAAGCCTTGAACTTCCAGATCACCGTGGCCATTGCCTGGCTGGTTTGCATCGTGCTGGCCTTCGCCATAATTGGTTTTTTCCTGATGACTGCGCTGGCAATCGCGACCGTGGTGCTGACGATCATCGGTTCGATCAAGGCCAACAAGGGGATCGCTTATCGCTATCCCTTCACTTGGCGGCTGGTCAAATAATGAGCGCCCACAAAAAAACCGACAGCGATGTCGGTTTTTTTGTGCCTGGAAAAAGACCTCAGATGGTCAGTGTCCAGTCGTAGTCCACGATCAGCGGCGCATGCTGCGAGAAGCGTGGCTGACGCGGCAGGCGTGCGCTGCGAACAAAACGGCGCAGGCCTGGAGTCAGCAGCTGGTAGTCGAAACGCCAGCCCAGGTTGAGCATCTCAGCCTGTTCGTTATCCGGCCACCAGCTGTACTGGTCGCCTTCACGGCTGACTTCGCGCAGGGCATCGACATAGCCCATGTTGCCGACAATCTCGTCCATCCAAGCACGCTCAGGTGCCAGGAAGCCCGGGGATTGCTGGCTGTCGCGCCAGTTCTTGATATCCAGCTTTTGTTGCGCCACATACAGCGAGCCACAGTAAATGTACTCGCGACGTTTGCGCCGCTGTTTATCCAAGTAACGGGCGAAATCGTCCATTAGCTTGAACTTCTGGTTCAAGTCTTCATCGCCGTTCTGCCCCGAAGGGAGCAGCAAGGTCGCGATGCTGACCTTGTCGAAATCGGCTTGCAGGTAGCGCCCGTAGCGGTCGGCTGTCTCGAAGCCGAGGCCGCTGATGACCGCCTTGGGTTGCAACCGCGAGTACAAAGCCACGCCACCTTGGGTGGGCACTTCGGCATCGCAGGCATAAAGGAAGTAGCCATCCAGTTGGAAGGCTGGGTCGTCCAGTTCAAAGGCGGAGGCGCGGGTGTCCTGCAGGCAGATGACGTCGGCATTCTGTGCTTGCAGCCAACTGAGCAAACCACGCTCGACTGCAGCCTGAATACCATTGACGTTCACACTGATGATCCGCATAAATGGCCCCAAAAATCGCGTGCGTGTATGATACACGCCGTCTACCTAATTAGCTAAATCCGTGGTATCTGAGGCTTTTTTCATGCAGGCGTATCAACGCGATTTCATTCGTTTTGCCATCGATCGCGGCGTTTTACGCTTCGGTGAGTTCACGTTGAAGTCCGGGCGTACCAGCCCGTACTTCTTCAATGCAGGCTTGTTCAACTCGGGTTCGGCCCTGGCTCAGCTGGGTCGTTTCTACGCGGCAGCCATCGTTGAAAGCGGCATTTCCTTCGACGTACTGTTCGGTCCAGCCTACAAGGGCATCCCGCTGGCGGCCGCGACTGCCGTGGCGTTGGCTGAACATCACGGGCTGGACCTGCCGTGGTGCTTCAACCGCAAAGAGGCCAAGGCCCATGGCGAAGGTGGCAGCCTGGTGGGTGCTCCGCTCAAGGGCGACGTGCTGATCATCGACGACGTGATCACCGCCGGCACCGCCATCCGTGAAGTGATGCAGATCATTGCTTCCCAGGACGGCGCCAAGGCGGCCGGCGTGCTGATCGCACTGAACCGCCAGGAGCGCGGCAATGGCGAGTTGTCGGCGATCCAGGAAGTTGAACGTGATTTCGGCATTCCGGTGGTGAGTATCGTGTCGCTGAACCAGGTGTTGCAGTTCCTGGAAGATGACCCACAGCTCAAGCAGCATTTGCCGGCGGTCAAAGCGTACCGCGAGCAGTTCGGCGTCTGAGGCGATCTAAAGGCATCGCAAACCCCTTGTGGGAGCGGGCTTGCTCGCGAAAGCGGTCGGTCATTCAGCAGATGTATTGGCTGACACTCCGCATTCGCGAGCAAGCCTGCTCCCACATTGGATTGCATTTCACCTTGAAGACCTCATAAAAAAGGCCCCGCTCAATTTGATTGAGCGGGGCCTTTTGTTTTTCAGCGTTTAAGGACGCTTGCGGTTACTGATCAACGTGCCCACACCGGTATCGGTGAAGATTTCCAGCAGGATCGCATTCGGCACGCGCCCATCCAGGATCAGCGAACTACCCACGCCGCCTTGCACTGCTTCCAGTGCGCAACGGATTTTCGGCAGCATGCCGCCATAGATGGTGCCGTCGGCGATCAGCTCGTCGACTTGCTGGGTAGTCAGGCCGGTCAAAACCTTGCCTTCCTTGTCCATCAGGCCGGCGATGTTGGTCAGCAGCATCAGCTTTTCAGCCTTCAGCGCCTCGGCCACCTTGCCGGCTACCAGGTCGGCGTTGATGTTGTAGGACTCACCGTTGGCACCCACGCCGATTGGCGCGATCACCGGGATGAAATCGCCCTTGACCAGCAGGTTCAGCAGGTCGGTGTTGATACCGATCACTTCGCCTACCTGACCAATGTCGATGATTTCCGGCTGGGTCATCTCCGGCGTCTGACGGGTAACGGTCAGCTTTTTCGCGCGGATCAGCTCCGCGTCCTTGCCGGTCAGGCCGATGGCGCTGCCGCCATGACGGTTGATCAGGTTGACGATGTCTTTGTTGACCTGGCCGCCGAGGACCATCTCCACCACGTCCATGGTTTGCGCGTCAGTGACGCGCATGCCATCGATGAAGTGACTCTCGATCGACAAACGCTTGAGCAGGTCGCCGATTTGCGGGCCACCACCGTGCACCACCACCGGGTTGATCCCGACGGCTTTCATCAACACGATGTCGCGGGCAAAGCCGGTTTTCAGCTCATCGCTTTCCATGGCATTGCCGCCGTACTTGATCACCAACGTCTTGCCGACGTAGCGTCGAATGTAAGGCAACGCTTCGGACAGGACCTTGGCAGTATTGGCAGCGGCTTCGCGTTCGAGGGTCATTCAGGGCTCCGGTAAAAAATCAGAACGGTAATTGGAGATCAGGGGCAACACGTTTCAATTGGGCGTGGAACACGTCCTTGATGCGCTGCAACTC
This sequence comes from Pseudomonas sp. LBUM1640, assembly GCF_059716225.1. Lineage (NCBI taxonomy): Bacteria > Pseudomonadati > Pseudomonadota > Gammaproteobacteria > Pseudomonadales > Pseudomonadaceae > Pseudomonas > Pseudomonas sp. LBUM1640. Next base: position 6,715,305 of record NZ_CP166816.1, on the reverse strand, counting down.
AGCCTCGGTATCCGCCTCGAAACGCAGGACCAGCACCGGTGTGGTGTTGGACGCGCGAACCAGGCCCCAGCCTTTGGCGTAATCGACTCGCACACCATCAATGGTGGTCAGGTTGGCGCCTTCACCCCATTGCGCATCGTGCAGTGCGTCAATGATGCTGAATTTGCTCTCCTCGGTCACATGGATATTGATCTCTGGCGTAGAAATATCATTCGGAAAGGTCTGAAACAGCTCCTGCGCCGTGGATTTTTCCTTGCTGAGGATCTCCAGCAGACGGGCGGCGCTGTAAATGCCGTCGTCAAACCCGAACCAGCGCTCTTTGAAGAACACGTGGCCGCTCATTTCGCCGGCCAACAGCGCGCCGGTTTCCTTCATTTTCTTTTTGATCAACGAGTGGCCGGTCTTCCACATTAGTGGGCGACCGCCGTATTCCTTGATCAGCGGCGTAAGGCGGCGGGTGCATTTCACGTCGAAGATGATTTCGGCGTTGGGGTTGCGGGCCACCACGTCACGGGCAAACAGCATCAGCAGGCGGTCAGCGAACACGTTTTCGCCAGTGTTTGTTACTACGCCAACACGGTCGCCGTCACCGTCAAAGGCCAGGCCTACATCGGCGCCGGTTTCCTTGACCTTGGCGATCAGGTCTACCAGGTTTTCAGGCTTGCCCGGGTCCGGGTGGTGGTTGGGGAAGTTGCCGTCGACGTCGCAGAACAGCGGGATCACTTCGCAGTTCAGGGCTTCGAGCAGTTGCGGGGCGATTACGCCGGCCGCGCCGTTGCCGCAGTCCACTACCACTTTGAGGCGGCGGGCAAGTTTGACGTCACCGGTGATCTGGTCGGAGTAGCGTTGAAGAATGTCGACCTTGGTGACGCTGCCGGTGCCGCTGGTCAGGTCGTTGGTCTTCAGGCGGTCGTGCAGGGCCTGGATCTGCTCGTTGGCCAGGGTGTCACCGGCGATGACAATCTTGAAACCGTTGTAGTCCGATGGGTTATGGCTGCCGGTGAGCATCACCCCGGACTTGCCGGCCAGTACGTTGGCTGCGTAGTACAGCGCAGGCGTTGGCACCAGGCCGACATCGCTGACGTGGCAGCCGCTGTCGGCCAGGCCCTGGATCAGTTGCTCGACCAGCTCGGGGCCGGACAAGCGGCCATCACGGCCGACCGAGACGTTGGGTTCGCCCTGGGCCAGGCTCTGGGAGCCGATGGCGCGGCCGATCCAGTAGGCGGTTTCGGCAGTCAGGGTCTTAGGCACGACGCCACGAATGTCGTAGGCGCGAAAGATGCTGTCGGGGAATGTCGGGGCTACTCGGGCTGCGGTACTCATCGCGTGGGGAAACTCCATCTGAAAGGGGCAAGGCTGGCCTGAATGTGGCTGACCGGCGGGCGCAAACTGAAGGGTATGACGGCTTTTTCGGCAGAGAGTTCGTGGTGCAAAAATGCCACTGGCGCGGGTGCTCTGTGTTTGTGGCTGCGTAATACGTTGATTTCAATGGTGAAATCTCGCTGATTGGGACCGCGCATTCTTCGTCCTGAAAAGCCTTGCGGTGGCGTCGGGCCGGACAAAGGTGTCCGGCCTGATTCAGCTTGGTCAGTGGCTGCCGGAATGCCCGAAACCGCCTGCGCCGCGCTGGGTCTCGTCGAATTCCTGCACCAGCTCGAAGTGCGCCTGCACCACCGGCACCAGTACCAGCTGGGCGATACGCTCGCCGACGGCGATGTTGAAAGCGGTTTGGCCACGGTTCCAGCACGACACCATCAGCTCGCCCTGGTAATCGGAGTCGATCAGGCCGACCAGGTTGCCCAGCACGATGCCGTGTTTATGGCCCAGGCCGGAGCGCGGCAGGATCAATGCCGCCAGGCCCGGATCGCCGACGTAGATCGACAGGCCGGTCGGGATCAGAAGGGTCTGGCCTGGCTCGAGGACGGTGTCTTCCTTGAGCATGGCGCGCAGGTCCAGCCCGGCGGAGCCTGGGGTGGCGTAGTCCGGCAGTGGGAATTCGTTGCCGATGCGTGGGTCGAGGATCTTGGCTTGCAAAGCGTGCATGTAAATTAAACCTGGTTCAGCCGTTGGGCGATAAATGAGATCAGTTGGCGGGCAATCTTGCCTTTGCTGGTCTGGGCGAAAACGGTGGCGTGCAACTCGCGGTCGATCACGCTGATGGCATTTTCCTCGCTGTTGAAGCCGATGCTCGGGTTGGCGACATCATTGGCAACGATCAGGTCGAGGTTTTTGTCTTTCAGTTTGCGTGCGGCGTAGTCCAGCAGGTGCTCGGTCTCGGCGGCAAAGCCGACGCTGAACGGGCGGTCCGGGCGCGTGGCGATGGTTGCCAGGATGTCCGGGTTGCGCACCATTTGCAGGAGCAGGCCGTCGCCGCTTGTAGGGTCTTTCTTAAGCTTTTGCGGGGCGACGACTTCAGGGCGGTAGTCCGCAACCGCAGCCGAGGCGATAAACAGGTCGCAGGGAATGGCGGCCTCACACGCCGCCAACATGTCCCGGGCGCTGACTACGTCGATGCGCGTGACCCGATCAGGGGTCGGTAAGTGCACCGGGCCGGTGATCAAGGTGACGCGCGCGCCTGCCTCGACCGCAGCTTCCGCCAAGGCAAAGCCCATTTTCCCTGAGCTATGGTTGGTGATGTAGCGCACCGGGTCGATGTTTTCCTGGGTCGGGCCGGCGGTGATCAGCACGTGCTTGCCGGTGAGGGCCAGGTGCTGGAAGCACTCGGCGGCGCACAGCGCCAGGTCGGTGGCTTCGAGCATGCGGCCCATGCCGACGTCGCCGCAGGCCTGGCTGCCGGACGCCGGGCCGAACACCTTGAGGCCTCGGCTTTGCAGCAGTTGGGTATTGGCCTGGGTGGCCGGGTCGCGCCACATGGCCTGGTTCATGGCCGGGGCAATGGCGACGGTGGCGTCGGTGGCCAGTACCAACGTGGTCAGCAGGTCATCGGCGATGCCTTGGGCCAGGCGGGCGATCAGGTCGGCGGTGGCCGGGGCGATCAGCACCAGGTCGGCCCATTTGGCCAGCTCGATATGGCCCATGGCGGCTTCGGCTGCCGGGTCCAGCAGGTCGAGGTGAACCGGGTGGCCGGACAGGGCTTGCATGGTCAGTGGGGTGATGAACTCACTGCCACCGCGAGTCATGACCACGCGCACTTCGGCGCCCTGGTCCAGGAGCCTGCGAACCAGCTCTGCGCTCTTGTAGGCGGCAATGCCGCCGCCGACGCCGAGAACGATGCGTTTCCGATACAGACGCTGCATTGGTTTGCCTTTCCAGTTCAGTGATGCCAGTTCAGTGACGCCTGCGATGCCCCCTCCCCAGGAGAAATCGCACGCAAAAAAGAGGGCTTACGATAACACAGCGTCCGCTTGGCAACAGCGGCGCACATGGCGCCTATGGATGGAAGGGAGGTGGGATGAGTATTCGCGATTGGCCTGTGGCGGAACGTCCACGGGAGAAACTTTTGGAATGGGGCGCGGCAAGCCTGTCGGATGCCGAGCTGTTAGCCATCTTCCTGCGTACCGGGGTTTCCGGCAAAAGCGCGGTCGACCTGGCGCGCCATTTGTTGGCGCAATTCGGTGGCCTTCGCCCATTGCTGGAGGCCAGCCAGGCGTTGTTCAGCAGGCATTTGGGGCTGGGGCCGGCGAAATACGCCCAGTTGCAGGCCGTGCTGGAAATGTCTCGACGCCATATGGCCGAACGCCTGCGCGCAGACTCGGTGCTCGAAAGCCCCTTGGCCGTGCGCGATTACCTCAAGGCGTTGTTGCGTCATGAGCCCCACGAGATCTTCGGCTGCCTGTTTCTCGACTCAAAGCACCGGGTGCTGGGTTTCGAGGCGTTGTTCCAGGGCACCATCGACGCGGCCGTGGTCTATCCGCGGCAAGTGGTCAAGCGCGCACTTGAATACAACGCGGCCGCGTTGATCCTGTGTCACAACCATCCTTCCGGGAGCGTCGAGCCGAGTGCGGCTGATCGAAAATTAACCAAATTGCTGCAAAAGGCCTTGGAAATGGTGGATGTGCGGGTGCTGGATCACATCATCGTGGGCGATGGTGACCCGCTGTCGATGGCCGAATACGGGTGGTTGTAGCCCCGCCCGGTTGAGGGCGGGGCGGGTTGTCAGGGCTTGACGCTGACCTTGGAGAAGTCCTGGCGCCCGAACGGGCTCACCTGGTAACCCTTGACATTTTTGCGGGCCAGGGCAAACGCGGTCGGGTGCGCCAGTGGCAGCCATAATGCCTGCTGCTGGATCTGCGCCTGGGCCTGCTGATACAGCTTGCTGCGCACGCCTTGTTCGCTGGTGGTCTTGCCGGCGCTGATCAGTTTGTCCAGGGCGGGGTCGCAGTAGCGGGCGAAGTTGGTGCCCGATTTTACCGCCGCGCAAGAGAACTGCGGGGTCAGGAAGTTATCCGGGTCGCCATTATCGCCAGCCCAGCCCATGAACAGCAGGTCATGTTCACCGGCCTTGGCGCGGCGAATCAGTTCGCCCCACTCAATCACGCGTATTTCTGCCTGGATGCCGATCTTGGCCAGGTCTGCCTGCAACAGCTGTGCGCCGAGGTTAGGGTTGGGGTTCAGCAGGCTGCCAGTCGGGCGCGTCCAAATGGTGGTCTTGAAACCGTCCTTTAGCCCGGCGCGGTCGAGCAGCGTCTTGGCCTTGGCGATGTCCTGTGGATAACCTGGCAAGTCCTTGGCATAGCTCCAGGTATTCGGTGGGTAAATACCATTGGCCGCTTCGGCAGTGCCTTCAAACACGGCCTTGAGGTAGCTGTTTTTGTCGAACGCCAGGTTGATCGCCTGGCGCACTTCCGGTTTGTCCAACGGCGGATGCTGGCTGTTGATGGCCACGAATGCGGTCATGAATGCGGCGGTTTTTTCCACTTTCAATGCCGGGTCTTTTTCGGCTTCGCCCACATCCAGCGGCTTGGGCGACAGGGCGATCTGGCATTCGTCGCGGTGCAGCTTCTGCAGGCGCACATTGGCGTCCGGGGTAATGGCGAAGAGCAAGTTATCCACAGCCGGTTTGCCGGCAAAGTAATCCGGGTTGGCTTTGTAGCGAACCACGGCATCCTTCTGGAAGCGCACAAAAACGAACGGCCCCGTGCCGATCGGTTGGCTGTTGAGTTTCTCTGGCGTGCCGGCCTTCAACAGCTTGTCGGCGTATTCGGCCGGGTAGATCGAGGCAAAACCCATGCTCAGTGCGGCGAGGAAGGTTGAGTCGGCGTGGTCCAGGGTAAAGCGCACGGTCAGCGGGTCGAGCGCATCGATCTTCTTGACCAGTGTCGGCAATTGCAGCGACTGCGCATGCGGGAAGCCGCTCTGGGCGATCTTGTGCCACGGGTTGGCCGGGTCGAGCATGCGTTCGAAGCTGAAGCGCACGTCTTCTGCGGTCAGGGTCCGGCTCGGGGTGAAGTATTCGGTACGGTGGAACTTCACACCGGGGTGCAGCTTGAAGGTGTATGTCAGGCCGTCCGGCGAAACGTCCCAGCTGTCTGCGAGGCTCGGTACCAATTTGCCGCTGTTCGCGTCGTAGTCCACCAGGCGGTTCATCAGCACGTCGGCCGAGGCATTGGTGGTGGTCAGCGAGTTGTATTGCACCACGTCGAACCCCTCGGGGCTGGCTTCGGTGCAAACGCTCAGGCTGGTGGCAGCGAGGGCCGCCGGCGCGATAAATAAAGGGGCTAGCAATAGCGGTAGGGCAGCGAGGCGCATATTCGGTTTCCTTTGCAGATCGAAGGCCCATCTGCGAGTGCAGTCTGGAAAAAGCCTACCGTAGAGGTCTGATTGATAAATGACTAGCCCATTTTTGCCTGTGCATTTGGGCAAAATGCTGTTTTGATGGCGCCTCAGCGCGTTTCGCCGTGCACTTCATCGTGCGTGCGGGCGCTGTAAATCATTCTGTGCGACGAGCGGTCGGCTGTTACAGCGGCCCCTCCTGGCAACGGTTCAGGCGTCTGTCGCCGAGATTTACGCCGGTAAAAACACACGGGCTGTTGTTGCACTGGGGTCTTTCTGGTATAAAGCAGCGCTCTTTTCTAGGGGCCCGGTTCCTTCACTGTAGGTGTAGCCGGTAAGACCCTTAAAGAAACGCGGCGCCTGGCGCCAAATGACTGAGAGATTAAGCGGCCAACCCATGCCGGGTTGGGCATGTGGTTTTAGAGGGCTGAGGCATGTCGAGAGTCTGTCAAGTTACCGGTAAGGGTCCGGTGACTGGGAATAACATTTCCCACGCAAATAACAAAACCCGTCGTCGTTTCCTGCCGAACCTGCAGCATCACCGCTTCTGGGTTGAAGAAGAGAAACGTTTTGTTCGCCTGCGTGTATCTGCCAAAGGCATGCGTATCATCGACAAGCGTGGCATCACTGTCGTGCTGGCCGAAATCCGCGCCGCTGGCAAGATTTAAGGAGCTTTATCATGCGTGAATTGATTCGAATGATCTCTAGCGCCGGTACTGGTCACTTCTACACTACCGACAAGAACAAGCGTACTACCCCGGACAAGCTCGAAAAGAAAATGTTCGACCCGCGCGTTCGCAAGCACGTGATCTACAAAGAAGGCAAAATCAAGTAATTGATTTTCTTCCTTGTGAAAAAAAGCCCGTCTCTCACGAGTCGGGCTTTTTTTTGCCTGCTCGTTCCCACGCTCTGCGTGGGAACGCCGCCTGTGACGCTGCGCGTCAGGCTTTTTGTTCGAACACCACGTAGATCTTGCGGCACGGTTCGAGCACTTCCCAGGTGCCGCTGAAGCCGGCGGGGATCACGAAGCGATCGCCGGCACGCAAGGTTTTGGCGTTGCCGTCAACATCGCGTAGCACCGAAACGCCCTGCACAATCTCGCAATACTCATGCTCGCTGTAGTTGACCTTCCACTGCCCGACTTCACCTTCCCAGACCCCGGCGCTCATCTGGCCGCACGGGCTGTTGTAGTGGTTGTAGAGGGTTTGTTCGGGGTCGCCCTTGAGGACTTTTTCGGCGGCAGGCCGGTAGCGTTCGGGGGCGGTGTTGGCTTGGCTGAAGTCGACGATGTCCTGGATGCTCATGTGCGTTTCCCGTCTGGCCTGCGGTTGGAGAGCCCAAAGTCTATGTTTATTAAAATGAACATCGCAAGGGCGTTTACTGCCGTTGTGTCAAATATATTGAAACACCCCCAGCCGCTGGTTTAGGGTGGCAGCTGCCTTGAGCCGAACAGCAGGCTGGCCGGGCAAGAATTCTTTGAGGCTGCCGGGGGACATCACCTGGCCCTTGTATTCAATAAGAGGAGGACGCTCGCATGACCACCCTGACCCGTGCCGACTGGGAACAACGCGCCAAGGATCTGAAGATCGAAGGCCGCGCCTATATCAATGGCGAATACACCGCTGCTGTTTCCGGTGACACGTTCGAATGCATCAGCCCGGTCGATGGCCGCCTGCTGGCAACCGTTGCCAGCTGTGACGCAGCCGATGCTCAGCGCGCCGTAGAAAATGCCCGCGCCACGTTCAATTCTGGTGTTTGGTCGCGCCTGGCGCCGGCCAAACGCAAATCTGCCATGATCCGTTTCGCAGCCTTGCTCAAGGCCAATGCCGAAGAGCTGGCGCTGCTCGAAACCCTGGACATGGGCAAGCCAATCAGTGATTCGCTTGGCATCGACGTCCCAGGCGCGGCCAATGCCCTGAGCTGGAGCGGCGAGGCGATCGACAAAATTTACGACGAAGTTGCCGCCACTCCACACGATCAATTGGGTCTGGTGACCCGCGAGCCGGTTGGCGTGGTCGGCGCAATCGTGCCGTGGAACTTCCCGTTGATGATGGCTTGCTGGAAACTCGGCCCGGCGCTGTCCACCGGTAACTCGGTGATCCTCAAGCCGTCCGAAAAATCCCCACTGACCGCCATCCGCATCGCGGCCCTGGCCGTTGAAGCCGGTATCCCAAAAGGCGTGTTCAACGTGCTGCCGGGCTACGGCCACACCGTGGGCAACGCGCTGGCGCTGCACATGGATGTCGACACGCTGGTGTTCACCGGCTCCACCAAGATTGCCAAGCAACTGTTGATTCGCTCCGGCGAGTCGAACATGAAGCGCGTGTGGCTGGAAGCCGGCGGCAAGAGCCCGAACATCGTGTTCGCCGATGCGCCGGACCTGCAAGCCGCCGCCGAGTCCGCCGCGGGTGCCATCGCCTTCAACCAGGGCGAAGTCTGCACCGCTGGTTCGCGCCTGCTGGTGGAGCGTTCCATCAAGGACAAATTCCTGCCGCTGGTGATCGAGGCCCTCAAGGGCTGGAAGCCAGGCAACCCGCTGGACCCGGCAACTACCGTCGGCGCGCTGGTGGACACCCAGCAGATGAACACCGTGCTGTCGTACATCGAAGCTGGCCATGCCGACGGCGCCAAGCTGGTCGCGGGCGGCAAGCGCACGCTGGAAGAAACCGGTGGTACTTACGTTGAGCCGACGATTTTTGACGGCGTGACTAACGCCATGAAAATCGCCCAGGAAGAGATCTTCGGCCCCGTTTTGTCGGTGATCACCTTCGACAGCGCCGAAGAGGCCATCGCCATCGCCAACGACACCCAATACGGCCTGGCCGCAGCGGTGTGGACGGCGGATATCTCCAAGGCGCACCTGACTGCCAAGGCCTTGCGCGCGGGTAGCGTGTGGGTCAACCAATACGATGGCGGTGACATGACTGCCCCGTTTGGTGGCTTCAAACAGTCGGGTAACGGTCGCGACAAGTCGCTGCACGCGTTCGACAAGTACACCGAGCTGAAGGCGACCTGGATCAAGCTGTAACCCTGTAGGAAACACCGCAGGCCAAATGTGGGAGCGGGCTTTTGTGGGAGCTGGCTTGCCTGCGATAGCATCACCGAAGTGTGGCTGACACACCGAGGTGCTTGCATCGCGGGCAAGCCCTGCTCCCACCTAAGCCCGCTCCCACACTGTTTTGTGTGTTCTCAAAATTATCCACAGGAGCGTGGAAATGCGTTGGGCGACTTATTTTGCCGTGCTGGCCTCGGTACTTAGCGTCGGCCTGGCGCTGGGCGTCAGCATGCCGCTGGTGTCCCTGCGCCTGGAAGGCTGGGGCTACGGCAGTTTCGCCATTGGCGTGATGGCAGCGATGCCTGCCTTCGGCGTCCTGCTGGGCGCCAAGGTTTCCAGCCGCATGGCCTCATGGCTGGGCACCGCCAACCTGATGCGTCTGTGCCTGTGGGCCGGTGCGGTGTCCATCGGTCTGCTGGCAATCTTGCCTAGCTACCCGGTCTGGCTGGTGCTGCGGCTGATGATCGGGGTGATCCTGACCATCGTGTTCATCCTTGGCGAAAGCTGGATCAACCAGTTGGTCATCGAGCAATGGCGCGGCCGCTTGGTGGCGCTGTATGGCTGCACGTATGCCTTGAGCCAATTGTCGGGGCCCTTGCTGCTGGGCGTGCTGGGCACCGACCATGATTACGGCTTCTGGGTGGGCGTGGGCCTGTTGATGGTCGCGCCGCTGCTGTTGCTGGGGCGTTCCGGTGCGCCGACCGCCGAATCCTTCAGCGTCACCTTCGGTGATTTGTGGCGCTTCTGCTTAAGCCTGCCGGCGATTGCCTGGGCGGTGGCGTTGTTCGCTGCGTTCGAAGCGATGATTCTGACGTTGCTGCCGGTGTATTGCCTGCAGCAAGGGTTCACGGCTGAGGTCGCCTTGGCCATGGTCAGCACGGTGGTGGTCGGCGACGCGTTGTTGCAGCTGCCCATCGGCGCATTGGCCGATTACCTGCCGCGCCGCACGCTGTTCTTGAGCTGTGCGGTGTTGCTGCTGGCCTCGAGCCTGGCAATTCCGCTGCTGCTGCTCACGCCGCTGATCTGGCCGGTGTGGGTGATCTTTGGCGCCAGTGCCGGTGGGTTGTTCACCTTGTCGCTGATCCTGATCGGCGAGCGTTACCGCGACGATGCGCTGGTACGCGCGAATGCCCACGTGGCGCAGCTGTGGGGCATTGGCTGCCTGATAGGGCCGCTGGTGGCGGGTGCGGGCAGCCAGTGGATCAGCGGGCATGCATTGCCGTTGCTGATGGCGGCCGGGGCGTTGGGGCTGGTGGTGCTGTTGCTGCGCCAAGGGGCGTTCGGCGCTGCACAGCCTGCCTGACTTGAAATGCAATCAAATGTGGGAGCGGGCTTGCTCGCGAATACGGTGTGTCAGTTGACGGACGTATTGACTGATCCACCGCCTTCGCGAGCAAGCCCGCTCCCACAGTTGATCTTCATTGTTCTTAGAGCATCCGTTCCAGGCCGACTGAGGTGGCGAACCAGGCATTAAAGCGGCGCCACCAGCTGCCAGGTTCGCGGGTCAGCGTGTGCAATTGGCCGTTGTCCTCGGTCACCCACACCACTTGGCCATCCTGCAATTTCGCCTCATAGCTCAACGCCGGCGCCATACCTTGCAACGCCAGGTTGCGCACGTGTTCCGCCAGCTCGGGGCTGTCTACCAGCACGCCGACTTCGGTGTTCCACAACACCGAACGCGGGTCGAAGTTGAACGAGCCGATAAACGACTTCTCCCGATCAAAAATCATCGCCTTGCTGTGCAGGCTGGAGTCCGAGCCACGGAACGAGCCCCGACGAAACAGGTGCGGGCCGCTGCCTGCGCTGGGGTCGCCGGGTTGGCGGCGCAGTTCGTAGAGTTTTACGCCGTGCTCCAGCAGCGCCTTGCGATACGGCGCATAGCCGCCGTGCACGGCCGGAACGTCGGTGGCCTCCAATGAGTTGGTCAGCAAGCTCACCGACACCCCCGCGTCGGCGCGGCCGGTCAGGTACACCAGCCCAGGCTGGCCGGGCACGAAGTACGCCGAAATCATGATCAGCTCATGGTTGACGCCTTCCAGCTCCGGCGCCAGTTGCGTGGTGAGCAGCAACCGCGGGTCCGGGTCGGCCTTGGCCAGCACCTTGCTCGGCGCATCCCACAACGCCTGGTTCCAGGCCCAGATCAGCTCGCGGCGCCAGATGTCCATGCGTGGCTGGGTCTGGTAGGTGCGCAAGCGGTTATACAGGGCATGGTTCTGTTGGCGAGATTCGGCCAGCGAGTCTTGCAGGCGCACGCGCGCGGCGGCCAGGTCGGCCTTGGACGGGGCGGTGGAGACGAAATCATCAATCGGCTTGCTCAGCGCGCTGTTCCAGTACTGGTCAAAGCTGTGCCCGAGCTGTTCGGCCACCGGGCCGACGCTGAGCATGTCGATGTCGGTGAAGTTCAGGTTGGGCTCGGCGTCAAAGTACTCGTCACCCAGGTTGCGCCCGCCGACGATGGCCGCGCTGTTGTCCGCCAGCCACAGTTTGTTGTGCATGCGCCGGTGTTGCAGCGACAGGTTGAACAATCGGCCCATGGCCCGCGTTGCGCCGGTGCTGCGGCCCAAGTGCAGCGGGTTGAACAGGCGGATTTCGATCTGCGGGTGGGCGGCGAGGGTGGCAATGACTTGGTCGAGGCCATCGCTGGTGGTGTCGTCCAGCAAGATGCGCACGCGCACACCACGGTCGGCGGCTTTGAGCAGTTCATCCACCAGCATGCGCGTGCTGATGCCATCGTGGACGATGTAGTACTGCAGGTCGAGGCTGCTTTGGGCGTTGCGGATCAGTTCGGCGCGGGCCATGAAGGCTTCGCTGCTGTTGGGCAGCAGGCGAAAGCCTGAGCGGCCCTGATACGGCGCGGCCTGGGCCTGGATCGAGCGGCCGAACGAGGATTGCGCGGCGGGCAGGGCGTCGCTGGGGACGCGCGCAGTATTGACCGTAGCGCAGCCGCCGAGGGCCAGGGTGCCCAACAGGAAAAACGGTAAAAGCCGTCGAATCATCAAGGGCGCTGCTTCCAGGTCAGGGCGGTTGTGGGTATATGACGGCTAATTTCGGCGAAAGGTCAGTCAGCCGCCTCGGCGAGCATCTTGATCGCTGCGGCTCCGACCTTGCGCACCGCTTCTTCGATCTGTGGGGTTGGCTTGGCAGCGTAGTTCATGCGCAGGCAATTACGGTATTTGCCGGAAGCGGAAAAGATGCTGCCCACCGCCACCTGTACGCCTTGTTCCACCAGCACGCGGTTGAGCTTGAGGGTGTCGAAGCCTTCCGGCAGTTCGACCCACAGCATAAAGCTGCCTTGAGGTCGGCTGGCGCGCGTGCCGGTCGGGAAGTAGCGGCTGACCCAGTCGAGCATCAAGTCGCGATTACGCTGGTATTGGGTGCGCATCCGCCGCAAATGCGGTTCGAAGTGGCCGTTCTTGAGAAATTCGGCGATGGCGATCTGCGGTTGGGTCGCGGTGGAGCCGGTGCTGATGTATTTCATGTGCAGCACCCGCTCCAGGTAGCGCCCCGGTGCCACCCAGCCAATACGCAGCCCTGGCGCCAGGGTTTTCGAGAACGAGCTGCACAGCACCACGCGGCCGTCTTCGTCGAAGGACTTGATGGTGCGCGGGCGTGGGTAGCTATAGGCCAATTCGCCGTACACATCGTCTTCGATGATCGCCACGTCAAAGCGCTGGGCCAGGGTCAGCAACGCGCGTTTGCGCGCTTCCGGCATGATGTAGCCCAAGGGGTTATTGCAGTTGGGGGTCAGCTGGATGACCTTGATCGGCCACTGCTCCAAGGCCAACTCAAGCGCTTCGAGGCTGATGCCGGTGAGCGGGTCTGTTGGGATTTCCAAGGCTTTCATGCCCAGGCCCTTGAGGGTCTGCATGGCGCCATGAAAGCTCGGCGAGTCCACGGCGACGATATCGCCCGGCTCGCAAATCGCGTGGATGCTGGCGGACAGCGCCTCATGGCAACCGGTGGTGATCACGATGTCTTCGGCCGTCAGCTGGCAGCCGGAATCCAATGACAGTCGTGCGATCTGCTCGCGCAGTTCCATACAGCCGAGAATGTTGTCGTAATACAGCCCCGGCAGATCCTGGCGGCGACTCACCCGTGCAAGGCTGCGTAGCAGGGGTTTCAAGGTGGGCGACAATACATCCGGCATGCCTCGGCCCATCTGTATGACGTCTTTGCGCGGCACCGCACGAATCAGTTCCAGTACCTGGTCCCACTGCGAAATTTCCACGGGTCGCTGGGCCGGGCGGCCCACCTCGGGCAGCGCCGGCAGCTCGCGCCCCACCGGCACAAAGTAGCCGGACTTGGGCTTGGGCATTGCCAGGCCGTTGTCTTCCAGCAACCGATAGGCTTGTTGCACGGTGCTCAGGCTGACCCCGTGTTCCACACTCAAGGCGCGTACGGAGGGCAAGCGGTCGCCGGGGCGATAGAAGCCCTGTTCGATGCGCGTGCCCAGCAATTCGGCGAGGTTGACGTAAAGGGTCATGGCGGTCGCTCCCGAGGGACCAGTACAGATAGGCGCAAAATACAGGATTCAGGCGTCCGTGGGCAGCATCTGTATGGATTTAATAAAAGTTGGTTGAATCTGTAATGGTTTGGCTCACGCGCTCACGCTAGTCACTCATGGCAACAAGCAAATGAGGGGCAGCAAAATGAGCGGCATAAGCGATGTGCGTCTGATGCTACACAGTCAGGAATTGCAGGCTGGGCAAGAACGGGCAACGGCGCCAAGGAATATCAGCCGCTGGAGCCTGTTCTGGCACCGCCGCCACACGCGCAAAGCCTTGCTGCACTTGACCCGCGAGCAACTGCGCGACGTTGGGCTAACCGCCGAACAAGCGCGCCAGGAAGGCCTCAAGCCATTTTGGCGCGATTGATCAGACCAGCTCTTTGAGCCGATGCCAGAGCATCCCCAACGCCAACAGCGGTGAACGCAGATGTTTGCCACCGGGGAAGGTGATGTGCGGCACTTGGGCGAACAGATCGAAACGACCCTGCTGCTGGCCGCTGATCGCCTCGGCCAGCAGCTTACCCGCCAAGTGCGTGGCGTTGAGGCCATGGCCGGCGTAGGCCTGTGCGTAATACGCGTTGGGTTGATCGACCAAGCGGCCAATCTGCGGCAGGCGGTTGGCGCCGATGCCGATCATGCCGCCCCACTGGTAGTCGATCTTCACGTCGGCCAGTTGCGGGAACACCTTGAGCATTTTCGGGCGCATGTAGGCGCCGATGTCCTGGGGATCACGTCCCGAATAGTGGCAGGCGCCGCCGAATAACAGGCGGCGGTCGGCGGATAATCGGAAGTAGTCCACCGTCACTCGTTGATCACACACGGCCATGTTCTGCGGCAGCAGGTTGGCGGCTTGTGCTTCGCTCAACGGCTCGGTGGCGATGATGTAGCTGCCGGCGGGCAGCACCTTGCCGCCCAGGTGCGGGTTCAGGCCATTGAGGTAAGCGTTACAGGCCAGCACCAGAGTCTTGGCGCGCACATTGCCCCGGGCTGTGTGCACATTGACCTGGGGGCCGTAGTCGATGCGCGTCACTTCGGACTGCTCGAACAGCTGCACGCCCAATTGCTGCGCGGCGGTGGCTTCGCCGAGGGCCAGGTTCAGCGGGTGCAGGTGCCCGGAGCCCATGTCGATCATGCCGCCCACATAGCGCTCGGAGCCGACTACGCTGCTCATCTCATTGGCTTGCAGCAGGCGTACTTCATGGCGATAGCCGAGGCTGCGCAATGCTTCGGCGTCCTCGGCCAGGTCTTGCAGATGCTGAGGTTTGTTTGCCAGGTCGCAGTAACCCCAGGTCAGGTCGCAGGGGATTTGATAGCGCTCGACGCGTTCGCGCACGATCTCTACGGCCTCCAGGCCCATCAGCTTCATCTGGTGTACACCGTCGGCACCGATCACGTTGGCGAACTGGTCCAGGCCATGACCGACGCCGCGAATCAGCTGGCCGCCATTGCGACCGCTGGCACCCCAACCAATCTTGCGCGCTTCCAGCAGCACCACGCTGAAACCGCGCTCAGCCAGTTCCAGCGCGGTGTTAAGCCCTGAATAACCACCGCCAATCACGCACACATCGGCGCTGACTTCGCCCGCCAACGCCGGGTAATCGGGTTGCGGCACGCTGCTGGCGGCGTAGTAGGAAGCGGTGTGCCGGGCGCTGGCGGTCATGGGGAGCATCCCTGTTTGGAAAATTTGACGCAGGATACAGCGGTCGGACGACGCTGTCTGCGCAGGGCGTTTTGCGTCAGAATCCACGTCTATTCGCCGTTCGGTACGTGTTTCGATGAGTTGCAACAGTCAGAAAATCAGCGCGCTGCGCCGCGAGATTCCTTCGTTCGAATGCGTTCCCGGCTGCCACGACTGCTGTGGGCCGGTAACCACCTCACCCGAGGAAATGTCACGCCTGCCGCGTAAGACCGCCGCCGAGCAGGACGCGGCGATGGACGAACTGAACTGTGTGCACCTCGGGCCGAATGGCTGTACGGTGTATGACGAGCGGCCGCTGATTTGCCGTTTGTTCGGCACCACCAAAACCTTGCCGTGCCCCAATGGGCGGGGGCCGGTGGAGTTGATTCATCCTCGGGTTGAGAAACAGATCCACGAATACATGGCCAGCACCCGGCAAGTTCTGGTCTAGCGACTGTACTCGGTCAAAAGGTGGGAGCTGGCTTGCCTGCGATAGCGGTGTATCAATCACACCGCTATCGCAGGCAAGCCAGCTCCCACCTTTTAGCACGTTGAATCAGTTAATCCGGGATCGGCAGGTTCAGGCTCTCCTTCACCTCTTCCATCACGATATAGCTCTTGGATTCGCGCACATGGGGCAACTTGAGCAGGATATCGCCGAGCAATTTTCGGTACGAGGCCATCTCTGAAATCCGCGCTTTCACCAAGTAGTCGAAATCGCCCGACACCAAGTGGCACTCCAATACATGCGGCAGTTTCAGCACCGCGCGGCGGAATTCTTCAAAGGTGTCGCCAGACTTGTAATCGAGGCTGATCTCGACAAATACCAGCAAACTGCCCTTCAAGTGCTGCGGGTTGAGCCGCGCGTTGTAGCCCATGATGATGCCTTCGCGTTCCAGGCGGCGCACACGCTCGGTGCACGGCGTGGTCGACAGCCCGACTTTTTCCCCTAGCTCCGTGAACGAAATTCGCCCATCGGTTTGCAGGATGCGCAGGATATTGCGGTCGATCTTGTCCAGCTCCCGCTTGGTCTGGGTGTTGGTACGCATAGGGGATACGCCTCTGTGAAAAGGGTTTTTGCCGAGAATTGTCGCCAAATATAGGTGGTTATATAGTGAAATGCACTGGCAATAGTTTTTTACACTGCGCTCATCATTGCTCGAATAACACACGTCAGCGGCCATGCCCGCGATGAGGATATAAAAATGCGCGTTCTGGTCTTGGGTAGCGGCGTCATTGGGGTGACCAGTGCCTACTATTTGGCGCGGGCCGGCTTTGAAGTCGTTGTGGTCGACCGTCAACCAGCCGCTGCCATGGAAACCAGTTTCGCCAACGCCGGCCAGGTGTCGCCTGGTTATGCTTCGCCCTGGGCCGCACCGGGCGTGCCGCTCAAGGCCATCAAGTGGCTGCTGCAGCGCCACGCGCCGCTGGCGATCAAGGCCACCGCCGATATCGATCAATACCTGTGGATGGCGCAGATGCTGCGCAACTGCACGGCCAGCCGCTATGCGGTGAACAAAGAGCGCATGGTGCGTCTGTCCGAGTACAGCCGCGACTGCCTCGACGAATTGCGCGCTGAAACCGGCATTGCCTATGAAGGCCGCAGCCTCGGTACGACTCAACTGTTCCGCACCCAGGCTCAGCTGGATGGCGCCGCCAAAGATATCGCCGTGCTCAAAGAGTCCGGTGTGCCGTTCGAGTTGCTCGACCGCGCCGGTATCGCCCGCGTTGAGCCGGCCCTGGCCAGCGTCACCGATATCCTCGCCGGCGCGCTGCGCCTGCCGAACGACCAGACCGGCGACTGTCAGATGTTCACCACGCGCCTGGTCGACATGTGTAAACAGCTGGGCGTTGAGTTCCGCTTCGAGCAAGACATCCAGCGCCTCGACTACGCGGGCGATCGCATCAATGGCGTGTGGATCGACGGCAAGCTGGAAACCGCCGACCGCTACGTGCTGGCCCTCGGCAGTTACTCGCCGAAATTGCTCAAGCCGCTGGGGATCAAGGCGCCGGTGTACCCGCTCAAGGGTTACTCGCTGACCGTGCCGATCACCAACCCCGCGATGGCGCCGACCTCGACCATTCTGGATGAGACCTACAAGGTCGCGATCACCCGTTTCGACAACCGCATTCGTGTTGGCGGCATGGCTGAAATAGCCGGTTTTGACCTGTCGCTTAACCCGCGTCGGCGTGAAACCCTGGAGATGATCGTCAACGACCTTTATCCTCAGGGCGGCGATTTGACCGAAGCCAGCTTCTGGACCGGCCTGCGCCCGACCACACCCGACGGCACGCCGATTGTCGGTGCCACGCCATTCAAGAACCTGTTCCTGAATACCGGCCACGGCACGCTCGGCTGGACCATGGCCTGTGGCTCTGGTCGTTTGCTGGCCGACCTGATGGCGAAGAAAACGCCGCAGATCAGCGCCGAAGGCCTTGATATTTCCCGTTACGGCAACCACCAGGAGTCCGCACAACATGTCAATCCAGCGCCAGCTCACCAATGAGCGCATGAGCCAGATCGTTGTTCACAGCGGCACCGTCTATCTGGCCGGGCAAGTCGGCGACGACATGAGTGCCGGCATTGAACAGCAGACCCGTGAAACCCTGGCCAATATCGAGCGTTTGCTGGACTTGGCCGGCACCGACAAAAGCAAACTGCTGTCGGTGACGATCTACTTGAAAGACATCGACGCCGATTTCGCCGGCATGAACGCGGTGTGGGACAAGTGGCTGCCCAAAGGCGTTGCCCCGGCCCGTGCCACCGTTGAAGCCAAGCTGTGCGAACCGGAAATCCTGGTAGAGCTGTCCGTCGTGGCCGCACTGCCTTAAACCCAGATCCTCTCCCGGCGCCGACGTTGTCTGTCGGTGCCGGTTTTTTTCACTCTGCCGCCTAGAAGCCTGCCGCCATGCGTCCTGCCCGTGCCCTGATCGACCTCCAAGCCCTGCGCCATAACTACCAATTGGCCCGTGAAGTCACGGGAGCCAAGGCGCTCGCCGTGGTCAAGGCGGATGCCTATGGCCATGGCGCCGTACGCGTGGCTCAGGCGCTGGAAGCCGAGGCGGATGGGTTTGCTGTGGCGTGTATCGAAGAGGCGTTGGAACTGCGCGCCGCGGGGATTCGCGCGCCGGTGCTGCTGCTGGAAGGGTTCTTCGAAGCCGACGAGCTGGCACTGATCACCGAGCATGATTTGTGGTGCGTGGTGCACTCGCTGTGGCAGTTGGACGCGATTGAGCAAGCCCGGCTGAGCAAGCCGCTGACCATCTGGCTCAAGCTGGATTCGGGGATGCACCGTGTCGGCCTGCATCCCAAGGATTACCACGAGGCTTATCAGCGTCTGCTGGCCAGCGGTAAAGTGGCAAAAATCGTGTTGATGAGCCACTTCGCCCGCGCCGATGAGCTCGACTGTGTACGCAGCAATGAACAAGTGGCGGTGTTCGAGGCGGCGCGCCAAGGTTTGTCGGCTGAAGTCAGCCTGCGCAACTCGCCGTCGGTGATGGGCTGGCCGAGCATGTCCAGCGACTGGGTACGCCCGGGCATCATGCTCTACGGCGCCACGCCGTTTGGCGAGGACCAAGCCATCGCCGCGCGTTTGCAGCCGGTGATGACCCTCGAATCCAAAGTCATTTGCGTGCGCGAACTGCCGGCCGGCGAGCCGGTGGGTTACGGCGCCAAGTTCATCACACCAAAACCGATGCGCATCGGCGTGGTTGCCATGGGTTATGCCGACGGCTATCCACGTCATGCGCCGACCGGCACGCCGGTGCTGGTGGCGGGGCAGCGCAGCCAGTTGCTGGGCCGCGTGTCCATGGACATGCTGTGTGTCGACCTCACTGACGTGCCCCAGGCTGGGCTCGGCTCCACGGTGGAGCTGTGGGGCAAAAATGTCCTCGCCAGTGACGTCGCGGCCGCCGCCGAGACCATTCCCTACCAGATTTTCTGCAACCTGCGCCGTGTGCCAAGGCTCTATTCCGGGGCTTGACCGTCGCCTACGAGTGGAGCTGGCCAGGATTTAGGCCCAAGTGTTGTAAATACTGAACGCTGTCGCCATGATAACGCTCAATTACAACAAAGCTGAATCCTAGGAGGCTCCTGCATTGGACGTCGGCGAACGACTGCAATCCATCCGTAAACTGAAGGGTCTTTCCCAGCGCGAGCTCGCCAAGCGTGCGGGTGTCACCAACAGCACCATTTCGATGATCGAAAAAAACAGTGTCAGCCCCTCGATCAGCTCCTTGCGCAAGGTGCTGGGCGGCATCCCCATGTCCATGGTCGAGTTCTTTTCCGAGGAGATCCTCCAGGAAAAACCGACCCAGATCGTCTATAAAGCCAATGAGCTGATCGACATCTCGGACGGCGCCGTCACCATGAAACTGGTCGGCCGCGCGCACCCGAGCCGGGCGATTGCGTTTCTCAACGAAATCTACCCGCCGGGCGCCGACACAGGCGAAGAAATGCTCACCCACGAAGGCGAGGAAACCGGAATTCTGGTGGAGGGCCGCTTGGAGTTGGTGGTCGGTCTTGAAACTTTTGTGCTCGAAGCTGGCGATAGCTACTACTTTGAAAGCACCAAGCCGCATCGTTTTCGCAACCCGTTCGGCGTGCCGGCGCGACTAATCAGCGCAGCCACACCCGCGAACTTTTGACAGAAGAGGCGTGCTGCCAGCGTTGCAGACACTCCCGTAGCTGTATCCGCATGGCTGAATCTCCCTTTATTTAATAGGGTTGTTTCGGCCAGACGGGCTAACCGTTATACTTTCGCCGCCTGCGAAACCGTGGCCGCAGGCGTGAATAGCCACCATTGAGGGTGAACGCGTGAACCTAATTATGAAAATGCTGGCTGCACCAGCAACCGTACTGGCCCTTTGGGCTGTCAGCGCTCAAGCTGCGACCAATGATGAAATTGCCAAGCGCCTGGAGCCTGCCGGCCAAGTCTGTGTTCAGGGCCAGGAGTGCAAAGGGATGGAAGTTGCAGTAGCGGCGGGCGGCGGTGGCGGAGCAAAAACGCCCGATGACGTGATCGCCAAGCATTGCAACGCATGCCACGGCACCGGCCTGCTGAATGCTCCGAAGATCGGTGATACCGCTGCCTGGAAAGAGCGCGCCGACCACCAGGGCGGCCTCGACGGATTGCTGGCAAAGGCGATCACCGGGTTGAACGCCATGCCGCCAAAAGGCACCTGCGCCGATTGCTCGGATGATGAGCTTAAAGGTGCGATCGAGAAGATGTCGGGATTAAAATAAAGGGATAAGCGCTTAAAAAGGTTAGCCCATAAAGTGAGCTAACCTTTTTGAACAGCAACAGTGCGTTCGCATAGTTTAAAGTACCAGCGTCGCCATTAATCCCACTGCGCCAAGAATGAATCCGACCAGCGCCCCGCGCCCTGGGAGCTCCTTTAGCATCGCATAAATGACGAGGGGTTCTAATATAAGCAGCAGTGTCAGTGACGCTACGGTAACGATCCATATATTGCCTGTGGCCTGGTAACCTAGCCAATAAGCAAAGACTAGGCTTATACCAGCAATACATATCAATAACATGGGTTTTAAAAATAACTCGGGATTTTCTATCACTCGCGCAGAAAGCTTTGATGCATACACTTCACTATAGATCGTTAGTATTTCGCCAAATACCATAAGCACCATGGATAATATTAAGTAGTGGCTGCTTTTCATTTTTTGTCTCGGGCGAGTAGGGTGAGTATTTTCCGTTTAGGTGCGGTGATAGTAGGCGTTTGAAGTTTTTAGCTGTTATAAGCGTTTCGTCTAGCGTGGCTGAAAATTCAGTGGCGATATTGGTAAGTTTTTCGCTGATATGTTTCTCAAAAATAGTTATTTTTACTCCGTTGTAATGATTTGATAACAACGGGAGCAGGCCTTGGGCGATGCTTCCGAAGCCAATAATTATTATATTTTTTATGTGCTTCATTGTGGCTCCTTGAGTATCTAAATGTTCGACAGAGGTAGCGCGGTTTGAAGTTTTTTTATGCTGAGATTGATAGTAATGCGCGGGTATGATTTGTGTTTTAATCGTGTCCTAAATGAACGTAGGTTTTTATTCAATAATTTGTAAGGTTTTTCTTTGGCTGAGAATGTCGGTTGAACCTTTAGGGTATGTTTCTGTTTTTATTGGGTTTTTATTTATCAGATTCTTCTCCCTCGCAGGGACAGCTTGTCAAATTGATGGCTGTTCATTGCAGCAAAGACCCGGCAAGCTCGGTCCAACCCCTAATCATGGAATGTTCAGGAGGGTCGGATGGTGCAGTTGTGTTCAATCGAGCAAGCAGTTGACGACGTACTGGCGCGTTTGCCCGCGCATATACACATGGGCATGCCCCTGGGCTTAGGCAAGCCCAACCTGTTCGTCAACGCGCTGTACCGGCGCATCGCCAAGTTGCCGGAGCGGGCGCTGACGATCTACACCGCGCTGGCCCTGGGGCGCCCAACCATGGGCGATGGTTTGCAAAAGCGCTTTCTCGAGCCCTTTATCGAACGGGTGTTCGGCGATTACCCCGAGCTGGATTTTCTCGCCGACCTGCACAAAGACAGCCTGCCCGCCAATATCCGCGTGCAGCAGTTCTTCATGCAGCCCGGCAGCTTGCTCCACAGTGCGTCGGCGCAGCAGGATTACGTCAGCAGCAATTACAGCCATGCCGCGCGCGACATCAACGCCGCCGGCCTGAATCTGGTGGCGCAACTGGTTGCCAGCAGCACTGAGCATCCTGATCGCCTGAGCTTGAGCTGCAACCCCGATATCACGCTCGACCTGCTGCCCATGATCGAGAAGCGCCGCAATGCCGGTGAAACCATCCTGATTGTTGGCCAAGTTCACAGCGACTTGCCCTACATGCCGGGCGATGCGGAACTGGGCATGGATGCGTTCGACTACCTGATCGACGAAAAGGACAGCACCACGCTGTTCTCCACACCGAACATGCCCGTGGGTTTCCAGGACCACTTTATCGGTTTGCATGCCAGCACCTTGGTGCGCGATGGCGGCACCTTGCAGATCGGCATCGGCTCTATGGGGGATGCGCTGACCGCCGCCTTGCTGGCGCGCCAGGCGGATAACGAAGCCTATCGACTGTTGCTCACCGACCTCGATGTGTACCAATGGGCGCCCTTGATCAGCCACGAAGGCGGCGTCGCGCCTTTTGCGCGCGGGCTTTATGGCTGCAGCGAGATGTTCGTCAACGGCCTGCTGGTATTGGCCGATGCCGGGATTATCCGCCGCAAGGTCTACCCGGATGTGGCGACCCAGGAGCAGGCCAACGCCGGCACCCTGGACGATGCGGCGCAGCCCGATGGTGTGTCGATCCATGGCGGCTTCTTCCTCGGGCCGCGTAGTTTTTACCAGCGCTTGCAGGAAATGACTCACGCCAAGCGTCTGGAATTCAACATGACGCGCATCAGCTATATCAACGAGCTCTATGGCCAGGAAGCACTCAAGCGCCTGCAGCGCCTGGACGCGCGGTTTATCAACAGCGCAATCATGGTGACGCTGCTTGGCGGGGGCGTAGCGGATCAGTTGGAAGACGGCCGCGTACTCAGCGGCGTGGGTGGTCAATACAACTTCGTTGCCCAGGGCCATGCATTGGAAGGTGCGCGTTCGATCCTGATCCTGCGCAGCTGGCGCGAGTCGGCGGGTGAGGTCAGCTCCAATATCGTCTGGGAGTACGGCCACTGCACGATTCCACGGCACCTGCGCGATATCGTCATCACCGAGTACGGGATTGCCGATTTGCGTGGGCAGACGGATGCCAAGGTGATCGAGGCGTTGCTGAATATCACCGACTCACGCTTCCAGGACGACTTGATCGAGCAGGCGCAAAAGGCCGGCAAGCTGCCCAAGGATTTCCAGCTGGACCCACGCTTTACCGACAATACGCCGCAGCGGCTCAAGGACATTCAGGCACGGCATCGCCGGTTGTTCCCGGAATACCCGCTGGGCACCGACTTCACGGATGAGGAGAAGGATCTGTTGCGCGCGCTGAACTGGCTCAAGAGCAAATTCAAGCTGACGGAGATTCTGGAGTTGGGCAAGGCGGCGCTGGATGCACCGGAGCCGCAGGTGTTTCCCAAGCATCTGGAGCGGATGCGGTTGGATAAGCCGGAGGGGTTGAAAGAGGATTTATACCAGCGCTTGCTGCTCGCCGGCCTACAAGCCACCGCGTATTAACGACCACCACAAATCAAATGTGGGAGCTGGCTTGCCTGCGAAGAGGGCCTGACAGTCGACATCTCTGTCGCCTGACACTCCGCTATCGCAGGCAAGCCAGCTCCCACATTTTGAATTGTGCCCACCCCAAATATTTGGGGTGTTATCGATTACTCGATGAAGGTGACTACACCACCTGCCAGCGACTTCACCCGCGCCAGCGACTCAACCCGATAACCCTGCGCATCCAGCTCCGCACGGCCACCCTGGAACGACTTCTCGATCACAATCCCCAGGCCCGCAACGGTCGCGCCGGCTTGCTTGATGATCGAGATCAGCGCCTGGGACGCCTTGCCGTTGGCCAGGAAGTCATCGATGACCAGCACGCGGTCGCTGCTGGTCAGGTGGCGCGGGGAGATGGCCACGGTGCTTTCGACCTTCTTGGTGAAGGAATACACGGTCGCCGACAGCAGGTTTTCGGTCAGCGTCAGGGACTGCTGTTTGCGGGCGAAAATCACCGGCACGCCGAGGTTCAAGCCGGTCATGATCGCCGGTGCGATGCCCGAGGCTTCGATGGTGACGATCTTGGTGATGCCCGAGTCCTTGAACCGCGCGGCGAATTCGTCGCCGATCAGTTTCATCAGCGCCGGGTCGATCTGGTGGTTCAGAAAGGCGTCGACCTTGAGTACCTGATCGGAAAGCACGATGCCTTCTTCGCGAATTTTCTTGTGCAGTGCTTCCACGGAAAGCTTCCTCTAATGGCGCGGTCTGCGCCGAAAGTAGATTAAAAAGTAGTCGATTCTAGCGCTTTAACATCGCGCGTATATCCGCCAAGGCGGTGTTGCCGCGAACGGCCTTCACCTCGGTCGGGGTGTCGTCATTGCCTTCCCAGGCCAGGTCGTCCGGCGGCAGCTCATCCAGGAACCGGCTGGGCGCACAATCGATGATTTCGCCGTATTGTTTGCGCTTGGCGGCAAAGGTGAAGGCCAGCGTCTGACGCGCACGGGTAATGCCCACGTAGGCCAGGCGCCGCTCTTCTTCGATGGTGTCGGCTTCGATGCTGGAGCGGTGCGGGAGGATTTCCTCTTCCATGCCCATGATGAACACGTAGGGGAATTCCAGGCCCTTGGAGGCATGCAAGGTCATCATTTGCACGCCTTCGGCACCGTCTTCCTCTTCTTGCTGGCGTTCGAGCATGTCGCGCAGTACCAGCTTGCCGATGGCGTCTTCGACGGTCATCTCGCCTTCTTCGTCCTTCTCCAGCGTGTTTTTCAACGCTTCGATCAGGAACCAGACGTTGCCCATGCGGTAATCCGCGGCCTTGTCACTGGAGCTGTTGGTGCGTAGCCAGTTTTCATAGTCGATGTCCATGACCATGCTGCGCAGGGCGCTGATCGGGTCTTCGCCGGCGCACTGCTCACGCACCTTGTCCATGAAGCGCTTGAAGCGCGACAGGCGGTCGGTGAAGCGTGTGTCCAGATGCTCGCCCAGGCCGATTTCGTCGGTGGCGGCGTACATTGAGATCTTGCGTTCGGTGGCGTAGTTACCGAGCTTTTCCAGGGTGGTCGAACCGATTTCCCGGCGTGGAACGTTGATCACCCGCAGGAAGGCGTTGTCGTCGTCCGGGTTCACGATCAGCCGGAAGTAGGCCATCAGGTCTTTCACTTCCTGGCGTCCGAAAAAGCTGTTGCCACCCGACAGACGATAAGGAATCTGGTGGTGCTGCAGCTTCAGCTCGATCAGCTTGGCCTGGTAGTTGCCGCGATACAGGATCGCAAAGTCGCTGTAGGGCCGGTCGGTGCGCAGGTGCAGCGTCAGCAGTTCGACGGCCACGCGTTCGGCTTCGGCGTCTTCGTTGCGGCAGCGGATCACGCGGATCTCGTCGCCGTGGCCCATCTCGCTCCACAGTTGTTTTTCAAACTCGTGGGGGTTGTTGGAGATCAGCACGTTGGCGCAGCGCAGGATGCGGCTGGTGGAGCGGTAGTTCTGCTCCAGCATCACCACTTTCAGGGACGGGTAGTCGTCCTTGAGCAGCATCAGGTTTTCCGGGCGGGCGCCGCGCCAGGCGTAGATCGACTGGTCGTCGTCGCCGACCACGGTGAACTGGTTGCGCTTGCCGATCAGCATTTTTACCAGCAGGTATTGGCTGGCGTTGGTGTCCTGGTATTCGTCCACCAGCAAGTAGCGGACTTTGTTCTGCCATTTTTCGAGGATGTCGGCGTGTTCTTCGAACAGCTTCACCGGCAGCAGGATCAGGTCGTCGAAGTCCACCGCGTTGAACGCCTTGAGCGTGCGCTGGTAGTGGGTGTAAACGATGGCGGCGGTCTGTTCCTTGGGGTTGCGTGCGTTTTCCAAGGCCTGGGGCGGCAGGATCAGGTCGTTTTTCCAGGCGCCGATCATGTTCTTGATCTCATCCACGCCGTCGTCGCCTGCGTATTCCTTTTGCATGATGTCGGTCATCAGCGACTTGACATCGGTTTCGTCGAAGATCGAGAAACCCGGCTTGTAGCCCAGCCGCACATGCTCCTTGCGGATGATGTTCAGGCCCAGGTTGTGGAAAGTACACACGGTGAGGCCACGGCCTTCGCCACCCTTGAGCAGCGTGCCGACACGCTCTTTCATTTCGCGCGCCGCCTTGTTGGTAAAGGTCATGGCGACGATGTACTGGGCGCGGATGCCGCAGCTCTGGATCAGGTGCGCGATCTTGCGGGTGATCACGCTGGTCTTGCCGGAGCCAGCACCGGCGAGCACCAATAGAGGGCCGCCGACGTAGTTCACGGCTTCTTGCTGCCGGGGATTGAGTCGGGACATACAGAATTTCAGGAGTCGTTGTTCAAAAGGGCGGGCATTTTAACAGGCTCGCAGGATTCTGCTCTCACAGAACGACAGTGTGACGTACCACTCGATCTAAATTTGCCGGTTTTGATACTTTGCCGCAGGATGTGGGAGGCTTTAACGGCTAAGGTTGCGGCTAATCCTTACAGTTAGCGTATTTGATAACCCCTATCATTGGTGATTATCAGGCCGCGCGTCATAATGCCCGCCGCCAACACACTTTTGCAGAGTCTAGGGAGCTAGCTTGTCTACGCCTGTCGAACCCTTGCGTTTGCTGCTACTGGCCGATGAGCCAGCGTGGGCAGCGTTGTTGCGCGAGTGCCTGGCGCCGATGGGCGAAGGGGCTGTGCTGATCAGCGCGCCCAACTGGGACTCGGTGAGTCGTCTGTTCGATGATGACCACAGTGCCGTGTTATTGACCACGCCCAGCCTGCAACCCGGCCCTGGCCGCTGCAACCTGCCGTGCGTATTGCTGTTGGAGCAGGAGCCGCTGGTTTCGCCGCTCGGTGTGAGCGATTGGTTGATCCTTGATGTACTCGATGCCGACACATTGCGCCGCTGCTTGCGCCATGTCCGCGAGCGCGGCGTGCTGGAGACCACCTTGCAGCGCCTGGCCGAACAGGACCCGCTCACCGGTATCGCCAACCGCCAGGGGTTCCAGACCTTGCTGACGGCGCGACTGGCCGAGAACGAGGGCCGCGGCCTGGCCCTCGGCCATCTTGACCTCGACAACTTCCGACATGCCAACGACGCGTTAGGCCACCAGGCCGGCGACCGGTTGATCCTGCAAGTGGTCTCGCGCCTCAAGAACCAGCTCGAAGCCGGGGACCAGCTGGCGCGCTTGGGCAGCGACGAGTTCGCCCTGCTGATCGATACCCGCCGTGCGCCCCAGCGCGCAGAATGGATGGCCGAACGCATCACCGAAGCCATGGCCGAACCCTATTGGGTGGACGGTGAAAGCCTGCTGATCGGCTGCAGCCTGGGCGTGGCGCATGCCCGCGCGCGCGCCGGCGCCGACCCGTTGATGTGGCACGCGCACATCGCCATGCAGCAAGCCAAAAGTACGCAAGGCTGCACCTTTCACATCTTCAACGAACGCATCAACCGCAACGCGCGCAGCCTGGCCGACCTGGAAAGTGAACTGCGCCGCGCATTGCGCCGTGACGAATTGGAACTGCATTACCAACCGCGCCTGGACCTGGACGACGGGCATATCGTCGGCCTGGAAGCCCTGGTGCGCTGGCGCCACGGTGAGCGCGGGCTGTTGCCGCCCAGCGAATTTGTGCCGTTGGCCGAACAGAGCGGCCTGATTGTGCCGCTGGGCTACTGGGTTATTTCCCGCGCCCTGCGTGACATGCAAGACCTGCGCGAACGCGGCCTGCCGCCGTTGCACATGGCGGTCAACCTGTCGTTTCGCCAGTTCCAGGACAGCCAGTTACTCTCGACCCTCAGCCGGCTGATTGCCGAGCGTGGCGTGGAGGCACAGTGGCTTGAGTTCGAACTGACCGAAACCGCCGTGATGCGCCGCAGTGACCTGGTCAAGCAGACCATGGATGCCCTCGGCCGCCTGGGTGTGCGGTTTTCGCTGGATGACTTTGGCACCGGTTTTTCATCGTTCGTGCACCTCAACAGCCTGCCGATTGCCTTGTTGAAGATCGACAAGAGCTTTGTCGGCGGCATGGAAGAGCGCGAAGAAAATCGCAAATTGGTGCACGCCATGATCAACCTGGCCCACAACCTCAACCTGGAGGTGGTGGCCGAAGGTGTAGAAACGCCTGAGCAGCTGGCGCTGTTGCGCTTGTTCGGCTGCGATCAGGCGCAGGGCTATCTGATCAGCAAGCCATTGCCGTTGCCGGAGTTGGTGGAATACCTGACATTCGGCAAGAGCCAGCAGGCGCTGCTGGGCTGAATTGCAAACCCAATCAACTGTAGGAGCTGGCTTGTGTGGGAGCTGGCTTGCCTGCGATGCAGACACCTCGGTGTGTCTGGCATAACCAGGTGATGCCATCGCAGGCAAGCCAGCTCCCACATTGACCGAGCACATCCTATTAGTCTGGTTGCATGCCTTGGAATGCAGGATGTATTTCCGGTTCCCGCCGAATCATCCGCTTCATCTTCGCTTCAAACGCCCAGGTCAAACTGACCGCCGCGCAGGCCAGACCCAGCGCCAAGCCCCACCACACACCGGTCGGCCCCCAGCCCAAGGTGAACGCCATCAACCATGCCGACGGCGCGCCAATCAGCCAGTAACATCCCAGGCCCACTAGAAAAGTGGTCTTGGCATCCTTCAGCCCACGAATGCAGCCCATGGCGATGGTTTGCACGCCGTCGAACAACTCAAACCAGGCGGCTACGGCCAGCAAGCTGACGGCCAGGACGATAACGTCATGGAAGGCCGGGTCGTTATGGTCGAGGAACAGCCCGATAAACGCATCGGAAAACAGCCACAGCGCTGCGGCAAACCCCAGCATCACCGCCCCACCAAAGCCGATGCCGACGCGCCCGGCCATGCGCGCCTGCAGCAACTGCCCGGCGCCGTAATGCTGGCCGATACGCATGGTGATCGCGTACGACATCCCCGCTGGCACCATGAACGCCACCGAGACAATCTGCAGGGCAATCTGATGCGCCGCCAATTGCGTGCTGCCCATGGTGCCCATGCACAGCGCCGCGAACGCAAACAAACCGACTTCCACCGCATAGGTGCCGCCAATCGGCAGGCCCAGGCGCCACAACTCGCGTAAATACTGGGTGTTGAGACGCAGCAGGCCTGCACTCAGCGGGTAGGCCGCGTAAGCACGGTGACTGCGGATGTACCACATCAGTGCCAAGGCCATGCTGTTGGCGACGATTGCGGTGACCAGGCCGATGCCCATCAAGCCCATTTTGGGCAGGCCAAACATGCCCTCGATCAGCGCGTGGTTGAGGAAGTAGTTGAGCACCGTGCCGCACAGGCTGATCACCATCACCGGGGTTGCCTTGCCAATGGCGCTGGTAAAACCGCGCAAGGCCATGAAGCTCAGGTAGCCGGGCAGGGCGAACGGCAAGATGGTCAGGAATTGCCCCGCTGCGTGCACGTTGGTTTCGGTCTGGCCAAACATCAGCAGCACGGGCTTGAGGTTCCACAGCAACAACCCGGCGACCAAGGCCATCAGCCAGGCAAGCCAAAGCCCGGCCTGGGTCAGGCGGGTGGCGCCTTCAATGTCGCCTGCGCCATGACGAATGGCCACGAGGGTGCCGACGGCGGCAATCACGCCGATGCAGAAAATCGCCACGAACGAATAGCTCGCTGCACCCAAACCACCACCGGCGAGGGCTTCGGGGCTCAGGCGGGCCATCATCAGGGTGTCGGTCAGCACCATCAACATGTGCGCCAACTGTGAGGCAATCAACGGCCCCGACAGCCGCAGAATGGCCCAGAGTTCAGTACGCACCGGATGCTGCATGATCATCACGCTCAAAAGTCAGAGGGTTGGGGAAGGTTGGATTCTCGGCGCTCCTGAGGCATTGCACAAAAGGATAAAAGCGATCGTTCGCATGATTAAAACTCATGGTAGGGTTTGGCATTGCTCTGTAGGAGGTTATCTATGCCACGTCGTCTCCCGCCGCTTTATGCCTTGCGCGCATTTGAGGCGGCTTCGCGGCACAACTCTTTCACCCGGGCTGCCGAGGAGCTGTCGATCACGCAAAGTGCCGTCAGCCGGCATATCCGCACGCTTGAAGAACATTTTGCCTGCCGCCTGTTCCAGCGCAGCGGCCGCAACCTGCAACTCACCGAGGCGGCGCGGCTGCTACTGCCCGGCGTGCGCGAGGGTTTCGCTGCGCTTGAGCGCGCCTGCCATACCCTGAATGCCGAAGACGACATCCTGCGCATGAAAGCACCGTCCACCTTGACCATGCGCTGGTTGCTGGCGCGGCTTAGTCGCTTCCGGGCCTTGCAGCCGGGTAATGAGGTGCAACTGACCAGCGCGTGGATGAGCGTGGATGAAGTGGACTTCAACCAGGAGCCGTTCGATTGCGCGGTGTTGTTGAGTTATGGGCATTTTCCGGCGGACTGGGAAGCCTGCTACCTGTTCCCCGAACTGCTGATCCCGGTGGGCGCACCGAACCTGCTGGAGGATGGCCCTTGGGACGTAACGCGCCTGGCGTGCGCTGAACTGCTGCACCCCACGCCCGACCGCCGCGACTGGCGCAATTGGCTGGAGCGCATGGGGCTGTCGAATCAGGTCTCGCTCAAGGGCGGACAGGTGTTCGACACTTTGGAGCTGGGCATGATCGCCGCCGCGCGGGGTTACGGCGTGTCCATGGGCGACCTGCTGATGGTGGCCGAAGACGTGGCGCAGGGGCGATTGAGCTTGCCGTGGCCGACTGCGGTGGCGAGTAGGGAAAATTACTACTTGGTGTGGCCGAAAACCCGCCCCGGTGGTGAGCGTTTGCGGCGGTTGGCGGAGTTTCTTCAAGGTGAAGTCAAGGCCATGGAATTGCCTCAGGTCGAGCGTCTCGACTGAAGTGTTACAGACCTTTTGTGCAATCGTTTGCGAGATACCCCTGTGAAGCGCTCAAGTATTGCTCGCGCCCGCCGAAGAAGGTGTGTTGGAACTTTCGTGCCCCAACGTTTCCCACTAGATAATTTGCCGAGCAGCGCTATGAGATCAGGATGATCCTGGCCTCGGCCAGGAGCTGTCATGTCTCAACCTCGCGCTCGGATAGCCTCACAGTTAGGCCTCGCACTCGCTGTGATTCTGGCTGTTGTCATCAGCGGCAGTACGGTTTTCGCCTTGCGTTCCCTCGACTCCGCCAACCTCGAGACCCGCGAGGAACACTTGGCCAGTGAGGCGCGCTTGCTCGCCGACCAACTCAACACCTTCCACAGCACCTTGCGCGAAAGTACCCAGCGTTTGAGCGGGCTGTTTGAAAAACGCTTCGGCGCCGGCTTGAGTGTGCGTGGTGAGCAGCAGGTCACGGTGGCGGGCGTACAGACGCCGAGCCTGTTCCTGGGCAGCAACCTGTTGAACAACAATTTCGCTGAGGTCGATGAATTCAAGGACACCTCCGGCGGTGTGGCCACCGTATTCGTGCGCAGTGGCGAAGACTTCATTCGCGTCAGTACTTCGCTTACCAAACAAGACGGCAGCCGCGCTATTGGTACGGCTCTGGACCACCAGCATCCGGCTTATCAACGGCTGCTCGGTGGGCAAAGTTATGTTGGCCGTGCTGTGCTGTTCGACCGCTCTTACATGACCCAGTACACACCCGTGCGCGATGCTGCCGGCAAGGTGATTGCGGTGCTGTTTGTCGGTTTTGACTACACCGACGCGCAGAAGGCCCAATTCGACAACCTCAAGCGCTTCCGTATCGGCCAGACCGGTTCCCTGGCCTTGTTGGACGAACAGAAACACTGGCTGGTGCCACCGGCTGGCGTGCAAGCGCTGGACCAGGCGATTGCGGTGATGCTCGACCTGGCCAAGAACCCAGGCAAAGGCCGCTTCTGGAGCGACAAGAACGAAGATTTCTACAGCGTTTCGGTACCGTTCGAAGGCGGCCCGTGGGCGGTGGTGGCGAGCATGCCGAAGTCCGAAATCCGCGCGGTCACCTGGGCGGTGGGCATTCGCCTGGTGATCGGCAGCGTGCTGGCGATGTTGCTGGCGGTAGGCGCGGCCGTTTGGCTGCTGCGCAGCAAGTTGCAGCCGCTCAGTGATTTGGTGCGCCAAGCCCAAGCGCTCGGCGCGGGCGATTTGAGCGCGCGCCTCAACGTGTCCAGCCATGACGAAATCGGTCAACTGGCGGGCAGCTTCAACCAGATGGGTGAAGCGCTGTCGACCATGGTCTCGCATATCCGCAAGGCCGCCGAAGAGGTCAACAGCCGTGCCCAGGCGTTGTCAGGTTTGTCGGGCGGTGCCTATGAAGGCATGGAACAGCAGTCCGGCGAGATCACCAGCATGGCCGGCGCGGTGGAAGAATTCAGCGCCACCTCGCTGAACATCGCCGACAACATGGGCAACACCGAGCGCCTCGCCCAGGAAAACGCCCAGCAGACCCGTATCGGTCGCACCTCGATGCAAGAGGCGTCGTCGTCGCTGGAGCATATCGCGGCGGCACTGAACAGCACGGCCACCGTGATCAACACCTTGGGGCAGCGCTCCCAGGAAATCGGCGGGATCGTCGGCGTGATCACCTCGATTGCCGAGCAGACCAATTTGCTGGCGCTCAACGCTGCCATCGAAGCCGCCCGCGCCGGTGAACAGGGCCGCGGTTTTGCCGTGGTCGCCGATGAAGTGCGCAACCTGGCCTCGCGCACGCGCCAGGCTACTGACGAAATCTCCGGAATGATCCAGAGCATCCAGCAGGAAACCGGCAACGCCATCAGCACCATGGAACAGGGCAGCGTGTTGATGCAGGAAGGCCTGTCGCGCAATGCCGACGTGGCTTCGGCCCTGGCGCGGATCGACGAGCAGAGCCGCTCGGCGGGTCAGCAATTTGCGGCGATCACCACCGCTACCCAAGAGCAGAGCAGCACCGCGACCTTGCTCAGCAGTAACCTGCAGAGCATTGCGCTGGCCAACAGCGAGCAGCGTGAAGTGGTGTCGAACCTGGCAATTACCGCCAAGGAACTGGAAAC
The DNA here is from genome assembly GCF_059716225.1 of Pseudomonas sp. LBUM1640. NCBI lineage: Bacteria > Pseudomonadati > Pseudomonadota > Gammaproteobacteria > Pseudomonadales > Pseudomonadaceae > Pseudomonas > Pseudomonas sp. LBUM1640. The sequence goes on along the minus strand of NZ_CP166816.1, from coordinate 6,682,719 downwards.
CCTGGCGGCCGGTTTGCGGCATGAGGTGGACCGGTTTCGTTGAGGCTTAGCGCTCGCCCAGGCCAGGGTCTACGCGCTTGCCGATATCCTTCAGGCGCGCCAACTGATCAACCATGCCTGGCGCCTCGTCCATGCTGGTGACGAAGGTCCACAGGTAGGTCATTACCGCGTACACGTGGCCGGCCTTGACCGCCGGCGACAAGGCCAACTGACTGATCGCGACCACAAACAGCAAGGCTGCCAGCGTGCCAAGAAACAGGTACGCAGCGGCCTCGCGATCTGACAACCAGATCCGCAGGCGTGACAGCACGTGGTAGTGGCGGTGCAACGTTGGCGCGCCGACTTTTTCTACCAGGCCGATTTCTTTCTCGATGCGGTCATTCAGGCGCTCATGCAGCTCCTGATTGCGTTGGGCAAAGCGTGGCAACAACGTGACACACAACAGCAGCGCTGCCAGGCACGCCAGGCCTACCCAGGGCTCAATCACGATCAACATCACTGCCGCGCCGATAATCGACACCAGCGCCGTGGCAATGATCGGCACGTGCTTTTCAAAGAAGTCGACGAATTCGCGCGCAAGCACCACCCGTGCTGCGGATTTCGAGGTGCTGTGATTTTGCTGGCGCTGGTTGAGAATCACCGGCACCGCAAGGTCGGCGTAGATCCGTGTGAACGTGCGCGTGTCCAGCGCCCGACGCGCAGCCCCAACCACCCAGAACGCCATGACCACGACCGCGTAGAACAGCGCGCTGCTGGCATCACCACGGATAATTGAATCCACCGCGAACCCGGCAAACAGCGGGTAGGCCAGCAGCAGCGCATTCTCCAACGCGACCAGCGACAGTGTGCAGAACAGCTTGCCGGGATAAGCCCGAGCGATGGCTTTTAACGTCTGCCCGGCGGACTGTTGGCCGATTTTCTTACTTTCTTCAATCAGAATGTGCGGAGTGACGGATGACATGGGGGTGCACCAAAGGAGTGATAGACGCTATTATTGAGCGACTGCTCAAGTATCCTTGAGCGACTGCTCAAGTATCCTTGAGCGATCGCTCAAAAAGCAAGCGCCGCTCATCTACCTGCGCCTGAAGGAATTGCCCATGTCGCGTATCGACCGTAAAGACCAGATCATCGCCGCCGCCCTGGAGCTGTTTCGCAGCAAAGGGTTTGCCGATGTGTCCACCCGCGACCTGGCCGAACACGCAGGCTTGTCGCGCAGCCACGTCTATCACTACTTCAGCGACTGGAATGAACTGCGCCGCGAAGCCTTTGTGCGCTTTGCCAATGAACAGCTGGATGAAGTGCGCGCGCCCTTGGCGGATGCTCCGCCGCTTGAGGCACTGCTGGGTTTTTTGAGCGATTGCCTGCCGAGCACCGCCGATGCGGGCTGGGCGTTGTGGTTGGATGCCTGGGACGAAGCGATGCACGACCCGCAAATGGCCCAGGCTTATCTGGTGATCAACGCGCAGTGGCAAGGCATGCTTGCCGAGGTGATCGAGCGGGGCGTCGCTGCTGGCGTGTTTCGTTGTGATTCGCCCCGGCGCGCTGCCCGGCAGATCTTCGCTATGGCGATGGGTTATGCCGATGACCTGATGCTGAATCCATCCACCGAGTCGGCAGAAGCGGTGCTGGATGAGGTGATGGAAGTGGCGAGGCTGTTGCTGGATTTCCCCGCCTAGGCAACTGTCGACTGCCGCCACATTCCTCTATGTCGAGCCCGCTCGCCACAACAACCGGCTTGCCACAGATTTTGGGCTTTCAGGCTAGCCCACCGCCGCAGGCCGGTACTGCAATGCTTCGGCCAAATGATGCCGAGCGATATGCTCAACCCGCTCAAGGTCTGCCAGGGTACGCGCGACCTTGAGCAACCGGTGGGCCGCGCGCAGCGACAAGGTCAGCCGCTCGCAGGCGCTTTCCAGCCAGCCTTCATCGGCCTTCGCCAATTTGCAGTGTTTGCGTAACCCCGGCAGATCAAGGAAGGCATTGGCGCAGCCCTGGCGTTTTTGCTGGCGCTCGCGAGCCTCGGCAACCTCTGCGGATGCCTTGGCCGTGTTATCGCCGTCCTGTTGTATTGGGTTCAGTGCGGTCGTTTCCCGGGCGACGGTTACGTGCAGGTCAATCCGGTCCAGCAACGGCCCCGAGAGTTTATTGCGGTAGCGCTGAATTTGCTCCGGCGTACACCGACAGCGCCCGCTGGGCTCGCCCAAATAGCCGCAAGGGCAGGGGTTCATGGCGGCGACCAGTTGAAAGCGCGCGGGGAAACTCACCCGGTCACGCGCGCGGGAAATCACGATGTGTCCGGATTCGAGCGGTTCACGCAGCACCTCCAGCACCTTGCGATCGAACTCCGGCAACTCATCCAGAAACAGCACGCCATGGTGGGCGAGGGTGATTTCCCCCGGTTGCGGCTTTGACCCGCCGCCCACCAGCGCCGGCCCCGATGCCGAATGGTGCGGCTGGCGAAACGGGCGGTGCGGCCAATGGCTCAGCGGTGCCAGGCTGACCACCGATTGAATCGCCGCCACTTCCAAGGCTTCCTGTTCACTCAGCGGCGGCAACAAACCGGGCAAACGGCTGGCGAGCAAGGTCTTGCCGGTGCCAGGCGGCCCGCTGAACAGCAGGTTATGCGCGCCTGCTGCCGCAATCAGCAGCGCGCGCTTGGCTGCCAGTTGGCCCTGCACCTCACTCAAGTCCGGATAAGGTTTGTTCAAGTACAGCAGGCCGTCGGATTTGTAGGGCTCAATCGGCACATGCCCGTTCAAGTGCGCCACCACCTGCAGCAAGTGGTCCACCGCAATTACCTTCAAGCCTGAGGCCAGGCACGCTTCTTCGGCATTCGCCCGCGGCACTATCACGGTGCGTCCTGCCTTGCGCGCTGCCAGCGCTGCCGGCAACACGCCCTTCACTGCGCGCACCTCGCCGGACAGCGCCAACTCGCCCAGGCATTCCACATCATCAAGCATCAACGACGGCACCTGCACACTCGCCGCGAGAATGCCCAAGGCAATCGCCAAATCAAAACGCCCGCCGTCCTTGGGCAGGTCGGCGGGCGCTAGATTGAGGGTGATGCGCCGGGAAGGGTATTGCAGCGCCGAGTTGAGGATGGCGCTGCGCACGCGGTCCTTGCTTTCCTTGACCGCAGTTTCGGGCAGGCCCACCAGTGTCAGGGACGGCAGACCATTGGCCATATGCACTTCAACAGTGACGGCAGGGGCTTCGACGCCAATTTGGGCGCGGCTGTGGACGATGGCGAGAGACATGCTCGTTCCTTGAAAAAGAGGGCCGCTTCCTGCGGGTTTTTCAAGGGTAGACGAGGTGGGGAAGAGCGAGGCGGGGGAGGTTTTACAGAACGTATCCAAGGTGCAGCGCAAAACAACTGTGGGAGCGGGCTTGCTCGCGAATACGGTGGGTCAGTCAGCTTCTCTATATCTGACAGACCGCATTCGCGAGCAAGCCCGCTCCCACAGTTGACTGAGTTGTGGCAGTTACTCAGTAGTGGGGGCCAACCGCGCTTCCAACTCCGCCACCTTCGCCTCCAGGCTCTCCAACCGTGCACGCGTGCGGGCCAGCACCACCATTTGGCTATCAAACTCTTCCCGGCTCACCAGGTCGAGTTTGCTGAAGCCGCTTTGCAGCAGCGCCTTGAACTGGCTTTCGATTTCGTTGCGGGGCAGCGGGGTGTCGCCGCTGAACAGGCGAGAGGCGTGGCCGCTCAGGGCGTCGAGGAGGTCTTTGGGCGCGAGCATGGGAAATATTCCGGAAAACTGTTGGCGGGCAGTGTATCACGCAGCGTCTATAGTCTTTTTCACGGCAGCGGGCGCACGCTTTTCGCGCAGGGCACCGGGCGGGTGCGCACTGTTTTTGTGCGCATTGCCGCCGCCAATACGCCCTTCAGGTGGGCATAAGTGGGCAAAGGACTGATTTCAGTGATTTTTACGGAGCTGGCAAGGTTTCTGCTTAGACGATCATGACCCATGCACTGATGCAGTCGCTGTGACGAATGCAGTGCGCCGACGGATCAGGGGTACAGGTTTCGTCACCAGTGGTTCGCTGGCGTCGTAACGGCAAATGCCGAGGCGACGACGCGTTACAAAGCCAGGCACTGCGCTTAGACTTGAGACGGGTTTGTTTTCCTGGGGCAAGTCCACCAATTCGGGAGAGAGTTTTCATGAAGCTAGTCACTGCCATCATCAAGCCGTTCAAGTTGGACGATGTACGCGAGTCGTTGTCCGAGATCGGCGTGCAGGGCATTACCGTTACTGAGGTCAAAGGCTTCGGTCGGCAGAAGGGTCACACCGAGCTGTATCGCGGCGCGGAATACGTGGTCGATTTTCTGCCAAAGGTGAAGATTGATGTCGCCATTGACGACAAGGATCTTGACCGGGTTATCGAGGCGATAACCAAGGCGGCCAACACCGGCAAGATCGGTGACGGCAAGATCTTCGTGGTCAATCTGGAACAGGCTATTCGCATCCGTACCGGCGAAACCGATACCGACGCAATCTAAGCCGCCAAACCCCCAACGCCCCAGGAGAAAACAATATGACTCTGCGTAAATTCGCAGGGCTAGGAGCCCTGTTGTCCCTCGTAATGCCGGCCTTGGCATTGGCGGCGGACCCAGCCCCAGCTCCAGTCCTCAATTCCGGCGACACTGCGTGGATGCTCACATCCACCGCGCTGGTGCTGTTCATGACCATTCCGGGCCTGGCGCTGTTCTACGGCGGCATGGTTCGCTCCAAAAACATTCTTTCCGTGATGATGCAGTGCTTCGCCATCACCGGTCTGATCACCATCTTGTGGTTCGTTTACGGCTACAGCATGGCGTTCGACACCACCGGTATGGAAGCAGGCGTCGTCAACCTCAACTCGTTCGTGGGCGGCCTGTCCAAACTGTTCCTGTCGGGTGTGACCCCGGCGAGCATTACCGGCCCTGCGGCGCTGTTCCCTGAGGCGGTGTTCGTCACCTTCCAGATGACGTTTGCCATCATTACTCCTGCGCTGATCGTCGGTGCCTTCGCCGAGCGTATGAAGTTCTCCGCGATGCTGATCTTCATGGGCGTCTGGTTCACCCTGGTCTACGCACCGATTGCCCACATGGTGTGGGGCGGTCCGGGTTCGTTGCTGGGCGACTGGGGCGTGCTGGATTTCGCAGGCGGCACCGTGGTGCACATCAACGCCGGTGTGGCTGGCCTGGTGGCGTGCCTGGTACTTGGCAAGCGTAAAGGCTTCCCGACCACCCCGATGGCGCCTCACAACCTGGGTTACACCCTGGTCGGTGCGGCCATGCTGTGGGTCGGCTGGTTTGGCTTCAACGCTGGCTCCGCTGCTGCGGCCAACGGCACCGCCGGTATGGCGATGCTGGTGACTCAGATCGCTACCGCTGCTGCGGCGCTGGGCTGGATGTTTGCCGAGTGGGTCACCCACGGTAAGCCAAGCGCACTGGGCATCGCTTCGGGTGTGGTGGCAGGTTTGGTTGCAATCACCCCGGCTGCCGGCACCGTGGGCCCAATGGGCGCCCTGGTGATCGGCCTGGCGGCGGGCGTAGTGTGCTTCTTCTGCGCCACTACCCTGAAACGCAAACTGGGCTACGACGACTCCCTGGACGCCTTCGGCGTGCACGGTATCGGCGGTATCCTCGGCGCAATCCTGACCGGCGTGTTCGCTGCCCCTTCGCTGGGCGGCTTCAACGCGGCGACCACTGACATCGCGGCGCAAGTCTGGATCCAGTGCAAAGGCGTCGGCTTCACCGTGATCTACACGGCCATCGTGACCTTCATCATCCTCAAGGTGCTGGATGCGGTCATGGGTCTGCGGGTTACCGAAGAAGAAGAGGCCGTGGGCCTCGACCTGGCGCAACACAACGAGCGCGGTTACAACTTGTAAGTACGCGAAAAAAAGATGCCCGGCTTGCCGGGCATTTTTTTGCCTGGCGTTTGTCAGTGATAGGACGCTGTACCGGTTTTTGCGCAGAGTTTGTGATGGAGCGCACACGGTACTTTTCAGTGTGCAAAAGTCTTACATGCATGTAGGCGTATTCGGCACTTTGTTTTTTCCCTGAGCGCGCTAGAATGCGCGCCGATGGGCGGAGAACTGTATGTGGCAACAGACCCTGATAACCCTGCGGGCCAAGCCCCGGGGCTTTCACCTGGTAACGGATGAGTTGCTCGCCGGCTTGCCTGAATTGAAGGCTTGTCGCGTGGGCCTGTTGCATTTGTGGCTGCAGCATACTTCGGCATCGTTGACCGTCAACGAGAATGCCGACCCGGCGGTTCGTCGTGACTTCGAGCGTTTTTTCAATGCGCTGGTGCCGCAAGGCATGGCGGGATATGAACACAACGACGAAGGTCCGGATGATCTGCCGGCGCACTTCAAGGCCAGTCTCCTGGGCTGCCAGCTGAGTTTGCCGGTCAAGGCCGGCCGCTTGGCGATAGGAACTTGGCAAGGTGTTTATCTGGGCGAGCACCGTGATCATGGCGGTGCTCGTAAAGTCCTCGCCACCTTGCACGGTGATGGGGCATAAGCCACTGGTTATCCAGTGGATGTGAATTTTTTCCGGCAACCTCGACAGAGGGTGAAGCTGGGCTATAACTAATCTGCTTTTCGCAAGTCATGAGGTAGAACATGAGCGACGATGATCTGGAAAACGACGAACTTGAAGTAGGCGACGACGACGAGACCGAAGAGGGTCTTGAAGCGGCCGTTGAGGACGTTGCTGACGAGGGCGATGACGGTGGCGATGACGCACCTGCCAAAGTTGCCAAAGGCAAAGCCAAGGCCGCTGTTTCGGTAGATGAACTGCCGAGCGTTGAAGCCAAGAACAAAGAGCGCGATGCGCTGGCCCGTGCGATGGAAGAGTTCCTCGCTAAAGGCGGCAAAGTGCAGGAAGTCGAGGCCAATGTGGTCGCAGACCCACCGAAGAAGCCGGATAACAAGTACGGCAGCCGTCCTATCTGAGGTCAGCTCTCGCTTGTAAGAAAAAGCCCGCCGTCGCTGCGGGCTTTTTCATGCCTGTAATAAATCCTACGGGTTACCACCAATCAAATGTGGGAGCGGGCTTGCTCGCGAAAGCGGTCTGAAGTTACTGATAGGCTGACTGATACACCGCATTCGCGAGCAAGCCCGCTCCCACATTTTGATTTTCAGTGTTGCGGCTATAGCGTTACTGCCAACTGCGAAGCAACGGCGGCAACTCGTTCAAGCTACGAATTTGCGCATCCGGGCGCTTATCTGCTTCCCAGGCCTTACCCGTCGGGTTAAACCACACCGCACGCAGCCCTGCCTGCTGCGCCCCGGCGATGTCATCGCCTGGGTGATCGCCGATATGCACCGCCTGGCTGGCGTCCACACCGCCGCGTTGCAGCGCCTCTTGAAACAAGCGCGCATCAGGCTTGGCGATGCCGATGTCTTCGGCGCGCAGGGCAAAGTGAAAGTAGTCCGCCAGGCCAACACGCTGCACGTCGGCATTACCGTTGGTGATAACCCCCAGCAAGAAGTGCTGGCGCAGCGCCTGCAGCATCGGCTCGGCTTCAGGGAATGGCGTGAGCTGGTGTCGAGCATGAATGAACGCTTCGTAGCACACGTCCGCCATTTCCGTGGCCTCAGGCTGTGGATAACCCGCTTCTTCAAACGCATGCATCAACACCCGGTGGCGCAGGAGGCTGATGCGGTATTTGAGCTCGGGATGGCGCTCCAGCACCTGCTGGCGAAGGCTGGCGAAATGCTCCAGGGGCAAGTCGCCTACTTTGGTGGCGTTGAGCGCCAACCACTCGCGCATCGACGCTTCGGCGCCGATGATGACGGGTACGTTGTCCCAGAGTGTGTCGTCCAGGTCGAAGGTGATCAGCTTGATACTCATGAGTCGCCGCCCTTGATGCGTTTGGCCCGTGGATGGGCGCTGTCATACACCGTAGCCAGATGTTGGAAGTCGAGGTGGGTGTAGATCTGCGTGGTCTTGATGTCGGCGTGGCCGAGCAGCTCCTGCACGGCGCGCAGGTCCTGGGAGGACTCCAGCAGATGGCTGGCAAAAGAGTGTCGCAGCATATGTGGGTGCAAGTTCTGCCCCAGCTCGCGCTCACCTGCGGCCTTGACCCGCACCTGGATCGCCCGTGGCCCGAGGCGTCGGCCTTGCTGGCTGACAAACACCGCATCGTCCACGGGGTTGGTCAGCAGGCGCAGCGGTAACCAGAGTTGCAAGGCTTCCCGAGCCTTTCTGCCTACCGGCAGCACGCGGGTTTTGCTGCCTTTGCCGAGCACTTGCACCAGGCCGTCCGCCAGGTCCAATTGATCGAGGTTCAGGCCCGTCAGCTCCGACAGGCGCAGGCCCGAGGAGTAGAACAGCTCAAGGATCGCCTGGTCGCGATGGGCGAGGAAGTCATCTTCAACGGCGCCGTCGAGCAATTGCAGGGCGCGGTCAGTGTCGAGGGTTTTGGGCAGGCGCCGCTCGCCCTTTGGCGGGGCCAGGCCATTGGCCGGGTCGTGGTCGCACAGGCCTTCGCGGTTGAGGTAGTGATAAAGGCCGCGCACCGCTGAGAGCAGGCGGGACAGGCTGCGCGAAGACTGGCCTTGCTGGTGCAGCCGCGCGATCAGGCTGCGCAGGCTTTGGATATCCAGGGCCTTCCAGCTGCCGATCTGTTGTTTTTCGCAGTACGCCAGAACCTTGTTCAAGTCCCGTCGATAGGCTTCCAGGGTATGGGGCGACACCTGGCGCTCGTTGCGCAGGTGAGCGCAATAAGCGTCCAGTTGCCGTTCCATGGCTAGCGCACCGCGCGCAGGGCGGTGGTAAAGCGCGGCAGAACCCGGCCGAGCACTTCGGCGATGTAAGTCAGGAACAGCGTGCCCACCGAGCTTTTGTAGTGTTGCGGGTCGCGGCTGGCGATGGCCAGTACGCCGTGCAGGCCTTGATGGCTGAGGGCGACCACGGCGGTCGAGCCGATCTGCTTGCGCTGTTCGGCACCAAACAGGAAGTCCAGCTCATGCTCGCGCAGGGTGCCGCTGATGGTCTTGCCTTCCGAGAGCAAGCCGCCAATCGCAGTTTGCGCTTCGCCACCGCTGACCCAGCGCCCTACCGGCATCGGGTTGTCGCTGAACAGGATCAGGCTCACAAACGGCACCTGGAAGTCCTGGCGCAGGCTGTCTTCCACGGCGATCACCGTTTCTTCCAGGCTGGTAGCGTCCATCAGGGTAAGAATCAGACGGCGGGTCTTGTCGAAAAGGCGGTCGTTGTCGCGGGCCACGTCCATCAGGTGCGAGAGCTTGTGGCGCATTTCGATATTGCGCTCGCGCAGGATTTTCATCTGCCGCTCCACCAGCGACACGGTATCGCCGCGTTGGTGGGGGATACGCAGGGCGGGCAACAGTTCTTCGTGCTGGGTGAAGAAGTCCGGGTTAGCCTCAAGGTACGCCGCGACAGCAGCGGCCTCCAGACTTTCGCTCGGGGACGCTGCGGCGGGTACTTGAGGCTTATCGGTCATTAGCTTTGCTCACTCATAGACGGACCTGTCCTTCGTATACACGCGAGGCCGGCCCGGTCATCATCACCGGGTGGCCAGGGCCTGCCCATTCGATGGACAAACGCCCACCAGGCAGGTCGATCAACAGCGGCGAATCCATCCACCCCTGGCTGATCGCGGCCACGGCTGCAGCGCAAGCGCCGGTGCCGCAGGCCTGGGTTTCGCCGGCGCCGCGCTCCCACACGCGCAATTGCGCGCGGGAACGGTCGATCACCTGCAGGAAGCCCACATTGACCCGAGCCGGAAAGCGCGGGTGATGTTCGATTTTCGGCCCCAGTTCATGCACGGGGGCGTTATTGATGTCGTTGACCCGCAGCACGGCATGGGGGTTGCCCATGGAAACGGCGGCGATATCGACTGTTTTGCCATCAACGTCCAGCGCGTAACTCGTGGCTTGCTCGGTGGCCTGGAACGGAATATCCGCTGGCACCAGGCGTGGCGCGCCCATGTTGACGCTGATCTGGCCGTCGCTGCGGATATCCAGCTCGATCACGCCGCTCTTGGTCTCGACCCGAATCTGGCGTTTGGCGGTCAGGCGTTTGTCCAGCACAAAGCGCGCGAAGCAGCGCGCACCGTTGCCGCACTGTTCCACTTCGGAACCGTCGGAGTTGAAGATCCGGTAACGGAAATCCACCTCCGGGTTGCTCGGCGCCTCGACGATCAGCAATTGGTCGAAGCCGATGCCGGTGTGGCGGTCGCCCCACTGTTTGGCGTGCTTGGGCAGGATGTGCGCGTGCTGGCTGACCAGGTCCAGGACCATGAAATCGTTGCCCAGCCCGTGCATCTTGGTAAAACGCAGCAGCATGGCTTACTCCGGCAGCAGGCTTTCGCCAGCATACAACTCGGCTACCGTCTCGCGGCGACGCACTTCAAACGCTTGATCACCGTCCACCAGCACCTCGGCGGCACGGCCGCGGGTGTTGTAGTTGGAGCTCATGACAAACCCATAGGCACCGGCCGAATGCACGGCCAGCAGGTCGCCTTCTTCCAGGGCCAACTGACGATCCTTGGCCAGGAAGTCACCGGTCTCGCAGATCGGGCCGACGATGTCGTAGCTGCGGCCTTCGCCAGCACGTGGCTTGACGGCAGTCACATCCATCCAGGCCTGGTAGAGCGCCGGGCGGATCAGGTCGTTCATCGCCGCGTCGACGATGGCGAAGTCCTTGTACTCGGTGTGCTTGAGGTACTCGACCTGGGTCAGCAGTACGCTGGCGTTGGCGACGATATAACGGCCCGGCTCGAACATCAGGGTCAGGCCGCGGCCTTCGGTGCGCTCGCGTACGGCCCGGATGTAGTCGGCGATCAGCGGCGGCTCTTCATCGCGGTAGCGCACGCCCACACCGCCACCGAGGTCGATGTGCTGCAGGTAGATGCCGCACTCGCCCAAACGGTCGGTCAACGCCAGCAGGCGGTCGAGCGCATCCAGGAACGGTGGCAGGGTGGTCAGTTGCGAGCCGATATGGCAGTCGACACCCAATACTTCCAGGTTCGGCAACTGCGCGGCGCGGATGTACACGTCCTCGGCGTCGGCAATGGCAATGCCGAACTTGTTCTCTTTGAGACCGGTGGAAATGTACGGGTGGGTGCCGGCGTCGACGTCCGGGTTGACGCGCAGCGAGATCGGTGCACGCACACCCATCTCGGCGGCGACCACCTGCAGGCGCTCCAGCTCGTCGGTGGATTCGATGTTGAAGCAGTGCACGCCCACTTCGAGGGCGCGGCGCATGTCTTCGCGGCTCTTGCCGACACCGGAAAACACGATCTTGTCCGGCGTGCCGCCGGCAGCCAGCACACGTTCCAGCTCACCACGGGAGACGATGTCGAAACCAGCGCCCAAGCGCGCCAGGACATTCAGTACACCCAGGTTGGAGTTGGCCTTGACCGCGTAGCACACCAGGTGTGGAACGCCGTTCAGCGGGTCGGTGAAAGAGCGGTATTGGGCTTCGATGTGCGCACGGGAGTACACATAGGTCGGGGTGCCAAAGCGCTCGGCAATCGCGGACAGCGCCACGCCTTCCGCGAACAGCTCGCCGTCCCGGTAGTTAAAAGCGTCCATGGGTTTCCCTTAGTAGGTGTCGTGCTTGTGCGCTTTGGATTGCGACGTTTGCGCCTGGTCATTCGGATCTTTGCTGTCATCGGGCAGGTACAGCGGGCCTTTTTGACCACAGGCACTAACGAGGCAAGCGACCGCGACGAGCGCAGCAAGGGAAGAGATCAGGCGCTTCATGGCGAAATCCTTGAATATGCATTAATTGCGCCCGAGTATACCGACCACCCGCCAGCTTGCCTATGCGCCGCAATACCCGTCCGGCGGGGGTTCGCCGAGATAGTTGGGAAGCAGGCTACGCTGGCCGGGGATATTTCGTACCCCCATCGGTAATGAACTCGGTATCCTTTGCAATCAGCGGGGCTCGCCCGTATCGTGCGGCGCTTGAGCAAAACCAGACACTTTTGAGGTTGCCACAATGAGTTTGACCGAAGCCCGTTTTCACGACCTGGTGGATGCGACCCAGCAGGCGCTGGAAGATATTTTCGACGAGAGCGGCCTGGACGTTGACCTGGAAAACTCGGCCGGCGTGCTGACTGTTAAATTTGAAAACGGCTCCCAACTGATCTTCAGTCGCCAGGAGCCGCTGCGTCAGCTATGGCTGGCGGCACGTTCGGGTGGTTTTCACTTTGAATATGACGAAGAAGAAAATCGTTGGGCGCACGACACCACTGACGAGCTGCTGAGCGAAATGCTCGCGCGTCTGGTTCAAGAACAAGCCGGCGCCGAGCTGGACTTCGACGAGATTTGATCGTGACCCAGCCTGCACCTGTACGCCCGCCCAAGCCGCTGTTCAGCAATGTCAGCCCGGCGGTGCCGTCACCTTGTATCAGTTTGTGTCGCCTGGACGAGCAAAAAGTCTGCCTCGGCTGCTTCCGCCACGTGGAAGACATCCGTGAATGGCGCTCCGCCGACGATGCCCGGCGCCGGGTGATCTGTGCCGAGGCCGAGCAGCGCCGGAGCCTCGCCTGAGGCCGTCTTGTTTATTTGTGACGCTGTGGTAGTGTCCGGGTACACCTCAACTCATCGAGGTCCGTGAGAACCCCGCCTTTTCCTGGCGGGGTTTTGCTTTTTTGTGCAGAAAAAAGGAGTCTGCCTGAATCATGACCACCGCACCTTCCATCATCCTCACCCGTCTTGACGTGCAGCGTCTGGAGCAACTGATCGACCGCTTGGGCGACGAGTTTCCCGGCGTCGAAGCGTTGCAAGCCGAACTCGACCGCGCCGACGATGTGGTTGGTCACGATGAAGTGCCTGCGGGTGTCGTGACCATGAACTCCAGCGTGCATTGCCGTGAGCAAGGCAGTGGCAAGGACTACCACTTGACCCTGGTTTACCCCAAGGACGCGAATGCCGACGAAGGCAAGATCTCGATCCTGGCCCCGGTGGGCAGCGCGTTGCTCGGCTTGCAAGTAGGCCAGCACATCGACTGGCCAGCGCCCGGCGGCAAAACCCTCAAGCTTGAGCTGCTCAGTGTTGATGGCCAGCCCAAAGATGGCGGTGCATTTTCCCTGTAACAAGAGCCTCTCTAAATCTGGCTCAGCGCCGCATTCAGCGACAGCTCCAGCTCAGCTTTGTAGCGCAGATACAAGTTGCTTGGGCTTTGCACATCACCGAGTAGTCCGGACAAGTCCAGGTCGGTGATGTAGCAGCGGTAGCGTTCGGGTTCCCGGCGCTGCCCGACGATTTCCTGGGCGACCACTGCAAACAGTTGGTCGCCAAACTCCAATTCGCAAAACTCCCGCTGATTGCAGTACAAGGTGATGCCCACTTGGCCGGGCGCCGCCTTGCCGATAATCGCCTGCACGTCATAAAACGGCTTATTGGCCGGGTTCTGCGGTGCGGGGCGAGGTTCTATGCCGCGTGCGCGATTGCTGCCGGACGGCAACAATTGGTAGTACAAGGTTTGCACCTCGCCTAACGGCTGGTGCGTGTCCAGCGGCGAGAGCGCTTCGCGGCGATAGATGACCGACTGCAGAAAACGCTGCAACGGCGCCAACAGGCTCTGCTCGTCATGAAACGGCAGGCGTTGCTGCCAGAGTGCGTTGAACTCATCCAGCACATACAGCTCGGCGAAGCCTTCATTGACCCGATAGAACACCTGCACACAATCGGCCAGACCCATCGGTAGCAGCAGTGCCAGGTCATGGTCTTCCAGGGCCATGGCGTCCAGGTGCAGCGGGCTGTAACTGGCCAGTTCTTCGCTGAGGTAGGCGATCAAGGCATCCTGGGTCGGCAGTGACACATGGGTGGCCTGGCCTGGCATCAGTTCCATCACGTGATAGTGCTGCTGCACTTGAAGCAGGTAGCGGTGATTGCCCTGGCCCAGCAGCAGGTTCTGCGCGGTGTCGAAGATTTCCTCTACGCGCTGGGCAATGAACTGCGCACGGTTGTGACAGAAGCAGCGCACCCGCAGGCGTGGCAAGTGGTCCGACGGCAGTTGGTTAAGGTAGTCGCGCAGGCAGTCGAGCAGCGCGTGGGGGCCGTCGTAGCGGCTGACCAGCACCTCATTCCAGCTGTTGAGCGTCACCTGGTCCAGGGTCAATACCAGGTTGTCGCGCACACCGGCATAGCTCAAGGAGTCGGTGCGCTCGGTGGTCATCAGGATATTCAAGTCGCGGTGATGCTTGAGCGGGTCGACGCCGACGTTGATCAGTAGCAATACTTCTTCCGGCACCGCCGAGCGCAACAGGCGCTCCTCATCGACGCTGGCCAAGGGCAGGGCGATGGTCTGTTGCAGGCTGCCCAGCAGGTTGAACAGCTCGAATTCGGTCATGTCACTGACGCCCGGGTGCAGCGCCAGGCGGGTGCTGCTGTCGATCACGCCGTTGCGGTGGCACCAGGTGAGCATTTCCAGCAGGTCGCGGCTGCGCTTGATTGGCGCGAAGTGCTCCCACTCCAGCGCCGTGAGGTTGCCGTTGTACAGGCCCCAATGGTGCTGGCCGGGCTCTTTGCGGTTGGGCGATTGCACCAGGGTCAGGGTGTCTTCGGCCAAATCAGGCGCGATGCCGGGGTTGATGAACTCGACCTTGCCCGCCTTGCGTTCAAACGCCGCGTACAGGCGCCGGCCCAGCACGTTAAGGTCGCGCTTGTTGATCAGGCTGGCGGTCTGCTCGGTGCGGGCGAACTGAGTGAGGAAGCGATAGCTGTAATTGAGCTCACTGACCAGCGCACGGCGTTCGGAGGCGACCTGGCGCACTTTCCACTGGCTACGGCTGTCCAGCAGGGCCAGCTGGCGTTGGTCCCAACCCCATTCATGAGCCAGGCGTTCCAGCAACAACCGCTGCCAGCTGGTGCCGCGTTGGCCGGCGCTGAGCTTGCGGTTGACCTTCAGGTACAGCGCGCGCCTTACCAGTTCCAGGCGTTCCGGCTCGTTGCGCGCCTTAAGGTATTCCTCGATGCGGCGGTAAACCACGATGTAGGGGTCCAGCTCATCCAGGTCCACTTGGTTGGCAAACACCGCGCGCTTGAAGCGCAGGCTCAGGCAATGCACGTTCGGGTGTTCGCTGGCGTAGACCTCGGTCAACAGCAGCTTGAGCACCGACTTGTAGGGTGACTCGATGCCCTTGAACAGTTGCCACAGCCCCGCGCCAATGAATTCGCCGGGGGGGATGTGGGCCAGGTGACCCAGGTCCAGGGTTTCGTCGGCCCGGATAAAACGCTTGGAAATCAGTGTATGGGTGAACTCGGCGTAGCGGGTTTCTTCGTACACCGGCACCAGCCACCAGATCGGTGTGCGCCCGGCCAGCCAGATGGCGGTGCGGTAGAACTCATCCAGCAGCAGGTAATGCTGGGTGGTGCCGCAGTCGTCGGAGCTCAGTTGGGTGTCGCGCTCACCCAATACAAAGCGCGTTGGCTCGATCAGGAAAAAATGCGCCTCCGCGCCCATGGTCAGGGCCCAGGCTTCCAGCAACTGGCACTTTTTGCGCAGTTCGGCCAGTTCGGTGTCACCGAGGTCTGGCGCGTGGCACACCCACACGTCCATGTCGCTCTGATCCGCCTGGGCCAGGGTGCCGAGGCTGCCCATCAGGAACAGGCCGTGGATCGGCCGGGGTGGGTTGCCATGACGTGGCTTATAGGAAAACGAACGGGTCAGGCGCTGCGCTTCGGTGAGGGCCTGGGCATCGGGCTCGAAACTCGACAGCCCAGCCGGCGTACTGCCCGAGACATAACCCGGCAGCAGCGGGTGATTGACGTGGAAAAACAGCGGCAACAGGGTCAGCACGCTTTGTTGGCGTGGCGTCAGCCCTTCGATGGCCCGGGCCATGCGGCCTTCATTGAGCGCCATGAACCGCGCGCGCAGCTGGGCCAGCACCTTGCGGTCGATGCCTTCGTCCAGGTCGGGGCGGATTTCATGGGTGCGGGTCATTTCTAAGTCGTTGGCTCGCAGAGCCCGACGTGGGCGGCCGTGTAGGAGTTTACAGCCAGAAGCGTAGGAGGTTTAGAGGGAAAAGGTTTCTGACGTCAGAATTTTGCGTCTTCCACGGCAACGCCCTCGGAATCCGCAGAGAGCGGACTCCATGGGCGGGTATCAGGTATCAGGCAGCTTGTTTGGTGGTGGCGGTGGTCAGAATGGTCAACAGGGTTTGGGCTTGCTCTGCGGCGTCCCGGCCAAGGCTGGTCAGGTAGCCTCCGTCCGGCTGGTCGATCAATTTTTTCTCGAACAGGCGTTTGGCGGCGGCGATGGCAGTGGGAGCGGCGGTCTGGTGGACTTTCAGACCTTCCTGGGAGCTGCTTAGGTTGAAGAGTGCAAGGATTTCCAGTTCGGCAACCAACTCAGGGGTATACGACATAAGGACTCCAGACTTTCTAAGAATTTATTAGAGGCTAGCAGGGCATAAGGTGAACGCACTTTGCCGGGCTGTCCAGTGAGAAAGTCGTGGGTCTTGATATGGCGCAGGTTTGTGGCGAGGAAGCAGGCTTCCAGGCCACAAAAGGTGCTCGATTCAGTTGTTTTCGGGCGGCAGTTCAGGCAGTGCTCGCAGCGCGGTTTCGTACCATTCGGTATTGAAAGCGCGGTCTTCGTCCAACATCTTGTCGATTTCCACGGCCAACACGTGAGCCATCAGATTCAGAATCTCTTCGCGCTCGTAACCCACCAGCGTCAGTTTATTCAAAGTGGCTTTGGCGGCTGGCGGGTTGTCGCTTTCGATCTGGTTTTCGATGGCTTGGATCAGGGTGTTTTCGGTGAACTCTTCTTCGTCGTTGTCGATATCGGTCGGCTCGCTCATGGCAGGCTCCTCAAGGAAAGGGCGCCAGTCTACGCCCATTCAGGTGGGTGATGCTGCTGGTCAGGGCGGGTTCGAGGCTCTATAACTTCTGCAGCCAACCCCACACCCGGCCTGGAGGCATTCGCGATGCTCAAGCTTTACGGATTTTCGGTCAGCAACTACTACAACATGGTCAAACTGGCGCTGCTGGAGAAAGGCCTGCCGTTTGAAGAGGTGCCGTTTTATGCCGGCCAGACGCCGCAAGCCCTGGCCGTCAGCCCGCGCGGCAAAGTGCCGGTGCTGGGCGTCAAGCAAGGCTTTATCAATGAAACCAGCGTGATCCTCGAGTACCTCGAACACACCCAGGAAGGCCCTTCGCTATTGCCCGCCGAGCCTTTCCAGCGGGCCCAGGTGCTGGCGCTGTGCAGGGAAATCGAGCTGTACATCGAATTGCCCGCCCGCGCGTGTTTCGCCGAGGCGTTCTTCGGGATGCCGGTGCCGGAGGCGATCAAGGAAAAATCCAAGGCCGAGTTGCTATTGGGGATCGGCTCTTTAGGCAGGCACGGCAAGTTCGCGCCGTATGTGGCGGGGGAGAGTTTTACGATTGCCGATCTGTATTTCATGTACAGCGTTAACCTCGCCTGTGCGGTGGGCGAGAAGCTGTTTGGCCTGGATTTTCTGGCTGAGTTGCCGAAGGCTAAAGCGTTGCTGGAGCGACTGCATGGCATGCCCAACGCGCAGAAGGTGGCGGCGGACAGGGAAGCGGCGATGCCGGCGTTTATGGCGATGATTGCTGCCAAGAAATGAGCACTGCTTATGTGGCGAGGGAGCTTGCTCCCGCTGGGCTGCGCAGCAGCCCCAAAATCTTGGGAGCGCTTCGCACTCCAGCGGGAGCAAGCTCCCTCGCCACAATGTTTTAGCGGCTGGCGAGCAGTTCCTGGCCACGCACAACGGCAGCCTTGACCTGCGCTGGCGCAGTGCCGCCCACGTGGTTGCGGGCATTCACCGAGCCTTCCAGGGTCAGCACGGCGAATACATCCTGCTCGATCTGGTCGCTGAACCGACGCAGTTCTTCCAGGCTCATTTCCGCCAGGTCCTTGCCGGTGTCCACGCCGTATTTCACAGCGTGGCCGACGATTTCGTGGCAGTCACGGAACGGCAGGCCACGGCGCACCAGGTAGTCCGCCAGGTCGGTCGCCGTGGAGAACCCGCGCAAGGCCGCTTCACGCATGATCGCGTGCTTGGGCTTGATCGCCGGGATCATGTCGGCAAACGCACGCAACGAATCGCGCAACGTGTCGGCGGCGTCGAACAGCGGCTCTTTGTCTTCCTGGTTGTCTTTGTTGTAAGCCAACGGCTGGCCTTTCATCAAGGTCAGCAGGCCCATCAGCGCACCGAATACACGGCCGCTTTTGCCACGTACCAATTCCGGCACGTCGGGGTTTTTCTTTTGCGGCATGATCGAGCTGCCGGTGCAGAAGCGGTCCGGCAGGTCGATGAACTGGAATTGCGCGCTGGTCCACAGCACCAGTTCTTCGGAGAAACGCGACAAGTGCATCATCGCAATGCTGGCGGCGGCGCAGAATTCGATGGCGAAGTCGCGGTCGGATACGCCGTCCAGGGAGTTGCCGCCTACAGCGTCAAAGCCCAGCAGTTGTGCGGTGTACTCGCGGTCGATCGGGTAAGTGGTGCCAGCCAGCGCGGCGCTGCCCAACGGCATGCGGTTGGCGCGCTTGCGGCAATCCACCAGGCGCTCGTAGTCACGGCTGAGCATTTCGAACCAGGCCAGCAGGTGGTGGCCGAAGGTCACAGGCTGTGCGGTTTGCAAGTGGGTGAAGCCGGGCATGATGGTGCCGGACTCACGCTCGGCCTGCTCCAGCAGACCTTTTTGCAGGCGGGTGATTTCGGCCAGGATCAGGTCGATTTCGTCACGCAGCCACAGGCGGATATCGGTGGCTACCTGGTCGTTACGGCTGCGGCCGGTGTGCAGTTTTTTGCCGGTCACACCGATGCGATCGGTGAGGCGGGCCTCGATATTCATGTGCACGTCTTCCAGGTCGACGCGCCAGTCGAACGTGCCGGCCTCGATCTCACCGCGAATGGTGGTCAGGCCATCGATGATGCTGTCGCGCTCGGCGTCGGTCAGCACGCCGACCTTGGCCAGCATTGTGGCGTGGGCGATCGAGCCCATGATGTCGTGGCGGTACAGGCGCTGGTCGAAAGTGACGGAGGCGGTGAAGCGCGCGACGAAGGCGTCGACGGGTTCACTGAAGCGGCCGCCCCAGGACTGGTTGGTCTTGTCGGTGCTCATGGATTCGCTCGTGATCTGCTTAAAAGAGGCGTGGAGGTGTGCCGCCGATAATAACAGGGTTGCCCGTGGAGGCGGTGCTGCGGGTGGTCGGCATTTTTATTTGTGCGAAGGATGGCTAAGTGCCTTGCCGCCGAACGCGTCCGGGAAGAGACTGGAGACAGGCCTTAATTGAAACGATATTTGACGATTGAGCAATATCGTCTCAGCGAGCGTCTACAGTTGCACTGATAGAGGGTGAATGCACCAAAGTCGGGTGATGCGGTCATAGCCTGACTATCCATTTAAAAAGGGGGGTATTCGGATTGTGTATCAGCAAACCCTACGACGATGCCCGAAGGCAGCAGGTCTTGGGCGCAATTGAACAGGTCCGGGTAAATATGGGTGCCGCTGCCGGGGCACTTTTTGCCGCTCGCGCTAGTCTTAGCGTGGATCGCTGTGACGCAAGTCACCGCACCTGTCTACGCTATCCTTGTGCGAGACTCACGCAGGAATCCAGCGCAATATGAATGTCCTGATCGTTGATGACGAACCCCAAGCCCGCGAGCGACTGAGCCGTTTGGTCAGTGAACTCGAGGGTTATACAGTCCTTGAACCGAGCGCCACCAACGGCGAGGAGGCGTTGACGCTGATCGACAGCCTCAAGCCAGATGTGGTGTTGCTCGATATTCGCCTGCCGGGCCTTGATGGCTTGCAAGTGGCCGCCCGCCTTAGCGAGCGAGAGTCGCCACCTGCCGTGGTGTTATGCGCAGCTCAAGAAGAGTTTTCTGCGCAAACACTCGAAGACAGCGGTGTCAGCTTTGTCGCCAAGCCAGTAACCGCCGAGGCGCTGCTCAAGGCCCTGAAAAAGGCCGAGCGCCCCAACCGCGTCCAACTCGCCGCGCTGACCCAGCCAGCGGCGCAGAGTGGCAACGGGCCGCGTAGCCATATCAGCGCACGGACCCGTAAAGGTATCGAGCTGATCCCCCTGAATCAGGTGGTCTACTTTATCGCCGACCACAAGTACGTGACCCTGCGTCACGAGACTGGCGAAGTCCTGCTCGATGAGCCGCTCAAGGCCCTTGAGGATGAATTCGGCGACCGCTTTGTGCGTATCCACCGCAACGCGCTGGTAGCCCGCGAGCGAATAGAGCGCCTGCAGCGCACCCCCCTTGGGCACTTTCAGTTGTTCCTGAAAGGGCTTAACGGCGACGCCTTGATCGTCAGCCGACGCCATGTCGCCGGTGTACGCAAGATGATGCAGCAGCTTTAGCCCAAGGGCTTTGGCGAGGCCTGCATGCTTTATCCCGGTGCGATGCGGCCAGGGAGGCCCCGCACTTGCTGATTCAAATCAAAGCGTATTTGCCTGAGCTGTTATTATCTGCCGTATCTATTCAGTACGGATTGATCCATGTCCTCTCGCGAAATCCGCATCGCCACCCGTAAAAGCGCCCTGGCCTTGTGGCAGGCCGAATACGTCAAAGCACGCCTTGAGCAGGCCCATCCGGGTCTCAAAGTCTCTCTTGTGCCCATGGTCAGTCGCGGCGACAAGCTGCTGGACTCGCCATTGTCGAAGATTGGCGGCAAGGGTTTGTTCGTCAAGGAACTGGAAACCGCGCTGCTGGAAAACGAAGCCGACATCGCCGTGCATTCGATGAAAGACGTGCCGATGGACTTCCCCGAAGGCCTGGGCCTGTATTGCATCTGCGAGCGCGAAGACCCGCGCGATGCCTTCGTTTCCAACACTTACGCATCGCTGGATGAGCTGCCCCTGGGCAGTATCGTCGGCACCTCAAGCCTGCGTCGCCAGGCGCAGTTGCTGACCCGTCGCCCTGACTTGCAGATTCGCTTTCTGCGCGGCAACGTCAACACGCGCCTGGCCAAGCTGGATGCCGGCGAGTATGACGCGATTATCCTCGCGGCGGCCGGTCTGATTCGCCTGGGGTTCGAAGACCGAATCACCTCGGCCATCAGCGTCGAAGACAGCTTGCCCGCAGGTGGGCAGGGCGCTGTGGGCATTGAATGCCGCACCGCCGACAGCGAGATTCACGCCCTGCTCAAACCCCTTGATCATCAAGACACCGAGATCCGTGTGACGGCCGAACGTGCCCTGAACAAACACCTCAACGGTGGTTGCCAGGTGCCGATCGCCTGCTACGCCGTGCTCGAAGGCGAAAACCTTTGGCTGCGTGGCCTGGTCGGCGACCCGGCAGGTGGCACGCTGCTCACCGCCGAGGTGCGCGGGCCACAGCGGGATGCCACTGCGCTGGGTATTCAGGTGGCAGAGGAACTGCTGGAAAAAGGCGCTGGCGCCATTTTGCAGAAAGTCTACGGCGAGGCTGGCCCGCAGTGACCGACTGGCGTGTGCTGCTGACGCGGCCTGCCGAGGAATCACTGGCCCTGGCCGCGACGTTGTCCGAGGCTGGCATTTTCAGCAGTAGCCTGCCGCTGCTGGACATCGAAGCCTTGCCGGTGACGGCCAAGCAACAGGCGGTCTTTCGTGACCTGGGCTGTTACAGCGCGGTCATTGTGGTCAGCAAACCTGCTGCGCGACTTGCCTTGCACCACTTGGGGAAGCCGTGGACGCAGTTGCCTTGGTTCAGCGTCGGCGCCGGCACTGCGCAGGTACTGGCCGACCACGGCCTCAACGTTCACTGTCCACCAACCGGCGACGACAGCGAGGCCTTGCTTGCATTGCCGGCCTTGCGCGAGGCTATCGCACGCCCCGGTGCTCGGGTGCTGATCCTGCGTGGCGAGGGTGGAAGGGAGCTGCTGGCTGAGCGTTTACGCGAGCAAGGTGCTAGTGTCGACTACCTGGAGTTGTATCGTCGTTTTCTACCGGTTTACGACGCCGGGGTGCTGATGCAACGCATCCAGTTGGAACGCTTGAATGGCGTAGTGGTCAGCAGTGGGCAGGGTTTTTTGCACCTGCAAGCCTTGGCCGGCGCAGATTGGCCAGAGGTGGCGCAGCTGCCGTTGTTCGTGCCCAGCCCGCGGGTTTGTGAAATGGCGCGGGCCGCTGGCGCAGGAAAAGTTGTGGATTGTCGCGGCGCGAGTGCCGCGGCTTTGTTAGTGGCGTTACGCAGGGGTGCCTTATGAGGCATGCCGCGCCCACTCTCTGATACGCAAAGGACGGATACGTGAGCGAAACAGCCTTGCCTAAAGATGAAGCCCAGCCCGTACTTGATGCGCCGGCTGAGTCACCTGTCACCGCGCCACGCCGTGGCAATGGCCTGGCAATCGTAGCCTTGTTGCTCGGTGCCGCCGGTGTTGCCGCCGGTGGTTGGGGCATCTGGCAGGTCCGCGCCCTGCAAGCCAGCAGCCAGCAACAGCTGGGCCAGGTGCAGACCCTCGATGATCAAGCCCAGTCACTCAAGCAGAGCCAGCAACAGCTGAGCGCTCGCCTGGCGCAGTTGCCTGCAGCCGATGAGCTGGAGGAGCGTCGCCGTCTGGTCGCGCAGTTGCAGGGGGATCAGCAGCGCCTCAGCCAGCGTCTGGAGACCGTGCTGGGTGCCAGCCGCCAGGACTGGCGCCTGGCCGAAGCCGAGCACTTGATCCGCCTGGCCAGCTTGCGCTTGTCGGCCCTGCAGGACATCAACAGTGCTCAAGCGCTGGTCCAGGGCGCCGACGAAATTCTGCGCGAGCAGAGCGATCCGGGTTCCTATGCCGCGCGTGAGCAGCTGGCCAAGAGCCTCGCCGCGCTGCGCAGTACCGAGCAGCCGGACCGCACCGGGCTGTACCTGCAACTGGCGGCCTTGCGTGATCAGGTCGTGCAATTGGCGGCTATCGCGCCGGAATACCAGCTCACCGAGCCGGCTGCCCAAGGGCGTCCGAGCACTGATACAGACAGCCGCTGGCGCCAATGGTGGGAGCAGATTTCCCGCTACTTCCGCATCGACTTCAACCCAGACGACAACATTCGCCCGCTGCTCGCCGGCCAAGGCTTGAACCAGGTGCGCCTGGCCCTGAGCCTGGCTTTGGAGCAGGCACAATGGGCAGCGCTCAATGGTGAAACGGCGGTGTACAGCCGGTCGTTGGGTGAAGCGCGCAGCGTGCTGCAGGACAACTTCAACCAGGACAACCCGCAGAGCAAGGCGATGCTGGCGCGTATTGCCGAGCTTGAGCCCAAGGCCGTTTCGGTGGTCACGCCGGACCTGGCTACCAGTTTGGCGGCCGTGCAGGCCTACCTTGAACGCCGTCATCTGTCTGCCGATGAAGCCAAGGCGTCGGCGGGTTCGCCGGCGACCAAGGAGTAGAGCTGATGAAGCGTTTCTATGTGATCCTGGTGCTGGCAATTGCCATCGCCCTGGCACTGGCCGTGGGCATTTCCAAGCACACCGGCTACGTGCTGGTGACCTATCCGCATGTGCTGCATTACGAGTCGAGCCTGTGGGCCACACTGGTGGCGGTGTTTGCCGTCGGCTTGGCGATCTACCTGATCCGTGTGCTGATTAGCCTGGTCACCACCTCCGGTGGCGTGGTCAACCCGTGGTCGCGGCGTAACCGTAGCCGTCGGGTACAAATTGCAATCGAGCAGGGCCAGATGGACCTCGCCGAAGGCCGCTGGGCCAGCGCCGAACGCCACCTGCACCGCGCGGCCGAAGCCGAGCGCCAGCCATTGTTGTACTACCTCGGCGCAGCACGTGCGGCCAATGAGCAGGGCCGTTATGAAGAGTCTGATGGCTTGCTGGAGCGCGCCCTGGAGCGCCAACCCCAGGCTGAACTGGCTGTCGCCCTGAGTCATGCGCAATTGCAGATGGACCGTGGCGATACTGACGGTGCCTTGGTCACCCTGCAGGCGATGCACGAGCGTCACCCCCATAACCCACAAGTCTTGCGCCAGTTGCAGCGCCTGCATCAACAGCGCGGCGACTGGTCGTCAGTGATTCGCTTGCTGCCGGAGCTGCGTAAGGACAAGGTCTTGCCCGCCAGCGAGCTGGCCGAGCTGGAACGCCGTGCCTGGGGTGAAAACCTGGGTTTGGCTGCCCTGCGTGAAGAGCAAGGCGAAGCCGGTTTGCAATCTCTGGACCGGGCTTGGGAGCAACTGACGTCCGCCCAGCGCCAGGAGCCGCAACTGGTGCTGGCGTACGCTGAGCAACTGCGTCGATTGGGTGCCGATGCCAAGGCCGAAGAAGCACTGCGTAGCGCGATCAAGCGCGGTTATGACAGCCATCTGATCCGGCTTTACGGTTTGCTGCGTGGCGCAGACCCAGCCCGGCAATTGAAATTTGCCGAGGGCTGGCTGAAGGATCATCCGGGTGATGCCAGCTTGCTGCTGACCCTGGGTCGCCTGTGTCTGCAAAACAGTTTGTGGGGCAAGGCGCGGGACTACTTGGAAAGCAGCCTGCAGGCGCAGCGCAATCCTGAGGCCTGTGCTGAGCTGGCGCGTCTACTGGCTCAATTGGGCGACACCGAGCGCAGCAACCAATTGTTCCAGGAAGGCCTGGGCCTGTTGGACAGCCGTTTGCTGGCCTCACCGTTACCCGTTCCTGCACGAGTTTGAAGTAGGAAAAAGTGCGAGGGTTGGCTCAGACGCATCTGAGGACCAACCCTCCGTTACTGTGTAAACGCTGGGTCTAGAGCGCTACGTAATAAATTCCTACTGTTGGCTGCTCGAAGTCATCCAGGTTCTGACGGCATATCCCTGTGTTCTCGCGGAATAGTCTGCTCTGGCGCGTATTGAAAGGAGCCAGGCCTTTCCTCTACCGTAACGGCCTATCTCTTGCGGTACGGATAACAATGTCTTTGGCCCCTTCACGCTCCTTGTTTCTCCTGGCGTTCATGGCAGGTGCGCTGACGTTGGGTGCGTCTTTTTATCTTGAGTATGGCGCGCTGCTCCGTCCGTGTTTCCTTTGCCAGGTGCAACGCATCTTTCTGGCAGCCTTTACGCTGATCAATCTGATTGCTGCGTTTCACAGCCCAAAACGCTCTGCGGCCTACCTTTATGGGCTGGCCAGCATGGGTTGTGCGTTGCTCGGCGCCATCACTGCCGTGCGTCAGGTACTGCTACAAAATGCCGCGCCCGAGCAGGCCACCGATTGCTGGCCGAGCCTGCAATACATGATCGAAAATCTGTCGCTCTGGCAGGCGCTGCAATTGACCGTCAAAGGCACTGTCGATTGCGTGGAGCTCAACTGGACACTGTTTGACCTGAGCCTTCCGGAGTGGAGCTTGTTGTTCTTCATGGCGATGCTGATCCTGGGCATCGTGCAGTTTTCACCGCTGTTATTGAGCCGCCGCTTGGGCCTTGCAAGGCACTAAAAGCGCGTCGCAGTTTGTAGGAGGGGATTAAACACTTGTATGAACTTTCTCTCCTGCGTACCTTGAAGCCATAGTCATGCGGGCATAATCTGGCCCGCACGCATTATCGAAACCGTTTGTCAGATGCGGCCTTGTCCGGCTGCCGCTTTATCCTTGAAGTGTTGCGCGGGCACAGAGCGGCAGCGCCCCCTATAGGGAAGAGAGATCATCATGCTGGAAAGTTGTCAGAATGCTCAGGAACGCTGGGGTGGGGTGCACAAGCTGATCGACAGCTGGTTGAAGGCACGTCACGAACTGGTTCGGGCCTTTGATGCTCTCGGCGCCAAGCCTGAGGCATTGGCTGAGAATCGCGAGTCATTGCAGGATTTCTGTGGTGTGCTGGTGGACTACGTGTCTGCCGGCCATTTCGGTGTCTACGAGCAACTGACCAAGGAGGCGCAAGCTTTTGATGATCAGCGGGGTCTGGACCTGGCCGAGACCATTTACCCGCGCATTGATGTGATCACCGAGAATTTATTGGCCTTCACCGACCTGTGTGATGCCGGCAAATGTGTTGCTGAAAAATTCAAAGAGCTGGGTGGATTGCTACACGAGCGTTTCGAACTGGAAGACTGCCTGATCGAAGTGCTGCACAACGCCCATAAGGAAGAGGCGGCCACCCAGGCCTGACCTTTTACGGCGAGATAAAAACGGTGCGCATTGCGCACCGTTTTTTATTGGGTCAATGGCGGGTGCCGAGCAATTCGATCTCGAACACCAGCGGCGTATACGGCGGGATCAACTCGCCCGCACCGTCGGCGCCGTAGGCTTGGGCCGAGGGAATCACCAGCCGCCATTTGGCGCCTACCGGCATTTGTTGCAGGGCGCTGCTCCAGCCACTGATCACGCTGTCCAGGCGAAACCATTGTGGTTGCGCGCTCTTATCGAAGACGGTCCCGTCGGGTAACCGCCCCACGTAGATCACTTGCACTTCATCACTGGCCAGCGGCTTGCTGCCGCTGCCAGGCTTCAACTCCGTGAGCAGGATGCCATCCGCGAGTTCACGCACGCCGCTTGCGGCTTTTTCCTTGGCTAAAAATCGTTGCTCGGCAGCCAGTGCTTTTTCGCTTTGCGGTGCCTGCGCGTCGGCTGCGTTTTGTGCTTCGTGCTCGGCGAGGATTTGTTCGATGCGTGCGTTATCCAGCGCCAGTGGCTTGCCCTGATAGGCTTGTTTGAGGCCGTCGATCAGGGCCAGGATCTGCAGGTCGGGAACCTCTTGGCGCAAGCGTTCGCCGAGGCTCGCACCCAGGCTGTAGGCAAGGTCGTGTGGGTCTTGGGTAATGGTTTTTGGCGGCGATTGTTCACCCGCATTGGCCGCGCAAACTGCCAAGCCAAGCACTAGAAAAAGGTAACGCGACATAAGCATTCTCCCGCCGAAAGTGCGACGGATTATGCCAGCGTGAGCGCGCAAAAAGTGCCGCAGTTTTTTGTTATATCGATAAGAATTTACTCACGGTGCAACGCAAGGCAAACGATACTGTCAACATGCCCTAGCGGCGGTAAGAGCAGAGGGCTAGTATGAGCCGCACCCACGTCAGCCAGGAGGTAAACCATGTCGGCCAAACAGAAGCCTGTAAATACCCCGTTGCATTTACTCCAACAACTTTCGGGCAGCTTGCTCGAACATCTGGAAAGCGCGTGTTCCCAAGCCTTGGCCGATGCAGAAAAACTGCTCGCCAAACTGGAAAAACAACGCGGTAAAGCGCAAGAAAAGCTGCACAAATCCCGCACCAAACTGCAAGACGCCGCTACTGCCGGCAAGGCCAAGGCTCAAGCCAAAGCCAAAGGCGCCGTCAAAGAACTTGAGGACCTGCTCGACGCCCTCAAGGATCGTCAAGCTGAAACCCGCACGTACATTTCCCAACTCAAAAAAGATGCTCAGGAAAGCCTGAAACTGGCCCAGGGCGTTGGTCGTGTGAAAGAAGCCGTGGCTAAAGTGTTGGGCGCTCGTACGCCGGCAAAAGCTGCTGCCAAGCCAGCTGCTAAAACCGCTGCTGCGAAACCAGCCGCCAAGCCAGCTGCTAAAACCGCTGCTGCGAAACCAGCCGCCAAGCCAGCTGCTAAAACCGCTGCTGCGAAACCAGCCGCCAAGCCAGCTGCTAAAACCGCTGCTGCAAAACCAGCCGCCAAGCCAGCTGCTAAAACCGCTGCTGCAAAACCAGCCGCCAAGCCAGCTGCTAAAACCGCTGCTGCAAAACCAGCCGCCAAGCCAGCTGCCAAAACTGCTGCTGCAAAACCAGCCGCCAAGCCAGCTGCTAAAACCGCTGCTGCGAAACCAGCCGCCAAGCCAGCGGCTAAAACCGCTGCTGCAAAGCCAGCCGCCAAGCCAGCTGCTAAAACCGCTGCTGCGAAACCAGCCGCCAAGCCAGCTGCTAAAACCGCTGCCGCAAAACCAGCCGCCAAGCCAGCCGCTAAAACTGCTGCTGCAAAACCAGCTGCCAAGCCAGCTGCTAAAACTGCTGCTGCAAAACCAGCTGCCAAGCCAGCCGCTAAACCTGCTGCTGCAAAACCAGCTGCCAAGCCAGCCGCTAAAACTGCTGCTGCAAAACCAGCTGCCAAGCCAGCCGCTAAACCTGCTGCTGCAAAACCAGCTGCCAAGCCAGCCGCTAAACCTGCTGCTGCAAAACCAGCCGCCAAGCCAGCCGCTAAACCTGCAGCTGCGAAACCAGCCGCTAAGCCAGCTGCCAAACCTGCTGCCGCCAAGCCTGCACCGGCCAAGCCAGCAACCCCAGCAGCTCCGGCTGCTACCCCGGCAGCGTCCACCGCTCCAACCGCATCGGCCAGCAGCACCGCTGCACCGGTAGCGCCAAGCACCACCCCAACCAGCGCTTCCTAAGTGCCGGTGGCCACGACGCGCAGCGACTGCAGCGCGTCGCGGTCAAGGTTGGCGGCTTCGGTCGCCAAGCCTTCAAGCCATTCTTGTTGACCCTCGCTTTCTCCGATCGGCCATGCTTGTGCCAGCGCTTCCAGGCGCATCAGCAACTGCCGTTCAGCCTCCAGCTCCATGGCTTTGACCCGTTCGCGTAACGCCGCCAATTGCGCATCCTGCTGCGCCATGGCTCGCCACTGCATACGCACCTGCCGTAAGGGTTCGACCACGTTTGTCTGCCATGGCTGCGCAATGTGCTGCAGCGCCTGCACGCGTTCGGCTGTCGACGCCACACCGCGCTGCTCCAGCCAGGCGCCACAGAGCAACAGGCACACATCCGCCCCTTGTGCCTGCAAGCGCAGGCAAGCGGCCTCGCACCCTGAGCGGGCGTAAGTCGAGAGGGCAAAGCTCCACAGGTCAGCGCACATATTCACACCCAAGCCAGCGGCGAACGAAGCTGGTAGACTCCGCCGCCATTATGATCCGACTTCAAAGCCTAACATTACAGCGTGGCCCGCAACGTCTTCTTGAAGACGCCGAGCTGACCCTGCACGCCGGTCACAAAGCCGGCCTGATCGGTGCCAACGGCGCCGGCAAATCCAC
Source organism: Pseudomonas sp. LBUM1640 (assembly GCF_059716225.1). Taxonomy (NCBI): domain Bacteria; kingdom Pseudomonadati; phylum Pseudomonadota; class Gammaproteobacteria; order Pseudomonadales; family Pseudomonadaceae; genus Pseudomonas; species Pseudomonas sp. LBUM1640. The sequence goes on along the minus strand of NZ_CP166816.1, from coordinate 6,653,897 downwards.
GTTGTTCGCCCTGTTGCTGGGTGAACTGACCCCGGATTCCGGGGACTGCCTGCTGCCGGCGGACTGGCGCATCGCCCATATGCGCCAGGAGATCGACACCCTGGACCGCATCGCCATCGACTACGTGCTCGATGGCGACCTGCGCTTGCGCCAGGTGCAACACGACCTCGCCGAGGCCGAGAAAGCCCAGGACGGTGCCGCCCAGGCCCGCTTGCACTCGGAACTCGACAGTGCCGACGGCTACACCGCCGACGCCCGCGCCCGCAAGATGCTGGCCGGTCTTGGTTTTACCAACGAGCAGATGGATCGCCCGGTCGCCGACTTTTCCGGTGGCTGGCGTATGCGCCTGAACCTGGCCCAGGCGCTGATGTGCCCGTCGGACTTGTTGCTGCTCGACGAACCGACCAACCACTTGGACCTCGATGCGATCCTGTGGCTGGAAGATTTCCTCAAGAGCTACCAGGGCACCTTGCTGCTGATTTCCCACGACCGGGATTTCCTTGACGCCGTGGTCGACAACATTGCCCACGTCGAACAAAAGAAAATCACGCTCTACCGTGGCGGCTACACCGCATTCGAACGTGCGCGTGCCGAGCGTCTGGCCCAGCAGCAACAGGCTTTCGAGAAGCAGCAGGCGCAACGTGCGCACATGGAAAGCTACATCGCCCGGTTCAAGGCCCAGGCCACCAAGGCGCGCCAGGCCCAGAGCCGCATCAAAGCGTTGGAGCGCATGGAAGAGCTGTCGGCAGCCCACGTCGATTCGCCGTTCGACTTTGTGTTCCGCGAGTCGGTCAAGATCTCAAGCCCGTTGCTGGATATGTCGGATGCACGCCTGGGTTACGGCGACAAAACCATCCTGGAGAAGGTCAAGCTGCAGCTCACGCCGGGTGCGCGCATTGGTTTGCTCGGCCCTAACGGCGCGGGCAAGTCGACGCTGATCAAGAACCTGTCGGGTGAATTGCAGCCGCTGGCCGGTCGCCTGACCCGTGGCGAGAATCTGGTGGTGGGTTACTTCGCCCAGCACCAGCTGGACTCCCTCGACGCCAAGGCCAGTCCGCTGCTGCACCTGCAACGCCTGGCGCCGACCGAGCGCGAGCAAACCTTGCGCGACTTCCTCGGCGGTTTCGACTTCCGTGGCGCGCGTATTGATGAGCCGGTGCTGAATTTCTCCGGTGGCGAAAAGGCCCGACTGGCCCTGGCGTTGATCGCCTGGGACCGCCCGAACCTGCTGCTGCTCGACGAACCGACCAACCACCTGGACCTGGAAATGCGCCTGGCGCTGACCATGGCCCTGCAGGAATTCAGCGGTGCGGTGTTGGTGGTGTCTCACGACCGCCACTTGCTCAAGAGCACCACCGATAACTTCCTGCTGGTGGCTGACGGCAAAGTCGAAGAGTTCGACGGCGACCTGGACGACTACGCGCGCTGGCTGACGGATTACCGCCTGCGCAACGCGCCGGCCAGCAACACGCCGGTCAACCCGGACAAAACCGACAAAAAAGCCCAGCGCCAAGCCGCCGCCGCCCTGCGCCAGCAGTTGGCGCCGCACAAGCGCGAAGCCGATAAGCTGGAAGCCGAGCTGGGCAAGGTGCACGAGCGCCTGGCCAAGATCGAAACCAGCCTGGGCGACAGCGCCGTGTACGAGGCGGCGCGCAAGGACGAGCTGCGCGACCTGCTGGCCGAACAGGCCAAGCTCAAGGTGCGTGAAGGCCAGTTGGAGGAAATCTGGATGGAAGCCCTCGAACTGCTCGAAAGCCTGCAAGCGGAGCTGGAGGCGCTGTCCTGATGGAAGCGCTGCAGCTGCCGTTGCCGACACAGTGGGTCGAGCCTGCGTGGGTCGGCGTGCAAATCCTGCTGATCCTGCTGGCCGGCTACCTCGCCCAACGCTTCGTCGCCAAAGGCCTCACTCGCCTGGGTGAGCGCTACCCATTCCCGCCGCAACTGCTGATGCCTCTGCGCGGCGGCTTGCGCTGGCTGATCATGGGCAGCGCGCTGATCTTCGTGCTGGGCCGCCTCGGTGTGTCCGCCACGGTGTTGTGGACGGCGCTGTCGGGGTTTGTCGCGGTGGCTGCCGTGGCGTTCTTCGCCATGTGGTCGGTGTTGTCCAACCTGTTGTGCGCCATTCTGATTTTCACTGTCGGGCCCTTCCGCCTCGGTGACATCGTCGAGCTGGTGGATACCGTCGACAAACCCGGCGTAAAAGGCCGGGTCGTGGCGATCAACCTGCTTTACACCACGCTGATCGAAGTCGAAGAAGCAGGCACCGACAGTGCGATGGTGCAGGTGCCTAACAGCTTGTTCTTCCAGCGCTCGGTGCGGCGTTGGCCCGGCGCCCATATGTTTCCGGGCGACCGTTAACCTCGGCCGCCTTAAAAATAGATAGCCAGCCTTTGGGCGGTGGAGTTAGCTTTAGGTACAACCGCTAACTCGACCCCTGAGGTGTGTAATGGCACTCGACACATGGCTGGCCTTCTTCGTGGCCAGTTGGATCATTTCCCTTTCCCCCGGCGCCGGTGCCATCGCTTCGATGTCCAGCGGCCTGCAATACGGTTTCCTGCGCGGTTACTGGAATGCCATTGGCCTGCAACTGGGCCTGGCGATGCAAATTGCCGTGGTCGCGGGCGGCCTCGGTGCCATTCTGGCGGCGTCTTCCAATGCGTTCTATGCGATCAAATGGTTTGGCGTGGCGTACCTGGTGTACCTGGCGATCAAGCAATGGCGTGCCCTGCCCATGGACATGAGCGACGACGCGGCGATTCGCCCGATCGGCAAGCCGCTGGCGATGATGTTTCGAGGTTTCCTGGTCAATGCGAGCAACCCTAAAGCCCTGGTGTTCATGCTGGCGGTGCTGCCGCAGTTCGTGAACCCGCACGCGCCGCTGCTGACCCAATACCTGATCCTGGGCGCGACCATGATCAGCGTCGATATGATCGTGATGGCGGGTTACACGGGGCTGGCGTCGAAGGTCTTGCGCCTGTTGCGTACGCCTAAGCAGCAAAAACGCATGAACCGCACGTTTGCCGGGTTGTTTGTTGGGGCTGCGGGGTTTCTCGCCAGCTTGCATCGCGCAACGGCGTAACTGACGAAACCAGATAAAAAATGTGGGAGCTGGCTTGCCTGCGATAGCATCACCGCGGTGTATCAGTTACACCGTGGTGCTCGCATCGCAGGCAAGCCAGCTCCCACATTGATAGGTGCAAGCCGGACCGTCTGGGCTCAGCGCAAGATCTTCGGCGCTTCATCCCTTGGCAGGTTATTGCGCAACGCAGGCTGGCCCGGGTCTTGATACCCGCCACCCAACTGCTCCGCCAGCTGGCGTGCCACATCCTCACCCAAGGCTTTCGACACTTCCTTCACCACCCGTGGCCGGTTCAGGCTCACGCGCGCATCACGGCTGTTCACCAGCTTGGTGTCCTGGCCTTCGCCCATGGCGGTAAACGCCGAGGTGATCTCGAAGGTGCGCGTATTGATCAGGCTGAAGTCTGCCACCAGCGTCAGGCCGAGCACGGCCGAATAGCTATTGGTGTGGTCCAGGGCGTTGATGTCCTGGGTGAAGTCGATGTCTGACAGCGTGCCGAACAGCACGTAGTCCGCGCCCTTGAAGTTGCCGGCCTTGATGCGCTTGATCACGTCATACACGTCGCCCTTCGCATCGGCCGTATAGGGCGTGCCTTGCACCAGTTGGAACTGGTGCGACTTGAGAATCTCGCCCTTGATATCACCGCTGAATTTACGCAGCTCGGTTTGTTCGATATAGCGGGTGCGGCTCTCATACTCGCTGTAGTTCGACGCGCCACTGGCGTGGTAAGCGCTGGCCTGGAAGTTATTGCTGGCCGACACCGCGTGGATGTACTCCTCAACCTGCGCCTCATAGGCCAGGTCGGTTACCGCGATCTTCGGGGCGGCCGAGGCGCCAAAGGCGCACAACAGGCCGATCATGCCGATCCATGCACGCATTGTTTAGCGCTCCGTGGTTTTGCGGATTTCTTTCTCGTCCATCCATTCGGCCAGGCCGCTCTCGACGTCGATCAGCTGCAGGCTGAACTTGTAGAAGACGTCCTTGTAGTCCGAGCTGCGCTTGACGATGGAGCTGATCGAGCCTTCCAGGCGGTACTTGGCGGCGACCATGTTGCCGGTCTTGCTGACCGTGGACTTCTTGTACAAACCGCTCTGGTTCTGCAGCTTGAGCTGGTCGACCTGGCTTTGCATGTCGGTGTTGTCGCTGGCGAAACGCGCGGTGCCGGTCTTCATCAACTGGGTCTTGATCGACGTGGTGATCTCGCGGGTGTCGATGTACTCGCTGGTCTTGTTCTTCACGTCATACACCTGCACCACCGGGCGGCCTTGCAGGATGCCGGACTGGGCCAGGGAGCGGGTCATGCTTTCGGCGATCATCTGCAGGTCGGTGGAGCCGAACTCGTTGGTCACCAGTTCCACGGCTTTGGTGTCGCCATAGCTGATGTTCTTGCCACCGAGTACCGGCGAGGTGTTGGAGCAGCCGCTGGCCAGAAGGGCGACGACGGCGATGATCGAGAAGCGTGCAAACATGGGGAACTCTCTCTGAATACGGATGGAGCTGCGGCTCAAGGGGTTTTCACTTCAAGACGGAAGTCCGCCGCCTGGGGCAAATTGGCAATTGCCGGCAGGAAGGTCGCCTGGTTGGCGTACAGGTTCAGCACTTTCCAGGTTTCTTCATCGCCCACCGGGAAGCCATCGGCACCCAGCCAGGCGAAGCGGTAATACATCATCTGGTTGCTGCTGGTGATGTTGCTCAACTGCACCTTGGCGGTGAGGAAGCCGTTTTCGCGGGCCACACGAATGGCGCCGACGGCGATGCCTTTGAACTTGCCCATCACCACGATTTTGCTGGCGGCGCTGCCGGGCTCCGGTGGCGGCGGGGTGGCGCAGCCAGCGAGCAGGATCAGCGCCAGGGCGCCGAGAATGAAATGACGCATAGCGTGCTCCTTAAGGTTGTTTGAGGGCGATGGCCTGCGTGGCAGTGCTCGGCACCACGTGGGCGGCCAGGCCGCCGGCGAATACTTGGTTGCCGACCACCCGCAGGGTGATCACCTGATAGCGCTGGTCGGCCTTGACCGTTACCAGCGTGCCGCCCAAGGCGTTGGGCAGGCTGACCTGGTGTTCGCCGTGCTTGAGGCGCAGGCGCGTCACTTGGGTCATGTCCGGCAGGGTGCGCCAGGTGCGGGTGTCGGCCCCTTCGGTCACGGCCGAGGCGATGCCCAGCACCAGGCCTGCCATCGGGTTGGTCTTGTTCAGATTGTTTTGCGCAATGCCACGGCTGACCGCACGCACCGTGGTGCGCAGAATGATCCCCGGCATGTCGTCACGCAGGGCGCGGCGCGACATGGCCGTGGTGCTGTTGAGTACGGTGAGGTTCTGTTGCTTGCCGTCTACGCCGATCTGGGCAAAGGTCGCCGTGGCGCTATCGGCCTTGATCACCGGGAACGACAGCGGGGTGATTACCAGGTTGCCATTGATCGGGATCGGCAGTGGCAGGCGGATCGAATCACGCGCCGGTGCCAGGCCGCTCTGGACGACGATTAGCATGTCGGTTTCATCGGCGCCTATCTTGGATTTATCCAGGTCCAGTAACGCTTGCTCCAGCAATGGCGTGTTGGGCCGTAGCTCGGCGGCCTTGCGATAGCCGGGCGCCGCCAGGTCTCTTTCGCCAAGCGCTTCGTAGACAAAGCCTGCCAGGTAATGGCTGAACGCACTCTGGTAGCTGTTTTTCAGGCCGACCACGTCCGGCGCATTCAGGGCTTCAACCGGGTAGCCGCGCAGGTCTTTGATCTGGGTGGTGATGCCTTGGCGCTCGGCTTCGTTTTCGCGCTTGAGGTATTCCTTGTCGCGCAGGTCGGCGATCACGGCTTCGCGTTCGTGGGTCTTCTTGATCTCGGTGCGGGCGCCGTCGAAGTCATTCAGGGCCAGCAGGTTCAAGGCCATCTGGGTGGTCAGCATGACTTTTTCATAGTCATAGCCTTCGTAGCGACGCACTTTGTCGTTGACCATGAAACTGCCGAACTGGGTGAGGTACTTCTCGCTGTCGAACTTGACCGACTCTTCCCACTTGTAGACTTGCAGGTCGGCACTGCGCCAGGCGGTCTGGCTGCCGGTGAGGTCACCCTTGGCCCGCAACAACTCGCCCTTTTCAAAGAAATAGAGCAGGTCTTTGTCTTCGCCGGTGTTGTTCTTTTCCAACAGCGTCAGGGCGCCGTCGACATTGCCGGTGGTCAACTGTTGGTTGGTGGCCTGCAGCTCGGTGTCATAGCTGCGAAACATCGAACAACCGGACAGCAAGGTAACCGCCGCGAGTGCGAGCGGGGTCAAGGCGCGAAATGCCATGCAAACGTCTTCCCTGAAAGTAATCAGCCGATGTGCTAATTCCTCATAAGAACGAGGAAATAAATTCCCTTTCGCAATAACAGGGCGCGGCATTATAGGCGCGGTCGCTGGCGAAACAATGGCTTTTTGCTTCGTTTTCACGGAGAAATGCCACCATTTCGCGAGGCTGTTCCGGCCGCCAATCACTAACGCCTTGAGTCAAAGCCTTTAAACCTCAACAATGTGTTACTTCGTATTTCCCTTTGAGATTCATTGATGATTGCCCCCTTTCGTTTTCTGGCTTGTCTGTTGCTGCCGGCCTTGATGTCCTGCAGCTTCAATCTGCTGGCCGCACCTGCCGAGGGCGCCCCGCAAGCCCTGCATTTGCTGGACTACATCGGCGCTGACTACCCACCGACGGTGGAGGCGGGCAATGTCGTTGATGATTCCGAATACCGCGAGCAGGTCGAGTTTCTTGGGGTTTTGCAGGGCTTGGTGGCGGATTTGCCGGCGAAGCCTGAACGCGCCGACTTGATTAAAGGCGTCGAAGAATTGCGTGCGGCAGTGGCCGCCCATGCAGACGGCGCGACCGTAGCCCGCCAAGCTCGCCAGCTGGGCGCCAAGCTGGCGGTGGCGTATGAAGTCAGCCAGGCCCCGGCGATCACGCCAGACCCCACGCGCGGCGCGCCGCTCTACGCCCAGCATTGCTCGGTATGCCACGGCACGGCTGGCGCGGGTGATGGCCCGGCCAGCCTGGGCATGACGCCGCCGCCGGCGAACCTGCGCGATGCGGTGCGCCTTGATCGCCTCAGTCTCTACGCGATCTATAACACCCTTGGCCTGGGCGTTGAAGGTACGGACATGCCGTCCTTCGCCGATCAATTGGACGACCGTCAGCGCTGGGACTTGGCAACCTACATCGCCGGCTTCACGGCTGACCCGGCCGCGGCTAAAAGCGAACAACCCTTCAACCTCGCCGACCTGGCTCGCCAAACCCCCAATGAAGTGCTGGCCGCAGACGGTCCGGCCGCTGCCGCAACGTTCCGCGCCCAGCGTGCGCAGCCGCCGCAGGTCAAGCGTGGCCCGGCGCAGTTGCTTGATTACACCGCGACGACCCTGGACAAAAGCCTCGCCGCATTCCGCAACGGTGATCACGAACAGGCTTACGACTTGTCGGTAGCGGCTTACCTGGAAGGTTTTGAGCTGGTGGAAAGCTCGCTGGATAACGTCGACGCCAACGTGCGCAAGGACACCGAGAAAGCCCTGATGGCTTACCGGCAGTCATTGCAGGACGGCCTGCCGATCGAACAGGTGCAGCAGCGCCTGGACGTGGCCAAGGGCAAGCTCACCGAATCCGCCGGCTTGCTGGGCAGCGATGGCCTGAGCTGGTCGTTGAGTTATATCTCCGGCTTGCTGATCCTGTTGCGTGAAGGTCTGGAGGCGATCCTGGTACTGGCGGCGATTCTGGCGTTCCTGCGTAACACCGGCCAGCAATCGGCAGTGCGTAGCGTGAACGTCGGCTGGGGCCTGGCGCTGTTGGCTGGCCTGGCGACCTGGGCATTGGCGGCGTATGTGATCGACGTCAGCGGCGCCCAGCGCGAATTGCTCGAAGGCTGCACGGCGCTGTTCGCCAGTGTGATGGTGCTGTGGCTGGGCGTGTGGATGCACGACCGCCGCCACGCGGCGGCCTGGCAGGATTACATCAAGAGCAGCCTGGTGGGCGGCGGCGGGCGGTTCGGCTTTGCGATGCTGGCGTTCTTCTCGGTGTACCGCGAGTTGTTCGAAGTGATCCTGTTCTACGAAACCCTGTGGCTGCAAGCAGGCCCCGCCGGGCACAACGCGGTGCTGGCGGGTGGCGCCACGGCGCTGGTGCTGTTGGTGGGCCTGGCGTGGGTGATCCTGCGCGGCTCGGCGAAGCTGCCATTGGCGTTGTTCTTTGGCATCAACGCGGCGCTGTTGTGCGCGCTGTCGGTGGTATTCGCCGGGCATGGCGTGAAGGCGTTGCAGGAAGCCGGCATCTTCGGCACGCGGCCGGTGGCGTTCTTTGACTTCGACTGGCTGGGGATCCACGCCGATGCCTACTCGTTGAGTGCGCAGGCCGTGGCGATCCTAGCGATTGTGGTGCTGTATGGCCGCAGCCGCCTGGCCGAAAAACGCCGCGTGGCTGCCTAGTCATGCGCGTATGGATCGATGCCGATGCATGCCCACGGGCGGCCAAGGACCAAGTGGTGAAGTTCGCCCTCAAGCGCCAGTTCGAAGTGGTGCTGGTGGCGGGGCAGAGCCAGATCAAGCCAGGTTTTGCCTGTGTGAAACTGATCGTGGTGCCCAGCGGCCCGGACGCGGCGGATGACTACCTGGTTGAGCACGCGGTGCCCGGTGAACTGGTGATCTGCAGCGATGTGCCCCTGGCCGACCGGCTGGTGAAGAAGGGCGTGACGGCCCTCGATCCTCGGGGTAAGGAATTCAGCCCGGCGAACATGAGTGAACGGCTGGCAGTGCGTAACCTGTTCACTGATCTGCGTGAGCAAGGCCAGATGGGCGGCGGCCCACCGCCCCATGGGGAAAAGGACAAGCAGGCGTTTGCCAATGCACTGGACAGAATACTGACCAAGTTGATGCGCCAGGCGTGAACTTGTGATGAGCGGGGTTGTTGTGGCGAGGGAGCTTGCTCCCGCTTGGGTGGCGGAGCCGCCCCAACCCAGGCGATGCGGTGATCCAGTGAAAACGTAGTTGCAGGTTTGGGGCCGCTGCGCAGCCCAGCGGGAGCAAGCTCCCTCGCCACAGAAGCCCGTTTATCAGCAATTAGTCATTCTCGTGGGTCAATTCCAGCACCCGGTCCACCAGCTTATTGATACCTGACGCGACCTCACTGATGCGCTTGCCGAGCATGTAGGCCGGGGTGCTCACCAGCTTGCGCGCGGTGTCCTCGACAATATCCTCAACCCCGCACTCCTGGTGGGTGGCGCCCATCTTGTCGAGGGCGGCCGCTGTGTCGGCGCAATTGCCGATGGTGCAGGTCACGCCGGGGCCGTAGATTTTCGCGGCCAGCGCCGGCGAGATGCAGATCAGCCCCACCGGTTTGCCCGCTTCGGCAAAGGCTTCGGCCAGCGCCAGTACTTGCGGGTTGACGCTGCAACCCGCGCCCTCTACGGCAAAGTTCGACAGGTTCTTCGCTGCGCCAAACCCGCCGGGCACGATCAGTGCGTCGAAGTCGTCGGCGCTGGCCTCACCGATATCCTTCACTTCACCTCGGGCGATGCGCGCCGATTCCACCAGTACATTGCGCGACTCGGGCATCTCTTCGCCGGTGAGGTGGTTGATCACGTGATGTTGCGCGATATCCGGCGCAAAACATTGAACCTGCGCGCCGCGCTGATCGAGGCGCAGCAAGGTGATCACGCTTTCGTGGATCTCTGCGCCGTCGTACACGCCACAGCCGGAAAGGATCACTGCAATTTTTTTGCTCATGAGTATTTCTCCCTTTTTCATGGCGTTAAATGTCTACTAATTTGTCACCTGTTGCCAATGGGATCTTGTGCCGCTACACCTAATCTTGATGTAACAAAAATAGACCGGACTAGCCCATGGACTTCGTGCCTTACGCGGTACCGTTTTTCATCGCCTTGATCGTCGTTGAGCTGCTGGCCGACCGCTGGTGCGGCGAGCGCAACTATCGGGTGGCGGATGCCATCAACAGCCTCAGCACCGGCGTGCTGTCGACCACCACGGGGCTGCTGACCAAAGGCGTAGGGTTGCTGACCTACGCATTCGCCCTCAAGCACCTGGCGTTGGTCGAGCTGCCTGCCCAGAGCGTGTGGACCTGGGTGTTTGCCTTTGTGCTCTACGACTTCTGCTACTACTGGCTGCACCGCTGCGGCCATGAGCGCAACATCCTGTGGGCCGCGCACTCGGTGCATCACCAAAGCGAGGATTACAACCTCACCACCGCCTTGCGCCAGACCAGCACCGGCTTTCTGCTGAGCTGGATCTTCTATTTGCCCCTGGCCGTGGTGGGCGTGCCACTGGTGGTGTTTATCAGTGTGGCGTCGCTTAATCTGCTGTATCAATTCTGGGTGCACACCCGCCACGTGCCCAAGCTCGGCTGGTTCGAGTGGTTCTTTGTCACACCGTCCAATCATCGGGCTCACCATGCACAGAACGCTCTCTACATGGATCGCAACTACGGCGGTGTGTTCATTATTTGGGACCGACTGTTCGGCAGTTTTCAGGAAGAAGACGATAACGAACCGGTGATCTTTGGCGTAACCACGCCTCTGGCCAGCTGGAACCCGCTTTGGGCCAACCTGCAGTTTTATGCACAACTGTGGAGTGATGCGCGGCGCACCGAAAGCGGGTGGGACAAGCTGCGCATCTGGTTCATGCGCACCGGTTGGCGGCCGGCGGACGTTAAGGCCAAATACCCGTTAGCCAAGCCCGACTTGAGCCAGTTCCGCAAATTCGAAGTGCCGCTGGACGCGCGCCAGCAGGTCTACGTCGCCCTGCAATTCGCGGCGTATGTAGGGTTTGGCAGCTATCTGATGAATTTTGGCGAAGGGCTGCCGACGGCGGCATTGGTCTTGGGCTGGAGTGCGATGGCACTGGGGTTGTTTACGCTGGGCGTGGCCCTGGAAAATCGCCCGTGGGCGCTGAAGGCTGAGCTGCTGCGCCTGGGGCTGAATGTGCCACTGGTGTGGCTGGCGCCGCTGGTCGGGCTGTGGCCGGCCAGCAACTTGGGCTGGCTGGGCTTGGCGAGTTACAGCTTGCTCAGCGTGATCGGCCTCTACTGCTGCAGGGGCCGGCTTACTCGATTGGCGTCTTAGGCGCGTCGACTTTGGCGGGCTCGGCGAGTTGCTCTGCTGCCAGCCGGGCCTTGGCATCTTCGCAGGCCTGGCGGGCAATGCGCGCGTTCTTGAAGCGGCGACGCAGCCACAGGGCTAAGCCCAGCAACAGTAGCGCGCCCAACACCCACAGCTCATATTTCTTGATGCTGCCGAGCATGCCTTCCAACACCGCGCCAAAATGGTAAGCCGCAGCGCCCAGCGCTGCCGCCCACACTGCTGCGCCAATGCCGTTAAGCAGCAAATAGCGCAAAGGCGGGTAACCGGACAAGCCAATCGCCACCGGCATTACGGTGCGCAGACCATAGACGAACCGAAAGCTGAGCACCCAGATATCTGGATGCTTGCGGATATGTTCCAGCGCTTTGTCACCCATCAATTGCCAGCGCGGCTTGCGCGCCAGCAGTTTGCGGCCGTGTTTGCGCCCCAGGAAGTACCACAGCTGGTCGCCGGCGTAGCTGCCAAAAAAGGCAACGACCACCACCAGGTTGATATCCATGTAACCACGGAACGCCAGGAAGCCTGCGAGAACCAAGATGGTCTCACCTTCGAAGAACGTGCCCAGGAAGAGCGCAAAGTAGCCGAAGTCATGCAGAAATTGTTGAAGCATGGTTTGGGGTGCTGGCGAAATGAACGCGCAGCCTACGCCTTCGTGAACATTCATGAAAGTATCGAGATGTGTCACGAAGTGAACAATTCCCACATAAACGACGAATGCGACTACAGGTCGCATCGGTAAGCACAACTGTCATTCCTTCGTCATAATGGCCGCTTATAACTGCAACGCTCGCCCGTAAACGCGGGCTCAGGAGTCTGTCGTGAGCTTTACCCCTGCCAATCGCCTGTTCCCCGCCACCCGTCTGCGCCGCAATCGCCGTGATGATTTTTCTCGTCGGCTGGTGCGTGAAAACGTGCTGACGGCGAACGATCTGATCCTGCCGGTGTTTGTGCTGGACGGTGAAAATCGTCGGGAAGCCGTGGCGTCGATGCCGGGTGTGGAGCGCTTGACCATTGATCTACTGCTTGAAGAAGCGGCGAACTGGGTTGAGCTGGGGATTCCGGCGCTGGCGCTGTTTCCGGTAACGCCGTCTGAACTCAAGTCCCTTGACGCTGCGCAAGCCTGGAACCCGCAGGGCATCGCCCAGCGCGCCACCCGCGCCTTGCGCGAGCGTTTCCCGGAACTGGGTGTGATCACTGACGTGGCGCTGGACCCGTTCACTACCCACGGCCAGGATGGCATTCTTGACGAAGACGGCTATGTTCAGAACGACATCACCGTCGATGCGCTGGTCAAGCAGGCGTTGTCGCATGCCGCCGCTGGCGCCCAGGTCGTCGCGCCGTCGGACATGATGGACGGTCGCATCCAGGCGATTCGCGAAGCCCTGGAACTGGCCGGCCACGTCAATGTACGCATCATGGCCTACTCGGCCAAGTACGCCAGCGCCTACTACGGCCCCTTCCGCGATGCGGTGGGCTCGGCGCTGAACCTGGGCAAGGCCAACAAGGCTTCGTACCAGATGGACCCGGCCAACAGCCATGAAGCGCTGCACGAAGTGGCGGCCGACCTGGCCGAAGGCGCTGACATGGTGATGGTCAAACCCGGGATGCCCTACCTGGACATCCTTTACCGGGTCAAAGAGGAATTCAAGGTGCCGACCTTTGTCTATCAGGTCAGCGGTGAATACGCCATGCACATGGCCGCGATCCAGAATGGTTGGTTGAGTGAAGGGGTGATCCTCGAATCCCTTACTGCCTTTAAACGTGCTGGCGCCGATGGCATTCTGACCTACTTCGCCGCCCGCGCTGCCCAATTGCTTAGAGAGCAACAATAGCCCTCACAGGAACACTCGATGAATACCGAAGGACTCTCAGAAGTTGCCGTAAAAGACGCTCACCCGGTGGTGGAACAAGTCACCGAGACCCCGCCGGAGCTGGAGCCAGCGCCGCCTGCCGTGGTGGCCGAGGCGCCCGCGCCGGCCCCGGTGCCGGTGGTGACCAACCTGGATGACAGCAGCCTGTACATCCACCGTGAGCTGTCACAACTGCAATTCAACATCCGCGTGCTCGAACAGGCGCTGGATGAGTCCTATCCGCTGCTGGAGCGGCTGAAATTCCTGCTGATTTTCTCCAGCAACCTGGACGAGTTCTTCGAGATCCGCGTCGCCGGCCTCAAGAAGCAAATCACCTTCGCCCGCGAACAGGCCGGCGCCGACGGCCTGCAGCCGCACCAGGCTCTGGCGCGCATCAGCGAACTGGTGCACGGCCATGTGGACCGCCAATACGCGATCCTCAACGATATCCTGCTGCCGGAACTGGAAAAACATCAGGTCCGCTTCATTCGTCGCCGTCACTGGACCACCAAGATCAAGACGTGGGTGCGCCGTTACTTCCGTGATGAGATCTCCCCGATCATCACGCCGATCGGCCTCGACCCGACGCACCCGTTCCCGCTGCTGGTGAACAAGAGCCTGAACTTCATCGTTGAGCTGGAAGGCATCGACGCCTTCGGTCGCGATTCGGGCCTGGCGATCATCCCGGCACCGCGTCTGTTGCCACGGATCATTAAAGTACCGGAAGAGGTGGGTGGCGCTGGCGACAACTATGTATTCCTCTCGTCGATGATCCACGCGCATGCCGACGACCTGTTCCAGGGCATGAAGGTAAAAGGCTGCTACCAGTTCCGCCTGACCCGTAACGCCGACCTGGCGCTGGACTCCGAAGACGTCGAAGACTTGGCCCGTGCGCTGCGCGGCGAACTGTTCTCACGGCGCTACGGCGACGCGGTGCGACTGGAAGTGGCAGACACCTGCCCCAAACACCTGTCGGACTACCTGCTCAAGCAGTTCAACCTCGCCGAGTCCGAGTTGTACCAGGTCAATGGCCCGGTGAACCTGACGCGCCTGTTCAGCATCACCGGCCTGGACAGCCATCCGGAGCTGCAATACACGCCGTTCACGCCGCAGATCCCGAAACTGCTGCAAAACAGCGAGAACATTTTCAGCGTGGTGAGCAAGCAGGACATTCTGCTGCTGCACCCGTTCGAGTCCTTTACCCCGGTGGTCGACCTGCTGCGCCAAGCCGCCAAAGACCCGCATGTACTGGCTGTGCGCCAGACGCTGTACCGCTCCGGCGCCAACTCGGAAATCGTCGACGCGCTGGTAGATGCCGCGCGTAACGGCAAGGAAGTCACCGCGGTGATCGAGTTGCGTGCGCGGTTCGACGAAGAGTCCAACCTGCAATTGGCCAGCCGCCTGCAAGCAGCCGGTGCGGTGGTGATCTACGGTGTGGTCGGCTTCAAGACCCACGCCAAGATGATGCTGATTCTGCGCCGCGAAGCCGGTGAGATCGTGCGTTACGCGCACTTGGGCACCGGCAACTACCACGCCGGCAACGCCAAGCTCTACACCGACTACAGCCTGCTGACGTCCGACGACGCCTTGTGTGAAGACGTCGGCAAATTGTTCAGCCAGCTGATCGGCATGGGCAAGACCTTGCGCATGAAGAAGCTGCTGCACGCACCGTTTACGCTCAAGAAGGGCATGCTCGACATGATTGCCCGCGAGACCCAGTTCGCCCTCGACGGCAAACCGGCGCACATCATCGCCAAGTTCAACTCGCTGACCGATCCGAAGATCATCCGCGCGCTGTACAAGGCCAGCCAGTCCGGTGTGCGCATCGACCTGGTGGTGCGCGGCATGTGCTGCCTGCGCCCTGGCATTGTCGGCGTGTCGCATAACATCCATGTGCGCTCGATCATCGGCCGCTTCCTGGAGCACACGCGGGTGTTCTACTTCCTCAACGGCGGCGAGGAGCAGATGTTCCTCTCCAGTGCCGACTGGATGGAGCGCAACCTCGATAAGCGCGTGGAGACGTGCTTCCCGGTGGAAGGCAAGAAGCTGATCATGCGCGTCAAGAAGGAGCTGGAAAGCTACCTGACCGACAACACCCACAGCTGGAGCCTGCAATCGGACGGCCGTTACGTGCGCAACACGCCGACCGGCAACCAGAACCCGCGCAGCGCGCAGGCGACGTTGCTGGAGAAGCTGGGTAGCCCGATTCTGGCGGTGAATTAAACAGTTGTAAGCGAAACCCAATGTGGGAGCGGGCTTGCCCGCGATAGCGGTGGGTCAGTCAACAGATATATTGACTGACACTCCGTCATCGCGGGCAAGCCCGCTCCCACATTTGTTTTGCAGTGTTCTTTAGATCGGCTTAGCGCAGGTTCAGCGTGAACCCCACCCGCGTCAGCCACTCCGCTTCCTGGGCGAAGTCCGCCTGGGTCAGCTGGTTTTCATCCAGCCAGCCTTTGGGGAACACCACGTCCAGGCTGTCGCCGTTGGCGCGCAGGGTCACCTGAGGCATTTCCTGGGTGCCACGGATGTGGTGGAACAGGATTGCAAAGCGCAGCAGCACGCACAGGCGAATCAGCTTGCTGCCTTCGCTGCCGAAGTCGGCAAACTTGTCCTTGGGGATGTTGCGGCGATGGCCGCGCACCAGCAGGGCGAGCATCTGTTGGTCTTCGCGGGAGAAACCGGCGAGGTCCGAGTGCTCGATCAGGTAGGCGCCATGTTTGTGGTAATGGTAGTGGGCGATGTCCAGGCCCACTTCATGCACCTTGGCGGCCCAGCCGAGCAGCTCGCGCCACACACCGTCTTCCAGGTCCCAGTCCTCGGCCACCTGGTCGAACGCATGCAGGGCTTTACGCTCCACGCGGGCGGCCTGTTCCAGGTCGACGTGATAACGCTCCATCAGCGAGCTGAGGGTGCGCTCACGCACGTCTTCGTGATGATGGCGGCCCAGCAGGTCGTAGAGCACGCCTTCGCGCAGGGCGCCGTCGCAGTGGTCCATGCGTTGCAGTTCGAGGGCGTCGAAGATCGCCTCAAGAATCGCCAGGCCGGCCGGAAAAATGGTGCGGCGGTCGGGCTTGATGCCGTCGAAGTCGATTTTCTCGGCATCGCCCAGCTTGAACAACTTGCGCTTGAGCCACGCCAGGCCTTCGGCGTTGACCTCACCGGTGCCATGGCCGCCGGCTTTGAGGGCCAGGCCGATAGCGCGGATGGTGCCTGAAGAGCCGATGGCTTCATCCCAGGTCAGGCGGTGCAAGGCGTGTTCGATGCTCATGATCTCCAGGCGCGCCGCCGTGTAGGCCTGGGCATAGCGCGCCGGGGTGATCTTGCCGTCCTTGAAATAGCGCTGGGTGTAACTGACGCAACCCATCTGCAGGCTTTCGCGCAGCAGCGGCTCGAAACGCTGGCCGATGATGAATTCGGTACTGCCGCCACCGATGTCCGCCACCAGGCGTTTGCCGGGGGTATCGGCCAGGGTGTGGGAGACGCCGAGGTAGATCAGGCGCGCTTCTTCACGACCGGAGATGACTTCTACCGGGTGCCCGAGGATTTCCTCGGCGCGGCGGATGAATTCGCCGCGGTTGCGGGCTTCGCGCAAGGCGTTGGTGCCCACGATTCGCACAGCGCCCAAGGGCATGCCATTGATCAATTGGGCAAAGCGCTTGAGGCAATCGAGCCCGCGCTGCATGGATTCTTCATTGAGCTGGCGCTCGTCGTCGATCCCGGCAGCCAGTTGCACTTTTTCGCCGAGCCGCTCGAGGATGCGGATTTCGCCGTTCTGGGCCTTGGCCACGACCATGTGAAAGCTGTTGGAGCCCAGGTCGATGGCGGCGATCAGGGACAGATTCTTGGCTTGGGATTGCGGCATGGTTTGGGGGTCTCGGTCGATAACCTGACCATCGTGCCACGATCGACCGCTGGCGCCAACGCGTTGTGCCTCAGTAATTTGCCTGATGCTGTCTGTGGGGAATCCTGGTGGGAAATGTAGGGTGTATTTGTAAGGGGGCGTTGAATAAGGGCTTCGATGGTGTAGGGCATTTTAACTGTGTGTTGTTGTTAGGCTGATTCTGAATTTACCTACAGTACAAGAGTAGGTGTTCTCTTGGTTTGTTTTGGTCAGGACTACCTTGTAGTTAAGTTGAGACTACTGTTTATTTTTACGGCTCCCACTGTCACTGCTGCGTTGTCTGATTCTTTTATGAAGTGCCAAAGCGACAGACTGTCATCCGGCAATTGTGCCTGGGTGGTATTTATTTATCGTTATGTATGTCCGGGAAGATAAATAGTGGGGCGATGGAGTCGCCAAGACACAAATAAAGAACACCTGATAACTTCTTCAAGTGACAGGATGAGCATGAAAAAAATTGTTGGATTGTCTCTCGGTATCGCGTGCCTGGCTGCGGCCTTCAGTGCCCAGGCAACCACCAGTGCCGAGTTGGTCGTCAGGGGTACGATTAAACCGGCAGCCTGTAATCTGAGCCTGGCCGGCAGCGGCATTATCGATTACGGCACGATTCGCTCCGGCGAACTGTCGCAGACGGCGTTCAACCCGCGCGAGGAGCGGACCACGTCCCTGTTTGTCAATTGCGGCACTACGCCCGCCCAAGTCGGGGTCAGCTTTCGCGACCTGCAAGCAGGCAGCAAGGTGCCGGGTGTTCTCGGGACAGGCTTTTCCGAAACCCAGAATTTTGGGTTAGGCACGGTAAGAAACCGGCGCACGGGTGGTTACTCGATCACGCTCAAGGACCTGCGGTCTTCCGGTGTAGTCCTGCAGCCGATCATGCGTACCGGCTCTGGTCTCAGCGCCGGCCCTTGGCAGTTCAGCGATGGCAAAGTCGTGCAGTCAAACCAATACTCCTGGCGCAGTGGCGCGGCCTTTACACCCGCCGCTATCAGCCAGATGACGGGCACTATTGCGGTGAGGGCTGTCATTAACAGGGGCCAGGACTTGGACTTGAGCCAAGACATCACCATTGATGGGCGTGCCACCATTGTATTGAACTACACGTAAAACACCGAAAACAGCCAACTAAGAAGTTAACGCTTTTTTGTTGGCTGTTTTTCTATGGGCGCTTGACTGCCAATAGTCAATTTAACCGGTTGCGGGGAACATTGAGTGCGTGGGTTTTCAATAATAAGCAGTGTGGTGTTGTGGGGGGCAAGTGTTTGCCTTTTTTTTACTGCGGTTGCTGTGGCGGACGGCATGCTGCCGGAAACTACGGTTGTGCTGTTTTATGAAGAAGACGGCGAAGCCACAATCAATATCAAAAATACCGATGCAGGGCCGGCGCTGCTTCATTCGGTCGTCGAGAACGTGCCGGAAGACCTTGAGCAGCTACTGATCGTCACACCTCCCATCACTCGCGTAGAGGGGGGCGACACGCAATTGGTGCGTTTCATCAGCACCTTGAAGGCGCCGCTCAAGACTCAACGGCTCAAACGCGTGTCCTTCGAGGGCATTCCCCAGGCGAGCGCTTCGCAGGGGGCGACCATCGGTATTACGCTTCGACAGAATTTGCCACTGATCCTGCACCCCAAAGGGCTGCCTCGACACCACACACCTTGGGAGCTACTGAAATGGAAGCGGGTGGGGGAGCGTCTCACCGTCCATAACGACAGCGCCTATGTCGTGCGCCTGGCAATGGCTGTGCACCTGCTGCCACAAGGCGTACCGGGCGCGTTGCCGCGCACCTACCTTTTACCGGGCGAGACGCTCACGGTGAAGGTCGACAGCCCTTTGGGCAGTTTGGCTGAGGTCGAGATCCAGCCGGCCACGGTGTATGGGTTTACGGCAGACAGTTACCGGGCGCCTATCAATGCCGGTGAGGGTTGATCGACTCATGATTAACCCTTCGAGTAACAGCATTACGGCCTCTTTCTGGCCTTGCCGACCCACGCTGCTCATGGGGTTTGCGACGCTATGGAGTTTGCCGGGCATCGTAGCTGCGCTGGAGCTCGGAGAGGGGTTCGACCTTGCGGCATTGAAAACCCATGGTATTGACCCGAAGGTCTCCGACTACTTTCGCACGGCGGCGCGCTTTCGCGAAGGCGTCCAGGTAGTGGGCTTGCGGGTCAATGGAAACCCGCTCGGGCTGGTGGATGCACGATTCGATCAAGAGGGCCAATTGTGTTTCACCCCTGGGTTGCTGGAAAAAGCCGGGCTGGTAAAACCCAGCCGGATCATGCGCGAAGGCGCTACACCCGATCAGGCCTGCCATGACTTCTTGGGTGCGTTCCCGACAGCAATGCTGAAGCTGCGTCCCGGTACGGACGAGGTGACGCTGGTGGTGCCGACCCAGTCATTGCGTGCGCCCGAGTGGAATGCCGGGAGCTTTTCCAAGGGGGGCGCGGCGGCGTTGTTCAACTATGAAGTGCTGGGGTTCGACAACCGCTCGCGCAGTGGGCCCAGTCGATATGTCTCGGCCTACACTGACGCGGGTTTCAACCTGGAGGATTGGATTGTTCGCAGCCGCCAGTTCTATGTGTCCGACAACGGCAAGGCTCGTACCGAGCACCTTTATGCCTACGCTCAGAGGGATATTGCCGCGTTGCAATCGACCTTTCAGGTGGGCCAGATCTCCAGCAATAACCCATTGTTTGGCGGTGTTCAGTTGTCCGGCCTGCAGTTTTCCCCTGATGGTCAATCACGCGCAGTCGCGGGCAGCAACAATGCGGTCGTCGAGGGCCTTGCCCAGAGCCAGTCGCGGGTTGAAGTGCGCCAGTCCGGTGTATTGATCCACAGCACGTTGGTGCCCGAAGGCCCGTTCCGGCTGACAGGCTTGCCTCTGCTCAATGGCACCAGCGACCTGGACGTCAGCATGATCGACGTGCGCGGCGCCAGGCGGAGTTTCGTGGTGCCGGCGGCTTCGTTCGGGGGGGCCGTCCCAGCGGCGCCTGGGTATTATTTCTCGGTTGGCCGGCTGCGCAAAAATGCGCTTGAAGAAGGTCCTTCACCCGTGGTTGCCATGGGCAGCGGCACCTGGGGTTTGGGGCGCGAGTCGTCTGCGGGCTTTGGCTTATTGAGCACGGATGACTACTGGGCGGCGGGCGGCACCCTCAGCAGTATATTTTTCCAGCGGGTCTCCGTGGGGGCACGGCAAAACCTGTCGCGAGACAGCCAAACCGCACTGTCCGGGTCGCGCAGCAGCGTATCCGTGAGCAGCCCGGTGTACGCCAATGTCGATGTAAATCTGAGCGCAACGACCCAGACCCGAGGTTACCGCGAGGTGAATGAAGCGGGTCACTCGCGCAGGGCGGATGAGCTGGGTTCACGCTTCAAAAGTCAGTACACGGCAGGCATGAGCTGGGCCGATCCCACGCTGGGCGCATTCTCCGCAGGCTATACCCGCAGTGCTCGATTTGACGGGCGAACGACCGAACATGTGTCGGCTTCGTGGAACAAGTCATTCAGCCGCGCCGATGTCGCGTTGATCGCCGATTCGCAGGTGGGCGGCGCTCGCAGCGGCCGTGACGCCACATTGGCGGGCGGCAGGCGTGAGAGCGGTCGGGATAATGAGCTGTCCGTGCGGCTGCAGGTCAGCGTGCCCTTGGGTGGGGATCGTCGTGTGAGCAGCTACGTCAGTCGCCGCGGGGAGCAATCCCGCGCCGGTTCAACACTCAGTGAGCGGGTTAATGAGTACGTGAACTACGAGGTGAGTGTCGAGCGCGACCTCAGTGCCAGGGAGCAATCGGTACGCGGCCAAGTGGATCTGATGCCACGGTATACACGGGTCGGCCTGGGGGTCAGTCGCGACCCGTTGGGCAGCGTCTATACAGGGCAGTTGCAGGGCGGTGTAGTGGCTCACGCAGGCGGCCTGACCTTCTCGCCTTATACCGTGCAGGACACGTTTGGCATCGTCTCGGTGGGGGATATTGGCTCTGCAAAAATTGACACCCCACAAGGGCCGGTGTGGACCGACTTCAGCGGTCAGGCTGTGATCCCGGGCCTGCCCGCTTACACCGACAGCCATATCGAAGTGCAGACTCAGTCGTTGCCTAAGCGTGTTGACTTGAAGAATGGCACCCAGGTGCTCGCCGCGGGCCGCGGGTCTTTCAATACCGTCGCATTCGATGTGGTGAAAGTACGCCGCATGTTGGTCACCGCCACCGATGGGCAAGGCCGGCCACTGCCTCAGGGCGCCTCGGTATTCGGCAAGGGCAATCGCTTCCTGACCAGCGTGGTGGGCGAGGGCATGATTTTCCTGAACGACGTCAGTGAGTCGCAAAACGTGCGGGTTTCATTGCCGGACTCTTCCACCTGCCAGTTGCGCATTAACGCCGAGACCAAGCCAAACAATGACAAATTCTATGAAACCACCTCGGCGGTGTGCCATGGCCGTTAAGCCGTTAAGCCTGCCCTTGGTGTTGCTTTGGGTGGTGCTGGCACCCCTGGAGGCACAGGCCGAAAATTGCCAATTGTCGGTGAGCCAGCCGCGCATTGACTATGGCGCCATTCGCCGGGAGGCGCTCCTTGAAAGAACCTCCATGGTGCTCGGTACTCGCTCG
Source organism: Pseudomonas sp. LBUM1640 (assembly GCF_059716225.1). Taxonomy (NCBI): domain Bacteria; kingdom Pseudomonadati; phylum Pseudomonadota; class Gammaproteobacteria; order Pseudomonadales; family Pseudomonadaceae; genus Pseudomonas; species Pseudomonas sp. LBUM1640. The sequence continues at coordinate 6,632,368 of NZ_CP166816.1, read as the reverse complement.
TTGCACGTGAACGTTATTTGCCTTGAGCCTGCGGCAATGGGGTTACGTTTTATCGGGGTAGCAGCCGATGGGCAGGGATTTCGGTTTGGTCGCCAGGGGCGTTTTCGGCTGAGCCTCAAGCATGCCCAGATCGATGGGCATGCTATCGGGTGGGTGGCCGAGCACCTGCCCGGTGAGCCTGCCAGTGGGCAATTGCTGCCCGGCCAGATGTTGATGGCGCGAGTCGCAGGGATGCCCATGGTGGGCCGGCGATTGACGGCCCAAGTCGATATCGAGACTGAACTGCCCGCCGATGCCTTACAGGTGCGCAACGAGACGCAACTGGAAGGGCAGGGCCGTTTCGAGCTGGTCAGCCCGGCTGTTCCACCGAGCCAATGAAGTTGGCGAGTTCCGGCGTTCTGGGGTTGGCGAACAGCGTCTTGGGGTCGCCCACTTCATGCACCTTGCCTTGGTGCATGAACACCAGTTTGTCACCGACTTCCCGGGCAAAGCGCATTTCGTGAGTCACCATGATCAAGGTCATACCGTCTTTGGCCAGTTGGCGCACCACACTGAGCACTTCGTTGACCAGCTCCGGGTCCAGGGCCGAGGTGATTTCGTCGCACAGCAGCACCTTGGGTGACATGGCCAGCGCGCGCGCAATGGCCACGCGTTGTTGCTGGCCACCGGACAGGCGATCAGGGAATGCATCGAACTTTTCCCCCAGCCCGACGCGCTCCAGCATCTGCTTGGCCAGCTGTGCGGCTTTGGCCTTGGGCACTTTCTGCACCACTTGCGGTGCGAGCATGACGTTTTCGCCTACGGTCAGGTGTGGGAAGAGGTTGAATTGCTGGAACACCATGCCGACTTTCTGCCGCAGGCTGCGCAGGTCGGCGCGCGCGGCGTCAAGGTATTCGCCGTCGACTTCGATCACACCGTCGTTGATCGATTCCAGGCCATTAAGGGTACGCAGCAAGGTGGATTTACCCGAACCGCTGCGGCCGATGATCGCCACCACTTGGCCCTCTTCAACAGTCAGGTCGATGCCCTTGAGTACGTGGTGATCGCCGTAATACTTATGCAGGGCGGAAATTCTAAGCAGAGGCATGCAGTCTCCTTTCCAGGTAGCGAGCACTGAGGGACAAGGGGTAGCAGAGGAGGAAGTAACCGAGGGCCACCAGGCCGTAGACCATAAAGGGCTCGAAGGTGGCGTTGGCGAGCATGCCGCCGGTCTTGGTCAGTTCGGTAAAGCCGATGATCGACGTCACGGCGGTGCCTTTGACCACCTGCACCGAGAAACCCACGGTGGGCGCCACGGCAATCCGCAGGGCCTGGGGCAGGATCACGTAGCGCAGTTGTTCAAGCGGGTTGAGGGCCAGGCTGGCCGAGGCTTCCCACTGCCCGTGGGCGATGGACTCGACGCAGCCGCGCCAGATCTCGGCCAGGTAGGCGCTGGTAAACAGGGTCAAGGCAATGGCCGCCGCCAGCCACGGCGAGATATCCACCCCCAGCAGGGCAATACCGAAAAACACCAGGAACAGCTGCATCAACAGCGGCGTGCCCTGGAACAGTTCGATGTAGGTGCGCGCGACATTACGCGGGAAAGCTTTGCGGCTGATGCGCATCGTCATCACCAGCAAGCCGATCAGGCCACCGCCGACAAACGCCACCAGCGACAGCAACAGGGTCCATTGCAGGCCGATGGCCAGGTTGCGCACGATGTCCCAGAACGAGAAATCACTCATTGACTGTTCCTCATCACGAAGCGTCGGCCAATCCAGTTGAGCAACTGGCGAATCATCAGCGCCATGCACAGGTACACCAAGGTGGTCAGCGCATAGGTTTCAAACGCGCGGAAGTTGCGCGACTGAATAAAGTTGGCGGCAAAGCTCAGCTCTTCGGTGGCGATCTGTGAGCACACCGCCGAGCCGAGCATCACGATGATGATCTGGCTACTCAGCGCCGGCCACACCTTGCCCAGCGCTGGCAATAACACCACGTGGCGGAACGCCTCGAGCCGCGTCATCGCCAGGGCGGCTGCGGCCTCCAGCTGGCCGCGAGGGATCGCCTGGATGCCGGCGCGGATGATCTCGGTGGAATAAGCGCCCAAGTTGATCACCATCGCCAGCACGGCGGCTTGCCACTCGGTGATCTTCAGCCCCAGGGACGGCAGGCCGAAGAAGATGAAGAACAACTGCACCAGAAACGGCGTATTGCGGATCAACTCGACATACACGCCGAAGAACCAGGCGAACGGCTGGATCTTCCAGGCCCGCACCACGGCGCCGACGGTGCCCAGAGCAACACCCAGGATCGCGCCGATGGCCGTCAGCTCAAGCGTGAACAGAGCGCCGCGCAGCAGCAGGTCGGTATTGGCCAGCACGGGCATAAAGTCAAATTGATACGCCATGAATCAGCTCCGTCGCTTCAAAGGTCTGCAGGCAACGGCTCTTTGAGCCACTGCAGCGCATTCTTTTCCAGGCTGCCGTCGGCCTTGGCCGCCACCAGTATCTGGTTAACCTTCTCCAGTAACGCCGGCTCGTTCTTGTTCACGCCCACATACACCGGCGAGTCCTTGAGTTTCACTTTCAGCGCCGGTACGCGTTTCGGGTTGCGCTCGCTGATCGCCACCATCACCACGTTGCCGCTGGCGATCAGGTCGACCTGGCCGGCCAGGTAGGCGGCGATGGTCGAGTTGTTGTCTTCAAAGCGCTTGATCGTGGCTTCCTTGGGCGCAACGGCAGTCAGCTCGATGTCTTCGATGGCGCCGCGCGTCACGCTGATGGTCTTGCCCTTGAGGTCGTCGGTGGTGCTGATGGGCGCATCAGGCGGGCCGAACACGGCCAGGTAGAACGGTGCGTAAGCCTTGGAGAAGTCGATGACCTTTTCGCGCTCGGCGTTTTTGCCCAGGCTGGAAATCACCAGGTCGACCTTGCCGGTGGTGAGGAACGGAATACGGTTGGTGCTGTTGACCGGGGTCAGCTCCAGCTTGACCTTGAGCTGGTCGGCCAGCAGCTTGGCGGTGTCGATGTCCAGGCCACGGGGTTTCATGTCAGGGCCGACCGAGCCGAACGGCGGGAAGTCCTGGGGCACGGCGACCTTGAGGGTGCCACGGGCGACGATGTCATCCAGACCATTGGCCTGGGCGGGTGCCTGGCTCAGCATCAGGCTGGCAAACAGGGCAGTGAGCAGGGCGCTGTAGCGCTTGGTCATGGCAACTCTCCGAAAAGGGCGAAGGGATTTTCTGAGTTTGCCCAGTGCACAGCCCATGCCATTACCGCTTGGATCGCCTGGAGCGTCGGGATTTGTTGAGCTGCGGTGGTCTTACTGGTCTGAACAGTGGGCGGGCTTTTCGCACCTTTTTCGAGCGTCGACAAAACCCCGCGAGCCCCTTTGGGGCGTGGCTTGCCGCGGGCTGCGAATAGCTTTACAACTAGCCGCTCAGTTGTCTGGAACTATGAGTTTTTTATGAATTCCATCGCCCAAGCCGTACCGGAAGCGGCCCTGCAGGCCATCCGCAAACTGATCAAGGAACAGGGCTTTGCCGCGGGCGATGCGCTGCCGTCCCAGCGCGACTTGGCGGTGCAGTTGGGCGTCAGTCGGGCGTCGTTGCGCGAGGCGTTGTCGTCCTTGAGTGCCTTGGGTGTGGTCAGTGTGCAGCCCGGTAAGGGCGTGTTTGTGCAGGCGCTCGACGAGTCGCCTGGGTTTGCCTGGCCATTTGCGGCCCAGGCTACGCCGTTGGATATCTTCCAGTTGCGCTATGCCCTGGAGGGGTTTGCTGCGGGGTTGGCGGCGGTGACGCTGACCATCGATGAATTGGACCGCCTGGAAGACAATGTCGAAGCCATGCGCAAAGTGCTCAAGGCCGGCGACTTTGAAGCCGCCGCCCGGCTGGACTTCGAATTTCACCAGCGGATCCTGCTGGCCAGCGGTAACCAGGCGATGGTGAGCATCCTGAGTGCCAGTGCGGAGGTGTTTTTGGAGAGCCAGAAGCTACCGTTCATCCGGCCGGAGCGGGCGATGGAAACCTGGCAGGAACACCGCAAGATCCTGCGCGCCCTGGCCCGGCGCACCAGTGCGGCGGCGCAGAAAACCATGCAGGAACACGTGCGCAATGCGGCCTTGCGCACGGGCATCGCGTTCGTGACTCCCGTGTCGCCTTGAGTTGAGCTATACCCAAACTCATGCACCACCATAGCAAGAGTCAATCAGAGGCGGCTTCCTGAACGGGGGAAGGGCGGCTATGATGGGCCACGTTTTTTTTGCTTACAATCCGGAGACATCCATGAGCAACGATCTTATCAAGCACGTCACCGACGCGACCTTTGAGGCCGAAGTACTCAAGGCTCAAGGCCCGGTGCTGGTTGACTACTGGGCTGAATGGTGCGGCCCTTGCAAAATGATCGCTCCTGTTCTGGACGATATTGCGACCACCTACGAAGGCAAGCTGACCATTGCCAAGTTGAACATCGACGACAACCAGGAAACCCCGGCCAAGCACGGCGTGCGTGGTATTCCAACGCTGATGCTGTTCAAGAACGGCAACGTCGAAGCCACTAAAGTGGGCGCGCTGTCGAAGTCTCAGCTGCAAGCTTTCCTCGACGCGAACATCTAAGCGTCGTCAAAAAAGCCCCGCAAATTGCGGGGCTTTTTCGTGAAACAGGGCTAGACGCTCCGAAATTCAGGTGGTACATTCGGCCCCGCACTGGTTTCTCCACTGCCCCCTGCAAGCCGTCGCCGACGCATTCCTTTTCGATTAGTACGCGATCCTGTCGCCTTCTCTGCGGCGCGGCCTCATTAAGCCAAAAGCTTAATTTCCCCCCTCCATAAATGATTACGTCATTCCTATATGAATCTGACTGAACTCAAGCAAAAGCCGATTACCGACCTGCTCCAATTGGCCGAAGAAATGGGCATAGAAAATATGGCCCGTTCGCGCAAGCAGGACGTGATTTTCTCCCTGCTCAAAAAGCACGCGAAAAGCGGCGAGGAAATCTCCGGTGATGGCGTGCTGGAGATTCTCCAGGACGGCTTCGGCTTCCTCCGCTCCGCTGACGCTTCCTATCTCGCCGGCCCAGACGACATCTACGTCTCGCCGAGCCAGATCCGTCGCTTCAACTTGCGCACCGGTGACACCATCGTTGGCAAGATCCGTCCTCCGAAGGAAGGTGAGCGTTATTTCGCCCTGCTCAAGGTCGACACGATCAACTTCGACCGTCCCGAGAACGCGAAAAACAAGATTCTCTTTGAGAACCTGACCCCGCTGTTCCCGACTGTGCGCATGAAGATGGAAGCCGGCAACGGTTCCACCGAAGACTTGACCGGTCGTGTTATCGACCTGTGCGCCCCGATCGGTAAAGGCCAGCGCGGCCTGATCGTCGCACCGCCGAAAGCCGGTAAGACCATCATGCTGCAGAACATCGCAGCGAACATCGCACGTAACAATCCTGAAGTTCACCTGATCGTGCTGCTGATCGATGAGCGTCCGGAAGAAGTAACCGAGATGCAGCGCACCGTGCGCGGCGAAGTGGTTGCCTCGACGTTCGATGAGCCGCCAACCCGCCACGTGCAGGTTGCCGAAATGGTGATCGAGAAGGCCAAGCGCCTGGTCGAACACAAAAAAGACGTGGTGATCCTGCTCGACTCCATCACCCGTCTGGCCCGTGCCTACAACACCGTGATCCCGAGCTCCGGCAAGGTCCTCACCGGTGGTGTCGATGCCCACGCCCTGGAGAAACCAAAGCGTTTCTTTGGCGCCGCGCGGAACATCGAAGAAGGCGGCTCGCTGACCATTATCGCCACCGCACTGGTTGAAACCGGCTCGAAGATGGACGAAGTGATCTACGAAGAGTTCAAGGGTACTGGCAACATGGAACTGCCTCTGGACCGCCGTATCGCGGAAAAGCGCGTGTTCCCTGCGATCAACATCAACCGCTCCGGCACGCGCCGCGAAGAGTTGCTGACCGCCGACGACGAACTGCAGCGCATGTGGATCCTGCGCAAGCTGCTGCACCCGATGGACGAAGTCGCCGCCATCGAGTTCCTGATCGACAAGCTGAAAGCCACCAAGACCAACGACGAGTTCTTCTTGTCGATGAAGCGTAAGTAATACGACGTTTCAGGTCCGAAAAATGGCGCCCTTTGGGGCGCCATTTTTTTTGCGGCAAAAAAGGGAGGTTTGCACGTCAGCAGTGTCAGTAAATGAACAACAAAGGTGAGCGCGTCTACGCTGACCTCAAACCGTCTCAAACTGACTACGATTTATGACCTCTCTAGCTTACCGAAGAGACATTGACGGCCTGCGTGCCATCGCTGTCCTGGCTGTCGTGCTGTTCCATTTTGGGGTTCCAGGCTTTACTGGCGGCTTTGTCGGCGTTGATGTGTTCTTTGTGATTTCAGGTTTCCTGATCACCTCGATCATCTGGCGCGAACGTCAGGCCGGGCACTTCAGTTTTCTGGATTTTTGGGCTCGGCGGGCTCGGCGTATCCTGCCGGCGCTGATTGTCATGATGTTCGCGTCATTGGTGATCGGCTGGTATCTGCTGGCGCCCAAAGACTATGAAGAGCTGGGACGCTCGATTCACAATCAGGTGATTTTCATCTCCAACCTGTTCTTCATGCGTCAGGACGGCTACTTCGAGACCGCCTCCGACATGAAGCCGATGCTGCACACCTGGTCGCTGTCGGTCGAAGAGCAGTTCTACATCGCGTTTCCGCTGTTGCTGGCATTACTGTCGAGGTGGTTGAAACCGTGGCGCAGCGCGTTGTTCGTGCTGTTGCTGGTGTCATTTGCAGCCAGCGTATGGGCGGTATCCTCAGCGCCCGAAAAGGCGTTTTTCCTGCTGCCGATGCGTGCCTGGGAGCTGCTGGCAGGCGCCATGCTGGCTGTCTTGCCGGTACGCGCTCAGCGCGTAAGCCCGAAGTTGGCACAGACCGTCAGCATGATCAGCCTGGGCCTGATTTTGGTGGCGGTGTTCGGTTATGACGCCGACACGCCCTTCCCAGGGGCCGCGGCGTTATTACCGGTATTGGGTGTGGTAGGGCTGATATGGGCCAACGGCCAACACACAACCCTGGTCGGGCGACTGTTGGGCAGCCGTGTGTTGGTGGGCATAGGGCTGATTTCCTATTCCTGGTATCTGTGGCACTGGCCGGTGCTGGTGTTCGGCAAGTACGCCAGCATCTTTGGCCTGACGCCTTGGGAACTGACGGCGCTGTTCTTCTTGAGCCTGATACTCGGTTATGGGTCGTGGCGGTTTGTCGAGGGGCCGTTCCGTGAGCGGCGCCTGCTGGCGGGGAGTCGGTCGATCCTGGCTGTGGGTGTCATTGCCCTTGTAAGCCTGGGCCTAGCCGGAAAAGGCTTGGTGTGGTCGGACGGGTTCGCGCAGCGGCTGTCACCCCAGGCATTGCAATTTGCCCAGACGCATACCTGGAGCCCCAAGCTCATGAGCTGCCTGGGGGATGACAAGAAAAATGATCACCGTGAACCTTGCCATTTCGGTCCGCAAACAAGCGCGACGCGGGCGATGGTGTGGGGTGACAGCCACGCCTCGGCGCTGATTCCGGCGTTGAAAGATGGATCAAACAAGTACGACTTCAGCATCACACAGGCCGGTTACGCCGGCTGCCTGCCGTTCTACCGGAAAGAAAACACGCCAGGGTGCAGCGCCTTCAATGAGCGCACCTCTGCGTTGTTGAGCCGGGAGCACTTCAGCGATGTGGCGCTGGTCGCGCGTTGGAGCCTTTACGTATATGGGGAGCGCTCTGGCGATACCGGGGCTTCGATTCATGACCCGGCTACCGGGAAATATGACCGTGCCATCGCGCAGCAGCTGTTCGCCGAGGGTTTGAGTGCTCAGGTGCAGAAGCTCCGGGCCAGTGGCCACCGGGTATGGTTGGTCAAGGAAGTACCGCTGCAGGATTTCAACGTCCCTTTCCGGCTCGCCCGTTTGGCGATGTTGGGGCGCCCGACCGACAAAGAAGGCTTGCCGCTGGCCGAACACCTGGAGCGACAAGCCTATATAAGCGCCACCTTTGAGCGAATTGCGGCGGCCGACCCAGGCGTTCGGGTGCTGGACCCGGCGCCGAAGCTGTGTGAGGTAAACAACTGGTGTCGGGTCGAGCTTGACGGTCGCGCGCTCTACACCGATGACAATCACCTTTCAATCGCGGGCTCGCGGCTTGTGGAGGGGTTTCTTGAGCCCTTCTTCCATATGCTGCGCAACACATCCACTGAGTCCGCTGTGAGTCGCAATGACGCGCAATAAGCTGTCAGCGTTCTTAAGAGCAGGTAGGATGTACGCCTATTTTACGGGTGGCATGGTTAATGAAATTCAAGGATCTTCGGGATTTCGTGCAGCAACTTGAGCAGCGCGGAGAGTTGAAACGTATCCAGGTGCCGATTTCCCCGGTTCTGGAAATGACTGAGATTTGCGACCGTACCCTGCGCAACAAGGGCCCGGCGCTGCTGTTCGAGAACCCGACCGGCTTTGATATTCCGGTGCTCGGTAACCTGTTCGGTACACCGGACCGTGTGGCCTTTGGCATGGGCGCCGAGTCGGTCAGCGAGCTGCGCGAGATCGGCAAGCTGCTGGCTTTCCTCAAGGAGCCCGAGCCACCCAAGGGCCTCAAGGACGCATGGTCGAAGCTGCCGATCTTTCGCAAGATCATTGCCATGGCCCCCAAAGTGGTCAAAGACGCCGTGTGCCAGGAAGTGGTCATCGAAGGTGATGACGTCGACCTCGGCATGCTGCCCGTGCAAACCTGCTGGCCCGGCGATGTCGGCCCACTGATCACGTGGGGCCTGACCGTCACCAAAGGCCCGAACAAAGACCGCCAGAACCTCGGCATCTACCGTCAGCAAGTGATCGGCCGCAATAAAGTCATCATGCGTTGGCTGAGCCACCGTGGCGGCGCGCTGGACTTCCGTGAGTGGTGCGAAAAGCACCCCGGCAAGCCGTTCCCGGTCTCCGTCGCCCTCGGCGCCGACCCGGCGACCATCCTCGGCGCCGTCACCCCGGTGCCTGACAGCCTGTCCGAATACGCCTTTGCCGGCCTACTGCGTGGCAACCGCACTGAGCTGGTGAAGTGCCGTGGCAACGACCTGCAAGTGCCGGCCACTGCAGAAATCATCCTGGAAGGGGTGATTCATCCGGGCGAAATGGCCGATGAAGGCCCTTACGGCGACCACACCGGCTACTACAACGAAGTCGACAGCTTCCCGGTGTTCACCGTCGAGCGCATCACCCACCGGATCAAGCCGATCTACCACAGCACCTACACCGGCCGGCCGCCGGATGAGCCGGCCATTCTCGGCGTAGCGCTCAACGAAGTGTTCGTGCCGATCCTGCAAAAGCAGTTCCCGGAGATCACCGACTTCTACCTGCCGCCCGAAGGCTGCTCGTACCGCATGGCCATCGTGACCATGAAGAAGTCGTACCCAGGCCACGCCAAGCGGGTAATGCTCGGTGTGTGGTCGTTTTTGCGACAGTTCATGTACACCAAGTTCGTTATTGTCACCGACGACGACATCAACGCCCGAGACTGGAACGACGTGATCTGGGCCATCACCACGCGCATGGACCCCAAGCGCGACACGGTGATGATCGACAACACGCCAATCGACTACCTCGACTTTGCCTCGCCGGTGTCGGGCCTGGGTTCGAAAATGGGCCTGGATGCCACCCACAAATGGCCGGGTGAAACCACCCGCGAGTGGGGCCGGGTGATCGTCAAGGATGAAGCCGTGACCGCGCGCGTGGATGCGATCTGGAAAGAATTGGGAATAGATTGATGCGTGTAACCCTGCAACCTTCCGGTGCAGTACTGGAACTGGTCCCTGGCGAGCGAATCCTCGAAGGCGCACGCCGCCTGGGCTACGAGTGCCCGCAGGCGTGTCGCAATGGCGTGTGCCATGTGTGCGCGGCGTTGCTGGTCGAAGGTCGGGTGCAGCAAGCCGGTGAAGTGCGCGACCATGGTGAGTTCTACACCTGCATCGCCGAGCCGCTGGAAGATTGCATTGTGTTGTGGGATGGCGTGCTGGCGCCGGGAGAGTTGCCGTTGCGCAAGTTGTCGTGCCAATTAAGTGAGTGTGTGGAAGTCGGTGGCGATGTGTGGCGCGTGCGCCTGCGGGCCCCGGCCGGCAAAGCGGTGCGTTACCACGCCGGGCAATACCTGATGATCGAGCGGGAGAATGGCGAGAAGTCGGCATTTTCCCTGGCTTCGGCACCCCACGCCGGGCGTGAGCTGGAGTTGCATGTGCTGGTCCGCGAGGACAGCGCCCGCAGCCTGATTGAGCAACTGCAGCGCAATCAGATGGCCCGCATCGAGCTGCCATTTGGTGACACCCACCTGGCTGAACTGCCGGACGGGCCGCTGGTGCTGATCGCCGCTGGCACTGGCATGGCGCAGATGCACAGCCTGATCGAACACTGCCGCGCCTCCGGCTTCAAACACCCGGTGCACCTGTACTGGGGCGTACGCCGCCCGGAAGACTTCTACCAAATCGAGCACTGGGAGCAGTGGCAGCAACTGCCCAACCTGTTCCTGCACAAAGTGGTCAGCGACCTGTGTGGTTGGGAAGGGCGCTGCGGGTTGTTGCATGAGGCGGTGTGTGAAGACATCAGCGACCTCAAGGCCGTGCACGTCTACGCCAGTGGTTCGCCGGCGATGATCTACGGCACCTTGGACGCGCTGGTCGATGCTGGCATGGACGCGCACCAGATGCGTGCCGACGTGTTCGCCTACGCGCCGCGCCCCTGAAGGCAATCCGATCAAATTGTGGGAGCGAGCAAGCCCGCTCACCACAGGTGACCGTGTTCAGCTTTCACTATTAGATTGGCTGCCTAATTGTCAGAAGCGCACACCCGCCGTCAGCATCGCCGCATTAAAACCAAGCAACACCAACTCGCTGGCCACCGGGCCGAAGTTCACGCCCACCGAGGGGATGATCGCCGGTGCCACGCCAAATCGGTTGAGTGGGATTTTGTCACGGTACTTGCCGCGATAGCCCTGAAGCGCGCCGGCGGTCACCTTCACGTAAAACGGCGATTCGCCAATGTCGTAGCGTTTGCCGGCGTAAACGTAATATGAACGTTGGCTGAACGAGTTGCGAAACGTCGCCCCGCCATACACCAGCCCGGACGCTTCGTTGCGCTCCAGGTTGATCAAATCCTGATTGTTATTGTGCTTGGGGTCCGGCGAAAAGTGCCGGGTGTAAACGCTCGTCTGGGCGTACCAGAAGCCCTTATCGTCTTCGGCGGCAGCCTCAGAGGCCAGGGCTGTAGCGGCTTGTGCCATAAGCAGCAAACCTGAATAAAAGTACTTCATGGTCCGACCTCGATAGTCGTTTGAACGGGCGGCTAATGTGGGTCGCTAAACTTCTACAGTTTGGCGGCTAACGTCCTGCGGGGCCTGAACCTGCGCTGAAAGTTTGGTCGCCTATGCTTATGCAATTAAGGTATTACTTCTGTAGGAAAAATCTCATTAAGCTATAAGGCAACGGACTACCGAATTCTCGACAACAACCAATAACTGACCGCCACCGCCCGCCAGCCGGACCGATCGTATGAATTCAGAGCATTGACGTTCTGATTGATTCTTAGGGGAGCGGTATGGGGAGCTACAAGAAACACGCGCTGTACACAGCGATTTTGTCGGCCAATTTGCTGACCGCTGTGGGATTCAATCCAGTCCTGGCCGCCGAAACAGCGGCTGCCGACGCACCCAAACTCGACACTGTGATCGTCACGGGCACCCGCGCCCAAGAGCGCACCGCCAGTGCTTCGCTGTCACCCATCGATGTGATTTCCGGCGAGACCTTGCGCAGCACCGGCTCCGATGAGCTCGGCGCGGTGTTGGCGCGCCTGATTCCGTCAATCAACTTCCCGCGCCCAAGCCTGGTGGATGGTGCCGAACTGGTGCGCCCTGCACAGTTGCGCGGCCTGTCGCCGGATCAAGTCCTCGTGTTGGTCAACGGTAAGCGTCGCCACACCAGTGCCTTCGTCAACCTCGGCGGCGCCGTGGGTCGTGGCTCGGCCCCGGCGGACTTGAATGCTATCCCGCTGTCGGCGGTCGACCATATCGAAGTGCTGCGCGATGGCGCGTCCGCGCGCTATGGCTCGGATGCGATTGCCGGGGTGATCAACGTGATCCTCAAGCACGCCGACCACGGCGGTTCGGTCTCGACCAAGTTCGGTGAGTACAAGAAGGGCGACGGCATCCAGCGCAATGTCAGTGGCAATACCGGGTTTGCCTTGGGCGACAACGGCTTTATCAACGTCTCGGGCGAAGGCGCCGACAACGACTACACCAACCGCGCCGGCGATGATTTGCGCCCGGCCAGCGTGGGTTCCACCACCTATGGCCAGCGCGTCTTCCGTCAGGGCGAGCCGGCCACCAACGAAGGCAAGTTCCAGTTCAACTCCGAATATTCCTTCAACGATGCGGCCGAGTTCTACACCTTCGGCGGCTACAGCAAACGGCGCGGCGAGACGGCGGCGTTCTACCGGGCGAGCAATGCGTCCAATAACATCCCCGCGCTCAACCCCAATGGCTACCTGCCGCTGATCAAGGGCAACCTGGAAGACACCTCATTGGTGGTCGGCCTGCGCGGCTTGCTGGCCTACGACTGGCATTACGACCTGTCGGCCAACTACGGCAAAAACCAGTACGCGTTGAGCACTGAAACCATCAACACGTCCCTCGGCCTGGCCACACCGCGCAAGTTCGATAACGGCACCCTGAGCAACGACCAGAAGCAAATCAGCCTGGACCTGTCCCGTGAGTTTGACGTGGGCTTCCTGCCGTACCCGGTATCCGTAGCGTTTGGCGGCGAATACCTGCGCCAAGGCTATGAAATCGAAGCCGGGGAACCTGCGTCCTATTACCAGACCGGCAGCTCGGGCCTGGGTGGTTTCCGTGATGCCGACGCCGGCAGCAGCTCGCGGCACAACTGGGCCCAGTACCTGGACCTGGAAACCAACTTCACCGAAAAACTCAGCGCTTCGGCTGCGGTACGGCATGAGGATTACAGCGACTTCGGCTCCAACGTCAGCGGCTCGCTGTCGGCCCGCTATGACTTCACCCCGCAAGTGGCGCTGCGCGGCAGCATCTCCAACGGGTTCCGCGCGCCGTCGCTGGCCCAGCAGAACTTTGCCTACACCTCGTCACAGTTGATCGGCAGCACCGTTCAGGAAGCGGGCACGTTCCCGGCCAACAGTAAGGTCGCCCGCCTGCTCGGCGCCGAAGACCTGAAAGCCGAGAAGTCACGCAACTACAGCCTTGGCCTGGTGCTCGAACCTGCCGATGACCTGACCGTGACGCTCGACGTCTACCGTATCGATATCCGCGACCGCATCAGCCTGTCCTCCAACCTCAATCTCAACCCGGCGACCATTGCGTACCTGCAAGCCAATGGTGTCGGCAACATCAACTACACCAGCGCGCGCTACTTCACCAATGCCACCGACACCAGCACCGACGGCGTCGACCTGGTGGCCAACTATCGCTATCAGCTCGATAACGGCATTCGTTGGAACAGTACCGTAGGCTATAACTACAACCACACTAAAGTGACGGACGTGAAGGCCAACCCGGCCATTCTGGACAGCCTGGGTGCCAACCTGGTGCGCGTGGACCGACGTGAGCGTATCGGTTTGCTCGGCGACACCACCCCGCAGCATAAACTCAGCCTGGGTAACGACTTCACCTACGGCAATTGGGCGCTGCACAGCAACCTGGTGCGCTATGGTGAATTCACCAGTTACCAGGCCGACAAGGTCAACGACCAGACCTTCAAGGCTGCGTGGGTGCTGGACTTGTCGGCGGACTACAAGCTCAAAAACTGGACCTTCACCCTGGGCGGCGACAACGTCACCGACAAATACCCGGAGAAGGTCAATGCCTACGCCAGCAGTGGTGGCAATTTGGCCTATAGCACTTTTTCGCCGTACGGTTACAGCGGCGCGTTTTATTACGGTAAAGTTGCTTACAACTGGTAATACACTGGAGGCGCACCGCTTTTCGCCATGACCGCCATTGAAACCGATCTTTTGCAATTGGCTTACCCTCCGCGGCTCGATCTTGGGCCGCAACTCACTCACGAACAGTTAATGAGCTCGATGCAGGCCACTATGGCCCGGCATAAGGGTGGGCCGGTCTGGCTATTTGCTTACGGATCGTTGATCTGGCGGCCTGAATGCTCGTCGACCGAGCGAGTACGGGCGCGGGTTCACGGTTATCACCGGGGCTTGTACCTGTGGTCGCACGAACATCGCGGCACGCCGGAGTCGCCGGGGCTGGTGTTCGGGCTGGATCGTGGGGGTTCCTGCAGCGGGTTTGCCTACCGCTTGCCCGACGATCAGCTCGAGGCCTCGCTGTTCGCCTTATGGCAACGCGAGATGCCTTACCCCTCTTACCGGCCGCACTGGCTCAACTGCCGTCTGGAAGATGGCACTCAGGTGCAGGCGTTGGGGTTTGTGTTGGAGCGGCATTTGCCCAGCTATGCTGGCAACTTGCCCGACATCGTGCTCAATCACGTGCTGCAAAGCGCTTGCGGGCGTTACGGCACTACTCGCGATTATGTCGAGCAAACCGTAAACGCCCTGCGTAGCCACGCCATGCCAGATAAAAGCTTGGAGGCGCGGCTCAAGCGGTGCCAATCAAAGTCTGATTAGGCTTGCACTTCGCGAGACTGGCTGGCGACGTTCTTGTGACCCAGGGTGGGCGCCAGGAAAGCCATAGCCAGCACACAAGCAACGACCAGAAGAATGAACCCTCCGTCCCAGCCAAAGAAGTCCACGGTATAACCCATCAGTGCGCTAGCTGCGACCGAACCGCCCAAATAACCGAACAGGCCGGTGAAACCTGCCGCCGTGCCTGCTGCCTTCTTGGGAACCAGTTCCAGTGCTTGTAAGCCAACTAACATCACAGGGCCGTAGATCAAGAAACCGATCGCGAACAACGAAATGATATCGATCATTGGGTTGCCCGGAGGGTTCAGCCAGTAAACGATCGTCGCAACGGTCACCAATGCCATGAACACCATTCCGGTCAAGCCGCGGTTGCCACGAAAGACCTTGTCTGACATCCAACCGCACAGGAGCGTGCCAGGAATACCTGCCCACTCATAGACGAAGTACGCCCACGATGAACTGTTGAAGTCGAAGTGCTTGACCTCTTTGAGGTACGTCGGCGCCCAGTCCAGAATGCCGTAACGCAGCAGATAGACGAACACGTTCGCCAAAGCGATGAACCAGAGCATTTTGTTACGTAGCACGTATTTAAAAAAAATCTCTTTGGCGCTGAATTCGTCTTCGTGGCTGGCGTCGTAGCCTTCCGGATAGTCATTCTTGTACTTCTCGATGGGCGGTAGGCCTGTCGATTGAGGTGTATCGCGCATCGCAATAAATGCAAATACGGCGACCAGCAGTGCTACGGCGGCCGGTACGTAGAATTTGCTATGCCAGTCGTTAAACCAGCCCATGCCCAGAATCGCGAGTGGGCCGATCAGCCCACCGCCGATGTTGTGGGCGGTATTCCAAACCGAAACAACGCGGCCACGTTCCTTCTGCGACCACCAGTGCACCATTGTTCGCCCGCTTGGCGGCCAACCCATGCCTTGAGCCCAGCCGTTGATAAATAACAACGTGAACATTATGGCGACACTGGACGTTGCCCAGGGTGCGAAACCGAAAATGAACATGACAGCGGCGGACATCACCAGGCCGAAGGGTAGAAAGTAACGAGGGTTTGAGCGGTCGGACACAATCCCCATGAGGAACTTGGACAAACCATAGGCGATAGCAATTGCCGATACCGCCGTACCCAGTTGCCCTTTTGTATAACCCTGTGCCAATAAGTCCGGGACAGCCAAGGAAAAGTTTTTACGCACTAGGTAATAACCTGCGTAGCCGAAGAAAATACCGGCGAAGATCTGCCAGCGCAGTCGTCGGTAAGTGCTGTCTATTTTTTCTTCAGGCAGCGGCGCCTGGTGTGCGGCAGGACGAAAGAAAGCAAACATTCAAGAGCTCCAAATTTCTTGTTTTGACTGCGGATGCGAATGTTACAGTTTCGTTACCGAAAATAGCATCGCCTCTTATCTGCAAACACAGGAAATGAGAGCAATTGCATGTTCTCTTATGAACATGTCGCTAATAGACAAATGTGGGTCGTGATTGGATTATTTGAAACGCTGGAGATCAAAATGTGGGAGCGGGCTTGCTCGCGAATGCGTCGTGTCAGTCAATACATGTGTGACTGATACACCGCTTTCGCGAGCAAGTCGAATCGTCGCACCGCCGCTCCCACAGTTGATTGCATTCCAAATCGATTAGCGGGTCTGGACGACGACCTTGCCCACTGCCTTACGCTGCCCCAGGTCATTAATCGCCTGTGCCGCCTGCTCCAGCGGGTACACCTTCGACACTAACGGCTTCAACTTGCCCTCGGCATACCAACTGAACAGCTGCTGGAAATTCGCCGCATTGTCCTGCGGCTGGCGCTGGGCGAACGAACCCCAGAACACCCCGACCACAGATGCGCCTTTGAGCAGTGCCAGGTTCACCGGCAGCTCGGGAATACGCCCACTGGCAAAACCCACCACCAGCAGGCGGCCGTTCCAGGCAATGCCACGCACGGCCTGGTCAAACAGGTCGCCGCCGACCGGGTCGTAGATCACATCGACACCGTTGCCGTCGGTCAGGCGCTTGATCTCATCCTTGAGGTTGGCTTCGCTGTAGTTGATCAGCTCATCCGCACCGGCGGCCTTGGCCACGGCGAGCTTGTCGGCGCTGCTGGCAGCGGCGATCACCCGGGCGCCCATGGCTTTGCCGATTTCCACCGCAGCCAGGCCCACGCCGCCAGAGGCGCCGAGCACCAACAGGGTTTCGCCGGGTTGCAGGTTGGCGCGTTGTTTCAGCGCGTGCATTGAGGTGCCGTAGGTCATGCTGAAGGCGGCGGCGGTGTTGAAATCCATGCTCGGCGGGATCGGCAGCACGTTGTAGCCCGGCACCGCGACCTGCTCGGCAAAGCTGCCCCAGCCGGTCAGCGCCATGACCCGGTCGCCGACGTTCAAGTGGCTGACTTTTTCACCCACTTCACTGACCACGCCCGCCGCTTCGCCACCCGGCGAGAACGGGAAGGGCGGCTTGAATTGGTATTTGCCCTCGATGATCAAGGTGTCCGGGAAATTGACCCCGGCGGCGTGCACGTCCAGCAGGACTTCGTTCTTCTTGATCGCGGGGCTGGCGATCTCTTCCAGCACCAGGGTTTCGGCGGGGCCGAAGGCTTTGCACAGCACAGCTTTCATCGGGCTATTCCTTTTGGTGTCTTGGCCGATAAGTGTAGGAGGGCACGCCCGTGGGTCAACGAGCATGCTCGGTCTTGATAAGCCGCCATAAGCTTGTGCTCAGCCTTGCTAGCGTTATGCTACCCGGCAACCGAATTTGAGGAATGAACCGTGAAAGCTTGGATCCTGTTGATGCTCGCCCTGACCTTGCCGCTGGCAGCCCAGGCCGAAGAAGCAAAAGAAGGCGAGGCGCCGAAGGTCAGCTACATCAGCCTGACGCCGCCGTTCGTGGGCAACTACGGCCTGGATGGCACCGCCAAACTCAAAGTATTCAAAGCCGATATCGCCTTGCGCGTGACCGGGCCGGAAGCCGCTGCTGCGGTCAAAGCCAACGACCCGCTGATTCGTAACCAGTTGGTGGCGTTGTTCACTCAGCAGACCAATGAGGCCATGAGTACGGTTGAAGGCAAGGAAAAGCTGCGCCAGGAAGCCCTGAAACAAACCCAGCAAGTGATGAACGACGAGACCGGTAAGCCGGTGGTGGAAGACCTGTTGTTCAACAACTTGATCATCCAATAAAGCGGGCGCTTCGCGCCTTTCGCGAGCAAGCCCGCTCCCACATTGACCGAGCCCAACCTGAGGGCCGCGATCAAAATGTGGGAGCGGGATTGCTCGCGAAGAGGCCCCAGCAGGCGCCTCAAGACGCCAGGCTCTTCCTGAACCTGGCCAACGCCACCGCAAAAAACACCAAGCCAATCCCCGCCAGCGCCAGCAAATCCGGCCACACCACGCTCACACCGGCATCCCTGAACAGAATCGCCGCGCTCAAACTCACAAAGTGCGTCGATGGCGAGCCCTGCATCACCCATTGCAACCATTCGGGCATGCTGTCCAGCGGCGTGCTACCACCCGACAGCAACAGCATCGGGATAATCACCGGGATCGCCAGCAAGCCGAATTGCGGTGTCGAGCGCGCAAGGGTGGCGAGGAAGATTCCCAGCGCAGTACTGGCAAACAGATACAGCGCCGTCACAAACAGGAATAGGCTCAAGGACCCGGCCAACGGCACACCAAGCAAGCCCTTGACCACCAGCTCCAGCGACAACCACGTACACAACACCACCACCAGCATGTTGCTCCAGATTTTCGCCAGCATGATTTCCAGCGCGGTCAGCGGCAGCACCAGTAAATGGTCGAGGGTGCCGTGCTCGCGTTCGCGCAGCAGCGCGGTGCCGGTGAGCACGATGGCCAGGATAGTGATGTTGTTGACGATCTGAATGACCGCCAAGAACCAGCCGCCTTCCAGGTTGGTATTGAACAGCGCACGCGTGGTCAGCAGCGCGGGCGCCTTCTGGCTGGCGTCGGCCTGGCCACTGTAGTTGAGCAATTCACGCTGGAAAATCCTGCCGATGTAGCCCGCGCCCATGAACGCCTGGCTCATGGCCGTGGCATCGACGTTGACCTGCACGCCCGGCTGGCGACCCGCCAACAAGTCAGCCTGGAAATTCGCCGGCACGTTGATCACAAAGGTGTACTCGCCGCTGTCCATGACCTTGTCCAGCTGGTCGTAGGCCAGTGGCGCAGGCGGCTGAAACTCGGGCGGCTGCAGCGCCTCGGCCATCTGCCGCGAGAGCGCGCTATGGTCTTCATCCACAAACGCCACACTGGCGTTGTGCACCCCAATCACCGAACCGGCGGCAGGCATGTAGATCGCGACCGTGAAGGCGTAGGCCAGAAACAGCAGCAACACGCTGTCGTGGCGCAGGCTGGTGAGTTCCTTGAGGCCCAGGCGCAGGATGTGAGCAAGCTTGTGCATCAGGCCTCCTGCTTCTTGAGCATGATCAGGCTCAGCCCGGTGAACCCGACAAAAAACCCGAACAGCGCCAGGCACTGCGGCCATAACTGGCGCAGGTCCAGGGCCTTGGTGAACGTGCCTACGGCGATGTCCAGAAAGTACCCGGCGGGAAACAGCATGCCCATCAGCGCAGCCGAGCCTTCCAGGGACGAGCGCGGCACGATCAGCCCCGAGAACTGGATGGTCGGCAGGCTGGTGATGATCATGGTGCCGAGGATCGCCGCAATCTGCGTGCGCGTGAACGCGGAAATCAACAGGCCCATGCTGGTGGTGGCCAGCACGTACAGCAGGCCACCGAACGCCAGGGCCAGGCCGCTGCCTTTGAACGGTACGCCGAACAGCCAACGGTTCATCGCCACCAGCAGCGCCAGGTTGACCAAACTCACGGCCAGGTATGGCGCTTGTTTGCCCAGCAGGAACTCCAGGCGGGTCAGTGGCGTGGCGTAAAAGTTGGTGATCGAGCCCAGCTCTTTTTCGCGCACGATGCCCAGCGCAGTAAGCATCGCGGGGATAAACGCCAGGATCAGCGCCATCACGCCGGGGCCGATGGCATTCACGCTGACCACGTCCTGGTTATAGCGAAAGCGTGTTTCAAGCTTAACGGCGGCTGGAGTGTTGCGGGGCAGGCTGCTCAGCTCGGCGAGTTGCTGAAGGTTGCCCTGGTGCACGGCTTCTACATAGTTGCGGCTGGTTTCTGCGCGAAACGGCATGCCGCCATCGATCCACGCCGCCACGGTAGGTTGGCGACCGGCGTACAGGTCGCGGCCAAAACCCGGTGGGATTTCCAGGGCCAGTTTGATTTCCGAACGTTGCAGGCGCCGGTGCAGTTCGCTGGCATCCTGGATTGGCGCTTGCTCAGCAAAGTAGCGCGAGCTGCGGAAGGCTTCCAGATAAGCGCGGCTTTGTGGGGTCTGGTCCTGGTCGTAGACGGCGAAGGCGAGGTTTTCCACGTCCAGGGAAATCCCGTAGCCGAAGATCACCATCATGAACATCGCCCCGAGCAGGGCGAAGGCCATGCGCACTTTGTCGCGCAACAGCTCTTTGCCTTCGCGGCTGGCCACGGCCAATAGCCGCGAGAGGCTGAAGCCGCGTTTGCTGACCGGTGGCGTGCTGGTTTCGCTGACCGTTGCACTGGGCGCAGCGGGTTCGGGTTCGCCCTGGGCTTGCTCCAGGCAGGTGACGAACGCGGCCTCCAGCGTGTCGCCGTGGAATTGCTGTTGCAGTGCGTCGGGTGTGTCGCAAGCCAGTACCTTGCCCGCATGCATCAGCGAGATGCGGTCGCAGCGCTGGGCTTCGTTCATGAAGTGGGTGGACAGGAAAATCGTCACGCCCTGCTCGCGGGACAGCTCGATCAGCAGCCGCCAGAAATCATCCCGCGCCGCCGGGTCTACACCCGAAGTGGGCTCATCGAGGATCAGCACTTCCGGGCGATGCAGCACCGCCACGGCCAATGACAGGCGCTGGCGCAGGCCCAGGGGCAGTTCGCCGGAGGGCTGCTCGGCCACGCCGCCGAGGTCAAAGCGTTGGATCAACTCATTGATACGCGTGCGGCTGCCGGCCTTGGGCAAGTCGAACAGCTGCGCGTGCAGCACCAGGTTCTGGCGCACGCTGAGTTCGCCGTACAGCGAGAAACTTTGCGACATGAACCCCACGCGCTTGCGCGTGGCCAGGTCCTTGGCATTCACCGGGTTGCCGAGCAGCGTGGCACTGCCCTCGGTGGCTGGCATCAACCCCGTGAGGACTTTCATGGTGGTGGTTTTGCCGCAGCCGTTGGAGCCGAGAAAACCGAAAATCTCACCACGTCCGATGGCAAAGCTGACCTTGTTCACTGCGGTGAAATCCCCGAAGCGCAGCGTCAGATCGTGGGCTTCGATGGCGACATCGGTGTTACCGCTTTCGCGTGGCGGGATCACCAGTGGCTGGTTGTTGTGGGCGCTGTCGCCCTGGAAATGGGTGAAGGCCTCATCCAGTTTGCCGCTGGGTGTCGCGGCTGCCAGCTCACTGCTCAGGCCGTCGGCGATGAGTGTGCCGCGATCGAGCATCAGGCAATGTTCGAACTGTTCGGCTTCTTCCATGTAGGCCGTGGCTACCAGCAGCGTCAGTTGCGGGCGTTCGCGGCGTACGCTGTCGACCAACTCCCAGAAGCGTCGGCGCGACAGCGGGTCGACGCCGGTGGTGGGTTCGTCAAGGATCAGCAGGTCGGGGTCGTGGATCAGCGCGCAGCACAGGCCGAGCTTTTGTTTCATGCCGCCGGACAGCTTGCCGGCTGGGCGCTCGGCGAAGCGCGCGAGGTCGGTGGCCAGCAGCAGGTTGTGCATGCGCTGTTCGCAATCGGCTTTCGGCAGGCCGAACAGAGTGGCGAAGAAACGGATGTTCTCGCTGATCGACAATTCGGGGTACAGGTTGCCGCCCAGGCCTTGGGGCATGAAGGCGATGCGCGGGTAGAGGCTGTTGCGGTGGCGACGGTCTTCGATGGAGCCGCCGAGCACCTCAAGCTGGCCTGCCTGAAGCTTTTTAACCCCGGCGATCAACCCCAGCAGGCTCGACTTGCCCGCGCCATCCGGGCCGATCAACCCGCAACGCGTGCCCGCGGGCAGGCTGAAGGCGATATCGACGAGTGCCTGTTGCTTGCCGTAGCGGTGGTTGATCCCGGTGGCGTGCAGCGCCAGGCCGGTCATTGCAGGTTGGCCGGCCAGTCGATATCAGCCGTGCGCACATAGCCGGCGCCGGGCATGCCCGGTTTGGCTTGCGGCACAGCGCTGGGTTGAGTCAGGCGCAGTTTGACGCGGAACACCAGCTTCTGGCGTTCGTCGCGAGTTTCCACCTCCTTGGGCGTGAACTGCGATTTGGCGGCGACAAAGCTGATTTTGGCCGGCAGCGCCTGCTGGGGCAGGGCGTCGAGCAGGATGCGTGCATCACTGCCGACCGTCAGGCGGCCGGTGACGGAGGCGGGCAGGTAGAGGTTCATGTACTGATCATTCGGATCAATCAGCAACAACACGCGACCGCCCGCGCCGAGGACTTCGCCCGGCTCGGCCAGGCGCAATTGGATAATGCCGTCGATGGGCGCGCGCAGGCTGCTGTCGTCGATTTCGCTGGTGAGCTGCGCCACCTGGGCCTGGGCGGCGCCGATGGCGGCCTTCACCGAGTTGACCTGGGCTTGTGCGGCAACCACGGCGGCATTGCCGGTGTTTTGGCGCGCTTGCTGCTGGTCGATCAACTGGCTGCTGGCGAAGCCGCGCCGGTACAGCTCCTGGGTGCGCTTGAGTTCCTGGTTGGCCAGCAGTTGCTCGCTTTGGCGCAACTGCACATTGGCTTGCGCGGCGGCGAAGTTTTCTTTGGCGCGCAGCACTTCGGCTTCGGCCTGGGCGCGCTGGGCTTCGAGGGTGCGGGTGTCCATGCGCGCGAGCAATTGGCCCTTGAGCACCTTATCGCCTTCATCCACGCGCACTTCGGCCAGGCGGCCGGGGATCTTGGCGGCGATCTGTACTTCGGTGGATTCCAGGCGGCCGTTGCCCATGCTTAAGCCTTCGGGCAGGCGGTCCTGAGTAGATCGCCAGTAGCCGAAGCCACCGGCGCCCAGCAACAGGGCGATCAGGGCGATGGCAAAAAGGCGCGACATAGAGCGGTTCGTAGACATGACTGCATCCTGCGGCATTAGCATCCTAGTTTGACCGATATCGCCCGAGGGGCTGTTGATGCCGGTCAAATGAAGCGCAAGCCTAACCCGCTTGGCACGCAGATGCATGCGCCAGAAGTGTGACCGCAGGGTTCTGCCTTTTCAGCGCAGGGCCAGCACTGCCGCCCATTGTTCGGCGGTCACCGGCATCACCGACAATCGGCTGCCTTTTTGCACCAAAGGCAACTCGGCGAGCGCGGTTTGTTGTTTCAGATAGCCCAGGCCCAGCACCTTGGGAAAGGTCTCAACGTGCGCCACGTTGATCGCGCTCCACGGATTTTTCTCCGCGCTGGCCTTGGCGTCGAAGTAGTGGCTTTGCGGTTCCAGCGCAGTCGGGTCCGGGTAGGCGGCCTCGACGATTTTGCCGATGCCGGCAATGCCCGGCTCGGGGCAACTGGAATGGTAAAAGAAGAACTCATCACCGACGGCCATGGCGCGCAGGAAATTGCGCGCCTGGTAGTTGCGCACCCCGTCCCAGCGCGCTTCGCCGAGCTTTCCCAGGCCCTTGATGGAGAGTTCGTCGGGCTCGGATTTCATCAGCCAATAGGCCATTTTTGGGCTCCTGAAAAAGGCATTGGGCAAGTTGTCAGGCAATTCCATGACAAACCGACAGTCGGTTGGCGTCAAGGTTTGCGTGTTGGTTCACGTTACCGCAGAATGCCCGCTTTTAAGCTTGACGCAGCTGCAACGGACTACTTTGGAACGTTGTTGTCATCGTGTACGAGGTGCCTGAAGGGGGGCAATCGATGCAACGTAAACCGGATTTACTATGGATTTTGGTTATTTTGTTTGGTCTGGGCGTCGTGACCACCGGGTATGCGCAAAGCTTGTGGTCGAACAAGACCGATGCGCCCGTCGAACTGGCTCAGCAGCAGCCACAACCCTTCAAGCGTTAACACCTTCAAGGCGTCGCTGAGTCCAGCGACGTTTCTGCGACATACCACTGCTTATCGGTGACGGTGCCCGCCAGCGGCACGTCCCAGCTCGCCTGCGCCAATCGCTCGACCTTCTGGCATTCATGAGCCAGCCCCAGCAGTGTTGGCCTGCGCCAGCTTTTGCGGCGAGCCAAGTAAGTGAGGCTGCGGTCATAGAAGCCGCCGCCCATACCCAGGCGCCCGCCGACATCGTCGAACCCAACCAATGGCAACAGCACCAGGTCCAGCGCCCACACCGGGCGTTGCAGATGGGCATTTACCCGTGGCTCAAGAATGCGAAAGCGGTTGGGCAGCAACTTATCCCCAGGCCGCACGCGCTGGAACACCATCTTGGTTCGCGGCCAGGCACTCAGTACTGGCAGGTAAGTGGCCTTGCCCCGACGCTGAGCGGCGCGCAGCAGCAAGCGCGGATCGATTTCACCGTCCGTCGGTAGGTATAAAGAAATATGTTTGGCCCGGCGAAACAGCGGGTGCTGTGCCAGTTGCCGATACAGGCCATGGGCGGCCTGACGCTGCTCGCTCGGTGTAAGGGCGCGGCGGGCGTTGCGCAACATGCGTCGAAGTTGCGGACGGGAAAGCGACGCAGGTTCGGTCATGGTTTTTCGGCTCATAAAACAATGCCAGTCCTGGGACTGGCATTGAGTTTGGGAATTCAGGCTCCCCGACAGAGCCGCTGTCGACTTAGCCCTTGAACCCGAAAGTTCAAGGTGGAAGATGCAGTAGGCTTTAAGGCTTTCCGTCTAGCGGACATGCACACCAGCCCAACGTGCAACTTCCAGGGTAGTGCGAATCGGCTCAGGGACATCGCCGACTGGCAAACACGCCAGGGAGTGGGGCGAGTATACCTTAAACAGTCTCGGCAATCAGCCCTTGGGTGGCTCTGGATCGGTAGAAAGTACCAGATCGACCCGCTCCAGCAGGTCACGAACTTGCTCGCGCGTTGAGCCGCTGGCCTGCACGTCAGGCCGTTCCTGCTTATGCAGCAAATCGTGGGTAATGTTCAGCGCGGCCATCACGGCGATACGGTCGGCGCCGATCACTTTGCCGCTGCTGCGGATTTCACGCATCTTGCCATCCAGGTAGCGGGCAGCACTCACCAGGTTGCTGCGTTCTTCCTGGGGGCAGATGATCGAATATTCTTTGTCGAGGATCTGCACGGTAACGCTATTGCTTGAACTCATGAGTCTTGCTCCAGGGCCTTCAGGCGCGAAATCATCGATTCGACCTTACGCCGGGCGATTTCGTTTTTTTCAATGAGGTGAGCGCGTTCCTCGCGCCAGGTCTTTTCCTGAGCTAATAGGAGTCCGTTTTGACTCTTAAGTTGCTCGACCCGATCAATTAGCAACTCGAGTCTGGCCATCAGCGCTTGCAGGTCGGTGTCTTCCATTGGGTTCCACTGGATTTGTCTGATGAATGGCAACTGCAGGATAAACGATCTGACGCCCTCGATAGTCTTGGTACGTCTGCCGGTGCTAGGATACAGCGCTTCATTCTAGACATTGCGCCGTCTGGCGCCTAGCTCACCATGCCTATTCAGAACTCCCCGTACGATGCTTTTTCCAAACTGCTGAGCACCAGCGGTCATCCTTGCTCGCCTGCCGAACTGCACGGCGTGCTGTTGGGCCGCAGTTGCACCGGTGTCGGCTTTGATGCCGACAACTGGCTGGCTGATGTTGCCGAGCTGCTGGAAACCGAGCCCACCGAGAACGTGCGTAACGCGCTGATCGGCCTGCAAGAGATGGTCAAAGGCGAGCTGACCGGTGATGACGTCACCGTGGTCCTGCTGCTGCCGACCGACGACGCGCCGCTCACCGAACGCGCTGCCGCACTGGGCCAATGGTGCCAGGGTTTCCTCCACGGTTTCGGCGTGAACGCCGGCGGCCTGGACCTTAGCACCGACGCCAAGGAAGTGCTGCAGGACCTGGCGGCGATCTCCCAGGTGCAAGACGCCCTGGAAGAATCCGAAGACGGCGAAGGCGACTACATGGAAGTGATGGAATACCTGCGCGTCGCGCCGCTGCTGCTGTTCACCGAGACCAAAAAATCCGCTGAACCAGCTGTAGCCAAGCCGTCGCTGCACTAAAAAGGAAGCCCATCTGCCCATGATCCATATCCCGAAAGCGGAATACACCCGTCGCCGCAAGGCGCTCATGGCGCAGATGGAACCCAACAGCATCGCAATATTGCCGGCCGCCGCCGTCGCCATCCGCAACCGTGATGTCGAGCACGTTTACCGCCAGGACAGCGACTTTCAGTACCTGAGCGGCTTCCCCGAACCGGAAGCGGTGATCGTGCTGATGCCCGGTCGCCAGCACGGCGAGTACGTGCTGTTCTGCCGCGAGCGCAATGCCGAACGCGAATTGTGGGACGGCCTGCGCGCCGGCACCGAAGGCGCGATCCGTGATTTCGGCGCCGACGACGCGTTCCCCATCACCGATATCGACGACATCCTGCCCGGCCTGATCGAAGGCCGCGACCGGGTGTACTCGGCCATGGGCAGCAACGCCGAATTCGACCGGCATGTGATGGAGTGGATCAACGTGATCCGCTCTAAAGCGCACCTGGGCGCCCAGCCGCCGAACGAATTTGTTGCCCTGGATCATCTGCTCCACGACATGCGCCTGTATAAATCGGCGGCAGAAGTGAAGGTCATGCGCGAGGCGGCGCGAATTTCCTGCGCGGCCCACGTCAAGGCGATGCAGGCCAGCCGCGCCGGGTTGCATGAATTCAGCCTGGAAGCCGAGCTGGATTACGAATTCCGCAAGGGCGGCGCGAAGATGCCGGCCTATGGCTCCATCGTCGCTGCCGGGCGCAACAGCTGCATCCTGCATTACCAGCAGAATGACGCGGTGCTCAAGGGCGGCGACCTGGTGCTGATCGATGCCGGTTGCGAGATCGACTGCTACGCCAGCGACATCACCCGCACCTGGCCGGTCAATGGCACGTTTTCGCCCGAGCAAAAAGCGATCTACGAGATAGTGCTGGCCTCCCAGGAAGCCGCCTTTGCCGAGATCGCGCCAAACAAACATTGGAACCAGGCCCATGAGGCGACGGTTCAGGTCATCACCGCCGGGCTGGTAAAGCTGGGGTTGTTGCAAGGCGATGTCGACGAGTTGATCGCCAGCGAAGCCTACCGCGCCTTCTATATGCACCGCGCCGGCCATTGGTTGGGCATGGATGTGCATGATGTGGGCGAGTATAAAGTGGGCGGTGAATGGCGGGTGCTGGAAGTCGGCATGGCCTTGACCGTGGAACCCGGCATCTATATTTCGCCGGACAACCAGAACGTGGCGAAGAAATGGCGTGGCATCGGCGTACGCATCGAGGACGACGTGGTAGTGACCAAGCAAGGCTGTGAAATTCTGACCGGCGGCGTGCCCAAGACCGTCGCCGAGATCGAAGCGCTGATGGCGGCTGCCCGATGAGCCGGGTCAATCTGGCCATTATCGGCGGCGGCCTGGTGGGCGCCAGCCTGGCGTTGGCGTTGCAGGCAGGCGCCAAAGCGCGTGGCTGGAAGATCGTGCTGATCGAACCGTTTGCGCCGGGTGACAGTTACCAGCCGAGCTACGACGCGCGTTCTTCGGCGTTGTCTTACGGCGCCCGGCAGATTTATCAGCGCTTGGGTTTGTGGCAGGACATTTCCCGCCGCGCCGAGCCGATCAAACAGATTCACGTGTCGGACCGTGGCCGCTTCTCTACCGCGCGCCTGTCCGCCATGGAGGAGGGCGTGCCTGCCCTGGGTTATGTGGTGGAAAACGCCTGGCTCGGCCAGTGCCTGTGGCAAGGTTTGGACAAAGAAGTGGTGAGTTGGCGCTGCCCGGCGGAAGTCACCCGCATGGAGCCACTGCCCGACGGTTATCACCTGACCCTCAACGATGAAACCGTGCTGGAATGCGACCTCGCGGTATTGGCCGATGGCGGCCGCTCCGGTTTGCGCGAGCAATTGGGCATCGGCGTGAAAACCCGCCCTTACAACCAGAGCGCGCTGATCGCCAATATCACCCCAAGCGAAGCCCACAATGGTGAAGCTTTCGAACGCTTTACCGATGAAGGCCCAATGGCCCTGTTGCCGCTGCCGGACAACCGTTGCGCGCTGGTGTGGACGCGTATCGGTATGGACGCCCAACGCCTGGCCAACCTTGATGAGCGCAGCTTCCTGAGCGAATTGCAGGGCGTGTTCGGCTACCGTCTGGGCACGTTGAAGCAAGTCGGCGCGCGGCACCTGTACCCGCTGACGCTGGTGGAAGCCGAAGAGCAAGTGCGCTCGCACCTGGCCGTGCTCGGCAATGCCGCCCACAGCCTGCACCCGATTGCAGGCCAGGGCTTCAACCTGTCCCTGCGTGACGCGAATGCCTTGGCTGAGGCCTTGCTGGCCGGGCCGGCAGTGCCGGGCGACCTGGCAACCTTGCAAAGCTATCGCGAGCGCCAGCACTTGGACCAGAAGCTGACGGTGGGTTTCTCCGATCAAGTCACGCGCCTGTTTGGCAGTGCCCAGCCGTTGGTGGCCTTGGGCCGCAACATGGGCCTGCTCGGCCTGGACCTGTTGCCGCCAGCCAAACGCTGGTTCGCCCGTCAGGCCATGGGCCTGGGCACGCGCCCCGATGCGTAACTGGCTGATCGAGCGCATCGGCAAGGCGCGGCTGTTGCGTTGGGTCATGACCCTGTACCCGCCGTATCTGGGGGCGGGGATCAGCGTGCAGCACATGAGCGCCGATTTTCGTCACGTCAAAGTGCGCATGGGCCTGGGCTGGTACAACCGCAACTACGTCGGCACGCAATTCGGCGGCAGCCTGTATTCGATGGTCGACCCGTTCTACATGTTGCTGTTGATGGAGAACCTGGGCCGCGACTACATCGTTTGGGACAAAGCTGCGAGCATCGACTTTGTGTCGCCGGGCAAAGGCCCGGTATACGCTGAGTTTTCCATCGACGAGGCCTTGCTGGACGAGATTCGCAGGCAGACCGAAGGTGGCGAGAAGTACTTGCCTCACCTCAAGGTGCAGATTCATGACGGCTCCGGCACTTTAGTGGCGCGGGTCGACAAAACCCTTTACGTGCGGCGCAAGCCGCCAGCAAAGCAGGCTTAAAGCATGGACATGCGCGCAGATGTGCTGATTGTCGGGGCCGGAATGGTCGGGAGCGCCCTGGCGCTGGCGTTGCAGGGCAGTGGCCTGCAGGTGCTGCTGCTCGATGGCAGCCCGCTGAGCGTTAAACCGTTCGACCAAGACGCGGCTTTCGAACCCCGCGTGAGCGCCTTGTCGGCCGCCAGCCAGCGCATTCTTGAGCGCTTGGGCGTGTGGGACGGCATCGTCTCGCGGCGCACCAGCCCCTATGGCGACATGCAAGTGTGGGACGGCAGTGGCACCGGGCAAATCCACTTTTCGGCGGCTAGCGTGCATGCCGAAGTGCTTGGGCATATCGTTGAAAACCGGGTGGTTCAGGACGCGTTGCTTGACCGTCTGCACGACTGCGACCTGGGTCTTTTGGCCAATGCACGCCTGGAGCAGATGCGCCGCTCTGGCGATGACTGGCTGCTGACGTTGGCCGATGGCCGCAAATTACGTGCGCCGCTGGTGGTCGCCGCCGACGGCGCCAACTCTGCCGTGCGTCGCCTGACCGGCACCTCGACGCGCGAGTGGGATTACCTGCATAACGCCATCGTCACCAGCGTGCGCAGCAGCCAACCGCACCAGCGCACGGCGTGGCAACGCTTTACCGATACCGGCCCGCTGGCATTCTTGCCGCTGGTGCGCGATGGGCAAGAGGATTGGTGCTCCATCGTCTGGTCGACCACGCCGGCGGAATCCGAACGCCTGATGGGGCTGGATGACGACAGCTTCTGCCGTGAGTTGGAGCGCGCCTTTGAAGGGCGACTCGGTACGGTGGTCAGCGCTGACCCGCGTGTTTGTGTGCCGTTGCGCCAACGCCACGCCAAACGCTACGTGGCCGAAGGCCTGGCACTGATCGGCGACGCAGCCCACGTGATCCACCCGTTGGCGGGGCAGGGCGTGAACCTGGGCTTCCTCGATGCGGCCGTGCTGGCCGAGGTGCTGCTGGCTGCGACCGAACGTGGCGAGCGCCTGGCGGATGTGAAGGTACTGAGCCGCTACGAGCGTCGGCGCATGCCGCATAACCTGGCGCTGATGGCGGCGATGGAAGGCTTTGAGCGGTTGTTCCAGGCCGATCAGCTGCCCTTGCGCTGGTTGCGTAATGCTGGCTTGAAAATGGTCGACCAAATGCCGGAAGCCAAAGCCATCTTCGTCCGCCAGGCCCTCGGCCTGACCGGCGATCTCCCGGAGCTGGCCAAGCCCTGAATTTGAAATCCAAACCCCTGTGGGAGCGGGCTTGCTCGCGAAAGCGGTGTATCAGTTGCCCATGTATCGACTGACACGACGCCTTCGCGAGCAAGCCCGCTCCCACACGGGAAAGAGCTGTGCAACATCTGGTAACGCCTGCACCAAGCGCCACTAAATGTGAGTCCCTATCATTTGCCTTCAATTTGCAAATGAGAGACCGCACCCATGTTGGCACCCAAACGCCTCCTGACTGCCCTGGCACTCACCCTTATCGGCAGCACCACTGTGCAGGCAGCCGACGAAGTCGTGGTCTACTCCTCGCGCATCGACGAACTGATCAAACCGGTGTTCGACGCCTACACCAAAAAGACCGGTGTGCAGGTGAAGTTCATTACCGACAAGGAAGCCCCGCTGATGCAGCGCATCAAGGCCGAAGGCGAGAACGCCACGGCCGACCTGCTGCTCACCGTCGACGCCGGCAACCTCTGGCAGGCCGAGCAAATGGGCATCCTGCAGCCGTTCACCTCGGCGGTGATCGACAAGAACATCCCCTTGCAATACCGCTCTTCCAACCACGCGTGGACCGGCCTGAGCCTGCGCGCGCGAACCATCGCCTACTCCACCGACCGGGTAAAACCGGGTGACCTGACCACCTACGAAGCCCTGGCCGACAAGCAATGGGAAGGCCGCCTGTGCCTGCGCACGGCGAAGAAGGTCTACAACCAGTCGCTGACCGCCACGCTGATTGAAACCCATGGCGCAGCCAAGACCGAAGAAATCGTCAAGGGCTGGGTCAATAACCTGTCCACCGACGTGTTCTCCGATGACATCGCCGTGCTCGAAGCCATCAACGCCGGGCAGTGCGACGTGGGCATCGTCAACACCTACTACTACGGCCGCCTGCACAAGCAGAAGCCGGACCTGGCGGTGAAGCTGTTCTGGCCGAACCAGGGCGACCGTGGCGTGCATGTGAACCTGTCGGGCATCGGCCTGACCCAGCATGCGCCACACCCCGAAGCCGCCAAGGCCTTGGTGGAGTGGATGACCACGCCTGAGGCGCAGAAGATCTTTGCCGATGTGAACCAGGAGTTCCCGGCCAACCCAGCCGTGCCGCCGTCGGCGGAAGTGGCGACCTGGGGCAAGTTCGTGGCCGATACCTTGCCGGTGGAAGTGGCCGGTAAGCGTCAGGCTGAGGCCATTCGCCTGATGGATCGCGCCGGCTGGAACTAAATTTGTAAAACGCCGCCGATCAAAATGTGGGAGCGGGCTTGTGTGGGAGCTGGCTTGCCTGCGATAGCATCACCGCGGTGTGACTGATACGCCAAGGTGTCTGCATCGCGGGCAAGCCCGGCTCCCACACAAGCCCGCTCCCACATTGGTTAGCGGCGACTTCAAAACCTTCATTTTCTGAGAGTTTTTCCTTGGCCCACCCCGCTCAACGCCGCTGGTACTTGCCGGTCTTCACCGTCGCCGCCCTGGTGCTGTTGCCGCTGAGCGTGCTGTTGCTGTCCTGGCAAAGTATCGATCAACAAATCTGGTCCCATCTGTGGGAAACCCAGATGCCACGCCTGCTGGGCAACACCCTGACGCTGGTGCTGGGCGTCGGTGTTGGCGTGACGCTGTTGGGCGTGAGCCTGGCCTGGTTGACCAGCCTCTGTGAATTCCCCGGGCGGCGCTGGCTCGACTGGGCGTTAATGCTGCCCTTCGCGATTCCGGCCTACGTGCTGGCCTTTGTGTTTGTCGGCTTGCTGGACTTCGCGGGCCCGGTGCAAACCCTGCTGCGAGAGTGGTTCGGCACGGGCTTGCGCCTGCCACGCGTGCGTTCCACCAGCGGTGTGATCATCGTGTTGGTGCTGGTGTTTTATCCCTACGTCTACCTGTTGGCGCGTACGGCGTTTTTGGCTCAGGGCAAAGGCTTGATGGAAGCGGCGCGGGTGCTTGGCCAATCGCCATGGCAAGCGTTCTGGCGTGTGGCGTTGCCCATGGCACGGCCGGCGATCGGCGCCGGTGTGGCCTTGGCGTTGATGGAGACCCTGGCGGATTTCGGCGCTGTCTCGGTGTTCAATTTCG
Source organism: Pseudomonas sp. LBUM1640 (assembly GCF_059716225.1). Lineage (NCBI taxonomy): Bacteria > Pseudomonadati > Pseudomonadota > Gammaproteobacteria > Pseudomonadales > Pseudomonadaceae > Pseudomonas > Pseudomonas sp. LBUM1640. Next base: position 6,600,267 of record NZ_CP166816.1, on the reverse strand, counting down.
ACACCTTCACCACCGCCATCTACAAGACCTGGTATGGCTTTTTCAGCCTGTCCAGCGCCGCTCAACTGGCCAGCCTGTTGCTGCTGGTGGTGATGCTGGTGCTCTACGGTGAACGGCGTGCCCGAGGGGCGAGTCGGCCGAGCAATGAGCGGCCTCGGGGCAAGGCGTTGTATCACCTGCGTGGGTTCAAGGCAGCGGCTGCGAGTACCTGGTGTGGCGTGGTATTCGCCTGCGCCTTTGTCATTCCGATGCTGCAGCTGGTCGCCTGGTTCTGGCAGCGTGGCCGGTTCGATCTGGATGAGCGCTATACCGGTTTGATTATCCACACCCTCTACTTGGGCGGCATCGCGGCGCTGATCACGGTCAGCGTGGCGCTGGTACTGGCTTTCGCCAACCGTCTGGCGCCGACGCGGGCGATTCGTTCCGGTATCAGCCTGGCCAACGTCGGCTATGCCTTGCCGGGCTCGGTGCTGGCAGTGTCGATCATGTTGGCGTTCAGCTACCTGGACCGTGAACTGGTGGTGCCGTTGTCGGGTTGGCTCGGCGGTGCGGGCAAGCCCTTGTTGCTTGGCAGCCTGTCGGCGTTGGTGCTGGCCTATCTGGTGCGATTCCTGGCGGTGGCCTACGGGCCGCTGGAAAACAGCCTGGCGCGAATCCGCCCGTCTTTACCCGAAGCGGCACGCAGCCTGGGCGTGAGTGGGCCACGACTGTTTTGCAAAGTGTATCTGCCGCTCTTGCTGCCGGGGACGTTGAGCGCGGCACTGCTGGTGTTCGTCGATGTGCTCAAGGAAATGCCCGCGACCCTGCTGATGCGCCCGTTTGGCTGGGACACCCTGGCGGTCCGGATCTTTGAAATGACCAGTGAGGGTGAATGGGCACGGGCCTCCTTGCCGGCGCTGACCCTGGTGTTGGTGGGCCTGTTGCCAGTGATTGGCCTGATCCGACGCTCCGCACGACAAATCGCTTAGGTGCCAGTCCTACAGCTTGCGGCTACAATGCGCGGCATTCGGTGCGCTCCGTCTTTCGGAGCGAGTCGCTGTATGCCGCTGCAGGCCTTGTAATCAAAGGCGTTCAGCACAAACGGCAACTCTGCGCATCTTCGCCAAGCCCGGAAGGAGAAACCCATGGGACAGCGTACGCCTCTGTATGACCTGCATCTCGCCCTCGGCGCGAAAATGGTCGATTTTGGCGGTTGGGATATGCCTTTGCATTACGGCTCGCAAGTTGAAGAACACCATCAGGTGCGACGCGACTGCGGGGTGTTCGATGTATCTCACATGACCGTGATTGATGTCACAGGCCTTCAGGCCAAGGAATGGCTCCAGCACCTGCTGGCCAATGATGTCGATCGTTTGCATGGCTGCGGCCGTGCACTTTACAGCGCCATGCTCAATGAGCAGGGCGGCGTGGTGGACGACATGATCGTTTACCGTACCGAGGCCGGTTACAGGCTGGTGGTCAACGCCGCTACGCGTGATCAGGATATGGCCTGGATGCAGGCGCAGTTGGGCAATTACTCGGTGCAACTGCATGAGCGACCGGAGCTTGCCATGCTCGCTATTCAAGGCCCGCACGCCCGGCAGAAAATCGCCGAGCTGGTCACCCAGTCTCGCGGCACCCTGATCCACCAGCTCAAGCCTTTTGAAGGCCAGGCCGACGGCGATTGGTTTATCGCCCGCACAGGCTATACCGGCGAAGACGGCCTTGAGATTGTCCTGCCTGCCGATCAGGCGCCGGGCTTTTTCAATGACCTGGTCGGTGCGGGGATTTCACCCATCGGCCTGGGCGCCCGCGATACCTTGCGCCTGGAAGCCGGCATGAACCTGTATGGCCAGGATATCCACCAGAATGTTTCGCCCCTGGCCGCCAACATGGCCTGGAGCATTGCCTGGGAACCCACCGAGCGCCAATTCATCGGTCGCGCCGCGTTGGAAGCGGAAAAGGCCGCGGGTGTGCAGTTCAAACTGGTCGGGCTGGTGTTGGAAGAACGTGGCGTTTTACGCGCTCACCAAGTGGTTCGTATCGCCAATGTTGGCGAAGGGGAGATCACCAGTGGTAGTTTCTCTCCTACGCTAAGCAAATCCATTGCGCTGGCGCGTGTGCCGACGGCTACCGCTGATCGGGCTGAAGTGGAAATCCGCGGCAAGTGGTATCCGGTTCGAGTGGTCAAACCGACCTTCGTGCGCCATGGCAAAACCTTGATCTAACTATTTCCGGCAGGCCAAAGGCCGCTGACATTTCTTCTTGAGGACACAGACTATGAGCGATATCCCTGCCGACCTGCGTTTTGCCGAAAGTCACGAATGGGCCCGTCTGGAAGCTGACGGCAGCGTGACCGTCGGTATCTCTGACCATGCTCAGGAAGCGTTGGGTGATGTGGTGTTTGTTGAGCTGGCCGAGGTTGGCGCCAAGTTTGAGGCTGAAGGCCAGGCTGGTGTGGTTGAATCGGTGAAAGCGGCTTCGGACATCTACGCCCCGGTAGCTGGCGAAGTGATTGCGGTCAACGAGGAATTGAGTGGTAGCCCTGAGCTGCTGAACTCCGACCCGTACAGCGCCTGGATCTTCAAGCTCAAGCCAAGCAACCCGGCTGATCTGGAAAAACTGCTGGACGCTGCCGGCTACAAAGCTGCTATCGGCGAGTAAACACAAAACCCATGTGGGAGCGGGCTTGCTCGCGAAGGCGGTCTGTCAGTAACGGATGTCCTGACTGATAAACTGCATTCGCGAGCAAGCCCGCTCCCACATTGTGCTGTGCCAGCCGTAAATGATCAGCCCGCTTTCAATACCGCTTTAACCGCCGCAACAGACCGCTCCACATCCGCCTCTGTCATCGCCGTGAACATCGGCAGCGACACGATCAAACGCCCAACACGCTCCGCCACCGGGAACATGCCTTCCTTGAACCCTTGTGCCCGATACAGGCTCAGCAGGTGAATTGGTGGGTAGTGATAGCCAATGCCGACGCCATGGGCTTGCATCTGTTCCATGAATGTAGCGCGGGCAGGCAGGCCGTCCTGACGTTCCGGCAAGACCAGCTGGAACAGGTGCCAGTTGCTGTTCTCGAAGTCCGCCGGCGGCAATTGCGCACCATATAGCGCTTCAAAGTCGCTGCCGAAGCACTTGAAGTAGTGCCGCGCCAGGTTCTGGCGATGTGCCGTGATCTGCTCAATATGCGCGAACTGGCCCAGACCAATGGCCGCCGCAATATCGGTCATGTTGAACTTGCCGCCCAACACATCCACATCCAGACCGTCGAAGCCGGTACGGGTGACGCCTTGCAGGCGATACTTTTCCGCCAGGCGGGCTTCCTCGGCATTGTTCAATACCAGGCAACCACCTTCGGAGGAGGTGATGTTCTTGTTGGCCTGGAAGCTGAACGACACGAAGTCGCCGGTGGCGCCGATACGCTCGCCGTCCCAGCTGGAACCCAAGGCCTGGGCCGCGTCTTCAACGATGCGCAGGTTGTACTTGTTGGCCAGTGCATAAAGCATCGGCATGTCCAGGGGCAAGCCCGCCAGATAGACCGGGATGATCGCTTTGGTGCGCGGGGTGATCGCGGCTTCCACTTGGGCCAGGTCGATATTGCGGGTGACCGGGTCGATATCGGCAAACACCGGCGTGGCGCCCACTTCCAGAATGACGTTGGCCGTGGCAACCCAGGAGATCGGCGTGGTGATCACTTCGTCCCCAGGGCCAATACCGGCGATGCGCAAGGCAATCTCCATGGTGCAGGTGCCGGAGTTGAACGTGCGCACCGGCCGGCCGCCAAAGTACTCCGACAGTTGCGCTTCGAATGCCTGGACTTTAGGCCCGCTGGTGATCCAGCCCGAGCGCAGTACATCGCCGACCGCCGAGATGGTGGCTTCATCAATGGTAGGTTTGGAAAACGGCAGAAAGGGCTGTTGGCTCATAACGACGAAGGCATCCGTTTCAGGTAGGCGATGAGTAAGGGGTGTATCAGTACCGGCATGGTTGCACGGCTCGACTGAATATAGCCTGTCGCCCGTGAACGAATCGTCATGTTGCGCACGAAAAATGCCGCGTTGTCAGCGGCATTCTCATCGGCGTGTCAGAAGGACAGGCGGGCTTCAAGAAACACATTCTGCTCTTTGAGCTTGCCCTTGAGCTGCTCATCCTTGGCATTTGCCCGGTTGACGAAGGTGTTGTAGCCGGTTTCAACCTGCCCCATGTCCACGTAACGCCAGCCGGCGCCCACGGTCAGCTTTTCGCTGACCTTGGCATCCAGGCCCAGGCCTACGCTATAGGCGAAATTGTATTGGCGGTTGCTGGCGAACTGACGGTTAGGGTTGCCCTGATAACCTTCGGCATCAATTTGCGCCACACCCACGCCGGCCATGCCGTAAAACGACAGCCAGTCGTTAAGCGGGATGTTTTTATAGCCGTTGAGCATCAAGCGCTGGCTATCGACTTCAAGGCGGTTCACGTTGGCATTGAAGGGCGCCCAATAGGAGTCGAACGTTGAGCTATTGCGGGTAGTGTATTCGCCCTCCAGGCGCCAGCCCTCGGCAAAGGCATACCCTGCAGCGAATGAGCCGGTGAAAGCTTTGTTGCTGTCAGGTGCATCTATCTGATGAGTGACGCGTGGGCTGGTCAGCAAGGAGCTGGAGAGATTCTGACGGGCGCTGTTGAGCTTTGCCGAGCCGTACCAACCTTCTGCCTGGGCATACGGCGTGATGATCGCGGCGAGGAGTAGAAGGGAAGACAGTTTTTGCATGGTGGTCGATTCGCTGGTGGAAAAGGAATCGATAGCTTGTTGCTGCCCTCGTGAAGTGGTCGACAGGACTTATCCTGTTCAGGCACCCATGTCTGTACCGTCGCGGTAGGAAAAATCCGTGCAAAAAAATGCCGCTCCCAAAGAGCGGCATTTTTTGTGAAGCGCTGTTACTCGGTCACAGCATTTTTCGCGAGGATGGCGTTAGCCAATTGCATGTCCGTGGCTTGTAAGCCAGGGTTATCGGCGCGGACTTTCTGCATGGCAGCTTCCAGGTACGGGCCCCGGATGCCGCCGTCGCTGGCAACAAAGCTGCCTGCGTCGTCTTGGGCGGCGACCACCAGCTTGTGGTCCTTGAAGGTCAGGTACGTCGAGCCGGTAGTGGCGCCGGACGAAATGACATTGCGCCAGAAACTGTCGGCCATGGCTGAGCCGACAGGAAGGGAAAGCACAGCGAGGGTTGCGACAGCATATTTGAGACGCATGGGGGTGACTCCGGGTGGGTTATCTGAACAGTTTGATTGTAGATAACCCAACCGAGTTCCATCACTGACTAAACAGTTTCGACCTGTAAAATCACCCCGTCCTGACCAGTGACACGTACATGCGCGCCTACTGGACTGTCCGGCCCGGTTGCCATCCACACGCTATCACCGACTTTTATCTTGCCCCGGCCATCAATGATCGCCTGATGCACCATAAAGGTGCGGCCGACCAGCTCGGAGCCACGCATGTTCAGCCCCGGCTGGTCACTGACCTTGGCGCTGCTGCGCTGGCGTTTCCACCAGTACACCGCGGTCAGGATCGATAGCACGGCGAATAGCAGCAGTTGCCATTCCAGGCCGAGCGGTGGGACCAGAAACTTGATCACACCCACGGCGGCGGCAGCGATCCCCATCCACAGCAGGTAGCCACCGGCGCCGAACACCTCAAGAATCAGTAGCACCGTCCCCAGTGCCAGCCAATCCCAGAACGACAGATGCTGCAGGAAATCCCACATGGCGATGGCCTCAGCCTTTCTTGTTGTCGAAGGTGGCCTTGACGATTTCGCCGATACCACCGACGGCGCCAATCACCTGGCTGGCTTCCAGCGGCATCAAGATGACTTTGCTGTTGTTGGCCGAAGCCAGTTTGCCCAAGGCGTCGATGTATTTTTGCGCAACAAAATAGTTGATGGCCTGCACGTTACCGGTGGCGATTGCTTCGGAGACCACCTGGGTTGCACGGGCCTCTGCCTCTGCCTGGCGTTCACGGGCTTCAGATTCCAGGAATGCGGCTTGACGACCACCTTCTGCTTCGAGGATCTGCGCCTGCTTCTTGCCCTCGGCGGTCAGGATCGCGGAGGCTCGCAGACCTTCGGCTTCCAGGATTTGTGCGCGCTTGATTCGCTCGGCTTTCATCTGGCCGGACATGGCGGCCATCAGGTCGGCAGGTGGGCTGATGTCCTTGATCTCGATGCGGGTAATCTTGATGCCCCACGGTGCGGTTGCTTCATCCACGGTGCGCAGCAGCTTTTCGTTGATACCGTCACGCTGGCTCAGCATCGCATCCAGCTCCATGGAGCCGAGCACGGTACGGATGTTGGTTTGCAGCAGGTTGCGAATGGCGTGTTCGAGGTTGTTGACCTCGTAGGCGGCCTGGGCGGTGTTGACCACCTGGAAGAAGCACACAGCGTCGATCTGTACCGTGGCGTTGTCAGCGGTAATCACTTCCTGGGGCGGGATATCCAGCACGCTTTCCATCACGTTGATCTTGCGACCGATGCGGTCCATGACCGGGATGATGATGTTGAGGCCGGGTTTGAGGGTGTTGGTATAGCGCCCGAAACGCTCGACTGTCCATTGGTAGCCCTGAGGCACTACTTTAAAGCCCATGAACAGGATGGCCACGGCCAAACCCACGAAAAGAAGCAGTACGGTTCCGATCTGCATTGCGATTCCCTATCTGATGGTGTCAGTGAAACTACGTTCGGGCGATTGTAACGGTCTGGTCACAGATAAGGACGGTTTCACGGCCCAACAATAAAAGCATTTGTATCTGAATCCCCAGGCGTTACCCGTAAGACCTCCGCCAGGGTCGTCAGCCCGGCGTTGACTTTGTCGATGCCGGCCATGCGCAGGCTGTGCATGCCTTGCGCAAGCGATGCCCGGCGTAGAGCCTGCACGTCGGCGCCGGGGGTGATCAGCGCCTTGAGTTTCTCGTCCACAACCATGATCTCATAGAGCCCGGCCCGGCCTCGATAACCGCTGTCACGACATTCTGCGCAGCCGACCGCCTCATGAACCTCCCCCAGGGCATTTGCCGAACGTTTGCAGTGCGAGCACAAAACCCGCACCAAGCGCTGCGCCATCACGCCTATCAGCGTAGCTTTGATCAAGTAATGAGCAATGCCTAGTTCCTGCAAACGGCTGATGGCGCTGGGCGCATCGTTGGTGTGCAGGGTCGAGAGCACCAAATGCCCGGTCAGCGCGGCCTGGATCGCCATTTCGGCAGTTTCCAGGTCACGAATCTCACCGATCATGATGATGTCGGGGTCTTGGCGCAGCAGGGCGCGAATACCACTGGCGAAGGTCAAGTCGATATTGTGCTGCACCTGCATCTGGTTGAAGGCGGGCTCGACCATTTCTATCGGGTCTTCCACCGTGCACAGGTTGACCTCGCGGGTCGCCAGCCGCTTGAGTGTGGTGTAGAGCGTGCTGGTCTTGCCTGAGCCGGTCGGCCCGGTGACCAGGATGATGCCGTTGGCCTGGCCGGTCATGGCGTGCCAGCGCTGTTGGTCCTCGTTGGATAAACCCAACTGATCAAAATCCTTGAGCAGCACCTGCGGGTCAAATATCCGCATCACCAGTTTTTCGCCAAACGCCGTCGGCAAGGTTGAAAGACGCAGTTCCACTTCGACACCCGCCGGGCTCTTGGTCTTGATCCGTCCGTCCTGGGGTTTGCGTTTTTCTGCCACATTCATGCGGCCCAGGCTTTTCAGGCGGCTGACCACCGCCATGGTGACCTGGGGTGGGAATTGATAGACGTCATGCAGCAGCCCGTCGATGCGAAAACGCAGGCGGCCCTGGTCGCGACACGGTTCAATATGGATGTCGCTGGCCCGTTGGCCGAAGGCGTATTGCAACAACCAGTCGACGATATTGACGATATGCGCGTCATTGGCATCCGGCTCCTTGTCGCTGGCGCCGAGGTTGAGCAGGTCGATATTGCCCGCCACCGCCACCTTTTGATCCGCGCCGCTGACCGACTTGGCCAGCCGGTAAAATTCGTCGATGCAGCGCTGAATGTCCTTGGGGTTGGCGACCACGCGTTTGATTGAGCGCTTGAGCACTTGCGCCAACCCAGCCTCCCAGCCGCGGATGTATGGCTGGGCGCTGGCGACGGTGACGGTCTGCGCATCCACGGCCACCGCAAGAATGGCATGGCGTTGCGCAAAAGCATGGGACATCAATGGCACTACCGTCGCCACGTCGATTTTCAGCGGGTCGATACGCAGATAAGGCTGCCCAACATGCCCGGCAAGCCACTGGGTCAGCGTTTCCAGGCAAGGCCCCTGCGCCGCGATGCATTCCAAAGGATGTTGCGTGGAGGGCTCCGCCGCCAACCTTTGCGCCACGTCCGCTGTAACAAGCGCCTGCTCAACCAGGGCAGGCAGCAACTGATGCAGTTCCAATGGGTGATCGTGCAAAGCCGCGGGCATGTAGATTTCCTGGGTGGCGTGGGGCGTAATCCCAGGCTAGTCAGCCCCTGAAAAAACACCGCCCAGGGTGTATTTCAGCCTTTTACAAACTACCCGCCATCACCGCCGCAGGCCGCAAGGAATCAGCCGGCCACACGTCCAGCGAGCACACGCTGATCAGGTTTCGAATCTTTTCACCGATCACTTGGGCGCGGTGCCAGCTCAAACCGTCCATCACGATTTCAATGTTTAGCAGGTCGTCCAGGCGGCTTACATTGACCTGTTGCGGCGTCAGGAACTGCAGCGCGAAGTAGTTGAGCACGCGGCACAGCACATCCGGCTCAGCCTCGGCGATGATCTGATAATGCGCCTGGCAATGGGCACTGTTGACGGCCCACGCATCGACGCGGGTAGCGGGGTGGGATGTTTCGACGGCGTGCATGCTGACTCTCCAATTTCGACTGAAGAAATTTTTACATTCGTCTGCGGAGATTTCTTATCTAAGATGAGCCGTATCCGTAGAAAATAGACTCAAACAATTCAAGTTAAGCATCATCATAGGTATTTTTATGCAAGGCGAGTTGGACGCCTACGACCGCCGCATCCTGGCCCTGCTGCAAGAGGACGCTTCGCTTTCCAGCGCGCAGATCGCCGAACAGGTTGGCCTGTCGCAGTCACCGTGCTGGCGGCGCATCCAGCGGCTCAAGGAAGAGGGCGTAATTCGCGGCCAGGTCACGCTGCTGGACCGCAAGAAAATCGGCCTGAACACGCAGATTTTTGCCGAGATCAAACTCAACGCCCACGGCCGATCCAACTTCACGGAATTCACCGAAGCGATTCGCGGGTTTCCGGAGGTGCTGGAGTGTTATGTGCTGATGGGTGCGGTGGATTTTCTGCTGCGCATTGTTACCTCGGACATCGAGGCGTATGAGCGGTTTTTCTTCGAGAAGCTGTCGATGGTGCCGGGGATTCAGGAGGTGAACTCCATCGTGGCGTTGTCGCAGATCAAGTCCACCACCAGCCTGCCTATTTAGCGCTAAACCTGTGGGAGCGGCTTGCTCGAGAAAGCGGTGAGTCAGCCACCAAAAAGTCGACTGATCCAACGCCTTCGCGAGCAAGCCCGCTCCCACATTTGACCGAGTTGCCCGGTGTTACAGGCGCAGCAGGGTCTTCCAGGCACGGTTCTGATACACCGCAATCGCCTGATGCATACGTGCATCCAGCGACTCATCGGTGATCGGCTGGTTGGCCAGTTGCGCCAGTTTATTCAGCTCGCCGTACAAACGGTCCAGTTCAGGAATGTCGACCACCTGACGTGCGTGGTGCAGCCAGGCCTGGATGCGTTCGATACGCGGCAGTTGCTCGGCCAGGTCTTCCGGTTGCTGCTGGTAACGCTGCAGTTGCAGCGCAACGGCGTCGTCAGCCAGCAGGCGTGGCAGCCAGTTGGTGATTTGCGCAGCGCCCTGGCGGTTGCCGCGCACGTTGCGGTCGGCGGTCCAGGTGCGGGCCAGCAGCCAGCGCGAGGTGTTCAGCGAGAACAAGCCCCAGCGCACGTCTTGCAGTTCTTCAACAAACTGTTCCGGTGCGGCTTTGCGGATGTCTTCATCGTCGTCACCGGCCTGCACCAGTGGGCGCCAGTCTTCGAGCAACGCATCCAGTGCACTGCGCAGCTCACTGGTGGATTGACGTGGGGCGGCTTGGCCGAGGCTGCCGATCAGGGCGCGCAGTTCGCCGAGGTTTTCGACCCAGTCCTGCAGCAGGCGCCAGTGGCCATTGAAACGGTATTGCTCTGCCAGGCGCTGACTGCTGCCGAGCAGGTGCCACATGATGGCGGCGAAGGCGTCGTCCAGCGGCATTTCGGCGTGGATCTGCGGCGCAGGCAGGCTCAAGGAGTAGCTGCTGGCGTCGTACAGGCGGTAGCCGCGTTCGGCCTTGCTGATATCGCATGGCATCAGCGCCAGGGTGGCGGCCAGCTCGGCAGCCAGTTCCAGCAGGGCGGCGGGTTCACCTTCGCGCAATTCCAGTTCCAGCTCGCAGATTTCTTCTTTCTGCTTGCCGACCACCACATGGCCCAGGTCCAGGGCGGCTTCGATCACGACCTTCGCCTTGCCACGGCCCCAAGCGATTTCGGCGCGCTCACGCACGAAGTCGGTGGTGAAGATCGGCTTGAGGGTTTTTTTGTCCAGCTCGGCCAGTTGCTCGGGCCAGCACTCGCCATCGAGTTTCTTCACATCGAGCTTGGCTTTGGGCAGGTCCCAGTTGTATTCGTTACGTTCCGACAAGCCGGCGACGCTTTGGCCACGGGTCTTGAGGGTCTGGATGATTTCGTCACCGTCCTTGCGCAAGCGCAGGGCGACTTTGGCCTGGGCCAGGTCGCGCTCGGGGGTGTCGAAATACTGGTTCATCAACTCACGGCGTTCCCAGCCACTTTTGTTGCGTTTTTTCAGTAGCGGGTGCTCACGCAGCGCGGCGAGTGTTTCGCGGCTGACGCGGAGCTTGATTTCGGTTTCTTTCTGCATGGCCGGAAAATCCAGGATCGGGAGCGCAGCCGGGGAAAAGAGTGGCTGCCAAGGTCGTGCAGTGTACAGGACTGAGCCCGGCAACGCGCCGCAACGGTTTATTGTGTCGTGCAGATGGTTCTATAGTGGGGCTCATCCGGGACGTTGAGAGGCCGCGCATGCCGTTACCTACTATGAAAGAGCAGTTCGCCGCGCTGATCGCCGCGCCGTCGGTCAGTTGCACCCAAGCGTCTCTCGACCAGACCAACCGCCCGGTGATCGACCTGCTCGCCAGTTGGCTGGGCGACCTGGGTTTCGCCATCGACATCCAGCAAGTCAGCCCCGGCAAGTTCAACCTGCTCGCCAGTTTCGGCAGCGGCCCTGGCGGCCTGGTGTTGGCTGGGCATAGCGATACCGTTCCTTATGACGCTGCGCTGTGGAAAACCGACCCGCTCAAGTTGACGGAAGTCGACGGCCGCTGGGTAGGCTTGGGCAGCTGCGACATGAAGGGTTTTTTCGCCCTGGCCATCGAAGCCGTGCTGCCGTTGTTGGATCAGCCGTTCAAACAACCGCTGCTGATACTCGCCACCTGCGATGAAGAAAGCTCCATGTCCGGCGCCCGCGCGCTGGCCGAGGCAGGGCGCCCGTTGGGCCGCGCGGCGGTGATCGGCGAGCCGACAGGCCTCAAGCCAATCCGCCTGCACAAAGGCGTGATGATGGAGCGCATCGACATCCTTGGCCAAAGCGGCCATTCGTCGGACCCAAGCCTGGGCCACAGCGCCCTTGAAGCCATGCACGATGCCATCGGCGAACTGCGTGGCCTGCGCCTGGCCTGGCAGCGCGAGTACCGCAACCCGCAATTCAGTGTGCCGCAGCCGACCATGAACTTCGGTTGCATCCACGGCGGCGACAACCCCAACCGCATCTGCGGCCAGTGCTCCCTGGAATTTGACCTGCGGCCCTTGCCGGGCATGGACCCGCAGGTGCTGCGCGCGGCCATCCGGCAGAAGCTCGAACCCCTGGCCGAGCGCCACAAAGTCAAGATCGACTACGCGCCGCTGTTCCCCGAAGTGCCGCCGTTCGAGCAGGCCGAAGACGCCGAGCTGGTGCGGGTTGCGGAACGTTTGACCGGTCATCGTGCCGAAGCAGTAGCGTTCGGCACCGAAGCGCCTTATCTTCAGCGCCTTGGTTGTGAAACCCTGGTGCTTGGCCCTGGCGACATCGCCTGCGCCCACCAGCCGGGCGAGTACCTTGAAATGTCACGCTTGACGCCTACAGTGCGTCTATTGCGGGAACTGATCGAGCATTACTGCCTGAAACCTGCATAAATTAACCCCTGCCCATTCGTACATAAGGAGAGCGAGCGTGTCGCCAAGCCTGTTCCGACGATAACCATCAGCCCGCTGTGCGCTTTCACGATTCATCCTTTTTTGGCTGCTTTTTATTACAGGCCCAGGTTTTATGCCCGAATACGTCAATTGGCTTCGTCACGCTTCGCCCTACATCAACGCCCACCGCGACTGCACCTTTGTGGTCATGCTGCCCGGCGATGGTGTGGAACACCCCAACTTCGGCAATATCGTCCACGACCTGGTGCTGCTGCACAGCCTGGGTGTGCGGCTGGTGCTGGTGCACGGTTCGCGCCCACAAATCGAAGCGCGCCTTGAAGCGCGCGGCCTCACCCCGGCTTACCACGAAGGCTTGCGCATCACCGATGCGGCAACACTGGAGTGTGTGATCGACGCGGTCGGCCATTTGCGTATTGCGATTGAAGCGCGCCTGTCGATGGACATGGCCTCTTCACCGATGCAGGGCTCGCGCCTGCGCGTGGCCAGCGGCAACTTGGTCACGGCGCGGCCGATCGGTGTGCTTGAAGGCGTGGATTACCACCACACCGGCGAAGTTCGCCGGGTCGACCGCAAGGGCATCAACCGCCTGCTCGACGAGCGCTCCATCGTGCTGCTGTCGCCGCTGGGTTATTCGCCCACCGGCGAAATTTTCAACCTGGCTTGCGAAGACGTCGCCACCCGCGCCGCCATCGACCTGGCCGCCGACAAGCTGCTGCTGTTTGGCGCGGACTTGGGCCTGATCGATGAGCATGGTCGCCTGGTCCGTGAGCTGCGCCCGCAACAAGTGCCGGCGCACCTGCAACGCCTGGGCAGCAACTATCAAGCGGAATTGCTCGATGCAGCCGCCGAAGCGTGCCGTGGTGGAGTAGGGCGCAGCCATATCGTCAGCTACGCCGAAGACGGCGCCTTGCTCACCGAGCTGTTTACCCGGGACGGCGGCGGTACGCTGGTGGCCCAGGAGCAATTCGAGCAGGTGCGCGAAGCGGCGATTGAAGACGTCGGCGGTTTGCTTGACCTGATCAGCCCGCTGGAAGAGCAGGGCATTCTGGTGCGGCGTTCGCGAGAAGTGCTTGAACGTGAGATCGAACAGTTCAGCGTGGTCGAACGCGAAGGCATGATCATCGCCTGTGCGGCGTTGTATCAGATCGCGGATTCGGATGCGGGTGAGCTGGCGTGTCTGGCAGTTAACCCGGAGTACCGTCACGGCGCACGCGGTGATGTATTGCTGGAGCGCATCGAGACCTGTGCTCGGGCTCAGGGTTTGAAGACCTTGTTTGTCCTCACCACCCGAACCGCCCACTGGTTCCGTGAGCGCGGGTTTGTGCCGAGCAGCGTGGACCGCCTCCCATCGGCGCGGGCGTCGCTGTACAACTATCAGCGTAACTCGAAGATTTTTGAGAAAGCGCTGTAAACCCGATTTTGGAAGTGAAGCAGGTCTAAATGTGGGAGCGGGCTTGCTAGCGAAGGCGCAGTGCCAGTCACTGAATGTGTTGACTGACCCACCGCTTTCGCGAGCAAGCCCGCTCCCACATTTGATCGCGTTTAGTCTTTGATGAATTTGTCGGTCACATATGCCGAGTAGTCCGGCAACACCGTTTCAACCTTCCCCTGTTCCTTCAAAAACTTCGCCGTCTCCCCAATCGCCTTCGCTGTGCCCCCTTTTAGCAGGGCATCGGTTTGTTGCGCCTGGGCATCCGGGAATGTAGTGCCAGCCAGCAACTCAGGAATGTCGGCAGCATTTGAACCTGTCAGTTTAGCGATTTTCTGCACCGGCTCGGAGTTCACCGTCCAGCTGTCTTTATGGGCGGCATAGTCGGCGAAAGAATCCAGCGTGACCTTGGCAAACTTGGCCACAACGTCAGGATGTTTTTCCGCGAAATCCTTGCGCGTCACCCACACTTCGAATGTTGGTGCACCCCACTGACCCACCTGGGCCGAGTCTGTCAGGGTTTTGCCGGTCTTGCGGATCTCGCCCAAGGCCGGTGACCACACGAACGCACCGTCAATATCACCCCGTTTCCACGCGGCGGCAATTTCGGCGGGTTGCAGGTTCACCACGTTGACTTTTTTAGTGTCCAGCCCCCAATGCTTCAGCGCGCCGAGCAGGCTGTAATGAGACGTTGAGACGAAGGGCGTAGCGATGGTTTTGCCGACCAGATCTTCTGGTTTGTCGATGCCGCTACCATTGCGCACCACCAAAGCTTCAGAAGCATTGATTTGTGCCGATACGATAAAGGCCACAATGGGGAGATTGCGTGAAGCCGCCGCCGCAAGCGGGCTAGAGCCCAGGTTGCCGATTTGCACATCGCCGGATGCGATCGCGGCTACAACTTCGGGCCCGCTGTTGAAGCGGCGCCAGGCAATCTTCTCGCCGATGGTTTTTTCATAGAGTCCGTCGGCCTGAGGGACTTTGCTGGGGTCGATGCCGGTTTGATAGCCGATGGTTAAATCGGCGGCTTTGACACCAAAAGAAAGAATTAGTGACACAAAAACTGTAACAAATTGACGGGAGGATGTGCCTTTGGCCATGATGGCGTCGCCTTTTTGATCGTGGGTGACGTATGCAAACGTACGGCCACACTAATCGATCTAAAAAAAGGCTAGTAAATACCATTTAGGAATTAGCTTATGGAGCGGTTGGTCTACGCTGATCGGCTCGCCTCATGGGGAGGCTTATTCCTGAATCGTATGAAAAAGAATGAAACAATTCTTTTTGGGTGTATGAAAAACTCATTACCCTGCAGGGACCAAATCAACTGCGGTTAGACGAAGGTAGTAGACACACAAGGTTACGATTGACTTGTCGGTCACTATCCGGCGCTAATCGCGCATCTGTGGATCGAGGGCGTCAGACCCGAGACCAAAGAAATACAAAAATTAGAAATGAGAGGAGCGGTACATGAAGAAGTCTACCTTGGCGTTGGCTGTGACCCTGGGCGCAATCGCTCAGCAAGCAGGCGCTGCCGGTTTTATCGATGACAGCAAAGTAACACTGGGTCTGCGTAACTTTTATATCAACACCGATAACCGTGACAGCGGTACCAAAGCGGCCGGTGCGCAGAACAAGAACGAAGAATGGGGCCAAGGCTTCGATCTGCGTTTCATCTCCGGTTTCACCCAAGGCACCGTAGGCTTCGGTCTTGACGCTATTGGCCTGCTGGGTGTTCGCCTGGATTCCGGCGGCGGCACCAATGGCGCGACTGCTTCGTCCTACGGCGGTACCGTGTTCCCGAGCAAGTCCAATGGCGAAGCCGTTGATAACTACTCCAGCCTGGGCCTGACCGCTAAAGCCAAGATCTCCCAGACCGAACTGAAGCTGGGTACTCTGCAACCTAAGCTGCCTGTTATCGTGACCAACGACGGTCGTCTGCTGCCGCAAACCTTCCAAGGTGGCCAGATCACGTCCAACGACATCAAGGACCTGACGCTGGTTGCTGGTCAGATCGAAAAGGCCAAAGGCCGTAACTCCAGCAACGTAGACAATCTGTCAATTGCGGGCGCGAACTCCCGTGGCGTGAACTGGCGTGACAGCAACAAGTTCTACTACGCCGGTGGTGACTACAAGATCACCAAAGACCTGACTGCGCAGTACTACTACGGCAATCTGGAAAACTTCTACAAGCAGCACTTCCTGGGCCTGACCCACAACTGGGCAATCGGCCCGGGCGTACTGAAGTCTGATCTGCGTTATTTCAACAGCTCCGATGACGGTTCCAACGGTAACGATCCGGCTTACTACAGCTCGGGTAACTATCAAGGTTTCCGTGCCGGTAAAGGCAAGGTCGACAACAACCTGTACAGCGGCCTGTTCCTGTACACCGTTGCCGGTCACACCTTCGGTGGTGGTTACCAAGTCAGCAACGGCAGCAGCGATTTCCCTTGGTTGAACCAAGGCGACGGTTCGTCCGCTTACCTGACCACTGACATGCAGATCGCCAAGTTTGCCCGTGCCGGCGAACGTACCTGGCAAGCTCGCTACGCATTCGACTTCGCCCAAGTGGGTGTACCTGGTCTGACCGCCGGTGTTGTTTACCTCAAAGGTACCGACATCGACACCGTGGCCAACAATGCTCAGCGTTCCCAGTTCAACGGCCAGTCCGAGTGGGAACGTGACATCACTGTTGCCTACGTGATCCCACAAGGCCCGTTCAAAAACCTGGGTGTTGCCTGGAAAAACGCTATGTGGCGCAACGATGTTGCTTCCGCACGCGATCAAGACGAAAACCGTGTAATCGTCAGCTACTCGTACGCATTCAAGTAACTGCTTAAAGCCTTGCCCGGCGCAACGCCGGGCAAGGTGTGTTGCTTTTCAAGTCGGGCTCAACCCCCGCAAGCCCTTCCTGAAACCCTCTTTGTACAGCGTCTCAAGGCCTTCTCGAACCTTGTTGCAGATGTTGATCCTCGCCGTTTCCCGCGTCCAATGAATTGATTTTTAATATTCGTTTATCGTCTAAATAAATCGATATTTATTCTTTTTAAATAATCCGCAACCCATGCACAGTGGGCTCCATAAGCACTCACCAGGAGCCACACCATGAGCCTAAGACTGGGCGACATCGCCCCCGACTTCGAACAGGATTCCAGCGCCGGCAAGATTCGTTTCCACGAATGGTTGGGCGATAGCTGGGGCGTGCTGTTTTCCCACCCGGCCGACTTCACCCCGGTGTGCACCACCGAGCTGGGCTTTACCGCCAAGCTCAAGGACGAGTTCGCCAAGCGCGGCGTCAAGGCCATCGCCCTGTCGGTAGACCCGGTGGACTCGCACCACAAGTGGATCGAAGACATCAACGAGACACAGAACACCGTCGTCAACTTCCCGATCCTGGCGGATGCCGATCGTAAAGTGTCGGACCTCTATGACCTGATCCACCCGAACGCCAGTGACACGCTCACCGTGCGGTCCTTGTTCGTGATTGACCCGAACAAGAAGATTCGCCTGACGATTACCTACCCGGCCAGCACTGGCCGCAACTTCCACGAAATTCTGCGGGTCATCGATTCGCTGCAACTGACCGACAACCACAAGGTTGCCACCCCAGCCAACTGGCAGGACGGTGATGAAGTGGTGATCGTGCCGTCGCTCAAGGACGAAGAAGAGATCAAAAAACGCTTTCCGAAGGGCTATCGTGCCGTGAAGCCGTACCTGCGCCTTACCCCACAACCCAACCGTTAACACCGAACTAACTGTGGGAGCGGGCTTGCTCGCGAATGCAGGCTTTCAGTTGATGCATCTGTGAATGACACACCGCTTTCGCGAGCAAGCCCGCTCCCACATTTGATTGCATTTCAAGTTTCACAGAGCAGGGGTTTTCAGGCCGTTTCGACGGCCTTTTTTTTCGCCCGCAGATCTATAAATCTCATATGCATTTATAGAATAAACAAATGAAAAAATAAGATTTATAGATATATAAATCTGCTGCTAAGGTCTGTCCCATCTTGGCGCCATCGCCACACAGCGAACCGCCGACACTTGCTCAAGGAATTTCCTACATGCTGGTCGTAACACTTGGAGGCAGTCCCAGCCAGCGTTCCCGCTCCGGGGTCTTGCTGGAAAAAACCCGTCAGTGGCTGCAAGACAAAGGCGTGGAAGTGGTGAGTTATCAGATACGGGACTTCCCGGCCGAAGACTTGCTGCACGCGCGCTTCGACAGCCCAAAAGTCATCGACCTGCTGCAACAAGTCGCCAACGCCGACGGCCTGGTGATCGCCACGCCGGTGTACAAGGCCTCGTTTTCCGGCGCGCTGAAAACCGTGCTGGACCTGCTGCCCGAGCGCGCCCTGGCCCACAAAATCGTGTTGCCGATGGCCACCGGCGGCAGCATCGCGCACATGCTGGCAGTGGACTACGCCTTGAAACCAGTGTTGTCGGCCCTGAAAGCCCAGGAATTGCTCCACGGCATCTTTGCCGAAGACAGCCAGATCGCTTATGCCGAAGGCAGTGCCCAGGCGCAATTGGTGCCGGTGCTTGAACAGCGTTTGCACGAGGCTTTGGAAACGCTCTACGGCGCCATGGCGCGTCGCCCCAAACCGCTGGACCCCAATGTGTTGAATGAACGTTTGTTGAGTGCTCGCTGGAGCATTTAAGCCGTACCGGATTTTGTAGTACTCACCTTACTCAGCCGCCAACGGCCAAGCAGGTGCAGCCAACCCCCTAATCGCATTTTTTGGAGAGAGCGCCATGCGCACTGTCATCTTGCGTCGTGGTCTGGTCGCACTGTTTGCTGCGGCTGTGTCCTTCGGCGCCATTGTTCAAGCCCAGGCCGCCGAAACCCTGCGGATCGGTTATCAGAAGTACGGCACGTTGGTGCTGCTCAAGGCCAAGGGCACTTTGGAAAAACGCCTGGCCGCCCAGGGTGTGCAGGTGCAATGGACCGAGTTCCCGGGTGGCCCCCAACTGCTCGAAGGCTTGAACGTCGGCTCCATCGACTTCGGTGTGACCGGCGAAACCCCACCGGTGTTTGCCCAGGCTGCCGGCGCGGATTTGCTCTACGTCGCCTACGAACCACCCGCGCCGACCAGCGAAGCGATCCTGGTGCCGAAAGACTCGACGATCAAATCCGTGGCCGAGCTCAAAGGCAAGAAAATCGTGCTCAACAAAGGCTCTAACGTGCACTACCTGCTGGTGCGTGCGCTGGAAGACGCCGGCCTGAAATACACCGACGTAAAAACCATCTTCCTGCCGCCCGCCGATGCCCGCGCCGCGTTCGAGCGTGGCAGTGTCGACGCGTGGGTGATCTGGGACCCGTACCAGGCCGCCGCCGAGAAACAACTGCAAGCGCGCACCCTGCGTGATGGCACCGGCATCGCCGACAACCACCAGTTCTACCTGGCCACCAAGCCGTACGCCACGCAGCATCCGGAAGTGATCAAGGCGTTGGTGGAAGAAGTGCGCGCGGTGGGCGAATGGTCCAAAGCCAACCCGCAAGAAGTCACCGAACAAGTCGCGCCGCTGCTTGGCCTGCCGGCTGACATCACCCTGACCTCGGTGAAACGCCAAGGCTACGGTGCGTTGTTTCTGACCCCGGAAGTGGTCGCCGCGCAGCAGAAAATTGCCGACAGCTTCTACCAGCTCAAATTGATCCCCAAACCCTTGAGTATCAAGGACGTGATCTGGACGCCACCCGCCGCCGTCGCCAAAGCGCCGTAATCCGACTTCTTCAGGAGACAACTCCATGAGCCTCACTATTTTCTGGTTCCTGCCTACCCACGGCGACGGCCACTACCTTGGCACCGCCGAAGGCGCTCGTGCCGTCGATCACGGCTATTTGCAGCAAGTGGCCCAGGCTGCTGATCGGCTGGGTTTCGGCGGTGTGCTGATTCCTACCGGTCGCTCCTGCGAAGACTCCTGGCTGGTGGCCGCCTCACTGATTCCGGTGACCCAGCGTTTGAAATTCCTCGTCGCACTGCGCCCCGGGATCATTTCCCCGACGGTGGCTGCGCGCCAGGCCGCAACCCTGGACCGCTTGTCCGGCGGCCGTGCGTTGTTCAACCTGGTGACCGGCGGTGACCCGGAAGAGTTGGCCGGCGATGGTTTGTTCCTCAGCCATGAAGAACGCTATCAGGCGTCGGTGGAATTCACGCGCATCTGGCGCCGCGTGCTGGAAGGCGAAACCGTGGATTACGACGGTGAGCACATCAGCGTCAAAGGCGCCAAATTGCTCTACCCGCCGATCCAGCAACCACGTCCGCCGCTGTACTTCGGTGGTTCCTCCGAAGCGGCCCAGGACCTGGCAGCCGAACAGGTGGAAATGGTCCTGACCTGGGGCGAGCCACCGGCCGCCGTCGCGGAAAAAATCGAACAGGTACGCGCCAAGGCCGCAAAACTTGGGCGCACTGTTCGCTTCGGTATTCGCCTGCATGTGATCGTGCGCGAAACCAACGATGAAGCGTGGAAAGCCGCCGACAAACTGATCTCGCACTTGGACGACGAGACCATCGCCCGCGCCCAGGCTTCGCTGGCGCGCTTCGACTCCGTTGGCCAGCAACGCATGGCGGCCTTGCACGGCGGCAACCGTGACAACCTCGAAGTCAGCCCCAACCTGTGGGCCGGCGTCGGCCTGGTACGTGGCGGTGCAGGCACTGCGCTGGTGGGCGATGGCCCAACAGTTGCGGCACGCGTCAATGAATACGCTGCGCTGGGCATCGACACCTTTATCTTCTCCGGTTACCCACACCTGGAAGAGTCGTATCGCGTGGCCGAGCTGCTGTTCCCGCACTTGGATATCGAACGTCCCGAGTTGCCGAAAAGCGCCGGTTACGTCAGCCCGTTCGGCGAGATGGTCGCCAACGACATCCTTCCCAAAGCTGCGTCGCAGAGCTGAGGCGTAGCCATGAACTTTGAAAAATTGAGCCATCGTGTCGCGCCCTGGGTGCTGCCGATCTTGTTGCTGGCGGTGTGGCAGCTGTCGGTGTCGGCGGGCTGGTTGTCGACCCGCATTCTGCCGGCGCCGAGTGCAGTGATCGAAGCCGGGGTCAACTTGGTCCGTACGGGCGAAATCTGGACACACCTGGCCATCAGCGGCTGGCGTGCGGGCCTGGGTTTTGTGATCGGTGGCAGCATCGGTTTGGCCCTGGGCTTTATCACCGGCCTGTCGAAGTGGGGCGAGCGCCTGCTGGACAGCTCGGTGCAGATGATCCGCAACGTGCCGCACTTGGCGCTGATTCCGCTGGTGATCCTGTGGTTCGGCATTGACGAGACCGCGAAGATCTTCCTGGTCGCCCTCGGCACGTTGTTCCCGATCTACCTGAACACCTACCACGGCATTCGCAACGTCGACCCGGCGCTGGTGGAAATGTCACGCAGCTACGGCTTGTCCGGTTTCAGCCTGTTCCGCCAGGTGATCCTGCCGGGCGCGTTGCCGTCGATCCTGGTGGGCGTGCGCTTTGCCTTGGGCTTTATGTGGCTGACGCTGATCGTGGCGGAAACCATCTCGGCCAGTTCGGGTATCGGTTACCTGGCGATGAACGCCCGCGAATTTTTGCAAACCGACGTGGTGGTATTGGCCATCGTCATGTACGCCATCCTCGGCAAGCTGGCCGATTTGGCTGCGCGCGGCCTGGAACGTGTGTGGCTGCGCTGGCACCCGGCTTACCAAGTGAATAAAGGAGGTGCGGCATGACCGCTCAACAACCTCCGCGCCTGCTCAAGGGCATCCCGCTGGCGGTGCGCAAATTGCGCAAGGCCTTCGGTGCGCGGGAAGTCCTTAAAGAGATTGATCTGCACATTCCCGCCGGCCAGTTCGTGGCGGTGGTCGGTCGCAGCGGCTGCGGCAAAAGTACCTTGCTGCGCCTGTTGGCCGGTTTGGACAAAGCCAGCGGCGGCGAGCTGCTGGCCGGCGCCGCGCCGCTGAGTGAAGCGATTGAGGACACGCGGTTGATGTTCCAGGAAGCGCGCCTGCTGCCGTGGAAAAAAATCATCGACAACGTGGGGCTTGGTCTCAAGGGCAACTGGCGCCCCAAAGCTTTGGAAGCGCTGGAGGCGGTTGGCCTGGCCGAGCGTGCCAATGAGTGGCCGGCGGCCTTGTCCGGTGGCCAGAAGCAGCGCGTGGCCCTGGCGCGTGCGTTGATTCACCAACCGCGCCTGCTGCTGCTCGATGAGCCGCTGGGCGCGCTGGATGCCCTGACCCGCATCGAGATGCAGCAACTGATCGAAAACTTGTGGCAAAAGCACGGCTTCACCGTGTTGCTGGTGACCCACGACGTCAGCGAAGCCGTGGCGATTGCCGACCGGGTGATCCTGATCGAAGACGGCGAGATCGGCCTGGACCTGATCGTCGACCTGCCACGCCCGCGCGCTCGGGGCTCACATCGCCTGGCCGCGCTGGAAGCCGAAGTGCTCAACCGTGTGCTGTCGTTGCCAGGCTCGCCGCCGGAACCTGAACCTGTTTCACCGCTGCCTACGCAATTGCGTTGGGCTCAATAACTCACTTGTCCTACGAAGGAAGAACACCATGACTATTAAAGCCATCAACGTACGTAACCAGTTCAAGGGCACCATCAAGGAAATCGTCGAAGGCGACGTGCTGTCGGAAATCGACGTGCAGACAGCGTCTGGCATCGTGACGTCTGTGATCACCACGCGCTCGGTGAAAGAGCTGGAGTTGGTGATTGGCAGTGAAGTGATTGCCTTTGTGAAGTCCACCGAGGTGTCGATTGCCAAGTTGTGATTGCCTCACTAGATCATTCCCACGCTCTGCGTGGGAATGCCGCCAGGGACGCTCCGCGTCCCACCAGCCACCGCATGACCTGAATTTTGCGCGGGGGTGACGCAGAGCGTCACGGGATGCATTCCCACGCGGAGCGGGGGAACGATCATGTGGGTCGCTTGGGCAGGTAGGGCGGTAGGTAGAGCCCCACATACGCATCAAACACCCGCATCCCTTCCTCTGCCATGCGCGGCGTAATCTGCCCATGCTGATGCACCGAGCGCGCATACACGCGGTCGCTCAGTTCCAGCGCCAAGGCAAACACATCCACATCGGCGGGCAACGTCGGCACCTCGAAGTGCCGGTTGAACACGGCGAGCATCAAATCCCCCAACTCCAGATCATGCTGACGGTCCGCCTGGGTCACTTCGGTCAGCCCGTGCTGCGCCAGAATCAACTGCCGTGCGGCCGCGTCGTTACTGTAGATGTTGAGCATGCGCTGTTCGACGATGCAGGACAGGTCGCGCCAGTGCTTGAGTGAGTCATGGTCGATGGGCGCCTGAATCGCGGCGCGGAAAGCGGCGTGCACATCCGCTGTCAACGCTTCCAGCAACGCTGGCACGCTGGCGAAAAAGTGATACACCGACGACGGCGGAATCTGCGCGCGCTCGGCGACGCTGTAGATCGACAAACTGGCCACGCCTTCGGTCGCCAGCAAGGTGCGGGCGGCATCGAGGATCGCATCGATCCGGGCCTGGCTGCGGGCGCGGGGTTTGCGAGGGGCGGCGGTGCGGGTGGTCATGGAAGTCTCCTACAAGGCAGCGGGCATTGTATGAGCAGGAAGGTGTGTTGTCTGCCAGGCCGCCTTCGCGAGCAAGCCCGCTCCCACATTTGACCGAGTTCCAACTTTGGAATGCAGTCAAATGTGGGAGCTGGCTTGCCTGCGAAGAGGCCAACTCGGTCTCCATGAATACACCCATAAAAAAACGCCACAGACCAAAAGCCTGCGGCGTTCTTTTAAAGCAGCAACCGCTTACACGGTATGCAAGTACCAGTTGTACTCAAGGTCGGAGATGGAGTGTTCGAACTCTTCCAGCTCACTTTCCTTACAGGCGACGAAGATATCGATGTATTTAGGATCGATGTACTTGGCCATCACCTCGCTGTCGTCCAACTCGCGCAGAGCATCACGCAGGTTGTTCGGCAGGCTCTGTTCGTTCTGCTCGTAGCTGTTGCCTTCCACCGGAGCCCCCGGCTCGATCTTGTTGGTCAGACCGTGGTGCACGCCCGCCAAGACCGAAGCCATCAGCAGGTAAGGGTTGGCGTCGGCGCCGGCCACGCGGTGTTCGATACGTACGGCATCTGACGAGCCGGTGGGTACGCGAATCGCCACGGTGCGGTTATCCAGGCCCCAGCACGGCGAGTTCGGCACGTAGAACTGTGCGCCGAAACGGCGGTAGGAGTTGACGTTAGGGCACAGGAACGCCATTTGGGCGGGTAGGGTCTCGAGCACACCGCCGATCGCGTGACGCAATGCGGCGTTCTGCTCGGGATCCTCGCTGGCAAAGATGTTCTTGCCGTCTTTGTCCAGGATCGAAATGTGTACGTGCAAACCGTTGCCTGCCTGGCCTGGGTAAGGCTTGGCCATGAAGGTGGTGTCCATTTCATGGTCGTAGGCGATGTTCTTGATCAGGCGCTTGAGCAGTACTGCGTAGTCGCAGGCCTTGATCGGGTCGGCCACGTGGTGCAGGTTCACTTCGAACTGCGCCGGGGCACTTTCCTTGACGATGGCGTCAGCCGGGATGCCTTGCTCTTTGGCACCTTCCAGAATGTCCTGGAGGCAGTCGACGTATTCGTCGAGGTCGTCGATCAGGTAGACCTGTGTCGAGTGCGGGCGTTTGCCGGAGATCGGCGAGCGGGGCGGTTGTGGGCGGCCGTTCACGTTCTCCTGGTCGATCAGGTAGAACTCAAGCTCGAAGGCGGCGCAGATGGTCAGACCGAGGTCGTCAAATTTGCTTACAACTTGGCGGAGCACTTCGCGAGGATCGGCGAAGAAAGGTTCACCTTCAAGTTCGTGCATGGTCATCAGCAGTTGCGCGGTTGGGCGCTTTTGCCAGGGCTCATTGCACAGGGTGTCAGGGATCGGATAACAGATTCGGTCAGCATCACCGATGTCCAGACCCAGGCCGGTGCTTTCCACCGTTGAGCCGTTGATATCCAGGGCAAATAAAGAGGCAGGCAGGTTAATGCCCTTCTCGTAAACCTTGTGGAGGCTGGTGCGTTCGATGCGCTTGCCGCGCACCACACCATTCATATCCGCAATTAGAAGGTCTACGTACAGAACCTCAGGATGATCCTTAAGGAACGCGTTCGCTTCGTTAAGCTGAACGGCACGCGGGGGTACCGACATGATGCAACACCTTTGTTGTTAAAAATATCAATCATTGATCTTTTCTGGTTTCAGTCAACCCGAACGGCATGCCGAAGTCAAGCGAGGGCTTTTTTGCCCTAAAAAAGCGCCTTGTGGCCTTTTTTGGGGCTTTTTGGGGCGGTTTTTTGGGTTTGAAGGGCTTGGGACTAGCAGGCTTGAGCGGGCCGTGTTGTATTTTTTACGGGGGTGTTGTGTAAAAAAATGAACAAGGCTAAGCTCGATTCAAACCCATAACAGCAATAATACCGGGGTGCTTCATGTCTCGCCTGCCGCGACTCGGCGTTTCAACCTGTTTCAGACAAGTCTTGTCACCCGTCCAATTTTTCCTCGTGAATGACCGCGCCCCGGCCAATATTCTTGACGCCTTGGCTGACCTCTTTTTTGCTCCCTCCTTTCCCTCGTGCCTGCCATTGAGCGGCTCCCGTCTGGGGTGCTGCTCATGATTCTGCACGACTTTGGCGTGAGGAATGCAACGCTGCAGCAAATGGCAGGTAAGCTCCTACCCTGAACGAATAGACGACGCGGATGCTGCGTCCACCAACGCCTGACCTTTTAATGGATGTCAGGAAACCCAGCCCAGAGGCATTTATGAGTAACAACCTCGACCAGCTCACCGATTGGTTGAAAGACCACAAGATCACAGAAGTCGAATGCATGATTGGCGACCTCACCGGCATCACCCGGGGCAAGATCTCGCCGACCAACAAGTTCATCGCCGAAAAAGGCATGCGTCTGCCCGAGAGTGTTCTGTTGCAGACCGTCACCGGCGACTATGTCGAAGACGACATCTATTACGAATTGCTCGACCCGGCCGACATCGACATGATCTGCCGCCCCGACCAGAACGCCGTGTTCCTGGTGCCCTGGGCCATCGAGCCCACCGCACAGGTGATCCACGACACCTACGACAAGCAAGGCAACCCGATCGAGCTGTCGCCGCGTAACGTGCTCAAGAAGGTTCTGAAGCTGTATTCCGACAGGGGCTGGCAGCCCATCGTGGCGCCGGAGATGGAGTTCTACCTGACCAAACGCTGCGAAGACCCGGACTTCCCGCTGCAGCCACCGATTGGCCGTTCCGGCCGCCCGGAGACCGGTCGCCAGTCCTTCTCTATAGAAGCCGCCAACGAATTCGACCCATTGTTCGAAGACGTCTACGACTGGTGCGAGCTGCAGGAGCTGGACCTCGACACGCTGATCCACGAGGACGGCACGGCGCAGATGGAAATCAACTTCCGTCACGGTGATGCCCTGTCCCTGGCTGACCAGATTCTGGTGTTCAAACGCACCATGCGCGAAGCCGCGCTCAAGCACAACGTGGCCGCCACCTTTATGGCCAAGCCGATGACCGGCGAGCCTGGCAGCGCGATGCACTTGCACCAGAGCATTATCGACATCGCCACCGGCAAGAACGTCTTCTCTAATGAAGACGGGACCATGAGCCAGCTGTTCCTCAACCACATTGGCGGCCTGCAGAAGTTCATCCCTGAATTGCTGCCGCTGTTTGCCCCCAACGTGAACTCGTTCCGCCGCTTCCTGCCCGACACCTCGGCGCCGGTTAACGTGGAGTGGGGCGAAGAGAACCGCACCGTCGGCCTGCGCGTACCGGATGCCGGCCCGCAGAACCGTCGCGTGGAAAACCGCCTGCCGGGCGCCGACGCCAACCCGTACCTGGCGATTGCCGCCAGCCTGTTGTGCGGCTACATCGGCATGGTCGAAGGCCATAACCCAAGCGCGCCAGTGGTGGGCCGTGGTTACGAGCGACGCAACCTGCGCCTGCCGTTGACCATCGAGGACGCCCTGGAACGCATGGAAAACAGCAAGACCATCGAGAAGTACCTGGGTCAAAAATTCATCACAGGCTACGTCGCGGTCAAGCGGGCCGAGCATGAAAACTTCAAGCGCGTGATCAGTTCGTGGGAGCGGGAATTCCTGCTCTTCGCCGTCTGATGCGCCGGGCGCGTCGCAGGAATGGCGCGCCCTCACCTGAAAAGTCTAGGAGATTGGTATGTCCAGCAACAACCCGCAAACCCGTGAATGGCAAGCCTTGAGCAATGATCACCACCTGGCGCCGTTCAGCGACTTCAAGCAATTGAAAGTGAAAGGCCCACGGATCATCACCAAAGCCCACGGCGTTTACCTGTGGGACAGCGAAGGCAACAAGATCCTCGACGGCATGGCCGGCCTGTGGTGCGTGGCGATCGGTTACGGTCGCGATGAACTGGCTGACGCCGCCGCCAAGCAAATGAAAGAACTGCCGTACTACAACCTGTTCTTCCAGACCGCTCACCCGCCGGTGCTGGAGCTGGCCAAGGTCATCTCCGACATCGCGCCAGCCGGCATGAACCATGTGTTCTTCACCGGTTCGGGCTCGGAAGGCAACGACACCATGTTGCGTATGGTCCGCCACTACTGGGCGATCAAGGGCCAGCCGAACAAAAAAACCATCATCAGCCGCAAGAATGGCTACCACGGCTCCACCGTGGCCGGCGCCAGCCTGGGCGGCATGACCTATATGCACGAGCAGGGCGACCTGCCGATCCCGGGCATCACCCACATTGCCCAGCCGTACTGGTATGGCGAAGGTGGCGACATGAGCCCTGAAGAGTTCGGGGTGTGGGCCGCCAACCAGTTGGAAGAGAAAATTCTGGAACTGGGCGTGGACAACGTCGGTGCCTTTATTGCCGAGCCGATCCAGGGTGCCGGTGGCGTGATCGTGCCGCCTGCCACCTACTGGCCGCGCATCAAGGAAATCCTCGCCAAGTACGACATTCTGTTTGTGGCCGACGAAGTGATCTGCGGTTTCGGCCGTACGGGTGAGTGGTTCGGTAGCGACTTCTACGACCTCAAGCCGCACATGATGACCATCGCCAAGGGCCTGACCTCGGGTTACATCCCCATGGGCGGCCTGATCGTGCACGACGACGTGGTTGCCGTGCTCAACGAAGGTGGCGATTTCAACCACGGCTTCACCTATTCCGGTCACCCGGTGGCGGCAGCGGTGGCCCTGGAAAACATCCGCATCCTGCGCGATGAAAAAATCGTTAACCGTGTGCACGACGAAACGGCACCGTATTTGCAGAAACGTCTGAGGGAACTGGCTGATCACCCGTTGGTGGGTGAAGTGCGCGGTGTGGGCATGCTCGGTGCGATTGAGCTGGTGCAGGACAAGGCCACGCGCAAGCGTTATGAAGGCCGTGGTGTGGGCATGATCTGCCGCACCTTCTGCTTCGAGAATGGCCTGATCATGCGCGCCGTGGGCGACACCATGATCATTTCGCCGTCGCTGGTGATCAGCAAAGCGGAAATCGACGAGCTGGTGACCAAGGCTCGCCAGTGCCTGGACCTGACTTTGGCGGCATTGCAGGGCTAAGTGCTAGGCTCAGTGCGCAGCGGCTTCGGGCGCTGCGTCCGGGCAGTGACAAAAACACAGTAATAAAGGGGGCTTTGGTTGAAAGCCGGCCCCTGAACTTGCCAGACTGTCGCCCTGTTTTGTTGCCCTTTGGAAGGGCCGTGAGACGACTAAAGAACGTGGCCCAAAAAAGAAAAAATTGGAGCATCACCAAAATGAAGGCATTAGGTTTGAAGAACGCTGGCAAGACCCTCCTCGCCTTGTCCCTGATGGGTGCAATGGCGGGCGCGGCCCAGGCAGACAGTAAAGTGCTGCACATCTACAACTGGTCCGACTACATTGCCCCGGACACCATCGCCAACTTTGAAAAAGAGTCGGGCATTAAAGTGGTGTACGACGTTTTCGACAGCAACGAGACCCTTGAAGCCAAGTTGCTGGCAGGCAAGTCCGGTTACGACATCGTCGTACCGTCGAACAACTTCCTGGCCAAGCAGATCAAGGCGGGTGTCTACCAGGAGCTGGACAAGTCCAAGCTCTCCAACTACGACAACCTGAACAAGTCCCTGCTTAAAGCCGTGTCGGTCAGCGACCCGGACAACAAGCACGCGTTCCCGTACATGTGGGGCTCGATCGGCATCGGCTACAACCCGGAGAAGGTCAAGGCTGCGCTGGGCGTGGACAAGATCGATTCCTGGGACGTGCTGATGAAGCCGGAAAACATCGCCAAGCTGAAAAGCTGCGGCGTAAGCTTCCTCGACTCGCCAACCGAAATGCTGCCGGTGGCCCTGCATTACCTGGGCTTGCCGACCGACACCCAGAAGAAGGCCGACCTGAAACAAGCCGAGGACCTGTTCCTCAAGCTGCGCCCATCGATCGGCTACTTCCATTCGTCCAAGTACATCTCGGACCTGGCCAACGGCAACATTTGCGTAGCCGTGGGTTACTCGGGTGACATCCAGCAGGCCAAATCCCGCGCGGCTGAAGCCGGTGGCAAGGTCAAGGTGGCCTACGACATTCCGAAAGAAGGCGCCGGTAGCTTCTACGACATGGTCGCCATCCCTAAAGATGCCGAAAACGTCGATGCCGCCTACAAGTTCATGAACTACCTGCTGGAGCCAAAAGTAATGGCTGCGATCACCAACAGCGTACGTTTCCCGAACGGTAACGAGAAAGCCACCGCACTGGTCGACAAAGACATCACCAGCGACCCAGGCATCTACCCGCCAGCGGATGTGCAAGCCAAGCTCTACGCCATTGCTGACTTGCCGGCTGCAACCCAGCGTGAAATGACACGCAGCTGGACCAAAATCAAATCGGGCAAATAAGCCTTGATACCTGTGGGGGCGGCGAACCGCCGCTCCCACAAATTAAATGACAGAAAGCTTTGCCGGATCGGTTTATCGAGGGTAAGTTGCGCGCCGGTTTTGTTGCCGGGCAACAACTTTGGGCCCAACTATTTAAGAGGACCTCCACTTGCCAATTTCTTTATTTCGCAAAGCCATGCTGGTGGGTGCAGGTATCACGCTGGCTATCAGCGTGCAGGCCGCGCCGACGGTGCATATTTATAACTGGTCGGACTACATCGGCCCCGACACCCTGGCCAACTTCGAAAAGGCCAGCGGCATCAAGCCCGTGTATGACGTGTTCGACTCCAATGAAACCCTGGAAGGCAAGCTGCTCGCCGGGCGTACCGGTTACGACGTGGTCGTGCCGTCCAACCATTTCCTCGGCAAACAGATCAAGGCCGGGGCGTTCCAGAAGCTCGACAAGTCATTGCTGACGAACTATTCCAACCTTGACCCTGCGCTGCTCAAGCGCCTGGAAAAGAACGATCCGGGTAACAGGTACGCCGTGCCGTACCTGTGGGGCACCAACGGCATCGGTTACAACGTCGACAAAGTCAAAGAAGTGCTGGGCGTCGACCACATCGACTCCTGGGCCGTGCTGTTCGAGCCGGAGAACATGAAGAAGCTGGCGACCTGCGGCGTCTCGTTCATGGACTCGGCGGATGAAATGCTGCCGGCGGTGCTCAACTACATGGGCCTGAACCCCAACAGCACAAACCCGGCCGACTACAAAAAGGCCGAAGAGAAACTGCTGAAAGTGCGTCCTTATGTGACCTACTTCCATTCTTCCAAGTACATCTCGGACCTGGCCAACGGCAACATCTGTGTGGCGGCAGGCTTCTCCGGTGATGTGTTCCAGGCCAAGGCCCGCGCGGCCGAGGCAGGCAAGGGCGTGAACATCGCCTACGCCATTCCGAAAGAAGGCGGCAACCTGTGGTTTGACGTGCTGGCGATCCCAGCCGACTCGGCCAACGTTAAAGAGGCCCACGCCTTCATCAACTATTTACTGCAACCTGAGGTGATCGCTCAGGTCAGTGATTACGTCGGTTACGCCAACCCTAACCCAGGGGCGGACAAACTGATGGAGCAATCGATACGCACCGACGCAGCGGTTTACCCACCGCAGGCGGTTCTCGACCGGACCTTCGTCAACTTCGAGTTACCCCCGAACGTGCAGCGTTTAATGACCCGTAGCTGGACCAAGGTCAAGACGGGCAAGTAAGGCTTAAAGCTCAAACTATCCAAGGTTTCGCCCGTATTGGGCGAACCTCAAATTTTGTTGGGAGTTTCGTAAATGGCAGTTGCCTCCGGCGCCTATAAGAAAGCCCTCGAGGGCGACCAGACACCGAAAAAGGTGTTGGTCAAAATCGACCGGGTCACGAAGAAGTTCGACGAGACGATTGCCGTGGACGATGTGTCCCTGGAAATCAAGAAAGGCGAGATCTTCGCCTTGCTCGGCGGTTCGGGTTCGGGCAAATCCACCTTGCTGCGCATGCTCGCAGGCTTCGAGCGCCCAACGGAAGGTCGCATTTACCTCGACGGTGTGGACATCACCGACATGCCGCCCTACGAGCGGCCGATCAACATGATGTTCCAGTCCTACGCGTTGTTCCCGCACATGACCGTGGCGCAGAACATCGCGTTCGGCCTGCAACAGGACAAGATCCCCAAGGCCGAAGTCGACGCCCGTGTGGCCGAGATGCTCAAGCTGGTGCAGATGAGCCAGTACGCCAAGCGCAAGCCGCACCAACTGTCTGGCGGTCAACGTCAGCGTGTGGCACTGGCTCGCTCCCTGGCCAAGCGCCCGAAACTGCTGCTGCTCGATGAGCCGATGGGCGCCCTCGACAAGAAACTGCGCTCGCAGATGCAGCTCGAATTGGTGGAAATCATCGAGCGCGTCGGCGTGACCTGCGTGATGGTGACCCACGACCAGGAAGAGGCCATGACCATGGCCGAACGCATCGCGATCATGCACCTGGGCTGGATTGCCCAGATCGGCAGCCCGATCGACATCTACGAGACGCCAACCAGCCGCCTGGTGTGCGAGTTCATCGGCAACGTGAACATCTTCGACACCCAAGTGGTGGACGACGCCGAAGGCCACGCGGTGCTCAAGTGCCCGGACCTGGACCGCGACATCTACGTGGGCTACGGCATCGCCACCTCGGTGGAAGACAAGTCGGTGACCTACGCGATCCGCCCGGAAAAGCTGCTGGTGACCACCGAAATGCCGACCTGCGAACACAACTGGTCCAGCGGCAAGGTACACGACATCGCCTACCTCGGCGGCCACTCGGTGTTCTACGTGGAACTGCCGAGCGGCAAGCTGGTGCAGTCCTTCGTGGCCAACGCCGAACGCCGTGGCCAGCGCCCAACCTGGGGTGACCAGGTGTACGTGTGGTGGGAAGACGACAGCGGCGTGGTACTTCGCTCATGAACATGAAGAAGTTCAAACGCCAGCTGCAACGAATAACACCCGGTGGCCGGCACGTGGTCATCGGGATCCCTTTCCTCTGGCTGTTCCTGTTTTTCGCACTGCCGTTCTTCATCGTCTTGAAGATCAGCTTTGCCGAAGCCGACGTGGCGATCCCGCCTTACACCGAGATCTACACTTTCGTTGAGCAAAAGCTGCAATTGGTGCTCAACCTGGGCAACTACGCGATGCTCGGCGACGACGAGTTGTACATCGCCGCGTACCTGGGCTCGCTGAAGATGGCGTTTTTCAGCACGCTCCTGTGCCTGTTGATCGGCTACCCGATGGCCTACGCGATTGCCAGCGCGCGCAAAGAGATGCAGACCGTGCTGGTGCTGCTGATCATGATGCCGACCTGGACCGCGATCCTGATCCGCGTGTATGCGTGGATGGGCATCCTCAGTAACAACGGGTTGCTCAACGGCTTTTTGATGTCCATCGGGCTGATCAACGAACCGCTGCAGATCCTCAACACCAACATTGCGGTGTATATCGGCGTGGTCTATTCGTACCTGCCGTTCATGATCCTGCCGCTGTACGCCAACCTGGTGAAACACGACCAGAGCCTGCTGGAAGCCGCGTCCGACCTGGGCTCGAGCACCTTCAACAGCTTCTGGAAGATCACCGTGCCGCTGTCCAAGAACGGCATCATCGCCGGCTGCATGCTGGTGTTTATCCCGGTGGTGGGCGAGTTCGTGATCCCGGAACTGCTCGGCGGCCCGGAAACCCTGATGATCGGTAAAGTGTTGTGGCAAGAATTCTTCAACAACCGTGACTGGCCGGTGGCGTCTGCCCTGGCGGTGGTGATGCTGGCGATCCTGATTGTGCCGATCATCCTGTTCAACCGCAGCCAAGCCAAAGAGATGGAGGGCAAGATATGAAGCGCTTCAGTTTCTCGAGTTTTATGCTGGTGGCGGGGTTGGTGTTCATCTACCTGCCGATGCTGATCCTGGTGATCTACTCGTTCAACGAATCCAAGCTGGTGACGGTGTGGGGCGGTTGGTCGATCAAGTGGTACGTGGGCCTGCTGGACAACACCCAGTTGATGGGCTCGGTGGCACGCTCCCTGGAAATCGCCTGCTACACGGCGGTGGCCGCCGTGGCGCTGGGTACGTTGGCGGCATTCGTGCTGACGCGCATCAGCCAGTTCAAGGGCCGCACGCTGTTCGGCGGCCTGGTGACGGCGCCGTTGGTGATGCCTGAAGTGATCACCGGTCTGTCGCTGTTGCTGCTGTTCGTGGCCATGGCGCAGATGATCGGTTGGCCCCAGGAGCGTGGCATTGTCACCATCTGGATCGCCCACACCACGTTCTGTGCGGCGTATGTGGCGGTGGTGGTGTCGGCGCGCTTGCGTGAGCTGGACCTGTCGATTGAAGAAGCGGCCATGGACCTGGGCGCGCGGCCGTGGAAGGTGTTCTTCTTGATCACCATCCCGATGATCGCGCCGTCGTTGGCGGCGGGCGGCATGATGTCGTTCGCGCTGTCGCTGGATGACCTGGTACTCGCCAGCTTCGTGTCGGGCCCGGGCTCGACGACGTTGCCGATGGAAGTGTTCTCGGCCGTGCGTCTTGGGGTTAAGCCTGAGATCAACGCCGTGGCCAGCCTGATTCTGTTGGCGGTGTCGTTGGTGACCTTCCTGGTGTGGTTCTTCAGCCGCCGTGCCGAAGAGCACCGCAAGAAA
Organism: Pseudomonas sp. LBUM1640; assembly: GCF_059716225.1. NCBI lineage: Bacteria > Pseudomonadati > Pseudomonadota > Gammaproteobacteria > Pseudomonadales > Pseudomonadaceae > Pseudomonas > Pseudomonas sp. LBUM1640. Next base: position 6,566,584 of record NZ_CP166816.1, on the reverse strand, counting down.
GCCATCCAGCAAGCGATTGAAGAAGCCGCGGCGGATGGCTGGCAGCAGCCGGACAAACGCCGGGCGCCTGCACCGGTGTAATCAGGCCCTCCTGAAGAAACCGGATCAAAATGTGGGAGCGGGCTTGCTCGCGAATGCGTAGTGTCAGTCACCAGATGTACTGACTGATCCACCGCTTTCGCGAGCAAGCCCGCTCCCACATTTAGTTGTATTTCAAATTGATTATGCTGCCCACGGCGACTTACGAATCACCTCCACAAAATTCATCGGCTTGAACCCCGGCTCCTGATCCACCAGCACATCGGTCTTCACGTTGCCAAACGTGGTCTGCGGGCGATGGCGCAGGCCGTCGGCAAACGCACAGATGATGCACTCCTTGAACCCTTCACCGCGTGGATGCGCATGCACCACGGCTTCGCGCTGCACGCTGGAAAACGCGGCGTAGTCCATGCCCAGCACGTCCATCTCCACACCGGCGGTCACCAGCGCCACGGTCGGGCGCAGATGCTGCGGCACACCCGGCGTGGTGTGCAGGGCGATAGACAGCCACACTTGCTCGATATCGTCATCGCTCAACCCGTACGGCTTGAGGAACGCGGCGGCGGCGTTGGCGCCGTCCACTTCGAAACGCTCGTTGTCACTGCGATGGCCTTCGACCAGGCCCAAATCATGGAACATCGCGCCGACGTACAGCAGCTCCGGGTTGTAGGCCAGTTGCTTGCGCTCACCGCTTAACGCGCCGAACAGAAACACACGGCGCGAGTGGTGATAAAGCAGGTCGGATTCGACGTCGCGAATGTATTCGGTGGTGGCCTTGGCCAGGGCGCTGTCCGGGATCTGGATGCCGGCGATGGTGGTGCTCATGGTCGTTCTCCTCAAGCAAGCGCCGGGGGTGGCGCCGATGAGTCCAGTCTGGTCGCGCGTGCGTGAGGGGGCTATCGCGGCGAGGGTGCGATGTCGGCCAATGTGGCGCGATATCGCGCCAAGGGTGTACACGGTCAAATGTGGGAGCTGGCTTGCCTGCGATGCTGGCGACTCGGTCTGTCAGTTAGACTGAGGTGATGCCATCGCAGGCAAGCCAGCTCCCACAGGGGATTTGTGTTCATTCAGTTAATCAAGGTTTACCACCCATGGGCAAAACCGTCGCCATCCTGATCTTCCCCGGCGTCCAGTCACTGGATGTGACCGGCCCCATGGATGTGTTCTGCGAGGCCAACCGTTTCCTGCCGCCGCAAGACCATTACCAGCTTGAAGTAATCGGCCTTGGCCACGGCAGCATGGCCGCCTCAAACGGTTTGTCGTTGCAGGCCCATCGGCATTACAGCGATGCCCTGCAAGCCTACGACCTGCTGCTGGTCGCCGGCGGCCCGCAATTACCCTTCGAAGATTTCGGCGCACCCTTTGACGATTGGCTACGCGCCGCTGCTGCCCGGGCGCAACGCTTCGGCTCGATCTGCAACGGCGCCTTCATGCTGGCCCGCGCCGGCTTGCTGGATGGCAAAACCGTCACCACCCATTGGAACGACGCCGCTGACCTGGCGCGCTTATGCCCTTCGGCTCAGGTCGACGCCGACCGCCTCTACGTGCAGGACGGCAACCTCTACACCTCGGCCGGGGTCACGGCAGGTATCGACCTGTCGCTGTACCTGCTGGCCCAGGATCATGGCCCGGAAGTCGCGCTGAGCGTGGCCAAGCGCCTGGTGGTGTTCACCCAGCGCTCGGGCGGCCAGTCGCAGTTCAGTCCGTTTCTCACGCCCCACGCCGAAAGCACCTCGGCGGTGGCGTTGGTGCAGTTGTACGTGCTGGCAAACCTGACCGGGGATTTGACCATCGCCGACCTGGCCAAGGCGGCCAACATGAGCGCGCGCAATTTTTCCCGGGTGTTTGCCCGTGAGGCGCGCATAACGCCGGCTGAGTTTGTCGAGCGGGCGCGGGTGGATGCGGCGCGGGTGATGCTTGAAAGCAGCCCCGCACCGCTCAAGACCGTGGCTTATCAATGCGGTTTTCGCGACGCCCAGCACATGCGCAGTGTGTTCAATCGCCGGCTGGGCGTGACGCCGCAACAGTTTCGGCTCAACTTTGCGGCGCCGGTTTGAGCGTGTCGTAGGCTTCCAGCGCGCGCAGCGAGTAGATGTACGCGGCGCCGGCATTCAACGAAATCGCCGTGGCCAGTGTTGCCGCCACCTCTTCGCGGGTGGCGCCGGCCTTGATCGCCGCGTCGGCATGCACGCCGATGCAACCGTCGCAGCGCGTGGTGATGGCCACGGCGATGGAAATCAGCTCACGGGTCTTGGCGTCGAGCACGTTGTTTTCCTCGGCAGCTTCGCCCAACGCCATGTAGGCTTTGACCATCTTCGGGTTGCTCTTGCCCAGCGCGCCAAAGGCTTTCTTTACGGTAGGCAGCAAGTCGGACCAGTTATTGAACATTGCGTTAACTCCTGAACAGGTGGGGTGTGAAGCCAGTTTCTGCTGTTCGGCGTTGGCGTTATTGTTCGATCCGCTCATCTTTTTGACCGAAGCTCGCAAATGAATTCGATCGACACCCTTATCGCGCTGGCCAACCTGCGCGGCAGTCTGGATTTGCGCTGCCAGTTTCAGGGCGACTGGGCGCTGGATCACCTGCCTGAGAACCTCGGCGTGGCCTATGGCGAGGCGCCGGGGCGAATGCGCACACGATAGTCGCTACAACACAAAGCAAATGTGGGAGCGGGCTTGCTCGCGAATGCAGTGGGTCAGTCGATACATCTGGTGACTGATACTCCGCATTCGCGAGCAAGCCCGCTCCCACATTGAACCGCATCCTTCAGCGCTATTGCCTGGCTGGCAGCAGCTTCAACGTACCGCGCGTATTCGCCGTCACTTCCTCATCGCTCAAATGCGCCTGCTCATACCCGCCTTCGATGTAGGTTTGCGCCTGGTCGCCATAGTGCGAATCAAACGGCACACCGCTTTGCCCCACCGGGTTGATGGTCAGGGCGTGGGCCGCGTCGGCGAAGTCGATCAGCCGGCGCGTCGACGGCCCGTACGTCACCGGCCACGGCGCGGGGCCGATCATGGCTGATTGGTTGTTCGGCACTTCGTGGGTGCCGGGGGCGGGGAACGGGCCGACGTTGAAGAGCTTGTCCAACGGCTTCTGCATGCCCAGCGGGTGGCCGTGGGTCAGGGTGTGCGCCTTGCCCCACTGCCACTGCGCCGGGTCATCGCCGAAGGTGGCTTTCAGATGCGCCAGGCTGTTGTCCCACGCGAGTTTGACCGTGTCGGCGCGCTTGCCGTCCCACCAGGGCGAGTCCGGCGAGGCAGCGAGGCGTGGCAGGGCGGCGTCAATCACCCGTGTCGTGAGCAGGGTTTTGAATAGGTTATCGCCGAGTTTGGGGTGAAAAGCCGCGTCGGTGAGGTTGAACAGGAACTGGTTGAACAGCGTGGCGCTGGTGGAGTCCAGCGGGTAGTCACCCTTCCAGCTTGCAAGCTGCTCCACCAGTTTCAACTGCGCCGGGTCTTTCACCACGTCACGCAGCACCGGCAACAGCGGCGCCAGCAGGCGTGGGCCATAGGCGGTGGTGGTGCCCAGTTGCAGGGCCTGGCTGTTGTTCACGTCCCACTTCACGCTTTTGTCGCTCAACTGCGTGTTCAACTGTTGGCCACGGTCGGCGAGGTTGTAATAGCCGGGGATTTCCATGCCGGTGGGCGAGACCGGCTGGGCATTGGCCGACACCACATAACCGCGCGCCGGGTTTTCTTCCTGCGGGTTGGCGCTGAACGGGTAGAAGCCCAGCTTGTCGGCCTGGGCGGTGCTGCCGTCAAGGATGAAACCGGGGTTGACCCCGGCCGGGCGAATCGGCAATTGCGCAGCCGCCCACCAGCCGATATCACCCTTGGCATTTGCCCACACGATATTCAGGCCGGGCGCCGATACCTTGGCCGCAGCAGCGCGTGCCTTGGCCAGGGTGTCGGCGCGGTTGAGCTGGTAGAAGCCTTCGAGGATCGGGTTTTCGGTGTCGAGGAACGCCCACCACATGGCGATGGGTGTGTTGCCGGCGTTCTCGCCGAGCACGTCATTGATGATCGGGCCGTGGGGCGATTGGCGCAGCGTCAGCGTGACCGGCGCCTGGCCCTTCACCGCAATCTGCTGCTCGCTGCGGGTCATGTCGACCCATTGGCCGTGATACCAGACCTGGTTGGGATTGTCCGGGTTGACCTTTTCGGCGATCAGGTCGAGGTCATCGTTCTGGAACATGGTCAGGCTCCAGCCGAAATCCAGGTTGTGGCCCAGAAACGCCACCGGCACCAGCGCGTTGTGATAACCGTACAGCTCAAAGCCCGGCGCGCAGAGCTGCGCCTCGTACCACACCGACGGCACCGAGAAGCGGATATGCGGATCGCCCGCCAGCAATGGCTTGCCACTTTTGGTGCGGCTGCCGCTGATGGCCCAGGCGTTGCTGCCTTCGAACTGTGGCAAACCATTATCGGCCAAGGCCTGTTCGCTCAGGGCGGCGATGGCGCCGAGGGTGTTCCAGTCGCTGGCGGCCAGGTTCAGCGCGCCTTTGGGTTGCCAGCCCAGATCAAAGACTTTCAGGTAGTCGCTGCCCAACTGGTCGCGTACGTAAGTCAGCAGTGGCTCGGTACGAAACGCAGCGGCAAAGCTGTAGGCCATGTACCCGGCGACGCTGATGGTGTCCTCGGCGGTAAACGGCCGCTTGGGGATGCCCAGCACGTCGAACTCCATGGGGCTGGCGTGGCTGTCCTGATACTGGTTGATGCCGTCCAGATACGCTTGCAAGGCCTTCCAGTGTGCGGATTCATGGTCCAGTTGCGCGACATAAGTGGCCGCACGTTCACGAATGCGCAGGCTGCGGAACAGTTTGTCGGTCTCCAGCACCTTCGGCCCCAGCACCTCGGCCAGTTCGCCACGGGCCAGGCGCCGCATGATTTCCATCTGGAACAGCCGGTCCTGGGCATGCACGTAGCCTAAGGCGCGATACAGGTCGGTCTCGTTTTCGGCGCGGATATGCGGCACGCCACGGTCGTCGTAACGCACCGTGACCGTGCCTTGCAGGTTGGCCAGTGTCTCGGTGCCCTGGCGGGTGGGCTGCTTGCTGTAGACATACCAGCCGGCGCCGGCCATAAGGGCGGCAATCAGGATAGCGAGCACGGTCAGGCTGCGTTTCATGGACGGTCCTTGGTCATTCACCTTTCAGGTCAGCGGAGTCTAATAGGTTTGGCGGGGGCTGAGGGAAATGCTGATGTGCCTTGCCGACAGCCGAGGTTCAAGTGGAGAACACCCCATCGGGGCTATTATTTGACCTGTCATCTTTGAGCTTTTTGTCATGACCTGCGCCACGCAACCACTGCCGAACTCCAGTTGCCCCGAGGTTGCCTATGCGTGCTGCCTGGAAGCGCAATCGCTGATCGAGCGCTTTTTGCAGCACCCGCCGGTGGGTTTTGATGCGCGTTTGTCCGAGCAGGGCCTGCCGTACTTCTTCACACCCTTCGACCTGCTGACCACCGCCGACGATGCGTTCGAAACGCGTGTGCGTGGCTGGCCGGGGTATCGTTTCTGGCATTCGTGGCTGCGTATCGACAGCTGTTTTGTCGGCACCACGGTCAGTGAATACTCACCGTTCCCCCAAGGTGTGTCGCCGCAGGACCTCGCGCAGTGGCTGCAATATGAATGTGCGCCGCAGCGCAAACTCACCGTCATCAAAGACGTGCCGTGCAACTCGCCGCTGCTCAGCGACGCGGATAATCGCTACGCGCAAGACCTGATCGAGGACTGCACCCGGCGCGGCTTCATCAGCCTGGAAGGCCAGGCGTTGGCGTATGTACCGATCAACTTCACCACTGTCGACGAATACCTGGCGCGCTTGTCCCACAGCCGTCGGCGCAATATCCGACGCAAATTGCGCAGTCGCGAGGCGTTGCGCGTGGAAGTCCTGGAAACCGGTGATGTGCGTTTCAACGATGACGCCTGGCTGGCGCACTTGTACGCGCTGTACCGGGCCGTGTACGACCAGAGCGAAATCCATTTTGACCTGCTCACGCCTGAGTTTTTCAGCGGCTTGCTGACGGACGCCGCCAGCAACGGGCGCGTGTTCTGCTACTGGCACTGCGACGAATTGATCGGCTACAACCTGTGCTACGTGGAGGGCGACAAGCTGCTCGACAAGTACATCGGCCTGAATTACCCGCTGGCGCTGGAGTTCAACCTGTACTTCGTCAGTTGGTTTGTAAACCTGGAGTACGCGGTGGCCAACGGCCTGAAGTTTTACGTGGCCGGCTGGACCGACCCGCAGGTCAAGGCCAGCCTCGGCGCCGACTTTACCTTCACCCGCCATCTGGTCTGGTTGCGCAACCCGCTGCTGCGCAAACTGGGCAATCGATTCCGCCATCACTTTGAAAGCGATGCCCAGTGGCAACAGGAGCAGGCGTCATGAGCCAGGATCGACCACCGCTGATTCTGGATTTCGATGGCGCCGTCAGTGACATACCCGGCGCTATCATTTTGCCGTTGCAGGCCTGGCAGGAAAAAATCCGCTTTGGCTGCCGTTGGGCACAGTTCAAAGAGTTGGAAGCCGCCCTGCATGCACAGATGCCCAGCGACTACGGCTGTGTGTTTACCGGCAGCGGCGATTATCACCACCTCAGCCAGTTGCTGTTGAACCGGCTGCCGACGCAGCAGAAATTCCAGCTGATCATTTGTGACAACCACCCGGACAACATGCGCTACCCGTTCGGCATTCATTGCGGCTCGTGGGTCTATTGGGCCAGCCGCTTGCCGCAGGTCGAGCATGTGCATGTGCTGGGCATCGGCTCGCAGGATATCGGGCTGGGCCACGCTTGGGAGAATCACTGGTCGCCGCTGCTCAAGCGCAAGCTGACCTACTGGAACGTCAACGTCGACACACGCTGGATGAACTGGGTCGGCGCCGGGCGCAGCAATCGCGCGTTCAGCAACCCGGATGAGTTGATGCGCGCGTTCCTGGCGCAGTTTGACCGTTCGCTGCCGGTTTACCTGTCCATCGATAAAGACGTGTTGAGCCCCGAGGTGGTGAACACCAACTGGGACCAGGGTGAATTCCTTGAGCAGCACTTGACCGACCTGATCAGCGCCTGCCAGGGCCAGATCATCGGTGCGGACGTCACCGGCGATGTGTCGGCGTACCACTATGAAAGCAAGTTCAAGCGCTGGTTGAGTGCCTCCGATGGTCAGGAAGAACTGCCTGCGGCGCAGGTACAGATTTGGCAACGGCAGCAGAACGAACTGAACGGCCGCTTGGTGGCACGTATCAATCAGGGCTGGCGACGATAGCGTTGAGCTGGGCCAGTACTTGTTCGAAGAGGGCGTCCGTCAGCCAATGGCTGTTGCTGATCGACAGCGTGCGGCTGGCGAAGGCTTGGGCCTGGGTAATGTCGCTGCCTGGCTGCAACAGCGGGGCCACGGCCGGGTAGTCCGGCAAGGTGTGGATAAACAGGCGGGTCACGCCCAGCCCTGAGGTCCACAGCTGCGCCATCGCCGCATCACGCATCTGTGTAGACGGCATCATCACCATCAGAAAGGGCCAGGTGCCTTGCTGGCCCGGCCGGTCCATCACGACCGAAACGTCGGGCAAGGCATTCAAGCGTATGGCGCGGCGCAGTGCCCGGCTGCGGCCTTGTTGCAGATGGTCAGGCAAGCGAGCCAGTGCGGCGGCGCCGACCTTCTGGCGATAGCTGCCGAGGCGGTGCAACGGGATGTCGTTGATCGAAAAGTCGTCGCCCACGGCAGCCACTTCATCGCCCTGCGCCAGCGCCGCGCGCAACCCGTTGCCATACACGTAGTACAAACCGCGTGGCTGATAGGCCAGGGCGTAACCCCACAACTCGGCGCTGCGTTGCAGTTCCCAGCGCGGGCTGAAGGGCAAGTCTTGCCGGCATTGTTGGTGCAGTGCCTGATGCAACACCGGGTCGCGGCTGAACAGCACGCCGCCTTCGGCTGTCGTCAGGCCTTTGCCCAGCGCCATACTGAAAAAGCCCACATCGCCTTTGAGCCCGACGCTGTGGCCATCGTCGAGTGCGCCCATGGCTTGCGCGGCGTCTTCGATGACCGCCGCACCGACTGAGTCAGCAATACGTTTGGCGGTGTCGACATCTGCCACGCGCCCCGCCAAGTGGGTGACCACCACGGCCAGTGTGCTTTCATCGCACAACTGCTTGAGTTGTTGTTCGTCCAGATCAATGCCGCCCGGTTGCAAATCACAGGGCACCACCCGCAACGGCGGGCAGTAATGCGCAGCCAGTGCCACCAACGGGCAGGTGTAGGCAGGCACGATGAGCCGGGTGCGGCCGGGCATGCGCTGCTGCAAGGTGCGCAGCGCGATGATCAACGCCGCCGTGCCGGAGCAGGGCAGCGCCGGCAGTGGAATCGAGAATTGGCGGGCCAGCGAGTCGGCCAGGTTGCCCGAAAGGCCGAGTAAATCCCGCCAGCGCAAAGGGAGCCCTGCGGTTGGCGGAATTTCCCATCGGCGTGTCATGACACCGGGGCCTGCGCCGTCTCGACCTCGGCCTGTTTGCTCTCTTTGTCTTCGCTGCGCGCCAGGCACAGAATGCCCGCGATAATCAGCGCACCGCCGATGATTTTAGGCAGGGTCAAGGTGTCATCGAACAGCCAGACGGAGATCAGCGTCACACTGATCAGCTCCAAGTGAGAGGCTGCAAACGCCGGGCCCACCGGGGCGTACTTGAGCAACGTCATCCAGGTGAAGAAGGCGCCGATGTAGCCAACAAAGGCGCCGTAGATCCACGGTGCGCCGAACACACGAACCAGCCAGGCGGCGTCCATGGTCAGCGGCTCGGCGTGCACGGAGGCGAACTTGAAGCTGACCTGCGCCAAGGTGTCGAAAATGATCAGCGCCAGAAAACCCAGGATATAAAAGCGTTTCATCATTCAAACCCTACGACGGTCACACCACAGGCGATCAGCATGATGCCGATCAGGCGCCATTTGCTCAGGCTCTCTTTGAACAGGAACCGCCCGGCAATCATGATCACGACAATATTGATCGAGCCCAGCATCACCCCCACCGACAGCGGCACCAGGGTCAGGAACGCCAGCCACAACACGAATTCGAAGACGTAGCAGATCACACCCAGCCAGATCCACGGCCGCTTGAGCATGTGCTTCCAGTGGGCCATGCCATCATGCTCGGCGCTGGCCGAGGCGGCGGCTTTAAAAGCCAACTGGCCGCACGTATCAACGATAACGTTGAGCATCCAGAGGATGATGGTTAACTGGCTCATGTATTCCTACGCTTACAATCTCACTGAAAACGTACGATACAGCAGCCGATTGGTCGGGTGATTGGAGTTTGCCGGTTGAACAGGCTGTGTTCAGTTTGGTGCCTTGCTCCACTCGCAATAGCAGCCCACCGCCAGCGTATGGGTGGCATCGACTTCGCGCCCAGCCTTTAGGGCTTGCAGGATCGGTTCGATAAAACTGTTGCTGGCGTTACACGTGAGCCCTTCGCTGTACGGCCCGAAATACGCAAGTTTGCCCGTACGGTCCCAAATCCCGACAGCCGGGGTCGCCGGCACTTGGTCGGCCCCGAGCAGGGTATTGAGGGTTTTCATCTTGCGCAGGTTGTCGGGCAGTTGGCCGTGGCTGCCGGCCTTTTGCAGGGCATAAAACTCGACGCCTTGGGGCGCGTAGTGCTCGATCAGCTCGCCCAAGTGTTGCTGGTTGCCGACGTTGCACGGGCAGGCCGGGTCCCAGAAGTGCACCAGGCGGATCGGGCCAGGGCCTGAGAGTTCGGCGGGCAGGCGCAGGGCGTCGCCGGAGAACACGGCCGTGTGTTCGCTGAATGCGCGCAGGTAGCGGCCCTGGAACCAGTCATACGCCGCCCACAGCACACCAGCGCAGATGACCAGGATCAGGCTGGCGAGCAAGGCGGAACGGTAGGGCTGTCGCATTCAGATCAATCCTCGAAGGTCGCGTAGCTTGCCATGCTTGCCCTGACAGATGAATATCACAGCTCGATATTCATCTTCACCGCAAGTCTGGAACCCTTTATGCCTGTCAGCTTTGACCCCGATCATCTGCGCGAAAGTTTGCGGCCACTTGTGGATGCGCAACCGCTCAGCGCCGAAGCGCGGGTCTACCAGCGTTTCTACGGGCTGGACCTGGCCGCACGCAAAGTACCCGCAACGAGCCGTCTGGGGCGTTTCGACGTGGATGGCTTCCAAGTGGTGGCCCAGGTGTGGTGGCCGCCAATGCCGGTGGCGACGATGTTCATGTTCCACGGTTTCTACGACCACATGGGCCTGTACCGCAACGTGGTGGACTGGGCGCTGGACCAGAACTTCGTAGTGATTGCCTGCGATTTGCCGGGCCATGGCCTGTCCAGCGGCGCGCGTGCCAGCATTGACGATTTTGCGGCGTATCAGCACGTGGTGCAGGCGCTGTTTGCGCAGGCCAAGGCGCTGCAGCTGCCGCAGCCCTGGCACCTGTTCGGGCAAAGCACCGGCGGCGCGGTGGTGGTGGACCATTTGCTCAATCACGGCGCCGACAGCCCGGCCCAGGGCAAGACCTTCCTGTTGTCGCCCTTGGTGCGCCCGCGTGCGTGGGGGTGGTCTCAGGTCAGCTATTACTTGCTGCGGCCCTTCGTCAAAGGCATCGCCCGGCGGTTCAGCGAGAACACCAACGACCCCACGTTCAAGCCGTTCCTGGAAGCCGATCCTTTGCAGCCGCGACAACTGCCTACGGCCTGGGTAGGTGCGCTGGCGGGTTGGATCAAGCGCATCGAAGCCGCACCGCGCAGCCCACGGCGGCCGCTGATTGTGCAGGGTGAGGAAGATATGACGGTGGACTGGCAGCACAACTTGCAGGTGCTGCGGGGCAAGTTTGATCAGCCTGAAGTGTTGATGATCCCGCGTGGCAGGCATCACTTGGCCAATGAGATTCCCGAGATTCGCCAGCAATATTTCAGCTTTCTCACGGACCATCTGAAGTAACACAATCCAAATGTGGCTGGCTTGCCTGCGATAGCGGTGTTGACTGACACGCCGCGATCGCAGCATAGGTATCTACGCAACTTTTTGTGTTGCGCTGGGGCTGTGGCGCGTTTAGGTAGATTGAGTACATATCCGTTGCTGCGGTAACGGCTTCGTATGGTTCCGCTCTTACAGCGGGTCACTTTTGGCAAACGCCCCAAAAGTAACCAAAAGGTCTTTGCCCCACCACTCGGTGCCTCGCTAAGGCTCGGCATGCCCGCACTCCGGCCCGTTTCCGCGGGTCGCCGCGATGGGCCATCCCTGGCCCAGCGCGGCTAAACCGGCATCCCTGCCGGTTTACCCGCTCCACCGTGCCTACGTGCGGCCATCGTGGTTAACGGGGCCTGTCAGATCAAGATCAAAATCTACAGCACGGCGGCCTAGTAGCCGACCTGAGTGGTTGAAGCAAAAGCAGGGCAACAGCACAGCAAGAACAGATCAAAAGCAGAACTGCTTTTCTGTGGGAGCTGGCTTGCCTGCGATGCAGACACCTCGGTACATCAGTAAGACACAGTCGATGCCATCGCAGGCAAGCCAGCTCCCACATTGACCGAGTACACACACATCTACCTGATGTACTGAGCTCCAAATGTGGGAGCGGGCTTGCTCGCGAATGCGGTGAGCCAGTTACAAATAAGCTGACTGACACACCGCATTCGCGAGCAAGCCCGCTCCCACAATTAGACCGAGAACAGCTTCAGTAAACAGGTCGGCTGCCAGGCCGCCTTGGCTTTGCTTTTGATTCAACCACTCAGGTCGGCTACTAGGCCGCCTTGCTGTAGATCTTGATCTTGATCTTGATCTTGATCTTAGGCGCCCCGTTAAACCACGCTGGCCGAACGCAGGCTTTGGAGCGGGGGTAAACCGGCAGGACGCCGGTTTAGCCGCGCTGGGCCAAGGATGGCCCATCGCGGCGGCCCCCGCTCCAAAGCCTGCGTGAGGGCACACCGAGCCGGAGGCGAGGTGCCGAGTGGTGGGGCAAGAGCCCTTTTGGTTACTTTTGGGGCTCTTTTCCAAAAGTGACCCGCCGTAAGGGCGGAACCAATATCAGCCAATACCGCAGCAACGGATATGTACCCAGCGGCCCCGTGACAACCACAGCACTCAACCCGAAAAAAGTTGTGTAGATACCTATGCCCATCGCAGGCAACCCAGCTCCCACAATTCTACTGCGCCAGGCTGGAAGTGCTCTGGCCGACGGCAAGACCTGCGCGAATGGCTGCAAGCGCCGCCTTGTAATACGCCCGACCCTCCGGCGACTCTGCAAACGTGGCGAATTCTTCCAATTCCGGATCAGACAAATCCCGATAGACGTACAGCAACGTATTGTTCAGGTCATTGCCGATCTGCTGCATCAACCGCTCACGCTGGCCATTCAACATGCCTTGAGCCTGACCGCCGCCCAACAGGCCGGGAATCATTTGGCTCAAGCTATCGGCGGCTACACCGGCAATCGCCAGGCTGACTTCCGCACCGGCTTCACGCGCAGGCAGTGCCTGGGCCAGGTGGCCGATGATCAGGCTGCGGGTGGCGTCGGCTTCGATGTGCGGCAGGCCCTTTGAATTTTTTGCAAGCTGATCACGGCGCGTGGCCAGCAACTCGGCGGCGACAATCTTGCGGCCCAGCGGCGATTGGAAAAACGCCAGGGCGGGTTTCGGGTCCGCCAGGTTCTTGCGCAACTGCGCTTCGGCACGCTGGTCCACCGCCTGGTCGGCAAAGCGTTTATTGCTGTTGTCCACCAGCGCCTGGTACACCGCCGGCGGCAGGCTATTGCGGTAGCGTTGCTGGGCGGCACTGAGGGCGTCATTGAAATGCGCACGTTGTTCGGCCCAGCCGGCGACCTTGTACAACTGGTCATGGCCGTCTGCCCAAGCGGGCAAAACGCAGAACATCAGCATGGAAAAAAACAAACGACGCATATGGACTCCTGTCAGTCGGCCACTATTGTCCGTGTCGGGCGTAGGATTTGTCGAGAAATCCTATCGGTCACCTGACTAAAGTGTATTCAGACGCTCGGCGGCTCTGTCGGATTCACAGGCGTATGGATACTATGCGCGCCATGCAAATACCCCTCGATCATCCTCTGCTGCAACGCATTGTCGACGACCTGGCCGAAAAAGGTTGGTCGCAGCAGAACGGCTTCCTGCCCCAGGCTCTGACCCTGGAACTGGCGGCTGAGTGCCGTAAACGTGCGGCCGAGGGGGAATTGGCACCTGCTGCTGTAGGGCGCGGCCCGGCCCAGGAGATTCGCGAGGGCATTCGCGGTGACCATATCCAGTGGCTGGAAGAAGGCGATGCGGCCGTCTGCGAGACCTACATGGGCGTGATGGACAGCCTGCGCCAAGCGATGAATCGTGGCCTGTTCCTGGGCCTGGAAGATTTTGAAAGCCACTTTGCGATGTACCCGCCGGGTGCGTTCTACCTCAAGCACCTGGACCGTTTTCGCGACGATGACCGGCGTATGGTCTCGGCGGTGGTCTACTTGAACGACGCGTGGCTGCCCGAGCATGGCGGCCAACTGCGCATGTACCTCAAAGGCGGCGTCGAATACGATGTGGTGCCCACCGGCGGTTGCCTGGTGGTGTTCCTGTCGGGTGAAGTGCCCCACGAAGTCCTGCCCGCCACGCGCGAACGCCTGTCCTTGACCGGCTGGTTTCGTCGGCGGGGTAACGAGCCGTTTTAAACATGGAAAAGATTCTGATCAGCCGCTGCCTGCTCGGGCACAAAGTGCGCTACGACGGCGGGGCCAGCGGCCCATTCGACCAGTTGGCGGCGTGGCAGGCTGAAGGCCGCGTGGTTGCGATCTGCCCGGAAGTGTCGGGTGGTTTGCCCACGCCGCGGCCGTCCGCTGAGATCCCGGGCGGGCAGGGCATTGATGTGTGGGAAGGCCGTGCCCAAGTGCTGACTGCCGAAGGTGAAGACTTCAGCGCCGCATTTATCGACGGCGCCCGCCAAGCCTTGGCGTTGGTGCAGCGCCATGACATCCGTATTGCCATTCTCAAGGCCAATAGCCCGTCCTGCGGCAACGTGCTGACCTATGACGGGACGTTTACCGGTGTGAAGGTGAGCGGCGAAGGCGTGACGGCGGCGTTGCTCAAGCGCCATGGGGTATTGGTGTTCAGTGAGCTGGAGTTGGCTGAAGCGGCACTGCATCTCTCACGCCTTGCATAGATCAAAAATGCGGGAGCATTTACTCGGGCTTAAACCACTTCTGCGTCAGCGCCTTCAGTCGGCCATCGGCCTTCACGTACTGCAACGCCTTGTCCAGGCTGCTTTTGAACGCCGGGTTGCCCTTTTGGAATGGGATCGCCAGCTCAGGTGTTTCCTTATAAGGCTCACTGAAATCGAAACGATCCTGCAGCTCGGCAGTCATAGCGATATGGTTGATGGCCACGTCGTACTTGCCGGTTTCAACGCCAGGCAGCATGTCCGCGTCGTCGGTGGTGATAAACGAGGGGCGTACATCCATTTCCTTGGCCAATTGTTCACCCAGTTCCACTTCAAAACCGGTTAGCTTGTCACCGTCCTTGAAGTTGAACGGCGGTGTGTTGGCGTCCAGGGCGATGCGCAGTTCGCCGCGATCAAACACATCATCGATCAATTCGGCGTGAGCCAAAGGACTCAGAAGGGGTAGCAAAAGTACAAGGCCAGGCGGAAAGCGCATGGTCACTCCTAAAGAATTCGTAATGCGAGGCGCCATTCAGCATCGCTTTGCTAGGGTGTTGAGTGCCTTGGACAGCAATTTGTCGCGAAGTTGTGATAACCCAACAGATTTCCTGGAAAAACTGGAGAAGCGAATGAAAGCCCTATTGTCCCGTGCAACGATTGCCAGCCTGCTGCTGGGTGCCTCGATGTTGGCTACCGCCGCTGACGGTATCCCGCGCAGCGCGCCACCTGAAGGCGCCAAAGTTTTTATCGTGTCGCCAAAAGACGGCGCCACCGTCGATAAAACCTTCACTGTCAAATTCGGCATGGAAGGCCTCAAACTGGCCCCGGCCACCAGCCAGGACCCAGGCACTGGTCACCACCACCTGCTGATCGACCAGAAAGCGCTGCCTGACGCCAGCGTGCCGATCCCGGCCACTGACACCGTGATCCACTACGGTAAGGCTCAGACCGAAACCGAACTGACCCTCACCCCAGGCAAGCACACTTTGCAACTGGTCGCCGGCGACAAACTGCACATGCAGTTCAACCCGACTGTAGCCTCAAAAGTCATCACGGTTAACGTCAAGTAAGATTTGTTCAGACAAAAAAATGGGAGACCTTTGCGGGTCTCCCATTTTTTATGCAGCGTTTAAAGCCTTAGAACAACACGCGGCTGCGAATCGTGCCGTTGATGTGCTGCAGCTTCTCTTGCGCCAGGTCCGAGTACTCGGCGTCGACGTCGATCACCACGTAGCCGACCTTCTCGTTGGTCTGCAGGAACTGACCGGAGATGTTGATGCCGTTTTCCGCGAAGACCTTGTTGATCTCCATCATCACGCCAGGGATGTTCTGGTGGATGTGCAGCAGACGGTGCTTGCCAGGGTGAGCCGGCAGGGCCACTTCCGGGAAGTTGACGGAAGACACCGACGTACCGTTGTCGCTGTACTTGACCAGCTTCTCCGACACTTCCAGGCCGATGTTGGCTTGGGCTTCAGCGGTGGAGCCGCCGATGTGCGGGGTCAGGATCACGTTGTCCAGGCCGCGCAGCGGGCTTTCGAAGATGTCGTCGTTAGAGCGTGGCTCTACCGGGAACACGTCGATAGCGGCGCCGATCAGGTGCTTGTCCTTGATCGCGTCAGCCAGGGCGTCCAGCTCAACCACCGTGCCGCGTGCAGCGTTGATCAGGATGCCGCCTTTCTTGATCGCGCGGATTTCCTTCTCGCCGATCATCCACTGGGTTTCGGCAGTTTCCGGCACGTGCAGGGTGACGATGTCGGACATGCCCAGCAGCTCGGTCAGGCTCGACACCTGAGTGGCGTTGCCCAATGGCAGCTTGGTCAGGGTGTCGTAGAAGAACACCTGCATCCCTAAGCCTTCGGCCAGCACCGACAACTGCGTGCCGATCGAGCCGTAACCGACGATACCCAGCTTCTTGCCGCGGATTTCGAAGGAGTTGGCCGCGCTTTTGATCCAGCCGCCACGGTGGCAGGAAGCGTTCTTCTCAGGGATGCCGCGCAGCAACAGGATCGCCTCGGCCAATACCAGCTCCGCAACGGAGCGGGTGTTGGAGTACGGTGCGTTGAACACCGCGATGCCGCGCTCGCGCGCAGCGTTGAGGTCGACCTGGTTGGTGCCGATGCAGAAACAGCCGACAGCCACGAGTTTCTTGGCGTGGTCGAAGATCTCTTCGGTCAGCTGAGTGCGGGAGCGAATGCCGATAAAGTGCGCGTCGGCGATCTTTTCCTTTAACTGGGCTTCCGGCAGAGAACTGGTGATGTACTCAATGCTGGAGTACCCAGCGGCTTTCAGTACGTCGACAGCCGATGGGTGGACGCCTTCCAGAAGAAGGAACTTGATCTTGCTCTTATCGAGAGAAGTCTTGCTCATCTGCGTAAACCTGTATCCCGGAGAAAAATGGCAGGGAATCGAGCAGTTAGTGCCTTGAATCAGTGCACAAGAGCTGACCCGGACGGCAGGAAAGCCGTCACCGCAGAACGCCCTTGGGCTCTGTCCTGCGGGGGCGGTATGCTAGCATACGTGCCCCGCTAAACACCCATTCCTGCGACGTGAAGCGTTCTCAGGATGACCATGAATTGTTCGAGAGTTCTGTCGATGACCCATCCTGCCCTGATTGATGAGCTGAAGACCCTGGTTGAGCCTGGCAAGGTCCTGACCGACGCTGACTCCCTTGAGGCTTACGGCAAGGACTGGACCAAGCACTTCGCACCTGCACCGTCCGCCATCGTCTTCCCGAAGACCACCGAACAGGTGCAGGCCATCGTCCGTTGGGCTAATGAACACAAGGTTGCGCTGGTGCCGTCCGGTGGCCGTACCGGCCTGTCGGCGGCTGCGGTGGCGGCCAATGGCGAAGTGGTTGTGTCGTTCGACTACATGAACCAGATCATCGAGGTGAACCTCACCGACCGTACCGCCGTGTGCCAGCCGGGCGTGGTCACCAAGCAATTGCAGAACGTTGCCGAAGAGAAGGGCTTGTACTACCCGGTGGACTTCGCGTCGTCGGGCTCGAGCCAGATTGGCGGCAATATCGGCACCAATGCCGGCGGGATCAAGGTGATTCGCTACGGCATGACCCGTAACTGGGTGGCCGGCATGAAAGTGGTCACCGGCAAAGGTGATGTGCTGGAACTCAACCGCGATCTGATCAAGAACGCCACCGGCTACGACATGCGCCAGCTGTTTATCGGCGCCGAAGGTACGTTGGGCTTTGTGGTCGAAGCCACCATGCGCCTGGACCGGGCGCCGAAAAACCTCACCGCCATGGTGCTCGGCACCACTGATTTCGACTCGATCATGCCGGTGCTGCACGCGTTCCAGAGCAAGCTGGACCTGACCGCCTTCGAATTCTTCTCCGACAAAGCCCTGGCCAAAGTCATGGGCCGTGGCGACGTGCCAGCGCCGTTCGAAACCGACTGCCCGTTCTATGCGCTGCTGGAATTCGAAGCCACCACCGAAGAAGTCGCCAACCACGCCCTGGAAACCTTCGAGCACTGCGTCGAGCAGGGCTGGGTGCTGGACGGCGTGATGAGCCAGAGCGAAACCCAACTGCACAACCTGTGGAAACTGCGCGAGTACATTTCCGAGACCATCTCCCACTGGACACCGTACAAGAACGATATCTCGGTCACTGTCTCCAAAGTGCCGGCGTTTCTGAAGGAAATCGACGCGATCGTCGGCGAACACTACCCGGACTTCGAAATTGTCTGGTTCGGCCACATCGGCGACGGCAACCTGCACTTGAACATCCTCAAGCCGGAAAACCTGAGCAAGGACGAGTTCTTCGCCAAGTGCGCTACCGTGAACAAGTGGGTGTTCGAAACCGTTCAGAAGTACAACGGCTCAATCTCTGCCGAACACGGCGTGGGCATGACCAAGCGCGATTACCTGACTTACAGCCGCTCGCCGGTTGAAATCGAATACATGAAGGCAGTCAAAGCGGTGTTCGACCCGAACGGGATCATGAACCCTGGCAAGATCTTCGCTGTTTAACCGCCCTGAAGGAGTCGTTTCATGAGCTACCAGCACAAGTACGTCGACGGCACCAACATCCACTTCCCGCTGGGTAAAGTGGTGTGTATCGGGCGTAACTACGCCGAACATGCCAAGGAACTGGACAACCCGGTGCCCACCGAGCCGTTGCTGTTCATCAAGCCGGGCAGTTGCGTGGTCGCGCTGGAAGGCGGTTTCGCCATCCCTACCGAGCGCGGTTCGGTGCACTACGAAGCGGAAATCGCGGTATTGATCGGCAAGCCTTTGTCGACCAAACCCAGCCGTGAAGAAGTGCTGGACGCCATCTCCGGTTTCGCCCCGGCGCTGGACCTGACGTTGCGCGACAAGCAAGCCGAGCTGAAAGCCAAGGGCCTGCCGTGGGAAATCGCCAAGTCCTTCGACGGCGCAGCGGTGATTGCCCCGTTCGTGGTCGGCAGCACCTTCCCGGACGTGACCGACATCGGCATTCGCCTGACCATCAACGGCGAAGTGCGCCAGGATGGCAACAGCTCGCAAATGCTCAACCCGATCATCCCGATGATCCAGCACATGGCCGGCTGCTTCTCGCTGCAGGCTGGCGACGTGATTCTCACCGGCACACCAGCCGGCGTGGGGCCATTGAATGTGGGTGACGAGCTGGTGTTGGAATTGGGGGGCGGGAGCCGCTTCGAAAGCAGCGTTCGCTAGCATCAGCGCCGATCGTTCCCACGCTTTGCGTGGGAATGCAGCCCTGGACGCTCCGCGTCCGCCCTTGAGTTGGTGACGCGGAGCGTCACAAGAGGCATTCCCACGCGGAGCGTAGGAACGATCAGCTAGTACATCGGCTTTTGCATTTTTTTCACACACCATCCGGATAATCCTCAGCCTCCTGCGCGCGGGCCCGTTGATCCTGTGCTATCACCTAACGCTGACTTTCCGGAAAAGCGCTCAATGGCCGTGACTTTGCCCACCGCTACACCCAAGCCCCGTTCACGTGTTGCCTTGCGCTGGTATTCCTGGCTGTTCCTGGCCGGAGCGATTGTGTATGGCGTCGCCTGGCTCATGCATTGGGATGATCGTGGCGTGCTGTGGGTGGCGGAGCGCTTTGAGTCGCCGGCCGAGCAACAGGCCAGCGTCTGGCTGCCTGACTACCACGCGGTCATCGACGGCAAATTGCTGCCCGGCATGGAGAAGGACGAGGCTTCGGACCTGGCCTACAACCCGCAGACCAAAACCCTGTTTTCCGTCATGGGCAAAAACCCATTCCTGGTGGAGTTGAGCCTGCAGGGCGACGTGCTGCGCAAGATGCCACTTAATGGCTGGAACAACCCGGAAGGCCTGACGATGATGGAGAACGGCTGGATGGCCATTGTCGATGAGCGCATGCACACGCTCACCGTGGTGAAAGTCGACGCCGGCACCCAACAACTGAATATTGCTGACTTCAAGACCTACGACCTGGGCCCGTCCAAAGACCAGAATAAGGCTTTTGAAGGCATCACCTGGGACAAGCGCAACCAGCAGATCGTGCTCGGCGAAGAGCGTCCACCGGCGCTGTTCACCTGGAAAAGCGATGGCGCCACGCTGACGGGCGACAAGCAAAAAGTCGCCAGCACCGAGCTGGACATGCGCAACCTCTCGGCCCTGGCCGTCGACCCGCGCACCGGGCACTTGCTGGTGTTGTCGGCCGACTCCCATCTGTTGCTGGAGTTGGATGAAAAGGGCGAGCAAGTCAGCTTCATGACCCTGCTCGGCGGCTTCAACGGCCTCAAGCACACCATTCCGCGTGCTGAGGGCGTGACCATGGATGACAGCGGCACCTTGTACATGGTCAGTGAGCCGAACCTGTTTTACCGTTTCGAAAAGCAGAAATAACCCACGATTGCGTCGGGTATTTCTCCAATAGCGGCATTCGCCCGACATTCGGCAGCGTTTAAGTTTAAATTCAGACAGGCGTGATATTCATTCGCCACTTTTTGACTTCGAGCTGCCCTGATGCGTCGATTTGCCCGCCCCAAACCCGCGTTTTTCATTGTGTTGCTGATCGCCTTGGTGGCTGCCGGGGTGGTCGCACAGCAATTTCGCCTGTTCGAACGCGCCTGGTTTAACTGGCAGGCCTGGCGCCAGCCAGCCGATCAGCGCTCCATCGGCTTGGCCGATTACCGCGTCAGCCTCGAGGCCAAGGTCATCGAGGGCCTCGACGATGATGTCTCGGCCCTCACCTACGACCCGGTGCGCAAAAGCCTGTTTACCGTCACCAACAAAAATGCCGAGCTGGTCGAGCTGTCCCTGGACGGCAAGATCCTGCGGCGCATTCCGCTGGTGGGCTTTGGTGATGCCGAGGCGGTGGAGTTCATCAGCGACAACATCTACGTCATCAGCGATGAAGCCCAGCAGCGGCTGATCAAGGTGCATGTGAATGACGACACGCAGTTCCTCGACGCCGCCGACGCAGAGCAGATGACCTTGGGTGTGCACATCGGTGGTAACAAGGGTTTCGAGGGCCTGGCGTACGACTCGGTAGGTAAACGCCTGTTCGTGGCCAAGGAGCGCGACCCGATGCTGATCTACGAGGTCCACGGTTTCCCGCATTTCAAGCCGGAAAAAACCTACTCGGTGCACGTGATCAACAACCCCAAGCGCGATGCCGGGCTGTTTGTGCGCGACCTGTCGAGCCTGCAATACGACGAGCGCAGCGGCCATCTGTTGGCGCTGTCGGATGAGTCGTTTCTGGTGTTGGAGCTGGACATCGACGGTCGCCCGCTGAGCAGTCTTTCTCTGCTCAACGGGCGCCATGGTCTGCAAAAGCGTGTGCCTCAGGCCGAAGGCATCGCCATGGACGACGAAGGCAGCTTGTACCTGGTCAGCGAGCCGAACCTGTTTTACGTGTTCAAGAAGCCCTGATCAGAACACCCATTGCACACCCAGCGAATAGCCAGTCTGGCTGCCCTCGGCATGCCCCAGGCGGCTGTTCACTTCGGCGTAAACGCCCAGTTGAGGGGTGATCGCCAACTGGCTGCCGATTTGTGCGCGGCCAAAGCGCTTGTCCACTGAGCCCAGCTTGGCGGTGCGCGCTTGGCCATCGGCGCGGGCGGTCAATTGCAGGTCGTCGAGGCGCCCGTCAGCCAACTCCTTGACCCAAGCGAGGTCGCCGTAAGGCAGCAGGCTCAAGCCATAGGGCAGGGCGACTGCGCCGCGCACGCGCCAACCGAGGCTGGCTTCCAGGGAATCGAAGGCTTGCTCTTCATACTCCAGCGCCGTGCGCAGGTTTTGTTTCTCGTGGAATTTATCGATGCGCGAGTGGCTGTAATCCAGGCCGGCAAACGGCCCGCTCTTGATCGCGCCGACGTCGAAGTCATATCCGCCCAGCACCCGTGCACCCAACGTCAGGGCGTCAGTGTTACCGTTCAGTTGCTGGTTGAGCAGCACTGGGCCGCCGTTGGCCTGGATCAGCAGGTTGCGCTTGGCGTCGAACCGCGTACGGCCAGCGCTCAGGTCGCCGGCCAGCCAGCTTGGCCCACCGTCGTTGAGCAAGGCGTAGACCGCAGCCTGCCAGGTGTCACTGTCGAGTTTGCCGCGGTGCTCAAGTGTGTCGCGACCGTTGAGGTAGCTCAGGCTGGCACCGATGTTCAGGCTTGAACTGAGTTGATAGTCGCCGAGCGCATGCACGCCAAGGCTGCGGGCGCTACGGTTGAGCGGGCTGTCGAAGCCGCTGTCCGGGGTGTATTCGCCGTCCACGCCGATTTCGCCATCGAAGCTGCCGACCTCGCGGCTGGCCGCTTGCAAGGTCAGCCAGCGGCGATCATGCAGGCGCACCATGGCTTGGTGTTGACGCTGCAGATTGTCTTGCATGTTGCGCGCAACGGCGCCGCCCGAAGCGGTCGAGGCCATCAGGTCGGCGTTGGTCAGCTCCAGCACCAGGCGGCTGAGCAGGCGCGAATAGTCGCGCAGGCGCTGGTCGATACGCGCCTGGCCGAAGGCGTCGGTGAGCACAGTCTTGTTGTCTTCAGCAGGGTCGTGCCAGGTGGAGCCGCCGGGGATTTTTGGGTTGTTGGTCTGGGTGTAGCCATCGAGGTCGCCCAGCTCCCAGTGGGTGGCCTCTATATACAGAATCGGAATGTTCAGCGGCTCGAAAGACTCGCCATCGCTGCAGCAGCCGGTGCCCTTGGGGTATTGCGGGTCCAGGCCCGGGTTGGTGAACAGTGGGATGTTCAGCTCCTTGGCAATCTGCAAAGCGTGCTCGCGCAATGACGCCAAGGCGGGGTTGGCGGTGCTGTTCTGGCCGGCGTGGGCATACATCATGTCGCCGGTGATCAGGCTGTCGAGGTTGATCATCGCCAGCATGTTTGCGCGTTGGCTGGCGCTGAGTGAGTCGACAAACGCCTTTGAGCCGCGCAGGCCTTCTTCTTCTGCGCCGAAGCCGACGATCTGCAGGCCGTTTTCCAACTGCAATCCGCCGAGGTTCTTCGCCACTTCGGTCAGCACACTGGCGCCGGAGCCGTTGTCGTCCAGGCCTTGCAAGGTCGGGCGGCCGAAGTAGGTGTCGAAATGCGCGCCAATCACCACGTACTGCGCCTTGGTGCCGGCGGCGTAGGCCACCACGTTTTGCGAGGCGCGACTGCCGTTGTTCCAGGTGAAGTTCTGGCGACTGAGACTGTAGGCCGAACCCATCTGGCTCTGCATCCAATCCGCGGCCCCGTTGAAATTGGCGGTGCCGCGATACCGGCCGGGGTAGTCGTTGATCAGCGTTTCCAGGGTGGTGTTGGCGTGCTGGCCGTAATCGTAGGCCTGGGTGTGGGTCGACAGCAGGCTGCCGACAACGCTGATTGCGAGGGCTAGGGGCTTTATCACAAGGTCGTCCTTGAGGTGATGGGGATGTTCAAGCCCAGACCCATTGCACAATGCGCGCCTCATTCCCTGGGCGATTGCGAAGTGGCGCATTGTTAAACGCGTGGGTCGCTTGGCTGTAATTTGTAACGGATTTGATACTGATTGAGGCGTGACATGTCGTGATGTGGCGCACGATTTTGGCGAGGGGTGCAGCGAAAGGTAGCGTATTTGTTACATAAATATCGAGGTCAGCACATAGCAAATGTGGGAGCGGGCTTGCTCGCGAAGACGGTGTGTCAGGCAACTGATCCAGCGACTGACACACCGCATTCGCGAGCAAGCCCGCTCCCACACAAACCCGGCTCCCACTGGGGGATTCGCGGTGTTTTTAGGCCTTGAGGGTTTTCACACCTTCAGAAGTGCCCAGCAGCAACACATCAGCCGGACGCGCAGCGAACAAGCCATTGGTGACCACGCCCACGATCGCATTGATCTGGGTTTCCAGCTCAACCGGGTTGGTGATCTGCATGTTGAACACGTCGATGATGATATTGCCGTTGTCGGTCAACACGCCTTCGCGGTACACCGGGTCGCCGCCCAGTTTCACCAGCTCGCGGGCCACGTGGCTGCGGGCCATCGGGATCACTTCCACCGGCAGCGGGAACGCGCCGAGTACCGGCACCAGCTTGCTGGCGTCGGCGATGCAGATGAAGGTCTTGGCCACGGCGGCAACGATCTTCTCGCGGGTCAGGGCTGCGCCGCCGCCTTTGATCAGGTTCAGGTGTTCGTCGCTTTCATCGGCGCCGTCGACGTAGAACTCCAGGTCGCTCACGGTGTTGAGCTCGTACACGGGAATGCCATGGCCCTTGAGGCGTGCGGCGGTGGCTTCGGAGCTGGCCACGGCGCCGTCGAACGCGCCTTTGTGCTGGGCCAGCGCATCGATAAAGCAGTTGGCGGTGGAGCCGGTGCCAACACCGACGATGCTCTTGTCGTCGAGTTTAGGAAGGATTAAATCGACGGCGGCCTGGGCCACTGCCTGTTTGAGTTGATCCTGGGTCATGCGGGCTCCGGAACGGGCGGGGAGTTATCGAGGGCGGCGAGTATAACCCAACAAAACCTCGGGATTCGTGTGGTCGCCCGGCCAAACGCTGGGTTAGACTCCTTGGCCCTGCCCAACCTGCTCAGTGATACCCGCCGATGCTTGAACAGTACGTCAAAAAGATCCTCACCTCGCGCGTTTACGACGTGGCCGTCGAAACCCCATTGCAGACCGCTCGCCAGCTCTCCGAGCGCCTCGGCAACAAGGTCTGGCTCAAACGTGAAGACTTGCAGCCGGTGTTCTCGTTCAAGATTCGGGGCGCTTACAACAAGCTGACCCAGCTGAGCTTGGAGGAGCGCGCGCGCGGCGTGGTCACCGCGTCTGCCGGCAACCATGCCCAGGGCCTGGCCCTGGCGGCCAAGGTGCTGGGGGTCAAGGCCACCATCGTGATGCCCAAGACTACCCCGGAAATCAAGGTCGAAGGCGTGCGTTCGCGTGGCGGCAAAGTGGTGCTGCACGGTGATTCCTTCCCGGAAGCCCTGGCCTACTCGCTGAAACTGGTCGACGAAAAAGGCTACGTCTACATTCACCCCTATGATGATCCGCACACCATTGCCGGGCAGGGCACCGTGGCGATGGAGATTCTGCGCCAGCACCCAGGGCCGCTGGACGCGATTTTTGTGCCGGTGGGCGGCGGCGGGCTGATCGCAGGGATCGCGGCGTACGTGAAATACCTGCGCCCGGAAATCAAGATCATCGGCGTCGAGCCGGACGACTCCAACTGCCTGCAAGCCGCCATGGCCGCGGGCGAGCGCGTGGTATTGCCGACCGTCGGCATCTTCGCCGATGGCGTGGCGGTGGCACAGATCGGCCAGCACACCTTCGACATCTGCAAAGACTATGTGGACGAAGTGATCACCGTCAGCACCGATGAAATCTGCGCGGCGATCAAGGACATCTACGACGACACCCGCTCGATCACCGAGCCGGCCGGTGCATTGGGTGTGGCGGGGATCAAGAAGTACGTTGAGACGCGGGGCATTACCGGGCAAACCCTGGTGGCCATCGACTCCGGCGCCAACGTCAACTTCGACCGCCTGCGCCATGTGGCCGAGCGCGCCGAGCTGGGTGAGGGCCGCGAAGCTATCATCGCCGTGACCATCCCCGAGCAGCCGGGCAGCTTCAAGGCCTTTTGCGAGGCCGTGGGCAAGCGCCAGATCACTGAATTCAACTACCGCTACCACTCCGGCCGCGAGGCGCACATCTTCGTTGGCGTGCAGACCCACCCGGAAAACGACCCGCGCAGCGCGCTGATCGCCAGCCTCACCAGCCAGGGTTTCCCGGTGCTGGACCTGACCGAAAACGAACTGGCCAAGTTGCACATTCGTCATATGGTCGGCGGGCATGCGGCGAAAGTCAGCGATGAGTTGGTGTTCCGTTTCGAATTCCCGGAACGTCCGGGCGCGCTGTTCAACTTTCTTAACAAATTAGGCGGGCGCTGGAACATCTCGATGTTCCACTATCGCAACCACGGCGCGGCCGACGGCCGTGTGGTCGCCGGCCTGCAAGTGCCGGCGGACGAGCGCCACCTGGTGCCGGCCGCGTTGGCGCAGATCGGCTACCCGTATTGGGATGAGAGCGAAAACCCGGCCTACCAGCTGTTCCTCGGTTGAGCGACTACGCTGACTGAGCGGCCTTTAAGGAATCGAGACCATGGAAACGCTGACCACCCTGAAAGTTATCCACATCACCGCCACCGTGTTGCTGCTGCTCAGCGGCCTGGGCCTGGCGGTACTGGCCTGGCGCAAACGTAGTGCCGGCGCGGCGGTTACCGTGCAACGCCCGTGGGCGTTTGTGTGGTTGCTGATGGGTATTTGCGTGGTCAGCATGCCGTTTACCGGCTGGTGGCTCGTGCACTTGGTCGGCTGGCCGCTTGGGCAAACCTGGATTCTGGGCTCCAGCATCCTCTACACCGTGGCGGCGCTGGCCTGGTTCTGGCTGGTGGCGCGGCTTAATCGCCTGCGCTTGGGCGGCGGCGGCAGCCTGAATTTCACCTTGGCGCTGGCGGTGGTCAGCCTGGTGGGGTTTGTGGCGATTGCCGGGTTGATGGGCGCCAAGCCGGTCTAAAGGAGCGTCATGAACATTCTTCTGGTCGGCGCCACAGGGTTTGTGGGCCGCCATCTGTTGCGCGCCTTGCAGCAAGCAGGGCATTGCGTGGTCGCTACATCGCGCGAGCCTCGAAGCCAGGGTTGGCCGGGGGTTGAGTGGCGTGCGCTGGACCTTCGCCTGTTGGCCGGCGACCCCGAGCATTTTGTTTTCCCTGACGCTGTTGATTTATTGATCAACGCGGCGGGCCTGCTCAGCGTGGATGTGGCCGAGGTGAGCCGCGTACAGGATCAAGGCGCTCGTGTGCTGTTTGATCTGGCCGCCCGGCGCGGTGTACCGGTGTTGCAGGTTTCCGCCCTGGGTGCTTCGGTGCAATCCGACGTGCCGTTCCTGGCCAGCAAAGGCTCGGCGGATGAGTATCTGCTCGGCCTGGGCATAACCGCTGTGGTGCTGCGGCCTTCATTGGTGGTGGGCGTGGGCGGGACCAGCAGTGGCTGGTTGACCGGGCTTTCGCCCTGGCCGCTGATTCCGTTGCTCGACCTCAATGCCCAGCTGCAGCCCGTGCACATCGACGACGTGGTCGGTGCCGTGTTGGCGCTGTTACGGCGGTGGCCGGCCGAATCCATGGTACTGCCGTTGGTGGGCCCTGAGCCGCTGCGGTTGTTCCAGGTCATCGATCAGTTACGCGCCGCGCAAGGCTGGCGGCGGGGCCGATACCTGCAAGTGCCGTTGCTGGGCCTGGGCGGCTGGCTGGGTGATCGGCTGGGCTGGCGGGCGCTGAATCGCCAGAGTATCGCCCTGGCGCAACAGGACAATGTGGCCGACCCTGAGGTGCTGGCCTCGGTCTGCGGCTATACCGCCGCGCCGCTGGCCTCGCGCCTGCACGATTGGCCGAACGCCGCCATCAGCAGCCAGCAAACGATTCGCCCGCTGATGCTGGCGGTGATGGTGCTGATCTGGCTGGGCACTGCGGCGGTCTGCCTCGGCCCGGGTTACGACTGGGGCCTGCGCATCATGGCCGAGGCGGGTGTGCAAGGCTCTTGGGCGGCGCTGGCTGTGATCGGCGGTTCGGTCTGCGATGCGTTGTTGGGTTTAGGGTTGCTGGTGACGCGTTGGCGCAGGCAGGCGCTGATCCTGCAATTGCTGCTGATGGCCGGTTACACTGTGTTTATCAGCCTGGTTCTGCCCCATTACTGGTTTGACCCTTATGCCGCCGTCGCCAAAAACCTGGTGCTGATGGTGGCCACTTTATGGCTTCTATGGACAGAACCGTCGCGATGAGCGCCTACCTGCTGCTGAAAACCCTGCATATCCTGTCGTCGACCATTCTGTTTGGGCTGGGCGCAGGCTCGGCTTACTACGCCTTGCGCGCTTGGCGCAGCGGCAACGTTGAAGTCATCGCCGTGACGTTCAAGCACCTGGTGTTCGCCGACTGGGCGTTTACCGCGACCACGGCAGTGTTCCAACCCTTGAGCGGTGTTGGCTTGATGCATTTGGCGGGTTGGTCGATGCAGCAGAGCTGGCTGCAATGGACCGTCGGCCTGTATTGCCTGGCCGGGGTTTGCTGGCTGCCGGTGGTGTGGCTACAGATTCGCGTGCACAAGATGGCGGAGCAAGCGTTGCGCGACGGCACGGCGATGCCGATCAAGGCAAACACTTATATGCGTTGGTGGTTTGGCCTGGGCTGGCCGGCGTTTCTGGCGTTTATGGCGATTTTCTATTTGATGGTGGCTAAGCCGATGTAGGGCTTAAGACCGAGTCGACTTTATTGAAGGCAAGCCAGTTCCCACACTTGAATGTATTCACACATCCAAGTGTGGGAGCTGGCTTGCCTGCGATGGGCATAGGTATCTACACAACTTTTTTCGGGTTGAGTGCTGTGGTTGTCGTGGGGGGGGCGCTGGGTACATATCCGTTATTTGGGTGATGGCTTGGATTGGTTCCGCTCTTACAGCGGGTCACTTTTGAAAAGAGCCCAAAAGTAACCAAAAGGCTCTTGCCCCACCACTCGGCACCTCGCTTAGGCTCGGTGTGCCCTCACGCAGGCTTTGGAGCGGGGGCCGCCGCGATGGGCCATCCTTGGCCCAGCGCGGCTAAACCGGCGTCCTGCCGGTTTACCCCCGCTCCAAAGCCTGCGTTCGGCCAGCGTGGTTGACGGGGCGCCTAAGATCAAAATCAAGATCAAGATCTACAGCACGGCGGCCTAGTAGCCGACCTGAGTGGTTAGATCAAAAGCAAAGGCGAGGCGGCCTGACAGCCGACCTGATCTTGGAGGCTGAACTCAGTCAAATGTGGCAGGGGGCTTGCTCCCGATGGCGGTGTGTCAGTTGATGCATCTGGTGAATGGCCCACCGCATTCGCGAGCAAGCCCGCTCCCACATTTTGAGCTCAGTACATCAGGTAGATGTGTGTACTCGGTCAAATGTGGGAGCTGGCTTGCCTGCGAAGGCATCACCTGGCTATGCCTGATGTACCGAGGTGCCTGCATCGCAGGCAAGCCAGCTCCCACAGAAAAGCAGCTCTGCCTCTGATCTGTTTTTGCTGTGCTGTTGCCCTGCTTTTGCTTCAACCACTCAGGTCGGCTACTAGGCCGCCGTGCTGTAGATTTTGATCTTGATCTGGCATGCCGAGCCTAGGCGAGGCACCGAGTGGTGGGGCAAGAGACCTTTTGGTTACTTTTGGCTGGGCCGGCATTCCGGGCGTTTGCCAAAAGTGACCCGCTGTAAGAGCGGAACCATACGAAGCCGTTACCGCAGCAACGGATATGTACTCAATCTACCTAAACCCATCACAAGCTCAGCACCACACAAAGCGTTGCGTAGATACCTATGCTGCGATAGGGCCATCAGCTTCGCAGTGTAATCACCGGCCAGCCACGCTTCTGGGCCTCAGCCCGCAAATTTGGGTCCGGATCTACCGCCACCGCATGCGTCACTTGCTCCAGCAACGGCAAATCATTCATCGAATCGCTATAGAAGTAGCTGTCTTGCAGGCTGTAACCGGTCTCTTCCAGCCAGCGATTCAAGCGCGTCACCTTGCCCTCGCGAAAGCACGGCACATCGGTGCTGCGCCCGGTGTAACGGCCATTTTCCATCTCGCACTCGGTGGCGATCAGGGTTTCAACGCCCAGGCGTGCGGCAATCGGTGCGGTAACGAAGCGGTTGGTGGCGGTGATGATCACCAGCTTGTCGCCGGCGGCGCGGTGCTTGGCCAACAGTTCCACGGCCTGGGGCAGCATGATCGGCTCGATGCAGTCACGCATGTAGTCGTTGCGCCACTCGTTCAACTGGGCCATCTCGGTGCGGCCGAGAATCTCCAGGCAGAAGTTCAGATACTCGGCGTTATCCAGCGTGCCGGCCAGGTAGTCCTGGTAAAACTCATCGTTGCGGGCCTTGTAGGCCACTGCGTCGAGAATCCCGCGTTCGCAGAGGTAATCGCCCCAGGCGTGATCGCTGTCACCCCCCAGAAGCGTGTTGTCCAAGTCGAATAAAGCCAGGCGCATTGCAGTTACTCGCTGAAAAGTCTGTAAAAAGGCGTCCAGAATACGGTCTTTTCACAAGAGTGCACATAAGGTAAGAAGCCTCGTTGCCGCTGGAACAACCTTTGTGGAACAATGCGGCGACATGCGTTTGCGAGGTTGTTGCCGTGATCGACCCCGATGGTTTCCGTCCTAATGTCGGGATTATTCTTACGAATGATGCCGGACAGGTGCTATGGGCTCGCCGAATCAACCAAGATGCCTGGCAGTTTCCTCAAGGCGGAATCAACCCCGACGAAACCCCTGAAGACGCCTTGTACCGTGAGTTGAACGAAGAAGTCGGCCTTGAGCGTGAAGATGTGCAAATTCTGGCCTGTACCCGTGGCTGGTTGCGCTATCGTTTGCCGCAACGCCTGGTGCGTACCCACAGCCAACCGCTGTGCATCGGCCAGAAGCAGAAATGGTTTCTCCTGCGCCTGATCTCCAATGAGCAGCGGGTGCGGATGGATTTAACCGGTAAACCGGAGTTCGATGGCTGGCGTTGGGTCAGCTATTGGTATCCGTTGGGCCAGGTGGTGACATTCAAGCGCGAGGTTTATCGTCGCGCTCTCAAAGAGCTTGCCCCGCGCCTTTTAGCGCGCGACTGACGACGGAGTTCGACCCCGAGCCATGCTCAATACGCTGCGCAAGATCGTCCAGGAAGTTAACTCCGCCAAGGATCTCAAGGCGGCGTTGGGGATTATTGTGTTGCGCGTCAAGGAAGCCATGGGCAGCCAGGTCTGCTCGGTTTACCTGCTGGACCCCGAGACCAACCGTTTTGTGCTGATGGCCACCGAGGGCCTGAACAAGCGCTCCATCGGCAAGGTCAGCATGGCGCCCAATGAAGGTCTGGTGGGCCTGGTGGGGACGCGTGAAGAACCCCTGAACCTCGAAAACGCGGCCGATCACCCGCGCTATCGCTACTTTGCCGAAACCGGCGAAGAGCGCTACGCCTCGTTCCTCGGCGCACCGATCATTCACCACCGCCGCGTTGTCGGCGTGTTGGTCATCCAGCAAAAAGAGCGCCGCCAGTTCGATGAAGGTGAAGAAGCCTTCCTCGTGACCATGAGCGCGCAGCTTGCCGGGGTTATTGCCCACGCCGAGGCGACGGGCTCGATTCGCGGCCTGGGCCGCCAGGGCAAGGGCATCCAGGAAGCCAAGTTTGTCGGCGTACCGGGTTCGCCGGGTGCGGCCGTGGGTACGGCGGTGGTGATGCTGCCGCCGGCCGACCTCGATGTGGTGCCGGACAAGACCGTCAACGACATCGACGCCGAAATCAAACTGTTCAAGACTGCCCTGGAAGGCGTGCGCGCCGACATGCGCAACCTGTCGACCAAGCTGGCCACGCAACTGCGCCCCGAAGAGCGCGCGCTGTTCGACGTGTACCAGATGATGCTCGACGACGCGTCGCTGGGTAATGAAGTCAAAACCGTGATCAAGACCGGCCAGTGGGCCCAGGGCGCGCTGCGCCAAGTGGTCACCGATCACGTCAACCGTTTCGAATTGATGGACGACGCCTACCTGCGCGAGCGTGCCTCGGATGTACGCGACCTTGGTCGCCGTCTGCTGGCCTACCTGCAGGAAGACCGCACCACCAACCTGGTTTACCCCGACAACACCATCCTGATCAGTGAAGAGCTGACCGCCACCATGCTCGGCGAAGTGCCGGAAGGCAAACTGGTGGGCCTGGTCTCGGTACTGGGTTCGGGTAACTCCCACGTCGCGATTTTGGCCCGGGCCATGGGCATTCCGACGGTCATGGGCCTGGTCGACCTGCCGTATTCCAAGGTCGACGGCATCAACATGATCGTTGATGGGCACCGCGGTGAAGTCTTCACCAACCCCAGCGAGCTGCTGCGCAAGCAATACGCCGAGGTGGTGGAAGAAGAGAAACAGCTGGCACTGGGCCTCGATTCGCTGCGCGAGTTGCCGTGCGTGACCCTCGACGGCCACCGCGTACCGCTGCTGGTTAACACCGGCCTGCTCGCCGATGTGGCCCGCGCGCAGCAGCGTGGTGCCGAAGGGGTAGGGCTGTACCGCACCGAAGTGCCGTTCATGATCAACCAGCGGTTCCCGAGTGAGAAGGAGCAGCTGGCGATTTATCGCGAGCAACTGTCCGCCTTCCACCCGTTGCCGGTGACGATGCGCAGCCTGGACATCGGCGGCGATAAGTCACTGTCCTACTTCCCGATCAAGGAAGACAACCCCTTCCTTGGCTGGCGCGGCATTCGCGTGACCCTCGACCACCCTGAAATTTTCCTCGTACAAACCCGTGCCATGCTCAAGGCCAGCGAAGGCCTGAACAACCTGCGCATCCTGCTGCCGATGATCTCCGGCACCCATGAGCTGGAAGAAGCCCTGCACCTGATCCACCGCGCCTGGGGCGAAGTGCGCGACGAAGGCGCCGATGTGCCGATGCCGCCGATTGGCGTGATGATCGAAATACCTGCAGCGGTGTACCAGGCTAAAGAGCTGGCGCGGCAGGTGGACTTCCTCTCGGTCGGCTCCAACGACCTGACGCAGTACCTGCTGGCCGTGGACCGTAACAACCCACGGGTGGCCGACCTCTACGACTACCTGCACCCGGCGGTGCTGCAAGCCCTGCAACACGTGGTGCGCGACGCCCACGCCGAAGGCAAGCCGGTGAGTATTTGCGGTGAAATGGCCGGTGACCCGGCGGCAGCGGTGCTGTTGATGGCGATGGGCTTTGACAGCCTGTCGATGAACGCCACCAACTTGCCGAAGGTTAAGTGGATGCTGCGCCAGGTGAATTTGAGCATGGCCAAGGAGTTGCTGGCCGAGCTGATGACTATCGACAACCCGCAAGTTATCCACAGCTCGCTGCAACTGGCGCTCAAAAACCTGGGGCTGACGCGGATGATTAACCCGGCTTCGGCAAAAACGTTGTAGGGCCTGACGCCGATCAAAATGTGGGAGCGGGCTTGCTCGCGAATGCGGTATATCAGACAAAAATTCAGTGCCTGACACTCCGCATTCGCGAGCAAGCCCGCTCCCACATTAGTTTTGCGGTATGGCTAAATGTTGAGTTCTACCTCACCCAGACGGCCACCCAACGGCCCAAAACTACGCTCCACCATCTGCCGCGTCCCGTCGGCATTCACAATCAACGCCGTGCTCGCCCGCGTCCCATAACTGGGGCTGGCGATAAACACGCTCGACAACAAACTCTCTGTTGCCAACCCCACGCAGGTATCCGGCAGGTCGGCAAACGGCGCGGTCTGCGGGTCGCTCAAAATCCCCAGCAACGCCTCCGGCTGCGGGTTCTCCAGCAAGTCGTGCAACGCCGCCTTGGCTTTGAGCAATTTGGGCCACGGCGTATTCAGCCCGGCATTCGATAACCCATAAACCCCGGCCTCCAGCCGCGTTGGCTCGGCCTGATTGGCGTTGTAATGCCACAGCTGATCGCGCGTGCCCACCAGCAGGTTAAAGCCGGCATATTCAATCGAACGGCCGTTAACGTCGGCTAAATAGTCGTCAATTGGCAGCGATCCACTAAGAAAGCGCGCCACTAATTCCCCGCGCGACTTGCGTGCCGGCGGCTGGTGCGGGTCGCGAATATTGGTCAGGGCGGCAAACCGCCCGTCGGCGTTCACCCCAAGCCAACTGCCGCCCGCTTCCTGATCGCGGCCGGCGTAGATGTGCGGCGCATCCGGCCACTGGGCCAGCGGCAGGCTGGGGCGGGCGTAGAACTCATCGCGGTTGGCCGCAACGATCAGCGGTTGGGCATGGCCCGGCCGCCAGGCGAAAACAATCAGGCACATCAGGCGATCCCTTTTGTGTTTTCCCCCACTCTACCCACACAACGGCGGGCGTTCCATCGTATCGAAGTTGGGCCGCACGCCTTCCATCCGTTAACATGCCAGGCTGTTTTGTGTGTGCGAGCTTCTTAATTTGAAATTGCGGCTGTAACGCAGGCTTAATCGCACACCGGCATGGTCCGGTGCGCCATGACTATTGATTTAACGAGGAGTCGCAATGCTGCCTTACCCGCAGATCAACCCGGTGGCCTTGGCCATCGGTCCGCTGCAAATCCATTGGTACGGGTTGATGTACCTGATCGGCATCGGCGGTGCCTGGCTGCTGGCTTCCCGGCGCCTGAACCGTTTCGACCCGACCTGGACCAAAGAGAAACTCTCCGACATGGTGTTCTGGATGTCGATGGGCGTGATCGTCGGCGGGCGTCTGGGGTATGTGCTGTTCTACGATCTGCCGGCCTATATCGCCAACCCGACGCTGATCTTCGAGGTGTGGAAGGGCGGCATGGCGTTCCACGGTGGCTTCGTCGGCGTGATGATCGCGGCTTGGTGGTTCGGCCGCCGCAACGGCAAGTCGTTCTTCCAACTGATGGACTTCGTTGCGCCGTTCGTGCCGATCGGCCTGGGTGCCGGGCGCATCGGTAACTTCATCAACGCCGAGTTGTGGGGCAAGCCGACCGACGTGCCGTGGGCCATGGTGTTCCCGCCGTTCAGCGACCCGGCGCAATTGCCGCGCCATCCGTCACAGCTCTACCAGTTCGCCCTGGAAGGTGTGGCGCTGTTCCTGATTCTGTACATCTTCTCGCGCAAGCCACGCCCGACCATGGCCGTGTCGGGGATGTTCGCGCTGTTCTACGGGATCTTCCGTTTCATCGTCGAGTTCGTCCGCGTGCCGGATGCACAGCTGGGTTACCTGGCGTGGGGCTGGTTGACCATGGGTCAGATCCTCAGCATGCCGATGATTCTGGCGGGCCTGGGCCTGCTGTGGTGGGCGTACAATCGCCCGCAAGGCATCAAGAACACCGCGCTTTAAATTCGAATGCCGGGGCCTGCTTGAAGGGTTGAGCAGCCTCGGCTTCAACGATACGGGTACTAAAATGAAGCAATATCTCGAACTACTGAACGACGTCGTGACCAATGGATTGACCAAGGGCGATCGCACCGGCACCGGCACCAAAGCCGTGTTTGCCCGTCAGTATCGGCATAACTTGGCCGACGGCTTCCCGCTGCTGACCACCAAGAAGCTTCATTTCAAAAGCATCGCCAATGAATTGATCTGGATGTTGAGCGGCAATACCAACATCAAGTGGCTGAACGAAAACGGCGTGAAAATCTGGGACGAATGGGCCACCGAAGACGGTGACCTGGGCCCGGTGTACGGCGAGCAGTGGACCGCCTGGCCGACCAAAGATGGCGGCAAGATCAACCAGATCGACTACATGGTCGACACGTTGAAGAACAACCCCAACAGCCGTCGCATCCTGTTCCACGGCTGGAACGTCGAATACCTGCCGGACGAAACCAAGAGCCCGCAGGAAAACGCACGCAACGGCAAGCAAGCCCTGCCGCCGTGCCACCTGCTGTACCAGGCATTTGTGCATGACGGTCACCTGTCGATGCAGTTGTACATCCGCAGCTCCGACGTATTCCTCGGCCTGCCGTACAACACCGCCGCCCTGGCGTTGCTGACCCACATGCTGGCCCAGCAATGCGACCTGATCCCGCACGAGATCATCGTCACCACTGGCGACACGCACGCTTACAGCAACCACATGGAACAGATTCGCACCCAGTTGGCGCGTACGCCGAAGAAGCTGCCGGAACTGGTGATCAAGCGCAAACCGGCGTCGATCTACGATTACAAGTTTGAAGACTTTGAAATCGTGGGCTACGACGCGGACCCAAGCATTAAAGCCGACGTGGCCATCTAAAAGTCGGACTCGGTCAAAATGTGGGAGCGGGCTTGCTCGCGAAGGCAGTGTGTCAGTCGCCGAAAATATTGACTGATCTACCGCATTCGCGAGCAAGCCCGCTCCCACATTTGTTTCATGTATACATTAATGCCCGTGGCTTCTGCCCACGTGCGAAGGCTCAGCCTCGCTGGCCGCAACACTCCCGCTGAGCTCCAACCGCTGCAAAATCCCGCATTGGTCCATACCCGGCCCACCGCCGCAGCGTTGGCGCAGGTCCAGCAACTGTTCCTGCAACGCCAGCAACCCATCGATCCGCGCTTTCACGTGGTGGATATGTTCGTCAATCAACGCATTCACGCTTTCGCATTGGTCCTGGGGGCTGTCGCGTAGCCCGAGCAGGCTGCGGATTTCTTCCAGCGTCATGTCCAGGCTGCGGCAATTGCGGATAAAGATCAGCCGCTCGGTGTGCGCCTGGGTGTACACGCGGTAGTTGGCGTCGGTGCGCGCCGGGGGCGGCAGCAGGCCTTCCTTCTCGTAATAACGGATGGTTTCCACCTGACAGTCGGTCAGTTTGGCCAATTCGCCGATCTTCATCGCAGCAATCTCCAAATGGGTGCTTGACCCTATAGTGGCTACAGGGTCTTTACTTGGCAACAGGCACCTTTACGGACGCGACAGAATGAGCGATTCCCTCCACACCCCAAAACAGCATGATCACAAGCACGACCATGATCATGACCACGGCGCCAAACTGACGCCGGTCAAACCGCACGATCATGCCAGCCATGGCGGCTCTTGCTGCGCAAGCAAGGCTGCGCCTGCGGTGGTCACGCTGAGCGAAGCGCCGACTACCGGCTCGCGCTTGAGCACCTTTCGCATCGAAGCCATGGACTGCCCCACCGAGCAGACGCTGATCCAGAACAAGCTGGGCAAGCTCGCCGGTGTACAGCAGCTGGAATTCAACCTGATCAACCGCATCCTCGGCGTCACCCATGACCTGCCGAGCACCGCGCCGATCATCGACGCGATCAAATCCATCGGCATGCAGGCCGATCCCATCGAAGAAGGCGCTCCAGCTGCCGCACCGCCCGCCAAGAAACACTGGTGGCCGCTGGCAGTGTCCGGCGTGGGCGCATTGGGCGCCGAAGTGCTGCATTTCACCGGCTTAGCGCCGACTTGGGTGATTGCGCTGGTGGCGCTGGTATCGATCCTCAGTGGTGGCCTCACCACCTATAAAAAGGGCTGGATCGCGCTCAAAAACTTCAACCTGAACATCAACGCCCTGATGAGCATCGCGGTCACCGGCGCGATCCTGATTGGCCAGTGGCCGGAAGCGGCGATGGTGATGTTCCTGTTCACCGTGGCCGAGTTGATTGAAGCCAAGTCCCTGGACCGTGCGCGCAATGCCATCAGCGGCTTGATGCAGATGACCCCGGAACAGGCCACGGTGCAGCAAGCCGACGGCAACTGGGTCGAAAAAGACATTAAAAACATCGAGCTTGGCGATATCGTGCGGGTTAAGCCTGGTGAGCGCGTCGGCCTGGACGGTGAAGTCACCGCCGGCCAATCCACCATCGACCAGGCGCCGATCACCGGCGAAAGCCTGCCGATCGAAAAGGGCGTGGGCGATAAAGTCTTCGCTGGCACCATCAACCAGGCCGGCTCCCTGGAATACAAAGTCACTGCAGCCGCCAACAATTCCACCTTGGCGCGCATCATTCACGCCGTGGAACAGGCCCAAGGCGCGCGGGCGCCGACCCAGCGGTTTGTCGACAGTTTCTCGAAAATCTACACCCCGGCGGTGTTCCTGTTTGCGCTTGGCGTGGCAGTGATTGCGCCGCTGTTCCTGGCGGGCGTCTGGTTCGACTGGATCTATCGCGCTCTGGTGCTGCTGGTGGTTGCGTGCCCATGCGCCTTGGTGATCTCCACCCCGGTGACCATCGTCAGCGGCCTGGCCGCAGCGGCGCGCAAAGGCATCCTGATCAAGGGCGGCGTTTACCTCGAGGGCGGCTACAAGCTCGACTACCTGGCCCTCGACAAGACCGGCACCATCACCCATGGCAAACCGGTGCAAACCGATTACCTGGCGCTCTTTCCCAACATCGACGACAGCGCGCCAGCGCTGGCTGCCAGCCTGGCCGGGCGTTCCGACCACCCGGTGTCGTTGGCCATCGCCAATGCAGCTGTGGATAAAAACCTGCCGAGCCACGTTGTGGATAACTTCGAGGCCTTGGCCGGTCGCGGTGTGCGCGGTGATATCAATGGCGAAACCTACCACTTGGGCAACCATCGCCTGGTGGAAGACCTCGGCCTGTGCTCGCCCGAACTGGAAGAAAAGCTCTTCGCCCTCGAAAAACAAGGCAAGTCCGTGGTGTTGTTGCTCGACAAATCCGGCCCACTGGCGCTGTTCGCCGTGGCCGACACGGTCAAAGACAGCAGCCGCGAAGCCATCCAGCAACTGCACGAGCTGGGCATCAAGACCCTGATGCTCACCGGTGACAACACCCACACCGCCAAGGCGATTGCAGCTCAGGTCGGTATTGATCAGGCCCAGGGCGACTTGTTGCCCACCGACAAGCTGCAAGCCATCGAAGCCCTGTACGGCCAAGGCCATCGCGTGGGCATGGTCGGCGACGGCATCAACGACGCCCCGGCCCTGGCCCGTGCCGAGATCGGTTTTGCCATGGCGGCTGCCGGCACCGACACCGCCATCGAGACCGCCGACGTGGCCTTGATGGACGATGATTTGCGCAAGATTCCGGCATTCATTCGGCTCTCCAGGCAAACGTCGAGTATCCTCAAGCAGAACATCACCCTGGCGCTGGTCATCAAGGCGATCTTCCTGGTCGTCACCTTCCTGGGGATGGCCACCATGTGGATGGCGGTGTTCGCCGACATGGGTGTGGCCCTGCTGGTGGTGTTCAATGGCCTGCGCCTGTTGCGCAAATAGACGATGAGAGGGGCGTGTGCTGAGTGCCGAGTTAAAGGCGTTTTTTATGGTCGCCCGCCTGGGCAGCATTACCCAGGCGGCAAAAAAACTCGGCCTGAGCCAGCCCACGGTCACCACCCAGATTCGCAACCTGGAAAGCCAGTACGGTGTTGAGCTGTTCTATCGTGGCGGCCGCCGCCTGACGGTCAGCGACGACGGCGCGCGCCTGTTGCCGATGGTCAAGGCACTGTTGCAGCAGGAAGCCGATATCGAGTTTTTCCTGCGCAACAACGGGCAGGTCCAAGGGGCCTTGAGGATTGCCGCAACGGCGCCGTACTACATCCTCGATCTGGTCAAAGCCTTTCGCGAACGCCTGCCTCAAGTGGACGTTTCGGTGGAAATCGGCAACTCCCAGCAGGTGCTCGAAGCGCTGGACGATTACCGCGTCGATGTCGCCGCGTCGTCACAATTGCTCGAAGACCCACGCCTGATTCGCCGCGTCTTGGGCACCGATCCGCTGGTGCTGGCGGTGCATCGCAATCACCCCTTGGCCAAGCTCGATCACGTGCCGCTCAATGCGCTGGCCGGGCACACCTTGCTGATGCGCGAGACGGGTTCCACCACGCGGCGGTTGACCGAAGAAATGCTGCAAGGCGCAGGCGTGAGTTATGGGCCGCTGCTGGAAATCGGCAGCCGTGAGTCGATTCGCGAAGCAGTGCTGCGCAATATCGGCATCAGCATCATCGCCCGCCAGGAAGTGCCCCATGACCCGCAGCTGCGGGTGCTGACCATCGAGAATGCGCCGCAGATTCCGGAGTATCTGTACTGCCTCAAGGAAAGAAAATCGGCTCGCCTGCCTGCGGCGTTTCTTGGGCTGGCGCAGGAAATGTCCCCCCTCTGAGTGTGTCGCGGCACCTGTGGCGAGGGAGCTTGCTCCCGTTGGGCTGCGTAGCGGCCCCAAAAAGCTTGGGAGCGCTGCGCACTGGAGCGCCAGCCCGGTCCAGCGGGAGCAAGCTCCCTCGCCACAAGGGGAGCCGTTCCTACACAAATCCACCAATACCACTATCACTCCCTTTTGCCTTCCTGCCACACCAGATACTCATTGCCCACCTAGCATGGCCTTCATCAGTTTGATGAGGTGCCTCCATGAACACAGCCCTGACCCACCCCGGCGCGCCGATGACGGTGCGCGGTATCCAGAAACGCTTCGGCGCCTTTACCGCGCTGGACAACGTCTCGCTGGACGTCGCCGCCGGCGAGCTGGTGTGCCTGCTGGGGCCGTCCGGCTGCGGCAAGACCACCTTGCTGCGCTGCATCGCCGGCCTGGAACGCCAGGACAGCGGTGAACTGCGCCTGGGTAACCGCGATGTGTCCCTGCTGCCACCTCAGGCGCGGGACTACGGGATTTTGTTCCAGTCCTACGCGCTGTTTCCCAACCTGACGGTTGAAGCCAACATCGGCTACGGCCTTACTGGCAGCGGCCGCGATGAAGTGCGCAAGCGTGTCGGCCAAATGCTCGAACTGGTCGGCCTGCTCGGCAGCGAAAAGAAATACCCCGGCCAACTTTCGGGTGGCCAACAACAGCGTGTCGCTCTGGCGCGCGCCCTGGCACCGGCGCCTTCGTTGTTACTGCTCGACGAACCGATGTCGGCCCTCGACGCCCGCGTTCGCGAGCATCTGTGCACCGAGCTGCGCCAGCTGCAACGGCGCCTGGGCATCACTACGCTGATGGTCACCCACAACCAGGACGAAGCGATGTTGATGGCCGACCGTATTGCCGTGATGAACAACGGCAAGGTCGAGCAATACGCCACGCCTCAGGAAATCTACGACCGCCCGGCCACGCCGTTTGTGGCGGAGTTTGTCGGCCAGGGCAACTGGCTGCCGTTCAGCCGCAACAGCGCGAGCCATGCCCAGGTCGGCGGGATGAACATGCGCTTGGCCGACGATGCTGGCGTGGCCAAATCCGGGCGCTTGTTCTGCCGCCCGGAAGCCATCAGCGTCAACCCGCCAGTGCATGAAGAAAACCTGTTCCCGGCCAAGGTCCGCGAGATCACGTTTCTGGGCAACCGCTGCCGCATGAGCTTTGAACTGGAGCAACTGCCCGGCCACCCGCTGTTGGCCGAATTGGCCCCAGAGGCCATGCCGCGCCTGGGCGCCCAGGACATCTGGGTCGCCTTGCCGCCGCGCAGCCTGCAGGTGTTTGCCTGAGATGGCGGCTGTTATGGCACTGCCGCGTCAGGTCTCGCGCGCCGAAAACGGCGACCGCCTTTTTGTGCTCGGCGGCAAACTGCTGTGGCTGGTGCTGTTGGCCGTCGCCGTATTGCTGCCGCTGTTGGCGATCTTCTGGCGTGGTTTCAGTAGCGAAGCCGGGCAGGGCGGTGGCTGGGTCGCGGCGCGAGAACTGGCGACCAGTGCCAACTTTCACTGGCTGCTGGGCAATAGCCTTAAAGTTTCTCTCAGTGTGGCGGCGATCGTCGTACCGCTGGCCTATCTGTTTGCCTACGCCCTGCAACGCACGCTGATTCCCGGCAAGGCGATTTGGCGCGGCCTGTCACTGTTGCCATTGATGGCGCCGTCGATGCTGCCGGGCATTGCGCTGGTCTACCTGTTTGGCAACCAGGGCCTGTTGCGCGGGCTGCTCTCGGACAACATCTACGGCTTCTGGGGCATTGTGCTCGGTGAAGTGATCTACACCTTCCCACACGCGTTGATGATTCTGTTGTCAGCACTGTCGCTGGCGGATGCGCGACTTTTTGATGCCGCTTCGAGCATGGGCGCCAGCCCGGCGCGGGCGTTTCGCAGCATCACCTGGCCGGCCACGCGCCAGGCGGTGTTCGCCGCGTTTTGCCTGGTGTTCACCTTGACCATCACCGACTTCGGCGTGCCCGTGGTGGTGGGCGGCGATTATCAGGTGCTGGCATTGGAGGCCTACAAGGCAGTGGTCGGCCAGCAACAGTTCGGTCGCGGCGCATTGATTGGCATGGTGCTGTTGCTGCCGGCGCTGTTCAGCTTTGGCGTCGATGCGTGGTTGCGCCGCCGTCATGGCGACTCCATGAGCGGCCGCGCCCAGGTGTTCCAGCCAGCGCCCTCGCGACTGCGTGATGGCTGCTACCTGGCCATCGTGCTGCTGATTTGCGCGGTGTTGCTACTGGTGTTCGGCATGGCCGTGTACTCGTCGCTGGTGAAGTTCTGGCCGTACAACCTGTCGTTGTCGCTTAACCACTACCAATTTGAAGACACGGCCGGCGGCGGTTGGCTGGCCTATCGCAACAGCTTGACGATGGCCCTGTGCACCGCGCTGATCGGCAGCGTGCTGATCTTCACCGGCGCCTACCTGATGGAAAAGACCAAGACCCAGAAGGGCCTCAACCTGGCACTGCGCATGCTCAGTTTTGTGCCGATGGCCGTGCCGGGCCTGGTGTTGGGCCTGGGCTACGTGTTCTTTTTCAACCTCAACGGCAACCCGCTGCACGTGTTCTACGGGACCATGACGTTGCTGGTGGTGTGCACCATTGCTCACTATTTGACCACTGCGCAGATGACCGCGACCACGGCGCTGCGCCAACTTGATAGTGAGTTTGAAGCCGCCGCGCTGTCGCTCAAAGCGCCGTTGTATCGCCATTATTTGCGCGTGACTGTGCCGATTTGCTTGCCGGCGCTGCTGGACATCGTGCGCTACCTGTTTGTGTCGGCAATGACCACGGTGTCCGCCGCGATCTTCCTCTACAGCCCCGACACCATCCTCGCCGCCGTCGCCGTGTTGAACATGGACGATGCCGGCAATGTGGGCGGCGCCGCAGCCATGTCGACTCTGATCCTGTTCACCTCAGCTGG
The DNA here is from genome assembly GCF_059716225.1 of Pseudomonas sp. LBUM1640. Classification (NCBI taxonomy): domain Bacteria; kingdom Pseudomonadati; phylum Pseudomonadota; class Gammaproteobacteria; order Pseudomonadales; family Pseudomonadaceae; genus Pseudomonas; species Pseudomonas sp. LBUM1640. Next base: position 6,524,481 of record NZ_CP166816.1, on the reverse strand, counting down.
CGTCTCGCTGCTGCTGGCGTGGGCCTCACGTGGCGCGCTGCGCCGCTCCCAAGCCTGGCGCCAGACCGCGCCCGGCCAATAAAACATCCCTGAAGGAGGTGCTCCATGTTCAAGCCCTTGGCCCTGGCCGCTGCTCTACTCAGCGCATTCAGCCTGAATGCCTTTGCTGCCAACACCGAGTTGACCGTGTACACGGCCCTCGAAGCCGAGCAGTTGAAGACCTATAAACAGGCCTTCGAAAAGGCCAACCCCGACGTCGAGATCAAATGGGTGCGCGACTCCACCGGCATCATCACCGCCAAGCTTTTGGCCGAGAAAGACCGCCCGCAAGCCGACGTGGTGTGGGGCCTGGCGGCGTCGAGCCTGGCGATTCTCGATCAGCAAGGCATGCTCGATAACTACGCGCCGAAGGATCTGGACAAGATCGGCAAGCACTACCGCGACCCCGCCAACCCACCGGCCTGGGTTGGAATGGACGTGTGGGCTGCGACCATCTGTTTCAACACGGTCGAAGCCGAGAAGCAGGGCCTGAGCAAGCCGGTGAGCTGGCAAGACCTGACCAAGCCTGAGTACAAGGGCAAGATCGTGATGCCTAACCCCGCGTCGTCCGGCACCGGTTTCCTGGATGTCAGCGCCTGGTTGCAGACCTTCGGCGAGAAGCAGGGCTGGCAGTACATGGACGACCTGCACCAGAACATCGGCCAGTACGTTCACTCCGGCTCCAAGCCCTGCAAGCTGGCGGCTTCCGGGGAATTCCCGATTGGTATTTCATTTGAATACCCGGCCGTACAGCTCAAACGCCAGGGTGCGCCGCTGGACATCATCCTGCCGAAAGAAGGCCTGGGCTGGGACATCGAAGCGACTGCCGTGATCAAGGGCACTGCCCACGCCGACGCGGCTAAAAAGCTCGCTGACTTCTCGGCAAGCGCGGCGGCGATGGACCTGTACAAAGACAACTTCGCAGTCCTCGCCCAGCCCGGTATCGCCAAGCCGCAGACCGAATTGCCGGCCGATTATGAGCAGCGCCTGATCAAGAACGACTTTGCCTGGGCTTCGAAAAACCGCGACAGCATCCTGACTGAGTGGCGCAAGCGCTATGACGGCAAGTCGGAAAAACAGTGATTGATCGTTCCCGCGCTTCGCGCGGGAATGCCGCCCTGGACGCTGCGCGTCCGCTCTTGAAAGTCGTGACGCAAAGCGTCACCGGATGCATTCCCACGCGGAGCGTGGGAACGAGAGGAACGCATGAGTAGTGATCTCTTAGTCATCGGCGCCGGTATCCTCGGCCTGTCCCACGCCTACGCCGCCGCCAAACGCGGCCTCAAGGTCAAGGTGTTCGAGCGCAGTGCCACGCCACTCGGCGCCTCAGTGCGCAACTTTGGCCAGGCACTGGTCACCGGCCAACCCCCGGGGCCGATGCTCGACCTGGCTCAGGAAAGCCGCGATATCTGGGGGCACTGGGCGCAGGTGGCGGGGCTGCAGCTCAAGCGCAATGGCTCGTATCTGTTCGCCCGCACCGAAGCCGAAGAGCATTTGCTGGAAGCTTTTTGCGCCGGTCGCGCCCACGAATACGGCTACAACGTCGACTTGCTGCAAGGCGCGGCGATGAGGGATTTATATGGCGGCCAGTTCCGTCATCACCGTGCGGCGCTGCATGGCAAGGACGATCAACAGCTGTATTCGCGCGAAGCGATCCCGGCGCTGATCAACTACCTGCGCAGTGAGCTGAAGGTGGAGTTTCACTTTTCCACCCTGGTACGCGATGTCGAACCGGGTCAGTTGCACAGCACGGCGGGCAGCTTTCGTGGCGAGCAGATCATTGTTTGCTCTGGCCATGATTACCAAACCCTGCTGGCTGAATCGATTGGCGAACTCAACCCGAGCATCTGCCGCCTGCAAATGCTGCGCGCCCGGCCCGCGATCAATTTGAACCTGCAACACGCGTTGCTCACGGGCTTGAGTTGCGTGCATTACGGCGCTTTTGCCGACCTGCCGGAAGCCGCGCCAGTGCAGGCGCAGATCCTGCGCGACGCCCCGCACTTGCAGGAGCACGGCATTCACTTGCTGATCAGCCCGACGCCCCATGGCGAACTGATTATCGGCGACTCACACGACTACGGCAGCGATGCCTCGCCGTTCAACGCCGAGCAGGTCGATGACTGGTTGATCGAACTGGCCGAGCAGACCTTGGGCTGCAAAATCCAGGTGATGGAGCGCTGGCAGGGCGTGTATGGCTCACGTGGGCCGGGGCCGTTTTCATTCCTGCGCGCGGTCCCAGGTGTGAGCGCGGCATTGATGCACAGCGGCGTCGGCATGAGCGTGGGCCCTGCCATGGCCGAGCGAAATATCAGCGCATTGTGGGGCGCGCAGGCATGAACCCGGAACAGGCGATTGCCGAAATCTTCGGCTTGTACGAGCAGCACGGCACGGCCGATTACATCGGCGAGCCGGTGTCGCAGATCGAGCATATGTCCCAGGCCGCACAACTGGCTATGTCTGAAGGCTTTGACGATGAGGTGGTGCTCGCGGCGTTTTTCCACGACATCGGCCATCTCTGCGGCCAGGGCGGCGAAAACATGGGCGGTTATGGTGTGGTCAGCCATGAGCGGCTCGGCGCGGATTATTTGCGCCGCGCAGGCTTCAGCGAACGCATGGCCAAGCTCGTGGAGTATCACGTGCAAGCCAAGCGCTACCTGACGTTCAGCCAGCCGGACTATTACGCCCGGTTGAGCGAAGCCAGCCGTCGCACCTTGGGTTACCAGGGCGGCGCCATGACCGCCGAAGAAGCCGGCGCTTTCGAGCAAGACCCGCTCTGCCAGGTCAGCCTGCGCATGCGTCACTGGGATGAGCAGGCCAAGCAAATGCACGTGCCGGTGCTTGACCTTGAGCGATTGAAAACAATGGCACACCGACTGCTGATAGCCGCCAGCGTGGTTTCATACGCTCAGCCCGGAAGCGGCGGCTAGCGAGGTTTTCGTCCGAGTCATTACTCTCATGCGACTTCAGCCACGCAAGAGAGCATGTGATGCATTACTTGAAAGCCACTGCGCAGGATCGCAGCGGTAACGGAAAGGCCGATATGGTTGTCCTGCAGTTTTTCGAGCAGGTCCCCAACGAACCTGACGAAATGGTTCATGAGGCGGTCGCCATCGACATTACTGCTGATGGTGCCGCCGATATTCTGCTGCCTGGTGATATCAATCGCGACGGTTTTAAATCGGCGGAAGATAAATCACTGCTCAAGTGTTTTGCCGACATCTATTTGAAATTGAACTGGTTCAACGCCGGAGAAACCTGGCGTCGGTATATGACCATGCACGTCGCGCACACCGCCAAAAACGGTGTTCCAAATGCCATCAAACTCAGTTTTTACGAGTGCTGTACGTCGCGGGGAAAACGCACGCTGGTCTACACCGCCTCAGGCTATGACGGCGACAGCGATGGGGTGTTGGAGTCGTTCACCAGCAGCGACCTTGACCGCAATGGCATTGCCGACCATCACGACAAACTCGCCATAAAGGCCTTGTGCAACACCTTCCTGGCGTTCGACTGGGCGGCATGACCATTGGCTGTCGTTAACGTAATGGCCGCCACTACAAGGGACAAATAAATGCGTTATTTAAAGGTTTTCGCACAGGATCGTACGGGAGATGGCCGTGCAGATACGGTGCTGCTTCAGTTCTACGAAGGCGCCGCTGGCACGCAAGACAGTTTGGTCAATCAGGCCGTGGCCTACGACTTTTCAGCCGACGGCAAAGTCGACTACAGCAGAGGGGATGTGACGAACGACGGGCAGGAAAACCGCCTGGATAGAGGGTTGCTCGATAAGTTTGCGACGGCCTACTTGACGCTTAACTGGTTTAACCCTGGGACTGCTTCAAGTCGCTACATGAAAATGTTTGCCGAAGACTTCTACAAAGACGGCACGCCCGACACCGTGCGCCTGCACGTGCAGGAGGTGGTGGGCATCATCGAACCGGCCACTCTGATCGCCTGGAATGCCGCGTATGACTTTGATAACGATGGGAAACTTGAATGGAACATTCATTTCGATATCAACCATGACGGTGTGATAGACGACGTTGACCAGCGCTTGGTCCAGCAGTTGGCCGAGCTCTATCTGAAGTTCAATTGGCACGCGCCCGAAGCCTTTGAGGTCAAAGTCATTGATATTCCGGCTGCTTAGCGAGCCTGTCCTCGTGTCGTCGTTTCTGACTTATCAACGGGCACTCACCGTCACTCACCATTGAGCTCCTGCGCCAGTGCTTGAATCTGCTCCTGGCGCTCGGTCTGGCTCAGCTTGGACTGTGGGTTGAGAGACGACCAGTGCGGGTGGGCGCGGGCTTTGCCCAGGGCATCGGGCAACTTGCCTTCGCGCCAGGTTTTGTCCTGGGGCGTGTCGACCTTGATGCTGTGCATCGCCGCGTGGCCGCGCAGGTTCAGGGCCTTGAGCAACTGGCGTTGGCGCAAGGCAAGCAGGCGCAGCACGCTGTCGTCGACGGTCAGCTCGCGTTGGCCCTTGATCTTGCCCAGCAGGCGGCTGCCGTAGCTGCGCGCCGTTTGCAGCGCGCCACCGGCAATCGCACCGGCAATCGCGGCGGCACCGAGGGTCAGGCCACCGACCAACAGGTCCACACCCGCACCGGCTGCCGCGCCTGCGGCAATCCCACCACCGACGCGCACGCCGAGTTGCTTGAGGGTTTCGGGGTTGAACAGGTCGTCACCCCAACGTCCGTCGAGCAACGGCAAGTCGCTGGCGGCGGCGTCCTGTGGGCGGAAGCCGAACAGTTTGAGCAAGGCTTCCACACACTTCTGTTCGCGCTGGCGCACGGCCGTGCGCAAGTCGCTGATGGCTTGCTGCTCATGCTCCGTGACCACGCTGCGCCGGCACGCGGCGCAGTCGATCAACAGCTCGGCGATTAACCGCGCGGCGCTTTGCTGGCGAGCCTGGCGTTGGGCTTCCTGATCGAGGATCAGCCGCTCCAACTGCGGGCGCGCGTTTTCCAGCAGCAGGGCCAAGCTTTCATAGAGCCGACGCTCGCCGTCTTCCGGTGGCGCCACGCTGTCGAAACGCACCAGCGCATGCAAGCCGAGCCGCGCCAGGGCTTCGCGCCAGTCGGGCTCGCGGTGGTCACTGCTGCTGACAAAGTTGAGCACCGGCAGCAACGGTTTGCCGCAACTGGCCAGCACTTGCAGCTCGTCGCGGTACTTGGCCAGCACCGGTTCGCGGGCGTCGATCACATACAGGCCGGCGTCCGAGGCCAGTAACTGGCGCAGCACTTTGGCTTCCTGTTCGAAACGCTGGCGTGCTTCGCTGCCTTCCAAAAAACGCGCCAGGCGGGCCGGGCCGTCGAGGCGTTCGCCGGGGCGGTCCAGGCGTTCCAGGTAATCGAGCAGGGCGATGGCGTCTTCCAGGCCGGGCGTGTCGTACAGCTCGAGCAAGGCTTCGCCATCCACTGACAGGCGCGCGCCTTCTACATGCCGCGTGGTGCTGGGGCGATGGGAAACTTCGCCGAAGCCGACGTCACGGGTCAGCGTGCGCAGCAGCGACGTCTTGCCGACATTGGTGTGGCCGACCACGGCGAGTTTCAGTGGTTTAGTCATGACCGGTCTCCAGCCACGTGAGCGGCGCGCAATCGGCGAAGGGCACTTCAAGTTGTTGCAGCGCGGCGTGCCAGTCGCCCAGGCGTTCGGCGTCCAGTGCCTGGCCGGGCGGGGCTTGCAGCAGCCACACGCGGGTGGCGGTTGCGCTGCGCGCCAGCTCGGCGATCAGCGCCAGGCTGCCACGGTCGGGCGAGCGGCGTGGGTCGCAGGCGATGGCCAGGCGCGCGGGCGGGAAGCGGGTGAGTTGTTCCAGCAGTTTGTTGCGCGATTCGCGGCTGTCGAGGATGCCGGCATTCTTGACGCTGGCCGGCAGTTTGGGGGGCCAGGCGTGTTGGTCGTCCAGTTCGATGGCCACCAGCAGGGCACCGTCGCTCTCCAATTCGCTGACGCCGCCGCTGACCTGGTGTAACTGTTCGGGGGCGGCATCGTTGACGCCAAGCCGTTCGCTGCTCGGCATCAGGCGTTCGCGCAACTGGCTGTAGCCGGGCAGGTTGAGGTCCAGGCGCAGGGCGGCGCGCCCGCGTTTCCAGTGCCACAGGCACAGCAGCGCGAGGATCAACCGCGGCAGCAGGCCGTAGACCAGCAGCACGCCCACCAGCCAGGCGGCCCAGGCTTGCCGTGCGCTTTCGATATTCAGCGCGGAGTCGCCGCTGGCGCGAATCATCTCGACGGTCGGCACGTTAAAACCCAGCAGCGCGGGCAGGCTGCCGAGGGCTTGGGTCACCGCGACGAACGTGTCGGCGCCAAGGATGGTGGTTTCCCACACAAAGCCATAGCGCCGGGTGGCGAGCAAGGTCAGCAAAATCAGCATGGCGCTGAGCAACGCCAGTAGCCACAGGCTGTTGACCAGCACACCCACCGCCCAGCGATTGAGTTTCTGGCGTTGCAGCAACAGCAGCAACGCCGGCGCCAGTTGCGCGGCTTTGGCATCGCGGGCGAGTTTTTCACTCAGCCATAACCACAGGCGGCCGAGGCTGGCGCTGTGTTCGCCGGCAAACAGCAGGCCCAGGGCCCAGCTGATTAACAGGATCAGGTTCAAGCCGAGCAGGCTGCCCAGGGCCCAGAACACGTTGACCGGAGTCAAACCGTTGCCCAGTGCGGCAAACGCCAGACCGGCGCCACTGATCACCGCGACCACGGCCAACAGCACCAGCGCCAAGCGGGCACCTTGCAGCCAGCGGGTGAGGGCGGCGCTCAGGCCATCGCGTTCGGCCAAGTGCAGGGCGCGCTGTTGAATGCGCGTCGGCAAGTCGCCACCGGCCGTGCGGGCCAGGCGGTTGGCTTCCAGGTCTTCCAGGGGACCTGCGTGTTCTTCACGCAGGCGCACGGTTTCCGTCAGCCAGAGTTTGTGCAGGGGGTTCAGTGCAGTCACGCGCCGTCCTGTTGAGCAAGTGAGGTTGGAGCATAACCGCTAGGTCGCGGCTCTGGTATTCTCGTCGGCATGAAAAAAACTCTCCCTTTAAGCCTGATCGCAGCCCTCGGTGAAAACCGTGTGATCGGCGTCGACAACAGCATGCCCTGGCATTTGCCGGGGGATTTCAAATATTTCAAGGCCACCACGCTCGGCAAGCCGATCATCATGGGGCGCAAGACCTGGGATTCCCTGGGCCGACCGTTGCCGGGGCGCTTGAACATTGTGGTCAGCCGTCAGACCGATCTTGAGCTTGAAGGTGCGCTGGTATTTCCGTCACTCGATGCGGCGGTCGAAAGGGCTGAGGCCTGGGCGCTGGAGCAGGGCGTGGATGAGCTGATGCTGATCGGCGGTGCGCAGCTGTATGCGCAGGGGCTGGAACAGGCGGATCGCCTGTATCTGACGCGGGTGGCGTTGAGCCCGGAAGGGGATGCGTGGTTTCCCGAGTTTGATTTGAACCAGTGGAAGCTGGTCTCGAATGTCGAGAATGCGGCTGAGGGTGATAAGCCGGCGTACAACTTCGAAGTCTGGGAAAAAGCCTAAAAGCTTCGCGAGCAAGCCCGCTCCCACATTTGACCGAGTTTCAACATGAGAATGTCAAAATGTGGGAGCGGGCTTGCTCGCGAAGGCGGTCTAACAGGCGCTGCTAAACCTGCGCTAACTCAGCATGCTCATCGGCATTCAACAGCGCTTTATCCGTCTGCCCCATGATCTGGCTGGTAATCGCACCCGCCGTCATCGAACCGTTCACGTTCAGCGCCGTACGGCCCATGTCGATCAGCGGCTCTACCGAAATCAGCAGCGCCACCAGTGACACCGGCAAGCCCATCGCCGGCAGCACGATCAGCGCGGCAAAGGTCGCACCGCCGCCAACACCGGCCACACCGGCCGAACTCAAGGTCACAATCGCCACCAACGTCGCGATCCACAGTGGGTCGAGCGGGTTGATGCCCACGGTCGGGGCAACCATCACCGCCAGCATGGCCGGGTAGAGACCGGCGCAACCGTTCTGGCCGATGGTGGCGCCAAACGAGGCAGCGAAACCGGCGATGGATTGCGGGATGCCCAGGCGGCGGGTCTGCGCCTCAATGCTCAACGGGATGGCGGCTGCGCTGGAGCGGCTGGTGAAGGCAAACGTCAGCACCGGCCACACCTTGCGGAAGAAGCGCAGCGGGTTGACCCCGGCCAGCGACAGCAGCAGGCCATGCACCACAAACATCAGGCCCAGCGCCAAGTACGACACCACCACAAAACTGCCGAGCTTGATGATGTCTTGCAGGTTGGAACCGGCGACCACTTTGGTCATCAGCGCCAGCACGCCGTACGGCGTCAGCTTCATCACCAGGCGCACCAGGCGCATCACCCAGGCTTGCAGGGTGTCGATGGCGTTGAGCACTTTCTGGCCTTTTTCTACGTCGTCCTTGAGCAGTTGCAGCGCGGCAACCCCCAGGAACGCAGCAAAAATCACCACACTGATGATCGACGTCGGCTTGGCGCGTGCCAGGTCGGCGAATGGGTTGGCCGGCACGAACGACAGCAGCAGCTGCGGGATATTCAGGTCGGCGACCTTGCCTGCGTAATCACTCTGGATCACTTGCAGGCGCGCCATTTCCTGGGTGCCGGCCACCAGGCCTTCGGCGGTGAGGCCGAACAGGTTGGTCAGGCCGATACCGATCAGCGCCGCAATCGCCGTGGTGAATAGCAGCGTGCCGATGGTCAGGAAGCTGATTTTGCCCAGGGACGAGGCGTTATGCAGGCGCGCCACGGCACTGAGGATCGAGGCGAACACCAGCGGGATCACGATCATTTGCAGCAGTTGCACATAGCCGTTGCCGACCAAGTCGAACCAGCTGATCGAGGCCTTGAGCACCGGGTTACCATCGCCATAAATAGTGTGCAACGCCGCGCCAAACAGCACGCCAAGCACCAGTGCAAACAGGACCTTCTTAGCGAGGCTCCAGTTTGTATGACGCGTTTGTGCCAGGCCCAGCAACAGGGCCACGAACACCAGTAAGTTGAGAATCAGGGGCAGATTCATTGAAGCTCCGTTGAGAAGGCAGCCAATCGCGTGAGCCTGCGATTGCGAACCGGGAAGCCTAACAGCTTGAAATATATTGATTTAATACCGATATGGAATGTTGACTGTCGTTTTTGGAATAAGCATTTGGCGCTCAGGCGCATGGCATTGGCGCAATCACGACGCACGCGGTCGCGCTCGGGTGATGACTGTCACACAGATTTGTTAGCGTCGATGTCTTTCACTCAGGGAGAAAACGCTTATGAAGCTCGCGCCAACCTTACTTGCCGCCGCCTTCTGCTTCGGCCTGGCCGGCCAGGCATTTGCCGCCACCGAGTTGAAGCATTGGCCGGCGCCTGCCGCCGAGCAACTGAACAAGATGATCGCGGCGAATGCCAACAAGGGCAATTTCGCGGTCTTCGACATGGACAACACCAGCTACCGCTACGACCTCGAAGAGTCCTTGCTGCCGTACCTGGAAAACAAGGGCCTGATCACCCGCGACACCATGGACCCGTCCCTGAAGCTGATCCCGTTCAAGGACACCGCCGACCACAAGGAAAGCCTGTTCAGCTATTACTACCGCCTCTGTGAAGTCGACGACATGGTCTGCTACCCGTGGGTCGCGCAGATTTTCTCCGGCTTCACCCTCAAGGAACTCAAGGGCTACGTCGACGAGATGATGGCGTCGGGCAAGCCGGTGCCGGTCACCTATTACGAAGGTGACGTGGTCAAGACCATGGAAGTGCAGCCGCCGAAAGTCTTCACCGGCCAGGCTGAACTGTTCAACAAGCTGATGGAAAACGGCATCGAGGTCTACGTAATGACCGCCGCATCGGAGGAGTTGGTGCGCATGGTCGCTGCCGATCCGAAGTACGGCTACAACGTCAAACCCGAAAACGTCATCGGCGTGAGCACCCTGCTCAAGGACCGCAAGACCGGCGAACTGACCACCGCGCGTAAACAGATCGCCGCCGGTAAATATGACGAGAAGGCTAACCTCGGCCTGGAACTCACCCCGTACCTGTGGACCCCGGCGACCTGGATGGCCGGTAAGCACGCGGCGATCCTGACCTATATCGACGAGTGGAAAAAACCGGTGATCGTCGGCGGTGATACACCGACCAGCGACGGCTACATGCTGTTCCACGATGTGGACGTGGCCAAGGGCGGCATCCACCTGTGGATCAACCGCAAGGACAAATACATGACCCAACTCAACGGCATGATGGCCAAACACGCGGCCGCACAAGCCAAGGAGGGGTTGCCGGTGACGGCGGACAAGAACTGGGTGATCGTTAAGCCAGAGGAGATTCAGTAAGACCGAGGCGCCTGCCTTCGCGAGCAAGCCCGCTCCCACAGTCGACCGCATTTTCATATTGGAACTCGGTCAAGTGTGGGAGCGGGCTTGCTCGCGAAGGCGGTCTCAAGAACACCCCAGGGCCTCAGCAAAATAGATATCAATTGCGAACCAATCTCATCCTCTGTTAGCGTGCGCACTTCCTGAACATCCTGTTCTTCTCAAGCCGCTCTTCTCAAGCCGCTCTTCTCAAGGTGGTGCCGTGCTCTCCTGGAATTCGCAGATCGCGCGCCTGTTCGCGGAGCAGAAGAAAGCCCTCGAAGCCTTCGTCACCCGTCGCACCGGCAGCGCCCAGGTGGCCGCCGACCTGACCCAGGAATCATTCCTGCGCCTGGCTCGGCTGGACTCCGGCGAGAAGATCGACAACCTTCCGGCCTTCCTCTTCACCATCGCCAGCAACCTGGTGCGTGACCACCAGCGCCAGGCCATCCGCCGCGAGCGCCTGGATGCCGGCGAACCCAGTGAAGAGCTGCCCTGCAGCAACCCCGGTGCCGACGAACAGTTGGCCGCTTACCAGCGAGAGCAATTGATGCAGGACGCGATCCTGGCGCTGCCCGAAGCGACTCGGCAGATCTTCCTGCTTTATCATGTCGACGAACTTTCCTACCGCGAGATTGGCGAACGCCTGTCGATCAGCCCGCGCAGTGTGGAATACCAATTGCGTCGCGCCTTGATTGAATGCCGCGCCTACATCAAGACGCGGCTTGCCTGCGATGAACAAGGACGTCGGTCATGACCGCCAGCGCCGATGAGTTGTTTGAAGAAGCATCCGGCTGGTATTTCCGCCTGCATGCTGAGGACGTAACCGCCGCCGAGATGGACGCCTTTGCCGCTTGGCTGGGGCAGGGCAATGCCCAGGATGAAGCCTGGCAGGAAGTGCAGGCAATGCTCGGCGGGCTGCGCACACCTGCGCGGGTGATTCGCCGCGCCGAACAGGCGGCCTGGCGCAAACCCGCGCGGCGTTGGGCCTGTGCCGCCGCCGTGTTGCTGGCAGTGGGCCTGACCCTGCACAACACGCCTTGGCTTGACCGGCTGCGCGCGGACTACGCCACCGGCACCGGCGAGTCGCGCAGTATCGAGCTGGCTGATGGCTCGCACCTGCAACTCAACACCGACAGCGCAGTGCAGATCCGCATGAGCGCAGGCGAGCGCCAGGTTCGCTTGCTGCGCGGCGAAGGTTTCTTCGAGGTCACCAAAGACCCGGCGCGGCCTTTTGTGGTGCAGTCCGGCGATGGCTGGGTGAAGGTCGTGGGCACGCAATTCAGCGTGGCGCGGCGCGATGCGCAAACCCGTGTGCAGGTAGCACAAGGCAAGGTGCAGGTCAGCGCCGGCAGCGGTACACCGGTGTACCTGGAGCCGGGGCGGGCGGTGGAGTATCAAGGCCAGCAATTGGCCGATGTGCACGCTTTCGACCCGGCCAGCGGCTTTGCCTGGCGTCAGCGCCAATTGGTATTTCGCCAGCAGCCGCTGTCGGACGTGGTCAACGAGCTGAACCGCTATTGGCCCGGCAAGACGCTGGTAGTGGGCGACACACTGCGCAATCGCGTGGTCTCCGGCGTTTTCGAAATCGACAAACCCGACGCCGTGATCAAGGCGCTGGAATACACCCTCAACCTGCGTGCCGAGCATTACACCCCGTATTTGCTGGTGCTGCGCGAAGGCGAAGCGTCCTAAGCGTAACTTTTTCAAAAACTTTTCAGGGTTTCCCGGTAAGCGTTCGTCCTTGATCACTGAGGCGTAAATAGTAAGCACTCTCAAGTAGTGCGGCGCCGATCACAGACTTTTTGCACCGGGGAGCACCATCCATGGCACACCGATTCGCCGCGCGGCCCTTGCTGGCACTGGCCATTTCCATGGCGTGCGGCACTGCGCCGCTGTACTTGCAGGCCGCCGAGACTACACAGGCCCAGACCTACCGTTTCGATATCCCAGGGCAAAGCCTGGACGCTGCGTTGGCGGCGTTTTCGGCGGTGACGCGGGTTCAGGTGTTGGTGTCGGGTGAGTTGACTCAAGGCGTGGTGTCGCCGGGTGTGCGTGGCAACCTCGGGCAGCGCGAAGCGTTGGGCCAACTGCTCGGCGGTACGGGGTTGAGCGGGGCGTTTATCAACGCCGATACCGTGACCCTGGAAAAACGCGTGGCAACCGGCGGTGCGCTGGAAGTGGGCGCCACCACCATCAGTGCCGAACACCTGGGGGCGACCACCGAGGGCAGCGGCTCCTACACCACCGGCGCGGTGACTATCGGCAAGGGTGAACAGAGGCTCAAGGACATCCCGCAATCGGTCAGCGTGATGACCCGCAAGCAAATGGATGACCAGAACACCACCAAACTCTCCGAAGTGGTCAAGCGCACGCCTGGCCTGACCGCAACCAAATCCCCCGGCCCTGGCATGTTTATCTTCTCCCGGGGTTTCGAGGTGGGCACCCTGCAATACGACGGCGTGCCTATCCCGCGTAACACCTACGCGCTGGGCAGCTACCTCACCGAAAACATGGCGATCTACGACCGCGTCGAAACCCTGCGCGGGCCCGCCGCGTTGCTGCAAGGCGCAGACAGCCCCGGTGGCGCCATAAACCTGGTGCGCAAGCGCGGTCAGCAGGCGCCCACGGTGACCATCACCGCCAAGGCCGGCTCCTGGGACCACTACGGCACCCAGGTGGACGCTGGCGGCCCGCTTAACGCTGAAGGCACGTTGCGCGGCCGGTTTGTGGCGGATTACGACACCACGAATTCTTTCGTCGACTATGCCGGCAGCTGGAATCAGACGGTCTACGCCGCAGTGGACTACGACTTCACCCCCGACACCACGGTGGGCGTGGGCATCAGCAACCAGAAAGGCCATTCGCGGCCCAACTTCATGTCGCTGCCGCGTTACGCCAACGGCAACAATATCGGCTTACCGCGCTCTACCTTCGTCGGCGCCAGCTGGAACCGCAGCGTCAACAACCAGACCCAGGTGTTTGCCGACATCGAGCATCGCTTCAACGATGACTGGAAAGTAAAAGCCGCCCTGGTGGCCATGGATGAACACAACGACGCCACCTACCAGGCAACGTGGGATGCCATCCCCAACCCCGGCACCACCGGCAACGTGCGCTATGTGGACTGGGTGACCGACTTCAACAACAAGAGCCGGGGCGTGGATGTCTACGTCAACGGCAAGTTCGAGACCCTCGGCTTCCAGCAGGAACTGGTGCTGGGGGCCAACTACTCCAAGCTCACCACCCACGACCTGTACGCCCGCGATGCCACCGACGGCGCAGACATTTTCAACATCGACCATAACCGCCCGCAGCGCGACAAGTACCAGCTGTTCCAGGACGGTTCCGGCTCAAAGAACTGGTATGACGTCCGCCAGAAAGGCATCTACGGTACCTGGCGCGTCAAGGTGCTGGACCCGCTGACACTGATCCTCGGCGCGCGCACCAGTTGGTACGACTTTTCCTATACCGACCAGAGCGGTTTCCAGGGCGTATATGACGACCCGACCCGCAGCACCACGCAAACCACCGGCCGGGTGACCCCGTACGCCGGCCTGGTGTATGAGCTCAACGAACAGTGGTCGGCGTACGCCAGCTATGCCGATGCGTTCGAGCCCCAGACCAGCCTGACCACCTCCGGCTCCCTGCTCAAGCCCATCGAAGGCAAGAACTATGAGTTGGGCCTCAAGGGCGAACTGGCCGATGGCCGCCTGAATACGTCCTTTGCGATTTTCCGTTACGACCAGGAAAACCGCGCCGTGCAGGACCTGCAAGGGCCGATGAACTGTGGCGGCTGGTACTGCTCGGTGGCCTCGGGCAAGGTCCGCAGCCAGGGCTTTGAAGCCACGTTGAGCGGTGAAGTGCTGCCAGGTTTGCAACTGGCCTCGAGCTATACCTACAACACCACCAAATTTCTCAAGGACAACACCTACGAAGGCAAGGTCTTCAGCACCTGGACCCCCAAGCACCTGCTCAAGGTCTGGGGCGATTACCAGTTACCGGGCGACTGGCAGAAAGTCAGCCTCGGCGCCGGCGTGACTGCGCAAAGCAGCACCGAAGCCTACGATCGCAACTTCAGCGTGCCCGGCAATGCGCTGTGGGATTCGCGGGTGGCCTACAAGATCAATCAGGAATTCACGGTGGCGGCGAACCTGAACAACCTGTTCGACAAGAAGTACTACATTCCCGCGTACAACGCGACGTGGGGCAGTAACTACTATGGCGACCCGCGCAATGTGATGTTTACCATGACCTACACACCGCAATTCTAAGCCCTGCACACAAAACCTGTGGGAGCCAGCTCCCACAGTTGATCTTCAGTGTTCTAAAGGTTTTATGCAGGCAAAAAAATGCCCCGCACGTGGCGGGGCATTTTTATGCGCGGGGCTTACAGGCCGTCGAGCATGGCTTTGTTACGCACGGCGCCCTTGTCGGCACTGGTGGCCAGCAAGGCGTAAGCCTTCAACGCGGTGGTGACTTTGCGCGGACGCTTTTCCACCGGCTTCCAGCCTTTCTTGTCCTGCTCGACGCGGCGCGCGGCCAGCTCTTCGTCGCTGATCAACAGGTTGATCGAGCGGTTCGGAATGTCGATCAGCACTTTGTCGCCGTCCTGCACCAGACCAATTGCGCCACCGGCAGCGGCTTCCGGCGAAGCGTGGCCGATGGACAGGCCCGAAGTACCGCCCGAGAAGCGGCCGTCGGTCAACAAGGCGCAGGCTTTGCCCAGGCCTTTGGATTTCAGGTACGACGTGGGGTAGAGCATCTCTTGCATGCCCGGGCCGCCTTTCGGGCCTTCGTAGCGGATGATGACGATGTCGCCTTCTTTCACTTCGTCGGCAAGGATGCCGCGTACCGAGCTGTCCTGGCTTTCGTAGATCTTGGCGCGGCCTTCGAACACATGGATCGACTCATCCACACCGGCGGTTTTCACCACGCAGCCGTCCAGCGCGATGTTGCCGTACAGCACGGCCAGGCCGCCTTCCTGCGAGTAGGCATGCTCGACACTGCGGATGCAGCCGTTTTCACGGTCGTCGTCCAGGGTGTCCCAACGGGTCGACTGGCTGAACGCGGTTTGCGTCGGGATGCCGGCCGGGCCTGCCTTGAAGAAGTGATGCACCGCTTCGTCGTCAGTTTGGGTGATGTCCCACTTGGCGATGCCTTCGGCCAGGGATTTGCTGTGCACGGTCGGCAGATCGGTGTGCAACAGGCCGCCACGGGCCAGGGAACCGAGGATCGAGAAGATCCCGCCGGCGCGGTGCACGTCTTCCATGTGGTACTTCTGGATGTTCGGCGCGACTTTGCACAGTTGCGGCACGTGGCGGGACAGACGGTCGATGTCGCGCAGGTCGAAGTCGATCTCGGCTTCTTGCGCGGCGGCCAGCAAGTGCAGGATGGTGTTGGTGGAACCGCCCATGGCGATGTCCAGGGTCATGGCGTTTTCGAACGCCTTGAAGTTGGCGATGTTGCGCGGCAACACCGACTCATCGTTCTCGGTGTAGTAACGCTTGCACAGCTCGACGATGGTGCGGCCGGCCTGCAGGAACAGCTGCTCGCGGTCGCTGTGGGTGGCCAGCGTGGAACCGTTGCCCGGCAACGCGAGACCTAAGGCTTCCACCAGGCAGTTCATCGAGTTGGCGGTGAACATGCCGGAGCACGAACCGCAGGTCGGGCAGGCGCTGCGCTCGTATTCCGCAACCTTCTCGTCAGAAGCGCTGGAATCGGCGGCGATGACCATGGCGTCGACCAGGTCGAGGCCGTGGGAAGCGAGTTTGGTCTTGCCGGCTTCCATCGGGCCGCCGGACACGAAGATCACCGGGATGTTCAGGCGCAGGGAGGCCATCAGCATGCCGGGGGTGATCTTGTCGCAGTTGGAAATGCACACGATGGCGTCGGCACAGTGGGCGTTGACCATGTACTCCACGGAGTCGGCGATGATCTCGCGGCTCGGCAGGGAATACAGCATGCCGTCATGGCCCATGGCGATGCCGTCATCCACGGCGATGGTGTTGAATTCTTTGGCAACGCCACCGGCGCGTTCGATCTCGCGGGCGACCAGTTGGCCCAGGTCCTTGAGGTGGACGTGGCCCGGTACGAATTGGGTGAACGAGTTGGCAATCGCGATGATCGGCTTCTTGAAGTCGTCATCTTTCATCCCCGTGGCACGCCACAGTGCGCGGGCGCCGGCCATGTTGCGGCCGTGGGTGGATGTTTTCGAGCGGTAATCTGGCATGGAGCACTCCGGGCGGCTAATCAGGTACTAATCAGGTGCTAAAGGGGAAGTGAGCTTCTATTGACGTCTGGAACACTCAGAAAATGGCCGTGTGTCCAAACGTTGCCACTCGCGTCGCGGGATCGCCGCTTGCTTGGGCCTCGAGCTCATAAACCCGCCGGGGGATGACTGGCGATGAATAGCGTCGATTCTACACCGCTGGCGGCGGGAGGGAATGGGCAGGTGTGAGCGCCGGATGCGTGGGCTCGCGGTTTCAGACCGTCTGTCGACGCCGGACAAATCTCTCTCGCTGATAAGTCAGGGCCTACAAGGGCCGATATCTAGCGCAATGTAGCCTGTTTAGACTCGCCGGCTTCGGCCTACACACCGGCCAAAGGAATTTGAATGCCCGGTATCAATCGTTTTTTTTGGTTTTGCCTGCTGATCGGCCTGTTTCAGGGCATGGTGTTCTATGGCTCCGATTTGTTGTTTTTCGTGGGTGAAACGTTCTTTCTTTTCACTTGGACTCTGCTCTTGGTGGGGGGTACCGCGTTGCAGCTGCTGGGGGAACAAATCCGGCAGTGGCGCTCTGTGCTGGCTGTGTTTACGTTCACTTTGTTGATGGGCGGCATGACGCTATGGGTCAGTTACGGGACCGAGCCTGCAGGTATCAGTGGCGCGCGTGTCGATTCCTGGATCCTCAGCCTGGTGCCGCTCGCGACTATCGGCGCCTGCTTTTTATCTGCCTGGCCCGCCACCAAGGGGCAGCGCTGGCGGTATGAGGAGTTGTCTCGGAAAGCGTGGAACAGCGTGCTCATTGTGCTGTTCGCACTGATCCTGATGGGGCTGTATATCGCGCTGGTCATGCTCTGGGGTCGGCTGATGCAGATAGTGGGCATCGAGTTTTTCAAGCGCCACTTCTGGCGCGAATTCTTCATGTGCGTCAGCCTGCCGATGGTGTTCTCGCTGGGCATGTACCTAGGCACACGCAACGAAAAAACCATCGGCCTGATACGCAATATGCTGTTTGGCGCCTGTAGATGGGGGTTGCCTTTGATTGCACTGATCAGTGTGTTGTTTATCCTAATGCTGCCGTTCATTGGGCTCGCCCAGGTCTGGGCTACGGGTTATTCAATGCCGATTTTGCTGGGGTTGTGCGCTGTCCAGTTGTTCTTGCTTAATGGTGTATTTCAGGACGGCAACCAACCCAGCCCCTACCCAAAATGGTTGGTGCGTTTTATCGAGTTGAGCTTGCTGTGCCCTCTGATTTTGGCCGTACTGGCGTTTTATTCGACCTGGTTGTGGGTTGAGCAATATGGTGTGTCGACGCAACGTTTTATCGGCCTTGGGCTGGCGTTGCTAGGTGGCCTGTACGGTTTGGCAGCGGTGTGGGCAATGGTCTTGCGCTCGGCTGTCTGGCTCAGCAACTTGCGCGTGACTAACCCGGCAATAGCGTTGCTGACTTGCGTGTTGTTGGTGTTGATCAATACGCCGCTCCTCGCCCCGACGTGGCTCGGAGTCAGCTATCAGGAGCGGCACGTGCTCGACGAGCGCACCACGTCTGAAACGTTTGATTCGTGGTCCGAGGGCCCTGACTAAACACCGAAAGCCGTTATCGTCGCCCGATCCGCCTATTGGTCAGCAGCCCCCAAAGGCTGAGCCCGATGAAACTGATGGCGATGGTCATGAGCAGATGACCACCTGTCTGAGTCAATGCCGCACTGCTGACGGCAGCGGTGATGAACATGATGCTGTTGCCGGCCGAGGCTGCAGTGCCGGCGCTGCTTGAAAACAGCAACATCGCTGCCGAAATGGCGGCTGGCCGCACCAGCGTCACGGCCAGGGCACTGATCAGCATGGGAATGAGCAGGGTGATGGTCGTTATGGCTTCGTAGTGGATGATCAGCGCCAGCAGCACGCCAGACACACTGAGCAAGCCGAGGCCGATGTTGATTTGTCGCGGCAGTGAGATGCGCTTTTGCAGATACGACGCCGCCACGCCGCCGAACAGATAGGCCAGGCCGTACACCATCAGCACCAAGGCGTATTGGTATTCGGACAGCTTCAACTCATCCATGAAAATCAGCGGTGTCACGCTGATCAACGCGAAATAACAGGCGAACACCAGCGCGGCGATCCACCAATAGCGCAGGAAGTCTCGATTGCGGGCGACGGCTTTCAGTGTGCCGATGACCGACACCGGCGCGCGGTGCGGGCTGGCGGACTTGGACGCCAGGGTGAAGAACGCATGGATCAACATGCCCAGCGCCATCAGGGCGAAACCATAGAAGCTGCCTTGCCAATCGAAGGTGGTTTGTAGCCAGGAGCCGATCAGTGGCGAGAGCGCGACAAACGAGCCGCTCAGGGTCATGTAGTAGAGGCGCACGCGGGCTCGGTCCTGTTCCTCGAACAGGTCTTCCACCAGTGCGTGGCCCAGTACGAAGAACCCGCAACCCATGGCCTGCAGCGTGCGAAACATCAGGAAGGTCAGGTAATTCGACGCCAATGCGCATCCCATCGCCCCCACGATCGACAGCGTGATGCAGCCCATCAGGACTTCCTTGCGCCCCCATTTGTCCGACAGCGGGCCGGCGACCAGTTGTGAGATCGAAAAGACCAACGTGAATAAACTGATGGAGAGCGCGATGTCTGCCGTAGGCGTGTCGAACCTGGCGGCGAGCGCGGGAAACGAGGGCAGCAGAATATTGATCGGGAAGAAGCTGATCAGTGAAATGCAGGTGATGAGGATGAAGCGTGAGCGCTGTTGGCGTTTTACGTCGCCAGTGGGTTGGGCGTAGGACTCAGACATTGTTGTTGTTTTCCGGAGTGATTCCAGAAACCGATACTAGCCTGCGAAATGTGGAATTCAATCAAAACCGTTTCGCACGCCACGCAAAAAAATGTGGGAGCTGGCTTGCTCGCGAATGCGCAGTGTCAGTCAATACATTCATCGACTGACACACCGCCTTCGCGAGCAAGCCCGCTCCCACATTTTGATCTGCGCTTATAGCTTAGCTATTTGGCAGCAACCGGCAGGTAATGCTCTTGATGTAGCGCGTCTCGGCAATCGCCGGGTGCACCGGGTGATCCGGGCCCTGGCCGCCGCGTTCGAGCATCTGGATATTGCGGTCCAGGTGACGGGCGCTGGTCAGCAGGATGTTTTGCAGGTCGTCTTCCGGCAGGTGCATCGAGCACGATGCGCTGACCAGGATGCCGTCTTTGCTGAGCAGGCGCATGGCTTGCTCGTTCAGGCGGCGGTAGGCGCCTTCGCCGTTTTTCATGTCTTTTTTGCGTTTGATGAAGGCCGGTGGGTCGGCGACGATTACGTCGAAACGTTCTTCGCTGGCTTTCAATTCTTTCAAGGCCTCGAACACGTCGCCTTCGATGCAGGTCATTTTCTCGGCAACGCCGTTCAGTGCCGCGTTGCGCTCCACGCCGTCGAGGGCGAAGGCGGAGGCGTCGACGCAGAACACTTCACTGGCGCCGAAGGCTGCGGCTTGCACGCCCCAGCCGCCGATGTAGCTGTACAGGTCGAGTACGCGTTTGCCTTTGGCATACGGGGCCATGCGGGCGCGGTTCATGCGGTGGTCGTAGAACCAACCGGTCTTCTGGCCCTGGATCACCGGGGCTTCGAATTTCACGCCGTTTTCTTCCAGCGCCACCCACTCCGGCACTAGGCCGAAGACGGTTTCGACGTAGCGGTTGAGGCCTTCGGCGTCGCGCGCGGCGGAGTCGTTCTTGAACAGGATGCCGCTTGGCTTGAGCACCTGGGTCAGGGCCGCGATCACGTCTTCTTTGTGGGCTTCCATGGTCGCCGAAGCGATCTGGACGACCAGGATGTCGCCGAAACGGTCAACCACCAGGCCTGGCAGCAGGTCGGAATCGCCGTACACCAGGCGGTAGAACGGCTTGTCGAACAGGCGATCACGCAGCGACAGCGCGACGTTGATGCGGTGCACCAGCAGCGACTTATCCAAAGGCAACTTGATGTCGCGCGACAGCAGGCGTGCGCAGATCAGGTTGTTCGGGCTCATGGCCACGATGCCCAGGGTCTTGCCGCCGGCCGCTTCCAGGATAGCCTGGTCGCCCGCCTGGAAGCCGTGAAGTGGGGTGGCTGCCACGTCGATTTCGTTGCTGTAGACCCACAGGTGGCCGTTGCGCAAACGACGATCGGCGTTGGCTTTGAGACGCAGGCTTGGCAGGGACATGACGTCGCTCCGGAAAAAAGAGCGGGAGTATACCGTGTTGTGCATGAATTCGCGGCGCCGCCGGACATGTGGGAGCGGGCTTGCTCGCGAAAGCGGTGGATCAGCCACTGTATTCGGTGACTGACACCGAGCTTTCGCGAGCAAGCCCGCTCCCACATTTGATCTGGTTTCAGTTCGGCATTTGGGTGTCGGTCAAGTCTTCATAAGGGTTAGAATCCCCGCCTAGCCCAGAGTGTGTACTTATGTCCCAAGAGCTTTCCGCCGAACAGATCCAACAGGCCCTGCAAGGCATCAGCGTGCCGCCTCAACCGCAAATCATGGTGGATTTGCAGATGGAGCAGTACATGCCCGACCCGGACCTGGAAGTGATCGCGCGGTTGATTTCCCAGGACCCAGGCCTGTCTGGCGCCTTGTTGAAAATCGTCAACTCGCCGTATTACGGCCTGAGCAACAAGATCGCCTCGATCCAGCGTGCGGTAAACCTGCTGGGCAGCCGCTCGATCATCAACTTGATCAACGCGCAGTCGATCAAAGGCGAGATGAGCGACGACACCATCGTCACCCTCAACCGCTTCTGGGACACCGCCCAGGATGTGGCCATGACCTGCCTCACGCTGGCCAAGCGCACCGGCTCGCAAGCTGTCGACGAGGCGTATGCCCTGGGCCTGTTTCACGATTGCGGCGTGCCGTTGATGCTCAAGCGCTTCCCCAATTACATGGTGGTGCTCGAAGAGGCCTACGCCAATGCTGGTGCCGACTGCCGCGTAGTCGATACCGAGAACAATGCGTTCAACACCAACCATGCCGTGGTGGGTTATTACACCGCCAAATCCTGGCGCCTGCCGGAGCATGTGACCGACGCTATCGCCAACCACCACAACGCCCTGGCGATTTTCAGCGATGAGTCGTCGCGTAATCCGCAACTGAAAAACCTGCTGGCGATCCTGAAAATGGCTGAGCACATCTGCTCGTCCTATCGCGTGCTGGGCAACCAGACCGTGGACCATGAGTGGAATGCCATCGGCCATCTGGTGCTGGATTACGTGGGCCTGTCGGACTACGACTTCGAAAGCATGAAGTTGTCGATCCGCGAACTGGGCGCGCACTGACCCTTTCTTCACGAGGTACACATGCCCGAGTTACCAGAAGTCGAAACCACCCGACGCGGGATTGCGCCGCATTTGGAAGGCCAGCGTGTCAGCCGCGTGGTGGTGCGTGAGCGGCGCCTGCGCTGGCCGATCCCGGAAGACCTTGATGTGCGCCTGTCCGGGCAGCGCATCGTGCTGGTGGAACGGCGGGCCAAGTACCTGTTGATCAATGCCGAAGTGGGCACGCTGATCAGCCACTTGGGCATGTCGGGTAATCTGCGTCTGGTGGAGGTCGGCCTGCCGGCGGCCAAACATGAGCATGTGGACATCGAGCTGGAGTCCGGCATGGCCCTGCGCTACACCGACCCACGGCGCTTCGGCGCGATGCTGTGGAGCCAGGACCCGCACAATCACGAGTTGCTGATTCGCCTGGGCCCGGAGCCGTTGACTGACCTGTTTGATGGTGAGCGGCTGTTCCAGTTGTCCCGTGGCAAGTCAGTGGCGGTGAAGCCGTTCATCATGGACAACGCGGTGGTGGTGGGCGTGGGCAATATCTATGCGACGGAGGCGCTGTTTGCCGCCGGGATTGATCCGCGTCGCGCCGCTGGCGGTATTTCACGCGGTCGTTACCTGAAGCTGGCGATTGAGATCAAACGCGTGCTGGCGGCCGCCATCGAACGTGGCGGCACCACGCTGCGGGACTTTATCGGGGGTGACGGGCAGCCGGGGTATTTCCAGCAGGAGTTGTTCGTCTACGGCCGGGGCGGCGAGGGGTGCAAGGTGTGCGGTGCGGAGTTGCGCAACGTGGTGCTGGGGCAGCGGGCGAGTGTGTTTTGCCCTAAGTGCCAGAGCTGAATGCTATGTGATGGCTGTTGCCGCCTTCGCGAGCAAGCCCGCTCCCACCTTCGACCGCATTCTTATGGTGGAACTCGGTCAACTGTGGGAGCGGGCTTGCTCGCGAAGAGGCCCCAACAGCCACTAAAGAGGCTCAGGCCTTACCGGTAATCAACCGGTACTTCTCCATCAACTGCTCTTCAGTCTCAGGGTGTGCCTCGTCCAGTGGAATGCAATCCACCGGGCACACTTGCTGGCATTGAGGCTCGTCGTAGTGGCCGACGCACTGGGTGCACAGGTTGGGGTCGATCACGTAGATCTCTTCGCCCTGGGAAATCGCAGCGTTCGGGCACTCGGGTTCGCAGACGTCGCAGTTGATGCAATCGTCGGTGATGATCAGGGACATGGAAACTCCTGCCAGGGCTGTCAGCCAGGGCATCTGAAAAACTAATGCGCACAATTGTGCCGCATTGGCGCCCGCAGTGCGAGCGTGTGGCAAGCCCGAATGTCGTTCGCAGTCTCGGTGGCGAGGGAGCTTGCTCCCGCTGGGGCGCGAAGTGGCCCCACTCTGCTGGAAAAGATGGGGACTGCTGCGCAGTCCAGCGGGAGCAAGCTCCCTCGCCACATTGAGCTTACTTCTTGAAGCGTAGGGTCAGCGCATCTGCGACAGCCGGGTGCACGAACTTGGTGATATCTCCGCCCAAAGCGGCGATTTCGCGAACCAACGTCGAGGAAATGAACGAATAACGCTCCGACGGCGTGAGGAACAGGCTTTCAACGTCCGGCGCCAGTTGGCGGTTCATATTGGCCAGCTGGAATTCGTACTCGAAGTCCGACACCGCACGCAGGCCACGCAAGAACACATTGGCGTTCTGCTCTTTGGCGAAGTGCGCCAGCAAGGTCGAGAAACCCACCACTTCTACGTTGGGCAGGTGCTTGGTGACCTCACGCGCCAGCTCCACGCGCTGTTCCAGGGGAAACAGCGGGTTTTTCTTGGGGCTGGCAGCGACCGCGATGATCACATGGTCGAACAGGCGAGAGGCGCGCTCGACCAAATCGCCATGGCCTTTGGTAATCGGGTCGAAAGTACCTGGGTACAACACTCGGTTCATCGCGTCGTCCTGGCGGAGTCCGTTGGGGAACCGGATGGTATCGCAGCCATCCCGGTCGGCCAAGTCAACTTATGCATAAGAAAGCCGTATAGACACCGCGAATACCCCATTTTTTCACGCTGTTTTCAGACGTTCGGCCAAGGCTGTCGCCAGTTGCGCGGTTAATCCATACACCGACAATTGCGGGTTAGCCCCAATGCTGGTGGGGAATAACGAGCCGTCGTGGATCGACAGGTTGCGCAACTGGTGATGGCGACCGAGGCTGTCGGCCACTGCGTTTTTCGGGTCTTCACCCATGGCACAACCGCCCATCACATGGGCGCTGCCCAGCGTGGTTCGATGCAATTCCAGGCTCAAGCCGTCAATCAGGCTGCGTGCCTCGGCCAAGGTGCTCACGTAACGTGCATCGTGGTGCAGCGGCTTGACCGACTTGGCGCCCGCCGCGAACTGAATCTCGGCCATGCTGTGGAAGGCGCGGCGCAGGCCATCCCAGGCGTAGGGTGATACCTGATAATCCAGCACCGGCGTGCCGTCCCCGCGCAAATCCACGGTGCCGCCTGGGCTGTCGGGGTGGAAACCGTCGCGCAGCAGCGCGAGCATGGCGTGGGTGTGGGGCAGTTGGCTCATGTCCAGTGCGTTGCCGGTGCCGTAGCCGCCGAACAAAGTGCTGGCCAATCCCGGGTGTAAGGGCGGTGCCTCCAGCTTGTAGGACATTTTGCCGGTGGTGCCGTCCAGCCATTGGAAGTGGTCGGAGTAGATCGACTGCGGCGCGCCGTAGAACGGGTTGATGACTTCGTCGAACTGCCCGGCGGAAAAATTCACCAGATGCAGGAATGTGCGCTTGCCCACGCGCGAATGCGGGTCGGGCGCGTCCGAACGCATCAGCAGTGCCGGGCTGTTGATACCGCCGCCCGACAGCACGTAATGCTTGGCCTTGACCGTGATCTTGCGCCCGGTCGGTGCCACGCAGCGTTCGTCCATCGCCACGCATTCCAGGCTGCTGATGGTGTCGCCGCTGTACTTGAGGCGTTCAGCGCGGGCCAGATACAGCAGCTCGCCGCCTTTCTCCAGCGTGGACGGGATGGTGGTCACCAGCATCGATTGCTTGGCGTTGACCGGGCAACCCATGCCGCAGTAGCCCAGGTTGAAGCAGCCCCGCACGTTACGCGGGATCACGTGCCAGCTGTAACCGAGTTTTTCACAGCCTTTGCGGATCACATCGTTGTTGGCATTCGGTGGAATGGCCCATGGGGCAATGCCCAGGCGCTGCTCCATCTTCTCGAACCATGGCGCCATCTCGGCGCTGCTGTGGCCTTTTACCGCGTATTCACTGGCCCAGTGGGAAAGAGTGGCGTCGGGCGTACGAAAGCTCGACGTCCAGTTGATCAGCGTGGTGCCACCTACGGCACGGCCTTGCAGGATGGTGATCGCGCCGTCCTTGCTCATGCGGCCAATGCCTTCCTGGTACAGGCTGGCGTAGGCCTCGTCTTCGAGCAGCTTGAAGTCGCTGCTGGTCTTGAGCGGGCCCTCTTCGATCAGCAGCACCTTGTAACCGGCGGCGCTGAGGATTTCGGCGGTGGTGCCGCCACCGGCGCCGCTGCCGATGATCACCACGTCGGCTTCCAGGGTCAGGTCGCTGTCTAGCGCTGCGCCATTGTGGGTTTTCCAGCCGCGGGCCAGGCCGTCGCGGAACAGATCGGGTACGGGCATAGGTGTGCACTCTTATTTTTGTACGAAGTTGCAACCAATGTGGGCGCTGGCAAGCCACACATTTTCGATTGGGTTATCAGGGCTAGATTTTGGGTGGGCCGGGATAGCCGCAATGCGCCCAGGACTCTGGGCGCAAGTACCACGCCATGATCACCAGCTTGAGCAGCGAGCCCTGGCCCATGCGCAGCAAGTTCAGGTAGCTGTTTTCCCAGCGGTGCAGGAAGTTGCCGATCTGCTCACTGCTGGCGTTTTCCCAACGGCCCCAGATACCGGTCAACGGGCCACGGGTGATGCCCATGCTCAATACGTCGAACAGCTGCTGGGTGAGCTTGAACATCTCCGGTGACAGGTGCTGCAGGCTGTAGTCGAGCTTTTTCAGGGTGTCTTCGATCCCGGCGACCACTTCCTGGGCACTGGCCGCGCCTTCGAGCAGCACCGGGATCACCGCGCGCAAGAACGGCAAGTCACTGCTACGCAGCATGGCAAAGCCGCTGGCCGGGGTGCTGCTGGAGCAGCCGCTGAGGCTGGCGCCGAGCCCGGCGGTGGCCAGGAAAGCGCTGGCGCACAGGCCGATTTTGAGGACGCCGCGCCGCGACAGCGCAGGTGTTTCAGTCAGGCTGGGGTTCATTGTTATTGTTATCCCGAGAGTGGCGGAATCAGCGAACAAACAGCTTTTGAATCAACTTTTGGATCGACTTGCCGTAGGGCGGGTAGATCAACTTCGCCGCATTCAGGCGCTGTTTCACCAGCACACCCTTGGCCTTGCTGAAGGTGAGGAACCCTTCGTGGCCGTGGTAGTGGCCCATGCCCGAAGGGCCGATGCCGCCGAAGGGCATGTCGTCCTGGGCCACATGCAGCAAGGTGTCGTTCAGGCACACACCGCCGGAGTGGGTCTCGTGGAGTACGCGGTTTTGTTCGCGCTTGTTGTAGCCAAAGTAATACAGGGCCAATGGGCGAGGGCGCTGGCTGATGTAGGCAAACGCCTGGTCGATGCCGCGATACGGCACGATCGGCAGCACCGGGCCGAAGATTTCGTCCTGCATCACGGTCATTTCATCGCTGACATTCAGCAACAGGCTGTGGGCCATACGCCGTGCCTGGCCCTGATCGTAAAGCGCAATCAGGGTGGCGCCTTTGTCGGTGGCGTCCTTGACGTAGGCATTCAGCCGAGCCTGTTGCCGCTCATTAATGATGGCGGTGTAGTCCGGGTTGTCGGCCAGGGTCGGATAGAACCTGCGAACCGCCTTGCTGTAGGCCTCGACGAACCCCTCGACGCGGTCTTCCGGCACCAGCACGTAGTCCGGCGCCACGCAGGTTTGCCCGGCATTCAGGCATTTGCCGAAGGCGATGCGCTCGGCGGCGTCCTTGAGCGGCACGTCGGCGGAAACGATGGCCGGCGACTTGCCGCCCAGCTCCAGCGTTACCGGCGTGAGGTGCTCGGCAGCGGCGCGCATCACGTGCTTGCCGATGCTGGTGGCGCCGGTAAACAGCAGGTGGTCGAAGCGCAGCTTGGAAAACGCCATGCCCACTTCGGCTTCACCCAGCAGTACGCACACCAAGTCTTCGGGGAAGATTTTCGCCAGTAGTGCCTTGAGCAATTCACCCGTGGCGGGCGTGGACTCGCTGAGCTTGAGCATCACCCGGTTGCCCGCCGCCAAAGCGCCGACCAGCGGGCCAATGGCCAAATACAGCGGGTAGTTCCACGGCACGATCACCCCGACCACGCCCAGCGGTTGATAGATGACTTTGGCCGACGCGGGTTGGAAGGCAATGCCTACGGCGCGGCGGGAAGGTTTCATCCAGCCTTTAAGGTGTTTGCTGGCGTAGTGAATGCCATGCAGGCTGGGCATCAGTTCGGCGAACAGGGTTTCGTCTGCGCTGCGGTGGCTGAAGTCTTGGCTGATCGCGCTGATCAACCCCTCGCGTTCGTCGCTGAGCACGTCGCGCAAGGCCTTGAGCCATTGCTGGCGCTGCGCGGCCGGTGGCATCGGGTTGGCGGCATAAGCGCGGCGCTGGGCGTCGAACAGGTCCTGGAGTTGATCCAGCGCCTGGGAATCTTGCAGATAGGCAATGGTGGCAGACATGGCGCAGTTCCCAATTGTTATAGGTCTGCCTGGATTTTTAGAGTCATTGCTCTAAATTGTCAAATGTCATTGCAGCAACATGCGGATTTATCCAAACAAGGATAGGCCGTAAGATGCCCCATCACGTGTATAGAAGCTGATCCCCTATGGCACCACGAGTAAAGACCAGCGAGCGCATTGTGCAAACCAGCCTGGAGCTTTTTAACCAGCAGGGCGAGCGCAGCGTCAGCACCAACCATATTGCCGCCCATATGGAAATTTCCCCGGGCAACCTGTACTACCACTTCCCCAACAAGCAGGCGATCATCGCCGTGCTGTTTCGCGAATATGAAGCCCTGGTGGACAGTTTCCTGCGCCCGCCCCAAGGCCGCGCCGTCACCGTCGAAGACAAGCGCTTCTACTTGCAGGCCGTGTTGGCTGGCATGTGGCGCTACCGCTTTTTGCACCGCGACCTCGAACACCTGCTGGAAAGCGACCCGGAACTGGCCACCGGTTACCGGCGGTTTTCCCAGCGCTGCCTGATCCAAGGCGGCGCCATCTATCAGGGGTTTGTGGATGCGGGCATTCTCACTATGGACCCGGTACAAACCGAGGCCCTGACCCTCAATGCCTGGATCATCCTCACTTCGTGGGTGCGTTTTTTGTGCACCACCAATGAAAACTCCACCCATTTGAGCGCTGAGGCGATCAAGCGCGGGGTGTATCAGGTGCTGGTGCTGGAGGCGGGGTTTGTCACACCTCAGGCGAAAGAGGCGGTGGATGCGCTGTTCAAAGAGTTTTATGTGCCGTTGAACCAGGCACTGGAAGAAGTGAAGTAGGACCTTTCCCGAAACTGTTCACAGGAGTCCGTCATGCCGCTTGCCCAACTGATCAGCCCCCAGCAACTCGCCGAGCGCCAGAAGGCCGGCAGGTTGGTAATCCTGGATTGCCGCTTTGCCCTGGAAGACCCGGACTACGGGCTTTGCAGCTATGCCGAAGGGCATATCGAAGGCGCGCAATACGCTGACCTGGAACGCCACCTCAGCGGTCCGGTGACCAAAGGCGTGACCGGCCGGCACCCATTGCCAGTTGCGCACACGTTCACTGAGCAATTGCGTGCCTGGGGCATCAATGCCGACACCGATATCGTGCTGTATGACGACGGCCCCGCTGCCTATGCCGCCCGCGCCTGGTGGCTGCTGGCCTGGCTGGGCAAGCGTGATGGCGTGTTTATTCTGGACGGTGGCCTCAAGGCCTGGCACGCAGCCGGCTTCCCTTTGAGCCTGGATGGGCCAGTGGTTGAGCCGGGAATGTTTGTCGGAGCGCCGGACAATCACCTGCTGCTGGACGCCGAACACCTGCAAAAACGCCTGGGCGAACCGGGCATGACCTTGATCGATGCCCGCGCCCAGCCGCGTTTCCGTGGCGACGTGGAGCCCATCGACCCGATTGCCGGGCATATTCCTGGCGCGCAATGTGCGGCGTTCAATGAAAACCTGGGCAGTGATGGCCGCTTCCTGCCGGCCGAACAGCTTAAGCAGCGTTTCGCCACGCAGTTGCGGGGCCGTTCGCCGGATGAGCTGGTGGCGTACTGCGGTTCGGGCGTGACAGCGTGCCACAACCTGTTCGCCCTGAGCCTTGCGGGTTACCCGTTGGGCAAGCTGTATGCGGGGTCGTGGAGCGAGTGGATTACTGATCCTGCGCGAGGAATTGCGACGGGCGACTGATTTGCCTGGCCTGCAAACCCAATCAAACTGTGGGAGCGGGCTTGCTCGCGAAGGCGTAGCGTCAGTCGACACTTCATTGGCTGAACCACCGCCTTCGCGAGCAAGCCCGCTCCCACAGTTTTAACCGTGTTGTGTCAGTAACCATTGTGGGATTCGGCGTTCCAGGTAGTAACTAGGGCGCTTGAGCGAACCCTCAACAAACCCCACGTGCCCACCCTTGGCCACCAACTCGAACTCGGTGCAGTCCGACAGTTCGCTGGCCTCCGGCAAACTATGCGCGAACACAAACGGGTCATCCGCGGCCTGGATAATCAGCGTGGGCGTGCGAATTTCACCCAAGTAATATCGGCTCGAGGCACGACGGTAATAGTCCTCGGCGCTGAGGAAGCCGTGCAGTGGCGCCGTCACCCGCCCGTCGAAGTCCCAGAACGTGCGCATCTTCTCCAGCGAGCCAAGCGCCTCAAGGGCTTTGAGCCCGTCCGCTCGGCCATCCAGTAAAAAACGGCTTTGTTTGACGCGGATATACGCCAACATTTCGCGCATAAAGTGCTTTTGATAAACCCGCGAAAACCCCAGCCCGATACGGTCCGCACATTGATCCAGCCGAAACGGCACCGATACCGCCGCCGCGCCTTGCAACCCACAGGCTATGCCGGTTTCCCCCAAGTGCTTGAGCAGCACATTGCCCCCCAGCGAATAACCCACGGCATACAGCGGCGCCAACGGCCGCTTGGCGCGCAAATGGGCAATCGCCGCCGCGAGGTCTTCGCTGGCGCCCGAATGGTAACTGCGCGCCAAGAGGTTTGGCTCGCCCGAGCAGCCGCGCCAATTCAACGCTGCGCTGGCCCAACCTTGGGCGGCGAGGACTTTTTGCAGCCCTGCCACGTAGGGCGAGTTGGATGAACCGGTCAGCCCATGCAGCACCAGCACCAACGGCGCTTGCGCGTCATGGGGGCCATGCCAGTCGAGGTCGAGGAAGTCGCCGTCGTCCAGCCACAGGCGTTCGCGTTGGCGTTCGAGATGCGTGGTGGGGCGCCACAGCGGCCCCCACAGCGTTTGCAAATGGGGGTTGCCGAGACCGAAGGCGGGTTTGAACAGGTCGGAAGAAGGGGTCATGTCACTCTCGGTAGCAAGCGAACTCACTGTGGCGAGCGAGCTTGCTCGCGCTGGGCTGCGCAGCAGCCCTAACAAGAACACCGCACTTATTCAGTCAGAACACTGTTGCAGGTTTTGGGGCTGCTTCGCAGCCCAGCGGGAGCAAGCTCCCTCGCCACAATTGGAGTCAGGCTGAAAGATTAAGCAGCGCTTTCGACCAACCGATGCCACAACGCGTAATACACCCGACCGGATTTCTGCTCCCGGTGCAGGCGCCAGCTGCCCGGCAGGCCGAGCGTAGACGGTGCGGTCTCGCTTTCAGTGTAGATCCACGAATCCGCTGCCAGCCATTGGCGTTCTTCCAGCAACGCACACACAGTCGGCAACAGGTTCTGGTTGAACGGCGGGTCAAGAAACACCACGTCGTATTCGGTGGCCGCCTGGGTTTCCAGGTAGCGCAGCGCGTCGGCGGTTTGTACCTGGCCGGTGGTGCAACGCAGCGTGCCCAGGTGTTCCTTGAGGCTGGACACCGCCACATTGCTGGCATCCAACGCCTGGCCCTGGGCCGCGCCACGGGACAACGCCTCCAGGAACAGCGCGCCACTGCCGGCAAACGGGTCCAGCACCTTGGCCCCGCCGATGTACGGCGCGAGCCAGTTGAACAGGGTTTCGCGCACACGGTCCGGCGTCGGGCGCAGGCCTACGACATCGGGGAAGCTCAGCTTGCGGCTGCCCCATTCGCCGCCAATGATGCGCAGCTGGCCCACACCGTTATGCACGTTGTGGACAGGTTTTTTTGGGCGAGATGAACTGGCCATTAATGCTCCGGAACCCCGAGCGGCTGCTCGGCAGGTTTATCAGTGGGGGGCGGTAGTGGCTTTTGCGCAATCGTCGGGCCGGCGGTCACGATGACCATCTTGTCGGCGCTCAAGTGTTTATTCATTGCAGCCTTGACCTGCTCTACGGTCAGGGCCTGGGATTGTTTCATGAAATCTTCCAGATAACTCAGCGGCAGGTTGTAGAAACCCATGGCGCCCAGCTGCCCGGCGATATCGGCGTTGCTCGCGGTGGACAGCGGGAAGCTGCCGGCCAGCTCACGCTTGGCGTCGTCCAGTTCCTTTTGCGTCGGGCCGGTCTTGAGGTAGTCGGCCAGCACGTCTTCCACCAGGCGCAGGGTGCCGCCGCTCATTTCGGCGCGGGTTTGCAGGTTGATCATGAACGGGCCGCGTACCTGCATCGGCGAGAAGCCGGAGTACACGCCGTAGGTCAGGCCGCGCTTTTCGCGCACTTCGCTCATCAAACGGGTGCCGAAGCCGCCGCCGCCGAGGATCTGGTTGCCCAGCGACAAGGCTGCATAGTCCGGGTCGGCGCGGTCGATGCCCAGTTGCGCGAACAGCAAGTGCGTTTGCTTGGACGGGAACTCGATATGGCTCAGGCCAGCCTTCGGTTCGGTCGGCTGGGCGATTTTCGCCAGGGCCGGGCCTTTAGGCAGTGACGCGGAGACCTTGGCGGTCATAGCCTCGGCCTCGGCGCGAGTAAGGTCGCCGACCACTGCAATCACCGCGTTGCCCGCCGCATACGCCTTGGCGTGGAACGCCTGCAGTTGCGCGAGGGTGATCTTCGGAACGCTCTCTGGCGTGCCTTCGCTCGGGTGAGCGTAAGGGTGGTCACCGTACACGCGCTTGAACAGCTCAAGGCTGGCCAGCTTGGCCGGGTTCTGTTTCTGGTATTCAAAACCGGCAAGGATCTGGTTCTTGATCCGCGCCAGGGAGTCGGCCGGGAAGGTCGGCTTGCCGATCACGTCGTCAAACAGGGTGAGGGCCGCGTCGCGTTTGTCGCTGTCGCTCAGGCTGCGCAGGGACACCAGCGCCATGTCGCGGTAAGCGCCATTGCCGAAGTCGGCACCCAGGCCTTCAAAGCCGCTGGCGATTTGGCTGACATCTTTGCCCGGCACACCTTCGTTGAGCATGGCGTTGGTCAGCAGGGCCACGCCGGGTGTGTTGCCGTCCTGGCTGCTGCCGGCGGCGAACAGGATGCGCATGTCGAACATCGGCAACTCATGGGCTTCGACGAACAGCACCTTGGCGCCTTCGGCGGTGGTCCAGGTTTGCACGTCGAGCTTGCGGTTGGTCGGCGCCTTGCCGTCCAGTTCCGCCAGGGATTGCAGCTTGTTGGCCGATTCAGCTTTATCCAGCGCCTGGCTGGCGACGGATTCGCTCGGGCGCAACAAGTACACGGCGCCGGCAGCGATCACGGTGACGGCGATCAGGGCGGGCAGGATCAGGCGGCTGCTTTTGCGATCACTCATGAGCGGTCTCCTCAGGCAAAACATGGGCGACGCTCAAACGTTCGCGGGTGAAATAAGTACGTGCGGCTTTCTGGATATCTTCCGGGGTTACGCTTTGCAGGTCGGCAAGCTCGGTGTCCATCAGTTTCCAGGACAGGCCGACGGTTTCCAGGGAGCCGATAGCCGTGGCCTGGCTGGTGATGGAGTCACGCTGGTAAACCACGCCGGCAATGACTTGGGCGCGGATGCGCTCGAGCTCTTCGGTGGTCGGCGGTTTGGCTTTCAACTCATCCAGCAGGCGCCACAGGCCGGCTTCGGCTTGGGCAATGGTCTTTTTCTTCTGCTGATTCGGCGTGGCCGTCAGGGTGAACAGGCTGTCACCCCGGGTGTAGGCGTCGTAGCTGGTGGAGGCGGCGGATACCAGCTCTTCACCGCGCTCCAGTTGCTCCGAAATACGCGCGCTGTAGCCGCCGTCGAGCAAGGCCGAGAGCAGGCGCAGGGCTTGTACCGAGCGCTTATCTTCGGCGGTGGCCAAGCCAGGCACGTTGAAACCGAGGATGACGCTAGGCAGTTGGGTCTGCACGTGCAGGGTCAGCAGGCGTTCGCCGGGTTCGGCGAGTTCCAGCGGGATTTTCGCGGGGGGCACGTCACGCTTGGGGATTGGGCCGAAGTAACGCTGGGCCAGGTTCTTTACCTGGTCCGGAGTCACGTCGCCGACCACCACCAGCGTGGCGTTGTTCGGCACATACCAGGATTGATACCAGTGGCGCAGCTCTTCGACTTTCATGCGCTCCAGGTCCGCCATCCAGCCGATGGTCGGCGTGTGGTAGCCGCTGGCCGGGTAGGCCATGGCCTTGAAACGCTCGTAGGCCTTGGACATCGGGTTATCGTCGGTGCGCAGGCGGCGCTCTTCCTTGATCACCTCGATCTCGCGGCTGAACTCATCGGCCGGCAGGCGCAGGCTGGCCATGCGGTCGGCTTCCAGCTCGAAGGCGACGCCCAGGCGGTCACGGGCCAGCACTTGGTAGTAGGCGGTGTAGTCATCGCTGGTGAAGGCGTTTTCTTCGGCGCCCAGGTCGCGCAGGATCAGCGAGGCTTCGCCGGGGCCGACTTTGGCGCTGCCCTTGAACATCATGTGTTCCAACGCGTGGGACAAACCGGTCTGGCCGGGTGTTTCGTAGCTCGAACCAACCTTGTACCAGACCTGGGAAACCACCACCGGCGCGCGATGATCTTCGCGCACGACCACTTTAAGGCCGTTATCCAGGGTGAATTCATGGGTGGGTTGGGGGTCGGCAGCCAAAGCTGAAAGGGGCAGACAAACTGTACTGAACAGCAGGCCTGCAGCGCGGCGGGCTAGAGCATTCATTCGTTTTTAAACCTGTTGGGCTGCCCGCTTGGTCTTAGCGTCGGCGGGCGAGGAGGTTAGGGCGTGTCATTCCTCATTACCAGTACCGCGCCGGAGCCTGCTAGTGTGCAGGGCAAGGGGCGAGGAGCGCGATTTGGTTTTTCCAAATAAGCTCCGAGTAACGCAGCCCTGCACACTAGCAGGCCCGGCCCTTCGGGTTGTGCCTAAAAGCTAGCCAGGCTGCGTTGCAGGCCTTGGCAAGGGAAGCACATTCCCGGCGGCCTGCGCCTTGCCTGGCTAGCTTTTAGGCGACAACGCGGTACTGGTAATGAGGAATGACACGCCCTAGGATACTGATCCGATTTGGACACGGCCACCATGGCGGTAATCATGTCCCGGATCCAGTCGTAGGAAAGTGGCGGTGCAGGGTGTTTTTCCCCGACAATCTTCCGTTTTTCGCCGATGTTATCGCTTCAGTCCTTTATTGAAACGATTTGTTGAGGCCTTTATTTACGCCTTACAAAATGTTGCGCATGAACAAGCGAGCGTTAAAGCAGTCTGTTCTGCATCGAATTTATTTACCGAGGCGCCCTGGCGCATCGCTACTTTGAGATAGCCGTCCTCCATGTTTGGTTCCAACGACGACAAGAAGAGCCCAGCTGCGGCTGGCGAGAAAAAAGGCCTGTTCGGATGGCTGCGCAAAAAGCCGCAGGAAACCGTCGTCGAACAGCCGCAGGTTCAGCCTGAGCCGATTCCTGAGCCGATTCCTGAGCCCATAGTAGAAGCCGAACCGGTGGCTGAAACCCCGGCGCCGGTGATTTTGCCGATGGCTGAACCTGTGTTACAGCCAGTGGCTGAAGTTGAGCCAGAGCCAGAGCACAAGCCGTGGCTGGAACTGCCGGTGGCCGAAGAGCCCGTGGCGTTGGTTGAGGATGTGCAGGCCGAACACATGGCGCCGCCGATTCCGGCTGTGGTTGAGCCAGTGGAAGTAGTGGTCCAAGCGCCGCCGGTCGTCGAAGTGCCGGCGCCGGTCGTTGTTGAGCCGACACCTGTCCCTGTCGTCGTTGCCGCGCCTGCCGTTGTCGAGCCGCCTGTCGAACAAGAGCCGGTCACCGCTGCCACAGAAACCAGCAAAACCGGCTTCTTCGCCCGCCTCAAGCAAGGCCTGAGCAAGACCAGCGCCAGCATCGGCGAAGGCATGGCCAGCCTGTTCCTGGGTAAGAAAGTCATCGATGATGAGCTGCTGGAAGACATCGAAACCCGCCTGCTGACTGCCGACGTGGGCGTTGAAGCCACCGCCGTCATCATCCAGAGCCTGACTCAGAAGGTCGCGCGTAAACAGCTGACCGACGCCGACGCCCTCTACAAGTCCCTGCAGGCTGAGCTGGCGGCAATGCTCAAACCCGTGGAAGCGCCGCTGGTGATCACCCCGAACAAGCCGTTTGTGATCCTGGTTGTCGGTGTCAATGGCGCCGGCAAAACCACCACCATCGGCAAGCTGGCCAAAAAGCTGCAGTTGGAAGGCAAGAAAGTCATGCTCGCCGCCGGCGACACCTTCCGCGCCGCTGCCGTGGAGCAGCTGCAGGTCTGGGGTGAGCGTAACAAGATCCCGGTGATCGCCCAGCACACCGGTGCCGACTCCGCCTCGGTGATCTTCGATGCTGTGCAAGCTGCCAAGGCGCGCAATATCGACGTGCTGATCGCCGATACCGCCGGTCGCCTGCACACCAAAGACAACTTGATGGAAGAGTTGAAGAAAGTGCGCCGCGTGATCAGCAAGCTCGACGCCGACGCACCGCACGAAGTGTTGCTGGTGCTCGACGCCGGCACCGGCCAGAACGCCATCAGCCAGGCCAAACAATTCAACCAGACGGTACAACTCACCGGCCTGGCATTGACTAAGCTCGACGGCACGGCCAAAGGCGGCGTGATCTTCGCCCTGGCTAAACAGTTCGGGTTGCCGATTCGTTACATCGGCGTCGGTGAAGGCATCGACGACCTGCGCACCTTTGAAGCCGAACCCTTTGTACAGGCACTCTTTGCCGAGCGGGAGCGTTCATGATTCGATTCGAACAGGTCGGTAAACGCTACGCCAATGGCCATGTAGGCTTGCATGAGCTGAGCTTTCGAGTGCGTCGCGGCGAGTTCTTGTTCGTGACCGGTCACTCGGGCGCGGGCAAAAGTACCTTGTTGCGCCTGTTGTTGGCCATGGAACGCCCGACCACCGGCAAGTTGCTGCTGGCAGGCCAGGACCTGGCCACCATCAGCAATGCACAGATTCCGTTCCTGCGCCGTCAGATCGGCGTGGTGTTCCAGAACCACCAGTTGCTGTTCGATCGCACGGTGTTCAATAACATTGCGTTGCCGTTGCAGATCCTCGGGCTGTCCAAGGCGGAGATCGTCAAGCGGGTGGATTCGGCCCTGGAGCGCGTGGCGCTGTCGGATAAAACCGATCTGTACCCCGGCGACCTGTCCACCGGCCAGCAACAGCGCGTCGGCATCGCCCGCGCCATCGTCCACCGCCCAGCCTTGCTGCTGGCGGACGAACCGACCGGTAACCTCGACCCGCGCCTGGCGGCCGAGATCATGGGCGTGTTCGAAGACATCAACCGCCTGGGCACCAGCGTGCTGATCGCCAGCCACGACCTGGCGCTGATCGCGCGCATGCGCCACCGCATGCTGACCCTGCAACGTGGCCGCCTGATCGGTGACGGGGAGGCTGGCGTATGAGTGCAACACGCAGCCCTAAAGTTTCCGAGCGCGTGGCGCCCAAAGCCGCCGACCCGCAACCGCAGAAGAAAAAACGCGACGAAGACGACGGCCCGGATTTCAGCACGCTGTTGCGCGCCTGGATCGAAAGCCACCGCGCGAGCCTGCTCGATAGCCTGCGCCGCCTGGGTAAACAGCCCATCGGCAGCTTTTTCACTTGCCTGGTGATGGCTGTAGCGCTGAGCCTGCCCATGGGTTTGTCGCTGCTGCTTAATAATGTCGAGCGCCTGGGCGGTTCCTGGCAGCGTGCGGCGCAGATTTCCCTGTACCTGAACCTCGACGCCAGCGCCAAAGATGGCGAGAGCCTGCGCGATGACATCAAGAACCTGCCGGGCGTAGCAGACGCCGAGTACATCAGCCGCGACCAGGCCCTTGAGGAGTTCCAGCAGCAATCGGGCCTGGGCGAGGCGCTCAAGGAGTTGCCGCAGAACCCGCTGCCGGGCGTGGTGTTGGTGACGCCGAACGAAGTCGACAAGCCCGCACTTGAAGCCCTGCGACAAAAACTCGCAGAGATGCCCAAGGTACAACAGGCGCAACTTGATCTAGTCTGGGTAGAACGCCTGGCCGCGATTCTCAAGCTGGGTGACCGCTTTGTGTTCGGCCTGACAGTATTGTTGGTGTCTGCATTACTTTTGGTGATAGGTAATACCATTCGTCTTCATATTGAAAACCGTCGCACCGAGATAGAAGTGATTAAACTGGTCGGCGGCACGGACAGCTATGTGCGTCGTCCTTTTCTGTATATGGGCGCGCTTTATGGCTTCGGTGCCGGGATTTTGTCCTGGGGCGTACTGGCGTTTGGCCTGGACTGGCTGAACGACGCGGTGGTTGGGCTTGCCGGCTTGTACGGCAGCGATTTCGCCCTGGCCGGCGTGCCGGTTGCCGATGGTTTGTCACTCTTGCTTGGCGCGGTATTGTTGGGGTATATCGGTGCTTGGATTGCGGTCGCTCGTCATTTACGTGAGCTGGCGCCGAAGTAGTTAATGTCAGATTAATGTGGTTTCGTTTGTATTGACCGTATCAGTGGTTTAGGGAACTTGTCCTACGGTTCCCGGTCAATTTTCGCAGTGCTGAACTGCACGAGTTATGTGAGTCGGAGGTTTTTTCGTATGACCACTTCTATGCAACCTGTCTATGCCTTGGTCCCGGGTGCAAACCTGGAAGCCTATGTGCACACGGTCAACAGCATTCCATTGCTGACGCCGGAGCAGGAGCGTGAACTGGCCGAGAGTCTCTATTATGAGCAGGATTTGGGGGCGGCTCGGCAGATGGTGCTCGCCCACCTGCGTTTTGTCGTACATATCGCCCGTAGCTATAGCGGCTACGGCCTGGCCCAGGCTGACCTTATTCAGGAAGGCAACGTCGGCCTGATGAAGGCTGTAAAGCGCTTTAACCCTGAGATGGGCGTGCGCCTGGTGTCGTTTGCTGTGCACTGGATCAAGGCGGAAATTCACGAGTTCATCCTGCGCAACTGGCGCATTGTGAAAGTCGCGACCACCAAGGCTCAGCGCAAGCTGTTCTTCAACCTGCGCAGCCAGAAGAAACGCCTGGCGTGGCTGAACAACGAGGAAGTCCACCGTGTGGCCGAAAGCCTCGGTGTGGAGCCGCGTGAAGTGCGCGAGATGGAAAGCCGCCTGACCGGCCATGACATGGCCTTTGACCCGGCCGCCGAAGCGGACGACGACAGCGCCTTCCAATCGCCAGCCAACTACCTGGAAGACCACCGGTACGACCCGGCCCGTCAACTGGAAGACGCTGACTGGAGCGATAATTCCAACCACAACCTGCACGAAGCGCTTGAAGTGCTGGACGACCGCAGCCGTGACATCCTCTACCAGCGCTGGCTGGCAGAAGAAAAAGCCACGCTGCACGACCTGGCGCAGAAGTACAACGTGTCGGCCGAGCGGATTCGTCAGCTTGAGAAAAGCGCGATGAACAAGCTGAAGTTGTCGATCGCCGCCTAAAACGCAGAGTTCGAAAACAACGCGATCGAATGTGGGAGCGGGCTTGCTCGCGAAAACGGAGTGTCAGTCACCGGAAATGTTGACTGAAACACCGCTTTCGCGAGCAAGCCCGCTCCCACATTTGTTTCTATGTTGTGTCAGTCAGCCCACGGAGCCTTGCGTGAGTTGTTCAGCTCCACCAAGTAACCATCCCCACCCAACTGGCTCATCTGCTGACGAATCCACGCCGCCCTACGCGCCACATACGCCGTCGGATGGCTGGCACTCCACACCCGTGGGTTCGGCAACACTGCGGCCAAGTAGCTGGCCTGCTGGCGCGAAAGCGCCTTGGCACTGACCCCAAAGTGATGCCGCGCCGCCGCTTCGGCGCCAAACACACCTTCATCCCATTCCACGCTGTTGAGGTACACCTCAAGAATCCGCTGCTTGGGCCAAAGTATCTCGATCAACCCGGTGAACCAGGCCTCCAGGCCTTTGCGCAAGTAACTGCGGCCGGTCCACAGGAACAGGTTCTTCGACACTTGTTGGCTCAAGGTACTGGCGCCGCGAATCGAACCGCCGCGCTCGTTGTGCAGCAACGCCGCCTGAATCGCGCCAAAATCAAAGCCCCAGTGCTGCGGGAAGCGCTGATCTTCACCGGCCATCACCGCCACTTTCAGGTCGTCTGCGATCTCGTCCCACGCCACCCACGTGCGCTGCAGGTCAATCGGCTCGCCGTCGACCCAGGATTCAACCTTGCGCTCCACCATCAACGCAGTGAACGGTGGCGGGACGACACGAAACAGCAGCACCAGCAGCACACTGCCGATGGCAAACCATTTCACGACTTTGAGAAAACGCTTGAAGAGGAGACGCAGCATAGAGATGGCTTGGCCGAACCCGTTGAGCGGGCCATTATACAGACCCGGCCCTTTGAGTCTGACTGGAGTTCCTCATGCTGCGTAGCTTTCTGATGCTGGCTGCCTTTTTCGGCTTCACCGGCGTCGCCCTTGGTGCTTTCGCCGCTCACGGCCTGAAAAACCGCCTGAGCGCCGAGTACCTGGCGATCTTTCATACCGGCGTGACCTACCAGTTGGTGCACGCCCTGGCGCTGTTTGGTGTGGCGTTGCTGGCGGCGCATATCCCTGGCCGCCTGATCAGCTGGGCGGGCATTTCATTTACCGTCGGTATCCTGCTGTTCTCCGGCAGCTTGTATGCGCTGACCCTGACCGGCATCAGCAAGCTCGGCATTATCACGCCCTTTGGCGGGCTGGCCTTTCTGCTCGGCTGGTTCTTCCTCGGCTTGGCGGCGTGGCGCTTGCAGGCGATCTGACCGAGGGACTTGGGCCAGCAACGCCAATCGGGCTAGAATGCTGGCCCCTAAAAACGATGGCGGCCCGTGGCATGCGCATTCAGTTGAACGGCGAATCCTTTGAACTGCCCGACGGTGAAACCGTTGCGGCCCTGCTGACCCGTCTGGATTTGACCGGGCGTCGTGTCGCAGTGGAGCTCAACCTGGATATCGTCCCGCGTAGCCAGCACGCCCAGACCGCGCTCACCGAAGGTGACCAGGTCGAAGTGGTCCACGCCATCGGCGGCGGTTAGTCGCCCGGCGCGCAACTGCGCCGCCCCGGATTCTGCAGAACCTCACCCCATTTCGAGGATTTCCCATGAGCATCGTTCGTAGCGACAAGCCCTTCGTCCTGGCCGGTCGCACCTACCAGTCCCGTCTGCTGGTCGGCACCGGCAAGTACCGCGACATGGAAGAAACCCGCCTGGCCATCGAAGCCTCGGGCGCCGAGATCGTCACGTTCGCCGTGCGCCGCACCAACCTCGGCCAGATCGAAGGCGAGCCGAACCTGCTCGAAGTGCTGTCGCCGGACCGTTACACCTTCTTGCCGAACACCGCCGGTTGCTACGACGCCATCGAAGCCGTGCGCACCTGCCGCCTGGCCCGTGAGCTGCTCGACGGCCACAACCTGGTGAAGCTGGAAGTGCTGGCCGACCAAAAGACGCTGTTCCCCAACGTGATCGAAACCCTGAAGGCCGCCGAAACGCTGGTCAAGGAAGGCTTCGACGTGATGGTCTACACCAGTGATGACCCGATCATTGCCCGCCAATTGGCGCAAATCGGCTGCATTGCGGTGATGCCACTGGCCGGCCTGATCGGTTCCGGCCTGGGTATCTGCAATCCGTATAACCTGCAGATCATCCTCGAAGAAGCCAAGATTCCTGTGCTGGTGGATGCCGGCGTCGGTACTGCGTCCGACGCCACTATCGCCATGGAGTTGGGTTGCGATGCGGTGCTGATGAACTCGGCTATCGCCCATGCCCAGCAACCGATCATGATGGCCGAAGCCATGAACCACGCCATCGTTGCGGGCCGCCTGGCCTATCTCGCCGGCCGCATGCCAAAAAAACTGTACGCCAGCGCCTCTTCGCCGCTGGATGGTCTGATCAAGTAAGAGCCATTGATGACTGAATCAAACGAAACGCCGAACACCGTGGAAGAAGGCGACGAGTCCAAGCACCGCCGCATCAAGAGTTTTGTGATGCGCGCCGGCCGCATGACCGAAGGCCAGCAAAAGGGCCTGGAGCAAGGTACGCCGCTGTTCGTGTTGCCGCTGGCCGACGCGCCGGTGGACTATGACCAGGTGTTCGGCCGTTCGGCCCCGCGCTCGCTGGAAATCGGTTTCGGCATGGGCCACTCCCTGCTGGAAATGGCTGCGGCCGCGCCGGAGCAGGACTTCATCGGTGTGGAAGTGCACCGCCCAGGTGTCGGCGCGCTGCTCAACGGCGTGCTGACCCAAGGCCTGACTAACCTGCGGGTCTATGACTGCGACGCGATTGAAGTGCTCAACCGCTGCATCGCCGACAACAGCCTCGACCGCCTGATGCTGTTCTTCCCGGACCCATGGCACAAATCCCGTCACCACAAGCGCCGCATCGTCCAGGCATCCTTCGCGGAACTGGTGCGCAGCAAACTCAAAGTCGGCGGCATCCTGCACATGGCCACCGACTGGGAGCCGTATGCCGAATACATGCTGGAAGTGATGGATGTCGCCCCTGGCTACCGCAACCTGGCCGAAGACGGCAAATGCGTGCCACGCCCGGCTGAGCGCCCGATCACCAAGTTCGAGCGCCGTGGCGAGCGGTTGGGGCATGGGGTGTGGGATTTGAAGTTCGAGAAGCTGGCTTAACTGGCCACTTGCTTGAAATGCGGTAAAAAATGTGGGAGCGGGCTTGCTCGCGAATGCGCTGGTTCAGTCACCTAAGAGGTTGACTGACACTCCGCATTCGCGAGCAAGCCCGCTCCCACAGTTTGTTTTGTGTTGGGC
Source organism: Pseudomonas sp. LBUM1640 (assembly GCF_059716225.1). Classification (NCBI taxonomy): domain Bacteria; kingdom Pseudomonadati; phylum Pseudomonadota; class Gammaproteobacteria; order Pseudomonadales; family Pseudomonadaceae; genus Pseudomonas; species Pseudomonas sp. LBUM1640. The sequence goes on along the minus strand of NZ_CP166816.1, from coordinate 6,482,377 downwards.
TTTAAATCAGCGGCGGTCTGCCACAACGCCAATCAGCACCAGCACCACCACCAACACGGGCGCCAAGCTGTAGTTATTGAACTGGCTCAAGCCCCGCACAATCCACGGCGTGGCGTAGATCAATGCCGCGCCGCTGCCGATCATGCACACCAATGCCATCAACGGTACGCGCAGTGCGCCGGCGATGCTGCCCAGGCGGGCTTCAACCCAGCCTTTGATATCGGCGCCGAACAGCACCAGCAAGCAGCCGACAAGAGCCAGGGAGATTTCCGACAGGTTGCTACGGCTCCAGCGGGATACGGTGGCGAGCAGGTCGAGTACCAAATCCATTCGATTTCCTTAAGAGCGATCAGCTCAAAAACGTCTGCAACAGGTCATTGAGAAAGAGTTGCCCGCGGTCGGTGGCCGCCAGGCGTGACGGTTCGACCTGCATTAAGCCACTTTGTTCTGCCTCACGGCGGCCTTCATCCAGGCTCGCCAGGTCGAGGCCGGTGCGCTCGGCATAGAGCTTGGCATCGACGCCTTCGGTGAGGCGCAACGCGTTCATCAGGAACTCGAATGGCAGTTCTTCGTTGGTCAGTTCTTTTGCCCCGGCCTGGAAGTTTTTGGCCGGGTTCAGGTAGTCCTTCGGTGCCCGTGTCTTCCAGGTGCGCACGATGCGCCCGTCCGGGTGGCTGAGCTTGCCGTGGGCGCCGGCGCCGATACCGATAAAATCGCCAAAACTCCAGTAATTCAGGTTATGCCGCGCCGGGCGGCCCGGTTGGGCGTAGGCCGACACTTCATATTGCGCATAACCGTGTTCGGCCAGCAGCGCCTGGCCGGCTTCCTGAATGTCCCACAGCGTGTCGTCTTCGGGTAGCGCGGGCGGCTGGTTCCAGAACACGGTGTTGGGTTCTAGCGTCAGTTGATACCAGGACAGGTGAGTAGGCTTCAGTGCGATAGCCTGGCGCAAGTCGCTCAGGGCATCGTCCAGGGACTGATCGGGCAAGCCGTGCATCAGGTCCAGGTTGAAGTTATTGAACCCGGCCTGGCGCGCCATGCCAGCTGCGCGTGTGGCTTCGTCGCCGTTGTGGATGCGGCCCAACGCCTCAAGCTTTTGCTGCTGGAAACTCTGGATGCCGATGGACAGGCGATTGATCCCCAGCTTGCGGTAGGCCACGAACTTCTCTTGTTCGAAGGTCCCGGGGTTGGCTTCCAGGGTGATCTCGATGTCGCCGGCAAACGGGATGCGCGCTTCCACACCCTTGAGCAAACGACCCAGCGCGGCGGCGCTGAACAGGCTCGGTGTGCCGCCGCCGAAGAAGATCGAGCTGAGCTCACGGCCGTAAACCGCGTGCAGGTCTTGATCAAGGTCGGCCAGCAACGCGTCCACATACTCCTCTTCCGGCAGCACCTTGCTCGCGGTGTGGGAGTTGAAGTCGCAATAAGGGCATTTGCGCACACACCACGGGATGTGGATGTACAGCGCCAAAGGCGGCAAGAGGGGCAGGGCCGCCCGAGGTGTTTGCGCGCCGCCGTGGATCAGCGGCTGCGCGGAGGTGTTCTGGGTCATTTCAGGCTCAGGCGTTGGCGCAGCAAATCCATTGCGCGGGCGCGGTGGCTGATCTGGTTTTTATCGGCCGGGCTTAGTTCGGCGCTGGAGACATCGCGCTCCGGCACCCAGAACAGCGGGTCATAGCCAAAACCATGCTCGCCGCTGGCCGCCTGCAGGATGCGCCCGTGCCACAGGCCTTCGCAGAGAATCGGCAGCGGGTCGTCGGCATGCCTTACCAGCGCGAGCACGCAGACGAACTGCGCGCCACGCTGCACATCCGGCACGTCCTTGAGGGCGTCGAGCAGCTTGGCGTTGTTGGCCGCATCGCCCTTGCCGTCGGCATACCGCGCCGAGTAGATGCCAGGGGCGCCGCCGAGGAAATCCACGGCCAGGCCCGAGTCATCCGCCAATGCAGGCAGGCCGGAAATGCGCGCGGCATTGCGCGCCTTGAGGATGGCGTTCTCGACGAACGACAGGCCGGTTTCTTCCGGCTCGACCTGGCTGAACTCGCCGATCGAGCGCAGTTGCACGGAGTCACCGAGCATCGCCTGGAGCTCTTTGAGTTTGCCGGCGTTATGGCTGGCCAGTACGAGTTGGGTGAGGTTCATTATTCGGCCGGAAACAGTTCTTGGTTGAATTGGAAGCTATGGGCTTTGCCGCCGGTTTCAACGTTGATGGTAAACGTCTTGTATTCCCGCTGCGGCACGGAGTAAGGCGCCAGGTAATTGATTCCGCCTTTCTCGGTGATCTGCTTGAACGTCAGGATCTCAGTCTTGCCGCTCAGATCCTTGATGGTGCCGGTCACTTGCGCCGCCACGGGGGTCACGCCCTTGACCACGGTCACATTGATCAAGCCCTTGTTCTTGCTGCGCACCACACCCACGTCCTGGGCCGTTTCGGGTTGCAGGAAGCTGGAGGTGAAAGTGTTGTAATGCACCGTGATATCGCCGAATTCTTTCTGGCGATTACCGTCGATAGCGTCCGCCGCCATGGCGCTGGCGCCCAGGCATGCGGTGAGTAGAAATACAGCCAAACGACTCATGATCGTCCCTCTTGAAGATGATTAGACGGCAATCTGGTGATCCGTCAGGCCAGGACTGCTGACCCGGTAGATGCCGATTTCGCCCAACAGGTTGGGCCATAGCTTACTCGCCCAGCCGTGGCGGTGTTGTTGATCGACGGCAAGGCGGTTGATCACCTTGGCTTCACGCTCGCCGCACAAGGCTTCGAAGTCTTCGAAGGTGCAGAAGTGGATGTTCGGCGTGTTGTACCACGTGTACGGCAGGAAATCCGACACCGGCATGCGGCCCTTGGTGGCCAAGTACCAGCGGCAGCGCCAGTGGCCGAAGTTGGGGAAGGTGATGATGCACTGGCGACCCACGCGCAGCATTTCGTCGAGGATGCGGTCCGGGTAGTGCACCGCTTGCAGGGCCTGGGTCATCACCACGATGTCGAAGCTGTTGCTGGCAAAGTTGCCCAGGCCCTTGTCCAGGTCCTGCTCGATCACGTTGATGCCTTTGGCAACACACTGGGCGATGTTGTCCGGGTCGTTTTCCAGGCCATAGCCGGTGACTTGCTTGTTGTCCCGCAGCCAGCTCAGCAGTTCGCCATCACCGCAGCCAAGGTCGAGCACGCGGCTGCCGGCGGGGATCCAGTCTTGGATGATTTCCAGGTCGGCTCTCATGGCGTTCTCACAAAGTAATGCGATTCATGTAATTGCTGAAAGCCTGCAGGTAACGCGGGATCGGAATCAGGAAGGCATCATGGCCTTGCGGAGCATCGATCTCCAGGTAGCAGACGTCTTTCTTGGCAGCCATCAAGGCGTCCACCAGCTCACGGGAGCGGGCCGGCGAGAAGCGCCAGTCGGTGGTGAACGACATCACGCAGAACTTGGCCGTGGCGCCCTCGAAGGTTTTTGCCAGGTCGTCGTTGTAGTTCGCGGCCGGGTCGAAGTAGTCCAGTGCCTTGGTCATCAACAGGTAGGTGTTGGCATCGAAACGCCCGGAAAACTCTTCGCCCTGATAACGCAGGTAGCTTTCTACCTGGAACTCGACGCTGTGGAAGTCGTAGTTGAGCTTTTCGCTCTTGAGGCCACGGCCGAATTTTTCGCCCATGGAGTCGTCGGACAAGTACGTGATGTGCCCGACCATCCGTGCCAGCATCAAGCCGCGCTTGGGGATTACACCCGCTTCCTGGAACGAACCACCGTGGAACTCGGGGTCGGTGAGGATCGCCTGGCGCGCCACTTCGTTGAAGGCAATGTTCTGTGCCGACAGCTTGGGTGCCGAGGCGATGGCCAGGCAATGGCGTACGCGGTCTGGGTAGGTGATGGTCCATTGCAACGCTTGCATGCCGCCGAGGCTGCCGCCGATGACGGCGGCCCATTGCTGGATGCCCAGCAGGTCGGCGAGATGGGCCTGGCTGTGCACCCAGTCTTCCACGGTCAGCACCGGGAAATCCGCGCCGAACGGCTTGCCGGTTTCCGGGTTCAGGCTGCTCGGGCCGGTGGAGCCGTTGCAGCCACCGAGGTTGTTCAGGCTGACCACAAAGAACTTATTGGTGTCGATGGGCTTGCCCGGGCCGATGCAGCTGTCCCACCAGCCGGGCTTGCGCTCATCGACGCTGTGGAAACCGGCGGCGTGATGGTGGCCGGACAAGGCGTGACAGATCAGCACGGCGTTGCTCGCCGTAGCGTTCAACTGGCCGTAGGTTTCATAGATCAGGTCATAGGCAGGCAGCGAACGGCCGCAGGCCAGGGCCAGCGGTTCGCTGAAGTGCGCCACTTGGGGCACGACCAGTCCAACAGAATCGGGGGGGAAGGCAGTTGGCATCGACCCTGCTCTCGTTTAAATGAGGCGTAAGTCTAAAGAGCGGGGCCCCCAGCGGCAAGCAAAGGCCTGCACGGAGTCAATTCAGTACGCGGATACAAAATGTGGGAGCGGGCTTGCTCGCGAATGCGGTGTGTCAGTCAGCAAAAATATCGACTGATCGACTGCATTCGCGAGCAAGCCCGCTCCCACACTTATCCGCGTTTCAAATCAGGCCGAATAGTTCTTTAGGCATGAACGCGTAGTAGGCCAGGCGCGGGATCACCCAGCTTTGCAGCAGCTGGATCGCGATGAACGCGAAGATCGGCGAGATATCCAGGCCGCCCAGGTTGGGGATCAAGCGACGGAACGGCGCCAGCACCGGCTCGGTGATCTGGCTGACCAGCTCAGCGCCAGGGCTGCGGCTGCCCGGTGCGACCCACGAGAGGATCACGCTGATGATCATCGACCAGAAGATGATCTTCAAAAACAGCGAGAAGATACCGATCAGGCCCCAGGGCAACAGCAGCGGGGTGAAAGCCTGATAGCCGTTGAGCATCAGGATCACCACAAACAGCAAGATCTGCAGCAGCAGCGCCAGCACCAGCGAAGACATGTCCAGCCCGAACAGGCTCGGGATAACCCGGCGCAGCGGCTTGAGCAGCGGTTGGGTGGCCTTCACCACGAACTGGCAGAGCGGGTTGTAGAAGTTCGCCCGCACCAGTTGCAGGATAAAACGCATCAGCACGATCAGCAGGTACAGGCTGCCCAGGGTCTGGATGATGAAAATGGCAGCGTCATTGATTCCGAGCATGTTTTATTCCTATCTAACCCAGTTGCATGTAGGGGACGACTATTTGCCCAGCTGCTCGGCCATTTCAGCCGAACGATGCGCCGCGGCGCCCAGTGCTTTTTCCACCAGGGCTTCAAAGCCCCCGGCCTGGAACGATTCGATGGCCGCCTGCGTGGTGCCGCCCGGCGAGGTCACGCGGCGGCGCAGTTCGGCGGCGTCCACGTCGCTGCCCACGGCCATCTTCGCAGCGCCCAGCGCGGTTTGCTCGGCCAGTTGCTCTGCAACGTCGTGTGGCAACCCAAGCTTCACGCCAGCGACAGTCATGGCTTCAATCAGCAGGAAGAAGTAAGCCGGGCCGCTGCCCGACACGGCGGTGACCGCGTCCAGTTGCTGTTCCTGTTCCAGCCACACGGCGATGCCCACGGCGGACAGCAGCTCCTGGGCCTGGTCACGCTGTTCTGCGCTCACTTCGGACGTGGCGTACAAGCCGCTCACACCCTGGCGCAGCAGCGCCGGGGTGTTAGGCATGCAGCGCACGATGGGCTGGGCACCGAGCCAGTTGTTCATGCTGGCGCAGGTGATCCCGGCGGCAATCGACACGACCAGTTGGTGCGGCTGCAGGCTTGGGCGCAGGCTCTCGCACACGGCTTTCATGGCCTGCGGCTTGACCGCCAGCACGATCACGTCAACGCCTTGGATGGCCTCGGCGTTGTCGGCGAAGGTTTCAATACCGTGCTCGGTGCTGACGCGAGCGCGGGTGTCGGCGCCTGGGTCGCTGGCGCGGATCTGTGTGGCTTCGAGGCCTTTGGCCCGCAGGCCACCGATCAGGCTGGCCGCCATGTTACCGGCGCCGATAAAGGCAATACGCGTGTTGCTCATGACAGGTCCTTATTCAGAGGAAAGGCAGCCATTTCACGGCTGGCCGTAGTCGCGGGCGCCAAACAGTGCGGTGCCGATCCGCACCCAGGTGGCGCCTTGGGCAATGGCCGACTCAAGGTCGTGGCTCATGCCCATGGAAAGTGTATCGAGCCCCAGGTTCAAGCTGGCTTGCAGCTCGCGTACCGTGGCGAACGCTGCGTCTTGTGCGGCTCGGTCTTCAGTCGGCTCGGGGATCGCCATCAAACCGCGCAGCTTCAGGCGCGGCAGGGCGCTGATCGCATTGGCCAGGGCCGGCAGGTCGGCGGGTGTACAGCCGGACTTGCTGGCTTCGCCACTGACGTTGACCTGGATGCAGATGTTCAGCGGCGCCAGGTCGGCCGGGCGCTGTTCGGACAGGCGTTGAGCGATTTTCAAACGGTCCACGGAATGTACCCAAGCGAAGTTCTCGGCGATCGCACGAGTCTTGTTCGATTGAATGGGGCCGATGAAGTGCCAACTCAAGGGCAGGTCGGTTAATTCGGCCTGTTTGCCCAAGGCTTCTTGCAGGTAGTTCTCGCCAAAGTCGCGCATTCCGCCGGCATAGGCTTCGCGCACGGCGTGTGCGGGTTTGGTCTTGCTCACGGCCAGCAGGTGGATGCTGCTTTCGTCACGTTGCACGGCGTGGGCCGCGGCGCGGATCCGCTCGCTAACCTGGCCAATGTTGTCTGCTATCGTCGACATTCAAGATGCACCCGTGGATATGGAGTCCGCGGCATTCTACTGGAAATGGAAAGCCCTATGGATATCACTGAACTGCTGACGGCCAGCGTGCGCCGCGGCGCCTCCGACCTGCATTTGTCGGCCGGCCTGGCACCGATGCTGCGTGTTGATGGCGAGGTCTGGCCGCTGGATGGCCCGACGCTTTCGCCTACGCAAGTTGCGGACATGCTCAGCCCTTTGCTCAACCAGCACCAACAAAAGGATTTCGAAACATCTCTTGAAACGGATTTTGCCTTCGAGCTGCCGAGTGTGGCGCGGTTCCGGGTGAATGTGTTTCAGCAGGATCGCGGCATGGGCGCGGTGTTTCGCACCATCCCCGCCGAGGTGCAGAGCCTGGAAGGCCTCGGGCTGGGCGAGGTGTTCCGGCGTATCGCGCAACTGCCGCGCGGCCTGGTGCTGGTGACCGGGCCGACCGGGTCCGGCAAGTCCACGACGCTGGCAGCGATGATCGATTACCTCAATGGGCACCGGCGCCAGCACATCCTCACTCTGGAAGACCCTATCGAGTTTATCCACAGGCCGAAAATGGCCCTGATCAACCAGCGCCAGGTACACCGAGATACCCACAGCTTTTCGGCGGCGCTGCGTTCGGCCCTGCGCGAAGACCCGGATGTGATCCTGGTGGGCGAGTTGCGCGACCTGGAAACCATCCGCCTGGCGCTCACGGCTGCTGAGACCGGGCACCTGGTATTTGGCACGCTGCACACGACGTCGGCGGCAAAGACCGTGGGTCGGCTGGTCGATGTGTTCCCGGCAGCGGAAAAGGCCATGGTGCGCTCGATGCTCTCGGAATCGTTGCAGGCGGTGGTGTCGCAAGTGCTGGTGAAGAGGGTCGGCGGCGGTCGGGTGGCGGCTCACGAGATCATGCTGGGTACACCGGCCATTCGTAACCTGATCCGCGAAGACAAAGTGGCGCAGATGGTCTCGGCGATCCAGACCGGTGGGGCGTTGGGGATGAAAACGTTGGACATGAGCTTGAAGGCGTTGGTCAGCGAGGGGCTGATCAGCCAGGAGGCGGCACGGGGGCAGGCGAAGGTGCCAGCAGATATCTAGCGAACACTGAGATCACTGTGGGAGCTGGCTTTGTGGCGAGGGAGCTTGCTCCCGCTGGGCTGCGAAGCGGCCCCAAGATTTTGGGAGCGCTTCGCACTCCAGCGGGAGCAAGCTCCCTCGCCACAACAAGCCCGCTCCCAAATTGTTTACTGCATTTCAGCTAGAGATCAGCGCTGCACAACCCGCAAGTTGCTGTTCTGCTCTTTCGGCAGCACCCGCTTGGCAATCACGTAGTTCTTGTCCCAGAACGGCTTTTTCAGCGTGTCGATACTTACCGACTTGCCACGACGCGGCGCGTGGATAAAGCGGTCGTTGCCCAGGTAAATGGCAACATGGTTAACCTGGCGGCTCTTCAGCTTGAAGAACAACAGGTCGCCCGGCTTCAGGTCTTTGCGATCAACCTTCAGCCCGTGGCCGGCGGCCATGGCGTTGGAGGTGCGTGGCAAATCCACCGCTTTGACGTCGTTAAATGCATATTTCACCAAACCGCTGCAGTCGAACCCTTTACTTGGGCTGCTGCCGCCCCAACGATAAGGAGTACCGAGCACATTAACGGCGCGGCTCAAGACGTTGCTGCTTTGTTTGGTGTTGACTGCCATCAGGCCGGCGGTTGCTTTACCGTTGTGGGCCTTGCTCAGTTGAGTAGGGCGGTTGACGGTCAGCTTTACCGATTTGGCGGTGCTTGGCGTGCTGTGAACTTTAGGGGTGAAACCGTTAACGTTAGGAAGTCGTTGCTCACGATTGGTGGCGTGGGCGGCCAGTGGCATTAATAGGCAAATGGTTAGCCATGTCTTGAAAAATGGTCGCATTAGGCGTGGCTCTTTTAGGTTTGCGCGCAACTTTATAACAGCTTTTTGTGTCGTTCTCAGGCCGTTTGTCGACTGAACCCTGGGGTCAAATTCAGGAAAAACGCGACGAATTGCCGCTATTGTCCTACAGAGGTCAGGTGGCATAAGGCTTTGCGGGAAGGAAGATACCATTTGCCGTGCGTCGGGCGCCCGTAAAAAAGTCACAAAGAAAATGAAAAAATTTATCTATCGAGGCTAAAGAGGTACTCCATGAACACCTATCGACAGGATGTGATGCAGCAAGACACCCACAGCAAAGTGATCGGTTACCTGCTGTGGATTTTCGGTTTTACCGGGGCGCACCGCTTCTATTACGGCAAGCCGGTGACCGGGACAATCTGGTTTTTTACCTTGGGTCTTTTCGGCATCGGTTGGCTGATCGACTTGTTCCTGATCCCGGCCATGGACCGTGAAGCGGACCTGCGTTTTACCGCCGGCCCCATCGAATACAACGTGGCCTGGATACTGCTGGCGTTCCTGGGTGTGTTCGGTTTGCACCGCATGTACCAAGGCAAGTGGATCACCGGCCTGATCTACCTGCTGACCGGCGGGTTGTTCCTGATCGGGGTGCTGTATGACTTCTGGACGTTGAATACGCAGATTTCGATCCGCAATGCCGAGCGCAATAACGGGCGATAAATCGCTCAAGTCATGTAGAGATGCAAATGTGGGAGCGGGCTTGCTCGCGAATACGGTGCGTCAGCCGACAAATATGCTGACTGATCCACCGCATTCGCGAGCAAGCCCGCTCCCACATTTACTGTGCTCACTTCAGGCCGGAGTCAAGCCTGGTAGCTGATCCGCCCATCCACCAACGTGTACCGCACCGTCGCCGGCAGGCTGTGGCCGATGAACGGGCAGTTTTCGCCTTTGGACAGCCAGTGCTCCCCGGCAACCGTGGAGCTGGCCGGGTCAAACAGCACCAGATCCGCTGCCGAACCCTCCGCCAATTTACCTGCCGGCAGGCGCAAGGCCTCAGCCGGGCCGGCGCTCAGGCGCGCCAATAATGTCGGCAGGTCAAGCAAACCATCTTCCACCAACGTCATCGCCAGCGGCAGCAACAGCTCGACGCTGCTGATACCCGGCTCTGTTGCGCCAAACGGCGCCAGCTTGGCATCACGCTCGTGGGGTTGGTGGTGGCTGGAAATCGCCGACACCACGCCGGACTTCACGGCCGCACGCAAACCTTCACGGTCGGCCAGGGTGCGTAGCGGTGGCTGCACGTGGTACAGGCTGGAGAAGTCGATCAGCGCCTCATCAGTCAAAATCAGCTGGTACAACGCCACGTCTGCCGTTACTGGCAGGCCGCGCGCCTGGGCCTGGGCGATCAAGGCCACGCCGCGAGCGCTGGTCAGCTGGCTGAAGTGCGCACGCACACCGCTCTGCTCCACCAGCAGCAGGTCACGGGCCAGGGCCACGGTTTCAGCGGTTTCCGGGATACCCGGCAGGCCGAGGAAGCTGGCCACGGCGCCTTCATGGGCCAAGCCGCCTTCAGCCAGGTCGCGGTCCTGGGAGTGGAAGATCACCGTCAGGTCGAAGGTGGCTGCGTATTCCAGGGCGCGGCACAGAGTACGTGTGCTGCGAAAGCTTTCCAGGCCGTTGCCGAACGCCACGCACCCGGCGTCGCGCAGGGCGATCAACTCGGCGAGCTGTTCGCCTTCCAGGCCTTTGCTCAGGGCGCCGATGGGGAACACTTTGCAATTGCCGGCTTCGCGCGCGCGGTCGAGGATCAGCTCGGTCACGGCCGAGGTGTCGAGTACCGGCTTGGTGTGCGGTGGGCAGCACAGGCTGGTCACACCACCAGCAGCGGCGGCGCGGGTTTCACTGGCGATGGTGCCTTTGCGGCTGTAACCCGGCTCGCGCAGGGCGACGTTCAGGTCGACCAAACCAGGCGCGGCCACCAGGCCTTTGGCGTTGATGGTCTCGCTGGCGCTGAAGCCCGCAGGCGCGGCGCCGATGGCGATGATTTTGCCGGCTTCCAGATGAAGATCGGTAACGTGATCCAGCCCACTGGCTGGGTCGATGACTCGGGCGCCGAGAATGCTGAGCTTCACTGGGCGTTCTCCTGCTCGAATTGACGTTGCGCGGTTTGCCCGCTCATGGCCATGGACAACACCGCCATGCGCACGGCGATGCCGTAGGTCACCTGGTTGAGAATCACCGACTGGCTGCCGTCGGCCACCGCCGACTCAATCTCTACGCCCCGGTTGATCGGGCCTGGGTGCATGACGATGGCGTCCGGCTTGGCCCCAGCCAAACGCGCGGTGGTCAGGCCGAACAGGCGGTAGAACTCACCTTCGCTCGGCAGCAGGCCACCGGCCATGCGCTCGCGTTGCAGGCGCAGCATGATCACTACGTCTACGTCCTTGAGGCCTTTGGCCATGTCGGTGTAAACCTTCACGCCGTATTGCTCGATGCCGATTGGCAGCAGGGTTTTCGGCGCGATCACGCGGATGTCCGGGCAACCCAGGGCTTTGAGGGCCAGCATGTTCGAGCGCGCGACCCGCGAGTGCAGGATGTCGCCGACGATGGCCACCGAGAGGTTTTCAAAGCCGCCCTTGTGCCGACGAATCGTCAGCATGTCGAGCATACCTTGGGTCGGGTGCGCGTGGCGGCCGTCGCCGCCATTGATGATCGCTACGTTCGGGCACACGTGCTCGGCGATGAAATGCGCGGCGCCGGAGTCGCCGTGGCGTACCACGAACATGTCGGCGGCCATGGCTTCCAGGTTGCGCAGGGTGTCGAGCAGGGTTTCGCCCTTGCTCGCCGACGAGGTCGACACGTTCAGCGTGATCACGTCAGCCGACAACCGCTGGGCCGCCAGTTCAAAGGTGGTGCGGGTGCGGGTGGAGTTCTCGAAGAACACATTGCAGATGGTCTTGCCGCGTAGCAGCGGGACCTTCTTCACCGCGCGGCCACCGACTTCGAGGAACGAGTCGGCGGTGTCGAGGATTTCGGTGAGCAGTTCGCGGGGCAAACCGTCGAGGGACAAGAAGTGTTGCAACTGGCCCTGAGCATTGAGCTGCAGCGGGCGCTTGGCATCTAGAGGCGTCATCGCGGGGACTCTGTACAAGGCGGTTTAAAGGGCAAGGTCTTGCAGTTCGAGTTCGAGCGGCGTGGGACCGGACAATTTTACCCGCTGCTGGGCTGAAAGCGACAGGGTCGCGCCGACCACATCCGGGCTGATCGGCAATTCGCCGGCGTCCAGGTCCAGCAGGCACACCAGGGTCACGCTGGCCGGGCGGCCGTAGTCGAACAGCTCGTTCATGGCGGCGCGGATGGTGCGGCCGCTCATCAGCACGTCGTCGATCAGCACCAGGTGCTGGCCTTCGATCTCGAACGGCAGCGCCGAAGGGCGCACTTGCGGGTGCAGGCCGTTCTGGCTGAAGTCGTCGCGGTAGAAGGACACATCCAGCGTACCCAGTGGCGAGTCGCTGCCCAGTGCTTCCAACAACGCTTGGGCCACCCACACACCGCCAGTGCGAATGCCGATAAAGCGCGGCTCGCTGATGGCACGGTGTTGCAGGTGCGCCGTGAGGCGTGTCGCCATCTGGCTGATCAGTTCGGCGGGATTGGGCAGGCTCATGGTGGCTCCTTCAAGGTCTCGCGCAGGCAAGGTCCGGGCTCAAACGTAAAAAGACGCGGCAAGCCGCGTCAGTCAGGATTCAAATAAAGCGGTGTTTTCATCCAGCCAACCCTGCAACAGCAAGGCGGCGGCGATGGCGTCCACCGGGTTGTCGAGGTAACTACCTTTCTGGCCGCCACGGTCGCGGCGCTCACCCTTGGCTTCAAAGGTAGTCAGGCGCTCATCGTGGGTATAGAAGGGCAGGTTGTAGCGGCCATTGAGGCGGCGGGCGAATTTTTCGGCACGCAGGCACATGTCGCTGGGCGTGCCGTCCATGTTCAAGGGCAGGCCGACCACCACCGCGTCGGGTTTCCACTCCTTGATCAGGGCTTCGACCTGATTCCAGTCCGGTATGCCGTTCTGGGCTTTCAAGGTGCACAGTTCACGGGCCTGGCCGGTAATCACCTGGCCGACCGCTACGCCGATCTGTTTTGTGCCGTAGTCAAAACCGAGGATCAAGCGCAAGGCCATCAGGCGTGCCCCGCCTGGCTGGTCAGCAGGCTGAGGTTGACCCGCAGCTTGGCCGCCGCTGCTTCCAGGCGCAGTTCGCTGGCGGTATTGAACAGGATGTCGGCGTCGAACGGGCACGTCAGCCAGGCATTGCTGGCCAATTCAGCTTCCAGCTGCCCGGCTTCCCAACCGGCATAGCCGAGGGTGATCACGCTTTGTTCCGGCCCCACGCCGTCGGCGATGGCGAACAGCACGTCCTGGGAGGTCGACAACGACACACCTTCCAAGTCGACGGTGGCCTGGAACTTCGGCCCGGTGGGGTGCAGCACAAAGCCGCGATCAGTCTGCACCGGCCCACCGATGTAGATCGGTACGCTCTGGCAACGGGCCGGCGGGTCGATCTCGGGGCGCAATTGCTCAAGAATGTCCGCCAGGTTCAGCTCTTGCGGGCGGTTCACCACCAACCCCATGGCACCATTGGCGGTGTGCTCGACGATGTAGGTCAAGGTCTGCGCAAAGTTCGGGTCGGCCATATGCGGCATGGCGATCAGGAATTGGTGCTTGAGGTAGGTCGGGCTGACATTTTTCATGCCCACTAGTGTGGCGTTGGAGGGGCGAACTGACAAGCTGGGAGTTAGATGCAGACCTAATGTGGCGAGGGAGCTTGCTCCCGCTGGTCTGCGTAGCAGACCTGATACCGGCATTGTATTTTTCCAATTGAAACGCGATCACAGGTTTTAGGGCCGCTGCGCGCCCCAGCGGGAGCAAGCTCCCTCGCCACATTAAGCCCAGCCAACAGAGTGTCAGTTACTGGACAGCCGATCACCCCGGGCAAACTTCCAGGTGCGGATGATTTCCAGGCGGTCGATGTCGTTCAGGTCGCCGGTAAACGGCGCAAAAGGCGCGGCCAGGCGCACGATGCGTTGGGCGGCCTGGTCCAGCAGCGGTTGGCCGGACGACTCCAGCACCTGCACTTCATATAACGAACCATCACGGTTGATCGACACCAGTAAGCGCAAATTGCCATAGATCTGCTGGCGTCGGGCTTCGTCCGGGTAGTTGAGGTTGCCGATGCGCTCGACCTTCTTGCGCCATTCGTCCTTATACCAGGCGCCTTTGTCGCGCATGGTCGAGGCGGCGTTCAGGCGGTAGATGCGCGGGCGCTTGGCGTACAGCTGTTGTTCGTTGGCCAGTTCCGCTTCGAGGCTGGAGATCTGGTCGGAAAGCTGCGAGCTGTCGAAGGTCGGCGCCGGTTTCACGGGCTCGGGCTGCGGCTCGGTCTTGGTTTTCTCGCGCTGGGTCGGGGCTTTTTGCGGTTTTGGCGCGACGGTGGTCACGGCGGCTTTGGGTGCGGCCTGCTTGACCTCGGGCTTGGGCGTGGGCGGCGGGGTGACTTTATTCACCTTGTTGTCCTGGAACGGCGCCACTTCGGTGGTCTTGGGCACCGCCTTCTTGTCGAGGGTGCCGCTGCCCTGCTGATTGTCCTGGGCGAGAAAGTCGGCCTTTTCAGGCTTCTTTTCGCTCTTGAACGTGGCGAGGGTGATTTCCAGGGTTTTGGTGATTTGCTTGGGTTCGGCGAAGGTGAAGCCCAGGCCGAGCAGCAAGGCGAGGTGGATCAAGGCTGCCAGGAACAGGGTAAATCCGAGCCGATCAGCCGGGCGCACGCCGCTGTGGGAGAGTTCGGGGGGCAGATCGGACGGGAGCGTCATGACAAAAAAACCAACATCGCGCGTTTCACAGGTGGCGCATGATAACGCAATGTTGGTGTGTGTCCGGCTGTTCTATGTCACTTGGCGTTTAGCTTGCGCTCGATGGCCGCCATCAGCATTTCGCCGATGTTCGTGCCAAATGCGTTGTCGATCTCGCGAATACAGGTCGGGCTGGTGACGTTGATTTCGGTGAGGTTCTCACCAATTACGTCTAGTCCTACAAACAGCAGGCCTTTTTCGCGCAGGGTTGGGCCGACTTGGGAAGCGATCCAACGGTCCTTGTCCGACAGTGGTCGCGCCTCACCACGACCACCAGCCGCCAAGTTGCCACGCGTCTCGCCCGCCGCCGGGATACGCGCCAGGCAGTAATCCACCGGCTCGCCGTCAATCATCAGGATGCGCTTGTCGCCGTCCTTGATCGCCGGAATGTAAGCCTGGCCCATGATCTGCTGGGTGCCCAGGGCTGTCAGGGTTTCCAGGATCACCGACAGGTTAGGGTCGCCGGCACGGTGGCGGAAGATCGACGTGCCACCCATGCCGTCCAGCGGCTTGAGGATCACATCGCCATGCTTGGCGGCGAATTCACGCAGCACGTCGGCGCGGCGGCTGACCACGGTCGGTGGCGTGCACTGTGGGAAAAGGGTGGCGAACAGCTTTTCATTGCAGTCGCGCAGGCTCTGCGGCTTGTTGACGATCAACACACCGGCGCGCTCGGCCTGCTCCAGCAGGTAGGTGGAGTAGACGAATTCCATGTCGAACGGCGGGTCCTTGCGCATCAGGATCACGTCCAGATCGCTCAAGGGGCTGTCGATTTCATCCGCCAGCTCGAACCACTTTTCAGGGTTGGCAAACACCTGCAGCGGGCGCATGCGTGCGCGGGCCTCGCCGTCGCCCTGGTAAAGATCGCGCTGCTCCATATAGAACAAGGTCCAGCCGCGGGCCTGGGCGGCCAGGAGCATGGCCAGCGAGCTGTCCTTTTTATAGGAAATGCTGGCGATAGGGTCCATGACAATGCCGACGCGAACGCTCATGGGGGATTTCCTCTAGCAAATTAGGGCGCATAAAAGTGGCGTCAGAGTGGCGCTGCGGCTGTTGTGGGTCAAGGAAAAACCACCTGGCCGGTCGCTCGATAGATTGCGCCCGGAGACTGTGCTAAAAAGACTGCCACGGCGCAGCAGCCCTTGAATTCCAAGGCTTCTAGCGCTCATCCTGTGCAACATCAGGCAGTACACACCGAAAACCGATTCGCTGTGGCGATGGTAGAGCAGATATGGA
Organism: Pseudomonas sp. LBUM1640; assembly: GCF_059716225.1. Taxonomy (NCBI): domain Bacteria; kingdom Pseudomonadati; phylum Pseudomonadota; class Gammaproteobacteria; order Pseudomonadales; family Pseudomonadaceae; genus Pseudomonas; species Pseudomonas sp. LBUM1640. The sequence goes on along the minus strand of NZ_CP166816.1, from coordinate 6,466,645 downwards.
ACAGCATTCCAACGCCTTGAGAGTGATGGTGATCGACGATTCGAAAACGATCCGCCGCACCGCAGAAACCCTGTTGAAGAACGTGGGGTGCGACGTCATCACGGCCATCGACGGTTTCGATGCCCTGGCTCGAATTGTTGATCATCACCCGCACATTATTTTTGTCGACATCATGATGCCGCGCCTGGATGGCTATCAGACTTGCGCACTGGTGAAGAACAACCCGGCGTTCAAGTCGATCCCGGTGATCATGCTGTCTTCCAAGGACGGCCTGTTCGACAAGGCCAAGGGGCGCACCGTGGGTGTCGATCAGTTTTTGACCAAGCCTTTCAGCAAGGAAGAACTGCTGAGTGCGATCAAGGCCTACGTGCCCGGCTTCGCCGCAGTAGAACAAGCACACTGACACCGCCTCACAAGGGCCGGCGTCCACCAATGTAGTGGGGAAAACCATGGCACGTGTTCTGATCGTCGACGATTCGCCGACCGAAATGTACAAATTGACCGGCATGCTGGAAAAGCACGGCCACCAAGTCCTCAAGGCCGAAAACGGCGCGGACGGCGTGGCCCTGGCGTCCCTGGAAAAACCCGACGCGGTGCTGATGGATATCGTCATGCCCGGCCTCAACGGCTTCCAGGCCACACGCCAGTTGAGCAAGCATACCGACCCGAGCATCAACTCGATCCCGATCATCATCATCACCACCAAGGATCAGGAAACCGACAAAATCTGGGGTGAACGCCAGGGCGCCAAAGATTACCTGACCAAGCCTGTGGACGAAGAAACCCTGATCGCCACCCTGAACAAGGTGCTGGCCGGCTGACGGCACGCCATCATGACCGAGTCGCAAACTGCCTTCGAGCTGCTGCTGGACATCGACCGCCGCTGCCGCCTGCTGGCCGCCGACCTGCCGTCCCAGGAAACCCGCCTGCAACGTTGGAGCGGGATCGGCTTTCGCCTGGGGCCGTATTGGTATGTGGCGCCGATGGGCGAAGTCGCCGAGGTGTTGCATGAGCCGCGCTGTACCTTGATGCCCGGCGTCAAACCCTGGGTCAAGGGCGTGGCCAACCTGCGCGGGCGTTTGCTGCCGGTGATGGACCTGGGCGGGTTTCTCGGCCTGGAGTTGTCCAAGGCGCGTAAGCAACGGCGGGTGCTGGTGGTGGAATTCAGCGACTTGTTTGTCGGGCTGCTGGTGGACGAGGTGGTGGGCATGCAGCATTTCGCGCAAGACGCATTGTTGGCAAGCGTGCCCCCCGTGGCACCGTTTATCCAGGGCCAGTTCGACAGCGACCAGCTGTGGCAGGTCTTCAGCCCCTTCGCTTTGGCCCAGGCCCCAGGCTTCATGGATGTTGCCGCATGACCACTGTCACCTCACCCAAACCGCAAGCCGCCTCGCGCAGCCGTTCGCAGATCATTGTGCTGTTTATTGCACTGATCGTGTTCATCATGCTGTTGTTCGCCAACTTCGCGTACCTCAACACCCAGTCCACCTACGATAAGCAGTACATCGGCCACGCCGGTGAGCTGCGCGTGCTGTCCCAGCGCATCGCCAAGAACGCCACCGAAGCCGCTGCCGGCAAGGCCGCCGCGTTCAAGCTGCTGGGCGATGCGCGCAACGACTTCGCGCAACGCTGGGGTTACCTGAAAAAAGGCGACATCGACACCGGCCTGCCGGCCGCGCCCAGTGCGGTACGCGCCGAGATGCGCGCGGTGCAGACCGACTGGGAAGCACTGCTGAAAAATACCGACGCGATTCTTGCCAGCGAACAGACCGTGCTGTCGCTACACCAAGTGGCCGCGACCCTCGCCGAAACTGTGCCGCAATTGCAGATGGAATCGGAGAAGGTCGTCGACATCCTGCTGCAACGCGGCGCCCCGGCCGGCCAAGTGGCGTTGGCCCAGCGCCAGTCGCTGCTGGCCGAACGCATTCTTGGCGCGGTCAACACCGTGCTGGCCGGTGACGAAACCGCCGTGCAGGCCGCCGACGCCTTTGGTCGCGACGCCAACCGCTTCGGCGTGGTGCTCAACGGCATGCTCAACGGTAACCCGGGCTTGCGCATCACTCAGGTCGAAGACCACGACGCGCGTGCGCGACTGACGGAAATCGCCGAGCTGTTCGAGTTTGTCTCCGGCTCCGTGGATGAAATCCTCGAAACCTCGCCGCAGCTGTTCCAGGTGCGCGCCTCGGCGAGCAATATCTTCAACCTGTCGCAAACCTTGCTCGATGAAGCCTCGCACTTGGCCACCGGGTTTGAAAACCTCGCCAGCGGGCGCAGCTTCGACACCATCGGCGGCTACGTGCTGGGCCTGTTGGCACTGGCCTCGATCATCCTGATCGGCCTGGTAATGGTGCGCGAGACCAACCGCCAGTTGCATGAAACCGCCGAGAAGAACGAGCGTAACCAGAACGCGATCATGCGCCTGCTCGATGAAATCGAAGACTTGGCCGATGGCGACCTCACGGTGACGGCCTCGGTCACCGAAGACTTCACCGGCACCATCGCCGACTCCATCAATTACTCCGTGGACCAACTGCGCGATCTGGTCGCCACCATCAACCTCACCGCCGGCCAAGTGGCGGGCGCGGTGCAGGAAACCCAAGCCACCGCCATGCACTTGGCCCAGGCCTCGGAGCATCAGGCCCAGCAAATTGCCGAAGCGTCCACGGCGATTAACCAGATGGCCCAGTCTATCGACCAAGTCTCGGCCAACGCTGCCGAGTCCTCGGCGGTGGCGGAGCGTTCGGTGGAAATCGCCAACAAGGGCAACGAGGTGGTGCATAACACCATCCACGGCATGGACAACATTCGCGAGCAGATCCAGGACACCGCCAAGCGCATCAAGCGCCTGGGCGAATCATCCCAGGAGATTGGCGACATCGTCAGCCTGATCGATGACATTGCCGACCAAACCAACATCCTCGCCCTCAACGCCGCGATCCAGGCGAGCATGGCCGGTGATGCCGGGCGTGGTTTTGCGGTGGTGGCCGACGAAGTACAGCGGCTGGCCGAGCGTTCATCAGCCGCCACACGGCAGATTGAGACACTGGTACGGGCGATCCAAACCGACACTAACGAAGCCGTGATCTCCATGGAGCAAACCACCACCGAAGTGGTGCGCGGCGCGCGGCTGGCGCAAGACGCCGGGGTGGCGCTGGAAGAGATCGAAGGCGTGTCGAAAACCCTGGCGGCATTGATCCAGAGTATTTCCAACGCGGCGCAGCAGCAGACGTCGTCGGCGGGGCAGATTTCCCTGACCATGAACGTGATTCAGCAGATCACCACGCAGACGTCGTCAGGCTCCACGGCTACCGCCGAAAGCATCGGCAACCTGGCGAAAATGGCCAGTCAGTTGCGCAGGTCGGTGTCGGGTTTCACGCTGCCACCACCACGATCGGCGGATGATTGAAATGCAATCAAAATGTGGGAGCGGGCTTGCTCGCGAATGCGGTGGGTCAGCTAATAGGTTAGGTGGCTGATACACCGCTTTCGCGAGCAAGCCCGCTCCCACATTGGATCTCCTTTTGATTTGAGATCTTGGCAACACACGCAATCCATGAATTCTAAGCGGAGCAGTTATGGTTGATCGGCACGACTACGTGGCCCTCGAATGGGTCAAGGGCGACATTGCCGAAACCCTGAAACAGGCCCGTTCGGCGCTTGACGCGTTTGTCGAAACCGGCGACAGCGACGCTCTCGCCGAGTGCCTGGCCGGCATCCACCAAGTGCATGGCGCGCTGCAAATGGTCGAGTTCTACGGCGCGGCGTTGCTGGCCGAAGAGATCGAAGAGCTGGCCCTGGCCCTGCAAGCCGAGCGCGTCGGCCAGCGCGATGAAAGCATCCGCCTGCTGCAACAAGCCCTCGGCCAACTGCCGCTGTACCTCGACCGCGTGCACAGCGCCCGCCGCGACCTGCCGCTGGTGGTGTTGCCGCTGCTCAACGACCTGCGCAGCGCGCGCGGCGAAAGCCTGCTGTCGGAGACCAGCCTGTTCAGCCCGCAGCTGCTGTCGATTGCGCCGTTGCCCGATGAGGCCTTGGCCCAACGCACGCTGCCAGACCTTCATGAACAACTGCGCCAGTGGCACCAACTGCTGCAACAGGCTCTGGCCGGTTTGCTGCGTGAAGACCATGGCCCCAGCAACCTGGAAGACATGGCGCGGGTGTTTGCACGCCTCGAAGCGCTGTGCCAGGGCGCGCCGCTGCTGCCGTTGTGGCAAGTCACCTCGGCGCTGGTCGAAGGCATGCTCACCGGCGTGATCGCCAACAGCCCGGCGCTGCGCAGCCTGCTCAAGGCCAGCGACAAACAACTCAAGCGCCTGTTGGTCCAGGGCATCGGCGGCATTAACCAGCCTGCGCCGGATGAACTGCTCAAGAGCCTGCTGTTCTATGTGGCCAAGGTCACCCGGCCGACGCCACGCATGCAAAGCCTCAAGGAACGTTACGGGCTGGATGAAGCTTTGCCCGACAGCGCGGTGGTGGATGCCGAACGCGCGCGCCTGGCGGGGCCGGACCGTAATGCCATGGGCTCAGTGCTCGGCGCTTTGTGCGAGGAACTGGTGCGGGTCAAGGAACGTCTCGACTTGTTCGTGCGCAGCGACCGCCAACACACCGACGACCTTGATGCCTTGCTGGCGCCGCTGCGGCAGATCGCTGACACCTTGGCGGTGCTGGGCTTCGGCCAGCCGCGCAAGGTCATCATCGACCAGCTCGCCGTGGTGCTGAGCCTGGTCCAGGGCCAGCGCGAACCCAATGACGCGGTGCTGATGGACGTCGCCGGGGCGTTGCTTTACGTCGAAGCCACGCTGGCCGGCATGGTCGGCACCGTCGAGCCGCAAAGCCGCGAAGAAAGCCGCCTGCCCACCACCGACCTGACCCAGATCCATCAACTGGTGATCCGCGAATCCTGCCAGTGCCTTAAGCAAGCCAAAGAGCTGGTCATCGATTGTGTAGAAGCGCACTGGGACCGCCAGCGCCTGGAGTCGCTGCCTGAGCTGCTCAGCCAGGTGCGTGGCGCGTTGGCGATGATTCCCCTGCCGCGCGCGGCGAGCCTGATGCGCGGCTGCACCGATTATGTCGACGAACAGCTGATGGTGAACGATGCCGCGCCATCCGAGGCGCAGCTGGGGCATTTTGCCGACGTGATCAGCAGCTTGGAGTACTACCTGGAACGCATGCTTCAGGACCCCGACGCTGCTGGCGAACGCGTACTGGAACTGGCCACCCAAGGCCTCACCGCACTCGGCTATTTACCCGCCGAAAAGCCTTGGCGCCAAGCCCTGGCCGCGCCGGATGGCGCACTGTCGACAGAGGTCGCGCCGAGCCAATCCCAGTTCGACGCATTGGCCAGCCCCTCGTCGCGCCTGAACCCGCCAGCCCTGCAGCGTCCGGGCAGCCTGCTGCCACCGCCCGCTGGCGAAGAACCTATTGATGATGAACTGCGCGACGTTTTCCTCGAAGAAACCGACGAAGTCCTCGACGTGCTGCATCGCTCCTTGCCCAACAGCGCCGACAAAACCGCCCAGGGCGAAATGCGCCGGGCCTTCCACACGTTGAAAGGCAGCGGCCGTATGGTTCGCGCCCTGGTATTGGCCGAGCTGGCCTGGGCCGTGGAAAACCTGCTTAACCGCGTGCTCGAACGCAGCGTGGCCCTCAGCCCGGACGTGCAGCACGTGCTGGATGAAGCCGTGGCCCTGCTGCCGGAATTGATCGCCGACTTCGCGGCCGACGACCAGCGCCAGCGTGATGAAGTCGACGCCCTGGCCGCCCGTGCCCACGCCTTGGCCAGCGGCAGCGAGCCGGGCGCAGAGCCCCACGATCCGATGCTGCTGGAGATCTTCCGCAACGAAGCCCAGAGCCATCTGGAAAGCCTCAACCACTTCTTGCAACAGGCCGCCGAACACGTGCCGCTGCAAGTCAGCGATGAACTGCAACGCGCCTTGCACACCCTCAAGGGCAGCGCCTACATGGCTGGCGTGTTGCCGATGGCCGAACTGGCGCGGCCGCTCGATCACCTGACCCGCGAGTACAAGGCCCACCGCCTGCCGCTGGACCTGGATGAAGTGCAATTGCTGCTGGAGGCCGAAGGCTTGTTCCAGCGCGGCTTGCGTCAACTGAACAACGACCCGCTGGTGCCGATCAAGGGCGCGCCAGACTTGATCAGCCGTACCCAAAACCTGCTCGACCAGCAACTGCAAGCCCTGCTCGACGCGCCCAGCACCGGCCTGCGCATCAAGCGTGACCCGCAGCTGATCGCCAACTTCCTGGCCCAGGGCATGGACATCCTGCTGGATGCCGAAAGCCTGCTGCGCCGCTGGCAGCAACACCCCGGCGAGCGCCAGGAACTGACGGCGCTGCTGGACGAATTGACTACCTTGGGCGAGGGCGCGCACATCGCCGACCTGCACGCCATCGACGCGCTGTGCGAAGCCTTGCTTGATCTGTACGGCGCCGTGGAAGAGAGCAGCCTGGCGGTCAGCGAGCGGTTTTTCCATGAGGCCGAACAGGCCCATGAAGCGTTGATCAACATGCTTGACCAACTGGCGGCCGGCCAGGAAATCAACCCGGCACCGGCGCGGGTGCAAGCCCTGCGCGAATTGCTCGATGAAGCCCTCGACCCGTCCGCCACTGGCCTGATAAAAAGCGACGGCAGCCGTGCGTTGAGCATCAGCGAACTGGGCGCCGCCACCGCACAGTTGGACCAGGACACGGCAATGGACGACGAGATCGTCGAAATTTTCCTGGAAGAGGCGGTGGATATCCTCGACAGCGCCGGGCAGTCCCTCAAACGCTGGCTACTGGACCCGGACAACGCGGCACCGCTGTCGTCGTTGCAACGGGATCTGCACACCCTCAAGGGCGGTGCGCGCATGGCCGAGATCGGCCCAATTGGCGACCTGGCCCATGAGCTGGAAGGCCTTTACGAAGGCTTGGTGGACCGCCGCTACAGCTACTCGGCAGAACTGTCTCAAGTATTGATGGCCAGCCATGAGCGGCTGGCCTTGCAGTTGGATGAACTGCAGGCCCTCCAGCCCCTGAGCGACGCCAACGACGTGATCGCCCAGCTGCGCACGTTGCGCCAGGGCAACGCGCCCGCTACCCCGGCCGCTGAGCCGGAAACTGCGGCGGCTGATCCCGAGTTGCTGGATATCTTCCTCGAAGAAGCCGCCGACATTCTCGACAGCTCAAGCAGCGCCTTGCTGCGCTGGCAGGCCGAGCCGAGCAACCGCCAGGAAGTGGAAACCCTGCTGCGCGACCTGCACACCCTCAAGGGCGGCGCGCGCATGGTCGAGATCGCGCCGATTGGCGATTTGGCCCATGAGCTGGAGTTCCTCTACGAGGGGCTTTCCGCAGGTTTGCTCGCGCCGTCGCCGGAACTGTTCGCGTTGCTGCAAGGCTGCCACGACCGCCTGGCGCAGATGATCGACGCGGTGGCGGGCGGGTTGCCGGTGGGGTCGGTAGACAAACTTATCGAGCGCATCAAAAGCCTGGTGCACCCCAGCGATGAGCCGGTCGCGCCGGTCGCATTGCCCGCCGGTAAAGCCGAAGCGGCGGTTGATCCCGCGGCCGACATGGTAAAAATTTCCGCTGATTTGCTGGATGATCTGGTCAACCTGGCCGGTGAAACCTCGATCTTCCGGGGCCGTATCGAGCAACAGGTCAACGACGCGCGCGTGGCTCTCAACGAAGTCGAAACCACTATCGAGCGCATGCGCGACCAACTGCGCCGCCTCGACACCGAAACCCAGGGCCGCATCCTCAGCCGTCAGCAGGCCGAGGCCGAGCGCTTGGGCTATGAAGAATTCGACCCGCTGGAAATGGACCGCCACTCGCAGTTGCAGCAGCTGTCTCGCGCATTGTCCGAATCGGCCTCCGACCTGCTGGACCTCAAGGAGACCCTCGATCGCCGCAACGGGGATGCGCACAACCTGTTGCAGCAACAGGCGCGCATCAACACCGAGTTGCAAGAAGGCCTGATGCGCACGCGTATGGTGCCGTTTGAACGCATGCTGCCGCGCCTCAAGCGCATCGTGCGCCAGGTGGCGGAGGAGTTGGGCAAGGACGTCGAATTCGTGGTCGGCAACGCCGAAGGCGAGATGGACCGCAACGTATTGGAGCGCATGGTGGCGCCGCTGGAACATATGCTGCGCAACGCCGTCGACCACGGCCTGGAGTCACGCGAGGCGCGGCTGTTGGCCGGCAAGCCTGCGCGGGGCCGTATCAGCCTGGACCTGACCCACGAAGGCGGCGATATCGTCTTCGACATGCGCGACGACGGCGCCGGTGTGCCGCTGGAAGCGGTGCGGCGCAAGGCGATCAAGCGCGGCTTGCTCGCGCCTGATCAAGACATCAGCGACCGCGACGTGTTGCAGTTCATCCTGCAGCCGGGCTTTTCCACCGCCGAAAAAATCACCCAGATTTCCGGGCGCGGCGTGGGCATGGACGTGGTGCACGAAGAAGTGCGCCAGCTTGGCGGCTCAATGGTGATTGATTCGACGGCGGGCGAGGGCGTGCACTTTCGTATTCGCCTGCCGTTTACCGTGTCGGTCAACCGCGCGCTGATGGTGCAATGCGCGGACGACCAATACGCGATCCCGCTCAACACCATTGAAGGCCTGGTGCGCGTGCTGCCCCACGAGCTGGCCGGGCACTATCAGCAAGACCCGCCGCGTTATGAATACGCCGGTCAGCGCTACGAACTGTTTTACCTGGGCGACCTGCTGCACACCGTGGCCCGGCCGAAACTGCTCGGCCAGTACCAACCGGTGCCGGTGCTGCTGGTGCAATGCAACGAGCGGCGTGTGGCGGTGCATGTGGACGCCATGGCGGGTACGCGCGAGATCGTGGTCAAGGGCCTGGGGCCTCAGTTTGCCGGGGTTCAGGGCTTGTCCGGCGCGACCATCCTGGGCGATGGCCGCGTGGTGCTGATCATCGACTTGCTCGCGCACATCCGTGCACGCCAACCAGCGTTGCCGGCCCAGTCGGTCGACACGCCGCTGATCCTCAACGACCCGCTGAAAAAGCGCCCGCTGCTGGTGCTGGTGGTGGACGACTCGGTCACCGTGCGCAAAGTCACCAGCCGCCTGCTGGAGCGCAACGGCATGAACGTGCTCACCGCTAAAGACGGCATCGACGCCATCGCCCTGCTCGAAGAACACACCCCGGACCTGATGCTGCTCGACATCGAAATGCCGCGCATGGACGGCTTCGAAGTGGCCATCCAGGTGCGCAACGACCCACGGTTGATGCGCCTGCCGATCATCATGATCACCTCGCGCACCGGCCAGAAACACCGCGACCGCGCCATGGCCATCGGCGTCAACGACTACCTCGGCAAGCCATACCAAGAGTCGGTGCTGCTGGAAAGCATCGCCTACTGGAGCAAGTCCCATGCTTGACCACCGCACCAGCCAACTCACCTGCCTGCTGCTGCCGTTGGCTGACCGCCATCTGGTACTGCCCAACGTCGCCATCGCCGAGCTCATCGACTACCAGCGCGGCGAACCGGCCAGCGACGCACCACCGTGGTATTTGCGGCAAGTGACGTGGCGCGATCGGCAATTGCCGCTGATCAGCTTTGAAGCGGCCTGCGGTGAGGCCAGCGTGACCGGTGAGCGCTCACGGATTGTGGTGCTGAACGCGCTGGGCGGGCGGCCGACGTTGAAGTTTATTGCGATGGTGATTCAGGGGATTCCACGCTCGTACAAGCTCGATAGCCAGTTGAGTTATGTGGATGTGCCGCTGTGCCCGCTGGAGCTGGCGGCGGTGCAGGTGGGCGAGCATGTGGCGAAGGTGCCGGATTTGATGGGGCTTGAAGCGTTGTTGGTCGAATCCGGCCTGGCCTGACCGAAGGCCCTGATCGTTCCCACGCTCCGCGTGGGAATGCATCGCGTGACGCTCCGCGTCACCTTTGTGCTGAACTTGAGCGTTGCACTGGCTGGCGGGACGCGGAGCGTCCCAGGCGGCATTCCCACGCAGAGCGTGGGAACGATCAATCGCAGGCAAGCCAGCTCCCACACTGAACTGTGCTCGGCCCAAGCTCTCAATCAATCCGGGCAAACCGCTCAATCGCTGGCTGCTCCCGATGCTCGGCCTGCCACAAGTCGTAGGCACTTTGCATCGACAACCATAGCTGCGCAGTACTCACGCCCGCCCGCTCCAGCCTCACGGCAAGGTCAGGGCTGACAGGCGCATGGCCATGCAAGATTCTTGAAAATGTCTCGCGGGCAAAGCCTAGGCGTCGTGCCATTTCAGTGATGGTAATGCCCAAGGCTGGGATCACATCTTCAAGCAGGATTTCGCCTGGGTGAGGTGGGTTGTGCATGGGCATCTTGGTGCGTCCTGCTGCGGTGAGCATCTGCCATGAAGGCTAGGCAGGCGCGTTCTGAGCGGCAACCCTAAAGCACTGTATGAAACTTCCTTTTTGCCACTTCGGCTCTACTCATTTGATGCGAATTGATAGCACGAATGTCGGAAGTGGATGGATTTGTTGTAGGTGCATTCTGCATTTGGATTGAGCGGGTTTTCAGGCCTGAGTGGAGTGGCTAGCTTCTGCGTTCCTCACTGCCTGCAAGGATCTGCAAATGGCCGTACCGTTAATGCCGCCCGGTGTTTCAATTTTTGAAAACATGGCGATATCTCGATGTAAACGCACTCATCTCAAGCCGGGCTCGGCATTCGCCTATTCTTGGTTTTATTCTCAGGTCAGGGCTGCAGGCCCATGGAACTACAAGAAGCGAGGGCGCGAGTATGAGGCTTTTGGTAACTTTAATTACGGCGCTACGGGTACGGTGCTGGGCATTCCCGAGCATGTGTTGTTGCGAGCTGCTGGTGTGGCTCAAACCGCCGCAAAAACCACCCTTCCGGATTTTGGAACATGGTGGGGCGGTGAGCCTTTTGGTGATGACCCACGGGACCAATATTGGATAAGAAAAGGTATTGAATATGCAATTTCGCAAGGCCACTAAGCGCCTCATACCGTTTCTGCGTAATTGCCTGCTTGTGGTCTGCCTGATCTATATCGGCGGCAGTTGGATCCTGTCGTCCGGAACACCGGATCTGGATGAAGTGGTGTTGAAACATTCATTGGGCAACGGCACCTCTATATATGGTGCGCGAGACGGCCAGGGCGGTGCGACGGTAGGATTTTCCTACAGGTACTACGTCCATGAGGACTTGGGGAGTGATCAGGAAATACTCACCGCATTAGTGTCTGCACATCCTTTTCTGAAAACCAAAGAGCCCGATGTTCAAGTGAGTGATGAGGGCGGTGCGCTGCACCTGATCATTCAGGGGAAGGTCTATGAGTACCACAGCTATGCGCTGGAGGGCCTTGGAGCGGTCAAGGTGATGATGGCTTTGTGATGGGCCAGTCTTCGGATTTTTCCTGCAAGATTTCGGGCTGTGCATGAACTTGTTGCGGGTAGTCATGGCGGCTAGTCTTCGTCCCGTCATCGAAAAAACGGTGACACGGACGTGCAAGTCCGACGAAACTGTTTAGGCGTACAAACGCCCAGCCAACCACGGGCGCTTTTTGTGCTCGCTGCTTTATGGCGGCTGCGCGCAGGAGGTCTTCGGACCTGCTGGGTGTCCTAAACAGGCCCGGTCTTGCACACCTGCGCACGGTCGCCACCCTCATTCGCGTGCAAGCGAACGGTGGCGCTCCTTACTAACTGTTTAGGAGCTTTATCATGGTCAAACCTACCCCGAATCCGCCTCTCTTCACCGTCAACCCACACCAAAACACCGAAGCTCTACTGGTCAACGCCAGCGAAACCTTATCGTCGCTAAACGCCATGACCTGCAATCTTGCCTTCAACCTGGACACCTCCCAGCGCGCAATCATGCTCGGCATTCAGCAAATGGCCGAGTTGAGTCAGTTGCTCGTCGATAGAGCGCTGGAACAAGTCAGCCCGACGCCGGAAGGTTGAAGCGGTCCCAAAAAGGGATTGATCGGTCCCTGTTTGGGACCGCTACCTAACAACCACCACCGAACAAATGTGGGAGCGGGCTTGCTCGCGAATGCAGGGTGTCAGTCGGTACATGAGTAACTGACCCACCGCATTCGCGAGCAAGCCCGCTCCCACATTTTGTTCTTCATTTGGTCAGAGATCAGCGATTTGATCGTTCCCACGCTCCGCGTGGGAATGCATCGCGTGACGCTCTGCGTCACCTTTGCGCTTGCACTGACTGGCGGGACGCGGAGCGTCCCAGGCGGCATTCCCACGCAGAGCGTGGGAACGATCAATCATGCTCGGCATCCAGCAAATGGCCGAGTTGGGTCAGTTGCTGGTCGATAGAGCGCTGGAACAAGTCAGCCCGACGCCGGAAGGTTGAATCGGTCCCTGTTTGGGACCGCTATCTAACAACCACCACCGAACAAATGTGGGAGCGGGCTTGCTCGCGAATGCAGGGTGTCAGTCGGTACAGGTGTAACTGACCCACCGCATTCGCGAGCAAGCCCGCTCCCACATTTTGATCTTCAGTCGGCTCGAATCCAGTATTTGCTGATTGATCGTTTCGTATACTTCAACCGCTTAAAACTTGATCGTTCCCAAAAAGGGACCTATCGTTCCCTTTTTGGGACTCTTTGGCCGCAGCCATGCAAATCTTGCCGCTCAGCACTGCACTCTTCACCAACACCCAGCAGAAAGTGCTGGGCCTGCTTTTCGGCAAGCCCGATCAAAGTTTCTTCACCAATGAAATCGCGCGCTGGGCCCAGGTGGGCAAGGGCAGCCTTACCCGTGAGCTGGAGCGTTTGCAGCTGGCGGGCATCTTGAGCATGACGCGCCAAGGTAATCAGACCCACTACCAAGCCAACCCCCAATGCCCGATTTACTCGGAGTTGTTGGCCATCGTGCGCAAGACCCTGAGCCTGGACGAACCCTTGCGCACTGCATTGGCGCCTTTCGCCGAGCAACTGACGTGGGCTTTCATCTACGGCTCCATCGCCAAGGGCGAGGCGCACTCATCCAGTGACATAGATCTGATGCTGATCGGCGAAAGCCTCAACTACAGTGAAGTCATGGAGCAGCTCATGCCGTTGGAAGAGCAACTGGGCCGCACCATCAATCCGACGCTTTACACCCCCGAGGACTGGATCGGCAAATGGAATGCCGGGAACAGTTTTGTGCAGCGGGTCGTGCAGCAGGACAAGATCAATCTGATGGGGGGCAACCCCCTGGAATCCATGGATGGACAGCAAGGCAAATCTGGAGAGCCTGCAACGTAGCGGTGGCTTGAAGGCTGAGCCGCCGGATCGCAAGGAGTGTGATGGGCTGATGCGCTCGGCTCAGGACCGGTTAAGGGATGCGGGTAATCCACTGTTGTCGTTCGCCAGTCGTTTCGACCTGGCCTACAACGCCGCCCACGCTATCGCGCTCACGGCTTTGCGCTTGCGAGGGTATCGCTCTGACAAGCGCTATCTGGTCTTTCAATGTCTGGTTCACACCACCGACGCGAGCAAGGTGCAGGTGAGGTTATTAGCTCTGTGCCATGAGCGCCGAAATCTGGCGGAATACGAAGGGTACATGGATGAGGATGAGGCGCTGCTTGGGCAGTTGATGGATGGCGCGATGACTCTGCTGAATAAAGTGGAAGATTTGTTGGCGGCCCATCAATGGCAATGACCACCGAACAAATGTGGGAGCGGGCTTGCTCGCGAATGCAGGGTGTCAGTCGGTACAGGTGTAACTGACCCACCGCATTCGCGAGCAAGCCCGCTCTCACATTGATCGTTCCCACGCTCCGCGTGGGAATGCATCTTGTGACGCTCCGCGTCACCTTCGTTCACGACTTGAGAATTGCACTGACTGGCGGAGCGCGGAGCGTCCCAAGCGGCATTCCCACGCAGAGCTTGGGAACGATCAACTCTGCTGAATAAGTGGAAGATTTGTTGGCGGCCCATCAGTGGCAATGACCACTGAACAAATGTGGGAGCGGGCTTGCTCGCGAATGCAGGGTGTCAGTCGGTACAGGTGTAACTGACCCACCGCATTCGCGAGCAAGCCCGCTCCCACATTTTGATCTTCAGTCGGCGCGAACTCAGTGTTTGCTGATGATCCGTTACTGCAACCGTAATGATTCGCCATTGGGCTTGATTGATGCCCCCAAGTTTCACTCCTAAGGTACAGCCCACGACAGCAAACCCCGTGGAGCGACCATGACAACAACCATCACCCCCGACTCGCGCTGGACGCGGCGGCGCGACGAGAAGCAGCGGCGCCTCGGGCTGGTCAAAAAATACGCAGACGGGGCGGTGTTGCCCAGTGACAGAATCGTCGAGGCCTTGGAAGCCCTGATCCTTCCCGGCGACCGCGTGGTGCTGGAGGGCAACAACCAGAAGCAAGCCGACTTCCTCTCGCGCTCGCTGGCCAAGGCAGACCCGGCCAAGCTCCACGATTTGCACATGATCATGCCCAGTGTCGGCCGCTCCGAGCACTTGGACCTGTTTGAAAAGGGCATCGCCCGCAAGCTGGATTTCTCCTTCGCCGGCACCCAATCCCTGCGCATCAGCCAGTTGCTGGAAGACGGCCTGCTGGAAATCGGCGCGATCCACACCTACATCGAACTCTACGCGCGGCTGGTGGTGGACCTGATCCCCAACGTCGTACTGTCGGCCGGTTTCATGGCCGACCGCGCCGGCAATATCTACACCGGTGCCAGCACCGAAGACACGCCGGCGCTGATCGAACCCGCCGCGTTCAGCGATGGCATCGTGATCGTGCAGGTCAACCAGTTGGTGGATGACGTCACGGATTTGCCCCGCGTCGACATCCCTGCAAGCTGGGTGGATTTTGTGGTGGTGGCCGACAAGCCGTTCTATATCGAGCCGCTGTTCACCCGCGACCCGCGCCATATCAAGCCGGTGCATGTGCTGATGGCGATGATGGCGATCCGTGGCATCTACGAAAAACACAATGTGCAGTCACTGAACCATGGCATCGGTTTCAACACGGCCGCTATTGAATTGATCCTGCCGACCTACGGCGAATCGCTCGGTCTCAAGGGCAAAATCTGCCGCAACTGGACCCTCAACCCACACCCAACCCTGATCCCCGCCATCGAAAGCGGCTGGGTGGAAAGCGTGCATTGCTTCGGCACCGAGTTGGGCATGGAAAACTACATCGCCGCGCGGCCGGACGTATTCTTCACTGGCCGCGACGGCTCGATGCGCTCCAACCGGATGTTCTGCCAACTCGCCGGCCAGTACGCGGTGGACCTGTTTATCGGCGCCACATTGCAAGTGGATGGCGACGGGCATTCCTCCACCGTGACCCGTGGCCGCCTCGCCGGTTTTGGCGGTGCGCCGAACATGGGCCATGACCCGCGCGGCCGTCGCCATGGCACGCCAGCCTGGCTGGATATGCGCCACGACGATGCGCCGGAAGCCTTGCTTGAGCGCGGCAAAAAGTTGGTCGTACAAATGGTCGAAACCTTCCAGGAAGGCGGCAAACCCACCTTCGTCGAGACCCTCGACGCCGTGGAAGTGGCGCGCAAAAGCGGCATGCCGCTGGCGCCGATCATGATCTACGGCGACGACGTTACTCACTTGCTCACCGAAGAAGGCATCGCCTACCTGTACAAGGCGCGCTCCCTCGAAGAGCGCCAGGCGATGATCGCCGCCGTCGCAGGCGTGACCGCCATCGGCCTGCGCCACAACCCCAAGGACACCGCGCGCATGCGCCGCGAAGGCCTGATCGCGTTGCCCGAAGACCTCGGCATCCGCCGCACCGACGCCACCCGCGAGCTGTTGGCCGCCAAGAGCGTGGCCGACCTGGTGGAGTGGTCCGGTGGCTTGTACAACCCGCCCGCCAAGTTCAGGAGTTGGTAAATGCGCGCACTCAAACTGCATGAAATCAGCCTGGCTGATCGCCTGGCGGACATGGCCGTCGATGCGCTGATCGATGAGGCTGACTTGTCACCCAAACCCGCCTTGGTGGACCGTCGCGGCAACGGTGCCCACAGCGATTTGCACTTGGGCCTGATGCACGCTTCGGCGTTGTCGTTGTGGCCGATGTTCAAGGAAATGGCCGAAGCCGCGCTTGAATGTGGTGAAGTCGGTTTGCCTTTGCGCGAAGCCCTTGGGCGTATCGGTCGAGAAGGCGAGCAAGCGATGCTCACCACCACCCACGGCGTGAACACCCATCGCGGCGCGATTTGGGCGCTTGGTTTGCTCACCGCTGCGGCGGCGCTGGAGCCCCGTGCCGTAACGCTAAACGCGGCCAAACTGGCCCTGCTCAACGACCGCTACGCCCCGCAACCGCTGAGCCACGGCGCCCAGGTTGCGCAACGCTACGGCGCTCGCGGCGCCCGTGAGGAAGCGCAACTCGGCTTCCCGTCCGTGATGCAACGCGGCCTGCCGCAACTGCACAAAAGCCGCCGGCAAAATGCTGGCGAACAGAACGCGCGCCTGGATGCCTTGCTCGCCATCATGACCGACCTGGCCGACACCTGCGTGCTCTACCGCGCAGGCACCGAAGGCCTGCACGCCATGCAACGCGGCGCCCAAGCCGTGCTGGACGCAGGCGGCAGCGCAAGCCTGGCCGGTCGCCGCCAATTGCACGAACTCGACCGCCAATTGCTGGCCCTGAATGCCTCCCCCGGCGGCGCCGCCGACCTGTTGGCCGCCTGCCTGTTTATCGACCGCCTCGATGGAGCGCTGTGATGGAAACCTTATGCTTTGAATTCCCCGCCGGGCAGCCGCCAAAAGGCCGTGCGCTGGTAGGTTGCGTCGGCTCCGGCGACCTGGAAGTGCTGCTGGAACCGGGCACGCCCGGCACGCTGATCATCCAGGTGCAGACCTCGGTGAATGGCGCTGAACAACGTTGGCAGCACCTGTTCGAACGTATCTTCCAGGAACACACGCCACCGGCCTTGAAGATTGATATCCACGATTTCGGCGCCACGCCGGGCGTGGTGCGCTTGCGTCTGGAACAAGGTTTCGAGGAGATCGGCCATGACTGATTTGCTCAGCAAACACAGCTTTGTCGAACTCGGTGCACGGCAGCGGGCCAAGGCCTTGCTGGACGCCGGCACTTACCGCGAACTGATCGACCCGTTCCAACGCGTCATGTCGCCGTGGCTCAGCCGCCAGGGCGTGGTGCCTCAAGCCGATGACGGCGTAGTGATCGCCAAAGGCAGCATCGCCGGCTTGCCGGTGGTGGTTGCCGCTATCGAAGGCAACTTCCAGGGCGGCAGCCTCGGTGAAGTGGGTGGCGCGAAAATCGCCGGTGCTCTGGAGCTGGCGGCCGAAGACAACCGCAAGGGCATCCCGACCCGCGCCGTGCTGTTGCTGGAAACGGGTGGCGTGCGCCTGCAGGAAGCCAACCTCGGCCTGGCGGCGATTGCCGATATCCACGCGGCGATTGTCGATCTGCGCCAGTACCAGCCGGTGATCGGCGTGGTGGCGGGCAGTGTTGGCTGCTTTGGCGGTATGTCGATTGCCGCTGGGTTGTGCAGTTACCTCGTCGTCACCCGCGAAGCACGCCTGGGCCTCAATGGCCCGCAAGTGATCGAGCAGGAAGCAGGCCTGGAAGAATACGACTCCCGCGACCGTCCGTTTATCTGGAGCCTCACCGGCGGCGAGCAGCGCTTTAACAGCGGCTTGGCCGACCGTTACGTGGCGGACGATGTGGCGCAGATCCAACAGACCGTCACCGCGCTGCTGCAACAAGGCTTGCCCGAACACCAACGCAGCCGTCAGGTCGATTTCTACCTGGCGCGCCTGGCTGAACTCGACGCCACGCCGCAGATCGACGCGGCGACAGTTCGCGACCTGTATCAAGGAGACCGCTCATGAGAGGGCTGCAGTGGTTCAACGCATTAAGTAACGGCGCCACGCCCGTGGAGGGTTTGCCGGCCTCGCTGAAAGTCGCCGACGGCGTATTGGGTGAACACGCCGTGCGTTTCATCGCCGTGGTCACCGACGCGCAAAACCGCTTCCCACGGGCGCGCAATGGCGAAGTCGGCCTGCTCGAAGGCTGGGGCCTGGCCAAGGCCGTGGACGCGGCCATCGCAACGGGCGACAAGCGCCCGATCATTGCCATCGTCGATGTGCCCAGCCAAGCCTATGGCCGGCGTGAAGAAGCCCTGGGCATCCATCAGGCCCTGGCCGCCGCCGCCGACAGCTACGCCCGCGCGCGACTGGCCGGCCACCCGGTGATTGCGCTGCTGGTGGGCAAGGCCATGTCCGGCGCGTTCCTGGCCCACGGCTATCAGGCCAACCGGCTGATTGCCCTGCGTGACCCCGGCGTGATGGTGCACGCCATGGGCAAGGCTTCGGCGGCGCGGGTGACGCTGCGCAGCGTTGAAGAATTGGAAGCCCTGGCGGCCAGCGTGCCGCCGATGGCCTACGACATCGAAAGCTATGCCAGCCTCGGTCTGCTCTGGGAAACCCTGTCGGTCAGCCAGATTGAACAGCCCACGGCGGACGATGTGGTGCGGGTCAGCGATTGCCTGGTACACGCCATCAACGATGTCGATGGCGCCGATTTAAAAGGGCGCCTGGGCGCCACCAACCGTGGCGCTTCAAGCCACGTACGCCAGCTGCTGCGGGAGCAATGGTGAACGCCCACGATTTGCTCTGGGGCATGACCCCGGCGCACCTGCCCGCCGATGCACCGGCCTGGGCGGTGGACGCGATCAGCGCCGGCCACCCGGTGGTGGTGCGCCGCGCCCTCGCCGAACCTGGCCACGTGGCGGTCGGCGTGCGCGGGCGTTTGCGTGAGCAGCGGTTTGCGGCGGTGATGCCCATCGCCGCCGTGCAGCGACGAGTGACGCCGGAAGCCTTGCGCGCGGTAATCTCGCCACGGGATTTACCGGCGTTACGCGCGCTCGATCTATTGCGGCCGGTGCTGGCGCAGGAGACGTGGGGCGTTACCGGCAGCGCGGGTTTCGAGCTGGCCAGCGGCATTGAAGCGCTGCATGAGCAAAGCGACCTGGATTTGATCCTGCGCACGCCCCAGCGCCTGGCGCGCGGTGATGCCGAGGACCTGCTGGCGATATTGAACACGGCGCCGTGTGCCGTGGACCTGCAACTGCAAACCCCGTTTGGCGCCGTCGCCTTGCGCGAATGGGCCGGCGGCTCACGCCGCGTGCTGCTCAAAACCAGCAGCGGCGCGCACTTGGTGGTTGACCCTTGGCAGGCCGTGGCATGAGCAGCCTTTTGGTGTTTGCGGGGCAGGGCGCCCAGCGCACGGGCATGCTCCAGGCGTTGCCTGCCGATGTATTGGATGAGGCCAGCGATGCCTTGGGTGAAGACGTTCGCCTGCTCGATTCGGCGCAGGCCTTGGCGCGTACGCGCGCCGTTCAGCTGTGCCTGCTGATCGTCGGCGTCGCCCATGCCCGCCAGTTGCACCACACGCCCGATTACGTGGCGGGCCTGTCCATCGGCGCCTACCCGGCAGCGGTCATCGCGGGCGCTTTGGACTTTGTTGATGCGGTAAAACTGGTCAGCCTGCGCGGCGAGCTGATGCAAAACGCTTATCCACAGGGTTACGGGATGACCGCGCTCATCGGCCCTGAGTTATCCACTGTCGAAACCGTGCTGGCAGATATCCACAGCGCGCAAACCCCGGTGTACCTGGCCAACATCAACGCCGACAACCAAACCGTGATTGCCGGCAGCGATGAGGCAATGAAGCTCGTCGCAGCACGCATCAAGGGCAACGGCATCGCCAAGCGCCTGGCCGTCAGCGTGCCGTCCCATTGCGCGCTGCTGGATGCGCCTGCCCAGGCGCTGGCGCAAGCGTTCGTTACGCTCAAGGCGCCGCGTATTACCTACCTGAGCAGCACCCGCGCGCGGCCGATTCACAACCCTGAGCAACTGCGCGACGACCTGGCTTTCAACATGTGCCGCATCGTCGATTGGCGCGGCACCGTGCAAAGCGCTTACGAGCGTGGCGTACGCCTGCAAATCGAACTGCCGCCAGGCGCGGTGCTCACCGGCCTGTCACGCCGTGTGTTTGAGCAAGGCACGGTGATCGCCTGCGAAGGCGCGCGCCTGGACACCTTGCAGGCCCTGCTGCAAGAGGAGGAACGCCGCCACCGATAAAGCACCACCCAAGGCTTTCGAAGCACAAAAACAACAATTTCGATGAAGCACTTTGAGGACAACAACGATGATTATTTATGGTGTGGCCTTGCTGGCGATCTGCATGTTGGCGGGTGTGATCCTCGGCGACATGCTGGGTGTGTTGCTGGGCGTCAAATCGAATGTGGGCGGCGTCGGGATCGCCATGATCCTGCTGATCTGCGCGCGCTTGTGGATGCAAAAACGCGGTGGCATGACCAAGGACTGCGAAATGGGCGTGGGCTTCTGGGGCGCCATGTACATCCCGGTGGTGTTGGCGATGGCCGCGCAACAAAACGTGGTGACCGCGCTGCACGGCGGCCCGGTCGCTGTGCTGGCCGCCATCGGTTCAGTCGTGGTCTGCGGCTGCACCATTGCTCTGATCAGCCGCACTCACAAGGGCGAACCCTTGCCCGCTGAAGAGCCGCTGATCGCAGCTGCAGGAGGTCGCTGATATGTGGCCTCTGATCGAAAAAGGCTTGGAAAATAACAGCCTGGTCACCGCGTTTGCCTTCGTCGGCGTGGTGATGTGGGTTTCCGTGGTGCTGTCCAAGCGCCTGACCTTCGGGCGCATTCATGGCTCGGCGATTGCCATCGTGATCGGGCTGGTGTTGGCTTGGGTCGGCGGCACGCTCACCGGCGGGCAAAAAGGCCTGGCGGACATGGCACTGTTCTCCGGTATCGGTTTGATGGGCGGTGCGATGCTGCGCGATTTCGCCATTGTCGCCACGGCGTTTGAGGTGCAAGCCACCGAGGCGCGCAAGGCCGGGATGATTGGCGTGATTGCGCTGCTGCTGGGCACGATTTTGCCGTTTATTGTCGGCGCGAGCATGGCCTGGGCGTTTGGCTATCGTGATGCGGTCAGCATGACCACCATTGGCGCGGGGGCTGTGACTTACATCGTCGGGCCGGTGACGGGTGCGGCGATTGGCGCGACCTCGGATGTGATGGCGCTGTCGATTGCGACGGGGTTGATCAAGGCGATTCTGGTGATGGTCGGCACGCCCGTGGCGGCGCGCTGGATGGGCTTGGATAACCCGCGTTCGGCGATGGTGTTTGGCGGGTTGGCCGGCACGGTGAGTGGGGTGACGGCGGGGCTGGCGGCGACGGATCGGCGGTTGGTGCCGTACGGCGCGTTGACGGCCACTTTCCATACCGGGCTTGGGTGTTTGCTGGGGCCGTCGTTGCTGTACTTCATCGTGCGCGGTTTAGTCGGCTAACCCGATCGTTCCCACGCTCCGCGTGGGAATGCCTCTTGTGACGCTGTGCGTCACGCTTTTTGGAGCGGACGCGGAGCGTCCAGGGCTGCATTCCCACGCAGAGCGTGGGAATGATCAGAGTGAGACTTGGCGATTGGCATACATCCGGCACTCTGCCAACAGCGCCAGCAAGTTCGGGTCTCGCTCCTTGGCCTTCAAAAACACCACGCCAATATGCTGCTGCAACCGATACCTGGCTTGCAGCGGTATCAGCTTCACGCGGTTCTCATACACCGCCGCAATCCGCCCCGGCAGCAGCGCATAACCCACACCCGAACTGACCATGCTCAACAGCGTGAAGATGTCATTGACCTGCATCGCCACCTTCGGCTCGAACCCCGCCTGCTTGAACACCCGGTTGCCATCCTGATGCGTGGCGAAGCCTTGGGTGAGGGTGATGAAGGTGGCGTCGCGCATATCGGCCAGGTCGATTTCCTGTTCGCGGTCGAAGGGTGAGTCGGCCGGGGTGGCGAGAAAAATGTCGTCGGTGAACAGCGCGATCTGCTCACAATCAGGGTCGTTGGCGCGTTCGTCGAGGGAGATCAGGATCGCGTCGACTTCCATGTTTTTGAGCTTGTAGAGCAGGTCGAAGTTGGAGCCCAGGATCAGGTCGATATTGAGTTCGCTGCGACGAATTTTCAGGCCCATGATCAGCTGCGGTACGGTCTTGACCGTCAGCGAATACAGCGAGCCGAGCTTGAAGCGCTCGGCCGAGAAACCCGCGGCTTCGCGGGTCAGGCGCACGCTGTCGACCACATCGGCCACCAGCTTTTGCGCGCGTTCTTCCAGCACATAGGCGCTTTCCAGCGGCGTGAGGTTGCGCCCTTCATGTTTGAACAGCGGGCAGCGCAGCGCGTTTTCCAGCGAGTGGATGGCGCGGTGCACGCTGACGTTGCTGGTTTGCAACTCGGCGGCGGCGCGGGCCAGGTTGCCGGTGCGCATGAACGCCAGGAAGATCTCGAGCTTCTTGAGGGTGAATTCTTCGTCGATCAGCATGGCCGTGACTCTTGTACGAATACCCTTGATTGTGCCCCTAAAACCCGTTCACTCCCAGCCATGCGCTGCACCGCCACTTGGCATAGGCCAAACCTGCGCGCACGGTGATCAATGAGGGAACAGGTACAGCCTGGACACGGTCACAACCGCACCCGCCAAGCCAAGCAGGCGTCGGCCGAAGATAATGCCGACGTTGGCGAAGTTGGGGTCGAGGCATGAAGCGAATCATCTATCGGCGTATGCGTTTTGGAAAATGAAGAAAAGGTTGTTACCTGCCGAGCCGCCCAGCGCGTCAGACTGCAGGTAGCACAACCAAGTGATAACGGTTATTCGAGGTGAGTGACACATGTATCACGGGGAACGATTTAACGCCTGGAGCCATTTGGTCGGGGCGGTTGCCGCTTTTGTCGGCGCAGTGTGGATGCTGGTGGTGGCGAGCCTGGATGGCAGCCCCTGGAAGATCGTCAGCGTGGCGATTTATGGTTTTACGCTGCTGGTGCTGTACAGCGCGTCCACCGTGTACCACAGCGTGCGCGGGCGGCGAAAAGAGATCATGCAGAAGGTCGATCACTTTTCGATCTACCTGCTGATCGCCGGCAGTTACACGCCGTTTTGTCTGGTGACGCTACGCGGGCCGTGGGGTTGGACGCTGTTCGGGATTGTGTGGGGGCTGGCGGTGATCGGCATCCTGCAAGAGATCAAGCCGCGCTCTGAGGCACGCATCCTGTCGATCGTGATCTACGCGGTGATGGGCTGGATCGTGCTGGTGGCGGTCAAGCCGCTGCTCGCTGCGCTCGGCACGGCCGGGTTTGTATGGCTGGCGTCGGGCGGGGTGTTGTACACCGTGGGCATCATCTTTTTTGCCCTGGAAGATCGTATGCGGCACTCCCATGGGATCTGGCATTTGTTTGTGATCGGCGGCAGCTTGCTGCATTTTGTGGCGATCATGCATTACGTGCTGTAACAGGCAACGCGGTCAAAAATGTGGGAGCGGGCTTGCTCGCGAAGGCGGTGTATCAGTTTCAGATGAAGTGGCTGACACTCCGCTTTCGCGAGCAAGCCCGCTCCCACATTGGATTTTTGTTGTTCTCACAAACGTTCCAGTAGCGCCCGCGCGCGGTTGCCGAAAATATCCAAGAGACTCGCCAACATATGCGGCGGCGGTTCATCCGCGCGGGTCAGTGCATACAAGGTGATCGGCAGCGGCGGGGTGAGCGTGCGAATACAAGTGGTTGCCGTCGACGCACCCAAGGCCGTGAACGGGTCGATCACAGTCAACCCTGCCCCGGACTCCACCATCGCCCGGGCCAGGGAATAGGTTTGCACCGAGATCGTCACCCTGGGCGGTGGGTCGACATTTTCCAGGTAACTGTCGAGTTTTGCCGCCAACGGATCAGCGCTGGACAGGCCAATCAACGGCGCCCCCGCCAGGTCAGCCAGTGGCAGTGGCGTGCTCATCTCGGCTTCTGGCCAATAACCCTTTGAAGCCAACGCCACCAACACCCCGTGGGCCAACACTCGCGTGGTCAAGCCCGGATGGCCGGAGAAGTTGAGGGTCAGTGCCAGGTCGATCTCGCGCATCAACAGCTTTTGCACCAATTCGCCGCTATGGTCGCTGGACAGCTCGCAGGCCATGTTCGGGTAATCGCGTTTCCACTGCAGAATCGAAGGCGGCAGCAGCGACAGGGCCAGCGCTGGGATGGCGCCTATGCGCACACTTTGCCCCGGCTCGCGGCGTAAGCTCTTGGCCAGGCGCCTTACGCCTTGCAGGCTCTGGGTGACCTTCTCGACTTCGCTTTCCAGCGCCAGGGCTTCCGGGGTGGGCTGCAACTTGCCGCGCACGCGCAGAAACAATGGAAAGCCCAATTGCTGCTCGGCGTGCTGCAATACCTTGGTCACCGCCGGTTGCGAGACGTGCAGCAACTGAGCGGCGGCGCTGACTGAGCCGGTCTGGCGGATGGCCTGGAAGATTTCGATATGACGCAAGCGCATGGCACGTCCATAACCTTTGTTTATAGGTGACCCATCTTTATTCATTGTCGGTGGCCTGTCACCTGCCCCTAGGCTTGAGGCCTGTTCATTCAATGGCGGGAGGCTGGCATGGCCAGGCACGTTTGTATCATCGGCGGTGGCGTCATCGGCTTGGCGAATGCCTATGCCCTGGTGCGTGCCGGGCATGAGGTGACGGTGATCGACGCGCGCGGCAGCCTCGGCAGCGAGACCAGTTTCGCCAACGGCGGGCAACTGTCCTACCGCTATGTCGCGCCGCTGGCCGATAAAGGTGTGCCGCTGCAGGCCATCGGCTGGCTGCTGCGCGGTGACTCGCCGTTAACGCTGCGCCCGCGCCTCGACCCGCAGCAGTGGCGCTGGATGGCCGCCTTTATCGGCGCCTGCCGTGGCTCGGTCAACCAACGCAATGCCGCTCACCTGCTGCGCCTGGCCACTCTGAGCCAGGCCACCTTGCAGCAATGGCGCGAGGATGATCGCCTGGACGGCTTCGACTGGCGGCGCAACGGCAAGCTGGTGACGTTTCGCAGTGTCGGCACCTTTGAGCGTGCGCGCAGCAAGGTCACCGATTTTCTGCAACAGCAGGTGCTGTCGGCCGCTGATTGCGCGCGCCTGGAACCGGCGTTGGCGGGCGATGAGTTTGTCGGCGGTATCTACACGCCGAACGAAGAAGCCGCCGATTGTCATGCCTTCTGCCAGCGACTGGCCGCGCGGCTTGAGGCCTCGGGGCGTTGCACGTTTTTGCTGGGGCGCAAGGTCACGGGAATCCGCCACGCCGACGGTGCCGTGCAGGCCATCGTGCTGGGCGATGAAGTGATGCCGGTTGAGCAGCTCGTACTCGCCGCTGGGCATCGCAGTGCTGAGTTGAGGTTGCCTGGGTTGTCGTTGCCGCTGTATCCGCTCAAGGGCTACAGCCTGAGCGTACCGATTGGCGCGCATCACCAGGCGCCGAATGTGAGCATCACCGACTATGACCGCAAGATCGTCTACGCGCGTATCGGCGCGCAGCTGCGGGTGGCCGCCATGGTCGACATCGTCGGCTTCGACGCCGGCCTTGAGCCCAAGCGCCTGGCGCTGATCAAACGCCAGGCGCTGGAGACGTTTCCCCATGGCGGTGATTACGCTCATGCGCTTGAGTGGGCCGGCATGCGCCCGGCCACGCCGACCGGGTTGCCACTGATTGGCGCCAGCGTTTATCGCAATCTATGGCTGAACCTGGGCCATGGCGCGCTGGGCTTTACGCTGGCCTGCGGCAGTGGCCAACTGTTGGCCGAATTGATCGGCCAGCACCGTCCTTCCATTGATATGCAGGGCCTGGCGCCCCGCGCGGCTTGATTCGTCACACCACCAACGGAGAATAACAATGAAAAAAATCCTGTTGACCGGCTGCACCCTGGGGCTTCTGTTTGGCGCTCAGGTTCAGGCGACTGAAGCGCCTTTGGATGGCACCTTGAGCAAGATCGCCAGCGCCAAGTCCATCACCCTGGGCTATCGCGATGCGTCGGTGCCGTTTTCCTACGTAGGCGATCACAGCGGCAAACCCATGGGCTATTCGGTCGACCTGGCGAGCAAGATCGTCGAGCGTATCCGGCAGAAAACCGGGGTGGCCAACCTTAACGTGAAGTACAACCTGGTGACGTCCCAGACCCGTATCCCGCTGGTGCAGAACGGCACCGTGGACCTGGAATGCGGCTCCACCGGCGTGACCGCCGAGCGGCAGAAGCAGGTGGCGTTTTCCTACGGGTTTATCTATGTGAAGGGCCAGTTGCTGACCGCCAAGGACAGCGGCATCCACGGCTTTGAAGACCTCAAGGGCAAGAACGTGGTGACCACCGCCGGCACCACCAATGAGCGCTTTCTCAAAAATTACAACGCCGAACACAAGAGCAACATGTCGGTGATCAGTGCCAAGGACCACGGCGAAGCTTTCAAGATGCTCGAGACTGGCCGTGCGGCGGCGTTCTACATGGATGACGCGCTGCTCTATGGCGAGCGTGCCAAAGCCCGTGACCCACACCGCTGGGTGGTGGTGGGCAAAGAGCAGTCGCGGGAGATCTACAGCTGCATGGTCCGCAAGGACGACCCGCAGTTTCTTGCGCTGGTCAACGAGACGCTGGGCGACCTGTACCGTTCCGGGGAGATCAACGGGATTTACCAGCGCTGGTTTGAACAGCCGATTCCGCCCAAGGGCTTGAACCTGGAATTCCCGATGACGGCTGAGTTGAGGGCGATTATTGCGTCGCCTGTCAGCGACCCGGTGGACTGAAAACCCAATCCAAAATGTGGGAGCGGGCTTGCTCGCGAAGGCAGTGGGTCAGTTGATAAATAGGCTAACTGATCCACCGCATTCGCGAGCAAGCCCGCTCCCACATTGGGTTTGGGTTTGCACAGCGGGGTTAGAAGTCGCCCCACAGTTGCTGGGCAACGGCCAACGCCACCACCGGCGCCGTTTCAGTGCGCAGCACGCGCGGGCCGAGGCGCGCAGCATGGAAGCCGGCGCCTTGGGCGGTGTCGACTTCGTTATCGGTCAACCCACCTTCAGGCCCGATCAGAAAAGCCAGGCTGGCAGGCTTGGCATGGCTGATCATCGGCTCGGCCACTGGGTGCAGCACCAACTTCAAATCCGCCTCGGTTTGCTTTAACCAATCCACCAGCAGCAACGGCGGGTGAATCACCGGCACCGTCGAACGCCCGCATTGCTCGCAGGCGCTGATCGCCACCTGGCGCCAGTGCATCAGGCGTTTGTCGGCGCGTTCGTCCTTGAGGCGCACTTCGCAGCGCTCGCTGAAAATCGGCGTGATCGCATTCACGCCCAGCTCGGTGGCTTTCTGGATCGCCCAGTCCATGCGCTCGCCACGGGACAAGCCCTGGCCGAGATGAATGTGCAGGGGCGATTCGGTCTGGCCTGCGAAGCTTTCGGTGAGTTGCACGCTGACGCGTTTTTTACCGACCTCCAGCAACGTGCCCAAAAACTCCTGGCCGGAGCCGTCGAACAGTTGCACAGCGTCGCCTTCGCCCATGCGCAATACACGGCTGATGTAGTGCGCCTGGGCTTCGGGCAACTCGTGCTCGCCGAGGCTCAGCGGGGTGTCGGTGAAAAAACGGGACAGTCTCATTTCTGTTCTCTGGAAAAGGTTGTGCACAGCGGACGCGGAGCGTCCTGGGCTGCGTTCCCATGCGGAGCCTGGGAACGATCAGGTAGGTGCTATCAGCCCGGGTCGCGGAAGTCTGGGTGAAAGTCTTTGGGTACCGCAACGCTGACTTTGCTGTTGGTGGCGATGTCGATGCCTTCACTGGCTACCTCAGCCAAAAAGTCGATCTGCTCCGGGGTAATCACGTACGGCGGCAGGAAATACACCACGCTGCCCAACGGCCGCAACAGCGCGCCGCGTTCCAGGGCGTGTTCGAATACCTTCAGGCCACGGCGTTCCTGCCATGGGTAGGCGGCCTTGGTGGCCTTGTCCTGCACCATCTCAATGGCCAGCACCATGCCGGTCTGGCGCACTTCCGACACGTGCGGGTGGTCCACCAGGTGCGCGGTGGCGGTGGCCATGCGCTGGGCCAGGGCCTTGTTGTTCTCGATGACGTTGTCTTCTTCGAAAATATCCAGCGTTGCCAGGGCTGCCGCGCACGCCAGCGGGTTGCCGGTGTAGCTGTGGGAGTGCAGGAAAGCACGCAAGGTCGGATAGTCGTCGTAGAAGGCGTCGTAGACATCGTCGGTGGTGACCACGGCCGCCAGCGGCAGGTAGCCGCCGGTGAGGGCCTTGGACAGGCACAGGAAGTCCGGGCGGATGCCCGCCTGTTCACAGGCGAACATTGTGCCGGTGCGGCCGAAACCTACGGCGATTTCGTCGTGGATCAGGTGCACGCCGTAACGGTCGCAGGCTTCGCGCAGCAGTTTGAGGTACACCGGGTGGTACATGCGCATGCCGCCGGCGCCCTGGATCAGCGGCTCAACGATTACGGCGGCAACGGTGTCGTGGTTCTCGGCCAGGGTTTGCTCCATCGCCAGGAACATGTTGCGCGAATGCTCTTCCCAGCTCATGCCCTCAGGGCGCAGGTAGCAATCGGGGCTTGGCACCTTGATGGTGTCGAGCAGCAGCGCCTTGTAGGTCTCGGTAAACAGCGGCACGTCGCCCACCGACATCGCGGCGATGGTTTCGCCGTGGTAGCTGTTGGTCAGGGTCACGAAGCGTTTTTTGTTCGGCAGGCCGCGGTTGAGCCAATAGTGGAAGCTCATCTTCAGCGCGACTTCGATGCACGACGAACCGTTGTCGGCATAGAAGCAGCGGGTCAGGCCTTCAGGCGTCATTTTGACCAGGCGCTCGGACAGCTCGATCACCGGCTGGTGGCTGAAACCGGCGAGGATCACGTGTTCCAACTGGTCGACCTGATCTTTGATGCGCTGGTTGATGCGCGGGTTGGCGTGGCCGAATACGTTGACCCACCAGGAGCTGACGGCGTCGAGGTAGCGCTTGCCTTCGAAGTCTTCCAGCCATATGCCTTCACCGCGTTTTATCGGGATCAGCGGCAGTTGCTGGTGGTCTTTCATCTGGGTGCAGGGATGCCACAGCACCGCGAGGTCGCGTTGCATCCACTGGTTGTTCAAGCCCATCGTTTTATCTCCTCGAAGCGGTCCCGCGGCCGGCGCAGGCGTAACAATCGCGCAAGCCTATGCAATGCCAGGCAGTGTCACAACCCATTACAGAAGAATTCGCAGTAAACGCGGGACGGTCTGTCACGTTTCTAAGGAATAGTCCTTAATCCATAGTTAACGTACTGTGCATAACCTCTTGATCGTATTTCTCGATATTTCAAAGCGAAATTTTCCGCTTTAATTCGATAGGTAAATCGCTAGTCTTGGGCACAGTTCTTACGGGATTTGGAACATGCAGCTACGTAATTCGCCGGCACGCTATGGTTGGGTCAGCATGGTTTTGCACTGGGGTGTGGCCCTGGTGGTGTTCGGTTTGTTCGCGCTGGGCCTGTGGATGGTCGGTCTCGACTATTACAGCGCCTGGCGCAAAGACGCGCCTGACCTGCACAAGAGCATTGGCATCACGTTGTTTGCCATCATGCTGGTGCGCATCGTCTGGCGCCTGGTCAGCCCGCCGCCACCGCCGCTGGCCAGCTACAGTCGCCTGACCCGTATGGGTGCTGCGTTTGGCCATGCTTTCCTTTATCTCGGGCTGTTTGCCGTGATGATCGCCGGTTACCTGATTTCCACCGCAGACGGTGTCGGTATCCCGGTGTTTGGCCTGTTTGAGATTCCTGCCGTGGTTTCCGGGCTACCGGACCAGGCAGACACCGCCGGTGTGGTGCACCTGTACCTCGCCTGGGTGTTGGTAGTCTTCGCCGGCTTGCACGGCGTGGCTGCGTTGAAACACCACTTTATCGATCGTGATGCGACCCTCACGCGAATGCTGGGGCGCTAAGCCTGATGTTCAACCTCGACTCACAAGGAATAGAAAGCATGTTGAAAAAGACTCTCGCCGCTCTGGCACTAGGTACTGCTCTGCTGTCTGCAGGTCAGGTCATGGCTGCTGACTACAAGATCGACAAGGAAGGCCAGCATGCCTTCATCGATTGGAAAATCAGCCACCTGGGCTACAGCTTCATCCACGGTACCTTCAAGGACTGGGATGGTTCGTTCAGCTGGGATGCCGCCAAGCCTGAAGCCAGCAAAATCGCGGTCGACGTGAAAACCGCCAGCCTGTGGTCCAACCACGCAGAGCGTGACAAGCACATCGCCAGCAAAGACTTCCTGGACGTCGCCAAGTTCGCCGATGCCAAGTTCGTGTCTACCGCGGTTAAATCCACCGGCGAAAAAACCGCTGACGTGACCGGCGACCTGACTTTTCACGGCGTGACCAAACCTGTGACCTTCAAGGCCACTTTCAATGGCGAAGGCAAAGACCCTTGGGGCGGCGAACGTGCTGGCTTCAACGCCACCACCACGCTGAACCTGAACGACTTCGGCATCAAAGGCCCAGGCCCGTCTTCCCAGACCGTGGACCTGGACATCTCGCTGGAAGGTGTCAAAGCGAAGTAATTACTTTCGCTGTTTCACCCTCAAAACGCCGACCTCAGGGTCGGCGTTTTGCTGTCTGCCTGTTTATAAGCTGCCCTGATAGATCACAACTTGCTCTTTGAGCCAGGTGTGCAGCGAGGTTAACTGCGCTGAATGTTTACTGCCGGCCGGCCAGACCAAAAAGTAGCGCGAAGTGTGCACCGGCTCGATATCGGTGAGTCGGACCAAGTCCCCGCGTTGAATCAACGAATGGGCAATCGAGCGCCGAGTCAACGCGACGCCGTGCCCCAGCCTCACGGCTTCGAGCATCAATGTAGAGTCGGTGAACTCCAGCGAGGCTTGAGGGCGTTGCTCTTCCACGCCCGCCGCGCCAAGCCAGATGGGCCAGCTTTCACTGGCGTGCAGCAGTGGCTGCTCCAGGATGGCTTGCGCGGTGTCGGGCAGCACGCCGTGGTTGAAGTCGCGCGCAGCGACCACCAGTAATGAGTCGCCCATCAGCGGTTCACAATGCACATCGGCCCATTGCCCATGGCCGAAACGGATCGCGCAATCGAGCGGGCCCTGCTCGAAGCGGGCGAACTCCATGCTCGACTCCAACCTCAGGTGCAGTTCCGGGTGGGCGCTTCTGAAATCATGCAGGCGCGGCAGTAACCAATGCATGGCGTAGGAGGGCAGCACCGACACGGTCAGTTGCGGGTGCCTGGTTTTAGCCATGAGGTTTTCGGTAACCCCCGCAATCTCACCCAGCGCCTGCCGGATCTGGTAGGCATACACACGGCCCTCGTCGGTCAGCGACAGGGCGCGTTTGTTGCGCATCACCAACGCGATGTCCAAATACTCTTCAAGCGAACGAATCTGATGGCTGACGGCACTGTGGGTAACGTGCAGCTCCGTGGCGGCCAGGTTCACTTTGCCCAGTCGCGCCAGGGCTTCGAAGGCACGCAATGCGGCAAGCGGAGGGAGTTTCAATGTGTGAATTCCTTTCACAAAAAAGACTAATAATAGCCGCTATACGTAAAATCAGTGCGCTACTGATAATGCGCGACCGGTTATTCATTTAAATAGCGTCGTGCTGAATTCAGGAGTTGTAAGTCGTGATAGATGAAATTCAAGCGTTTCTGAAAGACTATTTTAGTGTGCTGCAAACCCAGGATCTGAAGGCATTCGATCAAGTGTTTCATCGGGGTTGCGTGTTATATAGCGCGCAAAACGCGGACGTGGTCGTGCGGCCCTTTGCAGAGTACCGGGCAATGGTTCAAGGCCGTAAGTCGCCCCAGGAAGGCGGTTTTCCGCAACTTGATGAAGTGTTGATGATTGATGTGATGTCCTCGGAAATGGCCATCGTGAAAGTGCGTTTGCGCTTGTTCAATAATGTAATGGTCGACTATTTGAATTTAATGAAAGTTGAAGGTCGCTGGATGATTTTCGCCAAACTGTTTCATAAGGCGGGTGAAGCATCCGACTCATGAGCACCGCGTCAGATACAAAAACGCCCCGAACAGTCGGGGCGTTTTTTTTGCCGTTTAAAACTCAGCGGTTGCGGGTCAGCAACGCTGGTTTCTCACCACGAGGGCGGCCTGGCAGTTGATCCAACTGCTCAGGTGTCGGGAAGCGGTCAGCTTTCGACTCCTTGTGGATGATCTTCGGCGCCGGGCCACCGCGTGGGTTTTGCACGGCGGGCTCGGACGAGCGTGGCTGGTC
Source organism: Pseudomonas sp. LBUM1640 (assembly GCF_059716225.1). Classification (NCBI taxonomy): domain Bacteria; kingdom Pseudomonadati; phylum Pseudomonadota; class Gammaproteobacteria; order Pseudomonadales; family Pseudomonadaceae; genus Pseudomonas; species Pseudomonas sp. LBUM1640. The sequence continues at coordinate 6,434,586 of NZ_CP166816.1, read as the reverse complement.
GTCACGGGCCGGGCGACGGTTGTTGCTGCGCGAGTCTTCACGACGCGCCTGGCCATCACGCGGTGCGCCATTACGCGGGCCGCTGCGCTTGGCAGGTGGCGTGCCTGTGGTGCCGCCGCTGCTGTTGCGCGGACCATTTTGACGACCGCCCTGCGGTTGGCCACCACGTGGAGCGGCAGAACCTGCGCCTGCGGCCGGTGCCGGTGCACCAGGACGACGGCCACGGCCTTGAGCCGGCTTGGCCTGGGGCACGTAGTCGACGCGGTTACCGAAGTTATCCACGTCGTCGTCGAGGAACTCGTCCGGGGCGCGGTCGGCTGCAGCGCGTGGCGGTTGGCTCGGCTGGCGCTGTTCGCGGGCCGGGGTGCCTTCACGGGGCTTTTGCTCGCGGGCTGGGCGTTCGCCACGGCCGTTGGTCGGCGCTTTTTCCTTGCCGCCTTTGTCTTTGCCCTTGTCGCGACGACCACCGCCACCACCGCCGCCGTTCGGGCCATCGCCCTTCGGACCGCGTGGGTTGCGTGGGTTACGCACGTCTGGACGCTCGCGCGCTTCAGGCTTCTCGGCCTCCACGGCGCTGGAGTCGAAGCCCATCAGGTCGCCGTCGGCGATTTTCTGCTTGGTCATGCGCTCGATGCTTTTCAGCAGTTTTTCTTCGTCCGGTGCGACCAGGGAAATGGCCTCGCCCGAACGACCGGCACGGCCGGTACGGCCGATACGGTGCACATAGTCTTCGTCGACGTTTGGCAGCTCGAAGTTGACCACGTGTGGCAACTGGTCGATATCCAGGCCGCGGGCGGCGATATCGGTGGCGACCAGGATGCGCACTTCACCGGCCTTGAAGTCGGCCAGGGCTTTGGTGCGCGCATTCTGGCTCTTGTTGCCGTGGATGGCGACGGCGGTGAGGCCGTGTTTGTCCAGGTACTCGGCCAGGCGGTTGGCGCCGTGCTTGGTGCGGGTGAACACCAGTACCTGTTCCCAGGCGCCGTGAGTGATCAGGTGCGCAAGCAGCGAGCGCTTGTGGCTGGCGGCCAGGCGGAAAACGCGTTGCTCGATACGCTCCACCGTGGTGTTCGGCGGCGTGACTTCGATGCGCTCCGGGTTATGCAGCAGCTTGCCGGCCAGGGCGGTGATGTCGTTGGAGAACGTTGCCGAGAACAGCAGGTTCTGACGTTTGGCCGGCAGGCGAGCCAGGACTTTTTTCACGTCATGGACAAAGCCCATGTCGAGCATGCGGTCGGCTTCGTCCAGCACGAGGATTTCCACGTGGGACAAGTCAACGCTGCCTTGGCCGCACAGGTCGAGCAAACGACCTGGGCAGGCGACCAGCACGTCAACACCGCGGGACATGGCCTGAACCTGTGGGTTCATGCCGACGCCGCCAAAGATGCAGGCGCTGACGAACTTCAAGTCGCGGGCATACAGCTTGAAGCTGTCGTGCACTTGGGCGGCGAGTTCGCGGGTAGGGGTCAGGACCAGTACGCGCGGTTGGCGCGGGCCGTGACGCTGGGATTTGTCCGGGTGACCGTTGGGGAACAACCGCTCCAGAATCGGGAGGGCGAAACCACCGGTTTTACCAGTACCTGTCTGAGCCGCAACCATCAGGTCGCGACCTTGCAACACGGCGGGAATAGCCCGCTGTTGCACCGGAGTAGGCTCGGTATAGCCCGCTGCCTCGATGGCGCGGACTAAAGCCTCGGAGAGACCGAGGGAAGCAAAGGACATGAGTAATCCTGTTTTAGTTAGGGCTTGGCCCAAAGGGATAATCTTGCCGGGCGTGAATGGCGCTTAGGGGAGCGCAACCCCGTCCGGTCCTGCTGCGTCTGGCGGGCACTCCACCGGCTCGCGCGGGCTGAAAGCTGCGCAGTAGCTGGGTTAGGTGCCTTTTTCAAGACCTCAGCGGCCGGGCGTGAGCCTGGCGGAAAGGCCGGAGTATAACAGAGCAATCACGGCGCGCCGCTTTCCTGCTGCTCAACGGTGTTACCAGAGGCCGTAATCGCCTGGATTCCACCATATTTGGCGCTCAAGACGGCGTAAGCGGGCTCCTGCTTGAAGCGTTTGAGTTCGGCAGCGAAACGCTGCACCAGCAGGTCCATGCCTGCGCCACGGCGCACGGCGAGAAATTGCGGCTGGCGGCTGACCACCACTGGCGCCTGGCTGACCTTGCCTTCCAGGCCCATGGCCTTGATCACATGCTGGCCCACGCGGCGATCCGTAATCACCAGATCGATGCGCCCCAGCGACAGCTTGCCGAAGTTCGCCTCGTGGCTGGGCGCCGGCTCGCGGTTGAACAGGGTGGATTCGCTGAAGGCGTCGCCATATAAGTAGCCTGGCGACGTGCCGACGGTCAGCCCGCGCACATCATCGAGGGTTTCGGCCGGGTGAGGGCGATCATTGGCGTAGAACAGCACGAATTCGACGTCCGACAGTGGTTCGCCGGGGTAGAGCAGCAAGGCGTCGCGCTCATGGCTGTGGAAAATGTCCAGCGCGCCGTCGGCGTGACCTTGGTCGAGCATGGCCAGGCAGCGTTTCCAGGGCAAAAATTGCCACTCCACGTCCACACCCAGACGCTGGAACACGATCACCGTGGTTTCATAGTCCAGGCCGTGCATGCTGCCGTTATCGTCGTACACGTAAGGTGCCCAGGGCTCGGTGACAATGCGCAGTTTCTCGCCGTAAGCGGTGAGGCTCAGACAAGTAAAAAACACAGCGGTCAACAGCTTGAGAATGACGGGCATACCCTGAGGTTACGACGCTACTGCACTAAAGAGAAGCTCTGGCACACGCATTTGCGGGCAAGTTGATGTGGCGCATTTAAAACAAAAAGGCCCTCGTATTAACGAGGGCCTTTGGGTAACGGAGCAAGCCTCAGCGTGGCAGCTTGAGGTTGTTCCAGATGGCCAGGCTCGGTTCAGCCTGGTTCAGGGTGTAGAAGTGCAACCCTGGCGCGCCACCTTGCAGCAATTGTTCACACATTTCGCTGATGACCTGTTCGCCGAACGCCTGGATGCTCTTGACGTCATCGCCATAAGCTTCCAGTTGCTTGCGCACCCAGCGTGGGATTTCAGCGCCGCAAGCGTCGGAGAACCGCGCCAGCTTGCTGTAGTTGGTGATCGGCATGATGCCCGGCACGATCGGGATGTTCACACCCATCGCCCGTACACGCTCGACGAAGTAGAAATAGCTGTCGGCGTTGAAGAAGTACTGGGTGATCGCGCTGTCGGCGCCGGCGTTGGCCTTGCGCACGAAATTTTGCAGATCGTCTTCGAAATTGCGCGCCTGGGGGTGCATCTCCGGGTACGCCGCCACTTCGATATGGAAGTGATCGCCGCTTTCTTCACGGATGAAACTCACCAGGTCATTGGCATAGCGCAGCTCACCGCTGGCCATGCCCATGCCGGAAGGCAGGTCGCCACGCAGGGCGACGATGCGCTTGATGCCGGCTTGTTTGTACTGGGTGAGCAGGCCGCGCAGGTCGGCCTTGCTGTCGCCCACGCACGACAAGTGCGGAGCGGCGGGAACTTTGACTTCGCTTTCCAGCTGCAGCACGGTGTTGATCGTGCGGTCACGGGTCGAGCCGCCGGCGCCGTAGGTGCAGGAGAAGAAGTCGGGGTTGTAGCTGGCCAACTGCTTGGCAGTCGCCATCAGTTTTTCATGCCCAGCATCGGTCTTGGTCGGGAAGAACTCGAAGCTGTAGCGACGGTCTTGGGACATGGTAATACCTATGGAAACTCATCAAGCCAGAAGATGTACACCGTCAATGTGGGAGCGGGCTTGCTCGCGAAAGCGGCGGGTCAGTCAATATATTTTGTGACTGGCCCACCGCATTCGCGAGCAAGCCCGCTCCCACACAAGCCCGCTCCCACAGAGAGAGCAGGCAGCAGGCATATCAGTAGCGGTAAGCGTGCGGCTTGAACGGACCTTCGACGGTCACACCGATGTAGTCGGCCTGGGTCTTGGTCAGTTGAGTCACCACGCCGCCGAAGCCGCGGACCATTTCCAGGGCCACTTCTTCGTCGAGTTTCTTCGGCAGTACTTCCACGGTCAGGCGCTCGGCTTTCTGGGCTGGCGACAGGTCGGCGTATTTCTGGCCGAACAGGAAGATCTGCGCCAGTACCTGGTTGGCGAACGAGCCATCCATGATGCGGCTTGGGTGGCCAGTGGCGTTGCCCAGGTTAACCAGGCGGCCTTCGGCCAGCAGGATCAGGTAATCGTCGTTCTGTGGGTCGAATTTGACAGCGCCGGTACGGTGAACCTTGTGTACCTGCGGCTTCACTTCTTCCCATGCCCAGTTTTTGCGCATGAAAGCGGTGTCGATTTCGTTGTCGAAGTGACCGATGTTGCAGACAACGGCGCGCTTTTTCAGGGCTTTGAGCATGTTTGCGTCGCAAACATTCACGTTGCCGGTGGTGGTCACGATCAGGTCGATCTTGCCCAGCAGGGCCTTGTCGATGCTTGCTTCGGTGCCGTCGTTCTGGCCGTCGATGAACGGCGAAACCACTTCGAAGCCGTCCATGCAGGCTTGCATGGCGCAGATCGGGTCAACTTCGGAGACTTTAACGATCATGCCTTCCTGACGCAGCGACTGGGACGAACCCTTGCCCACGTCACCGTAGCCGATCACCAGGGCTTGCTTGCCCGACAGCAGGTGGTCGGTGCCGCGCTTGATCGCATCGTTCAGGCTATGACGGCAGCCGTACTTGTTGTCGTTCTTGCTCTTGGTCACCGAGTCGTTGACGTTGATGGCCGGGATTTTCAGCTCGCCCTTGGCCAGCATGTCCAGCAGGCGGTGTACGCCAGTGGTGGTTTCTTCGGTCACGCCGTGGACGCGGTCGAGGATCTGCGGGTACTTATTGTGCAGCAACTCGGTCAGGTCGCCGCCGTCGTCGAGGATCATGTTGGCATCCCATGGCTTGCCATCCTTGAGGATGGTTTGCTCCAGGCACCAGTTGTACTCTTCTTCGGTCTCGCCTTTCCAGGCGTAAACCGCGATGCCGGCAGCGGCGATAGCGGCAGCGGCCTGGTCTTGAGTCGAGAAAATGTTGCACGACGACCAACGCACTTCGGCACCCAGGGCAACCAGGGTTTCGATCAGCACGGCGGTCTGGATGGTCATGTGGATGCAGCCGAGAATCTTCGCGCCTTTGAGCGGCTGCTCAGCGGCGTACTTGCGGCGCAGGCCCATCAGGGCTGGCATTTCAGATTCGGCGATAAAGGTTTCGCGACGGCCCCAGGCAGCGAGGGACATGTCGGCGACTTTGTAGTCGGTAAAACCTGCAGGCGTGATTACAGCGCTCATGAAGAGCCTCCATTCGTAGTGTGCGAATGGGCGCCGTTGTGCGTTTAGTATCCAGCTGGCTAACCAGGCCGGACAACGCCCCATCCGAGCCTGACAGGTCGAGCCTGCTGCAGCGCCCCTCGGACAGGTGGCGGGAGAACGGTATCAATTACAGATGACCGTTTTGAAGCGATGGCGATTATAGCTGTGCGCGCCAGACTTCCCAAGCCTTTCTGTCGGGCATATGAAGATCGCTCATGGGCTTGATAGGCAATGGTTCATAGAGCTTGAGCCTGGGCTCTGCCATGATGTTGCCCATCATTTCGCAACACGCTTTGGAGTGACCATGAACTTCCACACCCGCAAATGGGTAAAACCCGAAGACCTCAACCCCAACGGCACCCTGTTCGGTGGCAGCCTGCTGCGCTGGATCGACGAAGAAGCGGCCATCTACGCGATTGTTCAGTTGGGCAACCAGCGTGTGGTAACCAAGTACATCTCTGAAATCAACTTTGTCAGCGCTTCGCGCCAGGGCGACATCATCGAGCTGGGCATCACCGCCACCGAGTTCGGCCGCACCTCGATCACCCTGACCTGTGAAGTGCGCAACAAGATCACCCGCAAGAGCATTTTGACCGTGGAAAAAATGGTCTTCGTCAACCTGGGTGAAGACGGTTTGCCGGCGCCGCACGGCCGTACAGAGATCAAGTACGTGAAGGACCAGTTCCAGGAAGACGGCATCAGCGAGTAATCCTGCAACTGGCCAGTGAACGCTCTTGATGGGCGACAGGTCGTACCTGAACAACACCCCCGTTCAGGTACGCCCATGGCCACGCAAGAAAACGGCAAGACCCCCAACTTGTCGCAGGAAGAACAGCAAGACGTCGACAAGAACCAGCCGCCCCGTGCGGCGGTGTTGCACGAGATCATCCGCACCCAAGGCGACCAGGAACTGGAGCGCAGTGTTGCCGCCTTGTGGTGGTCGGCATTGGCGGCCGGGCTGACCATGGGCCTTTCGCTGATGGCCATGGGGTTACTCAATTCCCGACTGCCGCAGGGCGAGGCCTTTAAAGTGATCGCCAGCTTCGGCTATTGCGCAGGCTTCCTCGCGGTGATCCTCGCGCGCCAGCAACTGTTCACCGAAAACACCCTGACCGCCGTGTTACCGGTGATGAGCAAGCCCACGTGGGGCAATGCCGGGCGACTGCTCCGGCTGTGGTCGGTGGTGCTGGTGGGCAACCTGTGCGGCACCTTGTTGGTGGCCTATGTGATGCTGCACCTGCCGATCTTCGATACCAAGACCGATCTGGCCTTCCTCGAAATCGGTCGCAAGATCATGGAAAACGACGCCGGCCAGATGTTTGCCAAAGGCATCATCTCCGGCTGGATGATCGCCACCATGGTGTGGATGATCCCATCGATGGAAAGCGCCAAGATGTGGATCATCATCCTGATCACCTACCTGATGGCGTTGGGGGACTTCACCCACATCGTCGTCGGCTCGGCGGAAGTGTCGTACCTGGTGTTTGCCGGCGAGTTGCCGTGGAAGGATTTCTGGCTGGTGTTCGCCGGGCCGACCCTGGCGGGCAATATCATCGGCGGCAGCTTTATCTTTGCGCTGATCAGCCATGCGCAGATTCGCAGCGAAAGCAGCCTGCCAGGTAAAGCGGCTGCGGACCCGAGGCATCCGCAGCAGATCAACAAGGATCAATGATGCTCAGGCGTGGCTTGGGGCTCGTCCCGGGTCACGCGCTTGACCAGCTTGCCGATGCTTAACCCCTGCAACAGGATCGACGACAGCACCACGATGTAGGTGATGCTCAGCAGCAGGTCGCGCTCCGGCCCCAGCGGCAAGGCCAGCGCCAGCGCCACTGAAACCCCGCCACGCAAACCACCCCAGGTGAGGATACGGATAGTGCCGCGCGGCACTGTGCGCCAGCGCCGCAGCAGCAGGATCGCCGGGGCCACGGTCAACAGGCGTGAGAGCAGGATCGCCACGGCCAGCAAACTGGCGGCCAATACGTGCAGCCAGTTGAACGGCAACAGCAGCAGCTCCATGCCGATCAACGCGAACAGCAGGGCGTTGAGCATGTCATCGAGCAATTCCCAGAAGCCATCCAGGTAGCGGCGAGTCATGTCGTTCATCGCCAGCTTGCGGCCCAGGTTGCCGATGATCAGCCCGGCCACCACCATCGCAATGGGTGCCGAGACGTGCAGTTCGGTCGCCATTGCCGAGCCGCCGATCACCAGGGCGAGGGTCAGCATCACTTCGATCTGGTGCTGCTCGATGCTCTTGATCATCAGGTACACCAAATAACCGATCAGCCCGCCGAACACCACGCCGCCAATCGCCTCGTGGGCGAACAGCATGGCCGTGGCGCTGACGGTGGGTGTTTCGCCCAACTGCGCGATGCCCAGCAGTACGGTAAACACCACCACGGCTGTACCGTCGTTGAACAGCGACTCGCCGACGATCGTGGTTTTCAGCGGTTTCGACGCGTTAGCGGTTCGTAGCACACCCAACACGGCAATCGGGTCGGTGGGCGAAATCAGCGCGCCGAACAGCAGGCAGTAAAGGAAACTCACGTGCCAGCCGAACAGCGCAAAGATGTAGTACGCCAGGCTGCCAATCACCACCGTGGCAATCAACACGCCGAAGGTCGCCAGCAGGCCAATGGGCCAGCGGTAACTGCGCAGGTCGCTCAAGTTGACGTGCAAGGCGCCGGCGAATAGCAGGAACGACAGCATCCAGTTCATCAGCAGGTCGCCGAAGTCGATCTGGCCGATCAATTGCTGAATGCGCTCTTCCAAGCCTGGATAGCCGATGAAGCTCAGGCCTTGCAAGAGCAGCGAAAATAGCAGGGCCGTGACCATCACACCGATGGTGGGCGGCAGGCCGATAAAACGGTAGTTCACATAGGTGAGCAGCGTGGTGAGGCAAATGAAGGCGGCGACAAGTTCAAGCATCCGGGGTCCTTGAAAGGTGGAGTGAGCGTTGGTTAATGGGTGGATGGACCGCAGCAGTGGCGGGATGTTGCAAGGTGTAGGGCAAAAGGCCGGTAGAACCTTTTGCGGTGGCGTGGTTCATAGCGGTTAAGTGCGGCGTGGCACTTTTAGTGCTAAAACTTTAACCGCTGGCTAAAACTACAAAAGGAATCAGTGATGACGGTGGCTTTCTGGTGTGTGTTGATCGCAATTTTTCTGCCTTACCTGTGCACAGGTGTGGCCAAGTTCAGCGGCGGCAAGTTCGGGCCTCGCCAGAACCACGACCCTCGCGCTTTCCTGGACACGCTCGAAGGGTTCGCCAAACGCGCCCACAGTGCGCAGCTCAACAGCTTTGAAGTCACCCCGGCATTTGCCGCGGCGGTGATCATTGCTCACCTGGCCGGCACCGCGTCGCTGGTGACCATCAATGTGTTGGCGGTGCTGTTTATCACCAGTCGCCTGCTGTACATCATTTGCTACCTGGCGGACTGGGCGATGCTGCGCTCGCTGGTGTGGGCGCTGGGCATAGCGTTGATTGCGAGTTTCTTCTTTGTCTCGATCTAAGGCTTAACGCGAATACCTGTGGGAGGGGGCAAGCCCCCTCCCACATTTAGACGACATCGTCTGTCAGGTCCCAGCGGGCGCATCCGGCACGTGCGGCAACGCAGCGCCCTTAGGCCACAACATCCAGATCTGCCCCTGCTGCTTCATATTCCCGGCCAATTCACCCGCCGCATCACCCGTGCCCCAGAACAGGTCCGCGCGCACTTCGCCGGTGATTGCACCGCCGGTGTCTTGGGCCGCCACAGGTCGGGCAATCGGCGAACCATCAGGTTTGGTGGTCGACAGCCACAACAGGCTGCCCAGCGGAATTACCTTGCGATCCACTGCCACACTGTAGCCAGCAGTCAACGGCACATTCAGCGAACCGCGCGGGCCTTCATTGCTGTCCGGGCGGGCACTGAAAAACACATAGCTGGGGTTGCTCGCCAACAATTGCGGAATACGTTGCGGGTTAGCCTTCGCCCAGGCGCTGATCGCACCCATGGTCACGTCTTCTTTCTTCAGCTCGCCTTGCTCCACCAGCCAGCGGCCGATCGGGCGGTAAGGGTAGCCGTTCTGGTCGCCATAACCGACACGCAGTTGGCGCCCACCCGCCAGTTGAATTCGGCCCGAACCTTGGATTTGTAGAAACTGCAGGTCCATCGGGTTGGTCAGCCAGGCAATCGGTTTGGCGGTAGAGCCTTGGCCGTTGATGGTACTGGCGTCGTCATAGGGTTTGAGCACACGGCCTTCGAGGCGACCGCGCAGGCGCTTGCCCTTGAGTTCCGGGTAGATGCTTTCAAGGTTGACGATGATCAGGTCATCCGGCACGCCATACACCGGCACATGGGCGGTGGCGGTTTCGGTGAGGCTGCCGGGGTATACCGGTTCGTAGTAGCCGGTGATCAGGCCATTGGGTGTGTTGTCAGCCGAGCGCAGGCCGAACACATCCAGGCGCTCCTTGAGAAAACCGCGAACCGCCGTGGCATCGCTCGGCACGGCGGCCGCAGCTGCACAGGTCGCGCCCCAGACCGGGTCAGCCTTGAGGCGTTGGCAGGCGCTGCGCCAGGATTCAAACCCGGCCAGCAGGTCGCTGTCGGAAACGGCCGGCAGGGCTTCCCACGGCGCACTCACATAGGTGGCGACAGCATGCGGTTTAGCGGTTTCATCTTTGCCGGCGTCTTTGCCGCCATCGCAGCCGGCGAGCAACGCGATCATCGGCAGAGCCCACGCCAGGCGGCGGCTCCAAGGTTTCAAGGTGACATTCATACACGTAATTCCTGAAGCGATTGCCCGCGCCGTAGGGCTTTTGGGCAACCCTTATTATTAATAGGGCTATTGGTCTTTACGGGCGGGGCGAGGATACTGGCCGCCGTTTCCCGTGACCTTGAAGCCATGATGACTTTTAAAAAACTGACCCTGGTATTGCTGGCCTGCCTGACCTTGTCCGCCTGCGGCGGTGTCGATCCGAACTCGCCCCTGGGTCAGCGCAAGGCGATTTTTAAACAGATGCTCAAGACCGGCGAAGACCTGGGCGGCATGTTGCGTGGGCGTATCCCGTTCGACGGTGCGAAATTCGCCGAAGGCGCGGTCAAGCTCGATGCGTTGTCCCACGAACCGTGGAAACATTTCCCGAGCGTGCGCGAGGAAGATCACACCAGCGCCAAGGATAATGTGTGGCAGCAACAGGCACGCTTCCAGGAACTGGCCCGAAACCTTGAAACAGCCACCGGTGAATTGGTGATCGCAAGCCAAGTGCAGCCTTACAAGGCCAGCAACCTTGGGCCGGCAGTGCAGAAGGTTGAAGATGCCTGCACGGCCTGCCATAAACAGTTTCGGGACCACTGACCGGTTTTACTCGTCGAGTTCTTCGACGGCGTCCTGCAGGTCTTTGCGCGACTGGGCGAGCTTGTCTTTGCGTTTGTTGATCTTGTCCGCGTCGCCCTTTTTCATCGCTTTGTCGAGGTCGGCCTGACGGCGGCTGACGTCGTGCTTGGCGTCGAGCACCTTGTTTTCACGCTCTTTGCGCAAAGACGCGTCGGTGCAATGGGCGGTGACTTCGCTCAGGGCTTTTTCCAGGCCTGCTTGTTGCTCACTGTTGCCATGGGCCTTGGCTTGTTCGATCTGAGTAGTGATGGCTTGGCGCTTGGCGGCGCAGCCGGTCAGGGGTTGCGCTTCTTCGGCGGCCAACAGCGGGGTGGTCATGAAGCTTGCGACGGTGAACAAGGCAAGCGGTGCTAGGAATTTCATGTAAGGCTCCAGGGTCGCAATCAAATGGCAGGATGAATTCTGCCGTGGGTTGAAGGTGGCAGGGCCAGGTTCAAAACCCGTCAATCCCTGCCACACGTAGTGTTTCAGCCAAAGCTTGTACCTGTGGGTCGCGAAAAAAAGCGCTCAATTGCGCCGCGCGGCCCGGGCCGATGCCGTCGTTAGCCAGCCAGGCCTGGGTGTCTCTGGCGGCCAGGGTCTGCCAACCGCCCTCCAGGTCGTTGCGTGCCGAAGGCGGTACGCCCAAGGCTTTGAGCCATTGAGCAAACGGCCGTTGCCGCGCGCTTTGAAGGCTGTCGAGTAAACGCGCACGGCTGCGATCACCCAAGCCATCAATGTTAGCAAGCTCTGCCGCATCCAGGGTTAACCAATCGAGAATGCCTGCGATTAGACCGGCCTGGATCAATACGTTCCAGGTTTCGCGCCCGATGTGCGGCATGGACAAGCCCTGGTTGCCGCTCAACCAGGTCAGGCGCGCGAGCAGTTGCTCCTCGCAGCCGGGGTCCAGCTGCCAACAGCTCAAGGGGTGAAAGTCTCGAGGGTTGGGGGCTTGCACCTGCACGCGTGTTTCGTTGCGCAGAATCACTTGGTCCAGTCGAGGAATCACTTGGCCGGCCAGGCTGATGGACACCTGATCACCGGGCCGGATATCCAGCGCTTGCCAGCGTTTCAGGGAGCCGACGCTGACGCGGTTGATTTGCCGATCATCCAGTCGCACCGGCTCCAGCTCCAGGATGGGGGTGATGCGCCCGGTGCGGCCGATCTTGAACCGAACCTTGCGCACCAGCGCCAGTGCCTTGGCCGCCGGGTACTTCCAGGCAACCGCCCAGTAAGGTGCGCTGGCTTGCCAGCGTTTGGCGGGCGCGCGTGAGGCCTGGTGCAGCACCACGCCATCACTGGCGAAGGGCAGGGGTTGGTTGTACCAGTAGGTGCGCCAGTGTGCGGCGTCACTGATGGTTTGGACCGGCTGGCTGTAGCGGCTGCTGTCGGTAAAACCCCATCGCGCCAGGCCAGCCAGGCGCTCGGTAAAGTCTGCTGGGCCGTCTGGCCAGGCCCAGACGAATAGACCGATTCCTGCAGCCTCGGCATCGCTCAACTGTCGACGGTTCATCAGCCCGGCCACTTTGCTGCGTGCATTCAGCCCGCCATCATTTGACTGCACATGCTCGTCGAGGCGCCAATAGAGTTCGCCTTGCAGCACCAGGTCGATGGGTTCCGGCAGTTGCCGGATGATACTGGGGATCTGGCGTGCGGCGGCCGACCAGTCCTGGCCGAGCAAGCCGTTGCCTCGGCTGATGAGTTGGCTCAACCGACCCTTGCGATACACCAAGGTCACCGCAACACCGTCGACCTTGGGTTGAACCCACACGTCTTGTCGGGTCCTGAGCCAGTCATCGACAGCCTGTTCGTCCAGCAGCTTTTCCAGCCCGGTATGGGCGACCGGGTGGGCCCGCGTACCCCGTGAGCTTGCCAGTGGGTTGTCCGCCACTTGCGCAGGCTGGGCAAAACATTCTCGCCAGTGAGCCAGGCGCAGCCGGGCCTGATCGTAGAGTTCATCACTGACAGGGGATTGGCCGAGCCGATGATAACTGTCATCCCACAGCTTGATCTGTTCAGCCAGGGTGCTGACCTGTGATCGAGCTTCCTCGGGGCAATCTTCAGCCCACGCCAAAAAAGGCAGGGCGCTGAGTAAAAGAGCAATCAGTAACCGCATCATGAGCATCCTTGCTCGGAAAGGGTGCCCAGCCTAAATGATCCACGCAGCCACAAAAAAGCCCCGACGGTGCGGGGCTTTTTACCAGGTGTTTCTGCTTACTTGAACAGACCGCCCAAGGCTTTCACCGGATCGTTCTTGTCAGCCTTGGCCTCCTGCGTTTGCTGCTTGGCGTCGACTTTGGCCTGGGATTCAGCCAATTTGTTGCAACCTTTGTTGACCTGCTCCTGCGCCGCTTTAAAGGCTTTGACTTTCAGCGAGTCGTTGGCGGCCTCGGCAGCATCGATCTTGGTTTGCAGGTCTTTGGCTTGCTGCTGGCAGTTGCCGGAATTGCCGCCCAGTTGGGAGCTCAAGGCACCACCCAGGGCACTCAGGTCGGCGGCATGCGCCGGCAGGGCGAACAGGCTGAGCAGAAGAGCGGCAGTGGCGAGCGTGGAAAAGCGCATGAAAACCTCAATGTTCGATTGCCTGCGCGCTTATCTGTCCCGGGCTGGCGCAGGGCAATATCCAAGTAAGGTAAGGGCCCGAGAGGGCGCGGATTCTAGATGGCCATTATTTAGCCTGCAAGTATTGGATCCAAAAAATGTGAGCGTCTCGGGTAAATCGCCCGACAATAAAAAGCCCCGCAGGGAAAACCCTGCGGGGCTTTGTGTACCGCGAGCTGTTACAGGCCGGCAGCCGTGCGCAAGTCGTTGGCGCGGTCGGTTTTTTCCCAGGTGAACGTGGTGAAGGTGTCGTCGCCGACGGTCTTCTGCGCAGGGGTACGACCGAAGTGGCCGTAGGCTGCGGTTTCCTGGTACATCGGGTGCAGCAGGTCGAGCATGGTGGTGATTGCGTACGGGCGCAGGTCGAAGATCTCACGCACCAGCTTGACGATCTTGTCATCGCTGATCTTGCCGGTGCCGAAGGTATTCAGCGAGATCGACGTAGGCTGGGCCACACCGATGGCGTAGGAAACCTGGATTTCGCAACGCTCAGCCAGGCCGGCCGCGACGATGTTCTTGGCCACGTAACGGCCGGCGTAGGCTGCCGAGCGGTCAACCTTGGACGGGTCTTTACCCGAGAACGCGCCACCGCCGTGACGGGCCATGCCGCCGTAGCTGTCGACGATGATCTTGCGACCGGTCAGGCCGCAGTCGCCCACCGGGCCGCCGATGATGAACTGGCCGGTCGGGTTGATGTGGAACTGGGTGTCTTTGGTCAGCAGTTCGGCCGGCAGCACGTGCTTGACGATCAGCTCCATGACGCCTTCACGCAGGTCGGCGTAGGAAACATCCGGGTTGTGCTGGGTCGACAGTACGACGGCGTCGATACCGACGACTTTGCCGCCTTCGTAACGGCAGGTCACCTGAGACTTGGCATCCGGGCGCAGCCACGGCAGCACGCCGGATTTACGCGCTTGCGCCTGGCGCTGTACCAACTGGTGCGAGAAGGTGATCGGCGCCGGCATCAGCACGTCGGTTTCGTTGCTGGCGTAGCCGAACATCAGGCCTTGGTCGCCGGCGCCTTGATCTTCAGGCTTGGCGCGGTCCACACCTTGGTTGATGTCGGGCGACTGCTTGCCGATGATGTTCATCACGCCGCAGGTCGCGCCGTCGAAGCCGACGTCGGAGCTGTTGTAGCCAATGTCAGTGATCACGTCACGGACGATCTGTTCCAGGTCGACCCAGGCCGTGGTGGTGACTTCACCGGCGATGATCGCCACGCCCGTTTTCACCAGAGTCTCGCACGCCACACGGGCGAACTTGTCTTCAGCAATGATGGCGTCCAGCACCGCGTCAGAAATCTGGTCGGCGATTTTGTCCGGATGCCCTTCAGACACGGACTCGGAGGTGAAAAGGGAGTATTCGCTCATCTCGATGTTTTCCTGATATTTACCGATGGTGAGTGTCGCCAGCCGGCCGCTGAAAATGGCGGACCTGGATCTGGAAACCATTACGTAAACCTACATAGAGGCTTTCCCCGGGAACGAGTCCCGCAGCGGTGGCCCAACGGGCCAGATCGTCCTGTTCAAAACCCAACCAGAGATCACCGCAGGCCTCCTTGGCCCAACTCTGGTTGTGGCTGCATAAATCTGTGACCAGCAGGCTACCGCCCGGTTGCAGCAAATTTGCCATGTGCTTGAGGGCGTCGGCGGGGGCGGCGAAATGGTGCAAGACCATGTTCAGCACCACGCAGTCGGCCCGCAGCCCGGTGTCGTTCAGCGCATCAGCCAACTGCAGGCTGACGTTGCTCAACGCTTCGCGCTCGCAAAGCTGGCGCGCCAGTTCGAGCATCGCCGGGCTGTTGTCCAGCGCCGTGACCTGCGTAAAGCGGCGCGCCAGTTCCGGCAGGAAACCGCCGTCGCCAGGGCCAACTTCCAGCGCCGTCGCCTCATCACTGAAGCTCAGCTTGTCCAACAGCGCCAGTACGCTTTCGCGGTACTGGGGCAAGCCGGCGATCAGGTCCTGTTGGGCGCGAAACTTTTCGGCAACCCGGGAGAAAAAGTCCTGGCTGGCCGCGGCGCGTTGCCCGTGGACTTGGCTGATACGCGACTGCACATCAGCCGGCAGGCTCAAATTATCCACTTCTTCGAGCAGGGCGGCGTGCAGCTTGCCGCCGAGCAGTTCGGTGTGGGGCAGGGCGCGTCGGTAGAAAATCGCATTACCTTCGCGGCGGGTAGCTACCAGGTCGGCCTGGGCCAGTACCTTGAGGTGGTGGCTCATGCCGGACTGGCCGATGGCGAAGATCTGCGCCAGCTCCAGTACCCCGAAAGAATCGTTGGCCAGTGCGCGCAATACGTTCAGGCGTAACGGATCACCAGCGGCCTTGCACAGGGCTGCCAGTTCATCGCCGTCGTCGGGACGCAAGGTGGGCGCAGATAGGTTCATAAGGCCAGCAGTCTAGTGACGGGTGGAAATCCCCGCAAGGCCAATATCAAAAAGTTTTGATATTGGTCGATAATCGGTGGTTATAAGCAGCCGCTATAACCTTTAGACGAAGCAGTGGCCCGTTTCTGCAAGCGATTGCCGCGCAAACGGCAGGAAAAACACCCTCAAGTGACTATCTGTCATTGCCCGCAGGCGGTGGCTGAGGGAAAATGCCGGTCCTTTTTTCCGTTTCTTTTTCTCAAACCCCAGGAGATCAGCGATGCCCAGCCGTCGTGAGCGTGCCAACGCCATTCGTGCCCTCAGCATGGATGCCGTGCAAAAAGCCAACAGCGGCCATCCCGGTGCCCCGATGGGCATGGCGGATATCGCCGAGGTACTTTGGCGTGACTACCTGAAACACAACCCGAGCAACCCGTCATTCGCCGACCGCGACCGCTTCGTGCTGTCCAACGGCCATGGCTCGATGCTGATTTATTCGCTGCTGCACCTGACCGGCTACGACGTCACCATCGATGACCTCAAGAGCTTCCGCCAGCTGCACAGCCGCACCCCGGGCCACCCTGAATTCGGCTACACCCCAGGCGTCGAGACTACCACCGGTCCCCTGGGCCAAGGCCTGGCCAACGCTGTCGGCTTCGCGCTGGCTGAAAAAGTCCTGGGCGCGCAGTTCAACCGCCCTGGCCACAACATCGTTGACCACCACACCTACGTGTTCCTGGGTGATGGCTGCATGATGGAAGGCATTTCCCACGAAGTCGCTTCCCTGGCCGGTACGCTGGGCCTGGGCAAGCTGATTGCCTTCTACGATGACAACGGTATCTCCATCGACGGCGAAGTCGAAGGCTGGTTCACTGACGACACCCCTAAGCGTTTCGAAGCCTACAACTGGCAGGTGATCCGCAACGTCGACGGCCACGATCCGGAAGAAATCAAAACCGCCATCGACACCGCTCGCAAGAGCGAGCAGCCGACCCTGATCTGCTGCAAGACCACCATCGGTTTCGGCTCGCCGAACAAGCAAGGTAAAGAAGACTGCCACGGTGCCCCCCTGGGTGACGCGGAAATCGCCCTGACCCGTGAAGCGCTTAAGTGGAACCACGGCCCGTTCGAAATCCCGGCTGATATCTACGCCGAGTGGAGCGCCAAGGAAAAAGGCCTGGCCGCCGAAGCCGAGTGGGACCAGCGTTTTGCCGCCTACTCCGCCGAATTCCCGGAGCTGGCCAACGAACTGGTGCGCCGCCTCGCCGGTGACCTGCCTGCCGATTTCTCGGAAAAAGCCTCGGCCTACATCGCTGAAGTCGCGGCCAAGGGCGAGACCATCGCCAGCCGTAAAGCCAGCCAGAACACCCTGAACGCTTTCGGCCCATTGCTGCCTGAGATCCTCGGCGGTTCGGCTGACCTGGCCGGTTCCAACCTGACCCTGTGGAAAGGTTGCAAAGGTGTCTCGGCTGAAGACGCCAGCGGCAACTACATGTACTACGGCGTGCGCGAGTTCGGCATGAGCGCCATCATGAACGGCGTGTCCCTGCACGGCGGCCTGGTGCCTTACGGCGCAACCTTCCTGATGTTCATGGAATACGCGCGCAACGCCGTACGTATGGCTGCGCTGATGAAGAAGCGTGTTATCCATGTGTACACCCACGACTCCATCGGCTTGGGCGAAGACGGCCCGACGCACCAGCCGGTCGAGCAGCTGACCAGCCTGCGCACCACGCCGAACCTGGATTGCTGGCGCCCAGCCGACGCGGTTGAATCCGCCGTGGCCTGGAAGCACGCCATTGAGCGTAAGGACGGCCCTTCGGCGCTGATCTTCTCGCGTCAGAACCTGCAACACCAAGTGCGTACCGACGCGCAGATCGCTGCGATCAGCCGTGGTGGCTACGTGCTCAAGGACTGCGTTGGCGAGCCGGAGCTGATCCTGATCTCCACCGGTTCCGAAGTGGGCCTGACCGTTCAGGCGTACGACAAGCTGACCGCGCAAGGCCGCAACGTACGTGTTGTGTCCATGCCGTGCACCAGCTTGTTCGAAGCCCAGGATGCCGACTACAAGCAATCGGTTCTGCCACTGCAGGTCAGTGCGCGTATCGCCATCGAAGCGGCTCACGCCGACTACTGGTACAAGTACGTGGGCCTGGAAGGCCGCGTGATCGGCATGACCACCTACGGTGAGTCGGCGCCGGCGCCAGCGTTGTTCGAAGAGTTCGGTTTCACCCTGGAAAACATCCTGGGTCAGGCTGAAGAGCTGCTGGAAGACTAAGTCAGTCTGCGTTGTCTGTACTGGCGCCATCGCGGGCAAGCCCGCTCCCACATTTGGATCACGGTCTAATGTGGGAGCGGGCTTGCCCGCGATGGCGTCAGAACATTCAACACCGAACTAACCTTGATCGAGAACCCCATGCCTCAACCGCGTCCCTACAAAGTTGCACTCAACGGCTACGGCCGCATTGGTCGCTGCGTCTTGCGTGCTCTGTTCGAGCGAGGGGCGGCGGCCGGGTTTGAAATTGTCGCGATCAACGATTTGGCCGACATGGCCAGCATCGAATACCTGACGCGCTTTGACTCCACCCACGGCCGCTTCCCGGGCGAAGTGCGAGTGGAAGGCGACTGTCTGCATATTAATGGCAACTGCGTGCAGGTCTTGCGCAGTGCCACCCCCGAAGGCATCGACTGGAAAGCACTGGGCGTCGACCTGGTGCTGGAATGTTCCGGTGTCTATCACACCCGTGCCGATGGCCAGCGTTTTCTCGACGCCGGCGCACCGCGTGTGCTGTTTTCCCAGCCGATGGCCAGCGAGGCGGATGTCGACGCCACCATCGTCTACGGCATTAACCAGGATTGCCTGACCGGCGACGAACTGCTGGTGTCCAACGCCTCCTGCACCACCAACTGCAGCGTGCCGTTGTTGCGCTTGCTGGATCAGGCGATTGGCCTGGATTACGTGTCGATCACCACGATTCACTCGGCGATGAACGACCAGCCGGTCATCGACGCCTATCACCATGAAGACCTGCGCCGCACCCGCTCGGCGTTCCAGTCAGTGATTCCGGTGTCTACCGGCCTGGCCCGTGGCATCGAAAGATTGTTACCGGAACTTGCCGGGCGAATTCAGGCCAAAGCCGTACGGGTGCCGACGGTGAACGTGTCGTGCCTGGATATCACCATGCAAACCGTCAGCGACACTGATGCCACCGAGGTCAACCGGATACTGCGCGACGCCGCCACCAGCGGCCCGCTCAAGGGCCTTTTGGCCTATACCGAGTTGCCGCACGCCAGTTGTGATTTCAACCATGACCCGCATTCGGCGATTGTCGATGCCAGCCAGACCCGCGTTTCCGGCCCAAGGTTGGTGAACATCCTGGCCTGGTTCGACAACGAATGGGGGTTTGCCAACCGAATGCTGGATGTTGCGGAACATTATCTGCACATCGCCTCTAAACAACCTCAACAGTAACTCAGGAACTGCGACCCATGACCGTGTTGAAGATGACCGACCTCGATCTGCAAGGTAAGCGCGTACTGATTCGCGAAGACCTCAACGTCCCAGTCAAGGACGGTGTTGTCACCAGCGATGCGCGAATCCTGGCCTCGCTGCCGACCATCAAGCTGGCCCTGGAAAAAGGCGCGGCCGTGATGGTCTGCTCCCACTTGGGTCGCCCGACCGAAGGTGAGTTCTCCGCCGAAAACAGCCTCAAGCCGGTTGCCGACTACCTGAGCAAGGCCCTGGGTCGCGACGTGCCGTTGGTGGCTGACTACCTGGGCGGTGTCGACGTTAAGCCTGGCGACATCGTGCTGTTCGAAAACGTGCGCTTCAACAAAGGCGAGAAAAAGAACAGCGACGAACTGGCCCAGCAATACGCGGCCCTGTGCGACGTGTTCGTGATGGATGCTTTTGGCACCGCGCACCGCGCCGAAGGTTCGACCCATGGCGTGGCCAAGTTCGCCAAAGTCGCTGCCGCCGGCCCCTTGCTGGCCGCTGAACTGGATGCACTGGGCAAGGCCCTGGGCGCACCGGCCCAGCCAATGGCCGCCATCGTTGCCGGTTCCAAAGTGTCCACCAAGCTGGACGTGCTCAACAGCCTCAGCCAGATCTGCAACCAGCTGATTGTGGGCGGTGGCATTGCCAACACGTTCCTGGCAGCCGCTGGTCACCCGGTGGGCAAGTCGCTGTACGAACCCGACCTGCTCGACACCGCCCGCGCCATCGCTGCCAAAGTCAGCGTGCCGCTGCCGGTGGACGTGGTGGTTGCCAAGGAGTTCGCTGAAAGCGCCGAAGCCACCGTCAAGCTCATCGCTGACGTAGCGGCCGACGACATGATCCTGGACATCGGCCCGCAAACCGCGGCCAACTTCGCTGAACTGCTGAAGTCGTCCAAGACCATTCTGTGGAACGGCCCGGTTGGTGTGTTCGAGTTCGACCAGTTCGGCAACGGCACCCAAGTACTGGCCCACGCCATTGCTGAAAGCTCGGCTTTCTCCATCGCCGGTGGTGGCGATACCTTGGCGGCCATCGATAAATATGGCGTTGCTGACCAAATCTCCTACATTTCTACCGGTGGCGGCGCATTCCTCGAATTCGTCGAAGGTAAAGTTCTGCCGGCCGTTGAAGTGCTGGAAACCCGAGCCAAAGGCTGAGGCGCGTGATCCGGAAAAGGAGTATTCCCATGATCAAGTCGTTGGTACTGGTGGTCGCAGCGGGCCTGTTGGCCGGCTGTGGCAGCACGCCAAGCGCTAAGCCTGCGGCGGCAGAGCCTGCGCCTGGGCAGAAAAAAAGCTGCTACCAGGCTGACTGGCAAGCCGAAACCATGCCGGTGATCAACAAGCGCATCGGCAACGAACGGCTTGAGAAATACGACGCCGCGCCCAACGGTCAGGAACAGGGTTGCCCTTGACGGGTCTGATCAACTAACCGACAGCAGTGGCGGCCCTTGGGCCGTCGTTCGAGGATTGGCAATGAAAGGCGTTTTCGCCCTGGCAGCACTGGCCTTATTGGCCGGCTGCAGCAGCATGAACATGTTCAACAAGGCAGAGCCTGCCGACAAGTGGACCACCTGGACCTGCGACAGCAAGGCCGAGGTCAACTGGCGCTTTGCCAACCCGGCCCGTTCCGAAGTGGATGTACGCCTCGGCGGCTCGGACCAGGTTTACCGTCTTAAGCAGGACGTCGCCGCCTCGGGCGTGCTGTACAGCAACGACCAGTTGGCGTTTCACCAAAAAGGTGAGGAAGGCCTGATTTACTGGGTCGCCACCGATGATTTGATCGGGCGAGGTTGCAAGGCCCAGTAAGACGAACACGATCTCGAATGTGATGAGATCAAAATGTGGGAGCGGGCTTGCTCGCGAATGCGGTGGGTCTGTAATGAATGTGTTTGCTGATACAGCGCTTTCGCGAGCAAGCCCGCTCCCACAGTAGATCCGGTTCCAAAGTGACATGGATTTTTGAATCGGACACTGCAATAACGATTCAGCAAGCCAGGGATGCAAACCCTGACCTGCAATAACTTGAATAGCAGCCGCCGCTACGGCAGGCTTGCACGATTAACGACCCTCGAACGGGAGAGACAACACAATGGCACTTATCAGCATGCGTCAAATGCTGGACCACGCAGCCGAGTTCGGCTACGGCGTCCCAGCCTTTAACGTCAACAACCTTGAGCAGATGCGCGCCATCATGGAAGCCGCTGACAAGACCGACTCCCCAGTGATCGTCCAGGCTTCGGCCGGTGCCCGCAAATACGCCGGCGCCCCATTCCTGCGTCACCTGATCCTCGCCGCGATCGAAGAATTCCCACACATCCCGGTGTGCATGCACCAGGATCACGGCACCAGCCCTGACGTGTGCCAGCGCTCCATCCAACTGGGCTTCAGCTCGGTGATGATGGACGGCTCCCTCGGCGAAGACGGCAAGACCCCGACCGACTACGAGTACAACGTCCGCGTCACTCAACAGACTGTAGCCATGGCCCACGCCTGCGGTGTGTCGGTTGAAGGCGAGCTGGGCTGCCTGGGTTCCCTGGAAACCGGTATGGCCGGCGAAGAAGACGGCATCGGCGCCGAAGGCGTGCTGGATCACAGCCAGATGCTGACCGACCCGGAAGAAGCCGCCGACTTCGTCAAGAAGACCCAAGTTGACGCCCTGGCCATCGCCATCGGCACCAGCCACGGCGCCTACAAGTTCACTAAGCCGCCTACCGGCGACGTGCTGGCCATCGACCGCATCAAGGAAATCCACAAACGCATCCCTAACACCCACTTGGTGATGCACGGTTCTTCCTCGGTGCCACAAGAGTGGCTGGCGATCATCAACCAGTACGGCGGCGACATCAAAGAAACCTACGGCGTACCGGTTGAAGAAATCGTTGAAGGCATCAAGTACGGCGTGCGCAAGGTCAACATCGACACCGACCTGCGTTTGGCGTCTACCGGCGCAATGCGTCGCCTGATGGCCACCAACCCAAGCGAATTTGACCCACGTAAATTCTTCGGCGCCACCGTGACCGCGATGCGTGATGTGTGTATCGCACGTTACGAAGCCTTTGGTACTGCGGGCAACGCTTCGAAGATCAAGCCGATCTCGTTGGAAGCGATGTACCAGCGTTACCTCAAAGGTGAGCTGAACGCCAAGGTGAACTGAGCCTTAGGCGTTTAAACAGAAGCCCGCAGCGATGCGGGTTTTTTTGTGGGTGGGATTTGACTAGGTAAGTTTGAGTACCAGGAAAATCGCCAGGTGATCGTTTGATTCAGCACTAACTGACAGGTGTGTGCGCTTGTTTTTTATTCCAATAAAAATAGACCGCAATTGACACTGATGCAGTTAAAAATGCCATGCCTGCAGCCACGACAAAAGGCGCTGGGCGACCGCCTGCGATGATTAGCACTGTTCCTAAAGAAGGTCCTGTTATAACGCAGAGTATTTGGATGCTCCTGAAAGACATGGAGACTCTTCCGATGTTGTCAGAAGGGCATAATTGTTGAAGGATTATATTTGAAGATATTATCAGCGTCTCATAGCCGAAGCCATTTACAAACCAAACCAACGGATAGATATAGGCTCTTCCCGGTACTTGGAAAAGTACTAAGATTGCGGTCAGGAGTAATGCTGCAGAGAAAACAACTAATGCATGTGACCGAAGTAGAATCTCATCAATATTGCCCAGCTTGAACTTCACCAGCAGTGCTGCACATATTGCACCTCCGGCTGTTGCCGAGACAATTACTGAAAAATTAACTGGAGGTAAACCTTCATAGGCTAGAAAAGACGCCAAATGCGGGTCGTAAATTCCTAACGCCAGCGATATAAGCAGGGAGTACAAAAAACCTATGCGTAGTTGAAAGGGCAAGGCATTAAATATAGAAAGCCCTCTCGTCATGTCGCGATAGAGTGGAAGGGTTTTCGTGGCGGAACTATTCATTTGCGGTCGAAATACCAGGCAAGTAGACCTTAGGAGTGGGAAGGTTAATAAAACGGCGGCAGCCGACAAAAAGAATAAACCCTTAGGCGATAATACTGCCGTTAACACGCCTGCAAGTAACGGCGCAAAAATTTTTGAGGATTGATCAAATACACTGACGTAGCTGAAAAAAGATTTGCGCTCTTCAGCACGTATCAGTTGCCGAACCATAATGGTTATCGAAGGGAAGTAAAATAGGTTTGACACGCCTTTGATGATAACGAAAAACAGAAAACTCTGAAGGTCTGGAGACACTGCCAGCGCTACGGTAGATAGTGTGCGCATTAAGGCGCCAAATACGAGTGTTTTCCTTACGTCATGCCGATCTATCAGCGTTCCAACGATAGGACCAAAAAACAACATTGGGGCGCCCAGGCAAAAAGCCAGGAGCGCTATTGATGAAGGAGAGGCATGCCATAGATAAACGGGAACCGTGAAGATCAAAAAAATATCAAGCCACAGTGAGAGACTGGATAGCGCTTGCACGTAAATAAGTTTACTTGACGTTTTCATCATGCCGATCTGAATTGAGAAAAAGGTGGTCTTCAAATACGAAGCCGTCGAGTTTATGTTCACTGGCGAATCGATACAGGTCGCTCAACCTATTTATAAAGCCACGGCCGTTAAAGTTCAGTGAGGTGTTACAAAGTACCCCAACTCCTGAAACATCACGATAGGCGCTCAGTAATTGATACATACAAAGATTCTGCAACTTATTGACTGATTGAGGGCGCGCTGAGTTGTCAACATGCGTCACGGCCGGAATTTTAGATGAAATAACTTTGCGAAATTCCAGCATGAAGGGTGAGGGGTCAGGCGGGCAGAAGTATTCAGCCATACATTCTTCTAAACATATCGGCGCAATAGGTCGGAACCCTTCGCGCTTCTTGATTCTGTTCAATTTAATGAGGTTTTCTCTAGGGTAGGGCGCCGCTAATATTGAGCGATTTCCCAGGGCTCTAGGACCCATTTCATATCTGCCCTGCACCCAACCTAATATGCAACCTTCATGAAGCAATCGCGCAACACGTCGCCTATCATAGGGTTCACTAACGAAGGTGCCTGTGCTATCTGTGTCAGTTTGTGAAGGCTCCCCTGCATAGGGTGACCAGGTTATCTTGGCAAGTCCCTTGGTATGCCATAATGCGTCAATCGCAGTTCCAATCGCAGATCCACTGTCGTTTGTACATGGAGGAATAAATACATCAGAGAATAGTTGTGTCTCTTTCCATTTGGAGTTCCAGTCACAATTTAATCCGCATCCGCCAACAATTAATAAAGGTGCGTCATCAAAAACCAGTGGCTGTACAAAATCACGAAACAGATTGAAAATTGCGTTTGACAGGTGATGTGCAAGTGATGCAAGTCGAGGGTCGTCAAGTCCAATATTGTAATATTCACTGTTGCGGAATTGGTGCTTGTGAAGCGTTCTAAAGTTCATGTTCTCGTCAAGTAGTGTCGCTATTATGTGTCTGGCGTCCTCATCAATATCACCGTTTTCACCATAAGCAGCGAGCGCCATGAGTTTGCCGGCATCACTTAAACGAATTTGTCCCGCTCCAAGATTAAAAGTAGGATCTGCGAGCGCGTATAAAAAAGCAAATCTGTCCCCAGGGTTTTCAAGTGCACTACCTAATTTGGTAATACTTACGTTTTCATCGATTCGATAGAATGCGCCGAAATAGCCCTCCCAGAGTAATGCGTAGCAAGGCTGCCCTTGTGGAAAGGGTGAAAGCCCGTATCCGCATAAAAGGTGTGAGCGCTCATGGGAGGATGAAAAATAAGTAACGTCGTGACCCAATATTGAGCGTTTTTGATTAATGATCTGCTCTAATCCAGAATAGCCTGCACCAATGGTGTCACCTTTTGAGCTAAGTCCTCTACTCCACCCACTCTGAGCTACTATGTCCACGGGGTTGTTGATCATGTGAGAAATTTTCAACAGTATGTCGGGTGTCACGCTTGAAAAACGAAGGCCGTTATCCTTTTCTGCTTCTACAGAAAACTCCAAGTGGTTACCAATAATTAGGGCCACCGCCCCGTCATGTCCATCCTTAAGGCCAAGAATTACAATGTCATCATTTTCTACATTGACCATGCTCAGTCCCTCATCAGATTCCGTCTAGTAGTTCTCTAACTTCTTTGGTGTACGAACTACCCGTTCCATGCCCCGCACCCACCAAGAAAATGACTTGTTCCGAGGGAAGGTTGACCTCTAAGAGTTCATTTATCTCTTTGTCATGAAAGTAACCGGTCAACCAAGGATGTAAACCAAGCGCGGTAATTAATAAATTTGCAGTTTGTGATAAATGCCCGACGTCCATCAGCATTGGGCGATAGGCACGAGAGTGGGGGTATTTCCACCAAAGTTTGTCAAAGCGAGAGGTAAAAAAAATTGCAAACGCTAAATTGTTTGCCCAGTGCTGGCCGCATAAATAAGTAGATATTACTTCAGTTGGAAGATCGCGTACTTTCTCCAGAGTATGCTGCTCACTTATATAATGATAAATGCCGGGTGCGAGATCCTCGACATTTCGTACCCATACGTAACCCTCTGTCGCCTGTAAGCCTCCGGCTGAAGGTGACGTCCTTCTGAAGCCGAACTTTTGAGCGCCAATCGGAGCGTCGTAATCGGCCTCTTTTTTATCTGCTAAAGTTCCATACAGTACGGTCGCTAGTGACAATATTGATACTGACGTATCAAAAAAATCTCGGCAGGTATGACGTGCCAAAAGGGTCTCCCAAAGGCTCGCTTCTTTAATGACCGAGATGTTTGGAGGTGGCAGTAAAGTTTTTTTGCCTCCTTTTACTAAAGAAATATTTGGTTCGTTTTTATGAATTGACTTGCAAAAATTTAAGTAGCTTTTAGCATATTCAATGTACATTTCAGGCTTGTCTGGGGTTGGGGAATTCGGATGAGATGTCCCAATATGGAATATTTTTGATAGCACGTCCCAACCCCATTCATCGGTTGGTTTTACTTCATGAAGGACCCCGGATGTATCTATGGATATGTCATCGTCCGTATCCGATACGAAATCGCCTGCCGAAAAATGCACTAGTCGCTCAAATTCTCCAGTGCTTAATTGGTATTGAGCGTGATTTCTATAGTCCCACAAGTAAGTCGCGCCATCTTTAAGCACAAAAAATATGTCGTTCGAGAGCCATTTTTTTTTCGCAGTACACATAGCCGCCTGACCACCTATTAGTGAGGTTCATATTTAGTGGCTGCCTGGGCCGAAGCCCAGGCGGTACATCATTATTTAGTTTCTAGCTTTCTACTGTCAGAAGCTTCGACAATGCTACCCCCATAGTTGGGGATGAACTTGTAGTGGGGTACAGTCACCGTCTTAATTGAGAAGTGAGGGGTCTGGTACGCGTCGTTTGACTGATTGTTAAGCGTCGGTTCTATAATTACACGTTTCATATATAGTTCCTCAGGGTTATTGCCTTCGCAGATTTGCGATGCACTTAAACCGTATGAGGGCCTATTGTGATTGTCAATTTCAATTTCTTGTATTGTGTTTTTTTTAGTTTAGTTTTCGTGTGTTTTTCCAGGGGTTTGTCGGATCGTTCTGATTGGCATTTCCTACGTCTTACCCCACCATTGATTTCTGACAATACTAATTCATACACGAGGCTGTAATATTCAGTTGCATATAAGTCGAAGTGATCGGCATGCGTGATGTCTGTATTGCGCGTTAGGAAGCGTTCGGTACTGCGGGTGGTTCTTCGAAGAACCTGCCGGTCTTTCAGGGCGCGATGTGCCAGCGTTCTTCAAAGGGTGAGTAGAACGCCAAGGTGAACTGAGTATCAGGTATTTAAAAATAAGCCCGCAGCGATACGGGCTTATTGTGGCTGGGATTTTATCTGTTGTATTTATTGAAATGTCCGTTAAGACGGACATTTGGAGGGGCTCTTCCCAAAAAGTCCGATATGGGGGACGTCTGGTTTTTTGAAGTGAGGACTCGATTAGCCAGCAGTTGGCCTATCGAAACCACGATGCTCAATCACCCGGAACACATCGCTCACGTCCTGCACCAGAATACGCGCGGTGTTGGCCACGTTATTCAGGTCGCGCTCGGCGAAGTCCGGCAGGCTGGAGCAGGCGATCAGGTTGAGGTGTTCAAGGGCGGCGTTGAGGCGTTCGCGCAGGCAGGCGTGGAGGTCGAGCAGTGGGGCGTCGCTGTCGATTAACAGCACGGGGTAATCGGTGGCGGTTTCGGTGCAGGGACTGAAACGACGGGGTGGCAGTTGTTGGGTCATGGCAAATATTCCTCGTATCTAAAAAGGACTACCGCCGTTCGCTGCGAAACGAATGGGTGGTAGCTGTGTGCGGGTTCGCAGACCGAGGATACGAGGAACCCGGCAGACCCGAAGGTCTCCCACACACAGCCACCATAAAATAAACGCCGGGCGCCGAAGCGTCGTCGTTGCATTCATGATGCTTGGTTACACACGTATCGTTAGGGCTGCGAAACCCTATCGCCGATCACTGCCGGCGACGGGGCGAACTATAAGCGCCGACCTGATTCCCCGCAACGGTCGTGTAGGACGCTGAGCAACTGTGGGAGCTGGGCTTGCCCGCGATGGCGGTGTGTCAGCCACTATTTGCCGCGACTGATACACCGCCATCGCGGGCAAGCCCGGCTCCCACAGGGATCGTGGGTGTTCAAAAGGTGGGAATAATCGCTGACCCCTTCGGACCAGGCCTACTGGAAATGAGGCCGCGCTTACTCGTGATCAATATCCAACTTCGCAAACGTCACCCGCGCGCCTTCCTTGCTATTGCCACTGTTGTCCTGCACATAGGCGCCCGCCTTGAAATACAGCGGTTTGGCGCCCCACGCGGCACCGATGCGCTCATTCCATTGGCCGTCAGCGGCCTCGACACTCAGCAGCCCAGCCTTATTGAGGTTGATCACGTAGGTAAAGCTCTTCTCCAGCGGCACATTGGAGGCCACGATAATCACGCGGCCTTCTTCTTCGTCGGGGCGCATGCGCACTTTGGCGACGATGTTGCCGGTCTGGGTCTTTTGCTTGAATTGGTATTCCAGTTTGATCAGCGGTTTCTGGCTGTCATAGGCGTGAATTTGGCCGATGACCACTTTGCCGCTGGAGGGCACTTGGTTAACGGCCAGGGTGGCGCGTAGAAAGTTGTCGGCGTCGGGGTAGGTCCAGTTACGCAGCCGCCCATCGGCGTAGGTTTCACGCAGTTCGCTGCGCGGGTAAACAGCGTTTTCGGTGCGGGTGCCGGTCACGGGTGTCCAGAATTGCACGTCGCTGCCTTCGGCCTGGAAATATTGGTCCTTGAAGCCGCTAAGCAGTTTCGGCGTGTCGATGGTCGTGGGTGGCGAGCCGACCGGAATGCTCAGGTTCCAGGTGGAAAGGTCGATCATGGTGTTGGCCTTTTACAGAGGGTGAAAGCTTCGGCCTGTGGGCCTTACAGGTTCTTTATAGGCGGTGATCGTCTGGTTGTTAAACAATTGCTGGCAATTTATTGGCGTCAGAGGAATGCCAAAAAGCCATGTTTCCCATGAACCGTGGGCTGTAGGGCTTGACCGTTAGTCGGCTTCCTGAGCTTTGGCGCAATGATGGCACCCACGTCACTTCTGCTTTTTTAGAACCGGGGCTAGAGTGAGGCCTCAGTGTTTGTCCGGTTTTTTATCAAAAGTGACCGGCGCAGCCCCTCAAGGAAGAGACGTAGCATGGATTGCGCTCCACACCACGGCGAAGGCAGTTCGGTTCTTTTGGTGGTCGATGACTACCCGGAGAACCTCATCAGCATGCGCGCGCTTTTGCAGCGTGAAGACTGGCACGTGATGACCGCCGCATCCGGGCTGGAGGCGTTGGAGTTGCTGTTGGCGCACGAAGTCGACCTGGTCTTGCTCGACGTGCGCATGCCCGGTATGGACGGCTTTGAGGTCGCACGCCTGATGCGTGGCAGCCCGCGCACGTGCATGACGCCGATTATCTTGCTGAGTGCCCATGCCCAATCGGCGGCCTCTGTGTTGGAAGGTTATGCCAGCGGCGCCATCGATTACCTGTTCAAGCCGTTTGACCCGCATATTCTCAAGCCCAAGGTGCAGGCCCTGCTGGAGCATCAGCGTAACCGCCGGGCGTTGCAGCGCCTGAGCCATGACTTGGAGTCTGCGCGTGCCTTTAATGCCTCGGTGCTGGACAACGCCGCCGAGGGCATTTTGGTGGTGGGCGAGGGCAGTGTGATCGAGTACGCCAACCCGGCTATTTCGCGGCTGCTTAATGCCACCATGGCCGAGCTGCAGGGCGAGAGCTTCTTGAGTTTCCTGCAAAAACCCCATGTGCCCACCTGGTTGGGTTTCCCGATGTACGAGGCGTATCGCAAGGGCGAGACGTGGCGCCAGCACGACGCGATTTTGCGCACCGGTCGTGGCCAGCAAGTGCCGGTGGCCTTGTCTTGCGCGCCGTTGCCCGCCGAGCAGAAGGCCATGGTGGTGACGGTGCTGGACATGTCCGAGGTGCGCCACCTGCATCAGCAGCTGGAGTTTCAGGCGGTGACCGACCCGCTGACCGGGTTGTTGAACCGGCGTGGCTTTCACCAGGCGGTGGAGAACACTTTATTGCGCAGCGAACGTAACGAGCTGTCGCTGGTGCTGCTGTACCTGGACCTCGACGGCTTCAAGCGGGTCAACGACTCGTTGGGCCACGACGCGGGGGACCGGGTGTTGCGCTGGGTCTCTGAGCAAATGCAGGCGTGTTTGCGCTCCTACGACATTCTTGGGCGTATGGGTGGGGACGAATTCACCGCATTACTGGAGTTGGAGTTCCCGGAACAGGCGGCAAAGATTTCGGAAAAATTGATCGAACGCGTGTCGGTGTGCCAGCAGGTCGATGGGTTGGATGTGATGCTCGGCGTCAGCATTGGCATTGCGACCTTCCCGGACTGCGGCTCGGACTTGAACGGCCTGCTGCGCGCAGCGGATATCGCCATGTACGAAGCCAAGCGCGCGGGGCGTCAGCAATATCGCTATTACGACCAGGAAATGAACGGCCGCGCCCGCTCGCGCCTGATGCTCGAAGACAGCGTGCGCGCTGCGATCCAAAACAAGGATTTCACCCTGGTGTATCAGCCACAGGTGTCGCTTGAGGATGGGCGGTTGCGCGGTGTCGAAGCGTTGCTGCGCTGGCAGCACCCGAGTGTCGGCGATGTGCCACCGGGCCTGTTTTTACCGTTGTTAGAAGAGGCGCGGCTGATCAGCCAATTAAGCGCCTGGATCTACCAGCAGGTCGCCGCCCAACGGCAGGCCTGGCAAGCCAGCTTCGATGAAGAGCTGGTGCTGAGCGTGAGCTTGAGCAGCAGCCAATTCAACATGCCGAACCTGGCCGGCCAACTGCAGCAGGTACTCGAGCGGTATGGGTTGCAGGGGCGCCAGTTGGAGGTGGAAATCAGCGAAGACAGCCTGATGAGTAACCTTGAGGAAACCAACAAGCAGCTGAAGTTATTGCGTCAGATCGGGGTGCGTATCGCCTTGGATGACTTCGGTCTGGGCCAGTGCTCCCTGGCCCATCTGCGTGACTTGGAGTTCGACACGCTCAAGCTCGACCCGCAATTGGTGGCGCGCCTGCCGGGCTCGGTGCGCGATGCGGCGATGGCCTGCAGTATCATCCAGCTGTGTGGGCATTTTGATGTACTGGTGATCGCCGAGGGCGTGGAAACGCTCGAACAGGCCCAGTGGCTCAAGGCCAATGGTTGCTCGTTTGTCCAGGGGCCGTGGGCCGCGCAGCCGCTGCGGCCTGAGGAAATGGCCGACTGGGCCCACCCCGGGCCGCTTTGAAATTCGCTACACTGGCGCCCATTCGAACCCTGTTGCTGAACTCATGACCGCGCTGAAATACCTCCAGGCCTACCCCGCAGCTCTCCAGGAGCAAGTGCGCCAACTGATTGCCAAGGACCAGTTGGGCGCCTACCTGGAACAACGTTACCCCGAGCGCCATGCGGTGCAGAGTGACAAGGCGTTGTACAGCTATGCCCTGGCCTTGAAGCAGGAACACCTGCGTAACGCGCCGGCCATCGACAAAGTGCTGTTCGACAACCGCCTGGACCTGACCCACCGCGCCTTGGGCCTGCACACCACGATTTCACGGGTGCAGGGCGGTAATCTCAAATCCAAGAAAGAGATCCGCATTGCTGCGTTGTTCAAAGAGGCCGCACCGGAGTTTCTGCGCATGATCGTGGTGCACGAGCTGGCGCACTTCAAGGAATCAGACCACAACAAGGCGTTCTACAAACTCTGCGAATACATGATGCCCGGCTACCATCAGGTGGAATTCGACCTGCGGGTGTACCTCACGTATCGCGACTTGCAGGGCAAGCCCTAACCTCACCAGGCGACCCACCATGGACGTGAGCAAGACCAAAAGCAGTTTCTACCGCCGCCTGTATGTGGCGTACCTGATCGACAGCGGGCAGGCCAGCAGCGTGCCGGCACTGACCGACGCCACGGGCATGCCGCGGCGCACGGCGCAGGACACGATTGCCGCGTTGGCCGACTTGGATATTGTGTGCGAGTTCGAGCAGGAAGGCGGTGCGCGCAATCATGCGGGGCACTATCGGATTCGTAGCTGGGGGGCGATTGATCGCGGGTGGATCGAGGCGAATTTGGTGGGGATCAAGCAGGTGTTGGGTTATCCCTGAATGTGGCGGTGATTGGGCTGACGCTTTCGCGAGCAAGCCCGCTCCCACATTCGACCGCGTTTCAAAGGGTGTACACGGTTAATGTGGGAGCGGGCTTGCTCGCGAAGGGGCCATCAGGCGCGGCGCATACCAATATGCGCAATATCATCTTCCAGGTATTCCTCACCCTCCACCACAAACCCATACCGCCCGTAATACCCCTGCAAATGCGCCTGGGCTGACAGAAAAATCGGCGTTTCAGGCCAGATATCTTCAATGCGCTTGAGGGCCTCTTCCATCATCTGATGGCCCAGCCCGGTGCCGCGTGCCACGGGCGCGACGATCACGCGGCCGATCACCACATCACCGCCCTGTGTCTCCGGGTCCAGCAGGCGCAGGTAAGCCACCAACGCATCATTCTGCCAGGCCATCAGGTGGTGGGTGTCACCCGCAAGGTCCTGCCCGTCGAGGTCCGGATAAACGCACTGCTGTTCAACGACAAAGACCTCGCTGCGCAGGCGCAAAATGGCGTACAGCTGCTCCTTGCCTAAGTCGTCGTGATGCTTGCAGACCCAATCGACCTTCATGGTGTGTTCCCTTATTAATGGCTATTGCCGATAGTAAGCGTGGCGGGGCCTCCTGTCTAAATTGAGCATTTTTGTGAATGGCGTCAATTTGCCATCATTCAGTGCGATCGCGGCGGAGTTCTTTGTGTAATCTGCAATGCAGGCTCATTGATGAGCTACTGTTATCAGGCCACCGCCTGCCCGCCAAGGACTTTAAGCATGCCGCGATTTTCTCGTGCCGTTGCTTTGATAGGAGTGTTGTTGCTGGCCCAGCCTGCGGTCGCACAACGTTTGCGCCTGGTAGCGGATGCCTGGCCACCGTTTACCGATTCCACGTTGATCAATGGCGGGCTGGCGACCGATATCGTCAGCACGGCCTTGTCGCGCGCAGGCTACGCCAGTGATTTCGAACAGGTGCCTTGGGCTCGGGCGTTGATGGGTGTGGGCGATGGCCGTTATGACGTGTTGGTTAATGCCTGGTACGACGACGCGCGTACGCAACTGGGGCAGTTTTCCGCTGAGTACTTGCTCAACCGTGTGCGCTTTATCAAGCGCCGTGACGATCCCATCGATTATCAAAACCTGGAGCAACTGCACGATCAGCCTATCGCGGTGGTGCGCGGCTATGCCTATTCGGCGGCGTTCGACCAGGATGCGCAGTTGCACAAAGTGCCTGTGCATAACTTCGCCATGGCCGTGCGCATGCTCGCGGCGCAGCGTGTAAGGCTGACGCTGGAAGATGAATATGTTGCCCGTTATTACCTGGCACGCGAATCCCCACGGGTGCGCAATGCGGTGGAGTTTTTACCCCAGCCGCTGAGTGAAAACAGCCTGCATATTCTGGTCAGCCTGAAGAACCCCGAGCATGAACAGATCGTCGCCGGTTTTGACCGCGAAATTGCCAAGATGAAGGTCGATGGCAGTTATGCGCGGTTGATGAAGGCGCATGGGATGTAGCTTTCTTGCGGGCCCTATCGCAGGCAAGCCAGCTCCCACATTTTGAATTGCAAACACCTTCAAATGTGGGAGCTGGCTTGCCTGCGATGGCTATTTAAGCTGCGCGGGTGTCTTTGATCAAGTGCGCCGCCAACGTGCGCAGCGGCCCCAGCTGCCGGCAGATCAACGCCAACTGTGTCTGCACCAACCGCTGCCCTTCATCGATCTCATCGGGCATTTGCTCCAGGTCCGCCGCCAGCGCTTCTTCGGCATCGCTCTGAATGGCGATCGGCTGCTTGTTGGCCAGCCCCGTGGCGATTTCGTCGATGCTCGCCGCCAGGCTGTTACCGGCGCCGTCGATCAAATGCTCACGCACTTCGGCCGGCAGTTGCGTCTCGCGGTGCGCGCCCAGCCCCGACAGGTAGCTGAGCAAGGTGTGCGACAGCACCAAAAAGCGGAAGCCTACGTCGGCTTCTTTGCGAAAGTGCCCCGGCTCCATCAGCATGTTCGCCAGCGTGGTAGACAGCGCCGCATCGGCGTTGTGCGCGTTGCGCCGGGCCAGGCGGTAGGCCAGGTCGTCGCTCTTGCCCGCGGCGTATTGCTGCATGATTTGGCGCAAGTAGATGCTGTTGCAGGTCAGGGTGTTGGCCAGCACCTTGTTCAGGCGCCGGCCCTGCCAGTCCGGCAAGAACAGGAACACCGCCAGGCCCGCGATCAGGCTGCCAATCAGCGTATCGAACAGCCGTGGCAGAAACAGCCCATAGCCATCGCCCACTTGGTTGAAGCAGAACAACACCATCAAGGTGATCGCCGCCGTGGCCAAGGTGTAGCGGGTGGTGCGGTTGATAAAGAACACCAGGCCGGCGGCGATGGCGAACAGCGATTGCACCACGGGGCTTGGGAACAGGTCGAACAGCGCCCAGGCCACGGTCAAACCGATGGCCGTGCCGATGATCCGCTGGCCGAGCTTGCGCCGGGTTGCGCCGTAGTTGGGTTGGCAGACGAACAGGGTGGTGAGGATGATCCAATAACCCTGGGAGGCGTGAATCGCATGCAAGGTGCCATAGCCGATAGTCAGCGCCAGGGCGAGGCGCAAAGCATGGCGGAACAGCAACGACGTCGGCGTCAGCTGTGTGCGCAGGCGCGTCCACATTTCCTTGAGGTTGCGCGGGGCACGGTCCAGCAGGTTGCTGTCGGTAGCGTCGGCGAGCGAGTCGGGGTTGCTGGCGTCGCCCAGCAGGCGGTCGAGCGTGGACAGGTTGGCCGCCAAGGCGCGCAACGAGCGCAACAAGCCACGCCACGCGGGGTTGCTTTGAATGCGCAAGTGCTCCAGCGAGGCGTTCAAGTCGCCGAGGGCTTCGGCGAAGCTGTCGTCATAAATGAAGGGCTGGCGCAGTTGGATCGATTCGCCCAGGGTCTGGCAGGCTTTGCCTTGTTGGCGCAGCAGGCGCTGACAGCGGAACAGCACGTCGCTGTGGAAGAAGGCTTCGGCCAGGGCGTTATACGGGTAGTGGGACGAACTGGCGCGCTCGTGGATGTCTTGGGCCAGGAAGTACAGCTTCAGGTAGCGGCTGACTTTCGACCCCGGCCGACCATTGCCGACGCGGTGCAGAATGATTTCTTTCGCGGCATTCAGCGCCGCCACCACGCGCCCGTTTTGCTGGGCCAGTTCCAGGCGGCGCGCCTCTACATCCAGCTGACGAATCGGCTCGAACAGCGACGATTTGAGCTTGAGGTAGCGCCCCAACTCGCGAAACAGTCGCGCCAGGCTCTGTTGCACCGGTTGGTTGGAAAACAGCGCCTGCCACAACACCGAGAGCACGCCATACCAGGCGGCACCGGCCACCAGCAGCAGCGGTTCGTGCCAGAAGTCAGAGACGGCGCCACCGCGCTGGTCTACGCCGATCATGGTGTAGACCGACAGAATCAACGTCGCCGAGGCAATCGCGCCATAGCGTTCGCCCAAGGCGCCGAGCATGGTCAGGCAGAAACTGGCCAGGGCCAGGGCAATGGCGAAGATCCACGGATAGGGAAACAGCAGCTCCACCGACAGCGCGGCGATGCTGAAACACACCAGCGTCACCGCCAGGGCATTGAGTCGGCCTTGCCAACTGTCGTCGGTCTCGGCCAGGGCGCTGGCGATAATCCCCAGGAACAGCGGGATCAGCAGCGCCATTTCATCCTGATACCAGCACAGCGCCATGCTGCCGGTGAGGGCGATGAACACCCGTACGCTGTAACTGAATTTATCCAGCGCCCACAGGCGCCGCATGGACTGCTTGAATGAGGTCGATGACATGAAGTCTGGAGTCTTCCGGGACAGTGCCGCTAAATTGAGCTATCAAGGACGCCACGGCAAGCGTGGCGATCACATCAATTGCGCAAAATGTTCAGGATCACTACAAAACTAATGTGGGAGCGGGCTTGCTCGCGAAAGCGGAGGATCAGTTAAAAATCTATCAACTGACACACCGCATTCGCGAGCAAGCCCGCTCCCACATTTTTTTACCGCGTTGTGTCAGGCGTATTGCGCGGCCGCGTAGCCCGAAGCCCAGGCCCACTGGAAGTTGAAACCGCCCAAGTGCCCCGTCACATCCAGCACTTCACCGATGAAGTACAACCCCGGGCTTTTCAGCGATTCCATGGTCTTGGACGAGACTTCGCGCGTGTCCACCCCGCCCAATGTCACTTCGGCGGTGCGATAGCCCTCGGTGCCGGCCGGCACCAGTTGCCAGCTGCCCAGTTTTTGCGCGATATCGGCGATTTCGGCATGGGTGTACTGCTTCATCGGCTTGGACACGAACCAGGTGTCGGCCAGCAGGTTGGCCATCTTCTTGGTGAAGATCTCACCGAGCAGGGTTTTCAACTCGCTGTTGGGGCGCTCGACCTGCTGCTGTTGCAGCCAGGCATGCGCGTCGTGGTCGGGCAGCAGGTTGATTTCCAGCGTGTCGCCGGTTTCCCAGTACGAGGAAATCTGCAGGATCGCCGGCCCACTCAGGCCGCGGTGGGTAAACAGGATGTTCTCGCGAAAGCTTTGGTCGTTGCAGCTGACCAGGCAGTCCACCGAGGTGCCGGACAACTCGCCGCACACGTCCTTGAGCTGGTCGGTGATGGTGAACGGCACCAATCCTGCGCGAGTCGGCAGCAGTTCATGGCCGAACTGCTTGGCCACCTGATAACCGAACCCGGTGGCGCCCAAGGTCGGAATCGACAGGCCGCCCGTGGCGATTACCAGGGATTCGCAGCTCAGCTCACCCAGCGTGGTTTGCAGCTGATAACCGGCTTGCAGCTTGGCAATCTCCTGGACTGAAGTGTCCAGGTGCATGCTCACGCCGACTTGAATGCATTCATCGAGCAGCATGCCGAGGATGTCGCTGGATTTGTTATCGCAGAACAACTGGCCGAGCTTTTTCTCGTGGTACGGCACGCCGTGCTTGGCCACCAACCCGATGAAATCCCACTGGGTATAGCGGGCCAGGGCGGACTTGCAGAAGTGCGCGTTGTGCGAGAGGAAGTTGGCGGGCTCGGTGTACATATTGGTGAAATTGCAGCGGCCACCGCCGGACATCAGGATCTTCTTGCCGGCCTTGTTCGCGTGGTCGATCAACATCACCTTGCGCCCACGCCCGGCGGCGGTCAGTGCGCACATCAAGCCTGCGGCGCCGGCGCCAATGATCACAACTTCGGTCGAGCGCAAAACGGTGTCCTCTTACAAATTCTGAATCAGATCGTTCCCACGCTCTGCGTGGGAATGCCGCACTGGACGCTCTGCGTCCGCTTTGTGACGCGGAGCGTCACGGGATGCATTCCCACGCGGAGCGTGGGAACGATCAGGATCAGAGGATGCGCACGCGCAACGAACGGCCTTTGATCTTGCCGTCATTCAAGCGCTGCAATGCCTGCTTGGCGATCCCGCGCTCCACGGCCACGAAGGCCTGGAAGTCAAAGATCGCAATCTTGCCAACCTGGGCGCCTGGGATGCCGGCTTCACCGGTCAACGCGCCGAGGATGTCGCCCGGGCGAACCTTGTCTTTACGGCCGGCGGCAATGCACAGGGTGCTCATCTGCGGCAGCAGCGGGCCACCGCTTTGTGGCTTGAGGTTGTCCAGCTGGTCCCAGTTCAGCGGTGACTTCTGCAGTTGCTCGATGGCTTGGGCGCGGTGCGCTTCGGACGGCGCCACCAGGCTGATCGCAATCCCCGTCTCACCGGCGCGGCCAGTACGGCCTACGCGGTGGATGTGGATTTCCGAGTCACGCGCCAGTTCGACGTTGATCACCATGTCCAGCGAGTCAATGTCCAGGCCACGGGCGGCCACGTCGGTGGCAACCAGTACCGACGTACTGCGGTTGGCGAACATCGCCAGCACTTGGTCACGGTCGCGCTGTTCCAGGTCGCCATGCAGGCCGACGGCGGAAATGCCCTTGGCCGTCAGGTGATCCACGGTTTCCTGCACTTGCTGCTTGGTAAAGCAAAACGCCACGCACGACGCCGGGCGGAAATGCGCCAGCACTTTGGTCACGGCGTCCATGCGCTCTTCCGGCGAAATCTCGTAGAAACGCTGTTCGATCTGGTCGTCGGAGTGGAAGGCTTCGGCCTTCACTTGCTGCGGCGCGCGCATGAATTTCGAGGCCAGCTGCTTGATACTCACCGGGTAGGTGGCCGAGAACAGCAGCGTCTGGCGGCGCGCCGGGGTCTTGCTGATGATGTCTTCGATGGCGTCGTAGAAGCCCATGTCGAGCATGCGGTCGGCTTCGTCGAGAATCAGCGTGTTCAAGCCGTCGAGCACCAGCGAACCTTTGCGCAGGTGCTGCTGGATGCGGCCCGGCGTGCCGACGATGACGTGGGCGCCGTGCTCCAGTGAGGCGATCTGCGGGCCGAGGGACACGCCGCCGCACAAGGTCAGTACCTTGATGTTGTCTTCGGCACGGGCCAGGCGACGGATTTCCTTGGCGACCTGGTCGGCCAGTTCACGCGTCGGGCACATCACCAGGGCCTGGCAGCCGAAATAGCGCGGGTTGATCGGGTTCAACAGGCCGATGCCGAAGGCGGCAGTCTTGCCGCTGCCGGTCTTGGCCTGGGCAATCAGGTCCAGCCCTTTGAGGATCACCGGCAAGCTTTGCGCCTGGATCTGCGTCATCTCGACATAACCCAGCGAGTCGAGGTTAGCCAGCATGGCGGCGGAGAGCGGCAAAGTATTAAAAGCGGTGGCGATGGTAGTCACGGGACTGGCTCTGCAAAACAAAATGTTGCGCAGTGTACCAGTCCCACAGGATTTTCCCTGCAAGTTCTAGACGGGAAGCCTGTTAATGCTCGATGTCGTGCTCGCGGCTGACCACCCGTTTGCCGTCGGTTGGCGACAGTTGCAGGAAGATCGCCGCCGCCAGCATCGCCATGATGCCCACGGTGAGGAAGGTCAGCTGGAATGCGCCGAGGACGCTTTCTACACCGTCGTTGCCGGTTTCAGCGGTAAAGCCGCCGAGCAACGCGCCGGCACAGGCGACGCCCAGGCTGAGGGACAATTGCGCCACCACCGAGAGCAAACTGTTGCCGCTGCTGGCCTGGGCGTCGTCGAGGTCGATCAGGGTGACGGTGTTCATGGCGGTGAATTGCAGGGAGTTGATCGCCCCCAGGATTGCCAGCATGCACAACAGCAGCGGGTAGGGCGTGTGCTCGCTGACCAGGCCCATGCTGGCCAGCATGATGCCGAGGAGCAAGGTATTGCCGGTCAGCACCACGCGGTAGCCCAGGCGTTCGATCAAGGTGCGGGCGATGGACTTGGCAAACATCGCCGCCGCCGCCAGCGGCAGCATGCTCATGCCGGCTTCTGATGGCGAGTAACCCAGCGCCACCTGCAACAGCAGTGGCACCAGGAACGGCAGGGCGCCGCTGCCCAGGCGCGCAAACAGGTTGCCGAGAATGCCCACGGCAAAGGTGCGGGTCTTGAACAGCACCGGCGAGAACAGCGGGTTATCGATATGCCCGGCGCGCAGCCAGTACGCCGCCAGGCACGCCAGCCCGCCGAACAGCAGTAACATCACGCGCAAATGCGGCAGGTGCAGTTCGCCCAGGCCTTCCATGGCGATGGTGATCAGCACCATCGCCGCGCCAAACAGCACAAACCCCACACTGTCAAAACGCGTGCGCTCGCTGCCGCGCAGGTCGGGAATCAACTTCCACACGGCGTAGCAACCGACCATGCCCACTGGCAGGTTAATCAGGAAGATCCAGTGCCAGGTCAGGTATTGCACCATCCAGCCGCCCAGGGTCGGGCCGAGCAACGGGCCCAGCAGGCCGGGGATGGTAATGAAGCCCATGATCCGCACCAGTTCGGAGCGGGGGTAAGCGCGCAGTACGACGAGCCGCCCGACCGGCAGCATCAGCGCACCGCCCAAGCCCTGGATCACCCGCGCGCCCACCAGCATGGTCAAGCTGCTCGACAGGGCGCACAACAGTGAGCCGATGCTGAACAGCATGATCGCGCCAAAGAAGATTTTCTTGGTGCCGAAGCGGTCGGCCACCCAGCCCGAGGCCGGGATCAGCAAGGCGACGGTGAGCATGTAGGCAATCACCACCCCTTGCATGCGCAGCGGGTTTTCCGCGAGGTCCCGGGCCATGGCCGGCAGTGCCGTGTTGAGGATCGTCCCATCCAGCGACTGCATGAAGAAGGCAATCGCCACCACCCAGGGGAGCCAGCGGGCGGTCTTGGCATCGAGAGGGGCGCGATTGGGCATGAGCTACCTTTTTGTTAGCAGGCTATGTGTCGGCGATTATGCGCCATCCATTGCTCCTTTTCCCACTGGCGGTTCGTCTAAATCTGACAACGCCGCGTGCTTACCGACGAGGAAATCCAACAGCACACGGTGCACCGCCAGTGCGGCCTCGCGTGACTCAAGGTCGAGCAAGTGGCCGGTGTGTTCAGCCACGGCGAACGTGCTGCGCCCCACATATTTTTTGAACAGTTGGGCCTCTGCCGCCGGGGTGTACTCATCCAGCGCGCCGTTGATGAAATGCACCGGGGTTTCGATCTGCGTGAGCGCCGGCAGGTAGTTGCCATCGCCCAGGCCCAGCACCTGATGGATATGAAAGCGCGCCTGGCGGTACTCGGTGGTGGCCATGCTCGACAGGTGCCGATGGTTATTGCGCTTGAGCCTGGGCGAGAGGTATTTGCCGACCGTCTCGTTGAGCAAGTGGCCGACCGCCGACTTGTCATCGGCCTCGATCAACACGCGCACGCGTTCGACATAATCGAGCATCGCCTGGTTGAGGTTGGGCGCCAGGGCCATCACCACCGAGCTTTCGATGGAGGGCGGGTTGTGCGCCAGGGTCAGCAGCGTGGAGATGCCGCCCCACGAGGCCGACACCAAATGGTTGACCTCAAAGCGCTCCACCAGGGCGCGCAGGATGTGCACCTCGTCGTCCTTGGTGACCAGGTCAAGGTCGGTGTTGTGCTCGCGCGAAAGGCCGGAGAACGGCAGGTCGAACAGCAGCACATTGAAGTGTTCCGCCAGGCATTTGCTGGTGCGGGCGAAGGAACGGGTGGTGGACAGTGCCCCATTGACCATCAGGACGGTTTTTTTCTCCGAATCGTTACCGAGCTGCTCAACGTGAACGTTGTAGTGTTTGAACAGCCCTTCTATGACAAAACTTCCATGGTCCATGTCAACGCTCCAGCTTGCCGAATCCAGGCAAGGTCATGCTTCACGTGCGCGCACGCGGGGTTAGTGGCAGGGTGCCACCAACCGTTATAACGAGGTTTTTTGCGGGCGACAACCGACCGCACTGGGAGATGTGTGAGATGGGATTTTGCGGTAGGAAGGGGTGAGGCGGGGGTATCAGAAAAGAACACAGAACAGTGTGGGAGCTGGCTTGCCTGCGATGGCATCACTGCGGTCCTACTGACACACCGAGGTGTCTGCATCGCAGGCAAGCCAGCTCCCACAGGGGGAAGTGCTGTTTACAAAGTGAGAGTGAGGCGTTTAACCAACGCCCCCGGCAGCAAATTGGACGCGGTATTGCGCTGGCTGTACGTACTGGCCGACAACAACAGCTCCCGCTCCGCCGTCAGTGCTTCAAGCTGCGAACCGAGCAGGCTATACACGCTGTCATCAAAACGCATGGTGCTGACCGGCGCCTTGATCTCGCCGTCTTCCACCCAGAACGTGGCGAAACGCGTCATGCCGGTCAGGCGTGCGGCCGGCAAGTCCGAGTAGTTCAAGTACCACAGGTTGCTGATGTACAGCCCGGTGCCCAATTGCTTGAGGATATCGGCCTGGGCCAAGCTGCCCGCCGCCATCTGCAAGGCACTCGGCGATTCATCGCTGCTGGCGCCGTTGGTGCTCAAGCCGTATTCGGCAGCGCTGCGTGAGTTGATCAACTGGCCTTCTGCTTTGCCCGCGTTGATCAGCGTGACATCCCCGCGCGGGTAGCCTTCGGTGGAAAATGCCTGGCTCAGCGAGCCGCTGATCTGCTCGTCGACCTTCACCAGCGGGCTCAGCGACTGTTCACCGGCATACAGCTTTTGCAACGAGCTGCCTTTACTGGCAATCGCCTGCGCGGAAAACCCGCCCCAGGTGATGATGCTGATGATTTCTTCCAGCGCGGCCGGCGCGAGGTAGGCGCGGTATTGGCCCGGCGCCAGCTTGTGCAGCGGGCGGCCGAGAAACTCCAGCTGCTCGCGGGCCTGTTGGAAGCGTGCGGCGAACTCGGCGCTGTTCCAGGTGTGCCCGGCGTAGCTGGCTTTAACCGCTTCGCCGTTGGCGTGGAACAGGCTGAAATCGAAGTTGAAGCTATTGGACTGGTGCCAGCCGAACGCGCCATCTGAACTGGCGAAGCCACGGCTGATTGGGCCGGCCGCGTAGAAACCGACCAAGTCCACGCCGGCTGCGGCCTGGCTGATGTCATCCAGCACCTGGGCCAGTTCCGGCAGTGGGCGCAGTTGTTCGTTGCTGCTTTGCCAGGCGTTGTGATTGAGCAACAGGTACGGGTCCTGCGGCAGCAATGGCAAGGTTTCGCGCAACTGTTGCAGGCCATCGGCGAGGCGTTGGCGGTCCAGCTCGGGTTCACCGGCAAGGGTGATGCCGAGGTCGGCGTGGCGGCCGTCGTTGATCAGCTTGAGGTTCAGGCTGGCCTGTTGCACGTGCCCGGCTTGACGCACTTGCGCGTGGTTGAAGCGCACGAACTCGGAGGATTCGTCCGCATAACCCAAGTGAAATTGTTCCTTGTCGGTGACGGCCTGCTTGAGCCACTCCACCAGTGCCTTGAAGGTGTTCATCAGGCATCTCCCCCAAACACGTCGACGTCACTGAACACACACGCAGGCGACGCATGGCCCACGCGGATTACTTGGTTGGGTTCGCCTTTGCCGCAGTTGGGCGTGCCCAATACCTTGAAGGTGCTGGCGTCGCCGACGGCGCTGAGCTTGCGCCAGAATTGCGCGGAAATCGCACGGTAGTTGGGGCTCTTCACGACGCCCTTGAGTTCACCGTTTTCGATCAGTTGGCCCCACTCGCAGCCGAACTGGAATTTGTTGCGCGCGTCATCAATGGACCAGGAGCGGTTGGTGCTCATCAGAATGCCGTGCTCGATACCGCTGATCAACTCGGCCTGGGTCTTGTCGCCGGCCTCGATGTTCAGGTTGGCCATGCGGTCGATCGGCGCGCGGTTCCAGCTGCACGCGCGGCTGTTGGCGACGCCTTGCATGCCTGCGCGAAATTGCGACAGGGCGCCGCCCAACGGCTTGAGCAGCAGGCCGTCGCGGATCAGGAACTGCTTGGTGGCGCGGGTGCCGTCGTCGTCATGGCTGTAGCTGGCGAGCTGTTCGGGGATGTCCGGGTCGAAGGTCACATTCAGCAGCGGTGAGCCGTATTGCAGGTGGCCGAAGTCGCTGGCCTTTACAAAGCTGGTGCCGGCGTAATTGCGCTCATCGCCGAGGATGCGGTCCAGCTCCAGCGGGTGGCCGATGGATTCGTGGATCTGCAGGATCATCTGGTCGGGCATCAGCAGCAGGTCGCGCGGGCCGTGGGGCGTGTTGGGCGCGAGCAACAGTTGCAGCGCCTCGTCGGCGACGGTGCGGGCAGCGCCGGCCAGGCCGAAGCGGCGAATCACGTTCGCACTGCCTTGCTGGCCGAAGTTGGTGCCGCCCAGCGTGCGGGTCTGGCTGTCGTTGCCATCAAACGCGGTGACGCTCAGGCCTGGGTAGACGAAGCGCTGGGCCTGGCGCAATTCGGCACCGGCACTGTTGAGGTAGATCTGTTCAACCCGAGTGGTGCCCAGGCTGACTTCCCAGCTGACCAGGCGCTCATCCTTGGGCACGCTGGCAGACTCGTCACCGAGCAGTTGGTAGCAGTCGCTCAGGGACGGGAAGGGCTGGTCGAGGTCAGGCGACAGGTAGTCGGCGACGTCGCTGGCCACGGGCTGCGTGTGCAGGTCGAGCAGGGCGTGAGGCAAGATGCGCCGGGCTTGCTCTTCAGCACGCTCAAGGGCGGCTTGCAGGCCGGCAAGGGAGATATCGTGGGTGGCGGCGTAGGCTTCCACCCCATTGAGACGCACGGTGAGCATGGCGCCCTCGTCGTGGTTCAGGTGTGGCGGCTCGGCGACGTTCTTGCGTACCGACAGGTATTGGCCGGATTCGCGTACGTAACGCAGCGAGAAAAATTCGGCGCGGGTGCGCAGGGCACTGAAGTGCTTTTTGAGTGTGGCGTGGTGGTCGAACATGGGGCCTTCCTTGTGGGCGGCTCATCGCGGGCAGGCAACAGAGTAGGCCTGGGGCGGGGAGCTGATCAAGGAAAGGTGATCACCTGTGGCGAGGGAGCTTGCTCCCGCTGGGCTGCGCAGCGGCCCCCAAAATCTTGGGAGCGCTTCGCACTCCAGCGCGAGCAAGCTCGCTCGCCACAGGGTATTGCGGTTACTGAGCCAACGGGCCCACTTCACGCATCGGCTTGCCACGCACCGGCGCATCGCCTGCTACGTAGTAGTCGGCGGTGCTGCGCGGCAGTGGCTGGCGGCCACGGATCTTGTCGGCGATTTTCTCGGCGATCATGATCGTCGGCGCGTTCAGGTTGCCGGTGGTGATGATCGGCATGATCGACGCATCCACAACGCGCAGGCCCTGCATACCATGCACGCGGCCTTCACCGTCCACTACGGCCATCTCGTCGGTGCCCATCTTGCACGAGCACGACGGGTGGAACGCGGTTTCGGCGTGTTCGCGGATGAACGTGTCGAGCT
Source organism: Pseudomonas sp. LBUM1640 (assembly GCF_059716225.1). Taxonomy (NCBI): domain Bacteria; kingdom Pseudomonadati; phylum Pseudomonadota; class Gammaproteobacteria; order Pseudomonadales; family Pseudomonadaceae; genus Pseudomonas; species Pseudomonas sp. LBUM1640. Next base: position 6,390,101 of record NZ_CP166816.1, on the reverse strand, counting down.
GTTCATCGGTTTGCACGTCAATGCCCGGGCTGATTTCGCGACCACGGTATTGGTCGAGAGCCGGCTGTTGCATGATTTCACGGGTCAGGCGGATGCCGTCACGGAATTCCTGCCAGTCCTGCTCAGTGGCCATGTAGTTAAAGAGGATGCTCGGGTAGTCCCGTGGGTTCTTCGACTTCAGCTGCACGCGGCCACGGCTTGGCGAGCGCATGGAGCCCATGTGCGCCTGGAAACCGTGCTCCTTCACGCCGTTGCTGCCGTTGTAGTTAATCGCTACCGGCAGGAAGTGGTACTGGATGTTCGGCCATTCGAATTCAGGACGCGAACGGATGAAACCGCCGGCCTCGAACTGGTTGCTGGCGCCGATACCGGTGCCGTTGAACAGCCACTCGGCACCGATGGCTGGCTGGTTGTACCAGAGCAGCGACGGGTACAGCGAGACCGGTTGGGTGCAGGCGTATTGCAGGTACAACTCAAGGTGGTCCTGCAGGTTTTCGCCGACGCCTGGCAGGTCGTGGACCACCGGGATGTCGAGGCTTTCCAGCAGTTTGGCCGGGCCAACACCGGAGCGTTGCAGCAGTTGCGGCGAAGCGATTGCGCCGCTGCACACCAGTACTTCTTTGCGCGCACGGGCTTCAACGCGCTCTTCAGCGGCGCCGATCAGGTAACGCACGCCAACCGCACGCTTGCCTTCAAACAACACTTTGTCGGTGAGGGCGTGGGTGACGATGGTCAGGGTCGAACGCTTTTTAGCCGTGTCCAGGTAACCGCGTGCGGTGCTGGCGCGACGGCCTTTAGGCGTGACGGTACGGTCCATCGGGCCGAAGCCTTCTTGCTGGTAGCCGTTCAAGTCGTCGGTACGCGGGTAGCCGGCCTGTACGCCTGCTTCAACCATCGCGTGGAACAGCGGGTTGTTGCCGGCTTTAGGCGTGGTCACGCTGACCGGACCTTCGCCACCGTGGTAGTCGTTGGGGCCGATGTCCCGAGTTTCAGCTTTTCTGAAATAGGGCAGGCAGTCCAGGTACGTCCAGTTTTCAAGCCCTGGAAGTTTTGACCAGTTGTCGTAGTCCATGGCGTTGCCACGGATGTAGCACATGCCGTTGATCAGCGACGAGCCGCCCAGGCCCTTGCCGCGACCGCATTCCATCCGGCGGCCGTCCATGTGGGGCTCTGGATCGGTTTCGTAGGCCCAGTTGTAGCGGCGACCTTGCAGCGGGAACGCCAGGGCGGCCGGCATTTGGGTACGGAAATCGAGACGGTAGTCCGGGCCGCCGGCTTCCAGCAGCAGGACGGTGACGCCTTCGTCTTCGGTCAGACGGGTCGCCAGGGTGTTACCGGCGGAGCCGGCACCCACAATGATGTAATCGTATTCTTGGGACATAAATGCACCCTCATATAAGTGGTTCAAGCTGCTTTTGTGGCGAGGGAGCTTGTTGTGGCGAGCGAGCTTGCTCGCGCTGGAGTGCGTAGCGCTCCCAAGATTTTTGGGACTGCTACGCACTCCAACGGGAGCAAGCTCCCTCGCCACAAAGGCGCACCCCGGCTCGGGGGTGTTAGAACACCGAGGCGTAGTCGCCCAGCTCAACCTGTACCGATTTGATGCGGGTGAAGTTGTTCAGCGAGCTGATGCCGTTCTCGCGGCCCACACCGGATTGCTTGTAGCCACCGACCGGCATCTTGGCGTCGGACTCGCCCCAGGCGTTGATCCAGCAGATACCCGCTTCCAACTGATGAATCACGCGGTGAGCGCGGTTCAGGTCCTTGGTCACCAGGCCAGCGGCCAGGCCGAAGTCGGTGTCGTTGGCGCGGCGGATCACTTCTTCTTCGGTCTCGTAAGTGAGGATGCTCATCACTGGGCCGAAGATTTCTTCACGGACGATGGTCATCTCGTCGGTGCAGTCGGTGAACACGGTGGGTGCCACGTAAGCGCCTTTGGCGAATGCACCGTCGGTCAGACGGTCGCCGCCGCACAGTACGCGGGCGCCTTCTTCTTTACCTTTGGCGATGTAGCCGAGCACGCTTTCCATGTGGGCGAAGCTGACCAGCGGGCCGAAGTTGGTGTTTTCGTCTTGTGGGTCGCCAACGCGAATGCGCGCAACACGCTCAACGATCTTGGCTTCGAAGGCCGCTTGCAGGTGTTTAGGCACGAACACGCGAGTGCCGTTGGTGCAGACCTGGCCGGAGCTGTAGAAGTTGGCCATCATCGCGATGTCGGCCGCGCGATCCAGGTCGGCGTCTTCGAACACGATCAGCGGCGACTTGCCGCCCAGTTCCATGGTCACTTCTTTGAGCGAGGAGCTGGAAGCGCTGGCCATGACCTTCTTGCCGGTGTCGGTGCCGCCGGTGAACGAGACTTTCTCGATGCGCGGGTGCTCGGTCAGCCAGGTGCCGACTTCACGGCCGCTGCCGGTCAATACGTTGAACACGCCCGCCGGAACGCCGGCTGCGGTGTAGATCTCGGCCAGTTTCAGGGTGGTCAGCGAGGTGACTTCGCTCGGCTTGAAGATCATTGCGTTACCGGCGGCCAGGGCCGGTGCGGATTTCCACAGGGCGATCTGGATCGGGTAGTTCCAGGCGCCGATACCGGCCACTACGCCCAGCGGTTCGCGGCGGGTGTAGACGAACGAAGTGTCGCGCAGTGGGATCTGCTCGCCTTCGATGGCCGGCACCAGGCCTGCGTAGTATTCCAGCACGTCAGCGCCAGTCACGATGTCGACGTATTGGGTTTCGGAGAAGGCTTTACCGGTGTCCAGGGTTTCCAGGGCGGCCAGCTCATCGTTGCGCTCACGCAGGATGTCGACGGCGCGACGCAGGATGCGCGAACGCTCCATGGCGGTCATCGCGGCCCAGATTTTCTGGCCTTTTTCGGCGCTGACCACGGCACGTTCAACGTCGTCTTTGGTAGCACGTTGCACTTGGGCGAGAACTTCACCGTTAGCCGGGTTGATGGCTTCGAAGGTGGCATCGCTGCCAGCGTCGCTGTAGCCGCCGTCAATGTAGAGTTTTTGCAGTTCGAAACGGGCCATAAAGTCCTCGCAAGTGCATAAGTGGTTGGCGTTACCCGCCACCAGTGGGCCATGGGGTTCTGGCAACACTGAGTGGCAGACGTTCAGGGGCTGAGCGGTTATGTGTGCTCTAACTCACCTGCTTGGCCAATTGGAAATCCATGTATTCGTAAGCGATCCGCTGCGCCTGCTCCGTGTCGAAAGCGTCTCCCGACAGGGCACCGCGCAACCACAAACCGTCGATCAAAGCCGCCAGGCCCCGGGCTGCGCTGCGTGCATCTTCCAGCGGCAGCACACGGCGGAACTGGCAGCACAGGTTGGAATACAAACGGTGATCGTTGATCCGCTGCAACCTGTGCAATGACGGGTGGTGCATGCTGGTGGCCCAGAAGGCCAGCCAGGTTTTCATTGCCGGGCCGTTGACCTGGCTGGCGTCGAAGTTGCCGCCGATGATCACCTGCAGGTGGGCACGGGGGCTGTCTTCCTTCAACGCTTGCCTGCGTTCGTGGACGTTCTCGATCAGCACATTCATCAAGTACCGCATCGTTGCGGCGATCAGGCCGTTCTTGTCCTGAAAGTAGTGACTGATGATGCCGTTCGAGACGCCGGCCAAACGGGCGATCAGCGCAATGCTGGCATCTCCCATTCCGACCTGATCGATGGCCGTCAAGGTGGCTTCGATCAACTGCTGGCGGCGTATGGGTTGCATACCGACCTTGGGCATGTAGCACCTCTCCTTAGGCCTGCCGGTGGGCGATAAACGTCCGTCGGCTTGAAGGCCAGTCTATTTTGTTTTGATTGAACGTTCAATCAACAAAGAATAAGATCTGCGACAAATGGTCGCGACCTACAGATATTTCCTACCTGTGAGCCACTGCCTCTGACACCTGCAAAAACCCTTGAAACAGGCCATCTCAGGGCCTGGCCATTGCTTCGGCACGGCTCAAGAATTTTCGGGGTGTCTTTATAACACCCGTCCGTCGACTGCCGAAAAATCGATGTCCCGGGATAACCGTTGCCTTGTGTTTCTCTCTCGCACTGCCTGGAGCATCTGCGCCATGAGTTCTGCCTCTCTTATAAAGACCCCGCCGGAAAAGGTCCGGGTCAACGGTTGGGTGTTTTACACCTCCACCGCGCTCATTCTGTTGTTGACCGCCATTCTGATCATCGCCCCGCAGGAGGCCGGGCGCATGCTCGGCGTAGCACAGGCCTGGCTGTCGAAAAGCTTCGGTTGGTACTACATGGTGGTCATCGCCGCTTACCTGGTGTTCGTGGTCGGCCTGGCGTTTTCGTCCTATGGCAAGTTGAAACTGGGCAGCAAGGACGACACCCCGGACTTCAGCTACGGCGCCTGGGCCGGCATGTTGTTCTCGTCGGGCATCGGCATCTCGCTGCTGTACTTCGGTGCCTCGGAGCCTTTGGACCACTACTTCAACCCGCCCGAAGGCGCGGCCGCCAGCAATGGTGCGGCACGCCAGGCGCTGCAACTGACCTTCCTGCACTGGGGCCTGCACGGCTGGGCGATCTATGCACTGGTCGGCCTGGCCGTGGCGTACTTCGCGTATCGCCATAACCAGCCGCTGGCGTTGCGTTCGGCGCTGTACCCGCTGGTGGGCGAGCGTTGGGTGAAAGGCGCGGCCGGCCACGCGGTGGACGGTTTCGGCATGTTCGTGACCCTGCTGGGCCTGGTGACGAACCTGGGGATTGGTTCGATGCAGGTGTCGTCTGGGTTGGAAAACCTGTTCGGTATGCAGCACAGCAATACCAACCTGTTGATCGTGATCATCGTGATGAGCACCGTGGCGACCATCGCCGCCGTGTCGGGTGTGGAAAACGGCATTCGCCGCCTGTCCAACCTCAACATTGTGCTGTTCAGCGGTTTGCTGATCTTTGTGCTGCTGTTCGGCCCGACCCTGCACCTGCTCAACGGCCTGGTGCAGAACACCGGTGACTACCTCAACGGTATCGTGCTGAAAACCTTCGACCTCTATGTGTACGAAGGCGACGCCGACAAGACCGAGCGCTGGATGGGCCTGTGGACCCTGTTCTACTGGGCCTGGTGGATTTCCTGGGCGCCATTCGTAGGCATGTTCATTGCGCGTATTTCCCGTGGCCGCACCGTGCGTGAACTGGTGGCTGGCGTGCTGCTGATTCCGCTGGGCTTCACCTTGGCGTGGTTGTCGATCTTCGGTAACTCGGCACTGGACCTGGTGCTGAACCACGGTGCGGTGGAGTTGGGCAAGACGGCGCTGGAACAACCGTCGATGGCCATCTACCAACTGCTGGAGCATTACCCGGCGTCGAAAATCGTCATCGGCGTGTCGATCTTCGTGGGCTTCGTGCTGTTCCTGACCCCGGCGGATTCCGGCGCGGTGATGATGGCCAACCTTTCTTGCAAAGGCGGCAATGTGGACGAAGATGCGCCGCATTGGCTGCGAATCTTCTGGTCGGTCGTGATCACCCTGGTGACCATCGGCCTGCTGTTTGCCGGCAACTTTGAAGCCATGCAAACCATGGTGGTGTTGGCGGGATTGCCGTTCTCGGTGGTGCTGATTCTGTTCATGTTCGGTTTGCACAAGGCCATGCGCCAGGACGTGGCCATCGAACAGGAGCAGGCGCAATTGGCCGAGCGTGGCCGTCGTGGTTTCAGCGAGCGTTTGACCGCCCTGGACCTGCAACCAAGCCAGGGCACTGTGCAACGCTTTATGGACAAGCACGTCACGCCTGCGCTGGAAGAAGCGGCGGTTGCGTTGCGTGATCAGGGGCTGCAAGTGCAGACCCTGCTGGGTAAATCCAAGCGTTGCATTGGTGTGCGTATCGAGATGGAAGAGGGCAACCCGTTTGTCTATGAAGTGAGCCTGGATGCTTACTCGTCGGCACCGAGCGACTTGCCCGAAGAAGAGCGCACGCGTTACTACCGGGCCGAGGTCTACCTGCACAATGGGCCTCAGGAATACGACCTGATGGGCTTTGCCCAGGAACAAATCACCCGGGACGTGCTCGATCAGTTTGAAAGCCATCGGCAGCTCCTTGGCCGTGTCTATAGCTGATAGTTGAGCGGGGCGGCGCCGTCACTGGCGCCGCTTATTCAGTGCGTAAACAGATCAAAATGTGGGAGCGGGCTTGCTCGCGAATGCGGTGGATCAGTGACAGATGTGTTGACTGACACACCGCATTCGCGAGCAAGCCCGCTCCCACATTGACCCCGTTTCTTCAGCGGGGTTTGGGGTGTTGGCCTAGCCCAGGTTCTTGCCCAGCAGGGCGTGGTACAGCTCGCTGTCCCCCAAAATCCCCACCACTTGGTTGTTGTTGTGCAACACCAGCTTGTTCCCCGTGTGATACCGAATCTGCAACGCATCGCGCATGCCGATATTCGAATCCACCAGCGTCGGTACACGGCCCAAACCTTCCACCGGTTGTCCCGGCGCCCAGTTCTGCAGATTCAACGGCGTGCCGTTCTGGCGTGCGCCTTTAATCACATTGCCTTCAGTCAGGTCCAGCCACGAATCACCACCCGGGTCCAGGCTGATGGAGCCGTTGACGTGGGTGCAGTTGTCCAGGGTGCGCATCAGGCTGCGACCGCACAGAACGTTCAGCGGGTTGGTATGCGCGACGAAGGTGCGCACATAGTCATCCGCCGGGTTCAGCACGATCTCTTCCGGCACGCTGTACTGGATGATCTTGCCGTCTTTCATGATCGCGATGCGGCTGCCCAATTTGAGCGCTTCATCCAGGTCGTGGCTCACAAACACAATGGTCTTGCTCAGCTTGCGTTGCAGCTCCAGCAATTCATCTTGCAGGCCTTGGCGAATCAGCGGGTCGAGGGCGGAGAAAGGTTCGTCCATCAGCAGGATATCGGCGTCCATCGCCAACGCGCGGGCCAGGCCGACGCGCTGCTGCATGCCGCCGGACAATTCGTCGGGCTTCTTGTTGCGCCATTGGGCCAGGCCCACCAGCTCGAGTTTTTCATCCACCAGCGCGCGCCGCTCTTTCTCCGGGCGGCCCTGCATTTCAAGACCGAAGCTGATGTTCTCGCGCACCGTCAGCCAGGGCATCAAGGCGAACTTCTGGAACACCATGGCGATGCGCTTGGTGCGCATCATTTTCAGCTCGGCAGGCGTGCAGGACGCGATGTCGATCTGGCGCCCTTCATGCTCTACAAACAACTGGCCACGGCTGACGGTGTTGAGGCCGTTGATGCAGCGCAGCAAGCTCGACTTGCCCGAGCCCGACAGGCCCATCAGCACGCAGATCTCGCCTTTTTCCACGTCCAGGCTGGCTTTTTCAACGCCGACAATCTGCCCGGTCTTTTTCAGGATCTCGTTGCGGTGCATGCCCTGGTCGAGCAGCTTGAGGGCTTCGCGCGGGTCTTTGGAGAAGATCACGTCGACATTGTCGAATCGGATAATGCTCATGCATCACCCCCTACTTTGGCGTCGGGTTGTTTGCAGATGCGGTCGAGCATGATGGCCAGCAATACGATTGCCAGGCCGGCTTCAAAGCCCAGGGCAATGTCAGCGGTGTTGAGTGCGTTGACCACCGGCTTGCCGAGGCCGTCGGCGCCCACCAGGGCCGCGATCACCACCATCGACAGCGACAGCATGATGCATTGGGTAATGCCGGCGGCAATGCTCGGCATGGCGTGGGGCAGTTCAATGCGTGAGAGCAACTGACGGCGCGAGCAGCCAAAGGCCTTGCCGGCGTCCATCAACTCTTGCGGCACATCACGGATGCCCAGGTAGGTCAGACGGATAGGCGCGGCAATCGCGAACACCACCGTGGAAATCAGCCCAGGCACCACACCCAGCCCGAAGAGGGTCAGGGTAGGGATGAGGTAGACGAAGGTCGGTACGGTCTGCATCAGGTCGAGCACCGGCCGCATCAGGGTGTAGAACATCGGTTTGTGCGCGGCAACAATGCCCAGCGGCACACCGATGACCACGCAGACCAGGGTGGCGAACAACACCTGCGCGAGGGTTTCCATGGTTTCCTGCCAGTACCCAAGGTTCAGGATCAGCAGGAAGGAGGCAATGACAAACGCCGTCAGGCCCCATTTGCGTTGAATAAAGTGAGCGAGTAGCGCAACCAGACCGATCAATGCCAGCGGATTGAACCAGGTCAGCGCAAACGTCACGCCGTGGATCATCGTTTCCAGGGTCGATGCGATTGCGTCGAAGTAGTTGGCACCGTGTTGGGTCAACCATTCGACGAAGGCAGCGATGTACTGGCCTAGTGGGATTTTATGTTCAGTCAGCATGGTAGTGAATGTCCACATGCGAAGGGGAAAACATCCCGGACCAGCGCACCGGTCCGGGGTCAGCAATTACTTGTCGAGGTAAGCTTTAACGGCCTCCAAACCGGGTTTGCCATCAACCGTAGTCACACCGGCCAGCCAGGTGTCGAGCACTTGCGGGTTCTTCTTCAGCCAGGCCTTGGCGGCGGCGTCGGGTTTCATCTTGTCGTCCAGGACGTTGCCCATCAGGGTGCTTTCCATGTTCAGGGTGAACGACAGGTTTTTCAGCAACTGGCCCACGTTGCTGCATTCCTGCGTGTAGCCCTTGCGCACGTTGGTGTAGATGGTGGCCTGGCCGTAGTTGGGGCCGAACGAGTCGTCACCACCGGTCAGGTATTTCATCTTGAAGCGGGTGTTCATCGGGTGCGGTTCCCAGCCGAGGAACACGATGGCCTGGCCACGCTTGGAGGCGCGTTCCACTTGCGAGAGCATCCCGGCTTCGCTGGACTCAACCACTTTGAAACCCGCGGTTTTCAGGCCGAAGGCGTCTTTGTCGATGAGCGTCTGGATGGTGCGGTTGCCGTCGTTACCCGGTTCGATACCGTAGATCTTGCCGCCCAGTTCATCCTTGAATTTGACGATGTCGGCGAAGTCTTTCAGGCCCTTGTTGTACAGCGCTTCTGGTACGGCCAGGGTGTACTTGGCGTTTTCCAGGTTGGCGCGCACGGTTTCCACGGTGCCGGCATCACGGTACTGCTTGATGTCGTTTTCCATGGTCGGCATCCAGTTGCCGAGGAAGATGTCCATGTTCTTGCCGTCGGCCAGCGACTTGTAGGTCACCGGCACCGAAATCATCGTGGTGCGCGGCTTGTAGCCGAGGCCCTTGAGCACTTCGCTGGTGGTTGCGGTGGTGACGGTGATGTCGGTCCAGCCGACATCGGAGAAGTTAACGGTCTTGCACTGTTCCGGTTCTGCAGCGTGTGCCAGGGCTGGCAGACTCAGCATGGCGGCCAACAACAACGAGGGTGAACCTTTCATCGGGGTAGACTCCTGTGTCTTTTTTCTGGCGGCATTCGCCGCGCTTTATAAGTGTTGCGGTTGGGTCGTGCATCGAGGCGACGGCACGGTGCCTTGCAAACGAGTCGAGACTGATCATGTACCAGTGAAAATCTGACGCCTACAGGGGGCGTCGTATCCAGTACAGGGATGGTCGTATCCAGTGTCGGTGACGTCGCTTACAGATTTTTCCAATGGCAAAACCGCAGTTTTTACCGATCTGCACCGCTAAAAACGGCCAAAACGCCCGATCGCACGGGAGCGACGCTGGTGAGCATGGTTACGTCGGTGTGAGACGCCGTGAGGGCGGATAAAAGCTTGATGATGCCGCCATCTGGGCGATCTGAGCGTAGCAGCTCCTTGGTGTCCGGCCTGCTCACCTGCGGAGTTACACGTTAATGGCTATCAGTGTTTTCGACCTGTTCAAGATCGGCATCGGGCCTTCGAGTTCTCACACCGTCGGCCCCATGCGCGCCGCGGCGTTGTTCGTCCAGGCATTACGTGAACGTGAACTGTTGGAACAAGTACGGCGCGTCGAAGTTCAGCTGTATGGCTCATTGTCGGCCACCGGCATCGGCCACGGCAGCGACACCGCCACCATCATGGGCCTGATGGGCGAATGGCCGGACGCCATCGACCCGGCGCAAATCGGCCTGCGTATTCACACCCTGCGCGAGACCGACACACTGCTGCTCGACGGCCGTTTGCCGGTGTCGTTCATCTGGGCCCGCGACATGCGCCTGCTCGACGAAAACCTGCCGTTTCACCCCAACGCCATGACCCTCGTCGTGTTCGGCGATGAAGGCGAGCTGCACCGCGACACTTACTATTCAGTCGGCGGCGGCTTTGTAGTGGACGAGGCCCAGGCGCAAAGTGGCGTGGCCGACATGGACCGCACCGAACTGCCGTATGATTTTTCCAGCGCGGTGGAGCTGTTGCAGCTGTGCAAGACCCACAACCTGCGCGTGGCGCAATTGATGCTGGCCAATGAAAAAACCTGGCGTAGCGAAGAAGACATCCGCAGCGGCCTGATGAAGCTGTGGCGCGCCATGCAAGATTGCGTGGAGCAGGGCCTCAAGCACGAGGGCATCTTGCCCGGCGGCTTGAACGTGCGCCGGCGCGCCGCCAAATTGCACCGCAGCTTGCAGGAGTTGGGCAAGCCGAATGTGATTGGCTCGACCTTGAGTGCCATGGAGTGGGTCAACCTGTTCGCCCTGGCGGTGAATGAAGAAAACGCAGCGGGTGGGCGCATGGTCACCGCGCCGACCAATGGCGCGGCGGGGATCATTCCGGCGGTGCTGCATTACTTTATGAAGTTCAGCGAAGAGGTCACCGAAGCCAACGTCGTCGACTACCTGTTGGGTGCGGCGGCGGTGGGGATCCTGTGCAAAAAGAACGCCTCGATCTCGGGTGCCGAAGTCGGTTGCCAGGGTGAAGTGGGTTCGGCCTGCGCGATGGCCGCCGCTGGGTTGGCCGAGATTCTTGGCGCCACGCCGGAGCAGGTGTGCAACGCCGCCGAAATTGGCCTGGAACACAACCTCGGCCTGACCTGCGACCCGGTGGGCGGGCTGGTGCAAGTGCCGTGCATCGAGCGCAATGCGATTGCCGCCGTCAAGGCGATCAACGCCGCGCAAATGGCGCTGCGCGGTGACGGCCAGCACTTTATCTCCCTGGACCGGGTAATCCGCACCATGCGCGATACCGGCGCGGACATGCATGACAAGTACAAGGAAACATCGCGGGGCGGGTTGGCGGTGAGTGCGGTTGAGTGTTGATCCAGTGATACCGCCATCGCAGGCAAGCCAGCTCCCACAGGGGAATGCATTCCAAATGTGGGAGCTGGCTTGCCTGCGATCGCGGTAGTCGCAGCAACACTGCTCATAAAGTGAACACCGGAACCAAAAGGCGCCACCTTTTAGCGCGTCGCAAACAGATAAGTAGCCCTCAGACGATTCCCCTCCCGACCACCCGTCACTCGTGCGCGCGGTGACAGACTTTTCCTACGCCCGCAAAGCGCCTTCCCACAAGTGCTACCGATCTGCTCACACCCCGTGAGCGGGCTCACTCCAGCGTCCTTTTCGGGGCATATCCCGTACGTGTTGCGCGGGCTTATATAGACGCGTCATCAGGTCGTTTTCAGGAGTTATTGAATGGCCATTCAATTTTAGGCATGGCATTTGCTCTATCAATTCAAAGTCTCTCCTTTCCAGGGCGAGCGCAATAACAAGAGCCTCGCCTGAGGCCATCACCCGCTTTGTGTGAGGAGATACCGCGATGACGTCGTTCAACTCCGGGGCTCAACCCCAGAACCGTGCGCCTCAATCCATCGGCTTTTTGCTGCTGGACAATTTCACGCTGATTTCCCTGGCGTCTGCAGTGGAACCCCTGCGCATGGCCAACCAGCTGTCCGGCCGCGAGCTGTATCGCTGGACAACCCTGAGTGTCGACGGCAACCAAGTGTGGGCCAGCGACGGTCTGCAAATCACCCCCGATGCCTCCATGCACAAAGCCCCGGCCCTGGACACTGTGATCGTGTGCGGCGGCGTGGGTATCCAGCGCACCGTTACCCGTGAACATGTGTCGTGGCTGCAAAGCCAGGCGCGCCAGTCGCGTCGCCTCGGCGCCGTATGCACCGGCAGTTGGGCCCTGGCCTGCGCCGGTTTGCTCGACGGTTTTGACTGCAGCGTGCACTGGGAATGCCTGGCGTCGATGCAGGAAGCCTTCCCGCGCGTGGCCATGAGCACACGCCTGTTTACGCTGGACCGTAACCGCTTCACCAGTTCGGGCGGCACCGCGCCGCTGGACATGATGCTGCACCTGATCAGCCGCGACCACGGCCGTGAATTGTCGGCTGCCATCTCCGAAATGTTTGTGTACGAACGCATCCGCAACGAGCAGGATCACCAGCGCGTGCCGCTCAAGCACATGCTCGGCACCAACCAGCCGAAACTGCAGGAAATCGTCGCGCTGATGGAAGCCAACCTCGAAGAGCCCATCGACCTGGACGAGCTGGCGGTATACGTCGCCGTGTCGCGCCGTCAGCTGGAGCGGCTGTTCCAGAAATACCTGCACTGCTCACCATCGCGTTACTACCTCAAGCTGCGCCTGATCCGTGCGCGGCAGCTGCTCAAGCAAACGCCGATGTCGATCATCGAAGTGGCCTCGGTGTGCGGGTTTGTGTCCACGCCGCACTTCTCCAAGTGCTACCGCGAATACTTCGGCATTCCGCCACGCGATGAACGCGTAGGCTCCAACACCACCCAGCAAGTGGCGATGATGCCGATTCCGCAGGCGCTGGTGTTGTCACCGTTGTCGGGGCCGATGTCGGCGTTGAGCCAGGCCAGGAATGAGTCGACGTTCGCGAGTGTAAGGCTCTAGACCGAGTCGCCTGCATTCGCGAGCAAGCCCGCTCCCACATTTGGAATGCATTCCCCTGTGGGCGCTGGCTTGCCTGCGATAGCGATCTATCAGGCGCCAGAGTTCTGCTTGAACTGCACCAAAGCCGGCAACAACTGCTTATCGATCGCCTGACGCACAGCCGGCAAGATCGTCGCACTGCCGGTGTACATCTGTTCCACCATGCCCTTGAGCGCCTTGGCCCGCGCGGCGCTCAAACCGCGCACCGCACACTCGCAAGCCTGCTCGGCGGTGGCACCGCTGGACACTTCAAAACCCAGCGAGCGCAGTTGGCCCAGCAGGTCATCCTGGTCAATCAAATCCGCGTGCATCATGACGTTCATCCTGGTGTAGGGAGCGGGGACTGACTGGGATTCTGGTAGGCCCTCGGCCGGTCGGCAAGGGCAGAATTGACGAATGGCTCAGATGGCTATGAACAGGTCGTTTTCGGGTCATTTACCGACACAAGTAACAGGCACACTGAAGGCCAGGCACGCACCTTGAAGGTTTGGTCACCCTCGGGATGTCACGCTCACACCCAGCACTCTGCCCCGAACCAGTCACGGCTGGATCGGGGCTTTTTTTGCCTGGGGTTTGTGGTAGATGTGCCGGCCTCTTCGCGAGCAAGCCCGCTCCCACATTCGACCGCATTTCAAAGATAAAACTCGGTCAAATGTGGGAGCGGGCTTGCTCGCGAATGCCGCGCCTCGGTCTACCGCTGCAACACCAGAATTCTAGAAAGCAACTCATCCCTGTCGATGTAACAACCCTGGAAATGCCGCGCCCCGGAAGCCGGGTCAAACGCATTACGCGCATGTAAGGTGCGGCGGTTATCAAAGCACCACAACTCCCCCGGATTCAGGCGCTTGACCAGCCGAAAACGCGCTTCCCGCGTCATCGCGATAAAGCGCCGATACGCGCGATACAACAACGGCATCTGTTCAACCGGCGCCTCGAACGGCCCACGCAAAAAGTTGGCCATGCGGATCTCCGCGACTTCCCCCAAGGCATCCAGCGCAATGATCGGCGCGAGGCGGCGGTAGTCGCTGTGACGGTCTTTATTGCGAAACTCAACGGGGATTTCACACAGCGCGCGAAACGCCTCGGGGTCTTCGATGCGCAGTGCATTGGCGATGGCAAACCCATCGACAAAAATACTCTCGCCGCCCGTGGCATCGTTCACCAGGCAATGCAGAAATTGCAGCCCCGGTTGCAGCTCGCGTGTGGGCAAATCGCTGTGCAACGGCAGGTTGAAAGCGGTGTAGGCATTGCTGTCGGCATCGGCCTTGGATTGCACGTTGAACAGCACGCCGAAGTTACTCTCGCGAATGAACGAAATGCGCTTGGCGATCAGTGCCAGGGAACCGGGTTCGGTGGGCACTCCACGGATTTGCGTGAGGCCCGAGTCACGCAAGGCCAGCAACCATTGCAGCAGGGTTTTCGAGTCTTCCATCACGGCTGCGTAGTCGAATACGGGTAACTCGAAAGCGCTGTCCCACAACCGCGATTTGGGTTTGGCTGCACGGCGCTCGGCGCGGGATTCATCATCGTAGGCATGTGCCCGCAGCCAGCCCGGATCGTATTGGCTGCGATGACCGCCGTGCCATTCCACGCTCAGAAAACCTTGATCAACATGCGCACTGACGGCGGTGAGATTGTCTGCTACATCGACAATCTCCAGCACCTGCTCGCGGGTCACGCTGTACACGCATTCCGCGCACGGGCAGTTGTCCCGCAGCCATTGATGATGGAACGGGCTCACCCGCCCATCGGCCCATTGCACGCGAAGCTGATCAGCCAGCACTTGCACCTCGGCGAGGTCGCAGATTGTTGGGTAGGTACGGAAGTCGGCAACAGCGGCGGCGGTTTGCATGGCGATTCCTTAGTGTTTTTTGGGCGGTAATCCAATCACGCGGCCGAGCAGAGCAGGCCTTGGCAGGTCGGCCTGGTCAGCGCTGATGGCAATGAGTTCCCCCAGGGTGGCCTCGGTGAACGGTGCCGAATGCGGGCCGGCGAGGTCGACGTGCAGCAGCATCTGTTCATTGCCGGCCAGTTCTTTCTCATCACCGACCAGGTGCAGGCTGTGATAGAGGTGCAGGCGCTTGGCATCGTGAGCGATCAATTGGGTGTGCACCTCTACCTCTGCACCAAGTTTCACCTCGTGCAGGTAGTTAAGGTGCAGCTCCAGGGTGAACAACGAGTGGCCGCTGGCTTCGCGGTTTTCACTGTCCAAACCCAGGGTGTCCATCAGCGCATCGGTGGCGTAGCTGAAGATCAGCAGGTAGAACGCGTCGCGCAGGTGGCCGTTGTAATCCACCCAGTCGGGCTGGATGTTGGTGGTGTAGGTGGTCAATGCGGGCATGGCGTGGATTCCGAAAATGTACTCGGTCAAAAATGTGGGAGCTGGCTTGCCTGCGATAGCGGCGGTGAGTCGTACATCGCTATCGCCGGCAAGCCAGCTCCCACATGAAACCAACAGCGGTTACTCAGCGAAGCTCATACCGTGCTTGGCTTTGGTGGTCTTCACCGCTTCCAGCACCGCCAGCAGGCAATCATCACGATAGCGCTCCAGCGCCGAAATGCTGTGTTTGCCCAACTGCTCGCTGGTGCCATCGACCACATCGTCAATCAACTTGTCGGTCAGCTCCGGCGCCGGCAAATACGTCCACGGCAACTGCAACGCCGGGCCGAACTGTGCCATGAAGTGCCGCATCCCGGCATCGCCGCCGGCAAGGGTGTAGGTGAGGAACGTGCCCATGAACGACCAGCGCAAGCCAGCGCCAAAACGGATCGCATCGTCGATCTCGCCGGTGGTCGCCACGCCGTCATTGACCAAGTGCAACGCCTCACGCCACAGCGCTTCGAGCAGGCGGTCGGCAATAAACCCCGGCACTTCCTTACGCACGTGCAACGGGCGCATGCCGAGGGATTCATACACCTTGATCGCCGCTTGAATGGCTTCGGGTGCAGTGTGCTTGCCGCCCACCACTTCCACCAGCGGCAACAGGTAAACCGGGTTGAACGGGTGGCCGACCACGCAGCGTTCCGGGTGGGTCGAGCCCTCGTAGAACTCACTCGGCAACAGGCCCGAAGTGCTGGAGCCTATCAACGCATTCGGCTTGGCCGCCGCGCTGATCTTGCTGTGCAGTTCCAGTTTCAGCTCCAGGCGTTCCGGAGCGCTTTCCTGGATGAAATCGGCGTCTTTCACGCACTCTTCAATAGTGGCGACAAAGCGCAGGCGGTCCTGGGAGGCACCCGGCGCCAGGCCTTGTTTTTCCAGGGCGCCCCAGGCGTTGGCGACGCGTTTGCGCAGGGCCGCTTCGGCACCGGGCGCCGGGTCCCAGGCGACCACGTCCAGCCCGTGGGCCAGGGCGCGGGACACCCAGCCGCTGCCGATAACGCCGCTGCCGAGGGCGGCGAAGGTTTTGATTTCGGTGATAAAGCGCATGTCGACGTTCCCTGAATAATGTGAAGAACCCTGTGGGAGCGGGCTTGCTCGCGAATGCGGTGTGTCAGTTGATGCATTCGGTGACTGATTCACCGTCTTCGCGAGCAAGCCCGCTCCCACATTTTTAATTCGGTTTCGGCAGGAAGTTAGCCGCGCTTGGTCAGGCCCATCTTCACGCGGCCTTCCGCCGGGGTCATAACCCGTGCGCCCAGGCGGCTGAGGATTTCACTCGCCCGCTCCACCAGCTGACCGTTGGTGGCCAGCACGCCTTTGTCCAGCCACAGGTTGTCTTCCAGGCCGACCCGCACGTTGCCGCCCAGCAGCACGGCTTGTGCGGCCATCGGCATTTGCATGCGGCCGATGCCGAAGCCTGCCCACACTGCGTCGGCGGGCAGGTTGTCGACCATGGCTTTCATGGTGGTGGTGTCGGCCGGTGCGCCCCACGGGATGCCCAGGCACAGTTGGAACAGCGGGTTATCGAGCAAGCCTTCCTTGATCATCTGTTTGGCGAACCACAGGTGGCCGGTGTCGAAAATTTCCAGTTCAGGCTTAACGCCCAGCTCTTGAATGCGCTTGGCGCCAGCACGCAGTTGCGCCGGGGTGGACACGTAAATGGTGTCGCCATCGCCGAAGTTCAGCGTGCCGCAATCGAGTGTGCAGATTTCCGGCAGCAGCGCTTCCACGTGGGCCAGGCGCGTCAGCGGGCCGACCAGATCAGTGTTGGGGCCGAATTCCATCGGGTTTTCGCCGCCGCCGATTTCCAGGTCACCGCCCATGCCAGCGGTGAGGTTGACGATAATGTCGATGTCGGCCTCGCGGATGCGCTCCATCACTTCGCGGTACAGCGCTACATCGCGGCTGAACTTGCCGGTTTGCGGGTCACGCACATGGCAATGCACCACGGTCGCGCCGGCTTTGGCGGCCTCTACGGCAGCGGCGGCGATTTGTTTGGGAGTGACCGGCACGTGTGGGCTTCTGCCGGTCGTGTCGCCAGCACCGGTGAGTGCGCAGGTGATGATGACGTCGTGGTTCATGAGTCGGTTCCTTACAGGCGGGCGTAGTGATGCCGCGCGCAGCCAACAGCGGCTGCGACGCGGTGATTCGGGTCAGGTTATTTGCTGGTCAATTGCAGGTTGGCCGCGGCCGGTTTGCCGTCGAAGGTGGTCACGCCTTCGAGCCAGCGCTGCTGGTCTTGCGGGTGGTCCTTTAGCCACTGCCTGGCGGATTCGAGCGCGTCTTTGTGATCCAGCAACGGCTGCATCATTCGGCTCTCGTCGGCGGCGGTGAAGGTCAGGTTGGTCAGCAGCTTGTGCACGTTGGGGCATTGTTCGGCGTAGGTGGGCGAGGTGACGCTCCACACCGTGGCCATGCCTTCGTTCGGGCCCAGGGCGTCGTCGCTGCCGGTAAGGTAAGTCATCGCCACGTTGACGTTCATTGGGTGCGGCGCCCAGCCGAAGAACACCACGGCTTCCTTGCGGCGTACCGCGCGGTCCACGGCGGCGAGCATGCCGGCTTCGCTGGACTCCACCAGCTGGAACTTGCCCAGGCCGAACTGGTTCTTGGCGATCATCGCCTTGATCTGGGTGTTGGCGCCCGAACCTGGCTCGATGCCGTAGATCTTGCCGCCCAGCTCCTTCTCGAACTTGGCGATGTCGGCGAAGGTTTTCAGGCCTTTGTCCGCCAGGTAAGTCGGCACGGCGAGGGTGGCGCGCGCGTCTTCCAGGCTCGGCTTCTCGAGGACTTTGACTTGTTTGGCGTTGACGAACGGCGTGATGGTCTGGGTCATCAACGGGTTCCAGTAGCCCAGGAACAGGTCCAGGCGCTGGTCACGGATGCCGGCGAAGATGATTTGCTGGGAGGCGCTGGTCTGTTTGGTCTTGTAGCCGAGGCCGTCGAGCAACACTTGGGTCATGGCGCTGGTGGCGATCACGTCGGTCCAGTTCACCACGCCCATGCGCACGTTCCGGCAAGATTCTGCGTCGGCCGCGAATACGCTGGTGCTCAAAATGGCGCTGGCGCTGAGTGCGAGCACGCAGCGGCTGATCAGTCGGTTCATGGTGGATCCCTCGGCAGGTCGTTATTGTGGGGTCCGGCGTCTTTGTGCGCCGTGCAGCCAAGTTACGCAAGCCGAGGGCCGGCAAAGCGCACGGCGGCGACCAGCTCTTGCACTGCAGCGACCTGTGCTCTTGAATGGCCCCTTGAACTGGCGTATCACAGTGACCACGCTGCCCGTCTTGCGAGAGCGCCACCATGTCCCAGGATTTCTACTTTCTGCTGATGCCGGGTTTCTCGGCCATTGGCTTTATTTCCGCGCTGGAACCGCTGCGCGTGGCCAATCGCTTTCGTGGCGAGCTGTACCGTTGGCATGTACTCAGCGCCGATGGCGGTGCGGTGCTGGCGAGCAACGGCATGTCGGTGAACGCCGACGCCGCGCTGGAGCCGCTGAAAAAAGGCGCGACCTTGATGGTGGTGGCCGGTTTCGAACCCTTGAAGTTCACCACGCCCGCGCTGGAACACTGGCTGCGCCGCCTCGACCACGACGGCGTGACGCTGGGCGCCATCGACACCGGCGCCTGCGTGCTCGCTGAGGCCGGTTTGCTCGATGGCCACCGCCTCACCCTGCACTGGGAAGCCATTGACGCCTTCAAGGAGTCTTATCCACAGCTCACCGTGACCCAGGAGCTGTTCGAGATCGACCGTCGTCGCATCACCTGCGCCGGCGGCACTGCTTCCATCGACCTGATGCTCGACCTGATCGCCCAGGCTCACGGCCCGGACCTGGCGATCCAGGTTTCCGAACAATTCGTACTCGGCCGCATCCGCCCGCGCAAAGACCACCAGCGCATGCAGATCGCCACACGCTACGGCATCAACAACAAGAAGTTGGTGCAGGTGATCGGTGAAATGGAGCAACACACTGAGCCGCCGCTGAGCACGTTGGCGTTGGCCGAGGCGATCAAAGTCACTCGGCGCCAGCTGGAGCGGCTGTTTCGCCTGCATTTGAACGATACGCCAAGCAACTTCTACCTCGGCCTGCGCCTGGAAAAAGCCCGACAATTATTGCGCCAGAGCGATATGAGCGTGTTGGAGGTGAGTATTGCCTGTGGGTTTGAGTCGCCTTCTTACTTCACGCGCAGCTATCGGGCGAGGTTTGCGAAATGTCCGAGAGAGGATCGGCGACGGGAAGTGGTTTGACGGGCAATTATAGTTAATTATACTCACTACTATAATTTATAGTCCTTTCCATAATTGAGTATAAAACCATGTCCAAGAACAGCGGCTTTGTGTTTCGCCGCCCCGCCCTGGCAAGCAGCATTGCCGACGGTTTGGTGGGGGCCGGTATTCAGGATTTCACTTCCGGCCTGTTCCTCGCGGCGCCGCGCCGCACCGGCAAAAGTACCTTTTTGCGTGAAGACCTGATCCCGGAGTGCCAACTGCGCGGCTGGCTGGCGGTGTATGTCGATCTCTGGGCGGACAAAGACAAAGATCCGGCAGAGTTGATCGACAGCGCGATTGCCGCTGCTCTGGTGCCCTATGAAAAGGGCATTCGCAAACTGGCCAAGAACATTGGAATCGAGAAACTCAGCTTTCTGCGCACGCTCTCTTGGGACTTTACCAAACCACAATTGCCTGTCGGCGCAACGCTGACCCAGGCCTTGGAATTGCTCCACAGCGCTGCGCAAAAACCCGTCGTACTGGTGATTGACGAAGCGCAGCACGCCTTAACCACCGAGTCCGGTATCAACGCGATGTTCGCGTTAAAGGCCGCCCGGGACCAGCTCAACCAAGGCCGTGACGAGGAGGGCAGCGGCTTGCACCTGGTGTTCACCGGTTCCAATCGCGACAAGCTTGCGCATCTGGTGTTGGGCAAAAGTCAGCCGTTTTTCGGCTCCAGCATCACGCCGTTCCCCTTGCTCGGCAAAGCGTTCACCCAGGCTTATACCGCACACCTCAACGCGCACCTGGCCGAAACCAATCAATTCAGCGCTGCCGACATTGATGAGGCGTTTGAGTTGGCAGGTCATCGTCCCGAGATGCTGCGCACCATTATTGGTGAAGTGGCGCTGGAACTGGGCGAGGCCAGCAATTTGGGCCAACTGTTGCACAGTCGTGCCGAACTATTGCGCGCGGGTATATGGACTGAATTCGAAAGCGCCTGGAACAACCTCACCATCCCCCAGCGCGCCGTGCTGGAAGTGATGGTGGAGCGTTCGCAACACAACCAACCGTTCGCGCCGTTTACCGACAGCACCCTGACGGCAGTCAGCAAAGCGCTGGAAGACATGGGCAGCGACGTGGTGCCGGGCACTCAGACCATCCAGGCCTGCATCGATGCCCTGCGCGACAAGGAGCTGGTGTGGAAGTCGAGCCGGGGAGGCTATGCCTTGGAAGACAAAACGTTCGGCGATTGGCTGCTGCACAAAAGCCGTACATCTCACTGAAGGGCAACACGCATCAAATGTGGGAGCGGGCTTGCTCGCGAATGCGGTGTATCAGTGAGAGATGTTTAACCTGACACTCCGCATTCGCGAGCAAGCCCGCTCCCACAGGGGATTTGTGGTGTGGCTTACTTCTTTACCAGTGCCGAACACGCTGTTTTGTAGGCCTCATGCTGATATTTGTTCAGCGAGGCCGGCAGGGCAAAGTCGTGCTTCTTGTTCTGCGCATTGATGGTCTGCGGCGACAACAACACCACCTCAACACCCTCCAGCAACTGAAACACCCCTTCAATCTTGAACGTGGTCGGGCCACCGGCGAATTCGCCTTTCTTGCTGCGTTTCTTGATCGCGATGCGGGTGATGGCGTTTGCCTGCACAAACGCCTTCACCTGGGCGGCGAAGGCTTTGACGTTGGCCGCTTCATCGTCGCCGTCGAGGGCGATTTTCTTGGTGGCCAGGGCGATGTGTGTCAGCGCCTGGCTGTCCAGCGAGGCGACAGCGATGATGGCTTCGCTGCCTTTGATTTCGATGCCGCAGATAGTCATGAATGGCCTTGATTCAGAGAAAAGTGGCGGGGATTGTCGCTTATTCCTGCCCAATCGACTCCAAAAACTCCGACCGCTCATCACTCATCCGCGCCAGGCAATCATTCTGCGCAATCGCGTACTCCTTGCTGCCATTCACTGCCGGGAAGGTGTCCACTGCGCAATCGGCGTCGCGCAGTTTTTCCCATTTCTGCTGGGCATCCTTCAGACGAGCGGTAATGTCGGCTAGTTGCGACTTGTTGCTGCCATAGGTCGAACCCATGCGTTCCAGCAGGCCTTGATAGTTATCCTTGAGCAATTGCTCGGCGGTGGTCTTGTTGTAGGTGGCGCATTCCAGGGTTTGCTTGTCGTTCTCGATGCCATCGCACGGCGTGCTGTCGGTGTCTTCGGCCGCGTGGACGCCGGTTGCGATGAGTGCCAAAGCCAGGAAAATCGATTTCATTGCGCCGTCTCATATCAGGTGATGCGGAATTCTGGCTCAAGCGTAAGACAAAGAACAGTCACCCGTCAGACGTGTCATGACGCCCTTTGTCGCGGATTGACGCTTTCGGCAATTCCCCTGTCGTTTTTGCACCCGGCTCAGGTTGCCCCTGAGCATATGCTGGCCCCAAAGCGCCGGCAGACGATTCGGCGCACGAATCGCCAATAAGGGGACGCCTGATGAGCCCAGCGCAATTGCACGCCGACAGCATCGTTATCGACGGGCTGATCATTGCCAAGTGGAACCGCGACCTGTTCGAGGACATGCGCAAAGGTGGCCTGACCGCCGCCAACTGCACCGTGTCGGTGTGGGAAGGCTTCCAGGCTACGATCAATAACATCGTGGCCAGCCAGACCCTGATCCGTGAGAACAGCGACCTGGTGATCCCGGTGAAAACCACCGCCGACATCCGCAAAGCCAAGGAACAGGGCAAAACCGGCATCATCTTCGGCTTCCAGAACGCCCATGCGTTTGAAGACCAACTGGGCTACGTCGAGATCTTCAAGCAGCTCGGCGTGGGCGTGGTGCAGATGTGCTACAACACCCAGAACCTGGTCGGCACCGGCTGCTATGAGCGCGACGGCGGGCTGTCGGGCTTTGGCCGTGAAATCGTCGGTGAGATGAACCGCGTCGGCATCATGTGCGACCTGTCCCACGTCGGCTCCAAGACCAGCGAAGAAGTCATCCTCGAATCGAAAAAACCGGTGTGCTACTCCCATTGCTTGCCGTCCGGCCTTAAAGAGCACCCGCGCAACAAGTCCGATGAAGAACTCAAGTTCATTGCCGACCACGGCGGCTTTGTCGGCGTGACCATGTTTGCGCCGTTCCTGGCCAAGGGCATCGATTCGACCATCGACGATTACGCCGAAGCCATCGAATACACCATGAACATCGTCGGCGAAGACGCCATCGGCATCGGCACCGACTTCACCCAGGGCCATGGCCAGGATTTCTTCGAAATGCTGACCCATGACAAGGGCTACGCCCGCCGCCTGACCAGCTTCGGCAAGATCATCAACCCGCTGGGCATCCGCACCGTGGGCGAGTTCCCCAACCTCACCGAGACCCTGCTCAAGCGCGGCCACAGCGAGCGTGTGGTGCGCAAGATCATGGGCGAGAACTGGGTCAATGTCCTAAAAGACGTCTGGGGCGAGTGAATAACTCTGGAGCCTACTCCGCTCGCCGATAGCTGCGTCAGGTCCTCGCGCCAAACTCGCCGTACGTCCCGTACTGTCTCGCTTGTCGCTCCGGTCCTTGCTTGCTCTCGACGTGCTCGCTACGGCTCCAAAGTCATTCACACGGCTTGTTTATAAGAGCAAAGCAAAAGCTTTGTTAAGCACTCAAAACGAATTTTCGGAGTTAAGTTTCCATGGCCAAGATCGCCCCGCAATTGCCAATCGAAGTCGACAGCGAAACCGGTGTCTGGACCTCCGACGCCCTGCCGATGCTGTACGTACCGCGGCATTTCTTCGTCAATAACCATATGGGTATCGAAGAAGTACTGGGCGCTGATGCCTACGCCGAAATCCTCTACAAGGCCGGCTACAAATCTGCCTGGCACTGGTGTGAAAAAGAAGCGGAATGCCACGGCCTGGAAGGCGTCGCGGTGTTTGAGCACTACATGAAACGCCTGTCGCAACGCGGTTGGGGCCTGTTCAAGATCCAGGACATCGACCTCGACAAAGGCACCGCCAGCGTCAAGCTCGAACACTCGGCATTCGTCTACGTGTACGGCAAGGTCGGGCGCAAGGTCGACTACATGTTTACCGGCTGGTTTGCTGGCGCCATGGACCAGATTCTGCAGGCGCGTGGCAGCAAGATCCGCACCGTGGCCGAGCAAGTC
The DNA here is from genome assembly GCF_059716225.1 of Pseudomonas sp. LBUM1640. Classification (NCBI taxonomy): domain Bacteria; kingdom Pseudomonadati; phylum Pseudomonadota; class Gammaproteobacteria; order Pseudomonadales; family Pseudomonadaceae; genus Pseudomonas; species Pseudomonas sp. LBUM1640. The sequence continues at coordinate 6,366,655 of NZ_CP166816.1, read as the reverse complement.
TACGGAGGCTCCGAAGAGGGCCACGACGACGGCCTGTTCACCGTCAAGCCGTTGTAAGTCGAGGAACCGTGCCATGGCTTTCGAAGCAATGTTCGCGCCGATCCAGATCGGCAAACTGACCATCCGCAACCGCGTGCTCAGTACCGCCCATGCCGAGGTGTATGCCACCGACGGCGGCATGACCACCGACCGCTATGTGAAGTACTACGAAGAGAAAGCCAAGGGCGGGATCGGCCTGGCGATCTGCGGCGGTTCTTCCAGTGTGGCCATCGACAGCCCGCAAGGCTGGTGGAAGTCGGTGAACCTGGCGGATGACCGGATCATCCCGCACTTCCAGAACCTGGCCGATGCCATGCACAAGCATGGCGCCAAGATCATGATCCAGATTACCCACATGGGCCGCCGCTCGCGCTGGGATGGCGAGCATTGGCCGACCCTGCTGTCGCCGTCGGGTATCCGCGAGCCGGTGCACCGCGCCACCTGCAAAACCATCGAACCGGAAGAAATCTGGCGCGTGATTGGCAACTACGCCACGGCTGCGGCGCGGGCGAAAGCCGGTGGCCTGGACGGCGTGGAACTGTCGGCGGTGCACCAGCACATGATCGACCAGTTCTGGAGCCCACGGGTCAACAAGCGCACCGACGAATGGGGCGGCAGCTTTGAAAACCGCATGCGGTTCGGCCTGGAAGTATTGAAGGCCGTGCGCAAGGAAGTCGGCCCGGATTTCTGCGTCGGCATCCGTTTGTGCGGCGATGAATTCCACCCGGACGGCTTGTCCCACGAGGACATGAAGCAGATCGCCAAGTATTACGACGACACCGGCATGCTGGACTTCATCGGCGTGGTGGGTTCGGGTTGCGACACCCACAACACCCTGGCCAACGTTATCCCCAACATGAGTTATCCACCGGAGCCCTTCCTGCACTTGGCGGCCGGCATCAAGGAAGTGGTCAAGGCCCCGGTGCTGCATGCGCAGAACATCAAGGACCCGAACCAGGCCACGCGTATTCTGGAAGGCGGCTACGTGGACATGGTCGGCATGACCCGCGCCCACATCGCCGACCCGCACCTGATCGCCAAGATCAAGATGGGCCAGATCGACCAGATCAAGCAGTGTGTCGGCGCCAACTACTGCATCGACCGTCAGTACCAAGGCCTGGACGTGCTGTGCATCCAGAACGCCGCCACGTCCCGTGAATACATGGGCGTGCCGCACATCATCGAGAAATCCACCGGGCCCAAACGCAAAGTCGTGGTGGTGGGTGCCGGCCCTGCCGGGATGGAAGCGGCGCGGGTTGCCGCCGAACGTGGCCACGACGTGACACTGTTCGAGAAGAAAGAATTTATCGGTGGGCAAATCACCACCGCTTCCAAGGCGCCGCAGCGCGACCAGATTGCCGGCATTACTCGCTGGTTCCAACTGGAACTGGCACGCCTGAACGTCGACCTGCGCCTGGGCGTGGCGGCAGACGCGGCGACCATCCTCGACCTGCGCCCTGACGTGGTGGTGCTGGCGGTGGGTGGTCATCCGTTCCTGGAGCAGAACGAACACTGGGGCGCCGCTGAAGGTTTGGTGGTGAGCAGTTGGGACGTGCTCGACGGCAAAGTCGCGCCGGGCAAGAACGTGCTGGTCTACGACACCATCTGCGAATTCACCGGCATGTCGGTGGCGGATTTCCTGGCGGACAAAGGCAGCCAGGTCGAGATCGTCACCGACGACATCAAGCCGGGCGTGGCCATCGGCGGTACGTCGTTCCCGACCTACTACCGCAGCATGTACCCCAAAGAAGTGATCATGACCGGCGACATGATGCTGGAAAAGGTCTACCGCGAAGGCGACAAACTGGTGGCCGTACTGGAGAACGAATACACCGGCGCCAAGGAAGAGCGTGTGGTCGATCAGGTTGTTGTCGAGAACGGCGTGCGCCCGGATGAAGAGATCTACTACGGGCTCAAGGAAGGTTCGCGCAACAAAGGCCAGATGGACATCGAAGCCTTGTTCGCGATCAAGCCGCAGCCGTGCCTGAGCGAGCCGGGTGAGGGGTACTTGCTGTTCCGCATCGGTGACTGTGTGGCGCAGCGTAATACCCACGCCGCGATCTATGACGCCCTGCGCCTGTGCAAGGATTTCTGACCCACTTGATCGTTCCCACGCTCCGCGTGGGAATGCCGCCCTGGGCGCTCCGCGTCCGCTCTTAAGGTCGTGACGCAGAGCGTCACAGGATGCATCCCTGCGCAGAGCGTGGGGACGATCATTGACCCCGAGGTCTTTGGGAGCTTCACCATGTTGAACATCCTTCTTCCCATCCTGCTGTTTACCGCCCTGGGCCTTGCCGCCCTCGGCGCCCTGCGCCGGGTGAACATGTGGCGCCGTGGCCGCGCCTCCAAAGTCGATTTGCTTGGCGGCCTGCTGGCCATGCCCAAGCGCTACATGGTCGACCTGCACCACGTGGTCGCCCGCGACAAATACATCGCCAACACCCACGTCGCCACCGCCCTGGGCTTTGTGCTGTCGGCGTTGCTGGCGATTCTGGTGCACGGTTTCGGCCTGCATAACCGCATCCTCGGCTATGCCTTGCTGCTGGCTTCGGTGCTGATGTTTGTCGGCGCCACGTTCGTCTACCTGCGTCGGCGTAACCCACCGTCACGCCTGTCGAAAGGTCCGTGGATGCGCCTGCCGAAAAGCCTGATGGCGTTCTCGGTGAGCTTCTTCCTGGTGACCTTGCCGGTGGCCGGAATCCTGCCTGCTGACTTCGGCGGCTGGCTGCTTGCCGCGCTATTGAGCGTGGGCGTGCTGTGGGGCGTGAGCGAGATGTTCTTCGGCATGACCTGGGGCGGCCCGATGAAACACGCCTTCGCCGGTGCCCTGCACCTGGCCTGGCACCGCCGCGCCGAACGTTTTGGTGGCGGCCGTTCTACCGGCCTGAAACCGCTGGACTTGAGCGACAAAACCGCGCCTCTGGGCGTGGAAAAACCCAAGGATTTCACCTGGAACCAACTGCTCGGCTTCGACGCCTGCGTGCAGTGCGGCAAGTGCGAAGCTGCATGCCCGGCGTTCGCCGCCGGCCAGCCGTTGAACCCGAAAAAGCTGATCCAGGACATGGTGGTCGGCCTGGCGGGCGGCACCGATGCCCAGTTCGCCGGCAGCCCGTATCCATCAATTAACGGCGGGGGCAAACCCATCGGCGAACACAGCGGCAACCCGCACCAGCCGATCGTCAACGGCCTGGTGGATGCCGAGACCCTGTGGTCGTGCACCACCTGCCGAGCCTGCGTGGAAGAGTGCCCAATGATGATCGAGCACGTGGACGCCATCGTCGACATGCGCCGCCACCTCACCCTGGAAAAAGGCGCCACCCCGAACAAGGGCGCCGAAGTCCTCGAAAACCTGATCGCCACCGACAACCCCGGCGGTTTCGCCCCGGGCGGTCGCCTGAACTGGGCGGCGGATTTGAACCTGCCGTTGTTCAGCGAAAAAGGCAGCGCCGATGTGTTGTTCTGGGTTGGCGACGGTGCCTTCGATATGCGCAACCAGCGCACCCTGCGCGCGTTCGTCAAAGTGCTCAAAGCGGCCAAGGTCGACTTTGCGGTACTCGGCCTGGAAGAGCGCGACAGCGGCGACGTCGCGCGCCGCCTGGGCGATGAAGCCACGTTCCAACTGTTGGCCACGCGCAATATCCAGACGTTGGCCAAGTACAGCTTCAAGCGCATCGTCACCTGCGACCCGCACAGCTTCCACGTATTGAAAAACGAGTACGGCGCCTTTAACGGCAACTACGTGGTGCAGCATCACAGCACGTTTATGGCCGAACTGATCGGCGACGGCGCGCTGAACCTGGGCCAGCACAAGGGCAACAGCGTGACCTATCACGACCCTTGTTACCTGGGCCGCTACAACGGCGAATACGAGGCGCCGCGCCAAGTGCTGCGCGCGCTGGGGATCGAGGTCAAGGAGATGCAACGCTCGGGCTTGCGTTCACGCTGCTGCGGTGGCGGCGGCGGTGCACCGATCACTGACATTCCCGGCAAGCAACGTATCCCGGACATGCGCATGGAAGACATCCGCGAGACTGGCGCCGAGCTGGTGGCCGTGGGTTGCCCGCAATGTACGGCGATGCTTGAAGGCGTCGTGGAACCGCGTCCGTTGATCAAGGACATCGCCGAACTGGTCGCCGATGCGTTGTTGGACGAGGCCGCACCGACCCAAGCCCCGACAAAGCGTGAACCTGCGGAGGTGCATTGATGAGCGACATTATCCGCCGCGACCCACGGGCCGAATGGATCGCCCGCAACCGCCTGCACCCGTTGCATGCAGCCATGCAGCCGCTGCAACACAGTTGGATGGGGCCCAACGGCGTCATCCGCAAGAACCTGCATGGCATCGGTTTTATCGGCCCCAACGGCATCAAGCGCATCGACCGCAGCGGCGCCCAGCAGGGTGGCGCGGCCAAGCGTACGGCGGCGGTGGAGGTGCAGGTGCCGCTGCATCAGGTGACAGCACCGGCGTTCTACATCAGCGTAGTGCCGGACATGGTCGGCGGCCGCCTGAGCAGCCACGACCGCGACGTGCTCGGCCTGGCGCGGCAACTCGCCGGCAGCGACGGCGCGGTGCTGGCGGTGGTGTTTGGTGAACACAAAGAAAGTGCGTTTGCCACGGCGGGTGTTGACCGCCTGTTAGTGCTGGACGGCCACGCATTCGACGGTTATTCACCGGAACAACGCGTGCAAGGCCTGCGGGCTGTGGATAACCAGTTCAACCCACGCCATTGGCTGCTGCCCGACAGCCGCAGCGGGGGTGGCGAGTTGGGACGGCGTTTTGCCGCGAGCCTTAAGGAGCGCCCGGCCACACGGGTCTGGCAGATCAAGGGCGATGAGTGCCTCGGCCGCGCCGGTGCGGGCCAGGAAGACTTGGCTCGGCCGCTGCCGCGCCTGATTCTCGCCGCGGCCGAATGCGCTGATCCCGTCAGCGAAACGCGCCACGAAGTGTTGCCCATGGAGTTATCCACAGCCTTGGCGCGCCGCTTGCCGCGTATCGAAGATCTCGGTGCGGTGGCCGTCGACCCAGGCGCAATTCCTATGGCCGAGGCGGAGTTTATTTTCTCCGGCGGCAACGGCGTGAAGGACTGGGCACTGTTCCACCAGACCGCCGCTGCACTGGGCGCTACCGAAGGTGCCTCGCGGGTGGCGGTGGACGATGGCTTTATGGCGCGTGAGCGCCAGGTCGGCGCCAGCGGCACCTGGGTCACGGCGCGGGTTTACGTGGCCGTGGGCATTTCCGGGGCGATCCAGCACCTGCAAGGCATCGGTGCCTGCGACAAGGTGGTGGCAATCAACCTGGACCCGGGCTGCGACATGATCAAGCGTGCCGACCTGTCGGTGATCGGCGACAGCGCCGCGATTCTGCAAGCCTTGATCACTGCGGTCGAGGCCCACCGCAATGGCGCCAAGCGCGATGCGGCTTAAGGACATGACCATGACGACGAATGTAATCAGCTTGGTGTCCATCGGCGCCCACCCGACCTCAGGCCGCCCACGCCGCGCCGAGCAAGATGCCCGTGCTGTCGAGCTGGGCTTGCAGATGGCTGGGGATAAGTTGCAGGTGCTGCATGCAGGCAATATCCATGAGCCCACATTGCGCAGCTACCTGGGCATGGGCTTGCCACAGTTGCATGTGCTGGAACAGCCGGCAGGTGCTGACGCCTTGCCGGTGCTCAGTGATTACCTGCGCGACGCCGGCGCCCAAGTGGTGCTCACCGGCAGCCAGGCGGAAACCGGCGAGGGCTCGGGCATGTTGCCGTTCCTGCTGGCCGAGCAACTGGGCTGGCCGCTGATTGTGGGGCTGGCGCAGGTGGAGTCTATCGATGCCGGCGTGGCCCACGTGCTGCAGGCGTTACCGCGCGGGCAGCGGCGGCGCTTGAAAGTGCGTTTGCCGTTTCTGGCCACGGTGGATAACGCCGCGCCCAAGCCACGGCAGAGTGCCTACGGCCCGGCGCAGCGCGGCGAGTTGGCGGCCCATGAGGTGGAGATTGAACACGACGAGTTATTCACAGCTGCGCTGCTGCAACCGGCCAAGCCACGGCCCAAGCGCCTCAAGGTGATCAAGGCCAAGAGTGGTGCGGATCGTATGAAGGCGGCCACGGCCAAGGCCAGTGGTGGCGGTGGGCAGGTGCTCAAAGGGCTGAGCCCTGAGGCGGGTGCTGAAGCCATTCTCAAGCTGCTCATCGAAGAAGGCGTGGTGCGCTGATTCCCTGTGGGAGCTGGCTTGCCTGCGATAGCATCACTTCGGTCTAACTGATAAACCGAGTTGCCTGCATCGCGGGCAAGCCCGGCTCCCACAGAAAAGCCCGCTCCCACATTAGATCTGCGGTATTTGTGGTCTTACCCACAATCCCTGTTGACCCGTCTGTGGATAACCTGTTCGCGATTGTCCACAGCCCCGGTAAATCAAGCCCTACAGCCCACTGTACGAAAAACAACCAGGCTAACTGACGGTTTTTCCTTGGGTTTTTTCACAAACCTGTTCATTGCTCAAGGCAGACTTGCCCCCAAAGTCTGTTGGCGCTTCTGTGGATAAGATGTTTGCTACCGTCTACAGCCCATATAAACAGGGGCTTGCAGTGATCTGGTTAAAATATGATCAATTCGCGTTATTTACCCGATGAAAACCCTGAATACCCCGATTTATCAAGCGTTGACGTGGTTTTCCACAGCGCCGCGAAAGTTGTACCCAAAGTCTGTTGGTGCTTCTGTGGATAAGGTGTTTGCGTAGTGCTACAGGGCACGTAATCCGTGGCTTTCAACGCTTTGGTTAATAAATGATCAGTGGCTGTTAAAATCGCGTGAAGTGAATAAGTCACGGATTTTCTTCATTTATTTTCAGGTGGAAACGCACTTGCCCACAATTGCTGTGGGTGGCTTTGTGGATAAGTTGTTAGGCGAAGGCTGGAGGGCCGGGCGGCAGCGGCCTGCGAAAGGTTTGATCAAAATTTGAACACGGGTGATATCCAATGTGGGAGCTGGCTCCCACATTTTGATCGGTCGTGTGTCAGTTACTCGTGAACGGCTACGCCCTTGAGGTAAGGCGCCGGCGCCGCCCCCAGGTTGCTCAGCAAGCGCTCGCTGTACCAATCCACAAAGTTCACCACGCCAAACTCATAGGTCTGGGAGTACGGCCCTGGCTGGTAAGCGGTGGAATTGATCCCGCGCTGGTTTTCTTCGGCCAGGCGACGGTCCTGGTCGTTGGTGGCGTCCCACACTTTGCGCATGCGCTCCACGTCGTAGTCCACGCCTTCGACGGCGTCCTTGTGCACGATCCACTTGGTGGTGACCATGGTTTCCTGGGCGCTGATCGGCCACACAGTGAACACGATGATGTGATCGCCCATGCAGTGGTTCCAGGAGTGGGGCAGGTGCAGGATGCGCATCGAGCCCAGGTCCGGGTTCTTGATGCGGCCCATCAGCTTATTGCAGCCTTGCTTGCCGTCGAGGGTCATCGATACGGTGCCCTTGAGCAGCGGCATGCGCACGATACGGTTACGCAAGCCGAAGCTGGCGTGGGCGTAAGGGATTTTTTCCGCGTCCCAGGCGGCGGCCGACGCGGCGACGTGGTCCTTGAAGGCCTGGTCGGCGCGCGGGTCGGTGACGTCGTCCCACTCCAGCAGGGTTTTCAACAGTTCCGGGTGCGACGCGTTGCAGTGGTAGCACTCGCGGTTGTTTTCCAGCACCAGCTTCCAGTTGGCTTTTTCGAACAAGGTGGTCTGGATCGCCACCTTGGTGTTTTCCATGTCGTACGGTTCCATGTAGTGGTTCAGCGTCGACAGGAAGTCATCGATGGCCGGTGGGTTCTCGGCCAGGCTGATGAAGATATAACCGCCGGCGGTCTTCACGTTCACGGGTTTCAAACCGTACTGCTTCATGTCGAAGTCGGCGCCCATTTCGGTGCCGGCGAACAGCAGGCGGCCGTCCAGTTCGTAGGTCCACTGGTGGTAGTGGCAGACGAGTTTGGCGACCTTGCCCTTGTCGCTGGTGCACAAACGCGAGCCACGGTGGCGGCACACGTTATGGAACGCATGCACCACGCCGTCGGCGCCACGGATCACGATGATCGGGTTCTTGCCCACTTGCAGGGTCAGGTAGTTGCCCTTGGTGGGGATCTCGCAGGTCATGCCGGCGATCAACCACTCTTTCTGGAAGATCTCCTGCATGTCGATATCAAACAGCCGCTCGTCAGAGTAAAACGGCTGCGGCAGCGAAAAGGTGCGTTCGCGCTCTTGCAGCATTTGCGCGGTGGCCTTGCGTGCGGGTTCCAGCGGATCGCCCAAGCTTAAGGTTGCGGTGACGTCCATCGTGTGTGTCCTCAGGGCCATTCTGTGTGGCCGGCGAAAAGTGACTAATCAGGTTTTGCAGCAAGGCGTAAAGAAAGCGTAGTTGTTGGGAGCGAGTGTGGGCCCGGCAAAGGCCAGAACCTTGTCCATTAACGACATGGCCCACTCTGATCCCGACGCGCAACCCCCGTGGTATGGGGGCTGGTCGCGATAAGTATGTGAATGTCGCAGATAGGTAAATGGGTGGTTCTCGCGTTACGCAGAATCGCCACCATCAGGCCGATATACGGCTGCGGAGAACAGCATGTCCAACAGCTTCCTGAATCCGGTAACCACCCAGACCTGGGCCAATGGTCGGCACATCGTCCGTTGCGTCAAAGTCATCCAGGAAACCTGGGACGTGCGCACCTTCTGCTTTATGGCCGACCAGCCGATCCTGTTTTTTTTCAAGCCGGGACAATTCGTCACCCTGGAGCTGGAAATCGACGGCCAGCCGATCATGCGCTCCTACACTATTTCCAGTTCACCGTCGGTGCCGTACAGCTTTTCGGTAACGATCAAGCGCGTGCCGGGCGGCAAGGTCTCCAACTGGCTGCACGACACGCTGCATGAGGGCCAGGAGCTGGCGGTGCACGGGCCGGTCGGGTTGTTCAATGCCATCGACTTCAGCAACCCCAAAGTCCTCTACCTCAGCGGCGGCGTCGGCATCACGCCGGTGATGTCCATGGCGCGTTGGTATTACGACACCAACGCCAATGTCGACATGACCTTTATCCACAGCGCCCGCTCACCCAAAGACATCATTTACCACCGCGAGCTGGAACACATGGCGTCGCGGATCGATAACTTCAGCCTGCACCTGATCTGCGAAAAACACGGGTTGGGTGAGCCCTGGGCCGGTTATCGCGGCTACCTGAACCACAAGATGCTCGAATTGATGGTGCCGGACTTCCTCGAACGCGAAGTGTTCTGCTGCGGCCCTACGCCGTACATGAACGCGGTGAAACGCCTGCTGGAAGCCGCGGGCTTCGACATGGCGCGCTATCACGAGGAATCCTTCGGCGCCACGCCGCCCGAAGCGCGTGCCGACGCCGTGGAGCAAGCCGAACAAGCCGCCGACGCCCCGGAAATCGACCTGGCGGACCTGCATCAGGTGGAATTCATCGCCTCGGGCAAAAGCATCCGTGTGGCGCCGGGCGAAACCGTGCACGCGGCGGCAGCCAAGCTTGGGCTGCTGATTCCGAAAGCCTGTGGCATGGGGATTTGCGGCACCTGCAAGGTGATGAAACTGGGCGGGGAGGTCGAGATGGACCACAACGGCGGGATCACGGAAGAGGACGAAGCCGAAGGCTACATCCTGTCGTGCTGCAGCGTGCCGAAGGGTGATGTGCGCATCGAGTTCTGATTAACCGCGCTCGATCGTTCCCACGCTCCGCGTGGGAATGCCTCCTGGGACGCTCCGCGTTCCGTTTCCAGTTGTGACGCGGAGCGTCACGGGCTGCATTCCCACGCAGAGCGTGGGAACGATCATCAGCACCACCGTTGTATGTCTATTAAACCCTCACTTCCCGCGTAATTACGGGCGCTGGAATATCGCCAGTGCTCGGCCAAGTCCACATAGCCTCGCTTTACGGGGTTGCAATGGATGTAATCCAGTTTTTGGCGCATCACTGTCTCGCTGTACACCAATTCGGCATGTGAGCCTTCCTGCCAAAGCTGATAAACCCGGTCTGCCTTGTGTGCGCGTTTGCTGAAGCGCAGGCGTTGTAACACCCGCTCGGCACCTTTGCTTTGCAGGTCATCAATGATGGTACGCGCGGTGAAGGATTTGAATTGACTGACGCACTTGCACAGGTCAGGCGCTTGGGCGACGAAGTGCAGGTGGTTTTCAAGAATGACGTAGCCAAATAGGCTTAGCGCATGGTGCTTTTGCTGATATCGCCAACACTCCAGGAGATGGCCCACGAGGTAGTCGCGGGTAAACAGCGGTAGCCACTCCATGACAGTGCACGTTAGGAAGTGCGGTTTTTCGGGTTCGGTGATGACGTAGCGGCTTCTGCCCATCTATTCGTCCTTGAGTCGAGGTGTGGCGTGGACGCGGAGCGTCCGGGGATGCATTCCCACGCGGAGCGTGGGAACGATCAGTGTCGCTCCGCGTGGGAACGATCACTCAGGTCGGTTCCGCGTTGCAGGTCATGAGTCTGCGACGCGGTCCTTAGTTGTTAACGTGCAAAGAGCTGGATGGAGAATTGATCGCCTGAGGCTGTCAATTCGAAGGCTTTTTCATAGATGGTCAGGGTTCTCGAAGGCTCCCTGATGGTGTCACCGACGTTTGCCAGTTTCCTGAATTCGTCCCAACTTACGAACGTGTCGCTCAGGCTGCCGCCTTGTCGTGTGTTTAGGTTGTAGCATTGATTTTCCATGGTCTAACCTTCTGCTGGATTTCCGTTTCCGGCCGATTATTCGGCAGGCAGTTGTGCCCGAAAGGTGGCCGCTGCAGCGGCCTTTTCCTTCCGGGTTCCAGTAGGCTAGTCGATGAAAATAGGGTTAGATGCTGTCGGAAACACCAAATAACATTCTCGGCAATCCGCCAGTATTCGTCGCGCTTAGGCGCTCATCACTTTCCTAATATCCGCAGCTAATTCTCTTACGCGCTCTTCCTCGGTATCCCACGCACACATGAAGCGCGCGCCGCCTTTGCCGATGAAGGTGTAGAAGCGCCAGCCCTTGGCCGTCAGTGCCTCGATGGCCGCTTCCGAGAGCTGCAGGAACACGCCGTTGGCCTGTACCGGGAACATCAACTCGACGCCGGGAATATCCGCCACCAGGCTGCTCAGCAATTGTGCGCAGTGGTTGGCGTGGCGGGCGTGTTTGAGCCAGGCGTCGTTTTCCAGCAAGCCTACCCAGGGCGCGGAGAGGAAGCGCATTTTCGACGCCAGCTGGCCGGCCTGTTTGCAGCGGTAATCGAAGTCTTCAGCCAGCTTGTGGTTGAAGAACAGGATCGCCTCACCCACCGCCATGCCGTTTTTCGTGCCGCCAAAGCACAGCACGTCTACGCCGGCTTTCCAGGTCAGGTCTGCCGGTGAGCAGCCCAGGAACGCGCAGGCATTGGAGAAGCGTGCGCCGTCCATGTGCAGGTTCAGGCCCAACTCTTTGCAGGTGACGCTGATCGCGCGGATTTCTTCCGGGGTGTACACGCTGCCGACTTCGGTGGCTTGGGTCAGGGTGACCACGCGCGGCTTGGGGTAGTGAATGTCCTGGCGCTTGAGGGCGATCTCGCGGATCGACTCCGGGGTCAGCTTGCCGTTTTCGGTGCGCGCAGTGAGCAGCTTGGAGCCGTTGGAGAAAAACTCCGGCGCGCCGCACTCGTCGGTTTCAACGTGGGCGGTTTCCGAGCAAATCACGCTATGGTAGCTCTGGCACAGCGAGGACAACGCCAGGGAGTTGGCGGCGGTGCCGTTGAAGGCGAAGAATACTTCGCAGTCGGTTTCGAACAACTTACGGAAACCGTCGGCAGCGCGGTGGGTCCATTCATCATCGCCGTAGGCGCGTTGATGGCCCTGGTTGGCGAGTTCCATGGCGGCCCAGGCTTCCGGGCAGATGCCGGAATAGTTGTCGCTGGCGAATTGTTGGCTCTTGTCGGTCATGGCCCATTCCTGTGGTCGATGTTGGTGCGCACTGTAACCAAGATTGTCCGAAGTGCGCACGCACTGTAAATGCAAAGTCACTGGGGAATTATGCACGGTACTCAAACGATGCCTGTCGGACGCGTCCGTGATGGCGCTCTGGATTTGCTCAAGTGGCTGGCGCTGCTGAGCATGGTGCTGGACCATCTGCGCTACGTCGGGCTGAGCCTGGATGGCTTGTATGTACCGGGGCGCCTGGCGTTCCCCTGGTTTTGCATGGCGATTGCAGCCAATTTGCATCGGGTTCGAAACGCACCCGTGACCGGCCAATGGCGCTACTTGGGTTGGTTGTTGCTGTTCAGTGTGATCAGTGAAGTGCCGTACCGGCTATTTGTCGACGATGCCGATACGTTGAACGTATTGCCGACCTTGGCGCTGGGCCTGCTGATTGCTCGAGGATGGCAGCAGAAGGCGCTTGTTGATCGAGGTTTGGCGCTGATCGCCTTCACATTGGCCGCGGTTTTTTCCACGCAGTTGATGTTTGGATTTTTCGGAGTTTTGTTGCCGCTGGCCATGCTGCTGGTGTTCAGCCGCCCATGGTATTTCAGCGTATTACCCGGCTTGGTGTGTGTGGCCGCTAACCAATGGCAGATTCTGCTCAATAGCGCCAGCTTGATTGCGATGCTTGGGCTGGCTGCTTGCCTGATCGCGCCCTTGGCGGGGCTGCTCGTTTTGCGACACGGCAAGCACGCCGCGCCACCTCCCATGCGCCGCTGGGCCTATGCCCTGTACCCGTTGCATTTTCTACTCTTGCTGGTGGTTCGCAACGCTATTGGCTGAAGGCGATTGCAGCCAAGAAGGAGGGAATGGATGAGCGGAGTAAAACTCGCGCATTTTTTTCACGTCGTGTTCAAACCAATCCCGTAGCCATTGGCAATATTGAAGCGAAATGGCCTGTCCATGCACTGGGCTGGCACGTTCATCGACAATACAGTGGGCCGCCATCATTCCCGACATCAGGGCCTTGAGTACGCCGTGAGAGGCGCCAGGGTCCAACACGGTGGCTGCGTCTCCTATGATGAAATACCCATTGCCGGCCGCTTGGTCGCAGATTCGCCAGGTGACATCGGCACCCTGGATCGCGCCTTCACACGCCAGTTGGTCAAAACCGGCCGGCACAGCCGATGCCTTGGGCAGCTTGTCTTGCGCAAAGCGCAGGCGCGTCCAGTGATAGAGCCCCTGGCCGATGTGAGCCGTCCAGTACCAGCCTGCTCGATCAGCGAAGATGCCCAGCGCAGTCTCTTCAACCGTTCCTCGCTTATAGCCATACACCGCCGTCAACGGTGCGGAGTAGCGATGCGATGTCAGCCCCAGTTGGCGTGCCAGCCAACCATGCGCGCCACTGGCATCGACAAGGTGCCTGCAAAACAACTTCTCTGTCTGGGTCCGAATGCCCACCACGCGATCTTTTTCCAGCAGCACGGCCTTTGCCTGACAAGGTTGCAGGGCATGCACGCCTAATGCGATTGCTTGATTCAACAGCAACCCATCCAGCGTTGCCCTGGGGATTTGAAACCCTCGCCACGGCCCGTCTTTATCTTCGCCAAAAGGAACAAAGCGGCGTTCCTGATCCCACTGTACCCAGGTGCCCGTGGGGCGGATGAAGGCATCGCCGCGGACGTTTTCAGCCACGCCCAATTGCTGGAGCAGCGGTTCTATACCGGGGTGCAAGGTTTCACCCGGGCGTGGGCGCGGAAACAGCAGGCGCTCAACAAGCGCTACTTTCAGGCCCTGTTGCGCGCAACAAATGGCTGCCGCGCAACCTGCCGGGCCGGCGCCTATGATGATCACGTCATAATGATTCATGGTGTTTGGTCTGGGGTTTCTTGAATGTGCTCCCACCGCTCAATCCCCCGTTGGCGCAACATAACGTTTGGCCATACCAGGTAGGTATACGTGTCGGTCAGTTGGATTCGCACTTGGTCGAACGCGGGTGATCGAGCCGGTAAATAGCGGAACATTTTGAATCGATAACCCGTGTCATTGGGCGACACTGACACGTTCGTATTGAGCGTCACTACTTGGGCGTCACCCGGCGTTGCAGGGGTGAACGAGTCGATATGCCAGCGCGGAGCCCTGTCGGACTCTTCCACGGAAAGCCTGACTCGCCGGAAGGCATCGATACGCCGTTGATATTCCTGAGTGTCGACTTTGCCTGTCATCGCCAGCGAAAACTTTCCATTGAGTGCGTTTTCTACGTAGTCGACGTAGAAGAAGGATTCGAAGGCCCTGTGTGTTGCGTTATTGGCGATATAGCTCTTAGCTGCGGCTACGCCGTCCCAGGGCAAACCGGCATTTTTGCCGACCTCCTGATCCCGCATCGGCTTGATGGTCGGGCCGGCGATGCCATCAGGCTCATAGGACTGTGCTGAGTCCGGTGCAACAGCGGGCCAAAATGAGCTTAATGCCGCGCAAAGCTTGGCATCCTCGGCAAATGGGCTGGCCAGCCTGTAAGTCGCCAAGTGTCTTACGTCGCCCGAGGCGCTTCTGTGAACAGCGGTGGCAACGTCCCAGCCCGGCGCAAATACCCCAGCGCCTGCATCAGGAAGACACGATGCGCACTGCGCAGAAGCAACTTTTGGCTGGGGCGTGGTCGGTGCGGGCGTGGCATCAAATTGGGCAACAATCGCGGTCATGCTGACGTCCGTACTGGAAAAGGACGCAGGAAAAGACTGGATATTGGCCGGGTAACGAGAGTCGGACAGGCATCGCGGTTGTGTTTTGAAGAGTGTGCCCGGAAGATCCGGGTCGAGGTCTTCAAGCCATTCAACCAAGTGCCGCTGCGCGCACAGAGGGTAGAAGTCCGGCGGGCAGATCAGCGAATAGGCGGCCATGCGTTGTGGAATGGCGGCGTCCAGCGCTGTGCATTGGGCTTGAATCCGGCCATCGGCGGTGAAGTCCAGATAATGCAAGGCTTTGAAACTGCCCTTGGTTAACTCGGCCCGCATGTCTGACCGGCGATTGAGATTGGTGATGTTGCCGGCGTCATCGACTTTGTGGCGAATATGCACGAATTGCGAAGCGTTTTCGGGAAGTGTCAGGCTGGAAGCCAGAAGTGCGGGGTTGGCAGGCACGTTGAACGTCAACGGCTTGCCTTGGTATTGAGCGGCTTCAGTCAGATATTTATGGGGGGTGGCCGCCATTAATCCTTGGCCATACGTTTGCTCGGGCAGCCAGTCTGCGAGGCCTTGGGTGATGACGAAGGGCGGTTGGCTGATATGGGGTTCTGCCCAGCCCGACCCTGACCCCAGCGCCAGATGTATGTGGCGTAGTTTCTCGTTTCTGTGCTGTGCTTGGAGTTCAACGGCCAGTGTCATGCCGGCGATGCACTCGTTGCCGTTGAACAGTTTGTGCAGGGGCACCCAGAAATCGTGGGTGGCGTCATCGGCGCCAAAGCGCATGGGCCCGAAGCGGGTGCGGTCGCCTTTGAGCTGGACCGCGACATAGGCGCTGTACCTTGCCGGCAGCACTCGAATAGCAAAATTGTCCTCTTCTACAAACGGCAGGAAACCTCTGCTTTTTGCGTCGTACAAAGGGGCCGTAGAGCCCACCCGTGCCAGCCCGGAGCGTGAAAAACACAGATCGGCCTGCACCTTGTGCACGGTGTCGGGCGCCGGGCGATACTCGACCGCGAAGACCACCACCGCCATGGGCCGCCCACTGGCGCGCGCCGTCAATTGCGCAAGGCTGGGCGGCTGGCGGCCATACACGTAGGTGAGGACGGTTTCGAGTTCTGCCGGCGTGGGGTAAGCCAGGAGTGGGTTGCCGCTGGCGTCGGTTGTCACGTTGGGGCTGGCCAGTGCGTGGTAGAGCAGGCTGGCGGCGGGTTTGCCGGGTTCAATGCCCCGTGTTCCGCTCAAGGCGAAGTCTTCAAAGCCTGGGCGTGTTCGGTCTGGATTCAGCGTTTTACCCAGTTCGTTTTCAAGCGTGGGCGCAAGTATGTCGAGGCCGTGGCGAAGCAATAAGTTGCGCCAGCCAAAGGGCGCCAGACGCTTGCAGATATCAGAAACTTGGTTAAGTAGAGCCATGCCTGCATTCCTCAACGGGTGTGGGGCTCAATCTGGGTTTGCACCTTTGGAATTGAGCCGTGAACGCGTCGAATGCATGAACTGGCGCTGTTTGATGTGCAAGCGTAGCTGGGTTTGTAGGGCGGTGTGATCTAAGCATCGTTTGTACGTGCCTAAACGCGCTGCCAGGGTTTAATGCCCTGTTGGCGCAAGATAACGTTTGGCCATACGAGGTACGTAAACGTCTCGGTCAGTTTGATACGTGTTTGGTCGAACGCCGGTGATTGCGCTGGAGTAAAGCGGAACATTTCAAGTCGATAACCTATGCCATAGGACGTCGCTGGCAAGTCTGTGTTTGCCGTGACAACTGTGTAGTCGTCAGGCGTTGCAGGGTTGAACGAGTCGATAAACCAATCCCTTGCGGTGTTTCCCAATGAACGTCTGACTCTGCGCCAGGCATCAATGCGACGTTGATATTCCTGTGAGTCGACTTTACCCGTCAGCGCCAGCGAGAATTTCGTGTTTAGCGCGTTTTCCACGTAATCGGTGTAGAGATAAGTCTCGTAGGCCCTATGTGTCACGCCATTTGCGATATAGCTTGTCGCTGCGGGTACGCCATCCCAGGGCAAGCCGGTTTTCTTTCCGATTTCCTGATCCAGCATCGGCTTGATGGTCGGCCCGGCTCTGCCTCCCGGTTCATAGGATTGCGCAGAATCCGGCGCAACGGCGGGCCAAAAAGAACTCTGGGCTGCGCAAAGTTTGGCATCCTCGGGGAATGGGCTACCTAGCCTGTAAGAAGCCAGGTGCGTTACGTCGTCCAGTTCAGAGATGCCAACGTCCCAGCCGGGTGCGAACACCCCGGCTCCTGAATCAGTAAGATGCGAGGCACACCTTGCTGATGTGACAGTCGGTGTCAGGGGCGTAGCAGAGGCCGGCGAGCTATTAAATTGGCCAACAATTGCCGTCATGCTGACGTCGGTGCTGGAAAAGGACTCTGGAAAAGACTGGATATTGGCCGGGAAACGCGAGTCGGACAGGCATCGCGGACGAACAGAAAAGACCGTGAACTGAGCAACTCCGCCCATGCTTTCGAGCCATTCCAGCAGGTGTCGCTGGTCGCAAAGGGGGTAAAAGTCCGGTGCGCAGATCAGTGAGTAGGCGGCCACGCGTTGTGGAATCGCGGCGTCCAGAGCCGTGCAGTGGGCTTGAATCCAGCCATCGCCTGTGAAATCCAGATAGTGCAGGGCCTTGAAATTACCCTTCCTCAACTCGCTAAGCATGTTGGGTCGCCGATTCATGTTGATCACGTTGCCCGTGTCATCGACTTTATGACGAATGTGCACAAAATCGGGGGCATTACCGTTAATTGCCAAGCTGGAAACCAGAATGCCAGGACTGTCAGGCACATTGAATGTCAACAGTTTGTCCTGGTATCGAGCGGCTTCAATCAGATGTTTATGGGGAATGGGGGCGATTAATCCTTGGCCATATACAGGCTCGGGCAGCCAGGCTGCGAGGCCTTCAGTCATAACGAAGGGCGGCTGGCTGATATGGGGTTCCGCCCAGCCCGAACCGGCTCCCAACGCCAAGTGTATACGGCGTAATTTCTCGTTTTTGTGCTGTGCCAGGAGCTTAACGTCAAGTGTCATGCCAGCAATGCACGCGTTGCCGCTGAACAGTTTATGCAGCGGCACCCAGAAATCATTGGTTGCGTCATTTTGGCCAAAGCGCATGGGGCCGAAACTGGCGCGGTCGCCTTTAAGCTGGACTGCAACATAGGCACTGTAGCGCGCGGGCAAGACGCGAATCGCGTGATTTTCCCCATCTACAAACGGCAGGAAGCCTCTGTTTTTTGCGTCGTACAACGGCGCCGTAGTGCCCACCCGCGCTATGCCGGTTCGCGAAAAACACAGATCGGCATGCACCTTGTGCACCGTGTCCGGTGCCGGGCGGTACTCAACCGCGAAGACCACCACCGCCATGGGCCGCCCATTGGCGCGCGCCTGCAGTTGCGCAAGGCTGGGCGGCTGGCGGCCATACACGTAGTTGAGGACGGTTTCGAGTTCTGCCGGCGTGGGGTAAGCCAGGAGGGGGTTGCCGCTGGCGTCGGTGGTCACATTGGCATTGGCCAGTGCGTGGTAGAGCAGGCTGGAGGCGGGTTTGCCGGGTTCAATGCCCCGTGTGCCGGTCAAGGCAAAGTCTTCAAAACCTTGACGTGTGCGGTCTGGATTCAGCGTTTTACCCAGTTCGGCTTCAAGGTTGGGCGCCAGGATGTCCAGGCCGTGGTGACGTAATAAGGTGTGCCAGCCATGGGGCGCCAGGCGTTTGCAGAGGTCGATAACGTGGTTAATTAAAGCCATGCCTGTATGCCTCGATGCCTAAACGCGCTGCCAGGGTTTAATGCCCTGTTGGCGCAAGATAACGTTTGGCCATACGAGGTACGTAAACGTCTCGGTTAACTGGACATTGGCCAGGTCGAACGTGCGCGGTTCAACCCGTTTACAGCGGAATACTTTAAGTCGATAGCCTATTTCATCTGCTGTCACTGTCACGCCCGTGTTGAGCGTGGCTATTTTGGATTCATCCAATGTGGCCGTGTTGAAAGAGTCGATAAACCAATCAAACGCATCGTCGTCGTCATCGTCGTAGCCCTCGAGTGAGTTTCTGACTTGCCGTAAGGCCTCGATTCGACGTCGGTACTCCTGCGTGTCGACTTTGCCCGTCAGCGCCAGCGAGAACTTTCCGTTGAGCGCGTTTTCCGTGTAGTCGGTGTATTGGAGGGTCTCATAGGCCCTGTGGGGCGCGTTATTGGCGACGTATTTTTTCGCTGCCGGTACACCATCCCAGGGGAACCCGGCATTGTTGCCGATCTCCTGGTCCAGCATCGGATTGATGGTCGGACCGGCACCGCCATTCGGTTCATAGATTTGCCCTGAGTCCGGCGAAATGGCGGGCCAGAATGAACTCATTGCAGCACAGATCTTTGCATTCTCGGGAAACGGGCTACCTAGCCTGTAGGCCGCAAGGTGTATTGCGTCACCCAATGCGGGTTCTTGAGTAGCGGTGCCTATATCCCATCCCGGAGCGAATACCCCTGCGCCTGCATCAGGAAGACACGAGGCACGCTGTGCAGATGCGACGCTCGGACGTGGTGTCGCAGGGGCGGGTAGGTTATTTAGTTGGGCAACGATCGCTGTAATGCTGAGGTCCGTACTGGAAAAAGAATTCGGAAAAGATTGAATATTGGCCGGGAGCCGCGAGTCGGACAGGCAGGTCGGTTCTACGTTGAAGTACGAGGCCCGAGCATCCTGGTTGATGCTTTCGAGCCATTCCACCAGGTGGCGCTGTTGGATCAGGGGATAAAAGTCAGGTGCGCAGATCAATGAGTACGCGGCCACACGCTGTGG
Organism: Pseudomonas sp. LBUM1640; assembly: GCF_059716225.1. Taxonomy (NCBI): domain Bacteria; kingdom Pseudomonadati; phylum Pseudomonadota; class Gammaproteobacteria; order Pseudomonadales; family Pseudomonadaceae; genus Pseudomonas; species Pseudomonas sp. LBUM1640. The sequence goes on along the minus strand of NZ_CP166816.1, from coordinate 6,347,231 downwards.
AATAGCGGTGTCCAACGCTGCGCATTGGGCTTGAACCCACCCATCGGCAGTAAAGTCGAGGTAATGCAAGGCGCTGAAATTGCCCTTCTGCAACTCGGCAAGCATGTCTCGCCGATGATTGAGATTGATGACGTTACCTGCCTCATTGACTTTATGGCGAATATGCACGTTTTCTGGAGCATTGCCGATGATTGCCAAGTTCGACGCAAAAAGTGGCGGGTTGTCCGGGACATTGAACGTCAACGGTTCACCCTGGTATCGGGCAACTTCAGCCAAATAATTGTGCGGCCTGGGGGCCATTAATCCAGGGCCATAGGCTGGCTCAGGCAGCCAGTCGGCGAGGCCTTGGGTAATAACAAAGGGCGGTTGGCTGATATGAGGTTCGCCCCAGCCGGAACCTGAACCCAACGCCAGGTGTATACGGCGCAATTTCTCGTTTTTGTGCTGGGCCTGGAGGGCAACATCCAGCGTCATGCCGGCGATGCACTCGGTGCCGCTGAACAATTTATGCAGCGGCACCCAGAAATCTTCGGTTGCGTCTTTTGCGCCAAAGCGCATGGGGCCGAAATGGGCGCGGTCACCTTTGAGCTGGACCGCGATGTAGGCGCTGTAACGTGCAGGAAGCACTCGAATAGCGTGATTTTCCCCTTCTGCAAATGGCAGGAACCCTCGGCTTGGCGCGTTGTACAACGGAGCCTTAGTACCCACCCGCGCGATGCCGGTGCGCGAAAAACACAGATCGGTCTGAACCTTGTGTACCGTGTCCGGCGCCGGGCGGTATTCGACTGCGAAAACCACCACCGCCAAGGGGCGCCCATTGGCCCGCGCCTGCAGTTGCGCAAGGCTGGGCGGCTGCCTGCCGTAAACGTAGTTGAGGACGGTTTCGAGTTCTGCCGGCGTGGCGTAAGCCTGGAGTGGGTTGCCGCTGGCGTCGGTTGTTACGTTGGCGTTGGCCAGTGCGTGGTAGAGCAGGCTGGAGGCGGGTTGGCCGGCTTCAATGCCCCGTGTCCCACTCAAGGCGAAGTCCTCAAAGCCTGGGCGCGTACGGTCTGGAGTCAGCGTTTTACCCATTTCGGCTTCAAGGTCGGGCGCCAGGATGTCGAGACCGTGGTGAAGCAACAGGGTGTGCCACCCATGAGGTGCCAGGCGTTTGCAGAGATCGGTAACGTGGTTAAGTAAGTCCATGCCGGTGGTCCTCGCTACCTAAACGCGCTGCCAAGGTTTAACACCCTGCTGACGCAAGACAACCTGGGGCCATACAAGGTAAGTAAACGTTTCGGTTAGTTTGATATGAACTTGGTTGAACGCGGGTGAGATAACCCGTTCATAGCGAAACACTTCAAACCGATAGCCGAAGTCAGTCGGCGTAACTGACCCGTTCGTATTAACCGCGACTACGTTGGAATCGCCTGGTGTTGCAGTGTTGAGCGAGTCGATAAACCACTGGTTGGACGTGGCGCCCAATGACAGCCTGACTCGCCGGAAGGCATCGACACGCCGTTGATATTCCTGCGAGTCGACTTTACCCGTCAGTGCCAGCGAGAACTTTCCATTGAGCGCGTTCTCGGTGTAGTCGGCGTAGCGGTATGCCTCGTAAGCCCTATGTGTAGCGCTTCTGGCGATATATTTTTTCGCTGCCGCTACGCCATCCCAGGGGAACCCGGCATTTTTGCCGATCTCCTGATCCAGCATCGGTTTGATGGTCGGGCCAGCACCGGCATTCGGTTCATAGGATTGCGCTGAGTCGGGTGCAACGGCGGGCCAGAATGAACTCAGTGCGGCGCACAGCTTGGCATCTTCGGGGAATGGACTACCCAGCCTGTAAGCCGCCAAGTGTCTTACGTCGCCCAAATTGGTTTGGTGATCAACGACGCCAACATCCCAGCCGGGTGCGTATACGCCTGCTCCTGCATCAGGGAGGTATGAAGCGCACCTTGCAGACGCGACGTTTGGCTGGGGCGCAGCCACGTCAGGCGAGGTATTAAACTGGGCAACAATGGCAGTCATGCTGACGTCTGTACTGGAGAAAGACTCGGGAAAAGACTGAATATTGGCGGGCAGACGAGAGTCGGACAGGCACCGCGGTCGTATACGGAAAATGGTGAACTGAGCAAGCCGGTCCATGCTTTCGAGCCATTCCATCAGGTGTCGCTGCTTGCACAGGGGATAAAAGTCAGGGGGGCAGACCAATGAATACGCGGCCACGCGTCGTGCAATGGCGGCGTCTAACGCTACGCACTGGGCTTGAATTCGGCCATCGGCGGTAAAGTCCACGTAGTGAAGGGCTTTGAAATTACCCTTCTGCAACTCATCCAGCATGTCTGGCCGGCGATTGAGGTTGATGATGTTGCCAGCGTCATCGACTTTGTGGCGAATATGCACGTATTCCGGCGCATTTTCGTCCAGCGCCAAGCTGGAAACCAGGAGGCTGGGGTCCTCAGGTACATTGAACGTCAAAGGCTTGCCCTGGTATTGGGCAGCCTCCGTCAGGCGTTTATGGGGTAGGGCAGCCATGAGCCCAGGGCCATACGCGAGCTCGGGCAGCCAGTCCGCGAGGCCTTCAGTGGTGATGAACGGAGGTTGGCTGATATGGGGTTCGCCCCAGCCGGAATCTGGCGCCAACTCCAGGTGTATGCGGCGTAATTTCTCGTTTTTGTGCAGTGCCTGGAGCTCAACGGCCAGCGTCATGCCAGCAATGCACGCGTTGCCGCTGAACAGTTTATGCAGCGGCACCCAGAAATCATTGGCTGCATCGGGTGCGCCAAAGCGCATGGGGCCGAAGTTGGCGCGGTCGCCCTTCAGCTGGACCGCGATGTAGGCGCTGTAGCGCGCTGGCAACACTCGAATTGCGTGATCTTCACCTTCTACAAACGGCAGGAAACCTCTGCTTTTTGCGTCGTACAACGGCGCCGTAGTGCCCACCCGTGCTATGCCGGTTCGCGAAAAACACAGATCGGCATGCACTTTGTGCACCGTATCCGATGCCGGGCGGTACTCAACCGCGAACACCACCACCGCCATGGGGCGCCCATTGGCACGCGCCTGCAGTTGCGCAAGGCTGGGCGGCTGGCGGCCGTAGACGTAGTTGAGGACGGTTTCCAGTTCTGCCGGGGTTGGGTAGGCCTGAAGAGGGTTGCCAGCGGCGTCGGTGGTCACATTGGCATTGGCCAGCGCGTGATACAGCAGGCTGTGTGCCGGTTTGCCAGGCTCAATGCCCCGTGTGCCGGTCAAGGCAAAGTCTTCAAAACCTTGGCGTGTGCGGTCTGTATTGAGCGTTTTACCCAGTTCGGCCTCAAGGTTGGGCGCCAGGATGTCCAGACCGTGGTGACGCAATAAGGTGTGCCAGCCATGGGGCGCCAGGCGTTTGCAGATATCAATAACTTGGTTAAGCAGCGCCATGCCTGCATGCCTCGACGGGGTGTGGCGTTCAATCTTTTCGATTAAACGGTGAACGCGTCGAATGCATGAGCTGGCGCTGTTTGATTGGCAAGCGTAGCTATTTTTTTGTGTTGTGCGCGCCAACGCCGCGGTTTTTGTTTACGGCTCCCGGTGTGACGCGCGATCTCAGCGCTTTATGCGCCTGCACGCCAGGCCATGTCGTAAACGCACCTTTGCGTGGCGTCCGTAGGCATTTGACCTGTCTGCACCAGCCCTACCATCGCATCAAAGGGCTCTGCACGGGCCTCAACAATACGAAAGGCTGGGAGAGACGCGATGTTCAGCAAAAAAGACCAGATCCAGGGATATGACGACGCCTTGCTGGCGGCGATGAATGCCGAGGAGCAGCGTCAGGAAGATCATATCGAGCTGATCGCGTCCGAGAACTACACCAGCAAACGCGTGATGGAAGCTCAAGGCAGCGGCCTCACCAACAAATACGCCGAAGGCTACCCAGGCAAGCGCTACTACGGCGGCTGCGAGCACGTGGACAAGGTTGAAGCCCTGGCCATTGAGCGCGCCAAGCAGCTGTTCGGCGCCGACTACGCCAACGTGCAGCCGCACTCGGGCTCGTCGGCCAACAGCGCGGTGTACCTGGCGCTGCTGAACGCCGGCGACACCCTCCTTGGCATGAGCCTGGCCCACGGTGGCCACCTGACCCACGGCGCCAAAGTGTCGTCCTCGGGCAAGCTGTACAACGCTGTGCAATACGGCATCAATACCGACACCGGCTTGATCGACTACGACGAAGTCGAGCGCCTGGCCGTCGAGCACAAGCCGAAGATGGTCGTGGCTGGTTTCTCCGCCTACTCCAAAACCCTGGATTTCCCACGCTTTCGCGCAATCGCCGACAAGGTTGGCGCGCTGCTGTTTGTTGACATGGCCCACGTCGCCGGCCTGGTGGCTGCTGGTCTGTACCCGAACCCGCTGCCCTACGCCGATGTGGTCACCACCACTACCCACAAGACTCTGCGCGGTCCACGTGGCGGTTTGATCTTGGCCCGTGCCAACGAAGAAATTGAAAAGAAACTCAACTCTGCGGTGTTCCCCGGCGCCCAGGGCGGCCCGCTGATGCATGTGATCGCCGGCAAGGCCGTGTGCTTCAAGGAAGCGGCGGAGCCGGGCTTCAAGGTTTATCAACAACAAGTGATCGACAACGCCCAGGCCATGGCCAGCGTGTTTATCAAACGTGGCTACGATGTGGTGTCCGGCGGCACCGACAACCACCTGTTCCTGGTCAGCCTGATTCGCCAGGGCCTCACCGGCAAAGAGGCGGACGCCGCCCTCGGTCGCGCCCACATCACCGTCAACAAGAACGCCGTGCCGAACGACCCGCAGTCGCCGTTCGTGACCTCGGGCCTGCGCATCGGCACCCCGGCGGTGACCACACGCGGCTTCAAAGTACCGCAATGCATTGAGCTGGCCGGTTGGATCTGCGACATCCTCGATAACCTCGGCGACGCCGATGTCGAGGCCAACGTGGCCAAGCACGTGTCTGCCCTGTGCGCTGATTTCCCGGTTTATCGCTGAGCGCGGTTTTGGAGTAATGACTATGCAACGCTACTCGGGCTTCGGCCTCTTCAAACACTCACTCAGCCACCACGAAAACTGGCAGAAAATGTGGCGCACGCCCACGCCTAAAAAGGTCTACGACGTGGTCATCGTCGGCGGCGGCGGGCATGGTCTGGCGACCGCCTATTACCTGGCCAAAGAGCACGGCATCACCAACGTGGCCGTGGTTGAAAAGGGCTGGCTGGGCGGCGGTAACACCGCGCGCAACACCACCATCGTGCGCTCCAACTACCTGTGGGACGAGTCGGCGCACCTCTACGAACACGCGATGAAACTGTGGGAAGGCCTGTCCCAGGACCTGAACTACAACGTGATGTTCTCCCAGCGTGGCGTTTACAACCTGTGCCACACCCTGCAAGACATCCGTGATTCCGAGCGTCGCGTGAGCGCCAACCGCCTCAACGGCGTCGACGGCGAACTGCTCAATGCCAAACAAGTCGCCGACGAGATCCCGTACCTCGACTGCTCGAAAAACACCCGCTACCCGGTACTCGGCGCCACCGTGCAACGTCGCGGCGGCGTGGCCCGTCACGATGCCGTGGCCTGGGGCTTTGCGCGTGCTGCGGACGCACTCGGTGTGGACTTGATCCAGCAGACCGAAGTGATCGGCTTCCGTAAGGAAAACGGCGTGTGCATCGGCGTAGAAACCAACAAGGGCTTTATCGGCGCCAAGCGCGTCGGCGTGGTGACGGCCGGTAACTCGGGCCACATGGCTTCGCTCGCCGGTTTCCGCCTGCCGATCGAATCCCACCCGCTGCAAGCGTTGGTGTCTGAGCCGATCAAGCCAATCATCGACAGCGTGATCATGTCTAACGCTGTGCACGGCTACATCAGCCAGTCCGACAAGGGCGACCTGGTGATCGGCGCCGGTATCGACGGCTACAACGGCTACGGCCAGCGCGGCTCGTACCCGGTGATCGAACACACTATCCAGGCCATCGTCGAGATGTTCCCGGTGCTGTCGCGCGTGCGCATGAACCGCCAGTGGGGCGGCATCGTCGACACCACGCCGGACGCCTGCCCGATCATCTCCAAGACCCCGGTGCCGAACATGTTCTTCAACTGCGGTTGGGGCACCGGTGGCTTCAAGGCCACGCCAGGCTCAGGCAACGTATTTGCCGCGAGCCTGGCCAAGGGTGAAATGCACCCACTGGCCGCACCTTTCTCCATCGACCGTTTCCACAACGGTGCGTTGATCGACGAACACGGCGCTGCGGCCGTCGCCCACTAACAGGAGAAATTTCCTATGTTGCATATCTTCTGTCCTCACTGCTTTGAGCTGCGCTCCGAAGAGGAATTCCACGCGTCCGGCCAAGCGCACATCCCGCGCCCGCTGGACCCGAATGCCTGCACCGATGAAGAGTGGGGCGACTACATGTTCTTTCGCGATAACCCGCGCGGCCTGCACCACGAGCTGTGGATTCACGCCGCCGGTTGCCGCCAATACTTCAACGCCACGCGCGACACGCTGACCTACGAAATTCTTGAAACCTACAAGATCGGCGAGAAGCCGCAATTCACCGCCAAGGCTTCTGGAGAGAAGGTATGAGCCAGATCAATCGCCTGTCCAACGGTGGCCGCATCGACCGCAATAAAGCCCTGACGTTTACCTTCAACGGCCAGAGCTACAAAGGCTTTGAGGGCGACACCCTGGCCGCTGCACTGCTGGCCAACGGTGTCGACATTATTGGCCGCAGCTTCAAGTACTCGCGGCCTCGCGGCATCTTTGCTGCCGGCTGCGAGGAGCCCAACGCGGTGCTGCAGATCGGCGCCACCGAAGCCACCCAGATTCCCAACGTGCGCGCCACGCAACAGGCGCTGTACCAGGGCTTGGTCGCCACCAGCACCAACGGCTGGCCGAGCGTGAACAACGACATGATGGGCATTCTTGGCAAGGTCGGCGGCAAGCTGATGCCGCCGGGTTTCTACTACAAAACCTTCATGTACCCGCAATCGTTCTGGATGACCTACGAGAAGTACATCCGTAAGGCTGCAGGCCTTGGCCGCTCGCCGACCGAGAACGACCCGGACACCTATGACAACTTCAACCGTCATTGCGACGTGCTGATCGTGGGCGCAGGCCCTGCCGGTTTGGCCGCGGCGCTGGCCGCCGCGCGCAGTGGCGCTCGGGTGATCATTGCCGATGAGCAGGAAGAGTTCGGCGGCTCCTTGCTGGACTCGCGCGAAAGCCTCGACGGCAAGCCAGCGGCCGAATGGGTTGCCAGCGTGGTTGCTGAGCTCAAAGCCTTGCACGATGTGGTGCTGCTGCCCCGCGCGACGGTCAACGGCTACCACGACCATAACTTCCTGACCATTCACGAACGCCTCACCGATCACCTCGGTGACCGCGCGCCGATTGGCGTGGTGCGTCAGCGTATCCACCGCGTGCGCGCCAAGCGTGTGGTGCTGGCGACCGGTGCCTGCGAGCGCCCGCTGGTGTACGGCAACAACGACGTGCCGGGCAACATGCTCGCTGGCGCGGTCTCCACTTACGTGCGTCGCTACGGCGTGGCACCCGGCAAAAAACTGCTGCTGTCGACTAACAACGATCACGCCTACCGCGTGGCACTGGACTGGTTCGACGCTGGCCTCACGGTGGTGGCCGTGGCCGATGCGCGCCACAACCCACGCGGCGCACTGGTTGAAGAAGCCCGCGCCAAAGGCATTCGTATCCTTACCGGCAGTGCCGTGATCGAAGCGCGTGGCAGCAAACACGTAACCGGCGCCCGCGTCGCGGCCATCGACGTCAAAGCCCACAAAGTCACCAGCCCCGGCGAGTGGCTGGAGTGCGACCTGGTCGCCAGCTCCGGTGGCTACAGCCCGGTGGTTCACTTGGCTTCGCACCTGGGCGGCAAGCCGACCTGGCGTGAAGACATCCTCGGTTTCGTACCGGGCGAAGCACCGCAAAAACGCGTATGCGTCGGTGGCATCAACGGCGTCTACGGCCTCGGCGATTCCCTGGCAGATGGTTTTGAAGGTGGCGTGCGCGCGGCCAGCGAAGCCGGTTTCGCGCCGGTAGAAGGCACACTGCCCAAAGCCTTGAGCCGTCTGGAAGAGCCGACCTTGGCGCTGTTCCAGGTGCCTCACGAGAAAGCCACTGCACGGGCGCCGAAGCAATTTGTCGACCTGCAAAACGACGTGACTGCCGCCGCCATCGAACTGGCGACCCGCGAAGGGTTCGAGTCGGTCGAACACGTTAAGCGCTACACCGCGCTGGGCTTCGGCACCGACCAGGGCAAGCTGGGTAACGTCAACGGCCTGGCGATTGCCGCGCGTTCGCTGAACGTGACCATCCCGCAGATGGGCACCACCATGTTCCGCCCCAACTACACGCCGGTGACTTTCGGCGCCGTGGCGGGCCGCCATTGTGGGCACATCTTTGAACCGGTGCGCTACACCGCGCTGCAAGCCTGGCACGTGAAAAACGGCGCCGAGTTTGAAGACGTCGGCCAGTGGAAACGCCCGTGGTACTTCCCGCGTAACGGTGAAGACCTGCACGCCGCCGTAAAACGCGAATGCCTGGCTGTGCGCGACAGCGTCGGCCTGCTGGACGCGTCGACCCTCGGCAAGATCGACATTCAAGGCCCGGATGCCCGCGAGTTCCTCAACCGCATCTACAGCAACGCCTGGACCAAGCTCGACGTGGGCAAGGCCCGCTACGGCCTGATGTGCAAAGAAGACGGCATGGTCTTCGACGACGGCGTCACCGCCTGCATCGCCGACAACCACTTCCTGATGACCACCACCACCGGCGGCGCGGCGCGCGTACTGCAGTGGCTGGAAATCTACCAACAAACCGAATGGCCGGACCTCAAGGTGTACTTCACCTCGGTCACCGACCACTGGGCGACCATGACCTTGTCCGGCCCCAATAGCCGCAAGCTGTTGAGCGAAGTCACCGACATCGACCTGGACAAGGACGGCTTCCCGTTCATGACCTGGAAAGAAGGCCTGGTTGGCGGCGTGCCGGCGCGGGTGTTCCGTATCTCGTTTACCGGCGAGCTGTCGTACGAAGTCAACGTGCAGGCCGACTACGCCATGGGCGTGCTCGAACAGATCGTCGAGGCCGGCAAAAAGTACAACCTGACCCCGTACGGCACCGAGACCATGCACGTACTGCGCGCCGAGAAGGGCTTCATCATCGTCGGCCAAGACACCGACGGCTCGATGACCCCGGACGACCTGAACATGGGTTGGTGCGTAGGCCGCACCAAACCGTTCTCGTGGATCGGCTGGCGCGGGATGAACCGTGAAGACTGCGTGCGTGAGGAGCGTAAGCAACTGGTGGGCTTGAAGCCGATTGATCCGACCGTGTGGCTGCCGGAAGGCGCGCAGCTGGTGCTGGATCCGAAGCAGACGATCCCGATGAAGATGGTCGGCCACGTCACCTCAAGCTATGCGCATAACTCGCTGGGTTACTCGTTTGCGATGGCGGTGGTGAAGGGCGGCTTGAAGCGCATCGGCGAGCGGGTGTTTTCGCCTCAGGCGGATGGCAGCGTGATCGAGGCGGAGATTGTGTCTTCGGTGTTCTTTGACCCGAAAGGCGAACGCCAGAACATCTGACAGACCGAGTCGCGGCCTTCGCGAGCAAGCCCGCTCCCACAGGGGAATGCATTCCAAATGTGGGAGCGGGCTTGCTCGCGAAGACGCCAGTAGCCGCACAACAGAATTAGGAAAGGTGCTATATGACAGCAGCCAACGTATACCAACAACGCCCCACCACCGGCGCCAAGGCCGAGTCGTCGCTGCACCATGCCGACCTCGCCAGCCTGGTCGGCAAGGGCCGCAAAAACGCCGGGGTGACCGTGCGTGAAAAGAAACTTCTCGGCCACCTGACGATTCGTGGCGATGGCCATGACGCGGCCTTCGCCGCCGGCGTACACAAGGCCCTGGGCATCGAGTTGCCCGGCGCCCTGCAGGTCATCGTCAACGGCGAGACCAGCCTGCAATGGCTCGGCCCGGATGAGTGGTTGCTGGTGGTGCCGAGCGGTGAAGAATTCGCCGCCGAGCAAAACCTGCGTGCCGCCCTGGGCGACCTGCACATCCAGATCGTCAATGTCAGCGGCGGCCAGCAGATCCTCGAACTCAGCGGGCCGAACGTGCGCGATGTGCTGATGAAATCCACCAGCTACGACGTGCACCCCAACAACTTCCCGGTGGGCAAGGCGGTGGGCACGGTGTTCGCCAAGTCGCAGCTGGTAATCCGTCACACCGCCGAAGACACCTGGGAGCTGGTGATTCGTCGCAGCTTCTCGGATTACTGGTGGTTGTGGCTGCAGGATGCATCGGCTGAGTTCGGCCTGAGTGTTCAAGCCTGAGGAGTCACGCACTATGAGCCGCGCACCCGATACATGGATTTTGACCGCCGACTGCCCCAGCGTGCTCGGCACGGTGGACGCGGTCACCCGCTACCTGTTCGAACAGGGCTGCTACGTCACCGAGCACCATTCGTTCGATGACCGCCTCTCGGCGCGGTTTTTTATTCGCGTCGAATTCCGCCAGCCCGACGGTTTCGATGAACAGGCTTTCCGCGATGGCCTGGCCACGCGCGGTGAAGCCTTTGGCATGATCTTCGAGCTGACTGCACCGAACTACCGGCCAAAAGTGGTGATCATGGTCTCCAAGGCCGACCACTGCCTCAATGACCTGCTGTACCGCCAGCGTATTGGTCAGCTGTCGATGGACGTGGTTGCGGTGGTCTCCAACCACCCCGATCTCAAGCCATTGGCCGACTGGCACCAGATTCCCTACTACCATTTCCCCCTCGACCCCAACGACAAACCGTCCCAGGAGCGTCAGGTGTGGCAAGTGATAGAAGAGACCGGCGCCGAGCTGGTGATTCTTGCGCGCTACATGCAAGTGCTGTCGCCGGAGCTGTGCCGCAAGCTCGATGGCAAGGCCATCAATATTCACCACTCGTTGCTGCCGGGGTTCAAGGGCGCCAAGCCGTATCACCAGGCGTACAACAAGGGTGTGAAATTGGTCGGCGCCACGGCGCATTACATCAACAACGACCTGGACGAAGGCCCGATCATCGCCCAGGGCGTGGAGGTGGTGGACCACAGCCACTACCCAGAGGATTTGATTGCCAAGGGGCGCGATATCGAAGGGCTGACATTGGCCCGGGCCGTTGGGTATCACATTGAGCGGCGGGTGTTTCTCAATGCCAATCGCACGGTGGTGCTCTGACTGACGCCTTCGCGAGCAAGCCCGCTCCCACACTTGGAATGCATTCCCCTGTGGGAGCGGGCTTGCTCGCGAAGAGGCCCTTACAAACAACGCACAAACAGCATCTGTACCCGAGCACTTAAACGCGCTGCCTGCCTGGGCAACGCGGTTCCATAAAAACAACAGCGAGGTGAAAGCATGTCTGGTAATCGTGGTGTCGTGTATCTCGGCAACGGCAAGGTCGAAGTACAAAAAATCGACTATCCCAAAATGCAGGACCCCCGTGGCAGGAAGATTGAACACGGCGTCATCCTGCGCGTGGTCTCCACCAACATCTGCGGCTCCGACCAACACATGGTGCGCGGCCGTACCACCGCCCAGACCGGCCTTGTGCTCGGTCACGAAATCACCGGCGAAGTGATTGAAAAGGGCAGCGACGTCGAAAACCTCAAAATCGGCGACCTGGTCTCGGTGCCATTCAACGTAGCGTGCGGCCGCTGCCGCTCCTGCAAAGAGCAACACACCGGCGTGTGCCTGACCGTCAACCCGGCGCGGGCCGGTGGTGCCTATGGCTATGTCGACATGGGCGACTGGACCGGTGGCCAGGCCGAATACGTACTGGTGCCGTATGCCGACTTCAACCTGCTGAAACTGCCGGACCGCGACAAGGCCATGGAGAAAATCCGCGACCTGACCTGCCTCTCCGATATCCTCCCGACCGGTTACCACGGCGCCGTGACTGCGGGCGTTGGCCCTGGCAGCACGGTGTACATCGCCGGCGCCGGCCCGGTCGGCCTGGCCGCTGCCGCTTCGGCGCGCCTGCTGGGTGCCGCCGTGGTGATCATCGGCGACGTCAATTCAATCCGCCTGGCCCACGCCAAGGCGCAAGGGTTTGAAGTGGTTGACCTGTCCACCGACACCCCGCTGCACGAACAGATCGCCGCGCTGCTGGGCGAGCCGGAAGTGGACTGTGCGGTTGACTGCGTGGGCTTCGAAGCCCGTGGCCACGGGCATGACGGCGCCAAGGCAGAAGCCCCGGCCACCGTGCTCAACTCGCTGATGGGCGTGGTGCGTGTGGCAGGCAAGATCGGTATTCCTGGCCTGTACGTCACCGAAGACCCAGGCGCTGTCGATGCCGCCGCAAAAATGGGCAGCCTGAGCATTCGCTTTGGTTTGGGCTGGGCTAAATCCCACAGCTTCCACACCGGGCAGACGCCAGTGATGAAGTACAACCGCCAGCTGATGCAGGCGATCATGTGGGACCGTATCAACATTGCTGAAATTGTCGGTGTGCAGGTGATCAGCCTGGATGACGCGCCACGTGGCTATGGCGAGTTTGATGCGGGCGTGCCGAAGAAGTTTGTGATTGATCCGCACAAGTTGTTCAGTGCGGCGTAAATATATGATTGAAAAAATGGCGACCCACAAGGTCGCCATTTTATTTACTTCGCAAACGTGGGGAATCCTGCAGGGGGTGCAGGTATTAACTGGTAGGTAGCTCCACGGAGGAAGTTTCTCCAGTAGGCGTTTTGCGTCTTACTTCATGCCAGATATGCAGTGGGTAAGCCGCGTGAATCACGATGGGTGCCTGGCTGCTATACGAAACCACATTGTTAGCCACGCGAACATTGGCAATTTTTCCTTTCCATCCGTAGCAAGCCACTTTGGTTTGACCGCCTGGTTCTGGATAGTCCATCCAATAGTAGCCAAGCGGGGCTTTTGTGAGCTGATTGCCAGGGTCTTGGTGATCGTTGCAATCGTCAAGCACGACTGGAATGGTCGCTTTGATCACAACCTCCCATTCATCTTCATCCTCTTTACTTTCCAAGTTGAATACATATTTTTGATAACCCCTCTCAACAGGACATTCTTGGGAGGTAGGCACTGCGTGGCCACTGCTTAGCGCGTGAAGCATTGCAGCGAATGTTTCAAATGTCAGGGTAGGAAATAGTTCCATGTTAGCCTTCTATAAAGTTAATGACTGGAATGGCCATTTTCCCGAGCCTTGAGGGTGCGCGGTGGTAATTATAGATACGGCGTTTGTTGGGCTCGACGTTGCAGGGCGTCTATCCTGTTGCTGGAAAGTTCAAGGTGCAGGTAACCCGCTGAAGGAGGCGCGGTGCCAAAGAAGTGAGTGATAGACCCGCATAACTTGTTCAGTGCCGCCTGAATGAAAAAGGGCGACTGTTAGTCGCCCTTTTTGCTCTTTGAACTTAGTTCGAGTAAGTAAATGAACACTTGGAAATATCAGAAGCCCTGCACGCTACGCTCTTCCAACTAGTGCCTGAGGCGGCTGCCCAGTTTTTGACGGGCTTTAACGTGACTCGCACACCTGCATCACTATCACTATCGCCTTCATAACTGCAAATCACTGCTTTAGTTTCATCCTTGTATTTAGCATCAAGTGCGTTATTGAGAAGGGCGTCCAGAGACGCCCTTTTGACGCGTTTGCTTATGCCTGCAAACGTCGGCTGATGACATCCAGCAAGTCACACCCATCCCGCAATGGAATGGCACAGAGCAGCGCGAAGTCCTGGAGGACGAGGTTGTCGGTTTGCAAGCCCTCGCGAAACGCGAGGTTTTCCATGACTTGGGTGACGGCGCGGATGCGGTAGACGGCGGCGTCGTGGAGTACGTCCAGCGGGACTTGGGTGTCGATAAGCAGGGAAGGGGTGGTGCTGTCGTGGCCGGTGAGCGGCATGTATCGGTTCATGTTTTAAAACCCATTCAAGTAGAGGTGGGCTACACACTTATCCGTCGCCAAACGGATTGGGTGGCAGCTGTACGCAGGTTGGCGAACCGGGAATGGAACCGGCAGACCCGAAGGTCTCCCGCGCACAGCCACCATGAAAGCAGCTATTGCGGACGCAAAAGAACCTGCAAAAAAGCAGAAGCTTTTGCACCATTCACCCGAGTCGCCAAACCCGTGTCGCCATGTGGACGACCGCCGAACTATAAGCGCCATCCATCGCCATGAGCAAGTCGCCCGGCCGATGAAGATCAAATGTGGGTCACTGATGGGTGAATGCGCACTGGGACGCATCAGGGTCTTCGCAATAGCTGCCTTTCCAGTCACCGACAGGCGTGCGGTTCCACTCTTTGATGGATTTGAGCGTGACCGAAACGCTGGCGTTGTTGCTCATGGGGCCTTTGTAGGTGCAGGTGAGGTCTTTGGTGCGCGCATCATATCGAGCATCATGAAAGGTCGAGTCGGTCAGGTCGGACGCTGAAGCCAATGCGTTTTCGCCTGTCCAGGTAAGCCCGCCCGGCTGTGAGGTTGCATAGCTGTAGCCGCCGCCGGTCATCGCGGTTTGGTTGATGTTCTGGATCGGTGGGCAGGTTGAGGTCGCCGCGATGGCATTGGCCATCAGCCCTGTCATTGCAGACAAACCCGCAAGCAGTGCGCGCTTCATGAATGTCTTCCGGTGGGGCGCAGGAGGTTCATGCTGCGGGCGATACAGGGAGTTGGCTACTGTTATAAATGACAGTTTCTTAGCGTATTTACTTATTGTTGAGCCGCTGGTTATTTCAAAGTCGCCCAGCCAATGAAGATCAAATGTGGGAGCGGGCTTGCTCGCGAAGGCGGCGTGTCAGTCAACACATTCATCAACTGATACACCGCCTTCGCGAGCAAGCCCGCTCCCACAGGTATTGAGTGGTGTCAGCGGGTAGCCAGTGCGCCTTGGTAAAGAACCGGGCCGGTGGGTTGGCCGGTCGGCGAACCGCCTTGTGGCTCCAGGCTGACAGCGAGGGTCGCGGGGGCAGTCAACAGCGCCTGCTGTTCTTCACTCAACTGGATTCGGCCTTTACCCGAGCTAGGCACCAGGCCCAGGGAGATCGGTTTGCCACCGGGCGCAATGACCCACAATTCCAGGGCGCGCGTCGGCTCTACCGCCGCCAAGGTCAATGGCTCTACTTGCAGGTGATCGCCAAATGCCTGGATCTGCAGCGCCGGTTGCTGGTTAGCCGCGACCAGCGTGGCGTTGTACTCGGCGCCGATATCACGCTGATAAAGCACACCCACCAGCACCGCGACGACCACCGCGCAGGCAGCCGCCAGCACACGAAAGCTCATCCAGAACGGTTTCTTCGCCGGCACATGCAGTACCTGCGGCTCGATGCGCGCCTTGATGCCGGCCCATACGTGATCGGGCACCGGTCGCTCGGGCAGTGCGCCGGTCAGGCTGGCGAGTGCAGCCTGCCAGTGGCCAAGTTCGACGCGCAGCGCGGCGTCTTCCAATAACAGCGCGTCGAAGCGCCGACGGGCAGTAGCAGGCATCAAGCCGATAGCGTAATCGGCAGCCAGGGCGCGGCGCAGGGCGGTGGTGTGGTAGTTCATGATTCAAGGCACCTGCGCAGGCGCTCCATGCCGCGGCGAATCCAGGATTTGACCGAGCCCAAAGGCGCGGCCAAGTGTTCGGCCAATTCCGAGCACGACAGGCCCTGGAAGTAAGCCACGGTGATTGATTGGCGCTGCATGCCGTCGAGCGTATCGAGGCAGCGGTTCAGGGCGCGCGCTTCCCGTTCGTTGTCGAGCTGTTCGTGAGCGCTGGGGCTGTCGTCGAGCATTGCATCCTGCTGGCCGTCGGCCAGGGGCTGTTCGCGGTGTTTGCGCAACTGGTCGATGGCCAGGTTGCGGGTGATGTTGACCATCCAGGTCATGGGTGCCGCCAGGTGTGCCTCGTAGCGCGAAGCGTTGTACCAGATGCGCACAAAGGCCTCCTGCAGCACTTCTTCGGCCAGGTCCGTGCGCCCCATGAACCGGAACGCAACGCCGTGCAGCCGTGGCGAAACGCTGCGGTAGAGGGTTTCGAACGCCTGGCGGTTGCCCAGGGCGCACTGGGCCAGCAAGGGCTGCAACGGGTCAGCATCATGGGTGGAAATAGGGCTTCTCCAGGCTCTCGAACGAGGGCGACGGGACTGCGCACGGTAGGCAGAGGGTAGTCCAGCTTGTGCATTCATTCCATCCAACTCCGGGCGGCGCATGAGGGATATACGCGAGGCAGGAACATTTGGATGCAGCCTTTTCTGAACTAATCTACAGGGGGGAACAATCCTTCGGGACTGTCAGTCAAACGCCTGCTTTTTAGTTCCTACATTCAGAGGTTGTCTTGATGAAGATTTCACGCGGTTTTGCCCTGTCCTGCCTGATGACCGTGGCCGCAGGCCCGGTGTTTGCTGCAGGTTTCAGCCTCGGCGACGTGGCCAATGCCGTTTCCGGCGCCCAGGGCAGCAATAACAAAGCGGCTGCCGCAGCGCCGAGTTCCGAGACCGCAGGCCTGCTGAGCGCATTGACCTCGCAACTGAACGTGACCCCCGAACAAGCCGTGGGCGGCACTGGCGCGATGCTGGGCCTGGCCAAAAACAAACTGAGCGGCAACGACTATTCGCAACTGGGCAAAAGCGTGCCCGGCCTGGATCAACTGTCGGGGAGCAATTCCCTGGGCAGCCTCGGCGCCTTGAGCGGGATGCTCGGCCAGAGCGGCGGCAGCAAGACCAGCGGCCTGGACGGCCTGCTGGGTAACGTGAAGAACACCAGCGACCTGAACACCGCGTTCAGCGCGCTGGGCATGGATAACAGCATGATCGGCAAGTTTGCGCCGGTGATCCTGCAATACCTGGGCGGCCAGGGCGCCAACGGCTCGGTGCTGAGTAAACTGGCCTCGGCCTGGGGCACCGGCAGCTAAATACGCTCCGCGCGCAATTGTTCGATGCGCGCGTCCTTCTCCTTCCAGAGCTGGTTCACCCAGTTCTGGACGGTCTGGCGAAACGCCGGATCATTCTCGTAATCGCCCTGCCACAACGCCGGGTCGAGCGCTCGGGTGCGAATGTCGATGATCACTTTCGGCACTGCGCCGCTGATCAAATCCCAGAACCCCGGAATCTTTTGCTGCTGCTTTTGAGATGGATAAACCACGGTCACGTCGAGCACCGCGTCCAGCTGTTCGCCCAGCGTCGCCAGCACAAACGCCACGCCGCCCGCCTTGGGCTTGAGCAGCCGCGCAAACGGTGAAGCCTGCTGCTTGTGTTTGGCCGCGCTGAACCGCGTGCCTTCCAGGTAATTGACCACCGTCACCGGCTGGCGCTTGAACAGCTCGCAGGCCTCTTTGGTGATCTTCAGGTCCTGGCCCGCCCGTTCCGGGTGCTTGGCCAGGAACGCTTTGGTGTAGCGCTTCATGAACGGGTAATCCAGCGCCCACCAGGCCAGGCCGAGGAAGGGCACCCAGATCAGCTCTTTTTTCAGGAAGAATTTGAAGAACGGCGTGCGCCGGTTAAGCGCCTGGATCAGCGCTGGAATGTCGACCCAGGATTGGTGGTTACTGATCACCAGGTAAGAGGTGTCGCCACGCAAGTCGCCGCCGCCGCGAATCTCCCATTGGGTGGGGATGCACAGTGAGAAGATCAGCTTGTCGATCTCGGCCCAGGTCTCGGCGATCCACATCACCGCCCACGAGGCATAGTCGCGATAACGCCCGGGCGCTACCAGCTTGAGCAGGGCAAACAGTATCAACGGCCCGAACAGCACCAGGGTGTTGAGCAATAGCAGCAGTGTGACGAAACAGCCGGTGAGCAGGCGGCGCATAAGTAACTCTTGGAATCTTGTGGGCAGGCCATGATAAGAGAGCTGCGCCTATAGGCCAAATCGCAAATCACCGTGCGAATGTTTCACAATGTGAAGGCTATGCTCGTTCCCAGGCTCTGCGTGGGAATGCCGCCAGTGACGCTCTGCGTCAAGCCTTTAAGAGCAGACGCAGAGCGTCCAAACCTGCATTCCCACGCAGAGCGTGAGAACGAGCTGCTGATGGCGGGGCTAACTAAGTGCTGCTTTTGCGGTCTAGAATCCGCCTACTTCTTTCGAGGAAATCACTTCGTGAAACTGCTCCTTGCTGCGTTTGCCCTGGTGGCTCTGCCCGTCATGGCTGCCGAACCGACCCTCTACGGTCGCTACGAATACATCCAGTTGCCGGAGATCGGCGAAACCTTCAAGGCCAAGATGGACACCGGCGCGCTGACCGCTTCGCTGTCGGCCCGTGACATCGAGACCTTCACCCGTGATGGCGACGATTGGGTGCGCTTCCGCCTCGGCGGCAAAGACGCGACCAACAAGGTCTACGAACATAAAGTCTCGCGCATCAGCAAGATCAAGAGCCGCGCCGACGAAGACGATGACAAGGACGAAGCCACCGTGGCCAAGCGCCCGGTGATCGACCTGGAAATGTGCCTGGGCAACGTCAAGCGCACGGTTGAGGTCAACCTCACCGACCGCAGCAGCTTCAACTACCCGCTGCTGATCGGCGCCAAGGCCCTGCGTGAATTCGGCGCAGCGGTGAACCCGGCGCGCCGTTACACTGCTGACAAACCGGACTGCTGACGGACCCACATGCCGCATATCCTGATTGTCGAAGACGAAGCGGCGATAGCCGACACGTTGATTTTTGCGCTGCAAGGCGAGGGCTTCACCACCACCTGGCTGAGCCTTGGCCAGGAGGCGCTGGCCCATCAGCGCCAGACGCCGGCCGACCTGATCATCCTCGACATCGGCCTGCCGGACATCAGCGGCTTTGAAACCTGCAAGCAATTGCGCCGTTTCAGCGAGGTGCCGGTGATGTTCCTCAGCGCGCGGGATGCCGAGATTGACCGCGTGGTGGGCCTGGAAATCGGCGCCGACGATTACGTGGTCAAGCCGTTCAGCCCACGGGAAGTGGCGGCGCGGGTGCGGGCGATCCTCAAGCGCGTCACCCCAGGTGCGGCGCCGACGGTATTCCAGGTGGACCTGGAACGCATGCAAATACACTATCGCGGTCAGCCTTTGAGCCTGACCCGCCATGAATTCCGCTTGCTGCAAAGCTTGCTCGAGCAACCCGAGCGCGTGTTCAGCCGCGAACAACTGTTGGACGCGGTGGGCGTGGCGGCCGATGCCGGTTACGAACGCAATATCGACAGCCATATCAAAAGCCTGCGCAGCAAACTGCGCGGCGTGGCCGCCGATGCCGAGCCGATCCAGACCCACCGTGGCCTGGGCTACAGCTACAGCCCGAGCCATAGCTGATGCGCCTGGGGCTGCGGATTTTCCTGGTGTATGCGCTGTTTATCGGCCTGACCGGCTACTTCGTGCTCAACACGGTGATGAAGGAAATCCGCCCCGGCGTGCGCCAGTCCACCGAAGAAACCCTGGTGGACACGGCCAACCTGCTCGCCGAAATCCTGCGGCTGGACGTGAAGAATGGCACCCTCGGCCAGAGCCATTGGCCGGAGTTGCTTAAGGCCTACGGCAGCCGGCAACCGGGCGCGACCATCTGGGGCCTGCCGAAAAACCAGGTCAACCACCGTATCTACGTGACCGACGCCAACGGCATCGTGTTGCTCGACTCCACGGGCGAGGCGGTCGGCCAGGACTATTCCAAATGGAATGATGTGTACCTGACGCTGCGCGGCGAATATGGCGCGCGTTCGACCCGTAATGAGCTGGATGACCCCAACTCGTCGGTGATGCACGTGGGCGCGCCGATCCGCGACAACGGCCAGATCATCGGCGTGGTCACCGTGGCCAAGCCCAACAGCTCGCTGCAGCCCTATGTGGACCGCACCGAGCACCGCCTGCTGTGGTACGGCGCCGGGCTGGTGGTGTTGGGCCTGCTGCTGGGCGCGCTGTTGTCCTGGTGGCTGAGCCGCGCGTTGCACCGGCTGACGGCGTATGCGCAGGCGGTGAGCGAAGGCCGGCGTGCCGAGTTGCCGCATTACCGTGGCGGCGAACTCAAGCAGCTGTCCACGGCCGTAGAGCACATGCGCACGCAACTGGAGGGCAAGGCTTACGTCGAGCATTACGTGCACACCTTGACCCACGAATTGAAAAGCCCGCTGGCGGCGATTCGTGGCGCGGCGGAGCTGCTGCAGGGCGACATGAGCCGCGAGCAGCAGCAGCGTTTCGTCGGCAATATCGACAGTGAAAGTGCGCGCTTGCAGCAGTTGATCGAGCGCCTGCTGAACCTGGCCCAAGTGGAACAGCGCCAGGGTTTGGAAGAGCAAATCAGCATGCCGTTGGCCACCTTGGTCGACGAAGTGCTCAAGGCGCAATGCGCGCGCATCGAAGGCGCCGGCTTGCACGTCGAGCAGGCCATTGCCGCGGATGTGAAGGTGTTCGGCGAGCCTTTTCTGTTGCGCCAGGCCTTGGGCAATCTGCTGGATAACGCCCTGGACTTCACGCCACCCGGTGGCACCTTGAGGTTCAGCGCGCACACCCAGCACAACGATGTGCAGGTGAGCCTGTTCAACCAGGCTGCGCCGATTCCCGACTACGCCTTGCCGCGCCTGAGCGAGCGTTTCTACTCTTTGCCGCGCCCGGCCAGCGGGCGCAAAAGCACCGGCCTTGGCCTTAACTTTGTCGAAGAAGTGATGAAGTTGCACGGCGGCGCGTTGCAGATCGGCAATGTGCAAGGCGGCGTGCAAGTGGTGCTGCATCTCCACACAGTCTCCACATTGCCCACATAAATCTCCCACACGCGCGGCTCACGCTCTGCCCATCAAAACAGGGAGAGCCCCATGAACCGCAGCTTGCTTTTCAAACTTGGCGCCATTGCGCTGCTGATCCTGCTGTTGCTGATTCCATTGTTGATGATCAACGGCATCATCAGCGACCGCCAGCAGATGCGCGATGGCGTATTGATGGACATCGCGCGCAGCTCCAGCTACAGCCAACGCCTCACCGGCCCGGTGATGGTAGTGCCGTATCGCAAGACCGTCCGTGAGTGGAAACTCAATGAAAAACTTAACGAGCGCTACGAACAAGTCAGTGAGGTGCGCGGTCGTCTGTATTTCTTGCCGGAGCAGTTTGAACTCGACGGCAAGGTGCAAACCGAGCTGCGCTCGCGGGGCATTTACCAGGCGCGGCTGTTCCATGCCGACAACCGCATCAGCGGGCGTTTTGAGCTACCGGAACAGCTGGGTATCAAGGAAAACTTTGCCGATTACCGTTTTGAGCCGGCGTATCTGGCGGTGGGTATCAGTGACATTCGCGGCATTGAAAATGCGTTGAAGCTGGAGCTGGGCAGCCAGCGCCTGGCGTTCTCGCCAGGCACTCAAGTGGCGTGGCTGGGCGAGGGCGTGCACGTGATGCTGCCGGAGCTGGACAGCAAAAAACCGGCCCCGGTGGGCTTCGCCTTTGACCTGCGCCTGCAAGGCACCGAGCAGATGCAAGTGGTGCCGGTGGGCAAGACCAGCCAGGTCAAGCTGGCCTCGAACTGGCCGCATCCGAGTTTTATCGGCAACTTCCTGCCGGCCCAGCGTGAGGTCACCGCGCAAGGTTTTACCGCCAATTGGCAGACCACGTTCTTCTCCACCAACCTGGAAGAAACCATGCGCAGCTGTGTGTGGGACAAGGTGTGTGACGACTTCAATAGCCGCAGCTTTGGTGTGAGCTTCATCGACCCGGTGGACCAGTACCTCAAGAGCGACCGCGCGATCAAATACGCGCTGCTGTTTATCGCCCTGACATTTGCCGGCTTCTTCCTGTTCGAAGTGCTCAAGAACCTGGCGGTGCACCCGATTCAATACGCATTGGTGGGCGTTGCCTTGGCGTTCTTCTACCTGCTGCTGTTGTCGTTGTCCGAGCACATCGGCTTTGGCTTGGCGTACCTGTTGTCGGCGAGTGCCTGCGTGTTGTTGATTGGGTTCTACGTGTGCCATGTGCTGCGCAGTGTCGCCCATGGCCTGGGCTTCTCGGCGGGGCTGGCGGCGCTGTATGGCTTGTTGTACGGGCTGTTGAGTGCCGAGGATTACGCGCTGCTGATGGGCTCGCTGTTGCTGTTCGGGCTGTTGGGCACGGTGATGGTGCTGACACGCAAACTGGATTGGTATGGCGTGGGCAAGCGCAAGGTGCAGTTTGATCTGGAGGCGGTGCAATGATCGGGTTACGGGAAGATCAGCAGTTGGGTGAGCAGTTGGCCGCAAGCATTGTCATATTCCTCAACGCCACCACCTTCCAATGTGGGAGCGGGCTTGCCCGCGAAGGCGGTGGGGCAGAAACAGATGCGCTGAATGACACGCCGCCATCGCGGGCAAGCCCGCTCCCACAGTAGATTGGGGTGAGTATCAGAGCGGTGGCTGGGTCTGCAGCATTGAAGGTCGCTGGCTGACCTTGGCGTACCAATCAGCAAGCTGGGGGTTTGCGGCCCGCCATTGCAGGTCCGGGTGGCGGAAGTCCAGGTAACCCAAGGCGCAGGCCACGCTGATGGACGCGATGTCGAAGCGGCTGGTTAGCTCGGCAATCGCCTCTTGCTCCAGTTCGGCGACGGCGCGGCGGATTTTGTTGCGCTGCTCATCCAGCCATTGGTCCCAGTGCTTTTCTGCCGGGCGCATGGCGGTTTCGTAACGCACCAGCACGGCGGCATCCATGATGCCGTCGGCCATCGAAGCCAGGGTCAGGCGGCGCCAGCGGGCCGAGCCGTCGCGGGGGATCAGCGGGTTGCCAACATGCTGGTGATCGAGGTAATCGAGGATCACCCGGCTATCGTGCAGCACCGAGCCGTCGGCCAGGCGCAGGGCCGGGATCTTGCCCACGGGGTTATCCTGTACAAGCTGCGCGTCCGGGTTGACCGGCGTCGGCATGCAGCCGTGCAACGCCACACGGTCCTGCTGGCCGGTCTCGATCAGCAGCACGCGGACTTTGCGAACAAAGGGTGAGGCGGGGTTGTGGAACAAGGTCATGCTGGGCGCGGACATGGGCATTCCTCGAAATGGGCAGTGGCTAGCCTAGAGGGTTGCGCGGTGGCTGGCGAGGGGGCTTTTGGGTGTTTTTGAGGGCCTCATCGCAGGCAAGCCAGCTCCCACCTTGAAATGCATTCCACCTGTGGGAGCTGGCTTGCCTGCGATAGCGCCCTCAGCCGCGCCGCCTGAACAACGCCCAAACACCAATCACCGCAGGAATCCCCAAACCCACCCAACTCAACGAATCCCACAGCCCATCCCCCAGCAGCGCGGCAAACAAGCCGGCCGCGCTGAGCACGCCAATCCCCAGCGGAATACCAAACACCTTCCAGAAATTCGACTGACGCGGCTTCATACCTTGGCCGCCTTGCGCCGCACGATCCACAGGTAAACGCCACTGCCCAGCACGATGATGGTCAGCACATCCAGCACCGCCCACAGGATCTTCATCGGCATGCCGCCGTAGTCACCGAAGTGCAGCGGCTGCGACATGCCCATGGCGTCCATGTACCACGGCCGTTCGGCGATGGCGGTGACGGCCAGGGTGCTGGCGTCGATCAGTACCGGCGTGAGCAAGTGCGAGGTCAGGTGCGTGCTGCCCTTCATGAACACCGCGTAATGGTGCTCACTGGAAAAACGCGTGCCGGGGAACGCGATAAAGTCCGGCTGCATGCCGGGCGCGGCCTTGGCGGCGATGCTCAGCAGCTCAGTGGCCGGTGCGCGTTGGGTCAGCGGCGGCGCGGTTTTGTACGGCTCGATCATTGCGCTGAGGCTGTCCTGGCGCCAGGCCGCGATGATCAAGTCGGCGCAGGCGCTGATCACACCGGTCACGCCCACCACCAGCGCCCAGGTCAGCGTGACCACGCCGATCAGGTTATGCAGGTCGAGCCAGCGCAAGCGCGTGGACTTGTCCTGGCGCACGGTGGCGAACTTCAAGCGGCGCATGAACGGCAGGTACAGCACCGTGCCCGAGACAATTGCCAGCACAAACAAAAGGCCCATGAAGGCCAACAGCAACTTGCCCGGCAGGCCGGCAAACATATCCACATGCAGGCGCAGCAGGAACAGTGTCAGGCCGCCATTGGCCGCTGGGGTTTCGACGGCTTCACCGGTGCGCGCATCGAGCATGAAGGTGTGCGACGAGTTGGGCTCGGTGCCTGCTGTGGCGGCCATGATCGCGATCACGCCGTTCTTGTCGTCCTCGTCCCACGCCAGGTACTGCATCGCCTCACCCGGGCGATGCGCCTGGGCTTTGGCCACCAGTTGCTCAAGGTTCAGCTGTGGCGTATCGGCGGGCATCTGCGCAAGTTCGGGTTCGTTGCCCAGCAGGTGATCGATCTCGTGGTGGAAGATCAACGGCAGGCCGGTGAGGGCGAGCAACAGCAGGAAGGCGGTGCAGATCAGGCTGGTCCAGGTGTGGATGAAGGACCAGCGGCGGATGGTTTTGCTTTTCATGGTTCATCCAAATGCAAAAGGGCCACGGCGTAACCGTGACCCTTGGGTGACCGTGTCAGTTGTTTACCACTTGTAGTTCACAGCCGCCACGACATTGCGTTCATCACCGTAGTAGCACCATGCGCCGTCGCAGGTCGACAAGTAATCCTTGTTGAAGATGTTCTTGGCGGTGACATCCACCGAGACGCCCGCGAGTACTGGGTTGATACGGCTCAAGTCGTAATGCACTGCAGCATCGTAAACGGTGTACGAACCTACATGGCCGTTGGCCGTATTGGCGGTGTTGCCGTAGGTGTCGCCCACATAACGCACACCAGCGCCTACGCCGAAACCATCCAGTACGCCCGAATGCCAAGTGTAGTCAGACCACAGCGACGCCTGGTTGCGTGGCACCAGCTTCATGCGGTTGCCCTTGTCATCCCCTTTGAGGATTTCGGTGTCGGTGTAGGTGTATGAACCCACCAGCTTCAGGTTGTCGGTGACTTCCGACGTGGCTTCCAGCTCCAGGCCGCGCACGCTGATTTCGCCGATCTGGCTGGTGACGTTGTTTTGTGTCACCGAAACGTTTTGCTGGCGCAGGTCAAACACAGCCGCGGTCAGCAGGGTTTTGCTGCCTATCGGCTGGTATTTCACGCCGACTTCAGTCTGCTTGCCTTGGGTCGGCTTGAACGACTGTGTGGCACTTGCACTGGCACCAGCAGTTGGCTGGAATGACTCGGTGTAGGAGATGTACGGCGTGATGCCCGAATCAAATACATAGCTCAGCCCCGCGTTACCGCTGAAGGCCTTGTCGCGTTGGGTATTGGTGGCGTCATTCATGTTGAAAAAAGTGGTGCCGGTGTGAATCCAGTCTTCACGACCACCCAAAGTCAGGCGCCATTTGTCCAGGGCAATCTGGTCTTGAATGTAGAGGCCGGTCTGCACAGTCTTCTGGTTGTAGTCGTAGAAGGTGAGTGGCGCGCCAGCCGGGCGTGGCTGGTTGTAGATCGGGCGGTTTGGATTAATGCTCGCGGCATTGCCTTCGATCCAGTGGTAGTCGGTGTTGGAGCGCTGGTGATCCAGGCCGAGCAACAGGGTGTGGTTGAGAGCACCCGTCTGGAAGTCGGCCTGGAAGTTGTTATCCACAGCCAATTGCGAAATGTCTTCGTCTACTTTGTCGTAGATGCGTTTGAGCATGCCGTCTGCGCCGACAGCGGTGTCGCCGTAGCTGGAGTAGGTCGTGTTAAAGGCCAGTTCGCTCTTGGTGTAACGCAGGTTTTGTTTGAACTGCCAGACATCGTTGAAGCGATGATCAAAGGCATAACCCAGAGCGTAGTAGGTGCGGTCGTAGTAGTCCTGGTCCGGCTCGCCAAGGTTCTTGTGATGGGAAATATTACCCGCCGGCGAACTCAGCTTGGTGCCTTGCAACGGTAAAAACTGGCCACTGATACCAGTGTCGTCGCGGGTGAACTGCGAGAGCAGGGTCAGGTGGGTGTCGTCGTTGATGTTCCAGGTCAGGCTGGGTGCGATGTTGTAGCGCTTGTCTTCGATATGGTCGATAGGCGTGCCGCTGTCACGCACCACACCGTCAACCCGATAGAGGAATTGGCCTTGGTCATCGATTTTTCCAGTGCTGTCGAAGCTGATTTGCTTGCGGTTATTGCTGCCGACCTCGGCGCGCACAGCGTTGCTGCTTTCAGTTTGTGGACGACGGCTCACCATGTCGAGCATACCGCCCGGTGGGGTTTGGCCGTAGACCGAGGATGCTGGGCCACGCAGCAGTGTGATGCGGTCTAGGTTCCACGTTTCCTGCTTTGGGTTGGCGTATGAGCCTTTGGGCAGCGGCAGGCCGTCAAGGAACTGAGTCGGCTCGAACCCACGTACTCGCAGCCAGTCGGCGCGGGAGTCGCTACCGTAGCTGCTAGCGATCACGCCCGGCATGTAGCGTACGGCGTCGTCGAGGTTCTGCACGCCACGGTCTTCCATCTGGGCGCGCGTGACCACCGACATCGAACGGGGCGCTTCAACGATCGGTGTATCCGTCTTGGTGCCCGCAGCGGTGCGTGTCGCTACATAACCATCCACCGGGCCCCACGCGCTTTCATAGCTGCCTTGCCCGGTGATACTGGTCTGCGGCAACGCCACAACACCCTCCGCAATCGCCACCAACGAATAAGTCCCGGCACTGCTTTGCTCCAACTGCAACCCAGTCCCGCGCAACGCCTCACGCAGCGCGCCCTGTGCATCGAACTGGCCGTTAACCGGTGCCGACGTCTTGCCCGACGCCAGCGCAGGGTTGAGGGTCAGCGCAAGACCGGCTTGGCTGGCGATCTGGTTCAGGGTGCTGGCCAACGGCGCCGCCGGCAGGTTGTACGCGCGCACGCTGGAGGCCTGTTCGGCGGCGACCAGTGCAGTGCTGGTCAGCGGGGCGCTGAGGGCAATGGCCACGGCTAACAGGCTGGGGCGCAACAAGGTGTCTAGCGTGCGGGACATAGGGCGGCTCCTGAATGGAAACATTTCTCAATTGCCTATGTGCCGAGCGAGATTCGAAAAGTGATAGGGCGGGGTGAAAATATTTTTTGATTCGGGCATTTGGGGTGTTTTTTAGGGCCTCTTCGCGAGCAAGCCCGCTCCCACATTGACGGTGTTCTACCTGGAGAAACACATTCGAATGTGGGAGCGGGCTTGCTCGCGAAAGCGGTAGTCCACGCATCGCCTAACCTAAGGCTTGGCGGTAACGTTCACCCACCACGGCGTATGCTGCTCGATGCGCACCGGCAAGGTCGGCAGCAGCGCGTTCAGCGCAAGCGTAGTGTCGTGCAGCGGGAAGCTGCCGGTGATGCGCAGATCGGCCACTTGTTTATCTACACCCAGATAGCCGCTGCGGTAGCGGCTGAGTTCCTCGACCACATCGCCCAGGCGGGCGTTGTCGACCACCAGCATGCCGCGCGTCCAGGCGTCGGCAGCGGGGGTGACGGCAAGCGCAGGGCCGAGGCCGTCGCTGCGCATCAGCACTTGCTGGCCTTGCTTGAAAATCTGTTCCTGGTGCAGCGCCTCAGGCTGAGCGGCCACGGCGGACTGCAGCACGCTCAGGCGCGTGGCGTCGTCTTCGCGCTTGACGATAAACCGCGTGCCCAATGCGCGCAGGCTGCCGTCGCGGGTTTGGACATAAAACGGGCGGGCATCGTTATGGCCGGTTTCGACGAGGATCTCGCCTTCCTGCAGCACAATCAGCCGGCGTTTTTCATCGAAACGCACATCGATGGCGCTGTGGGTGTTGAGGTTGATCAGCGTGCCGTCCGCCAGTTTCAGCGTGCGTTGCTCGCCGGTGGCGGTGCGTTGGTCGGCCAGCCAATAGTGGATCGGCACGTAACGCTCACCGGCAAACAACGCCAGCCCGCACACCAACGCGATACTCGCCAGGCCGCGCCCCAGCTTGCGCACGCGCTGGCGAATGCCCTCGCGTGACTGCAACAACGCCGCCCGCGCCGGGCCTGCGGCCACGCTGAAACGCTGGTCGAGCATGCCCAACTGGCGCCAGGCGCGCGCATGTTCGTCATCGCTGGCCAGCCATCTGGCGAATTCTTCCTGCGCAACCAAGTTGCCGTCACCGGAATCGAGGGACAGTTGCCACGCAATCGCGGCATCCAGTACACGCGCCGAAACCGGCTTGGCGCTGATCACCGTCACAGCGGCTCGCCATACAGCGCGATGTAGCACTGGCGAATGCCCTGGGCCAGGTACTGGCGCACGCGCGGCACTGACACTCCGAGGCGCTGGGCGATTTCGGCGTGGCCCAGGCCGTCGAGGCGGTTATAGAGGAAGGCGGCGCGGGCCTTGCTCGAGAGCTTGGCGAGCAGGCGGTCGATGGCCTTGAGGTCTTCGAGGATCAGTTGCTGTTCTTCCGGCGAGGGGTGCTCGCTTTCCGGGATCAGCATCAATTCGGTGAGGTAAGCCTGTTCCAGCGCCGCGCGCCGGAAGTAGTCGAACAGCAAGCCTTTGGCGATTGCCACCAGAAACGCCCGTGGTTCGCGGGGTTCGCGCAACTCGTCACGGCCCAGCAGGCGCATGAAGGTGTCCTGGCTGAGGTCTTCGGCGCGGCTCGGGCACGCCACGTTGCGGCGTAGCCAGGCCAACAGCCAGCCACGATGGTCGCGATACAACGCGCCAACAAGCTCACTGTGTGGGGTCTGGACCGACGACAAGGCATCACCGAATAAACAAGAGGTTTAAACTAACGAGAATTATTCGCGATTGTGTCAGAGGCAAAGAGTGGGCGCAATTGGCGTCTGTCGGCGATCGTTCCCACGCGCTGCGTGGGAATGCATCCCGTCCCTTGTGCAGGGCTTGAGTTTTGCGCCAAAAGCGGACGCGGAGCGTCCCGCCGGCATTCCCACGCAGAGCGTGGGAACGATCTTAGAAACCTGGGGCTTGTTTGCGCCGTTTCCATTGGCTCAAGCGCTCCTGCAGCGCCTGCGGGGAGTCGATGTGCTGCTGGCGTGCGCGACTCAACAGGATGAGCATCAGCTCCGCCGTGGCCAGGGCGTCGGCGCTGGCGTGATGGCGTTCACCGACCTGCAGCTTGAAATGGCTGATCCAGTCGTCCAGCCCGGCTTCACGAATATTCGCTTCGGGGCACAGCAGCGGGGCGATGTCGGCGACGTCGAGGAACGGATGCGCCAGGCGATAGCCCAGGCTGTCCTTAAGTGCGCGGCACAGCATGTGTTGATCGAACGGTGCATGGAACGCCAGCAACGGGCTGTCGCCGACAAATGCCATGAACGCCAGCAACGCCTCGACCGGGTCGCTGCCGGCGGCAATGGCGCTGGGGCCGAGGCCGTGGATGAGGACGCTGGGGCTGAGTTTTGTTTCGGCGCGGTGCAGGGTGCGCTCGAACATCTGCGAAAAATCCACGGCGCCGTCCTCAATCACCACCGCGCCGATGGACAGCACCTGGTCACGGTTGAGGTTCAGGCCGCTGGTTTCCAGGTCGACCACTACCCAACGCTGGCTGCGTAAGGAACTGTCGCCCAGCACCGCGGGTTTGGGCAGTTGCTCCAGGCGCCGTTGTTGGGTCGCGTCGAGCCCGGGCTTTTTCGTACGCAGCCAGTCGAACAGGCTCACAGCTGATACCGGAAGGTCAGGCTGCTTTGCAGGCGCTGGGCCTGGCGCAGGGACTCACGCAGGATGCGACGGTCCAAGTGGTTGAGGCTGTCGGGGTCGACGCGGTTGGAATACGCTTGGTTCTCGCGGGTTTGTAACTGGTGCTGCTGCATACGGGTTTGCTGGATAAAGTGATAGGCCTCTTCGTACGCGGCGCCGTCCAAGGGCTCGATGACCTCCTTAGCCACTAACTGGCGCAGGCGCTCCAGGGTATTGTTGGCGTGGATGCCGTTGGCCAGGGCCAGCAGGCGCGCGCCATCTACAAAGGGCGTAAGGCCCTGCACCTTGAGGTCGAGGGTGGCTTTTTCGCCACCTTTGCGCGTCAGCACAAAATCGCGAAAGCGCCCCACGGGCGGGCGCTGGCGCAAGGCGTTCTCGGCCAACATGCGTTGGAACAGCCGGTTATCCGCCACTTGATCCAGAATGCTCTGGCGCAACTGCTCGCAGCCCTGCTCGTCACCCCACACCACGCGCAAATCGAAATAGATACTGGAGGCCAGCAGATTTTCCGGCGTTGCCTCGCGGATAAACGCACCGAAGCGCCGCGCCCATTCGGCCCGCGACAGGCACAGTTCGGGGTTGCCGGCCATGATGTTGCCCTTGCACAAACTGAAGCCGCACAACGCCAGGCTTTGGTTGATCTGCTGCGCCACGGGCAACAAGCGGCCACGAATCTCGGCGGCTTCGGCGGCGTCCTTGGCGTCGAACAGGATGCCGTTGTCCTGGTCGGTAAACAGCGTCTGCTCGCGACGGCCCTCGCTGCCGAAACACAACCAACTGAAGGGCACGCCGGGGTCGCCTTTGTCGGCCAGGGTCAGCTCGATCACCCGGCACACGGTGTGATCGTTGAGCAGGGTAATAATGTGGGTGATCTGGGTGGACGACGCGCCATGGGCGAGCATGCGTTCCACCAGTTGGCCGATCTCACCGCGAATCGCCACCAGGTTTTCCACGCGTGGCGCGTTGCGGATGGTGCGCGCCAGGTGGACCAGGTCCACCCGTTGCAGGGAAAACAGGTCGCGTTCGGACACCACGCCACACACGCGCTGGTCTTTCACCAGGCACACATGGGCGATATGCCGTTCGGTCATGGCAATGGCGGCATCAAAGGCGCTGTGGTCCGGGGTCAAGAAGAACGGCGCCTGGGTCATATGGCCTGCGATGGCCTGATTGAAATCACTGGTGCCGTCGGCCACCACCTGGCGCAAGTCGCGCAGGGTGAAGATCCCCAAGGGCGCCTTGTGCGCGTCGACGATCACGATGCTGCCCACTTGCTGCTCATGCATCAGCGTCACCGCCTCGCGCAGTGGCGTGTTCGGGCAGCAGGTGACCGGATGGCGCATGGCCAATTCGCCCAGGCGCGTGTTCAACGAGTATTGGGTGCCGAGGGTTTCCACGGCTTTTTGCTGCACCTGTTGGTTTACCTGGTCCAGCAGGCTGCTGACACCGCGCAGGGCGAAATCGCGAAACGG
This sequence comes from Pseudomonas sp. LBUM1640, assembly GCF_059716225.1. NCBI lineage: Bacteria > Pseudomonadati > Pseudomonadota > Gammaproteobacteria > Pseudomonadales > Pseudomonadaceae > Pseudomonas > Pseudomonas sp. LBUM1640. Next base: position 6,316,281 of record NZ_CP166816.1, on the reverse strand, counting down.
GCTGGACAGCGCGAACAGCTTTATAAACGCCGGCTTGTTCAATTGCAGGCAGAAAGTGTCTTCGGCGGCCTTGTGCTCGGTGCGGGTCGCACGTTCGCCCAGCAGCGCAGCGAGGGGGAAACACTCGCCGGTGGTGATTTCGAAGGTGGTTTCAGTTGCATCTTGATTCGCCAGCGGGCGCTCGCCGACCACTCGGCCCTGCTTGACGATGTAAAAGTGCTCCACCGGCCCGCCCGACGGCTTGAGGATGCTGTCGCCTGGGCCGTAGAAGCGTAATTGGCACTGTTCGACCAGAAACGCCAGGTGTGCGTTTTCCATCTGGTTGAACGGGGGAAAGCGTTGCAGGAATTGCAGGGTGCCGTGAATGTTTTGCAACACGGCGATTTTTCCCGCCTGCGTGAAAGCATCAGCTTTACTCATAACAGTGACCGCAGTTTCTTGTCGTTATCGTCCTTTATGGTCAGCCCCCGTGCCCTGGGTGCCCATTGGACGTAAGTCTAGGTAGCGGTAAAACCATTCACCACTAGGGAAAAACCTTACACGACTATCGTCCAAACCCCGTAGAACGCCCACTAGGCAAACTTTCCGACGAAGTGCACATTGATCGCCCTTCCGCAGATGTCTGACGAGTGTGCTGCGAGATAGATAAGAACTGCTGAGAAACGTATGCCTGACCACGATATTTTGAGTGATGCCGAGCGCGAGGCGCTAAGCGCCGTGATGCTGGAGCCCGATCTACCGCCACAACGCGTGTTGATTGTCGATGACGACAAGGACGCGCGAGAACTGTTGGCGGAGATCCTGGGCCTGGACGGCATTCGCTGCATGACCGCCGACAGTGGTGAGTCGGCGTGGGATTTGTTGAAATCCAGCAGTTCCATTGGCCTGTTGATTACTGATCTGCGTATGGAGCCCAGCAACGGGCTTAAATTGATTGAGAAAGTGCGCGGTTCTGAGCGAGCGGCGTTGCCGATCATCATCATGTCGGGGGACGCGGAAGCGCCGGACGTGATTGATGCAATGCATTTGAGCGTGGTGGACTTTTTGCTCAAACCGATTGATAGCGTGAAGCTGGCGAAGATGGTCAAGCGCGAGTTGGGCATGGCGCAGTAGTGACCGCTGATCAGGCTGTTGTCATACCTGTCAATGTTGACAGTAGGCAGGGGCCTATTAAGTCTGTGTACTTCCCTGACAGTATTTATATTCATCATGGTCGCGATGGCTGACGTTACGTTTGGGCGGCCAACGCCTGTGGCTGTGCTGAAGGGTACTTATACCGTGTCGTCTAAATAACGAACTTGGGCTTTCAGCTCACGCCGATTTCAGTGTGTAAAGTCGGCGAGCATAGTTATTCAGGTGACAGCGCGGGAGCAGAGGTAACCGGTGGTCGGGTTCCCGTTAAAACTGTCAATTATGACAGTAGAAAAGCCATGAGGGCCCTTGTTTACTGGCATTGAAAGCAGCGATGAACATCGTTGCTTCAATCACTAAACATAAAGGGGTTTGATATGGCATTTCCGAAAAATTACACCGGAACAGCGAGCGTTAAGGTTACGAGTGCCGTTAAAACTATAGATGAGTTCACAACCGAAGACGTGTCAGGGGGGTTCGATAGCTTTATTGCGTGCGCCTCGGGCGGCTCGAATTCAAGCTTCTCTGTTATTTATCTGGAGTCCGTCAGAAAAAATGGCGTCTACAATTTTACTTACGATAAATCGACCAGCGGGCGCTTAACGTATGTTCGCAACGGGAGTGCGCTCGACGTGTTCGGCACTGTGAAGGTGACGACTACGTATGAAGGAGATAGGCAAGAATTACAGTTCAGCGGAACGTTTGTAAAAGATGAGCGCGAGTACAAAATCGAGGGGACAGGTTATCTCAAGTACGAGTGGATTTTTTAATCAGCTTGTTTGTAGTGCTGAACGCCCTGTTCTTAAGAACAGGGCGTTCAATTTTGATCAAGTTCTATTTTTCGCTTTGAACTCCCGACGCCGACGGTGCAACACCGGCTCGGTGTAACCGTTAGGCTGCTTGGTCCCTTCAATCACCAACTCCACCGCCGCCTGGAACGCGATGTTGCTGTCGAAATCCGGCGCCAGCGGACGATACAGCGCATCCCCGGCGTTCTGACGGTCCACCACCGGCGCCATGCGCTTGAGGCTTTCCATCACTTGGGCTTCGTTGACGATGCCGTGGCGCAACCAGTTGGCGATGTGCTGGCTGGAAATGCGCAGGGTGGCGCGGTCTTCCATCAGGCCGACGTCGTTGATGTCCGGCACTTTCGAGCAGCCGACGCCTTGGTCGATCCAGCGCACGACATAGCCGAGGATGCCCTGGGCGTTGTTGTCCAGCTCGTTGCGGATTTCTTCCTCGGACCAATCGGTGTTGCTGGCCAGGGGAATGGTCAAGATGTCGTCCACCGACGCACGCTCGCGCTTGGCCAGTTCGGCCTGGCGCGCGAACACGTTAACCTTGTGGTAGTGCAACGCGTGCAGCGCAGCCGCCGTTGGCGACGGCACCCAAGCAGTGTTGGCACCGGCCAGCGGGTGAGCGATTTTCTGCTCAAGCATCGCCGCCATCAGGTCGGGCATCGCCCACATGCCTTTGCCGATCTGCGCACGGCCCTGCAGGCCGCTGCTCAGGCCGATGTCGACGTTCCAGTTCTCATACGCGCCAATCCACTTCTCAGCCTTCATCGCCGCTTTGCGCACCATCGCGCCGGCTTCCATGGAGGTGTGGATCTCGTCGCCGGTACGGTCGAGGAAACCGGTGTTGATAAACACCACGCGCTCGCTGGCCGCTTTGATGCAGGCCTTGAGGTTGACCGTGGTACGGCGCTCCTCGTCCATGATCCCGACTTTAAGGGTGTTGCGCGGCAGGTTCAGCACGTCTTCGATGCGCCCGAACAGCTCGTTGGTGAACGCGGCTTCTTCGGGGCCGTGCATTTTCGGTTTAACAATGTAGACCGAACCGGTGCGGCTGTTCTTGCGGCTGTTGTTGCCGTTGAGGCTGTGGACCGCCGCCAGGCTGGTGAGCAGGCCGTCGAGAATGCCTTCGGGCACTTCGTTGCCGTCTTTGTCGAGGATCGCATCGATGGTCATCAAGTGGCCAACGTTGCGCACGAACAGCAGCGAACGACCGTGCAGCGTCACGTCCTGGCCATCCACGCCGGTATAAACGCGGTCGGCATTCATGGTGCGGGTGAAGGTTTTGCCGGCCTTGGCCACTTCTTCGGCCAGGTCGCCCTTCATCAGGCCGAGCCAGTTGCGGTAGATCACCACTTTGTCATCGGCATCGACGGCGGCGACGGAGTCTTCGCAGTCCATGATGGTAGTCAGCGCAGCTTCCATCAGCACGTCTTTGACGCCGGCGGCGTCGGTCTGGCCGACCGGGGTGCTGGCGTCGATCTGGAGTTCGAAGTGCAGGCCGTTGTGTTTCAACAGGATCGCAATCGGCTGCGCCGCAGGGCCTTGGAAGCCGATCAACTGCGCGTCGTCGCGCAGGCCGCTGTTGCTGCCGCCCTTGAGGCTGACGATCAGCGTGCCATCCACGATCTTGTAACCGGTGGAATCGACATGGCTGCCGGCGCTGAGCGGCGCGGCTTCGTCGAGGAACGCACGGGCGAAGGCAATCACCTTGTCGCCACGTACCTTGTTGTAGCCCTGGCCCTTCTCGGCGCCATCGGCTTCGCTGATGGCATCGGTGCCATACAGCGCGTCATACAGCGAGCCCCAACGCGCATTGGAGGCGTTGAGGGCGAAACGCGCATTCATCACCGGTACAACCAGCTGTGGGCCGGCCATGCGGGCGATTTCGTCATCGACGTTTTGGGTCGAGGCCTGGAAGTCTGCGGCTTCTGGCAGCAGGTATCCGATGTCTTGCAGGAAGGCTTTGTAGGCCACCGGGTCGTGGGCTTTGCCTGCGTGAGTCTGGTGCCAGGTATCGATCCGCGCTTGGAAATCGTCGCGTTTGGCGAGTAGGGCTTTGTTCTTCGGAGCCAGGTCGTGGATGACCTTGTCGGCGCCGGCCCAGAACTGGTCGGCAGTGATGCCGGTGCCGGGAATGGCTTCGTTGTTCACGAAGTCGAACAGGACTTTGGCGACCTGCAGGCCACCGACTTGAACGTGTTCAGTCATTGCTTGCCTCACTCTGCGGAGCTTATGCGCTGTTTCAGATTTTCATTATGTAGTGCACGGTTGGGCATACTACATGATGACTTGCGGTTGTGAAAATTAGACTAAATACGTCGTTTAGCGACCCACTTTGGCCGTACGGTCACAGCGGAGAACCGGATGTTCTCAAAAAACTATTGGATTGTTCCAGATAAATATAAAAATGGTACACGATTTGTTTTCGGGGACTCACCGGTCCACCTTATAGATTGAATTCAGAGGGCTTCGCCATGGACCATCTTGTACTCACTATTATCGCCGCCGACAAACCCGGCCTGGTTGAACGCATCGCGCAGAACATTGCTGACCACGGCGGCAACTGGCTGGAAAGCCGTATGGCGCACATGGCCGGGCAGTTTGCCGGGATCCTGCGGGTAAGTGTTCCCACAGAGAGCCGTCAGGATCTGGTGAATGCGCTGGAGGACTTATCCACACATGGCATTCGCGTGCTGGTGGGCGAGGGCAGCACAGGGCAGGCGTCTGCCTCCAAGCCGATCCTGATGACGCTGGTGGGCAATGATCGGTCGGGCATCGTGCGTGAGATCACCACGCTGTTGAGCAAGCAGGGCGTCAACCTGGAGCGGCTGAGCACCGACGTGCGCCCGGCACCCATGAGTGGTGATCCGCTGTTCAGTGCCGAGGCGCTGCTGCAGGTGCCGTCGTCGCTGTCCCTTGAGACGCTGCAAGCCTCACTGGAAACCTTGGCGGATGACTTGATGGTGGAGCTGCGCAACGAGGAATAATCATCCACAAGGTTATGCATGGAAAACTTGCATGGGCCTGTGGATAACCTGTAGAGACCCGGCGCCAGGCCACGCCGGCCGGGCTTCTGCTTGACTTGAGCAAAAAACGAGCAGTTTCAAGGGCTTGTGCACAAATGGCGGGGATCAGGTTGTGGATAACCTTGGGGTGGATGCCTGCAAGCCACGGCCGCTGTGGCTTGCAGAGGTTTGTACGTTATTTGATCAGCGTTTGCGTACGGTCAGCCAGGCATCCAGGCTGTAGACCACCAGGCCGGCCCAGATAAACGCGAAGGCAATCAGCGTGCTGGTTGCCAGATGTTCACCGAACAAAAACACCGCTTCCAGCAGCACCAGCGTCGGTGCCACGTACTGCAAGAAGCCCAGCGCGGTATAGGGCAGATGGCGCGCGGCAGCGTTGAAGCACACCAGCGGGATCAATGTCACTGGGCCGGCGGCCACCAGCCACCAGGCTTCGGTTGTGCTCCAAAACTCAAGTTGTGCGCTGTGCGCGGACGGGTTGAACAGCAGCCAGGCCACAGCGATTGGCACCAGCATCCAGGTTTCCACCACCAGCCCCGGCAACGCCTTGACCGGCGCCTGCTTGCGGATCAGGCCGTAGAAACCGAACGTCAGCGCCAGCACCAGCGACACCCACGGCAAACTGCCGACCTGCCATACCTGCTGCGCCACACCGACCGCAGCCAGCCCGACCGCCATCCACTGCAAGCGCCGCAGGCGTTCGCCAAGGATCACCATGCCCAGCAGCACATTCACCAGCGGGTTGATGTAGTAACCCAGGCTGGCTTCGAGCATGCGCCCGCTGTTAACCGACCACACATAAGTCAGCCAGTTGGCGGCGATCAATGAGCCGCTGAGTGCCAATATCGCCAGGCGCTTGGGGTTGTCGCGCAGTTCACGGAACCAGCCTGGGTGCTTCCACACCATCAACAGCAAACCGCCGAACAGCGCCGACCACAACACGCGGTGTACGATGATTTCGGCGGCGGGAACGCTGGCGATGGCTTTGAAATAAATTGGGAACAGGCCCCAGATGACATAGGCGCTCAGGCCCAGGATGTACCCCTTGCGGGGGTTGGCAGCTTGCATTGCAGAATCCTTGCTCAGGCAGCTAACAAAGGCGCAATTGTAAGGATTTTTGTCGACCGGTGGGATGAGGCTTTTCTGTGGGAGCTGGCTTGCCTGCGATGCAGGCAACTCGGTGCATCAGTTCTGCCAAGGTGATGCCATCGCAGGCAAGCCAGCTCCCACAGAAGAAGGGGGTCAGAACAGTTTCAGCGGTTCTTCATTGAGGGCTGAGAGCTGCTCGCGCAACGCCAGCACCTGGTCGCCCCAATACCGCTCGCTGCCAAACCACGGAAAGCTGTGGGGGAACGCCGGGTCTTCCCAACGTCGCGCCAGCCAGGCGCTGTAGTGCATCAGGCGCAACGCGCGCAGAGGCTCGATCAAGGCCAGTTCGCGTGGGTCGAAGTCGTGAAACTCCTGGTAGCCGTCCATCAATTCCGACAGCTGGCCCAGGCATTCCTGACGGTCGCCGGCAAGCATCATCCACAGGTCCTGCACGGCCGGGCCCATGCGGCAGTCGTCCAGGTCGACGATATGGAACATCTCATCGCGGCACATCATGTTGCCGGGGTGGCAGTCACCGTGCATACGGATGTTCTTGTGCGGCGTGGCTTTGTAGACCTCTTCCACGCGCTTGAGCAGGTCGCGCGCCACGGACTCGTAGGCCGGCAGCAGGCTTTTTGGAATGAAGTTGCCTTCCAGCAAGGTGGTGAGGGAGTCGTGACCGAAGTTTTTCACCCCCAAGGCTTCGCGGTGTTCGAACGGGCGGGTGGAGCCCACGGCGTGCAAACGGCCGAGCAACTGCCCCAGGCGATAGAGCTGATCCAGGTTGCCCGGCTCGGGCGCACGGCCGCCACGGCGTGGGAACAGGGTGAAGCGGAAACCGGCATGTTCGAACAGGCTTTCGCCGTTGTGGATCAGCGGCGCGACCACCGGCACTTCGCATTCGGCCAGTTCGAAGGTGAAGCGGTGCTCTTCGAGGATCGCTTCGTTGGTCCAGCGCTGGGGCCGATAGAACTTGGCGATCAGCGGTTCGGAGTCTTCGATGCCCACCTGATACACGCGGTTTTCGTAGCTGTTGAGCGCCAGGACGCGAGCATCGCTGAGAAAACCGATGCTTTCGACAGCGTCGAGAACCAGGTCGGGCGTGAGTGTTTCAAACGGATGGGCCATGCGAACTCCTGCGCGCAGCAGGGCGCCGCGTCCGGCCCGGTATGGTAACGCACCAGCGCTGGGATAGGGCGCTGTTGTGTGGCGAGGGAGCTTGCTCCCGCTGGGCTGCGCAGCCGCCCCAAAACCCTACGCCGCGCTCTGACTGAAGGGCTGCGGTGCGCTGGGTTAGGGCCGCTTCGCGCCCCAGCGGGAGCAAGCTCCCTCGCCACAAGGGCCTATCAGGCGCCGACGATCCCGCCGTCATCCCGCCGAATGGCCATCACCGAGGAGCGCGGCTTGCCATTGGGCAGGTGCTCCGGCCAGGTCGAACCACCGGTCTCGCCCGGATGCTGAATGCCCACAAACAGCGTCTTTTGGTCCGGCGAAAAGCTGATGCCCGTTACCTCACACGCCACCGGCCCGACCATGAAACGGCGGATTTCCCCGGTGCTCGGGTCGGCACACAGCATCTGGTTATTGCCCATGCCGGCGAAGTCGCCCGCGTTGCTGTAGTCGCCGTCGGTGAGGATCCACAGGCGCCCAGCCCTGTCGAAACCCAGGCCGTCAGGGCTGTTGAACATGTTTTGCGGATTGATGTTGGAAGAGCCTCCTTTGGGTGTGCCGGCATGCACACCGGGGTTGCCGGCCACCACAAACAGGTCCCAGGTAAACGTCGTGGCACCATGGTTATCGGCATCGGTCTTCCAGCGCAGGATCTGGCCGTAGACGTTTTTTTCGCGCGGGTTGGGCCCACCCACCGGCTGGCCATCTTCGCCGCGCTTGGCGTTGTTGGTCAGGGTGCAGTAGACCTGGCCGTCGGTGGGGCTGACCACGATCCATTCCGGGCGGTCCATGCGCGTGGCTTTGACCACGCTGGCGGCCAGGCGCGCGTGGATCAGCACTTCGGCCTGGCTGGCGAAACCTGTGCTGGCGTCGATGCCGTTTTTACCGTGGGTCAACTCGACCCATTGGCCCTTGCCCTTGGGGTGGTCGGCGTTGCCATCGCCCGCGTCGAAAATCGCCACGTACAAGGTGCCGTGGTCGAGCAGGTCTTTGTTGGCCTTGGGGTTCTTGTGGTTGATCTTGTCGCGGCTGACGAACTTGTAGATGAACTCACCGCGTTCGTCGTCGCCCATGTACACCACGGCGCGGCCGTCGCGGGTTTCAGCCAGGGCAGCGTTTTCGTGCTTGAAACGGCCCAGGGCGGTGCGCTTGACCGGCGTGGATTGCGGGTCGAACGGGTCGATCTCCACCACCCAACCGTGGCGATTGAGTTCATTGGGGTTCTTGGCCATGTCGAAACGCGGGTCGTGCAGGTGCCAGTTGATGTCTTTGCTGGCCGCTACCACACCGTAGCGCTTTTGCCCGGCGTCGAAGGTTTGCTGTGGGTTGCTGCTGCCAAAGCAGTCGGTGAAGTTCTCTTCGCAGGTCAGGTAAGTGCCCCACGGGGTCTTGCCGTTGGCGCAGTTCTGGAAGGTGCCGAGGGCTTTTTTGCCGGTGTTGTCGGCGCTGGTTTTCAGCCAGGCGTGACCGGCTGCCGGGCCGCTGAGGCGGATCGGTGAGTTACCGTGGATGCGTCGGTTGTAGCGCGAATCCTGGACAAACTGCCAAGTGTCGCCCCTGCGCCGCACTTCGATCACCGACACACCTTCGCTGGCCTGGGCCTTGCGCACGTCTTCGGCCGATTGCGGCGCGCCGCCGTGGGCGTAGAGGTAGCGGTAGTTGGTGTATTCGTTGTTGATCGCCATCAGCGCGCGGTTGTCGTCACCGGGGAAGGCGAACAGGCTCATGCCGTCGTTGTTATCGCCGAACTGCTGCTCCTGGGCTTTGGCGGTGCCGTTGCCGGAGGGGTCGAACGCCGGAGCGTTCTTGTGCAACGGCTGGCCCCAGCTGATCACTACCGAAGCGCTGTAGCCGGGCGGCAGGGTGATAGCGTCGCTGGTGGCGGCGGCAATGCTGGTGAACCCCAGCAGTGGGCTGGCACTGGCGGCGTTCACGGCCAGGGCGCTGCGGGTCAGCAGGTTGCCGCCGAGGAACATCGCGGCACCGCACAGGGCGCCGGCGCCGATAAAACGACGGCGGGTCAGGCCGACCATCTGTTCAAGGTCGGTGGCTTGGTTTTCTTCTAATAGGCTCATCTCAGGCTCCCTGCGGTTTTTGCAGACACCTTAAGGAGCGCGCGTGACGAAATTGTTGCAGTTTGAAGTGGCGCTCGCCCGCTACACCGGCGTGCCGAGCAACACGTTGCTGGGCGAGAACTGCACCTGGATCTGCTGGCCCTCGGCGGCATTCAGTGCCTTGAGCGCGGCGGGCTGCGCCAGGGCGCATAAAACCTGACCGTTGGGCAAGGTGATACGCACCTCGCTGGGGCCGTCATCAGCGTCGAGAATCGTCTCGATCACGCCGCTCATGCAATTGTGTCCAGGTGTTGCAGCTTGCCCGATAGCGAGCAGCTCCAGCCAGCCGGCCTTGATCAAGGCAACCACTTCCACGCCGCTCTCGAGTTCCAGGCGTTGGGTGCTGTCGTGGGTGATCTGCGCACTCAAATTCAAGCCGCCCGACAATTGCAGGCGGATCAGGTCATTGCGGCCATGGCTGTCGATGGCGCTGACCTGACCGTGCAATTGGTTGCGCGCACTGGTGCGCAGCATCAAGCGGCCCAGCAGGTTGAAGTCACTGGCATCCTCATCCGAACCGAGTATTTGGGCCTGCAACACTTGTAGGCGTTGGTAGAGGCGCAACACGCGCTCACCTTCGGCCGTCAGCTTGGCACCGCCGCCGCCCTTGCCGCCGACGCTGCGTTCGACCAGCGGTTTTTGCGCCAAGTTGTTCAATTCATCGATGGCGTCCCAGGCGGCCTTGTAACTCAAGCCGGCGCTTTTGGCCGCGCGGGTGATCGAGCCCTGCTCGGCGATGTGCGCCAGCAGGGCAATGCGCTGCGGGCGGCGAATGATGTGTTGGCTGAGGGAGGTCGGCAGAGACATGTGGATACGCTTCTATAAGGTCAGCGGACGTTGCAGGCGTGGCGCACGGGAGTCAAGTCATGTGCCGGGTTTTGGCGTGCGGGCCAGGCAGTAGACGTCGACCTGGCGCGCGCCGGCGTCCATCAACAGCCGAGCCAGGCTGTGGGCGGTGGCGCCGGTGGTGAGCACATCGTCCACCAGTGCCAGGTGGCGGCCTTGCACCTGGGCGTCGGGTGCCAGCGCAAACGCGGCGAGCAGGTTGCGTTTGCGGGTCTTGGCGTCGAGGGCTTGTTGCGCGACGGTTTCATGGGGGCGTAACAACAGATGTTCATCGTGGGGGATATCGAGGTGTTCACTGAGCCAGCGGGCCAGCATCAACGCCTGGTTGAAGCCGCGCTCGCGCAGGCGCTTACTCGCCATGGGCACCGGCAGCAGGCAGTCGGGGCGCGTGAGTTCGGTGTTGTCGAAGCGGTGTTGCAGGTGCTGCCCCAGGAGGCTCGCGAGCAGGTGGCCGAATGGCCAGCGCGACTGATGCTTGAAGCGGCTGATCAAACTGTCGACCGGGAAACTGTAGGACCACGGTGCGATCACCTGTTTAAACGCAGGCGGTTGTTTCTGACACTGGCCGCAGATCAGTCCTTCCATCGGCAACGGCAGGGCGCATACCTCGCACTGCTCCAGAGACCACGGCAGCTCAGTTTCGCAGACGTTACACACACAATCGGCCGATTCGGTGGCTTCATCGCAGACTAAACAGGTCTGGTTGTTTTTTAGCCAGATGTAAACCTCGTGTTTGTGTCCAGGTTGACAGTGCATGAATCTTCCTTAAATATGCCGAGCATCCGTGTCGTGACTGTGGGTATTGCCCTTCCCACAGCGAAAGCCCAAGCATAATCAAGGAATCGCCCATGAGCGCCAGCATCACTGCCACCCTGCGTCACGATTGGTCCTTAGCCGAAGTCAAAGCGCTGTTTGTACAGCCCTTCAATGACCTGTTGTTCCAGGCGCAGACCGTGCACCGCGCGCATTTCGACGCCAACCGTGTGCAAGTGTCGACCTTGCTGTCGATCAAAACCGGCGCTTGCCCGGAAGATTGCAAATATTGTCCGCAGTCGGGCCACTACAACACGGGCCTGGAAAAAGAAAAGCTGATGGAAGTGCAGAAGGTCCTCGAAGAGGCTGCGCGCGCCAAAGCTATCGGTTCGACCCGTTTCTGCATGGGCGCTGCCTGGAAACACCCGTCGGCCAAAGATATGCCGTACGTGCTTGAGATGGTCAAAGGCGTGAAAGCCATGGGCCTGGAAACCTGCATGACCCTCGGCCGCCTCGACCAGGACCAGACTGTAGCGCTGGCCCAGGCCGGCCTCGACTACTACAACCACAACCTCGACACCTCGCCGGAGTTCTACGGCTCGATCATCACCACCCGCACTTACAGCGAGCGCCTGCAAACCCTGGCCTACGTGCGCGATTCGGGCATGAAGATCTGCTCGGGCGGCATCCTCGGCATGGGCGAGTCCCTCGACGACCGCGCCAACCTGCTGATCCAACTGGCCAACTTGCCGGAGCATCCGGAATCGGTGCCGATCAACATGCTGGTGAAAGTCGCCGGTACGCCGCTGGAAAACGCCGATGACATCGACCCGTTCGACTTCATTCGTATGTTGGCCGTGGCGCGCATCCTGATGCCGCAATCCCATGTGCGCCTGTCGGCCGGTCGTGAAGCGATGAACGAGCAAATGCAGGCCCTGGCGTTCTTCGCTGGCGCCAACTCGATCTTCTACGGCGACAAACTGCTGACCACCGCCAACCCGCAGGCCGACAAGGACATGCAACTGTTCGCGCGCCTGGGCATCCTGCCGGAAGCCCGTGAAGAGCACGCTGATGAAGTGCATCAGGCGGCCATTGAGCAGGCGTTGGTGGAGCAAAAGAGCAGCGAGCAGTTCTATAACGCCGTGGTTTGACGCCGATCCCCCATTTGGAATGCATTCCAAATGGGGGAGCTGGCTTGCCTGCGATGACGGCGGCACATTCAGCATCAATGTGTCTGGATAACCGCTATCGCAGGCAAGCCAGCGCCCACATTGGACCGAGTTCAACCTGATCTACCGAGGCCTGCATGTCTTTTGATCTCGCCGCGCGTCTCGCTGCCCGCCGTGCCGAACATCTTTATCGCCAACGCCCTTTGCTCCAGAGCCCGCAAGGCCCTGAAGTCGTGGTGGACGGCCAACCGCTGTTGGCGTTCTGCAATAACGATTACCTGGGCTTGGCCAATCACCCGCACGTGATCGAGGCCTGGCGCGCCGGTGCGTCCCGTTGGGGCGTGGGCGGCGGCGCCTCGCACTTGGTGGTCGGCCATGCCACGCCGCACCATGAGCTGGAAGAGGCGTTGGCCGACTTGACCGGGCGCCCGCGCGCGCTGTTGTTCACCACCGGCTATATGGCCAACCTCGGTGCGGTCACGGCACTGGTGGGGCAGGGCGACACGGTGCTGGAAGACCGCCTCAACCATGCCTCGCTGCTGGATGCCGGTTTGCTCTCAGGTGCGCGTTTCAACCGCTACCTGCATAACGACGCTGCCAGCCTGGCCAAGCGCTTGGAGAAAGCCACCGGCAATACGCTGGTGGTCACCGACGGCGTATTCAGCATGGACGGCGATCTGGCCGGCCTGCCCGCGCTGGCCCGTGAAACCAAGGCCAAAGGCGCCTGGTTGATGGTCGATGATGCCCATGGCTTTGGCCCGTTGGGCGCCACTGGCGGCGGTATTGTCGAGCATTTCGGCTTGAGCCAGGAGGACGTCCCCGTGCTGGTCGGCACCCTGGGCAAAGCGTTCGGCACGGCCGGGGCATTTGTGGCGGGCAGTGAAGAGCTGATCGAAAGCCTGATCCAGTTCGCACGGCCGTATATCTACACCACCAGCCAACCGCCGGCGCTGGCCTGTGCCACCCTGAAAAGCCTGCAACTGCTGCGCACCGAGCATTGGCGGCGCGCGCACCTTAATGGCCTGATCCGCCAGTTCCGCCAGGGCGCCGAACAGCTTGGCCTGAACTTGATGGACAGCTTTACGCCGATTCAGCCGATCTTGATCGGTGACAGCGCCAAGGCCGTGCGCCTGTCGCAGATGCTGCGCGAGCGCGGCCTGATGGTCACCGCGATTCGCCCGCCCACCGTGCCTGCCGGCAGCGCGCGTTTACGCGTGACATTGACGGCGGCCCACAGCGAGGCGCAGGTGCAGCTATTGTTAAACGGATTGGAAGCGTGTTTGCGCTTGTTAGGCGCCACGGAGCCCGACCATGCGTGATCGACTGATATTGCTGCCCGGCTGGGGCCTCGGCGTATCACCGCTGGAGCCTTTGGCGGCCGCCTTGCGTGGCCTCGACGAACACCTGCAGGTGCAGATCGAACCGTTGCCGGCGTTGGATTCCAGTGAGTTGAATGAATGGCTCGACGAACTCGACGCCACACTGCCGGACAACGCCTGGCTGGGCGGTTGGTCGCTGGGCGGCATGCTCGCCTCGGAGCTGGCGGCGCGGCGCGGCGAGCGTTGCTGCGGGCTGCTGACGCTGGCGAGCAACCCGTGTTTTGTCGCCCATGCTGGCTGGCCCAGCGCGATGCCGGCCGAAACGTTTGATGCGTTTCTCGCCGGTTGCCATGCCGATTCCCAAGTCACCCTCAAACGCTTCGGCCTGTTGTGTGCCAAGGGTGCGCAAGACCCGCGCGGGCTCTCGCGTTTGCTGGTCAGCGGTGCGCCGAATACGCCTTCCAGCGTGTTGATGCCAGGGCTTGAGTTGCTTGCCCAGCTCGATACCCGTGCCGCGCTGCTGGCCTATCGCGGCCCCCAGCTGCACCTGTTCGCCGGTCTGGATGGGCTGGTGCCTGCCGAGGCCGCCAGTGATTTGCTGGCGTTGCTCCCCGATGTCGAAATCGGCCTGATTGAACAGGCCGGTCACGCTTTTCTTCTGGAAGACCCCCACGGTGTAGCGGGGGCCATCCAGGCTTTTTTGCATGAGTGCGTTGATGACTGATTTATCCCGCCCGCCACTGCCGGGCGCCTTGCCGGACAAGCGCCAAGTGGCGGCCTCGTTTTCCCGCGCCGCTGCCAGTTACGACAGCGTGGCCGAGTTGCAGCGCGCGGTGGGCACTGAACTGCTGGCGCGCCTGCCCGCTGGCAATGCACCGCAGCGCTGGCTGGACCTGGGCTGTGGCACGGGTTTTTTCAGCCGCGTGCTGGGCGAGCGGTTGCCGGCAAGCCAGGGCGTGGCGCTGGATATCGCCGAGGGCATGCTCAACCACGCGCGGCCCTTGGGTGGCGCCGAGCATTTCATCGCCGGTGACGCCGAGCGCCTGCCGTTGCAGGGCGAGAGTTGTGGGCTGATCTTCTCCAGCCTGGCCGTGCAATGGTGCGCGAATTTCGAGGCGGTGCTCAGCGAGGCTTACCGCGTGCTGCAGCCTGGCGGCGTGCTGGCGTTCGCGAGCCTGTGCGTGGGCACTCTGGATGAGCTGCGCGAAAGCTGGCGCGCCGCGGATGGCCTGGTGCACGTCAACCGCTTCCGCACCTTTGAGGCCTATCAACAGCTGTGCGCCGCCAGCGGCTTGCGTGTGGTCAGCCTGGAGCGCCAGCCCCACGTGTTGCATTACCCGGATGTGCGCAGCCTGACCCACGAACTCAAAGCGTTGGGCGCGCATAACCTCAACCCGGGTCGCCCGGGAGGGTTGACGGGGCGCGCGCGGATTGTTGCACTGGTGGACGCTTACGAGCAGTTCCGTCAGGCCCAGGGCCTGCCCGCCACGTATCAAGTGGTGTACGCCGTACTGGAGAAACCTCTATGAGCGCCGCTTACTTCATCACCGGCACCGACACCGATGTCGGCAAGACCACCATCGCCGCCGGCCTGCTGCACGCTGCAAGGCTGGCGGGCAAAAGCACCGCTGCGGGAAAACCGGTGGCCTCGGGTTGCCAGGTAACGCCCAATGGTTTGCGCAATAGCGATGCTCTGGCACTGCTGGCTGAGTGTTCGTTGCCGCTGACGTATGCCGAGGTCAACCCGGTAGCGTTCGAGCCTGCCATCGCGCCACACCTGGCGGCGCGAGAGGCGGGCGTGGCGTTGACGGTGCAGTCGTTGTTAAAGCCGATGCAGCAGATTCTGGCGCGGCAGGCAGATTTCACCTTGATCGAAGGCGCGGGCGGCTGGCGCGTGCCGTTGGTCGATCAGGCCAACCTGTCGGACCTGGCCATGGCGCTCAAGCTGCCGGTGATCCTGGTGGTGGGCGTGCGCCTGGGCTGTATCAGCCATGCCTTGCTGACCGCTGAAGCCATCGCGCGCGACGGTTTGCCGTTGGCAGGCTGGGTGGCGAATATCATCGACCCCAAGACCTCCCGTCTGGAAGAAAACCTCGCCACCCTGGCTGAGCGGCTGCCCGCGCCATGCCTGGGCCGCGTGCCGAAACTCAAGCAGGCCAGTGCTGAAGCCGTCGCCGAGTACTTGGAGTTGGACCTGCTTGACTGATTTTGGCTATCGACAAGGCATTATGCCATTAGTGTTTTTGACGGGCGTTTTGCCGGGATGTCTGCTTAAATTCCAGCTCACGATTCTCTAAAGGCAGGCTTACGCCATGGAAATCTCTGGAAGCAGCGCGTTTTATTCGGGGCTGAGCACTATTCAGGCCGGGCAGAACCGCGTCGACCAGGCCGCCGGCAAGATTGCCAGCGCCGCGACGACCCAGCCATCGGACGCACAAAGCGACCGTCTGCAAGCCAACGACCGTGCTCAGCCGTCCAACTCGGCGAGCAATATGGTCGAAATGGCCCAAGGCAAGTTTCAAGTCGAGCTGGGCGCCAAAGTCGCCAAGGCTTCGGATGAAATGCTCGGCACCTTGATCGACACCTACGCTTAATCCCCCTCTCTTCGGTACGCTGGTTTTTCTGTGGGAGCGGGCTTGCTCGCGAAAGTGATGCAACAGTCAGCCGATGTATTGACTGGTGCACCGCCTTCGCGAGCAAGCCCGCTCCCACATTTGCTCTGCGTCGTCTATCTGAACTTTTACACGCCCTGAACCACGTGGCATCTCGCCGCAGGCCTTGCCGTGCGCGGCATTGATCCGTGTCTTGACAAACGGCTTCGGGAGGGTGCTTGACAACCCCAGGTCGTAAACGTATGTTTCAAACACCTGTTTGACCGCCAGCACACATCCACGCGGTTGTTCATCCCAGATACATCAGCAGAGGTTTATCGCTATGCCTGACTACAAGGCCCCCTTGCGTGATATTCGCTTCGTTCGTGACGAACTGCTCGGTTATGAAGCGCACTATCAGAGCCTGCCGGCTTGCCAGGACGCTACCCCGGACATGGTTGACGCCATTCTCGAAGAAGGCGCCAAGTTCTGTGAGCAAGTGCTGGCACCGTTGAACCGCGTGGGTGACATCGAAGGGTGCACCTGGAGTGAGTCAGGCGTTAAGACCCCTACTGGTTTCAAAGAAGCCTACAAACAGTTCGTCGAAGGCGGCTGGCCAAGCCTGGCCCACGACGTGGAGCACGGTGGCCAAGGCTTGCCGGAATCCCTGGGCCTGGCGGTGAGCGAAATGGTTGGCGCCGCCAACTGGTCGTGGGGCATGTACCCGGGCCTGTCCCACGGTGCGATGAACACCATTTCCGAGCACGGCACCCCTGAGCAGCAAAACGCTTACCTGACCAAACTGGTCTCGGGCGAGTGGACCGGCACCATGTGCCTGACCGAGCCGCACTGCGGCACCGACCTGGGCATGCTGCGTACCAAGGCCGAGCCTCAGGCGGACGGCTCCTACAAAGTCTCGGGCACCAAGATCTTCATCTCGGCCGGTGAACACGACATGGCCGACAACATCGTCCATATCGTGCTGGCCCGCCTGCCGGATGCACCGGCTGGCACCAAAGGCATTTCGCTGTTCATCGTTCCCAAGTTCGTACCGAACGCAGACGGTTCGATTGGTGAGCGCAACGCCGTTTCCTGTGGCTCCCTGGAACACAAGATGGGCATCCACGGCAACGCCACCTGCGTGATGAACTTCGACGCGGCCACCGGTTTCCTGATCGGCCCGGCCAACAAAGGCCTGAACTGCATGTTCACCTTTATGAACACCGCGCGTCTGGGCACTGCGCTGCAAGGCCTGTCCCACGCTGAAATCGGCTTCCAGGGTGGCCTGAAATACGCCCGCGACCGCCTGCAAATGCGTTCGCTGACTGGCCCGAAAGCGCCGGACAAAGCCGCTGACCCGATCATCGTGCACCCCGACGTGCGCCGCATGCTGCTGACCATGAAAGCCTTCGCTGAAGGCAACCGTGCGATGGTGTACTTCACCGCCAAGCAAGTGGACATCGTCAAGTACGGCACCGACGATGACGCCAAGAAACAGGCCGATGGCCTGCTGGCCTTCATGACCCCAATCGCCAAGGCATTCATGACCGAAGTCGGTTTTGAATCCGCCAACCACGGCGTGCAAATCTACGGCGGCCACGGCTTTATCGCCGAGTGGGGCATGGAGCAGAACGTTCGCGACAGCCGCATTTCGATGCTGTACGAAGGCACCACCGGCATCCAGGCACTGGACCTGCTCGGCCGTAAAGTGCTGATGACCCAGGGCGAAGCGCTCAAGGGCTTCACCAAGATCGTGCACAAGTTCTGCCAGGCCAACGAAGGTAACGACGCGGTCAAAGAGTTCGTTGCACCGCTGGCTGCGCTGAACAAAGAGTGGGGCGAGTTGACCATGAAGGTCGGCATGGCCGCGATGAAAGACCGTGAAGAAGTCGGTGCTGCTTCGGTGGATTACCTGATGTACTCCGGCTACGCGTGCCTGGCTTACTTCTGGGCCGACATGGCGCGCCTGGCTGCCGAGAAACTGGCTGCCGGCACCAGCGAAGAGGCGTTCTATACCGCCAAGCTGCAGACCGCACGCTTCTACTTCCAGCGTATCCTGCCGCGTACCCGCACACACGTTGCCACCATGCTGTCGGGCGCCAGCAACCTGATGGACATGAAAGAAGAAGACTTCGGCCTGGCTTACTAAACCTACCGAGCTCCCTTCCAGAGCCGCCACTTCTTCATTGGGGTGGCGGCTTTTTATTATTCGCTTAAACCTCCCATGGCTTGGTGTGATGGCCAGCCTCTGCCGTATACCCTCAACATCGCCCGGCAGTTACAGGGTTGGCGACCGATACCTGTCCAGCAAATGCCTAGACCACTCGTCGCCACTGTCAATTCTGACAGTAGATTCGGTTAATCCTCCAAGCGCCTCATTCACCTTGCCCGTCGCGCCATTCCCGGCGCCCTAAACCAGCAAGGTAATGATGATGACGACTCCTACCGGCCCAATCGTTGACATATCCCTGAATGCACCCAAAGCGACCTTCGCCATCGCGCTTGATGAAACCGAGATCCCATATAAACTCGACTACCCTGAAATAGCAAAATGGGCCTTGGGCCTGCGCGCCACGGACCCTTATGCCGAGTTCTCCTCCGAGGCCTGGTTCGCTGAATCCATCGGTGACGAATTCTACCTGTACTGTAATGACAAACTGGTGAGCAAGGGCAGCATTACCACCAAGGCAACGCGTTACTTCTTGAAAGTCCTCCTGAACGACCTGCCGGAGGGCTTGGTCAATGTGTACTGGGAAGTGGAGCGCAGGACCGGTCAGAAAAGTCGTTCGACGACCGAGACGTATCTGGTCATGAAAACCCACCCTGCCGGCATAGACCGTAGGCCGGACATCTTCGGGCACGACGGATTGCGCGTGGTGGCTGAAGGCTTTTCGGCAGAGTCGGATATTGATGAAAACACTGCAGCTCGCGGGATGTGGGCTCTGGTTGATAAATATCTGAACGCCCGTGAGAACGATGAAATTTTCGTCTACCTGGACGGTGTCCCCACCAAACATCGCTTGAGCGCCACAGAGGCCCGCGGGGCTGGGCCGTATCGGGTGTTCATACCGCCGACGGTCTTCAAGAAGATCAGTCAATCCGGCCCCATAGCGCTTATTTGCACCGTGTTAGACGTGGCCGGAAACACACCCGAGGGGAACGATAAGTTTTCGCCGCCCTTCATGTTGAACAGCAACGCGGACCCCTTGCTGTTTGATCCACCGTTGCTTTATGTCAAAGACATTGAGTCCATTGTGTTTGATCTGGGCACCCAAAGTAATCTCCCTCTCAGCGTGCTGGCTACACCGCGACGCACGGTAGGGTTCCCCAGCCCACCCAACCAGATCGTTGTGACGCTGACCTGGTTCAGGCCTGACGGTACAACAATACGCGCGAGCAAGAGCTTGCCGCCGTTTGCGCACACGCAAAGGGCCGGCGATAAAACGCCGGTGCCTGATGATTACTTCCAAGAGGAAGGGTTTGTTCGCATGTCGTTCGTTCTGTTAACCCCAACAGGGGTATTGCTTGGACGCTCGGGCAGCAGCACGGTGCGGGTGGGGGGCACGCGGGTATTGACGTATCCGGCGCCGGCCTTCGACAACAAGCCAGGGCCTCAGACGATCACCCTGCAGAACTATCCCAATGGGGCCGATGTGACGGTGGCGTACCGGAGCATGTCCACTAACGATGTAATCCGCCTCAACTTGACCACTCCAAATGGCACCGTCGTCACCCTTGGGCTAAAGAGCGGGATAAACGGTGGAACAGTGATCTTCCGCATCGATGCGCAAACCCTCGCCCAGAGCGCGGGCCAAGTTATCAAGTTAAGTTACGAGGTGACGGTGGGGGGCAAAACCACCAAGTCAGATGTTCAGGAGCTGACGTTTCAGGCTGCCACAATAAGTCCAGGTGTGTTCGCCACTGTCGCTGTGGGGCTAAACGCACATGATGTCAGGATCACCAAGGACGGGTTGCTGGCTTATGTAGGTAATACACTTGACCATACGGTTTCAGTCATCGATATCAAGTCCCGCAAGGTTGTTGATACCATTTTTGGAACACCGTCGGCGTTCCAGCTGTTGTTGAACGCAGATAACTCACGGCTGTATGTGAGCAGTTTCAGGTCTGGAACAATTGCAGTCATTGATACCGCAACGCGCAGATTAATTCTGACGATGACGCCTCAGGGCGGCGAAAGGACTGCATGGATGGCACTCAATGCAGATGAGTCGCGCCTGTTTGTGGCGTGCACCTACGGTGGATTCGTAGCGGTCCATGATGCGAAAACGGGTGCGGTTCTGAACCGCATCACCACGCCACCGTTGCCGGAGGGTGTAACGCTCAACCCAGAGAAAACACAGATATTCATCTCCACCAGTAAGGAGACGGTGATCACCAATGCGAATGGCCTCGGCGGGGGCATGGCAAGAGTTGCAGGCAACACCCAATCCGAAGGGATAGCCTTCAATCCCAACAACAAACCGTATCCGCGTGCCTACGTGACCGGAGTTGATTCACTCGCGATTATTGATACCCAGACCAATGTTGTTACCAAGAGGCTGTCCGGCTTCACTTACGCTTGGGGCGCTGCGATGAATCCGAGGGCTCCGGAATGCTATGTTGGCGCAGTGGGCCCAGGCGGGACGCCAGGCAATCGCGATTCGCTTTACATCATCAATACTGAAACAGAACAAGTTATTCGTCGCTACGCCGGCTTCGACAACATTGGCGGTATCGCTTTTACACCCAATGGTGAACTCGCCCTTATGGTGAATCATGGAACGGGGATAGTGTCATTCTTTAAGACTTGAGATGTTTTGGTCACCTCAGAACACTGCTTTGAAAATGTATTGGGGCAGCTTAACCCTAGGTTGTCTTTTTTTTTCGCTTAAACTAACCGCTGGCCTATGCGGGAATGTCGCGAGATGACACAAGATAAGTCGACCTGGGTTACTAACTTTCGGCCGGTTCTTTAAAAAGCCGCCGCTCCTTCTGGAGTGGCGGCTTTTTTGTGGGCGCTGAAAAACTGCAGCTAAGGGGTCGGGACAAAAGGTGTTCCGTCGCAATAGAAGTTGCCGGGCAGGACACCCCTGACCGCAATTGCCAAAGGCTGCGATTGAAGCACTTGCCCGGTAGCACTCGGCGTCGTATAGCTGAAATACATCACGCCTCTGCCGATGAGCCGCATTGTAGTCGAGTAAGGCACGTTTACGGTCTGCCCCACTGTTGAAGCGTTCGGTGAAATCGGTACTGTTATGGTGATCGGTGGGGCAATGGGGGTCGAACCATCGTCTTGCCGGCTCAGAACGCAAGTCAATGTCGCCGACGTGTTAGCCCGTAACAGGGCAGAAGGTGGAAGAAATACCTCAATAGACCGGTTTGCGTAGGTTGCGCTCACAGGCAGCGGCGAATTGCAGGTCAGGCTGCCGTTGTTCAGGTTGCGCACCACCGGCGGAGCCAACTGCATCAGGGGCGAAAAATTGAGGATGAGGGTTCTGTCAGGCCCGAAGTAGCTGGTTGCGCCGTTGATGACCCTGAACTTGACCGTGCTTTGCGTATTATTGTTGGCGGCGCCCGGAACATAGGTTTGCAGTAGCGCCGTGGTAGCAATAAACCGCAGAGGGAGCGGTTGTCCTGTATAGGTCAATGTCGTTGTCACGGGGGTATTCGTACCCAGGATTCCGGTCAGAGTGTCGCCGTATTGCAAGCCGTCGGCGCTGTCCAGCCACATCTCGATCCCGCCTTGCCCGCTTTGGTTGATATCCGCCAAGGTCACTGTGTTGTCGGGCGCCATTGCCTGGGTCACGCGTGGCATGGCAATGTTCGACGGTGTGATTCGCAACGCCACCATGATCTCAAGAATCAACGAATCCCGAGCGCGGGTGCCAGCCTCGGTCAGAAGGCGGTAAGTCAGTTGCAGCATGCCGTTGCCACGAGCGCGAAAAACTGACGCGGGGACGGATATATAACGAATAGCCGGATAGTCGGGCAAGTTAACGACAACGTTGGGCGGCAGGTTGTAAGGCACCTCCATATGGCTGGCAGTGGTGCCTAAGTAAAAAACACCCCTCGCATTTGTTAGAGCGTTGGTCACCGGGTGTTCAGGAATCCGGAACATGACCGGGTCATTGTTGGCCAGATACTCATCTGTAATGAGCGGCGTCGCCAGGTTCGTGGGCAGCAGTGGGCGCGGCGCGGTGATGACCTCGTAACCAAACGGTGGGGTTTTTTGGACCCGCAAGGGCGTGCTGGCGGTCGCGCGCAGAACGTTATTGCCATCGTCCACGATATAGGTGAGTAGATACTTGCCCTCGTTGCCCACCATGCAGCGCGGCACGTTTATTTCAATATCCCCTGTGGGATAGGTCGAATAGCGCTGGTAGGCCACCGCTTGGTATTCGCCCGGCACAGGGGATTCACTGAACACTATGATCCTGCACTCGGTGCCGGTAGGCCCGGGCTGCGGCAGCGGCGAGATTCGAAGCTTCAGGTCACTTTCCGCCGCCCGCAGGGGGATCAAGCCGTTGGTATTGGGGATAGCGTCCACCACGGCCAGCGGCGGCAGCCTGGGTATTGCGTTACGAATCAAGAACAGTGAGCCGGTGCGCACTTGTTCGGTGACTAAGGTATCCATAGTGGTGACTCCCATCGTGTGAAAGGACACTCCCTTGTCCCGACTACCCTCTGGGCGAAAATGAGTGGCAGGCGCTAGTAAGCACGCCATAACCATTGATGGATACTGTCAGAACTAACAGGCAGAGGAAGCTCGCGCATCGCTCTGTTCATCGCGGTGATAAAAAACCGCAGTGTGACACTCAGGGATTAGACCGAACGGCCGTTAAAGTGATGGCAATGTGATACAGGTCACATTGAATGTGCTTAACTGTGCGCAGTGAAGGCACTGTGCCATCTTTTTGAGTGGGTCGGAGCTTTACCCTTGTCGCGCGCGTCCGCTGTACGTTTGAGTCATTTTCTCCCCTCGTTGCTGCTGTTGCTGGCCGGGCTCTCGGCTGCGTATGTCAAAGATCTCAACGTCTTCTTCACCTCGCTGTTTAACGTGCTGCCGACCTTGGTGTTGCTGCTCGGTGGTGCGTACTGCGCGGTGTATCGGCGCCAGCGTGAACTGTTCTTGATGGTCACGGTGTACGTCGTTTACTTCCTGTTGGACACCCAGACCGATTACTACCGCGACAACGGTCGTGTCCGAGAAGATGCGGCGGTGGTCTTTCACCTGTGTTGCCTGTTGTTGCCACTGCTGTTCAGCATTTATGCGCTGTGGCAGGAAAAAACCCACCTGTTCCGAGACTTCGTAGCCCGCTGCGCCGTGCTTTTCGCCTTAGGCAGCGTGGCACTGGCGCTTGAGCAGAGTTTTCCGCAGGCCTTGTTGAGCTGGCTGGCGGAGATCCGCTGGCCGGCCTTGCATGGCCGATGGATGAGCCTGATCCAGCTGTCGTACCCCATGTTCCTGATTGGTTTTGTCACCCTGGCGGCGCAGTACTGGTATCAGCCGCGTCCTTTGCACGCCGCGCAACTGGTGGGGCTGCTGGGGCTGTTCTGGATGTTGCCGCAAACCTTCATCCTGCCGTTTACCCTGAACATCATGTGCAGCCAGGTGATGTTGATGATCGCGGCCGGCGTGGCGCATGAGGCTTATCAAATGGCCTTCCGTGATGAGCTGACCGGCTTGCCGGGCCGCCGCGCGCTCAACGAGCGCATGCAGCGGCTGGGGCGCAACTATGTGCTGGCGATGAGTGACGTCGACCACTTCAAACGCTTTAACGACACCCACGGCCATGATGTGGGCGACCAAGTCTTGCGCCTGGTGGCCAGCAAGCTGTCCAAGGTCAATGGCGGCGGGCGTGCCTACCGCTATGGTGGTGAGGAGTTTGCCGTGGTATTCGCCGGCAAGACCTTGGACGAATGCATGCCGCATTTGGAAGAGATTCGCGAGATCATCGCCAACTACGACATCAAGCTGCGCAACCCGGACCGCCCCCACGACGATCAGCAAGGCCGCCAACGCCGCGCGGGCAGCGGCGCGTCAAGTGTATCGGTGACCGTCAGTATCGGTGTGGCCGAGCGCCAGGCCGAGCAACGCACCCCGGAAGAAGTGCTCAAATCCGCCGACCAGGCGCTGTACGCTGCCAAAGGCGCGGGGCGTAACTGCGTGGTCGCGGCGGGGCAAACCCGGCGTGGCGCAGTGCGCATGGAGAGTGCTGTCGGTTGAGTGATGGCGCTGTATTCAGCGGTTCTACAGTGATTGATTGCGCCAGTGGCCGGCAGTAGGTTGAAACCATCTGCTGCCGGAGACATCGCCATGCCTGAATACAAAGCGCCTCTGCGCGACATGCGTTTTCTGATCGACAACGTGTTTGATTTCCACGGCCATTACGCCGCGCTGGGTGCGACGGACGCCAGCCCGGATATGGTCAGCGCGATCCTCGAAGAAGGCGCCAAATTCTGCGAAAACGTGCTTTCGCCGCTCAATCGCAGCGGCGATGAAGAAGGCTGCCACTTCGACAACGGTGTTGTGACGACGCCCAAGGGCTTCAAGGAAGCCTTCGCGCAGTACGTGGAAGGCGGCTGGCACGGCGTGGCGGCGGACCCAGCCTACGGTGGCCAGGGCTTGCCGCACTCTTTGGGTCTGGTGCTGAGCGAAATGATCGGTTCCAGCAACACGTCCTGGGGCATGTACCCGGGGCTGACCCACGGCGCAATGTCGGCGATCCACGCCCATGGCACCGATGAGCAGAAAGCCACCTACCTGACCAAACTCACCGCCGGCGAGTGGACCGGCACCATGTGCCTGACCGAAGCCCATTGCGGCACCGACCTGGGGCTGATCAAGACCCGCGCCGTGCCCCAGGCGGACGGCAGCTATGCGCTCACCGGCAGCAAAATCTTCATCTCGGCCGGGGAGCACGACATGAGCGCCAATATCATCCATTTGGTGCTGGCCAAGTTGCCGGATGCGCCGGCGGGCACCAAAGGCATCTCGTTGTTTATCGTGCCCAAGTTCCATGCCGATTCGGGTGAGCGCAACGCGGTGCACTGCGGCTCCATCGAGCACAAGATGGGCATCAAGGCGTCGGCCACTTGCGTGCTGAATTTCGACGGTGCCAAGGGCTTCCTCATTGGCGAAGCGAACAAAGGCCTCAACTGCATGTTCACCATGATGAACCACGCGCGCCTGGGCACCGGCATGCAGGGCTTGTGCAATGGCGAAGCGAGTTTCCAGGGCGCCATCAAGTACGCCAACGACCGCCTGCAAATGCGCTCGTTGACCGGCGCCAAGGCGCCTGAGAAAGCCGCCGACCCCATCATCGTGCACGCCGATGTGCGCCGCATGTTGCTGACCATGAAAGCCTTCAACGAAGGCAACCGCGCGCTGACCTACTTCACCGCGCAATTGCTCGACACCGCGCACCTGGGCAGCGATGCCGGCCAACGCCAGGAAGCCGAAGACCTGTTGGCGTTCCTTACCCCGATCTGCAAAGCCTTTATGACCGATACGGGGCTGGAGGTGACCAACCACGGTATGCAGATATTCGGCGGCCATGGCTACATCCGCGAATGGGGCATGGAGCAATTGGCGCGTGATGCCCGCATTGCGCCGATCTATGAAGGCACCAACGGCATCCAGGCGCTCGACCTGCTAGGGCGCAAGGTGCTCGGCAGCCAGGGCAAGCTGTTACGCGGTTTCACCAAAATTGTGCATACGTTCTGCGCGGCAAATGCTGAGCATCCGCAGCTCAAGGCGCATGTGGCACAGCTCAATCAACTGAACCAGCAATGGGGCGAGTTGACGGTGCAGGTCGGCATGGCCGCCATGAAAAACCCGGATGAAGTGGGCGCAGCGGCGGTGGATTACTTGATGTACAGCGGTTACATCATTCTCGCCTACCTGTGGTTGCGCATGGCGATAGCGGCGCAGGCACAAGACGATGCCGAGTTTGCCAAAGCCAAACTGGCTACCTGCGACTTTTACTTCAAGCGTTTGCTGCCGCGTACGGCCTCGCACCGGGCCGCAGTGGAAGCGGGCAGTGAGTGCCTGATGAGCTTACCTGCTCAGTTGTTTGCCCTGTAGGCGGCTGATTCTCCTGCGGCTAACTGTGTGCGGGCTTGTGTGGGAGCTGGCTTGCCTGCGATGCAGTCACCTCGGTACGTCAGTGAAACGGCGGTGATGCCATCGCAGGCAAGCCAGCTCCCACATTAGATCCATGTGTGACTTATAAATACTTAATAGTCACGAACGGACCCTATGTGTCTGAAAAGTTGTTCGGGTACACTCGGAGCTTGTAAAACCGATCCTACCGAATCACTTTTCACGTTCTCACGAGGTTTGCCATGGCTGATTACAAAGCGCCGCTGCGTGATATGCGCTTCGTCCTCAACGAAGTATTTGAGGTCGCCAAGACTTGGGCCCAATTGCCGGCATTGGCAGACACCGTGGATGCCGAAACCGTCGAGGCGATCCTGGAGGAGGCCGGCAAAGTCACCGCCAAGTCCATCGCGCCGCTCAGCCGTAACGGCGATGAGCAAGGCTGCCGCTGGGCGGACACCGTGGTCAGCACGCCGGAGGGTTTTCCACAGGCTTACAAAACCTACGCCGAAGGCGGCTGGGTGGGCGTAGGCGGTGACCCGATCTTCGGCGGCATGGGCATGCCCAAGGCAGTTTCGGCCCAGGTTGAAGAGATGATCAACTCGTCGAGTTTGGCGTTCGGCCTGTACCCGATGCTGACGTCCGGCGCCTGCGTGTCGATCAACACCCACGCGAGCGAAGCACTCAAAGCCATTTACTTGCCGAAGATGTATTCCGGCGAATGGGCCGGCTCCATGTGCCTGACCGAAGCGCATGCCGGGACCGACCTGGGGATTATCCGCACCAAGGCCGAGCCTCAGGCGGACGGCTCTTACACGATCAGCGGCACCAAGATTTTTATCACTGGCGGCGAACACGATCTCACCGAAAACATCATCCATCTGGTGCTGGCCAAGCTGCCGGATGCGCCGGCCGGTCCCAAGGGCATCTCGCTGTTCCTGGTGCCCAAGTTCATGGTCAATGCCGACGGCAGCCTGGGCGCACGTAACCCGGTGAGCTGTGGCTCCATCGAGCACAAGATGGGTATCCAGGCGTCCGCGACCTGCGTGATGAACTTCGACGCAGCCGTGGGTTACCTGGTGGGTGAGCCTAACCGTGGTTTGGCGGCGATGTTCACCATGATGAACTACGAGCGCCTGGGGGTGGGTATCCAGGGCTTGGCGTCGGGTGAACGCTCCTATCAGAACGCGATTGAATATGCGCGTGACCGTCTGCAAAGCCGTTCGCCGACCGGCGCCCAGGCCAAGAACAAAGTCGCTGACCCGATCATCGTGCACCCCGACGTGCGCCGCATGCTGCTGACCATGAAGGCTTCCAACGAAGGTGGCCGCGCGTTCTCCACTTACGTGGCTACACAGTTGGATATCGCCAAGTTCAGCGAAGACGCCGTCGCCCGCGAGCGTGCCGACAATCTGGTGGCGCTGCTGACGCCGGTCGCCAAAGCGTTCCTCAGCGACCTGGGCCTGGAAACCACCGTGCTCGGCCAGCAGGTGTTTGGTGGCCACGGCTACATTCGCGAGTGGGGCCAGGAGCAGCTTGTTCGGGATGTGCGCATTACCCAGATCTACGAAGGCACCAACGGCATTCAGGCGCTGGACTTGATGGGGCGTAAGATTGTCGGCAGCGGCGGTGCGTTCTACACCTTGTTCGCCGACGAGATCCGCCAGTTCATCGCCACGGCGGGCACCGAACTGGGTGAGTTCACCCGCCCGCTCAGCGCGGCGGTGGATAACCTGGATGAGTTGACTGCCTGGGTGCTGGACCGCGCCAAGACCAACCCGAATGAAATCGGCGCAGCGTCGGTGGAGTACCTGCACGCCTTTGGCTACATGGCTTACGCCTATATGTGGGCACGCATGGCCGAGGCGGCGTGGGGCAGAGAGGCTGAGGAAGACTTCTATGCCAGCAAACTGGGCACCGCACGTTTCTACTTTGCGCGCTTGCTGCCGCGTATTCATTCGCTGAGTGCTTCGGTAAAAGCCGGTAGCGAATCGCTATTTTTGCTGGATGAAGCACTGTTTTAAGGGCTTTGAGGGCGTGTAAGCATTCTCTTACATGACGTGCTGCTATTCGTCCTCTATCGCCAAATTGGATCCACGGATAATCTACTTCACATGGACGTCGCGCAGGAAGCGCAAAGCAACAACAGGGACACGTAGGATTCTGCCAGGATGGCGGAGTGAAATGGATGTCAGGGAAACAGTCTGCAAAGCCCCGCTTCGGCGGGGTTTTCTTTTGCCTGCGAAAAAGTCAGGCAGATGCCTGCGGGGCATTCATCACGTCTTCCAGCAAGGTGCGCAGCAGCGCCACCGTGGCTTGCTGGCGCTGTACGTCGCGGTACACCAGGCCGACTTTCAGCGGCACTCTCGGCTCACTCAAGGGTTTCCACAGCAACGCCTTGCTGTTGTGCTCGTCCTGGGAGCGCCCGGGCAGCACCGTCGCCAGTTTGGTATGCGGCAGGCTGTCGAGTATCCCAATCATCGTATTGAGCTCCGCCTGCACTTGCGGCCGCCGGCCCAGGTTGGCGAGCTGGCCCTGCCAGATCTGCCGCACTTGAAACTCTTCCCCCAACAGCAACATCGGCAATTCGGCGGCCTGTTTGAGCGAGACTTTCTTGAATTCGCGCAGGGGATGGTCTTCGGGTATCACCACCTTCAATTCATCTTCATACAACAGCACACCGTGCAGCCCCGGCTGGCGCGGCGGCAGGTAGCTGATGCCGATGTCCAGCGAGCCGTTAAGCAGCCGGCGCTCAATCTCCAGCCCCGTCAATTCGTAGATCTGCACCACCAAATGCGGTTGGGCCTTGCGCACGCGCTCAAGCATTTGCGGGACGAGGCTGGTGTGCACGGTTTGCAGCACGCCGATGGCCAAGGTGCGCATCGCCTGGCCCTTGAAGTTGCGCAAGGCTTCGACCGCTTGCTGCAGGCCATCAATCAGCGGCAATGCATGGTTGTACAAGGTGTGCGCGGCCAGAGTCGGTAACAGGCGTTTGCTGCTGCGCTCGAACAGGCTCACGTCCAGGTTCTGCTCCAGCTGGCGAATCTGTTGCGACAAGGCCGGTTGAGAGATCGACAGACGCTCCGCAGCACGGCCCACGTGGCCTTCCTCATACACCGCGACGAAATAACGCAGTTGCTTGAAATCCATAAGAGTTACTTATCGAAAAAGCTGGAAAATCGAAATGGCCGGTGGCCGCTCAGAGGCCTAGTCTAGCGCCTATTCGCAGGGCTTACAGGGCCGGATCTGGCAATGAACAGCGTATTTGTTGATAGCGTTTACATAGGCAAGGCAAAACACCTCCAGGCCGTGTTTGCACGGGGCACCGACCAAGGTCCGGTTGCCATCGGGGGTGAGCTGTGAATCTGTTTCGTCGCCCTGCGCCGAGCCTGGACGATTTGATCCTGGACGCGCCACATGACCTCACCGGTGAAAGCCTGATGCCCACCGCGGCAAGGCCTGCGCAGGTGTTCGTGCGTGGCCAGGGCTCCTGGCTCTGGGACAGCGACGAGCGTGCGTATCTGGATTTCAGCCAGGGCAGCGCCGCCAACAGCCTTGGCCATAGCCCGCAAATATTGATCACGGCCCTGGCCGATCAGGCTCAGGCGCTGATCAACCCAGGCAATGGCCTGCACAACCGCGCCCAACTGAACCTCGTCGATCGGCTGTGCCATCACACCGGCAGCGATCAGGGTTACTTGCTCAATAGCGGCGCGGAAGCCTGCGAAGCCGCGATCAAACTGGCGCGCAAATGGGGCCAACTGCATCGCGGTGGGGCTTATCGCATCATCAGCGCCAGCAACGGCTGCCACGGCCGCAGTTTCGCGGCGATGGCCGCCTCGAGCGGTGCTGGCGCAAACCGCTTTGAGCCGCAATTGCCGGGTTTCAGCCACGTGCCTTTCAACGACCTGCCGGCCCTGCACGCGGCGGTGGATGCACAGACTGTCGCCATCATGCTGGAGCCGATCCAGAGTGAAGCCGGGGTTATTCCCGCCACCGAGCACTATCTCAAAGGTGTTGAGCGACTGTGTCGCGAGCTGGGAATCCTTTTGATCCTCGATGAGGTGCAAACCGGCATCGGCCGTTGCGCCAGCTTGCTCGCCGAACAACAGTACGGCGTGCGCGCCGACATCATCACCCTCGGCAAAGGCCTGGGCGGCGGCGTGCCGCTGGCGGCGTTGTTGGCGCGCGGCAAAGCTTGCTGCTTCGAAGTGGGCGAATTGGAAGGCACCCATCATGGGAATGCATTAATGGCATCGGCGGGAGTGGCAGTGCTCGATACGGTGTTGGAACGCGGCTTTCTCGAACACGTCCGTGAGTCAGGCCTCTACCTGGGCGAAGGCCTCGCCCGTTTGGCTTATCGCTACGACCACGGCCAATTACGCGGCCATGGCCTGATGTGGGGCCTTACGTTGTCGGATGATTCTGCAGATGCCGTCGTAAAAGCAGCCCTGCATGAAGGCCTGATCCTCAACGCCCCGCAACCCAATTGCCTGCGCTTCACCCCAGCCCTGACGATCAGCAAAAGCAACATCGACGAAATGCTCCTGCGCCTGGCCCGCGCCTTCTCCCGCGTGCGCACCGCACAACTGCAATGCCGCAAGGGCATCGCCGTTTAAACACTCATTCCCGAACCGTCTCGCGGCATACGCGGCGCCTCCAGCCTGATTCTTTTGGCTGGGGGCGTTTTTTTGTCTGCTCATTTCAGGATGGCCCAGTGCCAGATCTCACTGAACCCTCACGAGCGCCCAAGGTCGATTAGCTACACGGCTCACACGAGCCGATTTTCTGGAGCTGACCCATGGATATCATTCGTATCATCATCGCCATTCTGCTGCCGCCACTGGGTGTGTTCCTGCAAGTGGGCTTCGCCGGCGCGTTCTGGCTGAACATCCTGCTGACCCTGTGCGGTTACTTCCCGGGCATCATTCACGCTGTGTACATCATCGCCAAACGCTAAAACCCTCAGCCTTTTGCGATGAGCCGTGAGTTGCGCTCGTTGCGAAAGGCCAACTGCTCGATGGTCTGAGTGGCGTGCTCGGCTTCTTCCCGCGCTTGCAGGATGATGCCGTGCTGCTCGGACTTGCTGCACACCGGGTCGGCGTTGCTCGCGTCCCCCGTGAGCATGAAGGCCTGGCACCGGCAGCCGCCGAAGTCCTTTTCCTTCTCGTCGCATGAACGGCACGGCTCGGGCATCCAGTCGTAGCCGCGAAAGCGGTTAAAGCCAAATGAGTCGTACCAGATGTGCTGCATGCTGTGGTCGCGCACATTGGGAAACTGCACCGGCATCTGTCGGGCACCGTGGCAGGGCAGGGCAGTACCGTCCGGCGTTACGGTCAGAAAGATGCTGCCCCAACCGTTCATGCAGGCTTTGGGGCGTTCTTCGTAGTAATCCGGCGTCACAAAGATCAGCTTGCACGGGTGGCCTTCGGCTTCGAGCTTGGCGCGGTATTCGTTGGTGATGCGTTCGGCGCGCACCAGCTGTTCTTTCGTCGGCAACAATCCCACACGATTGAGCTGCGCCCAACCATAGAATTGGCACGTGGCGAGTTCGACGAAGTCGGCTTCCAGCGCGATGCACAGCTCGATAATGCGGTCGATCTTGTCGATATTGTGCCGATGGGTAACGAAGTTCAGCACCATCGGATAGCCATGGGCCTTTACTGCACGGGCCATTTCGAGCTTTTGCGCGAAGGCTTTTTTTGAGCCGGCCAGCAGGTTGTTCACCTGTTCGTCGCTGGCCTGGAAGCTGATCTGGATATGGTCCAGCCCGGCCTTCTTGAAGTCACTGATCTTCTGCTCGGTGAGGCCGATGCCGGACGTGATCAGGTTGGTGTAAAACCCAAGCTTGCGCGCCTCGGCGATCAGCTCGGCAAGGTCCTGGCGTACCAGCGGTTCGCCGCCGGAAAAGCCCAACTGCGCGGCACCCATCTCCCGCGCTTCGCGAAACACCTTGATCCACTGCTCGGTGCTCAGCTCCTTGCCCTGTTCGGCAAAGTCCAGCGGGTTGGAGCAATACGGGCATTGCAACGGGCAGCGATAAGTCAGCTCGGCGAGCAGCCACAGTGGCAGGCCAATGGGCGGTTTTTCAGGCAAGGGTGATCCAGTGCTCAGCACGGGCGACCTCCATGAATTGCTCGATGTCTTTACCGAGCTCAGGCACACCGGGGAATTGTTTATCCAACTCGGCGATGATCGCCGCCACGTCGCGCTCGCCGTCGATCAAACCACCGATCAGCGCGGCGCTGTCGTTGAGCTTGATCATGCCTTCGGGGTAGAGCAACACGTGGCCTTTTTGCGCCGGCTCGTATTGGTAGCGGTAGCCCTGGCGCCAGGTCGGTGTTCTGCTGCGATCAAAACTCATAGGGTGATCCCTTTATGCCACACCCGCTGCTCGGTCACGCTGTGATAGGGCGGGCGGTTCAGTTCGTAGGCCATGCTCATGGCATCCAGCATGCTCCACAGGATGTCCAGTTTGAACTGGAGAATTTCCAGCATGCGTTCCTGGCCCTCGCGGGTGGTGTAGTGCTGCAGCGTAATCGCCAGACCGTGCTCCACATCGCGTCGGGCCTGGCCCAAGCGGGTACGGAAATATTCATAACCGGCCGGGTCGATCCACGGGTAGTGCTGCGGCCAACTGTCGAGCCGCGATTGGTGGATCTGCGGGGCGAACAGTTCGGTCAGCGAGCTGCTGGCGGCTTCTTGCCAGCTGGCGCGGCGCGCGAAGTTGACGTAGGCATCTACCGCAAAACGCACGCCGGGTAGCACCAGTTCCTGGGAACGCAGTTGGTCCGGGTCGAGGCCGACCGCCTGGCCCAGACGCAGCCAGGCTTCGATGCCGCCGTCTTCACCGGGGGCGCCGTCGTGGTCGAGCAGGCGCTGAATCCACTCGCGGCGGATCTCGCGGTCCGGGCAGTTGGCCAGAATCGCGGCGTCTTTGAGCGGGATGTTCACCTGATAATAGAAACGGTTGGCGACCCAGCCCTGGATCTGCTCGCGGGTGGCGCGGCCTTCATACATCGCCACGTGGTACGGGTGATGGATATGGTAGAAGGCGCCTTTGGCCCGTAGGGCATGCTCGAACTCAGCGGGCGTCAGCGGTGTGTCAGTCATGTGGTGTGCTCCTACAATTCAATGCTCATGCCGTCGTAAGCCACTTCGACATTACGCCGCACCAACTCAGCGCGCTCGGGGGAGTCTTCATCGAGGATCGGGTTGGTGTTGTTGATGTGGATAAGCACCTTGCGCTGCTCGGGCAACTGCTCCAGTACTTCCAGCATGCCGCCGGGGCCGTTTTGCGCCAGGTGGCCCATCTCGCGACCGGTGCGGGTGCCGACGCCACGGCGCTGCATTTCATCGTCATCCCACATCGTGCCGTCCACCAGCAGGCAGTCGCTGCCGGCCATGATTTCCAGCAGCGGCGCGTCGACCTTGCCCAGGCCTGGGGCGTAGAACAGTTTGCCGCCGGTGCGCAGGTCTTCGACGATCAGGCCGATGTTGTCGCCTGGGTGCGGGTCGAAGCGGTGCGGCGAGTAGGGCGGTGCGGCGCTGCGCAGTGGCAGCGGGGTGAAGCGCAGGTTGGGGCAGGCCGGGATGGTGAAGCTGGCGTCCAGCTCGATGCGGTTCCAGGCCAGGCCGCCATTCCAATGCGTGAGCATGGTGAACAGCGGGAAGCCGGTGCTCAGGTCTTCATGGACCATGTCGGTGCACCATACCTGGTGCGGGCAGCCTTCGCGCAGGCTCAACAGGCCGGTGGTGTGATCGATCTGGCTGTCCATCAGGATGATCGCGCTGATGCCGGTATCGCGCAGCGCGCGGCCGGGTTGCATCGGTGCAAAGCCTTGCAGTTGCGCGCGGATATCCGGCGACGCATTGCACAGCACCCAATTCACGCCATCGTCGGAGATCGCGATGGACGACTGGGTGCGCGCCTGGGCCCGCAGGCTGCCGTCGCGAAAGCCTGCGCAGTTCACGCAGTTGCAGTTCCACTGCGGGAAGCCACCGCCGGCGGCGGAACCTAGAATCTGGACAAACATGGTCGCTCCATCAAAGCTCAAAACAAAAACGCCCCGGGCGAACCGAGGCGTTGTATTACTCAGCCAATTAACGGCTGGCGAAGTACATGGTGACTTCGAAACCAATACGCAGATCAGTGTAAGCAGGTTTGGACCAAGACATATTCATACTCCTACGAAGGGATGGGACGTTCACTACTCAGTAATACATATAGTCCACCTCCAACCGGAGATGTTCAGAGGTGTGCGTATGAATGTTACGCAATTCTTTTCAAGTTAGCGCTGTCTTGGTGGCAAAAGCCTTTTGCAGGGCCAGCAATGATCAGCCTGCTGTGTGCCAGAAATCCTTACAGCGCGGGCCGTTGGCCACGCAGCGCCAGCCGCCTGCAGCGTCGTTGAGCTGCCGTGCGGCGTGCTGCAGATCTGCGTGCGTGCGGCTTTGGATCAGTCGCTGAAGCTGCTCCAGGTAACCCGACGAATGGCCAGCCAGTTGCGCCTGCCAGAGCAGGTCGGCGGCTTGGGCGACAGGCAGTGCCTGGGCAGTGAATTGCTGCGCCAGGTTCCGGTTACCAAGGTCGGTACTGTTGTTGATCAACGCCGGCAGTTGCGCCAGGAAGGTCTGCAGGTGTTCGATGATCCCGGTCAGGGAAACGCTGGGGGATTGAACACCAAACAGCAGGCCGGTTTGCCCGTTGATCTGTCGGATGCCGCTGAATACGGCGTAGCCGATTTGCAGTTCTACCCGCAGGCGCTGGTAGAACGGCCCTTGGAGCAGATGCCCGAGCAATCGCCATGCCGCTTCATCGGCCAGGGATTGGGTTGGCGCCGGGCAAAACAGCAGCAACGCGGCTTCGCTGGAGTCGGTTTTTATCTCGTGCCAGAGCCGCTGGCCGTCGAGGTTTTGGGGCGTGTATTCGAGGCTTGCCGGCTGGCCAGGCAATCGCGCTGCGGCGGTCTTGATAGCCGCCTCACACGTTGCGGGCAAACCTGCGCCCAGGCCTTGCCAGCGTGCGGTGGCCCATGACGCTGGTGTCTCACTCGGCCCAGCGCCAGTACCGACACAGTAAGCGGGTAACGCCTTGAGCAGTTCTCGGATGGCAATCATCGGCGTTTGGGCGGATGGCGACGGCGGCTCGGCGGACCGGCCCAGGTTAAGCGCCAGTGCTTCGAGCACGGCCGGCATGGGCTCGTGAAGGCCGACCATTTTCACCATCCAGTCATTGGCGAGTGTTTCGAAAGTCAATTCGATTCCGGCCTGGCGGGCATGCTCGCGCAACGGTTGCAACGTGTTTTCCAACCCCGCTGGAGCCGCGCAATCAAACCGCCAATGCAGGTACAACGCGCCCTCATCAGTGTCATCCGCCAACGCTTGGCTGAAGGTCAGCGCCGACGCATCTCGACGCCCCCGCGAGCGATCCTGGGCAAAGGTACGCAAGCCACGGTGGGCGCTGGTCTGGCCGCGAATCAGGCCGGCGCGTTCTTCCTTGACCGGTGGGCGCAAGAATGGATTGTTGGGCGGTAGCTGCCAAGCCTGCTCGGAGCGTGGCAGGTGCAGTGAGTCGAGCAGGCGCTTGAGGGCTGCGACGCCCTGCTCCGACAGGTCTTCGCTGTCGTTGCGAGCCAGTGCCAGGGCGCCCTGGATCTGTTGTTGGCGAGCGTTGAGCAGGGCGAACTCTTCTCGTAACGGCGCCCAGTCGCTGCGTGCGAAAAAGCTCAACCAGTCGTGCAATAACGCTTCGATCTGAGTAGCCGAATCGCCTTGGGCGCCGAGGGTAATGTCGATATCCAGCAGCGCTTGCCCGGCGAATTGATACAGCACGGATGCTTGCAGTGCGCTCGCCAGCTTTTGTGCTTTCAGCTGCGCCAGTAAGCCACCGGGTGCCGAGGCGTTGAGCCAGGTGCACAGAAAATCCAGTGCTTCACGGGGCGTGTGACAGGCAATGACGTGGTGCAGGTGGTTATTGGCAGCGTGTTGATAGGCGTGTGTTGCGCCGTGCATCAGTGCCGGCGGTTCGGCCTGTGGGTGCAAAGGCCCCGAGGCCAATGCCTCGCTGAATTGCTGCGCCAAGGCTTGCAGCTCATCCAATGTTTGTGGGCCGGCAAGGCTCAAGGTCATCTGCCCGCTTTGGTAAAAATGCGCGTGGAATTCGCGCAGTGCTTGCTGAAATGCCTCACGTTCTACCGGCAGGCTGTCCCTGTTCCCGGCATGAAAGCCACGCAGCGGATGATCCGCCGCCAAGCCTTCGAACAGCGCGAGCTGCTGCTGCGCCGTGGCATCCTGGGACCAGGCGACAAACTCTGCGTGCAGCACTTCGCGCTCACGCAACTGATCTTCAATCGCCAGGCGCGGGTGAGCCAGCATGTTCGCCAGGCGCTCCAGCCCTTCGGCAAAGCTCGCCAGTGGCAATTCAAAGAAGAAGTCGGTGGTGCGCTCGCGGGTGCTGGCGTTGACCTGCCCGCCGTGGCGTTGCACGTAGGCCATCAGGCCTTCGCTTGTGGGAAAGCGCTCGGTGCCGAGAAACAACAAATGCTCAAGAAAGTGCGCCAGCCCCGGCCAGGCCAATGGCACGTCATGGCTGCCCGCAGCCACCCGTAAAACGGCAGCGCAACGTTTCAAGCGTGGCGCATGGCGCAGGGAAACCCGCAGGCCGTTGGCCAGGGTCAGGTGCAGGTGATGAGGGTGGGCCGGCGCAGGCATGGGCACTTCCGAAACGTAGGATGTGGCCATGTTAACAAACCGCTGACAAACCGGCTGGGTCAGGGCTTGTGCAGTGCGCCGTACAACTGCGGGCGACGGTCTTGCAGGTAGTGATTGGCGGCACGGGCATCGATGATGGATTGGCGATCCAGCGTCCCGACAATCAGCGCTTCATCCAGGCCGGCCTGGGCGATGCGCTGGCCATTCGGCGCGGCAATGCTGCTTTGCCCGCAATAGTGAATTTCGCCTTCCTGCCCGCAATAGTTGGCGTAGGCCACGTAACACTGGTTTTCAAAGGCCCGCGCCCGCACGGTGACGTCGGCGACAAAGTCGAACGGCACCATGTTGGCGGTCGGCACCAGGATCACTTCGGCACCGGCCAGGGCCAGGCGACGAGTGTTTTCCGGGAACTCCAGGTCGTAGCAGATCAGGAAACCAAGCTTCCAGCCGTTCAATTCCACCAATGGGAAATCATCTTCCCCGGCACTGAACATCGAGTGGTCCAGGTCGCCAAACAAGTGAGTCTTGCGGTAGTTGCACAGACGCTGGCCGTGGGCGTCGATCAACTGCACGGCGTTGTAGATCTGGCCGTCCTCGGCCCGTTCCGGGTAGCCGTACAAAATCGCCAGCCCGGCGCTTTTGGCAAGCGCGGCAATCGCCTGTGCCGAGGCGCCATCCTGCGCTTCGGCCAACGCGCCAACGGCTTCGGCGCCGATGTTGTAGCCGCTGAGAAACATCTCCGGCAGCACCAGCACATCGGCATCCGACGCTTCATGCGCCAGCTGATGCAGACGCTTGAGGTTGCCGGCCACATCCAGCGGTAGCGGCGGGCATTGGTACAGGGCGACGCGCATGCTCAACTCCTTAATCGGCCAGGGCGATTGGCCCGATCTCATCGAATACATCACCCGGCCCTGGGTTCTGCGGATGCGTGCTGCCGCCGAAGTGGGTCATGATGCCCCACACCGCGTTCAGCGAGGTTTGCACCGCGCCTTCGACCCAGGCGGGCGTCCAGGAGACGTCGTCGCCGGCGATAAAAATCCCACGTTGTTCGGCGGGCATGTCCTTCTGCATAAAGTGCGCATACATCCGCTGGTTGTAGCGATAGTGGCCGGGCAACGCGCCTTTGAAAGCACCGAGGAAATGCGGGTCGGCTTCCCAGGACACGGTAATCGGGTCGCCGATGATGCGCGCCTTGATGTCGACTTTCGGGTAGATTTTTTTCAGCGCATCGAGCGCCAGTTTCACCCGCTTATCGATGGGCTGCGGGAGCATTTTCAGCGCGTCGCTCATCCACGAATACGACAGGCAAATCACGCCTGGCTTGTCGTCGCCGTTGTCGAACAGGTAAGTGCCACGGGTCAGGCGATCGGTGAGGGTCATGCTCATCAGGTCGCGACCGGTTTGCGGGTCTTTATCTTTCCAGAACGGGCGGTCGACCATCACGAAGGTTTTGGACGATTGCATGTAGCGCGTGCGGTCCAGGGCCATCCACATCTTTTGCGAGAACAGGGTTTCGTCGCATTCGATCTGGGTGGTCAGCAGCCAGCTTTGGCAGGTGGTCAGCACGGCGGCGTATTCACGGGTGTCGCCATAGTTGTCGGTCACGGCAAAGCGACCATCGGCGGCATGGGCAATACGGCTCACACCGGCCCGTGGCGCACCGCGATGCAACGAACTGAGGCTGGTGCCCGCCGGCCAATGGGCGCAGCGCTCCGGTACGTGGCGCCAGATGCCCATGGGCACTTGTGCCACGCCGCCGACCACCAGGTGCTGGTGGTCGTCGCAGTTGGTCATCACCACACGGAAGATTTCCAGCATCGAGTTGGGGAAGTCCGAGTCCCAGCCACCGGTGCCGAAACCCACTTGGCCAAACACTTCGCGGTGCGCGAAAGACAGTTTGGCGAAGGCCTTGGAGGTGGCGACGAAGTCATAGAAGGTGCGGTCGTCCCACAACGGCACCAGCTTATTCCACAGCTCTTTAAGGCGCGGTACGTCACGGTCGCGGATGGCTTGCTGGATATCACCGAACTGCGAACCGGCTTCCAGCGCATCCGCCCACGCATCGGCGACTTCCTGGAACAGCACCGGCAAATCAGACAGTTTTTGCGCGTAGTGGGTCTGGCCTTCGAGGTCGACCACGGTACTGCCGGAGGCCGGCGTCAGCGGGTTGGGGAAGGGTTTGGTCTCCAGGCCCAGCTTGTCCACATAGTGGTAGAACGCGGTGGACGACACCGGAAAACGCATGCCACCCAACTCGGCGATGATGCCTTCGGCCCCTTCAAACGCCTGGGAGCGCAAGCGGCCGCCCATTTTCGAGGCCTCATACACCACCGGCTTGAGGCCCAGCTTCATCAGCTCATAAGCGGCCACCAGGCCCGCGATCCCTGCACCGACAATCGCCACTTCGGCGCCATGGTTGGCGGCCGGAATGCTGCCCAGGCCAGCCGGGTGTTCGATCCAGTCATCAAAGGCAAACGGAAAATCCGGGCCGAAGATGGTGATAGGTTTTTTACCGTCGGCGGGGTGGCGATTGGTCTTGCTGATGGTGCTGGACGGAATGCTCATGGCTGACCTTACTGACGACTCGGCGGGATTGGGCCCGTTGAGTATAGGAAAAGATGGCAGCCAGTTTAGGCAGCGTAGCGTACGTAATTAAGACGCAATGTGTCGTCGGATTGAACTGTTTTTAGTCAAAGTGACGAGCGCGGTGGTCAGATTGGTTGTCCGCGATCCAATTTGTTACTGAGGATGATCGACGTGGTGGTTTTCTCCACGCCGTCGACACTGCCGATCTGGTCCAGCAACTGATCAAGCTGCTCGGGCGAATCGGTGCGCAGCCAGGCCACGTAATCGAACTCGCCACTCACCGCGCACAGCTGCTGCACCTGCGCCATCGCACTCAGCCTGCGCAGCACTTCCTTGCCCGAACGCGCTTGTACGGTGATCCCGACATACGCCTGCAAACCGCCATCGACTACCCGCTGCCCGAGGCGTACGCCATAACCGGTAATCACCTGGGTTTTCTCCAGGCGCGCCAGGCGCGACGTCACCGTGGTACGCGCAATACCCAACTGCCGGGCAAGCATGGCCACGCTTTCGCGGGCGTTGATCTGCAAGGCAGCAATCAGTTGGCGATCGATTTCATCGAGGACGGGCAAGGGCAGAGCTCCAGTGCGGGCGGCAATGGGTCGCCATGTTACAGGCTTGCGCGGTGCTGGAGCGCTGCGATCTGCGAGATTAAGGTGCCTTGCACACTTTCGCAGCGGCGGGATCGTTCGGGATAAACGAGTCCGGCGCGCCAGGCTTGAGCACCACATAGCCACGGCGCCATGGCTGGTCGTCAATCAGGTTCCAGCGATGGCCGGTGCCGGTGTTGTCTTCAGCGACCAGCACTTCACCCGGGTGCAAAGTGAATTTCTCGCCGTCGCGAGTTGCAAATGCCAGGGTGCCGGAGAGTGTCATGACGTATTGCGGCTCTGGGTCGTTATGCCAGCCGTAAGAAGCATGTGCCGGAGTGGTTTTGAAGTGAATGGCGGTCACGTCGTTGCGCATGCTTTGGTCGATGGTGCCCTCCAAAACGTGCGAGGCGTTGTCTGCGCCGGTGCAAAGTTTGTACGCCTTGATGGTGGCCGGGGCAGGCGTTGCTGCGTGTGCGCCGTTCAGCGTTGCAAGGGTGATTGCGAGAGCGCCTGCGGTGCGCAGGCTGAGGGTAAAAAAAGCGTGAGGTGATCGGTTGGCTTGAGGCATAGAGCCGGAGTTCCTCATACTGGGGTGAGTGGCCGACCATGGTCTGTGCCGCAGCAGTTGAGGACAATTAACAAATCTTTCATTGCAGGCAAGGGCGTGAGAGCCAGCGTCGCCTATTCCCATACGCCAGACACGCAAAAGCCGCGCAGTGCGCGGCTTTGAGTATGGTGGGCCCAGTAGGACTCGAACCTACGACCAAGGGATTATGAGTCCCCTGCTCTAACCAACTGAGCTATAGGCCCTCAGTAGGTCGCGGATTATAACGATGGTTTCCCCACTGTGCCATCCGAAAAGTCTGAAACCCTCATATGAAGAAAAGCCTCGGCAAAAAGCTCGGGCGGCAGGGGCAGGCTGACGATGTAGCCTTGCATCTGTTCACACCCTTCGGCGGCCAGGAAGGTCTGTTGTGCGGCGTTCTCTACGCCTTCGGCGATGATGGTGAATTGCATGCTGTGGCCCAGCGCGATGATGGCGCGCACGATGGCGGCGTCGTGGGGGTCGTCGGGCAGGCCGCGTACGAAGGACTGGTCGATCTTGAGGAAGTCCAGTGGCAGGCGCTTGAGGTAACTGAGGGATGAGTAGCCGGTGCCGAAGTCATCAATTGCCAGTTGCACGCCCAGGCGTTTGAGTTGGTGCAGCACTTCCAGGGCTTCTTCGGCCTGGCTCATGATGAAGTTTTCGGTGATTTCCAGTTGCAGGCAGCCGGGCTCCAGGCGGTAGTCGCGCAGGAGCTGTTCGATGCGTGCGAGCAGGCCGGGGTGGCGCAGTTGGGCGCCGGCCAGGTTGACCGAGAGTGGGCCGAAGTCATCGAAGATTTCTTTCCACAGGTGCATCTGACGGCACGCCTGTTCCAGTACCCAGTCGCCGATCTGCAGGATCATGCCGTTTTCTTCGGCCAGGGCGATGAAGTGTTCAGGCGGAACATCACCAAAGGTTGGGTGGTGCCAGCGGATCAAGGCTTCGGCGCCGATCAGTTCCTGGGTGTCCAGGCTCAGCTTTGGTTGGTAGTACAGAAATAACTCTTCACGCTCGATGGCCCGGCGCAGTTCGTGTTCCAGGGCCACGCGCTCGTTGGCTTGGGCGGTGAGGTCGCGGGTATAGCTTTCGACGCGGTTACGGCCCTTGGCCTTGGAGCGGTACATCGCCGCGTCGGCGTTTTTGACCAAGGTGGCGACGTCGGTGCCATCCTGCGGGTACAGGCTGGTGCCGATACTGGCACTGATGAAGAACTCGTGCTCGCCGGCCTGAAACGGCGGGGTAAAGCAGGCGAGCAGCTTGTTGGCCAGGTGCTCGGCATCGCTGGCTTGTTGCAGGCCGGGTAGCAGGATGATGAATTCGTCGCCACCCAGGCGCGCCACGGTGTCGACGTCGCGCAGTTGCTCCTTGAGGCGTACGGCGATGTCCTTGAGCAGCAGGTCGCCGACCGGGTGGCCGAGGCTGTCGTTGATGTGTTTGAAACGGTCGAGGTCGAGGAACAGCACCGCGCCTTGGTTGCCACTTTCCTGCTGGCCGTTAAGTGCCGCCTGCAGCCGGCTTTCGAACAGGGTGCGGTTGGGCAGGCCGGTCAGTGGATCATGATGCGCCTGGTAGTCGAGACGCGCCTGGGCATGCTTGAGGCTGGAGATGTCGGCAAACACGGCGACAAAGTGGGTGATCACTTGCTCGCGGTTGCGCACGGCACTGATGGTCAGCCAGCTGGGGTACAACTCGCCGTTTTTACGGCGGTTGGAGATCTCACCCTGCCAGTGCCCCTGGGCAGTCAACTGGTGCCACATTGCCGCGTAGAACGCGCTGTCATGCAGGCCGGAAGCGAGCAGGCGCGGCGTACTGCCGAGGGCTTCGGCTTCGCTGTAGCCAGTAATTTCGCTGAAGGCACGGTTAACGGCGCTGATGTTCTGCCGGGTGTCGGTGATCAACACACCTTCGGCAGTGCTTTCAAATACCGTGGCCGCCTGTTGCAGTTTTTCCTGCATGAACTGGCGTTCGGTGATGTCCCGCGCGATGGTCAGCATGCACGCTTCATCGCCGATGGGCAGCGGCCGGCTGGACACTTCGCAGAGGCGAATCTGCCCATCGTTACGGCGTATACGGCAGACGAAATCGCGGACAAAACCGTCGCGTTGCATCAGTTCGAGCATGTGCTTGCGTTCGTTGAGGTCGACCCAGATGCCCAGGTCCAGGGTGGATTGGTCGATTGAGGTGGCACTGGTGAAACCGGTAAGGCGGCTGAAGCCGTCATTCACCTCAATCAGCAGCCCATCGCGCTGACGGCTGAGCAGCAAGCCATCGGGTGAGGCGTGGAAGGCCTTGGCGAATTTCTCTTCGGAGGTTTGCAGCTGTTGCTGGGTCTCCTTGAGCTGGCTGATATCGCGCA
Source organism: Pseudomonas sp. LBUM1640 (assembly GCF_059716225.1). Taxonomy (NCBI): domain Bacteria; kingdom Pseudomonadati; phylum Pseudomonadota; class Gammaproteobacteria; order Pseudomonadales; family Pseudomonadaceae; genus Pseudomonas; species Pseudomonas sp. LBUM1640. The sequence continues at coordinate 6,273,337 of NZ_CP166816.1, read as the reverse complement.
CCACCACCACCAAGGCTTCTGTGGTGTCGAGTTGGAACGGCTCCGCCGAGATCAGCCCGGTAAAGACCTGGCCGTTACTGCGCCGAAAAGACATTTCCAGGTTGCGGATGCTGGTGGTCTGCACCCGTTGCAGCAGGTCGGGGCCCACGCCTTGAATGCCCCAGATATTCAATTCGGTGGCGCTTTTGCCCACCACGTCTGCGGCACTCAGGCCGATCTGGTCCTCAAACGCCTTGTTGACCTCCAGCAGGCAGCCGTCGGACAGGCGCGCAATCACCAGGATGTCCGGGCATTGCTGGAACACCGAGGCGAATTTTTGTTCGGACAGCTGCAAGGCTTCTTCGGTGCGCTTGGCTTCGCTGATATCGATCATCAGGCCGCGCAGTACCGGCTCATGCCCATGCTCGATCAGGCTGACAATGTCGCGCACCCACAAGCAGCGGCCATCGGCGGTGATTACCCGATAATCGATGCTGTGGTCACGGTTGGCGCGGGTTTCCCGGTAGCAGTAGGCCTCGGCACGTGTCAGGTCGGCGGGGTGGACGATGTTGCGCCAGAAGCCTGGGATCAGCCAATGCGCACGCGGGTAGCCCAGCAGTTCCTCGGCATGGGGTGACACGTAGCTGTAGGTGAAATCAGTGATGCTGGCTTCCCAGGCGATGGCGGACAAGCTCTCCACCAGCCCGCGATAGTGATATTCGCTGCTGCGCAGTTCTTGTTCGAGGGCGACCCGCCGGGAGATTTCCGAGCTGAGTCGACGATTGATCCGAATCACGATAGCCAGCACGGTGCTCAACAGCAGCACGGCTGGCAGGCCGTACATCAGCAGGTCGTACCAGAACGTGCGGTGATTAGTGATGCTGCCGACCCAGTGTTGCTGGATAGCGTCGGTTTCGCTGGGGCTGAGGTCGGCGAGGACCTTATCCAGGATGCCCACCAGCATTTTCTCATCACGCGGCACGCCCATCGCCAACTGATAGCGATAGGGCGTTTCGCCGCTGACGTATAAACCATCAAGCTTGAGTTGGCGCAGGCTCCAGACGCTGGAGGCAAGATCACCGACCACGGCGTCCACTTCATCGGTGGCCAGCGCTTGCAGCGTCGAGCTGACGTTGGGCATGGCCACCAGGTTGAGGTCAGGATGGTGGGTGCGCAGCAATTCGTGGGGGGCGTAGTTCTCCACCACGGCAATCTTGAGACCGTACAAGTCCTTGAGGTTGCGTGGTTTCGCACCACCTTCATGGGCGAGGATGATAATCGGGAAATCCAGGTACGGGCGCGTAAAGGCCAGGAAGCTCTGGCGCTCCGGGGTGGACATGATGCCGGGCAGCAGGTCGAGCTGGTTGTTTTTGGCCTGTTCGAGCACGGCGCTCCAGTTTACGGGCTCGATCAGGTTGATCCTGACGCCCAGGCGGTCCTGGATCAGGCGCACGTAGTCGGCGGCCAGGCCTTGATAACGGCCATTTTGGTCTCGGTACTCGAAGGGTGGCCAAGAGGCGTCCACCCCAAGGCGCAGCTCCTGATGGTCCGCCAGCCAGCTACGCTCTTCATCAGTGAGAGTCAACGCGCCAGCCGTTGCGGTCCAGGTCAGCAGCGACAGCAGTATCACGGTCGGCAGTCTGGGCATAACGGTCTCGTTATGGCACGGGGAATGTTTCGAGTGTAGACGGGCATTGCGGGGGAGGGGCGTAGCGGGGCAGTTAATCTGTAGAAAGTAATCTGCACAAAGCAAAACCCCCGGCCTGGGCCGGGGGTTCTGTTATCACTCGTCGAGGAAGGAGCGTAGATGCTCGCTTCGCGTCGGGTGGCGCAACTTGCGCAGCGCCTTGGCTTCGATCTGACGGATCCGCTCACGGGTCACGTCAAACTGCTTACCGACTTCCTCAAGGGTGTGGTCGGTATTCATGTCGATGCCGAAACGCATGCGCAGTACCTTGGCTTCACGGGCAGTGAGGCCGGACAGTACGTCGCGAGTCGCTTCTTTAAGGCTCTCCACAGTGGCGACATCGATTGGCGACTGCATGGTCGAGTCTTCGATGAAGTCACCCAAGTGGGAGTCTTCGTCATCACCAATCGGCGTTTCCATGGAGATCGGCTCTTTAGCGATCTTCAATACCTTGCGGATTTTATCCTCAGGCATTTCCATGCGTTCGCCCAGCTCTTCCGGGGTCGGTTCGCGACCCATTTCCTGCAACATCTGCCGGGAAATACGGTTGAGCTTGTTGATCGTCTCGATCATGTGCACCGGAATACGGATGGTGCGGGCCTGGTCGGCGATCGAGCGAGTGATCGCCTGACGGATCCACCAGGTGGCATAAGTCGAGAACTTGTAACCGCGACGGTATTCGAACTTGTCCACAGCCTTCATCAAGCCGATGTTGCCTTCCTGGATCAGATCGAGGAATTGCAGGCCACGGTTGGTGTACTTCTTGGCGATGGAGATCACCAGACGCAAGTTCGCTTCAACCATCTCTTTCTTCGCGCGGCGGGCCTTGGCCTCACCGATCGACATGCGACGGTTGATGTCCTTGATTTCGGCAATCGTCAGACCGGTTTCGGTTTCAAGCGCAGTCAGCTTCTGCTGGCAACGAATGATATCGGGCTGCAGGCGACCAATGGCTTCAGCGTATTTCGCCTTGCCTTTGGCCAGTGCGTCGGTCCAGCTTTCGTCAACTTCGTTACCCGGGAACTGGCGCAGGAAGTCGGTACGCGGCATACGTGCATCACGTACACACAGCTGCATGATTGCGCGCTCTTGGGCACGCAGACGCTCCAGGGCACTGCGAACACGCTCAACCAGGCCTTCGAATTGCTTCGGCACCAGCTTGATCGGCATGAACAGCTCAGCCAGGGCCACCAGCTCGGCGATTGCCAGCTTGTTGCCACGACCGTGCTTTTTCAGGGCCTTGCGGGTGATTTCCATTTGATCGGAAACCGCACCGAAACGCTGGGCAGCGATGACCGGGTCCGGGCCGCTTTCGACTTCATCTTCGTCGTCGCTGCTGGCTTCAGCCTCGTCGTCGTCAGTGTCGTCGTCAGCTTTGACAGCTTTCGGGTCGACTGGCGGCGGTACTTCGGCGGCAGGCGGCGCAATGCCGTCGTCCGGGTCGATGTAACCGCTCAGGACGTCGGACAGGCGACCGCCTTCGGTGGTGACGCGGGTGTACTCGGACAGAATATGGTCAACCGTGCCAGGGAAGTGCGCAATTGCGCCCATCACTTCACGGATGCCTTCTTCGATACGCTTGGCGATTTCAATTTCGCCTTCGCGTGTCAGCAACTCGACCGTACCCATTTCACGCATATACATGCGCACAGGGTCCGTCGTGCGACCGATGTCGGTCTCCACTGCTGCCAACGCTGCTGCTGCCTCTTCGGCCGCAGCCTCGTCGGTATCAGCGTCGGCCAGCATAAGGGAATCCTTATCTGGCGCAGTTTCGAATACGTTGATCCCCATGTCGTTAATCATGCGGATGATGTCTTCCACCTGCTCTGGATCTGAAATATCCTCAGGCAGGTGGTCGTTGACCTCTGCGTAAGTCAGGTAACCCTGCTCACGACCCAGTGTGATCAACTCTTTGATACGAGACTGCTGTTGCGCTTTTCCGGACATAACACCCTATCCACTGAAGGTCTTGGCGGGCAAAAAACAAGCCGAGGATTATACCCGAGCTATGACCTCACACGCCAGCTGAGGTCGGGTTTGATGCGGAAACATTCTGTTTTAAGAGGTCGCGCATCTGTTTTGCTATCTGAATCTGCTCTTCAGCCGACAATCCCGGCTGCCTTGCTCTCTTGATGAGCTCTTCGAGGGTCTGCGTATGCTGACCCGCGGATAACCTAGTAATGGTGTCTAAAAACTGTTGTTCAAGGTTATCGCCGTCAATTAGCCACTCCTTTTCTGCGAGTGCTTTCAATAGCCGGCCTTGTTCGGTGCCATGCCAACGAGCCATCAACTGAATTGAGTTTAGCTTAGGATTTTTCTGTACCGCCTCGATCAAGGCGATCAGCACCTGAGCATAAGTGTTGCTTTCGTTGGCAAAGTGATCAGCGCTTTCAACTTTCTTGGCCAATTGCGGGTGGTGGATCAGCGTGCGCAACGCAATAAGCGTCGGGGCTTCCACCGCCACTGGCGTACGTGGAGCGTAGGCTTCATCGCGATCACCGCGTTTGCCGTTCTTGCTCCAGGGTTTCTTGTCCCATTTTTTGCCGCCGGCGCCGGGTTTCTTCGGTGTCCACTCTTGCTGGGGCGTGTAGGCCTCCTGCGGTTGGTGGAAGTCGGAATAGTCCGGCATGGCGTCGTAATCCATGCCCGGGTCGTACGCCGGCGGCGCATCTTGCGGTGCGTTGTGTACCAGCTGGCTGACGGCTTCGCCGCTCAGGCCGGTGATTTCCAGCAGGCGCATGCGCATCAGTGATTTCAGGTTGGCGCCCGGTACTTTGTCGATCAGCGGCGCTGCGAGGGTGGCCATGTGGGCCTTGCCTTCGAGGGAGCGCGGGTCGGCTTCTTCGGTCAATTGCTGGAAAAAATAGTCCGCCAGCGGCTGCGCGTGTTGGTTGATGCGCGCACGGAATGCGTCGGTGCCTTCGGAGCGCACAAGCGTGTCCGGGTCTTCGCCTTCAGGCAGGAACAGAAAGCGTGCGCGGCGCCCGTCCTGCAGGCTCGACAGCGTGGCTTCGAGTGCGCGCCAGGCGGCGTTGCGGCCGGCCTGGTCGCCGTCGAAACAGAACAATACGCTGGGCACCACGCGAAACAGGCGCTTCATGTGTTCTTCGCTGGTCGCGGTGCCGAGGGTGGCGACGGCATTACGCAGGCCCTGCTGGGCGAGGGCGATCACGTCCATATAGCCTTCAACCACGATGATTTCATCGAGGTTGCGATTATTCTTGCGCGCTTCGAACAGGCCGTAGAGTTCCTGGCCTTTGTGAAACACCGGGGTTTCCGGGGAGTTCAGGTACTTGGGTTTGTCGTCCCCTAGTACGCGCCCACCAAAAGCGATGATCCGGCCACGGCTGTCTCGGATCGGAAACATCACACGGTCGCGGAAACGGTCGTAGCGCTTGCCGGTCTCAGCGTTTTCCACCAGCAGCCCGGCGTCGATCATGGCCTTCTGCTGCAGCGTGTCGCTGCTCAGGTGCTTATAGAGGTTGTCCCAGCCGGGGGGCGCGAAACCGAGGCCAAAGTCCCGCGCGATTTCACCGGTGAGGCCACGGCCCTTGAGGTAATCGACGGCGGCCTTGCGCTGCGGGTGGCTTTTAAGCGCCTGACGGTAGAAGTCGGCAGCGGCTGTCAGCAGCGGGTACAGCGGCGAGTCGGTGGGTTGCCGCGGTTTGTGCGGGCGGCCACTTTCTTCTCGGGGTATTTCCATGCCGGCGGCTTTGGCCAGGTCCTCGATAGCCTGGGGGAAGTCCAGGTTGTCGTGGTCCATGAGGAAGCCGAGGGCATTGCCGCCCGCGCCGCAGCCGAAGCAGTAGTAGAACTGCTTGTCGGGGCTGACGCTGAACGAGGGTGTCTTTTCTTTGTGGAACGGGCAGCAGGCGGTGTAGTTTTTGCCGGCTTTTTTCAATTGCACGCGCGAGCTGACAACATCGACGATGTCGGTGCGGTTCAGAAGGTCGTCAATAAAGCTCTGGGGAATTAGCCCGGCCATGGCGTTCTCGTCATCACTGCGTGTCATGAGGCCCGCGAAGTGCTCGGGCGCGCAAATGTGCGGCTCGATCAACTGTCGTCTGCTTGGGCTGTCAGGGAGTGTATCTGCCGAACATTCACTGACGTTAATTTCTATCAGCGTTCGGCATGGAAATGTTGCCCGGGCGTCCGGTGTTGGCCAATGGTGGGCCTCGGAAACGCATAGTTGGGCACAGCCGACACAGTTGATCGTCTGTTTGTAGAATGAGTGTGCTCGTCAGTAGCCTTGTTAGGCTCGTCAGAAGAGACGTGCACCGCTGGCAAAAGAGCCAGTCCTGACGTGTGAAGCAGTGTCTCGGTCGCATGTGCGGCGTCGACGATGAAGCATCAAGCGATATCCGCAAATGCCAATAGCCCGGCTGAGGGCCGGGCTTGGCAGAAGCTTGCTACGTAAGTCTGTGTATTAGTACAGACGAACGGCGCGGCGCTGCTCGCGCTGAACTTTCTTAGCGTGACGCTTAACAGCGGCTGCTGCTTTGCGCTTACGCTCAGAAGTTGGCTTCTCATAAAATTCGCGGCTACGAACTTCAGCCAGAACACCGGCTTTTTCGCAGGAGCGCTTGAAACGACGCAGAGCTACGTCGAAGGGTTCGTTCTCTTTTACTTTGACGGCTGGCATCCAGAGCTACCTTCTTTCATTACCGGGAATCAACGTTCTCGTCGCAAAAAATTCGCGGCTGAGGTCGTCGGTTTTTAAGGGTTGCGGATGTTAACCCCTCATTGCCCGGAATGCAAAGCCTCTGATCGAAAACCGCTAGTCGGGAGGGGGAGTGGCGACTATTATGCGCGCCTTCGAATTCAGCCTCTACAAGGCGCAAACCCATGCTAGTACTGGGACTTGAAACCTCCTGCGACGAAACCGGTGTCGCACTTTACGACAGTGAACGCGGGCTTTTGGCCGATGCACTGTTCAGTCAGATCGACCTTCACCGCGCCTATGGCGGTGTGGTGCCGGAGCTGGCCAGCCGTGATCACGTCAAGCGCATGCTGCCCTTGATTCGCCAGGTGTTGGACGAGGCCGGCTGCGTGCCGACCGAGATCGATGCAATTGCCTACACCGCAGGCCCTGGATTGGTCGGAGCCCTGCTGGTTGGGGCCTCTTGCGCCCAGGCGCTGGCGTTTGCCTGGGGCATTCCGGCCCTCGGCGTGCACCATATGGAAGGCCATTTACTGGCGCCCATGCTGGAAAAAACGCCGCCGCAGTTCCCGTTCGTCGCTTTGTTGGTTTCGGGGGGGCATACGCAGTTGGTTCAGGTCGACGGGATCGGCCAATACACGCTGTTGGGCGAGTCCCTGGATGATGCCGCGGGTGAAGCGTTCGACAAGACCGCGAAGATGATGGGCCTCAATTACCCCGGTGGTCCGGAAATCGCTCGCCTTGCCGAAAACGGCGTCCCGGGCCGCTACACCTTCCCGCGCCCCATGTGTGATCGCCCAGGCTTGATGTTCAGCTTCAGTGGCTTGAAAACCTCTGCACTGAACACCTGGCAACAGAGCGTCAGCGCCGGGGACGACAGTGAGCAAGCCCGTTGCGACATCGCACTGGCGTTCCAGCAGGCCGTGGTGGAGACTTTGACCATCAAGTGCAAGCGCGCCCTGAAGCAGGCGGGCATGAAGCGCCTGGTGATCGCAGGCGGCGTCAGCGCCAACAAAGCCTTGCGCACCTCGTTGGAAAAAATGCTCGGCGACATGCAAGGCGATGTGTTCTATGCGCGCCCTGAGTTCTGCACCGACAACGGCGCGATGATCGCCTATGCCGGTTGCCAGCGCCTGCAGGCCGGGCAACATGAAAGCCTGGCGATCAGCGTGCAGGCACGCTGGCCGATGGAGCAGCTGTCACCGCTTTGAGGTGCGCCGTGAGCCGGGTTCAGGGCGGGTATTTAAAAATGCCGTTCGCGCCCGGCAAACAGGTCGCGTAAATTGCCGCGGTGGCGCCAGACGATCAGCAGTGTCAGCACGCTCATCGGCAACAGCGCCGCAGGTTCCTGCCAGGCCAGCAATGGCAGGGTGAGGGGTGTGGCGATCAGTGCCGCCAACGAGCTGGTGCGGGTCAGGTAAAACGTCAGCAGCCAGGCCAGCACGGCTAGCAACGCAGCTGGGGGGTAAATCCCCAGCAACATGCCGGCCGCCGTGGCGACACCCTTGCCACCGCGAAAGCGGAAGTACAGCGGGAACAGATGGCCCAGGACGGCACACACGCCCACCCAGGCCTGCTGTTGCAGGCTAAGGCCAGCTAAATTGGCGATCAGTACGGGCAACAGGCCTTTGCAGACGTCGCCCAGCAGCGTCAGTACGGCGAGTTTCTTGCCGACCAGGCGCAACATGTTGGTGGCGCCGGCATTGCCTGAGCCACTCATTCGCGGGTCGGGATTTCCCGTCAGGCGGCTGAGCAAAATGGCGAAGGACAGCGAGCCGAGCAGGTAGGCGAGAATCGCCAGTAACCAAAACATGCTAACTATTCCGGGCGAGGACGCCCTGATTCTAACGGGGCATCGCGCCCTTGTCGTGCTGCGGAGAAGAGCTTGGACAGAGTGTTTATCGAAGGCCTGGAAGTTGACACCGTAATCGGGGCCTACGACTGGGAGCGCGGCATCAAGCAATGCCTGCGCCTGGACCTGAGCTTCGCCTGGGACAATCGTCCGGCTGCGGCCGGTGATGACCTGACGCTGGCGCTCGATTACGCCAGCGTGTCCGCGCGTATCCAGGCCTTTGCCGAGCAGTCCCAGTACCAGTTGGTGGAAACCTTTGCCGAGCGCCTGGCCGAAGTGCTGATGAGTGAATTCCAGATTCCCTGGCTGCACCTCAAGTTGACCAAGCCAGGCGCCGTGCCGGCAGCCAAGGGCGTGGGCGTGGAGATCGAGCGCGGATGTCGCTAACTCAGGTTTACCTTGGCCTTGGCAGCAATATCGAGCGCGAGCCGCATTTGCGCGCTGGCCTGGATGCGCTGGCGAGCTTCCTGACCGACATGCGCTGCTCGCCGGTGTTCGAAAGCCAGCCGGTGGGCATCAAGAGTGGGCCGTTCTTCAACCTGGTGGTGTCGGCGTATACCGACCTGCCGTTGATGGAACTGGATCGCCGGTTGAAATTCATCGAGGCCGACAACGGCCGCTATGCCCCGGATCGCAAGGGGCTGCCGCTGGATATCGATGTGTTGCTGTATGGCGAACTGGTGGGGAATTTCGATGGCTTGATCCTGCCGCGCGCAGAAATCCTGAAAAATGCCTTTGTATTGTGGCCGCTGTCCTTGATGGCGCCGGATCGCGTGCACCCGGAGGCGGGCAAGACATTAGCCGAGTTGTGGCGCGACGCGCAGATCGATCAGGTGCTGGCACCAGTCGGCTTTGAGTGGCAGGGCCGGCAACTCACCCCGAACGCATTCTTGTAGGCACCAAGCTTTCTGTGGCGAGGGAGCTTGCTCCCGCTGGGCTGCGAAGCAGCCCCAAGCTTCTGGGGGCGCTGCGCACCCAGCGGGAGCAAGCTCCCTCGCCACAAAGGTTGGCGTTCAGGCGTTGTGCTGTTCCTTGTAAGCTTTCAGCGCCTTGAGCCGTTCGCGCTTGAGCGCCTCGCCCAGCGCCGGGCCTGTGAAGCCTTTCTCCAGCAGAGGCGCCACGGCCACTTCGCGCGCCACCTTGGCCGCACCGCGCAAATAATCCGCCTGTGGATAACTTCTCTGTTCCAGGCCTTTACGGCCTCGTGCATCCATTTCGCACGCCACCACAAACTCCTCGAAGCGCTGCGGTCGCCGATATACGTCAAAACTCTGCAGCAACTCCAGCAATGTCGAGGCTTTGAGCTCCAGCGCACGATGGCCGTGAGTGTGATATTGGCCCACCAACAGCGCCAGTTCCTGGCAATCCCTCGGCACCTTGAAGCGCTCGTTGACCGCCTTGATCAGCTTCAAGCCCGTATGTTCATGGGCAATATGCTGCGGCAACTTATCCACAGCCGTCAGGCCTTTGCCTACGTCATGCAGCAGGCAGGCCCAGCGCACGGTGAGGGGTTGTTTGTGCAGGGCCGCCTGTTCCAGCACGCTCAAGGTGTGTATGCCGGTGTCGATTTCGGGGTGATGGGCTTCGGGCTGTGGTACACCGAACAGCGCATCCACTTCCGGCATCAGGGTTTTCAGCGCATTGCAGTCACGCAGTACTTGGATAAACACCTGAGGTTGGTCTTCCATCAACGCCCGGGAGATTTCTTTCCAGCTGCGCTCCGGGGTCAAGGCTTCCAGTTCGCCGGATTCGCTGAGCTGACGCATCAGTTCCAGCGTCTCAGGCGCTACGGTGAAACCCAGGTGTGCATAACGCGCCGCAAAGCGCGCAACGCGCAGCACTCGCAGAGGATCTTCGGCAAACGCCGGGGATACGTGGCGCAAAATGCGTGCTTCAAGATCACGCTGGCCGTGGTACGGATCGCTCAAGTTACCGTCATCGTCCTCGGCGATGGCGTTGATGGTGAGGTCGCGGCGAATCAGGTCTTCTTCCAGCGTGACCTCGGGGCTGGCATGAAACACAAAGCCGCCGTAACCCCGACCACTCTTGCGCTCGGTGCGGGCGAGGGCATATTCGTCGCCGTTCTTTGGGTCCAGGAACACCGGGAAGTCAGCGCCCACCGGCTTGTAGCCCTTGGCGAGCATTGCCTCAGTGGTTGCGCCGACAACTACGCGGTCAATGTCGGTGACTTTGATGCCGAGCAGGCGATCACGCACCGCACCGCCGACTGTGTAGATTTTCATGAAAAAGCCTCCATTAGCGGCACAGGATACCGCCTGTGCCGGGCTAATGGAGGCTTTGCTGTTTCAGAGATGCACCACAGCCAGGTCCAGGCGGCCGTAGTCGTTGTCGTTGTGATCGTTGCGCGGTGGCACATGGTGAGTTTTCATCACTTGGTCGCCCTGCAGGGTTTCCAGGTGAATGTCGAAGCCCCACAAACGGTGCAGGTGCTTAAGCACTTCCTCGGTGGATTCGCCCAAAGGTTTGCGGTCGTGCTGCTGGTGGCGCAGGGTCAGCGAACGGTCGCCGCGCACGTCGATGCTGTAGATCTGCACGTTAGGCTCGCGGTTGCCCAGGTTGTACTGCGCCGCCAAGGTCTCGCGGATGGTGCGGTAACCAGGCTCGTCGTGGATCGCTGGCACCACCAGGTCGTCCTTGAGGTCGTCATCCATGATGCTGAACAACTTGAGGTCGCGAATGACCTGGGGTGACAGGTACTGCAGGATGAAGCTCTCGTCCTTGAAGCTGCTCATGGCGAACTTGATGGTCGACAACCAATCGCTGCCGGCGATTTCCGGGAACCAGCGGCGGTCCTCCTCGGTGGGGTGTTCGCACATGCGTCGGATGTCGCGGTACATGGCAAAGCCCAGCGCGTAGGGGTTGATACCGCTGTAATACGGGCTGTCGAAGCCTGGCTGAAATACCACGCTGGTGTGGGAGGTGAGGAACTCCATCATGAAGCCGTCGGTGACCAGACCCTCGTCGTACAGATCATTCATCAAGGTGTAGTGCCAGAACGTTGCCCAGCCTTCGTTCATCACCTGGGTCTGGCGCTGTGGATAAAAGTACTGGGCGATCTTGCGTACGATACGCACGATTTCCCGTTGCCAAGGTTCCAGCAGTGGTGCGTGTTTTTCCAGAAAATACAGGATGTTTTCCTGAGGTTCGGCGGGGAAGCGTGCGTTGTCCTTGTCGCTGTTTTTCCCGGTTTTCTTGGGAATGGTGCGCCACAGGTCGTTGATCTGTTTCTGCAGGTGCTCCTCGCGCTCCTTCTGGCGCAGGCGCTCCTCCTCGGCAGAAATCGGATATGGGCGTTTGTAGCGGTCGACCCCATAGTTCATCAGGGCATGGCAGGAATCGAGCAGATCCTCCACCGCGTCGATGCCGTGGCGTTCCTCGCATTGCATGATGTATTGCTTGGCGAACACCAGGTAATCGATGATCGAGCTGGCATCGGTCCAGGTGCGGAACAGGTAGTTGCCCTTGAAGAAGCTGTTGTGCCCGTAGCACGCGTGCGCCACCACCAGTGCCTGCATGCAGATGGTGTTTTCTTCCATCAGGTAGGCGATGCATGGGTCGGAGTTGATCACGATCTCGTAGGCCAAACCCATTTGGCCACGGGTGTAGGACTTCTCGGTGCTGAGGAAGTGTTTGCCGTAGGACCAATGGTGATAGCCCAAGGGCATGCCGACCGAGGCGTAGGCATCCATCATCTGTTCGGCGGTGATCACTTCGATCTGGTTGGGGTAGGTGTCCAGGGCATAACCCGCCGCGATACGGCTGATTTCCCGGTCATAGGCCTGGATCAGTTCAAAGGTCCACTCGGAGCCGGTGGAAATGGGTTGGCGCTTATGCTCTTTTTTGGCGGTCATGTCACTAACCTGCGCTGGAAGAGTTCACGGAAGACCGGGTAGATATCGCCGGCCGAGACCAGTTGCTGCTGGGCGAAGGTGTCGGCAAAGGCTTCGCCGATGCGCTCATATTCGAACCACAGGGCCTGGTGCTCACGGGGGGTAATCTCGACGTACGTGTAGTACTGCACGAACGGCATGATCTGGTTAATCAGGATGTCGCGGCAGATGGGCGAGTCGTCGTTCCAGTTGTCGCCGTCGGAAGCCTGAGCCGCGTAAATGTTCCACTCATTGGCCGGGTAGCGTTCGGCCATGATTTCCTGCATCAGTTTCAGCGCGCTGGACACGATGGTGCCGCCGGTTTCCCGCGAGTAAAAGAACTCCTCTTCATCCACTTCTCGGGCGCTGGTGTGATGGCGGATAAACACTACGTCGATCTTGTCGTAGTTCCGCTTCAGAAACAGGTACAGCAGGATGAAGAAGCGCTTGGCGATGTCCTTGGTGGCCTGGGTCATCGAGCCGGACACGTCCATCAGGCAGAACATCACGGCCTTGGAGCTTGGGTTGGGTTGTTTGACCAGCAGGTTGTATTTCAGGTCGAAGGTGTCGAGGAACGGCACGCGGTGAATCCGCGCGCTGAGTTTTTCGATTTCTGCCTCGATTTCCTGGATATCGCCGAAGTTGTCCGGCTCTTCGCGCTTCAAACGCGCCAACTCTTCCTTGGCCTGCTTCAGTTTGGCACGGCTGCTGCCCGACAGGGCAATACGCCGGGCATGGGCCGAGCGCAGGGTGCGGATGATATTGATCCGCGACGGGTTGCCCTCGTTGCTGATCCCGGCACGGACAGTCTTGAAGGTGTCGGTGCCGGTCAGGTTACGTTTGACCAGGTTGGGCAGTTCCAGGTCTTCGAACATGAATTCGAGGAATTCTTCCTGGGTGATCTGGAACACGAACTCATCCATGCCCTCACCGGAATTACCCGCCTTGCCAGGGCCTTTACCACCGCCACCGCCTTGCGGGCGCTGGATGTGTTCGCCGGTGGTGAATTCCTTGTTGCCTGGGTGCACGACGGTCTGTTTGCCGCCCCGGCCGTGGTGCAGCACCGGTTCGTCGATGTCGCGCCCGGGAATGCTGATTTGTTCGCCATGCTCCATGTCGGTGATGGAGCGGCGGCTGACGGCCTCTTCAACCGCCTTTTTGATGTGGTCACGGTAGCGCCGCAGGAAACGCTGACGGTTTACCGTACTCTTGTTCTTGCCATTGAGGCGTCGGTCGATCACATAGCTCATGGGGAGCCCTCCGGGCAGCTTCACGTTACAAGCTTCAAGCCGCGAGCTGGAAGCTTAGAGACAAGCGGTCAGCTGCCAGGCCAAGGGCCCGGCAGCGCACGCCTGTCGCTGCCTTACTGTGATTTACGAACCCGCAGATACCACTCGGAGAGCAGCCGTACCTGTTTGTCGGTGTAGCCGCGCTCGACCATTCGAGTAACGAAGTCGTTGTGTTTTTGCTGATCTTCCTTGCTGGCCTTGGCGTTGAAGCTGATGACCGGCAGCAGATCCTCGGTGTTGGAGAACATTTTCTTCTCGATGACCACCCGCAGCTTCTCGTAGCTGAGCCAGGTAGGGTTCTTGCCGTTGTTGTTGGCGCGGGCGCGCAGTACGAAGTTGACGATTTCGTTGCGGAAATCCTTCGGATTACTGATGCCGGCCGGTTTCTCGATTTTCTCCAGCTCCTCGTTGAGGGCCACGCGGTTGAGGATCTCGCCGGTTTCCGGGTCGCGGTATTCCTGATCCTGAATCCAGAAGTCGGCGTACAGCACGTAGCGGTCGAAGATGTTCTGGCCGTACTCGCTGTAGGACTCCAGGTACGCAGTCTGTATTTCCTTGCCGATAAACTCGATGTAGCGCGGCGCCAGGTACTCTTTGAGGAAGCGCAGGTAGCGCTCGCGGGTTTCGGCCTGGAACTGTTCCTGTTCGATCTGCTGCTCCAGCACATACAGCAGGTGCACCGGGTTGGCCGCAATTTCGTGCGGGTCGAAGTTGAATACCTTGGAGAGAATCTTGAACGCAAAACGTGTGGACAGGCCGTTCATGCCCTCGTCAACGCCAGCGGTGTCGCGGTATTCCTGAATCGACTTGGCCTTGGGATCGGTGTCCTTGAGGTTTTCGCCGTCGTAGACGCGCATCTTCGAATAGATGTTCGAGTTCTCCGGCTCCTTGAGCCGCGACAGCACGGTGAACTGAGCGAGCATCTTCAAGGTGTCAGGCGCGCAGTGAGCCTTGGCCAGGGAGCTGTTGAACAGCAACTTGTCGTAGATCTTGATCTCATCGCTGACCCGCAGGCAGTACGGCACCTTGACGATGTAGATCCGGTCGATGAACGCTTCGTTGTTCTTGTTGTTACGGAAGGTGTGCCATTCCGATTCGTTGGAGTGGGCCAGCAGGATCCCGGTGAACGGAATCGCGCCCAGGCCTTCGGTACTGTTGTAGTTGCCTTCCTGGGTGGCGGTGAGCAGTGGGTGCAGCACCTTGATCGGTGCCTTGAACATCTCCACAAACTCCATCAGGCCCTGGTTGGCCCGGCACAGCGCGCCCGAGTAGCTGTAGGCGTCGGCGTCGTTCTGTGGGAATTCTTCGAGTTTGCGGATATCGACCTTACCCACCAGCGCCGAAATATCCTGGTTGTTTTCATCGCCCGGTTCGGTTTTTGCCACGCCGATCTGGTTGAGAATCGACGGGTAGAGTTTCACCACGCGGAACTGGCTGATATCCCCGCCAAACTCGGCCAGGCGCTTGGTGGCCCAGGGCGACATGATGGTATTGAGGTAGCGCCGTGGGATGCCGAAGTCTTCTTCGAGGATCGCGCCATCTTCCGTGGCGTTGAACAGCCCCAAGGGCGACTCGAACACCGGCGAGCCCTTGATGGCGTAGAAGGGCACCTTCTCGATCAGTTGTTTGAGTTTTTCAGCCAGGGACGATTTACCGCCGCCGACGGGGCCGAGCAGGTAGAGAATTTGTTTCTTCTCTTCCAGGCCTTGGGCGGCATGGCGGAAGTAGGAGACGATCTGGTCAATGCATTCTTCCATGCCGTGGAAGTCTTCAAAGGCCGGGTAGCGGCGGATCACCTTGTTGGAAAATATTCGCGACAGGCGCGAATTATTGGCGGTTTCCACCAGCTCCGGCTCACCAATCGCCAAGAGTAGGCGTTCGGCGGCAGACGCGTAGGTGCTGCGGTCCTGTTTGCACAGCTCGAGATACTCTTGCAGCGTGAGTTCTTCCTGCTGTGTGGACGCGAAGCGTTGTTGGAAGTGGCTAAAGATACTCATGACGTCGTCACCTCGCTCGATACGTGGAGCCGACGCCGGGTCAATCAGTCGATGCTGGCAGTCATTGGTGATCAACCAATGGCCGTTTTCCCCCCAAACACCCTGAAACGCTACCGATGACCCGCACGCCGGTGTACCGGCTCTCCCCTGATTCGGATGGCCTGCGCTTAAGGATAGTTCGGAATCGGGGAGGTCAAGGCGGGATACGTAATTAGTTTGGCTGCGCCGTTCGTCAGAAACGGCGCGAGCCCAAGCGTCACGCGGGGTAGCGGGGTGTGAAAAAAATTATTGCGAATCGCTTGAGGCAATTTCTGCAGGATAGGTCGCGCGCCACAGCTCAAAGCCGCCGTCCAGGCTATACACGTCGGAGAAGCCCTGGCTGATCAGATAGGCCGCCGCGCTCTGGCTGGAGTTGCCGTGGTAGCAGGCGACGATCACCGGCGCGTCGAGGTCGGCGGCGCGGATGAAGTCGGCAATGTTGTGGTTGTCCAGATGTTGCGCGCCAGTGATGTGACTGGCGGCGTGAGCCTGAGGGTCGCGGATGTCGACCACCACAGCGCCTTTTTCGCGCAGGGCCAGGGCTTGTTCGGGAGGGATACGTTTGAATTCGCTCATGGCGGGCTCCTAGGGCTTGGCGGCCGGCAGTGTCACAGAAAGGGGGGATTCGCACTGGCAGCTCAGGCGCTCGCCGGTGTCGATGTTCATCAGGGTCATGCTGGCGCCCCACACGCAGCCGGTGTCGAGGGCGAATACACCGGGCTCATCGCACTTGCCCTCAAGGGCCGCCCAGTGGCCGAAAATAATCTTCGTGTCACGGGTCTTGCGTTCCTTGTGCGCGAACCAGGGCTTGTAGCCGGGCAGCGCGGTGTCGGCGCCTTCCTTGCTCTTGAGGTCCAGCTTGCCCTCGGCGGTGCAGAAACGCATGCGCGTGAAGTAGTTGGTGATCACGCGCAGGCGGGCCACGCCGGTGAGGTCGTTGTCCCACTTGACCGGCTCGTTGCCATACATGCCGTCGAGGTAGGCGGTGTACAGGTTGTCATCGGCCAGGGCGCTCTCGACTTCGGCGGCGCACTTGAGGGCTTTCTTCAGCGTCCACTGCGGCGGGATGCCAGCGTGGACGAGGGCCATGTTGCGGCCTTCGTCGTAATGCATGAGCTTGTGCTGGCGCAGCCACTCAAGCAGCTCGGCGCGATCCGGCGCTTCAAGGATCTCGCGCAGGGTGTCGCCCTTTTTCAGGCGCTCGATGTTATTGCCGGCGGCCAGCAGATGCAGGTCATGGTTGCCCAGTACGCACACCAGCGAATCGCGCAGGCTATATAAGTAGCGCAGGGTCTCCAGAGACTCGGGGCCGCGATTGACCAAGTCGCCCACTAACCACAGGCGGTCGCTGGCCGGGTTGAAGGCAACCCGCTCGAGCAGGCACTTGAGAGGCTCCAGGCAGCCTTGCAGGTCGCCGACCGCATAGGTCGCCATCAGTGCAGGGCTCCAGGCACCGCGAGGCGGAAGGGCGCGATGATGGCGTCGAAATGTTTACCGTCGTCGGCGAGCATCTGATAGCTGCCTTGCATGTTGCCGACGCGCGAAGTCATCACGGTGCCGCTGCTGTAGGTGTGGCTTTTGCCGGGGGCGATCAACGGTTGCTGGCCAACCACGCCGGCACCGCGCACTTCCTCGACTTGGCCGTCACCGTCGGTGATCACCCAATGGCGCGACAGTAGCTTGGCCGGCACCTGCCCGTTGTTCTTCACCGTGATGGTGTAGGCAAAGGCGAAACGGTTTTGTTCGGGTTGCGATTGGTCCGCGAGGAAGCGGGTGACGACGCTGACGTCGATCTGGTAGCGAGGATCGGACATGCAAGAGGCCTTAAAAGCAAAAGCGGAGGACAGCAGATGCGGATCAGTCTAGGCCATCAGCAGGGCACTAGGCCAGACATGCTGTCTGGCCCATGCTTGGCAGGCTTCAGTCCGCGGCTGGCGCAGGCTGGATGGCGAGCTGGTCAGCCAGGCGTACAAACGCGGCCAGGTCCAGTTGCTCGGGGCGTAGGCTGCCATCGACGCCGGCGGCTTCGATTTCAGCGTTGCTCAGCAGCGCCTTGAGCGTATTGCGCAGGGTCTTGCGGCGTTGGTTGAACGCTTCGCGCACCACGCGCTCGAGCAACTTGTGATCCTTGGCCGGGTGCGGCAACACAGCGTGAGGCACCAGACGCACGATGGCCGAGTCGACCTTCGGCGGCGGGTTGAAAGCGCCCGGGCCGACGTTGAACAGGTGCTCTACGCGGCAATGGTACTGAACCATGATCGACAGGCGGCCCCAATCGCCACCGCCAGGGCCTGCCGCCAAACGCTCAACCACCTCTTTTTGCAGCATGAAGTGCATGTCGCGGATGATCCCTGCGTTATTCAGCAGGTGGAAAATCAGCGGCGTGGAGATGTTGTAAGGCAGGTTACCGACTACCCGCAGGCTGTTGGGCGCGGCATTGAGGCTGTTGAAGTCGAACTTCAGCGCATCGCCCTGGTGCAGGTTGAAATTGGGTTTGTCGGCAAACTGCTGGTTGAGGATCGGGATCAGGTCCTTGTCCAGCTCAACGACATCAAGCTGCCCGCCACTGGCCAGCAGGCCTTGGGTCAAGGCGCCCTGGCCCGGGCCGATTTCCAGCAGGCGGTCTTCGGGCTTGGCGTGGATGGAGCGCAGGATACGGTCGATTACGCCAGCGTCGTGCAGGAAGTTTTGCCCGAAGCGCTTGCGCGCCCGGTGTTGGTAATGCTCAGTCATATACGGGTCTCGGCCATCTGATAGGCGGTTTCCAGGGCCACGTGCAGGCTGCCGGTATCGATCTTGCCGCTGCCCGCCAGGTCCAGGGCAGTGCCATGGTCGACGGAGGTGCGGATGATCGGCAGGCCCAGTGTCACGTTGACTGCGGCGCCGAAGCCTTTGTATTTCAGCACGGGCAGCCCCTGGTCATGGTACATCGCCAGCACTGCGTCGCAGTGCTCCAGATACTTGGGGGTAAACAGAGTGTCCGCAGGCAGTGGGCCACGCAGGTCCATGCCTTCTTGGCGCAGACGCTCTAATGTCGGTTCAATGATGTCGATTTCTTCATGGCCCAAATGGCCGCCTTCACCGGCGTGCGGGTTAAGCCCGCAGACCAGGATGCGCGGTTGGGCAATGCCGAATTTCTGTTGCAGGTCGCTGTGCAGGATGCGCGTGACGCGCTCCACGCGCTCGGCGGTAATGGCATCGGCGATATCGCGCAACGGCAGGTGCGTGGTCACCAGGGCAACCCGCAGGCCGCGCGTGGCCAGCATCATCACCACTTGGGCGGTATTGGTCAGCTCGGCGAGGAATTCGGTATGCCCGGAAAAGGCGATGCCGGATTCGTTGATCACACCTTTGTGTACCGGGGCGGTAATCATGCCGGCGAAGTCGCCGTCGATGCAGCCCTGGCCCGCACGGGTCAAGGTTTGCAGCACAAAGGCCGCATTGGCTTTGTTCAGTTGCCCGGCAACCACCTTGGCCGCCAGTGGGGTGTGCCACACATACAGGCTGCCGGCCGGTGCAGGCAGGTCGGGCCAGTTGCCCGGCGCCACGTCCAGCAGGTTGACGGCCACACCCAACTGCGCGGCCCGCTCAAGGAGCAGGTCGCGGCTGGTAATGGCAATCAGGGGGTGTGGCTGAGGCTGCGAGGCGAGCAGCAGGCACAGGTCTGGACCAATGCCGGCCGGCTCGCCGGGTGTTACCGCGAAACGCTGGGGTTTCACTGTGCTGCCTGGTCGGTGCCTGTTTGCTCGGCGCCTGGCAGCTTGTTTTCTACGTAGGCTTCGTCACGGATCTGACGCAACCAGGTTTGCAGCTCTTCATCGTATTTGCGGTTACGCAACACGGTCAGTGCTTGTTGCTCGCGGGCCTGAGTGGTGTTGTCAGTCGCGCGGCGACCAAGAACTTCCAGTACATGCCAGCCATATTGCGTCTTGAACGGCTTGGACAGCACGCCTTGCGGCGTATCGGCCATCACTTGCTGGAACTCAGGCACCAAGGCTTTCGGGTCGATCCAGTTCAGGTCGCCACCGTTGAGAGCCGAACCCGGGTCTTCCGAGAAGCTCTTGGCCAGGGTTGCGAAGTCTTCACCGCCTTCGATGCGGTCATAGATCTTCTGGGCCAGCTCCTTGGTTTGCGCCTCGGTACGGATTTCGCTCGGTTTGACCAGGATGTGACGAACATGCACTTCGTCTTTCAGCGAGGTCTCGCCGCCACGTTTTTCCAGCAGCTTGAGGATGATGAAACCGCCTGGCGTGCGTGCTGGCTGGGTGATTTCACCTGGCTGCATGGCGCTCAGCTCGCGGTCAAACGGAGGTGGCAATTGAGCAGCTTTACGCCAGCCCATGTCACCGCCGTCCAACGCGTTGTCACTGCCGGAAACGGCAATTGCTGTCTGGGCAAAGTCAGCACCGGCTTTCAGGCGGTCATAAACGGCCTGGGTTTTTGCGGCGGCTGCATTGAGCTGCTCGGCGTTGGCGCTGTCCGGTGTCGGAATCAGGATGTTGGCCAAGTGCAGTTCTTCGGAAAGCTGCATCTTGCCCAAATCCGAAGCCAGGAAGTTCTTCACTTCCTGCTCGGAAACCTGAACCCGTTCGGCCACACGGCGCTGACGCACACGGCTGATGATCATTTCACGGCGGATCTGGTCACGGGCGTCCTCATAGGACAGGCCGTCGTGGGCCAGGGCGGCGCGGAACTGGTCAATGCTCATGTTGTTACGTTGAGCGATGGTGCCAACGGCCTGGTTCAGTTCTTCGTCCGAAATACGGATGCCGGAACGATCGCCGATCTGCAGTTGCAGGTTTTCGACGATCAGGCGTTCCAGGACCTGTGGGTCCAGCACGCTGGTAGGCGGCACGCCGCCGCCACGCTTGGCGATGGTCTGCTGAACTTCCTTGACCCGTTGGTCCAGTTGGCTCTGCATGATCACATCGTTATCGACGATGGCCACTACCTTGTCCAGCTGTTGAACCGCAGCGTGTGCCGATGCGGTCCCCAGGAACAGCGCGCCCAGCACTAGTGGGCGCAAGCAATCAGAAAGCTTTGTCTTCACGTTCACGATAACCTTCAATGCCTTTGTCGAGGAAGCTCTCTACCTTGGCGCCGGTCAGGCCGCCGAGTCCTTTGAGGACGATCTGGAAGAAGAGCCCGTGGTCACCCTTTTCGTTAAGCGGGGCGATCTGGCTGTATTCGTCGTTGGAAACCCAGTAACGGTTGATGACGCGCAGTTTCCAGCAGCAGTTGTCGTACTCGAAACCACCGAAGGCTTCCAGGGTACGGTTGCGAGCATAGTCATACTGCCAGCGGGTGATCAGGTTCCATTGAGGAATGATCGGCCACATCATCGAGAAGTCGTGTTGCTGGATTTTGTAGTAATCCTTCACGAAGTTCGGATCGCCCGGTTGACCGTAGTCACCACCGAACTGCCATTTGCCGGTCAGTTGGTTGTAGACAACCTGGTCGTTACGATAGCGGTAGCCGACGTTGATGATCTTGTTCGGGTTGTCTTCCGGCTGGTAGTGCAGCATGGCGCTGCCGGAACGAGGACTGTGTTCCTCGGTGTCCCAGTTGTAATCGGCAGTGGCACGCCAGTCGCGGTTGAAACGGAACTCGTAGTCCAGGGCGACAGGCGACACATCAGACTGTGCATCGGCACGGTCGGACGCGAGGATGCCCGGCAGTTGAACCTGGCGATCCTTGAAGTACACCGCCTGGCCGATAGCAACGCGCTGACGCTCAAAGCCGTTTTCTTCGATCCAGCGACTGGTCAAGCCCAGCGAGAGCTTGTTCTCGTCGCCGATCCGGTCGTTGCCGCTGAAGCGGTTGTCACGGAACAGCGAAGCGTAGCTGAACGAGTATTCACTGGTGTCGAATACCGGAATATCACTCTGGTCCTTGTTCGGGACATAGAGGTAGAAGGCGCGCGGTTCCAAGGTTTGGCGATAGTCTTTACCGAACCAGTTGGTATTGCGGTCGAAGTACAGGCCGCTGTCTACGCTGGCGATTGGGACTGCGCGGTCTTGAGAACTCTTGAAATCGCCACCGGCGTATTGAGTGCCCGCTGCGACTGCTGCCGCCTGTTGCGCGATGATGTCGTTCTTGCCCTTGGTATCAAGGTCAAGATCGTACTTGGTGTAAACGTACTTGAGCTTCGGCGTAATAAAACCGTAGGTCCAGTTCATCGGGTATTCGACGGCAGGCGCGACGTTCAGGCGAGTACCGTTTGCACGGGTCAAGCCGGTAACGTAGGTGTCCAACCGCGGCGACACAAGGCCGTTCTCATCGGTGAACGTGCCATTTTCCAGGTCCCGATCAAAGCGCACAGCTTCTGTTTCATAGGTGAAGTTCACGCCACCCGGATGGTACGGCAGCATCCCGTTGAAGGTGATCTGCGGTAGCCGGTTATACGGGGTGATCTGGGAAATCGTCGCCAGTTGGTAAGCCTGAAGGTTCAGGCGCGCCTGGTAGGAGTCGCCGCGATAGGTCACGGAGCCCTGCTGGTTGACGAAGTCCTGGGTCTGAATGCCTTCCTGGTAGGACTTCAGGTCCTGGAAGTAGTAAGGATCGCTGATCTTGGTGTAGTCGACCTGGGTCGACAGACGCGAATCCAGCCCGCCCTTATGCTGCCAGTTGAGCATGTAGCGAGTTTTTTCGTAGTCGGTCTGTTTTTCCCGCTCGTTGCTGTCGTCGTTCAGGTACGCGCCGCCGAACTGGCCTTCGCTGGACTTGGTGAGGTAGCGGAATTCGCCTTCCATCAACAAACCGCGCTTGGTCATGTACTGCGGGTACAACGTGGCGTCGTAGTTCGGTGCCAGGTTGAAGTAGTACGGCGTTACCAGCGTGAAGCCGGTTTCGCTGCCGGTGCTGAAGCTCGGCGGCAGGAAGCCGGACTGACGACGGTCGTCGATCGGGAAATAGATGTACGGGGTGTAGAGGATCGGAATGTTCTTGATCCGCAACGTCGCGTTGGTCGCCGTACCGAAACCGGTGGCCGGGTTCAACGTGATGTTGTTGCCCTTGAGCTGCCAGGCGTTGCTGTCCGGCTCGCAGGTGGTGTACGTACCGTCCTTGAGACGGATGATCGCGTTCTCGGCACGCTTGGCGTACAGCGCGTTACCGCGGATACGCGACTTGTGCAGCACGTATTCGGCGTTGTCGATCTGGGCGGCGCCAGTATCGAGCTGGACCTCGGCATGGTCACCGACGATCAGGGCGCCGTTGTCGCGCAGACGGACGTTGCCGTTCAGCTCGCCACGGTTTTCGGCCTGATACAGGCTGGCTTCCTGGGATTCCAGCTGCATGCTGCCCTGGCGCATGACGACGTCACCGGCCAGGGTTGCGATTTGCTGTTCCTGCTCGTAACGAGAGGCCTTGGCACCGATGAAGGTCGGCGCATCGCTCTTGTTCGTCTTGTCGTTCATGCCAGGACGCATCGGTTCGATGTACGAACCCGAGCAATAAGGACCGGTCTCAGCCAACTGGGCTGCGGTCAGCTTCTCGCGAGGCACCCAGTCCAAGTGGCTGTAGTCGGCGCTGCGCGAACGCAGGCCTCGGCCCTTGGCGTCGGTGACCAGCGCGGTTTTCGGCTCGGCCTCGGCGCTGCCGCCAGCCTCGGCTTGCGCCGTGCTGTTGGCCGAGCTGACGGCTGCGCCGTCATGCACCGGGCGTGGTGGCAACGGGGCTGCGGCGGTTTTTGGCGCGCAATCCCAGGCACCCGAAGCAGAGACTGAGCAGTCATACTGTTCCGCGGCGACCACGAATGAGGTGGCGAAAGGTTGCATGGCCAGCAGACTGCCGGTTACCAGCAACGGAAATTTTCTACGAAACGCGGGGGATTTCAATGCCATCTTATTAGTCCGGGCTTCCTGCGTGCCATCTGCCCGCGGTTTGGGCCGCACGCCTCTCGATGGTCTGAAAAAGATGCGTGATAATAAAGCATGACCCGCTTGACGGCTAGCGCCGTCGGAGACCCTTGTAATGCCCGAGCAAGATCTACGTTTACAACAGCTGAAAGTCTGGCTGGATGAGCAGTTGCCGATCCTTTTCAACGCTCAGGACTGGGGTGCCGTACCACCGGCCACATTGACCGCAGCCAGCAGCGACGCGAGTTTCAGGCGTTACTTTCGGTGGGAAGGCGGTGGCCGAAGTTTCGTCGTAATGGACGCGCCACCCCCCCAGGAAAACTGCAAACCTTTCGTCGATATCGCTGATTTACTCGCGAAATCAGGAATAAATGTGCCAAAAATTTATGCAGAAGATTTGCCGCGCGGCTTTCTTTTGCTCAATGACCTGGGCAGAAAAACCTATCTGGACGTGATTGACGAGCAAAACGCCGATCAATTGTTTGCCGATGCCATCGACGCGCTGCTGGCTTTTCAGCAATTGCCGATGGACACGCCGCTGCCCAGCTACGACGTCGCCTTGTTGCGCCGTGAGCTGGAACTGTTTCCGGAATGGTACGTTCGCCGGCATTTGGGTATCGAGTTTGATGCACAGCAGCAAGCCTTGTGGCAGCGCGTCAGCGATCACTTGATCGACAGCGCCCTGGCCCAGCCCAAAGTGCTGGTGCATCGCGACTATATGCCGCGCAACCTGATGATCAGCGAACCGAACCCGGGCGTGCTGGACTTCCAGGATGCGGTCTACGGCCCCGTCACCTACGACATCACTTGCCTGTTCAAGGATGCATTCCTCAGCTGGCCCAAGGCGCGCGTGCGGGAATGGCAGCGCGGCTACTGGGAGCGTGCCGGGCAGCTGGGTATTCCGGTGCAGGCCGATTTTGCAGAGTTCCAGCGCGCGAGCGACCTGATGGGCGTGCAGCGTCACCTCAAGGTAATCGGCATTTTTGCGCGCATCTGCCATCGCGACGGCAAGCCACGCTACCTGGCCGACGTGCCGCGCTTCTTTGCTTATATAGAGGCGGTACTGGCAGACCGCCCTGAGCTGGCTGAGCTGGGCGAACTGCTTGCCAGCCTGCGCCAACCGGTCGAGGCTGGCGTATGAAGGCCATGATCCTGGCGGCCGGCAAGGGCGAGCGGATGCGCCCGCTCACGCTGCACACGCCCAAGCCGCTGGTGCAGGCGGGCGGCAAGCGGCTGATCGAGTATCACCTTGAAGCGCTGGCAAAGGCCGGCTTCAGCGAGATCGTGATCAACCATGCCTGGCTCGGCCAGCAGATCGAAAGCTACCTGGGCGACGGCGCGCAGTTTGGCCTGCGCATCCAGTATTCGGCCGAAGGCGAGCCGCTGGAAACCGGTGGCGGGATTTTCAAGGCGCTGCCGTTGCTGGGCGACGAACCCTTCCTGCTGGTTAATGGCGACATCTGGACGGACTTTGACTTTGCCAGCCTGCGTCACAAGCCGCTGCAAGGGCTTGCTCACTTGGTCATGGTCGACATGCCTGACCACGCGCCTACAGGCGGCGACTTCTACTTGAGCGACGGCTTGCTTCATGATGCCGCGCCCGGTGCCGATAACCTGACCTTCAGTGGCATTTCAGTGCTCGACCCCCAGCTGTTCGCGGGTTGCAGCGCCGGTGCCTTCAAACTGGCGCCGCTGTTGCGGGAGGCCATGGCCAAAGGTCTGGTAACGGGAGAGCACATGACGGGACGCTGGATTGATGTCGGCACGCTGGAGCGTCTGGCGCGGGTTGAAACCTTGCTGACTGCGGGGCACTAAGATGTTGTGGCCAGGGACACTGATTGGTGCCGGGGCTGGCTTTGCCATTGCCAGTATTCCGGGGGCCTTGTTGGGCGCATTGCTGGGGCAGGCACTGGATCGCCGCCTTCAATTGCAAAGCTGGGCGCAATTGCGCGAGCGCTTGGGCGGGCGCCCGGCGCTGCGCAACGACGAATTGCTGTTCGTGCTGTTGGGGCGCCTGGCCAAGAGTAATGGCCGGGTCGTGGACGGGCATATCCAGCAGGCACGCCAGGAAATGCGCTCGCTGGATATGACCGAGTCCGCCCAGCGCCGGGCAATTATCGCGTTCAATCGCGGTAAATCCGGTTCCGACCGGGTGCGTACTTATCTGCGGGTGCTCAAGGCTCAACCCCATGCGGCGGAAGGTGTGTTGCGCGCCTGTTGGCGCATGGCCTGGGCGGACGGCAAGGCGGATAACGCCGAGCGCGACTTGATCGAGTCGTGGGGCAAGTGGCTGGGCTGGACGCCGCAACAGCTTCAGGCGTTGGCTGCCGACTACGTGCAGGAGCGCAAACCATTGGCTAATCGTGCGGGTGCCTATCAGGACGCAATGCGAATCCTGGGGGTGACGTCGACCAGCGAGCCGACAGTTATCAAGCGTGCCTATCGCCGCCTGCTCAGCCGCCACCACCCGGACAAGATTGCCGGCACGGGTGCCAGCCCCGCACAGGTGCGCGAGGCGACCGAGCGAACCCGCGAGTTGCATAACGCCTACGCGTTGATTCGCGAGCGCCGGGATTTTCGCTAGCCAGCACAAATCCTGAGTTGCCAACTCCATTCGTGTGGGAGCTGGCTTGCCTGCGATAGCGGTGTGTCAGCTAAACAGTTGTCACTGACAGCCCGCTATCGCAGGCAAGCCAGCTCCCACAGTTGATTGGGTTATCAGATCAAGGTTACTCAGCAGCAGTCTGCGGACTCAACCACCCGCGAATCCGCCGATACAATTGCTCCTGCTCGGCAGCACTGTTGCCGGGCAAGGTCTTGAGAGACACCTGCTTATAACCTTCATTCTTGCCACGCTTGGCGGCCTGGGCGCGCGCCAGTGCGTTTTTGCGCTCCAGGGCGGCGTCTTGGTAGAAAACATCCGCCGTCGGCACTTTCAGCGCGGGCGCCAGTTGTTGCAGGTCCGGCTGCCGGGCCGCTGGCGTCTTGCCGGCTACCATGACCAACTTCTGCACCTGGGACGGTTGTTTCTCGCTCAGGTAGCGCGCGGCCCACCAGGCGCCCGTGCCATGGCCGAGCAGCACCACACTGCGTGCGCTCTGGGTCTGGGCAAAGGCGACGGCGGCGTCGATCCGGTCGAAGATGCGCTTGGCGTCGGTCTTGTCCTGTTCATCGGCGCCCGGCACTACCGCCGGGTCGGTGCCCTCGGCTTCGGCGCTCGCGGCCTGTTCGATAGGTTTGGCGGCGGTGCTGCCGTCTTTACTGCTGGTGTCGACGGCAGCCTTGGGCGATTCCATGACGCGCGGCGGCAAGGTGTCGACGTTCACGTCCGGCAGCGACAGGCTCAGCGTGCCCCAGTTGGCATCGGGCAATTTGCGCCGCAACGGTGCGATTGCTTGCGGCCAGTCAGCACTTTCACCGGCGCCCGGCACGATAATCACCACGCCTTCGGGCTCGGCGCTGTTGGCCGGTTTCCACAAGGCCAGGAATGAATCGCTGCCGGCCTGCAATTGTTGCTGTTCCTGTTGCGGAACCTGGCGCTCCAGGGCGCTGGCTTCTTCCTGGCTGCGCTCGGGCAGGGGTTGGCGTTCAACCGGTTTTTCGGCGGCGGGTGCAGGGGCGTCGGCGGCTTGAACAGAAAAGGCGCTGGTAAATAGCAGCGACAGGCACAATGCTGGCAGTGCCGAACGGTGGATAAAGGGCATCGTTAATTCCCGGCCAGAAGTGATTCCAGCAGCCTAATGGGTTGGTCAGTGTTTGTCAGTGATGTGAGACGTGGATCATGGGTTTTCGCTGTCTGCTGGTTATCGGCGGTTTGTGCTTTGCCTTGATGGCGAATGCCGCGCCTGCGCCTGTCGCACCCCAGGCGCAGCTCAATGCGCAGCAGCGTGAATGGCTGGCCGAGCATTCGGAATTGCGCGTGGGCCTGGTATTGCAGGCGCCGTACGCGCAATACGATCGGCGCCTGCAGCGCTTGTCCGGGGCCAATGTCGAGTTGATGCAGTGGCTGGCCAAGGCGCTGAATATCGAACTGACCTGGCGCAACTTTCCCAACCAGGAGCAACTGGAAGCCGCTGTGCGCGACGGCGCGGTGGATATTGCTCCCGGTCTGCAGCAAACCCCGGCCGGCTTGCGCCTGTGGTTATTCAGCGACCCTTATATGCGCGTGCCCCAGCATATTGTGGGTTTCCGCGACGGCGGTGGCGCGGTGGAGCTGGAGAAACTCGACGAGTTGTCCCGCGTGGCCGTGCGCATGCCCAGCGCGGTCGCCGATTACCTGCGCAGCAATTATCCCAACCTCAACCTGCAAGGCGTGCCCATGGAGCGCCAGGCGCTGCAATTGTTGGTGAGCCAGCAGGCGCGTTATGCCGTGGTCGATGAGGCGCAGTTGAGCCGGTTGTCCGGTGAGGCGGAGTTTGCCGGGCTGGCGGTGGTCGGCGATATCGGCCTGCCGCAACTGCTGCGCGTGGCCACCCGTCGTGAGTGGCCAGAACTGGCGAGCATCATGCAAAGCGCTTTGCGCGCGATACCTGCCCGCGACCTTGACCAACTGCACAGCCGCTGGCTGCAACCCAAATACCCGCGGCTGACCGAATCGCCGGGGCTGTGGCAAAACCTCAGCCTGCTCCTGGCGATGTTCTTGCTCGCCAGCCTCGCGGTGGTGTTTTGGCAGCGTCGTCACCAGCGTGTGCTGGAGCACAGTTTGCTGGCCGCCCGCGAAGAAAGCGCCGCGCGCGCCGCCGGTGCCGAGGCCTTGCGGTTGACGCAGTTCTCCATCGATCAAAGCACGGTCGGCATCCTGTGGGTCAATTGGGACAGCCATGTGCGTTACGCCAACCATGCCGCCGAGACCATGCTGGGCTACGGCGCGGGCGCGTTGATCGAGCGGCCGCTGATCGATTTCGACCCGACCTTGAACATGGACCGCTGGCTCAACCTTTGGAAACGCGCGCGTGCCAGCGAAGAAGGCCCGCAAACCTTCGCCGCTGATTGCGTACGCGCCGACGGCAGCATCCTGCCGGCCGATGTGTCGTTGAGCTTTCTGCGTTTTGCCGACGGCGAATACTTGGTGGTTTATCTCAACGACGTTACCGAGCGCCGTCGTTACGTGGCCGCCTTACTGCAAAGCGAAACACAATTGCGCGAACTCTCGGCCCACCTGGAAACCGTGCGCGAAGAAGAAAAGGCGCGTATCGCCCGTGAAGTGCACGATGAGCTTGGGCAGATGCTCACGGTGCTCAAGCTGGAAACCTCGATGTGCGAGTTGGCCTACGCGCAACTGGACCCGGGCCTGAACGAGCGCTTGCACAGCATGAAACGCCTGATTGCCCAGTTGTTCCAGCTTGTCCGGGATGTGGCCACCGCGCTGCGCCCGCCGATTCTCGACGCCGGCATTGCCTCGGCCATCGAGTGGCAGGCCCGCCGCTTTGAAGCCCGCACACAAATCCCTTGCCTGGTCCAAGTCCCGGATAACCTGCCGGCCCTCAGCGATGCCAAGGCCATTGGCCTGTTCCGTATCCTGCAGGAGGCGCTGACCAATGTGATGCGCCACGCCCAGGCGCATACTGTCGAGCTGACCTTGAGCGTGGAGGGCGCCGACCTGCGGCTGACCATCAGCGATGATGGCATCGGTTTCGTCGAGACCCAGGGCCGCCCGGTGTCCTTTGGCGTCGTCGGCATGCGCGAGCGGGTGCTGATGATGGGCGGGCAATTGAGCCTGCACAGCGAACCGGGGGAGGGCACCACCTTGAGTGTCACGGTGCCGTTGGATGCATAACCCTAAGAGGAAGCCCCTGTGATTCGCGTATTGGTAGCCGAAGACCACACCATTGTTCGTGAAGGCATCAAGCAATTGATCGGCCTGGCCAAAGACCTGCTGGTGGTCGGTGAGGCCAGCAATGGCGAGCAGTTGCTCGAGACCTTGCGCCATGTGCAGTGCGAGGTGGTGTTGCTGGATATCTCGATGCCCGGCGTGAACGGCCTGGAAGCCATTGCGCGTATCCGTGCACTGAGCCATCCGCCGGCGATCCTGGTGTTGTCGATGCACGATGAGGCGCAAATGGCCGCCCGTGCCCTTAAGGTCGGCGCGGCGGGGTATGCCACCAAGGACAGTGACCCGGCGCTGTTGTTGACGGCGATTCGCAAGGTCGCGGCGGGCGGGCGTTATATCGACCCGGACTTGGCCGACCGCATGGTCTTTGAAGTCGGCCTTACCGATGCGCGGCCGCTGCATTCGTTGCTGTCGGAGCGCGAGTTCTCGGTGTTCGAGCGTTTGGCCCAGGGTGCCAACGTCAATGACATCGCCCAGCAACTGGCGCTGAGCAGCAAGACCATCAGCACCCACAAGGCGCGGTTGATGCAAAAGCTCAATATCACGTCATTGGCTGAGTTGGTGAAGTACGCCATGGAACATAAACTCTTGTAACCCCATTGATCGTTCCCACGCTCCGCGTGGTAACGCCTCTTGTGACGCTCTGCGTCACGCTTTGGGACGCAGAGCGTCCCAGGCTGCATTCTCACGCGGAGCGTGGGAACGATCAGAGGCAGGCGGCATGCCCAATAACGACACCGCAAAAATACCGCCACGCCCATTCTTGCTGCTTGCGGCTCGTCACGCGTAGCAGTCCTGTCCCATCCCCGCCATCCGTGTAGGGCAATCCCTACCCCGAACCTTCCATCCGGCTGATGCGATTCTCTCCTGGCCCCCGATTTCCGGGGCCTCGCGCCTGGACTACGCTTGTGCCACAGCAGTCCAAAATACAAAGGTGCGGGTATGAGCGAGGTGGATTCAAATGATGTGCTGGTCAGCTTTCGTGGCGTGCAGAAGAGCTACGACGGCGAGAACCTGATCGTCAAAGACCTCAACCTGGAGATTCGCAAGGGCGAGTTCCTCACCCTGCTCGGGCCGTCCGGTTCGGGCAAGACCACCAGCCTGATGATGCTCGCCGGTTTCGAGACGCCGACTGCCGGCGAGATCCTGCTGGCCGGGCGTTCCATCAACAACGTGCCGCCGCACAAGCGCGACATCGGCATGGTGTTTCAGAACTACGCGCTGTTCCCGCACATGACCGTGGCCGAGAACCTGGCGTTCCCGCTGTCGGTACGTGGCTTGAGCAAGACCGATATCAGCGAGCGGGTCAAACGCGTGCTGAGCATGGTCCAGCTCGATGCCTTCGCCCAGCGCTACCCGGCGCAACTGTCTGGCGGCCAGCAACAGCGGGTGGCCCTGGCCCGCGCGCTGGTGTTCGAACCGCAACTGGTGCTGATGGACGAACCCCTCGGCGCCCTCGACAAACAACTGCGTGAACACATGCAAATGGAGATCAAGCACCTGCACCAGCGCCTCGGCGTGACCGTGGTGTACGTGACCCACGATCAAGGCGAAGCGTTGACCATGTCCGACCGCGTGGCGGTGTTCCATCAGGGCGAGATCCAGCAGATCGCCGCGCCGCGCACCTTGTACGAAGAACCGAAAAATACCTTCGTCGCCAACTTCATTGGCGAGAACAACCGCCTCAATGGTCGCCTGCACAGCCACACCGGCGAACGCTGTGTGGTGGAGCTGGCGCGCGGCGAAAAGGTCGAGGCGCTGGCAGTGAATGTCGGCCAGCTCGGCGGCCCGGTGACCCTGTCGGTGCGCCCGGAGCGCGTCAGCCTCAATGACTCCAGCGAATCGTGTGTGAACCGTTTCTCCGGGCGCGTGGCCGAATTTATCTACCTGGGCGACCACGTGCGCGTGCGCCTGGAAGTCTGCGGCAAGGCCGATTTTTTTGTGAAACAACCGATTGCCGAGCTGGACCCAGCCCTGGCGGTCGGCGACGTAGTACCGATTGGCTGGCAAGTCGAGCACGTTCGCGCACTCGACCCACTTCTAGAGGCGAATTGATCGCCCCCTGGCTTCACCAACCCTGCACGTGGAGAGAACAACAATGTTGAGATCCCTTAAGTATTCCGCCCTGGCCATCGGCTTGATGGGCGCGACACAGGCCATGGCAGGCCCGGACCTGACGGTCGTGTCCTTCGGTGGCGCGAACAAGGCGGCCCAGGTCAAAGCCTTCTATGCACCGTGGGAAAGCGCGGGCAACGGCAAGATCGTCGCCGGTGAGTACAACGGTGAAATGGCCAAGGTCAAAGCTATGGTCGACACCAAAAGCGTGTCCTGGGACCTGGTGGAAGTGGAGTCGCCGGAACTGTCCCGTGGCTGCGACGAAGACATGTTCGAACCGTTGGACCCGAAACTGTTCGGCAACAGCGCCGACTACGTGAAGGGCGCGATTCAGCCGTGCGGCGTGGGCTTCTTTGTGTGGTCGACCGTGCTGGCGTACAACGCCGACAAGCTGACCACTGCACCGACCAGTTGGGCAGATTTCTGGGACACCAAGAAATTCCCGGGCAAGCGTGGCCTGCGCAAGGGCGCCAAGTACACCCTGGAATTCGCCTTGATGGCTGATGGCGTGGCGCCGAAGGACGTGTACAAAGTGCTGGCCGGTAAAGACGGCCAGGACCGTGCGTTCAGGAAGTTGGATGAACTCAAACCGTCGATCCAATGGTGGGAAGCCGGTGCACAACCGCCGCAGTACCTGGCCTCGGGTGACGTAGTGATGAGCTCGGCTTACAACGGCCGCATCGCTGCCGTGCAAAAAGAAAGCAACCTGAAAGTGGTGTGGAACGGCGGCATCTACGACTTTGATGCCTGGGCCATTCCAAAGGGCCTGGCCAAGGACCGCGCCGAAGCGGCGAAGAAATTCATCGCCTTCTCGGTGCAGCCACAGCAGCAGAAGACCTACTCGGAAAACATCGCCTACGGCCCGGCCAATACCCAGGCTGTGCCATTGCTGGCCAAGGATGTGCTGAAGGACATGCCGACCACGCCGGAGAACATCGCCAACCAGGTGCAGATCGACGTGAGCTTCTGGGCGGATAACGGCGAGCAGTTGGAGCAGCGCTTCAATTCCTGGGCGGCCAAGTAACCAGCAACACCGCTCAATCCTTGTGCGAACCGGTAAGTGTGGGAGCGGGCTTGCTCGCGAATGCGGTGGATCAGTCTCCTAATGTATTGACTGTCACACCGCATTCGCGAGCAAGCCCGCTCCCACACAAGCCCGCTCCCCTGTGGGATTTGCTGTGTTGGGCAGAGCGCATTCATTTTCAAGTTCCGGAGTTTGCCATGGTTACCGCCATTCCCAGCCCCACCCTCAAGCAGCGCCTGGCGCGTGCCGAGCGGCTCAACCGCTGGAAGGCCCAGGCCCTGATTGCCCCGCTGGTGCTGTTTTTGCTGCTGGTGTTTCTGGTGCCGATTATTGCGCTGCTCTACAAAAGCGTTGGCAACCCTGAAGTGGTCGGCGGCTTGCCGCGCACCGTGGTGGCGGTCAAGACCTGGGATGGCCGTGGCCTGCCGGCTGAGCCGGTGTACCGGGCGCTCAGCGAGGACCTGGGCGAAGCCCGCAAAAAACAGACGCTGGGCGACTTGTCCAAACGCTTGAACATGGAACTGGCCGGCTACCGCAGCCTGCTGACTAAAACCGCGCGGGCGCTGCCGTTTACCGACGCGCCTGCCTCTTATAAAGAAGCGTTGGAAAGCCTCGACGAACGCTGGGGCGACCCGGCGTACTGGCAGGCGATCCGGCGCAACACCAGCACCCTCACGCCTTATTACTTGCTGGCGGCGGTCGATCACCGCATCGATGACCTTGGCGAAGTGGCCCCGGCCACGCCCGATCAGGCGATCTACCTGGACATCTTCGCCCGCACGTTCTGGATGGGCCTGGTGATTACCTTCATCTGCCTGCTGCTGGCCTATCCACTCGCCTACCTGCTGGCCAACCTGCCGGCACGCAAAAGCAACCTGCTGATGATTCTGGTGTTGCTGCCGTTCTGGACCTCGATTCTGGTGCGAGTGGCGGCCTGGATTGTGTTGCTGCAGTCCGGTGGGCTGATCAACAGCGCCCTGATGGGCATGGGCCTGATCGATAAACCCATGGAGTTGGTGTTCAACCGCACCGGGGTTTACATCTCGATGGTGCATATTCTGTTGCCGTTCATGATTTTGCCGATCTACAGCGTGATGAAAGGCATCTCGCCCACCTATATGCGTGCGGCGATTTCCCTGGGCTGCCACCCGTTCGCCAGTTTCTGGCGTGTGTACCTCCCGCAAACCTATGCCGGTGTTGGCGCTGGCTGCCTGCTGGTGTTCATCCTGGCGATTGGTTACTACATCACTCCGGCACTGCTCGGCAGCCCGAATGACCAAATGGTCAGCTACTTCGTGGCGTTCTACACCAACACCAGCATCAACTGGGGCATGGCCACGGCGTTGGGCGGCTTGCTGCTGCTGGCGACGGTGGTGCTGTACCTGATCTACAACCGGCTGGTGGGCGCCAGTCGCCTGCGCCTGAGCTGAGGAGAATTTGCGATGCTGAGCCCTTATATGTCACCGGTGGAGCGGGTGTGGTTCTACAGCTTGCGGATCCTGTGCGGCCTGATCCTGCTGTTCCTGATCCTGCCGGTGCTGGTGATTATCCCGCTGTCGTTCAACAGCGGCAGTTTTCTGGTGTACCCGCTGCAAGGCTTCTCGCTGCACTGGTATCAGGATTTTTTCGCCTCGGCCGAATGGATGCGTGCGCTGAAGAACAGCATCATTGTCGCCCCGGCGGCCACCGTGCTGGCGATGGTGTTCGGCACCTTGGCGGCGATAGGCCTGACGCGCGGCAATTTCCCCGGCAAAGCACTGGTGATGGCGTTGGTGATTTCGCCGATGGTGGTGCCGGTGGTGATTATTGGCGTGGCCAGCTATTTGTTCTTCGCGCCGCTGGGCTTGGGCAACAGCTTCTTTTCGCTGATCGTGGTGCACGCGGTGTTGGGCGTGCCGTTTGTGATCATCACCGTGTCGGCGACGTTGCAGGGCTTCAACCATAACCTGGTGCGCGCGGCGGCCAGCCTGGGCGCTTCGCCGTTGACCGCGTTTCGGCGGGTGACCTTGCCGCTGATCGCGCCGGGAGTTATTTCCGGGGCCCTGTTTGCCTTTTCCACCTCGTTCGATGAAGTGGTGGTGACACTGTTTCTTGCTGGCCCCGAGCAGGCGACCTTGCCGCGGCAGATGTTCAGCGGCATCCGTGAAAACCTCAGCCCGACCATTGCGGCGGCGGCGACTTTGTTGATTGCCTTTTCGGTGCTGCTGTTGCTGACCCTTGAATGGCTACGAGGTCGTAGCGAAAAGCTGCGCACCGCCCAGGTCTAAAGCCAGGTGGAGATCAAAATGTGGGAGCGGGCTTGCTCGCGAATGCGGTGGTTCAGGTACCTATTCAGTGACTGACCCACCGTCTTCGCGAGCAAGCCCGCTCCCACACTGGATCTGTGTCCATTCAGTGAATAGCCATTCAGGCCCTGAATGCTGGGCAACCCCAAATACCCAGCTATCCTTGTGCCAGCCCATCATTAATAAGAGGCCGCGCACATGAGTACCTCCTCATTCAAGATCGCCCACAAATTGCTGACCGGCGCTGGCGCCATCGAACAGCTCGCCTTTGAGCTCACACGCCTGGATGTGGATAACCCGCTGATCGTCACCGACGCGGCGCTGGTCAAATCCGGCACCGTCGCGCTGGCACTGGAACACTTGGGTGAACGCCCCTATGAAATCTTCGACCGCGTGCTGCCCGACCCCGAAATCGCCATCGTCGAAGACTGCATGCGCGTGTACCGCGAAGGCGGGCATGACGGCCTGATCGGCGTAGGTGGCGGCAGTGCCATCGATATTGCCAAGAGCGTCGCCGCCTATGCCGGTTACCACGGCGCGCTGGCGGACTTGTTCGGCGTCGACCAGGTGCCGCGCAAAGGCCCGCCGTTGATCGCTATCCCGACCACGGCCGGCACCGGTTCGGAGGTGACCAATGTGGCGATCCTCTCCGACAAGGCCGCTCAGCTTAAAAAAGGCATCGTCAGCGATTACCTGCTGCCGGACGTCGCGCTGATCAGCCCGCAAATGACCCTCACGTGCCCGCGCAGCGTCACCGCCGCCAGTGGCGTGGATGCGCTGGTGCATGCCATCGAGTCCTACTTGTCATTGAATGCCTCGCCGATCACCGATGCCCTGGCGATCGGCGCGATCAAGCTGATTGCCAAGGCGTTGCCCAAGGCCTACGCCAACCCGGCCAACCTGCAGGCCCGCGACGACATGGCCACCGCCAGCCTGATGGCCGGCATGGCGTTCGGCAATGCCGGCGTGGGTGCGGTGCATGCCTTGGCATACCCGCTGGGCGGGCGTTTCAATATCGCCCACGGCGTGAGCAATGCGCTGTTGCTGCCCTACGTGATGCACTGGAACAAGTTGGCCTGTGTGGAGCGCATGCAGGACATTGCCCAGGCCATGGGCGTGAATGTCAGCGGTTTAAGCGTTAACGATGCCGCCGACCAGGCCGTCGAGGCGATGACGCGACTGTGTGCTGCAGTGGAGATCCCGGCAGGCCTGCGCAGCTTCGGCGTTCCCGAGGACGCGATCCCTGCCATGGCCACGGAAGCGGCGGGTATTGAGCGCTTGATGCGCAACAATCCGCGCAAGCTAAGTGCGGCGGATATCGAGAAAATCTACCGGGCGGCTTACTAACCGTTGAGTTAGGTCACGGTGCGCGCAGCAAAGCATGAGGTATACAATGCGCGCCATCGTGATTTAGCTCAAAAAAGGTGCGTCATGCAGCCCTTCGTTATCGCTCCATCGATTCTCTCCGCCGACTTCGCCCGCCTGGGTGAGGAAGTGGACAAGGTATTGGCCGCCGGTGCCGACTTCGTGCACTTCGACGTCATGGACAATCACTACGTGCCCAACCTGACCATCGGCCCGATGGTCTGCGCGGCGCTGCGCAAGTACGGCATCACCGCGCCGATCGATGCGCACCTGATGGTCAGCCCGGTGGACCGCATCGTCGGTGACTTCATCGAGGCCGGCGCCACTTACATCACCTTTCACCCGGAAGCCACGCTGCACGTCGACCGCACCCTGCAACTGATCCGCGAAGGCGGTTGCAAGGCGGGCCTGGTGTTCAACCCGGCCACGCCGTTGAGCGTGCTCGAATACGTGATGGACAAGGTCGACATGGTCTTGCTGATGAGCGTCAACCCAGGCTTTGGCGGGCAGAAGTTCATTCCCGGCACCCTGAACAAGCTGCGCGAAGCCCGCGCGCTGATCGATGCGTCCGGCCGTGATATCCGCCTGGAAATCGACGGCGGGGTCAACGTCAACAATATCCGCGAAATCGCTGCCGCTGGCGCTGACACCTTCGTGGCCGGCTCGGCGATCTTCAATGCCCCGGACTACCCGGCAGTCATCGACAAGATGCGTGCCGAACTGGCGCTGGCGCGTCCATGAGCGGCTTTGAGCAGCTGTTCCCCGGCAAACTGCCACGGCTGGTGATGTTCGATCTGGACGGTACGTTGATCGATTCGGTGCCGGACCTGGCGGCGGCGGTGGACCAGATGCTGCTCAAGTTGGGGCGCAAGCCTGCAGGGATAGAGTCGGTGCGTGAGTGGGTCGGCAACGGCGTGCAGATGCTGGTGCGCCGGGCCTTGGCCAATCATATCGATGCCGAAGGTGTCGATGATGTGGAGGCCGAACACGCCCTGGAACTGTTCAACGCCGCCTATGAAGACGGCCACGAGCTGACCGTGGTTTACCCCGGCGTGCGCGACACCCTCAAGTGGCTGCACAAGCAGGGCGTGGAAATGGCCCTGATCACCAACAAGCCGGAGCGTTTTGTCGCGCCGCTGTTGGATCAGATGAAGATCGGCCGTTATTTCCGCTGGATCATCGGCGGTGATACCTTGGCGCAGAAGAAGCCTGACCCGGCAGCGCTGTTCTTCGTCATGAAAATGGCCAATATCCCGGCCTCGCAGTCGTTGTTTGTCGGCGATTCGCGCAGTGATGTGCAGGCGGCGAAAGCGGCCGGCGTGCAGTGTGTGGCCCTGAGCTACGGCTATAACCATGGGCGGCCAATCGCCGAAGAATCGCCGGCGCTGGTAATTGATGACCTGCGCTTGCTAATCCCCGGTTGCTTGGGAGCGGGCGCTGAGATAACGTTGCCCGACATCGAACCAACCCCTTCTGGAAACGCCATCGTGGTGGTCACTCGCAAACTATGGATGAAAGTCATCAAGGCCCTGGCCCGCTGGCGTTGGCGCGCCTGACTGATCCTGGCCGCGCTGCGGCACGTTTGCACACCTGACCGTTTGACCCTCACGCCACGAGGCACCTTATGATCCGCGAAGAATTCCTGCGTTTGGCCGCTGCCGGCTATAACCGTATCCCCTTGGCCTGTGAAACCCTGGCCGACTTCGATACGCCGCTGTCGATCTATTTGAAACTGGCCGACGAGCCCAATTCCTACCTGCTGGAATCGGTGCAGGGCGGCGAGAAGTGGGGCCGTTATTCGATCATCGGCCTGCCGTGCCGCACTGTGCTGCGGGTGCATGATCACCATGTGAGCATCACCCTGGACGGCGTCGAGATCGAAAGCCACGACGTTGAAGACCCGCTGGCCTTCGTCGAAGCCTTCAAGGCGCGCTACAACGTGCCGACCATCGCTGGCCTGCCGCGCTTCAACGGTGGCCTGGTGGGTTACTTCGGCTATGACTGCGTGCGCTACGTGGAACAACGCCTGGGCAAATGCCCGAACCCGGACCCGCTGGGCGTGCCGGACATTCTGCTGATGGTCTCCGACGCGGTGGTGGTGTTCGACAACCTCGCCGGCAAGATGCATGCGATTGTCCTCGCCGATCCGTCCCAGGCCGACGCCTTCGAGCAAGGCCAGGCCAGCCTCGAAGCCCTGCTGGAAAAACTGCGCCAGCCGATTACCCCGCGTCGTGGCCTGGACCTCAGCCGTCCGCCTGCCGCCGACCCGATCTTTCGTTCAAGCTTTACCCAGGATGACTACGAGCGCGCCGTCGATACCATCAAGGAATACATCCTTGCCGGTGACTGCATGCAGGTGGTGCCGTCGCAACGCATGTCCATCGACTTCAAGGCCGCGCCAATCGATCTGTACCGTGCACTGCGTTGCTTCAACCCGACGCCGTACATGTACTTCTTCAACTTCGGCGACTTCCACGTGGTGGGCAGTTCGCCAGAAGTGCTGGTGCGGGTCGAGGACAACCTGATCACCGTGCGTCCGATTGCCGGGACGCGCCCACGTGGCGCGACCGAAGAGGCCGACCTGGCGCTGGAAGAAGACCTGCTGAGCGACGACAAGGAAATCGCCGAGCACTTGATGCTCATCGACCTGGGCCGCAATGACACCGGGCGCGTCTCGGAAATCGGTTCGGTGAAGTTGACCGAGAAGATGGTCATCGAGCGGTATTCCAACGTGATGCACATTGTGTCCAACGTCACTGGCGAGCTGAAAGAAGGGTTGACCGCCATGGACGCGCTGCGCGCGATTCTGCCGGCCGGCACCTTGTCGGGCGCGCCGAAGATTCGCGCGATGGAAATCATCGACGAGCTGGAGCCGGTCAAGCGCGGTGTATATGGCGGCGCCGTGGGCTATTTCGCCTGGAACGGCAACATGGACACCGCGATTGCGATCCGCACGGCGGTGATCAAGGACGGCGAGCTGCATGTGCAGGCCGGTGGCGGGATTGTTGCCGACTCGGTGCCAGCGCTGGAATGGGAAGAGACTTTGAACAAACGCCGCGCGATGTTCCGTGCGGTGGCGTTGGCCGAGCAAACCCCGCAAAACTAAAGCCAGATGTAGATCCAAATGTGGGAGCGGGCTTGCTCGCGAAGGCAGAGTGTCAGTCACTGGATGTGTAGCTGATACACCGCATTCGCGAGCAAGCCCGCTCCCACATTGGTTTTTCGCTGATCTTACGAGCAGTTTAGAAATCCAGACTCACCCCCACACTCACCCCTTGCTGGGTCAGGCTGTCATCCTTCCTCACGTTATACGCCGCCCGCAACGCCAGTTCCTGAGTCAGCTTGTGGCTGACACCCAGACTCAAGCGATCCGAATTGCTACGCGGTGTGTAGCCCTCCAACTTGAAATCTATCCCCGGCACGCTGTTGAGCGACATCTTCACCTTTTGGGTGTCGTTTTCGAACTCATGCTCGTGGGCCACTTCGCCAAACACCTGAGTTTGCGGCGTGACCCGGTAGCTGCCCTGCAGGCCGACGCCAAGGCGCTTGGAGTCGCGTTGCTGATCATCAAAGGTCAGGGCGGTGGAACGGTTGTCTTTTTCCGAATAGCCATCGACTTCGACCCGCGCATAGTCGGCGCTGATGAACGGCGACAGGTGCCAATCGCTGCCGGCCCCGGCAATGTCATAGCCCAACCGGCCGCTCAAGGCCCAGAGCCAGCCATCGGTGTCGCCTTTTTCGGAACCTTCGCTGACGCCCAGGGCGAACTTGCGTTTGAGGCTGTCGAAGTCCAGCTTGCCGCCGGTCAGCGCGGCATCGGCCCACCAGTGGTTTTGGTGGTATTGCGCGAACGCGGTGCCCATGTAGCTGTTGAGTTTGTAGTCGGAATCGCTGGCGCCGGCTTCGAGTGTCTGCCGATACAGGCCGGCTGCGACGCCGACGCGCCAGTTTTCGTCGAGCCGGTAGCTGCCGCCGACATTCAGGTTGTAACCACTGCCGTCGCCGCTGGCCGAGCTGCTTTGGTCATCGAAGTCCAGGTGCTGGCCGCCACCGGCGACGATGGCGCGCCATTGGCCGACCGCTTGCCAGTTGCCGTTGTCCGCCTGCCATTGGTTGCGCAGTTCATCTTGGTGGGCGCGCAACGTGCCTTGGGCCATTTCCGGTAGCAGGCTGAGTTCCCAGGGCGCCGCGAGCAGTGAATAGGCGTAGTCGGCGATCAACCGTTGCCCGGCGATGGTGGGGTGGACCGAATCGTTGTAGACCAGCTTGGTCGGGTCCGGGTTGGTGCCGCCAATGCCGTAGGTCGGGTTGGCGGTGCAGCTGTTACCGCTGAAACAGGTGCCGGTGAGGTTCTGCCCGGTCGCCAGGCCAAAGCGAGCCGGGTCGGCGAAGGTTTCATTCAAGAGCAGCGGAATATTCAACGGGATGATCTGCGCGTCGATCTGCGACAGGCGCTGCACCAGTGACTGGTTGAAAATAGTGCTCAGGGCCGAACTCGATGCCTGCAGTGGGGTGCCATTAATGGCAGGGGTCAGGCCCAGGTCGGGCAGCATCCACACCATGATGTAGCGTGCGCCGGCTTGTTGCAGCACTTGGGCGCTGTCAGCCAGGCGCCCGCCAGCCGCAACGGCCTGGCCTGGGCTGAGGACGCGCCCTTGCAGGAAGTCATTGCCGCCACCCGAGAGGAAGTACAGCGCGTTGGGGTCGGCCCGCCCGCCGTTTGCCGGAAGATAACCCTGGCGACTGCGCAGCACCGTGCCGCCACCCGGGTTGCCAGGCGGAATTGCCGCGTCGGAGACCGAGGTGATGGAGTCCAGGATGTTGTCGGTGCGGTAGCCGCCGACTGCCCAGTTGTTGCCGTCAGGCAAGCCTTGCGCCGCGCGAACCGGTGAGGTGGAGGCATTCAGGTCGTTGGGCGCTACACCGAGTTTGGAGCCCAGCAAGGTCGAAGAAACCAGGCCGTAGTCGCCCTGAAACGCGGGGCCGGTGCGATTGGTAAAGCGCAGGGTGGCGCCGTTGGAGCCATCCGGGAATTGGCCGGCGTCGGCCAGGCTGTCGCCAAAAACGATCATGGTTGAGTAAGGCGACGGGGCCGCAAACGCCTGCGCACAGGCCAGTGACAGAAGGCAGGCGGCCAGGGGCGCGAAAAACGGTGGTCTGAGCATGCGAAATTCCATTTAGTTGTTTTTGTATCGGAAGCGAAACACTAGCAATGTATTGCGAGAATTCGGCGAAGAAAACCGTTTTTTCCTATAAAGATTCCGTCGTGATTTCCCCGTATTCGCTGCTCCATATTGCACCGCTGGCGAGGCTACGTTACTGTGCCTGAACGTATGAATGAGACCCTCCCCGTGTTGATCATCAGCAAACTCTTGATGCGAGTAGTCAAGGCACACGCCCGTTGGCGTTGGCGCGCCTGACATTTTTCTCTGCCGGCCCTGGCCGGACCTGTACCGATTTGCCTTCTTCACCCGTTGTTTGACGCCCCTTGCCGGCTAACCCTGGCAACCGGAACGTGCGTCTGGCAGCGGGTCACTCTCTTGGAAGGCGGTCATTTGAAATCAGTGAATTCAAGAGGTTTGAACCCACATGTTGCTGATGATTGATAACTACGACTCCTTTACCTACAACGTTGTGCAGTACCTGGGTGAGCTCGGTGCCGAGGTCAAGGTCGTGCGCAACGATGAACTGACAGTCGCCGAAATCGCCGCCCTGAACCCGGAGCGCATCGTGGTTTCGCCTGGCCCTTGCACGCCGACCGAAGCCGGTGTGTCCCTGGAAGCCATCCAATACTTCGCCGGCAAGTTGCCGATCCTCGGCGTGTGCCTCGGCCACCAGTCCATCGGCCAGGCCTTTGGCGGTGATGTGGTGCGCGCGCGCCAGGTGATGCACGGCAAGACCAGCCCGGTGTTCCATAAAGACCTCGGTGTGTTCCACGGCCTCAACCTGCCGGTGACGGTAACCCGCTACCACTCGCTGGTGGTCAAGCGTGAGACCCTGCCCGAGTGCCTGGAACTGACCGCCTGGACCCAACTGGAAGACGGCTCGGTCGATGAGATCATGGGGCTGCGCCACAAGACACTGAATATCGAAGGGGTGCAATTTCACCCTGAGTCGATCCTGACCGAGCAGGGCTACGAGCTGTTCGCTAACTTTCTCAAGCAGAGCGGCGGCACGCGCTAAGGACTTTTCATGGATATCAAGACTGCCCTGAGCCGTATCGTCGGCCATCTGGACCTGAGCACCGCTGAAATGAGCGATGTGATGCGCGAGATCATGACCGGCCAATGCACGGACGCGCAGATCGGCGCGTTCATGATGGCAATGCGCATGAAGAGCGAGAGCATCGACGAAATCGTCGGCGCCGTGTCAGTGATGCGTGAACTGGCCGACAAGGTCGAACTCAAGACCCTCGACGGTGTAGTCGACGTGGTCGGCACTGGCGGCGACGGTGCAAATATCTTCAACGTGTCGACGGCTTCCTCCTTTGTGGTCGCGGCTGCTGGCTGTACCGTGGCCAAGCACGGTAACCGTGCGGTCTCCGGTAAAAGCGGCAGCGCCGATTTGCTGGAAGCGGCCGGCATCTACCTGAACCTGACGCCGGTACAAGTGGCGCGCTGCATCGACAGTGTCGGCATTGGCTTCATGTTTGCTCAATCCCATCACGGCGCGATGAAACACGCGGCCGGCCCGCGCAAAGACCTAGGTCTGCGCACCCTGTTCAACATGCTTGGCCCGCTTACGAATCCGGCCGGTGTGAAACATCAGGTGGTCGGCGTGTTCAGCCAGGCGCTGTGCCGCCCGCTGGCCGAAGTGTTGCAGCGCCTGGGCAGCAAGCATGTGCTGGTGGTGCATTCCAAAGACGGTTTGGACGAATTCAGCCTGGCGGCGCCGACCTTCGTGGCGGAGCTGAAGAATGACCAAGTCACTGAGTATTGGGTCGAGCCCGAAGACCTCGGCATGAAAAGCCAGAGTTTGCATGGCCTGTCGGTGGAAAGCCCGGCCGCCTCGCTGGAACTGATTCGTGATGCCCTGGGGCGTCGCAAAACAGAAAACGGCCAGAAAGCGGCAGAAATGATCGTGCTTAATGCCGGTGCGGCACTGTATGCCGCCGATCACGCCTACAGTCTTAAAGAGGGCGTGGCCCTCGCACATGATGCGTTGCACACCGGGCTCGCTCGCGAGAAGCTCGAAGAACTGGGTGCCTTTACTGCGGTGTTCAAGATGGAGAATGAAGGATGAGTGTGCCGACCGTTCTGGAAAAGATCCTGGCCCGCAAGGCTGAAGAAGTCGCTGAACGTCGCGCCCGCGTTAGCCTGGCCGAGCTGGAAGGCCTGGCGAAAAGCGCTGACGCACCGCGTGGTTTTGCCAATGCCTTGATCGCCCAGGCCAAGCTCAAGCAGCCGGCCGTGATCGCCGAGGTCAAGAAGGCCTCGCCGAGCAAGGGCGTGATCCGCGAGCACTTCGTGCCGGCCGAAATTGCCGTCAGCTATGAAAAGGGCGGTGCGACCTGCCTGTCGGTGCTGACCGATATCGACTACTTCCAGGGGTGCGACCTGTTCCTGCAACAGGCCCGCGCTGCGTGCAAGTTGCCGGTGATCCGCAAGGACTTCATGGTCGACCCGTATCAGATCGTTGAGGCCCGTGCCCTCGGCGCCGATTGCGTGCTGCTGATCGTCTCCGCATTGGATGACGTGAAGATGGCTGAGCTGGCGGCCGTGGCCAAAAGCGTCGGCCTGGATGTGTTGGTGGAAGTACACGACGGCGATGAGCTGGAGCGTGCACTGAAAACCCTCGACACACCGCTGGTGGGGGTTAATAACCGTAACCTGCACACGTTCGAAGTCAGCCTGGAAAACACCCTCGACCTGTTACCGCGTATTCCGCGTGACCGCCTGGTGATCACCGAGAGTGGCATCGTCAACCGTGCCGATGTGGAACTGATGGAAATCAGCGGTGTGTACTCGTTCCTGGTCGGTGAGACCTTTATGCGCGCC
Source organism: Pseudomonas sp. LBUM1640 (assembly GCF_059716225.1). Taxonomy (NCBI): domain Bacteria; kingdom Pseudomonadati; phylum Pseudomonadota; class Gammaproteobacteria; order Pseudomonadales; family Pseudomonadaceae; genus Pseudomonas; species Pseudomonas sp. LBUM1640. Next base: position 6,229,469 of record NZ_CP166816.1, on the reverse strand, counting down.
GAGAACCCGGGTGCCGAACTGCAGCGTTTGTTCTTCCCGGAGCGTGGCGTGGCGGTCAGCGGTTCGACCCTGGATTGATTTGAAACACAGTCAAAAAATGTGGGAGCGGGTTTTCGCAGTGAGGATGGCGCAATGACTCAACCCGTATCGATGACCGTCGAAGCAGGCCTGGCCGCCGAGCAAGACCTGCTGGCGGCGGTGTGCGCCGGTGAGCAAGCGTTCGGGCTGCTGTTCTGGCAGCCCAGCGATCAAGCACTGGTCATGCCGCGGCGGTTGAGTCGCCTGCCGGCTTTTGACGCCGCCAGCCAAGTATCAGCCGATGCCGGTTGGCCGGTATTGCTACGGGAAACCGGTGGTGAGCCGGTGCCGCAGTCTGCCGCGACCGTCAATATCGCCCTGGTCTACGCGCCACCGCGCAGCGAAGGTGATCAAGGACGCATCGAAACCGGTTATCAGCGCTTGTGCCAGCCGATCTGCGACTTATTGATCGCGTTGGGTGGCGACGCTTCCGTCGGTGAAATCGACGGTGCGTTCTGCGACGGCCGTTACAACGTCAACCTCAATGGCCGCAAGATGGTGGGCACTGCCCAGCGCTGGCGGCAGAGCGGTGGCCGCCCGGTGGGGTTGGTGCACGGTGCGTTGTTGCTGGATAACGACCGCGAGGCGTTGATTGCGGCGGTCAACCGCTTCAATGAAGCCTGTGGGCTCGACCAGCGAGTGCGTGCCGACAGCCATATCGCACTGCACGAAGCTTTTCCCGCGCCGGATGCGATCAGCCGGCTGGATGCCTTGTACCGTCGAATGCTGGCCGGCTTCCTGCCGGGTTAACGCGTACCGAACACCACCATCGTCTTGCCTTTGACGTGCACCAGGTTGCGTTCTTCCAGGTCCTTGAGTACGCGACCGACCATTTCCCGTGAACAGCCGACAATGCGCCCGATTTCCTGGCGTGTGACTTTAATCTGCATGCCGTCCGGGTGGGTCATGGCGTCGGGCTGTTTGCACAGTTCCAGCAAGCAACGGGCTACGCGCCCGGTGACGTCGAAGAATGCCAGGTCGCCCACTTTGCGTGTGGTATCGCGTAGGCGCTGGGCAATCTGACCGCTCAGAGCGTAAAGGATGTCGGGATCATGCTGGGCCAATTCGCGAAATTTCGCGTAACTGATCTCGGCGACTTCACACTCGACCTTGGCGCGCACCCAGGCGCTGCGTTCCTGCTCTTTGCCCGCTTGTTCGAACAGCCCCAGTTCCCCGAAGAAATCGCCGGTATTGAGGTAGGCGATGATCATTTCGCGGCCGTCTTCGTCCTCGATCAGGATGGTGACCGAGCCTTTGATAATGAAGAACAGCGTTTCGGAGCGTTCACCCGCGCAGATGATGTTGTGCTTGGCCGGATAACGCCGGCGCTGGCAATGCATCAGCAGCTTGTCGAGATTCTTGATCTTGGGTGTGGGAGTAAGAGCAACCATGGTTGTATCCCGAAAAGACTGCACGGTGTAGTTGGATTTATTTTTTATCCAGCGGTGTCGGCATTGATACACGCTGTACAAAGGATGGCAATGCGCCATTGAATTGGCGCCAGCTTACCAGACACATTCTGCCTCGATTAAGGAATTTACCGGCCAAACGCTGTCATTGATCGTTTTCAGGAAGAAAGCTGCTGTTTCAAGGCCCTGTGCTAAGCTGGCGACCCTTTTTTAGCAGTGGAGTCTGGGCGATGAAGGCACGCATCCAATGGGCGGGCGAGGCCATGTTCCTCGGTGAATCGGGCAGCGGCCATGTTGTGGTCATGGACGGCCCGCCGGAGGCCGGCGGCCGAAACCTGGGCGTACGCCCGATGGAAATGCTCCTGCTGGGTGTCGGCGGTTGCAGCAATTTCGACGTGGTCAGCATCCTGAAGAAATCCCGCCAGGCCGTGGAAAGCTGCGAAGCCTTCCTGGAAGCCGAGCGTGCCACTGAAGACCCCAAGGTGTTCACCAAGATCCACATGCATTTCGTGGTGAAGGGCCGTGCGCTGAAGGAAGCCCAGGTCAAGCGTGCCATCGAGCTGTCAGCTGAGAAGTATTGCTCGGCGTCGATCATGCTCGGCGCGGCCGGTGTGGCTATCACCCATGATTACGAGATCATCGAGCTGGGTTGATCGCCAGTCGGCAAAAAAGAAGGGCGCCTTGATATGGCGCCCTTTTTTGTGGATCAGATTTGATGCACCTATATTCGATGCACCTATATTCGATAGGTGCTCTTGGTCATGACCTTGGCCAAAAGGCTCATGCCAAACCTGACCGGCGCCGGGAAGCGGAAGCCGCCTGCATCCAGTGCGCTGTCTGCGTGGTGTTCTTCATCGATGCGCATCTGCTCAAGAATGGCGCGGGACTTTTCGTCTTCGGCCGGCAACTGTTCCAGGTGCTCATCCAAGTGCTTGCACACCTGATGTTCCGTCGCGGCAACAAACCCGAGGCTGACTTTGTCGCTGATCAAACCGGCAGCGGCGCCAATGCCAAACGACAAACCGTAAAACAGTGGGTTCAACACGCTGGGATGGCTGCCGAGCTGACGAATGCGTTGCTCGCACCAGGCCAGGTGGTCGATTTCTTCTTCGGCGGCATGTTCCATCGCAGCACGCACCTGCGGCAGCTTGGCGGTCAGCGCCTGGCCTTGGTACAGCGCCTGGGCACAGACTTCACCGGTATGGTTGATACGCATCAAGCCGGCGACGTGGCGGGTGTCGGTCTCGCTCATCTGCGCATCCGGCTGCACGATGGCCGGTGATGGGCGGTACGGTTGGCCGCTGAACGGCAACAGTGTGCGCATGGCCGTGTCGGCTTGCAGCAACAGACGGTCAATCGGCGAGTAGTGACGTTGGGTAGTCATGCTGACCTCCGGGAAGAATCTCGGCGGCCAGTTTACCGCAAGAGAGGGTGATGCGTTTGCGTTGAGTCAAGGGCATGAAGTCGCAGCCCTGGGCCGCGACCTAAGCAGAAAGACTGATCAGCCCGGTGGCCAGCTCATCTGGCGCTGACCCAGAACATGCATGTGGATGTGGTAAACGGTCTGGCCGCCTTTCGGGTTGCAGTTCATCACCAGACGAAAGCCCTCCTCACAACCCTGTTCCAGCGCAAGGCGTTGGGCGGTGAACAAAATATGCCCAGCCAAAGCTTTGTCTTCTTCGGTCAGGTCATTGAGTGTGGCGATATGCTTCTTCGGGATAACCAGGAAATGCACAGGGGCTGCTGGGTAGATGTCCTTGAAGGCCAGGATCTGGTCGTCTTCGTAGATGATGTCCGCCGGTATTTCCCTGTTGATGATCTTGGTGAACAGAGTATCCACAGCTGTTTCTCCATTATTAAAGTGCAAGGGAGTGTACCCAGCCAGTCAGCGTGGGCAATAGGCCTTGTTGATGGCGCCGGCAATCTTGCGCGTCAGCCAGCGCGGACTGAAACGCGGGCTGAACGCCAGCCAACGGTTGCGTCGCCCAGGAATAATGATGGCTTTGTTTTTTTCCAATGCACGAACGGTGTAGAGCGCGACTTCTTCCGGGCTCATCAGTTGTTGGCTGCGGTCGAGTTTGGCGGTGTCCATTTGTGCGGTGCCGAAGAACGCGGTGCGCGTAGGCCCAGGGCACAGCACCGAGACCTTGATGCCGCAGGTTTTCAACTCTTCGCGCAGGCCTTCGGAGAAGTGCAGCACATACGCCTTGCTGGCGTAGTAACTGCTCATCCAGGGGCCGGGCTGGAAGGCTGCCACCGAGGCAACATTGAGAATCTGCCCGCCGCCCTGCAACGCCATGGCATTGCCCAGGGCATGGCACATACGGGTCAGGGCCAGAATGTTGACTTCGATCAGGTCTTGTTCGGTCATCCAGTCCTGGGCCAGGAACGGTCCGCTGGTGCCGATGCCGGCGCAATTGACCAGCAGGTCGATCTGCCGCTCACCTTCTTCAAGTTCCAGTAGAAAACCGGACAAGCGCAACGGCTCGCCCAAGTCGCAGGCCCGAAACAGCACCTCGACGCCGAAGCGTTGAGTCAATTCGATTGCAATGCTTTCCAACTGATCACGCTGGCGGGCCACCAGAATCAAGCTGCGGCCGCGACGGGCCAATGCTTCGGCCAAGGCCAGGCCGATGCCGCTGGAAGCACCGGTGATCAGAGCGTAACGGGTCATGCCTTTCTCCATCGCAACGCCGCCGGGCCTGTGACAGAGGCATCACAGGCGGGCGGGCGTTTCTTCACTGTTCTGGAGAGTCTACAGGTTCAGCCGTGTCGTCAGCACTTTGCGCGGCTTCTTCTTCATCAACGGTGACGCTTTGATCGGTGGCGTCATCGGAGGTGATGGAGCTGCTTTCGTAGCTGCTGTCCATATTGGCTTCGAGCTGATTCAGGTAGCCGTTCATGCCTAGCGTGACCACAATGGCGAGCATCACCGGAATGAACGCCAGCCACAGCGTGGCCAACACTTTTACCGCTGTGGAGTTGCGCGGCGGCGGCGGACCGTACTGGTTGGCGCCGGTATTGCCCGGCAGCACCAGCAGCAGGAGTGGGAAAATGCTGTTTACGATCGGCACCAGGTTCAGGAAGTACAGCCAGCCTGACCAGCCCAAGTCATGCAGGCGCTGCACGCCGATTTGTACGCTGACCCACACCAGTGCGACAAACAGCGCGAGGCCCAGCAGCACGCCTAGAATCGTGCCCGCCGTCGGTGAAGCGGTTGCCACGGCGAAGCTTGCCGTACTGATGATGCCGCCTGCGACGAGGAGTGCGAGGGTCAATACCAGCGTCCAGGCCAGGTAGCGCAGGCGACCGATACGGCCGTGAATGGTGAACACCTTGAGTGTTGAGAACTCGGCAGTATTGTCACCTACGGCGGCACGCGGCGGAGCATAGGGCGAAGCGGCGGGGCGCGAAAAGTCAGAGGTGCCGGAATCCGTCTCATGGGCTTCAGCCAGGCTGAACGCCACGGGCTGCTCAGGCTCGATGCGTGCATCGACCCCGGCGTTTTTCAGCGCGATGAGGTAAGTTTCGGCGTCGGAGCGCGACAGGTCACGCTTGAGCGCAACCGCGCGACCAGTGAAGAGTTTTTCGATGGCATCCACATCGCTCTTGAACAGCTCGGCGAGGTTCAATTTGGCGGTGGTGCTTTCGACACCCGGGAGCAAGGCTCCATCAAACACAATCTTGAAACGGTTGTCGCTCATGCGGGCATCCTTGTCACTTAATCAGGAAGGAGAGAGCAGGTCGGCTTCTATCAGCAGGCCTGGCGATTGTCAGCGTGGCCATTGTAACTGGGCAGCCTGCTCGCGCGCCTTGCGATATTCGGCATCCAGGCGCGCAATCAGTTCATCGACACTGGGCAAGTCATCAATCTCACCGACGCCTTGGCCGGCTGACCATACAGTCTTCCAGGCCTTGGCCTCGTCGCTCAACGGCTTGAGCTTGGAACCGAAGTTGACTTCACCTTTGCCCTGCAGGGCGGCGAGGTCGAAACCGGCGTTTTCCAGGCTCTGGCGCATAAAACTGGCGGGCACACCGGAGACTGCGGGAGTGTGCACGATGTCGGCGGCGCGCGATGTGAGCAGCATCTCTTTATACGCATCCGGGGCGTGGCTTTCGGTGGTGCCGATAAAGCGCGTGCCGAAATAGGCGAGGTCTGCGCCCAGCAACTGGGCGGCGAGGATTTCATGCCCATGGTTGAGGCAGCCGGCCAACAGCAGGGTTTTGTCGAAGAACTGGCGAATCTCGGCAATCAGCGCGAACGGGCTCCAGGTGCCGGCATGGCCCCCGGCACCTGCGGCCACGGCGATCAGGCCATCAACGCCGGCTTCTGCGGCTTTCTCGGCATGGCGTCGAGTGGTGACATCGTGAAACACCAGGCCGCCGTAGCTGTGCACGGCATCGACCAGTTCCTTCACCGCACCCAGGCTGGTGATGACGATCGGCACTTTGTGCTCGACGCAGATCGCCAAATCGGCCTCCAGGCGTGGGTTGCTGTTGTGCACGATCAGGTTAACGGCATACGGCGCGGGGTTGTCGAGTTGCGCCAGGCCCGCTTCGATTTCTTCCAGCCAGGCCTTGAAACCGCTGCTTTCACGTTGGTTCAGTGCCGGGAAACTCCCCACTACGCCATTGCGGCAGCAGGCCAGGACCAGTTGCGGGTTGGAAATCAGGAACATCGGCGCCACCACGACGGGCAGGCGCAGACGTTGTTCAAGCAAAGCGGGCAGCGACATTGGAGGTACCCCGAGTGATTGAAGTTAGAACGGTTTGACCACGACCAAAATTACGATAGCCAGCAATATCAGAACCGGCACTTCATTGAACCAGCGATAAAAGACATGGCTGCGGGTGTTTTTGCCACGGGCAAAACGTTTTACCTGTGCGCCGCACATATGGTGGTAGCCGATGAGCAGCACGACCAAGGTCAGCTTGGCGTGGATCCACGCGCCGGATTGAAAGATGGCAGGGTTGAGGTAGATCAGCCAGCCGCCGAATATCAGGGTGGCGATCATCGCCGGGCCCATGATGCCGCGGTAGAGCTTGCGCTCCATGATGCAGAAGCGTTCTTTGCTGACGGTGTCCTCACTTTGCGCGTGGTAGACGAACAGGCGTGGCAGGTAGAACAGCGCGGCAAACCAGCAGACGACGCTGACGATGTGGAAGGCTTTGATCCATAGATAGAGCATTTCTAATTATTCCCAGGTTCACGGTAACTGAAGATAGTAGTGGCTCATGCGCCCGTACGTCACGTTGACGGTTGTCGCAGGACGATACGGCCCCTATTATCGACGGCTTTCCAGTGGGTTCGTTGAGGGCAGGTTTATGGTCAAGGTCGGTATCGTCGGCGGCACGGGTTACACCGGTGTCGAATTGCTGCGTCTGTTGGCTCAGCATCCGCAAGCTGAGGTGGTGGTCATCACCTCCCGATCCGAGGCCGGGCTGGCCGTTGCCGATATGTACCCGAACCTGCGAGGCCACTACGACGGCCTGGCGTTCAGTGTGCCGGACATCAAGACCCTGGGTGCCTGTGATGTGGTGTTCTTCGCCACGCCTCACGGGGTTGCCCATGCGCTGGCGGGTGAATTGCTGGCGGCGGGCACCAAGGTCATTGACCTGTCGGCTGACTTCCGTCTGCAGGATGCTGAAGAGTGGGCCAAGTGGTACGGCCAACCACACGGCGCACCAGAGTTGTTGGAAGAAGCGGTGTACGGCCTGCCTGAAGTCAATCGCGAGCAGATCAAGCAAGCCCGTCTGATCGCCGTGCCGGGTTGCTATCCGACCGCGACGCAGCTGGGTTTCCTGCCATTGCTCGAAGCCGGCTTGGCGGACACTTCGCGTCTTATCGCCGACTGCAAGTCGGGCGTCAGCGGCGCTGGTCGTGGTGCGGCGGTAGGTTCGCTTTACTCCGAGACGTCGGAAAGCATGAAGGCCTATGCGGTAAAAGGGCATCGCCACTTGCCGGAAATCCGCCAGGGCTTGCGTCGCGCCGCCGGCAAGGACGTGGGCCTGACCTTCGTGCCGCACCTGACGCCGATGATCCGTGGCATTCACTCAACCTTGTACGCCACCGTGGTCGATCGCTCGGTAGACCTGCAATCCTTGTTTGAAAAGCGCTATGCCAACGAACCGTTCGTCGACGTAATGCCTGCCGGTAGCCACCCGGAAACCCGCAGTGTGCGCGGCGCCAACGTCTGCCGTATTGCCGTTCACCGTCCGCAGGATGGCGACTTGGTAGTCGTGCTGTCGGTTATCGACAATCTGGTCAAGGGTGCGTCGGGCCAGGCGGTGCAGAACTTGAACATCCTGTTCGGCCTGGATGAGACGCTGGGCTTGTCCCACGCAGGCATGCTGCCGTAAGGCTTGGTTGCTGTTGTGCAAAAGGCCCGTTGATCGGGCCTTTTGTGTTTTTAATGGCGGCAGCGCAGATTGATATACCGTAACAATAGTTGACCGCTTTTCTAGGAGAAGCGGATAATGCCCGCCATTACGCATATGGCGGCGGTACGCCGGGAGATTATCAGCATGAGCGTTGAGTCCTTCACCCCCACGGCTTTGCAATTCACCCACGGTGCTGCGCACAAGGTGAAGAGCCTGGTCGATGAAGAGGGTAATGATCGCTTGAAGCTGCGCGTATTTGTTACGGGCGGCGGTTGTTCAGGGTTTCAGTACGGTTTTACCTTCGATGAAGATGTAGCCGATGACGACACCATCGTCGAGCGCGAGGGCGTCAGCCTGGTCGTGGACCCGATGAGCTTCCAATACTTGGCAGGTGCCGAGGTGGATTACCAGGAAGGTCTGGAAGGCTCGCGTTTCGTGATCAAGAACCCTAACGCCACCACAACCTGTGGTTGCGGGTCTTCGTTCTCGATCTGATCGACAGCGGATGCAAAAGCGCCGCTTGGCTTTGATAGGCCAAGCGGCGTTTTGCTGTCTGCAGATTATGAAAGCGTCAGGCCGGGTAGATCGCGCCCAGTACTCGCAGCCCACGTGCGCCGGTAACGCTGGGGTGGTTGGCGGCAATGCCTTCGAGGCAGCAATGGGCCAGCCACGCGAAGGCCATGGCTTCGACCCAGTCGGGATCGACGCCGTAAGCGGCAGTGCTGCTGACCTGGGTGGACGGCAGCAGCCTCGCCAGGCGGCTCATCAGCGCGGCGTTATGTGCGCCGCCACCACAGATCAGCAGCGTTTCGGTATCGGTTTGTGCGGCTTGCAGGGACTCGACGATGGTCAGCGCGGTCAGTTCAAGCAGAGTTGCTTGTACATCCTGGGGTTGAAACGCCGGCAATCTGCCAAGGTGGTGTTGCAGCCATCCCAGGTTGAAGACTTCACGCCCAGTGCTTTTCGGGCCTTTGGTCAGAAAGAAGGGGTCGCTGAGCAGGGCGTTGAGTAGTTGAGGCTCCACCTTGCCACTGGCAGCCCATTCGCCGTCGCGGTCAAAGTGCTCGCCGCGCTGCTGATGAATCCAGGCGTCCAGCAAGACGTTGCCCGGGCCGCAGTCGAAGCCCGCTACCGGTTTGCCGGTCTCGATCAGGCTGAGGTTGCTGAACCCGCCGATGTTCAACACGGCACGGTTGCCGCTGCGCTCACCGAACAAGGCTTCGTGAAATGCGGGCACTAAAGGCGCGCCCTGGCCACCGGCGGCAACGTCGCGGCTGCGGAAGTCGCTGACCACGGTGATGTTTGTCAGCTCAGTGAGCAGCGCAGGGTTGCCGATCTGGACGGTGAAGCCGCGTGCGGGCTCATGGCGGATGGTCTGGCCGTGGCTGCCTATCGCGCGAATGTCGTGAGGTTTAAGGTTCTGCTGTTGCAGTAGGGCATGAATACCTTGAGCAGCAAGTGTCACCCAGTGTTGCTGGGCAATTGCCGAGCGGGCGATCTCATCCGGGCCGCTGGCGCACAGGCTGAGCAGCTCGGCGCGCAGGCTGTCAGGCATAGGGATGTAGTGCGTGGCGATCAAGTTGATCGCCGGGTCTTGTTCGATCAGGGCGATATCCAGGCCGTCGAGGCTGGTCCCGGACATCACACCTATATAGAGCGACATACGTTAGCGCTTCGCCGAGGCCAGCAGAGTAGAGCGCTCCTGGTCCATGCGTGCCATCAATGGCTGGCTTTGCTGCAGGAAGCGCGCGCGTTCGGCTTTGGCGATCGGGTCGGCCATCGGCAATTTTTGGCCCAGTGGGTCAACGTGGACGCCGTTTACCTGGAACTCATAGTGCAGGTGCGGGCCGGTGGACAGGCCAGTGGTGCCGATATAGCCGATGACCTGGCCTTGCTTCACGTTACTGCCGGTCGACACGCCCTTGGCGAACCCTTGCATGTGGCCGTACAGCGTGCGGTAGGTGTTGCCGTGCTGGATGATTACGGTATTGCCGTAGCCGCCGCGACGCCCTGCGAGCAGAACCTTGCCGTCACCGGCCGCTTTGATTGGCGTGCCGCGCGGGGCGGCATAGTCCACGCCTTTGTGGGCGCGGATCTTGTTCAGGATTGGGTGCTTGCGGCCCATCGAGAAGCGCGAGCTGATGCGGGCGAAGTCCACCGGCGTACGGATGAACGCCTTGCGCATGCTGTTGCCGTCAGCCGTGTAGTAGCTGCTATTGCCTTGTTTGTTAGTGTAGCGAACGGCGGTGTAGGTTTTGCCACGGTTGGTGAAACGCGCGGAAAGGATATTGCCAGTGCCGACGACTTTGCCGTTGGCGACTTTCTGCTCGTAGATCACGTCGAATTCGTCGCCCTGACGAATGTCCTGAGCGAAGTCGATGTCGTAGCCAAACACACTGGCCATGTCCATGGTCATGCTGTGGGACAAGCCGGCGCGTGCGGCCGATTGTGAAAGGGAGCTATTGATCACGCCGTGTACGTAGGCGGAGCGCATCACGGGTTTGGTGGTGATGCGGTTGAAGGCGAAGCCTTTGGCGCCCTTGGTCAGGGTGATGCTTTCAAGGTCGCTGACGCTGCTGTGCAGGTTGTTCAGTTGGCCGTTGGGTGCCAATTCGAACTCAAGCTTCTGGCCGTGTTTGAGCTGGGTGAATTGCCTGGCTTGTTTATCGCTGGCCAGCACCTCATTAACAGTGGCAGCAGGCAGGCCGACCTTTTCGAACAGCGTTGAGAGCGTGTCGCCTTTGGCTACGATCACTTCGCGATGCAGGGGATTCTTGGCAGCGACTGCCGCCGGCTGCTCTTGAGTGGCTTGCTTAGTGTCTTCGGGAGTGCTTTCTATCTGCGCGAACGGCGACTCAACAGGGGCATTTGTGGCTTGTTGCGCGTCGGCAGCGTCTTGATCTTGTGTCAGTTGTTCAGCTGGACTTTCCAGGTCAAGGCTCAGGGATGTTCGTTTGGCTTCTACGTCACTGGAAGGGAATACCAGGAGTGCCAGGCTGAGAAGGGCGGCGATACCACTTGCGGCGAGCAGGTGGGTCTTCGGGTAAAGCGGCGGCGCTTTAGACGGTTCTGTGGTCATAAGTAATTTTGACTTTGAAGATGAAATGGAAAAGATGAATGACATGATGAAGATGAAATAACTGTATAAAATATAACCAAATCATCTGTTGCGCAAGCTCGCGAACGCTGGGCTTGCTGAATGGTGTCCGTGCGCAGGGCAAAACTTGTAATTAGTCCCTGATCTTGTATGGTTGGTTCCCTTTTGAATCTGAGCCTTGCGGGTCTGTTATGAAGTCGGTTGAAGAGCAGCTAGCGCTGATAAAACGTGGTGCGGAAGAACTGTTGGTCGAGGCCGAGCTGATCGAAAAGCTCAAGCGTGGCCAACCCCTGCGTATTAAGGCTGGCTTCGATCCGACGGCGCCGGATCTGCACCTGGGTCATACCGTGCTTATTAATAAGCTGCGTCAGTTCCAGGAGCTGGGGCATCAGGTCATCTTCCTTATAGGTGACTTCACCGGGATGATCGGTGACCCAAGCGGTAAAAGCGCGACGCGTCCGCCGCTGACCCGTGAACAGGTTCTCGACAATGCCGAGACCTACAAGACCCAAGTGTTCAAGATTCTCGATCCGGCCAAGACCGAGGTGGCGTTCAACTCCACCTGGATGGACCAGATGGGGCCGGCGGACTTCATTCGCCTGACATCCCAATACACCGTGGCGCGCATGCTTGAGCGTGACGACTTCGACAAGCGCTACTCCACCAACCAACCCATCGCGATTCACGAGTTCCTGTACCCGCTGGTTCAAGGGTATGACTCGGTGGCGTTGCGCGCGGACGTTGAGCTGGGCGGTACCGATCAGAAGTTCAACCTGCTGATGGGGCGTGAGCTGCAGCGCGCGTATGGGCAAGAGGCGCAGTGCATCTTGACCATGCCGTTGCTGGAAGGGTTGGATGGCGTCAAGAAGATGTCCAAGTCCTTGGGTAACTATGTAGGTATCCAGGAAGCGCCGGGCGTTATGTACGGCAAGCTGGTTTCGATTCCTGATGCGTTGATGTGGCGTTACTTCGAGCTGTTGAGCTTCCGCTCGATGGACGAGATTAATGCATTGCGTGCTGATGTCGAGGCGGGTGCCAACCCGCGTGACGTGAAGATCAAGTTGGCGGAAGAGATCGTTGCACGCTTCCATGGTGAAGAGGCTGCGGCCAGCGCTCATCGGGCGGCCGGCAACCGTATGAAGGATGGCGAGCTCCCGGATGATCTGCCGGAGATCGAATTGACTGCCGCTGAGGCAATGCCGATTGCTGCTGTCCTTAATAAGGCAGGCCTGGTGAAGAACTCTGCGGTTGCGCGCGACCTGCTGGGTTCCGGTGGCGTGCGTATAGATGGTGAAGTGGTTGATCGCACCTTTATATACGAGCTGGGCGCTACTCACGTTTGCCAGGCCGGGAAGAAGGCATTTGCGCGTATTACGCTCAAATCCGAATAAACCTGAAATTAAGTGTTGACGGCGATTTATATCTGTCTATAATTCGCCCCACTTCCGGCGCAGTCGAAACGGAAAACTCCTTGGTAAACAAAGAGTTATGCGAGATTCGACGGCGAGTTGCTTCAGTTCATCGAAGCCCAGAAGGAGTTGGTAGAGCGGTGTTGTTTAGCTCTATTAACGTTTCGATCCTCTCGGTCGAAAGCGGAGAAAAAGAGGTGTTGACAGCAGCGTGTAACGCTGTAGAATTCGCCTCCCGCTAACGAGAGATCGGAAGCGCAAGTGGTTGAAGTTGTTGAAGAAATCTTCGAAAACTTCTGAAAATAATCACTTGACAGCAAATGAGGCTGCTGTAGAATGCGCGCCTCGGTTGAGACGAAAGATCTTAACCAACCGCTCTTTAACAACTGAATCAAGCAATTCGTGTGGGTGCTTGTGGAGTCAGACTGATAGTCAACAAGATTATCAGCATCACAAGTTACTCCGCGAGAAATCAAAGATGTAACCAACGATTGCTGAGCCAAGTTTAGGGTTTCTTAAAAACCCAAAGATGTTTGAACTGAAGAGTTTGATCATGGCTCAGATTGAACGCTGGCGGCAGGCCTAACACATGCAAGTCGAGCGGTAGAGAGAAGCTTGCTTCTCTTGAGAGCGGCGGACGGGTGAGTAATGCCTAGGAATCTGCCTGGTAGTGGGGGATAACGTTCGGAAACGGACGCTAATACCGCATACGTCCTACGGGAGAAAGCAGGGGACCTTCGGGCCTTGCGCTATCAGATGAGCCTAGGTCGGATTAGCTAGTTGGTGAGGTAATGGCTCACCAAGGCTACGATCCGTAACTGGTCTGAGAGGATGATCAGTCACACTGGAACTGAGACACGGTCCAGACTCCTACGGGAGGCAGCAGTGGGGAATATTGGACAATGGGCGAAAGCCTGATCCAGCCATGCCGCGTGTGTGAAGAAGGTCTTCGGATTGTAAAGCACTTTAAGTTGGGAGGAAGGGCAGTTACTTAATACGTGATTGTTTTGACGTTACCGACAGAATAAGCACCGGCTAACTCTGTGCCAGCAGCCGCGGTAATACAGAGGGTGCAAGCGTTAATCGGAATTACTGGGCGTAAAGCGCGCGTAGGTGGTTTGTTAAGTTGGATGTGAAATCCCCGGGCTCAACCTGGGAACTGCATTCAAAACTGACTGACTAGAGTATGGTAGAGGGTGGTGGAATTTCCTGTGTAGCGGTGAAATGCGTAGATATAGGAAGGAACACCAGTGGCGAAGGCGACCACCTGGACTAATACTGACACTGAGGTGCGAAAGCGTGGGGAGCAAACAGGATTAGATACCCTGGTAGTCCACGCCGTAAACGATGTCAACTAGCCGTTGGAAGCCTTGAGCTTTTAGTGGCGCAGCTAACGCATTAAGTTGACCGCCTGGGGAGTACGGCCGCAAGGTTAAAACTCAAATGAATTGACGGGGGCCCGCACAAGCGGTGGAGCATGTGGTTTAATTCGAAGCAACGCGAAGAACCTTACCAGGCCTTGACATCCAATGAACTTTCTAGAGATAGATTGGTGCCTTCGGGAACATTGAGACAGGTGCTGCATGGCTGTCGTCAGCTCGTGTCGTGAGATGTTGGGTTAAGTCCCGTAACGAGCGCAACCCTTGTCCTTAGTTACCAGCACGTAATGGTGGGCACTCTAAGGAGACTGCCGGTGACAAACCGGAGGAAGGTGGGGATGACGTCAAGTCATCATGGCCCTTACGGCCTGGGCTACACACGTGCTACAATGGTCGGTACAGAGGGTTGCCAAGCCGCGAGGTGGAGCTAATCCCACAAAACCGATCGTAGTCCGGATCGCAGTCTGCAACTCGACTGCGTGAAGTCGGAATCGCTAGTAATCGCGAATCAGAATGTCGCGGTGAATACGTTCCCGGGCCTTGTACACACCGCCCGTCACACCATGGGAGTGGGTTGCACCAGAAGTAGCTAGTCTAACCTTCGGGAGGACGGTTACCACGGTGTGATTCATGACTGGGGTGAAGTCGTAACAAGGTAGCCGTAGGGGAACCTGCGGCTGGATCACCTCCTTAATCGACGACATCAGCTGCTCCATAAGTTCCCACACGAATTGCTTGATTCATTGAAGAAGACGATAAGAAGCAGCCAGAGATGGATGTAGCTTAGTTGGTTAGAGCGCACCCCATGCTCTGTGGTAAAGAGCAGGGTGAGGTCGGCCTTGTAGCTCGAAATTGGGTCTGTAGCTCAGTTGGTTAGAGCGCACCCCTGATAAGGGTGAGGTCGGCAGTTCGAATCTGCCCAGACCCACCAATTTTGTGTGGGAAACGCCTGTAGAAATACGGGGCCATAGCTCAGCTGGGAGAGCGCCTGCCTTGCACGCAGGAGGTCAACGGTTCGATCCCGTTTGGCTCCACCACTACTGCTTCTGAAAGTTTTGAAAGCTTAGAAATGAGCATTCCATCCGTGTGATGGTGAATGTTGATTTCTAGTCTTTGATTAGATCGTTCTTTAAAAATTTGGGTATGTGATAGAAAGATAGACTGAACGTTACTTTCACTGGTAACGGATCAGGCTAAGGTAAAATTTGTGAGTTACTCGTAATTGAGTATTATCGAATTTTCGGCGAATGTTGTCTTCACAGTATAACCAGATTGCTTGGGGTTATATGGTCAAGTGAAGAAGCGCATACGGTGGATGCCTTGGCAGTCAGAGGCGATGAAAGACGTGGTAGCCTGCGAAAAGCTTCGGGGAGTCGGCAAACAGACTTTGATCCGGAGATGTCTGAATGGGGGAACCCAGCCATCATAAGATGGTTATCTTACGCTGAATACATAGGCGTAAGAGGCGAACCAGGGGAACTGAAACATCTAAGTACCCTGAGGAAAAGAAATCAACCGAGATTCCCTTAGTAGTGGCGAGCGAACGGGGACTAGCCCTTAAGTGGCTTTGAGATTAGCGGAACGCTCTGGAAAGTGCGGCCATAGTGGGTGATAGCCCTGTACGCGAAAATCTCTTAGTCATGAAATCGAGTAGGACGGAGCACGAGAAACTTTGTCTGAATATGGGGGGACCATCCTCCAAGGCTAAATACTACTGACTGACCGATAGTGAACTAGTACCGTGAGGGAAAGGCGAAAAGAACCCCGGAGAGGGGAGTGAAATAGATCCTGAAACCGTATGCGTACAAGCAGTGGGAGCCCACTTTGTTGGGTGACTGCGTACCTTTTGTATAATGGGTCAGCGACTTATTTTCAGTGGCGAGCTTAACCGAATAGGGGAGGCGTAGCGAAAGCGAGTCTTAATAGGGCGTCTAGTCGCTGGGAATAGACCCGAAACCGGGCGATCTATCCATGGGCAGGTTGAAGGTTGGGTAACACTAACTGGAGGACCGAACCGACTACCGTTGAAAAGTTAGCGGATGACCTGTGGATCGGAGTGAAAGGCTAATCAAGCTCGGAGATAGCTGGTTCTCCTCGAAAGCTATTTAGGTAGCGCCTCATGTATCACTGTAGGGGGTAGAGCACTGTTTCGGCTAGGGGGTCATCCCGACTTACCAAACCGATGCAAACTCCGAATACCTACAAGTGCCGAGCATGGGAGACACACGGCGGGTGCTAACGTCCGTCGTGAAAAGGGAAACAACCCAGACCGTCAGCTAAGGTCCCAAAGTTATGGTTAAGTGGGAAACGATGTGGGAAGGCTTAGACAGCTAGGAGGTTGGCTTAGAAGCAGCCACCCTTTAAAGAAAGCGTAATAGCTCACTAGTCGAGTCGGCCTGCGCGGAAGATGTAACGGGGCTCAAACCATACACCGAAGCTACGGGTATCACGTAAGTGATGCGGTAGAGGAGCGTTCTGTAAGCCTGTGAAGGTGAGTTGAGAAGCTTGCTGGAGGTATCAGAAGTGCGAATGCTGACATGAGTAACGACAATGGGTGTGAAAAACACCCACGCCGAAAGACCAAGGTTTCCTGCGCAACGTTAATCGACGCAGGGTTAGTCGGTCCCTAAGGCGAGGCTGAAAAGCGTAGTCGATGGAAAACAGGTTAATATTCCTGTACTTCTGGTTATTGCGATGGAGGGACGGAGAAGGCTAGGCCAGCTTGGCGTTGGTTGTCCAAGTTTAAGGTGGTAGGCTGGAATCTTAGGTAAATCCGGGATTCTAAGGCCGAGAGCTGATGACGAGTTAACTTTTAGTTAACGAAGTGGTTGATGCCATGCTTCCAAGAAAAGCTTCTAAGCTTCAGGTAACCAGGAACCGTACCCCAAACCGACACAGGTGGTTGGGTAGAGAATACCAAGGCGCTTGAGAGAACTCGGGTGAAGGAACTAGGCAAAATGGCACCGTAACTTCGGGAGAAGGTGCGCCGGTGAGGGTGAAGGACTTGCTCCGTAAGCTCATGCCGGTCGAAGATACCAGGCCGCTGCGACTGTTTATTAAAAACACAGCACTCTGCAAACACGAAAGTGGACGTATAGGGTGTGACGCCTGCCCGGTGCCGGAAGGTTAATTGATGGGGTTAGCTAACGCGAAGCTCTTGATCGAAGCCCCGGTAAACGGCGGCCGTAACTATAACGGTCCTAAGGTAGCGAAATTCCTTGTCGGGTAAGTTCCGACCTGCACGAATGGCGTAACGATGGCGGCGCTGTCTCCACCCGAGACTCAGTGAAATTGAAATCGCTGTGAAGATGCAGTGTATCCGCGGCTAGACGGAAAGACCCCGTGAACCTTTACTATAGCTTTGCACTGGACTTTGAATTTGCTTGTGTAGGATAGGTGGGAGGCTTTGAAGCGTGGACGCCAGTCTGCGTGGAGCCAACCTTGAAATACCACCCTGGCAACTTTGAGGTTCTAACTCAGGTCCGTTATCCGGATCGAGGACAGTGTATGGTGGGTAGTTTGACTGGGGCGGTCTCCTCCTAAAGAGTAACGGAGGAGTACGAAGGTGCGCTCAGACCGGTCGGAAATCGGTCGTAGAGTATAAAGGCAAAAGCGCGCTTGACTGCGAGACAGACACGTCGAGCAGGTACGAAAGTAGGTCTTAGTGATCCGGTGGTTCTGTATGGAAGGGCCATCGCTCAACGGATAAAAGGTACTCCGGGGATAACAGGCTGATACCGCCCAAGAGTTCATATCGACGGCGGTGTTTGGCACCTCGATGTCGGCTCATCACATCCTGGGGCTGAAGCCGGTCCCAAGGGTATGGCTGTTCGCCATTTAAAGTGGTACGCGAGCTGGGTTTAGAACGTCGTGAGACAGTTCGGTCCCTATCTGCCGTGGACGTTTGAGATTTGAGAGGGGCTGCTCCTAGTACGAGAGGACCGGAGTGGACGAACCTCTGGTGTTCCGGTTGTCACGCCAGTGGCATTGCCGGGTAGCTATGTTCGGAATAGATAACCGCTGAAAGCATCTAAGCGGGAAACTAGCCTCAAGATGAGATCTCACTGGGACCTTGAGTCCCCTGAAGGGCCGTCGAAGACTACGACGTTGATAGGTTGGGTGTGTAAGCGCTGTGAGGCGTTGAGCTAACCAATACTAATTGCCCGTGAGGCTTGACCATATAACACCCAAGCAATTTGTGAACTCGAAAGAGGCCAGATTGCGGTGTGTGAAGACGATAGAACCGAAAGTTCGACTCTTACAAACACCGAAAGCTATCACATACCCAATTTGCTGAAGCGAGGCCATTTGGTCACGACTCAGTACCCGAATTTCTTGACGACCATAGAGCATTGGAACCACCTGATCCCATCCCGAACTCAGTAGTGAAACGATGCATCGCCGATGGTAGTGTGGGGTTTCCCCATGTGAGAGTAGGTCATCGTCAAGATTAAATTCCAGAACCCCTGTTTGCTAACGCAAACAGGGGTTTTGTTTTGGGCGGTCAGAAAGGAGTTAAGGCAGTAATCCTCGCTCGCGATGGGTCTAAACGATTGTGCGCCATGCATGGCGCACCTCTATCAGCAAAGTCCCGCCTTCCAGTGCTCAAATCTCGGCCTTTCTATGCAATGGCCTTATGCATGGCTATCATGCGTGCCTCATTGTGAGGCGATACTTGCATGCTGACGTTGTTAGAACTTCTTAAAGATGGCCGATTCCATTCCGGAGAAGCGCTGGGTGCCGCCTTGGGTGTCAGTCGCAGTGCGGTTTGGAAGCAGCTCCAGCATCTTGAGGCAGAGCTGAATCTGCCCATTCACAAGATCCGTGGTAAGGGATATCAGCTTGCATCCCCGTTGGTGTTCTTGAATGCAGAAGAAATTGAAACGAATGCCTCTTCTTTGACGTGGCCCGTTTACATCTCAGACTCTATTGACTCCACTAATGCAGAAGCTTTGCGCCTTATCGAGGCGGGTAATGATGCGCCATTCCTGGTGCTCGCGGAGCAGCAAACAGCCGGCAGAGGTAGGCGAGGCCGCAAGTGGGTCAGCCCGTTCGCTCAGAATGTCTATTACAGCCTTGTGTTGCGCATCGAGGGTGGGCTGCGGCAGCTGGAAGGTCTCAGTCTCGTAGTTGGATTGGCTGTCATGCAGGCTCTACGTGAATTAGGTGTGCAGAGTGCTGCCTTGAAATGGCCAAACGACGTCCTGGTTGGGCACAAAAAAATAGCCGGTATCTTGCTTGAGTTGGTCGGAGATCCAGCGGACATTTGCCACGTTGTGCTTGGAATAGGCATTAACGTAAATATGCAGCAGGCTGCTGAGGTTGATCAGCAGTGGACCTCCGCACAGCTGGAAACAGGCTCTGCAGTCGACCGCAATTACTTGGTTGCGCAGCTGGGTCTGCAGCTGCAAAGTCACCTGGAGCGACATAAGGCCTTTGGTTTCTCTGCGCTCCAGGAGGAGTGGGAGCGAAATCATTTGTGGCAGGGGAGGGCTGTGTCTCTCATTGCGGGCGTCAACCAGATAGACGGGATTGTGCTGGGTATCGACCACCAGGGCGCACTGCGTCTGAGCGTCGATGGTGTCGAGAAAATATATAGCGGTGGTGAGTTAAGCCTGAGGCTGCGTGATGATTCTTGAGCTCGACTGTGGGAATAGCTTTATCAAGTGGCGTTTACTCGAGTCGCAGGCGGCTAGTGCCTCTGCGGAAGGTGTTGTCGATTCGGATCTCGCATTGATTAAGAGTCTGACTGCAATTGCGGGCCTGTTGCTGACGCAATGCCGTCTGGTGAGTGTTCGGGCTTCAGAGGAAACCGGCAAACTGGTTGAGGCGTTGCAGGAGAGTTTTGGTGTCACGGTCTCCTGTGCTGCCCCAGCGCGGGAAATGGCCGGAGTGCGCAATGGGTATGAAGAGTTCGAGCGTCTTGGGCTTGATCGTTGGTTAGCGATGCTTGGTGGTTTCAATCTGGCGCCAGGTGCTTGTTTGGTGCTCGACTTTGGCACCGCCGCGACTGCGGACTTTATTGCTGCTGATGGTGAGCACCTTGGAGGCTTCATATGTCCAGGATTGCCTCTTATGCGCAGCCAGTTGCGAACGCACACCCGCAAGATTCGCTACGACGACGCTGCGGCTGAGCAGGCCATGGAGCGTCTGTCACCGGGGCGAACGACCGTTCAAGCTGTCGAGCGAGGCTGTACGTTGATGCTCAGAGGGTTTGTATTGACTCAGCTTGAGTTGGCACGCCGTTATTGGGGGGATGACTTCACCGTTTTCCTAACGGGGGGGGATGCTGACCTGGTCTCGGACGCCGTACCGCAGGCACGCTTTGTTCCTGATCTGGTTTTTGTGGGTTTGGCGATGGCGTGCCCTTTGTCCTGAGGTAATTATGCGTTGGCTGTTTTTGCTTTTGCTTGTTCTCAATGCCTTCTATTACGTCTGGCATCAACAAGAGGCGCCGTTGCGCGCCAAGGACGTCACGCCTTTGAGTCTTTATCGAGGCTCCCAGCAGGACATCCGGCTGTTGAGTGAGTCTTCTGAATCGGTAGCGCGTCGTGATCGAGCAAAAGCTCCCGAGACACAAAATACATGCTTATACATAGGTGGCTTTGCTGATCAGCGGCAAGTGCAGTCGCTCGAGCAGCGCCTGATGAGCCTGGATATAAGGGTCAAGGTGCAACTGCTCAATGCTCCTGACGCCTCTGGCTATTGGCTCCGTGTGGCCCCTGAAAGCAGGCGTCTTGCGGATGATCTGCCCTTTGAAAACCTTGCTAAGGAATTCAATGAGTTAAAACATAAAATAATGCTGTGCGAAGGCATTGCAACTGTCGAATAGTTTGCATAGAATGGCGCCCGCTTCGCAGTGAAGACCTTTACGGCCTGCAGTGTGAAGCGAGCGTCAACGCAGCTAACCTCATATTTTTAATGAGAAAATGCTTGACAGAAGGCCGGCGTGATGTAGAATGCCGGCTCGCTTAGGAGGGGTTCCCGAGCGGCCAAAGGGATCAGACTGTAAATCTGACGTCTACGACTTCGAAGGTTCGAATCCTTCCCCCTCCACCATTTTTAGCGTGAGCTGCAAGCTCCGCGGGTATAGTTTAGTGGTAGAACCTCAGCCTTCCAAGCTGATGATGCGGGTTCGATTCCCGCTACCCGCTCCAAGTTTGCAGGTTGTGCACGGTGTTTTTGCTCTTGTAGCTCAGTTGGTAGAGCACACCCTTGGTAAGGGTGAGGTCAGCGGTTCAAATCCGCTCAAGAGCTCCATATAACAAGGCAGATATGAAAATATCTGCCTTTGTTTTAACAGCGGCCTCGGCTTGATGGTCTTCTGCCTGGCTTGATGTTGGGTGATTTCAAGTCTCTTGGGGTTGGTTGTTGTAAAGTCTTTTTCAGGCCTGCATAATGGTCGGCCTGATTTTGTTTTAGGTCAGTAGCTCAATTGGCAGAGCGACGGTCTCCAAAACCGTAGGTTGGGGGTTCGATTCCCTCCTGACCTGCCAGATTCACTTGGTGTGTCTGGCTTTCTTTTCACAGGATCTTCATAGATGACTCCTAAGGCTGAAGCTCAAAGCTCTCGTTTCGATCTGGTCAAGTGGCTTGCTGTAGTCGCACTGGTGGTCGTAGGCGTTGTTGGCAATCAGTATTACTCTGCTTCGCCGATCCTGTACCGCGTACTCGCTTTGCTTGCCCTTGCCGCTGTAGCTGCCTTTGTAGGCCTGCAGACTGCCAAAGGCAAGTCTTTCGCAGTTCTGGTAAAGGAAGCTCGCACAGAAATCCGTAAAGTCGTTTGGCCGACTCGCCAAGAAACCACGCAGACCACGTTGATTGTTGTGGCTGTTGTTCTGGTTATGGCGTTGCTGTTGTGGGGGCTTGATTCCCTGCTCGGCTGGCTTGTTTCCTTGATTGTTGGCTAAGGGTGTCCCGTGGCTAAGCGTTGGTACGTTGTGCATGCTTACTCGGGTTACGAGAAGCATGTCATGCGCTCTTTGCTAGAGCGCGTAAAGCTGGCAGGCATGGAAGATGGCTTCGGCGAAATTCTGGTTCCCACTGAAGAAGTGGTTGAAATGCGGAATGGTCAGAAGCGCAAAAGCGAACGCAAGTTCTTCCCTGGCTACGTGCTGGTTCAGATGGACATGAATGAAGGTACTTGGCACTTAGTCAAGGACACTCCTCGTGTTATGGGTTTCATTGGCGGTACTGCCGATAAGCCTGCTCCGATCACCGACAAAGAGGCGGAAGCAATTCTGCGTCGTGTTGCTGACGGTAGCGACAAGCCTAAGCCGAAGACATTGTTCGAACCGGGTGAGGTTGTTCGTGTCACAGATGGTCCGTTTGCTGATTTCAACGGTACTGTCGAAGAAGTTAACTACGAAAAGAGCCGGATCCAAGTGGCGGTGCTCATTTTCGGTCGCTCTACTCCGGTAGAGCTGGAGTTCAGCCAGGTCGAGAAGGTCTAGCTGAGCAAGCATCCCAACCCCGCAGCCTTAGGCTGTGGGGTTTTGTCGTCACTGGGATAAACGCGCAAGTAACCGGGGAGCCTTTCGAGGCGTTTGAACCCGTAATTGGAGTGCCTCATGGCCAAGAAGATTACCGCTTACATCAAGCTGCAAGTGAAGGCCGCTCAGGCCAACCCAAGTCCACCTGTCGGCCCGGCTCTGGGTCAGCACGGCGTGAACATCATGGAATTCTGCAAGGCCTTCAACGCCCGTACTCAGGGTCTTGAGCCAGGTCTGCCGACTCCAGTGATCATCACTGTATACAGCGACCGTAGCTTCACTTTCGAAACCAAGTCGACCCCGGCTTCGGTTCTGTTGAAGAAGGCTGCAGGTCTGACTAGCGGTTCCGCTCGTCCTAACACCGTTAAGGTTGGCACCGTAACTCGTGCTCAGTTGGAAGAAATCGCGAAAACCAAAAACGCGGATCTGACTGCAGCTGATATGGATGCAGCCGTGCGTACCATCGCCGGTTCTGCTCGTAGCATGGGCCTTAACGTGGAGGGTGTGTAATGGCTAAGCTGACCAAGCGCCAAAAGGCTATCGCCGGCAAAATCGAAGCAGGCAAGGCCTACAACTTTGTAGACGCTGCTGCCCTGCTGACTGAGCTGTCGACTGTCAAGTTCAGCGAGTCCGTTGACGTTGCTGTAAACCTGGGTGTTGACCCACGTAAATCCGACCAGGTCGTTCGTAGCGCTACTGTGCTGCCACACGGCACTGGCAAGACTGTACGTGTTGCTGTCTTCACCCAAGGCCCGGCAGCTGAAGCTGCTCTGGCCGCCGGCGCTGATCGCGTTGGCATGGACGACCTGGCTGCCGAAATGAAAGGCGGCGACCTGAACTACGACGTAGTTATTGCTTCCCCGGATGCAATGCGCGTTGTTGGTCAGTTGGGTCAGATCCTCGGTCCACGTGGTCTGATGCCTAACCCTAAAGTCGGCACCGTAACACCAGACGTAGCTACCGCGGTTAAAAACGCCAAGGCTGGTCAGGTTCGTTATCGCACCGACAAAAACGGCATCATTCACACCTCCGTTGGCAAAGTCGGCTTCGATGCCGTCAAGCTGAAGGAAAACGTTGAAGCCCTGATCGCTGATCTGAAGCGTATCAAGCCAGCTTCCTCGAAAGGTATCTATGTCAAGCGCGTTACCCTGAGCACCACTATGGGCCCAGGTCTGGTCATCGACCAAGGCTCGCTGGACGTATAAGACACAGGTTGACGCGAGAGATCGCGACAATTGAAAAAATTGGGGTCCCTGCCTGGCGGGGGCTATCCAAGACCGTAGGCGGCGCAAGTCTTAAACCACAAGCCTACGCAGATGGTGCTCCCGGTTCCTTACCGAATCAGACACCAAAACGACATCCGGCTTCGGCCAGATGAAACGGTAACAAGCAGGAGTTAAACCCGTGGCAATTAATCTCAATGACAAGAAGGCCATCGTCGCTGAAGTCAACGAGGCTGCCAAAGCTGCTCTGTCCGCTGTCGTGGCTGATGCCCGTGGTGTGACAGTAAGCGCTATGACCGGACTCCGTAAAGAGGCTCGTGAAGCTGGCGTCTACGTACGTGTTGTACGTAATACCCTGCTCAAGCGCGCTGTTGCTGACACTGAATACAGTGTCCTCAACGACGTGTTCACCGGCCCGACTCTGATCGCGTTCTCCACTGATCATCCTGGCGCTGCTGCCCGTTTGTTCAAAGAGTTCGCCAAGAGTCAGGATAAGTTCGAGATCAAGGCAGCTGCGTTCGAGGGCAAGTTCCTCGCAGCTAACCAAATCGACGTACTGGCAACACTGCCGACCCGTAACGAAGCTATTTCTCAGCTGATGAGCGTGATTCAAGGCGCTACCAGCAAGTTGGCTCGTACTCTGGCCGCAGTTCGCGAGCAAAAAGAAGCTGCCGCAGCCTAAGGCTGAGCACTTCCTCTCGCGTATTTTTGTTTATTTCGATGGCCGCGTAGGCCGTCCCCCAATTCAGGAATTACAGCAATGTCTATCTCCCAAGACGATATCCTCAACGCCGTAGCTGAAATGTCGGTTCTGCAGGTTGTTGAGCTGATCAAAGCTTTCGAAGAAAAATTCGGTGTTTCCGCTGCCGCTGCTTCCGCTGGTCCAGCTGTTGCTGCTGTTGCTGCTGAAGAGCAAACCGAATTCAACGTCATGCTGCTGGAAGCTGGCGAGAAGAAAGTAAACGTGATCAAGGCAGTTCGTGAACTGACCGGTCTGGGCCTGAAAGAAGCCAAGGCTGTAGTTGACGGCGCTCCTGCCCAGGTTCTGGAAGCAGTGTCGAAAGACGCAGCTGACAAAGCTAAAGCAGTGCTGGAAGAAGCAGGCGCTAAAGTCGAGCTGAAGTAAGCATCGACCTTGCGTCTCCAGCCCAAGCGTTAAGCTGAAGGCTGATGGCTGGTGGCTCTTGCCACCGGCCTTTTTCCGTTCTTGGCTGTCGACTCGGTCGCCGCCATTAACGCGCTGTAGCCACCCGATGCGGTGGTGCAAACCATGGGGTTTGCAAGATTTTCTGGCTGCTCCCGTCGGGAGGGGCCAAACAAGCAGGTGACCAAGCTGGGGAACGCTGATGGCTTACTCATATACTGAGAAAAAACGTATCCGCAAGGACTTTAGCAAGTTGCCGGACGTCATGGATGTCCCGTACCTTCTGGCTATCCAGCTGGATTCGTATCGTGAATTCTTGCAAGCGGGAGCGACTAAAGATCAGTTCCGCGACGTGGGCCTGCATGCGGCCTTCAAATCCGTTTTCCCGATCATCAGCTACTCCGGCAATGCTGCGCTGGAGTACGTGGGTTATCGCCTGGGCGAACCGGCATTTGATGTCAAAGAATGCGTGTTGCGCGGTGTTACGTACGCCGTACCTTTGCGGGTAAAAGTCCGTCTGATCATTTTCGACAAAGAATCGTCGAACAAAGCGATCAAGGACATCAAAGAGCAAGAAGTCTACATGGGCGAAATCCCACTGATGACTGAAAACGGTACCTTCGTTATCAACGGTACCGAGCGCGTTATCGTTTCCCAGCTGCACCGTTCCCCGGGCGTGTTCTTCGACCACGACCGCGGCAAGACGCACAGCTCCGGTAAGCTCCTGTACTCCGCGCGGATCATTCCGTACCGCGGCTCGTGGTTGGACTTCGAGTTCGACCCGAAAGACTGCGTGTTCGTGCGTATCGACCGTCGTCGTAAGCTGCCGGCCTCGGTACTGCTGCGCGCGCTCGGCTATACCACTGAGCAAGTGCTGGATGCTTTCTACACCACCAACGTATTCAGCCTGAAGGATGAAACCCTCAGCCTGGAACTGATTGCTTCGCGTCTGCGTGGTGAAATTGCCGTCCTGGATATCCAGGATGAGAATGGCAAGGTTATCGTTGAAGCTGGTCGCCGTATTACTGCGCGCCACATCAACCAGATCGAGAAAGCCGGTATCAAGTCGCTGGACGTGCCGCTGGACTACGTCCTGGGCCGCACCACCGCCAAGGTCATCGTTCACCCGGCTACAGGCGAAATCCTGGCTGAGTGCAACACCGAGCTGAACACCGAGATCCTGGCGAAAATCGCCAAGGCCCAGGTTGTTCGCATCGAGACCCTGTACACCAACGACATCGACTGCGGTCCGTTCATCTCCGACACACTGAAGATCGACTCCACCAGCAACCAATTGGAAGCGCTGGTCGAGATCTATCGCATGATGCGTCCTGGTGAGCCACCAACCAAAGACGCTGCCGAGACCCTGTTCAACAACCTGTTCTTCAGCCCTGAGCGCTATGACCTGTCTGCGGTCGGTCGGATGAAGTTCAACCGTCGTATCGGTCGTACCGAGATCGAAGGTTCGGGCGTGCTGTGCAAGGAAGACATCGTCGCGGTGCTGAAGACTCTGGTCGACATCCGTAACGGTAAAGGCATCGTCGATGACATCGACCACCTGGGTAACCGTCGTGTTCGCTGCGTAGGCGAAATGGCCGAGAACCAGTTCCGCGTTGGCCTGGTACGTGTTGAGCGTGCGGT
The DNA here is from genome assembly GCF_059716225.1 of Pseudomonas sp. LBUM1640. Classification (NCBI taxonomy): domain Bacteria; kingdom Pseudomonadati; phylum Pseudomonadota; class Gammaproteobacteria; order Pseudomonadales; family Pseudomonadaceae; genus Pseudomonas; species Pseudomonas sp. LBUM1640. The sequence continues at coordinate 6,203,216 of NZ_CP166816.1, read as the reverse complement.
CAAAGAGCGTCTGTCGATGGCTGAAAGCGAAGGCCTGATGCCGCAAGACCTGATCAACGCCAAGCCAGTGGCTGCGGCGGTGAAAGAGTTCTTCGGTTCCAGCCAGCTCTCGCAGTTCATGGACCAAAACAACCCGCTCTCCGAGATCACCCACAAGCGCCGTGTTTCCGCACTGGGCCCGGGCGGTCTGACCCGTGAGCGTGCAGGCTTTGAAGTTCGTGACGTTCACCCGACGCACTACGGTCGTGTTTGCCCGATCGAAACGCCGGAAGGTCCGAACATCGGTCTGATCAACTCCCTGGCCGCTTATGCGCGCACTAACCAGTACGGCTTCCTCGAGAGCCCGTACCGTGTAGTGAAAGACGCTCTGGTCACCGACGAGATCGTGTTCCTGTCCGCCATCGAAGAAGCTGATCACGTGATCGCTCAGGCTTCGGCCACGATGAACGACAAGAAAGTCCTGATCGACGAGTTGGTAGCTGTTCGTCACTTGAACGAGTTCACCGTTAAGGCGCCGGAAGACGTCACCTTGATGGACGTTTCGCCGAAGCAGGTAGTTTCGGTTGCTGCGTCGCTGATCCCGTTCCTGGAACACGATGACGCCAACCGTGCGTTGATGGGTTCCAACATGCAGCGTCAAGCTGTACCGACCCTGCGTGCTGACAAGCCGCTGGTAGGTACCGGCATGGAGCGTAACGTAGCCCGTGACTCCGGCGTTTGCGTCGTGGCTCGTCGTGGCGGCGTGATCGACTCTGTTGATGCCAGCCGTATCGTGGTGCGTGTTGCCGATGACGAAGTTGAAACTGGCGAAGCCGGTGTCGACATCTACAACCTGACCAAATACACCCGCTCGAACCAGAACACCTGCATCAACCAGCGTCCGCTGGTGAGCAAGGGTGATCGCGTTCAGCGTAGCGACATCATGGCCGATGGCCCGTCCACCGACATGGGTGAGCTGGCACTGGGTCAGAACATGCGCATCGCGTTCATGGCATGGAACGGCTTCAACTTCGAAGACTCCATCTGCCTGTCCGAGCGTGTTGTTCAAGAAGACCGCTTCACCACGATCCACATTCAGGAACTGACCTGTGTGGCACGTGACACCAAGCTTGGGCCAGAGGAAATCACTGCAGACATCCCGAACGTGGGTGAAGCTGCACTGAACAAACTGGACGAAGCCGGTATCGTTTACGTAGGTGCTGAAGTTGGCGCAGGCGACATCCTGGTTGGTAAGGTCACTCCGAAAGGCGAGACCCAGCTGACTCCGGAAGAGAAGCTGTTGCGTGCCATCTTCGGTGAAAAAGCCAGCGACGTTAAAGACACTTCCCTGCGCGTACCTACCGGTACCAAGGGTACTGTCATCGACGTACAGGTCTTCACCCGTGACGGCGTTGAGCGTGATGCTCGTGCACTGTCCATCGAGAAGACCCAACTCGACGAGATCCGCAAGGACCTGAACGAAGAGTTCCGTATCGTTGAAGGCGCGACCTTCGAACGTCTGCGTTCCGCTCTGGTAGGCCGCAAGGCTGAAGGCGGCGCAGGTCTGAAGAAAGGTCAGGACATCACCGACGAAATCCTCGACGGTCTTGAGCACGGCCAGTGGTTCAAACTGCGCATGGCTGAAGATGCTCTGAATGAGCAGCTCGAGAAGGCCCAGGCCTACATCGTTGATCGTCGCCGTCTGCTGGACGACAAGTTCGAAGACAAGAAGCGCAAACTGCAGCAGGGCGATGACCTGGCTCCAGGCGTGCTGAAAATCGTCAAGGTTTACCTGGCAATCCGTCGCCGCATCCAGCCGGGCGACAAGATGGCCGGTCGTCACGGTAACAAAGGTGTGGTCTCCGTGATCATGCCGGTTGAAGACATGCCGCACGATGCCAATGGCACCCCGGTCGACGTCGTCCTCAACCCGTTGGGCGTACCTTCGCGTATGAACGTTGGTCAGATCCTTGAAACCCACCTGGGCCTCGCGGCCAAAGGTCTGGGCGAGAAGATCAACCGTATGATCGAAGAGCAGCGCAAGGTCGCAGACCTGCGTAAGTTCCTGCACGAGATCTACAACGAGATCGGCGGTCGCAACGAAGAGCTGGACACCTTCTCCGACCAGGAAATCCTGGATCTGGCGAAGAACCTGCGCGGCGGCGTTCCAATGGCTACCCCGGTGTTCGACGGTGCCAAGGAAAGCGAAATCAAGGCCATGCTGAAACTGGCAGATTTGCCAGAAAGCGGCCAGATGCAGCTGTTCGACGGCCGTACCGGCAACAAGTTTGAGCGCCCGGTTACTGTTGGCTACATGTACATGCTGAAGCTGAACCACTTGGTAGACGACAAGATGCACGCTCGTTCTACCGGTTCGTACAGCCTGGTTACCCAGCAGCCGCTGGGTGGTAAGGCTCAGTTCGGTGGTCAGCGTTTCGGGGAGATGGAGGTCTGGGCACTGGAAGCATACGGTGCTGCTTACACTCTGCAAGAAATGCTCACAGTGAAGTCGGACGATGTGAACGGTCGGACCAAGATGTACAAAAACATCGTGGACGGCGATCACCGTATGGAGCCGGGCATGCCCGAGTCCTTCAACGTGTTGATCAAAGAAATTCGTTCCCTCGGCATCGATATCGATCTGGAAACCGAATAACACGTGACGCGAATCGAGGGCGGGGCTGTTTAGCCCGCTCTCTGCTCCGCCAGGAGGAAAGGCCTTGAAAGACCTACTGAATTTGCTGAAAAACCAGGGTCAAGTCGAAGAGTTCGACGCCATCCGTATTGGATTGGCATCGCCTGAGATGATCCGTTCGTGGTCGTTCGGTGAAGTTAAAAAGCCGGAAACCATTAACTACCGTACGTTCAAACCAGAACGTGACGGCCTGTTCTGCGCCAAGATCTTTGGCCCGGTAAAGGATTACGAGTGCCTGTGCGGTAAGTACAAGCGCTTGAAGCACCGTGGTGTGATCTGCGAGAAGTGCGGCGTTGAAGTTGCACTGGCTAAAGTTCGTCGTGAGCGCATGGCGCACATCGAACTGGCTTCGCCGGTTGCCCACATCTGGTTCCTGAAATCGCTGCCGTCGCGTATCGGCTTGCTGATGGACATGACCCTGCGTGATATCGAACGCGTTCTCTACTTCGAGAGCTATGTCGTTATCGATCCAGGCATGACCACCCTTGAAAAAGGTCAGTTGCTGAACGACGAGCAGTACTTCGAAGCGCTGGAAGAGTTCGGCGACGATTTCGATGCCCGTATGGGTGCTGAAGCCGTCCGTGAACTGCTGCACGCTATCGACCTGGAACACGAGATTGGCCGTCTGCGTGAAGAAATTCCGCAAACCAACTCCGAAACCAAGATCAAGAAACTGTCCAAGCGTCTGAAGTTGATGGAAGCCTTCCAGGGTTCCGGCAACTTGCCAGAGTGGATGGTGCTGACCGTTCTGCCGGTTCTGCCGCCAGACCTGCGTCCGCTGGTACCGTTGGACGGTGGTCGTTTCGCGACCTCCGACCTCAACGACCTGTACCGCCGCGTGATCAACCGTAACAACCGCTTGAAGCGCCTGCTTGATCTGTCCGCTCCGGACATCATCGTGCGCAACGAAAAGCGTATGTTGCAGGAAGCTGTCGATGCACTGCTCGACAACGGTCGTCGTGGCCGCGCTATCACCGGTTCGAACAAGCGTCCTCTGAAATCCCTGGCTGACATGATCAAGGGTAAGCAAGGTCGTTTCCGTCAGAACTTGCTCGGTAAGCGTGTTGACTACTCCGGTCGTTCGGTAATTACCGTAGGCCCGACCCTGCGTCTGCACCAGTGCGGTCTGCCTAAGAAGATGGCTCTTGAGCTGTTCAAGCCATTCATCTTCGGCAAGCTGGAAATGCGCGGTCTCGCGACCACCATCAAAGCGGCCAAGAAAATGGTCGAGCGCGAACTGCCAGAGGTTTGGGACGTTCTTGCTGAAGTGATTCGCGAACACCCGGTTCTCCTCAACCGTGCACCGACCCTTCACCGTCTGGGTATCCAGGCGTTTGAACCGGTACTGATCGAAGGTAAGGCTATCCAGCTGCACCCTCTGGTCTGTGCTGCGTACAACGCCGACTTCGACGGCGACCAAATGGCCGTGCACGTACCGCTGACACTGGAAGCCCAGTTGGAAGCGCGTGCGTTGATGATGTCGACCAACAACATTCTGTCGCCAGCCAACGGTGAGCCAATCATCGTTCCGTCCCAGGACGTTGTATTGGGTCTGTACTACATGACCCGTGAAGCGATCAACGCCAAAGGCGAAGGTCGTGTGTTCGCTGACCTGCAAGAAGTTGACCGTGTGTTCCGTGCCGGCGAAGCCGCACTGCATGCAAAGGTTAAAGTGCGGATCAACGAAACCGTCAACGACCGTGACGGCGGCAGCGTGAGCGGCACCCGTATCGTCGACACCACTGTCGGCCGTGCGCTGTTGTATCAAGTTGTGCCAAAAGGCCTGTCGTACGACGTCGTTAACTTGCCGATGAAGAAAAAGGCGATCTCCAAGCTGATCAACCAGTGCTACCGCGTGGTTGGTTTGAAAGAGACCGTGATCTTCGCTGACCAGTTGATGTACACCGGTTTTGCTTACTCGACCATTTCCGGCGTTTCCATCGGTGTTAACGACTTCGTTATCCCGGATGAAAAAGCCCAGATCATCAGTGCTGCTACCGATGAAGTGAAGGAAATCGAAAGCCAGTACGCCTCCGGCCTGGTAACCCAGGGCGAGAAGTACAACAAAGTGATCGACCTTTGGTCCAAGGCCAACGACGAAGTGTCGAAGGCGATGATGGCTAACCTCTCGAAAGAGAAGGTTATCGACCGTCATGGCGTAGAAGTCGATCAAGAGTCGTTCAACTCGATGTACATGATGGCCGACTCGGGCGCACGGGGTTCTGCTGCGCAGATCCGTCAGCTCGCCGGTATGCGTGGCCTGATGGCCAAGCCGGACGGTTCCATCATCGAAACGCCGATTACTGCGAACTTCCGTGAAGGTTTGAGCGTACTTCAGTACTTCATCTCTACTCACGGTGCTCGTAAAGGTCTGGCGGATACGGCGTTGAAAACCGCTAACTCCGGTTACCTGACTCGTCGTCTGGTAGACGTTGCGCAAGACTTGGTTGTGACTGAAGTCGACTGCGGGACCGAACACGGCCTGCTGATGACTCCGCACATCGAAGGCGGCGACGTTGTAGAGCCGTTGGGTGAGCGCGTACTGGGTCGAGTAATCGCCCGTGACGTATTCAAGCCAGGTACCGAGGAAATCATCGTTCCTGCCGGCACCCTGGTAGACGAGAAGTGGGTCGAGTTCATCGAACTCAACAGCATCGACGAAGTGATTGTTCGCTCGCCGATCAGCTGCGAAACCCGCTACGGCATTTGCGCCAAGTGCTACGGCCGTGACTTGGCTCGTGGTCACCAGGTGAACATCGGTGAAGCGGTCGGCGTTATCGCTGCCCAGTCCATCGGTGAGCCGGGTACCCAGCTGACCATGCGTACGTTCCACATTGGTGGTGCGGCAAGCCGGACCTCCGCAGCCGACAGCGTTCAGGTGAAGAATGGCGGTACTGTCCGTCTGCACAACCTGAAGCACGTTGAGCGAGTGGATGGTTGCCTGGTTGCTGTGTCCCGTTCCGGTGAGCTGGCCATCGCTGATGACTACGGTCGTGAGCGTGAGCGTTACAAGCTGCCGTACGGTGCTGTGATTTCGGTTAAAGAAGGTGACAAGGTCGACGCTGGCGCAATCGTGGCCAAGTGGGATCCGCACACTCACCCAATCGTTACCGAAATGAAAGGTACCGTGACCTACGTGGGCATGGAAGAAGGCATCACGATCAAGCGTCAGACTGACGAATTGACCGGTATGACCAACATTGAAGTACTCGACGCCAAAGACCGTCCAGCTGCCGGTAAAGACATCCGTCCTGCCGTTAAGATGGTCGATGACAACGGCAAGGACTTGTTGCTGCCAGGCACTGACGTGATCGCTCAGTACTTCCTGCCAGCCAACGCCCTGGTCGGTGTAGCGGATGGTGCGAAGATCGCGATCGGTGATGTTATCGCGCGTATCCCGCAAGAAACTTCGAAGACCCGTGACATCACCGGTGGTCTGCCGCGTGTTGCCGACTTGTTCGAAGCTCGTCGTCCGAAAGAAGCGTCGATTCTGGCTGAAGTCAGCGGCACCATCGCGTTCGGTAAAGAGACCAAGGGCAAGCGCCGTCTGGTCATTACCCCGAACGACGGTACCGATCCGTACGAAGAGCTGATTCCGAAGTGGCGTCACCTGAACGTCTTCGAAGGCGAACAGGTAAACCGCGGCGAAGTTATCTCCGACGGCCCAAGCGATCCACACGACATCCTGCGTCTGCTGGGTGTGAGTGCGCTGGCCAAGTACATCGTTAACGAGATCCAGGACGTTTACCGTCTGCAAGGCGTGAAGATCAACGATAAGCACATCGAGACCATCCTGCGTCAGATGCTGCGTAAAGTTGAAATCGCTGAATCCGGCGATTCCAGTTTCATCAAGGGCGACCAGATGGAACTGACTCACGTACTGGTAGAAAACGAACGTCTGGGCGCGGATGACAAATTTGTCTCCAAGTTCACTCGTGTGTTGCTGGGTATCACCAAGGCGTCGTTGTCCACTGAGTCGTTCATCTCGGCGGCCTCCTTCCAGGAGACCACTCGCGTACTGACCGAAGCAGCGGTAACCGGCAAGCGCGATTACCTGCGCGGCCTGAAAGAAAACGTGGTCGTGGGTCGTCTGATCCCGGCAGGTACCGGTTTGGCTTACCACAGCGAGCGTAAGCGCCGCCGTGATGCTGACAAGCCGCTGCGCGTAAGCGCCAGTGAAGTGGAAGCTGCACTGACCGAAGCGCTTAACTCAAGCGGTAACTGAGTTCTGCGATAAATAAGTCTGGGCCCTGGCAGCCCCATTCGTCGGATCGAGGCAATTTTGCCCCGGTTCGATGAGAGGGGAGGTCGGGGCCTTGCCTTGACTGGGGACAAGATCCTCTTTAGACTCTTGTACCCCTAAATTTGGCGGGAATTCGTTCCTGCCATTTTGCTTTTCTTGCAAGACAATAGCGTCGCAAGACAACAGTGGAGCTAGTAGATGGCAACTATCAACCAGCTGGTACGTCAGCCGCGTAAGCGTATCGTCGAGAAATCCGACGTACCTGCGCTGCAGAACTGCCCGCAACGTCGTGGCGTATGCACTCGCGTGTATACCACTACGCCGAAAAAACCTAACTCGGCACTGCGTAAAGTATGCCGTGTGCGCCTGACCAACGGTTTCGAGGTTTCCTCGTACATCGGCGGTGAAGGCCACAACCTGCAAGAGCACAGCGTGGTACTGATCCGCGGCGGTCGTGTAAAAGACTTGCCAGGTGTTCGTTATCACACCGTACGCGGCTCCTTGGATACTTCCGGCGTTAAAGGTCGTAACCAGGGTCGTTCGAAGTACGGTACCAAGAAGCCTAAGTAGTAGCGGCTTTTTGTAAAACTGAATCATCTTATTTTCTGAGTCGATAAGAGTAAGGTCGGAGGCGTCCCGAAAGGGCACTGATTCCGAACGAACCTGAAGACCGTTTGAGGGCTTATCCATGCCAAGAAGACGCGTAGCAGCCAAGCGCGAAGTGCTTGACGATCCAAAATACGGAAGCCAAATTCTGGCCAAGTTCATGAACCACGTGATGGAAAGCGGCAAGAAAGCCGTTGCCGAGCGTATCGTTTATGGCGCGCTGGAAAAGGTTAAAGAACGCAAGAACAGCGACCCCCTGGAAATCTTCGAGAAAGCTCTCGACGCCATCGCTCCGCTGGTCGAAGTGAAGTCGCGCCGTGTAGGCGGTGCTACTTACCAGGTTCCGGTCGAAGTTCGTCCGTCCCGTCGTAACGCTCTGGCAATGCGCTGGTTGGTAGACTTCGCCCGTAAGCGCGGCGAGAAGTCTATGGCTCTGCGTTTGGCTGGCGAACTGTTGGACGCTGCTGAAGGTAAAGGTGCTGCTGTTAAGAAGCGTGAAGACGTGCACCGTATGGCTGAAGCTAACAAAGCTTTCTCGCACTACCGCTTCTAATCTTAGCTTCACTAATTTTGCGAGGGCTTTATGGCTCGTACTACTCCGATTAGCCGCTACCGTAACATCGGTATCGTTGCTCACGTGGATGCTGGTAAAACCACCACCACCGAGCGCGTACTGTTTTACACCGGCAAAAGTCACAAGATGGGCGAGGTGCATGACGGCGCCGCGACCACAGACTGGATGGTTCAGGAGCAGGAGCGTGGTATTACCATTACTTCTGCTGCTATTACCGCCTTCTGGAAAGGTTCCGAGAAGCAGTACAAGGATGAGCACCGCTTCAACGTAATCGATACCCCGGGCCACGTAGACTTCACTATTGAAGTTGAACGTTCCCTGCGCGTACTCGACGGCGCTGTGGTTGTGTTCTGCGGTACCTCGGGTGTTGAGCCTCAGTCGGAAACCGTATGGCGTCAAGCCAACAAATACGGCGTTCCACGTCTTGTTTACGTAAACAAGATGGACCGTGCTGGTGCTAACTTCCTGCGTGTGATCGGTCAGATCAAACAGCGCTTGGGTCACACCCCGGTGCCAATCCAGTTGGCTATCGGTTCCGAAGACAACTTCCAAGGCCAGATCGATCTGCTGACCATGGAAGCTGTTTATTGGAACGACGCTGACAAAGGTATGGTTCCTGTTCGCAAGCCTATCCCTGCTGAGCTGCAGGAACTGGCTGACGAATGGCGCAACAACATGGTTGAAGCTGCGGCCGAAGCCAACGAAGAACTGATGAACAAGTACCTCGAAGGTGAAGAACTCACCAACGTGGAAATCAAGGCCGCTCTGCGTCAGCGTACTATCGCTGGTGAGATCGTCTTGGCTGTTTGCGGCTCCTCGTTCAAGAACAAGGGCGTTCCCCTGGTTCTCGATGCTGTGATCGACTACCTGCCGGCACCAGTGGATATTCCTGCCATCAAGGGTACTGACCCGGATGACGAGACTATCGAGCTGGAGCGTCATGCAGACGACGCAGAACCGTTCTCCGCTCTGGCATTTAAAATTGCCACTGACCCATTCGTGGGTACCTTGACCTTCGTCCGCGTTTACTCGGGCGTGTTGAACTCCGGCGACGGCGTGATCAACTCGGTTAAGGGTAAGAAAGAGCGCGTGGGTCGTATGGTGCAAATGCACGCAAACGCCCGCGAAGAGATCAAGGAAGTACGCGCTGGTGACATCGCGGCCTTGATCGGCATGAAGGACGTCACTACTGGCGAAACTTTGTGCAACGCTGACAAGCCAATCATCCTGGTTCGTATGGACTTCCCGGAGCCGGTTATTTCGGTTGCCGTAGAGCCTAAGACTAAGGATGACCAGGAAAAAATGGGTATCGCTCTGGGCAAGCTTGCTCAGGAAGATCCATCTTTCCGCGTCAAAACTGATGAAGAGACTGGTCAAACGATCATCTCCGGCATGGGCGAGCTGCACCTGGACATCCTGGTTGACCGGATGCGCCGTGAGTTCAACGTCGAAGCCAACATCGGTAAGCCTCAGGTTTCCTATCGTGAGCGCATCACGAAGAATTGCGAAATCGAAGGCAAGTTCGTTCGTCAGTCCGGCGGTCGTGGTCAGTTCGGTCACTGCTGGATCCGTTTTGCACCTGCTGACGAAGGTCAGGAAGGTCTGCAATTCGTGAACGAAGTAGTTGGTGGTGTTGTTCCTAAGGAATACATCCCGGCTATCCAGAAGGGTATCGAAGAGCAGATGAAGAACGGTGTTGTTGCCGGCTATCCGCTGATCGGCCTGAAAGCAACCGTTTTTGACGGTTCTTACCACGACGTCGACTCCAACGAGATGGCGTTTAAGGTGGCTGCTTCCATGGCAACCAAGCAACTGGCCCAGAAGGGCGGTGGTGAGTTGCTTGAGCCAATCATGGCGGTAGAAGTTGTTACACCTGAAGACTATATGGGTGATGTCATGGGCGACCTTAACCGTCGTCGCGGCATGATCTTGGGTATGGAAGACACGGTTTCCGGCAAAGTGATTCGCGCCGAGGTTCCGTTGGGTGAGATGTTCGGTTATGCGACCGACGTTCGCTCCATGTCCCAGGGTCGCGCAAGCTACTCTATGGAATTCAAAAAATACAACACAGCTCCGGCGCACATCGCTGAAACTGTATCCAAAAAACAAGGCTGATTCAGTCCTTTAGGCAAGGAGTTAATTGTCGTGGCTAAAGAAAAATTTGATCGTTCCCTACCGCACGTCAACGTTGGCACTATCGGTCACGTTGACCACGGTAAAACCACTCTGACTGCTGCTCTGACTCGCGTTTGCTCCGAAGTATTCGGTTCCGCAATCGTTGATTTCGATAAAATCGACAGCGCACCAGAAGAAAAAGCTCGTGGTATCACCATCAACACTGCGCACGTTGAATACAACTCGCTGATCCGTCACTACGCTCACGTTGACTGCCCAGGTCACGCTGACTATGTGAAGAACATGATCACCGGTGCTGCCCAGATGGACGGCGCGATCCTGGTTTGCTCGGCCGCTGATGGTCCGATGCCACAAACCCGTGAGCACATCCTGCTGTCCCGTCAGGTAGGCGTTCCGTACATCGTGGTTTACCTGAACAAGGCTGACCTGGTAGACGACGCTGAGCTGCTGGAACTGGTTGAGATGGAAGTGCGCGATCTGCTGAGCACTTACGACTTCCCAGGCGACGACACTCCGATCATCATCGGTTCTGCTCGTATGGCTCTGGAAGGCAAAGACGACAACGAAATGGGCACCACGTCCGTTCGTAAACTGGTTGAAACTCTGGACAGCTACATCCCAGATCCAGTTCGTGTTATCGACAAGCCGTTCCTGATGCCAATCGAAGACGTATTCTCGATCTCCGGTCGCGGTACTGTTGTAACTGGTCGTATCGAGCGCGGTATCGTTAAGGTTCAAGATCCACTGGAAATCGTTGGTCTGCGTGACACTACCGTCACCACCTGCACCGGTGTTGAAATGTTCCGTAAACTGCTCGACGAAGGTCGTGCGGGCGAGAACTGCGGCGTTCTGCTGCGTGGTACCAAGCGTGACGACGTTGAGCGTGGCCAGGTTCTGGTTAAGCCAGGTTCGGTTAAGCCGCACACCAAGTTCGAAGCTGAAGTGTACGTGCTGAGCAAAGAAGAAGGCGGTCGTCACACTCCGTTCTTCAAAGGCTACCGTCCACAGTTCTACTTCCGTACTACTGACGTGACTGGTAACTGCGAGCTGCCGGAAGGCGTTGAAATGGTTATGCCAGGCGACAACATCAAAATGGTTGTTACCCTGATCAAAACCATCGCAATGGAAGACGGTCTGCGCTTCGCTATCCGTGAAGGCGGCCGTACCGTTGGTGCTGGCGTTGTAGCTAAAATCATCGAGTAATTATCTCTTCTGAGATAGCCTTGATGTTTTGAGGAGGCCCCCGCTTAGCGGGGGCCTTTTTTATTGGGTTGACACCTATGTAGGCCGTCTATAGAATTGCGCCTCCTTTTAACGGGCGTATTGCGCTCGCTGGGAATAGCAGCCGGAGTCTGAAATCCAATGCAAAATCAGCAAATCCGTATCAGGTTGAAGGCTTTTGACCATCGCCTGATCGACCAATCCACCCAGGAAATCGTGGAAACCGCGAAACGTACTGGTGCTCAAGTGCGTGGTCCAATTCCACTGCCTACCCGTAAAGAGCGGTTCACCGTTCTGGTCTCCCCGCACGTCAACAAAGACGCGCGTGACCAGTACGAGATCCGTACTCATAAGCGCGTTCTGGACATCGTCCAGCCAACGGATAAAACCGTTGATGCACTTATGAAGCTTGATCTGGCGGCCGGTGTGGAAGTACAGATCAGCCTCGGCTAAGACTTGGGTCTTAGTCGTGTAACGCTCTGAAATGGGCGGCCATAGCGGGTGAAAGCCCCGTACACTCATGAGGTTTACAACATGACTATTGGTGTAGTCGGTCGTAAATGCGGTATGACCCGTATTTTCACCGAAGAAGGTGTCTCCATTCCGGTCACGGTCATTGAGATCGAACCGAATCGCGTCACCCAGTTCAAAACTGAAGAGACCGATGGCTATCGTGCAGTGCAAGTCACTGTCGGCGAGCGTCGTGCTTCGCGCGTGACTGCTGCTCAGGCAGGTCACTTCGCTAAAGCAAACGTTGCAGCTGGTCGCACTGTTATGGAGTTCCGTCTTGAAGATGGCGACTACCAGGCTGGCGATCTGATCAACGCTGAAATCTTCGCTGCTGGTCAACTGGTTGATGTAACCGGTCAGTCCAAAGGTAAAGGCTTCCAGGGTACGATCAAGCGTTGGAATTTCCGTGGGCAAGACAACACTCACGGTAACTCCGTTTCCCACCGCGTCCCGGGCTCTATTGGCCAGTGCCAGACTCCTGGTCGTGTATTCAAGGGCAAAAAAATGTCCGGTCATATGGGCGCTGAGCGCGTGACCGTGCAGTCCCTAGAAGTAGTGCGCGTCGACGCTGAACGCAATCTGTTGTTGGTCAAGGGTGCTGTTCCTGGCGCTACTGGCGGCAACCTGGTTGTACGTCCAGCGGCCAAGGCTCGCGGTTAAGGGGAAGCTGACATGCAATTAAATGTAAATGACGCTCAAGCGATCGAAGTTTCCGAACTGACATTTGGCGGCGAATTCAACGAGACGCTGGTTCACCAAGCAGTCGTGGCCTACATGGCCGGCGGCCGTCAAGGTAGCAAGCAGCAAAAGACCCGTTCCGACGTACGTGGTGGCGGTAAGCGCCCTTGGCGTCAGAAAGGTACTGGCCGCGCTCGTGCCGGTACTATCCGTAGCCCAATCTGGCGTGGCGGCGGTACCACTTTCGCAGCTCGTCCGCAGGATCACACTCAGAAGCTCAACAAGAAGATGTACCGCGCAGCTCTGCGCTCCATCCTTGCTGAACTCGTGCGTACTGATCGTCTGGTCGTGGTTCAGGACTTCGCTGTTGAAAGTCCAAAAACCAAAGATCTGCTGGGCAAACTGAACAACATGAGCCTGACCGACGTTTTGATCGTGTCCGAAGCTGTTGATCAGAACCTGTACCTGGCTGCTCGCAACCTGCCACACGTTGATGTACGTGACGTGCAAGGTTCCGATCCAGTTAGTCTGATCGCATACGACAAGGTGTTGATCACCGTGTCGGCCGTGAAGAAATTCGAGGAGCTGCTGGGATGAACCAGGAACGCGTATTTAAAGTTCTGCTTGGCCCGCACGTTTCCGAAAAGGCTACGGTTCTGGCTGACAAGAAAGGCCAGTTCGTTTTCAAGGTTGCAACTGACGCAACCAAGCTGGAAATCAAGAAGGCCGTCGAAAGCCTGTTCAGCGTGAAAGTAGAGCGTGTTACTACCCTGAATGTTCTGGGTAAGAGCAAGCGCACTGCTCGCGGTCTGGGCAAGCGTAATGACTGGAAGAAGGCAGTTATCTCCCTTCAGCCAGGCCAAGATCTCGATTTCAGCAGCAGTGCTGAGTAAGGAAGGGGTGCATCATGGCAATCGTTAAATGCAAACCGACTTCCCCTGGCCGCCGTTTTGTGGTCAAGGTGGTCAACCAGGAGCTGCATAAAGGCGCTCCTCACGCACCGCTGCTCGAGAAAAAATCGAAGACTGGTGGTCGTAACAACAATGGTCGTATTACCACTCGTCACATTGGTGGTGGCCATAAGCAGCATTATCGTCTGGTCGACTTCCGTCGCAACGACAAAGATGGCATCGCTGCCACTGTCGAGCGTATCGAATACGATCCAAACCGTACTGCTCACATCGCTCTGCTGCTGTACGCAGATGGCGAGCGTCGCTACATCATCGCCCCTAAAGGCGTGAGTGCTGGCGACCAGCTGATCGCAGGTGCTTTGGCACCGATCAAGCCGGGCAACGCTCTGCAACTGCGTAACATTCCAGTTGGTAGCACCGTACACGGCATCGAATTGAAGCCAGGTAAAGGCGCGCAAATCGCTCGTTCCGCTGGTGCTTCGGCTCAGCTGATCGCTCGTGAAGGTGTCTACGTGACCCTGCGTCTGCGTTCTGGTGAGATGCGTAAAGTGCTGGCTGAATGCCGCGCGACCCTGGGTGAAGTCTCGAACTCCGAGCACAGCCTGCGTTCGCTGGGTAAAGCTGGTGCCAAACGCTGGCGTGGCGTTCGCCCAACCGTTCGTGGTGTTGCCATGAACCCGGTTGACCACCCACACGGTGGTGGTGAAGGTCGTACCTCTGGTGGTCGTCATCCGGTATCGCCATGGGGCTTCCCGACTAAGGGCGCGAAGACTCGTGGTAATAAGCGTACCGACAAAATGATCGTCCGTCGTCGCAAGTAAATAGAGGGATACGACAGTGCCACGTTCTCTGAAAAAAGGTCCTTTTATTGATCTTCACCTACTGAAGAAGATCGAAGTGGCGGCGGAAAAGAACGATCGCAAGCCGGTGAAAACCTGGTCGCGTCGTTCGATGATCCTGCCACAAATGGTCGGTCTGACCATCGCTGTACACAACGGTCGCCTGCACGTCCCAGTTCTCGTGAACGAAGACATGGTCGGCCACAAACTAGGCGAGTTTGCCGGTACCCGCACATATCGTGGGCACGTGGCAGACAAGAAAGCCAAGCGTTAAGGGGTTAGGAAATGGAAGTAGCCGCTAAGTTGTCGGGCGCTCGAATCTCCGCCCAGAAAGCCCGCTTGGTCGCCGACCAGATCCGCGGGAAGAAGGTGGGCGAAGCGCTCAACCTGTTGGCTTTCAGCAGTAAGAAAGCCGCCGAGATCATGAAGAAAGTGCTGGAGTCGGCCGTAGCCAACGCCGAGCATAACGAAGGCGCAGACGTTGATGACCTGAAGGTCAGCACCGTTTTCGTCAACGAAGGGCGTTCGCTGAAGCGCATCATGCCACGTGCCAAAGGCCGTGCTGATCGCATCGTCAAGCGGTCTTGCCATATCACTGTCAAGGTTGCTGACAAGTAACGGAGTCGAAGAGATGGGTCAGAAAGTACATCCCATTGGCATTCGCCTGGGAATCGTCAAGGAGCACACCTCCGTCTGGTACGCAGACGGTCGGACTTATGCGGACTATTTGTTCGCTGATCTGAAGGTGCGTGAGTATCTCCAAGACAAACTAAAAAGCGCGTCCGTAAGCCGTATCGATATCCATCGTCCGGCACAAACTGCACGTATCACCATCCACACCGCTCGTCCAGGTATCGTTATCGGGAAGAAAGGTGAAGATGTTGAGAAACTGCGTCAGGACCTGACCAAGCAAATGGGTGTGCCTGTGCACATCAATATCGAAGAGATCCGCAAGCCGGAGCTCGACGGTATGCTGGTTGCGCAGAGCGTAGCTCAGCAGCTGGAGCGTCGCGTAATGTTCCGTCGCGCTATGAAGCGCGCTGTACAGAACGCCATGCGCATTGGTGCCAAAGGCATCAAAATCCAAGTGAGCGGTCGTCTCGGCGGTGCTGAAATCGCACGTACTGAATGGTATCGCGAAGGTCGTGTGCCACTGCACACCCTGCGTGCCGACATCGACTATGCCAACTACGAAGCTCACACCACTTACGGTGTGATCGGTGTAAAGGTTTGGATCTTCAAAGGCGAAGTAATTGGTGGTCGCCAAGAAGAACTGAAACCACAAGCACCAGCGCCTCGTAAAAAAGCTGCTAAGTAAGGGGTACGCCAAATGTTGCAACCTAAGCGTACGAAGTTCCGCAAGCAGATGACAGGTCACAACCGTGGCCTGGCTCAGCGCGGTAGCAAAGTCAGCTTCGGCGAGTTCGCGCTGAAGTCTGTAGCTCGTGGTCGTCTCACCGCTCGTCAGATCGAGTCAGCGCGTCGTGCTCTGACCCGTCACGTAAAACGTGGCGGCAAGATCTGGATCCGTGTATTCCCGGACAAGCCGATCTCCAAAAAACCTCTCGAGGTTCGTATGGGTAAAGGTAAGGGTAACGTGGAATACTGGGTAGCCCAGATTCAGCCAGGCAAAGTCCTGTATGAAATCGAGGGTGTAACTGAAGAGCTGGCGCGTGAGGCTTTTGCCCTGGCTGCTGCAAAGCTGCCGCTCGCCACCGCCTTTGTTAAACGGACGGTGATGTGATGAAAGCGAATGAACTTCGTGAAAAATCCGCACAGCAGCTGAACGAGCAACTGCTCGGCCTGCTGCGCGACCAGTTCAATCTGCGTATGCAGAAAGCAACTGGCCAGTTGGGGCAGTCTCATCTGCTCTCGCAAGTTAAGCGTGACATTGCTCGCGTGAAGACTGTGCTCAACCAGCAGGCAGGTAAGTGATCATGGCTGAAGCCGAAAAGACTGTCCGTACGCTGACTGGCCGTGTTGTCAGCGACAAGATGGACAAAACCATCACCGTTTTGATCGAGCGTCGCGTTAAGCACCCGATCTACGGTAAATATGTTAAGCGTTCGACTAAGCTGCACGCGCACGACGAAACCAACCAGTGCCACATCGGCGACAAAGTCACTATTCGTGAAACTCGTCCGCTGGCCAAGACTAAGTCTTGGGCGCTGGTTGATGTTCTCGAACGCGCTGTGGAAGTCTAAGGACTAGGGGTCGGAGAAATTATATGATTCAGACTCAATCCATGCTCGATGTGGCCGATAACAGCGGCGCTCGCCGTGTTATGTGCATCAAGGTGCTGGGTGGCTCCCATCGTCGTTACGCTGGTATCGGTGACATCATCAAAGTTACCGTGAAGGAAGCAATTCCTCGCGGTAAAGTGAAAAAAGGCCAAGTGATGACTGCTGTTGTAGTCCGCACTCGTCACGGCGTACGCCGTGCTGATGGCTCCATTATCCGCTTTGATGGCAACGCTGCTGTTCTTCTGAACAACAAGCAAGAGCCGATCGGCACCCGTATCTTTGGGCCAGTGACCCGTGAACTTCGTACTGAGAAGTTCATGAAGATCGTCTCGCTCGCCCCAGAAGTGCTGTAAGGAGATCCGACATGCAAAAGATTCGTCGTGACGACGAGATCATCGTGATCGCCGGCAAAGACAAAGGTAAGCGCGGTAAGGTGCTTAAGGTTCTCGCCAATAACCGTCTGGTTATCGGTGGTCTGAACCTGGTTAAGCGTCATACCAAGCCTAACCCGATGTCGGGCGTACAAGGCGGTATCGTCGAAAAAGAAGCTCCGCTGGACGCTTCTAACGTCGCCATTTTCAACGGCGAAACCAACAAGGCTGATCGCGTTGGTTTCAAAGTAGAAGACGGCAAGAAAATTCGTGTCTTCAAGTCGACCCAAAAAGCGGTTGATGCTTGAACACTGCTAGGTAGAAGACCATGGCACGACTAAAAGAGATTTACTGGAAAGAAATCGCACCTAAGCTTAAGGAAGAACTTAAGCTTTCGAACGTGATGGAAGTTCCACGCGTTACCAAAATCACCCTGAACATGGGTTTGGGCGAAGCGGTCGGTGATAAAAAAGTCATCGAGCACGCTGTTGCTGACCTGGAAAAGATCACCGGTCAAAAAGTCGTTGTGACTTACGCTCGGAAATCCATCGCTGGCTTTAAAGTCCGTGAAGGTTGGCCGATCGGCGTCAAAGTGACTCTGCGCCGTGAGCGTATGTACGAATTCCTGGATCGTCTGCTGTCGATCTCCCTGCCTCGGGTTCGCGACTTCCGCGGCCTGAATGCCAAGTCCTTCGATGGTCGTGGTAACTACAGCATGGGCGTGAAAGAGCAGATCATCTTCCCGGAAATCGACTACGACAAGATCGATGCTCTCCGCGGTCTGGACATCACCCTGACCACCACTGCCAAGAACGATGATGAAGGTCGCGCCCTGTTGCGTGCTTTCAAATTCCCGTTCCGCAACTGATTGGAGTAGGACCATGGCCAAGATGAGCATGAAAAACCGCGAGCTGAAGCGTCAGCTCACGGTTGCCAAGTACGCCAAGAAGCGTGCAGCACTGAAAGCAATCATCGTTGATCTGAACGCAAGTCCAGAAGCACGTTGGGAAGCTACAGTTGCTCTGCAGAAGCAGCCACGTGACGCAAGCGCTTCGCGCATGCGTAACCGCTGCCGCCTGACCGGTCGTCCACACGGCGTTTACCGCAAGTTCGGCCTCGGCCGTAACAAACTGCGTGAAGCGGCAATGCGTGGTGACGTACCAGGTCTGGTTAAAGCTAGCTGGTAAGTACTTTCAGCGTCCCGGTGGGCAGAATCGCAAGATACTGACCGCCGGTGGCCTTGAATCTGGATCAAGCCCCTTTTGGGGCTTGTTTCATTTCTGGAGTATGTCTAAAATACGCGGCTCGCCTGAGCCCGTGTTTTTTATACTCGGAGATTCTCGGTGACATATGTAGCCGCAAGGCTAATTTTTTTGTATTAGGAGCGTCTAGCCCATGAGTATGCAGGACCCGTTAGCGGACATGCTAACTCGTATCCGTAATGCCCAGATGGCTGAAAAGTCCGTCGTAAGCATGCCATCTTCCAAGTTGAAGGTAGCTGTTGCCAAAGTCCTGAAAGACGAAGGCTACATTGCGGGTTATCAGATCAGCAGCGAAACCAAACCACTGCTGTCCATCGAGCTGAAGTACTTTGAAGGCCGTTCGGTCATCGAAGAAGTGAAGCGCGTTAGCCGTCCAGGCCTGCGTCAGTACAAGTCCGCTGAAGATCTGCCGAAAGTTCGTGGCGGTCTGGGCGTGTCTATCGTCTCCACCAACAAAGGTGTGATGACGGATCGTGCTGCGCGCGCTGCCGGTGTCGGCGGCGAAGTTCTTTGCACTGTGTTCTAAGGGGGGATAAGCATGTCTCGCGTCGCTAAGAACCCCGTTAAGCTGCCAGCCGGTGTCGAAGTCAAATTCGCAGGCCAACAGCTTTCGGTGAAGGGTGCCAAGGGCACTCTTGAACTGAACATCCATTCGTCCGTTGAGATCGTTGAAGAAGCTGGTGAGCTGCGTTTCGCTGCTCGCAATGGCGATCAACAAACTCGCGCAATGGCCGGTACCACGCGTGCGTTGGTAAACAACATGGTCCAAGGCGTAAGCCAAGGCTTCGAGCGCAAGCTCCAGCTGGTCGGTGTTGGTTACAAAGCGCAAGCAAAAGGCACGGTTTTGAACCTTGCCCTTGGCTTCTCGCACCCAGTGGATTACGAACTGCCGGAAGGCATCACCGCTGAGACCCCTAGCCAAACCGATATCCTGATCAAGGGCATCGATAAGCAGCTGGTAGGTCAGGTGGCCGCTGAGATCCGCGACTTCCGTCCACCAGAGCCGTACAAAGGCAAAGGTGTGCGCTACGCGGACGAAGTCGTCCGTCGTAAAGAAGCCAAGAAGAAGTAGGGCATAGCAAATGACCGACAAAAAAGTTACTCGACTGCGTCGCGCTCGCAAAGCACGCCTGAAAATGCACGAGCTCGAAGTCGTGCGTCTCTGCGTGTATCGCTCGTCGCAGCACATCTACGCCCAGGTCATCTCGGCCGACGGCAACAAAGTCCTGGCAAGCGCCTCGACTTTGGATAAAGAACTGCGTGATGGTGCCACTGGCAACATCGACGCGGCCACAAAGGTTGGCCAGCTGGTCGCTACGCGTGCTAAGGCCGCTGGCGTCTCGCAAGTGGCTTTCGACCGCTCTGGCTTCAAGTACCACGGCCGCGTTAAAGCGCTGGCTGATGCTGCTCGTGAAGCTGGGCTGGAGTTCTAAGTTATGTCAAATAACGACCAAAAGCGCGACGAAGGCTACATTGAGAAGCTGGTTCAAGTTAACCGCGTAGCCAAAACCGTTAAAGGCGGCCGTATCTTCACTTTCACCGCGTTGACCGTGGTGGGTGATGGTAAAGGGCGTGTTGGCTTCGGCCGTGGCAAGTCACGTGAAGTGCCTGCTGCGATCCAGAAGGCAATGGAAGCTGCTCGTCGCAACATGATCCAAGTTGATCTGAACGGCACCACGCTGCAGTACGCAATGAAGTCCGCTCACGGCGCTTCGAAGGTGTACATGCAGCCTGCTTCTGAAGGTACCGGTATCATCGCTGGCGGCGCTATGCGTGCTGTCCTCGAAGTTGCTGGCGTTCAGAACGTTCTGGCCAAGTGCTACGGCTCGACTAACCCGGTAAACGTGGTTCACGCCACTTTTAAAGGTTTGAAAGCTATGCAATCTCCTGAGTCCATCGCTGCCAAGCGTGGTCTGACTGTCAAGGAGATCTTCTGATCATGGCTACCGTTAAAGTAACGCTGATCAAAAGCATGACCGGCCGCATCCCTAACCACAAACTGTGCGTTAAAGGTTTGGGTCTGCGTCGCATCGGTCACACTGTAGAAGTCCAGGATACTCCCGAGAATCGCGGGATGATCAACAAGGCTTACTACATGCTGCGTGTAGAGGGTTAATCGATGAAACTCAATGATCTGAGTCCAGCGCCGGGTTCCCGTCGCGAAAAGCATCGTCCGGGCCGTGGTATCGGTAGCGGTTTGGGTAAGACTGGTGGCCGTGGCCACAAAGGTCAAACCTCCCGCTCCGGTGGCACCATCGCTCCAGGCTTTGAAGGCGGTCAACAGCCGCTGCATCGTCGCCTGCCTAAGTTCGGTTTCGTATCCCTGAAAGCCATGGACCGCGCAGAAGTGCGTTTGTCCGAGCTGGCTAAAGTGGAAGGCGACATCGTTACTGTGCAGACCCTGAAAGATGCCAACGTGATCAACGTCAACGTACAGCGTGTGAAAATCATGCTGTCCGGTGAAGTGACTCGCGCTGTCACTATCGGCAAGGGAATCGGCGCCACCAAAGGTGCGCGTTCGGCTATCGAAGCAGCTGGCGGCAAGTTCGAGGAATAAATGGCTAAGCAAGGTGCTCTCTCAGCGCTCGGCAAAGGCGGTATGTCTGAACTTTGGGCTCGTCTGCGTTTTCTGTTCCTGGCGATTATCGTCTACCGAATAGGCGCACACATCCCGGTTCCAGGTATCAACCCGGACCGACTCGCAGACCTGTTTCGACAGAATGAGGGGACCATTCTTAGCTTGTTCAACATGTTTTCCGGCGGCGCGCTGGAACGGATGAGCATCTTTGCACTGGGGATCATGCCGTACATTTCGGCATCGATCATCATGCAATTGATGACCGCCGTCAGCCCGCAGTTGGAGCAGTTGAAGAAGGAAGGTGAAGCTGGCCGTCGCAAGATTAGCCAGTACACCCGCTACGGCACTGTCGTCCTCGCCCTGGTTCAAGCTATCGGCATGTCCGTTGGCTTGGCGGGGCAGGGGATTGCGTTCACTGTTGACTTTGGCTTCTATTTCGTCGCGGTATCCACTTTTGTGGCTGGTGCGATGTTCATGATGTGGCTGGGTGAGCAGATTACTGAGCGTGGTGTTGGTAACGGTATCTCGATGTTGATTTTCGCAGGTATCGTCGCCGGTCTTCCGAGAGCAATTGGGCAGTCTTTCGAGTCTGCGCGTCAGGGTGATATCAATATCTTCGCCTTGGTTGCTATCGGTTTGCTGGCAGTAGCGATTATCGGTTTTGTGGTGTTCATTGAGCGTGGCCAGCGTCGTATTGCTGTTCACTACGCCAAGCGTCAGCAGGGCCGTAAGGTCTTCGCTGCGCAGACTAGCCACTTGCCGCTGAAAGTGAATATGGCCGGTGTTATTCCGGCAATTTTCGCGAGCAGCATATTGCTGTTTCCGGCTTCGTTGGGTACCTGGTTTGGTCAGTCTGAAAACATGGGCTGGCTGCAGGACCTCTCTCAGTCGATCGCTCCTGGTCAGCCGTTGAATATTCTGCTGTTTAGTGCAGGGATTATTTTCTTCTGCTTCTTCTATACGGCGTTGATGTTCAATCCGAAAGACGTAGCGGAAAACCTGAAGAAGTCCGGTGCCTTTATTCCGGGTATCCGTCCAGGTGAGCAGTCGGCACGCTACATTGATGGCGTTCTGACGCGTTTGACCCTGTTCGGTGCTCTATATATGACGGCCGTATGCTTGTTGCCCCAGTTCCTGGTGGTTGCAGCAAACGTTCCGTTCTACCTTGGCGGGACCTCGTTGCTGATCGTGGTCGTGGTTGTGATGGACTTCATGTCCCAAGTACAATCGCACCTCGTTTCGCACCAGTACGAATCCCTGATGAAGAAAGCCAACCTGAAGGGTTACGGCAGCGGCATGTTGCGCTGAGTACCCATAAGGTTCGAGGAGTTGGTGATGAAAGTTCGTGCATCGGTGAAAAAGCTGTGCCGTAACTGCAAGATTATTCGCCGCGAAGGTGTTGTTCGAGTAATTTGCAGCGCGGAACCGCGTCACAAACAGCGCCAAGGCTGAGTGTGATCCGCTTGAAGCCCGGCAGCTAGTGCGCTGCCGGGTTGATTATTTGTTATTACAGCGATATTATCTCGCGCCCTATTTCTTGGCTTCCGGGGCGTAGGTAGCTGTCAATTGGAGTCCCACTGAATGGCCCGTATTGCAGGCGTTAACATTCCAGATAACAAGCACACTGTTATCTCGCTGACCTACATCTATGGTGTTGGTCGCACTACTGCGCAGAAAATTTGCGCAGACACTGGGGTAAACCCAGCCGCAAAGATCAAAGATCTGAGCGACGAGCAGATTGAGCTGTTGCGTGGCGAAGTGGCGAAGTTCACCACTGAAGGTGACCTGCGTCGCGAAATCAACATGAAAATCAAGCGTTTGATGGACCTCGGTTGCTACCGTGGTCTGCGTCATCGTCGTGGTCTTCCAGTACGCGGTCAGCGTACCAAGACTAACGCGCGTACCCGTAAAGGTCCGCGTAAGCCGATCCGCAAGTAATCGCCCACGCGAATCGACAGGAAAATTATCATGGCAAAACCTGCTGCTCGTCCTCGTAAAAAAGTTAAAAAGACAGTGGTTGATGGCATCGCCCACATCCATGCTTCTTTTAACAACACAATCGTGACCATCACCGACCGTCAAGGTAACGCGCTGTCTTGGGCTACCTCTGGTGGTTCGGGTTTCCGCGGTTCCCGCAAGTCCACGCCGTTTGCTGCTCAAGTAGCTGCTGAACGTGCTGGTCAAGCTGCGCTGGAATACGGCCTGAAAAACCTCGACGTCAACGTCAAAGGTCCAGGTCCAGGTCGTGAGTCTGCTGTCCGTGCTTTGAACGGCTGTGGCTATAAGATCGCCAGCATCACCGACGTGACGCCAATCCCGCACAACGGGTGCCGTCCGCCGAAGAAGCGCCGCGTGTAATCCAGGAGATTGTAAAGAATGGCTCGTTACATTGGTCCAAAATGCAAACTCGCTCGTCGCGAAGGCACCGATCTCTTCCTGAAGAGCGGCGTGCGCGCGATCGAATCGAAGTGCAACATTGAAGCAGCACCTGGTATCCACGGCCAACGCCGCGGTCGCCAGTCCGATTACGGCACCCAACTGCGTGAAAAGCAGAAGGTCCGTCGTATCTACGGCGTTCTCGAGCGTCAGTTCAGCGGCTACTACAAAGAAGCTGCTGGCAAAAAAGGTGCAACCGGTGAAAACCTGCTGCAACTGCTCGAATGCCGTTTGGACAACGTTGTATACCGTATGGGCTTTGGTTCGACTCGCGCCGAATCCCGTCAGCTGGTATCGCACAAATCCGTCAGCGTAAACGGCCAAACCGTTAACGTACCGTCCTACCAGGTTCGTGCTGGTGACGTGGTCGCGATTCGCGAGAAAGCAAAAAACCAACTTCGCATTGTCCAAGCTCTCGATCTGTGTGCCCAACGTGGCCGCGTAGAATGGGTAGAAGTAGACACTGAGAAGAAGTCGGGCGTTTTCAAGAACGTTCCTGCTCGCAGTGATCTGTCCGCCGACATCAACGAAAGCCTGATTGTCGAGCTCTACTCCAAGTAAGGGCTAGAAAATAGGTGCATCCATGCAGATTTCGGTAAATGAGTTCCTGACACCCCGCCACATTGATGTGCAGGTTGTCAGTCCAACCCGCGCCAAGATCACTCTCGAGCCTCTCGAGCGTGGTTTTGGCCACACCCTGGGCAACGCGCTGCGCCGCATCCTGTTGTCCTCAATGCCCGGCTGTGCAGTAGTCGAGGCCGAGATTGACGGTGTGCTCCACGAGTACAGCGCCATCGAAGGTGTACAGGAAGACGTAATTGAAATCCTGTTGAACCTTAAAGGTCTGGCTATCAAGCTGCACGGCCGTGACGAAGTTACGCTGACCTTGTCGAAGAAGGGTTCGGGGGTGGTTACCGCTGCCGATATTCAGCTGGATCATGATGTCGAGATCGTTAACCCCGATCACGTAATCGCTAACCTGGCGTCTAACGGCGCCCTGAACATGAAGCTCACCGTAGCTCGTGGTCGTGGTTATGAACCGGCCGACTCGCGTCAGAGCGATGAAGACGAAAGCCGCAGCATTGGTCGCTTGCAGCTTGACTCTTCGTTCAGCCCGGTTCGCCGTATCGCATACGTGGTGGAAAACGCCCGTGTCGAACAGCGTACTAACCTGGACAAGCTGGTTATTGATCTGGAAACCAACGGTACTCTGGATCCTGAAGAGGCTATCCGCCGCGCTGCAACCATTCTGCAACAGCAGTTGGCTGCGTTCGTCGACCTCAAAGGTGACAGCGAACCAGTGGTAATCGAGCAGGAAGACGAGATCGATCCGATCCTGCTTCGCCCGGTTGACGATCTGGAACTGACTGTACGTTCGGCTAACTGCCTTAAGGCGGAAAACATTTACTACATCGGCGACCTGATTCAGCGTACCGAAGTAGAACTGTTGAAGACTCCGAACCTGGGCAAGAAATCCTTGACTGAAATCAAGGACGTTCTGGCCTCCCGCGGTCTGTCCCTCGGCATGCGCCTCGACAACTGGCCGCCTGCAAGTCTTAAGAAGGACGACAAGGCGACTGCCTGATCGTCGTAATCACCGAACGTGAGTTTGGTAAGGAATGAACCATGCGTCATCGTAAAAGTGGTCGTCACCTGAGCCGTACCAGCTCGCACCGCAAGGCCATGTTTCAAAACATGGCGGTGTCGCTGTTCGAGCACGAGCTGATCAAAACTACACTGCCGAAAGCTAAAGAACTGCGTCGCGTTGCTGAGCCGCTGATCACTTTGGCCAAGACAGACAGCCTGGCTAACCGCCGTTTGGTTTTCGACCGTACTCGTTCGAAAGCTATCGTTGGTAAGCTCTTCAACGACCTGGGCAAGCGTTACGCTACCCGTGAGGGTGGCTACCTGCGCATCCTCAAGTGCGGCTTCCGCACTGGCGACAACGCGCCTATGGCGTACGTCGAGTTGGTTGATCGTGCTACTGCCGGCGAAGCTGTAAGCGCCGAGTAAAACGACAAGCTGCAACGAAGAACCGGGCCTAGTGCCCGGTTTTTTGTGGGCGTTAGAAAACCCAACTATATTCTTCGCTTCACTGCCTTCTCTACGAAACCCATAACTATCTGCTGCGCTGGTGTATTAGTTATTCTCTATCAAAGTCCATGATTTAATGCATTTGATGGCGTCATCTTGATGGTCGATACTCCCTCCAAGCCGATTAGCCGGCAGTTCCAAGTCTGACCTGAGGAAGATTGAGCATGAGCCAGAACAAAATCCTTACCACCGCCAGCGGTGCGCCTGTCGCCGACAACCAGAACTCCCGCACTGCCGGCCCACGAGGCCCATTGCTGCTCGACGACTTTCACCTGATCGAGAAGCTCGCGCACTTCAACCGTGAAAATATCCCGGAACGTCGTGTGCATGCCAAAGGTTCGGGTGCTTACGGCACGTTTACCGTGAGCCGAGATATCACTCAGTACACCAGCGCCAAGCTGTTCGAATCTGTCGGCAAACAAACCCCGACCTTCCTGCGATTCTCCACGGTAGGCGGCGAGCGCGGTTCGGCTGATACCGAGCGTGACCCACGCGGCTTCGCGCTGAAGTTCTATACCGAAGAAGGTAACTGGGACATCGTGGGTAACAACACGCCAGTGTTCTTCATCCGTGACCCGCTGAAATTCCCGGACTTTATCCACACCCAAAAGCGCCTGCCGCAAAGCAACCTGAAGAGCGGGCAGATGATGTGGGACTTCTGGTCGCACTCCCCGGAGGCGCTGCACCAAGTCACTATCCTCTTTTCGGATCGAGGCATTCCTGACGGCTACCGTCACATGCATGGCTTCGGCAGTCACACCTACAGTTTGATCAACGACAGGGGCGAACGTCATTGGGTCAAGTGGCACTACAAGACCAAGCAAGGCATCAAGAACCTGGCACCCGCTGAGGCAGCGCGCCTGGCCGGTACAGACCCAGATTACGCTCAGCGTGACTTGTTCGGTGCGATTGAGCGCGGCGACTTCCCGAAATGGAGTGTCAACATCCAGATCATGACCGAGGCCCAGGCTGCCGCGCATTATGAGAACCCCTTCGACGTTACCAAGACCTGGTCGCAGCAAGAGTTTCCTTTGATCGAAGTCGGCGAGCTGGAGCTTAACCGCAACCCGCAGAACTACTTCGCCGAAGTTGAGCAAGCCGCGTTTGGACCAAGCAACATGGTTCCTGGTGTAGGTCTGTCGCCAGACCGCATGCTGCAAGGCCGCGTATTCGCTTACGCCGATGCGCACCGCTACCGTGTAGGCACTAACCACCAGCAGTTGCGGGTGAATGCTCCACTTAGCCCGGTGAACAGCTATCAGCGTGACGGTTCGATGGCCTTCGGGAGTAACGGCGGGGCTGCGCCCAATTACGAGCCAAACAGCTACGCTGACGCGCCCAAGCAGGCACCGCAATACGTAGAGCCTGCGCTGGCGCTTAGCGGTGCAGCTGATCGCTACGATCATCGCGAAGATACCGATTACTACAGCCACGCAGGTGCGCTGTTCCGCTTGATGGATGCCGGGCAGAAGGCCCTGCTGATCAGCAACATTGCCGGCGCTATGGCCGGGGTCAGCAGCGATGTGGTGCAGCGCCAGCTGCAGCACTTCTTCAAAGCTGACCCTGCTTACGGGCAAGGCATTGCAACTGCGCTGGGCGTAACGCTTAGCTGACTCTAAACGAGAAGCAGAACCGCCCTCATTTGGGCGGTTTTTGCGTTATTTCCGCTACTTTTCTCAGAAAAACTTCGGTTTTCTGCCGCTCGTCTCGTGACCTCCGGCTCGTGATGGTTCAAACTACAGACTTTCAAGCAGGGAGATGTAGGGCGATGCAAGGTCACCCCGACGTAATCGATTACCTCAACACGTTGCTGACGGGCGAACTGGCAGCTCGTGACCAATATTTCATCCATTCGCGTATGTACGAAGACTGGGGCTTTACCGAGCTCTATGAACGTATTAATCACGAAATGGAAGAAGAGGCACAGCACGCCGACGCGTTGATGCGCCGTATCCTGATGCTCGAAGGCACGCCGCGCATGCGTCCCGACGACCTGGATGTGGGCACCACGGTGCCTGACATGCTCGCAGCCGATCTTCGGCTCGAATACAAGGTGCGTGCCGCACTCTGCAAGGGCATCGAGCTCTGTGAGCAGCACAACGACTATGTAACCCGCGAAATCCTCCGGGTGCAGTTGAATGACACCGAAGAAGATCACACCTACTGGCTGGAAAAGCAGTTGGGCCTGATCAAGCTGATCGGCCTGGAGAATTACCTGCAATCGCAGTTCTGATCCCCGGCTACAAAAAAGCCCCTGTCACCGCAACGTGACAGGGGCTTTTTCATGAGCCCGATAAATCAGGCTTTATCGCGTGCCAATAATGGCTTCAAGTAGTAACCGGTATGCGACTGCGGCATTTCGCAGACCTGCTCCGGCGTGCCCACCGCAATAATCTGGCCGCCCTTGGAGCCGCCTTCCGGCCCCAGGTCCACCAACCAGTCGGCGGTCTTGATCACATCCAGGTTGTGCTCAATGACCACCACTGTGTTGCCGTGGTCTCGCAAGCGGTGCAGCACGTCCAGCAATTGCTGAATGTCGGCAAAGTGCAGGCCCGTGGTCGGCTCATCAAGGATGTACAAGGTCTTGCCGGTATCACGCTTGGACAGCTCGCGAGACAACTTCACCCGCTGCGCCTCGCCGCCGGACAAGGTAGTCGCCGATTGCCCCAGCTTGATGTACGACAAGCCCACATCCATCAACGTTTGCAGCTTGCGCGCCAACGCTGGAACCGCGTCGAAGAACACCCGCGCTTCCTCGATGGTCATCTCGAGGGTTTCATGGATGCTCTTGCCCTTGTACTTGATCTCGAGCGTTTCGCGGTTATAACGCTTGCTCTTGCACACATCGCACGGCACGTAGATGTCCGGCAGGAAGTGCATCTCTACCTTGATCAAGCCATCGCCCTGGCACGCTTCGCAGCGCCCGCCCTTGACGTTGAACGAGAACCGCCCAGGCCCATAACCGCGCGAGCGGGATTCCGGCACGCCGGCAAACAGTTCGCGAATAGGCGTGAACAACCCGGTATAGGTCGCCGGGTTGGAGCGCGGTGTACGGCCAATCGGGCTTTGGTCGATGTCGACGACTTTATCCAGGTGCTCAAGGCCCTTGATGCTGTCGTGAGCAGCCGCTTCCAGGGTGGTCGCGCCGTTCAAGGCGGTGGCACTCAGTGGGAACAGTGTGTTGTTGATCAGCGTCGACTTGCCCGAGCCGGATACACCTGTCACACAGGTCAACAAGCCCAGAGGGATTTCCAGGTCGACATTACGCAAATTGTTGCCGCGCGCGCCCTTGAGGTGCAACGCCATCTTCTTGTTGCGTGGCGTACGCTTGGCCGGCACTGCAATCTTCACGCGCCCCGACAGGTACTTACCGGTCAACGAGTCCGGGTGAGCCATAACTTCGGCAGGTGTGCCCTCGGCAACAATATGCCCACCGTGCACACCCGCGCCCGGGCCAATGTCGACGACGTAATCCGCCAGGCGAATCGCGTCTTCATCGTGCTCGACCACGATCACCGTGTTGCCGATATCCCGCAGGTGCTTCAGCGTGCCCAGGAGGCGGTCATTGTCGCGTTGGTGCAAGCCAATCGACGGCTCATCGAGGATGTACAAAACGCCCACGAGACCGGCACCGATCTGGCTGGCCAAACGGATCCGCTGAGCTTCACCGCCCGACAGAGTGTCGGCGCTGCGATCCAGCGACAGGTAATCCAGGCCGACGTTAACCAGGAACTGCAGGCGCTCGCGGATCTCCTTGAGGATCTTGTCGGCAATTTCCCCGCGGCGGCCGGTCAGCTTGAGCACACCAAAATATTCACAGGCGTCACCGATCGGCAGGTTGGTCACTGCCGGCAACGTCTTCTCACCCACCCACACATGCCGCGCTTCGCGACGCAGGCGAGTGCCCCGGCAATCCGGGCAAGGCTGAGTGCTGAGGAATTTGGCCAGTTCTTCGCGCACGCTCGCCGACTCGGTCTCGCGGTAGCGACGTTCCAGGTTCGGCACGATGCCTTCGAATGGGTGCGAGCGTTTGACGATATCGCCACGGTCGTTCAGGTATTTGAAGTCGACGTTCTGCGAGCCGCTGCCGTGCAGGATGACCTTCTGCTGCTCGGCCGGCAGTTGGTTGAACGGCACTTCCAGGCTGAATTTATAGTGCGACGCCAACGACCCCAACATCTGGAAGTAGTAGACGTTACGCCTGTCCCAGCCACGTATCGCACCCTCCGCCAGAGTCAGGTCACCGTTAACCAGGCGCTTGATGTCGAAGAATTGTTTAACCCCCAGCCCGTCACAGGTCGGGCAGGCACCCGCCGGGTTGTTGAAGGAAAACAACTTGGGTTCGAGCTCGCTGATCGCATGGCCACAGATCGGGCAGGCAAAGCGCGCGGAGAAGATGATCTCTTCACCCGGCTCGTCATCCATTGGCGCAACCAGCGCAATACCATCCGCCAGCTTCAGCGCGGTCTCGAACGATTCGGCCAGACGCTGCTGCAAGTCGGCGCGTACCTTGAAGCGGTCGACCACCACATCAATGGAGTGCTTCTTCTGCTTGTCGAGCTTCGGCGCTTCATCCAGCTCATAAAGCTTGCCGTTGATGCGTGCGCGCACAAAACCTTGCGCACGCAACTCTTCGAAAACCGAAAGATGTTCGCCTTTACGTTCACGAATCACCGGCGCCAGCAGCATCAGCTTGGCGCCTTCCGGCTGGGTCAGCACCAGGTCGACCATCTGGCTGACGGTCTGGGCTTCCAGGGGAATATCGTGGTCCGGGCAGCGCGGAATACCCACGCGCGCATACAGCAGGCGCAGGTAGTCGTAGATTTCGGTAATGGTGCCCACGGTGGAGCGTGGGTTGTGGGAGGTCGATTTCTGCTCGATGGAAATAGCGGGCGACAAGCCTTCAATGGTGTCGACGTCAGGCTTTTCCATCATCGACAGAAATTGCCGGGCATAGGCCGACAGCGATTCCACATAGCGGCGCTGACCTTCGGCATACAGCGTGTCGAACGCCAGGGACGATTTGCCGGAGCCGGACAGCCCGGTGATGACGATCAGTTTGTCCCGGGGCAGGGTCAGGTCGATGTTCTTCAGGTTGTGGGTTCTAGCCCCACGAATCAGGATCTTGTCCAAGATGGCCTCGCACGGCGGGCGTAAATAATGCAGGAGTATACGGCTAAAGACTGGATGAATATACACTGTCAAAGTGCCGGGTGCAGCCTTACATGAAAGCTGCGCGGCAAAGCGCCGCATATACCCTCTCAATCGATGGGACTGGTAGAATCGCCGCCGGTTCACACGAGGTTTTTCCATGCACGATCCCCACAGCGAACGCATGAGTAGCGGCGAGACCCGAGCGGCAAGCGGTCTGGCCCTGGTGTTCGCCTTCCGTATGCTTGGCATGTTTATGGTGTTGCCGGTGCTGGCGACCTATGGAATGGATCTCGCAGGGGCAACCCCCGCCCTGATCGGCCTGGCGATTGGCGCCTATGGCCTGACCCAGGCGCTGTTTCAGATTCCGTTCGGGATCATTTCCGACCGTATTGGCCGTCGGCCAGTGATTTACCTGGGGCTCATTGTGTTCGCCCTGGGCAGTGTGCTCGCGGCGCAGTCCGATTCGATCTGGGGCGTAATCGCCGGGCGCGTTCTGCAGGGCGCCGGCGCGATTTCCGCCGCCGTCATGGCGCTGCTTTCGGACCTGACCCGCGAGCAACACCGCACCAAGGCCATGGCCATGATCGGCATGACCATCGGCCTCTCGTTCGCGGTGGCCATGGTGGTGGGCCCATTGCTAACGCGCGCCTTTGGTTTGCACGGGTTATTCCTGGCCACGGGCGGCATGGCGTTGTTCGGCATCGTGATCGTGGCCTTCATGGTGCCGCGTTCCACCGGCACCTTGGCGCACCGTGAGTCCGGCGTCGCGCGCAAGGCGTTACTGCCGACCCTCAAGCACCCGGACCTGCTGCGCCTGGATTTAGGTATCTTCGTATTGCACGCGATGCTGATGTGCAGCTTCGTCGCGCTGCCCCTGGCACTGGTCGAAAAAGCCGGCCTGCCCAAGGAGCAGCACTGGTGGGTCTACCTGACAGCCTTGTTGATCTCGTTCTTCGCCATGATCCCGTTCATCATCTACGGCGAGAAGAAACGCAAAATGAAACGAGTTTTGCTCGGCGCCGTCGCGACGCTGATGCTCACTGAGCTATTCTTCTGGGAGTTCGGCGACAGCCTGCGGGCGCTGGTAATCGGCACGGTGGTGTTCTTCACCGCGTTCAACCTGCTGGAGGCCTCGTTGCCTTCGCTGATCAGTAAAGTTTCACCGGCCGGTGGCAAAGGCACGGCGATGGGGGTGTATTCCACAAGCCAGTTCCTCGGCTCTGCGCTGGGCGGCATCATGGGGGGCTGGATGTTTCAGCACGGCGGGTTGTCGGTTGTGTTCCTCGGATGCGCCGGGCTGGCTGCACTTTGGCTGGCCTTTGCTGTTACCATGCGCGAACCTCCCTACGTCACAAGCCTGCGTTTGCCGCTATCGCCTGAGGCGATCCGTGAAAGCGGTCTGGTAGAGCGTCTGAAGGCCGTCGTAGGGGTAACAGATGCAGTTGTGGTCGCTGAAGAGGCGGCCATTTACATCAAATTGGACACCGAATTATTGGATCGCGCGACGCTCGAGCAACTGGTCAACCCAGTGCCGACAGCGCGCCCAGCCTAGGAGAACGTTATGGCCCGTGGGGTTAACAAAGTCATATTGGTCGGTACTTGCGGCCAGGATCCCGAAGTTCGCTACTTGCCTAACGGTAATGCCGTGACCAACCTGAGTCTGGCGACCAGCGAGCAGTGGACCGACAAGCAGACTGGCCAGAAGGTCGAGAAAACCGAATGGCACCGTGTGTCGATGTTCGGCAAGGTTGCAGAGATCGCGGGTGAGTACCTGCGCAAAGGTTCGCAGGTCTACATCGAAGGCAAACTGCAAACCCGCGAGTGGGAAAAAGACGGCATCAAGCGTTACACCACTGAAATCGTGGTCGACATGCAAGGCACCATGCAACTGCTCGGCGGCCGCCCACAGCAGGGCGACCAACAAGGCGGGGGCAACAACTACCAGCAGTCCGCTCCGGCCCCACGCCAGCAAGCTCCGCGCCCGCAGCAGTCGGCACCGCAACAGTCGCGTCAGGCGCCGCCTCCACAGCAGGCCGCTCCACAGCCGGCTCCGGATTTCGACAGCTTTGATGACGATATTCCGTTCTAACCTACATTAGACCTTTTTGTAGAATTTAGCCCCAAAGCCCCCGCACTGCGGGGGCTTTGCATTTCTACGCGTGTAAAAAATATCTCGAGCAGGCTCCTTAGGTCAGGTGCCACGTAGATACCTAAAGATAGGCGTGCGCCGTGAAACCTTCGGCGCGCAGGGCTAAGTCCTCAAATGGTGGGCGACTTATCGTTCTCGAAGCTGAAATGCACAGCGAGTCGCACAGTTGAGGTACGTGGGCCTGATGCGGGAAAGGGGCGTCCGCAATTCGGCATAAGTCGCTTTCGACTCATTTTTCAGCGTATGACTGTGTATAGGCATTATTGAAGCGCCTATACATCAAGCGTGACGGCTGTCTTTTATATGCGCGATAAGCCTGATGAAGGTGTTGTCTTCACGCCACTCTTTGTCCAGTTGCTTTTGTGTCACTGCATCGAGCCGTGAGTAATGATTACCCCTCTCTGTAATACCTATGATCCGCCATAAATCCGACCAGCCTGCAGTCCCTTGCTCAACACGGGTGGTCACATATAGACCTTCTCGCACAAAGTTGAACTCATGTTGCTCACCCGATGCGTCATGATAGATTATGCAACTGTGGAAATAACACGCTCTTGACGTTATACCTTTCAAGAGAGCCAGCACCCCTTCAACACCTAGGGTCTCCAACACATAACGTGCATACACCCCAGGAAAGCCATTGAGCGCCTGAATGTGAAAACTGCTGTCTTCAATAAAGAAGGCTCCAGAAAATTGCGTCGCTGCAAAACGGGCTTTGGCCCGGCAGACCTCATCGGCAGAGGACGCCTGTATCTCGGGAACGTCAATGAATACCTGCTTTATGGGTATCCCTTCATGTTCGAACGTCTGAAAGGCCTCTGAAAACTTGCGTGCATTACTGGTCACAAACCCCAGCATCATTTTTCTCCTGAATGAGAACAGAGCTAATTACAATCAATACGACAGCGACCATCAAGGCGGCTGACAATGCTTGAGAAAAAACAAGCATCGACAAAATAAAGGAAAACATCAAAGTGGAATAATTTGAAAAGCTGAGAGTGGCCGGGCTCATTCTGCCTGAGATGAATAGCATTAACGCTATTGCCGCTATATTAATCAAAATTCCCCCCATATAAAGCGCGATGCTTTCACCTCCTGTCAAAACCGGTAACCCCCCGTTCAGAGATAGAAAAAGCAGACCCGACACCAGGTTGGTGATGAATAGTAACTGTAGATAAGAGGTGCCCATGCTCGAGCACTTTTTAACTAAATAACCACTGACCGCATACGACAAAGGCACTATCAACATCAGCCCGTACACGATCAAGTCCGCCTTGCCTGCACTTCCATCCAGTCGCGGAACAATCATTAACATTACGCCCGTTATCCCAAGCATGATCGCCAGTACTGACTTGGCATTGACGCTGACACGAAACAGCACAGCGCCGATGAGTATGGAGAACATGGGGGTCAGGCTGGTAATCAGAGACGTTTCAGCCGGTGACATAACACGCAAGGACAGGTAAAGCACGCAATAAGGGATGAAGACCAAGCTCAGCGCAACCCCCAGCATCCAGCCAAACTGCCCTTTATTCCAGGTCAACAGGGTTCGTCTGAATCGGGTCACCAGCATCAGTGAAGTGAGCGCTATCACAGTCCCTATATTCAATATCAATGGGAACTCAAATACGGAAGCATTGCCCTCAAGCAATATCTTTCCGAGCACGGACTCTGAGGCCCATAGCAATCCCAATAGCAGGATCAGCGCGCTTTTCCCTAAGGTACTCAATGAGGGGCAGCATGCAGGTAATCTTCAAGTGAGGCATAGACTCTAAAGGTATCGCGCCCCGTTGTGATAATCATATCCTCTGTCTCAGCAACTTCTATAAAAGCTAAAAAATGCTCCCAATAGCCGTTGACGTTAATAAAGCTTATTGGCTGTGATGCCAGGCCGAGCTGTTTGCGCGTGATGATCTCGCAGGTTTCATCCAGCGTACCAAACCCTCCAGGCAAAATAACGAACTCATCGGCCAACTCCATCATTTTTATCTTTCTCTCTGAGAGTGTCTGCGTTTCAATGACTTCCTGAACGTTGCTGGAGGCTAATTCGACATGCCTCACTTCAGGGGAGGTAATTCCGATCACTCGTCCTCCATGGCGGCGAGCCCCCTCTGTCAGCTTTCCCATCAGCCCACCCATGGCTCCGCCATGAACGACGGTATCGCCCCGCAAAGCCAGTTGCGCTCCCGTTTCCAATGCGACTGAGGCATATACAGGGGATCGACCTTCACCAGAACTGCAGAAAACACAGACATTCATACCGTCTCCCCCAGCAACGCTTCAAAATACCCTACGGTATAGCTTCGAAAAAGACTTCGGGAATCATGTTGCCAACTGGACACTTCGTCCCAGAGCGTTTTATGGATAGAGTCGCCAAACGTGCGCCGAAGCCATGTGGAATCGACATTGTGCCTGGGGAGGTGATCGTACCGTCCAGATCCGATCTGCGCAGACTTGGCCAGTTTCGCCCCCGATTCGTCCAGAATGACCGGAGAGAAAAAACGCGCAGGATGTTTATCCAGAGCAATGCCAAAGCGAAGGAGCGCCTCCATATTGATGGTCGCATACTGGACCCAATCCGCCCCGTCGCTCATCATGTTCTGGCCGTTTTCGCTGTCCATTTTGTGGATATAGTAAATCTCGCGGGCCAACGCCCTGACCGGTGTATTGATATCAAACAAATCCTTGTTATATTCAGACAGTGTACCGCCATAAGCCCCGTGATTAGGGCAGAAGCACTCGTAGTGCCGTCCCCCGTCGCTTGCCGCCCCTGCAAATACCCCTCCCTTTTTATTGGAAAGATGACACACGGGACACGCAAAACGAACCTTGAACTTGCGCTCTGAAGGACAAAGTAACGGTGCGAGTTCGTCCTCCATGGCAATCAGATCCAGAATTATCCGTCTTATTTCAGGTACAGCTTGGAACTCGCCGTAGCTCCAGGTTTTAACGGGTATTCCTGAAAAACCCGAAAATATGTTCAGTAAATAGCGAAATTCCACCAGGTGTTTTTCCGAGGCAGACTCTCCTTCCGCAGAAAGCGTGTTCGCCAACGTACGGTAATAAGCGTCACCCTTTATAGTGTGGTGCTCGCCTGGCGCATTTTCCAG
Source organism: Pseudomonas sp. LBUM1640 (assembly GCF_059716225.1). Classification (NCBI taxonomy): domain Bacteria; kingdom Pseudomonadati; phylum Pseudomonadota; class Gammaproteobacteria; order Pseudomonadales; family Pseudomonadaceae; genus Pseudomonas; species Pseudomonas sp. LBUM1640. The sequence continues at coordinate 6,167,427 of NZ_CP166816.1, read as the reverse complement.
TTCCCAGAATAAAATCTCGGTGCTCACGCCCAGCGTATCTTCAAGCTTTCTGGCAAGCGCAAATGTACTTATAAGCGAGGTGACCGTGCCCAAGTGGGGAAAGCTGTTCGGTTGAGCGGCGGGGTGAAATATGACTTTTGCCTTGCCATCAAGTTTATGCGCATAGAGATCTTCGATCGTCTGGGCGGTATGACTGATGCCAATCGGGGGCAGCAATTTACTCATGACCTTCTCCCGCTTGCAGTAACTTGAAAGACACACAGGTGATCTTCAAGCTGCTCCATATATTCAGGATTGTGTACATTCACGGCGCACAGGAAAGTTTCCTTCTCCTGCTGACAGGTGAACGTTCTCATGGGAGACACTGCCGCACTGACTTCTACTTTATGAAATAGACCGTTCAGAAAATCCATCAACTCCGTCTTGTCGTAGCTGCAAACGGGCCATCCCATAAAATCTGCCGTATTTGCCGGGGAAGCATAAATTTGCTTCAGGGTTGGCATGCCGACATAACTGAAGGCCCCTGAAGCAATGACAAGATCGGTCCCGCGCAGTAGTTCGGTGTGCTCAGGGGTGAGGCAAGAGTTCTCTAGGTCCTGACAAATCACATGGTCGATATAGTGATGCTTTAGAGCGTAATCAAGTGCATTGCTTGAAATGTCCGTACCAATGACAGTTGCTTTTTTAACAGTAGGCGTCAGACATTTCTGCAAAAAAGAGTCATAGGGCATTTCGTTTTTTATAATTCGTCCATTGAATCCGTAACTGCAGGCCACATCCACGACCTGGCATTCTCCTCGTTCAAGAAGTATGGAATCAACCTTGGCAAGGAGAGCATCATAGACAAAGTCTGGCTGACGGTAGTTGTATCTTTTTAATGACTCGATATAGGGTTCTGGCGAGGGCTTGTTGTAGATGCTATTAAAATTTTCTTTTTGGAAACTAACATGCCTTCCTTAATGCATTTGTTTCCTTAAAGACTAGTCGTCAATATATATAGCGCAATAATTTTTTATTTTAAATATCCACGAATGCTAGAAATCTTATAGCATTCAGATGCTTAGCTCGACCGTCTGCGCTCTATGGTTATCGACTCTTAGTCGGCATTGCTGTCTGTCGACGTAGACGCTCGCGACAAACCCTATCCGTTGAGCCGGACTGAGATGTTTCCCTTAAATCGGTTTATGGCTACTCCAGAAAGAGTATACGGCCCGTGCTGAAAGTGTAGCGGTCGAGGTTTCTTTTGCGTGGTAGTCACTTGCGTTCTAAGGTCCCAGGCTTGGAACGCGCAAAACCCCCGATGGCCCTCGCCCCGGGGGAGTTATTGCCCCGGATCAAGCCTCCGCCGCCGCCGCGGTCACCACCATTTCCTTGAACCGCTGCAATACCGCTGAGCCGTCACCGATGCGCGTTGCCAAATGCAGCGGTGCTACCAGGCTGCGACACTCCGTGAGCGTGCGATAAACAATACCGTCGCCGCGCAACCTCTGCATGGACGCCGGCACAATGGACACCCCAAGGCCCGCCGCCACCAGGCTCAGTGTCGCGGTCATGCGTGGCGCCTCCTGGACCACCTGCGGGCTGAACCCCGCTTCACGGCAGGCCACCAGAATCGCGTCATACAACCCCAAGCCTACGCGACGGCGGTAAAGCACAAACGCTTCGGTTGCCAAGGCAGCCAATGGCAGGGGAGATTGGGCGTCGATGGCCAACGGGTGATCGGTAGGCAGCGCCAGCAGCATCGGCTCCACCAAAATAGGTTGGTCCTGCAACGATTGAGAGCCACTGAGCGGCGAGCGGATAAACGCCGCATCGAGTTTTTCATGCGCCAGCGCGTCCAGCAGCTCGCCAGTCCCCGCTTCCTCCAGTACAACCGAGATACCCACAAAGGTTTCGCGAAACAGCCGCAACACGCTGGGCACGAACGGGTGCAGCGCCGCAGAGCTGGTGAAGCCGATGGCTAAGCGGCCACGCTCACCACGCGCGGCACGGCGCACCACGTCGGCTACCCCTTCAACGTGGGCGAGAATGTTGCGTGCCTCGTCCAACAAGGCCAACCCGGCAGTGGTGGGGCGCACGCCACGGGGCAGGCGCTCCATCAACACCACGCCCAATTCTGCCTCAAGGCTTTGCAACAGCCGAGTCAGCGGCGGTTGCTGCATCCCCAAGCGTTGCGCTGCACGGGTGATGTAGCCTTCCTCGGCAATTGCGACAAAGGCTTTGAGTTGGCGAAGCTCCAGCATAGGGATACTTTCAAGGTATGGGAGGTCGCCAATCCTGGCATTTGTTCTCATGGCTCACAAGATTTAGGCTGTGGCCAACCTCAACAAGAAGGAAAGCCGCGATGACCTGGTCAGCCAAGCAGTACACGATGTTTGAACAGCAGCGCACCCGTCCCGTCCGTGACCTGGTCGCGGCCATTCCCAATACGGGTGTGCGTACCGCCGTCGACCTGGGCTGTGGCCCTGGCAATTCCACCGAGGTGCTGGCTGAGCGCTTTCCACAGGCACACGTTACCGGCATGGACAGCTCCGACGACATGCTGGTGGATGCCCGCAAGCGGTTACCGGCGTTGAGCTTTGAATTGGCTGATATCGGCGCCTGGAATCCCGCACAAAAATTCGATGTGATTCTCGCCAACGCTTCCCTGCAATGGCTGCCGGACCACGCCACGCTCTATCCGCACCTGGTCAACCAACTGACACCTGGCGGCACGCTGGCCGTGCAAACCCCGGATAACCTCGACGAACCGGCTCACCGCCTGGCCCGCGAAGTCGCGGCCGATGGCCCGTGGGCGGCGAAGATCGGCTCGGTCAAACACAATGAGCGGCACACCGCGAGTGACTACTACGAGCTGTTGAGTAAACACTGCAGCATCGTCGATGTATGGCGTACCACTTACCAGCACCCGCTGGCGGATCACGCAGCGGTGGTGGAATGGTTCAAGGCTTCGGCACTGCGGCCCTTTCTTGCGCCGTTGAACAATGGCGAAAAAGCCGCCTTCCTACAGCAATACCAAGCGCGAATTACCCAGGCTTACCCAGCCTTGGCCGATGGCACGGTATTGCTGCCGTTCCCGCGTCTGTTCATCATCGCTACGCGTTGAGCCTGGCAAACAAGTGTCGGTTATACAGCCGCCGCTTGTGCCTTCAAGTACTCATCCGTCGACAATACGCTGGCATACGCAAACGCCAGCGAGGCCATGTAAGAGGCCTGGACCTGCGCCGCCGGAATCACTTGCCCATTAAATTCCAGATCGCGCGTCGCACACGCATCGTGGAGCACCGTGACCTTGTAGCCCAAGTCCGCTGCCGCACGGGCCACAGCGTCGATGCACATATGGCTCATGCTGCCCACCACGACCACTTCGGTAATGGCGCGTCGTTCCAGCAACGCCTGCAGATCCGTCCCGCGAAACGCGTTCACAAAATGTTTAAGCACCACCGGCTCATTGCCTTCGTTCAGCACCTTGGCATGCAGATGCGCGCCCTTGGAACCCGGGGTGAAGAACGGCGCGTCTTCAGAGGCGAACTCATGGCGCACATGAATCACTGCGTTCCCCGCCTGGCGAAAGGCCTGCAGCACCTGTGCAGCCTTGTCTGCCGCAGCTTCCACACCGTCGAGCGGCCATTTGCCTTGGGGGAAGTAGTCGTTCTGGATGTCGATCAGGATGAGTGCTTGCTTGGCCATGTGGGTTGTCTCGTGGTGGGTGGATCGGCCGAGTATCTTAGCTGGCGGCGGAGCTTAGGCGCGCGAATCGTGCAGAACGCCGCGTGTTTAAACGCGCGTCGTGCAGAATAAGACAGGCCAACTGCCATCTGTTTTGCAGCAACTGATTGATTTAAAAAACATCTTTCCAAAAGCAGCCTTGGCTTGATCCCTGCAACCCTTCCTGCACACACATGGCAGGATGGCCAAGGGGGACGCATGACCCCGACTCAACGCAAGAAGCTGGTGGTCGCTCACTCCACGCGAGAGGGCGCCCCGCAGCACGAAGTCGACACCAACCTCGCGTTGGCGCGCTGGCTGGCGCAGATCCTGGGGCTCAAATTCGGCGGCAGCTATGACCCGCAGGTGCACGCCGACCGTGAACTGTATTTGCTGCCCACGCAAACCCTGGTCGGCGCGGCTCAAGCGCTCAAGCTTAAGGTCACAGGGCCGCAAGACCTGTGGGGCGGTTATGTCGACCACGATTTCATCTGCACCAAAGCCATCACCCATGGCCTGCTCAGCCCTGAATCAACGGCGCCCGAGGGCTGGTCGCCGTTGTTTGGCGAGCGTGTGCGCAAAGTGGTGCTCGACGGCCTGAGTGTTTTCGCACTGCAAGACGCGCTGCCCGCCGCCACGCGCTTGCTTTACAGCGGGCCGATCCGCTTGAAGCCCGTACACGCTTGCGCCGGGCGCGGGCAGGAAGTTATCCACAGTCTCGACGAATTCGAAGCCGTGCTGGCGCGGCCCGATATAGCGCGGTTATTCGCTGAAGGCGTGGTATTGGAGCAAGACCTGCACGACGTCATCACCCACAGCGTGGGCCAGAGTTTTATCGGCGATCGCGTGTTCAGCTACTGCGGCGAGCAATACCTCACCCAGGACGGGCAGGGCGAAGAGGTCTACGGTGGCTCCAACTTGCTGGTCGTGCCCGGCTACTACGAAGATCTCTTGACGCTTGAGCTGCCTGACGACGTACGCGAAGCCATCGAACAAGCCCAGGTCTTCGACACCGCCGCCGATGAGGCCTACCCTGGTTTCTACGCGTCGCGGCGCAACTACGACATTGCCCAAGGCCTGGACAGCGAAGGCCAGCGCCGCAGCGGCGTGCTCGAACAGTCCTGGCGCATGGGCGGGGCCAGCAGCGCGGAAGTCGCGGCGCTGCAAAGCTTCATCAATAACCCGGGCCTGCGCGCGATCCGCGTGTCATCGGTGGAAACCTACGTAGACCAACCGCTGCCAGCGGACGCCATTGAGGTGTACCGCGGCCCGGCCGAAAACAGCGACTTTCTTCTCAAGTATGTAACGGTTAAATCTTATGACGGCTAGAAGCGAGAGCATTGCGATCGATATCGACGACGAACAGATGAGCGGGACGTTCCTGAGCCCCAAATCCAAAGTGCCCGGCGTGCTGTTTGTGCACGGCTGGGGCGGTAGCCAGGAGCGCGACCTTGAACGTGCCAAAGGCATCGCAGGGTTGGGGTGCGTGTGCCTGACCTTCGACCTGCGCGGCCATGCCGGCACCGGTATTCCGTTGTCCCGCGTCACCCGCGAAGACAACTTGCGCGACCTGCTGGCGGCGTACGACCGCTTGCTGTCGCACCCGGCCATCGACACCTCGGCCGTGGCGGTGGTGGGCACCAGTTACGGAGGTTACCTGGCGGCGATTCTCACCTCATTGCGCCCGGTGCGCTGGCTGGCGCTGCGCGTGCCGGCGCTGTACCGCGACCAGGAATGGCTCAAGCCCAAGCGCGAACTGGATAAGGCCGACCTGATGGATTACCGCGGCACCCTGGTGCACGCCGAAACCAACCGCGCCCTGCATGCCTGCGCGAAATTCACTGGCGATGTGCTGATTGTCGAATCGGAAACCGACGACCACGTGCCCCACGCCACCATCATGAGTTACCGCGCGGCGTGCCAGCAGACTCACTCCTTGACCCACCGTATCATCGACGGCGCCGATCACTCGTTGAGCGACCCGGTGTCGCAGCAGGCTTACACCTCGATCCTGGTGGACTGGATTACCGAGATGGTTGTGGGTGAGCGGTTGAGCATTATTCAGTCCCAATAATGTGGTGTTCTTTGGGACGCCTTCGCGAGCAAGCCCGCTCCCACAGTTGGAATGCGTTTCAAATGTGGGAGCGGGCTTGCTCGCGAAGGGGCCGGTCCTGTCAACACCCGATCAAGCAGGTGTCTTCTTCACCCGCAACGCCTTGGCCTTGGCCTCAACCCCGAGGTACATCACCAACGCAATCACCAGCGGCAAAATAAAGTACACCGCCCGATAGGCAATCAACCCCGCGAGCAAACTGCCCCGCGACGCCTCATGCTGCAACAAACCGATAAACACCGCCTCCAGCACCCCAAGCCCCGCCGGAATATGCGTGACCACACCGGCAATCGCACTGATCAACAACACCCCCAACACCAGCGGATAGTCCAACTTGGCCGGCAACAAGGTAAAGATCACCGCCGCCATCAATGACCAGTTCAACGCACCCAAGGCCAACTGCAAACACGCCATGCGCAGCGACGGCAGGTTGATCTCGATGCCCTTGATCGACCACGCACGCTTTTTCGAAAACCTACAGGCCGCCAGGTAGCCGAGGCTTACCATTACCAGCAACACACCAATGCCCTGCAACGCCAAGGTGCTGACTTTCCAACCCGGTGGCATCGTCACCAGCCCGCTGCTGAACACCGCACCGGCCAAGGCCATATAGCCAAACCAATTGGTCGCCAGGCTCAGCCCAAGAATCTTGGCGATATTGCTGGTGCTCACCCCAAGCCGCGAATACAGCCGATAACGCATGGCGATGCCGCCGACCCACGCGCTCAGGTTGAGGTTAAACGCGTAGCTGATGATCCCCACCGGCAGGATCTGCTTCCACGTCAGAGGTTGGCGAATATAGGTGCGGCCGATCAGATCGAAGCTTGCGTACACGAGAAAACTGCACAGGGTCAGCGCAGCGGCGATCAACAGCGTGCGCAGCTTGAAGTCACCCAGCGTCTGCAGCACTTCGCTCCAGTCGATGCGCCGCGCGAGCAAGGTGAACAGCACGATCAGCAGCAGGAAGAAGGCGATGGTCAGCGGTTTCTTCCAGCGCTTGAATCGCGAACTGCCGGTTTCAGCGGTCATGGGCCTGGCTCTCGAAGGGTTTCAAGCGCGGCTTGTGCGCGGGCAGCCAGCCCGTCAGGGCGGGGAAATGGCGCATCACATGAAACACCAGGAAGCCCACGGTCAGCCGCCATAACCACAGGCGTGGCTTGCGGTTTTCCGGGATGGTCTGGCAGTGGTTTTTGGCGAGTATTTCCAGGCGTTCGTACAGCTGCTGATTGAACGCGCGGTCGCGAATCAGCACATTGGCCTCAAGGTTCAGCGACAAGCTCAGCGGGTCCAGATTGCTCGAGCCCACCGTGCTCCACTCGTCATCTACCAACGCGACTTTGCCGTGCAGCGGGCGCTGGCAATATTCGTGAATCACCACGCCATCCTTGAGCAAATAATCGTAGAGCATGCGTGCCGCCAGCTTGGCCAGCAGTACATCGGGTTGGCCCTGCATGATCAGTTGCACATGCACGCCACGCCGCGCGGCATTGCGGATCTCGCGCAGCAAGCGGTAGCCGGGGAAGAAGTAGGCGTTGGCAATCACCACGCGTTTTTGTGCCTTGCTCAAGGCGTGTATATACGCCTCTTCGATATCGTCGCGGTGCTGCATGTTGTCGCGATAGATCAGGCGCACCAGGCCGTCGTCGTTAGCGGTCGTCCACAGCGAGGGGCGTTGCTGGCGCCGTCGCCAGCCGCGCCGAGTACGAACCTGGCGACCACTTTGTGCGAGGGCAAAATGGTGCAGGTCCGCCACGGCGGGGCCGATCACTTTTACGGCGTAATCCTGCTTGGCTTCGGGGCCGAAATCGCCCAGGTGGTCAGCCGAAAAATTGATCCCGCCGATAAACCCTACCGTGGCATCCACCACCACGATCTTGCGGTGCAGGCGCCGAAACCAATTGGTGCGAACCCCCAACATTTTCGTCGCCGGGTCGAACATTTGCACCAGCACGCCAGCCTCCGCCAGCTCACCGAGAAACCCCGGGCTCAGCTCGCCGCAGCCAAACCCATCCAGGCTGACCACCACTTTCACGCCGCGCTGCGCCGCCTCAATCAGGACGCCTTTAAGCTCATGACCGACCTTGTCCTCGAACAGAATAAAGGTCTCCAGCAGGATCTCCCGCTGCGCCTCACGCATCGCGTCGAAGACTTTCGGAAAGTACGCCTCGCCGTTCTCCAGCAGCTCGAGCTGGTTGCCGCTCTGCCAGCCGTAATCGAGATCACGCGCCTTGGCTTCATCTGGCGGCTGATCGGTGGCGATGTGCTCTACCGCAACGTTCATAGCTCGATCTCCACTGACAGCGGCACGTGGTCTGACAGATGGGACCAAGGCCGGGTGGTGAGCACTCGGGGGTTATGAATCTTCAGGTTGCGCACATAGATGCGATCCAGCGCCAGCAACGGCAGGCGCGCCGGGAAGGTGCGCGCAGGCTTGCCGTGGGCTTCGACGAATACTTCCTTGAGGCCGCTTCGGCTCAGGTCGGCCTTCTGGCGCCAGTCGTTAAAATCACCGGCGACCACCAGCGGCGCGTCGGCAGGAATCTCGCTGATACGCTGCTCCAGCAAACGCAACTGCTGCTGGCGATGTACCTCGCGCAGGCCCAAGTGCATGCAGATCGCATGCACCTCCTGGCCGGTGCCAGGCAGGCGCAACACGCAGTGCAACAGGCCACGGCTTTCATGGCCGCTTTGCGAGATGTCGAGGTTGTCGTAGCGCACGATCTGGAGTTTCGACAGCAGCGCATTGCCGTGGTCGCCATGCGGGTAGACCGCGTTGCGCCCGTAGGCGAACTGCGGCCAGATGCTGTCGGCGAGAAATTCGTACTGCGGCATCTTCGGCCATTCGCTATAACGCTGGGGATGGCGCTCGTGGGTGCCGTGGATCTCCTGCAGAAACACCATGTCGGCGCCCACGCTGCGCACTGCTTCACGCAACTCGGGCAGGATGAAACGTCGATTCAACGCGGTAAAGCCCTTGTGGATATTCACCGTCAGCACCGTGAAGCGGGTGATGGCGGTGGTGGGCGTGACGGGGATCAATTCCGGGTGCGTCATGGCAACACCCCGGCTTCCGGTAATTTGCCGGGCTCGGTGGCCAGGTGCTTATCCAGCTCGAAGCGCTGCAACAATTGGCGCGCATCGAAAGGCGCGCGTACTTTAATGTCGTTGTCGAAAAAGCAGAACACGTCGCGCTGTTTGCGCGCGCGTGGCTTATGGTTCGGGTCTACCAAGTGCGCATCCTTAGGCTGCTTGCCGTGGCGCCAGCACTCGATGCGATCACCCCAACGCTTGAGCGCCTCTGCGGTGTAGCCGCTGGCGTAGAGTTGCTTGTCACCGTGCAGGCGCAGGTACAGGAAGTTGGCGGTGACATCTTCGACATACGGCCACTTGCCAGCGGTGTCGGCCACCACCAGTGCCACACCGTGTTTATCCAGCATCTGCACAAACTCGGGCACCGCAAAGCTTTTATGACGAATCTCCACCGCATGGCGCAGGGGCTTTTTGCCATGGGCCTTCATGCTCGCCTTGCCGTTCAGGCGTGGCTCATGCTGCCGGGCGAGGGCGGCGGCCTGCTGGGTATCGGTGGGTAGTTCCTGCAGAAAAGCTTCAAATAGCGGCGCGTCGAACTTGAAGCTGGGTGGGAACTGCCAGAGGATCGGCCCGAGCTTTTCTTTCAGTTCCAGCACCCCGGAAGCGAAGAAGTTGGCCATCGGCTTGTGCACGTCGCGCAAGCGCAGAATGTGCGTGATATAGCGCGGCGCCTTGACGCTGAACATAAAGTTTTCAGGCGTGTCGGCATACCACTCGGCATAGCGTTTGGGGGTTTGCAGTGCGTAGAACGAGCCGTTGATTTCAATGCTGTTAACGGCGCGTGACGCAAATTGCAATTCGCGTTTCTGGGTCAGCCCCTCGGGGTAAAAGCCCCCGCGCCAGGGCGTGTAGCGCCAGCCGGAAATGCCGATGTGAATCGCCGCCATGGTTGCTCCCGTGGATGTAGGGTCTAGTGACCTCCGTTTTGGGATGACTGCGGTTTTTGTGTGAAAGTTTCCACGGACCTACAGACGGTACACGGTCAAAATGTGGGAGCTGGCTTGCCTGCGATAGCGGTGGGCCTGGCAATGAATTCGGTGCAGACCCACCGTATTCGCGAGCAAGTCGAAGCGTCGAACCGCCGCTCCCACATTTAGGTTGAGGGGGGGCTGGATCAGTGTCCGGCCACCACGCGTGTCGAGCTTTGGGCATACACCGGCCCCAACCGATCCAATCGACCGCTCCACGCCGTCAGCGCCAGGGCCACCAACACCACCAAGCCGCCAATCCACGCCGTATGGATCAAGCCCATGTGCGCCACGATCAAACCACCGGCCCACGCACCACCGGCGATCCCCAGGTTAAACGCGGCGATGTTCAAGCCCGAGGCCACATCCACCGCCTGCGGCGTGTGATGTTCGGCCTGGCGCACTACGTACACTTGCAGACCTGGCACATTGCCGAAGGCGACCGCGCCCCACACCAACACGGTGGCCAGGGCCAGCCATGGGGTACTCGCAGTCAACGTGAGGATGAACAACACCGCCGCGAGCAGGGCAAAAATGATCTTTAACGCGCTGATCGGCCCGCGTTTATCCGCCAACTTGCCGCCCCAGATGTTCCCGGCCGCCACCGAGATGCCATACACCAGCAACACCAGGCTGACGGTGCCGGCGCTGAAACCGGAAATATCCTGGAGGATCGGTGCCAAGTAGGTGAACGCAATGAACGAACCGCCGTAGCCCACCGCCGTCATGGCGTAAACCAGCAGCAGGCGTGGTTGTTTCAATACTTGCAGTTGCTGCAACAGCGACGCCGGCTTGCTGTGGGCAATGTTCTTCGGCACGTAGATCAGGCTGCCGATAAACGCGATCAAGCCCAGCGCCGAGACGGCGAGGAAGGTTTCACGCCAGCCGAAGTGTTGGCCGATGAACGTACCCAGCGGCACACCCGTTACCAAGGCGACGGTCAAGCCGGTAAACATGATCGCAATCGCGCTGGCGGCTTTTTCCTTGGGCACAAGGCTGGTGGCGATGGTCGAGCCAATTGAGAAAAACACCCCGTGGGCCAGGCCGGTAACAATCCGCGCCAGTACCAGGGCTTCATAGCTCGGTGCTTTCCAGGCCAGCAGGTTGCCGAGGGTGAACAGCACCATCAGCGACAACAGCAGCAGTTTGCGTGGCACCTTGCCGGTGAGGGCGGTGAGCACTGGCGCGCCAATGGCGACGCCCAAGGCGTAAAGGCTGACCAACAGGCCTGCCGATGGCAGGGTTACGCCAAGGTCGGCGCCGATGGTGGGTAACAGGCCAACGATGACGAACTCGGTGGTCCCGATGGCGAAAGCGCTGAGGGTCAGCGCGAGCAAAGCAATGGGCATGGCTGCAACTCCGGTGGGTTTCAATCAGGGGCGCAGTGTCGGGTGTTGGCGTGTGCGGAAAAAGCCAGGGATCGGCATTTGATATTTGCCTCACGCGCACAGATCGTTCCCACTAACGCGACGCAGAGCGCCCATGGCTGCATTCCCACGCAGAGCGCGGGAACGATCAGCGCTCAAACCCGTCAGTTCCTTACAGACCCTGCTGAAGGAGCCCGGTGTTTTGCTGAATCTAAAGACTGCATTACTGCTCGGCGCGCTGCTGTTTTGTAGCAGTGGCGCACTGCAAGCCGCCGCCACCGCGCCTGCAGCCGAAACCCCCGCCAAACCAGAGTTGCTGGTGGAAGGCGGCCTGTTAGGCGCCATCAGCTCCAGCATTGACGACGTACAAGACAAGCTCGACCTCAATCAAAACCTGATTGATGCCTGGCGCCTGCGGGCCGACCGTGCAGCAGACGAAGTAGGGCGCCTGGTCGACCAGACTGCCCAGCGTTCGCCGTGGAGTGTGGCCGGGGACTTCCTGCTGCTCTCCGGCGTGTGGTTGGGCGCCTTTGCGGTGTTGACGCTGCTGGGTCGTTTTATCGTGCAGCGCTTGAGTCGGCGGCATTTCATCGCACAGCGCCAGCGTTTGCTGGCAGTTCTGGGGTATGTGGTGCCCTACACGGTTCCCGCCATTATTTGCTTGCCGCTGACCCTCTACGTCAGCCACTTCTTGCCCACCTCCGTGGGGCGCGCGCTGGCGCTGTGTTTCGCCTATGCCACCAGCAGCGGCATCTTTTCCACATCGATGTTGTTGTGCGTGATCGTCATGTTCAACGTCGGTCACAAACGCCCGGCGGTACAGATCATTCGTGACTACTGCCCCAAGCCGCTGTTCCTGATCGGCTTCCTCGCCGCCCTGAGCGACGCGCTGACCAGCCCGCAAATCGCTCGCCAACTCGGTGGCAATATCACCAGCAGCATCGCGGTGTTCACCGGCCTGTTTGCGGCAGTGATTTTCGGTGTGCTGGTGGTGCGCCTGCGCCGGCCCGTGGCGCATCTGATCCGCAATCGGCCACTGGCTCAGCGCCTTAAACACCCGGCGTTGCAGCAATCGCTGCGGGTGTTTTCCGGGCTGTGGTACTGGCCGATTCTGTTGATGGTGCTGGTCTCGGCCATCAACTTGATCGGCGCCGGCGACGACAACCAGAAAGCCCTGCGTTGCGCGCTGTTCACCACGATTTTACTGATCGGCACGGTGTTTCTCAGTACGGTGCTGCAACACCTGTTCAAGTCGCGCAGCCAGGTGGCGATCCAACGCAGCAGCGCCTACAAAGAACGCTTCCTCAGCCTGTTACACGCAATTTTGCGCATCGTCATGGCCATCGCGTTTATCGAAATTCTCGGGCGTATCTGGGGCATCTCGTTGTTCGAATTCGCTCAGCGCAACTCGGTAGGCCGCGCGATCAGCGATTCCCTCAGCAGCATCGGCCTGATCCTGCTGATGACCTGGCTGTTCTGGGTGGTGCTCGACACGGCGATCCAGGAAGCGCTGAAGCCGCCAGTGAACAAACGCTCCAGCCGCCAGCCGAGCACACGGGTCAAAACCATCCTGCCGCTGCTGCGTAACGCGGTAAAAATCATCCTGGTGGTGATCTGCGCGATCACCACCATGGCCAACCTGGGCATCAACGTCGCGCCGCTGCTGGCCGGTGCCGGTGTGGTCGGCCTGGCCATCGGTTTCGGCTCGCAGCAATTGGTGCAGGACGTGATCACCGGCTTGTTCATCATCATCGAAGACACGCTGTCCATCGGCGACTGGGTGGTACTCGACTCCGGCCACGCCGGCACCGTCGAAGGCCTGACCATCCGCACGTTGCGCCTGCGCGATGGCAAGGGTTTTGTGCACTCGGTGCCGTTCGGGCAGATCAAGGCGGTCACCAACCAGTCGAGGCAATTTGCCTATGCGTTCTTCTCGGTGCAGTTCACCTACGACACCGATGTGGACAAGGCCGTGGAGCTGATCCGCGAGGCCGGGCAATCGATCCGCGACGACGTGTTCCTCAAGTACAACCTGCAAGGGCCGCTGGAGGTCTTTGGCGTCGACAAGATGGACCTCAACGGCGTGGTGCTCACGGCGCAATTCCGCACGGTGTCGGGCGGGCAATACGCGGTGAGTCGCGCGTTTAACCAGCGCTTGAAAAAGCTTGTGGATAACTGTGATGAGGTGCACTTCGCGCAAACTTATCCACAGCAGGTTTTGTTGCCTAAGCGCACGGCCCAGGTGGATGAGCCGGATGAAGAGGTGCCGGCTTCGGTGGTGTTGACCGAGCAGCCGCGTACTCAGTGATTGATGGTGCCTGGGCTGGCCTCATCGCGGCATAGGTATCTACACATCTTTTTTCGGGTTGAGTGCTGTGGTTGTCACGGGGCCGCTGGGTACATATCCGTTGCTGCGGTATTGGCTGATATTGGTTCCGCCCTTACGGCGGGTCACTTTTGGAAAAGAGCCCCAAAAGTAACCAAAAGGGCTCTTGCCCCACCACTCGGTGCCTCGCCTAGGCTCGGCATGCCCTCACTCCGGCTTTGGAGCGGGGGCCGCCGCGATGGGCCATCCTTGGCCCAGCGCGGCTAAACCGGCGTCCTGCCGGTTTACCCCCGCTCCAAAGCCTGCGTTCGGCCAGCGTGGTTGACGGGGCGCCTAAGATCAAAATCAAGATCAAGATCTACAGCACGGCGGCCTAGTAGCCGACCTGAGTGGTTAGATCAAAAGCAAATGCGAGGCGGCCTGACAGCCGACCTGTTTACTGAAACTGTTCTCGGTCTAATTGTGGGAGCGGGCTTGCTCGCGAATGCGGTGTGTCAGTCAGTTTATTTGTAACTGGCCCACCGCTTTCGCGAGCAAGCCCGCTCCCACATTTGGAGCTCAGTACATCAGGTAGATGTGTGTGTACTCGGTCAATGTGGGAGCTGGCTTGTCGGACCGCCGAACCGCTGCGATGGCATCAACTGGGTATGCCTGATGTACCGAGGTGTCTGCATCGCAGGCAAGCCAGCTCCCACAGAAAAGCAGCTCTGCTTCTGCTCTGCTTTTGCCCTGCTTTTGCTTCAACCACTCAGGTCGGCTACTAGGCCGCCGTGCTGTAGATTTTGATCTTGATCTGACAGGCCCCGTTAACCACGATGGCCGCACGTAGGCACGGTGGAGCGGGTAAACCGGCAGGGATGCCGGTTTAGCCGCGCTGGGCCAGGGATGGCCCATCGCGGCGACCCGCGGAAACGGGCCGGAGTGCGGGCATGCCGAGCCTTAGCGAGGCACCGAGTGGTGGGGCAAAGACCTTTTGGTTACTTTTGGCTGGGCCGGCATTCCGGGCGTTTGCCAAAAGTGACTCGCTGTAAGAGCGAAACCCCAAGCCGCCGTTACCGCAGCAACGGATATGTACTCAATCTACCTAAACCCATCACAAGCTCAGCACCACACAAAGCGTTGCGTAGATACCTATGCTCATCGCGGGCAAGCCCGGCTCCCACATTTCTGACCGTGTGAACCCGTTCAAATGTGGGAGCTGGCTTGCCTGCGATAGCGTCAGATCAGGCACCCCTAATGCCTGATCAACTTCTCCTGCACTGCCAACTGATCCACCTCCACCCACACCTGCTGCTTGCCACCCACCATCACCGCCGCCGGCAACCCATCCCGATACACAATCCGATTGCCACTCACCGCCGGCACTTTATTGCCCGGCAACAACGTGCCCACCAGGTTCAGCGGGTCGGCCCCGCACACGGCAATCAAACTGCCGTCATGCGGCCTGCGCCGTACTTCACGCAACAGCGGGATCGCTTCGGGCAACGCAAACTGCTCACCCGCCAACCCACTGACAAACCGCCCCCCACGAATCTCCCCACGCGCCTCCAAACGGTGGAACGTGCGCAATAATTCGCGCCAGCTTGGCAACCAATCGGCCTCACGCTCCAGCAACCGCCAGAACACCACGCCATAGCGGCGCAGCAAGGTCATCGCCACGTGTTCCAGCGTTTCGGCTGAATGCGGCCCAGCAGCGCTGGGCGAGCGGCGCACCAAGGCCCAGCGCCCGGCGTCGTCCATGCCGCCGATAAACGCCCCGCGCCCGCGCCGACTGCTGCGCGCCTGGCGTTTGCTGGCGGGTGTGGTCAGTGCGCGAAGGCCAGCGAAACTGTCGGCATTCACCAGCCCGGCGCCCACCAGTTCCTGCAACGCGGTTTCCAATTCGCTGCGCAATAGATGGGCTTCGTGCACCAGTTCATCGAAAAACAACGCGCCGTGCTCGCGCAAGGCGAGGTGGACTTTCTGCGCCTTGGGCGACAGCGTGGTGCTGTCGGTCAGTTCGGTCAGCCCGCTCCACAGCGGCACTTGGGCACGCGGCAGCAACACCACTGGCGTGCTGCGCAGTGCCATCGCGCTGGCCTTGTTGCTCAGCCGCGTCCACACCAGTTTGCCGCTGCGGCACAGCTCGTCGAGCCAGGTGGATGAGTAATCCTTGAGCCGCGCGCTGAGCAAGTCACTGTCCCAGGCCGAAGTGGCGGCGGCGTAACCTTCGAACTGCGCGACGATCTGCGCCAACATCGCGCTGCCCTGACCGCGCGTGCCGTCGGCCAGGTGCTGCCAGTCGAACAGAAAGCGCATGAAGTCCTGCAACGCCACCGGCTCGATTTCCCGGCGCAGGCGCTTGACCGTGTAGCGATGAATGCGCGCCAGCAAGTGGCGTTCACACCACTGTTCTTCGCTGGCGCCGGGGCTGAAACGGCCGCGCAGCACGTAGCCTTCCTGCTCCAGGCGAGCCAGCGCCTGGGTGACATCCGATACCGGCAGGGCCAGCGGCGCGGCAATCTCGATCAGCGTCAGCGGGCCGAACCCGCCGAGGCGTGCGCGCAATACCTCCACCAGCGCGTCATCGAAGGTCCACGGCTCATCAAAGCCGGGCAGCAACGGCAAGTTGTTGGGATAGATCGCCTGCACGCAACTCAAGCGTTCCACCGCCACCCACAGGCCGTTGCTCAGTTGATAGGCGCGCCCACCTTTGGCCAAGGCGCGCAGCCACTCGGCCCATTGCGGCGTGACCTCATGAGTGGCGATGCATGCGAGGCTCATCAACGCCTCATGCATTTCGTCCAAACCATTGGGCGCCGGCCAGGCTTCTTCGCGCACGCCGGCGATGGCCTCGGCATCCAGTGCGCCGAGGTCGTCGGTGCTCTGCGGGTCGCTCCAGCGCCGGTTGAGCACGGCCTGGGTGCGGCGCTCTTCCAGCGGCGCGTCATCGAGAAAGGTATAGGGGCGCGCGCTGAGAATTTCGGCGGCCATGGGCGAGGGCGCGGGCAGGTCTCGGCTGATCAGGCGCACTTCGCCGCGTTCCATGCGCCGTAGCAGCGCCAGCCATGCAGTGCTGTCCATGGCCTCGTGCAGGCAGTCGTCGAGGGTTTGCTCCACCAACGGGTGCTCGGGTACTTCGCGCTCGCCGGCAAGGTTTTCCAGGCAGGCGATCTGGTCGGGAAATACGCTGGCGATCAGGTCTTCGCTTTTCATGCGCTGGATCTGCGGCGCCACCTTGCGCCCGCCGGTAAAGCGCGGCAACGCCAGGGCCACGCCGGCGTTCCAGCGCCAGCGCACGCCGAACAGCGGCGCATCCAGCACGGCCTGGATCAGGATGTGCTCGGCATTGTTGCTGTTGAGATAGCGCCACACCTCGTCCAGCTCGAAACTGTGGCTGGTGGACAGCGACAACACGATTGCATTTTCACTGGCCGCCGCTTGCAACTCGACGTTGAACGTACGGCAAAAGCGCTTGCGCAAGGCCAAGCCCCAGGCGCGGTTTACCCGACTGCCAAATGGCGTATGGATGATTAATTGAGTGCCACCGGACGCGTCGAAAAACCGCTCCATGATCAACGTGTCCTGGGACGGCAACGCGCTCAGGGCCAAGCGCGCGCGGGCCAGGTAATCGAGGATCTGTTCGGCGCTGGCGCGGTTCAGGCCGAGCGTGCCGGTGAGCCAGTCTTGTGCGGGTTGCAGGTCACCGGGCGTGGCGCTGAGCAGCGCGTCCAACTGGCCCTGAAAGCGCGCCACGGCGGCCGACAATTCGTTGCTGCGCCCTGGCGCCTCGCCGAGCCAGAACGGAATGGTCGGCGGCTGGCCGTGGGCATCTTCGACACGCACCTTGCCGGCTTCGACGCGCAATATTCTGTAGGACGTATTACCGAGCTGGAAGATATCCCCGGCGATGCTTTCCACCGCGAAGTCTTCGTTGACGCTACCGATATTCAGGCTCTGCGGTTCCAGTAATACGCTGTAGTCGGCATTGTCGGGGATGGTGCCGCCGCTGGTCACGGCGGTCAGCTTGGCGCCACGGCGGCCGCGCAGCGTGTGGGTCACGGCGTCGCGGTGCAGGTAGGCGCTGCGGATGCCCTGGCGACCGTTATAGCCGTCGGCGAGCATCTGCAGCAGTGCCTGGTAGTGGCGTTCGTCCAGCTCGGCGTAGGGTGAAGCGCGGCGGATAAGCGCCAGCAGTGCCGCCTCGGACCATTCGCGGGCGCTGACTTCGGCGATGATCTGCTGGGCCAGTACATCCAGCGGCGCCACTGGTATCTGCAAGGTGTCCAGTTCGCCGCGGCGCACGCAGTCGAGCAGCGCGGCGCATTCGATCAGGTCGTCACGGGTGGTGGCGAACAGGCGGCCCTTGGGCGTGCCGCCGACCTGGTGGCCGGAGCGACCGACGCGTTGCAGGAAGCCATTGATTGAGCCGGGCGAGCCGATCTGGCACACCAGGTCGACATCACCGATATCAATCCCCAGCTCCAGCGACGCGGTGGCGATCAGCACTTGCAGCTCGCCGGCCTTGAGCCGTTGCTCGGCGCCCAGGCGCAGCTCTTTGGCCAGGCTGCCGTGGTGGGCGGCCACGGCGGTTTTGCCGAGGCGCTCGCTCAAGTGCCGCGCCACGCGTTCGGCCAGGCGCCGAGTGTTGACGAAAATCAGCGTGGTGCGGTGTTCACGAGCCAACGTGGCGAGGCGGTCGTAGACCAATTCCCACACGTCATTGGCCATCACCGCCGAGAGCGGCACTGGCGGCACTTCAATATCCAGGTCGCGTGGGCGGGCGTGGCCGATATCGACGATGTCGCAATTGCGACCTGTGCCGACCAAAAAGCGCGACACCGCCTCAATGGGTTTTTGCGTGGCCGACAGGCCAATGCGGGTCAGCGGCTCGGTGCACAAGCCTTGCAGGCGTTCCAGGCTTAGGGCCATGTGGCTGCCACGTTTGCTGGCGGCGATGGCGTGGATCTCGTCGACGATCACCGTGCGCGTGCTGGCGAGCATTTGCCGGCCGGAGTCCGAGCCCAGCAGCACGTAGAGCGATTCCGGGGTGGTCACCAGGATATGCGGCGGGCGCTTGCGCATCAGCGCGCGGTCTTTTTGCGGGGTGTCGCCGGTGCGCACGGCGGTGCGGATCACCAAGGGCGGCAAGCCCATGGCCTGCAACTGTTCGGTGATGCCGGCCAGCGGGTTTTGCAGGTTGATCTGGATGTCGTTGGACAGCGCCTTGAGGGGTGAGACGTACACCACGAGGGTTTCATCCGGCAGTTGCCCGCCGTTGGCCAGGCCCTGGTGAACCAGGTCATCCAGCACGGCCAGGAACGCCGTCAGGGTTTTACCGGAGCCGGTGGGCGCGGCAATCAGCGTCGAGCGACGCTGGCGGATCAGCGGCCACGCCTGGGCCTGGGCGCCGGTCACCGACGGGAAGGTGCTGCGGAACCAGGCGCTGACGGCGGGGTGGAAGCCGCTCAAGACCGTGTCCGTGGATGCATGAAGGTTCATGATTGGAGTTATGCGGCCGTCTCCAATAAGTTGCAACCCCGCACTTTATAAGTGACGGTTGCGCTACAAACCCGCAAAATGCAACGATTCTGGCAACCACCTACGGCAAGGCCCACAGGCCTGCCGATAATAACCATCGTTCCAAACAGACCGGGCCTGCTCAATCTATGCGAATGCGCCTTATGTTACTGGGCGGCGGGAATGCCCTCGGGCAAGCGCTGATTCGCCTCGGTGCAGAGGAAGACATCGGTTTCCTCGCACCCAAACCGCCCCAAGACGGCTGGGATGCCGCGAGCCTCACCCAATTGCTCGACGACACCCGTCCCGATGCGTTGATCAACCTCGCCTACTATTTCGACTGGTTCCAGGCCGAAGCGGTCAGCGAAACTCGTTTGGCTGCCCAGGAATTCGCCATCGAACGCCTGGCCGAACTGTGCCAGCACCACAGCATCACCTTGCTGCAACCGTCCAGTTACCGCGTGTTCGATGGCTCCCGCGCCACTGCCTACAGCGAAAAAGACGAGCCGGTGCCCCTGGGCCTGCGCGGCCAGGCGTTGTGGCGCATCGAGCAGAGCGTGCGCGCCACCTGCCCGCAACATGTGTTACTGCGTTTTGGCTGGTTGCTGGATGACAGCGTTGACGGCACCCTCGGGCGCTTTTTGGCCCGGGCCGAGAAGCCGGATGAGTTACCGATGGCCGATGACCGGCGCGGCAACCCGACACCCGTGGACGATGCGGCGCGGGTGATCATCTCGGTGCTCAAGCAACTCGATTGCGCCGCGCCGCTGTGGGGCACGTATCACTACGCGGGCCACGAGGCGACCACGCCGTTGGCGCTGGGCCAGGCGATTCTCACCGAAGCGCGTAATTTCCACCCGTTGGCGATCGAGTCCCCTACCGCCCAGGCCCACGCGGCCCGGCCGGATGCGGCGGATGAACCGCAACACGCGGTGCTGGCCTGCAAGAAGATCCTGCACACCTTTGGTATCAAGCCACGGGCGTGGCGGGCGGGGTTGCCGGCGTTGCTGGATCGGTTCTACCGGCACGGCTGACACCACACAAAACCAAATGTGGGAGCAGGTTTGTGTGGGGGGCTACCGCCAAAGCTGACACCCTGCAAAACCAAATGTGGGAGCGGGCTTGCTCGCGAAAGCGGTGGGTCAGTCGACTAATTTGTTGACTGAAACTCCGCATTCGCGAGCAAGCCCGCTCCCACATGGGTTATGCAGTGTTGCTTAGAACTTGTAGCCGATACCGACCATGTAAACCATCGGGTCTACATCTACGTTGACCTTGGCGCGGGTGCCTTGGCCCAGCGCGTTGTTGTCCACAGTGGCCTTGGTGCTGATGTCGATGTAGCGCGCCTGGGCGTTGATCATCCACTTGTCGTTGATCATGTAGTCGGCACCGATCTGCGCGGCCCAACCCCAGGAGTTTTCAGCCTTGAAGTTGCTGAAACCGGCTTGTTCGGCGCGGCTGCCGACGTGCTCGTCGTAGATCCAGGTGTAGTTGATACCGGCGCCCACGTACGGTTGGAAGGCGGATTTGTTATCCAGCGGGTAGTACACGACGCTCAAGGTTGGCGGCAGGTGTTTCAGGGTGCCGAGCTTGCCGTTGGCGGCGCCCAGCGCGGTGCCCTTGATCTTCACATCATGCTCGAACGGCGTGGCCGCCAGCAGCTCGATCCCGACGTGGTTGGTCAGCATGTAGGCGAAGTTCAAGCCCAGTTGGGTGTCGCTGCTCATGGTCGCCTTGCCGCCCAGGTTGGCGCCCGCCAATGGGCCCTGGTCAACCTTCACGTGGCCGCTGTCAGCTTTCGGATTCACGGTAATTGCACCGGCGCGAATCAGAATGTCGCCCGCTTCGTGAGCGTGTGCGACAGGGGCGGCGAGGGCGAGCGCGAAGAGGGACGCGCCGAGCAGAGACTTGTTCATGGGAGCTCCAAAAGGACGTTAAAAGTTGTACGTCCAATGGTAAAGATCGTTCCGTTCGATCCTTTGACTCAGCTCAATGAAAGGGCGATCAGGCGTTATTCCTGCAGCTCGTAGACATAAATCTTGTCGGCATCCATCTGGTAACCGGCATCCGCCAGCTCACTCGAAGACGGCTTGACCTGCATCGAGCCTTCGATCCAGTACGGCTGATACAGCTCATCGAGTTTCACCCCGACTTCGCTTTTCACATGCACGATCTGATTCGACGGCGGTGGCGGTACGTGGATGCACGCGCCGAAATACGGCACCAGCAAGAACTCGGTGGTGCGGCCTTCTTCGCTGACTTCCAGCGGCACGATGTAGCCCGGCAAACGTATGTGTTGGCCATCGAGGCTTTGCACCACGGGCGCGTTGGGCAAGTCCTGTTTGGCGGCCGGCGCCGACTCGACCGACAACGCATCGGCCATGTTCGACAGGTCGTGCAGCGGCTTCATATTGGGGATCTCCGGCGGCGCGTCCGGCGGGATCATTTCCTGCCAGGACAGGTCCTTGGGTTGTTCCTCGGCCCAGGCGGGCAGCGCCACCAGCAGCAATAGCGCAAACAGGGCACGACGCATCGAAACCTTCCTCATAAACGTATTGAGAGGCCATCGGCCAGGGATTGTCGATAGGCGCGCCACGCGGGCACGCTGCCCATCAACAGCGCTGCGGCCAGGATACCGGCGAGCAACGTCCATTCATATTCGCTGGGCCACGACATCGGCAGGTCGAGGCCATAGTTGGCCTGTAAATACCCGCGCGACGCAGCGATGCACACATACAGCAGGCCGACGCCCGCCACCACGCCGGACAACGCCAGGGCGAAGGCTTCGAAAATCAGCAGCGTTGCGATATGCCAGGGCCGCGCGCCCACCGAGCGCAAAATGGCCATTTCGCGACGGCGTTCGTTGAGGCTGGTGAGGATCGCCGTGAGCATGCCGATCAAACCGGTCAGCACCACGAACAGCGAGATCACGAACAGCGCCTTTTCGGCGGTGCCCATCATGCTCCACAGCTCTTGCAGGGCCACGCCGGGCAGAATCGCCAGCATCGGCTCGCCACGGAACTCATTGATCTCGCGTTGCAAGGCGAAGGTGGAAATCTTGTTGTTCAGGCCGAGCATAAACGCGGTGATGGCCTGCGGGGTCAGGTCCATATTGCGCGCCTGATCGGCGCTGATGCGGCCTTTGCCTTGCGCCGGCACACCGTTGTGCCAGTCGATGTGAATGGCTTCCATACCGCCGAGGCTGATATGCAGTGTGCGGTCCACCGGGGTGCCGGTGCGCTTGAGGATGCCGACCACAGTAAATGGCTTGTCATCGTGCTTCACCAGGCTGACCACCGCGACACCATGCGCCAGTACCAGCTTGTCGCCCAGTTTGTAGTGCAGTGCGTCGGCCACTTCGGCGCCGAGCACCACTTCGAACGGGTCGGTGGCGAACGCGCGGCCGCTGGCCAGTTCAAGGTTCTGTTTGCGGCCGTATTGGTAGTGCTCGAAGTACGATTCGTTGGTGCCCATCACGCGATAGCCGCGATGGGAGTCGCCGAGGGAAATCGGGATCGCCCATTTCACCTGCGGGCTGGCGGCGAAGTGCTCGTAGCTGTCCCAACGGATGTTGTTGGTGGCGTTGCCGATGCGGAACACCGAGTACAGCAGCAAGTTGACCGAGCCCGAACGCGCGCCGACGATCAGGTCGGTGCCGCTGATGGTGCTGGCGAAGCTGTTGCGCGCCTCAACGCGCACGCGCTCCACCGCGAGCAACAAACAAACTGAAAGCGCGATGGCGAAAGCGGTGAGGGTCGCGGTAAAGCGGCGGTTAGCCAGGCTGGCCATGGCTAGACGGAACAGATACATCTCAAACCTCTGCGGGCGTGGCGGCGCGATTGAGTTCGGCCAGCGACAGGTGGCGGTCGAACAGCGGCGCGAGGCTCTGGTCATGGCTGACAAACAACAGGCTGGCACCGGCGTCGCGGCATTCGGCGAACAACAGCTGTATGAAGGCTTCGCGGGCGTCGTAGTCCAGCGCCGAAGTGGGTTCGTCGGCGATCACCAGTTCCGGTTGGCCGATCAGTGCGCGGGCAGCGGCCACGCGTTGCTGTTGGCCGATGGACAGTGAGTCGGCGCGGCGCTCCAGCAGGTTTTTATCTTTCAAACCCAAATGCGCGAGCAAGGTCGCGGCGGCCTGGTCGACACTGCCGTGGCGCTGAACCGCCCGTTGCGCGCGCAGCTTGGAAAAGTGGCAAGGCAGCTCGACGTTCTCGCGCACCGAAAGGAACGGCAGCAAGTTGAACTGCTGGAAGATGTAGCCGGTGTGGTCGACACGGAAGCGGTCGCGGGCGCCGGCCGACATCGCGGCCAGCTCCTGGCCGAGCAGGCGAATGCTGCCACGGCTGGGTTTCTGCACGCCGCCCAGCAGGCCGAGCAAGGTGGTTTTGCCACTGCCGCTCGGGCCTTTTAGAAACAGGGTTTCGCCCGCTTCCAGGCGGAATGCGGGGATGTCCAGCAACTGTGGGTGACCGGGCCAATTGAAGCCCAGGTCAGACAGTTCGATCAGTGCTTGGGTCATGGGAAATCAGTGGTCTGCTTTGATTTGGATGATGACACCGATCAACTGTGGGAGCTGGCTTTTGTGGCGAGGGAGCTCCCACCCTGATCGGGTTTTCAGATCAGAATTTCAGGGTCGCTGTCTGCGCCGTTGCTTCCACACCTTGCTGGCCGCTTGGGCCGATCAGTTGTACCTGAATCTTCTGGGTGGCGGGGAAGGTCTTGAACACCTGGGTCAGGTCCAGATTGCTCAGGGCTGTGGGCGTGGTGCAGGTGAATTGGTAGTGGGCGTGGATTTCACTGTGGTCGTGATGATGTTCGTGGGCGGCCGCGCCTTTGCCGTCGGTGGCGTGGTCGTCATCGTCGTCGTCATGCTCGGCTTCAGGCTTGTCGCCGAACAATGGGCTGTTGAGTTCCTGGGTGCTGATCACGCAGCCGGCAGACTTGGGCAAGTTGAACAGGGCCAGTGGGTTTTCCAGCTGTTTGCGGGCGGCGGCGACCTTGGCTTTGTCGGCCGGGGTGGTGGCCTGGTGTTCAAAGCCCACGAGGTTCATGGCGGGGCTGTCAAATTCCAACTCAAGTGCCTGGCCGTCGAGTACGGCATTGAGGCGGCCGACGCCGTGCTCGTGGGCGCCGAGGCTGCCGTGCTCATGTTCATGGTCATGGTCATGGTCATGCTCATTGGCGGCGTGAGCGATGGCCAGTGGCAATAGGGCAAACGGCAAAGCAAACAGCAGACGGCGCATGAGAAGGCTCCAGAACATGAAAGTTTTGTTATGTGATCTTATAACAGTAGTGCCAGAGTTTGACCGCCCGCTTGGCGTTGCGCAAGCCGCGTGGGAGCATGCCGGTCAGAAACGTGCAGGAGTAAGGACGATGTTGCGAATTCGTGGAACCGTCGGCGACGTGCCGGTGGATTTGACCCTGGAGCTCGACGACGGTGATTGGGCGCGCTTGGGCGCCCAATTGCAGGCGGCACCTACGCCGAGCGAGCCCGCTGCTGCGCCGGTCAAACACAATGATGATCTGTGGCAGAACGCCCAGGACCTGTTGCGCAAGGCCGGGCAACTCAACGGGCTGGAATTGCTCGATCAGTTGGAAGGCTTGGCCGGCGACGCCGCGTCAGGCAAGCGCCTGCTGGTGCGCCTGCGCCACAGCGCCAAGGTGAAAGTGGCCAGCGGCGGGGATACGCCGCTGTACAGCTGGATCGGCGATTAGTACAGCGCGGCGAACAACTTGCGGCGGTACACGGTGACCAGCGGGTGGTCATTGCCGAGCAGTTCGAACACCTGCAGCAAGGTCTTGTGCGGCAAGCCTTCGCTGTAGCTGCGGTTGCGGATAAACAGCTTGAGCAGGCCTTCCAGCGCCGCATCGTATTGCTGACGCGCCAGTTGCTGAATCGCCAGTTGGTAGGCCGCTTCATCGTCCTGCGGGTTTTGTGCCAGGCGGCTCTTCAAGTCGGCGGCGTCCGGCAGGTCTGCGGCCTGGCGCAGGAAGGTGATCTGCGCCTTGGCCCCGGCGAGTGCGGCTTTGTGGTCGTCGCTTTTCACCGCGTCGAGCACGGCCTGGGCTTCGCCCAACTCACCGCGCTCGGCCAGGCAGCGCGCATACAGAATCAGCGCGCCAGCGTTGGTGTTGTCCTCGCCCAGCAGCGCGACCAGCACTGCTTCGGCGTCGCTGATACGGCCTTCGGCAAACAGCGCCTGGGCCTGCTCCAGCGGGTCAGCCGCAGCCGGCGGCGGCATTTGCACGTGCGGCTCCAGCATCGCCCGCACCGCCGACTCCGGCTGCGCCCCGGCGAACCCGTCCACCGGCTGGCCATCCTTGAACAGCACCACGGTGGGCAAGCTTTGTATGCCAAAGCGCGCGACGATATCCTGCTCGGCCTCGCAGTCGACCTTGGCCAGCAGTAACTCGCCCTGATAACTCTCGGCAATTTTCGCCAACATTGGCATCAACGCTTTGCACGGCGCGCACCACTCGGCCCAGAAATCCACCAGTACGGGTTTTTCGAAGGAGTTCTGGATAACCGCCTGGTCGAAGTTGGCGGTGGTGACGTCGAAGATGTACGGCGTGGGCTCACTCATGGGGCGTCTCGAATAAAGCGGGAATGGGGCAACTATAAGGGCTGGCACGGTTGACCGGAAGCCGCATAGTGCTCAGGTGCGAGGCGCGTGCCAAAAAGGGTCTTGATACCACTCGGGAGGAAACCCCATTGCCTTCAGGCTGACGTCGGGGAACTCGCTGATCAATTGGTACAAGCTGGACGCCCAGCGAGTCTGCGGGCTCACCTGATGCATCAGATGATTGAGAATGCAGAGTGTCGAAAACAGGCGACTATGTGGCCCAGGCTGCAAGAGATGTTCCGGCCACAAAAAGTTGGCTTTTTTCGGCAGCTCGGGACGAATACCCAGTTCTCGGTTCCACATTCGCGAATGATGGGCGCAAATGTTTCGGATGGTGGTCAGTGTGTGTAGCCAGGACTGCATGAGGGGAGCCGGAAGTACTAAGCGCCTGGCAATGGCTTTCTTGTCGGCATCCTTGGCCAAGCCTTTGTACAAGTGTGAGAGGTCACCCAGCGTCAGCTCTTCCAGCATCGCCCAACCAGGCATCAGGGTTGGGTGGGCATAGGTCGTGGGGTAGTGGCGGGCGTAGCTTTCTTTTGCCCTTTGGCGTTTGAGTAGCTCTTTTCTATTGCCGTTCGCTTGTGATCTATCGATGCGCTCGCACTCGCGCTGATAGTCACGCGTTGCGCTGGCTTGTTTGTTGGATAGCACTGCCAGCAAGCGCTGATGATCAAACGTCGGGTGAAACATCCGTGGGTTGATGTACCAATGACTGCCATGAGCAGGCCCCATATGGTTGCTGATGACCGAGCGTGATGCTATTTCGACTCGCTCAATGGCATCCATGGTGAGTAGGCGAAGCCGTCGGTCAAAGTCGTAGAGGCGGGTTAACTGACGAAACTGGCTACCGTCACGAAAGTGATGGTCGGTATCTTCTGGCTGTTGGAAAGGCCGCATGTAAGGGCTGAGTCGAAAGAAGCTGACTGATTGCAAGAAGAGCTCAGCGCGGGGTTCATCGTGAATCAGCAATCCGCGCCGCTTGAGCAGTTCCAGTTGGGCGGGAACGTCGATGGCAGGTTTGCTGAATGACCTCATGCCCAAAAAGTCCCGGGCATAAAAAACCCGCACAATTTGTGCTTGGTTACTGACGCAACCAGAGGCATGGCGGGTGTATTGCGGCAAAGGTTAGGCAGATACCTGGTTATTTGCAAGGTCTGTACTTGGACGCCGATGAGTGAGCTTGAGTGCAAAGGCATGCTGGTCGATTGTCCAGGCCACGTGTGAAAGGAGGGCATTCTCCATGCCCTGCCTTTCCCTGTCTTAGCCAATCTATTGCTGAAAATTTGTAACGCTAAGGCTCATCGCCGCGAATGGTACAGGCTCACCTTGCGAAACTCCCACGGCTCGGCCAGGTCCGGCAGGGTCAGCGCGTCGAGGATATCCAGGCGCTGATAAGCCGGGTGCTGGAAGTCGCGCACCCGCGAGTCGGCCACCAGTGCTTCGCGGCCGCGCGTCAGGAACTGGTCGAGCAGCGGCAGGTTGGCGCGGTCATAAAGCACGTCGGCGACCAGGATCAGGTCGAAGCGGTCGGCTTCGGTGAAAAAGTCGGCTGAATAACTTAGCGTCACACCGTTGAGTTCGGCATTCGCCCGGCAGGCGGCCAAAGCCAGCGGGTCAAGGTCGCAGGCCACCACTTCTCGGGCGCCCGCTTTGACGGCGGCGATCCCGGCCACGCCGGAACCGGCGCCAAAATCCAGCACACGTTTGCCGGCGACCCACTCGGGGTGCGCCGCGAGGTAGCGGGCCAGCGCCAGACCGCTGGCCCAGCAAAAACTCCAGTACGGCGGTTCATGCAGGATGCGCCGGGTTTCCTCGGGGCTGAAGGCGCGGTCCATGTTGTCCGCGTCCAGCAGCCACAACGACAGCTCGGTGCCCGGCAGCGGGCAGGGCACCAGTTGCGCGTCGCCGATCAGCTCGCTCAGGGCGCGTTGCAGGTCCAGCGGTGGCGTCATGGTGCCTTGACGAGTTGCAGGGGGCCGGTGGTCTGGGTGATCGCCTGGGTGATGCGCACGGCGGGCAGGTGCAGAATCAACTGGCCGGACTGGCTGGCGCGACCACGCAATTCAACGCGCGCACCGGCCGGAAAGACTTCCGGGTTGAAGCGCAGGCGGAAGGCCAGGGGCTTGCCATTCCCGGTCAATACGCTGCTGGCGAGCAGTTGCTGCGGGCGGTTGCGCTCGTCGATCACCAGCAGGGCCAGTTCAACTTCGGCACCGGCGGGGATGTTGGTGAGGTTGCCATTGATTTCCCGTTGATACGCCGGCAGGGGGCCGAGGTCTTCAATACCTGGGAGTTTTTTCTCTTGGGCGGGCGTCGGTTGAGGCACGGAAGGTTTGGGGGCTTCGCTGCTGCAGGCGACCAGGAAACTGAACAGGGCGAGTAAAACAAGTGGTCGTAACTGCATGTACGGCTCCAGAAAGGGCAAAATCCGTGGCTTAAAAAATATGAAACATAATAGTCAGCCTATATACCGTAAAGGCTATGGCTTGTCTTGCCATGGGGATGCGCTACCATGGCCCTCCCTTTTTTTGTTGCCTGCCACCATGCACTGTCCCTTCTGCGGTGCCAACGACACTAAAGTCATTGACTCGCGTCTGGTCGCCGAGGGCGATCAAGTACGCCGCCGGCGCGAATGCCTGGCCTCTGGCTGCGGTGAACGTTTCACCACCTTTGAAACCGCCGAACTGGTATTGCCACGTCTGATCAAGTCCGACGGCAGCCGCCAGCCTTTCGACGAAGAAAAACTGCGCGCCGGTATGCAGCGCGCCCTGGAAAAACGCCCGGTGAGTGTCGAGCGGCTGGAGGCGGCGCTGGTGCATATCAAGCACAAGCTGCGTGCCACCGGCGAGCGCGAGGTCAAGAGCCTGGTGGTTGGAGAGCTGGTGATGGGCGAGCTGCAAAAGCTCGACGAAGTCGCCTATATCCGTTTCGCCTCGGTGTATCGACGCTTCCAGGACCTCAATGAGTTCCGCGAAGAGATCGACCGCCTGGCCCGTGAGCCTGCCAAAAAATGAACTCTGCGTCTGCCGAACAAGCTGTCCTCGACGCCCATTACATGGCCCGCGCCCTCGAGCTGGCGCGCAAGGGCCTGTACACCACCCACCCCAACCCACGTGTGGGCTGCGTGATTGTGCGTGATGGGCAGATTGTCGGCGAAGGCTGGCACGTGCGCACGGGCGAGCCCCATGCCGAACCCAATGCCCTGCGCGCCGCTGGCGACAAGGCGCGCGGCGCTACGGTGTACGTGACGTTGGAGCCTTGCAGCCATCATGGGCACACGCCGCCGTGTGCCGATGCACTGGTGACCGCCGGTGTGGCGCGGGTGGTGGCTGGGATGCAGGACCCGAACCCCGAAGTGGCCGGGCGCGGTTTGCGGCGTTTGGCGCAAGCCGGTATCGAAACCCGCAGTGGCGTGCTGGAAAGCGAAGCGCGCGCTCTCAACCCAGGCTTCCTCAAACGCATGGAACACGGCCTGCCATTTGTGCGGGTCAAGCTGGCGATGAGCCTGGACGGCCGCACTGCGATGGCCAGCGGCGAAAGCCAATGGATCACCGGCCCAGCCGCCCGCGCCGCTGTACAACGCCTGCGGGCCGAGGCCAGCGTGGTGTTGACCGGCGCCGATACGGTCTTGGCCGATGGCGCTCGGCTGACCGTGCGCGCCGCCGAATTGGGCCTGGATCAAGCCACCACCGCGCTGGCCATGTCCCGCCCGCCGTTGCGCGTGTTGATCGATGGGCGCCTGCGAGTGCCGCTCAACGCGCCTTTCTTCAAAGCGGGCCCGGCGTTGGTTATCACCTGTGTCACCCCGGAAAACCAGTTCCCGCGCGGCCCAGAATGCCTGGTGGTGCCGGGCGTCGACGGTCAGGTTGACCTGCGCTCGGCCTTGGTCGCCCTGGCTGCCCGTGGCGTCAACGAAGTATTGGTGGAGGCCGGCCCGAGCCTGGCCGGCGCGTTTGCCCAGCAGGGCCTGGTCGACGAGTACGTAATCTTCGTCGCCGGCAAGTTCCTCGGCTCCGCCGCCCGGCCTTTGCTGGACTGGCCGCTTGAGAAACTGGCCGACGCCCCCCAACTCAAGATCACTGAAATGCGCGCTGTAGGCGACGACTGGCGAGTCACTGCCATCGCGCTACCACCAGCGAGCGTATAATTCTGACCGGGCACTTAAGTGCCCGTACCGTTTTCCAGGAGAAGGCCATGTTCACCGGCATTATCGAATCCATCGGCAGCATCCGTGCCATGACCCCCAAAGGCGGCGACGTGCGCCTGCTGGTTGAAACCGGCAAGCTCGACCTCGGCGACGTCAAGCTGGGCGACAGCATCGCCGTCAGCGGCGTGTGCCTGACCGTCATCGAGCTGCCAGGCAACGGCTTTGCCGCCGACGTCAGCCGGGAAACCCTGGACTGCACCGCGATGAACGACCTCAAGGCAGGCAGCCCGGTCAACCTGGAAAAAGCCCTGACCCCGACCACCCGCCTGGGCGGTCACCTGGTCAGCGGCCACGTCGACGGCGTCGGCGAAGTGGTGGCGCGCAGCGAAAACGCGCGTGCCGTGGAATTTCGCATTCGCGCGCCAAAAGAGCTGGCCAAGTACATCGCCCATAAAGGCTCGATCACCGTCGACGGCACCAGCCTGACCGTGAACGCCGTGAATGGCGCCGAATTTGAACTGACCATCATTCCCCACACCCTGAGCGAAACCATCATGGCGTCGTACCAGCCAGGTCGCCGGGTGAACCTGGAAGTCGACTTGCTTGCCCGTTACCTGGAGCGCCTGTTGATGGGCGACAAGGCCGCAGAGTCTGACTCTCTTCAAGGGCCATCCGGGAACATCACTGAAAGTTTTTTGGCCGCTAACGGCTATCTGAAATCCTGACCAAGGGGGTGCCGTGTGGCGCTCAATAGCATCGAAGAACTGGTTGAAGACATCCGCCAAGGCAAGATGGTCATCCTGATGGATGACGAAGACCGCGAGAACGAAGGCGACATCATCATGGCCGCCGAGGCCTGCAAGCCTGAGCACATCAACTTCATGGCCAAGCACGCCCGTGGGCTGATCTGCATGCCCATGAGCCGCGAGCGCTGCGAACTGCTCAAGCTGCCGTTGATGGCGCCGCGCAACGGGTCGGGTTTCGGCACCAAGTTCACCGTGTCCATTGAAGCGACCACTGGCGTCACCACCGGTATCTCCGCCGCCGACCGCGCGCGCACCGTGCAAGCCGCCGCCGCCAAAGACGCCAAGGCCGAAGACATCGTCAGCCCGGGCCACATCTTCCCACTGATGGCCCAACCGGGCGGCACCCTCGCTCGCGCCGGCCACACCGAAGCCGCCTGCGACTTGGCGCGCATGGCCGGTTTCGAGCCAAGCGGCGTGATCTGCGAAGTGATGAACGACGACGGCACCATGGCCCGTCGTACTGAACTCGAAGCGTTTGCCGCCGAACACGACCTCAAGATCGGCACCATTGCCGACCTGATTCACTACCGCATGATCCACGAACGTACCGTTCAGCGGATTGCCGAGCAGCCACTGGACAGCGAACTGGGCCAATTCAATTTGGTGACCTACCGTGATTCAGTGGAAGGCGACGTGCACATGGCCCTGACCCTGGGCAACATTTGCGCCGAAGAGCCGACCCTGGTGCGCGTACACAACATGGACCCGCTGCGCGACCTGCTGATGGTCAAGCAGCCGGGGCGCTGGAGCCTGCGCGCCGCCATGGCCGCGGTCTCCGAGGCTGGCAGTGGTGTGGTGTTGCTGTTGGGTAACCCGGTGGATGGCGACGTATTGCTCGCGCATATTCGCGAAACTGCCGAGCACACTCAGGTCAAAACGCCGACCACTTACAGCATCGTCGGCGCCGGCTCGCAGATCCTGCGCGACCTCGGTGTACGCAAAATGCGCCTGATGAGCGCGCCAATGAAATTTAATGCGATATCCGGTTTCGACCTGGAAGTTGTAGAATACGTGCCCTCCGAATAAAGGCTGGCGCTTTTTGCCCCTTGTTCGCGGTTAAATCATCACTGAGGGACGCACTTTTCGCGTCCCGGCTCTTTAAGAGATTTGTCGAATGACCCTGAAGACCATCGAAGGTACCTTCATCGCCCCCAAAGGCCGCTATGCCCTGGTGGTTGGCCGCTTCAACAGCTTCGTGGTTGAAAGCCTGGTAAGCGGTGCCGTTGACGCCCTGGTTCGCCACGGTGTGAGCGAGAGCGACATCACCATTATCCGTGCCCCTGGCGCCTTCGAAATTCCACTGGTTGCGCAAAAAGTTGCACAGCAGGGTGAATACGCGGCAATCATCGCCCTGGGCGCGGTTATTCGTGGCGGTACTCCGCACTTCGAATACGTGGCCGGCGAATGCACCAAGGGCCTGGCCCAGGTGTCCATGGAGTTCGGCGTGCCAGTCGCTTTCGGCGTACTGACCGTAGACTCCATCGAGCAAGCCATCGAGCGTTCCGGCACCAAGGCCGGTAACAAAGGCGCCGAAGCTGCCCTGTCCGCGCTGGAAATGGTCAGCCTGCTGTCGCAGTTGGAGGCCAAGTGATTTCCGACGAAAGCGATCGTTTCAACCCGCGCGACCCTCGCCCTGCGGACGCCGGTAAGCCGTCCAAGAGCGTCAAACGTCGCGAAGCGCGTCAGCTTGCGACTCAGGCGCTGTATCAATGGCACATGGCGAAAACCTCGCTGAACGAAATCGAAGCGCAATTTCGCGTCGACAACGATTTCAGCGACGTAGATGCCAGCTACTTCCACGACATCTTGCACGGCGTCCCGGCCAATAAGACCGAGATCGACACCGCGCTTGCACCCTGTCTGGACCTGACCCTCGAAGAGCTGGACCCAGTTGAGCTGGCCGTACTGCGCCTGTCCACCTGGGAACTGCTCAAGCGCGTCGACGTGCCGTACCGCGTGGTGATCAACGAAGGTATCGAGCTGGCGAAAGTCTACGGTTCGACCGACGGCCACAAGTTCGTCAACGGCGTGCTCGACAAGCTGGCCCCGCGCCTGCGTGAAGCCGAAGTGAAGGAACACAAGCGCTAATCTGCGCTTGAGTCCTGAATGGGCGAGTTTGAGCTGATCCGTAACTACTTCGCCGCCGCGCCTTGTGCGCAAGGCGGCGAGGGCATTGCCTTGGGGATCGGCGACGACTGCGCCTTGCTGGCGCTCCCCGCTGGGGAGCAGCTGGCAATTTCCACCGATACGTTAGTGGCCGGCGTGCACTTTGCCGACCCGTGTGACCCGTTCCTGCTCGGCCAGCGCTCGCTGGCCGTGGCAGTGAGCGACCTGGCCGCCATGGGCGCCCATCCGCTTGCCTTTACCCTTGCCCTGACCACGCCAACTGTCGATGCCGATTGGCTGCAACGCTATGCCCAGGGTTTGAACGCCATGGCGCAAAGCTGCGGCGTGGGCCTGGTGGGCGGCGACACCACGCGCGGGCCACTGAGCTTGACCCTGACCGTATTTGGCCGTGTGCCAGCCGGGCAGGCGTTAACGCGCAGCGGCGCGCAACCGGGTGACTTGCTGTGTGTGGGCGGTGAATTAGGCAATGCTGCCGGTGCTTTGCCATTGGTGCTTGGCCAACGCAGCGCCGATGCGGCCATCGCCGAGCCTTTGCTGGCGCATTACTGGTCGCCACAACCGCAATTGGCGCTGGGCCTGGCGCTGCGTAACAAGGCGACATCGGCCATGGATATCTCCGACGGGTTGTTGGCCGATTGCGGGCATATCGCCAAAGCGTCGGCTGTCAGCCTGTTGATCGAGCACCAGCGCCTGCCGTTATCCAAGGCACTGCTGGCGTTTGTCGGCGATGATCAGGCGCGAGTCGCCGCATTGAGCGGCGGCGACGACTACGTGTTGGCGTTTACCCTGCCACCCGCCGAGCTTGCGCCATTGTTGGCCAGTGGTTGGCCGATCCACGTGATCGGCCGGGTCGAGGCGGGGCAGGGCGTAACCTTGCTCGACGCCAAGGGCCAAGACATCACCCCGGCCGTGCGCGGCTATCAGCATTTTCACGAGACGCCGTAAGCTCACCACCTGCGCTACCCTCTATACGGTTCTCACGGTGTAGGAGGTTGTCACCATGGATGTGCGCCGCTGGCTGCTGATATTGCTGTGTGCCGTCGCGTCGCTGGTGCAGGCGCAAGACGCCCCGGTGCCTGGCAAGGTCATGCTGGCCAGTGAGGAATGGAACGACTACACCAACAAAGACGGCAGTGGGCTGGCCTGGGATGTGTTGCGCCAAGTCTTCGAGCCGGCCGGCATCACGCTGCAAACGCGCAGCGAGCCCTATACCCGTTCGGTCGGCCTGGCCCAGCGTGGCGAGGTGGACGGCTGGGTCGGCGCCTATCGAGGTGAAGCCAGCGGCGTGTTGTACCCGCACTGGAACTTCGACTCCGACCCTATCTATGCCCTCGGGCTGGCGACCACGGCGACACCCAGCATTGCCACGCTGGGCAATTACCGCCTGGCCTGGGTGCGTGGCTACAAGTACGAGGAGTACTTGCCGAACCTGCACCGCTTCAACCAGATCGAACGCCGGGACGGCATCCTGCCGATGCTGCAGCACGCCCGCGCGGACTTCTACCTCGACGCCCTCACCGAAGCCAAGTACGTCCTGGGTCAGGCCGACGATCCGGCGCAATTCAAGCTCACCCACATCGCCGAGCTGCCGCTCTACATAGGCTTTGCCGATACTGAGCGGGGGCGGGCCCTGATGGCGGTGTATGACCGACGCATGGCGGCCTTGGTCAAGAGCGGCGAGCTGAAACCGATTTTCGAGCGCTGGAAACAGCCGTACCCGTTCTGACCTGCATAGAACCGGGATGAAGGCCAATCGAACCTATTGATCTTTATCAGCGATAATTCAGCTTAAGCGTCTGTAGGAACCTGCTGTTACAATGGCGCCCTCTGTGAAATCTGAAATCAGGAGCACACGGTGCCCGTCGTTTTCGTCGCCGCTTCCAAGCTGCCTACCCCTTTTGCTACGTTCACCATGAATGGCTTTCTCGAAGAAGCCACTGGCCGCGAGCACGTCGTGCTCAGCCTGGGTGACATCACCGACGGCGCGCCGGTACTGGGCCGCGTGCACTCCGAGTGCCTGACCGGTGATGCGCTGTTCAGCCAGCGCTGCGACTGCGGTTCGCAACTGGAGGCGGCCATGCGCGCCATCGCCCGTGAAGGCCGTGGCGTGCTGCTGTACTTGCGACAGGAAGGCCGTGGCATTGGCCTGATGAACAAGATCCGCGCCTACGAGCTGCAAGACGGCGGCGCCGATACTGTGGAAGCCAACGAACGCCTGGGCTTCGCCGCCGACCAGCGCGATTACGCGATCTGCCTGCCGATGCTCGAGCATCTGGGCGTGAAATCCCTGCGCCTGATGACCAACAACCCGCGCAAGGTCAAAGCCTTGACCGAGATGGGCATCACCGTGGCCGAGCGCGTGCCGTTGCACACCGGGCAAAACCCGCACAACAAGCTGTACCTGGCGACCAAAGCCAGCAAGCTTGACCACATGATGGGCAACGAGCATCAGGGCGAGGTCGACCGCGCGTGACCCGTGGCCAGGTAAAACGGCGACTGTCCTTCAGCTGGTGGCAGTACCTGGCCCTGGCGCTGCTTCCACTGTTCGTGCTCAACCTGGTGTTCGGCCAGGCCGAATCCCTGCTTCCTG
This sequence comes from Pseudomonas sp. LBUM1640, assembly GCF_059716225.1. NCBI lineage: Bacteria > Pseudomonadati > Pseudomonadota > Gammaproteobacteria > Pseudomonadales > Pseudomonadaceae > Pseudomonas > Pseudomonas sp. LBUM1640. Next base: position 6,132,060 of record NZ_CP166816.1, on the reverse strand, counting down.
TGCTGGCCATGCCGTTCTTTATTGCCGGCGTGGCCTCGATGTTTCTGAGCCTGCGTTATTTTCACGGCTATAAACACGCGTTGATCGCCACCGCCAAAGCCCTCGATACCGCCGAAGAGCCGGCTGCCTGGATCGCCCTCGCGGCGCGTCGGCGCACGGCGTTGCTGGTGGCTGCCATACCGGCCTGGATCGGTGCGTTGGCAGTGTTCGTCGGCCTCGAGGCCGTGCCGCTGTTTCTGCTGGCGCTGTCGACGCTGGTACTGTTTTACCTCTACCGCATCCCACGTCAGTTGGGATGATGCGCTACTGGCTGGCGGTGCTGCTGCTGGCATTCAGTGCCCAGGCGTTGGCGGTCGAGCGCGTCGTCAGCCTGGCGCCTTCACTCTCTGAAATCGTGGTTGAACTGGGCGCCGCCGACCTGCTGGTGGGGGTGCTCGACGGTGGCGAACGCCCGGCGGCATTGGCGAGCGTGCCCTCGGTTGGGCAATACGGGCAATTGAACATGGAGCGCCTGCTCAGCCTCAAACCCGACCTGATCCTGCTGTGGCCCGGCAGTGTCGGCCCGGCTCAGCGCGAGCAGTTGCAGCGCCTGAATATCCCCGTGTATGTCGCAGAACCGCATAGCCTCGGACAACTGACCACCCAGGTTCAAGCGATCGGTGAGCAATTGGGCCGTGCCGACGCCGGCCGGCAACGGGCCGCGCAGTTACGCCAGCGCCTGGTCGAACTGCGCCAACGCTACCAGCGCGCCGACCCGTTACGGGTGTTTTATCAGGTGTGGAATCAGCCGCTGTACACCGTGGGCGGTGGGCAGATCATCAGCGATGCGCTGAGTGTGTGCGGCGCGCGCAATGTGTTCGATGACCTGAAGCTACCCGCGCCGCAGGTCAGCATTGAGTCGGTGCTGCAGCGTAATCCGCAGGTGATTCTGGCGGGCGATCAGCCGCAGTTGGACGCCTGGAAGGCCTGGCCCCAGGTCGCCGCCGTGGCGCAGGGGCGATTGTTGCTAGTGCCGGATAAAGGCCTGGAACGGCCCAGCGGGCAGATGCTGGAGGCCATTGCTAAGTTGTGTGAGCGCATCGCAACAGGTCGTTAGTGCTTTTTACCTATGTTCGGCGATCTATCAGATCGTTCGACTTGAAAAGTGCGAAGCGTCCGACAGATTCTGATTGCGTAGGCGTTCAGCCTGTTCAGGCTTGCGTTTGATGTGCAGGGCGCAAGAAATTCCTGTCAGACCACTTCGGATTTTTCATGCATCTTCTCATTGCTTGCGCCGGCACCCTATTTCTCGTATGGGTCGGGTGCAATACCCTCATCGGGGTTGCCACATTGATGGCCTTCAGCGACCACCCCGTTTATATCAAGGCCTCCGAGGCAGGGGCGACCAAAGATGACCTCCTGGCCATTCAGCTGCCGGACCGTGTCACACCCATTCACGGTGGGGCGGCCACGTGTTTTGATTACACGTTGAGGAGTAAAGGCAAGAAGAGGGCGCTTTATATTGCGTTCACCGTTGCCGAAAAGGTCAGTGTCTATGGCTTTTCGACCTGTGCCAGCACGCATTGAGGGCGCGATACCTTAGCGCCAACGAGTGGCCACGTTAGATCTACCGTGAGGCCTGGAGTGATTGGTCTGTCGAGAAAATCAGACTTTGCCTCCAGATTCTCGCACCCATGGTTGTTAGTGTTGCTGATGCCCATCCGGGTTGATTAGGCAGCATAAGGACACATCATGCGTTATCTCTTGGCGGTCTCGGGTACCGCCGTCGCATTGGCGCTAATAAGCGGGTGCGACATCTCCCAAAGAATCACGTCTCTCAGGACATTCGGTACTCACCCTGTGGTGGACCGATCTTCATCGATGGACAGCACCAAGCAGGACATGCTGAACCTTCAGGCGCCGACGAAAATCACCTCTATCCGTAGCGGCACCTCACAGTGCTTTGACTACGCATTGGAGCGTGATGGAAAAAAAGCGGATTATTTCGTTTCGTTCACGTCTGATGGATGGGCTAACGCCTGGGGCTACTCGACCTGCAGCAAGGTGTTGGCAGACGGTAGCCTGGCATCCAATGCGCGAGTCAAAAGAAATACTGATCGTTGATGATGGGTTGCCGGGTGCACGGCAATCGTTAAAAAAACCAGGAGGTGGCCATGCGCCGTTTGATCATCGGTATTTCTACTGCTCTTTTACTGACCGGTTGCAACACGCTGGAAGGTATCTCAACGCTGATGAATTTCAGCGACCACCCCGTAGCCGCCAAAGCCGCCGAGGCGGGCGCCACTCAGCAGGACATTCTTGCAATCCAACAACCCCAGGGCATCACCCAGGTTCGTAATGGCAGCTCACAGTGCTATGACTACAAGCTTGAAAACAAAGGCAAGAAAAAGGACTTATATATTGGTTTTACCGATACGGGCGCGGTTAACGCCTACGGCTTCATAAATTGCGCCGAAGCAATCAAGGCCGGGTATCTGAACTCTAACAAGCCGGCCCGGCAGGTTTATTAAGCAACGGCCCTACAGCTTCGGCGTCCACGTCAGGCCGAGCATCCAGGTCTGGCCTTCTTCGCGGTAGTCCTGGTTGTTAGAGAAGTCGGGGGAATTGTAGCTGTAGCGTGCCCGCGCATACTGGCGGTCCAGCAGGTTGTCGACCTTCAGCGAAACGCTGACTTCATGATTGACTGCCCAGCGGCTACGCAGCCCCAGCAAGGCATAGCCGCCGAGGCGATTGCGATTGTCTTCAGCGTCATAGCTGCTGCTGATCGCCTGCCAACTGGCACCTACGCCCAACTTATCGAATTGCCGGTCCAGGTCCAGGCTCAAGGTGCGCCGCGCACGGCGGGCCAGGGTATGGCCGGTTTCGCGGTCGCGCGGGTCGATAAATGCCACGCCCAGGTTGCCCTGCCAACCAAACAGTTCCTGCTTGAGCGCCGCTTCAAAGCCATTGATGCGTGCCGACGCCACATTCTGCGGTTTGCTGGTGCTGTCGAGAATAATCGCGTCGCTTAAGTCGGTGCGATACAGCGAGGCTTCCAAACGGGTGCTGTCACTCAGCTGGCTACGCCATTGCAGCTCGTAGCTCTTTGAGGTCTCCGGCTGCAGGTTGGGGTTGCTGTACTTCGTGTCAGGGTAGTAAAGGTCGTTGAAGGTCGGCGCGCGGAAGCCTTCGCTGTAGCTCAGCAGCACGTCATTGTCGGGGTTGATCGGCAGCGTGAGGGTGCCGCTCCAGCTGTTCTGGCCGCCGAACTGCTGGTTCTGGTCGCGGCGCAGGCCCAGTTCGGTGGAGAACCACTCCCCGTGGAAACGATGTTGCACAAAGGCTGCACGGTTCCAGCGGCTGTTCTCGGTAAAGGCGCTGGAGCCGTGGAAGCGGTCTTCGTACCAGTCGCCGCCGAGGATCAGGTTGTTTTGCTCATCCAGCGTCAGGTCGTTTTGCCAGTTGACCGAGTCGCGATAGGTGTTGAACACGCTGAAATCATCACTGAGCTTGTCGCGCTTGGTATCACGGTTCTCGCTGTGGCCCAGCTCCAGGCGCGACTGCCAGCGTTCATTCAACTTGGCGTCGACATAGCTGCTGGCGCTGCTAACGGTGTAGTCGGTGTAGGGTTGTTGCCCAACACTTTGCCCGGTGGCGACGTCATAGCGGCCGAAACTGTTGTCGTATTCCGACTTGCCGCGGTTATCCAATAGGTTGAAACCCACTTCCAGCTCATCGTTGAAGGCATGGCTGAGGTTCAGGCTGATGGACTGATTGCGATAGGCATCATGGTCGCCATCGCTGGGGAACGACTCGTGGGTGGAGTTGATTCCCGCGGTGTCATCCAGGCTCGCCCCCAGGTTGAAGCGCGTGTGCTCATCGCCGCCAGACAGGCCAAGGCTGCGCTCCCAGGTCTGGTGGCTGCCAAACCCCAGCTTCACGCGCGGCTGCAGGCCTTGTTCGGCATTGCGCCGGGTAAAAATCTGGATCACCCCGCCAATCGCATCACTGCCGTAGATCACCGAACGCGAGCCGCGCAGTACTTCCACGCGTTCAATCTGGTCGACGTTCAGGTATTGCAGCCCGCTGTCACCGGAGGTGGTATTGGCAATGCGCTGGCCATCGACCAGCACCAGGCTTTGCGCGGATTTGGTGCCGCGAATGTAGATCCCCGGCAAACTGCCGCGGCCACCGGTGGGCGCCACTTGCACGCCGGGTACGCGGCTGAGCAGGTCCGTCACGCTGGTGGGTTGCAGGCGGTCGATGTCATCGCGGGTGAACACGGTGTTGGCGGCGCTGCTGTCGTTGCGTGCCTGGACCTGGCGGTTGGCGCTGATCACCACGTCGGGGAGTTTCAGCGCGTCGTCACGCTCGAAACTGTCGGCGAGCAGGTCAGTGGCCGGGAGCAGCAGCAAGGGCAGGGCAAAGCGAAGACGGGTCATGGGCTGTCCCTAGCGTTCATCAGCAATACAAAACCAATGTGGGAGCTGGCTTGCCTGCGATGACGGCGGCACATTCAACTTCAATGTGTCCGATAGACCGCTATCGCAGGCAAGCCAGCTCCCACATGTTGACCCGGTTTCTGCCGGGAGGTCGGGTTACAGGCCCAGCAGGGCCATGCGCGCGCGCACCGACGCTTCGATACCAGACTCATCCAAGCCACACTCAGCCAGCATCTGCGCCGGCTTGGCATGTTCGACATACACATCGGGCAAGCCCAGGTGCAGCACCGACTTGAGGATGTTCTCCCGCGCCAGGAACTCACTGACCGCCGCACCGGCGCCGCCCATGATGGCGTTTTCTTCGACCGTTACCAGCAGCTCATGGCTAGCGGCGATCTCGCGCACGAGTGCCTCGTCCAGCGGTTTGACGAAACGCATGTCGACCACGGTGGCGTCGATCTTCTCGGCGACTTTCAAGGCTTCGGCCAATTGCACGCCAAACACCAGGAACGCAGCCTTGCTGCCTTGGCGACGCACGATGCCTTTACCGATTTCAATCGGCTCAAGGTCTTTCTCGATCAGCGCATTCGGGCCATTGCCGCGCGGGTAACGCACGGCAGCGGGGCCGTTGTACAGGTGGCCGGTGCTGAGCATCTTGCGCAGTTCGTTCTCGTCGCTCGGCGTCATCACCAGCATGCCGGGGATGCAGCGCAAGTAGGACAGGTCGAAGCTGCCGGCGTGTGTCGGGCCGTCTTCGCCAACCAAACCGGCGCGGTCGATGGCAAACAGCACGTCGAGGTTCTGCACTGCCACGTCATGCACCAACTGGTCATAACCGCGCTGCAGGAAGGTGGAGTAGATCGCCACTACCGGCTTGGCGCCTTCGCAGGCCATGCCGGCAGCGAAGGTCACTGCGTGTTGTTCGGCAATCGCCACGTCGAAATAGCGCAGCGGGAAACGCTCGCTGAACGCCACCAGGTCGGAGCCTTCCTTCATCGCCGGGGTAATGCCCACCAGGCGCGGGTCGGCGGCGGCCATGTCGCACAGCCATTCGCCAAACACGCCGGAATACTTCGGCCCGCTGGCCTTTTTCGGCGCGGCGGCAGGGGCGTCCACAGGTTCGAGCTTGGTGATCGCGTGGTAACCAATCGGGTCGACTTCCGCCGGGGCGAAGCCTTTGCCCTTTTTGGTAACGATGTGCAGGAACTGCGGGCCCTTGAGGTCACGCATATTGCGTAGCGTGGCGATCAGGGTGGGCAGGTCATGGCCGTCGATCGGGCCGATGTAGTTCCAGCCCAGCTCTTCGAACAGGGTGCCGGGAACCAGCATGCCCTTGGCATATTCTTCGGTACGTCGGGCAATTTCCCACGCGCCGGGCAGGCGCGAGAGCACTTTCTTGCTGCCTTCGCGCATGCTGGCGTAGGTGCGGCTGGAAAGGATTTTTGCCAGGTAATTCGACAGGCCACCGACATTGCGCGAAATCGACATGTCGTTGTCGTTAAGGATCACCAACATGTTGGCGTTCACTTCCGGCGCATGGTTCAGCGCCTCGAAGGCCATGCCGGCGGTCAGCGCGCCATCACCAATCACCGCAATTGCCTTGCGCTCGCTGCCTTGCAGCCGGGCGGCAATGGCCATGCCCAGCGCTGCACTGATGGAGGTGCTGGAGTGGCCGACGCCAAAGGTGTCGTACTCGCTCTCGGCGCGACGCGGGAAGGCGGCCAGGCCGTCCTTCTGGCGCAGGGTGCCCATGCGCTCGCGACGGCCGGTGAGGATTTTATGCGGGTACGCCTGATGGCCCACGTCCCACACCAGCCGGTCGTCCGGGGTGTCGAACACGTAATGCAGGGCGATAGTCAGCTCGATGACGCCCAAGCCGGCACCAAAATGCCCACCGGTCTGACCGACCGTGTAGAGCAATTCCAGGCGCAACTCATCGGCCAGGGTTTCCAGCTCGGCTTCACCCAACCGACGCAGGCCGTCCGGCGTGGCAGCACGGTCGAGCAGGGGCGTGGACGGGCGCTTGCGGGGAATCTCTTGAAACGTCGTGGGCATCAGGCGAATCGTTATAGGTATAGAAGAGGCGGCAGTTTACCTCAAGCAGTGCAAACTGCCCACGCAGAGCGCCGAACTTGGCCGATATGCGGCTGCAATGGCCGCCGTAATCAATGGCGGCGTTCGACGATATACCGCGCCAAGTCGCGCAATGGCTCGGCCGCCGCGTCGAAAGGTCGCAGGGCATCCAGAGCCTGGTCGCGCAGTTCGAGGGCATACGCCTTGGCCGCTTCAAGCCCAAGCAGCGCCGGATACGTCGGTTTGTCCCGTGCGGCATCTGCACCTTGGCGTTTGCCCAGGGTCGCGGTGTCACTTTCAACGTCGAGAATGTCGTCCTGCACCTGGAACGCCAGGCCGATGGCCTGCGAATAGGTCTGCAGGGCGGCCAATTGCACAGCTTCAGCGCGGCCACTGGCCAGGGCGCCCAAGTGCACAGCGGCCTCGATCAGCGCGCCGGTCTTGTGGCGATGCATGTGTTCGAGGGCTTGCTGGTCCAGCTTGCGGCTGACCGAGCCCATGTCGATCGCTTGCCCACCGACCATGCCCGCCGGGCCGGCGGCCAGGGCGAGGGTGGTTACCATGCGCAGGCGGATCTCGGCATTTACGCTGCTCAAACGCGGGTCCAGCAATGCACTGAACGCCAGGCTCTGCAGGCCGTCACCGGCCAGGATCGCGTAGGCCTCATCAAAGGCTTTGTGAGTGGTCGGCTGGCCGCGACGCAAATCATCGTCGTCCATCGCCGGCAAATCGTCATGCACCAGCGAATAGGCGTGAATCAGTTCCACCGCACACGCCGCGCCATTGGCCTGCTCGGCAGGCACGCCCAAGGCTTCACAGGCCGCATACGCCAGCAACGGGCGCACGCGTTTGCCGCCATTCATCACGCTGTAGCGCATGGCTTCGTAAAGCCGATTCATTTCCGGGCTTGGCGCAACAAACAAGGGCTCCAGCGCCGCATTCACCCGGGCTTGGCTACTGGCCTGATACGCGTCGATCATTCGGGTTGTTCCGCATCGAAAGGTTCTTCGGCCAACTCCCCGTCACGCTCCAGCAACACTTGGACCTTTTGCTCTGCCTGCGCCAACGCGCTCTGGCAGTCGCGCGTCAGGCCGATGCCTTGCTCAAACGCTGTCAACGAGTCCTCCAGCGACAACTCGCCGTTCTCCAGACGCTCGACCAGGGTTTGCAGGTCGGCGAGGGATTGTTCGAAATCGAGTGCAACTTTTTTGCGGGCCATGGCGGCTATTCCGGTAGACGGTAAACCGGCGCGACACTAGCAGACATGGGGATTCTGGGCAAATGAGTGGGGCGGTTCAGTCGCCTTCACCCTTGATTTGATAGCGCGTACTGCGGCCCCCGCCGGGTAAACGCACCAGGCAGTTTTTTTCCAGCAAATCAGCCAGATGTCGAGTGGCGGTGGCCTTGGACACCTTCGCCACGGCCTGGTACTGCGCAGCGCTGATGCCCTGTTCAAAGCCCTTTTCACCGCCGTCGAGTAGTCGGTTAAGTACCTTGATCTGCTCGGCGGACAAAGACAGGTCAGCGTATCGCTGCCAGAACCGGCTCTTCTCTAGAACCTGATCGATACGCGACATTGCCTTTTGCACACTGCGCAATAGGGTTTTGAGAAACCACTCCAGCCACTCGGTGATATCCAGCGTGGCCTTCTGGCTGGACTCCAGCGCGTTGTAGTAGCCGGCGCGGTCCTCGAGGATGCTGGCCGACATGGCATAGAAACGGATCGCTTGATGCTCGCCTTGGGCCAGTGCCAGGTCAGTGATTGCGCGGGTCAAGCGGCCATTGCCGTCATCGAAAGGATGCAGTGTGACAAACCAGAAATGTGCGACGCCGGCACGCACCAGCGGGTCCAGCTCCGGTTGATCGCGGCTGGTTTCAAACCATTCGAGAAAATCATCCAGCGCTTGCTCCAGGCCCTGGCGTGGCGGCGCTTCGAAGTGGATGGTCGGCCGATCAAGTCGTCCGGAAACCACCTGCATGGGCTCGTCGCCCCTCAATGCGCCGATATTGAGCGGGCGCGCAGCAAGGCCGGTCTCCGGTGCCGGAAACAACCACTGATGCCAATTCAGTAAACGAGTCAGGGTGAACGGCTGCTCGAATTGCTCGGTGGCATCCATCATCAGTTCGGCGAGGCCTTCACTGCGACGGCTTACTTGCCCATCCTGCAGGGCCTCCAGGCCCAAACGTCGCGCCAGAGACGAGCGCACAGAGCCGACATTCAACTGCTCGCCTTCGATTGCCGAGGACGTCAGTATATTTTGCAGCAACGCATCCAGTTCATTCTGCGCACTGACCGCCTGGCTGACGGAACCGAGCATGCCCAGCAGCTTGCCTTGTGCTTGCCCACACTCGCGCAGCAAGGCGGCCAAGCGCTTAGGCTGCCAATGGAAGTGTGGCCAGTCGGTGTGTTGCCAGATCCAGTGCGGATGATCCATGGAGGCATGCCTGGGTGCGTGAGCCGAATAAATGAGCTATTCGGCTCATTTTATGAGCCGATTGTGCATTCTATTCGGCTCATCGTCTATCTCGCTGTCGCTGCGATCAAGAGGGTAGCGAAGCCGCCGCGCGCAGGTAGTTGTAGGCAGTTGCCCGGGAGATCTTGATGTAACCCACGACGTAGTCGACGAAGTTACGCACATCCAGCAAGCCATGTTCCCGCGTCTGCACTAATACCTGGATTATTTCCCACGGCCAAAATCGCTGGGTTTCATATCAGGCCGTTTTCTTGCTCCCCGTATCTATGTCCGTGCTGCCCCAAGGCCGCCAGTCGTCAGTGTGCCGCTCACTGCCGTGCGGCCCGCTGGAGCTGGTGCCGCCCGCCAGGAATTTCTCCCACAGGTTCTTGCTGTCCGGGTCGCTGTCTTTGTGCAGGTAGGGCGCCAGCCGCGCCAGGGAGCTGCCTTTTTTGTCTTCGGTTTCCTTGAAGTGTTTCCACTCATCCGACTGGTACTCGAACATCGATTTGTCGTCTGGCGTGTCGCGGCCGCCGTACATGTAGCTGGCATAACGTGCGTATTCGAGCTTGTCGCCCCAGTCGTCCTTGGTCACGCCGGCGTCGGCGAGGTCCTTGAAGAACTTGCCTTGGGAATCGGTGAGCTTTTGCATTTTGGCATGCTCGACCGCCTCGGCAATCAGCGTGCCTGCCACCCCGAAAATCACACCCGCCACGGCGAAAACCGGGCCCGCCACACGGGCGCCGATGGCCAGCCCACGTACAACGGTCGCGGCAACATCACCGGCCAGTTTGCCTGCCAGGTGTGCGCCTTTGGGGGCGAACATCGCGATGGTATTGGCAATCGCCATACCGGAACCGGATGCACCAGCGCCAAGAGTGAAGGCAGCGTCAGTTTTTTCCAGTGCGGTTTTGGCATTTTTCAGTTTGCGCGCGCCGGAAACGATGTCCATCACGCCGCCGGTCAAGTCCAGGCCGGCGCCGCCCATAAAGCGCAGGAACGAGCGCCCGGAGGCGATTGCAATTTCGGATTTTGACGCCGAGGAGCCTTTGCCGGGAATGTCCTTGACGCCCATGTGTTCGCCCAGGGTTTTGGCGGCGCTGTCGTACTCCTTTACCTCATCGGCCGACAGGTTGCCCACGTCGAGTTTCTTCAGGGTTTCGGAGGATTCCTTGACGCGGGTGCTGATAGATTCGGCCAGTGCGTCAGATTTTTCAGTGGCTTTCTTGCCCCAGATGTCCGGCAGGTTCTCATCGATCAGGCCGAGCCATTCAGTGGCTTTGATTTTGGCCGGGCCTTTACCGTCTTTATCCACGTCAGGTTCATAGGGTTTAGTGCCACCCAGGGTTTCCACAATGTTCGAACCGAACTTGAGGAAGTCGTTGGTAAAGCTCAAACCAGAAACCAGGTCTTTCGCGGCGGCGATTTTCTGGTCTTCGGTCATGTTGCCGCCGCCATTGGCGAGCTGCAGGGCGCCGCTGACCAGGCTCATCGTGCCGGCCATGGCACCGAGCCCGCCAGTGGAACTGGCGGTGTGCAGCACCGTCTTCAAGGAACCGGCAGCCGCCTCGCGATTGGCGCCCAGGCCCTTCAATTGGGTGTCGACCACCTTGTCGATAGCTTTCGGGTCGCCGCTGGCGGCAGCGAGACGAATGGCCGCTGCGATCTGTTTGTTTTCGGCCGGGGTCAGCCCTTTGATATGGCCGTCGAGGATGTCGATCTCATCCTTCATCTTTTTGTACATGTCGTACGCTTTGTCGCCCTTGTCCAGGCCCCCGAGGGCGGCGTTGATACCGCCCTTGATCATCGTGAACGAAGCCTTCAGGCCACTTTCGGCATTTTCCGGCGAGACCTTGTCGGGGTTTTCCATGTAGGTGTTGAGCTGGTGCGTCATCATGTTCTGGTCAAACGTCTGACGGCGCGCGGTGAAGCTGTCCGGTTCCAGAATACGCAGCGACTCGAAATAGCGGTCTACGTCCAGCTCAGCCATTTCTGATTTTTTCGGATCGCCCGAGTCGTTCATCGCGATTACATACTCTTCGAAGTTCAAGTTGGCATCACGGGTGCCATCCTTGAAGAGTGCGGGGAAGACTTGTTCGCGTACTTCATTCAGTCGATCTTGCGACAAACTACCGACACTTTTCTTTAGTTCTGCGTCGTAACGGTCCTTAATCCCTTCCTTGCCCATCAGCGTGGAAATTTCCTTGGCGAGTTTTTCCTCGTCGACCATTTCCTTCACATCTTTGCCATTCAACTTGGTCGGCGTCTTATCCGTCTCACGGTAAGTGCCGCTGCCCAGGTTGATGCTCTCGGCATAGCCGTACAGGTCGTAGCCATTGTCCAGCGCGGCCTGGGCGTCCATCAGCTTGACGATCTTGGCTTCATCCGAGTCTTCGGCCAGCTTGCCGCTCTTGATGTCATCGCGAATGCCCTGCACAAAATTCTCGGCCGTCTGGCCGCCCACGGTCTTGTCGTTGGGCAACTCCATGTCCATCAGCCCTTCGGCGCCGAAGGTCGGGATGTTGTACTTGTCGCGCAGGGCCTGCACGTCCTGCGGCTCATCGGGCGGCGCGGCCTTGTCGCTATGCGTCGCGTCTTTGACGTGCATCAGGTCGCCTTTGAGGCTTGAGTAGCCGTACTTGCCGAAATCCTGCAAGCGGCCGGCCTCGGTGCCGTGGCGGGCCTCTTTGTCTTTGGTGAAGCCATCAATGCTGTCGTTGTCTTTATTCCTGGCGTCGAAGCCGGTCAGCAAGTTGCCGTTTTCATCGATGCTCACCACGTGTTCCAGCACCTGGGTGGCGCGGTACGCGGCGTCGGCATCGTTCTCGAAATCACCCACCTGTTTCTTCAGGTTGTCCTTCACATCGCTCTGGTTGCCGAGGTTTCTCAACAGCGGCGTGGCGTCGATAATCTCCTTGGCCGAGCGCGTGTCACCGTCGGGGCGCTTTTGCTTATCGCCCAAATCCGACCTCACCACCTCGCCGCGCAGGCTCGAATAGCCATACTTGCCAAAATCCTGCAGACGGCCCGCCTCAGTGCCATGCCGGGCGTCGCCATCTTTGGTGAACCCGTCGATGCTGCTGTTGCCCACATTCTTGCCATCGGTCAGTTTGCCGTCTTCGTCGACGTATTCCACATGCTCCAACACCTTGGAGGCGCGATAGGCCGCATCCGCGTCCTTCTCAAAATCGCCGACCTGCTTCTTAAGGTTGTCCTTCACCCCACTTTGATTGCCGAGCTGGGCGAGCAGCGGCGTGTCATCAATAATTTGCTGGGCCGAGCGAGTGTCACCTTCCGGTCGTTTCTGGCCTTTGCCCAGCTCATCCTTCGGTGCAGAGGCTTTTTTAACCGATTTTTCCCAGGCAGCGACGGAGCTTTTATTCGTGACCGCAGCGTCCTTTGGGGTCGTTTCTACCTTCGCTACCATGGTACTTCTCCTGATGTAATTGCTGCGCCGGCCACTTTTAAAACGCGCAGGGCCGCACAACTTCCTGGTTAACTAACCGAGGCTGTTTATTGAATAACAAGAGGGCGGCCTTAGTTGGTCGGCCGCTGTGCATGAATGCTGTGAAATGCAACGTCACGGAACTTAGCACGGACATTTGCCCAATTCGCAAACCCTTCACAACAATTCACAACGCCAAGGCTATTTCGGAACATTTATGCAGTAAGGCCGGCACACGCAAAAAAGCCCACCGTTCAAGGCAGGCTTATCGTAGAGCGGCTAGGGCTTAGTTTTGGCGGGCCGTCAGCGCCGCATAACCGTTCATCAGGTTGCGATAGTTAGGGATACGCTGAGACAACAGATTCCCCAACCCTTCCATGTCATTGCGCCAGTCGCCCTGCAACTCACACGCCACCGAAAACCAATTCATCAACTGCGCACCCGCCTGCGTCATCCGGCTCCACGCCGCCTGCTGCACCGTGGTATTGAAGGTGCCCGACGCATCCGTCACCACAAACACCTCAAACCCCTCCGCCAGCGCCGACAACGTCGGGAACGCCACACACACATCCGTCACCACACCCGCAATGATGATCTGCTTGCGCCCAGTCGCCTTGACCGCCTTGACGAAATCCTCGTTGTCCCACGCATTAATCTGACCAGGGCGAGCGATGTACGGCGCATCCGGGAAGATCTCCTTCAACTCCGGCACCAGCGGGCCATTGGGGCCTTGCTCGAAACTGGTAGTGAGGATGGTCGGCAAGTTGAAGAACTTGGCCAGGTCGGCCAGGGCCAGCACGTTGTTCTTGAACTCGTTGGGGGAGAAGTCCTGCACCAGTGAGATCAGGCCGGTTTGGTGGTCGACCAGCAGGACTACGGCGTCGTCTTTATTCAAGCGGTTGAAGGTTGGAGTGCTCATGGTTGAATCCTTTTTTTGTTTAGGTTGGTTGGGCGTTGTGTTCAACATGGGCATAGATTAATGGGTGGGTGGCGGGGGATAAATCGGGTGGGAGGAGTCTTGCTGTCAACTCAAATGTGACAATGGCATTTTCGAAATGAAGATCTCAATTTTTTGCATGAGGGTATTTACTGCAAAATTGGTTTAATATTTTCTCCAATAATCACCTTATAGGTGCATATAGAGCATGAAAATAAACCAGTTGCTATCTGATTGGCCCGAAGGGGCTGTCGTGACGCAAGCGTGGCTACACGAACATGGTGTGGGCCCAAGTCTCATCCAGAAGTACCAACACAGCGGCTGGGTAGAGCGAGTGGGCCATGGCGCTTGGAAGCGCAGTGGCGACAACATTGACTGGCAGGGTGGCGTATTCGCGCTACAGCAAGGCGCCACACTGCAGTTGTGGCCAGGCGGCGCGACGGCGCTGAGCTTGGCCGGTTACAGCCACTACATGACATTCGGCAAGCAGGCGGTCGACCTGTTTGGCACCCAGGGCGCGACGCTTCCTGGCTGGCTGTGTAAATACCCGTGGAACGTTGATATCAACGTCCATCCCGGCGGGCTCTTCCCCGCCATGGAAGACTTGGCGTTACAACTATTCCAAGTCCCTTACAGCCGATTTGAGATAAAAATCTCTACCCCGGAACGCGCCGTGCTTGAGCTTATCCATCAAAGTGACAACGAGGTGCTCTTCAGCAGTGTGGTGGATGTGCTCAATGGCCTGGCCACGCTAAGCCCCAAGCGCCTGCAAAATCTGCTTGAAGCGTGCAATTCCATTCGGGTCAAACGCGTTTTCCTCCTGCTTGCGCGCAATACAGGTCACGCATGGTACGGCCGTCTGGCCCGCTCCAGCATTGATCTAGGCAAAGGCAAGCGGCAAATCATCCGGGGTGGTCGACTCGATAAAGAGTTTCTTATCACCGTACCGGAGCGTTTCGCTAATGCCCCTTGATCCACGTTATGCCGCCCAGGTTCGATTGTTGGTGCAAGTCATTCCTTACGTTGCGTCAGAGCGATGCTTTGCACTCAAAGGCGGAACGGCGATTAATTTGTTTGTGCGCGACCTGCCACGTTTGTCGGTGGATATTGACCTGGCGTATCTACCCAATTCTGATCGCCAGCAAGCATTGAACGATGCTCGTCTGGCGCTACAGCGGATAGCAGATGCAATACGGCGAGGAATACCTCAGGCGGTTGCAACCGTTCAAGGGAATCGAGATGACGAACTGCGGGTTCTCGTAAGGAGCGCTCAGGCGCAGATCAAGATTGAGGTTTCGCCTGTGCTGCGCGGGACTGTGCATCAGCCGCAAGCGCGTGATGTGGTACCGCTGGTTGAGGACGACTTCGGGTTTGCTTCCATTGCCGTGGTCTCCTTGCCCGATTTGTATGGCGGAAAAATCTGCGCTGCATTGGATCGGCAACACCCCAGAGACCTATTCGACGTAATGCTGATGCTTCGCGCAGAAGGACTGACTCGCGAAATTTTCGAGGGCTTTCTGGTGTATTTGATCAGCCATGGCCGACCTATGGCTGAATTGCTTGCCCCCCGTTGGAAGGCGCAGGCGGGCGTGTTCCAGGCTGAGTTTGCAGGCATGACCCGGGAGCCGGTGACGCTTGAGCAATTGGAGGCGACCAGGGAGGTGCTGCTTGCTGCGATACGCAAGCAGTTTAACGACCAAGATGCTGCTTTCCTGCTCTCGCTCAAACGAGGAGAGCCAGACTGGGCGTTGCTGAAATTGGTAGGGATTGCTCAACTGCCGGCGGTGCAGTGGAAGCTGAGAAACATCATGGTGATGTCTGCTGTGAAGCGGGCAGAGGCGATAACGAAACTGGAAGTCGTTGTGGGCCAATTATTGGAGGGCTAACGGTTTTAACCCTGGAACGCGGTGGTTTTGTGTGGGCAGCAGCTTGCAGCCCAATTGCTGAGTGTTGAGGCATTTCACGCCTGATCAGGTACAGCACAGTCGGCAAGCCGCGATGGACCCTCCGTCTAGTCGCAGTGCCAGCAGGGCCAGTCCCTTTCATTTGCAGGACGTTTCCTAGAGAATCCCAGCGGCTTGCGCCAGCTAAATCCCGCGACTAGGCTGCGTTCCGTCACTGCATTTTCAGTGATCGGGTTTAGTCGCCCGGACTTCGCTAGGCGCACGCGCCATCCCAAAGCCAGCTGTTTTCTCACCTGCACTTTATGGTGGCTGTGCGCAGGGCACCTCTGGGTGCGCCGGTGCCTAGCGGCCGGTCGACTAACCTGCGTACAGCCGCCACCTCTGCTCGTTTAGTCGCGAAAGGACGGTGGTAATCACTTACTGCTAGAGGTTTTCTATGGATAGCGTTGTTTCGGATTCGCCGTCATCGGCTGCGACTAAGCCATTTACTGTTAATGAAGAGCTGAGCTTTGAAGACGCCTGGGTGCGTATTGCTGAGTTGCTGCAATGTGCGGTGGCTACGTCGCAGGCGCTTGGTGAACCGCTGGGGGCGCCGCATAGGGCGGTGATGCATTTGGTGGAGATGGCGAAGATGGTGGCGGATCGGGCTGTGGAGTATATGCAGCCTGAGTAACGCTACTGAGAGGCGGGCGAGGCAACAAGCGGCCCGCTTTTGCTTATCAATAGTCCAACAACTGTTGGACTATTGATTTGTGATTCTTGCAGACATTAAAAAGCCGGCTTGTGGCCGGCTTCTCGGGGACTGCTTCAGCTTGTTTTTGACAAACCTCACCAGCCTTCAAATCGCTCAGCCAACATCACGTCTGACTGAATAGTAGGGGCATCAGCGGGAACTCCTCCGCATCGCCGAGCAGGGTGAATAGCCTTAAGCCACCCCCTGCCAAATGTGCGGCGCATGATACCCACATTCACCTCAAATGCCTACCTCCGGGTCCGATTTAGAGCCTTCCCAGCCCAGCAGGTGTTCGTCCAGTGGCACCGGTCGGCGGTTGTTGAGCGTGGACCACCAGAACACCCACCCGACGATTTCGAAGTTCTGTTCGAAGCGTTGCTCGTGGGTGAGGTATTCGTCGGGGTGTTCGTTGGCGTTGTGGCTGCGCATGCGTAGGCCGCCGCCTGGGCGGTTGTAGAGGTATTTGATGCGCAGCATGCCGTCGTGTTCGACGGCGTAGATTTCGCCGTCGGTGATTTGGCTGCGGCCGCGGTCGATGGCGAGGGTGGAGCCTTGTTGGATGATGTCGATCATGCTGTTGTCGACCATGTAGGCGCCTACCGCGCGGTCGGGTTTTACGTTGAGGGTTTCGAGGATGCGCAGGGAGACGCGGATGCGTTCGCTTGAGGTGAAGGTGGGGTGGAGGGCGATCTCCACGTCGAGTTTTTCCGGGAGGCAGACGGGGCCAGTGAGGTATTTGCCGCTTTCTTCGCGGGTGCGCAGTCCTTTGTGTGTGTCGGGGCCTTCCAGCAGGAAGTTGGCCGGTGGGTGTTTAAGGCCTTCGCCGGTGCGTAGCCAACGGCTGGAGACGCAGAGCAGTTCTGCGATCTCGTTGAGTCGGCCCATGGGCACGCCGCGTTTGAACCAGTTGTTCACGTGTTGAGGCGTGACGCCGCGGTTCTTGGCGAAGTCGGAGGCGGAAAGATGAACTTCCCGTAATAACGCTTTTAGTCGATCACCTGATGTATTCATAAACGCAGAGTTTACTGGCCGGAAAAACACATCAAATAAACCATGCGTTGATTGTCGCCTGTAGGGATTTACTTAGTTGTAGGCCGATATTTCAGTATTTCCACTTGGTTAAACATCACGCATTAAACATTGAACTTATGGTTTAATTTTTCCCACAAAAAAAGCCCCGAATAGTCGGGGCTTTTTTAATTGCCGGGGCAATGAGGAGTGCGTATCAGCCTTTGTAGGCTGCGACCGACTTCATGATCTCGGCGCGGGCGGCGTCTGCGTTGCCCCAACCGTCGATCTTCACCCATTTGCCTTTTTCGAGGTCTTTGTAGTTCTCGAAGAAGTGCTTGATCTGTTCCAGCAGCAGAGGTGGCAGGTCGGTGTATTCCTTCACGTCCACGTACAGCTGGGACAGCTTGTCGTGTGGCACAGCGATAACTTTGGCATCGCCGCCGCCGTCGTCGGTCATGTTCAGGATGCCGACTGGGCGCGCGCGGATAACCGAGCCTGGGGTAACCGGGTAAGGGGTTACGACCAGCACGTCGAGGGGGTCACCGTCGTCAGCCAGGGTGTTCGGGATGAAACCGTAGTTGGCCGGGTAGAACATCGGGGTGGCCATGAAACGGTCAACGAACAGGCAGTCGCTGTCTTTGTCGATTTCGTATTTGATCGGCGCGTGGTTGGCCGGAATTTCGATGGCGACGTAGATGTCGTTCGGCAGGTCTTTGCCAGCCGGAATCTTGCTGTAGCTCATTGGGCGTTGCCCCCGTAGTTGGCCATGGAACATGGCCGGATTGGCCTAAAAGTGGCGGCGATTATAGGCATATTCTGACGCCGATGCCATGCGTCAGACGTCGTACGGCGCGTGGCGTTCCGTCTGATAGCGCGCGTCACTGGCTTGCAGTTGGTGCAGGCGGGCAAGCGGGTCCTGGCGATAAAAGCGGCTCAGTTGCGCGTACACCTGTGGATACGTGTTGGCCAGTAAGTCCGGGGCGCTGAAAAAGTATTCGCTGGTGACGGCGAAGAACTCCGCCGGGTTTTCGGCGGCGTAGGGGTCTATGTCGGTGTCGACGTCGGGGTTGGCGTCCAGCTGGCGGTTGAGGTCATCAAACGCGCTTTGCATCACGCTGGCCCATTCCTGCACGCGCATGTCGTGGTGCAGCGGCGGCAGGCCGTTGGCGTCGCCGTTGAGCATGTCGAGCTTGTGTGCAAATTCGTGGATGACCAGGTTGTAGCCTTCCCAATTGCCGCTGGCCAGCACGCCGGGCCAGGCGAGGATCACCGGGCCCTGTTGCCAGGCTTCGCCGCTGTGTTCGCCGTCCCACTCGTGCTCGACGCCGCTGGCATCGCGATGGCGCTGGGGGCTGATGAAGTCGTCGGGGTACAGCACGATTTCATGGAAGCCTTGATACCAGTCGAGGTCGCCGAGGTTCATCAGCGGCAACTGTGCCTGGGCCGCAAGCAGCAGGCGTTGTTCCTGGTGCAGTTCGACGCCGGGCAGGGCGGTGAGGTGTTTTTCGGCGAGGAACACCACGCAGGCTTCGCGCAGCCACTGGTCTTGCTCGGCGCTGATGCCGTCGAGGAAGCTCAGGTGGTGGCGCACCCGTTGCCAGGTGTCATCGGCAATCGGGTGCTTGGCCAGCAAGCGCCGGCGACGCCAGGCGCTGAGGGACCACATTGCCAGTTACTGCGGCTTGGCTTCGGAGGAGCTGCGACCGAAGCGGCTGCGGAACACACCGATGATCATCGGCACCAGCGACAGCAGGATGATGAACACCACCAGCAGCGACAGGTTTTTCTTGATAAACGGCACATTGCCGAAGAAGTAGCCCAGGGTTACCAGGCCGCCGACCCAAAGGATGGTGCCGAACACGCTGAACCCGAAGAAGCGCGGGTAGGGCATTTTGGCGATGCCGGCCACGAACGGCGCAAACGTGCGCAGGATCGGCAGAAAGCGCGCCAAGGTCACGGTTTTACCGCCGTGTTTGTCGTAGAAGTCGTGGGTTTTTTGCAGGTAGTCGCGGCGGAAGATTTTCGAGTTCGGGTTGCTGAACAAGCGTTCTCCGGCTGTTCGCCCGATCACGTAGTTGGTGCTGTCACCCAGGATGGCCGCGAGCATCAGCAAGCCGCCCAAGAGGATTGGGTCCATGCCGCCGCCTGCAGCGACCGCGCCGGCGATAAACAGCAAGGAATCACCCGGCAGGAATGGCATGACCACCAAGCCTGTTTCGCAAAAGATAACCAGGAACAGAATGGCGTAGATCCACACTCCGTAGTTTCTCACCAGCATGTCGAGGTACACGTCGAGATGCAGGATAAGGTCGAGCGGGTTGAAATCCATGGATGGCACCTGTGTGAATGGCCCGGCTCAGCAGGCCAGTGCGGGGGCTACGGGTAAGTAAGGCTACGGGTGTATGCCGTATTTCTTACAACCCTGAAAGGTCCGCATTATACGTATTGAGAGGTGAAAAGCGTGTTGGTTTTGTAGCGGGGGATGTCGTGGGAATCAAGGGTGTACACGATCCAAAGGTGACTCAGACCTCAATGTGGGAGCGGGCTTGCTCGCGAAAGCGGTGGGCCAGTCGAATCTTTGTTGACTGATACACAGCTTTCGCGAGCAAGCCCGCTCCCACAGGGGATCTGCGGTGTTCGGGCTTATTGGGTCAGTCCTCACTGATCGGCAACACGTAGTTCTTGAACTCCGTGTCTTCGCGAAACCCAATCGATTCATAGGTCTTCTGCGCCACCTCATTGTCACTGCTGGTCGACACCCGCAGCCGCACGGCATGGGTCTCCTTGGCCATTTTTTTCGCCGTGCGCATCAGGTTGTCCGCCACCAATTGCCGGCGCGCATCTTCGGCCACGTAGATGTCATTGAGGATCCACACGCGTTTAAGCGACAGCGACGAATAGCTCGGGTACAGCTGGCAAAACCCCAGCAGGCGCTTGTCGTCATCATCGGCCAGGGCCAGGTAGATCACCGACTCCTTGCGGCGCAGGCGTTTTTCCAGAAAGGCCCGCGACGAGTCCGGGAACGGCAGCGCGCCGTAGAATTCGCGGTATTTGACGAACAACGGCGTTAACAGGTCCAGGTGTTCCAGGGTCGCTTGAGTAATCCGCATGCCAGGGCCTCAACTTCCAAAGGGGGGATGACCACACAAGCGGCCGTGACTGGATGCTGCCTAATGGCGCTAAAAAGCGCAATCATGCCGCTATCAGTCATTCCGGCGGGCTGAGCAGGAAATTGCCTTTCATCAGGTCAGGATCATCCGACTCGATGGTCTGAACCTGCGCTTCGTCCTTGAGATTGACCCCCGACAGCTGCCGGCGACACGCCTCTTTCATCAAGTAAAGCAGGCGGTGCGCGGCCATGCCGTAGCTCAAGCCTTCCAGGCGCACATTGGAGATGCAGTTGCGGTAGGCGTCGGTGAGCCCGACCTTGGGGTTGTAGGTGAAATACAGCCCCAGGCTGTCCGGCGAACTGAGCCCCGGCCGTTCGCCGATCAAAATCACCACCATCTTGGCCCCCAGCAATTGGCCGACCTCATCCGCCACCGCGACGCGGCCTTGTTCCACCAGAATCACCGGCGACAAGGACCACCCTTCAGCGTGGGTCTGTTCCTCCATGCGTGTCAGAAACGGCAGCGTATGTTTATGCACGGCCAGCGCCGACAGCCCGTCGGCCACCACCACCGCCAAGTCCACACCGCCAGGGTGAGCGGCGGCATACTCACGCAGGCTCTGCGCCGACTCATCACTCAAACGTCGCCCCAGGTCCGGGCGTTGCAAATACATATGCCGGTCAACGGCGGCGCTGTGCAGCAACAGGCTGTCCCGCCCGCGTTCGGCCATCTGGCTGCTTAAGCCCGCGTGGTCGAAAGGCAGGTGCACCGCATCGCGCGCCTGGGCGTGGGCAAACTGAAAATCCAGCTGCGCGCTGGTGGGAATGCTGGTGCCGGTGCGGCCCAGGGCAATACGCGCCGGCGTGAGGCGGCGCAGTTCCAGCCACGGGTTGTCAGGCAGGTCTACTTGCACAGGCGGCTCCTTCATCCCAATTGCTTCAAGGCGTGGCGAAACGCCGGTGGCAGGCTGTTGCCGAAATGCACCTTGCCGTCGGCTTGCGTGAAGATGCCCATCTTCGCCAGCCACTGTTCAAACTCCGGCGCCGGCTTTAAACCCAATGTTTGGCGGGCGTATAACGCGTCGTGGAACGAGGTGGTCTGGTAGTTGAGCATGATGTCATCGGAGCCGGGGATGCCCATGATGAAGTTGATCCCGGCCACGCCCAGCAGGGTCAGCAGGGTGTCCATGTCATCCTGGTCGGCTTCGGCGTGGTTGGTGTAGCAGATGTCGCAGCCCATCGGCACGCCGAGCAGCTTGCCGCAGAAGTGGTCTTCGAGGCCGGCGCGGATGATCTGCTTGCCATTGTACAAATACTCCGGGCCGATAAAGCCTACAACGGTGTTGACCAAAAACGGCTTGAAATGCCGCGCTACGGCGTAGGCGCGGGTTTCGCAGGTTTGCTGGTCGACGCCAAAGTGCGCGTTGGCCGACAAGGCGCTGCCCTGGCCGGTTTCGAAATACATCAGGTTCTGGCCCAAGGTGCCGCGGTTCAGGCTCAGGCCCGCCTCATAACCTTCCTGCAGCACGCTCAAGCTGATACCGAAACTGGCGTTGGCCGCTTCGGTGCCGGCAATCGACTGAAACACCAGGTCCAGCGGCACGCCACGGTTGATGGCCTCGATGGAGGTGGTCACGTGGGTCAGCACGCAGGCTTGGGTCGGGATTTCGTAACGCTGGATGATCGCGTCGAGCATCTCGAGCATGGCGCAGATCGAGGCAATGCTGTCGGTGGCCGGGTTGATGCCGATCATGGCGTCGCCGTTGCCATACAGCAGGCCATCGAGAATGCTTGCGGCAATACCGGCCGGTTCGTCGGTGGGGTGGTTGGGTTGCAGGCGGGTCGACAGGCGCCCGCGCAGGCCCATGGTGCCGCGAAACTGGGTGACCACGCGAATTTTTTGCGCGACCAACACCAGGTCCTGCACGCGCATGATCTTCGATACGGCGGCGGCCATTTCCGGTGTCAGCCCAGGCGCCAAGGCGCGTAGGGAATGTTCGTCGGCCGCGTCGCTGAGCAGCCAGTCGCGCAGGCCGCCGACGGTCAGGTGGCTGACCACGCTAAACGCCTGTTTATCGTGAGTGTCGATGATCAGCCGGGTGACTTCGTCGCGCTCGTAGGGAATCAACACTTCTTCGAGGAAGTGTTTCAACGGGATGTTCGCCAGCGCCATTTGCGCCGCCACGCGCTCGCCGTCGTTCTGCGCGGCCACGCCAGCGAGGAAGTCCCCAGAGCGTGCCGGGCTGGCCTTGGCCATCACGTCCTTGAGGCTGTCGAAGCGGTAGGTGTGTGCACCCACCGCGTGGGAAAAGCTTGCCATACAGTGTCTCCTTGGCGACGCGGGCAGGCTGTGAGTAAAGCGCCCGCGTCGAGGTTTACGGCAGTTAGTGCAAGGCGGCCTCTGCGGCCTGGATCGCCGCGAATTCTTCTTCCGGCGTGCCTGCTACCAAGTGATGCCGGCTGTAGAAAGCAAAGTAAGCAATTAATACTCCATAGATGATCGCGGCGCCAATCACCACCCGTGGATCCACCAGAAAGCCCGCCACCACGGCCACACAGGCCAGTACCAGGGCGACGCCGGAGGTGAAAATACCGCCCGGCGTGCGGTAAGGGCGGTCCATTTTGGGGCGGCGGATGCGCAAGGTGATGTGCGCGGCCATCATCAGCACGTAGGAAATGGTCGCGCCAAACACCGCCACCAGAATCAGCAAATCGCCCTGGCCGGTCAGCGACAGGCCGAAGCCGATGATGCCGGGGATCACCAGCGCCAATACCGGCGCTTTGCTTTTGTTGGTCTGCGACAGTTTGCGCGGCAGGTAACCGGCGCGCGACAAGGCAAAGATCTGCCGTGAATAGGCGTAGATAATCGAGAAAAAGCTCGCGATCAGCCCGGCCAGGCCCACAAGGTTGACGAAGCTGCCCATCCAGGTCGAACCGCCGTAGGACAATGCCAACGCCTCAACCAGCGGGTTGCCCGACTTGATCAGCGCATAAGTGCCCGCGCCGCCCGGTGCGATCACCAGAATCAACAGGGCAAAACTGGTCAGCACCACAATGGCGCCGATCAGGCCACGGGGCAGGTCGCGTTTGGGGTTCTTGGTTTCTTCAGCCGCCAACGGCACGCCTTCTACCGCGAGGAAAAACCAGATCGCATAGGGAATCGCCGCCCACACGCCGACGTAGCCAAACGGCAAGAACGTGCTGGCGCCCTTGGCCTCGGTCACCGGAATATCCAGCAAGTTGGCGACGTTGAAGTGCGGCACCATTGCCACCAGGAACACGCCCAGGGCAATCGCGGCAACGGCGGTAATCACAAACATCAACTTCAAGGCTTCACCCACGCCGAAGATGTGGATGCCGATAAAGATGATGTAGAACGCCAGGTAAATCATCCACCCGCCAATGCCGAACAGCGACTCGCAATAGGCGCCGATAAACACCGCGATGGCGGCGGGGGCGATGGCGTATTCAATCAGGATGGCGGTGCCGGTAAGGAACCCGCCCCAAGGGCCAAAGGCGCTGCGGGCAAAGCCGTAGCCGCCGCCGGCAGTGGGGATCATGGAAGACAGTTCGGCCAGGGAAAAGCACATGCACAAATACATGGTAGCCATGAGCAAAGTAGCGAGGAACATGCCGCCCCAGCCGCCTTGGGCCAGGCCGAAGTTCCAGCCGGCGTAGTCGCCGGAAATCACATAGGCAACGCCCAGGCCGACCAGCAGCACCCAGCCGGCGGCGCCTTTTTTCAGTTCGCGTTGTTGGAAGTAATCGGTGCCGACTTTTTCGAAGTCGACGGAAGAGCCAGTGGGTTCGCTAGGCATGAGGAAGTACCGTCCGTTCTTATTGTTTTAACTCGGTGTATGAATGCCGAATGCAAGTTACAAGTACTTGTGGAGATCCAATGTGGGAGCGGGCTTGCTCGCGAAAGCGGTGTATCAGTCAATTCATCGTTTACTGACACACCACTTTCGCGAGCAAGCCCGCTCCCACATTTTTAATTGCATTCCAAATGTGGGAGCGGGTTGTTAATTAGAAAAAGCCCAACGGATTAATGTCGTAGCTCACCAGCAAGTTTTTGGTCTGCTGGTAATGATCCAGCATCATCTTGTGCGTCTCACGGCCCACACCGGACTTCTTGTAACCGCCGAACGCGGCATGAGCCGGGTACAGGTGGTAACAGTTGGTCCACACGCGGCCCGCCTTGATCGCGCGGCCCATGCGGTAGGCGCGGTTGATGTCGCGGGTCCACACGCCGGCGCCCAGGCCGAACTCGGTGTCGTTGGCAATCGCCAGGGCTTCGGCTTCGTCCTTGAAGGTGGTGATGCTCACCACCGGGCCGAAGATTTCTTCCTGGAACACGCGCATTTCGTTGGTGCCCTTGAGCAGGGTCGGCTGGATGTAATAACCGCCGGCCATATCGCCGGTGAGCTTCTCGACTTTGCCTCCGGTCAACAGTTGCGCGCCTTCGCCTTTGGCGATTTCCAGGTAGGACAGGATCTTGTCGAACTGCTGCTCGGACGCCTGGGCGCCGACCATGGTGTCGGTGTCCAGCGGGTCGCCGCGTTTGATCTGCTCGACCTTTTTCATCACCACTTTCATGAAGTCGTCGTAGATCGACTCTTCCACCAGCGCGCGCGATGGGCAGGTGCACACCTCGCCCTGGTTGAAGAACGCCAGCACCAAGCCTTCGGCGGCTTTTTCGATAAACGACGGTTCGGCTTTCATGATGTCGGCGAAGAAGATATTCGGCGACTTGCCGCCCAGCTCAACGGTGGACGGAATAATGTTCTCGGCCGCCGCGTGCATGATGTGCGAGCCCACGGGCGTGGAGCCGGTGAAGGCGATCTTGGCGATGCGCTTGCTGGTGGCCAGGGCTTCGCCGGCTTCTTTGCCGTAGCCGTGCACCACGTTCAGCACGCCGGGTGGCAGCAGGTCACCGATCAACTCCATCAACACGTTGATGCCCAGCGGGGTTTGCTCGGCGGGCTTGAGCACCACGCAGTTACCGGCGGCCAGGGCCGGCGCGAGTTTCCACGCGGCCATCAGCAGCGGGAAGTTCCACGGGATAATCTGGCCGACCACGCCCAGTGGCTCGTGGAAGTGATACGAGGCGGTCAGTTCGTTGATTTCGGCGCTGGTGCCTTCCTGGGCGCGGATGCAGCCGGCGAAGTAGCGGAAGTGGTCGGCGGCCAGCGGGATGTCGGCGTTGAGGGTTTCACGCACGGCTTTGCCGTTGTCCCAGGTTTCGGTGATGGCCAGCAGTTCGAGGTTCTGTTCGATACGGTCGGCGATCTTCAGCAGCACCAGCGAGCGGTCCTGGGCTGAGGTTTTACCCCAGGCATCAGCGGCAGCGTGGGCGGCGTCGAGGGCCTTGTCGATGTCTTTGGCCGTGGAGCGCGGGAATTCGGCGATGGGCTTGCCGTTGACCGGCGAGGTGTTGGTGAAGTAGTTGCCATCCACCGGCGCGACGAATTCGCCGCCGATGTAGTTGCCGTACTTGGCCTTGAACGAGACGATTGCGCCTTCAGTACCGGGATGTGCGTAACGCATGGTGGGTATCTCCTGACTTTTATGGTTATTGGAGTACAGCGATGCTGCGCTTGATAAAGCGTAGAGCAAAGGTCGGGCCATTGCTTTGCAGGCCAGGTAAATCAAGGGGTTGGGCTTTGTTGCAAGGCGTTGCTGTGACAGGGTTGATACAGTCTGGGTGACAGTTTGTGCCATAAGCGGTACAGCCTGTGACCGGTGGGTCTGCCTGGGATTGCAATGGTGGGATGCCTGGGGGATGCTGGCTGTTCTCACGCAGAAAGAATAATAAGAACATGCATAACGATCATTTCAGCCGCCATGCCCAGCAAGTGTTAACCGTCACCCGTGGGCAGGAGCTTGCCCAAGGCCCTGGCAGCGACCCGTCCATTGCCCGCTCCTGGCTGCGTTGCCTGGAGGACTACCACCTCGACCCCGCGTTGAGCATCGCCCCCACCGTGCTCGAACACGGCCGCTTGCTGGAAAGCCGCCAGCGTCTGCAACAGGTGCTGCACATTGCCGGCACCGAAATGAACAGCCTGCATCAGCAGCTCTCCGGTGCCGGCCATGCGGTACTGCTCACCGATGCGCGCGGGGTCATCCTCAACTGCGTCACTGCGCCGTCCGAGCGCAAGATTTTCGAGCGCGCCGGGCTGTGGCTGGGCGCCGACTGGAGCGAAGCGTGCGAAGGCACCAACGGCATCGGCACCTGCCTGGTGGAGCGCCAGTCCCTGACCATCCACCGCGATGAGCATTTTCGTGGTCGCCACACCGGGCTGACCTGTTCGGCGAGCCCGGTGTTCGACCCTCAGGGCGAATTGCTGGCCGTGCTGGACGTGTCGTCGGCGCGCGAGGCCGTGTCGCGTCAGAGCCAATTCCACACCATGGCGCTGGTGAACCTGTCGGCGAAGATGATCGAGAGTTGTTACTTCCTGCGTCATTTCGAAAACCACTGGCTGCTGCGCTTTCATTTGCAGGCGGAGTCCGTGGGGCTGTTCAGCGAAGGGCTGCTGGCGTTCGATGGTGAGGGGCGGGTGTGTGCGGTCAACCAGAGCGCGCTGAATTTGCTGGGCCAGCTTCGCGGCAGTTTGCTGGGGCAACCGGTGGAGGCGTTTTTTGAATGCACCCTCGACCAACTGCTCGGTCGTGCCAGCGCCAATGCCACGGCCAGTTGGCCGTTGCGTACCCGCGACGGCCGGCATTTATTCGCCGCGTTGCGGGGGCAGGCGCGCAGCGTGCCGGCGCCGATGGCCAAGCCTGAGGCGCCACGCGTGCCGGGTATCTGCCTGGGCGATCCAGCGCTGCAGAATGATTTTCGCAAGGCTGTGAAGGTGTTTGAGCGTGACGTGCCGCTGTTGATCAACGGCGAAACCGGCAGCGGTAAAGAAGCGTTTGCCAAGGCCGTGCACCAGGCCAGCCAGCGTGCCGGCAAAGCGTTTGTCGCCCTCAATTGCGGCGCCATTCCGGAAAGCCTGATCGAAAGTGAATTGTTCGGCTATCGCGGCGGCAGCTTTACCGGCGCCCGCAAGGAAGGCATGCAAGGCAAGCTGCAACAGGCGGATGGCGGCACGCTGTTCCTGGATGAAATCGGCGATATGCCCCTGGCCCTGCAGACCCGTCTATTAAGAGTGCTGGAAGATCGCATGGTGGTGCCTATCGGCGGTGAACCCCAGGCGGTGAACGTCAGAATCATCAGCGCCACGCACCGCAATCTGCAGGCGCGCGTGCAGGACGGCGAGTTCCGCGAAGACTTGTATTACCGGCTCAATGGCCTGGAAATCGCCCTGCCGCCCTTGCGCGAGCGCAGTGACAAGGCGCAATTGCTGGATTTCCTGCTGATACAGGAAGCGGCGGGCCAGCCGGTGGTACTCGATGCCGCTGCTCGCCAGGCATTGTTGGTGTTCAGCTGGCCAGGCAACGTACGTCAGTTACGTACAGTACTGCGCACACTGGCAGCCCTGTGTGAGGACGGTAAGGTTTGTGTCGCGGATCTACCGATGAACATCCGGCAGGCACAACCCGAGCAGGTGATTGAAGCGAGCACGACGTTCGCCTTAGGTGATGCGGAACGTCTTACGCTGCTTAATGCACTGGAGCACCAATGTTGGCACATGACTCATACGGCAACTTATTTGGGCGTGAGCCGAAATACGCTTTACAGAAAGTTGCGCAAGTATGGAATCGCTCGAAGCGCGGTAACTTAACTTACAGTCTTTTTGGCTTTTTCGGTGGGGGAATAACTATAAAAGTTAATAGTGATGCTTTCAGCCGCTCGGCAGCACTTTGTTGCAATGTAATAGACTGTTGAGTTCAGCGGCTTGTAGGTGAGGAAGTGCCACTGGCTGAGATCTTTTGGCACATGTTCGTGCGCAGATGCCGTGTAATTTGTAGGCAATGCAACCACTCAACGTACGAACGGTAAATGACCGTTTTTACTATGAGGTGGGCGAATGACTCATATCAATAACGCTGTTGGGCCAAAGGTTCCTTTTTATGAAACCGCACACGTTGAACCCGTCGCTGTAAAGGCTGGGAAAAAGCCTTCATCGTTGAGCGAAACTACTTCCGCGCAAGCAGGTGTAAACCCTACTTCGGTTGGGCAAGGCGTAGATGTCGGTGACGTATCAGTACTTTCAGGCGGTGAGGGTGGTCGCAAGAAGCGCAGCGCCGATCAGCCTGACACCCTTGCCTCCCGTGCAATTGCGGATGCGGCGGTGGCCAAGGCGACAGCATTCGCGGCTGTGTCAGCCAGTGCTGCCAGCGCATTTCTTGTAGCGCCACCTGATGTCCCGGTTGCTGCGCAGTCCACACTGGGACGTTGGCGTACGCAATTGGATAACGCCTTCCAAGCCCCTGGTTTTTTAGAGTGGGCAAAGGAGCAGGGTCTTGATACGACTCACCTGAAGTTAAACCCCACCACCGGGGAACTGACAGGCACTGCCGGCGATAAGGAACTCACGTTTTCTTTAGCGGATCTCTCGGGATGGGCGGATGTCTCCCGAACGCTGTTGTCTATCGCCAAAGTCATCGCACCAGAGCCTGGCCAAACGTTTTATTACCCCTGGCCTGAAGGCAAAGTACCTTTGCGCGAAGTGGGCTGGTTTTATAATCAGCCGGTCAACCTCACGCCGGCGCAGGTCAGTGTGCAACTCAAGAAGTTTGAAGACGGGGCAAACTTCGTATTTGAACAGGGGGCTTATGCCTCACAACGATCTCCAGAGGCATTGGAAAAACAACAAATAGCCTTGGGCAATGATGCGAACAATCATGCGCTCATCATGGCGCTGGAGTCACAGGCTGACGATGTCATTGGCAGAATTCATTTAAGCGTGGTCATGGTCCCGATCGATCCCCGCTCCGAGTATTCCCGCGAGAGTGATGAGCCGGTCGGCGAGGTGAGTGTGGCCGAACTGCTGGAAGACTATGAACTGCATGTGCCAAGGAACGCGGAGGAAGCGCGTAATTTAGCCAATACGCTGTCTTTTGATCTTGCCCACAGAGCGCCCAGGGCGGACAAAGGGTGTGCGCCGTTTTTGATCCGGTCGTCGGACCCTGCAGCGTTGGACGCTGAAGCACAGACGCAGGTTCGGCAGATAGTCGCGCAGTGGAAGGCTCAATCAAAACCAGTAACACCGGCCGCTCAAGTGGGGCAAGGCGCCGACAGTTTGATGGGGCGGTTGATCCGCCAACTTCCTAACCACACAAGGCAGGCGATAAAAGATAACCCGGCTGCGGCATTGGATGAACTCATTCGTTTGCCAGACGCGAAGGCGTTGGGCAGAAAAATACAGAAGGCGCTTCATGGGTATGAAACACCCACCAGTGCCCTTGAGTATCTAAGTGCAGCACTTGCACTTGACCTGGATTCGGCTGCCGGTGTGTCACGCCATAATCTGGCGGGTTACGATGTGTATGCTCGAGACAATATCGGTGCTACACCTGCTGAGATTACGAAGCGCTTCATTCGTCATCTTGAGGCGCGGGTGGGTGTTGAGACGGCGCCTCTTGCGGCGCGTTTATTGTTATCCGTTTCAGCGCCCGAGTTTGTGGCGAATCAACTGCCGCCTAATATTGTCTATGGCTCCCTGCAATGGGGACTCTATTCCATTGAGGCTTGGCGCATTGAAAAACAAGTGCCGGGTGCTGTTGCTGACATGACGTATAGCCAAGTCATGCTTTTTGGGCAAACTAAACCAATTTCAACGGACGGCGTTGATCAGGTGAACGAAGTACGCCGTGGCCCGGTGATCGACTGGGCTATTGCGAATGAGGTTATCAGCGCGAGGGCGGATAACGTTTATCCCGCGCAAGATTTTAATCTGGCCGCGGATGCAATGGTCAAACTGGAGAGAGAATTGGGATGGGCGAAGGACACCTTGGGAAAAAAGCCGCCTACCCGCAAAGAAATAGCGCTGGCGGAGTTGAAGAGGGTTTTTCCTGAAGGTATCGATTTTGAGAAGAAAGTTATAAAGGACGATGCTGAGCTCTGGCCATTTAACGTCAGTTACTCGCTGGTGGACATTTATATGTCTGGCGAACTGGCCACAAAGGTATGGGTGTCGAGTGACACAAAGGCTGTCCCATACAATAAGATGCGGGACAGATTTCATGAGCTGAACCCGGATATTAACAAAGCATTTGACACGGCGTTTTCCAAGTACCAAGCGCGAAAAGAAGCCGCTACAAATACAACATTCAGGTATCACCTGTCCTTGCTGCCTGTGGCGGATCGGGAAATTCTTAATCATTCAGATATCAGCTTCTATGCCGTGCGTAGAAACTACGATGGTGAGAATTATGCCCAGCGGGGTAATCATGAGCGCCACGTGCCGAATGGCGAGCCGAGCCCACAAGAAGTTGAGGCGCTGACGGGGCGTCATGGTGTACTTATACAAGCGGATCGCGGTAATGGGGTGTTTGACTATTACAGCTATTTCCCACAGGAGGCAAAGATCGTCAAAGAGCCGGGGTTGTCAGAATCTCTCGTCAGCAGGCCGCAGAAACCCTGGGCGGGGCCATTGCGCAATGATCGAGGCGATGTGCTTCGCATCGACGATAATCCTTATCATGGTGCCCCGCCAAAAGAGCATGCGAGGTCAAGGGTTCTGGTCGAGCGATTGGCGCCACCCAATACAGATCGTGCTGGAGCACAGCAGCCATCTGATAACGCGGAGGGGCTAAAGGGCAGTTATTTTTCCAGGCGATCTCGTGAGCTAGGTTCAACCGTCAGCCACCACTTTTTGCCCTATTTTGAGCAAGAGAAGAGCGTGGCAAAGGGCGTAACAGATAGAGAGCAGGAAAGAATAACCAATAGAAAACTCGATGGGATTTTTCTGAGTCTTGCCCCTTTTCATGATGGGATCAAGGCGGCCCTTAATGGCGATGTCTCCGGAGCTACCTTGGAGCTTGGCTTCGATATACTCGGTTTTCTCATACCCGGTGCCGGTCATGCTCGAAAAGCCCTTAAAGCCGGTCGCGGCCTAATTAAGGCCATCGCCTCCGGTATTGTAAAAGGGGCCGCCTCATCGTTTGCATTTGATGACTTTTTAGCGGCGCCCAAAAATTTCCGAACGGGGATAAAAGCCGTGGGGCGAGAGGTGGGTAATCTGACGTCCACGTTGCCGAAGGTGCTATCTCGAAGAATCAAAGCGTTTGATCCTCAAAAAAAGTACAAACATAATGATGTCGTCAGGAACTTTTACCACAAAGTAACGGGGCGATCCGGTGAGATAAAACCTGTCACGGCGATTTTTCTCAATGGCGGGTGGTATGCCTATAATCTTATAACAAAAACCCCATACGGCGTGCAGTTGGTACAGCAGAGCATTGTCGGGGCGGCAATAGCATAAGTGTGTAGGATTTGTTTTAACGTGACGGGTTGAAGTGACTGTTTTAGTGGTGTGTGTTTACCGTGGTTCAGTGCCCGGCTTGCACTATAAATTAAGTAATAAATGCGCAGGTGTTTATTGGTTTTTGTTGGAACGTTGTAGCGGGACTTACCACTTATGTTGTGGAGGAAATGGATGGCTTCCTAATGTAACTTAATCATTAGGTGAATCATATGAACGTTGTAAATTCCACCGTATCGCAATTGCCTTTCGCTCAACAGCACGTTGCCCCTGAGGCGGCGAGCAAGACGGCAGTAGAACATGCATTACCCTCTTCAGTGGCGGTTACTCAGGACATCGCTGCCAAAAGCGCTGGCCGGGATAACGCCTCAATAGAATATGAGATGTTCGCTGATGAAGGTGATCGCTTCAATAGAACCGGGCGTGGGCTAGGGTCCATAGGGGCTAGGTTTTTTAAAAAGAAAAAGCTGGTCGTGCCAGACAGTGCTAAGGCTCCGGAAGCGGTCAAACTAGGGGCCGTTGATGTCAATAAGCCCGGAACTTCGGGAACAACGGCATTTGATAAAGACATTGCCAAAGAGCAAGCTGAGTTTAAGCCCGAGGGCAGCCAGGCCAGCAAGCTTGTGCATGAAGAAGTCAAAATCGTCGAGCCTGCTTCCTTAAGTTTGACTGTCCCCAATGTAAGCGTTAACGGAAAAGCCGTCTCGCCGTTTTCCTCGGAAGCGCTGACTAAAGCAAAAAAAGAGTTTGAAGACGCCGCGGCTGCCGCTGATGCAAACAAGACAGAAATGCCAGTGAAGAAAGAGGTCAAAGCTGACGCCGATACAACGACCGCGCCCGCAAAGCCGAAACTCTCTGATACTAAAAAGCTCTTGGTCACGGCCACCGTCGGCGCGGCGGTGACAGCGCTGGGTACCTTTATCGCTAAGCTGATTGAAAAGACCCTCAGTGACGATCCTGCCACTAAGTTCAAGGTTTCTTTAGCCGAAGCAAAAATCATCGATAGGGTTCAGCAAGATGTTTTTGGCGTGGTGACCACGCTGCATCACGCTGTTGGAAAGCCGGACTTCGATGCAGGCTTCGACTGGTCTCTTAAAACCGACGCAGAACGTATCATTGCGCTTGAGGCCATGACTATCGAACTTGAGAAAGCGTATGCAAATCTTGGCGTAAAGTTTGACGTTGAAACTCACTTTGATCATTCGCGTAGCGACGATCCAGACGTCGCGGTGCGTGCAAAAATCATTGAATCCAGGCTGGCGGTTATTATCGCTATCAGTAATGAAATCGCGCCGAAAATGAACGCTAAAGTGAAGTAAGGCATGGACCTCGGCTTTTCTAAAGCCTGACCGGCCTCTTTGCGGTCAGCGGCGTAAAGCCTTTCCTAAAAGTGCTGTTGTCTTCGCAGCAGCCGTGTGCACGCGGCTGCTGCGCAGGCAATGGCATTTTTTTTGGCTGCGCGTGGCGGTACTTGAGTAAGAGGGTATTTGAATGTCTGCGTAGGCATTAGCACACCTCAGTTATCAGGTGATTGATTTTTTCGGAGTTAGCATGGAAGTGTCACACACAGTGTGTTGGCGTGTTCGCCAGGAACTGCTTCAGCGCAGGTGTCCACTTAACGATGGGACATTATCTTATCGGCGAGGTGTTATATGACGACTGTTTCGGGTTTTAACTCATTGCCGATGGTGCCACGTCATGTGGCGCCGTCGGTTAAAACGGTCGCCGTACCTGCCGTGGAGACCGCCCCGGCGCACATCAATAGCACTGCCATTCGAAGTAAGCGCAGCACAGCGCTGCCCGACAGCCCCGAGGTTCGTGCACGGGCTGATGCTCAGGTGGCGAAGTTCTTCGCAAGCGCATTGGCAACTCGTTCCTTTCAAACCTCAATGGCGCCGCCCAACGTTGAGGTCTCTCTACAGTCCACACTCGGTCGTTGGCGAACTCAGCTGGACAGCGCGTTCAAAGGCCCTGGGTTCCTGGCGTGGGCGAAAGAGCAGGGGCTTGATACGAAGCGCATGAAACTGGACCCCGCCCGTGGGGAGCTCACCGGTATTGTCGATGGGAAGCAGCAAACCTTTTCCTTAAAGGATGATTCGGGCTGGTCAGATATTTCTCGAACACTGTTGTCCATTGCCAAAACGCTCGCGCCTGAACCCGGGCAAGCATTCAGTTACCCCTGGCCGGACGGGCAGGTGCCGCTTTACACGGTAGGGCGGTTTTACAATGAGCCTATCGACCTTACGCCCGCGCAATTCGCCTTGCACCGCAAGAAGTTGCTGAACAAGGCGCTGTTTGAATTCGCGCCTGTGCCTTATGCGTCACTGCGATCTGCAGAGGCGATAACGCGGCTTAACGAGGCGTTGGGGGATGAGGCTGAACGTCATGCACTGATTACGGCGCTGAGGTCCCAGGTAGATGATGCCAATGGAAATATACAGCTCAATAACGCCAGGCTGCCTCTTAACCCCCACGTTAGCGAAGTTGTCGACGAGCAACGCCGAGCGCTGAGTGTTGCGCAAATCATTGAGCAGGAAGGCTACAAAGTGCCGGTCAATAAACAGCAGGCACTTGAGTTGGCCCAGGCGCTGTTCTTTGACCTTGCCCATCGGGCGCCCGGGGCAGACGCGGGTGGGGCACAGCCCATCGCTGGACTATTGGGTGTCACGTTACTGCGCAAGATGCGAGCACAGGTCGAAGATTGGAAGAAGCAACCAACCGCCCAAGTTTCAAGTGCCCAGGCAGGGGCGGGGGCGGGCAGTTTATTACATAGGTTGATCAGCCTGCTCCCTGAAACCACGAGGAAGCTGATTGCGCAAAACCCCTCACGCGTACATGACCAGCTCATTCGCTCACCTCAGGCACGGGAACTGGGTGAAGGCATACAAAAAAAGCTTAAATTAGCGCAGACGCCGACCAGTGCGATCGAGAGTGTGAGTGCCGCACTCGTGCAAGAACTGGATCCAGGGGCCGGTAAATCGCCCTTCAATTTGGCCGGCTATAACCTGTATAGCAATGACAACGCCGGCGCTTCAGCCGCTGAAGTTGTCAGGCGCTTCATCACGCACCTTGAGAATAAGGTGGGAGCAGAGGCCGCGCCTCTTGCCGCGCACCTATTACTCTCGGCAGCGGCGCCCGAGTACCTGGTAAAAGAGATACAGCCTAATCTTGTTTATGGCTCTCATACCTGGGTGAGTTTCTGCACAGCGGTTTCACGTATCGAGCAACAAGTGCCTGGGGCGTCAGCGAACATGACGTTTAGCCAAGTGATGGCTTACGGTGAGGTGCCTCCGGTTTCACTTGAGAGCGAGGTCCAATTGAGCGTGGCAGCGCGCAATCCAATTATCAGTTGGGGGGTTGCAAACGATATTATCCAAAGCCGTCCCGATCATAGTTACACCGCGGACGACGCCAGGCGTTCACACGAAGCATTGAACAAACAGCAAAGAGCGCTTGCGTGGGCAAAGACTGTCTTGTTAACACCGGCGATAACGCGAAGGGCGCTGGCGTTGGCAGAGTTACTGCGGGTATTTCCGAACGTGGATCCGACGCAGGCGGTTTTGCAGGATACGTCGGTAAAACACACGCCTGTGTCGTTACTGGATATCTACATGAGCGGGCCAATCAAACCGGGCAAGTGGAAGTCGCTGGATAACACCAAATGTCCCTATGATGAAATAAAGTCGCAGCTTTCCAAGCTTGAGCCGGATATTAATAAGGTTTTTTCGGATACGTTTCAGGCGTATAAAAGAGATCATGAAGATGCCTGGAGTATTCGCTTCAAGTACCAACTGTCTCTGCTGCCCCCCGCTGATCGAGAGCATATAAAACACTCGAAGGTCACTTTTTTTGAAGTGTCTCGCCCCTTTCTTGAGACGGAACTTGACCCACGAGGAGGCTTGTTTCCCGGTCGCCGAATCCGACAGCCGACTGAGCAGGAACTTGAGGCGCGAAAAGGCAAGCATGGTCTGCTCATGAAAGTGGAGGGGCGTGATGGGAAGGTGAGCGCTTATAGTTATTTCCCCACCGAAGGAAAAATGGTCAAGGAAAAGGGCTACTCGGCGCAGCACACTGACATTGACGACAGCCTGTACTTTAATGGGGACCCCGTCGGTCGCCGACCTGGCGCGCCTACGCTCTTTACGCAATACGGTGCGGCGAATGACGAGCGTGATCTACCCGGCAGCGCCGGTAACATAAACACTGCTTATTTTTCCGAAAGAAACGGCACACTCGGTCTAACGACCGCTGGTTTTTTAACCCGTCATTATGAGGCGCTGAAACTTCAAGCGGCGGGTGTCACTGCGCTTGAGAAAGGACACGCCTACGATGCAAAGTTAAAAAGTTTTTTTCTGGGTCTCATTCCTTTTTATGACGGCGTGCAGGATGCAATCAAGGGGAACGTCGGGGGGGCAATTTTTAATATCGGGTTCGATATTTTTGGCTTTGTCCTCCCGGGGCTGCACGCTGCCCGCAAAGCCTCCACGCTTGGCAAGAGCGGACTTGGCGTGCTCAAAAGCTTTCTTTTCGCAGGTGTCGGGGCCTCAGTGGGGTATACCGATACGGTTGATATTGCGAAAAATTTAAATAAGGGGGCGGGGGCAGTCTATAAAGACATCCACCACCTTGCCGGCACTGGGCAGGCACTATTGTCTCGCCTTAAAGGTAACTACAAAACCTATGAAGTGACTAAAGTCTATAAAGATGGCGATATCGCCAAGGGTTTTCTTCGGTCGGCGGAGGATAACGTGTGGCGCCCTTCAGTGGCAGTTTTCAAGAAAGGCGGGTGGTACGCATACAATGTAATAACCAAGGCGCCATTTGGCCCTCAGGCGGCACAGTTTGGTGTCGTGAGTGCCTTGTAATACTGCATTTTTATTGGATGTGTTGTTCGCTCGGATAGTTTGTTTTTGTTGCTGTATTGGAACGCTTTCTGTGCTTTCTTCCACTGATTAAGAGGGAGTAATGGATGTCTTTCTGCTATTAATTAATGGATACCTGTCTACTATGTGTTGATCATGAGGTGGCACACCGTGATACTTTTTAATTCGATCCAAGAACATAAGCGAGTAAAGTGCACAAGGATTGGAGATATTATTTCTTCGTTTGGACATATCAGGAGAGCTGACACTGATGTCCCTACGCGGACCTCTGTAGAAACGCCCAAAGTGGCAGGCGCTCAACAGGGCAGCAGCGCGGGGGTGAGCGAGCGCAAATTTGACCAGGCGTCTGTCGATGCCAAAGTTGAAAGTTTCATGGGGCAAGGGCACACGAGCGGCGCCCGGTCGCCGCAACAAGCGCCTGATGCTCATGCGCCTGACACCCCCGAGATGGCTGAATACAAAGCCAAACATCAAAAGGAATGGCAGGCCCGTAAAGATGCAGAAGCCCGGGATAAATTGTTTGGCCAGTCCACGCCCGGCCGAGTGGATGGAGAGGAGGTTCAACCGTTCTCTTCGCAACGCCTTGAGAGTGAATCTGCATCACTGACAAGCGCTGCTAAAGCGAAGGCTGAGAAAGCGGCACCGGCCAGAAATATTTCATTACTGCGCACTGCAGTCATTGCCGCACCGTTTAGTGCGGCGGGGCTGATTGTTGCCGGAGCCGTTAATGCTTACACCAAGACACTTATTGACCCCGCGCCCGTCTCCAACGCGCTGACACAGGAAGATCTCACGAACGCCCTAATCGTCGATCAGACTCGACATGATGTATTTAAGGCGGCAAACACGTGGAATGGTCTAAATGGCTATAAAGACTTTGCTCCCGGCTTGAGTTATGCCTCGAAAGACGATGATGGGCGCATGGACGACCTGGAAGAGCTGGTTGATATTGCAGAGGCACAGTTGGCTATCAATGCCAAAGAGATGGGTATTTCACTCACCTTCGCTTCCACGGGGGCGCCGAAGGATGATATCGAAGGCCGCGCATGGGATATCAATACAAGGCTTGCCGTACTGACGGTGTTGTTCAAGCGCATGTCAGCAAAGTTGAAGGCTGGCGTGGCGTGAACTTTCGCGCTTTCCCTCCCTGCCGCCGGGCCCTGTTGGCGTAGTCGGCAAAGGCGCCAAGCGCACAAAAGCGTCGTTGTCGCTGACGTACTGTATTCACAGAGGTCGGATTCAACGGCGCTTTTAATCAAGCAAGCCATCAGCCTGGGTGCTTGTCCGACGTGCTCCTGGCGCAGGCACCTCACGCTAAAGAGTGCGACTTTTCTCACCTTACGCTAACCTGCCTCGATGTTTTACGAGGTCAACCATGCACATTCATATTCTCGGTATTTGCGGCACATTCATGGGGTCGATGGCGGTTCTGGCTAAAGAGCTGGGCCACCATGTCACCGGCTCCGACGCCAACGTTTACCCGCCCATGAGCACGCAACTGCAGGCCCAGGGTATTGAGTTGACCCAAGGCTACGATCCGTCGCAATTCGACCCGGTTCCGGACCTGGTGGTTATCGGCAATGCCATGGTGCGGGGTAACCCGGCGGTCGAGTACGTACTCAATAAAGGGTTGCCGTATGTCTCCGGCCCCCAGTGGCTGGCGGACCATGTGCTGCAAGGCCGCTGGGTACTGGCGGTGGCCGGCACTCACGGCAAGACCACCACCAGCAGCATGCTGGCCTGGGTGTTGGAGCATGCGGGCATGAGCCCGGGCTTCTTGATTGGCGGCGTGCCGCAAAACTTCTCGGTGTCGGCGCGCCTGGGCGATACGCCGTTCTTCGTGATTGAGGCCGATGAATACGACAGTGCGTTCTTCGATAAGCGCTCCAAGTTTGTCCATTACCGCCCGCGCACGGCGATCCTGAACAACCTTGAATTCGATCATGCGGACATCTTCCCCGATCTGCCGGCCATTGAACGCCAGTTCCACCACTTGGTGCGTACCATCCCGAGTGAAGGCCTGGTTATCCACCCCACCACTGAACCGGCCTTGCAGCGGGTGATCGACATGGGCTGCTGGACCCCGGTGCAAACCACCGGCGCGGGCGGGCAGTGGCAGGTCAAGTTAATCAGCGAAGACGGCTCTAAATTTGAAGTGCTGTTGGAAGGTGAAGCCCAAGGCATCGTTGAATGGGACATGACCGGTCAACACAACGTCGCCAACGCGCTGGTGACTCTGGCAGCCGCGCGGCATGTGGGCGTGGTGCCATCAATGGGCATTGCGGCTTTGAGCGCATTCAAAAGCGTGAAGCGCCGTATGGAAAAAGTCGCCGACGTGAATGGGATTACTATCTACGACGATTTTGCCCACCACCCCACCGCGATTGCGACCACGCTGGACGGCCTGCGCAAGCGTGTCGGTGACGCCAACATCATTGCCATTATCGAACCGCGCTCCAACTCCATGAAGCTCGGTGCACACCGTGATGGCCTGCCGGAAAGCGTCAACGACGCCGACCAGGTGGTCTGGTACGCGCCGGCCAGCCTCGGCTGGGACTTGCCGGCCATCGCGGCGCTGTGCACGGTGCCCTCAATCGTCTGCGATTCCATCGAGGGCATCATTGAGCACGTCAAGCATCAAGCCAAGCCAGGCACCCACGTGGTGGTGATGAGCAACGGCGGCTTCGGCGGCCTGCATGGCAAGCTGGCCGAGGCGCTGAAATGAGCGGCCCGGAACGCGTCA
The DNA here is from genome assembly GCF_059716225.1 of Pseudomonas sp. LBUM1640. Taxonomy (NCBI): domain Bacteria; kingdom Pseudomonadati; phylum Pseudomonadota; class Gammaproteobacteria; order Pseudomonadales; family Pseudomonadaceae; genus Pseudomonas; species Pseudomonas sp. LBUM1640. The sequence goes on along the minus strand of NZ_CP166816.1, from coordinate 6,092,976 downwards.
CCCTGGCGATGACCGGCGCTTCCGGCGCGCCGTATGGCCTGCGCTTGCTTGATTGCCTGGTGCGCGAAGACCGCGAGGTGCATTTTTTGATCTCCAAGGCCGCGCAATTGGTGCTGGCCACCGAGACCGATGTTGCGCTGCCGCCCAAGGTACAGATGATGCAAGCCTTCCTCACCGAATATACGGGTGCGGCAGCGGGGCAGATCAAGGTCTACGGCAAAGAGGATTGGATGTCGCCCGTGGCCTCCGGCTCCGGAGCGCCGGCCGCGATGGTGGTGGTGCCGTGTTCCACCGGCACCTTGTCGGCGATCGCCACGGGCGCCTGCAATAACCTGATCGAGCGTGCGGCGGACGTGACCTTGAAGGAGCGCCGCCAGCTGATCCTGGTGCCGCGTGAGGCGCCGTATTCGAGCATTCATCTGGAGCACATGCTCAAGTTGTCGAACATGGGCGTGACCATCTTGCCGGCATCGCCTGGCTTTTATCACCAGCCGCAGACCATTGATGACCTGGTGGATTTTGTGGTGGCACGGATTCTCAACCTGCTGAACATTCCCCAGGACATGCTGCCGCGTTGGGGCGAGCACCATTTGAGCAGTGATGAATAAGGCGCTGTGGGTGCTGTTGGCGCTGCAATTGACCGGCTGCGCCACCGCGCGCACGCTGGATGCCGCGCAGCCCGGCGCGCCGGTGGTGTATGCCGGGACGCGCCTGGATTTGTATGCGATCAACGGCGGCTGTTGCGCCAAGGACCGATTTGGCGCTGAGGCGCCGAGTTATCCACACGTCGACCTGCCGGCCAGTGCGCTGCTCGATACGCTGCTGTTGCCGCTGTCGGTGTTGACGGTGTTAGGCGTTGGGTTTAACGCAACCGGCGGGCTCTAGCGCCGACCCTGAAGGCAATACAAAACCAATGTGGGAGCGGGCTTGCTCGCGAAGGCAGTGTGTCAGTCGATGCATAGTTGACTGAACCACCGCATTCGCGAGCAAGCCCGCTCCCACATGTTTAAACCGAGCTATTTGCCCAGCTTGCGCAACTCATCCGACTCCACTACCCGCACCCCATCCTGCTCTTCCAGCGCCAGGCGCCACATGGCGCGGGCCAGTTCGCAGACCTCAATGCCACGGTATTTGCCGGGAATCAACCGCGATAACGGCCCGGCCAACTGCTCGGCCAAGCGTGGCTCCAACCTGTCTCCCAGCAACAGCGACGGCCGCACGATGGTCAGTTGCGGCCAATCCTGCGCCTTGAGCGCCAGTTCCATTTCGCCTTTGACCCGGTTGTAGAAGATTGAGGATTTCGGGTCGGCGCCAATCGCACTGATCACGATCAGGTGCCGCGCGCCCATTTCCCGTGCGCGCTTGGCAAAGGCCACGACCATGTCCAGGTCGACTGCGCGGAAGGCCGCTTCGGAGCCGGCCTGCTTGATGGTGGTGCCCAGGCAGCAGAAGGCGATGTCAATTTGGCCGCTCAGTTGCGGCAAGAATACCGCCGGGTCGCCCACCGGGTTTTCCAGGTGCGGGTGTTCGGCCAGCGGTTTGCGGCTCGGCGCCAGTACGCGGGTCACGGTGGGTTCGTTGAGCAGGCGGTCGAGCAGGTGTTCGCCGGTCAGGCCCGAGGCGCCGGCGAGCAGGATATGTTGAGGTGTCAGGTACATGGTGTTTCCCCCTTGTTACACGTTACAGCTTAGTTGCCTTTGGCTTCCTTGCTATTCATTGAGACGCTTTCGAGCGCCTTTCGTGCCTGCTGTTTACGTAATAATTGCCAATGGGCGATCACACCTTTGGGGGCCCACATCTGCGGTTCGGAGGCTTCGAAGTTGTCCGCCTGTTCGCGCTCGGCCACATGCACTTCTGCCAGTTTGAAGGCCTGCTGTAAATCGTCGGTCTGGTTAAAAGCTTGTGCGAAAAGGGCGTCGCCGAAGTAGGTGAAATCCGCTTCCTCGGAACAGCCGAAAGACACGCGATCAGCGCGCGAGGCGGTCATGATCAAGGTGCGCTCATCTTTCAGCGCCGGGATAAAGCCGCCGGAATAGCAGGCGGAAATCACGATGATCTTGTCGCGGTTTTTCAGCGGGGCGAGCACGGCGGCCAGTTCATCGGCGGGCAGGTCGGCCAGCTCCATGCGCGGTTGGTCGAGTACCAGTTCGTGTTCGTGGGTGCCGTGGCTGGTCATGTAGATAAACACCAGGTCTTCCGGGCCGGTGCGCTCGGCCAGGGTTTGCACCGCACGGCGCAGGCTTTCGCGGGTGGCCAGCGGGCGGTCGGCGATGTGGTCGCGGTGGTTGACCAGGCGAATCTGCCCGCGCGCGCCGAAACGCGTGGCGAGCATGTTGCTCACGTAATCGGCTTCGCGCAGGAACACGCTTTGTTTGCCATCGCCAGCCACCGCCAGGGTGTACAGCTCGACGGCGGGCGTAGAGGGCGGCACAGCGGCGAGGGCGGCATCCAGCAAGCGGCCCTGGGCGAGTACGCCGATTTCCAGCGGGTCGGGCAGCAGCTTGCCGTCGGCATCGCGCACGCGCATGCCGTTGACCCAGGTGCCGGCCTGTACGGTGCCGTCGGTGAGCACCAGGCTGCCTTTGCCTTGGTAGCTGTCGCTGTCGAAACCGCCGATATAGAAGCTGCCATCGGTGAGGTTCAGGCGGCCCTCGCCGGTGAAGCGCCAATCGCTGAAGTAGCCGACATAGTGGCTGCCGTCGACGCCGATCAGCTCGCCTTTGCCGCTGAGTGCGCCTTCCTTGAACTGGCCGATCCACACGTCGCCGTCGGCATTTTCATAGCGGCCTTTGCCGTTGAGCTGGTTCTGTTTGAACTGGCCGACATAGATGTCACCGTCGGCGCTGTTGAAGGTGCCATTGCCTTCGAGCTGGCCATCGACAAAGTGGCCGCTGAACTGGTTGCCACTGTCGTCGTTGCGTTGGCCTTCGCCATTCGGCTTGCCGTGGGCGAACTGGCCCTGGTATTGGCTGCCGTCGGCCAGTTCGAGGCGGCCGAGGCCGGAATACTGGTCGTCCTTGAATTCACCGCGATAGGTCATTTGCCCCTCTTTGAGGGTGCCTTCGCCATTACGCCGACCATTCTTGAAACCGCCGACATAGCTGCTGCCCGCCGTGGTCAGGCTGCCCTGGCCGTCGAACAGGCCCTGCTGGAACTGGCCTTTATAGACTTCGCCGTTGCTGCCATGCCATTCGCCCTGGCCGTGCCACTGGCCTTTGTCGAACTGGCCGGCGTACCAACTGCCGTTGGGGTAGTCCACCCGGCCCTGGCCTTGCAGCAAGCCATTGACCACATCGCCCCGGTAACGGCCGCCATCGGGCAGGCGCGCATCGGGCGGCAACAGCGATTCGCCGTCTCCGCAAGCGGTGAGCAACAGGGCAAGGGCAAGGGGGGCGAGTGGGCGCATAGCGGGATCCGGATAATTGAGCGCCGAGTATGCCGCAGCCGCAGGATTCATACATAAATTTACATACACTGTGGCAAGGTTTATTGCCTCACCACAGGCGCAGCCTTACACGAAGTAGAGTGACAACGACTCAGCGACGTAGGCGGGCTTTTCCTGGCCTTCGATTTCCAGGGTGGCGGTAGCCTTAAGTAGCCATTGGCCAGGTTTTTTCTCGGTGACCTCGTTGAGTGTCACGTTCAGGCGGACCTTGGAGTCGACCTTCACCGGCTGAATGAAACGCACGCTGTCCAAGCCGTAGTTGACGGCCATCTTCAGCCCCTCGGGCATGATCAGAATGTCTTCCATCAGCTTGGGCATCAGCGACAGCGACAGGAAACCGTGGGCGATGGTGCTGCCGAACGGCGTCTTGGCGGCCTTGACCGGGTCGACGTGGATGAACTGATGATCGCCGGTGGCCTCTGCGAACAGGTTGATACGTGCCTGGTCGATGGTGAGCCATTCGGAACGTCCCAGTTCCTTGCCGACATAATCTTTGAGCTGCGCTACAGGTACATAGGGCATTGCGACTCTCCTTGGTTCATCGGTTTTTATAGGTGTGCGAAATCCATGTTAGATCATCATGGGCAACCCACTCGGTCAACCCACCATGCTTTTGGCGAATGCCGGAGCATAGGGCAGGCGTGCTTATAATGCGGCGAGTCTTTTAGGGGGGAGAACGGATGCTGTTACGTGGCCTGACATGGCTGGTGCTGTTTCAATTGATCGGCACCGCGATCAACCATTTGCTGTTGCCGGTGCTGCCGGGCCCGATCATCGGCTTGCTGCTGATGCTCGGCTTTCTGATCTGGCGTGGCGAAGTCGGCGAACCCCTGAGCCTGGCCGCCAGCAGCCTGTTGCGCTATTTGCCGCTGCTGCTGGTGCCACCGGCGGTGGGCGTGATGGTGTACGCCAAAGACATCGTCGCAGACTTCTGGGCCATCGTCGGCGCACTGGTGTTGTCGCTGGTGATCGCCATGGGCTTTGTCGGCGTGCTCATGCAGCACCTGGTCAAGCGCAAGGAGAAGGATCAATGACCTTCGACTGGCAGGGTGCGTGGACAGCCGTCATTCATCACCCCTTATTTGGCATCGGCATCACCCTGGGGGCGTATCAGTTGGTGCTGGTGGGTTTCGAGAAAACCCGCTGGGTCTTCCTGCAGCCGGTGCTGGTGTCCATGCTGTTGGTGATCGGCGTATTGCTCAGTTGCGGCCTGACGTACGCCGAGTACCGCAAGAGCACCGAGATCATGAGCATTCTGCTCGGCCCGGCGACGGTGGCCCTGGCCGTGCCGCTGTTCCTGAACCTGCGGCGGATTCGCCAATTGTTCTGGCCGATATTTACTACGCTGGTGGTAGGTGGCGTGTTGGCCACCGGCCTGTGTGTACTGCTGGGCTGGTGGTTTGGCGCCGAACACATGATGCTGATGACCATGGCGCCCAAGTCCGTGACGTCACCCATTGCGATGCTGGTGGCGGAGCAGATCGGTGGCGTGGCCGCCTTGGCGGCGGTGTTTGTGCTGATCACCGGGGTGATTGGTGCGATGATCGGCCCGGCGTACCTGTCGCGCCTGGGTGTGCACAGCCCCGAGGCGCGCGGCATGGCCTTGGGCATGACCGCCCACGCCGTTGGCACCTCGGTGGCCCTGCAGGAAAGCGAAGAGTGCGGCGCCTTTGCGGCGTTGGCCATGAGTCTGATGGGCGTGGCCACGGCGGTGTTCCTGCCGCTGGCCGTGTCGGTGATTGTTTAAACCGGGTTTAAGGAAACCTTTATGAGTCTGGCGCTGTTCCCGCTCAATACCGTGCTGTTCCCTGGCTGCACCCTCGATTTGCAATTGTTCGAGGCGCGCTATCTGGACATGATCAGCCGCTGCATGAAAAAGGGCGAAAGCTTCGGTGTGGTGTGCATCCTTGACGGCAGGGAAGTGGGCATGGCCCCGGACGGCTACGCGCTGATCGGCTGTGAAGCGCTGATTCGCGACTTCAAGCAGCAGGACAACGGCCTGCTGGGAATTCGCGTCGAAGGCGGGCGCAGGTTCCGGGTGCGTGACGCCGGGGTGCAGAAAGACCAGTTGCTGGTGGCCCAAGTGCAATGGCTCGAAGAGCTGGCGGACCAACCGCTGGAAGAAGAGGACGCCGACCTGCTGGCGTTGCTCCAGGCGCTGGCCGAGCACCCGATGGTCGCCTCGCTGGACATGGGCACGCATGCCGATGGCCAGCAAGCGTTGGCCAATCAGCTTGCTTATCTATTGCCGTTCACCGAGGCCGACAAGATCGACCTGCTGCAACTCGACGACCCGCAGCAACGCCTGGATGCAATCCAGATGTTGCTCGACGAGTTGCAGGGCGAACTCTTCACTCAGTAGGCGTAGCGCAGCAGGGCGTGGGACGTGCCGTTGAGCGCGATGAAACTCAGCACCGCCACCAGCGCCGGTAACAGCAGCCACCAGGCTTTTCGTGGCATGGGCGGCAGCGGGCTGCGGTACTGGATGGCGGTCAGGCTGAACGCGCACACCGTCATCGCCAGCAGCGTGCCGGCCAAAATGTCCGTCGGCCAATGGGCGCCGAGGTAAACCCGCGACAAGGCAATAAACGCGGCAGGAATACAGCCCATCAGCATCCAGGTCAGACGCAACCGCGTGGGTTGCCCGCGACCGGCCAGCACGGCCAGTGCCAGGAAAAACGCAAAGGCGCCGGAGGCGTGGCCGCTGGGCATGCTGAAACTGGTCAGTGGGTCGGTGAGGATTTCCGGGCGGCCACGGGCGAAAAACAGTTTGGTGCCAGTGTTGATCACCGCCGCCCCGGCCAAGGTGGCGCCGACAAACAGCGCGTGGCGCCATTGCCGCGCCAGGAACAGCAGGCCGGTGAACACGGCGCTGGCGACGAACATCTTCTTGAACTCACCCAACTGCGTGATGCGCACCATCACCTCGTCCAGCCATGGGCTGCGGTGTTCCTGCACCAGCGCGCTGAGGCCCTGGTCGAAGTCGTTGAGGTGGGTGTAGCCGATAAACAGGGCGATCAACAGCGTCAGGCTGGCGCAACCGATCCACAGCGTGGCGCGGCGATGGCCGCGCAGGCTGCTGTTTAAACTCAGCCCCAGCAATATCGCCAAACAGGCTGCGACGATGGCCGCTTCCGGCCAGAAGCCTTCCGGCAATGGCAAGCGGAACGCGGCGCCAGCCGCCCAGCCGGGCAGCAGATAGGCCACCGACCAACCTGCTGCCGCCAGGATGCTCACTGCGGCAAAGCGCGGGAAGGGCATGTCGCACATCCCGGCCACCATCGGCAGCATCGGGCGCAGTGGGCCGATGAAGCGTCCTACCAGCAGGCTGGCGATGCCGTACTTATGGAAGTAGGTTTCTGCGCCGTTCATCCATTCCGGGTGGTGACGTAAGCCGGGCAGGCGCCGGATGTTCTGGTGAAAATGTCGGCCCAGGTAGTAGGAAACCCCGTCACCCAGCAGGCCGCCGAGGAAACCCAGCAGCAGGGTTTCACTCAAGGACAGCGCGCCGCTGCCGGCCAGCGCTGCAATGGCAAACAGCAGCACCGTGCCCGGCACGATCAACCCGGCGATGGCCAGGCACTCCACGCACGCGACGATGAAGACCGCGACGGCCAGCCATTCGGGGTTCAGGGTCAGCCAGCCGGTAATGCTATCGAGCCATTGGCCCATACAATCCACTCCATGTATGTAATACGAAACCTGAGACAGTGAAGATCAATTGTGGGAGCTGGCTTGCCTGCGATGGCGGCATACAGCCGAACATGGAGTCGCCCGGCCCACCGCTATCGCAGGCAAGCCAGCTCCCACATTGAAATTGCGGTGCTGCTGGTTTCAACTTTCAGCGTGTTCAAATCAACAAATAATCGCGGCCTTCGACCTGGCCCCGACGCAGCGGGTTCTTCGTGCAATAGGGCGCGTAGCCCGCATCAACGAAGCGGTACATCAAATGCTCATCGCGACCACTGGGAATGCCCAGGCGCGTGGTCTGGATGATCTGCGTCGGCGCCTGGCCCACGTCTTCAACGTAGAGCAACTCCTGGTCAAATCGCTTGGCATCCCACATCGGCACTTTCAGGCCCAGGGCTTTACACAGCAGGGTTTGGCCGGCGCAGAGTTTCTGCGAGGGGCGAGGGTGACCGTTGGCGTCCGGGTTGTTCAGCAGCATCTGCGCCAGGCTCGCCGGGCCGCAGATTTCATCGACCCACGGATACGCCGATTTGATCAGCACGGCATTGCCCGGGCCGTGGGCGCTGAAGTTAAGCGAATCGCCACCACGGGCGTAGTACATGTAGATGTGCCCACCGTCCAGAAACAAAGCCTTACGTTTTTCTGTGTAGCCGAGTGAGGCGTGACTGCCTTTTTCGGCCACGTAATAGGCTTCGGTTTCAATAATTCGCGCTGAAAGCCAGAGATCGCCGACACGATGGCGTATGACTTTTCCAAGTAATTCGCGCGCGAGCACTTGTGCATCACGGTCGAAGAAGCTGTCGGGCAGGGCGCTGGCAGGGCGTTGCGGGGCAAAACTGGACATGGCGGTAAGGTTAATACGGCTAAATGTGACCGAATAATAACAACTCCCACCTTAATTACTGCTGAACCCCAAGTTTTTACAGTTCATTTCGACCATCCGCCCCTCACCGCTGTCAGTCGGGCGGCGTCACAGCTATAATCTGCCGCTTTCCTCTTTGCCAAGACTCCCCGACCATGACTGAGTCCGTTCTTGACTACATGACCCGCCTGGGTCGCGCTGCCCGTCAGGCCTCGCGGTTGATCGCCCGCGCGAGCACCGCGCAGAAGAACCGTGCCCTGCTGGCTGCCGCCGATGCTCTGGATGCTTCGCGCTCCGAGTTGGCCGCTGCCAACGAACTGGACCTGGCCAACGCCCGCGCCAATGGCCTGGAACCAGCCCTGCTGGACCGCCTGGCGCTGACCCCGGCACGTATCGACGACATGATCGAAGGCTTGCGTCAGGTGGCCAAGCTGCCTGACCCCATCGGTGAAATCCGCGATATGCGTTACCTGCCGTCTGGCATCCAGGTCGGCAAGATGCGCGTGCCACTGGGCGTGATCGGCATCATTTATGAGTCGCGCCCGAACGTGACCATCGACGCCGCGAGCCTGTGCCTCAAGTCCGGCAACGCCACCATCCTGCGTGGCGGTTCCGAGGCGATTAATTCCAACCGCGCGATTGCCGCCTGCATTCAGCAAGGCCTGGCCGTGGCCGAGTTGCCGGCTGAAGTGGTGCAAGTGGTGGAAACCACCGACCGTGCCGCCGTTGGCGCGCTGATCACCATGCCGGAATTTGTCGACGTGATCGTGCCGCGCGGTGGCAAGAGCCTGATCGAGCGCGTGAGCCGTGATGCCAAGGTGCCGGTGATCAAGCACCTGGACGGCGTGTGCCACGTGTTCATCGACGTCGCTGCCGATATTGATAAGGCGATCCGCATCGCCGACAACGCCAAGACCCACCGTTACGCCCCGTGCAACACCATGGAAACCCTGCTGGTGCACGCAGGCATTGCCGATCGCGTGCTGCCGCCGCTGGCTTCCATCTACCGTGACAAGGGCGTGGAGTTGCGCGGTTGCGAGCGCACCCGTGCGCTGCTCGGCGCGGACGTGATCGAAGCAACTGAACAAGACTGGTACACCGAGTACACGGCGCCGATCCTGTCGATCCGCATCGTCGACGACTTGGACCAGGCCATCGAGCACATCAACAAATACGGCTCCAAGCACACCGACGCCATTGTTTCCGAGCATTTCAGCGATGCCCGGCGTTTCCTCAACGAAGTGGATTCCGCTTCGGTGATGGTCAACGCCTCGACGCGCTTTGCCGATGGCTTCGAGTATGGCCTGGGGGCGGAGATCGGCATTTCTACCGACAAGCTCCACGCACGCGGCCCGGTTGGCCTTGAAGGCCTGACCAGCGAGAAGTACGTGGTGTTCGGCGACGGTCATGTGCGCACTTGATGGCTAAACGCATCGGGCTGCTCGGCGGCACCTTCGACCCCGTGCACATCGGCCATTTGCGCAGTGCCCTGGAAGTCGCGGATGCCCTCGCGCTGGATGAGCTGCGGGTGATGCCCAATGCGCGCCCGCCCCATCGCGATACGCCGCAGGTGTCAGCGCAGCAACGCCTGGAAATGGTGCGGCTTGCCGTAGACGGCATAGCGCCGCTGGTGGTGGACGACCGCGAGCTCAAGCGCGATAAACCGTCCTACACTGTCGATACCCTGGAACTGATGCGTGCCGAATTGGCCGCGGACGACCAGTTGTTTCTGCTTTTGGGCTGGGACGCATTTTGCGGCCTGCCCTCTTGGCATCGCTGGGAGGAACTCCTCCAGCATTGCCACATCCTGGTTTTGCAACGCCCGGATGCCGACAGCGAACCGCCGGATGCCTTGCGCAACCTGCTGGCCGCGCGGTCGGTAAGTGACCCCTTGGCCCTGACCGGGCCGAACGGGAATATTGCATTCGTCTGGCAGACCCCGCTTGCGGTGTCTGCCACCCAGATCCGTCAACTGCTGGCCAGCGGGAAGTCGGTACGTTTCCTGGTGCCTGACGCGGTCCTGGCCTACATCGATGCGCACGGGCTTTACCGTGCGTCGAACTGAAAAGGCGCGCTTGTCGCTACGCACAGTCGTGCAGCGAGCGCCCGAACATACGAGCAAAACGAGTTTTATATGACGAACAAAGACGTAAGCAAAGTTAAGCGCAAAGGCACGTTCAAAAGCGCCCCGCTGCCAGTTGAAGCGCACACCGGCCCTGAGCTGGCTGGCGAAGAGCTGGTAAAAGTGGCCGTAGCTGCCCTGGAAGACGTTAAGGCCCAGGACATCCAGGTCCTGGACGTGCGCGACAAACAGAGCATCACCGATTTCATGATCATCGCCACCGGTACTTCCAACCGTCAGATCGGCGCGATGCTCGACAAGGTTCGCGAAGCCGTCAAAGCCCAGGGCGTCAAGCCGCTGGGTGAAGAAGGCAAGGGCGACAGCGACTGGGTGCTGCTGGACATGGACGACGTGATCGTTCACATGATGACCTCCAATGCCCGTCAGTTCTACGACCTGGAGCGTCTGTGGAAAGGCGCCGAGCAGAGCCGCGCCGCTGATGGCAAGCACCACAGCCCGGAAGTGGGCCACGCGCACTTCGACAAGCTCAACAAAGACCAGGAATAAGGAACGGCTGTGCGCCTGCGTCTGATCGCTGTCGGTTCACGCATGCCCAAGTGGGTGGAAGAAGGCTGGCACGAGTATGCCAAGCGTCTGCCCGCTGAGCTGTCGCTGGAACTGGTAGAAATACCGCTCAACACCCGGGGCAAGAATGCCGACGTGGCGCGCTTTATCCGTCAGGAAGGCGAAGCCATGTTGGCCAAGGTCGGCCCCAACGAGCGCATCGTCACCCTTGAGGTGCACGGCAAGCCCTGGAGCACCGAGCAGTTGGCGGTGGAACTGGACCGCTGGCGCCTGGATTCGCGTACGGTCAACTTCATGGTCGGCGGCCCCGAAGGGCTGGCGCCGGAAGTCTGTGCGCGGGCGGACCAGCGCTGGTCGTTGTCGGCGCTGACGCTGCCGCACCCGTTGGTAAGGATTCTGATCGGTGAACAGCTGTATCGCGCCTGGACAGTTCTGTCCGGGCACCCTTACCACAAATAATCTGCGCCTCTCCCGATGACCCAGCCGATCCGCATCAAGGACCACGAGAAAGACGCACGTCTGGTACGCGCGCGGGTCGTGTTCGGCGCTTTTATGGTGGTGGGGCTGATCGGTGTGCTGATTGCGCGCCTGTATTTCCTGCAGGTGATCCAGTACGACTATCACTCCACGCTGTCGGAAAACAACCGGGTGCATGTGCAGCCGATTCCGCCGACGCGTGGGCTGATCTTCGACCGTAATGGCGTGGTGGTTGCGGATAATCGGCCCAGCTTCAGCCTGAGCATGACCCGCGAGCGTTCCGGCGACTGGCAGCAGATCCTCGATGTGATTGTCGAGGTGCTGCAGTTGACGCCGGAAGACCGTGTGATCTTCGAAAAGCGCATGAAGCAGGGGCGCCGGCCATTCGAGCCGGTGCCAATCCTGTTTGAGCTGACCGAAGAGCAGATCGCGCGGATCGCCGTGAACCAGTTCCGCCTGCCCGGTGTGGAAGTGGTGGCGCAGTTGGTGCGGCATTACCCGCAAGGGCCGCACTTTGCCCACTCCGTCGGCTACATGGGGCGCATCAACGAGAAAGAGCTGAAAAGCCTCGATCCGGTGAATTACAGCGGCACCCACCACATAGGCAAAACCGGCATCGAGCGTTTCTACGAGCCCGAGCTGCACGGCCAGGTGGGTTACGAAGAAGTCGAAACCAACGCCCGAGGCCGCGTGCTGCGGGTGCTCAAGCGCACCGACCCGGTGCCGGGCAAAGACATCGTGCTGAGCCTGGACATCAAGCTGCAGGAAGCGGCCGAGATGGCCCTGGGCGGTCGGCGTGGCGCCGTGGTGGCACTGGACCCGAAAACCGGCGAAGTGCTGGCGATGGTCAGCCAGCCGAGTTTCGACCCCAACCTGTTCGTCACCGGCATCAGCTTCAAGGCCTACGCCGAGCTGCGTGATTCCATCGACCGGCCGCTGTTCAACCGTGTGTTGCGCGGGCTGTATCCGCCAGGCTCGACCATCAAGCCGGCGGTGGCGATTGCCGGTTTGGATTCGGGTGTGGTCACCGCCTCCAGCCGTGTGTTCGACCCCGGCTACTACATGCTGCCCAACTACGATCACAAGTACCGTAACTGGAACCGCACCGGTGACGGCTATGTCGACCTGGACACCGCGATCATGCGCTCCAACGACACCTATTTTTATGACCTGGCCCACAAGCTCGGCATCGACCGGCTTTCTGCCTATATGGGCAAATTCGGCCTCGGCCAGAAAGTCTCCCTGGACATGTTCGAAGAGTCCCCAGGCCTGATGCCGTCGCGGGAGTGGAAGCGCGCGACCCGCCGCCAGGCGTGGTTCCCGGGTGAAACCCTGATCCTCGGCATCGGCCAGGGCTATATGCAGGCAACGCCTTTGCAGCTGGCCCAGGCCACCGCGCTGGTGGCCAACAAAGGCATCTGGAACCGTCCGCACTTGGCCAAGACCGTCGAAGGCGAGCGGCCGGTGGATGAAAACCCGATCCCCGATATCGTGCTGCGCGACCCGTCCGACTGGGCCAAGGTCAACCACGGCATGCAGCAAGTGATGCACGGCGCCCGTGGCACTGCGCGTAAAGCGGCGGCCGGCGCGCAGTACCGCATTGCCGGCAAGAGCGGTACTGCGCAGGTGGTTGCTATCAAGCAGGGCGAAAAATACGACCGTTCCAAGGTTCAGGAGCGTCACCGCGACCACGCCTTGTTCGTCGGTTTTGCCCCGGCAGACGACCCGAAAATCGTCGTGGCAGTGATGGTCGAGAACGGTGAGTCCGGCTCCGGCGTGGCTGCGCCTGTGGTGCGCCAGATCATGGACGCCTGGCTGTTGGCCGACGACGGCAGGCTCAAATCCGAATATGGTGGCCCCCCTTCAAGCACCGAGGTTACGGCCCGTGAAGAGTAATTTTGACCGCATCCTCTCCAGCGAAGATGTGATGCGTCGCCGTGCGACGTTGTTGCAACGTATGCACATTGATGGCCCGTTGCTGATCCTGCTGCTGACCTTGGCGGCCGGCAGCCTGTTCGTGTTGTATTCGGCCAGCGGCAAGAACTGGGACCTGCTGATCAAGCAGGCGTCGTCGTTCGGTCTGGGCCTGTTGTCGATGGTCGTGATCGCCCAGCTCGAGCCACGTTTCATGGCGCGCTGGGTGCCGTTGGGCTATGTCGCCGGCGTATTGCTGCTGGTGGTGGTGGACGTGATGGGCCACAACGCCATGGGCGCGACGCGCTGGATCAACATTCCGGGGGTGATTCGCTTCCAGCCGTCGGAATTCATGAAGATCCTGATGCCGGCGACCATTGCCTGGTATCTGTCCAAGCGCACCTTGCCGCCGCAGCTCAAGCACGTGGGCATCAGCCTGATCCTGATCGGCGTGCCGTTTATCCTGATTGTGCGCCAGCCCGACCTCGGCACCTCGCTGCTGATTCTCGCGGGCGGTGCGTTCGTGCTGTTTATGGGCGGCTTGCGCTGGCGCTGGATCCTCAGCGTACTGGCCGCCGCCATCCCGGTGGCCGTGGCCATGTGGTTCTTCTTTATGCACGACTACCAGAAGCAGCGGATCCTCACGTTCCTCGACCCGGAGAGCGACCCGCTGGGCACCGGCTGGAACATCATCCAGTCCAAGGCGGCCATCGGTTCCGGCGGCGTATTTGGCAAGGGTTGGCTGCTGGGCACCCAGTCACACTTGGACTTTTTGCCTGAAAGCCACACCGACTTCATTATTGCGGTGTTGGGCGAAGAGTTCGGCCTGGTGGGCATTTGCGCGCTGTTGCTGATTTATTTGCTGTTGATTGGCCGCGGGCTGGTAATCACCGCACAGGCGCAGACCCTGTTCGGCAAATTGCTCGCCGGCAGCCTGACCATGACTTTTTTTGTTTACGTTTTCGTCAACATCGGTATGGTCAGTGGCCTGTTGCCGGTGGTAGGGGTGCCGTTGCCGTTCATTAGCTACGGCGGAACTTCGCTGGTGACATTGCTGTCAGCGTTTGGGGTTTTGATGTCGATTCATACGCATCGCAAATGGATCGCGCAGGTTTGAATAAGGTGAAGATGTCAATGCAAGTAATGCGCGGCTGGGCGACTCGGCATGCGTCCTGGATGAGCCTGATTGGGCTGCTGGGCGCGACGCAAGAGGCGCAGGCCGGTGACTACGATGGCTCACCCCAGGTCGCCGAATTCGTCGGTGAAATGACCCGCGACTACGGTTTTGCCGGTGAACAACTGATGGGCGTGTTCCGCGAAGCCCAGCGCAAGCAGGCGATCCTCGACGCGATCTCGCGTCCCGCCGAGCGCGTTAAACAGTGGAAAGAATACCGCCCGATGTTCCTCACCGACGCCCGCGTGGCGCGTGGCGTGGACTTCTGGCGCCAGCACGAAGCCGTGTTGGCCCGCGCCGAGCAGGAATACGGGGTGCCGGCCCAGGTTATCGTCGCCATTATTGGCATCGAAACCTTCTACGGGCGCAATACCGGCAGTTACCGGGTGATCGACGCCTTGTCGACCCTGGGCTTCGATTACCCGCCGCGCGCCGAATTCTTCCGCAAGGAGCTGCGCGAATTCCTGTTGCTGGCCCGCGAAGAGCAGGTCGACCCGCTGACCCTCAAAGGCTCCTACGCCGGTGCGATGGGCTTGCCGCAGTTCATGCCGAGCAGCTTTCGCGCTTACGCGGTGGATTTCGACGGCGACGGCCACATTAATATCTGGAGCAACCCCGACGATGCTATCGGCAGCGTGGCCAGCTATTTCAAACGCCATGGCTGGGTCGCCGGTGAGCCGGTGGTGATCCGTGCCGATGTGACTGGGGATCGTGCCGATGAAGGCCTGACCCAGGGAATCGAGCCGGTCAAGACCGTCGGGGAGTTGCGAGCGCTGGGCTGGTCGAGTCAGAATGCGCCACGCGATGATATGCCGGTGACGGCGTTCCGCCTCGAAGGCGAAAACGGCCCGGAATACTGGATGGGCCTGAAGAATTTTTACGCAATCACGCGTTATAACCGCAGTGTGATGTACGCCATGGCCGTGCATCAGCTGTCAGACATGCTGGTCCAAGCACGGGGCAACAAGTAATGCGGGCATCGCCGTTCAATAAACCGCTCAAGCTGGTGGCGTTCGCCGCGTTGTCCTTGCTGGTTGTCAGTTGTTCCTCCACCACCAGTCGTGCGCCTGCGCAGAAGTCGGCTGGCGGTGTCGTTCGCGCCCAGCCGGGCCTGGACATCAACCGCGCACACAAAGACGGCGCGCCGTGGTGGGATGTCGACGTGTCGAAAATTCCGGATGCCACGCCGACCCTGCACACCGGGCCTTACAAGGCCAACCCGTATACTGTGCTGGGCAAGAATTACTTCCCGCTGCAGGAATCCAAGACCTACGTGCAATCGGGCACGGCGTCCTGGTACGGCACCAAGTTTCATGGCCAGAACACCGCCAACGGCGAAGTGTATGACCTGTACGGCATGAGCGCGGCCCACAAGACCTTGCCGCTGCCCAGCTACGTACGGGTGACCAACCTGGACAACAACCGCACCGTGATCCTGCGGGTCAACGACCGTGGGCCGTTCTATTCGGACCGCATCATCGACTTGTCTTACGCCGCCGCGAAGAAACTCGGTTACGCCGAAATCGGCACCGCGCGCGTGAAAGTAGAAGGCATCGACCCGGCGCAGTATTGGGCGCAGCGCGGCAAACCGGCGCCGTTGATGCTCAACGAACCGCAAACGGCGCAGCCGCAGGTGACCGCGTCAACCGGCAAGATCGAGCAATGGACACCGCCGCCAGCACAGCACGCACCGGACACGGTCGTCGTGCCTCACGCAGCACCGGGCGCCTCTACCGTGGGCGGCCAGTACCTGCAAGTGGGCGCTTTCGCCAACCCGGATGCGGCAGAACTGTTAAGGTCCAAGCTCAGCGGCATGGTCAATGCGCCGGTTTTTATCAGCTCCATCGTGCGTAACCAGCAGACCCTGCACCGTGTGCGCATGGGGCCGATTGGTTCGCCAAGTGAAGTGGCGCAAGTACAGAACAGCGTGCGCCTGGCCAACCTGGGGCAACCCAGCGTAGTCACCGCCGAATAAGAAAGATTGATGGTTGGGGCTCGTACGCGGGCCTGAACCCTGGTTGTTGGCTCGTTGAACAATAAAAACCCAGGGGCAAGGGGTGAGCGGGCAACCGAACACGTGACAGTCTGGCAGCGGGCTGTCTGAATAGTTTTGCCCGCGAGGGCAAGTTTCCATAAGCAATTTCGAGAGACGGATGAACATCACCACCTTAGCCAAACGCACGTGCCTGCTTCTTTCGCTGATCATCACCCCGGCCGCCTGGGCGGTTGAAATGGTGCCGGCTTCCCCGCAACTGGCCGCCAAGGCCTGGGTTCTCATGGATGCCGCCAGCGGCAACGTGCTGGTCGAGAACAACGGTGACCAGCGCCTGCCACCGGCCAGCCTGACCAAGCTGATGACGGCTTATATCGCGACCCTGGAAATCCGTCGCGGCCAGATCGGCGAAAACGACCCGGTCACCGTCAGCGAAAACGCCTGGCGCACCGGCGGTTCGCGGATGTTCATCAAGGTGGGTTCGCAAGTCACCGTGAGCGACCTGCTGCACGGCATCATCATCCAGTCCGGTAACGACGCCAGCGTGGCCCTGTCCGAGCACATCGCCGGCAGCGAAGACGCGTTCGCCGACTTGATGAACAAGACTGCCGGCGACCTGGGCATGACCAACAGCCACTTCATGAACCCGACCGGTCTGCCGAACCCTGAGCACTACTCGTCGGCTCACGACATGGCAGTGCTGGCTCGCGCGATCATCCGTGTCGACCCGGTGCACTACGCGATCTACTCCCAGAAGGAATTCTTCTGGAACAACATCAAGCAGCCTAACCGCAACCTGCTGCTGTGGCGCGACAAGACTGTCGACGGTCTGAAAACCGGCCACACCGAAGAAGCCGGCTACTGCATGGTGTCGTCCGCTGTACGTGACGGCCAGCGCCTGATCGCCGTGGTCTTCGGCACTAACAGCGAGCAAGCCCGTGCTGCCGAGACGCAAAAACTGCTGACCTACGGTTTCCGTTTCTTCGAAACCCAGACCTTCTACCAGAAAGGCGCCGAGCTTGCTCAAGCGCCGGTATGGAAGGGCGCTACTCACCAAGTCAAAGCCGGCCTGGCTGACGACCTGACCCTGACCATGCCTAAAGGCCAGCTGAAAAAGCTCGCTGCCAGCATGACCATGAACCCACAATTGGTTGCGCCAATTGCCAAGGGTGACGTGATCGGTAAAGTCGAAGTGAAACTGGACGACAAAGTGGTGCACAGCGCCGACCTGATCGCGCTGGACGCCGTCGACGAAGGTGGTATCTTCCGCCGCGTGTGGGATAGCATCCGTCTATTCTTCTACGGCTTGTTCAACTGATTGTGTGCACCTGCAAAGCCCCGCGTTGATCCGACGCGGGGCTTTGCCCGTCGCCACGGCTTACCGCTTACGAGGCCGTTCTGCCATGACCGATAAAGAAGTAGAAGTAAAGGCGCCAAAGATCGAATTCCCAAACGTGGACTATCCCGTCAAGGTGATCAGCGATACCGGTGTGGGCAACAAAGACAAGATTCTCGAGATCGTGCGTAAACACGCGACGATCAACGACAACCGGGTGGACGAGCGTTTGAGCTCCAACGGTAAGTACACCACCATCCAGTTGCACATCGTTGCGACCGGTCAAGACCAGCTCTACGACATCAACAGCGAACTGCGGGCCACCGGCTTCGTGCACATGGTGCTGTGATGTCACAGGTCCTGGGCTTTCGCGAGCTCGGCCAGATGGCCTACGAGCCGGTCTGGCATGCCATGCAGCGCTTCACCAACGAGCGCGGCAGCTCGGCCCCGGATGAAATCTGGCTGGTGGAACACCCGCCGGTATTCACCCAGGGCCAGGCCGGCAAGGCTGAGCATCTGCTGCTGCCGGGTGATATTCCGGTGGTGCAGGTCGACCGAGGGGGTCAAGTGACTTACCATGGGCCGGGTCAGCTTGTAGCGTATCTATTGCTGGACGTGCGCAAGCTGGGGTTTGGCGTACGTGACTTGGTAAGCCGCATGGAGGCTTGCCTGATCGAGCTGTTGGCCAGTTACGGCGTGAGCGCCGCGGCCAAGCCCGATGCACCCGGTGTGTACGTGGAAGGCGCGAAAATCGCCTCCCTCGGTTTGCGGATTCGCCACGGTTGTTCCTTTCATGGCCTGGCCCTGAACGTGGACATGGACCTGGCGCCCTTCGGGCGTATCAACCCGTGCGGTTACGCAGGGTTGGCGATGACCCAACTGAGCGACCACGCCACACCGATTAAATTTGCCGAGGTAAGTGCCCGGCTGCGTGCGCAGCTCGTCAAACACCTCGACTATGCTGAGCAGACGACCCTTACGGGCGGAATCGACTGATTATGACTACTGATGCAGTGCAAACCATGATCCCGACGCTGGACATCACCGAGCGTCCGGCCCCGGCCCCGCGTGCCAAGGTGGAAGCCGGCGTCAAGCTGCGCGGCGCCGAGAAGGTTGCACGCATCCCGGTCAAGATCATCCCGACCACCGAACTGCCGAAAAAACCTGACTGGATCCGCGTGCG
The DNA here is from genome assembly GCF_059716225.1 of Pseudomonas sp. LBUM1640. Classification (NCBI taxonomy): domain Bacteria; kingdom Pseudomonadati; phylum Pseudomonadota; class Gammaproteobacteria; order Pseudomonadales; family Pseudomonadaceae; genus Pseudomonas; species Pseudomonas sp. LBUM1640. The sequence continues at coordinate 6,074,255 of NZ_CP166816.1, read as the reverse complement.
TATCCCGGTTTCGCCGGAAGTCGACCGTATCAAAGCACTGTTGCGCAAACACAAGCTGCACAGCGTGTGCGAAGAAGCGTCCTGCCCGAACCTGGGCGAGTGCTTCTCCGGGGGCACCGCCACCTTCATGATCATGGGTGACATCTGCACCCGTCGTTGCCCGTTCTGCGACGTTGGCCATGGCCGACCCAAGCCTCTGGACGTCAACGAGCCGGAAAGCCTGGCCATCGCCATCGCCGACCTGAAACTCAAGTACGTGGTCATCACCTCGGTAGACCGCGACGACCTGCGTGACGGCGGTGCCCAGCACTTTGCCGATTGCATCCGCGAAATCCGCAAGCTGTCGCCGAACGTGATGCTCGAAACGTTGGTGCCGGACTACCGTGGCCGCATGGACGTCGCGCTGGAAATCACCGCGGCCGAGCCGCCGGATGTGTTCAACCACAACCTGGAAACCGTACCGCGCCTGTACAAGGCCGCGCGTCCGGGTTCGGACTACCAGTGGTCGCTGACCCTGCTGCAGAAATTCAAGCAGATGATGCCGCACATCCCGACCAAATCCGGCCTGATGCTGGGCCTGGGCGAAACCGACGAAGAAGTCATCGAAGTCATGAAGCGCATGCGCGAACACGACATCGACATGCTGACCCTGGGCCAGTACTTGCAGCCGTCGCGCAGCCACTTGCCGGTGCAGCGTTTTGTGCACCCGGACGTCTTCGCCTGGTTCGCCGAGGAAGGTTACAAGATGGGCTTCAAGAACGTGGCGTCCGGCCCGCTGGTACGCTCCTCGTACCACGCCGACGAGCAGGCCAAGCTGGTCAAGGCAAGCCTGGTTTCGTAAGCCTTTGTACTGTAGGGGCGAGCACTCCTCGCTCCTACAGTATTCCCCTCCCTTTCTCTCTTCTGTTTGCAACCATCACTGGCTAGAGTGCCTGGGTAATCCAACCACGGAGAACCATGGATGATGACTCAACTCGCGGCCGCCGTTCCTGCCTTGCGCGCCGAAGGCGTGATCGGCCTGATTGCCCCCGCCGGCCCCGCCGCACTCGACGTTGAAAAAGCCACACAATGGATGCGCGCCCGCGGCTATGAGCTGCGGATCTTCCCAGGTGTATACGAACGCGACGGTTATCTGGCAGGCAGCGACGCGGTGCGCCTGCGCGACCTGCATGCGGCCTTCGCCGACCCCGAGATCGATGCCATCTTCTGCCTGCGTGGCGGCTACGGCACGCCACGCTTGCTCGATAGCCTCGATTTCGAGTTGCTGCGAGCCAACCCCAAGCCGTTCGTAGGCTACAGCGACATCACCGCATTGCACCTGGCGATCAACCGCTATGCAGGGTTCGTGACCTTTCACGGGCCGATGCTCAACGCCGACTTGCTGGGCGACAAGCAACAGCCCACGGAATCGGCATTGTTCAGCATGCTGCGTGGTCAACTGGGGGCCTGCAGTGTGCTGGCACACCCGGCCGCCTACCCGCTGACTACGCTTGAGCCTGGCATCGCTTGCGGGCGTTTGTTGGGTGGCAACTTGTCGATGATTGCGGCGGTGATGGGCACCGCCTATGAAATCAATGCCGACGGCATCATTCTGTTTATCGAGGATGTCAACGAGCCGCTCTATCGCATTGACCGCCTGCTGACTCACCTGCGCCTGGCGGGCAAGCTGGACCAGATTGCCGGTGTACTGGTGGGGGATGTGTCGGGGGTGGATAAAGCAGCGCTGGAGCGGCTGCTGAAGCAGACCTTCGAGCCGTTGTGCGTTCCGGTGCTGTCCGGCTGGCGCAGCGGGCATTGTGACCCGAACCTGACGCTGCCGATGGGCGCGATGGTGCGGCTGGATGCGGGGGAGCAGCGGCTGGTGTTGGAGCAGGATGTAGTTTTGAAATAATTGTCGCCTGTGACGCCGTCTTCGCGAGCAAGCCCGCTCCCACATTCAACGACATTCCAAGGTTGGAACTCGGTCAAATGTGGGAGCGGGCTTGCTCGCGAAGGCGATAGTCGCCATACGCCGACCTATTGGCCTTGCAACGACTCCAGCAGTTTCACGGTCGGATAGCCGTCCGCCGGCCAACCCAGCGACTGCTGCGCCGCCCGAATCGCCTTGCGCGTATTGGCACCGATAATGCCGTCTGCGTTACCCGCGTCATAGCCCTTGGCGTTGAGCACCGTCTGCAAGTCGATACGCTGGGAACGGCTCAGTGGCAGCTCGTCTTTCGGCCAGTCGCCACGAATCACCCCACCGCCACCAAAACGTTCCGACAGCAGGCCAACCGCCAGTGCGTAGGACGACGAATTGTTGTACTTGAGGATCGCGCGGAAGTTGTCCAGCACCAGGAAAGCGGGGCCACGGTAGCCGGCAGGCAGCAGCAGCGCGGCGGACAACTGGTCGACATTGGCCGGCATGCTCGCGCCAGGCGGCAGCTGGATACCGAGTTTCAACCAGTCGGCGACGGTCTTGCGTACGCCGCCGTCTGCCAGGGCGTAATCGAAGTTTGCCGGCAGCTGTTTCACCTCAAAACCCCACGGTTGGCCTGTTTGCCAGCCGGAGCTCTGCAGGTAATGTGCGGTGGAGGCGAGTGCGTCGGCCGGGCTGTTCCAGATGTCGCGGCGACCGTCGCCATCGAAGTCGACAGCGTGGGTGTTGTAGGTCGTCGGGATAAATTGGGTCTGGCCCATCGCGCCGGCCCACGAGCCTTTCATCTGGTCGGCCTGGATATCGCCATGCTGGATGATCTGCAGCGCCGCCAGCAGTTGCGCTTGTGCGAACGCCGGGCGACGGCCTTCGTAAGCCAGGGTCGCCAGGGAGCGGATCACCGAGTTATTGCCCTGGAACTGGCCGAAGTTACTCTCCATGCCCCACACCGAGACCAGTGCCTGGCGGTCAACGCCATAGCGTTGCTCGATGCTTTGCAGGATATCGGCGTACTTGATCAGTAAGGCCTGGCCGTTGCGCACGCGCAGCGGCGACAGGGCACCGTCGATGTATTCCCAAACGGGGCGGGAAAATTCCGGTTGGCTGCGGTCAGCGCGAATCACGGCCATATCGGGGGTAACGCCGGCGAAAGCGTTATCGAAGACGGCGGGTGTGATCCCGGCCTTCAGGGCGTCAACGCGAAAGCCCGCCTGCCATTCGGCAAAGGTCTGGGTCGGTTGGATATCGAGATTGTCCACGGCCAGCGGGGCGACGACAGCAGGCGCTACGGCCGGCACAGTCTGCAGCTTTGGCAGGGGTTGCGCGTCCGCGGCGGTAGGTTTTTCCGCGCAGGCGACAAGCAGAATGAGGCTGGAGGCAGCGATCAATTGGCGAACGTGCCAACGACGGGAAAGACTAGAGGGCATGCACAGGTCCAGGGATTACAAATCAGGTGCAGACCTTATCACGCTAGAGGGGCGCTTGCCTTCAGGCAGCCAGAAAGTAAGAAGCCTCCCAGCTATTAGACTGGAAGGCTTCGCGGCGGTAGCTGCCTTTGCCCTTGCCGGCGCGTTCCTGACGGCTGCGGAACAGTGGCTGGGCGATGAGGGATTTGGCCTTGTTGGGGCCATGCTTGGATGGCTTTTTGCTCATGATCAGTACTCTTTAGAGGTGGGGTGAAACGGTGCAAATCATCTGCCGAAGTTGCGCCGCTGTAAAGCCCGGCGCTGTGTAGGAAAGGTGCACGATTAAAATGTGGGAACGGGCTTGCTCGCGAAGGCGGTGTGTCAGTTTATAGATCAGGTGACTGATCCACCGCCTTCGCGAGCAAGCCCGCTCCCACATTGAGCCCGTGGTGTTTTTGAGAGGGGGGTTATTCAGCCGGTAACGACAGGCGCTGCCCAGACATCAAAAGTGACAAACGGCTCAGGCTCATCCACGGCGAGCCCGCCGCCTGGCCTTTGATTTGCGCATCGATGCGCTGCGCTTCCAGCAACAGTTGCGCCCAGCGTTGCGCCGAGTGCCGTTGCAGGGCTTTGCTCATCAGCGGTTTGCGTTTGTCCCACACCGGTGGCCGTGCCTGGCTAAAGCACTTGTCCAGCGGGGTGCCTTGGCTGTATTGCAGGGAAATATTGGCCAGCACCCGCAACTCGCGGGCCAGGGCCCAAAGAATCACGGGCGGCTCCACACCCTCGCCACGCAACCCTTCGAGCATGCGCAAGGCGTGGGCGGGTTCACCGTTAAGAATCGCATCCACCAGCCCGAACACGTCAAAGCGAGCGCTGTCGGCCACCGCACCTTGTACGGTTTCGACGGTGATTTGCCCGTCTTCGGCCATCAGCTTGAGCTTTTCGATCTCCTGGGCGGCGGCAAGCAGGTTGCCTTCGACCCGGGCGGCGATTAACTCGACAGCGTCTTGCGTCGCCGACAGCCCCGATTGGGACAGGCGTTGACGAATCCACTGCGGCAGTTGGTTGCTGTCCACTGGCCAGATCTGGATGAACTGGGTCTGTGGGCCTTCCACCAGCGCCTTGCCCCATTTGGTTTTCTGCGCGCTGGCGTCAAGCTTGGGCAGGCTGATCAGCAATACCGTGTCTTCGGCAGGCCGCGAGCAGTATTCCATCAAGGCTGCCGCGCCCTTGTCGCCGGGCTTGCCCGAAGGCAGGCGCAGTTCCAGCAGGCGTTTTTCGGCGAACAGCGACATGCTCGCGCCGGCTTGCAGCAGCGTGCCCCAGTCGAAACTGGCGTCGGCGCTGAACACTTGGCGTTCATCGAAGCCTTGCTGGCGCGCGGCGGTGCGAATGGCGTCTGCGGCTTCCTGGCACAGCAGCGGATCATCACCGCTGACGATATAGACAGGCGCAAGACCACCTTGCAGGTGTTTGGCGAGTTGGGCAGGGGCGAGTTTCATAGGCGGGCGGAACGGGGCACCAGGGGCGCCCCGTATGGCTTACTCGACAGGAACTTCAACAGGCGATTGTTTCGGCGTGTTGTCTTCATACTCTTGCGCAGCTTTCGCGGCGTCAGCGTCTGCCTTGGCCTTGTTGTCGGCGGTGCGTTGCAGGTTTTCAAGCTGCTCCGGGGTCAGCAATTGCAGGCGCACAATCAGGCGCTGGACCAGCTCGCGACGCATTTCTTTGCGAACCTGGATAATTTCCGAGTCCGAACCCACCAGGTTGTTACCGTCGTGGCTCACGACCTTCTGTACCTGGACTTTGTCACTCATCAAGGTCAGGTGGTCGCGGCCTTGCACTTCGAAGTAGACCACGCTGCTCAGTTCGATGTCCGACGCACGGCCGGCACTTGCGTAGCTGAGGTTACGTTGGGTTTCTTTTTCGTCGACCAGGTTCAGTTTGTAGGTCGCGCCGGTATAGACGTGCACGCCGCTGCCTTCCAGGGTCTGGCGCAGTTGGGTCACGGTTTCACCGTAGGCATTGCGGGCGCTGACGTCCAATTCCTTGAGTGTCAGTTCAGTGGTGCCGGTGCCGCGCAGCTGGAAGCCGCAAGCGCTCAGCAGCACAGCAAGGCCCATCACCAGCAAGTTGCGTTTGATCATTTTGTTGCTCCCCTTGAAACCATGTGGGCCTTATCGAGGCCTTAAAGGTTTAGTTCGGCGCAGGGCTCAAGCCCTGCGCCCGATCCGATTAGCTAGCGACGATGTTGACCAGTTTACCGGGCACCACGATCACTTTGCGGATCGTCAGGCCTTCGGTAAAGCGCAGCACGTTCTCGTTGACGCGGGCGGCCGCTTCGACGTCTTCGCGGCTGGCGCTGGCTGGCATATCGATTTGGCCACGCAGCTTGCCGTTGACCTGAATCACCAGTTGCAACGTGTCCTGTACCAGGGCGCTGTCATCCTGTACCGGCCAGCCGGCGTCGATGACTGCGCCGCTGTGGCCCAGGCGGCTCCACAGGTCATGGCTGATGTGCGGCGTGATCGGCGCCAGCAGCAGAACGACCGTTTCCAGGCCTTCCTGTACCAGTGCGCGGTCTTGTTCGGTGACTTGCGGTGCTTTTTCCAGCACGTTCATCAGCGTCATCACCTGGGCGATGGCGGTGTTGAACTTGTGGTTCTGGCCCACGTCCTGGCTGGCCTGGCGGATGGCCAGGTGGGTGCTGCGACGAATGGCTTTCTGCTCGTCGTTCAAGCCGGCCACGTCCAGTTTGCCAGGCAGACCCTGGCTGACATGGGCGTGGGCCAGGCGCCAGACGCGCTTGAGGAAACGGTGCGAGCCTTCGACGCCGGAGTCGGACCATTCGGCGCTCATGTCAGGCGGCGAGGCGAACATCATGAACAGGCGGCAGGTGTCGGCGCCGAACTGGTCGATCATCGACTGCGGGTCGACGCCGTTGTTCTTCGACTTGGCCATCTTCTCGGTGCCGCCGATTTCCACCGGCAGGCCATCGGATTTCAGCTTGGCGCTGATCACCTTGGCTTTGCTGTCACGTTCCAGTTCTACGTCCGCTGGGTTGAACCAGGTGTAGGCACCATTGGCTTCGCGGCGATAGTAAGTCTCGGCGATCACCATGCCTTGGGTCAGCAGGTTCTTGAACGGCTCATCAGAGCTCACCAGGCCTTCGTCACGCATCAGCTTGTGGAAGAAACGCGCGTAAAGCAGGTGAAGAATGGCGTGTTCGATGCCACCGATGTACTGATCCACCGGCAACCAGTGGTCGGCAGCGGATTTCTCTACCAGGCCGCCTTGATAGTGCGGCGAGGCGTAGCGCGCGTAGTACCACGAGGACTCGACGAAGGTGTCCATGGTGTCGGTTTCACGCTTGGCAGGCTGGCCGCATTTCGGGCAAGCGCACTCGTAGAACTCGGGCATGCGCGCCAGTGGCGAACCGGCGCCGTCCGGCACCACGTCTTCCGGCAGGACGACCGGCAATTGGTTTTCCGGTACTGGCACGTCGCCACAACTTTCGCAGTGAATGATCGGGATCGGGCAACCCCAATAGCGCTGGCGGCTGATACCCCAGTCGCGCAGACGGAACTGGGTGCGCGATGCGCCGAGGTTTTTCTTGATCAGCGCGACTTCGATGGCGTCGAAGGCACCTTGGAAGTCCAGACCGTCGAACGCGCCGGAATTGATCAGCTCACCGTGCTCGCCGTAGGCGTCTTGCCACGGGGCCGGGTGGGTGTCGCCCGAGCTTGTGCGCACCACGGATTTGATCGGCAGGCTGTATTTGGTGGCAAATTCGAAATCGCGTTCGTCGTGAGCCGGCACAGCCATTACTGCGCCATCGCCGTAGTGCATCAGCACGTAATTGGCGACCCACACCGGCAGTTTCTCGCCCGTCAGCGGGTGCTCGACGAACAGGCCGGTCGGCAGGCCTTTTTTCTCCTGGGTGGCGACGTCGGCTTCGGCCACGCTGCCGCCTTTGCATTCGGCGATGAACGCCTGCAGCTCAGGGTTGTTCTGTGCGGCCTGGGTGGCCAGCGGGTGCTCGGCGGCCACGGCGACGTAAGTCGCGCCCATCAGGGTGTCCGGGCGGGTGGTGAAGACTTTGAGTGCGCCGGCAGCGCCGATGGAATCGACGTTGTACGGGAACTGCACTTCCATGCCCTTGGACTTGCCGATCCAGTTGCGCTGCATGGTCTTGACCTGTTCAGGCCAGCCCGGCAAATCGTCGAGGCTCGACAAGAGCTCATCCGCGTAGGCGGTGATCTTGAAGTAGTACATCGGGATTTCGCGCTTTTCGATCAGTGCGCCGGAACGCCAGCCGCGACCGTCGATCACCTGCTCGTTGGCCAGTACGGTCTGGTCGATCGGGTCCCAGTTCACGGTGCCGCTTTTTTTGTAGATCACCCCTTTTTCGAACAGGCGAGTGAACAGCCATTGTTCCCAGCGGTAGTAATCCGGCTTGCAGGTGGTCACTTCGCGCGACCAGTCCACCGCCAGGCCCAGGCTGCGCAGCTGGGTCTTCATGTAGGCGATGTTTTCGTAGGTCCACTTGGCAGGCGCCACGTTGTTTTTCATCGCGGCGTTTTCCGCCGGCATGCCGAAGGCGTCCCAGCCCATAGGCTGCAGGACGTTCTTGCCGAGCATGCGCTGGTAGCGCGAAATCACGTCGCCGATGGTGTAGTTACGCACGTGCCCCATGTGTAGCTTGCCGCTGGGGTAAGGGAACATCGATAGGCAGTAGTAAGTCTCCTTGCCTGGCTGTTCACTGACTTCAAAGGACTTTTGCTCGTCCCAGAAGGTTTGGGCGGCATTTTCTATTTCACGGGGCTGATATTGTTCGTGCATGGCTACTTTTGAACTGAATAGGGGTGGCCTAATCCTCTTCGGTGCAACGTTCAGGTTGATCGACACCAAAAAGCGGCGCGTCCGTGCCCAAACCCTGCGGGAAGTGGAGTTACAGGAAGCGCCGTAGCATACATGACCCCACTCTATCGAGGGAAACCCTGATTGCGCAGGCAGGGCCGTCTGTCGCGGCGCCAGGCAGGCGCAGCCGTGGGGACTACGCTGTTTATTGGGGAGTGAGTCTTATCTTCAATGAGGTGAGGGGATGGTTGAATCGCAGCGAACTTTAACGAAACCGCAGTTGTACCAAGGACTGATCGACCGTTTGGGTCGGGCATTGGATGCCGCAAGAACCGCAGGCCGATTGCGAGATGAACGGCCTCTGGAGCTGGAGTTGCGAGGCTTGAGCCAGGCAGAACTTGAACTGATCAAGGGCTACCTGGAATTGAATCACCACCGTGCCTCTCAGGAGCAGGCTGCCCCGCCTGCCCAGGAGCCCTCGCGTTCGGCCAAGGTGATCTGGCTGAAGGATGTGGCTGCCGGTCGCGGTCCCGAAAAACGTCGGGCCGTACGGTGCAAGTGAAACGCGCGTTATTGGGTAGCCTTATCGAAACCTGCTGGTAAAGATTGTCGCTAAATCCTGTTGCATCTAGGCTTCGGGCATCTTTGGAGATGCCCGATGCCTTTTCGTTATTTCATTAAACAATTGTTGTTGCCGCCCGGCATTTTTTTGCTGTTGCTTGCGGTTGCCTGGTGGTTTCGCAAAAGCCGCCCGCGCCTGGCCGGGCTGTGTTTTGCCCTGGGGTTGGGCGCAATGTGGCTGATCAGCCTGCCGGTGATGGTGCAATGGGGCGCGCATGCCCTGGAGACCGAGCCACCGTTGCCCCGTGAAGAGTGGGCGACGCTGGCCCAGCGCGCCGATGCGATTGTGGTGCTGGGTTCCGGGCGCGAACGGGGCGACCCGGCCTGGGGCACCGACCAGCCCACCGGCATTGGCCTTGAGCGCCAGCGGTATGCCGCGCGATTGGCCAAGGCATCCGGGTTGCCGGTGTTGACCAGTGGTGGCTTGCACTACGGCACGCCGCCCAGCGAGGCGGAGTTGATGGCCGTGTCGATGCAGGATGACTTCGGCGTGACAGTGCGCTGGAAGGAAGAGCGCAGCCGTACCACCTGGGAAAACGCGCAGATGAGTGCCGAGATTCTGTTGCCCCAAGGCATCAAGCGTGTGGTGGTGGTAACTCAAGCCTGGCACATGCCGCGCGCGGTCTGGAGCTTTGAAAAGGCCGGCTTCACCGTGGTGCCGGGGCCGGTAGGCTTTTTGGGCGTGGACAATGCCCGGCCGCTGGGCGGCTGGATGCCCGAGGTCAAGTCGGTGTGGCAGAGCGGGCAGTTGATCAACGAGGCGGTGGGGCAGGTGGGGTATCGGGTGTTTTACCGGTAACGTTCCGGGCTCCGCTGATCAACCTGTGGAAGAAGGTTTGTGTGGGAGCGGGCTTGCTCGCGAAAGCGGTGTGTCAGCGAGCATTTTCGTTAACTGATGCACCGTATTCGCGAGCAAGCCCGCTCCCACACAAGCTCACTCCCACAATGGTGAGGTAGTGTCTGTCAGACCGTTTTGGACATCCGCCCCGCCAGCAACGCCCAGCCGAAGAGCCCCAGGCACACAATGATCAACGGCCACGAACGCCATTGCAGGTAAGGCGTGAGGTCGTGCATCGGCACCACTTCACCGTAGAGAATCCCGCGTTCGAACTGCGGGATCTGCGCGGTGATCTGCCCGAACGGGTTAATCAAACCGGTCACGCCGTTATTGGTGGCACGGATCATCCAGCGACCCGCCTCCAACGCGCGCATTTGCGCCATTTGCAGGTGTTGCAGCGGGCCGATCGAGCGGCCGAACCAAGTGTCGTTGCTGATGGTCAGCAACAGATCGCTTTGGGCTGAAAGGCCTGCGGCGAATTCCGGGTACACCACTTCATAGCAAATGAATGGCGCAATCTGATAGCCCTTGGCCTGCAGCATTGCCTGGTCGGCAGGGCCGCGGGCGAAGTCCGACATGGGCAGGTCGAAGAAAGCAATCAACCCGCGCAGCATGTCCTGCAGCGGCACGTATTCGCCAAACGGCACCAGCTTCTGCTTGAGGTAAGTGCCTTCGCCTTCGCCGACCACCGTAATGCCGTTGAAGTAGCGCTTCTGGTGGTGCACTTCCTGGCGGATCGGTACGCCGGTGATCAGCGCCGTATGCCGGTCGGCGGCAAACTTGCCCATCATGCCCAGGTAGCCTTCGACAGACTCCTTGAGCACCGGCACGGCAGTTTCCGGCCACACCAGCAGGTCGACACGCTTGGAGCTCAGGCTCATGTCGCGGTACAGCGCCAACTGCGCGTTGAGCTGCTCGGGGTCCCACTTCATGCTTTGTTCGACGTTGCCCTGGATCGCCGCCACCGTCAGTGGGGCGCCCGAGGGCGAGGTCCAGGCATGATGCTTGAGTGCCAGACCGATGGCCCACGGCGCCACCAGCAGCACCAGGCCCGCGCCGATAAAACCGTTGCGTTTGCTCGCCAGCAGGCGCGGCAGGTTGCACAGCACCGCAGCGGTGAGTGCCAGCGCGAAGGAAATCAGCCACATCCCGCCCAACGGCGCGAGGCCGGTGAGTGGGCCATCGAGTTGGCTATAGCCGGAGTAGAGCCACGGAAAGCCGGTCAGGAACCAGCCGCGAAACGCTTCCTGGCCGACCCACAGCGCAGCAAACGTCAGCGCGTCGGCCAGCGGTGCTTCATTACGGCGCAACCAGCGTGCCCATAGCCAGGCGGGCAGGGCGAAGAACCAGGCAATCGCGGCGGTAAACAGCAGCATCAAGAAACCAGCCAGCAGCACCGAAGCGCCGCCGAAATGGTGGATGCTGTAGTAGATCCAGCTGGTGCCGGCGCCAAACAGGCCGAAACCAAAACACCAGCCACGGCCCAGGGCCTGACGGGGCGTCAGCTCGCGCAGGCCGATATAGAACACTCCTACCGCCACCAGCGCAAATGGCCACAGATCGAACGGCGCCAGCGCCAGGGTAGTGATGGCGCCGGCTACCACGGCCAGCAAATTACCGGGCCAGCCGGGTGTGATGAGACGGCGCATGTAGGGGTGGGTCATCAGCTATTTCCTGTGTCGCGCCGGGCCTGCTGCGACACAGGGCAAGGCGCGAGGAGTGTGGTTTGGTTTTTCCAAATGAATGACGAGTAACGCAGCCCTGTGTCGCAGCAGGCCCGGCCCTTCGGGTTGCCCCTTAGAACGGGCCATGCTGCGTTGCAGGCCTTGAAAAGGGAGTGCCATTTCCTGCGGGCCTGCGCCTTGCCTGGCCCGCTCTAAGGGGCAACGCGACACAGGAAATAGCTGATGACCCACCCCTTCCTTAGCGGGCAATCGGTGTCAGGCGAATCAAGTGGATACGACGGCTGTCGGCATTCAGGATGCGGAAGCGGTACGCGCCGATCTCGGTGGTCTCGTTACGTTTGGGCAAATGCCCGAACGCACTCATCACCAGGCCGCCGACGGTGTCGAACTCATCGTCGGAGAATTCGCTGTCGAAGAACTCGTTGAAGTTCTCGATCGGCGTGAGCGCCTTGACCAGGAAGTCACCGCTGGGCAGCGGCTTGATGTAGCTGTCTTCTTCGACGTCGTGCTCGTCTTCGATGTCGCCGACGATCTGCTCCAGTACGTCTTCGATGGTCACAAGACCAGCCACACCGCCGTATTCGTCGATCACAATGGCCATGTGATTGTGGTTGGCGCGGAACTCACGCAGCAGCACATTCAGGCGCTTGGATTCAGGCACGAAGGTGGCCGGACGCAGCAGGTCCTTGATGTTGAAGTTGTCGCCGTTCTCCTTGAGGATCAACGGCAGCAAGTCCTTGGCCAGCAGGACACCCATGACGTCGTCATGGCTTTCACCGATCACCGGGTAGCGCGAGTGCGCGGAGTCGATCACGGCCGGGAGGAATTCCCGCGGGGTCTGGGTCGCCTTGATGCTGATCATCTGCGAACGCGGGACCATGATGTCCCGAACTTGCAGGTCAGCCACCTGAATGGCGCCTTCGACGATGGCCAGCGCTTCGCTGTCCAGCAACTTGTTCTGATGGGCCTCGCGCAGCAGCTCAAGCAGCTCCTGGCGGTTTTTCGGCTCGTGGGCAAAAGCCTGGGTCAGTTTACCCAGCCATGACTTCTGCCCGTTGCTCGATCGGTCTTCGCTCATAGCGATTACTCTAAATCCTTTGTTGTTTCAGTTGAGTGTTGATCAGTTTTCGTCGTCGGCATAAGGGTCGCGATGACCCAATTCTGCAAGCAACGTTTGTTCCAGTGTTTCCATTTCCACGGCTTCGTCATCGTCTATATGGTCGTAACCCAAGAGATGCAAGCAGCCGTGGATGACTAGATGGGCCCAATGGGCCTCAAGTTCCTTGCCTTGTTCCTTTGCTTCGCGTTCCACCACTTCGACACAGATCACCAGATCGCCCAGCAAGGGGATATCCAGTAACTCATCCGGTACGTCGGCGGGGAAGGACAGCACGTTGGTCGCGTAATCCTTTTGGCGCCAGGTGTGATTCAGTTCACGGCCTTCGGGCTCGTCTACCAAGCGGATAGTCAGTTCCGAGTCGGCGGTACGCTGGCGCAGGGCCAGTGTGCACCATTGGCGGAACTGTTCTTCGCTGGGGGCGGGCGCTTCGGTGGCCAGCTGCAGGTCAAGCTCAAGCATCGCGGCGAACGTCCTTGGCCGGTGCGTCGTCTTTGTGCTCGAAACGCTCGTAGGCCTCGACAATGCGCTGCACCAACGGGTGGCGGACCACGTCTTTGGGCATGAAATGCGTGAAGCTGATGCCCGGCACGTCCTTGAGCACGTCGATCACCTGCGCCAGCCCCGATTTGGTGCCCTTTGGCAGGTCGACCTGGGTGACGTCACCGGTGATCACGGCGGTGGAGCCGAAACCGATACGGGTGAGGAACATCTTCATCTGCTCGACGGTAGTGTTCTGGCTTTCGTCGAGGATGATGAAGCTGTTGTTCAGCGTGCGGCCACGCATGTAGGCCAGCGGGGCGATCTCGATCACCTGGCGCTCGATCAGCTTGGCCACGTACTCAAAACCGAGCATCTCGTACAGCGCGTCGTAGAGCGGGCGCAGGTACGGGTCGATCTTCTGGGCCAGGTCGCCGGGCAGGAAGCCAAGCTTCTCGCCGGCCTCGACCGCTGGGCGCACCAGCAGGATGCGGCGTACTTGCTCGCGCTCCAGGGCGTCTACCGCGCAGGCCACGGCCAGGTACGTCTTGCCGGTGCCGGCAGGGCCGATGCCGAAGTTGATGTCGTTGCCGAGGATTTCTTTGACGTAGCGCTGCTGATTCAAGCCGCGTGGGCGAATCATGCCTTTTTTGGTGCGCAGGGCCACGCTGGCTTCGGCCACCGGGTTGTTGGCCAGGTCTTCCACGGCCGATTCTTGCAGGTACAGGTGCACGGTCTCCGGCGACAGCTCACTACCCTTGGTTTCGCGGTAGAGGCGGCGGAGCAGGTTTTCTGCAGACGTGGTGTGTTGAGGTTCACCAATAAGCTCGAACTGATTGCCGCGGTTGCGGATCTCGATGCTCAGGCGTTGTTCGATCAGGCGCAGGTGCTCGTCGAACTGTCCGCACAGGTTGGCGAAACGGCGAGCCTCAAATGGCTCGAGGAGAAAACGATGGGGTTCTATGGGTGCGTTCAAGGTCGCTTTTAGCCGCCCTTTGGCTGTTGAGGTGAAAGAGAGGATAACGCCAGCCGTCGGTGGGCGAAAGCACTTAAATGGACTGGGTGGGCTCTCAAGAACAACGAAAATCCACTGTGGGAGCTGGCTTGCCTGCGATAGGGCCGGCACATTCAGAAGAGATAGTGCCTGTTAAGCCGCTATCGCAGGCAAGCCAGCTCCCACATTTGATCTTCATTTGTCTTGAGGTTGCAATGTCAGTTGATCAACGACCCACGCAACGAGTGCGGTTGCGCCGCATCAATGTGCACATCGGCGAACTGGCCGATCAGGGTTGGGTTGTCGCAGCGGAAGTTGACGATCCGGTTGTTCTCGGTACGCCCTTGCAGCTCGCCCGGGTCCTTTTTCGAATAGTCGGTGACCAGGATGCGCTGGATCGAACCGACCATTTGTCGGCTGATCTCGAAGCCTTGCTGGTTCAGACGATGCTGCAGCGCATTCAGGCGTTCTTTTTTCAGCGCTTCCGGGGTGTCATCCGCCAAATCGGCGGCCGGGGTGCCCGGGCGTTGGCTGTAGACGAACGAGTAGGAGAAGTCGAAGCCGACGTCTTCGATCAGCTTCATGGTTTGCTCGAAGTCTTTCTCGGTCTCGCCAGGGAAACCAACGATAAAGTCCGAGCTGATGCAGATACCCGGCACCGCCGCGCGCAGTTTGCGCAGTTTGGATTTGTATTCCAGGGCGGTGTGGTTGCGCTTCATCGCCGACAGAATGCGGTCTGAGCCCGATTGCACCGGCAAATGCAGGTGCTTGACCAGCTCCGGCACCTCGGCGTGGGCCTGGATCAGGCTGTCGGAGAACTCCAGCGGATGGGACGTGGTGTAGCGAATACGCTCGATGCCATCAACGGCGGCAACCACGCGAATCAGCTCCGCCAGGTCGGCCAGGCGCCCATCGTGGGTCTGCCCGCGATAACCGTTGACGTTCTGGCCCAGCAGCGTCACTTCGCGCACACCGTTTTCGGCCAAATGGATGATTTCCGACAGCACATCGTCAAACGGCCGGCTGACCTCTTCGCCGCGGGTGTAAGGCACCACGCAGAAGGTGCAGTACTTGCTGCAGCCTTCCATCACCGACACATAAGCGCTCGGGCCGTCGATACGCGGCTCAGGCAAATGGTCGAATTTTTCGATTTCGGGGAACGACACGTCGACCTGCGGCAGCTTGGTGGCGCGCGCAGCGTCGATCATTTCCGGCAGGCGGTGCAGGGTTTGCGGGCCGAACACCACGTCGACATAGGGGGCGCGGTCGCGGATCGCGGCGCCTTCCTGGCTGGCCACGCAGCCGCCGACGGCGATTACCATGTCCGGGTTGGCCAGTTTCAATTCACGCCAGCGGCCCAGCTGGGAGTACACACGGTCCTGGGCCCGCTCGCGAATCGAGCAGGTATTGAGCAGGATGACGTCGGCATCTTCGGCGCGGGCGGTGACTTCCAGGGCCTGGTGTTCGCCCAGCAGATCGACCATGCGCGAGCTGTCGTACTCGTTCATCTGGCAACCGTGGGTTTCGATGTAAAGCTTCTTGGCCATGGGAATCGTCAACTGGTGGTAAAGAACCGCGCATTATAGGGGGCATGTCCATTGGTTCCTAGCGTTGTGCATCGGGTGCCATGCTATAGTTCGCGCCCTCTTTTATATCCCCGATGTTATCCGCCCACCATGACCAAACGTGAAGCTCCAATCTATAAGGTGATTTTCCTCAACCAGGGCCAGGTGTTCGAAATGTACGCCAAGCAGATCTATCAAAGTGATCTGTGGGGCTTCCTGGAAGTGGAAGAGTTCGTCTTTGGCGAGCGCACCCAGTTGGTCGTCGATCCGGGCGAAGAAAAGCTCAAGGCGCAGTTTGAAGGCGTGGTGCGCAGCTTTGTGCCGATGCATTCGATCGTGCGCATCGATGAAGTCGAGCGCCTGGGCACGCCCAAGATCAGCGAGGCGCGTGGCACCAGCAATGTGATGCCGTTTCCGATGCCGATGCCGGAAAAATAAGGCCGCGCTTGTGGCGTAGATTTGTAAGACGCTTCTGATATTTTTCCGTCATTGTTGACGCCATGACAGAAAAGTAGCAGTTTGTGCTCATGCAGAGAGGACGCCATGAGCACATCCATAAAAAAATCCCTCGAATTACAGCTGTCATCCAAGTCCCAGGCTTATCGGGCACTGGCGGCTTACATTCTGTCGAACCTCAAAGACCTGCCGTTCGAGAACTCGGCGCAGGTGGCGCACAAGCTCGACATCAGTGAGTCCACGGTCGGCCGTTTCTGTCGCGCGCTGGGCTACAAACATTTCAAAGACCTTAAAAGCGAACTCAAAGACGATCTGGGCGATAGCCCGTGGCTGATCGGCGATCGGCTGCGCGCGTTCCAGGAGGAAGGCGGCGCGAACCCGCTGGCCAACAGCCTGCAACTGGAAATTGCAGCTCTTGTACGGGTCTACGAGTACACCCGTACTGAACCTTGGCGCGAGGTCACATCAAGGCTGGCGCAAAGCCCGCAGATTTTTGTTGCCGGTTTCGGCACCGAGCGGGGCATCGCCTGCTCCATGGTTCATATGCTGCAGTACCTGCGCACGGGTGCGCATCTGGTGGATGGCGCGTCGGGGCATTTCGGTGAAGTGTTACTGGCACCGCCTGCGGATTCAATGCTGATCGTCTATGAGGCGCGACGCCATTCCCGCCAGTCCTTGCTGCTGTGCCAAGCGGCACGCACACGCGGGATTCCGGTCACGCTGATTACCGACAACTTTTGTGAGTGGGCCGAACAAAACGCCAATGAAGTGTTTCGGGTATCCACCGAACTTGATCTGTTATGGGATTCGACAGCCACCATGTTATCGATGACGCATTTATTGATTAACGACATGTCGAAAAAGCTCGGCCCGGAGATGGAAGAGCACTTGAGCGCTATCGCTCAGTTGCATCAAGCGTTTGTTGGCTACACCCAGAGTTGACCGCTCGACCGTTATTTAAGTAACGCTTTGTATAGATCAGTCATTAACGAACTTATTGTTTCGGGAGTAGCCCTGTGCGCGATCCTCGGTATGACATTCTTTTTGAACCGGTTCAGATAGGGCCGGTTCGTACCCGTAATCGTTTTTACCAAGTGCCGCACTGTAATGGCATGGGCCATGTGCACCCTTCGGCCATGGCCGCGATGCGTGGGGTCAAGGCCGAGGGGGGCTGGGGGGTGGTGTGTACGGAGGAGTGCGAGATCAGCCCGCTGAGCGAGTTTTCGCCCTATATAGAAGCGCGCTTATGGGATGAGCGCGACATCCCGGCGTTGGCGAAAATGTGTGAGGCGGTCCACCTGCATGGGTCATTGGCTGGCGTCGAGCTGGCGTTCAATGGCTACTCCGCGCCGAATCGCTACAGCCGCGAAATCCCCTGGGCGCCCTCCAATACCCCCGTTCGCGGATACGACCCGGTGCAGGCACGGGCCATGAGCCGTGCCGATATCAACCAGCTGCGCCAGATGCATCGCGCCGCTGCGTTACGAGCGCGCCAGGCGGGGTTCGACATCATCTACGTGTATGCCGGCCACGACCTTGGCTTGCCGTTTCATTTCCTGACCCCGCGCAATAACCGGCGTACCGATGAGTACGGCGGGCTGCTGGCGAATCGGGTGAGGTTGTTGCGCGAACTGATTGAAGACGCCCGTGATGCCGTGGGAGATCGCTGCGCCGTAGCGGTGCGGTTGGCGGTGGATGAGCAGGTGGCTGGCGGCCTGACCCGCGAAGGCGAAGGCGCCGAGATTTTCTCGATGCTGGCGGACTTGCCGGACCTATGGGATGTCAACGTGGCCGATTGGTCCAACGACAGCGTGACGTCACGGTTTGCCGGCGAGGGTTTTCAAGAGGCCTTTCTGCTGGGGCTCAAGGCGTTGACGACCAAGCCGGTGGTTGGCGTCGGTCGGTTTACCTCGCCTGACACCATGGTTTCGCTGGTGCGCCGGGGTGTGTTGGACCTGATCGGTGCAGCCCGGCCCTCTATTGCCGACCCCTTCCTGCCGAAGAAAATCGAAGAAGGGCGTCTGGACGAGATTCGTGAATGTATTGGCTGCAACGTCTGCGTCAGTGGTGACCACACCAGCACGCCGCTGCGCTGCACGCAAAACCCGACCATGGGCGAAGAGTGGCGGCGCGGCTGGCATCCCGAGTCGGTCATCCGGGCGCATAAACCAGCGCGGGCACTGGTTGTCGGTGCCGGGCCGGCAGGCCTTGAATGCGCGCGGATATTGGGCGCGCGCGGCATGGAAGTGGCACTGGTCGAAGGTTCGCGCACATTGGGTGGGCGTGTGACGCTCGAAGCCAGGCTGCCAGGGCTGGCGAGTTGGTCGCGGGTACTCGATTACCGCTTGGACGCCCTCAGCCGGCTGCCTTCGGTTGAAATCTATCGCGAAAGCCAGCTGCAGGCCCAGGACGTACTGGATTTTGCCGCCGCCCACGTGTTTATCGCCACCGGTTCGCGCTGGCGCACCGATGGCCTGGGGCGGGCGTTGCGTCAAGCCTTGCCCGGCCTGGAACACCTGCCGGTACTGACTCCGGATGACGTGATGGCCGGCACAGTCCCGCCTTCGCCCGTGCTGTTATTCGATGACGACCACTACTACATAGGCAGTGTGCTGGCTGAGCAGTTGGTGACTTTGGGCGTGGAGGTGATCTTCGTCACTCCGGCGCCGGATGTCGCGACCTGGACCCATAACACACTGGAACAACATCGCATCCAGCGCCGCCTGCTGGAGCTGGACATCACGATCATCGCCTCTCACTCGCTGGTTGCCGTGACGCCCCAAGGGGTCATTGCCAGTTGCACCTATACCGACCGGCCAAGGTTGATTCCGGCGGCGTCGCTGTTGCTGGTGACCTCCCGGGAGCCAGAGCAGGGGTTGTACCAGGCGCTGGATGACTTGGCGGAACAGCGTGTGGAAGCCGGTATTCAGTCGGTCGCACTGTTGGGTGACTGCCTGGCGCCCGGGACCATTGCGGCCGCCGTGTATTCGGGGCATCGGTTGGCGCGAGAGTTTGATGCGCCGGCCGGTTCTTTAATCATGCGTCGGGAAATTCCAACGTTAGAGGTGTTGTAACGCACAGCGGCTTTTAATTAATAACCAGGAATAAAATAATGAAAAAAATAGTTCTGATGTTATCCGCGCTCATCTTTTTCATCATAAACGGTTCGGCTGTTGCCAAGGATGATGACGTTATACGTTTTGGCGCCGACCCTAACTACGCTCCCTTTGCCTATAAAGACAAGACCGGCACATTGACTGGCTTCGAAATTGATATCGGCAATGCCATCTGCGCGCATTTGAACGTGCGCTGCCAATGGGTAGAAAGCGACTTCGACGGACTGGTCCCCAGCCTTAAGGCCGGCAAGATCGACGCCATACTGGCCTCCATGACCGTGACTGCCGCGCGGCAAAAGATCATCGATTTTTCATCCGAAGTATTCTCCAGCCCCTCTGCCATGGTGTTCAGGGCTGGCACCGGCCTTGACGATGGGAAGGGCAAATCCGTTGGGTATCTGCAGGGCAGTACTCAGGAAGCTTACGCCAGGCAAGTACTGGCCAAGCAGGGCATGAAGGTCGTGGCCTACGCGGATCAGGAGCAGGTTTACGCCGACCTGGTGGCAGGCCGCTTGCACGCCTCGTTACAAGATGCCCAGCAGGCGCAAAGCGGCTTTTTACGTTCGCCTCAGGGAACAGGTTTTGTTCTGGGCCCGGTGATTGAAAGCCCGCTGATGCCCTCCGTAAGCGCCATCGGCATCGCAAAGGGGAATCAGACCTTGAAAGCCCTTTTGGACCAGAGCCTGGCGGCGTTGCATACCAATGGCACCTACGCCCGCCTGCAAGAACAGTACTTCCCAGGCGTCGATATGTTCAGCGGCAATTGACCGCCTGCCATCAGATCTGGAGGGCGTCATCATGCTGGAGAGCGTTACGCGGTTTACCGTGACCCTGGAGGGTTTTGCGCCGTTGCTCGTGCAGGGTGTGTGGGTGACCCTGAAGCTGGCGCTGTTATCACTGTTGCTGGGGCTGGCCTTTGGTTTACTCGGGGCGGTCGCCAAGCTGTCACGAGTCAGGGCCTGGCGCGTGTGCGCACAGGTCTACACCACGTTGATCCGCGGTGTGCCGGACCTGGTGTTGATGCTGCTGATCTTCTACGGCCTGCAAACCGGTGTGAGTCGGCTTACCGCTGCGATGGGCTGGGCCTACCTGGAAATCGACCCGTTCACGGCTGGCGTGCTGACCTTGGGGTTTATCTACGGTGCCTATTTCACCGAGACGTTTCGTGGCGCATTGCTGGCCGTGCCGCGTGGGCAGGCGCAGGCGGCCAAGGCCCTTGGATTGACGCCCGCCCAAAGCTTCATGCATGTGATTTTCCCGCAGATGATGCGCTTCGCCCTGCCGGGGTTGGGCAACAACTGGATGGTCTTGCTCAAGGCCACCGCACTGGTGTCGATCATCGGCTTGGCGGATTTGGTCAAGGTGGCCCAAGTGGCCGGTAAAAGCAGCCAGCAACTATTGAGCTTTCTGCTGCTGGCGGCGTTTATCTATCTATTGCTAAGCAGTGCATCGAATGCCGTGTTGCGCTGGCTAGAGCGCCGTTACAGCGGAGCCGGGCAGGAGGCGCAGCGATGATCGAGCTGATAGGGGAATACTGGCGGCCGTTTCTTTATTCTGACGGTCAACAAATCACCGGGCTCGCGATGACGCTGTGGCTGACCAGTGCTTCGTTATGCCTGGGGTTGTTGGTGGCGTTGCCTTTGTCTATCGCCAGGGTATCAACCCAGCAGTGGGTCCGTTGGCCGGTGCAAGGCTTTACCTATCTGTTTCGCGGTACGCCGCTCTATATTCAGTTGCTGGTCTGTTACACCGGTATCTACAGCATTGCCGCCGTGCGCGAACAGCCGCTGCTGGATGCCTTCTTCCGTGATGCACTGAACTGCACGCTACTGGCCTTTGCCCTCAACACCAGCGCCTACACCACCGAAATCCTTGCGGGTGCCATCCGTTCCATGCCACGCGGTGAAGTAGAGGCCGCACGGGCACTGGGTTTCGACGGGTGGAAACTGTATGTCTACCTGATCATGCCGTCAGCTCTGCGCCGTTCATTGCCGTACTACAGCAATGAGGTGATTTTTATGCTGCATTCGACGACGTTGGCGTTTACCGCCACGCTCCCCGACGTCCTGAAAGTAGCCCGGGACGCCAATGCTGCGACGTTTCTGACGTTCGAGTCCTTCGGTATCGCCGCGGTTCTTTACTTGTGCATCACCTTTGCCCTGGTCGGCCTGTTTCGGCTGGCCGAGCGGCGATGGCTGAGATTTCTCGACCCAAGCCGATAGGAGGCCAACATGCAGGCTCACGTGCATCAATTGCCAACAACCGTGCCGGGTGCGACGCGGCAGATTCATAGTTTTCACTACGGCCCGGCCAATGGCGCGGGCAAAGTCTATATCCAGTCATCCCTGCATGCCGATGAGCTGCCAGGGATGTTGGTGGTGTGGCATCTCAAGCAGCGTCTGGCGCGATTGGAAGCTGCCGGCCTTTTGCGCAGGCCGGTTGTGCTGGTGCCGGTGGCTAACCCAATGGGGCTGGAACAAGTGTTGATGGATGTGCCCCAAGGCCGTTTCGACTACGACAGCCGGGAAAACTTCAATCGGCATTTTTTGGATGTCAGCCAGCAGGTGGGGGATGCCGTCGAGGCACAGCTGACCGATGACCCCGAGGACAATGTACGGCTGATCCGCTCAGCCCTGGCTCGGGTGCTCGCCAGCCAGGTGCCCGCAACCCAAGTGCAGGCCATGCGCCTGACGCTTCAGCGCCTGGCCTGTGATGCCGATATCGTGCTCGACCTGCATTGTGATTTCGAAGCCGTACAGCACCTGTACCTATCGCCGGATCATTGGCCAGAGGTTGAGCCCCTGGCTCGATATTTGGGTGCGCAAGCCTGCTTTATGGCGCAAGAAGCCGGTGGGCAGTCCTTCGATGAATGCTTTACGTTGTTTTGGCAGCAAATAGAGGCACGTTTCCCGCAGCGAGTGGCGTCGCCAGGTTTTGCGGTGACGCTTGAGTTGCGAGGCGTGGCGGATGTCAGCGATGAACTGGCCGCTCAGGATTGTCACGGGCTGATTGACTACCTCACGCACGCGGGCGTCATAGACGGCCAAGCACCCGCGCTGCCGCCGTTATTAAACCTTCCTACGCCGCTGGCCGGTGTCGAACCTGTCGTCAGCCCGGTAGGCGGGTTGATCGTGTTTTGTGCGCAGGTCGGGGATTACCTGGATGCAGGGCAAACCGTGGCGCACATCATTGACCCGATCAGCGACAGCGTGACGGCCGTGGCCTGTATTCGGGAAGGATTGCTGTATGTGCGATCACTGCGGCGCATGGCCACTACCGGTATGACGATTGCCCATGTCGCAGGCCCGCGAGCGTACCGACAGGGTTACCTGTTGTCGCCCTGAGGCGCTATAGGGTCAGGCAGTGGCGAGAACGGCGAGCGCCCATCGGCACTCTGCAGTTCCTGCAGGTAATTGCGGAAGATCTGGCCCAGCACCTGGGTGGCCACTTCCAATTCATCGCGCTGCATGTGCTCGGCGACTTCGTCGGCGGTGTCCAGCGCGTCTTCGGCGCCGTTGACCGCGGCCATTTTCAGCACGATGTAGGCCTGAATGTTATTGGCCGGCACGCCTTCGCCTTTGAAGAACATGTTGCCCAGCTGGAATTGCGCCTGGGCGTGGCCCTGCAACGAAGCTTTCTCGAAGTAGCTCAAGGCTTTGTTGAGGTCACGGGCGGGGTTTTTGTCGTCGTGGTAGTACTCGCCCAACTCGTATTGCGCCTGCGCATCCCCACCTTCGGCCTGTTTCTGGCACGCGCTCAGGGCTTCGGCCTGGCTGTCTGGCTGGGTATTGAGGGTGCAACGACCCATCGCTGGGATTAACAACGAGTTGCCGCCTGCTTGGGCATGTGCCAGCAGCGGCTGAAGGAGCAACAGGCAGCCCAGAACCAGGGTGCGGCCGGTGCGTTTCATGGGAATCGACTTACCTCTGACGGGGCGCGCGGACCCTCGAGGGTCCAATAAGCGCGCATTATGAAATAAGCAGGCCTCTGCTTACAAAGTCTTTACTCGTTTTTCTGCTGCGTGGGCAAGTTATCTGCCCAATTGCAGGTAATTTCTCGTAAAACTTAGGAAGTATCTGTAAGCAAAGTAGCAAATCTGACGCCGCCAAGGGCAACGTCAGATGGATCTGTCGCTTATTTCAGGGCCGCGAAGGCGCGCTCGGCAGCATCCAGGGTCAATTTCAGCTCTGCATCGCCGTGGGCGATCGAGGTGAAGCCGGCTTCGAAAGCGCTCGGTGCCAGGTAAACGCCGCCTTCCAGCATCAGGTGGAAGAAGCGCTTGAACAGGTCGGCATCGCTGCCCATGACGTCATCAAAGGTGACGATGTCGTCGGCGCCGCTGAAGTACAGGCCAAACATACCGCCTGCCTGAGTCGTCACGAACGGAATGCCGGCAGCATCGGCACGCTGTTGCAGGCCATCGAGCAGGCGAGTGGTGTAGTCGGTCAGCTCGGCGTGAAAGCCCGGGCGGCTGATCAGGCGCAGGGTGGTCAGGCCGGCGGCCATGGCCAATGGGTTGCCCGACAAGGTGCCCGCCTGGTACACCGGGCCCAGCGGCGCGATGTGTTGCATGATTTCGCGCTTGCCGCCGAAGCAGCCCACCGGCATGCCGCCGCCGATGATCTTGCCGAAAGTGCTCAGGTCCGGCGTGACGCCGTAGTAAGCCTGGGCGCCGCCGAGGGCGACGCGGAAACCGGTCATCACTTCATCAAAAATCAGCACCACGCCGTGCTTGTCGCATTGCTCGCGCAGGCCTTCCAGGAAGCCCGGCGCCGGAGGCACGCAATTCATGTTGCCGGCCACCGGTTCGACGATGATGCACGCCACCTCTTGGCCGACTTCGCTGAGCATCTGCTCGACGGCGGCGATGTCGTTGAATGGCAGGGTCAGCGTGTGTTTGGCAAAGGCTGCCGGTACACCGGCCGAGCTTGGCACGCCTTGGGTCAGCAGGCCGGAACCGGCTTTCACCAGCAGGCTGTCGGAGTGGCCGTGGTAGCAGCCTTCGAACTTGATGATGCTGTCGCGGCCAGTGAAGCCACGGGCCAGGCGAATCGCGCTCATGGTGGCTTCGGTGCCGGAACTGACCATGCGCACCATTTCCATCGACGGCACGATCGAGCACACCAGGTCAGCCATCTCGGTTTCCATGGCGGTCGGGGCGCCGTAGGACAGGCCGTGTTGCAACTGCTGGCGTACCGCGTCGAGCACGTCCGGGTGGCTGTGGCCGAGGATCATCGGGCCCCAGGAACCGACGTAGTCTACGTAGCGCTTGTCATCTTCGTCGGTGACGTAGGCACCCTCGGCATGCTTGAAGAACAACGGCGTGCCGCCCACGCTCTTGAACGCACGCACGGGGGAGTTCACACCGCCGGGAATGTGTTTTTGGGCATTGGCAAACAGGGTTTCGGAACGGGACATGGTCGGGCTCTCTAAACTGAAATTTTAAGAAGATCGTTGAAGGCGCGGGCGCGGCGCGTGACTTCCTGGGTGCTGTCGGCACCGAACAGGCCGTGCACCACGGCAAGCAGGTCGGCACCGTGGGCCACCAAGGGTTCGGCGTTCTCCAGGGTGACGCCGCCGATCACGCAGATCGGCAGATGCAGGCGCGCGCGGGCCTGGGCGAGCATTTCAACGGTGGCGGCGGGTGCGCCGGGTTTGGTGCTGGAATTGAAGAAGCGACCGAAGGCGACGTAGCTGGCGCCTTCCTTGGCGGCCTGCTCGGCCAGTTCGATCTGGCTGTGGCAGGTGGCGCCGATGATCGCTTTGGAACCGAGCAGCGCACGGGCTGGAGTCAGCGGGCCGTCGGTCTGGCCCAAGTGCACGCCGACGCCCAGGCGCGCGGCTAATTCGGCGTCGTCATTGATAATAAGCTGGGTCTTGTAGCGCGAGCACAGCTCCCGCAGTTTTTCCGCTTCACGCAAGCGCCGGGCTTCGTCGCTGCTTTTGTCGCGGTACTGCAGCAGGGTCACGCCGCCGTCCAACGCCGCTTCGACGTAGGCGAGGAATTTGCCGGCCAACAGTTGGCTGTCGGTAATGGCGTAAAGGCCACGTAGTTTCATCGGGCAGGCCTCTTTTGCTGTTAAGAGCAGAAATCCAGCGGCAACCGGCGCGGCACGAACTGGCCCTGGCCGAGTTGTTCGGCGTCACGCAGGGTGCGCCAAGTGTAGTTGAGCGCCGATTGCACAGCGCTGACCAGGCCTTCGCCTTGAGCGATCCGCCCGGCCAGTGCGCTGGCCAGCGTGCAGCCCGAACCGTGATAGCTGCCGGGCAGGCGCTGGCAGGTAAAGGTCTGGCGCGTACCGTCGCGGCTGTACAGGCGATTGTGCACTTCATGCTCGTCGCCATGGCCACCGGTGATCAGCAGGTGCTTGATAAATGGCAGCAGCTTCTCGGCGCATTCGTCCGCCGTGCCCTCAGGCAGTTCGGCGAGGATGCGCGCTTCAGGCAGGTTGGGCGTGGCGATCAGTGACAACGGCAACAGCCGCTCGCGCATGGCGTAGCCGACTTCGTCCTTGCCCAGGCTGCCACCGCCACCGGCACGCAGCACCGGGTCGCAGACCACCGGCAGGTGCGGGTGCGCCTGCAGTAGTTCGACCACGGTATCGACCATCGCGGTGGAACCGAGCATGCCGAGCTTGACCGCCGCCACCTCGGAATCGCTGAGCACGGCATTGGCCTGGGCCAGTACCCACTCGCGGTCGAGCACGCGAAAATCGCTGACATTGACGGTGTTCTGCACGGTCAGGGCGGTGACGGCCGGAGCCGCATGACAGCCTTGGGCAAGCAGGGCTTCGATATCTGCCTGCAAGCCGGCGCCACCACTGGGATCATGGCCGGAGAGACAGAGGACAACAGGGCGAGAGCTGTAGATATTCATGGTGCGCGAGCTTACCACCAAACGCTTTTTGCGTGGCCGTCTGGCGAAGGTTGAATTTCGTCAATGTTTACGTGGGGCTGTGGCTGTTGGCTAGCATCGAGCAATGTTCTGAAAAGCCGCTGAAAGCATCGTTCTAGAGCCTTTCAAAAAATTTTATCAATGGTGTCCAATGGCCTCTAGCGGCTATGCTAGAGTGGATCCAAACAACTTAATGTATCGCCGGTTTACGTCTACTCAAAAGGAATGGGGGACTTTTGACCTAACCGGACAGGCCACGCTGGGGCTCTATGCGCTATTTGCTGATTTTATTATTGTGCGGGCTGCCGATGCTCGCCGGCGCCGTCGAGTTCAATCAGAGCACGCGAAGCCTGCCGCTGGGCCGGGTCATGCAAGTGCTTGAAGACCCCACCGACGCCCTCACCATCGCCCAAGTCAGTTCCCCCGCCTACGCCGCGCAATTCAAGACCCATGACAAAGCCACCCTGAATGCCGGCTATTCACGCTCGGTGTTCTGGCTCAAGGTCGACCTGCATTACACCGCCATTAACCCCCGCGCCCCGCGCACCTGGTTCCTGGAGCTGGCGTACCCACCGCTCAATCGCCTGGACCTTTACCAGAACGACGGCACCGGCAGCTACCGGCTGACCACGCGCACCGGCAGTGCACTGCCTTTCGCCAGCCGTGAAGTGCGCCAGAGCAACTACCTGTTCAAGCTCAACTTTGTGCCCGACCAGCAACAAACGGTGTACTTGCGCCTGCAAAGTGAAGGCTCGATCCAGGCTCCGTTGACCCTCTGGTCCGCCACTGCCTACATGGAAGAGCAACCGCTGCGCCTCTATGTGCTGGGCGCCATCTACGGGGTGTTGCTGGGCATGCTGGTCTACAACCTGTTTATCTACCTGAGCGTGCGCGACACCAGCTACCTGTATTACATCCTCTATATCGCCTCGTTCGGCCTGTACCAATTGTCGGTCAATGGCGTGGCCGTCGAGTACTTCTGGCCCAACAACCCCTGGTGGGCGAATGCGGCAGTGCCGTTCCTGATCGGTTCGGCGGCGCTGTTTGGCAGCCTGTTCGCGCGCAGCTTCCTGCACACCGCGCAACACAGCCGCTGGCTCGATCGGATATTGCTGGCGCTGGCGGCCTGCGGCGGCATCGTGATGGTGTTGGCGTTGCTGACCAGTTATGCGGTGGCCCTGCGCCTGGCCACCGGTTTGGCGCTGGTGTTCACCGTGACCATCTTCGTTGCCGCGATCAAAGCCTGGTATTGCGGCCAGCGTATGGCGCGCTATTTCATCATTGCCTGGTCGGCGTTTCTGTTGGGTGGGGTCGTCAACACCATGATGGTGCTGGGCTACTTGCCCAATATGTTCCTTACCATGTACGCCAGCCAGCTGGGTTCGGCGATTGAAGTGGCGCTGCTGTCCCTGGCCCTGGCGGACCGCATCAACGGCATGCGCGAGCAACAGGCGCAGATCCTGCTCGACGCCAGCCAGAAACTCGAAGTGCTTAACCAGCAGTTGGCGCGCAGTAACCGCCTCAAGGACGAATTCCTCGCCACCCTGACCCACGAATTGCGCACGCCGATGAACGGCGTGATCGGCTCTCTCGAATTGATGCAAACCGTGCCCCTGGGCGACGACCTTGCGCAGTACCAGCAAACCGCTGCCGGCTCGGCGCGGGACATGATGCGCATGGTCAATGGCATTCTCACCCTGACCGAATTGCAAGCCGGACGGCTGACAGCCCAGCCGCAGGTATTCAGCCTGCGCGGCGCCCTCGACACCCTGCGCCAGCAGTTCAGCGTGAGTGCGCAGAGCAAAGGTTTGGAATTTTCCATCGACGTGGCGGATGAGCTGCCGGACCGAGTGATCGGCGACGCAGGCAAACTGATCCAGTGCCTCGACTGCCTGCTCGATAACGCCTTCAAGTTCACCCACGAAGGTTCCGTACGCTTGCGTGTGGTCGGTGTTCCACACAGTGACGGCGGCTTGCGCCTGAGCTTTATCGTGACCGACAGCGGTATTGGCTTTGCTTTCCTCGACGAGGCCACGCTGTACCAGCGTTTCTTCCAGCTCGACGGCTCGACCACCCGCGAATACGGCGGCCTGGGTATCGGCCTGGCGATTTGCCGACAGCTGATCGAGCTGCTTGGCGGGCGCCTGACCCATCATTCCGAGCCGCGCAAGGGCAGCCGTTTCCAGCTGGAAGTAACCGTGAACTCGCTGCCGCCCGAGCCCAAGGCGACGATGCAGGAGCCCCTCACGCAGCGCGCGCCCCATGAATGCACGGTATTGCTGGTGGATGACAACAGCGTGGGCCAGTTGGCGGTGCGCGGCATGTTGCTCAAGCTGGGCTACCGGGTAAAAACGGTGGACAACGGCGCGTCCGCGCTGGCGCTCTTGCAGAGTGAAACCTTCGATGCGGTGCTGCTGGATGTGCCTGAAGGCGGTTTCTCGTTGTGCTGTCAGATACGTGCGCTACCCGGCTGTGGTGAACTGCCGGTGATCGCCCTGAGTACGTCACTGAATGTGTCGGAGCGTGAACGCTGCCATGGCATCGGCATCACCGACCGGCTGGCCAAACCCGTGCGTTTTGACGCGTTGCAAGCGGTGCTGGAGCGCCGCTTACTGTGCCCGCTAGAGGGCGAAAGCGCCGAGCATTAGGCGGGTATGCCACTTTTTTAAGGCCCATGACGGTGCTTAACTGAAATTCAGGCCTCAACTGCACGTGGCCTATTTTCCAGGAGGCCCGTCATGAACCTGCATCAGTTCGCCGAAACCCACGACGTCAGCAATCAGCCACCGTCCCTGGATGGCACCAACCTGTACCGTATCGACGTGCCCTTGCAAGAGTGGTCGCGCCGCTTTGGCGCCGGCTGGGCAGAGGCGCGTATCGATGCCTATGGCGCGCTGGCGGGTGGGCCGCTGATGGCGGCCGGGTTCCTGGCGAACCAGAATAAGCCGGTGTTCAACAGCCATGACCGGTATGGCCATCGCATTGACCTGGTGGAGTTTCACCCGGCTTATCACGAACTGATGCGCACCGCTGTCGAACATGGCCTGCCGTCGTTGCCGTGGGCGCATCCGCAGTCCGGCGCCCACGTGGCCCGCGCCGCCATGACGTACCTGCACAGCCAGGCCGAAGCCGGCACCGGCTGCCCGCTGACCATGACCTTCGCCTGCGTCCCGGCGCTGCGCCTGCAACCGGACCTGGCGCAAACCTGGCTGCCGAAAATTCTTAATACCGAATACGACCCGCGCAATGTCGGCATCGCCCACAAGGCCGGCGCCACCATCGGCATGGCCATGACCGAAAAACAGGGCGGCACCGACGTGCGCGCCAACACCACCCGCGCGTATCCGGTGGGCGCGGGCGGCCCCGGGCAAGCCTATGAGTTGGTGGGGCACAAGTGGTTCTGCTCGGCGCCGATGTGCGATGCATTCCTCACCCTGGCGCAGACCGACAAAGGCCTGACCTGCTTCCTACTGCCCCGGCAGCGCCCGGATGACACGCGCAACGAGTTCTACATCCAGCGCCTGAAAAACAAACTCGGCAATTGCTCCAACGCCTCCAGCGAAGTGGAGTTTCGCGGCGCCCTGGCCTGGATGATCGGTGAAGAAGGCCGTGGCGTGCCGACCATTATCGAAATGGTCGCCATGACCCGCTTCGATTGCATGGTCGGCTCCAGCGCCTTGATGCGCCAGGCGTTGACCCAGGCCAGCCACCATTGCGCGCATCGTTTGGTCGGTGGCCGCATTCTCAACGAACAGCCGCTGATGCAAAACGTGTTGGCCGACCTCGCGTTGGAAAGTGAGGCCGCGCTGGCCTTGAGCATGCGCATGGGCCGCGCGCTGGATCACCTCGATAACGAGCAGGAAGCCAAATTCGCCCGCCTGGTGACGGCGGTGGGCAAGTACTGGATCTGCAAACGTGCGCCGGCCATGATCAACGAAGCCGCCGAATGCATGGGCGGTGCTGGCTACGTGGAGGACAGCATCCTGCCGCGTCTGTACCGTGAGGCGCCGGTGAATTCAACGTGGGAAGGTTCCGGCAATGTGCAGTGCCTTGACGTGTTGCGGGCGCTGTCGAAAGAGCCGGGTGTGCTGGAGGCACTGTTTGTCGAACTGGGCGACGGGCATGGCGACCAGCAGCTGGCGCGGCATATTGAGCAGCTTAAGTCGGCGTTTATGGACACCCAGGATATTCAGTACCGCGCGCGGCAATTGACCGAGGATATTGCCGTGGCGTTGCAGGCCAAGCTGTTGCTGGAAGCCGGTAATGCGGCGGTCAGTGATGGGTTTATTGCCAGCCGTTTGGGTGAGTCGTCTGGCCGGGTGTACGGCACCTTGCCGCGTGGGGTGGATGTGGAAGCTATCGTCACCCGCTCAACCCCAACCCTCTGACTACACGCGGTCAAAATGTGGGAGCGGGCTTGCTCGCGAATACGGTCTGTCAGTGACTGATTAGGTGACTGATACACCGCATTCGCGAGCAAGCCCGCTCCCACATTATTAACCGCATTCCAATCCCACTGTTTCAGTGCGGCCGGGATACAGGCAAGATAAAGGCCTGCAAGTCAGAACACAGGATGCTTACCGTGACCGAAGCTTTTGTTGTCGTTCAAACCGCCGAAGAAGCCGTGGACCGGCTGGCGGCTCTGCATGAGCGTGCTACGGGTGCGCTCAATCAAGCCCTCAAGCAATACCTCAAGGACCGCGTCGAACCCGACGCCGAACAACGCGCACTGTTTCGCTACCCGGAGCTGCGTCTGACCTACCACTGCCACGGCGAAGTCCCACAGACTACCCGGGCGTATGCCAAGGTCCAGTTGCCGGGGACCTACAGCGTTACCGTCACCCATCCCGCCGCGTTCCGTAAGTATTTGCTGGAGCAATTGGTGCCGCTGATGCACGACTTCACCGTGACGGTAGAAGTCGGCGTCAGCCAACAGAACATTCCCTACCCGTACGTAGTGGAGCAAGGCGACGAACTGGCCG
This sequence comes from Pseudomonas sp. LBUM1640, assembly GCF_059716225.1. Classification (NCBI taxonomy): domain Bacteria; kingdom Pseudomonadati; phylum Pseudomonadota; class Gammaproteobacteria; order Pseudomonadales; family Pseudomonadaceae; genus Pseudomonas; species Pseudomonas sp. LBUM1640. Next base: position 6,043,322 of record NZ_CP166816.1, on the reverse strand, counting down.
GTTCCGGCGTGACTGCCGCGACCCTGGCGCGTGTGTTCCCCAGCACCGACCTGTCCGCCGCCACCGACGGCATTGCCGATGGCCTCTACGACTGGGAAAACACCGACCCGCTGCCCCTGGCGCTGTTCGATGCCGCCCGTGTGGACTTTTCCCTGCGCCGCCTGGTGCATTACACCGGCAGCGACTGGCGCCATGTGCAGCCGTGGATTTTGCTGACCAACTACCACCGCTATGTTGACCAGTTCATCCTGCATGGCCTGGAGCAATTGCGCAGCGACCCACGGTTTATCCGCATGGTGTTGCCGGGCAACGTGATCATCGACAAGAGCATGGACCACGGCGAAGCCTCGGCGATTGCCGCAGGCGTGGTCTGGCACCGTTACCAGATGCCGGCCTACCACCTGCAAGCCACCGACGGCCACGGCGTGACACTGGTGAACATCGGCGTCGGCCCGTCCAACGCCAAGAACATCACCGACCACTTGGCCGTGCTGCGCCCGCATTGCTGGCTGATGATCGGCCACTGCGGCGGCCTGCGCCAATCCCAGACCATCGGCGACTACGTGTTGGCCCACGCCTACATGCGTCGCGACGGGATTCTCGACCGCGTGGTACCGCCGAACATTCCGATCCCGGCCTTGGCCGAAGTGCAGATGGCCTTGCAGCAAGCGGCGGCCAACGTCACCGGCGAGAAAGGCGAAGAGCTGAAAAAACGCCTGCGCACCGGCACCGTGTTGACCTACGACGACCGTAACTGGGAGCTGCGTTGGGCTCAGGAGCGGCCGCTGATCAACCTGTCCCGCGCCGTGGCCGTGGACATGGAAAGCGGCACCATCGCGGCCCAGGGTTACCGCTTGCGCGTACCGTATGGCACGTTGCTGTGCGTCTCGGACAAACCGCTGCACAGTGAAATCAAGCTGCCGGGTTCGGCCAACGCGTTCTATGAGCGCGCGGTCAGCCAGCACTTGAAGATCGGCATCGAGGCGGTGGACCTGCTGCGCACCGAACTCAACTCGTTGCATTCGCGCAAACTGCGCAGCTTCGACGAGCCGCCGTTCCGCTAAGCGGTTGGGATGGTCATTTAACGGTCAGGCCACTAGCATTGTCGGTCCTGACCGTTAGATGTTCTTTTGCCATGTCTCGTCCCACCCGTCCCGATTCGCGCCGCCCTGGCGTGAAACCTCCGTACTCCGCGCCTCGTCGTGTTGCCAAGGCACCGCCGGCCGAGCCGAAGTTGATCCTGTTCAATAAACCCTTCGACGTACTGACCCAGTTCAGCGACGAAGGCGGGCGCGCGACCCTCAAGGACTTTATCGACATCCCCGGCATTTACCCGGCCGGTCGCCTGGACCGTGACAGCGAAGGCCTGTTGCTGCTGACCAACGATGGCCAGTTACAGGCGCGGATTGCCGACCCCAAGCACAAGCTGGCGAAAACCTACTGGGTACAAGTCGAAGGCGAGCCGACCGAGGAGCAGCTGCAGCGCCTGCGTGATGGTGTGGAGCTTAACGACGGCATGACCTTGCCCGCCGAGGCCCGGCAGTTGGACGAGCCTGAGTTATGGCCGCGCAACCCGCCCGTGCGCTTTCGCAAAAGCGTGCCAACCCACTGGCTGGAGCTGGTAATTCGTGAGGGGCGTAACCGCCAGGTACGGCGCATGACGGCGGCGGTGGGCTTGCCGACCCTGCGCCTGGTACGCGTGCGCATTGGTGATTGGTCGATTGATGGCCTCGACCAAGGCCAATGGAAGGAAGTGCCGGCGCGTTTATAAGGCGCCGGACTCGATCAGGCCGATCACCACGCTCTTGATGATGAACGCGGCCACGCCCAGGCCCAGAACGAAAAACAGGATGAACGAGCCAAAGCGCCCGGCCTTGGACTTCTTTGCCAGGTCCCAGACGATAAAGCCCATGAAAATGATCAGAATGGTGACCAGGCCGGTCATCATCCATTCTTCAAAGAGGGCGGGGTCGATGTTGTTCATGTGAGAAGTTTCCGGCAGGGCAGGCGGCAAGTATAAGGCGGTGTGGCGGGCGCTACATTGACCTGCGTCGTACAGGGTCTAAATGTGGGAGCGGGCTTGCTCGCGAATGCGGTGCATCAGTCACATCCTCATTAACTGACAGACCGCATTCGCGAGCAAGCCCGCTCCCACAGGGGGTATGCATCGTTTTTGAGATCAGGTACGCAGATGCGTCAGCGGCAGCTCGGTGCTGTTGAGCACCTGGTTGAGCACAAAGCTCGAACGCACGCTGGTCACGCCTTCAATACGGGTCAAATGCCCCAGCAGCAGTTTCTGATAGTGGTCCATGTCCGGCACCACTACTTTCAACTGATAGTCAGCATCCATCCCGGTCACCAAACTGCACTCCAGCACTTGCGGCAGCGTACGGATGGCGGCTTCGAAGTTCTCGAAGCGCTCGGGCGTGTGGCGGTCCATGCCGATCAGCACATAGGCCGTGAGGCTCAAGCCGAGCATCTTGCGATCAAGCAACGCGACCTGGCGCGCGATGTAACCATCGTCCTCAAGCTGCTTGACCCGGCGTGAGCAGGGCGACGGCGACAAGCCGATGCGCTCGGCCAACTCCTGGTTGGAGATCCTCGCGTCGCGCTGCAATTCCGCCAAAATACTCAGGTCGTATCGGTCAAGCTTGCTCATTGGGTTGGCCTTTGTCGTAACTATTGCGGCGAATTATCTATGAAGGGTTAAAAATTGCGCAAGCACTGTTTATTGACGCAATCTTCGCAATCATCTGTCGGCGCGGCGCGCCTATGATTACCAACAGAATCACCGCCTGGACAACAGTCCACTTGCAGCGAGCCCAATCAGGCCTGCTGCGGCCGCCGCCCCAGCAGGGTTGAGCCGGCCTCCAGGCTGCACACTGTCCACAAGACGGCGTGAGGTGAGCCAACGTCAAAAGCGTTGAGCACGGACGAAATTCTCAAGGGGTGGCCGACGGGTCACCCCTTTTTCTTTGCCTGCGCTTTTACCCGAAAAAATACTTCTCGTGACTGATAACCTGTCTCAGAACCGGGCGAGGCTTTTCCAGTCTCATCTATGAGGCCGGACGTTCTAGGCCCTTATCCGCAGTGAGGAATAGCATGAAGCGCATCTGGCGTATGGCAGGTGTAGGTTTGCTGATGATTAGCGTCGGCACGCACGTAATGGCCGACGACCCGCGCTCTGAAGGCGGCGGTCAGCATGAAAGAGGCCCGGAAGGCGCACGGCAAGGTAACGAACAGCCGCGCCCGCAAAATAACCAACCACGCCCGCAGAACACTCAACCGCGTCCGGAAAACAACCAACCGCGCCCGCAAAACCAGCACTTTGATCGCGCCGAGCAACAGCAGCGCGGCGGCGGGCAGTGGCAAGGCCGCCCGCAAGGTGCCGAGCAGACCCGACCAGCGCCAGCGCCAGCCAATAACCTGCCGATCCAGGGCCGCCCGGACACCGTTCGCCAGACCCAGGAACCGCGCCAGGGTTACTACCGCGACATCCCACGACGCAACGACGGCAACCCGCATTGGGAGGCCGGCGGCCCCGGTTCGCGCCCGGGTAATAACGGTGGCGGCTTCAACAATGGCCACCCCAATGACAACCGCTGGCCGGGCCGCCCGAATGGGCATGGCAACGGCTGGGGCCCTGGCCCGCAATACCGTCCGGGCTATATGGTTGACCGTTTCCCCGACCGCAATTACCGCGTGCCTTACCGTGGCCAGGACTACTTCTTCTCCGGCGGCTACTGGTATCGTCCGCAAGGCCCGCGCTATGTGGTGGTGACGCCGCCGTACGGCATCCGCGTGCAATACCTGCCGGACTATGCGCGGGAAGTGTGGGTGGGCAGCGCGCTGTTTTTCCTCGCGGCCGGTTCCTACTACACGTACGAAAACGCCACCCAGCAATACGTGGTGGTGCAGCCGCCGACCGAAGTGCCGGCGCCGCAACCCGCGCCGCAGGGCAACGGGTATGACGTGATTGCCTACCCGGCCAACGGCCAATCACCGGCTCAGGTGCAGCAGGACGGTTATGACTGTTATCGCTGGGCCGTGCAGCAAAGTGGTTTCGACCCACGCACCGTCACCTATGCCCCGGACCCGGCGGTGGTGCAAACCTACCGCCAGGCCCAGGGCAACTGCCTGACCAGTCGCGGCTATCAGGTGCAGTACTAGGCTTTATTGCCCGTGACCACTTCCCGCGGGTCGGCGTGCACCAGCACTTCGGCGCGCGGGTAGACGGCGTGAATGGCATCGGCGGCCTGGTCGCTGATGCCGTGGGCCACTGACAGCGACAATTCCCCCGGCAACTCCAGGTGCAACTGCACAAACCAGTGGCTGCCGGAGATCCGCGTGCGCAGGTCATGCGCACCCAACACGCCCGGCACCCCCCGCGCCAGTTCCAGCATGTGCTGGCTCACATCCGGCGGCAGCTCTTCATCCATCAACACCGCAAAGCTTTCTCGGGCGATCTGGATTGCGCTCCACAAAATGTACGCGGCGATCCCGAGGCCAAACCACGCGTCCACCTGATGGAAGCCAAACCCTGCCAACACCAGCGCCACCAGGATGCTGCCGTTGAGCATCAAGTCGGAGCGGTAGTGCAGCGAGTCCGCGCGCACGGCGTTGGAGCCGGTTTCGCGGATCACCCGGTGTTGCAGCATCAGCAGCGCCACCGTCATCACCAGCGAAAACACAATCACGCCGATGCTCAGCCAAGGCGCGCCGACCGGCTCCGGATGCTGCAAGCGCTGATACGCCTGGAACGCGATCAACACCGCACTGCCGGCGATAAACAGCGCCTGGGCCATGCCCGACAGCGATTCCGCCTTGCCGTGCCCATAGCGGTGATCATCATCGGCCGGGCGCAGCGCGTAATGCACTGCGAGCAAATTCAGCAGCGAGGTCACGCCATCGAGCAGTGAGTCGGTCAACCCGGCGAGCATGCTCACCGAGCCACTGAACCACCAGGCGATGGCCTTGGTGATAATCAGCGCACAGGCCACGCCCACCGACGCGCGGGTGGCCAGGCGCAGGAGCCTGGCGTGTTCGGGACTGCTGGTCATAAGCGGTCCTTAGGCAGCGGGTTGCAGGCCCAGGGAAGCAAGTTGTTGCACGCTGCCCTTGAACTGAATCATGCGCGGGTCATCCAGCGGCAAGGTGCGGCCGGTTTCCTTTTGAATGATGGTTTGCAGCTTGGCGTTGTCGACCTTGCCGTCGGCGCCGATGGCTTCCTGGAGTTTTTCTGGGGCGACTTGGGCGGTCTTGCCCGGCTCGAAATAGATAGCGCCGGTGGCGAAGTCCACACCAAACGCGATCAAGCCCGGGATCACGTAGAACAGCAGGCCTACGGCGTCGAGTACGGCAATGGTCGGGTCGATCTTGCCGTCGATCTGGCCACGGCGGTCCGGGTAGAAAATCGAACCGCAGGCCGTCAATTGGCTCAGCAGGGTGACGGCGAGGACACCGCCGATGACACGGGAAGCGATACGCATGAAAACTCTCCTGAACACAGTTAAAGGTGACTATAAGCCAGATCTACCAGACGACTATCCAATGTGGGAGCGGGCTTGCTCGCGAAGACGGCGTGTCAGTCAATACATGTGTCGACTGATACACCGCCTTCGCGAGCAAGCCCGCTCCCACACTTAACCGCGTTACCCGTGGGATTGGGCGGTGTTTTTGAGACCAGCATCGGCATCCGGCAGTTCGCCGTTATACTCGCCGCTCTGCTTTGGAGCCAGTATGAATTCGTTGCCGATCGATGATGTTTTACCTGCCCTGCGTGACGCCTTGGCGATTCGCCATGAAGCCGTGCTGGAAGCGCCCCCCGGCGCCGGTAAAACTACCCGTGTGCCCTTGGCCCTGTTGAACGAGGCGTGGCTGGCCGGGCAGACCATCTTGATGCTCGAACCTCGGCGCCTGGCCGCGCGCGCTGCCGCCGAACGCCTGGCCAGTGAGCTGGGTGAGAAGGTCGGCGAAACCGTCGGTTATCGCATCCGCCTCGACAGCAAAGTCGGCCCCAATACGCGCATCGAAGTGGTCACCGAAGGCATTCTTGCTCGCCGCCTGCAGACTGATCCCTCCCTCGAAGGAGTGGGCCTGGTCATCTTCGACGAATTCCATCTGCGTAATCTTGATGCAGATTTAGCGCTGGCACTGACCCTCAATGGCCGTGAGATGCTGCGAGACGATGTTCCTCTCAAAGTGTTGTTGATGTCTGCAACGCTGGAGGGAGAACGGCTATCTCGATTACTCGACGATGCGCCCATCGTTACGAGTGAAGGCCGTATGTTCCCGGTCACGACGATCTGGGGAGCTCCGTATCAAGCAAGTGATTATCTTGATCAGCGTGTGGTTCAGACATGCTTGGATGCCCTAGAAGAACAAGGTGGAAGTCTCTTGGTGTTTCTACCTGGGCAGGCCGAAATACGACGAGTACATCAGTCTCTGAAAGATCGCTTGGGTGATCGAGAAGATGTGCTGCTGTGCCCTTTGCATGGAGAGCTCGAGCTTGGCGCGCAACGAGCTGCCATTGACCCACCTCCTGCAGGACAGCGAAAGGTTGTGCTGGCCACCAACATTGCTGAAACCAGCGTGACTATCGAAGGTGTTCGAGTAGTAATCGACTCGGGACTCGAGCGTGTGCCTAGGTTCGACCCGCGTAGCGGAATGACCAGATTGGACACGCAACGGATATCGAAAGCGAGCGCGACTCAACGAGCGGGACGTGCGGGTCGTCTCGAGCCAGGTGTTTGTTATCGCCTGTGGTCAGAGGCCCAGCATGATCAACTGCCAGGCTACGGTACTCCTGAGGTACAGCAGGCCGACCTTGCTGGATTAGCTCTGCAACTGTTCAGATGGGGGGTAAAGCCCACTGATCTGAAATGGTTGGATGTTCCACCTGCGGCGGCCTATTCCCAAGCCTGCGACCTTCTGGTTCGATTGGGGGCTCTGGGTCATGATTGGACGCTCACGAAGCATGGGCAAGATATGGCGGAACTGCCTGCGCATCCGCGCATAGCCCACCTGCTTCTGCGAGGTCATGCTTTCGGCCTTGGACATCTTGCATGTGATATCGCCGCTTTGCTGGGGGAGCGTGATATCCAGCGTGGCGCCGGAGCGGATATCCACAGTCGCCTTGCAATCGTCTCTGGAGAGCAGCGTGCCGAGCGTTCCGAGCAAGGCGGTGCGCAACGTGCTAGGCAGCTTGCCAAGCAATACCGTTCTTATCTGCGCGGTCCCATTGCCGACCCGGTGGCTGATCCTGAGCACCCACGGTGGGTGGGAGCTCTATTGGCCCTTGCATACCCCGACCGTGTCGCTCAACAACGTCGTGCTGGTGGCGCTGAGTACCGTCTGGCCAATGGCCGTGCAGCCATGTTTACCGAAAGCGATGTGCTGATGAAGCATTCATGGTTGGTGATCGCTGATCTAGGTAGTCGCCAAGGCCAACGTGAAGAGCGTATTTATTTGGCTGCGGACTTCGATGAAGAGCTGTTCAACTCCGTTCTGAAAGAACAAGTCCGTCAGGTGGATGAGCTGGACTGGGATGAGCGGGAAGGCGTGCTTCGAGCGGAGCGGCAGTTGAAGGTTGGAGAGTTGATACTTTCCTCTGCGCCTCTGGCAAATCTTAGTGAAGAGGCTCGCGTCCAGGCGTTGATCAATTACATCCGTCGCAAGGGAATTGAACTCTTACCTTGGACTCCAGAGTTACGCCAGTGGCAAGCGCGTGTAGCGCTTCTGCGGGATCTGGATTTGGAGAAGGGGAGCGCAAGTGATTGGCCAGATCTTCGTGACCAGGTGCTTCTGGAGTCTTTAGGGGAGTGGCTTGGCCCCTACATTGCGAAGGTAACCAGGCTAAGCCACTTTGGGCAGATCGACCTGCCATCAATTCTGCGCACCCTTTTGCCGTGGCCGTTGCCGCAGCAACTCGAGGCACAGGCACCTCAGACGATTGGTGTGCCTTCTGGATCGAACATTCGAATCGACTACAGCGAGCGTCCTCCCATATTGGCTGTGAGACTCCAGGAGTTGTTTGGCCTTGCAGACACGCCGCGAATTGCCAACGGACGGCAGGTACTCAAGCTCCATTTGTTATCGCCGGCGCGACGTCCTGTGCAAGTCACCCAGGACTTAGCAAACTTCTGGAAGTCGACGTATGACGAAGTTAAGAAAGACCTCAAAGGTAGATACCCCAAGCATTTTTGGCCTGATGACCCCTTGATTGCGCAAGCCACCGCTAGGGCTAAGCCGCGAGGTACCTAGATAGCCGATGGGTGCACCGAGCCTGATGGCTCAAGCCTGGGTGGAGGTTGATTAATCGTGACAACCTCAGCATCACGGCCTCGCCATCCCGCGCTCGACCTTGGCGCAGTGGGTTGGCACCTGCGGTGTGCAACTGCAACCACCGCGTCTGCCGATATAGGGTTAGTGACGGAGTGGATTGCATCACAAACGACTGTGCGGTGGAGCATATTTGCTTACAAAGTTAAAGGCGTTAGCAACGCCAAGAGATTCATAAAGGGCAGGACACGTCTCGGTAAATAAAATTATCTATCTAGCCGAAAGGTCAGTCTTCGATTTTGTTCAACCTCTCTACTTCAGTTCATCAGCTCAATCGTCAGGGTGGCTTCGTTAATCTCATGTGTAGAGACCCGCGCATCAGCTTCCGGCAGCGTTGGGTCTATTTCCAAGCGCGCAGTGAAGGTCTTTCCCTTGGCAAGCTGGCCGCCAGAAATGGCAGCAAAGCTCTCGCCGGGTCGGAGCAGGGCCGAGTCGCCCGACGTTCCATTGATAATCCCGTCGGGCGTGGCGCTGGCTATCAGTACGCTTGTGCCGTCAATTTGAGCGTCAAACAACCGAACTATCATGCTGCCGCGTTTGCCATAACGAAAATCCCCTCTGACGCTACGCTCCCCGCGCAGCGTTAAGAGCATTCTCTGGGTGTAGGGGCAAGCCACGTTGAGCGACACCGTTCGCTTGCCGAATGTGACGTTGTTGCGGCCTGTTTGCGCGTCCTGTAGTTGCCAGCGTGACAGGGTGCCGTAATCAACGACACCGCCTCCCAAGGTCAAACTACAGCGGCTATCAACCGGCAGCGTAGGGGGGATGCCAGGCGCTTCGCCGATCAATTGCGAGTGCGCCTCCGCGTACTGACCAAAGACCAATCCTAGTACCAGCGGGACAAAGAGCATTTTCATCAGGTTCTCCTATCAGCGACATCGCGCGCTGGCGGTTTCGTACAGTTCATTCCCATTCACCGTCTCCGGCAATGCGAGGAAGAGTGTGCAAAGGGTATTACCCGAGTTCTGCACTTCCAGCGTCCCTCCATTGCCGGCATCGGAAATGAATACGCTGCCTTTCTCACCCACAACAGTTACGAAATCGCCGGCTTCATTAAAAACACTGGCTCCACGTGGTAGCGGTTTACCTTGACCATCCTTGACATCCACCAGAACCCGGCGCGTACGCACCACGTCAAAATTGATGTAGTTCACTGAACCGCGTGCGGCTTCTGTTTCCTGGTAAGCGTTGGCGATGTCGACATTCTTCGCCAGGCTACGGGTGTCTACCTGAATGGAAGAGCGCTTGTAGCCGCTGAGTGAAGGCAAAACCGCGTACCCGTCTGAATCAGTCCAAGTTGGGCCGGATGGCGTGTCGAGCTTTACTCCTCCTTCTTCGCCAACCTTGGCGATGCCGAAGGTATCTCCTACGCGGTAGGGTGAAAGCGTAAACCCGTTATCGTGTGCTACCACTGCACCTGTGGCGCGGGCCGACCAAGAGCTGTAGTTATCGGAGTCGTGACTCAGGCTGCCACTGAGCTGGCTGACCGGCGTGACCATATCCATGGCGCCGCTGGTTGAGGTGCGCTGGTTAAGAAAGTCCTGTTCACTCGATAGGCTCCAGCCCCGATCCCGGCTGGAACGGTCGCTGTATCGCACCCCTGCACGGCTGCTGTTATTGGCAGTTCTGACCCAACTGCTGACACTGCGGCTGCCGAAGGGAATATTGGCTGTCAGGTAAAAGCGGGTGTCGGGATCAGTGGTCGACGTGCCCGTGTCCTGCTCCAGGGTGGCACCGACGTACACTTGGCCAAACTGCTTACTCCAGCCGCCGCGCATATAGTCCGTGCTATCACCGTTGAAGTCCGTGCTGCGTGCCATTGAGAGCGACAGACTACCGAGCGACTGTGTCGACCAACCCAAACCTACACCGACCTGTTTAAGGCTGCGCCCAAGAGTGCTCTCAAGGTCATCATCCTGCAGGGCATCGCTGAGCTCGCGATAACCGTCGGTTTGCTGGCTGGCGTTGACGCTCACGCTGATACGCTCGCTCAGGTTGTGGGTCAATGAAGCCGTGAGCGACGCCCCCCGGAAGTCGTGGGTGGCATCCTCCGAAAATGTGCCTTGCAGCGACAGCAACGTAGAGTCCCAAGGCTGGGTGTCGAGGCCGATGGCACCTGCGCGATAAGGGGTTGAGCCCAGTAGGCCGGCATTGAGCGTGGCGTGCGGATTCAATACCCAGCCATTGGCAATAGTCGCGAGTATGGGCGATTCGCTACTGCCTTCCTGATCAAGCTTACCGACACCAAAGGAAAGGCCTGGCGCTACCGCGTTACCGTTGAGCAGCAAGGCGGAAGCCGGCACGGTGAACTGCCGTCTTTCACCATTGCTACCCGTCAGCGTGACTTCCAGATCCGACCGGGTGTTGAGCAGCGAGAAGCCCTGCAGCCGGAAGGGGCCGGCCGGAACTGTGGTGCTGTGCACCAGTACGCCAGACTGGCGAATTTCAACCACCGACTGGCTATCGGCAATACCTTCTACTAATCCAGGGCCTCCACGAGTGCCTTGGAGTGCAGCCTCGGGAAACATTTGAAAGCCCATCACCTGACCGGTACCGAACATGGAATTGGACAGACTGACCTGCCCCGCTTGAAGCACCTGTTTGGAACCAGTAAAGGTGCGCTGAGCATAAGCGGACTGATGCCGCATCGTGTCCACACCGTTAAAGCGTGAAAATGTCTGACGACTACGGATAATCCAGTCGTTGACATTGAGTCCGGCTTCGCTCCCCAGTTGCATGAAGGTTACGCCTGCTGTGGAGCCGGCGGAGTCCAGGTATTGGCCTTCATAGTTGAGCATCCCCGCAACGCCACCGTGATTCCAATTGCCACTTTTGGTTCCAGGATTGGCGACGGCCTGCAGTGGAAGCACCAGATCAACCCGACCTGCTCCCGGATCGAGATTGAGCTCAGTTTGCGGCCAGGCGGTTTTTAGATCGAAGCAGGCGATCTCTTCGCTAAAGCCGGGAGGGGACAATAATCCAGCTTGCTTCTGAAAGCTTTTGTCAGCACACAGTTGTCCGTTGTTATCAAAACGCGCTGTGATTTTTCCACGTGCACTGCCGTTCACTGTCAACGTCACCGAGTTCTCGCCAGGCAGAAAACGAGGCGCATGACGAAACAACTCAGCGAGTGAGGGGTCGACGCCCCGTGAGTTGATTGCCTGAGTGTCAAACTCAGTTTCGAATGCCTGATGAGGGTTGTCTGCTGCATAGGCTTTGGGTGCCCCGACAATGGCTGCTAACAAAGCGAGCGAGAGTACACAGTTCTGAGGACACTTCGTGAAGTTGTGGTGATACGGCTGTTGCACTGAATACCCCTTTACTGGCTCAGAGTCGCGTCGTAGGTGTCGACGGTGTAACCCCAGGTCGTAGCGGGTGATATGCGGATCTGTTGGGCTGCTCCCACTGTTTTGCCGTTCTCGGGCTTAACAGTCAGGCTTTGCCCAGGAAGCACGTAGGCGTTTGGCAGGATCCAAGAGGTGTTATCCGGAAGGGTTTGCACGCCTTGTCCCAGACGCACGACGTAAGGTGATGGGTTGTTGACGGTCAGGCTGTTGTCCTGCAACTTCCAGGTCAGATGTTTCCAAGGGGCAAGGTCTCTTTCCAATCCAGCAGGGCGGATAATGACGGGCAAGTTCTGGCGCACCGTGGTGCGAACGACGCTTTGGTCTTTTTGCTGGGGAGGTACGCCGTCAAACGTGACGCGTTTTAGTCTCTCGGTTTTCAGGGGCTCTTTAGTGGTCATGATGAAACGAACACGCTGAGTCTTGCCCGGCTCAACGCGAGCTGCGGGCGGTGTAACGATCAACAAACTTTCGGGGTCGTCGGGTATGTCGATCAATGTGGTCAGCAACAATACCGGGAAGGCATCGGTGTTCTTTACGTTGATGGCACTTTCGCCATCCGACTGTTCAACAATCACCACTGAGGTCTCAGGGTGCACGCCCGTTGCATGGGCAGCAGTAGATGCCAGCCACAGGGCAGTGGCCCCGGCCTTTAAGAAAGAGGGACGCTTCATGGTTGATTACCGTCTAGTTTAAATAAACTAATTAAGATACATAAGAGGTTGAAGATAACGGACGATCAAGTAGTCGGGCCTGGCGGCCCGACCAAGAGGCAAGGAGAATTACAAATAAACCAGTTCGATGACGGACGAACCGTCCAGAGCGATTGGTTTGGTCATGTCCAGCTCGCTGGTCTTGTTTAGGTAAGCCTGAACTTCAAGATCACCTGAGATAACGGTGAAATCTGCAGGCGCTGTACCGCCAGTAGTAGCCCACGATATTTCTCGGAAAGAATCTTGCTGAAACATAAATCCGCTGCTTGCGACCCAAGGGTTGTGAGCGCCATTTCTATGAATATTAGCTACAGTGACCGAGTCTGCTGAGGGATTAGTAAACCGAGCGCCGTAGCCCCCAATTCTGTTAGTACCATCTAACCCCAGACCTGCTACAGGAACCCTGGCGGTACTGAACAATAGCACGGTGGTAGGGGGGATAGCAGCACCCGAAGGACCTTCATATACTGCTCCCGCCGCAGTATTAGGTCGATCACTCTTGGTTCGCAAAGCCGCCTTCACAGGCGCGTCGCAAGTGATACTAATTGGGAGAGACATTACTGGAAGGACGGTATAGTCGGTCGATGACAATGCGTCAGGCTTGATAACGCCATAGTCAATGATGCCGCCACCCCCTAAGTTAACTAGGCATGCGGTCGGCGTAATAGTACCACTAACGCGCAGATCAACAGTATTTGCCATTGTTGGCAAGGATGCTGTCGCGAGTGCGGTTATGCCGAGGGCCAGAGCAATATTTTTTGTCGTGCGTTTCATAAGGTAAGTGCACCAAAGTAAGTGGACTTATAGGCTATTTAAAAGTCATTAATCCGGATATGAGATTCGTCTCAAAGCTTTCAACATTCATGTTAAATCGCCTGGGTTCCGGAGACGTCCCCACGCCTTGCTGTGAGGCCATTAGGAGGTGCCAAGATCTTGCAGCAATCGTTCCTCAAGAGCCTGGAGGCAAACCAATACATGTTCGACGTGGCCGTCATATTCCGGGGCGCCTACTTCACAGGCAATCTGCTCAATAACACGACATGCTTGCGCCAACGCATCATCGCCAGCCAATTGTGCTCCACCACGAATTTTATGAGCGACTCTGACCAATCCAGCTATATCGTCGAGGCTCGCTAAACGCTCCAGCTCCTGCCCCTCTTCGCGATGAGTGCGCACCAACTCATTTACCAGTGGGCCGTAGGATTCAGGGCTCAGAAGCCGGATTTTATCAAGCTCGCTCCCGCTGTTGGTCGCGGCCTGCGCGCGCCGCTTGGTGCTTTGCTCCACTTCAACAATCAACACAGTCAGTGTTTCTATACTGATTGGCTTGAACAGACATCGGGTCATGCCTGCCGCAAGGCATCGGTCGATGATTTCTGCCTGGGCGCTGGCAGTCAGGCCGAAAATAGGATGCGGACTCAGCGCCCTCTGTTGTTCTACGTCACGTATCGATCTGCTCAGCTCATAACCATCCATACGAAGCATGTTGCAATCGGTGATCGTTAAATCGAATGGTGGCTCTGCGTTCACCCACTGGGCAAGAGCTGTTTCACCATCTTCACACGGTAAAGCTTCATGTCCCAGATACTCCAGCTGCCTACAGAGTAGAAGTCGGTTCGCTGCATGGTCTTCCACCACTAGAATTCTCAATTTATGGGTCGATTGAGATTCGGCTTCAGGGGCAGTAGGGGGCTCGGTGAGCGCCACCAAATCTGCTTCGAACACCAAGGTAAACCGCGAACCCAGTCCCATTTGGCTATCGACGGTTAGTTGTGCTTCCAATAGTTTTGCCAAGCTGGCACAGATACTCAGCCCCAGGCCTGTGCCTGTCGCTCGATGCGCCTGCGGTTCAGCTTGTACGAAGGGCTCAAAAATCTCCTGTCGCTGCGACTCACTCAAGCCTTTTCCGGTATCACTTATCTGAATGGCAAACCTTGCACGGCCCGGAGCTAATTCACTCGGAAGCTCGCGCAACAATAGCTGGACACTGCCTTGCTCCGTGAATTTGATTGCGTTGCTCAAGAGATTAGCCACTACCTGATTGAGCATCAGACCATCAATCATAATGCCGTGGTTCTGAACCTCCATGACCAGTCGATAGTCGAGATTTTTCTTGCGCGCATTGGTTTCGAATAGGCGAAATATCGACCGACCCATTTCGTTCAGATCCGTCGGTTGTGGTGAGGGCGCCATTTCACCGGCCTCAATTTTGGACAGGTCGAGGATATCTCCGATCAATGAAAGCAGAGACTGCGCGGACTGATGCGCGACTTCCAGGTTCTCCTCTATCTGGTTGGAATTAACCCCCTCTAAACGCATCAGCTCTATCAAACCAACCAGGGCGCTGACCGGCGTGCGGATTTCATGACTCATACTCGCCAGGAATGCTGATTTCGAGCGGTTTGCGCTTATCGCTGCATCCGTTGCAAGGTTTAACTTCTCGATCAAATGCTCACGTTCTGTAATGTCGAGCCAGCCACCAATAATACCAATGTATTGGCTGTTGGAATTATGGAAGGGTAACGTCCAATGATAAACACGGTGCCTGTTTCCATTGACCTCAACATCGATGTCGGTAAACACCGGCTGGCCACTTTTCAATGTTTCAAGGTATAGGTTATGGTATTGCACATTAAAGTCTGCGCTAAATGTCTGACTTTCTATCAGGGTTGTACCGATAATTTGTTCACGAGACCTGTCAAAAAAATCCAAATAAGCCTGATTGCACTGAAGAAGGCGCCCTAGGCTATCTCGAACATAAAGTACCACCGGCGCCCCCTCCACCAGTGTGCGGGTAAATTGCAACTGGTCTTCAAGTTCTCGTTCAGCTTTTTGGCGTTTCTGTATGTTAATTTTTAAATAATGGTTCCAAATCAGGAACGCCAAGCCAAATAAGATTGAACCTGCAATGACAATATAAACGACATCTTTATAGTTGTTCCAGGCGCTGGCCACTGCCGGAAGCTTTTTTCCATCCCAGCGATCAACCATTGCCCGATATTCTTCGGGGGTAATTTCAAGCAGAGCGGTATTAATTATGTCCTTCAGAATTTGCTTGTCTGGCCCCACAGCCATGGCTACTTTGGCTGGTCGAGCCCCAATGACTGAAGCAATTTGCAGGTCAGATTGAAAATGGTGGTTGATAAAGTATTCGGCGCCAAACAAGGTATGAACAGCGCCATCTACCTTCCCGGCGGCCAGCATTTCAAGGCCTTCGGTGGCGTTATGTACTTTTACTGCAGTGATTCCAGGGAGTTCGTCCTGAACCATTTGACTCAGTGGGTTCCCCCAAGGTATGGCCAGGTGTAGTCCATTCAGCTCGCTTAAACTTTTGATGTCTGCTTGGGCGCGCCGAGTAACCACCACAAAAGGAGTGATCAGGTAAGGCCGAGTGTACTGATTACGCTCAAGTCGAAAGTCACTGATGCTAAGCGATGCGATTAAATCTACTTTCCGATCTTGTAGTTTAACGACCATATCACTGATGCTATCGCTACGAACCACCTCGAATTCCAAGCCGGTCAATCGTGTAATTAACTTCAGCATATCAGCGCTGAGTCCGTTGAAGCGATTCCGGTCATCGAAAAATGTCAGTGGCGAGTAGGAACCTGTTACTACAACCTTGAGTTTTTGATTTTCGGCTATCCACCTTCTTTGCTCATCGGTCAAAACCAGTGATTTACGAGCAACGATGAAGTTATTACTGAGCCCCCAATTTGCTGTGATGCGTAGCATGTCCGCGACCGGGATGGCCATCAGTGAGTGATTGATCGCCTCTAATAATTGTGGTTGTTGCGTACTGACATCAAAGTTGATGTCTGCCACGCGTGGGCCTGATTTATCATCAGCGATGTAGAAATTACTGGATGTGAAGCTCGATAATAAAAACTCTGCGGTGACTGCGTTGGTGAGAAAGGCATCGACTTGATCATACGCAAGGCCGGTGAGCGCATTCAGATGGTTGACATACCGCACGAGTTTGCTGTGGGGAAATTGGTCTTGAATACGCTTGACGTGCGCGTCAGTGGTGGCGATATAAGCTAAGCGTTGTTCATGGAGATCTTTACCCGGTGTGACGGGGCCGTTAATGCGACGAATAGTCACTTTGCGATTCAGGAGATAGGGCACGCTGGGCTTGAAGAAGGGGCTTTCAGGCGCCGTAACGTCGTTTAGCGCCAATACGTCAACCTGGCCTCTTGCCATTGCCTGCTGCGCATCTGCTCTGTTGGCAAACCGTCGCATTTGTATGGGGACTCCCAACATCTGCTGCAGTAGTGCCAGAACGTCGGCCGTGACCCCTTCGAAGGTGTCGGGTTCGAATCCAATATGTAAAGGAGGTTGAGCGCCACCCCAAAATGCGACGCGGATCTGCGGCTTGCTATCGAGCCATGCTTTCGTTTTGGCGTCAAAGGCGATGTTGGGAGCTGTTATCGGAGTACGCACCAGGAGTTTTACTTCTGAGGCGGAAAAGGCGAGCGAGGGGGTGACAAGCAACCCCAACAGGGACAGGGCGATAGGCCAGCGACGTATAGGTAGTATTTTCATGATCTTCTAGTTCTTTGAAGCGCTGGAGGTGTGGCCCTGAGCAATCGGCACGGGGGCAAGCATCACCGATCAGTTTATATCGGGTAACCGCTGACGGGAGAATGAGTTCTAAGCCGTAGTCATCACAAATAGAGTGCGTGCAGCGTGCTGCCCGGACGCAGCGGTCGTAGCACTAGTTCTATCGGCTTAGCCGATGTCAGGCGCCGTCAATGACAAAGAGTGATCCGTTCTGGAGATTGTTAAGAAATCCAGTCGTTCTTTTGATCGTTGTATGAGTCCGAAGGCTATATGGCAATTATGACCAGCGCCAGCGCATGACAATGAGATATGTCTCAAAAAACGGATCGCTTACTTGATGCGCAAGCATTGGTAAGGCGAAGCGGATTATAGTTAAGAAGAACGCCATGAACCGGGGATTTTTTTGGGGAAAAAGTTCGGGTAACGTGGAGCTGTTTTTTTGTGATGCGGGATATTTCCCACCCTGCTGCTAATAGGAGTTCCATCATGAAGTGGTCTGTAATGTCACCGTTGCGAGTCGCCCTCCTAGATGATCATGCAATGATTCGTGAGGCGCTGAAGGTTCGCCTGTCGCTGGAGGCAGACTTTAAGGGAGCTGGCGTTTACACCACCAGCCGCGATTTATTTGAGGGTTTACGCGCCCAATCGGCAGATTTGCTGGTACTCGATTATCAATTGAGTGAGGGGGAGATCGATGGCCTTCGTTTGATACAAACGCTCCGTACGCGTCATCCCGATTTGCGAATTGTGATTTTTTCGTCGGCGGAAAGGGCTGCAACGGTCAACATCTGCATTCGAGCGGGGGCAAATGGCTTTGTGGGCAAATCACAAGAAACCGAAGAGCTTTTGAAAGCCATTCGTATGGTCGCTTCTGACCGAATGTACTTGGCGCCGGCAGTGGCTGAGGCGCTGCATAGTCCGCCGAAATTGGCAGAGGACGATACTATCTTTAACGGGGATGAGGCGCTGGCACGTTGTTCGGAGCTGTCTCCCAGAGAGCGCGAGGTGTTGCGTTGCTGCCTAGACGGTTTGTCGGTTTCCCAAGTAGCTATAAAATTTTCACGTAGCAACAAAACGATCAGTGGGCAAAAACAAGCGGCGTTCAGAAAGTTAGGAATTCGCAGTGATACGGAGCTTTTTAAGATGCAGTCTCAATTGAAAGGTTTGTAGCTTTTGGGGTGAGTCAAATTAAATCGTTTCGTTTCGCTATTGAGTGCAAGTCTATTAAGTTATCGATTTGAAGCTTTTGATATATTCTTGTTTTGTAATTGCTTGTGGTCTTAGGGCTCAATAGCATTGCGCTCGCAATATCTTTGTTTTTCACGCCTTGCAGTAGTTGCTGCATGACTCGAAATTCGCAGGCCGATAAGCGCTGTAGTTGTTCATGTTCATGCGTGGTGCACTCTGGACGTTCCTCAGGGCAAGGGATGTCAGGGTAGTATTGTTTGTTGTTCTGGACGGTCCGGACAGCGTCAACCAATTTAGAGTACTGAGTTTGTTTGCTGAGGAAAGCATGAGCCCCCATTTTTCGGCACCGCCATGCTAAATGCCTTGATGGCAGGCCGGTTAATACGACAATTTTTACGGGTAGTTTTTTTTGCGCGATTGTTCTGATAACCGT
The DNA here is from genome assembly GCF_059716225.1 of Pseudomonas sp. LBUM1640. Classification (NCBI taxonomy): domain Bacteria; kingdom Pseudomonadati; phylum Pseudomonadota; class Gammaproteobacteria; order Pseudomonadales; family Pseudomonadaceae; genus Pseudomonas; species Pseudomonas sp. LBUM1640. The sequence goes on along the minus strand of NZ_CP166816.1, from coordinate 6,024,741 downwards.
TAGTCCGTCGATGACGGGAATCCCAATATCTAGAATCAGTGTTGAAGGGCAAAACTTCTTAATCAATTCAAGCGCGTCAGCGCCATTGTCCGCTTCCCCTATTACGTTATATCCCTCGCTGGCCAAGGTTAATTGAATGGCCATGCGAATGACGGGATGGTCATCCACTATAAGAATCCGATTGTTCATTTTTGTATTCCATTCGTCATTGTAAAGGTTGTTTGGGTGGGTAAGTGGCGTTGCCGTTTTCTCGCGTACGGGCCTTAAGCTTGCGTGGGCTTTAAGTCATGCGATGGGAGTGAAATTTGATTTTTAAAAATGGTGGTTTTTATCTATTAATTTTAGAAAGTCCACCAGTGCGTCGTAGCTAATGGTTTCAATCAGTCGCACCTGATGGTTGGGCCGTTTAGATAAAGTTTTAGGCGTGTCAGGCGCCGCCTTCGAGTCATAGATGAGTACGTGCCGTAGACACGCGTTATTTACACAGAAGTCCACCGTGTCTAGCCCTGCCGCTGAAATTAATTCTGCGTTAATAATTAATAGGTCGAAGCGATCATATAAGTCTGGGCTGAAATGTGTGAGGGCGGTTAGCTCATCGAAGGATTTTGTAGGGCAAACCCTGAAGTAGCCTAATATAGCCAGTATTTTTTCGACAGAGACACGTCGTGTAGAATCATGGTCGGCGATTAACAATCTCATTGGGCGGGTAGCGAAATTTGAGTGCGTCATGACGGCGGTGCTCAATAATTTGTAGTGCCTGCAAAAATACACTGACTGTTGTGATGGCGATCTAAGAACTGTCTCAAATTTTGCTAATTGGAGTTACGTGCCAACAGAGCTTTCATGCGCTGTTTTTATAACTCCAATTACCCAATGCTAAAATGTATGTATCAAGTAGAGTAAGTGTCTTTTCCTTCGGTAGGAATAAACAAATAGGGCGACGCTCGGTAGATAAACGGCTTCTGACTATTTTTAATGAGTTAAAACGCCTTTACCGGCCGCCATTCAACTGCTGAAGCGCCATCGCGACATGTGCTTCTCAGAAGTAGAGGATGGTCGACCGTCCTCTATCATCAGCACTCTTGCTGCCCAGGCTTACAACCAGGGAGGTTCAGTCAGTGGAGCACTGTTATCCATCCTCAGCTCAATGGATAAGTACATTCGAGAAAAGGATGGCGTGTGCTGGATTGAGAACCCATCTAATCCTCGTGAAAACTTTGCCGACAGTTGGGAGCACGAACCGGAACTAAAGCAAGGATTTATGATTGGCTAGAGATGGCAAGGTCGGATTTCTCCCAGGCTGTGCAACTGAGCGACATGGACGCGGTTATGGATATTCTTGCTCCTCGCATGGGTCGCACTTTGGTTGAGCGCGCAGCACATACCAGGAGCCAATCCGCAGTTGTTAGGTCGATAGCCAAGCGCAAAAATCCGACCCAAAGGCATTGCTGATGCGCCACACCGAAAACCGACCACGTGGCCGAAAATCCTTGATGGAAAGGTTACGATCTTAGCTCGGTCATCCTTGAATGGGTTCCGTACCCTGCTCGTGTCCAGCGGGCGGCCTATTCGTAAAGGTTCTACTCTCGAGTTCATTGCATCGACAGACGTGACACCTCCATTCACTGTGTATTGGCAGGTGGTAAACACTGGGCGTGAGGCTGCAAACTCGAAAGATCTTCGAGGCAGCTTTGAGAGTTCCACAACCGAAATGGAAAGCCTATGGAAGGAGGAGCAGGCAGGTTATGCGGGCACTCACACCATCGAGTGCTTTATCGTGAAGGGCGACTACTGCGCTGCCCGTAGCGGCCAATTCGTGGTGGAGATTCAGCGCTGAGCCATGAGTTCGTCCGCGATTGAGCGTCTAGGGAAGTCACCGCGCACTGATCGAGGCAGGTGTCAATCTTCGAAGGCGTTTTTAGGCGGTGTTTCGTCTAGGGCTGTCAATCTGTGGTTGCGGCAGGAAAATTTGTGTCAAGCATGTGCGCAGGGATTGACAGTCAAGAGGTGTCAACCTGCTTAAAGCCTCATGCCATGATTTTCGAGGGGGCATTCGTATCAATGTCTAGAACTGAATTACGATGCGGGACATTACTGGCCGGATGATCCGTTGGTGGCGGAAGCGACGGCCCGGATCAAACCGCGCAAGTAGCCTCGATGCAGATCAACTGTGGGAGCTGGCCCACACACCTTGAGTTTTGTGGTGTGGGTTATTGCGCGGCCGGCAGCAGGAAGCGCGCAATTACTGGCAGGTGGTTGGAGATGCGCAACGTATCCGCCTGCCGCACTTTAGCCTCCACCCGCTTGATGCGTGGGCTGTAGAACAGATAATCCAGCGTACGATCCGGACCCTCCACACTCGGGTCATTCGGAAAGTGCGTCAGCCATTTCTCACGGTCAATCCCACTGGACTCGCTGTTACTCGGGATCATCGGGTATTTGTCCCACAGCAGATGCAGCTCACTGTCCGGTGAATACTGGCCGCGCTTTTCCGCATCCAAACGCAGGAATTGCCCCAGAGGCAGCAAGTTGAAATCCCCGCCGATCAGCCAGGGCGTGCCACGGCCTTCGAACTTATCCAGCAGCTTCACCGTGGCTTTCGCCTGTTCTTGCACCGCCGAACGCCCTGGCCTGTCGCCATCCAGGCGGGTATTGAGCACGGCCAGTTGGCCGCCATCGCTCAGCGGCAGGTAGGTCAGCAATAACGCGGGTTTAGGTTGGAACTGGCGGCTGATGACGTTGGTCGGGGATACCGGCAGTTGCAGGCGTTCGGCGTGTTCGATCTGGTAGCGGCTGAGGGTCACGAGCTTGCGGCCGACGCTGCCGAAGATATGCAGGTTGGGCACAAAGTCGGCTTTCCAGTCGAAGGCCTGAGCGCTGCACGGGTAGAGATCGACCAGGCGCTCTTGCAGCAGTGCGATCTGGTCCTGGTAGTGCGATGACTTGGCGTTTTCGTCGAGTTCCTGCAGCAGCAGGATGTCGGGTTGTTCGTCGCGAATCACCCGCGCCACTTCGTCAAGGCTGGAGGCCATGTCTTCCACGGTGGGGCGGTCGTCCGGGCCGCTGCCGTCGGCGGTGTCGTACCAGAACACGTAGTTCTTGCCGGCCAGGTATTGCACGTTCCAGGTCATCACCTTGAGTGCCTGCCCCGGCAGCAAAGTCGGTGCACGCGGCGCCACGCAGCTCACGGGCAGAGTTTCTTTGTCGGCGGGGCGCCAGCTCAGGCTGTAGATCAAGGCGGTGAGCAGGCCCGCGATGATCAACAGGCTCAACAGGGTGATGCGCAATAAACGGGTCATCGGCTCGGCTTATAGCGTTTCAGAAGTGGCACGGAGCATATCACCGCGCGTCGGCATCGCCACCGATCAGCATGAATAAACGGAACAACACCACGCTGGTAAACAGTTGCAGGAAGCTTTGGGCGCTGTCGATCAGCAGGCCCAGCAACGGCGCGGGATCAGGGTACGCCACCTCGCTGGCCCCCTTGAGCAGCAATAGCGGCGTCATTACGCACAGCAGGCACACCAGAATTTGCCAGAAGTGCCCTCGTGTCAGGCGCACACTTTCTTTCATCGCCTCCAGCGCCGACATGCCGCGCAGCACCAACAGGTACTCAGCAAACGCCAGGATGACCATCAGACACAGGCCCGGCAGGTAATACAACGAAAACGCAAACACGAGCAGCAGCGTGCAGATGGCCGTCAGCAGGGCGAACCGTGGCCACAGGGTCAGCGCCAGCGCCCACACATCTTTAGTGCGCGGCGACTCGCCACGGGTGCGCGCATCAAGAAACAGGATCAAGGCGCCGGTGTACAGCGGGTACACCAACAACCCCGCCACCATGGGCGAGCCGGGGAATGCATTCGGGCCCAGCGTGCGGTCGAGTACCTGTTGCAGGAAGGCTTCGAGAATCACCAACGGCAGGCACAGCTGGACGATGGCGCCCAGGTTGCATTGGGTGAAACGGAAGGAGTCGCGCAATACGTCTAACGGATTCATCAGGTTCATCACAGGCCTAAAAGCAAGGCCAACACTTTAACCGATCATTGCCGGGCGTAAGCAAACGTAAACCTTGCGTAAAGACCATTGAAACGTCGGCCAAGAGCCCCATAACTGAGGCGTAGCTTGCTTGATGACAGGCAGGCCCATGATTTCTACCGGCAATCTAACGAGGTCGCCATGAACAGCGAAGAGCAAACCCTGATCGATGGACTGTTTTCACGGTTGCAACAAGCCGAAACGGACTCAGCCCCCCGCGACGCCCTGGCCGAAGCGCGGATCAAGGAGCACATGACGCGCCAGCCGGCCGCCGGGTATTACATGACCCAGTCGATCCTGGTGCAAGAACACGCGATCAAGAGCCTCGACGCGCAAAACAAGCAACAGGCGCAGCAGATCCAGCAGTTGCAGGATGAGTTGCAGCAAACCAAGTCTCAGGCCGCACAACCTGCGCCGAGCAGCGGTGGTTTCCTGTCGAGCATCTTTGGCGGCGGCAGTTCTCGCGACGCGCAGCCCGCACAAAGCGCTCCGGCGTCTTCGTCGGGCGGTGGCTGGCGTGAACCGGCGCGGCCTCAGTTTGGCCAGCCTGCGCCCCAGCAAAACTTCGGCGCGCCGCAGCAGAACTATCAACAGCCACAGCAAGCGCCAGCCGCTCCGATGGGTGGCGGTTTCCTCGGTGGCGCGCTGAAAACCGCTGCTGGCGTGGCCGGTGGTGTGATGCTGGCCCAAGGTATCAGCAGCCTGTTCAACCACAACTCGCAACAGCCGCAGGTCGTGGAAGAGATCATCCGCGAAGAGCCGGCGCCGGCCAGTGACAACGGCAACTGGGGCAATGACGACCAGAAATTTGCCGGCAATGACAGCTGGGGCAGCGACAACGCCTCGGACAGCTTCGCCGACAACGACTATTCCGACGATTCCTCCTCCTTTGGCGACGACGACTCCTTCGTCTGACCCGCACTTAACCGGGGCGCTTCGTCGCCCCGGGCTGATTTTTCGCTGAAACTTTCCCATGGCTGGCATACTGGCGCCTTTCCGGGCGTTGGCGCCTGGCTGTCATGAGGAAGTGCGGTGAAGAAAATTGCGGTGTTCGCCGATGTACAAAACCTCTACTACACCGTGCGCCAAGCCTACGGCTGCCACTTCAACTATGCAGCGCTGTGGGCTGACATCAGTTCGCGCGGGCAGATCGTCGAGGCCTATGCCTATGCCATCGACCGTGGCGACAGCAAACAGCAGCAGTTCCAGCAGATCCTGCGCAACCTGGGCTTTACGGTAAAACTCAAGCCGTACATCCAGCGCGCCGACGGCTCGGCCAAGGGCGACTGGGACGTGGGCATCACCCTCGACATCATGGACGCCGCCGACCACGTCGACGAAGTGGTGCTGGCCTCCGGCGACGGCGATTTCGACATGCTGCTCGAACGCATCATCCAAAAGCATGGCGTCGAGGCCGTTGCCTACGGCGTGCCGGGGCTGACGGCCAACTCACTGATACGCGCCGCCAGCCGCTACGTGCCGATCGAAGGCGCGTTGCTGCTCAAATAAGTCAATGGTTAGACGGAGTTGGAACAGGTTTGGAACGTATAGCGGTCATCGACTTTGAAACCACCGGCATCACCCCCAGCAGCCACTGCCGGGCCACGGAAATCGCGGTGGTCATCCTTGAGCGCGGCCAGATCGTGGACCGCTACCAGAGCCTGATGAATGCCGGCGTGCGCGTGCCGGGCTTCATCGAGCAACTCACCGGCATCAGCAACGCCATGCTGCGCAGCGCGCCACCGGCTGAGCGGGTGATGAACGAAGTGAATGAATTCGTCGGCACCACGCCACTGCTGGCGCACAACGCCGCGTTCGACCAGAAGTTCTGGGACTTCGAACTGGGCCTGATCCGCCGCACCCGCCTGCAAAAATTCGCCTGCTCGCTGCTATTGGCGCGCCGGCTGATGCCTTCGGCGCCCAACCACAAGCTCGGCACGTTGAATTCGTTCGCCCAACTGCCCCACACCGGCAAGGCTCACCGGGCGATGGCGGATGCGGAGATGGCGGCCAACCTCACAGCGCATCTGGCCGAGCAACTGCGCGGTACGCATGGGTTGCGCGAACTGTCCCACGACCTGCTGTGCACTTTGCAGAAAGTGCCGGCAGCGAAGATCAATGAGCATTTGAAGAAGCATCGCGGGTTCTAACACTTGCGATGATCGTTCCCACGCTCTGCGTGGAAACGCCTCCTGTGACGCTCCGCGTCACGACCTCAAGAGCGGACGCAGAGCGTCCTTGGCTGCATTCCCACGCAGAGCGTGGGAACGATCGGCGGTTGGCTATCGAGGCTGCACACACGCCAACGCCCGATTCACCACCTCCTTCGCCATCCCCACCAAATGCATCACCGCCCGCTGCTGCGCATTCATCGCCTCAGCCGACGAGTGCGCCGTCTCCACCGCGCAATGCAGCAAATCCGCCGCATGGGCCAGGGCGTCTTCGAAGCTCAGGTTGTCATTCAGCACAAAATTGGGCGCATCCGGGGCGCAGGCTTTGAGGTAGTAGTCGATGGCTCGGCGGTTGAGCAGGGCGTCTTCGCTTAGGAAGTCGGGTGGATCGGGGGTGACTTTGACCATGGTGTAATTCCTCTGAAGTAAGAGGCCGTCACCGTTCGCTTGCACGCGAATGAGGGTGGCAGCTGTACGCAGGTGTGCAAGACCGGGGCAAAGGAAACCCGGCAGACCCGAGGGTCTCCAGCGCACAGCCGCCATAACAGAAAAAAGCCAGTCAATAAAAACTGGGCATTTAGATGTAGGACGCTTGTGCACCTTCGCGAGTCGGACTTGCACGTCCGGTCATCGATTGTTCGATGACGAGGCGAGACTAGCTACCTGATCTGACTGGCGCAAGGCTTCGGAATTCTCTAGGAAACGTCCCGCAAATGAAAGGGATCGGTCTTGCTGGCCACTGAAACATCAGTTTTTTATGGGGCCTTTTACGCTCTTTCTGAGTGGTCAGTAGGTCGATCAGCTAATGCACCGTCGGACCTTTCTGTTTTATTTCTTCACCCATCTATTGCCCTTCGCGGCGACCTAACATTGCGCCTGTCATTTACGTAAAAGGACGACGTCATGCAGGAAAGCGACCTCCATACAGCAATCATGCGAAGCCAGTCTGAACTCCAGCGCAATGGCGTAGACCTCGGATCAACTTCCAGCATGGCGTTTCATTTGGGAAACACGATGACAAGCTGCCCGGCAGTCATGGTTGTGCCTCATTCGCCGGGCTGGACCCACGGCGCCAGTTACCAGTTACTCAGGCCCGCTCAAGCTGACACCTCGGTGCCGAGCACTACGATTGACGAGCTCTGGAGCTGCACAAAGCAACACTACGGCTTGACGACGGTAACGGTTCTCACTGGCGCGGCGGGCATACCCATCAGCAAAATTGCCGTGGGGACTTGGGTCCACGTCGGCTCCAGCAAAACGACGAACCTGGCGAGCCTTATTGGAATGCGCTTTTTCCCTCGTACACTGATCAGGCAACCGACAGTGGCTAGGGTGGCAAAAGCAACGTTTGGCACCGTCCGCGTATTTGGCATTATTGGGCGGGGTATTCCCTTCGTCGCTGCGGGACTGGCTGTTTTTGACTTAATCAGTATTGGCAAATGTGCCTATGAGGCAAGAAATGGAAGGTAGCCTTACCCGAGCCGAGATCACTGAAAAAGTGATTCAACTGTTCATCGATATCATTGGCTTTATCGACCGAAGCGAGGTGACGGAGCAAACGGATTTCATCCATGACTTCAAGATCATTGATGACGATCTGACCTGCTTTGTCATGCAGGTTAAGTGGCAATTCAACCTGCAGGCGACTCAGGAAGACTGGGATCACATCACGACCATCAAGCAGATTGTCGATTTGGTTGCTCAGCGCTCAAGTCTTGTTTGATCGTTCCCACGCTCCGCGTGGTAACGCATCCTGTGACGCTCCGCGTCACGACCTCAAGAGCGGACGCAGAGCGTCCTTGGCTGCATTCCCACGCAGAGCGTGGGAATGATCGGTGTCAGGTGGCTTTCCCTTCCAACTGCCCCAACGGCACTCGCCGCTCTATCGCGCTGGATAAAATAATCGATGTCTTGCTGAACCCGAACTTAGCCACCCGATTGATCAGGTTCTCCAGCTCCGGCATCGAGCCCACCGCCGCCTGCATGATCACGCACGGGTCGCCCGTTACCCGGTGGCATTCGGTCAGCTCGGGGATTTCCGCGAGGGCGTCGTAAACCTTCTGGCTGCCGTTGTTGGTCAAGCGCAGTTCAATCGTGCATTGAATCGGCAGGCCGATTTTGGACAGGTCCACCTTGGCCTGATACCCGGTGATCACACCACTGGCTTCCAGCTTGGCCACGCGTTCGGCCACGGCGGGGGCGGAGAGGTTTACGGTGCGGGCCAGTTGCGCGTAGGAAGCGCGGCCGTCTTCGAGCAGGGCGCTGAGGAGCATGCGGTCGTATTTGTCCATGATAAGGCTCCGTGAATGCGTGGCTTTCGAATGCACGGGTTATAGCCTTCACAACCATGTTTTGAAAAGTGTATGGGCGCTTTAAACAGGTTTTGTAACTTATGTTTAGCGTGCTGCCTTTCTAGAATAAGCCTCCAATTTCCTGCCGCAGAGCTACCCAATGCCTGGCCCACGTCGTTTTCCCTTACCGTTGATCGCCGCTTTTTTTGCGCTGTATGTGATCTGGGGTTCTACCTACCTGGTGATTCGAATCGGCGTGGAATACTGGCCGCCGTTGATGTTGGGCGGGATTCGATTCCTGGTGGCGGGGTTGGCGATGTACGGCTATTTGCGCTGGCGCGGGGCGCCTGCGCCGACGTGGGTGCAGTGGAAGGCCGCGGCCAAGATCGGCATTTTGCTGCTGACCTTTGGTAATGGCGCGGTGACGGTGGCCGAGCACACGGGGGTTGCCTCCGGTGTTGCCGCGTTGGCGGTGGCGACGGTGCCGTTGTTCACCTTGCTGTGCGGCTACTTCTGGGGCGCGCGCAATACTCGCCTGGAGTGGGCCGGGGTGGTGCTGGGGATTATCGGCATTGCCATGCTCAACATGGGTTCCAACCTGCAGTCGAGCCCGACGGGTGCCATGTTATTGCTGTTCGCCGCTGCCTCCTGGGCCTTCGGCTCGGTGTGGAGCAGGCACTTACCGTTGCCGGCGGGCGCCATGGCCAGTGCGGCCGAGATGATCATCGCCGGTGCCTTGCTGTTGGTGGGCAGTGCGCTGACCGGTGAGCGCCTGCATTCCATCCCGCCGATTGAAGGCTGGCTGGCCTTGGCGTATCTGGCTGTGTTTGGCTCGATCATCGCCTTCAATGCCTACATGTACCTGCTCAAGCACGTGCGCCCAGCGGCAGCGACCAGTTACGCCTATGTGAACCCTGCGGTGGCTGTGCTGTTGGGCATTGTGTTCGTCGGCGAAACCATCGGTATGGAAGAAGCCTTGGCGATGCTGGTGATCATCAGCGCGGTGCTGTTGATCAGCCTGCCCCAGTGGCGCAAGCCCAAGCCCAAGCCGGAAATAAGGTAAACTGCGGCGCATTACGCCTATGCGCTGAATTTTTCCTACGGTAAACACATGACTTTCGCCACCCTTGGCCTGATCGAACCCTTGCTGCGCGCCCTTGAGACGCTTGGCTACCAGACCCCGACGCCGGTGCAGGCGCAAGCCATTCCGGCGGTGCTGGCCGGTCGCGACCTGATGGCCGCGGCCCAGACCGGCACCGGCAAGACCGCAGGTTTCGCCCTGCCGCTCCTGCAATTGCTGACCATGGAAGGGCCGAAAGTCGCCGCCAACTCGGCGCGTGCGTTGATCCTGTGCCCGACCCGCGAGCTGGCCGAGCAGGTTCACGCCAGCGTCGCCGAGTACGCCCAGCACCTGCCGCTGACGACGTACGCGGTGTACGGCGGCGTGAGTATCAACCCGCAGATGATGAAGCTGCGCAAGGGTGTCGACATTCTGGTCGCCACGCCTGGCCGCCTGATCGACCTGTTCCGCCAGAACGCGCTGAAGCTCAACCAGCTGCAAACCCTGGTGCTGGATGAAGCCGACCGCATGCTCGACCTGGGCTTCTCCGAAGAGCTTGCCAACATCTACCGCATGCTGCCGAAAAAGCGCCAGACGCTGCTGTTCTCCGCGACCTTCTCCGATGAAATCCGCCTGCTCGCCGGGCAGATGCTCAACGACCCGCTGACCGTGGAAGTCAGCCCGCGCAACGTCGCCGCCAACACCGTGAAGCAATGGGTGGTGCCGGTGGACAAGAAGCGCAAGGCAGAGTTGTTTGTGCACCTGATGCGCAAAGGCCGCTGGAAGCAGGTGCTGGTGTTCGCCAAAACCCGTAACGGCGTGGATGCGTTGGTGGATAAGTTGCAGGGCCTGGGCATCAACGCCGACGGCATTCATGGCGACAAGCCACAAGCCACCCGCCAACGTGCGCTGGACCGCTTCAAGTCCAGTGACGTGCAGATTCTGGTAGCCACCGACGTGGCGGCGCGTGGTCTGGATATTGAAGACTTGCCGCTGGTGGTTAACTTTGACCTGCCGATTGTGGCTGAGGACTACATCCACCGTATCGGCCGTACAGGCCGTGCGGGTAACACCGGCGAGGCGATTTCCCTGGTGTGTGCCGATGAGGTGAACATGCTGTCGGCCATCGAGATGCTCACGCGTCAGACACTGACCCGCAAGATGGAGCCGGATTTTGAGCCGGAGCACCGCGTGCCGGACACCGATGCCAGTGGGCAGGTGGTGAAGAAGCCGAAGAAACCGAAGAAGCCCAAGGCTTCGGGTGGCGGTGGCGGTAAGCGCAATTTGGGTAAGTGGGTGGACAGCGGGGAGGTCGCGCCGTCGGAACCGTCGATTAAACCGGTGCGTAAAGTACCTGTTTTTAATACGGGGCCGCGTAAGAAGAAGTAAGTCTTTTGGTTGATTAACGAAGGCTTGGTGAATTAAGTGAGCGGTGCAATGCCGCTCACTCGACGCCCTATAAGGTGTCGAAACGACAGGTTGATAGTCGTATAAATTTATATGTGTGTTTCTCCCTGTGTCGAAACTTTTGGTCATCATCTGCCCTGTAAGTAGTGGGAACTCAGAACTCTCGCTGGCCACTGATATCGTAGGCTAGAAACTAACGATATAGGCACAGTGAGGTTCTTATGGCTATTGTTCCGGTTGCGATTGTACTTACCGTGTTGGGTCTGGTGAAGGCAAAAGAAGCCAATGAAAAAGTTGAGGCGCAGAACAAAGAAAAGACGTGGAATCAGTTTACACCTCGTTTGGATCATGCCTTCGACAAATATAAAGCGCATGCTGCGCGGAATGAGTATCCGCAAGCGATCAATGCGCTAAAAGAATATAGGGATGTGGGCCGCCAGCGTGGGTCATTCCCGAAGCAAGACGAGGATCAGATAAACTCGATGATTAAAAGTTTGACTTTTAAAGCCCAAGACAAAGGCAGGGAACTGAGTCGTGATTTCAAAGCCAAAGAGCAGAGTTTGAAGGACGATCCTTTGGCGCTCGCTGATGCTCACCACCAGTACATAGAAAAGTTGAAGGCTGTTCTACCTAAAGACGATACTTTCTTACGCAAGGAAGTGGAACACTATGAACGGTTAAATCCCAAGATCTCGCTATACGATTGATCTCAGGCGCCACGGAGCGGCCTCCTGGCCAATGGACTACCCACGTGCGTTTCCATACGGGGTTGACTTAGTGTCAACCACTCAAAAAACGCACCGCCATTCGCCCTCCGGTAAAGCACCTCGCTTGCAAATACTCGTCTGTCGGTGCTCGACGGGCGTCATAGAGTGGTTTTAATATCAATTTAAGTGGAGCGTGAGTATGGCTGTTTTTCTAATACCGTTTTTGGCAATTCTGGCAGGTGGGGCTGCAGTTACAGGTGCCGGTCTAGGCGTTATTGAAGCTGGAAAAAATAAGGCGGCGAATGCCGCTAATCTTGAAAATGCAGTAAAAAAGGGTAATGAGATATTCGCCGAGGTGAAAGCGCATTTGGCGTCGGGGGCTCTTTATCCCGCTTTCCGGGAATACAAGAAGTACGTTGAGCATATGGAAAGTCATTTTGATATGTCGTCGGAACAGAAGCAGGCTAATGTAAAGAATTATGATGATTTGAGAAGCGTTGCGTTAAGCGAGTATCGAAAAATGCACCGTGAATACCAGGCAGAAGCTGCCGTAGCTTACGACGCAGGTGAAGAACCCTTCAAGTTACAGGCTGACTATATCGCTAAATTGGAAACGCTATTGGGGCCAGGCGCACCGAAGGTTAAAGAACTAGAGAACTCGTTTGGGGCGAGTTACAAGGTTTATAAATACGGTCTCACACCCAATTAATCGTGCGGGTGGAACGTGTTCTTTATGCGTCAGTCATGGGGTAGCACATTTCTGTAGTGGCAGGTGTACATGTCGAGATTAGGTGGCGAATTTAACAGTCTGTCGCAAGTAGTCATAACGGCGTTGGATGATTTGGAGCGTGAAGCGTTAGCGCACATTTATCAGCCACCCACTCCACTGTCTGCGGAGGGTGCGATACAGCGATTTCCGATGGATGAGCATGTGCTCAACGCTTTGCAGGAGGTTGATCAGAGGGTGCGCACGGTCGTTATCGATGTACGCGCGAAACAGAACTCAGATTTGCCGTTTTTTCGTGGCGGCCTGAGACAACCCTTGCAGTGAAACCAAGTGTGGGGCGCTCCTGCCTCAGTGTCCCCACTCTTTTTTCAGCGCGAGGGCCGCTTACCTGAGGTTATTCAGCCACGTTACAACGCCATGCCCCGCCGCCCGCCCGCTGGCAAAACACCCCGTCAGAAGGTAGCCACCCGTCGGCGCTTCCCAATCCAGCATCTCCCCGGCACAAAACACGCCCGGTAACTGTTTGAGCATCAACCGCTCATCCAGAGCCTCAAACGGCACGCCACCGGCGGTGCTGATCGCTTCATCCATCGGCCGAGTTTTCACCAATGTCAGCGGCAGCGCCTTGATATCCACCGCCAATTGCGCCGGATCATTGAAGTGTTCCGCAGGTGCCAGCTCACGCAGCAGCGCCGCCTTGACCCCGTCCAAACCCAATTGGCTGTGCAAATGCTTGCTCATTGAGCGCGAACCACGTGGTTTGGCCAATGCTGCCTGCACTTTGTCCAGCGGCTTGCTCGGCAACAGGTCGATGTGCACGGTGGCCGAGCCGTTACGGTTGATCGCTTCACGAATCGGCGCCGACAGCGCGTAGATCAAACTGCCCTCAATGCCGGTCGCGGTGACCACGCATTCGCCCAGCCGAGGCTTGTCATCCGCCAAGCCGATGGCGACGTTTTTCAACGGCGCGCCGGCGAATTTGCTGACCATCAACTCGCTCCAGGCCGACACCTCGAAGCCACAATTGCTCGGTTGCAGACGTACATACGGCACGCCTTTATCCTCCAGCAATTTGAGCCAGGCGCCGTCAGAACCCAGGCGCGACCAACTGCCACCACCAAGGGCCAACAACACGGCATCGCTGTGGACAACGTTCTCGCCCTCGGGGCTGTGGATAACCAAGTCGCCCTCGGCATTCCAGCCCAGCCAACGATGCCGAGTGTGGATAACCACGCCCTGGTCCCGCAGGCGCTTGAGCCAGGCGCGCAGCAGCGGGGCGGCTTTCATGTCTGTAGGAAATACGCGGCCGGAAGTGCCGACAAAGGTCTCGATGCCCAAACCGTGTATCCATTCGCACAACGCCTCGGCCCCGAACGCGCGCAGCAACGGTGCCAGGTGCGGCGCACGCTCGGCATAGCGCGACAGGAACGCCGGGTAGGCCTCGGAATGGGTGATGTTCATGCCGCCCACGCCGGCCAGCAGGAATTTTCGCCCGACCGAAGGCATCCCGTCATACAGGTCCACCCGCACGCCTGCCTGGCTCAAGACTTCAGCAGCCATCAGCCCGGCTGGGCCGCCGCCGATAATGGCAACGTGGGAGGGAGCAGTAGCGGACATCAGCAAGCCTGGTCAAAAACAAAGGGCGCCCATTGTAAGCAATGCCGCGCCATTGTGGTGGTTGTAAGAGTGGTTGTGGCGAGCCCGCTCGCCACAACAAGCGGGCTTGCCACAGGGAGAAGCGTTACCCGGCTCGGTCAGGCAAAGCCGGTGTTGGTGTTGGGCGGGTATTCATCCTTGCGGTCAGCGTCAGTGATCGGGCCGCCAGTGAGGCCGTATTTGTCCAGGGTTGGTACCAGGTTGCCGAAAAACGCGTCCTGTTGTTTTTCCCGTTTCACCACCTCGATGATCGGGAATACGAACGCGGTGACGATGCCCACGCCCGCTGCGGCCCAGCCGAGTACACCGGCGAAGGTGCCGGCAATCGCCGCTGCATCGGCCACGCCGAACAGGCCCGCGCCGCCCTCGATGATCGACGCCACCGCTGCGCCAGTGCCCAGGGCACCGCTGGTGAGGGAGAAGCCGGCATTGAGTTTGTCCCCGGCAAACGCGCTGTTGACCCCGCTGATCAGGCCAAACACGCCGCCGATAAAACTGCCGCTGCCGCCGACGATCTTGCCCAGGTTGCCCAGGCGGTTGAGGCCGTCGGTGTTCTGCACCATTTTGCCGGTGGGGAAATCGCCGATGCCCTGGGGTTTGGTCGGGTCGATCGGCGTGGGTTTCCAGGTCATGCCGTAACCGGCTTCCTTGGCGTATTTGGTGCCGCCCTCGGTGATCAGGCCGGCAAACTGCATGCCCGCCGCCACGCGACCGGCGTTGTCCGCCGGGCTGTTGCCGCCCGTGGCGGAGCGCGCCGCCAGCACGCCACCGGCCAGCAGGGCGCTGCCGATATGCAGCAGGCCCTGTTTGTACGCGTCGCTGGCGTTGAGTTTGAGGCCGTCCACTGCCTTGGGCAGCACGTCGCTGATCTTCTGGCCCTGGCGATTCACGTCCCACATCGAGCGGATCAACGAGATCACGTCCTGCGGCTTGATCTGCGCGCCAGTGGCGTCCTTGAACATGTCCGGGTCGTCGGCCATGGCTTTCTCGATGATGGCCGTGGTCTTGGCCTCATCGAAATTGCCATTGGCATCGCCGAACGCACCTTTGAGCACGTCGTCGTTGGCGCCGTTGACCAGGGTGTCGGACACCGCCTGGTTGACGTACTGCTGCACCGTCGAGGAGTCCTGGGCCGAGACCTTGTCGCCGAGAAACTCCTTGAGCAACTCCGCGTGGGCGGCGTACTGGCCGATGGCAGTCATGGGGTCGGCGTTTGGCTGGGCGAGGGCGTCTTGCAAGTCTTTGCCGTTGAGAATGTGATCCTTGAAGTACTGCTCGATGTCCCCGGATTTGCCGGATTTTTCGGCGATCGCGCTTAGGTCCACATGGCCGTCGCCGCCCAGGGCCAGGTCGGTGAGGGTGGCGTCGGTGCCGGCCAGGCTCAGGGCGTCGATGATCGACAACGGTTTGCCATCGGCACCCTTGGTGCCCAGGGCGGTGTTGATCACGTTGCCGCTGTTGATCTGGCCGTCCTGGTAGGCCTGCAGTTCATGCTTGATCGCCGGGTCGCTGTTGACGATATCGCGCATGCCCGAGGCCTGGTGTTGCGACAGGAAGGTCTTCACGTCCGGGTCACTGGCCAGCTTGCCGATGGCGGCGTCGAGCTGGTCGGTGACTTTGGATTTGGTCGGGTTGAGGTGGTAGTCGTTGTCGGCGGTGATCCCGGCGTACAAGTCGCCGTCACCCACTTTGTCGCTGGCGGCCATGCGCGCGCGGGCGTCGCTGATTTCCATCATCACTGCGGCTTTGGTCTTGCCGTCGTAGTTCTCTGGATGTTCGAGCACGTCCTTGGTCAGCTTGGAGGTGTCGACGTCGGCCACCGAGCTGCGCACCGAGGCGTTGCTGAGCATCATCAGCACGCCGTGGTCGTCCTTGGGCGCCTGGTTTTCCAGCCAGGCGCCAATGTTTTTCTGCTGGGAGATGCCATCGGCGCTGGCGGTGGCGGGCAGGTCGCCGGCCATGTCGAGGGTGCGCAGCATGCCGGGGGTGGACCAGTAGCCGGCAGCGCCGGTCAGCTCGGGGCTCAGGCCCGAATCCTCCTTGATCGCCTTGAGGTTGGCGGTGTTCAGGCTGCCATTGTTGGCGCGCTGGTTGGGCCCCTGCATTTCCGGGCCGGCGCTGCTCACCAGGGAAATATTGGCCATGACGATGGCGGCGGACTTGGCGTTTTCCTTGGCCAGGCCAGTGGCGTCGGGGTTCTTGCTGAGGAAGGTGCTGTAGGACTTCGAAGCGGCCGACAGATCCTTGTTCGATTGGCCGATGAATTTGTCCACATCGGCGTGGGTAATCACCCCATCACTTTTACCCAGGCCACCGCTGTCGAGGGCGTTCATCAGGCTCGGGCTGCCGGCCAGGTACTTGAGGCAGGCCTGGGCTTCGGGCGGCAGGTCGGCGGGCGGGTTGGAAAAGTCGATCGGGCGGTCATGCAGGCCCCATTTGTCCCAGTTGTCGCTGAGCATTTTCGAGGCCGCGCGTGGGCGGTCGAGGTCGCGCTCTTCCTGGGTCGGCGTGCCGCTGGTGTTGCCGACGATCTTGTCCCAGTCCTTGGCACTGGCGTATTTGGAGTTGTCGATCCAGCTGGTGTCCACTGCGCCGCCGACGCCGAAAATGCCATCGGACTTCTTGACCACCGAGGCGTACAGGTCGGGGCTGATAGCCTGGGACACAATGATCTTGTCGCCGGAGGCGGTTTCGTAGCGGATCAGCCCATGGCCGAGTTCTTCCGGGGTGCCCACCAGGCTTACGCCGCCGCTCTCATCGGCACTGGCCAGGCGGTAGCCAGCGTTCTTGCTGTCGTTGATCAGGCCCCAGGTCTCGCCGTCGGACTTCACTTTTTCGTACAGGTCGACGTTGGTTTCCTTACTGACGACCACCTTGTCGCCCGACAGGGTTTCATAGCGAATCATCCCCGGCCCCACTTCGTCAGCCGGGCCGATGGCTTTGTAGGTGCCCAGCCCCGGCGCGGTGTCGCCAGCCTGGGCAATGCGGTAGCCGTCGGCCTTGCTCTTGTTCAGCGCGTCGACAGCGTCGACCTTGCCGGCCATGCCGTCGAACAGGTACGGGGTCATCTGCTTGATAATGATGATGTCCTTGCCGTCGCGGGTTTTCAGTTCCAGGACGTTGTCGGAGACCTTGGTGATGCTGGCGATATTGGCCAGGGGCACGCCGGTGTTGCTGATGTCGGCCAGGTTCGGGTCGTTGAGGCGCTTGATCGCCTCCTGGTCACCGGTGGCTTTGACGTCGGCAATCTTCTTGTCCCTGGTGTTGTCGGTAACGGCCAGCACCTTGAAGTTGCCGGGAGGCGCGGCTTCCTTGAAGCCGGTCAGCGCGCGGGACATTGCCGCGTCGAAGGTGGCGGCGACTTTTTTCAGGGCGTCGTCATTGCCGGGCGTCGCGCTACTGTCGATCTTGTAAGTTGCCATCGCTAAGTACTCTGAAAGCGGGGGAGGCATTCAGGGTGACGATGGGGTGCGGCAGTTTTGTTGCAAAACTGCCGCAAACGCCAAGTTCCACAACGTTTCACGGCTGTGGACAAATATCTGATCAAAAAACGTACAGTTTCTTCCGCACCATACTGCGGCTGGCTTTCAGGCCCTTACGCTCAAGTTATCCACAGGCCGTTCCACAGGCATTGTGGGTAACGCTCACAGTTCAATGACAACCTGATGACGTCCACACCCGTTGCGCACTGTGGTGCAGGATGCCGTGGCGGCGGGCCAGGGCCGGGCGGTCTTTGCTGTAGCCGCCGCCGATCACGCCCATCACCGGAATGTCGCGGCCCAGGCAATGGCGCATTACGCTTTCATCGCGCGCGGCGACGCCTTCGTCTGTCAGCTTGAGGTAACCGAGGGCGTCATCCTTGTGCACATCCACGCCGGCGTCGTACAGCACCAGGTCGGGTTGGTACAGCGGCAGCAGGTAGTTGAGGGCGTCGTCGACCACCTTGAGGTAGTCGGCATCACCCATGCCCATCGGCAATGGGATGTCCCAGTCGCTCTGGGCCTTGCGCGCCGGGAAGTTCTTTTCGCAGTGCAGCGACACGGTGATGGCGTCCGGCGTGTCGTGGAGGATACGCGCGGTGCCGTCGCCCTGGTGCACGTCGCAGTCGAAGATCAGCACGCGGTTGACCCGTCCGCTGGCCAGCAGGTAACGGCTGATCACCGCCAGGTCATTGAAGATGCAAAAGCCCGCCGGGTAGTCGTAGTGGGCATGATGGGTGCCACCCGCCAGGTGGCAGGCCAGGCCGTGTTCGAGGGCTTGCTCGGCCGCCAGGATGGAACCGCCCACCGCACGCACCGTTCGCCGCGCCAGGGCTTCGCTCCACGGCAGGCCGAGGCGCCGCTGGTCCTCGCGGGACAACTCGCCGCTCATGTAGCGTTCGATATACCCAGGTTCATGGGCCAGGGCCAGCATCTCTGGCGGGCACAGTGGCGGGCGCAGGAGTTGGCTGTCTTGGGTCAGTCCGGTAGACACCAGGTGGTCGCGCAACAGGCGGAACTTGTCCATCGGGAACCGGTGGTCCGCCGGGAACGCTGGGCTGTAATCATCGTGGTAGATCAATGGCAAGGGCATGGGATTTTCTGACGGGAACCTGCGAAGGATCTTACCAGCGCTGTACACTCACGCACATGGCAAGGGAGGGGACCCATGGAGCCGATACTGGAATTGGAAAGCGCACGCTTGGTGCTGCGCCAATGGCGCGACAGCGACTTGCCGGAATTTGCGCGCATGTGCGCCGACCCGCAGGTGATGCGTTATTTCCCGGCCAAGCTGAACCACCTGGAAAGCGCCGCGCTGATCGGGCGCATTCGCGGGCATTTCGCCGAATACGGCTTTGGCCTTTGGGCCTTGCAGCGCAAGGACACCGGTGAATTTATCGGCCTGACCGGGTTACTGAATGTCAGCTTTGAAGCGGACTTTACCCCGGCGGTAGAAATCGGCTGGCGCCTGGCCCGCGAGCATTGGGGCCTGGGTTACGCCAGTGAAGCGGCCTGGACCGCGTTGCGCTGCGGTTTCGACCGGCTGCAATTGGATGAAATCCTCGCGTTCACCACTGAAACCAATCTGCCATCACAAAAAGTCATGCAGGCCATCGGTATGCATTACGATCCGCTGGCTGATTTTGAACACCCCAAGGTCGCAGCCGATGACCCGCTGCGCCATCATGTTTTGTACCGCATCACCCGCGCCCAATGGTTGGACACGCTGCACGGATAAGCAGCCCGGAATGCCCTATCGATTGTTGTAGGAGTTGCTCTATGAGCCAAGTATTGGAAGATCTGGTGGACTTGCTGACCCTGGAGCCGATCGAGGAAAACCTCTTTCGCGGCCGCAGCCAGGACCTGGGCTTTCGCCAACTGTTCGGTGGCCAGGTGCTCGGCCAGTCGCTGTCGGCTGCCAGCCAGACCGTAGAAGAAGCGCGGCATGTGCATTCGCTGCATGGTTATTTCCTGCGCCCCGGCGATGCTTCATTGCCGGTGGTGTACTCGGTGGACCGCGTACGCGATGGCGGCAGTTTCAGCACCCGTCGTGTCACGGCGATCCAGAAGGGCAACCCGATTTTCACCTGCACCACCTCGTTCCAGTACGACGAACAAGGCTTTGAGCACCAGACCACCATGCCTGTGGTGGTGGGCCCCGAGAACCTGCCCTCAGAGCTGGAGCTGACCAAGCAGCGTGCGCACCTGATTCCTGAGCACATGCGCGAAAAACTGCTGTGCCCCAAGCCGATCGAAGTGCGCCCGGTGACTGAAAAAGACCCGTACAACCCGCAGCCG
The DNA here is from genome assembly GCF_059716225.1 of Pseudomonas sp. LBUM1640. Classification (NCBI taxonomy): domain Bacteria; kingdom Pseudomonadati; phylum Pseudomonadota; class Gammaproteobacteria; order Pseudomonadales; family Pseudomonadaceae; genus Pseudomonas; species Pseudomonas sp. LBUM1640. Next base: position 6,004,907 of record NZ_CP166816.1, on the reverse strand, counting down.
TCCGACCCGGTCAAATACGTGTGGTTCAGGGCCGACGGCGCCCTGGCCGACTCGCCGGCGCTGCATAAATACCTGCTGGCCTACGCCTCGGACTTCGGCCTGCTGACCACCTCGTTGCTGCCCCATGGCAAGACCGTTTGGCAGAAAGACATGCAGGTTGCCAGCCTCGACCACGCGCTGTGGTTCCACGCCGACCTGCGCGCCGATGACTGGTTGCTGTACGCGATGGACAGCCCATGGGCCGGCAACTCGCGTGGTTTCTCGCGCGGCAGCGTGTACAACCGCGCCGGGCAACTGGTGGCGTCGGTGACCCAGGAAGGCTTGATTCGCCATCGCAAGGATTGGGCATGAGCCTGTCGCACGTTAAGCATTGGGTATTTGATATGGACGGCACCCTCACGGTGGCCGTGCATGATTTTGCAGCGATTCGTGTGGCCCTGGAGATCCCGCCCGAGGACGATATCCTCAGCCATCTGGCGGCATTGCCGGCGGAGGTGGCGGCGGCCAAGCATGCCTGGTTATTGGAGCATGAGCGCGAGCTGGCGCTGGGTTCGGTTGCCGCGGTGGGTGCGGTGGAGCTGGTACGCGAGTTGGCCGGGCGCGGTTATCGCCTGGGCATCCTGACGCGCAATGCGCAGGAGTTGGCGCATATCACCCTGGAGGCGATTGGCCTGGCGGACTGTTTTGCCATCGAAGATGTATTGGGCCGTGACGATGCGCCGCCCAAGCCGGATCCAGGTGGGTTGCTGAAGTTGGCGGCGGCGTGGGCTGTGTCACCCGGTGAGATGGTGATGGTCGGGGATTACCGCTTTGACCTGGATTGCGGCCGGGCGGCGGGCACCAAGACGGTGTTGGTGAACTTACCGGAGAACCCGTGGCCGGAATTGGCGGATTGGCATGCCGAGGATTGCTCGGCCCTGCGCCGGATGATCTAACCCAGACACTGAAGATCAAAGGTGGGAGCGGGCTTGTGTGGGAGCCGGGCTTGCCCGCGATAGGATCACCTCGGTATGGCTGATAGACCGAGGTGTTTGCATCGCAGGCAAGCCAGCTCCCACAAAAAGCCCCCTCCCACATTTTTAACCCAGTCGTGTCAGTTACTTCGCGAAGAGTACCTTCTGGCCTTCAGGCGAAGTAAACATCCCATCGCCGTTATGCCCGACTCCCGGTACTTCCACCAGCTTCTGAGCCAGCTGCGGATGGCGCGCCTTGAGGTAGTCAAAATAGTTGTGCCCACGAATCAGGCGATACGCGCCCTGGGTTTCGGCTTCGCAGCTTTTATCCAGCGCCGGGTGGTTGGGGTCGGTGTCTTGCTGGCCCAGCAGGTAAGTGATGTTGCGTGACACGTAAGCCTGCTCAAGCTGCTGCGCACTTTCGCCTTTGGCGTAGGCGGGCAGGTTTTGCATGCCGTATTTCCAGTCGTTGAAGCCTGGGCAACTGGCCGTATCGAATTTCACCGGGCGCTGTGGGCTGAAGTAGGCATAGGACGACGGGTTGGCCACTACATAACGCAGGCTGATGCCTTCGGTTTGCAGCATCGGGTGGTCGTGGCCGGTGAGGGCGAAACGCTGCACCACCTGGCCGCCGCCGGAATGGCCGGCCACCACGATTTCTTTGAGTGCCGGGAACAGCTTGCGGTTGCCCAGGTGCTTGATGATCTGGTCGAGCGCGCCGTAGGAACTGACCTGGCCTGGGCCGGTGGAGGGCTCGCCGGCCATCCAGTCATTGCCGTTCCAACGCAGCACCTGGCTGTCGAGGTGGTTGCGCTTTATGTCTGAGTCATTCAGAAACTGCGGCGCGATCACCAGAGTAGTGGTGGCAACCCCGGCAGCACTGGCCGCATCTTCGCCGCTTTGCAGGTAGGTCTGCGCATTGCGCAGGCGACCGTGCACGATGATCAACGCGCGGGTGACGTTGGGCAGCGGCTGGCTCCAGTCCTGGCTCAAGCCCAGGCTGAGGGCGCCGGCATCCAGCTGAAAACGATCGGGACTGACCACTTTGACGCCGTGTTCTTTTTCGGCGGCCCAGGTGGAGGAGGAACAGGCAATCATCAAACCCAGCAGTAGACCCAATCGTTTATTCATTTAGAGACTCTTGGCCGTAAAGGTGTCGCATTGAGTGATCTGGCCCTGGGCGAAGCCGGTCTTGAACCAGCGAACCCGCTGTGCCGAGGTGCCATGGGTAAATGAGTCCGGCACTACGCGCCCTTGACCCTGTTGCTGCAAACGGTCGTCGCCGATGGCGTTGGCCGCATTCAGTGCTTCTTCAATATCACCAGGCTCCAGCCAGTTCAGGCGTTTTTGCGCCCGGTTAGCCCACACACCCGCGAAGCAATCGGCTTGCAGCTCCTGGCGCACCAGCAGGCCGCCGTCGCCTTGCATCTGCCGGCCCTGTTGGCGCGCGGCTTGAATCTTGGCCGAGATGCCCAGCAGCGTTTGCACGTGGTGCCCGACTTCGTGGGCGATCACGTAGGCCTGGGCAAAATCACCGGTGGCCTTGAAGCGTTGCGACATTTCCCGGAAGAAATCCAGGTCCAAATACACTTGCTGGTCAGCCGGGCAGTAAAACGGGCCGCTGGCCGAGGTGGCGCCACCGCAGGCGGAATTCACCCGGCCACGGAACAGAATCAGTTTCGGGTTCTTGTAGGCCAACCCATTCTCCTTGAACACCTGGCCCCAGGTGTCTTCGGTATCGCCCAGTACCGCGCGGACAAAATCGGCTTGCTCGTCGTTGGCCGGCGGCGCCTGGCGCGATTGCGTGCTCACCGAAGGCGCTTGCTCCATCTGGCCGGTCAACTGGCCGAGGATCTGCAACGGGTCCTGGCCGGTCAGCCAGCCGATCCCGACGATCAGCACAATCGCCGTCAGGCTCAGGCCCTTGCCGCCGCCAAACCGCATGCCGCCACCGCCACCACCACTGTCATCACGCGCATCTACCACGTTGTCGCTGCGTCGGCCTTTTTTCCATAGCATGGGGCAATCCTCTCGTTAAACCTGTGGAACACTTTTCTAACAGCAGTGTTGTTGGTGCGTAGGCATGGCGCCAGCCCGGCTGTCCGACAAGAGACGAGAGTTGCCTAGTATCGCTGCTGTCAGACCGTGTAGGCAGGGGCGCCAGATGAAAGTTATGTCAGTCGCGGCAATAGCCTTCGCCGGTATCGACGATCAGGCAGTCCTTTTTATCCGCCAGCCATTTCAGGCCAGTGGCTTCACCGTCGCCGGCGCTCAGCTGTTGCGGGCCGTCCGGGCGGGTAAAGGTGATGCCGTCTTCGTTGGCTTCACCTTTGAAGGTGCCGGCGTCGTCGGCGTCGAGGCCGTATTGCATGGTTAGAAGGTAATGGCCACGGCCGATGCTGTCGTCCTTGGCGATGGTCAAGTTCAGGCCTTCAACGCCGATCCACTTGCCGACCCATTTATCGGTGGGCGGGGTGGCCGGCACCAGAGTGGCTTGCACCGACGCCGGGGCGGGTTTGGGGGCTTCCTTGGACTCTTGGTTACAAGCAGTGAGCAGGGCGAAGGCAGAAAGAACGAAGAGTGTTTTTTTCATAGCGGCAAGGCCTTGGTTAAAAAGTGTGCAACGCGTGGGGGAACGTGCAGCGTTGGACTCAAATCCCATGATTTAGTGCGCTGTTCGCACGGTGTTTGGTTATGCTCTTGGGGCACACGTAGGCCCGGCTGCTAGATTACCGGGTTGAGTGCTACCGCGTTCAGTGCTCTGCGTTCAGCCCGCCATGCAAGAGGATTCAATGACTGTCAGTACACCCCTTTCCGGCGTCAACCATCCTTTCAAAGGTATCTTGTTGATTGTGGTGGCGACGTTTCTGTTCTCCAGCCACGACGCCTTGTCCAAATACCTGGCCGGGTTCTATCCGATTGTGATGGTGGTGTGGGCGCGTTATCTGGTGCACACCTTGCTGATGGCCGGTATCTTCCTGCCGCAATCGGGCTTGCGTGTACTGCGCAGCAAACGGCCAGGGATGCAGGTGGTGCGGGCGTTGTGCTTGTTGGGCACCAGCCTGTTTTTTACCGCCGCGTTGCATTACATCCCGTTGGCGGAAGCCACGGCGGTGAACTTCCTTGCGCCGATCCTGGTGACAGCACTGTCGGTGCCCTTGCTCGGCGAGCACGTGACCCGTGGCCAATGGCTGGCGGTGATCTGCGGGTTTGTCGGCGTGCTGATCATCATCCACCCGGGCGGCGAGCTGTTCACGCCTGCGGTGTTGTTGCCACTGTGTTCGGCGCTGTTCTTCTGTTTCTACCAATTGCTCACGCGCATCCTCAGCCAATACGACACACCGACCACCAGCAATTTTTTTGCCGGCCTGTGCAATACCTTGGTGATGAGTGCGCTGGTGCCGTTCTTCTGGCAGCTGCCCACGCTGTGGCACGGCGTGCTGATGTTGGCGCTGGGCACGTGCGGGATGACGGCCCACTTGATGTTGACCCAGGCCTTCCGCTTCGCGGCGCCGGCCTTGCTGGCGCCGTTCGGCTATTGCCAGATCGTGTTTGCGGGGTTGTTGGGCTGGCTGGTGTTCAACCACACCCCGGATGTGACCACGGTGGTCGGCATCGGGGTGATCTGCATGAGCGGGTTGGCCGCTGCCTGGCAGCAGCGGCGGCGTTGAATCAAGCGTCGACTTGGGGAATCTTGCGCGGTGCCATGAAGTACATCCACGTCAGCGCAATGAAGTACATCGCCGGGATCAGGGTGAACAGCACGGTGTAGTTATTGTTCGTGACCGTGAGGATATGGCCGACGATCTGGGTCATGAACATGCCGCCGATGGCCGCGCACATGCCGCCGAAACCGAACACCGTGCTCATCATGTGCTTGGGCGTGTAGTCCATCACCAGGCTCCAGATGTTGGCAGTCCAGGCCTGGTGCGCACCGATGGCCAGGGAAATGGCGAACACCGCGACCCACAGCTGGCTGGAGCCGGCCGCCATGATTACGCCGACGATGCAGCAGGCAAACAGCAGCATCGACAACAGCCGCGCCTTGATCGGATTCATCCCACGGCCGATCAGGAACGACGACAGAATCCCCCCACCCACACTGCCGAAGTCGGCTGTCAGATAGATGATGATCAGCGGGATGCCCATCTGGGTCACGTTGATGCCCAGGTTGTATTGCTGGTTCAAAAACGGCGGCAGCCAGTACAGGTAGAACCAGAACACCGGCGCGGTCATCGCGTAGGCGAGGGCGAAGGCCCAGGTGCCACGCATGCGCAGGATACGGCTGAAGGGGACGCTCGGTTGTTCGGGTTCGACTTCCTGTTGCACGTAGTCCAATTCGGATTGTTTGACCGTCGGATGGTCTTCCGGGTTGTAGTACTTCAACCCCCAGAACACCAGCCAGATCAGGCCCAGCGATGCCATGCACAGGAACGCCGCCTGCCAGCCCCACACGTGGAGGATCAACGGCAGCAGCATCGGCGTCATCATTGCGCCCACATTGGTGCCGGCGTTGAAGATACCGGTGGCCACCGCGCGCTCACCGGCCGGGAACCACAGGCGGGTGGTCTTGACGCAGGCCGGGTAGTTGGCGGCCTCGGTCAGCCCGAGGACGAAGCGACAGACCATAAAACCTACGGCCGAAGTGGCCAGGCCGTGGGCCCCGGTGGCCAGGCTCCAGAGCAGTACCGCGCAGAAGAACACGCGCTTCACGCCGACTCGATCAATCAGCCGGCCTTGCAGCACAAAGCCGATGGCGTAGCCAACCTGGAACCAGAAGTTGATGTTGGCGTAGTCCATCGCCGTCCAGCTCATTTCCTTGGCCAGGATCGGTTGCATCACGCCCAGAGCGGCGCGGTCGATGTAGTTCAAGGTGGTGGCGAAGAATACCAGGGCCAGCATGCCCCAGCGCGTCTTGCCCACGGCCATGGCGCCGCGGATTTTGTCGCCGATGCCGGCGTGCGGGTTGCCCGGGCGCGCGGCCAGGGCGGGATTTTGCAGAGGCATGAGGTCGTACCCGTTTTTTGAAATTTTTATGGTGTGTTCTGGGTCTTGGTGCAAGTTCGATGGTGCGCAGCGGTTAAAACATCGTCAATTCGCCAAACGGGCATAGTGTTCGGTAATCGCACGAAAAACTAACTGGTTCGTACATTTTAATTGCTGCGTGTAGGCTAGGGGCGAATAATTTGTCGCAAATAACAATTGCCGGGAGTCGCCCCATGCAACGTTCCATTGCCACCGTTTCCTTGAGCGGCACCCTGCCGGAGAAGCTCGAAGCCATTGCTGCCGCCGGTTTTGATGGGGTTGAGATCTTCGAGAACGACTTGTTGTATTACGACGGCAGCCCGCGTGAAGTTAGGCAGATGTGCGCCGACCTGGGCATCGCCATCACCTTGTTCCAGCCGTTTCGCGACTTTGAGGGCTGCCGCCGCGACCGCCTGGCGCGCAACCTGGAACGCGCCGAACGCAAGTTCGACCTGATGCAGGAACTGGGCACCGACCTGGTGTTGGTGTGCAGCAATGCCTCGGCCGATTGCGTCGGCGACGAGCCTATTTTGCTCGACGACCTCGGCCTGCTCGCCGAGCACGCCGGCCGCCGTGGCCTGCGCATCGGTTATGAAGCGTTGGCCTGGGGCAAGCATGTGAACACCTGGCAACAGGTGTGGAATCTGGTGCGTCAGGTCGACCACCCGAGCCTCGGCGTGCTGCTCGACAGCTTCCACACCCTGTCGCTCAAGGGCGACCCGAGTGCAATCGCCCAGATCCCGGGTGACAAAATCTTCTTTGTGCAAATGGCCGATGCGCCGATCCTGGCCATGGATGTGCTGGAGTGGAGCCGGCATTTCCGCTGCTTCCCGGGGCAGGGCGAGTTCGACCTGGCGGGCTTTCTTGCGCCAATTCTCCAGAGTGGCTACACCGGGCCGCTGTCCCTGGAAATTTTCAACGATGGGTTCCGCGCGGCACCCACGCGGGCCAATGCGGCGGATGGCTTGCGCTCGCTGCTTTATCTCGAAGAGAAAACCCGTCAGCGCCTGGCGCAGGAGCAACCTGCCAAGGCGGTCGACATTCTGTTTGAGACCCCGGCTGCCAGCGAATACGACGGCATCGAATTCCTCGAATTTGCCGTGGACGAAAACCTCGGCGCCAAGCTCACGCAATGGCTGGAGCGCCTCGGGTTCGTCAAGGCCGGGCAGCACCGCTCCAAGAGCGTGAGCCTGTTGCGCCAGGGTGACATCAACCTGATCCTCAACTGCGAGCCCTATTCCTTTGCCCACAATTTCTTCGAAGCCCACGGGCCGTCGTTGTGTGCCACGGCGATTCGGGTCAAGGACAGCGCCAAGGCGTTGCAGCGGGCGGTGGCTTACAAGGGCCAGCCCTATCGCGGCCTGGTCGGGCCGAATGAACTTGAGTTGGCCGCCGTGCGTGCGCCGGACGGCAGCCTGATTTACCTGGTGGACCCAAGCGAAGGGGGGCTCTACGACACTGATTTCAACCTGCAAGCCGCCACCGCCTCGAGTGGCGGCTTGCTGCGCATCGACCATATGGCCATGGCACTGCCGGCCGACAGCCTCGACAGCTGGGTGCTGTTCTACAAGAGCCTGCTGGATTTCGAAGCCGATGACGAAGTGGTGCTGCCCGACCCTTACGGCCTGGTCAAAAGCCGCGCGCTGCGTAGCCGTTGCAGCTCGATTCGCCTGCCGTTGAATATTTCCGAGAACCGCAACACCGCCATTTCCCACGCATTGTCCAGCTATCGTGGCTCGGGCGTGCACCACATTGCCTTCGACTGCGCGGATATTTTCGCCGAGGTGAGCCGGGCCAAAGAGGCGGGCGTACCGTTGCTGGACATCCCGCTCAACTACTACGACGACCTGGCGGCGCGGTTTGATTTCGACGACGAGTTTCTCAGCGAACTGGCCTACTACAACGTGTTGTACGACCGTGACGCTCAGGGCGGTGAGCTGTTTCACGTGTACACCGAGCCCTTCGAGGGGCGGTTTTTCTTCGAGATCATTCAGCGCAAAAACGGTTATGCCGGGTACGGCGCGGCCAACGTGGCGGTGCGTCTGGCGGCGATGGCCAAGTCACGCAGCGGCGCAGTGCGCCAAGCACGGTTATGACTGACGGCCAGGTGCTTCCTTCGGGGAGCGCCTCGGCTCATAATCGCGGCCTGCACAACAAAAATGGCCGTGAGCGCACCATGACCCTGACCCCCGACCTCTCCGCTGTGTCAGACGCACCGCGCAAGAGTCGTAAGAACAACCCGGAAAAGACCCGCGAAAACATCCTTCAGGAAGCCATCGTCGAGTTTGTCCAGCAGGGCCTGTCCGGTGCTCGCGTCGATGCTATTGCCGAACGCATTCACACCTCCAAACGCATGATTTATTACTACTTCGGCAGTAAGGAGCAGTTGTACGTCGAGGTGCTGGAGAAGCTCTACGGCGACATTCGCAATACCGAAACACGCATGAACCTCACCGCCCTGGAACCGCGCGAAGCGATACGGCGGCTGGTGGAATTTACCTTTGATCACCATGACCAGAATGTGGATTTCGTGCGAATCGTCAGCATCGAAAATATCAACAACGCCGAGTACGTAAAGCGCTCGGATTCGATCAAGGCGATGAACAGCAATATTCTTGAGGGGCTGGGGGCGACGTTGCGGCGGGGCGCTGAGATGGGTTTATTCCGCCAGGGGTTGGAACCGTTGGACGTGCACCTGCTGATCAATTCATTCAGCTTTTACCGAGTGTCCAACCGCCACACGTTCAGTGAGATCTTTCAGATCGAGCTGTCGGATGAGGCGGTTAAACAGCGGCACCGGGAGATGATTTGTGAGTCGGTGATGCGTTACCTGCAGGCGTGAATCCAGCGGGCTACCCCTGTGGGAGCGGGCTTGCTCGCGAATGCGGTGTGTCAGTCAATACATCCGGTGGCTGAAACACCGCTTTCGCGAGCAAGCCCGCTCCCACCGTTTCGGTTTCGGCAATCAGAGATTCATGCTCTGGAAGTGCGCCAACATTCTCTGTGCATCCGGCGTCTCGCCACTGAATAACTCAAACGCCTTCACCGCCTGAAACACCGCCATGTTGCCGCCATCCAGCGTGCGGCACCCCAGGGCGCGGGCGTTGCGCAGCAGCTCGGTTTCCAGCGGGAAATACACGATTTCCGCGACCCATAATTCTGCCCGCAACAGGGCAGGCGGCACCGGCGTGCCGGGCAGTTTGGCCATGCCCATCGGCGTGGTGTTGACCAAGCCGTCCGCCTCGGCCATGGCGTTTTCCAGGTGGTTGCCGACCTGGGCGCGACCGCTGCCGAAACGCTGCGTCAAGTTATCCACAAGGTCGCGCGCGCGAGCCTTGTCTACATCGAAAATGCTCAAGTGCTCCACGCCTTCTGCCAGCAACGCATGGGCCACCGCCGCGCCCGCACCGCCGGCGCCCATCTGCACCACACGTTGGCGGGCGACGTCATTCAAATTGCGCCGAAAGCCTTCGGCGAAGCCCAGGCAATCGGTGTTGTGACCGATGCGTTTGCCGTGCCTGAACACCACGGTATTGACCGCGCCAATGCCTCGGGCTTCGTCGGATAATTCGTCGAGCAGCGGCAGAATCGCCTGCTTGCATGGGTAGGTAATGTTCAACCCGGTGAACTGCATCAGCTCCGCCGCGTCCAGCAGGTCGGGCAGGGCGGTGATGCTCAGTTGCAGTGGTTCCAGGTCGATCAGGTGATACAAATAACGCAGGCCCTGAGCGTCACCTTCCTGCTCATGCAGGGCGGGAGTGCGGGAGGCCTGGATGCCCGAGCCGATCAAGCCGGCGAGGATGCGCGGTTTCATCGAGCTTATCCCTTCAAGGTGTGGCTGAAGTGTTCCAGGGCCAGGTGGTAGCCGTGGCTGCCGAATCCGGCGAGCACCGCCTTGGCGATGGGCGACACAAAGGAGTGATGCCTGAACGCCTCACGTGCGTGCACGTTGGATAAATGCACTTCGATCACCGGCACTTCACTGGCCACCAGCGCGTCGCGAATCGCTACCGAGGTGTGGGTCCAGGCCGCGGGGTTGATTACGATGCCGGCGCAACGGGCGCGGGCGCCGTGGATCCAGTCAAGCAGTTCGCCTTCGTGGTTGGTCTGGCGGAACTCGATTTTCAGCCCGAGTTTTTCTGCGCTGCGGCCACACAGGGTGGCGATGTCGGCCAGGGTTTCATGGCCGTAGGTGGCGGGCTCGCGAGTGCCGAGCAGGTTGAGGTTGGGGCCGTTGAGCACCAGCACGATAGGCGGCATTGGGGAGTTCTCCACAGTTCTTATTGGTTGTGAAGATAAAATGTACTGGATGGTTAATTTGGTCAATTGATGGCGGCGGATGTGTTCGATTATCGAACTGTTATTCATTGCGTGACTGGTTGCGCAGGACGGCGCCTTGCGGGAGCTCGCTATGGCCAGCAACCCTGAGCTCAAGCCCAGCACGACGCGCGGGGTCTTTCCAGCCGTCGGCATGAGTGGTTACAACCCAGCGTTCGCCGGGTTGTTCATCGTTACTAATCTGTGAAACAGCTTCTGGATTTTGGAGCCGGTTGTCGGGCTGCACGAGGAAAAGTGTTACCTGACGGAAAATAACCTAACGGATGGGTTACGATGAGAGTAGGTGCTTACAAGGGATATGTGATTTCAGTGTTTCTAAGGGATGAGCATTGCCCGCCGCATGTGCATGTCAGGGGCAAGGCATGGGATGCACGGTTTCGTTTCAGTTTTCTGGATGGGGACGTGGAGTTGTGGGACATAGAGCCTGAACGGAGGCAGCCACCCACAGCGGTCCTGAAGGAAATACGCGAGGCAATAATGCAGCGGCACTACTTGGCGCGGGCACGCAGGATTTGGTGGGAGAAACTGCAAACGGTTTGCCTGGAGAATCATTCCTGGGATTGGGACGCTGGTGAGTTGGTTCCAGGGCTGGTCATTCGACGTGGTGTCTATGTCATCGCAAGCGCTTGGCACGACGTCGTGGAGCAACGGACAATTTTGAATCTGGTAAGAGCGCCAGATTGCGTGGGGATTAATTTATGAAAATCGTAAAAGCCAAAACGGTGCCCTATAAACCGCTCACTGAGGCGGATGTCGACAAGGCAATAGCCCGTGGGCGCAAATTGAAGCGTCTGTACGCCAACGCCAGCAATGTGCGTTACGAAGACGCGTGCATTTCCATCGGCTTCAGCGACGGTAGCCGCGTCGTGTTGCCGGTGGCCGGCCTGCCGGAGTTCGACGGGTTTTCCTTGGAGGATTTCCAGCAGTTGGAGGTTGGTTTTGGCGGCAAGGCACTTTGCTGTGAGGCCAAGGACCTGGATGTTTCGATCACAGGCCTGATCGCCACAAGCCAGCCCTTGATGGACCTGGCCACAAGCCTGGTAGCCTCGCGCAACGGTCGCAAAAGCAGCGCCGCCAAGTCGGCGGCCGCCCGAGCCAATGGCAAGAAGGGCGGTCGACCACGCAAGAAGGAAGAAGAGGGCGTTGAATTACCGCCGGGTCAATAACACCCCGGATTCCATATGGTGTGTCCACGGGAACTGGTCAAACATCGCACACTGGGTAATCTGGTGCGTGTCATGCAGTTGCGCAATGTTCGCGGCCAGGGTTTCCGGGTTGCAGGAGATGTACAGGATGTTGTCAAAGCGACGGGTCAGCTCGCAAGTGTCTGGGTCCATGCCGGCGCGCGGCGGGTCGACGAAGACGCTGCCGAATTCGTAGCTTTTCAGGTCGATGCCGTGCAGGCGTCGGAACGGGCGCACTTCGTTGAGCGCCTCGGTGAGTTCTTCGGCAGACAAGCGCACCAAGGCCACGTTATCCACGGCGTTTTCATCGAGGTTGCTCAGGGCCGCATTCACTGAGGTCTTGCTGATCTCGGTGGCCAGCACTTTGCGCACACGGGTTGCCAACGGCAGGGTGAAGTTGCCGTTGCCGCAGTACAGCTCCAGTAAATCATCCGGTCGATCGCCCAAGGCTTCAAATGCCCAGTTGAGCATCTTCTGGTTCACCGTGCCGTTGGGCTGGGTAAACGCGCCTTCAGGTTGGCGATAGCTGAACGTGCGGCCGCCAACCTCGAGTTTTTCCACCACATAATCGTGGCCGATCACATCGCGCTTGCCCTTGGAGCGGCCGATGATGCTCACATTCAAGTCGGCCGCCAGCTTGTTTGCGGCGGTGTGCCAATGCTCGTCCAGCGGGCGGTGATAACACAGGGTGATCATCGCGTCGCCGGCCAACGTGGTGAGGAACTCCACCTGGAACAGCTTGTGGCTCAGGGCGGCGCTGCCTTGCCAGGCGGCCTTGAGTTGCGGCATCAACTGGTTGATGCGTGCACTGGCGATGGGGAACTCTTCGATCAGGATAGGCGTGCGCTTGTCGTCCTGGGAAAACATCGCGTAGTGGCGCTCGCCACCTTCGCGCCACAGGCGGAACTCCGCGCGCAGGCGGAAGTTCTGCAGCGGCGAATCGAATACCTGCGGCTCTGGTGCGTCGAACGGTGCCAGCAGGTCACGCAAGCGCGTGACCTTGTCTTGCAGTTGAGCGGTGTAGCTTGCGGCGTCAAAAGTCATGCGTTGAACCAGCCCAGCTTGATCACAAACAGAATCGACAGGATCACCAGTGCCGGGTTCAGCTCACGGTAGCGGCCCGAAAGCAGCTTGATGGCGGTCCAGGCGATGAAACCGAAGGCGATGCCGTTGGCGATGGAGTAAGTGAAGGGCATCGCCAGGGCGGTGATCACCACCGGCGCTGCAACAGTAATGTCGTCCCAGTCGATTTCGGCCAGGCCCGAGGTCATCAGCACGGCCACGAACAGCAGCGCTGGTGCGGTGGCGAAAGCAGGCACGCTGGCCGCCAGTGGCGAGAAGAACAGCGCCAGCAGGAACAGGATCGCGACCACGACGGCGGTCAAACCCGTACGGCCACCGGCGCTCACGCCTGCAGCGGATTCGATATAGCTGGTAGTGGTCGAGGTGCCCAGCAGCGAACCGGCCATGGCGGCGGTGCTGTCGGCGATCAGCGCACGGCCCATTTTCGGCATGTGGCCGTCCTTGCCCATCAGGCCGGCGCGCTTGGCGACGCCGATCAGGGTGCCGGAGTTGTCGAACAGGTCAACGAACAGGAACGCGAAGATCACGCTGACCAGGCCGATATCCAGCGCGCCTTTGATATCCAGCTGCAGGAAGGTCGGGGCCAGGGATGGTGGCATCGAGATCACGCCGCCGAACGGGGTGACATTCAACAGGATCGAGACAATGGTCACCGCCAGGATGCCGATCAGCACCGCACCGCGTACGGCCAGGGCTTCCAGCGCAACGATGAGGATAAAACCAAAGGTGGCCAGGATAGGCGCTGGTTTTTTCAGGTCGCCCAGGCCCACCAGGGTGTTTGGGTTGCCGACCACGATGCCGGCGTTATGCAGGGCAATCAGCGCAAGGAACAGGCCGATACCGGCAGCAATCGCCGAACGCAGGGGCAGCGGGATGCTGTTGATGATCCACTCACGGATACGGAAGATCGACAGCAGGAAGAACAGCACCGCCGAAATGAATACCGCGCCCAGCGCGACTTGCCAGGTGTGGCCCATGTGCAGGACCACGGTGTAGGTGAAGAAGGCGTTGAGGCCCATGCCCGGTGCCAGCGCGATCGGGTAGTTGGCGATCAGGCCCATCACGGTCGAACCGATGGCGGCGGCCAGGCAGGTCGCGACAAACACCGCGCCCTTGTCCATGCCGGTCTCGCCGAGGATGCTCGGGTTCACGAACAGGATGTAGGCCATGGCCAAAAAGGTCGTGATCCCCGCGAGAATCTCGGTGCGCACATTGGTGTTGTGTGCCTTGAGTTGAAACAGCTTTTCCAGCATGCCGGCTCCCTGTGACGCTATTTTGCGTCGTTATTTGTTGACCTCTAAGTCAAAGCACAAACTGCGCCAAGCGGCTGTGGTTTCAGAGAGGATCGGAAAAAGCGGCGCATCATACCAGCAGCCGACGGCCAGTGGCGCATAGGCTTGGTTTTGATGGTGCATGGCCTTGGGGCATACTGCGCCGACGTTTAATACAGGGTCGTTAACAGCATGAAAAAAGCCAACGCCAGCAGTCTAGCTCTGTTCGCCGTTATCGGCCTGGGGCTGGTGGCACCGGCTTGGGGCGCGACTGCACCGCCCTTGAGCGAGGTGCGCGTATTCAAGGTTGAGTCGGCCGGTTGCACTGAAACCATTCCTGAACGGGCGAGCAGTACCCAGATGTGCACGCACCGTGGGCCAACCAAGGTTTCGGTGATGGAGGTCGGCCTGGGCAAAAGCCCGATGGGCCGTTTCGATGGTGCGCAGTTGAACGGGCAGCGCACGCCGGTGTGCCAGGTCGGCACCATCAGCGAAGTGTGTAATGGCGCCGGCACCGTGATGGGCTACATCTATGTATTCGACGTGAATGTCCAAGCGCCTGGCTGGTTCGAATACAGCAATGCCTCGATCAACGGCCCGCAAAATGCCCTGAAAACGCTGCTCAATATCCGCTGATCAATTGCCTTGAACGCTCAATACCCCGAGAAGTCGTACCCCTTAAGACGGCGACTTTCCTGAACGCCGCGGATGGATACCAACCCGTGAGGTGTTTATGAGCGCAACCCCCAATGGCGCGGCGGCCAAGCCGTTCGTCAGCCACCCGATACGCTTGACCCTGAACGGCCAGGATCGCCAACTGGACGTGTTGCCCTGGACCACCTTGCTCGACCTGCTGCGCGAACAGCTGGATTTGGTCGGCAGCAAAAAGGGTTGCGACCACGGCCAATGCGGCGCCTGCACCGTATTGCGCGATGGCAAACGCGTGAACGCCTGCCTCACCCTGGCGGTGATGTGCGATGGCGCCGAGCTGATCACCATCGAAGGCTTGGCGCAGGGCGACGTGTTGCACCCGATGCAGCAGGCCTTTATCAAACATGACGCCTTCCAATGCGGTTACTGCACCCCCGGCCAGATCTGCTCCGCCGTCGGCCTGGCCAATGAGGGCCGCGCCCACGACACCGCACAGATCCAGGAACTGATGAGCGGCAACCTCTGCCGCTGCGGCGCCTACAACAACATCCGCGATGCCATCGAAGACGCCTTGCCGGCCTGCCGCGCCCAGGGAGGTGAGCAATGAACCCCTTCCAGTACAGCAAGCCGGCCGATGTGCACGAAGCCGTGCACCTGAGCAGCGCCGCGTCGCGCTTTATCGCCGGTGGCACCAACCTGCTGGACCTGATGAAAGAAAACATCAGCCGCCCCGAACACTTGATCGATATTACCGGCCTGCCGTTGCACGAGGTTGAAGAAACCGCCGAAGGTGGCCTGCGCATCGGCGCCTTGGTCAGCAACGCCGACTTGGCCTGGCACCCGCTGATCGAGCAGCGTTACCCATTGCTGTCCCAGGCGATCCTGGCCGGCGCCTCGCCGCAACTGCGCAATATGGCCAGCACTGGCGGCAACCTGTTGCAGCGCACCCGTTGTTACTACTTCTATGACGCCAGCGTGCCCTGCAACAAGCGTGAGCCTGGCAGCGGCTGCCCGGCACGCACCGGCTTGAACCGCATCCACGCGATCCTCGGCGCCAGCGAACACTGCGTGGCCACGCACCCCTCGGACATGTGCGTCGCCTTGGCAGCGTTGGACGCGCGGGTACACGTGGAAGGCCGGGGTGGCGCGCGGGTCATCGAGTTTGCCGACTTCCATCGACTGCCGGGCGATACGCCGCAGCGCGACAACCTGCTGGCCGACGATGAGTTGATTACCGCCATCGAGCTGCCCGCCGACCATCTGGCCAGTCACAGCCATTACCTGAAAATCCGCGACCGCGCCTCCTACGCCTTCGCCCTGGTCTCCGTCGCCGCCGCCCTTGAACTGGACGGCGACCGGATCGTCGATGCACGCCTGGCCCTGGGCGGCGTGGCGCACAAACCGTGGCGTGACCGTGCGGTGGAAGCCGCGCTGATCGGCCAGTCTGTCAGCCGTGAAACCTTCAGCAACGCTGCCGATGCCCTGCTGCAAGACGCCGAGCCCTTGGAACACAACGGCTTCAAGATCAAGTTGGCGCGCCGTGGAATCATTCGCGCCCTGAGCGACGCCGCTGTCGCAGGAGAACGCTCATGACCGCTATCGGCAAACCCCTGGACCGCGTCGACGGCCTGCTCAAAGTGACGGGCCAGGCGCGTTATGCCGGCGAGTTTCCAGACGAAGGCTTGCTGCATGGCAGTGTGGTCTGCAGCACCATCGCCAAAGGCCGGGTCGTCAGGATCGATGCTTCCAAAGCCCTGGCACTGCCGGGCGTGGCGATGGTGCTGGATCACCTCAACCGGCCCAAACTCGCCAGCTACGATGACGCCTTCGCCGACGCGGATGCGGCGGATGGCTCGCCGTTTCGCCCGCTGTATAACGACCGCGTCCTGTATAGCGGCCAGCCCTTGGCCCTGGTGATCGCCGATAACCTGGAGCTGGCGCGGCATGCCGGCTCTCTGGTCGAGATCGAGTACGCCCGCGAAGCCTTTGAAACCGACCTGTTGGCCATGCAGGAACAGGCGCACCCCTCGCCGCAAACGCCACCCAAGCCACGCGGCAACTTCCAGGCCGAATGGGCTGCCGCCGCTGTGAGCCTGGACGTGCACTACAGCACGCCCATCGAACACCACAACCCGATGGAACCCCACGCCAGCACGGTGCTGTATCAGCCGGACGGCACCCTGCATATCCACGACAAGACCCAAGGCCCGCAGAACTGCCAGGCCTACGTGCAAAAAGTCTTCGGGCTGGATAAAAGCCAAGTGCGGATTTTCGCCGCGTTCGTCGGTGGCGCCTTCGGCTCAGGCCTGCGCCCGCAATACCAGTTGCCGCTGGCGGTGATGGCCTCGCTGGCGCTCAAGCGGTCGGTGCGCGTTACCCTGACCCGCCAGCAGATGTTTACCTTCGGCTACCGGCCGCGCACCTTGCAGCGCTTGCAGATGGGCGCCGCTGCTAATGGTCGGCTGCTGGCGCTGGGGCACACCGCGATTGGCCAGACTTCACGCTTTGAGGACTTCAGCGAGCACGTGGTGGAATGGAGCGCCATGCTCTACCACTGCGACAACGTGCAGTTGACCTACAAGCTGGTGCCGCTGGATGTGTTCACGCCGCTGGACATGCGCGCGCCGGGTGCCGCGCTGGGCGTGATCGGCCTGGAATGCGCCATGGATGAACTGGCCAGCGCCTTAGGCATAGACCCGGTGCAACTGCGCTTGATCAACTACGCCGAACGTAACCAGACCGAAGACAAGCCGTGGTCGAGCAAAGCCCTGCGCGAATGCTACAGCGAAGGCGCCGAGCGTTTCGGCTGGAGCCAGCGCAACCCGGAGCCGCGCAGCATGCGTGAGGGCAGCCAGTTGATCGGCTGGGGCATGGCCGGGGGCGTATGGGAAGCCATGCAGATGAAGGCCAGCGCCAAGGCGCGGATCGACGCCGAGGGCAAATTGACGGTGAGCAGCGCCACCACCGATATCGGCACGGGCACTTACACAGTGATGACTCAGATTGCCGCCCAGACCAGCGGCGTGCCGATGGCCGACATTAGCTTTCTGCTGGGGGACTCGTCATTGCCCACGGCGCCATTGCAGGGCGGCTCGTTCACCGTGTCGTCCGTCGGCACCGCCGTGCAGCAGGCGTGCGAGGCACTGAATGCCAAGCTGCTGGAGACCGCCCGGCAGACCTATCCGGTATTCAAGGATGCTGAGGTGGTGCGCTTTGAAAACGGCCAACTGCATACTGGTGACGTGCGTGTGTCGCTGGCGCAACTGGTTAAAGACAGCGGCGAAGACGCCTTGCAAGTGCAGGTCGACAGCACACCTGACAAAAAGCGTGAAGGCTATGCGAGCGCTACCCATTCGGCGGTGTTTGTCGAGGTTCGTGTCGACGAAGACCTGGGCACCATCAAGGTCAGCCGGGTGGTCAGCGCGATTGCGGCAGGGCGCGTGGTCAACCCGAAGATGGCCCGCAGCCAGATCCTAGGCGGCGTGGTGTGGGGGATTGGCATGGCGCTGCATGAAGAGACCCAGGTCGACCATCAACTGGGGCGCTACATGAACCACAGCCTGGCCGAGTACCACATCCCGGTAAATGCCGACATCGGCGAGATTGACGTGATCTTTGTCGAAGAACACGACGAAGTCGTCAACGCCCTCGGGTCCAAGGGCGTTGGCGAGATCGGCATAGTCGGGGTGGCGGCGGCGGTGGCGAATGCGATTTATCACGCCACCGGCAAGCGTGTGCGGGACTTTCCCATCACGCTGGATAAGGTGCTGTAACCCAAACCTTAAAACCACCGAAGAACAAAATGTGGGAGCGGGCTCGCTCGCGAATGCGGTGCATCAGTCAATACATTAGGTGACTGACACGCGGTATTCGCGAGCAAGCCCGCTCCCACATTTACTGTATTCCAACATCAGGTCAGGCGGTGAGGCTTAGACCTTGGCCTCTTCCACCGGCACATGCATGCGGTCGCGGTTGGCCAGGGTCGGGAACAATTTTATCCACACCCCAGTGACCAGCAGCGTACCGATCCCGCCCATGACCACGGCGGGTACGGTGCCGAACCAGTGGGCGGTGATCCCCGATTCAAACTCGCCGAGTTGATTGGAGGCGCCGATAAACAGGCCATTGACTGCACTCACCCGGCCGCGCATTTCATCGGGCGTCTCCAATTGCACGAACGATGCGCGGATCACCATGCTGATCATGTCCGCAGCGCCCAGCACCACCAACACCGCCAGCGAGAACCAGAACGACGTCGACAGGCCGAAGGCAATGGTCGCCACGCCAAACACACCGACGGCCGTAAACATCACACGCCCAACCTGTCGGTCCACCGAGAACCGCGCCAGCCACAACGACATCAACAAGGCGCCCACCGCCGGTGCCGAGCGCAGCAGGCCCAGGCCCCAGGCGCCAGTCAGCAAGATGTCTTTGGCAAACACCGGCAGCAACGCGGTGGCGCCGCCCAGCAGCACGGCGAACAGGTCCAGAGAAATGGCGCCGAGGATGTCCGGGCGGCTGCGGATAAAGCGAATCCCGGCCAGTAAGGAGTCCATGGTGGCCTTGGCTTTATTCAGTGGGGTCTGACGCGCGGGCAGATTAAGGGTCAGCACGCAGGCGATCAGGTACAGCGCCACTGTTGGGCCATACACCCACACGCTGCCAAAGGCATACAGCAAACCGCCCAAGGCCGGTGCGACGATGGTCGCCAATTGCTGCGCCGATTGTGATGAGGCCACGGCCCGTGGGAACAGCACGCTGGGCACGATGCTCGGCAGCAGTGCCTGCGTGGTGGGCATTTCAAACGAGCGCGCGGCGCCGAGCAGGAAGGCGAGGATGAAGATCATCTCGCGGGTCACGTTGCCGGTCAGGCCGCCAATGGCCAGGGACAAGGCAATCAACGCCTGCACGGTCTGGCAGATGGCCGCGACCTTGCGCCGCTCATAGCGATCGGCCACATGCCCGGTGTGCAACATGAACAGTACGCGGGGGATGAATTCCACCAGGCCGACCAAGCCCAGGTCCAACACATTGCCGGTCAGTTGGTAGAGGTTCCAGCCGATGGCCACGGTGAGCATCTGGAAACCGCTGGCGGTGAAGATCCGCGCCAGCCAGAACGCGATGAAAGGGCGGTGGTGACGCAACAGCAACGCAGGTTCACTAGGCATCGGCAATAAAGGTCAGGAGCGGAGGGAACGGCGAGATTAGCATCAAGCTGTAACAAATAGTTGCGAGAACTCGACTGAGGCAGCCTGTCACGCGGCAAAAGACCACACAGTCCTACAGCCAAAATGGGACTACTCTTTCAGCAATGCTTGATCCAGATCAAAACCAGCCCCGGGATTGTTCTGGCGGCCGAAAGGCCAGATTCCCTACGTGGTGGGTAAAAAAAGAAACGAATTGAAATTCGCCACACTCCATATCCGTGGGGGCAGTGGGTGCAGGCTCCCAGCCCGCAGCCGGTATTACCTGACAGAGGAAGACTTATGTTCGGTTTGGAGGCGCTAGATCTCGCCCGAATTCAATTCGCGTTCACCATCTCGTTCCACATCCTGTTCCCGGCGATCACCATCGGCCTGGCCAGTTACCTTGCGGTGCTGGAAGGCTTGTGGCTCAAGACCCATAACGACACCTACCGTGACCTTTACCATTTCTGGTCGAAGATCTTCGCCGTCAACTTTGGCATGGGTGTGGTCTCAGGCTTGGTCATGGCCTACCAGTTCGGCACCAACTGGAGCCGCTTCTCGGACTTCGCCGGCGCCGTTACCGGGCCGCTTCTTACCTACGAAGTGCTCACGGCCTTCTTCCTTGAGGCCGGTTTCCTCGGGGTAATGCTGTTCGGCTGGAACAAGGTGGGGCGCAAACTGCACTTCTTTGCCACGGTGATGGTGGCCGTCGGCACGTTGATCTCGACCTTCTGGATTCTGGCGTCCAACAGCTGGATGCAGACGCCGCAAGGCTTTGAAATCATCGATGGCCGCGTGATTCCGACCGACTGGCTGGCGGTGATCTTCAACCCGTCGTTCCCCTACCGCCTGATGCACATGGCCACGGCGGCCTTTGTGGCCACTGCGTTTTTCGTCGGTTCTTCGGCGGCCTGGCACTTGCTGCGCGGCAAGGACAACCCGGCGATCCGCACCATGTTGTCGATGGCGATGTGGATGGCCCTGATCGTGGCGCCTATCCAGGCGGTGATCGGTGACTTCCACGGCCTTAACACGCTCAAGCATCAACCGGCGAAGATCGCCGCGATTGAAGGCCACTGGGAAAATATCGGCAACGAGCCGACGCCGCTGATCCTGTTCGGCTGGCCCGACATGAAAGCCGAGAAAACCAAATACGCGGTCGAAATTCCGTACCTCGGCAGCCTGATCCTGACTCACTCGCTGGACAAACAGGTGCCGGCGCTCAAGGACTTCCCGCCGGAAGATCGGCCTAATTCGACCATCGTGTTCTGGTCGTTCCGGGTCATGGTCGGCCTGGGCTTCCTGATGATCTTCACCGGTTTGTTCAGCCTGTGGCTGCGCCGGGGCGACAAGATGTACACGTCCAAACCGTTCCTGTACCTGGCGCTGTGGATGGGCCCGTCCGGCCTGATCGCGATTCTCGCCGGTTGGTTCACCACCGAAATCGGCCGCCAGCCGTGGGTGGTCTACGGGCTGATGCGCACGGCGGATGCTTCGTCCGGGCATAGCCTGGCGCAGATGACGATCACCCTGGTGCTGTTCGTGGTGGTGTACTTCGCGCTGTTTGGCGCAGGGTTGGGCTACATGATGCGCCTGGTGCGCAAAGGGCCGCAGACCCACGAAGGTTCCGAGCCAACCCATGGTGGCCCTGGCCAGAAACGTACGCCGGCCCGTCCGTTGTCCGCTGCCGATGATGGCAGCGATGACGACCACGCCCACATCCAGCACAAGGGGAATTGAGATGGGTATTGATCTTCCGCTGATCTGGGCCGTGATCATCATCTTCGGCATCATGATGTACGTGGTCATGGACGGCTTCGACCTGGGTATCGGCATTCTCTTCCCGTTTATTCCGGGCAAAGTCGACCGTGACGTGATGATGAACACCGTCGCGCCGGTTTGGGACGGTAACGAAACCTGGCTGGTACTCGGTGGCGCGGCGTTGTTCGGCGCGTTCCCGCTGGCCTATTCGGTGGTGTTGTCGGCGCTCTACCTGCCACTCATCCTGATGCTGATCGGGCTGATCTTCCGCGGTGTGGCCTTCGAGTTCCGTTTCAAGGCCAAGGACGACAAGCGTCACCTGTGGGACAAGGCGTTTATCGGCGGCTCTATCGCGGCGACGTTCTTCCAGGGCGTGGCGCTGGGGGCGTTTATCGATGGCATCCCGGTGGTTAATCGCCAATTTGCCGGTGGTTCGCTCGACTGGGCCACGCCGTTCACGATGTTCTGCGGCGTTGCGCTGGTCATTGCGTATGCCTTGCTCGGCTGCACCTGGCTGATCATGAAGACCGAAGGCAAGTTGCAGGAGCAGATGCACAACCTGGCGCGGCCGTTGGCCTTCGTGGTGTTGGCGGTGATCGGTATCGTCAGCCTGTGGACGCCGCTGGCGCACCCGGAAATCGCCTCGCGCTGGTTCACCCTGCCGAACCTGTTCTGGTTCCTGCCGGTGCCGATCCTGGTGCTGGTGACCATGTACGGGTTGATCCGCGCCGTGGCACGTAATGCGCACTACACGCCGTTCCTGCTGACGCTGGTGCTGATCTTCCTCGGTTACAGCGGCTTAGGCATCAGCCTGTGGCCGAACATCATCCCGCCGTCAGTATCGATCTGGGACGCTGCTGCACCACCGCAAAGCCAGGGCTTCATGCTGGTGGGCACCTTGTTCATCATCCCGTTCATCCTGGGTTACACCTTCTGGAGCTACTACGTGTTCCGCGGCAAGGTCACCCACGAAGATGGCTATCACTAGGAGGGGCGTTTTATGTCCGGCAAACCGTCGTTGCACGAGATTGAACAGGCCGAGAAACAGCCGTTATGGCGGCGCCTGGGGTGGCTGGCGATGATCTGGACCGGCAGTGTGCTGGCCCTGTTTGTCGTCGCCAGCCTGATGCGTATGTTCATGAGTGCGGCGGGTCTGACTACCCACTGACATCCCAATCCGGGCCTTGCGGCCCGGCTTTCAGCCCTGTCGCTCGTAAGAGAGGCAGGGTTTTTTTATTTGCGCGCTTTGAGGATCACGAATTTCGGCGTGGTGGCCACTTGTTCGACGCCACGGAACAACCGCGCCAGCTTGGTGTGATAACCCAAGTGACGGTTGCCGACTATATAGAGGGCACCGCCAACCACCAGTGATGCTCGCGCCTGCTGGAACATGCGCCAGGCGAGGAAGTCGCCGACCACTTGCTGTTGGTGGAAAGGCGGGTTGCACAGCACCACGTCCAGGGAGTCTGGTGCCTGGCCAGCCAGGCCATCGTCGGCGCGGACCACAACATCGCGCGCACCGAGAGCCGCCTGCCAATTCTCGAGCGCTGACTGCACGGCCATGTAGGACTCATCCACCAAGGTGTAGTGCGCGTCGGGGTTGTGCAGCGCGCTGGCAATCGCCAACACGCCGTTCCCGCAGCCCAGGTCCGCCACGCGGGCGCCGCCCAGATTTTTTGGCAAGTGCGGGAGGAAGGCGCGGGTGCCGATGTCCAGGCCTTCGCGGCAAAACACGTTGGCGTGGTTGAGCAATTCGATGGCCGGTGTATCCAGGGCGTAACGGGTCGGGTAGGGCGACACGGCGGTTGGGCGGCTTTCAACCGTCGCAATCAGCAGCCGGGCTTTTTTTACCGCAAGCGATGCGTGCATCGGGCCGATGTAACGCTCCAGCAATTCGCCTGCTGCCCGAGGCAAGTGCTTGACCATCGCCCCGGCGATCACTTCGGCGCCCGGCGCCAACTGCCCTTGCAGGCGGATCAGTTGCTCCTCCAGCAGTGCCAGGGTTTTGGGTACGCGGATCAGTACGCGGTCGAACGGCCCCACCGGCACCTGGCTGGCGGGAACAAACGCCACCGCATCAAATGTCTTGCCATTGCGCACCAGGTTTTTCTCAAGGCCTAGGGCTGCAAGAAACGAATCGCCGCTGGACGTGAGCTGCACTTGGCCTTCCAGGCTGGCCGCCAAGGCGCCGAAGCTGTCATTGAGCACCAGCACGCGGGTTGCAGCGCTGGGCTGCTGCTCGGCCAGATGACTGAGCAAGTACTCGTCGGCGGCATCGAAGGCCTGCAGTGGGTCATTGTGTTGTTCAGGCTGGCGGATCAGGTCGAGCTGGGCGAAGGGGCTGTCAAGCAGGGGCATGGCGGGGCAGGCTCTGGGTCATCGATGGGTGTTCGGCGGGTGTTGGCAGCCGGCGCAACCGTCTGAGTGAACTGCGAGGCGACTTCCGCAACGGGAACTGCGTCAACACTCAGAATTGGCCGTAAATGTTACTTTTTTTTCGATGAGATTACATGCGGTGTTTCCAAAGCGGCTAAAACAACCCCGCTTTCGATGCACAGAGCACGGCGGCGATCTTATTATTGACTCCCAGCTTCTTGAGGCAGCTGCTGATATGAAAGCCCACGGTACGCTCTGACAGGCATAGGATCGTGGCGATGTCCGACGCAGTCTTGCCCATGGCTGACCATCTGAGGATTTCGGTTTCTCGTGGGGTCAACTTGCAAGGCGGCGTGATGCTCGGCGTGTCGGCATATTTTTGGGCTACCACTGCGTGCATGGCATGACAAAGCCACAGTACTTGGCCGGCTTTCTCGTAAAGTTCTTCGGGGCTGACGTTGCCGGTATGTCGACCCAGGGTCAGCATGCTGAACACCCCTTGGAAGTCATGCACTGCCTGGCTCCATCCCAAGTGCACACCAAACGATTGGGCCAACGCCCATAAATCCGGTGAGTTACTGAAGGCTTTTTCCTCCCACACGATTGGCAAAACACTGCGCTTACAGTGGGCTACTACGGGGTCTACATCAAAGAAATGCGCTTGTTTATACAGTGCGTTCCATTCGTTTGGATAGTTGTTTAGGTTGATCGGCTTCGTTTGATTAGTTGATTGTTGTGAACTCATCGTGAAGGAACAGTATTCAAATCCGAGCTGGTAGGTGTGATTGATGACCATCTCATAAACAGTGGTGATCTTGTTTTCACCTTCCAGTTTGGGGAGTCTTGTGTTGCGCCAGTTAACCATCGGTAACTCTCCATGGGTGTGGTGTGACTTGGGTACGTCCTGGCTCCCAATGCGGCACGGAACAGAGTGTAGGACAAGTCCTACAAATTTTGTGTGAAAAAAATTTGTCGCTTATCCGTATTTAATTTTCTCTAACGTGTACAGAGTTACGATTTTTGTACAGGTGGCCTTGTTGCAGGGAAAATTCTATTAGTTTTAACGGCTTGAAGGTGATGTTAAATTGATGGCTTTAGATTCGGCGCGTCATCTAATGACGTGAAGTTAGCGAGGAAATAGCTAAATGATTAGTTCGAACTAGATAGGCGCCCAGGATGTAACTGTTACAACTAGGTAACAGTCCTAAGCTCACCCTTGTCTGCAGCATGTGGAACAGGGGCAATGCCAGTACAAACCAACGGTGTTTCCCGGCGCGACTTTGAGGGACACTAGGGCACCTGTTAAACGGAGCCCCCCATGACGGCCAGTGCTGAGAAATTTACCCGCCAGACCTTGCTCGATGTGCAATCACTGACCCCCAGCCTGTTTACCTTGCGCACCACGCGGGACCCGGGTTTTCGGTTTACGGCAGGCCAGTTCGTGCGCTTGGGCGTGGCTAAGGCGGACGGCAGCACCGTGTGGCGGGCCTACTCCATCGTGTCCTCACCGTTTGACGAACACCTCGACTTCTTCTCTATCGTCGTACCGGGTGGCGAATTCACCAGTGAGTTGAGTCGCCTGCAGGTCGGCGATACGTTGTTGGTAGAACGCCAAGCCACGGGCTTCCTGACCCTGAACCGCTTTGTGGACGGGCGTGATTTGTGGTTGCTGGGCACGGGGACTGGCGTGGCGCCGTTCCTGTCGATCCTGCAGGACTTTGAGGTGTGGGAAAAATTCGAGCGCATTGTTCTGGTGTACAGCGCACGGGAGGCCAAGGAGTTGGCCTATCAGGCGTTGATCAAGGAACTGGGCGAGCGTGAGTACTTGGCCGAGTATGCTCACAAGCTTATCTACATACCCACCGTGACCCGTGAGCAGCATCCGGGGGCACTGAACGGGCGCATTACCACGTTGATCGAAAATGGTGAACTGGAGCGCACCGCTGGCGTCGAGTTGACCCCGCAGCATTCCCGCGTGCTGATTTGCGGCAACCCGCAGATGGTCGATGACACCCGCCAACTGCTCAAGCAACGCGACATGCAACTGAGCCTGAGCCGGCGTCCTGGCCAGGTGGCAGTGGAAAATTACTGGTAACCCCGCGGTTAAAAAAAAGGCGCCTGAAACAGGCGCCTTTTTTTGCCAAGCCCGTGCTGATTAAAGCGGCTTGTCGTTCTGTGCCTTGAGCAGATCGCGGATCTCACCCAGCAACACTTCTTCCTTGCTCGGCGTTGGCGGCAGGGTAGGTGCCACCGCCTCTTCGCGCTTCAGGCGGTTGATCGCCTTCACACCCATGAAGATTGCAAAGGCTACGATCACGAAGTCGATCACGCTCTGGATGAACTTGCCGTACGCCAGGACAACGGCGGGTATATCGCCCTGCGCTGCTTTGAGCGTTACCGCCAAGTCCCCGAAATCCACGCCACCGATCAATAGGCCAATAGGTGGCATCACCACGTCGCCCACAAACGAGGAAACAATTTTGCCGAAGGCGGCGCCGATGATGATACCGACGGCCATATCGACCACATTGCCTTTGACCGCGAAGGCCTTGAACTCACTGATCACGCCCATAGGTTATTCCTTGTTACAGATGAGAAGGGTGGAGGTCAGTGTAAGTCAGTCGTAGAAGGCTTGCTCGACACAACCGTTAACACTGTCAGTTTTTATCGACACATTAAATCGCAAATAGTTTGCAAAGTGCCACCAATCGCGCGCGGAATACTCGCTATTTCAGCGGCTTACCACCGTATTTTCTTAATCGACCCGGTGGTGTTTTTCTATTTATCTTCTGACTCGCGGGTCACTAGCCTCTGGCAAGCACAACTGAATGTGCACTAAAAAAACCAGAGGAAACCTCGATGAAGAATCCAATGAAGCGTGGCCCGGTATTCGCGCGGCATGCGCTGATACTGGCAAGCGCCAGCCTGCTTTCGCTTTCCGTACAGGCCGCCAACCTCACGCGCGATAACGGCGCCGCCGTTGGCGACAACCAGAACTCGCAGACGGCCGGTGCCAATGGCCCGGTGTTGCTGCAAGACGTGCAATTGATTCAAAAACTGCAGCGCTTTGATCGTGAACGCATTCCAGAGCGAGTCGTACACGCCCGTGGCACCGGCGCCCACGGCACCTTTACCGTCATTGACAACCTCAGCGACCTGACCAAAGCCAAAGTCTTCGCGGCCGGTGAGGCCACGCCGGTGTTCGTGCGGTTCTCCGCCGTGGTCCACGGCAACCATTCCCCGGAAACCCTGCGCGACCCGCGCGGCTTCGCCACCAAGTTCTATACCGCCGAAGGTAACTGGGACTTGGTCGGCAATAACTTCCCGACGTTCTTTATTCGCGATGCCATCAAGTTCCCGGACATGGTTCACGCGTTTAAACCCGACCCACGGACTAACCTGGACGACGACTCTCGCCGCTTCGACTTCTTCTCCCATGTACCCGAGTCCACCCGCACACTGACCGAGCTGTACTCCGACTCCGGCACCCCGGCCAGTTATCGTGAAATGGACGGCAATGGCGTACATGCCTACAAGTTGATCAACGCCAAGGGCGAAGTGCACTACGTCAAGTTCCACTGGAAGAGCCTGCAAGGCATCAAGAACCTCGACCCCAAGCAAGTTACCGAGGTGCAAGGGCGTGACTACAGCCACATGACCCATGACTTGGTTACCCACATCAACAAGGGCGAGTTCCCCAAGTGGGACCTGTACGTGCAAGTGCTCAAGCCTGAAGACTTGGCCAAGTTTGACTTCGACCCATTGGACGCCACCAAAATCTGGCCGAACGTGCCCGAACGCAAAGTCGGGCAGATGGTGCTGAACCGTAACCCGGCGAATGTCTTCCAGGAAACCGAGCAAGTGGCCATGGCCCCGGCCAACCTGGTGCCGGGCATCGAGCCGTCGGAAGACCGCCTGCTGCAAGGCCGAGTGTTCTCCTACGCCGACACGCAGATGTACCGCCTGGGGCCGAACGCCCTGCAACTGCCGATCAACGCACCACGTGTCACCGTCAACAACGGTAACCAGGACGGCGCGATGAATTTCGGCAAAACCACCACCGGCGTGAACTACCAGCCAAGCCGCCTGTTACCGCGCGAGGAGCCGCAAACCGCGCGCTACAGCCAGTCGGCGCTGTCGGGCAGCACCCAGCAGGCGAAGATCCAGCGTGAGCAGAACTTCAAGCAGGCCGGTGATTTGTACCGCTCCTACAGCAAGAAAGAGCGTCAGGACTTGATCGACAACTTCGGTGGCTCGCTGGCCACCACCGACGATGAGAGCAAGCACATCATCCTGTCGTTCCTTTACAAGGCAGACCCGGAGTACGGCACCGGCGTGACCAAGGTCGCGAAGGGTGATTTGGCGCGCGTGAAAGCGTTGGCAGACAAACTGACTGACTGACGTTGGTTCCGGTCGGCGCCCTTGCACGGGCGTCGACCCCTGGCAGGAGACACCCCATGCGTATTTCGATTGGTTTACTGATGGCGATGCTGGCCTTTGTCGCCCATGCCGAGTCGCCCGACCCGGCCGCGCTCAAGGCACAGTTACAGGACTATTATTTCGATGCCGCCCGCCGTGGCGATATCGACATGCTCAACACCTTCATCGAATCCGGCTACAGCCTCAACACCCAGGACGACAAGGGCTACACCGCGCTCATTCTGGCCGCGTATCACGGCCAGGGGCCCTTCGTGGAGCGCCTGCTCAACGCCGGCGCCGACGCCTGTGTGCAAGACAAGCGTGGTAACACCGCACTGATGGGCGCGATCTTCAAGGGCGAGCTGAAAATCGCCCAGCGCCTGCTCGCCACCGACTGTAACCCCGACCAACGCAACGGCGCCGGGCAGACGGCGGCCATGTACGCCGGGCTGTTCAAGCGTGTCGAGCTGCTGGACGAATTAAAAGCCAAAGGCGCCGACCTCAACGCCGAAGACCCGATTGGCAACAGTGCTTCACGATTGGCCAGTGGTGAAATCCGGACCCCGGCGCCGCGCTGAGCTATCATCGCGGTTTTTCGGTTGGAGGTTCTCAAATGGCAAAGGCCAAGCGCATGTACGGCTGCACCGAGTGCGGCGCGACCTTTCCCAAGTGGGCCGGCCAGTGCACCGAGTGCGGCGCGTGGAACACCCTGACGGAAACCATGATCGAAAGCGGCGGCGCTGCGGCCCCCACCGGTCGTGCCGGCTGGACCGGGCAACAAGCGCAGATCAAAACCCTGGCCGAAGTCAGCGTCGAAGAAATCCCGCGTTTCTCCACTGCTTCCGGCGAGCTGGACCGCGTACTCGGCGGCGGCCTGGTGGACGGCTCGGTGGTGCTGATCGGTGGCGACCCCGGCATCGGCAAATCGACCATCCTGCTGCAAACCCTCTGCAGCATTGCCAGCCGCATGCCGGCGCTGTACGTCACCGGCGAAGAATCCCAGCAGCAAGTGGCCATGCGCGCCCGCCGCCTGGGCTTGCCTCAGGATCAACTGCGGGTGATGACCGAAACCTGCATCGAAAGCATCATCGCCACGGCGCGTATCGAAAAGCCCAAGGTCATGGTGATCGACTCGATCCAGACGATTTTCACCGAGCAGCTGCAATCGGCACCGGGCGGCGTGTCCCAGGTGCGCGAAAGTGCGGCGTTGCTGGTGCGGTATGCCAAACAGAGCGGCACGGCGATTTTTCTGGTCGGCCACGTAACCAAAGAAGGCGCGTTGGCCGGGCCACGGGTGCTCGAGCATATGGTCGACACCGTGCTGTATTTCGAAGGCGAATCCGATGGCCGCCTGCGTTTGCTGCGTGCGGTGAAGAACCGCTTCGGCGCAG
Organism: Pseudomonas sp. LBUM1640; assembly: GCF_059716225.1. Taxonomy (NCBI): domain Bacteria; kingdom Pseudomonadati; phylum Pseudomonadota; class Gammaproteobacteria; order Pseudomonadales; family Pseudomonadaceae; genus Pseudomonas; species Pseudomonas sp. LBUM1640. Next base: position 5,975,269 of record NZ_CP166816.1, on the reverse strand, counting down.
TCAACGAATTGGGCGTGTTCGCCATGACTGACCGGGGGCTTAAAGAAGTCTCCAATCCATCGGCGATTTTTCTCACGCGTGCCCAGGAAGAAGTCCCGGGCAGTGTGGTGATGGCAACGTGGGAAGGCACCCGGCCGATGCTGGTAGAAGTGCAAGCGCTGGTGGATGACAGCCACTTGGCCAACCCGCGCCGGGTCACCCTCGGCCTGGATCAGAACCGTTTGGCGATGCTGCTGGCGGTGTTGCACCGTCACGGCGGGATTCCCACTCACGACCAGGACGTGTTCCTCAACGTGGTCGGCGGGGTCAAGGTGTTGGAGACCGCCTCCGACCTGGCGTTGATGGCGGCGGTGATGTCCAGCTTGCGCAATAAGCCGCTGCCCCATGATTTGCTGGTGTTTGGTGAAGTCGGTCTGTCGGGCGAAGTGCGCCCGGTGCCGAGTGGCCAGGAGCGTTTGAAAGAAGCCGCCAAGCATGGCTTCAAGCGCGCGATTGTGCCCAAGGGCAACGCGCCGAAAGAAATGCCGGCGGGGTTGACGGTGATTGGGGTGACGCGCCTGGAACAAGCGCTGGATGCGCTGTTCGAGTAATTAGCAGCACCGCAAAACCAAATGTTGCCTGTGATGGGTTTAGGTAGATTGAGTACATATCCGTTGCTGCGGTAACGGCCACCTATGGTTTCGCTCTTACAGCGAGTCACTTTTGGCAAACGCCCGGAATGCCGGCCCAGCCAAAAGTAACCAAAAGGTCTTTGCCCCACCACTCGGTGCCTCGCCTAGGCTCGGCATGCCAGAACGAAGGCCCGGTTCCGCGGGTCGCCGCGATGGGCCATCCCTGGCCCAGCGCGGCTAAACCGGCATCCCTGCCGGTTTACCCGCTCCACCGTGCCTACGTGCGGCCATCGTGGTTAACGGGGCCTGTCAGATCAAGATCAAAATCTACAGCACGGCGGCCTAGTAGCCGACCTGAGTGGTTGAAGCAGAAGCAGGGCAAGAACAGATCAAAAGCAGAGCTGCTTTTCTGTGGGAGCTGGCTTGCCTGCGATGCAGACACCTCGGTACATCAGTGAGACACAGTCGATGCCTTCGCAGGCAAGCCAGCTCCCACATTTGACCGAGTACACCCATCTACCTGATGTACTGAGCTCAAAATGTGGGAGCGGGCTTGCTCGCGAATGCGGTGGGCCAGCCACCAAATGCATCAACTGACACACCGCCTCGCTTTCGCTTTTGATCTAACCACTCAGGTCGGCTACTAGGCCGCCGTGCTGTAGATCTTGATCTTGATTTTGATCTTAGGCGCCCCGTCAACCACGCTGGCCGAACGCAGGCTTTGGAGCGGGGGTAAACCGGCAGGACGCCGGTTTAGCCGCGCTGGGCCAAGGATGGCCCATCGCGGCGGCCCCCGCTCCAAAGCCTGCGTGAGGGCACACCGAGCCTAGGCGAGGTGCCGAGTGGTGGGGCAAGAGCCTTTTGGTTACTTTTGGGCTCTTTTCAAAAGTGACCCGCTGTAAGAGCGGAACCCATTTCAGCCATCACCCAAACAACGGATATGTACCCAGCGCCCCCCGCAACCACCACCGAACTAAATTCGTAAAAAAGATGTGTAGAAACCTATGCATCGCGGGCAAGCCCGGCTCCCACAGAGGTCTGCTCCCACATTTGGATTAGATTTCCAACAGCGCTGCCAACTCGCGGTGCAATTCTTCCTCGTCGCCCAAATTCAACTCAACCAACCGCCGCAAATGGCTGATCGACTCCAAGTCAATGTGCTCGCACACAAACCCCAACTGCCCATGGTCGTCGTGGGCCAGTTTCACCTGCATCTCTATATGTGCGTCTGGGTCCAGACGAATATCCACGTCGAACGATTCCGCGCGATTTCCCTGCCAGTCACTCGGCCGTTGTACCAACAACCCTTTGAGCGACAAATCCACCAGTTGCACCGGACAATTCCAGCCGTTTTGCGCAATGGTTGTTCGTGCATCGAAGGCGATACGCCGAAAACGGCGTCGATCAGACGGCTGTTCGCTCATGCTCAAATCCTCTGTGGATAGAAGCAGTGTAGCCCTGAGCCATCACCGAGCTTTTATTTCTGCTTTTTTTGCGATTGCAAGGCTCTAGACCAACGTAGGGGGCTGGTCTTTGAAGCCAACAGCGCTAAACTCGGACTGGCTGTCCTTTCTGTCCACCCTGGCTGGAATATAAAAATGAAAAATAATAATAGCCTGCTACGCCACCTACCCTGGCTGGTGCTGGCAATCGTAGGAGCGTGCGCCCTGGGCGTAGTGGCCTTGCGCCGCGGCGAGGCGATCAACGCCTTGTGGATTGTGGTCGCTGCTGTGGCCATCTACCTGGTTGCGTACCGTTACTACAGTCTGTTCATCGCTAACAACGTGATGCAACTCGATCCACGGCGGGCCACCCCCGCAGTGCTCAACAATGACGGTCTGGACTATGTGCCGACCAACAAACACATCCTTTTTGGTCACCACTTTGCGGCGATTGCCGGTGCAGGCCCGCTGGTCGGCCCGGTACTGGCGGCGCAAATGGGCTACCTGCCCGGCACCCTGTGGCTGATTGCCGGGGTGGTGCTGGCCGGTGCGGTGCAGGATTTCATGATCCTGTTCCTGTCCACCCGTCGCAACGGCCGTTCCCTGGGGGACATGGTCCGCGAAGAGATGGGCCGCATTCCGGGGACCATCGCGCTGTTTGGCTGCTTCCTGATCATGATCATCATCCTCGCGGTGCTGTCGCTGATCGTGGTCAAGGCCCTGGCCGAAAGCCCGTGGGGCATTTTCACGGTGATGGCGACCATCCCGATCGCGATGTTCATGGGCGTCTACATGCGCTACATCCGCCCGGGCCGCATCGGTGAAATCTCGATTATCGGCGTGTTGCTGCTGCTGGGTTCGATCTGGCTGGGCGGGCAGATTGCCGCTGATCCGGTGTGGGCCAAAGCCTTCACCTTCACCGGGATCCAGATTACCTGGATGCTGGTCGGTTACGGCTTCGTGGCTGCGGTATTGCCGGTGTGGCTGATCCTCGCCCCGCGTGACTACCTGTCTACGTTCCTCAAAATCGGCACCATCATTGCCCTGGCAATCGGCATCCTCGTCACCATGCCCGACCTGAAAATGCCGGCATTGACCCAGTTTGTCGACGGCACCGGCCCAGTGTGGAAGGGCGGTCTGTTCCCGTTCCTGTTCATCACCATCGCCTGTGGCGCGGTCTCGGGTTTCCACGCACTGATTTCCTCGGGCACCACGCCCAAGCTGTTGGCCAATGAAGCCCACTCGCGCTACATCGGTTATGGCGCGATGCTGATGGAGTCGTTCGTGGCGATCATGGCGATGGTTGCCGCTTCGGTGATCGAGCCTGGCGTTTACTTCGCCATGAACAGCCCGGCCGCCGTGGTGGGCGCTGATGTGGTGACTGTGGCGCAAACCGTCAGCAGCTGGGGGTTTGCGATTACCCCGGAAGCGCTGACCGCGGTGGCCCACGATATTGGTGAAACCACCATCCTGGCGCGTGCCGGCGGTGCGCCGACCCTGGCGGTCGGTATCGCGCAGATCCTGCACAGTGTGCTGCCGGGTGAAAACACCATGGCGTTCTGGTATCACTTTGCGATCCTGTTTGAAGCGCTGTTCATCTTGACGGCGGTCGACGCTGGCACCCGTGCCGGTCGTTTCATGCTGCAGGATCTGCTCGGCTCCTTCGTCCCGGCGCTCAAGCGCACCGAGTCCTGGACCGCCAACCTGATCGCAACTGCAGGTTGTGTGGCGATGTGGGGTTACCTGCTGTACCAAGGCGTGATCGACCCATTGGGCGGCATCAACACCTTGTGGCCGCTGTTCGGTATCTCCAACCAGATGCTGGCCGGTATTGCGCTGATGCTCGCCACGGTTGTGCTGATCAAAATGAAACGCCAACGCTACATCTGGGTGACCATGCTGCCGGCCGTCTGGCTGCTGATCTGCACCGTGACCGCAGGCTTCATCAAGCTGTTCGACGCGAACCCGGCGATTGGCTTCCTGTCGCTGGCCAAGAAGTACAGCGATGCGTTGGCCAACGGGCAGATCCTTGCCCCGGCGAAGAGCATCGACCAGATGCAGCATGTGATCTGGAACGCCTACACGAACGCGACATTGACGGTACTGTTCCTGTTCGTGGTCTTCAGCATCCTGTTCTATGCGATCAAAGTCGGCGTGGCCGCCTGGGGTAACAAAGAACGTACGGATAAAGAAGCGCCATTCCATGCCGTACCGGACGCGTAATCGAGGGTTGCAACCATGTTCAATGACATCAGTCGCCTCGGTAAATACCTCGGCCAGGCCGCACGCCTGATGGTCGGCATGCCCGACTACGATACGTACGTCGAGCATATGCAAACCAAGCACCCGGACAAACCGATGATGGACTACAAGGCGTTCTTCCGGGAACGCCAGGAAGCCCGTTACGGTGGCAAGGGTGGGCCCAAGTGCTGTTGAGTTAACGCAACCCCCTGTGGGAGCGGGCTTGCTCGCGAAGGCGGTGTGTCAGTCACAATTGAGCTGGCTGACCCACCGCCTTCGCGAGCAAGCCCGCTCCCACATTTGCTTTTGTATTTCTTCAAGGAGAATCTCTTTGTCCTCTCCCATCCCCGTCACCATCCTCAGCGGCTTCCTCGGCGCCGGCAAAACCACCTTGCTGCGCCACCTGCTCAAAGCCGAGCACGGCCTGAAAATCGCCGTGATCGAAAACGAATTCAGTGACGCCGGTATCGACACCCAACTGCTGGGCGCCGAGCCGGTGCAAGTCATGACGCTGTCCAACGGCTGCGTGTGCTGCACCATCCACACCGACCTGACCAAAGCCCTGTACCTGCTGCTCGAACGCCTGGACAGCGGCGAGATCGCCTTCGACCGCCTGGTGATCGAGTGCACCGGCCTGGCGGATCCTGCGCCCGTGGCCCAAACCTTCTTCATCGATGAAGAACTGCGCGAACGCTACATCCTCGACGGCATCATCACCTTGGTGGATGCGGCCCACGCCGAACACCACCTGACCCAGACCATCGCCCAGGCGCAGATTGGTTTCGCCGACCGCCTGCTGGTGAGCAAGCGCGACCTGGTGGACGAGGCGACTTTCGACGCCCTCAGCCAGCGCCTGACCCGCATCAACCGCCGCGCGCCGATTCGTGTGGTCGACCACGGCGCGATTGACCTGGCTGAATTGCTCGATGTGCGCGGTTTCAACCTCAACGCCGGCATGAGCCTGCGCCCGGTCAGCGCCGCGCCGTCTATCGACCGTATTTCCAGCCTGGTGCTGCGCACCGACCAGCCGCTGGATATCGACCGCCTCAGCGAGTTCATGAACGCACTGCTGGAAGACCACGGCAAGCAACTGCTGCGCTACAAGGGCGTGCTGAACATTGCCGGGGAAGACCGGCGCATGGTGTTCCAGGGTGTGCTCAAGCTTTACGGGTTCGATTGGGACACCGAATGGGCCGAGGGTGAGGCGCGTGAGAGTGTGATTGTGTTTATTGCTGATGAATTGCCGGAAGACAAAATTCGCGAGGGCTTTGCTCGGGTTTACCAATCCTGACGTGAAATGCGATCAAAAAATGTGGGAGCGGGCTTGCTCGCGAAAGCGGTCTTTCAGTGGATACATGTGCTGACTGAACCACTGCTTTCGCGAGCAAGCCCGCTCCCACATTGATTGCATTTCAACTCAAATTTTGCCCATAAAAAAGCCCGGCGCTAGCGCCGGGCTTTTTAGTCAAGCAACTGCAATCAAGCGCCGTATACCGGCAGTTTTTTGCAGATGGCCTTGACCTTCTCACGCACCGCGTCGATCACGGCTTCGTTGTTCAGGTCTGCCAGGATGTCGCAGATCCAGCCGGCCAGTTCCTTGCACTCTGCTTCTTTAAAGCCACGAGTGGTCACAGCCGGGGTGCCGAAGCGCAGGCCGGAGGTGACGAAAGGCGAACGTGGGTCGTTCGGTACGGAGTTCTTGTTCACGGTGATGAAGGCTTTGCCCAGGGCAGCGTCAGCATCTTTACCGGAAATGTCCTGCTTGATCAGCGACAGCAGGAACAGGTGGTTTTCAGTACCGCCGGAGACAACGTCGTAGCCGCGTTCGATGAACACGCCGGCCATGGCCTTGGCGTTTTTCACCACTTGTTGCTGGTAAGTCTTGAACTCAGGCTGCAGGGCTTCTTTGAAGCAGATCGCTTTAGCGGCGATCACGTGCTCCAGCGGGCCACCTTGGGCGCCTGGGAATACAGCGGAGTTCAGCTTCTTCTCGATCTCGGCGTTGGCGCGCGCCAGGATCAGGCCGCCACGTGGACCGCGCAGGGTCTTGTGGGTGGTAGTGGTCACCACGTCAGCGTAAGGCACCGGGTTCGGGTAGACACCAGCGGCGACCAGACCGGCCACGTGAGCCATGTCGACGAACAGGTAAGCGCCGACTTTGTCAGCGATCTCGCGAAAGCGTGGGAAATCCAGGATCTGCGAGTAGGCGGAGAAACCGGCCACGATCATTTTTGGCTTGTGCTCAACCGCCAGGCGCTCGACTTCGTCGTAGTCGATCAGGCCATTGGCATCGATACCGTATTGAACGGCGTTGTACAGCTTGCCGGAGGAGGAAACACTGGCGCCGTGGGTCAGGTGACCGCCGTGGGCCAGGCTCATGCCCAGGATGGTGTCGCCGCCTTGCAGCAGGGCCAGGTACACGGCGCTGTTGGCTTGCGAACCGGCGTGTGGCTGGACGTTGGCGTAATCGGCGCCGAACAGTTCCTTGGCACGGTCGATGGCCAGCTGCTCAACCACGTCGACGTACTCGCAACCACCGTAGTAGCGCTTGCCTGGGTAGCCTTCGGCGTACTTGTTGGTCAGAACCGAACCTTGAGCCTCCATGACCGCAGGGCTGGTGTAGTTTTCCGAAGCGATCAGCTCAATGTGCTCTTCCTGGCGCACGGCTTCTTGCTCCATGGCGGCAAAGAGATCGGCGTCGTACTTGGCAATAGTCAAATCACGGCTGAACATGGCGGTCCTCAAGGATCGGGGGCAGAAAAGGAGGGCATTCTAACCCAACGGGTTTTGGATGGCATATGAAAGGACATCATGTCGCGGACAAGTGGGGCTCATCTGGGGATAGGCGGTGCCTGTACTGGCCCCTTCGCAGGCAAGCCAGCTCCCACACTTGACCGAGTTCCATCTTTGAAATGCGCTCGAATGTGGGAGCGGGCTTGCTCGCGAAGAGGCCATCCAAAGCGCTGCAAAACCTCAGTCGAACATGAACAGCGCATCATTGCTGAACTGCGCCTCAAACTGATTCGCCGGCATCGGCCGCCCAAACAGATAGCCCTGCACCTCATCGCAGCCATGCTCACGCAGGAAATCCAACTGCTCATGGGTTTCCACACCCTCGGCGATCACCGCCAGGTTCAGGCTGTGGGCCATGGCAATAATGGCGCGGGCGATTTGCGCGTCCTGCTCGCCGGACGGCAAACCGTCGACAAACGTGCGGTCGATCTTCAACACGTCGATAGGGAACTGCTTGAGGTAGTTCAGCGACGAATAGCCCGTGCCGAAGTCGTCCACCGCAATGCTCAGCCCGAGGTTTTTCAGGCTGGCGAGGATCTGCATGGCCTCGTTGACTTCACGCATCAGGATACTTTCGGTCAGCTCCAGCTCCAGGCACGCGGGCGGCAGGCCGGTGTCCCGGAGGATGGCGGCGATACGCTCGCCCAGTTGGCCGTCCGAGAATTGGCGCGCCGAGATGTTCACCGAGACTTTCGGCACCCGCACCTTGTTCTGGTGCCAGGTCTTGAGCTGGCGGCAAGCTTCGCTGAGCACCCAGTCGCCCACGTCCACCACCAGCCCCAACTCTTCCAGTACCGGAATAAAGTCACCCGGCGGCACCAGCCCGCGACGCGGGTGGCGCCAGCGCAGCAGGGCTTCGGCGCCGGTCAAACGTTTGCCATCGCCGCTGAACTGCGGCTGGTAATACAGCACAAACTCGTTCTGCTCCAAGGCGTGGCGCAGGTCGCTTTCCAGTTCCAGGCGTTCCAGCGCACTGGCGTTCATGTCGGCCTGGTAGAACTGGAAGTTGTTCTTGCCACGTTCCTTGGCGTGGTACATCGCGGTGTCGGCGTTTTTCATCAGCTGGCTCAGCTCGTTGCCGTCCTGCGGGCTCAAGGCGATGCCGATACTGGCGGTCACGAAGAATTCGCGGCCCTCGAGTACAAACGGCCTCACCAGGCTCGCCAGGATTTGCTCGGCCACGGTGATGGCGCGGTTCAACGCCATTTCACGGCTGGCCCGCGGTTGCAGGAGCAAGGTGAACTCGTCGCCGCCCATGCGTGCCACGGTGTCGTCTTCGGCCACGCAGCCCAGCAGGCGCGTGGCCATTTCCTTGAGCATGCGGTCGCCGGCGGCGTGGCCCAGGGAATCGTTGATCGGCTTGAAGCGGTCGAGGTCGAGGAACATCAGCACCACCCACGACTTCTGCCGCTCGGCCGATTGCAGCGCGGTGTGCAGGCGGTCCTGAAACAGCGTGCGGTTGGGCAGGTGGGTCAGGGCGTCGTAGTAGGCCAGGCGGTGGATGCGCTGTTCGCTGGCCTTGCGCTCACTGATGTCACTGAAGAAACACACGTAGCTGGCCAGGTCGCCTTCATCGTCGAACACGGCGGTAATGCCGACCCACGCCGGGTAGTGCTCGCCGTTACGGCGCTTGAGCCACACTTCGCCTTCCCACGTGCTGTGCTGGTGCAGTTGCTTGAGCACATAACGCAGGTGGGCTTCCTGCTGTTCGTCGACGGTGAGCATATTCGGCAACTGGTCGAGCACATCCGCCACGGCATAGCCGCTGACGCGGCTGAACGCCTCGTTGGCTTGCACGATGTAACCCGCCGGGTCGGTGATCAGGATCGCCGAGGTGGAGTGTTCGAATACTGTGGCCGCCATGCGCAGGTCTTTCTCGGCGCGGCGTTGCTGGCTGATATCGCGGCCCACGCCGAGGATGCCTTCAAACGCGCCGTGTTCGTCCCACACCAGCACCAGGCGCAGTTCAATCGGCACCTTGCGGCCATCGGCGCGCAGGCAATCGAACAAAAACAGCTGGGTCTGCACGTCATCGCGCAGCTTATTCAGTGCGGTCGTGTCGCCCAGCGAGCGGCTGACCTGTTCAACCAGGCTGTAAATACCGGTCAACTGTTGCGGGTTGGCGATGATCGACTGCCAGCCGTTCTTGAACACCCAATCCACGTCATAACCCAACACCGCGTTGACCGATGGGCTGATGTAGTTGAGGGCCAGCTGACTGTCGGTGGAGCAGATCACGTCGCTGATGCTTTCGGCCAGCATGCGGTAGCGCTGCTCGCTGTCGCGCAGGGATTCGCTGGCTTCGATCTGGTCGGTGATGTCTTTGGCCACGCCGATGATCCGCGTAACCGCTGCAGCTTTATCGCGGGCCAGGGCCTGTTCGCGGATATCGAAGCATCGCCACTGGTTATTGCGATGGCGAAAGCGCAGTTGGCAGTGCAGTTGGGTGGTGTAGCCGACTTCACGCTGCTGCTGGCGCAAGTCGTGGTAATACTCGGCGTCGTCGGGGTGCAGCAGGATTTCCCAGAAGTACTCGCCCATTTGCTGCAATTCGGCGCGGTTGTAGCCGAGTGTGTGACCCAAATGGTGGTTGCTGAAAATCATCCGTTGGCTGATCACGTCTTGCACATACAGGTGATCCGGCACGGTGCGCACCACGTCCGACCAGAAACTTTCACGCTCCACCAGCGACAACTCGATCAGCTTGCGGCTGGTGATGTCGCTGATGCTGAGAATCACCGCCTTGAAGTCGTCCTGCTGCTCGGGCAGGCGCATCACCAGCCACAGGTATTGGTCGTTGCCGACGACGTCGTTGAGCTGGATTTCCAGCTCCAGCTGTTTTTGCTGGGTCAGTACGGCTTCCAATACTTGGTAGCCGATGGCCGTGGCGTTGCGCGGGCAGTCATCGATCAGGCGCTCCCAGGCTTGCTCGCAAGAGCTGACGTTCAACAGGCGCACAGCCACCTGGTTGACCTCGGTGACGCGCAACTCCTTGAGCAGTTGCTGGCGCTCTTGGGCATTGTTGTGCAGCCAGGCCTGCAATTGCTCGCGGGTTTGCAGGTGGGCCTTGTCGAAAAACGCCTTCAACCCCGACAGATCGAGCACGCAAAGCGCCACGCCGGTGCCTTCGAAAATGTCCTGATAGCGCCTGCGGCCTTCATGCACCTGGCGCTGGCGACGGCGCATGTTCAGCAGCACGATCACCGGGATCAGCGAGAAGGCCAGGCCCAACAAGCATTTGCCGATAAACGCCGGCAGCAGTTGCTCCAGCACGGCGCTGCGGTCAAACAGCCCGCGCAGTTGCCAGTCGCTTTTGCTCAGGGGCGTGACCAGCACGCTTTTATTCAATTCATCCGGCGTGAGCGCCGAGGCCCACTGCGCCGGCATGCCGCTGTCACGGCTGACCACGCGGTGGTTCAGGCGGTTTTCGATGGCCCACATCGGGCGTTGGCCCTGGACGTCCTGGCGGGTCAGGTTGCTCAGGTAATTGGGCGCCAGGCGCAGCGCCCAGTACATTCTTGAGCCGCCGCTGGGCTGGTGCAGCAGCAGGTAAATGAGGGTGCCGTCGGGGTTGTTGCTCAGGTAATAAGGCTGCGAGTGGCTGCGTTGCACCAGCTCTTCAAGCCAGGCGCTGTCCTGGCTGTCTTTGGCGCTGTCGTTGATCATCGCGCCGCTGGGGGCGAGCAGGGCGACACTGCGCAACTCCGGCAGCGAGCGCTGCAAGGTGCGCATCAAGGCCTGTTGCTGTTCGTCGTTGCGCGGCGGCTCGACCATCGGCAGCAGGTTCAGGGCGATTTTTGCGCTCAGGGCCATGTTCAGGCTGATCTGTTCAGACAGGTCGGCGCTGTAATCGATGGTGTATTGCTGCTGGTTTTTCTGGTTCTGCTGCAGTTGGTCCAGCAGTTGCCAGAACAATAACGCGAGCAGCATCAGGACAAGCGTCGCCAATGCGCCTTTGAGGGTGCCGTGCAGGGGCGCTCCCGGCGCTATATGAGCGGCGCGCAGGGGAGTGGGCGGCGTGACTTTGGACAAGCTGTGATCCTGCGGTTTGGCTGGATTGGCGCGCGACGTGCACTATAAGCCGGACGCCCGGAGGGCGGCTAGCATGCCTTGAGTTGTGGCAAAGTGCCAGCCCCGCCTGGCTGGACTGACCAAGCGCATTCAGGTAGCTTTGCCGGTTACGCGGGGGCGTTCCAGCCCCAGACATTCAGGCTTTTTGCGCACGAAGGCATTGACCACCGTCAACGGCCCGCGCGGCGCATGGCCTGCACGGGCTTCGCCCGCTCAATTCATCAGTCACTGACGCTAGGTTCACCATGGCTCAATACGTCTTCACCATGCATCGGCTGGGAAAAGTTGTTCCGCCGAAGCGGGAAATCCTGAAAAACATTTCGCTGTCCTTCTTTCCAGGCGCCAAGATCGGCGTGCTCGGCCTTAACGGTTCGGGTAAGTCCACGCTGCTGAAAATCATGGCCGGCGTCGATACCGAGTTCGAAGGCGAAGCCCGCCCGATGCCGGAACTGAACATCGGTTACCTGCCGCAAGAGCCGATCCTGGATCCGACCAAGACCGTGCGTGAAGTGGTCGAAGAGGCCGTGGCCGTGATCAAGAACGCTCAGGCTCGCCTGGACGAGGTCTACGCCGCCTACGCCGAAGAAGATGCCGACTTCGACAAGCTGGCTGCCGAACAGGCCAAGCTCGAAGCGATTCTGCAGGCCGGCGACGGTCACAACCTGGAGCGTCAGCTGGAAGTCGCCGCCGATGCGCTGCGCCTGCCGGCGTGGGACGCCAAGGTCGAATTCCTCTCCGGTGGTGAAAAGCGTCGTGTGGCCCTGTGCCGCCTGCTGCTGTCGGCCCCCGACATGCTGCTGCTCGACGAACCGACCAACCACTTGGACGCCGATTCCGTCGCCTGGCTGGAACACTTCCTTCACGATTTCCCGGGCACCGTGGTTGCGATCACGCACGACCGGTACTTCCTGGACAACGTGGCCGGCTGGATCCTTGAGCTCGACCGTGGCGCCGGTATCCCTTACGAGGGCAACTACTCCGGTTGGCTGGAAGCCAAGTCCGACCGTCTGGCGGCAGAATCCAAGCAGCAATCGGCTCACGAAAAAGCCATGAAGGAAGAACTGGAGTGGGTGCGCAAAGGCGCCAAGGCCCGCCAGTCCAAATCCAAGGCACGTCTGCAACGCTTTGAAGAAATGCAGTCGCAGGAATTCCAGAAACGCAGCGAAACCAACGAGATCTACATCCCGGCCGGTCCACGCCTGGGTGACAAGGTCATCGAGTTCAAAAACGTTTCCAAAGGTTATGGCGACCGCGTGCTGATCGACAACCTGTCGTTCTCCATGCCAAAAGGCGCAATCGTCGGCGTTATTGGTGGTAACGGTGCGGGTAAATCCACACTGTTCCGGATGCTGATGGGCAAGGAAACACCGGATTCGGGCACCATCGAAGTCGGCGAAACCGTGCAGCTGGCCTGTGTCGACCAGAGCCGCGACGACCTCGATGGCAGCAAGACTGTGTTCCAGCAGATTTCCGACGGTTCCGACCAGATCCGTATCGGCAACTATGAAATCCCGTCGCGCACCTACGTCGGTCGTTTCAACTTCAAGGGCGGCGACCAGCAGAAGTTCGTCAAGGACCTGTCCGGTGGTGAGCGCGGTCGCTTGCACCTGGCCCTGACCCTGAAAGAAGGCGGCAACGTGTTGCTGCTCGACGAACCGTCCAACGACCTCGACGTTGAAACCCTGCGCTCCCTGGAAGAAGCCCTGCTGGACTTCCCGGGCGCCGCCATTGTGATCTCTCACGATCGGTGGTTCCTTGACCGCGTCGCGACCCACATCCTGGCGTACGAAGACGACTCCCAAGCGGTGTTCTTCGAAGGTAACTACACCGAATACGAAGCGGACCGTAAAAAGCGCTTGGGCGACGCAGCTGCCCAGCCGCACCGTGTACGGCACAAAAAACTGGCCTGATTTGGGTGGGTTGCAAAAAAGCGGAGCCTTCGGGCTCCGTTTTTTTTGCGCGTTATTCAGGAAGACCGCGGCGTCTGCATCGCAGGCAAGCCAGCTCCCACCTTTGACCACATTTCAAATTGGGAACCCGATCAAATGTGGGAGCTGGCTTGCCTGCGATAGCGATTTAACTGCTGGTGCATTTACTGATTTGAAATCCCCTTATTGGTGCAAAAAATCGCAGTAATTTATATATAAAGCACCATTTAAATTCACAAAGGCGACATTTTGCGCTTTTCAGGTGCGACTTGAATTGCTAAGGTCCGGCTCAATCTCCTTTAAAAACAATCAATTTGCCGAGACGTTTCCATGATCGAATCTGTCGAATCCTTCCTTTCCCGCCTCAAGAAACGCGACCCCGACCAGCCGGAATTTCACCAAGCCGTAGAAGAAGTGCTGCGCAGCTTGTGGCCGTTTCTAGAAGCCAACCCCCACTACCTGACCTCGGGCATCCTGGAGCGCATCTGCGAGCCGGAACGCGCGATTACCTTCCGGGTGTCGTGGGTGGATGATCACGGCAAGGTTCAGGTCAATCGCGGCTTCCGCATCCAGATGAACAGCGCCATCGGCCCCTACAAAGGCGGCCTGCGCTTCCACCCGTCGGTAAACCTGGGCGTGCTCAAATTCCTCGCCTTCGAACAGACCTTCAAGAATTCGCTGACCTCGCTGCCCATGGGCGGCGGCAAAGGCGGCTCGGACTTCGACCCCAAGGGCAAGAGCGACGCCGAAGTGATGCGCTTCTGCCAGGCGTTCATGAGCGAGCTGTACCGCCACATCGGCGCCGACGTGGACGTGCCGGCTGGCGATATCGGCGTGGGCGCGCGCGAAATCGGCTTTCTGTTTGGCCAGTACAAACGCCTCAGCAATCAATTCACCTCGGTGCTGACCGGCAAAGGCATGACCTACGGCGGCAGCCTGATCCGCCCCGAGGCCACAGGTTTCGGCTGCGTGTACTTCGCCGAAGCCATGCTCAAACGCGACGGCCAGCGGGTTGAAGGCAAACGCGTGGCAGTCTCAGGTTCCGGCAACGTCGCGCAGTATGCGGCGCGCAAAGTCATGGACCTGGGCGGCAAGGTGATTTCCCTGTCCGACTCCGAAGGCACTTTGTACGCCGAAAGCGGTTTGACCGAAGAACAATGGTCGGCCCTGTTGGAATTGAAGAACGTGCAGCGCGGGCGCATCAGCGAACTGGCCGAACGCTTTGGCCTGGAGTTCCGCAAAGGCAAAACCCCTTGGGAGTTGGCCTGCGACATCGCCCTGCCATGCGCGACCCAGAACGAGCTCGACGCCGAGGCTGCGCGCACCCTATTGCGCAACGGCTGCATCTGCGTCGCCGAAGGCGCCAACATGCCGACCACGCTTGCGGCTGTGGATATCTTTATCGAGGCGGGGGCCTTATTTGCGCCGGGCAAGGCCTCCAACGCCGGCGGTGTAGCCGTCAGCGGCCTGGAAATGTCGCAAAACGCCATGCGCCTGCTGTGGACCGCAGGCGAAGTCGACAGCAAATTGCACAACATCATGCAGTCGATCCACCATGCTTGCGTGCACTACGGCGAAGAAAACGGCCGGGTCAACTACGTGAAAGGCGCGAACATCGCCGGCTTCGTGAAAGTCGCCGACGCGATGCTGGCCCAAGGCATCGTCTAAGCCTCGGGCTCGATGCGCAGCACTTCGATCAGTTGATCACCGACGGGGCGCTTCCACAGCACCTCGTCGCCCACCTCGGCGCCCAGCAACGCACGGCCCAGGGGCGAGCCCCAATTGATCAGGTTGGCGTGGGCATCGGCCTGGTCTTCACCGACCAGTTGAATGCGCTGCTGTTCGTCTTGCTCGTTGGCAAAGGTGACCCAGCTGCCGATCTGCACCTTTTCGGTGGAAGTCGCCGGCGCCACCACGTGCGCGCTTTGCACCCGCTGGTTGAAGTAGCGCAAATCGCGCTCAAGATCCGCCTGGCGCTGTTTATCGTCCTTGGCGGACTCGAGGCTGTATTCGTGCTGTAACTGCGCGACCTTGGCCTGCAATTGCGCCAACCCTTGCGCTGTCAGGCGGTTGGGTTGCTCACTGACCAGGCGCTCCACCGGTTGGTCGGCCTGGGCGGCGGCGTTGTCCTCGTTAACAAAAGCTCGGCTCATGACATTCTCCCTCAATGGAGTTTGGGCCATGTTAGCCGGGCGATCGTTCCCACGCAGAACGGGGGAACGATCAGCGACCTATTGCGAGCGATAAGCCCTGGCGGCATCGCGGTCTTTCTCCTGCTGCCAGGCGCGTTCGCGGTCGTCCCAGTGATTGTCCTTGTAGTCGCGCAACTCTTCGTTTTCACGCATCGCCTTACACTGGCGAAAGCCATCTTCCCAGCCTTCGGCATACTCGCGGTCTTTCAGATAACGCGGCACGTTCTTGCGAAACTCCCCGCTGATTACACCGGCAGCCTGACGACCGCTGCTGCAACCGTCATCAAAGCCATCGGCGAAGGCCGGTGGATAACCTTTGGCCAGTAAATCCTGATGGGTTGACTGGCAACCCACCAGCCACACTACAGCGCACAGCATTACCGCAGACCGCCACATGGCGTACTCCCTGGCCGTTTCACGGCTGATAGGGGAAGTCTAGTCAGGGAATTGTCGGGGAGGCGTGAAAGAGAGGTGAGAAAGGTGTTGGGTTAAAGGGCCAGTGCTCGTTCCCACGCTCTGCGTGGGAATGCAGCCAAGGACGCTCTGCGTCCGCTTTAAGGTCGTGACGCGGAGCGTCACAGGATGCGTGCCCACGCGGAGCGTGGGCACGATCTATTAAAGGGCCATCAGCGACGATTCTCTTTAAATTGCAGGACGTTTCCTAGAGAATCCTTTGCCTATTGTGCCTTAGGGTTTGGGTCACTAGTCTCCTGGCTTCGCTGTAAAAACAGCGACCGGGTTTAGCGACCCGAACCATCGAGACTCATCCTCTTTACACACTTGGCAGGCGGTTTTTACACCTGTCGATAACGTGTTATGGCGGCTGTGCGCGGGAGATCTTCGGATCTACCGGGTGTCTAGGTGACCGGTTCGCTAACCTGCGTACAGCTGCCACCCCTTTATGTTTAGCGACGTGCTGTGGTGGCCCTTTATTTCACTTAGAGGTACACCATGTCTAAAGTCGTCCCCGATCCACCCCTGTCCTCAATCACCACCCTCGGCGTCGTCACCTTCGGCGACTACGGCGAAAATCAAAAACCGCTGTTCCGCGTCAATGCCGGCATGCCGATCGACGAAGCCCTGGAACACGCCTCCACCCTGCTTTTTTACTCCAAGAAACTCGCCATGGAAGCCGCCATGGACGTGCGCGGCGAACAATACGCCTGGGCCGCGCATTATCTGTGTGAGATGGGCAAGGCCGTCGTGGACGACCTGACCCAAGCGATGACACCCGCAGCCTAAAAGCGGGCGCTGCCCTTGTGGCGAGGGAGCTTGCTCCCGCTGGACTGCGCAGCGGTCCCACTCTTTTGGGGCCGCTGCGCGCCCCAGCGGGAGCAAGCTCCCTCGCCACAGGGGTTATGTCGTCTGGTGGTTCGTCAGCGAAGCATGCTCAGCCAATTCCTGCTCAATAAACGCAGCAATCATCGCGCGATACACCTGCTCAGTAACCTCAGGGTTGGCGCCCACTGACTCCGCTAAACCTCGTACCTTGGCGATCACCTGTTCAACCCGTTGCGGTGCCTTGACCCCGTCAGTGTCTTTTTTGAAGCCGGCAGCTTGGGAAACGTAGCGGCCGCGTTCGGCCAGCAGGGTGACGATTTGTTGGTCGAGGCGGTCGATGTTTGCGCGGACTTCTTCAAGGGTGGTGCAGTTAACGGCCATGTTGCTGAAACTCCTGATTGCGATGTGTCGGGATATACGCGGGCCAAATGTGGGAGCGGGCTTGCTCGCGAATGCAGTGGGTCAGTCAGTACAGTATTGCCTGAATAACCGCTATCGCGGGCAAGCCCGGCTCCCACATGTGAACGGTGGCGGGCGCAGCATTAATGCCAGGCACAAACCAGTGTGGGAGCTGGCTTGCCTGCGATGGCGGTGGGTCAGTCAGCACACCTGCTGCTGATACACCGCTTTCGCGAGCAAGCCCGCTCCCACATTTTGTGATCTTCGTAAGGCTCTAGTCAGTAGTGATACCACTTCACTTCGAGCATCACTTCATTGACTGGCGTCGACAGGTGGCTGTACTCGCGCTGGGCGCTCAAACGTAATCCGAGGTTGCGCGACAATTCCCACTGCTGATTCAGGCTGATGCTACGGCGCACTTCGCCATTGGTGAAGAAGTCGCCCTTGGCCTCCAGGCTTAAATTGCCCAGCGGGTTCTTCCATAACACGCCGGTATTGAAGCCGGCAGCCGGGGAGATGGCTTCGCTGAAGTCGTTGTTGTGTTCCACGCGTACGGTGCCGAGGGCGAAACCGAGCATGTCGTCGGTGAGTTGCCAGGTGCCACCCGCGCCGCCGTTGACGTGGGCGACCAGGGTTTCGTCGTCGTGTTTACCCGGCACGCGTTCCAGGCCGCCGGTCACTTGCCAGGACCAAGGCTGCAACAGGGCATTGCGCGGGGTCAGCGAGCGGATGGTCGCCAAGTCGAGTTGCTGCAGTTGCCAGTGGTTGCCTTCGTACTGGCGCAGTTTCATCTGCAGGATTTCGATCTGTGCGCCCAGCGGGAAGCCTTCGGCGTTGTCGTTGAGGTCGTGGTAGGCCATGCGCAGGCCGTATTCGCCGAAGGCCTTGTCGCCACGGGTGCCGATGCCGGCTTGCCAGGTGCGCGACTCATGGCCGTTCTCGGGCAGGCCCGGGCGTTCGATTTTCAGGTCGGGCGCAGGGTTTTGGTTGATCGCGCGCAGCAGTTCAAAGCTGCGTTGCGAGCGTTCGGTGTCGCGTTCCAGGCCATTGGCGCGGTAGCGGCCCAGGCGATAGGCGGCGTCGATGATCAGGGCCTGTCGGTCTTTGGCGATGGCCTTGAAGGCAGGCTCCTGCAGTTGCTTCTGGTCATCGCTGACTTTCAGCACCCACTGTTGCTCCTCGCCATCCAGCGGCTTGGCGCGTTCCAGCAGTTCGCGCTCACGCGACGGGCGGTAGTCGATCTTCTCCACCAACCCCGCTTCTTTGACTGCTTTGACGGTGTCGGTGGGGATGGCGGTCAGCGGGAATTGCTCGGTCAGGCGCAGGCTCGGGCGGGCCACTTGCAGCAGTTCCAGCAGGCGATAGGAGCAGTTTTCGTCGAAGAAGAAGTAGTCGAACTGGATCTGCTTGAGCTCCCACACGTGCTCGACCATGCGCTCGGTCTCGACCTGGGTCAGGTTCAGGCGGTATTCCCACAGGTCGCGGTTCTCGAGGCTACGGTACTCCGAGAGTTTTTCCTGGTACGGCACCAGCGCGAACAGGCCGGGATAGCCGCCCATCAGGCCTTTCCAGGCGTAGAGAATGCTGTTGTCGGAGCCTTCGATGTAGGCGCCGAAGTTGATCGCGTAGCTGAGCAGGGCGGTGTTGTTGCTCTGCACGTCAGCCTGGTCGATACGCAGCAGGGTGTGGCCGAACATCGACGACGGGCTGTTGAGGTAGGCGGCAGGGAAGATCATCACCGCGCTGTGCGGGGCGACATCCTTGAACCATTGGGTAAATTCTTTGCAGTCCAGGGCGGGCAGGTCGGTCAGTTGCAACTGATCCTTGAGCCAGCGGGTACGTGCGGGGTAAACGCATTGAACGTGCTTTTCGCCGAGGCTGGCCGGGGCATACAGGGCCTCTACGGTTGCCTTCAGTTCCTGGTCCGGATGGTGCGCACCATCGGCGGCGAGGAAGAACTTTTTGTCGCTGACATAACTGCGCCAGCCACTGATTTTGCCGGCTTCGTAATGGCCCAAAGACAGCCAGAACGGGTCGTTGGCCAATTGCTGCAAACGTTGATCATCAAGGTGCGGGGCCGCATACAGCGGGGCGCAGGCGAAGAGTGCCAACCAGGCAAAGCGTTTGAGCATAGGGGCAACTTAAGTCGGAATTAGTGAGACCCAAAGGGGAGGCGGGTCCAAAATAAAACCCGCGCCTCGAAAGGCGCGGGCGAGTCGAGCTTAAGCCTGGGTAGCGTATTTCGCCAGGCGGGTATCGCTTTTCAGTACAGCCAGGGTGTTGTTGTGCACGTCGTCAGCGGTCACGTCAGCTTTGCTGAAGATCTGCTGGAAGTGCTCGTGAGTCACGGCAGCGAAGTGCTCGCGATCTTCGGGTGCAACGCCCAGAACCACGGCATAGGTGGTCAGTGCTTCGCCGTTGCCTTTGGCCATGTCTTCGGACAGCTCGTTCATCATGCCATTCATGGCAATCCAGGACTTGCCGCCGTAGGTCAGGGCGCTGTTGGTGTTACAGCCGTTGGTGCCCGAGGTCATGCCGAAGGTGGCGTTACCTGAGGTGCCGTTGGTGGTGGAAGCGAGGAAGTGCGCTGGAGTACCGCGCTGGCCTTCGAACAACATGTTGCCCCAACCGCAGTTCGGGCCACCGGGTGCTTCAGCCATTGCATTGAGGGAGACGACGGTGAAGAGAGTACCAAGAAGGATCCGTTTCATAGCTTTGTTCTCTTTGTGTGCAAAACCAATGGACAAGGGTTCAGGCGCGTCGCAGCGCCCTAGGGGCCAGTTATTAGTCCAACCCGCGCAGTTTGGAGTTTAGGCACGTTCCAGGGGTTCCGTGATTTTTTATAAAACAATCAGGGTTTTTGCGCAGAGCAGCCGCGATTATTTTGTAAGACGCATACCGTGTCTATGCTTTCCCAAAGTCGCGCCTTGCCAGAGCGCGTAACCGGGAGCCAGAATGCCGACATCTGCCCCGCCTGATGTAAGGAAGCCCGATGCCTGATCCTGTTGCTGCCAGCTTGCGTCTAGCGCCCGAAGCGCTGACTCGCCCTTTCTCCGCTGAACAGTTCAGCTTCTCGACCACCAATGATTTGGAGCCCTTTCGCGGTGTGCTTGGCCAGGAACGTGCGGTTGAAGCCTTGCAGTTCGGCGTGGCCATGCCACGCCCCGGTTACAACGTGTTTGTCATGGGCGAGCCAGGAACCGGCCGCTTTTCGTTCGTCAAACGCTACCTGAAAGCCGAGGGCAAACGCCTGCAGACCCCGGCGGACTGGGTTTATGTGAATAATTTTGATGAGCCGCGTGAGCCACGCGCCCTGGAATTGCCGGGCGGCGGCGCAGCGGCGTTCATCGCCGATATCAACGGCTTGGTCGACAATTTGGTCGCGACCTTCCCGGCGGTGTTCGAACACCCGACGTATCAACAACGCAAAAGCGCCATCGACCGTGCCTTCAACCAGCGCTACGACAAGGCTCTGGACGTGATCGAGCGCCTGGCCCTGGAAAAAGACGTGGCGCTGTACCGCGACAGCACCAACATCGCTTTTACGCCGATGCTCGACGGCAAGGCGCTGGACGAGGCGGAGTTCTCGCAACTGCCGGAGGTTGATCGCGAGCGCTTCCACACGGATATTTCCGAGCTGGAAGAACGCCTCAACGAAGAGCTGGCCAGCCTGCCGCAGTGGAAACGCGAGTCGAACAACCAACTGCGCCAGTTCAACGAAGAAACCATCACCCTGGCCCTGCAGCCTTTGCTGGCACCGCTGTCGGAAAAGTATGCGGAAAACGCGGCTGTCTGCGGCTACCTGCAGGCCATGCAGGTGTACTTGCTGAAATCCGTGGTCGAGCAGTTTGTCGACGACGCCAAGACCGACGCCCAGGCGCGCAAGCTGCTCGAAGAGCAATACTGCCCGAGCCTGGTGGTGGGCCACTCGGTCAACGGCGGTGCGCCGGTGGTGTTTGAGCCGCACCCGACCTACGACAACCTGTTCGGCCGTATCGAATACAGCACCGACCAGGGCGCGCTGTACACCACGTATCGCCAGTTGCGCCCGGGCGCGTTGCACCGTGCCAACGGCGGTTTCCTGATTCTTGAAGCCGAAAAAATGCTCAGCGAGCCCTTCGTCTGGGACGCCCTCAAGCGTTCCTTGCAGTCGCGCAAGCTGAAGATGGAATCGCCGCTGGGCGAGCTGGGCCGTCTGGCCACCGTGACCCTCAACCCGCAGATGATTCCGTTGCAGGTCAAGGTGATCATCATCGGTTCGCGCCAGCTCTACTACGCGCTGCAGGATGCCGATCCGGACTTCCAGGAGATGTTCCGCGTGCTGGTGGACTTCGACGAAGACATCCCGATGGTCGACGAGAGCCTGGAGCAGTTTGCCCAGTTGCTCAAAACCCGTACCTCCGAAGAAGGCATGGCGCCGCTGACGTCGGACGCGGTGGCGCGCTTGGCGACTTACAGCGCACGCCTGGCGGAGCACCAGGGGCGCTTGTCGGCGCGCATTGGCGACTTGTTCCAGCTGGTCAGCGAGGCGGATTTTATCCGCCATTTGGCGGGCGATGAAATGACCGATGCCGGCCATATCGAACGCGCGCTCAAGGCCAAGGCCACGCGTACCGGGCGGGTGTCGGCGCGGATTCTCGACGACATGCTCGCCGGGGTGATCCTGATCGACACCGCGGGTGCAGCGGTCGGCAAGTGCAACGGGCTGACGGTGCTGGAAGTCGGCGATTCGGCCTTCGGCGTGCCGGCGCGGATTTCCGCCACGGTGTACCCCGGCGGCAGCGGCATTGTCGACATCGAGCGTGAGGTTAACCTCGGCCAGCCGATTCACTCCAAGGGCGTGATGATCCTCACCGGTTACCTGGGCAGCCGGTATGCCCAGGAATTCCCGCTGGCGATTTCGGCGAGTATCGCGCTGGAGCAGTCCTACGGTTACGTAGACGGCGACAGTGCGTCCCTGGGCGAGGCATGCACCTTGATTTCGGCCTTGTCGAAGACGCCGCTCAAGCAGTGCTTTGCCATCACCGGCTCGATCAACCAGTTTGGTGAAGTGCAGGCGGTGGGCGGGGTCAACGAGAAGATCGAAGGCTTCTTCCGCCTCTGCGAAGCTCGCGGGCTGACCGGCGAGCAGGGTGCGATCATTCCGCAGGCCAACGTCGCCACGCTGATGCTCGACGAGAAGGTGCTGCAGGCCGTGCGCGACGGGCAGTTCCACATCTATGCCGTGCGTCAGGCGGATGAGGCGTTGAGCTTGTTGGTGGGTGAGCCTGCGGGTGAGCCGGACGAAGAAGGCCAATTCCCGGAAGGCAGCGTGAATGCGCGCGTGGTCGAGCGTTTGCGCGCGATTGCCGAGATGATCAGTGAGGACGACTTGAAAGAAGCGGAGAAGGAGCTGGCGCAGCAGGCGTTGGCTGAAGCCAAACCCACCTGATTGTTGGCAGCACGCGGTTAATGTGGGAGCGGGCTTGCTCGCGAAGGCGGTGGATCAGTCAGTATCAATGTGTCTGACAGATTGCATTCGCGAGCAAGCCCGCTCCCACATTGGATCAGCGGCGTATTTGGAAGCGGCGGTAAATTCGCCACTAAATTGACTCCACTTTCAGGGACCAACGCCCGTTGGTCCCTACAACCTTGGTTTGTACTGGTTTTCTTCTATTCTGAGTTTAAGGGATATCCACAGGAGTCGCTGGATAGAGACAGCCTTGCCCTGTGCGAGGTTGAACACCGATCTACCGAGGGTCGCCGCCATGCCGCGCAACCTTTGCCTTACCCGCCAGTGCTTGGGCCTGGTCACCCGTATCGAATGCTCCATTCGCCCTCTCGCGGGGGATACCGGGATGTGGACGTTGTTGTTTGCTGCCGGTATGACCGGCGAACAGCCTTCCACCATCAAGTCCCAAGGCCCGTTTCATGGGCCATTCGTGGCAGAAACCATTCTGGGATCAATCGTCGAAAGCTTGACGCTGCACGGCTACGAGCTGGCGGACGACCCGCAGATCTGGTGCCTGCACCTGCAGGCCCATCTGCGCCAACTCAACGGCGGGCATGAGCGTCTAGCCTGTGACTGATCGTTCCCACGCTCTGCGTGGTGACGCCGCCCCGGACGCTCTGCGTCCGCTGCCGCCACAAGGCTCCAGCCTTGCGCCGGGTGACGCGCAGCGCCACAGGATGTGTTCCCACGCAAAGCGTGGGAACTATCGGTCGTGAGGGGCTATTTACTCTCGGGCTTATCCAACTTGACCTCAAAGCCGTATTGCACGGTGTCGAGGTCGGTGCGCTGGTAGCTTTCCAGTGTGGTCGGCTGGCCGTAGAAATAATGCACGTCAAACAACGCCGTGCCGTATTCCTCGGCGCGGTGGCTTACGCCGAGGATTTCCTTGAGGTAATTGCCGCTGGCGTCCTTGGCGTAGAAGCGCCAGCTGTCGGCGGGAAACTCCTTTTGATCGACAATCAGCGCGTTGTCCTTAAGCGACAGGCCCTTGGGCGGCTTGGCCACGTCTATCGTGGCTTTCTCGATGGTGGCCAGGAACAGCGGCACCGAGCCCACCACAAACGCCGGGGTTTCCGGGAACAAGTTGAGGTCGTAGGTGAGCGTGCCGCTGCCCGCATTCAGCTCAAACGCTTCGGCTGGCAGCTCGATGGGCTCGCCGCGCTCGCCCTTGTCGTCCGCCGCGAAGAAGGTGATGGGGGCGTCGCTGTTGTTGCGCTCGGCGCCGACCAAGTCATCGTTGAACGTGAAAGGGTGGTCAAACACGATCTTCGCGGCGCTGGCGTCTTCAGTCGATTGGCTGATGGTGACGCTGTTTTTCAACTGGTCTTCGGTCATTGACGCGTCTTTGAGCCAGCTTGGGGCGCTGTCGTCATACACCGTGACCGGCATCGGCAAGGCTTGCACGCTGCTCTGCAGGCTGTTCTTGTCGAAGCGCATCACCGGCAGGTCGAGGTCCTTGCGGGTGAGCGTGGCCTTGGAAAAATCCAGCACGTTGACCTGCAGGGTGTCGATCAGGCCATTGAAATACACCTTGGCGTAATGGCTGCTCTGTTGGTGTTCGAAGGCTTTTTGCTCGTCCGTCAGTTGCTTTTCAAAGGCATCCGACCAGGCCTTTTGCTTTTGCATCTCGGCCAATTGTTTCTCGTAGAACGCCACCTGCGCGGCGTTTTCGTTGATTGAGCCTGCGCGGGTGAGAAATTGCCCGGTGCTGTCGCGTGCCTGCACCAGCAATGGGTTGGGCGATTCGTCGCCGACTTCCGGCGCCAGTTGCTCGCTGTTGGTCAGCTCGATCTCGGCGTAGTTTTTCTCAAGCAGCAGCAGGGTGATGGTGATGTTGCCCTCGGTGCGTTTATGGCCCACGTCCTTTTTCGTCAAGTCGAAGGTCAACACTTTGCCCGGCGCCACCACCTCAACTGCGCCCTTGAGGCTGACGGGCTGCGGCTGGCTCTTGTTCTCGGTCTCCACGCCCTCGATGAACGGGTAGGTCACCGTCAGGTCATCAGGGTTGGTCAGGTTGGAGCTGCTGGGGCTCAACTGGATGCCCGGGTCGGTTTCCGACCATTCGGGTTGAAAGGGAATGACTTTGTTGTTGCTCAGCGTTACCGACTGCCATTCCAGGCCGTGGGGGAAGGGGAATTGGTCCGGGGTGTTGAAGTTGAACGGGAACACCGGCTGCAAATCGGTCAGGTAGTCGGAATGCGAGGCTTTGCGCAGCACGAACAGGCCGTTGATGTAGGTGTCCACCAAGGCTTGTGGCGTGGGGTAGTGCTTGAGCAGGGCCAGCGTGTCTTCGCCGTATTCGGCTTCGATGGGCTTGGCGGCGAGCTTGGCCTGCGCGCGTTCCAGCAACAGCAGCGAGCCGCCGAGGTCGGCGATGGCGTCGCGCAGTTTGGGGTCTTGAATGGCATCCAGCGATTGTTCGAACTTGGCGGTTTTCTCTTCGAGGGTGGCCTGCTTCTGCTCTTCTTTGGGGGAGCAGCCGCTGGCCATCAGCAACACCGCACACAGGCCGACAGTGGCCAAAGGGGATCGCACATCCATCATCTGAGTTTTCCTGTTCCACAGCATCGAGCTGATTTGATGGGCTCGACACTAGCAGAAAAATTCTCTTACAGATGCCGCCCAGGTCAGTTTTCTCACGGTTACAGGTGTTTGGTAGCGACTGGTATACTCGCGGCCATTTTTAGCCTAGCTGTGTGAGATCCAATGGAACGCTTTATTGAAAATACTATGTACGCCTCACGCTGGCTGCTGGCGCCGATCTATTTGGGGCTTTCCCTGGGCCTGCTGATCCTGGCGCTCAAGTTCTTCCAGGAAATCATCCACGTCCTGCCTAACATCTTCACTATGTTGGAGTCGGAAGTGATCCTGCTGCTGCTGTCGTTGATCGACATGGCCCTGGTTGGCGGCTTGCTGGTGATGGTGATGATTTCCGGCTATGAGAACTTCGTCTCGCAGCTGGATATTGACGAAAACAAGGAAAAGCTCAACTGGCTGGGCACCATGGACTCTTCATCGCTGAAGATGAAAGTGGCCGCCTCCATCGTGGCGATTTCGTCCATTCACCTGCTGCGCATCTTCATGGACGCCAAGAACGTCGATCCGCAGCATTTGATGTGGTACGTGATCATCCACATGACCTTCGTGGTCTCGGCGTTTGCCATGGGCTACCTGGACAAGCTCACCAAGCACTGATGCTTGGCGCCGGCCTTACTGCTCGACGAAGTAGTAAGGCTGGCGACCGATTGCCATCTGCTTGATCACGTTGACCTTCTCAGCCAGTGCGTCGGGGCGATCCAGCAGCGCCATGTTGCCGGGTTTGGCCGCGAGAAAGCTGCGCAGCTCAGCTTCGGTTTGCAGGATCGGCAAGTAGGCCTGCAGATAGAACACGCTGGCCCCGGCGATACGCTCGTTGGGCTGGAACAACACCACCTCTTTGCCTTCGGTTTGAAACGCCTTGGCCTGGCTGATCACCGGTACGAAGGACTCACGTTTGTCGGCCTTGGGGGCAAACCAGAAGGCGGCGGTCATGTAACTGGCGATCAGTAGCGTGAACACGCCGCTGATCACGCCGCGGTGGTAACGGTACAGCGCCGGTTTGTTCGCTTTGAGCCACTCCAAAAGCACCCCGGCGTATTCCGCTGCCAGTACCGCAGCAGCCGGTGTCAGTGCCATCAGGTAAACGGTGCGCTTGCTCGACGCCAGAGTCAGTAACGTGAACTGCGCCACCAGCCACACGCTGAAAAACAGGCGGTAGCGGTTACGTACCAGGCTTTTGCGAAAGTGCCAAAGGCCCAAGTACACCAGGATGTTCCAAGGCAGGAACGCCTCGGGCAGCTTCGCGATGTAGTAATAGATCGGTTCGTAATGCCCGGCCTCTACAAACGAGCCGCTGAAACGCCCGACGCTGTTGGTCCAGAGCACTTCGGCCACCGCCTGCATACCACCGCGCTGGAACAGGAACCCCAGCCAGATCAGCAGCGGCACCAATGCCAGCAGCGTGAACAGCGCCGGCTTGAGCCAGTCGCCGATGCGCAGGCGTTTATCCATGATGCTGGTGCTGGCCAGGTACACAAAGATCACAATGCCCGGCATCGCCAGGCCCAATACACCTTTGCTCAAGGTCGCGATGACCATGCCGACGGTAAACAACGCCCAGGCCCACGTACTCGAACCTTCGCGGTCCGGCCGCACAGCTTGATAGAACCCCAGCAACGCTGTGGTCACGCCCAGGCTGAGCAACGAATCCTCACCCACACCCCGCACATTGCCCCAGTAACTGGCCATGGTTGCCAGGATCAGTGCCGCGCAGAACGCCATCGTCTTCGGTCGCCCGAACGTGCGCAGCATCGCGTAAAACAGCATCACGCTGAACAGCCCGGCAAATGCCGACGCCAGCCGTACAGCCCCGGTGGTTGCGCCAAACAGGCGAATCGCGCCGGCGTCCAACCACAGGCTCAGGGGCGGTTTTTCCAGGAAGGGTTCACGAAACAGGCGCGGGATCACCCAGTCATTATCCAAATGCATGGCCATGGCGATCCCGGCGACGCGGGCTTCGGTCGAGCCTTGCAGCTCATGGCTGCCCAAGGCAAAGAAGAACAACACAGCAACGAGAAGGAGCAGCAGAGGAACGGGGCGCGTCATGGTTCTGGCTACCGAGGCAAGGGACCGTTCGGGGGAACGGCCGTGGCGATCGGCTAGTATCTGTGAGCACGTCTGAATATTTCATGAATGAGTGTCAGTTTTTTGTAAGGTTCGCTGAGGCGAAATCGAGGCCGGCGTTCCAGCCATTTGCGCGATCAAAGCAACGCGGACGATGTAACCACTATCCCCAAAGGCCCACTGAGTTTATCGACGCGAGCCTGACCCCCGCCGTAGCTTCCTCCCGGCTGACAGACTTTGATGCGTTTATTTAACTGCGCGTCGAGCACCGTAATACCACTGCAGCTATAGCGTCCGGACGGCGAATATTCATACGTGGTGATATAGCTGCTGGGGGCCGCACTCGTCAGGTAGATCGCCGCTGCGAACAGGTGCACCAGCACCACGCCACTGGCGATAAACACCCCGAGCACCAGCTTCGGCCATTCGCGTTTTTTCTTCTGCAAGATGTGCGGCTTCTTGTAGCGCCACAGCAGTACGACCAGAGCCAGCGTCAGCAACAACGAGGCGATCAGGCAGGCTTTTTCAGCCAAGGCGTTGAAGTGAATCGTCGGCCAAATGCCGATTTGCCAGATCAGCATGAAGGCCAGAACAGCTTGCACGCCAACGACGATGGGTATCAGGTAGGCGTAGGAATTTTTATTCAACTCAATGCTCATCCTTGCAGCGTTTACCGCGGGCTTTCCAACCCCCAGAAACAACAAAACCTGCACTAGGCGGGTTTTGTCGATGCTTCGAATTGGTGGGCCGGGGTGAGCTGAAATGATGTGCTAAGCCTATGAAAAATATGAATTTGTTTAGTTGCGCCGTCTTTGTGGAATACCATTTGGAATGCACTGCACAGGATTGAGGCGGAATGCTGAAGCGTGATCCTCCTGAGTCAATTACCAAGAGTCATTTCGCTGTGGCCAATCTCGTGGTTGTCAGCCCGTTTTTCTTTCCTGTGTTGGATGAGGATAGGTACAGGTGTCAGCTTTAAATGAAGGGACCTAATTGGCTTTGATTACTCATCGTTAGCATCCGGTTGCTAAGAGTACAGGTGCGTGGTTGAGCAGTATCTTGTACTTGTACCCTACTCGCGGACTATGTGGGCGTGAAAACGGCGAAAAATTCCTTGAAGCCCTTTGTGGTTAATGTGTTATGTATGCGTGGCAATCCTGTTTCATCTAAAGGGGCGGTTCCTTTGCCATTTCGGCTTCTCTCGTGCTGGAGTTGCTCTTGCAGTTTATCCACTGATAGCCAATAGTTGCATGTCTGCTGGTCATGTGATCGATTGATGCTGAAGTATTTTCCGTCTCGCTCACCTGCGACTGGGTAATGATGAATGGACTCACTCAGCCAGTATAACTTGGAGTCCAATGTGGCTATCCATGTGTCCTGAAGCTTGCCATAAAAGAGCTCTTTGGAAAACTCCAGGGCGCCTTTTATGTATTTAAGGTCTTGAACGCCATTGAAGATGTTTTTGAAGCGCTGCGCTGGCTTGTTGCTCCCACTCATGAAGTTGTTCTTGATATCTTCGATTTTGGCGTTAAGCTCGTCGGAATAGTTGGGCTTTTTCTCACAGAAGCAGTACTTGGCAATTTCGGCTTCAACGGCGCTGAGCATATCAATGTCATCACAAACACGGCTCATATATGTTTTGAATTTTTCAATGCTTGGCAAGCTCGGCTTCGTGGCGTTGATAATATGTATCTGCATGAGCGAAAAAAACGGCACGCTGTAGAGGTGCTGCTCTTCTATGCTGAGTTCTGAAAACTCATACGGTCGGGTTCTTTCCGTTTCATTTGCAGTGTTTCGTGTCGCGGTTGGATGATCGATCATCTGCGGGCAGAATATCGAAAGAAACAATTCATACATCTCAAAGCTAAGCTTCTTGAATTTCGGGTGGACCTCATTAAGGGCAAGCCCAGGCGTTATGCACAGACTTTGTGGTGGGCAAGAATTTATGAAATTTATAAGTCTAGTTAAGTCGAAATCGTTCGGGCTGTGGCGGCGAAGAATTACATCTTCCATTCTCACCAGAATGTTAAGGTCGAGAATCAAGGTCGTCTCTATGCCGTTCCGCTTGTTCTCGGCCACCATGCTTGGGGTGAGCCGCGGGGAACTGTCGGTTTTGCGGCAAGGCTTTATGAAATGTAGGGTATGTGTGGGCATTGTGATTTACCTAACTCCTATCTGATTAAACTGTGTCCTTAGATCGTTTGCTGCTTACTGCGTAGAGCCTGCATTGCCTGCTGGGTCGGCGTCAAGTAGATAGTCAGATATTGCTTCTAATGATCCTTTAGTGGTGATAAATTTATGCTACTAATCTATGGCGTGGATGATATGAAGAAAACTAGGCAGGAAAACGTAATTCAAGCTGCAATTACCGGTGCATTGGAAGCCTATTGCAGAGATAGTCGGACTTCGCTCAAAACCTTCCCCCCATATGCTGTACAGCAAGGCGACGGAATACGGCTGTATTGTGGTGATCTAGTCGCTATGCTGGAAAACGCTAAAATACTGCTTTTGGAAATTAAAGAGCTTAATTGTAAAAGCGGGGTTTTTGACCAGTTTGATGGCGAGCAATTCAAAAGCTGCCTTGCTTATGAGAGACTTGGCGTTCCCATTGCATACTCATATAATACTATATCTCTTCCTGATTATGATGATCGCTCGGATGTTGAACGGTGGCCTGAGTTAATTTTGGGTAGGACGAAACGGGCATTGCCGAGTAAGCTGCCAAACAAAAAGCCAGATAAGTTAAATCATTCATCGCTGCTGGATTGGCTTCGTGATGATCAGGGCGGCGACATGGCTGCGGGCTTTGGCCGGGTGCTCGGTGCGCTTAAGCGTCCGGAAACGCTAAAGAATGGTGCGTTGGTCCTTCTGTACGGCGTAGCTGAGCAAACGCTTGCAATGCTAGATCGTGAACAGGTTCTATTCGTTTTGAACTATTTGGACAAGGAAAGTAAATTGCGTCCGGGTCATTATAAGAAGATAGAAAGTGTACTGGGTGCCGCGGCTGAGGTATTTAAAGGTTACATAAAGCCTATGATTATTAGAGACAACTCTGGTGGGGCGACGCCAGGGCAGCCGTGAATTATTTTATTGATTTTCTGCAGGGTATGGTTGTTCAAAGAGTTCTAGGCGCGTGGTGATTCTAATGTCTGGCTCAAAGGTTAAATGCAGAGATTTATCCGATCGCTGGAACCCTGGTGCTTGTAAGCCATCCTCATAGCCAAGTTGGTTGGTTCTGACCAGTACCTATGTCGCGGGTGCTGGTGAAATGGTCAGCCATGGTACTCAGAGGCCTTCAACATCAATTCCGTGTTCTGCCAACCATGTCTTGCGCTGTGCATAGTCAGGCATGACGCGTTCCAGGCGGAGCCAAAATTCTGGGGTGTGATGTGGCTCTTGCAGGTGCACCATTTCATGCACCACCACGTACTCCGCAATGGGCTTGGGCAGTAGGATTGTTTTCCAATGAAAATAGAGCTGTGCGCCCTTACCACATGAGCCCCAGCGATAGCCCAGATCCTGCACACGCACACCGCTGGGGATCAGGTCCATGCGGGCTTGGTGGTTCTTGACGCGCAAGGCCAGCCAGCTTCGGGCATGTTCGCTGTACCAACGGATAAAATGTTCACGGGCTCGTGGCAGTTCGCTACGCAGCAGGCGGAAGCGACCGGCAGAGAGTTTAAGTGGCACATCCTGCTCATCAACCAGTTTGAGGCGGTAACTTCGCCCCAGATATAGAAACCCCTCTCCGTCCACGTATTCCTTAGTGGGGATTGAGCGCTGCAGGCGTTCCTTTTCGGCAAGACGCGAGTAAATCCAGAAGCTTTTTTCCGCTACGAATTGCCGCAGCGCTTGCTCCTCTACCTCTGGCGGGGCAGACAGGATAAGTGCGCCGTCACGCTCGACAGTGATCTGTAGCGTCTTGCGCCGCGCGCTTCGGCGTAGCGTCAGTTGTAGGTCGTCTACAGTGAGGGTTTGATTGCTCACAGCTGCATCAACCGTTCATGGCTGGCTCTGGCCTGATCCATCAGGCGGTCAGACAGCACACCCGCAGTATCGCTATCCACCAAGGGCGGACGCAGTCTCATCAAGTGATCGAATAGCTGCCCGGCCAGCTCTTCCTGTGCCGCTCGCTTGCGCGGGCTCCAGATATCGCGGTGGCTTTGGAGTTCGCCCACCAACAAATCGACCAGTTCTACTGTCACATCCTTCAAACGCAGCATCTCGGCGGGCTGCGGATTGGCGTCGGCACACACCACATCCAGCAGGGTGCGCAGGAAGGGTGCATAGTGCTCGGGCAGATCCAGGGGGCTGTAGTCATCGCTCATTTGACCGCTGCGCAGCTCGTTGATGATCTTCTGCATCTGTTCAACCAACTGATCCCACTGCTCGCCCAGCGACTTGAGCAGCTCGTTCAGGCGTTCGGACAGCTTGCGAAAAAGCACCGGATCTTCATCAGCATGCTTGCGCACATGCGAGCGAATGGCGTGCTCCATCTCTGAGGCCTTGGCGCGGTCGTTGACGCTACGCGACAACTGCTTCTCGAAGTCTGCATCGGTGAGCTGGATCGGCGGAATCTTCGGGTCGATGCCCAGCGAAATAACGTGATCGTCGATCAGCTTGCGCACCTTGGCACCGACATCCTTGCCCAGTTGCGGCAGGTCCTTGTAACGCCCGCGCGCACGTGCATGGATATAGGCCAGACGCTTGGCATCCTTGACGAAGGGCAGGCCCTCGGGGCGTGGCAGTACGGTGTCCAATGAGTCGAGGAACGCTTTCAGCTTTACCGCAAATTCGGCGCGCATCTTTTCCGACTCCAGTGCGGCAATGCAGGCTTCTGCATCTCCCAGCGACTCGATGCCCTGGCGGCGCAGCACATCCACTACACGCAGATGACGATCGCGCAGCACCGGCACCTCGTCCTTGATGCTGCTCAGCGCACCTTCGATATCCTCGTCGGCATAGGCTGCCAGCGCTTCGCGCAGGTGGTTGGCGACCCCGTAGTAGTCGACCACGATGCCACAGCGTTTGCCGAAACCAGTACGGTTGACCCGCGCAATGGCTTGCAGCAGCTCGGCTTCCTTGATTGGCCGGTCAAGGTACATGACCCCTTCAATGGGAGCGTCAAAGCCGGTGAGCAACATAGACTTAACAATCAGGAAGGCAAGCGGATCGGTCTTGCCCGACTGCTCATGATTAAGAGGCTTCTTGAAGCGTTGGATCAGTTGCTCGTGCTTGCTGCCATCCGTCCAAGTTTTCCACTCGGCCGGATCGTTATTTGAGCCGGAGATAATCGGTGCGAATTCCAGGCTGCGTAGCCTGTCGCGATAGCGCCACGCCTGCACGCGCGCCTGCAGCTTGGGTGGACGCTGGCACAGTGCCTCATCGTCGAGGTCCTTGTCGGCTGCCGGCAGCGCTTCAGCCTCGACCAGCAATTCATCACGGGCGGCCTGCAGCGCGTGGAAATAGCGGATTACCGCAATCCGGCTATAGGCTACCACCTGCGCCTTGTAGCCATTGGGCAGGATATTGGTGACGTAATGTCTGAGGATGTCGCGCGCCTTATCAGCGATCAGCGCGGGGGCATCAAAGATATGGCCCTTGGTGGCGTACTTTTTCTTGATCAGCTCCAGCTCGTCCTGACTGTGCTCGCGGAACAAATCCTCGAACAGCTCATCCAGACTCGCCCCATCTTTCAATGCGCCCTTGGCAGTGCGTCCTTCGTAAAGCACCGGCACTGTCGCTCCATCTGCCTCGGCTTCCTTGATGGTGTATTTGTCGATGAACGCGCCGAAAATTTCGTGGGTGCGTTTCTTATCGCCCATGATGATCGGTGTACCGGTAAAGCCGATGCGCACGCAGTTGGGCAAGCCCGCCAGCAGGTTCGCCTGCAGATCGCCGGCTTGGGTGCGGTGGGCCTCATCGATCAATACCAGAATACTCTCGTCGTGGTTGAGCACCTCGAATGGTTTGTTTACCAGATAGGGCGCTCGCTTTTCTGCGGCTTTGAGGAATGGCGCAGTGTCCACGGCGATGGGTGCATCCCCGTTTTCCTCCTGCTCGGGATTGCGATACTTCTGGATGGTGGCGAATACCAAACCGGGGCCCTGGCGACGTGCCAAGGCTTTAACACCCTCGATATTAGAGGCCACCTCCGGCAGTTCACCGCTCAGCGTGGCGGTGGCGGAGAGCTGGTTTTGCAGGTCTTTACGGTCAGTGACCACGATGATTTTGAAGCGGCGCAGTTGTGTATCCGTGCGCATCTTGCGCACCAGAAATACCATGGTCAGGCTCTTGCCTGAGCCTTGAGTGTGCCAAACGATGCCGCCGCGCTGGTCGCTCTCGCCGTGCTCAAGGCGTGTCTGCCCGTGTTTCATGCGGATCACCGTGCGGTTCACCGCGCGGTACTGCTGGTAGCGGCAGACCGTCTTGATGGTTTGCCCGCCAACCGGCATGAACAGCATGAAATGCCGGATCAGATCGAGCAGGTGGGCCGGCGTCAGCATGCCTGCCACCAGGCGCTCCTGCTCGGACAGTTTGGCTTTGCCCAACTGCTCGGCTACTGACTGCTCGCTGCCGCTACCCTCCGGGCCAACCACGGTTTTCCATTGGGAGAAATGCCCGAAGCCGGCCCCAATGCAGCCCACCCTTGCTTCGTCGTAGCTACTGGCGACCAACAGCTGCACGCTAGCGAACAGTGTTTCGTTGCCCTCGTTGTCCTCGACTTCGAAGGCCGCCTTGCGCTGGTTGCTGTAGCGGCGCAATTGATCGACAGCTTCGGCCAGCGGTTCTGGGATGGATGGGCTCTTGCATTCCACCACCACCAGCGGGATGCCGTTCACCAGCAACACCAGATCCGGGACGATAAATTTCTTGCCGCTGCTGTACCCCGGTGGGCAATCCACTCGGAACTGGTTGATCACGCGGAAGTGGTTATTGGCCGGGTTGGCCCAGTCGATGTACTGGATGGTCTGACCACGTCCGCCTTCCCAGCCCTGAAGGCCATCGACCGTGATGCCTTTGAGCAGCAGCTCAGTGACTGTATGGTTGGCTTCCATCAGCTTGCCGGCGCCCACGCGGGTAATGGCCGCCAGTGCTTCGGCAATGCGCTGCTCATCCAGCCAGGGCTGACCGTCGCGTAGGTTGATGGCACGCAAACGCTCGGCCAGTGTGGCCCGCTGAATCACTTCACTGAAGCTGCTGCGGCCAGTGATGGCCGGGTCGTCGAGGCTGCCCTCGATATGCTTCCAGTTCAGCCCCTGTAACTGAGTCACAAAGGGTTTTTCGACGTCATCCAATTCCCAGCCCACGGGTTACTCCTTTAATCCAGTTCAGGCGTGTATGGGTCATACAGGCTCATAGCGGCTCATAGCGGCTCATAGAATTTTTAGCCGAGCTTATAGACCGACCAGCGTCTTTCACCTTGCTGTATCAGTGTGCCCTTGTCTTTCATGCGCTTGAGCAGTTTTGCCGCTTGATCAGGCGAGAGCCGACAAAGATCCATTACTTCAGCGCGCTGAATCTGCCCATGCTGCTGCACGTAGTTCAACACCATCTGCTCATGTTGAATGGGTGTGAAGCCTGCCTGGCGGGTATAACCGGCCTTGTCGCCCACGGCCTGGTACAGACTGGCTGACAGAGTGTAGCTGCGCCCTCGGGTAGAACCGTGGGCCTCCACCAAGCCGGCTTCGGTCAGGGCTTCCAGGGTGCGTTTGGCACTGGCGGTGTCGCGCTGGATCTGTACGGCCAGTTCGTCGACTGTGACGCGCTTGGTCTCACGCAGGACGGCCAAGGCTATCAGGCTGTCGATGGGCAGCTCTGCATTGGTGGCGCGCTCGTGTTCGACTACTAGACGGCGGAAGTCAAGGTCGGCCTCTGCGGTGGGTAGGCGCAGCACCACGCTTTGGGCGGTGGTGTAGCTGTAGTCCGGGGCCGGTCGGCCGAACTTGAGCATGCCGCGGAAAATCTTGTCCACGCCTCGGCCGGAGCGTTCGACTACACCGACGCGCTTCATGGCGTCGGCCAGGGCCGGGTTGCGCG
This sequence comes from Pseudomonas sp. LBUM1640, assembly GCF_059716225.1. Classification (NCBI taxonomy): domain Bacteria; kingdom Pseudomonadati; phylum Pseudomonadota; class Gammaproteobacteria; order Pseudomonadales; family Pseudomonadaceae; genus Pseudomonas; species Pseudomonas sp. LBUM1640. The sequence continues at coordinate 5,940,118 of NZ_CP166816.1, read as the reverse complement.
GACGCGGTTCGGTCACCAGCAGGTTGGCCAGGGTTACGCCATCGACCAGTCCGCCGGGGTTGCTGACCACCAGGGCATCGTCCTCCAGGCGCACATGCACAGCGCCCCTGCCGTGGTAATCGCGATGGACCAGGGCGTTGGCTACGGCTTCACGGAAGGCACCGAAGTCGACCTTGGGCACTGGCACGCGGAACAGGCCGACCTGTAGTTCTTCCTCTGGGTTGTATGGACGGAAGTTGGTTTCCAGCCAGTCTAGTGCCTTGAGCAATGGGAAGCGGCGAAACTCGTTGAAGCGCACTGCTTGCTGGGCCAGCACCTGGAAAGCGAACTCATGGGTGGGCACCAGTTGGCGCACGGAGGTTTCCCGGCCGATCAGTAGCAGGCCGGTAAGAGTCGGCACACGCGTACCGTCCGGCTGGCGCGCTGTGAGCAGCAGTGCGCCGTCTAGGGCTTCATCGTCCAGTTCCAGCAGCACGCGATCGCCGCCGTATTGTTGTACTGCCTGGCGTAGACGTTCGCGCTCCAGCGGGTCGAGATCGGCGAGGGTGGCACCGGTCACCGGCTGGGCGGAGACATCTAGGAGGCCGAAGTTGCTTGCGCGGCTATTGCGCTCATGGGGCAGCATGGCTACGCATTCGGGCGAGCCGTCGTGTTTCAAGCGGCGGCGTAGATAGACGCCGCTGGTGGTGGCCACTTCGCCCTGGGCTTTGAGTACATGGATACGTGCCACGGTCACGCCATCCAGATCGAGCGTCTCGGCCTGTACTTTCAGCGACGGCGAGGTGCGCGCTGCGACCATGCCAGACAAGCCCTCTAGCAGGCGATGCTCGGCATGCAGGCCGGTAGGCGTGCCGTCGTCCTCGACGCCCAGCCATAGCTCGCCGCCCTCTGCATTGGCCAGGCAGACAAGTGCCTCAATTAGCTCGCGGTCGGGAAGCTTGCTGCGATCGCTTTTGAACTCGACGGTGAGGGATTCGCGAGGTGGCAGGCGCTGTGGCATATCAGGCTTCCGTTTGTGCTGCAGCTTGTTGCATAGATTCCAGCAGCGGGGTGACGCCGACGCGGCCGGTTAGAAGATCGTCCATTAGGCCGATCTTTTGCTGGCGCAACTTTTCCAGTGCCTCCTGCTCGACTGCCATTTTCTTATCGAAGGTCGACAGACGGTGGGTAATAAGCAGTTGTTCAGCGACTGATGGGCAAGAAATGCCAAATGCTTTTAGCTGCGTCGAATTGATTGAGGCCAGATTGGTTGTCTGCTTCGATGCTTGGACAAAGTAGGCCTTTCCACGGACAGAGCTGGAGTAGGCTGCCAAAAACGCAGGCAACAGCTTTGAGTCATCACAGCGTACGCGGAAAACATGATTCTGGTGCAGGCAGGGTTCTATCTGCCCCTCCCATACGGCTCCCCGACCCAACTTGTCGAAGTCTCCACCCTCGTTCATCAGCACATCACCTACTTTCAGAGCAAAGCGGTTCTGCTCTGACGGCAGGATCGAGACAGTCTTTATTTCTCCCAGTGCAAGGTAGCCATCTTGGACATTAGCCACTCGCAAATATGGCAGCTCAATCGCGACAGGACTGTTTAGGATGCGGCCAAGGGTTACACCGCTTGCGATATCTGCACAACAACCCAGCGGGACCACCTCCCATTTCCTCGGAATCCACCCCAACTTTGACTCCTTGTAAAGTTGCGGCGCTTCGCTCTGTGGGGGGCGCAGTTGGCCGTTGGCGTCGATGCCGCGGGTCAGCAGGTCATGCAGCAGGCCCTGCTTGATGGCCTTGAGCTTGTCGATCAGAGACTCAGTTTCGCGGATGGCGGTGTCGAGGGTGTCGAGGATTTGGGCGATGGCCGCCTGCTGTTGAACGCTTGGGACTGGTATCTCTATCGCCCGAATGTCACGTAAAACCAGGCGCCTGAGAGCGCTACCTGACATGAAGTTTTCAAACTGACGGACACAAATCTGGCTTTGCAATGCGTGGCCAAGGTAAGCCGAGTCGACTTCCTCGGTCGGCACAATGAGACAGATAGACGAGAGCGCCCCAATCTCCTCATTCTGCTTATAGACCACGACACGCCCGACGGTACCATCCTTTGAAAGCAATACGTTTCCATTGCGGATAGTGCATCCAGTAGCGTTGAGCTCGCGGTAAGCCGCAGTGGATATTCGAGTGCAGGAACTGAAATCGATGTATCCCGATTTCATGTCCTTAACGTTGGCTATGAGATAACCATGTTCCTGTGGGGTAGGGCTGAAATGAGAGCCGTCGGTAATGCGGCTGGCTAGCTTACGTAGAGGAGCTGAAGGGAACTGGCTTGGCGTAGTCTGCTCAGACATATCCCAACCCCTCCAAGAATCCCTGCAACGCCACTGCCGCCGCATCGCGTTTGTGCTCAATGTCATTTAGCGTCACCCGGTATTTATCCCACCAACTCTCATAAGTGGCGACTATCTGCTTGCGTTGCGCGGCGATATAGTTCTCGACGATGGCCTGCATATCGTTGTGCAGGATGGTCAGCAGCAGCTCGGCGGCTTGTGGCTCGTCCAATTTATCGACGGCCTGATTCAGGTGGCTGGCGAAGTTTTCCTGCTGGGTCTTGAGCTGCTTCTTCACCTTGGCCAGCTCGGACTTCCAAGCCTTGAGCTGGGCTTCATCGATGGGGTTTTCGTCGTTGTCGGCATCCGCTTCGCCGTCGGCCTCGTTGGAATCTTCCCCCTTGGTTGGGACGGCGGCTTTGAGCTGGTTGTCTAGTTCGGCTTTTTTTGCCTCCAGCTCCGACAAACCGGCGACGAAATCGCCGAGCAGGAATTTCACCAGCTTGTGCTCCAGCGGGCTGTGCTTACTGGTCTTGTCTTCTAGTACGGTGATGATGCTGGTGCGCCAGGCATCAATAACGCCCAAGCTGCCGCGGGCCATCAGGCCGAGAAAGTCGTATTTAGACTGGTACCAGAAGCCTGCGACGATGCCCCGGACCTGAAAGGGGTCGAGCAGGCTGATGCCTTCCAGCGTCTGGCTAAAGCTTGCCAGAAGTTCAGCTCGCAACGCGACCAATGCGGCACTGTTATCCCGCTTCCCTGCTAGGGCGGTGATACGCGGGCTGTGTTCGTGCCACCAGCGCTCGAAGGAGGTGCGGAGGGCTGCCTCCTTGGCTTGCAGGCCGGCATCACCTTCGATGGCGGGCTTGAAGTCGGCGCGGCGTGTCAGCTCGCTGCGAAAATCTAAATACTGCGCATCGCGCGCCACGAATAAGTTGTGCGGGTCGAGGCCGTGCGAGGCGAACAAAGGGGCTTTTGCCTCGATTTCAGCCTTGGGCACACCGCCCAGCAGGTGGGCACGCACATCATGCGGTTCGGGTGGCGGTGCGTTATCCACATAGCGGCGAATGTTCAGGTTGTAGTCGTTGTCGCGCAGGGTGGCGATATCCACCACGTCGCTAAGGCCGTCGATTCGGCGAAATTCGTCGAAGGCGGTACTGATCTTCTCGATGTGCTCGGGCAGCAGGTGGTTCTGCGCACGACCCTCGAAGTACTCACGGTCGGCGTTGATAAACAGCATCTTGCCCTGGCGCTCGGCAGGCTTGGCGCTGACTCGGTTGGCGCCTTCCTGCTTTTGTTGGCGCAGGATAAGGATGCAGGCAGGAATGCCGGTGCCATAGAACAGGTTGGCCGGCAGGCCGATCACAGCTTCGAGCAGATCGTTTTCGATAATGCCAGCGCGGATTCCGCGTTCCTCACCGCCCCGGAACAGCACGCCGTGGGGCAGTACGGTGGCGATCATGCCCTCGTCGCGGGTCACAGCGAGCATGTGTTGCAGGAACATCAGGTCGGCCTTTTTCGAGCCCAGCGGTACCTCGCCGAAGCAGAAGCGTTGCTCGCGGAATGTCGGGTTCCAAGCCAGGCTGCCATCCGCGCTTTTCTCGGTATGGCCCCAGTTGATGGAGAAAGGCGGGTTGGTGAGGATTCGGTCGAAGCGGCGCAGTTCGCCGCCCTCGATATGCCGAGGGTCGGCTAGGGTGTCTTCGTTCTCCAGCCAGGCGTTGCTGATGCCGTGCAGCAGCATATTCATCTGCGCGATGGACCAAACGGTACCGTTGAATTCCTGGCCGAATAGGTTGGCCTTGCGGCCGTCCTCACCGTGCTCGTCGATATATTCCTTGGCAGCAATCAACATGCCGCCCGAGCCGCAGCAGGGGTCGTAGACATCGTGAGCCAGAGTCGGCTTGAGCAGATGAACCATCAGGCGCACAACAGAGCGCGGTGTATAGAACTCACCGCCTTTCTTGCCGGCCGAGTCGGCGAACTCGGCGATCAGGTATTCGTAGGCGGCCCCAAGCAGATCGGGGAATTCGAAGTCACTATTGCGCAGACGCACCTCACCGAAGTGGGTAATGAGTTGGCGCAGCTTCTGATCGGGAATCTTGCTCTGGCCGACCTTGCGAGTGAAGTCAATGTGCTCCAGCACTCCTTCCAGGGATACGTTATTTTCCTCAATGCCGCCCAGCGCCTTGTTAAGCAAGTTGCCAACATTGATGTGCGCTTCGTTGAGCAAATAGTGGAAGCGTGAATGGCTGGGCACCCAGAAATTACCATCGCGCTTGTACCAGCGCGGATTTTCCGCCGAGACAAAGGCCTCGGCCTTGCTCCTGCCGGAGTTTATTTCATCGGAAACGACCTGCTCATAGCGCTCCTCGAATACGTCGGAGCAGCGCTTGAGGAACAGCATGCCAAAAATGTATTCCTTGAACTCCGAGGCGTCCATCTTGCCGCGAAGAATATCGGCAGCCTTGAACAGATGGCGTTCCAGTTGTTGCAGCGTGAGGGGCATTGCGGAATCTCTTGTGGGCACCCAGGGAGCGGATGCCGGTCCCCATGGTATTAAATGCCGGGGATTGTATCTCAATCCGAGCTCGGCACTGAGCAGTCTCGGTTACACGGGCCAGGTTGGGCGTCTAGCGCTAGCTGTACTGACTTTTTCATGTCGGTGATTCGCGCTGATGCTCATTGCAGCGCGTTGAGCATTGAGCCGTTCCCCAAAAATGACCCACTTGCTGTATCTCTCAGTCGCGTACGGCTTGCAGGGCTACTTGCTCCACCGCGCTTTTACGATCACCTGAGCAAACCACTGTCAGCAAGTTGCGACACACGGCAGGGGCGATCACCAAGTCTCGGTTCTTCCCTAATCGCTTCCAGACCAATGAAGCCGTGAGTAGGTAATAATACCGGGTGGCGTCTGAATGATCTTTCAGATACTGAATGAGAAACCAGCGCACATGCTTAAGCTGCCAAGTCCAAGGATTATCACGCTGCCAGCGCTCTTGAATGGCCGCTTGCATGAATCGAGCTTGCCGTAGGTGACGTTGCTGCGTGACCTTTGAACCAGTCATTACGCCGCTCAGGAACAGCTCCATATTGAAGGGTTTGGTCACGCTCGACCTCCAATGTAGGCCGAAATGACATCGATCCGGTTATGCCCAAGCTCAAGACTGATTTGCCGTCGCGCCTTTTGGTCCAGAGCGTGGTCGATGAGATAGCATCGGCCACCGTTGACGGGGGCCGCGTGGCCAGTGAGTTGTGCGTAACGCTCGCACGCATAAGCGGCTCGCAATTCATGAACCCCCTTCAGTCCCAGCTTCTGAAGCAATTCACGGGCTGGCCTCACCGTCTGTTGCTGGAACTTGGCGTAGCTTTCACCTTGGGCCAGCAAATTGCGGCTGTGGGGTGGCGAAGCGTGATGAGCCATCTGCAAGGCTGCCTTAACCTCGTTATTTGCGATGATCCAGCGCGGAGCTGAAGCGCCAGCCCGGCCGCCTTTGGTCCCATCCTGAATATTGATGCGGCCTAAGTGTTTAGCCTCACGTTGCAAGCGTGGCAGGTCAGCCAAGATCGTTTCGCGCAAGCGCATGCCGGTTGCGCGGGCCAGGCAGATAATCGCAGCGACGCGGTGGTGGTGCTGTTCGCGAAGCGCTTCAATCACTCGACTCAGTTGTTGGTGATCTTGGCCATCCGGTGCGCGGGTGCGCACGCTTGATCGCTGCATGCCGAGTGCCTTGCTCGGGCTGGCGATTTTCACGTACTGGTCGCCGCGTAGTGCTGCGAGGGTACGGTTTACGCTACTCAGGCGGTTCTGCGCGGTGGCGATGCAGATTTCACCTTGTTGGATTTGCTGACGCAGGTGTGTGGCGTAGCTGTGCAAGGTACTGCGATCTATCTGGCGGGCGTCGTTGTAACCGGGGCCGTCCGCTGACCGACACCACTTCACGAAAGCCTGCCAGCGATCACTGTGTGCTTTGACCGTAGCGAAGTGGCCGCCGGCAAACATATCTTTCAGCGCTTGTGGGCCGGCATAGCTGAGCTGACGGCCGTAGCCAAAGTTGCGCCCATCACGCCGGCCGACCAATGCCATCGACTTCACCGTTTTCATTGTCTTGCATAAAGCGCAGCACGGCTTTCCAGTGGGCGCTGATCTTAATCACTTGGTGCCAATGTGTGGGACGAATAATCAAGGCATTTTGCTCATGCCGCAGTATTGCTCCCTCTTCGCGCAGTTGGTGGATCAGTTGGCCGATATCGACAGGCCCTAAAGCGGGTGTAGCGACACCGGCGACAGTGGCGACAACCCTTGTAGTTGCTGCTCTAAAGCTTGGCGACAAGGCGGCGACGGAAGTGGCGACACTCCGCAATGCAGGTCGTTTCTGATGCTGCGCCTGGTAACGGCGTACCGCGTCATTGAGGCGGAACATGGCGCACCTCGAAGGTCTTTCCGTCGGGAGAGTCCAGCCAGCTATGTGAGATCAATTCGACCAGCAGCGTAATGGTGTGGTGACTGCTTTTGCGGGCAAAGCGGGGGCCATTGCGATTGAGGTCGCGGACGGTAAATTGGGTCCAGCCTTTTTGCGTCAGCCAGCGCAGCAAGCGATCCGCCTCCTCGCGTAACGTGTTGATGGGCTCTTGCTCCGTCAGGCGCTGGATTTCCGCCAGGTAGTAATCCATCAGCGTCGAGGCGCGCTGGATATGGGGTTCGTCCACTGCATGCGCGTCTTCAATCACCGCCAATACCCCGGCGATACGCAGTACATTGGCGGCTGCTTTCCCGGCGACAGATTGAATGCCGGCCAGCTCGCCAAACTCACCAGATTGGCATTCGATGGTGTCGTGAATATCGATCCAGGCAGTGCGCGCGCAGGGTGTCAGTTCCAGCCTGTCAGGGTTAAGTGAACCATCGTTGTGTAGCGACGGCGGCTTATCCAGCAGAACGGTAATGCGCGCTTGGTAGCGCAGGATCCTGGCATCTCGCGTCAGGTCGACGGCCTTGTACAAGCGCCGCCCCACCAGGCGTTCGGGCCAACTGATCAGGCAGCGCCCAAGAATGCCTTGGCCGTTGATCATTCGATCTGTGAGTAACTGGTTGGCCAGGTAAGGTTGCAGCATCAGATGCAGACTGAGGCGACGATCATAAGCCCGCAGGCTTTCGCCAGGCATGGAGCGCGCCCGGTCGATGGGGCTGCCATCCCAGAGCGCTGACAGGGTGGTGATGGCCTTGAGTTGGTTCTCTTTGCTCATGGTGCTGCTGCCCAAAAACTGGCCGCCCTCGTCGTTGAATAACCCCATGCTGGGCAAGCCCTGGCATAGGTTTTTGATCAGCTCCTCAATGGTGGGCTCGGCGATGATCAACCTGGGCGGTATGGGGTCGGATAACTCACGAGCGTCGTGCTTTCCTCGAATGGCGGCGCGATTGGCTTTCAGTTGCTCCAAGTACAGCATCCACTTCCGCCGCTCCCACTCACGCGCAGCCGCCAGCGCCAGATGATCCACAGCGCTTTTCCGATCACCCGACGATGCCACCGTCAGCATGTACAGGGACAACGGATAAACACGGCCATCGAGCTGCACATTGGCGTGCGACTGGGTCACCAGGGCGGCAGTGGCCAACACCGATTGCGCAGCCATGGCGCAGGGCACACCGATCACCTCGGCCATGCGTTCGACGGCTGGTCCTAATATCTGTCCCAACGCTTCGACCGGATACGCCAGCGGTTCGGGCCGGTATTCCAGCAGCGGCTGTGGCAGGTCAAACGCTTCGCACAATTGCATCGTCATTCTCCTGGTGCTTCGAATTTCTCCCTCACTCTCCCCGCCACGGTTGTTGAGTGTTAACAGGGATCAAGGCCCCTGCAGCCTGTGAGGGTTGTCCACTTACGCGGGACGGGCGGCTCCTTACGACCGGGGGCTTGGGCATCTCATGATCTGGCCTCCTGAGCACCGATAACGGTGGGCGGGTGGAGGCTGCGTTGGCTGACGAGACCAGCGCCGCGAGATCCTGAGTCTGTTGCAGGCGGTGATGCGATGACCAGGGCGTGCCTGACTGTCAGTCAGGTGCAGTCCATTCCGTGGGCTGCGGCACCATCATCTGCATTGCTGCTGCGGGTGACATCGGGGTTTGTCACGCCGATTGTCACAGGGACAAACGCTGCAATGTGTTGCCCGGCAAGGGCTGCGGCAGTGGTTTCGGCGCCCGTCTCTTTCCTGGAGAAAGAGACGGGCGTGGGCTGCCGCATTTGCACTGTGGATAAGTTGGCTTCGATCACGTTGGGCGTGACTGCGCGCCTAATTGGAAGCGAGCGCGCATGGGCTGGGACCACCACTGTAGGGCGTAGCCTTAAAGATCCCTGGCTACCTGGGCAATGCTGTCGATGACAGCGCTTTACGGCTCTGGTGTAGCGCGTGCTCGGACGGTGGTCAACCGTGTGTGCGGTGGGGTTTTTAGGCGACGGATGTGTTTGGAAGACTGTGGCTTTGCATGGACAGTGGGCCGTTCGTCGGTTTTTAAAGTGAGCCCCTGAGGACGGGAAGGCAAAGCCTTCCTGCCCTCAGGGGCTGGGCCTTAAAAGCTTGTGGGCGATGCAGATGGTGGCGACGGTCGCCGCTTTGTCGCCATGCGCAGGACCGCTAAATTAGGGGGTTGTCGCCAGTGTCGCCGCTGTCGCCAGTAGGAACTGATTAACGAAACGGGATGACGTTCCCGTTTTTGTTTTCATGAATGGCCGTCACCGACAAATTGCCGGTGGCGGCTTTTTGAATGTAGTCGCTCCACCAAGTCATCATCGGGCGTCTTCGCTCGATGTAGTCCGCTCGGTTGTACGCGCTTCGGACATCATCTTTGTCGACATGGGCGAGTGCGACTTCAATCAACTCCGGGTCCCATCCATGTTCGTTGAGGATGGTACTCGCCATTGATCGCAGGCCGTGGCTGACCAACCGATCCTGGAAGCCCATACGCTTTAATGCCATGTTCGCGGTCTGGCTGTTTGCGTGGGTACGCGGATTTCGGTCGGCCGGAAATACGTGTTCCCGGTGGCCGCTGTAGGGCTTGAGTGTCTCTAGCAGCACGAGCGTCTGGTCGCTTAGGGGGATGGGGTGCGCACGGCGTTTTTTCATGCGCTCCTTTGGGATGGTCCAGATGCGTTTCTCGAAATCAATTTCTGCCCAGGCCGTTCCGGCAGCCTCGGCAGGGCGGGTCATGGTGTGCAGTTGCCATTCGATGAGGCAGCGGGTGATGCGTTTAATGCTGGCGTTGGCAATCGCCACCATGAGGTCGGGTAGTTCTTCGGGGGGAAGTGCCGGCATGTTTTCTTTTTGCGGTTTTTTGAATACCGCTCGGATGCCACTCAGGGGGTTCGCAAAGATCAGCCCGGAGTTGACGCCGTAGGCCATGATTTCGTTGAGGCGTTGGGACAGTCGTTTCACCGTCTCCAAGCTGCCTTTGGCCTCGATGGGGCGAAGGAGTTTGATGATCATTGGTGCGGTGATGTCTGTGAGTGGAGTGTTTTTCAGACTGGGGAAAACATGCAGGGTGAGCGAGCGCCAGATGTCTTCGGCGTAGGCAGGGGTGACGGCGTGTTTTTTCAACTCGAACCAGGCGGTAGCCACATTCTCTAGCGTGTGTTCGGTCTGCGCTCGCTTGGCTTCGTTATCTGCCTTGCGCTGCACTTTGGGGTCAATGCCCTGTGCCAGCAGTTCGCGCGCTTCAACCACCTTCTTTCTGGCGTTCGCCAGCGAGAGCTCTGGGTACGTGCCAAGTCCCATGTTGATGCGGTTTTTGGATACCGGGTCGCGGTAGTTGAAGTTCCACAGCATCGAGCCATTACTCCTGACGCGCAGCTGTAGGCCCTCACCATCACTTAGGACGTAATCTTTATCTTTTGCCTTGACCGTCTTGAGCTGGCGGTCGGATAGGCGATGGGCTTGCGCAGGCATGAGAGCTACCTCTGACACCGTTTTGGTATTCCAAAAAATAGCACCAGAAAGCTTGGAATACCATCTGGAATACCAAAACGAGCGGAACTCAAAATGCCTCTGCGGAAGCCAATGGCCCTGAAACCCTTGATTTCACTGGATTTCAGGCACAAAAAAAGACGTCCGTGGACGTCTTTAGATGTTGAAGTGGTGGAGCCGGGGGGATTTGAACCCCCGTCCGCCAGTACTCCGCTGTCGGTACTACATGCGTAGCCGTTTCTATTAAGTTAACCCTCAGCGACCCGAAGGGCAGGGTGCTTTGGGCGAGTTGTGTAAGTTTTAGCCGCTTCGTCCACAACGTACTGCACGGCGATTCTGTTCTATATGACAATCACTTTGGGTTTACAGACATCCCCTGGTGATTGCTGGACCCGAAGGTACCAGAAGCTCAGGGCTAAGGCTGCTTACGCAGCGAGAGCGAATTCCTGGCCGTAGTTTTCGTCATTGGCAACTATAAGAAGTTGCAACAGTGGATTTACGAGTTCTGTTACCAACTCGGCATGCACCTAAAGTTTCGCGACCGGCGTCGAATCCTAAACGGCCCCGTGCTTGTAACTCGTTGTTTCTTAGTGAGTGACAAGCCTGTGCAGTGTACGCCAAACGTTCGCAGAAGGCCAACCCGAAGGTTGGCCGTGAGCGAGTCAGGGGCTTACTGGCCGCCTTTCTCGCTGTTCTGCAAATCTTGAATGGCTTTGGAGGTGATCTCGATGCACTTCTTGTCATCACCGGCCGCGTGTGCGGCTTTGGCTTGGGAGACGGCGGTGTCGATTTCGCCGCTTTTGCCACTGGTGTCGGTGGCCAGTAGCGCTTTGCCGTTGTTGATTTTGTCCAGGTTGATCTGGCACAGGTCTTTGTCGCCGGCCGCAAAAACAGGCGAGGCCATCATCGCAGCGGTAATGAATAAGCCAGCAAGAGCGGAACGCTTCATAGGGTATCTCCTTGCGAAAAAGGGCTCGACGCTGCTGGCGTTCAAGGCCTGCCAGCGACATCACTGATGAGCCTCGTTCACCGAGGCCTATGCAGATGACTACGCTGGCGCGCAGGGGTTCGGTTTTGTTGGCTGATTAATGCGCTCGCGCCTGGGTGACCCGGTCCACCAGGTACACCAACCCGTGATAATCAATGCCTCCATGCTGGCTCAGGCCGATCTCGCAGGTGCGGCTGGTGGAGATGCCTTCGCTGCAATATTGCACGGCGTCTTTGAGCGAACGCAGGGAGTGGGCGTTGAGTTGCGGCGTGGTAAAGCCTTTGTCGCCGGCAAAGCCGCAGCAGTGGATGCCTTCCGGGATCACCACGGTTTTGGAGCAGCGCCGCGCGAGATCAATCAACGCCTGGCTTTCGCCCAGATGCTGGGTGCTGCAGGTGACGTGCACAGCGATGGGCGCTTCCTGCGGCGTGAAGTCGAGGCGGTCCATCAGGTGGGTGCGGATAAAGCGCACCGGGTCGTAGAGGTCCAGGCGCGTTTCGCCGAGGTCTTGCACCAGCCGCAGGGTGCACGGGCTGGTGTCGCAATAGATCGGGTCGAGGCCGCCACGGCTGGCATGGAGCAGGGCGCCGATCAGTTCCTGGCGTTTGTGTTCGGCCTGTTCGGCATAGCCTTTGGAGGCGAAGGGTTGGCCGCAGCACAGGCTGTCCTGGTTGTCGGGGAAGACGACTTGGTAACCGGCTTTTTCCAGCAGGCCACGGGTTTTGTCGTACAGCGACATTTGTTCTTTATCACCCGCCGACGGGCCCATGGCGCGTGAGACACAGGCCGCCAGATAGACCACGCGCGGTCGCTCATCGGTGACGGCCGGGCTGAAGCGGATGGCCTTCTCCGGCTGCGGCATGGCGCTGGTCCATTGGGGGATTTGCCCTTTGGACAGTCTGGTCACCGTGGCTGATAGCTTGGCCAGGCGCGGCGCGCCCAGGAGCATGCGCGCGCCGTTGGCGACGTGCAGGGTAAAACGTGCGCCTTGCAGTGCCGTGGCGAAATGGCTGGCCAGCCAGTCGGCGGCTTTCGTACGGTCGGCGTCGCGGGCGCGCAGCTTTTTCACCAGATCGCCGGTGTTGATGCCTACAGGGCAGCGCTGAGCACATAACCCGGTGGCGGCGCAGGTGTCGATGCCTTGGTAGTGGTAAGCCGCTTCCAGTTCGGTGGTGTCGACGCTCGCGCGTTTCTTAGCCTGAATGTCGCGCCAGATCACGATGCGCTGGCGCGGGCTCAGCGTCAGGCCTTTTGAAGGGCAGACCGGCTCGCAGAAGCCGCACTCGATGCACTTATCCACAAGCTCATCCGCCGCAGGCAGCGGCTTGAGGTGCTTGAGGTGGATTTGCGGGTCCTCGCTGAGCACCACGTCGGGGTTGAGGATGCCGTTGGGGTCGAGCAAGCGCTTGAGCCGCCACATCAATTGGTAGGCATCGCTGCCCCATTCCAGCTCAACGAACGGCGCCATATTGCGGCCGGTGCCGTGCTCGGCTTTCAGCGAGCCACCGAACTCCACCGCCACCAGTTGTGCGACGTCATCCATGAACGCCTGATAGCGTGCGACTTCTTCGCTGCTGTTGAAGCTTTGGGTGAACACAAAGTGCAGATTGCCTTCCAGGGCGTGTCCGAAAAGGATGGCTTCGTCGTAGTGATGTTTGTCGAACAGCTCGATCAGGCGATTAACGCCGATGGCCAGTTGTTCGACCGGGAAGGTCACGTCTTCGATGATCACCGTGGTGCCGGTTTTACGCACGGCGCCGACAGCGGGGAAGGTGTCTTTGCGGATGGCCCACAGCCGCGCGTTTTCGACGGGGTCTTCGGTGAAATCGACCTGTTTTTCCACAGGGAACGGCGCCAGGGAGGCCATGATCAGCGCCAGTTGCTCGTGCAGCAATGACGACGATGCGGCGCGGGATTCGATCAGCAGTGCGCAGGCGTTTTCCGATAATTGCTGTACGAAAGCAGGCATGCCCGGTTTGTCCTGTACCGAACGCATGCTGCGTCGGTCCAGCAACTCGACGGCGGAGACCGGTTGGGTTTTCAACACCGTTACCGCGTTGCAACAGGTCTCGACATCCGGGAACACGATCAGCGCCGAGGCTTTGTTCGGGTGATCGATCACCGTGTCGTAAGTTACCGCGCTGATAAAACCCAGGGTGCCTTCGGAGCCCACCAGCAGGTGGCTGAGAATATCCAGTGGCTCATCGAAATCCACCAGGGCATTGAGTGACAGGCCGGTGGTATTTTTCAGACGGTATTTGTGGCGGATTTTGGCGGCCAATTCGGCGTTTGCCCGCGTCTCGCGGCCGAGTGTCGCCAGGCGTTCCAGCAGCGCGCCATGTTGATTGCGAAAGGCGCTGACGCTGGCGGCGTCCTCGGTGTCCAGGCGGCTGCCGTCAGCCAGTACCAGGCGGATGCCGGCCAGGGTGTGGTAGGTGTTTTGCGCTGTGCCGCAGCACATGCCGCTGGCATTGTTGGCGACGATACCGCCGATTTTGCAGGCATTGATCGACGCCGGGTCTGGCCCGATCTTGCGCCCGTAGGGTGCGAGCCACGCATTGGCTTGCGCGCCGATCACGCCGGGCTGCAGGCGGATCTGCGTACCTTGGCCACGAATCTCACGGCCGTTCCAATTGTCACCTAACACGATCAGCACCGAGTCGCTGATGGCTTGGCCGGACAGGCTGGTGCCGGCTGCGCGGAAGGTGACGGACACGCGATCACGCTGGGCCAATTGCAGCAGCGCCACCACTTCGTCCTCTGACTCCACGCGAATCACCAACTGTGGGATGAGCCGGTAAAAGCTGGCGTCGGTGCCGAAGGCGAGGGTGGAAAGTGGATCGTCGAAACGACGATCTTTCGGGATCAGTTGTGCGGCGTCGCTCAGAAAAGCAGCAGGCAGGCTCATCGGTCCTCCAGAAATAGCGGACGCCGGCATGGTTGTCCGGCGTCGATTACGTGCAGGTCTCAGTGCACCAGCATACCGGTGAACCAGTAGGCCTGTGCCAGCGTGATCAGCCCGACGATGGTGGCAAAAAACAGGCTGTGCTTGAGGGTAAAGCGGAACAGATCGGACTCTTTGCCTACCAGGCCGGTGGCGGCGCAGGCCACGGCGATCGACTGCGGCGAGATCATTTTGCCGGTCACGCCGCCGCTGGTATTGGCGGCGACCAACAGCACGTCGTTGACGCCGATCTGGTGGGCAGTGGTGGCTTGCAGCGAGCTGAACAGGGCGTTGGACGAAGTGTCCGAGCCTGTCAGGAAAACCCCCAGCCAACCGAGGAAAGGCGAGAAGAACGGGAAGGCAGCACCGGTGCCAGCCAATACCAGCGCCATGGTCGAAGACATGCCGGAGTAGTTGGTGACAAAGGCAAACGCCAGCACCATGCCGATAGACAGAATCGGCCAGCGCAGCTCGTAGAAGGTCTCTTTCAAAGTGGTAAGACCAGTTTTGATGTCGATCTTCAGTACCAGCATCGAGACCAGCGCAGAGAAGAAAATCGCGGTGCCAGTGGCTGAGATCGGGTCCAGCTTGAATACGGCAGGGAGGGCGGTTGGGTTGATGACGATTGGCGCGACTTTGATCACCATTTGATCCAGGTGCGGGATCGCAAAGTTGAAGACCCAGCTATACATCGAGCCGCCAGCAGCGAACATCGCTTTGAAGGGCTTGAGGGTCCAGATAGTGACCAAGACGGTCAGGATCAGGAACGGCGACCAGCCCTTGAAAATCTGCCCCAGGCTGTAGGGCGAAGCGACTGTTTGGCGCGGCTGACCGAAGCCGCCGGCACTGGCGGTAACCGTAGCGCTGGACGTGGCGCCGGCGATCTGCGCGCCCGCGGTGCGCTTGGGTTGCCAGACTTTCAGGAACAGTGTCAGGGCAATCAGGCTGGCCAGGGCCGAGGTGATGTCCGGCAGTTCCGGGCCGATGAAGTTGGAAGTGAAGTACTGGGTGACAGCAAAGCTCAGGCCGGCCACCAATGCTGCCGGCCAGGTTTCACGAACGCCGCGCAGACCGTCCATCATGAATACCAGCCAGAACGGCACGAACAGCGACAGCAGTGGCAGCTGGCGACCGGTCATTGCGCCGATTTTGAACGCATCAATACCGGTGACTTGCCCGGCAACGATGATCGGAATACCCAGTGCGCCGAAGGCCACAGGCGCCGTGTTGGCGATCAGGCACAGGCCGGCGGCGTACAGCGGGTTGAAACCCAGGCCGACCAGCAGTGCAGCGGTGATCGCCACGGGTGCGCCAAAACCGGCCGCGCCTTCCAGAAAGGCACCGAAGCAGAAGCCGATCAACAACACCTGCAAGCGTTGGTCGTCGGTGATCGACAGGACCGAGCTGCGGATGACCTCGAACTGGCCGCTCTTGACCGTCAGCTTGTAGAGGAATACGGCCGCGACGATGATCCACGCGATAGGCCAAAGGCCGTAGGCAAACCCATAACCGGCAGCGGCCAGCGCCATATCCACGGGCATCTGGAAGGCAAAGATCGCCACCAGGATCGACAGCCCCAAGGTGATGCTACCGGCGACGTGGCCTTTGAGGCGAAACACGGCCAATGCGAGGAAGAAGAATACGATCGGAATGACGGCGGCCAGTGCGGACAAGCCGAGGCTGCCGAGAGGGCTGTAGAGCTGTTGCCAGGTTTGCATATGGGGTGGCCCCTGATTGTTGTTGTTTGGTCAGCTTGGACAATTGGTAATACCAATTTACAGTCGCTGTCGGCTAGAGTAAAAGCCTTGGGTGGGGTGTGTCAATTTGCCGCTCGCGGAACGTTGGTCTCGGGTGCGTGGCTTTAGTGTTCTGGTCTGATCAATCGAAGGCGTTCTGATAGGTGCCGCAAGCGCGGTGATAGGCCAGAATAGAGGGCCCGGCGAGTGGTCGGGATTGTGGAGAGTGAGTTATGGGGTTTGATCAGGTGCGCCAGCGCCGTTTGTCTGACGATATCGTCGAGCAGCTTGAGGGCATGATCCTTGAGGGCACGCTGAAGTCGGGCGAGCGTTTGCCGGCCGAGCGCGCTTTGGCTGAGCAGTTTGGCGTGTCGCGCCCATCGTTGCGTGAGGCGATCCAGAAACTGGCGGCCAAGGGGTTGTTAGTCAGTCGCCAGGGTGGCGGCAACTATGTGGCGGAGTCCTTGGGGTCGACCTTCAGTGACCCGCTGCTGCACCTGCTGGAAAACAACCCCGAGGCCCAGCGTGATCTGCTGGAATTTCGCCAGACCCTTGAAGCGTCGTGTGCGTATTACGCCGCGCAGCGCGCTACCGAGGTCGACCGTGAGCGGCTGACGGCAGCTTTCGAGGCTTTACAGGATTGCTACACGCGTGTTGATGAAGTGAGCCGGGCGGAAGAGGGTGCGGCGGATGCGCGGTTTCATTTGGCTATCGCCGAGGCCAGCCATAACGCCGTGTTGCTGCACACCATTCGTGGTCTGTTCGATTTGCTCAAGCGTAACGTAGTGACCAACATCGGCGGCATGTATCAGCAGCGCACGGAAACCCGTGACATGCTGATCAGTCAGCACCGGGATTTGTACCTGGCGATTATCGAGGGGCGGGCCGAGCAGGCGCGTGAAGTCTCAACACGTCACCTGCTGTATGTGCAGGAAGTGCTGGAAGAGGTGCGTCAGGAGGTTCAGCGCGTGGCTCGGGCGCAGCGACGTCAAGGCATGTAGCCTGGGGTGAACCACCCAAGGCTACATCGTCACAAGGATTAGTCTTCCTTGCCCTTGTTGCGCACGGCGCGATGCAACTCACGGTTGGAGTCGCGCTCACGCTCGGTATCGCGCTTGTCGTATTCCTTTTTACCCTTGCCCAGTGCGATCTCGCACTTGACCAGGTGCTTGCTCCAGTACCAGGACAGGCAGATACAGGCATAGCCTTTCTGCTGTACGGCGGCGGCGAGCTTTTCCAGTTCGCGTGCATTGAGCAAGAGCTTGCGCGTGCGCACCGGGTCGGCAATCACGTGGGTGCTCGCGGTGGTTAACGGGGTGATATGACTGCCGAGCAGCCATGCCTCGCCATCTTTGAGCAATACGTAGCTGTCGACCAGTTGCAGCTTGCTGGCGCGCAGACTTTTTACTTCCCAGCCGGCCAGGACCAGACCAGCCTCGAACCGATGTTCGATGAAGTAATCGTGTCGCGCCTTTTTATTTTGCGCGATGGTCCCTGTGGGGTGTTTCTTTTGTTTAGCCATAGGGGCGGCATTATAGGGAGTTGCGAGCGTGTCGGCTACGGTCAACCTGCGTGCTTGAGCGTGTTGGACGAATCCCGGACAATACCGGCAGTTCTTTGGTTTTTTTCTCTCGCGGATCGAGCTGTTCTTTCGCGATGTTTGCCTCAGCAGTGGAAGTAACGCTCACATGACGACGCATATTCAACGTTCGGCCTTACTGCCTTATCCGGCGCAGGCGCTCTATGACCTGGTCAACGACGTGGCGCGTTACCCGGAATTCCTGCCGTGGTGTTCTGCCGCCGAGGTGCTGGAGAGCAGTGACGAGCATATGGTTGCCAGTGTCGGAGTTGCCAAGGCGGGCCTGAGTCAGCACTTTGTTACGCGCAATATTCTGGTGCCTGGGCAATCAATTGAAATGAACCTGCAGGAAGGGCCGTTCACCCAGCTGCACGGTGTGTGGGTATTCAAGGCGCTGACTGAAAAGGCCTGCAAGATCAGCCTGGATCTGTCCTTTGATTATGCGGGGCCAATTGTACGGGCCACGCTGGGGCCTTTGTTCAATCAGGCTGCCAATACCTTGGTGGATGCGTTCTGTCAGCGGGCCAAGCAACTGCATGGTTGAGATTGAAGTGGTGTATGCCGCCGTGGATCGCCAAGCGCTATTGGCGGTGACAGTGCCTTCGGGCACAAGCCTGAGGGCGGCGGTGCAGGCGTCGGGAATTGCAGCGCAATTTCCGGAGCTGGCGCTGGCTGACTGCCCTTTGGGGGTATTCGGTAAAGTGGTTGCCGATGCGGATGTGCGTGCCGTGCAGCCGGGTGATCGTATTGAGATCTATCGGCCATTGCTGGCAGACCCCAAAGAAGTGCGCAGGCTGCGCGCGGTCAAGGCTGCGATGGCTAAGCAGCGTAATTCATAAGGCTGCCAATCGGCAGGCAACAAAAAAGCCCGGCATGCCGGGCTTTTTGTTGGACGCCGCAAAATTACTGCGGGTCGGTGTCCAGAGGCTGTGGCGTCGGGACTGGAACGGTTTGTACGCCGTCCACGTCCTTCTGGATCTGATCCAGCAAGGAGCCAGGCTTGGCCGGAACCTCGGACTTCGGCTTCTCCGCTTCCTGCGCAGGCGCAGTCACATTGGTGCCGTTGTCCTTGCCCAGCAAGGCTTCATCGCGGCTTACGCCAGGCATGAAGTCACCGGACAGGCTGACAAGCTGGTCATTGCCATTGAAGATGACGCTGACGCGTTCCTGCTGGCGTTCACCGCCACCAGGCTGGATGCTATAGAGATAATCCCAGCGATCGGCATGAAAAGTGTCGGTCAGCAGGGGATTGCCCATGATAAACCGTACTTGCCGTCGGGTCATTCCCGGACGTAACTGGTCTATCATGTCCTGCGTGACGACATTGCCCTGCTGGATGTCGATTTTGTAAACCCCGGGGAATGAACAACCGGCGAGTGCGAGCAGTCCCACAAGGGTGAAACTGGTTAGCAAGAGCTTGGTGTTTTGCATCGGTGGGCGACTTCCACTATCTTGGCTGGGACAACGTAAACGCCGATCATACCCGTATTAAGAGAAGCTGCGAAGCAGCATCCGCGAGAAAGCTAACCATGGTTGAAAATAGCGAACTACGCAAAGCCGGTCTTAAAGTGACTCTGCCACGAGTCAAGATTCTACAAATGCTCGATTCTGCTGAGCAGCGCCACATGAGTGCCGAGGATGTTTACAAGGCGCTGATGGAGTCTAACGAGGACGTTGGCCTGGCCACGGTTTACCGTGTGCTGACCCAGTTTGAAGCCGCAGGGCTGGTGGTTCGTCATAATTTCGACGGCGGTCATGCGGTGTTCGAATTGGCTGACGGTGGTCATCACGACCACATGGTTGACCTGGATACCAATGAGGTTATCGAGTTCACCAGTCCGGAAATCGAGAAGCTCCAGCACCAGATCGCTGAGCAGCATGGATTCGATTTGGTGGACCATAATCTGGTTCTTTACATCCGTAAGAAAAAGTAAAAATCGACACAGATTTGCTCTGTGAAACGATAGAAGGCGACCCTAGGGTCGCCTTCGTGCTTTCTATAACGGAGAAAAATGCTTGATTCAGGCCTTGGCGGCCACGACCATTTTCTTCGCGTGAGCCAAGGACTCTTTCGTCAGGTCGATACCGCCCAGCATCCGTGCCACTTCTTCCACGCGTTCCGACTTGTTCAGCTTGGAAACGGCCGTGTGCGTCGCGTCGCTGCCGCGTACTTTATGTACAAACAAATGCTGATGCCCTTGGGCAGCCACTTGCGGCAAGTGAGTCACCGTCAGCACCTGGCCGCGTTCCCCCAGGCGGCGCAGCAGTTGGCCAACAATCTCCGCAGTCGGCCCGCCGATACCCACGTCCACTTCATCGAACACCAATGTGGGCACCCGTGAGGTCTGTGCGGTAATCACCTGAATCGCCAAGCTGATCCGTGAGAGTTCGCCGCCGGACGCCACTTTCGCCAGCGCCTTGAGCGGCTGGCCAGGGTTGGCGCTGACCAGCAGCTCTACCTGTTCCAGGCCGTGAGGTTGCAGTTCGTTGCTGGTATTGGCATGCAGTTCGATAGTAAAGCGCCCGCCAGGCATGCCCAGGCGCTGAATCTCCTGCTCTACGGCGCCGGCCAGGCTAGTGGCGGCTTGTTGGCGCAGGTCGCTCAGTTCGCGGGCTTTCTCTTGATAATGGCGGGCGAAAGAAGCGAGTTCGTCGCCCAGGCGCTCAATGGATTCGTCGTTGGCGTTGAGGGTTTCGATTTCATCCAGCAGCTTTTGCTGCATCGTTGCCACTTCGGTGGGCTGGATGCGATGTTTGCGCGCCAGGGTGTAGATGGTATCCAGGCGTTCCTCGATTTCCTGCAGGCGGGCGGGGTCGGCATCGAAGTGGTCGAGGAAGCGATTCAACTCGCCCACGGCTTCTTCGACCTGGATTTGTGCGCTGGTCAGCAGCGTTGTGGCTTCACTCAGTGAGCCGGACGCGTTGTTTACGCTGGACAGGCGATTGAGGCTGGCCGTCAGTGCGTTAAGCACATTACCTGAATCACTCTCGCTGCATTGCTCCACCACTTGGCGGCAAATGCCCAGCAGCGTCTCGGCGTTGGTGAGGTTCTTGTGTTCCTGCTCCAACTGCTCCAGCTCGGTTTCGCCCAGGCCGAGGCTTTCCAGCTCTTCAAGCTGATAACTCAATAGTTGATGACGAGCGCGCTGCTCGTCGCCGGAATTGGAGAGGCGCTCCAGCTCCTGGCGTGTCTGGCGCCAGCGCTGGGCGGCAAGTTGGACCTGTCGGGCCAGATCCGTAGCGCCGGCGTATTCATCGAGCAGGCGACGATGGGTATCGGTTTTCAGCAGGGATTGGTGTTCGTGCTGGCTGTGGATATCGATCAGCAGCTCGCCGAGGGCTTTCAAGTCGCCAAGGGGGCAGGGCGTGCCGTTGATGTAGCCACGTGAGCGGCCTTCAGCGGTGATGACGCGGCGCAGGATGCACGGGCCTTCATTATTAAGGTCGCGCTCGGCCAGCCAGGCTTCGGCTTCGGGGATGTCTGCCAGGTCGAAGGTGGCCAGGATATCGGCCTTGTCCGCACCGGGGCGCACCACGCCACTGTCGGCTCGGTCACCGAGGGTCAGGCCCAGGGCGTCGAGCATGATCGACTTGCCGGCGCCGGTTTCGCCTGTGATTACGCTCATGCCGCGATCCAGTTCGAGGTCCAGATGTTCAACGATGGCGTAGTTATGTACAGACAGGTGCACGAGCATGACGGCGCTCCCAGGCGTTAGGTCTGGTTATTTATACAGTGTTTTGTTTGGGGCTGACAATCCTGAGGCTTAGCTCGATTTGCTTGAATGAGTGGCTTTTTTAGCTCAATGGGGAATGAACGCGCAGGAATTGATCCATGGCAGGCGAAAGACTTTTGGTAACGCTTGCGCTCTTGAACCTGGAAATTGTGGCCCCATATACCGGAACAGAAGCGCGAGTTGAGTTCGCGCATGATTTTGAAAGGAGAAAATCTATGGCTGACGAACAGACGCAGGATACGCAAACTCCAGACGCCAATTCGGCTGTCGGTGATGAACTGGCAACTCGTGTGCAAGTGCTCGAAGAGCAATTGGCTGCTGCGCAGGATCAGTCTTTGCGTGTTGCCGCCGATCTGCAGAACGTCCGCCGCCGTGCCGAGCAGGATGTCGAGAAGGCTCATAAATTCGCGCTGGAAAAATTTGCTGGCGACTTACTGCCGGTAATTGACAGCCTTGAGTACGCCTTGAAGTCGTTCAAGGAAGATGATGAGAGTACTCGTCCGCAACGCGAAGGAATCGAGCTGACCCTGAAAATGTTCCAGGACACCCTGAAGCGTTATCAGTTGGAAGCCATCGATCCGCAAGGCGGCGAGCCGTTCAATGCAGAGCATCACCAGGCGATGGCGATGGAGCCAAGTGCTGAAGTTGAGCCGAACAGCGTATTGAAAGTGTTCCAGAAGGGTTACCAGCTCAACGGTCGCTTGTTGCGCCCGGCAATGGTGGTGGTGAGCAAGGCTCCCGCACCTGTTGCACCTTCTATTGATGAGCAGGCTTGAAATCCGCCGCAAGGCCCCCATTTATAAGTCAAGCGTTTAAGTGCTACCGCAGTTAGCCACCACTGCTGCGGCATCCAAATTAAAGTTTCGGGAGAGTAAATCATGGGCAAAATTATCGGTATCGACCTGGGGACTACCAACTCCTGCGTCTCCGTGCTGGAAAACGGCGTTGCTAAAGTTATCGAAAACGCTGAAGGCGCGCGTACTACGCCGTCGATCATTGCTTACGCCAACGACGGTGAAATCCTCGTGGGTCAGTCGGCCAAGCGTCAGGCTGTGACCAATCCGCATAACACCCTGTACGCGGTGAAGCGTTTGATCGGTCGTAAGTTCGACGAAGAAGTCGTACAGAAAGACATCAAGATGGTCCCTTACAAAATCGCCAAGGCTGACAACGGTGACGCCTGGGTTGAAGTAAACGGCCAGAAAATGTCGCCGCCACAAATCTCGGCTGAAATCTTGAAAAAGATGAAGAAGACCGCCGAAGACTACCTCGGTGAAACAGTGACTGAAGCGGTGATCACCGTTCCGGCCTACTTCAACGACAGCCAGCGCCAGGCGACCAAAGACGCAGGCCGCATCGCGGGCCTGGACGTAAAACGTATCATCAACGAACCAACCGCAGCTGCTTTGGCTTACGGTATGGACAAGGCCAAGGGCGACCACACTGTGATCGTTTATGACCTGGGTGGCGGTACTTTCGACGTCTCCGTAATCGAGATCGCTGAAGTTGACGGCGAGCACCAGTTTGAAGTGTTGGCCACCAACGGTGACACCTTCCTGGGTGGTGAGGACTTTGACATTCGTCTGATCGACTACCTCGTTGACGAATTCAAGAAAGAAAGCGGCATGAACCTCAAAGGTGACCCGCTGGCGATGCAGCGCCTGAAAGAGGCCGCTGAGAAAGCCAAGATCGAACTGTCTTCTGCTCAGTCGACCGACGTGAACCTGCCGTACATCACTGCAGACGCTACCGGTCCTAAGCACTTGAACGTGAAGATCTCGCGCTCCAAGCTGGAAGCACTGGTTGAAGACTTGGTTCAACGCACCATCGAGCCTTGCCGCATCGCGCTGAAAGACTCCGGTATCGACGTTGGCTCGATCAACGACGTGATCCTGGTTGGCGGTCAGACCCGTATGCCACTGGTTCAGAAGCTGGTCACCGAGTTCTTCGGCAAAGAAGCCCGTAAAGACGTGAACCCGGACGAAGCTGTTGCCATGGGTGCTGCCATCCAAGGTGCGGTACTGGCCGGCGACGTGAAAGACGTGCTGCTGCTTGACGTCAGCCCGCTGACGCTGGGTATCGAAACCATGGGCGGCGTGATGACCGCGCTGATCGAGAAAAACACCACGATTCCTACCAAGAAATCGCAAGTGTTCTCGACTGCCGACGACAACCAAGGCGCAGTGACCATTCACGTGCTGCAAGGTGAGCGTAAGCAAGCCGCTCAGAACAAGTCCCTGGGCAAGTTCGACCTGGCTGAGATTCCACCAGCACCTCGTGGTGTGCCACAAATTGAAGTGACCTTCGACATCGACGCCAACGGCATCCTGCACGTAGGTGCTAAAGACAAGGCGACTGGCAAAGAGCAGAAGATCACCATCAAGGCCAACTCCGGTCTGTCTGATGAAGAAATTCAACAGATGATTCGTGATGCTGAAGCCAACGCTGATGCCGATGCCAAGTTTACTGAGCTGGCCGGCGCCCGCAACCAAGGTGATGCCCTGGTTCACTCGACGCGCAAAATGATCTCCGAAGCGGGCGACAAAGTGACCGCTGAAGAGAAAACCGCGATCGAAGCGGCTGTGGTTGCCCTGGAAGCCGCCATCAAAGGCGACGACAAGGCTGCCATCGAGGCCAAGGTTGAGGAGCTGTCGAAAGTCTCCGCACCGGTTGCTCAGAAAATGTACGCTGAACAAGGCCAGCCGGCTGATGGTGCTGCACACCAGGCAGAACCTGAAGCCAAGCACGACGACGTTGTCGATGCCGAGTTCGAAGAAGTCAAAGACCAGAAGTAACTTGGTCGCCCGGTTGACCGCTCACAAGCGGTGACTGGTAGGATGTCGCCGCGCGGGAGCTTGCTCCCGCGTTGGCGTGTCTGGGGTATGCGAATTTTTACAACATGCGACAAGGTTCGGATGTTGGCGGTGTGATTGGGAATGCTCCTGCTTCCCGAACGACAGTCACCGCGTTTTTTGGCCGGGTCCCTGGCTAAAAGCAGTAATGACCAGGATCGTTGAATTGACGTGAGTTGGGTCCGGGCCTGTATTGGGGCTCAACGAGTTTGGCAAGGCTCAGGAGGGTCTGGCCGAACGTCCTTAAGAGTGCAAAGACTTATGGCAAAGCGTGACTATTACGAAGTGTTGGGTGTGGAGCGTGGCTCCAGCGAGGCGGACCTGAAACAGGCTTACCGTCGCCTGGCGATGAAGCACCACCCGGACCGTAACCCGGATAGCAAAGAATCCGAAGAGATGTTCAAGGAGGCTAACGAAGCCTACGAATGCCTGAGTGATCCAAACAAGCGCGCGGCCTACGACCAGTATGGTCACGCCGGTGTCGACCCAAGCATGGGCGGCGGCGGTGCCGGTTTTGGCGGTCAGAATTTCTCTGACATCTTTGGCGATGTATTCAGTGACTTCTTCGGCGGCGGTCGTGGTGGTCAGCGTGGCGGTGCTCAGCGCGGCAGTGACCTGCGCTACACCCTGGAATTGAACCTGGAAGAAGCCGTACGCGGCACCACCGTCAATATTCGGGTGCCGACGCTGGTCAATTGCAAGCCGTGCGATGGTTCGGGTGCCAAGAAAGGCTCCTCGCCGATTACCTGCCCGACGTGCGGCGGTATTGGTCAGGTACGCATGCAGCAGGGCTTCTTCTCGGTGCAGCAGACCTGCCCGCGTTGCCATGGCCAGGGCAAGATCATTTCCGATCCGTGCGATTCCTGCCACGGCGAAGGCCGTGTCGAAGAATACAAAACGCTCTCGGTGAAAGTGCCGGCCGGCGTGGATACCGGTGACCGCATTCGCTTGTCGGGCGAAGGCGAGGCAGGGAGTCAGGGTGGTCCTACGGGCGATCTGTATGTGGTGATCAATGTGCGCGAGCACTCGATCTTCCAGCGCGACGGCAAGCACCTGTTCTGCGAAGTGCCGATCAGCTTTGTCGACGCGGCCTTGGGTGGCGAGTTGGAGATTCCGACCCTTGATGGTCGGGTTAAGCTCAAGATTCCTGAAGGCACGCAGACCGGCAAGCAGTTCCGTATCCGTGGCAAAGGCGTTGCGCCTGTGCGCGGCGGTGGCGCTGGCGACCTGATGTGCCGCGTGGCGGTGGAAACGCCAGTCAACCTGGATCGTCGTCAGCGTGAGCTGCTTGAGGAATTGCGCAGCTCTTTGGAAGGCGACGACTCCCATTCGCCGAAAACCACGGGCTTTTTCGATGGCGTGAAGCGCTTCTTCGGCGACCTGTAAGGACGTGAATATGCGACGTATAGCCGTAATGGGCGCTGCCGGGCGCATGGGCAAGACGCTGGTCGAGGCGGTGCAGCAGCGCTCGCCGGCTTCCGGGTTGACCGCGGCGATCGTTCGCCCGGGCAGCACGTTGATCGGTGCGGATGCCGGTGAGTTGGCCTCGTTGGGGCGTATCGGTGTTTCGTTGTCGGGGAACCTGGAGCAGGTGGCTGACGAGTTCGACGTGCTGATCGACTTCACCCTGCCCGAGGTGATGCTGAAAAACCTGGCGTTCTGCCGCAAGGCGGGCAAGGCCATGGTGATTGGCACCACGGGCTTGAGCGCTGAGCAGAAGCAGTTGCTGGTTGAGGCGAGCAAGGACATTCCAATTGTCTTCGCTGCCAATTTCAGTGTTGGCGTGAACCTGTCGCTCAAGCTGCTGGATCTGGCGGCGCGTGTGCTGGGTGATGAGGCGGATATCGAGATCATCGAGACGCATCATCGCCACAAGATCGACGCGCCGTCGGGGACTGCGTTGCGTATGGGTGAAGCCATTGCGGATGCGCTGGGGCGTGACTTGTCTAAAGTCGCTGTTTATGGCCGTGAAGGTCATACCGGTGAGCGTGCGCGTGACACCATCGGCTTCGCCACTGTGCGCGGCGGAGATGTGGTTGGTGATCACACCGTGCTGTTCGCCACCGAAGGCGAGCGCCTGGAGATCACCCATAAGGCGTCCAGCCGCATGACGTTCGCCAAGGGCGCGGTACGTGCCGCGCTCTGGTTGGAGGGGCGCGAGGCAGGCTTGTATGACATGCGTGATGTGCTGGATCTGCACTAATCAGTAGCTAAAACGGGGCCTCAGGATTATCCTTAGGCCCCGTTTTTACCCGCTAAGCGACTTCCTGTCGCATTCCCCTGCCTTTCAGGCTCATTAGCGGTGGACCAAAAAAGCCTTTTTCTGTAAGCTACAGCTTTAGTGTGTCCACTAAAAGCGCGCAGAATAATTCAGTGAAGAAGCGGGGTGACGTGTCCATACGTCACTCCGCTTTTTTGCAACCTGCGATCGCCCTTTCAGGCTTTATTTACGGGAGGTCTTCTTGACTAAGCCAGCCATACTCGCCCTTGCTGATGGCAGCATTTTTCGCGGCGAAGCCATTGGAGCCGACGGTCAAACCGTTGGAGAGGTAGTGTTTAACACTGCCATGACCGGCTATCAGGAAATCCTTACCGATCCTTCCTACGCCCAACAGATCGTTACCTTGACCTATCCGCACATCGGCAACACCGGTACTACGCCGGAAGACGTCGAGTCTGATCGTGTCTGGTCGGCCGGCCTGGTCATTCGTGACCTGCCACTGGTTGCGAGCAACTGGCGTAACACGATGTCGCTGTCCGATTACCTGAAAGCCAACAACGTTGTGGCGATCGCCGGTATCGATACGCGCCGCCTGACACGCATCCTGCGTGAAAAAGGCTCGCAGAACGGCTGCATCATGGCGGGCGACAATATTTCCGAAGAAGCGGCAATCGCCGCAGCGCGAGGCTTCCCTGGCCTGAAAGGCATGGACCTGGCGAAAGAAGTCAGCACCAAAGAGCAGTACGAGTGGCGCTCCACTGTCTGGGACTTGAAGACCGACAGCCACGAGACCATCGCTGCTGCTGACCTGCCTTACCACGTAGTCGCCTACGACTACGGTATCAAATACAACATCCTGCGCATGCTGGTCGAGCGTGGTTGCCGCGTGACCGTGGTGCCGGCGCAAACTCCAGCCAGCGACGTGCTCGCCCTGCAGCCGGACGGTGTGTTCCTGTCCAACGGCCCGGGTGACCCGGAGCCTTGCGACTACGCCATCAAGGCGATCAAGGAAGTGCTGGAAACCGAGATCCCGGTATTCGGTATCTGCCTCGGTCACCAACTGCTGGCCCTGGCCTCCGGCGCCAAGACCCTGAAAATGGGCCACGGCCACCACGGTGCCAACCACCCTGTGCAAGACCTGGACACTGGCGTTGTGATGATCACCAGCCAGAACCACGGTTTTGCGGTGGATGAAGCGACCTTGCCGGCTAACGTCCGCGCCATTCACAAGTCGCTGTTCGACGGTTCCCTGCAAGGCATCGAACGCACCGACAAGAGCGCGTTCAGCTTCCAGGGCCACCCTGAAGCAAGCCCGGGCCCGAACGACGTAGCGCCGCTGTTCGACCGTTTCATCAATGAGATGGCCAAGCGACGCTGACTGAGTGGTTTGCGGGCGGCCCCGAATGTCGGTGGCCCCCGCAGGCTCTTCAAAGATTGTTCAAGACGGCTTGCCGACTGACCTGCGGATTTGAGTGACAAACCCATGCCAAAACGTACAGACATAAAAAGCATCCTGATTCTCGGCGCTGGCCCGATCGTGATCGGCCAGGCCTGTGAATTCGACTACTCCGGCGCCCAGGCCTGTAAAGCCCTGCGCGAGGAGGGTTACCGCGTCATCCTGGTGAACTCCAACCCGGCCACCATCATGACCGACCCGGACATGGCCGACGCCACCTACATCGAACCGATCAAGTGGCAGACCGTTGCCAAGATCATCGAGAAAGAGCGCCCGGACGCACTGCTGCCGACCATGGGCGGCCAGACTGCACTGAACTGCGCCCTGGACCTGGAGCGCGAAGGCGTCCTGGAAAAGTTCGGCGTAGAAATGATCGGTGCCAACGCCGATACCATCGACAAGGCGGAAGACCGTTCGCGTTTCGACAAAGCCATGAAATCCATCGGCCTTGACTGCCCGCGTTCCGGTATCGCCCACAGCATGGAAGAGGCCAACGCGGTTCTCGAAAAGCTGGGCTTCCCGTGCATCATCCGTCCGTCCTTCACCATGGGCGGCACCGGTGGCGGTATCGCTTACAACCGTGAAGAGTTCGAAGAAATCTGCGCCCGTGGCCTGGACCTGTCGCCGACCAAAGAGCTGCTGATCGACGAATCCCTGATCGGCTGGAAAGAATATGAGATGGAGGTTGTCCGCGATAAAAAGGACAACTGCATCATCGTCTGCTCAATCGAAAACTTCGACCCGATGGGTGTGCACACCGGCGACTCGATCACCGTTGCTCCGGCGCAGACCCTGACGGACAAGGAATACCAGATCATGCGTAACGCCTCGTTGGCGGTACTGCGTGAAATCGGCGTTGAAACCGGCGGTTCCAACGTTCAGTTCGGTATTTGCCCGGACACCGGTCGTATGGTCGTGATCGAGATGAACCCGCGTGTATCGCGTTCCTCGGCGCTGGCATCGAAAGCTACCGGTTTCCCGATTGCGCGCATCGCTGCCAAGCTGGCGATCGGTTACACCTTGGACGAGCTGCAAAACGAAATCACTGGCGGCGCTACGCCGGCGTCCTTCGAGCCGTCTATCGACTACGTTGTAACCAAGCTGCCACGTTTTGCTTTCGAGAAATTTCCGAAAGCCGACGCGCGTCTGACCACTCAGATGAAGTCGGTCGGTGAAGTCATGGCCATCGGCCGGACCTTCCAGGAGTCCCTGCAGAAAGCTCTGCGTGGCCTGGAAGTGGGCGTCTGCGGCCTGGACGAGAAGCTTGACCTGAGCAACCCGGAAAGCATGAGCGTACTCAAGCGCGAGCTGACCGTACCGGGTGCCGAGCGCATCTGGTACGTCGCTGACGCATTCCGTGCCGGCATGACCGTTGAAGACATCTTCGGCATGAATATGATTGACCCTTGGTTCCTGGTGCAGATCGAAGATCTGATCAAGGAAGAAGAGAAGGTCAAGACCCTCGGCCTGTCCTCTATCGACCGCGACCTGATGTTCCGCCTCAAGCGCAAAGGTTTCTCCGACATGCGCTTGGCCAAGCTGCTGGGTGTGACCGAGAAGAACCTGCGCACCCATCGCCACAAGCTGGATATCTTCCCGGTCTACAAGCGCGTTGACACCTGCGCGGCCGAGTTCGCCACTGACACTGCGTACCTGTACTCCACTTACGAGGAAGAGTGCGAAGCCGCGCCGTCGGGCCGCGACAAGATCATTATCCTGGGCGGCGGTCCGAACCGTATCGGCCAGGGCATCGAGTTCGACTACTGCTGCGTACACGCCGCGCTCGCACTGCGCGAAGACGGGTACGAGACCATCATGGTCAACTGCAACCCGGAAACCGTCTCCACCGACTACGACACTTCCGACCGTCTGTACTTCGAGCCGGTAACGCTCGAAGACGTGCTGGAAATCTGTCGCGTCGAGAAGCCGAAAGGCGTGATTGTCCAGTACGGCGGCCAAACCCCGCTGAAACTGGCTCGCGCCCTGGAAGCTGCCGGCGTACCGATCATCGGCACCAGCCCGGACGCCATCGACCGTGCCGAAGACCGTGAGCGCTTCCAGCAAATGGTTGAGCGCCTGAACCTGCGTCAGCCGCCGAACGCCACCGTGCGCAGCGAAGACGAAGCCATCCGTGCAGCCAGCAAGATCGGTTACCCGCTGGTGGTGCGTCCGTCCTACGTACTGGGCGGCCGTGCGATGGAAATCGTCTACGAAGAAGAAGAGCTCAAGCGTTACCTGCGTGATGCAGTGAAAGTGTCCAACGACAGCCCAGTGCTGCTGGACCACTTCCTCAACTGCGCCATCGAAATGGACGTGGATGCTGTCTGCGACGGCACTGACGTAGTGATCGGCGCGATCATGCAGCACATCGAACAGGCGGGCGTTCACTCCGGTGACTCCGCGTGCTCGCTGCCGCCGTACTCGCTGCCGGCGCACATCCAGGACGAGATGCGCGAACAGGTCAAGAAAATGGCCCTGGAGTTGGGCGTTGTCGGCCTGATGAACGTTCAGTTGGCGCTGCAAGGCGAAGACATCTACGTCATTGAGGTCAACCCGCGTGCTTCGCGTACCGTGCCATTTGTTTCCAAGTGCATCGGTGTGTCCCTGGCGATGATCGCTGCCCGTGTGATGGCCGGTAAGACCCTGAAGGAAATCGGCTTCACCAAGGAAATCATTCCGAACTTCTACAGCGTGAAAGAGGCGGTGTTCCCATTCGCCAAATTCCCTGGTGTGGACCCGATCCTGGGCCCAGAGATGAAGTCCACCGGTGAAGTGATGGGCGTGGGCGATACCTTCGGTGAAGCGTTCGCCAAAGCCCAGATGGGTGCCAGCGAAGTGCTGCCGACCGGCGGTACTGCGTTTATCAGCGTGCGTGATGATGACAAGCCACTGGTTGCAGGCGTAGCCCGTGATCTGATCAACTTGGGCTTTGAAGTCGTGGCCACCGCCGGGACCGCCAAGCTGATCGAAGCTGCCGGCCTGAAGGTGCGTCGCGTGAACAAGGTGACGGAAGGCCGTCCACACGTGGTCGACATGATCAAGAATGACGAAGTCACGCTGATCATCAACACCACCGAAGGTCGCCAGTCGATCGCGGACTCCTACTCCATTCGTCGAAATGCCTTGCAGCACAAGATCTACTGCACCACTACCATTGCTGCTGGCGAAGCCATCTGCGAAGCGCTCAAGTTCGGTCCGGAAAAGACCGTGCGTCGCTTGCAGGATCTACACGCAGGATTGAAGGCATGACCAAATACCCAATGACCGTCCAGGGCGCCAAGGCCCTGGAAGAGGAACACGCCCATCTGACTAAGGTCATCCGTCCGAAGCTGAGCCAGGACATCGGTACGGCCCGCGAGCTGGGTGACTTGAAGGAAAACGCCGAATACCACGCTGCTCGCGAGCAGCAGGGTATGGTCGAGGCGCGGATCCGTGACATCGAAGGCCGTATGCAGAATGCGGTGATCATCGACGTCACGACCATCCCGCATACCGGCAAAGTGATTTTCGGCACTACCGTCGAAATCGCCAACGTTGAGACGGATGAGCGCGTTGTTTACCACATCGTCGGTGAAGACGAGGCCGACTTCAAACTCGGCAAAATCTCTGTTGGCTCACCCCTCGCTCGTGCCTTGATTGCCAAGGAAGAGGGTGATGTGGTGGCGGTGAAGACGCCTGGCGGCGTAATCGAGTACGAGATTGTTGAAGTTCGTCACATCTGAAAGACGGCGCCCGCTTCGTGCGGGCGCCATGCTTTGGCAGCTTGCCCAGATGCTTTGGGTGGGCGGCGTGTGGTTGCTGCACATTGGTATATTGCCGACGCTGGGCCTGATTGGTCTGGCGCCGTTACTGATCGATGAGATCGACGGATTGCTCAGTGCGCTGCTGGTGGGTTTTGCGGCGGCGTGCGTGACGCTCCAGGTGCTGGTGCTGGTCAAGGCCGAAGGCTTGGGGAGTTTGTGGCGGGATATTCGCGGCCAACTGCTGTTGATGGCGCTGTATGCATGCGCAATGTTTTGCGTGGTGCATGTGTGGCTGCCGGAAGCGTTGCGCTGGCAGCTATTCAGCTATCTTGTGCTAGGGTTCTCCGGCCTGGTGCTGGTGATGCAGCCTGCGCCGGGATGGAGTGGCGGGGCGCGCGAAGCACGCCCGTGACCCTTTTGTTACTTG
This sequence comes from Pseudomonas sp. LBUM1640, assembly GCF_059716225.1. NCBI lineage: Bacteria > Pseudomonadati > Pseudomonadota > Gammaproteobacteria > Pseudomonadales > Pseudomonadaceae > Pseudomonas > Pseudomonas sp. LBUM1640. The sequence goes on along the minus strand of NZ_CP166816.1, from coordinate 5,908,167 downwards.
AAGCGGTGTACGTTCGACAGTTGCTTGTTGACGCTGAAGTTCTTGCGATACAGCAGCGCCATCTTGCCGATGACCTGAACCAGATCCGCTTTGCCGACCTTGCACAGTTCTGCAATGGCGGCCAAACGCGCTTCGCGGTCAAGGATGTTGACCTTGATCTTGATCAGTTCGTGATCGCCCAATGCGCGTTCAAGTTCGGCTAGCACACCTTCAGTCAAACCGTTGTCTGCCACAATCAGAACTGGTTTCAGATGGTGGCCAATGGATTTGTACTGTTTCTTCTGCTCTTGAGTGAGCGGCATAATCTGACCCCTGCGTCTGATCTTGTAAAAAGCGGCGGCCAGTTTACCCGAGCGAGTCCGGGACCGCCCAGTTAATCACGACCCGTTTTATTTTTCGAGGTGGCCCGTGGCCCGTTCCAAAACAAGCCTTAAGTGGCTGCAAGAGCATTTCAACGATCCTTACGTCAAAAAGGCGCAGAAGGACGGCTACCGTTCGCGGGCCAGCTACAAGCTGTTGGAGATCCAGGACAAGGACAAATTGATCCGTCCGGGCATGAGCGTTATTGACCTTGGCGCGGCCCCCGGTGGCTGGTCCCAAGTGACCAGTCGTCTGATTGGTGGGCAGGGTCGCTTGATCGCTTCCGACATCCTGGAAATGGACAGCATCCCTGATGTGACCTTTGTTCATGGTGACTTCACTCAGGACACGGTGCTCGCAGAGATCCTTGAGGCTGTGGGAAATTCGCAGGTAGACCTTGTGATTTCCGACATGGCCCCCAATATGAGTGGATTACCGGCCGTCGATATGCCGCGTGCGATGTTCCTTTGTGAACTGGCGCTGGACTTGGCGGGTCGGGTATTGCGTCCTGGCGGTGATTTCCTGGTGAAAGTCTTCCAGGGCGAAGGTTTTGACGAGTACCACAAGAACATCCGCAAGTTGTTCGACAAGGTACAGACGCGCAAACCTGACTCCTCGCGAGATCGGTCTCGAGAGCAGTACCTGCTGTGCCGCGGCTTCCGCGGTGTTGAAGGCGCGGCGAGCGAAGAGCGTTTTTGAGGAATTGGAGGAGGGCGATAGGTTTTTTTATATCGCTTTCGTCACGAAGCTTTACGAATATTGTGTAGTCAAAGTTTCACAAAGGGTTACAGACGGCGCCTGCCAGAGTTGTAGGTAATGTAGTAAGTTAGGCCGGTGAATATCATGCGAAGCGCGCGCCAGTAGCGGAGCTTGCTTCAGAGGGTAGTTAATTGAACGATATGGCAAAGAATCTGATCCTGTGGTTGATCATCGCGGCTGTCCTGGTGACGGTGATGAACAACTTCTCCAGCCCTAACGAGCCGCAGACCCTCAACTATTCCGACTTCATCCAGCAAGTTAAGGATGGCAAGGTCGAGCGCGTAGCGGTTGATGGCTACGTGATCACCGGCAAGCGCAACGATGGCGACAGCTTCAAGACCATTCGTCCGGCAATCCAGGACAACGGTCTGATCGGCGACCTGGTGGATAACCACGTGGTCGTTGAAGGCAAGCAGCCTGAGCAGCAGAGCATCTGGACTCAACTCCTGGTGGCCAGCTTCCCGATCCTGGTGATTATCGCCGTGTTCATGTTCTTCATGCGACAGATGCAAGGTGGTGCGGGAGGCAAGGGCGGGCCGATGAGCTTCGGCAAGAGCAAGGCACGCCTGCTCTCCGAAGATCAGGTGAAGACCACTCTGGCTGACGTCGCCGGTTGCGACGAAGCCAAGGAAGAAGTCGGCGAGCTGGTCGAGTTCCTGCGCGATCCGGGCAAGTTCCAGCGCCTGGGCGGCCGCATTCCTCGCGGCGTGCTGATGGTCGGTCCTCCGGGTACGGGTAAAACCTTGCTGGCCAAGGCCATTGCAGGCGAAGCCAAAGTACCTTTCTTCACCATTTCCGGTTCTGACTTCGTCGAGATGTTCGTCGGTGTCGGTGCCAGCCGCGTTCGCGATATGTTCGAACAGGCCAAGAAACACGCGCCATGCATCATCTTCATCGACGAAATCGACGCCGTTGGTCGCCATCGTGGTGCCGGCATGGGCGGTGGTCACGATGAGCGTGAGCAGACTCTCAACCAGTTGCTGGTGGAGATGGACGGCTTCGAAATGAATGACGGCATCATCGTCATTGCTGCGACTAACCGTCCGGACGTCCTGGACCCTGCGCTGCTGCGTCCAGGCCGTTTCGACCGTCAGGTTGTGGTTGGCTTGCCGGACATCCGTGGTCGCGAACAGATTTTGAAAGTGCACATGCGCAAAGTGCCAATGGGCGACGACGTGGCTCCGGCCGTGATTGCCCGCGGTACTCCAGGTTTCTCCGGTGCCGACCTTGCCAACCTGGTGAACGAGGCGTCGCTGTTCGCTGCTCGTACTGGCAAACGCATCGTTGAAATGAAAGAGTTCGAACTCGCGAAAGACAAAATCATGATGGGCGCTGAGCGCAAATCCATGGTCATGTCCGAGAAAGAGAAGCAGAACACTGCTTATCACGAAGCCGGTCACGCCATTGTGGGTCGCGTTGTGCCTGAGCATGACCCGGTCTACAAAGTGTCGATCATTCCTCGTGGTCGTGCATTGGGTGTCACTATGTTCCTGCCGGAAGAGGATCGTTACAGCCTCTCCAAGCGAGCGTTGATCAGCCAGATCTGCTCGCTCTACGGTGGCCGGATTGCTGAAGAAATGACCCTGGGCTTTGACGGTGTGACTACCGGCGCGTCCAACGACATCATGCGTGCCAGCCAGATTGCACGGAACATGGTGACTAAGTGGGGGTTGTCGGAAAAACTCGGCCCATTGATGTATGCCGAGGAAGAAGGCGAAGTGTTCCTGGGGCGTGGCGGTGGCGGTCAAGCCGCGAGTTTCTCCGGTGAGACAGCCAAGCTGATCGACTCGGAAGTGCGCAGCATCATTGACCAGTGCTACGGCACGGCCAAGCAGATCCTGACCGACAACCGTGACAAGTTGGATGCCATGGCTGATGCGCTGATGAAGTACGAAACCATTGATGCCGACCAGATCGACGACATCATGGCAGGCCGTACGCCGCGCGAGCCTCGCGATTGGGAAGGTGGTTCGGGTACTTCGGGAACTCCGCCGGTAGTACAGAACGAACGCCCTGAAACCCCGATCGGCGGCCCGGCAGCTGACCACTAAGGTTTGAAATGACTTCTGCGTTGTCCTCAACCCGGTTGCCTTGCGGCAACCGGGTTCTTGATTTGGCCCATACACATGTCATGGGCATTCTTAATGTAACCCCCGATTCCTTTTCCGATGGTGGCCGTTTCAGCCAGCTGGATGCTGCATTGCGCCATGCCGAGGCGATGGTATTGGCTGGCGCGACGTTGATTGATGTCGGCGGCGAGTCGACTCGCCCTGGCGCTCGCGTGGTTTCTCCCTTGGAGGAGCTGGAGCGCGTAGCCCCGATTGTCGAGCGTATCGCTCGTGAATTGGATGTGATCATCTCGGTTGATACGTCGACCCCAGCCGTTATGCGCGAAACAGCACGCCTGGGGGCGGGGCTGATCAACGATGTGCGTTCCCTTCAGCGCGATGGCGCCCTGGATGCCGCGGCCGCAACCGGTCTGCCGGTGTGTTTGATGCATATGCTCGGAGAGCCCGGCAATATGCAGGACAGCCCGCGCTACGATGACCTCGTTGGCGAAGTGAGTGGGTTCCTTGCAGAGAGGATCGCTCAGTGCGCGGTGGCGGGAATTGCTGCAGAAAAGATTGTCCTTGATCCAGGGTTTGGTTTTGCCAAGACCCTTCAGCACAATCTGAGCCTCTTCAAGCACATGGAATCCTTGCACGCCCTTGGTCGGCCCCTGTTGGTCGGCGTTTCGCGCAAGAGCATGATAGGGCTGGCTTTGAATCGTCCCGTAGGCGACCGGCTTTACGGTGGTCTGGCACTTGCGGCGCTTGCCGTGACCAAGGGTGCGCGTATTTTGCGTGTGCATGACGTCGCCGAGACGGTCGATGTGGTGCGTATGATTGCTGCTGTAGAATCAGCCGAATAAGAATGATGGAGCACTTATGACTAAAAAATATTTTGGCACCGACGGTATTCGTGGTCGGGTCGGCGAATTCCCGATTACTCCTGACTTCATGCTCAAGCTGGGTTGGGCGGCAGGTATGGCGTTCCGCAGCATGGGCGCGTGCCGCATCCTGGTGGGCAAGGACACCCGCATTTCGGGTTATATGTTTGAGTCGGCGCTGGAGGCAGGTTTGTCCGCCGCTGGTGCCGATGTGATGTTGTTGGGTCCAATGCCGACGCCTGCAATCGCTTACCTGACGCGTACCTTTCACGCTGAAGCCGGTATCGTAATCAGCGCCTCGCACAATCCCCATGATGACAACGGTATCAAGTTCTTCTCGGGCCAGGGCACCAAGCTGCCGGACGAGATCGAGCTGATGATTGAAGAGCTGCTGGATGCACCGATGACGGTGGTCGAGTCCAGCAAGCTGGGCAAGGTGTCGCGCATCAACGACGCGTCTGGCCGTTACATCGAGTTCTGCAAGAGCAGCGTGCCGACCAGCACCAATTTTGCCGGGCTGAAGATCGTTGTCGACTGTGCTCACGGCGCTACCTACAAGGTCGCGCCGAGTGTATTCAAAGAGCTGGGTGCGGACGTGACGGTGCTGTCGGCTCAGCCGAATGGCTTGAATATCAACGAAAACTGCGGCTCCACCCATATGGAGCAGCTGCAGGCAGCGGTTCTGGCTGAGCATGCCGACCTGGGTATCGCCTTTGATGGCGACGGTGATCGCGTGTTGATGGTGGATCACACCGGTACTGTGGTTGATGGCGATGACCTGCTGTTCATCATTGCCCGCGACCTGCATGAACGTAACAAACTGCAAGGTGGTGTCGTCGGCACGCTGATGAGCAATCTTGGGCTTGAGCTGGCTCTGGCGGAGCTGGGGATCCCTTTTGTTCGCGCCAATGTCGGTGACCGCTATGTGATCGCCGAGCTGCTGGAGCGCAACTGGCAGGTGGGTGGTGAGAACTCCGGGCATGTTGTCTGCTTCCAGCACACCACTACTGGCGATGCGATTATCGCTGCGTTGCAGGTGTTGTTGTCCTTGCGTCGTCGCGAAGAGAGTCTCGCTCAGGCGCGCCAAGCTCTGCGTAAGTGCCCGCAGGTTCTGCTCAATGTGCGTTTTGGCGGTGGCGAAAACCCGATCGAGCACCCTGCTGTCAAAGACGCCTGCGAGCGCGTAACCCTCGCAATGGCGGGCCGTGGGCGCGTGTTGTTGCGCAAGTCCGGCACAGAGCCTCTGGTGCGCGTCATGGTCGAAGGTGAAGACGAAGCGCAGGTTCGCGGGCATGCCGAAGACCTGGCAAAACTGGTAACTGAAATTTGCGCCTGAATTCGGCTTGCCAGTGATGATGTGGTTGGGTAACATCTGCGCCCACTTTGACCGACGAGGTACAGCATGCGTCGCACTATGGTAGCTGGTAACTGGAAGATGCACGGTACCCGCGCCAGTGTCGCTGAGCTGATCAATGGCCTTCGTCACTTGGCCTTGCCTGGCGGTGTTGATGTCGCGGTTTTCCCGCCTTGCTTGCATATCAACCAGGTTGTTGATGGCTTGAAAGGTAAGTCGATTCAGGTCGGCGCGCAGAATTCTGCGGTGGAGCCCATGCAAGGTGCGTTGACCGGTGAGATTTCGCCGAGTCAGCTGGTCGATGCGGGTTGTTCCTATGTGCTTGTCGGGCACTCCGAGCGCCGTCAGATGATGGGCGAGCGTGATGGGACACTCAATCGCAAGTTCGCAGCGGCACAGGCTTGTGGCTTGATTCCAGTGTTGTGCATAGGGGAGACCCTTGAGCAGCGTGAATCGGGCAAGACTCTTGAAGTTGTCTCGCGTCAGCTGGGCAGCATCATCGAGGAGCTGGGTGTTGGTGCATTTGCAAAGGCAGTAATTGCTTACGAGCCGGTCTGGGCCATTGGTACCGGGCTGACTGCTACACCGCAACAGGCGCAGGATGTGCACGCAGCCATCCGCGCGCAGTTGGCGGCAGAGAATTCTGAAATCGCACAAGGTGTGCGGCTTCTATACGGCGGCAGCGTGAAGGCGGCCAATGCGGTCGAACTGTTCGGCATGCCGGATATCGATGGGGGGCTCATTGGTGGAGCTTCCCTGAATGCAGATGAGTTCGGTGCGATCTGTCGCGCCGCGGGAAACTGAAAAAATGCTGGAAACAGTCGTAGTCGTTTTTCATCTGTTGGCTGCCCTGGGCGTAATTGCCCTGGTTTTGTTGCAACAGGGTAAAGGTGCGGATGCTGGTGCGTCTTTCGGTGCAGGTGCTTCAAATACTGTGTTCGGAAGCCAAGGTTCCTCTACCTTTCTTAGTAAGTTTACTGCTATACTTGCCGCCGGTTTCTTCATAACCAGCTTGGGGTTAGGTTACTATGCTAAAGAGAAAGCTCATGTGCTGACTCAAGTAGGTCTCCCAAACCCAGCAGTGTTGGAAGTACCAAAAGCAAAACCGGCTTCTGATGATGTACCGGTGCTTCAAGAGCAAAAGTCGGCTACTCCAGCGACTGACGTACCTCCAGCTCAAGAGCAGAAGTAAGAAGAGTTGTAAGCGTTGTATTGCCGAGGTGGTGGAATTGGTAGACACGCAACCTTGAGGTGGTTGTGCCCATAGGGTGTAGGGGTTCGAGTCCCCTTCTCGGTACCAATTATCAGGAGAGCCCGCTGTTGCGGGCTTTCTTGTAGGTGGAAGGTTACATTGACCCTGTAAGGGATCGGTCGTATACTTCCGCCCCAGCTTTGTCGCGGGGTGGAGCAGTCTGGTAGCTCGTCGGGCTCATAACCCGAAGGTCGTCGGTTCAAATCCGGCCCCCGCAACCAGTTTTAGCGGAGCCCCTTTTAAGGGGCTTTTTGTTAGCTGGACACTTTCAACGCCGCTGTTCGACGGCGTTTCAAGGATGGGCGTTTCGCCCATTTTTTTATTTTGCACAGCATGCACATACATGCACGAGGGGGTTCAGGTGTCGAGCAAGCTAGAAGAGTTGCAGGCCTTGTTGGCCCCGGTGATCGTGGCCCTAGGCTATGAATGCTGGGGTATTGAGTTTTCGGCTCAAGGTCGCCACTCAATGTTGCGCGTTTATATCGATAAAGAGGGCGGCGTGCTGGTGGACGATTGTGCCATTGTCAGCCGTCAGATCAGCGGTGTGCTGGATGTTGAAGATCCAATCGCCGTTGAATACACCCTCGAAGTTTCCTCGCCTGGCATGGAACGCCCACTGTTCACTATTGATCAGTTTGCAAAATTTGCCGGTGAACAAGTGAAGATCAAGCTGCGCTCCCCTTTTGAAGGGCGACGCAACTTTCAGGGCCTTCTGCGCGGTGTAGAAGAACAGGATGTCGTGGTGCAGGTAGAAGACCATGAGTTCCTGTTGCCGATCGATATGATCGACAAGGCCAACATTATTCCCAGTTTTGACTGAGACGCGGATCCCGCGGATCCAATGGCTTGCGAAAGGCGAGGCGTACGATGAGCAAAGAAGTACTGCTGGTTGTTGAGTCGGTATCCAATGAAAAGGGCGTACCGGCAAACGTGATTTTTGAAGCGCTGGAGCTGGCCTTGGCCACGGCTACCAAAAAGCGTTTTGAAGACGAAGTTGATCTGCGTGTGGAAATCAACCGCCACACCGGTGCCTATGAGACTTTCCGTCGCTGGACGGTCGTCGAAGAAGCCGATCTTGATGATCCGGCCATCGAAACTTGGCCGAGCAAGGTTGCCGAAACGCACCCTGGCGCCAATGTCGGTGATGTCGTCGAAGAAAAGATCGAGTCGATCGAATTCGGCCGTATTGCTGCACAGACTGCCAAGCAGGTCATTGTGCAGAAGGTTCGCGAAGCCGAGCGCGCTCAAGTCGTTGACGCTTATCGCGAGCGCCTGGGTGAAATCATCTCCGGCACCGTGAAAAAAGTTACCCGCGATAACGTGATCGTCGACCTGGGCAACAACGCTGAAGCGTTGCTGGCACGCGAAGACATCATCTCTCGCGAAACCTTCCGTGTTGGCGTGCGTCTGCGTGCGCTGCTCAAGGAAATCCGCACCGAGAACCGTGGCCCACAGTTGATCCTGTCGCGTACCGCGCCGGAAATGCTGATCGAGCTGTTCCGTATCGAAGTGCCGGAAATCGCCGAAGGCCTGATCGAAGTCATGGCAGCGTCCCGCGACCCGGGTTCGCGCGCCAAGATCGCGGTCCGCTCCAAGGACAAACGCATCGACCCGCAGGGCGCTTGCATTGGTATGCGCGGTTCGCGCGTCCAGGCAGTGTCGGGCGAGTTGGGCGGTGAGCGTGTGGACATCGTCCTGTGGGACGATAACCCGGCGCAGTTCGTGATCAACGCCATGTCGCCGGCTGAAGTGGCGGCAATTATCGTTGACGAAGATGCCCATGCAATGGACATCGCCGTTGGCGCAGACAATCTGGCTCAGGCCATTGGTCGTGGTGGTCAGAACGTGCGTCTGGCCAGCCAACTGACCGGTTGGACCCTGAACGTGATGACCGAATCGGACATCCAGGCTAAGCAGCAAGCTGAAACCGGTGACATCCTGCGCAACTTCATCGACGAGCTGGAAGTCGACGAAGACCTGGCACAGGTGCTGGTAGATGAAGGCTTCACCAGCCTGGAAGAGATTGCCTACGTACCGTTGGAAGAAATGCTCAACATCGACGGCTTTGACGAAGACACCGTCAACGAGCTTCGCGCTCGGGCCAAGGATCGTTTGTTGACTAAAGCCATCGCTACTGAGGAAAAGCTGGCAGACGCCCATCCGGCCGAAGACCTGCTCTCGCTTGAGGGTATGGACAAGGATTTGGCGATGGAACTGGCGGTGCGCGGCGTAATTACCCGCGAAGACCTGGCCGAGCAGTCTATTGACGATCTGCTCGACATCGACGGCATTGACGATGATCGTGCCGGCAAGTTGATCATGGCCGCCCGAGCCCATTGGTTCGAGTAACTAGGCGCGGCCTGAGGAGAGAAGTGCATGACGCAAGTCACGGTGAAACAACTGGCCGATGAGGTCAAAACACCGGTGGAGCGCCTGTTGCAGCAGATGCGTGAGGCAGGTCTGCCGCACACCGCCGCCGATGAAGGTGTGAGCGACAGTGAGAAGCAGTCGTTGCTGACTCACTTGAAGAGCAGCCACAAGGCGAAAGTGGAAGAACCGCGCAAGATTACATTGCAGCGCAAAACCACCAGCACCCTGCGTGTTGCTGGTAGCAAGAGCATCAGCGTTGAAGTACGTAAGAAGAAAGTCTTCGTACAGCGCAGCCCGGAAGAAATCGAAGCCGAGCGCAAACGCGAACTGGATGAACGTCGCGCAGTAGATAATGCTGCTCGTCAGAAGGCTGAAGAAGAAGCCAAGCGTCGCGCCGAAGAAGAAGCGCGTCGCCAGCCTGCTGCTGCGCAACCTGCTGGTACTGAAGCGGTCGCCGCTCCTGTAGCGCCTGTTGAAGCTGTGCGTGAGGCCGCTCCGGTTGCCGCTGCACCTGCTCCTGCAGCAGACGCTCGCAAGCGCGACGAACCTCGTCGTCCGGACAAACCACGTGCCGACGATAACAATCGTCGCGGTGGTGGTGGCGATGGCGAGCGTAAAAACGCTCCACATCGTGCCTCGGTCAAAGAGAAAGCGCCTGCTCCACGCGTTGCTCCACGTACTACCGACGAAGAAAGCGATGGCTTCCGTCGTGGTGGTCGCGGCAAGGCCAAGCTGAAAAAGCGCAACGCCCACGGTTTCCAGAGCCCAACCGGCCCTGTCGTGCGTGATGTGCAGATCGGCGAGACCATTTCTGTTGGCGATCTCGCTAATCAGATGTCGGTCAAGGCTGCTGAAATCATCAAGTTCATGTTCAAACTGGGTACTCCAGCGACCATCAACCAGGTACTTGATCAGGAAACTGCTCAACTTGTTGCTGAAGAACTGGGCCATAAAGTGACCCTGGTCAGCGACACTGCCTTGGAAGATTCCCTGGCCGAGTCCCTGAAGTTTGAAGGTGAAACCTTCTCCCGTGCGCCAGTCGTGACCGTAATGGGCCACGTTGACCATGGTAAGACTTCCCTGCTCGACTATATCCGTCGTGCCAAGGTAGCTGCTGGCGAAGCTGGCGGTATCACCCAGCACATTGGTGCCTACCACGTTGAAACCGAACGCGGCATGGTCACCTTCCTCGACACCCCTGGTCACGCCGCGTTTACCGCAATGCGTGCCCGTGGTGCCAAGGCGACCGATATCGTGATCCTGGTAGTTGCAGCGGACGACGGCGTGATGCCGCAGACCATTGAAGCTGTCCAGCACGCCAAGGCCGCTGGTGTTCCACTGGTTGTCGCAGTGAACAAAATCGACAAGCCGGGCGCCGATCTTGATCGCATCCGTAGCGAACTGTCGGTTCACGGCGTGACTTCCGAAGAGTGGGGCGGTGATACGCCATTCGTTTCGGTTTCGGCGAAAGTCGGTACCGGTGTAGACGAACTGCTCGAAGCGGTCCTGCTGCAAGCTGAAGTACTCGAACTGAAAGCAACGCCATCGGCCCCAGGTCGCGGTGTTGTGGTTGAATCGCGTCTCGACAAAGGTCGTGGCCCGGTTGCAACCGTTCTGGTTCAAGACGGTACCCTGCGCCAAGGCGACATGGTGCTGGTCGGTTCGAACTACGGCCGTGTACGTGCCATGCTCGACGAGAACGGCAAGCCAATCAAAGAAGCCGGTCCTTCCATCCCTGTCGAGATTCTCGGCCTGGACGGTACTCCGGACGCTGGCGACGAGATGAGCGTGGTTGCCGACGAGAAGAAAGCCCGTGAAGTGGCTCTGTTCCGTCAAGGCAAGTTCCGCGAAGTCAAACTGGCTCGCGCTCACGCCGGCAAGCTGGAGAACATCTTCGAGAACATGGGCCAGGCAGAGAAGAAGACGCTCAACATCGTCCTCAAATCTGACGTCCGTGGTTCCCTCGAAGCGTTGAACGGCGCCTTGAATGGCCTGGGTAACGACGAAGTGCAAGTGCGTGTTGTCGGTGGCGGTGTCGGTGGTATCACCGAGTCCGACGCCAACCTGGCACTGGCTTCCAACGCTGTACTGTTCGGCTTCAACGTGCGTGCCGATGCTGGCGCTCGCAAGATCGTCGAGCAGGAAGGCCTGGACATGCGTTACTACAACGTCATCTACGACATCATCGAAGACGTCAAGAAAGCCCTCACCGGCATGCTTGGCAGTGACGTCCGGGAGAACATCCTGGGTGTTGCCGAGGTGCGTGACGTGTTCCGTTCGCCGAAATTCGGCGCGATCGCCGGTTGCATGGTTATCGAAGGTGTTGTGCACCGTAACCGTCCAATCCGTGTACTGCGTGAAGACATCGTTATCTTCGAAGGCGAGCTGGAATCCCTGCGCCGCTTCAAGGATGACGCTTCTGAAGTACGTGCCGGCATGGAATGCGGTATCGGCGTCAAGAGCTACAACGACGTCAAGGCTGGCGACAAGATCGAAGTCTACGAGAAGGTTCAGGTTGCTCGCAGCCTCTAACTCGCGCACTTCCGGAGCCACGCAACGTGTGGGCATGCAAATGCCCCGCGTAGCGTACGGACTCTAAACGCAACGCCCGGTCTGGCTTTTGTCAGGCCGGGCGTTTGCCGCTTTCAGACCCCACGGGTTTCACCGTGTGGCAGTAACAGGTAACAAGACATGGCAAAAGAATACAGCCGTACCCAGCGTATCGGCGATCAGATGCAGCGCGAGCTGGCTCAACTGATCCGTCGCGAAGTCAAAGATCCCCGTGTTGGCCTGGTCACCATCACCGCCGTTGAAGTGAGCCGTGACGTTGGTCACGCCAAGATCTTCATCACCGTGATGGGGCAGGACAGCAGCGAAGAAATCGCGCAAAGCATCAAGGTGCTCAATTCGGCCGCAGGTTTCCTGCGCATGCAATTGGCCCGTGAAATGAAGCTGCGCAGCGTGCCTCAGCTGCACTTCCACTACGACGAAAGCGTCGTGCGTGGTGCGCACCTGTCGGCCCTGATCGAGCGCGCCGTGGCTGAAGACAATCAGCATCCGTCCACACCTGAAGACGCCAAGGAGTAAGCGGTGGCTCAGGTCAAACGTATCCGTCGCAACGTCAGCGGCATCATTCTGCTCGACAAGCCCATTGGCTTTACCTCCAATGCCGCCTTGCAGAAGGTTCGCTGGCTGCTTAATGCCGAGAAGGCCGGGCACACCGGCAGCCTCGACCCCCTGGCCACCGGCGTGCTGCCGTTGTGCTTTGGTGAGGCGACCAAGTTCTCGCAATACCTGCTCGATTCCGACAAGGGTTACGAAACCCTGATGCAGCTTGGCAAAACCACCACCACGGCCGACGCCGAGGGTGATGTTTTGCAGGTTCGCGATGTGACCGTTGGTCGTGCTGATATTGAAGCTGCTTTACCCGGTTTTCGCGGGCAAATCAGTCAGATACCGCCGATGTACTCGGCACTCAAGCGTGATGGCCAGCCCCTTTACAAGCTGGCACGTGCGGGTGAAGTAGTGGAGCGCGAACCGCGTTCTGTTACTATTGCGCGCTTGGAATTGCTCGCCTGTGAAGGCGACACTGCCCGCTTGGCCGTGGACTGCAGCAAAGGCACCTATATCCGTACCCTGGTGGAAGATATTGGTGAAAAGCTCGGTTGCGGCGCGTACGTAGCAGAACTGCGACGCACCCAGGCAGGGCCTTTCAGCCTGGCCCAGACGGTTACGCTGGAAGAGTTGGAAGCGGTACATGCCGAAGGCGGCAATGAAGCAGTTGATCGCTTCCTGATGCCATCGGACAGCGGTTTGCTGGATTGGCCATTGCTGCACTTCTCGGAGCACAGCGCGTTCTACTGGCTCAACGGCCAACCGGTACGTGCCCCGGACGCTCCGAAGTTCGGCATGGTGCGGGTACAAGATCATAACGGTCGCTTTATCGGTATCGGTGAAGTGAGCGAAGACGGGCGTATAGCGCCGCGTCGACTGATTCGGTCAGAATGACCGGACGAGTGTGGCTGTTAACAGGCACGGTCAACACTCATTTTTAGATACAGGGATTTGTCCCTGGCCTGTTGAAACCGTCCTTTGGATGGTTTCCTGAAAAAAGGATTGCCTCATGGCTCTCGACGTTCAAGAAAAAGCACAAATCGTTGCTGACTATCAGCAAGCTGTTGGTGACACTGGTTCGCCAGAAGTGCAAGTTGCACTGCTGACCCACAACATCAACAAGCTGCAAGGTCACTTCAAGGCCAACGGTAAAGATCACCACTCCCGTCGTGGTCTGATCCGCATGGTAAACCAGCGTCGTAAGCTGCTGGACTACCTGAAAGGCAAGGATCTGGGTCGTTATCAGGCTCTGATCGGTCGCCTGGGTCTGCGTCGCTAATAAGCGATTGCGCTAGAGGTTGGTTGTTTGCCGTGTGTCAGTGGGATTCCCGCTGGCCCATGGCAGGCTCCCAGCCTCAAGTTTTATCTGGATACACGTTTTACCCTGGACTAGGGTCGGGCCGATTCCCGACATTGCCCAAGAATTTCGCAAGAAAACAAGTTCCCCAAGAGCCACAAAGAAGGTAGGACACCGTGAACCCGGTTATCAAAAAATTTCAGTTCGGTCAGTCGACCGTTACCCTCGAGACAGGCCGTATCGCCCGTCAAGCCTCCGGCGCAGTGCTGGTTACCGTTGACGACGACGTTACCGTATTGGTAACCGTTGTTGGCGCCAAAACCGCTGACCCAAGCAAAGGCTTCTTCCCTCTTTCCGTTCACTACCAGGAAAAGACTTACGCTGCCGGTAAGATCCCTGGCGGTTTCTTCAAGCGTGAAGGCCGTCCTTCCGAAAAAGAAACCCTGACTTCCCGACTGATCGACCGTCCGATCCGTCCGCTGTTCCCAGAAGGCTTCATGAACGAAGTGCAGGTTGTCTGCACCGTCGTTTCCACCAGCAAGAAGACCGATCCGGACGTCGCTGCGATGATCGGTACTTCGGCTGCCCTGGCCATCTCCGGTATTCCTTTCGATGGCCCGATCGGCGCTGCCCGCGTTGCTTTCCACGAAAGCACCGGCTACCTGCTGAACCCGACTTACGAACAACAGAAAGCTTCGAGCCTGGACATGGTTGTAGCCGGTACTTCGGAAGCCGTGTTGATGGTTGAATCGGAAGCCAAAGAGCTGACCGAAGACCAGATGCTGGGCGCTGTACTGTTTGCTCACGACGAGTTCCAGGTTGTGATCAACGCCGTTAAAGAGCTGGCTGCTGAAGCCGCCAAGCCAACGTGGGCCTGGGCTCCACAAGCTGAAGCGACTGAACTGCTGGGCGCTATTCGCTCCGAGTTCGGCGCTGCCATCTCCGACGCCTACACCATCACCGTCAAGGCCGATCGTTACGCGCGCCTGGGCGAGCTGAAGGATCAGGTTGTAGCCAAGCTGTCCGGTGAAGAAGGCCAGCCTTCTTCCAGCGAAGTAAAAGCTGCATTCGGCGAAATCGAATACCGCACCGTTCGCGAAAACATCGTTAACGGCAAGCCACGTATCGACGGTCGCGACACCCGTACCGTACGCCCGCTGAACATCGAAGTCGGTGTTCTGCCGAAGACTCACGGTTCGGCCTTGTTCACCCGTGGTGAAACTCAGGCTCTGGTAGTCGCGACCCTGGGTACTGCCCGTGACGCACAGCTGCTGGACACCCTGGAAGGCGAGAAAAAAGACCCGTTCATGCTGCACTACAACTTCCCTCCGTTCTCGGTAGGTGAGTGTGGTCGCATGGGTGGCGCTGGTCGTCGCGAAATCGGTCACGGCCGTCTGGCCCGTCGTTCGATCTCGGCCATGCTGCCAGCTGCCGACGTGTTCCCGTACACCATCCGTGTTGTGTCGGAAATCACCGAGTCCAACGGTTCCAGCTCCATGGCTTCCGTTTGCGGTGCTTCCCTGGCGCTGATGGACGCCGGCGTTCCAATGAAGGCACCGGTTGCCGGTATCGCCATGGGCCTGGTTAAAGAAGGCGAGAAGTTCGCCATCCTGACCGACATCCTCGGTGACGAAGACCACTTGGGCGACATGGACTTCAAAGTAGCTGGTACCGCTAAAGGTGTTACCGCGCTGCAGATGGACATCAAGATCAAAGGCATCACCGAAGAGATCATGGAAATCGCTCTGGGCCAAGCCCTGGAAGCGCGCCTGAATATCCTCGGTCAGATGAACCAGATCATTGGTCAGTCCCGCACTGAACTGTCGGAAAATGCTCCGACCATGATCGCGATGAAAATCGACACCGACAAAATCCGTGATGTTATCGGTAAAGGCGGCGCGACCATTCGTGCGATCTGTGAAGAGACCAAGGCTTCGATCGACATCGAAGACGACGGCTCCATCAAGATCTTCGGCGAAACCAAGGAAGCTGCAGAAGCTGCACGTCAGCGCGTTCTGGGCATCACCGCTGAAGCCGAGATCGGCAAGATCTACGTCGGTAAAGTTGAACGCATCGTCGACTTCGGCGCATTCGTCAACATCCTGCCGGGCAAAGACGGTCTGGTTCACATCTCCATGCTGAGCGACGCTCGTGTTGAGAAAGTGACCGACATTCTGAAAGAAGGCCAGGAAGTGGAAGTATTGGTACTGGACGTGGACAACCGCGGCCGTATCAAACTGTCCATCAAGGACGTAGCAGCAGCCAAGGCCTCGGGCGTTTAATCACCCCCAGTCTTACGCTGAAAAAGGGACCCTTCGGGGTCCTTTTTTTATGTGCGCCAGGCATGGCGCGTTGCGCGAAGCGCAACCAGCTTGGCTGTGGTGGCCTCGCTGGTGACTTGGAGGTGAAAGTCCTCTACACACCCGGCAAGGGGAAGTGTTAGCCAGAGGCAAGGGTGTCGCGGGTGACTGCGAATCTGAAGGAAGCCCGAGGCAAAATGCTGGCCTGACGAACAGGAAGCGGATAGAGGCGGCGTAGCGGGGTAAGACGGCATAAATCGTTAAAGCCCAATACTTGCACGGAACGCTACGACGTATATCCGACAGGCATAAGCAGGAAGGTCGCGCGAATTACCCTGGGAGATCTGCAGGTTTGCCACTGTGCTACCGAGCGTCGAGAGGCGACGGGATGAACATGCAGAAGTCAGCCGAGGCCGTAGTAAGTGGCGAAAAAAAAAAAAAACCACGCCACCAAGGGCCGAACAGGTTATGCCGCCAGTAGGCGTCAGAGTCTCGTCGAATGTCGATAAAGCAGAAATCTCTCAACACGAGAGCTGTAACCCCAAGTCCCGGACGGAATCCGGGGTTTGCGGCTGGCAGTGCGCAGACATCGGCGGCGTCTGTGACGTGGACGAACGCGGAGCCGGACACGCTGATGGCGCGGGTGCTTGCACCCGCCAACCTCAAGCGTGCGTATCAACGCGTGGTCAGCAACAAGGGCGCACCGGGTGCCGATGGCATGACGGTCGACCAGTTGGCGGGCCACGTGAAACAGTATTGGCCGACCCTCAAGGCTCGGTTGCTGGTCGGCGAGTATCACCCGCAAGGTGTACGCGCTGTCGAAATCCCCAAACCCAAGGGTGGAACACGCCAACTGGGTATCCCCAATGTCGTGGATCGCCTGATCCAACAGGCTTTGCTGCAACAGCTCACGCCGATCTTCGATCCCCTGTTCTCGGATTACAGCTACGGTTTTCGTCCGGGCAGAAGCGCCCATCAAGCCATCGAAACAGCCCGTGACCATGTTGCAGCGGGCCACCGCTGGTGCGTGGAACTTGATCTTGAGAAGTTCTTTGATCGAGTGAATCACGACGTGTTGATGGCCAAAGTTGAGCGTCATGTCGAAGACAAACGCGTACTCAGACTGATCCGCCGTTACCTTGAAGCGGGAGTTATGTCGGGCGGGATCGCCAGCCGACGGCAGGAAGGGACGCCGCAAGGCGGCCCGCTCTCGCCGTTGCTGTCGAACATCCTGCTCAACGAACTCGACCGGGAGTTGGAGCGGCGGGGCCATCGCTTCGTTCGTTATGCCGACGATGCGAACATTTATGTACGTAGTCGTCGTGCTGGCGAGCGAGTGCTGGCAGGAGTTGAGCGTTTCTTGAATCAGCGTCTGAAGCTGACGTTGAATCGGGAAAAGAGCCGCGTGGCACGGCCGTGGGTCTGTGATTAT
Organism: Pseudomonas sp. LBUM1640; assembly: GCF_059716225.1. NCBI lineage: Bacteria > Pseudomonadati > Pseudomonadota > Gammaproteobacteria > Pseudomonadales > Pseudomonadaceae > Pseudomonas > Pseudomonas sp. LBUM1640. Next base: position 5,891,000 of record NZ_CP166816.1, on the reverse strand, counting down.
TTGGGTTATGGGATGAGCTGGCATCAACAGCCGAGGCTAAGAGTGGCAACGATGAGCCTGGGCCGCTTGCGTGATCGACTCAGAGTTCTTCTGCGCGGAGCGCGGGGTTGCAAGATGGTCAGGACTATCGAGCGAATAAACCCTGTTTTGCGCGGTTGGGCGGGCTACTTCAAGCTGAGTCAGGGCAAAAAGGCCCTCGAAAAGTTGGACGGCTGGGTGCGGCATAAACTTCGGTGTGTCTTGTGGCGCCAATGGAAACGGCCCTCCACGAGGGCGCGTAACCTAATACGCTTGGGGCTCACTGAAGATCGCGCCTGTAAATCTGCCTTTAACGGTCGAGGCCCATGGTGGAACTCGGGAGCGTCACACATGAATCAGGCGTTGCCGAAGAAACTGTGGGACAGACTCGGGCTGGTCTCAATACTGGACACGATAAACCGGCTTAACCGCATAACCTGAACCGCCGTATACGGAACCGTACGTACGGTGGTGTGAGAGGACGGCGGATGTGAATCCGCCTCCTACTCTATGCGCGTAGGAAAATGCCGGAAAATCAGACGCTTAGTAAATCCCAAAAGCCGCAACTTGCATGCAGGCACGGTCTACTTCATGCAAGTTGCACGATTTCGAAAATACAGATATTTTATAAGTCACTGTTTTATATAGATTTAATCCGATCAAGTGACTTGGCACACTGCCTGCAATATCCCTGTTAACGCTGCAGCATCAAGGTTTACCCACTGCAGACTTTTAATAAAACAGGAGTTACTCGTATGAAGAAGTTCGCGCTCGCTACTGCTACCGCTCTGACCCTGGCCATGGGTGCTAACGTGGCCTTTGCTCAGACTTCCCAAGCTCCAATGACCCTGGCCGCTGGCGAAGTGACCAAAGCCAAAGAGTCCACTTCGGATACTTGGATCACCACCAAAGTCAAAGCTGACCTGCTGACTGAAAAAGGCATTCCTGGCTCGGACATCAAGGTTGAAACCAACAAAGGTGTGGTTTCCCTTTCCTCGACAGTTGCCATCTCTGACTCGCAGAAAGCCACTGCGGTAGCCATCACCAAGCGCATCAAAGGCGTGACCGCTGTTTCTGCTGACGGCCTGCTGGCGGGTGGCGCAACTAAAGCCGACAACGTCGACAAAACCAAAGGCGCAGCAGCTGACGCCAAAGGCGCCACCTCTGACACCTGGATTACCACCAAAGTGAAAGCTGACCTGGTAACCGAGAAAGGCATTCCTGGCACCGACATCAAGGTCGAAACCAACAAGGGCGTAGTTTCCCTGTCCTCTTCCGTCGCTGTGACTGAAGCACAGAAAACTACCGCGGTGAACATCACCAAGAAAATCAAAGGCGTTAAAGCTGTATCGGCTGATGGCCTGAAAGCAGAGTAACGCTTGACCATTCGTCTGAACTGAATAGCGGCGGCTTAGGGTGAGTTAGATATCCACCCAATGCACCTCTGGAGTTCATGCGACCGACCACACGGATGTGGTCATTACAGGCCTCGGCACTTGTGTCGGGGCCTGTTCTATTGTGGGTTGGAATACATTTTCAGCGCACATGAAGATCAAAAAAATGTGGGAGCGGGCTTGCTCGCGAATGCGGTCTATCAGTCACTGGATACTTGTCTGATACACCGCATTCGCGAGCAAGCCCGCTCCCACATTTAGATACGTATTGCTTGCCGGTTACTCCGCATCCAGATGCATCGGCGTCACTACCCGGCCATCCTTCTCTGCCTGCCCGAGGTTGGCGTCAATGAAGTACACCCGGTCATCTTCCAACTGGCCCTTGTCCACCAAGTAGTCCTTGATGGCACTGGCTCGATCTTGCCCCAGTTGGCGCAGCAACACGTCACTGGCGCCCCAGAACTTGATCAAGCCATCCCGCAGTTTTGCTGTGCGGTCATCGCTGCTCAAGTCCTTCCATTCGGCCGGTGGTTGTTGTTTCAGGCGCGTGCGGTAGATGCCTTCCAGCAACGGCGCCTTTTCCTTCTCGGGCACAACCAGCAACGAGGCCTGGGCCGGGACTTTGTCGCCGCGACGCTGGAGGATCTTGTAGTAGTTGTATTGGTATTCACGTTCCAGGCGCTCAGTAGCCAGGAATGGACCGTCGCTGCTGGCCGCCGCTGTGCCTTCGATTTCCAGGCGCAGGGTAGGGCGCTCTTTCAGCGCCTTGGCCAGGGTGTTCAAAGCGCCTTCAGCGTCTTTGTTCAGCTCGCTTGAGCCTGCGGCGAACGACACATTGCCCAGGTCTTCCGAGCCCCCGCCCGTCACCAGCCCCCCGATAAATTTGAACGGCGCCGTTGCCGCGCGCACCACCAGGTTACGCAGGGTCTGCCACACAATCGGCATCACACTGAACTGCGGGTTGTTCAGGTCGCCCGTCACCGGCAGTTCAATGGAGATCTTCCCGTCAGAGTCTTTGAGCAGGGCAATTGCGAGGCGAATCGGCAAGTCCACGGCATCGGCGCTGTCGACTTTCTCACCCAGTTGCAGCTGTTCAACCACCACTTTGTTTTCAGCCTTCAACTGGCCTTTGGTGATCACATAGTGCAGATCAAGGTTGAGGCGGCCTTTGCGAATGCGGAAGCCGGCGAATTTGCCTGAGTACGGTGTCAACGTGGTCAGCTCGACGCGTTTGAAGCTGGTGGCGATATCCAGTGCCGCCATCGGATCAAACGGGTTCACGCTGCCTTTGATGGTCACTGGCGCATAGCGATCCACCTTGCCCTTGATGTCGACACTGGCCGGTTTGGCTTGGCGACTGTCAATGGTGCCGATCTGCCCGTTGAGCTGCTGAATGGCCGTCGCGAAGTTAGGCGTGAGGCTGAAGTCGGCAAAGTTGGCCGAGCCGTCGTTGATCGCAATCTGGCCGATATGAACGCCCAACGGCTTGTCTTTACTCGCCGCTGGCTTGGCCGCTGATTTGGCACCACTGTCGGCGGGCTGCGGGATCAGCAAATCGTCGATGTTGGTAGTGCGGTCATCGTTGATCATGAAGCGCGCGTACGGCTGCAGCAGGTTGACCTTGTCGATCGACAGGCTGTCGCCGTGCTGATAATTCACGCCTTCCAGCACCAGGCGTTGCCATTTTAGGAAGTCGCGTGTCTTGAGCGTGTCCAGGGTGTGCAATTGATCAACCTGGGCGCGGCCGGTGACCTGAAGCGCTAATGGCTCAGTGCTTTTCAGGTTCACGTCCAGATTACTGCCGAGCATGCCGCTGCGCAGTTCCAGGCGAATGAACGGGCTGATATAGGACTGGGCGACCCGCAGGTCGATGTCCTGGGTATTCACTTTGAGTTTGGCGCTGACCGGGTTGAGGTTGACCTCGCCGGTTGCCTGGATCTTGCCTTGTTTACCCAGGCCGGTGTCGACCTTCAGGGTAAAGGGGCTGCGGTTGAGGCTGTCGAAGTTCTGCACGTCGACATTCAGTGGGCCCAATTCCAGTGCTACGGCAGGCTTGGCCGCACGGTCGGCCAAGTGCACCTGATAGTTGCGCAGTTGCACATCTTTGAGCAGCACTTGCCAAGGTTTGCTTGGCGCTGCGGGTGCGGCTTTTGGTGAGTCGGCGGTGGCTGGCGCGGTAGCAGGTTCCGGCGCCTTGGCCGATTTGCTCGGTTGGCTGGCAAACAGTTTCTGCCAGTCCAACTGGCCATCGGCCTCGCGGGCTGCCCAGGTTTCCAGCTTGTTGCTGCGAATCTTGCCGACAACTACTTGCTGCTTGGCCAGGTCCACCGTGGTGTCGCTGACGTCCAGGCGCTCCAGGCGCACCAATGGGCGACCATCCGGTGCCTTGATTGCAAACGGCGCGATGCTGGCGGTGGTGTTGGTCAGGTTCAGTTCGGTTTCTTTGGCCAGGCTGAGTTTGTAGTGGGTACTGAAATTCAGCACGCCGTCTTCAAGCACCAGCGGCACTGAGTCTCGCACATACGGCCACCAGGCTTTCATCTTGCCGTCGGTGACTTTCAGCGTGCCCTCTGAGGTGATCGGCACCAGGCTGAAATTACCTTTCCAGTCGATCTGCCCGCCCTGTGGGCCGGCGGCCACCAAGGTCATGTCGGCATTGTCTTCCGGCAAGGTGCTGAGGTTTTTCAGCTCAAAGTCGAGTTTGTCGTAGAGGAATTCGATCGGTTCGCTAGGGCGCAAATCTTGAAAGTGCACGTAACCGCCGGCCAGCTTGATGCTGTCGATACGCAGCGGAAACGGCTTGGCATTCGGGTCGGTTGGCGTCGGCTCGCTCGGCGGCAGCTTGAACAACTGCGCGAGGTTCAGTTGGCCGGCTTTGTCGAACAGCAGCTCGGTCTTCGGCTGGTCGAGTTGCACATCGGCCAGGTGCAGGGCGCGGGTCCAGAGGCTGTCGATCTGCAGGTTGGCATAGAGACGCTCGAAACCCACTTGTTCTTTGCCCGGTTCGCCGATCTTCAAGCCCCATGCCGTCACTTCCAGGCTGAACGGGTTGAGCTCGATGCGCTCGATGCGTGCCGGCACCGTGGCGTAATTGGCCAACTGTTGGTTGGCAATGCGAAGGGCGATGCCCGGCAGAATCAGAAAGCCCAGCAAGCTGTACAGAGCCAGGGCGGTCAACAAGGCGCCAGCGGCGCGGATCAATCCTTTGGGCATGAGTGACGCCATCTATGTCGAACAGGAGTGCCTTGGAGTATGGCACGGGATTTCGGTTCCGAAGCACGGGGCTTCTTGGGAAAAGTACTACAGCTGCAGGATCAGGGTTTTCAAGGGCGGCTGCTGGTCCTGGGAAGGAAAGTCGGCGCCTGGCGTCATGATTTGCCAGTCGCGTACCGGGCGACCGGCTTTTTCGGCGCAGCGCAGCACCTGCTCACGCCAATCGTCCATGCTGACCTTCGCCAAGTTGTTGCAGCAGATCAGCACGCCATTGTCGGCGGTGGCCAACAGTGCTGGCTTGAGCAGGCTCTGATAGTCGCGCAACAGATCGACAGTGCCGAAGGCGCTTTTGGCCCAAGCCGGTGGGTCGAGCAGTACCAGATCAAACTGGCGCTGCTCAAGGCGTGGGTAGCTCGGCAGTTTTTGCCCGCGTCGCTGGGTGATCGGCAAGCCCGCCAGTTGGCGAATTGCCGGGAAGTAGTCGGACTGCACGAACTCCATGGTCGGCAGCTGCGGGTTCAGCAGGCCGTTTTCGCGACCGACCGTCAGGTTGCCCTCGGCGAAGTCCAGGTTGCACACCTCACGGGCGCCACCGGCTGCCGCGCTCAGGCCGACGCCGCAAGTGTAGGCGAACAGGTTGAGTACGCTTTTGCCGGTGCTGTGTTCCTTGACCCAGCCACGGGTATTGCGCAGGTCCAGGAACAGCAGCGGGTCTTGCCCGGCATGGCGGCCACGCACGCGGTAATTGAGGCCCCATTCGTGGCCGACCAAGTCTTCCAGCGCGGCAGGTTCGGCGCGGTACACCGTGTCTTCACGGTCGATCCGCGAGTTGCCCCGGGAGCGGTCGTTGTACACCAGCAACAATTCCAGGCCCATGAACTGGTTGATCTGTTGGTGCAGGTCCAAAAGGTCGGCCGTTTCCAGGCACTGGTGAAAGCTTTGCACCAGCAATTGCGGGCCGTAACGGTCGATAGTCAGGCCGCCGGCGCCTTCCTGGCTGCCGTGGAACAGCCGGTAGCAGTCGGTGCCCTGGGCATGCAGCTCGTTGATCAAATCTTGGCGATGATCGAGGGCGGCGCGCAGCGCCTGATTCAAGGGAGTCATGGAGCGCGCCTTGCTTGCTAGTCAATATGGGCGCGGAGTTTAACAGTTATGGCGCGCCGCCTACATCAACCCCATCCGCCGATGGGCGCGCTGCACCGAACCATTGCGCATCGCCCAGCGCAGTAATGGCGCGCTGCGCTTGACCCCGGCGCGGATCATCTGGCGCTGCAGCGGGCTCTGGTCCCGGCCCGAACAGGCCTGGGTCGCCCTTGGGGTTTTCCAGGTCCAGCTGGCCCAGTGACAGGCCGGTAAGGCTCATCAGCTGGGTTTCGATACGGCTGCGGATAAATTCCATGGCGACTCAGGGGTTCCTAGCGGTTCAGGCGTTTGTCGATCAGGCCATCGACGACGCTGGGGTCGGCCAGGGTCGAGGTATCACCCAGGCTGTCCAGTTCGTTGCAGGCGATCTTGCGCAAAATCCGCCGCATGATCTTGCCGGAGCGGGTTTTCGGCAGGGCAGGTGCCCATTGAATCAGTTCCGGTTTGGCAAAGCTGCCGATTTCCTTACTGACCAGATCGAGCAGGTGTTTTTTCAACTCATCGGTGGGCTCGACACCATTCATTGGGGTGACGAAAGCGTAAATCCCCTGGCCTTTGACGTCGTGGGGGTAACCCACCACGGCGGCTTCGGCAACCTGGTCGTGCAGCACCAGGGCGCTTTCCACTTCGGCGGTGCCGATACGGTGGCCTGAAACGTTGATCACGTCATCGATGCGCCCGGTGATCCAGTAATCGCCGTCCTCATCGCGCCGTGCGCCGTCGCCGGTAAAGTAGTAGCCAGGGTAGGGTTTGAAATAGGTATCGATCATGCGCTGCGGGTCGCCGTAGACACTGCGAATCTGCCCTGGCCAGCTGGCTTTGATCGCCAGCACGCCACTGCCGGCGCCGCTGATCTCTTTACCTTGCTCATCCAGCAGCACGGGCTGCACACCGAACATCGGCTGGGTCGCGCAGCCGGGCTTGATGCGCTGGGCGCTGACCAGCGGGCTGAGCATGATGCCGCCGGTTTCGGTCTGCCACCAGGTATCGACAATCGGGCAACGTTGCTCGCCCACGGCGTTGAAGTACCAGTCCCAGGCTTCCGGGTTGATCGGTTCACCGACGCTGCCGAGCAGGCGCAGGCTGGCGCGAGAGGTGTTCTCCAGCGGCCCGTGGCCCTCACGCATCAAGGCGCGCAGCGCGGTGGGCGCGGTGTAGAAGATATTCACCTGATGCTTGTCGATCACCTGCCAGAAGCGTGAGCTGTCCGGGTAGCTCGGCACACCTTCGAACATCAGTGAAGTAGCGCCATTGGCCAGCGGGCCATACACGATATAGCTGTGGCCAGTGACCCAACCCACGTCTGCGGTGCACCAGAACACTTCGCCGTCGCGGTAATCGAGCACGTACTTGAAGGTCATCGCTGCCTGCAGCAGGTAGCCGCCGGTGGTGTGCAGCACGCCTTTGGGTTTGCCAGTGCTGCCGGAGGTGTAGAGGATGAACAGCGGGTCTTCGGCGCCCATCGGCTCGGGCGGGCAGTCGTCGCTGGCGGCATCCAAGGCCTGCTGGTACTTGAGGTCACGATCCTTGACCCAGATCTGGTCAGCGCCCGTGCGTTCCACTACCAACACGGTGCTGACGTTCGGGCAACTGGCCAGGGCCTTGTTGACATTCTTTTTCAGCGCTACGGGCTTGCCGCCGCGCACGCCTTCATCGGCGGTGATTACGGTGCGGCAGTCGGCGTCGAGAATACGGTCGCGCAGGGCGTCCGGTGAGAACCCGCCGAAGACCACTGAATGCACCGCGCCAATCCGCGTGCAGGCCAGCATCGCGTAGGCGGCTTCGGGGATCATCGGCATGTAGATGCACACCCGGTCGCCTTTCTTCACGCCTCGGCTTTTCAGCACATTGGCCAGGCGGCTGACGTTTTGGTGCAGTTGGCGGTAGGTGATTTTGGAAGATTGTGCAGGATCATCGCCCTCCCAGATGAAGGCCGGCTGATCGGCGCGCTGCGCCAGGTGGCGGTCAATGCAGTTGTAACTGACGTTCAGTTGACCGCCGGCAAACCATTGGGCGGCGCCGGTCTTGATGTCTGACTGCTGGACGGTGTCCCAGGGTTTGATCCAGTCGAGAAAACCCTTGGCCTGTTCGGCCCAGAACGAGTCGGGTTGCTCAACGGATTGGCGATAGAGGCGCTGGTAGTCGGCTTGACTGAGCCGCGCAGCACGGCGGACGGCATCGGCGGTGGGGAATGTGCTGATATCGAACATGAGCGGTCCTTATTCTTGTTTTCGGGACAAGTCATAAAGATGCACGCTGTGGGAGGAGGGTTCAAGGCCAACGTCCAAACGAACGTTGGCCATGAGGGACCGGCTTCAGCCGCGGTGACGACCGCGGAAGTAGTTGATCAGGCCCTGGGTCGACGCATCGTCAGCCAGGGTTTCTTCGGCGCCGGTCAGGCGGTTGTAAACGCCCTTGCCCAGCTCTTTGCCCAGCTCAACGCCCCATTGGTCGAAGGCGTTGATGCCCCAGATCACGCTCTGCACGAACACTTTGTGTTCATACATGGCCACCAATGCGCCCAGGCGACGCGGGCTGATGCGTTCAACCACGAGGGTGTTGCTCGGACGGTTGCCCGGGATCACCTTGTGCGGCGCCAGCTTCTGTACTTCGGCTTCCGGCAGGCCTTTCTCGCGCAGTTCGGCTTCGGCTTCGCTGCGGGTCTTGCCGAGCATCAGCGCCTGGCTTTGCGACAGGCAGTTGGCGTACAGCCACTGATGATGGTCGGAGACCGGGTTGAAGCTGACGATCGGCACGATGAAGTCGGCCGGGATCAGCTGGGTCCCTTGGTGCAGCAGCTGGTGGTAAGCGTGTTGACCGTTGCAACCTACGCCACCCCAGATCACCGGGCCGGTATCGGTGGACACCGGCGTGCCGTCCTGGCGCACGCTTTTGCCGTTGGATTCCATGTCCAACTGCTGCAAGTGTTTGGTGATGTTACGCAGGTAGTGATCGTACGGCAGGATCGCATGGCTCTGCGAACCCCAGAAGTTGCCGTACCACACGCCCAGCAGGCCCAGCAGTACGGGCATGTTCTGTTCGAACGGGGCGTGCTGGAAATGCTGGTCCATGGTGTAGGCACCGGACAGCAGTTCCTTGAAGTTGGACATGCCGATGGCCAGGGCGATTGGCAGGCCGATGGCCGACCACAGCGAGTAACGGCCGCCGACCCAGTCCCACATCGGGAAGATGTTTTCTTCGCGGATCCCGAAAGCCACGGCTGCCGCGTTGTTGCTCGATACGGCGATGAAGTGGCGGTACAGCTCGGCTTCCGAGCCGCCCTGGGCCAAGTACCAGGCGCGCGCGGCCTGGGCGTTTTTCAGGGTTTCCAGGGTGTTGAATGACTTCGACGAGACGATGAACAGCGTGGTCTCGGCGCGCAGCTTCATGGTCAGCTCGTGGAACTCGCTGCCGTCGATATTCGCCAGGTAATGGCAGCGCACGCCTTTATGGGCGTAGGACAACAGCGCCTCGGAAACCAGCTCCGGGCCAAGGAACGAGCCACCGATGCCGATGTTCACCACGTCAGTGATCGGCTTCTCGGTGTAGCCACGCCACAGGCCATCGTGGATACGGCCCACGAGGTCGGTGATCTGGTTCAGCACCTTGTGCACGTCCGGCATGATGTTCACGCCGTTGACCGACAGCTTGTCACCCACCGGGCGGCGCAAGGCGGTGTGCAGGGCAGGGCGGCCTTCGGAGGAGTTGACCGGTTCGCCGGCGTACAGCGCATCAATCGCGGCTTTAAGGTCGACTTCCTTGGCCAGTCCCACCAACAAGTCACGGGTTTGGGTCGTGATCAGGTTTTTCGAGTAATCGAGGAAAAGCCCGCAGCTGCTCAAAGTGAACTGGGAAAAGCGCTGGGGGTCGGCATTGAAGGCTTCGCGCATGCTGAAATCCTGCATGGCTTGGCGATGTTGATTGAGCGCTTGCCAGGCGGGCAGAGCGGTAACGTCATGAGGAGTGCGGTAGTACGCCATCGCTGCGGGTTTCCTTTTTATTACGGGGACTGCCTTTAGGACACTTCTGAGTTCGGAACGTCCAGTCTTTTATCAAGCGCTGGGTGCCGGACAGCGCTAACCAAGAGCGCAGGGCGATTACATTAAACCTAGCGTGTCGATATGTCTTGGCTTTGTCTGCGCTGTAGCCGGTACTTTTTTATACCGGCACAGCGGGGAGGGCAACAGCTGCGCTGTTTTTGAAGCAGAAAAGGCGGGGGGGGTCAGGCCAGGTTCAGGTGCAAGTTGTCGATCAGGCGAGTCGCACCCAGATACGCGGCCACCAGGATCACTACGTCGCGATCCTCAGCCGTAGCCGGCCGCAGGTGTACGCCGTGGCGCACTTCCAGGTAATCCATGCGCAGCCCGGCGGCTTCGATTTGTTGGATCTGCTCGGCGCGCAGTGTGGCGAAATCGTGATCACCGCCTTTGATCGCCGCGGCAATCTGGCTAAGGCTGCGGTACAGCACGGGTGCAATGGCGCGCTGCTCGTCGGTGAGGTAGCCGTTGCGCGATGACAGCGCGAGGCCGTCGGCAGCACGCACGGTCGGCTCGCCGATGATCTGGATGGGCATGTTCAGGTCATGCACCATGGCGCGGATCACTGCCAGTTGCTGGTAATCCTTCTGGCCAAACACGGCCATGTCCGGCTGGACCATATTGAACAGTTTGCTGACCACCGTGGCCACACCTTCAAAGTGCCCGGGACGGCTGGCGCCGCACAGGCCTTCGGACAATTGCGGGACACTGACGCGGGTCTGGCCGGTCATGCCGCCGGGGTACATTTCTTCGACGGTCGGCGCGAACAGCAGGTTGCAGCCGGCTTGCAGCAGTTTTTCCTGATCGGCCGCGAGCGTACGTGGGTACTTGTCCAAGTCTTCGCCTGCGCCGAATTGCAGCGGGTTGACGAAGATACTCGCCACCACAAAATCCGACTGCTGCGCGGCCTTGGTCACCAGGGTGGCGTGGCCGCTGTGCAGGTTGCCCATGGTGGGCACAAAGCCAATGCGTTTGCCGGCGCTGCGCGCGTGGGCGACGGCAGAACGCAGTTCTCGTACGGTTTTAACGGTGTTCATGCAGAAAATCCGTGTTCGGCGCCTGGGAAAGTAACGGCTTTGACTTCAGTGACGTAAGCGCTCAAGGCGGCCTGGATGCTGTCTTGGCCGGCCATGAAGTTCTTCACGAACTTCGGCGCGCGGCCAGTCAGTGACAGGCCGAGCATGTCGTGCAAAACCAGCACCTGGCCGTCGGTGGCGGAACCTGCGCCAATGCCGATTACCGGCACTTTGACTGCCTGGGTGATTTCCGCTGCCAGTTCGCTCGGCACGCACTCCAGCAGAATCATCGCAGCACCGGCTTGTTCCAGTGCGATGGCATCCGCGCGCATCTGGCGTGCCTGGGCTTCATTGCGGCCTTGTACCTTGTAGCCACCGAGGATATTCACCGACTGCGGCGTCAGCCCCATGTGCGCGCACACCGGCACACCACGTTCAGCCAGCAGTCGGATCGACTCGGCGAGCCACACGGCGCCTTCTACTTTGATCATGTGCGCACCGGCTTGCATCAGCTTGCCTGCGTTCTGAAAGGTTTGTTCGAGGGTGGCGTAGCCCATGAACGGCAGGTCGGCAATGATGAAGGCGCCGTCGTTACCGCGTTTGACGCTGGCGGTGTGGTAGGCGAGTTCATCAGTGGTGACGGGCAGGGTGCTGTCATTCCCTTGCAAAACCATGCCGAGGGAGTCACCCACCAGTAGCACCTCGACGCCAGCCTGGCAGCTGGCCTGAGCGAAGGTGGCGTCATAGCAGGTCAGCATGGTGATTTTTTCACCTTTGAGCTTGAGGCTCTGCAAGGTGGTCAGGGTAATGTCTGGCATGAAAAGGGTCCTCGTTCAGGCGCTTGGAAACAGCGAGTAACGCGCGTGAGTCTTCGTTTATACAGGCGCACTGTCTTGAGAGCAGTGCTTATAAGGCCTGGATTGCGCCCTTCAGCGCCGGGTTGGCGGCAGCGGGACGCCTATAGTCGTGATGAGGGCTCGGTAAGTCAATTGGATGTGTTACCGCATTGTTACGAGTGCGGTGTTACCGCTGTTACTGATGCGATTCAGCACGTTGAACGCCGCTTTTGACGGCCTGTGAGATTAAATGTGGGGGACTGCATCAGGCGGTAGAGAGGCGTTCCAGGCCGACAAACGGGCAGGCCGTCAGCAGCGCTTTTAGCGTACGCCCGTCGGGCAGTTGCAGCTCGGCGGGTGCCAGCTCAGCCAGTGGGTACAGCACGAACGCGCGCAGGTGCATCTGGTAGTGAGGCACTTTGAGGCGCGGTTCGTCGATCAGGCGATCGCCAAACAGCAGGATATCCAGATCGAGTGTGCGCGGGCCCCAACGCTCAAGGCGCTCGCGGCCCTGGTCGTTCTCGATGGCTTGCAGCGCATCGAGCAGTTCCAGTGGCGCGAGGTTGCTGTCCAGGGCCGCGACCGCATTGGTGTAGCGCGGTTGGCCTGGGAGCAGGGAGTCACTTTGATAGAAGGCGGACACGCCAGCGAGTGCAGTGCCTGGCAAATGCGCCAGCGCCTCAATGGCGCTGCGCAATTGCTGGTCCGGGGCAGCCAGGTTGCTGCCCATGCCAATGTAAATACGTTCCACGTTTATTCGCCTGCGGCGCCCGAGGCATCCGCGTTGCGCTTACGTTTGCTGCCGGAGCTGCGGCGACGTTTTTTAGGGCCTTCGCCGGCGCCATCGCCTTTGCTGCCAAGGTCGCGAATCATGTCGCGGCGTTGGCTGTCATTGGCATCCTGGTAGTCGGTCCACCATTCGCCCAGGCCGTCGGTCTGCTCGCCGGCGCTTTCGCGCAGCAGCAGGAAGTCGTAGCCGGCGCGAAAGCGCGGGTTGTCCAGCAGCAGGTCGGCGCGTTTGCCGCTGCGGCGCGGCAGGCGCTCCTGCATGTCCCAGATCTCGCGGATCGGCATGGTGAAGCGTTTCGGGATAGCGATGCGCTGGCACTGCTCGGCGATGAGCTCGTGCGCGGCCTCTTGCATGGCCGGGATTGGCGGCATGCCTCGGTCTTGCAGGCGCAGTACGCGCTTTGGCAGGGCTGGCCACAACAGGGCGGCAAACAGGAACGCCGGGGTCACCGGTTTGTTCTGTTTGATGCGCAGGTCGGTGTTGATCAAGGCTTCGCTGATCAGCGTGTGCGTATACGTCGGGTTGTATTCCAGGGCCTCGGCGCTGGCCGGGAACAATGGATCGAACAACTGCAGGTCGACGAGCATTTCGAAGGTGTCAGCGGCATACCCGGAGAGGAACAGCTTGAGCACTTCTTCGAACAGGCGTGCCGAGGGAATCTCCCGCAGCATGGGGGCCAGCTTGCGGATCGGCGCGGCGGTGTGTTTCTCGATACCGAAGTTCAGCTTGGCGGCAAACCGCACCGCGCGCAGCATGCGCACCGGGTCTTCCTGGTAGCGCTGCGTCGGGTCGCCGATCAAGCGGATCAGGTTGTTGCGAATATCGTGTACGCCATTGGCGTAATCGAGGATGCGCTCGCTGACCGGGTCGTAATACAAGGCATTGATGGTGAAGTCGCGGCGTTGCGCGTCTTCTTCCAGGGTGCCGTAGACGTTGTCACGCAGGATACGACCGCTCTCGTTGCGGGAAGACTGATTGGTGTCTTCCTCTTCATCGTTTTGCGGATGGCCTGCGCGGAAGGTCGCGACCTCGATGATTTCGCGGCCAAAGTGGATATGCACCAATTTAAAGCGGCGGCCGATGATTCGCGCATTGCGAAACTCGGCACGCACTTGCTCGGGCGTGGCGCTGGTGGCGACGTCGAAATCCTTGGGCGTGATATTGAGCAACATGTCACGTACGCAGCCGCCCACCAGATAAGCCTGGTAGCCGGCGTTTTGCAAACGTTCGACGATGTTCACCGCATAACGGCTGAATTGAGCACGCTGCAATGAATGCTGATTGCTGTTAAGCACTTCAGGCGTGCTGCGAATGTGTTGCGTACGACGCAAGGGGGAACGGAATGACTGGAACAACTTCTTCAGCATGGGATGCACTGTTTGAAGGAATGTTCGGCCATAACGAAGAATGACCGCATGATGGGCCGGGATTCTAGCATTTAGTCGAGGGATGGTGTAGGAACAAGCTGCAGGCGTTGCGCCATAAGCTTAAAAGAAGGGTGGAGCCGGTCAAATGCCGGAAACTACAAGGGGAGCCGAAGCTCCCCCAGAAGTAGTTGCGTGCTCTATTTTTATTATTGATTTCGGGCTTCTTGTTTTTGTTGATCGCCCTCGCCATGAAGCTTCACCTTCATGACACTCCCAATCGGGAGTCAAGAGCAAACGGATTGCTTTGGTCGCTGTGTTGCTGATCTACGATCCAACCAGTTCAGGCTCTGCCTTAGGGCAGTTTTTGTTGTTCTCGGCCTGGTTGCGGGGCAAGCCCCAAATGCAACGCCTCTCCAAAAGAATCAGTTAGCTGCGCCTCCGCCGTGTTGTTTTTATTGTGCGTGAGTCGATTCGTCTTATTTTTATTGTCTGGTACTGAGCTTGTTATTGTTTTTGTACTAAGCATATAGCAGGGTGCGTGCCAACTTTTGTACCGCCCAGCAAAACCGGGGTTTTTAGGTGGTTTCGGCTTTTTTGAGGGCCAAAAAAAGCCGGGGCTTCGTTACCGTAAGCCCCGGCTTTTGTTACGCGAAAAAGCTGCGGTAACAGTTTTTTCACATCTGAGGGTGTTACCTGTGGGGGCGCGCCCTCAACTCTCGCTGGCCACCCCGGTCTTGCGCCGTGGAATGCCCAGGCGTTGGCGCCGTTCCCACAGGCACTTGCGGCTTACGCCCAGCTTGCGTGCCAGCTCGGTCTCGGTCATGTGGTCCTGATGCTCAAGGACGAAGTGCTGGAAGTAATCTTCCAGTGACAAATCCTCGGTCGGCTCATGGCTGGTATTGCTACCGCCCTGTTGTGGGGCCAGGCCAATGAAATCGTCGTCCTCCAGGTCACTGAGCTCGATATCGATGCCCAGCAGTTCTGCAGAAATCTCCGGGCTCTCCGACAGGATTACCGCGCGCTCTACGGCGTTCTCCAGCTCTCGCACGTTACCCGGCCACGAGTAGTGCCGAATCGCCTGCTCGGCGTCCGGGGCAAACGTGAGGTCGGTGCGGTTGATGCGCGCGCTCTGGCGCAGCAGGAAGGCGCTGGCGATCTCGTTGACGTCGGCGCCACGCTCACGCAGGGCCGGCAGCTTGAGGGCGATCACGTGCAGGCGGTAATACAAGTCTTCACGGAACTGGCCGATCTTGGCCAGGCTCTTCAGGTCTCGGTGGGTCGCGGCGATCAGGCGCACATCGACCTTCTGTGACTGTACCGAACCCACGCGGCGAATCTCGCCTTCCTGCAATACGCGCAGCAAGCGTGCCTGGGCTTCCAGGGGCAATTCGCCGATTTCGTCGAGGAACAAGGTGCCGCCGTCCGCCGCTTCCACCAGGCCCGCACGCCCGGCGCTGGCGCCGGTAAACGCGCCTTTCTCGTGGCCGAACAGTTCGGACTCGATCAAGGATTCAGGGATCGCCGCGCAGTTCACCGAAATCATCGGCGCCTTGGCGCGCTTGGACAGGTTATGCAGGGCGCGGGCCACCAGTTCTTTACCGGTGCCCGATTCGCCCTGGATCAATACATTGGAATCGGTAGGCGCCACTTTGCGGATCTTGCTGTAAAGATCCTGCATGGGCGGGCAGGAGCCGATGATGCCGATCTCGCCATTGCTGTTGTCGACGCCTGGCTTGTCCGCACCGTTGGCAGCCTTGCCGGCGGGCCGCTGTTCGGCGGGCGCGCTGCTGGCCGACTGACGGTCGCGCAGGATGCGGGCCACGGCCTGGAGCATTTCGTCGTGGTCGAAAGGTTTGGCGATGTAGTCCACCGCGCCCATCTTCATCGAGTCCACGGCTGAGCGCAGGCTGGCGTAGCTGGTCATGATCAGCACCGGGGTGCCCTGACCAAGCTTGATCAGTTCGGTGCCGGGCGCACCCGGCAGGCGCAGGTCGCTGACAATCAGGTCGAACGTGGGAATGCTGAATCGCTCTTGGGCTTCCTGCACCGAGCCGGCTTCGCTGACCTGGTACTGATTACGTTCAAGCAGGCGACGCAAGGCAGAGCGGATAATTGTTTCGTCTTCGACGATCAAAATGTGCGGCATTGATTCAATTCTCTCGACGGTCTCAGTTCACAGCGGACGTCGCTTCGACATGACGCGGCAAGGTCACCCGTATACGGGTGCCGCGTTGGCTTTCGGTGTCAGCCGGGCTGTCGATGGTGATTTGTCCATAATGCTCTTCAACGATGGAATAGACCAGTGCAAGGCCCAGACCGGTGCCTTCACCTGGGTCCTTGGTGGTGAAGAAAGGTTCGAACAATCGGTCCATGATGTTCTGTGGAATACCGCTGCCTTCGTCTTCCACGATCAGATCGACCGTGTGCTCGAAAGCCTCGCTCTTGACGCGTACCGCGCTGTGCGGCGGGGAGGCGTCGCGGGCGTTGGACAGCAGGTTGATCAACACCTGCGCCAAGCGTTGGGAGTCGCCGTCGACCCAGTGGTCGGGGTCGCACAGATTGAAGAACTGTACTTCGAAATTGCGCCGGTTCAAGGCCAGCAGCCCAATGGCATCCTGCGCGACTTCAGCCAGGCACACGGCCTCGTCCTGATTCTGATGCGCGCCGGCGTGGGCGAAGCTCATCAATGACTGCACAATGCGTGAAACGCGCTTGGTCTGCTCAAGGATTTGCCCGCTGATTTCGGTAATTTCACCGTCTTCTTCACGCTCTTCGCGCAGGTTCTGCGCCAGGCATGCGATACCGGTGATCGGGTTGCCAATCTCGTGGGCCACACCCGCCGCCAAACGGCCAATGCTGGCCAGGCGCTCGGAGTGCACCAGTTTGTCCTCGAGCATCTGCGTATCGGTCAAATCTTCCACCAGCAATACCAGGCCGCTGTTGCCAGGCGCCAACGGCTCGTCGATGGCGGCTTTGTGCAGGTTGAGCCAGCGGGTCTGGCCATCCAGCGCCAAGTGCTGCTTGTGCAAATGCTCGTCCGGCAGGTTGATAAAGCCCTGCAGCAGTTCTTTCCACGGATCGCCCAAGGTGTTCAGACGCGAACCCACCACCCGCTGGGCGGCGATGCCGGTCAATTCTTCCATGGCCTTGTTCCACATCAGGATCTCTTGATCCTTGGCCAGCGAGCACACGCCCATCGGCAGTTCCTGCAGGGTCTGGCGGTGGTAGCGGCGCAATGCATCGAGTTCGGCGGCAAGGCCGGTGAGGCGTGAGTGGTAGTCCTCCAGCCGGCTTTCGATGAAATGGATGTCTTCGGTAACGTAGTTTTCGCCGCCGGCCTTGTAGGGCAAGAACGTTTCGACCATGTCCTGGGACACGCTCGGCCCCATCAGCCCGGACAGGTTGGCTTCGATACGGTCACGCAGACGGCGCAGCGCATACGGGCGGCGCTCGTCGAATGGCAGGTACAGATCGCGCAGCGCCTGTTCGACTTCCTTTTGCGCAGCTTTTGCGCCCAGCGGTTTGGCCAGTTGCGTGGCGAATTCCTGGGGCGAGGCAGCATGCAACTCGCGGCGTTGCGGGCGGCGCACGTTGTCCACCGCGCAGGCTTCGGCGGCGCTGGTTTCTTCGGGGCTGGCGTTGGTGAACAGCGAGATCAAGGTGAACATCAGCACGTTGGCGGCCAGCGAAGCAATCGCTGCCATGTGCCAACTGGTGTCGTCCAGTACGTAAATCATGTTCAGCAGTGGAATGTAGAACCCCTGCAAGTTGCCGACCAGCGGCAGCAGCATGGTGACAATCCACACCAGAATCCCCGCCAACAGCCCGGCGATAAAACCACGGCGGTTAGCGGTCGGCCAGTACAGCACCGACAACACGCCGGGCAGAAACTGCAAGGTGGCGACGAACGCAACGATGCCTAGGTTGGCCAGGTCTTGCCCGGCGCCCAGCAGCAGGTAAAAACCATAGCCGGCCATGATGATCGCGACGATCAGCGCGCGGCGCGTCCATTTCAGCCAGCGGTAGATATTGCCTTCGGCCGGCGGCTGATACAGCGGCAATACCAGGTGATTGAGCGCCATGCCCGACAGTGCGAGCGTGGTGACAATGATCAAGCCACTGGCTGCCGACAAACCGCCGACGTAAGCCAGCAGCGCCAGGGATTTGCTGTTGGCGGCAATACCGACGCCGAGCGTGAAGTATTCCGGGTTGGTGGTCGCCCCAAGCTTGAGGCCGGCCCAAAGGATCAGCGGCACCGCCAGGCTCATCAGCAGCAGGAACAGCGGCAGGCCCCAGCTGGCGCTGACCAGCGAGCGCGGGTTGAGGTTCTCGGTGAACGTCATGTGGTACATGTGCGGCATCACAATCGCCGAGGCGAAGAACACCAGCAACAGCGTGCGCCATGGGCCTTCCTGCAGTGGTGTGTGCAGGGCGGCGAGGGCAGTCTGGTTTTGCAGCAGCCACAGCTCCAGCTGTTGCGGGCCATCGAATACGCCATACAGCGCATACAGGCCGACGCCGCCGATGGCGATCAGCTTGATCACCGACTCAAAGGCAATCGCAAACACCAGGCCTTCATGCTTCTCACGGGTGGCGATATGGCGCGAGCCGAAGAAAATCGTGAACAGGGTGATCAGCGCGCAAAAGGCCAGGGCGACGCGATGCTGCACCGGCTCGCGGGTGAGGATGCTGATGGAATCCGCCACGGCCTGGATTTGCAGGGCCAGCAGTGGCAGCACGCCGAGCAGCATGAATATCGTGGTCAGCGCGCCGGCCCAGGTGCTGCGAAAACGGAAGGCAAACAGGTCCGCCAGGGACGACAGCTGGTAGGTGCGGGTGATTTTCAGGATCGGATAGAGCAACACTGGTGCCAGCAGGAACGCCCCGGACACCCCGAGGTAGCTGGACAGAAAGCCGTAACCGTACTGATAAGCCAGCCCGACGGTGCCATAAAACGCCCAGGCGCTGGCGTAGACGCCCAAGGACAAGGTGTAGGTCAATGGATGGCGAATGATCGCCCGCGGAATCATTCCGCGCTCACTGATCCAGGCCACGGCGAACAGCGCGGCCAGGTAGGCGGCGCTGATCAGCAGCATCTGGGTGAGGCTAAAGCTCATCGGCATCTTTTTGGCTCTGCAGAATGAAGGTCACGACGATCAGGATCAGCCACAGCAGATAAGGGCGATACCAGGCGCCCGTGGCGTCGATCCACCAATCCATGATGGCGGGGGAAAACAGGTAGATCCCGACGACCAGCAGCAGGACCAATCGATAGATGTACATGTTGGCCTCTGATTAAAAAACTGCGGCGATGGTAACGGATGGCTGGCAAGCTGCAAGCGCCTTCAGCTCAATTGCGCTTCGGCCAGCGTGAGTGTGCGCGGGATCCGGGTGGCATCCCAGTGCGCAATGCCCCAATCGAGCAGTTCCCGCGGGCTGGCGTGCAGCAATTCATCGCCGGCTGGCTGGCCAAGGGCGCGCAATGCCCTTAACAGCAAAGGCGTGGCCTGGTCAGGTGTCAACGGCGGCGAACGGTAGGACTTGCCCAACTTGTTACCGTCGGGCTGGATGATCAACGGCACGTGCAGGTAGCGCGGTTGGCGCAGGCCCAGCAGTTCTTGCAGGTACAGCTGGCGCGGCGTGGAATCGAGCAGGTCGGCGCCGCGCACGATATCGGTCACGCCTTGCCAGGCATCGTCGAGCACCACGGCCAGTTGATAGGCATACAGGCCGTCGCGGCGACGGATGATGAAATCGCCGACCTCGCGGCCCAAGTGCTGTCGGAAATCGCCCTGTACGCGGTCGGTAAAGTGGTATTCCAGCTCCGGCACGCGCAGGCGGATGGCTGCATCTTGCTGATCGTGCCCGGCATTGCGGCACAACCCTGGGTAAATCCCGTGGTAGGGCTCCAGCTGTTTGCGCGAGCAGGTGCAGGCGTAGGCCAGGCCGTGGTTGAACAGCTCGTTGAGGACTTTGGCGTAGGCGTCATGCCGCTCGCTTTGCAGGACCCGTTCGCCATCCCACTCGAAGCCGTAGCTTTCCAAGGCGTGCAGAATTGATGCCTGGGCGCCGGGTGCTTCGCGGGGTGGGTCGAGGTCTTCCATGCGCATCAGCCAGCGGCCGTGGTTGGCGCGGGCATCGAGGTAGGAGGCGAGGGCGGCAACCAGCGAGCCGAAATGCAAATGGCCGCTGGGCGTGGGGGCGAAACGCCCGATATAGGTAGAGGCTGTCATGGGCCGGATACTACTGGAAAATCGGTAAACGCCAGAAACAAAAATGGGGCGTTTGCACGCCCCATTCGTTCAGCCCGGCAGGATTACTTGCCGACCTGTTTTTCCTTGATTTCAGCCAAGGTCTTGCAGTCTACGCACAGGTCCGCGGTTGGGCGGGCTTCGAGGCG
Source organism: Pseudomonas sp. LBUM1640 (assembly GCF_059716225.1). Taxonomy (NCBI): domain Bacteria; kingdom Pseudomonadati; phylum Pseudomonadota; class Gammaproteobacteria; order Pseudomonadales; family Pseudomonadaceae; genus Pseudomonas; species Pseudomonas sp. LBUM1640. The sequence goes on along the minus strand of NZ_CP166816.1, from coordinate 5,870,786 downwards.
GCGAATACCAATCTCGACGCCGCAGGATTCGCACCAGCCGTATTCCTCGTCTTCGATCAGTTGCAGCGTCTTGTCGATTTTCTTGATCAGCTTGCGTTCACGGTCACGGGCACGCAGTTCGAGGGCGAATTCCTCTTCCTGGCTGGCACGGTCGGCCGGGTCAGGAAAGTTGGCTGCCTCGTCCTTCATATGGTCAACCGTGCGGTCGACTTCCTGCATCAAGTCCTGCTTCCACTGCTTCAGGATTTTGGAGAAGTGCTCGCGCATGGGCTTGCCCATGTATTCCTCGCCCTTCGATTCAACGTAGGGTTGGAAGCCGCTGATGCTCTGTTGCTTTGCTTGGGTGGACATGAATAGACCGCCTCTCACTCTTCTAATCCATTGCGCAGGATTGCAACGTCACCGACACCTGCCGGCCCTGCGGCTGCAAGCGGGCGAACTTACCAGATAGATTCAGGGTGCGCCACTCCCGGTTGTCGAGGCCCAACTTTGGCGGGGGTAAAAACAGCAACAGCCCGCCATGGCTGGGTATAGCGTGTCTCGAATGTTGATTTTAGTCGTTTTGCAAGCGCTTGCTCGGTTCATCGTGAACGGCCGAGCAGGCAATAGAGCATGTTTTACCGTGAGGGTTCGGTAGAATCCTGATTTTGTCCTCACCGTTAAGGAAGGCTAATGGCTCAGCCCTACAGTGCGCGCAGTCGCGCCATCGAACCTTTTCATGTCATGGCGCTGCTGGCGCGAGCGAATGAGCTGCAGGCAGCCGGCCACGATGTGATCCATCTGGAAATCGGCGAGCCGGATTTCACCACGGCCGAGCCGATCATCCAGGCCGGCCAGGCGGCGCTGGCCAACGGCAAGACCCGTTACACCGCGGCGCGTGGCTTGCCCGAGCTGCGTGAGGCCATCAGCGGCTTTTACCAGCAGCGTTACGGGCTGAGTGTCGACCCTGAGCGCATTTTGATCACTCCCGGTGGCTCCGGCGCCTTATTGTTGGCCAGCAGTCTGTTGGTCGACCCCGGTAAACATTGGCTGTTGGCGGACCCGGGCTACCCATGCAACCGACACTTCCTACGCTTGGTGGAAGGCGCGGCGCAACTGGTGCCGGTCGGCCCGGACGTGCGCTACCAATTGACCGCCGACTTGGTGGCCAAGCATTGGAACCACGACAGCGTGGGTGCACTGGTTGCGTCCCCTGCCAACCCCACCGGCACCATTCTCACGCGGGACGAATTGGCCGGGTTGTCGAGTGCAATCAAGGCGCGTGACGGCCATTTGGTGGTGGACGAGATCTATCACGGCCTCACCTACGGCACCGACGCCGCCAGCGTGCTCGAAGTCGATGACGATGCGTTCGTCCTGAATAGTTTTTCGAAGTATTTCGGCATGACCGGTTGGCGCCTCGGTTGGCTGGTGGCGCCGCCTGCTGCGGTGGGCGAGTTGGAGAAGCTGGCGCAAAACCTCTACATCAGCGCGCCGAGCATGGCTCAGTACGCGGCGTTGGCCTGTTTTACCCCGCAAACCCTGGGCATTCTGGAAGAGCGTCGCGCCGAATTCGGTCGCCGTCGTGACTTCCTTCTTCCCGCGTTGCGCGAGCTAGGGTTCGGCATTGCCGTAGAGCCGGAAGGGGCGTTCTACTTGTATGCCGATATCAGCGCGTTCGGCGGTGATGCCTTCGCGTTCTGCCGCCATTTCCTCGAAACCGAGCACGTCGCCTTTACGCCTGGGCTGGATTTTGGTCGCTATCAAGCCGGCCATCATGTGCGTTTTGCCTACACGCAAAACCTCGATCGGCTACAAGAGGCGGTGGAACGCATCGCCCGTGGTCTGCGGAGCTGGCAAGGCTGATGCGTTTTCATCCTCCCCTCGAAGAAGGGCGGCTGATTCGCCGCTACAAGCGCTTTCTCACCGATATCGAAACCGTTACCGGCGAATTGCTGACCATTCATTGCCCGAACACCGGCTCGATGCTTAATTGCATGGTGGAGGGCGGCCAGGTCTGGTTCAGTCGCTCCACGGATCCCAAGCGCAAATTGCCAGGCACCTGGGAAATTGCTGAAACACCGCAAGGCCGGCTGGCGTGCGTTAACACGGCGCGCGCCAATCAGTTAGTTGAGGAGGCGCTGCGCGCCGGGGTCATCGCTGAGCTCAACGGTTTTACTGCGTTGAAGCGCGAAGTGCCTTACGGCCAGGAGAAAAGCCGCATCGATTTTCGTCTGGATTACCCGCAAGGCGCGGCGTTTGTCGAAGTCAAAAGCGTCACCCTGGGCTTTGACGGCACGGCGGTGGCCGCTTTCCCCGATGCGGTGACCCAGCGCGGCGCCAAGCATTTGCGTGAGCTGGCGCATTTGGCGCGTGAGGGTGTGCGGGCGGTGCAGTTGTATTGCGTCAACCTGTCGGGGATCGAGGCGGTGCGCCCGGCCGTGGAAATCGACGCCGGTTACGCCGCAGCGTTGCGTGAGGCCAAGGCTGCTGGTGTGGAGGTGCTGGCTTACGGTGTACAGGTCACGGCTGAGGAAATTTACATCGATCGCCGCTTGGATGTGCTGATCGGCGGCTAGAGTTCCACCCACAAGCCCTGTGCGTCTTCGCGGCCGGGCAGGGCGGTGAGGTTTTGGCCCGCGCAGGGGCCGGCGATGCATTCGCCGCTCTCGATAAGGAACAGCGCGCCGTGCGTGGCGCACTGAATCAGGCTGGCGCTGGTGTCGAGGAACCTATTGGGCTGCCATTCCAGCGGGATACCGCGATGGGGGCAACGGTTGATATAGAAGTAGGCAACGCCGTCCCGGCGCACGGCCAACAGCTTGCAACCGTCGATCTCAAAGCCGAGGCTGCTATTGGGCGCGAGGGTTTGGGAGGAGCAGAGAAACTTCATTTCAATCCTTAAGTGCCTTGACGTGCAAATGCAAACAATTATCAAATGCCGGCTTCGCCCTGCCCTTGGAAGGAAACCCTGTTATGCGCCTGAGTACCAGCGCTATCGCGCTAGTTGCCTCACTGCTGGTCAACCACGGGGCGCAAGCCTCTGAACTGCCACAACGTTGGGTCAGTGCGGGTGGGGCGCTGTCGGAATGGGTGACGGCCTTGGGCGGTGAGTCGAAACTGGTGGGCGTCGATACTACCAGCCAGCACCCGGAATCGCTGAAGGCGTTGCCAAGCATAGGTTATCAGCGGCAGTTGTCGGCTGAAGGCATTCTGAGCCTGCGCCCGCAAGTGCTGGTAGGCACAGAAGAAATGGGGCCGCCGCCGGTGCTGGCGCAGATTCGAGGCGCCGGCGTGCAGGTGGAGATGTTCTCGGCTGAACCGGATCTTGCGACCCTGAAGGGCAACCTGCAGCACCTGGGCAAGTTACTGGGCAGCGAGGCAAAGGCCAACGAATTGTTTACCGGATATGAGCAGGCGCTTGAGCAGCAGAAGCGCTGGGTCACCAAGGCCCAGGCCACGCAAAAGGCGCCGGGTGTGTTGCTGTTGCTTGGCCATGCGGGCGGCAAGCCGCTGATTGCGGGCAAAGACACCGCCGCCGATTGGCTGCTGCAACAGGCCGGCGGGCGTAACCTGGCGACCCACACGGGCTACAAGCCGTTTTCAGTGGAGTCGCTGGCGGGGTTGAGTCCTGATGTGCTGGTGTTTGCGGATCGCGCACTGACCGGTGATGCGGCGCGCGCGGCGTTGTTCAAGGAAAACCCGATTTTGGCTTCAACGCCGGCCGCCAGGAATGGCCGGGTATTTGAGCTCGACCCGACCCTGCTGGTCGGCGGCCTGGGGCCGCGCTTGCCGCAAAGCCTGGTGAAACTGTCTGCCGGGTTTTATCCGTCCCAGGCTAAACCTGCCCCATGACCACTCTGGTTAAACCGAAAACGCTGTTTATCGGGCTGGCGCTGTTGTGTGTCTTGGCGATCTGGCTCTCATTGGCCTTGGGGCCGGTCAGCCTGCCATTGCTGGATACGCTCAGGGCCGCCTTGCGCTTGATGGGTGTGCCGATTGAAGCCCAAGGCCTGGAACAGGCCGAATTGATCCTGGGGCAGATTCGCCTGCCGCGCACGTTGCTCGGCCTGGCGGTTGGCGCTGTGCTGGCGCTGTCGGGTGTGGCGATGCAGGGGTTGTTCCGCAATCCGCTGGCCGATCCTGGGTTGGTGGGTGTGTCCAGTGGCGCGGCGCTGGGGGCGGCAGTGGCGATTGTCGGTGGTTCGTTGTTTGGCGGGCTGCCGGATGCGGTCGGGCCTTATTTGTTGTCGTTGTGTGCTTTTCTCGGTGGCTTAGGGGTCACGGCCCTGGTCTATCGCCTGGGGCGCCGCAACGGCCAGACCAATGTTGCGACGATGCTGCTCGCCGGCATCGCCCTCACGGCCCTCGCCAGCTCGGCGGTGGGGTTGTTTACCTATCTGGCGGATGACGCCACCTTGCGCACCCTGACGTTCTGGAACCTGGGCAGCCTCAATGGCGCGAGCTATGCGCGGTTGTGGCCGTTGCTGCTGGTGAGCGCCGGTGTGGCGCTGTGGTTGCCGCGCCGGGCCAAAGCGCTGAATGCGCTGCTGCTGGGTGAGTCCGAGGCCAGTCACCTTGGCATTGATGTTGAAGGGCTCAAGCGTGAGCTGGTGTTCTGCACCGCCCTGGGCGTGGGCGCGGCGGTAGCAGCAGCGGGGATGATTGGGTTTGTCGGGCTGGTGGTGCCGCATTTGGTGCGGCTGTTGGCGGGGCCGGACCATCGGGTGCTGTTGCCGGCCTCGGTGCTGGCGGGCGCAAGTTTGCTGCTGTTTGCTGACCTGGTGGCGCGCCTGGCCTTGGCGCCGGCGGAGTTACCGATTGGTATTGTGACGGCGTTTATCGGTGCGCCATTTTTTCTCTATCTGTTGTTGCGGGGGCGTGCCTGATGCTGCGAGTAGAAGCGCTGCAGATCCGGCGCGGTCGCAAGACGGTATTGGCCGATGTCAGCCTGGATCTGTTGCCGGGCCAAGTGCTGGGCGTGCTGGGCCCCAATGGTGCCGGCAAAAGTACCCTGCTTGGCGCGCTGTGCGGTGAGTTGCATCCTGATCAAGGCAAGGTGTGGCTGGACCAGCAGGAGTTAAAGAGCTGGAGCGGTTCGCAGCGTGCTCAGCGGCTGGCGGTGTTGCCGCAAACGTCGACCCTGGACTTTGCGTTTCGGGTTGAGGAGGTCGTCGGCATGGGGCGTTTGCCGCATCAGACCGGGCGAGTGCGTGATGACGAGATCATCCGCGCCGCCTTGCAGGCGGCGGACGTCGGGCACTTGAGTGGCCGCAGCTACTTGGCGTTGTCAGGTGGCGAGCGCCAGCGTGTGCACCTGGCGCGCGTGTTGGCGCAGTTATGGCCGGGTGAAGCGGGGCAGACGCTGCTGTTGGATGAGCCGACGTCAATGCTTGACCCGCTGCATCAACACACGACCTTGCAGGCCATCCGCAGCTTCGCCGATCGAGGCGCGGCCGTGTTGGTGATCCTCCATGATCTGAACCTGGCGGCTCGCTACTGTGACCGTATTTTGTTGCTGGAGGACGGGCGTCCGCATGCCTTGGATACGCCAGAGGAGGTCTTGCGACCTGAACCGCTCAAGGCTGTGTTTGGTTTGGATGTGTTGGTGCAGCCGCATCCGGAGCGTGGGCATCCGCTGATCATTGCGCGCTGAGGTTGGCGTTCTTAAAGACAGCTTTTTACAGACAAAAAAAGACCCGGCAAGAGCCGGGTCAAATAACCGTGATTAGCCTGATGAGGAGATAATCTGAGAGTCCGAACCAATGGTCTTTCAGTTATCGGCTGATCTCGCGACCAGCTGTGATAATCATAACGATTCTCATTTGAGAGTCAACATTTGTTTTAGTACGTTCGGCTGTTTTCTTGAAGCTCTTTTCGCAATGCCCGTAAACACTGGGTTTGATCGCCGAACTAAATCTTCTGACGCGCTGAAAGAGCATCCAGCTGGCGGTTCAGTGCTTCCTTGCGCTCTGTGGGAATGTCGTTCCAGTGCACATCCATCAACGCCCCTTCAATTGCATACAGCAGCACTTTCGATGCCCGGAACCCACGAGTTCGTACGGCTCGGTAGGCATCGACCGCTCCCAGGCGGCGCAAGTCGGACGCGCTGTGGATGCCCACCGCGTGCAGCCACTGCGCCGACGTCTTGCCAAGGTTTTTCAGGTGTTGCAGCTCATCGTTCATCAAGCCTCCTTGCGACGGCCGAATGGTGCGGTGGGTATCGTGACCAGGCAAGCCTGAAAAGGAGTGTAGCGCTCAGTAGGAAAAGCGTAGTTCTTTGGTCAGGAACGGCTGAAAAGCTTATAAGAATGGTGCGGGGTATTTGAGGACCGGCAGGCGCGGATCACCCGGTACGCTTGACGCGTAGCCGGGGCCGTCGTGAGACGTCACTTGGTGCGGTAGCGCAGGCGAGTGCCGAAATTGACCGACATCAGGATCTCGTCGGCGGTCAATTCAGGAGGGAAGTAGGTGCCCGAGATCTGTGCATGGGCCAGGCTGGCGCCTTCCAACGAACAGTCGCGCAAGTCCAGGCCGCGCAGGTCGGCAGAGCGGAAGTAGGCGTCGGTGAAGTCGACACCTGTGGCGTTCAAGTCGCGCAGATCCAGCCCGCGGAAGTCGCCACCGCGCATGTCGATGGTCCCGTCCTTGGGACGTTCCTGGTTGAAGCCTCGAATGTCGTCCTTATGCAGAAGCGCGTAGAGCGGGGTATCAAGAAGCTTGGGCTGACTCATGATGACGACTCCTGTTGGAATTATGACGCCATTATAGTGCCACTATTGCTCGGTCGTGCACCGTAGATCGGTGACACGACCAAGAAATATTTCTTACAGGCCTGGCAGGCGTTGGCGAATATGCGCCACCAAAGCGTCCAGGGTCCCGCTCTCGTTGGTCTCTACGCGCTTGCTCAACAGCAGCTCTTCGGCGGTTAGCGGGTCGCGGTTGGCCTGCTGCTCTTCGATAACGGTCAGCGTAGCATCGGAAGGGTCGTTTTTATCGGCCTGACGCTGTGCCAGCCAACTGGCGATAACGGCTTGCGGTGCGTTGCAATCCAGGATCAGGAACGGCGCGCCGGTAGCCTCGGCAATCTTGGCTGCTGCGTCGCGCTGTGCAAGTTTCAGGAAGGTGGCATCGAGTACCACCGGGTAGCCGGCACGCAAAACGGTATCGGCGATTTCATTCAGGCGCGCATAGGTGGCTGCGCTGGCGTCGGCAGCATAGATGCCGGCCTGTGGGGTGTTTTCCACCTGCTGCTCGCCAAACAGGCGCTTGCGCTCCACATCCGAACGCAGGCGCACGGCGCCCAGTGCTTCCACCAGGCGCATGGAGACGTGGCTTTTGCCGACTGCCGATACACCGTGGGTAATTGCCATGAAGCGCGAAGGAATAGTGCTGTAACTTTCTGCCAGGTTGGCGTAGTTGCGGTACTGGCGCAGGGTGGTGGCGCGTTGCACCGGGCTTGCTTCGCTCGGCATGCTGAACAGCGCAACCTTGGCGCGCACCAGCGCTCGGTAGGCTTTATAGAAGTTCAGCACTTCCAGGCCTTGGTAGTCGCCGGTCAATTCCAGGTATTGGCTGATAAAACGGCGTGCCAGGGATTTGAGGCCACGGTCTTCCAGGTCCATCGCCAGGAAGCCGGTGTCGGCGTACACGTCGGTGAAACGGAACGGTTCGTTGAACTCGATGCAGTCGAAGATCACCACTTGGCCGTCGATCAGCGTGGCGTTACCCAAGTGGATATCGCCGTGGCATTCGCGGGTGAAGCCATCGAGCTTGCGCTGAGCCAACAGCGGCTTGAGGCGCTCGAAGCTGCTTTCAGCCCAGGCTTGCAGGGCTTCCAGTTGTGCCAGGTCGGCTTTGTCGCTGAGGAATGGGCGGATCTGCTCGAAGTTCTGGCGTACCGGCGCCATCACCTCGTCCGGCGTGCCGGCCGGGTGCTCCTGCGCAACCTTCGGTGCGGTGAGGTGAAAATGCGCAATCTGCCTGGCCATTTCATCAATGTGCGCACTGGTCAGCTCGCCGTTTGCTTGCAAGGTGCTGAGCATTTGGCTTTGCGGGAACTGGCGCATTTTCAGCGCGTACTCGATAACCGGGCCTTCGCCGCCCAATTGCGGAGCTTCGGCGGTGCCAGTGATCGGCAACACTTCAAGATACAAATCTTCGGTCAGGCGCTGGTTGAGGCGCAGTTCTTCGTTGCAGAAGTGGCCTCGATCCTTGAGCTGGGTGAAATCCAGGAACCCGAAGTTCATAGGCTTCTTCAGTTTATAAGCGAATGGGCCAGTCAGGATGACCCAGGAAATATGGGTCTCGATAACTTGAAACGCTTCAACCGGGTGGGGATACAAGGCCGGGTTTTGCAGGGCAGCGATCAGGGACTGGCTCACGGGCGATCCTTCAAAGTCTGGGGGAAATCATGGCGGGCATTATGGCGGTTACAGCCGGTCGTGCAAACCGCTGTCCGGCTCATGTTGATCATCAATAAAGTGCGTATAATCCGCCGCCATGACTCGAACCCGATCTCCCCGTTCCCGTAAAAAACCTCCTTCACGCGGCCTGCGCCCGTGGCTGGGCTGGGCACTCAAGCTAAGCCTGGTAGGCCTTGTGGTGCTCGCCGGCTTCGCGGTTTACCTCGACGCCGTGGTCCAGGAGAAATTCTCCGGCAAGCGCTGGACCATTCCAGCCAAGGTGTATGCGCGCCCGCTGGAACTGTTCACCGGCCAGAAGCTGAGCAAGGATGACTTCCTTACCGAACTCGATGCCTTGGGCTACCGCCGTGAGCCGGTGAGCAATGGCCCAGGCGCAGCAGCCGTCAGTGGCAATACCGTTGACTTGAACACCCGCGGTTTCCAGTTCTATGAAGGCCTGGAAAAAGCCCAGCCGGTGCGCGTGCGCTTCTCCGGCGATTATGTTGCCGAGTTGTCGTCACTGAACGGTTCGAAGCTGCCGGTGGTGCGCCTGGAACCGCTGTTGATCGGCGGCATTTACCCCAAAAATCTTGAAGACCGCATCCTGATCAAGCTTGATCAGGTGCCGCCGTATCTGCTCGAAACCCTGGTCGCCGTGGAAGACCGTGATTTCTACAGCCACTGGGGTGTCTCGCCGAAGTCGATTGCCCGTGCCATTTGGGTCAACACGTCCGGCGGCAAGATGACGCAGGGCGGCAGTACGCTGACGCAACAGTTGGTCAAGAACTTCTACCTGACCAACGAGCGCAGCCTGACCCGTAAGCTCACCGAAGCCATGATGGCCATGTTGCTGGAGCTGCATTACAGCAAGCAGGAAATCCTTGAAGCCTACCTCAACGAGGTATTCGTCGGTCAGGATGGCCAGCGTGCCGTTCACGGTTTTGGCTTGGCCAGCCAGTTCTTCTTCGGTCAGCCGTTGTCCGAGCTGAAGTTGCATCAGGTCGCGTTGCTGGTGGGCATGGTCAAAGGGCCGTCCTATTACAACCCGCGTCGCAACCCGGAGCGTGCGCTTGAACGCCGTAACCTGGTGCTGGATGTACTCGAGCAGCAGGGCGTGGCTACTGCCGAACAGGTCGCGGCCGCGAAGAAAATGCCACTGGGTGTAACCACCCGCGGCAAGCTGGCCGACAGCTCCTTCCCGGGCTTTATCGACCTGGTCAAACGTCAGTTGCGTGAAGACTACCGCGACGAAGACTTGACCGAAGAAGGCCTGCGGATCTTCACCAGTTTCGACCCGATTTTGCAGATGAAAGCCGAGGCGTCGGTCAACGACACCTTCAAGCGTCTGACCGGCCGTAAAGGCTCCGATGAAGTCGAGGCCGCCATGGTCGTGACCAACCCGGAAACGGGTGAAGTGCAGGCCATGATCGGCAGTCGCCAGGCCAGCTTTGCCGGCTTCAACCGCGCGCTGGATGCTGTTCGGCCAATTGGCTCGCTGGTCAAGCCGGCGGTTTACCTCACGGCCTTGGAAAAACCGAGCAAATACACGCTGACCAGCTGGCTGTCGGATGACCCGCTGTCGGTCAAAGGCGCCGATGGCCAGGTGTGGACGCCGCAGAACTTTGATCGACGCTCCCACGGCACGGTGTTCCTGTATCAGGGGATTGCGCACTCCTACAACATTTCCACCTCGCGCCTGGGGCTTGAAGTGGGTGTGCCGAATGTGTTGAAAACCATAGCGCGCCTGGGTGTCACTCGTGAGTTTCCGGCCTTCCCATCGATTCTGCTTGGCGCTGGCGCCATGACCCCGATGGAAGTGGCCACGATGTACCAGACGCTTGCCAACGGTGGTTTCAATACACCGATGCGCGGCATTCGCAGTGTGCTGACCGCCGAAGGCGAGCCGCTTAAGCGTTATCCGTTCCAGATTCAGCAGCGTTTCGATGCGGGCTCCATCTACCTGATCCAGAACGCCATGCAGCGCGTCATGCGTGAGGGCACCGGGCGCTCGGTCTACAGCGTGCTGCCGTCGAACTTGACGTTGGCGGGCAAGACCGGCACCAGTAACGACTCGCGTGACAGCTGGTTCGCCGGCTTCGGTCAGGACGTGCTGGCTGTGGTGTGGCTGGGCCGTGACGACAACGGCAAGACGCCGTTCACCGGCGCGACCGGTGCGCTGCAGGTCTGGACCAGTTTCATGCGCAAGGCCGACCCGCTGCCGCTGAACATGCCGCAACCGGACAACATCGTGCAGGCCTGGATTGATCCGCACACGGGGCAGGGCTCCGATGCCAACTGTCCGGGCGCGGTGCAGATGCCGTATATTCGCGGCAGCGAGCCACCACCCGGCGCCGCATGCGGTGGCAGTGCCCCCGCTGACGCGGAATCGGTGATGGATTGGGTCAAAGGCTGGATGAATTAAGAAAAGAGGGTTTCAAGTGAACAAGTGGTTGATTCCAGCTATTACAGCGCTAGCGGTGCTCAGCGGTTGCTCAAGCGTGCAACGCGGCTCAATTCCCGTGGTGGACTCGAGCACGGCCGTCTCGAATAACGATCGAATCTCGGCCAACGGCGGTTTCCGCCAGACCGTGGTCAAGCGTCCTGCCCAAGCTACCGCTCAAACCATCCCGCAGGACTCCGGCGTGGTGGTGATGGTGCCGGGCGGTGGTGCCGCGACTTCGGCACCTATCAGTGCCGAGCCGTGGACCCCAGGGCCAAGCACGTCGGGGCCAGTTGATTCCACGCCGATTCAAACGGCGCCGGTCAACCAAGGCACCTACAACATGCCTTCGACGCCGAGCGGCATTCCGTCTTCGTCCAGCGCTGGCGGCCTGTCGGCTGACGAGCAATTGGACGGGCCGGTGCTGGCGCTGCTGACCACCGCCCAGCAGCAACAGGCTGGTGGTGATTTGAACGGTGCATCGTCGAGCCTCGAGCGCGCCCAACGCGTGGCGCCTCGTGAACCACAAGTGCTGTATCGCCTGGCTCAAGTGCGTATGGCCCAGGGCGATGCGCCACAAGCCGAACAGTTCGCCCGTCGTGGCCTGAGCTTGGCCAATGGTCGCCCTGACCTGCAAGCCAACCTATGGGCCCTGATTGGTGATGCACGTGCCGCACAAGGTGATGCTGCCGGTGCCGCCCAGGCTCGGCAAAAAGCCAAGGTCAGCCTCTGATGGATGTGCGTTTTCCAGCAATTGCCGAACAGTTATTGCTGATTGAGCGCGAGCTGCGCGTGCAAGGCTGGTGGGACGAGGTGCGTCCCAGCGCTGAGGCGCTCAGCAGCGTCGAGCCTTTTTCAGTCGATACCCTGGATTTCCACCAGTGGCTGCAATGGATCTTCCTGGTGCGCATGAAGCAGATCCTCGAGCAGGATCTGCCGCTGCCCAACGCCTCGGGGATTATGGAAATGGCGGAGATGGTTTACGCCGATCGGCCGCTGGAGAGCCTTGGCTTACGTAATGCGCTGAAAAAGTTCGACCAACTCATCGTCGACGCTCGTTAATTGCCTGACTGCCGGGTTTTTCGGCAGTCTTGCGCACATTTCTACCGCTTGACGACATTCAGGCGAGTTTTATCCCTCCTCAAACCCCTTTCTTATGCGTTCTCATGCGCTTAGTTGGAAAAAAGCGCAATTATTGCTTGACTTGAAGGGGCTGAAACAGAAGAATCCAAAGTCCGCTGTATCGGGACTGCCAGAAGCAGGCCCGCTCAGCAGATCATGAGGCGCATATCCGCGCCGACCTGTAACACCCGCAACGCGTTACCTCGCGCTGGGTGGGAAAAGCCCGCAACACTTGGGACGATCCCAATACTTGCTCAGTCAGTGCTGACGTAGTCGGCGACCACCGTCGCTCATGCTCTGTTGAGAAGTAAACCTATTAAGACCCGTCGGTTTTTAACGGACGGTATTCTGGCGTTTTAGAGGTGAACAACGTGGAGCTTTTATCTGGCGGTGAGATGCTCGTCCGCTTTTTGCGTGACGAAGGCGTCGACTATATCTACGGGTACCCAGGTGGTGCTCTGCTGCATGTTTACGACGCACTGTTCAAGGAACCGGCTGTTACCCACATCCTGGTTCGCCACGAACAGGCCGCGACCCATATGGCTGACGGTTATGCCCGTGCCACCGGTAAAGCCGGCGTGGTATTGGTAACGTCCGGCCCAGGCGCAACCAATGCCATTACCGGCATCGCGACTGCTTATATGGACTCCATCCCGATGGTGATCATTTCTGGCCAGGTCGCGAGCACCATGGTCGGCACCGATGCATTCCAGGAAACCGACATGATCGGTATCTCCCGGCCGATCGTGAAACACAGCTTCATGATCAAGCATGCGTCGGAAATCCCGGAAGTCATGAAAAAGGCGTTCTACCTCGCACAGTCCGGTCGCCCGGGCCCTGTAGTAGTAGATATCCCAAAAGACATGACCAACCCGGCTGAAAAATTCGAATACATTTTCCCGAAGAAAGCCAAGCTGCGTTCCTACAGCCCGGCCGTTCGTGGGCACTCGGGCCAAATCCGCAAGGCGGCAGAAATGCTCCTGGCGGCCAAGCGCCCAGTGCTGTACTCGGGTGGTGGCGTGATTCTGGGCGGCGGTTCTGCACCGCTGACCGAATTGGCCAAACTGCTCAACCTGCCGGTGACCAATACCTTGATGGGCCTCGGCGCATTCCCGGGTACGGATCGCCAGTTCGTCGGCATGCTCGGCATGCACGGCAGCTACACCGCCAACCTGGCCATGCACCACGCCGACGTGATCCTGGCTGTGGGCGCGCGGTTCGATGACCGAGTGATCAATGGCGCGAGCAAATTCTGCCCGAATGCCAAGATCATCCATATCGACATCGACCCGGCGTCCATCTCCAAGACCATCAAGGCCGATGTGCCGATCGTGGGTCCTGTAGAAAGCGTATTGACCGAAATGGTTGCGGCACTGAAGGACATCGGCGAAACGCCGAACCAGGAGTCGGTCGCCAGCTGGTGGAAGCAGATCGATGAATGGCGCGGTGATCGTGGCCTGTTCCCTTACGACAAGGGCGACGGCAGCATCATCAAACCGCAAACCGTGATCGAAACCCTGTGCGAAGTGACCAAGGGCGATGCCTTTGTAACCTCCGACGTGGGCCAGCACCAAATGTTCGCCGCGCAGTACTACAAGTTCGACAAGCCCAACCGCTGGATCAACTCCGGTGGCTTGGGCACGATGGGCTTCGGTTTCCCTGCAGCCATGGGTGTGAAGCTGAGCTTCCCCGACACCGACGTCGCGTGCGTCACCGGTGAGGGCAGCATCCAGATGAATATCCAGGAACTGTCGACGTGCTTGCAGTACGGCCTTCCGGTGAAGATCGTCTGCTTGAACAACGGCGTACTGGGCATGGTTCGTCAGTGGCAGGACATGAGCTACGGTAGCCGTCACTCCCATTCCTATATGGAATCGCTGCCGGATTTCGTCAAATTGGTTGAAGCCTATGGCCACGTCGGCATTCGCATCACCGATTTGAAAGATCTGAAGCCGAAGATGGAAGAGGCGTTCGCCATGAAGGACCGCCTGGTGTTCCTCGATATTCAAGTGGACACCAGCGAGCACGTCTACCCGATGCAGATCAAAGACGGCTCGATGCGCGATATGTGGCTGAACAAGACGGAGCGTACTTAATCATGCGGCACATTATCTCCCTGCTTCTGGAGAACGAACCCGGCGCTCTGTCTCGTGTTGTCGGCCTGTTTTCGCAACGTAACTACAACATCGAAAGCCTGACCGTGGCCCCAACCGAAGACCCGACCCTGTCGCGCCTGACGCTGACCACCGTGGGTCACGATGAGGTGATCGAGCAGATCACCAAGAACCTCAACAAGCTGATCGAAGTGGTCAAGCTGGTCGACCTGTCGGAAAGTGCCCACATCGAGCGTGAGCTGATGCTGGTTAAGGTCAAGGCTACGGGTGCACAACGTGCCGAGATCAAACGCACAACCGACATTTATCGCGGGCAGATCGTCGATGTGAGCGCCAGCGTTTATACCGTTCAACTGACCGGTACAAGCGACAAGCTGGACAGCTTCATCCAGTCGATCGGGACGGCCTCGATTCTGGAAACTGTACGCAGTGGCGTCACCGGGATTGCTCGTGGCGACAAAGTACTCAGCATCTAACCCAATTAGTGAATGGCCTAACGGCCTGGATATATAGAGGAACCTCATGAAAGTTTATTACGAAAAAGATTGTGACCTGTCGATCATCCAGGGCAAAAAAGTCGCCATCATCGGCTACGGTTCCCAGGGCCACGCTCAAGCGTGCAACCTTAAAGATTCCGGCGTTGACGTGACTGTTGGCCTGCGCAAAGGCTCGGCCACTGTCGCCAAGGCCGAAGCCCATGGCCTGAAAGTGACTGACGTTGCTTCCGCTGTTGCCGCTGCCGACCTGGTCATGATCCTGACCCCGGACGAGTTCCAGTCTGCGCTGTACAAGAATGAAATCGAGCCGAACATCAAGAAGGGCGCCACCCTGGCCTTCTCCCACGGTTTCGCGATTCACTACAACCAGGTTGTTCCACGTGCTGACCTCGACGTGATCATGATCGCGCCGAAGGCACCGGGCCACACCGTGCGTTCCGAGTTCGTCAAAGGCGGCGGTATCCCTGACCTGATCGCGATCTACCAGGACGCTTCGGGCAACGCCAAAAACGTTGCACTGTCCTACGCAGCGGGTGTTGGTGGCGGTCGTACCGGCATCATCGAAACCACCTTCAAGGACGAGACCGAAACCGACCTGTTCGGCGAACAAGCCGTTCTGTGCGGCGGTACTGTTGAGCTGGTGAAAGCCGGTTTCGAAACCCTGGTTGAAGCTGGCTACGCGCCGGAAATGGCCTATTTCGAATGCCTGCACGAACTGAAGCTGATCGTTGACCTCATGTACGAAGGCGGTATCGCCAACATGAACTACTCGATCTCCAACAATGCTGAATACGGCGAGTACGTGACTGGCCCGGAAGTGATCAACGCCGAGTCCCGTCAGGCAATGCGCAACGCCCTGAAACGTATTCAGGACGGCGAATACGCCAAAATGTTCATCAGCGAAGGCGCAACCGGCTACCCTTCGATGACCGCCAAGCGTCGTAACAACGCCGCTCACGGTATCGAAATCATCGGCGAGCAACTGCGCTCCATGATGCCGTGGATCGGTGCCAACAAGATCGTCGACAAAGCCAAAAACTAAGTCGTACGCATCACGAGAAAACGCGGCTTAGGCCGCGTTTTTTCGTTTGGGGAGCTGGTTCTGGTATAAAGCTGCATCGTTTGCGGGCGAACACTCGCCGCAAGTATTAGTCGAATTTTTTTCACACCGTTGCAAGGTAAAGTCCATGAGCGAACGTCCCGAAGAGCCACACCAGGCCTCTGACGCCGAAAGCCTGCTACCGATCGATGAACATGTCGAAGAAGGGCATGACGCCGAAGGTCGCAAGGTCCGGCATCGTGGCATCTATCTTCTGCCCAACCTGTTCACCACGGCGAACCTGTTTGCCGGGTTCTATTCCATCATCAACTCCATGAGCGCCCAAAGTGCACTCGCGGCGGGTGATGCGGCGAGTGCCAGCAAGTATTTCGGTTTTGCTGCCATCGCAATCTTCGTGGCCATGGTGCTCGACGGCCTGGACGGTCGTGTAGCGCGCATGACCAATACGCAAAGCGCCTTCGGTGCCGAGTACGACTCGCTGTCGGACATGGTTGCCTTCGGTGTTGCACCTGCGCTGCTGGCGTTTGCCTGGGCGTTGGGGGATATGGGCAAGGTCGGCTGGATGGTTGCCTTCATCTATGTCGCCGGGGCCGCTTTGCGTCTGGCACGCTTCAATACCCAGGTTGGCACTGCCGACAAGCGTTACTTCATTGGCCTTGCCAGCCCTGCGGCTGCGGGCGTGGTGGCGGGCATTGTCTGGGCATTCAGTGACTACGGCATCCAGGGTTCGAAAATGTCGTTCCTGGTGGCTTTGATGGTTGCGGCCGCCGGCATGTTGATGGTCAGCAACATCAAGTACAACAGCTTCAAGGAATTCGACCTCAAGGGGCGGGTGCCTTTCGTCGCGATCCTGGTGGTGGTGCTGGTGTTCGCGGTCGTGTTCAGTGATCCGCCGCGCATCCTGCTGCTGGCGTTCCTGGTGTACGCTGCTTCGGGGCCGATCCAGTACCTGCTGCACCTGCGCCGCGACAAAACATTGCCTTAATGTAATGTCCGCCATACTCCGCAGTCTATTGGTGCATCAGTCCTCCAATGCTGCGGAGTTGCCATGTTAATCAAAATCCCTAAAGCGTCCGAATGTCACGAATCGGATGTCACGCCTGAATCCTTCTATCTTTCTCGCCGCAGTCTGCTCGGTGGTGCGCTTGCTGGTGTGGCTGCCAGTAGTTTGCCGCGTTGGGCCAGTGCGGACGATGCTGCGCGTTACGCCGACGTCGAGCCGGGCAACGCCCCGGGCTGGTTTACCGAGAAACTGCCGAATACCCAGTGGCAGGCTGTCACAGTAAAAGACGAAGCCATCACGCCGTTCAAGGACGCAACCCATTACAACAACTTCTATGAGTTCGGTACGGACAAGGGGGACCCGGCGAAGAACGCGGGCTCACTCAAGACCGAGCCCTGGAGCGTGGTGATTGATGGGGAGGTCGGGAAGCCAGGGCGCTATGCCTTGGAAGACTTCATGAAGCCTTATCAGTTGGAAGAACGCATCTACCGTCTACGCTGTGTCGAAGCGTGGTCGATGGTAATTCCGTGGATGGGCTTCCCCATTTCAGCCTTGCTCAAGCAAGTTGAGCCAACGTCCAAGGCCAAGTACATCCGCTTTGAAACCCTGCAGGACCCGAAAAGTATGCCGGGTCAGCGTTCGAGTTTCGGCTTGATTAATTGGCCTTATATAGAAGGGCTGCGGCTGGACGAGGCGATGAATCCGCTGGCGATCCTTGCCGTAGGTATGTATGGCCGTGAACTACCTAACCAGAATGGCGCACCGTTGCGCTTGGTAGTGCCGTGGAAGTATGGCTTCAAAAGCGTGAAATCCATCGTGCGGATTAGCCTGGTGAGCGAGCAGCCGAAAACGACCTGGCAGAGTATCGCTGCGGATGAGTATGGGTTTTATGCAAATGTGAACCCTACGGTTGATCATCCTCGCTGGACCCAGGCGCGGGAGCGTCGGTTGCCGAGTGGTTTGTTCAGTCCTAATGTGCGCGAAACGCAGATGTTCAATGGCTATTCGGATGAGGTCGCTTCTCTTTATGCTGGCCTCGATTTGCGGAAGAACTATTGATGCGCTATCCGATCTGGCGCGTTGGCGTCTTTATAGCCGCGGCGATATGGCCATTTTTCTGGCTGTATGAGGCGTGGAGTTCTGTGCTCGGGCCTGATCCAGGCAAAGTGCTGATGGATCGGTTGGGGCTTGGGACGTTGATTCTGTTGCTGATCACACTGGGCATGACGCCATTGCAGAAGCTCAGCGGGTGGGCGGGGTGGATTGCCGTCCGCCGACAGCTTGGGCTCTGGTGTTTTGCCTATGTGGTGCTGCACCTGGCAGCTTACTGCGTCTTTATCCTTGGTCTTGATTGGTCGCAATTTGGGGTGGAGCTGCGTAAACGGCCTTATATCATTGTGGGCGCGCTGGGTTTCCTTTGCTTATTGGTGTTGGCGGTGACCTCCAATCGCTATAGTCAGCGTCGGTTGGGTAGTCGTTGGAAGAAGCTGCATCGCCTGGTGTATGTGATTCTTGGGCTCGGTTTGCTGCATATGTTGTGGATTGTGCGGGCTGATCTGAAAGAGTGGGCTATCTACGCATCTATAGGAGCACTGCTTTTGGCCCTGCGGATTCCGCCTGTCATGCGCCGGATCCCCCGCCTTATCGCGAAAAAACCAGTTTCTGC
>NZ_CP166816.1:2292500-5847500 GCF_059716225.1 Pseudomonas sp. LBUM1640 | reverse complement strand
TCTGTATGGAAGGGCCATCGCTCAACGGATAAAAGGTACTCCGGGGATAACAGGCTGATACCGCCCAAGAGTTCATATCGACGGCGGTGTTTGGCACCTCGATGTCGGCTCATCACATCCTGGGGCTGAAGCCGGTCCCAAGGGTATGGCTGTTCGCCATTTAAAGTGGTACGCGAGCTGGGTTTAGAACGTCGTGAGACAGTTCGGTCCCTATCTGCCGTGGACGTTTGAGATTTGAGAGGGGCTGCTCCTAGTACGAGAGGACCGGAGTGGACGAACCTCTGGTGTTCCGGTTGTCACGCCAGTGGCATTGCCGGGTAGCTATGTTCGGAATAGATAACCGCTGAAAGCATCTAAGCGGGAAACTAGCCTCAAGATGAGATCTCACTGGGACCTTGAGTCCCCTGAAGGGCCGTCGAAGACTACGACGTTGATAGGTTGGGTGTGTAAGCGCTGTGAGGCGTTGAGCTAACCAATACTAATTGCCCGTGAGGCTTGACCATATAACACCCAAGCAATTTGTGAACTCGAAAGAGGCCAGATTGCGGTGTGTGAAGACGAAATGAACCGAAAGTTCGACTCTTACAAACACCGAAAGCTATCACATACCCAATTTGCTGAAGCGAGGCCATCTAGCCACGACTCAGTACCCGAATTTCTTGACGACCATAGAGCATTGGAACCACCTGATCCCATCCCGAACTCAGTAGTGAAACGATGCATCGCCGATGGTAGTGTGGGGTTTCCCCATGTGAGAGTAGGTCATCGTCAAGATTAAATTCCAGAACCCCTGTTTGCTAACGCAAACAGGGGTTTTGTTTTGGGCGGTCGAAAACATGCCTGTGGCCACCCCTTAATCCGGGCTGCCTCGCTTGCAGCTTGCAGTCACCTTCAATGTTAAAGTCCATCCCTCGATTTTGCTTTTCCCAAGGAAGCCGTTATGCCGGATGCGACGTCCCTCAGCGCTGGATTCATGGTGGTTCACGGCAACCGCCTGGACGAACTGCGCAGCCTGGTGGTCAGCTGGATGCGCCGTTATCCGCTCGCGCCCCTGGAAAACGAAATTGCCTTGGTCCAAAGCAACGGCATTGCTCAATGGCTCAAGCTTGCCCTGGCTGAAGACCCGGAAGAGGACGACACCGGCGGCTGCGGCATCGCTGCGGCCATCGATGTGCAGCTCCCCGGCAGCTTTATGTGGCAGCTCTATCGCATGGTCCTGGGCAAAGATGAAATCCCGTCCAAGTCCCTGCTCGATAAAGCCCCACTGACCTGGCGCCTGATGCGCCTGCTTCCGGCGCTTATCGACCAACCGCACTTCGAACCCCTGCAGCGCTTTCTCACCCACGATACCGATCTGCGCAAGCGTTATCAGTTGGCTGAACGTCTGGCCGATTTGTTCGACCAATACCAGGTCTACCGCGCCGACTGGCTGGAAGACTGGGCCGCCGGCCGTCACCAATTACGCAATGGTCGCGGCGAATCCAAGCCGCTAAACCCCGCGAACTGCTGGCAGGCAGAACTATGGCGCGCACTGCTATTGGATGTAGGTGAAGAGGGCATGGCCGAAAGCCGTGCTGGTGTTCACCAGCGCTTCATTGAGCGCATCAACACCCTTGAAAAAGCCCCCCAAGGCCTTCCGTCACGAGTGATTGTTTTCGGCATTTCCTCTTTGCCTGCACAGGCGCTGGAAGCTCTCGCCGGCCTGGCACGTTTCAGCCAGGTCCTGTTGTGTGTGCACAACCCTTGCCGCCATCACTGGTCCGACATCGTCGCGGATAAAGACCTGCTGCGTAACGAGTACAAACGCCAAGCGCGCAAAGCCGGCATGCCGGTCACCATCGACCCGCAAACCCTGCACCAGCATGCTCATCCACTGCTGGCCGCCTGGGGCAAACAGGGTCGCGACTACATCAGCCTGCTGGACAGTTACGACGACCCCAACAGCTACCGCGCCGCCTTCCGTGATGGGCGCATCGACCTGTTCAGCGAAAGCGAACCGACCACACTGCTCAACCAGTTGCAGGATGACATTCTGGAACTGCGCCCACTCAGCGAAACACGCGAGCTCTGGCCCGCTGTCGACCTGAATAAAGACCACTCCATCCGTTTCCACATCGCCCACAGCGCCCAACGCGAAGTGGAAATTCTCCACGACCAATTGCTTCAACGCTTCAGCGCAGATCCCAAGTTGCGCCCGCGCGACATCATCGTCATGGTCCCCGACGTAGACAGCTATGCGCCGCACATTCGCGCCGTGTTCGGCCAACTTGAGCGAAACGACCCGCGCTTCATCCCGTTCACACTCACCGACCAAGGCCAGCGCGGCCGCGACCCTTTGCTGATCGCCGTCGAGCACCTGCTCAAACTCCCGGACAGCCGCTTCCCCGTCAGCGAAATCCTCGACCTGCTTGACGTTCCCGCCTTGCGTGAACGTTTCGCCATTAAAGAGCGCGACCTGCCTACGCTGCACCGTTGGATCGAAGGCGCCGGCATCCGTTGGGGCCTCAACGCCGAACAACGCGCCGGCCTCGGTCTACCTCATGAACTGGAACAAAACAGCTGGCGATTTGGCCTGCGCCGCATGTTGCTGGGTTACGCCGTTGGCACCGGTGTCGCTTGCGACGGTATCGAACCCTACGACGAAATCGGCGGCCTCGATGCGGCCCTGATCGGTCCGTTGGTTTCTTTGCTCGATGCGCTAAGCGACGCCCATCAAGCCCTGTCCCAACCGGCAGCCCCTCAAGCGTGGGGCGAACGCCTGCAACGCCTGATGCAACTGTTCTTCCTGCCCAGCAGCGAACACGACGACTACCTCCTGGGCCAACTCGAACAATTAAGAGAAGACTGGCTGGAAACCTGTGAGTCCGTTGGCCTACAAGACGAGTTACCTCTCACTGTAGTCCGCGAAGCCTGGCTGGCTGGCCTGGACCAAGGTCGCCTGTCCCAGCGCTTCCTCGCCGGAGCTGTCAATTTCTGCACCCTGATGCCCATGCGCGCCATCCCGTTCAAACTCGTCTGCCTGCTTGGCATGAACGACGGCGATTACCCGCGCGCGCAACCGCCGCTGGACTTCGACCTGATGGGCAGCGACTACCGCCCCGGCGACCGTTCACGTCGCGAAGATGATCGCTATCTGCTGCTCGAAGCGCTGCTGTCAGCCCGCGACCAGCTCTACATCAGTTGGGTAGGCCGCAGCATCCGAGACAACAGTGACCGCCCGGCCTCAGTACTGATTGGCCAACTGCGCGACCACATCGCCAGCGGCTGGCATAACACGGACAAACACGAACTGCTCGAAGCGATGACCCAGGAACACCCGCTCCAACCCTTCAGTGCCCGCTACTTCCATGAGGGCGATCCTCTGTTCAGCTACGCCCGCGAATGGCAGCTGCTCCACGAAGCACGCGATGCAGCGCAAACAGAAGTCGAACTGACAGAGCACCACCAGGAAGAACCCCTGAGCCTCGGCCAGTTGCAGGACTTCCTGCGCAACCCGGTCAAACACTTCTTCAGCCAACGTCTGAAAGTGTTCTTCGAAGCCGCCGAAGTCCCGCTGGCCGACGAAGAACCCTTCGTGCTCGACGCGTTGCAACGCTACAGCCTCAGCGACAGTCTGCTGAACGCTGCATTGGCCCAGCCCGACCAAGTGGGTCAGGCCCTCAACGCCCAAGCCTTGCGCCTGCAAGGCAGCGGCCTGCTGCCGATGGTCGGTTTCGGTGAATGCCTGCGTAACGAACTGATTGAGCCGTTGCCCGATTTGCTGCAACGCTACCAACACTTATTGGCGCTCTGGCCCACGCCACACACAACCGCCGAACCGATCAGTTTTGAGCATCAAGGCATCCAGCTGGAAGGCTGGATCAGCGGCCTGCATCGGCGCAGTGACGGCGGGTTGCTAAGCGTGACCACTATTCCCAACAGCATCGGCTCGATCAAGACGCGTAAGTGGCACCGTCTGATCCGCCCGTGGGTCAATCACGTCGTCGCCTGCGCCTGCGGCCTGCCGCTCAGCACTGGGTTGGTCGCCAGTGACGACACCCTGCTGCTGGCCCCGCTGGAAAAATCCGCGGCCCAGGAAATCCTCGGTAACCTGCTGCTGGCCTGGCACACCGGTATGCGCAAACCCCTCCCGGTAGCCGTCAAAACCGCCTTCGCCTGGCTTGGCCAAACCGACCCCGCCAAGGCCCAGGCCGCCGCCAGCAAAGCCTACGAAGGCGACGGCCTGACCACCGACGGCGAACGCCGCGAAACCCCGGCGCTCACCCGCCAGTTCCCCGACTACGCCACGCTCATCGCCAGCGAAGAATTCGAAGGCTGGGTCGAAACCCTGTATCGCCCGCTGATCAACGCCCCCTGGCGATCGCTCAGCAGTGAGGAGGCCAGCGCATGATCAGTAAACCTTTAGCCCTGGCCTTCCCGCTCAAAGGCAGCCAGCTGATTGAAGCCAGCGCCGGCACCGGCAAGACCTTCACCATTTCCGCCCTGTACCTGCGCCTGGTGCTCGGCCATGGTGGTGATGAGTCCGGCTTCACCCGCGAACTGTTACCGCCGCAAATCCTGGTGGTGACCTTCACCGATGCCGCCACCAAAGAGCTACGTGAACGCATCCGCATTCGCCTGGCCGAGGCCGCGCGTTTCTTTCGCAATGAAATCGAACAACCTGATGCGCTGATCGCCGACCTGCGCGACGAATACCTTCCCGAGCAATGGTCCGCCTGCGCCAACCGTCTGGACATCGCCGCCCAATGGATGGACGAAGCCGCCGTCTCGACCATCCACAGTTGGTGCCAGCGCATGCTGCGCGAGCACGCGTTCGACAGCGGCAGCCTGTTCACCCAAACCCTGGAAACCGACCACAGCGACCTGCTCGGCGAAGTGCTGCGCGACTACTGGCGGCTGTTCTGCTACCCAATGCACGACGACGCGCTCAACTGGGTGCGCAAAAACTGGAGTGGCCCCGCCGCGCTGATGCCGCGCGTGCGTGCGCTGTTCGGCAGCGAACGGCCTACCGACGAAACACGTGAGCCTGCCGAGCTGATCAACGCCTGCCTGCAAGAGCGCCGCGAAGCGTTGGTAACCCTCAAGGCGCCGTGGCAGCAATGGGCCGCCGAGCTGCGCGATATCTGCTTGCAAGCCGTGGCTGCCAAAGCTGTCGACGGCCGTAAGATGCAAGCGCGGTACTTCGAGCCCTGGTTCGAAAAGATCAGCGCTTGGGCCGCTGATGAAACCCTCGAACAACTGGACATCGGCACCGGCTTCACGCGCCTGACGCCCGACGGCATGGCCGAAGCCTGGAAGGGCGAGCCACCGCATCACCCCGGCATTGACGCCATGGCCAACCTCAAAGCCAGCCTCGACGCGTTGCCCACCCCCGACGCCGCCGTGTTGCAACACGCCGCCGGCTGGGTGGGTAAACGCTTCGAAGAAGAAAAACGCCGCCGCGCCGAAATGGGCTTCGACGACATGCTGATCCGCCTTAACGCCGCCCTGCAAACAGACGGCGGCGAGCGCTTGGCCAGTGTGATCCGCGAGCAGTTCCCGGTCGCCCTGATCGACGAATTCCAAGACACCGACCCGGTGCAATACAGCATCTTCGACAGCATCTACCGCATCGAAGAAAACCACCTCGACAGCGGCCTGTTCCTGATCGGCGACCCCAAACAGGCGATCTACGCCTTCCGCGGCGCCGACATCTATACCTACCTGCGCGCCCGCCAGTCCACCACTGGCCGCCACCACACATTGGGCACCAACTTCCGCTCCAGCCACGCGATGGTCGAGGCGGTGAACCACGTGTTCCAACGCGCCGAAACCGGCCGTGGCGCGTTCCTGTTCCGCGAGCCGAATGGCGACAACCCGGTGCCGTTCCACTCGGTGCTGTCCCAAGGTCGCAAGGAGCAACTGCAGGTCGATGGCCACACGCTGCCGGCCATGCACCTCTGGCACCTGCCCACCGATCAGCCGATTTCCAACGCGGTCTATCGCCAACACCTGGCTGCCGCCTGCGCCACGCAAATCGTGGAGTTGCTCAACGGCGGGCAACAAGGCACCGCAGGTTTCTTACACGCGGACGGTAGCTTTAAAGGCGTACTGCCGTCAGACATCGCCATCCTGGTGCGCGACGGCAAGGAAGCCCAAGCCGTGCGCGCCGAGTTGGCCGCCCGTGGTGTGCGCAGCGTGTACCTGTCGGACAAAGATTCGGTCTTCGCCGCCCAGGAAGCCCACGACCTGCTCGCCTGGCTCAAGGCCTGCGCCGAGCCGGACGTCGAGCGCCCCCTGCGCGCCGCCCTGGCCTGCGTCACCTTGAACCTGTCATTGCCGGAACTGGAGCGTCTTAACCAGGACGAACTGGCGTGGGAAACCCGCGTGATGCAGTTCCGTGGTTACCGCGCGATCTGGCGCAGCCAAGGCGTGCTGCCGATGCTGCGGCGCCTGTTGCATGATTTCAAACTGCCGCAAACCCTGATCGCCCGCAGTGACGGCGAACGTGTACTGACCAACCTGCTGCACCTCAGCGAATTGCTGCAACAGGCTGCGTCGGAGCTCGATGGCGAGCAAGCGCTGATCCGCCATCTGGCTGAGCACCTGGCGCTGTCAGGTCAGGCCGGTGAAGAACAGATCCTGCGCCTGGAAAGCGACGAGCAATTGGTTAAGGTCGTGACCATCCACAAATCCAAAGGACTGGAATACGACCTGGTCTTCCTGCCGTTCATCTGCTCGGCCAAGCCGGTGGATGGCAGCCGCTTGCCGCTGCATTACCACGACGAGCATGGCAAATCCCAAGTCAGCCTGCGGCCCACCGCCGAGTTGATCGCCCAGGCTGACGATGAGCGCCTGGCCGAAGACTTGCGCTTGTTCTACGTTGCCCTCACGCGCGCCAAACATGCGTGCTGGCTCGGCATTGCCGACCTCAAGCGCGGCAATAACAGCAGTTCGGTATTGCACCTGTCAGCCCTGGGTTACTTGCTCGGCGCCGGTACATCGTTGGGCGAATCCGCTGCTCTGGCGCGCTGGTTGCTCGACCTGCAGGAAGGCTGCGCCGCCATCCACTACGCCCCCGTGCCCGACGCACAAAGCAGCCTGTTCCATCCGCCGCGCAATGAAGCCACCTTGCTCGCGCCGTTGCTGCCCAAGCGCAAGGCCGCTGAAAACTGGTGGATCGCCTCCTACAGCGCATTGCGTATTGGCGACAGCATGAGCGCCGCGCCCCTCGAAGCGCCGGAAAGCCCACAAGCCCAGAAGCTGTTCGATGACGAACGCCTCGACCCCGACGCCCCGCGTGAAGTGGCAGCGTCCGGCGGCGACATTCACCGTTTCCCACGCGGGCCTAACCCCGGCACCTTCCTTCACGGCCTGTTGGAATGGGCGGGCGAGGAGGGCTTCACCGTTACGCCCGAGGCCATCGAAAAAGCCGTGGGCGCGCGCTGTAATCGGCGCGATTGGGAAGGTTGGATCGTCACCCTCAGCGGTTGGCTGGGCCACCTGCTGCAAACGCCGCTGCCTGTGGATAACGATCACATCACCCTGAGCAGCCTGCAGCAGTATCAGATCGAAATGGAGTTCTGGTTCGCCAGCCACAAAGTCGACGTGCTCGCCCTCGACAAGCTGGTGTGCCAATACACCCACAACGGCGTGTCCCGCGTTGCCGCCGAACCGGTGCTGCTCAACGGCATGTTCAAAGGCTTTATCGACCTGACTTTTGAACACGACGGCCGCTATTACGTGGCCGACTACAAATCCAACTGGCTGGGCCCCGACGATTCGGCCTACACCTTGGACGCCATGGAACAGTCGATCCTCGAGCATCGGTACGACCTGCAATATGTGCTTTACCTGCTGGCCCTGCACCGCCAACTGAAGGCACGCCTGCCCAATTACGACTACGACCGCCACGTCGGCGGGGCGCTGTATGTTTTCCTGCGCGGCACTCAATCGGTGAGCAAAGGCGCGTATTTCACCCGGCCACCTCGGGAACTGATCGAAGGCTTGGACCTGTTGTTCCAGGGCAAACCCATACCACCCAAGGTTGAGCCCGCCTGGGAACAAGGAGTGCTGCTATGAGCCTGTCGCCGTTACCGGTTGAGGCGTTAGTGCCTCTTAGCCACGCCGCCGACCTGGTGCAACTGCTGGAACGCTGGGTTGACCGGGGTTGGTTGCGCGCGTTGGACAAGGCCTTTGTCGGTTTCCTGCACGAACTCGATCCGCAGGCCGACCCGCTGGTGCTGCTGGCAGCGGCGCTGACCAGCCACCAACTGGGCCATGGTCACGTCTGCCTCGATCTGTTCGAAACCCTCAAAGCACCGGATTTCGCCCTGTCGTTGCCACCCGAAGGCGACCTGCAAACCGGCGCGATGCTGCTGCCGTCGCAACTGCTCGACGGTCTCGACGGCGCCCATTGGTGCCATGCGCTGGCCGCCAGTCAGCTGGTTGCCCTGGCCGTCGATGGCAGCGAGTCCGCCCAAAGCCGCCCATTAGTCTTGTCCGGCAAACGCCTGTACTTGCGCCGCTATTGGACCTACGAACGGCGCATCGACACAGCCTTGCGCATACGTCTGGCGACTCAGGAAACCGTGGGCGCCGACCTGCCGCAACGCCTGAATAGCCTGTTCAACCAACCGCCGCCCGACGGCGTGATTGACTGGCAAAAGCTCGCCTGCGCCCTGGCCACCCGCGGAGCCTTCAGCATCGTCACCGGCGGCCCCGGCACGGGCAAGACCACCACTGTAGTGCGCCTGCTCGCGCTGTTGCAGGCCCCCGCCGTGGAAGCCGGCAGCCCGTTGCGCATCCGCCTGGCCGCACCCACCGGTAAAGCCGCCGCACGCCTCACCGAGTCCATCAGCCAGCAAGTGCTCTCGCTGAATGTGCCGGACGGCGTGCGCGAAAAAATCCCGACCCAGGTCACCACCGTGCACCGCCTGCTGGGCAGTCGCCCTGGCACGCGGCACTTTCGCCATCACATCGGCAACCCATTGCCCTTGGATGTGCTGGTGGTGGACGAAGCCTCGATGATCGACCTGGAAATGATGGCCAATCTACTGGACGCCTTGCCGCCCCACGCACGCTTGGTGTTGCTGGGCGACAAAGACCAACTCGCCTCGGTGGAGGCCGGCGCCGTACTCGGCGATTTGTGCCGCGACGCCGAAGCAGGCTGGTACAGCCCCGACACGCGCCAATGGCTACAAGCGGTCAGCGGCGAAGACCTCAGTGCCAGCGGTCTGCACGAAGACCTCGACGCCAGCCACCCACTGGCCCAGCAAGTGGTGATGCTGCGCTACTCGCGGCGTTTCGGTGAGGGCAGCGGCATCGGCCAACTGGCGCGCTGGGTCAACCAGCAAAACGCCGAAAATGCGCGCAAACTGCTGGCTGCGCGCAGCCACGACGACCTGTTCTGCCTCAGCCTCAAGGGCGAGCACGACCACGCCCTCGAGCGCCTGGTACTGGACGGGCAGGGCGACGATGCCCAGGGCTATCGCTATTACCTCAACCTGCTGCAAAGCGCACGGCCAGCCCTCGACACCCCGCGCGAAGACCTGGCCTGGACCCACTGGGCGCAACAATTGCTGCTAGCCTTCGACGCCTTCCAACTGCTTTGCGCCGTGCGCAAAGGCCCCTGGGGTGTGGAAGGCCTGAACGTGCGCATCACTGCGGCCTTACGCAAAGTGCGGCTGATCGAAGGCGACGACCAATGGTACGAAGGCCGCCCGGTACTGATGACCCGCAACGATTACGGCTTGGGTTTGATGAACGGTGACATCGGCATCGCCCTCAAACTGCCCGAAAGCGACGGCGGCCCCCAGGTGCTGCGCGTGGCCTTCCCACGCAACGATGGGCAAGGCGGCGTACGTTTTGTGCTGCCCAGCCGTCTGAATGATGTGGAAACCGTGTACGCCATGACCGTGCACAAATCCCAGGGCTCGGAATTTACCCACACCGCGCTGATCCTGCCGGATGCGCTGAACCCGGTGTTGACCAAAGAACTGATCTACACCGGTATCACCCGTGCCAAGCGCTGGTTCAGCCTGATCGAGCCGCGTGGCGGCGTGTTTGAAGAGGCGGTGCGGCGCAAGGTCAAACGCTTGAGCGGGTTAATGCTGGAGTTGGACGTGCCAGCTGTTAAAACTGACTGATCGGTCATGAAATATTTCTGATTCAGTTGTCTGATTTTTCTGAAAAAATAGCGGATCTCGCGAAGTCGGCTCTTCGCGGGGTTTTCCGTTGCTGTGCTATCGTTGCGGCATCACCTTGAAAAAACACCTGAGAGAATTGCTGCAATGACCGTGGCCGTCTCGCCCACAGAGCGTAGTTTGAGCTGGAGACGCATGTTACTGGTGGCGGTTCTGTGCCTGCTCGCGCCGTTTGCCTATGCGCAAACGCCTAGCCCGGCGGACCACCGCGCCCAGGCAGTCACCCAAGTGGTACTCGGCATTCTCAGTTACGCGCGCTGGCCGGTGGAGCCTGCGCAACTGCGGCTGTGCATCGTCGGCCCCACGCAATACACCGATGATCTGATCAAAGGCACCACCCAGGCCACCGGTCGCCCAGTGGTGGTGCAGCGCCTGCTGGCCGATCACCCGGACATCGTCAGTGCCTGCGACGCCGTGTACATCGGCAAACTCTCCGCCGATGAGCGCACTCGGCTGTTCGCGTCGCTGATTGGCCACCCGGTGCTCAGCATCAGCGAAGGCGGCGACCAATGCACCGTGGGCAGCCTGTTCTGCCTGCGCGTGGGTGATGAGCAGGTGTCGTTCGAGGTCAACCTGGACTCCGTCGCCCGCAGTGGCGTGCGCATTCACCCCAGCGTGTTGCAACTGTCGCGTCGTCGAGCGCCAGCGCCATGAGCACTCCAAAAGCGCGGCCGACGTTACGTTCGGTCATCGGCCGTGGGCATTTGATCCTGGCGTTGGTCGCCGTGACCCTGGCCAGCGTGTCCCTGACCCTGCTCGGCGTGCTGGCATTGCGCGTTTATGCCGAGCACAACCTGCACTTGATCGCGCGCTCCATCAACTACACCGTGGAAGCGGCGGTGGTGTTCGACGACAGCGCCGCCGCGACCGAAGCGCTGAGCCTGATTGCGTCGACTGAAGAGGTGGCCCAGGCCGAAGTATTCGATGACAGTGGCAAGTTGCTCGCGCACTGGGTGCGACCGGATACCGGGATGCTGTCGCGGGTTGAACTGGCAGTGGCGCACACCTTGCTCGAACAGCCCATCAGCCAGCCGGTTTTGCACCAAGGGCAACCCGTCGGCAGCATTCATCTGGTCGGCCATGGCGGTAGCCTGCTGCGCTTCCTGCTCAGCGGCCTGGCCGGGATTGTGATTTGTACCGCCCTCAGCGCCTGGGTGGCGTTGTATTTGGCGCGGCGTTTGTTGCTGGGCATCACCCGACCGCTGCAAAGCCTCGCCGCCGTGGCCCACGCCGCCCGCAGCGAGCGCGACTTTGACCGGCGCGTGCCACCGGCACAGATCGCCGAACTCGACAGCCTGGGCAGCGACTTCAATGCCCTGCTCGGCGAGATGGAAGCCTGGCAAAGCCACCTGCAAAGTGAAAACGAAACCCTCGCCCACCAGGCCAGCCACGACAGCCTGACCGGCCTGCCCAACCGCGCCTTCTTCGAAGGCCGGCTGATTCGCGCCCTGCGCAGTGCCGCCAAGATCAACGAGCGGGTGGCCGTGCTGTTCCTCGACAGCGACCGCTTCAAAGACATCAACGACAACTTCGGCCACGCCGCCGGTGATGCAGTGCTGGTCGCTGTCGCCGAACGCGTGCGCGCGCAATTGCGTGAAGATGACCTGGTGGCGCGCCTGGGCGGCGATGAATTCGCGGTGCTGCTGGCGCCGCTGCACAAACTCGAAGATGCGCAGCGCATCGCCGACAAGATCATCGCCAGCATGGACAAGCCGATCCCACTGCCTGGCAACACCCAAGTGTTGACCTCCCTCAGTATCGGCATTGCCGTTTATCCCGATCATGGCGCCACCCCTGGCACCTTGCTCAATGCCGCTGACGCGGCGATGTACCAGGCCAAACGTTTGTCCCAGGGCGGCCAGCAAACGGCGGAATTGGAGCCCACCGCCGCCAATGTTAACCACAGGAGTTGATCCCTTGTTCTCGACCGCGCGTTTTATGTTTATTACCTTACTGGTGGCATTCCTTGCCCTCGGCGGCTGCCAGACGCCCCCACCCAAAGGCCTGACCCCGGCCCAAGTCGCGGTGCTCAAACAACAAGGCTTCGAACTCACCGACGAAGGCTGGGCCTTCGGCCTGTCGGGCAAAGTGCTGTTCGGCAGCGACGTTGAAAACCTCAACAAAGCCAGCACCGACATCGTCGAACGCATCGGCAAGGCCCTGGTAGGCGCCGGCATTGACCGCGTGCGTGTAGACGGCCACACCGACGCCTCGGGCAAGGAAACCTACAACCAGCAACTGTCCCTGCGCCGCGCCAAAAGCGTGGGCAACGTGCTGACCGGTGTGGGCATGAAAGAAGAAAACATCCAACTGCGCGGCCTGGGCAGCAGCGAACCGGTGGCGCCTAACACCACAGTGGCCGGGCGCACCGAGAATCGGCGCGTGTCGATTGTGGTGATCGCGGACTAAGCACTTCAGCCGCCGATGGTTCCCACGCTCCGCGTGGGAATGCATCCTGTGACGCTCTGCGTCACGACTTCAAAGCGGACGCAGAGCGCCCAGGGCGGCATTCCCACGCAGAGCGTGGGAACGATCTAAATCTGAAATGCATTCAAAATGTGGGAGCTGGCAAGCCAGCTCCCACACTCATTTGCGGCGAACCAAAATTTTGCACCCGCCACAGTCCAAAAATGTGGGAGCGGGCTTGCTCGCGAATGCGGTGTATCAGCAGCAGATAATCTGGCTGACCCACCACCATCGCAGGCAAGCCAGCTCCCACACTCATTTGCGTCAAACCAAAATTTCGCGCCCGCCACCGCTCAAATGTGGGAGCCGGGCTTGCCCGCGATGGCGGTCGTTCAGCCAATGATTTATTGCCTGACCCACCGCATTCGCGAGCAAGCCCGCTCCCACATTTATTTTGCAGTGTGCTTGCTACAGTGTTCGCTTAGGCGCTCGGCGTCATCGCCTGCGTCAAGTCATCCACCACGGCCTTGCCCATCTCACACAGGTAATGCGCGGCCCATGCGTATTGCTCGCCCCACACATCCATGACGAATTTTGATGGCTAAGCTGATGAGCTTTCGCTTTTTCGCAAGTGGTGGGCTTAGTTAAATGGCCGTTCTAACTAACCAACGTAAAGAGTTTCGATGAACGTAAATGTCAGTAGTTTCAGCCAAGAGGTAACCAGCCGTTCAACAGCCTTGGGTGATAGCTCTCGGGAAAAGCAGCCAATGACTATCAGTAACCCTGAGGTACTTGCTTTGATTTATTCCGGGGCCGACGTAACAGTTGATTCGTCTATGTTCTCGGCATTGCAACGTGAGAGTCAGGCAATTGCGGCCCGAGATTCGAAGAGCCAAGTTACGTTCCGAAATGCGACGGTGATCGATCAGTTGGAACGGTTAGCCCTATCGAAAAGTGCACCCAAGGCTGTGCATTTCGACTTTTCTTGAACGCTATCTCGATACCTGAGATGAGCGAGGTTTCAGACACGGCCTGCTAAACATTCGAAGCCCTCATCGATCCAAAAGAACAAGCCGAGCCCCATGGAAAACTCCGATATCGCGATCACGCTGGTCTTGATCTCTGCCTTTATGCACGCCACTTGGAATGCCGTAGTCCGCGCCGGTAGCAGTCGCTTCATGACCTTGGCCATGGTCGATGGCACCGCGCTGGTGATATGCCTACTGGCGTTGCCGTTTGTCAGTGTGCCGAGCCTGGAGGTAGGGGGTTATATCCTCGTCTCCGTGGTGCTCAATACGGTCTATCGGCTATTTCTGATCAAAGCGTACGAAACGGGTGACTTCGGCCAAGTCTACCCGGTGATGCGTGGGATGCCGCCAGTATTAGTCGCGCTGTTTTCCTACTTTCTGCTGCATGAACAATTGTCACCCCAGGCACTAACGGGTGTGCTGCTGATTTGTGTGGGGATTATCAGCCTGACCTTTGTGCGCAGGATGACGGCGCAGATGTTCAAGCCGATCCTCATGGCGGTGTGCGCCGGTGTGTTTATTGCGTCTTACACGGTGGTCGATGCCAAAGGTGTAAGAGCCAGTGAGACGGTGCTGCAGTACATCATTTACCTGACGGTGTTCCAGAGTATTCCGATCCCGGTGCTGGCGTTCTCCAAAGAGCGCTCAGCCTTGGCTCAAGCAATACGTGGGCATTGGCGAGTCGGCCTATTAGGCGGCGTGTTTTACCTGGCGTCTTACGGATTGGTGTTGTTTGCGTTGTCGCTGGACGCAGTCGCCAAGGTCTCAGCGCTGCGGGAAACCAGTGTTATTATCGGCGCCATTATTGCCGCGCTGTTCTTTCATGAACGGTTCGGTTGGCGACGGATGCTGTCGGCATTCGTCATAGTTTGCGGGATCATCTTGATCAAAGTGAGCACCTGATGGCCCAGCGTCCGCCTCCTACACCGATGCTTCAAGCGTTCGTCAGCGCTGCGCAAACCGGTAGTTTTGCGCGCGCAGCCTCTGAACTCAGCCTCACCGCCAGTGCCATCAGTCATCAAATTGCAGGCCTGGAGGAGTGGTGGGGCGTGCAGTTGTTTGAGCGGCACTCGCGTGGCGTCAATCTGACGGTGGCGGGGCAGGCTTTGTTGCCGGTAACCGACGGGTTTTTCAAGACGCTGGACGGGGTGCTGCATTCACTCAATCCCGGTAAATCCCAGCCGTTGTACCTCTCATGCACGTCTTCCCTCTGTTCGACGTGGTTGATCCCCAGAATGCATGGCTCTCACACTGAGGCCTCGTTCAACCTTGATCTGGTGTTGACCAGCGCCGACATGAGCAGCGCCAGCCTGGAGGCACATCAATACGATGTTGCGGTGGTGATGGGGTACGGTGAGTACCCGGATCATCATGTCGAACTGCTGATGCGCGACGCGGTGTTCCCGGTTTGTTCGCCGGAGTTTCTGCGGTTGAAGGGTGATATTGCGCTGGAGGATGTCGCCCGGTACACGCTGATTCATCGTGTGGACGATCAGGTGTGCCCAGGGTGGGAAAGCTGGTTTGCGTTCCAGGGGCTGGCGGCGCCGCCTTATCACCACGGGCCGCGATTTCCGGATTCGAGCCTGGCGATCAGCCTGGCGGTGAAGGGCGGAGGGATTGCGCTGGGCAGGACTGCGTTGGTGTATGACCAATTGGAAGACGGCGCGTTGGTTGCGTTAAATAGCCCTGTGATGATGTCGCCAGCGGCTTACTACATCATTTGCCGAAACGGACGAGAGTCGGAACCGGATATCGCTCGCTTGATTGATTGGCTCAAGATCAGCGCGGGCGAGTTTCTGCGGGAAGTTCGGGTTCGGCATCCGCAAATAGCCGGGGTTGGCGCGATCTAAAGTGGTAAAAGTGCTCTCCGATCGTTCCCACGCTCTGCGCTCATCGTTCTACATAACTCTGTTTTCGAGGTATTTTTAACTTGGGACAGAAATGGAGAACGATGATTGAACTGGGCACAGGACGAAATGATTACCGCGGACTTGGGTGACAAACGCCTCAACGCTAGGCTGGCTAGCTTTTTGGGGCGCTTGGCCGATCACCCAAGCAACAGTATTCCGACGGCTTGCCGGGGGCTGGCTGAAACGATGGCCGCTTATCGGTTCCTTGATAATGAAAAAGTCACGTTCCAGAAAGTGCTGCAACCTCATCAGGACGCGACTCTTGAGCGAATGCAAAGCAGCCCCGTGGTGCTGTTGGTTCAAGACACAACCGAGATGGATAAATGGGTAAACCTTGGGCCCAAAGGGATGGGCACCCTCAAGGCGCAGAAAAAACACTCCCGGCGCTTGCATCCCACGGTTGCGTTTACCCCCGAACGTATTTGTCTGGGCGTCGTCGACGCCCAATGGTGGAGCCGCGATACGCCGAGCCCACGCCAAGAGCGGCGAGACAAAGGGATTGTGGAGAAAGAAAGTCAGCGTTGGATCGATAGTTATCAGACCAGCTGCGCGATTGCCGGACAAATACCGAACAATCTGGTCGTCAACTTGGCTGATGCTGAGGGCGACTTGTACGAATGGTTTGTTGATTATCAAGAGTTCAGCCCGGATACACGAGCTCAATGGATCGTGCGGGGGGCTCAAGATCGGCGCCTGTTGGAGCCTGAAAGTGAGAAATTGTGGTCGGCATTAGAGCAGGCACCGTCATTGGGGACGCTCAAGGTTGAAGTAAGAGCGCGACCTAAACGTCCGGCACGACTGGCTGATATTACGTTGCGTACAGCCACGGTGACGTTGCGAGCGCCCGATAGACCTGGCTACAAATTGCCCGACGTCACGATTAATGGGGTTTTAGCTCGCGAAGAAAACGTTATAGAGGGCGCCGAGCCGCTGGAGTGGTTGCTGCTGACCAGCTTGCCGGTCAGCACGCTTGAGCAAGCCAGCACTGTCGTGGAGTGGTATGGCGTTCGGTGGTCTATTGAGGTGTTTTTCAACGTGCTGAAAAATGGCTGTCAAGTCAGCCGCCTGCAATTGGAAACCGAGGAAAGGTTACTGCCATGTATTGGCTTGTATCTGATTACGACGTGGCGAGTGTTGTACAGCTTGATGCTGGGACGCACGTGTCCGGACTTAAGTTGCGAGATGGTATTCGACGTTTCGGAGTGGAAGGCAGCCTACATCGTGGTTAAACGGTGCCCGCCGCCTTCTGAGCCCCCCTCTCTAGGTGAAATGGTTTTGTTGGTAACCAGTTTGGGAGGCTACCTCGGGCGTAAAAATGACGGCCCTCCCGGTCCAAAATCAATGTGGATCGGGATGCAACGAATACGCGAATTTGTAATTGCGTTAGAAGCCCAGCGTGCGCTCATCGAGACTTGTGTAGAACGATGAGCGCAGAGCGTGGGAACGATCTGGCGTTTAGCCCGCTGGCGTCATCGCCTGCGTCAAGTCATCCACCACGGCCTTGCCCATCTCACACAGGTAATGCGCGGCCCATGCGTATTGCTCGCCGCGCACATCCATGGCCGCTTCCATGGCGAGTTTCTTGGAGTAAAAAAGCAGGGTGGAGGCGTGTTCCAGGGCTTGCTCAATTGGCATGCCGGAGTTGACACGGAACAGCGGTTTTTGGTTTTCGCCGTAGTCGCCAAAGGTGACGACGCCGAGGGTGGTGATGGAGGAAAGCGGTGGGTCGGGGACGATTTTGCTCATGATGATTGCTCTCTGCTGAAGTAGAGCTGCCACATCACATCGCTAAACATGAAGAGGGTGGCAGCTGTGTGCAGGTTAGCGATCCGGGCCAGAGCGCATCCCGGGTAGACTCGAGAGTCTCCCGCACACAGCCGCCATAAAACGCTAAAAGCTGACGACGTCAGCTATTACTGTTGAGGGCAGTGTCACGCCTGAAACCCGGATCGCTAAACCCGATCGCTGATGTGCAGCGAAGTCAGGAGGCTAGTGACCCAAACAGTAAGGCGCAATAGGGCAGAGAGTCTCTAGGAAACGTCCTGCAAATTAAAGCGAATCGTCGTTGATGGCCCTTTAATCCGCAAACCGCATCTCCCGCGTCTCCCCCATCAACAACCCCGCGTTCTGCTCCGTCACCTCCCTGATGTAGTCCCACAACAACGTAATCCGCTTCAACTTCCTCAGATCCTCGCGGCAATACATCCAAAACTGCCGCGTAATCGCAATCTGCTCCCCCAACACTGGCAACAACCGCGGATCCTGCGCCGCCAAAAAGCACGGCAATATCGCCATCGACCGGCCTTGCTGCGCCGCGACGTACTGCGCAATCACGCTGGTACTGCGCAAACTCGCGCTGGCGCCGGGCACTACATTCGCCAGGTACAGCAGCTCCGAACTGAACGCCAAGTCATCCACGTAGCTGATAAATGGATGCTCGGCCAAGTCCGCCGGGCGTTGGATGGGCGGGTGTTGGTCGAGGTAGTCCTGGGTCGCGTACAGCTGCAGTTTGTAGTCGCACAGTTTGCAGCACACGTACGGCCCGTGTTCCGGGCGTTCCAGGGCGATGACGATGTCGGCTTCGCGTTTGGACAGGCTGATGAAGTGGGGCAGGGGCAGGATGTCGACCGAGATTGCCGGGTAGGTGTCGACGAAATGGCTCAGCTGCGGGGTCACGAAAAAGCTGCCAAACCCTTCGGTGCAGCCCATGCGCACGTGGCCCGACAATGCCACGCCAGAGCCGGAAACCTGCTCGCACGCCATGTGCAGCGTGCTTTCGATGGATTCCGCATAACCCAGCAAACGCTGGCCCTCGGTGGTGAGCACAAAACCGCTGGTCCGGGATTTTTCGAACAGCAGCGTGCCGAGCGACACTTCCAGTGAACTGATGCGCCGCGACACAGTGGTGTAGTCCACCGCCAGGCGTTTGGCGGCGACGCTGGCCTTGCGGGTGCGGGCGACTTCGAGGAAAAACTTCAGGTCATCCCAATTCAGGGAGCCTAGCGAGGTGATGTTTTTTTGCATATTGGACCGGCTTTTATGTGCGTTCTTATTAGAAGTTTGCACATCTATACTCCAAAAACAGTCCGAACGCCTCATTCTTCAAGGCGATTCAACGCCTTGGTTCTCTGCATAAATATAAGATTTGGAGACCACATGAACGCTTCTGCCGATATTTCCGTGCAACAGGTCAAGTTGTTGATCAACGGTGAATGGGTCGAGTCCAAGACCACCCACTGGCAAGACATCGTCAACCCGGCCACCCAGCAAGTGCTGGCCAAAGTCCCTTTCGCTACCGCCGATGAAGTCAATGCGGCCATCGACGCTGCCCATCAAGCCTTCCAGACCTGGAAGCTGACGCCAATCGGCGCGCGCATGCGCATCATGCTCAAGCTGCAAGCCTTGATCCGTGAACATTCCAAACGCATCGCCGTGGTCCTCAGCGCCGAGCAGGGTAAGACCATTGCCGATGCCGAGGGCGATATTTTCCGTGGTCTGGAAGTGGTCGAACACGCGTGCTCCATCGGCACCTTGCAGATGGGCGAATTCGCTGAAAACGTCGCCGGAGGCGTCGACACCTACACCCTGCGCCAACCGATCGGCGTGTGCGCCGGTATTACCCCGTTCAACTTCCCGGCGATGATTCCGCTGTGGATGTTCCCGATGGCGATTGCCTGCGGTAACACTTTCGTCCTCAAGCCGTCCGAGCAAGACCCGTTATCAACCATGCTGTTGGTGGAGCTGGCGCTGGAAGCCGGAGTGCCGGCTGGCGTGCTCAACGTGGTGCACGGCGGCAAGGATGTGGTGGATGCGTTGTGCACCCACAAAGACATCAAGGCCGTTTCGTTCGTCGGCTCGACTGCCGTGGGCACTCACGTTTATGACCTGGCCGGTAAACACGGCAAGCGTGTGCAGTCGATGATGGGCGCCAAGAACCACGCCGTGGTGCTGCCGGATGCCAACCGCGAACACACCCTCAATGCCCTGGTCGGTGCCGGTTTCGGCGCAGCGGGCCAGCGTTGCATGGCCACCTCGGTGGTGGTGCTGGTGGGCGCGGCCAAGCAATGGCTGCCTGATCTGAAAGCGTTGGCGCAAAAGCTCAAAGTGAATGCCGGCAGCGAAGCCGGTACGGATGTTGGCCCGGTGATTTCCAAACGTGCCAAGGCGCGCATTCTGGAACTGATCGAAAGCGGCGTGAAAGAAGGCGCCAAGCTGGAGCTGGACGGCCGCGACATCAAGGTGCCGGGCTTCGAGCAAGGCAATTTTGTCGGCCCGACCCTGTTTTCGGGCGTGACCACGGACATGCAGATCTACACCCAGGAAATCTTCGGCCCGGTGCTGGTGGTGCTGGAGGTTGCGACCCTTGATGAGGCCATCGCGCTGGTCAACGCCAACCCGTTCGGTAACGGCACCGGCCTGTTCACCCAAAGCGGCGCGGCGGCGCGTAAGTTCCAGAGTGAAATCGATGTAGGCCAAGTCGGCATCAACATCCCGATCCCAGTGCCAGTGCCGTTCTTCAGCTTCACCGGTTCGCGTGGCTCCAAGCTCGGCGATCTGGGCCCGTACGGCAAGCAAGTGGTGCAGTTCTACACCCAGACCAAAACCGTGACGAGCCGCTGGTTCGACGACGACACGGTCAACGATGGCGTCAACACCACCATCAACCTGCGCTGATTGGGGGAGACGATCATGAAGATTGCATTTATCGGCTTGGGCAACATGGGCGCGCCCATGGCTCGCAACCTGATCAAGGCCGGGCACGCGCTGAACCTGTTCGACTTGAACCAGGCCGTGCTCAAAGAGTTGGCCGAGTTGGGCGGCACCATCAGCGACTCACCACGCGATGCATCGAAAGACGCCGAGCTGGTGATTACCATGCTGCCGGCGGCGGCTCATGTACGCAGCGTGTGGCTGAATGAAGACGGCGTGCTTGCCGGGATCGGCAAAGGCGTACCGGCCGTGGATTGCAGCACCATTGACCCGCAAACCATCCGCGATGTGTCCGCCGCGGCGGCCAAGCAAGGTGTTGTGGTGGCCGACGCCCCGGTCTCCGGCGGTACCGGCGGCGCCCAGGCAGGGACGCTGACCTTCATGGTCGGCGCCACCCCGGAACTGTTCGCCACCCTGCAACCGGTGCTGGCGCAGATGGGCCGTAACATCGTGCATTGCGGCGACGTCGGCACCGGCCAGATCGCCAAGATCTGCAACAACCTGCTGCTGGGCATCAGCATGGTCGGCGTCAGCGAAGCCATGGCCTTGGGCGACGCACTGGGCATCGACACCCAAGTGCTGGCCGGGATCATCAACAGCTCCACCGGGCGCTGCTGGAGTTCCGACACCTACAACCCGTGGCCGGGTGTGATTGAAACCGCGCCGTCGTCGCGGGGTTACACCGGTGGTTTTGGTGCCGATTTGATGCTCAAGGACCTGGGGCTGGCCACTGAAGCGGCGCGCCAGGCCAAGCAACCGGTGATTCTCGGTGCCGTGGCCCAGCAGTTGTATCAATCGATGAGCCAGCGCGGGGAAGGTGGCAAGGACTTCTCGGCGATCATCAACAGCTATCGCAAGCCCAAGTAGGGGCGTTTCCGAGGGCCCGCCTTGCGCGGGCTCTCGGGTTTTTGCGCAGGGCGAGCGTTACCACAGTGGCCGTTCGTAGCTGACGATCAAGCGGGTTTCGTCCACATCCCTTTCAAAGTTGGAACGCACCATGGCGTTGCGCAAGCGCACTTTTACGTTTTTCAGGGTCGTGTTCTGGAACACATAGGTCACGTCGATATCCCGTTCCCACTCGCGCCCGTCTGAACGCCCAGGGCCCAGGTCCGCGTTGCTGCCCGAGGCATAGCGGGTAAACAGCGAAAGGCCGGGAACGCCGAGTGACGCAAAGTCGTAGTCGTAGCGAAGTTGCCAGGACTTTTCGTCTTTATTGGCGAAATCGCTGTATTGGAAAAAGTTTACCAGCGAGGGGAAGCTGCCTCTGATGGACGCATACCCCGTCTTGCCCGACATGGCTTGGTAAGCCCCGCCAAATTTATGCGACCCCCACGTATAAGTCAGCAATGCACCCAAGCCGGTGTTATCGATATTGGTAGCGCCGTTATCGACGGAGCGCGCGTAACGCAGTTCGCTTTTCAGGCTTTGGTTCTCTGCCACTGGGTAGGTGTGCTGAAGGGTGGATGCGTGTTGGGTGTAGAGGTTATCCAGTGCGCTGTAGTAGTAACTGCCGGTAAGTTGTTTGTTGAACACGTAACTGCCACCCGCAAAGTCGAACGCATTCGATTGATTCTTCCCGCGTACAACAATGTTCTTGCGTGAGCCTGTGCCGACACCCAACGCTTCATAGTGGGTGGAACTGGGTTGATTGACGTGGGTGATTCTGCCCAGGTCCAGCGTCAGGTCTTGCACTTCCTGCGAGCGCAGGTAGGCGCCTCTGAAGAGTTGCGGCTGCAAACTCCCGATGTTTTTTTCCAGGAACGGTAATGGCGGCATCACCAGTGTGCCGATTTTCAGCGTGCTGTTCGACGCCCGGAGTTTGGCCGTAACGCCGACTTCGCCGTAGCTGTCTTCGGCTTTGCCGGAATCACGCACGGGCAGCAGGCCGGATCGGGTTCTGCTCGCACTTGAGTCGAGCTTGAACCCCGCCATGGCGAGCATGTCGACACCTACACCTACGGTGCCTTCGGTAAACCCCGACTCGAGTTGCAAGGCGAAACCTTGCGCCCACTCTTCCCGTTTGGACTGTGTGGCCTGGGGGTCGCGGTAGTCGCGGTTGTAGTAAAAGTTTTTCAGTTCAAGCTTGCCGGTGCTGTCACTGATGAAGTCAGCGAGTGCGTAGGGCGTAATAAATAGGCAGAAGGTTAACGCGGATACTTTGGTTATTAAGTTCATTTATGCAGCCTGCGTGAGAGGGGTGAAGCTCATCGCAGGTTGCTGTAAACCCTTCTGACTCGGTCTAGGACTTGTTTGAAGAAGGGCAGGATTTATCTGATCCTATGTAGGGTGTTCCGTCCCAGGCGTCAGGCAAATACAAAGTACTTGCGCACCGTCTCGACCACTTCCCACGTGCCTTTCATGCCGGGCTCCACCACAAAGATATCCCCAGCCCGCAAGTGGATCGGCGCCATCCCTTCGGGGGTGATGACGCAGTAGCCTTCCTGGAAATGGCAGTATTCCCACTTCACGTATTCCACGTACCACTTGCCCGGCGTGCAGATCCAGGTGCCCATGATCTTGCTGCCGTCCTCGCTGGTGTAGGCGTTGAGGTTGACGGTGTGCGGGTCGCCTTCGAGTTTTTCCCATTTGCAGGCATCCAGGACCGGCAGTGGGTGGGTGTCGCGCAGTACGGTGATGGGCTTGGACATGATGGCTCCGAGGCAGTGAATGCAAAGATGCACCCTAAGGCCTTGGGCGTTGTGTCAGTGGTCTGAACTCGACATCGGGATGCTCAGAAGCGCAACCGCACGCGGTTTCTCTGGCACCCATGCAGTCCATGTGGGAGCGGGCTTGCTCGCGAAGGCGTTGGATCAGTCGGCACATGTATTGACTGGCACACCACCTTCGCGAGCAAGCCCGCTCCCACATTGCACCTGAGTGGCTGTTCTGGCGTGCGTGAGCGATAGATTTGTGCGCAAATCCCCCACTTCCTCGCAGTAAGTGCGAAAGATTTCCCGCCTGGCGCTGGAATAAGCAAGAAAATGCACGGCTGGCCCTCGTATCATTCACCCAAGAACGAGTGAGAGCCTTGAAATGAACCCAATAAAAACGTGGTGGGACATCAGCCCGCCCTTGAGCACGGCGACCCCGACCTGGCCGGGCGATACGCCGTTCCAGGAAGAACGCGTGTGGCAGTTCGGCCCCGAGTGCCCGGTAAATGTGGGGCGCGTCACCTTTTCGCCGCACACCGGCGCGCATGTGGATGCGCCGCTGCATTACAGCGCGGACGGCGCGCCGATCGGCGAGGTGTCGCTGGACGTGTACATGGGCCCCTGCCGGGTGTTGCATTGCCTGGGCAGCGGCGCGCTGGTGCAGCCGCATCAACTGCAAGGGCGTGTGGATAACTTGCCGGAGCGCGTGCTGCTGCGCACTTATCCACAAGCGCCGCTGACCGAATGGGATTCGAACTTCACCGCCATCGCGCCGCAAACTATTGAGCTGCTCGCCAGCCTGGGCGTGCGTCTGATCGGTATCGACACGCCATCGCTGGACCCGCAACAGTCCAAGACCATGGATTCGCACAACGCGGTTGCCCGCCATGGCATGGCGATTCTCGAAGGCATCGTGCTCGATGACGTACCGGAGGGCGACTATGAACTGATCGCACTGCCGCTGCGCTTTGCCAACCTGGACGCCAGCCCCGTCCGCGCCATTCTGCGCCCGCTCAAGGAGCCCACGCGATGAGCCAATGTCCCTTCTCTGCCGATTACCAACCGCCCGAAGAATGGCATAACGCCGAGCTGAATTTTTCCGAGTCGATGAGTTACGGCGACTACCTGGACCTGGGCAAAGTCCTCAGCGCCCAGCACCCGTTGTCGCCGGACCACAACGAAATGCTCTTTATCATTCAGCACCAGACTTCCGAGCTGTGGATGAAACTGATGCTCCACGAACTCAAGGCCGCCCGCGAACACGTGCGCCTGGGTGAGTTGCCGCCGGCGTTCAAGATGCTGGCGCGCGTGTCGCGCATCTTCGACCAACTGGTGCACGCCTGGGCGGTGCTGGCGACGATGACGCCATCGGAATACAAGGCGATTCGCCCGTTCCTGGGGCAGTCGTCGGGGTTCCAGTCGTTCCAGTACCGCGAGATCGAATTTATCCTTGGCAATAAAAGCGCGGCGCTGTTGCGACCGCATGCCCATCGGCCTGAGCTGTTGCAGGAGCTGCAGGTGGCGATTGCCACGCCTTCGTTGTATGACGAGGCGGTCAACCTGATGGCTAAAGCCGGTTTGGCGATTGACCCCAAACGCGCCGAGCGCGACCCAACGGCGGCCACGGTTCACGATGAATCGGTGGAAGCGGCGTGGCGTGAGGTGTATCGCGACCCGAGCCGGTATTGGGATTTGTATCAGTTGGCCGAGAAGTTTATCGACCTGGAAGACTCGTTCCGTCAGTGGCGCTTCCGGCATGTGACCACGGTGGAGCGGATTATCGGCTTCCAGCCGGGCACTGGCGGCACTGAAGGCGTGGGGTATTTGCGCAAGATGCTCGACACGGTGTTGTTCCCCGAGCTGTGGCGAGTGCGTTCCACGCTATAAAAAAAAGCCCCGGAATCCCGGGGCTTTTTCATTTGGAATGCAATCAAAACTGTGGGAGCGGGCTTGCTCGCGAATGCGGTGGTTCAGCCAGCACATGTTTTGGCTGACACACCGCATTCGCGAGCAAGCCCGCTCCCACAAGGATCACTGCGTCACTACAACTTTCGCGTTTCTAACCCGCAACCGATAAGCAATATAGATAACCCCCACCCAAATCGGCATCGCA
Source organism: Pseudomonas sp. LBUM1640 (assembly GCF_059716225.1). Taxonomy (NCBI): domain Bacteria; kingdom Pseudomonadati; phylum Pseudomonadota; class Gammaproteobacteria; order Pseudomonadales; family Pseudomonadaceae; genus Pseudomonas; species Pseudomonas sp. LBUM1640. Next base: position 5,822,498 of record NZ_CP166816.1, on the reverse strand, counting down.
TACACCGACTCACGAATACCCTCGATCGCCAGCATCACGCTGATGATCATCACCATGAACGCCAGGCACAGGTAGTTGCTGAACGGGAACCAGAAGGTCTTGAACGACGGCGTCACGCCTTGCTCGCCCATGGCCTTGCGGAACTTGATGTGGGTGATGCTGATCAGTGCCCAGTTGATCATCAGCGAGGCAACCACCAGTGCAAACAGCAACTCCAGGGCACTCTTCGGCGCCACATAGTTGACCACCACGCACAGCATCGTCACCAGGGCCGAAATCGCCAGGGCGCGCAGCGGTACGCCTTGTTTGGTGAGCTTCATCAGCGCTTTCGGCGCGTCGCCTTGCTCGGCCAGGCCGAACAGCATGCGGCTGTTGCAGTACACGCCGCTGTTGTACACCGACAGCGCCGCGGTCAGCACCACGAAGTTGAGGATGTGCGCAGCGGTGTCATTGCCGATCAGCGAGAAGATCTGCACAAACGGGCTGCCGCTGTAGGCATCGCCCGACGCGCCGAGGGTTTGCAGCAGTTGGTCCCACGGGTACAACGACAGCAGCACGGTCAGTGCGCCGACGTAGAAAATCAGGATTCGGTAGACCACCTGGTTGATCGCTTTGGGGATCACTTTGCGCGGCTCGCTGGCCTCGGCGGCGGTGATGCCCACCAGCTCCAGGCCACCGAAGGAGAACATGATGAAGGCCATCGACATCAACAGCCCCATGCCGCCATTGGGGAAAAACCCGCCGTGGCTCCACAGGTTGCTCACCGAGGCTTGCGGGCCGCCGGTGCCGCTGAACAGCAGGTAGCAGCCGAGCACGATCATGCCGACAATCGCCACCACCTTGATGATCGCGAACCAGAACTCGGCTTCACCGAAGAACTTCACGTTGAGGGTGTTGATCAGGTTCACCGCGACAAAGAACACCAGCGCGCTGACCCAGGTTGGGATCTCTGGCCACCAGAACTGGATGTACTTGCCCACGGCCGTCAGTTCGGCCATGCCCACCAGCACGTAGAGCACCCAGTAGTTCCAGCCGGCCAGGAAGCCTGCGTAGCCGCCCCAGTATTTGTGGGCGAAGTGGCTGAAGGAGCCGGCCACCGGCTCTTCGACGATCATCTCGCCGAGCTGGCGCATGATCAGGAACGCGATGAAACCCGCAATCGCGTAACCCAAAATCATCGACGGCCCCGCCGACTTGAGTACCCCGGCCGAGCCGAGGAACAACCCCGTGCCAATCGCCCCTCCCAAGGCGATCAGCTGAATATGCCGGTTCTTCAGGCCACGCTTGAGGCCTACCGGGTTAACCATGTCATCCGCCATTAACATTCCCTTCTACTTGTTTTTCTCAGGGTTGATTGCGCGCCGCACCCGCCCCCCAGAACTGCTGAGGGGTCAGATATTACTCTGCGTAAACTTTTCGTAATACAGCTGAACGCCATCAAGTGCCTGATCCGCCAGCCATTGTTGGATGGATTCGACCATTGGCGGCGGGCCGCACACGTACATATCCGCCGATCTGTCCCGCAATTCGGCCAAGTCGAAATGTTCGGTGAGGTAGCCGCGCTTGCCGGTCCATGCGGGCGAAGCGTCGCTCAATACCTCGGTGTAGCGAAAATTCGCAATGGTTGAAGCGTAGGCGTGGATGCGCGCCGCTTCGCATAAGTCTTCGGCGCCTCTAACGCCGTAGTACAGGTGCACCGGTTGCTCGCAACCGCTGGCCGCCAGCTCATCGAGCATGCCCAGCAATGCCGACAAACCGGTGCCGCCTGCCACCAGCACCAGCGGTTGGGTGACGTGGCGCAGGTAGAAAGCACCCAGCGGCGCCTCCATCAGCACTTCGTCACCGACCTGGCAGCGCTCGCGCAGGTAGTTGCTCATGACGCCATCGGGCAGCAGGCGCACCAGAAACTGCAACTGATTGCCTGGCCGGTTGGCGAAGGAATACGAGCGCCAACTGTCGGTGCCAGGAACCGACAGGCGGGCGTACTGGCCTGGCAGGAAGTCCAGCGATGCCTCCATTTGCACCTGCAAAATTGCCGTACTGGTCGAAACCTGCTGCACCTCGCTCACCGTACCGCGCACCTGCACCGGCCCCGGCGCATTGCACAGGCTTGAATCAAAGTCGAAATAGAAGGCGGCGTCGGACTTCACCCGCGTCTGGCAACTGAGCATCTTGCGCTGTTGCAGGTCGAGGCTGGAGAGGGCTTCTTCGTCGACATAATCCTGGGTGTAATCGCCGGATTCGCAACGGCCCTGGCAGGTGCCGCACACACCTTCGCGGCAATCCAGCGGGATCTTGATGCCGTTGCGCAGGGCCGCGTCCAGCAGGATTTCATTGGCGCCCACCGGGAAAAACAGGGTCTTGCCGTCGGCAAAACTGAAGGCCACTTTGTGATTCATTGATTGAACTCCACGCACATCACCCCTTGTGGCGAGGGAGCAAGCTCCCTTGCCACAAGGGGTGATGTGCTGGTTTAGAGGTGATAGAAATCCAGCACCGAGTTGATGGTGTCGTTGAGCAGCAGCGCATGCTTGCGGGTGATCAGCCAGCTATCGCCGTGGGGTTTCAGGCTGTAGGTGGCGCTGCCATAAAATTGCTCCGACATTGCCAGCCGGTAGAACAGCGTGTGCCAGTTCAGCTTCACTTCCAGTAACCCGCCCGGTTGCTCGGCAACCCGCACGTTATTGATCAGGTGCAAGGTGCGCGGCATCGGCGTGGCCGAGGCCGCCTTGCCGGTGCGCAAGCGGAACACGCGGTCTTCCAGCCCCGAACGGTTGGCGTAATAGATCAGCGACATCTCGCGCTTGGGGTCGCGGGTGTAGACGTGTTCCGAGTCCCATTGCGGCAGGTGGAATTCACTCTGTGGGTCGAACAGTTGCACATAGGCGTCCCAGTCCTGTGCGTCGCACAGCTCGGATTTACGGTAGAAAAACTGTTCGATCTGGTACTGCAATTGCGCATTCATCACTTCACCTCCCGCAGTTTCAGCGCTTGTTGGTCCAGGCCCTTGAGCAGGAACTGCTGCCAGTTGCGGTGCTGGTTGACGTACAGGCCCTCGTGGGTGAATTCGGTGCCGGTCATCGCCGGCTGAATCCCGATGGCCTCGCTGTTCGGCGTAGGCCCGCTCTCCCAGCGATGGCTGCCGCGTGAGATATCGCTCCAGCGTTCCAGGCGGCCCTGGAAACCGCGCTGGGCTTCGCGAAATTCCACCAGGTCATCGGGCGTGCCCATGCCGGACACGTTGAAAAAGTCCTCAAACTGGCGAATGCGGTTTTCGCGGTCGGCATCCGACTCGCTCTTCACGCCCAGGCACTGGCTGATGATCTCGGTCTTATTCCACGCCACCGGGCGAATAATCCGCAGTTGCGAGCTGATCTGGTCGAGGAAGAACAGGCTCGGGTAGATGTTCAGGTTGCGCAGGCGGTGCATCATCCACTCGGCCTTCTGCTGGCCGTGTTCTTCTACCAGGCGCGGCATGATGGTGGCGTAGCCGGAGCGCACGCTCGGGTTGGGCATGTCGCTGAACAACAGGCTGTGGCCGTTGTTGAAGGCGAACCAGCCGTCATCGGTATTCGCGTCACCGGCGCCGAGCTTGCTGTAGTCCAGCGTGGAGCCTGCGCCAGTGCCGTTTTCAGTGTTTACCTGCTGGCGATGCTGCACGGTGGCCACGTAGTTGTAGTGCACGGTGCTGACGTGATAACCGTCCAGGCCGTTTTCGTTTTGCAGCTTCCAGTTGCCGTCGTAGGTGTAGGCCGATTTGCCCGGCAGCACTTCCAGCTCACCGGTGGCGGACTGCGCGACCATCATGTCGAAGAACACTTTGGCGTCGCCGAGGAAGTCTTCCAGGCTGTTGGTGCCGTTCACGTCCAGGCTGATAAACACGAACCCTTTGTAGCTTTCGATGCGGGCTTTTTTGAGGCCGCGCGTAGCCTTGTCGAAACCTTCCGGGTATTCGCCCGGCGCCTTGACCTTCACCAACCGGCCGTCGCTCTTGTAGCACCAGGCGTGAAACGGGCAGGTGAAGGTCGATTGGTTGCCTTTGCCGACGCGAGTCAGCGTGGTGCCGCGATGCTGGCAGGCGTTGATCAACGCATTGAGCTGGCCCTCGCCGTCGCGGGTGATGATCATCGGCTGGCGCCCGGCGCGCATCGTCACGAAGTCGTGGTTATGGGCCAGTTCGCTTTCGTGGCAGGCGTAGATCCAGTTCTTTTCGAAGATCAGTTCCATCTCCAGGTCGAACAGTTCCGGTTCGGTGAACATGTCGCGGGCGATGCGGAACACTTCATCGGCCGGGCGAAAGTCCAGGCAGCTTTCGATAAACGTTTTCCACTGCTCGACGCTTCTTGCACCACTCATGGGAGGCACCTTTTTGATAGGGGCTAATCGGTGGCTCATTAGAGGCAGCGGGGCAGGGCGCGGGCTATCCGCTTAGTGGGGGAACCTGGGCCGGAAAGTTGGGCCGCAAAATTGGGCAGCAAATACCCAGTTCGGTGCAGCTCGGTGACGCGATGCGCTACTGTCATACCAAGGGACAGTCGCAAAAGCCTGCGACTTATCCACATAGTCGACGGTTGCTATCCACTCAGTTGTATTCAGGCTGGCGTGGCTTGGAACTTGCTGTCGATTGCTAACGACGCGCCGTCAGAGCGCGCAACAGCCTAACCGCCGTGGGTGCACCCTGATGAGTAGCCAGACACGCGATATTCATATTCAACGCTTCGACCTGGAAGGCGCCTGCAGCTGGATGTCCGGGATTTGCGGGCCACACCGCCTGGCGACGGCCACGCCCGAGCGCCTGCGTTTTCACCACAGTGCCAATGTGTTCAAGTCCCGCGCCACCACCCTGGGCGTGATCGAATATGGCACTGACGTGACCATCGACATCGAAGACGCCGAGCACTTCAGCAGCTACAGCCTGAGCCTGCCGTTGGTGGGCGAGCAGGAATTGAGCAAGGACGGTGTGCGCCTGAGCTCCAACCGCGATCAAGGCGTGATCATCTCGCCCAACGAACATCAGGTGCTGGCGATTTCCGGTGATTGCCGCAAGTTGCAGGTGGTGATTACGCGGGCGGCGATGAGTGAATCGCTTGAGGGGTTGTTGCAACGGCCAATTGAAGCGCCGCTGCGCTTTGAGTCGGTGATGGACGCGGTGGACGGTGCGTCGGCGTCGTGGTGGCGCATGGCGCGCTATTTCATCGCGGAGCTCGAGTGCAGCAGTGAGTTGTATGAGCAGGCGGCGTTTACCCGGGACCTGGAGAGCTCGCTGATCAAGGGGTTGATCCTCGCCCAACCGAACAACTATTCAGAGGAGTTGCGCGACGTACTCGGCGTGAAGCTGCCGCATTACTTGATTCGGGCGCGGCAGTACATCCATGACAACGCCCGTGAAGCGGTGCATTTGGAGGACCTTGAAGCGGCTGCAGGTGTGTCGCGGTTCAAGCTGTTTGATGCGTTTCGTAAATATTTTGCGCTGTCGCCCATGGCGTACTTGAAGAAGTACCGGTTGGGCGCCGTGCGCCAGGAAATTCTCGAGCACGGCTCGACGTGCACTATTTCCGAAATCGCCCTGGGCTGGGGCTTTACTCACTTGGGACGGTTTTCGGCGGAATACCGCAAGCTGTTCGATGAATCGCCCAGCCAGACCCTGCAACGCAAGCGCCTGCGCAGCCTTTGAAAACAATGAAGATCAAACTGTGGGAGCTGGCAAGCCAGCTCCCACATTGGTTTTGTAGTGTTTGGGAGATATCAGATCAACTCTTCCACCAACTGCAAACAATGGCTCAGCCCCGGCGACTGATCATTCACCCGCCGGCTGAGAATGATCGGCGAGGTCGCAGTCGCTTCCACAATCGGCGTGTAACCGATATCCGCGCGGTGCAGCACCTGCACCGAGGCCGGCACCAGCGTTACGCCCATGCCCGCGCCGACCAGGCCGATAGCGGTCTGCAATTCGTTGGTCCACTGCGCCACCTTGAGGCTCAAACCGTGGGCGTCGAACAGTGCGATTACATGGTCGGCATAACTGGGGCGCGGGTTGCCGGGGTAGAGCACAAACGGCTCGGCGGCCAGTTGGGCGAGGGTGGCGGGTGCGCCGAGCAACGCGTGGCCGGCGGGCAGTACCGCGACCAGCCGATCCTCCACCAGCACGCGCTGGACGATGGCCGGGTCGTCGATGCGAATCCGCCCGAAGCCCACGTCAATGCGCCCGGCCTTGAGCGCTTCGACCTGCTGCAAGGTGGTCATCTCGGACAAGCCCAATTCCAGCTCCAGCACCTCATGGTTGCGCAGGCGCCGAATCAACTCCGGGAGCACGCCGTACAAGGTCGACGGCGCAAAGCCGATGCCCAGCCAGGTTTTCTCGCCCTGGCCGATGCGCCGCGTGTTGTCGCAGACCTTGCCCAATTGATCGAGCAGCACATTGGCGTGCTCATAAAAAAACCGCCCGGCTTCGGTCAGCCGCAGCGGGCGGCCGCGCTCCAGCAGAATCACGCCCAATTCGTCTTCCAATTGCTGGATCTGCCGACTCAACGGCGGCTGGGCGATGTGCAGGCGTTCGGCGGCGCGGGTGAAGTTCAGGGTCTCACCCAGCACCTGGAAATAGCGCAGATGACGCAGTTCCATATCGGCTCCTTTCATACCTTAAAGGTATTGTGCGAGACCCATTCTATATTGGAAGCCAGGAAAAATACGGCACAGAATCGGCGCAAACCTATAAAGAACCCAACGGGTATAGCCATGCCGATTTGCGCCATCGAGTCGATTGAAACGGTCATCGTCGACCTCCCCACCCTCCGCCCGCACAAGCTGGCGATGCACACGATGCAAAACCAGACGCTGGTGATCATCCGCCTGCGTTGCGCCGACGGCATCGAAGGCATCGGCGAAGCCACCACCATCGGCGGCCTGAGCTACGGCAACGAAAGCCCTGACAGCATCAAGATCAACATCGACCGGCACTTTGCGCCGCTGCTGATCGGCCAGGATGCGAGCAACATCAACGCGGCCATGTTGCGCCTGGAGCGCAGCATTCGTGGCAATACCTTTGCCAAGTCCGGCATCGAAAGTGCCTTGCTCGACGCGCTCGGCAAACGCCTCAACCTGCCAGTCAGTGAACTGCTCGGCGGGCGCGTGCGCGATGCCTTGCCGGTGGCCTGGACCCTGGCCAGCGGCAACACCGAACAGGACATTGCCGAGGCCGAGAAGATGCTCGACCTGCGCCGTCACCGCATCTTCAAACTGAAGATCGGCGCCGGTGAAGTCAGCCGCGACCTGGCCCATGTGATCGCGATTAAAAAAGCCCTGGGCGAGCGCGCCAGTGTGCGTGTCGACGTCAACCAGGCCTGGGACGAAGCCGTGGCCCTGCGTGCGTGCAAGGTGCTCGGTGATAACGGTATCGACCTGATCGAACAACCGATCTCGCGCAACAACCGCAGCGGTATGGCCCGGCTGAACCTGTCGAGCCCGGCGCCGATCATGGCCGACGAGTCGATCGAATGCGTGGAAGACGCCTTCAACCTGGCCCGCGAAGGCGCAGCCTCGGTGTTCGCGCTGAAGATCGCCAAGAACGGCGGCCCACGCGCCGTGTTACGCACCGCCGCGATTGCCGAAGCGGCCGGTATCGGCCTGTACGGCGGCACCATGCTCGAAGGCGGTATTGGCACCTTGGCCTCGGCGCATGCCTTCCTGACCTTGAACAAACTGGCGTGGGGCACCGAACTGTTCGGCCCGCTGCTGCTCACCGAAGACATCCTCACCGAGCCACCGGTGTACCGCGATTTTGCGCTGCATGTCTCCACCGCGCCGGGCCTGGGCCTGGCTATCGATGAAGAGCGTTTGGCGTTCTTGCGTCGTGACAAACACTAAGAGGTGCCTGCCATGTTGTTCCACGTAAAAATGACTGTGAACCTGCCCCTCGATATGAACCCTGAGCGCGCGGCTGGCCTGAAAGCCGAAGAAAAAGCCCTGGCGCAGCGTCTGCAACAAGCGGGCAAATGGCGTCACCTGTGGCGTATCGCCGGGCACTACGCCAACTACAGCGTGTTCGACGTCGACAGCGTGCAAGACCTGCACGAGCTGCTGATGCAACTGCCGCTTTTCCCCTACATGACCATCGAAGTGAATGCCCTGTGCCGGCACCCCTCGTCAATCCATGAAGACGACCGCTGAGCCTGTTTTGCACCCAATAATTACAAGATGAGGATTGCACCATGTCCATTCGACTGTCCCAGACTGCCCACGCCCAAGCGTTTCTCGAAGAAGCCAGCGGCAATCAAAACGACGGCGGCAACCCGCGCGCCAAGGCGCTGATTTACCGGATCCTGCGCGATACGGTGAACATCATCGAAGACCTGGAAGTGACCCCGGAAGAGTTCTGGAAGGCGGTCAATTACCTCAATGAGTTGGGTAAAAATCAGGAAGCGGGGCTGCTCGCTGCCGGGCTGGGCCTGGAGCATTACCTCGATTTGCTGATGGACGCCGCCGACGAAGAGGCCGGCAAATCCGGCGGCACGCCGCGTACCATCGAAGGCCCGCTGTACGTGGCTGGAGCGCCGCTGAGCCAATACGAAGCGCGGCTGGATGATGGCAAGGACCACGCGGTGCCGCTGTTTATGCGCGGGCAAGTACGCGACACCAATGGCAAGCCCTTGGCGGGGGCGATTGTCGATGTGTGGCAGGCCAATACCGGTGGCACGTATTCGTGGTTTGACCCGACGCAATCGGAGTTCAACCTGCGTCGGCGCATTGAGACCGATGCCCAGGGCAACTACCGTTTTCGCAGCATCGTGCCGTCCGGCTACGGCTGCCCGCCCACCGGGCCGACCCAACAGTTGCTCGACCAACTGGGACGCCACGGGCAGCGGCCGGCGCATATTCACTTCTTCATCTCGGCGCCGGGGCATCGGCACCTCACCACGCAGATCAACCTGTCGGATGACCCGTACCTGCACGATGATTTTGCTTATGCGACGCGCGATGAGTTGATTGCTGAGATTCGGTTTAGTGACGATCAGCTACTGGCGCGGGAGTTTGGCGTGGAAGGGCGGTTTGCACAGATTGATTTTGACTTTGAGTTGCAGCTGGCTGATGCGCCGGTAGAGCAGAAACGCAAGCAACGTGTCCGCGCCCTCGAGGATTAAACGCAGTTAAAAAATGTGGGAGCGGGCTTGCTCGCGAATGCGGTGTGCCAGTCAATACATGTGCTGGCTGACCCACCGCATTCGCGAGCAAGCCCGCTCCCACATGGTTTTTTGTGGTGTTGCTGCTATTTGCGCACGACCAAATCCAGCACCTCATCCCGATCCTTGATCTTCTGCAGCACAATCTCCGAACGTATATCCATCACCCCCGCCGTGCGGTTCAGGTGGTTCACGATAAAGTCCGAAAAGTGCTTCAAATTCCGCGCCTGCACCCGCAGCACATAGTTGCTGGCACCGGTAATCACATAGGCACTGGCCACTTCCGGCCAGCCTTGCACCTTCTTGATAAACGTCTCGTGCCAATCCTCCACGTCCTGGCGCAACGACAGGTGCACGATGGCCTCCAGCTCGATCCCCAGTTGCTCGACATTCAATACCGCGCGGTAACCGCTGATGATTCCCTCGCTCTCCAGCAGGCGTAAACGGCGCAGGCAGGCGGAGGGCGACAGGGCGACTTTCTCCGCCAGTTCCTGGTTGCTGATACGGCCATCCTGTTGCAAAAAATGCAGGAGGCGCAGGTCGGTGGCGTCGAGAATCATGCTTAGAATAAATCCGCGTGTTTTGGGGTTAAATTCGAATTTCCTACAGCTTAATTAGCCTGTTACCCACAACTTTGCACGAAAATTCTCTAAAACTTCGCTCATTATTTGGCCCATATTCACTTATAAAAACCAGGACAGCCCATGACCACCCCAAGCCATTGCCAAGCCCTCGACGCCCAGGACCCGCTGGCGCCACTGCGTCACCAGTTCGCCTTGCCTGAGGGCGTGATTTACCTCGATGGCAACTCCCTGGGTGCGCGCCCGGTAGCGGCATTGGCGCGAGCGCAGCAGGTGATCGCCGACGAGTGGGGCAATGGCTTGATTCGCAGTTGGAACAGCGCCGGTTGGGCGGATTTGTCCCTGCGCCTGGGCAACCGCCTGGCACCGCTGATCGGTGCGCGCAACGATGAAGTGGCGATCACCGATACCACCTCCATCAACCTGTTCAAGGTGCTCAGCGCTGCGTTGAGCGTGCAGCGGCAACGCCAGCCTGGGCGCAAAGTGATCGTCAGTGAGGCGAGCAACTTTCCCACCGACCTGTACATCGCCGAAGGTCTGGCGGAGTTGCTGCAGCAGGGTTATTCACTGCGGTTGGTGAACAGCCCCGATGAACTGCCACAGGCTATCGACCACGATGTGGCCGTGGTGATGCTCACCCATGTCAATTACAAGACCGGCTACATGTACGACATGCAGGCGCTCACCGCCTTGAGCCACGAATGTGGCGCGCTGAGCATCTGGGACCTGGCGCATTCGGCAGGCGCGGTGCCTATCGACCTGCACAAGGCAGAGGCCGATTATGCGATTGGCTGCACCTATAAATACCTTAATGGCGGGCCAGGCTCCCAGGCGTTTGTGTGGGTCAACCCGGCGTTGGTGGATGTGGTGCGCCAGCCGTTGTCGGGCTGGTTCGGGCATACCCGGCAGTTTGCGATGGAGGCTCAATACGCCCCGAGCAGCGGCATCGCACGTTACCTGTGCGGTACGCAGCCGATCACCTCGCTGGCCATGGTCGAATGCGGCCTGGAGATTTTTGCCCAGACCGACATGGCCAGCCTGCGTACCAAATCCCTGGCGCTGACTGACCTGTTCATCGCCTTGGTGGAAGCCCGCTGCGCCGCCCACGGCCTGAAGCTGATTACTCCGCGTGAGCATGCCAAACGCGGCAGCCATGTGAGCTTCGAACACCCTGAAGGCTACGCGGTGATCCAGGCGCTGATCGCCCGTGGCGTGATCGGTGACTACCGCGAGCCGCGCATCATGCGCTTTGGTTTTACGCCGTTGTATACGAGCTTTACCGAGGTGTTTGATGCGGTAGAGATCCTCGGCGAAATCCTCGATAACGCCACGTGGGACCAACCGCAATTCAAAGTGCGCAACAGCGTCACCTGATTCAACGCGGATCAAAAATGTGGGAGCTGGCGTGCCTGCGATGACTGTAGTGAATTCACCACCGCTATCGCAGGCAAGCCAGCTCCCACAGGGATCTGTGTCTATATCCAAACTGTGCAATCACAATAATAAAGGGGCACACCACGTGACCACGCCAGACAACGGCTTTGCAGAGATCACCCACCGCGAACTGGGCCTGCGGCGCCAGCTCACTTCCGGCCAGATGAGCATGATCGCCATCGGTGGCGCCATCGGCACCGGGCTGTTCATGGGCAGCGCCTATGCCATCGGCTATGCCGGGCCCAGCGTGCTGGTGAGCTACGCCATTGGCGCGCTGATCACCTTGCTGTTGATGGGCTGCCTGGCGGAGATGACCGTGGCGCATTCCACCTCCGGCTCGTTCGGCGCCTACGCCGAGTTTTACATCAGCCCGCTGGCCGGGTTCCTGGTGCGTTATGCCTACTGGGCGGCGATTGTGCTGGCGGTGGGCGCCGAGGTCACGGCGGTGGCGATGTACATGAAGTACTGGTTCGCCAACGTGCCGGAGTGGGTGTGGATCGTGTCGTTTTCCAGTGTGCTGATTTTGCTCAATGCGATCAGCGTGAAGACCTTCGGCAACTTCGAATACTGGTTCTCGACGATCAAGATCAGCGCCATTATCGGCTTCATCATCCTCGCGGTTTACGTGGTGTTCGGCTCCGGCAACCCGCAGTTTGGCGTGCAGAATTACACCGCCCATGACGGGTTTTTTCCGCATGGCCTGAGCGGTATGTGGATCGCAGTGATCGTGTCGATCTTCAGCTACCTGAGCGTGGAGATGATCGCGGTGGCCGCTGGTGAAGCCGCCGACCCGGAACAGGCAGTGAAAAAAGCCTTCCGCGCGACCATTGTGCGGCTGGTGGTGTTTTACCTGCTGACCCTGGCGCTGATGCTGGCCATCGTGCCTTGGAACCAGGCCGGTCAGACCCAGAGCCCCTTCGTCACGGTGATGCAGACCATCGGCATTCCCGGCGCCACCGGGGTGATGAACTTTGTGATTCTGATCGCGGCGCTGTCGGCGATGAACAGCCAGCTCTACATCACCACGCGCATGATGTTCAGCTTGTCTCGCGCAGGTTTTGCGCCCAAGTCCATGGGCGCCTTGAGCAAAAACGGAATTCCGCTGAATGCGCTGCTGCTGTCCAGCTCGGGCATTGCCTTGGCGACCTTGTTGAACGTGGTGTACCCGCAAAGCTCATTCACCTTGATGATGGCGATCTCGATGTTTGGCGCGATCTTCACCTGGTTCATGATCTTCCTCACGCACCTGTTTTTCCGCCGCTATCGCAAGCGCCATGGCGGGGCGAAGTTGTCGTTCCAACTGCGCCTGTTTCCCTACAGCACACTGTTGGGCCTGGTGCTGATGGGCGCGGTGATGATCACCACGTACTTCACCGAGGCGTTCAAGATGACCCTGGTGTTCGGCGTGCCGTTCCTGCTGATTCTGTCGGCGGTGTATTACGGGTTTTTCCGCAAGGGCAGGGCCAGGGCGTCGAACAAGGCTTTGGCGTAGCCTGGCAATTGCTCGAAGGAGCGCGCGCATAACAGCAGCGTGCGGCAGGCCCAGTCTTCTTGCAGAGGCTGGGCCTTGAAGCGGCGCTCCAGCGGCCAGCGCTCCAGGGCGGCCATGGGCACGATACCCAAGCCTGCGCCGCCGGTGACCATGCGAATCAACCCATCAAACCCCTCGGCGCGAATACGCGTTTGCAGGCGAAAGCCCGCGTGCAGCGCCTGTTCTTCCAGGTACACCGCCAGTGCGCTGTTGGCGGCCAGGCCTACGTAGTCGTATTGCAGGCTGTCGATGAAACTCACGGAACCCGTCGCCAACGGATGCTCCAGCGGGATGATCAGCACCAGCGGGTCGTCGCGAAACGGCAGTGTCTGCAGGCCGTGGGTGTCCACAGCGTCGGAAATAATCCCGAGGTCTGCCGTGCCCTGGCGCAAGGCCTGGGCGATGCGCAGGCTCGGCAGCTCTTGCAGGTCGATATCGAGGTTGGGGTGTGCGCGCAAAAAATCCGCCAGCAACTCCGGCAGGTATTCGCTGAGCGCGGTGGTGTTACACAGCAGCCGCACCTGGCCTTTGACGCCGTTGGCGTATTCGGCCAAGTCCTGTTGCAGGTGCTCGGCCTGTTGTAGCAGCAGGCGCGCGTGGCGGGCCAGGGCCTTTCCCGCTGGCGTCGGCGTGACGCCACGGCGGCCACGCTGAAGAAATTCGATGCCCAATGAGGCTTCCATCGCACGGATGCGCGCGCTGGCGGCGGCCAGGGATAGATGGCTGCGGGCCGCACCTGCGGTGATGTTGCCGGTGTCGAGGATGTGCAGGTAGAGGCGCAGGTCGATCAGGTCAAAGTGCATGGCTGGGTTTCTCGGGTGACTGGACTGGCCTCATCGCAGGCAAGCCAGCTCCCAAACTTGGATTTGTGAACACAGTTCAACTGTGGGAGCTGGCTTGCCTGCGATGGCGGCCTCAGCCTCACACAAAACAAGAGGCTGCCTCAGTATATGGCGAATTTTCATAACCGCCTTAACGCCACACAATCGACCTATGAATACCTTCCTAGCGTTCTACCAAGACCTCGGCCCTGCCTTGACCCTGCTGGTTATTGGCACTTTCCTGCTGGCCGGCACCGTCAAAGGCGTGATCGGCCTGGGCCTGCCCACCGTGGCCATGGGTATGCTCGGCCTGGCTATGCTGCCGGCGCAGGCTGCGGCATTACTGATCATCCCTTCAACGGTCACCAACCTCTGGCAACTGGCATTCGGCGGCCACTTGAGCGCGTTGCTCAAACGCCTGTGGCCGATGCTGTTGCTGATTTTCCTCGGCACCGGGCTCGGCACGCTGTGGCTGGGCATGGACGGCGGGCAGTGGGTGGTGCGTGCGCTGGGCGGCGCGTTGCTGGTGTATGCGTTGAGCGGGTTGTGCCTGCCCACGTTCAAGGTGAAGCCTCAGGCCGAGCGCTGGCTGGGGCCGTTGTGTGGGTTGATCACCGGCATCATCACCTCGGCCACCGGTGTATTCGTGATTCCCGCCGTGCCGTACCTGCAAGCCCTGGGCTTGAACCGGGATCAGTTGGTGCAGGCGCTCGGGCTGTCGTTTACCGTTTCTACGTTGGCGCTGGCGGCCGGATTGGCCTGGCGTGGCACCCTTGGCGGCGGCGAGATCAACGCCTCGCTGCTGGCGCTGCTGCCCGCGCTATTGGGCATGTGGCTGGGGCAGGCGCTGCGCCAACGCATCAGTGCGGTGCTGTTCAAGCGGGTATTTTTTATCGGCATGGCGCTGTTGGGCGGCCATCTGCTGATCAGCGGCTAAGGCAAGAGTACGGCGTTATTCGTGCCTTTTGATCAAATGTATTTTGCCGCGCCGTTGCTTATTCCCAGGATTGAATGTCGATAGCCTGCCGGCAGACATTTTCAACCCTCTGGATCCCTCCCATGAAAAAAGTACTCCTGCTTAACGGCGGCAAGCAATTCGCCCACTCCGACGGCCGCTACAACACCACCTTGCATGACGCCGCCGTGGCCGTGCTCGACCGTGGCGGTATCGACGTCAAAGTCACGCATATTGACGAAGGCTACGACGTGGCCGAAGAGGTCGCCAAATTCCTCTGGGCCGACGTGATCATCTATCAAATGCCCGGCTGGTGGATGGGCGCGCCGTGGATCGTCAAGAAGTACATCGACGAAGTCTTCACCGAAGGCCACGGCAGCCTGTACGCCAGCGATGGCCGCACCCGTGCCGATGCGTCGCAGAAATACGGCAGCGGCGGCCTGATCCAGGGCAAGCAGTACATGCTGTCGCTGACCTGGAACGCGCCGCAGCAAGCTTTCGACGACCCCACCGACTTCTTCGAAGCCAAGGGCGTCGACGCGGTGTACTTCCCGTTCCACAAGGCCAACGAGTTCCTCGGCATGACCGGTCTGCCGACTTTCCTGTGCGTAGACGTGATGAAACGCCCGGCCATCGAGGCTGACGTGGCGCGTTACGAGCAGCATCTGGCGCAGGTGTTTAACCTGTCGGTGTAAGCTGCGACCAACCGATCAAGGAGGACAGCCTGTGAAAGCCCGATCCGATGAGTTACAGATCTTCGTCAGCGTGATTGAGTGCGGCTCGATTTCCGCCGCGGCGGAGCAGGTCGGGCAGACGCCCTCGGCCGTCAGCCGCACCTTGTCGCGCCTGGAAGCCAAGCTCGACACCACGCTGATCAACCGCACCACCCGGCGCATGGACCTGACCGAAGAGGGCAAGTACTTTTTCGAGCAGGCCAAGGTGATCCTGGCGCAGATGGATGACCTGGAAGAGCGCCTGTCGTCACGCCAGAAAAACCCGGCCGGGCGCCTGCGCATCAACGCCGCCGTGCCCTTCATGCTGCACGGGATCGTGCCGTACATCGCCGAGTTTCGCAGCCTCTACCCGCAGATCCAGCTGGAGCTGAACAGCGACGATTTGATCATCGACCTGCTGGAGCAGAGCACCGACATTGCCATCCGCATTGGTGCCCTGGCCGACTCCACCTTGCATGCCCGTTCGCTGGGCTGTACGCCGCTGCATATCCTCGCCAGCCCCGGCTACCTCAAGCAATACGGCACGCCCACCACGGTAGCCGAATTGGCCGACCACACGTTGCTGGGCTTCACCCAGACCGAAACCCTCAACCATTGGCCGCTACGGCATGTGGAAGGCGACCGCTGGCTGATCCAGCCGAGTATCGCCGCCTCCAGTGGTGAAACCCTGCGCCAGTTGGCGCTGGAAGGGCAGGGCATTTGCTGCCTGTCGAACTTTATGACGGTCGAAGATATCAACGCCGGGCGCCTGGTGCCGGTGCTGGAGGCGTTCAACAGTGGTTATCGCCAGCCGATCCACGCGGTGTTCTACCGCAATTCGCAGTTGGCGTTGCGCATCCAATGCTTCCTGGACTTCATTCAGACCAAGCTGGCGCGGTATGCCAGCTGATTCGTGACCTGCGCGCAAGATTGAATTGGGCAACAGGGTCTTATTCGACAGGGATGGGTCCGCAACAATGGACCCATCACTTACCCAGTCAGGAGAAACACTCCATGAACGTATTCATTACCGGCGCAGCCGGTTTTATCGGCGGTTCCATTGCCACCGGCCTGGTCAAGGCTGGCCACAGCGTTACCGGCCTGGTGCGCAGCGCCGAACAAGCGGCTGAAATGACTTCCCTTGGTATCACTCCGGTGATCGGCACGCTGGACGATTCGGCCGTGTTGACCGAGCAGGCTTCGAAGGCCGATGCAGTCATCAACGCCGCCAGCAGCGACCACCGTGCTGCAGTGGAAACCTTGCTGGCGACCTTGAAGGGTTCCAACAAGCCGTTCCTGCACACCAGCGGTTCGAGCATCGTCGGTGATGCGTCGGGCGGCAAGGCCAGCGATGTCATCTACGTTGAAGACAACCTGCCGGAGCCGACCGTCGACAAGGCCGCTCGCGTGGCCATCGACAACCTGATTCTCGCGGCCGCCAAAGACGGCGTGAATTCGGCGGTGATCTGCAACACGCTGATCTACGGCCACAGCCTGGGCGTGAAGCGTGACAGCGTGCAACTGCCGCGACTGCTTAAGCAGGCGCGCAAAAGTGGCGTGGTGCGCCATGTGGGCACCGGGCAGAACATCTGGTCCAACGTGCATATTGAAGACGTGGTGGCGCTGTACTTGCTGGCGCTTGAGAAGAATGTGCCGGGCACTTTCTACTTCGTGGAAAGCGGTGAAGCGGCATTTGTCGACATGACCACCGCCATCGCCGACGCGCTGAACCTGGGCAAACCACAGGATTGGCCATTGGCCGAGGCTGAAGCCGAGTGGGGCTATGAAATGGCCAACTATGGCTTGGGCTCCAACAGCCGGGTGCGCGGCAAGCATGCCCGTGAACTGCTGGGCTGGGCGCCGAAGCGGACGTCGGTGGTGGAGTGGATTCGCAACGAAATGGTCTGACCCCGCAGCTGGCCCGGCATCCACGAATGCCGGGTCGCGTCGTTACGGCAGGCTATAGGTCAGCAGCAGTACGCCGAAACCGATAAAGCAAAGCCCAATCACCCGGCTCGCCAGGGTCGCGATTCGCGGCTGGCTCAGCAGCCTGACCATCTTGCGCGAAGCCAAGCCGTAACCTTGCAGCGTCAGCAGTGACAGCAGCATGAAAATTCCCGTCAACACCACAAACTGCACGCTCAAGGATGAGGTGGGCTTGATGAACTGCGGAAACAGTGCGGTGAAAAACAGGATGGGTTTGGGGTTGCTGATGGAGAGCAGGAATGACTCCTTGAACAGCGCGCCAAACGACCGCGCCACGGCAGGGCTTTCTGCCTGCGCTCCAAACAGTTTCTTTTTGGCGATCAATTGCTGCACGCCAAGGTAGAACAGGTACAGCGCCCCTGAGGTTTTCAAGGCAGTGAATACCCATGGGTTGGTCTTGAGCAGCAAACCCACCCCGAGCATGGCCGCCAGCGACAGAAAAAACAGCCCGCAGATATTGCCCAATGCGCCGTACAGCACCGCCCCCGGACCTTGCCGCAGGCTGTTTTTTATCGCCAGCACGACCGCAGGGCCGGGGCTGGCAATGGACAGCCAGGCGATCAGGGAAAAAGTGAGGATCTGTCGTATATCCATATCGCCTCAGGTTCAGTCTTTTTTGACCAGGGCTGCGCGGTGCAGGCCGGGTGTTCCGTGATTGGCTATCAGCTCTTGGCGGATTCGGCAGATTCGCCATTCGCCCTCGCGCTTGGCAAGGTCAAAGAAGTAACGGCCGTAAGAGTGGAAAAAATCCGTCTCGCCCTGGCAGTTTGCGGTACGGAAGCGATAAATCTGGTAGTTGCACTGCGCGCTGGCGTTATCCCCGCTGACGCTGACCAGGAGATTGGAGAAATTATGCTGCATCTTAAGCTCGCTCAGGGCTGCCTGGCGCAGGGCGATGTAGGCCTCACGCGTGATGAGCCCCGGCGGTTCGTCCCTGAAGCTTGAATAATCGACGTGCAAGTGCTCCCACAAGCAGCCTTGCATGCGGTGCCAGTCCAGCAAGTCGAAGGTGGATTGGAACTGGCAGAGCCGGTCCTGAATGGCGAGCCTTTCAGCCAGTAACCTGTCGTTCATTCAACGGCCCTCACGTATGGTCACAGACGGTGCGCACGACGGTGCCCAGCGCCTGTTGCAGGTTGTTGGGATCGCAGGTCAAGGGTGGCATGATCTTGATCACGCGGCTCTGCCCGCCGCACTGCTCGACCAGGATGTGTTCGTTGCGCAGTTGTTCCAGCACCTGTTTGGCGGTGGCGGTATTTTCCAGTTCGATGCCGTGGATCATGTGGCGGCCCCGCACCGGACAGCGCCCGGCGAGCTCGGCCATTGCCTCATGCAAGATCTGTTCATTGCCCGTGAGCTGTTGGCGAAACGTGCTTGAAGTGAACATTTCGAGCATGAAGCACGCTGACTGTACCGCCAACGTATTGCCCCTGAAGGTGCCGCTGTTTTCGCCAGGGTTCAAGGTGTCCAGGTCTTTTTTCACCAGCACCAGAGACATTGGCAGCCCAAAGCCGGAGAGGCTTTTTGCCAGGCAGATGATGTCGGGATAGGTCTGCGAGAGGGCTTCAAAGCTGAAGAACCCACCGGCGCGGCCACAGCCGACCTGGATTTCATCGGCAATGGTGACGATGCCTTTTCGCGCGCATAGCGCCAGCAGTCCTTCATACCAGGCGCCGGAGCAGGTGTGCAGGCCGCCTTCGGCCTGGATCGTTTCAAAGATCACGGCGGCCGGCAGGCCGTAGCCCGAGCTTTCGTCGTTGAGCAACTGTTCATACAGGGCGATGGCATCGACGTCCGTGCCCAGGTAGTGCTCATACGGCAGGCGCAGTACCGAGGCGAGATCGGTATAGGCGCACTTGCGCTTTGTGGCATTACCGGTCAATGACAAGGCGTTGTACGAAAGACCGTGGAACGCGTTGGTGAAGCACGCCACTTCGCGCCTGCCAGTGGCGTTTCGCGCGTATTTGATGGCTGCCTCGATGGCCAAGGTGCCAGCAGGCGGCGCGAAGTAGTAGTGGTAATAACCCCGGTAGCGCGGCGGCAGGACAGTGGTTTCGAACAAGTGAATGAAGTCGGCCTTGGCGCTGGTGAAAAAGTCCAGGCTATGCACCGGCCCATCCTGCTGCAGGTAATCCATCAGGCGTGCTTTGATCGTGGGGTTGTTGTGCCCGAAGTTGGCCACGCCGGCAGATGAAAACAGGTCGAAATAGGCTTCGCCATCGGCAGTGAAAAAGTATTCATTGCGGGCGCGGACTATCTGTTTACCGAACGGTGTGCCATAGGCGTTGACATTAGATTCCATGGTTGACGTCCTTGTTGACCAAGCGGTGGTAGAGATCTTTTATGGCGGTGCGCGGGTTGCTGCCGTCGAACACAAACCCCTGGCTTTTGTTGTCGTTGTAATGCGGGTCGATCTCACTGAGCGCCTGGTCTGCGACTGCACTGTATTTCCAGTGCAGGCGCGGGTGCAGGTGATGCAGCAAATGGTAGGAATCGGTCAGTGGGCATACCAGTGTGCGCATCAGCAAGCCATTGAAGTGACCATACTCGGTGCGTTGGGTGACCTGTTTGTCATGCGCAGACTTGTCGTTGCCCGACGCGGTGTACGGCATGAACCAACGGTGTTCCACCAATAACGACCACCAGGAATACAGCGGGTAGAACACCAACAAGGCAACCACGTAGGCACAAAGGGCGTAAGGACCGGCAACCAGGTAAAGCACCGACAGGATCAGGCCATTCACCCCCAGGCGGGGCCACTGACTGTGCGAGCCTGCGCAGCCGTCCCTCATGATGGTCAGGGTTTCACGCAGGCCACTGGGTGTGAGCGGGTGGAAGAACAAGCGCCAGAACCGTGCCGGGCTGATTCCCGGTACCAGGCCGATTCTTCTCAGCCGTGCCACGTTCGGGTCTTCTTCGGTGGCGGCATGCGGGTGATGAGCGACGCAGTGGCTTTGATAACGGGCGCTGGAGTCCGCGCGAAAGGTCGGAAAATTACCCAAGTAATCGGCGATGCGAAATTGCAGCAGCCGGTCTGTGCCGAAGCCCATATGCAGGGCCGTGTGCCCGATTTCCTGGAGCACGCGAAAGCGTCCCCCCATGAACACGGCGGCCGCCAGGACCACTCCCGGGTGCGGCCACCAGTAACACACACCGGCCAACAGGGCGATTTCCAGCCACACGGCGCTGAACGAGAGCACCTCGTACCAATGGTCATGGGCGAGCACTGTATTGGGCCGTTCGCCCGCCAGGATGGCTTCGCGCACCGGGCGGTCGTCGCGGTAGCGACGCCACTCCAACAGCCTAACCAGCGCCCAGGCGATCAGGATCATAGACATGGCGTGCTCCCTAGACCCTGAGCGTCTTGAGCAGTTTGTCGACGCCACGCATATCGCGGCTCATGCTCGTTGACGTGGTGCTGAAGCGCGCGTGGACACCGTGCGCGGCCAGGATCGTTTCGTACATGCTGAAGTCATGCAGCAGAAAGCTGTCACGGGCATGCTCGATGGCATCGCTGAGAAAGCTCGCCTGTTGCGGTTCAAGGGCATGCAACAAATCGTGGGTGGCCTCGATGAATATCAGCGAGTGAATGGCCTCGTCGCGGTTGTGCTGGTCCACCAGCGCGCGGTTGCTCTCCTTGATGGTGGTGCAACGCGACAGGGTTTCCAGGAACGCATTGATACTGACTTCAGCCACTGCCGCATAGGCGACGATGATCAGTTCGCGATTGAACGGGTCCGGCTCCTCCAGCAGCTGTGCCTGCATCGTCTTGACCGTGACTGAAAGGGCCGGTGAAAACGCCAGTGCGTAGCGCTTCAAGGCGTCGTCGATAGCCAGGGTATGAAAGTAGGTGTGGTACTGCTCGTCGGTGGCGGTCTGCATCAAGCCGCGCTTGACGGTGGTGCGTAAACCTTTTTGGCTGACAAGAAAGCGAATCGCCGGCAGGGCGATATGTTCTTCGGCCTGGATAGTGCGCCAGTTGTAGTTGAGCCACAGTCCAGTGGCGATGGAGGCGCGCTGGGCTTCAAATTGTTCCAAGTCGGGCGTTGTGAACGCCGGCAGCAGTTCCAAGGGGTAGTCGGGCTTCTCATCCGCGATGAACTCGGGGTACCAGTGGCGTACGGAGGCCTTGTTCTTCCAGTGAGTCAATGCAGTGTCGATCTTAGACATTGACGTTCCCCTCCAGGATCGACAAGTAAGTATCGACGCTGATCTTGTGGTGGGGCGACGGCGGAAAGACATTGGCCGTCGCCAACGTCAGCAACTTTGAAATGCACGTATTGATGAGCTCGTCGGTGTAATGCGTGGTGACTTTGTCGCGCTCGATCATGGCGGTCGGCGGGAAGAAGATCGATTCCCGGCCGGACTTGACCACCGCGTCCCATACATTCAGCGATTGCCCGGAAAAGCGCGCCTTGCCAGAGAAGATTGAGTAGGGGATTACACCGTTATCCAGGGCATGGCGGGTCAGGATCTGGTTGGCGATTTCGGTGACGCGCTCGAAGATGACAAATCGCGCACCGGCGGCAATACCCTGGTCGAGCAGCTGTTTGAGCCGGCCGATTTCTTCAGCGTCATTGCCGTAGACACGGTTTTCGTTTTTTTGCGGCGTATAACCAATATGGATGGCCCACTCATGGTGTTGGCTGCCGACTTCAAGCAATGGCCACAGATCCGCCTGCTCAAGAATTTCCAGCTTGATGATGTCGGCGCCGGCCTGGATGTAATCCGCAGTAATCGCCAGGGTTTCCTTGGGTGTCAGGCCTCCGGGAATATCGGCCATGAGGGCCGGTTTGGGGATGTTGTATTCGTTTTTGTCTATTTCCTGGCGCACCTCGGCCACCAGCCCAGGCAGCAAGGTCTTGGACAGCGTCAGATCCTGCTCACTGAGTTGGGTGGTATGGCGACCCAGGTGTGTCATGAAGTAGGAATCACCGACCATTACCGACTCGACATTCTTGAGCTTCAAATCGGCGATGGCGCGGGCGACCGCTTTGTATTCGAAGTCGCGGTAAAGGTTGATTTTCAGACCGCAGGCTGCATCTGGCGAGGTTCTTGAGTTGAGCATTGTGGTGATCATGTCAGTTCTCTCGGGCAATCAGGGAGGTCAACAGGGCAAGGCATTCCTTCAGACGTTGCGGGGGTTCCGAGGTGAAGCACAACCGGACATAGGAAGCGTAATGCGCACCGAACAATCGGCCGTCGACCACACCGATACCGGCATTGAGCAGGTCTTCCAGGGTGAGTGCGCCAGGCAGGGGCAAGAACGCAAAGAACCCGCCACTGGGTAAGGGGCAGTGGCCGTTCAGTGCCGCCCGGGTGAGGTGCAGGTTTTCGAAATACAACCTGCGGCGCTCGCTGATCAGGTGTTTTTCCAGCAGGAAGTGATAGGCAATGGTCTGCGAGAAACTGTTGGGTGTGTAGTTGGTGTTGCGGTATAGCTTTTCCAACTGAGCGGCATGGGGTGCGCTGCTGTGGATAAAGCCGAGCCGGGCGCCGGGTATGCCCATCAGTTTGCTGAAAGTGAAGACGTTGCTGACCCTCGCGTGCTGGTACAGATCAGGCAGTGGCGCAAAGTGCTCGGTGTCGGTGTCGCGCTCACCGAAACCGAAATACGCGTGGTCGACGATCAGCGCGATATCGTGGCGTTCGCACAGGCCAATCAAGTGCATGACAAAGTCGTCGCTGGCGTAGTTACCCAATGGGTTGGCAGGCACCGCCAGGTACAGCGCCGCCGAGTCGCAGCCCAACCGTGATTCGATCAATGCCAGTAACTGTGGCTCAGGCACCAGGGCGCCGTCGTGGAGGGCCGCTATTTCATCCATTTGCCCGCCCGCTTGCTCAATGACACCGGGCAAGTACATCCAGTACGGACTGATCACGTGCACACGGTTTTTCCCAGGGCGCACGAACAGGTTGAAACACAGGCTCAGGCCGTGGGTCCCGCCATTGCACAGGACGATTTCATCGTGCCGGCCTGCCTGCGCCAGAAAGACCTCGGCGAGCTTACGCTTGAGCGGTTTTTCACCGCCCTCGATGGAGTGTTTCCCCGGCGCAATCAGCGGGGCGGGGATGTTCTTGAGGGTCTCGATCAGGTCGGGGTTTTTATACAGCTTGCCCTGATGCAGGGAATAACTGTGCGCAAGCAGGGATAGCCTGGCTTCCAAGTCGGCGAAAATGTCCATATTGCCCCTTCCATATCCATTGGCTGAGTGACTCGAATGCCTAAAACTGCATTTCAGATTCAGAGGTCACTACGGGGACAAATCCTGTCCACGACCCTAAGTGCAATACGTGCTGAGAAAGAATTGGATCCAATTAATGGCGCGCTTTGAGTTCTAGCCAATCGAAACCCGATCGCCAGTGCAGTGGCGTATTCGTCGTTATCATTGGCGTATATGGCTTATAAATAGGTCGTTGATGGGCGATTACCGATTGCTGGTCGGCATCACCTCAATTCCGTAAGATTCGCCACCTTCCTTTTCACCGCTGTTCGCCTGGTAGACCCATGAACCTCACCCGTCTGCGCGCCGATGCCCTGGCCGGCCTCACCACGTCCTTTGCGCTGCTGCCCGAATGCATCGCCTTTGCCCTGGTTGCCCACCTCAACCCGCTGATGGGGCTCTACGGCGCCTTTATCATCTGCACCCTCACCGCGTTATTCGGCGGCCGGCCTGGCATGGTCTCGGGTGCGGCGGGCTCGATGGCGGTGGTGATCGTCGCGCTGGTGGTGCAGCACGGCGTGGAGTATTTGCTGGCGACGGTATTGCTGGGCGGGCTGATCATGATCGCGTTCGGCCTGTTGCGCCTGGGCAAGCTGGTGCGCATGGTGCCGCATTCGGTGATGCTCGGCTTCGTCAATGGCCTGGCGATCATCATCGCTTTGGCGCAACTGGAGCATTTCAAAAGCGGTGAAAGCTGGCTCAGCGGCACGCCGCTGTATGTGATGACCGGGCTGGTGGTGGCGACCATGGCCATTGTTTACCTGCTGCCACGCCTGACGCGTGCGGTGCCGCCTGCGTTGGTGGCGATTTTGGGCGTCGGCCTGGCGGTGTATCTGCTCGGCTTGCCGACGCGCACCCTGGGTGACATGGCCCACATCGCCGGTGGCCTGCCGAGCTTTGCCTTGCCGCAAATCCCTTGGACCCTGGAAACCCTCGGCATCATCGCGCCCTACGCGTTCCTGATGGCGATGGTCGGCCTGCTGGAAACCCTGCTCACCCTGAACCTCACCGATGAAATCACCGAGACCCGTGGTTACCCTGACCGCGAAAGCGTGGCCCTGGGCGCGGCAAATATGGTCTCGGGCCTGTTCGGCGGCATGGGCGGCTGCGCGATGATCGGGCAAACCGTGATCAACTTAAGCTCCGGTGGGCGCGGGCGTTTCTCCGGGGTGTTTGCCGGGGTGATGATCCTGCTGTTCATTTTGTTTCTGTCGCCGCTGATCGAGCGCATTCCGCTGGCGGCGCTGGTGGGCGTGATGTTTGTGGTGTCGCAGCAGACCTTCGCCTGGGCGTCGTTGCGGGTGATCAACAAGGTGCCGCTCAACGACGTGCTGGTGATTCTGGCGGTGACAGTGATCACCGTCTTCACTGACCTGGCCACGGCGGTGCTCTGCGGCATTGTGATTGCGGCGCTGAACTTCGCCTGGCAGCAGGCGCGTGAGCTGTATGCCGATGAACATCTGGAAGCCGATGGCAGCAAGCTCTATCGGCTGCATGGCACGTTGTTTTTTGCCTCGACGACGCCGTTCTTGAATCAGTTCGACCCGGCCAACGACCCGGCGCAGGTAACGCTTGATTGCCGTCACCTGAGCTTCGTCGACTATTCAGCGATTGCCGCGTTGATGACCTTGCGCGAGCGCTACACCAAGGCTGGCAAGCACCTGCGGGTGCTGCATTTGTCGGAGCGCTGCAAGCAGTTGCTAAAGCGCGCGCGCGTTCATCATGAGTAACTGATCACGGCCCGACCAGGTCTTCCAGCTCCTGCGCGCGGGTCTGGGTCATGTCCAGCATGCAGCCAGAGCCGTTGACCTGGTCGATGGTGCCGCCCGTGGCGGAACCCGCGAAGCCGCAATTGGCGTCGCGGTATTTGATCCACAGGCGCTGAACATCCTGCAATTGCTGCTTGCGCGCGCCTTCCTGGGCGGCCAGTGCGGTTTTGTAGGCCTTGTTCAGGCGCGCATCCTGCACTTTGGCTTCCTTGGCGTTGCAATTGACCATGTCCGCTGTGGTGTTGGCGCTGTCCATGCAGTTCTTCAAGGCTGCGTTGTCGGCGGCCGAAGCGCTGCCGCAAAAGGCCAGCAGTAGCGCGCTGGCGGCGAAAGGAACAAGCAGGGTCTTGCGATTCATTGTTGGGGTTCCTGATCGTAGTTGGGGCTGCAACCTGAGACTCGGCCCTGGCAGTTGAGTTTCGATGCGCAAAAAACTTCATGTAAAAACACCCCCCGAATTTTCACGCGTTGGCGCTGGGCATATCCCCAAGCGACAGCACTTATCCGTGGGCGAAAATTACTTTCATAAAAATTGAAAATTATACCGGGTAATGATTTATGAGTTTCACAACCAATTCGACGTGACCCTTCCCAAGGAGTACCGCATGGCCGCACCACTGGGCTTCGGGCTGTTGGCATACGCTGCCATCGCCATCATTGCATTGATCGTGCTGATCGCACGTTACCGACTCAACCCGTTTATTGTCATCACCTTGGTGTCCATCGGCCTGGCGCTGATGGCTGGCATGCCGGCAGACACCATCATGGGTTCGTACGAGGCGGGCGTCGGTAAAACCCTGGGGCATATTGCCCTGGTGGTGGCGCTGGGCACCATGCTCGGCAAGATGATGGCTGAGTCTGGTGGCGCCGAGCAGGTGGCGCGCACGCTGATCAACCGTTTTGGCGAGCGCAATGCGCATTGGGCGATGGTGTGCATCGCCTTCCTGGTGGGGCTGCCGCTGTTTTTCGAGGTCGGTTTTGTGTTGCTGGTGCCGATCGCCTTTACCGTGGCGCGGCGCGTCGGCGTATCGATCCTGATGGTCGGCTTGCCGATGGTCGCCGGTTTGTCGGTGGTGCATGCGTTGGTGCCGCCGCACCCCGCGGCGATGATGGCGGTGCTGGCGTATAACGCCTCGGTCGGGCAGACCGTGCTGTATGCGATTCTGATCGGGATTCCCACGGCGATTATCGCAGGCCCGTTGTACGCCAAGTTCATCGTGCCGCGTATTCACCTGCCGGCGGAGAACCCGCTGGAGCGTCAGTTTATCGAGCGCGAACCGCGCACCCGTCTGCCGAGCTTTACGCTGACCATGGGCACTATCCTGTTGCCGGTGGTGCTGATGATGATCGGCGGCTGGGCGAACGTGATTTCTACACCGGGCACGGGGTTTAACCAGTTCCTGCTGTTTATCGGCAACTCGGTGATCGCGCTGTTGGTGGCCACCTTGGTGAGCTTCTGGACCTTGGGGCTGGCCCAGGGTTTCAACCGCGAAGCGATCCTCAAGTTCACCAACGAATGCCTGGCCCCGACCGCCAGCATTACTTTGCTGGTGGGCGCGGGCGGCGGCTTGAACCGCATCCTGGTGGACGCGGGCGTGACCAATGAAATTCTCGGCCTGGCGCATGCCTTCCACCTGTCGCCGCTGGTGATGGGCTGGTTGTTTGCCGCGCTGATGCGCATCGCCACCGGTTCGGCCACGGTGGCCATGACCACGGCTTCCGGTGTGGTCGCGCCGGTTGCCATGGGCCTGGGTTATCCACACCCCGAATTGCTGGTGTTGGCTACCGGTGCGGGCTCGGTGATTTTTTCCCACGTCAACGACGGCGGCTTCTGGCTGATCAAGGAATACTTCAATATGACGGTGATCCAGACCTTCAAGACCTGGACTGTGCTGGAGACGTTGATCTCGGTTGTGGCGTTCGGTCTGACCTATGGCCTGTCTCTTGTTTTATAAGCCTCATTTTGTAACCCGGAGCCCCGATGGACATCCTCTACCAGATCCGCGCCCGCCAGGATTCCTTCAGCGCTGGCGAAGGCCGTATCGCCAAGCTGATGCTTGATGACGTGGGCTTTGCCGCGTCGGCCAGCCTGGAAGAGTTGTCGCAACGCGCCGAGGTCAGCACGGCCACCTTGTCGCGCTTCGCACGCAGCGTGGGCTGCCGGGATTTGCGTGATTTGCGCCTGCAATTGGCGCAGGCCAGTGGGGTTGGCAGCCGCTTCCTGGACCCGGCGGGGTTGCCGGAACAATCGGCGTTTCATCGGCAGATTCTCGGCGATATCGAAGCGACGTTGCGTCAGCATCTGTCAGGCTTTAACCAGGCGAGTTTTGTCGATGCAGTCGGCCTTCTAGGCAAGGCGCGGATGATCCACGCATTCGGCATGGGCGGCCCGTCGAGCGTGTGCAGTGAAGAGTTGCAGGTACGCCTGGTGCGCCTGGGTTACCCGATTGCCGCCTGCCGCGACCCGGTGATGATGCGTGTCACGGCCGCGACGTTGGGCCCTGAACATGCGCTGATCGTGTGCTCGCTCTCTGGCCTTACGCCCGAGTTGTTGGACGTGGTGAGGCTGGCGCGCAACTACGATGCACCCATCGTCGCCATCACCCTGGCCGATTCACCGCTGGCTCAGCTGGCGGACGTGCTGCTGCCGCTGCAACCGGCCGAAACCAGTTTTATCTACAAGCCCACCGCGGCGCGCTACGGAATGCTGTTGGCCATTGACCTGCTCGCGACCGAGCTGGCGCTGGCCCTGCCAGACGACAACCAGGAACGCCTGCGCCGGATCAAGCTGGCCCTGGACGATTATCGCGGCGGCCCCGATAGCCTGCCGCTTGGAGACTGATATGAAGTACGACACGCTGATTCGCCAAGCGCTGATCATTGATGGCAGCAACACCGAGGGCTATGTCGCCGATGTAGGGCTGCGTGGCGGGCGTATCGAGACCATCGGCGATTTGTCGACCGCAACCGGCGAGCACGAGATCGACGCCAGCGGCCGCGTATTGTCGCCAGGTTTTATCGACGTGCACACCCACGATGACACCGTGGTGATCCGCCATCCGCAAATGCTGCCCAAGCTTAGCCAGGGCGTGACCACGGTGATTGTCGGCAACTGCGGCATCAGCGCTTCGCCGGTGAGTTTGCGCAGTGATCCGCCAGACCCGATGAACTTGCTGGGTTCGCGTGAAGCGTTCGCGTATCCGCGCTTTGCCGATTACCGCGCCGCCGTGGAAAGTGCCCATCCGGCCGTCAACGTCGCCGCGTTGATTGGCCATACGGCGCTGCGCAGCAACCATATGGACGACCTGCACCGCACCGCCACACAGGATGAAATCGCCGCCATGCGTGTGCAGTTGCAAGAGAGCCTGGAAGCCGGCGCCCTCGGTTTATCCACAGGCCTGGCCTACGCCAGCGCGTTTAATGCCGAAACCGATGAAGTGCTGCAACTCAGTGAGGAGCTGACGGCCTACGGGGCGGTGTACACCACGCATTTGCGCAGCGAATTCGAGCCGGTACTGGAGGCGATGGACGAGGCCTTTCTGATTGGCCGACATGCCAAGGCTCCGGTGATTATTTCCCACCTCAAATGCGCAGGCGCGGGTAATTGGGGGCGTAGTCCGCAGCTGTTGGCGTCGCTGGAGCTGGCTGCAAAGACCCATCCAGTGGGGTGTGATTGCTATCCCTACGCGGCCAGTTCCTCGACCCTGGATTTGAAGCAGGTTACCGATGCGTTCCGCATCACCATCACCTGGTCGACGCCACACCCGGAAGTCGGCGGGCGTGATTTGCAGGCTATCGCCGCCGAGTGGGAGGTTTCACTGCTGGACGCAGCACGTCGCCTGCAACCGGCGGGGGCGGTGTACTACGGGATGGATGAAGAGGATGTACGACGCATCCTCGCGCATCCGCTGTCGATGGTCGGGTCGGATGGCTTACCTGAGGATCCATTTCCGCATCCACGCTTGTGGGGCGCGTTTCCACGGGTGCTGGGGCATTTCAGCCGGGATGTGGGGTTGTTCCCGCTGCACACGGCCGTGCACAAAATGACCGGGCTGTCGGCGGCGCGCTTCGGCCTGGCCGAACGTGGGGAAATCCGTGAAGGGCATTGGGCGGATCTGGTGTTGTTCGACCCGTTGCGCGTGCGCGATGTGGCGGACTTTAAAGAGCCACAGCGCGCGGCACAGGGCATTGATGGCGTGTGGATCAATGGGGTATTGAGCTACAGCGACGGGCAGGCCAATGGTCAGCGGCCGGGTCGGTTTTTGGCGCGCAGTGGGGATTTGCGTGGCGGGTTTTCGTCTTTATAGTGGGCGCTCCCCTACACGGAGCTGTCGTCATGCACTTAGGAAAAGTCACCCCCATTTTGCGGATATTCGACGAGGCCAAAGCGTTGGAATTCTACGTCGACTTCCTCGGGTTCAAGGTCGACTGGCAGCACCGCTTCGAGGCGAATTTCCCGTTGTATCTGCAGGTGTCATTGGGCGAGTGCGTGCTGCATTTGTCCGAGCATCATGGCGATGCGTCGCCGGGGTCGGCGGTGCGGATCCAGGCGCAAGGCGTGGACGCGTATCAGCAGCAGTTGCAGGCCAAGGATTACCGTTATGCCAAGCCTGGGGTTGAGGAAACGCCGTGGGGCTCGCGGGAGATGAGCATCGGCGATCCGTTTGGGAATCGGCTGGTGTTTGTCGAGGAAAGCGAGGGCTGACGGGTAAATGGCAGGCAATAAAAAACCGCCTTAGTAGGGCGGTTTTTTATTGCAAACCCAGTTTGCGGCTGGGGTTGCTATCTCAAAAGACGCAATCGACCTGCGTCTGAAGGCTCACGTGTTCCGGTAAGTGCGCTGCAGGTAAGGCCCAACTCAAGGAGGGCCGAGTATGTCTAAGTTTGCCTGTGGCGAGGGAGCTTGCTCCCGTTGGGCTGCGTAGCAGCCCCAAGGCATTCAATGCGTTCCCAACGTCAAATCTCGATCAACTTGAGCAGGGGCCGCTGCGCGGCCCAACGGGAGCAAGCTCCCTCGCCACAGTGAATGCGCTTAGTCAGGTTTTTAAACCCGGAAATGACTGACCATCTGCTGCAACTGGCTGCCCAAGCGCGCCAGTTCCACGCTCGACTTCGCTGTCTCGTCACTCGCCGTGGCGGTCTGCTCCGACACATCACGCACGTTCACAATGCTACGGCTGATCTCTTCAGCCACGGCACTTTGCTGCTCGGCGGCGGCGGCAATCTGCTGGTTCATCGACTGGATGTTCGACACCGTACGGGTGATGTTTTCCAACGACACACCGGCCTTGCGCGTCAGTTCAACGCTGCTGTCGGTGAGGCTGCGGCTGTTGTTCATCACCGTGGCGACTTGCTGGGTACCGTTCTGCAAACCAGCGACCAGGCCTTCGATTTCTTCGGTGGATTTTTGTGTGCGCTGGGCCAGGCCACGGACTTCGTCGGCGACCACGGCAAACCCACGGCCGGCTTCACCGGCACGTGCCGCTTCAATCGCGGCGTTGAGTGCCAGCAGGTTGGTCTGCTCGGCCACGGCCTTGATCACGTCCATCACGCTGCCGATCTTGTTGCTCTCTTGTTGCAGGTGCGTCATGGCGTCGGTGGAGCGTGCCACTTCCGCAGCCAGGCGTTCGATCTGGGCGATGGCCTCGGCCACCACTTTGTCGCCTGCACGGGCTTGGCCATCGGCATCGGCAGCGGCCAGCGACGCTTGTTCAGCATTGCGGGCGACTTCTTGCACGGTGGCGGTCATTTCGTGCATCGCCGTGGCAACTTGATCGGTCTCGATCTTCTGGCTGTTCACGCCGGCGCTGGTTTGCTCGGTAACGGCCGACAGCTCTTCGGCGGCGCTGGCGATCTGAGTCACGCCGTCGCGGATACCGCTGATCAGTTCGCGCAGGGTAGTGCCCATGCGCTGGATGCCTTGTTGCAACACGCCCAGTTCATCACGACGGGTCACCTGGATGTTGTGGCTCAGGTCGCCGGAAGCGATGCGCTCCACCACGGCCAGGGTTTCCTGGATCGGGCGCGTGATCTGGCGGGTAATCACCAGTGCCGCGATGATGCCGACCAGCAGTGCGAGCAAGGTGCTGATCAGTTGCAGGCTGCGGGCCTGGGTGCTTTCGACGTCACGGCGCTCCAGCTGAATGTCGTACAGCTTATCGCTGATGGTGACGATGTCGGCGCCTTGGGTGGTCATTTCCGCACGGGCGCTGACGATGTTGGCGTTGGCTGCCTTATAGCTCTGTACGGCGCTGCGATAGGCGCCGAGCGCGGTTTCCAGTGAGCTCAATGCGCTTTGTTGGCTGGTGCCGAATGCGGCGCTGAGATTTTTCAAACCACTGATGGCTTTTTCGATCTGTGCAGCGGCGCGGGCTTCGGTCTCTGCGCTGGGACTATTGGTGTAGCCGCGCACTTCGTAGCGGCCCAACTGCAAGTCTTCCTTGGCGTGCGTGACGGCCTGGTACTGGGTGAAGCGCTCCGGGCTGTCCGGCATCTGCTGCACACTGGTTTCCAGCGCGTCGATCTGGGCATTGGCGATGTCGGCCTTGTCGCCCATGACCTGGCGCGCGGCGTTACCGTTACGGTAGGCCTCGCGCATTTTGTTCAACGACTGTTGGTAAGCGGTGATAACGGCTTTCTGATCGTTGAGCAGTTTGAGGTTTTCCGGGCTCTTGAAGCTGTTCAACAGTTTCTGTTGCTGGGCAGCGAAGGCGTCGAGATTGGTCTGGACGTTCTGTGCCACGGCTTCATCGCCGTTGGCCAGCATGTACTGCAGGCGCACGATGCGCAGCTTGGTCAGCGAGGCGTTCAACTGGGTGATGTCGCTCATCCAGTTGCTGCGGTCGATCAGGCCGCCCAGGCTGGTCCAGCCGGTCAGTGCCAGGATCGACGTGAGGACCAGCACCAGGCCGAAGCCCAGGCCGAGTTTGAGGTTGACGCTGATGTTGCCGAACCAGCTATTCATCGAATGCTCCGCAAGAATGAGGGGTGTCTGCTGGACGGTGTTGTTGTTTGAGCCAGCCTAAGTGTGTAGGGCTGTATCGGCGGGAGGGGACGATTCTGAAATACTTTTCTTGCGGGTGCGACGAAGAGTCGCCATCGCGATGCAGCAATGGCGACCCACGGGCTCACGGTGTTGTAGTGCTGGGCACCACGGTAAGCCTCAGGCAAGACGCAGTGCCTGGGCTCAGGTGCAGGGTGTTGCGTGCGACCCGTGGGTGGTTGGCCTGGCCTGAGGGTTCGCCACTGTTGGGGTTGACGTCAAAGCGCGGGAAATTGCTGCTGGCAATGTCCAGGCGTAATCGATGGCCGCGTTTGAACAGGTTGCAAGTGGCGAAGGGGTCGATCAGCACTTTGACCCGCTCACCGACGGTGAGGGGCGTCGGTTGTGCCCAGGAATCGCGATAGCGGCAGCGGCGGATGCCATCGGTAATATTCATCGCAAAGCCGTCGGGGTAATCGATGCTCGGTGGGTAAACGTCCACCAGCTTGGCGGTGAAATCAGTGTCGGGCGCATCGCTGTCGATCCACAACTCGATCTGTACGCTACCTGCGACGATCAGGTCTTCGTCCAGTGGTTCGGTCTGGAAACTCAGGACATCATCGCGTTCGCTCAGTGGGCGGTTGTCGCCTCGGGTGCCGAAGAAGTCGGCACGCTCACGTTGATCAAAAGCACCGCCCAAAAATACCGGGGCACCGGAGGTCAGTGCGCCACCGATAGTCGGAACCGGGTGGGCGGGGTCGGCGAAGTAGCTCAAGTGAGCGTCGACGTCGGTTGGAGCGCTGTGCGTCAGTTGTTTTTGCCCATTCAAATACAAGGTCAATTCCTGGCTGCCCGGCAGTGGCCATTGTGTCGATTGCAGCCAGCGCCCACCGTGTTGCAAGCGGCCGTTGTGGTCGCGTTGGCCAGTGCCGCCACCCATCAGAAAAACCTCCACACTGGCCTTTGTGGGTTGCGGCGATGGTTTAAGGGTTTGTTCGAACCACGCCAGGCGGCAACTCAGCCAGTCCCGATCAACCTGGCCATCAAACACGGCTGCAGGGCCGAATTCCACGTCGCCACTGTGGCTGATATTACGGTCACCATGCAGCCATGGGCCCATCACCAGTCGTGGCCGGGCTATGCCGCTTTGCGTGAAAGCGCTGTAGTTGGCCAGGGTGGAGCTGACATAAGCGTCATACCAGCTGGACATGAATAGCACCGGGATATCCGGCAGTTGCGAGTAGTGACCTTCGGCGTAGATACCCGACTTGCGCCAATATTCACTGAAGTCGCCCTGGGCCCATTGGTCCAGCACGTAGGCCTCGTATTCCGGTACATGGCGCAAGGGCGACTGGCCGGGTTGCCAGGGCATGCGTGTAAACCACTGGTAAATGTCCTCTTGCTCCAGCGCGTGGCGAATGTGCGGATCTGCCAGGGCCGCCGGGCTTTCCTTGGCCTGGCGAAAAGCCCACGTAGCCTGCTTGAGTTCGAATGCGCCGCCCTGGCGAATCCCACACTGGTAGGCGTTGGCGAAGCCGCCACTGTCCAGCACCATACTGCTCAACCCAGGTGGCTGCAGGCAGGCCATCGCCAGCTGTGTATGGGCGGCGTAAGACAGGCCCATGCTGCCGACTTTGCCGTTGCACCAGGGTTGCCGGGCTAACCAGGCCAACGTATCAAAACCGTCCTCGCCCTCGGCGGTGTATTTGGTGAACAGCCCTTCGGAGGCATAGCGCCCACGGCAGTCCTGGAAGATGGCGACAAAGCCTTGTTCGGTAAAACGCGCCGCCATCTGTTCACGTGAGATGTGCTGGCCGTCGAGCTGTTTTTCCGAGCGCGAGGGTTTGCTCTTGTCGTAGGGCGTGCGTTCGATGACGACTGGAAAAGGGCCGTCGCTGTCGGTTGGCAAATAGATATCGGTGGCCAGGTGGATGCCATCGCGCATCGGGACCCTTTGGTTGTGCAGCGTTTGCATGGGGAAAACACTCATCGACTTAGTACCCGCTCGTGACCGCGATGGCCAGCAACACCATCGCCAGTGCGGCGTAGATCAAAAACAGTGGCAGGATGTAACGCGCCCATTGGCCCCAGCCGACGTTGGCGGTGGCCAGTAACACCAACAGGCCGCTGGAGGTTGGGGTGATCATGTTGGTCAGGCCATTGCCCATCAAAAAGGCGAACACCGTGGTCTGCGGGCTGACGCCAGACAGCTGGCCCAGCGGGCCGAAGATCGGCATGGTCACCGCGGCCTGGCCCGACGTGGACGGGATCAACACATCCAGGCCCAGTTGCGCGAAGAACATGCCATAGGCCGACACAATCGGCCCGTGATCGCCCACCAGGTTCGCCAGGCTATGAACGATGGTGTCCAATACCTGGCCAGTGCTGAGGATGATCTCCACGGCGGTGGCCAGGCCGATCAGCACGCCGGCAATCAGTACTTTCTTCATGCCATCGACAAACGCACTGGCGGCGGCGCTGGCACCCAGCCCGGCAATCACACTGAAAGCTAGCGTCAGCAGCAGGTAGAAGGCTGACAGTTCGTGGTACTTCCAACCCCAGCGATTGGAGGCGTAGACCAAAAAGCCGATGCCTGTGAGTAGCACGATCAGGTTGATCAGATGGCGCGTGGGCAGCGGTTTGCGTTCGAACGTAATCTGCGCCGTCGCATCGAAACCGTGCTTGCGAATACTCCACAACACGAAGGCAATGCCCACCAGCAGGAAGGTGCAGTAAGCCAGTACGCGCATGCTCAGCCCACTGAATATCGGCAACCCGACCATCGGCTGGGCGACCGACAGCGCCACTGGATTGGAGATAGACGCCAGGTAGCCGATCTTTACCGAGATGGTGACGATCGCCAGCCCGATCAGGTTCGACAGCCCCAGCCGATTGGCCATGGCGACCATCAGCGGCACGATCAGGATAAATTCCTTGGCCAGCCCCATGAAGGTACTGCCGGCGGAGAACACCAGCATCAAGCTCGGCACCAGTACGTAGATATTGCCGCGGGTCAGCCCCAGCAGGCGCTCCAGCCCGGCGTCGATTACACCGGCCTTGTTCAGCACGCCGAACATGCCGCCGATGAACAGCACCATGAAAATCAGCGCCGCGCGTTTCTCGATGCCTTGGGGGACGGCCATGAAACCTTCTACCAGCGACACCGGACGAGCCACCGTATCGCCGGCCTTGCGCGGTTCCAGCGCAAACAGTTGGCTCAGGCTGTCGGGTTTTTCCAGCACCTGATAGGAGCCCGGGACCACCAGCCCCTTCTGGCGCTCGAACGTGCCCGAGTTCACCACGTAGGTGAAGGCCACGGCGAGCAAGACGATGCTCAGCAGGATAATGGCCGGGTTGATCTGTTTGCGTTGCGTGGGTTTTTCCACCACCGCTTGGGTGGCGATGTTGTGTGATTCGCTCATGCTGGCTGCCCCGGCGTTTGCCGTTTTTGTTATGGGGGAGTGACGCGTGTGGAGCGGACACTAGGGCAAAGTTTTTGCGCCGACAACGTTATGCGCAGGGTGGGTTGGGCTATGCGTTTTGCGCGTTCAGCCGCTGTTTGAGATGCTCGGCAAACGCGGTCACCACCGGCGGGCGAGGCTCATTGGCGCGATAGGCCAGGCCGAAAGCGTAGGGCAGCGCTGGGCGAAAAGGCCGGGTCACAATCGGCAAATGCAGGAAGTGGCTGGCCAGCAAACCGTTGACGATCGACACCCCCAGGCCTTCGGCGACAAAGCTGCACGCCGCACCCACCGAGTGCACTTCGACGCGCACTTGCGGCGTAAGGTTGGCGGCGCGAAACACCTGGTTCAACTCCGCCCGCAAAGCCCGTTGCCGCCCCAGCATGACCAG
The DNA here is from genome assembly GCF_059716225.1 of Pseudomonas sp. LBUM1640. Classification (NCBI taxonomy): domain Bacteria; kingdom Pseudomonadati; phylum Pseudomonadota; class Gammaproteobacteria; order Pseudomonadales; family Pseudomonadaceae; genus Pseudomonas; species Pseudomonas sp. LBUM1640. The sequence continues at coordinate 5,786,474 of NZ_CP166816.1, read as the reverse complement.
CGGCACGTTACGCAGGTGCTGCACCTCGATGCACGCGTGGCGGGCCAGTGGATGGTCGGCAGGCATCACGCATACGCCCTCGGTTTCGAGCACGGGTTCGATGTCGAAGTCAGCGATTTCGGTCGGCAAACGCACAAAGCCCAAATCGGCGGAGCGGTCGAGCACGGCGCGCTCGATCATGTCGTAAGAACCGGTCAACAACTCGACGACGATGTCGTCATGGTTCTTGAGAAACTCCGCGACAATCCGCGGCAACAACTCTTGGGTCATGCTGGTGGGCACGCCAACCTTGAGCAGGCTTTTGCGCGAGCGGCCCACGCGCATTTCGTCGGCCAAGCGTTGGATGCGCTGCATGCCGTCCACCAGGCCGGCGACTTCCTTCAGCAACTCTTGCGCTTCTGCGGTGGCCATCAGGCGGCCCTTTTTGCGCAGAAACAACGCGAACCCCAAGGCCTCTTCCAGCTGGCTCAACAGGCGGCTGACCGCCGATTGCGACAGGCCCATGCGCGTGGCCGCGCCGATGGTCGAGCCAGTGGACATGATCGCCTTGAAGGCTTCGAGCTGCTTGAGATTCACCGTGGGTTTCCTGTCGGTTGCGAGGGGCTGACGGTGCGTTGCGCATAGCCTGATGCGCATCTCGCATAACGTTGTGGGGCTTTCGACGAGCCGTTAGTGTCCGCTCCAACGCGACGTGTCGTCCAGTGTGTCGCGCGATGGAATTGCCCATAAAAACCACAATAAGGCATTGAGGAAACCGCGATGCGTAAGCTTTTTAATCGGGGAAAAATGGCCTCGGCCGGCCTGCTGGCAACCCTGTCACCCGCGCTCCTGGCCCAAGGTTTTTGGGAGGATTCGCAGGGGCGATTGATCTTGCGTAACTTTTACTTCAACGACGATTACCGCGACGGCGGCGATGATCGCAAGGAGTGGGCGCAAGGTTTTCTGCTCAACCTGCAATCGGGTTATACCGAGGGTGCGTTGGGTTTTGGCGTGGATGCGTTAGGGCTGGCAGGGCTAAGGCTAGACTCCAGCCCCACCCACGCCGGCACAGGCTTGTTGCCAGTGCACGACGACGGTCACGCCGCCAGTGAGTTTTCGAGCCTGGGTGTCACCGCGAAGATGCGCTGGCGCGATGCCGTGGTCAAAACCGGCACATTGCTGCCGAAGATCCCGGTGCTGGTGCACAACGATGGGCGACTGCTGCCGCAGACCTTCCAGGGTACTCAGGTGGAGTACACCGGCATTCGCGACCTGTACCTGCACGCGGGGCACCTGGACAAATTCAAGCAGCGTAATTCCACCGACAGCGTGGATATTTATCCCCAGGGCTACAGCGGCAAGAAGGGCAGTGACTTCGATTTTGCCGGCGCCACCTATGCCTTCACTCCAACGCTCAGTGGCACCTGGTATTACGGCGAAATGCGCGAGTTCTACCGTCAGCAATTTTTCGGCCTTGTGCATAAGCAGCCGGTGGGCAGTGGCACGCTGACCAGCGACTTGCGCTACTTCATCAGCAACGAGGCGGGGGCGGCGCGTAACGGCAAGGTCGACAGCGACATGTTCAGTGGGCTGTTCACCTACCGCCTGGGCGCGCAGGCGTTGGGTGTCGGTTATCAGAAAGTCACTGGAGAGACCGCATTGCCTTATGCCAGCGTATCGACGGTGTACTCCTTCAGTAACGCTGGCGTGGGCAAGTTCATCCAGGCCGGTGAACAAACCTGGATGCTGCGCTACGACTACGATTTTGTCGCTGTGCTGCCTGGCTTGAGTTTCATGACCCGCTATTACAAGGGGCAAAACGGTGACTACAAGGGGCGCGAGGCGCGGGAGTGGGAGTCCGACACCAACCTGCGCTACGTGGTCCAGAACAGTGCTTTCAAAGGCGTGGGCATGGAGTTGCGCAAGGCGACCTATCGTTCGACCTATGCCAGCGACCGGGACAACTATCGGCTCTACCTGACTTACGATCTGGCACTGTGGTAGCCGCGGCAGGGGGCTGATCAGAGGTGGGCCTTGTGTGCTAGTCTGCGGGCCCTTTTAGTTTTGGATGACACGGGAAATCGTGTTGCCCTACAGCGGAGCCTCTTCATGTCCGAAGTTAATCTGTCCACCGACGAAACCCGCGTCAGCTACGGTATTGGCCGTCAGTTGGGCGACCAACTGCGCGACAACCCGCCACCGGGCGTGAGCATCGACGCCATCCTGGCCGGCCTGACCGACGCCTTCGCTGGTAAGCCAAGCCGCGTTGACCAAGAGCAAATGGCGGCCAGCTTCAAAGTTATCCGTGAAATCATGCAAGCCGAAGCGGCAGCCAAGGCTGAAGCGGCTGCTGGCGCTGGCCTGGCGTTCCTGGCTGAAAACGCCAAGCGTGATGGCATCACCACCCTGGCTTCCGGCCTGCAATTTGAAGTGCTGACTGCCGGTGATGGCGCCAAGCCAACCCGTGAAGATCAAGTGCGTACCCACTACCACGGCACCCTGATCGACGGCACGGTGTTCGACAGCTCCTACGAGCGCGGCCAGCCTGCAGAATTCCCGGTTGGCGGCGTGATCGCCGGCTGGACCGAAGCCCTGCAACTGATGAATGCCGGCAGCAAATGGCGTCTGTACGTGCCGAGCGAACTGGCTTACGGCGCTCAAGGCGTTGGCAGCATCCCGCCGCACAGCGTTCTGGTGTTCGACGTCGAGCTGCTCGACGTTCTGTAAGACCTGATAGCACTGGCATCGGCTTCATGTGGGAGCCGGGCTTGTTGTGGCGAGGGAGCTTGCTCCCGCTCGGCTGCGCAGCAGCCGCCGTTGTCAGGGGTGCTTCGCTCCCCAGCGCAAGCAAGCTTGCTCGCCACAACAAGCCGGCTCCCACATAGAGCCGGTGCATTCAGATTTTGCGTGGTCGTTCATGGATGAAACTTGCCATTGAGCTCCGTGGCCGGGCGCAACGCTCGGGCATAGCAGAATAGAAACAAGTTGCGCACCACTTCCTTCAGCACCCCCGGCTCACTTGAGCTCAAGCCATTCACGTCCAGGTCGCCCTGGTCCTGCAGTTCATTCAGCGCTTCCTCTTCCAGCACCGCACAGACTTCCCCGGTTTCCCGATGCAGGATTCGCAGGTAAGGGTGTGGCCGGTCCAGCCAGGCATCTATCAAATAAGTCATGGTCGTTCTCCTTGATAAGTTTCAATGAGAATAATTCTTATTCGTGGAATAGCAAGCGCCTATTGGCGGTTTCTTGGTTTTTCTGTGTGGATATTGCGTTCGATCAACGGAGAGGGCGAAACGCCATCCCGCGGCGGGCGCGGGATGGATGCAGCAGATTCAGACCTTACGCACGAACTCGGACTTGAGTTTCATCGGGCCGATGCCGTCGATCTTGCAGTCGATATCGTGGTCGCCGTCGCACAGGCGGATGTTCTTGACCTTGGTGCCGACCTTGACCACCAGGGATGTACCTTTGACCTTGAGGTCTTTGATCACGGTGATGGTGTCGCCGTCTTGCAGGACGTTGCCTACAGAGTCTTTCTTCACGGTTTCATCGCCGGCCGCTTCGGTCTCGGCACTGGCGGACCACTCATGGGCGCATTCCGGGCAGATCAGCTGGGCGCCGTCTTCGTAGGTGTATTCGGAATTGCATTTTGGGCAGGGTGGCAACGTGCTCACTAAAGCTCCTTGAAAGTCAGGAATGGCTAAAGTCGCACATTATATAGGGATTTGAAGCACGAGCGGGGTAGTGGGTTGGCAATGGGATCTAAATGTGGGAGCGGGCTTGCTCGCGAAGGCGGCGGGTCAGCTAGATATCTCTCACAGATCCACCGCTTTCGCGAGCAAGCCCGCTCCCACACAAGCCCACTGCGCCAATCGTCTTTAGTGCGTACGCGCGACCGCAAACTCACTCAGCTCAACCAGGGCATCCCGGTATTCGCTGGCCGGGAGAGCTTCCAGGCACTTGATCGCACGGGCTACGTAGTCACGCGCCAGTTGCGCGGTGTACTCCAGGGAACCCGAGGCTTCCACGGCGGCGCGGATGGCTTCCAGGTCTTCGATCCCGCCTTTCTGGATTGCCTTGCGCACCAGGGCGGCCTGTTCCGGCGTGCCTTCGCGCATGGTGTAGATCAGCGGTAGGGTCGGCTTGCCTTCGGCCAGGTCGTCACCGACGTTCTTGCCCAGTGTCTCGGCGTCGCCTTTGTAGTCGAGCAGGTCGTCGACCAGTTGAAACGCCACACCCAGGTGATCGCCAAAGGTGCGCAGGGCTTCGGCCTGTTCGGTTGTCGCGCCACACAGAGCGGCAGCGCTGTGGGTCGAGGCTTCGAAGAGCATCGCGGTTTTGCCGCGAATCACTTCCATGTAGGTTTCTTCGGTGGTGCTGGCGTCGCGGACCTTCGACAGCTGCAACACTTCGCCCTCGGCAATGATGCGCGTGGCTTGTGAAAGAATCTTCATCACCGGCATCGAGCCCAGCTCAACCATCATTTCGAACGAGCGCGAGTACAGGAAGTCACCCACCAGTACGCTAGGCGCGTTGCCCCACATCGCATTGGCCGTCTCACGACCACGGCGCATGCCGGACATGTCGACCACGTCGTCATGCAGCAGGGTGGCGGTGTGCAGGAATTCGATAGTGGCGGCCAGCAGGCGCAGGTCATCGCCTTCGCGGCCCAGGGCCTTGCCACACAGCAACACTAATAAAGGACGCAGGCGTTTGCCGCCCGCCGACGTAATGTAGTCGCCAATTTTGGAGACCAGCGGCACTTTAGAAGTCAGCTGCTGCTTGATGATGCCGTCGACGGCGCTAAAATCGTCCGCGACCGCGCGGTAGAAAGCTTGGGGTTGCATCAGCGACAGTCGCTCCAGAAGGGTTGCGCGGCATGCTAGGACCCAGGCCCGACACTGTCAAGGCGCGATAGACGGCCACTTGCATCACCCATTTACCTTGCGTACAATCGCGCACCCTGAACTTCCTGGGCAGCACCTGCCTTACGCAATTGCATTCGGGACGTCCATCCCATGCAGCCATGCCAGCCAATACCTCTTCTTATAAAGCGCTGGGTGAGCAGGATTATCGGAGAAATACCATGTCGTACGCAGTAATTGTTACTGGTGGCAAGCAATACAAGGTCGCCCCAGGTGAATACCTGAAGATCGAAAAACTGGAAATCGCTACCGGCGAATCCGTTACCTTTGATCGCGTTCTGTTGGTCGCCAATGGCGATGACGTGAACATCGGCGCTCCAGTTGTTGCTGGCGCTACCGTTGTGGCTGAAGTGATCTCCCAAGGTCGTCACGATAAAGTCCGCATCATCAAGTTCCGTCGTCGTAAGCACCACATGAAGCGTATGGGCCACCGCCAGTGGTACACCGAGATCAAAATCACCGGTATTCAGGCTTAATTTCAGCCTAATTCCTCACTAGGAGAATTGACTCATGGCACACAAAAAAGCTGGTGGTAGTACCCGTAACGGTCGCGACTCAGAAGCCAAACGCCTTGGCGTTAAGATGTATGGCGGCCAGAAAATCATTCCGGGCAACATCATCGTGCGTCAGCGCGGCACCCAATTCCACGCCGGTTACGGTGTTGGCATGGGTAAAGATCACACCCTCTTCGCTAAAATCGAAGGCGTGATCAAGTTTGAAGTAAAAGGCGCGTTCAACCGCCGTTACGTGAGCGTTGTCGCCGCTTAATTGCGCGATCGCTGGAAAAGCCCTGTCTCGCGACGGGGCTTTTTCGTTTGTGGAGTGAGTCTCTTGCAAAGCTGTTTGTAATGGGCTCAAGCGCTGGATAGGCGGTTGTTGTTTGAGGTCGCTGCGCTCATTTTTGCAAGAGTCTTATGTCTTGGTTTCTTAAGCTCGTCCATGCGACGAGAGGCGTTTTGTTATGAAGTTCGTTGATGAAGTTTCCATCCGAGTAAAAGCAGGCGACGGCGGTAACGGTTGCATGAGTTTCCGTCGCGAAAAATTCATCGAAAACGGTGGCCCCAACGGCGGTGACGGCGGTGACGGCGGCTCCATCTACATGATGGCCGACGAAAACCTCAACACCTTGGTTGACTACCGTTACACCCGGCACTTCGATGCCGAGCGTGGCTCCAACGGCGGCAGCACCGACTGCACCGGTAAAAAAGGCGAAGACCTGGTACTGCGCGTGCCGGTCGGCACCACGATCATCGACTCCGCCACCCAGGAAGTGATTGGCGACCTGACCAAGGCCGGCCAAAAGCTGATGGTTGTGCAGGGCGGCTGGCACGGCCTGGGTAACACCCGATTCAAGTCCAGCACCAACCGTGCGCCACGCCAGACCACGCCGGGCAAGCCGGGCGAGCAGCGTGACCTCAAGCTGGAAATGAAAGTACTCGCCGACGTTGGCCTGCTGGGCCTGCCGAACGCCGGTAAAAGTACCTTCATCCGCTCGGTTTCGGCCGCCAAGCCGAAAGTCGCCGACTACCCGTTCACCACCCTGGTGCCCAACCTGGGCGTGGTCAGCGTCGACCGCTGGAAAAGCTTCGTGATCGCCGACATTCCTGGCCTGATCGAAGGTGCTTCCGATGGCGCAGGCCTGGGGATTCGCTTCCTCAAGCACTTGTCGCGTACCCGTTTGCTGCTGCACCTCGTCGACATGGCGCCGCTGGATGACACCAGTGCACCGGACGCCGCCGAAGTGATCGTCAGCGAACTGACCAAGTTCAGCCCGGCCCTGGCCGAGCGTGATCGTTGGTTGGTGCTGAACAAGTGCGACCAGATCCTTGAAGAAGAGCACGAAGAGCGCGTCAAGGAAATCGTTGATCGCCTGGAGTGGGAAGGTCCGGTCTATGTGATCTCGGCCATCGCCAAAGAAGGCACCGAGCGCCTGACCCGCGACATCATGCGCTACCTCGAAGACCGCGCCGACCGCTTGGCGGCCGACCCGGTATTCAAGGCAGAACTGGCCGAACTCGACCAGCAGATCGAAGACGAAGCCCGTGCCCAGCTGCAAGCCCTGGACGACCAGCGTGCCCTGCGCCGCAGCGGCGTGAAGTCGGTCCATGACATCGGCGACGATGATTGGGACGAAGAAGACGTGGATGATGAAGACGGTCCGGAAATCATTTACGTGCGCGACTGATCGGTTGCGATAAACTTAAACGCCGCTCTCTGGAGCGGCGTTTTGGTATCTGGATATACGTAGTCACTAATAACGTTATGGGCGGCGCTGGGTCGCGCAGCCCTCAATCTAAGGTTGAAGATGATGCGGAGCAAAGTGACAGGTGCGCAGCGCTGGGTCGTAAAGATCGGAAGTGCGCTGCTGACGGCGGATGGCAAGGGGCTGGATCGCGCGGCCATGAGCGTCTGGGTCGAGCAGATGGTGGCCTTGCATGAGGCGGGTGTCGAGTTGGTGCTGGTGTCGTCCGGGGCCGTTGCCGCGGGGATGAGCCGCCTCGGCTGGACTGCGCGACCCAGCGCGATGCACGAACTGCAAGCCGCCGCTGCCATCGGCCAGATGGGCCTGGTACAAGCCTGGGAATCCAGCTTTGCCGAGCACGGCCGCCACACGGCGCAGATCCTGCTGACCCACGACGACCTGTCCGACCGCAAGCGCTACCTCAACGCCCGCAGCACCTTACGCGCGTTGGTCGAGCTCAAAGTGATCCCGGTGATCAACGAGAATGACACCGTGGTCACCGACGAAATCCGCTTCGGTGACAACGACACCCTGGCCGCGTTGGTGGCCAACCTGGTGGAAGCCGACTTGCTGGTGATTCTCACCGACCGTGACGGCATGTTCGACGCTGACCCGCGCAACAACCCCGACGCCCAGCTCATTTACGAAGCCCGCGCCGATGACCCGGCGCTGGACGCCGTGGCCGGCAGTGTCGGCGGCGCCCTGGGCCGTGGCGGCATGCAGACCAAGCTGCGCGCCGCGCGCCTGGCTGCGCGTTCCGGCGCGCATACCATCATCGTCGGCGGGCGGCTGGAGCGTGTGCTGGACCGCCTCAAGGCTGGCGAGCGCATCGGTACGTTGCTGTCGCCGGAACGCGGCATGCTCGCGGCGCGCAAGCAGTGGCTGGCCGGGCATCTGCAAACCCGCGGCACACTGGTGCTGGACGACGGCGCCGTGTCGGCGTTGTCCCAAGGCAACAAGAGCCTGCTGCCGGTGGGCGTCAAATTGGTGCAGGGCAGCTTCCGGCGTGGCGAGATGGTGGTGTGCGTTGCGCCCGACGGCCGCGAGATCGCCCGTGGCCTGGCCAACTACAGCGCCCTTGAAGCGCAGAAAATTATTGGACAATCGTCTGACGCGATTGTCGGACTACTGGGCTACATGGCCGAACCAGAACTGGTTCACCGCGATAACCTGATCCTGGTCTAAACAAAGGGAATACACGATGCGCGTGATGAAGGGATTGCTCGGCCTGTTGCTGGCCCTGCCGCTGCTGGCTTCGGCTGAAGAAATTGGCCAGGTGTCGACGGTGTTCAAGTTTGTCGGCCCCAACGATCGAATTGTGGTCGAGGCGTTTGATGACCCCAAGGTCGACGGCGTGACCTGCTACCTGTCGCGCGCCAAGACTGGCGGCGTAAAAGGTGGGTTGGGCTTGGCCGAAGACCGCGCCGAAGCCTCGATTGCCTGCCGTCAGGTCGGCCCGATTCATTTTAAAGGCGAACTCAAGGACGGCGACGAAGTGTTCAAGGAGCGCACCTCGCTGGTGTTCAAGACCATGCAGGTGGTGCGTTTCCTCGACAAGAAGCGCAATACCTTGGTTTACCTGGTCTACAGCGACCGCTTGATCGAAGGCAGCCCGCAAAACGCCGTTACGGCGATTCCGATTTTGCCCTGGCCGACCGCTCAGTAGTCCGCAGGCGAGTTTTGTCATCGGCGTCTATGATTGCAGGCTTGTGGTCTGTAATCTGGAACGGCCGCAATGCGAAGAATATGGGATATCTGGAGTTCGTCATGAGTGCTTTCCACGACCTGAAACTCAAAGCTTTGGACGGACAAGAGCTGCCGCTGGCGCCCTTCAAGGGGGAAGTTGTGCTGGTGGTCAACGTCGCCTCCAAATGTGGCTTGACCCCGCAATACGCGGCGTTGGAAAACCTCTACCAGCAGTACAAGGGCCAGGGGTTCACCGTACTTGGCCTGCCGTGCAATCAGTTCGCGGGCCAGGAGCCGGGCACCGAGGAGCAGATCCAGGCATTTTGCAGCCTGAACTATGGCGTGACGTTCCCGTTGGGCAGCAAGCTCGACGTCAATGGCCCGGATCGCCATCAGCTTTACCGCCTGCTGGCGGGCGAGGGCGCCGAGTTTCCTGGGGATATCACCTGGAACTTCGAGAAATTCCTGCTGGGCAAAGACGGGCGAGTACTCGGGCGATTCTCCCCACGTACTGCACCGGATGATCCGACTATCGTGCAGGCCATCGAAAAAGCCCTGAGCTGAATCATTCCCACCTGTGGCGGGGGCGCTTGCTCCCGCTGGATTGCGCAGCAGTCCCCAGTCCCTCCCCACTACTGCCCCTTAATCACCCAAATCAATAGTGCTACCCAGCACGCTGCACTCCCCATATTATCCACATCATAAACCCTTTGCCGTGGAGTGCTCCCATGCCTGTCCAAGCCTTGTTCAAACCCTTCCAGCTCGGTGCACTGCAGCTTTCGACCCGTGTGGTCATGGCGCCAATGACCCGTTCGTTCTCGCCGGGTGGCGTGCCCAATTCCAACGTCATCGAATACTACCGCCGCCGCGCCGCCGCCGGCGTGGGCCTGATCATCACCGAAGGCACCGTGGTTGGCCATCAAGCCTCCAACGGCTACCCGAATGTCCCGCATTTTTACGGTGACGCCGCGTTGGCCGGCTGGAAGAAAGTGGTCGACGCCGTACACGCTGAGGGCGGCAAGATCGTCCCGCAACTATGGCACGTGGGCAGCGTGCGCCGTATTGGCACTGAGCCTGACGCCAGCGTGCCGGCCTACGGCCCGATGGAAAAACTCAAGGACGGCACCGTGGTCGTCCACGGCATGACCACCCAAGACATCAAGGACGTGACCAACGCTTTCGCCCAAGCCGCCAAGGATGCTCAAAGCATCGGCATGGACGGCGTGGAGATCCACGGCGCCCACGGTTACCTGGTCGACCAATTCTTTTGGGAAGGCACCAACCAGCGCACCGATGAATACGGTGGCAGCCTGGCCAACCGTTCGCGTTTTGCCATCGAACTGATCCAGGCCACTCGCGCCGCCGTAGGCCCGGACTTCCCGATCATCTTGCGTTTCTCGCAGTGGAAGCAGCAGGACTACACTGCACGCCTGGTGCAAACCCCGGAAGCCTTGGGCGAGTTCCTCAAGCCGTTGTCCGACGCCGGCGTGGATATTTTCCACTGCTCCACACGCCGTTTCTGGGAGCCGGAATTCGAAGGCTCCGACCTCAACCTGGCCGGCTGGACCCGCCAGCTCACCGGCAAGCCGACCATCACCGTGGGCAGTGTTGGCCTGGACGGCGAGTTCCTGCAATTTATGGTCAACACCGACAAGGTCGCACAACCGGCCAGCCTGGAAAAACTGCTGGAGCGCCTGAACAACGACGAGTTCGACCTGGTTGCCGTGGGCCGTGCCCTGCTGGTAGACCCGGATTGGGCGGTGAAGGTGCGTGAAGGTCGTGAAGGCGACATCCTGCCTTTCAGTCGTGAGGCGTTGACGACCCTGGTGTAAGGGGCGAAAGGACGGGCACTGGGTGCCCGTCCTTGCACACCCCGCGTAACTGGCGTTCGAACTGCTCGATAATCGCCGGCCAGCCCTGGCGACTCGCGTGTTGGCGGGCATTGAGGCGCATACGGCGCAAACTCTCCGCGTCCTCCAGCAGCCAATTGGCCGCATCGCAAAACGCACCTTCATCCCCTGGCATCGCCAGCACGCCGTTGTAGCCATGGCGAATGTGCTGGGTCGCCGCTGCCTGGTCGTAAGCCACCACGCCCAATCCCGAGGCCATCGCTTCCAACACCACGTTACCGAAAGTTTCGGTCAGGCTGGGGAACAGGAACACATCGCCGGACGCGTAATGCCGGGCCAGTTCTTCACCGCGCAAGGTGCCACAGAAAATCGCCTCGGGCAGTTCCTTTTCCAGCATCGCCCGTTGCGGCCCATCGCCGACGATGATCAGTTTCATCTGGCGCAATGGATAGGTGTCTTGCAAGGCCTCGAAGCAGCGCTTGAGCAGGCCCAGGTTCTTCTCCTGTGCCAATCGGCCGACATGCAGCACGGCGATTTGCTCACTGTTCAGTGCCCAGCTTTCTCGCAGTGCGTTGTCGCGCTTGGCCGGATGGAATAACTGGCTGTCGACCCCGCGTGACAACATTCCCAAACGCTCGAAATTGCGCCGCTCAAGCTCCAGGCGTTGGCTGGCGCTGGGCACCAAGGTCAGCGTCGAACGGTTATGAAACCAGCGTAGATAGTGAGTGACCATGCGGCTGAGCAGGCTCAAACCGTACTGGTTCGAATACTGCTGAAAGTTGGTGTGGAAGCCACTGACCACGCTGATCCCCAGGCGCCGCGCCGCACGCAACGCCGACAGCCCCAGCGGCCCTTCGGTGGCGATGTAGAGCACGTCCGGGCGCTGACGGGTCCAGCGCCGCAGCAGCTTGTGCATCGACGACTGGCCCCATTGCAGGCCCGGGTAGCCCGGCAGCGGCCAGCCACGGCACAGCAGCAATGCGTCGTCGCTGGGGCGGCTTTGATCGCTGCCCTGGCGTGGGCGCACCAACTCGACCTGATGGCCGCGCGCGCGCAAACCCTCACACAGACGGCCAAGGGTATTGGCCACTCCGTTGATCTCTGGCGGGAAGGTTTCGGTAATCAGGGTGATATGGAGCGAAGCTGTCGTCATGACCCACAGTGTCACCGTGGGCCATGTCGTCATTGTGTCATTGGCATGATGGATTTATGACGTGGTCAGGTTTTTCGTCGCCATCGCCTCGGCGCCTTGTTCGCGCACCCAGAACAACGTGGCCCCGGCTACGGCCGCCGGCATCATCAGCAGGTTCACTACCGGCACCAGCAGCACCAGGTAGACGATGCCGCCAAAACTCATGCTCTGCCAGCGTTTCTGGCGCAGCCAGGCGAGCATTTCGTTCCAGCCCAGCTTGTGGTTGTCGGCCGGGTAGTCGATGTACTGGATCGCCATCATCCACACGCCGAACAGCAGCCACAGCGGCGCGGCGATCAGGTTGACCACCGGAATGAACGACAGGATAAACAGGCCGATGGCGCGTGGCAGGAAGTAGCCCAGTTTGCGCATTTCCCGGGCCAGGGTGCGCGGCACCATCGCCACCAGTTCGGCCCAGCTGAAGGGCGGGAAGTCATCGGTGCCACGCACCACCACTTCAACCTTTTCCGCAAGAAAGCCGTTGAACGGCGCCGCGATGATATTCGCCAGCATGGTGAAGGTGAAAAACACCATCAGCACCACCAGCACCACAAACAGCGGCCACAGGATGTAGCTGAGAAAACTCAGCCAGCCGGGCAGCGTCGGCATCAGGGTGTCGACCCACAGGCTGAACTGATGGCCAGCGAAATAGATCAAACCGACGAACAGCACCAGGTTGATCGCCAGTGGCAACAGCACAAACAGGCGCAAGCCTGGGCTCAGCACCAGTTTGAGGCCTTCACGCAGGTATTGCGGGCCGGAAAGAGCAGGGGCGGGCATGGAGAACTCCGAGCAGGATGACGAACGCGCCGACCTTACCGGCTTTGCATTCACGGTGAAAGCGGCGACATCAGCAGTAACAAACACGTCGATTAATCGGGGCGACTGCATAGAGACCACCTATGAGCTGGATTGTTATTCCGTATTTCCTTAATCTTGCCCCCCTCTATACGCTGCACCCATTATTTTCAGGACCTCGCGAGTTCAAGCCTTCCCCAAGTGCTTCGCGGTCCTTTTTTATTCCAGCCGCCTTGTTGTTCGGGCGGTCGATAGGAGTGAGTCATGTCTGATACCCGTCATTCGCGAGTGATTATTCTCGGTTCCGGCCCTGCCGGTTACAGCGCTGCCGTCTACGCTGCCCGGGCCAACCTCAAGCCGCTGCTGATCACCGGCATGCAGGCGGGCGGTCAGTTGACCACCACCACTGAAGTCGACAACTGGCCGGGCGATGTCCACGGCCTGACCGGCCCAGTGCTGATGGAGCGTATGAAAGAGCACGCCGAGCGCTTTGAAACCGAGATCGTCTTCGACCACATCAATAAAGTCGATTTCTCCAAGAAGCCTTACAGCCTGACCGGCGACAGCGGCGTCTACACCTGTGACGCGCTGATCATCGCCACCGGCGCCAGCGCGCGTTACCTGGGCCTGCCGTCGGAAGAAGCGTTCATGGGCAAGGGTGTTTCCGCCTGCGCCACCTGCGACGGTTTCTTCTACCGCAACAAGCCTGTGGCTGTTGTCGGTGGCGGAAACACGGCGGTGGAAGAGGCGCTGTACCTGGCCAACATCGCCAGCACCGTGACCCTGGTTCACCGCCGCGAGACTTTCCGTGCCGAAAAAATCCTGATCGACAAGCTGCATGCCCGTGTTGCTGAAGGCAAGATCATCCTCAAGCTCAACGCCACCCTGGACGAAGTCCTGGGCGACAACATGGGCGTGACCGGTGCTCGTCTGAAAAACAACGACGGCAGCTTTGACGAGCTGACAGTCGACGGCGTATTCATCGCCATCGGCCACACCCCGAACACCTCGCTGTTCGAAGGCGTGCTGGAAGCCAATGACGGTTACCTGGTGGTGCAAGGCGGCCGTGAAGGCAACGCCACCGCGACCAACATTGAAGGCATCTTTGCCGCCGGTGACGTCGCAGACCACGTGTACCGCCAGGCCATCACCTCGGCCGGCGCCGGTTGCATGGCGGCCCTGGATGCCGAGCGTTACCTCGACGGTTTGAAGGACGCTTCGTTCTAAACCTGTTGAAATGAAAAAACCGGCTGAGAGGCCGGTTTTTTTATGCGTGGGATTTGATGATCCAGCGCTATCTCAACGTGGTAATCCAATCACTGTGGGAGCTGGCTTGCCTGCGATGGCGGTGTATCAGTCACCACCGCCATCGCGGGCAAGCCCGGCTCCCACATTGACCGGGTTTCAAATGGAATCAGCGGCGCGTCAATGGCTGCTGAGTGAACTTCACACCGGCCAATCCATGTTGGATCAATGCCCGAATATTGCCGTGATCACTGCCTTGCGGCGTAGCAACCACCGAACGATAATGCTCACCAAACGCCAGCAGCGCTTCCTGATCGCTCAGACCTTCCAGCAGCGCCAGGCCCAGGGTCTTGCACGAGCCTTCGTTCTGCCCGGCGGCGTTCTCCACGCTGCCATTGGTGAAGGCTTGTGGCTGGTAGTCGTAACCGGCAGCGACAAACGCCAGGGTGTCGGCAAAAACGTGTTCGCCGCTGTTGAGGCTGGCGCGCAGGGTGTTCAAATCAGTCATGGGTTTTTCCCTTGGCAAACGCCGCCTGTTGCTCGGCATTGGCTTCTTTCTGGTATTGGGCTTTCCACTCAGCGTACGGCATGCCGTACACCACTTCGCGGGCGTCATCGAGGCTCAGCTCGATGTGGCGCTCGTCGGCCTCGGCCTTGTACCACTTGGACAGGCAGTTGCGGCAGAAACCCGAGAGGTTCATCAGGTCGATGTTCTGCACATCCTTGCGGCTGTCCAGGTGGGCAACCAATCGGCGGAAGGCGGCGGCTTCGAGTTCGAGGCGTTGTTGATCGTTCATAGGGCTCACTGCAAATTCAAGGGTTAGCGACTGGCCGCCAGGGTAATTGACACCGACTCGGCAAAGCGCAGGGCGTGGGGCTTGTCCACTTCGACTTCGGCGTACAGCACCGATTCGTTGCTCATCACCAGGTCCAGCAGTTCCTGGGTCAGGCGTTCCAGCAAGGCGAAGCGGTTGCCTTCGACGTGGGCGATGATGGCCTTGGTGATGGTGCGGTAGTTCAACGCGTGGTCGATGTCGTTGTCGCGCACAGCTTCCTGAGCGGCATACAGGATGGTCAGGTTGATCAGCACGTCCTGCTTGTTGAGGATCTCGTCTTCGTTGATGCCGATAAAGGTGCGCAGGCACAGGTCTTTGACCCGGATACGCGCCATGCCTGGTTGAAGTTGTGGCATTGCTACTTGCTCCGTCCAATCAGTTGCAGGAACTCCATGCGCGTGGTGTTCGATTCGCGGAAGGCGCCGAGCATCACTGAGGTGTTCATGGTTGAATTCTGTTTTTCTACGCCGCGCATCATCATGCACATGTGCTTGGCTTCGATCACCACCGCCACGCCGGCGGCCTGGGTGACCTGCTGAATCGCGTCGGCGATTTGCCGCGTGAGGTTTTCCTGGATCTGCAGGCGCCGCGCATACATGTCGACAATGCGCGCCAGCTTCGACAGGCCCAGTACTTTGCCGGTCGGAATATAGGCCACATGGGCCTTGCCGATAAAGGGCAGCAGGTGGTGCTCGCAGAGTGAGTACAGCTCGATGTCCTTGAGGATTACCATCTCGTCATTGTCGGACGCGAACAACGCCCCGTTGACGATTTCGTCCAGGTTCTGCTCGTAGCCGTGACACAGGTACTGCATGGCCTTGGCGGCGCGCTTTGGGGTGTCGAGCAAGCCTTCGCGCTCCGGGTCTTCGCCCAGGCCTTTGAGAATTTCGCGGTAGTGTTGGGGCAGGGACAAGGTCATACAACATCCTCAAAAACGGCTTACTTGATATGCCGCCCGCCGTTGACGGTCAGGGTGGTTCCGGTGACATAAGGGTTGCCCAGCAGGTAACGCACGCTCTGGTAGATTACCTCGGGCCCGGGCTCGATCCCCAGTGCGGACTTGGCCAGGACCTTGGCGCGATAGGCCGCGTCGTCGCCTTCGTTGAACATCACCATGGCCGGCGCAATACCGTTGACCTTGATCAGCGGCGCGAATTGCGCGGCAAACGACAGCGTGAGGCTGTCGAGCCCGGCTTTGGTGGCGCAATAGGCAATGTGCTGGCGGCTGCCCTTGCGCACCACGTCGTCGCTGATATGCACGATATCGGCAGGTATTGAGCGTTGCAGCAAAGGTGAACAATGCAGGTTGATCAGGTACGGCGCAAGCATGTGCACGCTGAACATGTCGGTAAACGCGCGGCTTTCGTCGCCGGGTGTTTCCGCCACCCAAGCCGAGGCGTTGTGGATGATCGCGCGCAGGCTGTCGGTAGTGGTCTTCAGTGCTGTGATGAAGGCCATAATTCCAGCTTCGCTGGAAAAATCGGCAAACACGCCGACCGCACCACGCTCACGCAAGGCCTTGACGCCCGGGCGCTCGCTGCGGTAACTGAAAATCACCGAGTGGCCATCGTCCAGCAGGCGCTCGGCGCAATGCAGGCCGACACGCTGGCCGGCACCGGTGATCAGGATCGGGGCGTCTGTTGCAGTCATGGGAGGCTCAAGTCGCTGGCAGGTTGAAACTATACCAGCGACCGGCCGCCCCTGTACTCAAGCGGCGGCTTCGGTGACTTTGCGCGGTGGCGGGGCGGGGTGCAACCAGCTCGCCAGCAGGTGCGTCGACAGCGGGATGAACCAGTAAACCATCAGGGGCGTGAGCGCCATGGTGCTGACCAGTACGCGCGGGGCCAGGTCCAGCCCGTTGAGCAGCGGCCCAAGGACGAAGTTGAACAGCAGCGACACTGGGAAAAATGCCAGCCAGATCGCCACCGCCTGTTTCCAGCGCGGCGGACGTGTACCCACGGCGCCGAACCAGCCATCGATGCCACTGACGCGATGCTCGGACGGGTCGGCGAACAGCTCGCTGCCACGACCCAGCCAGGCGCTGCGCGAGGCGGAGAACTCCCAGGCGTGTAGGGTTTTTTCGTCGGCGAAGCGGAAGATGATCTGGAATTCATCGTCATGGGCTGGCGGCGCGAGCACGCCGGAACCCAGGTAGCCGGGGAAGTCAGTAGCCAATTGCTCGCCTTCGCGCAGCCAAGCCATCAAGTCTTCGTAGCGCCCTTTGGCCACGCGACGCGCAACCATCAAGGTGACGGGAGAGGTAGACATTGTGTATCTCCAAATGTACGGGTGCGCCGAACCGGGTAGGTGGCACACGAACGAGGCTGCGGGGTGGTGCAGCGACGTAGAAAAAACAGGCAAGGATTATTCCTGTTTTGCAAAAATACGCCAGTGACATTGGTCTGACAGTGCAGGCCTTGAAAAAGACAAGTTTAAAGGCGTTAAATGGGATCCACATTTACACGGACGTTTTCTACCGCTGATGCCTGAAATTACTACTCATACTCGCGAAATTGCCCAGGGTCGCCCCGCGGATCCCGATGAGCTGTTCCCGATCCGCGAAGTGTCGAGATTGACAGGTGTCAACCCGGTCACTTTGCGTGCCTGGGAACGGCGCTATGGTCTGATCCAGCCCACACGCACCGAAAGTGGGCATCGCCTCTATTCCAACGACGATATTGTGACCATCCATCGTATTCTCGATTGGATCGAGCGCGGCGTGGCCGTGAGCAAGGTCGGCAAAATCCTCGCGCGCGACGATCAGCAGGCTGAAGCGATTCGTGCTGAGCGCGACACCGCCAGCGACAGTGAATGGCCGCAGTGGCGGGCGCGGTTGGTACACGCCGTCAGTGGGTTTGACGATCGTCAACTGCATAGCCTGTACGCTCAGGTTCTCGCGACCTACCCGCTCAGCGTGGCGTTCCAGGACATCCTGATGCCCCATTGGAGCGACCTGCTGCGCCATCAGGGCCGCTTCGGCCAAGCCAGTGAATGGATTTTTTACGATACCTTCCTGCGCATGCAGACCTTCGAACACTTGCGCCTTGCGGGCAGCTCAGCCGCGCCACGGGTATTGCTGACGGCCATGCCCGGCGAGTGCCGTAAATTGGAATTGATGGTCGCGGCGTTGTTGCTCAATGGCGAGGGCATAACTGTGAAGGTGCTGGGCATGGGCCAACCCTTGGACGAGTTGACACTGGTCTGTGAAAAGATGCGTCCCCAGGCGCTCATCCTCTTCTCCAACCACTCACACAACCATGACTTGGCTGGGCGCCTGAGCCGCCTGGCATTGACGCTGGATTGCCCACTGTTCCTTGCCGGTGCCGCGTCGGACATGGCCGAGGACGATCTGGCGGGCACGTCCATCGGCTGCCTTGGCAGCGAAGGGCGCCAGATGCAGAGCCGCTTGCAGCAGTTTCTCAGTGGGCAGTTGGATACCTGATATCAGGCATGCACGTGCGGGTGAACCAGGCGGTGCTGGTGCAGGATGAACTGGCGCAGGCGCTCGATTTCATCGGCATCACTCTGGCTCAGGCGGTACGCAAACAAGCCGCGGGCGGTTTCCCGCTCCAACGTACCGCGCAGCGCAATGCGCTCGTAACCGGACGGGCTGAACCACAAGGAAAAGGTTTTCGGCGGTTTGACCCGGCCACGAATCTCCACCAGCACGCCCTTGAATGACACTTCATGTACCCATAGGGCGCCGGGGTTGCCCCTCACATTCTCCAGTGCCACGGGTGTTTCAAGCGCCAGTCGCCATGGGCGGATCATCGGGCCGTCTTCAAAAATGCTCGGCACGCCCAAGCGTAAATGCACCGCATGAAACTCGTCTTCCACCAGATGCAGCGGAAAGGTCAGTTGCTGATTATCAAATTGCGCCTGGATGGTGACGTGGTCGTGAGCGGCCAACCGCGTCAGCAAATCACGAATCTGGGCGCCGCCGTTGACGGTCAGGCTCGACCACGCATCCCGCACGTTGAGCTGCGGGTTGTGTTGCATGTCCTGGATAAAATCCAGTTCGTCCTGCGTCAATAGAGCGTCGCGGTGCATTGATGTAGCTCAACGATGAGACATTAAAAAGCCATTATCACTCTAAAGACCGCATTTACTACAATTTGTTAATTCCGCTCGTCGTCTCAAGTGCCGCCAAGCGCTCTTTGAGTTCGGCGACTTGCGCTTCCAACTGTGCCACTCGTTGCTGCGCTTTCACCTGGGTGGTGACGTCTTTTTGCACGCCAACGATATAGGTCTGCTTGTCGGCCTCGTTGTACATCGTCGACAGCGACAGCTCATTCCAGAACAGTGTGCCGTCCTTGCGGTAGTTGCGCAGGATTTCCCGGCAGGCGCCGTCGTTGTCGAGGGCTTCGCGAATGGCCATCAGGGCCGGCTGGTCGCGGTCACCGGCCTGTAGGAAACGGCAATCCTGATACAGGATTTCGTCCAGCGTGTAGCCAGTCATCCGCTCAAAAGCAGGGTTGACGTAGATCAGCGGCTTCTCTTCGCCTTCTCGTTCGGCGACGACAATGCCGTCGTTGGAGGCATTGATGACCAGCTGCATCAGCTTGGCGTTGATCATTATTGAGCGGTCCATGGCTTGTTTGTCGAGACTGGAGTTTATGGCATACGTGGAATGTTGCACGGCGTGCGCTGAAATAGTTGCGTCAGCTGCTAATATCCCACGCTTTCGCTCAACTACAGGATCAGATTGATGAAAGTCGCCATCCTTTCCGGCTCGGTGTACGGCACCGCTGAAGAAGTCGCCCGCCACGCCGCCGACATCCTCAAAGAGGCCGGTTTTGAAGCCTGGCACAACTCGCGCGCGACCTTGGCCGATGTGCGGGCTTTCGGCCCGGAGGCCTTTCTGGCCGTGACCTCTACCACCGGCATGGGCGAACTGCCTGACAACCTGCAACCGCTGTATTCGACTATTCGCGATCAATTGCCCGCGGCGTGGCGTGGCCTGCCCGGTGCAGTGATCGGCCTGGGCGACGCCAGCTACGGCGATACCTTCTGTGGTGGCGGCGAGCAAATGCGCGAGCTGTTCGGCGAATTGGGTGTGCGCGAAGTGCTACCCATGCTGCGCCTGGACGCCAGCGAAAGCGTCACCCCAGAAGCAGACGCCGAGCCATGGCTGGCCGAGCTGGTCACTGCACTACGCGGTTGACCGGGAACTCACGCAGCAATGCCAGCCAGGCCTGGGCGGCTTTGGACAGATAGGCGCCCTCGCGCCAGATAAAGGCAATGTTCCAGCGCAGGTAGTCGGGCGCCTTGAGCGTGAGGCGCACCACGCCCGGTCGCACCAGCCCACGGGCGACCACGCTGGGCAACAACACCACGCCTTGGCCGGCTGCGACCAGGGCGACCAGAAAGTCCGCCTGGCCGCTGCGGCCGACTTCTTTGGGCGTAAAGCCCATTTGCTGGCAAGCCTGCATCAGCCGGTCGTTGAGGACAAAACTGCGTTGGTACATCAGGAACGGTGTGTCTGCCAATTCCTCCAGGCGCACGTGGGCATTTTCGGCCAACGGATGATCCATCGGCAGCAACGCGTCCAGCGGTTCATCGCAAAAGGCTTGCCAGGCGAAGGCCGGATCGTTGGGCAGCAGGGTGCCCCCCACGTCCAGTTCACCGCTGAGAATCGCCTGCTCGATGGTGCGGCTGCCGCCTTCCAGCAACTGGATGGTGACCTTGGGATAACGCCTGCGGTACTCGGCGAACAACCCGGCGAACAGCGTGTCGCCCGCCAATAGCGGCAGGCCCAGGCGTAGCTCGCCTCGGGCCAGTTGCTGCATATCATCAAGCTCGCTGAGTAACTCCGTCTGCAGGCGCAACATGGCCTCAGCGCGCTGTAAGACCACCTCGCCGGCGGCCGTCAGGCGAATGTGCGAACCCGTGCGTTCCAGCAGCGGTGTCCCCAGGCTTTGCTCCAACTGCGCCACCTGTTTGCTCACGGCCGATTGGCTGATGTGCAAGGTTTTACCCGCCTGGGTAAAGCCGCCC
Source organism: Pseudomonas sp. LBUM1640 (assembly GCF_059716225.1). Classification (NCBI taxonomy): domain Bacteria; kingdom Pseudomonadati; phylum Pseudomonadota; class Gammaproteobacteria; order Pseudomonadales; family Pseudomonadaceae; genus Pseudomonas; species Pseudomonas sp. LBUM1640. Next base: position 5,765,724 of record NZ_CP166816.1, on the reverse strand, counting down.
CGATGGATCACTTCTACAAAACTGCGCAGCTGTTTGAATTCCATGGGCATGATTCCAGTTTGGAATAGCTGGCAGTCTAACAATTCGCTGTGGGGATAGGGTCGGCCTCTTTAAAATGGACGCCTGCGAGGACCCAAAGCCTATGAAACGTTTAAGCTTCAAACATCTCGGACGCCTGCTGATTGAGCTGGTTGTACTGCTGGCTATCTATTTCCTGGGCACCCAGCTTGCCGTGTGGTTGGCGTGGCCGATACCGGGTGGCGTGGTGGGGTTGGGCCTGTTGCTGGCGACCTTCGCCACAGGCCTGGTCAAACCCGCCGCCCTGCAATTGGGCGCCGGTGTATTGATGGCGGAGATGCTGCTGTTTTTTATTCCGGCGCTGATGAGCCTGCTCGACTACGGTGGCCTGGTGCGCAATGACGGCTGGCGCATCCTGTTGGTGATCGGCTTCAGCACGCTGGCGGTGATGCTCGTCACCGCGTTCACCGTGGAGATGGTCTGCCGCTGGAGCATGCGCCGTGAAGCTTGAACTGATGCCGGTGTTCTGGCTCGCCCTGACCCTGGGCGCCTACATCTTCAGCCGCTGGATCTATCGTCGCACCGGGCGTTACCTGCTTTCGCCCTTGATCCTCGTACCGGCGCTGTTGCTGGCGGTGGCCGCGCCGATGCACACCGCCTATGCCGAATACGCCACCGACACCCATTGGCTGATGCTGGTATTGGGGCCGGTCACCGTAGCGTTTGCCGTGCCGATCTGGCAACAGCGCCGCTTGCTGGCGCGTCATTGGTCGGCATTGCTGCTGGGGATGGTCGCGGGCAGCGCGGCCTCCATCGGCACCTCGTTTGGGTTGGCCAAGGCGCTGGCGTTGAACAGTTCAGTGACGATGTCGCTGTTACCGCGCTCGATCACCACGCCGTTTGCCATGCCGGTGTCCTCTGACCTGGGCGGTGTGCCGGAACTCACGGCCGTGTTTGTGATGTTTACCGGCGTGTTTGGCGCCATGCTCGGCGGCGTGCTGCTTAAATGGTTGCCGCTGCGTACGCCCTTGGCGCGCGGTGCATTGTTTGGTGTGGGAGCCCATGGCGCGGGTGTCAGCCGGGCGCATGAAGTGGGTGGCGAAGAAGGCTCGGTCGCGGGCCTGGTGATGGTGTTGACGGGGTTGCTCAACCTGTTCGCCGTGCCTTTATTGGCGGCGCTTCTCTGACGCCACGTGGTCTATTCTCTTGGATGACTCGCTTGGTCATCAAGCTGGCTGCGAAGGCAACTCCTTGCGCCACGCCGTCTGACTAGACTGGCGCTTCACTCAAAAAATAATAAGAAAGTACGCCAAGGAGGTCGTTGCCGTGAGCCTAGCCCCCGTTCTATCGCCACAGAATGTCAAAGACCAGGTCAGCGCTGCCGAATGGCAAGCCCGTGTCGACCTGGCGGCCTGCTATCGCCTGGTGGCGTTGCATGGCTGGGATGACCTGATCTTCACGCATATTTCCGCCAAGGTGCCGGGCACCGATGATTTCTTGATCAACCCCTACGGGCTGATGTTCCATGAAATCACCGCGTCGAGCCTGGTCAAGGTCGACCAGGCCGGCAACAAGCTGATGGACAGCCCCTACGAGATCAACCCTGCGGGCTATACCATTCACAGCGCCATCCATGAAGTGCGCCACGACGTGGCGTGCGTGATTCACACCCACACGGCGGCCGGCGTTGCGGTTTCTGCCCAGAAGCAGGGCGTGTTGCCGATCAGCCAGCAGTCGTTGTTCGTGCTGTCAAGCCTGGCCTATCACGCCTACGAAGGTGTGGCACTGAACCATGAAGAAAAGGCGCGCTTGCAGGCGGACCTGGGCGAAAACAACTTCCTGATGCTGCGCAACCATGGCCTGCTGACCTGCGGTGGCACCATCGCCGACACGTTCCTGATGATGTTCACCTTCCAGCGCGCCTGTGATATCCAGGTGCTGGCGCAAAACGGCGGCACCGAACTGATTGCCATCGAGCCGCAGGTTCTCGCGGGGGCCAAGGCAATGGTGGCGGCTGTCACAAAAAGCGCCCAAGGTATGGGAGGCGCGCTGGCTTGGCCCGCGCTGTTGCGTAAATTGGACCTGCAAGATCCCGGGTATAAAAGCTGATGCCACTCGCCGAAATCCCGCTCAGAGCCTGGCGCAAACGTAGCCAGGCGTTTGTCTTTCGTGGCCGTACGATCCATTACTGGGTGGCCGGGCAGGGCGAACCGCTGCTGTTGATTCATGGCTTCCCCACTGCCAGCTGGGACTGGCACTACCTGTGGCAGCCACTGGCCCAGCGCAACCTGGTGATCGCGTGCGACATGCTGGGGTTCGGCGAATCAGCCAAACCGGCGGACCACGACTACTGCCTGTTGGAACAAGCCGACCTGCAACAGGCGTTGCTCGACTACCTGCGTGTGGAGCAGCCGGTGCATGTGTTGGCCCATGACTACGGCGACAGCGTCGCCCAGGAACTCCTCGCTCGCCATTACGAAGGCCGGTTTCAGATGGCCAGTTGTGTATTCCTTAACGGCGGGCTGTTTCCGGAAACCCATCGATCGGCCTTGGTGCAAAAATTGTTGCTCAGCCCGCTCGGCTGGATGATCGGCCGCGCCTTCGGGCGCAATGCCTTGTCGAACAGTTTCAGCCAGATTTTCGGCCCGGATACGCGGCCCAGTGAAAGTGCGTTGGACGATTTCTGGAGCCTGATCAATTGCAATGACGGCACACGCATCCTGCACAAACTGATCGCCTACATTCCCCAGCGTCGCCGACTGCGGGAGCGCTGGGTGGAGGCGATGCAACGTGGCGAGGTGCCGTTACGCGTGATCGACGGCGAAGTCGACCCGATCTCCGGCGCGCATATGGTGGAGCGTTATCACCAGTTGGTGCCGCACGCCGACACGGTGTTGCTGGCCAATATCGGCCACTACCCGCAGATCGAGGCGCCGGTGCTGGTGCTCAAGCATTACTTGGCGTTTCGCGAGCGGATTGGCCAGCCGGCGCCTCGGGTGGCTTATTCCTGAGCGACGTGTTGTGGCAAGCCCGCTCGCCTCAGAGAATGGGGCGGCTTACGACGTTTGCGCCAAGCAATCATCCCGCTGCCTTATCGAGCACCATTCAGCCTCGGCCGACTTTATTGTGACCAAAGGCTGTGTGCCCGACACTCAACCCATTCCTATTGTCGCCAGCGGAGTTTGGTATGAGTCAGTCAGTGCAGTTCCAGGATAAGGTCGTGATCGTCACCGGTGCCGGCGGCGGGTTGGGCCGGGCGCATGCGCTGCTGTTCGCCAGGCACGGGGCCAAAGTGCTGGTCAATGACCTCGGCGGCTCCACCCAGGGCGAAGGCGCGAATGCCTCGGCTGCCGACCGGGTAGTCGCCGAGATCCGCGAAGCAGGCGGCATTGCCGAAGCCAACCATGACTCCGTCACCGACGGTGACAAAATCGTGCAGAACGCGCTCGACGCATTTGGCCGCATCGATGTGGTGGTGAACAACGCCGGCATCCTGCGCGACAAAACCTTCCACAAAATGGATGACAGCGACTGGGACCTGGTTTATCGGGTGCATGTCGAAGGCGCCTACAAAGTCACTCGCGCCGCCTGGCCGCATATGCGCGAGCAGGGTTATGGCCGGGTGATCTTCACCGCGTCCACCTCGGGCATCTACGGTAACTTTGGCCAGTCCAACTACGGCATGGCCAAACTGGGGTTGTATGGCTTGACCCGCACCCTGGCGCTGGAAGGGCGCAAGAACAACATCCTGGTCAACGCCATCGCCCCCACCGGCGGTACACGTATGACCGAAGGCCTGATCCCGCCGCAGGTGTTCGAGCGGCTCAAGCCGGAGCTGGTCAGCCCGTTGGTGGTGTACCTGGGCAGCGAGGCGTGCCAGGAAACCTCGGGGCTGTTTGAAGTGGGCGGCGGCTGGATCGGCAAGACCCGCTGGGAGCGCAGCCTGGGTGTTGGGTTTGACCCCGAAGCCGGGTTTTCGCCGGATGATGTGGCGGCGCACTGGGCACAGATTTGCGACTTCGAAGGTGCCGCTCACCCCAAGGACAATATTGAAGCATTGAAGGAGATGATGGCCAACTTGCAGAAGTTCAGCCTCTGATCGTTGCTTGAACACGAATGAATACTGCGGGGCGCTGAGGGCGCCCCGTTTTATTTGGGGCATAAAAAAGGCCGCTGCAAAGGCAGCGGCCGAAGTAAGACGTTGGATCAAGGAGCGATAAATCAACGTCAGTGAACAGCGGTAATAGATTGATACAGTGGGTCAATCTATTGAAATCAGACTTTTCTTGCTTTTACACAAGCGGGCCATTTGCCCTGAAAGCCCGGTAAGAATAGTCGTCTGTAACAAAATGAGTAATCCCCATTCAGGACAAGGACTGTTACCAAATCAGTAATGATCGCTCCCGCGCTCTGCGTGGTAATGCAGCCCGTGACGCTCCGCGTCGCACTCCATGCAAAGCGTCAGACCTGTTCGCACGGCGGGACGCGGAGCGTCCCAGCAGGCATTCCCACGCAGAGCTTGGGAACGATCTTTGGCCTATTTATCTTTCTGATAGCGCGTCATCTACCGCATCCATGGCCTTGCCCAAACCCGGGCCAGAGCGCCCGTTAATCCTTTCGAGCGACAGCACGAATACTCCTTTGGTGCGCTTATCGCTCCTGACGAGCGGCAGTAGGGTGGGGCCTTCTGTCACTCACCGGGGAAGACGCATGACAAAAACAACAATGCGCGCCATCTTCACGCCACAGGCGCTGGCCGCGGCGGTTGCGCTGGGCTGCTGCGCCCAGGCACAGGCTGTTTCGTTCAACATTGGCGAGATCGAAGGCCAATTCGACTCTTCGCTGTCGGTCGGCGCCAGCTGGGGCATGCGCGATGCCGACAAAAAGCTGGTGGGCGTTCCCAATGGCGGCACGGGGCAGGCTTCTACCGGTGATGACGGGCGGCTGAACTTCAAGAAGGGCGAGACCTTCTCCAAGATCTTCAAGGGCATCCACGACCTGGAGCTCAAATACGGCGACAGTGGCGTGTTCGTGCGTGGCAAGTACTGGTACGACTTCGAGCTGCAAGACGAAGACCGCGAGTTCAAGCAGATCAGTAACAACCACCGCGACGAAGGCGCGCGCTCTTCCGGCTATGAGCTGCTCGACGCCTTCGTCTATCACAACTATTCGATTGGCGACCTGCCCGGCAACGTGCGCGTCGGCAAGCAAGTGGTGAGTTGGGGCGAGAGTACGTTTATCGGTAACTCGATCAACAGCATCAACCCCATCGACGTGTCGGCCTTTCGCCGCCCCGGCGCGGAGATCAAGGAAGGCCTGATCCCGGTGAACATGCTGTTTGCCTCCCAGAGCCTCACCAACCAGCTGTCGGTGGAAGGTTTCTACCAACTGAACTGGGAAAACACCGTGGTGGATAACTGCGGCACCTTCTTTGGTAACGACGTGGTGGCCCACGGCTGCAACAGCAACTACACCGTCGGCAGCCCGGCGATTGCGCCGCTGCAACCGGTGGCCGCGGCGTTTGGCCAGGGCTTTCAAGTCACGCGCGAAGGCGTGGTGGTGCAACGCGCCAAGGACCGTGAGGCCCGCGATGGCGGCCAGTTCGGGGCGGCCTTGCGCTGGCTAGGCGATGACACCGAGTACGGCCTGTACTTCATGAATTACCACAGCCGTACGCCAACCGTGGGCACACTGACTGCCAACACTAACCTCGCCACAATCGGGCGTATTATCAACACCGCCAATGCCATCGCGCCCGGCAGCGGCGCGGGCCTGGCCCAGAGCACCATGCTTGGCCGTGGCCAGTACTATCTTGATTACCCGGAAGACATTCGCCTGTACGGCGCCAGCTTCTCCACCACCTTGCCCACCGGTACGGCCTGGACCGGGGAAATCAGCTACCGCCCGAATGCGCCGGTGCAACTCAACACCACCGACCTGACCCTGGCCTTGGTCAACCCGATTGCCGGCAACACCGCGTCGCCGATCCGCAGCTCGTTCGGCTCGGATAACGCCGGTTATCGCCGCAAGGAAATCACTCAGATCCAGAGCACCATGACCCAGTTCTTCGACCAGGTGCTGGGCGCCGAACGCCTGACCCTGGTGGGCGAGGCGGCCTATGTGCATGTCGGCGGGCTGGAAGCCAAAACCAAACTGCGCTACGGCCGCGACTCGGTGTACGGCGCCTATGGTTTTCAAGGCGATACCGACGGCTTCGTCACCGCCAATTCCTGGGGTTATCGCGCCCGCGCCATCCTCGACTACAACAACGTGTTCGCCGGGGTGAACCTCAAGCCTAACTTGTCCTGGTCCCATGACGTCAGCGGCTACGGGCCCAACGGGATCTTCAACGAAGGCGCCAAGGCGATCAGCGTCGGCGTGGACGCTGACTACCGCAACACCTACACCGCCAGCCTGAGCTACACCGACTTTTTTGGCGGCGACTACAACACCCTCACCGACCGCGACTTTATCGCCCTCAGCTTTGGCGTGAACTTCTGATCTGGTTTAAGGAAGGACAACAACCTATGCGTAAGATATTTGCAGTGATGGCCCTGAGTGTATTGGCCACCCACGTGATGGCGGCAGTGTCGCCCGAAGAAGCCGCCAAGCTTGGCACCACCCTCACGCCGGTCGGCGCCGAAAAAGCCGGCAACGCCGACGGTTCGATCCCAGCCTGGACCGGCGGCATCCCCAAGAACGCCGGAGCGGTGGACAGCAAGGGCTTTCTCGCCGACCCGTTTGCCAATGAAAAACCGCTGTTCGTGATCACCGCCGCCACGGTCGACAAGTACAAAGGCAAGCTCTCCGACGGCCAGGTGGCGATGTTCAAGCGCTACCCCGAGACCTACAAGATCCCGGTGTACCCGACCCACCGCACGGTCAACCTGCCGCCGGACATCTACGAGTCGATCAAGCGCAGCGCGCTCAACGTGCACGCGATCAACGACGGCAATGGCCTGGAAAACTTCACCGGCAACCGTTACTACGCGTTCCCGATTCCGAAAAATGGCGTGGAGGTGCTGTGGAACCACATCACCCGTTACCACGGCGGTAACCTCAAGCGCATCATCACCCAGGCCACCCCGCAAACGAACGGCAGCTACACGCCGATCCGCTTCGAAGAGGAAGTGGCGGTGCCGCAAGCCATCCCGGATATGGACCCGGCCAAGGCGGCCAACGTGCTGAGCTTCTTCAAGCAATCGGTCACCGCCCCGGCACGCCTGGCGGGCAACGTGTTGCTGGTGCACGAAACCCTCGACCAAGTGAAGGAGCCGCGCCTGGCCTGGATCTACAACGCTGGCCAGCGCCGTGTGCGCCGCGCGCCGCAAGTGTCCTATGACGGCCCGGGCACCGCTTCCGACGGCCTGCGCACCACCGATAACTTCGACATGTTCTCCGGCGCCCCCGACCGCTACGACTGGAAACTGGTCGGCAAAAAAGAGATGTACATCCCCTACAACAGCTACAAGCTGGATTCGCCAGCCCTCAAGTACGACGACATCATCAAGGCCGGGCACATCAACCAGGACCTGACCCGCTATGAGCTGCACCGCGTGTGGGAAGTGGTCGGCACCGTCAAACCGAGCGAGCGGCACATCTACGCCAAGCGCCACATGTACATCGACGAAGACAGCTGGCAGGTCGCGCTGGTCGATCACTACGACGGCCGTGGCCAACTGTGGCGTGTCGCTGAAGGCCATGCGCAGTTCTACTACGACCACCAAGTGCCGGCCTACACCGTGGAAACCCTGTACGACATCATCGCCGGGCGCTACATCGCACTGGGGATGAAGAATGAGGAGAAGAGCAGCTTTGTGTTCGGCTTTGCGGCCAAGGCAGCGGATTACACACCGGCGGCATTGAGGTCTGCGGGCGTGCGCTGATCCAGGATCAAAGTGGGATCAAAATGTGGGAGCGGGCTTGCTCGCGAATGCGGTGTATCAGTTTATTAATTCGGTGACTGACACTGCGCATTCGCGAGCAAGTCGAATCGTCGCACCGCCGCTCCCACATTGGGTTTTGTGCATGGCTATTAATCACCCTGCTGAATACTTCTTCAACAACCGCCGACCACAGGGCTAGGGTAGGCGTCAGGTTGCATAACAATAAAAAGCAGGATGCAGCAATGACCGCCATGACACGCTGCCTGGACCGTCCTGGATTCATGCCACGGCTGTCCGCCCACCATGTGTTGCGCCCGCGCCTGGTCGCGCCTTTGCTCGCAGCGCAGGTTAAGGTGAAGTTGCTCTGCGCGCCGGGCGGCAGCGGCAAGAGCGCGTTGCTCGCTGAATGTGCGTTGCAGGCACCGGTGGGGTGCCAGGTGTATTGGCTGCCACTCAATGGCGTGTTGCTCAGCCCCGTGGATCTTTGCGCGCGGTTGGCGCACAACCTCGGCTTGCCCTTTGTCGATGAAGCCACGTTGCTGCTCGACCTCAGCCAGTGGCAGCGCACGGCGTGGGTATTCCTCGATGATTTCTGCCGCCTGCCCGCACCTGAGCTGGACGCTTTACTCGACCGCTTGCTGACCGCCGCCAGCCCGGCGCTGACCTGGTGGCTGGGCGCGCGGCGGCGACCGCTGTGCAACTGGCCAAGGCTGTTGCTCGACGATGAGTTGCTGGAATGCAATGAGTTGATGTTCAGCCCTGCGGAAGTTCAGCAACTGCTCGGCCCAGAACAAACCGTCGACAATGTGATGCAGTTCAGCGGCGGCTGGTGCGCGGGTGTGCGTATCGCCATGCTGGGCGACGGTCACCCGGACAAGACCCTGCTCGACTACCTGCAACACGAACTCTTCAGCGCCTTGCCCACCGAATTGGCCGAAGCCTGGCGCGTGTTGGCGCATTTGCCGCGTTTCAACCCCAGCTTGTGTGAGCACTTGTTCGGCGCAGGCGATGGCGATCAGTACCTGCGCGATTTGCAGGCGCTCGGTGCATTTATCCAGCCGTGGGAAGACACCTCCGATTGGCTGCACGTGTTCCCGCCGCTGGCGCAATTGCTGCGCGATGAACCCTGGCCGGCCAAGCGCGCCTGGCACCGGCGCGCCTGCCAATGGTTCACCACGCAGCAGGACTGGCAGGCCGCCTTCGAACAGGCGTTGCTGGCCGAAGCCTATGAAGTGGCGGTGAGCTTGTTGCAGCACTTCAGTTTTGAAGACCTGTTCCGCCAGCAGAACGCCGTGCTGTTGTTGCGTTTGCATGAGCAGCATGGCGATGAATTGATGCTCGGTTCGGCGCAACTGGTCGGCTTGGTTACGGCGGCGTTGCTGTTTGCCGGGCGCTTCGATCAGGCGGCTGTGTGTATCGACCAGCTTGCGCGGTTTGCGCCACAACCGACGGCGGCGCAACAGCGTTATCTGTTGGCGCGCTGGCAGGCGCAGTGGGGCTGGCTGTTGCATCTGAGCGGCGATGCCGAGCGTTCCCGCGAGCATTTTCTGGAGGCCCTGCAAGCGTTGCCCGACAGCGCCTGGACGTCGCGGCTGATGTGCCTCTCGGGCCTGACCCAGCAAGCCTTGCTGCGCGGCGAGCTGGACGTCGGCCAAGCCTTGAACCGCGAAGCCCTGTGCCTGGCGCGCGCTCATGGCTCGTTAGTGCTGGAGGCCTTGTTGGAGCTGGATCACGCGCAATTGCTGGAGCAACGTGGCGCGCCGTATCGGGCGCAAAGCCTGCTGGAAAATGTGCAGGCGATGCTCGCCCGTCAGCGGCTCAAGGCCGGGCCATTGGCGGGGCGTATCGCGTTGCGGCGCGGGCACCTGGCGTTGCGCCAAGGGCAGGACAGCCTGGCTGCAGAGTGCTTCCAGGCCGGTTTGTCGATGTGCCTGCACAGCCAGGACAAGCGCGTGCTGTACGGCTTTCTCGGCCTGGCGCTGCTGGCGGCGAACCGTGGCGATTACGCCCAGGCCTTTATTCAACTGCGCGAGGCGGAGCGGTTGATGCAGCAACGCCAGGTGCCGGACACGGTGTATCGCGCGGTGCTGCTGTTGGTCAGTGGGCACTTCTGGTTGCAGCAGGGGCGCGCCGAGTTGACGTTGGAAGCGATGCGCCGAGTGCTGCGCCATTTTCGCGGGCCCTGCGCCAAGCAAGCACCGCCGGCCACACTGGAGCTGATCCCGCGCCTGGAGTATTTGCTGGTGCTGGCCGAGGTGAAGCTGGGCTGTGCCGAGCAACCTATTGCACGGCTGAATGCCTTGCTCGAAACCACCCGGCAACGCGGCATGCTTTGCCTGGAAACCGAATTGCAGCTGGTGCTGGGCGAGGTGGCGTGGCAACTCGGTGACCCGGCATTGGCCCGTCGCGCGCTGCAAGCCGGTTTGGCGCTGGCCGCGCGTTGCCAGGTGCAGCAGGCGATTCGTGAGCTGCGGTTGCGCTCGCCGGGGCTGTTGAGTGAGCTGGGCCTGGAGACGCAGGCGTCGCCCACGGGTGTTGTGGAGAACCCGTTGAGCCAACGCGAGCTGGAAGTGCTGCAGTTGATCGCCCTCGGCAGTTCCAACCTGGAAATCGCTGATCGGCTGTTTATTTCGCTGCATACGGTTAAGACTCACGCGCGGCGTATCCATAGCAAGCTCGGGGTGGAGCGGCGCACGCAGGCGGTGGCTAAAGCCAAGACACTGGGGTTGATGGGCTAGGCGCAGGTAGACACCACAATCCTCTGTGGGAGCGGGCTTGCTCGCGAAAGCGGTGGGTCAGTCACAGGATGTGTTGCCTGGGCTACTGCTTTCGCGGGCAAGCCCGCTCCCACATTTGATCTTTGTTGGCTTGAAGTTGTGTACTAGGTGCAGAAGGCCTGGCGGTATTCGCCGGGGGTTGCGCCCATGGTTTGGCGAAAGCGTTGGCTGAAGTGGCTGGCGCTGGAGAAGCCGCACATCCAGGCAATGTCTGCCAGGGGCAGGGCGCCGTTGCGCAGCAGGCTTTGTGCCCGTGTGAGGCGGCGCGCCAACAGGTATTGATGGGGCGGCAGGCCGAAGCTATGGCGGAACATCCGCGCGAAATGGTATTGCGACAGCGCACACATTCCGGCCAATTGCCCCAGGCTGATCGGGTCTTCCAAGTGATGGTCGATGTAATCCACCAACAGCCGACGCTGATGCGCCGCCAAGCCGCCTTTCAAGCGCAGGCCGTTGCGTGCGCCGACTTGGCTGAGCAAGGTGTGGCTGAGCATTTCGTGGGCCAGGCTGCTGGTCAGCAGGCGCTCGGCGGGCTCGTGCCAGTTGAGGGCGATCAGTTGGTGAAAGCGCCGGGCCTGGCTCGCATCCTCTAGAAAAGTGCTTTCGCGCAATTGCAGTTCGCGCGGTTCGCGGTCGAGCAGGGTGACGCAGCCGAGGGCGAATTGCTCCGGGCTGAAATACACATGGGCCAGGCGGATTTCACCGTTGATCACCCAGGCCGACTGGTGCTCGGCCGGCAGGATGCACAGTTTGTCGGGGCCGCCCTTGGTGCCGGGCTGGTCACGGCGAAAGGTGCCGGTGCCGCCGCCGATGTAGCAGGACAGCGTGTGGTGGGTGGGCGCCTGGTAGTCCTGGGAATCGTGATGGTTGCTCCACAACGCCGCAGACAAGCCGTCACCGAGCTCGGCGCAGGCTTCAAGGCGTGCGTTGGGCGAGCGGTTAAGGGCTTGAAAGACTTGCAGCGATTCCAGCTCTGGCATGGTTGTTCTCTCTGACGCCTTGCATCCTACTCCGCACGGCTGGCGCTGTGATCCCACCGCCCGACAAAAGCGCAAGAATATGCAAGAGCGCGCGCACGTTGGCGGGTGACACTGTGGCTCAATCACCGGAGCCCACCATGAACCTTTTCCTGTATTTACTCACCGTGCTGATCTGGGGCACTACCTGGATCGCCCTCAAATGGCAGTTGGGCGTCGTGGCCATTCCCGTGTCTATCGTCTACCGCTTCGGCCTGGCGGCGCTGGTGCTGTTTGCGCTGTTGCTGCTCAGCCGCAGGTTGCAAGTGATGAACCGGCGCGGGCACTTGATCTGCCTGGCTCAGGGCGTGTGCCTGTTCTGTGTCAACTTCATGTGCTTTCTGACGGCCAGCCAGTGGATCCCCAGCGGTTTGGTGGCGGTGGTGTTTTCCACGGCCACGCTGTGGAACGCCCTCAATGCCCGCGTGTTTTTTGGCCAGCGGGTGGCGCGTAACGTGTTGATGGGCGGCGCGCTGGGGCTGCTGGGGTTGGGTTTCTTGTTCTGGCCGGAGTTGGTCGGGCATACCGCCAGCCCGCAGACCTTGCTTGGCCTGGGCTTGGCGCTGTTGGGGACGATGTGTTTTTCGGCCGGCAATATGCTGTCGAGTCTGCAGCAGAAGGCCGGGCTCAAGCCGTTGACCACCAATGCGTGGGGCATGGCGTATGGCTCGGTGATGCTGGCGACTTATTGCGCGGTGCGTGGGATTCCCTTCGATATGGATTGGAGTGCGCGGTATGTCGGGGCGCTGTGGTATTTGGTGATTCCGGGGTCGGTGATTGGGTTTACCGCGTACCTCACGTTGGTGGGGCGTATGGGGCCGGAGCGGGCGGCGTATTGCACGGTGTTGTTTCCGGTGGTGGCGTTGAATGTGTCGGCGTTTGCCGAGGGGTATCAGTGGACGGCGCCGGCGTTGATGGGGTTGGTGTTGGTGATGTTGGGGAATGTGTTGGTGTTCAGGAAGGTTAAGCCGAGCCAGCCTGTGAATCCGGTTTTCAAGGTTAAGCAGATTTAATGTGGGAGCTGGCTTGCCTGCGATGGCGGTGTGTCAGTTGGCTCGAGTTTTACTGATCCACCGCTTTCGCAGGCAAGCCAGCTCCCACCTTGACCGAGTTGACTGCCACCTTGACCGAGTTGACCCCCACATTTGAGCTCGGTGTATTCTTCATCTCCAGGTTATTTGAGGCCCAGGCGTTTGGCCATGCGGCCGAGGTTGGCGCGGTCCAGGCCGAGTTCGCGGGCGGCGCTGGCCCAGTTGTGCTGGTGGCGTTCCAGGCAGGCGCTGATGATTTGGCGTTGGTAATGTTCGGTGGCCTGGCGCAGGTCGCCGGTGGCCACGGCGGCCGTATCGACCTGTGTTTCCTCCGCCGGCGGCGCGCTGACGTCGGGCAAGTCCAGGTCTTGGGCACTCAGGCTCAAAATCTTCGGACGTTCGCGACAGTTACCCAGTGCTTTTAGCGCGCTGCGTCCGATCAAATGTTCCAGCTCCCGCACATTGCCCGGCCAGTTGTAGGCCAGCAGCGCCGCCTGGGCATCGGTGGTCAGGCGCAGGCTGCCCAGGCCCATGCGTGAGCGGTTCTGTTCCAGGAAGAACCCCGCCAGCAGCAGTACATCGCGACCGCGCTCACGCAGTGCCGGCACTTGCAGCGGGTACACGCTCAAGCGGTGATAAAAGTCGGCGCGGTAGCGGCCATTACGAACTTCTTCGGCCAGGTCGCGGTTGGTGGCGGCGATCAGGCGCACGTCCACTTGATGCTCCTTGTCCGAGCCCAGGCGCTGCAACTGGCCGCTTTGCAGCACGCGCAACAGCTTGGCCTGCACCGTCAGTGACAACTCACCCACTTCATCCAGAAACAAGGTGCCGCCATTGGCCAATTCGAACTTGCCGCGCCGCTCGTTCAGCGCGCCGGTAAAGGCGCCGCGCACGTGGCCGAACAGCTCGCTTTCCACCAGGGTTTCCGGCAGGGCGGCGCAGTTGAGGCTGATCAAGGGTTTGTCTGAGCGCGATGACGCCGCGTGGATGGCCTGGGCCACCAGCTCTTTGCCGACGCCGGTTTCACCGGTGATCAGCACGGTCAGGTCACTGCCGCCCACCAGCTTGATTTCCTCGACCAGGTGTTTGTGCGCCTTGCTCTGGCCGATCATTTCCTTGTGCTGCTGGCCGCTGGCCTGGCGGTAGATTTCGGCACGCTGATGCTCATCTTCAGCGCGCAGTGCCAGGCGCTCGATACGCTCGGCGACATTGACCGTGGCCGCCGCCAGGCTGGCGAAGGCTTGCAGGGCGTCCAGTTCGACGCGCTCGAAACGCTCGGTATCGAGGGCGTCGAGGGTCAGCAGGCCCCAGGGTTTGTCGTCGATAAACAGCGGGCAGCCCATGCAGTCGTGCACTTCCAAGTGCCCATGCAGGCCATCGACCAGGCCGTCGTAGGGGTCGGGCAGTTCGCTGTCGCTGTCAAAGCGGGTCGGGCCGGGGCTGCTCAGCAGCACGCCGAAGCGTGGGTGTTCGCTGACTTTGAAGCGCCGGCCCAGGGTATCGGCGCTCAAGCCATCCACCGCCAGTGGCACCAGCCATTCACCGTCCAGGCGCAACAAGGCGGCGGCATCGCACGGCAGCAGGGCGCGCATGGCTTGCAGCAGGCGCCGGTAGCGCTCGCCCTCGGGCAGCTCGCGCGACAGGTCGGCGACCAGGGGTAGCAGGGTGGTGAGCAGTGATTGAGCAGTCATAATGACTCCTTGTAGTCCTTATGACTATAGAGTGTAGGAGGTTATATTGACTACATATTCTTCAACCTATTGAAATATAACGATTTATAAGTTGGCGCGAATACTGAGTAGATAAGCGCATTCAGTAAGAAGACTCAGGAGTCTGCCATGCTTAGTGCCCAAGACCGTGCCATCGTCAAATCCACTGTGCCCCTGCTCGAAAGCGGCGGCGAAGCACTGATCACCCATTTCTACCGCATGATGCTCAGCGAGTACCCCGACGTTCGCCCGCTGTTCAACCAGGCCAATCAGGCTAACGGCGACCAACCGCGCGCCCTGGCCAATGGCGTGCTGATGTACGCGCGGCACATCGACCAGTTGGACCAATTGGGGGATCTGGTCGCCAGGATCATCAATAAACACGTGGCCCTGCAGATTCTTCCGGAGCACTACCCGATCGTGGGCACGTGCCTGCTGCGGGCCATCTGCGAGGTGCTGGGCAGCGAGATTGCCACGCCTGAGGTGCTCAGTGCCTGGGGCGCTGCCTATGGCCAGTTGGCCGACATCCTGATCGGCGCCGAAGCCGCCATCTACGACGAAAAGGCCCAGGCCCCAGGCGGCTGGCGCGGTGCGCGGCCGTTCCTGTTGGTGAAACGCGTGGAGGAAAGCGACGAGATCATCTCGTTCTACTTCGCCCCGGTGGATAACGGCCCGATCCTGGCGGCCGCGCCGGGCCAGTACATCGGCCTGAAGCTGATGGTGGATGGCGAAGAAGTGCGCCGTAACTACTCTTTGTCCGCTTTAAGTGACTCGGGCGTGTACCGCATCAGCGTCAAACGCGAGGCCGGCGGGCGGGTGTCCAATTACCTGCATGACCAGATGCACGTTGGCGCAACCCTTGATCTGTTCCCGCCATCCGGCGAGTTCACCCTGGCCGCCAGCGACAAACCGCTGGTACTGATCAGCGGCGGGGTGGGCATCACACCGACCTTGCCGATGCTCGAAGCGGCCCTGGCCACCGAGCGCCCGGTGCACTTTATCCACTGCGCCCGCAATGGCGGTGTGCATGCGTTCCGTGACTGGGTGGACACCCTGGCCGCCAAGCACCCGCAGCTCAAGCGTTTCTATTGCTACGCCGAAGACGATGGCGTGAGCCCGGCGGCGGATAAAGTCGGGATGCTGAGCCAGGAACAACTGGCGGCCTGGTTGCCCGAGCAGCGCGACCTGGATGCGTACTTCCTCGGCCCTAAAGGCTTCATGGCCGCCATCAAGCGCCACCTCAAAGCCCTGGGGGTCCCCGACAAACAAGCCCGTTACGAATTCTTCGGCCCGGCTGCGGCGCTGGAATAATTGTCCGGAAACGACGCTGCCCAATTGTGGGAGCGGGCTTGCTCGCGAAAGCGGTGGATCAGTCACTTTAAATGTCTACTGACACGCCGCCTTCGCGAGCAAGCCCGCTCCCACATTGCTCCTCCATTTCCCCCTGATTAATCCCCCGTTAACCCCCCAATGTTTTAACCACTCCCTGTGTGTAAACTTGCGGCCATCAGGCACAACCATAATCAGGCAAAGGGAAACGGGGATGAGTGACGAATTGCGTTTAGGCAGGGAGCGGCGCTTTCTGGTGTTGCTGGGCATCATCTGCCTGGCGCTGATCGGCGGTGCGCTGTACATGCAAGTGGTATTGGGCGAAGCGCCGTGCCCGCTGTGCATCCTGCAACGTTATGCCTTGCTGTTGATCGCGGTCTTCGCGTTCATCGGCGCCGCCATGCGCACCAAAGGCGCTGTCACCGTGTTTGAAGGGCTGGTGGTACTCAGTGCCCTGGGCGGCGTGGCCGCGGCCGGCCATCACGTGTACACCCAGTTCTTTCCCGAGGTCAGCTGTGGCGTCGATGTGTTGCAGCCGATCGTCGATGAGCTGCCACTGGCCAAGGTATTCCCGCTGGGCTTCCAGGTGGATGGCTTCTGCAGCACCCCGTACCCGCCGATCCTCGGCCTGTCCCTGGCGCAATGGGCGCTGGTGGCGTTCGTGCTCACGGTGATCCTGGTGCCTCTGGGCATCTATCGTAATCGTCAACGCAAAGCCTGAACCGACTCGCAAAAACGCCCCGTTCTTCCTTTAAGGAAGGACGGGGCGTTTTTGTATGTAGGGATTTGTGAAAGGGGCGTGACGAAGGACAAGTTCAGGTGCGCGCAGTGTGCGACATGTTGTCACACGGACGCTGTCGCAGGAGGTTTCTGACGCACCGAGCCACCCCTTAAATTTGCATAAAACGACCAAGATGTGCTGTCAGTTCGTCGTTTGAGTGATGCCACGAATCTCACGCCGCCTTAGCTAATCGGTGATGTCCGAATGCCTTGTTTTATGGGGACTTGGATCCGTTTAGCATGCCCTTACAAGCTGTAAGGGCTGTGGTGCTTTACGCAATAACACGGCAATTTTTGTGGTTTTTGTTGAGAATCGAACACGATAAGATCCCGAACCTTTGCAAGATTGGTGAAGGATTGTTGCTGGAATCGATAAAAATTATTTCTTTATAAGACATGGTTTATACATCGCTAGCTAACTACAATCGCCCGCACTGAATGTCCGGTGCCGTTCAATATTTGAGCATTGGAGCGGTCGAGGGGCAGATGGATGGCTCTTTGCGACCCCAGGTTCCGGCAAGCCTTTCAACTATCCGCACCAAATGGAATTGGTCTGTAACAAGGCCTTTAACCACGAAATCGAATAAGAACTCACCGCAGGTCCGTGAAACGTTCATTTATGGCGTGCCGGGCAGGCTCTTATTCAATCGAAGAGAAATGCCAACCCTTGGCAGGGTGAAGTGTTGGCGATCAAAACCCAACTGCATTGCGCAAGCTGCTTTAGAGGTCGTGAGATGAGTAAAAACAGGTACCCCCGATTACTAGGCTTTTTGCCGCTGCTCGGCATGCTGTTAATGCTGGGAGGCTGCAAGTGGACCTTGATGGACCCAAAAGGACAGATCGGTCTGGATCAACGCAACCTGATCATCACCGCCACCCTGCTGATGCTGTTGGTCGTGGTTCCCGTGATCATCATGACGTTCGCCTTCGCCTGGAAATACCGCGCGTCGAACACCAGCGCCACCTATGCGCCGAAGTGGTCGCACTCCACCAAGATCGAAATCGCCGTGTGGCTGGTGCCGATCCTCATCATCATCGCCCTGGGTTACATCACCTATAAGTCGACCCACGAGCTGGACCCGTACCGTCCGCTGGAATCCAACGTCAAGCCGATCAACATTGAAGTGGTCGCGCTGGACTGGAAGTGGCTGTTCATCTACCCGGACCTGGGTATCGCCACGGTTAACGAAATCCAGTTCCCTGAGAACACTCCGCTTAACTTCCGGATCACCTCCGACGCCGTGATGAACTCGTTCTTCATCCCTGCACTGGGCGGTCAGATCTACGCGATGGCAGGCATGCAGACCCGCCTGCACCTGATCGCGAACGAGAAAGCTGAAATGGAAGGCATCTCCGCTAACTACAGCGGTGCTGGCTTCACCGGCATGAAATTCAAAGCGATCTCGACGAGCCAGGAAGATTTCAACGCCTGGGTTGCCGCAGTCAAGGCCGCACCTAAACAGCTTGATCAAGCTGAATACGACGCCCTGACCAAACCAAGCCAGAACAACCCAGTCGCTCTGTACTCCGCGTACGAGCCGGACCTGTTTCAGAAAATCGTCGACAAGTACGAAGGTATGAAGCCAGGCAAGCCGGTTAAGCACGAGAAGAAAGAAGTGGCCGTGGTTGAAGGTTCTGACACGGGCTCGCATTCAACTGCTGGGGCAGAGGAGTAAACGATGTTTGGTAAATTAAGTTGGGATGCGGTCCCGTTCCACGAGCCGATCGTGATGGTGACCATCGCCATGATCGCGCTGGGTGGTCTGGCACTGTTTGCTGCAATTACGTACTACAAAAAGTGGACCTACCTGTGGACCGAGTGGTTGACGTCTGTCGACCACAAGAAAATCGGTGTCATGTACGTCATCGTTGCCATGGTCATGCTGCTGCGTGGTTTTGCCGACGCCATCATGATGCGTACCCAGTTGGCCATGGCCACCGAGGGTTCGCCTGGCTACCTGCCGCCTGAACACTATGACCAGATCTTCACCGCTCACGGTGTGATCATGATCATCTTCATGGCGATGCCATTCTTTACCGGCTTGATGAACCTTGCCTTGCCGCTGCAGATCGGTGCACGTGACGTTGCCTACCCGTTCCTGAACTCCCTGAGCTTCTGGCTGCTGGTGTCCGGCGTGGTGCTGATCAACCTGTCCCTGGGCGTCGGCGAATTCGCCAAGACCGGCTGGGTTGCGTACCCACCGTTGTCGGGCATTCAGTACAGCCCTGGCGTGGGTGTGGACTACTACATCTGGGCGCTACAGTTATCAGGACTCGGGACGACATTGACGGGGGTCAACTTCCTGGCCACCGTCCTGAAAATGCGCGCCCCTGGCATGAAACTGATGGACATGCCGATCTTCACCTGGACCTGCACCTGGGCCAACGTCCTGATCGTGGCTTCGTTCCCGATCCTGGCCGCTACCATGGCGCTGCTGTCGCTTGACCGTTACCTGGATTTCCACATTTTCACCAATGAACTTGGTGGCAATCCAATGATGTACGTGAACCTGTTCTGGGCATGGGGTCACCCTGAGGTGTACATCCTGATCCTGCCAGCGTTCGGTATCTTCTCTGAAGTCATCTCGACCTTTACCGGCAAGCGCCTGTTTGGTCACCACTCGATGGTCTACGCCTCCGGCGCGATCTCGGTGCTGGGCTTCATGGTATGGCTGCACCACTTCTTCACCATGGGTTCGGGGGCCAGCGTCAACGCCTTCTTCGGCCTGGCGACGATGCTGATTTCCATCCCGACGGGGGTGAAGCTATTTAACTGGCTATTCACCATCTATCACGGGCGTCTGCGTATCACCAGCCAGGTTCTGTGGACCCTGGGCTTCATGGTGACCTTCGCTATCGGCGGCATGACCGGCGTATTGCTGGCCATCCCGGGTGCTGACTTCGTACTGCACAACAGCCTGTTCGTGATCGCTCACTTCCACAACGTGATCATCGGTGGTGCTGTATTCGGTTACATCGCTGGTTTCAGCTTCTACTTCCCGAAAGCGTTCGGCTTCAAGCTGCACGAAGGTTGGGGCAAGGCTGCATTCTGGTTCTGGATCTCGGGCTTCTTCGTCGCGTTCATGCCGCTCTATGCACTGGGCTTCATGGGCATGACCCGTCGTCTGAACGCTACTACCAACCCTGAGTGGGTGCCTTACCTGTACGTCGCCATGTTCGGTGCAATCATGATCGCTGTGGGTATCGCCTGCCAGCTGATCCAGTTGTACGTGAGTATCCGTGACCGTAAGCAGAACGCTTGCGACTCCGGCGACCCATGGAATGGCCACACCCTGGAATGGTCGACTTCCTCGCCACCGCCGTTCTACAACTTCGCCGTGATTCCTACTGCGAACACGATCGATGCGTTCACCGAAGCCAAGGAAGACGGTACTGCGTACCAGCAACCTAAGCATTACGAGCCGATCCACATGCCGAACAACACTGCCACTGGCGTGGTGATGGGCGCACTGTTGACCGTGTTCGGTTTCGCGATGATCTGGCACATCTGGTGGCTGGCAATCGTGGGCCTGGTCGGCACCATCGGTTACTTCATCATTCACGCTGCCCGTGATGATCAAGGCTACATGGTGCCGGTCGAAACGATCGAGCGCATCGAAGCCGAGCAACACGCTCGCCTGGTAGCCGAGAAGAAAATCCCGGCCAACCGTGTAGAAACCTCGTTGGAACAGGCTTAAACCATGTCGAACTTAGTGACCAATGCTGGACACGCCCATGTCGATGACCATGGGCACGATGACCATCACCACGACTCGGGGCCAATGACCGTATTCGGTTTCTGGCTCTACCTGATGACCGACTGCATCTTGTTTGCGTCGATCTTCGCGGTGTACGCGGTACTGGTAAACAACGTAGCGGGTGGCCCGTCGGGCCACGACATCTTCGAACTGCCTTACGTGCTCGGCGAAACCGCCCTGCTGCTGTTCAGTTCGATCACCTACGGCTTCGCCATGTTGGCCTTCTACAAGGGCAACAAGAAGGGCGTACTGAGCTGGTTGGGCCTGACCTTCCTGTTCGGCCTGGGCTTCATCGGCATGGAGATCAACGAGTTCCACCTGTTGATCTCCGAAGGCTACGGCCCGCACCGTTCCGGCTTCCTGTCCGCGTTCTTCACGCTGGTAGGCACCCACGGTCTGCACGTAACTGCCGGCCTGCTGTGGATGGCGGTGATGATGTATCAGGTCAATAAACACGGCCTGACCAACACCAACAAGACTCGCCTGAGCTGCCTGAGCCTGTTCTGGCACTTCCTGGACGTGGTCTGGATCTGCGTCTTCACCGTTGTTTACCTGATGGGGACACTGTAATGGCTAATGCACACTCCCATGACCATGACAGCCATGATGCGAGCCACGGCAGCGTTAAGTCGTACGCCATCGGCTTCATCCTGTCGGTAATCCTGACGCTCATCCCGTTTGGTCTGGTGATGTACCCGACCCTGCCGAAGTCCATCACGTTGATGATCGTTCTGGCATTCGCGGTGATTCAGGTTCTGGTTCACCTGGTGTACTTCCTGCACCTGGATCGTTCCAAAGAGCAGCGCGATAACGTGATTGCATTCGTGTTCGCAGGCCTCGTGATCCTGCTGCTGGTTGGCCTGTCGATATGGATCATGTTCAGCATCCATACGTTCATGATGGCGAAGTGAGGTAAGACCCGATGTCGCTTAAGCACTTTATCCAAATCACCAAACCGGGGATCATTTTCGGTAACGTGCTTTCTGTGGCAGGCGGTTTCTTCCTGGCCTCCAAGGGACATGTCGATCTGGCCATTTTCCTGGCTGCAATGATCGGCACCTCCCTGGTGGTAGCTTCCGGTTGTGTATTCAACAACTGCATCGACCGCGATATCGACATCAAGATGGAGCGCACCAAGAATCGTGTGCTGGTCCAGGGCCTTATCTCCCTGAAGCTGGCACTGATCTTCGCGACTGTCCTGGGTATCGCCGGCGTGGTGTTGTTGTACAAGGTGGCCAACCCGCTGGCGGCGCTGTTTGCCGTGATCGGCTTCGTCATCTACGTCGGCCTTTACAGCCTGTACCTCAAGCGCAAGTCGGTTCACGGCACGCTGGTGGGCAGTCTGTCGGGGGCGATGCCGCCGGTGATTGGTTATGTGGCTGTGACCAATAGCTTCGACATGGCCGCGCTGGTGCTGCTGGTGATGTTCAGCCTGTGGCAGATGCCGCACTCTTATGCCATCGCGATCTTCCGCTTCAATGACTACCTGGCTGCCTCGATCCCGGTTCTGCCGGTAAAACGTGGCATTCAGGTGGCCAAGAAACACATCCTGCTCTACATCCTGGCCTTCCTTGTGGCGACCTTGATGTTGACCTTCAGTGGCTACGCCGGCATGAGCTACCTCGCCGTCGCGGCGGCCATGGGCATGTACTGGTTGTACATGGCCTGGACCGGCTACAAGGCGGTGGATGACACCGTCTGGGCGCGCAAGCTGTTCGTGTTCTCGATCTTCACCATCACCGCGCTCAGCGTGATGATGTCCCTGGATTTCCAAGTGCCCAAAGAGCTGTTGCTGACCTACGCCCACTGATGGGTTGAGCAAAAAAAGCCCCGCCTTCGCAAGAAGCGCGGGGTTTTTTATTGAGTGGCCTTTAAACTATTCCCACATTCTACAAATGCAGGAAGCAACGTAATGAGTAAAAAAGCCGTGATGGTGTTCAGTGGCGGGCAGGACTCGACGACCTGTCTGATCCAGGCACTGCCGCTGTATGACGAAGTGCACTGCATCACCTTCGATTATGGCCAGCGCCATGTGGCGGAAATTGAAGTCGCCCAGAAACTCGCCAGGCAACTGGGCGCCACCGTCCACAAAGTCATGGATGTGTCCTTGCTCAACGAGCTGGCCATCAGCAGCCTGACCCGTGACAACATTCCTGTACCGACCGTGGACAGTTCAGGCGGCAGCCTGCCCAGCACCTTTGTGCCGGGCCGCAATATCCTGTTCCTGACCTTGGCGTCGATCTACGCCTACCAGGTGAAGGCGCAAACCGTCATCACCGGCGTGTGCGAAACCGACTTCTCGGGCTATCCCGATTGCCG
Organism: Pseudomonas sp. LBUM1640; assembly: GCF_059716225.1. Lineage (NCBI taxonomy): Bacteria > Pseudomonadati > Pseudomonadota > Gammaproteobacteria > Pseudomonadales > Pseudomonadaceae > Pseudomonas > Pseudomonas sp. LBUM1640. Next base: position 5,743,101 of record NZ_CP166816.1, on the reverse strand, counting down.
TGACGAGTTCGTCAAAGCGTTGAACAAGGCGCTCGAGCTGGGCATGGAATACACGCTGCGCCTGGACACCCCGTTGATGTGGCTGAACAAGGCCGAAACCTGGGCATTGGCCGACTACCACAACCAGCTGGAGCTGGTGCGCCACCAGACGCTGACTTGCTACAACGGCATCATCGGCAGTGGCTGCGGTAACTGCGACGCGTGCAACCTGCGTGCACGCGGTTTGAATGAGTATCTGCAGAACAAGGCGGATGTGATGCAGAGCCTGAAGCAGAAGTTGCAGCCGAGCTAGGGTTTAGGGGCGCATTACCCAACCTATTAACTGTCAGGCAGCGGTGCCGGTGATCCAGCGCTTGAACAACGCGCGCGCCATAGGCCGGCGCGATATTGAAGAACGCAAAGCCAACTTTGATCGCGATCTGCACATAGATCATGCTCAGGATGTCGCTGGTTTGCATGGCGCCGTAGAAGGCGATGAAGCAAAACAGGAAGCGTCTGCATGGGGCGGGTGCGTACGCTCGCCCCGATGAAGTGGCCGGCGCGTTTAAGGCCCACGGCTGCGAAGTGGAGGCTTTGTGTGCGCGCTATCCCATTGCTGACTACCTGGACGGCTGATTCACCGGTGCCCGGTTAAATCCGCCGGGGCGTTCCTCGTCATACTTCCTTGTACGCACTGTGTGAATCGGTCACCCGTCTACAAGGAGTAGTCCCCCATGATCAGCGTAAGTCGTCGCTCCCTTCTCGCCCTCGGGGCGGCCCTGCCGGTGTTGGCGCGCCTGGATTGGGCGGTCGCCAGCCCGCCGCCGGCAAACGCTGACACGGTGCGGCTCAACTACAACGAAAGCCCCTACGGCCCCTCAAGCGCCGCGCGTGAGGCCATGCAGCGCGGGATCGCGACGTCGGGGCGTTATCCCTACCCGGACATGTACGCGTTAGCCGCGTTGTTTGCCCAGCAGCAGAGCATTGCCGAGGAAAACGTAGCGGTGTTTGCCGGCTCCATGGCCGCACTGCGCTACGCGGTACTGGCATTCACCAGCCACACCCGCAGCCTGGTCATGGCCACGCCGTCCTACGAGGTGCCGCGCCAGGCCGCCGAGTCATGGAAGGCGCCGGTGCATGAAGTAAGCCTCGACGCCCACCACGCCCATGATGTACCTGCAATGCTCGCCGCCGATCCCCAGGCGGGCATGCTGTACCTGTGCAACCCCAACAACCCGACCGGCACGATCACGCCCACCGAAGCGATCCGCCTGGCGCTGGCGAACAAACCCAAAGGCTGCGTGCTGGTGGTGGACGAGGCCTATATCGACTTTGCCGACACCCCAAGCGTCGTCAGTTGGGTCAAGGACCACGACGACTTGCTGGTACTGCGCACCTTCTCGAAAATCTACGGCCTGGCCGGTGCGCGCCTGGGCCTGGCCATCGGTCACCCGGCGCTGCTGGAGCGGCTGGCAGTGTTCGGCGGCGACAACGTGCCCGCCGCCGTGAGCTTGCTCGGCGCCCGCGCGAGCCTCGAAGACATCAAGCTGTTGCCACAGCGCAAGGCGCTCAACGCCCAGTTGCGCGATGAGACCGTGGCGTGGCTCAAGGGTCGGGGGTTCACCTGTACAGCGTCGCAGAGCAACTGCTTCATGATCGACGTGAAGCAACCGGCCGAGCAGGTGATCGAGAAGCTGGCCGCACAGGGTGTATTGATCGGACGCGTGTGGAAAGACTGGCCGCACTGGGTGCGAGTAACCGTCGGCAATCAGCACGAAATGCAGCGTTTTCGTGAGGTATTCGCGGCGCAGGTCTAACGCGTTGTTTGAAACAACGCAAAACAAATGTGGGAGCGGGCTTGTTCGCGAAAGCGGAGTGCCAGTCACCGAAAATGTGACTGATAGACCGCTTTCGCGAGCAAGCCCGCTCCCACATTTTTAATCCAGTACTGTCTCTAAGTGTGTATTACTGCTGCGCGATGCTGTACCCATCAAAGGCCGTCTGCTGCTGCAATGCAGTGATCACACTCTTGCGGCTCAATGGCTGCTCAGCCCCCGAGTTATCCACAAAGCTTTCGACTTCCAGCTCGGCTTCATCACCTTCACCCACAAAGCTGAAACCCAGGAACTCGAACGCCTCGCGGTCGACGCTCAACTTGGAGCGCGGCGTGCGCAGTGGCAGGGTGACGCTGATGCCGTCCTTGCTGATCACAAACACTTCGGCTTCTTTCTTCGGCCGTGCGGCCTTGCCCTTGCCGGCGCTTGGGTTGCTGATGGCCTGGTGAGACTGGTTCAGCACCTTGAGGGCCAGGCCGTAGACCAGTTCCTGGAACTCAGGGTCGTCCTTGAAGCTGGACAGGATGCGGCTGATCGAGAACTTGCTGCTGAGGTCTTCCAGGGCGATGTTGTCGGCAGCTTCGGCGTCTTTGAGCTGCTTGAGCTGGCCCATCAGGTCGTAGGCCTTGTCGTCGTCGAAAGCGTCGTGGGCCTGGCGGATGGCCAGGCGCAGCTCGCGGATCTGGTCGCTTTCCTTGGAAGTGTGGAACGCGTCCAACACCATCTCGCTGATGATCTTGGCCGCAGGCACATGCTGTGAAAGATTGATGGCGTTTTCGTATTCAGCCTTGGCGTGCAGGGCTGCTACGGATTCTTCGGTGGAGTGTTCGGTGTAAGAATCGGACATTGAAATTTCACTACTTCAGTAAACGGGACAAAAAAGCGTCGCGCATTTTCAGTGGCTGGGGAGATCAGGTCAAGGCAGCACAACGCCCTTATCGCGTCGCAAAGCTGTGAGCGCCCGCTGCAGCCGCACGGCGCGCCCGCAGAACAGACCAACGGTAAACCCCGACACACCGCCCACCGCCACCAGCATCTGTGGCGTGCTCAAGAACAGCGGGTGCACCGCCTGCTGATAGCCGAAGTAGTACTTCACCCCAAAGAACAACTGCGAGATCAGCAAGGTTTTCCAGGTGCCCGGCAACACCAGCGTTTCGCCATTGGCATCAAGCCGCGCGCCTTCGGCGTTGAACAGCAGCATGCCCACCAGGCTGCCCACCAGCGCACCGCCGACCCAGGCGCTGCTCGACAGCATCGACGGCGCCAGCGACATCAGCGACCACACCACCAGCACCACCGGCAGGATCATCAACGAGCGACGATTCTCTCGCCCGCCCAGGCAGGCCTTGATGCCGTAGTAACAAATCCACAGGTAAACGGCGTACACCCACAGGGGCGTACCTTGGAGGATGTCGAGCATGGGGGCTTCCGTGCAGAAAAGTGTCGGGCGATTTCAGGAGAGGATTAGATCAGGAGGGGTTAGCCCTGTCAGCAATCATAGCGGTACACCAAGATCTAAGGAATCTGACTATTTTCACTCTTCAATTAATCGCTTTATCTGTCCGCAACCTGTTGACTGAGTTGATCAGGCGTTCAGCATTTTTTGGCGAGCGCAGTAGGTAGGCGGTCTCTTCCAGAGCATTAAATTCCGGCAGCGAAATCATCACCACGGGTTCACCTTTCTGACGGGTTATCAGAAGGGGAATGCGATCTTCATTAACCCGATCCATCGTTTTAGAGAGACGGGCGCGGGCTTTTCTATAGTGGATTGCTTCCATTGAGGTCTCCTCATTTGATGTTAGAACCTACAGAAGTTTGCACAGATCTTCGAGAGGCACCTTATCAACTGTCTCGAATATCGTCATCGATTTGCCCCTGACCCACATCAACACCCCGCGCCGTCAAAACCGTTACAACACAGAGGCCTGATGACCCCATAAAAACGATGACCTACCTGCGCCGAGGGGACCCCTCCACGCCAGGTTATTAAAGGATTAATGCCATGGCCTTTTCCCTGTCTCGCCGGGCCTTGCTGGGGGCGACGCTCTGTCTGGCGCTACCCCTGCACGCCGCCCCCACCGAAATTGAACACGGCAAATACGTCGCGCAACTGGGCGACTGCATCGCCTGCCACACGGCCAAGCAAGGCAAGCTAATGGCTGGCGGGCTGGCGCTGAGCACGCCGATGGGCACGATCTATTCGAGCAACATCACACCGGATCGCGAAACCGGTATCGGCGCCTACACCTTCGAGCAGTTCGACAAGGTGATGCGTGAAGGCGTCACGCCCACAGGCATGAATCTTTACCCGGCGATGCCGTATCCGTCCTACGCCAAGATGAGCGAGGAGGACATGCGCGCCCTCTATGCGTACCTGATGCAAGGCGTCGAACCCGTGCAGCAGGCCAACCTTGAGGCGGACATGGGCTTCCCGTTCAATCAACGCTGGGGCCTGGCGCTGTGGAATTTTGCCTTTCTCGACAAGCAGCCGTTCCAACCGGACCCCAACCGTAATGAAATGCTCAACCGTGGCGCCTACCTGGTCCAGGGCCTGGGGCATTGCGGCTCCTGCCACACGCCACGCGGCATCGCCTTCCAGGAAAAAGCCATGAGTGATGACGGCCGCAGCGGCCAGCATTACCTGGCTGGCGAAACCGTCGAACACTGGCGCGCCTTGAGCCTGCGCAACCTGTGGACCGTGGAAGACACCGTGCAACTGCTCAAGACGGGGCAAAACCGTTTTGCCACGGTGGCCGGCAACATGGCTGATGTGATTCACCACAGCACCCAACACTTCAGCGATGACGACCTCACCGCCATCGCCAGCTACTTGAAATCGCTGCCACCGGGCAAAGATGATCTGCCGATGCCAGCGGTGGCGCGCGCACCCGCCGCGCCACCGGCCGACCTGTTCACCAGCCGTGGCGGCCTGGGTTACATGCAGTTTTGCAGCGACTGCCACCGCAGCGACGGCGGCGGCGTGAAAGGCGTGTTTCCACCGTTGGCCGGCAACCCGAGCATCGCGGCCAACAACCCGACTTCGCTGCTGCACATCACCCTGACGGGTTGGGAAACGGCGCAAACCGCCACCCACCCAAGGGTCTACGCCATGCCGGGTTTCAGCCGCTTGGCGGACCAGGAAATCGCCGAGATCCTGAGCTTCGTGCGCACCCGCTGGGGCAACGAGGGCACGCCGATCAGCGCCGCCCAAGTGAAAAAACTGCGTGACCAACTCAACCCCACCACCACCGATTCATCGGCCTTCGAAACCCCACGCCTGGCCGACTTGCTCGCCGCACCGAATGCCGACCAAGTGATTCGTGGCATGCGCCTGCACCTGCAAACCAAGCAACTGCTGGCGAACAACGTCGGCAATTCGCTCAATTGCACCAGCTGCCATCTCAACGCCGGCACCGTGGCGGACAGCTCGCCGTTTGTGGGCGTGTCGGCGTTCTTCCCCAGCTATGCGCCGCGTGCCGGCAAGGTGGTCACCTTGGAGGAACGCATCAACGGCTGCTTCCGCCGTTCGATGAATGGCACGCCGCTGCCGCCGCAATCGGCGGATATGCAGGCGATGGTCGCGTACTTCGACTGGATGAAAAACAACACCCGGCCCGAAGACAAAGTGGCTGGGCGTGGCGTGGGCAAGATCGACCCGTCGATCAAGCCGGACCTGGCCAATGGCAAAGCGGTATACGCCAAGCAATGCGCGGTATGCCACGGCGACAACGGCCAAGGCCTGGCGCGTGCCGACGGCGAGCTGGTGTACCCGCCGTTGTGGGGCGAGCAGTCGTTCAACATCGGCGCCGGCATGGCGCGGCCCTACACGGCGGCGGCGTTCGTCAAACGCAACATGCCGATCGGCTTCCACGAGAAATTCCCGCTGGGGCAGGGCGGGTTGTCGGACCAGGAGGCGGTGGACGTGGCGGCGTATTTCTCCGCTCAACCGCGTCCGGATTTCCCGGACAAGGTCAAAGACTGGCCTAACGGCGGCAAGCCTGTGGATGCGCGCTACTAGGCCAGCTGTTTAAGGCAGGCTTCGAGAATATCCAGGCCTTCCTCCAGCACCGCAGGCTCAATAGTCAGCGGTGCCAGCAGGCGGATGATGTGTCGCGACTTGCCGCTGGGCATCAGCAGCAAACCGGCGTCCCGCGCCAGGCCCAGTAGTTGGGTCAGTTGCTTGGACGCGGGCGTGCCGTCGGCGTGGGCCAGCTCGATGCCGCGCATGGCACCGACGCCGGTCAGGCGGCCCACATAGGGCATACCTTGCGTGCGCCATTTTTCATAACGGCTGACGATGGCTTCTTCCTGCTGTGAGCCCCAGGTTTTCAGGTGCGCATCCGTCATCGCGTCCAAGGTAGCCAAGGCGGCCGCGCAGGCGATGGGGTTGCCGGAATACGTGCCGCCCAGGCCTCCTTTGGGCAAGTTGTCGAGCAAGGCTTTACGCCCGACCACCGCGCCCAATGGCACGCCACCGGCGATGCTTTTGCCGAGCAGGATCAAGTCCGGCTCGATGCCCAGGCGCGAGAAGGCGAAGCGCTGGCCGGTACGGCCGAAGCCTGACTGGATTTCGTCTGCAATCAGCAGGATGTTTTTTTCATCGCAAAAACGTCGCAGAGCGTGGGCGAACTCAATGTCCAACGCGAGGAAACCGCCTTCGCCCTGCACCGGCTCGATGATGAAACAGGCCACGTCCTCAACGTCGATTTCTACACTGAACAAACGCTCCATCGCCTTCAGCGCCTCAGCGCAGGTCACGCCGTTATCCGCGCTGGGGTAGGGCAGGTGATACACCGGGCCGGGCAGTACGCCGACCTTTTGCTTGTAGGGCGCCACCTTGCCATTGAGGTTGAGTGTGGCCAGGGTTCGGCCGTGGAAGGCACCGTCAAACGCGATAACCGCCGTGCGGCCGGTGGCGCCGCGCACAATCTTCAAGGCGTTTTCCGCCGCTTCCGCGCCGCTGTTGGTGAGCATGCCGCTCACCGGGTAATTCACCGGGATAAACGCAGTAAGACGATCCATCAGTTCGATGTAGGGCGCGTGCGGGGCTGCGTTGAACGCGTAGTGGGTCAGTTTGGTCGCCTGGTGTTGAATCGCCTCAACCACACCCGGGTGGCAATGCCCGAGGTTGAGCACGCCGATGCCGCCGACAAAGTCGATGTAGCGCTTGCCCGTGGCGTCCCAGACCTCGGCGTTTTTGCCGTGGCTGAGGCTGATGGGGTGAACGATGGAAATCGACTGGCTGATGGTTTCGCGGCTCATGAATCTCGGACTCGGCAATGGCGGGCGTCTTTTTATCTAAGCCGCGCGCCCGGCCTTGCCGCAAACGAAATAAAGTCGCCGGGTCATTATTAAAAGTCGGGATGTGCTCTTGAGTAGTCCACCATCCAGTTCAAGAAGGCTTTCACTTTAGGGACCTCGCCGGCATGTTCGGCGTGCGCGATAAAGTGCGCGCCGGCGCTGGGCATTGCGTAATCCCACGGGATCATCAAGCTACCGTTGGCCAACTCTGCGGCGACCAGATACTGCGGCACCAACGCGACGCCATAGCCCGATTGCGCCGCGCGAATGCACATGTAGAACGTGTCGAACCGCGGCCCGTGGTAGCTGTTCTGCGAATGCAGGCCTTGTTCCAGGAACCATTCATGCCAGGCTTCCGGGCGCGAGGTGCATTGCAGCAAGGTGTGGCGCGACGAGGCATCGCTGCCTTCGGCGACAAACCCAGGCGCGCAGACCGGCACCACGGCTTCACGAAATAGCTCGATGCACGTCGCCCCCGGCCACGAGCCCCGGCCGAAGAAAAACGCGATGTCGGCTTTGGCCTGCAACACGTCGAAGGGCTCCAGTTCGTTGCGCACATCCAGGTGAATGTTCGGATGCTTGGCCGCGAAATCCTTGAGCTTGGGCACCAGCCAACGGTCGCCGAACGTCGGTTGGGTGGCGATGCGCAGCACTTCGGTCTCGCCGCCATAGGTGAGGATATAGCGGCTGGAGATGTCCACTTGAGTCAGGATTTTGTGCACTTCGGCCAGGTACAGCGAGCCCGCCGGCGACAGGTACAAACGCTGGCGCACCCGTTCGAACAGGTTGTGGCACAGCATCTCTTCGAGCTGCGCCACCTGCTTGCTCACCGCACTCTGGGTCAGGTGCAGCTCTTCGGCGGCGCGGGTAAAACTCAGGTGGCGGGCGGCGGCTTCGAAGCATTGCAGGGCGGTCATCGAAGGGGTCAAGCGTTTTGAGATCATGCAGTTCATTCCAAATCGGAAGGAGCCTTTGCCTAAAGGTCGTTTGTGGCAGGCGTGTAAAGCCGTCGATACTGCGCGGCAACACTATAAACCGGCGCGGGCAGTGCGGCGCCGAATAATAAAGATCGACAGGGAGTGCCTCGCATGAACAACTTCAAAACCACCTTGGCCGCCATTACCGCCGCTGCGGTCGTCGGCCTGGCGGGCAGCGCCCAAGCGGGCGTGACCCTGGACGCGATCCAGAAAAAAGGCTTTATCCAGTGCGGTGTCAGCGACGGCCTGCCGGGCTTCGGCGTACCGGACAGCAAGGGCAAGATGACGGGCATTGACGTGGACGTGTGCCACGCGGTCGCGGCGGCGGTATTCGGCGATGCCTCCAAAGTGAAGTTCAGCCAGTTGACCGCCAAGGAGCGTTTCACTGCGCTGCAGTCCGGCGAAATCGACCTGATCTCGCGCAACACCACCTGGACCAGCTCCCGCGATTCGGGCATGGGCCTGGTGTTTACCGGTGTGACCTATTACGACGGCATCGGCTTTCTGGTGAACAACAAACTGGGCGTGACCGCCGCCAAGCAACTCGATGGCGCAACCATTTGCATCCAGGCCGGCACCACCACCGAACTCAACGTTTCCGATTACTTTCGCACCCACGGCATGAAGTACACGCCGATTACCTTCGACACCGCCGACGAAAGCGCCAAGGGCCTCGAAGCCGGGCGCTGTGATGTGCTGACCACTGATCAGTCGGGCCTGTATGCACAGCGTATCAAGATGGCTCACCCGGACGAGTTCGTGGTACTGCCGGAAGTGATCTCCAAAGAGCCGCTCGGGCCGCTGGTGCGCAAGGGCGACGATGAGTGGTTCAGCATCGTCAAATGGACGCTGTTTGCCATGCTTAATGCCGAGGAAATGGGTATTACCTCGCAGAACGTCGAAGAGCAGGCCAAGTCCACCAAGAACCCTGATGTTGCGCGGTTGCTCGGTGCCGATGGCGATTACGGCAAAGACTTGAAACTGCGCAAGGACTGGGTGGTGCAGATCGTCAAGCAAGTGGGCAACTATGACGAAGTGTTCGAACGCAATATCGGCCAGGGCAGCGTGTTGAAGATCAAGCGCGGGCTCAATGCGTTGTGGAGCAACGGCGGCATTCAGTACGCGCCGCCGGTGCGCTGATCACGTAAAGCTATCGTGGGAACTGTGGTTACTCCGACACCACATCCTTTCCCGCCGCCTTGGACCGATACAGCGCTTGATCGGCGCGGGCCACCAGGGCGGCCGGAGTTTCACCCATACGACGCTCTACCACACCCAGGCTCAGGGTCACTTTGAAGTCGCCCACGGCGGGTATCTCGGTGATTTTCAGCCGAACCCTTTCGGCCATTTGCTTGGCGGTATCCAACGTGCTTTTGGGCAGGATCACCATAAATTCATCACCGCCCCAGCGCGCCAGCAAATCACCAGCGCGTACACAGGCAGCAAGGCCCTCCACGACCCGCACCAGGGTCTTGTCGCCTATGCCGTGGCCATGTTGGTCGTTGATCGGCTTGAAGTCATCGATATCCATGGCCACCAGTGCCAGCGGCAAGCGGAAACGCTCGGCACGCTCGCATTCCTCCAGCAGTACTTTTTCCAGGCGATAACGGTTGGCGATACGCGTCAGGGCGTCCTGTTCGGCCAGTGAGCGGTTTTCATCCAGCTGCATTTGCAGTTGCTGATTGACCCGTGACAATTCACGGGTGCGTTCGGCCACCAGCGCCTCCAGGGATTGGTTGCGCTTCTGCAGTTTTTCGATGGAGTTCTTGCGGGTATGAATATCGCGGTGCGCGCCGACCATGCGCGCCACCGAACCGTCGTGGTTACGGGCAATCACGTAGCCCCGGTCTTCGATCCAGAGGTAGCTGCCGTCTTCTTTTCGGCAGCGATATTCGGCTTGGTAATGGGGCGCGCGTTGGCTGATGTAGTCATCAAACACGGCCATCACGCGGGGGTAGTCCTCGCTGTGAATCACGTTCTCCCAGGTGAACACGCTGTTCTCCAGGGAGTGGCGGGGGTAGCCCAGCATTTCGTACCAGCCGGGGTTGCGGTAGACGAAACCGGTGTTAGCGTTCCAGTCCCAGATGCCGTCACTGACCAGCTCCATGACGGCGTGCAACATATCGGCGTTGAGCTCGGAAAAGTCATTGCGTAGCGGTTTATTGCCGGAGGTATCGTCCATTTTTGCGCTTCCCTGCGTGTGCTGGCTTTCACGGCCAGTCTTCGTTGACGCCAATACTCCGTGGCTGGCGCTACTGTACATCGGGGCTTGCGCGGTTTGAATAGGGCGGGTGTGCTGCTTTAGTTGGGTGGCGATGAGCCATCATCTGCTTCGGTGCGGCACGCTCTATCGTGTTTGCCTGAGTTGATTTTCACGTCATCACCGGTCTTGCATTGGAATTGGGTACAAGCCGTACTTCTACCCGCTGGCCCAAGGCCCTTGCAGCACTCGCCAGGGTTGCCAGTGTCATGCCTGCATCGTTTTGATCCAGCGCACGATCTACTGCAGTACGGCTGGTGCACATACGTTCTGCCAGTGCTTTTTTGCTGACTTTTTGCGCCTTCATCGCTTGCGCCAACTGCCAGGCGATAACACGCTTCAATGCGGCGGCGGACACTTCTTCTATGAGCCCATCGGCGTTGAGGAAATCATCGAAGTTGGAGCCAATATGTTTATTCATGGAGATTCCTCAAAGCTTGTTTTTACGACGTCTGGCGGTGCTCAGGTCGACTGACGGAGTTTTCTGGCTCTTTTTGATGAAACCGTGCAGCAGCACTATTTCACGGTCAACTAACGTAAAAATGACCCGCGCAATGTTCTCATTGAGGTCACTTCGTACTTCCCAAAGCCTGTGCTCCAGCTTTCGAACCAACGGCATTCCCAGCGGCCATCCAATCTGGACTGCTTTGATGTCAATGCCTATGAGTTTGCGTGACTCTCTGGGCAGTTCCGTCAGCCATTCACGCACGGGTTCGTTGCCAGCCTCCGTTCTGAAAAACGCGACGTTCAACATTAGATGTAAGTCGTTCACAAAGAGTGCACCAAAATAGGTTCATATGGCAATCAGCGATTGATGAGGCATTTCGCAAAAAGCGGTCAGAGCCTGGCATTTTTTTTGTGAGCGATGGAGGTGGATGGTTTTCAGAAAATTTCATAAAAAACATATGTTTATGACTTTTCCTGAAGGTGAGTGCGAGGATGGTTTTTCTTATGTGAGAAAACTTACTCCGGCGCCAGCATCCGCGTCCGTGGCTTCCCATCTGCGTTGTGCTGGTAAATCGCCTCCGGCTGGCCCTGCTCATTGAAAAACACCTGGCCTATGCCTGCTGAATTCCACAGCCGCTCACCTGCCTCGGCATGCTGCGGAATATGCGGCACCACCTGCATGGTGCGCCGGCGAGTGAACCAGTTGAGTGGGGAGCGGGGCGAGTAGAGCCAGCGATTCAGGCGGTCGAACCATTCCAGCAGGCGAGGGGGGAATTCGTTCTTGACGCCGCTGCTGGTGATCTGCCAGATCCTGGGGCCGCCGTTGCGGTGGCGGATCAGCACTTCGTAGACGAACGAGTAATGCACGTCGCCCGAGAGGATCACGTAGTTACCCGGCGTGCGCGAGTGGCGGAAAATGTTCAGGATCACCTGGGCGGCGCCGCGATGGGCCATCCAGTTTTCGGCGTCCACCAGCAGCGGGTAACCACACCAGCTGAACACCTTCTGCACGGTCTCGATCAGCTTGACGCCAAAGATCGGCGCGGGCGAGACGATGATGGCCGAAGGGTGGTCCAGCAGTTCCTGTTGCAGTTCGCTCAAGGCTTCCCAGTCCAGCAGGCCGGAGGGTTGCTTGAGCGTGAACTCGCTGCGCCAGCGCCGTGTGCGGGTGTCGAGCACCACCAGGGCGGGCGTGGTGGGCAGTACGTAATGCCAGCGCTGGAACTTCAGCAGCGTTTCCAACAGGTCATCTTGCGCACCCGCCTGCAGATGATTGTCTTGCACCTGGGCGGTCAGTTTCTGGGTTTGGTTCAGCAGCTCGCCAAACACCTCCGGTTGGTTACCCCAGCCCTGGCACAGCAGGTAAGCGAGCAGGGCGTTGCCGATGATGCGCTTGGAGAACGGGTGGCCGTAGGCAGTTTGTTCCCATTGTGCGCTGAGGTTCCAGTCATCGGTGATGTCGTGATCGTCGAAGATCATCAGTGTCGAAAGGTGCGCGAAGACCCGCGCGACGCCTGGCAGGCCGTCACGGAATTGCTCTATGTGCACCAGCTCCTGGGCATAGCGCTGCTGCTCCTCGACGCTCAGTTGCGGCGGTTGCGGCGCGATCAGCGTCCAGGGCGTGGGCGACCATGCCAGCAGGTACATCGCGATCACTTCGGCAAAGGTCACCAGGTGATTGTCGGCGGTGCTGCTGGTGAAAATCGGCTTCTTCACGCCACCGAAAAACCGTTCGCGCAGCGTCTCGTTGCTGTCCAGCGCCGGGAGCAGGTCCGCTCGATGGTAGTAGCTGGCGCGATGCCCATAGAGGCTGGCGCTGTCATCCACCACCGCGCCTTCCAGGTATTCGTCGTACAGGCCCAAACACGCGATCAGTGCATGAATGGCGCGCAGCATCGGCCCGGCGACATCGTCGGCGTAGATCTGGTCGCCACTCATCATCAGCAAGGCTGGGCGTTCGGGCGGCGTGTGGGCGTCGGCCAGCAGGCGGTCGACGCACAGCAAGCCTTCGTCGGCTCGGTGGTGCGGTTTGCGGCACGAGCCATGCACCAACTGGTGAATACGGCTGTGCAGCACGAAATTGGGGTGTTGGTTTTCGGCGTACAGCAGGTGCGGTGCCCATTCGGCAATGCCGCGGCTGTCGATCAGCAGGTCATAGCCGATGACCACGTCTGGCGGCAGGGCCTCGTCCAGTCGCACGTCGATCAGGTGGATGAAGGCGTGGCGCCCCACCGGTACGACCTGGCACTGGTCTTTACCCAGCAGAATATCGCGAGTGTGTTCAGCAACGTGCAGGCGCAGGGTCAGCGACAGTTCACGGCTGCCCACCAGCCACAACACCAAGCGTTGCGACGTTAGTCGGCGTAACAGCGGCCCAGCAAGTACGGCGGGCAGGGTGCCTGCTTGAAGCATAGGGATGATGGCTCTGTGCGAGGGAGGCACGTAGGTTAACTCAGTGGATGTCAGTGTTTTGTTAAGCAATGGCGGGGAAGTGGAGAGCTGGCGCTCTCCTTTTTTCGCCCTACAGAAGATTACCTTTGCCCAGGCTATCAAGGCTGCCAGAGCGCCTGTTGTTTTTCGGTGCGCTCACACTGCTGACGTCTGCGCTCGCCCCCTGATCGCTGACGCTGACTAGCTTTGCCACGTGTGCGACCTGTTTGAAGTCGACTGGCTGGATAATGTTGATGTAGCTCGTGGCAATGTTGAAAAAAACATTCATCGTGGTTTTCTCGGTCAGGCTAAGAGAGTGTGGTTGAGTTATCGCGCTGTAAACGCGGACTGAACTTACAAAGCCTTGGCTGACGGAGCTATACACGTCTTTGATCAAAACGTGACAAGACTGCGCGCCCCTGAGTCGCTGCAGACGGCGTGAAAAGGCTTCAAAAATCATCCCCGGCGCCCGCCCCGCAGGTGTTCTGCGCGGGTATCGTCGCGCCTTCCTTACCCTCCAGCACAAAGGCCGCCCGGTGTTCGGCCACCCCATTTCGCAATGCGCTGTAGTAATCCGGCAGCTTTTGCAGGCTGTCGGTGAGGGGCAGCAGTGACGCGCGTGTATCCACCGTGCCACCCACCAGGCTGACGGTGCCCAGGGCCTGCACAGTGTCGCTGTCCCCCACTGCTGCAAACCTTGATCGACGACTATCGCGACCAAGGCATCGACATTCGGTTTTGCGGCCCGCCACGGCTGGTGTATTTCGGTCGCCCGCAGGGCCTCAAGCGTGTGATGACTAACTTGATGGACAACGCGATCCACTATGGCCAGGCGCCGGAAATCGAGCTGCTGCAACTGTCGGGCGAGGTCGTTATCCACGTGCTGGATCGTGGGCCGGGTATTCCTGCCGAGCATCGGGAACAGGTGTTCACGCCGTTCTATCGCCTGGAAGGCTCACGCAACAAAAGCACCGGCGGCGTAGGGCTTGGGCTCTCCACTGCGCGGGCAATTGTGTTGGAGCATGGCGGCACGCTGACCCTGGCTGATCGCCAGGGCGGTGGCTTGGTGGCGGTGGTGGTGTTGCCGGTTTAACAGGCGGGCTCTATGTGGCAAGCCCGTTCGCCATAGTCAGGTGTGTGAATCCTCGATGGCCTTTGGCACCGTAAAGCGAAACTCGCTACCCTGGCCCACCTCACTTTGCGCATCGATCCACCCGCCGTGTGCCTGCACGATCCCTTGGGTGATATACAGCCCCAGCCCGCTGCCAGTGGGGTTGTTTTCGGTCTGGGTCCAGTAACGATCGAACACATGCGGCAACTGCTCAGGCGCAATGCCTTCACCGGAATCGCGCACCGAAAACAGCACCTCTTGGGCGTTGCTCACGGCGCTGACCTCGATAGTGCCCAGACGCGCAGTGAACTTGATGGCATTGCCGATCAGGTTCGACAACACCTGGAACAGACGCTCCGGGTCGCCGTTTATCTGCAGCTGCGGCTCTGCGTTGAACGACAGCTCGATGCCTTTCTCCATCGCCAGCGGCGCGAGCAGGGCATAGGCTTCTTCGAACATCTGGCTGACGTCCAGCAACACCGGCTTGACCACGTAGCGGCCAGCCTCGATTTTCGAGGTGTCGAGCAAGTCTTCCAGCAGCACGTTCATACGCCCGGCGGCTTGTTGCATGGTGTCGATAGCCGAGGAGATGCGTCGCGACGTGTGCAGGCCTTCGGAGCTGAAAGCCTTTTGCATCATGCCGCAGAGCATCGAAATAACGGTCATCGGGTTGCGCAGGTCGTGGGACACCACCGCCACCAGGTCATCACGCGCGCGCACGGCCTGCTGCTCGCGCAACACTTGGCGGGCGAGGTCATTTTCCAGGGCGGAGCGGCGCAGGTCGTTGGCGGCGAAGCGGTCGCCATGGCTCCACTTGGTGGAGATGCCGGCCATTTCCACTTTCCAGATTTCAAACGAGGTACGTGGCCGAAGGCGCAAGCCGTCGTCGGAATTTTCCAGGTTGAGCGGTTTGTTCGGGTTGCCGCTCCAGTGGATGTTCTCTTTCACTTCCGGTCGAAACCACAGCACGCCGTTGTCCACAGGCTTGGGCAGGCTCATGGCCAACACCCCACTGGCGACCTGCTGGAACTCGGCGGCTGGCGGGTACACAGAGGTCAGGTTGTGGCTGGCAAACACCGGCTCGCCGCTGGCGTGCAGCCACCTGTGCAGGGCACGAATTTGTGCAGGTGTAGGACAGTTGCCGTAGCAGTGCAGCTGTTTGTCTTCAATGATCGCCACGCCGCCCGACAGGGTCAGGTCCATCAGCACATGCGGCTGCTGGGCCAGGCCATCAAACACGTTTTGTTCAGAGGCTTTCATCGCCCGGTCGAGCAGGGCCAGTGCCTCGACTTTTTCTTCGCGCTGACGGCTCAGGTCCAGGGCTTCCATGGCGCTGATCTGCAACGACAGCACCTGGCCGATGGTTTGGCAGGCGATGCGCAGGTCATTGGGCACCAACAGTGGCTCGCGGTGACCGCAACTGATCAGCCCCCAGAGCTTGTCGCCTGTCATCAGCGAGATGCTCATGGACGACAGCACGCCCATGTTTTGCATGTACTGGCAGTGAATCGGCGACACGCTGCGCAGGGTGGCAAAGCTCAAATCCAGTGGCTCGCCGGTGTGCGGATGCAGCTTGGGCAGCAATGGCACCGGTTCATAGGCCGCGTTCGGGATGATGCGCAACCAGTTGGTGCGGTACAGCTCGCGCGCTTGCTCCGGGATGTCGGATGCCGGGAAAAACAGCCCGTTGAACAGCTCCATGGACGGCGACGATGCCTCGGCGATCACTTGGCCGTGGCCTTCCTCTTCGAAGCGATAGATCAGCACCCGGTCGTAACCGGTGATGGCCTGGATTTCATTCACACTGATTTCGTACAGCGCTTGCAGGGTTTTCGCCGACTGCAGACGTTGCAGCATTTTGCCCAAGTCACTGGTGCGGCCGTTGCGCGCGTGGGGTTTGAAGTCTTCCAGGCGTGGTTCGAATTCCAGCACCAGTACGGCTTGATGGCGATGCAGCAGGCCTTCAAATTGCACACCCTTGAAGGTGACATGCAGCGCCTGCGCGTCAAAAAACGTGTTGTTTTCTGCCATGGCCTGCACGGCTTGGGTGTGTTCTGCGCCGATCAAGGTGTGCAGCGGCTGACCCAGCAGCGTCTCAGGGGCATGGCCAAACACGCTGCTTACGTTGGCGCTGACCTGCAGGATGTTCAGGTCAGGTTCCGACAACGTCAGCAATACGCCGTGGGGCTGAATCGCGCCTGGGATGCGAATCGGCTCGTCGGCACAGTTGGTAAGCAGTTCTTCAAAATCTGCGGGTTTCATAGCAGTACCTCCTGGCTGACGAGCCATTGCTCAAAGCCGCTGAATGTCGAACAGGCCGCCGCTACCGCACGCTGTTTGGCGTGTGCGTTGAGGGGCTGGCGGCCCAGGTAATCGAGAAAGTCTTTCCAGCGCCGACCCGTCTCGGCGCCGTACACGTTGAGAAACGCGCCGCCGTTATCCGCGTCGATGCCCAGCCGTTGGGCCATTTCCCGGCGCAGCACTTGGCCGCCCAAGGTGGCGCCTTCCAGCACATACAGGGCACCCAGGCAGGCGGCGGGGGTGTCGAGGGGCGGGAGTTCGGTGCAATGCGCCAGGGCACTGATGGCTCTGTCATTCAGGCCGAGGGCGTGGAGATCGCTCAGCAGTGTTGGCGTTTTCACACGCAACACAGCGTCGTATTCATTGGGGATCAAGCCGCTGTCGTACAGTGCCGCTTCGATTGGCGCATAAAAGCCGTAGTACGCCTGAAGCAGGCGCCGATACCAATCGGCATCCAGGTGATCAGAGAAAAACGGCAGGCGTTTTTCCAATGCTACATGCAGCAGGCTGGTGCCTGTGCGCAACGCTTCCAACAATGAGGGCGCACTAACATCAGGGGCCTGTGAATGCATTCAATGAGCTCGAACTGTGGGCCTTTCGGCCATGAATGACGCGAGTAAATGGGCGACGATTCTACACAACTCATTGTCGTCAACTGCGCGCACACGGCGAAAAGGTTGACCGGCGAATCAGAAAAGTCGCTCATGGCGTGATTAATGACCACGCGGCAGCTCATCAAGTTCGCTTTAAGTGATATTGCGGTGCTATCAATGCAGAGAGCTGACCCTTTGAGTCAGCGCGGTTTGCACGCACTCAACCAGGTGTTCGGCGCTCCACGGCTTCGGCAAAAACCGCACGGACCCGCCCAACTGCTCTGCCAGCTTGGTATTGCCGGAGGTCAGCACCACCGGCACCAACGGCCACCGATGCGCCACCACCTTGCTCAAGTCATACCCGTTGAGTAAACCCGGCATCTGGATATCGCTGACAATCAAATCCACGGGGTCATCGCCGCGTTCCAGGTAAATCATCCCTTCATCCGCTGAAGGAAACGAAGTGACATGCGCCCCGAAATCCTCCAGTACATCGACCATCAACAAGCGAATTATATCGTCGTCTTCCAGCACTAAAATCGATGGCTGAGCCATGATCCTTACTCCACCATCAGGGTTCAGTAAGGTGGAGTGGGGCGGGTGTGAATAGGTTCGATTGGATGTGTGCGGGGCGATGGGTGGTCGCTTTTGAGCGGTTCCACAGGGCGCGCGCGCTGCGCCATTGCGAGGTTGATACAGGCATAATTGACTCACCGTTGCCCGATGTGGAGCCCTTCATGAAGTACGCCTTATTGACCCTCGCCCTGATCCTCAACACCGCCCCGGCTTTTGCGGCGGGCGATGCCGAGGCGGGCGGCAAGCTCTTCAGCAAGACCTGCGGCGGCTGCCACAGCATTGGCGAAGGCGCGCGCGGCGGCTTCGGGCCTGAGCTTAACGGCATCATCGGCCGACCCGCCGGCACCACCACGGATTACCAGTACTCCGACGCGATGAAAAACTCCGGCGTGGTCTGGACCCGCGACAAACTCGCCGCCTACATCGAGGCGCCGAAGAAGGTGGTCAGCGGCACGCGCATGATCTTCTGGGGCATCAGCGACCCGGAAAAGATTGAAAACATCCTGGCCTACCTGGAAACCTTCCAGCCCAAATGATCACTCGCGCACGTTTTTGAACAGCATCAACCGCGCACTTTCATGCAGCCCGCGCGTCAGCCCCTGCAAGCGTTGAAACTCTTCAGGGTGCTGCTCGGCCACGTCATCCCGAGGGGTTTGCGACGCCAGGTCATGCAGGGTCGGTGAGCTGCCGTCGTGTTGCATCTGCAGCAGGAAGTCCTTGGTTACGCCGCCGATAATCGGGAACGTGCCCTCGTGCAACACCAGCGGCACCACACGTTCGCCTTCCGGCGCCGGTTGCTGGATGTCGCGGCCCATTGCGCCATTGCTAAACGGTACACCCGCCATGCCGGCCACCGTCGGTAACAAGTCCGCCAGGCCCACGGCCTCTTCAATCACCCGCGGTTGCAGGCCGGGTGCGTGGATCAACATCGGCACATTGTTGCTTTCCAGGCCCAGTTGCTCGAAGGCCGGCGCCATGTGCGGGATCTGGCTGATGCGCGTGTTGTGGTCGCCGAAGAACACGAAAATGGTGTTGTCGTACCAGCCGCCGACCTTGGCGATGTCCATCAGGCGGCCGATGTTGAAGTCCAGCAGGCGCACCGCGTTGTATTGCTCAACGCTGCGCGAACCGGCGGCCTGGGCTTGCTCCAATGTCACGTCACGCACCTTAAAACCGTCGTTTTGCTTGGGGATGGTGAACGGGCGGTGGTTGCCGGAGGTTTGCACGTAGGCGAAGAAGGGCGTGTCCTTGGGCACGGCGCGCAGCAGTTGGTCGCCTTCCTTGAACAGGTCCAGGTCGG
The DNA here is from genome assembly GCF_059716225.1 of Pseudomonas sp. LBUM1640. Taxonomy (NCBI): domain Bacteria; kingdom Pseudomonadati; phylum Pseudomonadota; class Gammaproteobacteria; order Pseudomonadales; family Pseudomonadaceae; genus Pseudomonas; species Pseudomonas sp. LBUM1640. The sequence continues at coordinate 5,723,991 of NZ_CP166816.1, read as the reverse complement.
AGATGCCCCACACGTCCACCCGCGGCGAGCGCCAGGCGCTTTCGTCAAACAGCTGCACGCCGTCGATGCTCTGGCGAATCAACGCATTGATATTCGCCCAGCCGGCATTGCCGTTGATCATGTAGAACTTCTGGTAGCCCTCGAACGCATTGATCAGCGTGTGTTGCCGGGTGATCAGCGGGTTACGCGTGGCGGTCTCCTGGCGGGTCACATCGGGCACGCCAGTGATGCTCGCCCACACGGTTTTGGCGGTGCCGGTGACGGGCACGTAGAAGTGTTTGAAGAACCAGCTTTGCGTCGCCAATTTGTCCAGGTTCGGCGTGGGGTTCAGCGGGTTGCCATAGGCACCGACGGCGCTGGTGCCGAGGGATTCGAGCATCACGAAAACCACGTTGGGCGGGCGCTCGCCTTGCAGACGATAGGGCTGCACGCCTTGCTCGCGGGTGAAGTTCAGTTGCTGGGGATCGGGCTGATCAACACCCAAATATCTAGCGACTTGCGGGTAATGCTCGCGCACTTTTGCTTCATCGTATTGCGATTGGCCGACCTTGAGCGTGTCGTACAAAAACAGCACCGGGTTCAGGCCCACGGCGGCGACCTGGCTGTTGCCGGAAAAGAATGCATCGCTCCAGCGCAGCGGCACCGGGTTTTCCAGGTTGAGGTTGGCCACGCGGCCGAGCAGGGCAAGCAATACGCCGACAACACCGACCACGGCGACAGACGCCACCGCCCATTTGCCGATGACGTTGGGTTGGCGATCCAGGGTCAACCGCTCCAGGCACACCAACGCCCACACCCACAGCGCCACCGCCGCCAGCCAACAAGCAGTTATCCACAGCACCGGGTAGGTTTCCCACACCATCTGCTGAGAAATCTGTGCGTCTTGCAGGTAGCGCAACACCGTCGCGTTGATGCGCACACCGAGGTAGGCGTAATGGCCGAAATCGATGATGTACACCAGGCCGACCACGGCCAGCGCCACCACCAGATAGCCGCGCGCCAGCCAGCGCAGGGCGGGCAGGGTGGTGAGGTTCCAGCGCGGGAACCAGGCCAGCAGCGCCAGCGGCAGCAGGATCAACACGGCCAGGCGCAGATCGAAACGCAGGCCGATGCCCAGGGTTTCCAGCAGCGCCGGGGTGTTTAAATCCAAGCCGGAAAAGCTGATCAAAAACACCAGCCGCAGGGCTGCCAACAGCATAAACACCAACCCGATCGCGCCCACGCCGTAGCGCAGGCGGCGTGATTGCAACACACCCATCATTGACCCCTATTCCATCTCACAAACACCACAAAGCAAATGTGGGAGCGGGCTTGCTCGCGAAAGCGGTGGTTCAGTGCCAAATATGCTGCCTGACCCACCGCATTCGCGAGCAAGCCCGCTCCCACAGTTTGAATTGCATTAATCCAGCGATTACGCAGTAGCCCGTCAGGAGCGGATCGACCAGATAATCCCAATAGTTTTCCGAAGCCTTGAGCCGCAGCGCGAACGCCAGGGTGCCCAGCGCCAGCATCCATACCGCCAGCGCATTACGCAGCCACAGCATCAGCAAGGCCACCGCGCCCACCAGCACAATCATCGGCCGGGGGTTGAAGCCCCAGCGGTAAGGGTCGTAATACGTCAGGCCCATCGTGGCCGGATACAACAACAGGCTCAGCACCCCAAACAGCACCAGCACTTGCACCTGATGTGAACGATTAACTGGCGCCACCACGCCCAATCGGCACAGGCTTACCCATGCCAACAACACCAACGTGCTGATCGCCAGGTCATCGGTGAAACTGCGCACATACGCCGCCAACGGCAGCTCATTCACCGGGATAAAGCTCACCACCACCAACACTGGCAGCAACCACGGGCGCCACGGCGCGGTAAATCGCAACATGCTTAAGAGCACAAACCCCAGCAGCACAAAACTCAAATGGGCTTGCCACACAGAAACCATCACAGATGCTCCGCCAGCCAGGCTTCGTTGAAGCTGACATGTTTGATGAAGGTGTTATTCCACGAGTACACCAAGTGGTACGTGCCGTCCGGGCTGCGGCTGAAGTACGGGTACTCGTATTCGAAATCGCAGCCACGCGGTTTGCACACGCGGTAATCCAGGTTGCTCAGAAAGCGCTGTTCCAGTGGCAGGCGCTTGGCTCCGCTGGAGGCGCGAAAGCCTTCGCCGATGATTTCTTTGTAGGCTTCGTGGGAGAACGGCTGGCCGAGCGGATCGGGCGACTGGTCCAGCTCTATCACCGTGCGCCATTGGCTGAACTGCGCGTTGGTGCCATAGAGGCTGAGCTTGAAGCGGCCGTCCTGCAGGTCGTTGAGGGCGACCAACAAACCGTCATCCTCAGTGGCCACCGCCGCCAGCGATGAGTTGGGGTTGGCCGGTTCCAGCGGGTACGGCTCGCTCCAGGTTTGCCCAGCGTCCTCGGTGCGGCTGGCGAGCACGCGGTGATGGGTTTCGCCGGCATAGCGCAACATCGCCACGGCGCGCTGGCCATCCTGCGGCACGATGGTCGGTTGCAGCGAATGCTTGCCACGGCTGATGCGGAATTTGTCGATCACCGCACCGTCGGCGCTCAAGTACAGGTACTCGGCAAACTTGCCCATGAACTCGTGATACACCGGCAGGCCGATAGAGCCATCGGCGTGGAACACCGGCGCCGCGCGCACCAAGGTGCTGATGTTGAAGAATGGCGATGTGATCAATTGCCGGGGCGCCGACCAGTTCGCGCCGAGGTCATCGGAGACCATCACGTTGATCGCACTGGTGGCCCAGCCGCCGACCGACACCGACACATAAAACATCCACAGGCGTTTATCCGGCCCCAGCGCAATCACTGGGTTACCCAGTTTGCGAATGTAGCGCTGGGTGCCGTCGCGGGTGCTTTCGCGCGTGGCCAGCACGTGCTCGGCACCCCATTCGCCGCTGCGCGCATCAAACCGCGCAGTGCGCACCTGCACATCAGCGGCGCCTTCGCGGCTGCCTGCAAACCACACGGCCATCAAGTCGCCGCCGGGCAGGGCCGTGACGGAGGAGGAGTGCACAAAGTCGGTGAGCTGCGAGGACACGAAGCGGCTGGTGTATTGCGGTGCCGTCGCGACTTTTGAGGGGGGCGGGCTTGCTTGGGCAAAGGGGGCTAGAACATGAGGCGGATGGCTAAGCCAGGCGGCGATGAAGACCCCTAGCAGGCTGCAGATCAGTAAAGCGGAGCGCATAGAGAACCTGTCGGAAAAAGGATAACTGCGCACGTTCACCCAGCAGGTGCTCCTGCGGCCGGTGAGCATGGATAACGAGGGGTTGTCCCGCACCTGGTCCCACAAGCGCAGGAGTATTTCCCTGCAGACGTGGGAAGGTTCACAGTGCAAAACCAACCTTAGCGCAACCTTAGTTGGCAACGTGTCGTAACATCTTTCACGCAAGGGCACCCACCAGAAACGGCATGATTCCGCCGTTTCCTACAGAGAATCTGCTATGCGCCTACTCCTAGTCGAAGATGATCGTGCCCTCGGCCAGGGTATTCGCGTGGCATTGGGCGCCGAAGGCTATACGCTGGATTATCTGCAAGATGGCCTCAGCGCCTTGCACGCTCTGCGCACCGAAAGCTTCGATTTGCTGCTGCTCGACCTCGGCCTGCCGCGCCTCGATGGCCTCGACCTGCTGCAGCAACTGCGCGCCGAGCAACACGACTTGCCGGTGCTGATCCTCACCGCCCGCGACGGCACTGCCGAACGCATCGCCGGGCTGGACGCGGGCGCCGATGACTACCTGATCAAACCCTTCGACGTCGAAGAGCTCAAAGCCCGCGTGCGCGCCCTGTTGCGCCGCAGCCAGGGCCGTGCCCAACCGATGCTGGAACACGCCGGCGTCAGCCTCGACCCGGCCACCCAGCAGGTGCGCTACCAGGACGCAGACATCATCGTCACCCCGATGGAATACCAACTGCTGCACCAACTGATGGTGCGCCCCGGCAAAGTCGTGACCCGCGAGCGCCTGGCCCGCGCTTTATATGGCTGGCAGGACCGCGTCGAGAGCAATACCCTCGAAGTACTTATCCACAACCTGCGCAAAAAACTCTGCACCGAACTGATCCGCACCGTGCGCGGCGTCGGCTATGTGCTGGTGCTTAAACCATGACTTCCGTTCGCGCTCGCATCCTCATCCCGGTGCTGATGCTGATCCTGCTGGGCGACGCCCTGATCAGCTGGCTGGTGCTGCGCGACAGCCACCACGAAATCGAAGAGGTCTACGACGCCCAACTCGCCCAAAGCGCCCGCCTGCTGCAAGGCGTGCTGCGCCAACGCGACCCCAGTGAAGCCGACTTTGAGCGTCTTTACCAGGCCTTCGACCACGCCATGAGCCGCATCGGCGAAGACGGCGCCGCCCACCCTTATGAAACGCCGCTGACCTTTCAGGTATGGCGCACCGACGGCCAACTCCTGGTGCGCTCCGCCCAAGCGCCGGTCCTCGACGCAGCGCCCACCCACCTTGGCGCCCACGACCTGACTAACAATGGCAACGACTGGTGCGCCTTCCTCCTCGTCGACCCACAACAGGGCCTGCTGATTTGGGTGGGCGAGCGCGACGACATTCGCCAAGACCTGATCCAGCGCATCGTCAGCCACACGCTTTGGCCCACGCTGATAGGCGTGCCACTGCTGACCGTATTGATTTGGCTGGCCATCGGCTGGGGCTTCAAACCCCTGCGTGCCATGGTGCTGGCGATTCGCGGGCGCAATACCGACACCTTGCAACCGCTGAACCTCAAGCCGCTGCCCACCGACCTGGAACCGATGCAAACCGCGCTTAACCAGCTGTTGGTGCAGATGGATGACCTGCTCGAGCGGGAGCGCCGCTTCATCGCCGACGCGGCCCACGAATTGCGCACGCCGTTGGCGATACTGCGCATTCATGCGCAAAACGCTCAAAGCGCCGCGAGCGAAGAGCAACGGCGAGAAGCGTTGGATTTTCTGGTGAGTGGCGTGGACCGCGCGACGCGGATTGGCAGCCAGTTGCTGACCATGGCGCGTATCGAACCGCAGCTGAGCAACCCGGTGTGTCAGCCTGTGCACCTGACGGAACTGGTGCGCGAAGAACTCGCTGAGCTCACACCGCTGGCCATGGAGAAAGGCGTAGAGCTGGTGTTGGAGGGCGAAGAGGAATGCTGGGTGCACACCGAGCCGGTAGCACTGGCGATTGCCTTGCAGAACCTGGTGACCAATGCGCTGAACTTTTCCCCGGCTGGCAGCGAGGTACGGGTGGTGATTGGCGCCAATGGCTTGAGCGTGGAAGACCAAGGCCCGGGGATCGACGAGGCGGAGTTGGGGCGTTTGTTCGAACGGTTTTACAGCCGGGATAACGCCAATGGCGCGGGTTTGGGCTTGGCGATTGTGGAGAGGATCGTGGCTAAAATTGGGTGCAGGTTGACGTTGCACAATCTGGAGCAGGGCGGCTTGTGCGCGCGGTTGGTATTCAACCAAACCTGAAGCGGCCCCCGGCTCAACGGTGGGGAATGTAGGCGTTGTCGAGCCCCGGCGAGGCTACGACAACTGCCAATGAACGCAAAATCTGTAGCAGGCGAGCTTTTGTGCCGAGCGGGGCAAGCCCTAATGCCATTCAGTTAAGGCGGAGCACTGTAATTGTGGCGAGGGAGCTTGCTCCCGCTGGGCTGCGAAGCGGCCCTGAAAATGGGACTGCTGCGCAGTCCAACGGGAGCAAGCTCCCTCGCCACGCAGGGTTGTGGCGTCATTAGAAAGTTGTGCAGGTACCAATATTACGAAGGGATCAGCTCGGTACGCCTGCCTAACCCAAGCGCCCGGATCGCTGCTCTGCTGCAGAACATTCGTTTAAACTCCGCTCCAGTCATCATCCCCTCACACCGATAAGGACATCCCCCTTGAAGCGAATCGCGCTGCTTTCCCTCACCCTCGCCCTGTGTGCCTGCCAGTCCAACCAACGCGACTCATCGCCCACCTTGCTCAAGGACGGCATCCAACTGCGTCAGAAAACCGTGGCTGTGGATGCAGACCACGCCAAAGTAGTGATGAAAGCCTACGGTGGCACCGCGCCTGTGGAATTCTCGGTACGCCGCGAAGGCGACGCCGACCAGCGCATGGAAACCCTCGGCACAGTGATGGATACCGGTGAAGGCCGAGTTTTCAACTGGATTGCCAAGCTCAACCAGACGGTCGCCAGTGCCGGATTGAAGCGTTTTCCGCAGTTGGAAATCCAGGCTGATCCGGGCAAGAAGTTGACCGTATCCAGTACCGCGAGAGAGTCTCGACCGGGTATCTACTCAATTTGCGGGCCGGTGCTCAGCAACTTCGTGCCCGAGCGGGCGAAGGTGTATCTGGTGGAGTTCCAGTTCAAAGGGGATATGTGTGTGCAGCAGGTGTTTGATGTGACGGATCCGGCAAATCGGGTGTTGGTTGAGGGGGCGGGGAGTGGGGTCAAGTCGGGGTGAGGTTTAGCTTTTATGTGGTGGAGCCTGCGGGAATACCACACCGTTGAAGGTGTGGGTGCAGCAGTCGCAAAATGGCTTCATGCGCTCAGGCGTCAACTGTGGGTTAACTTTTTGCAGCAGGCCTGCTTTGTCGACCCACAGACCGCTGTAGTAAGTGGATTCATCCGTTCGCACGTACTCCTTCTTGTCGCACTCGTGTAAGGCGACCATCCAGAACACTGGCTCCGGGCGGTCCAATCGGGCATTGGCTTCGCTGAAAACTTTGTCCCATGGGTGACCGATTTTGGACAGGAGAAAGCGGTGTAGCGGCGTGTAATCGAAACCGTGTCGTTGATGGCTGTGCATTGAACCGCGGTTGGACACTGCGTTCTTTTCGCTTTTGGTGTGTCGTTCATCCCGGTAAGTGCGACAGCTGCCGTGGCGCACGCCATGGGTTCGGGTGTTGACTGAGCGATAGAGGACGGGCTTTTTCATCGAGTCAAGATTCCTTCCTGGGCTGTTTTGGTAGTGGCGGCCAAGCACCTTGGTAGCGGAAAGAAATTTGGTAGTCGAAAAGGCTGGGCTCTATCACATGTTGAAAGTGCGGCTGGAGAATCGTTATCCAACTGGGGAGAACGTTGAAAACGTCGGCATATATCGCGGTTTCCTCGCTCAAGCCTAATGCTTCAAAGAAACTGTCTGCGTCATCGATATCCGCTGAGTACTCATCTGCTTTCAGGTCATTACTGAGTTTTTCGTACCACCGTAATCTGATTTTCATGACCATTTTCGCACTCCTCTTTATCTGTAAATTCGACGTTTTGGGTCTGCCGGCCCGCGACGTTCGGCGGTATAGGGATCAAATGCGCCCAGGTGTTCCAAATCACTGTTTCGGTAGACTTCCAGTTCCCCTTTCTTGGAATCCCATTCAAATAACTTTCTCCTTTTCGCATCTATCCAGCGATCACGTAAGCCACCCCCGCCTTGTCTTGGCGTCACCGGCCTTTGGGGAATCAAACCTGGAAAGCCCGTTATGTCTTCGGTTTTTGGCGCAGGAAAGTAATCATGATCCGGGTTTCTCAACCCCTTCCGAGGCTCATTCACCACCACATACAGCGGCCGAACCCCCGACTCCACCGGGAACACCAGAATAAAATCCCGATACCCCGGCGGATAAACCGGGTTCACCAGAATCTGCGCCGCCTTCTCCGTCGGCGGGTAAATCCAAATCACCGGCGCTTGCGGCGCAGCCTCCAACGCCGGAATACCCAGCGTGTCGCCTGGATCCACCGCAGGCGTCCAGATCAGCTCCACGCCCTCACCCAAATCCGCCACAAACTGATCGCCACGGCTTTGGAACTGCACCACATCAATCATCTGCCAATCGGCATGGTTGCCCGTGTAAAACCCATACCCCTTGAGCGTGCCGTCCTCAAGTTGCTCCACATGCAAACGCATCTGCGACCGCGCCCGTTGTAACGAACGCAGTTGCTCTTCGCTGTAAAGCGCGCTATCGCCCAGCTCCGAAGGCCAAGCCAACGCCACCAACCCCGCCAGCAGGCCACTGGCTACAGAGCCAGCGACGGTGGCTGCAGACTCCACCACCGCCGAGCGCAACGCCAACTGCCCCAAGCCAGCAGGCAGGGCGCTGCCACTGATCTTGCGCAGAGCAACCGCGCCTCGGCTGTCCACCTCACGGCCACCCAACAGGCTGAAATGGCCGTAGTCCTTGATCAGCTCCAACGGTACGTAACCGGTGGGGGTGTTGTAGCGAATGATGCCGTCAGCCAGTTGGCAAGGCTTGGCGAAGGTGCAGCCGGGAAGCTTTGCGGGCGTAGCTGCCGGGGCGGGTGTTGGGTCAAATAAGGCTATTGGCGGCGAATAGGGCTCCCGTTTCGGCTGCGGGGTCAGGATTCGCCGCTTGAGTTGTTCTTCTTCGGTGATGGGGTACGAGCGTTCTGGCATGACGGGCTCACTTCCTTGTGCGAGGGAGTGAGCGTACGAAGGGGAGTCAGAGGTTGATGTCGGCTTTGTTCGATGGTCTGCGTGGGAAAAGTGGACTGCTGCCTGATTCGACACAGTTGTTTCGATTATTGCGATTTTCGTTTGTTTCGTTTAGTGTTGGTTTCAACTGAGTTGCGTAACGCTGGAGCTACATCATGATCACCAACCAACTTCCCAAAACGATCCTTCCGCTGGAAAAGGAAGTCGAAGCGGCCGTGCAAGGCCAGCGCGAATTGGCGTCCCTGCTATCGACCAAATTTGAAACCCAACGCATCGACATCTTCGACAAAGAAGACAAACCCCACACCCTCGTACTCCCCACCTCAGCACTGCGCTTGCTGGTCGATATTCTCGGTGAGCTCGCTATCGGAAATGCCGTCAAGGTCGTGCCGGTGCATGCCGAATTGACCTCACAGGAGGCCGCTGACCTGCTTAACGTTTCACGCCCGCACCTGGTCAAGATGCTGGAGGAGGGCGCCATTCCTTTTACAAAAACGGGACGGCATCGGCGAATCCGGTTCTCGGACCTGATGGCGTTCAAGCAGCGCCGTGACGAAGAAAGCCAAGAGGCAATGGAAGCGCTGGCGCAACAAGCCCAGGAGTTGGGAATGGGGTATGACGGATGAGGTGTTCGCCTTTTACGGCTTATTATGAGGTTATATTCATTTTTCGTTAATGAGAGAAAAATTTACATGGCATGGAGTTGAACGGATAATCTGCAGTGACTAAATTTTGAGATTGCCCTAAGTTTCATAAGTTAGTTATTTTTATGGTTGTATAATTTATTATATTGCTTCCAGAGTCTTTTTCTTACTGCCGGGGCTATCTTGACAGATGGGCGGGCGCCTGCGGTCGTGACTATATGTACTCTGAAAAAGTGTATGCGTATCCAAGCGATAATGCGGCTTCTATGAAACACAAATCTCTCAGGTTCGTCTAGTGTAATAAAGAAATCATTTAAATAGAAGGCGCGGCCTTCTTCACCATCTGTTATTCTTATCGGGATCTTAGAACAGAATTTCCCTACGCTAGGATCTCTATAGGGGTGAAGAAAAATGAAGCCTTTTACGAATGGAAGTTTCCAGCAGTGATTTGTCACTGTAACTGGTCTAGGACCAATATTTGTAAAGGATAAAACAAATACCTCGCAGTCGAGTATATCCATATTGGTGGAGGGCAAAAGACCTAGGGTTAATATAGATTTCAGGCTAATCCGTTTGTCTCGAACAGAAAGCCAGAGTGCAAATCCTGTAATGAGCAGTGTTCCGATCGCTGAAATCCAGTTAGCAAAGCTGTTAATACACTCCCAAGTTTTACAAGTTTCTAAAATCATTTCTTGTGCTGCCTATAGTGACATTGTTTTTGGAGGGCCGCTTTCATGATTTATTGAGTACATTTCTGCGTTGTCAGAAAACTCGAAGAATAACGCCCAGTATTCTCTAGATATATTGATTCCTTCGTTGAAGTTTTTGCCGTGGCGTGCGCAGTTTGCGTAATAGCCGAACATATAAAATGCAACTGTTTCATCTATTTGTTTTGATTTGACGAGCAAGGCTATCTCTTCAAGAAATGCCATTAGTTTTCTTTTTTTATCCCACATGGCAGCTGCTGCCAAGTCTTCATGGTCCGAGTCAATCAAGCAAAGTATCTCATAAAGATCTTTGTCGTCGAACAAGCGCCTATGCTGCGCTAGGAAAAATTCAGTTCGTTTAAGTTTGGCTGAGATCTCCTTGTCTTGAATTTCCTTTATGCGCTGCTCATCTAGGCGCCTTAACTCTTGATATATTTTGTATAGACCTACTGCTCCGATAATGACTGTGGCCAATACACTGGCAGCTTGCCAATATACTGCCCACTCAGACATGGGCATGCATATGGATGTAAATATAGCGCAATAGCTTTCTGTGGTTGTCAATCAGATAACCTCAAGTATATCGTGAACGATATATCGTTTGACTATTCCCTGAGCACTTACGATCTTCGACACCTTAAGGTGGACTTTTCCTGTTTGACCTTCGTTATGCTCCTGCATTGACTTTAATGAAAGTCCTCTCACACGATTGTCGTCAGGATTTTTCAATGCGAAGGAAACTACTTTTTGATCCTCGTCAGAGTAAAGTCTGCCAAAGTGGCTGAGTATGTTGACTTTTGTTATGTTTCCGGAAATGTACTCCGTTTCGGTTTGCTCTTCTCTTGTGGTAACAAAGTCAAGTGTAATTTTGTCTAGTGTTATCGCATCCCCTACTCGTGGGCGATTAAAGAATATTTTCATTGTTGGGTCTCTTGTTATCGCTTTGTGAATCAGATTCATCGGCGACTCTAGAGCGTCAGCAATTTCATATATGAATAAGTCATTTTTTGCCGCGATTTTCTTTACGTATGATGTCTGAGGTTCTGTAATTATTCCTACAGATGCCGAGATGACCCACGTGAAGTAGTCCCAAAAAACGTTTGTTATCACAGATGGGCCTATTCTCTTTGCAACCTGTTCGTCGAATCGAATGTCTACCTGCTCTTCAAAGCATCCTTTTTTCGACGAGTGAACAAAGGCTCTTGCGCCTTTTGCACTTTGGTTTTTTAGACGTACCTCCTCTTTGTTTGATAGGGAGTGAGCTACTAGGTTGACCGTGCGCGCTAACCCGTAGATCGTATTGGCGGCGTCATAGACGTCTAATAGTCCGTCGTCAGCTACGCCGCCTTCAATGCGAAGTATTAAACTTAACTCTTTAGCTTCCATGCTTTACCTGTTGTGTAAATAAAGGGTTAGTGTTTTTTGAATTCCTGAATGGAAGGCTACTAATTTGCCATTACGTTGTCTATGCGAATTTCCCATTACGAGCGAAACGCTCGGTAATATTTTCCTTCAAAGAACTGATTTCACCTTCGTCCTCATACAGCTAATCTTTCCTACGTCGCTACCAACCCAGCGACCGGACTTGAGAATCCGAGAAACAATAGGCGCATAGGCGCCACCATCCATTAGACTGTTGGCGCTTTTTTGTGCTCGTATGTCTGTGTCATGGCGGCTATGCGTGGGAGGCCTTCGGGTCTGCCGGGTTCCTATTGTCCCGGTTTCTCAGCCCGCGCATAGCTGCCACCCATTCGCATGAGAAACGAACGTGGCGGCTCACTACATTAGGAGCTTAAGCAATGAGCGTTTCTGATAGGTCGTATCCTCGCAGCACCTTCATAACCACCTCCACGCAGCCCGGAGGTGCCCAATGATCAACCCACCCCTCAACAAAACCCTCGGCGTCATCACCTTCTCAACCTGCGGCCAACAGCCCAACCTCCACCGTCTATTCCGCGTCAACTCCGGCGTGCCCATTCGCGATGCCCTGGAGCACGCCTCCGAGCTGCTTCACTGTTCCAAAATGCTCGCCTTGGATGCCGCCATGGACAACAGCGCGGACCGTTATGCCTGGGCGGCGCATTATTTGGGGGAGATGGCGAAGGCAGTGGTGGATGATTTGGCGAATGGGATGTTGCCGAATGGGGTGATGGAGGAGGGGGAGGCTGTTGGTGTGTAGGCGGGTGAGGTGATGGTGTTTGGGCTGGCGTCTTCGCAGGCAAGCCAGCTCCCACATTTTGATCTTGGTACATCCGTGTAAATCGTTTAGCAGTAAAAGAGACCTTGGGACGCCAAGGTCTTTTTTTGCCTGCTGATCAGCTCAGCAGGTGCTTGGAAATGATCCGCGAGATTTCCACAATCGACGTTTTCCCGGTGAATTCAAACTTCACCTTCCCCAGCGACGAAAAGTAAATCTCCAGCTCCGAATCCAGATCAAACGTGCCGGACGTTTCCACCGAGTACGCGACGATGTTTTTGTACGGCAGCGAGGTGAAGTCCTTCTTGCTGCCGGTAATCCCCTGCACGTTCACCGCGATAATGCGTTTGGTGGTGAAGACCACGCCGTCGCGCATGGCTTTGTAGGCGTCGATCACTTCTTCGCCGTCGAGCAGCAGGGCCGAGACGCGTTCGGCGTATTCGTTGTTTTGTTTGAGCTTGAAGAAGCCTTTGTTGTTGAAGTCGATCATGTGCCTGTCCTTGGGTGAATGGGGTGGTAACCGCCTGCGTGTGTGTATGACGTTTTGCTCGCGGATCTGTATCTAACGGCCTGCTGTTCAGCGCCCTACCATAGCGCCCAGCACAACACTTAAGGAGCGATACCATGCCCGAACTGTCCAGCTGGCTGGCCTATGGCCTGATCTCACTCGGCATGGTGCTCACGCCCGGGCCGAATATGATTTACCTCATTTCCCGCTCGATTTGCCAGGGGCGTACGGCTGGGCTGATCTCGCTGGGTGGTGTCGCGTTGGGGTTTGTGGTTTACATGCTGTGCGCAGCATTGGGCATCACCGCGTTGGTGATGGCGGTGCCGTTTGCCTACGACGCGCTGCGGCTGGGTGGTGCGTTGTATCTGGTGTACCTGGCCTGGCAGGCGGTCAAGCCGGGTGGCCGTTCGCCCTTTCAGGTTCGCGATTTGCCCCAGGACAGCCCGCGCAAGCTGTTCATGATGGGCTTTGTGACCAACTTGCTGAACCCCAAGGTGGCGGTGATGTATTTGTCATTGTTGCCGCAGTTCATCGACCCGAACGGCCATGGCAGTGTGCTTGCGCAATCGCTGGTGCTGGGCTTTACGCAGATTGCCATCAGCGTGAGCGTTAACTCGGTGATTGCCATTATGGCGGGCTCCATCGCGGTGTTCTTCGTTACCCGGCCGAGTTGGCAGGTGGTACAGCGTTGGGTGATGGGCTCGGTGTTGATGGGGTTGGCGGTGCGTATGGCGGTTGAAGGGCGGCGGTAAGTCGGGCTCTACAAGATGGCTTTCAAGTAATCCTTGAGTGGGCTGAGTGAGGTATTTAGTTCCTCAAGTGTCGACGCTTGGCGCATGTCCTCCGCGAGCCGTTGCAGCTCGCGACCCATGACGGTATCGGCGCCACCCAAGGATTCAAGTGCTAACGCAATGCACTCATTAAGCTTGAGTTGAATCGTGGCCAAATCCCCTTGGCGCACCAATAACCCGAACACCTCCCGCTCATACCCATCCATCACCAGATCGTCCCGCAGAATCGGGCTCGCGCCTTCGGTCTCATGCGCCAGCTTGAGAGCAAAAAGCGCAACAGCTTCCAGCGTCAACTCCATGGTCCCGGCTCCTCAATGTCTGCGTTCGCCTGTGCATACTCACTTTTCTACAGGCGAAAAAAAAGACCTTGAATTTCAAGGTCTTTTTTTAAGATGGTGCCCCGAGGGAGACTCGAACTCCCACTCCTTTCGAAAACGGATTTTGAATCCGCCGCGTCTACCAATTCCGCCATCAGGGCTCAATGGCGGCGAAGTATAGAGATGAGATTACCGTTGGTCAATCACGTTTCATGGTCTATTTTCACTATTTCCGCTAGACTTCCCGGCCCTGCTAGACGAACCCCATCATGCGCGTTGCTGACTTTACTTTTGAGCTCCCTGATTCGCTGATCGCTCGCCACCCTTTGGCCGAGCGTCGCGCCAGTCGACTGCTGACCCTGGACGGGGTGAGCGGTGCCCTCGCACACCGTCAATTCACTGATTTGCTTGAGCATTTGCGCCCAGGCGATTTGATGGTGTTTAACAATACCCGGGTGATTCCGGCACGGCTGTTTGGCCAGAAAGCGTCCGGCGGCAAGCTGGAAATTCTGGTGGAGCGGGTGCTGGACAGCCATCGCGTGCTGGCGCATGTGCGCTCCAGCAAGTCGCCAAAACCGGGTTCGAGCATCCTGATCGACGGCGGTGGCGAGGCCGAGATGGTTGCGCGCCATGACGCGCTGTTCGAGCTCAAGTTTGCCGAAGAGGTGTTGCCGTTGCTGGAGCGTGTCGGCCATATGCCGTTGCCTCCTTATATAGACCGCCCCGACGAAGACTCGGACCGCGAGCGCTATCAAACGGTTTACTCCCAGCGCCTGGGCGCCGTGGCCGCGCCGACGGCCGGGCTGCATTTCGACCAGCCGCTGCTGGATGCGATTGCCGCCAAGGGCGTCGAAAGCGCCTATGTGACCCTGCACGTGGGGGCCGGCACGTTTCAGCCGGTGCGTGTGGATAACATTGAAGACCACCATATGCACAGCGAGTGGCTGGAAGTCAGCCAGGAAGTCGTGGATGCGGTGGCGGCGTGCAAGGCGCGCGGCGGGCGAGTGGTTGCCGTGGGCACCACCAGCGTGCGTTCGCTGGAGAGTGCGGCGCGTGATGGCGTGCTCAAGCCGTTCAGTGGTGACACCGATATCTTTATTTTCCCAGGCCGGCCGTTCCATGTGGTCGATTGCCTGGTCACCAACTTTCATTTGCCGGAATCCACGCTATTGATGCTGGTGTCGGCATTTGCCGGTTACCCGGAAACCATGGCCGCTTATCAAGCCGCCATCGCCAACGAGTACCGTTTTTTCAGCTACGGTGATGCGATGTTTATCACCCGAAACCCGGCGCCACGCGGCCCTGAGGAAAACTTATGAGTCGTATGTCGTTTGAATTGCTGGCCACGGATGGTAAAGCTCGCCGCGGCCGTTTGACCTTCCCGCGCGGCACCGTCGAGACCCCGGCTTTCATGCCTGTGGGCACCTACGGCACCGTCAAAGGCATGCTGCCGCGTGACATCGTCGCCACCGGCGCCGAGATCATCCTCGGCAACACGTTCCACCTGTGGCTGCGCCCGGGCACGGAAGTGATCAAGAAGCATGGCGACCTGCATGACTTCATGAAGTGGCAAGGCCCGATCCTCACCGACTCCGGTGGTTTCCAGGTGTTCAGCCTGGGCGCCATGCGCAAGATCAAGGAGGAGGGCGTGACCTTCGCTTCGCCGGTCGACGGTTCCAAGGTGTTCATGGGCCCGGAAGAGTCGATGCAGGTGCAGCGCGACCTGGGCTCCGACATCGTGATGATTTTTGACGAATGCACGCCGTACCCGGCAGATGAGGACGTGGCGCGTATTTCCATGGAGCTGTCGCTGCGTTGGGCCCAGCGTTCGAAGAATGCCCACGGCGACAACACGGCGGCGCTGTTCGGTATTGTCCAGGGCGGTATGCACGAAAGCCTGCGCAAGCGCTCGCTGGAAGGCCTGGACAAGATCGGCTTTGACGGCCTGGCCATCGGCGGTTTGTCGGTGGGCGAGCCCAAGCACGAGATGATCAAGGTGCTGGATTACCTGCCGGGCCTGATGCCGGCTGACAAACCTCGTTACCTTATGGGCGTTGGCAAACCAGAAGATCTCGTAGAGGGTGTGCGCCGCGGTGTGGACATGTTCGATTGCGTGATGCCAACCCGTAATGCCCGCAATGGGCATCTGTTCATCGATACAGGCGTGCTGAAGATCCGTAACGCGTTCCATCGCCATGATGATTCGCCGCTGGATCCCACCTGTGACTGCTACACCTGCCAGAACTTCTCGCGTGCTTATCTGCACCATCTGGACAAGTGCGGGGAAATGCTGGGTAGCATGTTGAATACCATCCACAATTTGCGTCACTACCAAGTCCTGATGGCTGGTTTGCGCGAGGCTATTCAACAGGGTACATTGGCCGCCTTCGTCGATGCCTTCTATGCCAAGCGCGGGCTCCCTGTGCCGCCCTTGGACTGAGTTTTCCGACCCTAAGATTCACTATTTGCAACTGGAGTGCTAAATGAGCTTTTTTATCTCTAATGCCATGGCTGACGCCGCCGCGCCTGCCGCTGCCGGCCCTATGGGCGGTGGTTTTGAGTGGATTTTCCTGGTCGGCTTCCTGGTCATCTTCTACCTGATGATCTGGCGTCCACAGGCCAAGCGCGCCAAAGAGCAGAAAAACCTGCTGGGCAGCCTGCAAAAAGGCGACGAAGTTGTGACCACTGGCGGCATCGCTGGCAAGATCACCAAGGTTTCCGATGCTTTCGTGGTTCTGGAAGTCTCCGACACCGTAGAAATGAAGTTCCAGAAGGGCGCCATCGCCGCCACGCTGCCAAAAGGCACGCTCAAAGCGATCTAAGTAACAACCTTTACCAATCGACGGGGCGCGCAAGGCGCCCCGCGTTATAAGCGGGCGGCGTGATGCTGAACAAATACCCTCTGTGGAAATACGTACTGATCCTGGCGGTGCTGGCGATCGGTTTTATTTATTCCGCTCCCAATCTTTATCCTGATGACCCTGCGATCCAGATCACTGGCGCCAGCACTTCGCTGCAAGTCAATCAGGCTGACCTGGACCGCGCGAGCAAAGCGCTCACCGACGCGGGCATCCAGGTTAAAGCGGCAACATTGGCATCTGATGCGAAGGGCGGCTTGCTGCGCCTGGCCAAGGCAGAAGACCAATTGCCGGCCAAAGACGTTGTGCGCAAGGCCATGGGTGACGACTACGTTGTCGCGCTGAACCTGGCACAAACCACGCCAAAATGGCTGCGCAGCATTGGCGCGCACCCGATGAAGCTGGGTCTGGACTTGTCCGGTGGTGTGCACTTCCTGCTGGAAGTCGACATGGACAAAGCCCTCGACGCGCGCCTGAAAGTCTACGAAGGCGACGTGAAGAGCCTGCTGCGCAAAGAGAAGTTGCGTTATCGCAGCCTGCCGCAGCTTAACGGTGCCATTCAGCTGGGCTTCTCTGATGAAGCGACCCGCGAACAGGCCCGTGCGCTGGTCCGCAAGAACTTCAACGATTTCGACATCGTACCGGCTGACCTGAATGGCCAACCTGTACTGCGTCTGGCGATGACCCCAGCCAAGCTGGCGGAAATCCGCGAATACTCCATCAAGCAGAACTTGACCACGGTACGTAACCGCGTCAACGAGCTGGGTGTGGCCGAGCCGATCGTTCAGCGCCAGGGTGCCAACCGCATCGTGGTGGAACTGCCGGGCGTACAGGACACCGCTGAAGCCAAGCGTATCCTGGGTAAAACCGCCAACCTGGAATTCCGTTTGGCGGCTGAGCCGAGTGCTTCCCGCGCGACTGCCGAAGAATTCGAGTTCCGCGAAGGTAACCGTCCTCCAGCGTTGATCGAGCGTGGCTTGATCATCACCGGTGATCAGGTCACCGACGCCAAGGCTGGCTTTGACTCGCAGCACGGCACGCCTGAAGTGAACATCCGTCTGGATGGCCACGGTGGTGAACTGATGAGCCGCGCCACGCGCAGCAACGTCGGTCGCAGCATGGCAGTGATCTTCATCGAGCAGCGCCCAGTCACTACCTACACCAAGCAAATGGTCAACGGCGTCGAGAAAGACGTGCCGGTGCAGACCTTCAAAGAAGAGAAGAAGATCATCAGCCTGGCGACCATCCAGTCGCCGCTGGGTGCTCAATTCCGCATCACTGGCCTGAACGGTCAGGGCGAATCGTCCGAACTGGCGCTGTTGCTGCGTGCTGGTGGCCTGGCGGCGCCGATGTACTTCGTTGAAGAACGTACCATTGGCCCGAGCCTGGGTGCCGACAACATCACCAAAGGTATCGATGCCGCCTTGTGGGGCATGCTGTTTGTGTCGCTGTTCATCATCGCCATCTACCGCTTCTTCGGCGTGATCGCCACCGTGGCCTTGGCGGGCAACATGGTGATGCTGCTGGCGCTGATGTCGCTGCTGGGCGCTACGCTGACCCTGCCAGGTATCGCCGGTATCGTACTCACCATGGGTATGGCGGTAGACGCCAACGTACTGATCTTCTCGCGGATACGTGAAGAGATCGCGGCGGGCATGACCGTACAGCGTGCAATCAACGAAGGCTTCGGCCGGGCATTTACCGCGATTCTCGACTCCAACTTGACCACCTTGCTGGTCGGCGGGATTCTCTTTGCCATGGGCACCGGCCCGGTCAAAGGTTTTGCGGTAACCATGTCCCTCGGTATCTTTACCTCGATGTTCACGGCCATCATGGTGACCCGCGCAATGGTCAACCTGATCTTTGGCGGGCGTGACTTCAAGAAGTTGTGGATTTAAGGGGCTGCCATGTTACGTACAATCAACTTCATGGGCGTTCGCAACGTTGCGTTCGGCGTCACCGTGCTCCTTACCGTTCTGGCGTTGTTCAGCTGGTTCCATAAGGGCCTGAACTACGGTCTGGACTTCACCGGCGGTACGCTCATCGAGCTGACTTACGAGAAGCCGGCCGACGTCACCCTGGTGCGCAACGAGCTGGTCAAGGCCGGCTATCACGAGGCCATCGTGCAGAGCTTTGGTGCGACTACCGACCTGCTGGTGCGTATGCCCGGTGAAGACCCGCAATTGGGTCACCAGGTAGCCGAGGCCTTGCAGAAGGTCGGTGGCGACAACCCGGCGTCGGTAAAGCGCGTTGAGTTCGTTGGCCCACAAGTGGGTGAAGAGCTGCGCGACCAGGGCGGCCTCGGCATGCTGATGGCGCTGGCCGGCATCATGATCTACCTGGCGTTCCGCTTTCAGTGGAAGTTCGGTGTTGGCGCCATTGTGTCGCTGATCCACGACGTGATCGTGACCGTGGGTATCCTGTCCTACTTCCAGATCACCTTCGATCTAACTGTATTGGCGGCGGTGCTGGCGATCATTGGTTACTCGCTCAACGACACCATCGTGGTATTCGACCGGGTTCGTGAGAACTTCCGCGTACTGCGCAAAGCGACGTTGATCGAGAACATCAACGTTTCCACCACCCAGACCCTGCTGCGGACCATGGCGACGTCGATCTCTACTTTGCTGGCGATTGGTGCGTTGATGATCTTTGGTGGCGACAACCTGTGGGGCTTCTCCCTGGCGCTGTTTATCGGCGTTCTGGCGGGCACCTACTCGTCGATCTACATCGCTAACGTGGTGCTGATCTGGCTCAACCTCAACAGCGAAGACTTGATCCCTCCTGCTGCTACCGGCAAGGAGGTCGACGACCGCCCTTGATGGGCGCTTGTTGACACGCTGTTACAAAGAAGGCGCGAGTATTGAACTCGCGCCTTTTTTTTTGCTCCAAGGCTGGGTATAGCGCGGACGTTTCAGTCCGCTTGTGATGGTCAGGAGGTTCACGTGAACAAGTCGTTGCTGGTTGGTGCAGTATTGGGTGCTGTCGGTGTGACTGCCGGGGGTGCTGTTGCCACCTACAGCCTGGTAAAAAGCGGCCCTGAGTATGCGCAAGTGCTGGCGGTGCAGCCGGTGAAAACCCAGATTAAAACCCCGCGCGAGGTCTGCAAGGACGTCGCTGTGACCCGGCAGAAGCCGGTGCAGGATCAACATCAAATCGTCGGCACCGTGGTTGGTGCGTTGGCCGGTGGCCTGTTGGGCAACCAGGTCGGTGGCGGTAATGGCAAGAAGCTGGCTACTGTAGCTGGCGCGGTGGGTGGCGGTTACGCCGGTAACAAGGTTCAGGAAGGCATGCAGAGCCGCGATACCTACACCACTACACAAACCCGTTGTAACACCGTCAACGATATCAGCGACAAAGTTGTCGGCTATGACGTGCGGTACAACCTGGATGGTAAAGAAGGTTCGGTGCGTATGGACCGTGATCCGGGCGGCCAGATTCCAGTGGATAAAGAAGGCCGCTTGATCCTGGGGCAGAACCAGCAGTAATTCCAGGTCGAGCACGGTTCAAAATGTGGGAGCGGGCTTGCTCGCGAAGGTGGAGTGTCAATCAACAGATTTATTGACTGGGCTACCGCTTTCGCGAGCAAGCCCGCTCCCACATTGGGTATGGGTTGAAGCTGCAATTGCCGTATCGCCCAAATCCCAGGCACAAAAAAAGCACCCCTAGGGGTGCTTTTTTGTGTGCGCTCGCTTAGCGCTTCAGCGAAGCCGGCAGGTGCGGCTGGATCGCCGTCAGTACTGCCTTGAAGCATTTGGTGTTACCGGCAACCACGTGGCCTTTCTCAAGGAAGTCGTGACCACCGGTGAAGTCGCTCACCAGGCCGCCAGCTTCTTGAATCAGCAGGGCGCCTGCAGCCATGTCCCACTCGGACAGGCCCGACTCCCAGAACGCATCAAAACGACCGGCAGCTACGTAAGCCAGGTCCAGGCTGGCCGCGCCAGCGCGACGGATGCCGGCGGTCTGGCCAACCAGGGCGCGGAACATGCCCAGGTAGTTTTCCAGGTTATCCATCTGGTCGTCACGGAACGGGAAGCCAGTGCCCAGCAGGGCGCCGTCCAGGCTGGTGCGGCCGCTGACACGCAGGCGACGACCGTTCAGCTGGGCGCCACGGCCACGGCTGGCGGTGAATTCTTCCTGGCGAACCGGGTCCAGGACAACGGCGTGTTCCAGGCGGCCACGGTATTTGCAGGCAATGCTCACGGCAAAGTGTGGGATGCCGCGCAGGAAGTTGGTGGTGCCATCCAGTGGGTCGATGATCCACAGGTAGTCTTCGCCTTCGCCGCTGCCTTTGTGCAAACCGGTTTCTTCGCCGAGGATGCCGTGGGTAGGGTAGGCCTTGCGCAGTGCGTCGATGATTTTCTGTTCGGCGGCGCGATCCACCTCGGATACATAATCCTTGGCGTCTTTTTCGTCGACCTTGATGGTATCCAGGCGCTCGATGGAGCGGAAGATCAATTCACTGGCGCTGCGGGCGGCGCGCAGCGCGATATTCAGCATGGGCTGCATGGATGTGTCACCTAAGGTTGTTAAAGAAAGCCGAGCATTCTAGCAGAAACTTTCTTCAGGTGAAGGACGACGTTACCTTTCATGGCATAACCTTAGGCTGTTCTGTAAGATTTGCTCCCCTTTCCCGTGTCCGAGAGCGCCTCCCTTGCTGCAAAACATTCGTGTCGTCTTGGTCAATACCAGTCATCCCGGCAACATCGGCGGGGTGGCGCGAGCCATGAAAAACATGGGGCTGACGCGCCTGGTGCTGGTCGAACCGCGCGTGTTCCCGCACCACGAGGCCGATGCCCGTGCATCCGGCGCCAATGACATCCTGGAAAAAGCCCAGGTCGTCGCCACGCTGGAAGATGCCTTGGTCGGCTGCAACCTGGTGCTCGGCACCAGCGCCCGTGACCGGCGTATCCCCTGGCCGCTGCTGGATCCGCGCGAGTGCGGCACCAAAGTGGTGGAGGAGGCGGCCGGCGGCGCTGAAATCGCGTTGGTGTTCGGTCGTGAAGACTCCGGCCTGACCAATGAAGAGCTGCAGCGATGTCATTACCACGTGCACATTCCATCAGACCCTGAGTTCAGTTCGCTGAACCTCGGGGCAGCGGTGCAGGTGTTGAGTTATGAAGTGCGCATGGCCTGGCTGGCCGCTGAAGGCCAGCCGAGCAAGGTAGAAAAGGATGAAGTCGCATCGACCAAAAGTGGCGAGTTGGCCACGATGGACGAGCTGGAGCGGTTCTATGAGCACCTCGAGCAAACCCTGGTGGCCATTGAATTCCTCGATCCGGAAAAACCACGGCACCTGATGGCGCGCCTACGTCGCCTGTACGGGCGCAGCTCGGTCAGCCGGGCAGAAATGAATATATTGCGTGGCATCCTCACGGAAACCCAGAAAGCGGCCCGTGGCGAGCTTCTTAAGCGGAAGGATTAAAAATGTTCGAGCGTTTGCGAGAAGATATCCAGAGTGTTTTCCACCGTGATCCGGCGGCGCGCAACGCCTTTGAAGTGCTGACCTGCTACCCGGGCATGCACGCGATCTGGATTCACCGCCTCTCCGGCGCCTTGTGGGGCATGGGCTGGAAATGGCTGGCGCGGCTGGTGTCGAACTTTGGCCGCTGGTTGACCGGGATCGAGATTCACCCCGGCGCCAAGGTGGGTCGTCGGTTCTTTATCGACCACGGCATGGGCATCGTGATTGGCGAGACCGCCGAGATCGGCGACGACGTGACGCTATATCAGGGCGTGACCCTGGGCGGCACCAGCTGGAATAAAGGCAAGCGCCACCCGACCCTGGGTGACGGCGTGGTGGTGGGGGCGGGCGCCAAGGTGCTCGGTCCATTTACGGTTGGTGCCGGTGCTAAAGTTGGCTCCAATGCCGTAGTGACCAAGGCCGTACCGCCGGGCGCCACCGTGGTAGGTATTCCG
Source organism: Pseudomonas sp. LBUM1640 (assembly GCF_059716225.1). NCBI lineage: Bacteria > Pseudomonadati > Pseudomonadota > Gammaproteobacteria > Pseudomonadales > Pseudomonadaceae > Pseudomonas > Pseudomonas sp. LBUM1640. The sequence goes on along the minus strand of NZ_CP166816.1, from coordinate 5,701,611 downwards.
GGTCGCATCATCGTCAAGCCGCAAGTCGGCGACGAACAGGAGGCCAAGCGCAAAGCCATGGCCGAGAAGATCGGCTTCGATGCCTACGGCGTCAGCGAAGACATGCCCGACCCGGTGGCGCGTGCCATTGGGCAGTTGCTTGACCACTTGCAAGCGGTGGACGGCAAGCTGGATGGCATGTGCGGCGCACTGAAGGAACTGGGCAGCAGCTACTGTGCGAAAGATCTGCCTGAGTTGCGCGAAGAAGACTTCGCCGAGATCAAAAGTGAAGCCCCTACCACCAAGGCTGGTTGAGTACGATCCCCTGTGGGAGCTGGCTTGCCTGCGATAGCGGCGGGTCAGCAGCCTCTAAGTTAGCTGGCTGACCGCTGTCGCAGGCAAGCCAGCTCCCACGCTTGATCTGCATTGGTCTTGAGATTGAGCCCCTTCCCCTGTTCCTGCTGTTCGATCCCGCCCCGCCCTGCTATGATTCGCGCGCCCTTTTTACGGGTAATCCTGACTAAAGTACTAGGTCTTATAGTTGACTTAAATACTCGGGAATCGCATACTTGCTCCCATTCTGAAACACCTTGGTACTTGTCCATGAGACTGACTACAAAAGGCCGATACGCGGTAACCGCCATGCTAGACCTGGCCTTGCACGCGCAAACTGGGCCGGTGTCCCTGGCCGATATCTCCGAGCGCCAAGGCATTTCCCTGTCCTACCTCGAACAGCTGTTTGCCAAATTGCGCCGTAGCAACTTGGTTTCCAGCGTACGTGGGCCGGGTGGCGGCTACCAATTGTCCCGCGACATGCAGGGCATCCAGGTAGCCCAGGTGATCGATGCGGTCAACGAATCCGTCGATGCCACCAAATGCCAGGGTTTGGGTGATTGCCACGCCGGCGACACCTGCCTGACGCACCACTTGTGGTGTGACTTGAGCCTGCAGATCCATGAGTTTTTGAGTGGTATCAGCTTGGCTGATCTTGTGACTCGCCGTGAGGTGCAAGAAGTAGCCCAGCGTCAGGACCAGCGCCGTTGCAACACCAAGGCGCCGCGTCTGGACAAGATCGAAGCGTCCGCCGTCGAGTAACAGCCGCAGAGCTAACGGCACGCCAGCCAGCCTGATTTAGGAGAAAGTCCATGAAATTGCCGATTTACCTTGATTACTCAGCGACCACCCCGGTTGATCCGCGTGTCGCGCAAAAGATGAGCGAGTGCTTGCTGGTTGACGGAAACTTCGGCAACCCGGCCTCCCGTTCCCACGTTTTCGGCTGGAAAGCCGAGGAGTCGGTCGAGATCGCTCGTCGCCAAGTTGCTGACCTGGTGGGCGCCGACCCGCGCGAAATCGTCTGGACCTCCGGTGCCACCGAGTCCGACAACCTGGCTATCAAGGGCGCGGCGCATTTCTACGCGACCAAAGGCAAACACCTGATCACCACCAAGATTGAGCACAAGGCTGTCCTCGACACCATGCGCCAACTGGAGCGTGAAGGTTTCGAGGTCACCTACCTTGAGCCAACCACCGACGGTATCGTCACCCCGGCCATGATCGAAGCCGCGCTGCGTGAAGACACCATCCTGGTTTCCGTGATCCACGTGAACAACGAAATCGGCACCATCAACGACATCGCGGCCATCGGCGAGCTGACCCGTTCCAAGGGCATCCTGCTGCACGTCGACGCGGCGCAGTCCACCGGCAAGGTCGACATCGACCTGTCCAAGCTGAAAGTCGACCTGATGTCGTTCTCCGCCCACAAGACCTACGGCCCTAAAGGCATCGGCGCGCTGTACGTAAGCCGTAAGCCTCGCGTGCGTATCGAAGCCACCATGCACGGTGGCGGTCACGAGCGCGGCATGCGTTCGGGCACCCTGGCGACCCACCAGATCGTCGGCATGGGCGAAGCCTTCCGTGTAGCCAAAGAAGACATGGCTGCCGAAAACGTGCGCATCAAGGCGTTGAGCGATCGCTTTTACAAGCAGGTCGAGAACCTTGAAGAGCTGTACATCAACGGCAGCATGACCGCCCGTGTACCGCACAACCTGAATTTGAGCTTCAACTACGTCGAAGGCGAGTCGCTGATCATGGCGCTCAAGGACCTGGCGGTTTCGTCCGGTTCGGCCTGCACCTCGGCCTCGCTTGAGCCTTCGTACGTACTGCGCGCCCTGGGCCGCAACGACGAACTGGCACACAGCTCGATCCGCTTTACGTTCGGCCGCTTCACCACCGAAGAGCAAATCGACTACGCCGCGCAGAAAGTCTGCGAAGCCGTCAACAAGCTGCGCGTTCTGTCGCCGCTGTGGGACATGTACAAAGACGGTGTCGACATTTCCAAGATCGAGTGGGCGGCACACTAAATATAGAAGCCGCCACCCAAGCTCTGTAGGAACGTGGCGGAAAACGCAGGCGTTTTTACAGGGTTCCAGAGCGGCCCTGATGAGTGAGGATTCAGTACCATGGCTTACAGCGAAAAGGTCATCGACCACTACGAAAACCCGCGCAACGTCGGCAAGATGAACGCGGAAGACCCTGATGTCGGCACTGGCATGGTCGGCGCTCCGGCGTGCGGCGACGTTATGCGCCTGCAGATCAAGGTCAATGACGCTGGCGTTATCGAAGACGCCAAGTTCAAGACTTACGGCTGCGGTTCCGCCATTGCCTCCAGCTCCCTCGCTACCGAGTGGATGAAAGGCAAGACCCTGGATGAGGCTGTCACCATCAGCAACACCCAGCTGGCCGAAGAACTGGCCCTGCCGCCAGTGAAAATTCACTGCTCCGTACTCGCCGAAGACGCCATCAAGGCGGCCGTTCGCGACTACAAGCAGAAGAAAGGCTTGATCTAAGCATTTGGCGACGAGTAAGGAGTCAACGATGGCTATCAGCATGACAGAAGCGGCTGCGCAGCACATTCGCCGCTCCCTGAATGGGCGCGGTAAAGGTGAGGGGATTCGTCTGGGTGTTCGCACCACGGGCTGTTCCGGCCTTGCCTACGTGCTGGAGTTTGTCGACGAGGTAGTTGAAGAGGATCAGGTGTTCGAAAGTCACGGCGAGAAAGTGATCATCGACCCTAAAAGCCTGACCTACCTGGACGGCACCGAGCTCGATTTCGTCAAGGAAGGGTTGAACGAAGGCTTCAAGTTCAACAACCCCAACGTACGCGGTGAATGTGGCTGCGGCGAAAGCTTCAACATCTGAGGCTATTTGTGGGTACTCCTTGTCATTTCGCTTTATTCGAGCTGCAGCCGAGCTTTCGGCTGGACCTCGACCAGCTTGCCACGCGCTACCGAGAGTTGGCGCGTGGGGTGCATCCGGACCGCTTCGCTGACGCTTCCGAGCGTGAGCAACGCCTGGCGCTGGAGCAGTCAGCCAGCCTCAACGAAGCCTATCAGACGCTGAAAAACCCGCCCAAGCGCGCGCGTTACCTGCTCGCGATGAACGGTGGCGAGTTGCCGATTGAAGTTACGGTGCACGACCCGGACTTCCTGATGCAGCAGATGCAATGGCGCGAAGAACTCGAAGACTTGCAGGACGAGGCCGATGTGGCCGGTGTCGCAGTCTTCAAGCGCCGTCTGAAAGTGGCCCAGGATGAACTCAACGAAAGCTTCGCAGCCTGTTGGGATGATGCAGCGCAACGTGAACAGGCCGAGCGCCTGATGCGGCGTATGCAGTTCCTCGACAAGCTCACCTACGAAGTGCGCCAGCTAGAAGAGCGCCTCGACGATTAACCCAGTGCTGCCCGTGCACGCCTGATAGACAGATAAGACCTGATTACCATGGCCCTACTGCAGATCGCCGAACCCGGCCAAAGCCCTCAACCGCACCAGCGTCGCCTGGCGGTCGGGATTGACCTGGGCACCACCAATTCCCTGGTCGCTGCCTTGCGCAGCGGCCTGTCCGAACCGCTGCCCGACGCCGATGGCCAGGTTATCCTGCCGTCCGCCGTGCGCTATCACGCTGACCACACCGAAGTCGGTGAGTCGGCCAAGTTGGCGGCGTCTTCCGATCCTTTGAACACCGTGCTGTCGGTCAAGCGCTTGATGGGTCGTGGTCTGTCCGACGTCAAGCAATTGGGCGACCAGCTGCCGTATCGCTTTGTCGGCGGCGAATCGCATATGCCGTTCATCGACACCGTCCAGGGCCCTAAAAGCCCGGTGGAAGTGTCGGCCGATATCCTCAAGGTGCTGCGCCAGCGTGCAGAAACCACCTTGGGCGGCGAATTGGTCGGCGCGGTGATCACCGTTCCTGCGTATTTCGACGACGCGCAGCGCCAAGCTACCAAGGACGCGGCGAAACTCGCCGGTCTCAACGTACTGCGTTTGCTCAACGAGCCGACGGCTGCCGCGGTGGCCTATGGCCTGGATCAGCACGCCGAAGGTTTGGTTGCTATCTATGACCTGGGCGGCGGCACCTTTGATATTTCGATCCTGCGCCTGACCGGCGGTGTGTTCGAAGTGCTGGCCACCGGTGGCGACACTGCCCTGGGCGGCGATGACTTCGATCACGCCATTGCCGGCTGGATCATCACCAGCGCCGGTTTGTCTGCCGACCTGGACCCGGGCGCGCAGCGTAATCTGCTGCAAACCGCCTGTGCGGCCAAAGAAGCACTGACTGATGCCCGTTCTGTAGACGTTTCCTACGGTTCCTGGTCGGCCCAGCTGACCCGTGAAGCCTTCGACGCGCTGATCGAGCCGATGGTTGCCCGCAGCCTGAAAGCCTGCCGCCGTGCCGTACGTGATTCCGGTGTTGAGCTGGAAGACGTCGCCGCCGTGGTCATGGTTGGCGGTTCGACTCGCGTTCCGCGCGTTCGCGACGCCGTTGCTGAAGCCTTTGGTCGCGAGCCGCTGACTGAAATCGACCCGGATCAAGTCGTCGCCATTGGTGCCGCGATCCAGGCCGATACCCTGGCCGGCAACAAACGCGATGGTGGCGAATTGCTGCTGCTCGACGTGATCCCGCTGTCTCTGGGGCTGGAAACCATGGGCGGCCTGATGGAGAAGGTGATTCCGCGCAACACCACCATCCCCGTCGCGCGTGCCCAGGACTTCACCACGTACAAAGATGGCCAGACGGCCATGATGATTCATGTGCTGCAGGGCGAGCGCGAGCTGATCAGCGATTGTCGCTCCCTGGCGCGCTTTGAATTGCGCGGCATTCCGGCAATGGTCGCCGGTGCAGCGAAGATTCGTGTGACCTACCAGGTCGACGCCGATGGCCTGCTCAGCGTGGCTGCGCGCGAGCTGGCCTCGGGCGTTGAAGCCAGCATCCAGGTCAAGCCGTCTTACGGCCTGACCGACGGCGAAATCGCCAAGATGCTTAAGGATTCGTTCCAATATGCCGGTGACGACAAGGTTGCCCGCGTACTGCGCGAGCAGCAAGTCGACGCCCAGCGCCTGCTTGAGGCTGTACAGGGTGCCCTGGATGCCGACGGCGAGCGCCTGTTGGATGCCGAGGAGCGCATGGTTATCGACCTGCAGATGCAGGAACTGGCCGAACTGATGAAAGGCACCGATGGTTACGCCATCGAGCAACAGACCAAGCGCCTGTCGCAAGTGACCGATGCTTTTGCCGCCCGTCGCATGGACCAGTCGGTAAAAGCCGCCCTGGCCGGGCGCAATCTGAATGAAATCGAGGAATAATTAATGCCGCAGGTCATTTTTCTGCCACACGCCGAGCATTGCCCGGACGGTATGGTCGTGGAGGCTGAGACCGGCAAGTCCATCCTCGAAGTTGCCCATGACAACCACATCGAGATCGAGAGTGCCTGTGGCGGCGTGTGCGCTTGCACTACCTGCCACTGCGTGATTCGCGAGGGTTTCAACTCTCTTGAAGAAGCCGATGAGCTGGAAGAGGACTTTCTGGATCGCGCGTGGGGCCTGGAGCCGACTTCTCGCCTAAGCTGTCAGGCCAAGGTCGGCACTGAAGACATCACCGTCGAAATTCCGAAATATTCCCTCAACCATGCAGCCGAAGCGCCGCATTGATTCAAGGAAATGTCATGAGCCTGAAATGGGTTGATGTACAAGAAATCGCTATACAACTTGCTGAAGCTCATCCTGAGGTCAATCCTCTTACTGTGAACTTCGTCAAGCTGCGCGACCTCGTAATGGCGCTGCCGGAATTCGACGACATCCCGGATCGGGGTGGCGAAAAGGTTCTGGAGGCGATTCAAGGCCTGTGGATCGAAGAAGCAGACTGAGCCGCCTTTTTACGCAGTTAGGCAATACCCAATAACCCGCGTATAATTCGCGGGTTTAATTTTTCGTAAATTACCGTTTCTGGAGTTACACCATGGCTGTTCAACGTACTTTCTCCATCATCAAGCCTGACGCTGTTGCAAAAAACGTCATCGGCGAGATCACCACTCGTTTCGAAAAAGCCGGCCTGAAGGTTGTAGCTTCGAAACTCAAGCAACTGTCCAAAGCTGAAGCTGAAGGCTTCTACGCTGAGCACAGCGCTCGTGGCTTCTTCGGCGACCTGGTTGCCTTCATGATCTCCGGTCCTGTTGTTGTTCAGGTTCTGGAAGGCGAAAACGCTATCGCTCTGAACCGTGAGCTGATGGGCGCTACCAACCCTAAAGAAGCCGCTGCCGGCACCATCCGTGCTGACTTCGCTGAGTCCATCGACGCCAACGCTGTTCACGGTTCGGACTCCGAAGCCGCTGCTGCTCGCGAAATCTCGTACTTTTTCGCTGCTACTGAAGTAACCGCTCGCTAAGCATCGGCTTAAAGAGTGAGGGTGAATCCATGACTACATCGACTGTTAAAACCAACCTGCTGGGTCTGACTCAGCCGGAAATGGAGAAATTCTTCGACTCAATCGGGGAGAAGCGTTTCCGTGCCGGTCAGGTAATGAAGTGGATTCACCACTTTGGCGTCGACGATTTCGACGCCATGACGAACGTCAGCAAGGCCCTGCGCGACAAGCTCAAGGCCATTGCTGAGGTCCGTGGTCCGGAAGTTGTCAGCGAGGACATCTCCAGCGACGGCACCCGTAAGTGGGTGGTGCGCGTGGCGTCCGGCAGCTGCGTCGAGACCGTATACATTCCCCAGGGCAAGCGTGGCACTTTGTGCGTTTCGTCCCAGGCAGGCTGTGCCCTGGACTGCAGTTTCTGCTCCACCGGCAAGCAAGGCTTCAATAGCAACCTCACCGCCGCCGAAGTTATCGGCCAGGTGTGGATTGCCAACAAATCCTTTGGCAGCGTCCCGGCAACCGTCGACCGTGCCATCACCAACGTGGTGATGATGGGCATGGGTGAGCCGCTGCTGAACTTCGACAATGTGATCGCGGCCATGCACTTGATGATGGACGACCTGGGCTACGGCATTTCCAAGCGCCGTGTGACCCTGTCGACCTCAGGCGTGGTGCCGATGATCGATGAGCTGGCCAAGCACATCGACGTCTCCCTGGCGTTGTCGCTGCACGCACCCAATGACGCATTGCGTAACCAATTGGTGCCGATCAACAAGAAGTATCCGCTTAAGATGCTGCTCGAATCTTGCCAGCGCTACATGGCGACCTTGGGCGAGAAGCGTGTGTTGACCATTGAGTACACCATGCTCAAAGACATCAACGACAAGGTTGAGCACGCGGTCGAGATGATCGAGCTGCTCAAGAACACCCCGTGCAAGATCAACCTGATTCCGTTTAACCCGTTTCCACATTCTGGCTACGAGCGGCCGAGCAACAACGCCATCCGCCGTTTCCAGGATCAACTGCACCAGGCGGGCTACAACGTCACCGTACGCACCACGCGTGGTGAGGACATCGACGCCGCGTGTGGCCAATTGGTAGGACAGGTGCTGGATCGCACCCGTCGCAGCGAACGTTATATCGCCGTGCGCGAACTTAACGCCGCCGAAGATTTGCCGCAAATTGCTGTGAATCGAATCTGAGAGAGGATCTCTATGCCCCTGCGCCTTGCGCTGCTTTTACTTTTTACCGGTCTCGTGGCCGGTTGTGTTTCATCGGGCCATGACAGCCCTTTGCATACCGATAAAGGCCGTGATGAGGCGCGAGTTGCCTATGTGCAACTGGGCTTGGGTTACCTGCGCCAAGGGATGAGCGAGCAGGCCAAGGTGCCGTTGAAGAAGGCCCTTGAACTGGACAGCGACGATGCCGACGCGAATGCCGCCTTGGCCCTGGTGTTTCAGGCGCAGGCCGAGCCTGAATTGGCCGATCAATATTTCCACAAGGCCTTGGCCGCGCGTCCTGGCGACCCTCGGCTGCTGAACAATTACGGCAGCTTCCTGTTCGAGCAGAAACGTTATGACCAGGCCTCCCGTTATTTCCAGCAAGCCTGCGCAGATGTCCTCTACCCAGAGCGGTCGCGGGTGTTCGAGAACCTTGGGGTCACCTCGATGCGCCTTGGCCAGCGCGATAGCGCCCGCCAGCAACTGGAAAAAGCCCTGCATTTGAACGGTCGTCAGCCACGCGCGTTGCTCGAAATGGCTGAGTTGTCTTACGAAGACAGGCATTATGTGCCGGCACGTGACTATTACGAGCGTTTTAGCCTGCTCAGCGGGCAAAATGCACGTAGTCTATTGCTCGGTGTGCGCCTGGCGACGGTTCATGAAGAACGCGACACGGCCGCACGTTTTGGCCAGCAACTCGAACGACTCTATCCCGGTACGCCGGAATATCAGCAATACCTGTCGGAGCAATGATGAAAGCGGCGCACCCGGAAGTTGTAGCAGCTAATCGCGTAAACCCAGGCGAGACCTTGCGTCAGGCCCGCGAAAGCAATGGTTGGTCGCTGGCAGAAGTGGCCCTCAAGCTCAATTTGACCACGACGTCCCTGGGCAACCTGGAAGCCGGCGCGTTCGACAAGCTGCCTGGGCATACCTTCGCCCGCGGCTATATCCGCGCCTACGCCAAATTGCTGGGCATTGACCAGACCGTACTGGTACAGGAATTCGACCAATTCACCGGCACCGACTCCCAGGGCAGCAATGTCCATGGCCTGGGTCGTATCGAAGAGCCGGTGCGGGTTTCCCACACAATTTTGCGAATTGTCAGCCTGTTGCTGCTGATCGCCGTGATCGGCGGCGGTTTCGTCTGGTGGCAAGATCAGGCTTCCCAGCGCAGCAAGGACCTGACCAGCAACGCCATGGAGCACGTCGAAGTCGAAAGCGCCGACGGTACCACCCAGATTCATCCGCTGGATGAGCCGGAAGACCAAGCCGTTGCCGAAGGGCAGGCCGCGCCGCAAGCGCCGGCCACTGCCGAGCAGCCAGCGCCGGAGGCCGCCACTGCTCCTGCTGCTACCGCGGCTGTACCGGCGCCAGCTACCCCGGCCGCCCCAACTGCCCAGGCCCAGACGCCTGCGGCTGCGGCACAGGCGCCTGCGACCACCGCACCCACCGCGCCGGCAACACCAGCGGTTGCGCCGCCTGCCGCGCCTGCGCTGATCGCCGGTGACGGGCATATCCAGATTACCTTCGTCGCTGACTGCTGGACGCAAGTCACCGATGGCAACGGCAAAGTGCTGTTCAGCGGTTTGAAGCGTAAGGGAGATACGCTTGACCAAGGCGGCAAGCCTCCTTTGACGCTGCGTCTGGGCTTTGCCCGTGGCGCGCAAGTGGTCTACAACGGCCAGCCTGTGGACGTAGCGCCGTTCACCAGTGGCGAGACTGCTCGCCTCAAGTTGGGACAATAGTCATGCACGGCGAATCTCCAATCAAACGTCGCGTATCGCGCAAGATCTGGGTCGGCTCGGTGCCGGTGGGTGGCGACGCCCCCATCGCTGTACAGAGCATGACCAACAGCGACACCAATGATGTCGCCGCCACAGTCGCCCAGATCAACCGTCTGGAAGCGGCCGGCGTGGACATCGTGCGGATTTCCGTGCCCGACATGGATGCCGCCGAAGCGTTTGGCCGCATCAAGCAGTTGGTCAAGGTGCCGCTGGTTGCCGACATCCACTTCGACTACAAGATCGCCTTGCGCGTTGCTGAGCTGGGCGTCGACTGCCTGCGTATCAACCCGGGCAACATCGGTCGCGAAGACCGTGTGCGCGCGGTGGTGGATGCAGCCCGTGATCGCGGGATTCCGATCCGCATCGGCGTCAACGCCGGTTCCCTGGAAAAAGACCTGCAAAAGAAATACGGCGAGCCAACCCCGGCCGCGCTGGTTGAATCCGCGCTGCGCCACGTTGAGCACCTTGAACGCCTGAATTTCCAGGACTTCAAGGTCAGCGTAAAGGCTTCCGACGTGTTTATGGCGGTAGAAGCTTACCGCCTGCTGGCCAAGGAAATCGTGCAGCCACTGCACTTGGGTATCACTGAAGCGGGCGGTTTGCGCTCAGGCACAGTGAAATCTGCGGTGGGTCTCGGTATGCTGCTCGCCGAAGGGATTGGCGATACTATCCGCATCTCCCTGGCGGCAGACCCGGTTGAGGAAGTGAAGGTCGGTTACGACATTCTCAAGTCCCTGCATTTGCGTTCCCGCGGCATCAACTTCATTGCCTGCCCGAGCTGCTCGCGGCAGAACTTCGACGTGGTGAAAACCATGAACGAACTGGAAGGGCGCCTCGAAGATCTGCTGGTGCCGCTGGATGTTGCGGTGATCGGTTGCGTGGTCAACGGCCCGGGTGAAGCCAAAGAGGCGCACATCGGCCTGACTGGCGGTACACCTAACCTGATTTACATCGACGGCAAGCCGGCGCAGAAGTTAACGAATGACAATCTGGTGGATGAGCTCGAAAGACTGATCCGCCAGAAAGCGGCCGAGAAGGTCGCGGCTGACGCAGCGCTGATCGCGCGCGGCTAAGAACGAATTTAAGGATTAGATGTGAGCAAGTCTCTGCAAGCCATTCGTGGCATGAACGACATCCTGCCGGAGCAGACGCCACTGTGGCGCTACTTCGAGAGCACGGTCGCGCGCCTGCTGGATAACTACGGTTACAAGCAGATCCGCATGCCGATCGTCGAGTTCACCGAGCTGTTCAAGCGCTCCATCGGTGAAGTGACCGACATCGTCGAAAAAGAGATGTACACCTTTGAGGACCGCAACGGCGACTCCCTGACCCTGCGTCCGGAAGGTACTGCCGCGTGCGTGCGCGCCGTGCTCGAGCATGGCCTCACCGGTGGTGGCCAGCCGCAAAAATTGTGGTACATCGGCCCGATGTTCCGCCACGAGCGTCCACAGAAAGGCCGTTATCGCCAGTTTCACCAGATCGGCCTGGAGGTGTTCAACCTCGACGGCCCGGACATCGACGCCGAGCTGATCGTGCTGACCTGGCGCCTGTGGGGCCTGCTGGGCATCCGCGACGCGGTCAAGCTTGAACTCAACAGCCTGGGCACCAGTGAATCCCGTGGCCGCTATCGCGTTGCCCTGGTCGAGTACCTGTCCGCCCACCTCGACAAGTTGGACGAAGACAGCCAGCGCCGTCTGAAGACCAACCCGTTGCGCGTGCTTGATACCAAGAACGCCGGCACCCAAGCCGTATTGGTCGACGCGCCGAAAATGGCCGACTACCTGGACGACGAATCGCGTATCCACTTCGAGGGCCTGAAGGCTCGTCTGGATGCGGCCGGCATTCCGTACGTGATCAACCCGAAGCTGGTACGCGGCCTCGATTACTACAGCAAGACCGTGTTCGAGTGGGTCACCGACAAACTCGGCGCCCAAGGCACCGTGTGTGCCGGTGGCCGTTACGACGGCCTGGTCGAGCAAATGGGCGGCAAGCCGACCACGGGCGTGGGTTTTGCCATGGGCATCGAGCGGCTGATCCTGCTGCTGGAAACCCTGGAGCAGGTCCCGGAAGAAATTTCCCGTCAGGTGGATGTGTACCTGTGCGCCTTTGGCGAGGCCGCCGAACTGGCAGCCCTGGCCCTGAGCGAGAAAGTGCGCGACCAACTGCCAAACCTGCGTCTGCAGATCAATGCCGGCGCCGGCAGCTTCAAGAGCCAGTTCAAGAAGGCCGACAAGAGCGGTGCGCTGTATGCACTGATCCTCGGCGATGACGAACTGGCCCAGCAAGTGATAGGTTTCAAACCCCTGCGTGGCCAGGGCGAGCAACAGAACATTGCCTTTGATGCGCTCGCCGCGCACTTGGCCACCTGCGTCGTGCAGGGTTGAAGCTGTCGAACAGCCGAATTTAGCGATTAAGGAGTATTGGGGTGTCGAGTACTGATGATGAGCAGATGGCCGAGTTCAAGGACTGGTGGCAGCGTAACGGCAAACCCCTGGTTACCGGCGGTCTGCTGGCTTTAGTGGTGGTGTTCGGCTGGCAAGCCTGGCACAAGTATCAGGCCAACCAGTCCCAAGGCGCCTCGATCCTCTATCAGCAATTGCTGGAAACCACGCTGACGCCGGACGGCAAGCCTGATCCTGCCCAAGTGGCGGACCTGGCCGGCAAGCTGAAAAGCGAATTCGGCGGTAGCACCTACGCCCAATACGGCAGCCTGTTCGTCGCGAAAGTAGCGGTCGACACCGGCAAGCTGGATGATGCCGCTACCGAACTGAAGGCCATCGCCGACAAGCCGACCAACCCGACCCTGGGTGAAATCGCACGTCAGCGCCTGGCGCAGGTATTGGCGGCACAGAATAAGGCTGACGAAGCACTCAAACTGCTCGACGGCGATGCTGACAAGGCATTTGTGGCCACTCGTGAAGAGCTCAAGGGCGACCTGTTGGTCCAATTGGGTCGTACCGATGAAGCCTATGCTGCGTACCAAAAAGCCAAGGCGGCGCTGTCTGATGAAGCGGCGGTCGGTGGCTTACAAATCAAGCTGGACGACTTGGCCAAAGGGGATGCGTGACGTGATCCGTTGGAAACATGCAGCATTGCTGGCTCTGGCCGTTCTGGCCGCGGGTTGCAGCAGCAACAGTAAAAAAGAACTGCCTCCTGCCGAGCTGACCAGCTTCAAGGAAGAAGTGGTCCTGCAAAAGCAGTGGAGCCGCTCCGTGGGTGATGGCCAGGGCGACCTGTACAACCTGTTGCAGCCAGCGATCGATGGCGACAACATCGTGGCCACTGACTCCACTGGCGTGATCATTGCCATGGATCGCATGAATGGCGACGTTAAGTGGAAGAAAGACCTCGAGCTGCCGGTTTCCGGTGGCGTGGGTGTCGGCTACGGCATGGTGCTGGTGGGTACGCTCAAAGGCGACGTGGTTGCTCTGGACTCGGCAACGGGTGAAGAGAAATGGCGCGCTCGCGTCACCAGTGAAGTGCTCTCGGCGCCTGCCACCAACGGCGATATCGTCGTGGTGCAGACCCAGGATGACCGTGTGATTGGCCTGGATGCCGCCACCGGCAACCAGCGCTGGTTGTACGACAGCACCCCTGCGGTGTTGACCCTGCGCGGCACCAGTGGTCCGATTGTGACCAATAACCTGGCCGTTGCAGGCCTGTCGACCGGTAAAGTGGTCGCCCTGGATACCCAGAACGGCGTTCCGGCCTGGGAAACCCGTGTGGCCATCCCTCAAGGTCGTTCCGAACTGGACCGCGTTGTGGACATCGACGGTGGCTTGCTGCTGTCGGGCGAAACCATTTATGTGGCCACCTATCAGGGCCGCGTTGCTGCGCTGGACCTGCAAAGCGGCCGCATCAACTGGCAGCGTGATGCTTCCAGCTATGCCGGTGTCGCCCAAGGGTTTGGCAGCGTCTACGTAAGCCTGGCGTCCGGCACCGTTGAAAGTGTCGACGAGCGTTCCACCACTGCACTGTGGAGCAACGACTCCCTGGCCCGCCGTCAGCTGTCGGCACCGGAAGTGTTCTCCAGCTACGTAGCGGTAGGTGACTTCGAAGGTTACCTGCATCTGCTGAGCCAGGTGGACGGTCGTTTTGTCGGTCGCGAGCGTATCGACAGCGACGGCCTGCGTGCCCGTCCGCTGGTTGTGGGTAACATGCTTTACGTGTTTGGCAACAGCGGCAAGCTGGAAGCCCTGACCATCAAGTAAAGAACTATGCTTGGGGTAAAACCCAGGCGGCCCCGCTTCGGCGGGGCATGCGGCATTTGAATATGCTGCCCCGAGCACCAGCCGCTGCCTTGCAGCGGCTTTTGTATTTTCTGAAATAACGAAGTGGAGAGCCGCATGGTTCCCGTAATCGCCCTGGTGGGCCGACCTAACGTCGGCAAGTCCACCTTGTTCAACCGCCTGACCAGGACTCGCGACGCCATCGTCGGCGACTTGTCCGGTCTGACCCGTGATCGCCAATACGGTGAGGCAAAGTGGCAAGGGCGCTCCTACATTATTGTCGACACCGGTGGTATCTCCGGTGACGAGCATGGCATGGACGAAAAGATGGCCGAGCAGTCGCTGCTCGCTATCGAAGAAGCCGATGTTGTGTTGTTCCTGGTGGATGCCCGCGCGGGCTACACCGCTGCCGACCAGATGATTGGCGAGCACCTGCGCAAGCGCAACAAGCGTTCCTATTTGATCGCCAACAAGATCGACAACATCGATCCTGAAGCGGCCCGCGCCGAATTCAGCCCGATGGGCCTGGGCGACGCGATCCCGGTCGCCGGTGCTCACGGTCGCGGCATCACCCAAATGCTGGAAATCGCCCTGCGCGACTTCCCCAAGGATGACGCCGAGGAAGAAGAGGGCGAGGAAGAGATCGTCGCCGAAGGCGAGGAAGCCAAGCGCATTCCTGGCCCGAGCGAAAAAGACGGTATCAAGATCGCCATCATCGGCCGCCCGAACGTCGGCAAGTCGACCCTGGTCAACCGCATGCTCGGTGAAGATCGGGTCATCGTGTATGACCAGCCCGGCACTACCCGCGACAGCATCTACATCCCGTTCGAGCGTAACGACGAGAAGTACACGCTGATCGACACCGCGGGTGTGCGCAAGCGCGGCAAGATCCACGAGGAAGTTGAAAAGTTCTCGGTGGTCAAAACCCTGCAGGCGATCAAAGACGCCAACGTAGTGATCTTCGTGATGGACGCCCGCGAAGGCGTGGTGGACCACGACCTCAACTTGCTGGGCTTTGCCCTGGAAGCCGGTCGCGCCCTGGTGATTGCGATCAACAAGTGGGACGGCATGACGCCGAGCGAGCGCGATTTCGTCAAGATCGAGCTGCAACGCCGCCTGTTCTTCGTCGAATTCGCCGACATTCACTTTATTTCGGCACTGCACGGCACTGGTGTAGGCAACCTCTACGCCTCCGTACAGAACTCGTTCAAGTCTGCGGTCACCCGCTGGCCGACCAACCGTCTGACCCAGATCCTCGAAGACGCAGTCGGCGAGCACGCACCGCCGATGGTCAACAACCGCCGCATCAAGCTGCGTTACGCCCACTTGGGTGGTGCCAACCCGCCGATTATCGTGATCCACGGTAACCAGATCGAGAAGGTGCCAAAGTCCTATGTGCGTTACCTGGAAAACACCTACCGCCGTGTCTTGAAACTGGTCGGTACGCCGATCCGTATCGAGTTCAAAGGTGGCGAGAACCCATACGAAGGCAACAAGAACACCTTGACTGACCGTCAGGTGAACAAGAAGCGTCGTTTGATGACTCACCACAAGAAGGCCGACAAGAAGCGCCGCGACAAGAAATAAGCGCCGCTTCCAGTTGTAAGCTACATGCTGCAAGAGAGGGCTCCTTTGGAGCCCTTTTTTGTGCGCGACGGTTTGTGCCTTGACCCCATGCAGCCCGCAGCTTAAAACTTGGGGCTCACCTGCAGGGGCCTCCGATGATCACCAGTAAGCTGCCGAATGTCGGCACCACTATTTTCACCACCATGTCGCAACTCGCTGCCGAGACCGGCGCGCTCAACCTGTCCCAAGGCTTTCCCGATTTCAATGGCCCTCAGGCGTTGCTTGATGCGGTGGGCAAACATATCGCCCTCGGTCATAACCAGTACGCGCCGATGACCGGCCTGCCTGTGCTGCGCCAACAAGTGGCGGCCAAGATCGCCCGCAGCTATGGCGCCACGGTGAATGCTGACAGCGAGGTGACCATTACCCCTGGCGCCACCGAGGCGATTTTCTGCGCGATCCAGGCGGTGATTGGCAATGGCGACGAAGTCATCGTCTTCGATCCCTGCTACGACAGCTACGAGCCCTCCGTCGAGCTGGCCGGTGGCCGCTGCGTGCATGTGCAACTGAGCCTGCAAGGTTTTGCGCTGGACTTTGAAAAGATCAAGGCCGCACTCTCGCCGCGCACGCGCATGATCATCCTGAACTCCCCACACAACCCGACGGGCGCACTGATCAGCCGCGCCGAGCTGGACCAGTTGGCCGAACTGATCCGCGACCGCGACATTTACTTGGTCAGTGATGAGGTTTACGAACACCTGGTGTTCGACGGCGTGCCTCACGTCAGCGTGCTGGCCCACGAAGAGCTGTATCAGCGTGCGTTTGTGGTCAGCTCCTTCGGCAAGACTTACCACGTCACCGGCTGGAAAACCGGCTATGTGGTCGCGCCACCGGCGCTCACCGCCGAACTGCGTAAGGTGCATCAATATGTCAACTTCTGCGGCGTGACCCCTTTGCAGTACGCTTTGGCGGACTTCATGGCCGAACACCCGGAACATGTTGAAGAACTGCCGGCCTTTTACCAGGCCAAGCGCGACCTGTTCTGCGACTTGCTGGCGCCGTCGCGTTTCAGTTTTACTCGGGTGGCCGGTACTTACTTCCAACTGGTGGATTACTCACAAATTCGCCCGGACCTGGATGACGTCGCCATGTCACTGTGGATGACTCGCGAACACGGCGTGGCGACGATCCCGGTCTCGGTGTTCTACCAGAACCCACCCCAAGGCCAGCGCCTGGTGCGCTTGTGCTTTGCCAAACGCGAGGAGACGCTGCAACAAGCGGCGGAAAAACTATGCGTGATCTGAGTGCATTACCCGACCTGAACATCGCCTTGGTCCAGACCAGCCTGGTGTGGCATGACCGTCAAGCCAACCTCGAACATTTTGAATTGCTGCTGGAGCAGGCCAAAGGCGCCGATCTGATCGTATTGCCGGAGATGTTTACCACCGGGTTCTCGATGGAGTCGGCCACGCTTGCCGAGCGTGAACATGGCCCCACCCATGAGTGGCTACAGGCCCAGGCGGCGAAGTACGACGCGGTAATCACCGGCAGCGTGATTATCCAGGCCGCCGACGGCAGCCATCGCAACCGCTTGCTGTGGGCGCGGCCGGACGGCGAGGTGTTGCATTACGACAAGCGCCACCTGTTCCGGATGGCGGGCGAGCACGACCACTACACACCGGGCGAGCGTCAGGTGCAGTTCGAACTGAAGGGCTGGCGCATTCGGCCGTTGATTTGCTACGACCTGCGCTTTCCGGTGTGGAGCCGTGATGCCCAGGACACTGACTTGCTGCTGTACACGGCCAACTGGCCGGGGGCGCGGCGCCATCATTGGAACCGTTTATTGCCGGCGCGAGCCATCGAGAACCTGTGCTACGTGGCGGCGGTGAATCGGGTGGGCACCGATGGCAAAGGCTTTGCCTACACCGGGGACAGCCAGGTGCTGGATTTCCAGGGTGAGACTTTGCTGAGTGCAGGGGAGGCGGATGGGGTGTTTCAAGTGTGCCTGGAGGCCGCTGAGCTGGCGGCGTATCGCAGCAAGTTTCCGGCGAATTTGGATGCCGATCGCTTTGAGTTCGTCTGATACACCGCCTTCGCGAGCAAGCCCGCTCCCACATTTAGTTGTGTTCACAAATCAAAATGTGGGAGCGGGCTTGCCCGCGAAGAGGCGCTTACTGACAACACAAATCTTGCGCCCAACAAAAAAGCCCCTGAGTTCTCGCCCAGGGGCCTTTTGCATTGCTGCGAATCAGCTTACGCCGCTTTCGCTTCCAACTGGCTCAACGAACGGTTCAGCGCACTGAACAGCGCCTTGAAGCTCGCCGTGGTGATGTTTTCATCAATGCCCACGCCATGCACCGGGCGCTCGCCGTTCACGCGCAGTTCAATATAGGCCGCCGCCTTGGCGTTGGTGCCCGCACCGATGGCATGTTCGTTGTAGTCCATGATTTCCACGCCAATCGGCAGGCCAGCCACCAGTGCTTCCAGGGCGCCGTTGCCTTTGCCTTTCCAGTGCAGGTTGGTTTCGCCCTGGCCCTTGCCCGAGACTTCCACCTCGACAAAGCTGTTGCCGTTCTCTTCCTGCAGGCGATGGCTGACCAGCGCGTAAGGCGTGTTGGCTTGCAGGTATTCACGCTGCAGCAAGGCGTAGATCTGCGGTGCAGTCATCTCCAGGCCCACGCGGTCGGTTTCAGCCTGTACCACTTGGCTGAACTCGATCTGCATGCGGCGTGGCAGGCTGATGTCGTATTCCTGCTCCAGCAGGTAGGCGATGCCGCCTTTGCCCGACTGGCTGTTCACGCGAATCACTGCCTCGTAGCTGCGGCCGATGTCGGCCGGGTCGATCGGCAAGTACGGCACTTCCCACAGCGCGTCGGCTTTCTGCTGGGTAAAGCCTTTGCGGATCGCGTCCTGGTGCGAGCCGGAGAACGCGGTGTGCACCAGGTCGCCAACGTACGGGTGACGTGGGTGCACCTGGATCTGGTTGCACTCCTCGACGACTTTGCGCACGCCGTCGATATCCGAGAAGTCCAGCTGCGGGTCGAGGCCCTGGGTGTACATGTTCAGTGCCACGGTGACCAGGTCGACGTTACCGGTACGCTCGCCATTGCCGAACAGGCAGCCTTCGACACGGTCGGCGCCTGCCATCAGGCCCAACTCGGTGGCGGCCACGCCGGTGCCGCGGTCGTTGTGGGTGTGCAGGCTGATGATCACGCTGTCACGACGGTTGATATGGCGACCGAACCACTCGATCTGGTCGGCATAGATGTTCGGCGTAGCGCATTCAACCGTGGCTGGCAGGTTGAGGATCATCTTGTGCTCAGGCGTCGGGTTCCACACCTCGATCACCGCGTCACAGACTTCCTTGGCGAACTCCAGCTCAGTCGCGCTGAAGGTCTCCGGGGAGTATTCGAAGGTCCACTGGGTTTCCGGCTGCTGGGCGGCGTACTTGACGAACAGCTTGGCCGCGTTGACCGCGATGGCCTTGATGCCGTCTTTGTCCTGGTTGAAGACGATGCGGCGGAAGCTCGGCGAGGTGGCGTTGTACAAGTGCACGATGGCCTTTTTGGCGCCGCGCAGGGATTCGAACGTGCGTGCGATCAGGTCTTCACGGCCCTGGGTCAGCACCTGGATGGTGGTGTCCGCGGGGATGTGATTGTCTTCGATCAGGGTGCGCACGAAGTCGAAGTCGGTTTGCGAAGCGGCCGGGAACGAGGCTTCGATTTCCTTCACGCCCACCGCAACCAGGGTCTTCCAGAAGCGCAGCTTTTTCACCGCATCCATTGGCTCGATCAGCGACTGGTTGCCATCACGCAGGTCGGAGCTGCACCAGATCGGCGCTTCGGTGATGCTTTTCGACGGCCAGGTGCGGTCCGGGATATCAATGGTCGGGAACGCGCGGTACTTCGAAGACGGGTCTTTGAGCATGCTCATCGGGAAATCCTTTGTTGTAGGGGCCGAGAAAAGGCGGCCTGCCGTAGAACTGTTTTTAGGGATAAAGCGTAGAGACGAGGCAGATCGATTCAGCCTGGCAGTCGTGCGCTGACAAGGCACAGGCTGCGGTGCTGGCGGAGCTGAATGAGGGTGTGAGAGGTTTTCATAAGCTCAACCCTAACCGCAGAGGTGAAAGATGGCAAGCAGTCGAGAAAAATTGAGATAAGTTCTGCTATCTGGCGGGTGTGCGAGATTTTATGGCGGGTTTTTAGCTGAGAGTTGTTTTTAATTGCGTGGCCTTTATTGGGGGCGCAATTGTGTTGGCAGACCTGACGCCATCGCGGGCAAGCCCTGCTCCCGCAGGGAATCGCGATCACCTGTGGGAGCCGGGCTTGCCCGCGATGAGGCCGGTATGTTCAATATTTATATCAGGGCTGGAACGCGCCAATAAAGATCGCCGGGTCGACCCGCGCATCGTTAAGGCTGATGTTCCAATGCATATGCGGCCCCGTCGCACGGCCGGTCGAACCGACCTTGCCCACCACGGCACCGCGTGGCAGTTGGTCACCGACCTTCACGTCGATCTTCGACATATGGCAGAACATGCTGATAAAGCCCTGGCCATGGTCGACGAACACGGTGTTGCCGTTGAAAAAGTAATTACCGGTCAGGATCACCTTACCCGCCGCAGGGGTCTTGATCGGCGTGCCGGCACCGACGGCGAAGTCCAGGCCTGAATGGGGGTTGCGTTCCTCGCCGTTAAAGAACCGACGCACGCCAAACTTGCTCGACAGCGGCCCGTTGACCGGCTTGTCCAACAGCAGGTTGCTCGGCGTGTTCGGGCTGAAACTGCGGTAAGCCTTGAGCTGCACGGCCAGCTCGCCCTCGATGCGTTTAAGTTGCGCCGGGGCCGGGTTCACCTGGCTTTTGTTTTTCAGGGTGATGTGCTGCTCGGGGTATTTCTTGAAGCCCACCACAAACGGCAGGCTTTGCCCGCCGCTGGTGATGCGCTGGGTGCCGGGATTAACCGTCAGCGGAATCCCGACAATCGCCAGCCAATTGTTCTGTTCCTTGACCACTAATACCGGTCGATTCTGGTAGGTGGCCTTGGGCGCGGTGGCTGAAGCACCCAGGTCGACCACGGCGACGCCACCCGGCACCGGCTTGTTCAGCAGCCGAGTAATGTAGCTGTCGGCGTGGGCGTTGAAGGTGAGGCACATCAGCATCAGCAGGCTAAATAGACGAGGCATCAATCAATCCAATAACGAAAGGGTGACGGGCGTCAGGTGGTTATCTTCCACCCGAACCTGCAATTGGCCTTCACCGAGGCGCGCGGTCAGGCGCTGGCCGGTGTGGGTTTGCGCGGCATTGCGAATCGCCTGGCCGCGTTCGTCCAGCAAGATGCTGTAGCCACGGCCCAAGGTCGCCAGCGGGCTGACCACCTGCAGCGTCTGCACCTGGCTTTGCAGTTGCAGGCGACGCGCCTTGAGGCCTTCGCGCATGGCACGCGGCAGGCGTTCGGCGAGGCTGTCCAGGCGTTGGCGGAGCAGGGCCAGTTGGCGGCCGGGGTGTTGGCCGGCGAGGCGGGTTTCCAGGCGGATCAGGCGCTCGCGGCGGGTATTGAGGCTGCGCTCGAAGGCACGGCGCATGCGCATGTCCAGGTCGTCCAGGCGCTGGGCCTGTTGGCGCAGGCGCTCGCCGGGGTGGCGCAGGCGGCGGGCCATGCCTTCGAGGCGCAGCCGGTCGTGGCTGAGGCGATTGCGCATCAGCATCACCAGGCGGCGGTGCAGGTTTTCGACTTGGCGCACCAAGTGGCTGGCGTCGGGTGCGAGCAATTCGGCGGCAGCGGAGGGTGTAGGCGCGCGCACGTCGGCGACGAAGTCGCAGATCGACACATCGGTTTCGTGGCCGACGGCGCTGACGATCGGCGTGACACAGGCATCTACCGCGCGCGCCACGGCTTCTTCATTGAAGCACCACAGGTCTTCCAGCGAACCACCGCCACGCGCCAGGATCAGCGCATCAAAACCTCGCGCATCGGCCAGCTTTAGAGCGCGCACAATCTGCGACACGGCTTCGCGGCCTTGGACCGCCGTAGGGATCAATGTCAGTTCAACGTTCGGCGCCCTGCGGCCGAACACGCTGATGATGTCGCGGATTACCGCGCCCGTCGGCGAACTGATAATGCCAATGCGCCGAGGGTGCGCCGGCAGCGGCACCTTGCGCTCGGCGCTGAACAGGCCTTCGGCGCTGAGCTTTTCCTTCAAGGCATCGAAGGCCAGGCGCAGCGCGCCATCACCGGCAGGCTCCACGGTGTCGAGGATCAGCTGGTAGTCGCCACGGCCCTCGAACAGCGAGACCTTGCCGCGCACCTTGACCGCCAAGCCATCCTTCAACGCCTGGCGCACCCGCGCGGCATTGTTGCGGAACAACGCGCAACGCACCTGGGCGCCGCTGTCCTTGAGGGTGAAATACACATGGCCGGAGGCCGGGCGGGCGAGGTTGGAGATTTCGCCTTCGACCCAGATATTGGTGAACACGTCTTCCAGCAACACCCGCGCGCGGCCGTTGAGCTGGCTGACAGTCAGGACTTCGCGGTCCAGGCCCAGACGGGCAAAAGGATCTTTAATCATGGGCGGCAGTTTATAGGCATTCGTGCAAGGTTTGGCAGAATTGCTCGACCAGCGCGCTTGGCGTTTGCGCGCAGGCCAAGGCCACAGTGCTGAGGCAGCCCGGGTCGGCCAGGGGCAAAAAGTGCACGTTGGCGGGGGCGATGTCCTGCATGGATTTTGGTAACAAGGCAATACCGAAGCCGGCCTGGATCAATTGCAGCTGCGTGGTCTTGCGTGACATCACCCGCGCGGCCTTGGGGAAAAATCCTGCACGCATGCACAACTCGGCTGACAGATAGCTCAAGCCGCCGCGTTGCGGATGGGGAATCGAGATAAACGCTTCGTCCTTGAGTTGCGCCAGTTCCACCGGCGTATTGCTGCGTGCCAGCGGGTGGTTCGGTGGCACCGCCAGCAGCAACGCCTCACTGTATAAAGGCACCACGCGTACGCCTTCACGTTGGCGCAACACCGGCAAGCGCAACAGCCCGACTTCCAGGCGACCGTCAGCAATCTCCTCAAGCTGCGCTTCGGAGGACAGTTTGACGATATCCATCGACACGCCGGGGCAGCGCTCAAGCCAAGTACTGATGCCTTGCAGCAAGTGCCCGCTCATCGGCACGGTGCTCGAATGGCTCAGGCGCAGCGTGCCCAGTTGGCCATTGCCGACTTGCGTGGCCATTTCGCTGGCCTTGAGCAACTCACTCAGCAGGTTGCGCGCCCGTGGATAAAAGGC
This sequence comes from Pseudomonas sp. LBUM1640, assembly GCF_059716225.1. Taxonomy (NCBI): domain Bacteria; kingdom Pseudomonadati; phylum Pseudomonadota; class Gammaproteobacteria; order Pseudomonadales; family Pseudomonadaceae; genus Pseudomonas; species Pseudomonas sp. LBUM1640. Next base: position 5,678,862 of record NZ_CP166816.1, on the reverse strand, counting down.
CTCACCGGCTGCCGTCAGCCGAGGTTGACGCGCGGTACGTTCGAACAGTGGCGTTTGCAGCTGGTTTTCCAGCTCTTTGATCTGTCGGCTCAGGGCCGATTGCGCCACAAATAAGCGCTCGGCCGCAGCGCTGAAGCTGCCACTGTCGGCGATTTCGACGAAGTAGCGCAGTTGGCGAGTGGAAATCACGCGTCATGCCTTTTCGAGATGGGTGGAGGGCTTTGAAGATATTAGTCGCAACACTCACCGATAGCTAAAGTGATGGCCATCTCTTTCAAGGACGTGCCCATGAACCCGGTTGAGCTGATGAGTCAGGGGTCGTTTGGCGGCGTTGATTGGCTGGTGATTGGCCTAGGCATCGTCGTGGCGTACATCGTGTTTGGTATCGCAGGTTTTGGTACGGCGCTGGTCGCGGGGCCGATTCTGATTGTGTTTATGCCGTTGTCGAAAATCATCCCGCTGCTGGTGTTGCTGGATTTTGTCGCCGCCTTTGGCAACTTGCTGCGATCGCGACGGGAGGTAAATAAACCAGAGCTGTTGCGATTGCTGCCGTGCATGGCAATTGGCTGCACGCTCGGCGTGGTGTTTTTGCTTAACCTGCATTCGGACCTGTTGCTACTCCTGATGGGGCTGTTTATCAGCGCCTACGCGATTTACAGCCTGGCGGTGACAGCGCGGCCGACGCAGTTGGCGGCGGGCTGGTCGGTTCCCATGGGCACCGTTGGCGGCTTGTTTGGTGCGCTGTTTGGCAGCGGCGGCTTTTTATATGCGATCTATCTGAACAGCCGTTTGCCCAAAGAGGCGGCGCGCGCGACCCAGAGTGCGTTGATCAGTTGCAGCACGGTGGTGCGCTTGAGCCTGTTCCTGATTGCCGGGGTATACGCTGATTGGCCGCTGTTGATGTTGGCGCTGTGCTTGTTACCGACGATGGCCCTGGGGCTGTGGGTTGGGCGCAGGCTGACGATGCGCATGTCCCGTGAGGCTTTTGTGCGGTTGGTGACGTGGTTGGTGTTGGCCAGTGGCATTGCGTTGATCGGGCGGTACTTGAGCACTTGACCTGATTTCTTCAGGGATTAAGCTGCCAGCCTTCAGGGCCTCTTCGCGAGCAAGCCCGCTCCCAAATTTGACTGTGTTCGCAAATCAAAATGTGGGAGCGGGCTTGCTCGCGAAAGCGCCAGGCGCCACACCGCAGGACTCCCATGAACTCCCAAAGCATCCTTGTCCCGAAAATCTCCACCTTGCCCGTCCACGAACCCCGCGCCCGGGCGATCGTGCGTTGGCTGGTGCGCAAGAACATCATCAAGGAAGAATTGACCACCTGCGGGCGCACCGGCAACCGCATGGCTTACGCACTGGCCGACGGCGCTCGCGCCGTGGTGCTGCACCCTGAGGCGCTGCCGTTCAACGAGCCGATCAATGGCCTGGAGATCATCTACAAACGCTGCATCTATACACCGGCCAAAGGCTTTCTCGAAGAAGCCGGCTGCCCGGAATGCCTCAAGGAAGTCGGCGAGGCGCTGTTCGAAAGCCTGGAAGACTGGATGCCCGGCCATACCGACAACTTCACCTGCCCGCTGTGTGGGCACGAAGATGACATCAATGGGTTTCTGTTCCTGCAGGAATGCGGGTTTTCCAACCTGGGTTTCATCTTCAACAACTGGGCGGAGGCGGGGTTCAAGCAGAGTTTTATCGACGAATTTGCCGACTGGCTGGACCAGAAGATGAGTTGGGTCAAAGTCGAGCTTTAACCCGATCGTTCCCACGCTCCTGCGTGGGAATGCATTCCGTGACGCTCCGTGTCGCCCTTGCGCTGGGGCAGGACGCGGAGCGTCCAGGGAGGCGTTTCCACGCAGAGCGTGGGAACGATCAATTATCCATCTATCAGTATTACCAAGTTTGTCAGAGTTTTACATTGAGCCCGACAGGGTGCATGTATATAATGGCGCGCTTCCATTTTCCCGCTCGGGAGCCCCCGCGATGCTGCGTATCAGCCAAGAAGCTCTGACATTCGACGACATTCTCTTAGTGCCCGGTTATTCCGAGGTGCTTCCTAACGAAGTCAGTCTCAAGACCCGCCTAACCCGTGGCATCGAGCTGAATATTCCCCTGGTTTCCGCTGCCATGGACACCGTCACCGAAGCCCGTTTGGCAATTGCCATGGCTCAGGAAGGCGGCATCGGCATCATCCACAAGAACATGACCATCGAGCAGCAAGCTGCCGAAGTGCGCAAGGTCAAGCGTTACGAAGCCGGTGTGGTGAAAGATCCAATCACCATCGAAGCCGACGCCACCGTGCGCGATCTGTTCGACCTGACCCGCCTGCACAACATCTCCGGCGTTCCGGTGCTGCACGATGGCGACCTGGTCGGCATCGTCACTTCCCGTGACGTGCGTTTCGAGAACCGTCTTGAAGTCACTGTCCGCGAAGTGATGACGCCTAAAGAGCGTCTCGTCACTGTCAAGGAAGGCGCCGACAAGAACGATGTGCGCGAGCTGCTGCACAAGCACCGCATCGAACGCGTGCTGATCGTCGACGACAAATTCGCCCTCAAAGGCATGATGACCGTCAACGACATCGAAAAAGCCAAGGCGTACCCGCTGGCCAGCAAGGACGACCAAGGTCGTCTGCGCGTCGGCGCTGCGGTCGGCACCGGTAAAGACACCGGTGACCGCGTTTCGGCCCTGGTCGCTGCCGGTGTTGACGTGGTAGTGGTCGACACTGCTCACGGCCACTCCAAAGGCGTGATCGACCGCGTTCGCTGGGTTAAACAGAATTTCCCTGACGTACAAGTGATCGGCGGCAACATCGCCACCGGCGCAGCCGCCAAGGCCCTGGCCGAAGCGGGCGCCGACGCGGTCAAGGTCGGTATCGGCCCTGGCTCGATCTGCACCACGCGTATCGTCGCCGGTGTGGGCGTGCCGCAAATCAGCGCCATCGCCAACGTCGCCGCTGCCCTTGAAGGCACAGGCGTACCGTTGATCGCCGACGGCGGCATCCGTTTCTCCGGTGACCTGTCCAAGGCCATCGTAGCCGGTGCTTCCTGCGTAATGATGGGCTCGATGTTCGCCGGTACTGAAGAAGCGCCAGGCGAAATCGAACTGTTCCAGGGCCGTTCGTACAAGGCTTACCGCGGCATGGGGTCGCTGGGCGCCATGTCCCAGGCGCAAGGTTCCTCCGACCGTTACTTCCAGGACTCCTCGGCAGGCGCCGAGAAGCTCGTACCGGAAGGCATCGAAGGCCGTGTGCCGTACAAAGGCACCCTCAGCGCGATCATCCATCAACTGATGGGCGGCCTGCGTTCCTCGATGGGCTACACCGGCAGCGCCGACATCGAAGAAATGCGCACCAAGCCAGAGTTCGTACGGATCACCGGCGCCGGCATGGCTGAATCCCATGTCCACGACGTGCAGATCACCAAGGAAGCGCCAAACTACCGCGTAGGTTGAGGCTTCCAGCAAAACGTTAAGTAACCGGGGCTGTTCTTTCAGCCCCGAGTTGTTTCTGATTCATTAGACGAGACTGACTTCATGGCCCTCGACATTCACGCCCACCGCATCCTGATCCTCGACTTCGGTTCCCAGTACACCCAGCTGATCGCCCGCCGCGTGCGTGAAATCGGCGTGTACTGCGAACTGCACCCGTTCGACATGGATGACGAAGCGATCCGCGAATTCGCACCTAAAGGCGTCATCCTCGCCGGTGGCCCCGAGTCCGTGCACGAAGCCAACAGCCCGCGCTGCCCGCAAGCCGTATTCGACCTGGGCGTGCCTGTCTTCGGTATCTGCTACGGCATGCAGACCATGGCCGAGCAACTGGGCGGCAAGGTTGAAGGTTCCGAGCTGCGTGAATTCGGTTATGCCCGCGTGGACGTGGTCGGCAAGAGCCGCCTGCTGGACGGCATCGAAGACCACATCGACGCAGACGGCCTGTTCGGCCTCGACGTGTGGATGAGCCACGGTGACAAGGTCACCAAGATGCCGGAAGACTTCCACATCCTGGCCAGCACCCCGAGCTGCCCGATCGCCGGCATGTTCAACGACGAGCGCGGCTACTACGGCGTGCAGTTCCACCCGGAAGTGACCCACACCAAGCAAGGCGGGCGCATCCTGTCGCGCTTCATCCTCGACATCTGCCAGTGCGAAGCGCTGTGGACCCCGTCGAAAATCGCTGAAGACGCCATCGCCAACGTGCGCGCCCAAGTCGGCACCGACAACGTGCTGCTCGGCCTGTCCGGCGGCGTTGACTCCTCCGTGGTTGCCGCGCTGCTGCACAAAGCCATCGGCGACCAGCTGACCTGCGTGTTCGTCGACAACGGCCTGCTGCGCCTGCACGAAGGCGAGCAAGTGATGGCCATGTTCGCCGAGAACATGGGCGTCAAGGTCATCCGCGCCAACGCTGAAGATCAGTTCTTGAACAACCTGGCCGGCGAGTCCGACCCGGAGAAGAAGCGCAAGATCATCGGCCGCACCTTCATCGACGTCTTCGATGCCCAGGCCAAACACCTGGACAACATCAAGTACCTCGCCCAGGGCACCATCTACCCAGACGTGATCGAGTCAGCCGGCGCCAAGAGCGGCAAGGCCCACGTGATCAAGTCCCACCACAACGTGGGTGGCCTGCCTGAGGAAATGAACCTCAAGCTGGTAGAACCGCTGCGCGAACTGTTCAAAGACGAAGTCCGCCGCCTGGGCCTGGAACTCGGCCTGCCGTACGACATGGTCTACCGCCACCCATTCCCAGGCCCGGGCCTGGGCGTGCGCATCCTCGGTGAAGTGAAAAAGGAATACGCCGACCTGCTGCGTCGCGCCGACCACATCTTCATCGAAGAACTGCGCAAGGCCGACTGGTATCACAAAGTCAGCCAGGCGTTCGTGGTATTCCAGCCGGTGAAATCGGTTGGCGTTGTAGGCGATGGTCGTCGTTACGCGTGGGTCGTGGCCCTGCGTGCCGTAGAAACCATCGACTTCATGACCGCCCGTTGGGCGCACCTGCCGTACGAACTGCTGGAAACCGTCAGCGGCCGTATCATCAATGAAATCGAAGGTATCTCGCGCGTGACGTATGACGTGTCGAGCAAGCCGCCGGCGACGATTGAGTGGGAATGATCCTGCGCTAGCAGGTAAACGCTAAATAACAAAACCCCGGCCATGTGCCGGGGTTTTGCGTTTCAGGCGTCAGGCGTTTAGAAAAACTCATCCAACAGGCAGTAAAACCTCATTCGCTGCTCATCAGGCTCAACCCCATAAAGCTCAAAGAATGGCTTTACCCATTCCGGCCCAGCGTTACGTTCGACGCTGCGTGCCGCCAGGGCCAGGTCTTGATAGCGGTCGCTGATGCCAAGGCGTCCGCAATCAATAAAGCCGCTGAAACGGCCGCCTTGCGCCATGAAATTTGGCAGGCAGGCGTCACCGTGGGCCACCACCAGGTCGTGGGTGTTGGGCTGGGTCGACAAGAGTTCGGCCAGCACATCCTCGGCGCTGCGCCCGAGGCGTTCGTCGTCGAAGTCTGTCTCATCGACCAGCCCGGCACTGACGTGCTGCCGAGCGAGCGCGATGCGCTGTTCAAGGGTGTGATCGAAGGGGCATTGCGCGAGGGGTATCTGGTGCAAGGTATGCAGGGCTGTCGCCAGAATGTCGATGGTCTGCGCGGCAGGCAGCGTGTTGGCGCTGGCCAGATCTTGCCCCGGTACGGCGGTCATCAGCAGCCAGTGGTGGTGGTTTTCTGTCAGCTCGGCCAGCACCACGGGCGCGGGCAAATTAACCTGCTGGAGCCACCGAAGGCGCTCGATTTCGTGCGCAAGTTCGCCGAACTCGTCCACAGGCTTGGCCTTCAGGAACAGGTCTGCTCCACCGCTCTGGCGCAGGCGAAACACGTCCGCCCGCGATTCACCGATGGCCTGTTGCTCAATCAACGCCTGCGGGAACTGTTCGCGCCACTTGCTGGGGATATTCACGGTGTTTGTCCTTTTTCGCCTCAGCGCCGCGCAATATCCGAAAAGTAAAACTTATCCAACGTATGCCGCGATTCGGTGTACTCGAACTGCCGCCCGTCCTGCAAAAACGTCTGGTTGCTCACCACGATCACATGGCTTTGCCCATCGAGGTCCAGGTGTGCCTGGTCGTCTTTGCTGCGGGGCAGGGCTTCGATGGTGCGCTGCGCGTAGCTGATCTGCAGCTGCAAGGTGTCTTCGATAAACGCATAGATCGACTGCTCGGCAATCGAGCGGTCCAGGCCTGGGATCAGGTCGGCGACGAAGTGGTTGATGTCGAGGATCACCCGTTTGCCGCCGATGCGCCGTACCCGTTTGATCCGCGTGATCAGGGTGCCGGGTTCGGCTTCGATATGAGCCAGCAGTGAACCTTCCAACGCGAACTGGCTGAATTCGACGACGTCGGTGCGCACGTCATCGCCCAGGTCTGCGTGGGTTTCGTGAAAGCTGACGATGCCACCCAGTTGGAACTCGATGGGGTTTGGCGACAACACAAAGGTGCCCTTGCCGTGGATTTTTTGTGCAAACCCACGCTCCTGCAACTGCTCGATTGCACGACGCACGGTGCCACGGCTGGCTTGGTAGGCGTCCATCAGTTCGGTTTCGGAGGGAAGGCGCGTGCCCCGTTGCAGGCGTTCAGTGGTGATGCTGGCAAGCAGATCCGTATAGATCTGGTTGTATTTGCTCATGGTTTGGCTCTATGCCCGACGTGATGAAGGTGAACTGCGCAGTTCAAGGCAGGAACCTTAGTGGCAGAGGTGAAATTTGTCCATTGGACCCACGTGGCACAAAAGGAAATGTCTGACTCAAAGTTCAGAAATATAAACAATTTGTGACTCGTACAGACGAGTTGTTGATTTAACTCGTACAGACGAGTACGTTTGGCCTCGGCGTGCTGCCAATGACTGCCCCCAAATAAAAAAATCAAAGTGGAAACCAAGCATGAGCCACGACTATTCGAATATTGCCCGCCAGATTCTCGAGAACCTCGGGGGCAGCGACAACCTTGAACAAGCTGCCCATTGTGTGACGCGCCTGCGCCTGGCGCTCAAGGACCCGAGCCTGGTCAACAGCAGTGCGCTGAACCAGGTCGATCTGGTCAAGGGCTCGTTCTTTACCGGCGGCCTGTTCCAGATCGTTATCGGCCCAGGTGAAGTGGAGCGGGTTTACGCCGCCTTGCGCGAGCAGACCGGTCTTGCCGCCTCCACCATCGCCGACGTGAAAAAGAAAAGCGCTGACAAGATCAACCCTATGCAGCGCCTGGTGCGGGTGTTCTCCGATGTGTTCATGCCGATCCTGCCGGCGCTGATCATTGCCGGCTTGCTCATGGGTGTGAACAACCTGATGGGCGCAAAGGGCATGTTCATCGCGGACAAGACCTTGCTGGAGGCCTACCCGAACCTGGACGGGGTGTGGAGCCTGATCAACCTTATGGCCAACACTTCGTTTGTGTTCCTGCCCGCGCTGGTGGGCTGGTCGGCGGCCAAGCGGTTTGGCGGCAGTGAAATCCTCGGCATCGTGCTCGGCCTGATGCTGGTGCACCCGGACCTGCTCAATGCCTGGAACTACGGTAAGGCGGTCAGCGGGCTTGATGGCCAGAGCATGCCGTACTTCGATATTTTCGGCTGGTTCAAAATCGAGAAGGTGGGCTATCAGGGGCAAATACTGCCGATCCTGATGGCCGCCTATGTCATGAGCGTCATCGAGAAATGGCTGAAGGCGCGTGTACCCAATGCCATTCAATTGCTGGTGATTCCAATCACCACCATTGTCGTCACGGGCGTGCTGGCGCTGGCGATTATCGGCCCTGTGACCCGTCACCTCGGCATCCTGATCACCCAAGGCTTGGTCACGCTGTTCGACCTGGCGCCAATGTTGGGCGGGGCGATATTCGGTCTGCTGTTTGCACCGCTGGTGATCACCGGCATGCACCACATGTTCCTTGCCGTGGACCTGCAATTGATCGCCATTCAGGGTGGCACCTTTATCTGGCCAATGATCGTCATGTCTAACCTGGCCCAGGGCAGTGCGGCGCTTGGGGTGTTCTACATGACGCGCAATGCACGAGACAAAAGCATGGCGTCCACCTCCGCAATCTCCGCCTACTTCGGCATCACTGAGCCGGCGATGTTCGGCATCAACCTGCGCTTCAAGTTTCCGTTCTATTCAGCGTTGCTCGGCTCGGCCATGGCCAGTGTTTTCCTGGCGATGAACCAGGTCCAGGCCTCTGCCATTGGGGTGGGCGGCTTGCCTGGCTTTATCTCGATTATTCCGCAGTTCATCCCGGTGTTTTTGATTGGGATGTCGATCGCGATTGTCGTGCCGTTTGTTTTGACCTGTGTGTTGAGCATGAAGATTGTTCAGCCCGGGTATCGCGTCGCCTGATCTATCGCTTTCGCGGGCAAGCCCGCTCCCACATTTGATCGTATTCCAAGCTGAAGGAGTCCCCATGCAAAGCTGGCAACACTCGGTGATCTATCAGATCTACCCTAAAAGCTTCCATAGCCACGCGGGTAACGCCACCGGTGACCTGCTGGGCATCGTGGACAAACTCGATTACCTCAAATGGCTGGGCGTGGATTGCCTGTGGATCACCCCGTTCCTGCGCTCGCCGCAACGCGACAACGGCTATGACATCAGCGACTACTACGCCATCGACCCAAGCTACGGGACCATGGCCGACTGCGATCTGCTGATCAGCGAGGCGGCCAAGCGCGGCATCACGCTGATGCTCGACATTGTGGTCAACCACACCTCCATCGAGCATGAGTGGTTCCAGCAAGCGCGCAGCAGCCTCGACAACCCGTACCGCGACTTCTACATCTGGCGCGACCAGCCGAACAACTGGGAATCCAAGTTCGGCGGTTCGGCCTGGGAATACGAGGCGCAAACCGGCCAGTACTTCCTGCACCTGTTCGATCACACCCAGGCCGACCTGAATTGGGACAACCCCAAGGTGCGCGCCGAGGTGTTCAAGCTGATGCGCTTCTGGCGCGACAAAGGCGTGGGCGGTTTCCGCCTGGACGTGATCAACCTGATCTCCAAGCCCGCCGATTTCCCGGAAGACAACAGCGACGGTCGCCGCTTCTACACCGACGGCCCGAACGTGCACGAATACCTGCAGCAAATGCACCGCGAAGTCTTCGAAGGGCATGACCTGATCAACGTCGGTGAAATGTCATCCACCAGCCTGGAACACTGTATTCGCTACTCCAATCCGGCGTCGAAAGAGCTGTCGATGACCTTCAACTTTCATCACCTGAAGGTGGATTACCCGAACCTGCAAAAGTGGGTGAAGGCCGACTTCGACTTCCTGCAACTCAAACAGATTTTCTCTGACTGGCAACTGGGCATGCAGGCCGGTGGCGGCTGGAACGCGCTGTTCTGGTGTAACCACGACCAGCCTCGGGTGGTCTCGCGTTTCGGTGACGACGGCGAACACCGCGTGGTCTCGGCCAAGATGCTCGCCACTGCGCTGCACTTCCTCCAGGGCACGCCGTATGTGTACCAGGGCGAAGAGCTGGGCATGACCAACCCGGGCTTTAACAAGATCGAGCAGTACCGCGATGTCGAGACCCTGAACATCTTCCGGCTCAAGCGCGATGCCGGTGAGTCCGAGGCCTCGAGCATGGCGGCGATCATGCAGAAGTCCCGCGACAACGGCCGTACGCCGATGCAGTGGAACCACCAGGCGAATGCCGGTTTCAGCACGGGCGAGCCGTGGATTGGTATCCCGGCCAACGCGGCGCAGATCAACGTCGAAAGCCAGATGGATGATCCGGATTCGGTGCTGCATCACTACCGCGCACTGATTGAGTTGCGTCGCCACGAGCCGCTGATTCAGGAAGGTGTTTATCGCCAACTGCTGCAAGACCATCTCCAGGTCTGGGCGTACCTGCGCGAAGGGCAGGGCGAGCGCTTGCTGGTGCTGAACAACTTTTACGGCACACCCTGCGAAATCCAACTGCCGCCAGGCGTCATCGACGCGGCGCGCGCGCAACGCCTGCTGATCAGCAACTACCCCGACTGCCCGGTGCGTGCCGGCACGCTGGTGTTGCGACCTTACGAATCGTTTGTGCTGCACCTCAAGGACTGAGACCCGCGGTAACCCCCGTATGGGAGTGCGGGGGCGCTTCAAAAAACATAATAAAAATATCGGAGTGCTACATGAAAACAACAATAAAGCTGGGCCTCATTGCTTCATGCCTTACTGCTCCTTTTGCCGCTCAGGCGCTGGAATTTGCCGGTTACTTGCGCAGCGGCGCGGGCACTTCAACGGGCAGTGGCAAGCAGCAGTGCTTCCAACTGCCGGGGGCGCAATCCAAATACCGTTTGGGGAACGAATGCGAGCAATACGGCGAACTGGAGTTGCGCCAGGACCTGCTGACCCTTGACGACGGCTCGGTGCTCAGCGTCGATGCCATGGCATCGCTGTACAACAAGTACGACCGCGCCCTGAAGTTCCAGGGCGAAGACAACGGCTCGGCGCGCATGCCACAGATGTATGCGCAGTGGTCCAACCTGCCTGGCCTCAATGGGGGTTCGGTGTGGGCCGGTCGGCGTTACTACAAACGAAACGACATCCATATCTCCGACTTCTACTATTGGAACCAGAGTGCCACGGGCGGCGGTGTCGAGGACGTGAAAATCGGCGACCTCAAATACAGCTACGCCCTGTCGCGCAAGGACAACCTGTACCAGAAGGAATACGCCACCCGCCACGACTTCAACGTGGCGGGTTTCAAGACCAACCCTGGCGGTGAGCTGGAGTTCGGCTTGAGCTACATCGAAAAAGCCGGTGGCCGCGACGCCAACAGCGGGTGGGCGATCACGGCGCAGCATGTGCAAAAACCGTTTCTCGGTGGCAAAAACAAGTTCGCCTTGCAGTACGGCGAAGGCCCCGGCACCGGCCTGGGTTATACCGGTAATACAGCCCTGGATAACAGCAGCAAAAGCTACCGCGCCGTGGAGTTTTTCGACTGGCAGGTGACCCCGCGTTTCGGCGGGCAGGTGGAGGCGGTGTACCAGAAAGATATTCGCCCCGGCAGCCAGGACCAGACCTGGATGTCCATCGGTGTGCGCCCGGCGTATGCCATCAGCGAACAGTTCAAACTGGTCACCGAACTTGGGCATGATCAGGTCGACGCGGCCGGCGGTACACGCAAGCTGAGCAAATTTACCTTCGCCCCAACCTGGTCGCCCAACGGCCCGGATTTCTGGGCGCGGCCGGAAGTGCGTTTGTACTACACCTATGCAACCTGGAACGAAGCGGCCAAGCGCGCGGCGAATGAACTGGCGGCGGGCTCGGCGTTGTCCGACACCGGCGCTTACGGCACGGCGCGGCATGGCTCGAATGTGGGTGTGCAGGTCGAATACTGGTGGAAATGAACACGAACCCAATGTGGGGGCGGGCTTGTTGTGGCGAGCAAGCTTGCTTGCGCTGGGGTGCGAAGCGCCCCCAAAAAGCCGGAGACTGCTGCGCAGTCAGCGGGACGGTGCGACGATTCGACAAGCGCCCTCGCCTCAGCAAGCCAGCTCCCACCTTGGACCGTCGTTCGCTCAATGATTTTTACAGAACAAAACAGCAGGTGAAGTCATGACCACAACTCAACCCCTGGAACTGCTGGCGCCGCTGTCCGGTGTGCTGCTGGCGCTGGATCAGGTGCCCGACCCAGTGTTCGCCAATCGCATGATCGGCGATGGCCTGTGCATCGATCCTACCTCGCAGACCCTTTGCGCGCCGCTGGCCGGGGTGATCAGCAGTATCCAGGACAGTGGTCATGCGGTCAGCGTTACCGACGACAACGGCGTCCAAGTGCTGATGCATATCGGCCTGGACACTGTGAACCTGGCGGGCCAGGGCTTCACGCCGCTGGTGCAGGAAGGCCAGCGGGTGGAGGTCGGGCAGCCGCTGATTGAATTCGATGCCGACTACGTGGCGCTCCATGCACGCAGTTTGCTGACCTTGATGCTGGTGGTCAGTGGTGAGCCGTTTACGCTGCTCACGCCGGACGGTGGCCTGGTGGATGTGGGCCAGCCGCTGTTGCGAGTTTCACCCGGGGAGGCCGCTGCTGCTGTAGATGAGGAGGCGGGCGATGCACTGTTCTCCAAACCCCTGACATTGCCCAACGCCAACGGTTTGCACGCTCGCCCTGCTGCGGTGTTTGCCCAAGCGGCGAAGGGTTTTAACGCGAGCATTTACCTGCACAAGCAAACCCAGAGCGCCAACGCCAAGTCGCTGGTGGCGATCATGGCGCTGCAAACCGTGCAGGGCGATACCTTGCAAGTGAGCGCGGCGGGCGACGATGCCGCCGCAGCGATCGAGGCACTGGTTGCGTTGCTGGCCGAAGGCTGTGGCGAGACGGTCGGGGCGACTGCAGCGGTGGTGGAGCCTGTCGCGCCGTTGTCATCGGCCACCTTGCTGCACGGCGTGTGTGCATCCCCAGGTTCGGCGTTTGGCCAGGTCGTGCAAGTGGCTGAGCCTGAATTGAAGATTGCCGAAGCCGGTGGTGGCGAAGCGCTCGAGCGTGCCGCACTGGAGCGTGGCCTGCTGGCGGCAACCGAAGCGCTGCAAGCCCTGCAAGCCAAGGCGGTCGGCAGTGCCCAGGCCGAGATCTTCCGCGCCCATCAGGAATTGCTCGAAGACCCAACCTTGCTCGAACAAGCCCATGCCCAGCTGGCCAATGGCAAAAGTGCTGCGTTTGCCTGGAACCGCGCCACGGTGGCCACCGCCACCTTGTTCCAGGGAATGGGCAACGCGTTGCTCGCCGAACGTGCGGCGGACTTGGCCGATGTGGGCCAGCGCGTGCTCAAGCTGATCCTCGGTATCCAGGACCGTGCATGGGACTTGCCCGAGCAAGCCATTCTGATTGCCGAGCAACTGACCCCGTCGCAAACCGCCAGCCTGGACACGCGCAAGGTGCTGGGGTTTGTCACTGTCGGTGGCGGGGCAACCAGCCATGTCGCGATACTCGCCCGCGCACTCGGCCTGCCGGCGATATGCGGTGTGCCGGTGCACGTGCTGACGCTGGCTAACGGCAAGCAGGTACTGCTCGACGCCGATAAAGGCGAGCTGCACCTGGACCCGGACCTGGCTGAAATCGAGCAGCTGCAAGTTGCCCGCCAACAGCAAGTTCTGCGGCGCCAGCGGGAAGTGGCGCAGGCTGCTTTGCCGGCCACCACCCGCGACGGTCACCACGTCGAGGTCACGGCCAACGTCGCTTCGTTGCAGGAGGTGGAACAGTCCCTGAGCTTGGGCGGTGAAGGCGTGGGCCTGCTGCGTTCGGAATTCCTCTACCTGGACCGCAACCGCGCGCCCAGCCCCGAAGAACAGGCCGGCACCTACAGCGCTATCGCCCGCGCCCTGGGCACGGAGCGCAATTTGGTGGTGCGCACCTTGGACGTGGGCGGCGACAAACCGCTGGCCTACGTGCCGATGGAGAGCGAGACCAACCCGTTCCTCGGCTTGCGCGGTATTCGCCTGTGCCTGGAGCGCCCGGAGCTGTTGCGCGAACAGTTCCGCGCGATCCTCGCCAGCGCGGGTTTTGCGCGGCTGCATATCATGTTGCCGATGGTCAGCCTGCTGTCGGAGCTGCACTTGGCGCGCACGATGCTTGAGGAGGAAGCGCTGGCACTGGGGCTCAAAGAGTTGCCGAAGCTGGGGATCATGATCGAGGTGCCATCGGCGGCGTTGATGGCCGATATCTTCGCCCCGCATGTGGATTTTTTCTCCATCGGCACCAATGACCTCACCCAATACACCCTGGCCATGGACCGCGACCACCCACGGCTTGCCAGCCAGGCCGACAGTTTTCACCCGTCGGTGCTGCGCCTGATTGCCACCACGGTCAAGGCCGCGCATGCCCATGGTAAGTGGGTCGGTGTGTGCGGCGCGCTGGCGTCTGAAGCGCTGGCCGTGCCGGTGTTGATCGGGCTCGGCGTGGATGAATTGTCAGTCAGCGTACCGTTGATCCCGACCATCAAGGCCACCGTGCGCGAGCTGGACCTGGCCGACTGCCAGATCATCGCCCGTCAGGTGCTGGGCCTGGAAGAAGCTGCCCAAGTACGCGAGGCGTTGCGTCTGTATCACGCGGCCACGGTTGAAACCTCACCTGTTGTGGAGCATTGAGCATGTTCGAGAAATTACAGCGCGCGTTCTGGAAAGCCCTGACCCCGGATTTGATTGCCGAGACGGTCGTGGCGCCGACACCGACACAGACACCGAGTCTGTTGTCGGCCGATGTGCTGAGTGCACTGGGCGGCGCGGATAACCTCAAGTCACAACAACGCGTGGCGCTGACACGGGTGCGTGTGCAACTGCAGGATGCGACGAGAGTGGATGCGGCTGCGTTAAAGGCGGCGGGTGTGCCGGGGGTGATGGTGTTGACGGGCGGCGTAGTGCATCTGCTCACCGGCCTTTAAGGTCACAAATATCAAGTGTGGGAGCGGGCTTGCTCGCGAAGAGGGAGTGTCAGTCACCAGATGTGTCGACTGATCCACCGCTTTCGCGAACAAGCCCGCTCCCACATTAGTCTTAGGGTGTTTGGGAGAGTGTCTTAAAGCTGCGGGTTTTCTTCCGGCGGCTTGGTCTTATCCACACCCGGTACATGCAAGTTGCCTTCGACCACCTGGTTGCCTTCCAGCTGCGGCTGGGTCACCCAGGTAAGAATGTCGTAGTAACGCCGGATGTTCGCCACAAAGTGCACCGGCTCACCGCCGCGCGCATAGCCGTAGCGGGTCTTGCTGTACCACTGCTTCTGCGACAGGCGCGGCAGCATCTTCTTCACATCCAGCCACTTGTTCGGGTTCAGGCCGTCCTTCTTCGCCAACGTACGTGCGTCTTCCAGATGGCCGGTGCCAACGTTGTAGGCGGCGAGGGCGAACCAGGTGCGATCCGGCTCGGCAATACTGTTGTCCAGTTCATCCTTGATCTTGGCCAGGTATTTGGCGCCGCCCATGATGCTTTGCTTGGCGTCCAGGCGGTTGGACACGCCCATCGCCTGGGCGGTGTTCTGGGTCAGCATCATCAGGCCACGCACGCCGGTCTTGGAGGTGACGGTCGGTTGCCACAACGATTCCTGATAGCCGATGGCCGCCAATAGGCGCCAATCGACTTTTTCTTCCTTGGCGTAGGCCCGGAAGTGCTTCTCGTATTTGGGCAGGCGTTGCTGCAAGTGCTGGGCAAAAGTGTAGGCGCCGACATACCCGAGTACATCGACATGCCCGTAATAGCGGTCTTTAAGACGCTGCAGGGTGCCGTTCTTTTCAACTTTGTCCAGGTAGCTGTTGATCTCGTTGAGCAGGCTGTTGTCATCGCCCGCCGCCACGGCCCAGCTCTGGTTGCTGGCATTGCCGAGGTCGAACGCTACGCGTACGTTGGGGAAGTACACCTGGTTCATGGCGACTTCGTTGGAGTCCACCAGGGTCAGGTCGATTTGCCCCTCATCAACCATGCGCAGCAGGTCGACGACCTCAACGGCGTCGGACTCTTCGTATTCAATCGCTGGGTTCTGCTTTTTAAGCGCCGCCAGTTGCTCGGCGTGGGTGCTGCCCTTGAGCACCATGATCTTCTTGCCCGCCAGGTCCGCCGCAGTGGTCGGGCGGGACTGGCCGTTGCGGTAGATGATCTGCGGCGTCACTTCCAGGTAAGGATGGGAGAAGCGCACCTGTTGTGCGCGTTGCTCGCTGCTGACCAGGCCGGCGGCGGCCAGAACCGGACCGTTGGGTTTGCCCAACTGGCCGAACAGGTCATCGAGGTTGTCGGCGGTCTCGATCTCCAGCTTTACACCCAGGTCATCGGCAAAACGCTTGACCAGTTCGTATTCGAAACCGGTTTCACCGTTGCGGTCCTGGAAATAAGTCGCCGGGCTGTTCCGGGTAACCACCCGCAATACGCCATCCTCCTTGATTCGCTCGAGCGTGCTGGGTTTATCAACACAGGCGCTGAGCATCAGGAAGAGTCCGGTTGCGATGAGCCATTTGGCACATCGCGGGCGCAAAGCAGTAGGGGAGAACATCTGCGCAGTATACGCAAACGACCCACGGCGCCATATATCGACAGCAGGGGACTTGTCTGCTAGCACCCGTAAAACTGGGCTGCAGCCCGCAGAAACGCGGGTTGGCGAGGGTTTATGACGGTTAAAATAACTGCGCGCAAGCCTGTGCAAAACGCCCCGATACTGTGCAAACCGTGCCAACTGACGTTCGGCAGCGGCCAGCCGTGCCGTTTCGGGTGCCGTTGGCGATGGTTTACGCTAGAATGCACGGCCTCAAAGCACACCCCCTTCCCGAGGCTGTCCCGAAGATGTTGATCCTGCGCGGCGCTCCTGCCCTTTCTGCCTTTCGCCACAGCAAACTCCTTGAGCAACTGAGCCAAAAGGTTCCAGCGGTTACAGGCTTGTATGCTGAATTTGCTCACTTCGCCGACGTTACCGGCGTGTTGACCGCCGACGAACAGCAAGTGCTGGCGCGCCTTCTGAAGTACGGCCCAAGCGTTCCCGTTCAAGAGCCTAATGGCCGCTTGTTCCTGGTTCTGCCACGGTTCGGCACCATCTCGCCCTGGTCGAGCAAGGCCAGTGATATCGCCCGCAACTGTGGCCTGGAAAAAATCCAGCGCCTGGAGCGCGGTATCGCTTTCTACGTTGCCGGCCAGTTCAGCGACGCCGAAGCCGAGCTGATCGCCAGCAGCCTGCACGACCGCATGACCCAGATCATCGTCAGCCAGCTGGAACAGGCTGCCGGCCTGTTCAGTCACGCCGAGCCCAAGCCGCTCACCGCGATTGACGTGCTTGGCGGTGGCCGCGCCGCCCTTGAGAAGGCCAACACCGAACTGGGCCTGGCCCTGGCCGAAGACGAGATCGACTACCTGGTCGACGCCTTCAACGGTTTGAAGCGCAACCCCCACGACATCGAGCTTATGATGTTTGCGCAGGCCAACTCCGAGCATTGCCGTCACAAGATCTTCAACGCCAGTTGGGACATCGACGGCGAAAGCCAGGAAAAAAGCCTGTTCGGCATGATCAAGAACACCTACGTGATGCACAGCGAAGGCGTTCTGTCGGCTTATAAAGACAACGCCTCGGTGATCGTCGGCTCCGTCGCCGGCCGTTTCTTCCCCGACCCTGAGACCCGCCAGTACGGCGCGGTGCAGGAGCCGGTGCACATCTTGATGAAGGTTGAAACCCACAACCACCCGACCGCGATTGCCCCGTTCCCGGGCGCCGCCACCGGCTCCGGCGGCGAAATCCGCGACGAAGGCGCGACCGGCCGTGGCGCCAAGCCAAAGGCGGGCCTCACCGGTTTCACCGTATCCAACTTGCAGATCCCGGGCTTCGAACAGCCGTGGGAAGTACCGTACGGCAAGCCTGAGCGCATCGTCACCGCGCTGGACATCATGATCGAAGGTCCGCTGGGCGGCGCCGCGTTCAACAATGAGTTCGGCCGTCCGGCGCTGACCGGTTACTTCCGCACCTTCGAACAGTCCATCACCACCCCGCGTGGCGATGAAGTGCGCGGCTACCACAAGCCAATCATGTTGGCCGGCGGCATGGGCAATATCCGTGAAGAACACGTCAAGAAAGGCGAGATTCTGGTCGGCTCCAAGCTGATCGTGCTCGGCGGCCCGGCCATGTTGATCGGCCTGGGTGGTGGCGCAGCTTCCTCCATGGCCACCGGCACCAGCTCGGCCGACCTCGATTTTGCTTCCGTACAGCGCGAAAACCCTGAAATGGAACGCCGCTGCCAGGAAGTCATCGACCGCTGCTGGCAGTTGGGTGACAAAAACCCGATCAGCTTTATCCACGACGTCGGCGCCGGCGGTTTGTCCAACGCCTTCCCGGAACTGGTCAACGATGGCGAGCGTGGTGGCCGTTTCGAACTGCGCAACATTCCAAACGACGAGCCGGGCATGGCCCCGCACGAAATCTGGAGTAACGAATCCCAGGAACGCTACGTTCTGGCCGTTGGCCCTGAAGACTTCGCGCGCTTCCAGGCCATCTGCGAACGTGAGCGTTGCCCATTTGCCGTGGTCGGCGAAGCCACTGCCGAGCCACAGCTGACGGTCACCGACAGCCACTTCGGCAACAGCCCGGTCGACATGCCACTCGAAGTGCTGCTGGGCAAAGCCCCGCGCATGCACCGTTCGGCGGTACGTGAAGCCGAGCTGGGCGATGACTTCGACCCAAGCGCGCTGGAATTGGCCGACAGCATCGAACGCGTGCTGCACCACCCGGCCGTGGCGAGCAAAAGCTTCCTGATCACCATCGGCGACCGCACCATCACCGGCCTGGTTGCCCGTGACCAAATGGTTGGCCCTTGGCAGGTTCCGGTGGCCGACGTTGCCGTCACCGCCACCAGTTTCGACGTTTATACCGGTGAAGCCATGGCGATGGGCGAGCGTACGCCGCTGGCCCTGCTGGACGCCCCGGCGTCGGGCCGCATGGCCATTGGTGAAACCCTCACCAACATCGCCGCCTCCCGCATCGGCAAGCTGTCTGACATCAAACTGTCGGCCAACTGGATGTCCGCTGCCGGTCACCCGGGTGAAGACGCGCGTCTGTACGACACCGTCAAGGCTGTCGGCATGGAGCTGTGCCCGGAGCTGGGCATCACCATTCCGGTGGGCAAGGACTCGATGTCCATGGCCACCCGTTGGAACGAAGACGGCACCGACAAGAGCGTCACCTCGCCGCTGTCGCTGATCGTCACCGGTTTTGCACCGGTCACCGACATCCGCCAAACCCTGACCCCGCAACTGCGCATGGACAAGGGCACCACCGATCTGATCCTGATCGACCTGGGCCGTGGCCAGAACCGCATGGGCGCCTCGATCCTCGCGCAAACCCACGGCAAGCTCGGCAAGCACGCGCCGGACGTGGATGACGCCGAAGACCTGAAAGCCTTCTTCGCCGTGATCCAGGGCCTGAATGCCGACGGCCACCTGCTGGCTTATCACGACCGTTCCGATGGTGGCCTGCTGACCAGCGTTGTAGAGATGGCGTTTGCCGGTCACTGCGGCCTGAACATCGTGCTCGACAGCGTTGCCGAGGACGCCTCCGAAATCAACGGCATCCTCTTCAACGAAGAGTTGGGCGCGGTGATCCAGGTTCGCCAGGACGCCACCCCAGACGTACTCGCACAGTTCAGCGCTGCTGGCCTGGATGACTGCGTGGCGGTGATCGGCCAGCCGATCAACAACGGCGAGATCAACATCTCGTTCAACGGCGACACCGTGTTTGCCGGCCAGCGCCGCTTGCTGCAACGCCAGTGGGCCGAGACCAGCTACCAGATCCAGCGCCTGCGTGACAACGCCGACTGCGCCGAGCAGGAATTCGACGTAATCCTGGAAGAAGAAAACCCGGGCTTGAGCACCAAGCTCAGCTTCGACGTCAACCAGGACATCGCCGCGCCTTACATCAAAAAAGGCATCCGCCCACAAGTTGCCGTACTGCGTGAGCAGGGCGTCAACGGCCAGGTGGAAATGGCGGCTGCGTTCGACCGCGCCGGCTTTAATGCGATCGACGTGCACATGAGCGATATCCTCGCCGGTCGCGTTGACCTCAACGAGTTCAAAGGCCTGGTGGCCTGTGGCGGTTTCTCCTACGGCGACGTGCTGGGTGCCGGTGAAGGCTGGGCCAAGTCGGCCCTGTTCAACAGCCGTGCGCGCGATGCGTTCCAGGGCTTCTTCGAGCGCAACGACAGCTTCACCCTGGGTGTGTGCAACGGTTGCCAGATGATGTCCAACCTCAGCGAACTGATCCCGGGCAGCGAGTTCTGGCCGCACTTTGTGCGTAACCGTTCCGAGCAGTTCGAAGCCCGTGTCGCCATGGTGCAGGTGCAGGAATCCAACTCGATCTTCCTGCAAGGCATGGCCGGTTCGCGCATGCCAATCGCCATCGCCCACGGTGAAGGCCATGCGGAATTCTCCAGCGAAGAAGCGTTGCTGGAAGCCGACCTGTCCGGCTGCGTGGCCATGCGTTTTGTCGACAACCACGGCAAGGTCACCGAAAGCTACCCGGCCAACCCGAACGGCTCGCCGCGCGGGATCACCGGCCTTACCAGCCGCGACGGCCGCGTGAC
The DNA here is from genome assembly GCF_059716225.1 of Pseudomonas sp. LBUM1640. Lineage (NCBI taxonomy): Bacteria > Pseudomonadati > Pseudomonadota > Gammaproteobacteria > Pseudomonadales > Pseudomonadaceae > Pseudomonas > Pseudomonas sp. LBUM1640. The sequence continues at coordinate 5,658,796 of NZ_CP166816.1, read as the reverse complement.
CATCATGATGCCGCACCCGGAGCGTGTGTTCCGCGCCGTGCAGAACTCGTGGCGCCCTGAAGAGTGGAACGAAGACGGCGCCTGGATGCGCATGTTCCGCAACGCTCGCGTGTGGGTGAACTAAGGCGGTGTACAAGCTCAGCTTCTTTGTGCCCACAAGCTTTGTTGAGACGGTAAAAACCGCCGTCTTCGCAGCGGGTGGCGGGCGCATCGGCCACTACGACAGCTGCGCCTGGCAAGTGCTGGGCCTGGGCCAGTTTCGCGCGTTGGACGGCAGCCAGCCGTTTATCGGGCAAGTTGGCCAGGTTGAAGTGGTGGAAGAATGGAAAGTTGAGCTGGTGGTGGCGGATGAGTTGATCGTGGCGGTTGTGGCTGCGTTGAAACTCAGCCATCCCTACGAAACACCGGCGTATGAGGTGTGGCAGTTGGCGGACTTTTGATCCGGCAGCTATGAAACGAGAAACCCGCTGGGCCGTCACGGACAGCGGGTTTTTTGTGCCTGGAAAACAGAAAACCCCTACAGAGGCTTTGTCGCCAGCGACGGTAGTGTGCCGCGCAGGTGCTACGAGACAATGCATCCGCATCGGCGGGCGCGTGGATGTCTCGGGCTTAGACCCAGTCGAGAAGGTGTTCCTAAATGAAGAAAAACCAGTGGATCGCAGGCAGTGCTCTGGCGGCTATGTTGATCGGCGCCGGAGGCGCGTGGGCTGGCAAACCCGAAGTCAAGGCCAAGAGCAATGTCCAATTCTATGATTCGGGGCGTTTCAACCTGCCATTCTCCGATGGTGTACGAGTGGGCAAAGTGTTCTACACCTCGGGCGAAATCGGTGACGCAGCCGGCTCCAACAAGCTGGTGCCAGGCGGCATCGTGCCGGAATCCCGCCAGGCCCTGGACAACATCAAAGCCACGCTCAAGGCTAACGGCTACGAGCTCAAGGATGTGGTCAAGTGCACGGTGATGCTGGCCGATATCAAAGAGTGGCCAGCCTTCAATGACGTGTACAAGGAGTACTTCAAAAAACCTTACCCGGCGCGCAGCGCGTTCGGCGGTAACCAGTTGGCCTATGATGCCCGGATGGAAATCGAGTGCATTGCGGCGAAGTAATGCGGCTGGAGTGTTGATTCGCCGGTTGTGAATAAAAGAAACCCGCTGGGCCGGTTCGGTCAGCGGGTTTTTTGTTGTCGGTTAAGGCCTATTCGACCTGCTCGCGAAGACGTCGGGACAGGCACCTCAGACCTTTCCCACAGGCCTTTCAGGTTGTCCCTCGGAACTGGCGTCACTAATCTTCTCGGGTCGCTGCCAATGTGGTGACCAGGACTGCAAGCCTGAATTTCACTAGGAGCCTATTACGTTTGGAGCTTTATGATGATCAGCGAAAACTTGCGATCTGGTTCAACCTTGTTTCAATCCGAATCCCAGCAGGTTGGTGATTCGCCCACCGATCAAATCTTCACCGTACTACCCAACCTGAACAGCGAAACCCTCCTCGCCAATGCCTCCCAAGACCTGGCATCCGTGCAGGCGCTGGCGGGCAATCTGGCGTTTGACATCGACGGCCCGCAGCGTGATGCGGTGTTGGGGATTCATCGGATGCTGGAAGGTATTCAGTTGATGGTGGATCGGGTATTGGATCTTCACGAAGTACCAGCACCCACCGCTAGCTGATCGTTCCCTCGCTCCGCGTGGGAATGCATCCTGTGACGCTCCGCGTCCACCCTTGCGCAGGGCTTGAGCCGTTCGCAACGGCGGGACGCGGAGCGTCCTGGGCGGCATTCCCACGCAGAGCGTGGGAACGATCGGTCAGGCGTTGATAGGGCGGGTAACCAACCGCTCCAAAGCCTCACCCAAACCTAAGGCCTTGTCACCAATCAACAAGTGCCAAACACCGCTGTCCAGCTGGCTCACCCCTTGGCAACCGAGCGCAGTGAGGTCAGCCTCCGACAACACTGAATCATCCCCCAGTTCCACCCTCAGCCGGGTCATCGCCACGGCGTCCAGCTGCCGCACATTCCCTCGACCACCCAAGGCGCTCAGCCATTTCTCGGCTTCCTGCACATTCACCGCAACTGGTTTATCCACAGGCGCGACCGTCACAGGCGCAGCGGCAACATACGAAGGCATCGCCAAGCGAATCTCATCAGCAATGCTATCGGCCATCGGCCCAACCACTACCTGCAAACTGCCGCCATTGCCCGGCCGAACTACAGCCATGGCGCCCAGCGCCTTGAGCTCAGCATCCACCGCCTTGTTGCGATCCACCATGTCCAAGCGCAGGCGCGTGGTACAGGCGCCGACACTCAGCAAGTTAGCCGCACCGCCCAGCGCGCGGATATACGCACTGGCGCGCTGGTTATCACTCATCGCTTCTGCCTGCACCACCTGGATATCTTCACGCCCCGGAGTTTTGAGGTTAAAGCGGCGGATGCAATAGTTGAACACGCTGTAGTAGATCACCGCGTACGCCAACCCCACCGGGAACACCAGCCAGCCGTTGGTGGACTTGCCCCAGCCGAGCACCATGTCGATAAACCCTCCGGAGAAGGTAAAACCGAGGTGGATATTGAGCATATTGGTCACGGCCATCGACAGGCCGGTGAGCACCGCATGAATCAGGTACAGGAACGGCGCAAGGAACATGAACGCGAATTCAATCGGCTCTGTCACGCCGGTCAAAAACGAGGTCAGCGCCATCGACAGGAAAATCCCGCCCATCACTTTGCGGCGTTCCGGCAGCGCGTTGCGGTACATCGCCAGGCACGCGGCGGGCAGGCCGAACAGCATCACCGGGAACATGCCGGTCATGAACTGGCCGCCTTTGGGGTCGCCGGCGAAGTAGCGGGTCAGGTCGCCAGTGACGACGGCGCCGGTGGTCGGGTCGGTGAAGGTGCCAAACACGAACCACGCCATGTTGTTGAGGATATGGTGCAGGCCGGTGACGATCAGCAGGCGGTTGAATACGCCAAACACGAAGGCGCCGAAGCTGCCGCTCTCCATCAGCAGTACGCCGAAGCTGTTGATGCCGTGCTGGATCGGCGGCCAGATCAGGCCGAAAATCACGCCCAGGCCCACTGCCGAAAAGCCGGTGACAATCGGTACAAACCGTCGCCCGCCAAAGAAGGCGAGGTACTCCGGCAGCTTGATGTCCTTGAACCGGTTGTACAGCCCGCCCGCCATCAAGCCGCTGGCGATACCGGCGAGCATGCCCATGTTGATGCTGGTGTCCATCACCTTGAGCGTGGAGACCATCACCAGGTAACCAATCGCCCCGGCCAAACCCGCCGTGCCGTTATTGTCACGGGCAAAGCCCACGGCGATACCGATGGCGAAGATCAGCGCGAGGTTGGCGAAGATCGCTTGCCCGGCGTCGTGCATCACCGCGATGTTGAGCAAGTCGGTGTCGCCCAGGCGCAGCAGGAGGCCGGCGATCGGCAAGATCGCGATCGGCAGCATCAGCGCGCGGCCCAGGCGTTGTAAGCCTTCGATAAAATGTTGGTACATGGCGTGTCTCCCTATTCTTGTTGTTTTCAGCTCAGCGGCCAGTGGTGTTGACAGGCTTGGCGAACCGCCTTGGCGCTGCTCAGGTCGAGCAAGCTTTGGCTGAGTTGCCGGCATTGAGCCGCGTCCAGGTGGCGGACGCGGTCCTTGATTTCTCCGATTTGCGGCGGGCTCACCGACAGCTCGCTGACGCCCAGGCCGACAAGCACTGGCGTGGCCAGCGGGTCGGACGCGAGCGCGCCGCATACACCCACCCAACGCCCGTGTTTGGCCGCGCCCGCGCAGGTCTGCGCGATCAGCCGCAGCAGCGCCGGGTGCAGGGCATCGACCCGCGCGGCGAGGCCGGCGTGGTCGCGGTCCATGGCCAGGGTGTACTGGGACAGGTCATTGGTGCCGATGGACAAAAAGTCCGCATGTTTGGCCAACTGCTCGGCCATCAGCGCGGCGGCGGGCACTTCGATCATCACGCCCAGCTCTGGGCGCTGTGTCAGCCCCAGCTCGGCACACAGCTCATCCAGGCGCTGGCGGATCTGCAGCAGTTCATCCACTTCGCTGACCATCGGCAGCAGGATGCGGCAACGTTGCAGCGGGCTGACTTGCAGCAGCGCGCGCAGTTGCTGGTCGAGCAGTTCGGGGCGCACCTGAGCCATGCGAATACCGCGCAAGCCCAACACTGGGTTGGCCTCCACGGGCAGCGGCAGGTAGTCGAGCTGCTTGTCACCGCCCACGTCGATGGTGCGGATGATCACCGATTTGTCGCCCATGGCATCCAGCACGGCTTGATAGGCCTGGCGCTGTTCCTGTTCATCCGGCGCGGTGCGGCGGTCGACAAACAGGAACTCGGTGCGCAGCAGGCCGACACCATCGGCGCCGTTTTCAAAGGCCACTTGGGCCTCGGCACTGGAGGCGACATTGGCGGCCACTTCGATGCTCACGCCGTCGCGGGTTTGCGCCGGTTGTTGCGCTTGGGCCTGTTGCTGTTGGCGGCGGACGTTTTGCGCGTCGCGAATCTGATGCACTTCGGCGTGGCGCGCTTCGCTGGGTGCCAGTTCCAGGCGCCCATTGACCGCGTCGAGTACCACGCGTTGGCCTTGCGGCACATCGAGCACTTCCGCGCCCAACGCCACCACACAAGGCAAGCCTTTGCCACGCGCCAAAATGGCCACATGAGACGTCGCCCCACCTTCAGCCATGCAGATGCCGGCGGCGTTTTGCGCGCTCAGCTGCAGCAGGTCGGATGGCGTCAGTTCATGGGCGCTGACAATCGCCCCGGCAGGCAATTCGAAGTGCCAGGTTTCACCCAGCAGGGCGCGCAGCACGCGTTGCTGCAAGTCCCGCAGGTCATTGGAACGTTCGGCAAACAGCGGCTTGCCGAGCGCCAGCAACACCGCGCATTGCGCCTGGATCGCGTCGCGCCAGGCGTGGGTGGCGGCGCTGCCTTGCTCGATGGCAGCGGTGGCCGCATCCAGCAGGGCTGGGTCTTCGAGCAGGGCGAGGTGGGCGGCGAAGATCTCTTCTTCTTCGATATGTTTGCGTTGGCGGGCGTGGTCCAGGGTTGTGCGGATCTCACCGCGCACTTGCTCAAGAGCCGCATCCAGCCGCTGCAGTTGTTCGTCGGCCGAGTGGTTGCCGGTGTCTGCCGGCAGTTCGATACCGGTAAGACGGAACAGCGGCCCACAGACCAGGCCCGGTGCAGCACACACGCCTTGCAGTACGCCAACTTCGGTATTTGCACGGCGCGCAGCAACGGCCACTGGCGCATGGTGTTCTTCACTGACGGCCACCGACAGCGCGGCCACCAACGCCTGCAACGCCGCCTCGCAATCCTTGCCGCGACAGGTAACGCGCACCTCGTCGCCTTCACCGATGCCCAGCCCCATCAAGCCAATCAGGCTGTCGCACGGCGCCGATTTACCGGCGAAGTGCAACTGCGCCTGGCTGCTGAAGCCTTGCGCGGTCTTGCGGATTAACGCAGCGGGGCGCGCATGCAAACCGCCCCGGTGAGTGATGCGCACGCTGGCGCGGACTTCGGTGACTGAGTTATCCACAGCCGCCTGCGTCGTTGCCGTTGAGCGCGCCACGATCTGCAGCAATGGCTCACCGACCTTGACGGTGTTTCCTGCCAACGGCCGTAGCTCGAAGCGCTCGCCATTGGTGAGAATAATCAGGCTGACCAGGCTTTTGCACTGGCGTGCAATGCGGTCCAAATCAAACTGCACCAGCGCCTGGCCCTTGCTGACCCGCGCGCCGTCCTTCACCAGCAGCGCAAACCCTTCGCCGTTCAGCTCTACTGTGTCGATGCCCACATGCATCAGCACCTCGGCACCGTTTTCGGCGCGAATCGTCAGCGCATGCCCGGTGCGGGCGACGTGGATGATCACGCCGTCACACGGTGCATGCAGGCAATCGTTGAGCGGGTCGATGGCAATACCGTCGCCCATGGCGCCGCTGGCGAACACTTCGTCGGGAACGTTGCCCAGGCTCAGCACCGGGCCACTGAGTGGGGCGCTTAGGGTTAATTCATTATTCTTGTTGGACATGGGCACGGTACTCATCAGGAAAACGCGACTCAGTGAGTGCGGGTAACTTTGCTCAGGTGGCGCGGCTGGTCCGGGTCCATGCCCCGAGCTTGCGCCAGGCCTGCGGCCATTACGTAAAAGCTTTGGATCGCCAGGATCGGGTCCAGGCTTGGGTGTTCGGCGCGGCTCAGGGTCAGGTCGCGTTCGGCGATGTCGTCCGGCGCGGCCAGCAGCACGCGGGCACCGCGTTGGCGCATGTCGGCGGCCAGGCTCAACAGGCCGGCTTGCTCGGCGCCACGTGGGGCGAATATCAGCAGCGGGTAGTTCTCGTCGATCAGGGCCATCGGCCCGTGACGCACTTCGGCGCTGCTGAAGGCTTCGGCCTGGATCGCCGAGGTTTCCTTGAGCTTGAGCGCGGCTTCCTGGGCGACGGCAAAGCCGGCGCCGCGGCCGATCACCATCAATTGCTGGCAGCCACGCAAGGCCTCGATGGCGGTGCTCCAATCCTGTTTGGCAGCGGCACGCAACTCATCGGGCAAGGCGCGGCAGGCTTGCAGCAAGTCGGCTTCCTGGTTCCAGTGGCCGACCAATTGCGCGCTGGCGCTGAGGGTGGCGATAAAGCTTTTGGTCGCGGCCACGCTGTGTTCCGGCCCGGCGCACAGCGGCAGGTGGAATTCGCAGGAAGCTTCCAGCGGTGAGTCTTCGGCGTTGACCAGCGAAATGCTCAGCGCGCCGCGTTTGCGCAGCAGGCGCAGGCTGTTGACCAGGTCCGGGCTTTGCCCCGACTGCGAGAAACCGAACGCCACCTGACCGCTGACTTTCAGCGGCGCCTGCAACAAGGTCACTACCGACATCGGCAACGACGCCACCGGGATGCCCACATGCTGCATGGCCAGGTAGGCGAAATAGCTGGCGGCATGGTCCGAGCTGCCACGCGCAATAGTCATGGCCACTTGCGGTGGCTGACGGCGCAGGCGCCCGGCGATCTCTTCGAGCATCGGGTCCAGGCGCTGCAATTGTGCTGCGACGGCGTCACAAGAGGCCAGGGCCTCTTCAAGCATTTTTGAAGTCAATGGTTTCTCCTTCGACCATTACGTCGGTGAGGTGCAGGTTGCGGTCCAGGCGCACGCAGTCGGCAAAGCTGCCCGGTTGCAGGCGGCCGCGTTCTTCCAGGCCCAGGTAGTCGGCAGGAAATTGCGACAGGCGTTGTGAGGCTTCACTGATGGGCAGGCCGATTTTCACCAGGTTGCGCAGCGCCTGATCCATGGTCAGGGTGCTGCCGGCCAAGGTGCCGTCAGCCAGGCGCACGCCGCCCAGGCATTTGGTCACGGTGTGGCTGCCCAACTTGTACTCGCCATCGGGCATGCCGGCAGCGGCGGTGGAATCGGTCACGCAGTACAGGCACGGGATCGAACGCAGGGCTACGCGCATGGCGCCGGGGTGCACATGCAGCAGGTCGGGGATCAATTCTGCGTATTTAGCGTGGGCCAGCGCGGCGCCGACGATGCCCGGCTCGCGGTGATGCAGCGGGCTCATGGCGTTGTACAAATGCGTGAAACTGGTGGCGCCGGCGGCGAGGGCGGCGACGCCTTCCTCATAGCTGCCCAGGGTGTGGCCGATTTGCATGCGCACGCCGCGTTGGCTGAGCGCGCGGATCAGGCCGTCATGCCCGGCGATTTCCGGGGCGATGGTGATCACCCGGATCGGCGCCAATTGCAGATAGGCCTCCACTTCGGCCATCAGCGCTGTGTGGGCGAAGTTGGGCTGGGCGCCGAGTTTGCCAGGGTTGATGTAAGGGCCTTCCAGGTGCACGCCGAGTACACGGGCGCTGCCGGTTGGGCGCTGTTCACAGAAACTGCCGAGTTCGCCAAGCACGCGGGTGATTTCGTCCACCGGTGCCGTCATGGTGGTGGCGAGTAGTGACGTCGTACCAAAACGCACGTGGGTGCGGGTGATGGTCTCGAAGGCGTCAACGCCCTCCATGATGTCTTTGCCACCACCACCGTGTACGTGCAGGTCGATAAAGCCCGGTAGCAGGTAGGGCAAATCGTTGTCAGCCGGGTCGCACGGCGTGCCTTCGATGGCGACCACTTTGCCGTGTTCGTGCACCAGGCGGCCGCGAATCCAGCCGTGGGGCGTGAGGATATTGTCTTCGGACATGGGCAGTTCTCTAACGTCGCAATTCAGCGGAATAGTCATGACGGCGCAGCTCTGCGACAAAGTCGTAGTAGTCGTTGCGGCAGTAGGTGTCGGTGATTTCAATCGGCGTGTTGTCGGCGGTGTAGCCGACCCGCGTCATCAGCAGCATGGCGGTGCCGGGGGCAATGCCCACCAGCTTGGCGAACTCATCCGAGGCGTTGATCGCCTGGATGTGCTGCAGGGCGCGCACGATGGGCTTGCCGATGCTTTCCAGGTATTCGTACAGCGAATTGCCGATGGCTTGCGGATGTGGCAGCACCGAGGCGGGCATGGCGGTCATTTCAATCGCCATCACCGTGTCATCGGCCTTACGCAGACGTTTCAGGCGCGCGACTTTGTCGGTGGGTGACAGGCACAGGCGGATCAGCTCTTCGTGGGTCGGCGGGGTGATGTCGCGCTCCAGCCACTGGGAAGTAGGCACAAAACCCTTGAGCCGCAGCATCTCGCTGAAGCCCGACAGGCGCGACAGCGGTTGTTCCAGGCGCGGCGTGATAAACGTACCGGAGCCTTGGCTGCGGCGAATCAGGCCTTGGGCAAACAACACTTCCAGCGCTTTACGTGCGGTCACCCGCGAGATGCTCAACTGCTCGCTGAGGGCGCGTTCCGACGGCAAAGCCTGCTCGGATTTCCACTGGCCGGCATGGATCGCCGCTTCCAGGTTGCGCGCCAGTTGCAGGTACAGCGGCGTGGATTGTTTGTCGTCGGGGCGCAGCGTCTGGATGGGATTCATCTGTGAGGTTTCCGATGCGGTTATTGGAGTGTTGTCGCCCGGTAATGGCCGGAAATTAATACCACTTAAATACCATGTCAATGCTGCCAAAACGGTGCGAATACCGGTTTATGGGCGCTTTATTGGTGCTTGGTATCAAGTGGTATTAGAGAGGTCTTTAACGCGCGCAGAACTACGCAGCCCGGCGCGGTGAACTGGTATTCACCGGCAGGCGCTGCCAGGGGCAGGAATTATTTTCAAATTATTTTACGAACGGTACGAAGTTACGGACGAATCTCGATCATGGTGCCGTCTTTGACCAGGTTCCAGACTTCGCGCATGTCCACGTTGCGCATGCCGATGCAGCCGTCGGTCCAGTCCAGGGTGTGGAACCACTGTTCCGGGTATTCCTCGGTGTCGGGGGTGCCGTGGATCATGATCATGCTGCCCGGCTTCACGCCTTCGCGGCGCGCGCGGGCGGAGTCGCTGATATTGGGGTAGGAGATGTGCATGGCCAGGTTGAAGCGGTCGCTGGTTTTGCGCCAGTCGATCCAATAAAAGCCTTCCGGCGTGCGGCGGTCGCCTTCCATCAGCTTGGTGCCTTTGGGGTTTTTACCGAGCGAAATGCGATAGGTCTTGAGCGGCTTGCCGTCATTGATCAACTGCAACTGGTGGGCGGACTTGAGCACCAGGATTTTTTCGACAGGTTTGCCGCCGAGGGTTTCCACCGTGGAGGCCGACGAAAATGTAGCAAACGACAGGCAGATCAAAGCGAGCAACAGACGCATTAAAACGGTTTCCCTTAGAGGCTATCTGCCGGTTTTTTATTCGGTGGGTTTGCCCATGGGCGGTACAGCTTCGCTGCGCACCGGGAACGCCTGCTGGCGGCGGTCAGCGAAAAAGTATTCTAAAGTACGCCCGACCGTGCGGAAAGCCAGCTCTGACCAAGGGATATCGGCTTCATCGAACAGCTTCACTTCGAGGCTTTCGGGGCCGGCGGCGAAGTCCAGGTCGACCAGCTCGGCGCGGTAGAAGACATGCACCTGGCTGATGTGCGGCACATCGATCAGCGTGTAAATGCTCAGGTTGCGCACGCGGGCGCAGGCTTCTTCCAGGGTTTCGCGCATGGCGGCCTGCTCCACCGACTCGCCGTTCTCCATAAAACCTGCGGGCAGGGTCCAGTAACCCAGGCGCGGCTCGATGGCGCGGCGGCACAGCAGCACTTTATCGGCCCACACCGGCACGGTGCCGGCGACGATATTGGGGTTCTGATAATGAATGGTCGAGCAGTGATCACACACAAAACGCAGGCGTGAGTCGCCTTCGGGAATGCGCTGGGTAACCGGTTTACCGCACTGGCTGCAGAAGTTCATGCTGGGGTTCCTGGAGAGTGGGCCTATCTTGGCTTGGCGGGCAGGGCCCTGCAAGTTGTCGTTTCGCGACATGCGCAGGGTTTGGGGTTGGGTGCCTGCCCGCTTTGGTGCATGATGCAAGGTAGCCAACAGACCGAGATGACTCATGCTGGACGAGCTACTTCGCCGGGTAAGCAATCACACCCCTCACACACTGGAAACCGACGGGCGTTTCCCCGAGGCCGCCGTGTTGGTGCCGATTACCCGCAGCGACGAACCTGAGCTGATCCTGACCCTGCGCGCCAGTGGCCTGTCGACCCACGGCGGCGAAGTGGCGTTCCCCGGCGGACGGCGTGACCCCGAAGACCCGGACCTGATCTTTACCGCGCTACGTGAGGCCGAAGAAGAAATCGGCCTGCCGCCCGGCCTGGTGGAAGTCATTGGCCCGTTGAGCCCACTGATCTCCTTGCACGGCATTCGTGTAACGCCCTATGTCGGTGTTATCCCCGATTACGTCGAATACCTGGCCAATGATGCCGAAATCGCTGCGGTCTTCAGCGTGCCCTTGGAGTTTTTCCGCCAGGACCCGCGCGAACACACCCACCGCATCGATTACCAGGGCCGCAGTTGGTATGTGCCCAGCTATCGGTTTGGCGAATACAAGATCTGGGGGCTGACGGCAATCATGATTGTCGAGCTGATCAACCTGCTCTATGACGACGCCCAGATCAGCCTGCATCACCCGCCCAAAAGCTTCATCAATACCTGAGCCATCGCTTGAATGGCACCGCCGTGAGGACACACCATGAAATACCGCCTGGGCGACGCCCGCGTCGAGACTCATCCGCACAGCTGGGTGGCGCCGAATGCCACGCTGGTCGGCAAGGTCAAACTGGAAGAGGGCGCCAACGTGTGGTTCAACGCGGTGTTGCGCGGCGACAACGAGTTGATCCTGATCGGCAAGAACAGCAACGTGCAGGACGGCAGCGTGATGCACACCGACATAGGCTACCCGCTGACCCTGGGCACCGGCGTGACCATCGGCCATAACGCCATGCTGCACGGCTGCACCGTCGACGACTACAGCCTGATCGGCATCAACGCGGTGATCCTCAATGGCGCCAAGATCGGCAAGCATTGCATCATCGGCGCCAATTCGCTGATCGGCGAAGGCAAGGAAATTCCCGATGGTTCGCTGGTGATGGGCTCGCCGGGTAAGGTGGTGCGTGAGCTGACCGAGGCGCAGAAGCGCATGCTTGAAGCCAGCGCCGCGCACTATGTGCATAACTCACAGCGTTATGCGCGTGACCTGGTTGAGCAGGAAGAATGAACCCGATTGAACGCCCCGTCGCCTCGCCGTGCGTGAGCATTTGCGCGTTGGATGATGACGACATTTGCACGGGTTGCCAGCGTACGGTGGAGGAGATCACACGCTGGAGCCGCATGGACAATGCCGAGCGCCGGGTGGTGTTGGGGTTGTGCCATGAGCGGGCGAAGGCGAGTGGGTTGGTGTGGATGATGCCGGGCAAATCTGGCGCCTGATTTGTAGGAGAGCTGCTTTCTTGTGGCGAGGGAGCTTGCTCCCGCTGGGCTGCGAAGCGGCCCCTTATCAGGCGACTGCATTTCTTCAGGTACGCCGCTATCGCCCCTTTTAGGGCCGCTTCGCGCCCCAGCGGGAGCAAGCTCCCTCGCCACAATGATTGCTGTGCATTACCCTGTGCGGCATTACCCACAGGTTCGTCCCTCATGCTCTTCCTGATCGCCTACATCAGCAGCGTCGTGCTGATCAACTTCGCCTTTTCCACCGCCCCGCACCTGGATGTCATCTGGTCTGCCTGGGGTGGCCTGGTGTTTATCCTGCGCGACATGGTGCAAACCCGCTTCGGCCATGGCGCAATCATCGCCATGCTGGCGGCGCTGGTGCTGTCGTATATCACCTCCGACCCGTCCATCGCCCTGGCCAGTGCCACGGCGTTTGCGGTGTCCGAATGCATTGACTGGCTGGTGTTCAGCATCACCAGGCGCCCGCTGCATGACCGCCTGTGGATAAGTTCGGCGCTGAGCATTCCCCTCGATACGTTTATCTTCTTCGGCCTGATCGGCGCGCTGACGCCGGCGGTGGCGGGCACGGCGCTGGTGTCAAAATTCGCAGGCGTCACCGTGGTGTGGCTGATCATGGCCTGGCGCATGCGCAAACGGGCCGTCGCCAACTGAGGCCAATTCTTGCAGTTCATGTAAAATGCCGGCCTTTCTCCCCATGATCCGCTCCCCTGAGGACCTGAGATGACCCGAATCGGAACTCCATTGTCGCCAACCGCGACCCGCGTTTTGCTGTGTGGCTGCGGTGAGCTGGGCAAGGAAGTGGTAATCGAGCTGCAACGCCTGGGCGTTGAAGTGATTGCCGTGGATCGCTACGCCAACGCGCCGGCCATGCAGGTGGCGCACCGTAGCCATGTGATCAATATGCTCGACGGCGCCGCCCTGCGTGCGGTGATCGAAGCGGAAAAACCGCACTTCATCGTGCCGGAAATCGAAGCCATCGCCACCGCCACGCTGGTAGAGCTGGAAGCCGAAGGCTTCACCGTGATCCCAACCGCGCGTGCCACCTCGCTGACCATGAACCGTGAAGGCATCCGCCGCCTGGCCGCCGAAGAGCTGGACCTGCCCACCTCGCCGTACCACTTTGCCGACACCTTCGAAGACTACAGCAAGGCTGTGCAAGACCTGGGCTTCCCGTGCGTGGTCAAGCCGGTGATGAGCTCTTCGGGCAAGGGCCAGAGCCTGCTGCGCAGCGCGGACGACGTGCAAAAAGCCTGGGAGTACGCCCAGGAAGGCGGGCGTGCCGGTAAAGGCCGCGTGATCATCGAAGGCTTTATCGACTTCGATTACGAGATCACCCTGCTGACCGTGCGCCACATCGGCGGCACCACCTTCTGCGCGCCGGTCGGCCACCGTCAGGAGAAAGGCGACTACCAGGAATCCTGGCAGCCGCAAGCCATGAGCCCGATTGCCCTGGCGGAATCCGAGCGGGTTGCCAAAGCGGTGACCGAGGCCTTGGGCGGTCGTGGCCTGTTTGGCGTGGAATTGTTCATCAAGGGCGATCAGGTGTGGTTCAGCGAAGTGTCGCCGCGTCCGCATGACACGGGTTTGGTAACGCTGATTTCTCAGGACCTGTCGCAGTTCGCGCTGCACGCTCGCGCCATTCTGGGCCTGCCGATTCCTTTGATCCGTCAGTTCGGGCCTTCGGCTTCGGCGGTTATTCTGGTGGAAGGGCAGTCGACCCAGACCGCGTTCGCCAACCTCGGCGCTGCTTTGAGCGAGCCGGACACGGCGTTGCGTCTGTTTGGTAAGCCAGAAGTGAATGGCCAGCGCCGGATGGGCGTGGCATTGGCGCGGGATGAGTCGATTGAGGCGGCTCGGGCCAAGGCGACTCGTGCTTCCAAGGCTGTTGTTGTAGAGCTGTAACCCCACGCAGATCGTTCCCACGCTCTGCGTGGGAATGCAGCCCCGGGCGCTCTGCGTCCCAAAGCGTGACGCTCTGCGTCACAAGAGCCGTTCCCACGCAGAGCGTGGGAACGATCTGCGTTCAGGCGACCTTGTTCAAATCGTTATCCCGCGTCTCTTTCAGGCACAGCACAGCAATCAGGCTGAGCAACGCTGCCGCCGACACATACCCGCCGACATAACTCAGCCCGCCCATCGCCACCAGCTTGGTCGCGAAGAACGGTGCAGCCGAAGCGCCGACGATCCCACCCAGGTTATACGCCGCTGAAGCGCCGGTATAACGCACGCGCGTCGGGAACAGTTCCGGCAGCATCGCGCCCATTGGGGCAAACGTGATACCCATCAGGAACAGCTCCAGCGCCAGGAACAACGCCACCGCCCAGGTAGAGCCGTGGGTGAGCAACGGCTCCATGGTGAAACCCGACAGAATTGCCAGGACTGCGCCGACGATCAGCACTGGCTTGCGCCCGTAACGGTCGCTGGCCAAGGCTGCCAGCGGCGTGGCCAAGCCCATGAACAGCACCGCAAAGCACAGCAAACCGAGGAACATTTCGCGGCTGTAGCCCAGCGTCGAAACCCCATAACTCAGGGAAAACGCGGTGGTGATGTAGAACAGCGCATAGCACACCACCATCGAGGCGGCGCCCAGCAGTACCGGCAGCCAATGTTGGCTGAACAACTCTACCAGCGGCACTTTCACCGGTGCTTCCTTAGCGACGGCGTTGGCGAACACCGGGGTTTCATGCAATTTGAGGCGTGCATACAGGCCGACCATCACCAGCGCGGCGCTGAGGATGAACGGGATACGCCAGCCCCAGCTGCGGAACTGTTCGTCGTTGAGGCTCATGGCCAGGATCAGGAACAGGCCGTTGGCCGCCAGAAAGCCAATCGACGGGCCCAGTTGCGGGAACATGCCGAACCAGGCGCGCTTGCCCTTCGGTGCGTTCTCGGTGGCCAGCAACGCCGCGCCACCCCATTCACCGCCAAGCCCCAGGCCCTGGCCGAAACGCAGCACACACAACAGGATCGGGGCCCAGGCGCCGATGCTGTCATAGCCCGGCAGCAAGCCGATCAACGTGGTGCACACGCCCATCAGCAGCAACGAAGCGACCAACGTGGATTTGCGCCCGATACGATCACCAAAGTGACCGAACAGCGCTGAGCCCAGCGGGCGAGCGATAAAGGCGATACCGAAGGTCAGGAACGACGCCAGCATCTGCGCGGTGCCGGAGGTCTGCGGGAAGAACACCGGGCCGATCACCAGCGCAGCAGCCGTGGCGTAGATGTAGAAATCGTAGAACTCGATGGCGGTGCCGACAATGCTCGCGGTCGCAACCCGTGCGGTCGAGTTGAGCGGGGCGGCGGTCGCGGCCTCGTTATAGGTGGTGCTCATTGAGGTATCCCTGACGGTCATTGCGCGTTTGGACGCGGATTATTATTGGTCGAACACCCATGGGTCAGAGGTGTGCGCGGGGCGGCTCGGGATGGGAGCAAACACCGGTCAGACACGGTAAAGCAGTGCCTGGACGCGCTGAGTGCGGGTAGCACGCGGTCGGGCGGGGCTTGGGTAAGCCGGCTCGATTATAGGAAGGGGTTTGAACATACAACAAGGGGGCTGACGAGGATCTCTTGGCTGGAAACCGGATCAATGTGGGAGCTGGCTTGATCTGGCCTAATGAAATTGGACACATCAATAGGGCGCTATGATGGCGCCCAAATCTAAGGTGTGCATGATGATGCGAAAGTCCTATTCCAGCGAGTTTAAGCTCAATGCAGCAAGCATGGTGCTCGATCAAGATCAGCCTGTTCCCGAGGTCTGTGCCAACCTCGATATCGGCCCTACAGCCTTGCGCCGATGGGTTGAGCAGGTCAGGAAAGAACGTACAGGCTCAACGCTAGCTGGCACAAAGGCCATTACCGCCGACCAAAAACAAATACAGGGACTCAAAGCTCTGCTCAGGCAGAAAGAAAGGGATATCGAAATCCTAAAAAAGGCCAGTGTTCTCCTGCTTTTGGACTCCAAAGATCATTCCCTCTGATCAGCGAGCTAGGCGAACAGTATGGCATTTCGGATTGCTGCCGAGTGTTTGAAGTCAACCGCAGCAGCTACTACGCCTGGCGTCAGCGCCAGGGGAAAACCAACCCGGAGCGCGAAGCGCTCAAAGTTGTGCTGATCAAGTTCCACAAAGCCTCAAAAGGTTCAGCCGGCGCCCGAACGCTCGCCAAGGATATGCAGGGTGTAGAGCATAAAGTTGGACGCTACATGGCTAGTCGTTTGATGAAGGAAGCCGGGATCTCCAGCAGCCAACGCAGACCCCATAAGTACAAATCGTCGGGCGCTGAGTCGCTGATAGCTGAGAACGTGCTGGACCGTGAGTTTTATGTGGCGGATATCAACAAAGTCTGGTGCGCAGATATCACCTACATCCAGATAGGTAAACGCTGGCTCTATTTCTCCGTGGTTTTGGATCTATTTGCACGACGGGTGGTGGGATGGTCTTACTCATTGGTCGCCGATGCGACTCTAGCAAGTGTATCGCTGCGCATGGCCGTTGAGCTGAGAGGGCAACCGAAAGGCGTGCTGTTTCACTCAGACCAGGGATGCCAATACACCAGTCATAAATTCAGGGACGAACTGATGGCCCATGAGCTAAAGCAAAGCATGAGTCGAAAAGGCCAATGTTGGGATAACGCCCCGATGGAGCGCTTCTTTGGCAGTTTGAAATCCGAATGGGTCCCTGAAGACGGTTACGATTCAGAGTTCGAGGCCCGTGTTGATATCAACCGATATGTGGCGCGCTACAACAATGTAAGGCGCCACAGCTACAACGGATATCACTCGCCGGCAGCGGCAGAAAAGATGGCCGCTTGAGAACCGAAAAGAATGTCCAAAATTACTGGACCAGATCAGCTTGCCTGCGATTCAGGCGCCTGGGTGTATCAGGAGCACCGAGGTGATGCCATCGCAGGCAAGCCAGCTCCCACAGTTTGAACAGTGTCCAGCAGGAGGTCAGGCGGCGACCGGCACTCGGCTGGTGTGCCAGATCAGTACCTTGCTCACGCGGTTGTCCTCGGTCTCGAGGATTTCCAGGCGATAGCGGCCTATTTTCAGGCACACCGCACAGTCCGGAATGGTCTCCAGCGCTTCGGTCACCAAGCCGTTGAGGGTCTTGGGGCCGTCGCTGGGCAAATGCCAGCCCAGGCTCTTGTTGAGTTCGCGGATCGACGCGGCGCCGTCGATGATGTAGCGGCCGTCGGGTTGCGCTTCGATATGCGGGTTGTCCACCGCCTGATCGCTTTCGAATTCGCCGACGATCTCTTCGAGGATGTCTTCGAGGGTGACAATGCCCAGCACTTCGCCGTATTCGTCCACCACCATGCCCAGGCGCCGCTGCTGTTTGTGGAAGTTCAGCAGTTGCAGTTGCAGCGGCGTACTTTCCGGGACGAAGTAGGGCTCGTGGCAAGCGGCGAGCAGGGCTTCCTTGGTCAGGCTGGCGTCGGGCAGCAGGTGCTGGATCTGTCGCGTATTGAGCACGGCTTCGACTTGGTTGATGTCACTGTGGAACACCGGCAGGCGCGTGCGCTGGGAAGTGCGCAGTTGCTCGATGATTTCTTCGAGCGAGTCATCCAGGTTGATACCGTCTACTTCGCTGCGCGGCACCAGGATGTCGTTGACCGTGATGTTGTCCAGGGCATGGATGCCGGGCATGCCGGGCGTGCGATTATCGTCGGCCTCGGGCTGCGGTTCATCGTCATGGTCGGGCAGCGGCTCGTCGCTCTTTTTCACCACACCGGATTTGCGCGTGAACGGGCGCAGCAACATCAGGCTGATGCCATTGAGCAACCAGGCGATGGGGTAGAGGATTTTCAGCGGCACGCCCAACAGCGTGTTGCCAAAGCCCAGCACGGCTTGCGGGTGGCGAACGGCGAGGGCGCGCGGCAAGTAGTCGGCCAGCACCAGCAGGATCGCGCAGGAGATCAGCCAGCCGAGCCACGGGCCGTTCTGCGCCCAGGCGTAAATCGCCAGCAGCGTGCAAAGAATTACCACGGCGGCGCGACACAGGCTGTTGCACAAAATCAGGCTATTACGCGGGAAATTCAGGCGGGCAGCCGCCTTGTCACCCTGGCGTGTGCCGGGGCGCAGGGCCAGCAAGTGTTGTTGCGCGGCTTCAATGGCGGTAAACAGCGTTGCCCATAACACCAGCAAGGCAATTACCGCGAGCATCGGCCCAAGGGGCAAGTTGTCCATGATGGCTGCCCGTCAGATATGCAGGATGTATTCGCGAACCAGCTTGCTGCCGAAATAGGCCAGCATCAGCAGGCAGAAACCGGCCAGGGTCCAGCGGATTGCCTTGTGCCCGCGCCAGCCGAGGCGGTTACGCCCCCACAGCAACACGCTGAACACCACCCAGGCCAGGCACGCCAGCAGGGTTTTGTGCACCAGGTGCTGGGCGAAAAGGTTTTCGACGAACAGCCAGCCGGAAATCAACGACAGCGACAGCAGCGTCCAGCCGGCCCAGAGGAAGCCGAACAGCAGGCTTTCCATGGTTTGCAGCGGCGGGAAATTTTTGATCAGCCCGGACGGGTGCTTGTTTTTAAGCTGGTGGTCCTGCAGCAGCAGGAGCAAGGCCTGGAACACCGCGATGGTGAACATGCCGTAGGCCAGGATCGACAGCAGGATGTGCGCGAGGATGCCCGGCTCCTCGTCGATCACCTGTACGGTGCCGGTCGGGGTGAATTGCGCCAGCAGCACTGTCAGCACCCCCAGCGGGAATAACAGCACCAACAGGTTTTCCACCGGTATGCGATAGCAGGCCAGCAGCGTCAGTGCGATGACGGCAGCGGCGATCAGGCTGGCGGCGCTGAAAAAGTCCAGGCCCAGGCCAACCGGCGTCATTAAGTGGGTGAACAGGCTCGCGGCGTGGGCCAGCAGGGCGACGACGCCCAGGCCTACCAGCAGACGTTTGTCCGCTTTCGTGCCTTGGGCCAGACGAGTGCCCTGATAGAGAGTCGCAGCGGCGTACAAAATGGCGGCGGCGAGGCTGGGTAGCAAACTGGGTGACAAGGGGACCATAAATCCTGATAGACAAGCCCGAAAGGCGCTGAGTTTGGCACACACCTGCGCTGCACGAAAGACTCCCGGGCCAGACAGCGGGTGTGCACAGGCGCAGTCTTCGCTATAATCCGCGACCTGCCCACGCCGCAGGCTCGCCGAGCGCTGTTTTTAATAGCGATTTACCACAGCCTGGGCCGTCATTACCTCGGTCTACCATAGGGCCAGAAAGGATCGCGCATGTTTGAAAACTTGACTGACCGTCTCTCGCAGACGCTGCGCCACGTAACGGGCAAGGCCAAGCTGACCGAGGACAATATTAAAGACACCCTGCGTGAAGTGCGCATGGCGTTGCTGGAAGCCGACGTGGCCTTGCCGGTGGTGAAGGACTTCGTCAACTCGGTCAAAGAGCGCGCGGTCGGCACCGAAGTGTCCCGCAGCCTCACCCCAGGCCAGGCCTTCGTGAAGATCGTCCAGGCCGAACTCGAAAGCCTGATGGGCGCGGCCAACGAAGATTTGAACCTCAGCGCCGTGCCACCGGCCGTTGTGCTGATGGCCGGTCTGCAAGGTGCGGGTAAGACCACCACCGCCGGCAAGCTGGCGCGCTTCCTTAAAGAGCGCAAAAAGAAATCCGTCATGGTGGTGTCGGCCGACGTGTACCGTCCGGCGGCCATCAAACAGCTGGAAATGCTCGCGGGCGAAGTGGGGGTGACCTTCTTCCCGTCCGACCTGAGCCAGAAGCCGGTCGACATTGCCAACGCGGCTATTAAAGAAGCCAAGCTGAAATTCATCGACGTGGTCATCGTCGATACCGCCGGTCGCCTGCACATCGATGAAGAGATGATGGGCGAGATCAAGGCGCTGCATGCCGCGATCAACCCGGTCGAGACGCTGTTCGTGGTCGACGCCATGACCGGCCAGGATGCGGCCAACACCGCCAAGGCCTTCGGCGATGCACTGCCGCTGACCGGTGTGATCCTGACCAAGGTTGACGGCGACGCCCGTGGCGGTGCTGCGCTGTCGGTACGGGCCATCACCGGCAAGCCGATCAAGTTCATCGGTATGGGCGAGAAGAGCGACGCGCTCGAGCCGTTCCACCCTGAGCGTATCGCCTCGCGTATCCTCGGCATGGGTGACGTGCTCAGCCTGATCGAACAGGCCGAAGCCACGCTCGACAAAGACAAGGCCGACAAACTGGCCAAGAAGCTGAAGAAGGGCAAGGGCTTCGACCTCGAAGACTTCCGTGACCAGCTGCAACAGATGAAGAACATGGGCGGCTTAGGCGGCCTGATGGACAAACTGCCGAACATTGGCGGTGTGAACCTGGCGCAAATGGGCAATGCCCAGGGCGCGGCAGAGAAGCAGTTCAAGCAGATGGAAGCCATCATTAACTCCATGACCCCGGCCGAGCGCCGCGACCCTGAGCTGATCAGCGGTTCGCGCAAACGTCGGATCGCCATGGGCTCCGGCACCCAGGTGCAGGACATCGGTCGCTTGATCAAGCAGCACAAGCAGATGCAGAAGATGATGAAGAAATTCTCCGCCAAAGGCGGAATGGCCAAGATGATGCGCGGCATGGGCGGTATGTTGCCCGGCGGCGGCATGCCTAAAATGTAAAGTATTCGAGCGCAAGCACGCTTGCGCTCCGACCCACACGGAAGTGGGATCTCCAGCAAACCCGCTATTGGCGGGCGCTGACTCGCCGTTTTAACCGACGGCTCTATAGCAGATCTGAGTGGCACGCTGATAGGCGCCAGAAAAAGACATTTGCAAAAGTCCGGATATTCCTTAGAATATGCGGCCTTTCGGGCACCTATGCCCGCTGTGCATTTAGATTTGCAGCACCGACTACAGGAACGATGTTCACATGCTAACAATCCGTCTTGCCCTTGGCGGCTCCAAAAAGCGCCCGTTTTACCACTTGACCGTAACTGACAGCCGCAACCCACGTGACGGCTCTCACAAGGAACAAGTTGGCTTCTTCAACCCGATCGCTCGTGGTCAAGAAGTTCGTCTGTCCGTGAACCAAGAGCGCGTAGCCTACTGGCTGAGCGTTGGTGCACAGCCATCCGAGCGTGTTGCCAAGTTGTTGAAGGACTCGGCTAAGGCCGCAGCCTGAGCAATATGAACGCGACGCCAGCTGTTGCTGATGATTTGATCGTTATCGGCAAGATTTACTCTGTTCATGGCGTTCGCGGCGAAGTGAAGGTGTATTCCTTTACTGATCCGACTGAAAACCTGTTGCAGTACAAAACCTGGACGCTCAAGCGCGAAGGTAGTGTGAAACAGGTCGAGCTGGTCAGTGGACGCGGGAGCGATAAGTTCCTGGTCGCAAAGCTCAAGGGTCTTGATGATCGTGAAGAAGCTCGTCTTCTGGCCGGTTATGAGATCTGCGTGCCGCGCAACCTGTTCCCTGAATTGACCGACGGCGAGTACTACTGGTACCAGCTGGAAGGTCTGAAGGTTATTGATCAACTCGGGCAATTGCTCGGGAAAATCGATCATCTTCTGGAAACCGGCGCCAATGATGTAATGGTGGTCAAGCCTTGCGCTGGCAGCCTGGATGATCGTGAACGCCTGTTGCCGTATACCGAGCAATGCGTGTTGACCGTCGACCTGGCAGCGGGCGAGATGAAGGTGGAATGGGACGCGGACTTCTAAGCGTGGCTAATTTGCGCATTGAAGTGATCAGTTTGTTTCCCGAGATGTTCTCCGCCATCAGCGAGTACGGCATCACCAGTCGGGCGGTGAAACAGGGGCTGTTGCAGCTTACCTGTTGGAACCCGCGAGACTACACGACGGATCGACATCACACTGTGGACGATCGCCCATTTGGCGGTGGCCCGGGCATGGTGATGAAGATCAAGCCCCTGGAAGACGCGTTGGTTCAGGCCAAGGCAGCTGCCGGGGAGAAGGCGAAGGTAATTTACCTGTCCCCTCAAGGCCGCCAGCTGAAACAGGCTGCGGTACGCGAACTGGCGAATGAGGAAGCATTAATCCTGATTGCCGGCCGCTATGAAGGCATTGACGAGCGGTTTATTGAAGCTCATGTCGATGAAGAGTGGTCGATTGGGGACTATGTCCTGTCTGGCGGCGAGCTGCCGGCGATGGTCCTGATAGATGCGGTTACACGACTGCTGCCTGGAGCTTTAGGGCATGCGGACTCCGCGGAGGAAGATTCCTTCACGGATGGTTTGCTGGATTGCCCGCACTACACCCGACCGGAGGTGTATGCGGATCAGCGTGTTCCCGACGTATTGCTAAGTGGCAATCACGCACACATCCGGCGTTGGCGTTTACAGCAGTCCCTTGGTCGGACCTATGAACGACGCGCCGATCTTCTGGAAAGCCGCTCGCTTTCTGGAGAAGAGAAGAAGCTGCTCGAGGAATACATCCTCGCGCGGGACGATAGTTAACAACGTATCGATGGTAGGTCCGACGACTTACCTTAGGAGCACAGCATGACTAACAAAATCATCCTTGCACTCGAAGCAGAGCAGATGACCAAAGAGATCCCTACCTTTGCCCCAGGCGACACTATTGTCGTTCAGGTGAAAGTGAAGGAAGGCGACCGTTCGCGTCTGCAAGCGTTCGAAGGCGTGGTAATCGCCAAGCGTAACCGTGGTGTGAACAGTGCTTTCACTGTTCGTAAAATCTCCAACGGTGTTGGCGTAGAGCGTACTTTCCAGACCTACAGCCCGCAAATCGACAGCATGGCCGTTAAGCGTCGCGGTGACGTACGTAAAGCCAAGCTGTACTACCTGCGTGACCTGTCCGGTAAAGCAGCTCGCATCAAGGAAAAACTGGCTTAAGTCCAGCTTCCCGATGCAGAAAAAAGCAGCCTACGGGCTGCTTTTTTGTGCCTGAAATTTGCCCATTGCCGGTATTTGTCCATGACCACCCGCCTCGAAGAAATCCAGCGTCGCACCGACCTGTCCGTGACCCACGTGACCAAGGCCGTATTCCCGCCGACTACCAACCACCACAACACCCTGTTCGGCGGCACTGCTTTGGCATGGATGGACGAAGTGTCGTTCATCACCGCTACGCGTTTTTGCCGCTTGCCGCTGGTGACGGTGTCCACCGACCGTATCGATTTTAATCATGCGATCCCGGCCGGCTCCATCGTTGAGCTGATCGGCCGCGTGATCAAAGTGGGCAACACCAGCCTTAAGGTCGAAGTCGAAGTGTTTGTGGAAAGCATGAGCGCCGATGGGCGTGAGAAGGCGATCCAGGGCGTGTTCAGCTTTGTGGCAATTGATGCCGACAAGCGGCCAGTGCCGGTGTTGCCTGGGTTTGTTGACTGATCCGAGACCGCTATCGCCGGCAAGCTGCTCCCACATTTGATCGATGTTGATCATGCTAGCAAGCAAAACACAAAACCCATGTGGGAGCTGGCTTGCCTGCGATAGGATCTACCCGACACCCCAGTAATTAACCTGAGCCTCTATGCCCGCCATTGACCACCCTCTGATCGACCGCTTCCTCGACGCCCTGTGGCTGGAAAAAGGCCTGTCGGAAAACACTCGCCAGGCCTATCGCAGTGACTTGGCCCTGTTCAATGGCTGGTTGCAGGAAAAAAACCTCGAACTGATCAATGCCGGCCGCGAATTGATCCTCGACCACCTGGCCTGGCGCCTGGAGCAGCACTACAAGCCGCGCTCCACGGCACGATTTCTCTCCGGCGTACGTGGTTTTTATCGCTACTTGCTGCGGGAAAAACTGATCATCGTTGACCCGACCCTGCAAATCGATATGCCGCAACTCGGCAGGCCATTGCCCAAATCCCTGTCGGAAGCCGACGTGGATGCCTTGCTCGCTGCCCCCGACCTGAGCGAGGCCATCGGCCAACGTGACCGCGCCATGCTCGAAGTGCTCTACGCCTGCGGTCTGCGCGTGACCGAGCTGATCAGCCTGACCCTGGAGCAAGTCAACCTGCGCCAGGGTGTGCTGCGGGTGATGGGCAAGGGCAGCAAGGAGCGGTTGGTGCCGATGGGCGAGGAGGCGATTGTGTGGGTCGAGCGCTACATGCGTGATGCGCGCGGCGAATTGCTCGGTGGGCGGCCCAGTGATGTGCTGTTCCCCAGCCTGCGCGGCGAGCAGATGACCCGCCAGACCTTCTGGCACCGTATCAAGCACCAGGCCAAGGTGGCCGGGATAGGCAAGGCGCTCTCGCCGCATACGTTACGCCATGCGTTTGCAACGCATTTGCTCAACCACGGTGCGGATTTGCGCGTCGTGCAAATGCTGCTGGGGCACAGTGACTTATCCACAACCCAGATCTACACCCATGTCGCGCGCGCGCGTCTGCAGGACATGCACGCCAAGCATCACCCGCGCGGATAAAATTCCGTCGGAAAAGGCCCAATTTGCCTGCCGCAGTCTGCCCCCCGGCCCAACTGTGGTAGGCTTTGCCGGTTAGCAAAGGGGACGGCCTCAGCCCGTATTTACAGATCGGCGTTCCACGCCCGTCCCTGCATCTGCCTTCAGGAGTTCCCATGCGCTTGA
Source organism: Pseudomonas sp. LBUM1640 (assembly GCF_059716225.1). NCBI lineage: Bacteria > Pseudomonadati > Pseudomonadota > Gammaproteobacteria > Pseudomonadales > Pseudomonadaceae > Pseudomonas > Pseudomonas sp. LBUM1640. The sequence continues at coordinate 5,634,456 of NZ_CP166816.1, read as the reverse complement.
CCCAGATTATTGCCGCCGCAGCGATTGCGTTGGTTTCCACCTTTGTTGTCGCCGATGACGCCGCCGAGCAAACGATTCGCAAGAGTCTGGCTAACCTGGCGCTCGACACACCCATCGAAAGCATCAGTGCCAGCCCGATGGCCGGCCTGTATGAAGTCAAGCTCAAGGGCAGCCGCGTGCTGTATGCCAGTGCCGATGGCCAGTACATCGTCCAGGGCTACCTGTTCCAGTTGAAAGATGGCAAGCCGGTCAACCTCACCGAGAAAGCCGAGCGCCTCGGTGTGTCGAAGCTGATCAACGGTATTCCCGTGGCTGAAACCGTGGTTTACCCAGCCATTGGCGAGACCAAAACCCACATCACCGTGTTCACCGACACCACCTGCCCGTACTGCCACAAGCTGCATGCCGAAGTGCCTGCGCTGAACAAGCTCGGTGTGGAAGTACGCTACGTAGCGTTCCCGCGCCAGGGCCTGGGCTCGCCGGGTGACGAGCAGTTGCAGGCGGTGTGGTGCTCGGCCGACAAGAAAGCGGCCATGGACAAAATGGTCGATGGCAAGGAAATCAAGGCGGCCAAATGCGCCAACCCGGTTTCCAAGCAGTTTGCCTTGGGCCAGTCGATTGGCGTGAACGGTACACCGGCCATCGTTTTGGCTGACGGCCAAGTGATTCCGGGCTACCAGCCGGCGCCACAAGTTGCCAAACTGGCACTGGGTGCGAGTCAGCAGTAATCGTCGAGCCTTTGACGACCTGCCCCGCCGAACAGTCGACGGGGCATTAATTGAGAGCCGCAGTTGTGCGGCTGTTTTTCACGGCCGACCTTGAGTCGGCCGTTTCATGGGGAGTTCTTCAGTGAAACCGGTCAAAGTAGGCATCTGTGGGTTAGGGACCGTCGGTGGCGGCACCTTCAACGTACTTCAGCGTAATGCTGAAGAAATTTCCCGCCGTGCAGGGCGTGGGATTGAAGTGGCGCAAATTGCCACGCGTTCGCCAAAGCCTCAGTTCCAAACGACCGGTATTGCGATTACCAACGATGTCTTCGCCGTGGCCACCAATCCTGAAATCGATATCGTCATCGAACTGGTCGGCGGCTACACCGTGGCCCGTGACCTGGTGCTGCTGGCCATCGAAAACGGTAAGCACGTGGTCACCGCCAACAAGGCGCTGATCGCCGTGCACGGTAACGAGATCTTCGCCAAGGCGCGCGAGAAGGGCGTGATTGTTGCGTTCGAAGCCGCCGTGGCCGGTGGCATCCCGGTGATCAAGGCGATCCGTGAAGGCTTGTCCGCCAACCGCATCAACTGGGTGGCCGGCATCATCAACGGCACCGGTAACTTCATCCTCACCGAAATGCGCGAGAAGGGCCGTACCTTCGAAGACGTGCTGGCCGAAGCCCAGGCGCTGGGTTACGCCGAAGCCGACCCGACCTTCGACGTGGAAGGCATCGACGCCGCGCACAAGCTGACCATTCTGGCGTCCATTGCCTTTGGTATCCCGCTGCAGTTCGACAAGGCCTACACCGAAGGCATCACCAAGCTGACCACTGCCGACGTGAATTACGCCGAAGCCCTGGGCTACCGCATCAAGCACCTGGGCGTAGCGCGCAGCACACCAGCGGGTATTGAGCTGCGTGTGCACCCGACGCTGATCCCGGCCGACCGCCTGATCGCCAACGTCAACGGTGTGATGAACGCGGTGATGGTCAATGGTGACGCTGCCGGTTCCACCCTGTTCTACGGCGCCGGCGCCGGCATGGAGCCGACCGCGTCCTCGGTGATCGCCGACCTGGTGGACGTGGTTCGCGCCATGACCAGTGACCCGGAAAACCGTGTGCCGCACCTGGCCTTCCAGCCCGATTCGCTGTCGGCTCACCCGATCCTGCCGATCGAGGCGTGCGAAAGCGCTTACTACCTGCGTATCCAGGCCCAGGACCATCCTGGCGTGTTGGCCCAGGTCGCGAGCATCCTCTCGGAGCGCGGTATCAACATCGAGTCGATCATGCAGAAGGAAGTCGAGGAGCAAAACGGCCAGGTGCCGATGATTCTGCTGACCCACCGCGTGCTCGAGCAGCACATGAACGATGCCATCGCCGCCCTGGAAGCCCTGCAAGGCGTGGTCGGCCCGGTGGTGCGGATTCGCGTCGAACACTTGAACTAACGATTTGATCCAGGGGCCCCGAGCGTTCGGCGGCCTCTGTTCGAGAATGTTTTAGAGGAGCCAGTCATGCGTTACATCAGCACCCGCGGCCAGGCACCGGCCCTGAATTTCGAAGACGTTTTGCTCGCAGGCCTTGCCACTGACGGCGGCCTGTATGTGCCGGAAAACCTGCCACGTTTCACCCAGGAAGAAATCGCCTCCTGGGCCGGCCTGCCGTACCACGAGCTGGCCTTCCGGGTGATGCGCCCGTTCGTCACCGGCAGCATTCCGGATGCGGATTTCAAAAAAATTCTGGAAGAAACATACGGCGTGTTTTCCCACAGCGCCATCGCTCCGTTGCGCCAATTGAACGGTAACGAATGGGTACTTGAGCTGTTCCACGGCCCGACCCTGGCCTTCAAGGACTTCGCCCTGCAACTGCTCGGTCGCCTGCTCGATTACGTGCTTGAGAAGCGCGGCGAGCGCGTGGTGATCATCGGTGCCACCTCTGGTGATACCGGCTCGGCGGCCATCGAAGGTTGCAAGCACTGCGAAAACGTCGACATCTTCATCCTGCACCCGCACAAGCGCGTCTCTGAAGTGCAGCGTCGCCAGATGACCACCCTCTTTGGTGAGAACATCCACAACATCGCCATCGAAGGCAACTTCGATGACTGCCAGGAAATGGTCAAGAACAGCTTCGCCGACCAGAGCTTCCTCAAAGGCACGCGCCTGGTCGCGGTGAACTCGATCAACTGGGCGCGGATCATGGCCCAGATCGTTTACTACTTCCACGCAGCCCTGCAGTTGGGCGGCCCGGCGCGTTCGGTGTCGTTCTCGGTGCCGACCGGCAACTTCGGCGACATCTTCGCCGGCTACCTGGCACGCAACATGGGCCTGCCGATCAACCAGTTGATCGTCGCCACCAACCGCAACGACATCCTGCACCGCTTCATGAGCGGCAACCAGTACGTCAAGGAAACCCTGCACGCCACGCTGTCGCCGTCGATGGACATCATGGTCTCGTCGAACTTCGAACGTCTGCTGTTCGACATGCACGGTCGCAACGGCGCGGCCCTGGCCGAACTGATGAGCAGCTTCAAGAGCGGTGGCGGTTTCAGCGTCGAACAAGAGCGTTGGACCGAAACCCGCAAACTGTTCGACTCCCTGGCTGTGGACGATGAGCAGACCTGCGAAACCATCGCTGAAGTTTATGCCCAGACCGGTGAGCTGCTGGATCCGCACACCGCTATCGGCGTGAAGGCCGCGCGCGAATGCCGTCGCAGCCAGGACATTCCGATGGTGATTCTCGGCACGGCTCACCCGGTTAAATTTCCGGAAGCGGTGGAGAAGGCGGGTGTGGGCAAGGCGCTGGAATTGCCGGAGCACTTGGCTGACCTGTTCGAACGCGAAGAGCGTTGCACGGTGTTGGCCAATGACTTGAAGACTGTGCAGGCGTTTGTGAGCCAGCACGGGAATCGTGGCAAGCCGTTGTAAGGCGAACCGCGCAGACAAAAACGCCGCTTTCCCTGCCTTGGGTCAGCGGCGTTTTTTGTTTAAGGCAGGCCTACCTGGTGCGAACGTTTACGCGAGTAGTTTCTGCGCAAGGGCTACGACGGTGCTGAATACCGTAAACATGGCCATGACGACGCCCATTGGGTACCAGAAATTCTCTCGGGTAATCTTGTGAGCTTCCGCATTGAGTTTGCGTTGTTCGGCATAGATGCGTGAGATGTCAGCATGTATCTTCTCTAGCACAGCCTGTTCTTTATCGTGTTCCAGCATTGTATTTGTCCTTGAGTAGTGGGCCCTTTTGATGTGCGCTCTTTTCTGCACAGCAGACGGATTAGCGCTCACCGAGTATAGGATTCACCCTCTGTGCGAGCCTGCGCAAACCGCCAAAACAGCCACCCTTTGCGTAAGCAGTTATGTGCGGCCGTTTTTTGCTTGTCATGTTGCAAGCGCATGCTGGTTAACGTCACTCCCTGACGACCCCATAAAGACGATAAAGCGAACTTTCCTACGTCATAACCAGTCACTTAGGATAGATGCAGCTGCCGTTGAAACGATTGTTCCCGAACTATTGAGTGGTGATCGAGATGGAAAGTATCAGCCTATTGCTCGAAGAAGCACTGAGCCCTTATCAGGTTACGTTGACCACCTCGGGTGTGCAGGGCGAGTGCCTGGTGACTGTGAAGAACCCGGCCGGTGCCATCGTTGTGGAGCGTGATGTCGACCGCGCGCAATTGACCGATAAGCGCGTGCTGGTGGATGTGGTGGATTGCCTGCTGCGCGACCTGAAAATCGCCGAAGGCCGCCTGGAGCCTTCCGTCATTGCCGCATTGCGCAACGCTGCCCAGACCCGCAATAGCGCCGTTGCATGAAGAATTGTTTATCCGGGGAAACTTCCCACGGCATGGCCGGTCAGATTTTGTAACAGCAAGAGCAAGCATTGTGCTCCGGTGTTTGTGGCTTGTTGTACTGGTCTTTGTAGGCCACGTTTAACCCCGAAGTGTCTCCCCACTCTTCGGGGTTTCTTTTTGCCTGCGATTTGCCCTGGGATTGCTCAGCGCTCCGGGGAATCCTGGAAAAAGCTCGGGTTGTCGCGCAAATACTGTTCACGCATGGCCGGGTCCAACCACGAAGCGTAGGACTGCTGTAGCTGCGCCTGTGGGATCTCGCGTAATACCTGGTCGATCCGCTTCATGGCCTGGTGACCTTGCGGCGTGTCCGAGCAACCGATATGCGTACGCTGGTAAGGCGCTGAGCCTTTGATGGGGTAGAACATCAGGTCCTGGGCGGCGATGCCCTGTTGCTTGGCGTGATAGCGAATTTCTGGCCAATAGCCCAGAACCGCCTCCAGTCGCCCAAGGCGCTGCATTTGCAACAGGCTCCCAAGGGCGTCATTGCCGTAATGGAGTGCCAGGGTGTGTGAGTCGACACCTTTGAGCTGTTCATCAATGACCGGGCCGTAGCTGCGCTCGGCCGTTGCCCCGATCCGCGCTGTATGGGAGCCAAGAAAGGCTTGCAGATCGAATTGGCCCTCGACAATAAACGGCGCCATTGCTTGCTGCTGGCTTCGTCGCAGGGTCACCCCGTTAGCCACCGCCACAAATGCCTGGGCGGAAAACACCACATACTTGGCGCGTTCCGCTGTCCACAGTAGCGATGGGTCGCAGGTGAGAGAGGGCCCGCGCAACATTTGAATGCCGCGCGCACGGTTGACGTGCATGACGGTGTGGCGGTATTCCGGCAGGCGTTCGCTGAGTATCGGCAGCAACTGATCCAGGGCCCCTTGGCCTTTCTGTGGGCCTTCGAAGAGGGTGATTGGCGGCAAGTCGCGCAGCAACCAAATCAAGGTTTCTTCGGCGTGCGCAAAGAATGGCCACGCACCGAACATCACGCCGGCGAGGCACAGATGAATGAACCGGCGCTTGTACGGGCGAGCCATCAGATTGCGCCATCCTCACGCAAGCGGGTAATGGCTGTCGCGTCATAACCCAACGCATTGAGCACTACGCTGTTGTGTTCGCCCAACTGCGGGCCGACCCATTCACAACTGCCGGGTGTGTCGGAGAGCTTGGGCACGATCCCCGGCATCTTGAAGTCCTTACCGCCCGGTAACTGAGCCTTGAGAAACATTTCCCGCGCCAGAAACTGTGGGTCGCCCAGCATGTCTTCAGCGCTGTAGATGCGGCTGGCGGGCACTTCTGCCGTGTTGAGTTGCTCGACGATCTGGTCCAGTGGCAGCGAGTTGACCCAGCGGTCGATCACCCCATATAGCTCATCGCGGCGACTGTCACGTCCGTCATTGCTCGCCAATTGTGGGTCATTGGCCAAGTCCTCACGGCCGATAGCGTTCATGAAACGCTTGAAGATCGCATCGCCATTGGCACCAATCTGCACATGCTTGCCATCGGCGCTGGTATGGATCGACGACGGCGTGATGCCGGGCATGATGTTGCCAGTGCGCTCGCGGATAAAACCGAACACATCGAACTCCGGGATCATGCTTTCCATCATCGCGAAAATAGCTTCATACAACGCCACGTCCACCACCTGGCCCTTGCCGCCGTTGACTTCACGATGACGCAGCGCCATCAGCGCGCCGATCACCGCCCACAAGGCGGCAATCGAGTCGCCGATGGAAATCCCGGTGCGCACCGGCGGGCGGTCTTCGAAACCGGTGATATAGCGCAGGCCGCCCATGGACTCGCCCACCGCGCCGAACCCCGGCTGGTCTTTCATTGGCCCGGTCTGGCCAAAGCCCGAAAGGCGCACCATCACCAGCTTCGGGTTCAGGGCATGCAGGGTTTCCCAGCTTAAGCCGAGTTTTTCCAGCACGCCGGGACGAAAGTTTTCAATCAGGATGTCGGCGTCCGCCAGCAACTGTTTGAGAATCGCCAGGCCATCGGGGTGCTTGAGATTGAGTGTCAGCGACTTTTTGTTACGCGCCTGCACAAACCACCACAACGACGTGCCCTCATACAGCTTGCGCCATTTGCGCAGCGGGTCGCCGCCGTCCGGGGATTCGACCTTGATCACCTCGGCACCGAACTCGGCACAGATACGTGATGCAAACGGGCCGGCGATCAGGGTGCCCAGTTCGATGACTTTCAGGCCGGCAAGCGGTTTGGCGTTAAACGACATGAGGATCCTTAGCAAGCGTTGGGCGGTGGTGTGATGCCTTTTAACATAGGCGAGCGGCCCAGGGATAAGGATGATGCAGCGCAGTATTCGTTGATTGGCCCCGCCATCGGTTAGACTGGCCGCCTTTCCCTGTCTCTAGAAGCCCGTTCATGGCCCAGCCGTCCACGACCTACAAATTCGAACTCAACCTCACCGACCTCGATCGTTCGGTGTACGAGAGCGTCAAACAGACCATCGCCCGCCACCCTTCGGAAACCGAAGAGCGCATGACCGTGCGCCTGCTGGCCTACGCCCTCTGGTACAACGAGCAGTTGGCGTTTGGTCGTGGCCTGTCAGATGTAGACGAGCCTGCCCTGTGGGAAAAGAGCCTGGATGATCGGGTTCTGCACTGGATTGAAGTGGGTCAGCCTGACGCCGACCGTCTGACCTGGTGCTCGCGTCGCACCGAACGCACCAGCCTGCTGGCCTATGGCAGCTTGCGTGTGTGGGAAGGCAAAGTGGTGCCAGTGGCCAACAACCTGAAGAACGTACACATCGCCGCCGTGCCGCAGGAAGTCCTGGAGACCCTGGCCAAGGACATGCCCCGCGTGATCAAGTGGGACGTGATGATCACTGACGGCACCATTTTTGTGACCGATGACCGCGGCCAGCACGAAGTGCAACTGCAGTGGCTGGTTGGCGAGCGCGGTTGAAGCTGTAGGCGCTGCTTGTGTGGGAGCGGGCTTGCTCGCGAAAGCATCGCCGCGGTGTAACTGATTCACCGAGTCGTCTGCATCGCAGGCAAGCCAGCTCCCACCGTTGATCTCTATTGATGTCTGAATTGTCGTTTAACCGCTGTATTAGCAGAGAAGCACCTCTCACCCCATGCGTATCGATCCTCGCCCGTTGCCCGCTGTCCTGCCGTTTCTCGGTGAATTGCCACCGCTGTTGACCCGTCTCTACGCCGCACGCGGGGTGCAGTCGGAGGCCGAGCTGGACAAGAGCCTCGCGCGGTTGATTCCCTATCAGCAGCTCAAGGGTATCGATGCGGCTGTAGACCTGCTGGTGACGGCCTTGGAGCAGCGCCAGCGCATCCTCATCGTCGGTGACTTCGACGCCGATGGCGCCACGGCCAGCACCGTGGGCACCCTGGGCCTGCGTTTGCTCGGTGCAGCCCATGTCGACTACTTGGTACCCAACCGCTTTGAATACGGCTACGGCCTGACCCCGGAAATCGTCGCGGTGGCGCTGCAGCGCGAGCCGCAGTTGCTGATCACCGTGGACAACGGTATCTCCAGCGTCGAAGGCGTGGCGGCGGCCAAGGCTGCCGGGTTGAAGGTGTTGGTCACCGACCACCACTTGCCGGGCGATGAGTTGCCGGCGGCAGACGCCATCGTCAACCCGAACCAGCCCGGCTGTGAGTTTCCCAGCAAGGCGCTGGCCGGCGTAGGCGTGATCTTTTACGTGCTGATGGCCTTGCGCGCGCGGTTGCGCAGCCTCGGTTGGTACGACAACAAGCCCCAGCCGAACATCGGCGAATTGCTCGACCTGGTGGCCTTGGGCAGTGTCGCCGACGTGGTGCCCCTGGACGCCAACAACCGCATCCTGGTCCACCAAGGCCTGGAACGTATTCGCGCCGGTCGTGCGCGGCCGGGGATCAAGGCGATCCTTGAAGTTGCCAAGCGCGACCACGCCCGCATCACCTCCACCGACCTCGGTTTTATCCTCGGGCCACGGTTGAACGCCGCCGGGCGACTGGACGATATGAGCCTGGGCATCGAATGCCTGCTCACCACCGACGTCGCTGCCGCGCGGGAAATGGCGGCGCAACTGGACGGCATGAACCAGGACCGCAAATCCATCGAGCAGGGCATGCAGCGCGAGGCACTCGCCCAGCTCAAGGACTTGCCGGTGGAATCGATGCCTTACGGTTTGTGCCTGTTCGACCCGGAGTGGCACCAAGGCGTGATCGGTATTCTGGCGTCGCGGATGAAAGAGCGGTATTTCCGCCCGACCATCGCCTTTGCCGACGCCGGTGATGGCCTGCTCAAGGGCTCAGGGCGCTCTGTGCAGGGTTTTCACATCCGTGACGCCCTGGCAGTCGTCGCCAGCCAGCATCCCAACCTGATCGCCAAATACGGCGGCCACGCGATGGCGGCGGGTCTGACCTTGCCTGAGGCGAACTTCCCACTGTTTGCCGAAGCCTTTGACGCCGAAGTGCGTCGGCAACTGCGCGAGGAAGACCTCACCGGTCGCCTGTTGTCTGACGGCACGTTGGCCGTGGAAGAGTTTCACCTGGAACTGGCGCGCGCATTGCGGCATGCGGGGCCGTGGGGGCAGCACTTTCCTGAGCCGTTGTTTCACGGTGTGTTTCAGCTGGTCGAGCAGCGCGTGGTGGGGGAGCGGCACCTGAAGGTGGTGCTCAAGAGCGAATGCGGCTCCGTGAAGCTCGATGGCATTGCGTTTGGTGTGGACCGTGAGGTCTGGCCTAACCCGACAGTGCGTTGGGTGGAATTGGCCTACAAGCTGGATGTGAACGAGTTTCGTGGTAATGAAACTGTGCAGTTGATGATTGCGCATATCGAACCGCGCTGAATCTAAACAACACTGCAAAAACAAATGTGGGAGCGGGCTTTTGTGGCGAGCAAGCTTGCTTGCGCTGGGGTGCGAAGCGCCCCCAAAATCCTGGGAGTGCTACGCACTCCAGCGGGAGCAAGCTCCCTCGCCACAACAAGCCCGCTCCCACATTTTGTTTTGTGTACAGCCTGGGATTACTCAGCTTTATCCTTGGCCTGATGCTTCACGATGATATCCACCAGCCGCTGTGCCAGCGCCGGGTAGTTTTCATCGAAGTGATGCCCGCCAGGCAGCTTCACAGCCTCGCCCACAGCGGTCTTGTCAGTGCAGCCGCTCTCGTCGACTTCTTCGGCACCGTAGATGCACACCACTTTGTCAGCCGGCAGCTTGGCCATTTCCGGGCCGGTCGCGGCTTCTTTGCCGGCGTTGCCCAGCCAACCTTCCACTTCGATCTCAAAGCTGCCGGTACGTGCGAACGCCAGCAAGATGATCGCGTCCACACGTTGCTGTTCGTTTTCCGGCATGCGGTTGTAGATCGCCGGCAGTACGTCAGCGCCGAATGAGTAGCCGGTCAGCACGAAGCGCTTGGTGCCCCATTTCTGCCGGTAGTGCTGCATCAGCTCGGTGAGGTCTTTGGCGCTCTGTTCCGGGGTCTTGTGCTGCCAGTAGTAGCGCAGGGTGTCGATGCCCACCACCGGGTAACCGATCTTGGCCATTTCACCGGCTACGTCGCGGTCCAGGTCGCGCCAGCCGCCGTCGCCGGAGAGGAACAGGGTGACGGTGTCCTTGGCCTGCCCGGCAGGCACTTCGACCACCGGGATCGCCAGGCCGCCATTGTCCGAACCCACCAGTTGCTTGCGCAGTTCATTGTTCAGCACTTGCGGGTAGTGAATGTCGTAGTCGCTGATGCTGGTAGTCGCGCGCGGTGTATCGCGTACGAAACTGGCACTTTCATCGTCAGGGTTGTCGTTCCACGCCACCAGCCAATTGCCGTGGGCGGCGGTTTTCGGCAGCGGGTCCTTGCAGCCTTCCTGCACCAGGGCGAAGCCGACGGAGATGGCGTTGGCTTTGTCATCGTTCTGTGTGGCCAGCCAGCGCCAGGCGAGGGCTGCGCCAGGGCCGATGCCGCTGACCAGGGTCGCCGGGCCTTTAAGCTGGCCCAATGCGCTTTGCAGGGCTTGTTCCTGCAACTTGCAGTCATCCTTTGGCAGGATCACTTGGACGATTTGCGCGGAGCCGCCCTGGCTCAAGGCAATCAATTGGCTGTCGGTCAGGGTTTCATCGGCCATTACGGCCACGGCCACTCGGGCTTTGGCCGAGCCGTTAGGCGTCACGCGGGTCATCACCGAACCGTCGGCCTGGGGCAGTTGTTCCAGGGTCGGTTGCGGGGCAGGGCGGTTCCAGTACCAAAAGCCACCCGCCGCGATCAGCGCGAGCAGCACTACAAAGGCCAATACATACCGCCAGGAGCGTCGAATCATCAGCGTTTCACCAATCCAGTCAAGCCGCCCGCAATCAGGGCGGCGGTATCGGCCAGTGCCACCAGCGGATCAAGTCCTGCGGGCACGGCCATATAACGGGGTTCCCAGTCAGGCTGGAACTTATCTTTGAAGCGGCGCAAACCTTGGAAGTTATACAGTTGCTCCCCACGGCGGAACACCATCGAGCCCAGGCGTTGGGTCAGCGGGGCGCCACGGCGTGGTTGCAAGCCCGACAATGGCACCATGCCGAGGCTGAAGCGGGCGTAGTCGTGGTTCTTATAATGTTGAATCAGGCCAACCATCATGAATTCCATGGTCAGCTTCGGCGCGTCCGGGTGCGCACGCATCAGGTCGAGACTGGCCAGGTCGTGGTTGTAAGTCTCGAGCAGGTTGGCGAAGGCCACCGGGCGCCCTTCGAAGCGAATGATTGCGATACGAAAGTGCTTGAGGTAGTCGTCGCTGAAACGGCCCAGGGAGAAGCCCTTTTCCCGTACGTTCTTGCCGGTCAGCCAGGCATCGGAGATGACTTTGAGTTCATCCATCGGCGCCTGGCCCGGGTCGAAGATCTCCAGGGACAGGCCGTCCCGGGTGCCACGGTTCCAGGTGTAGCGCAAATCCTTCATCTCTTTGCCCTTGGCTTCCAGGTCAAAGCGTTTCAGGTCGACGCGGGCTTCTTCGCCCAGCTTGATCGCGGTGAGGCCGATGTCCATGTAGTACGGCAGGTTCTCGGCGCGTACCTGGTAGAACACCGGCCGGGCGTGGTGGATGTCGCACAGGTCACGGAACTGCCAGATCATCTCGGCGCGCGGTTGGGTCGGGCCGATCGGGTCGTACAAGGCCACCAGGCTGCGACCGCGACGGGCGTACATCAAGAAGGCTTCATCGTTGGGGTGAAACAGCAGCGCCTTGTCGCCAGTCAGCGCCAGGCCGCCGTCGGGTTGGGACGAGGCCATCAGGATCTTGGTGGCACGTTCCAACTCATCCGGAGTCGGCAGGTGGATCACTGGCCGTGCAGTGCGCAGCAGCCAGGTCAGCGACACGATCACCAGCAGCACCGCTGCACCCAGCAACGAGCGCAAGCCGCGTGGGGCGTTGGCGTCCAGGGTGAACTGCCACCACAGTTGATGGCTGTAAGGCACGTCTTGATAGGCGAACAGCAGCAACCAGATGGAAGCCCCCAGCACGCAGACGCTGGCCACCAGGTACAGCGGCGAGAAGGGCAGCTCGGTCAGGCGGCTGGCACGGTAGAACGAGCGCCGGAAGATCGCCAGCAGCACCGCCGTCATAGTCATCAGGCTGGCTTCTTCCCAGTCGAAGCCTTTAAGCAGCGAGAGCAGGGCGCCGGTCAGCAACAACACCATGGTCAGCATCCAGGCCGCCGACAACCGCCGACGCAGGCCCTGGGCGAGCAACAGGCACAGCACGCCGATCAGGCTGGCACCAAAGTGCGAGGCATCAATCAGGCGGTGGGGAATCAGGAAGCCGATGTTTTCCAGGCGTGAGTCGATTTCCGGCGTTGCGCCGGAAAACAGCAGGACCACGCCGGACAAAAAAACCAGTACGGCCAACACCGGTGCGGCCAGGCCTGAGGCGACCCGCAGGCTTTGCTGGGTCTGGAACAGGCGCTGAGCTTCGTTGACCAGCAGGAACACGCAGGCGATCAACAGCGGCAGCACCACATAGATCATGCGGTACAGCAGCAGGGCGGCGGCCAATGGCGCGGCACCCAGCTTGTCGGCAAAGGCGGCGAGCAGAATCGCTTCGAATACACCCACACCGCCCGGTACATGGCTGAGTACACCGGCGGCCAGGGCCAGCAGGTACACCAGCAGGAAGGGGCCGAATGGCGGTGCTTCCGGCAGCAGCATATAAAGAACGGTGGCGGCAGCGGCGACGTCCAGCGCGGTGATGATCAGTTGCAGGAACGTCAGGCGTCGGCCCGGCAAGCGCAGGGTGCGACGCCCGGCTTTGACCAGCAGGTTGTCGGGGTAGGGTTGTTCCGGCAGGCGGCGCCGATAAATACCGATGCACAGCGCGACCGACAGCAGCAACACCGCACCCGCAATGCCGCCGAGCAAACCCTGTGATAGATGCAGATAGGTCGATGCGGCCGGCAAATTGCTCAATGTGGCCAGTGCGGCCAATGGCGGCAGCGCAGTGCCCAGGGCCAGGCTGGCGAACACGGTCATGTGCGCGACTTCTGAAGCCCCAATGCCATGGCGTGCATATAAACGGTAGCGCACCGAACCGCCGGAGAGCATCGACAGGCCAATGGCGTTGCCGATGGCAAAGGCGGTGAAGCCACCCAGGGCCAAGGTTTTGGCGGGCAGTTTCACCCCGGCATAGCGCGCGCCGGAGAATTCATAACCCAGCAGAATGATGAAACCGGCCACCGCCGCCGCAAACGCACCCAGCAGGGCGGGCTTGGGCACTTCCAGGATCGAGTCGTGGAGAGCGTACAGGTCCAGTTCCAACAGCAGGTGTCGGCAGGCGATCAGGGCGATTGCGAACAGCAACAGGGTAACGGCCAACCCGATGGGCTGACGGTATTTACTCAACAGGTCCAGCCAACGCAAACGGGTGGGTGTGATCGGTTGTGTCGCTGTGACGGTGTCTTGTGGTTCAGACGAGTTGGCGCGCATCAATCACCTCGTGGATTGTGCGCGACAGGATGGAGGTATCCAGCCAAGTTACCAATCCCTATGGACAAAATAATTACAAATATTAACGCGTATCGCCGGGTGCGGCGACAGCGGCCATTGGTCGTAGAGGGAAGCGCTTGAGCATTGAGCATAGCTTGCAAAGACATGGACTCTACAAACCGTATACGGTTTCATGAAAGATGCCATGCCATTGTTTCAGAAGAACTTTTTCACCGGATACAAAAAAGGCCACTCTTTCGAGTAGCCTTTTTTGATGTTTGGTTGCGGGAGCCGGATTTGAACCGACGACCTTCGGGTTATGAGCCCGACGAGCTACCAGACTGCTCCATCCCGCGTCTGTGGGCGGCATTCTACAGCGCAACGGCGAGGTGTCAACCGTTAATGGCCAGATGGGTCAAATAAGTGTGAATTAGCCGTTATGCGCCGACCTTGTTCGGTAAGTGCGCGATGGGTAAAGATTTTTTGTCTTACGATTTTCGTACAGAGGTAAAACAGACGCGCACAAAAAAGGCCACTCTTTCGAGTAGCCTTTTTTGATGTTTGGTTGCGGGAGCCGGATTTGAACCGACGACCTTCGGGTTATGAGCCCGACGAGCTACCAGACTGCTCCATCCCGCGTCTGTGTGTCGGCATTCTACAGAGGAACGCGAGTGTGTCAACCTGTGAATAGAAGAAAAGCGCTTGTGGTTCAATCGGTTAGGTCTCCAAGAAGGCTCTTGAAGGGGCTCGGGCCCAGTCGGGCCGAGGGTTTCGGCTCTATCGGCAGCCTGATTTCGATTGAGAAAATAAATTCATCTTGGAAATTTCCTACCACTGAAGCGGAAGAATCAAACTACTGGTGCTATATACAGGGGTGAGTGCGATACTGGCCACCCGTTGGATTACACCCTCTGTTTATATGACGCAGCGCAAAATCATCCACGTCGACTGTGATTGCTTCTACGCCGCCATCGAGATGCGCGACGACCCGAGCCTGGCACAAAAGCCTCTGGCCGTCGGTGGCTCGGCGGACAGAAGAGGGGTGATTGCCACCTGCAACTATGAGGCGCGGGCGTATGGGGTGCGTTCGGCCATGTCGTCACGCCACGCGTTGAAGCTGTGCCCGGACCTGACCATCGTCAAGCCACGGATGGATGCTTATAAGGAAGCGTCAAAGGAAATCCAGACGATCTTTCGCGATTACACCGACCTGATCGAGCCGCTGTCGTTGGATGAAGCCTACCTGGATGTCTCGGACAGCCCGCATTTTGGCGGCAGTGCCACGCGTATTGCCCAGGATATTCGTCGCCGGGTCTCCAACCAGTTGCATATCACCGTGTCCGCAGGCGTCGCGCCGAACAAGTTCCTGGCCAAGATCGCCAGCGACTGGAAAAAGCCCAACGGCCTGTTTGTAATTACCCCGGATCAGATCGAAGACTTCGTCTCGCAGTTGCCGGTTAATAAGTTGCACGGCGTAGGCAAGGTCACGGCCGATAAGCTGGCGCGCCTGGGCATTGAAGACTGCCTGCAGTTACGCGACTGGAACAAGCTGGCACTGGTGCGTGAATTCGGCAGTTTTGGCGAGCGTCTGTGGAGCCTGGCCCGTGGGATTGATGACCGCGTGGTGCAGAACGACAGCCGCCGACAGTCCATCAGCGTGGAAAATACCTACGACGTAGACCTGCCTGACCTCTCAAGTTGCTTGGCGAAACTGCCCGAACTGATGGAAACCCTGGCCGGGCGCATGGCGCGTATCGACAGCAGCTATCGTGCGGGCAAGCCGTTTGTGAAAGTGAAGTTTCATGACTTTACCCAGACGACCTTGGAGCAGGCTGGGGCAGGGCGGGACCTGGAGAGTTATCAACAGCTGTTGACCCAGGCGTTCAATCGTGGGGGGAAACCGGTGCGTTTGTTGGGGATTGGGGTGCGGTTGCTTGATCTTAGCAGCGGTAATGAGCAGCTAGAATTCTCTTGGTAAAAAACCGGGAGCCAACTGTGGGAGCGGGCTTGCTCGCGAAGGCGCCGTGTCAGTCGATACATTCATCACTGATACACCGCATTCGCGAGCAAGCCCGCTCCCACATTTAGATCTTTACCTGTCTTGAGGTCCTAGCGAGCCCCAGGGTCCGCCACCAATCGCCCGGCATCCTTGGTCAATGCCTGCAGAAATTCCTGCTGCAACTCGGGATCATTGCGGGTCAGTTCGATCAGGCTTTGTTCCAGTTCGCTGGCTTCTTCTTCAAGGCCCAACTCCGACAGGCGTTTGACCCGGTGCACCCACTGGTTGACTTCATCGTCTTCCAGATCGTCGTAGATCAGGCCATGGGCCTCCAGCAACTTGCCGCGCAGGGTGTTGCTGATTGCCAGGGTCGAGTCCGAATGCACGTCGTCCTGGCCATCTTCCACACTGATCTTCAAGGTGCTGATGCGGTTCAAGTCCTGCTCGGCGAATGGGCTGTCCAGCAGGTTCAGGCGCAGTACGCCATTGCGGTCAGTGGTCAGCTCATGGGTTTGCTTGCCGGCGGTGACCTGTACCGGGCGTTCGCTCCACGGCAGGCTCGAATACTCCGTGCGCTTGTCGCGCTGGACTTCATCGATACCCGCCAGGTTCTGTTGCGCGCGGCCATGGGATTGCACGTTCATGAACGGGTTGATGCCGTCCACGCCGTAGCTCAGCCAGTCACGCGTCATGCTGGTGGGCAGGTTGCCGAGGGCGAAAATATTCGCCACGTTGGCCCCCGCGCCCGCCACCAAAGCGACCGCGCCCAAGGGCATTTCGTAGAGTTTGCGCCAGGGTTGGTAAGGGGTGTAGCGATCGTAACGGCGGGTGACTTCGTATTCGGTGACCTCAAAGGTCTTCTGCTCGTGAATGCGAACCCGGCGTTGCGGCAGCTCCAGCACTTTAGGTTCGCCTACATCGATCTGCAGGCTGTGGTCGAGCAACTTTCGCTCGACCCGCTCCTCGTGCTCACTGCGTTGCGACATCTGGTTGGCGCAGCCGCTGACCAGCAGGGCGCCGCACAAGGCGGCGCCCCCCAGGGCTCTGGTGTTTCGCTTGAACATGACTTCTCTTGATCTGGTTTTCAGCGACGAATACGCGCCTGAAGGAAAGACAGCACGTCAGCCACCGGCAACGGTTGGGCTTCGGCTTCGGTCCGGCTTTTGTATTCCAGATTGCCATCGGCCAGGCCGCGGTCACTGACCACGATCCGGTGCGGGATGCCAATCAGTTCCATGTCGGCGAACTTGATGCCCGGGCTGGTTTTCTTGTCCCGGTCATCCAGCAGCACTTCAAAACCGGCCGCCGTGAGTTCGGCATACAGTTTGTCGGTGGCTTCGCGTACTTGCTCGGTTTCATAGCGCAGCGGCACCAGGGCAACCTGGAACGGCGCCAGGGCGTCACTCCAGATGATGCCTTTTTCGTCGTTGTTCTGCTCGATGGCAGCTGCCACCACGCGGGATACGCCAATGCCATAGCAGCCCATGTCCAGGGTGATCGGCTTGCCGTTCTCGCCCAGCACTTCGCACTTCATCGCCTTGCTGTACTTGTTGCCCAACTGGAAGATGTGCCCGACTTCGATGCCGCGCTTGATTTCCAGGGTGCCCTTGCCATCCGGGCTCGGGTCGCCGGCCACCACGTTGCGCAGGTCGGCCACGGTCGGAACCGGCAGGTCACGTTCCCAGTTCACGCCGAAGTAGTGCTTGTCGTCGATGTTCGCGCCGATACCGAAGTCGCTCATCAATTCAACCGAACGGTCGATGATGATCGGCAGCGGCAGGTTCAACGGGCCGAGCGAGCCGGCACCGGCGCCAATGGCGTCGCGCAGTTCGGCATCGGTGGCCATGACCAGCGGGCTGGCCACGCCAGGTTGCTGGGCGGCTTTGATTTCGTTGAGCTCGTGGTCGCCACGGATGACCAGGGCGATCAGCTTGCCTTCTTCTTCGGCGCGCACAATCAGGGTCTTGATGGTCTTTTCAATCGGCAGATTGAATTTTTCCACCAGCGCCGCGATGGTCTTGGTTTCTGGCGTATCCACCAGGCGCAGCTCCTCAGTCGGTGCTGGACGGGAGGTTTCCCGTGGCACGGCTTCGGCTTTCTCGATGTTCGCTGCGTAGTCGGAAGCGTTGCTGAACACGATATCGTCTTCGCCGGACTCGGCCAGCACGTGGAACTCGTGGGAGCCGGCGCCGCCGATGGAACCGTTGTCCGCTTCAACCGGGCGGAATTTCAGGCCCAGGCGCGTGAACACGTTGCAGTAGGCCTTGTGCATGCGGTCGTACGTGACCTGCAAGGAAGCTTGGTCGGCGTGGAACGAATACGCGTCCTTCATGATGAACTCGCGACCGCGCATCAAACCGAAGCGTGGGCGGATTTCATCACGGAATTTGGTCTGGATCTGATACAGGTTCAGCGGCAGCTGTTTGTAGCTGCTCAGCTCGTTGCGCATCAGGTCGGTGATCACTTCTTCATGGGTCGGGCCGGCGCAGAAATCGCGGCCATGACGGTCCTTGAAGCGCAGCAATTCAGGGCCGTATTCTTCCCAGCGCCCGGATTCCTGCCACAGCTCAGCCGGTTGGGTGCTCGGCATCAACACTTCCAGAGAGCCGGCGGCGTTCATTTCTTCACGAACGATGGCTTCGACCTTGCGCATCACCTTCAAGCCCATGGGCAGCCAGGTGTACAGGCCGGAAGCCAGTTTGCGGATCATGCCGGCGCGCAGCATCAACTGATGGCTGATCACTACCGCGTCGGAAGGCGTTTCTTTCTGTGTGGCGAGCAAATATTGACTGGTGCGCATGGTAGGCCGTTGTCGGTTGCTTGGACTTGAAATGACTTGGGATTGTACGGGCGGTTGCTACTGGAGTACAGGCATCAGAATGCAGAGCTGTCTGTGAGAGCGGGTTGTGTGGGAGCTGGCTTGCCCGCGATGCAGGCACCTCGGTGTATCAGGTAGACCGAGGTGCCTGCATCGCTGCATAGGTATCTACACATCTTTTTTACGAATTTAGTTTTGTGGTGGTGGCGGGGGCCGCTGAGGGGCATATCCGTTATTTGGGTGATGGCCGCTATTGGTTCCGCTCTTACAGCGGGTCACTTTTGAAAAGAGCCCAAAAGTAACCAAAAGGCTCTTGCCCCACCACTCGGCACCTCGCCTCCGGCTCGGTGTGCCCTCACACAGGCTTTGGAGCGGGGGCCGCCGCGATGGGCCATCCTTGGCCCAGCGCGGCTAAACCGGCGTCCTGCCGGTTTACCCCCGCTCCAAAGCCTGCGTTCGGCCAGCGTGGTTGACGGGGCGCCTAAGATCAAAATCAAGATCAAGATCAAGATCTACAGCACGGCGGCCTAGTAGCCGACCTGAGTGGTTGAATCAAAAGCAAAGCCAAGGCGACCTGACAGCCGACCTGCTCTTGGAAGCTGAACTGGGTTAAATGTGGGAGGGGCTTGCTCCCGATGGCGGTGTATCAGTCAGCTTATTTGTAACTGACCCACCGCATTCGCGAGCAAGCCCGCTCCCACATTTTGAGCTCAGTACATCAGGTAGGTGTGTGTTTACTCGGTCAATGTGGGAGCTGGCTTGCCTGCGAAGGCATCAACTGGGTTTGCCTGATGTACCGAGGTGTCTGCATCGCAGGCAAGCCAGCTCCCACAGAAAAGCAGCTCTACTTCTGATCTGTTTTTGCTGTGCTGTTGCCCTGCTTTTGCTTCAACCACTCAGGTCGGCTACTAGGCCGCCGTGCTCTGCTTTTGATCTGCTTTTGATTTTGATCTGACAGGCCCCGTTAACCACGATGGCCGAACGCAGGCTTGAATCCGTGGGTAACCCGGCAGGACGCCGGGTTAGCCGCGCTGGGCCAAGGATGGCCCATCGCGGCGGCCCACGGATTCAAGCCGGAGTGAGGGCATGCCGAGCCTTAGCGAGGCACCGAGTGGTGGGGCAAAGACCTTTTGGTTACTTTTGGGGCGTTTGCCAAAAGTGACTCGCTGTAAGAGCGAAACCCTAAGCGGCCGTTACCGCAGCAACGGATATGTACTCAATCGACCTAACCCCATCACAGGCTCAGCACCACACAAAGCGTTGCGTAGATACCTATGCCTATCACAGGCAAGCCAGCTCCCACAGGGTCAGTCTTCGGCGGGTGGGTTCAACCGAATCCGTCGATTTTCCTGAAACCAGTGCAAGGCAATCAGGAACAGCGTCGGCACACCCAGCAGGCAGGTGATCAGGAAGAAGTTGTGATACCCGAACTTTTCCACCATCACCCCCGAATAGCCGCCAATCAGGCGCGGCAGCAACAGCATGATCGAGCTGAGCAACGCGTACTGGGTTGCGGAGAACTTCAGGTTGGTCAGGCTCGACAGGTAGGCGACAAACGCCGACGTGGCCAGGCCCGAGCTGAAGTTATCCAGGGAGATGGTGAAGATCAGCATCTGCAGGTCAGGGCCCATGTCGGCGAGCATCACGAACAGCAGGTTGGTGCCGGCCGAGGCGATGCCGCCGATAAACAGGATCGGCAGGATCCCGAAGCGCACGATCAACAGGCCGCCCATGCCGGCGCCGAGCAGGGTCATGATCAGGCCGAAGATCTTGCTCACCCCGGCAATCTGGTCCTTGGTGAAGCCTTGGTCGATGTAGAACACGTTGGCCATCACGCCCATCACCGTGTCGGACATGCGATAGGTCGCAATCAACCCGAGCAACAGCAACGCCTGCCAGCGGTAGCGCAGGATAAAGTCGTTGACCGGCGTCAGTACCGGCGCCAGGCCGCGACGGCCCATGGCTGAGAGGCATAGCGTGGTGAGGATGATGTACAAAATGGCGCGCAGGAAGGCGCGGTCTTCCATCAACAGC
Organism: Pseudomonas sp. LBUM1640; assembly: GCF_059716225.1. NCBI lineage: Bacteria > Pseudomonadati > Pseudomonadota > Gammaproteobacteria > Pseudomonadales > Pseudomonadaceae > Pseudomonas > Pseudomonas sp. LBUM1640. The sequence goes on along the minus strand of NZ_CP166816.1, from coordinate 5,614,143 downwards.
TCCCACACGCTCACCCCATGGAACAGCACGCTGGCGAAATCGGTGTTGTACAACTGGGTGAACATCGCCGGGACCGACACCAGCAGCACAATCAGCACAAATACAGAAACCAGCTGATGCGCGAAGCTGTAGCGCCCGGCCTGCAACTGGGTGCGCAGTGGCACGTTGGGCTCGCGCATGAACAGGGTGGTGAGCAGGGCGGGGATCATCAGCACGCCGAACAGCACGTACGTGCCGGTCCACGCCGAGTGCTTATAGTTGAAGCCGGTCGAGCCGAAGCCTTCGGCAAAGAACAGTGCACCGGCCGTGGCCAGCAGGGCGGCGATGCGATAGCCGGACATGTAGCTGGCAGCCAGGGCCGCCTGGCGGCTGTCGTCGGCGATTTCCAGGCGATAGGCGTCCACCGCGATGTCTTGGGTAGCCGAAGCGAAGGCGACGATTACGGCAATGGCGATCAGCCAGGACAGGTGTTTTTGCGGGTCGCAAAAGCCCATGCCGATCAACCCGAGGATCACCAGCGTTTGGGCCAGCACCAGCCAGGAACGACGACGCCCGAGTTTGCCGAGCAGCGGCAAGCGCCATTGGTCGAGCAGCGGCGACCAGACCCATTTAAAGGCGTAGGCCAAGCCGATCAGGCTCGCATAGCCGATGGTCTCGCGGGCCACACCGGCCTCGCGCAACCACACTGAAAGCGTCGAGAACACCAACATGTAAGGCAAGCCGGCGGCGAAGCCGAGCAACAACAGTACTAACGTCGAGGGGCTGGCATAGGCGGCGAGCGCGGCGCGCCAGGTTTTACGGGGCATGGGCTGGAGTCTGCCTCAGATTTGCGGAAACAAAGCGCGCACTCTAACCGCTGTGCTCTACCGGGCGCCAGCCATGACGCTGAATATCAACGCGATTGTTCAGGATACTGACGCCTTCAGTGCGTAAACGCGCACGTTGCTCGTCGCCTGAGGCACTGCCCACCGGCAGACTTATCCGACCGCCGGCACCCAACACCCGGTGCCAGGGCAACCGAGTGTCCGCAGGCAACTGGCTCAGCGTGCGCCCGACCCAGCGGGCGGCGCGGCCCAACCCGGCCAAATGGGCCAGTTCGCCGTAACTCACCACGCAGCCTTCAGGCACTTGCGCCAAGGTCAGGTACAGCGCCGTGCGGCGCATTTCGGCCGGGGTTTGAGGTGCGTCGTCGAGTGGGGGCTTTGTGGGCATCGTCGGGGGCTTTGTCGGAAACGTCTGTAATCATATGGATGAGAAGTGAACTCAACATAAATACTTGAGTCAGTCCTAGCTATCTAACACGATAACGTCCCTTTTTCGCCAACTCTGAGCCCCAAATACGCTTATGTTGTCCAGAACCCTGCTGTGCCTCGCTGTCTTCAGCGCCTCCACGCCCCTGCTCGCCGACACCGTCTGGTTGAAGAACGGTGACCGCCTGACCGGCAAGATCAAGGTCTTCGACGGTGGCAAGTTGCTGATTCAGACCGCTTACGCAGGGGCGATCCCGGTGGACTGGAAGCAGGTTAAAACCCTGGAAAGCGACCAGGAGCTGTTGGTCAAACAGGACGCCTACACCGGCGAGAAAGCTAAATCCTTGAAGGCGGCGGAGGATGGCAAGGTGGTCCTGGCCAATGGCGAAGCCCCCAAGACCGTGGAGCTGGCCAGCATCCAGCAAATCCTCAAGCCCAAGCCTGTGATCGAAGACCTGGTGTGGAAGGGCAACGTCGACCTGGCGCTCGACTACAAGCGTGCCGACAAAGACACCAACGACTACGACATCGACTTCAAGACCACCGCCCGTCACGGCCAGTGGCGTCATACCGGCCAGGGCGAGTACAACCGCGAGTTCCAGGACGACGTCACCACCACCGATAACTGGGCGTTGGAGTATGACTTGGACCGCTTCCTCACCGAGCATTGGTTCTGGCAGGGTCGCCTGACCTACAAGCGCGACAAGGTGGAAGACTTGTCCCGCCAGCGCACCGTCGGTACAGGCCCGGGCTATCAGTTCTGGGACGATGAACTGGGCGCGTTCTCCCTCGGCTCGCTGGTCAACCGCACCGATTACGAATATGCCAATGGCGGCAATTCCAACTTCTACTCCTTGGCCATGAAGTGGAACTACAACCGCTATCTGGTGGGCAAGACCGTGGAATTCTTCACCAACGGTGAGGTGGGCAAGCCTGTTGATGGGCCTTCCGAGTACAACTTGGATGCGGAAATGGGCCTGCGCTACAAAGTCACCGAATGGGCTTCGCTCAACCTCAAGGCTGAACGCGACATCATCAGTGGCGAGTCGCAAAGCAGCTTGAGCAAAACCCGTTACACCGCAGGGTTTGGCGTGGCCTGGTAAAACCTGCACAGGGCACTCTGGCAACCTGCACCGATATTGATTACCTTGTGTTGAGATCCATTCCCATATGAAATGGGCGGCTGAATACCCGAGGAGTCATACAGTGAGCGCGCAGGTTGCCAAGAACGCCCGAGAGCTGTTGCTCAAGGAATACCGTGGGGCTCTCTCCACATTGTCCAAAGCCATGCCCGGGTTTCCCTTCGGCTCGGTCGTGCCGTATTGCCTCGACGAGCAGGGCCGCCCGCTGATACTGATCAGCCGTATCGCCCAACACACCCATAACCTGCAGAAAGACCCCAAGTGTTCGCTGCTGGTGGGTGAGCGTGAGGCCGATGATGTGCAGGCCGTGGGGCGCCTGACTTACCTGGCCGAAGCCGAGAAGCTGGAAGACGCCGCGGCCATTGAAGCGGCGGCCGAGCGTTACTACCGCTATTTTCCCGACTCAGCCAACTATCACAAGGCCCACGATTTTGACTTCTGGGTGCTCAAGCCGGTGCGTCACCGTTATATCGGCGGGTTCGGCGCCATTCACTGGGTCGACCAGTTGACCTTGGCCAACCCCTTTGCGGGCAAGGCCGAGCGCAGCATGATCGAGCACATGAACAGCGATCACGCCAAGGCCATCGCGCATTACGTCGACCTGGCCGGCTTGCCGACCTTTGAGCCCGCGCAATTGGCGGGCATCGACAGTGAAGGCATGCACCTGCGTATTGGCCAATCCTTGCATTGGCTGCCTTTCGCGGCGCTTTGCAACAATCCGACACAAGTACGCGAAGCCCTGGTTTCATTGGCTCACGCAGAGGTGTGGCCGAAAAAAGAGCCTGCCAACGCTTGAATTCACGAAATGGCGACGTCATCTAAGGTGGACTGGCAAGGCATTCTTGCGTTGAGGAACCATTTGATGCGCCCTTTTTTATTGCTCTTTCTGCTATTTCCGGTGTTGGAGCTGTTTGTATTCGTTCAAGTCAGCAGCGCGATCGGGTTTTTCCCGGCCCTGTTACTGATCATTCTCGGCTCGATGCTCGGCGTTCTGGTGCTGCGCGTCGCCGGCCTAGCCACGGCGTTGCGTGCCCGTGAAAGCTTGAACCGCGGCGAACTGCCGGCCCAGACCATGCTTGAAGGCCTGATGATGGCTTTGGCGGGCGGCCTGTTGATCCTGCCGGGCTTTATCAGCGATGTGGTCGGGCTGGTCATGCTGCTGCCGTTCACCCGCAAGCTGCTGGCCGGCAAGATGCGCCAGCGCGCCGAAGAAGCCGCGATTCGTCAACGTGCGTTCGCCGATGACCTGCAACCTCGTGGCGGCCCGGCTCCGCGCCAGCCGTTGGGGCGCGAAGGTGATGTGATCGAAGGCGAGTTCGAACACCGCGACAGCAAATAACCGCTTTATTGGCACGCCACCTTCGGGTGCCGTGTTGCTTTTGGTCGCCAGCAGACACAAAAAATTTCCGCTACGGCCCCTTGTAATAAGCTTATGCGCCCTTATGTAACGGTCACCGCAAGGTTTCTGGTGGCGACACCAGACAGACTTCCGCGTCTTGCTTGGCGAGGCGCGACCGGCACAGCCGGAATACAACTCGCCGGTATCGATACCGGCCGATGAAAAACACAATTAGGAGAGATCGACAATGAGCAAGCTTCGTCCTCTGCACGACCGCGTCGTTATCCGTCGCAGCGAAGAAGAAAAGAAAACCGCTGGCGGTATCGTTCTGCCAGGTTCGGCTGCTGAAAAAGCCAACCACGGTGTGATCGTCGCTGCAGGCCCAGGCAAGACTCTGGAAAACGGTGAAGTGCGTGCGCTGGCCGTTAAAGTCGGTGACAAGGTTGTATTCGGCCCTTACTCCGGCAGCAACACTGTGAAAGTTGACGGCGAAGACCTGCTGGTCATGGCTGAGAACGAGATTCTCGCTGTACTGGAAGGCTGATTTTCCCGCTCATTTTTCCGTTACTCCAAAGAATTTAAGGAATATCGATCATGGCTGCTAAAGAAGTTAAATTCGGCGATTCCGCCCGCAAGAAAATGCTCACCGGTGTCAACGTCCTGGCTGACGCAGTAAAAGCGACCCTGGGCCCTAAAGGCCGTAACGTGATCATCGAGAAGAGCTTCGGCGCTCCGACCATCACCAAGGACGGCGTTTCGGTAGCCAAAGAAATCGAACTGGAAGACCGTTTCGAGAACATGGGCGCGCAGCTGGTCAAAGACGTTGCCTCCCGTGCCAACGATGACGCAGGCGACGGCACCACCACCGCTACCGTTCTGGCTCAAGCTATCGTCAACGAAGGCTACAAAGCCGTCGCTGCCGGCATGAACCCGATGGACCTCAAGCGCGGCATCGACAAGGCGACCATCGCTGTTGTTGCCGAGCTGAAAAACCTGTCCAAGCCATGCGCTGACACCAAGGCTATCGCTCAGGTAGGCACCATCTCCGCCAACTCCGACAGCTCCATCGGCGACATCATTGCCGAAGCCATGGAAAAAGTCGGTAAAGAAGGCGTGATCACCGTTGAAGAAGGCACTGGCCTGGAAAACGAACTGTCGGTTGTAGAAGGCATGCAGTTCGACCGTGGCTACCTGTCCCCGTACTTCGTCAACAAGCCAGAGACCATGGTTGCCGAGCTGGACAGCCCGCTGATCCTGCTGGTCGACAAAAAGATCTCCAACATCCGCGAAATGCTGCCAGTACTGGAAGCCGTTGCCAAAGCCGGCCGCCCACTGCTGATCGTTTCCGAAGACGTTGAAGGCGAAGCCCTGGCGACACTGGTTGTGAACAACATGCGTGGCATCGTTAAAGTCGCAGCCGTCAAGGCTCCAGGCTTCGGCGACCGTCGCAAGGCCATGCTGCAGGACATCGCTGTTCTGACCGGCGGTACTGTTATCTCCGAAGAGATCGGCCTGAGCCTGGAAAGCGCCACCCTGGAAAACCTGGGTAGTGCCAAGCGCGTGACCATCTCCAAAGAGAACACCATCATCGTTGACGGTGCTGGCGTAGAGCAGGACATCCAGGCGCGCATCACTCAGATCCGTGCCCAGGTTGCTGAAACTTCCTCCGACTACGACCGTGAAAAACTGCAAGAGCGTCTGGCCAAGCTGTCCGGCGGCGTTGCAGTGATCAAGGTTGGCGCCGGTTCCGAAGTTGAAATGAAAGAGAAGAAAGCTCGCGTTGAAGACGCCCTGCACGCAACCCGTGCAGCCGTCGAAGAAGGCGTAGTACCTGGCGGTGGCGTTGCGCTGATCCGTGCTCTGGAAGCGCTGGTTGACCTCAAAGGCGACAACGCCGACCAGAACGTGGGTATCGCTGTACTGCGTCGCGCTGTTGAAGCACCGCTGCGCCAGATCGCTGCCAACTCCGGCGACGAGCCAAGCGTTGTGGTCAACGAAGTCAAGAACGGCAAAGGTAACTACGGTTACAACGCTGCGACTGGCGTCTACGGCGACATGATCGAAATGGGCATCCTGGACCCTACCAAGGTGACTCGTTCGGCGCTGCAAGCAGCTGCTTCCATCGGCGGTCTGATCCTGACCACCGAAGCTGCGATTGCTGATGCACCGAAGAAAGAAGGCTCGGCTGGCGGCGGTATGCCAGACATGGGCGGCATGGGTGGCATGGGCGGCATGATGTAAGCCAGCCTTACCCGGCTACTGAAAAACCCCGCCTGCAGCGATGCAGGCGGGGTTTTTTTATGGGCTTTTTTCAACTCATCAGCCGATGGAGCGTCGCCGCAACAGCTTCTTGAAGGTCATGCCACGGGCCAACATCAATTGGGCATGCGGCATAAGTGCCAGGGGTTGCGGTGCAACAGCTTCGTTGAGTGGGCGAGAGACAGGCAGGTGCGCGAGTTTTTTAGCGCGCGCCAGCCTGGGCCGCCTCCGGTGCTCAGCTACAACGACCTGACTCATCATGCTGGGGTAGCACGCGGCCTTCCGGGTGTAGTCGGTGACGTACTGATCCACCCGTTGTGGTGGTGGGTTCGTGACCACCATGGGCAAGGCCGACGCTGTGCCGGTGCCGATGCACAACGACAGCATCAGCGTGAACAAACGCTTTTTGGGGGGACGCATGTACGGGCTCTCCAACCTGGGGTTCAGGCGCCAGAGAGTGGGCGCAAGTGTTACGCCCTTGCCCTGTGGCAGGCAAGGGCTCGAGCGGGCCGGTCAGCGGAGGCTGATGACGGGAGCATCATCCTTGGGCGCTTTCCAGCTCAGCAACTGCTGTTTGAAATCATAACTGGCGGCCTGGTAGTAGGTGATTGCGCGCTGGATCAGCGGGTCATCACTGCCCACCCGCAACTCCTGGCTCTCGGCCAAGGCTTGGTCATGGCGACGCAGGCCCAGGCGTGGGCTGAGGATCGCCAGGTCCTTGCCGTCAAACAACCCCAGGTGCTGGTAGTTGCCAACCACCACGCGCGGCGGCAGTGGGTTGTCCTGCAACAGGTTGCGGCCGAAAAAGGTCGACTCGTAGCTCAGGTTGATCAGGCCCAGCAACGTCGGCGCAAGATCGACCTGGCTGGCCAGTTGCGCGGTTTCCCGGGCGTCGATCAGCTTGGGTGCATAGATAAACAGCGGGATTTGGTAGTTGGTGATGGGCAAGTCTTCCTTGCCCGCGCTGCCGGCAGTGTGGTCGGCGACGAACACAAAGATCGTGTTATCGAACCACGGCTTCTGGCGTGCCGCGTCAAGGAACTCGCCGATGGCGTGGTCGGTGTATTTCACCGCGCCGTCACGGCCGTTGCCGGATTTGATATCGATGCGCCCGTCCGGGTAGGTGTAGGGGCGATGGTTGGAGGTGGTCATCAGTTGCAGCAAGAAGGGCTGCTCCTTGGCGTAATCGGCGTCGGCCAGTTTCAGGGTTTGCCGGTAGAGGTCTTCATCGGCCATGCCCCAGGCGTTTTTGAACGAGATATCTGTTTCCGGCACGCTGCTCTGGTCGACCACCCGATAACCGTTGCCGCTGAAAAATGCGTTCATGTTGTCGAAATAACCGCGCCCGCCGTAGACAAACACGCTGTCGTAACCGATGGCACTGAGTTGCTGGCCGAGGCTGGCGAAACCGCTTTCACGGCCGATGCGCTTGACGATTGAACGCCCAGGCGCCGGTTACCAGCAGCAAAAAGCGCACAGGCGCTGTTTTGAGAAAACCCATGTCTATGTTCCTTATATCAATGGGCGGCGATCTTCGGCCTGACGCTGTAGTCAGCTTGTGAAGCTATAGTGAAAAACTTGTTGGTTTGTGTAATGGGTTGAAAACCTTTATCGACAGGCTTTCAAGGTCTATCCCTGAGCCACACTTGGCCTTAAGCTGCGCGAGCCAACACGGCCGTTACCGCGTACGGAGACACTGCCCATGCGAATTTTATTGGTTGAAGACAACCGCGATATTCTGGCCAACCTGGCCGATTACCTGGGGCTAAAAGGCTACACCGTAGACTGTGCGCAGGACGGTTTGTCAGGCCTGCACCTGGCCGCCACCGAGCATTACGACTTGATCGTGCTCGACATCATGCTGCCCGGCATCGATGGCTACACCTTGTGCAAACGCCTGCGTGAAGACGCGCGCCGCGATACGCCGGTGATCATGCTCACCGCCCGTGACCAGTTGGATGACCGGCTGCAGGGCTTCAAGTCCGGCGCCGATGATTACTTGCTCAAACCGTTTGCCTTGTCGGAATTGGCCGCGCGCATCGAAGCTGTGCTGCGCCGTGCCCAGGGCGGCGGCCGCCGTGCCTTGCAGGTGGGTGACTTGAGCTACGACCTCGACACCCTGGAAGTCACCCGCGAAGGGCGCCTGCTCAAACTCAACCCGGTGGGCTTGAAACTGCTCGCGGTGTTGATGCAGAAGAGCCCGCATGTATTGCGCCGCGAAATTCTCGAAGAAGCCCTGTGGGGCGATGACTGCCCCGACAGCGACAGCCTGCGCAGCCACGTTCACCAATTGCGCCAAGTGATCGATAAACCCTTCGCCAAGCCGCTGCTGCAAACGGTGCACGGTGTGGGTTATCGCCTGGCCGAGGGTCGTGATGGAGTTTAAGCAAAGCCTTGCCCAGCGGATCATCATTGCCTTTGCCTTGATGAGCGCGTTGGTGGCGGGGGCGTTCGCCATGGGCATCGTTGCGACCGTGCACCTGGTGGAAGAAAAACTGATCTCGGCAGGCCTGGGCGGTGACTTGCAACGGCTCTTGTTGATGGACAGCGTCGAGGACTGGAGCCATCGGCCAGAGCCCGACCAGTTGTTCTATTTCAGCGGCGGGCGCGGGGATTTCGAGCTGCCCAAGGATTTACGCCACCTGGAACCGGGCTTTCATGAGGTGTTCCGCGAGGCGCTGTCGTACCACGCCATGGTCGAAGTGGTCGATGGCCGACGGTATGTGCTGCTGCAAGACCAAAGCGATTTCGAAGAGCGCGAGCGCGTGCTGTTTGCCGTGGTGCTGGTGGGCTTCGTGCTCAGCCTGGCGCTGGCGGTATTCCTCGGTTGGGTGCTTGCGCGCAAGGTGATGGCGCCGGTGGTGCGGCTCGCCCGCCAGGTGCGTCATCGCGACCAGTTGCTGGGCTTGGCGCCGCCGCTGGCACCGGATTACGCAGCCGATGAAGTTGGCGAACTGGCCGTGGCTTTCGACGCCACCCTAGGCCGCTTGCGCCAGGCGTTGTCCCGCGAGCAGTTGTTTACCAGCGATGTCAGCCATGAATTGCGCACGCCCTTGATGGTACTGGCCAGTTCCTGCGAACTGCTGCTGGAAAACCCGGCCATCGACCAACGGGGTCGCAAGCAGGTGGAGCGAATCGCCCGCGCCTGCGAAGAAATGCGTGAGCTGGTGCAGACCTTCCTGATGCTGGCCCGCGCCGAACACGATGAAGCCGCGATGTCACCGCAGGTGACATTGCCGCAGGTCGCTGACGATTTGCTCGGCATCTGGCGCGATCCCATCGAGCGCAAAGGGTTGGAGTTGATTTACCAACCCGGCAATCCCTTGGACGCGCGCTACAACACCACCTTTCTGCACGCGGTCATGGGCAACTTGTTGCGCAATGCCCTGCATTACACCGAACACGGCTTTATCCGCTTGACCCTCGAACCCAGCGGTTTTGTGGTGGAGGACACCGGTGTAGGTATTCCCGAAGACAAGCGTGAAGCGATGTTCGAGCCTTTCGTGCGTGGCAGCGAGAAACGTGGCGAAGGCCTTGGCCTCGGTTTATCGCTGGTGCAGCGCATCTGTGAGAACCAGGGCTGGACCGTCAGCCTCAGCACGATGGAGCCCAACGGCTGCCGTTTTCATGTCCAGTTGAGTCAGGTCAAGCCCTGACGCCTGCCCCTGCCGTTATCCTGCCAGAAATCGCCGTAATTCGGCGAAGATGGCCCCATGCTATTGCTTGTATCTGTAAAGTCTTGAAATGTATGAGATTGGACAGGACAAGTTTTTCACAACGGGTTGACCTGTTGATCACAGTGCGGTGCTTAAGGTTGTAGGCATCAGCTACTGGAGATCCGTCGATGTCTACCCCGATCAAGCTCGATTTTTCCGAAAAGTACGACGATCAGCACGCGCAGAATTATTTGCTCAAGCATCAGGATAATTTGGCTCGCCGGTTGTCCCACAAACGCGACGAGCAATTGGCGCGCGGTGCGTTGGCCATGGCCGGCGAGCCAGGCTTGGTGCTGGACTTGCCCTGCGGGGCCGGGCGTTTCTGGCCGTTGCTGGCTGAAAAACCCAACCGTGTGATTATCGGGGCTGACAATTCCGAGTCGATGTTGAAGGTTGCGACTGTCGCTCAGCCGGCGGACGTGGTGAAACGGGTACGCCCTTTGCAGACATCTGCTTTTGATATCGACTTGCCTGATAACTCGGTCGACAGCATTTTCTGCATGCGCTTGATGCACCACATTGGTGACCCTGCGCATCGAATGACGATACTGCGGGAATTTCAGCGGGTTACCCGTGACAGCGTGATTATTTCGCTGTGGGTGGACGGCAATTTCAAGGCCTGGAAACGCAAGCGCGCCGAAGTGAAACGTCGTAATAAAGGTGAGCAAGAAGGTTACCAAAACCGGTTCGTGTTACCGGCTGCTACTGTTGAGGCAGAGTTTGAGCAAGCCGGTTTCCGTGTTCAGGAATCCCTGGACTTCATACCGCTTTACGCCATGTGGCGTGTGTATGTATTGCGCAAGAGGTAACAGGATGGCAGTTGAGTGCATAGCAGGCAGTCATGTAGCTCCCGAAGAACGTTTTGATTATTTCTGGCGCCAGCAGGGCGAGTGGGTTGAGGAACCCAATCGTCGACGCGGTGGTGAAAGCGGCGTGCAACGCGTGATCAGCCCTAACGGCCGCTTGCTCTACAGCAAGCGCCAGACCGGGCATATCTACCGCAGTTTGCTGCACCCGTTTGGGCGCCCGACCGTATTGCGTGAACGCGATGCGCTCAAGGGCCTGCGTTCCTTGGATGTACGGGTGCCGGAATTGGTGTTCTGCGAGGCGCGCCGCGACCCTGAGCACCAATGGAAAGCGCTGTTGGTGACCGCGTCGCTTGATGGTTTCGACGAGATCGAAAACTGGTACGCCGCTGGTGGCCGTGAACAGTACGGCGAGGTGGTGCATGAGCGCGTGCTGAAGGAAGTGGCGGGCACCCTGGCGCGTATGCACAAGGGCCGTTGGCAGCATGGTTGCCTGTACATCAAGCACATATTTGTACGGGTTGCGGGTGAAGGCGACTCGGCCATTGTGGAAGTGGCGCTGTTGGATTTTGAGAAATGCCGTCAGCGTTTGACCGCTTATCGGGCCGCCTCCCATGACATGCAGCAACTGCGGCGCCATTCGTCGTGGAGTGATACTGACTGGAAAAAACTCAGCTACTTTTATGAGACGGCGTTTGGCAGCGCTATCAAGGGTTTAACCAGATGAAGCTAGAAATAGCACGAGGTTTGTTCCTGGTCGGGGCGTTGGGCATTGCAGCCCTCGCGCTGGCTGCGTGGGAACAGCCTCGCACACAAGTACTCAGTGCGGTGCAAGGTAGCGGGCAATGCCTGTTGCCGCGCGTCGCCAAGGCGAGTGTGGCGGTCAAGCCTGATCATGAGTTGTTGTTGTTCATGTTTGGGATGTCTCAGGGCATGAGGCCGCAAAGTTGAAACGATTCAACCCCCCCCCCGAGAAAGGGCCTTGCGATGTGATGTGAGGCCCTTTTTTTTGCGCTGTGGTGAGGGGGGCAGGAGTACATATCCGTTATTTAGGTAACGGCGGCTTAGGGTTTCGCTCTTACAGCGAGTCACTTTTGGCAAACGCCCCAAAAGTAACCAAAAGGTCTTTGCCCCACCACTCGGTGCCTCGCCTAGGCTCGGCATGCCCGCACTCCGGCCCGGCTCCGCGGGTCGCCGCGATGGGCCATCCCTGGCCCAGCGCGGCTAAACCGGCATCCCTGCCGGTTTACCCGCTCCACCGTGCCTACTTGCGGCCATCGTGGTTAACGGGGCCTGTCAGATCAAAATCAAAAGCAGATCAAAAGCAGAGCACGGCGGCCTAGTAGCCGACCTGAGTGGTTGAAGCAAAAGCAGGGCAAAAACAGATCAGAAGCAGAGCTGCTTTTCTGTGGGAGCTGGCTTGTCGGACCGCCGAACCGCTGCGATTGCATCAACTGGTTATGCCTGATGTACAGAGGTGTCTGCATCGCAGGCAAGCCAGCTCCCACCGTTGACCGAGTACACACATCTACCTGGTGTACTGAGCTCAAAATGTGGGAGCGGGCTTGCTCGCGAATGCGGTGGGCCAGTTACAAATAAACTGACTGACACACCGCATTCGCGAGCAAGCCCGCTCCCACAATTAGACCGAGAACAGCTTCAGTAAACAGGTCGGCTGTCAGGCCGCCTCGCTTTCGCTTTTGATCTAACCACTCAGGTCGGCTACTAGGCCGCCGTGCTCTTGCTTTTGATCTTGATTTTGATCTTAGGCGCCCCGTCAACCACGCTGGCCGAACGCAGGCTTTGGAGCGGGGGTAAACCGGCAGGACGCCGGTTTAGCCGCGCTGGGCCAAGGATGGCCCATCGCGGCGGCCCCCGCTCCAAAGCCTGCGTGAGGGCACACCGAGCCGGAGGCGAGGTGCCGAGTGGTGGGGCAAGAGCACTTTGGTTACTTTGGTGCTTTTCCAAAGTGACCCGCCGTAAGGGCGGAACCCATTGCAGCCGTTACCGCAGCAACGGATATGCCCCCAACCCCAACCCCAACCCCAACCCCAACCACCCTCAAACCAAATGCAGATGGTTATCCCAAAACCCCGAAGGCAACTCCAACGGCTTAGCAACCAACGGAACCCGACGGCAATCATAAAACCGACAACGCCCCTGACCCGAAGTAACCACAAACCCATCCGCTACCGCGCCAACCCCCGCGCAGTCGGGCAAAGGCCCATCCAGCCTCAGCTCCCCGCTGTCCATGTCCCAGATAAAAAACCGATTCCCCCGTGGCGCAGTCAGCGCCACCAACCGCAACTCACTGTGCACCGCGACACTGGCGGTGTAATGCCCCATCGCCTGCAACTGCTCATCCGCCACCGGGAACGCCACAAACGGCTGCCCCGGCCGCTTGATCGCCAGCAACTCAGAGCGCTCCTGAGACGCCCCCATAAACTGCTGCCCGGTGAGAATGGTGCCATCGCTGGCGATCCCCATATGACGCACGCTGTTCATCTGCTGCCCCAGCGTTTCCTTGCTGATCAGGCTGCCATCGCGATGCATCAGCACCAGGCTCGGCTCCATGGCGTTGAGGTTCATCTCCACCCGGCTTTCGGCCTCGGTGCGAATCCCGCCGTTGGCCACCACCAGGGTTTCGCCATCAGGCATCCACGACACCTGATGCGGCCCAATACCGTGGGTGGAAATCTCCCCACTGTGCACCAGCCGCTCACCTTCGAACCGGTATACGCCCAGTAACCCACGGCCCGGGTCGGTCGTGTCGTTCTCGGTCGCATACAGCCAGTCGCCGCTCTTGTGAATCACCGCATGCCCATAAAAGTGGCGATTGGCATTCGAGGTGAGGGTCTGCAGCAACGCGCCATCACGCAGGTTGATCAAGTAACTCTCAGTGCCCGGGCGACGGGCGACGAACAGCGCAATCGGCAGCGTCGGGTGGTTGATGATGTCGTGGCAACGCTGGCCGACCTGGGTGGCAAACACCTGCTTGCCGTCCAAGTGATAACCCACGGCGTAGTGTTTGCCATCCACATCATCGCGCGCCGACAGCAGCAGCGGGCTGTTTAAGCCCTTTTGCTTGAACAGCGTCCAACCGCCCAACGTGAGTGCGCTGAGCAGCACGCTGCCCACCGCCAAAGCCTGTCGCCTGAGCATCATCAGTCACCGTCGTTGGCGTTAAAGCCCAGTTGGATGCCCAACGCCTTGGCCAGCTCGCCTTCATGCAGGCGGTGGACCACGTTGAGGCTGTCGTAAATGTCGTTGAGCTGCTGGCGCCCGGCGTCGTCAGCCAGCAATTCATTCAGCGTGCGCTGGTTGCTGGTGAACAGTTTCAGTGAGGCGGCATAGGCGGCGTCGATCTTGTCGGCCAAGGGCTTCTGGTCCGACGGCAACAAGCCGCGCAGGCCTTTGTTGTCGACGCCGGCCCAGACGGTCTGGGCGGCGGCAAGGCTGGCTTGCAGGCTTTGCAGGGACGACTGGCTGCGCCACGCATCGGCCTGGAACGGTTGCGGGATGCCCTTGGTCTGGCGGCCCATCGGCGTGCCGAGTTTTTTCTTCAGCGTATCCAATGCGGTCACTTGCACGCGCAGCAGGTCGGCAATGGCTTCGTGGGAATCGGCGTAGCGCTGGTTCGGGAACTTGGTCATCTGCGCGAGCATGCCGTCGGTGCTGTTCCAGCTGGCCAGAATCTCTTCGGCCAGGGCTTTCTGGCGCTCGCCAATGGCCACCAGCAGCGGGCAGTAACGGGCTTTCTGAGCTTCGTCGGCGACGTCGGTCTTGGCGTCGTAGAGGATGTATTCGTAGGCCGAGAGGCCTTGTACCACGACGCTGGATTTGGCCAGTGCGGCGCCGTCGATCTGCGGCTGGGCGGTGACCAGTTGTTCGACTTGGCGGCCGACCAGGTTTTTCTTGTCTGGCCAGAACTGCACTTGCCACGAACGGTTGCCCTCGGCCAGTGGGCCGATCAGCAGCGGTTGCAGTTCGGCCCAGGCTTTTTGCGCGTGCAGGAAGTCGGCGCGGGCAGTGTCCAGGTTTTCCTTGCCCTGGCAGTAGGCGAGGGCGCTGACGGCCAGTTGGCGGTCGGCTTCAACCCAGCGGCTGTAGGTCGGCAGGATCACTTGCTTGGCGATGGCCGCCGAGGTCACGGCTTGCGGGTCCTGCGGCGAGCAGGCGCCGAGGGCGAGGGCGGCAAGGCTGGTGAACAACAACTTGGGACGAAACATGTCGAGCTCCCTTCTGTAATTGGGGCAAAGCTTATAAAGAATTCAGGAACGCCAGCAACGCGGCACGCTGCTCGGCATTAAAGGACAGCACATGCTGCTGCGCCGTTTGCGCTTCACCGCCATGCCACAGCACGGCTTCAAGCAGATTGCGGGCGCGACCATCATGCAAAAACTGAGTGTGACCACTGACGGCCTGCGTCAGGCCAATGCCCCACAACGGCGGGGTGCGCCAGTCGCGGCCACCGGCCTTGAATTCGCTGCGGTTGTCGGCAAGGCCATCGCCCATGTCGTGCAACAGCAGGTCGCTGTAAGGGCGAATCACCTGGTTGGCCAGTTCGGGTTCGGCGGCGTTGGCGGCCGTGGTGAACGTGGGTTTGTGGCAGCCCTGGCAACCGGCCTGGTAGAACAGGTTTTTGCCGGCCAGCACCTGCGGCGTGTTGACGCCACGGCGCACCGGCACGGCCAGGTTGCGCGTATAGAACAGCACCAGGCGCAGGATGTTATCGCTGACTTCCGGCTCGCCATCCGGGCCATTGCCGTCAGGGGCCTGTTTGCAGGCGACTTGGGCGTCGGTGCAGTCATCGAAAGGTCTCAGGGACGTGGTGAGGCCCATATCACCAGAAAACGCGTGAACATTTTGTTGATTGAGGTTGGGTTGCCCGGCTTTCCAGCCGAAACGCCCGAGCACGGTTTTGTGCTGGGCGTCGTCCCAGACCCAATTGGCGCGGCCGACCAGGGCTTCTTTGTCGGCGGTTTTCGGGTCGGTGTTGCGCAAGACATCGGCGTCGCTGATGGCTTCGAGCAGGCCCAGGCCGATCATCGGCGGGGCAATGCGCGCCGAGAAACGTGTATCCGGGTGCATCGGGCCGTAGCCGAGCTGGGTGATTTGCAGGGCCGGCTTGCGCAGTTCGACCACGGTGCCGTCCTTGAACGTCACGTTAACCGGTGTGTAGTCGACGCGCACTTTGCCTTCAGGCGCCACGCCCGGCACCGCCATGTCTTGCAGTTGCCCGCCGTAGACAGGCTCGGGCACCACGCCGACCTGCTCGATAAGCTTGGCGAGGGCGGGTGTATCCGGGATGGAGAGGCGCACCAGCATCGACACCGCATTAGGCGCGTCGGGCAGCGGCGGATGGCCTCGGCCGTCCTTGATGTGGCAGTTCTGGCAGGCGTTGGTGTTGAACAGCGGGCCCAGGCCATCACGCGCGGTGGTGGTGGACGGCGCGATCACCCACGGGCTGCGAAAGAAGCTGTTGCCGACACTGAAGTCCAGGCGGCGGGTGGGCGCAAGGTTGGCCGAGGGCAAGGAAAAGGCGTTCTGGTCGCGCTTGTTCACCGTCGTCGCGCCGCCGGCTCGCGCTTCACCAGGCTCAGCCTTGGTGAAACGTGGGGCGTCATCGCAAGCCGTCAGGCACAAGGCCATCAATGCTGCGGACAGGCGAAATAGCGAACGGAACATCGAAATTCCTGAAGCGATAGCCAAAATTAGGCCGCAAAGTCTAACAGGGCAGGGCGGATTGAATAAGAGCAATTATCGTTTGGTCGAATCCGATTCATTCCCGCTAGAATGACCGCACATTTTTCTCTGGAGGTGGCCAATGCAGGCTCTCGACGCTTTGCTCAACCGTGTTTCCGTGCCGCGTTTGCTGGAGCCGGCACCGACCCAGGAGCAGCGCGATGTGCTGTTCGCCGCCGCCATGCGCGCGCCGGACCACGGCCAGCTGCGCCCATGGCGTTTCCTCACCGTGGAAGGTGCTGCCCGTGAGCATATGGGCACGCTGTTGGCCGAAGCCGCGCGTCTGCAGGACGCCGACGCCCCGCAAGCCGCCATCGACAAGGCCCAGAACGGCCCATTGCGCGCGCCGCTGGTGGTGGTGGTGATTGCCCGCCTGCAAGAGCATTTCAAGGTGCCGAAATCCGAGCAACTGCTGGCGGCTGCCTGCGCGGCTCACGGTATTTTGCTGGCGGCCTACGCCCAGGGGATTGGTGCGGTGTGGCGCACTGGGGAACTGTCCTACTCGGCTCACGTGGCTAAAGGCTTGGGGCTGACGGCGGATGAGGAAGTGATTGGTTTCCTCTATTTGGGTACGCCGCAGAACCCGCCGCGTACTGCGCCAAAAGAGGATGTGGCGGCGTTTGTTCAGGCTTGGCCTGTAGACCAACAGTGATCTAAATGTTGGAGCGGGCTTGCTCGCGAAAGCGGTGTGGCAGTCGCCAGATGTACGGACTGACACACCGCATTCGCGAGCAAGCCCGCTCCCACAGGAGATCTCCCTTGTTTCGACGTCAGGTTTACACCTTGAACTGATCCATCAGCTTCATCTGTTGGCTGGCCAGCGCATTCAGTTGGCTGCTGATCGCCGCCGACTCGGTGGCCTGGCCGGTGAGGGTTTCGGTCACGGTGCGGATCGCCGAGACGTTGCGGTTGACCTCTTCAGCCACGGCGCTCTGTTGTTCGGCGGCGCTGGCGATTTGCAGGTTCATGTCGCTGATCACCGTCACCGCATCGCTGATCTTGCCGAGCGCTTGCACCGCTTGATGGATCTGCCCGGCATTGCTCTGGGCCTGGTGCTGGCTGGAATGCATGGTCGCCACCACGCCACGGGTGCCGCTCTGGATACGCTCGATCACCAGGCGAATTTCTTCCACCGAATCCTGGGTGCGTTTGGCCAGGTTGCGCACTTCGTCGGCAACTACCGCAAACCCACGCCCGCTTTCCCCGGCGCGCGCCGCTTCGATGGCCGCGTTGAGTGCCAGCAGGTTGGTCTGCTCGGCAATGCTGCGGATCACTTCCAGCACAGAGCCGATCTGTTCGCTGTTCACCGCCAGGGCTTCAACTTCGCTCACCGCTTTGCTGACTTCTTCGGCGAGGGTGGTGATGTCGCGGGTGCTCTGTTCAATGATCGACATGCCTTCGCGCGCCGATTGGTCCGCGCCGCGTGCTGCGCTGGCGGCGTTGGAGGCGCTGTTGGCAACGTCATGGGCGGTGGCGCTCATTTCATTGGAGGCGGTGGCAACCTGGTCGATTTCGCGGAACTGCACCTGCATGCCCTCACTGGTCTGGCGTGCAATGGCGGATGACTGATCAGCCGTGCCACGCGCCTCGGTGATGCTTTGCTTGATCTGCGCGATGGTCGGTTGCAGCTTGTCGAGGAAGCGGTTGAACCAGTTCACCAACTCGCCCAATTCGTCCTTCTTGGCGTAGGTCAGGCGCTGGGTGAGATCGCCTTCGCCGCTGGCGATGTTCTTGAGCATCGCGGCCACGGTATTGATCGGGCGGGTCACGCCGGTGGCGGTCAGCCAGATCAGCAGCAAGCCCAGCAGGGCCGCGGCGGCGCCGACCAGCAAGGCCTTGAGCGTGCCGGTTGCCTGGGCTTCGTCGAGTACGCCTTGCAGTTTCAGCGTATCGGCCAGCATCACGGCTTTCGGCAGTTTGACCACGATGCCCCAGGACTTGGCGTCGGCAATCGGCTTGACCGGGTACACAGCGCGAATTGTGTCGTTTTGCTCGAGGATCGTGCGCGTATCGTTGGCCAACAGCTGCACGATCTCCTTGCCCTCGGCACCGAGGGTGTCGATCAGGTTTTTGCCGACTCGGGCCGGCTCTCCGCTGTAGGCCGCGATCAAGCCGGTGCTGGACAGAATTTCCAGGCGCGCCGCACCGTCGAACAGCTCTTTTTGTGCCGCGTCCGTCGTGGCTTGCAGGGTGTTGAGGGCGATATCGATGCCGATCACACCGATGACCTTGCCGTCGACGATCAACGGCACAGAGATGGTGGTCATCAGCACCTGCTTGCCGGCCACTTCATCGGAGTACGGGTCGAGCAGGCAAACGTTGCGCGTGTCCCGTGGGCAGGTGTACCAAATGTTGTAGGGCGTACCGCTGAGGTTGGGCGTGGTCTTGGTCAGGTCTTCCTCGACCATCACCGTGTTCAGGCCTTCACCCGCGGCGCGGCTCCAGTAGCTGGAGAAGCGGCCTTTTTCGTTGGAGACGCGGGCTTTGTCGTCGACGAACTCGCTGTCCTTGCCATCCAGGGCGTTGGGTTCGAACGACATCCAGATACCCAGCACCTTGCTGTTGCGCTCGAACGCGGTTTTAAGGCTTTGGTTGAGTTCCTCACGCAGGGCGCCAGGCTCCAGCGAACGTTTGCTGGCGAGGGCGCGCAGGCCCTTGACCTGATCGGCGAGTGCTGTGACCACCACCAGATTTTCGCCAAAGGTTTTCTGCAGTTGCACCGCTTGCTCGGCGGCTTTGGCTTGCAACAGGTGTTGCACGCTTTGGGTGAGCATTCGCGAGCTTGAATCGCTGATCAGTTGATCATTTTGGTTGGTTTCGTACAGGTTGATGCTGATGATCAGCGCAATCACCCCCACCAGGCAAAGGCCAGACAGCAGCACGATTTTCAAGCGGATGGAGAGGGTGTCGAACATAGGTTCACTCGCGAATGGTCTTGTTGGTATGCAAGCAGGGCGAGCCAATTCCATTCGGCGCTATGTCCGAAACATCGGCGCATCAAGATGTTTCATGAGGGAAAGGTGATGAGCGGTAGGGAAAACACTAAACGCCGCGTTATACGGGCGTTGCAAGCCGTTCAGGGCGCGACCAGATCCACAGGTTGCCCAGGCTCATGCCGGCGATCGCCAGGTAGATTGGCCAGCCGTGATCGAGCATTACCAGCATCAAACCGGCGCACAGCAGCATGCTCACGGTGGCGCTGACTTTGGCGCGGCGCGCGATGATCTTGCCGTTGCGCCAATTGAACAGGATAGGGCCGAACAGTCGGTGGTTTTCCAGCCAGGCACTCAGACGCGGCGAGCTTTTGGTGGCGGCCCAGGCGGCGAGCAGTATGAATTCGGTGGTGGGCAAACCCGGTATGACAATCGCCACCAACCCAATGCCCAGGCTGACGTAGGCCAGCAGCCCGAAGAGGAGCTGCGCGATCTTTGAGGTGGATTGGGTTTTGCCGGGCATAGGTTGGGTGATCACAGAAAATCAGTTTGAAATGAGATCCAAATGTGGGAGCGGGCTTGCTCGCGAAGGCGGTGGTTCAGCCATGCATATGTCGACTGACACACCGCTTTCGCGAGCAAGCCCGCTCCCACATTTTTAATCGCATTCCAGCAGTCAGGCCAATTCAGGGGCGCTAGCGTACGCCTGTTCCAGCAGCACGGTGAAGCGCACAAACGCGTCGATAGCACCTTTTTCTACCGCGGCCTCTTCTTCGGCGCTGAATGCCAGGCCGTCGAGGGTGCGGGTGAAACCTTTCCAGCCTTCAGCGCGACCACCGGCCGGCTCGCCAAGGTGGCGGGCGCCGAAGGTTTCGCTCAGGCCCAGGCCCACGGCACGCTTGATCAGGAATGCAGCGCCCAGCTTGGAGCCTTCCGACACGAACAGCCAACCCAGGGCTTCGGCCTTGCTGGGGTTCTTCACGGCGCCGGCAACCGGTGCAGGCACTTCGGTGTCCAGGTCGCCCAGGTCCAGCTTGGCAGCTTCGGCGCGGCAGCGCTCGGCCAGGTCGGGGACGATCTTGTTCAGCTCAGGGTCGTTGTACAGGGCCACCAGCTCCGATTGGAACAGGTACTGCGCAACCACGAAGCGGGCGAAGTTGGCTTGGGTTTCAAACGGGGCGTGGGCTTTGACCAGCGCGTCGAGCTTGGTGTGTGGCGCGTTGGTGATCTGGTTCAGGCGCTGGGAGCGCAGGCTTGGGCGTTCTGCGGTAGGGGAAGCGGTCATCGAAAAAAGTCCTTGAGAAGAGTAGCGCCTGGGTGCCCTAAAGAGAGCTGTTATCAACTAGACGAACAAGAAGACGCGGCACAGTAAAAAATCCTCACCTCGCCAGTGAAATTCCGGCGAGGTGAGGGGGGCTGCATTTGGCTGAAGTGCTATCAGATGTCCCAGATCAGGTTGATCGCGAAGTTGCGACCGGGTTGGGTCAGGCGGTCGAGGTTGGCGGGCGCGGTCACGCCGGCTTCGCCGACGCCGTCGTAGCTGCGCACGTCGTCCCAGTTCCAGTATTTTTTGTCGGTGAGGTTGTAGAGGCCGCCGTTGATGGTCACGTCGTTGGTGACTTTGTAGTAGCCGGTCAGGTCGACGATGCCAAAGCCTGGTGTTTTGAACGGGGCACTGGTGCTGCCGTCAGGCGCGTGGAAGGTCTTGCTGTCGACGCGGTTCTGTTTTTTGACCAGCGTCCAGCTGACCAACGCGCCGTACTGCTCTTGCTCGTAGCCCAGGCCGAATACACCTTTAAGCGGGTTGACGCTGTTGAGCGGCTCGCCGTTGTCGTCGTTGCGGCCATAGGTGTAGCCGACCGAACCCTGGGTGTAGAGGCCTTGCGGTGCGCCGAACGCGTTGAGGTTCAGGCGACCTTTGGCTTCAATCCCCTTGATGGTGGCGTGCTTGATGTTGTTGGCTTCGAAGGTTTGTATATCGCCGCCTGCAACCGAGGCGTCTTCGTCGATAAAGTCACGGTACTTGTTATAGAACACCGCGATATCGAAGGAGCCCTCGTCGAAATTGCCGCGAATCCCGGTCTCGATGCCCTTGCTGGTTTCCGGCTTGAGGTTCGGGTTGGGCTCGACGGTGTAGCCCTGGTCGAGGTTTTCAAAGCGACCATACAGCGCCTTGGCCGATGGGGTACGGAAGCCCTCGGCGTATTGACCGAACCAGGTGTATTGATCGGTCAGCGCATAGGTCAGGCCGAACTTGGGCGTCACACGGTGCCAGATTTTTTCCTTGTCGCTGACCGGGTAGGCGCCGGTCGGGTTCACGGTGTTGAGGAATTCCTGGGTCAGCTTGGGTTTGAGTTGGGTGTAGTCGTAGCGCACGGCGGGCAGGAAGGTCCATTTGTTCCAGGTGATCTGGTCCTGGGCGAACAGCGAGTAGGTGTTGATGGTCGGGTCCGGGAAGTCGCTGGATTTTTTCACGCTGTCGCCGGCAGAAGGGCTGGGCGCGCCGATAGCCGTGCAACCACCGCCGACCGCCAGGCACGTCGCCGCGCCTTCCCGGGAGCCGGTGACTTTCTGCTGTTTCAGGGTGGTGCCGTAGGTCACCAGGTGGTCGGTCTCGCCGAGGCTGAAGGCCTTGTCCAACTGCGCGTCGAACACCCACTGTTTTTCTTCGTACAGGGTTTCGCGCGTGCGCAATACGCGGCGCGACGGTTGGTAGATTTCGGCAGTGGTCTGGTCGGTCTTGGCGATCTGGTAATTCAGGCTGGTCTTGATGCGATCGGCAATCGGCGAGTCGAGCGCGAAGCGGTTTTCGATGCCGAAGCGCTCACGGGTGATGGTGTCGTTGCCCGAACGGGCGCGGTAGAAGTTGAAGCCTCGTCCACCGGTGAAAGGGCCACCCACGGCGTTTTTCAGGTCGACGTCGCGATCATCCTTGAACTTCTCGTAGGTCAGGCCCAGCCGGTTGTCATCGCCATAATTCCAGCCCAGCTTGGCGAGGATATTGGTGGTGCGCGCGTCCTCCGGGTTGGCGCCGGTACGGGCCAGGCCAGTGGCATTGTTGCCGTCGTAAGATTCCATTTCATGGCCGTTGCGCTGGCTCAGGTGCAGCAAACCGTCAAAGTCCTGCACGCGGCCGGCGACGGTGCCGGAGGTCAGCCAGCTGTCGTCGGCGGAGCTGTAGCCGGTTTTCAGACGGGCGCCGAAATCCTCGCCGGGCTTGATGATGTCCTCCGGGTCGAGGGTGAAGTAACTCACCGCGCCGCCAATCGCGCTGCTGCCGTACAAGGCTGAGGCCGGGCCACGCAGGATTTCCACGCGCTTGACGATTTCCGGGTCGACGTAGTTGCGGCGCGTTTTGGCGTAGGGGCCGTTGAAGAAGTTGTCGGGCACCTCGACGCCGTCGACCTGCGTGAGGATGCGGTCGCCGTCGATGCCGCGAATGTTGTAGCCCGCGTTGCTGGCGCGGGTGCCTGCGCCGCCGACCGACACGTTGGGCTCGTAGCGCACCAGTTCGCGGATGGTGTTGACGTTCTGGCGGTCCAGCTCCTGGCGATCATGCACGGTGACGGTGCTCGGCACACTGTTGACGGCTTGCTCGTTACGCGTGGCGCTGATGGTCACCTGTTGCAGGTTGAGCACGCTGCCGGCCGCGCGCTTTTCCAGCACGATGTTGTTATTGCTCAGTTTGCGGTAGCTCAGGTTGGTCCCCACCAACAGCCGGTCCAGGGCCTTTTCCGGCGACAGCGGGCCGCGCACGCCAGGGGACGACACACCCTGGCCCAGCTCTGCCGGCAGGCCGACTTGCCAGCCGGTCACCGCAGTAAACGCGTTCAGTGCCGAGACCAGTGGCTGCTGCTCAATGCTGAAGGTGTAGTTGCCGTGGCTGCGGGCGACCGGCTCGGCGGCCGTGGCGGCCATGGCCGGCGCGCTGGCCAGCAGGAGGGCGGCGGTCAGCAAGGACAGGACGGGCGAAGAAGACCGGCGGTTGAAACGAGAGGACATCGAGAGCGCTCCGGAGGTACGAATCTTATAGTTGCGAACCGAATCAAATAGGAATCAGTTGCATTGGCTATAACGAGACGTACCGCCGGTTAACATCGAGTAAAAATAATTCTCATTTAGTTCAGGATGACCAGCGCCGGGTATTCCGAGAGCTTGGCCGAGGTGATGTGCGCCAGCGAGCGCACCACGTCCAGCGGCTGGTCGAGGCGGTAGTTGCCGGTGACGGCGGTGCTTGCCAGCTTGTCGTTGGTGTTGACGATCCAGCCTGGGTAATAGCGGCGCAGCTCGGCCAGCACTTCGCTCATTGGGCAATTTTCGAACACCAGGCGGCCCTGGACCCAGGCCAGGTCCTTGCTCACATCCAGCTTGGCGGGTTGGCCGAAGCCTTTGGGGCCGATGCGGATACTCTCGCCGGCGCGCAGGCGCACGCGGGCATCGTCGAAGGTGTTGCTCAGGTCGACGTCACCACGCTGCACCTGCACTTGGGCCTCGCCGTTGAGGTAGCGCACGGCGAAGTCGGTGTCGCGCACGCTGGCACGCACCGGGCCGGCGTTGATCTCCAGCGGCAGGCCGCGGTTGGGCGCAACTTCGAAAAATGCCTCGCCTTGGTACAGGCGGGCGATGCGCTGGTGGTCCTTGATGCTGCTGGAAAACGCCGAGTTGGTGTTCAGCAGCACTTTGGAGCCGTCGTCCAACTGCAGGCGCTGGCGCTCGCCGACCACGGTGAGATGGTCGGCTTGCAGGCGCACGGGCAGGTTGCTGAAACTGAACAGGCCGATCAGCAGCACGGCGGCAGTGGCCAACGGTTTCCAATGCGGTTTGATCCGGCGCCAGGCGTTCGGTTTACGCGGCGCCGCCAGGGCGACGGCGGCGCTGTGCACTGGCGCACCGCCCCAGGCGGCCTGGGCCTTGTTGAAGGCGTGCAGGTGCGCCGGGTCGCTGGCCAGCCAGGCATCGAACTCCGCCTGTTGCCCGGGTTGCGGGCACTGCAAGGCGATCAGCCAGTCGAGAGCCTGATCCATAGCCGTGTCTTGCAACACCTCATGAGCCAGCTCATGGGCGCGCAGTTTATTCGGGTCCGTCACGGTGTTCCTCGGGTCTTCGCCACGTTCTATTCATCTTTCCTACGGCCAGGATCGACACATCTGTCGGGTGAAGCTTAAGGCTGATCCAACCGTTCGGCCACACCTACACAGATGGCCATGATCAATTTCAGTTCCTTTTGCACGGTGCTCAAGGACACTTGCAACTGATCGGCAATCTCCTGATAGCTGCAACCGTGCAGGCGGCTGAGGATGAAAATCTGCTGCTGGCGGGCGCTCAACTGGCCGAGGCTGACGCTCAGGTGTTCGAGCAATTGCTCGGCCTGTGTCGCGTCTTCGGGCGTGCTGATCGGGGCTGCGACGCTTTGCAGTACGTTCAGTGGGACATCTTCCTGCAGCGTGCGCGCTTGAATTCGGCGCGAGCGCAGGTGGTCCAGCGCCAGGTTGCGCGCCGTCTGGTAGACGAAGGGTTCGAGGTGATCAATCGGCCGCTCGCTGAGGGCCCGGGTGACGCGCAGGTAGGTTTCCTGCAACAGGTCCTCGGCGGTGCTGTGGTTATTCACCATCCGCTGCAAGGTGCGTAGCAGAATCACCCGTTGGGTGAGAAAGACTTGGTTGAAGCGAGATTGGCTCACAGTGATACCAGACCGATATGCAGTTAATGATAATGCTTATCATCAACTGAAATGGCAAGTGGCTATTTCTGTGAGCCTACACGGGGGCTGGGTAGTGCACAAAACCCATGTGGGAGCGGGCTTGCTCGCGAATGCGGTGTGTCAGTCAATGGATCGGGCGACTGATTCACCGTATTCGCGAGCAAGCCCGCTCCCACACAAGCCCGTTCCAACAGATAACTCCGTTGCCTGCTTACTCGGCGTTGCAAAGCGCCAGGCAGTTATCCAGCATCCGGTTGGAGAAGCCCCACTCGTTGTCGTACCAGGCCAGCACTTTCAGCAATTTGCCGCTGACTTTGGTGTGATTGGCATCGAAGATCGACGACAGCGGGTTATGGTTGAAGTCACTGGAAACCAGCGGCAGGGTGTTGTAGCCGAGGATTTTCGAGTGCTGGCTGGCTTCCTTGAGCAGTGCATTGACTTGCTCGGCCGTGGCTTCTTTTTTCAGCTGCACGGTGAGGTCGACCAGCGACACGTTGATCACCGGTACACGCACCGCCATGCCGGTCAGCTTGCCCGCCAGTTCCGGCAGTACCAGGCCGACTGCTTCAGCGGCGCCGGTCTTGCTCGGGATCATGTTCTGGGTGGCCGAGCGCGCGCGGTACGGGTCGGTGTGGTAGACGTCAGTCAGGTTCTGGTCGTTGGTGTAGGCGTGAATGGTGGTCATCAGGCCGCTTTCGATGCCCAGCTCGCGGTGCAGCACCTGGGCAACCGGTGCCAGGCAGTTGGTGGTGCAGGACGCGTTGGAGATGATCTGGTGGGATTGACGCAAAATGTCATGGTTCACACCGTAAACCACGGTGGCGTCGGCGCCCTTGGCCGGGGCCGAGATGATCACCTTGCGCGCGCCGGCGGTAATATGCGCGGCAGCCTTGTCACGGTCGGTGAACAGACCGGTGCATTCAAATACTACGTCGATCTTGTGTGCAGCCCACGGCAGGTCGGCCGGGTTGCGAATGGCACTCACGGCGATCCGGTCACCATTGACGGTCAGGCTTTCCTGATCGTGGGCAACCTCTGCTTCGAAAGTACCGTGTACGGTGTCGTATTTGAGCAGGTGGGCATTGATCGAGCTGTCGCCCAGGTCATTGATGGCGACGATCTGCAAATCCTGGCGGTAGCCTTGGGTATACAGTGCGCGCAGGACATTACGGCCGATACGGCCAAAACCGTTGATTGCGATACGAAGAGTCATTGGAAAGTGCCTGTCGTCGATTTGTTGTAAGAATTACAAGATTATTCGCATAAAAATAGAAAACAAGCCTTTTTAGTGGCAATATTTTGTTCAATCTACAACGAGTGACCTGAATCAACTGGTCCGATGATCCAAACGACACCCTGCCATCCCATGCGCTGCGGGCGTTTGATCAACCCAGGAACGAGGGTCGCCACATCCGTTAGCCTGGAGTTCTACACATGCATCCCCGCGTTATTGAGGTCACCGAACGGCTTATCGCCCGCAGTCGTGCAACCCGCGAGGCTTACCTTGCGCTCATTCGCGGCGCCGCCAGCGACGGCCCGATGCGCGGTAAGCTGCAATGTGCCAACTTCGCCCACGGCGTGGCCGGGTGCGGCACTGAAGATAAAAATAGCCTGCGAATGATGAATGCCGCCAACGTGGCAATTGTTTCGTCATATAACGACATGCTCTCGGCGCACCAGCCGTACGAACATTTCCCTGAACAGATCAAGACCGCCCTGCGCGAAGTCGGCTCGGTTGGCCAGTTTGCCGGCGGCACGCCTGCCATGTGCGACGGCGTGACCCAAGGCGAGCCTGGCATGGAGCTGAGCCTGCTCAGCCGTGAAGTCATCGCCATGTCCACGGCGGTAGCGCTGTCCCACAACATGTTCGACGCGGCGCTGATGCTGGGCATCTGCGACAAGATCGTCCCTGGCCTGATGATGGGCGCGCTGCGCTACGGCCACCTGCCGATGATCTTCGTGCCGGGCGGGCCAATGCCGTCGGGCATCTCCAACAAGCAGAAGGCCGACGTGCGCCAGCGTTACGCCGAAGGCAAGGCCACCCGCGAGGAGCTGTTGGAATCGGAGATGAAGTCCTACCACAGCCCCGGCACCTGCACCTTCTACGGCACTGCCAACACCAACCAGTTGCTGATGGAAGTGATGGGCCTGCACTTGCCGGGCGCCTCGTTCGTCAACCCTTACACGCCACTGCGTGATGCGCTTACGCGCGAAGCCGCACACCAAGTCACGCGACTGACCAAGGCCAACGGCAACTTCACGCCGATTGGTGAAATTGTCGACGAAAAATCCATCGTCAACTCCATCGTTGCGCTCAACGCCACTGGCGGTTCCACCAACCACACCCTGCACATGCCGGCGATCGCCATGTCGGCGGGCATCATCCTCACCTGGCAGGACATGGCCGACCTCTCCGAGGTGGTGCCGACCCTGTCCCACGTTTACCCGAACGGCAAGGCCGACATCAACCACTTCCAGGCCGCGGGCGGCATGTCGTTCCTGATCCGCGAACTGCTCGAAGCCGGCCTGCTCCACGAAGACGTCAACACCGTGGCCGGCAAAGGCCTGAGCCGTTACACCCAGGAGCCGTTCCTGGTCGACGGCGAGCTGGTCTGGCGCGACGGCCCAATTGAAAGCCTCGACGAAACCATCCTGCGCCCCGTGGCCCGTGCGTTCTCCCCGGAAGGCGGCTTGCGCGTGATGGAAGGCAACCTCGGTCGTGGCGTGATGAAAGTCTCCGCCGTGGCGCCAGAGCACCAGATCGTTGAAGCACCGGCCGTGGTGTTCCAGGATCAGCAGGACCTGGCCGATGCGTTCAAGGCCGGCCAGTTGGAAAAAGACTTTGTCGCCGTAATGCGTTTCCAGGGCCCGCGCTCCAATGGCATGCCGGAACTGCACAAAATGACCCCGTTCCTCGGCGTGTTGCAGGACCGTGGCTTCAAAGTGGCGTTGGTGACAGACGGGCGTATGTCCGGCGCGTCGGGTAAGATTCCCGCCGCGATTCACGTCAACCCCGAAGCGCAGAGCGGCGGGCCGCTGGCGCGGGTCAAAGATGGCGATATCATTCGTGTGGATGGCGTCAAAGGCACCTTGGAGCTTAAGGTGGACGCCGAAGAATTTGCAGCGCGCACGCCTGCCACGGGCCTGTTGGGCAATAACGTGGGGGCCGGTCGCGAGCTGTTTGCATTTATGCGCTTGGCCGCAAGCTCCGCAGAGCAGGGCGCCAGCGCCTTTACCTCTGCCTTGGAGACGCTTAAGTGAAGCTTGCGCTGGTCGGTGATATTGGTGGTACCAACGCCCGTTTTGCGTTGTGGCGGGATCAGGAGCTGCACTCGATCCGCGTGCATGCCACGGCGGATCACGCGAGCCCTGAGGAGGCCATCAAGGTCTACCTCAAGGAAGAAGGCCTGGAAAGCGGGGACATCGGTGCGGTATGCCTGTCGGTCGCCGGGCCGGTGAGTGGCGATGAATTTAAATTCACCAACAATCACTGGCGTCTGAGCAAAACTGCCTTCTGCAAAACGTTGCACGTGGATGAGCTGCTGCTGGTCAACGACTTCACGGCCATGGCCCTGGGGATGACGCGCCTCAAACCCGACGAATTCCGTGTGGTCTGCGAAGGCACGCCGGAGCCGTTGCGCCCCGCCGTGGTAATCGGCCCGGGCACCGGCCTGGGCGTCGGCACCTTGCTGGACTTGGGGGGCGGCCGCTTCGCAGCGCTGCCGGGCGAGGGTGGGCATGTCGACCTGCCGCTGAGCAGCCCGCGTGAAACCCAGCTGTGGCAGCACATCTACACTGAAATCGGCCACGTCAGCGCCGAAACCGCTTTGAGCGGTGGCGGCCTGCCACGTGTGTACCGTGCGATTTGTGCGGTCGACGGGCATACACCGGTGCTGGACACGCCCGAAGCCATTACGGCGGCGGGCTTGGCGGGCGACCCGGTAGCGATGGAAGTATTGAACCAGTTCAGCATCTGGCTGGGCCGTGTTGCGGGCAACAACGTACTGACGACCGGTGGACGCGGTGGCGTGTATATCGTGGGTGGGGTGATTCCGCGGTTTGCCGACTTTTTTATCAACAGCGGTTTTGCCAAGAGTTTTGGCGACAAAGGCTGCATGAGCGACTACTTCAAAGGCATTCCGGTGTGGTTGGTGACCGCGCCGTATTCCGGGTTGACCGGGGCTGGAGTCGCACTGGAGCAGGCTTTTGCGTAGGCAGTGATGGCCTCTTCGCGAGCAAGCCCGCTCCCACATTTAAACTCATTCCAACGGGATGAATGCGGTTGAATATGGGAGCGGGCTTGCTCGCGAAGGGGTCCTTGAGAGCAACACATGACTCAGGTTTGGCCATAACAACAAGGAGGACCCCGTGAGCGTAATCAGTAAATCGATTCTCCTCGTCGACGACGACCAGGAAATCCGCGAATTGCTGCAAACCTACCTCAGTCGTGCCGGCTTCCAGGTGCGTGGCGTGCCGGATGGCGCGGGGTTCCGCCAGGCGATGAACGAGGCGCCGTGCGACCTGGTCATCCTCGATGTGATGCTGCCTGACGAAGATGGTTTCAGCCTCTGCCGCTGGATTCGCCAGCACCCGCGCCAGGCGCAGGTGCCGATCATCATGCTCACCGCCAGTTCCGACGAAACCGACCGCGTGATCGGCCTGGAGCTGGGCGCTGACGACTACATCGGCAAACCTTTCAGCCCCCGCGAGCTGCAAGCACGGATCAAAGCCCTGTTGCGCCGTGCCCAGTTCGGCCAGGAGCGCAGCAGCGCTGGCGATGTGTGGGTGTTCGATGAATGGCGCCTGGACATGATCAGTCACCGCCTGTTTCACATCGACGGTGAAGAGGTGATCCTCTCTGGCGCCGACTTTGCCCTGCTCAAATTGTTTCTCGACCACCCCCAACAAATTCTCGACCGCGACACTATCGGCAACGCCACCCGTGGCCGCGACCTGATGCCGCTGGACCGTATCGTCGACATGGCCGTCAGCCGCCTGCGTCAACGCCTGCGCGATACCGAAAAACCTCCACGGCTGATCCGCACCGTGCGTGGCAGCGGCTATCAACTGGCAGCCAGCGTGGTTGCCGGCAATGCCCACTGAGCATTTGACCGAACGCCGCCGCCGCTTTCCGGTGCCGCGCTCACTGCTGGGGCGCATGCTGCTGCTGACGTTACTGGCGGTGCTGTTCGCCCAGGCGCTGTCCAGCGTGATCTGGGTTTCGCAATTGCGCGCCACCCAGCTCGAAGGGCTGGTCACCAGCGCGCGCAGCCTGGCGCACTCGATGACGGCCAGCGTGAGTTATTTTCGTTCGCTGCCCGTTGCCTATCGCCCGTTAGTGCTCGACCAACTGCGCAGCATGGGCGGCACGCGTTTTGTCGTGACCCTCAACGACCGACCTTTGGATATGCAGATATTGCCGCAGACCCCGCGCAAGCAAGCGGTGCTGCAGGCAGTGGATGAAGTGCTGCGCCAGACGTTGGGCGGCGACGTGCATATCTCGGTGGAGTTCGTCAGTGCCGAGGACCTGCGTATTTTCAACGCCGGTTTAAAACTCGATGAACTGCCGCGCTCCTGGGCGCATTACGCGCTGACCCTGGAACCGGTGAACCCGCCGGTGCTGGTCACGCAGATCCAGCTGGCGCCGGGCGAATGGCTGTACATCGCCTCGTTGTTGCCCGAGCCTTACACCAGCCTTGAAGAACAAGGCCTGCCGTCGCAACAGGTATGGTTTATCGTGCTGACCAGCGGCTTCCTGCTGCTGTTTATCGGCCTGTTGGTGCACTGGCAGAGCCGGCCGCTCAAGCGCCTGGCGCGGGCGGCGCGGGACATGTCCCTGGGCGCGGACGTAGAGCCGGTGGCCGAAGGCGGCGGCAGTGAAGTGGTGGAAGTGGGCCGTGCGTTCAATGCCATGCGCGAACGCATCAGCCGTTACCTGACCGAGCGCAGCCAATTGTTCAGCGCGATTTCCCATGATTT
This sequence comes from Pseudomonas sp. LBUM1640, assembly GCF_059716225.1. Classification (NCBI taxonomy): domain Bacteria; kingdom Pseudomonadati; phylum Pseudomonadota; class Gammaproteobacteria; order Pseudomonadales; family Pseudomonadaceae; genus Pseudomonas; species Pseudomonas sp. LBUM1640. Next base: position 5,583,273 of record NZ_CP166816.1, on the reverse strand, counting down.
GCGCACGCCGATCACCCGTCTGCGCCTGCGCGTCGAACTGCTCGAAGACGAAAACCTGCAAACCAAATTCGGCCGCGACCTGGATGAGTTGGAGTTGTTGGTGAAAGGCGCGTTGCAATGCGTGAAAGACACTGACATCCATGAAAACATCGAGCCGGTCGACCTCAATCATGTGCTCGATTGCCTGGTGGAGCCGTACTTGGCGCCCAACGGCAATGGCCGGATTACTCAGGAAGGCCGCGCCCTGGCGCCCTATGCGGGCAAGCCGCTGGCGCTTAAGCGCTGCATCGGCAACTTGATCGACAACGCGTTGAAGTATGGGCAGAACGCGCATTTGCACATCGAAGACGATGGCGCTGAATTCATCCTGCATGTGGATGACGAAGGGCCTGGCGTGCCGGAGCAGCGGCTGGAGCAAGTCTTTGAGCCGCACTTTCGGTTGGCCGGGCAGCAGCAAGGTTATGGGTTAGGGTTGGGCATTGCGCGCAACATCGCCCACAGCCATGGTGGTGAGGTGAGTTTGCAGAACCTGCGTGAGGGTGGTTTGCGAGTGACACTGCAGTTGCCCCGGACCCTGGACTAAAGAGCCCCGAGGATCAAATGTGGGAGCCGGCAAGCCAGCTCCCACAATGAAGTTGCGCTGGGTCAAATGCTTTGGCGCAGTCTGGCCAAATCCCGCAACGGCGGCGCCCCAAACAGCCGGCTGTATTCCCGGCTGAACTGCGACGGGCTTTCATACCCTACCCGATACCCCGCCGCCGAGGCTTCCAGCCCTTCGGCAATCATCAACCGCCGCGCCTCCTGCAAGCGCAGCTGCTTCTGGTATTGCAGCGGGCTCATGGCGGTAATCGCCTTGAAGCGGTGGTGTAAGGTCGAGACGCTGAGGTTCACTTCCTTGGCCAGGTCATCAATGCGCAGCGGCTGTTCGTAATTGCCGTTCAACCACTTGATCGCCTGGCTCACGCGATGGCTCTGACTGTTGGCCACGGCGATTTCGTACAGCCGGTAGCCCTGCGGGCCACGTAATAACCGATAAAGGATCTCGCGATTGATCAACGGCGCCAGCATGCCGATGTCTTTGGGGCTGTCCAGCAGGCGCGCCAGGCGCAACACAGCATCAAGCAGCTGGGTGTCGATACGGTCGACGTACATGCCGCGCGATGTCGGGCGTGAAGGCACGCCCATCGGGCCTGCTTCGGCGATCAGCGCAGTCAGCTGCGCCGGGTCGATATTGATGCGCACCGACAGGTTGGGGTCTTGCGGCGTGGCTTCGATGATCCGTCCGGCCACCGGCATCGCGACCGAAAACACCAAATAGTTGAGCGGGTCGTAGGCAAAGATTTCGTCCGCCAGGCGCACTTCTTTGCTACCACTGGCGAGGATGCACAGCGCGGGCTCGACCAGCACCGGCACGAAGTCACGGGGCGTGTTGTGACGGTTCAGGAACAGCGAGGTGATCGCGGTGCCGTAAGAGCCATCTTCCCAGGTATGCCGGTGCACAATACTCGCCAGTTCGGCGCGTTGTTTTTCCATCTCGGCATCGAGGGGAATGGACTTGGGTTCCGGCGACGGCATGGGGCGTCCTCTACAAGCTACTTTGATGGGCCAAGCTTAGCGGCGGCTTTTGAAAAAGTGTTACGTCGATTCTGCACAATCCTTGCCTGATCCTGCGACAGGTTGCGAATCAGGCAAGTACGCGGCCTGTCATCGCCTTGAAACACTGAGCATGCGCCTGGAATAAACCACGGCGGCCAAACGTCTTATCTACGCTTCTCGCAGGATTGTGCAATAAGCCTGCAGGAATTGACTAACCGCGCCCACACCCGCGCCGTTATCTTTGATCCTGTGGCAACACGCCCTCACAGTGCTTGCCGAGCATCACTTCTCAACGGGAGAGTCGAACATGTCCACCCCCATTCCCGCGAGCCATATGGCCTTTATCCGTGCCCGTACCGGGTGCAGCACCGAACTCGGTGCACGCTTGAGCAGTTTGATCGAACCGGGCCGTCAGGCTCAGGGCTGCCTGCAATTCTCGTTGCAGCATTCCCAGGTCGACCCCGATGTATGGCTGGTCTCGGGCTTCTGGAGCAGCGAGCAGGCGATGAGCGCCTACTTCAGTTCGCCAGCCCTGATGATCTTTACCGAGCTGTTGAACGACATGGTGGTGCGCAGCATGGACTTCCAGACCTTCACCGATGCATCCGCTGCGCATGCTTACGGCGAGTACCTGCAACTGGCCGGTTAACGGTTAGAATGGCCGACTTTCCCATTGGCCAGGACTTGCAACATGGCACGTAAAGAGTTTGCCCAACACGAAGCTGTTTCCGCCTTGGTGCGTGAAGAAGAGGGTGGCTACAGCGCTGCCATCGCCGTCAAGGCACTGGATGGCATGGGCGCACCTAAGTTTCACAAGATCCTTGATGGACGCACGTTCAAGACTGCTTCCGACGCCGACGATGCAGCGACGCTGCAATTAGAGCACTTGGTCGATGTGGACGAAGAAGGTCAACTGACTTGGGCAACAGCCGCTAACTAAACAACACCACCGATCAAATGTGGGAGCGGGCTTGCTCGCGAATGCGGTCTATCAGTCACTTATGTATTGACTGATGCACCGCATTCGCGAGCAAGCCCGCTCCCACATTTTTATTGCATTCCAATCAGCGCGGCGTGGCGCCTGGGCGATACATCTTGAACAGCGCCTGCGGCCCCAGCTGGAAGTAATCCGCCGGCCCACCGCCGCGCAAGATCGGCTCGGCAGCGGCCGTGTCGTAGATTCCATCCTTGAGCAGCCACTTGGCAATGTGCACCGCGACCACCTCGCCCAACACCAGCCAGCTCGGCACCAACTCTTTGTCGGCACGCTGCAGCTGAATGATCTGCGTCACCTTGCATTCGAACGACACCGGGCTTTCGCCCACGCGCGGCACGCCGACGATTTTCGAGGCCAACGGCGTCAGGCCGGACAGCTCGAACTCATTCACATCGGGCGATACCGCCGCGCAACTCTGATTCATCTGTTCGGCCAATGGGCGGGTGGCCAGGTTCCACACAAACTCGCCGGTTTGTTCGATGTTGTTCAGGCTGTCTTTGCGCCCGACGCTGGAAAACCCAATGATCGGCGGAATGTAGTTGAACGCATTGAAGAAACTGTAGGGCGCCAGGTTCAGGCGGCCATCGCGGTCATGAGAGGAAATCCAGCCAATCGGCCGTGGGCCGACGATGGCATTGAACGGGTCGTGGGGCAGGCCGTGGCCGTTGGCGGGTTCGTAGAAATGGATATCGTCTGGCATGGGCCGGGGTTCCTGCTGCGGGGTTCTGGGAGGTAGCCATAGTGCAAGCCATAACCGCGAAATTCCATCGGCCGCTGGAATTTTTATTGATTGCCCACCTGGTGTTTGCCGGCGTGTCGTATGCGCAGCGGCGGTATGGCCACGCCGCATTAGCGAAAGTGTCCTGATTCAAAATGTGGGAGCGGGCTTGCTCGCGAAGGCGGTCTGTCAGTCACTGATGTATTGACTGACACTGCGCTTTCGCGGGCAAGCCCGCTCCCACATTTTTTACTGCACCAAACCTTTAGTCCGTGGTAATCCGCGAATGCTTGCGGGTGTCCTTCATGGTCACATAGACCACCAGCGACACTGCAATACATGCCGTCACATACCAGTAATAACCGGTTTCCATGCCAATGTTCTTGAACCACAGCGCGATGACTTCAGCGGTGCCGCCGAAGATCGACACGGTCAGCGCATACGGCAGGCCCACGCCCAGGGCGCGAATTTCGGTCGGGAACAGCTCAGCTTTCACCACCGCGTTGATCGAGGTGTAGCCGCTGACAATGATCAGCGCCGCCATGATCAGGAAGAACGCGCCCCACCAGCTTTGGATGGTGTGCAGGGTGGTGAGGATCGGTACGGTGAACAGCGTGCCGAGGATGCCGAAGGCGATCAGGATCGGCCGACGGCCGACTTTGTCGGAGAGCCCGCCGACCAAGGGTTGCAGGCACATAAACAGAAACAGCGTGGCAGCCGAAATGGTGGTGGAGTCGGAGATGCTCATGCCGACGGTGTTCACCAGGTATTTCTGCATGTAGGTGGTATAGGTGTAGAACGCCAGGGTGCCGCCCATGGTCAGGCCGACCACGGTCATCACTTCCTTGGGGTGGCGCATCAAGGTGCGCATGGCGCTTTCCTTGGCTTTTTCCTTTTTGGTGAACGACTCGGTTTCTTCCATGCCGCGACGCAGGAACAGCGCGACCACTGCGCACAGGGCGCCGATGGCGAACGGGATGCGCCAGCCCCAAGCGTACAACTGCTCGGTGGTCAGCACTTGCTGCAGCACGATCAATACCGCCAGGGCGATGAGCTGGCCAGAGATCAGGGTCACGTATTGGAAGCTGGAGAAGAAACCGCGACGTTCCTTGGTCGCCATCTCACTGAGGTAAGTGGCCGAAGTGCCGTACTCGCCACCCACCGACAGGCCTTGCAGCAAGCGTGCGAACACCAGCAGGATCGGCGCGCCGATGCCGATGGTGTCGTAACCCGGGGTCAACGCGATTAGCAGCGAGCCGAAGCACATCAGCAATACCGAGGCCATCAGCGCGGCCTTGCGGCCCTTGTAGTCAGCGTACAGGCCCATCAGCCAGCCACCGATCGGGCGCATGATGAAGCCCACGGCGAAGATGGCGGCGGTGTTCATTAACTGGGCAGTGGAGGAACCGGCGGGGAAGAAGGCTTTGGCGAAGTACAGCGAGAAGGCGGCGTAGACGTACCAGTCATACCACTCGACCATGTTGCCGACGGAGCCGCTGAAGATCGATTTGATCCGGCTGGAGGTCGTGCGTTCTTTTGCCGGCGCAGCTGCCGACCCCAAAGGCAAGGTGTTGGAGTTATCCATTGAAGGATCCTTCATCTAATTGTTTTTGTGGAGCGGCGCGAACGCTGCCTGGTTCGGGCTATAGCAGGAGCTGTGCCAAGTAGATGAAGGCCCGGTTTAGAAGGGTTTCAGAATGTTTTTGAGCGGAAAGTTGCTGATGGTTTGAGGGGGATGAGCGGAAATCCGCTTATGGCGGCCGACCTCTTCGCGAGCAAGCCCGCTCCCACATTCGATCCCATTCCAACTGGATGGATGCGGTCGAATGTGGGAGCGGGCTTGCTCGCGAAGGCGTCCTGCCAAGCCATACAAAAGTCGGCCTACAGAAAGGTATCGCGCACCAACCCATGCCGCTGCATCTTTTCATTCAAGGTGCGACGCGGCAGTTGCAGCTCCGCCAGCACTGCCTTGATATCACCCTTGTGCCGAAGCAGCGCCGCTTTCAGGCAATGCGCTTCAAAAGCCTCCTGCTGCGCCGCCAACGATTGCCCGGCCTCTATGCCTTCCGGCTCCGGTTCACCCAAGCCCAGCACCTGGCGTTCGGCGACGTTGGCCAGCTCGCGTACATTGCCCGGCCAATCATGGCTGAGCAGCCGGCCCAGTTGCGCGCCACTCAAGGGTTCGGCGCTGCGGCCCAAACGCTCGGCGGCGCTTTGCGCAAAATGGTCGAACAACAGCGGAATATCTTCGCGGCGCTCGCGCAGAGGCGGCAGGCGCAGTTGCGCGACGTTCAGGCGATAAGCCAAATCTTCACGAAACCGCCCGGCGCGGGCCTCTTCCAGCAGGTCTGGCTTGGTCGCGGCGATAATGCGCAGATCCACGTGAATACTTTGGTTGGAACCCAGGCGCTCCAGCTTTTGCTCTTGCAACACCCGCAGCAGCTTGACCTGTTGGGCCAGCGGCATGCTTTCGATTTCATCCAGGAACAGCGTGCCGCCGTGGGCGTATTCCAGCTTGCCGATGCGTTTGCCCTGGGCGCCGGTGAAGGCGCCGCTTTCGTGGCCGAACAGTTCGGCTTCAAACAGCTGCTCAGGGATGGCGGCGCAGTTGAGCGCTACAAACGGCTTTTTCGCGCGCGGGCCGAAATCATGCAGGCAGCGGGCGACCAATTCTTTACCGCTGCCGGTCTCGCCACGGATCAACACATTGACCGGCAAGCTCGCCAAGTCGAGTACCTGGCGCCGCAGGTTCTGCAAGCCTCGGGATACGCCCAAAAGACTCGATTCCAGCTGCGCCCGATGGTCGGCCTGTTGATGCAGGCGACGGTTCTCCAAAATCAGCCCGCGTTTGTCCAAGGCGCGGCGCAGGCTGTTGAGCAAGGCGTCCGGGCTGAAGGGCTTTTCCAGAAAGTCGTAGGCCCCATCGCGCATGGCTTCCACCGCCATCGGCACATCGCCGTGGCCAGTGAGCAATATCACCGGCAAGTCGGCATCGCGGCGCTGCACTTCGGCGAGCAGCTCCAGGCCGCTGAGGCCGGGCATGCGCACGTCGCTCAAGATCACCCCTGGGAAATCCTTGGGCAGTTGCGCCAAACATTCCTCGGCGCGGCTGAACAGCTGCACGGCAAACCCCGACAGGCTCAACCATTGTTCGACGGCCGTGCGAATACTGGCTTCGTCATCGACCACAATCACGGCGTTCAACATAGGTCGGGCGTCTCCAGCGCAATCGGTAATGTCAGGGTAAATACCGCGCCGTCGCCACGGTTGCCGGCGAGCAAGCGCCCGCCCAGTTCGTGCACGATAGCGTAGGACACCGCCAGCCCAAGGCCGAGGCCGTCGCCCACCGGTTTTGTAGTAAAGAATGGGTCGAACACGCTGTTCAAGTGTTCGTCGGCTATTCCGCCGCCGCTGTCGCTGACCGTCAGTTGCCAAAGCTGCTGGTCGGCGTGCAGGCGGATTTCCAGGCGTTTGCGCGGCTTGTCGGCCATCGCGTCGAGGGCGTTACGCAGCAGGTTGATCAGCACCTGTTCCAGGCGGATCGCATCGCCGCGTACCCAAGCGGGGCGCGTCAGGTCCAATACTACGCCGATGGCTTCGTCGCGCAGGCGTGCGTCGAGCAAGTGCAGGGATTGGTCGACCACCGTGGCCAGGTCGAGCTTTTCGCGCAGGCCGCTCGGGCTTTTGCGCGCGAAAGTCTTGAGGTGGCCGGTGAGGGCGGCCATGCGCGTGAGCATGTCGTCCAGCGGGGTGAGCGCCTGATAGGCATCGTCCACACGGCCATGGTCCAGCAGCAGGCGCAAGGTGGCCAACTGCATGCGTTGGGCGGTCAGTGGCTGGTTGATTTCGTGGGCAAGGGCAGCCGACATCTGGCCCAATGCTGCTAATTTGGCCGATTGCACCAGACCATCCTGGGCCGTGCGCAGCGCCTGGGTGCGCTCCTCGACAAGTTGTTCGAGCTCTTCGCGACTGCGTTGGCGCAAGCGGGCCAGGCGCCAGCGTTGGCTCAGGAACAGCACCAGAAACACCAGTGCCAACCAGGAACCGGCGGCGGCGAGGCCGGCGTTACGTTGGTCTTCAAAGGCAAACTGCGGCTTGCGCAGCAGGTGCAGGGTCCAGCCTTCGGCCTTCAGTGGCAGGGATTCCCAGATGTAATTGGCGTTGCCGTCGGGGCCGTTGACGCGCATCAGGTGGCTGTTTTCATCGAAGCGTTGCAGGGTGTTGGTTTCCAACGGCTGCAGTTGTTTTTTATCGTATTGCCGTGTGGCCTTGAGTTCGGCGAGGTCACTGGCCGACAGCGGTCGCAGGTTGCGGTAACGCCAGCCCGGCTGATTGGCGATAAACACAATGCCGCGCGCGTCGCTGACCAGCAGCAGGTCATTGCCTTGGGCCCACTCGCGTTCAAGTTCGGGGAATTCCAGCTTCACCACCATGGCGCCGAGGAATTGATCGTGTTCATCGACCACTGCACTGGAGAGGAAATAACCGGGGACTCCAGTGGTCACGCCCACCGCATAAAAACGCCCGGTGCCCTGGCTCAGGGTCTGGCTGAAATAGGGGCGAAACGCGTAGTTGTGCCCCACATAACTGCTCGGCAGGTTCCAGTTACTGGCGGCCACGGCCAGGCCGGTGCGGTCCATCAGCTCAAGCGTGGAAGACTGCGCGGCACCGTTGATGCGCTCCAGCTTGCGGTTAAGCTCGTCCTGAGTCGCGGCATCCACCGGGCTTTTCAAGGCGCTGATCATTTCCGAGTCCAGCGCCAATACAGCGGGCAGGGCGCGGTAGCGTTCGATCAGCGTGTGCAGGGAGTTGCCATAGAGCGTGAGCTGTTGATTGGCGCGAGCGGCGTCATCCACCAAGGCTTGGCGTTCGGCATGGCGGGTGGCCAAGGCAGCGGCCAGCACCGCACCGGCGATGATCAACAGGGAGTAGAAGGTCAGGCGCAAGGGGCGTGGGATCGCGATCATACGGTGATGAACAGGCACGGTTAGGGGCGAGCACCATAGCATGCACGACGTTAATGTTGTGGCGAGCGGGCTTATGTGGGAGCTGGCTTGCCTGCGATGCAGGCACCTCGGTTTTTCAGTGATCCTGAGGTGATGCCCTCGCAGGCAAGCCAGCTCCCATATGACCGAGGTCGTCATTACAAATTGCCAGGCATAGAGTAGGAGGCGGATTCACATCCGCCGTCCTCTCACACCACCGTACGTACGGTTCCGTATACGGCGGTTCAGGTTATGCGGTTAAGCCGGTTTATCGTGTCCAGTATTGAGACCAGCCCGAGTCTGTCCCACAGTTTCTTCGGCAACGCCTGATTCATGTGTGACGCTCCCGAGTTCCACCATGGGCCTCGACCGTTAAAGGCAGATTTACAGGCGCGATCTTCAGTGAGCCCCAAGCGTATTAGGTTACGCGCCCTCGTGGAGGGCCGTTTCCATTGGCGCCACAAGACACACCGAAGTTTATGCCGCACCCAGCCGTCCAACTTTTCGAGGGCCTTTTTGCCCTGACTCAGCTTGAAGTAGCCCGCCCAACCGCGCAAAACAGGGTTTATTCGCTCGATAGTCCTGACCATCTTGCAACCCCGCGCTCCGCGCAGAAGAACTCTGAGTCGATCACGCAAGCGGCCCAGGCTCATCGTTGCCACTCTTAGCCTCGGCTGTTGATGCCAGCTCATCCCATAACCCAAATAATCACAGACCCACGGCCGTGCCACGCGGCTCTTTTCCCGATTCAACGTCAGCTTCAGACGCTGATTCAAGAAACGCTCAACTCCTGCCAGCACTCGCTCGCCAGCACGGAGACTACGTACATAAATGTTCGCATCGTCGGCATAACGAACGAAGCGATGGCCCCGCCGCTCCAACTCCCGGTCGAGTTCGTTGAGCAGGATGTTCGACAGCAACGGCGAGAGCGGGCCGCCTTGCGGCGTCCCTTCCTGCCGTCGGCTGGCGATCCCGCCCGACATAACTCCCGCTTCAAGGTAACGGCGGATCAGTCTGAGTACGCGTTTGTCTTCGACATGACGCTCAACTTTGGCCATCAACACGTCGTGATTCACTCGATCAAAGAACTTCTCAAGATCAAGTTCCACGCACCAGCGGTAACCCGCCGCCACATGGCCGCGAGCGGTTTCGATGGCTTGATGGGCGCTTCTGCCCGGACGAAAACCGTAGCTGTAGTCCGAGAACAGAGGGTCGAAGATCGGCGAGAGCTGTTGCAGCAGCGCCTGCTGGATCAGGCGATCCACGACATTGGGAATGCCCAATTGGCGTGTTCCACCCTTGGGTTTGGGGATTTCGACAGCGCGTACACCTTGCGGGTGATACTCGCCGACCAGCAACCGAGCCTTGAGGATCGGCCAATACTGTTTCACATAGCCCGCCAACTGGTCGACCGTCATGCCATCGGCACCCGGTGCGCCCTTGTTGCTGACCACGCGTTGATACGCACGCTTTAGGTTGGCGGGTGCGAGCACCCGCTCCATCAGCGTGTTCGGCTCCGCGTTCGTCCACGTCACAGACGCCGCCGATGTCTGCGCACTGTCAGCCGCAAGCCTCGGATTCCGTCCGGGACTTGGGGTTACAGCCCTCTTATGGAGAGATTCCTGCTTTATCGACATTCAGCGAGACTCTGACGCCTACTGGCGGCATAACCTGTTCGGCCCTTGGTGGCGTGGTTTTTTTTTCGCCACTTACTACGGCCTCGGCTGACTTCTGCATGTTCATCCCGTCGCCTCTCGACGCTCGGTAGCACAGTGGCAAACCTGCAGATCTCCCAGGGTAATTCGCGCGACCTTCCTGCTTATGCCTGTCGGATATACGTCACAGCGTTCCGTGCAAGTATTGGGCTTTGACGATTATGGCCGCCTTACCCCGCTGTGCCGCCTCATCCGCTTCCTGTTCGTCAGGCCAGCATTTTGCCTCGGGCTTCCTTCAGATTCGCAGTCACCCGCGACACCCTTGCCTCTGGCTAACACTTCCCCTTGCCGGGTGTGTAGAGGACTTGCACCTCCAAGTCACCAGCGAGGCCACCACAGCCAAGCTGGTTGCGCTTCGCGCAACGCGCCATGCCTGGCGCACATAAAAAAGGCGACTGGGCCATGGGCCGCAGTCGCCTTTATCCTTGCAGCGAGGTGCTTACTGCACTTCTACCGCCAGGCTTTCACTGATCTTTTTCTGCCAGATGGCAGGACCGGTGATGTGCACGGATTCGCCCTTGCTGTCCACCGCAACGGTGACCGGCATGTCTTTCACGTCGAACTCGTAGATCGCTTCCATGCCCAGTTCGGCGAACGCGACAACGCGCGACTTCTTGATGGCTTGCGCCACCAGGTAAGCAGCGCCGCCCACGGCCATCAGGTATACGGCTTTGTGGTCCTTGATCGCTTCGATCGCAGTCGGGCCGCGCTCGGATTTGCCGATCATGCCCAGCAGGCCGGTTTGCTCGAGGATCTGACGGGTGAACTTGTCCATCCGCGTTGCGGTAGTCGGGCCAGCCGGGCCAACCACTTCTTCGCGCACCGGATCAACCGGGCCGACGTAGTAGATGAAACGACCTTTCAGGTCTACCGGCAGGGTTTCGCCCTTGTTCAGCATCTCGACCATGCGCTTGTGTGCAGCATCGCGGCCGGTGAGCATCTTGCCGTTGAGCAACACGGTTTCGCCCGGCTTCCAGCTCTGCACGTCTTCCGGGGTCAGGGTGTCGAGGTTGACGCGACGGGCTGACGGGCCCGCTTCCCAGACGATTTCCGGGTAGGCGTCCAACGGTGGCGCTTCCAGCGACGCCGGGCCCGAACCGTCGAGCACGAAGTGCGCGTGACGGGTGGCGGCGCAGTTGGGGATCATGCACACCGGCAGCGAGGCGGCGTGGGTCGGGTAGTCCATGATTTTCACGTCGAGCACGGTGGTCAGGCCACCCAGGCCCTGGGCGCCGATGCCCAGTTGGTTGACCTTCTCGAACAGCTCCAGGCGCATCTCTTCGATACGATTCTGCGGGCCGCGCTTTTTCAGCTCATGGATGTCGATGGATTCCATCAACACTTCCTTGGCCATCACCGCGGCTTTCTCGGCGGTGCCGCCGATGCCGATGCCGAGCATGCCCGGTGGGCACCAGCCGGCGCCCATGGTCGGAACGGTCTTGAGCACCCAGTCGACGATCGAGTCGGACGGGTTGAGCATGGCCATTTTCGACTTGTTCTCGGAACCGCCGCCCTTGGCTGCCACGTCCACTTCCACGGTGTTACCCGGGACGATGGAGTAGTGGATCACGGCCGGGGTGTTGTCCTTGGTGTTTTTGCGTGCGCCTGCCGGGTCGGCGAGGATGGAGGCACGCAGGACGTTTTCCGGCAGGTTGTAGGCCTGGCGCACGCCCTGGTTGATCATGTCGTCCAGGCTCATGGTGGCGCCGTCCCAGCGCACATCCATGCCTACACGTACAAATACGGTGACGATGCCGGTGTCCTGGCAGATCGGGCGGTGGCCGGTGGCGCACATGCGCGAGTTGATCAAGATTTGAGCGATGGAGTCACGGGCCGCTGGCGATTCTTCGCGCAGGTAGGCTTCGTGCATGGCCTGGATGAAGTCAACGGGGTGGTAGTAGGAAATGAATTGCAGGGCGTCGGCAACGCTCTGAATCAGGTCGTCTTGCTTGATCACGGTCATGAGTCGCGCTCCTCTATAAGACGGGAACATTCAATAAAGGTGGCTTCAGTGTTGCATCGGTCGGCTGAAGCCACCTTTCCAAGGCACGCCAAAGTGGTGCAAGGCGCGACGCTAAAAAGGCGCGGCAGTATAACCCGGCGCGGTGGCCGATACACCCGACTATGGTCAAACTCTGTGGGGCATGATTCCCTGTACACAGCCCTTCTGATTGAGACCTTATATGCCTGAACTGCACGTCGGCGAACGCCACTGGTCGGTAGCCACCGGCAGCAACCTGCTGGATGCCCTGAATCTGGCAGGTGTGGCCGTGCCTTACAGTTGCCGGGCGGGCAGTTGCCATGCCTGCCTCGTGCGCTGCCAGGGTGAGGTCGAGGACAAGCAACCCGACGCCCTGAGCCCGGCGCAACGCCAGGACGGTTGGCGTTTGGCGTGCCAGTGCCAGGTCCGCGGGGATCTGCAGGTGGAAACATTTGACCCGCTGCGTGACGGTTTACCCGCCAAGGTGGTGGGCGCCGACTGGTTGAATGGGAATGTGCTGCGCCTGCGTCTGCAGCCTGAACGTGGCCTGCGTTATCGGGCCGGGCAGCATCTGGTGCTGTGGGCGGGGCCGGTGGCGCGGCCGTATTCGTTGGCCAGCTTGCCCGAGGAAGATCCGTTCCTGGAGTTTCACCTCGATTGCCGTCAGCCCGGTGAATTCAGCGATATTGCCCGTCAGTTGCAAGTGGGCGACGGCCTGCGCCTGGGCGAATTGCGAGGCGGAGCGCTGCACTACGACCCCGACTGGCAAGCGCGGCCGCTATGGCTGCTGGCTTCCGGGACTGGCCTTGGGCCTTTGTGGGGTGTGTTGCGCGAGGCGTTGCGCCAGGATCACCAGGGCGCCATCCGCGTGATTCACCTGGCCCATGATGCCGAGGCGCATTACCTCGCCGAGCCCTTGGCGCAGCTGGCTGCACAGCACCCAAACCTGACCGTGGAGCTGTGGACCGCGGCTGAGTTGACCCAGGCATTGGCGCAACTGCGGCTTGTTTCGCGCCAAACTCTGGCCTTACTCTGCGGGCACCCTGTCAGCGTCGAGGCGTTTTCCAAACGCTTGTTCCTGGCGGGACTGCCGCGTAATCAACTGCTGGCCGATGTGTTCCTGCCCCGGGGTTGAGCGCTGAATTCTACAGCCGCGAGATTCACCATGACCGACGCCATTCTTCAACAACGCGAACGTGGGCTGCTGATTCTGCAGCTCAATCGGCCCGACAAGAAAAACGCCCTGACCCGGACCATGTACACGCAACTGGCCGAGGCGTTGGAGCAGGCTGATGCGGATGTAGATATCCGTGCCGTGCTGATCCAAGGCAGCAGTGAGTGTTTTACCGCCGGCAATGACATCGGCGATTTTCTCGAACAGCCGCCCAGCGACCTCGACAGCCCACCGTTTCACTTTATGAAAAGCCTGCTCAACTGCCGCAAACCGGTGATCGCCGCTGTGGCCGGTGCGGCCGTGGGTATCGGCACGACCCTGCTGCTGCATTGCGACCTGGTCTATATCAGCCGCGATGCGCGTTTGCGTATGCCGTTCGTCAACTTGGGGCTGTGTCCGGAATTTGGTTCCAGCCTGATCCTGCCGCGGCTGCTGGGGCATGCGAAAGCGGCTGAACTGTTGCTGTTGGGAGAAGGTTTCACCGGCGAGCAGGCCGCGGCGTGGGGGATTGCCACTGAGGCGCTGGGCAGTGGTGAGGCAGCCTTAGCCAAGGCGCGGGAAGTGGCCGAGCGCTTTGAAACGCTGGCGCCGGGGGCGGTGCAGGTGACCAAGCAACTGATGAAGAGTGTTGACCGCGAGCAGTTGCGGCAGGTGATTGAGGAGGAGGGGGCGTTGTTTACCCAGCGGTTGAAATCACCGGAGGCGATTGCGGCGTTGTCGGGATTTATCACCCGGCGATAGATGTTTGTTGATTGTTCGGACGTCTTCGCGAGCAAGCCCGCTCCCACATTCGACCGGGTTTCCTCAGGATGTACGCGGTCAAATGTGGGAGCGGGCTTGCTCGCGAAGAGGCCATTAATGCCAACACACCCGTCAGCATTAAAATGCAAAAAGCCCCGCCATTCACATGGCGGGGCTTTTGTTTTTCAGCGTGTCACTCAGACCATTGGGTCGCCAACGTGCAGGATCTTCATGCCGTTGGTGCCACCGATGGTGTGGTAGCTGTCGCCCTTGGTCAGGATGACCCAGTCGCCTTTCTCCACAACGCCGCGCTTGATCAGCTCGTCGATGGCAGCCTGGCTGACTTCATGCGGTGGCAACGAAGCCGGGTCGAACGGTACGGTGTACACGCCACGGAACATGGCCGCGCGGGCCTGGGTTTCGCGGTGTGGGGAGAACGCGTAGATCGGCACGGAGGAGCGGATGCGCGACATGATCAACGGCGTATAGCCACTTTCGGTCAAGGCGATGATCGCCTTCACACCCGGGAAGTGGTTGGCGGTGTACATGGCGGCCAGGGCGATGCTCTGGTCGCAGCTTTCGAACTCTTTGCCGATGCGGTGGCTGGAGGTCTTGCTGGTCGGGTGCTTTTCGGCACCGAGGCAAATACGCGCCATGGCCTGAACGGCTTCCAGCGGGTAAGGGCCGGCAGCACTTTCAGCCGAGAGCATCACGGCGTCGGTGTAGTCGAGCACGGCGTTGGCCACGTCGGACACTTCGGCACGGGTCGGCATCGGGTTCTGGATCATCGACTCCATCATCTGAGTCGCTACGATGACCGCTTTGTTGTGGCGGCGTGCGTGCAGGATGATCTTCTTCTGGATACCGATCAGCTCGGCGTCACCGATTTCCACGCCCAAGTCGCCACGGGCAACCATCACCGCGTCGGACGCCTTGATCAGGCCGTCGAGGGTTTCGTCATCGGCCACGGCTTCGGCGCGTTCGATCTTCGCCACCAGCCAGGCAGTGCCGCCGGCTTCGTCGCGCAGTTTACGGGCGTACTCCATGTCGGCAGCGTCGCGGGGGAAGGACACGGCGAGGTAGTCCACTTCCATTTCGGCGGCGAGCTTGATGTCTGCCTTGTCTTTTTCAGTCAGGGCAGGTGCGGTCAGGCCACCGCCGCGACGGTTGATGCCTTTGTGGTCGGACAGCGGGCCGCCGATGATCACGGTGCAGTGCAGCTCGGTCGGCGTGGCGGTGTCGACGCGCATCACGACGCGGCCGTCGTCCAGCAGCAGTTCGTCACCGACGCCGCAATCCTTGACCAGGTCCGGGTAGTCGATACCCACCACTTCCTGGTTGCCGTCGGTCAGCGGATGGCTGGTGGAGAAGGTGAATTTGTCACCGATCTTCAGCTCGATACGCTTGTTGGTGAATTTGGCGATACGGATTTTCGGGCCTTGCAGGTCACCCAGCAATGCGACGAAGCGGCCATGTTTGGCGGCCAGGTCACGCACCAGCTTGGCGCGAGCCTTGTGCTCGTCCGGGGTGCCGTGGGAGAAGTTCAGACGGGCAACGTCCAAACCAGCCAGAATCAGCTGTTCGAGGACTTCCGGCGAGTTGCTGGCCGGGCCAAGGGTGGCGACGATTTTGGTGCGACGGACGGACATGCACAGACTCCTGAGTTCAAGCGCTGGAGAAGGCTACTATGCTCTTTCGTTGTAGTCATTGTTCGTTTGCACTACTTATCGACGATTGGCTTGTTTTTGCTGCGGCTGAATAGACGAACATCCTTGAAGATTTTCGACGAGGGGTCGATACACTGCTCAAGACAGGAGAACCCCCATGCGAATTTTGCTCGTTGCTGCCCTGGCCGTCAGTGTTGTCGGCTGTACCCGTTGGTCGATGGACCACCATTTGAACAATGCTTACCGCGCCTATGGGGTGGGTGATTGCGAGCGCGTCACTCTGGAATTGTCCCAGGTCGACCGCGAGAGCCGTACCCGTCGCTATGTGCAACCCGAAGTCTCGATGCTGCGCGGGCAATGCCTGGAACGGCAGAAATTGTTCGTGGATGCCGTGCAAACCTATCAATTCATCATCAGTCAGTACCCGACGAGTGAGTACGCTTTCCGAGCCCGCGCCAGGCTCGACACCCTGCAGCAGTTAGGGCATTACCCCGGCGCCAGCGCTGCGCAGCCACGTCCGGCGTCTTTATAATGATATTTGTCAGACTATTGCTGGCCGGGCGTCAGTCTTGGGCTATTCTTTGAGTGTTCGTTTGTACAAGTTTCCACTCGAACGAATGCGAGGCCCGGATTCGGCAGCTGTTTAGTGACTAAAGCAATGTGTTGTCACACCGAGATCCAGGGAGAGCGAGCCATCGGCTCGTTCCGAATCACTGGCACGGCCAAAAACATGGCCATTGGATGGCAATCTCACATGTTTACCCACCGACGGATCGAGCGGCACCAACTACATTGCTTCCTGCAAGTGTTCAATCGTCTTACCGACAAGCCTATCGGCTTTCTGGGCAATGTTTCTGAAGGCGGGCTGATGTTGATTAGCCAGCTGCCCATGATGGTCGACGCGGACTTCGAGTTACGCTTGAAAATCCCTGGGCCAGACGGCGAACTCCAGGCCATTGACCTCACAGCGAACTGCTTGTGGAGCCATGAGGATATCAATCCTCAGCATTATGACTCCGGGTTCAGCGTGACTCAGGCGTGTGAAGAGTACGGGCAACTGATCACTGCCTTGTTGAATTACTTCAGTTTCGATCCCTTACGGGCATCCGCCTAGGCGCTGTGCATTCTCGGCCCGGTTCGGGTTGTTACCCGAACTCGGTCGTATATTCGCTTTTAGAGCAGGTTTTTCCAGCGTATTCGTTTCAGAACACGCCGGCTTTCTTCCAACCCAGATAACGCGTAACCAAGGCGGCTCCCAGCGCCGAAGGTGACGTATCCAATATTGACAACCCATGCGCGGTCAGCCGGTCGTGGAGTTCGTTTCGAGTATTGAGATAGTCCACCGTGCCGCTATAAACCAACGCCTCGGGCAAGGTGTGTACGGGGGCCTGGCGCAGTTGATCAAGAACCTCCTCGCGCAGGCTCGCCACCAGCACCCGGTGCTGTCGACTGATGCGCTTGACCGCCGTCATCAGTGCTTCATCGTCCTCATCCCGCAGGTTAGTGACCATGATCACCAGGGCCCGACGTTTCTGCCGAGCCAGCAGTTGGCTGGCGGCAGCCTGATAGTCTGCGGTTCGCCGGGTGGTATCCAGGTCGTACACCGCATTGAGCAGCAGGTTCAACTGGCCACTGCCCTTGACCGGCGCCAGGTAGCGTGGCTGATCACCGGCAAAGGTGCACAGGCCCACGGCATCGCCCTGGCGCAGCGCAACATAGCTGAGCAGCAGGCAGGCATTAAGCGCGTGGTCGAAGTGCGATAACTCGTCATCCTGGCTGCGCATGCGTCGGCCGCAATCAAGCATGAACACAATTTGCTGGTCGCGCTCATCCTGGTATTCCCGGGCGATGGGCGTGCGTTGTCGTGCGGTGGCCTTCCAATCTATCTGGCGCAGGCTGTCGCCTTCGCGAAACTCACGCAGTTGATGGAATTCCAGCCCCAATCCCCGGCGCTGACGTTGTTGCACACCGAGTTGACTCAGCCAGTTATCCACACCCAATAACTGCGCGCCGTACAACCGAGCGAAGTCCGGGTAGACGCGGGTCGTATCGTCAACCTCGATAAAGCGTCGCGCGGACCACAGCCCAAAGGGGCTGGGCAGGTGAATTTCACAGCGGCTGAAACGGAAGTGCCCACGACGCAGAGGGCGTAGCCGATAACCCAGCTCACTGCGTTCACCAGGGCGCAGTTCGATGGACTGAGGCAGGTTCTCCACACTCAGGCCGTCCGGGACGTGATCGAACACCCGCACGGTCAGTGGTTGCGGGTAGTTGTGGGCCAGGGTCAGGCGAACATCCCCCCAGCGTCCGAGCGCCAGGCTGCCGGGCATTTGCCGTTGCACCTGCACAGAAGGGCGGCCACGCAGGCGTGCAGCATCCAACAGGGTCAGCAGCAACAGCGCCAGCAACAGGCCCCAGGCCACCGAGTGCAAGGTGTCGGGCACCTTGAACTGCAATGCTGCAGCAAAGCCGAGCAAGGTGTTCAGGCCCAGTAGCGCACCCAGCCAGGTCAACAATAGTCGGGTCGGCTTCATGGGCACGTCACTGCCGGGGCGCCGGGATCTGGTCCAGCAACTGCTTGAGCACCTGGTCTACCTCGAGGCCGTCGATGTCCAGCTCCGGTGCAATTCGCACCCGATGACGTAATACCGCCAGCGCACAACCCTTGATGTCGTCCGGGGTAACGAATTCCCCCCCGCGCAACAAGGCCCGGGCGCGGGCGCCGCGAACCAGGGCGATGGAGGCCCGAGGGCCGGCGCCGATGGCCAGCCCTGGCCAGGTGCGGGTAGCGCGCGCCAGGCGCACGGCGTAGTCGAGCACTTGTTCGTCCAAGGGCAGTTCACTGGCGATCTGCTGCAGTTGCAGCACGTCTTCGGCTTGCAGCACGGTGCGTAGCGGTTGCACATCGAGCATGTCCGCTCTGGATGAGCGGGTCACCTCGCGCACCATGTCCAGCTCTTGCTGTGCATCGGGGTAGTCCATGCGCACTTTGAGCATGAACCGGTCCAGCTCGGCCTCGGGCAGGGGATAGGTGCCTTCCTGTTCGATGGGGTTCTGGGTCGCCAGCACCATGAACGGTTGGCCGATAGGCAGCGCCTCGCCCTCAAGGGTGACTTGGCGTTCCTGCATGGCTTCGAGCAGGGCGGCCTGGGTTTTGGCCGGGGCGCGGTTGATTTCGTCGGCCAGCAACAAGTGCGTGAACAGCGGCCCCTTACGCAATTTGAACTGTTCGGTATGCAGGTCGTATACGGCGTGGCCGGTAACATCGCTGGGCATCAGGTCCGGTGTGAACTGGATACGCGCGAAATCGCCCCCGAAACACCGGGCCAAGGCGCGTACCAGCAGCGTCTTGCCCAGGCCCGGTACGCCTTCGAGCAGTACGTGGCCGCCGGCGATCAATGCGGTGAGTACGTCGTCAATCACCTGGTCCTGGCCAATCACGGCCTTGCGCAGTTCAACGCGCAAGGCGTGTGCCTGCCCGCTGGCGTGTTGAAGGCTTTCGCGGGTCGGAGCCGTGGCTGCTGGAAAATCGCTCATAGGGCATTCCTGAGAGTTTGCAGGCACGCCACCTGACGGCAGAAATCGGCGCTGCTGAGCCGTTTTGCCGGGAGTGGGCCGAGGGCCTGACTGATAACGTGGGAGGGTTGGCGCGTCAGGCGTTCAAGCACCTGCCACTGTGCGGCGGTTTCGAGATGTTCAAAGCCTGGGTGACGCCGCCTTGCCGCGCGTTGGACGTCACGCTGCAAGGCTTGCAGGAGTGGGCCTTGGCCGCTGCGGCGCAGCAGGAAGTCGGCGCTGGCCTTCAAGTGTTCCTGCAACTGCCGGCGAGCTTTGGGCGCCGAGGCCTGGATTGGGCCTTGGCGCATACCGGCCTGCCACAGCGCCAGGGCAATCAGCGCAATAAGTGCCACCAAGGCCTGGGGGAAATAGCGCATCAACAGGGTCAGTAGATTGTCTACGTCACTGTTGAACAGCAAGGTCACGTCAGTGCCTTGGTTGAGATACCACAGCAGCCAGGCATTATCGTGTTTGCCAATGGCTGGGGTTTTCCACAGGTCGCTGTCGGTCACAACCGTCACGGTGCCGTGCCCGAGATCGCGTTGCATCAGGTGGCTGGACTTGGCGCTATTAGCGGAAAACTGCGCCACGTGCTTGGGGTCGGTGAGGTTAAAGGCGGTATCGAAGCTGAAATAGGCCGGGGCGGTTTCATTGTCGACATAAAGTTTGGTCAGGTCCGGCGCTTTCTTTTTGCGCGGGGAGGCCGATTCGTCAACGACGTCACTCATCAGCTGATGGATGTTCAAGCGATCGAGCAGCAAGTCGCCGCTTTTACCTGTTTCTTCATCCCATAACGCTTCGGCAACCACTAGCAGGTGACCGCCGGATTTCGCCCAGTCCAGCAGGTGATCCACTTGGCGCGGGGTCATGTTGCTGCGATCGCCCAGGATTAGCAGGCTATTGCCTTTGGCGGGGAGGTTGGCGAGCCGTTCAAGGCTGTTGGCATGCTCAACTGCCAGGCCTTGTTGACGCATGAAGTACTCGGCGGCCAGATAGGGGTTTTGCCGGGCCTGGGGCGATGGGCCGCGATCCACCACTTCGTCATAAGGGATTGCCTTGTGCCAGGCATAAAATGCCCCGGCTCCCAGCAGGCATGCCAGCAGCACCGCGACCCATACTAATGGGCGGTTCATCGGGCGGCCCCCGAATTGAACAACGCACGCCAATCGGTGCAGAGTTTCTGCTGGGCAGAGGCGGGAGGCAGGTGGTGACCGTAGGCGAGGTTCTGCCAGTGACGGGTTAATTCTTCACTGAACGCCAGCAGATGCGGTTGATGCAACTGGTGAATACGCTCCAGGACCTGGCCTTCGGTATCGGCGCTTTTCAGTGGCAGGTTGTAGTCATGCAGCAACCGGCTGAGCAGGCCTCGATAGAGAAGGCCAAGGGCTTCCCGTGGCTGAGTGAGCCACAGTTGCTCGGCGGTACTGGCGAGGTCTTCCGGCAACGTCTCGATACCCAGTTCCAGGCCGAACAATTGTGCAGGCGCGGGCTTGGCGATTTTGGGGCTGCGTTGCGGACGCCGCCCGACAAAGGCGTGTAGCCAGTCACGGTAGCGCCACACCAGCAGGGCCAAGAGGCCGATCACCACGCTCCACAGGAGTATTTCCAACCCTTGGCCTACATGTTTGAAGGTGTTGCTATTGAGGCTGTCCAGCAGCGACTGAAGCCAGGCTGGTAATTTGCCGTCACCGTGCGCTTTGTTTTTAGCTGCAGGCTTTTCTTCGCCAAAACGATAACGAGTGACGGTCTCCGGGTTTTTGAACGGGGGCTGCTCCAGCACTGCCTTGATCGACTGGGCGGAGGCTTGAGTGCTGAGTGGGGCGTGCGCGTTTGAATCGTCAGCCATGGCTGGCGGGCTGGCCGGTATCAGCAACAGCCCGACAACCAGCAGTAGCAGCGGTGCAACAGTGCTCAGGCGCTGGCGCAATCTGCGGAATACCAATTCCAGGTCCCAGGCTTCCAGTACGGTGCGACGGTTGAGGTACAGGCTGAAACCGCAGGCAACATAGATGGGTTCCCAGAACACCAGGATCAGGGCGTAGAAAGCATTGGTCAGGTGTTCCAGCCACAGCCAGTCCGAGCCCGTGGTGAGCGCAAGGCGTTGCCAGTCCCAATCCAGCTCAATCTGATCCGGGATAAACAGATAAAACATCGCCATGCAGCCAAACCACAGGGCAAATTCCAAGGTTAACCCGATGACGGTCAGCCAGCGTGCGGCGCCGGCGTTGCGTTGCAGCAGTACCCCCAGGCGTTGCTGGCGTGCCTGGCCACCCAGGCCTTCCAGTTGGCTTACCGGCAACACGAAACTGCGACTAAGGCTGAGTCGACGCCAGGTCAGGCTGACCAGCAACTGGCTTTTAAGCAGGCGCGGCCAATGGCGCACGGCGTTTTTGACGCTCGGGGTTTCACCAAACAGGGCCTTGGACAGGATGTGCAGTGGCAAGCGATCAAAGGCCGGCTTCAGCCACCAGAACACGAACATTGCAATGGACGGGCGCTCCCAAAACAGGACGGTGAGCAAGGCGAACACCGGCAAGCTCACCAGCGCCCAACTGCTCATCAATAGCAGGCGATGTTGCTGGGCCATTAATACGCCGAGGTCCATGGCTTCCCAGGCGGTACGTGGGCGAATCACCACGCTGGCATCACTCAGGCGCATGGCGAGTCCGTCCAGCCAGGGTCAGGTAAGCGGCCACCAACAGCCAAAGCGCAGCGCCGACGAGGTATTTGGCCCATGGGGCGATCGTTGTGGTGGAAGACCAGTAAGCTTCAATAAAGGCTGCAATCAGCAGGAACACCATGACGCCACAGAGCATCTGCACGCTTTTGCGGGCCGCCAGGCGCAGGGATTCGCTGCGAGCCAACGGCCCCGGAGCGATCAGCGCCCAGCCCAATTGCAAGCCTGCCGCGCCTGCCAGGGCGATGGCGCTTAGCTCGAATGCACCGTGACCGATGACGAATGACCAGAAGGTCTGGCCATAGCCAATTTCGGTCAGGTGGCCGGAGATAGCCCCGATGATCAAGCCGTTGAAGATCAGGAAGAACACGCTGCCGAGGCCAAACAGCAGGCCAGCGGCGAAGGTTTGGAAGGCAATGCCGATGTTATGCATCACGTAGTAGCCAAACATCATCCAGTCTTCGCTGGACGCACGCTCGGCAGCGCGGCCCAGACGGCTGGCGTCCGGGTCGTACATGCTTTGCATCTCTGCGACCTGCTGGGGGCTGACGATGCTGTAGATCAGGTCGGGAAACACGTAGACCAACAGGGCTATGCCCACCAGGCTGCCGAAGAACAGCAGGCTGGCGATCAGCACGAAACGCCACTGTTCGCGCACCAGCCGCGGGAAGTCGGCCAGAATGAAGGCCAATACGTTCGTGCCCAATTGGCTGCGGTGACGATACAACTGTTGATGGCCACGCAGGGCCAGTTGCTGCAGCGGATCGACCAAGTAACTGCTGTAGCCACGCTCTTGGGCGAGGGCCAGGTGCTGGCATAAACGTCGATAGTGATGGGGAAAGTCGGCCACGTCACTCGGCTTGGCTTTACCTTGCTCCAGCTGTTTCAGCTGCTCGGCAAAGGCCTGCCATTGGGCCTGGTGACGGTTTTCGAACTGGCTCTGTTTCATGTCGGCCCCAACAAGCCACGGGCCACACCATTGAGCTGTTCCACGGCCCGCGCCGGAGACACTTGCAGGGGGGCGGCGAGGATTGAGGCCAGTTCATGCACCCGTTCGCTGGACAGTTCGCCCTGGCGTTCGGCGAAGCCGAGAAGGGCGCGTTGTTCGCTCAGGTCCAGGGCAAAGGGCAGGCGCAGGGCGGCAGCTTGAGGAATCTGGGGGCGAACCAGCGGCTGTTCACGGTAGATCACCAGGGTGCCGGCAGCCAAGTCGCCGAGACGCTTGAAATGCGGATGTTGCAGGCAACTGATAGCGCCTAGGAAGTATCCGAAGGGCAGCATATCGACGAAGCGCAGTAAGTTGCGGATCAGTGATGCGGACCAGCCGACAGGTGTGCCGTCGTCCTGTACCACCCGCAGGCCCATGACCTGTTTACCGGGGGAGCAGCCCTGATTGAGCACCTCAAACAGGACCATGTACCACCAGCTGACCAGGAACAGCAGCAATGAGCCCAGGCCGATACCAATATTGCCCAGCAGGGCCAAAGGCACGAGCAGGATACCCATGACCAGCCCACGCAAACCCAGGTCGAAAGCGAAGGCCAGTGCGCGTGGCAGAAGGCCTGCCGGGCGCAAGGGCAGATCAATGCCCTCCGGGGTCTCGATCTGATAGCGGGTATCCAACGGGGGTGATGGCATTGCGATCCTTGGCAGTGCGAAGCAGCTGAGAGACACGGATGCTAGCAGTGTCGACGGTGGAAGCAACCCTTCCAGTTTTTACTGGATGTTTGTACAGCTAATGTATCGCTGGCCCCGGACGCCTTGCAGCGCCTAGACTTTGACGGTCTTCAGTACAGGAACAGCCCGTGACCTCCATTTTCTGGTACGACTATGAAACCACCGGCATTAACCCGCGCAGCGATCGCCCGCTGCAGGTTGCCGGTATTCGTACCGACCTCGAACTCAACGAGGTCGGCCCGCCGATCAATCTTTATTGTCAGCCCAGCGACGATATCCTGCCTCATCCGGCCGCCTGCGCGATCACCGGTATCACCCCGGGCGTTCTGGCGGAAAAAGGCTTGGCCGAAGCCGATTTCATGACTCGCGTGCACGCCGAGCTGGCCGCGCCAGGCACTTGTGGCGCCGGTTACAACACGCTGCGGTTTGACGATGAAATGACGCGCTACAGCCTGTATCGCAACTTTTTTGACCCCTATGCCCGTGAATGGCAGGGCGGCAACAGCCGCTGGGATTTGATCGATGTCGTGCGCACAGCCTACGCGCTACGCCCCGAAGGTATCGTCTGGCCTGAGCAGGATGGGCGCGTCACGCTCAAGCTTGAGCGCTTGACCGCGGCCAATGGGATTGATCATGGCCAGGCTCACGATGCCTTGTCGGACGTGCGTGCCACGATTGCCCTGGCCCGCTTGGTCCGGGAAAAACAGCCCAAGCTATATGAGTGGCTGTTCCAGTTGCGCACTAAGCAGCGGGTGATGGATCAGGTGCGCCTGCTGCAACCCATGGTACATATTTCCGGGCGTTTTTCCGCCGAGCGTCATTACCTGGGCGTGGTGCTGCCGCTGGCCTGGCACCCGCGTAATCGTAATGCGCTGATTGTCTGTGACCTGGGGCTCGACCCGCAGGGTTTGCTGGACCTGGACGCCGATACCTTGCGCCAGCGCCTCTATACACGGCGCGATGATCTGGCGAAAGGTGAACTGCCGGTGCCGCTCAAGTTGGTGCATATCAACCGCTGTCCGGTGGTTGCCCCGTTGAATGTGCTGCGGGCACAGGATTGTGAGCGACTGCAGTTGGATAGGCAGGTGTGTCAGGCGCGGGCGCTGCGGCTAACTGACGCACAGGAAGTTTGGCGCGATAAGTTGGCGGCCATTTACGCCGAGGAAGATTTTGCGCCGAGTACCGACCCGGAGCAGCAGCTCTATGAGGGTTTTATTGGTGACCGCGACCGTCGTTTATGCGAACAAGTCCGGGCGGCTGAACCGGCGCATCTAGCGCGTCAGCAGTGGCCTTTCGATGATCATCGTTTGCCGGAACTATTATTCCGCTACCGCGCACGTAACTTTCCTGAAACCTTGAACAGCGAGGAGCAACAGCGCTGGAAACTTTTCTGCCAGCAACGTTTGTCGACGCCCGAATGGGGCGCGCCCAATACCCTCCTGGCATTTAAACAGGCGCGTGAGGAGTTGGCCGTTAGTGCTACATCGTTTCAGTGCCAGGTGCTTGATGAATGGCAGGAGTATGCGGACTCTTTAGCCGCTCGGCTGAGCCTGTAGTCGGGTAATTACAGAATATTCGGACAATAAAAAACGCCAGCAAGCTGGCGTTTTTTATAGTGTTGCATATCAGGCGAGAGCCCGACCAGGCTTAGCCCAGCAGGGTAGCCCAGCCTTCAACCACGTCGCCGCCCCACTTGGCTTTCCACTCTTTCAGAGTCTTGTGGTTGCCACCTTTGGTTTCAATCACTTCGCCATTGTGCGGGTTCTTGTATTGCTTGACCTTGCGAGCACGCTTGGTGCCGGTAGTTTTCACAGCGCCACGCGGTGCTTTAACTTTCGACTCTGGATCCAGCAGCGCGATGATGTCACGCAGGGATTTGGAGTATTCACCCATCAGGGTGCGCAGTTTGCCTTCGAATTCCAGCTCGGTTTGCAGCTTGTCGTCTTGTGACAGGTTCTTCAAACGGGCTTGCAGCTCTTTGATAGCTTCTTCGGTGGCGCGGTATTCGTTGATCAGTGACATGTGGACTACCTTATGTAGAGCGCTGATTGACAGGGAGAGTGGGCCAATAATAGTCAGGCTACTTCCTCAAGTAAACATTTAAGGGCGCATTTATGTGAATTACTTTGAATGTTTGTAGCCAAGCTACGCAATCGAGTTAATTAGTAGGTGGTAGGCCTAAAGATAATCTCAGTTATTTTCCGATAACTGCCCGTGCTTGACGTTGTACAGACATATAGCGGTAGTAAAACCTTACGCTATTAAGGGCTGTCGCCTGGGCGCGAGGGCAGAATAAGACGCAAGGAATACTGCAGTTTTTCTGCGTAATCGCTAGAATGGCGGCCTTTGCGAAGTTCTGGAGTTTCCCCCTAATGCGCACTTTTCGGCTGGTGATTGCTTGCCCGGACCGGGTTGGCATCGTTGCCAAAGTCAGTAACTTTCTGGCCTCCCACAACGGCTGGATCACCGAGGCGAGCCACCACTCGGACGATCTCAGCGGTTGGTTTTTCATGCGTCACGAAATTCGTGCCGACAC
Organism: Pseudomonas sp. LBUM1640; assembly: GCF_059716225.1. Classification (NCBI taxonomy): domain Bacteria; kingdom Pseudomonadati; phylum Pseudomonadota; class Gammaproteobacteria; order Pseudomonadales; family Pseudomonadaceae; genus Pseudomonas; species Pseudomonas sp. LBUM1640. The sequence goes on along the minus strand of NZ_CP166816.1, from coordinate 5,557,251 downwards.
GCTGCCCTTTGGTCTTGAAGCCTTCCGTGAGGCGTTTGCGCCGATCGCCGAAGAGTTTTCGATGACCTGGCACATCACCGACACCGAGCAGAAAAAGCGCGTCGTGCTGATGGCCAGCCGTGAGTCGCACTGCCTGGCCGACCTGCTGCATCGCTGGCACAGCGATGAGCTGGACTGCGAGATCGCTTGCGTGATTTCCAATCATGACGACCTGCGCAGCATGGTCGAGTGGCATGGCATTGCGTACTACCACGTGCCGGTCAACCCGCAGGACAAGGAGCCGGCATTTGCCGAAGTCTCCCGCCTGGTCAAGCAACACCAGGCTGATGTCGTGGTGCTGGCGCGCTACATGCAAATTCTGCCGCCGGAACTGTGCCGGGAATATGCCGGCAAGGTGATCAACATTCACCACAGCTTTCTGCCGTCATTTGTCGGTGCCAAGCCTTACCACCAAGCCTCGCTGCGTGGCGTGAAGCTGATTGGCGCAACTTGCCACTACGTTACCGAAGAACTGGACGCCGGGCCGATCATCGAGCAAGACGTGGTGCGGGTCAGCCACAGCGACAGTATTGAAGACATGGTGCGTTTCGGCCGTGACGTCGAGAAGATGGTGCTGGCCCGTGGGCTGCGTTACCACTTGGAAGACCGCGTGCTGGTTCACGGCAACAAGACAGTGGTGTTCTGATAACCGCGTTTTGAACGATTGAAGAATAAGGGGCCTGGGCGTTAAATCGTCCCAGGCCCTTTTTCTTTGCCTGCCCTTGAGGATTGATCGATGAGCGATCCACTGGACAAAGCCACCTCCAAAGCCCCGGCGACGCTGGGGGAGGGGTGTTTGAGTCGATTTGACCCGGATGACCTGGACGCCGAGGACGGCACCGAGTTTCCCGGTGCCGCCGAGCTGTGGGAGCGCGAGCACGGTAAATCCGAGCCCGAAAAAGAATAATCGCCCGCTGTCGTATCAGGCAGCGGGCACTGGGTTCAGATCCGGAAACTGCCCACCAGTTGCTTCAAGCGTGCCGCCTGTTGTTCAAGGTCGGTGCAGGCGCGCAGGGTTGAGTGCAGGTTTTCCACACCTTCCTGGTTGAGGGTGTTGATCTCGGTTATGTCCATGTTGATTGACTCCACCACAGAGGTTTGTTCCTCGGTGGCGGTGGCGACCGACTGGTTCATGCCGTCGATCTCGCCAATGCGCTGGGTCACGCTGTTCAAGCGCTCGCCGGCCAGGTTGGCAATTTCCACGCTGTCCTGGCTGTGGCGCTGGCTTTCGCTCATGGTGCTGACCGACTCCCGGGCGCCGACCTGCAGTTCCTCAATCATCTTTTGTACTTGTTGCGCCGACTCTTGAGTGCGATGGGCCAGGTTGCGCACCTCATCGGCCACCACCGCAAACCCGCGCCCGGCTTCCCCGGCACGCGCCGCTTCGATCGCGGCGTTCAGTGCCAGCAGGTTGGTTTGCTGGGAGATGCTGGTGATTACTTCCAAAATTTGCCCGATATTCACGGTCTTGCTGTTAAGCGCTTCTATATTGCTGCTGGAGGCACTGATCATCGCGGACAGTTGCGTCATCGCCTTGATATTGCGATCAACGACCTGTTGGCCGTCTTCTGCCAGGTGCCGCGCATCGCTGGCCTGGTTGGAGGCTTGCGCCGCATTGCGCGCGATTTCCTGGGCAGCGGCGCCCAGTTCATTGATAGCGGCGGCGACGCTGTTGGTGCGGTTGGCCTGCTCATCGGAGTTGACCATCGAGGAGTTGGACGCGCTGACCACGCGCAAAGCGACTTCGTTGACCTGCTGGGTGGCCGAGGATACTTCGCGAATCGATGTATGAATCCGCTCTACGAAGCGATTGAAAGCGTTACCCAACGTGCCGAACTCGTCGTTGCTCTGGATGGTCAGGCGGCGGGTCAAGTCACCCTCGCCATCGGCGATGTCCTGCATGGCGCGGGTCATCACGTGCAAGGGTTGCAGCAGCACGCGGATCAACATGCCCAGCAGCGCGATGATGATCACCACGGCAATGAGCGTGGCAATCACCGCCGAGGTGCGGAATTCGCTGAGCATGGCGAAGGATTTGTCTTTATCCACCGAAATACCCAAATACCAGTTCACCGACGGCAAACCCTTGATCGGCGTAAAGGTCACGATGTTGTCTTTGCCGTTGGTCTGGACTTCGCTGAAGTCGGCACTGATCTTTGGTGTGTTTTTCGGGTACACGTCAGCCAGGGTTTTCATCACCAGGTTCTTGTCCGGGTGCACCAGCACTTTGCCGTCAGCACTTACCAGGAACGCATAGCCCATGCCGCCGAAGTCCAGCGCGCCGATGTTATCCACAAGCGTTTGCAGGCTCAGGTCGCCGCCTACCACGCCGATGCTCTGGCCGGTCTTGGTGGTGCTCGGGGTGGCAACAGAAATGATCAACTGCCCGGTAGCGGCGTCAATGTAGGGTTCCGTCAGGGTTGAGCCGTTGCTGCTTTGGGCGCCCTTGTACCAGGGGCGGACCCGCGGGTCGAAGCCGTCCGGCATCTTGGTGTCGGGGCGGATGGTGAAGGCGCCTTTGCTGTCGCCCACGTAGGTCGCCATGAACGAGGAGGTCAGGGCTTTCTGCTCGAGCAGGCCGGTAACCACGCTGGGTTCAGGATTGATGGCGATGTTTTGTGCCGCGTTTTCCACCAACGCGATGCGCCCGGTGAGCCAGGTTTGAATATTGCTGGCAGTGACGTCGCCCATTTCATGCAGGTAATTATTGAGGTCGTCACGAATCGCGTTGCGTTGCAGGTAGTCGTTATAGAGGGTAAACAGCGCGAAGGCGGCGATGACGATAAGGGAGGCTGCAAGCAGGATTTTATGGCTGAAACGCAGGTTTTTATTCATGGCTTGTAGGGTCCGCTAAGGTCTTAATATCCCAAGCGCGTCCTTGTGGGATGCGCAAAATGACAGCGTCAAAAAAGGTGTGATACTTCTTGTGATAGCTCTGCTGGTCCCTTTAGGAACTATCTGACCTATTTTTAGACTTTGTGGGTCTTACATCTGTTATATCGACCTGGCGGCACTAAAGATTAACCAAAGGTGACGAAATGCCTGACTCCTCGCAACTGCTTATCGGCGCCGGCCTCGATGGCCAGCCTATCGCCCAGGCCATGCGCCTGGCCAACCGCCACGGGTTGATTGCCGGCGCCACCGGCACCGGCAAGACCGTCACGTTGCAGCGCCTGGCGGAGGCCTTCAGTGATGCCGGCGTGGCGGTGTTCGCCGCCGACATCAAGGGCGACCTGTGTGGTTTGGGCGCTGCGGCCAACCCTCAAGGTAAAGTGGCTGAGCGCATTGCTGGTATGCCCTTCCTTAACTACACCGCGAAGGCCTATCCGGTAACGCTGTGGGATATTCACGGGGAGTCGGGTCATCCGCTTCGCACCACCATCAGCGAAATGGGGCCGTTATTGCTCGGCAGCCTGCTGGAGCTCACCGACAGCCAGCAATCGGCACTCTACGCAACCTTCAAGGTGGCAGACCGCGAAGGTCTGTTGCTGCTCGACCTTAAAGACCTCAAGGCATTGCTCAACCACCTGCGCTATCACCCGGAACTGCTCGGTGACGACGCGGCGCTGATGACTACGGGTTCAAGCCAGGCGCTGTTGCGGCGCCTGGCGGTGCTGGAACAGCAGGGCGCCGAAGCCTTGTTTGGCGAGCCGGCCCTGCAACTTGAAGACATTTTGCAGCCGGCCAGTGACGGCCGTGGGCGCATCCACTTGCTCGACGCCAGCCGCCTGGTGCACGAAGCGCCGAAGGTCTACGCGACGTTCCTGCTGTGGCTGCTGGCCGAGCTGTTCGAGCAGTTGCCGGAGCGTGGCGATGCCGACAAGCCGTTGCTGGCGCTGTTTTTCGACGAGGCGCATTTGTTGTTTGCCGACACGCCCAAGGCGTTGCAGGATCGCCTGGAGCAAGTGGTACGGTTGATTCGCTCCAAAGGTGTGGGTGTGTACTTTGTCACTCAGTCCCCAGGTGATTTGCCTGACACGGTATTGGCGCAACTCGGCCTGCGTATCCAGCACGGCTTGCGTGCGTTCACCACGAAAGAGCAGAAATCCCTGCGCGCGGTGGCGGAGGGTTTTCGGCCCAACCCGGCGTTCGATGCGTTGTCGGTGCTGACTGAGCTGGGCACGGGTGAAGCACTGGTGGGTACTTTGCAGGAAAAGGGCACGCCGGAAGTGGTCCAGCGCGTCCTGGTTGCGCCGCCGCAATCGCGAATCGGGCCACTCAGTGCGGCCGAGCGCGCGGCATTGATCGCCAGTTCGCCGCTGCAGGGGCGCTACGACAAGCCGATTGACCGCGAGTCGGCCTATGAAGTGTTGATGGCGCGCAAGGAACTGGGGCCTACCGAAGACGCTAAACCCTCCACTGAAGAGCCCAGCTTTACTGACAAGGCCGGCGTGTTTTTGGGCACTGCGGCAGGCAAGGCACTCAAATCAGCCATGCAACAGGCCGCCAATCAGATGGGGCGGCAGCTGGTGCGGGGGTTGCTGGGCTCGTTGCTGGGCGGCAGCAAGCGTAAATAGCGCGTCAGGGTTTGGGCTTGGCGTGGGCGGCCAACCGCTCCAGTGCAGCGCGCAAGCCCGGGTCACTGATCCCGTCGGCCGTCGCCTGAATGGTTTCGGCCGCGTTCACCGAGAGGTCCATCGTGTGCCCGACCGCGCCTTGTTGCACGGTAGGTGGCTGCACCTTGAACTGGATACGGGTCAAACTGGCAAACTCATCAAATGCCATCAACTGTCGCTGCAGGCGTTTTTGCTGGTAGCGCAAACGGGTAGCCCAATGGCCGTCGGTGACAATTAACAGCAAATTACCTTCGCGCCAGGACGCCACATGGCAATGTTCGCGCGCGGCCGGTTGCAGCTGGCTTTCGACCAAGCGTTGTAAATGGCCCAGGCGTTGCGCATGGCCGAAGATGGCTTTCAACGGTTTGGCTTCGCGGAGCAACACGCTTGGCGCGCGGGCTGTAAGAGGGCGAAACGCCATGTTTAGACACCTTAGGTAACAGAGCCGCCATCTTAGCAGAAAGCGCCTGCGCGCCCCCAGGCAATGCATTAGCAGGGCTTTACGCGTGAAATCAATAGGTAACTTCTGCGCTCCATGGGTTGAAGTTCCAGCAAAAGCCCTTATTTTAAACAAGCCCTCTCACAGCACCATGCCAGCATCGGGGAACAACGCCACTTTCCTCACCCACGATTCCGGGTAGAATGCGCGTTCGCATGCGGCCGTGAGGGCTGCTCGGGCCACTCACGGTGCGCCCTCCATCCCTATGTGTGGAAGAACCTGCCGATATGTTTGCGCCTTTGTTAAAGAAACTTTTTGGAAGCAAGAATGAGCGCGAAGTTAAACGCATGCTCAAGACGGTGCAGCTGGTTAATGCCTTCGAAGAGCAGATGGTTGCCCTTTCGGACGAGCAATTGCGCGCCAAGACCGAAGAGTTCAAGGCCCGCATAGCCAAAGGTGAGACCCTCGACAAGCTGCTTCCCGAAGCCTTTGCGGTCGCCCGTGAAGCCGGTAAGCGTGTCATGGGCATGCGCCACTTCGACGTCCAGTTGATCGGCGGCATGACCTTGCATGAAGGCATGATTGCCGAAATGCGTACCGGTGAAGGCAAGACCCTGGTGGCAACCCTGGGTGTTTACCTCAACGCACTGTCCGGCAAGGGCGTGCACGTTGTGACGGTGAACGACTACCTGGCTCGCCGGGACGCCAACTGGATGCGCCCGCTGTATGAATTCCTCGGCCTGACCGTCGGCGTGGTAACGCCGTTCCAGCCGCCGGAAGAGAAGCGCGCCGCCTACGCTTGCGACATTACCTACGGCACCAACAACGAGTTCGGTTTCGACTACTTGCGCGACAACATGGCGTTCAGCATGGATGAGAAATTCCAGCGCGAACTCAACTTTGCCGTGATCGACGAAGTCGACTCCATCCTGATCGACGAAGCCCGTACCCCGCTGATCATCTCCGGCCAGGCCGAAGACAGCTCGCGCCTGTACACCGAGATCAACAAGTTGATCCCGCGTCTGGAGCAGCACATCGAGGAAGTGGAAGGCGTGGTGACCAAAGAAGGTCATTTCTCCATCGACGAGAAGACCCGTCAGGTCGAACTCAACGAAGCCGGTCACCAGTTTGTCGAAGACATGCTGACCCAGATCGGCCTGCTGGCTGAAGGCGAAAGCCTCTACTCGGCGCACAACCTGGGTCTGTTGACCCACGTCTATGCCGGCTTGCGCGCGCACAAGCTGTTCCATCGCAACGTCGAATACATCGTGCAGGACGGCCAGGTCGTACTGGTTGACGAACACACCGGCCGTACCATGCCGGGTCGTCGTTTGTCCGAAGGCCTGCACCAGGCTATCGAAGCCAAGGAAGTGCTCAACATTCAGGCTGAAAGCCAGACGTTGGCCTCCACGACCTTCCAGAACTACTTCCGTCTGTACAACAAACTGTCCGGCATGACCGGTACGGCCGACACTGAAGCGTTCGAGTTCCATCAGATCTACAGCCTGGCCGTAATGGTGATTCCACCGAACAAGCCGCTGGCGCGTAAAGACTTCAACGACCTGGTGTTCCTGACGGCCGAAGAGAAATACGCGGCAATCATCAACGACATCAAGGATGGCATGGCCCAGGGCCGTCCGATCCTGGTGGGTACTGCCACCATCGAAACCTCCGAGCACGTGTCCAACCTGCTCAACAAGGAAGGTATCGAGCACAAGGTTCTGAACGCCAAGTTCCACGAAAAAGAAGCCGAGATCATCGCCCAGGCCGGTCGCCCAGGCGCACTGACCATCGCCACCAACATGGCCGGTCGTGGTACTGACATCCTGTTGGGCGGTAACTGGGAAGTTGAAGTGGCTTCGCTGGACAACCCGACCCCAGAGCAAATCGCCCAGATCAAGGCCGACTGGCAGAAACGCCACCAGGCCGTGCTGGAATCCGGTGGCCTGCAGGTGATCGCGTCCGAGCGTCACGAATCGCGCCGTATCGACAACCAGCTGCGTGGTCGTGCCGGTCGTCAGGGTGACGCCGGTTCCAGCCGTTTCTACCTGTCGCTGGAAGACAGCCTGATGCGTATCTTCGCCTCTGATCGGGTGAAGAACTTCATGAAGGCCCTGGGCATGCAGTCCGGTGAAGCGATCGAGCACCGCATGGTGACCAACGCTATCGAGAAAGCCCAGCGCAAGGTTGAAGGCCGCAACTTCGACATTCGTAAGCAACTGCTCGAGTTCGATGACGTCAACAACGAACAGCGTAAAGTGATCTATCACATGCGTAACACGTTGCTGGCCGCCGACAACATTGGCGAGACCATCGCCGATTTCCGTCAGGACGTGCTCAACGCCACCGTCAGCGCGCATATCCCGCCACAGTCCCTGCCTGAGCAGTGGGATGTTGCGGGTCTGGAAGCGGCGTTGAAGAGCGACTTCGGTGTCGACTTGCCGGTTCAGCAATGGCTGGACGAAGACGACCACCTGTACGAAGAAACCCTGCGCGAGAAGCTGATGACCGAGCTTCTGGCCGCGTACAACGAGAAAGAAGAGCAGGCGAGTGCCGAAGCACTGCGCACCTTCGAGAAGCAAATCGTACTGCGCGTGCTGGACGACCTGTGGAAAGACCACCTGTCGACCATGGACCACTTGCGTCACGGTATCCACCTGCGTGGCTACGCCCAGAAGAACCCGAAGCAAGAGTACAAGCGCGAGTCGTTCACGCTGTTCTCCGAGCTGCTGGATTCGATCAAGCGCGATTCGATTCGCGTGCTGTCCCACGTTCAGGTGCGTCGCGAAGACCCGATCGAGGAAGAAGCTCGTCTGCGCCAGGAAGCCGAAGCACTGGCTGCGCGCATGCAGTTCCAGCACGACGAAGCGCCGGGCCTGGAAGCGCCGGAAGTGTTGGGCGAAGAGGTCGATGTGGCCTTGGCTCAAAGCCCGGTTCGCAATGATCAGAAGCTGGGCCGCAACGAACTGTGCTGGTGCGGTTCGGGCAAGAAGTTCAAACACTGCCACGGCGAAATCAACTAAGATTTTTGCCTGAAGCTGCAACACCCCGCGCCGCGACCGGCTTCTGCCGTCGCGGCGTTTTGCCATTAATTCACCGTCGATCGCGACGGCACAGACATCACCTATTTTTAAGGAGCGCATTCATGGCTGTTGGTCTTGGTCCTTTGCCCACATTGCACCCGGTTGCCGGTTTTGAACTCGGTATCGCTTCGGCCGGCATCAAACGCCCGGGGCGCAAGGATGTGGTGGTGATGCGCTGTGCCGAAGGCTCGACGGTCGCGGGTGTGTTCACCCTCAACGCGTTCTGCGCGGCGCCGGTGATCCTGGCCAAGCAACGTGTGGCCGGCCCGATTCGTTACCTGCTGACCAACACCGGTAATGCCAACGCAGGCACCGGCGAGCCAGGCCTGGCGGCCGCTGCGCGCACCTGCGCCAAGCTGGCCCAGTTGACCGGCGTGGACGCCAGCCAAGTGCTGCCGTACTCCACCGGCGTGATCGGTGAGCCACTGCCCGTGGAAAAAATCGAAGGCGCCCTGCAAGCCGCGCTGGACGACCTGTCTGTGGATAACTGGGCCGCCGCTGCAACCGGCATCATGACCACCGACACGCTGCCCAAAGGCGCGAGCCGCCAGTTCGTGCATGACGGCGTGACCATCACCGTGACCGGTATCAGCAAAGGCGCGGGCATGATCCGCCCGAACATGGCCACCATGCTCGGCTACATTGCCACCGACGCCAAAGTTTCCCGTGACGTGTTGCAGCGCCTGATGCTGGACGGCGCCAACAAGTCGTTCAACCGCATCACCATCGATGGTGATACCTCGACCAACGACTGCTGCATGCTGATTGCGACCGGCCAGGCCAACCTGCCGGAAATCACGTCCACCGAAGGCCCGCTGTTCGCCGCGCTGAAGCAGGCGGTGTTTGAAGTGTGCATGGACGTGGCCCAGGCCATCGTGCGTGACGGCGAAGGCGCAACCAAGTTCGTTACCGTTGAAGTCAACGGCGGCGGCAACCACCAGGAATGCCTGGATGTGGGCTACACCGTGGCGCATTCGCCGCTGATCAAGACCGCACTGTTTGCCTCTGACCCGAACTGGGGCCGTATCCTTGCCGCCGTTGGCCGTGCCGGCGTGCCGGATCTGGACGTGAGCAAGATCGACGTGTTCCTGGGCGACGTGTGCATCGCCAGCCGTGGCGCCCGCGCCGAAACCTACACCGAAGCCCAGGGCTCGGCGGTGATGCAGCAGGAAGAAATCACCATCCGCATCGAGTTGGGTCGCGGCGAGTGCAGCGAAACCATCTGGACCACCGACCTGTCCCACGAGTACGTGAAGATCAATGCGGAATACCGCACCTGATAGCAAAGAGGATAAGCGCGGTGAAACGAGTGCATGTAGCAGCAGCGGTGATCCGTGGCGTCGATGGCAGGATTCTGCTGGCACGCCGCGCCGATACCCAGCATCAAGGCGGCCTCTGGGAGTTTCCCGGTGGCAAGGTGGAGGCCGATGAGTCGGTCGCCACTGCGCTGTCGCGCGAGTTGCAGGAAGAATTGGGCATTGCGGTCATCACGGCGCGGCCGCTGATCAAGGTGCAACATGACTACCCGGACAAACAGGTGTTGCTGGATGTCTGGGAAGTCTCGGCCTTTACCGGCGAGCCCCATGGTGCCGAAGGGCAGCCGTTGGAATGGGTGGCTCCTCGGGATTTGATCAACTATGAATTCCCGGCGGCCAACGCCCCGATCGTTGCGGCGGCGCGGCTACCGGCTGAGTACCTGATCACTCCTGGCGAGCTGGAAACCCCGGTGTTGCTGCGCGGTATTCAACAGGCCGTTGCCGGTGGTATCAAGCTGATCCAGTTGCGTGCGCCTAATGGCTACGACCCGAAATACCGCGACCTGGCCGTAGACGCTGTTGGCCTGTGTGCCGGCAAGGCGCAACTGATGCTTAAGGGCCCGTTTGAGTGGCTGGGGGATTTTCCGGCTGCCGGCTGGCACATGACCGCGGCGCAGTTGCGTAAATACGCGAGCAAGGGCCGCCCGCTGCCGAAAGACCGCTGGTTGGCGGCCTCGTGTCACAACGCTGAAGAGTTGGCGCTGGCGCAAATGATGGACGTGGATTTTGTCACGCTGTCGCCGGTGCAGCCGACCCAGACGCACCCGGATGCTCAGCCGTTGGGTTGGGAGCAGGCGGCGCAGTTGATCAGTGGGTTCAGCAAGCCGGTGTTCTTGCTCGGCGGCGTTGGGCCGGCTGAGCGGGAACAGGCTTGGGCCGCTGGGGCTCAGGGTGTGGCAGGCATTCGGGCGTTCTGGCCGCAGGTTTGATGTTGTTCTGACGGGCCTCTTCGCGAGCAAGCCCGCTCCCACATTCGATCGAGTTCCAACGTTGGAATGCAGTCAAATGTGGGAGCGGGCTTGCTCGCGAAGGGGCCAGATCAGTCACCAAAAAAATCAGTGTGGCTTTGATGATCGTGCCCACGCAGAGCGTGGGAACGATCTTAGTGGGGTTTTGCGGCGGCCTGCCACAACACCTCCGCAACACCCTGTCGCTTGGCTATCACCCGCGCCGCGACAAACAGCAAATCCGACAACCGATTGATATACGCCAACCCCACGCCTTCCAGCGGCTCCACCGTGTTCAAGTGCTGACAGCGCCGTTCCGCACTGCGCGCCAGGCTGCGGCATACGTGGGCTTGGGCGATCAGCGCTGAACCACCGGGCAAGATGAAGTTTTCCAGCGGCCCGACTTCTTCATTCCAGCGATCAATCGCCGCTTCCAACCGGTCGACCTCGGCCGCATTCAGTGCCTTGTACACCGGCATTGCCAGCTCACCGCCCAAGTCGAACAACCGATGCTGGCAAGGCGTAAGCACCTCAATCACATCATTGAGTTGCGGGTGCTTGCCGCTCTGTTCTTCGAGGTTGGCCAGCAGTAAACCCAACTGACTGTTCAGCGTGTCCACTTCGCCAATGGCTTCTACCCGTGGGTGGTCCTTGGGCACGCGACGGCCGTCGCCCAGGCCCGTTTCGCCCTTGTCGCCGGTACGCGTGTAGATCTTCGACAGGCGAAAGCCCATGGTCATTGCTCCAGTTGAGTCAGGTCTGATGGAATTTGGCTGCCGGCCAACGGCAGGCGCAGGGTGAAGCAGGTGCCTTGGCCGAGGGTGGAGTGCACCTCCATCTGGCCCTTGTGGTTATTGGTGATGATGAAATATGACACCGACAGCCCAAGCCCGGTGCCTTGGCCGATCTCCTTGGTGGTGAAGAACGGTTCGAAGGTACGTTTGCGCACGTTTTCGCTCATGCCGATGCCGTTGTCTTCCACCTGGATCTCCGCCCAAGGTGGATTGAGGCGGGTGCGCAGGATAATGCGCCCAGGTTCACGGTCGTCTTCTCGCAGGTGAATGGCTTGAGCGGCGTTTTTCAGCAGGTTGAGCAACACTTGCTCAAGCTCGTTGGCGGTGCCTGGCACCGGGCCGAGTTGCGGGTCGAATTGGCGGATGATCGCCTGGCCCTTGAAGTCGAAACCTATCGTCAGGTCAAAGTCATTACCGGCAATTTCTACCGCTTGGTCAATCAGTGCCGGCAAGTCACAGGGCGCCATCCGGCGATTGCTGAGGCGGCTGAAACTGAGCATGTGGGTGACGATCTTCGCTGCCCGTGCGCCGGCTTGCTGAATGCCGTCGAGCAGTTGCGGCACTTCGCGGCTTTGCAGGTAACGGTTGACCGTGTCCAGTTCGATGCCTACCTGTTCGGCGTGTTCCAGGTTCTTCGGCAGGTCGGGGGACAGGCGACGGCGAATGTTCTGCACGTTGTGCAGGATCGCGCCCAGCGGGTTGTTGATCTCATGCGCCATGCCTGCGGCAAGGCCGCCGACGGAGAGCATTTTCTCCGACTGCACCATCATCTCTTCCAGGGACAAACGCTGGGTGATGTCGTCGATACGGATGACCACGCCGCGCCCGGCGCCGCCCATCAGCGGGTAAAACGTCAGGGCGTAATGCTTGGCCTCGTCGTCCTTGACCCATGTCACACGCTCAATACGTTCCACGCTGTGTTGCTCAACTGTGGCCTTGATTTGCGGCAGGTAGGGCTTGAGTGGCTGGAACGCGAGGAAGATCGGCTGGTTCAGCGCTTCGTCCAGGCGCGTGCCGGAAAGTGCGCTGGCCTCCTGGTTCCACTGCGTCACATAGAGCTGTTCGTCCAGGGCGATCAGCGCCGAGGGCATCGAGTCGATGATGCTGTTCAGGTAGTTCTGGAAACCGGTGAGCTTCTTCTCGATCTTGCTGCGCACCTGCACTTCCAGCTCCAGTTTGCGGTTGGTGTGACGCGTTTCTTCAGCCAGGCCTTGGGCTTGATCGTAAGCCGCCTGGGAGTCGTCGCGCGCGCGCTTGAGCTGCTGCTCGCGGGCCTCGATGCGCGACAGCATGGTGTTGAACGCTTCGGCCAGGCTGCCGATTTCATCATGGTTGCCGCGCCCGGCACGCAGGGCGTAGTTCTCTTCGCGGGTGACCTGGCGCGAGAGTTCTTCCAGCTCGTGGATAGGGCGGGTGATCAGGCGTTTGATCTGCCGGGCGATGACCAGCCAGAGCAACACACTGAAAATCAGGATGCCCAGGCTGGCAGTCAGTGTGCCGGTGTAGAAGGCCACCGGCAGTTCACTGCTGGCCACCAACAGCAAATGCCCGGAAGGCTGGCCGGTGCGGGGCAGGGTGATGACTTGGTTACTGCGAAACTCGGTAACGCGCCAAGCTTCGATATGCCGGTAGTTTTCCGGCAACTGCAGGCGATTGCCGTGTTGCATCTGCGCCAGGCGCGTGCCATCACCGTCGTACAACGCCGCAGCGCGCAGAGGGGAGTAGCTGGTCAGCTCATTGAGCAGGGCTTCGGCTTTGGCCGGGGATTCCAGGGCTTCACCGGCAAGGGAGGGGTTCGATACCAGCCGACCGATGGCCTGCAGCGCCTGGGGCGCCATGCTTTCCTGGGAGATCCAATAGGCGGCGCTGATAAACGTCAGGTTGGCCACCAGCAATACGGTGGTCAACAACACCAGCAGGGCGGCCAGCAGTTTCTGCCCTACCGGTAGATTTTCAAGACGCTGGCGCAGTGGCATCAGGGGTTTCCCAGGTGATAGACAGTTAGGCAGGGTAGCGCGTGCCTCAGTCGCTGGCCAATCCGCGTGCGTGCAAGTGGTCTACCAGGCGCGCTTGCAGCTGTTGCAGATGTGGCAGGACCAATTGGTGACGGGCGGCCGCTGAGCAGGCATAGCCCAGCAGATAACTGATTTCGGTGCGCCGGGCGTTGGCCACGTCCTGATACATGGAAGAGTAGTTGGCTGCAGTGGCCTGGATCACCCGTTCCACTTCGCTGTGCAACGCCTCGGCGGCTGCCGGTTGGCCGCAACACTCAAGTAGCTCGGTCAACTCGGCGCACAGGGTCGCGACTTCACATTGATGCGCTTGCAGGCCGCCATTGCGGCACTGGTACAGCACGGTCAATGGGTTGATGGCGCAATTGAGGGCCAGCTTGCGCCACAGGCGCGTAAGAATGTCGGTGCTCCATTCGTGGGGAATGCCGGCGGCGTTCAGCTCGTCCAGCCACAGCGGTGGCGTAGGGTGGCCCACGTCCCCCAGCCAGGTGTAGCCATGGCCGGCAAACACCACGCGCCAATCGCCATCGCGGAATGCGCCTTCGGTGCTGGAGGCAAAGATACAGCGCACCTGGGGAAGCTGTGCGGCCACCGCGTCCTGGCTGCCGAGGCCGTTTTGCAACAGGATCAGTTCGGCATCCGGCACCAATCGGTGTTGCAGCTTCGCGATGGCGCTTTGGGCATCGTAGGCTTTGCACGCCACCAGCAGTCGATGAATCGGCTCAGGGCTGTCAGGTGTTTCGCCGATCACCGGGTAGGTGTGTTCTACGCCTTGCTCAACCAGTGTCAGACCTTTAGCCGACTGATAGCTGGCCAGGCGCGCAGCGTCGCGCAGGATCAGTTTGACGGGCAGGCCCGCGCGGGCCAGACGGGTGGCCCAGAGTGTGCCCAGGCTGCCGGCGCCGAGAATGTGCCAGGTGGTCGACATCAGTTTATGCTCCGTGGGGTCGCTCACAGTGAACGGGGCGAAAGAACCGCTATAATGCCTCGGCATTTTAGCTCGGGCGCGCTCCATCTCTACTGAGCCCGCCCCTTATATTGGAGAAATGACATGCCTTCGTTCGACGTGGTATCCGAACTGGACAAACACGAAGTCACCAACGCCGTCGAGAACGCCGTCAAGGAACTGGACCGTCGCTATGACTTGAAAGGCAAGGGCAGCTTCGAATTCAAGGAAAAGGAACTGACCGTCAACCTGACCGCTGAAGCCGATTTCCAGCTGGAAGCGATGATCGAGATCCTCAAGCTGTCCCTGGTCAAGCGCAAGATCGACGCGCAGTGCCTTGAAATCAAAGATGCTTACGCCTCCGGCAAGCTGATGAAGCAGGAAGCGGTACTCAAGGAAGGCATCGACAAAGAGCTGGCGAAGAAAATCGTTGCGCATATCAAGGATGCCAAGCTGAAAGTGCAGGCTGCGATCCAGGGTGAGCAGGTGCGTGTGACCGGCAAGAAGCGTGATGACTTGCAGGACGCGATTGCCGCCCTGCGCGCCAAGACCTTCGACATGCCACTGCAGTTCAATAACTTCCGCGACTGATGGCACATTGCGGAACCTGTGGGCGTTTTTGACGTCCCACGCCCCAGAAACAGTGCCTACACTTGAGCCCTTCGGGGCTCATTTGCGTTTTAAGGCAGTCAATAAAGCCGCACATCCGCGCAACAGGAGAAGATAGATGGATTTGAACGCTGAAGTGGATCACCTGATCAAGACCTCACAGTCCTGGATCCCAATGATCATGGAATACGGCAGCCGGGTACTACTGGCTGTGATCACGCTGGCCATCGGCTGGTGGTTGATCAACAAACTGACCCATAAGATGGGTCGTCTGTTGGCCATGCGTAACGCTGACCTGGCGCTGCAGAGCTTTGTTACCAGCATTGTGAACATCCTGCTCAAGATCATGCTGGTGATCAGCGTGGCGTCGATGGTCGGTGTGGAAACCACTTCGTTCGTTGCGGCTATCGCAGCTGCAGGCTTTGCCATCGGCATGGCGTTGCAAGGCAGCCTGACCAACTTCGCCGGTGGCGTGCTGATTCTGTTGTTCCGTCCGTTTCGCATTGGTGACTGGATCGAAGCTCAGGGCACTTCCGGCACCGTCGACAGCATCCAGATTTTCCACACCGTGCTGCGTACCGGCGACAACAAGACCGTGATCGTGCCGAACGGCATCCTGTCCAACGGCATCATCACCAACACCAACCGCCAGCCGACCCGCAAGGTGGTGTTTGACGTGGGTGTCGACTACGAAGCCGACCTGCAGAAAGCCCGCGAAGTGCTGTTGGAGCTGGCAAAAGACCCGCGCGTGCTGGCTGATCCTGCGGCGGTAGCCGTGGTGTCGACCTTGGGCGACAGCTCGATCACGGTGTCTTTGCGTTGCTGGACCAAGACGTCAGATTACTGGGACGTGGTGTTCATGCTTAATGAACTGGCACGTGATCGGTTGAAAGGCGCAGGGATTGATATTCCTTTCCCGCAGCGAGTTATTCGAGTGATGCAGGAATCGGCGACTAAGTAACTAAGCAGCACGGTTTCGAACTTGGCCGATAGGTCAGGTTCGACGCGGGCCATTAATCTCGTTAGTTAGCTTGCTAGTTATTTTTCGAATGAAATAAAACTGCAATAAAAAAGCCGCTCCCTTGTAAACAGGGGAGCGGCTTTTTGTTTAAGGCCGAAGCCTTAAGTCATCGTTGTAATTAAACGGCCAATTACAAGATGTTCAGCGGGTATTGTGCGATCAGACGCAGTTCGTCGATAGACGCCGAACCGTAGTAAACACCGTCAGACGAACGATAGGTCGCTTGGCGGATACGCAGGCTCAGGTCTTTGGCTGGGCCGCTCTGGATCACGTATTTGCCTTCGATATCGCGTTCCCACTCTTTACCGTTCGACGTGGTGCCGGTGTTCGCGCCGCTACCCGTTACGTAACGCGTCATGAAGCTCAGGCCAGGAATGCCGAAGGTGGCCATGTTGATGTCGTAACGCGCCTGGAAGGACTTTTCGCCTTCAGCGTTGAAGTCGGAACGGGCGATGGAGTTGGCCAGGAAGATCGTGCCGCCGCCGTCGATGCCGTAGCCGTAGTCGCCGTCGCCGGTGACTTTCTGGGCTGCCAGGGTGAAGGTATGAGCGCCAATGGTGTAGGCACCCTGCAAGCTGAACGCGCGGTTGTCGAGCTTGGTGGTGTTGTCTTTCTCTGCGCGTTGCAGGCCGGCACCTTCGCTCTTGGTGTCGTAGATGTTGAAGTCGAAAGCCAGTGACTGGTCATTGCTCAGAGCATGGGTCCAGTTGACGTTGGCGTAGTATTTGCGCCAGTAGTCTTCGACTTTGGAGTAGTAGAGGCTGGTGGTGAGCTCTGGAGTCCAGGCATATACGCCGCCGACGAAGTTAGCTTCCTTGAGGCCTACGTTGCCCACGTTACTGCTGTCGCTGATACTGTCTTTGTAGGTTTGCGACTGTGCGACGATCGAAGTGAAGTGACCGGCTTCGAGCTTCAGGCCCTTGATCTCGTTGCTGGTGATCGAAACGCCCTGTGGCAGCTCTGGAAGCAAGCGGCTGTCGTCAGAGGCGAAAACAGGAGCGGTGGTGTACTGGTCGCCGATTTTCAAGACGGTATCAGAGATACGGAACTTGATGGCTGCGCCGCCCTTGGAGTAATCGTCCTGCGAACGACCGTCAGCACCCGTAGGGAACAAGCCCGTACCGGCGCGGCCCTTGCCGCTGTCGAGCTTGACGCCCAGCAGGCCAATGGCGTCAACACCTACACCGATGGTGCCTTGGGTGAAGCCCGACTGGTACAGGCCGTTGAAGCCCAGGCCGGTTTCTTCGCTGCGGCTTTGGCCGGAATCATTGTTACGTTTGTCGCGGCTGAAATACAGCGCACGCGTATTAATGCTGAAAGTGCTGTCTTCAACAAAGCCTTTGGAATCGCTTTGGGCGGACGCCATTGCGAACTGCGAGGTGCCTGCTGAAACAGCCAGGGCGATCATGCTCCACTTCATCACGCGCATCGTGATTTGCTCCTTTGGTTTTAGGAAGAGTACTGCCGTCCCACCTGTATTTTTATCTGGGCGGCTCTTTCTTTTTTGTGTCGGCGCAAAGTTATATCACGCAGACCCTATTGACGATACTGAGTCATCTATCCTTTCAGCTTCTTTACGAGGCTGTCGTAAATTGCTAGTTCCGTGTCGCAAATTCACAGCCCGAATGTCACCAGGCTGACAACTTAAGTGCTGTTTTCAGACCCCTTTCGAAGTTTGAATTCGTCCTTGGAGTGCACTCAAACGCTACTGTTTTTATCGCGAAACACTCGCTTCCAAACGGGTGCCGTTGCCGACGATACGAGTGTGAATGCAACAAGCGTGCACAAAGCCGTAACCGAATGTCATTTTTTCGTGAAAAACGTTACGGCCGTGTAAAAACCGCATAAGCACGGGCTTTTTACGTCGTTTGGTTTGGGCTTGACGCCCGGGTGTTTCACCTGTGGGGGCGTACATAAATCGTGTGCCAGAGCAAAACGTTACCGGTTCACCCCGCTGAGTGGGTAGTTGGCGGATCCCTTTGAGGCACAGGTGGGTCATTTTGGTGCATCCCGTTCAGGCCCGATTTAGCGTAGCTCAAATATTCGCCTGCCTCGAAAGGGTGCGGTTTTTTATTGAGCCGCTTCAAAGCTCCTCGTATTCGCGGTGAAGCCTTGAGCATTCGAAGGTATGCTGGGCGCCTGAACTGACTTGCCGAACGGAGTGCCCGCGTGTTCGCCTTAGATCAACGCCTGCAACAAGACACACTGGCTATTGGGGACTTCCCACTCTGCCGCCTGCTGCTGTCCAATGACGCGAATTACCCTTGGTTCATCCTGGTGCCGCGGATAAACGGTATCAGCGAAGTGTTTCAACTGGATGTCGCCGATCAACACACGTTGTGGGAAGAAACGACGGCTCTGGCACAACGGCTCAATGAAGGCCTGGCGGCCGACAAGATGAACATTGGCGCGCTGGGTAACGTCGTCAGCCAGTTGCATGTGCATGTGATCGTGCGCAAACGCGACGATGCTGCCTGGCCGGCACCGGTCTGGGGCAAGCACCCGGCCCGGCCGTATACCGAAGAGCAAGTGGCGGCGATTCGCACCCGACTGCGCGCGCTATTGCCTGCCGACTTCATCTTTACCCAGGACTGAGCCATGGACCTGCAAGACCGCGTCACCGATCTGGAAAGCCGCCTGGCGTTTCAGGACGACACCATTGAGACCCTCAATGACATCCTCGTCACCCAGCAGCGTGCGGTTGAGCGCCTGCAACTGCAGATGACGGCGCTGCTCAAGCGCCAGGAAGAAATGGGTGGGCAGTTTGAGTCATCCGAAGAAGAAGCGCCGCCGCCGCATTATTAATGCTTCAGTGCAGCGCATAAAAAAACCGCGACCCAGCAGTGCTGGATCGCGGTTTTTTATTGCGCCGAGGGTGGGAATCAGCGACGCGGCAATGCCGCGATCACGTCTTCGGCTTGCAGGCCCTTGTCGCGGTTCATGACGGAGAACTCCACGCGCTGGCCTTCGACCAGAACGCGATGACCTTCGCCGCGGATGGCCCGGAAGTGGACGAAGATATCGTCGCCCGAATCGCGGGAAATAAAGCCGAAGCCTTTGGAGGTGTTGAACCACTTGACGGTCCCGGTATCCCGGTTGGTCATGTCGTAGTTTTGCGACGCAGCGGCGGGAGACGAACGGTAGAAGCTGATGGCCAGGTGAAGAACGATGGCGACCACAGCAATCACCAGGCTGAGCAGGATGGCCGGGTGGCCGCCAACTTCAGGCATCGGTGCGAGGAGGGTGAGGGTTTGAACGACAACGGTCAGTACCAGCAGCGCGCTGACCAGGTTTTGCAGTTGATGACGCGTGCCTTTGTTCCAGTAAGGGATCACCGGTGCCAGCGTCAGGTTAAGAAGGCCGAACAAGGCCAGGTACAGAGCGTCGTGTTGTTCCAGGTAGGGAGGGCTTCCCTGTTGCAAGCTCGGTATAAAGGACAGCAGCAACGCTGCAACGCCCGTTAGCAGGTGGACGATTTTCAACATTTTGATTAACTCACGTTAAGAAGGATCACAAGGAAGAGCTGACTGGCACGGTTCGCTTCTGAACAATGGGAGGCGTTGGGCACGTGCACGGGTATCAGCCTATGTGGCGTGCCGCAGAAATAAACGGCTCACCACACGACGTCTATTTAACAGCAAAGGCTGTGCCTACTCAAATCAAGCATTTCGGGGTGTTGCGAGCGCGATGGCATTTCTGCGTCAAACACTTGTCCTAGACAGGTGCGGGCTTTTTGAACGGCATTTTTAGCGTTTTCCTACTCTGCGCAAAGGCTTGTGCGCCGCTGTCAGGCGGGGGGCAGAGGTAGGCGCAGAGGGGCGATTTGTCGCACACAAGCTGTGTGTGTCGGGCTGCGCACAGCCTGCACTCTTGCTAGAGTGGTCCTGCACCTGATCAATGAATGCTCGTCAATTGAAGGGGAAAAACATGGCAATCGATATTGGTATCAGTGAAGAAGACCGTAAATCCATCGTCGACGGACTTTCACGACTGCTGTCCGATACCTACGTACTGTATTTGAAGACCCACAACTTTCATTGGAACGTCACGGGCCCCATGTTTCGTACGCTGCACTTGATGTTTGAAGAGCAGTACAACGAACTGGCGCTGGCAGTGGACTCCATTGCCGAGCGTATCCGTGCCCTGGGTTTCCCGGCGCCGGGTGCCTATTCGATCTACGCCCGTCTGTCTTCGATCAAGGAAGAAGAGGGTGTGCCCAGCGCTGAAGAGATGATCAAGCAGCTGGTGGCGGGCCAGGAGGCGGTGACTCGCACCGCGCGCGGCATCTTCCCATTGCTTGACAAGGTCAGTGATGAGCCGACCGCGGATTTGCTGACCCAGCGTATGCAGGTTCATGAAAAAACCGCGTGGATGCTGCGTTCTCTGCTCGAAAACCAGTAAGCCAACGCCTGAGTGGCGCCGCCCTGGCGCCGCTCAGTTGTTTCGCCGCGCTTCCTAGCGTTGTCCTACGACTATCGACTCCCCGTCTTCTGGCCGCCCCGCGCATCCTGATGTTTTATAGACCCCACTGTTCCATGGGAGAAACCCATGGGCTGTTGTTTGGCAATGGAGTGTCAGGTGTATGTCACGCGGAGTGGGTAATGGAGTGATGGAAACCTGTGGTTTTCATAAGATAAAGGTCGACCCCTTTGCAAAAGGGTTCGACATGGGACTGGCCAAGCCATTATCCCGGTCGGTCAGGCTCAACGGGTTTTCCACCTGCCTGCGGCTCGAACAGATCTATTGGAATATCCTCACGGAGATAGCCAGGATCAATGCCTGCTCAGTCAGCGCGTTGTTGTCTTATGTCGATCGGGAAGTGCATTTGCGTTATGGGGGAGTGAAGAACTTCAGTGGGCTGGTCAGGGTGGTATGCGTGGTTCACGTATTAAAAGCTCACACAACCCCGATGAGCGCCGATTAATCCGGCGGTTTCGGAGCCGGCCTTCCGTCATGGTGGGCCGGCCTTGGGGCGCAAAGCCGGCTGCGCTGTGTCGATTTACCAGATATAATGCCGCGCTTTGCTACGCGTCCCGGGCTTGTCCACAGGGCTGGCGTGGCGCCGTTACGATCTGATCGCCGAGACATCTCCATGCCCATGTACGACTATCAATGTGCTTCCTGTGGTCATCAGTTGGAAGCCATTCAGAAGATCAGCGCCGCGCCGCTGGTCGATTGCCCTGCCTGCCAGGCGCCTGAGCTGAAGAAGATGTTGTCCATGCCGGGCTTCCGCCTTAGCGGTGGTGGCTGGTACGAGACCGACTTCAAGACCGGCGCCAAGAAGAATCTGGCGGTCGGCGACAAAGCAGACTGAGTTGAACTCTACGCGCAGGCTCCTGCATTATCCGTCCCCTGCTTAACTGTACGGTGACGAGGCGAGCCTCCACCGAATTTCGAATTACGAGAAGTGAAACCACTACCATGATGCGCAGCCACTATTGCGGCCAACTGAACGAGACCCTGGAAGGTCAGGAAATCACCCTTTGCGGATGGGTTCACCGTCGCCGCGACCACGGCGGGGTGATCTTCCTCGATATCCGTGATCGTGATGGTCTGGCCCAGGTGGTGTTCGACCCGGACCGCGCTGAAAGCTTCGCCGCCGCCGACCGCGTGCGCAGCGAATACGTCGTTAAAATCACCGGCAAGGTTCGCCTGCGTCCGGCCGGCGCGGTGAACGCGAACATGGCCTCCGGCGCCATCGAAGTGCTGGGTTACGAGCTGGAAGTGCTGAACGAGTCGGAAACCCCGCCGTTCCCACTCAACGAGTACTCCGATGTGGGCGAAGAAACTCGCCTGCGCTACCGCTTCCTGGACCTGCGTCGCCCGGAAATGGCCGAGAAGCTGCGTCTGCGCTCGCGCATGACCACCAGCATCCGCCGCTTCCTCGACGAAAACGGCTTCCTTGACGTCGAGACGCCGATCCTCACCCGGGCCACCCCGGAAGGCGCGCGTGACTACCTGGTGCCGAGCCGGACTCACGCCGGTTCCTTCTTCGCCTTGCCGCAATCGCCGCAGCTGTTCAAGCAACTGCTGATGGTGGCCGGCTTCGACCGTTACTACCAGATCGCCAAGTGCTTTCGCGACGAAGACCTGCGCGCTGACCGCCAGCCTGAATTCACCCAGATCGACATCGAGACCAGCTTCCTCGATGAAAAAGAGATCATGGGCCTGACCGAGCAAATGATCCGCAACCTGTTCAAGGAAGTGCTGGACCTGGAATTCGGCGAATTCCCGCACATGACCTTCGAAGAAGCCATGCGCCGCTACGGTTCCGACAAGCCAGACCTGCGTAACCCGCTGGAACTGGTGGACGTGGCCGACCAACTCAAAGCAGTCGACTTCAAGGTGTTCAGCGGCCCGGCCAACGACCCTAAATGCCGCATCGCCGCCCTGCGCGTACCTGGCGGCGCCAGCATGCCGCGCAAGCAGATCGACGACTACACCAAGTTCGTCGGCATCTACGGTGCCAAGGGCCTGGCGTACATCAAGGTCAACGAGCGTGCAAACGGCGTTGATGGCCTGCAGTCGCCAATCGTGAAAAACATTCCGCTGGACAACCTGAACGCGATCCTGGATCGCGTCGGTGCGGTCGACGGCGACATCGTGTTCTTCGGCGCCGACAAAGCCAAGATCGTCAGCGAAGCGTTGGGTGCACTGCGCATCAAGCTGGGCCACGACCTGGACCTGCTGACCTGCAAGTGGGCCCCGATGTGGGTGGTCGACTTCCCGATGTTCGAAGAGAACGACGACGGCAGCTTCAGCGCCTTGCACCACCCGTTCACGGCGCCGAAGTGCTCGCCTGAAGAGTTGGCAGCCAACCCGGCCGGCGCGCTGTCGCGTGCCTACGACATGGTCTTGAACGGCACCGAGCTGGGTGGCGGTTCGATCCGTATTCACCGCAAAGAGATGCAGCAAGCGGTATTCCGTCTGCTGGGCATCAACGAAGCGGAACAGGAAGAGAAATTCGGCTTCCTGCTCGACGCCCTGAAGTACGGCGCACCGCCGCACGGTGGCCTGGCGTTCGGTCTGGACCGCTTGGTGATGCTGATGACCGGCGCCCAGTCGATCCGTGAAGTGATCGCCTTCCCGAAAACCCAGAGTGCTGCGGACGTCATGACCCAGGCTCCAGGTGTAGTGGATGCCAAGGCGTTGCGCGAACTGCACATCCGTCTGCGCGAGACGCCGAAGGCTGAGTAAGGCTGCTGCGTGAAAGCGCACTGAGGTTTACGCAGTCTAAAAAGGCGCATCTTCGGATGCGCCTTTGCGTTACAAGGGTTGTGCTTTTAAGAGGGAAATCCTGCCTGGGGCGGGATTGTTAAGGTTTCTAGAGAATTTCGGAGTTGTGTTATGGCTGGCCATTCCAAGTGGGCGAACATCAAGCACCGCAAAGAGCGTCAGGATGCCAAGAAAGGCAAGATCTTCACCAAGTGGATTCGCGAGCTGACCGTCGCTGCCCGCCAGGGTGGCGGTGACCCGGGCTCCAACCCGCGTCTGCGCCTGGCGCTGGACAAGGCCTTGGGCGCGAACATGAGCCGCGACATCATCGACCGCGCCGTGGCCCGTGGGGCCGGCGCGGCCGACACCGACGACATGGTCGAGCTGAGCTACGAAGGCTACGGCCCGGGCGGCGTGGCGGTGATGGTCGAGTGCATGACCGACAACCGCAACCGTACTGCGGCAGCCGTGCGCCACGCGTTCAGCAAATGCGGCGGTAACCTGGGCACCGACGGTTCGGTGGCGTACCTGTTCGAGCGCAAGGGGCAGATCACCTTTGCACCGGGCGTGGATGAAGACGCACTGATCGAAGCCGCAATGGAGGCCGATGCCGACGACGTGGTGACCAACGAAGACGGCTCCATCGACGTATTCACCTCGTTCGCAGGTTTCTATGCGGTGCGCAACGCCTTGGAAGCCGCGGGTTTCAAAGGCACTGATGCGGAAATCGTGATGTTGCCGACCACCAGCGCCGAGCTGGACCTGGACGGTGCGCAGAAGGTGCTGAAGATGTTGGACATGCTCGAAGACCTGGATGACGTGCAGAACGTGTACTCGAACGCCGACATCCCGGAAGAAGTGGCAGCACAGCTGGTCTGAAGGATGATGTAGATCAAAATGTGGGAGCTGGCTTGCCTGCGATAGCATCACCTCGGTTCAGAAGAAGCACCGAGGTGTCTGCATCCCAGGCAAGCCAGCTCCCGCATTTGATCGATGTTGGCCGCAAAAATTGAGTTTTACCCAACCCGCAGGCGTTATGACTTTAATCCTAGGTATCGACCCCGGTTCGCGCATCACCGGTTTTGGCGTGGTGCAACACACCCCGCGCGGCTGCGTCTACGTCGCCTCGGGCTGCATCCGCACGGGTGCGGGCGAGTTGGCCGAGCGCCTGCAGATCGTCTATCGCGGCGTGCGTGAAGTGATCCAGACCTACGGCCCGGTGACCATGGGTATCGAAAAAGTGTTCATGGCCAAAAACGCCGACTCCGCACTCAAACTTGGCCAGGCGCGGGGCGCGGCTATCGTCGCCGGTGCCGAGGAAGGCATGGAAATCGCCGAATACACCGCGACCCAGGTCAAGCAGGCCGTGGTCGGCACCGGTGCAGCAAATAAAGAGCAAGTGCAGATGATGGTTATGCACATGCTCAAACTCACCTCAAAACCGCAGATCGACGCCTCCGACGCCCTGGCTATTGCCATTTGCCATGCGCACACTCGCTCAAGCTTGCTGCCGCATGGCCTGGGCACGGCACGCAGTCGTGGCGGGCGGCTGCGTCTCTGATAGCATCAGCGCAATCGTAATTTCCGGTCAGGCCTTGATCTGACCTCAAGCTTTAAGGATCTGAACCGTGATTGGACGCTTGCGCGGCACCCTGGCTGAGAAACAGCCGCCGCACCTGATTCTGGATGTCAATGGGTTGGGGTATGAGCTGGAAGTGCCCATGACCACCCTTTACCGCTTACCGTCGGTCGGCGAACCGCTGACCCTGCACACCCATTTGGTGGTGCGTGAAGACGCGCAATTGCTCTATGGTTTCATTGGCAAGCGTGATCGCGACTTCTTCCGCGAGTTGATTCGCCTGAACGGCGTGGGCCCCAAGCTCGCGCTGGCGTTGATGTCGAGCCTGGAAGTGGATGAGCTGGTACGTGCGGTTTCGGCCCAGGACACCTCGGCGTTGACCAAGGTGCCGGGGGTGGGCAAGAAAACCGCTGAGCGCCTGCTGGTGGAACTCAAGGACCGCTTCAAGGCCTGGGAGGTCGTACCGAGCATGTTTGCCCTGGTGCCGAACCAGCCGGATATGCCGGCAGGCCAGGTTGCCAGCGCCGAAAGCGATGCGGTCAGCGCGCTGATCTCCCTGGGCTACAAGCCGCAGGAAGCGAGCAAAGCCGTATCGGCCATCAAGGACAAGAACCTGAGCAGCGAAGACATGATCCGCCGAGCCCTGAAGGGAATGATTTAAGTGATTGAAGCTGATCGTCTGATCGCGGCCACCGGCCCGCGCGACCGTGAAGAAGTCCAGGACCGGGCCATCCGCCCGCTGAGCCTGGCCGACTACATCGGCCAGCCCACCGTGCGCGAGCAAATGGAGTTGTTCATCCAGGCGGCGCGCGGGCGCAGCGAGTCCCTGGATCACACGTTGATCTTCGGCCCGCCGGGGCTGGGTAAAACCACCTTGGCAATGATCATCGCCAATGAAATGGGCGTGTCGATCAAGTCCACCTCCGGCCCGGTGCTGGAGCGTCCGGGTGACCTGGCAGCATTGCTGACCAACCTTGAGCCGCACGACGTACTGTTTATCGACGAGATTCACCGGCTGTCGCCGATTGTCGAGGAAGTGCTGTACCCGGCCATGGAAGACTTTCAGCTCGACATCATGATCGGCGAAGGCCCGGCGGCCCGCTCGATCAAGCTCGACCTGCCGCCGTTCACGCTGGTGGGCGCGACCACCCGTGCGGGCATGCTGACCAACCCGTTGCGAGACCGTTTCGGCATTGTTCAACGTCTGGAGTTCTATAGCACTGCAGACCTGGCCACCATCGTCAGCCGTTCGGCGAGCATCCTCGGCTTGCCCCTGGACCCGGAAGGCGCGTTTGAGATCGCCCGCAGGGCGCGTGGCACGCCACGGATCGCCAACCGTTTGTTGCGGCGTGTGCGCGATTTTGCCGAGGTGCGGGCCAAGGGGCATATCACCAAGGCCGTGGCCGATCTGGCGTTGAACCTGTTGGATGTGGACGAGCATGGCTTTGATCATCAGGATCGACGTCTACTCTTGACCATGATCGAGAAGTTCGATGGCGGCCCGGTGGGCGTGGACAGCCTGGCGGCGGCGATCAGTGAAGAGCGCCACACTATTGAGGATGTGCTGGAGCCGTACCTGATCCAGCAGGGCTACATCATGCGTACGCCAAGGGGCCGGGTGGTGACGCGCCACGCCTATTTGCACTTCGGGTTAAACATTCCGTCACGATTGGGCGAGATGCCTGTAGTAGACGAATTCCTCGATGCAGTGGACGATTAAAAAGGTCACGCCAGTCGATTTATCTTAGCTTTGTGCTGTCCTAGTGGCTGGTAGCGTCATTCAGTTGCTGCAAATGTTTCAGAGAATGGAAAAAACAGTTGCCCAGCCGGATTGGCAACCTGAGGAGTAAGCACTAGAGTATGCGCGCGCAAAACGGGGATCAGTCGTTCGCACATCGCTGTCGCGTTTATTACGAGGACACCGATGCTGGCGGCATCGTTTATTACGTTAACTACCTCAAGTTCATGGAGCGGGCTCGAACCGAGCGGCTACGGGAGCTGGGCTTTGCCCAATCCCAGCTTGCAGGGGAGGATCTGTTATTCGTCGTGCATTCCAGCGAGGCGCGCTACCACGCGCCGGCGCGGTTGGACGACGAGTTGCTGGTCAGCGCTGATGTAATCGAATTGAACCGTGTCAGCCTGCGTTTTAAACAGCAAGTCAGGCGGGCAACGGATGCAACGCTGCTCTGTGAGGGGCAGTTCCTGGTGGCCTGTGTGCGCACCAATAGTTTGAAACCCCGGGCCATTCCCGAAGCTCTACGTGCGGCCTTTGCCGGCGTAAGCGGCGCGGGTAAACAATCAAAGCAGGAGATTTAGCGTGGAACCTACCGTCGTCGACCATTCCTCCATGTGGAGCCTGGTCAGCAATGCCAGTGTTGTGGTTCAACTGGTGATGCTGATCCTGGTAGCCGCATCGGTTACCTCTTGGGTCATGATTTTTCAGCGCAGCAACCTGCTGCGTGCCGGTCGACGTGCCCTGGAGAGCTTCGAGGAGCGCTTCTGGTCGGGTATCGACCTGTCCAAGCTGTACCGTCAGGCTGGCAGCAACCCGGACCCGGATTCGGGCGTCGAGCAGATCTTCCGCGCCGGTTTCAAGGAGTTCTCCCGCCTGCGCCAGCAACCGGGTGTTGACCCGGAAGCGGTCATGGAAGGCGTGGCCCGTGCCATGCGCGTCGCCATTTCCCGCGAAGAAGAGAAGCTTGAGCAAAGCTTGCCGTTCCTTGCCACCGTGGGTTCCGTCAGCCCGTACATCGGCCTGTTCGGTACTGTGTGGGGGATCATGAACTCCTTCCGCGGCCTGGCCCAGGCCCAGCAAGCGACCTTGGCCACCGTGGCCCCAGGTATCGCCGAAGCCCTGATCGCCACCGCGATCGGCTTGTTCGCTGCTATCCCCGCAGTCATTGCCTACAACCGTTTTGCCGCGCGTGGCGAAACCTTGATCAGCCGTTACTACACCTTCGCCGATGAATTCCAGGCGATCCTGCACCGTAAAGTGCACACCAGCGAAGAATAAGCAGGTAATTCCCAATGGCTTTAATCGCTCGAGCTCGCAAAAAGCGCAAGCCGGTCGCCGAGATGAACGTAGTGCCTTACATCGACGTGATGCTGGTGCTGCTGGTGATCTTCATGGTGACCGCGCCGATGCTCAATCAGGGCGTGAAAGTTGATCTGCCCAAGGTTTCCAGCGAAGCCTTGCCGCAAGACAACAACACTCAGGTCCTGACCATTTCGATCAAGGCTGACAAGACCTATTACTGGAACCTTGGCAGCGAAGTCGATACCCAGAAACAGCAGGACAAGGCCATGACCTTGCCGCAGATGACCGATGCCGTGACCAAGATCATCCGGTCCGGCAACGAAGGCGGCAAGCACACCCAGGTGTTCATTCGCGGCGACAAAGTGGTCGACTATGGCTCCGTCATGGGTGCCATGGGCGGCCTGCAGAAGGCCGGCGTGGGTAACGTTGGCTTGATTACCGAGGCGCCCTGATGCAGCAACAGCGAGAGCCGTCCGCCTCGGAAAGCTACTTCTGGCCTAGCGTCTGGGCAATTGCCCTGCACGTCCTGGTGTTTGGCATGCTGTTCGTCAGTTTTGCCATGACCCCGGACCTGCCGCCAGCCAAGCCGATCGTGCAGGCGACCCTGTATCAGCTGAAATCGAAAAGTCAGGCCACCACCCAGACCAATCAGAAGATTGCGGGTGAGGCCCAGAAGTCGGCTGCGCGCCAGACTGAAGTCGAGCAGATGGAACAGAAGAAGGTCGAGCAGGAAGCGGTGAAGGCTGCTGCGGAACAAAAGAAAGAAGAGGCGGCTCAAAAGGCCGAGGAATCGAAAAAGGCTGACGAAGCCAAGAAAGCTGACGAGGCGAAAAAGGCTGATGAAGCCAAGAAAGCCGACAAAGCTGCCGAAGCTAAAAAAGCCGAAGAGAAACAATTGGCTGATATAGCCAAGAAGAAGTCTGAAGAAGAAGCCAAGAAAGCTGCCGAAGAAGAGGCCAAGAAAAAGGCCGCTGAAGACGCCAAGAAAAAGATAGTCGAAGACGCGAAGAAAAAAGCCGCCGAAGACGCCAAGAAAAAAGCTGAAGCAGACGAGGCGAAGAAGAAAGTCGCCGACGACGCGAAGAAGAAAGCTGCCGCCGACGCCAGCAAGAAAAAGGCCCAGGAAGCAGCGCGTAAATCCGCCGAAGAGAAAAAGGCCCAGGCCTTGGCAGATTTGCTTTCCGACACGCCGCAGCGTCAGCAAGCCTTGGCCGATGAACGTGGTGATGAAGTCGCGGGCAGTTTCGACGACCTGATTCGGGCACGGGCAGCAGAAGGTTGGACACGTCCACCTTCGGCACGCAAAGGCATGACAGTAGTGCTGCAGATCGGCATGTTGCCGGACGGTACGGTGACTTCGGTCACGGTGGCCAAGTCCAGTGGTGACGGTTCGTTCGACAGTTCGGCGGTTGCCGCGGTCAAGAACATTGGCCGGTTGACCGAGATGCAGGGAATGAAACCAAGCGACTTCGCTCCCTATCGTTCATTCAAGATGACATTCACACCTGAGGATCTAGCCTTGTGAGAAACCTTCTTCGAGGAATGCTTGTCGTTATTTGCTGTATGGCAGGGATAGCGGCGGCGGATGAAAAGAACATCCTGGTCACCAGCGGTAGCGATCGGGCCACCCCGATCGCCGTAGTACCGTTCGGTTGGCAGGGCGGCAGCGTGCTGCCGGACGACATGGCTCAGATCGTCAGTGACGACCTGCGCAACTCCGGTTACTACGCGCCGATTCCAAAAGGCAACATGATCAGCCAGCCTAACCAGGCCAGCGAAGTGGTGTTCCGTGACTGGAAAGCCGTGGGCGCGCAGTACCTGATGGTCGGCAACATCACGCCGGCCGGCGGTCGTCTGCAGATCCAATACACGTTGTTCAACGTGGCCACCGAGCAGCAGGTCTTGACCGGCAGCGTATCGGGCACCGCCGAGCAACTGCGGGACATGGCGCACTACATCTCGGACCAGTCGTTTGAAAAGCTCACCGGTATCAAAGGTGCTTTCTCGACGCGTCTGCTTTATGTAACGGCTGAGCGTTTCTCCGTAGACAACACTCGTTATACATTGCAGCGTTCGGACTACGACGGTGCACGGGCTGTGACCTTGCTGCAATCGCGTGAGCCAATCCTGTCGCCGCGCTTCGCACCGGATGGCAAGCGTATTGCCTATGTGTCGTTCGAACAGCGCCGTCCGCGCATTTTCGTGCAGCATATCGATACGGGCCGTCGTGAGCAGATCACCAACTTCGAAGGCCTCAACGGCGCACCTGCGTGGTCTCCGGATGGTTCGCGCCTGGCGTTCGTGCTGTCCAAAGACGGCAACCCGGATATCTACGTGATGAACATGGCTTCGCGCCAGATCAGCCGTGTTACCAGCGGCCCTGGCATCAACACCGAGCCGTTCTGGGGTAAAGATGGTTCTACTATCTACTTCACCTCTGACCGGGGCGGCAAGCCACAGGTCTACAAGGCAAATGTGAACGGCGGCAGCGCGGAACGAGTGACCTTTATCGGTAACTACAACGCAAATCCGAAGCTTTCGGCTGATGAAAAGACGTTGGTGATGATTCACCGTCAGGATGGTTTCACTAATTTCCGGGTTGCGGCCCAGGATTTGCAGCGCGGAACGGTAAAAATCCTTACAGATACCAACCTTGATGAGTCAGCTACTGTTGCGCCCAACGGCACCATGGTAATCTACGCCACCCGCCAGCAGGGCCGGGGAGTCTTGATGCTCGTATCCATTAATGGACGCGTAAGGCTCCCACTTCCTACCGCACAAGGCGAAGTCAGAGAACCATCCTGGTCCCCTTACCTGAACTGACGCGGCGCTACAAAAAGAAGTACTTAACACACTGGGGTTCATTAGGAGTTTCACGATGGAAATGCTGAAGTTTGGTAAGTTTGCTGCTCTGGCTCTGGCTCTGTCCGTAGCCGTTGGTTGCTCCTCTAAAGGCGGCGACAATGCCGGTGAAGGCGCAGCTGTTGATCCAAACGCTGGTTACGGCGCTAACACTGGTGCAGTTGACGGCTCCCTGAGCGAAGAAGCTGCTCTGCGCGCTATCACCACTTTCTACTTCGAATACGACAGTTCGGACCTGAAACCAGAAGCCATGCGCGCTCTGGACGTTCACGCGAAGGACCTGAAAGCTAACGGCGCTCGCGTTGTTCTGGAAGGTAACACTGACGAACGTGGTACTCGTGAGTACAACATGGCACTGGGCGAGCGTCGTGCGAAAGCCGTTCAGCGCTACCTGGTACTGCAAGGTGTTGCTCCAGGCCAACTGGAACTGGTTTCCTACGGTAAAGAGCGTCCAGTTGCTACTGGCCACGACGAGCAGTCCTGGGCTCAAAACCGTCGCGTCGAACTGCGTAAGTAATTCGTCATGCGAACGTGCCGTCGTGCTCTAACTGTATTGGCTCTCAGCCTCGCACCGCTCGCGGTGTGGGCTGCGGTTCCTGTGGAAGATAGCAACTCTGGCTATAACAATAGCGGGAGCAGTTATCCGCCAGCGGGTTATGGCACGAACGGCGCCTATGCTGGGGGAGCGGCTACGTCCGCTCCCTCGGCACAGGGCGAACTGTTCAACCAGCTGCAACGCATGCAGGATCAATTGTCGCAGCAACAAGGCGCGATTGAGGTTCTGCAAAATCAAGTGAACCAGCTGAAGCAAGAAGGCCTGGAGCGATACCAGGATCTTGATCGACGCATTGGAGCCGGTGTTACACCTGCCGCCACTCCTGATAATTCTTCTGCCGGTGGCGCACCAAGCGCCGCCGGTGGTGCAGCGGCGGGGGCCGCGGCTGCAAGCCAAGCCCCTGCCGCCAGCAGCGAACCGGGTGATCCGGCCAAAGAAAAGCTGTATTACGATGCAGCCTTCGACCTGATCAAAGCCAAGGATTTCGATAAAGCCAGCCAGGCTTTTACCGCATTCCTGCGCAAATACCCGAACAGCCAATACGCGGGCAACGCCCAGTATTGGTTGGGCGAGGTCAACTTGGCCAAGGGTGATTTGCAAGGTGCAGGCCAGGCGTTTGCCAAGGTCAGCCAGCTTTACCCAAAGCATGCCAAGGTGCCTGATTCGCTGTACAAACTCGCTGACGTAGAACGCCGCCTGGGTCATACCGACAAGGTCAAAGGCATTCTCCAGCAGGTCGTTGCCCAATACCCGGGGACGTCCGCTGCCCAGTTGGCCCAGCGGGATCTGCAGCGCTTGTAAGCGATGCTTTCCCGTTTAGAAGAAACCCGCGCCTGGCGCGGGTTTTTTCGTTAGAATCCACGCCCTTTTATGAAACACGCTTCCTGGGGTTTACGCGTTGGCGCAATCCCTTGAAGTGCCTGACGGAGGCGGACAGCCTGTTTAGCTGTTACGCCCGTGGCGACTATGCAAGACACATTACGTATTACCGAAGTTTTTTACTCGTTGCAGGGTGAAACGCGAACTGCTGGCCTGCCCACCGTATTTGTACGGCTGACCGGCTGCCCTTTGCGTTGCCAATACTGTGACAGCGCCTACGCCTTCAGCGGCGGCACCGTGCGCAGCCTCGACGACATTCTCGAGCAGGTTGCCGGCTTTAAGCCGCGCTACGTCTGTGTCACTGGCGGCGAGCCCCTGGCCCAACCCAATGCCATCCCGTTGCTTAAGCAGCTGTGTGACGCCGGTTACGAGGTCTCGCTGGAAACCAGCGGCGCCTTGGACATCTCGGCGGTGGACCCGCGCGTCAGCCGAGTGGTCGACCTCAAGACCCCAGGCTCCAAAGAGGCGCACCGTAACCTCTACGAGAACATGGACCTGCTGACGGCCAACGATCAGGTCAAGTTCGTGATCTGTTCCCGTGACGATTATGACTGGGCGGCTTCCAAGCTGATCCAGTACGGCCTGGACCGTCGCGCAGGTGAGGTGCTGTTCTCTCCGAGCCATCACGACCTGAACGCCCGCGACCTGGCCGACTGGGTAGTGGCGGACAACCTGCCGGTGCGCCTGCAATTGCAACTGCATAAATACCTGTGGAACGACGAACCGGGGCGCTGACATGGCCGATGAGAAACGCGCAGTCATTCTGCTCTCCGGCGGCCTCGATTCCGCCACCCTGGTGGCCATGGTCCGCGCCCAAGGCTACAGCTGCTACACCCTGAGCTTCGACTACGGCCAGCGCCATCGCGCCGAGCTGGACGCCGCCGCGCGAGTCGCCCGTGACCTGGGCGTGGTCGAGCACAAGGTGATCGGCCTCAACCTAAATGGCATCGGCGGTTCGGCGCTCACCGACAGCAGCATCGACGTACCCGAGGCGCCCAGCGAAGGCATCCCGGTGACCTACGTGCCGGCGCGCAACACAGTGTTTCTGTCCCTGGCCCTCGGCTGGGCCGAAGTGTTGAATGCCCGCGACCTCTTCATCGGCGTCAATGCACTGGACTACAACGGCTATCCGGACTGCCGTCCAGAGTATGTCGAGTCGTTCGAGCGCATGGCCAACCTGGCCACCAGGGCCGGTGTAGAGGGGCAGGGCTTTCGTATCCAGGCACCGCTGCAGAACATGACCAAGGCAGACATTGTGAAGGCTGGTGTAGGGCTTGGTGTCGATTACGCGCTGACAGTTTCCTGCTACCAGGCGGACAATGCCGGCCGTGCTTGTGGGAAATGTGACGCCTGCAGACTGCGTGCAGAAGGCTTCCAAGCGGCCGGAATGACTGACCCAACGCGTTATTTCTGATTTATTTCAAATAAGGTGTTGAATAATCCTTAGAAATCAGTATTATACGCGCCACCACACAGCGGGTCGTTAGCTCAGTTGGTAGAGCAGTTGGCTTTTAACCAATTGGTCGTAGGTTCGAATCCCACACGACCCACCATTTTTGGCGGTTTAGAAAATCCGGAAGGCCCACGCAAGTGAGGATTTCCGGGTTTTTTTTTGCCTGCGATTTGGTGGCGCTTGAGTCTCCAACAGTGACTGTCAGTTACTGACCTTTTTCGTTTTAGGAAAACCCCGGGCTCACCAGGCGCTTTTTCTGACAGCCTGTTTTGGCGTCAACCCTCTACCGTTGCGTTATGAAAAATTAACGAGCCTGAGCCAGTGTCCAGCAAGGGGGACGTTCCCTAGGCACGCTTTACGTTAGTTATTCAAATTGGACAGGACGCCTTGTGATCATGCCAATGAATAGGCACTGGATTAACGTGGGTTAATTGCTTTTTTCAAAAAGGGCCTAGCTATCATGGATATTTATCGTCCTCAACTTTTTCCACAAGCGGCTCTCGAGTCGTTTGTCCTCCCTCAAATGCCACCGTTCGCCGAAGTCTCAGAAAAACAACACAGCGACCAGGACAAAGCACATCGCAACAGCCGTCAGTTGACCGCGCGTGATATCGCGTCGAAAAACGTGCGCTTTCGCACAAGCGGTGAGGCGGGCGTACGAACTGTTCTACCGAAGCTCAATAGCGATTCTTCAAAACTTGATAAAGTAAGCGATCCACGACACGAAATTAAAAAAGACGCCACATCGCCCAATGGTTTATTTGCTGTGAGCTACTCACTTGCTGCGCCCAACCCTGGGTTGAGCAATATCACCTTTCCAATGTCTATCGACGAAGGCCTTCAAAGAAAGAGTGGCAAGGATGCGGGGATTTATTACGCGATGATGTTCGGTGTTAATACTGAGCGAGGTACACCACTTGGTCGCGGCTATATCGGCATGCAGCCACGTGGGAATGGCAAGGCGCTGATTATTTTTTCTGGGTATGGCCCACACTTCAAAGCGTCACAAGGCACCGCCGAGTTTGATGGCGAAAAGGGCGCCAGCAATAGCACATTAGTAGACTTTAAATTTGGCAATAAATATAACCTTACGGTTGAGCGAGATCCTGCGAACGCCAAAAAGTTGAAAGCCTTTATCCAGGATGTTACGGACCCCGATAACCCTGAGCCCAAGCAGCATGTCAAAGATATATCTGTCGATCAGAAGGTTGCATTGGTCGGCCGGGATACAGGTTTCGTCGAGCAGTACGGCTCGAAAATAAATCAAAGTTCACAGATAGCCCCGACGCGCGGTAGTTTTTTTGCACCCTTTACAACCGATGAGGCGGGGACTATCAAAGTGGGTGAAATTAAAAGTAATGGTTTATATGGCCGGTACAAAAACTCGGTGGTAGGCCACCAGCAGATTGTCAAAGCAGGGGGCGTAGGTAAGGAGCTAGAGTTTTCTTTGCGGGGTATTGGTAAAGAGGAAACACCGGCAGGTGTAAAGTTATAGGCGCTGATCTCGAAACGCCCTTCTTTCGATATTGCCGTTGTCTTTTGAAATGCGGGGCGTTTGTTAGAACCCCGCACGCCTCACTATTACAGTGGGGGCCTATAAAATCCGGACGACCCGCGCGAGTGCGGGCTTCCGGATTTTCTGGTGGTAAAAGACATTGCCAACGGTTCAGCCAAACCGCCCCGTAATATAGTCCTCGGTCTGCTTCATCTTCGGCTTGGTGAAGACCTCGTCGGTATTGCCATACTCAATCAATTCCCCCATGAACATGAACGCGGTGTTGTCCGACACCCGCGCGGCCTGCTGCATGTTGTGGGTCACGATGATCACCGTGTACTGCGCCTTCAACTCCGTAATCAACTGCTCGATACGCCCGGTGGAAATAGGGTCGAGTGCTGAGGTCGGTTCGTCCAGCAGCAACACCTGTGGGCGCAGCGCAATGGTGCGCGCGATGCACAGCCGCTGTTGCTGACCCCCGGAGAGGCTCTGCGCACTTTGGTTGAGTTTGTCTTTCACCTCATCCCACAGCGCGCCGCCGCGCAGGGCTTGTTCGACGCGGTCGTTCATTTCGCGGCGGGACAGTTTTTCGTGGTGGCGCACGGCGTAGGCGATGTTGTCGTAGATCGACATCGGGAACGGCACTGGTTTTTGGAACACCATGCCGACGTGGCTGCGCAGGCGGTTCATCGAATAGCCGGGGGCGAGAATGTTTTCGCCATTGAGCAACACTTCGCCACGGGCTTCCTGCTTCGGGTACATCGAATAGATGCGGTTGAACACGCGAAGCAAGGTGGACTTGCCGCAGCCTGAGGGGCCGATAATGGCGGTGATGCGTTTTTCCGGGATATCGATGTCGATGGATTTGAGCGAGCGTTGGTTGTTGTAGAAAAACTCCAACCCACGCACCTGGATTTTGGTTTTTTCGTGAGCAATGCCGGTGGCGTCCATCAGTGAGACCTATTGCGTAAAAGGATCAAGCGAGATGCCAGGCTGAGCACCAGCACGAACAGCGTGAGGACCAATGCACCGGCCCATGCAAGCGCGTGCCAGTCGTCGAACGGGCTCATGGCGTACTGGAAGATAACCACGGGCACACTGGCAATCGGCTTGAGCAGGTTGCTGCTCCAGAACTGGTTGCCGAAGGCGGTGAACAGCAGTGGGGCGGTCTCCCCGGTGATCCTGGCCAGGGCGAGCAGGATGCCGGTGACCACGCCGGCCTTGGCGGCCCTTAACACGATCTGCAGCGTCAGTTTCCATTGCGGCACACCCAGTGCCAGAGCTGCCTCTCGCATGGTCGAGGGTTGCAGCTGGAGCATTTCATCGGTGGTGCGCACCACTACCGGGATCACCAATAACGCCAGGGCCAAAGCACCGGCAATGGCGGAGAACCCGACCTGATGATTGGTCAGCAGGTTCAGCGGCAGGATCACGCCGGTGTAGATAAACAGGCCCAGCACAATCGACGGCGCAGACAGCAGGATGTCGTTGATAAACCGCACCGTGGTGCCCAGGCGCGAGTGCCGCGCGAACTCCGCCAGCCAGATCCCCGCCATCAGCCCGATAGGTGTGCCGATCAACAACGCGATGGCAGACATCAATGCGCTGCCATAAAACGCATTGGCCAAGCCGCCTTCGGTGCCAGGTGGCGGGGTCATCTGGGTAAACAGCCGCAGGTTGAGGGCCTGGAAGCCGTTGATGAGGGTGGTCAGCAGAATCCACGCCAGCCACAGCAAACCGAAGGCTGTGGCGCCGCAGCTGAGGAACATGGCCACGCCATTTTTAAGCGCACGTTTGCGGTACAGGCGTTCGTTGGCATTCATAACCCTTCCTTGCGCGACAGGCGCATCAGCATCAGGCGCGCCAGCGCCAGCACCACGAAGGTCACGATAAACAGCAAGAAGCCCAGGGCGATCAGCGCGGAGCGATGCAGGTCGGTGTAGGCCTCGCTGAACTCGTTGGCGATGACGGATGCGATGGAACTGCTGGGCATCAGCAGGGAGGCGGAAAACTGCTGGGCGTTACCCAGTACGAAGGTCACGGCCATGGTCTCGCCAAGGGCGCGGCCCAAACCGAGAAAGATCCCGCCGACGACTGCCGAGCGTGTGTAGGGCAAGACGATGTCCCACACCACTTCCCAGGTAGTGCTACCAAGCGCGTAGGCCGATTCTTTCAACTGCGTTGGCACACTGCGAAACACCTCATGCATCACCGAGGTGATAAACGGCATGATCATCACCGCCAGCACAATGCCGGCCGTCAACATGCCGATCCCCAGTGGCGGGCCCTGGAACAGCGAGCCGACAAAGGGCAGGGCGCCCAGGTAGTCATTGATCAAGGGCGACAGGTGTTCAGCCATAAACGGCCCGAACACGAACAAGCCCCACATGCCATAGATGATCGAAGGTATGCCGGCGAGTAATTCAATGGCCGACGCGACCGGCATTTTGAGCCAGGGCGGCGCGACTTCGGTGAGAAAAATCGCAATGCCAAAACTCACCGGCACCGCAATCAGCACCGCCAGAAACGAGGTGACCAAAGTGCCGTAGATCGGCACCACAGCGCCGAAGTGGTTGTTTACCGCATCCCATTCGGTGCTGGTGATAAAGCCGAAGCCAAAGGTCTTGAAGGCCAACCCACCGCCCCACAGGGTCGAGGCCGCAATGGCGCCCAGCAGCACTAACACCAGCATGGCGGCGCCGAACATCGAGCGTTTGAACCACAGATCGTGGCGTTGATCGCGGGTGGCACGACGGTCGCCCGGTGTGTCGCCTGCGTGAGTCGTTAAAACCTGCGGGTAGACGATGTCGTTCATATCAGATGTGCTCACCGCCTTGCGCAATCACTGCGCAAGGCGGTCGTAGGGCGAATCAGTTGGCGAAGTCAGACTTCCAGTAACCTTCGATTCGCGACACCAGGGAGTCCGGCAGTGCTACATAGTCGAGTGCCGCTGCCTGTTGCTGGCCTTTTTCCAGCGACCACTTGAAGAAGCTGAACGCCGCCTGGCTTTGCTCAGCATTCTTCGGCTGCTTGTACATGATGATCCAGGTGGTCGCCGTGATCGGCCACGCGCCTTCGCCTGGGGCGTTGGTCATGATCAAGTTAAAGTCTTTGGCATTCGCCCAGTCGGCGGTATCCGCGGCGGCCTGGAAGGCCTTGGCGTCAGGTTTGACGAATTTGCCCGATGCGTTCTTCAACTGGGCGTACGTCATTTTGTTCTGCAGCGCGTAGGCGTATTCCACAAAGCCGATGGAGTTCTTGATCTGCTTCACGTAGGCCGAAACACCTTCGTTGCCCTTGCCGCCAACGCCAACCGGCCACGGCACGGTGGTGCCGAAACCAATCTTGGTTTTCCAGCTGTCACTGACTTTGGCCAGGTAGTTGGTGAAGTTATACGAAGTGCCCGAGCCGTCGGAGCGGTGCACCACGGTGATGTTCGCCACCGGCAGGTTCAAGCCCGGGTTGAGCGCAGCGATGGCCGGGTCGTTCCAGGCCTTGATGTCACCGAGGAAAATCTTCGCGAGCACATCGCCATCGAGTTTCAATTGCCCAGCCGCTACGCCCTCGACGTTCATTACCGGCACGATGCCGCCAATCACGCTGGGGAACTGGCCCAGGCCGCCGGCTTTGAGCTCATCGGCTGACAGCGGGGCGTCGGAGGCGCCGAAGTCAACGGTAGCGGCCTTGATCTGGGCAATGCCGCCGCCGGAGCCGATCGATTGATAGTTGATGCGGTTGCTGGAATTCTTGCTGTAGTCCTGCGACCACTTGGACAGCACCGGGTAGACGAAGCTGGAGCCGGCACCGGTAACGTCGGTGGCGTGGGCCACGCCGCTCAAGCACAGGGCAGCGAACAGAACAGACAGACTTTTTTTAGTCGGCAACATCACGACAACACCTCAAGGGAAGGGGTAAGTGGATAGGTCCACCTGTCTAAGACGTGACGATTTAATTCCTGAGATATGTCTGTTTAATGACGGTTTGGGTTTATGAAGAAACATTTAGAAATGTTTGCGGCGGTGAACGCAGGTTGCCCACGTCCACCGCCGCCGTGCGACTTAGTTGATGCTCTGCTCGATCCCGGCCTGCAACACTTGGCTATCACTGTGCCCGCCGACCCGCAGCGGCCCAAGGTTGATGGCTTGATCCTTACGCGTGGCGTCGTCCTGTTTCCGGGTCAATTCGTCCTTGGCGCCCAGCACCAGGTTGACCGGTGACTTCGACAGGTTCAGCCCCACATCCGCGCGGTAGTCGCTGCCGGCCAGTGTCGTCGCCTTTACCTTGGAGCCCCCCAGGTCGACCTTGCCCTGGTCTGCGCTGATCTGGGCGCCCGTGAGGCGTGTTTCGCCACTCACCTGCAAATTGACGCCTTGAGTACCACGGATGCCCGAGGCCTGGGTGACGCTGTCTTTCACCACATGGCTGACGTCCAGATTCAACGTCGGGGTGTACGTGGTATCGCCGCTCTTGTCGCCGAACAGCACGCTTTGGGCGGTATTGGCCACCGAGTTGCCGGTGGTGTTCTTGCCGCTGACGGCGTAGCTGTCAGTGGTTTTTGGCCAGACCTTTTCCTTGAGATTGGACAGGCGAGTGCCCACCGCCTCCTTTTTGTCCGCCAAGTAAGCCTTGGCTTTATCCACGCGTGTGCCGAAGGCGCCACGGGGCTCGGGGTTCACGTCGTAGCTAGCGCTGCGGGTGAGTTTTTCGCCCAGGCGTTCCTTGGCGTTGCCAAGACTGTTGACCACGCTGTCCTTGGCCGAGGCCAGGTGCTCGGTGCCCTTGTCGACGGCGTTCTCGAGCTTTTCGCGGTGCTTGTCGAACGCGCCCTCAGCCTTGGCTTGCACCTTGTCCTTGAGCGGGCCGCTGGCCTTGGCCAGTTTGTCGACCACGCCGGGTTGGTTTTTCTCGACGTCAAGCCGGGTGTCGACGTTGACCTGGGTGCTGCTGACGTGGTCCTTGCGGCTCTCGACGACGAGGTCGCCGCCCACTTTGCCGCTGACCTGCTGCGCTTCAATCCGCGCGCCGGCCAGATGGGTATCACCGGCACTGTTGATCACCACCTTGTTCGCCTTGATCAGGCTGTCGTGCTCAGTGCTGCCTTGCTGGTGGTCCACGTCGACCTTGACCCGCGCATTGATGCCGAACTGGGTCTTGGGGGTGTCGTGCTCACCGGCGTCGGCCAGGCTGGTTTTGCCGCCATTGCCACCTGCGCCGAGGGTCACGCCCCAGCTGTTATGGGCCTGGGTCGATTGCGCCGACTCTTGCAGAATGCCGCCGTTTTGCGCCGCCAGGTTGACCTTGTCGGCCACGACTTGAGTGCCTTGCAGGTGGATGGCGTCCGCCGCGTCGGCGCCGCTGGCGAGGGTGACGTTGCCGTTGCTGTGCAACTGCCCGACGGTAACGCCCAGGTCGTTTTCGGCCACTTTGCCGATGTTGACGTTGGCGCTCAGGCTGCCGGTGGTGCCGCTGCTTTCGGCGCTGCTGGTTTTGCCGGCACCGACCGTCAGGCCGCCGCCCAGGTTGCTGCCGCTGCTCACGTGAGTGTCGGTAGCCGCTTGCAGGTTCAGCTTGCCGCCGGCGTTGAGGCTGATGTCACCGGCCTTTGCGGTGCTGCTGCCGACCTGAGTGCCTTGCAGGGTCATGTCGCCGCCGCTGCTGAGCTGAATCGGGCCGTTGCCCTGAAGCGTCGCGACCCGCGCCTGGCTGTCCTGAGTGTCCAGGCGCTTGTTATCCAGTTGCACGCCGGCACCGAGGTTCATGTTCGTACCGTTGGTGCCCGGTGCCGTGCCCAGGGTCAATGAACCGCTGCCGCGCAGGCTGTTGTCTGTTTTGCTCTGGGTATCGTTGGCCTGGTTCAGCGCCAAATCGCCACCGGCCTTGAGGTTGACGCCTGCCTGGCCTGCGTTGAACTGGCTGCCTTGATAACGCGCGTCGCCTTGCGTCTCGATGTTCACGCCTTGCGCCCCGGTGTAACTGCCGACCACCGCCGTGCTGCTGGATTCGCGCACATCGCTGCTGCCGCCGGTGCCGCTGCCACGTATGTTCAAGTCTTCACCGGTTGTGGTGTAAACCCGCACGCCTACCTTGGCGTCCACGCCTTGCTCGCTGCTGCTGTGGGTGTTGGCGGCGGCGGTGGCGAGGTGCTCGCCGGCATTGATCTTCAGCCCGCCCTCAGTGGCACGGTAGTGCGTGCCTTCATCGTGCAACGTGCCGGCGACATTGACCTGCACCGTGCCACCACTGAACTGGCTGACCACGGCGGTGCTGTCCTGTTGTGTGCGGGTCTTGTTTGTATGGCCGACTTCGACATCGAGCCCGACATTCGGCTGCTCGAATGCATCCAGCAGACCGGGTTGATGGAACTTGGCCTGGGCCACGCCTTCGACGGCTTTTTCGATGGGCCGAGTAATGCCTTTGTATTCGAGATTGCCGCCGACATCAGCAGTCCAGCCATTCTCCTTGTGGGTGCTGGTCTCGGTGTTATGCGCCGCCTGGTTATCGACTTGGGCCGCGTTGACCTGCAACCCGGAGCCGGCCTTGACCTGTGCGCCCTGGCTGGCGAGGGTGTTGCCGGCGTTGATCGTCAGTGTGCCGGTCGCCGCCACGTTGCTGGTTTGCGCGGTGGTTTTGTTGCTGGTGTCATTGCTGCTCTGATGGCTGAACTGAGCACCATTGCCGGCCCGGTCCAGGCCGCCTGTGTAGTACACGCCGCCAGCGGTGGTGGTCTTGTCGGTTTCGTTGCGTGTGCTGTCATGCGCCGCCAACAGCTCGACGTTTTTGCCACTCACGCTCGCATCGCCCTTTGTGGCCTTGAGGTCGGAGCCCTTGATGCTCACATCGCCACCCGCCGTGACGGCCAGGCTGCCACCGCTGAGGCTGGAAGCCTGCTGCTTCGTAGTGTCGGTCTTACGGGTTTGCTGTTGATCCTGGTAGGTGACACCCGCC
The DNA here is from genome assembly GCF_059716225.1 of Pseudomonas sp. LBUM1640. Taxonomy (NCBI): domain Bacteria; kingdom Pseudomonadati; phylum Pseudomonadota; class Gammaproteobacteria; order Pseudomonadales; family Pseudomonadaceae; genus Pseudomonas; species Pseudomonas sp. LBUM1640. Next base: position 5,515,468 of record NZ_CP166816.1, on the reverse strand, counting down.
CGATATTGGCGGCTGCCGGCGGCGGTTTCCTTGGCGTAGCCATCAACACCACGGGTGTGAGTGCGGGTGGTGTTGAGGGCGGTGTTTTCAGCGGAAGCGACCTTGATATCGCCCTTGGCCTGCGCGTGCAGTTCACCCGCGGCAGAGACTGTTGAGCCACTGACGTTGAGGTCCTTGGCGCTTTGCAGCGTGAGGTTGCTGTCCGAGCGCAGGTTGCTGGCGACGGTGGTGCTGTCCTTGAGGTTCTTGCGGCTTTCATCCTTGGCGATGCCGAAGAACTTGCTGTCGTTGCTGTAGCTGTTGTCGTGGGAGGTGTCTTGCACGCCGTCGATCACCAGCGAACCTTTGTCGCTGACCACGCTGGCTTGCTGGCCGCCACGCGCCTGACTGCCGCTGATGCGCACCTCGTCTGCCTTGACGATCAGCTTGCCGTCGGCGTTGACCTTACTGCCGGTGTTCAAGGTTTTGCCCTTGTCGCCGTCGCCATGCTTGCCAAAGAAGCTGCCGCCCGTGAGGTCGCCGGAGTAGGCGTTGTCGCTGCTGCTCTGGGTGCGGCTGGCGCTGGTGATGTCCACTTGACGGCCGGCCAATTGGATATCGCCCGCCGATTTCAGCTCGGCGCCCTGCAGTTGCAGTTTTTGCTGGCTGGACAGGTCCAGCGTCTTGCCGGCCTTGAGGCTGCTGGTGACGCTGCGTTGTTCGCGGTTGGACTTATCCCAATTGGCTTTCCACAGGTGCTTGCGGTGGTTGCCCTGATCGCGGGTTTCATGGGTTTCGGTGGTGGCGTTCACCTGCAGGTCGGCGCCGCTGTTGACGCGCAAGGCGTCGCCCGCTTCGACCTTGCTGGCGGTGATCGTGGTGTTGGCGCCGGACGATAGCGCGGCATTCTGTTGTGCGACGACGCTGTTGCCGTGCTGGCGCGAGTCCTGGTCGCTGGTGGTGCGCTCATAGGTTTCATAGGTGAACAGGAAGTTGCTGTTGTTCCACTGTTCACGCTTTTCCTGGAGCTTGCGGCTTTCCAGGCTGCTGAGGGTCAGGTTGCGGCTGGCGTCGAGTTTGACGTTGCGCCCGCTGACGTCGGTGGCGGCCAGGTTCAAGTCCTTGGCACTGTGCAAGTCGACATCGCCCTGGCGGCTGTGCACGCCGGCGCGCGTGGCCTCAAGGCTGTTGGCGTGGACCTGGCCGCTGATAGCGAGGTCGCCGGCCGAGCTGACCTTCACCCCGTCGCGACCTTCCACTTGTACGGCGCCCACGCGCACGCCGGCACCTTCGGCAGTGCTGATGATATTGATGCGCCCGGCTTGCATCGCGCCAAACAGGCTGGCGTCGATGCGCTGGTCCTGGGTGTTGCTGGCCGGGTCGACCTGGCGCACTTGGCCGCTGGCGAAATCGACCTGGTTACGGCCCACGGTGAGGTTCAATTGATCACGGGCACTGAGGCGCCCATCGCTGTCAATGCGCGGCGCGATCAGGTTGATGGAGCCCGCGCCGTTTTGCAGGCCCTGGCCGTGCACCGTCAGTTGGCCGCTTGCATCGCGCGTGTTCAAGCCTTGCAGCTTGCCGTCGTTGAGCTCAGGGCGGCCCACCACCAGGTTGGCATTCGGGGTGTTGATGAAGCTGCCACCATTCACGGAAATGCCGTTGGGGTTGGCCAGTACATAATCGGCGGCGCGGCCAAAAATCTCTTGGGCGCCGTTGATGGCCGAGGCATTGCGGCTGACCACTTCGTTGAGGATCACGCTGGCCGCCTGGCCCTGGAACTGCGGGTTGGCCGCCAGTTGCCCGGCGAGTTGCGATTGGCCGGCCTGCAAGGCGTTGTTCAACACCACGCCCTGGCGGTCGACGTTGTAGTCCAGGAACTGGTTGTGGGACAGGCCGCCGGCATTCGGCGCGACGATGTTGACGATGGGCACGCCGCCCTGGTTTTGCAGTTGCGGCGTGCCGCCAGGCCCTTCGACGACGGTCACGCCACCGGCCAGCACCAGCTGCGGCAGCAGGAACAGGCTGGCGATGGCCCAGCGCAGTTTGCCCTGAGGGGAAAGGTGAAACGTGTGTGTGGTAGTCGGCATAAGTAAATTCGCTCTGTGTTGGCTGATCCGCGACGTGCGTTGTTCGTTGCAACGCTGCTGTGGTGGTCAGGTACGGCGGTTATTTCAGGCTAAACAGGTGTCAGCTCATATCTGCAGGCTCAAGCGCGTCAGCCAGACCTCCGGCTCCTGGCCAAACCCTGTGGGGGTGTTGAGGTTGCGTTGGTAATCGACGTCGAGCTGCACGTTCTTCCAGCTCAGGTTGAGCCCGACGCTGGCGCCGCTCAGGCGTTGGCTTTGGGCGCCGTGTTCGCGCTTGACCCAGCCGTTATCCAGGCCCAGGCGCGGGGTAATTTTGACCGGCAGGTCGCTGTTGAGTGGCAGGCGCAAGGTGTTGCGCCATACCGCTCCGATGGCGCCGGACGCGCTGTTTTCGCGGTAGCCACGCACCGCCGAATCGTCGGTGCCCAGCAGCTGTTCGATGGCCGGTAATGCATCCGGGCTGTACTGCGCCGACAGCTGGCTTTGCCACTGCCAGGGTTGCCCCCGCCATTGGCCGTTGCGCCATTGGGTGAGGTTGGCGCGGTACTTGTGGAATTGCGCCTGGGGCAGGTTTTTCTGCGTTTGGTCGGCATCGCGGTCGGCGCCGAACCAGGTCAGGCCTTGGGCGTAATTGACGTCGAGGTTCCACACCGCGCTGTTGAGCCAGAACAGATTCACGCCAGCCTCGGCCACCGTCAGTGTTGGGCTCTGGATGCCCAGGCGAACCTTTTGCAGGTAGCTGTCGACGTCTTTGTAGGCCAGTTGCAGGTTGGCGCTGAGTTGATGGCCCTGGTCGCGCCACAGCACCCGGTCGGTGCGCAAGCTGACTTGATCGGTACGGCCGCTGTTATAAAGCGTGGTGCGACTGAGCTTGAACGGCGAGCGGTATTCGGCATGGCTGGCGAACAGGCTGTAGGTCCAGTACCCGTACGGGATGGCGTAAAACAGGCTGTTGCTGCGGCTATAACGCGGCCCGTGGTTGAGTGTGTCGCTGAAGCTCAGGTTGAGTGAATCGTTAAGCTCTAATGGGCTATCCAGGCTCAGACTGATGGCATTGCGATCACGCCCGGTGCCGGCACTGCCGAGGTTATCCACCCCAAGCCCCAGCCCCCAGCGCGAGGCTGAACTGCGCGAGCGCAGGATGATGCGCGAGGCGCCGGGTTCACTGCCGGGGGCGATGTCGGCGGTGAGGTCCACCGAGCGCAGCCGGTTGAGCTGGTCGAGGCCCTGTTCCAGGTCGCGCAGGTTCAGCGGCTGGCCGAGCATGCCGGGGAACGCCCCGGCTAACGACACGGGCAGGCTCTGGTCGGCCAGCTCGATGGCTTCCAGGTAACCTTCTTCGACGTGAATATCCAGCGGCTGCCCGGCGGCGGGCGTGCTGATCAGGTAGGGACGGCTGGCGATATAACCGGCCTCGACATACAGCCGGGTGATCTCGGCCAGCAGGCGATTGATCTGGGTGACGCCCATGCACGGCGCCACGTAGGGCTCGATGCGTTTATTCAGCTCGGCCTTGCTGAACAGCGTGACCCCGGCCAGGCGCGTACCGCTCAGCGGCCAGCAACGCTCATCCTGGGTGATGTCTTTGGGCAAGGCCGGCGTTGTCGGTGGCGTACCGAAACTGCCTCGTTGCATCTGCCGCTGGCGCTGCTCCAGTTGTAATTGCTGCAGGTCGCGCTGCTGTTGTTGCTGCAAGCGCAGGGTTTCCTGGCCTGCCTGCGGTCCATCGGCGGCGGCCACTGGCAGCGCGCACAGGCAGAGCAGGGCGACACTCAGTCTCTGGATACAGCGCTGGCGTTCGGTTGAGGGCAGGCTTGGCACTCGACATCCTTAACGTAGAAATACACACGATTAGTGCCCCTGAGCCAAACCATGAACTCAGGGGTGTGCCGCACTTGAGTCATCATTAAACGGATTGTTACATCGGCCGTAGGATTTATTACATAAAACGTGAGGAATGCCGCGTTATTCACAAAATAAATGCACAAAATTAGTGCGCAGGGGCAGGCGATAGCCTGATAAGGCGGATATTTTCGCGGTTGATGGGGAAGAAAAGGTACGAAGATCGTTTTTGATTGTTGCAGCGAAATCGCTTAATCGCAGTGTTTAAGGTAAAGCCTGCATCCCCTATTGAGCGGTGTCGCACAGGCACTTGCTCATGTTGCCTGAGGTATTTGCTGCCGACCGGTTGCCGGCCCGCGGTACCCCTGGCGTGTACTCGTTGCCGATGGGGATTGGCGTGGAAATCGACAGCATCTTCGTGTTGAAACCAGTCGGTCACAACGCGGTTTAAAGGTCATAACGGGAAACCGCAAAACAGCCAAAGTCTTTGAAATACATGGGATTGTCGGACAATCGTGCAGATGAAAAACTCTTCATAAACGCCCCGCTCGAACGTTGGTAGTTTTCCCAGCGCTGCCCAATAATTCGAGTCCTAATAATGAATAACAAAAGGCTTAAAGGCGCCTTGGCGCTGTCCGTTTCGCTCGCCTCCACACAACTGCTCGCCGGTGGTTTTGCGCTCAATGAACAAAGCATCAGTTCAATGGGCACGGGCTACGCCGGCCGTTCTTCCTCGGCCGACGACGCCAGCACGGTGTTCGGCAACCCGGCCGGCATGTCCCGCCTCAAGCACAATGAAGTCAGCATCGGCGCGACTTACCTCGATGCCAAAACCACAATCAAGGACGCCAGCTCCAGCCAGGGCGGCGTCGATAACCCCGGCACCAACAAGGGCGACATGGTGCCTGGCATTGCCGTGCCGATGGGTTACCTGGTCACGCCGATCGATGAGCACTGGGCGTTTGGCCTGGGGATCTACGCACCGTTTGGCCTGGTGACCGACTATGAACACAGCTTCCAGGGCAATGGCTTTGGGAATAAGAGCAAGATTCAAGTCACCACCGTGCAGCCGACGGTCAGCTACGCGTTCAATGACAAGGTGTCGGTAGGTTTCGGCCCGACCTTCAACAAGATCAGCGGCGAGCTGGACTCCAAAGTCCCGACGTTCGGCCTCGGCACCGAAGCGGTGAAGATCAAGGGCGACGATACCGCGATGGGCTTTAACGCCGGTATCCTGGTGCAGGCGCTGGACACTACCCGTGTCGGCGTCACCTACCATTCGCAAGTGGTGTATCACCTCAGCGGCCATACCCAAGCATCGGGCGTGCTGTCCGACCTGTTGGACGGTGGGCCGCAGAAGTATGACGCCAAGCTGAATGTCACCACGCCGTCTTCCGTGGACTTCTCGGTCACTCACCCGTTGACCGATGCCTTGACCCTCTATGTCGGCAGCACCTACACCCGCTGGAGCCAGTTGAAGAAAATCACGGTGAACAACACGGGCGTGTCCGACCTTGCCGCTCAACTGGCAGGCTTGGACTCCATTACCGAAGAGCAGCACTGGCACGACACTTGGTCCCATGCAATTGGCCTGTCGTATCAGCTCAACAAACAACTGGTGCTGCGTACCGGTTTTTCGGTGGACCAGACGCCGACCAACAACACCGACCGTTCTGTACGTATTCCTACGGGCGACCGCAGCGTATTCAGCGTGGGTGCCGGCTGGACGCCTGTGGATAACCTGACCTTTGACGTGGCCTATTCCTACCTGAAGGAAGAACCGATCAAGGTTCGCGACAACAACCCTCAGTTAGCGCTGAACTACGACGCCAAGTATGAAAACAGCGCCAATGGTTTTGGTGGTTCGGTGACTTACCGCTTCTGATCGATGCAATCCGGCGAAGAGCCAGTTTTTTGGCATGGCTCTTTGCCAGTCTTGTTGACATCAATGCTGTCATTTACGGCGCGTGTTGGTTAGATTGAAAGCTACTCAGCTTTTAAGACATGGACTGTCATGACTACGTTAACGCCTGTTATCGCGACCAATCCCCTTATTGTTCGGGCTGCGACCACCGCGCCTCCCGCCACCCTGGCGAACACTGTCGATGTCTCACCGACGCGGCCTTCCGCAGTGGTCAGCCTTGGCAATCCGGCAGCCGATGTCGTCGATACCTATTCTCGAAACGGCTTGTTGCCCGGCCAGGAAAGCGTGCGGACCTGGGAAAACAACAGCGATGATTCGATCACCTGGGTCATCAACTCCAGCTTCCACTCGGTCACTACGGCCAGCCGCTACAGTGGGCTGGGCGCTGCGTTGGTGGACCAATTCACCAAAGGTGGCGGTGCCGCTATTTCCCAGTCGCTGCTCAACACCACCGCTGACCGCGCCGGCGACACCGATGCAATCAAGGCGGACCAGACGCTGCTGCACAGCAAGGCCGACAACCAAGTCAGCCTCAGCATCAAGACTGCCAGCGGCAAGACGGTGACGTTCAGCCTGTCCAGCCAGAAAGATGGCCTGGGCGTACAGGCCACTGTAGAAGGCGGGGAGTTGACCGCCGATGAACTCAAGGCCGTCGGCCAGTTGGGCAGCGCATTCCAGGCCTCGGTCGACGGGCTGACCGCCGTGCCGCCGAAACTCGACTTGAGCAAGCTGACTCAGTTCGACGCCAAGCTGCTGTCGTCGGTGGACCTCAATGCCAAGGTGAAGGCCTCGAACGGTGAGGACATTACTCTGGCCTTTCATGCCGACAGCGAGAGCCGTACCACGCGCATGAGTGGCCCGGCGGGTCAGATTGACCTCACGGTGGACCTGAGAAACGCGGCGATCCTCGGCAATGCCAAGCAGCAGGCCAAGGCGCTGCAAACCTACCTAGCGCAGTTCCACCGCGTCGAGCAGCGCGGCAGTGCCAACGCGGACCTGATGACCATGTTCAAGGACGCGTTCAGCGCCATGAACAGCAACTATCCGCCCGGGGCTGGCGCTGCGAACCCGCTGACTCATAACCCGACCGACAAAGGCTTGCTGACGGGCCTGGCTGACTTCAAGGCCTCGATCAAACAGGCGGCGGGCGCGCCCAATTCGATGCGTCGGTCGGAAGTTGAGGGCTTTTCCTACAGCGTGTCGCAGAAGACCCAGGTCAATGGCCGCAGCACGGGCGACCGCAGCGTCACCCAGAACCAGCAATCGCTGCTGTCGGCCAGCTTCCATAAAGGCCTCGACGGTGGCAAACCGCCGGTTTTTGACGGCTCTCGCGAATCGCAGAATTACCTGTATGTGCAAGTGCAGGACAAGGCCAGCAGCACCGCAACCTTCGCCTATAAAGACGGCCGACTGACGAATGCGTCCGTTGCCCAATCGGCTTCCCAGAACACCCACACGCAGAAGTACGTGATGGGCAACCGGGTGCAAGACAGCGTGGTGCCGAAGGAAGCCTCAACCAGGCGCGACTACCTGGCGCTGCTTGAGCACGCCGCCCAGGCGAGCAAAAAGTCCAAGGATGCCTTGGAGCAGTCAACCTTGAAGGATGCCTTGGCCAACATGCATGACTCGATCCTGTTGCAGAACGACCCGGATGTGCTGATGCGCTGACGTTCGGCGTGATAAAGCGGGAAGGCCCAGTGATGAGCCTTCCCGTTTTTTTTGCCCGATGAGCGTGCCTGCGCAGGCCAGATTAGGCTTTTGAATCCATTCGATATTCTGTAGCCTTGCGCAGCTTCACCCGTGCTTGATGAACACAATCACTTCGTCCGGCGGCGCCCGAAGGGCTCCAGAGCCGGTGGTACACTCGACTTTCGCGCAACTGCGCCTGCAGGTCTTGCGAACATGACGCAAATTTCCGAACGCCTTCTGGTTCAAGCCCACCTCGATGCCAAGCAGCCCAAGGCTCTGAGCGCCGAAGAAGAGGCGAGCCTGCGTGCCGCCATCGCCGCCGAGCTCAAGGCTCAGGACGCGGTGCTGGTCGCCCACTTCTATTGCGACCCGGTGATTCAGGCCCTGGCCGAAGAAACCGGCGGCTGTGTCTCCGACTCCCTGGAAATGGCCCGCTTCGGTGCGGCCCACCCGGCCAAGACCGTACTGGTCGCCGGTGTGCGTTTCATGGGCGAGACCGCCAAAATCCTTACGCCCGAAAAACGCATCCTCATGCCCACGCTGGAAGCCACTTGCTCCCTGGACTTGGGCTGCCCGGTGGATGAGTTTTCGGCGTTTTGCGACCAGCATCCCGAGCGCACCGTGGTGGTGTATGCCAACACCTCGGCGGCGGTCAAAGCCCGGGCGGATTGGGTGGTTACCTCAAGCTGCGCACTGGAAATCGTCGAAAGCCTGATGGACAACGGAGAGACGATTATCTGGGGCCCGGACAAGCACCTGGGCACTTACATCCAGCGCCAGACCGGTGCCGATATGTTGCTGTGGGACGGCGCGTGCATCGTTCACGAGGAGTTCAAGTCCAAGCAACTGGAGGACATGAAGGCGCTGTACCCGGATGCGGCAATCCTGGTGCACCCGGAGTCGCCGACGGCGGTGATCGAGCTGGCGGATGCGGTAGGTTCTACCAGCCAGTTGATCGCCGCGGCCCAGCGTTTGCCGAACAAGACCTTTATCGTCGCCACCGACCGCGGCATCTTCTACAAGATGCAGCAGCTGTGCCCGGACAAAGTCTTCGTTGAGGCACCGACTGCCGGTAACGGCGCGGCGTGCCGCAGCTGCGCGCATTGCCCGTGGATGGCGATGAACACGCTGGAGCGTACGCTGCAGTGCCTGCGTGAGGGCAGCAATGAGATTTTCGTTGAGCCGTCGGTGATTCCACAGGCGGTGCGACCGCTCAAGCGCATGCTCGACTTCACCCAGGCGGCGCGCCTCAAACTGGCCGGCAACGCATAACCCAAGCTTTAAACACGGTCGAACTGTGGGAGCTGGCTTGCCTGCGATAGCATCACCCTGGTCTGCTTGATAGACCGAGGTGCCTGCATCGCAGGCAAGCCAGCTCCCACAGTTGATTTGCGTTGCCTTGAATTACTTCTTTTGTTTCGGGATACGCACCAGCTGCGTATCCGAATAAATGTCATGCCAACTGCGTTTGTGCTTATCAAACAGCGACCAGATAAACCCCAGCCCCACGCACAACCACGACGCAATCGCCACCACAAAGCGCAACAGCGCCTGCCACAGGCTGATGCGCGAGCCATCGGCGTTCTGTACGCGCACGCCCCACACCTGCATGCCCAAGGTCTGCCCGGAATAGGTCCAGAACTTGGCGAAAAACCCAAACAACACAAAAAACAAAATCGTCGAGAGTAATGGGTCACCGTCCAGCGCGCCGGACTCGGTAAGCGTGCGCATCTTTGCTTCGCCGATAAACGCCATCCACACCAGCTTGTAGACAAAAGCGGTAACGATCAGCAGGGCGGTGCACAACAGAAAGTCATAAAACATCGCTGCCAGACGACGGCCCAGGCCAACGGCGGGGAATTCGCCTTGGGGGCTCAGCAGGGGTTTGGACATGGCAGTCTCTCTTGAGAAAAAAGCCATTTTACGAGCAAACGCATATAAAAAAGCCCCTGATGTCACCATCAGGGGCTTTTTGTCGCAGCAGGGATCAGCCTTCTGCTTGTACTTCGTCAGCCTGCATGCCTTTCTGGCCTTGCACGGCGATGAAAGTCACTTTCTGGCCTTCTTTCAGGCTCTTGAAACCGTTGCCCTGGATAGCGCGGAAATGGACGAACAGATCCGGACCGCTTTCTGGAGTGATAAAACCAAACCCTTTCTCGTCGTTAAACCACTTGACGGTACCGCTCTGACGATCAGCCATTTTCTTATTTCCTTGACGCTAAAAATTAATGACAGCCCCTTTCACATGAAAGAGTACTGGGCTGGGTTGCAGGAAAGTAAGAGACGTCGAACGGGTTGTAGCAAACATATGGCTACTGCCCAGGTCCAGGTTCAAAGCGACCCATGCAAACACAGTGGGCAAACTCTACGCCAACTAATACAGAAAAAACAAGCCCCGCCAAAAGCCCAGCGTTTGCTTGGCTTCATGACTGTTTGATCAACAATGTGGATCCAACTTATTCGATAGAATTGATCACTTGTTATAGGCGCGCGCCTATTACATTGACTATCGCCAGTGCACTGTTTTATGGCGGTTGCGTTACACTTTAGTGCACGTTAACGCAACCGCGTTACTTATAGGAACAGTCAATCAGCCACGGTAGTAACGTTGCGGTACAAATGGCATTTTACTTACACGTAATGGCACCTTTTTCCCACGTACCAACGCAGACACTTCGGTATCCAATGCGATGAATGCACTGTCCAGGTAACCCATGGCCAGCGGGCCGCCCAATGTTGGGCCGAAACCACCGCTGCACACGCTGCCGATCACAGTGCCGTGTTCGTCAACGATTTCTGCGCCTTCGCGCACCGGGGTGCGTTCCTGTGGCAGCAGGCCGACACGCTTGCGGCTCACGCCGGCTTGCTGTTGGGTGAAGATGCGGTCGGCACCGGGGAAGCCACCGGCACGTGCGCCGTCAGCGCGACGAGCCTTGGAGATGGCCCACAGCAGGCTGGCTTCAATCGGCGTGGTGTCGGTGTTCATGTCGTGGCCGTACAGGCACAGGCCGGCTTCCAGGCGCAGCGAGTCACGCGCGCCCAGGCCGATGGCCTGCACTTCGGCCTCGGCCAGCAGGCTGCGCGCCAGCGATTCTGCGTTGCTGGAAGGTACGGAAATTTCAAAACCATCTTCGCCCGTGTAGCCGGAACGGCTGACGTAGCAGTCCACACCCAGCAGGCGCAGGGTGGCGAACTGCATGAACGTCATCTTGGTCACTTCAGGCGCCAGGCGCGCCAGTACCTTCACCGCTGCCGGGCCTTGCAGGGCCAGCAGGGCACGTTCTTCGAACAAGGGCTCGATGCTGCACTGCTCGCCAATGTGTTTGCGCAGGTGCGCCAGGTCCTGATCCTTACAGGCGGCGTTGACCACCAGGAACAGTTCGTCGTTACCCAGGTTGGCTACCATCAGGTCGTCGAGAATGCCGCCTTGGTCGTTGGTGAACATGGCGTAGCGCTGCATGCCGACCGGCAGGTCGATGATGTCGACAGGCACCAGGGTTTCCAGGGCTTTGGCGGCGTTCGCGCCGGTCAGGCGGATCTGGCCCATGTGCGACACGTCAAACAACCCGGCGTGTTCACGGGTGTGCAGGTGTTCTTTCATCACGCCCAGTGGGTATTGCACGGGCATGTCGTAGCCGGCGAAGGGCACCATGCGTGCGCCCAGTTCGAGGTGCAGCGCATGCAATGGGGTTTTCAACAGGGTTTCGGTGGACATATTCAGCTCCTGAAAAACGTGCGGACGCGCTTGTAGGCGTCAGCACTCGATAATGTTGACCGCCAAACCGCCACGGGCGGTTTCCTTGTATTTGCTTTTCATGTCGGCGCCGGTCTGGCGCATGGTGCGGATGACTTTGTCGAGGGACACAAAGTGCTGCCCATCGCCGCGCAAGGCCATGCGCACCGCATTGATCGCCTTGACCGAGCCCATCGCATTGCGCTCGATGCACGGCACCTGCACCAGCCCGCCAATCGGGTCGCAGGTCAGGCCGAGGTTGTGTTCCATGCCGATCTCGGCGGCGTTTTCCACTTGCGACACGCTGCCGCCGAGCACTTCACACAGTGCACCGGCGGCCATCGAACAGGCCACGCCGACTTCACCCTGGCAGCCGACTTCGGCGCCGGAGATCGAGGCATTTTCCTTGTACAAAATGCCGATGGCGGCGGCGGTGAGCAGAAAGCGCACCACGCCGTCCTCGTTCGCGCCGGGGATAAAGCGCATGTAGTAATGCAGCACCGCCGGCACAATTCCGGCTGCACCGTTGGTGGGTGCTGTGACCACGCGCCCGCCGTTGGCGTTTTCTTCGTTGACGGCCAGCGCATACAGGTTGACCCAGTCGAGCACCGACAACGGGTCGCGCAGCGCTGATTCCGGGTTCTTGCACAGCTGTCGATGCAACGCAGCCGCACGGCGCTTGACCTTCAAGCCACCGGGCAAAATCCCTTCGTTGCGACAACCGGCGTCCACGCAGTCTTGCATCACTTGCCAGATCTTCAGCAAGCCGGCGCGAGTCTCGGCTTCCGGGCGCCAGGCACTTTCATTGGTCAGCATCACCTGGCTGATCGACAGCCCGTAGGTGGCGCAATGGCCTAGCAAGTCCTTGGCGTGTTTAAAGGGAAAGGTCAGCGGCGTGGTGTCTTCGACAATCCGGTCGGCACCGGCCGCGTCTTCATCCACCACAAAACCGCCGCCGACCGAGTAGTACTCGCGGCTGCGAACCTGGATGCCGGCGGCGTCGAAGGCACGAAAAATCATGCCGTTGGGATGGTAGGCGAGGGGTTTGCGAATCATCGCCAAATGTTCTTTCTCGTTGAACGCAATGCTGTGTTCACCGAGCAGGTTCAAGCGACCGTCGCTGCGCATCTGCGCGAGGCGTGCGGCGACAGTTTCGGTATTCACGGTGTCCGGGTGTTCACCTTCCAGGCCCAGCAGCACGGCTTTGTCGCTGCCGTGGCCTTTGCCGGTGGCGCCCAGCGAGCCATAGAGTTCCACCTTGATGCCGGTGGTGGCGCTCAGCAGGTTGTCGCGCTTAAGGCCCTCGACAAATCGGGCGGCGGCGCGCATCGGGCCAACGGTGTGGGAGCTGGAGGGGCCGATGCCAATCTTGAACAGGTCGAACACGCTAAGGGACATGGTTGTTCTCCGGTTTCTTATTATTTTTGAAGACTGGCTCGGTTCAAATGTGGGAGCGGGCTTGCTCGCGAAAGCGTTGGTTCAGTCACCAGATGTATCAACTGGTACACCGCATTCGCGAGCAAGCCCGCTCCCACATTTTTGACCGTGTTCCTCCAGTCAGATCAGGCGTAGCTCTCGATCGACGGGCACGCACACACCAAATTGCGGTCGCCAAACACGTTGTCGACCCGGCCAACCGGCGGCCAGTACTTGCCTTCGATCAGCGACGCAACCGGGTACACCGCTTGTTCACGGCTGTACGGGTGGCTCCATTCACCGACGATTTCAGCGGCGGTGTGCGGCGCGTTTTTCAGTGGGTTGTCGTCCTTGTCCAGGGTGCCGTTTTCCACTGCACGGATCTCTTCGCGGATGGCAATCATCGCGTCGCAGAAGCGGTCCAGTTCTTCCTTGGATTCACTTTCGGTCGGCTCGATCATCAAGGTGCCGGCCACCGGGAACGACATGGTCGGCGCGTGGAAGCCAAAATCGATCAGGCGCTTGGCCACGTCGTCGACGCTGATGCCGCTGCTGTCTTTGAGTGGGCGCAGGTCCAGGATGCACTCGTGCGCCACCAGGCCGTTGCTGCCGGTGTAGAGCACGGGGTAATGCTCTTCAAGGCGACGGGAAATGTAGTTGGCATTCAGGATCGCCAACTGCGACGCGCGCTTGAGGCCCGCGCCACCCATCATGGTGATGTACATCCAGGTGATCGGCAGGATGCTCGCACTGCCGAACGGCGCCGCGCATACCGCGCCTTCCTTGCGTTCCATGGCCGCGTGGCCGGGCAGGAACGGCGTGAGGTGCGATTTGACGCCAATCGGGCCAACGCCCGGGCCGCCACCGCCGTGGGGAATGCAGAAGGTCTTGTGCAGGTTCAGGTGGGACACGTCGCCGCCGAACTTGCCCGGTGCACACAGGCCGACCATCGCGTTCATGTTGGCGCCGTCGATGTACACCTGGCCGCCGTTGTCGTGAATGATGCCGCAGATTTCGCGGATGCCTTCTTCGAACACGCCGTGGGTGGACGGGTAGGTGATCATCAGTGCGGCGAGGTGCTCGCGGTGCTCGATGGCCTTGGCGCGCAGGTCTTCGATGTCGACGTTGCCGCGTGCATCGCAGGCGGTCACCACCACGCGCATGCCGGCCATGTTGGCGGTGGCCGGGTTGGTGCCGTGGGCCGACGACGGGATCAGGCAGATGTCGCGGCGTTCTTCGCCACGGCTCTGGTGATAGGCACGAATGGCCAGCAGGCCGGCGTATTCACCCTGGGAGCCGGCGTTCGGTTGCAGCGAGATCGCGTCGTAACCGGTAGCGGCGCAGAGCATGGCTTCCAGCTCGGACGTCAGTTGCAGGTAGCCGGCGCTTTGCGAGGCCGGGGCGAACGGGTGCAGGGCACCGAACTCGGCCCAGGTTACCGGGATCATTTCGCTGGCAGCGTTGAGCTTCATGGTGCACGAGCCCAGCGGGATCATGGTGCGGTCCAGCGCCAGGTCCTTGTCGGCCAGCTTGCGCAGGTAGCGCATCAGCTCGGTTTCGGAGTGGTAACGGTTGAACACCGGGTGACTGAGGATCGGCGACTGACGCAGCAGCGCGGCGGGCAGGGTGCTTTCGACCTTGGCGTCGAAGGCCGGCAGGGCTTTGCCGTCGGCGAAAATCGACCACAAGGTTTCGATATCAGCCTGGGTGGTGGTTTCGTCGACCGACAGGCCAACACGCTCAGCATCGACCACACGCAGGTTGATGCGCTGGGCGCGCGCCTTGTCGTGCAGGGCGGCGGTGTTGGCGCCAGTATTAAGGGTCAGGGTGTCGAAGAAGTGTACTTGCTCAACCTTCAGGCCCAGCGCGCTCAGGCCTTTGGCGAGAATCGCGGTCAGGTGATGAATGCGGTTGGCGATCTGGGTCAGGCCTTTAGGGCCGTGGTACACGGCGTACATGCTGGCGATGTTGGCCAACAGCACTTGGGCGGTGCAGATGTTGCTGGTGGCCTTCTCGCGGCGGATATGTTGCTCGCGGGTCTGCATGGCCAGGCGCAGGGCCGGCTTGCCGAAACGGTCGACCGACACACCGACCAGACGGCCCGGCATGTCGCGCTTGAACGCATCCTTGGTGGAGAAGTACGCCGCATGCGGGCCACCAAAGCCCAGCGGCACGCCGAAGCGTTGCGCGCTGCCGATGGCCACGTCGGCGCCGAACTCGCCCGGAGGCGTCAGCAGGGTCAGGGCCAGCAGGTCGGCGGCCACCGCGACCAAGGCATTGGCGGTGTGGAAGCGCTCGGTCAGTTCGCGGTAATCAAACACGTCACCGTTGCTGGCCGGGTATTGCAACAGGGCGCCGAAGAACGCGCTGACGTCGGTCAGCTCACGCTCGTCGCCCACCACCACGTCGATACCCAGAGGCTCGGCACGGGTGCGCAGTACGTCGAGGGTTTGCGGGTGGCTGTGGACCGACGCGAAGAAGGCGTTGCTGCCCTTGTTCTTGCTCAGTCGCTTGCAGAAGGTCATGGCTTCGGCGGCGGCGGTGGCTTCGTCGAGCAGCGAGGCGTTGGCGATCGGCAGGCCGGTGAGGTCGCTGATCAGGGTCTGGAAGTTCAGCAGCGCTTCCAGGCGGCCTTGGGAAATTTCGGGTTGATACGGGGTGTAGGCGGTGTACCAGGCCGGGTTTTCCAGCAAGTTGCGCAGGATCGGCGACGGCGTGTGGCAGTTGTAGTAACCCTGGCCGATATAGGTCTTGAACAGTTGGTTCTTGCCGGCGATGGCCTTGATCTTGGCCAGGGCCTCGGCTTCGCTCATGCCGTCTTCCAGGCCGAGCACGCTGGTGCCCTTGATGCTTTCCGGGATCACGCTGGCGCTCAGGGCTTCCAGGGAATCGAAGCCCAGGCTGGTGAGCATTTTTTGCTCATCTTCCTGGCGCGGGCCGATGTGGCGGGCGATGAATTCGTTGGCGGTGCTCAAATTAACAGTCATGGCGCGCTCCTCAGGCTTCAGCGTTGGCTTTGATCAGGCGGTCGTACGCATCCTGATCCAACAGCTTAGCCACTGCATCGGCATCGGCGGGTTTAAAGCGGAAGAACCAGCCTTCGCCCATCGGGTCTTCGTTGACCAGTTCCGGGCTGCCATCGAGCTTGTCGTTGACTTCGAGGACGTCGCCGTCCAGCGGCATGTAGACGCCGCTCGCTGCCTTGACCGACTCAACGGTGGAGGCTTCTGCGCCCTTGTCGTAGGACTGCAACTCTGGCAGTTGCACGAAAACCACATCACCCAGCGCGTTCTGCGCGAAAGCGGTGATACCCACGGTGACGCTGCCATCGGCTTCGGCGCGCAGCCATTCGTGATCTTCAGTGAAGCGCAACTCGCTCATGGAAACTCCTCAAGGCCAGATTCGTCTGGTGGACGGGATTGGAATAATGGGGAGTTGCTTAGCAATATCGCGGCCAACGTTATTAATTCGTTATAAATCAATGAATTAGTAAAAATGGTTATGACGGTATGAGTTCTGGCTGTAGCGATTTCGCTACACTCGGCGCTGTGAAAAAAAGCCTATGTGGATCAAAGCCTTGCATGGCGCGTAAAAAACAGGGTTGTAGCGATTTCGTTACGCTGTAGCGCTTTCAGTACAGTGGGTGTCGTTCTCAGACCAAAACTGCCATGCGATCTCTGGGGGAGCTGGGTGGTTGCGGGGGGCGCTGAGGGGCATATCCGGCATTTGGGTAACGGCTGATATGGGTTCCGCTCTTACAGCGGGTCACTTTTGAAAAGAGCCCAAAAGTAACCAAAAGGCTCTTGCCCCACCACTCGGCACCTCGCCTCCGGCTCGGTGTGCCCTCACACAGGCTTTGGAGCGGGGGCCGCCGCGATGGGCCATCCTTGGCCCAGCGCGGCTAAACCGGCGTCCTGCCGGTTTACCCCCGCTCCAAAGCCTGCGTTCGGCCAGCGTGGTTTAACGGGGCGCCTAAGATCAAAATCAAGATCAAGATCTACAGCACGGCGGCCTAGTAGCCGACCTGAGTGGTTAGATCAAAAGCAAATGCGAGGCGGCCTGACAGCCGACCTGATCTTGGAAGCTGAACTCAATCAAATGTGGGAGGGGCTTGCTCCCGATGGCGGTGTGTCAGTCAGCTTATTTGTAACTGACACACCGCATTCGCGAGCAAGCCCGCTCCCACATTTTGAGCTCAGTGCATCAGGTAGATGTGTGTGGCTCGGTCAAAGGTGGGAGCTGGCTTGCCTGCGATGGCATCAGCTAGGTATGCCTGATGTACCGAGGTGTCTGCATCGCAGGCAAGCCAGCTCCCACAGAAAAGCAGCTCTGCTTCTGATCTGCTTTTGCCCTGCTTTTGCTTCAACCACTCAGGTCGGCTACTAGGCCGCCGTGCTGTAGATTTTGATCTTGATCTGACAGGCCCCGTTAACCACGATGGCCGAACGCAGGCTTGAATCCGTGGGTAACCCGGCAGGACGCCGGGTTAGCCGCGCTGGGCCAAGGATGGCCCATCGCGGCGGCCCACGGATTCAAGCCGGAGTGAGGGCATGCCGAGCCTAGGCGAGGCACCGAGTGGTGGGGCAAAGACCTTTTGGTTACTTTTGGGGCGTTTGCCAAAAGTGACCCGCTGTAAGAGCGGAACCCTACGAAGCCGTTACCGCAGCAACGGATATGTACTCAATCTACCTAAACCCATCGCAGGCAAACCAGCTCCCACATTTAGAGTGGGTGCGTTCAGGGCTTGTTGGGAATGCCGTACTTGCGCAGACGATGGGCGATAGCCGTGTGCGAGGTCTGCAAGCGGCTAGCCAGTTGGCGGGTCGAGGGGTAACTGGCGTACAACTTCTCCAGCAGGCCGCGTTCGAAGTCTTCCACCGCCTGTTCCAGGCTGTCGACTTCGCCGTCGCTCTGACGTGCCACCGAGGTGCCGGCGATGTCCAGGTCACCGATGTCCACCAAGCTGCTTTCGCAAATGGCAGCGGCGCGGAAGATCACGTTTTGCAGTTGACGCACATTGCCCGGCCAACGGTTGCCCAGCAGCGCCGGATAAGTGCCAGGCGCCAGGCGGCATACCGGGCGCTGGATCTGCGCGCAAGCCTGCTGCATGAAGTAGCGGGCCAGCAGCAAGATGTCCTGGCCGCGCTCACGCAGCGGCGGCACTTCGACGTTGAGCACGTTGAGGCGGTAGAACAGGTCTTCGCGAAATGTGCCCTCGCTGACCATCTTTTCCAGGTCGCGGTGGGTGGCGCTCAGGATGCGCACATTGACCTTCACTTCGCGGTCGCCGCCCACGCGGCGGAAGCTGCCGTCATTCAGAAAGCGCAGCAGCTTGGCCTGCAAATACGGCGACATTTCGCCGATCTCATCGAGGAACACCGTGCCCTGGTTAGCCAGCTCCATCAGCCCTGGTTTGCCGCCACGCTGGGCGCCGGTGAAGGCGCCGGGGGCGTAACCGAACAGTTCACTCTCGGCGAGGTTTTCCGGCAGCGCCGCGCAGTTCAAGGCCAAAAACGGCGCACTGTGGCGCGCACTGATAGCGTGGCAGGCACGCGCCACCAGCTCTTTGCCGGTGCCGGTCTCGCCTTGGATCAACAGCGGTGCATCCAATGCCGCCACCCGTTGCGCACGCGCCTTGAGGGTGCGAATTACCGGGGACTCGCCCAACAACGCGTCAAACCCTTCGGCATGGTCATGGTGCAGCGCCGACAGTTGCTCACCGATGCGGTTGGGTTGGTAGAGGGTCAGCAAGGCGCCGGCATCGGTGATCGGCGTGGCGTCGAGCAAAAAGGTCTGGCCGTTGACACTGATTTCGCGCAGGGGCAGGCGAAAGCCATGCTCCAGCAAGGTCTCCAGCAGCGCCGGGTCATTGAACAGTTCGCTGATGCTTTCCCCGGCCGGTTCGCGGCCGTACAGGGCGATCAGCGCCGGGTTGGCCAGCAGGATCTTGCCGGCGCTGTCCAGCGCCAACACCGGGTCGGTCATGGCGGCCAGCAGGGCGTCGAGTTGCAAGTGGCGGCGCTGGCCCGGAAGGATGTCCACCACCGTGACCGCCTGTACGCCGTGCACGCTGAACAGCGCGTCGCGCAGCTCTTCGAGGACCTCGGCGCTCAGCGTCGGGGCGTCGATGTAGACGTTGGGCGGCACCATCTCCACCGCATCCAGGTTGAGATTGCGCCCACCGAGCAAGGCCAGGACTTCCTGGGTAATGCCGACGCGGTCGATGAAGCTGACGTGGATACGCATGGGGCGGTTAAAGATTCTGGAGAGCGTGAGGCGGCAAGTATGCCTGAGAGGTGATGGAGAACAAAAATGTGGGAGGGGGGTTGCTGTGGCGAGGGCGCTTGGCGAGTCGTCGCACCGTCCCGTTCGACAGCGCAGCTGGAGTCGGCTTTTTGGGGGCGCTTCGCACCCCAGCGGGAGCAAGCTCCCTCGCCACAAAAGCCTGCTCCCACATTGGATTTGCGCTGTTCTTATTCCAAGTGTTCGGGTTTGACCGGGTCGCCGGGCTTCACATCCAACTGGTTGCGCACGTCCTCGAACATCTCGTCGTACTGTTTGTGCATCTTGCCGTTGAGCGTCGCGATTTTGGGCATCCCGTATTTATGCGTGATGTTCATCGCATGCCGCGCAAAATCAAACGCCTGGTCCTTGGGTAAAAAGAACTCCTCCTTGAGGTCCTTGCCCTGCACCGAACCGTGCAGTTTGAAGAGCATTCCCTTGCCTTCCTTTGGATCCTGGCTGACCTCGTAGTCGATGCACAGGTTGTAGCTGTAGTCATCCTTGTTGAGCGCGTGACGTTCGATGTGCAAGTGACCGGGTTCAAAGGTGGCCATAGGCGTTTCTCCTCTACTTCACAGGTAGGTGATGCCAGGTTTTGCCGTGCTGATACGCGTACCGGCGTGGCCCTGGACGATGGCTTCGATGTCTGAGAGTGAACCGATGACGGCGGTTTTGCCAGTCTGGCGGGCGAACTCGCAAGCGGCTTGCACCTTCGGGCCCATGGAACCGGCGGCGAAGCCGAGCTTTTCCATTTCGTCGGGGTGCGCCTGGCCGATGGCTTTTTGGCTCGGCTTGCCGAAGTCGATAAAGGCGGCGTTGACGTCGGTGGCGATCACCAGCAAATCGGCGTCCAGTTGCGCGGCCAGCAAGGAGGAGCACAGGTCTTTGTCGATCACGGCTTCAATGCCGCGCAGCTTGCCGTCTTCGCCATACATCGTTGGAATGCCGCCACCACCGGCGCAGATAACAATCGCGCTTTTTTCCAGCAGCCACTTGATCGGGCGGATTTCAAAGATACGTTTCGGGCGCGGGCTGGCAACGACGCGGCGGTATTTATCGCCGTCCGGGGCGATGGCCCAACCTTTTTCGGCGGCGAGTTTTTCGGCTTCGGCTTTGGAGTACACCGGGCCGATGGGCTTGGTCGGGTTCTGGAAGGCCGGGTCCTTGGCGTCCACTTCTACCTGGGTGAGCAAGGTCGCGAACGGCACTTCGAAGTCCAGCAGGTTGCCCAGTTCCTGTTCGATGATGTAGCCGATCATGCCTTCGGTTTCGGCGCCGAGCACGTCCAGCGGGTAAGGCGACACGCTGGTGTAGGCCGCGGCCTGCAACGACAGCAGGCCGACCTGCGGGCCATTGCCGTGGGCGATCACCAGCTCATTGCCGGCGTGGATCTTGGCGATCTGTTCGGTGGCGATCCGAATGTTCGCGCGTTGGTTGTCCGCGGTCATGGGTTCACCACGGCGGAGCAGGGCGTTGCCGCCCAGGGCTACGACGATACGCATAATGCGATCCTTCTAGAATTGATCGTTCCCACGCTCTGCGTGGGAATGCCTCACTGGACGCTCTGCGTCCGCTCTTGTGACGCAGAGCGTCACCGGCTGCATTCCCACGCAGAGCGTGGGAACGATCAGTGTGAGGGTTAGATATCCGCCAACGCCGACACCAGAATCGCCTTGATGGTATGCATGCGGTTTTCCGCCTGCTCAAAGGCGATGTTGGCCGGCGACTCAAACACCTCTTCGGTCACTTCCACGCCATTGGCCAGGTTCGGATAACGCGCGGCGATGTCCTTGCCCACCTTGGTTTCGCTGTTATGGAACGCCGGCAAGCAGTGCATGAACTTCACGCGTGGGTTGCCCGAGGCCTTCATCATCTTGGCGTTGACCTGGTACGGCAGCAGTTGCTCGATACGCTCGTCCCACGCTTCCACCGGCTCGCCCATCGACACCCAGATATCGGTGTGGATGAAGTCCACGCCTTTCACGGCTTCTTTCGGGTCTTCAGTGATGGTGATACGCGCGCCGCTTTCCTCGGCAAAGGCCTGGCACTGCTTGATGAAATCTTCGTGCGGCCACAGCGCTTTCGGCGCGCCGATGCGCACGTCCATGCCCAGCTTGGCGCCGATCATCAGCAGCGAGTTGCCCATGTTGTAGCGCGCGTCGCCCAGGTAGGCGTAGCTGATGTCATGCAGCGGCTTGTCGCTGTGCTCGCGCATGGTCAGGGTGTCGGCGATCATTTGCGTTGGGTGGAATTCGGCGGTGAGGCCGTTGAACACCGGCACGCCAGCGAACTTGGCCAGCTCTTCGACGATTTCCTGCTCAAAGCCACGGTACTCGATGGCGTCGAACATGCGGCCCAACACGCGGGCGGTGTCTTTCATGCTTTCTTTGTGGCCGATCTGCGACGACACCGGGTCGATATAGGTGACGTGGGCGCCCTGATCATGGGCCGCCACTTCGAACGCGCAACGGGTGCGGGTCGAGGTTTTTTCGAAGATCAGCGCGATGTTTTTGCCCTGCAGGTGCGGACGCTCGGTGCCAGTGTATTTGGCGCGTTTGAGGTCGCGGGACAGGTCCAGCAGGTAGTGCAGCTCGCGGGTAGTGTGGTGCATCAGCGAGAGCAGGCTGCGGTTGCGCATATTAAAAGCCATTGTGGATCTCCTTCTGTTTAGGTTATCCCCTTGGCCGGCGCCTTATGGGCGGCGGCCAAGGCCTGAAAATTAGTAGTCGATTGGGTCGCGGATGATCGGGCAGGTCATGCAGTGGCCGCCGCCACGGCCACGGCCGAGTTCACCGGCGCTGATGGTGATGACTTCCACACCGGCCTTGCGCAGCAGGGTATTGGTGTAGGTGTTGCGGTCGTAACCAATCACCACGCCAGGCTCTACGGCCACCACGTTATTGCCGTCGTCCCACTGCTCGCGCTCGGCGGCGAAGCTGTTGCCGCCGGTCTCGACCACGCGCAGGGCCTTGAGGTTTAGCGCTGCGGCGACCGTGTCGAGAAAGTTGGTTTTCTCCCGTTGGATATCGATGCCGTGTGGCTTGCTTTCATCGGGGCGCAGGGTGAAGGGGATGATCTGGTTGACCACTTCCGGGAAGATCGTGACCAGGTCGCGGTCGCAGAAGCTGAACACGGTGTCCAGGTGCATCGCTGCGCGGGATTTCGGCAGGCCGGCAACGATCACGCGTTCCACGGCTTTGTTTTTGAACAGGTTGCGCGCCAGTTGGCCAATTGCCTGGTGGGACGAGCGTTCGCCCATGCCGATCAGTACGACACCATTGCCAATCGGCATCACGTCGCCGCCTTCCAGCGTGGCGGCACCGTGCTCCTGGTCGGGGTCGCCGTACCAGATCTGGAAGTCTGCGTTGGTAAACTCAGGGTGGAATTTGTAGATGGCCGAGGCCAGCAGGGTTTCCTGACGTCGCGCCGGCCAGTACATCGGGTTAAGCGTCACGCCGCCGTAGATCCAGCAGGTGGTATCGCGGGTGAACTGGGTGTTGGGCAGCGGCGGCAGAATGAAGCTTGCGTGGCCGAGGAAATCGCGGAACATCTCGATGGTTTTGCCACCGAAGCTGCTCGGCAGGTCATCGGCCGACACGCCGCCAATCAGGAACTCAGCGACCTTGCGCGGCTCCAGGCTGCGCAGCCAGGAGCTGACTTCATCGACCAGGCCCAGGCCAACCGTGTTGGCGGTGATCTTGCGCTCCAGGATCCAGTCCAGCGCTTCGGGGATGGCGACGATATCGGTCAGCAGGTTGTGCATTTCCAGCACATCAATGTCCCGCTCGCGCATCTTGGTGACGAAGTCGAAATGGTCGCGCTTGGCCTGGGCCACCCACAGCACGTCATCGAACAGCAGTTCATCGCAGTTGTTGGGGGTCAGCCGCTGGTGGGCCAAACCTGGGGAGCACACCATGACTTTGCGCAGTTTGCCGGCTTCGGAATGTACGCCGTACTTCACTTTTTCCGTGGTCATTACAGATCCTCCAGTGAACAAAAGTTACAGAGTCAAGAAGCCGTCGTAGAGGCCATAGGCAGCCACCAGGGCGCCAATGACTACTGCGGCAAAAATCAGCTTCTCGACATGGGTGAAAATCGGTTTGCCCAGTTCATGCTTGGCCTTGGCGAACAGGATCACGCCGGGGGCGTAGAGCAGGGCGGAGAGCAGCAGGTATTTGGTGCCGCCGGCGTAGAGCAACCAGACCGCGTAGATCAAGGCGATGGCGCCGATGAACAGGTCTTTCTTGCGTTCGCGCAGGGCGTTTTCGTAGGTCTCGCCGCGCACGGCCAGCAGCAGGGCATAGGCCGCCGACCACAGGTAAGGCACCAGGATCATCGAGGTGGCGAGGTAAATCAGCGACAGGTAAGTGCTGGCGGAGAACAGCGTGATCACCAGGAAGATCTGCACCATCGCGTTGGTCAGCCACAGGGCATTGGCCGGCACATGGTTGGCGTTTTCGCGGCGCAAAAACTCCGGCATGGTGTGGTCCTTGGCGGCGGCGAACATGATCTCCGCACACAGCAACACCCACGACAGCAGTGCACCGAGCAAGGAAATGATCAAGCCGACGCTGATCAGCACCGCGCCCCAGTGGCCCACCACATGCTCAAGCACGGCGGCCATCGACGGGTTCTGCAGCTTGGCCAATTCCGGCTGAGTCATGATGCCCAGGGACAATACGTTCACCAGCATCAGGAACAGCAGCACGGTGATAAAACCGATCACGGTGGCCTTGCCCACGTCGCTGCGTTTTTCCGCGCGGGAGGAGAAGATGCTCGCGCCTTCGATGCCGATAAATACCCACACGGTGACCAGCATCATGTTGCGTACCTGGTTCATCACGCTGCCCAGGTCCGGGTTTTTCACGCCCCAGATGTCAGCGGTGAAGATGTCCAGCTTGAACGCGAACAGGGCGATCAACACGAACAGCACCAGCGGCACGATCTTGGCGACGGTGGTCACCAGGTTGATGAACGCCGCTTCCTTGATCCCGCGCAGCACCAGAAAGTGCACGGCCCACAGCAGCACTGACGCGCCAATCACAGCAGCCGGCGTGTTGCCTTCACCGAAAACCGGGAAGAAGTAACCGAGGGTGCTGAACAGCAACACGAAGTAGCCGACGTTGCCCAGCCAGGCGCTGATCCAGTAGCCCCAGGCTGACGAGAAGCCCATGTAGTCGCCGAACCCCGCCTTGGCGTAGGCGTACACGCCGCCGTCGAGGTTGGGTTTGCGGTTGGCCAGGGTCTGGAATACGAACGCGAGGGTCAGCATGCCGATGGCGGTAATCACCCAACCGATCAATACTGCACCCACATCGGCACTGGCGGCCATGTTTTGCGGCAGTGAGAAGATCCC
Organism: Pseudomonas sp. LBUM1640; assembly: GCF_059716225.1. NCBI lineage: Bacteria > Pseudomonadati > Pseudomonadota > Gammaproteobacteria > Pseudomonadales > Pseudomonadaceae > Pseudomonas > Pseudomonas sp. LBUM1640. Next base: position 5,491,157 of record NZ_CP166816.1, on the reverse strand, counting down.
GCCACCAATCATTGAGCCCACGACCAGTGCAACCAGTGCGCCTAATCGAAGTTTTCCGGGAGATTCAGACATTGCATGACTCCAATGCAGGAGAAGAGAGACCACAGAATAATTCTGTGCGCTAATCAAACAGCTGACTCAGATCACTTCATTGGCACATTCCATTGTGAATTAATGACTTAGGGGGGAAACCCTTGGGCAATACGTTTCCCCGCAAAGGCGCGTTCCAGAGCGTCTCTGCGTTTTGATTAATGAGTGAGTCCGGTGATGTGGACCTTTGAAACTAGCCCTTTTTGCTGAATGTGCAAACTATTTCGGGACGGATTGCTAAATAACTAGAGGCTGGCGAAGTGCCTGCCTTATTGAATTTTTAAATAAACCTGAACTTTACAAGCTGTCATGACATTACGTTAAGCGCTTGACGGTTTTATCGCTGCCTTTAATAAACGCTACACTCGCTGAATTAATTAGTTGAGTGCACGGTTGTCAGCTCAATTGTTATTTATTCAGGAGTGTCCATGTCCCAACCGGCCCAAAAACTCAAACTCAGTGCGCTGATCGCACTGGTGGTGGGCTCGATGATCGGCGGGGGGATTTTCTCCTTGCCGCAGAACATGGCCGCACGTGCCGAAGTGGGCGCCGTGTTGATCGGCTGGGCGATCACCGCCGTCGGCATGCTGACCCTGGCCTTTGTGTTCCAGACCCTGGCCAACCGCAAACCCGAACTGGATTCCGGGGTGTATGCCTACGCCAAGGCCGGTTTTGGCGATTACATGGGGTTCTCATCCGCCTGGGGTTACTGGATCAGCGCGTGGATGGGCAACGTCGGTTACTTCGTGTTGCTGTTCAGCACCCTCGGCTACTTTTTCCCGGTGTTCGGCCAGGGCAATACGCCGGTGGCCATCGGCTGCGCATCGCTGTTGTTGTGGGCTGTGCACTTTCTGGTGCTGCGCGGGATCAAGGAGGCAGCGTTCATCAACCAGATCACTACGGTGGCGAAGATTGTGCCGCTGCTAATGTTTATCGTGATCGCCGGCGTCGCGTTCAAGGCGGATATTTTTACCCGTGATATCTGGGGCCTGGGTAATCCTCAGGTCGGTAGCGTAGTCGATCAGGTGCGCAACATGATGCTGGTCACTGTGTTCGTGTTTATCGGCATCGAGGGCGCCAGCGTGTATTCGGCGCGGGCCGAGAAGCGCTCCGACGTCGGCCGGGCCACCGTGATCGGTTTTCTTGGCGTGCTGGCGCTGTTGGTGCTGGTGAATGTGTTGTCGCTGGGGATCATGAGCCAGCCGGAACTGGCGCAATTGCAAAACCCGTCCCTGGCGGGTGTGCTGGAGCATATCGTCGGGCCTTGGGGCGCCATGTTGATCAGCATCGGCCTGGCGGTGTCGTTGCTCGGCGCGTTGCTGTCATGGGCGCTGCTCTGTGCGGAAATCCTCTACGCCACGGCCCATGACAAGACCATGCCGGCGTTTCTGAAAAAAGAGAACGCCAACCAGGTGCCGGTCAACGCGTTGTGGCTGACTAACGTGATGATCCAGATCTTTCTGGTGATCACGCTGTTTTCCCACAGCACCTACACCACCCTGATTTACCTGGCCTCGTCGATGATTCTGGTGCCGTACCTGTAGTCGGCGGCCTATGCGGTGCTGCTCAGCGGGCGCGGCGAAACCTATGAGGGCGCCCAGCGCCAGCGCTACAAGGATTTGCTGGTCGGCCTGATTGCGCTCGGCTATGCGGTATGGCTGCTGTACGCGGGCGGTTTGAAGTACTTGCTGCTCTCGGCGCTGCTGTATGCGCCTGGGGTGATTCTGTTTGCCCTGGCCAAGCGAGAGCAGGGCCAGCCCTTGTTTACCCACCTGGAAAAAGGCATTTTCAGCTGCGTGATCGCTGGCGCAGGGCTGGCGGCATATGGGCTGTATAGCGGGGTGTTGTCGTTGTGAGACTGGCGTATCGGCCGCCCTACGACTGGGCGGCGATGGTGGTTTTTTTAGCGGCGCGGGCGATCACGGGGCTGGAGACCGTCGAGGCCGGCGTGTATCGGCGCAGTATCAGCGTGAACGGGCAGCACGGTTGGCTCCGCGTGGCGCCGGGCGCGGGCGATTGGCTGGAGGTGGGCGTCGAGTTTCCTGACCCAGCGGCGCTGCCCGAGATCGAGCGGCGCCTGAGGGCCATGTTCGATCTGGATGCCCGGCCTGATTGGATCAATGCACAGTTGGCCGCCGACCCGTTGATGGCGCAACGGGTTGCTGCGCGCCCTGGCCTTCGCGTGCCGGGGACTTGGGACGGCCTTGAGGTGGCGATTCGCGCTGTGCTGGGCCAACAGATCACGGTGGCGGCGGCGATTCGCCTGGCGGGCAAATTGGTGGCGCAGTATGGCCAGGCACTGGCAACCCCATACGCCGGTATCAGCCATGTTTTCCCGACGCCCGAGGTCTTGGCGGCAGCGGATTTGGCGACGTTGGGCATGCCCAAAGCGCGGGGCCGCACCTTGTCCGGGGTGGCCCAGGCGTTGCTGGATGACCCACAGTTGTTTGAGCCCAAAGCCAGCCTCAAGGAAGGCGTGGCGCGGTTGGTGGCGTTGCCGGGGATTGGCGACTGGACGGCGCAGTACATCGCCATGCGCCAGTTGCGTGAGCCGGATGCGTTTGCGTCGGGGGATATCGGGTTGATCAATGCGTTGGCGGCGTTGGAAGGTGGGCCGGTAAGTGCACGCCAGTTGTTGGCGCGGGCCGAGGCGTGGCGGCCGTTGCGGGCTTATGCGGCGCAGCATTTGTGGACGTCGTTGAGCCGGGTGGATTGATGGCGGCTGGCAGGGCCTCTTCGCGGCATAGGTATCTACGCATCTTTTTTACGAATTTAGTTTTGTGGTGGTTGTGGGGGCCGCTGAGGGGCATATCCGTTATTTGGGTTAGGGCGGCTATTGGTTCCGCTCTTACAGCGGGTCACTTTTGGAAAAGAGCCCCAAAAGTAACCAAAAGGGCTCTTGCCCCACCACTCGGTGCCTCGCTTAGGCTCGGCATGCCCTCACTCCGGCTTTGGAGCGGGGGCCGCCGCGATGGGCCATCCTTGGCCCAGCGCGGCTAAGCCGGCGTCCTGCCGGTTTACCCCCGCTCCAAAGCCTGCGTTCGGCCAGCGTGGTTTAACGGGGCGCCTAAGATCAAAATCAAGATCAAGATCAAGATCTACAGCACGGCGGCCTAGTAGCCGACCTGAGTGGTTGAATCAAAAGCAAAAGCGAGGCGGCCTGACAGCCGACCTGATCTTGGAAACTTAACTGGGTTAATGTGGGAGGTGCGGTGCGACGGTTCGACTTGCTCCCGATGGCGGAGTGTCAGTCAGTTTATTTGTAACTGACACACCGCATTCGCGAGCAAGCCCGCTCCCACATTTTGAGCTCAGTACATCAGGTAGATGTGTGCACTCGGTCAAAGGTGGGAGCTGGCTTGTCGGACCGCCGAACCGCTGCGAAGGCATCAACTGGGTATGCCTGATGTACCGAGGTGTCTGCATCGCAGGCAAGCCAGCTCCCACAGAAAAACAGCTCTGCTTCTGATCTGTTTTTGCTGTGCTGTGCTGTTGCCCTGCTTTTGCTTCAACCACTCAGGTCGGCTACTAGGCCGCCGTGCTGTAGATCTTGATCTTGATCTTGATCTGACAGGCCCCGTTAACCACGATGGCCGCACGTAGGCACGGTGGAGCGGGTAAACCGGCAAGGATGCCGGTTTAGCCGCGCTGGGCCATGGATGGCCCATCGCGGCGACCCGCGGAAACGGGCCGGAGTGCGGGCATGCCGAGCCTAAGCGAGGCACCGAGTGGTGGGGCAAAGACCTTTTGGTTACTTTTGGGGCGTTTGCCAAAAGTGACCCGCTGTAAGAGCGGAACCATACGAAGCCGTTACCGCAGCAACGGATATGTACTCAATCTACCTAAACCCATCACAGGCTCAGCACCACACAAAGAGTTGCATAGACACCTATGCTCATCGCGTGCAAGCCCGGCTCTCACAGTTGACCGAGATGTCTGAACGGTACTCGGCCAAGTGTGGGAGCGGGCTTGCTCGCGAAAGCGATCTTCAGGTCACCACTGAGCCCGATGCGAGCCCAATTCCCCCGCCGGCAAATCCCACTGTAGCGGCGTACCGCTGATGGTCACCGGCGCCAGCAAGCGATGGGCCTGGCCCCAGGCCGTTTGCTCCACCACCAAGCCCTGATCACCTGCCTCTTCAGCCCGTAACGCCGGTTGCTCCGGCACTTGCCCGGCCTCCACCAGCAACTTCGCCGTACGCGCCAGTGACAAAAGCGCCGAGCCACCACGGCCGGTGTTCAAGCGTTCACTCAATGCCTGAATCGCACTGGCCGCCATCAAATACCCGGTGGCGTGATCCAGCGCCTGAAGTGGCAGCGGCACCGGCTTATCCGCCTGTTTCCAGGCCATGCCTGCGTCGGCAATCCCGCTGCTCATTTGCACCAGGCTGTCGAAGCCGCGGCGGTTACGCCATGGGCCGCTCCAGCCGTAAGCGTTGAGGCTCACGTCGATCAGGCCAGGGGCGAGGGTTTGCAGCTCAGCGGCGGTGTAGCCGAGTTGCTCCAGGGCATCGGCGCGGTAGCCGTGGAACAGGATGTCGGCGTCCTTGAGCAGGCTTTCAAACACCTGTCGGCCTTCGGCGGTTTTCAGGTCGAGGCGTGCGCAACGTTTGCCCAGGGTCATTTCCGGCACCACGCCGGGTTCGTTCCAGCTCGGTGAGTCGATGCGCAGCACATCGGCGCCGAGCCCGGCGAGGAAACGACTGGCCACGGGGCCGGCCAATACGCGGGTCAGGTCCAGCACCTTGATGCCGGCCAGCGGGCGCGCCACCGAGCCGAGCCAGGGTTTGTCGGTGGGGGTGTCGAAGGCCTCACGCTGCACCAACGCCTCAGCATTCACCGCCAACCCTTGGGGATGACTTTGCCAGGCCTGCCACGAACGCATCTGTGCTGCGCAGCCGCCGGCATCGACAATCGCTTGTTCCAGTTCGGCGGCGTTCCAGGTTGCGACGTTGCTGGCCATGTCGGCGCGGTCATTGACCTTGCCCAATACCTGTTCGGCGGCGGCACGGTGGTGTGGCGCATTGGTGTGCAGGCGTATCCAGCCATCGGCGCTGGCGTAGTCACCGGCCACTGAGTCCCACAGCGGTGGCACTTGCCAACCCACCGGGCGCAGCGAGGACGAGAACCAGAACGAGGCCAGGCGCCGGTCCACACTGACGCCGGGCAAGCGGCCGGTCTGTTGCTGGATAAGTTGAGCGACGGCCTGGCCAGCGGCGCCGAGGCTGGCGCTGGCCAGCTCAGTCACGGCAAAGGCCGAGGGCAGGGCGCCGGCTTCGGTGAAAGTCAGCGGGGCTTGCGGTAGTTCGAGTGCGGCTTGGATGGGAGTCAGCAGGTCAGTCATCAAAGGCCCTCCGTTAGAGAAGGGCCACTATAGAAGATCCTCACACCGGTGTGACAACCCCCGGCTCCAACGGCAGGTCGATGCTGGCGATAAAACCGCCCTCGGCGTGGTTCGCCAGGAACAGGCTGCCGCCATGGCGTTCGGCTGCGCGCCGTGCGATGGCCAGGCCCAGGCCGTGGCCTTGGGTGGTTTGGCCGGGGGCGCGGTAGAACGGCTCGCTCAATTGGCTGAGGTGTTCGGCCTCAACACCGGGGCCATGGTCACGCACACTGATGATGATGTGCTCACCGTGGAGATGGGCGTGCAACTCGATCGGCTGGCCTTTCGGGTTAAAGCGCTGGGCGTTGCGCAGCAGGTTGTCCACGGCGCGCTCGATCATGGTCGGCCAGCCCTTGAGTTGCAGCTCGTTGTCGGCGGTCAGTTGCACCACCTGATCGGGTGCGCCGAGCTGGGCGTCTTTCTGCAGGGTCTTGAGCAGCGCGTTGAGGTCCACCTCTTCAGCACTGGCGTTGTCGGCATCGACGCGGGCCAGCACCAGGATTTCGCTGATTAAGGCTTCCAGGCGATCACATTCGCGGGTCAGGCGCGGCCAGAGCTTTTCCCGCTCTTCGGGGCTGGCGCGTTCGGCCAACGCCAAGGCGATGCGCAAGCGGGCCAGCGGTGAGCGCAGTTCGTGGGACACGTCGCGCAGCAATTGGCGCTGGCTGCCGATCAGGCTTTGCAGACGCGCGCCCATGCGGTTGAAGTCGGTGGCCAGCACGCCGAACTCATCGCGCCGGTTGGCCAGTTGCGCCAGGCTGTTTTGCTGGTAGGTGGTCTGGCCGAGGTCATGCACCGCGCCACGCAAACGGCTCAGCGGGCGGGTGATGGACAGCGTCACCAGCAGGCTGAACAGGGTCAGCACCACCAGCGCAATCGTCAGCGCGCTCAACGGCCACGTCAGGCTGCTGCGGTGCCATTCGTCCAGTTCCGGGTGCGGGATGCGGTAGATCAGCAGGTAAGTGTCACCGGTTTTTTCGCTGGTGTACTCGGCGGTCAGGCGGCGCCAGGGCAGGTGGCCGTCTTTGTTGTCATTCTGCCGGGCCTCAAAGGCCGCAGCACGCCGCGGGAAAGTGCCGCGCACCACTGGCTCGCCGCTTTCATTGAGCACCTGCACGTCGATGTGGTACTGGCGTTTGCGTTGTTGCAGCAAATCCTGGGCAGCGTCCTCGCCCTGGGCTTCGTAGAGTTGCGTCCACTCCTGCGCCAGGTTGTTGAGGCCGGGGTGGCGGCTGAGAATCCAGGCATCCTGGTTGAGCATGTGCCCAAGCAGGATCGACAACCCGGCAACCAAGGCGATGGCCAACCAGAAACTGGCCAGGATGCGCCAGAACAATGAACGCACAGGAAACCCTCAAGCAGGAAAAGCCCAGCGGCGCGAGCCACTGGGCTGGGGGAGTGAAGCTAACGCATTATTGCGCTTTTTGCGGCTGTTGGGCTTTCCAGGCCTGGAATTCCTTCCACTCGGCACGGCGCTCGGCTTGTTTCTTGACGATCTCGTCGAATTTCTTCTGTTGATCGGGTTTCAGCACGGCGCGGATGTCGGCCTGGGTTTTCTGCTTGGCGGCGGCCATGTCGTTTTTCATGGCTTGCTGGTCAGCGGCCGGCAGTTTGTCCAGGTACTTGCGCACGATCTCTTTGCGGCCGTGCCATTGTTCGCCCATCAGTTTGCCGATTTGCTCGCGCTGTTCGCGGCTCAGGTCGAGCTGGCTGAATGGGCCGCCTTTGCCACGCGGACCGTGTTCACCGCCGTGGCCTGGGCCACCCATCATGTGGCCTTCAGGGCCGCCCATCGGGCCTGGGCCTTCTGGCATGGCGGCCATGGCAACGGTGGGCAGGGCAGTGGCGAACATCAGAGCGATAAGGGTCTTGCGCATGGTGATTCTCCTGTCTCTATTCCGGTGAGTCCGGATGTGAGTAGATTACGGAGATCAAGGTCAGCGGCGGTCAGGTGTGGGTAAAGCTTGGGTAAAGAGAGTTTTGGTGGAAGCTGACAAAACTTGAGTACATATCCGTTGCTGCGGTAACGGCCGCCTATGGTTCCGCTCTTACAGCGGGTCACTTTTGGCAAACGCCCGGAATGCCGGCCCAGCCAAAAGTAACCAAAAGGTCTTTGCCCCACCACTCGGTGCCTCGCTTAGGCTCGGCATGCCAGAACGAAGGCCCGGTTCCGCGGGTCGCCGCGATGGGCCATCCCTGGCCCAGCGCGGCTAAACCGGCGTCCTGCCGGGTTACCCACGGATTCAAGCCTGCGTGCGGCCATCGTGGTTAACGGGGCCTGTCAGATCAAGATCAAAATCTACAGCACGGCGGCCTAGTAGCCGACCTGAGTGGTTGAAGCAAAAGCAGGGCAACAGCAGAGCAAAAACAGATCAGAAGCAGAGCTGCTTTTGTGTGGGAGCTGGCTTGCCTGCGATGCAGACACCTCGGTACATCAGGTACACCGAGTTGATGCCTTCGCAGGCAAGCCAGCTCCCACCTTTGACCGAGTACACACATCTACCTGATGTACTGAGCTCCAAAATGTGGGAGCGGGCTTGCTCGCGAAGGCGGTGGGTCAGTTATAAATACACTGACTGACACACCGCATTCGCGAGCAAGCCCGCTCCCACAATTAGACCGAGAACAGCTTCAGTAAACAGGTCGGCTGTCAGGCCGCCTCGCATTTGCTTTTGATCTAACCACTCAGGTCGGCTACTAGGCCGCCGTGCTGTAGATTTTGATCTTGATTTTGATCTTAGGCGCCCCGTCAACCACGCTGGCCGAACGCAGGCTTTGGAGCGGGGGTAAACCGGCAGGACGCCGGTTTAGCCGCGCTGGGCCAAGGATGGCCCATCGCGGCGGCCCCCGCTCCAAAGCCTGCGTGAGGGCACACCGAGCCGGAGGCGAGGTGCCGAGTGGTGGGGCAAGAGCCTTTTGGTTACTTTTGGGCTCTTTTCAAAAGTGACCCGCTGTAAGAGCGGAACCAATAGAGGCCATCACCCAAATAACGGATATGCCCCCAACCTCAAGCCCCACAAGCAAACCACGCGAGGCTCAAAGACTGTAGTAGTACCCGCGACTACGCAACGCCACAATCCGCGGCCGGCCGTCCGCGTGTGGGCCGATCTTCTTGCGCAGGTTGCTCACATGCATGTCCAGGCTACGATCATAAAGCGTCAGCTTGCGGCCCAAGGCAATCTGCGCCAGTTCCTGCTTGTCCAGCGGCTCACCAGGCTGGCGCAGCAAAGCTTCGAGCAGGCGGCTTTCAGAGACAGTGAGAGCAAATTCCTGCTCATCAATGGTGACCACCCCGCGCACCGGGCTGAAACACAGGTCGCCGAGTTCCAACTGGGTAGACACGGCTGCCGGGTGACTGCGGCGCAATACGGCGCGCAGGCGGGCCGTCAGTTCGCGTGGATCGCAGGGCTTGGCCAGGTAATCGTCGGCGCCCAGTTCCAGGCCGAGAATGCGATCCAGTGGTTCGCCACGCGCCGAGAGCATCAGCACAGGCAATTCCGGATGATCGTTACGCAATTGCTTGAGCAACTCCAGGCCACTGCCATCGGGCAGCATCACGTCGAGTACCACCGCCGCAGGCGCGCTGTCGGCCAAGGCTTTGCGCGCGCTCAAGCCATCGTGACAGGCGCGCACCTGGAAACCTTCCTGGCTAAGCCAACTGGTCAGCAGCTCACAGAGCTCCTGGTCATCATCTATCAGTAACAGCTCGCTCATGACTCACTCAATTTAGCCATTGTCGACGGCGACGGTGCCCACCGCTGGCGAAGATCCCGCACAGCAAGGCGATCAGTGCGACGGCCCCACCGGTGACGAACCACTGCTGTTGCTCGGTCAGCCAGCGGGTCAAGGCACCGCCCTGTGAATCTTTGAGTTGCTGGGCCAGGCGTTGGTTCTCTTGGCGCAAGCGACTCAGTTGGGCGCTTTCGCGGGCAGCGTCTGCGGTTTGCAGTTGCTTGCTCAGTTCTTCACGCAGCCGTTCGCTTTCTTTTAAACGTTGCTGCAACTCGGTGATCTGGCTGCCGGCACTCAAGGACAGGGGCGTGGAGCTGCCGGTGTTCGAGGTTTCTTCAGCGTGGGCCGTAGCCCCGATCGTTAACACTGCCAACAGACACAACTGACGTAAGCGCATCGGAACTCCTGATTCCACACGAATATTCAGAACGTTGTCGGCAGGTTACCGGGAATAATGAGCAATTAGGAGCGCGCCGGACGCAATTGGTTCGGCGCGACTTCACTCAAGACAGCTCGCTTAAGGCAGGACTTGTTTGAACGGCTTGATCACTACATCGGCGTAGACGCCCGCCGTCACATACGGGTCGGCTTTGGCCCAGGCCTGGGCGTCGGCCAGGGAGGCAAACTCGGCGACGATCAGGCTGCCGGTGAAACCGGCATCGCCCGGGTCATTGCTGTCAACCGCAGGATGCGGGCCGGCCAGCACAATACGGCCTTCGGCTTGCAGCTGTTTCAGGCGCTCGACGTGGGCCGGGCGCACAGACAGGCGTTTTTCCAGTGAGTTGGCAACGTCGGTTGCAATGATGGCGTAGAGCATTTCAATCCTCGGTTTTCGGCGTGGTTGGGGTGGTGTCATGCAGATGGCGCGACAGGTAAATGCCTTGGCCGATCAGGAACAATACGGTCATGCCCAGGCTGCCGAAGACTTTGAAGTCGACCCAGTAGGCTTGGAAGGTAAAGGCCACGAACAGGTTGGCGGCGCCGCAGAACAGGAAAAACACGATCCAGGCCACGTTCAAACGTGTCCACACCGGCTCCGGCAGGGTCAGCGCGTGGCCCATGATCCGCTTGATCAGCAGGCGATCACCGATGAAGTGGCTGCCGATAAAGACCAGGGCGAACAGCCAGTTCACCACGGGGGCTTTCCATTTAAGGAAGGTTTCGCTGTGGAAGGCCAGGGTCAGGCCGCCGAATACCAGGCAGGCGATGAGGGTCAGCCATTGGCTTTTTTCCAGCTTGCGCTGGGAGATGAAGATAGCGCCGTAGACCACGATAGAGCTGATGATCAGCACGGCGGTGGCACTGTAGATGCCCCCGAACGACAGCGGGTGACCGGCGATTTCGATGACCCTGGGGTCGAGTTTGGTAACGATGAAAAACAGCAACAGCGGGATGAAGTCGATGAATTGTTTCACAGTAAGAGCCAGAAGCTGGATGTGGCGGCATAATAACAAACATCCTTGGTAGCGAAAGCGCCAGCTGACTTGAGGTTACATAACCCCGTGAATGTTGATTTGCATTGCCATAGCACAGCCTCCGACGGCGCCCTGGCGCCCGCGGTACTGGTTGCGCGTGCGTTTGAAAAAGGCGTGCGAGTCCTGTCGTTGACCGACCACGACACCCTCGAAGGCCTCGATGAGGCCCGCACAGCGGCGCATGCGTTGGGTATGCAACTGGTCAACGGCGTGGAACTGTCCTGCACCTGGGGCGGCGCCACCATTCATGTGCTTGGCTACGGCTTTGATCAAAACGCCCCGGCGTTAGTCGCCGCCATCGCCCAATTGCACGATGGCCGCTGGCTGCGGTCCGAAGAAATAAGCCGCAAACTCAGCCTTAAAGGCATGCCCAATGCCCTTGAGGGCGCTCGCGCCATCCAGCAGGAACTGGGTGACAGCGGCAATGCACCGGCCCGCCCGCACTTTGCCGACTGGATGGTGCGTGAGGGTTTTGTTAAAGACCGCGCCGAGGCCTTTCGTAAATGGCTGGGGGCCGGCAAGTTGGGCGACGTCAAGCAACACTGGCCGACGTTGGAAGACACGGTCGGGACCCTGCGGGCCTCTGGGGCCTGGGTGAGCCTGGCGCATCCCTGGCATTACGATTTCACCCGCAGCAAGCGCCGCAAGCTGATTGGCGACTATATTGGAGCGGGCGGCCACGCAATCGAAGTGGTCAACGGGCACCAACCCGCCGAACAGGTGGGCAGCCTGGCGATTCTTGCCCGCGAATTTGGTCTGCTGGTCAGCGCCGGCAGTGATTTTCATGGCCCAGGCGGCTGGTCCGAGATTGGCGAGTACCGCCAGGTCCCGGAAGATCTGCCGCTGTTGTGGGGGCGATTCAAGCATGACCCCATTATTGCCACCGTCTGAACAGGTAGAACACGTGAGTCAATTCTTCCAGATTCATCCGGAAAACCCTCAAGCGCGCCTGATTAAACAGGCCGTGGAGATCATCCGCGCCGGTGGCGTGGTGATCTATCCAACGGACTCGTCCTACGCGATTGGTTGCCAGATCGGCGATAAAAGCGCGGTTGAGCGGGTAAGACGCCTGCGTGACCTGGACAAGAACCACAACTTTGCGCTGATTTGCAGCGACCTGTCCCAGCTGGGGCTGTTCGCCAAAGTTGACACCGGCACGTTCCGCCTGCTCAAGGCCCACACGCCGGGGCCTTACACCTTTATTCTGAACGCCACACGCGAAGTGCCGCGCCTGTTGCTGCACCCGAAGAAGCGCACCATCGGCTTGCGTGTGCCGGAACACCCGATTGCCCTGGCGTTGCTGGCGGAACTGGGTGAGCCGTTGATGAGTGTGTCGTTGATTCTGCCCGGTGAAGAAGAGCCGCTGTACGACCCCTACGAAATGCGCCGCCTGCTGGAAAAACACGTCGACCTGATCATTGACGGCGGCTACGGCGGCAACAAAGCCTCCACCGTGATCAACCTGGCCGACGGCGAGCCGGAAGTGGTGCGTGTGGGCTGCGGCGACCCGACGCCATTTATGGTCGAGGCCTGAATGTCGGTCGTGGAGACTGTCGACAGCCAGGCCGGCGCCCAGCAGGAACTGCCCTTTGCCATGGTGTATGGCCAGGCGGTCATGGAAATGCCCCTGGATTTGTACATTCCGCCGGACGCCCTGGAGGTCTTTCTTGAAGCCTTCGAGGGCCCGCTGGACTTGCTGCTGTACCTGATCCGCAAGCAGAACATCAACATCCTGGATATCCCGGTGGCGGAAATCACCCGCCAATACATGGGTTATGTCGAGCTGATGCAGTCGGTGCGCCTGGAGCTGGCCGCTGAGTACCTGGTGATGGCCGCGATGCTCGCCGAGATCAAGTCGCGCATGCTGTTGCCGCGCTCGGAGACCATCGAAGCCGAAGAGGATGACCCGCGCGCCGAACTGATCCGCCGCCTGCAAGAGTACGAGCGTTTCAAGGCCGCCGCCGAAGGCATTGACGGCTTGAGCCGCGTTGGCCGTGATGTGGTAGTGCCCAAGCTTGACGCCCCGGAGGCGCGGGCGCGCAAGCTGCTGCCGGACGTCAGCCTGGAAGAATTGCTGATGTCCATGGCTGAAGTACTGCGCCGTGGCGATATGTTTGAAAGCCACCAGGTCAGCCGCGAGGCCCTGTCGACCCGTGAGCGCATGAGCGATGTGCTCGAACGCCTCAAAGGTGGAGGGTTTGTACCCTTTGTCGAACTGTTCACCAAAGAGGAAGGGCGCCTGGGGGTGGTGGTGACCTTTATGGCGATCCTCGAACTGGTCAAGGAATCCTTGGTCGAGCTGGTCCAGAATGAGCCTTTTGCGGCTATCCACGTGCGGGCGCGAGCCGAATAAAGAGCTGAATCGATGAATTTGACTGAACCGCGCGAACTGGCGCCGCTGCTGGAAGCCTTTCTCCTGGCCTCGGGTAAACCGCAATCACTGGAGCGCCTGTTCGAACTCTTTGAAGAGGCCGAGCGCCCTGAACCGCCGGTGTTCAAGAAAGCGCTGGAGATTTTGCGCAAGTCTTGCGAGGGCCGCGCCTTTGAGCTGCGCGAAGTGGCGTCGGGTTATCGCCTGCAGATTCGTGAGAAGTTTTCCCCGTGGGTCGGCCGCTTGTGGGAAGAGCGCCCGCAGCGTTATTCACGGGCGATGCTGGAGACCATGGCGCTGATCGCCTATCGCCAGCCGATCACGCGGGGCGAGATCGAGGATGTACGGGGCGTGGCGGTCAACAGCCATATCGTCAAGACGCTGCTGGAGCGCGAGTGGATCCGCATCGTCGGTTACCGCGACGTGCCCGGCAAGCCGGCAATGTTCGCCACCACCAAGGTGTTCCTCGACCACTTCAACCTGAAAAACCTGGATGACCTGCCGCCGTTGGCTGAGCTGCGCGAGATGGAAGCCGAGCCTGTGCTCGACTTCGACGACGCACCGGTCCCGGCCAGCCTGCAGGAACTCGCCGACGCCACGGCCGAGCCGGAGGAGCCTAAGGACGAAACCAGCTTCCACACGTTGTTGCTGGAACTGGACGATATGGAGCAGGGCATCAAAACCGACTTCGATGACTTGCTGCGCGATGGTGCAGCCGAGCCTGACGCCCAGGCCAGCGCTGAAACTCAGCCTGAAGTCGATATTGAAGCTGACCCGGCACCCGAGCCTGAACCTGAACCAGAGGAAGACATCCTCGGCGTTGCCCAAGCGCGTGAAAAGCTCCTGGCCGCCGTCGCCGCCTTGGGACAACCCGAATTGACTGATGAAGAGGCTGAAGCACAAGCCTTGGCCGAAGCCATCGAAAACGAGCGCCGCTCGTTCGAACCCTGATTCACCCGCAGGTCCGAGCCGTCAACGCGCGCCATGGCACGCGCGTTACCTGTTAGATCTGACAGTTGTTTCGCAATGGCGCTGGGCGTTTACTCGCTGAACGCCATTGCGCCTGTGCCGTTTCATTCGTGGTGGTCGTATTCCCTTCTCTTTTGACATGGATGACCCATCATGAAAAACACGCGTAAACACTTCATGGCTTCGCTGGGCGCGATGGCTTTAATCGGCTCGGCAGTTTTCTCCTCCGCTTATGCGGTGGCCGCGACTTATAATCCTTACGTTGACGACAAGGGCGTCAAGGACGACAGCGTCAATATTGTCGCGGGTGCCGCGCCCACCGGCGCAATCGGCCTAAGCATCAGAAAGGGCGTCGAGCGCCCTGTGTATTATCGCCCAGGTTCCTCTGACGCGTTGTGGATCGGTAATAAGAACGCGTTACCACAGGGCTGCAAACCCACGGAATTCAAGGATGATGACGGAACTACGATTCCGGTCTGGGTTAAGTTGAAGTGCAACGGAGCAGACTGGCAAGGCAAACTGTCCAAGGAGGGTAAGTTATTCAGCGTCAAGCGCTTGCCCTGATACAGGCCATACGACCGGCCCTGGGCACCTGCATTTTGATCGGCCCCACGCTTGGCGCGGGGCCGAACTCAGAGGATTCCCATGAGCTCCACCAAGGACCCCTGCATCAGCATTTGCAAATTCACCGATGACATTTGTGTCGGCTGCGGGCGCAGCAAGCGTGAAATCCGCGCCTGGAAGAAACTCGACAAAGTCGACAGACGCACGGTTCTGGCGCAAGCCGAACTGAGATTGCTGGCCCTGGGCGCCACCGGTCGGCGGAAAAGCAAATGACTTGGGCCTTATCGACTAGTCTGTGATGCGCAACGCACGCCATGCGCGTATGATTCGCGACCCTTCGGCGACGTATTCGCCAGAAGCCCCGCTTTCAACACTCTTCAGGCCACGCCTGAATCGACCCACCGGGAGGTGCTTAAGATGAACGACCAAGACCAGAACGACAGCCAGGAAATCGGCCCAGCAGGCGAAAAACTGCAGAAGGTGCTGGCGCGTATCGGCGTGGGCTCGCGCCGCGACGTCGAAGCCTGGATCACCCAGAAGCGCATCAAGGTCAACGGCGTTGAAGCCACCCTTGGCCAGCGCGTCGATTTGCACGATGCAATCACCATTGATGGCAAAGTCATCAAGCGTGAAGAGGCCGCCGAATCGGTGCGCCGCGTGATCATGTACAACAAGCCCGACGGCGAGATCTGCACCCGTGACGACCCGGAAGGCCGTCCGACCGTGTTCGACAAGATGCCCAAGCCCAAAGAAGGCCGCTGGATCAACATTGGCCGTCTGGACATCAACACCACTGGCTTGCTGATGTTCACCACCGACGGTGAGCTGGCCAACCGCCTGATGCACCCGTCCTACGAGATGGACCGTGAATACGCCGTGCGTGTACGCGGTGAAGTCGATGACGAGATGATCGAGCGCTTGAAAGCCGGCGTAGTCCTTGAAGACGGCCCGGCCAAGTTCACCGACATCAAGCAGGCGCCAGGCGGCGAAGGCTTCAACCACTGGTATCACTGCGTGGTGATGGAAGGCCGTAACCGTGAAGTGCGTCGCCTGTGGGAATCCCAGGGCCTGGTGGTTAGCCGCCTGAAGCGCGTGCGTTTCGGTCCGGTGTTCCTGAACTCCGACCTGCCGATGGGCCGCTGGCGCGAAATGAGCCAGTACGAAGTCGACATCCTCAGCGCCGAAGTTGGCCTGACGCCGGTTGCCATGCCGCAGATGAACGCCAAGAGCAAAGACAAGCTTGAGCGTATGCAGCGTAAATCGTCGCGCCCTGTGGCCCGTACCGAACGTGTTGCCCGCACCTTGCGCCCGGCGCTGAATGCTCCGGCTACCGGTGGTCGTATCTCCCGTGAGCCGCACATCGAAGGCGAGCGTCGCCCAACGGCGCCATCCCGTCAGGAAGGCGAGCGTGCGCCACGCACCCCGCGTCCTGCCCGTGGTGGTGAAGCACCAAGCGGTGGTCGCGGCAACCGTGGCGAAGGCCGTGGTGCTCCGGCATCCGACCGCCCAGCCGACAGCGCCAACACCAAGCGCCCAGCCAAGCCCGCGCCGAAAAAGCGCCCAGGCCTGAAGCTGGTCGCCGATGAGCCGTCGGGCAAGCGCCGTGGCGCACCGGCCGGTTCCGGTCAGCGTCCTGGTTTTGGTCGCAAGAAGCCGCAGTGATGTAAGTGCGGCACAAAAAAACGCCAACCTCAGGGTTGGCGTTTTTTTTTGCTCTCATTTTGAAATGCAATCAACTGTGGGAGCTGGCTTGCCTGCGATGGCGGTGGGTCAGGCGACAAATGGGCCAACTGACCCTGCGCCATCGCGGGCAAGCCCGGCTCCCACAGGAATCTCTGTGATACTGATGTTTTTGCTAGAACGCAAACGTCCCATCAAACACCGGCGTGTCATCCAGCGCCAAAACGCCGCTGGCAAAGATCAGGTCCAAGTGATGGCTGCCTTTCTGCCCGCCACCCAAGCCCAGGTGCAAACCGCAATGGCGCTCCTCGAACCCGGCGTTACGCGCATACAAATCCTTGACCCCTTCATTGGTGCCAATCCCCAATTCCTCCACGCGGCGATTGGACGGGTTGGCATTCAGGTATTTGTTGAAGTCATCCGCCAGCCCCGGCACCTCGCTGGCCACGCTGCAAATTGTCGAGTTTTCGATCCACAGCTCCAGCGGTGATTGCAGTACGCCGTACTTGCGCGCAAACGGGATAGTGCTGAGGAAGGTGCCCACAAACCGCACTTGGCCGTTGATCGCCTCGCTGTGGGTGGCGATTTCACCCGGCGCCAGGTCGTGGTTGCCGACGCCGTTGATATTGGTCCACTTCTTGATGCTGCTCATCGGCGCTTCCAGGCGTGAGCCGTGTTTGTCGGTGAAGCTCAGCACGTTGGCCTGGGACATGCGCCGGATCAGCGTGGCGTTGAGGTCGGCGATGCGCTGTGGCTCGACGCTGAAGGTGTCGTAGAAGTAGTCGCCATAATCCTTGAACAACAGGGATTTCTTCCAGTGCTCAGCCATCACGCCTTGCAGCGCGCGGATAAAGTCCGGGCCTTCGGCGCGTGGGTTGGGCAAGGTCGAGGAGTCGTAGAGAAACAGGTACAGGTCGCAGGTTTCGATGGCGTGGGCCAGGGTCTCGCTGGCGGCCAGGTCCAGGCGCTGTACCTGGAAATTAAAACGGGCGGCGCTGCCGTGGGTGATCGCCTGGGCGATGGCGTCGTAGCGCTCGGTATGGCCCAGCAGCACGGTAGGGTGGCTCAGGCCGTTGAGGGCCGGGTGGTGCGCGAGGTAGTAGAGAAAGTGTTCGACGGCGCGGGCCTTGTCCATGACGTGTGTCCTTGTGTGCCTTGGGTAAGGAGGCAGATGCAGTGCACTGCATCTGCCGGATGCCTGCCGGGTGTTAGAAAGGCCACATCGCAGTGCCAAACGGCACAACGGCATCAGCTTGCATCATTTCAACGGCGGCCTCATGGGTCGGCGCTTCAAACCAATCGTCGAGTTGCAGTTCGGTTTCCAGGTCGTTTTCCAGTGCTTGCATGGTGTATCTCCTAGAGGACGTTGTTTGAGAACGGCTTGCCAGCGGGCTTCGCTGGGCAAGTGGAAGAACCTAGGCGAGAGTGTTTCAGAATGCAAAAAATTTATTGACACGGTTTCATTTGGATTTTTTCTTCTGTTTTTTAGCCACTTATGTTTTTCCAGAAAAAACAGAGGGCTGGCTGAACCGATTGATCAGAAATTTCCTGCCGACAATTTTTTGGTGGCTGACGGATTGAGCTGTCTGTAACGCAGGGTTTACGGGGTGTAACGTGAAATTTACGCTATCGGCCAGTCATTTCTAGTTGGCGTCTTGCTGTAAGGATTACCTGACAGATTGTCGCGGGCGCTCTGCGGGGGCGGTCAGAAGCTGTCGAGCGATGTACAATGCGCCGCGTTTTACTGTGACCCCCCTTGCGTACCCACGCAAAAGGCCAAGACCCAGGGCTTACCCGCCCTGATCACTCCGCCCGACCACGAGCCGGACGGGTTCGATTTCGTCACAGATAAAAACAAACAGGTGACGCATGACCGTTAGAAAGACGCTGTACTCCTGGTGCCTGCGCTGGGGTTTGAGCGGCGCTGCTTGAGTCGACATTCAAGACAGCAACGTGCATTCAACATCATCAAACCTTGCGTGAGACCCTTTTCATGAGTGGACCCCATTCCTCTTCAGGCGAGCTGAAACGCGGCCTGAAAAATCGGCATATCCAGTTGATCGCCCTCGGTGGCGCCATCGGCACCGGCCTGTTCCTGGGCTCGGCCGGAGTGCTCAAATCCGCCGGCCCGTCGATGATCCTGGGTTATGCCATCTGCGGCTTTATTGCCTTCATGATCATGCGCCAGCTCGGCGAAATGATCGTCGAAGAGCCGGTCGCCGGTTCCTTCAGCCATTTTGCCCACAAGTACTGGGGCGGTTTCGCCGGCTTCCTGTCGGGCTGGAATTGCTGGATTTTGTACATTCTGGTGGGTATGTCCGAGCTGACCGCCGTCGGCAAATACGTGCACTACTGGTGGCCGGAGATCCCGACCTGGGTCTCGGCGGCGGCGTTCTTCGTGCTGATCAACCTGATCAACCTGGCCAACGTCAAAGTCTTCGGTGAGGCCGAATTCTGGTTTGCCATTATCAAGGTGGTGGCCATCGTCGGCATGATCGCCCTGGGCAGCTACTTGTTGGTCAGCGGCAGTGGCGGCCCGCAGGCCTCGGTGAGTAACCTGTGGGATCACGGCGGCTTCTTCCCCCACGGCGTCGGTGGCTTGGTCATGGCCATGGCGATCATCATGTTTTCGTTCGGCGGCCTGGAAATGCTCGGTTTTACCGCTGCCGAAGCCGACCAGCCACGCACCGTGATCCCAAAAGCAATCAACCAGGTGATCTACCGCATCCTGATTTTCTACATCGGCGCACTGGTGGTGTTGTTGTCGCTGACACCGTGGGACAGCCTGCTGGCGACTCTCAACGCGTCCGGCGATGCTTACAGCGGTAGCCCATTCGTGCAGGTGTTCTCGATGCTAGGCAGTAACACCGCCGCGCACATCCTCAACTTCGTGGTGCTGACCGCGGCGCTGTCGGTGTACAACAGCGGCACCTACTGCAACAGCCGCATGCTGTTGGGCATGGCTGAGCAAGGCGATGCGCCGAAAGCCTTGGCGAAGATCGACAAGCGTGGCGTGCCGGTACGTTCGATTCTGGCCTCGGCGGCGATCACGCTGGTGGCGGTGCTGATGAACTACCTGATCCCGCAACACGCGCTGGAACTGCTGATGTCGCTGGTCGTGGCCACACTGGTGATCAACTGGGCGATGATCAGCTTCTCGCACTTCAAGTTCCGCCAGCACATGAACCGCACCGGCCAGGTGCCGTTGTTCAAGGCGTTGTGGTATCCGTACGGCAATATCATCTGCGTGGCATTCGTGGTGTTTATCCTGGGGACCATGTTGATGATCCCGGGCATCGACCGCTCGGTGTACGCAATCCCGGTGTGGGTGGCGTTCATGGCGGTGTGTTACTGGATCAAGAACAAGCGCAAGGCAAATGAGCGGCTGGGAGTGGTCACTCCAGTCGTGGAGTGAAACAGCCCAGTTTGAATGACAAACCCGACTTTAGCGTTGGGTTTGTTTTTTCAGGGTTTTACAGTTCTTTGGGCTTTGAGATAGCCTCAAACTCATCCATCAGCAGATGAATTTCGGTACTTGGATTTCTATCGCCGCTCTTGAGTGCATCCTGCAAGCTCTTCGGCGCCAGCTTACGCGCGTTCTCGAATGGCTCGCCTACCAGCATTCTAAAGTAGCCCTTCAAGCCCGACTTGGCGTAGTCCGCCATTCCAGGCTTGGTGCGCAAATCTGCCCCGACACGATCACCTGCTGAATGCTTGCCTGAGCGTGAATAAGGTTTACGCGTGTAGCCGAAATGCAGCAGTAGCCAATATTCGAAGCAGGGGTATGACGCGATGATCGTTATTTTGTCGTGTGCCTTTGAAAGCCGGATGGCATCGTCAAATGATTCGTGTGTATCCCGATCAATGGCACAGAAAACTTTGTCGAATTTTCGCTGCCGCTCGATTGCATACTCAACGATTCCCTTGGGGTGGGTGACGCCGCAGTGCATGATTTCGATCTCTGCATGAGATCGAAAGTGCATGGCGGCGTCCTCAAGATAAACCTTGCTGGACTGTAGGTCTTCACAGATGACCAGTACTGTTGGTTGCTGCTGAAACCTGGGTTCTCTTCTACGAAATGAGTCAGCTGTACGAGCCATTGTTAGCTCCTGCTGAGTATCGGCAAACCGCGATAACGACCTTCGTAGTAACGTTTTTCGATATCCTCACTGTCTCTTCCTTGAAAGTCGTGTATGGAGAAAATTTGGGTTGCGCCGGTGGTATCGCGTTCAGTGACCCAAAATTGATCTCTTCTCAAAAGTTTTGTATTCATTAGGTGGGTGTCATGCGTGGTAAATATTAACTGAGAATTTACCTCGCTTTTTAAATGATCCTGAACTAAGCGCTCAACGATTTTAGGGTGCAAGCTACTATCCAATTCATCTACGATTACAACGCCGCCGTTTGTAGCCTCGCAAAGTGTAATCCAAGGTAGCCAAAAGCCCATCAGGTTTTGCGTGCCACCAGACTCGTCATCGAAGTCGAACTCAGCCTCACCCAGTGAGGTTGTGTGGGTGATTTTTGTTTTTGAATCGTTTTTTATAGCTTCTACATAATCGTTAAAGGCTGCGTCAGGGCCTATTTTGCTCTTTGACTTGTCACTCTGCTCAAACCTGACATTAGTAATAGGGATGTCTGCCCGTTGTAAGAATTCCTTAAGGTTATCTATTTTTTTTGGATCTCGCATGAGAACTGATCGTGACATTAATGACCAATCGTTCATGCTGTCTTGAGCGATGCATACTGTCGAATTTCGAAACCAGTTATAGGGTTTTTTTAACTGATTTAGTTTTTCGCTACTGTTTCGGACGGCCTGTGCCAAGAAAAGAGTCTTTGGTCCGGTCAGTTGTTTCCAAGCGTCATGGACAATGTCACCTCCCTCCAGTTGGTCGCCTATTTTATAGACTTCACCTAGTTCAGTATCGTACTTTCTTGAGTAAAGGAGCGTTTCTTTTCCTTTTGGATAGAAACTTAGTGATTCCTCGAGTACACGTTGTGAAGTCGCCGACAATATATATTGATATCGAACGCCGCTCTCGATGAAATGTGTTTCGAAACAGCTAGGTTGCGCACTTAATTCTGCGTCGAATCGAAACGATTGAACGCCAATTGAATCACGTTCTGCTGGTGGTTTGCCAAGCAGGTCAGATATCAAGTTTAGTGCTTTTATGAGATTTGACTTGCCAGAGGCGTTAGGCCCATAAATGGCGGCGACTTTCAGAAGCTTCGGTAGAGTGTCTCCTACGAGCTTGGGGTCAAAGACATTTCGTTTTTTACCTAGGCGAGGCGAGGCCACCATTGAAAGGGTTTGTCTGTCTCTAAAGGAACGATAATTGCTGACAGAAAATTCGATTAACATGCAGAAAACCCGCAGTTGAGGATGCTGATAGGCGACCAATATAGCTAATAATAAAGTTAGCTGCATTTTTTCTGCATTTCCTGATTTTTCTCCGGTTCGAATTTTCTCGTGCTCATCGAGTTCCTAGCCAGACGGGTTAGACTCTGCCGCCAATCAAGTCCATCAGTCACCCGGAGGCCCCATGCAGCACACCGACATCGACGGCGGCAGCTTGCAGCGCGATGATCTGGAAGACCTGATCAACCAGCACGGCGGGCCACTGCGCCTGATTGGCGTGGACTTGAGCGGGGCGGATCTATCGCGAATGGCGCTGGACCATTGGGTGTTCGAGCGTTGCATACTGGTCCAGACTTCCTTCCTGGGGTCGCGTCTGGAAGGCACTCAATGGACCCGTTGCCGCGCCGCTCACGCCATATTCGAAGCGGCGAACCTGCTGGAAGCGCAGTTCCACAGCTGCGACTTGAACAACACTCGCTGGCAGCGCAGCAAACTGTCCCAGGCCAGCTTTGCCCACTGCAAGCTGACCGGCGCCAACTTTACCCACTGCGCGTCCTTGGGGTTGAGCTTCAGCGAAACCCGGCTCAACAGCGCGTTTCTGTCCGGCCTGTCGTTTGCCCGCACGGTGCTCAATAACCTGGATTTCTCCGACAGCGACTTGTCGGATGCTGACTTTCGCAAGGCCGAACTGATCGATTGCAGCCTCGCTCATGCCCGCATCAACGGCGCCAACTTTGCCGGTGCCGACTTGCGCGGTGCGGATTTGAGCGGCTTTCGCCTCAATGATGCCAAACTGTTCAAAGGCGCCGTGATTTCCAAAGCCCAGGCGTCGATGCTGTTATCCGAATTGGGTTTGTCCGTTGCCTAAGGTTTTTGAGTGATGCTGGTAATTTCCAACAACGTGCAGCTGCCCGACGCCGAGATCGAGCTGACCGCCATTCGCGCCCAGGGCGCCGGTGGGCAGAACGTCAACAAGGTGTCGAGTGCGGTGCACTTGCGGTTTGATATTCCGGCGTCGTCGCTGCCGGACTTCTACAAAGAGCGGCTGCTGGCGTTGCGTGACAGCCGTATCACCAGTGAAGGCGTGCTGGTGCTCAAGGCCCAGCAATATCGAACTCAGGAACAGAACCGCGCCGATGCACTGGAGCGTTTGGTTGAGCTGATCCTCAGCGCCACCAAGGTCGAGAAGAAGCGCCGCCCGACCAAACCTACTTTGGGCTCAAAGAAGCGTCGCCTGGAATCCAAGACCAAGCGCGGCAGCATCAAGGCCGGGCGCGGCAAGGTCGACTTCTAGGCGTCACGCCCCTCGCGGGCCTTGGGCGCTTGCCGGTACAGGTACACGCTCAGCAGCAAGCCACCTGCAGCGGCGAGGGCGGCGAACAGGAAGATCGATGCAAAGCCGAAGCCTGCCGCCACCGCACCTGCCAGCGGGCCGGTGATGCCCAACGACAAGTCGATAAACAGCGAGTAAGCCCCCACTGCCGACCCGCGGCTGGAGGCCGGCACCAGGTTGACCGCCTCCACCCCCAGCGCCGGAAACACCAGCGAAAAGCCGAACCCGCTCAACGCCGCGCCAGCGAGTGCCAAGTGCGCATCCGGCGCCAGCCACAACAACAGCAGGCCGAGGATTTCCACCGACAAGCAGGCAATCGCCACGCGAAAGCCGCCGATACGGTTGATCAAATTGCCGAACAGCAGGCGCGCGCCGATAAAGCTGGCGCCGAACAGGCTCAGTGCCCACACCGCGTTGTCCCAGTGCTGGGTGGTGTAATACAGGGTGATAAACGTCGCGATGGTGCCAAAGCCGATCGAGCCCAACGCCAGCGCGCAGCCGTGGGGCAACACCCGGCCCAGCACATTCATGAACGGCAAGCGCACCCCGGCCACAATCGGCGCCGCTTCCTTGTTCCAGGCCAGCAGCACGCCTACCACTGCCAGCAGAATGATGCTGACGCCCATGCTCCACAGCCCCAAATGACTGACCAGCACCACCCCAAGCGGTGCGCCGACGGCGAGCGCGCCGTAACTGGCGATGCCGTTCCACGAAATAACTTTGGCTGTGTTGGCGGCGCCGACCCGGCCAATGCCCCAGCCGATGGCGCCCGAACCCACCAGGCTTTCCGCGCTGCCCAGTACCAGTCGCCCAATCAGCAGGCTAACCAGGCTGAAAGCTGGCAGGCTGGAAAACCACGCCGCAAGCAACATGAACACGCCACTCAGGCCGCAACCTGCCAAACCGATCAACACTGCGCGCTTGCTGCCCAGGTTGTCGATGATTTTGCCGGCATAGGGACGGCTCAGCAGCGTGGCCAGGTATTGCACGCTGATCACCAGGCCGGCGATGACCGCGCCGTAGCCGAGTTCACTGTGGACATAGCCCGGCAATACAGCCAGGGGAATGCCGATGTTCAGGTAACCGATAAAGGTGAACAGCACGATCGAAACGACTTGCAGCGTGACCGCCATGGGGCGCTGGGTATCTGGCATGGGAGAGGTCCACTGGCGCAGCAGGTAAAGATAGGCTGCTAATGATACCGGCGCTTACGCCTCGCGGGGCGGTAAAACAGCAAAAACTTCAGATTAACCAACGATCAGGATTTGGCAGGCGCCAGCATTTGTGTGGTCACCAAGGCGGCCAGGGCGTTTTCCTGGGTGCCGAAGCGCTTGAGCAGCAGGGCTTGTTTGTCGGCGCTGAGGCGGTTCCAGATTTCGATCATCTGCAAGGCTGCATCGAGTACAGCGGCGTCGGGGGTGTCGGGGAGGGTGTCTGTCATGGCGGGTATCTCGTGGGTTCAGGCAGTGTGGAAAGCGCTCAATGGTGCGCTTTCCACACGGTCTGGTACGGCGTCAGTCTTGGCGTTTGCTGTCGACTGGTTTTGCTTCTTTGGCTTCAGGCTGTTTGTTGCTGGCGTGCTGCGGTGTTGGCTGCTCAGTTGGGTGCAGGCTTGGGAAGGGGAGATTAGGTATCTCGTGCATCGTGGTCGCTCCTCGCAAGGTCTGTTTTATCAATCGCAGTGTGATTGGCGCTCTCAAAAAGCCTAGGCAGGATACAGCACTGAAAATGACAAAAAGAATTTTATGTCGACGGATGTACGAATTTTCATTTTTTAAGCAAGTGACAAGAGGTCACAGGTAAAACGCGCGCACTAGAAAGGCACTTTGCCCAAAATCATGTCGCGGTACATCACGAAATCCCCCAGCAAGCTATAGAAGGGGTGTTGAAACGTCGCCGGGCGGTTCTTTTCGAAGAAGAAGTGGCCGATCCAGGCAAAGCTGTAGCCGGCGATGGGCAGGGCCAGCAACAGGCCTAACGAACCTCTGCCGATGGCATAGGCCAAAATGCCGATCACCAGCGTCGTGCCGATAAAATGCAGGCGCCGGCAGGTGCTGTTGCCGTGTTCGCTCAAGTAGTAAGGGTAGAACTCGGCGAAGCTATTGAATTGTTTGATATTTTCCACGATGGCCGGCCCTTGGGTAGTGGTGCCGCCCAACAGATGTTCGGCGGGGAGCTTATTTGAGTCTAGAGTGATCAGTGGTAACAGCCAGTGACAATAGATGCCACTTTAGTATCCTTGGCTTCCTGGCTGCCGTTTAAGCCTGCTTTTTTCAAGAAGACGCCATGAGCGAACGAACAACTTCTGCAAGCTGGGCGATGGGTATAGTCAAGGCGTTGGAAATGGACGGCCTGGATTGCCGTGTCTTGTTCAAGCAGCTGGGCCTGGACTACGCCGCCCTCAGTGACCCCGACGCGCGTTTTCCACAGGACTCCATGACCAGGTTGTGGCAGCGGGCGGTGGAGTTGTCGGGCAACCCGGCGATTGGCTTGAACATGGGCAAAGTGGTGCGCCCGGCGTCGTTTCATGTGGCCGGTTATGCGCTGATGTCCAGCAACACCCTGGCCGAAGGCTTTATGCGCCTGGTGCGCTACCAGCGCATCATCGCCGAAAGCGCCGACCTGAGTTTTCGCCTGTTGCCCGAAGGCTATGCGTTGATTCTGACGGTGCACGGCGACCACCTGCCGCCCACGCGGCAAAGCGCCGAAGCGTCGCTGGCCAGCGCCTTGGCGCTGTGCGGCTGGTTGACCGGGCGCACCCTGCACCCGCGCAAAGTCTTACTGCAAGGTGGTCAACCGGTGGACTTGGCGCCTTACAAACACGCTTTTCATGCGCCCCTGGAATTCAATGCGCCGTATGACGCGCTGATTTTTCAGCAGGCTGACATGGATGCGCCGCTGCCCACGGCCAACGAGGCCATGGCGCTGTTGCATGATCGGTTTGCCGGTGAATACCTGGCGCGGTTTTCCGAGAGCCGCGTGACCCATAAGGCGCGGCAGGTGTTGTGCCGTCTGTTGCCCCAGGGCGAACCCAAGCGCGAAGTGGTCGCCCAGACCTTGCACCTGTCCCAGCGCACCTTGCAGCGGCGTTTGCAGGAGGAGGGCACCAGTTTCCAGACCTTGCTCGACGACACCCGCCGCGAACTCGCCGAGCAGTACCTGGCGCAGCCGAGCATGACCCTGCTGGAAATTGCCTACCTGTTGGGGTTCGCCGACCCGAGCAATTTCTTCCGTGCGTTTCGCCGTTGGTTCGATGCCACGCCCGGCGAATACCGGGCGCGGTTGTTGGCAACGTCGACGGTCAGTGCCGCCAAAACGCCGGGATGCACAGAACAAAGACTGTAATGATCTCCAGTCGCCCCAGCAGCATGCCGAGCGACAAGATCCATTTGGCCGCATCCGGCAAGCTGGCGAAGTTGCCGGCCGGGCCGATGGTTTCGCCCAGCCCTGGGCCCACGCCCGAGACGGTGCTGGCGGCGCCGGTCAATGCGGTCATCCAGTCCAGCCCGAGCAGCGACAGGGCCAGGGCGATGGCGCAGATGGTGATGGCGAAGAAAAACGAAAAGGTCAGAATCGAACGCACGATCTCTTCGTCGAGGCGGTGGCCGTTGTACTTCTGCTTGATCACCGCGCGCGGGTGAATCAGCTGGTTCAAGTTGGCCTTGAGCAAGATATAGGCGACCTGGAACCGGAAAATCTTGATCCCGCCTGCCGTGGAGCCCGAGCAGCCACCGACAAAGCCCAGGTAGAAGAACAGCATCAGTGAGAAATTGCCCCAGATGCTGTAGTCCCCGAGTGCAAAACCGGTGGTGGTCACCACTGATGTGACGTTCACCGCCACGTGACGCAGCGCGTCCAGCCAATGCAAATCGGTGGTCCACCAGTACCAAGTGCCCAGTACCAGCCAGGTCACCAGCAACAAACCCAGCAAGCCTTGCACCTGTTGATCCTTGATCAGCGCCCGCCGATTGCCGCGCAACGTGGCGACATACAAGGTGAACGGCAAGCTGCCGAGGATCATCACCACCACCGCTACCCAGTGCACAGCCGGTTGTTTCCAGTGGGCCAGGGACTCATCGGAGGTGGAAAACCCACCGGTGGAGATGGCCGACATCGCGTGGTTGATCGCATCGAACAAGCCCATCCCCGCCCACCAGAACGCCAGGCTGCCGAGGATGGTGATGCCCACATACGCCGCCACAATCAGCCGCGCCACCATGTGCGAGCGCGGCATGACCTTTTCTGAGCGGTCCGAGGATTCGGTCTGGAACAGGCGCATGCCACCAATGCGCAGCAGCGGCAGGATCGCCACCGCCATGCCGATAAAACCAATACCACCGAGCCAGTGCAGCAGCGAGCGCCACATCAGGATGCCCGGTGACATGCTGTCCAGCCCGCTCAATACGGTGGAGCCGGTGGCGGTGATGCCGGACATGCTTTCAAAGAAGGAGTCGGTGTAGCTGATGTGCTGGGTCAGCAAAAACGGCAGCGCGGCGAACACACAGACCACCAGCCAGCTACTGACGGTCAGCAGGTACATGTCGCGGGGGCGCAGGTGTACGTGTTCGGGCCGACCGGGGATGACCAGCGCCAGGCCGGCGAGAAAGGTGATCAGGCTGGCCCACAGGAACGAGGGCAGGTCGGCGGTGCGTTCGAAGATCACCAGGGTGGCCATCGGGACGACCATGGCGATCGCGAGGGTGATCAGGAAGATGCCGATGATGAAACCGATGATGCGTAGGGTCGGCAACGCCATGAAGTTCGCTCGGGTGCTGGAGGACAGGCGCCATTCTACCTGCGGTGCAGGGCATGTAAACCTGAAGCCTGAGGTCAATGAAGATCAACTGTGGGAGCTGGCTTGCCTGCGATAGGGGTGTGCCGTTCGACAACTCAGCCGCCTGACCCACCGCCATCGCCGGCAAGCCAGCTCCCACAAGGGTGATGGGGTGGTCTAGAACGCGCACAAAAAAGGCGACCCAAAGGTCGCCTTGTTCAACACGGCACCGATCAGAACTCGTGATCAGCGCTATCCGGGTTCAAGTCGCCGATGCCCAGCTTGCCTGCAGCCGCTTCGATGGAGCCGGTCTGCTTGACCAGCGCAGCGATGGCGTCACGCACGATCTGGTTGCCCGCATCGTTACCTGCTGCAATCAGCTGGTCGTAGTGCTCACCCTTGTTGGCGTGGTCAACCATGACCTGGATCTTCGCTTCGGTCGACGCCAGGTCAGCCTTCAGCGCGGTGTCGGCAGCCGGGTCAGCCTTGGCCACCAGCGACGACAAGCTCGCGCCCGTCATCTTGGTGCCATCGGTGCGGGTGTACTCGCCCAGGTAAACATTACGAATACCTTTGGCATCGTAGAAGTGCGAGTTGTGCGTGTTGTCGCTGAAGCAATCCTGCTCGTCTTCCGGCGAGTTGGCTTCCAGGGAAACCTTCATGCGCTCACCGGCCAGCTCGCCCAGGGACAGGCTGCCCATGCCGAACAGCATTTTGCGCAGGCCGTCGGTGGCAGGTTCTGCCTCCAGGGTGGCGCGGTAGTTGTCTTCGACGTTGGGCTTCCAGTTGCCGACCATTTCTTCCAGGTCGCTGACCAGCAGCTGAGTCACGGCGCGCAGGTAAGTGCGGCGGCGTTCGTTGTGGCCACCGGTGGCGCCATCGCCCGTCAGGTAGTCCGAGGCCGGGCGGTTGCCCGCGCCAGGGCCGGTGCCGTTGAGGTCTTGGCCCCACAGCAGGAATTCGATGGCGTGGTAGCCAGTGGCGACGTTGGCTTCAGAGCCGCCCAGCTCATTGAGGCTGGCGAGTTTTTCCGGGGTGATCTCTTTGACGTCGACCTTGTCTTCGCCCACCTGGATCTCGGTATTGGCGATGATGTTGGCGGTGGCGCCTGGGTTACCCAGGGCGTGCTCGTAGGATTTGTCGACGTAGTCGATCAGGCCCTCGTCCAGGGGCCAGGCGTTCACTTGGCCTTCCCAGTCGTCGATGATGGTGTTGCCGAAACGGAACACTTCGCTCTGCAGGTACGGTACGCGAGCGGCTACCCAGGCGGTACGGGCCGCTTTCAGGGTTTGGTCATTCGGGTTGGCGAGGAAGGTGTCGATTGCGGTTTGCAGGGTTTTTGCCGTGGATTCGGCATCGCTGTACACCGCGAACACCATGTCAGCGTAATGCGCGACCACAGCCTTGGCGGCCGCTTCGTCGACCTGGCCGGCAGGGGTGGCAGCCGCTGGAGCGGTAGTGCTGGCAGCCGGGGTCGGCGCCTGGTTTGCTGCGGCCTTGTCTTTACCTTCGCCGCAACCGGCGAGAGAAATGGCAATGGCCAGCAGACTGGCGGTGGCCAGGGGCATACGAATCATGGCGAACATCCTGCTTCGGTTGTTGATAGGGCGCGCGGGGGGGCGCAAAAGCTGCGACATAATGCGAAAGATTTGCATTTTGTGTAAAGGGTTATACGCAGGAAATATTTAGTATCGGTTGGTTATTTCAGAGAATCGCCGCGTTATTGCGCTCGGACTGTTTCAAGTACGCCGCCAGCTCCCGGGCCGGCAGCGGTTTACTGTAGTGGTAGCCCTGGCCCTCGTGGCAGCCCTCGGAAATGATGTAGGCCTCCTGCTCGGCGGTTTCCACGCCTTCGGCGATCACCTGCATGCCCAGGCTTTTGCCCAATTGGATGATGGCGCGCACGATGGTTGCATCGTCGTCGTCATCGAGCAGGTCCTGGACGAAGCTTTTGTCGATCTTGATCTTGTCCAGCGGCAGGCTTTTCAGGTAGCTGAGGGACGAATAGCCGGTGCCAAAATCATCAATGGCGATCAACGCGCCGGAACGACGCAGGCTCAGCAAATGCTGGGCGGCGGTGCTGATGTCTTCCATCAGGCCGGTCTCGGTCACTTCCAATTCAAGGCTGCGTGGCGGCAGGCGATAAATCTGCATCAGGTTGTTGACCACCCGTGGCAGCTCGGTGTGGTGCAGCTGCACGGTGGACAGGTTGACCGCCATGCGCAGGGTGGTGAAGCCCAGGTCATGCCACTCGCGTAATTGGCGGCAAGCCTGGTCCAGTACCCATTCGCCAATCGGAATAATCGTGCCGTTCTGTTCCGCCAAGGGGATGAACAAGTCGGGCGGCACCAGGCCGTGCTCCGGGTGCTGCCAGCGGATCAGCGCTTCCACACCGACCACGCGGTGGTCGCGGTAGCTGATCTGCGGTTGGTACACCAGGTGGAACTGGTCACGGCTGAGGGCATCGCGCAGGTCTTTTTCCAGTTCGCGGCGCCGACGCATTTCGCTGTCGACGCTGGCGATATAGAACTGATAACGGTTGCGCGAGCGGCTTTTGGCCAGCGTCATGGTCTGTTCGGCTTTTTGCAGCAACTTCTCGGTGCTGTCGCCGTCTTCAGGGAACAGGGTGATGCCGATGGTGGCGCGCAGGCGAATCTGCTCGTGCTCAAGGGCGAATTCGGCTTCCAGGTCATCCAGGATGCTTTGCGCCAGTTCGGCAGCTTCGTAGGGTTGGTCGATGTCGGCCTGCACCAGTGCGAACTGATCGCCGCCCAGTCGGGCCAAAGCGCCGAGGCGGCCGCTGTGGGCGCGCAAACGGTCGGCCAGGGCCAGCAGCAGTTTGTCGCCGGCCTGATAAGTGAACTGTTCGTTGACGCTTTTGAAGTCATCCAAGCCTACGCACAACACCGCGACTCGGCGCTGTCGGCGGCCGGCGTCGGTGAGGATCTTGTCCAGTTGTTCCTGCAGTTTCTGGCGATTGGGCAGGCCGGTGAGAAAGTCGTACTGGGCCATGCGCAGCAGGCTGGACTCGGCCTCGTGGCGCAGGTGGGTGTTGCGCTCAATGGATTCGAGCAACTGGTTGGCGGTGTTGATCCACAGCCCCAGCTCGTTGCGTTCGTGGCCTTTGAGCTGGGGGATCTTGTGTTCGCTGGGCCGGTCCGGGTTGATCGAGGTCAGGTGCTCGATGATCCGTGACAACGGTTTGGTCAGCAGCCAGTGATAGACCAGGTACAACACCAGGCCCATGGCCAGGGCGCGCAGCACGCCGGAAATAAAGATGATCACCGAGCTGACCAGAAAACCTTTGCCGTAGGTGGCCGTGTCGAGGGTGATGCTCAGGTCGCCGTAATACTCGCTATACGGGCCTTTACCGACCAGCGCAGTGGTAAATGTGCGTTCCTGGCCAAGAATCAGGTCGGTCAACCAGCGGGTAGGCGATTGCTGCAAGGCGCGGCTTTTTTCCGCGAGCATGGTTTCGTTGGGGTGGCCGATGGAGGCCATGCGCACGGCGTCGTCCTGAAACAGGCCTTCGATCACCTGCATACCCATCTCGCGGTCCAGGCTGTAGACGGCCTGGGTCGAGGGGTCGCGAAACATGTCGAGGATGCGCTGGGCATCACCGGCCACAGCCTGGCGTGTCTTGTAGGCATCGAAAACAATCTGCGCCGCGCTCAGCGCCACGCCCACGATCAATGCCGACAGCAGCACAACCCGTAGCAACTTCACCGACAAGCTGTTTTTGAGTTCCAGCTTCAAAGGGGCATTCCTTGTTCCATGCGGGTGGCCTCAATATGCCATGAGTATTGGCAATCTGGGGATGGCAGTCAAAGGAACATTAGGGCATCGGCGGGTGTGGGAGCGAACTTGAGGCGGATGATGGATCAGGGGCGAGGGCGAGGCGGATATGTATCCGCCTGCCTGAGACCGCGCCGTGGGCGCACAGGCTGCGCCTGTGGCCGGCGCTATCAATTTTTAAGCAGCGCTGGAATTGACGTTGGCGTTGATATTGATGTTGCTTGCCGAACCACCACCGGAACCGGAGAAGTCCACACGCTTGTTGTTGTGCATGTCCTCATGAGCGATCTTGTGTTGATCACCGCCACCCTCTTTGCCCGATTGCGATTTGGCCATTTGAGTGGCCATTTTGGCCATCTCGGTGCCCATTTTTAACACTTCGCCAACAAGACCCATAGCTGGGCCGGCGAGACCGGCTATTGCTCCAATGCTCATGTAATTTCTCCGACAGGTAAGAGAGGTGAATTCCTCACACTCACTACGTGGCAAGATTCGCGCACTGAGTTCCAACGACCTGAGCACAATTCACTGCGCATAAAAAAGCCCGGCACTATGCCGGGCTCTCTTTACTGCAAGCAGTGCTTAGGCTGTGAAGGTTTTGCCTTCGAACTGCTCAGCCACGAACTTCCAGTTGACCAGGTTCCAGAACGCTTCCACATACTTTGGACGCACGTTGCGGTAGTCGATGTAATAAGCGTGTTCCCAGACGTCGCAGGTCAGCAGCGGAGTGTCGCCGCTGGTCAGCGGGTTGCCGGCGCCGATGGTGCTGGCCAGGGCCAGGGAACCGTCAGCCTTTTTCACCAACCAGCCCCAGCCGGAACCGAAGGTGCCGACGGACGTTTTGGTGAACTCTTCCTTGAACTTGTCGAACGAACCGAAGGCTGCGTTGATGGCTTCAGCCAGCGCGCCGGTAGGTTGGCCGCCGGCGTTTGGCGCCAGGCAGTTCCAGTAAAAGGTGTGGTTCCAGACCTGAGCGGCGTTGTTGAAGATGCCGCCCGAAGAAGATTTGACGATTTCTTCCAGGGTCTTGCCTTCGAACTCGGTGCCTGGCACCAGGTTGTTCAGGTTCACGACATAGGTGTTGTGGTGCTTGTCGTGGTGGTATTCCAAGGTTTCCTTGGAAATGTGCGGCTGCAGGGCATCGTGTGCGTAGGGCAGCGGCGGCAATTCGAAAGCCATGATGATTCTCCTAATCAGGTCAGTTGCGGTGAGCGCAAGGCCGATCACGGGCGGCCAAACAAGCGCCGGGGAGTTTGTACTCTTTGCGGCGCAGGGGCAGGATCATAGCACCGGGGTTGCGGCATAACCACGCAACAACTGTGTGGGATAGAGGTTCCAGAGCGTTTTGGAATATTCATCAAGCACTGATCAATTGGTAGGCCACGCTGAACATCATCGCCGCTACCAGAAAGTCCAACAGCCGCCAGGTCGCCGGGCGCGCCAACCAGGGTGCCAGCCACGCAGCGCCCAATGCCAGGGTGGCGAACCACAGGAACGACGCGCTGGCTGCGCCGGCCACATAGGCGCCGGGCTCAGTTTGTTGAGCGCCCAATGAACCAATCAGCAGCACGGTATCCAGATACACATGCGGGTTGAGCAGCGTCACCGCCAAGGCACTGAGCAGCACGGCGCGCAAGGAGCGCACCTTAAAGTTTGCGCCTTGCTCCAGGCTCTGCCTGGAAAACGCCCGGCGCAGCGCCAAGGTGCCGTACCACAACAGGAACGCCGCGCCGCCCCAACGGGCAATCGCCAGCAGCAGCGGGTTTTGTGCCAGCACCGTGGCCAGGCCGAATACGCCAGCCGCCACCAGAATCGCATCACACACGATGCACAGCGCCGCCACCGGCAGGTGGTGTTCACGGCGCAGGCTTTGCGCCAGCACAAACGCATTCTGAGTGCCGATCGCCATGATCAGGCCGAGGGCCACCAACAGCCCATTCACGTAGCTTTGCCACATAACCGTTACTCCGCGTTTGCTGCCAGTTGGCGCAATACATCCATGGCCCGTTCGGCATCGTTGCGGCCGACAAACAAGTGGTCGTGATAAAAGCCGGCGATCACGTTGCAACTGATGCCAGCCTTGCCCAAGGCGCTGGCGAAGGCGGCAGTCAGGCCGACCGCTTCCAAGGCCGAATGCACATTCAAGGTGATCCACGCGGCGACGTAGTCGAAGGCCAGCCCGGCCTGTTCGGCTTGCTGGCGCTCCAGGATCAAGGTCAGGCCTTCCTGCTCGCGAAAGCTGCCGATGACCTCGCAACCTTTAGGGATACAGTTGTCGGGCAAGGTGCAGAACACGTAGTCGCCGTTATTAAGCGCGGGGCTCATGCTGCGCAGTAGGGTCGCCAGGGCGGTTTCGCCAGCCATGTGAGAGTTCCTTAATAGAGAGAAGCAATGCTGGTCATTCTCACGGGCTAAGCTGTATAAGAAAAACCAATATTGCTGATCGCTCATTAGAGAAACTGATGTTCGACTAT
Organism: Pseudomonas sp. LBUM1640; assembly: GCF_059716225.1. Lineage (NCBI taxonomy): Bacteria > Pseudomonadati > Pseudomonadota > Gammaproteobacteria > Pseudomonadales > Pseudomonadaceae > Pseudomonas > Pseudomonas sp. LBUM1640. The sequence continues at coordinate 5,457,162 of NZ_CP166816.1, read as the reverse complement.
AAATTGCTTTCCGCCCTGGCGGCCGTGGTGGAACAAGCCGGCTTCGAACGCGGCGCCCAGGTGCTGGGCTTGTCCCAGTCGGCGATCTCCCAGCGCATCAAGTTGCTCGAAGCGCGTGTTGGCCAGCCGGTGCTGGTGCGCGCGACGCCGCCCACACCCACCGAAATAGGCCGGCGCTTGCTCAACCATGTGCAACAGGTTCGGCTGCTTGAGCGCGACCTGCAAAGCCAGGTGCCGGCGCTGGACGAGGAGGGCATGCCCGAACGCCTGCGCATCGCGCTGAATGCCGACAGCCTCGCCACGTGGTGGGCCGAGGCCGTCAGCGACTTTTGCGCCGAGCAGCATTTGCTGCTGGACCTGGTGGTGGAAGACCAGACCGTCGGCCTCAAGCGCATGCGCGCCGGTGAAGTGGCGGCCTGTATCTGTGCCAGCGAGCGCCCGGTGGCGGGTGCTCGCAGCCTGTTGCTCGGCGCCATGCGCTACCGGGCGCTGGCCAGCCCGGCGTTTATTGCCCGGCATTTCCCTGACGGCGTGCGTGCCGATCAACTGGCGCGCACACCGGCACTGGTGTTTGGCCCGGATGATTTCCTGCAACACCGTTACCTGGCTTCCCTTGGCGTGGACGGCGGTTTCGAACACCATTTATGCCCATCCTCCGAAGGCTTTATCCGTTTGACGGAGGCCGGCCTGGGCTGGGGCCTGGTGCCTGAATTACAGGTGCGCGACCAACTGCAAACCGGCGTATTGGTCGAGTTGTTGCCAGATAAGCCCATCGACGTGCCGCTGTACTGGCATCATTGGCGCAGTGGCGGGCAGCTATTAGGCTTGTTGACCGACCATCTGGCCCACGCGTGTGGCCAGTGGTTGGTGCCGTTGGAATGATGGCGGGCGTCAACGCAACAGCGATGAAAAACGAAAGAACACGGGGTAATACATGAAAATTCTGGTCACCGGCGCAAGCGGCTTCATCGGCGGGCGCTTTGCGCGTTTCGCCCTGGAGCAGGGCCTGGACGTGCGGGTCAACGGGCGGCGCGCCGAAGGTGTGGAGCATCTGGTACGGCGCGGCGCCGAGTTTATCCAGGGTGATTTGAATGACGCCGACCTGGTGCGCAACCTGTGCCGCGATGTCGAGGCTGTGGTGCATTGCGCCGGCGCTGTCGGGCTGTGGGGCAAGTATCAGGACTTCCATCAAGGCAATGTGCTGGTGACCGAAAACGTCGTCGAAGCCTGTCTCAAACAGCGCGTCGGGCGGCTGGTGCACCTGTCGTCGCCGTCGATTTACTTCGATGGGCACGACCACCTCGGGCTGACTGAAGAGCAAGTCCCCAAGCGCTTCAAGCATCCCTACGCCGCCACCAAGTACCTGGCGGAACAGAAGGTGTTCGGTGCCCAGGAGTTCGGCCTTGAAGTAGTGGCCCTGCGCCCGCGTTTTGTCACCGGTGCTGGTGACATGAGCATCTTCCCGCGCCTGTTGAAAATGCAGCGCAAGAACCGCCTGGCCATCGTCGGTGACGGCCTGAACAAGGTCGATTTCACCAGTGTGCATAACCTTAATGAGGCGTTGCTGAGCAGTTTGCTGGCGACCGGCTCGGCACTGGGCAAAGCCTACAACATCAGCAACGGCACGCCAGTGCCGGTGTGGGATGTGGTGAACTACGTGATGCGCCAGATGGACATGCCTCAAGTCACGCGTTATCGCTCTTACGGTTTGTCCTACAGCGTGGCGGCGTTGAACGAGGCATTCTGCGCGATGTGGCCGGGGCGCCCCGAGCCGGCGTTGTCACGATTGGGTATGCAGGTGATGAACAAAGATTTCACCCTCGACATCAGCCGGGCGAGGCATTATCTGGACTACGAGCCCAAAGTCAGCCTGTGGACCGCCCTCGATGAGTTCTGCAGTTGGTGGCGAGCCCAGGATCCGGGGCGTCAGTAAGCTCACAACCAGCAACACTTCGGGAACCGAATTCGCGGTTCCGGGTCGATCAGTGCGGCGCAAGCGCGGTTTATACTGCCGTCGCTCGGCTTTTTCAGGTAGCCATCTCACCGATTCAGGGTTGATTCATGCGTAACGATGCTAAAGACGACTTCGACAACGTTCCCAGCCTGCGGGCCGACATCGGGGACGATGATGATTTCGAACCAAGCCCGGCCACGTCCGTGCGTTCGCGCAATACGCCTGTGGTCAAGGTCAAGAGTGCCAGCACCGGCCCGCTGTGGGCGTTGGTCGGTGCGCTGCTGATCGCCTTTGCGGGCCTTGCCTGGTGGAGCTTCCAGCAGATCTCCCTGATGGGCCAGCAACTGGTCGCCACCCAGGAAAGCTTTGCGCGCATCAGTGAGGAAGCGGCGGGGCGCCTGCAGGATATTTCCGGCAAAGTAGTGGCCAGCGAAGCCAACGTGAACAACGGCAGCGAAGCGCTGAAATTGCAGATCAAGCAGTTGGAAGCCCAGTTGCAGGAGCAAGGCAAGCAGCAGATCGGCGTCGCTGGCCAGGCCACCGAGCTCGACCAGCGCCTGGCACAAATGACCGCCAGCACCACTGACCTGTCGACCGCCAACAGCAAGTTGCAAGGCCAGGTCCAGGCCCTGACCGAGGCGGTGGCGACGCTCAAGGCGGCGCAAGGTGACGTCAAGGACCTCTCCGCCGACGTGGCCGCCCTGAAGAAACAGGGCAACCCGAGCGCAGCGATTGCCCGCATAGAGCAGGACCTGGTGGTGCTCAAAAGCGCACAGGACAGCCAGCCGGCCAACAGCGATGCGCCGACCAATAAAGAGTTCGACGTGTTCCGCATCCAGACCACGCGCAATATCACCACCTTGCAGAGCCAGGTGCAGAACCTGCAACAACAACTCAACGCGCCCGCGAAGATTCGGCCGCTGGGCCAGTGATAGCAGGTGTAAACCGGCTTTCAACGGTGTGAGCGGGCTTGTGTGGGAGCGGGCTTGCTCGCGAATGCGGTGGTTCAGTTAAAGCACTTTTGGCTGACACTGCGCATTCGCGAGCAAGCCCGCTCCCACAATTAAATCGCGCCCACCTGTTAAATATAGATCGCTTGCCCAATTGTCACCGGCTGGTGACATTTCCCATCCCCTTCGTTACTTGCCCCTACCGCGCCCTTGTTTAGACTCCCGCCATCCCATAAAAAATAATAAGGGCTACCTATGACCACGCAACCACTGCCTGCCAGCAGTTGGCTGAACGCACCTGCCCATCACACCTGGCTTGCCAGCGAAGGCCAGCGCCTGCTGGCATTCGCCAAGGCCTCGCGCCTGCCTGACGGCTTCGGCAACCTCGACGATCACGGCCAACTGCCGGCCGATGCCCACGCTGAAACCATGAACACCGCCCGCATGACCCACAGTTTCGCCATGGCCCACGCCATGGGGCTGCCCGGTTACGCCGACCTGGTGGCGCACGGCGTTGCAGCGCTCAGCGGCCCGTTGCGCGATAGCGAGCACGGCGGCTGGTTCGCAGCGCCGCATGCGCTTGACGGCAACCGTGGCAAGGCCGCGTACCTGCACGCATTCGTCGCCTTGGCCGCCAGCTCTGCGGTGGTCGCCGGCGCGCCCGGTGCGCAGAATCTGTTGACCGACGCCGTGCACATCATCGACCAGTTCTTCTGGAGCGAGGAGGAGGGCGTCATGCTCGAATCCTTCGCCCAGGACTGGAGCGGTGTTGAGGCTTATCGCGGTGCCAACAGCAACATGCACGCCACCGAAGCGTTCCTGGCCCTGGCCGATGTCACGGGTGATACGCGCTGGCTGGACCGCGCGTTGCGCATCGTCGAGCGCGTTATCCATACCCACGCCGCCGGCAACCAGTTCATGGTCATTGAGCATTTCGACGCCCACTGGAAACCGCTGCTCAGCTACAACGAAGACAACCCCGCCGACGGCTTTCGCCCGTATGGCATCACCCCCGGCCACGGTTTTGAGTGGGCGCGGCTGGTGCTGCACCTGGAAGCTGCGCGCCTGCAAGCCGGGCTGGCCACGCCGGACTGGCTGGTGAGCGATGCTCAAGGCCTGTTCGCCAGTGCCTGCGAATACGCCTGGGCCGTGGACGGCGCGCCCGGCATTGTCTACACGCTGGACTGGAATCACCGCCCGGTGGTGCGCGAGCGTCTGCACTGGACCCATGCCGAAGCCAGCGCCGCGGCCCAGGCATTGCTCAAGCGCACCGGTGAGCTGCATTACGAAACCTGGTATCGGCGGTTCTGGGAGTTTTGCGAAACGCATTTTATCGACCGCATCAAGGGCAGCTGGCACCACGAACTCAGCCCGCACAACCAACCCAGCAGCAAGATCTGGGGCGGTAAACCGGACCTTTATCACGCCTGGCAAGCGGTGGTGCTGCCTGCGCTACCCTTGTCACCCAGCATGACCAGTGCGTTGGGGCAGGGCTGCTATGTCACCAAGTGGTGACATTTGTACGTCCCTTTGTTACCTGCGCCTGGAAAATCCCTGTTTAAACTCCGTGCAGCGCAAGCTCTAGACTTGCATGCATAACAACAAGAAAAGGTACTCAGATGAACGCGATTAATCGCCTCGCCGTTGCTATTTCCATTGCCTCGTTGTTTCCCCTCAGTGCATTTGCCGCCGACTCGAAAGGGACGGTTGAAGTTGTGCATTGGTGGACCTCTGGCGGTGAAAAAGCAGCTGTAGATGTCCTGAAGGCCCAAGTTGAAAAAGACGGCTTCACCTGGAAAGACGGTGCCGTCGCAGGTGGTGGTGGCGCCACGGCCATGACCGTGCTGAAAAGCCGCGCAGTCGCCGGCAACCCACCGGGCGTTGCCCAGATCAAAGGCCCCGACATTCAGGAATGGGCATCGACTGGCTTGCTCGACACTGACGTCCTGAAACAAGTGTCCAAGGACGAGAAGTGGGATTCCTTGCTCGACAAGAAAGTCTCCGACACCGTGAAGTACGACGGTGACTACGTCGCCGTACCGGTCAACATCCACCGCGTGAACTGGCTGTGGATCAACCCGGAAGTCTTCAAGAAAGCCGGTATCACCAAAAACCCAACGACCCTCGAAGAATTCTACGCGGCCGGCGACAAGCTGAAAGCGGCGGGCTTCATTGCGCTCGCCCACGGTGGCCAGCCTTGGCAGGACAGCACCGTATTTGAAGCGGTGGTGTTGTCGGTCATGGGCGCTGATGGCTACAAGAAAGCCCTGGTCGACCTGGATAACGCCGCGCTGACCGGCCCAGAAATGGTCAAGTCCCTGACTGAGCTGAAGAAAGTCGCGACCTACATGGACGTCGACGGCAAAGGCCAGGACTGGAACCTCGAAGCAGGCAAAGTCATCAACGGCAAGGCCGGCATGCAGATCATGGGTGACTGGGCCAAGTCCGAATGGACCGCCGCCAAGAAGGTCGCCGGTAAAGACTACGAGTGCGTAGCCTTCCCAGGCACCGACAAAGCCTTCACCTACAACATCGACTCCCTGGCGGTGTTCAAGCAGAAAGACAAAGGCACTGCTGCGGGTCAGCAGGACATCGCCAAAGTCGTGCTGGGTGAGAACTTCCAGAAAGTCTTCAGCATCAACAAAGGCTCGATCCCGGTTCGGGTCGACATGCTGAACAAAATGGACTCCTACGGCTTCGACTCCTGCGCCCAGACCGCTGCCAAGGACTTCCTGGCTGACGCCAAGACTGGCGGCCTGCAGCCAAGCATGGCGCACAACATGGCCACCACCCTGGCTGTGCAAGGTGCGTTCTTTGATGTCGTGACCAACTTCATCAACGACCCGAAAGCTGACCCGGCCGACACCGCCAAGAAACTCGGCGCTGCGATCAAGTCTGCCAAGTAACGGTTAGCACTGCTGGTCCTTGTGAGGGGAAACCCCCTGACCCCTCACAAGGCATGCTCCTGTAGTCCTTTTTCCCTGTACTGGATTTTCCCATGAGTTCTGTTGCTGTGTTCAGCAAGGCCTCGCCGTTCGATGCACTGCAGCGCTGGCTCCCTAAACTGGTGCTGGCGCCCAGCATGTTCATCGTTCTGGTGGGCTTTTATGGCTACATCCTGTGGACGTTCGTTCTGTCGTTCACCACTTCCACGTTCCTGCCAAGCTACAAATGGGCGGGTCTTGCGCAATACGCGCGGTTGTTCGACAACGACCGCTGGTGGGTAGCGAGCAAGAACCTGGCTGTTTTTGGCGGGATGTTTATCGGCATCACCCTAGTGATCGGCGTGACCCTGGCGATCTTCCTCGACCAGAAAATCCGCCGCGAAGGCTTTATCCGCACCATTTACCTGTACCCGATGGCGCTCTCGATGATCGTCACCGGTACGGCCTGGAAATGGCTGCTCAACCCGGGCATGGGCCTGGACAAACTTCTGCGCGACTGGGGCTGGGAAGGCTTCCGTCTGGACTGGCTGATCGACCCGGACCGCGTCGTGTACTGCCTGGTGATTGCCGCCGTGTGGCAAGCTTCCGGCTTCATCATGGCGATGTTCCTCGCCGGCCTGCGTGGCGTTGATCAGTCGATCATCCGTGCTGCCCAGATCGACGGCGCCAGCCTGCCGCGCATCTACTGGAGCGTGGTGCTGCCAAGCCTGCGCCCGGTGTTCTTCAGTGCGGTGATGATCCTCGCGCACATCGCGATCAAGAGCTTTGACCTGGTGGCGGCGATGACTGCCGGCGGCCCGGGCTACTCGTCCGACCTGCCCGCAATGTTCATGTACTCGTTCACCTTCAGTCGTGGCCAGATGGGCATGGGTTCGGCCAGTGCAATCCTGATGCTCGGCGCGATCCTCGCGATCATCGTGCCTTACCTGTATTCCGAGCTGAGGACCAAGCGTAATGACTAGTCTCGCCTCCAAACCCTCCATCAGCCTGAGCCGCATCGCGATCTACGCGGTGCTGATCCTCGCTGTGCTGCTGTACCTGGTGCCGCTGGTGGTGATGCTGCTGACCAGCTTCAAAACCCCGGAAGACATCAGCACCGGTAACCTGCTGAGCTGGCCGACCGTGGTCACCGGCATCGGCTGGGTCAAGGCCTGGGCCACCGTTGACGGTTACTTCTGGAACTCGATCAAGATCACTGTTCCCGCCGTACTGATCTCCACCGCCATCGGCGCGTTGAACGGCTACGTGCTGTCGTTCTGGCGCTTCAAGGGCTCGCAGCTGTTCTTCGGCCTGCTGTTGTTCGGCTGCTTCCTGCCGTTCCAGACCGTGCTGCTGCCCGCCTCGTTTACCCTCGGCAAGATGGGCCTGGCCAGCACCACCACGGGCCTGGTGTTTGTGCACGTGGTCTACGGGTTGGCGTTCACTACACTGTTCTTCCGTAACTATTACGTGAGCATTCCTGATGCGCTGATCAAGGCGGCCCGGCTGGACGGTGCAGGTTTCTTTACCATCTTCCGTCAGATCATTCTGCCGATGTCGACGCCGATCATCATGGTCTGCCTGATCTGGCAGTTCACCCAGATCTGGAACGACTTCCTGTTCGGTGTGGTGTTCTCCAGCGGTGACTCGCAGCCCATTACGGTGGCGCTGAACAACCTGGTCAACACCAGCACCGGGGCCAAGGAATATAACGTGGATATGGCGGCGGCGATGATCGCCGGGCTGCCGACCCTGCTGGTCTATGTGATCGCAGGCAAGTATTTCGTGCGCGGCCTCACGGCCGGCGCGGTCAAGGGGTAATCATGGCTACGCTTGAACTTCGCAATGTAAACAAGACCTATGGCGCCGGCCTGCCCGACACCTTGAAGAACATCGAACTGTCGATCAAAGAAGGTGAATTCCTGATTTTGGTCGGCCCTTCGGGTTGCGGTAAATCCACGCTGATGAACTGCATCGCCGGGCTTGAGACCATCACGGGTGGCGCGATCATGATCGGCGACCAGGACGTGAGCGGCATGAGCCCCAAGGACCGTGACATCGCCATGGTGTTCCAGTCCTATGCGCTCTACCCGACCATGAGCGTGCGCGAGAACATCGAGTTCGGCCTCAAAATCCGCAAGATGGCTCAGGCCGATATCGACGCCGAAGTGGCGCGCGTGGCCAAGCTGCTGCAGATCGAACACCTGCTTAATCGCAAGCCGGGCCAGCTCTCCGGTGGCCAGCAACAGCGTGTGGCCATGGGCCGCGCCTTGGCGCGCCGGCCGAAGATCTACCTGTTCGACGAACCGCTGTCCAACCTCGACGCCAAGCTGCGCGTCGAGATGCGCACTGAAATGAAACTGATGCACCAACGTCTGAAAACCACCACCGTCTACGTTACCCACGATCAGATTGAAGCGATGACCCTGGGCGACAAAGTGGCGGTGATGAAGGACGGCATCATCCAACAATTCGGCACGCCGAAAGAAATCTACAACGACCCGGCCAACCTGTTTGTGGCAAGCTTTATCGGTTCACCACCGATGAACTTCATTCCTTTGCGCCTGCAACGCAAGGAAGGTCGTCTGGTGGCGCTGCTCGACAGCGGCCAGGCTCGTTGCGAGTTGCCGCTGAGCATGAATGACGCAGGCCTTGAAGACCGTGACGTGATCCTGGGTCTGCGTCCGGAGCAAATCCTGCTGGCGACAGGCGAGGGCAATGGTTCTTCGAGCATTCGTGCCGAGGTCCAGGTGACTGAGCCGACCGGCCCGGACACGCTGGTGTTTGTGCAACTCAACGAAACCAAAGTCTGCTGCCGTTTGGCACCCGACGTGGCACCGCAGGTGGGCGAGACCCTGACCCTGCAGTTTGATCCTACCAAGGTGCTTTTGTTCGACGCCAACACCGGCGAGCGCCTGGGCACTGCCGCTTCATTGCCAGCACAGGACCGTGCCGACAATGTCGCCCAATTCAAGGGACGTTGAGCGTTGCGCCTGAATGGATAACTTGTTGTTTTGGTTAAAAAAAGTAACCCGCGTTAGATAAAAACAGTTTAATAACAATAAAGACGAGGATGTAGGGATGAAAAAGCAACACAACAACACTCGGCTGATCTGCCAACTGTCAGCAGCAGCAGCCCTCGTATTGTCCGCCAATGCGATGGCGGCCGATGCATTCAGCTCCGATTCCAAGTGGATGACCGGCGATTGGGGTGGCGAGCGTACCAAGCTGATCGAGCAAGGTATCGACATCAAGGCTGACTACGTTGGGGAAGTCGGTGGCAACCTCAGCGGTGGCTACAACAACGACAAAACTGCCCGTTACGCTGACCAGTTCGGTCTGGGCGTAGCACTGGATCTGCAAAAGCTGTGGGGCTGGGATAACACCCAGGCCAAGATCCAACTGACCAACCGTAACGGCGCGAACATCTCCAATGACCGTATTGGTGACCCGCGTGCCGGCACCTTGAGTTCGTCTCAAGAAGTTGATGGCCGTGGCCACATGGTGCGTCTGACCCAGTTCTGGATTCAGCACCAGATGTTCGACAACAAGCTGGACGTGAAGCTCGGTTACTTCGGTGAAGGCGAAGACTTCAACACCTTCCCATGCGACTTCCAGAACCTGTCGTTCTGCGGCTCGCAAGTGGGTAACTATGTAAACACCTGGTACAACTGGCCAGTCAGCCAGGCCGCGATCCGCGTGAAGTACAACATCACGCCTGAGCTGTATGCGCAAATCGGTGCGTACAACCAGAACCCGTCGCAGCTCGAGCATGGCAACGGCTTCAAACTCAGCGGCAGCGGCACCAAGGGCACCGTATTGCCGGTGGAATTGGTCTGGTCGCCGAAGGTCAATGGCCTGCCGGGCGAATACCGTGTGGGTTACTACAAGAGCACCGCCGACGCTACCGACGTACGTGAAGACGTTAACGGCGGCGATGCTGGCAGCACTGGCGCGGCCTTCCGCGTGCGCAGCAGCAAAAGCGGCTACTGGGGTGTTCTGCAACAACAACTCACCACGCACAATGGCGACGCTTCGCGCGGTCTGAACATCGCGGCCAACGTGACCTTCCACGACAAAGACACCAACCTGGTCGACAACTACCAGTCGCTGATGCTTGTGTATAAAGGCCCATTCGACGCGCGTACCAAAGATGACGTCGGTATCGGTGTGTCGCGCATCCACGCTAACAGTGACGTGAAGAAAACGGCTGAGTTGCTCAATGCGGCCGGCGGCTTCACCGATTACGACCAATCGGGCTACGCGCCGCTGCGTAACACCGAGTACAACGTCGAACTCAACTACGGCATCCACGTCACCAACTGGCTGACCGTGCGTCCTAACCTGCAATACATCGCCAACCCAGGTGGTGTGAAACAAGTCGACAACGCGGTAGTAGCGGGCCTGAAAATTCAGTCTACGTTCTAACGCTGTTGCGATAAGCTCCTTCTCTCTGTGCGCATTTTGCGGGTAGCCATGGCTATCCGCTTTTTTTTGGGCAGCCGTGCACAACTCATGTGGGATCCGACAAGCCAGCGCCCACAGGGTCACCCAAGGTTTGGGCAACAATGAATTTCAGGACCGTGGCACATGCATGAGCATCCGCTGCAACGCTTTTTCAAATCCCTGCGCGAGCAACCGGTGTTCGCCTGGGAGCGCTTTCAGATGCGCGACGTGTTAGTGATCGACCATCCGCTGTGTCAGGCGGTGTTCAGTCGCCAGGGCGCGCAATTGCTGCACTTTCAGCCCCGTGGCCAGAAACCCTGGCTGTGGTGCGCGGCCAAGTGGCCACAAGTCGGCGCCATCCGTGGCGGCGTGCCGGTGTGTTGGCCTTGGTATGGGCGCCACCCAAGCGAAAACGCGTGGCCGTCCCATGGCTGGGCGCGACTGATCGATTGGAAACTGCGCAGCAGCAGCGCCGACGACGATGGCGTACGCCTGCACTGGCAATTGCAGCTGTGCGACTGGCAGGTCGACCTGCATGCACACCTGGGCAAAACCCTGGAACTGCGTCTGTGCACCGAGCACCAGGACGAGTTGCCTTGCCAGTTGAGCCATGCTTTGCACGCCTATTGGCGTATCGGTAACGTCGGTGAGATAGCGCTGTCTGGCCTCGACGGTGCGCAAGGTTATGACCAACTCAATCGCCAGGTTTGCCAGCAGGAAGGCGAGCTAAGGGTGGAGGGCGGCTGCCAGCGCGTGTTCCAGCATGACGGCGAATTGCAGCTCAAGGACCACGCCTGGCAACGCGAGCTGTGCATCGACACCGGCGACAGTGCCGACACCGTGGTGTGGCACCCGGGCAGCCGGCCACTGTTGGGCGTGAGCTTTAACGAGGCGGCGGGGTTTGTGTGCGTGGAGTCGGCGATGGCCGGGGCCAGCCTGGCGCCGGGGGAAAGGGCGCATTTGAGTTTGCAGGCGAGGGCTGGGGCATGATCGTTCCCACGCTCCGCGTGGGAATGCCGCCTTGGACGCTCTGCGTCCGCTCTGAAGTCGTGACGCGGAGCGTCACAGGATGCATTCCCACGCAGAGCGTGGGAACGATCTGGAGATTCGAGCTTAGTTAAACTCATCCCCAACCGGATACCGGCTGTCATTCAAGCTCTCTTTGATCTTGCGCAAATGCGGCTGGAAATCCACCCCACGACGCAACGTCATGCCGGTGGCCAGCACGTCCAACACCGTCAGTTGGATGATCCGCGACGTCATCGGCATATAGATGTCGGTGTCTTCCGGCAGCGGAATGTTCAAGCTCACCGTACTGGCTTTGGCCAATGGCGAGTTCTCGGCGGTCACGCCCAGCACTGACGCACCGTTTTCCCGCGCGATGCGTGCCACTTCCACCAACTCCCGGGTACGCCCGGTGTAGGAAATAATCACGAACAGCTCGCCCGTGTGCGCCACCGACGCGATCATGCGCTGCATCAGCACGTCGGCATGGGCGGTGACGGCCAGGTTGAAGCGGAAAAACTTGTGCAGCGCATCCATGGCTACCGGCGCCGAAGCGCCCAGGCCGAAAAAGTGGATCTGCCGCGCCTGAATCAACAGGTCCACGGCCTTGCTGATCAGGGCCGGGTCCAGGGCCTGGCAGGCGCTGTCCAGCGAGGCAATGGCGCTGCCAAAGATCTTCTGCGTGTACGCCTCAGGGTTATCATCGGCTTCCACGGCACGGCTGACATACGCCGCGCCACTGGCCAAACTTTGCGCCAGCTGCAATTTAAGTTCAGGGTAACCACTGACGCCGAATGAACGGCAGAAGCGGTTGACCGTCGGCTCACTGACCGAGGCGGCTTGGGCGAGGGCTGCGATAGAGAAGCGGGTCGCCTGCTGCGGGTTGAGCAGGATGACCTCGGCGACTTTTTTCTCAGCCTTGTTCAATTCTTCGAGGCGGTTCCGGATTTGTTCCAGAAGATTTCGCACGCGGTCCATTCAGTCTTTCCTTCGGGCGACGATGCAAATAGTGGGCGGTAACCAATCGACGAGTGGCCCTTTGCGGTGGCCTATCCTACTGAGGGTAGCTGAACACCACCACTCGGAATGCATATTTTGGGAAAATGTTGTGGTTATTACTACATTTTTCCTTGAGTGATGCCTTGAAAAAAGGTATTTGTAGCTTAACTTGATAAAAGAACAAACATCATGCCTTCGATAACCGTAGAACCCTGCACCTTTGCCCTGTTTGGCGCGTTGGGTGATCTGGCGCTGCGCAAGTTATTTCCTGCCCTCTATCAACTCGATGGCGCCGGGCTCCTGCACGACGACACGCGCATCCTGGCCCTGGCCCGCGAAGCCGGCTCCGAGCAGCAGCACCTGGCGCATATCGAAAAAGAACTGCGCAAGTACGTCGGCAAGGAACTGGACGAAGCCATCGCGCAACGGTTCCTGTCGCGCCTGACCTACGTGCACGTCGACTTCATGAAGGCTGACGACTACGTGGCCCTGGCTGAAATAGCCGGCACCGAGCAGCGCCTGATTGCCTATTTCGCCACCCCGGCGGCAGTGTATGGCGCGATCTGCGAGAACCTGTCCAAGGTCGGCCTGGCGGAAAACACCCGCGTGGTGCTGGAAAAACCCATCGGTTCGGACCTGGAATCCTCGCGCAAGGTCAACGACGCCGTGGCGCAGTTTTTCCCGGAAAATCGCACTTATCGCATCGACCACTACCTGGGCAAAGAAACCGTCCAGAACCTGATCGCGCTGCGTTTCGCCAACAGCCTGTTCGAAACCCAGTGGAACCAGAACTACATTTCCCACGTGGAAATCACCGTGGCCGAGCAGGTCGGTATCGAAGGCCGTTGGGGTTACTTCGACAAGGCCGGCCAGCTGCGCGACATGATCCAGAACCACCTGCTGCAGCTGCTTTGCCTGATCGCCATGGACCCGCCGGCCGACTTGTCCGCCGACAGCATCCGCGACGAGAAGGTCAAGGTGCTCAAGGCCCTGGCGCCGATCAGCCCGGACGGCCTGACCACCCAAGTAGTGCGTGGCCAGTACATCGCCGGCTACAGCGCCGGAAAAGCGGTGCCGGGTTACCTGGAAGAAGAGAACTCCAACACCCAGAGCGACACCGAAACCTTCGTCGCCCTGCGTGCCGATATCCGCAACTGGCGTTGGGCCGGGGTGCCGTTCTACCTGCGTACCGGCAAGCGCATGCCGCAAAAGCTGTCGCAGATCGTCATCCACTTCAAGGAACCGTCCCACTACATCTTCGCCCCCGAGCAGCGCCTGCAGATCAGCAACAAACTGATCATCCGCCTGCAACCGGACGAAGGTATTTCCTTGCGTGTGATGACCAAGGAGCAGGGCCTGGACAAGGGCATGCAACTACGCAGTGGCCCGCTGCAACTGAATTTTTCCGACACCTACCGCAGCGCGCGCATCCCGGATGCCTACGAGCGGTTGTTGCTGGAAGTGATGCGCGGCAATCAGAACCTGTTTGTTCGCAAAGATGAAATCGAAGCCGCGTGGAAGTGGTGTGACCAGTTGATCGCCGGGTGGAAAAAATCCGGTGATGCGCCCAAGCCGTACGCGGCGGGGTCCTGGGGGCCGATGAGCTCGATTGCACTGATCACGCGGGATGGGAGGTCGTGGTATGGCGATATCTGAATTGAAACTGCCTCAGGGCGTGACTGCCCATGAGTTCCGCACGCCTGTGCTGCTGGCTGACGGCTTGGCCAATGACGTGGCCGAGCAACTGCGCGCGGCCATCAGTGCGCGTGGCGAGGCTACCTTGGTGGTGTCCGGTGGCCGCAGCCCCGTGGCGTTTTTCCAGAACCTGGCCAAGCAAGGCCTGGACTGGTCCAAGGTCACCATCACCCTGGCCGACGAGCGCTGGGTGCCGGTGGAGCATGCCGACAGCAATGCCGGCCTGTTGAAGAAGTACTTGCTGCAAGGCCCGGCCGCCAAGGCCAAGTTCCTCAGCCTGTACAACGTTGCCGCGAATCTTGAAGACGCCGCCCAATTGGCTGATCGCCAGTTGGCAGAGTTGGCCGCCATTGATGTGCTGGTACTCGGCATGGGCGATGACGGCCACACCGCGTCGCTGTTCCCCAACAGCCCCAACCTGGGCGAGGCACTGAAGGCCGACGGCACCCGCCGTTGCTGGCCGATGCTGGCGCCGACGGTGCCGCACCAGCGCCTGACCATGAGTCGTGCGTTGCTGGCCACAGCCAACTACACCGTGCTGTCGATTTCCGGCAGCTCGAAATTGACCACCTTGAGCGCCGCGCTGGCCAGTGACGACGTCGCTGCCATGCCGATTCGCGCGTTTTTGCAACCTACTTTAGAGATTTACTGGTGCCCATGAGCCAAGGATCAGCCGCTATGAAAAGCCCTCAACCGACCGTGTCCATGGCGGATAAAGTTGCCCTGATCGACAGCCTCTGCGCCAAGGCGCGGATCCTGCCAGTGATCACCATCGCCCGCGAACAGGACATCCTGCCGCTGGCCGATGCCCTGGCAGCGGGCGGTCTGACCGCATTGGAAGTGACCCTGCGTTCGGAGTTCGGCCTCAAGGCCATTCAGGTGCTGCGCGAGCAACGGCCTGAACTGTGCACCGGTGCCGGCACCGTGCTCGACCGCCACATGCTCGAAGCGGCTGAAGTGGCCGGCTCGCAATTCATCGTTACCCCAGGCATTACCCGCGACCTGCTGGAAGCCTCGGTGCACAGCCCGATCCCGTTGCTGCCGGGCATCAGCAATGCCTCCGGCATCATGGAAGGCTATGGCCTGGGTTATCGCCGCTTCAAGCTGTTCCCGGCTGAAGTCAGTGGTGGCGTTGCTGCGATCAAGGCCCTTGGCGGCCCGTTCGGCGAAGTGAAATTCTGCCCAACCGGCGGCGTTGGCCCGGCCAACATCAAGAGCTACATGGCGTTGAAAAACGTGATGTGCGTGGGCGGTAGCTGGATGCTCGACCCAGAGTGGGTCAAGAACGGCGACTGGGCCCGCATCCAGGAAGTCACCGCACAGGCGCTGGCACTGCTCGATTGAGCTGATTTACCGAATCGTTGTTGCTGTGCTTAACGGCATTTTTGCGGTGCACTTGGTCGGTGTACCGCTTTTTTTTGCCTGCAAAAAACTCAAGTTCAACGCCGATCAATGTGGGAGCGGGCTTGCTCGCGAATACGGTGTGTCAGTCGGCGAATATGCCAGCTGAGCCACCGCATTCGCGAGCAAGCCCGCTCCCACACAAGCCCGCTCCCATATTTTAATCCGTGCTTAGCTCGATTATTGCGTTGACCAACACATTGATGTCCGCCGCCGACGTCACCAGCCCCGGTGTCACCCGAATACAGGTGCCAAACGCTGCACCGGTTCGCGTCGTGGTAAACACGTCATAGCCCTTGAGCAGCCGATCCGCCATCGCCTGCTGATCCCGCCCAATAAACTTGAACGCCGTGATCCCGCAATACAGCCGTGGATCATCCGGCGTCAGCACCTCGATCCCCGGTAACGCACGCACCTGGCTCACCCAAAGATCGCGCAGGTAATTGACCCGAGCACCCTTGGCCGCCGAACCACCCAAGTCACGGTGTTCTTCAAACACCAGCGGCAAGGTCATCAGCGCCGGAAAATTCGGCGTGCTGTAGGACGTACGCGCACGTACATCAGTGGCCGGGTAATGAAACTCGCCCATGTCGGGGTCGATGTCGGCCAGGCGCTCCGGGGCGATATACAAAAAGCCCAAGGTCAGCGGCGCGCCGATCCATTTGTGCAGGTTGAAGCCGGCGAACTGGATGCCCAGCTGGGCGAGGTTTAATTCGATCTGGCCCAGGGCGTGAGCGCCATCGAGGATCACGTCAATGCCATGCTCACGCGCGGCCTTGGCAATCGCCTCAACCGGCATCACCAAGCCTGTGCGATGGGTCACGTGGGTCAGCGCCATCAGCTTGAGGCGCGGGTACTGCACAAACGCATCGCGATAAGTCTGCACCAGGCTGTCGAAATTGGCCGGGTGAGTGTGGGACACCTCGATCACCTCCACACCGCGATAGCCTGCCAGCCAGCGCATTGCGCCTTTGACCGTGTCGTACTCCAGGTCGCTGATCAGCACCTGGTCGCCCGGTTGCAGGCAGTTGTAGTTACGGATGAGTGATTGCAAAGCCTCGGTGGCGTTACGGGTGAAGGCGACCGCCTCGGGGTCGGCCTCTATCAGCCCGGCCAGTTGGCGGCGGATCTCGACGTTTTCACCCTGCTCGAAGCGCTGGCGCACATACAGCGAGTTGCTGCGGTTGATAAACGCAACGTGCTCCAGGTACTGCGCCCGTACCACGCGGCTCATGCGCCCGAAGTAGCCGTTTTCCAGGTTGATCGGCCCAGGTTCCAGCTCATAGCGCTGGGCAATGGCCTGCCAGTGGCGTTCGTTATCTGCATTCCTTGGCATGGCGTGGGCTCTTAATGGCGAGGGGCGGGTTTGCCGTGTTTTACACGTAACGGTTCCAACAGTTCGGACAGGCCGTTGTGGTCGATTTCCTGCATCAGCGCCAGCAAACCGCCCAGCTCGCCGTGGGGGAAGCCTTCACGGGCGAACCAGTTCAGGTAAGGGCCGGGCAAGTCGGCGATGATCCGCCCTTTGTATTTGCCGAAAGGCATTTGGCGGGTGATCAGCAGTTCGAGTTTTTCGGGGTTCATGGGGTTTCAGTGAGAGGAGTCGAGGTCTTCGAAAATACAGGCATTCTGCATGAAGGCCAAATGACAGATCATGCAAATAACGTACATACAGATGGTTCAATAATTTGTAAGCTGTTGAAATATAACGAATAGTTTGTTTTCGAAAACCTGGCACGGGCGCTGCAATCATTAAGGTAAGTTTCTTAACCCGCACAAGGAATTGAAAAATGACTGACATCAATAAAGAATCGATCTCCGTACTCAACGACCTGATCGAGACCAGCAAAGACGGCCAGAAAGGCTTCGCGACTTGTGCTGAAGACATCAAGCACCCAGAGCTCAAAGCCCTGTTCGTAAAACGCTCCACTGACTGCGCTACCGCAGCTGCTGAGCTGCAAACTGCAGTTAGAGCATTGGGCGGCGACCCGGAAAAGTCCGGTTCGGTGGCTGGCGCACTGCACCGTGGCTGGGTCGACGTGAAGTCGATGGTGACCGGCAAAGATGAAGAGGCCGTGCTGAACGAAGCCGAGCGCGGTGAAGACCACGCATTGAAGGCTTACAAGGAAGCGATCGAGAAGATCAACAAGCACAACCTGCTGGGTATTCGTGACTTGGTTGAGCGTCAGTTCCACGGCGCACAACGTAACCACGACCAGGTCAAAGCCCTGCGTAACCAGGCTCGCGCTCAGTCTTGAGTGAGGCCTGTTGAACGATCGGGACTTGTCCTGCTGGTTTAACGCGTATAAAAAATCCGAGACTCGAATAGGTCTCGGATTTTTTATGCGTGCGTAGGTGACTGGCGTCTCTGTTGCAGTGAGAGTTGCGCCGAACCACTCGCAGCAAGAGTGTTTAGTTTCTGTGTTTTTCATACCCAAAGACGGGGTGAAAATTGTTCGAAATCTGATCAAGTGGCGCGGGAAGGTTGGACGCGTCGATGGGCTTAAGGCGGTACCTATTTCTATTTTCGAAAACACCTCTATCGGTGAGGGACGGGTCAAATAGAAAAACTTGCCCACCGATTGCCAGCACCCGTCCTATTTCGTCAGCGACCCGGGCAGTAATAGGCGCACCCATCAGTGTTACCGTTTGAACTTTCTCGCAGGTAATCGGAAAGTCAGGCTCGCCGTATTCTGAGACCGGCATGATGTTGGGGATTGCACTGTGGCGGTTAAGGCCATTGGAAACCTGCTGTTTATAGAGATTCAGATTGATGGCGCCTTCGAAGCCGGAGATATTACCGTCCGCATAGATGCGCCCTTCTCCCCATACATCGAGTAGTGGAATAGGCTTGTCGACAATTCTATAATGTTTATATTTGTAAGATAAGGTGTGGTTGGCATTACGGTAGAAGCAATAAAGACTGCCCTCATACTCGACTAAGCAGGGAGTGTCGGTTATGTCGTCTGATCGTAGGGATCTGTCGGCAGACCAAGTGCCATTTTCCAAATAGTTTATACATAAGTTATCGCCGTTGTTATCGATAACCCGTGCGGCATAGAGTCTATTGTTGTAGGTAAAAATAGAAGGGCTTTGCGACGCTCTCGCAGACATGCTCATCTCGTGAGACCAAGTGACCCCGTCACATTTTATGCACCAGGTTGTATGGGTGCCGTCGGCCCGATGATAAGCGCAGTAGAGCTCGCCATTGTATACGGCAAGGGAGGGGGAGTCAGACATGCGTAGTCCGGGAAGGCGATGATCTGGGCTCCACTGATTGCCATCAAAGGTCGAATACCATATCGATCCATGATCCTCCTCCCACCCTTGGTGTAAGCAGTACAGTTTGCTCTCATAAACGGCGAGGGCGGGTGACGTCATAATCCCTTTTTGCGTATTGATCGGGCTTGACCACTTTTCCCCATCAAACGTGGTGTAGGTCAGTTTTTGCGAATCGCCTCCCGGCCGATAGGCGCAATAAATCATATTGCCATAGACCGCTACGGCAGGCCTGCCGGTGACATAGACGTTGGGGATGGTGTTTTTCGAAACAGTGGTTAATTCGCCTGATGCAGACGTGCGGCATATTAAGTAATTGATCTGGCCGTTGTTAAATTCACCGTGGTGTTGGAAAAAAATATACAGTTCGCTTCGAAAGGTGACGGCGTAGGGGCCGGCAGAAGTTTTGTCGGGCAAACTATAGCCTGCCAGCCAGGTGCCGGCTACCTGGAATGGGTTGTTTTCATAGGTCATGGGTTCTTGTATGTTAGGCATTTACATTTCCTGAAAGGTTTTGGGCTATTTGAATTTTGAAGTTGGGTGGGGCAGGCATGTGTTATTTGTTTAAGCGTGTTCGATGTTATCGAAGGTGACAGGAATAAAAAGTCAGTTTTGAAGGTTGTCGGTGTGAGAAAATGCCTGAAACAATGAACGTTCATGTCAGCAGGTTTGTATACGTTGTAATGGCGTGTGGCGTATTGAAAACCAGCGATATGAAGCCATTCGCCGTGAGTTTGGCTTGGCGTGTACGCGACGTCATGAGTATGAGGGGCACCTCGACGCCTGTTAGCGGGAGCACATGGAGGTGGGGTCGAAAGACCGCAGCCAACTAACTAATAAGTGTCGGGTAACAAAGCGGTGGGGCGGGTTTAGTACGGGGCGAGATAGACTAACTTAACTGAGTAGTGTGAGTGGCTCGATAGGCACTCATAGGTACGTTTAGAAGGACGGCCGCTACGAAGCCGCCCTTCACCCATAGCTCGAATCAGCCGATGCTGATTGGCGGCAACTCAGTCAACGTCACGACTTGCTGCTTGCGGGGCGCAAGAATTTCCGCCTCGCCATCCACCACCAGCTCATCGCGCTGGTTGAATACACGGGTGGCAATGCGCACGCGAAACTTGGGCAGCTTCTCGAGGATTTCCAGACGCACGGTCAGGGTGTCGCCGATTTTCACCGGCTTCTGGAAGCTCATTTGCTGGCCGATATAGATAGTGCCCGGCCCAGGCAACTCGCAGGCAACCGCCGCGCTGATCAGTGCGCCGCTGAACATGCCGTGGGCGATACGCTCCTTGAACATGGTCGCCTTGGCGTACTCGGCATCCAGGTGCACCGGGTTGTGGTCGCCGGACATCGCGGCGAACAACTGGATATCGCGCTCCTCGACGGTCTTGCTGTAGCTGGCAGTCTGGCCGACTTCGAGGGCTTCGTACGGGGTGTTGGTAACCTGAGTCATCTAAAGGTGCATCCTGTGGCTAATCGGTAATTAATTAACTATCTGATTATAAACGATAAATTACTCGCAGCGAGTCGGCCGGCGCAACGTCAAAGCCTGCTCCAGCCACGTCAGTACATCGGCGGTGACTTCATCACGGTTGGTTTCATTGAACACTTCGTGACGCGCCTGCGGGTAGACAGTCAAATGCAGGTTCTGGCAGCCGGCCTCACGCAACGCATGGGCCAGGCTTTTGAGACGCTTGCCTTCACTCACCGGATCACATTCACCGCCCATCACCAAAATAGGCAGGCCCGGATCGATCTGCGCGAGATTGGACGCTTTACTGATTTGCTGCAAGCCGCCCAGCAGGTCGACCCACAACTGGTTGGTGCAGCGGAATCCGCAGAGTGGGTCGTTGATGTACTTGTCGACTTCATCCGGGTCGCGGCTGAGCCAATCAAATGCCGTGCGATTGGGCTTGAATGCCTTGTTGAACGAGCCGAATGACAAAAAGTCGATCAGCGCACTGCGCCCGCGCAAACCCTGGCGTGCCCGTTCGATCCGGGCAATGACGGCGGCGGCGCGGTACAGCGCAATCGGCTGAAAATTCGAACCGCTGAGAATCGCACCCTTCAAGCTGGCGCTGTGGTGCAGCAGGTAGGCCTGGGCGATATAGCTGCCCATGCTGTGGCCCAGCAGGATGATCGGCAGCCCCGGTTGCTGCTGGCCGATGTGCTGGTTGAGGCTGGCCAGGTCGCCCACGACTTTGTTCCAGCCATCTTTTTCGGCATACAGCCCCAGCGTCCCTTCGTCGGCGGTGCGGCCATGGCCGCGCTGGTCCAGGGCATACAGGCCGTAGCCGGCTGCGCACAAGGCCTCGGCCAGGCGCGCATAGCGGCCACTGTGCTCGGCCATGCCGTGGGACAACATGATCATGGCCTTGGCTTCGCCTTCCGGCAGCCATTGATTGACGTACAGGCGGCTGCGGTCATTCGCGGTCAGCCAGAAGGTGCTGTGGTTCATGACGCTTCCTTTGCTCAGGGTCGTTGCAGTGTATAGCTCATCTGTCAGAGGCCGGTGTATCTGCCTACACGTTAGGGGCAAGATTCATACAATAAATGACACAGTTGGGTGTATTTGCCTGTTTGGCCATAGCTGCTAACGTCCCCAAAGCTCCGCTTTTTATAGATGCAAAAAAGGCGGCCGGACACACTCAGGTAAGAGGACAAGAATAATGCAACCTGATTTCTGGAATGACAAACGCGCGGCGGGCGTTCCCAATGACATCGACCTCACTACCTACAAGTCGGTGGTTGAAGTCTTCGAACGCTCCTGCAAGGCCTTTGCCGACCGTCCGGCGTTCAGCAACATGGGCATCACCCTGACCTACGCCGAGCTTGAGCGCCAGAGTGCGGCGTTCGCCGGTTACCTGCAGCAGCACACCGACCTCAAGCCGGGCGAGCGCATCGCGGTGCAAATGCCCAACGTGCTGCATTACCCGATTGCCGTGTTCGGCGCATTGCGCGCCGGGCTGATCGTGGTCAACACCAACCCGCTGTACACCCCGCGCGAGATGCGTCACCAGTTCAAGGATGCCGGCATTCGCGCGCTGGTCTACCTCAACCTGTTCGGTTCGCGGGTGCAGGAGGTGTGCGCCGACACCGAGATCGACTACCTGATCGAAGCCAAGATGGGCGACTTCATGCCCGCCGCCAAAGGCTGGCTGATCAACACCGTGGTCGACAAAGTCAAGAAGATGGTCCCGGCCTATAACCTGCCACGTGCTGTGTTGTTCAAACGCGCCTTGCGCATGGGCGCGGGGCAGGGCCTGACCCGGCATCCGGTGACCCTGGACGACATCGCCGTGCTGCAATACACCGGCGGCACCACCGGCCTGGCCAAGGGCGCGATGCTCACCCACGGCAACCTGGTCGCCAATATGCAGCAGGCGCGGGCGTGCATGTCCCAGGTCAGCGACGACGGCCAGCCGCTGGTAAAGGAAGGGCAGGAGGTGATGATCGCGCCGCTGCCGCTGTACCACATCTATGCCTTCACCGCGAACTGCATGTGCATGATGGTGACCGGTAACCACAACGTGCTGATCACCAACCCACGGGACATCGGCGGCTTCATCAAGGAGCTGAAAAAGTGGCGGTTCTCCTGCTTGTTGGGGCTGAACACGTTGTTTGTAGCGCTGATGGACCATCCGGATTTCAAGACCCTGGATTTCTCCCACCTCAAGATCACCAACTCCGGTGGCACGGCCTTGATCAAGGCCACCGCCGAGCGCTGGAAGGCGGTGACCGGTTGTTCCATCGGCGAAGGCTACGGGCTGACCGAAACTTCACCGGTGGCCAGCACCAACCCCTACGGCAGCCAATCGCGCCTGGGCACTGTGGGTATTCCCGTGCCGGGTACGGCGATGAAGGTGATTGACGATGAAGGGCGCGAGTTGCCACTGGGTGAGCGCGGCGAGCTGTGCATCAAGGGCCCGCAAGTAATGAAGGGCTACTGGCAGCAGCCGGTCGCCACTGCCGAAGCCCTGGACGCCGAAGGTTGGCTGAAAACCGGCGACATTGCGGTGATCGACAACGATGGCTTCGTGAGCATTGTCGATCGCAAGAAAGACCTGATCATTGTCTCGGGCTTTAACGTGTACCCCAACGAGATCGAAGACGTGGTGATGGCGCATCCGGCGGTGGCCAACTGTGCAGTAATCGGCGTGCCGGATGATCGCACCGGGGAGGCGGTGAAGCTGTTTGTAGTGGCGCGCACGCAGGGCGTGAGCCTTGAAGAGCTGAAGGCGTACTGCAAGACCAATTTCACCGGCTACAAGGTGCCCAAGCACATTGTGTTGCGCGACTCGTTGCCGATGACGCCGGTGGGCAAGATTCTGCGGCGGGAGCTTCGCGACATCGCCTGATATGAAATGCGGTTAAAAATGTGGGAGCGGGCTTGCTCGCGAATGCGGTGTATCAGTCAGCAGATGTATCGACTGAAGCACCGCATTCGCGAGCAAGCCCGCTCCCACATTTGCTATTTATCGTCTTGAAGGCCCATTCCAGAGCATTTTGCTGGGTGATTTTACCCTGGTTTAAAGTGTGACCAAATATTGTAGGACAGTCATGTTTATGACCGTAGGGGCCACCTTTGGCTCTAGGCGGCCCTTGGCAAAGCTGCTACTCTCGGCGCGCTTTGTGACTTCTCGGCCTGCTTTAAAGCGCCAGACTCACCTTAAAAAAACATACACCAATAATAATCGCATCAAATGCGATGATGAATTCGCGTCGCTGAGGAGTGGGCTTCCATGAATGAAGACTTTTGGAAGGATAAGTACCCCGCCGGGATTGCTGCAGACATCAATCCAGACGAGTATCAGAATATTCAGGCGGTACTGAAACAGTCCTGCCAGCGCTTCGCCGACAAACCGGCTTTCAGCAACCTGGGCAAGACACTCACCTACGGTGAACTGTACGAACTGTCCGGCGCCTTCGCCGCTTACCTGCAACAACATACCGACTTGAAGCCTGGCGATCGAATCGCCGTGCAACTGCCCAACGTCCTGCAATACCCGGTTGCCGTGTTCGGCGCCATCCGTGCCGGCCTGATTGTGGTCAACACCAACCCGCTGTATACCGCGCGGGAAATGGAACACCAATTCAATGATTCCGGGGCCAAGGCCCTGGTCTGCCTGGCGAACATGGCGCACCTGGCTGAAAAAGTCGTGCCCAAGACCGCCGTCAAACACGTGATCGTTACCGAAGTCGCTGACCTGTTGTCGCCGTTCAAGCGCCTGCTGATCAACAGCGTCATCAAGTACGTGAAGAAAATGGTCCCGGCGTATCACTTGCCCAAGGCGATCAAGTTCAACGACGTGCTGGCCAAGGGGCATGGCCAACCGGTCAACGATGCCAGCCCGGCCAGCGGTGATGTCGCCGTGCTGCAATACACCGGCGGCACCACCGGCGTGGCCAAGGGCGCGATGCTCACCCACC
The DNA here is from genome assembly GCF_059716225.1 of Pseudomonas sp. LBUM1640. Taxonomy (NCBI): domain Bacteria; kingdom Pseudomonadati; phylum Pseudomonadota; class Gammaproteobacteria; order Pseudomonadales; family Pseudomonadaceae; genus Pseudomonas; species Pseudomonas sp. LBUM1640. The sequence continues at coordinate 5,433,076 of NZ_CP166816.1, read as the reverse complement.
GCAATTTGGTCGCCAACATGCTGCAGTGCAAGGCGCTGATGGGCTCCAACCTCAATGAAGGTTGCGAGATCCTGATCACGCCGCTGCCGCTGTACCACATCTATGCCTTCACCTTTCATTGCATGGCGATGATGCTGATCGGCAACCACAACATCCTGATCAGCAACCCGCGCGACCTGCCGGCGATGGTCAAGGAACTGTCGAAGTGGAAGTTCAGCGGCTTTGTCGGCTTGAACACCCTGTTCGTGGCGCTGTGCAACAACGAAGGCTTCCGCAAGCTGGACTTCTCCGCGCTGAAGGTCACCCTGTCGGGCGGCATGGCCCTGCAACTGGCAGCGGCCGAGCGTTGGAAAGACGTGACCGGCTGCAACATCTGCGAAGGCTACGGCATGACCGAAACCAGCCCGGTGGCGACGGTCAACCCGATCCAGAATATCCAGATCGGCACCATCGGCATTCCGGTGCCGTCGACCGTGTGCAAAGTCATCACCGATGACGGCGTCGAGCTGGCCCTGGGTGAAATCGGCGAGCTGTGCGTCAAAGGCCCGCAAGTGATGAAGGGCTACTGGCAGCGCGAAGATGCCACCGCTGAGATCCTCGACAGCGAAGGCTGGTTGAAGACCGGTGATATCGCGATCATCCAGCCGGATGGCTACATGCGCATTGTCGACCGCAAGAAAGACATGATTCTGGTCTCCGGTTTCAACGTGTACCCCAACGAGCTGGAAGACGTGCTGGCAGGCCTGCCGGGCGTGCTGCAATGCGCGGCTATCGGCGTGCCGGATGATAAGTCCGGGGAGCACATCAAGCTCTTCATCGTGGTCAAGCCGGGGGCGACCCTGACCAAGGACCAGGTGATGGAACACATGCGTGCCAATGTCACCGGCTACAAGGTGCCCAAGGCCGTTGAGTTCCGTGATTCGCTGCCGACCACCAACGTGGGCAAGATCCTGCGCCGTGAGTTGCGCGATGAAGAACTGAAGAAGCTCGGTCTTAAAAAGTAACCCAATAAAAAACCCCGCGAATGCGGGGTTTTTTATTGCCAGGATTGAAAGGCAATCCAAGTGTGGGAGCGGGCTTGCTCGCGAATGCGGTGGGTCAGTAACACATCCGGCGACTGACACACTGCATTCGCGAGCAAGCCCGCTCCCACATTTTGCTCTGCATTCCTACAGGGCGAACTGCGCGAAGCTCACACCAGCACCTGCCGGGCGTACATCTTTGAGGAACGAATCCTTGTCTGCGCTCAGCTCCAGGGTGATCTCCGGCTTGCGCTTGCCTGCATTGCGCACCACCAGCCCTTCGAGTTTTTCACGCATGAACGCCGTCGGCACCTTCAGGTGCAGCAACTGGTCGGACTCGGCGTTGTGCATCAACAGGTGAATCCACTCGTACTGGCCCACGGCAATACGGCCCACCGGCAGATCGAACCACCAGATGTTGCGTTTTTGGTCCAGGTCGGTGAAGTGGCAGTTGTTGACGCCGAGTATGGCACCGCCCAGTTCCAGGTTTCTGCGGGCGATGGCCTGTGCTTTATTGAGTTTCATAACCTTCCTACGGGATCTGTTATTCAGCGTTATAGCCTGAATGTGCCGGGCATTCTCGTGGGTTGGCTGCAAAACATAAAGCCAAACCTGCAGGCGGCGATGAAATGCCCGCTGAAAAATAATTGAAACTCTGCCGAACGGCTTCAGGTCAATCTCTACGTAATGACCAAAAACCTCGATTGTTCCAGGAGAAATACCATGAGCAGCACATCGGATAAGGCAAAAGGTTTGGCAAATGAAGCGGTTGGCAACATCAAGCAAGGTGTTGGCAAAGTAACTGACAACGACAAGCTGCGTGCTGAAGGCGTTGTGCAGGAAAAGAAAGGTGAAGTGCAGAAAGCCGTCGGCGATACCAAAGACGCGGTTAAGAAAGCCACCAAGTAAGCCTGAATCGTTGGCTGTATGCGTGCAGCCGGACGGCCATCCACGGATGGCCGTTTTTATGTCGGGCGTTGCAACTAAAATCTGGTAATTGTTTCAAAGTCGCCAAGTAGGCTACTTTTGATGTAGAAAACGGCCCCTGAGTCGCCCACGACCTCACCCTTTTTGCGGCGAAAGGAGACGCTATGATTTTTCCGGTATTGCAAGGCTTGCCACTGCACAAAGTGCTGGTGCGCACCGTCAAGGAGTTCGTCGACGACGAAATGCCCACCTATGCCTCGGCACTGGCCTACCAGATGCTGTTCTCGTTGTTTCCCTTCCTGCTGTTCCTCATCGCCCTGATCGGGTTCCTGCACCTGCCGGACTTCTTCACCTGGCTGCGCATGCAATCGGAACTGGTGTTGCCGCCCCAGGCGCTGGAGCAGGTCAACCCGGTGATCGACCAGTTGCAGCAATCCAAGGGTGGCTTGCTGTCCGTCGGTATCGTGATTGCGTTGTGGACCGCCTCGGCGGGCGTACGCCTGATGATGAGTGCGATGAACGCCGCCTACGACGTGGTCGAAGGCCGCCCGATCTGGAAGCGTTTCCCGCTCTCGGTGTTCTACACCGTCGGCATCGCCGGCATGCTGCTGGCTGCCGCCGCGTTGATGGTGCTTGGCCCGCAGGTGATGGAGTGGCTCGCCGGGCAGATCGGCATGCAGGAATTCGTGGTTACCTTGTGGACCATCCTGCGCTGGCCGCTGATCGTGGTTTTGCTGATGTTCGCCGTGGCCCTCATGTATTACGTGATGCCCGATGTGGAGCAGAAATTCCGCTTCATCACGCCAGGCTCGGTGCTGGCTGTGGTGGTGTGGATCGTCGCGTCCCTGGGCTTTGGCTACTACGTCAAAACCTTCGCCGATTACAACGCCATGTATGGCAGTATCGGGGCGATCATCGTGCTGCTCCTGTACTTCTACATTTCTGCCGCCGTGCTGCTGCTGGGCGCGGAGATGAATGCCGTGATCGAACACATGTCGGCCGAAGGCAAGGACCCAGGGGAAAAGGAGTTCGATGAGCATTCCAGCACGGATGAAAAACAGCACGTCTCAGGCCTAGGCCGGGACCACTCCAAGCCCCTAACTGACGAAGTCTGATTGATGATCCGTGAAATCCTGAAAATGGGCGACGAGCGCCTGCTGCGAATTGCACCCCCGGTTCCGCCTGAGATGTTCGACAGCCCTGAGCTGTGGCAGTTGATTGATGACATGTTCCAGACCATGGAACACGTCGGCGGCGTGGGGCTTGCCGCACCGCAGATCGGCGTTGACCTGCAACTGGTGATCTTTGGTTTCGAGGCCAGCGAGCGCTACCCGGATGCGCCGCCGGTGCCGCAGACCATCTTGATCAACCCCTTGATCACGCCGCTCAGCCCAGTGCTCGAACAGGGTTATGAAGGCTGCCTGTCCGTGCCCGGCCTGCGTGGCGCGGTGGACCGATACCAGCAGATTCGCTACGAGGGTTTCGACCCTAAAGGCGAGCCGATCGTACGCATCGCCGAAGGCTTCCATGCGCGGGTGGTGCAGCATGAATGCGATCACCTGATCGGCCGGTTGTACCCCTCGCGGATTACCGACTTCAGCAAGTTCGGGTTTATCGAAGTGATGTTTCCGGATATGGATCCGAACGCGGACGAATAGCTTTCAGGCCCAATGAGATCCAAATGTGGGAGCGGGCTTGCCTGCGATTGCGGTGTAACAGTCACAGTGATGTTGGCTGACCCACCGCCTTCGCAGGCAAGCCAGCTCCCACATTGTTTTTGCATGCATTAAAACTATTTGGCCGGTTTGACGAACCGCAACGTCATCCGATCCGATTCCCCAATCGCCACATACTTGGCCTTGTCCTGCTCGCCCAATTTCAACGCAGGCGGCAACGTCCACACCCCACCCGGATAGTCCTTGGTGTCTTTCGGGTTGGCATTCACCTCACTCTGCCCAGCCAGCTTGAACCCGGCGTCTGTCGCCAACTTCACCACCTGCGCGGTGGTCAGGTAACCACTGTCCTTGATGGCTTGCAGGTTCGCCCCATCCTTGGCGCGGTGATCTTCCACGCCCAACACACCACCGGGCTTGAGCACCGTGTAGAACGCGCTGAAGGTGGCCGGCGCGGTGCCCGCGTCAACCCAGTTATGCACATTGCGAAAGGTCAGCACCGCGTCGGCCGAAGCCGGTTTGCCGAACACGGGCGCCTTGGGGTCGAACTCCACCACGTTAGCCTTGGCGTAACGCGCCGGGTCGGCGGCGAATTTCTTTTTCAGATTCTGTTCGGACGTCGCGGCGTAAGCACTGCTGCTGGCAGCCTGCACGGCGGCGATGTAATGCCCGTGATCCTTGAGCAACGGCGCCAGCACTTCGCTGTACCAGCCGCCGCCCGGCGTGATCTCGATCACGGTCTGCTTGGCGCCCAAGCCGAAAAACTCCAACGTCTGCTGCGGGTGGCGATAGCCGTCGCGCGCGCTGTTGGCCGGGTCGCGCCAACTGCCGGCGAGTACGCTGGCGTACTGCTTGGCGGTTATCGGTGCGTCGGCTGCCTGGCTGAACGTTGGAGCGAGGAGGGCGGTGAGGGACAGCGCTGCAAGCGTCGTTTTCATGATCATCCTGTAAAAGGGCCACTGTGCCGTCGAGGCTAGCATGGGCCTTCTACCTGCCGATCACACATTATCCGAGGTCGACCTTCGCGTTGGTTATAAGCCCCATCGCGATCATTGGCTTGTTACGTTTATAGCGCACGAACCGCTCGCTGAGGGATTGCGGCAACACCGTGTCCTGGGTGAAGCCCATACGCTGATACATACCTTCCAGATCAGGATGGCACAACAGCCATACGGCGCCCTCCACGTCAGCCACCGCCTTTAGAATCAAGCGCGCCGCCAACCCTTGGCCGCGATAGGCCGGGTCGACAAACACCCCAGTCAACCACTGCCCGCCGACCACCGGCGTGAGGCACAAACCGGCCACAATCTCGCCGTCGCGCGCCACCCACAAACGCCCACCTTTGATGGCTTTCATCGACGAATCGTGGCGGCGGTAAAACTTGTTCAGCAGCGGCCACAGGGGCTCTTCCAGCGGTTCGAGGTGCAGTTCGGGCATGGTCGTCAAGCCAGCGTTTTCAAGGGGCCGGGATTATAAGCGCCTTCTGCCCGGCAATAGGTGGTATACCCATGCTTACATCCTCTTCAGTTGAGCAAGCATCATGGCCAAAGGTATGGATTCAAAGAAAGCCGCGAAGAAGAAACCGGCAAAAACCGCCGATGAAAAACGCGCCGACAAGAAAGCCAAGAAAACCGAGACAGGCCTGTTCGGTCACTGAGTTACAAGCTTAGAACCAAACGATCTGCAAGATTTTTGCGTCTCGCTGCACAGAGCAGGAAACACCTGCTCTGAGCTGCCGATGGCCAACTACCTTGATCTGACCCAACGCCGGGAAATCGAAGCCCTGGCGCACAGTTTTACCGCCAGAACCGAATGGCCGACCTGGCTGTTGCTGATCGGCGTGTATACCGGCTGGTTCGCCGTGATGCTCGCCAGCCCTTGGCTGGGCGTGTGGCTGAGCACCCTGTTGCTGATTCCCTTGGTGACGTTGTGGCTGTCGGTGCAACATGAATTGCTCCACGGCCATCCCACCCGTTCCCTACTCGTGAACAAACTGCTCGGCTATGCGCCCTTTGCCGTGTGGTATCCCTACACGCTGTATCGCAACAGCCACTTGTTGCACCACAACGATGAAGACCTCACCCTGCCGGGCATCGACCCGGAAAGCCGCTACCTGAATCAATCTCAATGGGACACCAGTTCGTTGTTCGAACGTGGCGTGCATTGGCTGACCAAAACCGTGCTCGGCCGCTTTGTGCTGGCCGCGCCTTTGGCGATTGGCCGCTTGGCCCGGCATGAGTTTCGACGCCTGCCGCAGGTGTGGCCGATGTGGCTGGCCCACGGCGCCGTGACGATTCTGATGCTCGCCTTTATCGCCTACTACAGCGCAGTGCCGGTGTGGCATTACCTGCTGCTGGTCACCGCGCCGGCCTTGTCCCTGGCCTCGATCCGTTCCTACTATGAACACCGCCCGCACCTGCAGCCGGAGCAGCGCACCGTGCTTAACGAAGCATCCTGGCCGTGGACCTGGCTGTTCCTCAACAACAACTTGCACCTGGTGCACCACGACCTGCCAAAACTGCCGTGGTACTTACTGCCCACGGTCTACCACGCGCGCCGCGAACAATGGGTGGCGCGCAGCGGTGGGTTCCTGGTGCAAGGTTACGGCCAATTGATCAGCCGCCACGGCCTCAAGGCCATCGACAGCCCCCGGCACCCTTTTGCTTGAGAGACGCCCATGAGTGATCACTATGCCGAGCTGCTGATGTACGTCGCCCCTGAAGCGGTGCAGCACGCCAACCAACAGTGGCTGACGCGGATATTCGAGCGCCTGAACCTGAGCCGCCGCAACGCCGGCCACCTTGACCTGCACGGCCTATGGCTGGCGCCCGAACTGCTCGTGACGCAAACGTGCGGCTACCCGCTGATGACCCAACTGCGCGGCCAGGTGCGTGTGATCGGCCGACCACGGTATGAATTGGCGCACAGCAGCCATGGCCAACATTGCAGCCTGCTGCTGACCCGCGACGACAACCCAGGCACCGCCCTGGCCGACTTCTACAACAGCCGCGGCGTGATCAACGGCCACGACTCCAACAGCGGCATGAACCTGCTGCGCGAACGCCTTGCGCCATTGCAGCGCGACGGCCGTTTCTTCGCCAGCGTCGGCATCAGCGGCGCCCACCGCGAAAGCCTGCGCTGGCTGCGCGAAAACCGTGCCGACCTTGCCGCTATCGACAGCGTCACCTACGACTACCTCGCCCGCTTTGCCCCGCAGGAAGTAGCGGGGCTGCGCATCGTCACCCACAGCGCGCCAAGCCCGACCTTGCCTTACATCGGGCCGCTGCAGTTGAGCGATGAACAGGTGGTGCAGATCCGTCAGGCGATGAACCTGGCGTTGCAGGACTTGCCGCAGGTCGTGGACGCGTTGGGTATTCAAGAAGTTCTATCCGCCAGCGAAGACGACTACCACGTGCTGTTGGGCTACCAGCAGCAAGCCGCCAGTGCCGGTTACGCGAGGCTTCAATGAGGTTATATAAAAATGCCTTTTAAATATTATTAAAGAATAAGCAGCCTTGCTAGGATCGCTCCACCGGAACACCGGACATAACGCGCAACCTACTTAGATGGAGCCACTATGTCCGGCGCCGACACTTCTCACAGCGATTACGTGGGCGGACTGTTTCGCAGTCATTACGACTGGCTGTGCAGCCGTTTGCACCGCCATCTCGATTCGCGTGCCCACGCCGAAGACATCGCCGCCGACACCTTCGCCCAACTGCTGAGTTCGCCGGGGGTGGTGCCTATTCGCCAACCCCGCGCCTTGCTCACCACCATCGCCCAGCGCCTGATGTACCAGCTGTGGCGCCGGCGTGATCTGGAGCGCGCTTACCTCGACGCCCTGGGCAGCGATGAAACCTGCAGCGCACCGTCCCCTGAAGACCTGGCGCAAATACTCCAAGCCCTGCAGGCCATCGACCAATTGCTCGACGGCTTGCCGGCCAAGGTCAAGGCGACCTTCCTGCTGTCGCAACTCAATGGCCTGACGTATCCCGAGATCGCTGCCGAACTGGGAATTTCCCAGCGTTCGGTCAGCGACTACATGGCCCGTGCGCTCAACCGTTGCCTGCGCCAGACGCCAGGCCAGCAACACAGCTACCTGTCGCCGACCGCGCCGGTAGGGGCGTTCTACTGCACGCGGCTCAGTTATGACTTTTAACAATGACCCGCGATCCAGAGGTTGCTGAAGATCAAATGTGGGAGCGGGCTTGCTCGCGAAGGCGTCGTGTCAGTTAGCACATGTACCAACTGATACGACGCCTTCGCGAGCAAGCCCGCTCCCACACTGACGCTGCCCACATTGGATCTGTTTTGAATCTCCCAGAGGCTGCTCATGAAAACAATCAAAAACCTGCTCGGTGGCTCGCTATTGGCACTGACCGTATTGGCACAGCCGGCCACGGCTGCCGAAGCCATCAAACCCATCCACTTCGGCGACATTACCTGGGAAAGCGGCAGCCTGATCACCGAAGTGCTGCGCCTGATCGTTGAGAAAGGCTACGGCCTGCCCACCGACACCTTGCCCGGCAGCACGGTGAGCCTGGAAGCCGCCTTGGCCAAGGACGACATCCAAGTGATCGGCGAAGAGTGGGCCGGGCGCAGTCCGGCGTGGGTCAAGGCCGAAGGCGAAGGCAAGGTGTATGGCCTGGGCGACACGGTCAAAGGTGCCACCGAAGGCTGGTGGGTGCCGGAATACGTGGTCAAGGGCGACGCCGAACGCGGCATCAAGCCACTGGCGCCGGACCTCAAGTCGGTGGCCGACCTGCCGCGCTACAAGGACGTGTTTCGCGACCCTGAAGACCCAACCCGTGGCCGCTTCCTCAACAGCCCCACCGGCTGGACGTCGGAAATCGTCAACAGCCAGAAGCTCAAGGCGTATGGCCTGACCGACACCTTCGTCAACTTCCGCACCGGCTCCGGCGCGGCGCTGGATGCCGAAGTGGCGTCGTCGATTCGCCGTGGCAAACCGGTGTTGTTCTACTACTGGTCGCCGACGCCGCTGCTGGGCCGCTTCAAATTGATCAAGCTGGAAGAGCCGCCGTTCAACGCGCAAGCCTGGAAAACCCTGGCCGACGGCAACAACCCGCACCCCATTGGCACCCGCTCGCTGCCGGCGCAACTGGCGATTGGCGTGTCGGCGCCGTTCAAGGCGCAGTACCCGCAACTGGTCAGTTTTTTTGAAAAAGTCGACCTGCCGATTGACCTGCTCAACGGCATCCTCGCGCAGATGAGCGAAAAACGTGAACAGCCGCGCCAAGTGGCGCTGGCGTTCCTCAAAGAGCAGCCGCAGGTCTGGCAACAATGGGTGCCGGCGGATGTAGCGGCCAAGGTCAAGGCCGGCCTGTAACCGATCGTCCCCACGCTGCGCGTGGGAATGCCGCCCCGGACGCTGCGCGTCCCGCTCTAAAGTCGTGACGCAGAGCGTCACAGGATGCATCCCCACGCGGAGCGTGGGAACGATCAGAGGTGACAGTGATGGTTAAGTTTTTCAGCGTGATTCTGGCTTCAGTTGTGTTTTCGGCAGCGGTTTTAGCCGCCGAACCTTCCACCTTGCGCATCGGCTACCAGAAAAGTTCGGTGAGCATGGTGCTGGCCCGTGAGCACAAGCTCTTCGAAGAGGCGTTGCCCGGCACCCAGGTGCAGTGGATCGAATTTCTCGGCGGCCCGCCGCTGATCGAAGCGCTGAACGGCGGCAGCCTGGACATCGGCAATATCGGCGACATCCCACCGATCTTCGCCCAGGCCGCCGGCATCGATTTGCAGTACTTCGCCGTCGAGCCCAATGAGGGTAAGACCGAAGCGGTGCTGGTGCCTAAAACCAGCACGATTCAGAACGTGGCCGAACTCAAAGGCAAGCGTGTGGCGCTGCTCAAGGGCTCCAGCGCGCACAACCTGTTCCTCAAAAGCCTGCTGCGCGCCGGGTTGCAATGGAAGGATGTGAACGTGGTGTACCTGTCGCCATCCGACGGCCGTGCTGCGTTTGAACAAGGCAAAGTCGATGCCTGGGTAGTGTGGGACCCGTACTACTCCGCCGCCGTGGTCGACGGCTCCGCCCGTGTGCTGGGCGACGGCCAAGGCCTTAACCCGGCCGGCAGTTTCTTCGTGGTCAGCAGCCCGTTTGCCAAACAGCACCCGCAGGCGGTGAGCGCGATTATCAAGACGTTGTCCAAGGCCCAGCGCCTGTCCCTGGACCAACCCGAGGAAAGCATTGCGCTGATGGCCAAGACCCTGGGCCTGCCACCGGCCGTGGTCAAAAGCTACTTCGAACACCGCTCACCTGCACCGATTCGCCCGCTGGAGGCCGTCGACATCGCCAACCAGCAACGCACTGCCGACCTGTTTTTTGCCAACGGCCTGATCCCGAAAAAGGTCGATGTGCAGCAGATTGTGTTCAAGGCCCCATAAGCACAAAAAAGCGCTAAAACCTCCCGTCAGTGAGCAGACCATACAACCGATCTACATCGACGAACTCAACCTTTCCCGCGATGAAATCCTCACCGCCATCGAAGCCAGCCTGACAGGGGTGTTGGCGAATGCGGCGAGTGTCGGGCAGGGCGCGCAGCAGGTTCATGACGCGGTGCGCAGCCAGGTGGCGCATCTGGATCATGACCGGTTGGGTTCGGTGGATTTGAAACCCTTTCTCTAAAACGAAGCAGATCAAATGTGGGAGCGGGCTTGCTCGCGAATACGGTGTATCAGTTAATGCATGTGCTGACTGACCCACCGTATTCGCGAGCAAGCCCGCTCCCACATTTTTGATTGCATTTCAGGTCATGTATTTTCGGCGGCCAGGGCAGCAATCACGGCTTGCCGCTCGCCCACCCGCTGCTGAAACGCCGCCAGCGCCGGCCACTGTTGCAAATCAATGTCGTGAAACCCCGCCCAACGCAGCACCACAAACAAATACGCATCCGCCACCGAATACTGCTCGCCCAGCAGGTAAGCCTGGCCCGCCAAGGTCTGCACCAGAATCGCAAACCGCTTGTACAGCGTGGCCACAAACATCGCCCGCACTTCGCCTTGAATCGCCGGGTTGAAGAATATCGCCAGCCCGCCATGAATCTCGCTGGCGATAAAATTCAGCCATTCCTGTAAGCGCACACGCTCCCAGCTGCCATTGGCCGGGGCGAGGTGGGCGGTGGGTTTGAGGTCGGCCAGGTATTGCAGGATCGCACTGGCTTCGGTCAGCACGTGGCCGTTGTCCAGTTGCAGCGCTGCCACGTAGCCCTTGGGGTTGATCTGCAGGAAGTCCTCGCCGTCGGCGAAGGTTTTAGCCTGGTTATTCACCAGCACCAGCTCGAACGGCAACGCCAATTCGCGCAGCACAATATGCGGCGCGAGCGAACAGGCATTCGGGAAAAAATACAGTTTCATCTAAGGCGGCTCCGTTGGATTTGCGCCAGTCTCACGGGCATGGCACCTTGCGTAAAATTAAACCTTCAGACCCTATCCATAAGGACAGCTACTGCCATGATGAACCTGATGCATTGGCGTTTGCTGGTGGCGGTAGCCGATCGCGGCAGCATCACGGCGGCGGCCGAACAGGTGGGCATGACCCAGTCGGCCGCCAGCCAAGCCATGGCGTCCATGGAGGCGACGCTGGGTGCGCAGTTGTTTACCCGTGAACCGCGCAAGACCTTACCCACAGCCCTGGGGCTGAGTGTGATTGAGCAAGCGCGAGTGATGATGGGCGCGTTGCAGGCCATTCGCACAACGGTCGATGAAGCCCGCCCGCTACTGCGTGGGAGCATTCGCATCGCCAGTTTCCCGATGGTGCTGGCGACTTTTCTGACGCCGCTGCTGCAGCGGTTTCGTCAGTTGAACCCAGGCATTGAGGTCACCACCCTGGATGTCACGGACAGTGAAGTGCACACCTTGCTCGACGCGGGCCTGATCGACCTCGGCGTGGTGCTTAACCCCAAGCCCGAGCGCAACGCCACGGTATTGGGCCGCGACTTATGGATGGCCGTGTTGCCGACGAACCATCCACTGGCGCAGCGCGTGGCCGATGCCAGCGTGTCGCTTGAGGAATTGCTCGAACAACCCTTCGTGCTGGCCACTGGCGGCTGCACCGCAAATGCCCGCAGCCTGGGCGCCGCTGCGGGGTTGACCCTGAAGGATATCCGCGTGGAAGTGCGCGAATGGAACAGCGCCTACAGCCTGGTGCGCGAAGGCGTCGGTGTGACGTTGGTGCCTGAAATGGCCCTGCCGAGCCAGCGCAATGGCTTGCGCGTAATGCCGCTGACCGTCCCGCTGCACCGTGAATTTGCTTTGGTCGGATCACAAACCCTTCCACCCTCGGCTGCCGTCAGCGCATTGTTAAAAATGCTGGCTGACTAGTGGCCTTGCATAGCGCCAAGCCCTGTCTATGCTCACCCAGAACCGTTGATGACGCTTGGCATATAAAGCGATTCGGATGGTTTTTTCCCCTGAAGGTGTGCCAGCAATAGCCAACTGAAGAATGGAATGCGCCTATTCAGGCGCCGGGAATCAAGGGTGATCTGACCATGTTCAACCGCCAGCACAAATCCGACCTGCAAGAAATCGAACGCTTTTCCTGTGCCCTTACCGAAGCCAACGCCAAACTCGCCGCCATCAGCCGTTCCATGGCGATGATCGAGTTCGACCGCAACGGCGTGATTCTCGACGCCAATAACAACTTCTGCAAAACCATGGGCTATAACGTCGAGGAGATTCGCGGCAAACATCATCGGGTCTTTTGCGAAGACGCCTACACCCACACCGAGGCGTACGCCAAGTTGTGGCGTGACTTGGCGCGGGGTGAAGCCCTCAGCGGCACGTTCATGCGCCTGAACAAGCGCGGTGACGAAGTGTGGCTCGAAGCCAGTTACATGCCGGTGCTGGACAGCAGCAACCAGGTGCAGAGCGTGATCAAAGTGGCGTCGGATATTTCTGCACGGGTCCACCACGAACACGAGAACCAGAGTTTGATCGACGCCATCAGCCGCTCCATGGCAGTGATTGAATTCACGCCCCAAGGCCAGATCCTCAATGCCAACGACAACTTCCTGCGCACCGTGCAGTATTCGCGCGAAGAAATCATCGGCCAGCACCACAGCATGTTCTGCCATCGCGCCGAGGTTGAATCACCGGCGTACAAGGCCTTTTGGGCCTCACTCAACCGTGGCGAATACCATTCCCATCGCTTTGAGCGCAAAAACAAATACGGCAAAACCCTGTTTCTGGAAGCGTCCTACAACCCGATCTTCGACACCAACGGGCGCCTGTACAAAGTGGTGAAGTTCGCCAGCGACATCACCGACCAGGTCACCACCCTGCGCACGGCTGCCGACTCGGCCCACGCCACCTCGATACAAAACGACGCCTGCGCACGCAAAGGCTCGGAGGTGGTGCAGCAAACGGTGCAGATCATCGAAGAAATTTCCCAGGATCTGAACCAGGCGGCGCAGAGCATCGACGCGGTGAGCAAGCAGTCGGACATCATTGGCGCCATCGTGCAGACCATCCGTAGCATTGCCGAACAAACCAATATGCTGGCGCTCAACGCGGCCATTGAAGCGGCGCGGGCCGGCGAACATGGGCGCGGGTTCGCGGTGGTGGCCGACGAGGTGCGCAGTCTAGCGGCGCGCACCAGCCAGGCGACGGTGGAGATTGTGGACGTGGTGCGCAAGAACCACGACCTGTCGCTGAGCGCAGTGTCGAGCATGCAGTCGAGCTTGAGCCGCACAGGGCTCGGGGTGGAGCTGGCGAATGAGGCGGGGCAGGTGATCCTGGAGATTCAGGAAGGCTCACGGCATGTGGTGGATGCGATCAGCCAGTTCAACTCGACGTTGCAGTTGCAGTAGCGGTCTTGCGGCTCGCTGTCGACCCAGGGTCGCCAGCGAGCTTTGCGATTAAACCTACAGAGCGGTTCCAAGGGGGGACGTATAAGGCTCAGGTTTAATCACTGAATAGGACGAACTATGAAGTTGCAAGGTGCCTTATGCCTGTCGCTGTGCATGCTCTCAGCCGGCGTGACTGCGAACGATGCCGTTATGGAAAAAATCCACGCAACAAAACACATGGTGATTGGTTACCCGGCCGAGGCCCTGCCGTTCTCTTACCAGCCCGGCGCCGGTGAACCGGTTGGCTATTCCATCGACCTGTGTCGGCGAATCGCCGGTGACATCCAGAAAAACCTCAAGCTTGATGAGCTGGTCTTGAGCTTTAAACCCTTGAGTTTCAAAGACCGTATCAGTGCCGTCAGCAGCGGCGCGGTGGACCTGGAATGCGGCTCCACCACCAATACGCTGGAGCGTCAGAAGCAGGTTGATTTCAGCGTTTCAACCTTTGCAGCCTCGATTAAAGTGGTCTCCAGGGTGGGCGAGAAGCTGGACACCTTGAAGCAGCTCAATGGCCGGTCCGTAATAATCGTCGAGGGCACCACCGTGGGCGAGGTGGTTAAGCAGCTTGAGAAACGCGAAGGCTGGAGCCTTAAAAAGGTGCCTGCCAAGAACCTGACCGAGGGCTTCAAGTTGTTGGTCGACAACCAGGCCGACAGCCTGGTGTTTGATGAAGTGGTGGTGGCCCCGTTAATGGCGAGCGCCGCCGAGCCTGCGCGTTATCAGTTTTTGAAGGACGTGCTGGTGGTGGAACACTTGGGGTTGATCATGCCGAAAAATAACCCCGCGTTAAAACGCACGGTGGACACGACCCTGAAGGGCTTGATGGCCTCCGGGGAAGCCAAGACACTGTATGCCAAGTGGTTTGAAACGCCGATAGTGACCAAGACGCTGAATGTGAACGTGCCGTTTTCCGCGCAGATGGACCAGATGTTCGGTGCGCCGACGGATCAGCCGGGTAAGGCGTTGTAAGGTGCTTTGAGCCAGCAAGGGAGCGGCTCTGCTCCCTTGCTCCAGGGCTGCGTATTCAGATCGCGGCCAAGGTCTCTTTGACGGTCTGCGCTTGCGGGTCAGCGGTCTTCGCCGCGACTTGCTGCTCTTGCTGCTGCTTCACGCGATCAGCCACTTGCTTGGCAATTGCATCCTGTTTTTCCTGCGGCATTGCCTGCACTTGCGCCTCGGTCAAACCCTGCTCCTTGAGCAGTTGTTCGCGAATGCGTTCGGCCGGGGATTTGCTCATGTAGTCGGTGAAGTCAGCGCGCGCGGTGCTGGTGCTCGAACCGGCCGCCGGCACATCGGTCGACGCCGTCGGGGCTGCGGTGGTCGCTTGCAATTGCACGCGCGTCTTGGCGAAGGCTTCGTCGATACGGTCGTTGGCCTTGTCCAGGTCCTTCTGCGCGGTCGGCACGGTTACGCTCTGTTGCGCCGCTTGCACGGCACCGCTGTACAGCGCGCTGGCGGCGGCGTTGGCGGGGTCCATGTCAGGGCGCTTGAGCTGTTGCACGGTCGACACAGCTTGAGTGTTGTTGTTAACCAGCATGATCGGTCACCTGTGGATATGTTCGGTGCGTCAGGTGGAGCAAATAGCATGCCGGGTGCGATAGGCCCGGTTTTATTGGGGATGGTGCGACCGTCGCGGCAAACATTGTCCTGCTGGCGGCCAAGCATTGCCGTCAGAAGGTAGGTGCAAAACGTTCGAGGTCGCGCCGAGGTGAATTCGCAGGCAGTGTTACCCACTCAAGCCTGTAATGTTGAAGTCGAAGGCGGATTCAACCTTTTTACCCGCGATGGTTGATTGGAAATGAGCTTTCCCGCTCACGTTCTGGGTGGCTTTGTTATACGTTAATTCGTAGTCGCCGCTTTCTGCATCGTAATAAATTCCTCCATCGTCTTTGTGATAACCAATGTTGGCGAAAGGGACCTTGTCATTGTTGGCGAACGTTCCTTTAGAGGGGCCTGTTACGAGGTTAACGGTTAATGAAACGGTGACTGACTCGCCAGATGCAATGCGTAAGCGACCATTCAGGTTAAGGGTTCCTCTGTCCTCGTAGATTTCTAAATCAGCAGCCTTGAAGGGGCCGCGAGGGGCTTTTGTGACGTTTAAAGTGCCGGTGGTTTTTTGTGCCGGTGTTGTAGTGGTCATGGAGGGGCGCTCTATTAATAATATTAATATGCGGGGCGCTGTCATCACGATAAGGATGAAGGCCTCGATTGTATTTACTGCAACTTTTAAGTTGCACAGGGAATATGGTTAAACGTAACTGTGCATCACTTTATTGGTGGTGTAACCGATCACGTTATAGGCGGTATGTATGTCTGCCTACTGCACGGGTGTCTGCTCCTTAAGGCGCAGTTTTCCATCGCTAAGTTTGAGTGTGAAGCCAGAAGCGGCGCCGGCGCCCATGAAGCCCGCATCCGCTGGGAGCGTCGCTCCCTCCCAGCTGAGGGTTTTAGTGACATTGAAGGATCCCTGGTCTACCCGGATGCGGAGCGGCGGTGTTTTGCTGGTATCAATAAAATACATCTCTACGTCTGAGCGGGTTGTGCCAAACAGATAATTACCCAGCGTGATGTTTTTGGATGTAACGACCTCTATCGAGATATTTCTATCGCGCCTGAAAGAAAGGCGGTATTTGGCACCGTCAATTGTCCACTCCATACCCGTTGAGGTGATGTTGTAGTGATCGTCTCTTGTCACGGCGAATGAGGTGAGCTCGCCTGTCAGGAATTTCGGGGTCTGTGTCATCATCAACTCCTTATTGACCCTGCGTCAGGCAGGGTCATGAAGGCTATTTAGTGATGTATAAAACAGACCGTCTACTGTCAATATTCACAGGTTGAGCGAATAACCGACCAGTGGGTTGCACGTCAGTGCGCAATATTTTCCAGCGCCAAATTGCGCGTGCGCGGGCCGAACCAACTGATGGTGATCATCACGATCAACATGCTGCTGGCAATAAACGCCAATACGCCCGGCGTGCCCAAGTGCTCGAGGATAAAACCGATCAACAGGCTGCTGAACACCGTGGACAAGCGGCTGAACGAATAGCAGAACCCCACCGCCCGCGCGCGGATATTGGTGGGGAACAGTTCGCTTTGGTACGAGTGATAACTGAAGCTCAGCCAGGCGTTGCAGAAGGTAATCATCACCCCGCAGATCACCAGCCCCACCGCCGTGGTTTGCAGGGCGAACAGGCTGCCGAAGATCACCGCGCCCATGGCCGAGCCGACAATCTGCCATTTGTTTTCGAAACGGTTGGCGACCTTCACAAACAGCAATGGGCCCAACGGGTAGGCGAGGGTGATGATAAAGGCGTACAGCAAACTGTGGGTCACGCTCACACCCTGGCCCGACAGCAGCGCCGGCAACCAATTGCCGAAGCCGAAAAAGCCGATGGCCTGGAACACATGAAACACAATCAGCATCAACGCGCGGCGCCGATAAGGCGGTTGCCAGATATCGGCAAAACGGCCGTTGCCCTGCACGCTGACGGCTTGTGGCTCGGGTTCATCCAGCGGTTTGCCGTGGTCTTTCTGGCAGCGTGCCTCCAGGCTGTCCATGATCTGCCCGGCTTCGTCAAAGCGGCCTTTTTGTGCCAGCCAGCGCGGTGACTCCGGCAGACGTTTGCGCAATTGCCAGATAAACAGCGCAAACACTGCACTGCTCAACACCACCCAGCGCCAGCCCGCGACCCCGAACGGCGCCTGGGGCACCAGCCACCATGACATCAGCGCCACCGCGGGCACCGAGAGAAACTGGATAAAAAACGCAAAGGCAAACGCCGAACTGCGCATGCGCTTGGGCACCAGTTCCGAGAGGTAGGCGTCGATGGTTACCAGTTCAATCCCTAAGCCGATGCCCACTAGAAAGCGCATGCCGATGATGCCCAGGGCGGACGTCTGAATGCCCATCAACACCGTGGCGACGGTGTACCAGATCAGTGCAAAGGTGAAGATTGCCCGGCGCCCGAAGCGGTCGGCAATGGGGCTGAGCAGGCTGGCGCCGAGGAACAGGCCCAGGAAAGTCGCCGAGGCGAACGCGGCCTGGTCGGAGAAACCGAATACGCCTTCGCTACCGGCGTGAAAAATCCCGTCGCTGATCAGGCCGGGGCTGATGTAGGCGGTCTGGAACAGGTCATACAGCTCGAAAAAACCGCCAATCGACAGCAGCGCCACCAGGCGCCAAACGGTGGCGACGGCGGGCAAGCGGTCAATGCGCGCGCTGATATGGGCGGCACGGATCGGGTCGATGCCGTCCGTGGCTGAGGCGGTGAGTGTCGACATGGGCAAATTCCAGGGGCAGTGGCCTGGAATCTTAGCTGGCTAACGGAAATCGGCGCTTGTGAAATTGCATACGACAGGTCACACAAACGCCGATTTATTGCGCCAGGGCTTCAGGTTTCAAGCTTTTATGGCGCTGGGGCTCAGTAGGGGCTCTACGTTTGTCAGAGCTCCACATTAATATTAAATGTACCTGCGCACTCGACTTCTTTTCCTTGGTGCTCAATGAAGAATTGATACCGACCGCTTATATTTTTTAAGCGCGAATAGTTAGCTTCGAAGGTTCCGCGTTTTGCATCAAAACTCGTACTGCCATGGTCTGTGTGCTGTACATAGCCCGCGTGGTTTTTAGAGTCGGGTATGCCGAACTTGCCCGATTTTTTACCTTCGAAATACTCGAAGTCCAGTCCAATTGCGATTTCTGGGGACAACGTGGTGGACCGTGCCGTAACGGTTAGAAATGACCCATCGCGACCGGTCATTGAAGCGTAGGAAGTATTGAAGGCGCCATTCAGCGACTTTTCAACGACGAAGGGGCCAGCGTAATTTTGTTGAGTTGAGGTATCTGCGGGCATGTGTGCGTTCTCCAGCGTTAAATGGAATTACGGTTTTTCATTCCATAGAGGGGTGAAAACCTGCTCCATTGAGGACCCGGTTCTGGAGGCGCGCAACTGTCAGAAACCACAGTTATTTTTTACGATTAAACGCTGCATGCTGAGGGTTTTTATTCATGTCAGGCGATCAACCTTAATGTCGAACGCTTGGAACGCATCATCCACTGGCTGGTAACCCAACACCCGTGTGGTCTCACTCAAGTCCAGGCGCTTGAAGCGGTTATTGGAAATGCCGTGGGCGATCAGGTGCTTTACACCTTCAGCTTCCACCGAACGTTGCAGCAATTGCACCGCATCACGCGGGCTGAGCCAGGCGCTGAGGTCGCGGGCGTTATTCAGATCGTGGGTTTCGGGGAATTCGAAGGCGCCGATGCGCAGGGCAATCGTCGACAGTGGCGTCTTGGCGGCGTAATAACCGCATAGCGCTTCGCCATAGCATTTGCTCACGCCATACAGGTTGGCGGGCAGCACCGGCATGCCGGGCGTGATCTGCCGATCCACCGGGTAGCCTTCAATGGTTTGCGCGCTGCTGGCGAATACCAGGCGTTTTACACCGCCAGCCACGGCGGCTTCGAACAGGTAAGTGGTGGCGAGGATATTGTTTGGCAGCAATTCGTCGAACGAGGCGCTGGCGTGGGGGATGCCCGACAGGTGCACGATCACGTCGATGCCGTCGAGCAGGGTCGCCAGGCTGGATTTATCGCTGAGGTCGGCGTGCACAAAGCGGTGCTCGCCCAGCTCGAAACCCGGCGCGACGCGATCAGTGAGGGTGAAGCGGTAGCGGTCTTTGCAGGCTTGGAAAAACGTCTTGCCGATTCTGCCGCAGGCGCCGGTAAGCAGTACGTTGAGTCCTTTCACGGGGGTGTCCTTATTTTAGTTATGACCGTCGAGGGCGAAAGTCTTGAAGCCCTGGCGCTGGCTGAGGCGTTGGTAATAGGCCGCGATGGCGGGGTAGGGCGGGCGCTCCATGGGCGTGTTCTGCCAACGGTGCACCGAGAGGCCGATGAGGATATCGGCCAGGGTGAATTCATCGCCGGCTACATAGGCACCGGTTTTGGCCAGCTGTTGTTCCAGCAGGCCCATCTTGTCATTCCACAGGTGTACAGCGGCGGCAATCTGCGCAGCGTCGAGGCCGTCCGGGTTGTTGCGCACCAGCGCGGTAAAGGCATCGCCCCAGGCGCGGTTGAGTTCGATGGCTTGCCAGTCGACCCATTGCTCGACCCGCGCACGTGGCGCGGGCTCGGCGGGCAGCAGGTCAGTGCGTTGGTAAAGGCCGACGAGGTAGCGGCAGATGGTGTTGGATTCCCACAGCACGCCGTGGTCGTCGATCAGCACCGGCACTTGGGCGTTGGGGTTCAGCGCGAGGAACTCGGCGGATTGGGTGGGCTTGAAGCCGATGCCCCAGTCTTCGCGCACGTAGTCGATGCCCAGTTCCTGGCAGGTCCAGAGCACTTTGCGCACGTTGATGGAGGACGTGCGGCCGAGGATTTTCAGTGAGTGTCCCATGGTGCTTCCCTGACGATGGAGAATGGCCAATCTAGCAGGGGGCGCAGATGACCGCGAGAGTCTTAAGCGGGCACGGTCAAAATGTGGGAGCGGGCTTGCTCGCGAATGCGGTGGTTCAGTTAGCCCGTTTGTAGCTGACCCACCGCATTCGCAGGCAAGCCAGCTCCCACATGGTTGACCGAGCAGGGCTTTAGGTTCGCGGTGTGTGCTGGTCCATGGCTTTGCCGACCATCAAGACTGATAACTCGCTCAGTTGATGAATCGCCAATGCAACATCGCGGTGTTTGCCGTTTAGGTCATTGGATAGGTCGAGCAGTAATGCGCTGACGGAGCACACGGTTTCGTAGCTGTTGATCAACAGGGTTTCGGTCGGCGTGTCGGGTGTGATGGTGAAAAGAGTGATTGGCGGTTTTTCAGTTTCTTTGATCATTTAAGCGTCCTGGAATAGGCCGCCGCCGTATCGCTACTAAACGAAGGGTGGCAGCTGTACGCAGGTTAGTAGACCGGTGGACACTCAAAGCCGGCGCACCCGAAAGTGCCCTACGCACAGCCGCCATCAAACTCAGATGAGGCTCATGCACTAAGAGTGTCCAAAAGTCGGGCTACTAAACCCGATCACCGAGAAATTCAGTGACCGGCAAACCTTAGAACTCCATACCCAAGCGCACAAGCCGGCGGATTCTGACGTAAGCGTAGGCAACCGGGCAAGGCGCTTACCGCAATGTCAGCCGCGTCCTACAGACGTCCCACACCACTCTGATCGTTCCCACGCTCCCGCGTGGGAATGCAGCCCTGGACGCTCTGCGTCCAAAGCATGACGCAGAGCGTCACAAGAGGCGTACCCACGCAGAGCGTGGGAACGATCAGGCCGCGCTCATGTGCTCTCGCGCACCTGCAACTCAAACCCCATATCCACCACCGGCTTGGCAATCTTGTTGCCCGCCATGATCGTCAGCAAATGCTCCGCCGAACGCCGCCCAATGGCTTCACGCGGTGCCTGATCGTTCCCACGCTCCCGCGTGGGAATGCAGCCCTGGACGCTCTGCGTCCAAAGCATGACGCAGAGCGTCACAAGAGGCATTCCCACGCAGAGCGTGGGAACGATCAGGCCGCGCTCATGTGCTCTCGCGCACCTGCAACTCAAACCCCATATCCACCACCGGCTTGGCAATCTTGTTGCCCGCCATGATCGTCAGCAAATGCTCCGCCGAACGCCGCCCAATGGCTTCACGCGGTGTCTGATCGTTCCCACGCTCCCGCGTGGGAATGCAGCCCTGGACGCTCTGCGTCCAAAGCATGACGCAGAGCGTCACAAGAGGCATTCCCACGCAGAGCGTGGGAACGATCAGGCCGCGCTCAGGTGCTCTTGCGCACCTGCAACTCAAACCCCATATCCACCACCGGCTTGGCAATCTTGTTGCCCGCCATGATCGTCAGCAAATGCTCCGCCGAACGCCGCCCAATGGCTTCACGCGGCGTCTGATCGTTCCCACGCTCCCGCGTGGGAATGCAGCCCTGGACGCTCTGCGTCCAAAGCATGACGCAGAGCGTCACAAGAGGCGTACCCACGCAGAGCGTGGGAACGATCAGGCCGCGCTCAGGTGCTCTCGCGCACCTGCAGCTCAAACCCCATATCCACCACCGGCTTGGCAATCTTGTTGCCCGCCATGATCGTCAGCAAATGCTCCGCCGAACGCCGCCCAATGGCTTCACGCGGCGTGCTGATACTGCTCAAGCGCGGCACCATGAAGGATGACGCAGGCAAGTCGTTAAAACCCAGCACCGCCACGCGTTCCGGCACTTGGATACCGTGGCGCATGGCCTCCAGCAGCGCGCCCTGGGCCAAGTCATCGTTGCCAAAGAAAATCGCATCCACATCCGGATGCGCCGCCAGCAACTGCAAAAACAGCTCGCCACCCAAACCCACGGAGGAAGGGCGCGGCGTCAGCAATTCCAGCGCCGGGTCGTACAGGCCCGCCTGTTGCAGCGCGCGGCGAAAACCTTCACCGCGCAGCAACGTGCGTTGGTCCAGCTGTGCGCCGATGTACGCCAGGCGCTTGCGCCCGCGCGAGATCAGATGCGCAGCCGCCGTTTCACCCGCGGCCAATTGTGAGAAGCCCACGCAGTTCACACCGGCATTCGGGTCCAGGTCCATCATGTACACACACGGCACATTGCTGGCCTCGACCATCCGTCGCGCGCTTTCGGTGCGGTCAAACCCGGTCAGCAGCAAACCGCGTGGCTGGTAGGCCATGTAATTGCGCAGCAGGTTTTCTTCTTCGTCGCGTGAATAGTGGGAGTTGCCGATCAGCACTTCAAAGCCCTTGGGCCGCAGCACCTGGTGGATGGCTTCGAGGGTTTCGATAAACAACAGGTTGGACAGCGACGGCACGATGACCACCACCGAGTGACTTTGCGCCGAGGCCAGCGCGCGGGCGGCGGGGTTGACCACGTAGTTGAGTTCGGCGGCGGCCAATTGCACCTTTTCGACCAGTTCGATGGCCACGGTGCTGATGCCGCGCAGGGCGCGTGAGGCGGTAATCGGGCTGACGCCGGCCAGGCGGGCAACTTCATTGAGGGTCGGGCGACCGGTGGTGCGGGTATTTTTATCGTTCTTGGAGGTCATCAGGCGGTTGCCAAACAAAAATCGAGGCACTAAGGTAGCGCTGTCTCCAAACGGCTGCAAATTCTTGAACGTTGGGTTGCCTGATCCTGTTCAAACTGTTGGAGAGGATGCACGCGTCACTCCATAAAAATGACAAGACGGCGCGGGAAAAGCCTGTTTTTGCACTAGCCTTACAGCGTGCAAAGGTAGCGCTATCTGCGTCCTGAGGTGTTTCATGAGTCAACCTGTTACCGCCCTGGTCATCATGGGTGTTTCCGGCTGTGGCAAGTCCAGCGTCAGCGAAGCCTTGTGCCGCCTGAACGGCGCCACTGCCATTGAAGGCGACAGCTTTCACCCCGCCGCGAACATCGAGAAGATGAGCGCCGGCCACCCCCTCAACGACGACGACCGCGCCGGCTGGCTCGACATCCTGTGCGATGAACTGCGCCGCTCGCTCAAAGCCGGCGAGCATCCCGTGCTCACCTGTTCAGCGCTGAAGAAAAAATACCGCGACCACCTGCGCGAAGCCGCGCCGGGCCTGGGCTTTGTATTCCTGGAGCTGACCCGCGCCGTGGCCGCCGACCGCGTGTCCCATCGCCCCGGCCATTTCATGCCGGCAAGCCTGATCGAGAGCCAGTTCGCCACCCTTGAATCGCCCGTGGGCGAACCGCTGACCCTGGCGCTCAACGCCAGCGAAGACAGCGTCGAGGACCTGGCCGAGCAAACCAATGCCTGGTGGCTGCAACACGGCTTTGAACCAACCCATTAATTTTTTGCCGGAAAAGATAGCGCTATCCCCGGCAGGAAATTCAACACCGGCTTTAATAACAACAACAAACAGGAGAGACCCCCCATGTTTGGCATGTCCCACGAGTCCTACCTGCTGCTAGATGCAGTGGTCACTATCATCGGGCTGATCGTTCTGATCACCAAGTTCAAGGTGCACCCGTTCATTGCACTGATCATCGCGGCCGGCTTCCTCGGCCTGACCTCGGGCATGCCCGTGGACAAGATCATCAAGGCGTTCCAGGACGGCTTCGGCGGCGTGCTTGGCTTTGTCGGCATCATCCTAGCGCTGGGCACGATGCTCGGTAAAATGATGGCCGAATCCGGCGGTGCCGATCAGATTGCGCAGACGTTG
This sequence comes from Pseudomonas sp. LBUM1640, assembly GCF_059716225.1. Lineage (NCBI taxonomy): Bacteria > Pseudomonadati > Pseudomonadota > Gammaproteobacteria > Pseudomonadales > Pseudomonadaceae > Pseudomonas > Pseudomonas sp. LBUM1640. The sequence goes on along the minus strand of NZ_CP166816.1, from coordinate 5,409,444 downwards.
ATTCGCGCCTTCGGCAAAGAGAAAGTCCAGTGGGCCATGATGTTCGCCGCGTTCCTGGTGGGCATTCCGCTGTTCTTCGAGATCGGCTTTGTGCTGCTGATCCCGCTGGTGTTTATCGTTGCGCGCCGCACCGGCGTGTCGCTGATCAAAATCGGCATCCCGCTGCTCGCCGGCCTGTCGGCGGTGCATGGTCTGGTGCCACCGCACCCGGGCCCACTGCTGGCCATCGGCGTGTTTGGCGCGGACATCGGCAAGACCATCCTGTACGGCCTGATCGTCGCACTGCCGACCGCCATCATTGCCGGGCCGATCTTCGGTACGTTTATCGCCAAGTACATCCCGGGCAACCCGTCCCAGGAACTGGTCGACCAACTGGCCCGCGAGCCGGAGTCCAAAAACCTGCCGAGCTTCAGCATTACCCTGATCACCGTGCTGCTGCCGGTGTTCCTGATGCTGCTCAAAACCTTCGCTGACGTGGCACTGCCGGACGGCCACGCCATCCGCAACTGGATGGACATGATCGGTCACCCGATCACCGCGTTGCTGCTGGCGTTGCTGCTGTCGCTGTACACCTTTGGCCATCGCCAGGGCATTCACTCCAAGCAAATCCTCAAGCTGCTCGACGCCAGCCTGGCACCGACCGCCGCGATTATCCTGATCATCGGCGCCGGCGGCGGTTTCAAGCAGATGCTGGTGACCAGCGGCGTGGGTGATGTGATCGGCCATATGGCGGTGAACGCGCAGATCAACCCGATTTTGCTGGCGTGGCTGGTGGCGGCGGTGATTCGTGTGGCCACCGGTTCCGCGACCGTGGCGACCATTACCGGTGCAGGCATTGTGGTGCCGGTGGTAGGCATGATTCCGGGCGTGAACCGTGAGTTGCTGGTGTTGGCGACGGGTGCGGGTTCGTTGGTGTTGTCTCACGTCAACGATGCGGGGTTCTGGCTGGTGAAGCAGTACTTCAACATGACCGTGCTCGAGACCTTCAAGACCTGGACGGCGATGGAAACCATCCTGTCGGTGGTGGCGCTGATCTTTATCATGTTGCTGTCGTTGGTGGTGTAACAGGCACACCACAAAACCTATGTGGTAACCCAATCAAATGTGGGAGCTGGCTTGCCTGCGATAGCAGTGTTGGATTCACCATCGCCATCGCAGGCAAGCCAGCTCCCACATTAATTCGGTTTCTTCAGGGCGTTAAGGGTCAGGCTTTAGTCACCAGCCCATCCGCCCGAAACATCCCGCGAATGCCGCGCACCGCTTGGCGAATCCGGTCCTGGTTCTCGATCAGTGCAAAGCGCACGTGATCGTCCCCATACTCACCAAAGCCAATCCCCGGCGACACACACACCTTCGCTTCCAGCAGCAGTTTCTTGGCAAATTCCAGCGAGCCCATGGCGGCATACGCCTCGGGAATCTTCGCCCACACGTACATCGACGCCTTCGGGTTCTGGACCATCCAGCCCAACTCATGCAGGCCTTTGACCAGCACATTACGGCGCTGGCGGTACTGCTCGGCGATATCCTTTACGCATTGTTGGTCGCCTTCCAGCGCCGCAATCGCGGCCACTTGCAATGGCGTGAAGGTGCCGTAGTCGTGGTAGCTCTTGATGCGCGCCAGGGCGTTGACCAGTTCCGGGTTGCCGACCATGAAACCAATGCGCCAGCCGGCCATGTTGTAGCTCTTGGACAGGGTGAAAAACTCCACCGCAATGTCCTTGGCGCCCGGCACCTGCATGATCGACGGGGCTTTCCAGCCGTCGTAGACGATGTCGGCGTAGGCCAGGTCGTGCACCACCAGTACGTCGTACTGTTTGGCCAGCGCAATCACGCGTTCGAAAAAGTCCAGCTCCACGCACTGCGCGGTAGGGTTGGACGGGAAGCCCAGAATCATCATTTTCGGCTTGGGGATCGAGCCACGAATCGCCCGTTCCAGCTCGGCGAAGAAGTCCACGCCGGGAATCAGCGGCACTGAACGCACCTGGGCGCCGGCAATCACGGCACCGTAGATGTGAATCGGGTAGCTCGGGTTGGGCACCAGCACGGTATCGCCCTGGTCCAGGGTGGCCAGCATCAAGTGCGCCAGGCCTTCCTTGGAACCAATGGTCACGATGGCTTCCGTTTCCGGATCAATGTCCACGGCATAGCGGTCTTTGTACCAGCGCGAAATCGCCCGGCGCAGGCGCGGAATGCCTTTGGAAGTGGAGTAGCCGTGGGTGTCTTCACGCTGGGCGACGGTGACCATTTTTTCCACGATGTGTGGAGGCGTGGCGCCGTCAGGGTTACCCATGCTCAAGTCGATGATGTCTTCGCCGTGCCGACGCGCAGCCATCTTCAGCTCGGCAGTGATATTAAAAACGTAAGGGGGGAGTCGATCTATGCGCGCAAAGCGGCGCGGCGAACCTTGGTCGGCCATTGTTGCCTCGAAATACGTAAGCGCCCGGAACCGTCCGAGCGACGTCGGCCACTGCGGTGGCCTGCGGGGCAGACAATACGGTCGATGATGGCCAGTTGTCCAGATGCTGCCGCAAAAATTTCTGCTTGGAGTACGGCGTGGATATGCCCCTATACTCGATGCGGGTTTGTTCCCTCATAAGAAGGAGACTGTTCAGATGGATCAGCAGACAAAACAACCGTTAGCGCCACGCATGGAAGCCGGTAAAGCCCTGGTGATCGCAGGCGTCCAAGGGCGTTATTCAAAGGCCACCGTGGGTGATATCCCCAAGCTGTGGGAGTTGTTCGATACCTGCATCAAGGACCTCAAGCGGCGCGTCGGCGGCGTGACGTATGGCGTTTGCCACAACCCCAAACATGGCGAATTCGACTATATGGCCGGTGCTGAAGTACCCACCCGGGGCGACGTGCCGAGCAACTTCGAGTGCATCGAAATCCCGCCGCTCAATTACGCCGTGTTCCCGCATTACGGGCCAGTGCAGGCACTTGAGCAAACGTACGAGCGCATCATGTTCGAATGGCTGCCCCATTCGGGCTATAAGGTGATGGGGGCGGATTTTGAGCGCTACAGTGCCGATTTTGATGGGCGCAAAGGTACGGGCACGGTGGAAATCTGGTTACCGGTTGGCGAAAGAGGCTGACCCTCCTGCAGGAGCCGGCAAGCCGGCTCCTGCAGATGTATCAATACAACGTGCTTCTGACCCGCTCCGGCATCTCCCGGTCATACGCTTCGGCGTCAAATTGCCCGTCATTGAGCCGCTTGTGAAACGCCCCGGCCGACGGCAAAGCCGAGCGGTCCAGATGCTTCTCGGGGTTCCAGCAGTCCGAGCGCACAAAAGCTTTGGAGCAATGGAAGTACGCGGCCTCCACCTGCACCAGAATCACCGACCGCGCGGGTTTGCCATTCACCGCAAAACTCTCCAGCAGCTCAGGCTCGATGGAAATCTGCGCCCGGCCATTCACGCGCAATGTTTCGCCGATGCCGGGGATGATGAACAGCAATGCAATGCGTGGGTCCTGCAGCAGATTGCGCAGGGTATCGACGCGGTTATTGCCCGGCCGGTCGGGGATCGCCAAAGTGCGCTCATCCACAATGCGCACAAACCCCGGCACATCGCCGCGCGGCGATCCATCAATGCCGTCCGGCCCGGATGAACTCACCACCACCAACGGCGAAGCCCGCACCATGGCCTGGTAATCCTCGTTGAGAAACGCGATTTCCTTGCGCACCGCCCGTTCGTGCGGGAGGCCGTAGAGGGTTTCAAGTTGTTCTAGGGTTGTCAGCATGGTAGTGACCTTGTCCTTGAATGAATGCGCAGGTGTTCAGCCCCCGAAACTGTACTGGTAGTTTTGCGCCGACTGTCGAATCGCTTTCGCGACATGAGGGGCTAACCGGCAGTAATCTTCCTCGCGCTTGAGCACAGCTTCAAGCGTTTGAAGCAGCGCCTGAATGCGCGCTTCGGGCTTTTCGACTTCGCAGGTCCTTGCAAACTCAAGAATGCCCAGGCGTGAGGCAAACATTGATTTGTTGCCGGAGAGGTCTAGCGCGAGTGTGTCTTCAGGGATATACGCGGTGGTATTTACGATGTCGTAAGCCGGCGCGAGCCGAGCATCCGCCTTAACCGGATCACTGTAGAGCACGCCGAAGTTTTTCAGGTGAGCATCGCCGTTACCCACGATGCAACTCAGCGCCACGCTATCGAACAATTGGTCCAGCGAACTGCGCTGGTTTTCCGGTGAACAGAATACGCGTACGGCCTTGGCCATGGCTGCGTAGCTTTTGGTGTATTTCTGCTCCGCAGAGAGGCCCATCAGCGTGGTCATGTCTTCGAAGCCAAGCGGGTTGAGCTGCTCGTCTCTGTCAAAGCGCCGCATGATGAATAGCTTATGGTTCTGCGACAGGTAAAACGGCGGTACTGGCAGGCCTGCATCCCGAGCAATAGACATGCACAGGTATTCATTGATGGCCAACCCCGCAAACTCCTCGCGCCCGCTTTTGATGATCAGGTCGTTGGTTTTCGAGGTGAGTTTTTGCTCGGGAGCAGGCGGTTTTTCCGGCACCACCACTTTGGGCTGCACACCAGAAATACCTGCTCGCAGGATGTAGCGATCCACCAGTTCTGCGAACAGATCTTCTGCTCCGTCCCACGCGAGAATCTCGTCGAGGTTCTCTCCGGTTGCGGGAGGGCCGTTGCGTTGGATTAACTCGTTTACCTGATCCGAAGACACGAACACCCGGCCAATCGGCGCACTGCTTCCCGATAAAGCCAGCAGTAGCATAGGATCAACCTTGACCGTCTTGGAGAGGCGATTACGCAACTGTTCAAGTACGTAACCTTCCGGCAAATTCATTTGGAAGATGGGATGCAATTCTCGGCGCCGATATTCTTCTACGCGCACTGGCATCGAAAGGCTGATCGCGCTTTGGGCCTGGGTCTTAGCGTCGTAGCGAAACAGGTAATCATCGGCGCCCATCAAAACGCTGCCGCTTTCACCTTCAGGGGTATGAACGCGAAGAGTAGGGCTATTCATTGAACAAGTCCTCCAGCTCTTCAAGCGTCGGCATGCTGACGGGCACTAATTTGACTTCGCTGCCCAAGGCTGCAATCACGCGGGCATAGGCATTCATGGAAACCGAGAGGCTTCCCTTCTCGATTTCGATCAGTTTTTGCCGAGTCACGCCTGCAAGTTTCGCCAGGTCCGCTTGCTTATAGCCACGATTGAGGCGCATGGCGCGGATCTGATGACCGAGCCGTTGGGTGATAATCGAAATTTCCATGTCACGTATTCATTACTTATGATTAGTTAAGTCATATATACGTTACATTTTTTCGTGTCAATACCGTCCTGACCAAACACCCATCTTAACTTCCGCTCATACCCAACCCGCCCCTTATACGCTTCCCCGCTGTCCACCCATCCGGCGCCCAGATACAAGCCCATCGCCGCCACATTGTCGGTGTCCACCGACAATTCTAACCCCTTGATCTGCGGCCAGGCCTGCAGCGCCGCCGCCGGCAGCGCTTGCAAGCACGCCTTGCCAAAGCCACGGCCTTGCTGATGCCGATCAACCTGCAGCGCATGCAGCGTGGCGCTGTGTTCATCGGCCCAATGGGGCAGGCACGGCGGGCGTTTGAGCAGCAGAAAGGCCACGGGTAAATCGTCGGCGAGCAGGGCGAAGCCTTTGATCGCGTCGGGGCTGGGGTTGACCAGCAGGCTGTTCAGCGCGCAGTAGATATCGCCCGAATAGGCCAGTTGCTCAGGGTGCACTTGCAGCGTGTCGAGCTGCTGCTTTTGCACAAGGCTCAGCGTCTCATAGGGGACGAGGCGGGTTTCCATCGGGGGCGCATCCGAAATCCTACAAAGAGGCCTGGATTCTAGCGGGTTTGCACGTGGCGAAATTATTTTTCAACAGGCTGTCGATTTACCCGCAAGCCATTCGACTAAGGGTGTTCTTCGTGATTTTCCAACCCTCAGGAGTATCGCCATGAGTACTGCAATCAACACCCTGATCGAGCAATGGAAGTTCGCTGTACTTGACCGAGATATCGACAAGGTTGTCAGCTTTTACGCCGACGATATCGTCGCGTTCGATGCCGTCACCGCGCTGCAATTCAAAGGCAAGGCCGCCTACCGCGCCCATTGGGACGACTGCATGAAGCATTGCCCCGGCCCCGGTATTTTCGAGTTCCATGAGCTGCATATCGTGGAGGCCCAAGACAGCGCCTTTGCCCACTGGCTGGCCCATTGCGGCGGTGCCGGGCCGGATGGCGTGGTAAAGGCGTGCTGGATGCGGGTGACCGCCGGTTACCAACGGCTCAACGGCCAATGGCGCGTGGTGCATGAACACTGGTCGGCGCCTTTCGACATGGAAAGCGGCACGGCGCTGTTCGACCTGAAACCCTGACCGCCACGAACTATAGTCAGTAGTCCGAAAACGGAGACGCACATGAAATACCTCTGCCTGATTTACAGCAACGAGCAGGTGCTGCACACCTCACCGGACAGCCCGGCAGACCCTGAGTGTTTTGCCTACGCCGAGGCGATCCAGGCCAGCGGGCGCATGCTTGCCGCCGAGCCGCTGGAGTCGGTGAGCACTGCCACCACCGTGCGCATGCGCAATGGCAAGTTGTCGATCACCGACGGGCCATTTGCCGAAACCAAGGAGCAGCTCGCCGGGTTTTACCTGATCCAAGCCAAGGACTTGAACGAAGCGATCCAGGTGGCCGGGGGCATTCCGGCGGCAAGGGTCGGCAGTGTGGAAGTACGCCCCGTGCGTGAATTGAATCTCTGAACACAACAACCAAAAGACTTCAGGAGGTTTACCCCATGACCACCCAACCCGCTGAATTTGAACTGTCCATCAGTCGCTTGATCGACGCCCCGCGCAATCGTGTGTTTCGCGCCTGGACCGAGCCTGCCTTGCTGCAACAATGGTGGGGCCCACACGGCATGACCACCCCCGAATGCGAAATGAACCTGTGGGTCGGCGGCCTGTTTCGCACCTTGATGCGCGCGCCGGATGGCGCCGAATACCCGACCCAAGGCGTGTTCCTGGAGATCGAAGCGCCGAGCCGGCTGGTGTTTACCGACGCTTACTCGCCAGGCTGGATCCCTTCCGGCAAGCCCTTCATGACCGCCGAAGTCACCTTCGAAGAGGTCGACGGCAAAACCCTCTACACCGCCCGTGCCATGCACTGGAGCGAGGCCGACAAGCAGGCCCACGAAGCCATGGGCTTTCATGATGGCTGGGGCCAAAGCCTGGACCGCCTGGTGACGCTGGTGACCCAAGGCCTGCCCGATTGACGCCGCAGATCGAGGCCATTTACCGCAGCGAATCACGGCGCGTGCTCGCCACGCTGATTCGCCTGCTGGGGGATTTCGACCTCGCCGAAGAGGCCTTGCATGAGGCGTTCTTCGTCGCGGTCGAACGCTGGCAGCAGGACGGCGTGCCGAGTAACCCACGCGCCTGGCTGGTGTCGACCGGCCGTTTCAAAGCCATCGACCGCCTGCGCCGCCAGGCCCGGTTTACCCCGTTATTGCAGGAGCAGGCCGACGCGCTGCAAGCGGCTGACTGGTGTGAGGACGACGTGGAAGACGACCGCCTGCGCCTGATCTTCACCTGCTGCCACCCGGCCCTGGCGCCCGACGCCCAGGCGGCGCTGACCTTGCGTGAGATCTGCGACCTCACCACCGAAGAAATCGCCCGCGCCTTTTTGGCCACGCCCACCACCATTGCCCAGCGCATCGTGCGTGCCAAAGGCAAGATCCGCGAGGCGAAGATCCCCTACCAAGTGCCGTCCCTGGACGCGTTGCCCGAGCGACTCGACAGCGTGTTGCGCGTGGTTTACCTGGTGTTCAACGAGGGCTACTCGGCGTCCATCGGCGCGGGGCTCACCCGTGAGGATTTGACCCGCGAAGCCATTCGCCTGGGGCGCCTGCTGCTGGAGTTACTGCCGGAACCTGAAGTGATGGGCTTGCTGGCGTTGATGCTGCTGCACGAATCGCGGCGTGCGGCGCGCACTTCGGCAGACGGCGAGTTGGTGTTGCTGGGTGAGCAGGCGCGTGAGTTGTGGGACGCGTCCTTGATTGCTGAAGGCTGTGCGCTGGTGGAGCAGGCGCTGCGAACACAGCGCTTTGGACCGTATTGCCTGCAAGCGGCGATTGCGGCGGTGCATGCCGAAGCGCCGAGCGCAGGGGAGACGGATTGGCCGCAGATTGTCGGGCTCTATGACGTATTGCTCAGGCAGGTGCCGTCGCCGGTGATCGAGCTGAACCGCGCGGTGGCCGTGGCGATGTGTGATGGGCCGTTGGCGGGCCTGCAATTGGTGGAAGGGATTCTGGCACGGGGTGCGTTGCTGGATTACCACTTGGCGCATTCAGCGCGAGGGGAATTTTGTCGGCAGTTGGGGCAGGTTGAGGCCGCTCGCGAGGCCTACGAAAAAGCCCTGTTACTGACCCAGCAAACCCCCGAAAAACGCTTCCTCGAACGTCGCCTGGCCGAACTCAAATCCCCCAGATAATGATGATCAAAACTCATTTAGATCTGTATTGTCTGGGGGCAATCACTCCAACATCTTGCCCAGCAACCAACTTCCCGCCGGCCCCGGCGGGTGGTGCCTTGACCACAGCGCATCGACCGCCACCGAGCGCGGCCAACTGCGGGCCTTGAGCTGCACCAAATGGTCGCCGCCAAAACGCTCCACCAACCAACGCGGAATCGGTGCCCAGCCGAACCCCAGCTGTGCCATTTCCATCAGCATCAAATAACTGGGCGCCGACCACACACGCCCGGTGGCGCGGGTTTCATTCGGGTTGATGATGCTCGCCAGGCGCAGTTCGCGGTGTTGCTGCAAGGTGTGTGCAGAGATGTTTTTAAGGTGAGCCAATGGGTGGGTGGGCGCAACGAACAGGGCAATTTCCGTGCGTTCTTCCACCGGTGCGCCAGTCAGGTCGGGCGGGTAAGTGTCCTGTTTTTCAATAAACGCTATCTGTGCTCGTCCGCTCTGCACCAAGGCAATCAGGTCTTCGCATTCGGCGATCAAACATTCCAGCTCAAGGTCTGGATAGCGTTGTTCAAAGGCTTTGAGGGCGATTTCAAAACGGTCGGATTGGTAGGTGTCCGACATGGCAATCGTCAACTTCGGCTCCAGGCCTTGTGACAGCTGACTCGCCGCCAACGCCAGGCGGCTGCTGGCCTCCAGCACCTGCTCGGCCCGCTGCAACACCACATGGCCAGCCGGCGTGAGGGTCGGTTTGCGGCTGCTGCGATCAAACAGCACCACGTCCAGGTCAATTTCCAAACTCGCCACCGCCGCGCTGACCGTGGACTGGCTTTTGCCCAACTTGCGCGCCGCCGCAGAAAACGAGCCCTGGGTGGCCGCTTGCACAAACGCCTGCAGCACTTCGTTAGAGGCCATGTCTATCGCCTTGATCGATGGTTATTAGTTATGAAGTATCGAGTCAAAGGGTAATGATGGCAACCATCGTCACTCACGGAGCCGGGTCATGAACCCTACCAAGTCGATTACTGAACGTGTTTGCCAGGCCATTGGTTTTGAAGGTTTGGCGTTGTTGATCTGCACCCCGTTGCTGGCGTGGATCATGGACAAACCCGCCCTGGAAATGGGCATGGTCACCCTTGCGATCAGCCTGATGGCGCTGACCTGGAACGTAATCTTCAACGGCCTGTTCGACCGCCTGAAGGCGCGCTGGCAACTCGCCAATAATGGCTGGACCCGTGTGCTGCACGCGCTGATGTTCGAAGGCGGCCTGATTTTGGTGTGCGTGCCGTTGATCGCAGCGTGGCTGAATATCAGCCTGATGCAGGCGTTTATTCTCGACATCGGCGTACTGCTGTTCTTCCTGCCGTACACCTATGTGTATCACTGGGGGTATGACGTGCTGCGGGAAAAGTTCGTACAGCGCCGCCTGGTCAGCCAAGTTTGAGCGACGCGACAAAATCCAGAAACGCCCGCACCTTGGCGGCGGGCAGATGCCGCGACGGGTAGTAGGCGTACAACGGAAAACGCTCGTCGGGCCAGTCGGGAAACAGGTCGACCAGGCTGCCGGTCTTGAGCGCCGGCGCCAGGCCCAGGTCGAGCATTTGCGCTACCGCGTGCCCGTGTTCACACACGCTGTATAACGTGCTGGCGTCGTTGACCACCAAGCGACCGTCGGTGCGCACGATCACCTGCTCGCCCGGGCGGTGGAACTCCCAGGCAAACGGGCGCCCGGTCTGCGAGTCGCGAAAGTCCAGGCACATATGCCCGGTTTCAAGATCTTGCGGGATGGCCGGTCGGCCGTATTGCTCAAGGTAAGCGGGGGAGGCCAGGGTGAGCACGCGCACTTCCATCAGCTTGCGCGCGATCAGCGAGGAGGATTGCGGGATGCCGAAACGAATCGCCACGTCAAAACCGTCGGCCACCAAGTCGCCGAGTTGGTCACGGGTGTGCAGGTCCAGCTGCAATTGTGGGTAGCGGCGCATGAAGTCGCCCAGCACCGGGCCCAATACCAGGCGCGAGAAGTAGGGGTCGATATTCACCCGCAAGCGCCCGCGTACGGTCAATGCACTGTCGGCGGCGGAGTGGGCGGCCTCTTCGAGACCGGCCAGCAGCGGGGCGATTTGTTGGTAGAAACGGCGGCCTTCGTCGGTCAGTTGCACCGAGCGTGTGGTGCGGTCGAACAGGCGAATCCCCAAGCGTTTTTCCAAGCGTGAAATTGCCCGGCTGACCCCCGAAGGCGTCATCGCCAGGCTGTCGGCGGCGCGGGCAAAACTGCCGCTGTCGACCACGGCCGCCAATACGCCCATGCCACCGGCCAAACCTGGATCAAAACTCATCGGTGATTGCCTGTCAGTGATCTGAAGGCATGAATGCTAGCGCACAATGCCTACAGAAACATGCCGCCCGAGGCTTCGATGCGCTGCCCGGTGATCCAGTGACTGCCATCGGCCAGCAAGGTCGAAATCGCCCCGCCAATATCGTCCGGCAAACCGGCACGGCCCAGCGCGGTGTTGTTGGCGACCATCGCGTTCACTGCCGGGTTATCGCGCACGGCGCCGCCGCCGAAGTCGGTGGCAATCGCGCCCGGTGCCAGGGTGTTCACGGTAATGCCGCGGGGGCCCAACTCCTTGGCCTGGTAGCGCGACAGCACTTCTACCGCGCCTTTCATCGAGGCATACGCCGCATACCCCGGCAGGCTGAACCGCGCCAGGCCGCTGGAGATATTGATGATGCGCCCGCCATCGCTGATCAGCGGGAGCAATTTTTGCGTGAGGAAAAACGGCGCCTTGAAGTGGATCGCCACCAGGCGGTCGAACTGCTCTTCGGTGGTTTCGGCGAAGCTGGCATGCGCACCGATGCCGGCGTTGTTGATCAGAAAATTGAAGTGATCCTGTGCGAAAACATCCTTGAGTACCGTGGCGATTTGGCCGACGAAAGCGTTGAATGTGCCGCTTTGGCTGACATCCAGTTGCAGCATGGCGGCGCGGCCACCCAGCGCTTCAATCTGGTCGACCACCGCTTGGGCTTCTGCTGCTGCGCTGTGGTAAGTGCCGATAATATCGACGCCTTGTGCCGCCAGGTGCAGCGCGGCGCTTTTGCCCAGGCCGCGGCTCGCGCCGGTGATGAGTGCGATTTTACGGGTCATGGTGAGTGCCTCTGTGAGTGATTGTGGGAGCAAGTGTATTTGTCCGACCATAACGTGATAAACAGAGATAAATCGGAATCACTGGCCGGATAAGGCGAACAATCCCATGAACAAACTTGAGCTGTTGCGCACCTTCGTGCGGGTCACCGAACTGTCGAGTTTTACCCAGGCGGGCGAGAGCCTGGGCCTGCCGCGCTCTACGGTATCCGAGCATGTGCAGGCACTCGAAGAGCTGCTGGGGGCGCGCTTGTTGCAGCGCACCACGCGCAAAGTGCAGGCCACCCAGGACGGCCGCGTACTGTATGAGCGCAGCAAGGATGTGCTCGCGCATATGGAGGAACTTGAAGGGTTGTTTCGCCAGGATGAAGCACAACTCACCGGGCGCATTCGCGTGGACATGCCCAACGTAATGGCGCGGGACTTGATCCTGCCGCGCCTGCCCGAGTTCATGCACGCGCACCCGTTGATCGAGTTGGAAATCAGCACCACCGACCGCCAGGTCGACCTGCTCGCCGAAGGGTTCGATTGCGTGTTGCGTGTGGGCGCGCAGCCCGACCAGACAGTGGTAGCGCGCCTGCTGTGCAGCATGCCGATGATCAACTGTGTCAGCGCCGAGTATGTTCAGCGCCATGGCATGCCCGAGACCTTGGCCGACCTGGCGCATCACCAGTTGGTGCATTACGTGCGGCCATTGGGTTCACGTTCGGCGGGGTTCGAATACCAGCAGGGCAACAAGGTGCACCGCGTACCGATGGCCGGGCGCGTCACGGTCAACAGCACCGATGCGTATAAATCCGCGTGCCTGGGTGGCTTCGGCATCACGCAAGTACCGGCCCTGGGAATTCGCGATTTACTCGACAGCGGCGAACTGGTGGCCGTGTTGCCCGACTACCCCGCTCCGGCGCTGGACGTATCGTTGCTCTACGCCGGGCAACGGCATTTACCGCAACGAGTGCGGGTGTTCATGGATTGGCTGGCCGCCACGTTGCAAGCCCAGCTCTAACGCCGCGCCGACAACTGCTGCGGCGCCAGGAACGCATCGTGGAAATAATCCCGAAACGCCTGCATGGCCGGGGTAAATGCGCGCTCGCGGTGCCAGGCCAGGCCGACGCTCATGGGCGTCACCGGGTCGGTCACGGTCAGCGTCTCGATGCGCTTGCCTTCCAGCGACCAGGGCCTGTGCACCAGGTCTGACAGTATCGCCACGCCGCTGCCATTGGCGACCATGCTGCGCACCGCCTCCACTGAGCTGGTGCGCAGCCGCACCTTGGGTGTTTGCCCGGCCTGTTCCCAGTAGCGCATGGCGCTGTGTTCGGCCTCGTCCACGGTGAGCAGAATGTAGGGTTCTTGCGCCACATCGGCCAGGCTCACCGCGCCACGTTCGCACAACGGGTGGTGGCTGGGCAGCCATAGGCGGCGTTCTGAGTTGAACAGAATTTCGGACACGATATCCGGGTGAGTGAGGTTGGCGGTGAGCACCACGGCCATGTCGAACTGGCCGTCGAGCAGGCCGTGTTCGATGGCCTGGCGCTCCTGCTCGAAGACCTCGATGGTCACGTCCGGGTGCCAGTGTTCCATGCGCTGCAGGTGATGCGGCAGGAAATAGCCAAGCACCGTGTAGCTGGCCGCCACGCGCAGCACGCCGCTGGCGCGGTAATCCGGCAGCGGGCTGTTCAGCGCGTCGTCTACGCTGCGTACGATCACGTAGGCGCGGTTGAGAAAGTGCCGCCCGGCGTCGGTCAGGTTCATGCCCTGGGCCGAACGCACAAACAGCTGCACGCCGAGCATGGCTTCCAGTTCCTTGATCGCCGTGGTCACCGCCGACTGGGAGATGTTCAAGTGGATGGCCGCCTGGGAAATCTGGCCGATCTCGGCGGTGGCGACGAAGTAGCGGATTTGGCGCAAGGTCAATGACATTCAGCACTCCGGTCCGATCGCTCCCACACAGAGCGTGGGAGCGATCCGCGTGTATCTGTTTTTCAGAAGATACCCTATCTGATAATAGATCTTCCCAAGGGGTCAAGCGCCAGCCTACTTTCAGCCATCACCTTTTGGCGGAGCTAACCCGATGCAGGCAGTGGATTTCAATTCAGACATGGGCGAAGGCTTCGGCCCCTGGACCATCGGCGATGGTGTCGACGCGGAACTGATGGCCTACATCAGCTCGGCCAACATCGCCACCGGCTTCCACGCCGGTGACCCCGGCACCATGCGCCGCACCGTCGCGCGCGCCAAGCAACTCGGCGTGGCCATCGGCGCACATCCGGGGTTTCGCGACCTGGTGGGGTTTGGCCGTCGGCATATCAATGCACCGGCCCAGGAGCTGGTGGACGACATCCTCTACCAACTCGGTGCCCTGCGCGAAATCGCCCGCGCCCAAGGCGTGCCCCTGCAACACATCAAGCCCCACGGCGCGCTCTACATGCACCTGGCCCGCGACGAGGAAGCCGCACGGCTTCTGGTGCAAAACCTGCAAGTCATCGAGCCGACGCTGTTGCTGTACTGCATGCCCAACTCGGTGATCTGGCGTGTTGCCAAGGAGCTCGGGCAGCCGGTGGTGCGCGAGTTTTATGCCGACCGTGAGTACGACCTGACCGGCTCCATCGTGTTTACTCGCAATGTGCGCGCGCTGGATCCTGCAACGGTGGCGGCGCGGGTACTGCGTGCTTGTCAGACCGGCTTGGTGCGCACCGTGGAAGGCGAAGACCTGGTGATCGAATTCGATTCCATCTGCCTGCACAGCGACACACCCGGCGCGCTGGAACTGGTGGAGGCCACCCGCGAAGCGTTGGACCAGGCGGGCATTGAAGTCAGAACCCCACAATAAGATCGAACCATCACTTTTTGCCTGCCTTTCTACAATGATTCCAAGAGGAACAGACATGGCTGAAACGTCCCCCATCCGCTACAGCTTCGGCGGTGATGAACACCTGTTTGCCGAGGTCAGCGACAGCATGTCCCTGCAGGCCTTTTTCAAAGGCATGGCGGTGACTCGCGCCGTGGAGCGCCTGGCGCTGGAAGGCGTGCTGGATGTGTGCCTGGCCAATGCGTCGTTCCAGATTCGCTTCGACCCTGACCGTATTGCGCCGCATGTACTGCTCGACGCCGTGCAAAGCGCCGAAGCCCAGGCCGTGGCCGAACGCACGTTGCACACGCGCATCATCGAAATCCCGGTGCTCTACAACGACCCGTGGACCCATGAAACCCTGATGCGTTTTCGCGACCGCCATCAAGACCCTACCGGCACGGATCTGGAATACGCCGCGCGCATCAACGGCCTGGCCGATGTGGACGCGTTTATCGCTGCCCACAGCGGCGCGCCGTGGTTTGTGTCGATGGTCGGGTTTGTCGCGGGCCTGCCGTTCATGTTCCAGATGGTCGAGCGTGAACGGCAATTGCAGGTGCCCAAGTACCTGCGCCCGCGCACCGACACGCCCAAGTTGACCCTCGGCCATGGTGGCTGTTTTGGCTGCATCTACTCGGTACGTGGCGCTGGTGGCTACCAGATGTTTGGCGTGACCCCGGCGCCGATCTACGACCCGGCGCAGCAGTTGGCGTACCTCAAAGAACACATGGTGTTCTTTCGCCCAGGCGACATTGTGCAATTCAAACCCATGGACCGTGACGCCTATGACCTGGCGGTTGCCGAGGTGGACGCCGGGCGTTTCGACCTGCGTATCCGCCCGGTGGAATTTTCCCTCGACGCCTTTCTCGCCGACCCCGTCGGCTATCCGAAAACCCTGCAGGAGGCGCTGGCATGATCAAGGTCCTCAAACCCGGCCTCGCCACGTCCGTGCAGGACCTGGGCCGCGAAGGGTATTACCACTTGGGTATTCCGCCATCCGGCGCGCTGGACCAGTACGCCTTGAGCGCCGCCAACCATCTGGTGGGCAACCCGCTCGGCGCGGCGGGTTTGGAATGCACGCTGATTGGCCCCGAATTGCTGTTTCAACACGATGCGTTGGTGGCACTCAGCGGTGCGCTGATGTCGCCGCGCCTGGACGGTGAAGTGGTGCACCAGGACACCGCGTTCCAGGTGCGTGCCGGGCAGGTGTTGCGCTTTGAATTTCCCAAGGCGGGCGCGCGTACGTACCTGGCCGTAGCGGGCGGTATTGATGTGCCGTTGGTACTCGGCAGCCGCTCGACTTACACCCTCGGCGCGCTCGGTGGGTTTCAGGGGCGGCGTTTGCAGGAAGGTGATGAACTGCCGGTTGGCGAGGCCAGCGGGCAGGGCCGTGCGGGCAACAGTTTGCCGATGGCGTTGCGCCGCTCAGTGGGCGGTGATGTGACCTTGCGCGTGGTGCCGGGGCTATATTACGAACGCCTGACGGACGGCGCCAAAAGCAGCTTTTTCGCCGAGCCGTGGACGGTGGGCTCCGAGGCGGATCGGATCGGCTATCGCTTCAAGGGCGGCAGTGCGTTGAGCTTCCAGCCGCGCGAGCAGCCGTTTGGCGCGGGGTCGGATCCGTCGAACATCGTCGACAGTTGCTACCCGATTGGCTCGATCCAGGTGCCGGCCGGGTTGGAGCCGATTGTGTTGCACAGGGATGCGGTGTCGGGCGGTGGCTACGCGATGATTGGCACGGTGATCAGTGCGGACCTGGACTTGATCGGCCAGATGCAGCCGAACCAAAGGGCGGGGTTTGTGGCGGTGACACTGGACGAGGCGTTGGAGGCGCGGCGGGTGTACAAGAAGCGGCTGAAAATAATGGGCGGTTTGTTCAATACCTGAAAACACATAGGACCAATGTGGGAGCGGGCTTGCTCGCGAAGGCGGTGTGTCAGCCAGCCTATTCGGTACTGACACACCGCCTTCGCGAGCAAGCCCGCTCCCACAGTTTTTAACAGTGTTGTGTCAGAACAGTTTGGTGAATAGCCAGTACAGACTGCCTGACAGCAGAATCGCCGCCGGCAACGTCAGCACCCAGGCCATCAGCAAATTGCGGATGGTCTTCATCTGCAACCCACCGCCATTGGCCACCATGGTCCCGGCCACACCCGACGACAGCACATGGGTGGTCGACACCGGCAAGCCATACATATCCGCTGCGCCGATGGTCAGCATTGCGACCATTTCAGCCGACGCACCTTGAGCGTACGTGAGGTGGGTCTTGCCGATCTTCTCGCCCACCGTTACCACGATGCGCTTCCAGCCAACCATGGTGCCCAGCCCAAGGGCGATGGCCACGGCGATCTTCACCCACAGCGGGATAAAACGCGTGGAATTGTCGATCTGTTGCTTGAACAGTTTCAGCTTGCCTTGGGTGTCGGCGTCGAAGTTGCCGACCTTGTCCTTGTCCATCAGGCGAATGGTTTCGCTGCTCAGGTACATGTCGTTACGCACGTTGCCGACGGCCTCGGCGGGGACTTTGGCCAGAGAGCCGTAGCCTTTTACTTCGTCACCAATCTGGCCGGCGAGGGCGGCGAGGGCCGGCACCAGCTCCGGGGTGGCTTCCTTGGTGCGCACGTAGGTCGAGAGGATTGGGCGCGGGTCGCCCGGCAATACCTGCGAGGCGCTTTTCATCAGTGCCACTTGGGTCACCTCGGCCACCGCCGCAAACTGCAAGGACTGCTCGGCGGGCATGGTGCGGTTCAGCGCATAGGCCATCGGCAGGGTGCCGACCAGGATCAACATGATCAGGCCCATGCCTTTCTGGCCATCGTTGGAACCGTGGGCGAACGACACGCCGGTGCAGGTCACGATCAACATGCCGCGAATCCACCAAGGCGGCGGGGTGTCGCCCTTCGGTGCTTTGTACAGCGAGCGGTTTTTCACAAACGCGCGCAGGGCCAGCAACAGCAAGGCGGCGAAGGCGAAGCCGATCAGCGGCGACAGCAGCAAGGCATAACCGATCTTGATCGCCTGGCTCCAATCCACGCCGCTGGTGCCGTCACGCCCGTGCATCAAAGCGTTTGCCACGCCGACGCCAATGATCGAACCGATCAAGGTGTGCGAAGACGATGCCGGCAAGCCCAGCCACCAGGTGCCGAGGTTCCACAGGATCGCGGCGATCAGCAAGGCGAAGATCATCGCAAAACCGGCCGACGAACCCACCTGCAAAATCAGCTCGACCGGCAGCAGGGCAATGATGCCGAACGCCACGGCGCCGCTGGACAGCAGCACCCCGAGGAAGTTGAAAAAGCCCGACCACACCACCGCAAAATGCGGCGGCAGCGAGTTGGTGTAGATCACCGTCGCGACCGCGTTGGCGGTGTCGTGGAAGCCGTTGACGAACTCAAAACCCAGCGCGATCAACAACGCCACGCCGAGCAGCAGGAATGGCGTCCAGGTGGTCACCACCGTGCCGAGTTCGTGCATGTCGTGCATCAGGCTGTAGGCGGTGAACAACAGGCCCATGGCGAGCACGGCGAAGAAAATGATCACCGTCACCAGGCCGGGTTTCTTGTCCAGCCGGGGTTTGGGGTCTGCGTGTGACGCGGTGGAGGAGGCAGTCAGGGAAGGGGTGGCCATGCCGGAGCATCCAGTGTGGGGAGGATGTCATTGATGATCATTGCAGAATGTTACAGAGATGCTGCGGTAAGTCAGTGTTTAGGGAAATTGGGCGTGCCACTGGTCCAATAAACACCACAGGTCCAATGTGGGAGCGGGCTTGCTCGCGAATGCGGTGTGTCAGTCAACTTCTCTTTAACTGACCCACCGCATTCGCGAGCAAGCCCGCTCCCACAGTTTGATTGCATTCCAAGTTAGTAATCTTTGCTTTTGCGAAACGCCCAGCGCCCGGCAATCAAGGTAAACGTCGCCACCAATGCCACCAGAATCCAGAAGCCTTCCGGGTCGGTGGAAAGCGGCACGCCGCCCACGTTCATGCCGAAAAAACCGGCAATGATATTGATCGGCAGCGCCAGCACCGTCACCACCGTGAGGGTGAACAGCGTGCGGTTGCTTTGTTCGTTGAGGTTGGCGGCGATTTCTTCCTGCAACAACTTGATGCGCTCACCCAAGGCCATCAGGTCGTTGATGATCAGCGCAAACTCCTCGGTGGATTTGCGCAACTCCTTCACGTCTTCCTTTTGCAGCCACTGCGGCGGGCGATTAAGCAGGCGCAGCAGCGAGCCGGGCTCCAGCGCCAGCAGGCGCTGCAGGCGCACCAGCACCCGGCGTGCGGCACCCAGTTCGGCGCGGTTGGTCGACAGCCGCGAAGACAGCAACTGGTCTTCGATATGGTCGACGCTGATGCTGGTCTTGCGCACGATCTGCGTCAGCACTTCGCCTTGGTCGCGCAGCAAATGCACCAGCAACTCCAGTGGCGAGCGAAAGCGTTCACCGGCCTTCACCGACGAGCGCAATTTATCCACCGAGTGCAACGGTTGCAGGCGCGCACTCACCAGCAGACGGCTGCGAGCACACACCCACAGCGTGGAAATATCCGATGAAACCATGCTGCTGAAATTGAACACCACGTCGTTGACCACCGCCAGCAGGGCTGAGTCGACGTGTTCAATTCGGGTAGAGCGTGAGCCTTCGTGCAAGGCTTCAAAAAACTCTTCAGGCAGCGACAGGTGCGTCTGCATCCAGCGTTCGCACGCAGCGTGGGCCAGGTTCAAATGCAGCCATAGAAACTCTTCCGGGTCTTGCGGCGCCTGTAAGGCTACGAGCGCGGCAGCCGAATCAATCTGCTCGCCTTTTTCACCGGGTCGAAAACGAAAACCGTAAAGCAGGCCAAACAGATCGGGATCCTGATGGCCGTGGTCGATGCTGTGGTTCATGGAGGCTCGCAGAGAAAGCGCCTGTAGGACGTTTCACAGGTTCGCGTGGGCGAATCATTGCAAGGCGGGATGACGATTTTGTGACGGTTTGAAAACCTGATCAGCGGGTTTTCAGGGAGAAGGTGAAGAGCGTGCCATTTTGCGCGCTGGACGACACTTGCAGCTGCCCGCCGTGGGCATCGGCAATCTGCTTGACGATGAACAGACCCAGGCCCAGGCCGGCTTGCGGCGTGTCTTTGACCGGCCGCGAGTAGGGCTGGAATAGCCGCGGCAAAGCGAGCTCGTCGATCTGGCCGGGGTTTTTCACCGTCAGCCTGAACTGGCCATGTTCAACCCGCGCCGTGACGTCCACTGGACCATCATGGCTGCCATGGTGGATCGCATTGGCCACCAGGTTGGAGAGCAATTGTGCGAGCCGATCGCGGTCGCCGTAGACGCCGCGCAGGTCGCCGATATCGGCCTGGATCAGGCGCTGCGGGTGCACACTTTGCACCTCCAGCACCACATGCTGCAAAGCGTCCTGCAAGTCCTGGCAGTCGTTAAGGTGCAGCGGGATGCCACTGCCCATGCGGCCTCGGGCGAAATCCAAGACATCTTCAACCAGTTGCGAGGCGCGCCGGCCGCTGGCGAGGATGTGGCGTACAAGGGTGTCGGTTGCGGGGTTCGAGTGTTTGCGCAGCAACCGCTCGGCGCCGAAGTTGATGGCGAACAGCGGGTTGCGCAGGTCATGGCCGAGCACGGCGATGAATTGCTCGCGCAGTTCGGCGGTGCCGCGTTCTTCCTGCAATTGCGCCTGGGTGTTTTGCAGCGCTTCCTCGGCTTCAATCTGCAACGACAGCACCCGGGCGAACGACTCCATGGTCGATTGGATCGTGCTGCTGCGCAGTTCGGCCGGGTTGGGGTCCAACGCGCAAATAGTGCCGAAGAAGCGCCCGTCTGTGCGGAACACCGGCACCGAGATGTAGCTTTCAAAGTGGTACATGCGCGGGGTGTGGTGGTCGTGGTAGAGCGGGTCTTCGCTGGCCTTGTCGATCACCACGCTGACGTGGGAGCCGCGTATTTCGTGGCAGATCGTTGTGGACAGGTCCAGTTCACCACCGACGCCGAGGCCGAACTCCAGTTGGTCGAGCACGGCGCAGGCGGTCCAGGTGTCTTCGGTTACCCGCGCCACGGCGGCAAAACGCAGGCCGGTCATGTCGCTGATGACTTTGAGCATCGCGGGTACGGCACTGATTCGGCCAATAGTGGCGATGTCGACGGCTTTCTGCCCCATGCAGCGATCTCGATCCGAAAAGGTGGTGGGCGTTATGCCCAGGCCAATGAGTGGGATTCTAGCGACCTTGCGCGCTGTGGGTGTAATTTCATTAACTATGTGGATACTTTTCCTGCGCTTGGCTTTTGAGCGAGCATAAAAAAACCGCGCCACTTAAAAAGTGGCGCGGTTTTTTGGCGGTTGACTCAGGTGTCTTGCTTGTTTTCCAGCACTGCGCCGGTCTTGGCGTCGAGCTTCACTTCAAAGCGCTTGCCGGCGGTGTCGGTCACGTCAACTTCATAAACCAGTACACCGTTTTTGTGGTCCAGCTCGGTGTCGGTGATGCTGGCACCCGGGTGGGTGGCCACGGCAGCGGCATTGAGTTTCTCGAATGGCGTGACTGCGCCGGACTTGAGCAGGCCTTCAATATGATCCGGGCGAACATCCGCCTGGGCCAAACCGGCAGTCAGGGTCAGGGCGGTAGCGGCGAACAAGGCAGTCAAAGTTTTCATGGTGTGTGTCCTTCTGGTTGAGCTGTTTAAGTGGCGCCAGATTAACCGGCGCAACTTAACTCATCCTTAATGGCGCACTGACACCTATTGTGGCCTGACGCTTAGTAACCGTTGTCCTTCAGCAGGTCCTGCACACTCGACGACGGCCAGCGCTTGTAGAACTTCAGCAGCTCGGCGGCACGGTTGGTGAAGATGCCATCGACGCCGGCTTTCATCACTTTCTCGAAGTCCACTGGCTCATCGACGGTATAGACGTGCACCAGCAGGCCTTTGTCGTGGGTCAGCTTGTTCATTTCAGGCTTCACCAGGTCGGTGTAGCTCTGGTCGCCATGGTTGGTCAGCTCGGCCGAAGGGCCGGTGCCGATGGCGCCGAGGCTCTTGGCTTCGTCGACCCACTTTTCGAACTCGGCGGCATCCTTCGGCTCTTGCTTGGCGTAGTAAGCGGCTTTGGTTGGCTCGCCGGACTCGGCGAAGGTCTGCGCGGATTTGGGCTCGATGCTGCCTGGGCCAACCCACAACAGCAGGATTTTCGGGGTGTTGGGCATTTCTTTCTGCAGCTCTTTCAAGCTGTCTTTTTCAAACGTTTGCAGCACCACGCGACCCTTGCCCTGGCCTACGCCGGTGTTGCTCTTGCCCAGCTTGGAGCCGGCGGAGCTCAACCAGCCCTTGTCCAGCAGCTTGTTTTTCAGGTCGGCTTCGATGCCCGGGAACTGCTTGGGCTCTTTGGTCTCGATGTACAGGCCGGGTTTGTGCTGCGGGTTGCCTTCGGCGATCTTGATGATCTCGTCCAGGCTCTGGATTTTCAGGCCGACGAACGCAGGGCGGGCGCGGTCCGGGTAGGCGGTGTTGAACCAGCTGCCGGCGTCCAGGGTGCGCAATTCGGCCCAGGTGAATTCGTTGGCCGGGGCGTCTTTACGCTCCGGGAACTTGGTGGCCACGTCGGTGGTGCGCTGCAGGTTGTTGTCGTGCAGGGCGAACAGCACGCCATCTTTACTGCGCTGCAGGTCCATTTCCAGGTAGTCGGCACCCAGGTCGCGGGCCAGCTTGTAGGCCGCGGCGGTGGATTCGGGGGCGTCGTAGGAAGCGCCACGGTGCGCAATGACGGCCGGGTACGGAATGCCTTCGTTTGTCGCCAATTCAGCCGGGCTGATCGGGTCGCTAGCCTGCGCCTGGCCAAGGCCGAGCATCAGCGCGAGCAGCAAGGCGCTCTTGGAAAACGTGACAGGCATATGCGAAGTCCTTTCGTGGAGGTAACTTTGAGAAGGTGTCCTTTTTAACAATTGATTGCGAAAGGCGCTATCTCCAAACCGACATTAAGGTGCTCACGAGGCATTTTTCTGGGTTTTTTTGTGTTGCATTGCAGTATTCTGGGCCGAGCTGCCCGTTAGAGAGCAGTAATTTCTGCCACGCGTGTAAACCATCTTTCCAGTCCCAGGTGGGACTTTTCAGTGAGGTTTACCATGCGCATCACGTCCGAGCTTATCTGCCAGGCCGCCGACCAACTCCACGGTTTTGTCGGCCTGAACCGCAAAACCGGCCAGTACATCGTACGTTTCAGCGAAGACTCCTTCGGCATGGACGTCGCCGATGACGGCATCATCCCCACCGCCGAGTTTGTCTGGCTGCCGGCCGCCGACCACGCCATGACTTTGTCGCGAGAGCGCATTCAACTGCTGTTGGACCAGAACATCGACGATCGCGTCAACATCACCGAGCCGCTGCGCGTGTACATGCGCCGGGTGGAGATCCCGCAGATCAGTGCGTTGCGCAGTTTGGTCAGCTAAGCGGATGTCGTTTTGCAGGCAAATGTGGGAGCTGGCTTGCCTGCGATGGCCATAGGTATTTACGCAACTTTTTGTGTGGCATTAGGCCTGTGGCGGGTTTAGGTAGATTGAGTACATATCCGTTGCTGCGGTAACGGCTTCGTATGGTTCCGCTCTTACAGCGGGTCACTTTTGGCAAACGCCCCAAAAGTAACCAAAAGGTCTTTGCCCCACCACTCGGTGCCTCGCCTAGGCTCGGCATGCCCGCACTCCGGCCCGTTTCCGCGGGTCGCCGCGATGGGCCATCCCTGGCCCAGCGCGGCTAAACCGGCATCCCTGCCGGTTTACCCGCTCCACCGTGCCTACGTGCGGCCATCGTGGTTAACGGGGCCTGTCAGATCAAGATCAAAATCTACAGCACGGCGGCCTAGTAGCCGACCTGAGTGGTTGAAGCAAAAGCAGGGCAAAAACAGGGCAAAAACAGATCAGAAGCAGAGCTGCTTTTCTGTGGGAGCTGGCTTGCCTGCGATGCAGACACCTCGGTACATCAGGCAAACCCAGTTGATGCCTTCGCAGGCAAGCCAGCTCCCACCTTTGACCGAGTACACACATCTACCTGATGTACTGAGCTCCAAATGTGGGAGCGGGCTTGCTCGCGAATGCGGTGGGTCAGTTAAGAATAAGCTGACTGACACACCGCATTCGCGAGCAAGCCCGCTCCCACAATTAGACCGAGAACAGCTTCAGTAAATAGGTCGGCTGCCAGGCCGCCTTGGCTTTGCTTTTGATTCAACCACTCAGGTCGGCTACTAGGCCGCCGTGCTGTAGATCTTGATCTTGATTTTGATCTTAGGCGCCCCGTTAAACCACGCTGGCCTCACGCAGGCTTTGGAGCGGGGGTAAACCGGCAGGACGCCGGTTTAGCCGCGCTGGGCCAAGGATGGCCCATCGCGGCGGCCCCCGCTCCAAAGCCTGCGTGAGGGCACACCGAGCCGGAGGCGAGGTGCCGAGTGGTGGGGCAAGAGCCCTTTTGGTTACTTTTGGGGCTCTTTTCCAAAAGTGACCCGCCGTAAGGGCGGAACCCATCTCAGCCATCACCCAAACAACGGATATGTACTCAATCTACCTAAACCCGCCACAGGTCTAATTCAACACAAAAAGTTGCGTAGATACCTATGGCCATCGCAGGCAAGCCAGCTCCCACAGCGGAAAGCATTTCAATGTTGGAAGGCGTAAGCCCGCTCCACCTTGCACACGCGTGTTTGAAACGCCGAGTACCAAGTGGCGCGCCCGTGCTCGCGCACCTCGCGATGTTCGGCCTGCTGCTTCCAGGCCAGGATCGCCGCCTCGTCCTGCCAATAGGACACGGTGATCCCCAAGCCGTCTTCGCGTGCCGACTCTACCCCCAGAAACCCCGGTTGTTCGCGCGCCAGTTCCAGCATGCGCGTGGCGGCCTGGGCGTAGCCTTGATCGCCGTCGGTGCGCAATGAGCTGAAAATCACCGCGTAGTACGGCGGGGCGGGTGTGTTGGCGATCATTGCGACACCTGCTGGCAGGCCTTGAGCAGGGCAGTGGCCAACGGCGGGGTAATGCCCTTAAGCGCGGCGCGTTCGGGTTGGAACAGGGTGGCGACGAAAAACGGGTGGTCCATCAGCTCAATGGCGCGCAGATCACCCGCCGAATCGTGGCCGCTGGGGATCATGTCGCCCTCGAGCAGTGCGTCGGCGAACGCGGGGTTGATGCCGTAGCGGCAGCGATAACCTTCATGGATATCCAGGCTGGCGTAGGCCTCGGCGATGCGGGTGTACGGCACCAGTCGCACAGTGTCAGTCGCCTCTACCAGTGCGCAGTTGAGCGGCGTTATCACCGCGCGCTTGGCCTCTGGGGCCAGTTCGCCATGATCCGCATCCGCCCAGCCCAATACGTTACGGGCATATTCCAGCACTGCGTGTTGAAAACCACCGCAGGTGCCGAGGAAAGGGCGCTTGTGCTCGCGGGCAAAACGGATCGCGAGCAGGGCGCCGTCGGTGTCGCGGTAGGGGCTGGCGGGCACGCACCAGAAGCCGTCGAAGCTATGCAGTTGGGTGGTGGGCGTGATCGAGTCTGTGTCGAGCCATTGCACGTCGACGTTCAGGCCCAAGGCGTCGGCCGCCTGTTGCAGCGCCACGGGAATGGCTTGGTGCGCAATCACGTCAGGGTTGTAGTCGCCGATCAGAGCGAGGTGCAGGGTGCTGGCTGTCATCGTGTGGGTCCCTTGGCTTGTTGTGTCCTGGTGCTCACTATAGATTGGCGCCCACGCAATCAAAATTGGCGTTCGCCCACATGCTCAATGCAGCCACGCACTATCAAATCGACTACCCGGACCTGGCGTTGATCCTCGCCTTGGTGCGTGGCGGCACCCTGGCGCGGGCGGCGGCGCTGTTGCGGGTGGATGTGTCTACGGTGTTCCGCGCGGTGCGTCGGCTGGAGGCCGCCCTGGGCCAGACACTGTTTGAAAAAAGCCGCGCCGGTTACTTGCCCACCAGTTTGGCCAGCAACCTGGCGCAGCAGGCTGAACACGCGGAGCAGGCCTTGGAAGCGGCGCGCATTGGTGTGGAACAGGGCGGTGAAGTGATCAGCGGCACCGTGCGCCTGACCTGTACCGACTCGGTGCTGCAAGGTTTGCTGCTGCCGGCGCTGGCGCAGTTCATGCCCGAGTATCCGGCGTTGACCCTGGAGTTGAGCACCTCGAATGATTTCGCCAACCTCAGCCGCCGCGATGCGGACATTGCCCTGCGCCTGACCAAGACACCGCCGGAGCATCTTGTCGGCCGTTGCCTGGGCTCGGTGGCCTATCAGGTGTGTGCCAGTGCAGGTTTCGCCCGTCAGCATGCAGGCCGCGAGCTGGCCGACCTGCCCTGGATCGCGCCGGATGACTTCCTGCCCGATCACCCCACCGTCGCCTGGCGCCGTGAGCACTTGCCGGGCGTGCGTCCCAGTTATCGCTGCAACAGCATGTTGTCGGTCACCGAACTGGTGCGCGCGGGTATGGGCGTGGCGGCGCTGCCGGATTTTCTCTTGGACGATGGCCTGCAGCCGCTGGGCCCGGCATTGGCCGGGCGCGGCAGCGCATTGTGGCTGCTGACCCGCCCGGATTGCCGGGCGCTGCGTTCGGTGGTGACGTTATTTGATGAGCTGGGGCGACACATTCGGTTGCCTCGTGACTAGGGCTTGCGCTAATGCCATTCAGTTAAGCGAACACAATGCTCAATGCAGCGAGGATCTCCCCGTGGGAGCGGGCTCGCCCGTGAAAGCGGTGGTTCAGTCAACATCAATGTTTGCAGGGCCGACGTCTTCGCGGGCAAGCCCGCTCCCACAGGCGTTACTCGCGCAAGATCGCTGTTTTTTCAGGGTTTGCGCATGAACTGCTCATGCATTTCGCAGGTCAGGGTCTCGATACGCTCGGTCAGTTGCTTGGTCATCTCCGTCAGGCGGGTGTTTTGCTCCAGCAGTTCCATCAGCTGTTGGGTGGTCTGCTCGGCCTGGGCCTGGCGCTCGGTATTGGCGATGGCCAGGGCTTCACGGTGCTGGGCATCGGCGTCGGACTGGGCTTTGTCGCGGGCCGCCTGGCGTGTCTGGGCCAGCAGGATCAGCGGCGCGGCGTAGGCCGATTGCAGGCTGAAGGCCAGGTTGAGCAGGATGAATGGGTACACGTCGAAGTGTGTGATGCCGGTGATGTTCAACACGACCCACAACACCACGATTGCGGTTTGTGCACCGAGAAAGGTGGGCGTCCCAAAAAAACGCGCGAAGGCTTCGGCCTTGAGGGCAAAGGTGTCGTTACCGAAGGTCGGCGCCAGGTGCGCGTGGCCGCGGTGAAAACGCAGGTGATCGACGGGGGCGGCGTCTGGCTTGTCGGGGGTCATGGCGGGCTCGAATCCTTAGCGTAAGACTAGTCAGCACTATAGACCGAGCCCCCGGCCAGACACATGAAGATCGGGTCAGTTGTTGCCCCGCTCGTTGGCAAACGCGCTCACCGCCTGGACTGCCTCGCCGGTACCTTCGCGAATCTGCAGGATCACTGTGCCGGCCTGGTTGGCCAACTCCACGCCCAGGGCCGCCCGGTCGCGCGTGCCTTCCATGCTGTCGATGGCTTGGCGGGTTTGCTCTTGGATCATCGCGATCATGCTGGAGATTTCCGCCGTCGACCCGCTGGTACGCGCCGCCAGTTGCCGCACCTCATCGGCGACCACGGCAAACCCGCGGCCTTGTTCGCCGGCACGCGCGGCTTCGATGGCGGCGTTGAGGGCCAGCAAGTTGGTCTGGTCGGCGATGCCGCGAATGGTATTGACGATGGCGGTGATCTGCAGCGAGCGCTCGCCCAGCTTGGCGATCAACTGCGAAGAGCTGTCAATGTCGGCGGCAATTTCGCGCATGCCACTGGCGGTTTGCTGGATCACATCGGCGCCTTTTTCGGCGATGTCGCGGGTGTTCAGGGAGATGTGGTAGGCCTGGGCGGCGCTTGCGGCGTCGGCCGCATGTTGTTGCACCCTGGCGGTGACGTCGGAGGCGAATTTCACCACTTTGCACAGGCGTCCGCTGGCGTCGTAAACCGGGTTGTAGTTGGCTTCGAGCCAGACGGTTTGGCCATTTTTATCGATGCGCTCGAACTGGCCGCTGAACAGCTCGCCCTGGTTCAAACGTTTCCAGAACTCGCTGTAGGTCGAACTGTTGGCCAGCTCCGGCTTGCAGAACAGGCGGTGATGCTTGCCCTGGATCTGCGCCAGGCTGTAGCCCATGCGCTGCAGGAAATTCGGGTTGGCGGTAATGATGGTGCCATCGAGGGTGAACTCGATCACCGCCATGGCGCGGTCGATAGCGCCGAGCTTGGCGTTGGCCTCGCTTTCGGCCTGCAGGCGGGGAGTGACGTCCATCGCGTACTTCACCACTTTGATGACCTGGCCTGTGTCATCACGCACCGGGTTGTAGCTAGCCTCCAGCCACACCGACTGGCCGTTTCCGGCCACCCGTTCAAAGGTGCCGGATTGGTATTGGCCATGGCGCAACTGCGTCCACAACTGGTTGTACTCGGCGCTACGGGCGAACGCGGGTGTGCAGAACGTGCGGTGGGGCTGGCCCACCACCTGTTCGGCGCGATAGCTCATGGTCTTCAGAAAATTGTCATTGGCCCGCAGCACGGTGCCCTGCAGGTCGAATTCGATCACCGCCATGGAGCGCTCGATGGCATCCAGCATGCTGGCTTGTTGGGCGTTGGTGTGTTGCAGGGTATTGATGGTTTTTTTATGGGCGTTGAATAGCATGGTCGAAGGCTCGGGGAAGCACGCGTCTGAGGTATCCATGAATATGCGCCTGCCCCCGTAGGGCGCCGGGCCTTACGGTTGACTTGCTCATTGTCAGCTTCCTTGTGCCGACAGGGGGGGGTGAACAACGGACTCAGAGTGATTGGCCTGCCAAGAAGTTCGCTACCACAGCCGCGTTCTTGATGGCTGTGTGGCCAATAGCGGCATTATGCTATCGCGGCAGGGCGGCGGCAGAAGATTCAGACGAGATGTCGTAGGACGACTTAGGCGGAATGGGCGACAACGTAGTCGCTGACATTGACCCGGTTGCGGCCGGTGGCCTTTGCCGCGTACAGCGCGCGGTCCGCAGCGTTGAGCCACATCGCGGCATTGCTGAAGGAGGGCTGGAAGTCCGCCAGGCCAATGCTCAGGCTCACGCGCAGTTCGGGGATCTGCGGGTTGCGGTAGTTACTGAACGTTTCACGCATGTGTTCCATGACCTTCGCGGCTTCTTCCAGGCGCATTTGCGGAAGAATCACACAGAACTCATCGCCTCCATATCGGCCGGCCAAGTCGTTGGCCCGCAGGACTCTGCGCAATTCCAGGCTCAGTTGCCGCAGCACGGCATCCCCCACGATATGGCCGTGGGTATCGTTGATTTGCTTGAAGTGGTCAATATCAATCAGGGCGACGGTGGCGTGGCTTTGCAGCTGTTGGCACTTGTGGAATTTCAAGTGCAGCAGGTCTTTCCAGGAACCGTGGTTGAGCAGGCCGGTCAGGCTGTCTGTGCGGCTCAGGGCACTGAGGGAGCGTTTGTGTTCCGACAGTTTGATTGCCAGCTGATAGCAGGCCATGCCGATGGCCATCGGATACAGCGTCAGCATCGGCAGGCAGGTATACACCTGGGTCAGGCTGACATTGGGATTGAACTTGATCCCGAACAGCCCCCACGCCATTCCGATACCCGCAGCCTGTGCCAGCAACCCGCGCAGGAACAGGCGCTTGCCTCCGGCCGCGACATTGTTCATGGCCATCATCGACAGGATGGTCACGGCCGTGAGTGGCGTGAATTGGGTGGCAGCGGCCCAGAAGCCGCCCAATAGCGAGTCGTAGAGCAAATTGCGCTGTTCAGCCTGGTAGGGAAACTGCGAGCGTGTTGAAAGCTGGTACGCCACATGCGCCCAGGCATAACCGTTGAATAACAGGAGCGCCCAGACCCAGCCTGGCATCGCCAGAGGGTAAAGGGCGCCGACGACACTGATACAACCGATACCCAGGCCGATGATCCTTGGCTTGTAGATACGCCTGGCAAATGAAAGCCCTTTGCCTCGTCTGTTTTCCATAATCTTCCGGGTCAGCTCTTTTTTGCAGATACGACAGCGTGCGTCAGCGGCTGGAACCGTTGATCGGATAAAATTTGTGAATATTGTCAGTTATTCGCGTGGGAATAATCAGTGTCCTTCCAGGCCATTTGCGCAACACAGCGTGCGAATTGGCTAAAAACGACCCGGAATGTCGTTCATGCAATCAACTTTTACTGCAGGCGCGGCGCGCTGACTTCGTAGCCGGCCAGGAACAGGTCGATAGCCGACTCGATAACGCTGGCTTGGCTGGCGTCGTCAAGCGTCGGTTGGCCCAGGGTAATCTGGGGCCAGAAGGCGAACGCCTTGAGCAGGCTTTGTATCTGGTGAGCGGCGAAAGCCGGGTCGGTGCAGCTCAGTCGCCCATCTTGCTGGGCGGCGCGCACCCACTGGGTGAAACCCTCTTCGCGTTTGCTCAGGCGGTTGACCATGTCTTGCGCGCGTTCCGGCGAATGAATGGTGGCGGCAATCGCGACACGGGCCAGGTCGAGGAAATTGGCGTCCGACATCATCTGCATTTTCGCCTGCAGCAAACCGCGCAATTGCTCGCGCAGCGGGCGGTCACTGGCGTAGCTGACGTCCAACTGGGCAACGCTACTGGCCCACAATTGGTGAAGGATTTCTGCAAACAGCTCTTCTTTGCTGGGGAAGTGGTTGTACACCGTGCGCTTGGAAACCCCGGCGGTGGCGGCGATTTTGTCCATGCTGGTGACCTCGAACCCGTTAGCCCGAAACTCGGCGATGGCCGCGGCCACGATGGCTTCGCGTTTACGGTCGGTGAGGCGCTGGGGAGCAGTCATGGATAGCGTTCGGCTCTAAAGGTAAATTACACTCGGTAGTTTACTTGCTCCGGGTTTTGTTGCAATCTAGAAACTACACTGTGCAGTGTAATTATAGAGCGGAATGTAGGAGTCACTCAGCAATGGCCACGATTTCAAGCCGACTCGACCCAGCGCCAGCGGCACCCAAGCCTGCCGAGCAGGAGCAAGGGCATTTCAGCAACGACGCCCCGGTGCAACACGGCGGCTTTGGCAAGACGTTGCGGATTTTCTGGAACATGCTTTTCAACAAGCCACGCAGCACGCGGCCCGTTGGCAAGATCCCGGTGCAACCGCTGACGCGCGAGCAACTGTTGGCCGCTCCCGATCACAGCGTTTTCCGCCTGGGGCATTCCACTGTATTGCTGAAGATGCGCGGTAAATTCTGGGTTACCGACCCGGTGTTCGCCGAGCGCGCCTCACCGTTCAGTTGGGCCGGGCCCAAGCGCTTCCACCAGCCGCCTATCAGCCTTGAAGACCTCCCGCCGCTGGAGGCAGTGATTCTTTCGCACAATCATTACGACCATCTTGACCATAAGGCTGTGGTCCAACTGGCCGACAAAACCCGGTATTTTCTCGCGCCACTGGGTGTGGGCGACACCCTGATTAAATGGGGCGTGGACGCCAGCAAGGTTCGTCAAATGGATTGGTGGGAAGGCACCGAGGTGGATGGCATTCGTTTTGTCGCCACGCCGGCCCAGCACTTTTCCGGGCGTGGCCTGTTTGATGGTAACCAGACCCTGTGGTGTTCCTGGGTGATGATCGACGGCGCACGGCGGATCTTTTTCAGCGGCGACACGGGGTATTTCGACGGCTTCAAACGGATTGGCGAACACTATGGCCCGTTTGACCTGACGCTGATGGAAACAGGTGCTTACAACGTCGATTGGCCCCACGTGCACATGCAGCCGGAGCAAACCCTGCAAGCACACATCGACCTCAAGGGCCGTTGGTTGCTGCCGATTCACAACGGCACCTTCGACTTGGCCTTCCACGCCTGGCACGAACCGTTCGACCGCATCATGGCGCTGGCCTGGGAGCGCAACGTGTCGATCACCACGCCGGCGATGGGTCAGGCCTTCAGTTTGAACCAGCCTGAACGTGGGCATGCGTGGTGGTTGGAGGTGGAAACTCAAGGTGCGAAAGAGCACGCTGCGGGCTGAAGCGAAGGGCACCGGAAAAAATGAGTTTTCAGGGTGTTTCAGCCTTGCGACAAACGTCAGATGAGAGTGCGATGATCCCGGGAATGTAATTCTCGGGGGGGCAGGTTCTGATGGAAAAAAATTGTAGGGAGCATTGGCGATTGGGTTTGCCCTGTCGCTTTGAACCTTATTTGCCGGGGGCTTGCGAAGCGCTCGGCATGCGGCCAGAGCCAGCCCTGGCGCAAACCAATAAAGCCAGCCCAGGCGGTATTGTCTTCGGCGCCGAACACCCTAAGGGGCACGCGCTTATTCCCGGCTATAACGCCATCGGCCCGCTGATTAAACCTTTGCGAGATCCTGCGCTGTCCCTCGTCGCCTTGAGCGGTGTCGATCCCACCGGGCCGGTGATGGTGGAAGTGCCCCTGGTAATGAATAACACCACCTTCACCGCTTCCCTGACGCTGTCGGGCTGGCGCATCGGGTTCGCTGAACGGTACGTGCGCGAGGGGCATTACGAGCCCGTCCAACACAGCGCAGCCTTGCTCCGAGCTTTCGACATCCTGCGCCAGGCCGGTGCGCAATTGGTGCCGGTGGACGCACGACGTGAAGATTCCAGCCTTCAATTCACTTTGCAGCGTAATGAGATTGATGACCTCGTGATCGAGCATCGTCTTGATGCCTTAGTGTCCGACGGCCAGAGCGCAGCGTTTCATGGTGCTTGCACCAGCGGCTATCCCTCGCTTTGCGAACCGCTGGAGGGTGGGGCAAAGCTCTGGTTTTATGCCGCACGTTGGGCACGTAGTGCATTGCCCACATTGCTGTGCGCCTATCGACAGAGCACCGGTGGTGGGTCGCGCGGCCAAGGGGTAACTACGCCGCGTGTTGAACCCTCCTACGATGTGAGTAGTTAAGGTCTTAACGTCGGGAATAGGCTGGGGTTCTTAGAATGGCGAACGGGTCAGCGTTGATCCTTCATGTTTCGGAACTCAGGAGAGTCCAAATGGTTGCCGTTGCTTATGGCATGTATTCGATCATCCGACAGGGTGCGCAGTCGCTGGCCGCGGGCGGCCCACCTGCCGATGCGAAACCTATTCTCCCTGGCACCGAGTACGCCGGTGTTCGCGAACTTGGCGAGCAAATGGCCAGACCGAACGGTCTCACCTCGGTTGATTTGGTCAGCTACCTGCAGGCACGTATCCGCCAGTTGGACCCGCAACTGCGCGCGGTCATTGAAACCAACCCCAAGGCGCTGGCGAGCGCGCGCGAGCTGGATCGCGAACGTGCCAATGGCAACGTGCGCGGGCCGTTGCATGGCATTCCCATTTTGCTCAAGGACACCATCGAAACCACGGGCATGCAAACCAGTGCAGGTGCATTCGGGCTGGTGGGTACACCTGCCGACAAGAATGCTCCGATTGTGGATTACCTGCTCAAGCAAGGCGCGGTGATCCTGGGTAAAACCAATATGACTGAACTGGCCGGTTTTCGCGGTGGGCCCGACGGCAGCAGCAGCCGCGGTGGGCAAACCCGCAACCCGCACCACCCGGATGCCGATGTCGGCGGCTCCAGTTCGGGGTCTGCCGCAGCGGTTGCTGCCGGGCTGGCACCTTTGGCCGTAGGCGCTGAAACGAATGGCTCGATCATCGTGCCGGCGGCATTCAACGGTGTGGTGGGGCTCAAGCCCAGCGTCGGCTTGTTGAATCGCAACGGGATCATTCCCGCCAGCCACCGGCAAGACACGCCTGGCCCAATGGCTCGTTCGGTACATGATGTGGCGTTGATGCTCAATGCGATGTCGGGCAGTGACCCTCACGACCCTGAAAGCCTGGGAGCACCGCAAGGTATCGATTACACCAACCTGTTGGTTCCGGGTGCTTTAAAGGGTAAGCGTATCGGCTACCCCACGATGTTTACCTCGAACGGTGAAAGCCTGCCGGTGGAAAACAGCCCACAATTTAGTAGGACACTGGAAGTGCTTCGCGAGCAAGGCGCCATTCTGGTCCCGGTCAATTTACGTCTGGCCGACGCGTCACGCTACGACGAACTGCTGCTCTCTGATGTGAAGGAGGAGTTGAATGCCTACTTGGCCAATCGCCCAGGATTGCCAGTCAAGTCATTGACCGAGTTGATAAAGTTCAACGAAGACCGCGATGGCACTGAGACCGATCACCAACCCCTGCTCAAGGAAGTCAGCGCCTCCACCCTGACTCCGCAGCAGCGCAAGACGCTGTGGGACGAGCTTATCCAGGATTTTCGCAACACCGTGGATGACCCGATCAGTGCGCAAAACCTGGACGTCATGGTGTCTGACTTCGCCACCAACAGTTACTTTGGTACGGCAGTCGCCGGTTACCCAGGGATCACTTTGCCTTCCGGAACCGATGAGGACGGCCTACCGACTGGCGCCTACTTTTTCGGCACCCGTTGGTCCGAACCCACCTTGTTGGCTGTCGCCTATGGCTATGAACAGGCGGCCCAGGCGGCAACAAAGCCTGGGCTTTAACTGTTGAGCTGACTACACGGCGTAACGTGCCGCAGGGCTGCGATGTGACAGGTTAGGGCCCAGGGCCAGGCGCGCTGTTTCGTAGGCCTCCCAATCCAGGCTGTCGGGCAGCGATGGAATGGTGACCGTCTCACCTTGGGCGAGCCCTGCCAGGGCCGCATCCACCAGATTTTCGGCGGTCATCACCATCGTCTCGGGCAGGTTATTCACTGGCAGTCCTGCGACATCCCAGAACTCAGTGGCGGTGGCCCCAGGCAGCACCACTTGAACGCGCACACCCTTGTCGCGCAGTTCATGCTCGAGCGACTCGCTGAACGCCTGCACAAATGCTTTCGTACCGCCGTACACACCGTTCAGCAATTTTGGCGCGACAGCCACGATCGAGCCAATGTTGATCAAGGTGCCGCGCCCCTGGGCGACAAAATTGGTCGCAGCGGCCTTGGCCAGGCGGGTCAGGGCCAGCACATTGAGCAGGATCATTGCGTCCATCTTGTCTGCATCCGACTCCAGTAAGGATGCGGTGGCGCCGACACCGGCATTGTTCACCAGCAGGCTGATGCGGCTGTCTTCATGCAGGATGTGTTCGATACGTGCCAGGTCGGACGCCAGGTTAAGGTCGGCAACCACGACTTGGACGTCCCGTTGGGTATCGGCCTGGAGTCGCGTCGCCAATTGCTCCAATCGCTGCTGATTACGTGCCACCAGAATCAGGTCGTAACCCTGGCGAGCCAGGCGGTCGGCGTAGAGGGCACCAATGCCGGAAGAGGCGCCGGTGATCAAGGCATAACCTTTGGTTTGAGTCATTGCAGTTGCTCCAGGATGGCCGAGGAAGGGGCGGCCTTGTTGGAACCCAGATTATGGGTGTAACGTAATGGCTGCAATGTCATATATCCCTCCTTTAAAGACATGAGGTTTGACCATGGTGTCTGTCGGTATTTTGCTGTTTCCGCAGTTTCAGATGCTCAATTTGAGCACGAGCACGGTGTTCGAATTCGCCAACCTGGAAATGCAGCAGCCGTTCTATCGGGTAGACCTGGTCTCTGAGAAGGGCGGCCTGGTCAAAAGCTCCATGGGGTTTGCCATTGATACCGTGCCCTTCGGTCTGCGCCCATATGACACGTTGTTAGTGGCGGGAGACAACGACGTACTGGAAACCAGCCCCGGCATGCTCGCCTACTTGCAACAAGCCGTGGTGACGTCGCGCCGCGTTACCAGCGCCTGCACCGGCGCCTTCCACCTGGCAGCGGCCGGTTTGCTGGAAGGACGCAAGGCAACCACCCACTGGTATCACGCCCGCGCCTTTCGCCAGGCCTACCCCAATGTAAGGTTGGAGGAAGACCGCATCTTCACTGTCGACGGCCCACTTTGGACCTCCGCCGGCATGACCGCCTGCCTCGACCTGGCACTGGCTCTGGTCGAAAACGACCTGGGCGTAGAGGTGGCGCGCGAGGTGGCGCGCAAGTTGGTGATCTACCATCGGCGTGCAGGCGGCCAGTCGCAGTTTTCCGCATTGCTGGAGATCGACCCCAAATCCGACCGTGTGCAAACGGCCCTGGCCTACGCTCGCCAGCACTTGCAGGAGGAGCTGTCGGTCGAGCAACTCGCGCAAGTCGCCCACCTCAGCCCGCGCCAGTTCAGCCGCCTGTTTCGCAGCGAAACCGGGCAAACCCCAGCCAAGGCAATCGAACGGCTGCGTATTGAAGCGGCGCGCCTGATGCTTGAGTCCGGCGACCACCCCATCGACATCATCGCCCGAGATACCGGCTTCGGTGACCCGGAGCGCATGCGCCGTGCCTTCCTACGCGCCTTCGGCCAGCCGCCACAAATGATGCGCCGCGCGCTGCAACTGCAAGCCTGATGCGCCAACGGATTACACTCACTGCAACGGGGGAAACCATGAGCTACAAAATTCACATCCTCGGTGCGGCGGGTGCGGGCACCACGACCCTGGGCAAAGCCCTGGCCGAACGCCTGAATGTGGTTTATTTCGACTCCGACGACTTCTACTGGCAGCCAACCGAGGAGCCTTTCACCGTTGCCCGGTTGCGGGATGAGCGCACTCGTCTGTTACAGGAACAGAGTGCCGGCCTCGAAGGCTGGGTGCTCTCGGGCTCACTGTGCGGCTGGGGCGATGTGATGATCGCGCAGTTCACCCATGTGGTGTTCCTGCGTGTAGACCCGCACGTTCGCCTGCACCGTTTGCAGGCGAGGGAAGTGCAGCGCTACGGCGACCGGATACTGGAGGGCGGCAGCCGCCATGAAAACAGCGTCGCGTTTCTCGCCTGGGCTGCCCGTTACGATGGCGGCAACCATAGCCTTCGCAGCCTGCGCCGGCATGAAAGCTGGTTGAAGCCGCTGACCTGCCCGGTGATCCGGTTGGACTCTACGCACCATTCGGTTGAGGCGCTGGTGAATCAGTTGATGCCGCTGCTGAGCCCATCAACCGCGAGATAATGCTTTGTGCGGCGGGTTCGGCCGGGGCGCTGTCAAACCTGCGCGCACTCATGCCCCACCCCGGCGCAAACCCCGGGAAAAACACCAGCCCTTCAGCTTCCAGCCGAAAGGCCAATGCCAAACGGGTGTCATCATCCACATCGCCCTGGCTTTCAAAGCGTTGCACCGCTTCAACCGCCTGCCCGGCCTGGCGGGCCAGTTCTTCCCGGCTCCAACCGAGCATCGCGCGGGCCTGCACACTGTGCTTGGCGGTGAATTGATGCAGGACGATCTGCTGTTCTACAAAAGAGCTCATTGCCAGAGAGGACATGGGGTTTCTCCAGGGTTCGACGGGGGAGGGCAAACTATACTGTGTTTTTGTACAGTTGTTTTGACCGCTCATCAACTGGATTTTTTTGATGGCATTTCAGCCACCCACTATTCCACCCCCGGCGCCTCCCGAATGATCAAGCGATCCAAGTTCTCGATATTCGCGCTGAACACCCCGAACGTCTGCTCGGGGTTCTTCTTGCTAGGCACCTGTTTCAATTCCGGCGTTACCCCATAGAAGAAGCAATACAGCGCTTTTTCACTGTCCACCGCCGCCTTGATCTGCTCCAAAAAGGCCGTGCGCTTGCGGTAGTTCTCGATGAGTTTTTTGCTCAGGTAGACGTTGACCGAGTAGGGCTTTTTGTCGAGCCACACTTTCTTTTCGAAGTCGATGCGAACGCTGGCGGTGTAGTCCTTGATCTCTTTGATTTTCCCCCAGTAGATCAGGCCCTTGTTGTCCTGCAGGTATTCGATTTTCTTGAAAAACGTCCAGTAGGTTGCCGTGTGATCGCCGATCTTCAAGGGCATGCGCTTGAGCTTGTCTTTGTCGTCGATGTTGGACACATAGCATTCCACCGGATGAGCGAACACGCTGGTTTTATCCGGGGTGGTATCGCTGGCGCTGTGGGAAACGACGGCGCGATTTGAAGGTGCTTTCGTTGGCGTTTGTGGGGCAGAACCTTCATTGCCAATCACCGCTGTCTTGCGTTCGTACTGACGTCGCGTCAGTACAAATTCCGATGGGAAATTTTCCTCGCGCTCGTCATCACTTTCACTGGTAGCGGTCTTGTGCGTGCTGGCATAGCGGCAGCCGTCAATGTGTTGAGTGCTGGCCTTGTTCTTGAAGTGCGGCGTGCGCTGGTAGTTGACGTTTTTCGCGTTGAAGGTGCTCAGCGCATTGCCCGTATCGAACGCCGCGCGGCATTCGTCGTTGGGGCACAGAAAGCTGTCCTTGTCGGAGTCGAAAGGGCTGGTTTCGTCGAAATTCAGGTCTCGTACGTCGTAGATCGACAGCTTTTCATCGAGACTCAGGCTGTAGGCCGTGTCGAATTTCATGGGGCTCGGATCCGTGAGATGAATTACTGGATATTACGCAAAACTTCGCCGTTACGGAGATCAAAAAATGTGGGAGCAAGCTCGCTCCCACATTAGATATGAGGCGTGCCAGCCACACGCCGCCCGCTTAAGAAGCATAACGTGCCACCCGCGGCGGTCAGCGCGCCGAGGGCATAGAACATGCTGACCGGGGCCGCATTGATCAGCAAGTAACCGCAAATCACCGGGCTCATCGCCCCGCCAAACGCTGCCAGGTTCTGCGCGCCGTAGTAACTGCCGCGTAGCGCGTCCGGGGCGATGGTGTCGATAAACAGGAATTCCGAGGGGTAGATGATCATCTCGCCCAAGGTAAACACGAACATCGCCAGGCACCAGGTGACCAGGCTGTCCGCCAGGCTAAAACCGATCAGCCCGACAATGAACAACAACGTGCCCAGCACAATCCAGTAGCGCAGCTGTTCGCGCTTGAGAAAACGGCCGATCTGGTATTGCATCAAAATCACGGTGATGGCGTTGCAGGCCAGCACCGCCGACAGAATCTTCAGCGCCTCGGCGGGCTTGTAGGCCACTAGCAAGAACTGCGACAGATAAAGGGTGTAGCGCCCGTGGACAATGGTGCTCAACAGGCTGCCGCTGGTGAACAGAATCAGCGTGCGGTCGCTGCGCAAGGTGCGCAGGGTGGTCAGAAAACTCAAGGGCTTATTGCTGTCGTCGCGCTGAGTCGGGGCAATGCCGATCATCAGGAACATACTGCCCAAGGCGATGGCGCTGGCGATCAGGAACGGCGCCCAAGGCACCTGCCCGGCGATCACCACGCCCACCATCGGGCCGGTGGCGTAACCGACGTTGGTGAGGGTGTAGCGCAGGGAAAACACTTTGGCGCGATCACCCACCGGCAGGTTTTCGCTGATGATGGCCTTGGAGCCAATCAGGAACAACGCCGATGCGGCTTCGGTAATCACCAAGGTCAGGGTGGTGAGGTAGAGGTTGCTGGCAAAGGTCAGCAACAAAAAACCGATGGAGCTGGAAAGCATGGCCAGGATCAGCAGTTTGCGCTTTTCCAGGCGGTCGATGATGTAGCCGCCGTAGAGCCCGAGCAGTGTGGCGATGAACACGGCGATGCCCATCAGCAGGCCGATGTCCTGCTGGTTGAGGCCCAAGCGCGTGCTTAGCCAAAGGGCCAGCAGCGGGCTGGTCATTGCGCGGCTGACGACGATGGTCACCGAGCAGATCATCAGGCGGCGGATTACCAGGGAGTAGGTGGCCACGGTGGGGGCGGATGTCCTTATTCTTATTACTGATCGGGATCTTTCATACGCAGCTGAACCCTGTGGGAGCGGGCTTGCTCGCGAAAGCGGTGGATCAGTCGGTACATTTGGCACTGACAGACCGCATTCGCGAGCAAGCCCGCTCCCACATTTAGATCGAGTTACTGGCCGGCATTGATGGTGATTTTTTCCACGGCACCCTGTTCCAGATCCCACTTCTTCAGGATCTTGCCGTAGGTCCCATCATCAATCATGCCCTGCAACGCCTCACTGATCGCTGTGACCAACTCGGTGTTGCTCTTCTCAATCCCCAGCCCCGTGAACTGCTTGGAAATCGCCAGGCCTACCGGCTTGTACTTGCCCTTATCCAGCGACATCAAATAAGGAATCGTCTCGCTGCCCTGCATCGCCGCGTCCAAACGGTTCTGCTGCAACTGCGCGCGTGCATCCGCCGAGCCTTCAGTGCCGATCACCACGATCGCCGGTTTACCCGCCGCTTCGCAGTTTTCCTTGCTCCACGCGGCAATTTCCGACGGCCAGGTAGTACGGCGGCTGGTGCCGACTTTTTTACCGCACAGGTCAGTCAATTCCTTGAGGTCTTCACGTTTGGCCAGGGTGTACAGCTGCGGGCCGCTGGTGAAGTAATCGATGAAGGTCACGGCCTTTTGGCGCTCGGCGGTGTCGCTCATGCCTGACAGCACGATATCCACGCGCTTGGTGGTCAGGCCGCTGAGCATCTGCTCGAAGCCGGTTTCCTGCCACTTGATCTTCACGCCCAGCCGCTCGGCCAGGGCATTGCCCAGGTCGAAGTCCAAACCGGTGAGTTTATTGGTGGCGGTGTCCTTGAAATCCATCGGCGGGTAGTTCGGCACGATGGCCGCGCTGATCTCACCCTTGTCCTTGATTGCCGCCGGCAATGCCGCGAATACACACGAGGAGGCCATCAGGCCTGCGAGCAACGTTGGGATAAACATTTTTTTCATGGGGGCGTTCTCGTTAGTTTTTTAGTTAAGTGCGAACGGCAGAAATAAAGCTTTGGGTACGCGGGTTTTGTGGGCTTATTAGAATTTCTTCGGGGCTGCCGGCTTCCACAATCTGGCCGGCGTCCATAAACACCATGCGGTTGGACACTTCGCGGGCGAAGCCCAACTCATGGGTGACCACAATCATGGTCATGCCGGTGGTGGCCAAATCGCGCATCACCGACAGCACTTCGCCTACCAGCTCCGGGTCGAGGGCTGACGTGGGTTCGTCAAACAACATCAACTTGGGGCGCATCGCCAACGCGCGGGCAATGGCCACACGCTGTTGCTGGCCGCCGGACAATTCCACCGGGTAGGCATTGCGCTTGTCCGCCAGGCCGACGCGGGCCAGCAACTCCAGCGCGTCCTCGATGGCTTCCTTGGGCGAGCGCTTGAGCACCTGCACCGGGCCTTCGATGATGTTTTGCAACACGGTCATGTGCGGGAACAAATTGAAGCGCTGGAACACCATGCCGGTCGCCAGGCGCTGGCGGGCGATCTGCGATTCATTCATCTCATGCAGCTTGTTGCCGACGACGCGGTAACCCACCAGTTCGCCGTCGACCCACAGGCCGCCCTTGTCGATTTTTTCCAGTTGGTTGACGCAGCGCAGCAGCGTGCTTTTACCCGAGCCGGACGGGCCGATGATGCACATCACTTCGCCTTGCTCGACCTCGATATTGATGTCGCGCAGCGCGTGATACTGGTCGTAATACTTGTTCAGGTTGACGGCCTTGACGATGCTTCTCATGGGGCAAATCTCCTCAACCCAGACTTACGAACGCTTGCCGGCGCCGCGGGCAAAACGACGCTCGAGGCGGCTTTGACCAAATGAAAGAACAGTCACCACCGCCAAGTACCAGATGCCGGCCACAATCAGCAGCTCCATGACACGGGCGTTGGCGTAGTAGATGTTTTGCGCGTTGTGCAACAGCTCCGAGTACTGGATCACGCTGGCCAGGCTGGTCATTTTCACCATGCTGATGAACTCGTTGCCTACCGGCGGAATGATCACCCGCATCGCCTGCGGCAGAATTACCCTACGCAACGCTTGCAGGCTCGGCATGCCAATGGACTTGGCGGCTTCGTACTGGCCAGTGTCGACCGACAGCAAACCCGCGCGCACTACTTCGGCGGTATAGGCGCCCTGGTTGATACTCAGGCCGAGCAGGGCGGCCACGAACGGTGTCATCAGGTCGACGGTGTCGATGCTGAACACACCGGGAATCGCGATCACCGGGAAAATCAGCGCC
Source organism: Pseudomonas sp. LBUM1640 (assembly GCF_059716225.1). Lineage (NCBI taxonomy): Bacteria > Pseudomonadati > Pseudomonadota > Gammaproteobacteria > Pseudomonadales > Pseudomonadaceae > Pseudomonas > Pseudomonas sp. LBUM1640. The sequence goes on along the minus strand of NZ_CP166816.1, from coordinate 5,368,120 downwards.
AGGTTGAACCACAACAACAGCTGCAGAATCAGCGGCGTGCCCCGGAACAGCCAGGTGTAGGTGATCGCTACATACCGCAGGATCGGGTTGGCCGACATGCGCATGATCGCCGTGATCACCCCGATCACCACGCCCAGCGCCATCGCCAGAACCGACATGACGATGGTGTTCACCAGGCCCCACAGAATGGCCTCAGACGTAAGGAACTGCCCGATGTAGGACCATTCGATCTGGCCATTGGCAAAGGCGCGCAACAACGCGGCCAGGGCGATTACGATCAACGTGGCAAAAAACATCCGCCCGTAATAACGACGCGGCACGTGCTCGTACTGCGTGATATCGAACTGGTTCTCGGACAACTTGCGCTCAGCTTCCAAGCGCTCCGCCGGGGTTTGGTTCATGGTGATTCTCCAAAAAAATACGTGTTGCTTGATCGTTCCCACGCTCCGCGTGGGAATGCATCCCGCGACGCTCCGCGTCACCCTCGCGCAGGACTTGAGCCTTACAACGGGACGCGGAGCGCCCTAGGCGGCATTCCCACGCGGGAGCGTGGGAACGATCGTCAGATACGAAACCCGGTGTAGCTCTCAGCCCACTTCTGCTGTTCAGCCAACGCCACCTTCAACCGCCCAATCTGCTCCCGCACCCGCTCCGGCGCCGTGCCACCCCAACCACTGCGGGCCGCAATCGCCGCCTCCAGGGTCAAGCAGTCCCGCGCCTCAGGCAGCAGCCGAGCATCCACCTGCGCCAACATCGCCGGCGAGGCTTCCCACAACTCAATCTCATGCTTCTCACAGGCCTGCACCAAGGCGCCGGTAATCTCATGCGCCTCTTTAAACGGTACACCCCGCGTGGCCAGCCAATCCGCCACCTCAGTCGCCAAGGTGAAGCCCATCGGCGCTTGCCGGCGCAGCTCTGCCACTTGCACCTTCATGGTCGCGACCATTCCGGCCATTGCCGGCAGCACCAGCAGCAACGTATCCACGCTGTCCAACACGCTGTGTTTGTCTTCACTCAAATCGCGGTTGTACGATAGCGGCAACGACTTGAGTGTCGACATCAACCCGGTCAGGTTGCCAATCAAACGCCCAGCCTTGCCGCGCGCCAGTTCGGCAATGTCCGGGTTCTTTTTCTGCGGCATGATCGAGCTGCCAGTGGCGTAGGCATCGTCCAACACCACCCAGCGAAACTGGCGCGACGACCACAGGCAAAACTCCTCCGACAGCCGCGAAATATTCACCCCGAGCATGCCCGCCACAAACAGAAACTCCGCCACATGGTCACGGCTGGCGACGGCATCAATGGAGTTTTCGCACGGCCCGGTGTAGCCCATTTCCTTGGCCGAATGCTCCGGCTGCCGCGCAATCGCCGAGCCTGCCATCGCCGCCGCACCCAATGGCGACAACGCCGTGCGCGCATCCCAATCCACCAGGCGCTGCACATCACGCAGCATCGACTGCGCGTGGGCCAGCAAATGGTGGGCAAACACAATCGGTTGCGCCTGCTGCAAATGCGTAAAGCCCGGGCAGATGCTTTCGATGTGCTGCTCAGCCTGCTCGACCAACGCCTGCTGCAAACCCAATACTTCGGTGGTGATGGTGCGCGCATGGTCGCGTAGGAAAAGACGCAGGTCATTGGCGGTTTGATCATTACGCGAACGCCCGGCGCGCAGCTTGCCGCCCAAGGCGCCCAGGCGCTCGGTCAATACGCGTTCGATAAAGGTGTGCACGTCCTCGTCACCCAGGGTTGGATGCAGGCGCCCAGCGGCGAAGTCTTCACCGATACGGTCCAGGGCCTCCAGGGTGCGCAGGGTCTCGGACTCATCCAGCAAACCGGCGCGCTGCAACTCTCGGGCATGGGCACGGGAGCCGGCCAGGTCGTAGGGCGTCAGACGGAAATAGCGCTCGGGGCAACGCGACAACGCGGCCAAAGCAGCAGACGGGCCGGTCTTGAAACGAGCGCCCCAAAGGCGGTCGGTGGGCTGGGACATCGGTATTCCTCACGCTTGTTTTTAGAAGAGTCGGAGGCAGTAAAAAACTAAAAAGACCTGATCGTAGTGTCAGGTTTTTACGGGTGTTAAATCAGCCTCTGTGTGCTGTTCAACCCGCTATATTCAAGGTTGCCAAGGGCCGATGTTTACGGCCATTATCGCCGCCTGGCTATGTTCAAGGATTGGGTTGAAGCCTGTTGAATATGGCACTTGAGGTCAACGCGTATTATGGAAACCCCACTTTCCACTTCTGGAAACATGCCACCAAAACCCGGCACTCGGCCGCCCCTGCAACTGAGCGGGCTGGACTTCAAATTGCTGCGCGTGTTCATGGCCGTGGTGGAAGCAGGCGGCTTCAGCGCCGCGCAAAACGAGCTGAACGTGGGCCTGGCGGCCATCAGCAAACAGATCTCCGACCTCGAAATCCGCATCGGCATGCGCCTGTGTACGCGGGGCCGGGAAGGCTTCGGCCTGACCGAAGAGGGCAAGTTGGTGTATCAAGCCTCCATCGAGTTATTTACCTCGGTGGACAGTTTTCGCGACAAGCTTAGTTCGGCGCAAAACGAACTCATCGGCGACCTTAGTGTGGGCGTTATTGATAACACCGTCTCCGACGTTAATTCGCCGCTTATTACCGCCCTGGGGAAACTACACAGCGAATCACCAAAAATTAGATTGCGCCTACATGCCTCGCAACTGGACGAAGTTGAACGCGGCGTGGTGGAAGGGCGGCTAATCGTCGGCATCGTCCCGGTGTACCAACGTCGCGAAGAATTCGACTACTTCCCGCTGTACGAAGAAAAAGCCCACGCCTACTGCGCCGTAGGACACCCGCTGTTCAACGCGAGCGACATCACACCGGAAGTGCTGCGCCAATACGAAGTGGTCAACCACCGGTACGCGATCCACCGCGACAAAGCCAATTTCGTCACCTACGACAGCCAGTCCGCCTCGGCCTCACAGGTTGAAGCCGTCGCCATCCTGATCCTCACCGGCCGCTTCCTCGGCTTCCTGCCGCAACACTACGCCGCGCCGCTGGTAAGGGAAGGGCGCCTACGCGCTTTATGCCCGGAGCAAGTCTACCTGAGCACCGCCTTCAACCTGATCCTGCGCCACAACGCGCCAAGAAGCCCGATGGTAAAAGCCTTCGCCACAGCGCTGGGCGTAGACCTCAAAGCCGCGACATAAACCACGCCGAACACCGATCAACAAGCTCACGAAGCTCAAATGTGGGAGCTGTCGAGCCCCAGCGAGGCTGCGAAGGGATCGCCTCGGTTTCCCTGTCGAGCCTGCCATTCACATCGATACATTTTCCGCCTAGGCAACAAACAACCTGACTTGTATTGTCTTTAGCCAAATCGAAGGAGGGATACTCATGACTCAAACAAAAAACAGTCCCCCAGCAGAAAGCACTTGGGACAGCTACTTCCTCCATGGCGAATCAGCGTCCGACGACTTTATGCCTGAGGATGACCGATTGGAGGTTCTTGAGTTGAATCACATAGTTCAGGAACGGCTCGACGCCAACGAGATGCCCATCCACGGTTACCTCGACGATCTGATCAACGAGGCTGAGACAGAAACCGTCCGTAAGAATTGAGTTAGGTATCGAATTACTGCGCGTGTAAAAAAGCCCAACCTTCTAGATTGGGCTTAATGGAAACTAAATTCGGGGCAATGTGATTCACTCTCTCAACCCCTATCACCCCATGCTAGTGCACGACTACCGCAGCTGCTTGCGCTTCTTCTTCGCATGAAAATGCCGAAAATGCGCATCCTGCGCCGCCGCCAACAACTCCCGATCCCCACGCGTATCGCCCCAAGCCCGCAGCCGATACTCGCCCAAATCCCCATACACCGCCTCAAGGCGCAGCACCTTATTCTCACAGCGGCAATTATTCCCCGTGAGCTTGCCCGTCAACACCCCGTCGACCACCTCAAGCTCAGTGCCGATCAACCTGATCCCCAGCCGATTCGCAAACGGCTGCAACACCAACGCCGGCGACGCCGAACACAGCGTCACCACCGCCCCCGACCCCAACTCCTGCTCCACCGAGAGCACCCCAGCCGGGCGCATCAACCGCGCCCAATTACGCTGGCAGTACTCCTCGGCCTTCTGCTGCACCCACGCCTTCTCCACCCCCGTCATAAAGGTGCGGATCAACTGCGCCTTCAACTCATCCCGGCTGATCTGGCGCAGCAAAAAGCGCAGCCCAGGCACCGCCAGCTTGACCATCCGGCCATAAAACTCGCCGGTGCCAAAGGCAAACTTGAGGAATGGCACGAAACTGTCGTGGTGGGTCAGGGTGCCGTCGAAGTCAAAGACGGAGAGTACTTTGGCGTCTACGGGGCCGGCTTCGAGCATGTCTGGGTTCACGGGTGGCCTCGGTCCTATCTAGTATTTTTGAGCGTGCATCAGCTGTGACAACAGGAGTTTACTCGCGTATCAATCGGCTTATCTTTGAGTAAAGCCCAGCGGTGAATTCGTCCCGATCACTCGACCGGTGACAACGCTGATGGCAATTGGGGCACAAGGCTACAGCATTGGTGATGCGATCCGAACCCTTCTGGGCGAGGTGCTTGACGTGATGTACTTCAAGAAATGGCAAACCATCGACCTCGAAAGGTGCGTTTGAACCGCAGCCTTCGCAGATGCCCTTGGCTTCTTTTAGTACCCAGGCGCGTACCTTTGGGTCGCGGACAAAGGCGGTGCTGACGGTCGATACTTTCTGCGGCTGGGCGATGCCATCCGGTAGCTTTTGGAAAGGTTGCTGCTGCAGTTTGGATGCGCGGCGGATAAGCGTTTGCTCATCTGCCGTTTGGGCTGCGTCTTCGGATTCGAATACACCCTGCGCGGCAAGCGCTTGACGGATGCGTTGCTCTACGCCTGTACCCACGTTCTTTGCGGGCTTATAACCTTCAATACGGTCCCAGCCCAGACGAACGAGCACGGTGGAAATATTTTGCATGCGAAATTCAATAGAACCCTTCGCACGGCCTGCCACTGGGCCTTCACGCAGAAGGCGGTTTTCGAGCGCTTTGTTGAAAGGTTGGCCGCTCTTTTCCCAGGCCAACATCTTCAAGTACGCCTCGACCGCCGCTGCCAATTCCGCGTCGTTCCAGTCCGTTTTGTCTTTTGCAATATCCATACAGCCGCCGAGGGTAGAAAACCCTCGGACGATACTGAGTAGCCATTATGGCGTCTACGAAATTTCCTACGACTCGGTCGGATTTGGTTGTCGCCGAATTTAGTGAAATCGCTGCTTCATTCGGAAAGGTTGAATGAGCTTGCGCCACCACGGAGTCTTTGCTGATTCTCTCCGATAGGTTCGATTCACTAACAAATACGGCATATCCCGAAGCCTAATCCAGCCTTCATCCTGCCAATGCAGCAGATTCAACGACATCTCTGGCCAATCCAACATGCTCAACAACGGTCGCTCTACCGTTCGTGGCTGGCGCTCGTCCCGCAACGTGGGAACCACTTCATGAGTCAGCCAGCTACGCAGTAGGCGATTCCCCGGTGTGTAGTGATAGACCAACAACGCGTAAGCACCGGACTCACTGATCATCAGCATTTCTTGCGGCTGGCCGTGAAACAGTAGCTTTAGGGTTCTTCGTTGGTCCTCATCGAGCTTGCGCGTCGTTCGCTCATCCAAGTACCAGCCCATCAAACGCCCAAGGTCGCGAGCGCAGAACCAGGGTTGGTTTTCTAAAAGGAGGGTGTGAAGTTGAAGGTTTTGGCGGGTGAAAACGACGGCAACAAGGGGCTCAGCCGTGGCAACCTTCTTGGCTGTCGGCAAGTCGAGCAGATATTGGCTAGGCATTTCCTATGATCTCTACGTGATTGTCGCAAGGGCAGTAGCCCAACGTAGAGAGCGGATTTAAGAAACTCCAACGGGCCGGGTCTCAACCCAGCATTAAGTTCGCATGACTGAGATCAGGCGGATTTTGGCTGTAAGTGAGGCTAGCTTCTACGTTGGGCGTTTCTTAGGCACCGGTGGGCGAGACTATTCAGCATTGAAAATCGCATCAACCCTTGTATGGATGATCTTGGTGTAAGAAGGCTCCTATTTAGATCCCTGAGCATAAAAAAGCCCTGAACATGTCAGGGCTTCTTGATGTTGCCGGCTTAGGAATTAATCCCAGCTCAGCGCGCCGCCAGTCTGGTACTCGATCACGCGGGTTTCGAAGAAGTTCTTCTCTTTCTTCAAGTCCATAATCTCGCTCATCCACGGGAACGGATTCGTCGTGCCTGGGTACTCTTCCTTCAAGCCAATCTGCGACAAACGACGGTTAGCGATGAACTTGAGGTAATCCTCCATCATCGCCGCATTCATGCCCAACACGCCGCGCGGCATGGTGTCGCGAGCATATTCAATCTCCAGCTGAGTCCCTTGCAGGATCATCTGGGTCGCTTCTTCCTTCATCTCAGCATCCCACAAATGCGGGTTTTCGATTTTGATCTGGTTGATCACGTCGATACCGAAGTTCAGGTGCATCGACTCATCACGCAGGATGTACTGGAACTGCTCGGCCACGCCGGTCATTTTGTTGCGGCGGCCCATGGACAAAATCTGGGTGAAGCCGCAGTAGAAGAAGATGCCTTCCAGGACGCAGTAGTAAGCGACGAGGTTGCGCAGCAGTTCTTTGTCGGTCTCGACGGTGCCGGTTTCGAACTTCGGATCGGAGATCGAACGGGTGTACTTGAGGCCCCAGGCTGCCTTTTTGGCGACCGATGGGATCTCGTGGTACATGTTGAAGATCTCGCCTTCATCCATGGCCAACGATTCGATGCAGTACTGGTAGGCGTGGGTGTGGATCGCTTCTTCGAAGGCCTGGCGCAGGATGTACTGGCGGCACTCCGGGTTGGTGATCAGGCGGTACACGGCCAGCACCAGGTTGTTGGCAACCAGGGAGTCGGCGGTGGAGAAGAAGCCGAGGTTGCGCATGACGATGCGGCGTTCGTCGTCGGTCAGGCCTTCGGGGGTTTTCCACAGGGCGATGTCGGCGGTCATGTTGACCTCTTGCGGCATCCAGTGGTTGGCGCAGCCGTCGAGGTACTTCTGCCAGGCCCAGTCGTACTTGAACGGCACGAGTTGGTTGAGGTCGGCGCGGCAGTTGATCATGCGCTTTTCGTCAACGGCGACGCGGGCGGCGGAGCCTTCAAGCTCGGCTAGGCCTTCGGCGACGTCGAGTTTGTCGAGGGCGGCCTTGGCGCGCACGATGGCGGCGGAGTCATTGGCGGTGACGGCGCGGGCTTCGATGGCGGCAGCAGCGCCGGCGCCGTCAAGGCGGTCCATGTTGGCTTCGGTGGCGTGGCCGGCGTTGGCGCCTTTGGCAACTACTTCGCCGTCTTCTTCTTTGTCGAATTCGTCCCAGCTCAGCATGACGTGTCGTCTCCTGCGTGAGGGCTCAAGGTGCCCGTGTGAAACCGGATGGTTGGGTGTTCACACGGCCCAGAGGCCGCGGTGGATCTTAAGGAATCGTTTGTTGCAACAGCTCGCGCAGGCATTAAACGGAATAGGGTAACGGGTGTTCTGCGTGAGGCTTGAGGGGCGGAGCGACAGGTGCATGCTCCAGCGAAGGCCTCAGGTCTGGCTCTTCATCCCGGTGTAAAGGGATATTGCAGGCCCGATTTACCCGCGCATTATAGGGAAAAATTCGACTTTGTGTTGCGGCGGATGGTCTCGGATCACAGACAAAAAGCCTGCTATTTGAGCCAGAGTGAAGGTTTACAGGGGTTTGGCAGGTGAGGATTTTTTTGACGGACGGTGGGCTATTTATAACCGAGGGCAGAAGCAGCCTTTTTGAGGCCGGGGAGGGCTGGCTGGGTGGAGGGGGTTGGTGCTGGGTGATGGCTGAAATTGCCATCGCAGGCAAGCCAGCTCCCACATTTATAGCGTGGTGGGTTCTAGATAGGTTCTTGGCCGCAAGAACGATTGCTTGCGGCGACCAAGATCCGGGGTTAAACCTGACTCAATAACTATTACCCGTTAGAACAACCATTGCCCATTACTTGGTAATTAAGAATATGGCGCTGACCGTGTGAGTCTTCATATTCCATTTGTACCGGTACAACGTGGCAGACTTCCGGAACAGTGCTCATGGACAATACTTTGGCAACATCCAAGTCAGTGCTGTAGGTGTACTCTTCAACAATCGGGGCGTTCTGGCCGGCCAGCTCGGTCGGGGCCTCGTCGGCCAGGGCGGCGGTGGCGCACAAGCTGCTGAGGGCCATAACTACGAGAGCTTTCATTACTGTATTTACCTTCTTCAGGGCGAAAGGGGTCACGTGGCCTTTATGAGGCCGCGTGTGTAACTTAAGAGTTGGTTAGTTCGGATTAACGTTGCCTTCGTGGGGGCTGTTACGTTGTTAATCACGGTGTCGTGTTGACGGAGTGGATTCTAGGCTTGCGCGTTATATTCATATACCCGTGCTTTTGATAAACACTATTGGCGGTTTTTGTAACAATCCCGTGGTAAAGGTTTTTTCATCGGGCGCCAAGGCCACGCAGGGCGCGGGCCAGAGCCGCAAACGGGCATAGCAGGGCAATTTGTAGGGGCTTGTTACTACCATCGTCGAATGGTTCTATGGGTGCGCCCCAGCTACAACAGGGCATACAAAAACAACTATTGTCACCGAGGTAAGAAAGATGAGTGCGGCTTCCCTGTACCCCGTTCGCCCCGAAGTAGCAGCCAACACGCTGACCGACGAGGCGACCTACAAGGCCATGTACCAGCAGTCGGTGGTCAACCCCGATGGCTTCTGGCGCGAGCAAGCCAAGCGCCTTGACTGGGTCAAGCCTTTCACCGCGGTGAAGCAGACCTCTTTCGACGACCACCATGTCGACATCAAATGGTTCGCCGATGGCACCCTCAACGTTTCCTACAACTGCCTGGACCGTCACCTCGCCGAGCGTGGCGATCAGGCGGCGATCATCTGGGAAGGCGATGACCCTTGCGAAAGCCGCACCATCACCTACCGCGAGCTGCATGAAGAAGTCTGCAAGTTCGCCAACGCCCTGCGCGGCCAGGATGTGCACCGCGGCGACGTGGTGACTATCTATATGCCGATGATCCCCGAAGCCGTGGTCGCCATGTTGGCCTGTACCCGCATCGGTGCGATCCACTCCGTGGTATTCGGCGGCTTCTCGCCGGAGGCGCTGGCCGGTCGCATCATCGACTGTAAGTCGAAGGTGGTGATCACCGCCGACGAAGGCATCCGTGCCGGTAAGAAAATTCCACTGAAGGCCAACGTCGACGACGCGCTGACCAACCCGGAAACCAGCAGCATCCAGAAGGTCATTGTGTGCAAGCGCACCAATGGCAATATCAAGTGGAACCAGCATCGCGACATCTGGTACGAAGACTTGATGAAAGTGGCGGGCACCGTGTGTGCGCCCAAAGAGATGGGCGCCGAAGAGGCGCTGTTCATCCTTTATACCTCCGGCTCCACCGGCAAGCCTAAAGGCGTGCAGCACACCACTGGCGGCTACTTGCTGTACGCGGCTCTGACTCACGAGCGCGTGTTCGACTACCGCCCTGGCGAAATCTACTGGTGCACCGCCGACGTCGGCTGGGTCACCGGCCACACCTATATTGTCTACGGCCCGCTGGCGAATGGCGCGACCACGCTGCTGTTCGAAGGCGTGCCGAACTACCCGGACATTACCCGTGTCGGCAAGATCGTCGACAAGCACAAGGTCAATATCCTCTACACCGCGCCTACCGCGATCCGCGCGATGATGGCGTCCGGCACCGCCGCCTGCGAAGGTGTGGATGGCAGCAGCTTGCGCCTGCTCGGTTCTGTCGGTGAGCCGATTAACCCGGAAGCGTGGGACTGGTACTACAAGAACGTCGGCCAATCCCGTTGCCCGATCGTCGACACCTGGTGGCAGACCGAAACCGGCGCCACCTTGATGAGCCCGCTGCCGGGTGCTCATGCACTCAAGCCGGGTTCGGCTGCTCGCCCGTTCTTCGGCGTGGTGCCGGCGCTGGTGGACAACCTGGGCAACATCATCGAGGGCGCTGCCGAAGGCAACCTGGTGATCCTCGATTCGTGGCCGGGCCAGGCGCGTACGCTGTACGGCGACCATGACCGTTTTGTCGACACCTACTTCAAGACCTTCCGTGGCATGTACTTCACCGGTGACGGCGCGCGTCGCGATGAAGATGGCTACTGGTGGATCACCGGCCGTGTGGATGACGTGTTGAACGTGTCTGGCCACCGCATGGGCACCGCCGAGATTGAAAGCGCGATGGTTGCGCACCCTAAAGTCGCCGAAGCGGCGGTGGTGGGCGTGCCGCATGACATCAAGGGGCAGGGCATCTATGTGTATGTCACGCTGAAAAACGGCGAAGAGCCGAATGAGGCGCTGCGCCTGGAGCTGAAAAACTGGGTGCGTAAAGAGATCGGGCCGATTGCTTCGCCGGATGTGATCCAGTGGGCGCCGGGCTTGCCAAAGACGCGCTCGGGGAAAATCATGCGCCGCATTTTGCGCAAGATTGCCACGGCTGAGTATGACGGGCTGGGGGATATCTCGACCTTGGCGGACCCGGGTGTGGTGGCGCACTTGATTGAAACGCACAAGACCATGAACGTCGCGTAAGGCGGGGTTGTGGGACAAAGCCCCATTCGGCGTGAGCCGGGTGGGGCTTTTTTGCAGGATCTCGAAACCGATGCAAATCCCCTGTGGGAGCGGGCTTGCTCGCGAATGCGGTGTATCAGTTAGCAGATGTGCAGCTGACCCAGCGCATTCGAGAGCAAGCCCGCTCCCACATTTGGAGGGTATTTCAAGCTGGCTGAAGTGGTGGTCTGACAGACCCGCATAACCCCCAAGCCAATAAATATCGACTTTCATCGTAGGGCGTTTCTGAATGTTACCGAGCGCCATAAATGTGTAACCCTACGCCCAAACCTGAGGCAAAGTGCTACGCCCGTGCCCCGAAAACCCCCGTTTTAGACACCCTCACAAATAAGATTAAACGCCAGACTTGCCGTGCTAGAAGGGTTTGCGAATAATAGGCCCGCAATTTGCAGCATCAACAGGTTTAATATCTTTTGTCTCTGCATAAAATTCAGAGGCTGTCAATGTGCTGGAACCGCTTTCTCAGTGCTTCTGTAAATTGTTGTCGCATTGAGGAAATATCGGCTTCCGGGCTGTCGTTAGAATGCCGATCACTCGCTCGTCGTTGCAGGTATGCACCTGCGTAGGACGCAGCACCGCTATTCGGTTTCACCTAAGTCGCATCGTGGGCCACGGCTCATACTGCTTTTTGCCCTATACCGATGGAGTCCCAAGATGAAGAAACTTGTGCTGTTGGGCGCCCTGGCGCTGTCCGTGCTGTCCATGCAGGCCTTCGCTGATGAAAAGCCCCTGAAGATTGGTATCGAAGCGGCTTACCCTCCGTTTGCCTCGAAGGCGCCGGATGGCAGCATCGTCGGTTTTGACTACGACATCGGCAACGCCCTGTGCGCCGAGATGAAGGTCAAGTGCGTATGGGTCGAACAAGAGTTCGACGGCCTGATCCCTGCGCTTAAAGTGCGCAAGATCGACGCGATCCTGTCGTCCATGTCCATCACCGAAGACCGCAAGAAATCCGTGGACTTCACCACCCGCTACTACCTGAGCCCGGCGCAGCTGGTGATGAAGGAAGGCACCACCGTCAGCGACAGCCTGGATGAGTTGAAAGGCAAAAAAATTGGCGTGCAGCGCGGTTCGATCCATGACCGTTTCGCCAAGGAAGTCCTGGCCCCTAAAGGCGCCACGGTTGTGCCTTACAGCTCGCAGAACGAAATCTACCTGGACGTGGAAGCCGGTCGCCTCGATGGCACCGTGGCTGACGCCACCCTGCTGCAGGACGGCTTCCTGAAAACCCCGGCCGGTAAAGGCTACGCGTTCGTGGGCCCACAGTTCACCGACGCCAAGTACTTCGGTGACGGCATCGGTATCGCCGTACGCAAAGGCGACAAGGCCAACCTGGACAAGATCAACGCAGCTATCGCCGCGATCCGTGCCAACGGCGAGTACAAGAAAATCCAAGACAAATACTTCGACTTCGATATTTACGGCGCAGACCCTAAGTAACGCGTCGCAGCTGTCTGTCCTAAATGGCGCAAGCAACAGAATTCCTGCGGTTTGCGCCATTTTTTCATCCCCCCTTTTCGAGGACCTGAATCATGTTGAAAGGCTACGGGGCCGTCATCCTCGATGGCGCATGGTTGACGCTTCAGCTCGCCTTGTCGTCCATGGCCTTGGCCATCGTTCTGGGTCTGATCGGGGTCGCGTTACGCCTGTCGCCGGTGCGCTGGTTGGCCTGGCTGGGTGACTTGTACTCCACGGTGATCCGCGGGATCCCCGACTTGGTGCTGATCCTGCTGATTTTCTACGGCGGTCAGGACCTGCTCAACCGCGTCGCGCCGCTGCTGGGCTACGACGACTATATTGACTTGAACCCCTTGGCCGCCGGTATCGGCACCCTGGGTTTCATCTTTGGCGCCTACCTCTCGGAAACCTTCCGTGGCGCCTTCATGGCCATTCCCAAGGGCCAGGCCGAGGCCGGCCTTGCGTATGGCATGAGCAGTTTCCAGGTGTTTTTCCGGGTGATGGTGCCGCAGATGATTCGGCTGGCGATCCCTGGGTTTACCAACAACTGGCTGGTACTCACCAAGGCCACAGCACTGATTTCGGTGGTGGGCCTGCAAGACATGATGTTCAAGGCCAAGCAGGCGGCAGATGCCACGCGCGAGCCTTTTACCTTCTTCCTCGCAGTGGCGGCGATGTACCTGGTGATCACCAGCGTGTCGTTGCTGGCCCTGCGCTATCTTGAGAAGCGCTACTCGGTAGGCGTAAGGGCGGCTGATCTATGATCTTCGACTACAACGTCATCTGGGATGCCATGCCGCTGTACCTCGGCGGCTTGGCAACCACCCTGAAATTGCTGGCTATCTCGCTGTTCTTCGGCCTGCTCGCGGCCTTGCCCCTGGGCTTGATGCGCGTGTCCAAGCAGCCGATTGTCAATGGCGCCGCCTGGCTCTACACCTACGTGATTCGTGGCACACCGATGCTGGTGCAGCTGTTTTTGATCTACTACGGCCTGGCGCAATTTGAAGCGGTGCGCGAAAGCTTTCTGTGGCCGCTGCTCTCCAGCGCCACGTTCTGCGCGTGCCTGGCCTTTGCGATCAACACCAGCGCCTACACCGCCGAGATCATTGCCGGTAGCCTCAAGGCCACCCCGAATGGCGAGATCGAAGCGGCCAAGGCCATGGGCATGTCGCGCTATAAGCTATACCGCCGCATCCTGCTGCCGTCGGCCCTGCGCCGTGCGCTGCCGCAGTACAGCAACGAAGTGATCATGATGCTGCAGACCACGAGCCTTGCGTCCATCGTCACCTTGATCGACATCACCGGTGCGGCGCGCACGGTCAACGCCCAGTTCTACTTGCCGTTCGAGGCCTACATCACGGCCGGCGTGTTCTACCTGTGCCTGACCTTTATCCTGGTACGCCTGTTCAAGTTGGCCGAGCGCCGCTGGCTGAGCTACCTGGCTCCACGGAAGCACTGATATGGAACGTATCGATCACCGGTTGCCCTGGGGCCACCTGGGCTGCGAGCGCCAGCTGAGCGTGTTTCGTTTCGGCAGTGGCGAGCGCAAGGCCTATATCCAGGCCAGCCTGCACGCCGACGAATTGCCCGGCATGCGTGCGGCCTGGGAGCTGAAAAAGCGCCTGACCGAACTGGAACAGCAAGGTGCGCTCAATGGCGTGATCGAGCTGGTGCCGGTGGCCAACCCGATGGGCCTGGGCCAACTGCTGCAAGGCAGCCACCAGGGGCGCTTCGAAGTCGGCAGCGGCAAGAATTTCAACCGCGATTTCGTTGAGTTGAGCGAGCCGGTTACCGAGCTGCTCAAGGGCAAGCTGGGCGATGACCCGCACGCCAATGTGCGCATGATTCGCCAGGCAATGGCCGATGTACTCGCCGCCTTGCCCGAGCCGAGCAGCCAGTTGCAAGGCATGCAACGTGTACTGCTGAGCCACGCGTGCAGCGCCGATATCGTCCTCGACCTGCATTGCGACGCCGAAGCCGCACTGCACATGTACGCGCTGCCGCAGCACTGGCCGCAGTGGCGTTCGCTGTCGGCGCATTTGAATGTGAAAGTCGGCCTGCTGGCGGAAGATTCCGGCGGCAGTTCGTTTGACGAAGCCTGTTCGTTGCCGTGGTTGCGTCTGTCTCGGGCATTTCCCGAGGCGCAGATTCCGCTGGCGTGCCTGGCGACCACCCTGGAACTGGGTGGCCAAGCCGATACCGGTCGCGATGAGGCGATCTTCCACGCCGAAGGAATCCTCGCGTTCCTGGCCGAGCAAGGCCTGATCCAAGGTGAATGGCCCGCGCCGCAACACGAGCCATGCGAAGGCCTGCCCTTCGAAGGCACCGAATTGCTGTTCGCACCCCACGCCGGGGTGATCAGTTACCTGCGTAAAGCCGGTGATTGGGTGGAGACCGGCGAGCCGATTTTTGAAGTGATTGACCCTCTGGAAGACCGCGTGAGCATCATCCGCGCGGGCACCTCGGGGGTGTTGTTTGCCGTTGAACGGCTACGTTATGCCCAAGCGGGTTTCTGGCTGGCCAAGGTGGCGGGGCGCGAAGCGCTGCGTCACGGGCGCTTGCTCAACGACTGACCACCTGTTTTTGTGAGAACCGACCGCATGTACAAACTTGAAGTCCAAGACCTGCATAAACGCTATGGCAGTCATGAAGTGCTCAAAGGCGTGTCCCTGGCCGCCGCGGCCGGTGATGTGATCAGCATCATCGGTTCCAGTGGTTCGGGCAAAAGTACCTTTTTGCGCTGCATCAACCTGCTCGAGCAACCCCACGCCGGCAAGATTCTGCTCAACAACGAAGAGCTCAAGCTGGTGGCCAACAAGGACGGCGCCATGAAGGCCGCCGACCCAAAACAGCTGCAACGCATGCGTTCGCGCCTGTCCATGGTGTTCCAGCATTTCAACCTGTGGTCGCACATGACTGCGCTGGAAAACGTGATGGAAGCGCCGGTGCACGTGCTGGGCATGTCCAAGAAAGACGCGCGTGAAAAAGCCGAGCACTACCTGGCCAAGGTCGGCGTGGGCCATCGTAAGGATGCGTTCCCCGGCCACATGTCCGGCGGCGAGCAGCAGCGCGTGGCGATTGCCCGTGCGCTGGCGATGGAGCCTGAGGTGATGCTGTTCGACGAACCCACCTCGGCGCTCGACCCGGAGCTGGTCGGCGAAGTGCTCAAGGTGATGCAGGACCTGGCCCAGGAAGGCCGCACCATGGTGGTGGTCACTCACGAAATGGGCTTTGCCCGTGAAGTGTCCAACCAACTGGTGTTTTTGCACAAAGGCATCGTTGAAGAACGTGGCAACCCGCGCGAAGTGCTGGTTAACCCGCAATCGGAGCGGTTGCAGCAGTTCCTTTCGGGCAGCCTGAAATAATCAAGACTGCTTTTGTGCACTGAGTTAGTGCATGCTTCACAGTCTTGAGATCGGCTCAATCCCCTGTGGGAGCGGGCTTGCTCGCGAAAGCGGTGGATCAGTCAGCAGATGTGTAGCTGGCCCACCGCATTCGCGAGCAAGCCCGCTCCCACATTGGATCTCCATATGTTTTGAGATTTGTGTTGGTTTACCGGCTAGCATTGGCCCTTGTCTTCATTACCGTTCTTCGCTTCGGATAGCATTCCATGACCGCCCATAAAATTGGTTTCCTGATTTGGCCCAGCACAAAAGCCCTGACGCTTGCGCTGGCTGAGGAGGCCTTGCGCGTTGCTCAGCGGGTGCATCCGGACGTGGTCTACGAGTTGTCGTTCCTGCTCGCCGAGCCTGCCACCAACGGCGCCTGGCAATTGCCGGGCGAGCCGTGGGCCGGCAAGCTCGAAGGCTTCCAGAAACTGTTCCTGCTGGCGGACGAGCCGCCGACCGTCATTGCCTCCCAGCTGAGCACTGCGCTCAAGCAGTTGGTGCGCGCCGGGTGTGTGATCGGCGGTTTGTCGGCGGGTGTGTACCCGCTGGCCCAGCTCGGCCTGCTCGACGGCTACCGCGCCGCCGTGCACTGGCGCTGGCAGGATGATTTCGCCGAGCGGTTCCCCAAGGTCATCGCCACCAGCCATCTGTTCGACTGGGACCGTGATCGCCTGACCGCCTGCGGCGGCATGTCGGTACTTGACCTGCTGCTGGCGGTATTGGCCCGTGACCACGGCGCCGAACTGGCCGGTGCCGTCTCCGAAGAATTGGTGGTAGAGCGCATTCGCGAAGGCGGCGAGCGCCAGCGCATTCCGCTGCAAAACCGCCTGGGCTCCAGCCATCCGAAGCTGACCCAGGCCGTGTTGCTGATGGAAGCCAATATCGAAGAGCCGCTGACCACCGACGAAATCGCCCAGCACGTGTGCGTGTCGCGACGACAGCTGGAGCGCATCTTCAAGCAATACCTTAATCGTGTCCCCAGCCAGTACTACCTGGAACTGCGCCTGAACAAGGCCCGCCAGATGCTCATGCAAACCAGCAAGTCGATCATCCAGATCGGCCTGTCGTGCGGTTTTTCCTCGGGGCCGCACTTCTCCAGCGCCTACCGCAACTTCTTCGGCGCCACCCCGCGCGAAGACCGCAACCAGCGGCGCAGCAGCAGCCCCTTCGAGTTGTCGTCGGTGCCGTCCGAACGCGGCTGATTACTCCTCCATCGGTTGCGCAGCTTGTACAACCAGGTTCACGCCATACTCATCCTGGGTGGCTGCCTCCACCTTAAAACTATTGCCGGTGCGCACGTAATGCTGACGCAGATAGTTCAGGCTCTGTGGCGATAACGGGTTGCTGCTGAAGTCGCAATCGTTGTCGTAGGGCGTTGTCGACTCCAGCAGGTCGGCCGGAATTTCGCTGATCATATTGTTGCTCAGGTCCACCGTTACCAGCTCCTGGAGGCTGAACAGCCCGCGGGGCACTTCGGTGATCCCCGTGTTGGACAGATACAGTGCGTTCAACTGGCTCAGGTTGCTGACATCAGGGGCCACTTCCAGCCGGTTGTTTCTCAGGCTCAGGAACTCAAGCTCTGGCGCGCTGCCCAGGATATCGATGTTCGGCGACGTCAAGCGGATATGGCAGTTCTCAAGGCTCAGGCTGTTGAGTTTGGGCATGTGGGCAACGATGTCAGGAATCTTCCCCAGGTTGCATCGGCTCAGCAGCAATGTTTGCAGGTGGGTGAAGCGTTGGAGTAAGCCGTCGACGTCATTGATGCCGCCAGCTCCAATAATTTCCAGCGATGACACATGATCGAACGTTGCGCTCAGGCGCGGCAGCGAGCCCATGACCGTTGTATCCAGCACCACCGCGTGGGTGAATTGCTCATCCAGGCTTTCCTCGTCTTCCTCGCTTTCGCGACGCCAGGCCTCTTCAAGCAAGGCCTTGAAGCGCTCGCGTTCGTGTTGTTCCAGGGCGGCGGTCTGTTCGTCCAGCGGGATGCCGAGGACCGGGTGGTGGTCGGGTACATTCAGTGCCCATTGCTGAAGGTCGGTTTCCAGTTGGGTGTACTCGGCTTCAAGGCGGGCCAAGGTCGGGGCGACGGCGGCCATGTCGCCGGGCAGGCGAAAGATGAAGCGATCCGCTTCGGGCTCCAGCAATGTCGGATACAGGTTCATGACCCTGGCACGTTCTGCGCTGGGGGCTTGGGCCGCGAACGACTCACCGTGGGCCTGACAGTAGTGTTTGATCAGGTCCAGTGTCGGCCCAGTGAACGAGTTGCCGGAAAGGTCGAACTTTCTGGCGGTGTCCGGGCTGACGCTGAACAGCTCCAGGGGTAACTCGGTGATTCGGTTGTCACTGAGCATGGCTAATTCCAACCGCGGGTGACCCACTGCGCCGTTTGGCACGCGGTCGATGTCGGTGACCGACAGGTCCAGCAGGGTCAGGTCGGGCATCCCTTGGACATCGGGTATCAGCCCCAGGGTATTGTTGTGCAGGTCCAGCGCGTGCAAGCCGCTCATGGCGTTCAATCGCTCAAGGCTTTGCGGGGTGAGGGTGATGTCGCAGTCGCTCAGTATCAGGCTGTTCAGCGTAGGCAGGCTGCTGAGCTGTGGCGGCAAGTCGCCCAGCGGGATGGACCTGATTTCCAGGTGGCGCAGGTTGGGGAACCGATTAAGAAAAGCGTCGATGCCCAGCAGGGGGCCGTCACCCACCAGGGACAGCATCGAGACATGGTTGAAGGTCACGCCCAGCTCCGGCAGATCAGTCGGGCCTGGGCCGTAGAGCCTGAGGGTATGGCCGTTGAGTTCGGGGTTATTGAAGTACTCGTCCCGCTCGGTTTCCCGGCGCCAGCACGCTTGCAATTGCTCGGCCACTATCTTGCGGGTCTGCACCTCGTCATAGCGGCGCTCGGCGGTCATCTCAAGCTGGGTTTCGGGGTCGATGCGCGGGATCGCGGCCTGCCAGGCTTGCAGGTTCTGGCGCACCAGTTGGCGTTGCTCACGCAGGCGGGCGAGGTGGTTGCTGGCGCCTGTCGGCAGGGCCAGCAGGTGTTCGAGCACGGACTGAGCCTGCACATCGTCGAGCGCGGGGAACAATTCGCGTACCTGTGCCAGCAGGGGCGGCGGCCCGTCGCCATAGTCAGCCTGGGCCGGGTAGCCGTCCATGCCGCCCAGCAGTTTCATGGCTTGCGGGTCATAAGTCGGTTTGCGGATCGGGTCTGCGCCGAGCAGCTCGCGCAGTGGATTACGCGCGACGGGATGCCGCGCAAGGTACTGGCGCAGACGGGGCCCCTGATCGATGCCCAAATGAATGGCTTGGCGTTGAGGGTCGGGCAGTGCGTTGAGGATGGCCGAGTAAAAGTCGGTGGGGGCGCTGAGTGCGTCACTGCCGTCATAGGCGGTGTATTCGCCGGTTTCGCTGCGCACCAACGTGCGCACGATGGGCGCCTGCGCCGCACCGATCTGGTCACGCAAGGTGCCGTTGGCAGCATAGTCCCTGAGCTCCAGGCGCACCTGCGCTGGCCAGCCCGGTATCGCGGGCAGTGAGTGCAGGGCCAGGCGCTGGGTGTCTAGGCTTTGATCGCCAAAATGCAAGCCTTCATACGCGCGACTCAGGCGTACCTCTTCGAAGGCGCTACGCGCCAGCAGGTTCAGGCGCTGGGGCGTGCGCTGGTTATCCAGCTCTGCCAGTTCTTTGGCGCTGGCGTGCTCCAGCAGTTTTTGCGCAACGCGCGCGGGCAGGCCTGGCGCGGCGTCCATCAAGCGCTGTGCCCGTGGGTTGCGGGTGGCTTGGTAGGTTGCATAGTGTGACTGGAATAAGGACGCGCGATTTTGCTGGGCAATCGCCGCGAGTTTTTTACGCAGGTGAGCGGCGCGCAGGTCCAGGCTCAGGCTCGAATCACCGACCGCTGCGCCAAAGGCATCGGCGGCATCTTTTGGCGGCAGCAGGGTGAGGATTGCCTTGAGCAGGTCGCCATTGTTCAAGTGGCTCTCGGGTATCTGGATGGCGGGCAGTTGGCTGTCGCCAAACGACCAGGCGATCTGCCCTTGGGCATCGATAAATTGCAGGCAGCGGGTTGGGGGCCAGTCGCCTTGGCTGGTCAGCAGTTGCAGGTTGGCCTGTGGGTCCACTTTGCCGTAAGTCTTGGGGTCATCGCTATTGAGCCGGTCGATCAGGGTTTGAATGTCCCGATCAACCCGCAAGCGCTCCAGGGTGTCCATCAGCAACGCAGGGGGCGCCTCACGGTTGACGTGCATTTTGCGCAGGGCGTTTTCGTCAATGCCGCTGATGCTCAGCGCCAGTGCCTGGTCGGCTTCACTGAGGCCTTCCACGCTGGGCCCCAGGCGGCGCAACAGGGTTTTTTGGTCCCATTGCAGCGGGTGCTCCAGTTCCGTGTGCCAGGCGCCATGACCGTTGTGATGGGCTTTTGGGCGGTAGGCGTCAGGGCGTGAAGGGTGCTGGATGAGCATCGTGTCCGACGCCGGGTGTTCCTCCACCGAGTAAACCTTGTCTTCGAGCTTCAGCAGGTTTTTACGCGAGTGCTGGATCAGGCCGGCCGTGTCACGCTGGGCGTTGGCCGGTACGCTGATGGGGTGCTCGTAGGCCGTGAGGTCGGGTTTCCAGTAGCGGGTCTGGCCATTGGGCAGCGCTACCGGTTTGAAGCGGTCGATAAAGTCGACGATCTCTTTGGGCAGGACCTTGCGAAACTCCCCGATGACGAGCGTGCTGCCAGCGACAAAGGCGCCCAGTTGCACCAGGGTTTCGACCACGCCCACCAAGTGCCCGACCGCCTCGCTGCCCAGGCCTTCGCTCCAGTCGATGATCCCTTCGAACACCTCATCGAGCAGTTGGTAGGCCATGTAACCCAGCATCAATTCACCGGCAAACGGCACGAAGGGCGCGATGATCAGGGTGGCGGCCTCCAGGATTGAGGACGCGATATTCACGAATGAATCCCACAGCGCCCAGCGCGCGTTGCGGTCCACGGTTGCCGTGGCGACAGCGCGGCTGCGCCCGTCGTTGAGGATTTGATTAAGCCTGCGCTGGTACTGGTGGCGCCACAGGTCGTGACCGCCTGGGGTGGCGACGAAACGCACGCGTGGGTTGTCGGTCGGGGTTTGACGCCAGATCGGCTGGCTGCTGCCCTGAACGTAGGGGTGCCAAGTGATCTTGCCGAGCAGTTGGCTCAGGTTGGCGAAAAAGTGGCCGCGTTGTGCATGCGGCACAAACCGGCTGAAGAACCGTTGGTAAGGCTCATCGCGCAGTTGGCGCACCAGTTCTTTTTGCAGCGCCTGGGACGAGGGGTATTCCTTGATCGGGTGCTCGGGGTCACCCGGCACATAAGCCACGATGCGGGCTGCCCCGCGTGAAAGTTCCAGGTCGGGACCGAAGACGATGATGCCGGGCAAGTCCGCGCCCATCAGGCTCAGGTCGTGGTAGCGCAGCGCCTGGCCGTCCAGGCGCATGCCGGCCAGGCCGTCGAGCAGGCCCTGGATCAAACGGAAATAGCTCGGTTGCAGGTCGCCGCTGATCAACGCCCACTGCAGTGCGGCCTGTAACTCGGCTTTCTGGCTGCGTTCGACTTTGAGCTGTAAGGCGGCCTGGGTCACCGGCTCGGTCATGCCCAGTTGTTGTTGCAGGTAGGCGGCATACAGCGCGCCGATGTCCAGGTCGCGGCAAAGCTGGGTAAAGGCGCGAATCGACAGCACACGTTTGATGTCTGGCAACGTGTCGAATTGGCCTCTGGCGTCAGGGCGGGTAATAAAGGTCGACGCGCTTTCATGGGCGTCTGCCTGGGTTTCCTGGTGTTCGAAGTTGTGCAGGGCGGCCTCCAGCAGCGAGACGGTCCAGGTACGCGCGGCGCCCGAGGGGATCGGGAAGCCGGGGATCGTTTGTGGGATGTAGAGGCGCAGGAAGGTGTTGTTCACATCCAAGTCCAGGCCGAACCGCGTTTTCAGGGCGAGGCTGAGGATCGGTGCGCCAAAGTGCTGGGCGTCCTGCACGTGGGCGAGGGCGTGCTCGACGGTGTTTTGCGCGTCCCAGTGGGCGGTGGCCAGGCGCTTGAGCTCGCGTTGGCCCGGTTCGGCGCCGTCGCGTAACGGCTGAGGCAGGCGCACAACGCTTTGGCCCAGCGCCTGGCGACGGCGCGGGGAGGCTTCGCCGAGCCAGCGCGGGATCGCGCTTTTGAGCAGTGCGTAATGCCGGTCGGGCTGAACGAAAAGGTGGTTATGCGGCGTTTGTTGTACAGAGTCAGGCATGTTGCCAATCCTTGAGGGTGCTTAAAGTGCTCAAGTAAATCGGCAGGCGGCGAGGGCGGGGTGCTATTGGATTATCGCAATGGGCATGGGTTGATCGGATGCCGGAGCGTTGTGCCGAAAAATTCGCCGCTGGTTTACACTGCGCCATTGCGACGCAATATGTCGCATTGCCGTAAACCCGCGTAAAACCGGGGTTGGCGCTATAAGAAGTTGTCGCTTGGCGACAAGGTGGCGCTGAAAACTGTCCTTACAATCCCTGCATCGTCTGCCAGTTCCAGGCAGGCGTTCCTCTTCAGGAGACTCCGATGTCCGTTGAGCAAGCCCCGGTGCAACGTGCCGATTTCGACCAGGTCATGGTTCCCAACTACGCACCTGCCGCATTCATCCCTGTGCGTGGCGCGGGTTCGCGCGTGTGGGACCAGGCGGGTCGCGAGCTGATCGACTTTGCCGGCGGCATCGCGGTTAACGTACTGGGCCACGCCCACCCGGCGCTGGTCGGTGCACTGACCGAACAAGCCAACAAGCTGTGGCATGTCTCCAACGTGTTCACCAATGAGCCGGCCCTGCGCCTGGCGCATAAGCTGATCGACGCCACCTTTGCCGAGCGCGTGTTCTTCTGCAACTCCGGCGCCGAAGCCAACGAGGCCGCGTTCAAGCTGGCCCGTCGCGTCGCGTTCGACCGTTTCGGCACTGAGAAGTACGAGATCATCGCCGCGCTGAACAGCTTCCACGGCCGTACCCTGTTCACCGTCAACGTCGGTGGCCAGTCGAAGTACTCCGATGGTTTCGGGCCTAAAATTACCGGCATCACCCACGTTCCTTATAACGATCTGGATGCGCTGAAAGCCGCCGTATCAGGCAAGACCTGCGCCGTGGTGCTCGAACCGATCCAAGGCGAAGGCGGCGTGCTGCCGGCCGAGCTGGCTTACCTGCAAGGTGCCCGCGAGCTGTGCGACGCCAACAACGCGTTGCTGGTGTTCGATGAAGTGCAAACCGGCATGGGCCGCAGCGGCCACCTGTTCGCTTATCAGCACTACGGCGTGACGCCAGACATCCTCACCAGCGCCAAGAGCCTGGGCGGCGGTTTCCCGATTGCGGCCATGCTCACTCGCGAAGACCTGGCCAAGCACCTGGTGGTCGGTACTCACGGCACCACCTACGGCGGCAACCCGCTGGCGTGCGCGGTGGCCGAAGCGGTGATCGACGTGATCAACACCCCAGAAGTGCTGGCTGGTGTGAACGCCAAGCACGACCTGTTCAAGGCGCGCCTGGAACAGATCGGCAAGCAATACGGCATCTTCACCGAAGTACGCGGCATGGGCCTGCTGATCGGTTGCGTGCTCAGCGATGCGTTCAAAGGCAAGGCCAAGGACGTGTTCAACGCGGCCGAAAAAGAAAACCTGATGATCCTGCAAGCCGGCCCCGACGTGGTGCGTTTCGCCCCGAGCCTGGTGGTGGAAGAGGCCGACATCAACGAAGGCCTGGATCGTTTTGAACGTGCTGTGAAAACGCTGACCCAAGCCTGATAGACCGTTCGATGCTCAAACGATTGGGCATCGAACCCAAATTTTATAATGCCGGACCGAGTCAACTGTGGGAGCCGCTTTTGTGGCGAGGGAGCTTGCTCCCGCTGGGCTGCGCAGCGGCCCCAAGATTTTGGGAGCGCTTCGCACTCCAGCGGGAGCAAGCTCCCTCGCCACAAAAACCCTCTCTGAATCAGAGCCTGTCCGGCATTTTTCCCTCTGTGAGTTTTTCGAGTTAAGGAGTGACACCATGCTGGTGATGCGCCCCGCGCAAATGGCTGATCTGGGCGAGGTACAGCGTCTGGCTGCGGACAGCCCGATTGGTGTCACCTCCTTGCCGGATGATGTGGAACGCCTGAGCGACAAGATCGCCGCCAGCGAAGCGTCCTTCGCGGCCGAGGTGAGTTTCAACGGTGAAGAGAGCTACTTCTTTGTGCTCGAAGACACCGAGACCGGCAAGCTCGCCGGCTGTTCGGCCATTGTGGCCTCGGCCGGTTACTCGGAGCCGTTCTACAGTTTCCGTAACGAAACCTTCGTGCACGCCTCCCGCGAGCTGAAGATCCACAACAAGATCCACGTGCTTTCCCAGTGCCACGACCTCACCGGCAACAGCCTGCTCACCAGTTTCTACGTGGTGCCCGAGCTGGTTGGTTCGCCGTGGTCGGAGCTCAATTCGCGTGGCCGCCTGCTGTTTGTCGCCAGCCACCCCGAGCGCTTTGCCGACTCGGTGGTGACCGAAATTGTCGGCTACAGCGACGAGAACGGTGACTCGCCTTTCTGGGACGCCATCGGCCGTAACTTCTTCGACCTCAACTACGCCGCTGCCGAGCGCCTGTGCGGGCTGAAAAGCCGCACCTTCCTCGCCGAGCTGATGCCGCACTACCCGATCTACGTGCCGTTGCTGCCGGACGCAGCGCAGGAAGCCATGGGCCAGGTGCACCCGCGTGCGCAGATCACCTTCGACATCCTGATGCGTGAAGGCTTTGAAACCGACCACTACATCGACATCTTCGACGGCGGCCCAACGCTGCACGCGCGGGTTTCGGGCATTCGCTCGATCGCCCAGAGCCGCGTGGTGCCGGTGAAGATCGGCGAGATGGTCAAGGGTGCCGGCCGTCAGTACCTGGTGAGCAACGCGCAATTGCAGGATTACCGCGCGGTGATGCTGGACCTGGACTACGCGCCCGGCAAACCAGTGACCCTGGACCTGGAAACGGCCGAAGCCCTGGGTGTTGGCGAAGGTGCCAGCGTGCGCCTGGTCGCGGTTTAAAGCAGAGTTTTGCGGGTGGCCTGGAGCAGGCGGCCCGTCTGAGGAGATAGCATGATCGTTCGTCCCGTACGCAGCAGCGATTTACCGGCCCTGATTGATCTGGCGCGCAGCACTGGCACCGGCCTCACCACCTTGCCGGCCAACGAAGAGCGCCTGGCCCACCGGGTCGGCTGGGCAGAAAAGACCTTTCGCGGCGAAGCCGGGCGCGGTGATGCCGACTACCTGTTCGTGCTGGAAAACGACGAAGGCCGCGTGGTGGGCATTTCCGCCATCGCTGGCGCCGTCGGCCTGCGCGAGCCTTGGTACAACTTCCGGGTCGGCCTGACGGTCAGCGCCTCCCAGGAGCTGAACATCTACCGCGAAATCCCGACGCTGTTTTTGGCCAACGACCTCACCGGCAATTCCGAGTTGTGCTCGCTGTTCCTGCACGCCGATTACCGCAACGGCCTCAACGGCCGCATGCTGGCCAAGGCGCGCATGCTGTTTATCGCTGAATTCCCGCAGTTGTTCGGCAACAAGATCATTGCCGAGATGCGTGGCGTGTCCAACGACGCCGGGCGCTCGCCGTTCTGGGAAAGCCTGGGCCGGCATTTCTTCAAGATGGAATTCAGCCAGGCTGATTACCTGACCGGCGTGGGCAACAAGGCGTTTATCGCCGAGCTGATGCCGAAGTTTCCGCTGTACAGCTGCTTCCTGTCTGAAGACGCGCGCAATGTGATCGGCAAGGTTCACCCGGACACCGAACCGGCGCTGAGCATGCTCAAGAGCGAAGGCTTCAGCTACCAGGGCTATGTCGATATTTTCGACGCCGGCCCGGCGGTGGAGTGTGAGACCAGCAAAATCCGTGCGGTGCGCGACAGCCAGTCGCTGGTGCTCGCCATCGGCACGCCGGGGGACGACGCCACGCCGTTCCTGATTCATAACCGCAAGCGCGAGGAGTGCCGCATTACCGCCGCTCCGGCCCGTCTGGCGGCAGGCACTTTGGTGGTCGACCCACAGACCGCCAAGCGCTTGCAACTGGTGGTGGGTGATCAAGTGCGCGCTGTTGCGTTGTCTGCTGCTCGGGAGTCGAAGTCATGAATTCGCTGTATATCGCAGGTAGCTGGCTGGCTGGCCAGGGTGAACTGTTTGAATCGCGCAACCCGGTCACCCAGCAAGTGCTGTGGGCCGGCAATGGCGCCACTGTCGAACAGGTTGAGTCCGCCGTGCAGGCCGCGCGCCAGGCGTTTCCAAGCTGGGCCCGGCGCCCGCTGGAAGAGCGCATCAGCGTGCTGGAAACCTTCGCCGCCACGCTGAAAAGCCGCGCCGATGAAATCGCCCGTTGCATCGGCGAAGAAACCGGCAAGCCGCTGTGGGAGTCGGCCACCGAAGTCACCAGCATGGCCAACAAGATTGCCATTTCGGTGCAAAGCTACCGCGAACGTACCGGCGAGAAGAGCGGCCCGTTGGGCGATGCCACCGCCGTATTGCGCCACAAGCCTCATGGTGTGGTGGCAGTGTTTGGGCCTTACAACTTCCCTGGCCACTTGCCGAACGGGCATATCGTCCCGGCCTTGCTGGCGGGCAATACCGTGCTGTTCAAGCCGAGCGAGCTGACCCCGAAAGTCGCCGAGTTGACCGTGCAGTGCTGGATCGACGCCGGCTTGCCGGCGGGCGTGTTGAACCTGCTGCAAGGCGCGCGGGAAACCGGCATCGCGCTGGCGGCCAACCCGGGTATCGACGGGTTGTTTTTCACCGGTTCCAGCCGCACCGGCAACCACCTGCATCAGCAATTCTCCGGGCGCCCGGACAAGATCCTCGCGCTGGAAATGGGCGGTAATAACCCGCTGGTGGTCGATGAAGTCGCCGACGTGGATGCGGCGGTCTACACGATTATCCAGTCGGCGTTCATTTCGGCCGGCCAGCGTTGCACCTGTGCCCGTCGCCTGCTGGTGCCGCAAGGCGCCTGGGGCGATGCGTTACTGGCGCGTCTGGTGGCGGTGAGCGCGACAATTGCAGTCGGTGCGTTCGACCAGCAGCCGGCGCCGTTCATGGGCTCGGTGATTTCCCTCGGCGCAGCCAAAGCCTTGATGGACGCTCAGGAGCTGATGTTGGCCAATGGCGCGGTGGCGCTGCTGGAAATGACCCAGCCCCAGGCTCAAGCCGCGTTGCTGACCCCAGGCATTATTGACGTGACCGGTGTGACCGAGCGCGAAGATGAAGAGCTGTTCGGCCCGCTGTTGCAGGTGATCCGCTACGCTGACTTTGCCGCGGCGATCGCGGAGGCCAACAACACCCAATACGGGTTGGCCGCGGGTTTGTTGTCGGATTCCGAAGTACGCTACCAGCAGTTCTGGCTGGAAAGCCGCGCCGGTATCGTCAACTGGAACAAACAGCTGACCGGCGCGGCCAGCACCGCGCCGTTCGGTGGGGTAGGTGCCTCGGGCAATCATCGCGCCAGTGCTTATTACGCGGCGGATTATTGCGCGTACCCGGTGGCCTCGCTTGAGACCCCGAGCCTGGTGGTTCCAGCCACGCTGACCCCTGGTATTACACTGATCTAAATGTGGGAGCGGGCTTGTGTGGGAGCTGGCTTGCCTGCGATGCAGGCGACGCGGTCTTTCTGCACAACCGAGGTGACGCCATCGCAGGCAAGCCAGCTCCCACACTTGATCGGGTTTACAGCTATAGATCTGCACTAGATGCCTATAAAAACAGATGTTCGTGGAGCCTCGCCGATGAAATCCTATGAAGTCAATTTTGACGGTCTAGTGGGGCCGACCCATAACTACGGCGGTTTGTCCTACGGCAACGTCGCGTCCCAGAGCAACAGCCAGCAGTCTTCGAACCCCAAGGTTGCGGCGTTGCAGGGCCTGCAGAAAATGAAAGCCCTGATGGACATGGGCTTTGTGCAAGGTGTGCTGGCGCCGCAGGAGCGTCCTGACGTGGCGGCCTTGCGCAACCTCGGTTTCAGCGGCACCGACGCTCAAGTCATCCAGCAAGCGGCCAAGCAAGCCATGCCTTTGCTGGTTGCCAGCTGCTCGGCATCGAGCATGTGGGTGGCCAACGCCGCCACCGTCAGCCCGAGCGCCGATACGGCGGATGGTCGCGTGCATTTCACCGCCGCCAACCTCAACTGCAAATACCACCGCAGCATCGAGCACCCGACCACCAGCCGCGTGCTGGGCGCGATGTTTGCCGACCAAAAGCACTTCGCCCACCACGCCGCGTTGCCGGCGGTGGCGCAGTTCGGCGACGAAGGCGCGGCGAACCACACGCGTTTTTGCCGTGAGTATGGCGAGGCCGGCGTTGAGTTCTTCGTGTTCGGCCGCAGTGCCTTCGACACCCGCTACCCGGCGCCGCAAAAATACCCGGCGCGCCAGACCCTCGAAGCGTCCCAGGCCGTCGCACGCCTGCACGGCTTGAAGGACGACGGTGTGGTCTACGCCCAGCAAAACCCGTCGGTGATCGATGCCGGTGTGTTCCACAACGATGTGATCGCGGTGGGCAACGGCGAAGTGCTGTTCTATCACGAGGACGCGTTCCTCAACACCGAGCAGATGCTGGGCGAGCTGCAAGGCAAGTTGGCCAAGCTGGGCGGTAACTTCCAGTCGGTGTGCGTGCCCCGCGCCCAGGTCAGCGTTGAAGACGCGGTGCGTTCCTACCTGTTCAACAGCCAGTTGCTGACCCGCGCCGACGGCTTGATGCTGCTGATCGTGCCGGAAGAATGCCGCGCCAACGAGCGCGTCTGGCGATACCTGCAAGGCTTGACCGCGTCCGGTGGGTTGATCCGCGAGGTGAAAGTATTTGATCTCAAGCAAAGCATGCAGAATGGCGGTGGCCCGGCGTGCCTGCGGTTGCGCGTGGCCTTGAATGAAACTGAACTGGCGGCGGTGAACCCAGGCGTTATCATGACCGCGCCGTTGTACGAAACACTGACCCAATGGGTCGACAAGCACTACCGCGACAGCCTGCGTGAAACCGACCTGGCTGACCCGCAATTGCTGCTTGAGTGCCGGACGGCACTGGATGAACTGACGCAAATCCTTAAACTGGGCTCGGTTTATCCTTTCCAGATCAATTAATTGCGCATGGCTGAGAACTATTTATGACCACCGATACCCTGAAACTGATCCTTGAAGACACCGATGGCACCCAGCTGGAAACCTCCTGCACCCGCGTTGCCGTGGTCTGGCAGGGCAAGGAAGTCTGGATCCAGCACGACGGCCGTGGCCAACTGCTGATCGGTGTGGACGTGGAAGAAGGCGACGCCGAGTACGCCAACCTGCTGATGCGCCCACTGGCCACCAACCTGATGAGCCTGCAACTGGAAATGGAGCCGGCTGACGTCGAAGGTGATGACGACGATCACGTCCACGGCCCTGGCTGCAACCACTAAGGAAGCTGCTTATGCTCGCCCTCGGCAAACTGCTTGAACTGACCCTCGCCGGTCGTGAACCGGCGCAAAAAATTCAACTGACTGTCGACGGCGTGCAGATGCGCTGGCTCAGCGAGGGCGCGCTCGAAGTGCGCCCGCCGCAGGCGTTGGACAACGGCTGCGACCTGCTGCTGTCGTCCGGCATCCATGGCAACGAAACGGCGCCGATCGAACTGCTCGACCGCCTGTTGCATGGCATCGCCCGTGGGGAGATCAAACCCCGCAGCCGTATTCTGTTCCTGTTCGGCAACCCCGAGGCCATGCGCCGCGGCGAGCGTTACCTGGAACTGGACGTCAACCGGCTGTTCAACGGCCGTCACGAACAAAACATCGGCCCGGAGGCCATGCGCGCCGCCGAGCTTGAGCAACTGGCCCGCACGTTCTTCAGCCTGCCGGGCCGCTCGCGCCTGCATTACGACCTGCACACTGCCATTCGCGGCTCGAAGATCGAGCAGTTCGCGCTGTACCCGTGGAAGGAAGGCCGCCCGCATTCGCGCCACGAACTGGCCCGTTTGTGCGCGGCCGGCATGCACGCGGTGCTGTTGCAGAACAAAACCTCCATCACCTTCACCGCGTTTACCTACGAGCAGCTGGGCGCCGAAGCCTTCACCCTGGAATTGGGCAAGGCCCGGCCGTTCGGG
This sequence comes from Pseudomonas sp. LBUM1640, assembly GCF_059716225.1. Classification (NCBI taxonomy): domain Bacteria; kingdom Pseudomonadati; phylum Pseudomonadota; class Gammaproteobacteria; order Pseudomonadales; family Pseudomonadaceae; genus Pseudomonas; species Pseudomonas sp. LBUM1640. The sequence goes on along the minus strand of NZ_CP166816.1, from coordinate 5,338,533 downwards.
CAGAACCAGGGCGTGGATGTTTCCCGCCTGGAGACGCGCCTCAAGCACATCATCGAAGGCACCGAACCTGCCACCGAGAGCCTGGAAGGGCTGCAGCTGTTTGCGGTGTCGCGTGAAGTGATCAAGCACAGCGACGCGTTCCTGCTGCACTTGCCGGCGGATGTGGAAAACTTCTCGCCGCTGCCCAAGGGTTATCTGCTGGCCGAAGACGTGGCCAAGACCCGCTGGGTGATCGAGGAGGAGGGCGCGCGCATCATCTTCCCGAACCCGAAGGTGAAGAATGGTTTGCGGGCGGGGATATTGATTGTGCCGACCACGGATGTCGGGTTGGCATAAAACTCAAGACTTAGCTGAATCTAAATGTGGGAGCGGGCTTGCTCGCGAAGGCGGTCTGTCAGTCATTTATAGGTTGACTGACACTCCGCTTTCGCGAGCAAGCCCGCTCCCACATTGGTTTTGCGGTGTGCTTTAGACTGCTACGGCACGCGGCTCACTGCGGCGAATTGCGCGAACCTTGTGCAGCGTATCGGCGCAGGTGCGCGCAGCTTCCTGGCCCTTGTGCACGAAGTGCTCGTAGAAAAAGGTGTGGTGCTCAGTGCCCGCATGGAAGTGATGCGGTGTCAGCGATACCGAGAACACCGGCACTTCAGTTTCCAGCTGCACTTGCATCAGGCCGCTGACCACCGATTGGGCGACGAATTCGTGACGGTAGATGCCGCCGTCCACCACCAGTGCAGCGGCAACGATACCGGCGTAACGGCCGGTCTTGGCCAACAGCTTGGCATGCAGGGGCAGTTCAAAGGCGCCGCCGACTTCGAAGAAATCAATGTCCGATTCCTGGTAGCCCTGGGCGATCATTTCGGCGAGGAAGCCTTTGCGGGATTGGTCGACAATATCCTTGTGCCAGCAGGCCTGGATAAACGCGACGCGCTCGCCGTGATGGTTTTTGCTTTTGCTGTCGATTGCGGTGGGTTGCATGTTCTGACTCCTGTTTAAGAAAAAAACAGGGCGTTATGAATCGAATGGGATTTAAGGGTACGAACCACTGCGTCATGCAAGCATGAACCCAGCGCGCGGCCCTTAGGTGCCAATCCCGTTCTCTCTTCATCCGGACTATGACCGTCGGCCCCGGGATCACACCGGGTCTGCTGACCTTGTCGCCGTCCTGCGTGAGCAGTTCGAGGCGCCAAGCGCTCGCGGGCTATGCACCTTGCGTGCAATTACCGCCGGTGGGGAATTACACCCCGCCCTGAGAACGTTGCCGCCAGAACCCTGGCGGCGGAGAGTTTTTAACATGGTTTTTCGAAAACTGCACGATTGCCGTATCGATAACCTATATCGGTTTGTTTGGTTGGTATTCGATTGAAGTGAGTGGGGGCTTGATATTGCGTGGCTTTGCCCGCAGTAATCATCCATAAAAGGCACTTACCTAACCCGTTAGAGGCGTGTTTCATGTCTGTGATCGACCTGCGTAGCGACACCGTGACCCAACCCACCCCCGGCATGCGCGACGCGATGGCCAGTGCCGTCAGCGGCGACGATGTCTACGGCGAAGACCCCAGCGTCAACCACCTGGAGGCTGAACTGGCCAAGCGCCTGGGGTTCGACGCGGCGTTGTTCGTGCCCACTGGCACCATGAGCAACCTGCTGGCGTTGATGGCCCACTGTGAGCGCGGCGAGGAATACATCGTCGGCCAGCAGGCCCACACCTACAAATACGAAGGCGGTGGCGCGGCTGTGCTCGGTTCGATCCAGCCGCAGCCGTTGGAAGTGCAGGCGGACGGCTCCCTTGACTTGAATCACGTGCTGGCGGCGATCAAGCCCGATGACTTCCACTTCGCCCGCACCCGCCTGCTGGCGCTGGAAAACACCATGCAGGGCAAAGTATTGCCGCTGGAGTACCTGGCGAAGGCCCGCGCGTTTACCCGTGAACATGGCCTGGCCCTGCATCTGGACGGTGCGCGGGTCTATAACGCGGCAGTCAAGCTGGGCGTCGATGTGTGGGAAATTGCCCAGCATTTCGACTCGGTGTCGGTGTGCCTGTCCAAAGGCCTGGGCGCGCCGATTGGCTCGGTGTTGTGTGGCTCCACGGCGTTGATCGCCAAGGCGCGCCGCCTGCGCAAGATGGTCGGCGGCGGTATGCGCCAGGCCGGTTCCCTGGCGGCAGCAGGGCTGTATGCCTTGGATCATCAGGTGCAGCGCCTGGCCGATGACCATGCCAATGCCCAGTGGCTGGGTGATGAACTGCGCAAGGCTGGCTACACGGTGGAGCCGGTGCAGACCAACATGGTCTATGTGGATATCGGTGATCGGGCCCAGGCCTTGAAGGTGTTTGCCGCCGAACGCGGGATCAAGTTGAGCGCCGCGTCGCGCCTGCGCATGGTCACTCACTTGGACGTCAGCCGGGCACAGATCGAGCAAGTGCTGGCGACATTCGTCGAGTTTTCCCGAAAATGACAGTGCAGACCGTCTAATTGACTGTTTCTATCACATAAACACGCTGTACCACGGGCAAAGGGCCGATATAATGCGGCCCTTTGCCGTCGCTCCGTCTGATGACGTTTAGCACTGGCCTTTGGCCGCAGCCTCCGTGGAAGAACCTAATGAAAAGCGCAGAAATCCGTGAAGCCTTCCTTCGCTTCTTCGAAGAGCAAGGTCACACCCGTGTCGCCTCCAGCTCCTTGATCCCAGGCAATGACCCAACCCTGCTGTTCACTAACGCGGGGATGAACCAGTTCAAGGACTGCTTCCTGGGCCAGGAAAAACGCGCCTACACCCGCGCCACCAGCAGCCAGAAGTGCGTACGCGCCGGCGGCAAGAACAGCGACCTGGAAAACGTTGGTTACACCGCTCGCCACCACACGTTCTTCGAGATGCTGGGTAACTTCAGCTTCGGTGACTATTTCAAGAAAGATGCGATTACCTTCGCCTGGACCTTCCTCACCGGCGTGTTGAAGCTGCCCAAGGAAAAGCTCTGGGTCACCGTCTACGCGACGGACGACGAAGCGTATGACATCTGGACCCAAGAGATCGGTGTGCCGGCCGAGCGGATGATTCGCATCGGCGACAACAAAGGCGCGCCTTACGCGTCCGATAACTTCTGGACCATGGGCGATACCGGCCCGTGCGGCCCTTGCACCGAGATTTTCTACGATCACGGCGCCGACATCTGGGGCGGCCCGCCGGGCTCGCCGGAAGAAGACGGCGACCGTTACATCGAAATCTGGAACAACGTGTTCATGCAGTTCAACCGCACCGCCGATGGCGTGTTGCATCCGCTGCCTGCACCGTCGGTCGACACCGGCATGGGCCTGGAGCGGATCAGTGCGGTGATGCAGCACGTTCACTCCAACTACGAGATCGACCTGTTCACCAACCTGCTGAGCGCTTCGGCTGCGGCGATTGGTTGCGCCAACGACAACCAGTCTTCGCTCAAGGTGGTGTCCGACCACATCCGTTCCTGCGGCTTCCTGATCGCCGACGGCGTGTTGCCGTCGAACGAAGGCCGTGGCTACGTGCTGCGCCGCATCATCCGTCGCGCCTGCCGTCACGGTAACAAGCTGGGCGCTACCGGCAGCTTCTTCTACAAGATCGTTGCCGCGCTGGTGGCCGAGATGGGCGATGCCTTCCCGGAACTCAAGCAGCAGCAAGCCAACATCGAGCGCGTGCTCAAGGCTGAAGAAGAGCAGTTCTCCAAGACCCTGGAGCACGGCTTGAAGATTCTTGAGCAGGACCTGGCTGAGCTCAAAGGCACCGTGGTGCCGGGCGATGTGGTGTTCAAGCTGTACGACACTTACGGTTTCCCGATGGACCTGACCGCCGACATCGCGCGTGAGCGCGAGCTGACCGTCGATGAGGCGGGTTTTGAGCGTGAGATGGAAGCCCAGCGTGTACGTGCGCGTTCCGCCAGCTCCTTTGGCCTGGACTACAACACCCTGGTCAAGGTGGATGTGGCCACCCAGTTCACGGGCTACAAGGCTACCGTTGGCTCGGCCAAGATTGTTGCGATCTATAAAGACGGCAAATCGGTCGACGTGTTGAACGAAGGCGAAGAGGCTGTAGTGGTCCTGGACCAGACGCCGTTCTACGCCGAGTCCGGTGGCCAGGTGGGTGACTGTGGCTTCTTGAGCTCCACCTCCGGCCGCTTTGAGGTGCGCGACACCACCAAGACCGGTGGTGCATTCCTGCACCACGGTGTGTTGGTGTTGGGCAACTTGACCGTCGGCGCGCCGGTAGACACTCAGGTGGATGCCGACGTACGGCATGCAACTGCCTTGAACCATTCTGCCACTCACTTGCTGCACGCCGCGTTGCGTCAGGTGTTGGGTGAGCATGTGCAGCAGAAGGGATCGTTGGTCGATAGTCAGCGCCTGCGTTTCGACTTCAGCCATTTCGAGGCGATCAAGCCTGAGCAGTTGAAGGCGCTGGAAGACATCGTCAACGCCGAGATTCGCAAGAACACCCCGGTGGAAACCGAAGAAACCGATATCGAGACAGCCAAGCAAAAAGGCGCCATGGCGTTGTTTGGTGAGAAGTACGGCGACGAAGTGCGTGTACTGAGCATGGGCGGCAGCTTCTCGGTAGAACTGTGTGGTGGTATTCACGCCAACCGTACGGGCGACATCGGCCTGCTGAAAATCATCAGCGAAGGCGGTGTGGCCTCCGGTGTGCGGCGTATTGAGGCGGTCACCGGTGCTGCGGCCCTGGCCTACCTCAATGCGGCTGAAGAGCAACTCAAGGAAGCGGCCGGCCTGGTCAAGGGTAGCCGCGACAACCTGATCGACAAACTGTCCGCCGTACTGGAGCGCAACCGCGCGCTGGAGAAACAGCTGGAGCAGTTGCAAGCCAAGGCAGCCAGTGCGGCGGGCGACGATCTGTCGGCCTCGGCGCTGGACGTCAAGGGTGTGAAAGTCCTGGCGGTACGCCTGGACGGTCAGGACGGCAAGGCGCTGTTGGCCTTGGTCGATCAGTTGAAGAACAAGCTCGGCCGCGCAGTGATCCTGCTCGGCGGTGTCCATGAGGAGAAGGTCGTTCTGGTTGCCGGTGTAACCAAGGACCTGACTGGCCAACTCAAGGCCGGTGATTTGATGAAGCAAGCCGCCGCGGCAGTGGGCGGGAAGGGCGGTGGTCGTCCGGACATGGCGCAAGGCGGTGGTGTAGACGCTGGTGCCCTGGACGCGGCCCTGGCCCTGACCGTGCCGTTTGTCGAGGCTGGCATTTAAGGCGCTGGTAATGAGCCCATGGTCTAGTCATGGGCTCGCTCAGGTGCTGGAAAATTTGTTTATTGGGCACCCCTTTACGGGCTGAGGCGGCTTAGAAATGGCTTTGATCGTACAGAAATTTGGAGGCACCTCGGTCGGCTCTGTCGAAAGAATCGAGCAGGTCGCCGACAAGGTTAAGAAATTCCGCGACGCCGGCGACGACCTGGTGGTGGTGCTGTCGGCGATGAGCGGCGAGACCAATCGCCTGATCGATCTGGCCAAGGCAATCAGTGGTGATCAACAGCCGCTGCCGCGTGAGCTGGATGTGATCGTTTCCACCGGCGAGCAGGTGACGATTGCCTTGCTGGCCATGGCGCTGAACAAGCGTGGCGTGCCAGCCGTGTCCTACACTGGCAGTCAGGTGCGCATCCTCACCGACAGCGCACATACCAAGGCGCGCATCCTGCAGATTGATGATCAGAAAATCCGCACAGATCTGAAGGCCGGACGCGTGGTAGTAGTAGCCGGCTTCCAGGGTGTGGACGAGCACGGCAACATCACCACCCTCGGGCGTGGTGGTTCGGACACCACCGGCGTGGCCCTGGCAGCCGCGCTGAAGGCTGATGAATGCCAGATCTATACCGATGTGGACGGTGTGTACACCACCGACCCGCGTGTGGTGTCCGTGGCCCAGCGCCTGGACAAGATCACCTTTGAAGAGATGCTGGAAATGGCCAGCCTCGGATCCAAAGTGTTGCAGATCCGTGCGGTGGAGTTCGCCGGCAAGTACAACGTTCCGCTGCGCGTATTGCACAGCTTCAAAGAGGGTCCGGGCACCCTCATTACTATTGATGAAGAGGAATCCATGGAACAGCCGATCATTTCCGGCATCGCTTTCAACCGCGATGAAGCCAAGCTGACGATCCGTGGCGTGCCAGACACCCCCGGCGTGGCCTTCAAGATCCTCGGTCCTATCAGTGGCGCGAACATTGAAGTCGACATGATCGTGCAGAACGTTTCGCACGATAACACCACCGATTTCACCTTCACCGTGCACCGTAACGAGTACGATGCGGCGGAGCGGATCCTGCAGAACACCGCGAGCGAGATTGGCGCCCGTGAAGTGGTTGGCGATACCAAGATTGCCAAGGTGTCGATCGTGGGCGTGGGCATGCGTTCCCATGCCGGCGTTGCCAGCCGCATGTTCGAGGCCCTGGCCAAGGAAAGCATCAACATCCAGATGATCTCCACCTCGGAAATCAAAGTCTCGGTGGTGATCGAAGAGAAGTACCTGGAACTGGCTGTACGCGCGCTGCATACCGCTTTTGAGCTGGACGCTCCGGCCCGACAGGGCGAGTGATGCGATACCTGGAAGGCGCGGCTTACCGCGCCTTTCATTTTTTTGTAGGGCGCATGTTCTTTTTGGTGCGCTCGACAATACTTAGGCGAGTAGGGCTATGACCTTTGGGTCGTAGGTTGAAGGCCTTTTTTTTGCAGACTGTTGTTCCTGAACTGAAATGCGTGAGGAGAAAGGTATGCTGATTCTGACTCGTCGTTGCGCAGAAAGCCTGATTATCGGTGATGGCGAAATCACCGTGACCGTGCTCGGCGTTAAAGGCAATCAAGTACGTATTGGGGTTAACGCTCCGAAAGAGGTAGCGGTCCACCGCGAGGAAATCTACCTGCGGATCAAGAAAGAGAAGGACGAAGAACCAAGCCTTTAATTTTTATCGTTTTTTATGTTTGCAAACGGGGATGAACGTGGTTAATATACGCCCCGTGTTGCGGAGAGCTGGCCGAGTGGCCGAAGGCGCTCCCCTGCTAAGGGAGTACACCTCAAAAGGGTGTCGGGGGTTCGAATCCCCCGTTCTCCGCCATTATTTGCTTAGTACGTTGCAATCTGGTTTTTTCGGTAAGTTGTTGAAATTGCTCGAAAAAATAGCTTTACATAGAGATTGAACGGCCTATAATGCGCGGCAACAAATGCACTCGTAGCTCAGCTGGATAGAGTACTCGGCTACGAACCGAGCGGTCACAGGTTCGAATCCTGTCGAGTGCACCATTTAAGAGTCAGTTGCAGCGATGCAGGTGACTCGGCTTCAACCAGTTGTGATCTGGTCTAAAAACACAATCTGCACTCGTAGCTCAGCTGGATAGAGTACTCGGCTACGAACCGAGCGGTCACAGGTTCGAATCCTGTCGAGTGCACCATACAAACAAAAAGCCCGCCTAGTGCGGGCTTTTTGCCGTCTGGGGTTTGTGTAGGATTTCATCTTTTTCTCCAGCGCCATGTGTTTTCCTTATCCGCTGCGTCGTCGCAGTTCTAGATGCAGCCAATGCTCAACTTTGGCTCGCAAGCGCTTGTTCTTTCCAGTTTTTTAACGTTTAAAACGGCCGGGCGGTGTATGATTGCGCCCGTCAGCCCCGCCGGGGCTTGTGGAATACCTCCATGGACTTACCCAGTAGTTGCTCAGTACCCCGTTTTTCCAATCACGAATTGACTGATTGATCCTTCCGGCGTGCCCCGCTGCTGGGAGTGGAGTTCGCCTATGACCGAAGTAGAAGTAAAGAAAACACAAGACAGCCTGCAGGATCGTTTGGCTCAAGTTATCGAGCTGCTGCAGCGCCAGCGCGTGGTCGAAGACCTCACGCACCGCCAGGAAGGTCCGCACCACGACCGCGTTGAAAACCTGGTGCACCGGCAAAACCTCGTCGAGTTGCAGCGCAAGCTCGACGACCTGCACTCCGCCGACGTCGCCTATATCCTCGAAGCTTTGCCGCTGCATGATCGACTGACTCTCTGGCAGTTGGTCAAGGCCGACCGCGACGGCGACATCCTCCTCGAAGTATCCGACTCGGTGCGTGAAACCCTGATCGCCGACATGGACGATCACGAGCTCCTGGCTGCAGCCAGGGAGATGGATGCCGACGAGCTGGCTGACCTTGCCCCTGAGCTGCCGCGTGATGTTGTCCATGAGCTGATGGAAGCGCTCGACAGCCAGCAGCGTGAGCGTGTGCGGTCCGCCTTGTCCTACGATGAGGACCAGGTCGGCGCGCTGATGGACTTCGAGATGGTCACCATCCGCGAAGACGTCAGCCTGGAAGTGGTATTGCGTTACCTGCGCCGCCTCAAAGAATTGCCCGGCCACACCGACAAATTGTTCGTGGTCGACTACGAAGGCATCCTCAAGGGCGTGTTGCCGATCAAGCGTCTGTTGGTGAATGATCCGGACAAGAAAGTTGCCGATTTGATGGCCAGCGATACGGTCAGTTTTCACCCGGATGAAGATGCCTACGAGGCCGCGCAGGCGTTTGAGCGTTATGACCTGATCTCGGCCCCGGTGGTCGACAAGAACGGCAAGCTGATCGGCCGTTTGACCATCGATGAAATGGTCGACCTGATTCGTGAAGAGAGTGAAACCGAAGTCCTCAACATGGCAGGTTTGCGTGAAGAGGAAGATATTTTTGCCTCGGTCTGGCGCTCTCTGCATAACCGTTGGGCATGGCTGGCGATCAACCTGATCACCGCCTTCATTGCCTCGCGCGTGATCGGTTTGTTTGAAGGCTCCATCGAGAAACTGGTGGCCCTTGCGGCACTCATGCCGATTGTGGCCGGTATCGGCGGCAACTCCGGTAATCAGACCATCACCATGATCGTGCGCGCGATGGCACTGGATCAGGTGAGTACTGCCAATTCCTCGCGCCTGCTGCGCAAAGAGTTGGCTGTTGGCCTGATCAATGGCTTGGTGTGGGGTGGCGTGATCGGTGTGGTGGCTTACTTGCTGTATGGCAGTTGGTCGCTGGGCGTCGTGATGACGGCCGCCATGACCCTCAACCTGCTGTTGGCGGCGTTGATGGGGGTGTTGATCCCGATGACCCTGGCGCGCATTGGGCGTGACCCTGCGATGGGTGCCAGCGTTATGATCACCGCTATGACCGACAGTGGTGGCTTCTTCATCTTCCTGGGTCTTGCGACCATATTCTTGCTCTGATCCCCTTCTGGGTGCGGGCTTGCTCGCGAATGCTGCCTGTCAATAATAGATAGGTTGACTGATCCACCGCATTCGCGAGCAAGCCCGCTCCCACACAAGCCCGCTTCGGGCATTCCTCAAAATGCGCGCAAAAAAAAGCCAGCACATGGCTGGCTTCGGCTTTCAACTGCAGATTAATTGGCTTCTGCGGCCGCCTCAACGTCGTGCGCGATAAGCGAGACGAGAGCATTTTGCTGGCGGTGGGAGAGCTGACGAAAACGCTGCAGCAGTTCGCGTTCGTGCAGTGACAGCTCGGGGCTGTCCAGGCGCATGCTCAACTCTTCGCCCAGCGCACCTTCCTGAATGAGGCTCTGTTCCAGGCGCGCGATGATTTCGGAGTTCATGCTGCGGTGATGATTGCGAGCCACCTCGGCAATGCGTTCCCGCATTCCGTCTGGCAGACGTACGACGAACTTGTCAGCCGTACGGCTGGAATAAATTGCCTGTTTCAATGGGCGCATATATTTAACCGGTTAGTTCAGGGGAGCGGTTTTTGGAATTGGCCGCAAGATGAGTGTTAAGACAAGGCTCACGACCAAAGTTCAACCCGAATTGCAAAGAGGCCGCATCATGCCTCAGATTTGACAGTTCCTTGGCGTCAATTCTGTGACAAATATTGAACTGCCTAAAGGCTTTATGCCAGCACTGATTTGTATTTTTGCGGACTGGTTTGAAAACTTTCCAACGAGTGATTCCGCAAGGGAACTTCTCGTAAGTCCAGGCTACGACAGGGTTTGAGGCCGCACATCCTATAGCAATATGGCCTTTTGCCCTTGTCTTTATGACTAAGGCTAAGACTAGTGGCATTTTGCCGATTTACTAGGCCAAGGCGACATAAGGTAGGGAGAGGTGACGCAAGGAGGGTCTTAGCGCAGCACGGGATCAAATTTGATGCGGCGGCCAACCAAGAGTGCGATGACCAGCAAGCCAGCGAACACGCTGCAGCCTATGAGCGCTGTGGTTTCGCCGTCTTGAGAGGAGGTGCTCAAGCCAAATACGCCGGTTGCCAGGGTCAGGCACAGGAATAACCAGGCGGACTTTGTCATAAAGGCTTCCTCAGAAAACCCAGTGTTCAGATACGGGCGCGGCCTGGGTGTCTTGAGTGACACGAATCGGTGACTGCACCGTAGGCGTCATCACCGCCAACTGCGGGCGCTGTTGCAGGTGGTGCGGTACTGGTTGGCTGATACGCGCGACGTCATCATGGGTTGACTGGAAATGGAACATGACCAGTGCAGCCAAGGCCACAGCGTTGAGGCTTAACAGAAGGGCGCTGTTCATGTGCTTGTTCTCCGCGGTGGCTGGGCCAAATGGTTCATAGGTTAAGTATTGCAGGTCCCGTGCCAACCAGTTAATTCAATAAAAACAATGGGTTAACTATGTTTTTAAGCGCCGCTTCGTTGCAATTTGCAATGCGGGCATTTTGAGGGAGTGCAATTTGCACGATGGCGCCAAGTGCCCGGCTTTGCACGGCGAAACCTGGGCCCTCTGTGCAAGGATCGGCCTACACTCAAAAAGCCAACGGACGACATGACAAAACCTACCCCGGCCGTTAACATGCACGCCGTCCGTCGCCGTGCCTTTGGCCCGATGGCTGTCATTTGTCCCAGTAGCTCAATTGGATAGAGCATCCCCCTCCTAAGGGGAAGGTTGGCCGTTCGAACCGGCCCTGGGACACCAGATTCAACGCCCCTGAAAATGCCCCGTACAGAGTGCTCTGGCGGGGCTTTTTTGTGGGTGTTCGTCAAACACCGGTCGAACCTTGCAGGCGATCGGGGTTCACAGCAGGTGCTCGATGTATTTATCGCAATCTGTGTACCTTGCACGCGACCATGCAACGTCTGAGCTATTAGCAAAATTATTCCCCGGATAAGGACTTATCGCCTGTCCGGACCCGGCAACCCCGGACTATCATGCCGATAGCCCTGTCTCTTACTGCAAGGAGCCGCTCGGAACGCCGATGCGCCAGATCTGGAAATCTTTTCGAGCCCTTTATTTCGCCTCCTTGATGATGCTGATCGGCTCCGGCCTGCTCAGTACTTACCTTGCCCTGCGCTTGGCGGCCGACCACGTCGACAGCCTGTGGGTGGGTGCGTTGATGGCGGCCAACTACTTCGGCCTGGTACTGGGCGGCAAGATCGGGCACCGCCTGATCGCCCGGGTCGGGCATATCCGTGCATATGCCACCTGTGCCGGGATTGTGGGTGCGGCGGTGTTGGGTCATGGCCTGGTTAACTGGTTGCCTGCCTGGATCGTGCTGCGGATGATCGTGGGCTTGGGCATGATGTGCCAGTACATGGTCATTGAAAGTTGGCTCAATGAGCAGGCGGACGCCAAGCAGCGTGGTGTGGTGTTCAGCGGTTACATGATCGCGTCCTATCTCGGCCTGGTGCTGGGTCAACTGATTCTTGTGATGCACCCCGAGCTCGGTCTCGAATTGTTGATGCTGGTCGCGCTGTGCTTTGCCCTGTGTCTGGTGCCGGTGGCCATGACTCGACGTATTCACCCGGCGCCCCTGCATCCCGCGCCGATGGAGCCGCGATTCTTTATCAAGCGAGTGCCGCAGTCGTTAAGCACTGTATTGGGTGCAGGCGTGATCGTGGGCTCGTTCTATGGTCTGGCACCGCTTTATGCCTCCCAGCAAGGCCTGACGACTGAGCAGGTCGGTTTGTTCATGGGGTGCTGCATTTTCGCCGGCCTGTTGGTGCAGTGGCCGCTGGGCTGGTTGTCGGACCGTTATGATCGGGCATTGCTGATTCGCTGCTTCGCCGGGTGCCTGGCCGTGGCGGCGTTGCCGCTGGCGATCATGACTCAGGTGCCGTTGGAAGTGCTTTTTATCGCAGGGTTTTTGTGTTCGTTGGTGCAGTTCTGCCTGTACCCGTTGGCGGTGGCATTTTCCAACGACCATGTGGAAGGTGATCGCCGTGTGTCGCTGACGGCCATGTTGCTGGTGACTTACGGTATTGGCGCGAGTGTCGGGCCGCTGTTGGCCGGTGTGGCGATGAAGCTGTTTGGCAGCCATATGCTGTATGCATTTTTCAGCCTGTGTGCAGTGATTCTGGTGTGGCGTATTCGGCCGAAGGCGGTGACCAACCTGCATCAGGTGGAGGATGCGCCGCTGCATCACGTGGCGATGCCCGACAGCATGTCCAGCTCGCCGTTGGTGGCGTGCCTGGACCCGCGGGTAGACGAGGCGGTGGTGCAGGAGCAAATGCAGAACGCCGTCCCGGAGCCGGAGTCTGAAACTGACCCGCAACAACCCGCCGATGAGCCGGCTTTCGAAGGGCCGCCAGAGCCTCTGGGGCCGGACGAACACCCGCACGACTTGAGCAGGGCGCGCCCCTGAAAGCAAAAACGGGCAGCTCCCATCAGGAGCTGCCCGTTTTTTTTGCCGCGACCTTTAGTCTTTAAAGATCGTCGTCTTTGTCAAAGCGCCGCGCTTCACGCTGCAATTGGTACACAAAGCGCTCCACCTGGCGCTGCACCAAGCCGCTCATGTTGTGGAAGCGCACGCCGGCGAACGTGGTGTTGATCTTGTCTTCGAAGTGCAGGTAACGCAGTTCGACAGAGGTGGTCATGCTGCCGAAGGGCAGGGCGGCGATAAAGCGGTCGTAGACTTGGCCCAGTTGCAAACGCTCGGAGATGTCGCCTTCAAAGCGCAGCTTGCAGCCGGTGGCGGAGATATCCAGTAGTTTGCCGCTGACGGGGGCCTTGAGCTTTTCGCCGCCCAGCTCGATGTTGACCAGCTGTGCCAGCTTCAGCGCAGCGCGGAAGGCGTTGCGGCGCTGATGGTAGACCACCTCGTCGGGCATGCTGCCGGTATAGATGCGGTGGCCGCCTTTTTCGCTGATGGTCAGCGTGCCGTTGCTTTCCCAGGCGATACGCACGCCATCATGAAAGCCTTCGATTCGAAAGGGTTCGCCATTCTCAAGATAGCGTTCGCCGTCACGCGGAACCATTTCGTCCAGGGCCAGCGTCTTGCTGTCCCGGTCAACGTCTACCAGATAGCTTTGGAAGCGCTGGCTGCGTTCGTGGAAAGTGATGATCAGCGGATCATGGCTTTCTTGCAGCATCCGCAACGTGCCGGCGATTTCCAGAGGCGTGGTGAGCACCTTGGGTGGCTGCGGGGCATCTTCCGCATTAAGGGCGTTGAACACGGTTCTTCCATCTCCAGACAAAATACGACTACACGCAAGAACCGGCATTTTGCCAGCATGTAGCGCGCCTTGGATAGGGCGCGCTGTAAACCGGCGTCAGGCTTGGCTGCGGGTGCTTGGCTTGACCAGGCGTGAAGTGGAGCCTTGGGCGTTGTACAGGGCCGGAGGCTCTCCGCCGTGAAGTATGCGCAACTGGTTGGCGGTCGTCGCTTGCTGCAGCTGGATCGACTGACCGTTAAGCAGGTTGGCTTCCTGGCACTGGGCGAGCAATTGATTGAGTGCGGTGCTCTGCGTCAGCAACTGATCGCCAACCGAGGAGTGGCTGGCCAGTTGTGCGAGGCCGTCATGATCAGCCGGGAGGCCCAGGCTGATGAGAATTTCGCTGCGCTTCTTGCCATGCTGCTCCAGCAGCACGATCAGCGACTGTTTGCGCGCCAGGATTTCTTCCAGCAAGCGCATATCCCGGCCGTACAGGGCCAGGGACTCTTCTTTGAGCAGCTCGAGCAAATGTTGCGTCGGCGCCAGATCATCAATGATCAGTTGAAGCAAATGTTCGTCGTGGTGCATGGCTGGCCTTGGGTTTTAAGCGTCCAAAAGCCCTGCGCAGGCCTTTGCCTAGCGCTCGGCTTCGAAGTTAAGCAGTTTGCTGGCTACACGGTTGCTGTCGACTTTATAGCTGCCATCGGCGATTGCCTGTTTCAATTCGGCCACACGGGCTTTATTGACAACCGGCTGGTCGCGCAGCGAGTCAGTGACCTTCTGCAACTGTTGAGCCTCATTGCTCAGGTGTACGGATTCCCCGCTTTGGCTGGCGCTGGCCTGTTCTGCTTTGGCAGCAGGAGCTGGCTGGGCCTTGGCTTCCACGCTGTCCTTGGCACCGCTGGTGCGCGTGTTGCCGGGCAAAGCCGGGGTGTTATTCAAACGACTGAAATCGATGACCATGTTAAAAAAACCTCTGGGTATTTGGACGCTTGCCATGTTTTCGGCCATACCCGGACAAACTTTAGGCTCGATTGACAATAAACCTGCACGTGCGGATGTCTCACGCACAGTGTAGGAAAAGCAGGCGTCCTGTGCCAGTAAACTATAAAGCAACCTCGACTTGCCCGGGTGCCGTTACTTGCGCCTTGATCACCCGGTTGGAGTTGAGGTTTTTGACCCTGATCTGTTCGCTCATGCCGCCGTTGGACAGCGCTTCACCCGGCATTTTTACGGTCAGCCCGCCACTGCTGGCGGAAATGACCACCTGATCGCCTTTGCGAATCACCTCGGCCTGCTCCAGATGGACCAGAGTGATAACTTGGTCGGCGACCATTGGTCGGGTAAGTTTTTGCCCCACCGCCTGGTCAAGCGAGGTGAGGTAGCCCTGATTGATCAGGCTTATATCGCGTTCACGCATGGCCACGTCGTCGAAACCGATGATGCCGGTGCGTTTTAATGGCCGTGTCACCACCACCACATCGCGGAACAGTTTCACCTGTGCCGGTACGAACACAGTCCAGGGCGAAGCGCCTTCGCAGCGCACTTTGACTGTCACACGGCCGATGGGCTGGGCCGGGCTTTCCAGGGTGGCTGTCAATTCCTTGTCGCACATTGGCATGCGCAAGCGCGGGTCCAGTTGGTTGACCTGAATTTCATATCGCCCAGGCGTCTGTGTGGTTGCCAGATAATCTTCTACAGTGAACTCAAGAAAGCCTTGAGTGACGCCGATAAGGAGATCAGGCAGGGTGACATTATCTGCACGGGCCGTGGCGCCTGAGCCCACGGCAAACAAAGCCATCGTGACGCAGAGCAATCTGCAGTACCGTTGGAGGTTGGGGCGTCGGGAAACTGTCGTTTTGATATCCATGAATAATAAATAGCAAAGCTCGTGCCGTTTAGTGTTGGGTGCGCGTCGCACCCCCAAAGGTTTTAGCGTAGGAGTCTGGGCATGGCAGGAGTAATGGATTCAGTAAACCAGCGTACACAGCTGGTGGGGCAGAACCGCCTGGAGCTGTTGCTTTTTCGCCTCGATGGCAAGCAGCTATACGGCATCAATGTGTTTAAAGTTCGGGAAGTGTTGCAGTGCCCCAAGCTGACCATAATGCCTAAATCCAGCCCAGTGGTCTGTGGCGTGGCCAATATCCGTGGCGCAACTATCCCGATTCTTGACTTGGCCATGGCCACCGGTTCCGCCGGGTTGCAGGATCGCCAGAGCCCGTTTGTGATTATCACGGAGTACAACACCAAGACTCAGGGTTTCCTGGTGCGCTCGGTGGAGCGCATCGTCAACATGAACTGGGAAGAGATCCATCCGCCGCCCAAGGGCACCGGTCGTGATCACTACCTCACGGCGGTGACGCGGGTTGATAACCAGTTGGTGGAAATCATCGACGTGGAGAAAATCCTCGCCGAAGTGGCGCCCACCTCGGAATCGATCTCGGTGGGTGTCGTGGATGCCGAGACGGCGCACAAGGCTATTTCGCTGCGCGTGCTGACCGTGGACGATTCTTCGGTGGCCCGTAAGCAGGTAAGCCGTTGCCTGCAAACGGTGGGTGTAGAAGTGGTAGCCCTCAACGATGGGCGCCAGGCCCTGGATTACCTGCGCAAGCTGGTGGATGAAGGCAAGAAGCCGGAAGAAGAATTCTTGATGATGATCTCCGACATCGAGATGCCGGAAATGGACGGCTATACCCTCACGGCCGAGATACGCAACGACCCACGCATGCAAAAATTGCATATCATCCTGCATACTTCGTTGTCGGGTGTATTCAATCAGGCGATGGTCAAGAAGGTCGGTGCTGATGACTTTTTGGCCAAGTTCCGCCCTGATGACCTGGCATCCCGGGTAGTCGACCGGATCAAGGCAGCAGATCACGGCTAGGGGCTTTTTCCCTGGCGGTCTTACGATTTTAGAGGCGGTATCAGTGTCTACGGGTAATTTGGATTTTGAACAGTTCCGGGTCTTCCTGGAAAAAGCCTGTGGCATATTGCTCGGTGAAAACAAGCAGTACCTGGTATCCAGCCGTCTCAACAAACTGATGGAGCAGCAGGGCATCAAGTCCCTGAGTGAGTTGGTGCAGCGCATTCAGGGGCAGCCGCGCAGCGGGCTCAAGGAAATGGTGGTCGATGCAATGACCACCAACGAAACCTTGTGGTTTCGCGACACCTACCCCTTCGAGGTGCTCAAGAGCAAAGTGCTGCCGGAGGCTATCAAGGCAAGCCCGGGCCAGCGCCTGCGTATTTGGTCGGCTGCCTGTTCTTCGGGGCAGGAACCGTACTCGATCTCGATGTCCATCGACGAGTTCGAGCGCACGAACATGGGCCAGTTGAAGGCTGGGGCGCAAATTGTCGCCACGGACTTGTCCGGCACCATGCTCACCAACTGCAAGACCGGCGAGTACGACAGCCTGGCCCTGGGCCGTGGTTTGTCCCCGGAACGCCTGCAACGTTTCTTCGACCCCAAAGGGGCCGGGCGTTGGGCGATAAAGGCGCCGATCAAGAGCCGAGTAGAGTTTCGCTCGTTCAACCTGCTCGACAGCTATGCCAGCCTGGGCAAATTCGACATGGTGTTCTGCCGCAACGTGCTGATCTATTTCTCGGCCGAAGTGAAGAAAGACATCCTGTTGCGTATCCACGGCACGCTCAAGCGCGGTGGTTACCTGTTCCTCGGTGCGTCCGAGGCGCTGAACGGCTTGCCGGAACATTA
Organism: Pseudomonas sp. LBUM1640; assembly: GCF_059716225.1. NCBI lineage: Bacteria > Pseudomonadati > Pseudomonadota > Gammaproteobacteria > Pseudomonadales > Pseudomonadaceae > Pseudomonas > Pseudomonas sp. LBUM1640. The sequence goes on along the minus strand of NZ_CP166816.1, from coordinate 5,321,456 downwards.
CCAGATGGTGCAGTGCAGCCCCGGTATCATTTACCAGGCCAAGTGATCGGCGTTTGAGCATAAAAAAACGGGAGGCCCCGCAAAGGCCTCCCGTTTTTTATGCGCGCAACGTTCCGACGGCGCCGCATCGGATGTAGTCAGGGCCGGGGTATCATTCGGATATTGCCAAGGATTATGGAGTGAGGCCCGTTGTTGGGCACCGTCGCGTTGAAAATACCTAGCCGCCCATCACCTGTCGTGGTGGCCGCGTAGGTTCCGTTCCCGGTTTGCGGCTGGGCTTGAGTGATGTTCTGTACGGTGGGACCGATTCGGGTGCCATTCATCGTCAGATACAAGGTCGAACCATCGCTGGTGGCCGCGCCGCCAATCACGACAAAGCTGAAGTCGTATGTGCGCCCTGCGATCATGGGTACGGCACGGGTGATGATATGGGCGCTGGCTGCCCGGCTGTTTGGCACGTCAACGACCACGCTCGAATTGATCACGTGCAGCAACATGCCCACATAAGGCCCCTGCGGTACCCAGCCCTGGAATGAGCCATCGCTGAAATCCCATATTGTGGGTGTAGGTGGAGTAACGATGGGGCTTGGGTTGATGTTCACCCTCACGGTGGGGGCTGGGGAAATTTGCAGGTTGCGTATGACCTGCAACACCAGACTTATAGTAGTTCCCGTGCTGGCTACCACGAAGGTCCTTGGTATGAGTATTTCGCATCGTGGAGCGTTTTGGGCAATGTAAAAGCTTTGATTGTGCTCACCGCCAAGGACGCTACTGAGCAACCTCAGAAATATCTGGTCTCCTGCAAGCATGGGGAAATCCAGGGTCAATCTGGCAGAGTCTCCGACGATAGTACGGGTAAAAAAATTCGGGATCGGGACCGCCGAATCCTGGTCGATAAATTTTGGTGCCGGGAGATTTAGCATTTTTGATGTCTCAGCAATGCGATGAAGTAACGTCTGCCCGATCAGACACCTGGGTGGGGGGTACCGCAACTGTCAGAACTGACAGTGCTGACGAGTGGTTAGGAATGGTTAGGAATGGTCAATCTTGAAAGTGGTGTTCTCCCCTCATGTGCTTCAATCCAAAAAAAGCGGCAATCCCATTGCCGCTTTACTGGCGCCACGCGGAAACCCGTTGCCGCTTTTCTGGCATTGCCGCCGGCAACCTCCCCGCAAACCCTTGAGTTACGGGGCTCTGGAAAACTGGCATGGGCCTTGCTATGACCTTGTTACGAAAAGCAGGTCAGCCTAAAGGTTTCCGCCATGAGCATCAGCTTCGATAAAGCGCTCGGTATCCACGAACAAGCCCTGGGCTTCCGCGCCCAGCGTGCCGAAGTCCTGGCTAACAACATTGCCAACGCCGACACCCCGAACTACAAGGCTCGGGACCTGGACTTCTCCGCCGTGCTCGCCGCACAGCAGGACAAGACCAAGAACGGCACCTTCGCCTTGAACATGACCAACAGCCGTCATATTGAAGCGCAAGGCCTGGGCAATGGTGACGAGTCGCTGCTGTATCGCACGCCGATGCAGCCGTCGATCGACCAGAACACCGTCGACGCCCAGCTGGAACAATCGGCCTACGCCGAGAACTCGGTGAACTTTCAGGCCAGCTTTACCCTGCTCAACAGCAAATTCAAAGGGCTGATGTCAGCCCTGCGTGGAGAGTAAGCCATGTCCTTAGCCAGTGTTTTCAATATTGCCGGCAGTGGCATGAGCGCGCAGACCACGCGTTTGAACACCGTCGCCAGTAACATCGCCAACGCCGAAACCGTGTCTTCGAGCATTGACCAGACCTACCGCGCCCGTCACCCGGTGTTCGCCACCATGTTCCAGGGCGGCCAGGCTGGCCAGAGCGGTAGCGGCGATTCGCTGTTCCAGAACCAGGATGCCGCCGGTCAAGGTGTGCAGGTGCTCGGCGTAGTGGAAGACCAGAGCAATCTGGAGGCGCGTTATGAGCCTAACCACCCCGCCGCGAACGAAAAGGGTTATGTCTACTACCCCAACGTCAACGTGGTCGAGGAAATGGCCGACATGATCTCCGCCAGCCGCTCGTTCCAGACCAACGCGGAAATGATGAACACCGCCAAAACCATGATGCAGAAGGTCCTGACCCTGGGTCAGTGATAAGGGGCGCCAAATAATGGCCATCGTTGATACGACTAACAACACGGCAGTCCAGGACCTTTTCAATTCCAAGGTCAAGACCGCGACGGACAACAGCAGCCTCGGTAGCGCTGCCAATGCGGCGACGGGTAACCAGTCGCTGGGCAAGGACGCATTCCTGCAACTGCTGGTGACCCAGCTCAAAAACCAGAACCCGCTGTCGCCTCAGGACAACGGCGCGTTCGTGGCGCAACTGGCGCAGTTCAGCAGCCTGGAAGGCATCAACACCCTTAACGACTCGGTGAATGCGATCTCCAGCAACTTCAGCTCCTCGCAAGCGCTGCAAGCATCGTCGCTGGTGGGACGCTCGATCATCACCCAAACCGACAAGGCCATGGTTGATACCAGCAAGAGCATGACCGGCTCGGTGGCGGTGACGGCGGCCACGGGTAACGTCTCGGTGAAGATCACCGACAAAGACGGCAACGTGGTGCGCACCCTCGACATGGGCGCCCAGAGCGCCGGCGATGCCAGCTTTATATGGGATGGCAAGAACGACAAGGGTGAGGTCGCACCAGCCGGCACTTACACCTTTGCGGCCACCACCAAGAATGACAAAGGCGATTCGGTTGCCATGGCAACGTCGTTGCCGGCAACCGTCACCAGCGTGACGTTGAGCAAGACCGGCGGCGAAATGCTGCTGAACCTCGCGGGCGGCATGGGCAGCGTCAAGCTGTCGCAAATTCAGACTATCGGTACATAGAGCCGGCTAAATACGGCAGAAGGAGAGAAACATGTCTTTTAACATCGGCCTTAGCGGCCTCTATGCGGCCAACAAACAACTGGACGTGACCGGCAACAACATTGCCAACGTTGCGACCACTGGCTTCAAATCGTCCCGTGCCGAGTTCACGGATATCTATGCAGCGTCCAAGCTGGGCACCGGCCAGAACAGCATCGGCAACGGTGTGAACCTGGCGGCGGTGTCCCAGCAGTTCACCCAGGGTGATGTGAACAACAGCGGCGGCATCCTGGACATGGCGATCCAGGGCGGTGGCTTCTTCGTACAGAAGGGTAGCGACGGTTCACTGGAATACACCCGCAGTGGTGCGTTCCGTGCCGACAAAGACGGCTACATCACCAACAACACCGGTACTTCGCGCCTGCAAGGTTATGCGGCCGACGATAACGGCAAGATCAACAAGGGCGGCCTGACCGACCTGCAACTGAACCTGTCGAATCTGCCGCCGAAGGCCTCTACCAAGGTGGATTCCACCAGTAATCTGAACTCCTCGGAGCCGGTGATCGACCAAACGGCCAAGCCGTTTGATCCTACCGACACCAGCACCTTTACCACCCAGTACAGCACCACCTTGTACGACTCCCAGGGTAACGCGCACCCGATGGTGCAGTACCTGGTTAAAACCGACGGCAACAAGTGGAATGCCTATACCCTGATTGATGGTCGTAACCCGGATGGCAGCCCGCCTACAGGTACTGGTGCTGTCGCGCCTGTGCCGTCCACCTTGACCTTTGATGGTGCCGGCAAGCTCACGAGCATCGTCGGCCCTGCTGTGTCCGGCACCACCCTGACCATTACCGGTTGGGTCCCTGGTACAGTGACTAACGGCGTATGGACGAAAAACGGCGCGGATGCCAACCCTACGGGCATTGCCATCAACATGGCCAGCATCACCCAGTACAACTCGGCTACCTATCGCAACCCGCCGACCACTGACGGTTATGCCACCGGCCAGATCACCGGCTTGAAAATCGACGGCAGCGGCGTACTGTTTGCAACGTTCAGCAACCAGCAGAGCAAGGCGATCGGCCAGATCTCCCTGGCCAGCTTCAATAACGAGCAGGGCCTGCAGCCTGCTGGCGGCACCACCTGGAGGGAGACCTTCGCGTCTGGCCAGCCGGGCTTTGACACCCCGCAAGCTGGCACCTTGGGTTCGATCGTGGCCAACTCCCTGGAGAACTCCAACGTCAACCTGACCAACGAGCTGGTGGACCTGATCAAGGCCCAGAGCAACTACCAGGCGAACGCCAAGACCATCTCTACCCAGAGCACCATCATGCAGACCATCATTCAGATGACCTGATGCTGTTGGCCTGACGCGCAAGCGCAACGAAAGCCCCTCGATCGAGGGGCTTTTTTTGCCTGTCATTTGGCATCAGGCACGACTCCCACCGCCCGCCCGATTACGAGACCACCTGTTTTTGCTGGAACTGACTACACCCTTCTTTCCACTTATCAAGCCAGAGGCTTTGGGTCTTGTCATTACAAGGGGGCGGTATGTGGAGTTCGTCGATGCCTGGCCATGGAGCTGGGGCTGTGCGATATGACGTGGGTAGTGCAGGGCAGTACCAGGGCGGCGTAAGCCGCGCTGAAGAAAAAAAGGCTGATCCGGATTCCAATAAGGAAGTTGTCGGCAAGCTGCTCAAAGCGCTTGATGTCGCCGAGAAAACGTCCAAGAACCAGACCGTCCAGGATCTGCGTGACAAGCTGAATGAAAAGAGAGCGGAGCTCGGGGACGAGAAGTTCAAGGCGATCCTTGAACAGTTAAAGAAAGAAATGTACGGAGATTTGCTCGCGCTTTTGAAGCGGCTGTTTCCGGATCTGTTTCCTGATGACGCGGATACGTCACCGCCCTCATCACCACCGTCAAGTGCTCGCAGTGCCGGTGGTGATGGCGGCGGTCGCGTAAGAGCAGATCCAGCCAATTATGGCGCGGCTCAATCCATGAGTGACAAGCCGTTCACCGAAGGGGCTGGTTACATTGACTACAAGGTGGACAAAAATAATCCCGGGAAGAAGCCGGGGATGAACAGAGAGGCTGGCAATATCTGGAGTGGTTTCAGCCAGGGGCCGGATGGAAACTGCGTCACGGTTTCAGCGATAAAGGCTGCAATGATGAGGTTTGGCCAGAAGGCCACGGATATTTTCGAGGACGTTCGCGAATCAGGTAATGGTTGGGACGTTCAGATGCGGGACGGGGATAAGATTTACCATTTGAGAAAGGACGAACTGGAGGTGGCTGCACAGCAGGCCCGATTCAAGGGGGATGATCCTGCCATGATAACTGAAGCCAACTTCCTGTACGCCGTCAGTGCCAAGCGGGCGCAAATGGAGGGCAATGATGGCAAGACAGGTCTCACTTTCCTGGAGGCAACTCAGACTTTGAACAATACCGAGAACAGCCTTGAAGGGTTGCATCGTCTTGGGCTTAAAGCCTATGTCAGGCCGACGTCGAGTTCTTTGCTGTCAAATAGTATGGGATTAGGGATTGTGGACGATGGCCAGCACTCAATGGCGGTGATCGGCGGGAGGATAGAGTTATATGGACGGCGTGGTGGCAATCCAACGCAACCCAATGCGTTCGCACTGATCTAGAGGCTGAGAACGCTGCCAGCCATGCAAAAAAAACCGACAGCCCCAAGATGTTCAGGGCAGTCGGTTTTATAATCCCGGGCATCAAGCCCGGGACGGACTCAGCTTATTGGCAAGCTTCGCAATCCGGCTCGTCAATCGCGCAAGCCTTTGGCACTGGCGCTGGGCCGGCGGGTGCTGCGAGTACCGAATCATCACCGTGGTTGCCGCTGGAAACAGCGTTCAGCTTACCGGTGTTGATGGTCGACTTCTCGGTGCTGGTCGCGGCCAGGGCACGGAGGTAGTAAGTGGTTTTCAGGCCACGATACCAAGCCATGCGGTAGGTCACGTCCAGTTTCTTGCCCGAAGCACCGGCGATGTACAGGTTCAGCGACTGAGCCTGGTCGATCCACTTCTGACGACGGCTGGCGGCGTCAACGATCCACTTGGTGTCCACTTCGAAGGCTGTCGCGTAGAGCTCTTTGAGTTCTTGCGGGATGCGCTCGATCTGCTGCACCGAACCGTCGTAGTACTTCAGGTCATTGATCATGACCGAGTCCCACAGGCCGCGGGCTTTGAGGTCGCGAACCAGGTACGGGTTGATCACGGTGAATTCGCCCGACAGGTTCGATTTCACATACAGGTTCTGGTAAGTCGGTTCGATCGACTGCGATACGCCAGTGATGTTGGCGATGGTCGCGGTCGGCGCGATGGCCATGATGTTGGAGTTACGAATGCCTTTCTGCACGCGGGCACGTACCGGCGCCCAGTCCAGGGATTCGTTCAGGTCAACGTCGATGTACTTCTGGCCACGCTGCTCGATCAGGATCTGTTGCGAATCCAGCGGCAGGATGCCTTTGGACCACAGCGAGCCCTGGAACGTCTCGTAGGCGCCGCGCTCGTCGGCCAGGTCGCAGGAAGCCTGGATCGCGTAGTAGCTGACCGCTTCCATGGACTTGTCGGCGAATTCGACTGCTGCATCCGAACCGTACGGAATGTGCTGCAGGTACAAAGCGTCCTGGAAGCCCATGATGCCAAGGCCGACAGGGCGGTGCTTGAAGTTGGAGTTCTGCGCCTGTGGCACCGAGTAGTAGTTGATGTCGATAACGTTATCGAGCATGCGAACGGCGGTGTTGACGGTGCGTTCCAGCTTGGCGGTGTCCAGCTTGCCGTTGACGATGTGGTTCGGCAGGTTGATCGAGCCCAGGTTGCAAACGGCGATCTCGTCCTTGTTGGTGTTCAAGGTGATCTCGGTGCACAGGTTCGAGCTGTGAACCACGCCCACGTGCTGCTGCGGGCTACGCAGGTTGCACGGGTCTTTGAAGGTCAACCATGGGTGGCCGGTTTCAAACAGCATCGACAGCATTTTGCGCCACAGGTCTTTGGCCTGGATGGTCTTGAACAGCTTGATCTTGCCTGGGTACTGGGACAGGGCTTCGTAGTACTCATAACGCTCTTCGAAGGCCTTGCCGGTCAGGTCGTGCAGGTCCGGCACTTCGGAAGGCGAGAACAGGGTCCACGGGCCGTCATCGAAGACGCGCTTCATGAAGAGGTCAGGGATCCAGTTGGCGGTGTTCATGTCGTGGGTACGACGACGATCATCACCGGTGTTCTTGCGCAGCTCGATGAACTCTTCAATGTCCATGTGCCAGGTTTCCAGGTAGGCACACACCGCGCCTTTGCGCTTGCCGCCCTGGTTAACCGCAACGGCGGTGTCGTTCACTACTTTCAGGAACGGTACAACGCCCTGGGACTTGCCGTTGGTGCCCTTGATGTACGAACCCAGTGCACGCACCGGGGTCCAGTCGTTACCCAGGCCGCCGGCGAATTTGGACAACATGGCGTTGTCGTGAATCGCGTGGTAGATGCCCGACAGGTCATCCGGCACGGTGGTCAGGTAGCAGCTCGACAGCTGTGGACGCAGGGTGCCGGCGTTGAACAGCGTCGGGGTCGACGACATGTAGTCGAAGGACGACAGCAGGTTGTAGAACTCGATGGCACGGTCTTCTTTGTGCTTCTCTTCAATCGCCAGGCCCATGGCCACGCGCATGAAGAACACTTGCGGCAGTTCGAAGCGGATACCGTCCTTGTGGATGAAGTAACGGTCGTACAGGGTTTGCAGGCCCAGGTAAGTGAACTGCTGGTCGCGCTCGTGGTTGATTGCCTTGCCGAGTTTTTCCAGGTCGAAGGTGGCCAGGATCGGGTTCAGCAATTCGAATTCGATACCCTTGGCGATGTAGGCCGGCAGAGCCTTGGCGTACAGGTCGGCCATTTCGTGGTGGGTGGCGCTGTCGGCCACGCCGAGGAAGCCCAGGCCTTCGGCACGCAGGGTGTCCATCAGCAGGCGCGCGGTCACGAACGAGTAGTTCGGCTCACGTTCAACCAGGGTACGGGCGGTCATCACCAGGGCGGTGTTGACGTCGGTCAGAGCCACGCCGTCGTACAGGTTTTTCAGGGTTTCGCGCTGGATCAGGTCGCCGTCGACTTCTTCCAGGCCTTCGCAGGCCTCGGTGATGATGGTGTTCAGGCGGCCCAGGTCCAGCGGTGCAAACGAACCGTCAGCCAGGCTGATGCGGATCGACGGGTGAGCCTGTACGGCTGCTTCTTCGGCCGGGGTGCGTACCGCGCGTTCCTTGGAACGGGCATCACGATAGATGACGTAATCGCGCGCGACTTTCTGCTCGCCGGCACGCATCAGGGCCAGTTCAACCTGGTCCTGGATTTCTTCGATGTGGATGGTGCCGCCCGATGGCATGCGACGCTTGAAGGTCGCGGTGACTTGTTCGGTCAGGCGGGCAACAGTGTCGTGGATGCGCGACGAGGCGGCAGCGGTGCCGCCCTCAACTGCAAGAAACGCTTTGGTGATGGCGACGGTGATCTTGTCATCGGTGTAAGGAACGACAGTGCCGTTACGCTTGATCACGCGCAATTGGCCAGGTGCGGTGGCGGACAGATCCATATTCGAATCAGCGGCCTGCGGCACGGAGCCTTGCGGGTTCTCGCGAGTTGTGTCGGTTTGCATGGGGGGTTGTCTCCACATTCTATATTTATTTGGGCACCATCACGGTGCCCACCGTTCCGTCCTGAAGCACTTACAGCAGGCCTGGGCCTGGCATAACAACTTCGGGACAGGAGGAAGGGAGCTCATCGCGCCGCTTCCATGCCGAAGTCTTCGGTTCGGGCCTTGAAGTGCCCTTCGCCGTATTCCTGGTGGGTGACAGTTGCTCGCTTCAAGCACTGCAACACCCGTACCGCTTTCTGCTGTTGAGGCTGGAAAACGGCTGCCGTCCGCGTGCGCGGTTTGGGCTTTTAAAAAATACTTTGGTTCAACCAAACAGGAGCAAGAAAGCACTTGAGTTTCTTGTCTGATCTGTGTTTGGTTTTTTCGCTTAAAACCCTACATGTAGGGTTTTTTTAGCGCCGAGGTACAAGATAATGCGTTTTCGGGGGCTTAGCAACGCACTACCTGTGGATAACGCTGTGGGTAAAATGTGTATGAAACGTGGAATGCCCGTGTAGGCCGCAGTACTGCTGGATTACGCCGTTTGTCACCGAATATTCCAAGGCAAAAACCGTCTGTTGGATTTTTGAGGGCGCGAACCCTATCACAAAAAAACGCGATCACCGAATGGATTTCCCGGCTTGTGCTAGAGGGCTGGCCCATGGCTACAATCGGCCTTCAATAAAGGCAGTATTGTGTTTGCCATACATGACAATAATTAGAACCGAGGTAGGGCATGGAGCAAGAAACCTGGCAAATATTGATTGTCGAAGACGACGAGCGATTGGCCGAGTTGACCCGTGATTACCTGGAGAGCAACGGCCTGCGGGTGTCGGTGGAAAGCGACGGCGCGCTGGCGGCGGCACGCATCATCGCCGAACAGCCTGACCTGGTGATCCTTGACCTGATGCTGCCCGGCGAAGACGGCCTGAGCATCTGCCGCACAGTGCGCGAGCGCTATGACGGTGTGATCCTGATGCTCACCGCGCGCACCGACGATATGGACCAGGTGCAGGGCCTGGACATGGGCGCCGACGACTACGTGTGCAAACCCGTGCGCCCGCGCTTGCTGCTGGCGCGTATCCAGGCCTTGCTGCGGCGTAGCGAGCCGGCGGAACCTGTGGTCGTGGAAAACCAGCGCCGCCTGCAATTTGGCCCGCTGGTAGTCGACAACGCCCTGCGCGAAGCCTGGCTGCACAACGGCGGCATCGAGCTGACCAGTGCCGAATTCGACCTGCTGTGGCTGCTGGTGGCGAATGCCGGCCGCATCCTGTCCCGCGAAGAGATTTTCATCGCCCTGCGCGGCATCGGCTATGACGGCCAGGATCGCTCCATTGATGTACGCATTTCACGTATCCGCCCCAAGATTGGCGATGACCCGATCCACCCGCGTCTGATCAAGACCATCCGCAGCAAAGGCTACCTGTTCGTGCCCGAAGCCGCCGCCGATATGCTGCTGTGAACTCGATCTTCCTGCGCATCTACGGCGGCATGTGTGCGGCGCTGATTCTGGTTGCATTGCTGGGTGTGCTGGCCTTGCACCTGCTCAATGAAGTGCGCAGCGGCCAATACCGTGAGCGCCTGGCCCACGGCACGTTTGCGTTGATGGGCGACAACCTGCAACCCATGAGCCCCATCGAGCGCCAACGGGCCCTCGCCGTGTGGGAGCGTTTGCTCGGCATCCCCTTGGAGCTGCGCCCGCTGGCCGATGCTCAGCTGGATCTGGGCCAACGCAACCGCCTGCAACGTGGCCAGGTGCTGGTGGAGCAGACCGGGCCGCATGCGGCGCGAGTGCTGCGCCTGGTCAGCGAGCACGAACAGTGGGTACTCACGGGCGAAGTGCAGCAGATCAGCGAGCAACTGGCCCGTGCGACGATTTACCTGCTGGCTGACGAACTGGTGCGCTTCCCGGTCGCTGAGCAGCCGCAAAAATTGGCCGACATCAAGGAGGCCAAGGGCTTTGGTTTTGACATGCACCTGATGACCCTGGATCAGGCCGACATGGACGATGACCAGCGCCGCCGGGTCTCGGAAGGCGATACGGTGATGGCCTTGGGCAAGGGCGGCGATTCGATCCGCGTGTTTGCCGGCATGGTCGGTACGCCGTGGGTGCTGGAGATCGGCCCGCTGTATCAAATGAACCCCTATCCGCCGCAATGGTTGATTCTGATCGCGCTGATCAGCCTGACCCTGATCGGCTTGATCGTGTATTTATTGGTGCGCCAGCTCGAGCGGCGTCTCAAGGGCCTGGAAGCGGCGGCCACGCGCATTGCCAAAGGCAACCTGGAAGTACGCGTACCGGCGCGCGGCGCCGATTCGGTGGGGCGCCTGGCCGCTGCTTTTAATGGCATGGCCGAGCACCTGCAGCAGTTGCTGGCGATCCAGCGTGAACTGGTGCGCGCGGTGTCCCACGAACTGCGCACCCCAGTGGCGCGCCTGCGCTTTGGCCTGGAGATGATCGGCGACGCCGCTACCCCTGAGGCGCGGCGTAAATACATGGATGGCATGGACAGCGATATCCAGGACCTCGATGGCCTGGTTGACGAAATGCTCACCTACGCACGCCTGGAGCAGGGTGCGCCGGAGCTGAATTTCCAGCGGGTCGACCTCAGCGCGTTGCTCGATCAGGTGATCGGCGAATTGTCGCCACTGCGCCCGCAGGTCACGGTGACCCGCGGCGTGTGTTTGTCATCGCCGCACTGGGATGACGCCTGGGTCGACGCCGAGCCGCGCTACCTGCACCGTGCCCTGCAAAACCTGGTGAGCAATGCGATGCGCCATGCCCAGGGCCACGTGTTGATCAGTTATCAGGTGGGCCAGGTGCGTTGCCGCATCGATGTCGAAGACGATGGCCCCGGCGTGCCGGAAAGCGCCTGGGAGCGCATTTTCACGCCGTTCCTGCGCCTGGACGACAGCCGCACCCGCGCCTCGGGCGGGCATGGCCTGGGCTTGTCGATTGTGCGCCGGGTGATCTATTGGCACGGCGGGCGGGCGTTGATCAGCAAGAGCAACAACCTGGGTGGGGCGTGCTTTAGCCTGAGTTGGCCCAGGGATCAGGAGAAGGCTTGAGGTCGCTATCGCAGGCAAGCCAGCTCCCACAGGGGGGATGCATTTCAACTGTGGGAGCTGGCTTGCCTGCGATGGCGTCAGATCAGGCCCTGACGGCCACCAGACTCAACAACTGCTCCCCATCCACCCCAAATTGCCCCTCCAACTCTTTGCCATGGCACCACTCGGCCGACAGGTCGGTCAGCAACCGCAACCGCACACGCCCGGTCACTGACCACTCCAGCACCTCGGCATGCTCAAAGTAAAAGCGCTTCTGCACAATCGGGTAGAGCGCCTTGAACAAACTCTCCTTGATCGAAAACGTCAGCGTCACCAACAAAGCGACCTGCTCACGCGCCAAGGCGGCCATGCGCTGCAACTCCTCAGCGGTAAGAATTTCCCCGGCCAGGCGTTCCGCCCGTTCCAGTGTCAGCACATTCTCCAGGTCCATCCCCAGCCCACGCCATTGCGCCTTGTGCCCGACAATCGCCGCTGCATGCCCGGTGCTGTGGGTGATGGAGCCGCTGATGTGCCCAGGCCACACCGGTGCACGGTCTTCGCCGATGGCCGGCACGCAATCCAGGTGGTCGAGCTGTTGCAGCGCCGCGCGCGCGCACAGGCGGCCGGCGAGGAACTCCGCCTGGCGCTTGGCCACCGAGCGCTGGATGCTGGCCGGTGGCGGCACGGCGCTGCGCTGGAAATCACCGGCGGCTAATAAGGCCGGATCGAATCGAGTGCTCAGAAACACCGTGCCCGGCAACGGGGAGGGTAGCGGCCAATGGGCATCGAGTGGGGTGCAGCAAGCGGGTAGGGGCGTCATGCGCGGTATTTTGCGTCAGTTGGCGCGCCAGTGGATAGCCCGTAACGGTTCAGGCCCGGTTCAGAGCCTGTTCAGGGGGAGTTCAGGGGCACTTGCGTAGTCTGGCTTCAACAGCCAAACGCGTAGAGGTAAGCACCATGACTGCGATCAAAAAGCTGATGTTGGCGTTAACCATGCTCAGTGCCACGGCCGGAGTCCAGGCTTCGGATGGCGCTTTTGCGGCATTTGGTGGCGAGAAAACCAAGAAGTCCAGCAACCTGATCCAGCGCGTCAGCTTTGAAGACGCCGGCAGCCAGGCCGCGCCATGGGGCCAGTCCTTGGGCCAGGCCAACCCGCAACCGGCCTACCGCACCGGCTACGAACACCTTACGGGCCACTACAATGGCATTAAACTACGCCCGCAAGACCTGCAGGGCCGCTATGATATGCCCCTGTCGGACAGTTGAATTGCCTTGGAGAGCTTTATGAAATTGCTGGTAGTGGAAGATGAGGCGCTGTTGCGTCATCACCTGTTCACCCGCCTGACAGACAGTGGGCACGTGGTCGAGGCCGTGGCCAATGCCGAGGAAGCCCTGTACCAGACCGGGCAATTCAACCACGACCTGGCCATCATTGACCTGGGTCTGCCCGGCATGGGTGGCCTGGACCTGATCCGCCAACTGCGCAACCAGGCCAAGACCTTTCCGATTCTGATCCTCACCGCGCGCGGCAACTGGCAGGACAAGGTCGAAGGCCTGGCCGCCGGCGCCGACGACTACGTGGTCAAGCCGTTCCAGTTCGAAGAGCTGGAGGCGCGGATGAACGCCTTGCTGCGCCGCTCCAGCGGTTTCACCCAGTCGACCATTGTCGCCGGGCCCTTGCTGCTGGACCTTAATCGCAAGCAAGCATCGCTGGACGAGCAGCCGTTGGCGCTGACGGCCTACGAGTACCGGATTCTCGAATATTTGATGCGTCACCACCAGCAAGTCGTCGCCAAGGACCGCTTGATGGAGCAGCTCTACCCCGATGACGACGAGCGTGATCCGAACGTGATCGAAGTGCTGGTCGGGCGCCTGCGTCGCAAGCTGGAAGGTCCGGCCGGGTTCAAACCGATCGACACGGTGCGCGGCCTTGGCTACCTGTTTAATGAGCGCTGCCGTTGATTCGCTCGTTACGTGTGCGCTTGATGCTGGCGGCCACCACCCTGGCCGTGCTGTTTATGCTGGGCTTATTGCCCGCCATGCAAGGGGCGTTCAGCCTGGCGCTGCAGGATTCCATCGAGCAGCGCCTGGCCTCTGACGTCACTACGCTGATATCGGCGGCGCGGGTTGAAAACAACCGTTTGTTGATGCCGGCGCAGTTGCCGGACGAACGTTTCAACCTCACCGACAGCCGCCTGCTTGGCTATATCTACGACCGTGAAGGCCACCTCGTTTGGCGCTCACGGGCGACCCAGGAAGAAAACATCAACTACAAGCCGCGCTACGACGGGCGCGGTAACGAGTTTGCACGCATCCGCGAGGCCAATGGCCAGGAGTTTTTCGTGTATGACGTCGAGGTCAAGCTGCTGGGCGGCAAGAGCGCGGCGTTCAGTATCGTCGCCCTGCAACCGGTGCGCGAATACCAGCTGACCCTCGAAGGTCTGCAGGAGAACCTCTACCTCGGCTTCGGCGCGGCCTTGCTGGTGTTGCTGACCCTGTTGTGGCTGGGCCTGACCTGGGGCTTGCAAGCCCTGCGGCGGTTGAGCCAGGAACTTGACCAGATCGAAGGCGGCACCCGCGAAAGCCTCTCCGAAGAACACCCTCGCGAACTGCTGCGCCTTACCGGCTCGCTTAACCGTTTGCTGCACAGCGAGCGCGAGCAGCGTGCGCGCTATCGCGATTCCCTGGATGATTTGGCCCACAGCCTGAAAACCCCACTGGCGGTGTTGCAAGGCGTGAGTGAAGACATGGCCCAGCGCCCCGAAGATCGCGGCCAGGCCTGGGTGCTGCAATCGCAGATCGAGCGCATGAGCCAGCAGATCGGCTACCAGTTGCAACGCGCCAGCCTGCGCAAAAGTGGCCTGGTACGCTACCAGGTGCGTTTGGAGCCGGTGCTGCAAAGCTTGTGCGACACCTTGGACAAGGTCTACCGCGACAAGCGCGTGACGGTGACGTTTGATTTGCCACCAGAGTGCGACCTGCCGATTGAGAAGGGCGCCTTGCTCGAGATGCTTGGCAACCTGTTGGAAAACGCTTACCGCCTGTGCCTGAGCGAAGTGCGCATCAGCCTGACGGAAGATCTTGAAGGCACTGAGCTGTGCATCGAGGATGACGGCCCTGGCGTGCCGCCTGATCAGCGTGCGCGGATTCTGCAAAGGGGCGAACGGCTGGACCGCCAGCATCCGGGGCAGGGCATCGGTTTGGCGGTGGTCAAGGACATTATCGAAAGCTACAGCGCGCGGCTGACTCTTGGGGATTCACCGCTGGGTGGCGCGGCGTTCAAGATTCACTTTCCGGCCTTGTGATCTCTGTTGACTCCACTGGCCCCTTCGCGAGCAAGCCCGCTCCCACATTCGACCGCATTCCTACAGGATAAACGCGGTTAAATGTGGGAGCGGGCTTGCCCGCGATGAGGCCCGGCCAGGCAACACACCTCTAACTCTCTTGGGCCCGATACGCCCCCGGCGTCAGCCCAGTCCACTTCTTGAACGCCCGATGAAACGCCGACGGTTCGGAAAACCCCAATTGCTCGGCGATCTCCTGCAAGGACAAATCCGCCCGCCCCAAATGGTAGATGGCGATGTCCCGCCGCAACTCATCCTTGAGCGCTTGAAAACTGGTGCCTTCCTCACGTAAATGCCGGCGCAGGGTTTGCGGGCTGATGTGCAGGTGCTGCGCAACGGCTTCCAGGTCTGGCCAGGGCGTGCGGTCGCGGCTGAGTAAGCGGCGCAGCTGGCTGCTCAAGCTGTCGCCTTCATCCGGCCGCGACAGCAGGTCGGCGGGGGAATGCTCGAGAAAGTGTTTAAGGGTGCGTTCGTCCTGCAACAACGGCAGGCTCAGGTAGCGCGCGGGAAACACCAGGCTGCTATGCGGCGCGCCGAATACCTGGGGGCAGGGGAAGAGCAGGTCATATTCGCCGGCATGGGCCGGCGTCGGGTAGCTGAAGGTGGCCTGGTGCAGCCGAATACGCTGGCCAATCAACCAACTGCCCAGGCGATGCCAGATCACCAGCAGGCATTCGCTGAGGAAGTGATCCGGGTCCCACAGCTGCGAATCGTCCAAGCTCAAGCGGGCCATGTCGCCTTCTCTTGTCAGCTGCCAGCGCGGACCCTGTGGGAATAGGCTATAAAATAATAAGCCGCGCTCCAGAGCCTTCTCCAGGGTGCGGCAGTGAATCAGCGCGTGGCACATCATGGCGAAGGTGCCGCGCTTGCTCGGGCCTTCGGCAAAACCCAGGTATTCGTCGTCCAGCGCCAGCCAGAGCATTTGCAACAGCCGGGTAAATTGCTCGGGGGCGATGCGGGCGCGGGGTTCGGTGAGTAACTCCGGGGTAATGCCCACCTGCAGCAGCAGGCCCGAGTAGTCGTAGCCCGCCCGGCGCGCACCGCCGAGGGCGGCACGAGCGTAGTGACTGGCGATGGTACGTTCACGCATGTGAGGGCCTCGTCCATGGAGTGGCGGATGGTAGCCATCGCTCGGGAGGGCGGCAAGGCGGATATCCGCCAAATTGTAGGACGAGATCAGGTCGGGTGGCGGGTTTCCGCCGCCTTCTTGGCTGCACTGATGGGCCCATGTAACCCCTCAGCCCTGATGTCTAAAGGCCTTCAGGGTTTTCAAGCAAAGTGGCACGGCGTTTGCGATAAGTATTACAGCGCAGGTTGTTTCCTACAGACCTCGCAAACAACAAATCCCTCCAGTGCAGGAGGGTTCGCAATTCAAGTGTCGTGGGCAATGGCGGATATTTGCCACACGGTGCGATTGAGGAACTTTGCAATGACGACTCGTCAGCCAATCTACAAATCCCTGTATTTCCAGGTGATCGTTGCAATCGTTATCGGTATTTTGCTCGGTCACTTCTACCCGCAGACCGGCGTGGCCCTCAAGCCACTGGGTGACGGCTTTATCAAGCTGATCAAAATGGTCATCGCCCCGATCATCTTCTGCACCGTTGTCAGCGGCATCGCTGGCATGCAAAGCATGAAATCGGTCGGCAAAACCGGCGGCTACGCGCTGCTGTACTTCGAAATCGTTTCCACCGTCGCCCTGCTGATCGGCCTGATCGTGGTGAACGTTGTGCAACCGGGCGCCGGCATGCACATCGACGTCGCCACCCTGGACGCCTCGAAAGTCGCGGCCTACGTGACTGCCGGTGCAGACCAGAGCATCGTTGGCTTCCTGCTTAACGTGATCCCGAACACCATCGTCGGTGCGTTTGCTACCGGCGACATCCTGCAAGTACTGATGTTCTCGGTGATCTTCGGTTTCGCCCTGCATCGCCTGGGTGCCTACGGCAAGCCGGTGCTGGACTTCATCGATCGCTTCGCCCACGTGATGTTCAACATCATCAACATGATCATGAAGCTCGCGCCAATCGGTGCCCTGGGCGCCATGGCGTTCACCATCGGTGCCTACGGTGTAGGTTCGCTGGTGCAGCTCGGTCAGTTGATGATCTGCTTCTATATCACGTGCCTGCTGTTCGTGCTGGTGGTGCTGGGTGGTATCTGCCGCGCTCACGGGTTCAGTGTGATCAAACTGATCCGCTACATCCGTGAAGAGCTGCTGATCGTACTGGGTACTTCTTCCTCCGAATCCGCACTGCCACGCATGCTGATCAAGATGGAGCGTCTGGGCGCGAAGAAATCCGTAGTTGGCCTGGTAATCCCGACCGGCTACTCGTTCAACCTCGACGGTACGTCGATCTACCTGACCATGGCTGCCGTGTTCATCGCCCAGGCGACTGACACCCACATGGACATCACCCACCAGATCACCCTGTTGCTGGTGCTGCTGCTGTCCTCCAAAGGCGCTGCAGGCGTGACCGGCTCGGGCTTCATCGTTCTGGCTGCAACCCTGTCGGCCGTTGGCCACCTGCCGGTTGCCGGCTTGGCGCTGATCCTGGGTATCGACCGCTTCATGTCTGAAGCTCGCGCACTGACCAACTTGGTGGGTAACGCTGTTGCCACGCTGGTTGTGGCCAAGTGGGTCAAGGAACTGGATGAAGACAAGCTGCAGGTAGAATTGGCTTCCGGTGGTCGCGGTATCTCCGACACCCGTGAAGAAGATGACCTGGGTGTGGCTGAAGGCCCGGCTCCTGTTGTGAAGTAACTGTAGTGAAATAACCATGCTCAGGGCGTGATAAACCCCTAAAGCACTGCAAACGCCCCGACTTGTTCGGGGCGTTTGCGTTTCTGGCGGGTCACTTTTGGTATTTTTTGATTTACAGTCAGTCACCACTTCATCAGTCGACCTGGGTGACCTGCGCAGATGAAACTCGCGTTGGCTTACCCGTTCTATAACTCATTATTCAGTCGGTTATTTACGCCGCATCGCGTGCAGGAGTTGTGATGGACAGTGTGGATCTGAATGTCTTGCGCAGCGTGCTCGATTGGCGCCGCGCCGGGCATCGAGTGGTGCTTTACAGTGTGGTTCAAACCTGGGGCAGTGCGCCGCGTCCGCCTGGGGCGATGTTGGCCTTGCGGGGTGATGGCGTGGTGATTGGGTCGGTGTCCGGTGGCTGCATCGAGGATGACTTGATTGCCCGCTTGCAGGACGGTCGCTTGCCGGATGACGGCCCGCCGGTGCAGTTGGTGACCTACGGCGTCACCCGTGATGAAGCGGCGCGTTTTGGCCTGCCGTGCGGCGGTACGTTGCGCCTGACCGAAGAGCGGGTAGGTGACTGGCACTGGGTCGCACAATTGCTGGAACGTTGTGAGGCGCACGAAATTGTCGCCCGAGAACTGGACCTGGCCACTGGCAGCGTGAGCCTGGGCGTTGCGAGCAAGACCGATGTCGTGACCTTTGATGGCGAGCGCCTGCGTGCCATCTATGGCCCCCGTTGGCGTTTGTTGCTGATCGGTGCGGGCCAGTTGTCGCGCTACGTGGCCGAGATGGCGCGGTTGCTGGATTTCGAAGTGCTGATCTGCGACCCGCGCGAAGAATTCGTCTATGGCTGGGAGGAGCAGCATGGCCGCTTTGTGCCGGGCATGCCGGATGAGGCGGTGCTGAATATCCAGACCGATGAGCGCACCGCCATCGTCTGCCTGACCCACGACCCGCGCCTGGACGACATGGCGCTGCTGACAGCGTTGAACTCGAGCGCATTTTACATCGGTGCCCTCGGTTCGCGGGTCAACACCCAAAAGCGTCGGGAAAACCTGGCGGCGCTGGGTTTGTCGGCGCAGGCGATTGCGCGTTTGCATGGGCCGATTGGTTTGCATATCGGCAGCCACACGCCGTCGGAGATCGCACTGTCGTTGATGGCGGAAATCGTCGCGATCAAAAATGGCGTGGCACCGGTGCAAAAGAAGCCGTTGCCGGTAGTGGCTCAATGACGGTTACCGCGATTGTGTTGGCGGCCGGGCAGGGCAGTCGTTTTCGGGCTGCGGCGGGGGCCGATAAAGATAAGTTGTTGGCCGACTGCGTAGGCTTGGATGGGGTGATGCGACCGGTGATCGAGCAGGTTCTGGTGAATTTGCCCGAGTGTGTGGCTGTGCGCTGGGTGGTGACATGGCCGGATCGGCATGAAGTGATTCGCCTGGCGCGGGCCTACGGTTGCGAGGTGTTGCTGCTGCACTCCGCTGGGATGGGCGACAGCATTGCGGCGGCAGTCGCGGCCAGTGCTGAGTCTGATGGCTGGTTGGTGGTGCTGGGGGATATGCCGTTTATTCAATCGTCGACTATTGAACGGGTAGTTGGCGCGCTGACGGCAGATGGCATTAGCGTGCCGGTGCAGGCGGGTGGTTACGGGCATCCGGTGGCGTTTGGCCGGGCGCTTGGGTCGTCCTTGATGGCGCTGACGGGGGATCGCGGGGCCAAGCCGTTATTTGCCTGTGCGACGGTGAGCGAGGTCCAGGTTAGCGATCCCGGTGTGCTTTGGGATGTGGACCTGCCGCAGAGGTTAAGTTTCAGCACGGACTAATTGTGGGAGCGGGCTTGCTCGCGAACGCGGTCGATCAGTCACCCGATTCATTGGCTGGCATTGCGCGTTCGCGAGCAAGCCCGCTCCCACAGTTGATCTCCACACGTCTCAAATCAATCGCCCATAAAAAAGCCCCGCCTGATCACTCAGGCGGGGCTTTTTAGTGGCGGATGGAATCAGACGAGGGGTTTAGGCTCGTGCTCTGCTTCCAGGGCCTTGTGCTCTACCGATACTTCAGCAGCAGCGTGCTCAACCGCGATTTCAGTAACCGGGGCTGGCGCTTCAACGACGGCCGGTGCGGCAGCCGCTGCAGCGGCGGCTGCCTCAGCTTCCTTGCGACGGCGACGCACTTCACGTGGGTCGTTCGGCGCGCGGCCGTTTTCGGTCAGGGCGCTGGCAGGGGCTGCTTCAACCACCGGGGCGGCGACTTCGGCAACCACTGGCGCTTCAACCACTGGCGCAGGCTCGGCAATCACAACTGGAGCGGCTTCAGCCACTTCAGCAACCGGTGCTGGCGCTTCTTCGACCACAGGGGCAGGCGCTGGCGCTTCAACGGGGGCGGCAGGCTCGGCAGCCCATTGGAAGGCGGTCTGTTCTTCGCGAACTTCACGCACTGCCGGGGCAGCTTCTTCGACAACCGGCGCTTCAACCACGGCTTCAACCACTGGCTGAGGCTCAACCACCGGTGCAGGCTCTACAGCAGCCACTTCCACTTCGGGTTGGGCTTCACGAACCGGCGCCACTTCCACTTCCGGAACCACTGGGGCTTCGATTGGAGTCGTGGCTTCGACGGCAGGTGCTTCAACAACCGGCGCTTCAACCACTGGGGTCTCGGCAACGGGTGCTTCTACAACAGCGGTCTCTTCGACAGCAGCCGTAGCGCGTTCAGCTTGCTCGTGAGCCTGGGCTTCAGCAGGTGCGCTGATGACCGAGCTGGCAACAGCGGCTGTCACCGCCAGGCCGGCAGCCAATTCGGCGCCAGTCGGTTCGGTGGTAGTGGCTTCTGCGTTTTCGCCGGTCTCTTCCGAGCCTTCGATCACATTGCCGTTGGCATCACGTTGACGCTCGCGACGGTTGCTGCGACGACGCTGGCCACGGGAGCGGCGGCGTGGACGATCGCCTTCGGCGTTGTCCTGGCCGTCTTCCTGCAGTTGCTCTTCGCCGGTCAGTACCTCTTCTTCGCTGGCGGCAGCGGCTTGCTCGGCGCGTGGTTGGCGCTCTTCACGCGGTGGGCGCGGTTGGCGCTCTTCACGTGGGGCACGCTCTTCACGCGGCTGACGAGCCGGGCGCTCTTCGTTGGTCGCGTCGCCAGCAATGGCCGGTGCGGCATCCAGCGGCTCACGCAGTTCACGCACACGTTCTTCACGCTCGCCACGTGGCTTGCGGTCTTCACGTGGTGCGCGCGGGGTGCGGGGTGCGCGCTCTTCACGCGGTGCACGTTCTTCACGGGCTACGGCTGGGGTTTCTTCGCGGGCTTCGCGCGGTGCACGCTCTTCACGGGGTGCGCGTTCTTCACGCGGCGCACGTTCTTCGCGAGGCTTGCGCTCTTCGTCACGGCGACCGTTGCGGTTACGGCTTTGCTGACGACCGTTGCGACGCTCTTCGTTACGCGCCGGGCGCTCGGTGGCTGGTTTTTCAACCACAACCGGAGCAACAGGCTCTTCTTTGGTGGCGAACAGGCTGACCAGCGACTTCACCAGGCCTTTGAACAGGCTTGGCTCAGGCAGGGCGACCGGTGCGGCAACTGGTGCAGCGACTTCAGCAGGCACCGGTGCGTTGGCGCGAGCAGGCGCAGTCTTCACGGCCGCTTCCTGGCGAACCAGGGTGCGGGTCGCGGCGGCTGGCTGGACTTCTTCCACTTCAGCGGCGGCTGCCGCGATTTCGTAGCTGGATTGGCCGCTGTGCGCTTCCGGGCTGTCATCACGCAGGCGCTGCACTTCGAAGTGCGGCGTTTCGAGGTGATCGTTCGGCAGGATGACGATACGGGCACGGGTGCGCAGTTCGATCTTGGTGATCGAGTTGCGTTTTTCGTTGAGCAGGAAGGCTGCAACCGGGATCGGCACTTGCGCGCGGACTTCGGCGGTGCGGTCTTTCAGAGCTTCTTCTTCGATCAGGCGCAGGATCGCCAGCGACAGCGATTCAACGTCACGGATGATGCCGGTGCCGTTGCAACGCGGGCAGACGATGCCGCTGCTTTCGCCCAGTGATGGGCGCAGGCGCTGACGGGACATTTCCAGCAGGCCGAAGCGCGAGATGCGGCCGACCTGGACGCGGGCACGGTCAGCTTCCAGGCATTCGCGGACTTTCTCTTCCACGGCGCGCTGGTTCTTGGCGGGGGTCATGTCGATGAAGTCGATGACGATCAGGCCGCCGATGTCACGCAGGCGCAGCTGGCGGGCGATTTCTTCAGCCGCTTCCAGGTTGGTCTGCAGGGCGGTTTCTTCGATGTCGCTGCCTTTGGTCGCACGCGCCGAGTTGATGTCGATGGACACCAGGGCTTCGGTCGGGTCGATCACAATGGAGCCGCCGGAAGGCAGTTCGACCACGCGCTGGAAGGCGGTCTCGATCTGGCTTTCGATCTGGAAACGGTTGAACAGCGGAACGCTGTCTTCGTACAGCTTGATCTTGCTGGCGTACTGCGGCATCACCTGGCGGATAAAGGTCAGGGCTTCGTCCTGGGCTTCAACGCTGTCGATCAGCACTTCGCCGATGTCCTGGCGCAGGTAATCGCGGATGGCGCGGATGATCACGTTGCTTTCCTGGTAGATCAGGAACGGCGCGGAACGATCCAGGGACGCTTCTTTGATAGCGGTCCACAGTTGCAGCAGGTAATCGAGGTCCCACTGCATTTCTTCGCTGCTGCGGCCAAGGCCTGCAGTGCGCACGATCAGGCCCATGTCGGCAGGAGCGATCAAGCCGTTCAGCGCTTCACGCAGCTCGTTGCGCTCTTCGCCTTCGATGCGACGGGAGATACCGCCGGCACGCGGGTTGTTCGGCATCAGGACCAGGTAGCGGCCAGCCAGGCTGATGAAGGTGGTCAGGGCGGCGCCCTTGTTACCACGTTCTTCTTTTTCGACCTGAACGATGACTTCCTGGCCTTCGCTCAGGACGTCCTTGATGTTTACGCGGCCTTCAGGGGCTTTCTTGAAGTATTCGCGGGAGATTTCTTTGAGGGGCAGGAAGCCGTGGCGCTCGGAGCCGAAATCGACAAAGGCAGCCTCAAGGCTTGGTTCGATGCGAGTAATACGGCCTTTATAGATATTGGCCTTCTTTTGCTCGCGTGCACCGGATTCGATGTCCAGGTCGTAGAGGCGTTGGCCATCTACCAGTGCAACACGCAACTCTTCGGGTTGAGTTGCGTTAATCAGCATTCTTTTCATGTTGTACCGTCGGTTTCCGGGCTGCCGGAAACGGCGTTCGGCACACACGACTTCTCACGGTCGGTGTCAGGTGCGTCAAGAGTGGTTGGCCACTCCAGTGTCCAGCAATAACGAGCCAATTGGGCCGGTATCGCGACGGACGCGTCCTGCTTGTTAGCGGTGGTGACAAAGGCACCACTTCAACAAAAGCTAAGGTCAGGAGGAGGAATCAACCGGCGACTGTGGACGAGATGAAGCGTCTAAATATAAGCCTAGTGCTACACGGTCCGACGGTTGTGCATCTCCACCCTACACGTATCCCTGATAATTCGGGTGCTGCCGCGCGCAGAATCCGCAGCGGGTTGGCATTTACCGTGTACTCCAATGGGGAGTCCACGCTCATGGCTAAACAAGACTAGGTGTGGGCGACTGCGCTCTCACTCAGCTCTTAACAGGCGTTGTTTCCGAAGCATTCGCCATGGTCTGGCTCAAGACTGACTGCACTTTGTGAACTGGCCGTAAATATCGGCGCGGAATGCGAGTATTCACTCTGCTTTCTGCACTCGCTTCAGGCCTCATGTCACCTGCGCTTGTTACAATCTCGAGCCTTCCAAGGTGGCGAAAGCCCCGTAGGACGGCCTCGCGTCCTGATGAATTGCGATGGTCAGGGCCGGCAGTTTGCCGCAAGTCCTCTGTCCAGGCCGCTTTTGGCGGCGTTCGCGACTATAGCAGCAATGATTAAGTGCTTCAATTCCATAAAAATTGTTATCATCGCCGGCATGACGACTACCGCCCCCCAGACCCCCAGCGTCCAGCTGCTCGAGGTCTCGCCGGAATATGCCGGCCAACGCATCGACAATTTTCTCCTGGCCAGGCTCAAAGGCGTGCCCAAGACCCTGATTTACCGCATTTTGCGTAAAGGCGAAGTGCGCGTGAACAAGGGCCGCATCAAGCCCGAGTACAAGCTGCAGGCGGGCGATATCGTCCGTGTGCCGCCGGTGCGTGTGCCTGAACGTGACGAGCCCGTGCCGCTGGCTCAGGGCCTGCTGCAGCGGCTTGAGGCGTCGATTGTCTTCGAAGATAACAAGCTGATCGTGATCAACAAGCCCTGCGGCATTGCGGTGCACGGCGGCAGCGGCCTGACGTTCGGCGTGATCGAAGCCTTCCGTCAGTTGCGCCCGGACGCCAAGGAGCTGGAGCTGGTCCACCGCCTGGACCGCGACACGTCCGGCCTGTTGATGATCGCCAAAAAACGCAGCATGTTGCGCCACCTGCACACCGCCCTGCGTGGCGATGGTGTCGACAAGCGCTACATGGCGCTGGTGCGCGGCAACTGGGCCAGTTCCATCAAGAGTGTTCGTGCGCCGTTGCAGAAGAGCAACCTGCGCTCCGGCGAGCGCATGGTCGAGGTGGACGAGGAGGGCAAAGAAGCCCTGACCCTGTTCAAGGTGCTGCGCCGCTTCGGCGACTTCGCGACCATGGTCGAGGCTAAGCCGGTGACCGGGCGTACCCACCAGATTCGTGTGCACACCCTGCACGCAGGCCACTGCATTGCCGGCGACACCAAGTACGGTGACGAGGATTTCTCCAAGGAAATTCGCGACCTGGGCGGTAAGCGCCTGTTCCTGCACGCCTACATGCTCACGGTGCCGTTGCCCGATGGTGGCGAGTTGAAGCTGCAGGCGCCGGTCGATGAGATGTGGGCCAAGACCGTGGAGCGTTTGAGTGTCGCACCTTGATTACAAGCTGCTGATTTTTGACTGGGACGGCACCCTGTGTAATTCCATTGGTCGGATCGTCGATTCAATGCACGCAGCCTCGACCCGCTCGGGCTTCGAGTTGTGCACTGATCTGGCGGTAAAAGGCATTATCGGCCTGGGTTTGCCTGAGGCGATCCGTACCTTGTACCCCCAAATCAGCGACGCTGAGCTGGTGACCTTCCGCGACCATTACGCTGATCACTATATTGCGCTGGAGGCCACGCCTTCGCCGTTGTTCGACGGTGTAGTGCAGTCGCTGCAAGCGTTGCGCGCCGAGGGCTATCACCTGGCCGTGGCCACCGGCAAGGCGCGTCGCGGGCTTGATCGGGTGCTCAAGGCGCATGGCTTTGAAGACTATTTCGACATCACTCGCGCCGCAGATGAAACCGCCAGCAAACCCCATCCTCTGATGCTGGAGCAGATCCTGGCGCATTGCGGCGTAGCGCCGCGCCAGGCCTTGATGGTGGGCGACGCGTCCTTCGACCTGATGATGGCGCGCAACGCAGGCATGGACAGTGTGGCGGTCAGCTACGGCGCGCAGGCTGCCGAGGCTTTGCAGCAATACGAACCGCGGCTGACGATTGATCATTTTTCTGAACTGCAGGCCTGGCTCAGCCGGGCCCAATAAGTCTTTGCTGGGGTTGATGGCATGAGTGATGAGTGGAAAGCGCCCGAAAAGGCCGAGAGTGGTGATGATAAAAGCTGGAAGCTGCTGGAGAAAACGCTCCTGGCTGGCGTCCAGGAGCAGCGCCGTTCGCGGCGTTGGGGGATTTTCTTCAAGCTGCTGACCTTTGTTTACCTGCTCGGCATGCTGGCGCTGTTCAGCCCGCTGATGGACATGGAGAAAAGCGCCACCCGTGGCAGCCATTACACTGCGTTGATCGAAGTGCGTGGGGTGATTGCCGA
The DNA here is from genome assembly GCF_059716225.1 of Pseudomonas sp. LBUM1640. Taxonomy (NCBI): domain Bacteria; kingdom Pseudomonadati; phylum Pseudomonadota; class Gammaproteobacteria; order Pseudomonadales; family Pseudomonadaceae; genus Pseudomonas; species Pseudomonas sp. LBUM1640. The sequence continues at coordinate 5,295,986 of NZ_CP166816.1, read as the reverse complement.
CAAGGAGTCCGCCAGTGCCGACAATATCGTCAGCAGCCTGCGGGCCGCGTTTGACGACCCCAAGGTCAAGGCTGTGATTCTGCGTATCAACAGCCCGGGCGGCAGCCCGGTGCAGTCGGGCTATGTGTATGACGAGATTCGCCGCCTGCGCGCACTGCACCCCGATACCAAGCTGTACGCAGTGATCTCTGATCTGGGCGCCTCGGGTGCCTACTACATTGCCAGCGCCGCGGACCAGATCTACGCCGACAAGGCCAGCCTGGTTGGCTCCATTGGTGTGACAGCGGCGGGCTACGGCTTTGTCGGCACCATGGAAAAGCTCGGTGTGGAGCGTCGCACCTACACCTCGGGTGAGCACAAGTCGTTCCTGGACCCGTTCCAGCCGCAAAAGGCCGATGAAACCCAATTCTGGCAGGGCGTGCTCGACACCACCCACCGTCAGTTCATTGCCAGCGTAAAGCAGGGGCGTGGCGATCGTCTGAAAGATAAAGACCATCCGGAGTTGTTCTCCGGGCTGGTGTGGTCGGGTGAGCAGGCGTTGCCGCTGGGCTTGATCGATGGGTTGGGCAGTGCCAGTTCGGTGGCGCGGGATGTGATTGGCGAGAAGGAGCTGGTGGACTTCACGGTTGAGGAATCGCCGTTTGATCGTTTCTCCAAGAAGCTCGGCGCCAGCGTGGCTGAAAAGCTGGCGCTGTATATGGGTTTCCAAGGCCCGACCTTGCGCTGAGATTTCAATTTTGTCGTAAATCAAAATGTGGGAGCGGGCTTGCTCGCGAATACGGTGGATCAGTTACAGATGTATTGACTGATACGCCGCCTTCGCGAGCAAGCCCGCTCCCACATTTGGTTTTGTGGTGGGCCTAAGGGATTTGCACGCCTTCAGCCAGCAGCATGTCCACCAAGCGAATCAGCGGTAAGCCTATCAGGCTAGTGGCGTCCGGCCCTTCAGTGGTCTGAAACAGGCTCACACCCAGGCCTTCGGCCTTGAAGCTGCCGGCGCAGTCGTACGGCTGCTCGATACGCAGGTAGCGCTCGATGCGCTCCACGTCCAATACGCGCATCTGCACGGTAAACGGCACGCAGTCGACCTGGCAGTGCCCGGTCTCGCTGTTAAGTAGTGCCAGACCGGTGAGGAAGCTCACGCGCTTGCCGCTGGCCGCCAGCAATTGTTCGCGGGCATTTTCGAAGGTGTGGGGTTTGCCGATGATTCGCCCGTCCAGTGCGGCCACCTGGTCCGAGCCGATGATCAGGTGCCCTGGATGGCTGCCGGCGAGGGCGCGGGCTTTCTCTTCAGCCAGGCGTTTGACCAGCTCGATGGCGGATTCATTTTCGCGATGGCTTTCGTCGATGTCCGGCGAGCTGCAGATGAATGGCAGGTGCAGGCGGCTCAGCAATTCCCGGCGATAAACCGAGCTGGATGCGAGTAATAAAGGCAGCATGGGCGTCTCCTTAAGGCAGTTGGAGATTCTAGCGAGGCGACCCGCTGACGCACAGGGCTGAATTTCCTTTGACATGGCTGGGTGCATCCCTATAATGCTGCGCCTATGTTGAATGACCCGATTCCACCTCACGTTGACCCGCGCAAATTGGCAGATCGTGGCACCACCCTTCAAGGTGAATTGCTGCTGGCCGATTTGGAGAGACTCTGCGACCCGCTTTCCGACACTGTCGGTACGGTGCAGGCGAAATTCGTTTTTGAACGAGATGAACGTAAATCTGTGGTAATTCACAGTTTTATCGACACCGAAGTCAAAATGGTTTGCCAGCGTTGTCTTGAGCTGGTCACCCTGCCGATTCACAGCGAATGCAGTTACGCTGTGATGAAAGAGGGTGCGAATACCCAGTCGTTGCCGAAAGGTTATGACGTGCTGGAACTGGGCGAAGATCCTTTGGATCTGCATGCACTGATCGAGGAAGAGCTTCTGCTCGCCTTGCCCATTGTGCCTGCTCATCATCCGGAAGAATGCCAGCAGCCGGAGGGTCTCGATGACGAGGCCGAGCCGAGCGAGGACGAGGTAACGCGGTCCAACCCGTTCAGTGTATTGGCGCAGTTAAAGCGTGACCCAAACGTTTAGGAGTTAATCAATTATGGCTGTTCAGCAGAACAAAAAATCCCGCTCTGCCCGTGACATGCGTCGTTCGCACGATGCCCTGACGGCAAGCACTCTGTCTGTAGAAAAAACCACCGGTGAAATTCACCTGCGTCACCACGTATCGCCAGAAGGTGTATACCGTGGTCGTAAAGTGATCGACAAGGGCGCTGACGAGTAATCACTTGTCTGCTCAAGTCATCGCGATTGACGCAATGGGCGGGGACTTCGGTCCCCGCAGCATTGTTCAGGCCTGCATTGCCAGCCTGTCTGCAACGCCCTCGCTGCACCTGACCCTCGTCGGTCAACCCACCCTTCTTGAAGAACTGATTGCCAGCCATCCGGCGGTGGATCGCGCGCGCCTGACGATTACGCCAGCCAGCGAAACCATCAGCATGGATGACAAGCCGGCGGCAGCCCTGCGTGGCAAGCCCGACTCGTCAATGCGGGTGGCCCTTGAATTGTTGCGCGATGGCAAGGTGCAAGCCTGTGTCAGTGCTGGCAATACCGGGGCCCTGATGGCGTTGTCGCGGCATGTGCTCAAGACGCTGCCCGGGATTGACCGGCCGGCGATGGTCGCGGCAATCCCCACGCAGAAAGGCTATTGCCAGCTGCTGGACCTGGGCGCGAACGTCGATTGCAGTGCCGAGCACCTGTTCCAGTTCGCCGTGATGGGCTCGGTGGCCGCTGAGGCATTGGGCGTGACCCGCCCGCGGGTGGCGTTGCTGAATATCGGCACCGAAGACATCAAGGGCAACCAACAGGTCAAGCTCGCCGCCACGTTATTGCAAGGTGCGCGGGGCCTGAACTACATCGGCTTTGTCGAAGGCGACGGTGTGTACCGGGGCGAAGCCGATGTGGTGGTGTGTGACGGGTTTGTCGGCAATATCCTGCTCAAGTCCAGCGAAGGCCTGGCGACCATGATCGCCGCGCGTATCGAGGCTTTGTTCAAGCAGAACCTGGCCTCACGCATGGTCGGCGCCTTGGCGCTGCCGTTGATGCGTCGCTTGCAGGCTGACCTGGCGCCGGCGCGGCACAACGGGGCGAGCTTTTTGGGGTTGCAGGGCATTGTGGTGAAAAGCCATGGTTCGGCGGGCGTGCAAGGCTTTCAAAGTGCGATTGCGCGGGCGCTGATCGAGATCCAGGAAAACCTCCCGCAACGCCTGCGCGGCCGTCTTGAGGATCTGTTGCCTTAGGCGAATCGGCCCGGGAGTGCTTAAATGTGACCGGCCAGTTCAATTGACCATCCAATCTGTCAGTTTCGTGCGCTCCCACCCTTGGGTTCATCTCAAAATCGGGGGCGTTTATTTTGACGACCAGATCATTAGGGGCTTGTTACATGTCTACATCCCTCGCATTCGTCTTTCCAGGGCAGGGTTCGCAGTCCCTCGGCATGTTGGCCGAGCTGGGCGCGCAACATCCGCTGATCCTGGAAACCTTCAAGGAAGCTTCCGATGCCCTGGGTTACGACCTGTGGGCGCTGACCCAGCAGGGGCCGGAAGAGCAGCTCAATCAAACTGATAAAACCCAGCCTGCCATCCTGACCGCTTCGATCGCCCTGTGGCGCTTGTGGCTGGCCGAAGGCGGCGCGCGCCCGGCTTACGTGGCCGGTCACAGCCTGGGCGAATACAGCGCCTTGGTGGCTGCGGGCAGCCTGACCCTCGGTGAAGCGGTCAAGCTGGTCGAGCGTCGTGGCCAACTGATGCAGGAAGCCGTTCCGGCCGGGCAGGGCGGCATGGCCGCTATCCTGGGCCTGGACGATGCTGTGGTGATCGAAGCCTGCGCCGAAGCGGCTCAAGGCGAAGTGGTCAGCGCAGTGAACTTCAACTCCCCAGGCCAGGTGGTGATCGCCGGTGCCAAGGCGGCGGTTGAGCGTGCCATCGAAGGCTGCAAGGCCCGTGGTGCCAAGCGCGCCCTGCCATTGCCGGTTAGCGTGCCATCCCACTGTGAGCTGATGCGCCCGGCCGCCGAGCGATTTGCCGAGTCCATCGCCGCCATCCAGTGGCAGGCGCCGCAGATCCCGCTGGTGCAGAACGTCAGCGCGGGCATCGCTGCTGATCTCGACACCCTCAAGCGCGACCTGCTGGAGCAGCTCTACAAGCCTGTGCGCTGGGTTGAATCGGTGCAGACCCTGGCCGCCAATGGCGCCACCACGCTTGTCGAGTGTGGCCCGGGCAAAGTCCTGGCCGGCCTGAACAAGCGCTGCGCCGATGGCGTGTCGACAGCCAACCTGAATACCCCGGATGCCTTCGCTGCCGCTCGCGCGGCACTGGCCTGAACTCTGAACCCTGAATTAGGAGAAGCCTGCATGAGTCTGCAAGGTAAAGTTGCACTGGTTACCGGCGCAAGCCGTGGCATTGGCCAGGCGATCGCCCTGGAACTGGGTCGTCAGGGCGCCATCGTCATCGGCACCGCCACGTCCGCCTCGGGTGCCGAGCGTATCGCCGCCACCTTGAAGGAAAACGGCGTTCAAGGCACCGGCCTTGAGCTGAACGTGACCAGTGACGAGTCGGTTGCCGCTGTCCTGGCTGAAATCACTGCACAGTTCGGCGCACCGGCTATTCTGGTGAACAACGCCGGTATTACTCGCGATAACCTGATGATGCGCATGAAAGACGACGAGTGGTACGACGTGGTCGATACCAACTTGAACAGTCTGTTTCGCCTGTCCAAGGGTGTTTTGCGCGGCATGACCAAGGCGCGTTGGGGTCGAATTATCAATATTGGCTCCGTAGTGGGTGCCATGGGCAACGCAGGCCAAGTAAACTACGCCGCGGCCAAAGCCGGTCTGGAAGGTTTCAGCCGTGCATTGGCCCGTGAAGTCGGCTCGCGGTCGATTACGGTCAACTCGGTGGCCCCAGGGTTCATCGACACCGATATGACCCGCGAACTGCCCGAAGCACAGCGTGAAGCCTTGCTGACGCAGATTCCGCTGGGCCGTCTGGGCCAGGCTCAAGAGATCGCGAATGTGGTCACTTTCCTGGCATCGGACGGTGCGGCATACGTGACTGGGGCTACAATCCCGGTGAACGGCGGGATGTACATGAGTTAAATTGTGACGGATCGCTTCAAAAAAATGTCATACGAGCTGTCTAAAATCCGTTATAAAGCTGCAACTTAATTTATAGGCAGGTGGCCGACCGGGTACAGGGTGAAGCTTTCAGTTGAAAAGCTGAAATGGCTTTCTATACACTTACCCACTGGCCAGCTGCCTGAATTTGTCCATTAGGAGTTAAACAAGGTATGAGCACCATCGAAGAACGCGTCAAGAAAATCGTCGCCGAGCAACTGGGCGTTAAAGAAGAAGAAGTGACCAACAGCGCTTCCTTCGTAGAAGACCTGGGTGCCGATTCCCTTGACACCGTTGAGCTGGTGATGGCTCTGGAAGAGGAATTCGAGACCGAAATCCCGGACGAAGAAGCTGAAAAAATCACTACTGTTCAAGCTGCTATCGACTACGTTACTAGCCACCAGGCGTAATAGTTTGTAGTCGTCGCTTGCTGTTAGGGAAAAACCGCACTGCTGTAACGGCGTGCGGTTTTTTCTTTAGCTCAGATGAAAATTGAGCGTGCAAGCGAAGTGTCGTCATTAGAAAAAGGAGAGTGCTGTGTCGCGTAGACGCGTCGTAGTCACCGGTATGGGTATGTTGTCGCCACTGGGCACGGATGTGCCAAGCAGTTGGCAGGGCATTCTGGCTGGCCACAGTGGTATTGGTCTGATCGAACACACGGACCTTTCTGCCTATTCCACCCGTTTTGGCGGCTCGGTAAAGGGTTTTAATGTCGAGGAATATCTCTCGATCAAAGAGTCCCGCAAACTCGACCTGTTCATTCAATACGGCCTGGCAGCCGGTTTTCAGGCGGTGCGTAATGCCGGCCTGGAAGTCACCGACGCCAACCGTGAACGCATCGGCGTGGCCATGGGTTCGGGTATTGGCGGTTTGACCAATATCGAAGAAACCAGCCGCACGCTGCACGATTCCGGCCCCCGTCGAATTTCACCGTTCTTCGTACCGGGCTCGATCATCAATATGATTTCCGGTTTTCTGTCCATCCACTTGGGTGCACAGGGGCCTAACTACGCCATTGCTACGGCATGCACCACAGGCACTCACTGCATCGGCATGGCGGCACGCAACATCGCCTATGACGAAGCTGACGTGATGATCGCCGGTGGCGCCGAAATGGCCGCCTGTGGCCTGGGCATGGGCGGCTTCGGCGCGTCCCGTGCGCTGTCGACCCGCAATGATGAGCCGACGCGCGCCAGCCGTCCGTGGGACAAGGGCCGTGACGGTTTTGTGCTGTCCGACGGCGCCGGTGCCCTGGTGCTGGAAGAGTTGGAACACGCCAAGGCGCGCGGTGCCACCATCTACGCCGAGCTGATTGGCTTTGGCATGAGCGGTGACGCCTACCACATGACTTCGCCGCCGTCCGACGGTGCCGGTGCTGCACGTTGCATCACCAACGCGTTGCGTGATGCCAAGGTCAACGCCGACCAGGTGCAGTACATCAACGCCCACGGCACCTCGACCCCGACCGGCGATTTGGCGGAAGCCGAAGCGATCAAGTCGGTGTTCGGCGAGCACGCCTACAAGCTGGCGGTCAGCTCCACCAAGTCCATGACCGGCCACCTGTTGGGTGCGGCGGGCGCGGTCGAGGCGATCTTCAGTGTGATGGCCATCAAGGATCAGGTCGCTCCGCCGACCATCAACCTCGATGAGCCGGACGAAGGCTGCGACCTGAACTTCGTGCCTCACGAAGCGCAGCCGATGCCGATCGACGTGGTGATCTCCAACTCGTTCGGGTTTGGTGGCACCAACGGCTCGCTGGTGTTCCGCCGGTTCGCTGAATGATGCACAGCTGGGTCGACGGTCAGCCAGCGGGCAGCGTGCCCCTGAAAGATCGCGGCCTGGCGTATGGCGATGGGTTGTTTGAAACCATCGCCGTCAAGGCCGGGCGGCCTGTGCTGCTCGACCGCCACCTGCAACGCCTTGATGAGGGTTGCGGGCGCCTTGCCTTGGTGGCGGATCATACGCTGATCCGCAACGAAGTGCTGGCTTATGCCGCCGCCCTGGGTGACGGTGTTCTCAAGTTGATCCTCACCCGCGGCGACAGCCTGCGCGGTTATGGCATCAACCCAGGCGCCCCGGTGCGCCGTATCTTGCAGGGCAATCCGCCCGCTACTTATCCTCCCGCGCATGGAACCGACGGCATCCGCCTGTTTCCGTGCGCCACCCGCTTGGCCGAGCAGCCGTTGCTCGCCGGTCTCAAGCACCTTAACCGCCTGGAACAAGTCATCGCCCGTGCTGAGTGGCAGGACGCCGAGCATGCCGAAGGATTGATGCTGGATATGTCCGGTCGCGTCATCGAGGGCGTGTTCAGCAACCTGTTCCTGGTGCGCAACGGCATGTTACTGACCGCTGATCTGAATCGTTGCGGGGTTGCCGGGGTCATGCGCGCCGAGCTTCTGGAACAGGCGCAAGTGCTGGGCATCCCGCTGGCCGTGGCCGACATCAGCCTTGAGCAATTACAGCAGGCCGACGAAGTCTTTGTGTGCAACAGCGTCTATGGCATTTGGCCGGTGCGTGGTTGCGCTGCGATGAGCTGGTCGGTTGGGCCACTCACCCGTAAACTGCAGGGCATTGTTCGCGCGCTATTGGATATTTGAGTTGATACGAAAACTGGTTTTACTGCTGCAGATCGGCCTGGTCTCGGCAGGCTTGCTGCTGGGCTTCTCGGCCTGGAAGCTCGACTCTGCGCTGAAGCAGCCCCTGAATCTGACCCAGGAACAATTGCTGGATGTGCCTGCCGGGTCGACCCCGACGGGCACTTTCAATCGCCTGGAAAACGAAGGCGTGCTCGATGGCGCCTTCTGGTTGCGCCTGTACTGGCGCTTCAACCTCGACGGCCAGCCGTTGCACAGTGGTGAATACCGCATGACCCCAGGCCTCACCGCCGAAGGCTTGATCGGCCTGTGGCAACGCGGCGAAGTGGTGCAATACAGCCTGACGCTGGTGGAAGGCTGGAACTTCCGTCAGGTGCGTTCGGCCCTGGCCAAGCATGAAAAGATCGTGCAGACCCTGTCGGGCCTGAGCGACAGTGACGTGATGGACAAGCTCGGTCACCCCGGTGTGTTCCCCGAAGGGCGGTTCTTCCCGGATACCTACCGCTTCGTGCGTGGCATGACCGACGTCGAATTCCTGAAAAAAGCCTACAACCGCCTGGATGATGTGCTCGCCCAGGAGTGGAGCAAGCGTGCTGCCGATGCGCCCTACACCGACCCTTACCAAGCGCTGATCATGGCTTCTCTGGTAGAGAAGGAGACCGGCGTGCCGCAAGAGCGCGGGCAAATCGCCGGCGTGTTCGTGCGGCGCATGAAGATCGGCATGCTGCTGCAGACCGACCCGACGGTGATCTACGGTTTAGGCGAGCGCTACAACGGCAAGTTGACCCGTGCGCACCTCAAGGAAGCCAACCCTTACAACACCTACATGATCGCCGGCCTGCCCCCGACGCCGATTGCCATGGTCGGCCGCGAGGCGATCCATGCCGCGTTGAACCCGGTGCCGGGCAGCAGCCTGTATTTCGTTGCCCGTGGCGATGGCAGCCATATTTTCTCCGATGACCTGGATGCGCATAATGCCGCCGTGCGCGAGTTTCAGCTCAAGCGCCGTGCCGATTACCGCTCCAGCCCGGCGCCGGCGGTGAAGCCGCTGGAAGAGGCGGCGCCCTCTGTCGATGCGCCGACCGAAGCGCCGGTTGAAAAGCCCGTCGAGCCTGCGCCGGATACCGCCTCACCGCAAAGCTCGCAATGACTCTGACTAAGGACTGCCTGTGACTGGCTTGTTTATTACCCTGGAAGGCCCGGAAGGCGCCGGCAAAAGCACCAACCGCGATTACCTGGCCGAGCGCTTGCGCGTCGAAGGCATCGAAGTGGTGTTGACCCGTGAGCCCGGTGGCACGCCGCTGGCCGAACGCATTCGTGACGTGCTGCTGGCCCCGGGTGAAGAACAGATGAACCCGGACACCGAGCTGCTGCTGGTGTTTGCCGCCCGCGCCCAGCACCTGGCCGAAGTGATTCGCCCGGCACTGGCACGTGGCGCCGTGGTGATTTGCGACCGTTTTACCGATTCGACCTACGCGTATCAGGGCGGTGGCCGGGGTTTGTCCCTGGCGCGCATCGCTACCTTGGAAACCTTCGTCCAGGGCGATTTGCGCCCTGACTTGACGTTGTTGTTCGACCTGCCGGTGGAAGTGGGCATGGCGCGCGCCAGTGCTCGCGGTCGCCTTGACCGCTTCGAGCTTGAAGGCCGGACCTTCTTCGACGCCGTGCGCAGTGCGTTCCTCGCGCGCGCCAAGGCAGAGCCTGCGCGTTATCACCTGTTGGACGCGGCCCAGCCGCTGGCACAGGTACAGCAGGCCATCGACGCCCTGTTGCCCAACCTCCTGGAGCGTGCCCGTGGCTGAAGCCTATCCGTGGCAAGACAGCCTGTGGCAGCAATTGGCCGGCCGTGCTCAGCACGCCCACGCCTATCTGCTGCATGGGCCTGCGGGTATCGGCAAGCGTGCCTTGGCCGAGCGCTTGATGGCCAGCCTGCTGTGCCAGCGCCCGGTCAATCTGGAAGCCTGCGGTGCGTGCAAATCCTGCCTGCTGCTCAAGGCCGGCAGCCACCCCGACAACTACCTGCTGGAGCCCGAGGAAGCCGACAAGGCGATCAAGGTCGACCAGGTGCGTGACCTCGTCAGCTTCGTGGTGCAGACCGCGCAAATGGGTGGGCGCAAGGTGGTGCTGATCGAGCCGGTGGAGGCGATGAACATCAACGCCGCCAACGCCTTGCTCAAGAGCCTGGAAGAACCGTCGGGCGATACGGTGCTGTTGCTGGTGAGCCACCAGTCCAGCCGCTTGTTGCCGACCATTCGCAGCCGCTGCGTGCAGCAGGCCTGCCCGTTGCCGAGCGAGGCCATGAGCTTGCAGTGGCTGGCGCAGGCGCTACCGGATTGTGCCGAAGACGAGCGGGTCGAACTGCTCACCCTGGCGGCCGGTTCACCCCTGGCGGCGGTGAAGCTGCACGCCCAAGGCGTGCGCGAGCAACGCGCACTGGTGGTGGATGGCGTGAAAAAGCTGCTCAAGCAAGAGCAGTCCGCGACCCAACTGGCTGAAGGCGCCTGGAAGGATATTCCGTTGTTGCTGCTGTTCGACTGGTTTTGCGATTGGTCGAGCCTGATCCTGCGCTACCAGTTGACCCAGGATGAACATGGCCTGGGCTTGCCGGACATGCGCAAGGTGGTGCAGTACCTCGCGCAGAAGAGTGCACAGGACAAGGTGCTGAACATCCAGGACTGGATTCTGGCCCAGCGCCAAAAAGTCCTTGGCAAAGCCAACCTCAACCGCGTGCTGTTGCTCGAAGCATTGCTGGTGCAGTGGGTCGGCTTGCTCGGCCGGCGTTAATTTCCGTGGTCGACGGGTGTATCGTTGGCCAGACACTTTGCGTAGCTCATCTTTACCGGACTAAGTTGTAAATTCCTATGCTCGTAGATTCCCATTGCCACCTTGATCGCCTCGACCTTGCCCAGCATGGCGGCTCGCTCGACGCCGCCCTCCAAGCGGCGCGCCAGCGTGGGGTAGGGCACTTCCTGTGCATCGGCGTGAGCGCCGAGAACGCCGCCGACGTCAAGGCGCTGGCTGAGCGGTATGCCGATGTCGATTGCTCGGTCGGTATCCACCCGCTGGACCTCAAACCCGGTGAAGCCCCCGCCCTCGATTGGCTGCTGGGTGAACTCAACCATCCACGTGTGGTGGCGATTGGCGAAACCGGCCTGGATTACCACTACGAGCCCGAAGCCGCCGAATTGCAGCAGGCTTCTTTCCGCCTGCACCTGCAAGCCGCCCAGCAAACCGGCAAACCGGTGATCGTCCACACCCGTGGCGCCCGCGCCGACACCCTGACCCTGCTGCGTGAGGCGGCGTTGCCCCAGGCCGGTGTGCTGCACTGCTTTACCGAAGACTGGGACATGGCCAAGGCGGCCCTGGACCTGGGTTTCTACATTTCCCTGTCGGGTATCGTCACCTTCCGCAACGCCGATGCGCTGCGCGACGTGGCGCGCCAAGTGCCGGCTGATCGTCTGTTGGTGGAAACCGATTCGCCGTACCTGGCGCCCATTCCCCATCGCGGCAAGCCGAACTTGCCGGAATATGTACGTGACGTGGCGGATTACCTGGCGATGCTGCGGGGGGAGTCGTACGAGCGCTTTGCCGAGCAGACCACCGACAACTTCAAGCGCCTGTTCCCGCAGGCTCACGTGGCGGGCTGACACGGCCAAATCGCAGGCAAAAAAAACCCGGGTTCTGGGGGGGTGAATCCGGGCTAAGACCATTAGGAGTAAAACAAGGGCACACAGTCCGTCGGTACCCAGGTCGACGCGTCACTTGGGGGAGATGCCACGTCGACAGTTCAAGTATTGATCAGTATCCCATTCAGTCCAGTCGCATCTGATCGTTTTTTAAACAGATTTGGAATACGCGCGCTTCGCTTGAGTTCTCATTGTGCAGGTGCACGGGTGTCATTTGTGCGTATTGTTTCTGACTGAGAAGGGCGAAAACGTTGGCGCGCTGAAAGTTAAGTGCATAACGGGTTCACATAGGCGTTGCCCAACGACTGTTCAGTCGGGATAATCCCTCGCACTGGGTAAATCGTATCGCCACGTATCAATGGCCCTGCGCAACCCTCCCATATTGACCTCTGCAGACCTCTCCCCCATGCAAAAAGAACCCCGTAAGGTCCGTGAGTTTCGCCGCCGTGAACAGGAAATTCTCGACACCGCACTCAAGCTGTTCCTCGAACAAGGTGAAGACAGCGTCACCGTCGAGATGATTGCGGATGCCGTGGGTATCGGTAAAGGCACGATCTACAAGCACTTCAAATCCAAGGCCGAGATCTACCTGCGCCTGATGCTCGACTACGAGCGCGACTTGAACGAGCTGCTGCATTCGGCCGATGTCGACAAGGACAAGGAAGCCTTGTCCCGGGCCTACTTCGAGTTCCGCATGCGTGACCCGCAGCGCTACCGGCTGTTCGACCGCCTGGAAGAGAAGGTGGTCAAGGGCCATCAAGTGCCGGAAATGGTCGAGGAACTGCACAAGATCCGCGCCTCGAACTTCGAACGCCTGACCTTGCTGATCAAGGGCCGCATCAGCGAAGGCAAGCTTGAAGACGTGCCGCCGTATTTCCACTACTGCGCCGCCTGGGCCTTGGTGCACGGCGCCGTGGCGCTGTACCACTCGCCGTTCTGGAGCAATGTGCTGGAAGATCAGGAAGGTTTCTTCCAGTTTCTGATGGACATCGGCGTGCGCATGGGCAACAAGCGCAAGCACAGCACCGAACTGCCCAGCGCTGAGCCGAAGAGCGGTGAAACCCCCGCTACTTAAGCTATTCCCGACAGTGATGGCGCAATGATTTACTGCCAGTTGCAGTACCCCAGGAATATACTCAGGCAAGGACCTTGCTAAAAGCTGATTTATAAGTCAGTTTTTAGCGCGCCCGAATCATCTTCTGCCGGAGTGATCCATGATCGTTGATCGTCAAGGCAGGCGGTTTCGCAATTTGCGGATCAGCCTGACCTCAGCCTGCAATTACGCGTGTACCTACTGCGTGCCTAACGGCAAGCGGCTGGTGGCTGCCCAGGACGAACTCTCGGCCGAGGCCATGGCCCGTGGCGTGGCGTATCTGATCGAAGCGGCGGGCATCGAGCGCCTGCGCATCACGGGCGGCGAGCCGCTGGTGAGCCCTAAGCTGGAAGCCTTCATGGGCGCAGTGGGCGGCATGGGCCTCAGTGATATCAGCCTGACCACTAACGGCCAACTGTTGGCGCGCAAACTGCCATTGCTGGTGGATGCCGGCATTCGTCGCATCAACGTCTCTCTCGACACCCTGGACGCCGACGCCTTCCGCAGTATTGCCCGTGGCGGTGACCTGGCCACCGTGCTCGATGGCATGGACCAGGCCCGCGCCGCCGGGATCAAGATCAAGGTCAACATGGTGCCGTTGCGCGGGCAAAACCTCGATCAGGTAATGCCGCTGCTCGATTACTGCCTGGAGCGTGGCTATGAGCTGCGCTTCATCGAACTGATGCGCATGGGCCATCTGGCCAAGGACTCCAACGCCTTCCTGCAACAATTCGTCAGCCTGCAGCAGCTGCTGAGCCTGATTGGCGAGCATCACGAGTACCTGCAAGCCAATGCCCCCGTGGACGCAACCGCGGTGCGCTACGAAGTACCGGGCAAAGGCTTCTTCGGCGTGATTGCCAACGAAAGCGTGCCGTTCTGCCGTACCTGCTCGCGGCTACGCTTGTCGTCGACCGGTTGGTTGCATGGCTGCTTGTCGTCGAGTAACCGTCACTATGTCGGCGACCTGCTCGACCAGCCGCGCCACCAAGCGTTACCGGCGTTGCAAGGGCTGTTGATGAAGGCGTTGGGTGACAAACAGGAAGTGGCTTTCTCCGGCGGTGCCACCATCATGAAGATCATCGGCGGTTAGCCCAAGCTGGCGCACAACCCTGTGGGAGCGGGCTTGTGTGGGAGCTGGCTTGTCGAATCGTCGCACCGCTGCGATAGCATCAGCTCGGTGTCACTGACACACCGAGGCGCCTGCATCGCGGGCAAGCCCGGCTCCCACACAAGTGCCTCCCACATTTTATTTGCAGCGCTGCCGAATGGCGCGGATTCTGCATCACGTGCCCATTCGCCGGTTTTCCGTCACCGGCTTCTGGAGGATTAGGATGCGTAGTCTGGTTTTGTTGCTGGCGTCGTTGACGCTGAGTGGTTGCATGACCGTCAGCGATATGGCCGAAGGCACCCGTTATCAGATGAGCGACGCCGGGTTGCTGGACCACAGCGATACCCGCCGTACCGCCTCGGTTCGCATACAGCCGGACTCCTTTGTGTTCATCGCCCAGGGCGCCTTTGTGCCGCCCGGCAGCGCGTACCCGCGACCAAACGTGGTGGCTGAGGAAGCCTTCAACGGTTTCGTCGAATATTTCCCCATGGTGCGGCGCGCACGTCAGCCGGAAGGCCTGGAACAGGCGATGTCCGAAGCCCGTGCGGCCGGGGCGCATTACCTGCTGTACTGCCGTTTTGCGGCAGCCGATGACCGGATTGGCAACGCCGATGAGTGGACTGATCAGCAGGCCCTTGACCGTGTGGGTCTGGACAGCGGCGTCATCCAGATCATGTTGATCGAGACCAGCACCCAGTATTTGATTGATACTGCACGTATTCGCAGTCGTGGCGGTTTACTGACGTTCCACGACAATAGGCCCCAAGATCTGATTGCCCGCCCTCTGGCGCAATATGCACGAGGCCTGCTGGGCATGAGCGATCAGTAAAAAACAGGAGATTTCCATGACCGATACCGCCAAGGCCAACGATCTGTTGGCGCAACTGCCCAAGGGCAAGGGGCCGGCGCCGGTGCATCTGTGGAACCCGGATTTTTGCGGCAATATCGACATGCGCATCGCCCGCGACGGCACTTGGTTCTATCAGGGCACGCCAATCGGGCGTAAGCCGATGGTCAAACTGTTTTCCAACATCATCCGCCGCGATGGCGATGATTATTTCTTGATCACTCCCGTGGAAAAAGTCGGCATCAGCGTCGATGACGCGCCGTTTGTCGCCGTAACCCTGGAAGTGGAGGGGCAGGGCGAAAACCAGGTGCTGCGTTTTACCACCAATGTTGATGATCAGATCGAGGCCGGCCTCGAACACCCGTTGCGGGTAGTCATTGACCCGGTCACCCAGGAACCTGCGCCTTATCTGCGGGTGCGCACCAACCTCGAAGCCCTCGTGCATCGCAATGTGTTTTACCAATTGGTCGAACTGGCGGTCAGCCGTCCGATCAATGGTCAAAACTGGCTGGGCGTATGGAGCGGCGGGGAGTTTTTCCGCATTGGCCTGGAGCCCTGAGGCCAGCCTTTTCATCTTTCTGAAATAATTCGCTTGCTGTAATTGGGCGCTTTCGGTTATCAATTTGTACATGATTAGACATGTCCGATTTGATAAGAAAAAACGCGTCGTCGACGAGCTCATCCGCCGTATCGAGGATGGGGTGATGGCCGACGGTTTCCTGTTGCCGGGCGAGCATCAACTGGCCGAGGAGTTCGCGGTCAGCCGTGGCACCTTGCGCGAAGCCCTGGCTGAGCTCAAACGCCGTAACTACATCGCCACCCAGAGCGGTGTAGGCTCCATCGTCACCTTTGACGGCATAGTGCTCGACCAACGCAGCGGCTGGGCCCAGGCCTTGGCCGACTCCGGCGCGCGGGTGACCACCGACATCCTGCGCCTGGAAGCCGTGACCCGCCCCGACCTCCTCAGCCGTTTCGGCAGCGACCAGTTCATCGCCCTTGACCGCCGTCGCCGCACCACGGATGGCACTGCGGTGTCCCTGGAGCGCTCGCTGATGCCTGCCATCGGTAGCCTGGAAAGCCTGCCCCGCGTCGGCCTGATCGACAATTCCCTGACCATCACGCTGGCCGCCTACGGCTACATCGGCGCCGAAGGTGACCAATGGATCGGCGCCGAGCCGTTGAGCGATGCAGACGCCGAGCTGCTCGGTCGCCCAGCCGGTACGGTGTTTCTCAAGGCCTCGCGCACCACCTACGACCGCCGCGAGCGTTTCATGGAGTACGTCGAAAGTTTGCTCGACCCTCTGCACTTTCGCCTGCACCTGCAGTTTGGAGCTTCAAAATGACCGCGCAAAACCGCGCCCTCGGTGCCTTTTACGGCCTGGCTCTGGGCGACGCATTAGGCATGCCCACACAGTCCCTGAGCCGCGAGCAGGTACAAAAGCGCTTCGGTGCCATCACCGCGCTGGAAGATGCCGACGCCGACCAGCCCATCGCGCCGAGCATGCCCGCCGGCTCCATTACCGATGACACTGAACAGGCGATCCTGGTCGGCGAGTTGCTGGTAGAAGGCCAAGGCAAGATCGAACCGACGGTGCTCGCCCAGCGCCTGATCGACTGGGAAGCCGTGATGCGCGCCAAGGGCTCCCAGGATTTGCTCGGGCCATCGACCAAGCGCGCCATCGACATGATTCTCGCCGGCCATACCCCGGAGGAATCCGGGCGCTACGGCACTACCAATGGTGCCGCCATGCGCATTACGCCTGTTGGGATCGCCGCCGATGTCAGCGACCCGGCGCCGTTTATCCAGGCGGTGATCCAGGCCTGCCAAGTTACCCATAACACCTCGCTGGGGATCGCCAGCGCGGCGGCCGTTGCGGCCGTGGTTTCGGCCGGCATCAACGGCGTGGACCTGGGCGAGGCGCTGAACATCGGCACCCAGCTTGCCCAGCAGGCCGAAAGCCATGGTCACTGGATTGCCGGTGGGCGCATCTCCACGCGCATCAGTTGGGCGCGGACCTTGAGCGTCGGCAGCGGTGACAAAGCCCTGTTTGCCGACCTGCTGTACGAATTGATCGGCACCTCAGTCGCGTCCCAGGAATCGGTGGTGGTGTCGTTTGCCCTCGCACAGCAAGTGGCGGTGGGTGCGATGAATGCTTTCGAGGCCTTGTGCCTGGCCGCCAGCCTTGGCGGCGACACCGACACCATCGCCGCGATTCTCGGCGCCATGCTCGGTGCGTGTTTGGGCATGCAGTGCTGGCCTGAAGCGATGATTGAGCAGGTCAAGCAGGTCAATGGCCTGGATTTGCAGCCACTTGTTCACGGGTTGCTTGATCTTCGCTAAGCACCGCAAATCAAAAAATGTGGGAGCTGGCTTGCCTGCGATAGCGGTGGTTCAGTCACTGAGTTTGTTAACTGGATGACCGCTATCGCAGGCAAGCCAGCTCCCACATTAAATCGTGTTTGAGTCAGGACGACCGATTAAAGCTTTAAGCATCTGCCACAACCACAACAATACAGGCACCAGGAGCACCCCTCATGAGCACCACTTCTTCCGGCCAAAGTGCCGGGCAATTGGAAACACGCGGTATCGAACCGGTCCCTGAAGGCGAGTGCAACGGCCACCCGCTGCAGCTGTTCTGGGTGTGGTTCGCGGCCAATATCAGCATCCTCGGCTTGCCGCTCGGCGCAACCCTCGTGGCGTTTCGTGGCCTGGCGATCTGGCAGGCGATCATCGTCGCCATTCTCGGCGCCGCCGGCTCTTTCGCGGTGGTAGGCATCATCTCGATTGCCGGCCGTCGCGGGCGTGCACCGAGCTTGACCCTGTCGCGCGCGATCTTCGGCGTGCGCGGCAATATCGGCCCGACCATCGTGTCTCTGATGTCGCGCCTGGGCTGGGAAACCGTCAACACCACCACCGCCGCCTTCGTGCTGCTGTCATTGTGTTCGATCCTGTTTCATTCGCCGGTCGAGGCGAAAAGCGCACCGGTGCTGACGCTGATCTTCATCGCCATTTTCGTATTGCTGACCCTGGCCGTATCCGGCCTCGGCCACGCGACCTTGTTGGTGATCCAGAAGTGGGCCACCTACGTATTTGGCGGCTTGAATATCCTGGTCGGCGGCTTCCTCTGCGCCACCATCGACTGGAGCGCGGTGTTCAACGCCACCCCGGCGCCGCTGAGCGCAATGATCATCGGCGTCGGCACCATGGCCGCCGGCACCGGTATCGGCTGGGCCAACGCCGGGGCTGACATGTCGCGCTACCAGCACCGCAGCGTCAAGGCCGTGCGCCTGGTGGCATCCGCTGCGTTTGGCGCGGGGATTCCGCTGGTCCTGCTGATCACCCTCGGCGGCCTGCTGTCGGTGGGCAACAACGACCTGGCCTCGGCCACGGACCCGATCATCGCAATCCGCGACATGCTGCCGACCTGGATGGCCGTGCCGTACCTGATCACGGCGTTTGGTGGGTTGCTGCTGTCGAATAACCTCTCGGTGTACTCGGCGGGTCTCACCACCTTGACCCTCGGCTTGAAGGTCAAGCGCGTGCACGCGGTGATCGTCGACATCGTGGCGATCTTCGCCGGTTCGATTTACTTCATGTTGATTGCCGACAGTTTCTACGGCCCGTTCATCACCTTCATCTCGCTGCTGGCGGTGCCGATTACCGCGTGGGTCGGGATCTTCGTGGTGGACCTGATTCACCGTCACTACTACAGCGCCAAGGACTTGCTGGACGTGAGCCCAAGCAGTGCCTATTGGTATCGCGGCGGCGTGGAGTGGCGTGCATTCGGCGCCTGGGCGGTGGCGATTGTGCTGGGCTTCAGCTTCACCACCATCGGCACCACGGCCGAAAATATCTGGTTCGCCGGGCCTTTGTCCGACTCCTGGCTGGGCCACAACGGTCTGGGCTGGATTGTCACCTTCCTGGTGGCCGGTGGGATTTATGCGGTACTGGGCGGCGCAGCTGACCGTCGTCCGGCTTTAGTAGAGCGCCCTAATGTCTAGATTGCTGCACACCGGCCAGGTCATCGTCGACCTGGTCATGGCCCTCGACACCTTGCCTGCGACTGGCGGCGACGTGCTGGCGCAATCCGCCAGCTTTGAAGCCGGCGGTGGTTTTAACGTCATGGCTGCTGCCCGGCGCAATGGTTTGCCGGTGGTGTACCTCGGCCGCCATGGCCACGGGCGCTTTGGTGACTTGGCCCGCGCGGCGATGCAAGCCGAAGGCGTGGAGATGGCCCAAGCAGCCAGCGACGGCAAGGACACGGGTTTATGCGTGTCGCTGACCGAGGCCACCACCGAGCGCACGTTCATTTCGCATATAGGCGCTGAAGGGGATTTGAGCGCCGAGGATTTGGCCAGTGTCGTGCCGCGTGCGGACGACTATGTGTACGTCAGCGGCTACAGCCTGTTGCTCGAAGGCAAGGCCCAGGCGTTGCTCGATTGGCTGCTGGCGCTGCCGCGTGAAATCACCGTGGTGTTCGACCCGGGGCCGCTGGTCAAGGCGCCGGATTCGCCACTGATGGTCGCCTTGCTGCCGCGCATCGATATCTGGACCAGCAACGGCCCGGAAGCCCTGGCGTTTACCGGCGCCGGGACGCTGGCCCAGGCATTGCTCGAACTCAATCGCCACCTGCCTGTAGATTCACTGCTGGTGGTGCGCGATGGGCCGAACGGCTGCTGGGTCAGTTGCCAAGGCCAGGCCGAGCATGTGCCGGGCTTCAAGGTGACCGCCGTGGACAGTAACGGCGCGGGCGATGCCCATGCCGGTGTGTTTCTTGCGGGGTTGGCCAAGGGCTTGAAACCCGCGGCTGCGGCACGCCGCGCGAATGCGGCCGCTGCGCTGGCGGTTACGCGCTGGGGGCCGGCGACGTCACCCGGTACTGACGAAGTGGATGCGTTGTTGGCAGAATAGGCGGCTATTGAGTACGGAGCGGCCCCATGACCCAGAATATCTACGACACACCTGCCTTCTTCGAGGGCTACAGCAAAATGGGCCGCTCGGTCGAAGGCCTGGCCGGTGCGCCGGAGTGGCCTGCGTTGCAGGCACTGCTGCCGCCGATGCGTGGCTTGAAGGTGGTGGACCTGGGCTGTGGCTACGGCTGGTTCAGCCGCTGGGCCCAGGAGCAGGGCGCTGCACAGGTGCTCGGCTTGGATGTGTCACAGAAGATGTTGGCGCGGGCCACCGAGATGACCACCGCGCCGACCATCACGTATGCGATGGCCGACCTGGAACAGCTCGACTTATCAACGGGTGCATTCGATCTGGCCTACAGCTCGTTGGCTTTCCATTACATCGTCGACCTTAAAGGCCTGTTCGCGCGAATTCACCAAGCGCTGGTGCCGGGCGGGCGCCTGGTGTTTTCCATCGAGCACCCGATCTTCATGGCGCCGCGTAATCCGGGTTGGTTGGTGGATGATCAGGGGCGCAAGAGCTGGCCTGTAGATGGCTATCAACTGGAAGGCCCACGGGTAACGAACTGGCTGGCCAAGGGCGTGATCAAGCAGCACCGCACGCTGGGCACGTTGCTTAATCTGTTGATCCAGGCGGGGTTTACGCTCAGACATGTTGAGGAGTGGGGGCCAAGCGAAGCGGACCTGAAAGCTCGGCCAGAATTGTCCGAAGAGCAAGAGCGCCCAATGATGCTGCTGGTTTCAGCTCAGCGCTGATTTCCAGGATGTACACCGAACAAAAATGTGGGAGCGGGCTTGCTCGCGAATGCGGTAGATCAGTCACTGAAATGTCGACTGAAACTGCGTATTCGCGAGCAAGCCCGCTCCCACATTTGGATCTTCGTTTTAGCCAGCTTTTACTGCGCGCGTTCGCCGTCGAGCTTGCGCGCCTCGTCAACGCCGGACGCGGTCAGCTTGATCGGCAGGCTCAACGAATATTCACCGGCGTCGTCGGTGGTCACATGCCCATCCTTGATAAACCCACGGTCCTGCAGGAACGCCAAGACACTGGCCACCTCCTTTTCGCCGCGGTAGTTATCCAGCACCTCCTTACCCAACCCGTTCGGGTGAGCGTGCAGCAAGCGGGTGAGGACTTCTTTCTCAAGTTTTCTATCGACGTTCATGCGTACCTCTTCACTGGGAAATGATCGGGTGTTGTGTGGCAATTGATGCATCAAGGCGCGGGTTGTTTCGGTGCACCTGGGATGTTGGAGTCGTCGCCTTTGTTGACCTTCGGCTCATTGTTGATGCCGGGGCCCATCTTGCCGTTACCGACGGCTGCCGGTGCTTGGCGTTGGGTGTCGTTGCCCTGTGTGCGTGGGTCAGCGCCGGCGCTGTTGTCGATGATTGCGCCACCATTGGTGTCGAGGCCGGTGCCCATCGATTTCTGAGATTCCTGCGTGGCAGGGCTTGGCGGGGTGCCGACCGGGTCAGTCTTGCCGGTGGACGAGGTGGCAGCAAACGCGTTCAGCGAGGCGGCAGACAACAGACCGGTGAGGGCGAGGGCGGCAAACTTGGAATTCTTCATGAGGGTGTCTCCATATGATTAATGTCCTTACCCTTTATTGGTCCGCCCCCGTTTGTGGTTCGTGCCTTGATGGCGACGAACGGTCTTAATGCACCTGTAAGATTTTGTGTGCCGAGACGCTGCGCCCTACCAGTCGCGCCACGGTAATCAGCCAATTCAACAGTGCCACGCCCACTACAATCGCCAGCAGTGTGGGCAGGCCGTTGTCGACGATGATCTTGCCCGCCAACCAGGGAAACCCGAACACGCCGACAAAGTACGCCAGGCTGAACAGCAGCAACGCTTGGGGCGTGGTGCCGGCCGGTGCTTCGTTGGCCACCAGCCCATTGATCACCGAGTACGTCAGGCCATAACCCACGCCCAGCGTGGCAGCTGCCAGCAAGTAACTGAGGTTGCCGCTCACGCCAAACGCAAACAGCGCGACGGCCCCAAGCATCACCCCGGACAACACACAGGCCGCCCAGTAGGCGTCACGCTTGACCACGTGGCCGGCAATCAACAAGCGGCTGGTGATCGCCGCACTCAGGAACCCGGCGAAGAACAGCGAATAGTCCAGCCCATGCGCGGCCGCGTAGCTGGTTTGGAACGACGAAAGACCGCCAAACACACACCCGCCCAGGCCGACCATCAAGATGGCAAACCCCGCCTTGGATGACAGCACGCGTCGGCTGGCAGCCCAGGAGATCCTCGAGGCCGGCGTATTTGCGTGTTGCCTGAGTTGGGTGCCCATGCGCCAGAACATCACCACCCCGGCGAGGCTGGCCAGCGCGGCGATATAAAACGCTGTGGTCAGGGGCAGGTCCAGCGCACTGGCGGCTCGCCCGAGCAAAGGGCCAGAACCGATCCCGCTCAACATGCTGCCCGACAGCAATGCAAAGTATTTGGCCCGCTGCTGGGGCGCCACCAGCAGGCTCACGATGATCGGCCCCAAGGTGTAGAACACGCCCCAGCCCAACCCTAAGGCCAGCCCGAACAGCATCAAGCCTTGGCCGAACCCTGGCATCAGTGCAAAACCCAGGCAGGCCACCACCAGCAATACGCCCATGCTCGCGATTGCCCGTGCGGCGCCCAATGCATCGGCTAAATGCCCGGAGAACACCACCGCCACGAAGGTGCTGAGCATCGCCATGGAGATCACACTGCCGGCGTCGTGCTCATTACCGCCGCGCGAATGAATCAGCAGCGACAGCAGAAACGTCGAGCCGTAGGACAGTGATAGCAGGAAGCTGGCGAGGCAGAACAGCGCGAAGGTCTTCGCGCCTACCGTAGACGGGGTGTGCATGAGCAAGTCTCGAATCGTTGGATTTATGCCCTCTGTTTACCATGCGTGGCCAAGCGGATAGTTCTGTGGTTAGTGGTGCTCGGGTTACTGTTCGACGGAGTAAAACGTGCTGGTCCCCGCGAAATTGCACTGCAATCAGTCATCAAAGCGCCTTAGTATGTGGCCTTTGAAATTGCCCAAGGCCCGCCCATGACCATCGAGATTCGCCCCGCCGTGCCCAGCGATGCTGCGCAGATCCTGACGTTCATCACCGAGCTTGCCGAGTACGAAAAAGCCCGGCATGAAGTGATCGCCAGTGTGGTGGATATCGAGCGCAGTCTGTTCAGCGAGGGCGCCACCGCCCATGGGCTGATCTGTTCACGGGATGGTTTGCCGATCGGCTTTGCCGTGTTCTTTTTCAGCTACTCCACGTGGCTGGGCAGCAACTGCCTGTACCTCGAAGACCTCTACATCAACCCCGAGCAACGCGGCGGCGGGGCGGGCAAGAAGTTGCTGCGCCACCTGGCAAAGATCGCCTGCGACAACGGTTGCGGGCGTTTCGAGTGGAGCGTGCTGGACTGGAATGAGCCGGCGATTGCCTTCTACAAGTCCATCGGCGCGCAGCCGCAGGAAGAGTGGGTGCGTTACCGCATGGAAGGCGACGCGCTGCGCGATTTCGCCGTCGGCTGAGTCACCCTTCTAAAACACTGAAGATCAAATGTGGGAGCGGGCTTGCTCGCGAATGCGGTAGTTCAGCCAATGATTTATTGACTGACATGCCGTATTCGCGAGCAAGCCCGCTCCCACATTTTTTGTGCTTTGTTTCACAATATGGGATGCAAATTTATATATTGAGATATTTCAAATGATGGGTTTATAGTCGGCAGCATCAGCACTCACTACCAAAAATAAAACAGGTGAAGCGATGCAGCCCCAACCGTTGTCATTACCCGCTGTGCCCGAGCCAACCTACGGCGAGCGGCTGAAAAACAAAGTAGTGATCATCACCGGCGCCGCCCAAGGCATTGGCGAGGCAATCGTCGCCTGCTTCCAGGCCCAGCAGGCACGTCTGGTGATCGCGGATATCCAGGCTGAAAAGGTCGAGAAAGTCGCCGCCCATTGGCGCGAACGCGGTGCCCAGATCGTCGCGCAACCCGTCGATATCACCTCTAAAGAGCAATGGCAGTCGCTGGTCAACCTGGCCATCGAGCGCTTTGGTCGCGTGGATGTACTGGTCAACTGTGCTGGGGTCAATGTGTTCCGCGACCCGCTGGAAATGACCGACGAAGACTGGCGTCGTTGCTTCGCCATCGACCTCGACGGCGCCTGGTTCGGTTGCCGCACAGTGCTGCCGCACATGATTGAACAGGGCATCGGCAACATCATCAACATCGCCTCCACCCATTCCAGCCACATCATTCCCGGCTGCTTTCCCTATCCCGTCGCCAAGCACGGCCTGCTCGGGCTGACCCGCGCTCTGGGCATCGAATACGCGCCCAAGGGCATCCGCGTGAATGCCATCGCGCCGGGCTATATCGAAACCCAGCTCAACGTCGACTACTGGAACGGCTTCCCCGACCCTCACGCCGAGCGCCAACGCGCGTTTGACCTGCACCCGCCCAAGCGCATCGGTCAGCCGGTCGAGGTGGCGATGACGGCGCTGTTTTTGGCGACTGACGAGGCGCCCTTTATCAATGCCACCTGCCTGATGATCGATGGCGGGCGTTCTGTGATGTACCACGACTAAATCGTTTTCCAATAACAAGAAGGAGGTGGTTCATGCTCAAAAAAACACTAGGTACCCTGGCGCTTGCGATGGCCTTCAGCGGCTTCGTCTCTGCCGAAGAAGTAAAGATTGGCTTCCTGGTCAAACAGGCCGAAGAACCTTGGTTCCAGACCGAATGGGCGTTTGCTGAAAAAGCGGGCAAGGACCAAGGCTTCACCGTGATCAAGATCGCCGTGCCGGATGGCGAGAAAACCCTCTCGGCCATCGACACCCTCGCCGCCAACGGCGCCAAAGGCTTTGTAATCTGCCCGCCGGACGTGTCCCTGGGCCCTGCAATCATGGCCAAGGCCAAGCTCAATGGGTTGAAAGTGCTGGCAGTCGACGACCGTTTCGTCGACGCCAAGGGCAAGCCCATGGAGGACGTGCCATACGTTGGCCTCGATGCCTACAAGATCGGCCAGAAACAGGGCGAAGCCATGGCCGCCGAAGCCAAGCATCGCAACTGGGACTGGAAGGAAACCTACGCCGTCATCAACACCTTTGACGAGCTGGAAACCGGCAAGAAACGCACCGACGGTTCGGTAGAAGGCTTGAAGGCTGCTGGCCTGCCCGCCGACCACATCCTGTTCAGCGCACAGAAAACCCTCGACGTGCCGGGCAGCATGGATTCCACCAACTCGGCGCTGGTGAAACTGCCGGGCACCGCGAAAAACCTGATCATCGGCGGCATGAACGACAGCACCGTATTGGGCGGCGTACGCGCCACTGAAAGCGCTGGGTTCAAGGCGGCCAACGTGATCGGTGTCGGCATCAACGGCACCGACGCCATCGAAGAACTCAAGAAGGCTGATACCGGCTTCTACGGCTCGATGCTGCTGAGCCCTGATGCCTCGGGCTACAAAACCGCCACCGCGATGTTCGAGTGGGTGACTAAAGGCACTGAGCCGGCGAAGTTCACCGCGCTGGATAACGTGACCCTGATCACTCGCGCCAACTTCAAGGAAGAGTTGAGCAAAATCGGTCTGTGGAAATGACCGGCGCGGCCTTGCGCTTCAACGGCATCGGCAAGGAATTCCCCGGGGTCAAAGCCTTGGCGCAGATCAGCTTTGAAGCGCGGCCGCATTCGGTGCACGCGCTGATGGGCGAGAACGGCGCGGGCAAGTCGACGCTGCTGAAAATCCTCGGCGGCGCCTACATTCCGAGCAGCGGCACAGTGCAGATCGGCGAGCAAACCATGGACTTCAAGTCCGCCGCCGACAGCATTGCCAACGGCGTCGCAGTGATTCACCAAGAGTTGCACCTGGTGCCGGAAATGACCGTGGCCGAGAACCTGTTCCTGGGGCACTTGCCGTCGCGTTTCGGCGTGGTCAATGGCGGCCTGCTGCGCAAGCAGGCGCTGGCGTGTCTCAAAGGCCTGGCCGATGAGATCGACCCGCAGGAAAAACTCGGGCGGCTGTCCCTGGGCCAGCGTCAGCTGGTGGAAATCGCCAAGGCGCTGTCGCGTGGCGCGCATGTGATTGCCTTCGACGAACCCACCAGCAGTTTGTCGGCGCGCGAAATCGACCGCTTGATGGCGATCATCACGCGCCTGCGCGACGAGGGCAAAGTGGTGCTGTACGTGTCGCACCGTATGGAGGAAGTGTTCCGTATCTGCGACGCGGTGACGGTGTTCAAGGACGGCCGTTTTGTGCGCACCTTTGACGACATGGCCACGCTGACCCACGACCAATTGGTGACGTGCATGGTCGGCCGCGACATTCTGGATATCTACGACTACCGCCCGCGCGAACGCGGCGAGGTGGCGCTCAAGGTCGAGGGGTTGCTTGGCCCTGGCCTGCGTGAAGCGGTCAGCTTGCAGGTGCACAAAGGCGAGATTCTCGGCTTGTTTGGCTTGGTCGGCGCCGGGCGTACCGAGTTGTTTCGGTTGCTGAGCGGGTTGACGCGTTCCACCGCCGGGCAGCTGCAACTGTGTGGTGAAAACCTGCAACTGCGTTCACCCCGCGATGCCATTGCGGCGGGCGTGCTGCTCTGCCCCGAAGACCGTAAAAAGGAAGGCATCATTGCGCTCTCCAGCGTGGCTGAGAACATCAATATCAGTGCACGCGGCGCCCATTCCACGTTTGGCTGGTTATTGCGTGAGAGTTGGGAGCAGGGCAACGCCGACCAGCAAATCAAAGCGATGAAAGTCAAAACGCCGAACGCGGAACAGAAAATCATGTACCTGTCCGGCGGCAACCAGCAGAAGGCCATTCTCGGCCGCTGGCTGTCGATGCCGATGAAGGTGCTGCTGCTCGATGAACCGACGCGGGGCATCGACATCGGCGCCAAGTCGGAGATCTATCAGATCATCCACAACCTGGCGGCCAGTGGCATTGCGGTGATCGTGGTGTCCAGCGACCTGATGGAAGTGATGGGCATCTCCGACCGCATCCTGGTGATGAGCGAAGGCGTGCTGACCGGCGAGTTGAACCGCGATCAAGCGGACGAAGCACAGCTATTGCAACTGGCACTTCCGCGTACGCGGGCTTGAAGAATTCGAGGTGAATGATGTCGCAAATGAAAACTGCAAAAAGCTTCTGGCCGGGTTTCAACCAACGCAAGTTTCTGGATGATTGGGTGATGCTGCTCGCCGCGTTGAGCATCTTTGTGCTCAGCGCGTTGTTTATCGACAACTTCCTTTCGCCGCTGAACATGCGTGGCCTCGGCCTGGCGATTTCCACGGTCGGCATTGCCGCCTGCACCATGCTGTTCTGCCTGGCGTCGGGGCACTTCGACTTGTCGGTGGGCTCGGTGATTGCCTGTGCCGGCGTGGTGGCGGGGATTGTGATTCGCGACACCGACAGCATGGTGCTCGGCGTCTCGGCGGCGTTGGCCATGGGCCTGGTGGTGGGGCTGATCAACGGCATTGTGATCGCCAAGCTGCGCATCAATGCGTTGATCGCGACCTTGGCGACCATGCAGATCGTGCGTGGCCTGGCCTACATCTTCTCCAACGGCAAGGCCGTCGGGGTGATGGACGAGCGCTTCTTTGTGTTCGGTAACGGCCAACTGATGGGCGTGCCGGTGCCGATCATCATCACCGTGCTGTGTTTTGTGTTCTTCGGTTGGCTGCTCAACTACACCACCTACGGGCGCAACACCATGGCCATCGGCGGTAACCAGGAAGCGGCGTTGCTGGCTGGGGTGAACGTTGATCGCACCAAGATCATCATCTTTGCCGTGCACGGTTTGATCGGTGCCTTGGCCGGGGTGATCCTCGCCTCGCGCATGACCTCGGGCCAGCCGATGATTGGGCAGGGCTTTGAGCTCACAGTGATTTCTGCTTGTGTGTTGGGCGGTGTGTCGCTGAGCGGCGGCATCGGCATGATCCGCCATGTGATTGCGGGTGTGCTGATTTTGGCGATCATCGAGAACGCGATGAACCTGAAGAACATCGACACCTTCTACCAGTACGTGATCCGCGGTTCGATCCTGTTGCTGGCGGTGATTATCGACCGCATGAAGCAACGTTAGAAACCCGGTCTCAACAACATTGAAAATCCAATGTGGGAGCGGGCTTGCTCGCGAATGCGGTGTATCAGAAATAGATGTGTTAACTGACACACCGTATTCGCGAGCAAGCCCGCTCCCACAGTTGGATCTCCACTGTATTGAGGTTCGCTATTTGCCATAATGGCGCCGTTTTCGTACTTCCCAATAGGCCCGATATGCAGGAAAACGCCCACATCCCCGTCAAAGACGCCGCGCCCACCGGCACCCAGACCCTGTTGCGTGGCCTGGGCGTGGTGCAAGCGGTGGCGGCCGGTGCGCGCGACTTGAAAGAGATCGCCCGGCGCATCGGCACCACCCGCAGCACCACCCACCGCCTGGCCAGTTGCCTGGTGGAAGAGCGTTACCTGCGTGTGGTGCCGCAAGTTGGTTATCTATTGGGGCCCAAGCTGATCGAGCTGGGCTTCCAGGCCCGTGAAGAGCTGCCGTTGGTGACCTTGGCCATTCCGTATCTGGATGAACTGTCGGCGCTGACTGGCGACACTATCCACCTGGCCATTCGCGAATACGACGACGTGCTGTACCTGCACAAGAACCCTGGCCGCAACGGCCCGGAAATGCGCTCGCGGGTCGGCCATCGCATGCCGTTGGCACGTACCGGTGTAGGCAAGGCGATGTTGCTGGATGATTCGGCGCAGGAGTGGCAGCGCCTGTATGAGGCCAGCTTGCCGGCCGGTGGCAAGAGCCAGCAATGGCCGCAGCACCCGGAGCAATCCTGGGCGCAGTTCGAGCAGCGCATGCATGAATACGTGGTGGGTGGTTATGCGTTCGATCTGGAAGACAACGAACCGTCGATCCGTTGCGTGGCGGCACCGGTGCGCGATGCCAGCCGGCGAATCGTCGCCGGCATCAGCATCGCCAGTACCGTGCCCTACATGCCGCTGGAAAAAATGGCCGAGCTGATCCCTGTGATCAAACAGGTTGCAGCGCGGCTGTCAGCGGAGTTGGGCGCGAAAGCCTGATCAGGCCTTCAAGGTCGCCATGTCGATGACAAAGCGGTACTTCACATCACCGGCGATCATGCGGGCGTAAGCCTCGTTGATCTGGCGGATGTCGAGCATTTCGATGTCGCAGGTGATGCCATGCTCGGCGCAGAAATCCAGGACTTCCTGGGTTTCGGCAATGCCGCCGATCAAGGAGCCGGCCAGCACTTTACGCCCCATCACCAGCTTGGCGGCGTTGACCGGCGGATCGACCGGCTCGATCAAGCCGACCAGGATATGCACGCCGTCAAAGCGCAGCACGTCGAGGTAGGGGTTCAGGTCGTGCTGCACCGGAATGGTGTCCAGCAGGAAGTCGAAGTGCCCGGCGGCGGCTTTCATTTGTTCGGCGTCAGTGGACACGATCACGTGATCGGCGCCCTGGCGACGGCCTTCTTCTGCCTTGCTCGCGGAGCGGGTGAACAGCGTGACTTCTGCGCCCATCGCTTTGGCAAACTTGATGCCCATGTGGCCCAGGCCGCCCATGCCCAGCACGCCGACTTTATCGCCAGCCTTTACGCCGTAGTGCTTGAGCGGCGAGTAGGTGGTGATGCCGGCACACAGGATCGGCGCGGCGCTGGCCAGGTCGAGCTTGGCGGGGATCTTCACCACAAAGTGCTCGCTGACCACGATGCTGTCGGAGTAGCCGCCCATGGTGTTGCTGCCGTCAACCCGGTCGGGGGTGGCGTAGGTCATGGTCGGGCCTTCGAGGCAGTATTGCTCAAGGTCCGCGTGGCAGGCGTCGCAGTGGCGGCACGAATCAACCATGCAGCCCACGCCGACCAGGTCGCCGACTTTGTGCGCGGTGACGCTGGCGCCGACGGCAGTGACTTTGCCGACGATCTCGTGGCCCGGCATCAGCGGGTACACGGCAATGCCCCATTCGTTGCGTGCCTGGTGAATGTCGGAGTGGCACACGCCGCAGTAGAGAATCTCGATGGCCACGTCATCGGCGCGCGGGCTGCGGCGCTCGAAGGACATGGGGGCGAGGGGAGTGGTCGGCGACTGGGCGGCATAACCGATGGCGGTATACATGAAAAAACCTCGCAGCAGGAATAACTAGGGAGGCGGCGCATTCTGCGCGCCAGGCCCGGAGGCGGCCATGGCGATTGCTACGAGTCTCATGCCTATTCGTCCGGCAGTGCCCTGTGTTTGGATTCATGGGCCCTCAGACCTGCGATGATGTTCTCATGCCCTTTTTGCGAAGTTTTTTGCCATGCTGTTGACCCGCCATCTCGACGCCAATGCCACGCTGGTGGCCTTGATAAAAGGGCTTACGCCCTGCGACGGTTTTTCGCCAACCAACCTTCCCGGTGTGCAGGTCTTGCGCGCCAGTTGCGACGTGGCGCGCGGGCCGCAGATCTATGAGCCGAGCCTGATGATCGTCGCCCAGGGCAGCAAAGTCGCGTACCTGGGCCCGCGTACGCTGGAGTATGGCGCCGGGCATTACTTGATTCAGGCGATGCCGGTGCCGTTTGAGTGCGAGACGTTTGCCCTGCCGAATGCGCCGCTGTATGGCGTGACGGTCGGCATTGACCGCGTGGTGTTGGGCGAATTGGTCATGGCCATGGGCATTCAGGCAGGGCCACCACCGGCCGCGCAAACCCTGGAGTCGATGAGCTCGGTGGTGTTGGATGACGCCATGCGCGGCTGCGTCGAGCGGCTGTTGCAGTGCCTGCACGATCCACTGGAAAGCCGGATCATGGGCCCGGCGCGGGTGCGTGAATTGTTATTCACCGCCTTGCGCGGGCCGCAGGCCGATGTGCTGCGTGCCTTGGTGGAACAACAGGGGCAGTTTTCGCGCATTGCCACGTCGTTGAATCACCTGCACGCCCATTACGCCGAGCCGCTGAATATCGAGACGCTGGCCGGTTATGCGCACATGAGTGCGTCGACGTTTCATGAGCACTTCAAGCGCTGCACATTGTTGTCGCCGGTGCAGTATTTAAAGCGTTTGCGCTTGCTCAAGGCCCAGCAGTTACTGCTGGTGGAGGGCATGGGCGTGGCCCAGGCGGCGCACAATGTGGGGTATCAGAGTACGTCGCAGTTCAGTCGCGAGTACAAACGCTACTTCCTGCGCAACCCAGGCGAAGAGCGCGTTGCCTAGATTCTGTTGATACAACTCGGTCAATGTGGGAGCGGGCTTGCTCGCGAAAGCGGTCTGTCAGTTGATGAATGTATTAACTGCCCCACCGCCTTCGCGAGCAAGCCCGCTCCCACATTTGATTTGTGTTGCCCATAAAAAAGGCTCCCATTTGGGAGCCTCAGCTGACTTACATATTCGGGTAAGTCGGCCCACCCGCGCCTTCCGGCGTCACCCAGGTGATGTTCTGCGAAGGGTCCTTGATGTCACAGGTCTTGCAGTGCACGCAGTTCTGGGCGTTGATCTGGAAGCGCTTCTCGCCGTCTTCCTGGGTGATCACTTCATACACGCCGGCCGGGCAGTAGCGCTGCGCCGGTTCATCGTAGAGCGGCAGGTTGGTGCCGATCGGGATGCTTGGGTCTTTCAACTTCAGGTGGCACGGCTGTTCTTCTTCGTGGTTGGTGCCGGAGATGAACACCGAGCTGAGCTTGTCGAAGCTCAGCTTGCCGTCGGGTTTGGGGTAATCGATTTTCTTGCTGTCCTTGGCGAGCTTCAGGCAGGCGTAATCCGGCTTGGTGTCGTGCAAGGTAAACGGCATTTTGCCGCCGAGGATATTCTGGTCAAACCAGTTGAAGCCAGCGCCGATGATCGGGCCAAACTTGTGCATCGCCGGGCCGAAGTTACGGCTGGCGAACAGCTCTTCGTAGAGCCAGCTGGCTTTGAAGCCGTCGACGTAGTTGGTCAGCTCGTCGCCGCCTTCGGAGTCGGCGAACAGGCGCTCGGCCACGGCGTCGGCGGCGAGCATGCCGGATTTCATCGCGGTGTGGCTGCCCTTGATCTTGGCCACGTTCATGGTGCCCAGGTCGCAGCCGATCAATGCACCGCCCTTGAACACCATCTTCGGCAGCGAGTTGATGCCGCCTTTGGCCAGGGCGCGCGCGCCGTAGCTGATGCGCTTGCCGCCTTCCAGGTACTGGGCCAGCACCGGGTGATGCTTGAGGCGCTGGAACTCGTCGAACGGCGACAGGAAGGTGTTGCTGTAGGACAGGTCGACGATCAGGCCCACGACCACTTGGTTGTTTTCCAGGTGATACAGGAAAGAACCGCCGGTGTTCTCGTTGCTCATGATGTCCAGCGGCCAGCCGGCGGTGTGTACCACCAGGCCAGGTTGGTGCTTGGCGGGGTCGATTTCCCAGATTTCTTTCAGGCCGATGCCGTAATGCTGGGCGTCGGCGTCGCTGTCCAGGTTAAAGCGCTGGATCAGTTGTTTGCCGATATGGCCACGGCAACCTTCGGCGAACAGCGTGTACTTGCCGCGCAGTTCCATGCCTGGGGTGTAGACGCCTTCTTTCGGATTGCCTTCACGGTCGACGCCGAGGTCGCCGGTGATGATCCCGCGCACCACGCCGTTTTCGTCGAACAATGCTTCCTGGGCGGCGAAGCCTGGGTAGACTTCCACGCCCAGGTTTTCAGCCTGCTGGGCCAGCCAGCGGCACAGGTTGCCCAGGGAGATGATGTAGTTGCCTTCGTTGTGCATGGTCTTGGGCACAAAGAAGTCGGGAACCTTGGTGGAGGTGTCGGCGCTGCGCAGTACATAGATGTCATCGCGCACCACGGGGGTGTTGAGCGGGGCGCCGAGTGCTTTCCAGTCCGGGAACAGTTCGTTCAGGGCGCGTGGTTCAAACACCGCGCCGGAGAGGATATGTGCGCCGACTTCGGAGCCTTTCTCGACCACGCAGACGCTGATTTCTTTACCGGCTTCGGCGGCCTTCTGCTTCAGTCGGCAGGCGGCAGACAGGCCTGCCGGGCCAGCGCCGACGATGACCACGTCGAATTCCATGTATTCGCGTTCCACAGGCTATCTCCTACTCAAGGCTCAACAGGCTTTTTTTCTAATGGGTGGAGGTTCGGTGTTGTGTCCGTCAGCGCTGCATTCGCAGCACAGATGACCCACCTTTCTCTCTAGGTGGCGCATTATATCTACACCACTGTCAGCGTCCAATACAAACGTTTGTTTGAATTGCCCGCAGGCTAGGTAAATCACAGAGACGCGGCTTATGACTGGCTATTTTGGCGTATTGACCAGAATAGGCGTTCCGGTCAATATACGGTCGGTTTTGCGCATACCGTAGGCATACCGCAGGTTTCAAGAGCACGTCCAAAAGCAGAGCAACGGCAAAACAGGTGACGCGCGTTTCATTGATGGCGCGCAGTTTACACGCCGCGATAAAGAATGACCTCTCAGTCACCACTGACGAACGGTCATCACTTCCCCATCGCTGTGTCACACGCCGAGGTTTTTGGAGGTGCCCTTGTGTGCCGATGAGCATCAACCGCCAGGTTCGCCTAGGCGACTTTCTTTTCACCGGAGAGTAACGAGGAATCCATGAAGGTTCTTGTAGCTGTCAAACGCGTTGTCGATTACAACGTGAAAGTTCGCGTCAAGGCGGACAATTCCGGCGTCGACCTCGCTAACGTCAAGATGTCGATGAACCCTTTCTGCGAAATCGCTGTGGAAGAAGCCGTACGCCTGAAAGAGAAAGGCGTGGCGACTGAAATCGTCGTGGTTTCCATCGGCCCTGCCACTGCTCAAGAGCAGCTGCGTACCGCCCTGGCACTGGGCGCCGACCGCGCCATCCTGGTTGAGTCCGCTGAAGAGCTGACCTCCCTGGCCGTGGCCAAGTTGCTCAAAGCTGTTGTCGACAAGGAACAGCCTCAACTGGTGATCCTTGGCAAACAAGCCATCGACAGCGACAACAACCAGACTGGCCAGATGCTGGCTGCGCTGACCGGTTACGGCCAGGGCACCTTCGCCTCCAAAGTCGAAGTGAGCGGCGACAGCGTAGCTGTAACCCGTGAAATCGACGGCGGCGCACAAACAGTTTCCCTGAAACTGCCGGCCATCGTCACCACCGACCTGCGTTTGAACGAGCCGCGCTACGCGTCCCTGCCAAACATCATGAAAGCCAAGAAGAAGCCGCTTGAGTCGGTTACTCCAGAAGCTTTGGGCGTTTCCACCGCCTCCACCAACAAGACCGTGAAAGTTGAAGCGCCGGCTGCACGCAGCGCAGGCATCAAGGTCAAGTCGGTGGCTGAACTGGTCGAGAAACTGAAAAACGAAGCGAAGGTAATCTAACCATGACTATCTTGGTAATCGCAGAACACGACAACAAGGTTGTGGCCCCGGCCACCCTGAACACTGTCGCCGCCGCCGCTAAAATCGGTGGTGATATCCACGTTCTGGTCGCTGGCCAAAACGTTGGCGCCGTGGCTGAAGCCGCTGCAAAAATCGCTGGCGTGAGCAAGGTACTGGTCGCCGATAACGCGGCCTACGCTCACCAACTGCCGGAAAACGTTGCCCCGCTGGTTGCAGAGCTGGGTGCGGGCTACAGCCACATCCTGGCTGCCGCCACGTCCAACGGCAAAAACATCCTGCCACGCGTTGCCGCGCAGCTGGACGTTGACCAGATCTCCGAGATCATCTCGGTTGAAAGCGCTGATACCTTCAAGCGCCCGATCTACGCCGGTAACGCCATCGCCACCGTACAGTCCAACGCGTCGGTAAAAGTCATCACCGTACGTGCCACCGGTTTCGATCCGGTTGCTGCTGAAGGCGGTTCGGCTGCCGTTGAAGCCGTCTCTGCTGCCCACGACGCTGGCACTTCCAGCTTTGTTGGCGAAGAGCTGGCCAAGTCGGATCGTCCTGAGCTGACCGCTGCCAAGATCGTCGTCTCGGGCGGGCGTGGCATGCAGAACGGTGACAACTTCAAGCACCTGTACGCCCTGGCCGACAAGCTGGGCGCTGCGGTCGGCGCTTCTCGCGCGGCCGTTGACGCAGGTTTTGTACCCAACGACATGCAGGTCGGCCAGACCGGCAAAATCGTTGCGCCACAGCTGTACATCGCCGTCGGTATCTCCGGCGCGATCCAGCACTTGGCCGGTATGAAAGACTCCAAAGTGATCGTTGCGATCAACAAGGACGAAGAAGCGCCGATCTTCCAGGTGGCTGATTACGGCCTGGTCGCGGACTTGTTCGAAGCCGTACCTGAGTTGGAGAAGCTGGTCTAATCCAGCCGCTTCACTTATAAAGAGCCCGGTCTTAGGACCGGGCTTTTTTTTGCGCGCCTTTTTTAACCTGGAGAAACCGCCATGGATCTGCGTCACGCATTGTTGGCCTTGTCGCTGCTGCCAAGCCTGGCGCTGGCCGCCGGCAAATGTGAGCGCCTGGTGATCACCGGCAGCCCGGACGCACCGCCCTTGTTGTGGCGCGACCCTCAAGACCCGACCCACCTGATCGGCGCCACCGCTGATGTGTTGCAACAAGTGGGCAAGGACCTGGGGCTGAAAATCGACCTGCTCTACGGCGGCAAACGCTCCCTGGCCCTGGATGAAGTGCGCAGCGGGCGCATGGACATTCTCGCCGATGCACCGCTGAACCTGGGCGAGCTGGAAACCCTCGATTACATCCACCCAGCGCTGATGCAGATCGACTATCTGGTCTGGACCCGCAAGGATTCGACGCTGGTCTACACCACGGCCGCCGACCTGCACGGCCATAAGGGTGCGGTCTCGGAGCGCGCACGCTTGAGTGCTGCCTTCGACACCTTCGCCGGCCAGCAGCTCAGCCTGCAACGCTTGCCCACCTTGACGCCGGCCTTTCAGAAACTACTGCTGGGGGAAGTGGACTACGTGCTCGCTGGGCGTTATTCGGGCATGGCCATGGCCCAGACTCTGGGTATGAGCAACGACCTGATCGCACGCGAAGTCCCCGTCGATCAGCCCGGCCTGTACCTGGCGATTTCCCATAACTCCGCCTGTAATGATCCGTGGCTGCGCGGACAGCTCGCCAAAAAGATGACAGAATTGCCCGCGTCCGGTCTGGTGCAGGCAGCGATGCAGCGCAACCTCGAGCGCTGGAAAGCGCAATTGCAGCAACCCGTCGGCACCCCAGCAAAGTAAGGATTTACAGTGACTATTCGACCTCTTTTCGCGGCCCTCGCCGTTGTCGCTTTGGCGGGATGTGCAGCCGATCCTGCGCCGAATGAACAAATACGCCTCACCCAGCAAGCCTTGGAACAAGCCAGCGCCGTGGGTGCCAGCGCCGACGATTCGCCAGAACTGAAACTGGCCGAAGACAAGTTCGCCAGGGCCAAGGCCAACATGGCCGATGAGTCCTACAAGCATGCACGCATGCGCGCCGAACAGGCCGAACTGGACGCGCGCCTCGCCGAAGCCAAGATTCTGACCCGCAAAAGCCAGGAACAACTGAACGTGCTCAACACGCGCATCACCCGCCTGCGCAAGCAATTGCAGTTGGGAGAAGCCCAATGAGCCCGATGATCCGTGGTTTGAGCTGCGTGTTGCTGCTGAGCAGCGCCGCCTTGGGTGGTTGCGCCAGCCAACCGAACAGCGAGCAGGCCTTGCAACAGGCAGGCACTGACTTCCAGCAGGTCAAGGAAGACGCCAATGTGCTGCGCTTCGCGCCCAAGGATGTAATTCGCGCCGGTGAATCCCTGGCCCGCGCCGATCGCTTGTCCAGCTACTGGGGCAGCAGCGCCGACGTGGTGCATTACGCCTACCTGAGCCAGCGTTACAGTGCGATTGCGCGCGAACACACCGAACAGGGGCTCAACGCAGAGCGCGGCAGCAAGCTCGAACTGGAGCGCCAACGCCTGCAATTGGCCCTGCGTGAAAACAAACTGGCCAGCGTGCAGCAACAGGGCAAGTGGCTTGAAGAGCAAATCGCCAGCCTGACCACCACCCAGACCAATCGCGGCCTGGTGATGACCTTGGGCGATGTGCTGTTCGACACCGGTGAGGCGGAACTGGAAAACTCGGCCAACCGCACGGTGCTGAAAATCGTCCAGTTCCTGCAACTGAACCCCAAGCGCGTCGTGCGTATCGAGGGCTATACCGACAACACCGGTGGCGAGCAGGAAAACCTCAAGCTGTCCCGCGACCGCGCGCAATCGGTGGCCGATGTGCTGATGGACCTGGGGATCGACGAAAAACGTATCCAGGTCGAAGGCTATGGCGACCAGTACCCGGTCGAAGCCAACGCCTCCGAGCGTGGCCGCGCGCAGAACCGTCGGGTGGAAATTGTGTTCTCCGATGAGAAGGGCCAGCTAGGCGCCGCGCGCTAACGCCTGCCGCAGATCAACCTGTGGGAGCGGGCTTGCTCGCGAATGCGGTGTGTCAGTCAACATTTTAGTGGCTGACACACCGCATTCGCGAGCAAGCCCGCTCCCACATTTTTGTTCGGGGTACACCCTTACAGTTTTTTCTATCACTGCCGCCCGCGCTCGACTATTCTCGCAACTGTCCCCGTACACTTCTAAACTGTGCCGGTATGTTTCACACAAAAATAAAATACCCGTGAAATCGAGTGCTGCGTCATGACCAATCTGTTGCTCTACCAACGTATCGCCCAGCAACTGGCTGAAGACATCCGTCGTGGTGTCTATCAACCCGGTGAGCGTGTGCCCTCGGTGCGCAAGATGAGCTCCCAGCTCAACGTCAGCCACGCCACGGTGTTGCAGGCCTACGCCAACCTGGAAGACCAGGGGCTGATCAGGGCGCGGCCGCAGTCGGGCTATTACGTGCACCAGACGCCGGCACTTACCGCACCGACGCCGGACATCGCACGGGTTGAGCGCCCGGGGTTGGTCACCCGCAGCAGCATCATCCAGCAAGTATTGGTCGAGTCACGCCGCGAAGGCGTGTTCCCGCTGGGCGCCGCCGTGCCGAGTGTGGATTACCTCCCAGTACGTGCGCTGCACCAGCAATTGGCCAAGGTCACGCGCTTCCAGAGCCCACGGGCATTCAGTTACATGTTCAGCCCCGGTTTTGAGCCGCTGCGCCGCCAAGTGGCGATTCGCATGCGCGACGCCGGTGTGGTGGTGGATCCCTCCGAAGTGGTGATCACCCACGGCTGTGTCGATGCGTTGCAGATGTCGTTGCGCGTGCTGACCCGCCCAGGTGACCTGATCGCCGCCGAATCACCGACCTATTACGGCTTGCTGCAACTGGCCGACTTGCTGGGCCTCAAAGTCATCGAGATCCCCAGCGACCCGTCCACCGGCATGAGCCTTGAGGCCCTGCAACTGGCGGCCAACCAATGGTCGATCAAGGCCTTGGTGCTGACCACGCGCCTGAGCAATCCCCTGGGCGCCACCATGCCCGAGGAGCGCCAGAAACAGTTACTGCGCCTGGCCTCGGACTTCGATATCCAGATCGTCGAGGACGATATCTACGGCGAACTGATGTTCGAGCTGGGCCGCACCAAGGCCCTGAAAGCCTACGACCGCCTGGACCGAGTGATCTACTGCTCGAGCTTTTCCAAGACCCTGTCCCCCGGCGTGCGCATCGGTTGGATGATCGCCGGCAAGTACCAGCAGGAAATCCAGCGGCTGCAGATGTTCAGCACCCACTCGGCCTGCAGCGTCACCCAGATGGGGGTTGCCGCGTACCTGGAAAACGGTGGCTACGACCGCCACTTGCGCTACATCCGCCAGGAATATCGCAAGAACCTCAGCGCCTTCCAATTGGCGGTGCAGCAGTATTTCCCGGAGGGCACACAGATGACGCGCCCCACCGGCGGCTTCATCTTGTGGGTCAGTTTGCCTGGGCGGGTCAATACCCAGGAACTGCACGTGCGCGCACTGCAGCAGGGCATCAGCATTGCACCGGGGGTGATCTTCAGTAATACGGAACAGTTCAACCACTGTATTCGCCTCAATTGCGGTACGCCGTGGAACCGCGAGGCAGAGCGGGCGCTGATGACCTTGGGCATGCTGGCCAGCCAGTTGTGTCAGGAGACTGCCGCGGGCCTTTTGTAGCGCTGGTTGTGGCGTGTAAAGGGGACAGAACCGATAGCTGGCTATTCACCAGACTTGTCAGGCCGCGCACAAAAAGCGAGCATATGGCCCTCTGCCGTAAATGCTGTTGGCGATATGACCTCTATTTTTCGCGCTGCTGTGGTGATTGGCCTGTTAAGCCTGTGCAATGTCGGCATGCTGCTGGCGGCAACCCCCGTGGCTGAAAACAAGCCCGCTGCCAGTGCTGCGCAGAAGCCTGCCGCGAAGAAGCCGGCCCCCGCTAAAAAAGCCGCGGCTACCAAGAAGAAAGCCGCCACCGTTAAAAAGCGCGCACCGATCGCGAGCAAATCCAAATCCGCCCGTGAAGTGGCCCAGACCAAACTGCCACCGGCACAGTTGGACCTGTCCCTGCCATCTGACATGGTCAGGCACTTGCAGCCCATCGGCACCATGCCAAAGCCTAAGAGTGTGCCGCTGCTCCCGCCGATGTTTGATGAAAAGCCTTCCGACAACAGCGCGTTCCAGATCAACGGGCGCTTGCTCAGCAACGAAATGAAGCTGCAATTGCGCAACGAAGAGCGCCGCGATGTGGAAGGCGCCGCGCTGGATTTCGAATTCAAGCAATAAACCTTCCCCCCAAAGGTGACGCAGGCCCTCGACCATCTGTCGCAGACTGGTCAGTCACTTTTGTTTTGTGCGAAAAACCCCTGTTAGACCATTTTAAAACGGCTGTTTAAGGGCGTACTCTAGCCCGGCCATCCACATTGAGTCGTCGAGGACCTGCTGGTCATGAAATGCCGTGAAGGCTGTGGCGCATGCTGCATTGCCCCCTCCATCAGTTCACCGTTGCCGGGAATGCCCCATGGCAAACCTGCCGGCGTTCGCTGCCTGCACCTGTCGGTCGAACAGCTATGCCAGCTGTTTGGCCAACCGGAACGCCCAGCGGTGTGCAGTGATTTCAAGGCAGATTTGGATGTCTGTGGCACCGACCAAGCCGATGCAATCCGGTTGATCGGCTGGTGGGAGCAGATGACGGCGGCTTGATGGGCTTTACTATCGGAACTTAAACAATAAGGAATACGACAATGGGTTCGCTGAAACGAATGGCTGTGTTGTGCGGTTTTACGGTGTTGTTTGCTGCCACTGCCCAGGCTGAGGATTGGCAAGTTGCCAAGGACGAAGACGGTATCAAGGTGTCCTTGAGCGAAATTGCCGGCTCCAAATACAAGGCGTATCGCGGTGTGACCGTGATCAAGGCGCCGGTCGCCAAGATCCAGGCCCTGCAGGAAGATGTGGCCGGTGCCTGCTCCTGGATCCATGAATGCAAATCGCAAAAACTGCTCAAGACTGAAGGTGACAAGAGCTGGACCTACACCCAGTTCAAAGCACCGTTCCCTGTGACCGATCGCGACTCGATCCTTGAGATCACCACCTCCAAGGCGGCTGACGGCACCGTGACCCGTAAACTGCTGGAAGTGCCGACCTATCAGCCGCAAGTAAAAGGCTACGTGCGCGTGGCCCAGGTAGATGGCTATTGGAAACTGGTGCCAAAAGGCGACAACCAGACCGAAGTGACCTACCAGGTGCACACCGAGCCAGGCGGCAGCGTGCCGTCGTGGTTGGCCAACAAGTTCGTGGTGGA
Organism: Pseudomonas sp. LBUM1640; assembly: GCF_059716225.1. Lineage (NCBI taxonomy): Bacteria > Pseudomonadati > Pseudomonadota > Gammaproteobacteria > Pseudomonadales > Pseudomonadaceae > Pseudomonas > Pseudomonas sp. LBUM1640. The sequence continues at coordinate 5,255,962 of NZ_CP166816.1, read as the reverse complement.
CGCGCCGTTCAACACCTTGAAAGCCTTGAAAGAACACGCTGAAAAATAAGCGCAGTTGATCCGGTGCCTCCGGACGTGAGTGGAACGTTTGCCGAGCCCTCAAGGTCCAGATAGTTGTAAGCCCACACACGGGTTTTATCGAGGAGGCACCGATGCAAAAGTGGCAGATTACCTTCGTTGATGATCACGGCGTACAGTCCGTTGAGCAGTTCACCTGCGACCAAAAGCCGAGCCTCGAAGATGCGGCGCACATGATTCGTAACAAGCTGGTGCCGGTGGCTGCCGAACTCGACCTCAATGACCTTGAGGGGCGTAAACCCGAGCCTACGGTCAAGATCCTCAAAGACCAGAACAGCATTCAAATCCTCGACATCTCGCCCGCCGCCTGAACATTCCCTGTATGCCATCCAAACCCCTCTGGTGGAGGTGATAGCTTCGCGCTACTCTGCAGGGGAGATCAGCGAATGAATCGCTAAGGTCTGGTCTTGTCAGCTACATGCTTGTTTTCCCGCGGTGTCGTAACTGCCGTAGCACCCGCGTCAGCAGGGCGCGGTCTTCGGGAAGCACGGAAAGTCTATCCATCAGTTTGAGGAGGACGTTTCATGAGCACAGCCTATCAAGAAGACATCAGCACCAACGTACTGCGCCGCATGAAAGAGGGCGGCTTTGACTTCTCACGTTTCCACCCCATTGAGTTCTACGCCATATTCCCGGATGAGGAACGGGCGCGCAGGGCTGCGGGTCGATTTCGTGGGGAATCCCTGAATGCCCAGGTCAGCGCGCGCGATGACGGCGCCTGGTATCTGGAGTTGAGCAAAATCATGTTCGCAACGTACGATGGCATAGGAGACTTCGAGCAAGACTTTGAAGCGGTGGTCGAGCCTTTGGGTGGCATCATCGAGGGATGGGGCGTCAAACAGGAGGTGCGTGGGTTACCCATGTAACTCACAGCATGTAGCAGCATGAGAAACGCAGCGTATCGGCTGACCTTTGGGTCGGCCGATTTTGTTTGTGTTGTACGAAAGTTGGCGGAACTTGCAGTGCATTTTCTCGCACCAAAAAAAAGCCACCCAAAGAGGGTGGCCTAAAGGGAAGAGCGGTTCGCTGAAGCTGTAGGACGCATCCTGTTCAGCCGATGAGCGTGATTATCCGCAGGCGCGGCCGGGCAGTGAAATCAACTCTGACTATGCTGTTGATAGTCAAAGCCCGCATTGCGATGAAGCGCGGGACACGACAGCGGGCATTCTGCGCACCAGGACGGTGCGTGCAGATCCGGGTGGTAATTCAACTCACTGATTTTTAAGTGTTTATGCCGATGGCACGGGCCTTGCGATGCTTCAAGCGCCCGGGTGACAAGGAGTACGGCATGACCCGCACTTATTACGATGAAATGTACGACGGGGCAGGGCAGGTCCGCCCCCATTACCGCGAGTTCGCCCGCTGGTTAGCTGAAACCCCAGCCGAACTGCTGGCGCAGCGTCGGCGTGAGGCCGATTTGCTGTTCCACCGCGCCGGGATCACCTTCACCCTTTACGGGGACGAACAGGGCACCGAGCGCCTGATCCCCTTTGACACCATCCCGCGCAGCATTCCTGCGAGCGAATGGCAGATCGTCGAGCGCGGCTGCATCCAACGGGTCAAGGCGCTGAACATGTTTCTCGCCGACCTGTATCACGAGCAGCGCATCATCAAGGCCGGGATCATCCCTGCCGAACAGGTGCTGGCCAACGAGCAATACCAGCTGGCCATGCAGGGCCTGGACTTGCACCGCGACCTGTATTCCCACATCTCCGGGGTCGACCTCGTACGCGATGGTGACGGCACTTACTACGTGCTGGAAGACAACCTGCGTACACCAAGCGGCGTCAGCTACATGCTCGAAGACCGCAAGATGATGATGCGCCTGTTCCCCGAACTGTTTGCCGCCCAGCGCATTGCGCCCATCGATCACTACCCCAACCTGCTGCTCGACACCTTGAAAAGCTCAAGCCCGCTGGATAACCCCAGCGTGGTGGTGCTGACACCGGGGCGCTTCAACAGCGCGTTCTTCGAACATGCCTTCCTGGCCCGAGAAATGGGTGTGGAACTGGTGGAAGGCGCCGACCTGTTTGTACGCGATGACCGCGTGTTCATGCGCACCACTGACGGCCCCAAGGCCGTGGACGTGATCTACCGTCGCCTTGACGACGCGTTCCTCGACCCGCTGGCCTTTAACCCGGACTCCATGCTCGGCGTGCCCGGCCTGCTCGCGGCGTATCGCTCAGGCAATGTGGTGCTGGCCAATGCGATCGGCACCGGGGTGGCGGATGACAAGTCGGTGTACCCGTTCGTCACCGAGATGATCCGTTTTTACCTGGATGAAGAGCCAATCCTGAAGAACGTTCCTACGTTTCAATGCCGCAAGCCCGATGAACTTTCCCACGTGTTGGCCAACCTTGCGGACTTGGTCGTCAAGGAAACCCAGGGCTCCGGCGGCTACGGCATGCTGGTGGGACCTGCGTCCAGCAAAGCTGAAATCGAAGCCTTCCGTGCGCGCATCAAGGCCAAGCCCCACGCCTACATCGCGCAGCCAACCCTGTGTTTATCCACGTGCCCGACCTTTGTCGAAAACGGTATTGCGCCGCGCCATATCGACCTGCGCCCGTTTGTGTTGTCCGGCAAGGAAACCCGCGTGGTCCCTGGTGGCTTGACCCGCGTGGCCCTGCGTGAAGGCTCGCTGGTGGTCAACTCGTCCCAGGGCGGCGGCACCAAAGACACTTGGGTGGTCGAGGACTGATGCCATGTTGAGTAGAACTGCCTCGGATTTGTACTGGATGTCGCGCTACCTGGAACGCGCGGAAAACCTCGCGCGCATGCTCGATGTCAGTTATTCGCTGTCACTGATGCCGCAGGATGGGCGCGGTGATGGCCTGCATGAATTGGCCATGCCGCTGCTGATCACCGGCACCTTGGAGGATTACCACGAACGCCACGGCGATTTGCATGCCGAGCGCCTGCTGCACTTTTTTGCGCTGGACGCGGCCAACCCAGCCAGCATCTACAGTTGCCTCGGTGCCGCGCGCGCCAGTGCCCATGCGGTGCGTGGGCGAATCACCGCCGACATGTGGGAAAACATCAACGCCACTTGGCTGGATATTCGCGATATTGCCCAGCAAGGGCTGAGCCGCTATGGCATGAGCCGGTTCTGTGAATGGGTCAAGGAGCGTTCGCACCTGTTTCGCGGCGCCACTTACGGCACCATCATGCGTAACGACGCTTTCCGTTTTATTCGCCTGGGCACGTTTATCGAGCGCGCCGACAACACCCTGCGCCTGCTCGACGCGCGCTATGAAATGGCGGGCGACCAAGCCGCCGCCGTCAGCGACGGCACGGCTCACGCCTACTATCAGTGGAGCGCCTTGCTGCGTGCGCTGTCGTCGTTCGAGGCCTACACCGAGATCTACCGCGACGCGCCCGGCGCCCGCCAAGTGGCGCAGTTGCTGCTGTTGCGCGCCGACGTGCCGCGCTCGCTGCGTGCCTGCAGCGAAGAGATCGACCAGATCCTTGCCAGCCTGCCTGGCCTCAACGGTCGCCCGGCCCAGCGTCTGGCCGCCGAGATGGACGCGCGCCTGCGCTTTACCGCCATCGATGAAATCCTCGAGGAAGGCCTGCACGCCTGGCTGACCGACTTTATCCCCTTGGTACGCCAGTTGGGCGACGCCATCTACAGTTCCTACTTGGAGGCGGCATGAGACTCTCCATCAGCCACGAAACCACCTACCACTACGAAGACCAGGTGCGCGCGAGCATCCAATACCTGCGTCTCACACCCCACGACAGCGAACGCCAGCGCGTACTCAGTTGGCAGCTGGATTTGCCGCGTCTGGTGCGTGCGCAGGTCGACCCGTTCGGTAACATCCTGCATGTGCTCACCCTGGATGAGCCCCACGATGCCATCATCATCGGCGCGCGTGGCCAGGTGGACATCGACGAGTTGCGCGAGGCCGAACACGAGAGCCGGTCGGCCTTCCCGTTCCTGCGCAGCACGCGCCTGACCGAGCCCGACGAGGCATTGCGTCTGTTTGCCGAACAGCACTGCCACCAACGCCGCGACCGCAGCGCATTGATCGACCTGATGCACGCGCTCAACCAATCGATGGTCTACACACCCGGCGCCACCGAAGTCGACACCTGCGCCGCCCAGGCCTTTGCCGGGCGTGTGGGTGTGTGCCAGGACCACACCCATGCGTTCCTGGCCTGCGCCCGTAGCCTGGGGATTCCTGCACGGTATGTGTCGGGGTATTTGTACACTGAGGACAACACACACCTGGCCAGCCACGCCTGGGCCGAAGCCTGGCTGGATGACGCCTGGTACAGCTTTGACGTGACCAACCAACTGGCGCGGCCCGAGCGGCATTTGAAATTGGCGGTAGGCCTGGACTACCTGGATGCCTGCCCGGTACGCGGCATGCGCCGAGGCGGCGGGCATGAGCAGATGCATGCCAAGGTGTTCGTGGCGCCGACGCCGGTTATTTCGGTGCAGCAGCAATAATCTTCAGCGTGGAGCCGATCAAATGTGGGCGCTGGCTTGCCTGCGAAAGCGGCGGGTCAGCTGTAAATGGGTTAACTGACCGACCGCCATCGCAGGCAAGCCAGCTCCCACAGTGAACGGTGGTGTTTTCAGAGTCTTTGCCAGGCTCAAGGCTGCTGTTTACGCCCCGCCATATGCTTCAAATACCCCACCAGCAAATCCAGCTCGCCTTCCGGCAACACGCTGGCAGCGAACGCCGGCATCTTCGCCTGTGGCCAATGCCGCATGCTCTGCGGGTCACGGATATAGCGCTTGAGGAAATCCCCGCTGAAATACTCGGTGGGGTTGTAGGGAATATTCAGATCCGGCCCCACCTGTGCGTCGCCGGCGCCATTGAGGCGGTGGCAGGCCAGGCAGTTTTTCTGGAACAGCGCAAAGCCCTGGTTGACGGGGTCATTCGCGGCCAATTTCGGGTCAGGCAACAATGCCGGGAAACGTTCGGCGACTGTCTGCAGTTGCTTGATTGCGGACACCTGGAACGGCCACTGTTCGGGGCTGATATTGCCGGCCTGCGGGTCGGTCCACACCAGATAAAACGGCCCGGCACTCGGCTTGCCCTGCGCCAGTGCGGGCCACGGATGAGCGGGGTCCTCCACTGCCAGCCATGCGCGGGCACCGTGTTTTGCCAGCAATGGCGCAGCCGTCAGCTCGGCGGCGAACCCATCCAGGGCCACGGCTTGCAGGTGGTTTTCAGGCTTCAGCCCTGGCAGCAGAGAGGCCAGCGGCACCGCGCGATACGTCATGTTGCGCTTGTAGGAAACGTCATCAACGATCTGTACGGTCTGCGCATCCGGGTGGTTGAGCAGGTCGGCGGTCTGCCAGGTCTTGCTGGCGTGATCCAACTCGACAGTCAATTGCGCAGCCGAAGCGGGCAGGGCTAATAGCAAGACGAGGAAGGCGAGGATAGGTTTCAAGAGTGAGCCCGGTTGCAGGTGGCGATGACGCTCACGATACCGGAAATTCGCACGCAAAAAGACAGCCCCTGCAACAGGACCGCTATACGCAATGTCCCGGCAGGTGCTGCCAAAAGCTGCAGTCCTGGTGCAATGTGTGCACCGAATGTGAGGATCGAGTCGTCACCCAATAATCTTGGTTAAATTGGGCAAGATCAGAATCAGTGTGGTGGCGAACAGAATAAGTCCCGCCTGACGTACCTTCGAATGTTTGAACATGGCTGACTGCCTTTTGTTGTTATTCCTGAGCGTCAAATGCGTGCCGGTAATTATCAGTATCGCAACGTGACGTGTCGCTTTTCTTACAGCTGCTCCAGCAAAACCCGGCAGCAACTTCTTACTGAGTGAACCTTAGAGCCCTCGTTCTTCGTGGCTTAGATCCATTTCATATCAACTAATCAGCATTTCGACTTAAAAAGGCATGAGGCATATCGCCATCTTGGCGCCAATGCCTTGGCTAGACAGCTAAAACGATTAACCCGACGTTTCCCATAGCACCCTACCGTTCGTCCGAGCGTGAGGGTCAAAAGCAATGAGCGCATCCGTCATTGAAACCGTGTCAATCGGGCCTAAGGTAGGGGCACACACGCACAGCGTTCGAGGATGTCATGACTCAAGCTTTGATCTTTGATGCGATACGCACGCCCCGGGGCAAAGGCAAGCCCGACGGCGCCCTGCACAGCGTCAAACCGGTAAACCTGGTGGCCGGCTTGCTCACCGCATTGGCCCAGCGCAGCGACCTGGATACACGCCTGGTGGATGACATCGTCCTGGGCTGCGTGACCCCGGTGGGCGATCAGGGCGCCGACATCGCCAAGACCGCCGCACTGGTGGCGGACTGGGACGTTTGCGTCGCTGGCGTACAGATCAACCGTTTTTGCGCCTCGGGCCTGGAAGCGGTGAACCTGGGCGCGATGAAAGTGCGTTCCGGCTTTGAAGACCTGGTGGTGGTCGGCGGCGTCGAATCCATGTCGCGTGTGCCGATGGGCAGCGACGGCGGCGCCTGGGTGCTCGACCCGCAAACCAATATGCACAGCCACTTCACGCCCCAGGGCATCGGCGCGGATCTGATCGCCACCCTGGAAGGCTTCACCCGCCAAGACGTCGACACCTTCGCCCTACATTCACAGCAGAAAGCGGCCAGGGCCCGCGCAGACGGTTCCTTCAGCAAGTCGCTGATCGCGGTGCAGGACCAGAACGGTATTGTGCTGCTGGACCACGACGAATTTATCCGTAGCGACTCCACCCTCGAAGGCCTCGGTAAGCTCAAGCCAAGCTTCGAGATGATGGGGCAGATGGGCTTCGACGCCACGGCGTTGCGGGTCTATAGCCATGTAGAGCGCATCAATCACGTGCACACACCGGGCAACAGCTCCGGCATCGTCGACGGCGCGGCGCTGATGTTGATCGGCTCCGAGGCCCGTGGCCGCGAACTGGGCCTGCAACCGCGAGCGCGCATTGTCGCCACGGCGGTGACCAGCACCGACCCGACCATCATGCTCACCGGCCCGGCACCGGCTACGCGTAAAGCCCTGGCCAAGGCCGGTTTGCGTGTGGAAGACATCGACCTGTTTGAAGTCAACGAAGCGTTTGCGTCTGTCGTCCTCAAATTCATCAAGGACATGGGTATCGATGCCGCGCGGGTCAACGTCAACGGCGGCTCCATCGCCATGGGCCACCCGCTGGGTGCCACGGGCTGCGCGATTCTCGGCAGCCTGCTCGACGAGCTGGAAGTGCGCCAGCAACGCTATGGCCTGGCCACCTTGTGTGTCGGCGGTGGCATGGGCATCGCCACCATTATCGAACGCCTCTGAGCCCAAGGAACCTGACATGACCGACGCCATTCGTTACGAAAAAGGCCACGACCAGATCGTGGTGCTGACCCTCGACATGCCCGGCCAGAGCGCCAACACCATGAACGGCGTATACCGCGAGGCCATGGCGGCCACCGTCGTGCGCCTGGAAGCGGAAAAGGACGACATTGCCGGTGTGGTTATCACCTCGGCGAAGAAGACCTTTTTCGCTGGCGGCGACCTCAATGAATTGATCAACGTCGACAAAGCCCACGCCAAGGATTTCTACGACGGCGTGTTGGTGTTGAAGGCGCAGTTGCGTCGCCTGGAAACCCTCGGCAAACCGGTGGTGGCTGCGATCAATGGCGCGGCACTCGGCGGCGGCTGGGAGATTTGCCTGGCCTGCCACTACCGCGTTGCCCTGGACGACAAATCGACCCAGCTCGGCTTGCCGGAAGTCACCTTGGGCCTGTTGCCGGGCGGCGGTGGGGTGGTGCGCATGGTGCGTATGTTGGGGTTGGAAAAGGCTTTGCCGTATTTGCTGGAAGGCAAAAAAGTCCGGCCGCAACAGGCGCTGCAAGCCGGTTTAATCAATGAGCTGGCTTCGAGCCGTGATGAGCTGCTGGCCAAGTCTCGCGCCTGGATTCTCGCCAACCCTGAGGCCAGGCAGCCTTGGGATAACAAGGGTTATCAGCTCCCCGGCGGCACGCCATCGAACCCGAAAGTGGCACAGATGCTGGCGATTGCGCCGTCGATTTTGCGCAGCAAAACCCATGGCTGCTTCCCGGCTCCAGAGAAAATCCTCTGCGCCGCCGTGGAAGGTGCCCAAGTGGATTTCGACACCGCGCACCTGATCGAAACCCGCTACTTCACTGAACTCGTCACCGGGCAGGTGGCGAAAAACATGATCGGCACGTTCTGGTTTCAGCTCAATGAAATCAACGCCGGCAGCTCGCGGCCACAAGGCTATGCGCCTTACGTCACGCGCAAGGTCGGTGTGCTTGGCGCTGGGATGATGGGCGCGGGTATTGCGTACGTCAGTGCGTGTGCGGGCATCGAGGTGGTGCTCAAGGACGTCAACCTGGCGGCGGCAGAGAAGGGCAAGGCGCACTCGGCTGCGCTGCTGGACAAGAAGGTCAGCCGTGGGCAATTGACCGCCGAACAGCGTGAAACCACCCTGGCGCGGATTCATCCTACGGCCTCTGATGGCGACCTGGCGGGCTGCGACCTGATCATTGAGGCGGTTTATGAAGACCGTGAACTCAAGGCCAAGGTCTCGGCCGCCGCCCAACGCGTGGTCGGCGCCGACGCCGTAATCGCCTCCAACACCTCGACCTTGCCCATCAGCGGCCTGGCCAACGCCGTGCCCGATCAAGGCAAGTTCATCGGCCTGCATTTCTTCAGCCCGGTCGACAAGATGCCGCTGGTGGAAATCATCAAGGGCGCCCACACCCGCGACGAAACCCTGGCTCGGGGTTTTGATTTCGTACTGCAAATCAACAAAACCCCGATCGTGGTCAACGACAGCCGCGGCTTCTTTACCTCGCGGGTGTTCGGCACGTTCACCAACGAAGGCATCGCCATGCTCGGCGAAGGCGTGGCCGCGCCGATGATCGAAACCGAAGCGCGCAAGGCGGGGATGCCCGTGGGGCCGCTGGCGGTATCCGATGAAGTGTCACTGAGCTTGATGAGCCATATCCGACAGCAAACGGCGAAAGACCTGCAAGCCGAAGGCAAGGCACTGCCGACGCATCCGGCGACGCAGGTGATCGACCTGTTGGTGAATGAATACAAACGCACGGGCAAGGCGGCGGGCGGCGGTTTTTACGACTACCCCGCAGGCGGGCAAAAACACCTGTGGCCCGAGTTGAAAGGGCGGTTTGAACAGCCCGACAAACAGATTTCGCCACAGGATGTGCGCGACCGTTTGCTGTTTATCCAGGCCATCGAAACCGTGCGTTGCGTGGAGGAGGGCGTATTGATGTCCACGGCTGATGCCAACGTCGGTTCGATTTTCGGCATCGGCTTTGCCGCATGGAGTGGCGGCGCGCTGCAATTTATCAACCAGTACGGCCTGAACGACTTTATTGCGCGGGCGCGTTACCTGGCTGAGCAGTATGGGGAGCGGTTCTCGCCGCCGGCGTTGTTGCTTGAGAAAGCGGCGCAAGGGGCGACCTTTCGGTGATCAAAATGTGGGAGCGGGCTTGCTCGCGAATGCGGTGTACCCGTCGACATATTTTTTAGCTGACCCACCGCCTTCGCGGGCAAGCCCGCTCCTACAGGGGGCTTGCTTTGCAGGTACATTTCAAGGCAGGCTCTGGGGTGTGCATTATTCCCATCACCGTGTCAGGTATTTTTTATGTCGCTACGCGTCTGTATCCTGGAAACCGATATCCTGCGTCCAGGTTTGATCGATCAGTACCAAGGGTACGGGCAGATGTTCAAGCGCCTGTTCTCCAAGCAACCGATTGCCGCCGAATTTGTCGTCTACAACGTAGTGCAGGGCGAATACCCGTCGGAAGATGAAGTGTTTGACGCCTACCTGGTCACCGGCAGCAAGGCCGATTCCTTCGGCACCGACCCGTGGATCCAGACCCTCAAGACCTACCTGCTTGAGCGTTATACGCGCGGCGACAAGCTGATCGGCATCTGCTTCGGCCACCAACTGCTGGCACTGCTGCTGGGCGGCAAGACTGAACGCGCCGGCCAAGGCTGGGGCATGGGCATCCACGACTACAAACTCGACGCGAAGGCGCCGTGGATGAGCCCGGAAGTGGAAGAACTGACGCTTTTGATCAGCCACCAGGACCAGGTGACCACCTTGCCGGAAAACGCCAAGGTCATCGCGTCCAGCGCGTTTTGCCCGTTCGCTGCGTACCACATCGGCGACCAGGTGCTGTGCTTCCAGGGCCACCCGGAGTTCATCCACGATTATTCCCGCGAGCTGCTGGAGATTCTTCAGACGACTCTAGGCGAAAAGGTCTACACCAACGGCGTTGCCAGCCTTGAGCGCGACCACCACGGCGTCACCGTGGCGGAATGGATGATGCGCTTTGTCGCACACAAGCCAGAGGCTGCGGCTTAAAGCCAACCCGAACGCTTGAAGCTGGCCCACAAACTGCTGCAGCCCACCGCGATAAACCCGAGCACCGCAAAATAGCCGTAGTGCCATTGCAGCTCGGGCATGTTCTGGAAATTCATCCCATAAATCCCCGCCACCGCGGTGGGGAACGCCAGGATCGCCGCCCACGCGGCGAACTTGCGCTGCACCACGCTCTGGCGCGACGCCTCGAGCAACACACCAATCTCAATGGTCTGGCTGGCGATATCGCGCAGGGTGGTGAGGTCTTCCATCTGCCGCGTCACGTGGATCTGCACATCACGGAAATACGGGCGCATGTTCTTGTCGATAAACGGGAAGTTCAGCTTCTGCAATTCCTGGCTGATCTCCACCATCGGCGCCACATAGCGTTTAAGCCGCAGCACGTCGCGGCGCAGGCCGTGGATCTTCTGAATGTCGCGTTCACTCAGCGAACTGCACAGCACATTGCGTTCCAGCTCATCGATCTCGGCATGGATGGCTTCGCTCACCGGCTGGTAGTTCTCGGTGACGAAATCCAGCAGCGCATAAAGTACGAAATCTTCCCCGTGCTCCAACAACAGTGGCCGCGCCTCACAGCGTTGGCGAACAAAGCCGTAGGACGCCGAGTGGCCGTTGCGGGCGGTGATGATGTAGCCGTTACCGGCAAAAATATGGGTTTCGATAAACTCCAGCTTGCCGTTCTCGCGCACCGGTGAGTAGGTGACGATAAACAGCGCATCGCCGAAGGTTTCAAGCTTGGGGCGGCTGTGTTTTTCCAGGGCGTCTTCGATGGCCAGTTCATGCAGGTTGAACTGGCGTTGCAGGTTGGCCAACTCGTGGGCGTTGGGCTCTTCCAGGCCGATCCACACAAAGTGATCGGGTTTGGCGGCCCAGGCCGCGCCTTCGTCGAGGGTGATATCAGTGACTTTCTTTCCGGCGCTGTAAACGGCAGCCGCAACAACTCTACCCATGGTGCTGATCGCTTCTTATTGGGAGGACAGGTGTTGGGCAGCTTAGCCTGAATGGCGTTCCCTTGTTGCAGTTGTAAAGCGGGCTTTTTGTGGCGAGCAAGCTTGCTTGCGCTGGGGCGCGAAGCGCCCCCCAACAATCACAAAGGCGCAGGCGCCCAAACGGTTTGCAGCTCACGGTCCATCTCAGCAATACACTCATCCATCTGCTTCTGGCACGCCTGCATCAAGGCCGGAATGTCATCCGCAGTCAGCCCCACGGTAGGAATCGGCGGCAACGAACGTATGAGTACGTCACCGCTGTTCCACCGATTAAGCTGCATATGCGTGACGTAATTGCTCACGCACACCTGCACGATCGGCACACCGGCTGCAATCGCCATATGAAACGCGCCTTTCTTGAACGGCAACAGCCCTTTGCCCAAGTTGCGCGTGCCCTCCGGGAACACCCAGATCGAGGTGTTTTCGTGCTGCAAGGTATGCGTGGTGGTGAGCATCGCGCGGCGTGCCTTGTGCGCATTACCGCGGTCGATCAGCACATTGCCCGCCAGCCAGAACAACTGGCCGAACAGCGGCACCCATTTCAGGCTTTTCTTGGCAATACACACCGTGCGATGCGGCACCACAGTGCCCAGCACAAACAGATCGTAGTTGGACTGGTGGTTGGCAATGATCACGCAGGTGCCAGGCTTGTTGCGCAGCGAGTCGACATCCGCTTTCACGTTTAAACGCAAAATCCACATCGCAGGCAAACCATAGAGGCGAGCACACAGCCGGCTGTTGTCCGGATTGAAAGGCCGGCAAATGCCCAATAGCACGCCAAGCACACCGGCGACCATAAAGTGCAGGCCCATCAACAACATACGTAACAGAAAAAGCATCGACACAGCCCATCGGGACAAAAGGTGGCGCAGTGTACGGATGTGCACTGTATTCGGCAATTGCCCCTACAGACGTAGGAGATAGGCGATGTTTAAGCACATGTTTCAACGCGTTCCGGTAGGGCCCGACTAGAGCGGTTTAGGGTGTTTCGGATTTATGTGTAAGAAAAAGCCCGACTCAAGGTCGGGCTCTGGCACATCAGCTGTGAGGCATCAGCTCAGGTTATGGCCCTGATCCTGGATGATTGCATCATCCAAGGCTTCCAGCAGTGCCTTACGCACCTTCAACTTGGTGTGCTTGTGGGCGTTCATGTTGATCTTCTTCAACTGACGCGCCGCTTCCAGGGCCGCCGCGTGCAACTCTTCGGGGGCGACTACCTTATCCAGGAAGCCCGCTTGCAACGCGCCCTGTGGGTCAAACATCTCGGCATTGATCACCGAACGATGGAACGCCGACTTGCGCAGACGATCCCTCGCCAACTCGATACCCGCGTGGTGCATGGTCATGCCGATCGCCACTTCATTCAGGCCAATGCTGAACGGGCCTTCCACGCCAATCCGATAATCGGCCGACAACAGCAGGAACGCACCCTTGGCCACCGCATGCCCAGGGCACGCCACAATCACCGGGAACGGGTGCGACAACAGGCGACGCGCCAACGTCGAGCCTGCCGTCACCAGGCCGATGGCCTCTTTAGGGCCGGCGGTCATCACCTTCAAATCATAACCACCCGACAGAATCCCCGGCGTCCCGGTGATGATCACCACTGCGCGATCCTTCTCGGCCTGATCCAGCGCCGCATTAAACTCACTGACCACCGCCGGAGAAATGGCATTCACCTTGCCGTTGCTCAAGGTCAGGGTCGCGATACCGTCTTCGAGGTGGTAGGCAATCAACTCACTCATGACGCGGTTCCTTGTAGGACTTGTTATAGATAGGCTGTTTATAGCAGCGCATGCGCAGACGTTACCCACCACACCCGCCCCGGTAAAGCGCCGTGACTGACTACCCAGTCAGGCTTTTGCCGCATCCCCAAGGGTAGACGGCCCGGAGCAGGGCGCAGCAGCCATCCCAGACGATGCCGCCGATGCCCGAGAATGGCAGATTCACCACCCCTCGCCGGGCAGGTAACGGCATAACCGTCTAAGCGCATGAAAATTCTGAAAAAAACCTTTGCCATCAGAAAGGCTTTCGACTACATTAGCGCGCCTCGACAGACTGAACTGGTTTGACGAGATACGGTGAAGTGTCCGAGTGGCTTAAGGAGCACGCCTGGAAAGTGTGTATACAAGAAATTGTATCGAGAGTTCGAATCTCTCCTTCACCGCCACATTAAGTAAACACAAACCCCTGGTTTTCCTAGAGAAAGCCCGGGGGTTTGTGGTTTCTGGCGTCTGGAAAATGGCCCATGTGACCCTCATGGGACCGCTCCTCTATTTTGGTGCACAAAGTTGGGCTAGTCTGGCTGATAACTCAGCCCTCTAATAGGGGTCGTTAACGCTCAGACGTACCTTAGTGAAAGGCTGCAACTCTAGAGAAGTTTCCTCAAGCCTCCATTGATATCGGGTAATCGCATCGGAGATTGTGGGCGTCAGCGTGCCTTGGAATAAAGACGGCGCGTCATGGTGCGCCGGCTCTGGTCTCCTCGCCCCGGCTGCGCCCATCACAGTGGGTTTGTAACGTTGAACTTGCGTAGATTCATAGCGTGCATGTTGGCCGTATTAAGCCCATATTGACTCAGTATCCTGATCGCTGGGGGTGCGCTAAACCTGGCTGTTGATGAATCTAGAAAATTCACAGTAAGGTTCGGCGCACCAACACTATGAAGAGGTCCATGAAAACCATAACGCTTGTGTCTGGTCGATTAACCCCTAAAGCTCTTTCTGTGGGCCTGATAGCTTTTATTTTTCTGGTCTGTGTCATGTTGGTTTCCGCAATTGCCTGGCAGTTGAAGCAATCGGCGGACGAACGATTGACGAATGCCAAAATTGCTGTCCATAACATTGTTCGGGCTTCCGGTCAGCAGGCTCAAGATACCTTGCGTCAGGCTGAAAACATTCTCAGCAACCTTGCGGAGCGCGTTGAAAATGACGAGGTTAGCGAGGAGCAGAGAGTTCGCTTATCCAAAGTAATGGCTAACAACGTTGAGGCAACCGACGGCATTCAAGGGTTGTTCATTTACGACAAGAATGGCGACTGGGTAGTCAATTCTTTCTCTCCGCAGACGGTCGCAAAGAACAATAGCGATCGCTCTTATTTTATCTACCATAAAAACCACTCTGACTTGGCCATCCATGTAGGCCAGGTCATTTTGAGCCGCACCACCGGCGACATGATCATCCCTGTCAGCCGCCGCACTCAATACCCGGATGGCAGCTTCAGTGGCGTGGTTTTGGCGACGTTGCCTGTTGCCTACTTTCAACGTTTCTTTGAGCGTTTGGACGTAGACAAACAAGGCGTCATACTGCTCGCACTGAATAACGGCGATTTGTTGGCCCGCCGACCAATGATTGACGCGCTCATGACGACTAACATTGCAAAGGGAGAGTTGTTTAGTCGATATTTAATAAACAGCGACGACGGAACAGCAACCCTGACGTCCGTGGTGGACGGGGTGGAACGCGTCTATGCCTACAGCCGCATACAGGGCCTTCCGATTGTCGCAGCAGCAGGGTTGTCATTAGAGTCAGTATTTGCAACATGGTGGACATACGTCTACCAGGCATCGATTATGGTGGGGCTTATAATTCTTGTGCTGACCAGTCTGGGCTTTCTCTTTTACCGACAAATTCAACGGTTGTTGGCGGCAGAAGAAAAACTGCGTCTGGCGCATTGTGATTTAGAATATATTGCTAAAACAGACAGCCTTACGGGCTTGCCTAACCGTAGGTGTTTCGACGCTACGCTGGCACAAGAGTGGTCGAGGGCATGCCGCACTGGAAATAGCATAGCGCTCATACTCATCGATATAGATTGGTTCAAACAGTACAACGACCATTATGGCCATGTCCTCGGTGACGAATGCTTAAGGCAAATCGCACAGTTGATAGGTAAACATATAAATCGCCCAGCCGACTTGGCTGCCCGGTATGGCGGCGAAGAGTTTGTAATTCTGCTGCCCGAGACAGAACTGGCAGGTGCAGTAAAGATCGCTGAGGAAGTACGGTTAGCAATTGAGGCAGCAAAAATTGAACACAGGGGCAGTACAGGAAGTATTGTCACCATCAGCGCAGGTGTCACTGCCAATCACCAGCGTGGCGTTATGGCAGCGATTGACTTGTTGGAAAAGGCCGACAGTCTTTTGTATCGCGCAAAAAGACTGGGGCGCAACCGTGTCGAGCATCAGTCGCTGGAAGTCCTCGAAACCTGAACCTTCAAGGCTACAGATACTAAAGAACGGGGGCAGATTTATTTAACCTCTGAAGAACCTGTCACGCGCAATTTATCGACTTCTCGAAATCACACTAATCATGTATTGATTTAAATCGCGCAGATCATTAATCGTCCACGCGTGCGGCGGTACCTTCACACCATTCTCTCGCAACGTTCTTGGAATCAAGTCTCCATTGGGGCGAAGTATTACCGACGAGACAATAACGCCTGGATAATCGTTAAGTCGTTTCTTGAAATTAGATGTTGTCAGGTCAGGTGTAGGAGGGTTGCTCTTATTCGCTAATGGTCCTGTCCCCTTGAGATCTGCGCCATGGCACATGGCACATCTCTGTAAAAAGAGGTTTTTCCCATTTGCGCTCTCCGCGAAGGACAGTGATGTTTGAATGAGCGATAACATTCCCAGCGTAGCGATGAACACTATTTTCATTTTTATAGAGTCTTGTTGTATGCGTCAGGTCTGAATTGAGGGCAAGCTCCGCAGGTGTTCGGAGGCTATGCGCTGTCTAGTGTATAGACGAGCTGTTGAGTTCTAAAGCGGGTGATGCGACATCAGCGGCGAGACAAACAAAACCCTTGGTTTCGGGAAAAACCAAGGGTTTATAATTTCTACGTTTTGAGAAAAGTGCTGTTCAAGGGTGGCAGCTGTACGCAGGTTGGCGAACCGGGACAATCGGAAAAACCGGCAGACCCGAAGGTCTCCCGCGCACAGCTACCGTTGAGCAGTTTATTGCGCGCCCCCGTCAGCCTCAATGCCGATGCCGATGATGCACATCCGGAAAATGCGCATGGCTGTGCTTCATCACACTATGAACATGCCCATGACTATGCGGCTGCGCCGGGTCCCACTCAAACCCATGCTCATGCTGATGGTGCTCATCATGCACGTGCCGATGCCCGTGTTCTGTCGCTTCATGCAGGTGCTCATGCGCATGCCGTTCCGTCAGGTGCAGCCACACGCCCACGGCCATCAACGCCGATGCAATCCAGAACGCCACCGTCACTGACTCCCCGAACGCCAGTAACGCCACCGCCGCCCCAAGGAACGGCGCCGTCGAGAAGTACGCCCCCGTGCGCGCACTGCCCAGGCCGCGCAGCGCCAGCACAAACATGACCAGGCTGATGCCATACCCCAGAAACCCCACCAGCAAAATCGGCACCAGCTGCGTCACACCCGGAACCTGCGCACCGAGGTACAGCGCCAGGCTGCAGTTCACCACGCCGGCAATCAACCCTTTGGCGCCGGCGATAAACAGCGCGTCCGACGCCGACACTTTGCGCGTCAGGTTGTTATCAATCCCCCAGCACAAACACGCGACTGCCACGGCCACCGGGCCTCGCCAATCGTGGCTTGCGCCACCGCCGTCGGACCAGGACAACACCACGCCGCCCAGCACTATCGCGAGCATCCCGAGGACGATACGGCGGTCGGCGTTTTCTTTGAATACCAGCCAGGCGATGAGGGCGGTCAGCACCGATTCAAGGTTGAGCATCAGGGAGGCGGTGGCGCCGGCGGTGCGGGTCAGGCCGAACATCAAGGCAACCGGCCCGAGGATGCCGCCGAACGCGATGGCGCCGATCAGCCAGGGCCATTCAGACGGGATGAGCCCGGTGGGTTTCCAGCCGCGATCACGCATAAGGCGCACGCAGGCTAAGCCGATGCCGCTGCCGAGGTAGAGCAGGCCGGCGAGCAGTACGGGCGAGAGGCCCAGGCCGAGGTTTTTGGCGAGCGGAGTGCTGGCGCCGAACAGGGCGGCGGCGGCGAGTGCGTAAACAATGCTGAGGTTCATGGGCCATCCTCGATAGGTGGGCCCATGATACGACGTTAGGGGTGTTGTTTAGGCCTGCACGTACACCCAAGCGCTCAGGCCCGACGTCAACGCCACGGACACGCGCTTGTAGTCCGACACTTCATAGGCGTCCGCCGCCGCCAGTTCCTGTTCGTTGATCTGAAAGACCATGCCTTCAACGCTGGCAGCCTTTTCCTCGGTCGGTGCGACGATAGGGTGGTGGGTCTTGCCGCTGGTGGCCAGCACTTCAGGGTCGGTGATTTCGACCCAGCTTTGCGAATAGCCGAGCATCGCGTCGTGCTGGCCGACGAGTTCCCGGCCGAAGTTGGCGAGTTGCACGGCTTTGTCTTGCAAGGTGCCGTAGGAAAACAACAGCACTGGGAATTGGGTGGAGCGTTCCATGGGTATTCCTTGAGATGGGCTGTGCTGGACGTTAGGTGTTTTACTATATAGCGATGTGATGGCAGAGCCCAACTCTGAAAACTTCGAAGCGCACCTGTGGGAGCTGGCTTGCCTGCGATAGCGGTGGCATAGCGGGCATTAATGCTGCCTGACCCTCCGCCATCGCAGGCAAGCCAGCTCCCACATTTTTGGCCGCGCTCGGTCAGTTAGAGGTGCAGCCAGGCCAGGCTGCCTAGGACTACGGCGACAGCTCCGGCGGTGTAGGACATACGTTTGAGCCACTCCTTGCGCGTGAGCAACGTAATCGCCGCCAACGAAATCGCGATCTGAATCGCGGTCATCGCCTGCGCC
This sequence comes from Pseudomonas sp. LBUM1640, assembly GCF_059716225.1. Taxonomy (NCBI): domain Bacteria; kingdom Pseudomonadati; phylum Pseudomonadota; class Gammaproteobacteria; order Pseudomonadales; family Pseudomonadaceae; genus Pseudomonas; species Pseudomonas sp. LBUM1640. The sequence continues at coordinate 5,237,781 of NZ_CP166816.1, read as the reverse complement.
CAGCGGTGATGCTGGTGCAGGGCTTCTTCAGACTTCTGATCCCATTCCTTTGAAGTCGCCTCAAGCTTCTCGGCCTGCTTGCGCACCTCTTCCTTCTGGCCCTTGTAACGCTCGATCTCATCCTTGTAATGCGCAGCGTCCACGCCGGGAATGTGCGTGGCCAGTTCCGCCAGGTTTTGGCGGCTGGATTTGGCCTGGTAGTAGTTCCACTGGTTGGCGGCTTCGGTCTTGATGATGGCGGCGTTGTTCTTGTCCATCGCCGCTTCGCTTTCGGTAGAGCCGGCCTGGTAGCTGAGCATGGCGCCGAGGGTGGCCATCAGCGCAGTCATCACCGCGATGCGGCTGGCGAAATTGTCGCCGCGCCCGTGCGCATGTTCGGTAGTGTGTTCGATGTGTTTTTCGTGGGGGCTGGGGACTTCGAAGGCTTCGGACATGGGGGCGCCTATGAAGGGGCTGAGGGAGTCTGATTCTTCACCAACGAAGCTGTCTCAAGCCTGTACGTAACGCTGCAAACCTGCGACTAACGCATCAAAGGTCACCCGGCAGCGCGGGCTGTTTGCTGGAGATGCGCTACCTGTGGCAAACCCCGCTGCGCATGGATAACCAGCGCTTGGTGGATGCCCTGGGCCGCGAGCCCCACACGCCGTTGGATCAGGCGGTGGAAGCCACCTTGGACGACTTGGGCTGCCTGCCTACGAGCGCCTGATCAAGCGCACATACACCGCGATGTTGATCAGCAATACCAGCGCCCCGAGCGCCAGTTGAATGTTCGGGGTCAGCCCCGCCGGGTAGATCAGCGTGAGGATGTAATGCTCGATAAACCCACCGCCATAACCGTCCTGCCCGGCGAGGTGGCGCAGCAGGTTTTCCCATTGGGTCAGCGGGCAGGGCAGGTGGAACACTTCCACGGCCACACCCCAGGCTGCAGCGGGCAGGTGCAGCCACATGACCGGCCGCCATTTGAGCGCCAGCAGCCCGCCGAACAGCACGAACAGGATGAAACACAGGTGAAACAGCACCAGGCTGTCGGCGGCGACGCGATAGAGCATGTGTGGGTTCGCTTTTAAGGTTGGCCGGCTTCAGGCGCCGAGGTGTTCCAGCTGATTTTAACGTGTGGCTGAGGTAAATGAGGGCGCGGATTTTCCTGAGTAACGCTATAGCTCCAGTTGAGTGGCATTAATGCCAAACGCCTTGGCTATCTTTTCCCGCGTTGCCCGACGAGGTTTGTTCACCGCTTCTTGTTGGGCGAAAGCGGATTGTGAAATTCCCAGGCGTTTGGCGACCTCTACCTGGGTCAGGTTCAGGTGCTCGCGCCAGGCGCGGATGGGGCTGACCCCATCGATAATCAGGCTGACGACTTGATACGGAATAAGGTGGTTTCGGCCTTGCTGTGCGAGGTATTGCCCGTAAGGGATAACCACAAACGCAGGCTTGCCTTCCAGGTCATTGATGACTTGTATGTGGGGGGACGCACTGATCATGTTTTTCCTGCTTAAGCCTTATTTAAGGCTTATTTTTTGATAAGGCTTTAACAAGTTTTTAGGGCCTTTTTTGCAAATACACTAAGCAGGGTTCCTTCCAACGTTAGCCTGTCTCCCGAGGCCAGCTGATCGAAGCTGTTGCTGCATGTAAACCTGACTTCGTAAACGTCTTCAGCGCGCGGCTGCTTGGCGTAGTTGATCAGTGTGGTTATCAATACCGAGCCGCAAAGGTTGCTTGCAGGCAACCTGGGCCGTTATTGTGCTGAATCCTTTTAGTCCTTCCCCCAAGGTTCTGTTGTGATGAATGCACCGCGTACTGCAGTCGGTCCAATCAAGGCCGTGATTTTCGATATGGACGGTTTGTTGCTGGACACTGAAGGCATCTACACCGAAGTCACGCAGATCATCGCCGAACGTTATGGCCGTACCTATGACTGGGGCATCAAGCAGCACATCATCGGTCGGGGTGCTCAGGACCTGGCCGACTATGTGGTCAAGGCGCTGGATTTGCCGATCACCGCGGCACAGTTTCTCGAAATCCGCGAGCCGTTGATGAGCGAGCGTTTCCCCAAGGCCTTGGGCATGCCCGGCGCCGAAGCGCTGGTGCGGCACTTGAAAGCGCATAACATTCCGATTGCGGTAGGCACCAGTTCGTCGCGCAATTCGTTTGGCCACAAGACCACGTTGCACCGCGAATGGTTTGGCCTGTTCGGCACCATCGTCACCGCTGACGACCCGGAAGTCGGCGCTGCCAAACCGGCGCCGGACATCTTCCTGACCGCCGCACGCCGCTTGGGCGTTGCGCCAGAAGACTGCCTGGTGTTCGAAGATTCGCCGTTCGGTGTGACCGCCGCAAAAGCCGCCAACATGACCGCCATCGCCGTACCGGATGAGGCCATGGCCGACAGCAAGTACCACCACGCCGACCAGATCATCCGCAAACTCGCGGACTTCGACCTGGCCGCCTACGGCTTGCCACCTTTTCCCTGAATGAACAGGATCAAAAAATGTGGGAGCGGGCTTGCCTGCGAAGGCGGTGCGTCAGTCGATGTATTCATTGACTGACACGCCACCTTCGCGAGCAAGCCCGCTGCCACATTTGGTTTTGCAGTGTTCTAAAGGCCTTACCAATCAGGCGCTGAAACCACCATCAATGGTCAAGCTGGCCCCAGTGATATACCCAGCCTCAGGCCCCGCCAAATACGCCACAAAGCTGGCAATCTCTTCTACGTGCCCATAACGCCCCACCGCCATCAGCCCGATCAACGTCTCGGCAAACTCACCGTTGGCCGGGTTCATATCGGTGTCCACCGGCCCAGGCTGCACATTGTTAATGGTGATGCCACGCGGCCCCAAGTCCCGCGCCAAACCCTTGGTCAGCCCCACCAGTGCCGCCTTGCTCATTGCATAGGGGCCACCACCACCAAACGGCATGCGCTCGGCGTTGGTGCTGCCGATATTGATCACGCGGCCGCCTTCACTCATATGTTTGGCCGCTTCCTGAGTGGCGATAAACACGCTGCGTACATTGATCGCCAGGGTCTGGTCGAAGTCTTCCAGCTTGAAATCTTCCAGTGGTGCGATGGCCAATACACCGGCGTTGTTCACCAGGATATCCAGGCGCCCAAACGCTTCGACGGTGGCGTTGACCGCACTGCGAATCGCCGTGGCATCGGCGCTGTCGGCCTGAATCGCCAGGGCTTTGCCACCTGCGCTGATCACGCTGTTCTGCAATTCTTCGGCTTTTGCCGCAGAGCTGACGTAGGTAAAGGCGACGGCTGCGCCTTGCGCGGCGAGGCGCTTGACGATGGCGGCGCCAATACCGCGGGAACCCCCTTGAATCAAGGCGACTTTGCCAGTGAGGTTGTGTGTGGTCATGTCGATCTCCAAGTAGTTGATGGGGCGAGTATCGACTTCACCCACACAACCCGGTAGACCGTGATTGCTATAGTCTGTGTAAACCAAAAGTTTAGAATGAGCTGATATGGAAAGCTTTGGCAGTATCGAATGTTTTGTGCGCAGCGCCGAGGGCGGCAGCTTTGCCGAAGCCGCAAGGCACCTGAGCTTGACCCCGGCGGCGGTGGGTAAAAGCGTTGCCAAGCTGGAAGCGCGCCTGGGTGTGCGCCTGTTCCAGCGCAGCACCCGACGCCTGACCCTGACCGAGGCCGGCAAACTGTTTCTCGAAGAAGTCAGCGCCAGCCTCACCACCATCCAGAACGCTGTGGCTAACCTTGCCAGCGCCGAAGGGCGGCCGGTGGGTACGCTCAAGGTCAGCATGGGCACGGTGTTCGGCAATCGTTATGTGGTGCCGCTGCTGGCGGAGTTCATGCGGCGCTTTCCGGATATCAGCCCCGACTGGCACTTCGATAATCGTCAGGTCGACCTGATCGGCCAAGGTTTCGATGCCGCCATCGGCGGTGGTTTTGAACTGCCCCAAGGCGTGGTGGCACGTAAGCTGAGCCCCGCGCATCGAGTGCTGGTAGCCTCCCCGGATTACCTGGCGCGCCGCCTGCCGGTGCATGCGCCCGAAGACCTGTCGCGTTGCCTGGGCATCTTGATCCGCTCTCCGCAAACCGGCCGCGTGCGCACCTGGCAACTCACCGGCCCGGAGCGCGAACAACGCCCGTTGGTGCTCAAGCCCCGCATGACCATGAGCGACTCCGAAGCCGCCTGCTGCGCCAGCGCCCAAGGCCTGGGCATCGCGTTGGTGAGCATGCCGATGGCGGTGCCGTTCCTCGACAGCGGCGCGGTGGTGCGGGTGCTACCCGATTGGTACGTCGACGACGGCAACATCTCCCTGTACTACGCCGAACATAAACTGCTGCCCGGCAAAACCCGGGCGTTTGTGGATTTCATCATCGAGCAGTTTGCCGAGCAGCGGTTGGGCCAGCGATTCAGCGCGGTTTAAGCATGGCTGTAGACCGAGGCGCGGCCATCGCAGGCAAGCCAGCTCCCACATGAAAATGCGATCTATTGTGGGAGCCGGGCTTGCCCGCGATGCAGGCGCCTTGGTCTACCTGCCTGGCCAACCAATCACCTTCTTCGGCCGCGGCGTCGCATAGGTCCTGATCTTCGACGTCGACAAACCCAGCCGCACCAGCGATTCAGCAATGGTCACCGCCGCTGTCACCCCATCCACCACCGGCACTCCGGTGCGCTGACGAATCTGCTCATCCAGCCCGGCCATGCCGCCGCAGCCGAGGCAGATCACTTCGGCTTTGTCCTCACGGATAGCCAGTTCCGCCTGGCGCACAATGGCTTCCATGGCGGCCAGCGGGTCTTCTTCCAGTTCCAGCACCGCCATGCTGCTGGCGCGCACCGAGGCGCAGCGTTGGTACAGGCCGGCGAGTTTCAGCCGGTCTTCGATCAACGGCACGGTACGGTCCAGCGTGGTCACCACCGAATAGGCATGGCCCAAAAACATCGCCGTGCTGGCCGCCGCTTCGGTGATGTCCACCACCGGCACATTCAACAACTCCTGCAAGCCTTCACGGCCATGTTCGCCATAACCGGCCTGGATCACCGCATCAAACGGCTGGTCGTAAGCCATCACCCGGTCCATCACTGCGATGGCCGCCAGGTAACTTTCAAAATTGCCCTCCACCGACTCGGCGCCAAAGTACGGGGTGAGCCCGACGATCTCGGTGCCCGGCGCGGCCACGGCCCGCGCTTGCTGGGCGATGGTTTCGGTAATGGATTCGGTGGTGTTGACGTTGACCACGAGGATGCGCATGGAGTGTCCTTGGTTAGTGACTGACGTTATCGACTGCAATGCTTTCGCCGCTGATATCGGCGTAGAACGGCTGACGCTTGGCGATCAACAGGTACAACAGCCCTGCAATACCGGCGCCAAACAGCCAGGAAAACGGGGCGACGCTGGCAAAACCAGGCAGCAGCGCCAACAGAATCGCGATCAGCGCCGCAGGAATAAACGCCGCAATTCTGCAGGAATGCCGCAGATGGAAAAGTGTATGTATATTTTGGATTTATTGTATACAAAGCGCGTTCCACCGTAAGCCACATGCGTGCCAGTTTTCGCTCTATCAAAACAGACGATAATTTCGTTTTTATAGATTGTTCAAATAACTGACTGAATTAAAAGCGATATAAATTGACCGTTTGAACAGGTATTTATTTTTTGACGCAGAGGCGCTCTATTCAAGAGGCGAAAAGCGTACGGGGATGGGTGTTACGTTTTGGTGCTAAGGAATATAGATTGCACACATAAATGGCGCCGATAGTTACATTAGTGTGTACAGGATTTACATCCACCACAAAACAAATGTGGGAGCGGGCTTGCTCGCGAATGCGCCGTGTCAGTCACCGAATACATCAACTGAACCACCGCATTCGCGAGCAAGCCCGCTCCCACATTTTTTTACTGCGCCAGCCCTCAGGCCTTGCTGATGATATTCCCAGCGTGCAAGCCACATTCCTTCTGCGTGGCTTCTTCCCACCACCAGCGGCCTTCACGCTCATGCTGGTTGGGCAATACCGGGCGGGTGCACGGCTCGCAGCCGATGCTGATAAACCCGCGTTCATGCAGGCTGTTGTATGGCAGCTCAAGCATGCGGATATAACCCCAGACTTCCTCGCTGGTCATTTGCGCCAGCGGGTTGAATTTATACAGGGTGCGCTCGGGTGTGGAGAACGCCGTATCGATTTCCAATGCCGCCACCTGGCTACGGGTGCCGGGGCTCTGGTCACGGCGTTGGCCGGTGGCCCAGGCGCTGACGCCGGAGAGTTTGCGACGCAGCGGTTCGATCTTGCGCACGCCGCAGCATTCGCCATGGCCGTCCTTATAGAAACTGAACAGGCCCTTCGCCTTGACGAAGGGCTCCAGCTTGCTCTGGTCCGGCGAGATCAGCTCAATGTCGATCTTGTAGAACTCGCGCACCTGCTCGATAAACCGGTAGGTCTCCGGGTGCAGGCGACCGGTGTCGAGGCTGAACACCTCGACGTTCTTGTTCAGCTTCCAGGCCATGTCTACCAGCACCACGTCCTCGGCGCCGCTGAAGGAAATCCACAGGTCATCCCCGAACTGTTTGAACGCCAGCTTGAGAATGTCCTGGGCGGATTTGTTGGCATAAGTCGCGGCGAGTTCAGCGACGTCGAAGGCTTGGTTCATCAGGACGGTTCCTACAGGTCAGTGGCGCTGAGCGCTCTATAGGGGAGCGATGGTATCAAAATCCGCCCTGCGTTGCGGCGCCGAGCGTGAGTCGCTAGAGTTCGGCAGTCCTTTTGCTCGCTCAACTTAAACAATATCAATAGGGGTGTGTTGTGGAAATTGCCTGTCTCGACCTGGAAGGGGTGTTGGTTCCGGAAATCTGGATCGCCTTCGCCGAAAAAACCGGTATTGAATCCCTGCGGGCCACCACTCGCGACATTCCCGATTACGACGTGCTGATGAAGCAGCGTCTGCGCATCCTCGACGAGCACGGGCTCAAGCTTTCCGACATCCAGGAAGTGATCGCCACCCTCAAGCCGCTGGACGGCGCCATTGAGTTCGTCAACTGGTTGCGCGAGCGTTTCCAGGTGGTGATCCTGTCAGACACCTTCTACGAGTTTTCCCAACCGCTGATGCGCCAGCTGGGCTTTCCGACCCTGCTGTGCCACCGCCTGATTACCGATGAAAACGACCGGGTGGTGAGCTATCAACTGCGCCAAAAAGACCCCAAGCGCCAGTCGGTGCTGGCGTTCAAGACCCTCTACTACCGCGTGATCGCCGCCGGCGACTCCTACAACGACACCACCATGCTGGGCGAAGCTGACCGTGGGATTTTGTTTCACGCGCCGCAGAATGTGATCCGCGAGTTCCCGCAGTTCCCGGCGGTGCATACGTTCGAGGATTTGAAGAAAGAGTTCATTAAGGCGTCGAATCGGTCGTTGAGCCTGTAACTTCCAGCTGATGCTGATGGCCCCTTCGCGAGCAAGCCCGCTCCCACATTCAACCGCTTTCATCTGTGGGAACGCGATCAAATGTGGGAGCGGGCTTGCTCGCGAAGAGGCCCTTATGAACGCTAAAAATCCTAAGCGCCAGCCAGCAACCGCTCGTAAGGAATACTCAAGCCCTCATGCAGGCGCTTGATCATCGCCAAGCTCAGCTTCCGCTTGTGATTCAGCACTTCAGAAACCCGCCCGCTCGTACCTATAAACGGCTCAAGGTCACGGGCGGTCATGCCTAACTGCTCCATGCGAAATTTAATTGCTTCCACCGGGTCCGAAGGCGGCATTGGATAATGCTCCGCTTCGTACTTCTCAATGAGGACGGCGAGGATTTCCAGCTCGTCACCCTCAGGCGAGCCGATGTCAGCGCCCCATAGCTGCTCGACGCGTGTGAGCGCCGCAGCCAGGTCTTCCTGGGTATGAATAGGTTTGATGTTCATCACACGGTCTCCGCGTTGATCTGGTCGTATTGCGCGTGGGTTCCCACGAAACGTATGAACCCCAGTTGTCGCTGGTAATCGATCGCCATGATTACTCGATACTTGTTGCCGCCGACGTTGAAAACAACCCTGCCGCCTTTGAGAATGCTCGCTGTTCGCAGCGCTGCTTTGAGTGCCTGCGGCGTTGCATAAGTGGTCTTCTCCATATGGCGATACAGCTCGACCAGCGGCGTTTTAGCGTCGATATAAGCGCGATGGCTTTCCCAGAATATTCGTAAGGTGGAGAGAGCAATGATCCGCATCACTGATGTCTCCCAATTTGGGAGATAATAGGTGTGGGTTGATGGATATGCAATCGCGGAAATAATTTCTGACGAGTTGGCAGTCGTTTCATGTGATCCTTCACAGACGGCGTTGGGTGGTCAGCCGGACGCTATCGCCGAGCCGGTGCTGCGTCCACAGCCGTTCTGATTCAGGCTTTTTCGGCCGAGGGGTTCAACGTCCGAGAGTCAGGAAGCGCGAGGCGCTACAGGCTTTCCAATGTTTGTAACAACACCCGCACTTTGGTCAGCGACTCTTGATACTCCGCCTCCCACTGCGAATCCGCCACGATCCCGCCGCCGCCCCAGCAGCACACCTGCCCATCCTTGACCAGCAGGCTGCGAATCGCGATGGAACTGTCCATCTCGCCGCGCACATCCAAATACATCAGCGAGCCGCAGTACAACCCACGTCGGGTCGGCTCCAGCTCGTCGATAATTTGCATCGCACGAATCTTCGGCGCTCCCGTGATGGAACCGCCGGGGAAGCTTCCCGCGATCAGGTCGAGGGCGTCTTTGTCGTCAGCCAAGGTGCCGGTGACGCTGCTCACCAAGTGGTGCACGTTGGGGTAGCTTTCCAGGCTGAACAACTCCGGCACTTTCACTGAGCCGGTGCGGCAGGTGCGGCCGAGGTCGTTGCGCAGCAGGTCGACGATCATCAGGTTTTCGGCGCGATCCTTGGGGCTGGCCAGCAGTTCGGCGGCGTTGGCCGCGTCTTCTTTGGGCGTCAAACCGCGTGGGCGGGTGCCTTTGATGGGGCGGGTTTCGACGCGGCGCTCGCTGATGTGTACAAAACGCTCCGGCGACAGGCTCAGCACTGCGCCGTCGTTCGGCAGGCTCTGGAACCCGGAAAACGGGGTGGGGCAAGCCTCACGCAAGGCGCAGTAAGCCGCCCACGGATCGCCGTCGCACGGCGCGCGAAAGCGCTGGGCAAAGTTGACCTGGTAGCAGTCGCCCGCCTGGATATAGTCCTGGATACGCACGATGGCTTGGCGGTAAGCCTCGGCAGTGAGGTCGGGCGCCATAGGGCCTTGGAGCGCGAAGGTCGCCGATGCATCCGAGGCCGGCAGGCTGAACAGGTCGATCAAGCGTTGCCGTTCGTTGTCGGGCAGCGCCGGGTGAAACACCAACTGGCTGGTGTGCGCCTGGTGATCGCTGATCAGCGCCCACGCATACAACCCGAAGCGTGCATCCGGCAGGTGCAGGTCATCCACCGCCAAGTGCGGCATGTGTTCCAAGTGGCGGCCGAAGTCGTAGCTCAGGTAACCGATCAAGCCGCCAGCGAACGGCAACTCATAACCAGCAGGCAAACCCGCCTCACCCAACTGCGTGAGGTTTTCGCGCAAGCGTTGCAGAAAATCACTGCCGCTTTCGTCAGGCCCTACCGTTAGCGTCTCCACCGGCCAGGCGCTGAGCAGGTCATAACGCCCGCGCTCGGCGGCCGGGCGGCCGCTGTCGAGCAGCACCGCGCCGGGCGCATGGCGAATCGCTGTGAAATATTCAGCGGGGTTGGCCCGGTAGGGCAGCGGGTGTACGGAACAGGTCGACATGCGGGGTGGATCAGCTGTTGGCTTGGGGGAGGCGATTGTAGTCCCCCAAAGGGTTTGGTCCTAGAGCTCGGTTTAAATGTGGGAGCGGGCTTGCTCGCGAAGGCGGTGGGTCAGTCAATATCTATGTGTCTGAAAGACCGTATTCGCGAGCAAGCCCGCTCCCACACTGATATCAGCCCTCTACGGCAGGAATATGCCCAAACATCTCCTGCACGAACTTCACCCGCTCTTCCGGCGTTTCCGTTACGCCCGCCGCCTTCAATTCTTCCAGCCGCGCTTCCACCGCATGGGTGCGCAACGTCAGCCCGCAATCATTGGCAATCTGGATGTTCAGCCCCGGCCGCGCGTTCAGCTCGAGGATCAGCGGGCCTTTTTCCTGGTCCAGCACCATGTCCACGCCGATATAACCCAGCCCGCACAGTTCATAGCAACTGGCTGCCAGCTTCATGAAACCGTCCCAGTTGGGCAGTTGCACGCCATCCACTGCGTTCGTGGTGTCGGGGTGTTTGGTGATGATGTTGTTCAGCCAGGTGCCGCGCAACGTCAGCCCGGTGGCCAGGTCGACACCCACGCCAATCGCGCCCTGGTGCAGGTTGGCCTTGCCGCCGGACTGGCGCGTCGGCAAGCGCAGCATGGCCATCACCGGGTAGCCCATCAGCACGATGATGCGGATATCCGGCACGCCTTCGTAGCTGATGCTCTTGAAGATCTGGTCGGGCACCACGCGGTATTCGATCAGCGCGCGGTCGCGGTGGCCGCCCAGCGAATACAGGCCGGTGAGGATGCTGGAGATCTGATGCTCGATTTCTTCATGGCTGATGATCTTGCCGGACACCGTGCGATAGCGCCCCTCAAACCGGTCGGCCACCACCAGGATGCCGTCGCCGCCGGCGCCCTGGGCCGGTTTGATCACGAAGTCGCTGCGCCCACCGATGATCTCGTCGAGCTTGTCGATTTCCTTCTCGGTGGAAATGATCCCGTACATTTCCGGCACGTGAATGCCGGCGGCTATGGCGCGCTCCTTGGTGATGATCTTGTCATCCACAATCGGGTACAGGCTGCGCTTGTTGTACTTGAGCACGTAGTCGGCGTTACGCCGGTTGATGCCCATGATCCCGCGCGCTTCCAGGGCCTTCCAGGTCTTCCAGAAGCCGAACATTACGAGTCAGCCTTGAGGAAGGCCTTGAAACGCACCAGCTCGGTCAGGCGGTAGCCGCGATAACGACCCATCGCCAGCATGAAACCCACCAGGATCAACAGGATCGCCGGGAAGGTGAACACAAAGTAGATCAGCTCCGGCACGCTCATGATGATGTGCGCCAGCGAGGCGGCGAACAGCGTACCAATCGCCACTTTCAGCGCGTGGTTGGCGCCGCGCTCTTCCCAGGTGATCGACAGGCGTTCGATGGTCATGGTCAAGATCACCATCGGGAACAGCGCCACCGACAGCCCACGCTCCAGGCCCAGCTTGTGGCTGAACAGGCTGATGGCCGCGATCAACACCACCACGAAGGTCAGCACCACCGACAGCCTCGGCAGCATCTGCAGCTTCAAGTGCTCCAGGTAGGACCTGAGCGACAGGCCCAGCGCGGTAATAATGGTGAACAGCACAATACCAAAGCCCAGCTGCGTCTCGCGGAACGCCAGGGCGATCAGCACCGGGGTAAAGGTGCCCAGCGTCTGCAGGCCGATCAGGTTGCGCAGGATCAGGATCACCAGTACGCCAATCGGGATCATCACCATGATCATGAAGGTCTGCTGGGTTTGCAGCGGCAAGCCATACAGCGAGTATTCGAGGAAGTTGGCGTCGGTGTTTTCATCGGTCAGCTTGGCCAGGCGAATCGCGTTCATTTCGCTGTTGTTCAGGCTGAAGGTCACCATGGCTTTCTTGCCGCCATCCACCGTGATCAGGTTTTCATCGCCGGTCCACCACAGCAGGCGGTCGGCGGGCAGGCCTTGCTCGCCGTTTTCCGGGTTGAAATACAGCCAGTCATTGCCATTGAAGCTACGCAGCCACAGTTCCGGGGTTTGCGGTTGGTCGGCGACGAGGCGGATGGTGTGGACTTTTTCCACCGGCACATGGGCGATGGACAGCAATAACTCGACGATCTTGGCCTTGTGCGATGTCGACGGGTCGCCCGCCAGCAACAGCTTCACATTGTCGTCGTTGAGGTTGTTGGTGCGCTTGATCGCTTCAGTGATGAAGGTCTCGACATCGGCCGAATGCTGGCGGATCGGTGCCAGCAACGCTTCGGCGGCGATTTTTTCCGGGCCTTCCACGGCAATGCTGTCGCGAAAGGTCGGGCCTTTGACTTTGACCTTTTCACCGCTGTAACGCTTGGTCAGCACCAGGCGGTAATACAGCGTCTGGTTGCCCTTGGCGCGGCGGGCCGACCAGGTGACCTTGCGGTTGCCGTCGGTGCGGTTGACGCTCACGCCGTAATTATTGGAGATGAAGCTCTCGTTGAGGCTGACGAAGTCGCGGCTCAGGGGCGGCACGAACATCGAGATTTTCACCGGGTCCTTGGGGTTGGCAACGAACTCGACCTTGGCGTCGATGTTCCACAGGTCGTCGGTGGCGTCCTCGGTGACGGGAATCCCCAGCACGAAAATCTGGTAGGCGGTGACCGAAATACCCAATACCACCAGGAGGGTGATCAGGATTTTCAGGTGCAGGGTCAGAGAGCGCATTCGGTTTACTCGGCGGTAGGAGCGTCAGCGGCGCAGGCAGGTTTGCCCGCTGCGTATTTAAGACTGGGGTCGACCAGCGCATCAAAGCGTTTCAAGGCTTCGGAGCCGATCAGCAGCGGGTATTGGAATGCGCTGCGGTCAGTCAAGTTCACTTCGATGCTGCGTAAAGCGGTGCCCATGCAGATGTCCAGGGCAATCACTGGGCGGGCGGTGTAGTTCTTGTCCTCATCGGGGTCGTAGTCACCGGCGCGGCGCTTGATTTTGCTGACGCGGGCCAGGGGGCGTTCGATGGGGTGGGAATGGGCGGTGTCGATGGCCAGGTAGAAGCGTACCCAGGATTCACCGTTACGCTTGAAACGCTTGATATCGCGGGCGCTCAACGAGGCGGTCTTGGCGCCAGTGTCGAGTTTGGCCGCTACTTCCAGGTCAATACCCGCAAGTTTCGCGTATTCGTTCAGACCATACACGGTCTTCTCGGCGGCGACGCCAAGGCTCGGTATGCACACTAGGCAAAACACTGGAAGGAAGGGCTTGAGTCTCATAGATCCTGAGGCGGTGCAGTGCGATGTTTAATTCAAGGCGACTGGCATTGCTGCGCAAGCTCCCTCGTGCGCCGTTTCATCAAGTGATGTAAGGCAAATGCGGCGGCCATTCTAACATGATGCTTTTTTGGCGCCAGCGCTGGCAGGCGGCCATGCCCCGATAAAGTGCAGAAGGGGTTGTTAGACGATTGTCGACAATGTGGATTTATTCTTTGACTAATACAGGCTAATTGGCTAGTTTTTGCGGCATTACTTTTAAAGGTGTCGACAATATGCTCGATCAAGCGGAAGTCTCGCTGGCTCTGTCAGACGATTCCCAGACAATGTCGGAGAACGTCTTCCGGCGTATCCAGGCCGCCATCGTCAAGGGCGAGATCGCCCCCGGCAGCAAGATCTCCGAGCCGGAGCTGGCGCGCACCTATGGCATCAGCCGTGGCCCGCTGCGCGAAGCGATCCACCGCCTGGAAGGCCAGCGCTTGCTGGTGCGCGTGCCGCATGTTGGCGCGCGGGTGGTGTCCTTAAGCCACGCCGAGTTGATCGAACTCTACGAAATTCGCGAATCCCTGGAAGGCATGGCCTGCCGCCTGGCCGCCGAGCGTATGACCGACGTGGAAATCGAAGAGCTGCGCCAGGTGTTGCACACCCATGAGCGCGACGAAGCGTTCCAGGCCGGCCTTGGCTACTACCAGCAAGAAGGCGACTTCGATTTTCATTACCGGATAATTCAAGGCGCCGGTAATCGCACCCTCACCCAAATGCTCTGCGGCGAGCTGTACCAATTGGTGCGCATGTACCGCATCCAGTTCTCCACCACCCCTAATCGTCCACGCCAGGCCTTTGCCGAGCATCACCGCATTCTTGACGCGATTGCCGATCGTGACGGTGAACTGGCTGAACTGTTGATGCGCCGGCATATCGGCGCTTCCAAACGCAATATTGCCCGTCACTTCCCGGACGGTGCCCCCCAGACAGCCACTCAGCGAGGTGAGTCATGAGTTCCAACAATAAAACCACTCCCGGCCAGCGTTTCCGTGATGCAGTCGCCAGCGAACAGCCCTTGCAGGTCGTCGGTGCGATCAACGCTAACCACGCACTGCTGGCCAAGCGTGCCGGTTTCAAGGCGATTTATCTGTCGGGTGGCGGTGTAGCCGCGGGTTCCCTCGGCGTGCCGGACCTGGGCATTACCGGCCTGGATGATGTGTTGACCGACGTGCGCCGCATCACCGATGTGTGCGACCTGCCGCTGTTGGTCGACGTGGACACCGGCTTCGGCTCCTCGGCCTTCAACGTCGCGCGCACGGTCAAGTCGATGATCAAGTTCGGCGCGGCGGCCATCCATATCGAAGACCAGGTCGGCGCCAAGCGCTGCGGCCATCGCCCGAACAAAGAAATCGTGTCCCAGCAGGAAATGGTCGACCGCATCAAGGCCGCCGTGGATGCGCGCACCGATGACAGCTTCGTGATCATGGCGCGCACCGACGCCCTGGCGGTCGAAGGTTTGGAGTCCGCCCTGGAACGTGCCGCTGCGTGCATCGAAGCCGGCGCCGATATGGTGTTCCCGGAGGCCATCACTGAGCTTGAGATGTACAAACTCTTCGCCTCCCGCGTGAAAGCGCCGATCCTGGCCAACATCACCGAATTCGGCGCGACGCCGCTGTACACCACCGAACAGTTGAAATCTGCCGATGTTTCCATCGTGCTGTACCCGCTCTCGGCCTTCCGCGCCATGAACAAGGCCGCCGAGAACGTCTACACCGCGATCCGTCGCGACGGCACCCAACAGAACGTGATCGACACCATGCAAACCCGCATGGAGCTTTACGATCGCATCGACTACCACACCTTCGAGCAGAAGCTCGACGCGCTGTTTGCTGCGAAAAAGTAAACCCTTCGGGCTCCCTGAATAACTACAAAATTGGAGAAGAACCATGGCTGAAGCAAAAGTACTCAGTGGCGCCGGCCTGCGTGGCCAGGTGGCCGGGCAGACCGCACTGTCCACCGTGGGCCAGGCCGGTGCCGGCCTGACCTATCGCGGCTACGACGTGCGCGAACTCGCCGCCGATGCGCAGTTTGAAGAAGTCGCCTACCTGCTGTTGTACGGCGAGCTGCCGACCCAGGCCGAGCTGGCCGCCTACAGCAAAAAGCTGAGCACACTGCGCGACCTGCCCCAGGCGCTGAAAGAAGTGCTGGAACGCATCCCCGCCGACGCCCACCCGATGGACGTGATGCGCACCGGTTGCTCGTTCCTGGGCAATATCGAGCCCGAAAAAGATTTCAGCGTGCAGCGCGATGTCACCGACCGCCTGCTCGCCGCCTTCCCGGCGATCATGTGCTACTGGTATCGCTTCAGCCACGACGGCAAAAAGATTGACTGCGTGACCGACGAGCCAAGCATCGGCGGCCATTTCCTGCACCTGTTGCATGGCAAGAAGCCGAGCGCGCTGCACGAGAAAGTGATGAACGTGTCGCTGATCCTTTACGCCGAGCACGAATTCAACGCCTCGACCTTCACTGCCCGTGTGTGTGCCTCGACCCTGTCGGATCTGTATTCCTGCGTCACCGCCGCGATTGGCTCGCTGCGTGGCCCGCTGCACGGCGGCGCCAACGAGGCGGCGATGGAAATGATCGAGCGTTTCGGCTCGGCTGAAGAAGCCGTCGAAGGCACCCTGGGCATGCTGGCGCGCAAAGACAAGATCATGGGCTTCGGCCATGCGATCTACAAAGACAACGACCCGCGTAATGAAGTGATCAAGGGTTGGTCGAAAAAACTCGCCGACGAAGTGGGCGACAAGGTCCTGTTCCCGGTCTCCGAAGCCATCGACAAAACCATGTGGGAGCAGAAGAAGCTGTTCCCCAACGCTGACTTCTACCATGCCTCGGCGTACCACTTCATGGGCATCCCGACCAAGCTGTTCACGCCGATCTTCGTGTGTTCGCGCCTGACCGGCTGGGCAGCACATGTGTTCGAGCAGCGCGCCAACAACCGCATCATCCGTCCAAGCGCCGAGTACATCGGCGTTGAACAGCGCAAGTTCGTGCCAATCGAACGTCGCTGAGTGAAGAGACCGGCTATCCCGAAGTGGTAACCGAATCAAAAATGTGGGAGCGGGCTTGCTCGCGAATGCGGTGTGTCATTCAACACATAGGGCGACTGTTACACCGCCTTCGCGAGCAAGCCCGCTCCCACATTTTGACCTCATCCCAATTCTGGATCTGCTTCGGTTCTTCTTTTGTAACTACCGTGACCGAGTCCTGACGATGAACACTGAATTTCGCAAATCGCTCCCCGGCAGCCGCCTGGATTTCTTCGACGCCCGCGCGGCTGTCGATGCAATCACCCCCGGCGCCTACGCTACCTTGCCCTACACCTCGCGCGTGCTCGCCGAAAACCTCGTACGCCGTTGCGACCCGGCCACTCTGAACGCGTCGCTGAGCCAACTGATCGAACGCCAGCGCGACCTCGACTTCCCATGGTTCCCGGCGCGCGTGGTGTGCCACGACATCCTCGGCCAGACCGCGCTGGTCGACCTCGCCGGCCTGCGCGACGCTATTGCCCTGCAAGGCGGTGACCCGGCCCAGGTCAACCCGGTGGTGCCGACCCAGCTGATTGTCGACCACTCCCTGGCCGTCGAAGCCGGTGGTTTTGACCCGGACGCGTTCGAGAAAAACCGCGCCATCGAAGACCGTCGCAACGAAGACCGTTTTCACTTTATCGAGTGGACCAAAAAGGCCTTCAAAAACGTCGACGTGATCCCGCCAGGCAACGGCATCATGCACCAGATCAACCTGGAGAAAATGTCTCCGGTTATTCAGGTGCGCGACGGCGTGGCCTTCCCGGATACCTGCGTCGGCACCGACAGCCACACCCCGCACGTGGATGCCCTGGGCGTGATCGCCATCGGCGTCGGCGGCCTCGAAGCGGAGAGCGTGATGCTCGGCCGCGCCTCGTGGATGCGCCTGCCGGAAATTATCGGCGTGGAGCTCACCGGCAAACTGCTGCCTGGCATCACCGCCACCGACATGGTGCTGGCGCTGACCGAGTTCCTGCGTAAACAAAAAGTAGTCGGCGCGTGGCTGGAATTCTTCGGCGAAGGCGCCTCCAGGCTGACCCTTGGCGACCGCGCGACCATCTCCAACATGGCCCCGGAATACGGCGCCACGGCGGCGATGTTCTACATCGACCAGCAGACCATCGCCTACCTCAAACTCACTGGCCGCGAAGACGAACAAGTCACCTTGGTCGAGCAATACGCGCGCCACACCGGCCTGTGGGCTGATGATTTGAAAGGCGCGCAGTACGAGCGTGGCCTGACCTTCGACCTGTCCAGCGTGGTGCGCAACATGGCGGGCCCGAGCAACCCGCACGCCCGGGTGGCCACCAGCGACCTGGCCTCCAAAGGTATCTCTGGCCACTGGGACGAAGTGCCGGGGCAAATGCCTGACGGCGCGGTGATCATCGCCGCCATCACCAGCTGCACCAACACCAGTAACCCCCGCAACGTGATCGCTGCCGGACTGCTGGCGCGTAACGCCAATAAGCTTGGGCTGACCCGCAAGCCGTGGGTCAAATCCTCGTTGGCGCCGGGTTCGAAAACCGTGGCGATGTACCTTGACGAAGCGGGCTTGACCCACGAGTTGGAGCGGCTGGGTTTTGGTGTCGTGGCGTTCGCGTGCACCACCTGCAACGGCATGTCGGGCGCGCTCGACCCGGTGATCCAACAGGAAATCATCGACCGCGACCTGTACGCCACCGCCGTGCTGTCGGGCAACCGCAACTTCGACGGGCGCATTCACCCCTACGCCAAACAAGCGTTCCTGGCCTCGCCGCCGTTGGTGGTGGCCTACGCGATTGCCGGCACCATCCGTTTCGACATCGAAAAAGACGTGCTGGGCCTGGACGCCAACGGCAAGGAAATCCGCCTGCAAGACATCTGGCCGAGCGACGAAGAAATCGACGCGGTGGTCAAGGCCTCGGTCAAGCCGGAGCAGTTCCGCGCGGTGTATATCCCGATGTTCGCGATTCACGAAGACACCGGCCCTAAAGTCGCGCCGCTGTACGACTGGCGCCCGCAAAGTACCTACATCCGTCGCCCGCCGTATTGGGAAGGCGCACTCGCCGGTGCGCGGCCGCTCAAGGGCATGCGCCCGCTGGCGGTGTTGCCGGATAACATCACCACCGACCACCTGTCGCCGTCCAACGCGATCATGCTCGATAGCGCCGCCGGCGAATACCTGGCGAAAATGGGCTTGCCGGAAGTCGACTTCAACTCTTATGCGACTCACCGTGGCGACCACTTGACCGCGCAACGTGCGACGTTCGCCAACCCGAAACTGTTCAACGAAATGGTCCAGGAAAACGGCAAGGTCAAGCAGGGTTCCCTGGCGCGTATCGAGCCGGAAGGCCAGGTCACGCGGATGTGGGAAGCCATCGAAACCTACATGGAACGCAAGCAGCCACTGATCATTATTGCCGGCGCCGACTACGGCCAAGGCTCGTCCCGTGACTGGGCGGCCAAGGGCGTGCGCCTGGCCGGTGTGGAGGCGATTGCCGCCGAAGGCTTTGAGCGTATCCACCGCACCAACCTGGTGGGCATGGGCGTGTTGCCGCTGGAGTTCCTGCCGGGCACCGACCGCCACACACTGAACATCGATGGCAGCGAAACCTATGACGTGGTCGGCCAACGCACTCCGCGTGCGCAGCTGACCCTGGTGATCAACCGCAAGAATGGCGAACGTGTCGAAGTGCCGGTGACCTGCCGCCTGGACACCGCCGAAGAAGTGTCGATCTACGAGGCGGGCGGCGTGTTGCAACGTTTTGCCCAGGACTTCCTGGAATCGGCGGCGACCGCCTGAGAGGTTAACCATGGCACACGCAGCGCAAATCAAGATCCCCGCCACCTACATGCGTGGCGGCACCAGCAAGGGCGTGTTTTTCAGCCTCAAGGACTTGCCCGAATCGGCGCAGGTGCCGGGGGCCGCGCGCGATGCCTTGCTGTTGCGGGTGATCGGCAGCCCCGATCCCTACGACAAGCAAATCGACGGCATGGGCGGCGCCACCTCGAGCACCAGCAAAAGCGTGATCCTGGCCAAGAGCACCCGCGCCGATCACGACGTGGACTACTTGTTTGGCCAAGTGTCCATCGACAAGCCTTTTGTCGACTGGAGTGGCAACTGCGGCAACCTGTCGGCGGCGGTGGGTTCGTTCGCCATCAGCGCCGGGTTGGTTGACCCGGCACGCGTGCCCCGCATTGGCGTAGCCGTGGTGCGCGTGTGGCAGGCCAATATCGGCAAGACCATCATCGCCCATGTGCCGATTACCGATGGCGCGGTGCAGGAAACCGGCGACTTTGAACTCGACGGCGTGACCTTTCCGGCCGCCGAAGTGCAGCTTGAATTCATGGACCCGGCAGCGGAAGAAGAGGGCGGCGGTGGCTCGATGTTCCCCACCGGCAACCTGGTCGACGACTTGGAAGTGCCCGGTGTCGGCACCTTCAAGGCAACGCTGATCAACGCGGGCATTCCGACGATTTTCATCAACGCCGAAGACCTCGGCTACACCGGCACCGAGCTGCAAGGTGCAATCAACAGCGACCCGAAAGCCCTGGCAATGTTTGAAACGGTGCGCGCCTACGGCGCCTTGCGCATGGGCTTGATCAAGCATCTGGACGAAGCTGCCCAGCGCCAGCACACGCCGAAGGTCGCGTTTGTGGCCAAGCCTGCGGATTACGTGGCGTCCAGCGGCAAGGCGATCAAGGCCGCTGATGTGGATTTGCTGGTGCGCGCGCTGTCCATGGGCAAGTTGCACCACGCAATGATGGGCACCGCGGCGGTGGCGATTGGCACGGCGGCGGCGATTTCCGGCACCTTGGTGAACCTGGCGGCCGGTGGTGTGGAGCGTAATGCGGTGCGCTTCGGGCACCCGTCCGGCACCTTGCGTGTCGGTGCCGAGGCCACCCAAGTGAACGGCGAATGGGTGGTGAAAAAAGCCATCATGAGCCGCAGCGCGCGGGTGCTGATGGAAGGCTTCGTACGCGTGCCGGGCGACGCTTTCTAAAGCCCACCACTGTCCCTTGTGGGAGTGGGCTTGTGTGGGAGCGGGCTTGCTCGCGAAAGCGGTGTGTCAGCTGCACATTAGATGACTGGT
Source organism: Pseudomonas sp. LBUM1640 (assembly GCF_059716225.1). Taxonomy (NCBI): domain Bacteria; kingdom Pseudomonadati; phylum Pseudomonadota; class Gammaproteobacteria; order Pseudomonadales; family Pseudomonadaceae; genus Pseudomonas; species Pseudomonas sp. LBUM1640. Next base: position 5,217,667 of record NZ_CP166816.1, on the reverse strand, counting down.
CCACCGCATTCGCGAGCAAGCCCGCTCCCACAGGGTTCAATGTTATCCGCACTACCAAGGCAGGCAATCAGACCTGCCAAACCACGATCAACCCTGACCCTGAGGATGGAACAACCCCTAACTTTTGGAGAACTGCCATGAGCGCCAACGTCGACCAGAACAACCGCCCCGACTACGACCAGGTCCTGCAGGACATCGCCGATTACGTCCTCAATTACCTGGTCGACTCCCCGACCGCATTGGACACCGCCCGCAACTGCCTGATGGACACCCTCGGCTGTGGGCTTTTGGCCTTGCGTTTCCCAGAGTGCACCAAGCACCTGGGGCCCATTGTGGAGGGCACCGTCGTCCCGTTCGGCGCGCGAGTGCCTGGCACCTCGTTGCGCCTGGACCCGGTCAAAGCCGCCTGGGACATTGGCTGCATCGTGCGTTGGCTCGACTACAACGACACTTGGCTCGCCGCCGAATGGGGCCACCCTTCGGATAACCTCGGCGGCATTCTCGCCGTGGCCGATCATCTTTCGCAAAAACGCGTGGCCAATGGCGACGCACCGCTGACCGTGCGCGCGGTGCTGGAAGCGATGATCATGGCCCACGAAATCCAAGGTGTGATTGCCCTGGAAAACTCCTTCAACCGCGTCGGTCTTGACCATGTGCTGCTGGTGAAAGTCGCCTCCACGGCGGTGACCGCCAAGCTGATGGGCGCCAACCGCGAGCAGGTACTGGCGGCCTTGTCCCACGCGTTTGTCGACGGCCAGGCCCTGCGCACGTACCGCCATGCGCCGAACGCCGGCTCGCGCAAATCCTGGGCGGCGGGCGATGCGTCAAGCCGGGGCGTGCGCCTGGCGGATATCGCCCTGCGCGGCGAGATGGGCATTCCGGGCGTGTTGAGCGCGCCGCAATGGGGTTTCTATGACGTGTTGTTCAGCCACACCAACAAGGACTTGGCGCTCAAGCCTGAGGACAAGCGCGCGTTTAGCCTGTCCCAGCCCTACGGCACCTACGTGATGGAAAACGTGCTGTTCAAGATCAGTTTTCCCGCTGAGTTCCACGCGCAAACCGCTTGCGAAGCGGCGGTGACGTTGTATCCGCAAGTCAAAGATCGCCTGCATGAGATCGAGCGGATCGTGATCACCACCCACGAGTCGGCGATCCGCATCATTTCCAAGGTTGGCCCACTGGCCAACGCCGCGGATCGCGACCACTGTCTGCAATACATGACCGCCGTGCCGCTGGCCTTCGGCAACCTGGTGGCGGAGCAGTACGAAGATGAATTCCACGCCGCGCACCCGATCATCGATGAGCTGCGCGACAAGATGGTCATCGTCGAAGACCCGCGCTACAGCCGTGAATACCTGGAGGCCGACAAGCGTTCCATCGCCAACGCGGTGCAGGTGTTTTTCAAGGATGGTTCCAGCACCGAGCAGGTGGCGGTGGAGTACCCGATTGGGCATCGTCGGCGTCGGGTGGACGGCATTCCGTTGCTGGAGGACAAGTTCAAGGCCAACCTGGCCACGCGGTTTACTGCGCAGCGCAGTGGGGAGATTTTTGCGCTGTGCAAGGATCAGGCGCGGCTTGAGGCCACGCCGGTTAACCGATTTGTGGACTTATTTGTAATCTGACAAACACCACCGCGCCAATGTGGGAGCGGGCTTGCTCGCGAAAGCGGAGTGCCAGGCAATTCATCTGTCACTGACCCACCGCATTCGCGAGCAAGCCCGCTCCCACAATTTGACCGAGTTCAAGTGCAAGACCGCGGTGATCTGCTTTTCTGTGGGAGCCTACATACTGCCTTCCACATCATCCAGGCTGAACGTCTCGGTATGGTCGTCATACGAGAAAATCTCCGCATAGCGCCCCCACGCCACCACGCTTTCCAGGGTTTTCTGCACAAAGGCTTCGGTCATCGAGTCTTCCAGCTCCTGCTCGAAACGCACCCGTGGAGCCCGGTGCCGGCTGCGTTCCAGCAGCACATGATGAATGCGCGCGGCCAACGGCACGTGGCGGATCAAGTGCTCGGCAAACAGCGTTTTGCGTTCCTGGGTGCCATAGTCGGCAAACAGCTTACCGGCGTCGGTGAGGGTGATGTCGGCGCCCTTGAGTTCGGCGAAACCCAAATGCTCAAGCATTTCCGCCACCGGGAACAGGTCGTCCACTTCCAATAGGCGCCGTTCGGCCACGGTCGGTAATCCGGCGTGCCCGTTGTAAGGCTCGGCGGCCAGGGTTTCGATCAGGCCGGCCATCAGGTTGGTGGACACTTCCGGCAACAGGCTGCCCATTTTCAGCTCAGGTATGCCTTTGGCATCGGCGCTGCGCCGGTCGGTCATCAGCGCGTAGATGTCGTCGACCATTTGCCGGAAGGTCGGGTCCAGGCGGTTGCGCGGGTGTGCGAACGGTACTTTGATTTCGGCGACCACGCGGCCGGGGTTGGACGACAACACCAGGATGCGGTCGCACATCAATACCGCTTCTTCGATGTTGTGGGTCACGATCAGGATCGACTTGATCGGCAGCTGTTTGCCGCTCCATAAATCCAGCAAGTCGGTACGCAGGGTTTCGGCGGTGAGCACGTCCAGGGCCGAGAAGGGTTCGTCCATCAGCAGCAAGGTCGGGTTGACCACCAGGCCGCGGGCAAACCCCACGCGCTGGCGCATGCCGCCGGACAATTCGCGCGGGTAGGCGTTTTCAAACCCGTCCAGGCCGATCAGGTCGATGGCAGCCAGGGCACGGCGGCGGCTTTCCTTGCGTTCGACTTGCAAGGCCTGCAGGCCGGCTTCCACGTTTTCCAGCACGGTCAGCCAGGGGAACAGCGCAAAAGTCTGGAACACCATGGCCACACCTTCTGCCGGGCCGTTGAGTGGCGCGCCGTTGTAGTGCACTTCGCCCGACGACGGCTGGATCAGCCCGGCGATGATGCGCAGCAGCGTGGACTTACCCGAGCCGGAGCGGCCAAGCATGCCGACGATCTCGCCTTCATGCAGGCTCAAGTCCACGCCGCTGAGCACTTGCAGCTCGTCTTTGCCTTTGCCGAAGACTCGGTTGACGTTTGTCAGCGAGTAGATTTGCGGGGTATCAGCAGTGTGTTCGGTATTGGTATTCATCACAGCGAATCCCGTCAATTCAAGCGGAGTTTGTTTTCAGCCAGGGCGTACATCGGCCGCCAGACTGCACGGTTGAAGGCCACCACAAAGATCGACATCACCACCACGCCCAAGGCGATTTTCGGGAAGTCGCCGGCGGCGGTGGTCTGTGCGATGTAGGCGCCCAGCCCGTGGGCGACCACGTTGTCCTGGCCCCAGGACACGTACTCGGAAACGATACTGGCGTTCCATGCGCCGCCCGAGGCGGTAATGGCGCCGGTGACGTAGTACGGGAAAATCCCCGGCAGCATCACCTTGCGCCACCACAGCCAGCCGCGAATGCGGAAGTTGGCGGCGGCTTCCTTGAAGTCATTGGGGAACGCGCTGGCCCCGGCGATCACGTTGAACAGGATGTACCACTGGGTGCCCAGCACGATCAGCGGGCTCAGCCAGATATCCGGGTTGAGCTGGTAGTGCAGGATCACGATGACGAACACCGGGAACAGCAGGTTGGCCGGGAACGCGGCGAGGAACTGCGCCAGCGGCTGGATTTTTTCCGCAAGGGCGGGGCGCAGGCCGATCATCACGCCCAACGGCACCCAGATGAGTGAGGCGATCAAAATCAGGCCGGTTACCCGCAGCAGCGTGATCAAGCCCAGCACGAACACATGGCCGACCTCGGCGAAGGTCACTTCGGTACCGACGTACTGCACGATGTGGTACAGCGCATAAGCGGCCAGCAGCGCTATGAGTGTGCCCCACACCCAATCGATCACTTTTGACGCCTTCGGTGTTTCGCTCGGCAATGCCTTGAACGCACCGCCTGGCAGGCTGAAGCGCTTGTTGCCGATACGGCTGATGGCGCGGGTGATCGGGCGCAGAATGCGCTGAACCACGCGCGTGCGCTGGATCAGGTTGAGTACCCAGGATTGCGGCGCGGCGCCCTGGGAGGCGGTAGTTTCCATGCGGAACTTGTCGGCCCAGGCTACCAGTGGGCGGAACAGGAACTGGTCGTAGATCAGGATTACCGCAATCATCGCCACAATCACGTAGCCCACGGCGTGCAGGTCTTTCTGGGCAATGGCCAGGGCCAGGTACGACCCAACGCCCGGCAGGGTAATGGTCTTGTCGCCGACGGTGATCGCTTCGGAGGCGACCACAAAAAACCAGCCGCCGGACATGCTCATCATCATGTTCCACACCAGCCCAGGCATGGCGAAGGGCACGTCGAGCTTCCAGAACTTCTGCCAGCCGGACAGCCGCAGGTTGGTCGACACTTCCACCAGGTCATGGGGCAGCATGCGCAGCGACTGGTAGAAGCTGAACGTCATGTTCCAGGCCTGGCTGGTGAAAATCGCAAAGATCGCCGCAAACTCGGCACCCAGCACGCGCCCGGGAAACAGCAGCAGGAAAAACGTCACGGTAAAAGAGATGTAACCGAGCACCGGCACCGATTGCAGGATGTCGAGCACCGGCACCAGCAGTTTCTCGGCGCGTCGGCTTTTGGCCGCCAGGGTGCCGTACAACAAGGTGAAAATCAGCGCCGCGACCATCGCCGCAAGCATGCGCAAGGTGGTGCGCATCGCGTATTCCGGCAGGTTGGCCGGGTCCAAGGAAATAACTTCACTTTGTAACGTGGCGATGGGCGCCCAGGTTTCACGGGCAGTGATAGAGAAAAACAGTAGAAAGCCAATTACCAACGGCAGGGCGACCAAGTCCCAGCGGTTGGGCAGCAAGCGCAACGTGGACGCCGGTAAATAGTGACGGAACACTTTGTTCATAGGCAGTCAGTCCTGCAGCGTTCAGGTTCAGGGGCGTGATGGGCGCGAGCTTAGCTGCTGCACGAATGCCCCACCGAGAGGGGCGGGCGCTGTTTTCGTGAGTCAGGGGCAACGAGGCGTTGCTGGCGGAATTGTACGTTTCTGAATGTTACAAGCACATAAATTTGCTGTCAGTTTGCTGTACGAACTGCGGCTAAGGCGGTGGTGCCCAGCCGCGCGCCCGTTAAGCAAACCCTGGGGCACAGCTGTTTTTGCCTCTGATACAAACAGCTACTCTCCTGTCCGAGAGCCACGGAACCCTCTTTCAGATAAATGCCAATCAGGTAACAGATGGCCTGCGCATGCAGGCCTTCCGGTAACCGGCAATTGCGAATTCAATACCTGAATCTGGGAAGGTACCAATGACTAACGTAAACACTCGGCCAGCACCCTACACGGTTGGCTATGAACCGCCTCAAAAACCGGCGCCGATCCGCTACGAAGACAGCGCCGAAGCCGCTGGGCAAGCCGGCGGCCAGCCCGATGCGGCACCTCCCCGTGCCCCAGTGACGCCCGAACAGCGCGGTCAGTTTTCGAGCCACAGCAAAATCGTCAACCAGCCGCCTCAGGGCGCTGACTCAAAGGACGAGATAGCTGAGCTGACTCAGAAAAATCAAAGTCTTATCGGCAAATACAACGCGTTGGGTAAAAAGTTTGGGGCGAAGATCGCTGAACTCAGTGAGAAAATACAACGCTTGACTCAGCAACTTACTACTTCGGGTAACGCGCCTGAACAGGCGCCCCATGCGCCTGATGCCAAGCCACAGAACCGTCGCGCCGATGGTCAGTCTGCACCGCCTGAAACTTCTTCGCCGCCGGATACCCAGGCCCAGGGTACTGAGGATGCTCAGAACACTCAGAACACTCAGAACACTCAGGGCACTCAGGGCACTCAGGGCACTCAGGGTACTGAGCAAAGCCAGCCTCCGGGGCTTGATATATTGGCTGCTCAAATCACCCAGATTGAAAGTGCGTTCAAACAATTACTCAGTCGATTCGATGCTGAGCTGAAAAAGCTGACGGATAGCTTGGATAAATTGACTCAACTACTCAGCAAGGGTGTTCCTCAAAACCCGACACCTCCTGCGCCGTCAGACACCTCGCAGACTGCTTCGTCCGACCGCGTGGCGCCTGAACCGACCGCCCCTGCGCAAAATGAAGTGTCAGCCCCAGCCAATGACTCAACAGCGCCAGCTGCTGGCACCGTTCAATACCTGAAGCAGGAAAACCAGAAGCTTGAGGCTCAAATTGAGAAGATGGAACAGTACTTTGAGCAGGCGATGTCGAAACTTGAAACGCAGTTCGACACGTTGACTCAGCAAGTCCGCGAGCAAAAACAATAACGCTCGATGCCGCTAGTGTGGGTTAACGCCCACACAAGCCCGCGTCAGCATCAATCGCTCACTCAAACCGCAGAATCACCCGGCGGTTATGCTTGCTCTTCTTCTCGATCTTCTCGCAGAACACCCGACCGATTTCTTCGGTGTTGATCACATGGGTGCCGCCGCACGGCTGGATATCGATGCCGGCAATTTCGATCACTCGAACTGAACCCTGGATTACCGGTGGCGCGACCGCTTGCGTGCGTGTGATCTGCAGCAGCGTCGAATACTCCGAGGCAGGCATCGAAAGGGTTTTCACCGTATGGGCCTGCTCGATCAATGCGTTAAGGTCGCGGGTGATGCTGTCTTTGTCGAGGGTCATTTCCGGCAGATCGAAATCCAGGCGGCCCTTGTCGGCGCTGATGCTGCAACCGGTCACGGGCGCATCGATGATCGAGCACAGCAAGTGCAGGCAGGTGTGCATTTTCATGTGCTGGTAGCGCCGTTCCCAGTCCAGGCCTGCATCCACTTGCACCCCTGCGGTCAACTGCTCAGGGCAATGTTCCACTTGATGCCAGATGATCGAGCGCAGCACCGGGTCGCGCACGGTGCCGATTACGTCGACCCGCGTGCCATCGGCCAGGGTGAGGTGCCCGGTGTCGCCCGGTTGCCCGCCGCCGGTGGGGTAGAACAACGTGTGCTCCAGGGCGATGCCGTGTTCGCTGACGGCAATCACCCGGGCGCTGAAGGCGTTCTGGTAGGGTGCGCTGTCGAACAGCGCCAGGGTTTCCATGGTGTGCACAGACATGTTCAACCTCCGACAATCAGTGGGCTGGCTTGCAACAGGTGACGCACCATTGCACTCAAGCCAGGGGGGGAAAGCAGGGTGATTTCAAATTCCGGCCCGCAGACTTTCAGGTTCAGCGGCAGACGTGGCAGCTGCTCGCCGATGTCGAGGCGGCGCAGGCGAAATTGCAGGTGATGGCGCTCTTTGACCGTGGGTTCAAGCATCAGCCCCTGCAGCGGGTGAAAGTCGGCGTCCAGCACCGTGACCTTGTGGCTGGCGCTGACTTCGCCGACCACGTGCAAGCGCTCATCCAGGGCGAAAGCGCCCAGATAATTACCGTGGTCTGATTCATCGTTTTTCTGCAACTGAACCTGGTTGACCACCTTGACCTTGGTGCCGGTCGGCACGTCCTGGGTGATCACACACGAGGGGCTGATAAATACGTTGTCGCCGATCAGCACATAGCCCAGCACGCGGGCGCCGGAGCCGACCTCGACATTGTTGCCCAAACGCGGGTGGCGTTTGCCATCCGGGTTGTTGGCAATGCCGCGTGCGCCCAGGGTGACGCCGCAGAGGATGTAGCAGTCGTTGCCGATCTCGCAGGTTTCGCCGATGACCGTGCCGTAGCCGTGATCCAACACGAAGCGTCGGCCGATTTTTGCCGCCGGATGAATCTCCGCGCCGGAGAGGATTTTGCCCTGGTTGCTGAGCTTGAGCGCGATGCGCGAAAACTCGCCGTTGGTCTGGTCGGGGAAATTCCACACCAGGTGTGCAAGGCGGTAAAACAGCACCGCCTTGAACGAGGCATAGGACTCCAGGATCAACTCGCCGCGCCCGCGTGATGCGGGGTCGCGATAGGCATAGGCGATCAGGTCTTCGGCCACTGCCTGGGCGGCGTTCTGGATCAGCGGCGCCAGGTGCGGTTCCAGCTGCTTCATCTGCGCAGGTGTCAGGGTCTTGATGAGGTGGGTGAGCAGCTCATCGTGCAGCTGTTGCATGTCGATAAAGCCTCCCATGGAGGCACCCCCGCATTCTGGATGGTTGGGAAACCGGTTATTCGAAACTGGGCAGGTAGCTGTCAGCATTGTCGTAGACCATGGTCAACACCACCGTTTCGGGCGGCAGTTCGGGGGCGAGCTGCGCGATGGCAACCATGTTGGCCGCAGAGGACAAACCCAGGCTGATGGCGTCGGTGCGCATGATGCGTTTCATCATGTCGATGCACGCCTGGCGCGACACCTTGAGCATGCCGTCGATTACGTCCACGTTGAGAATGCTTGGGATCAAGCCAATCGACAGGCCCTGGATATGGTGTGGCGCGTGCTGGTCTTTGAGCAGGTCGCACTCCTCGGGCTCCACGCCCATCACGCGCATGGCCGGCCAGGCAGCCTTGAGGATTTCGCCGATACCGGTGATGTGGCCGCCCGTGCCGATGCCGCTGACGAAGTAATCCACGCGCCGCTCACCGAAGGCGCGGAGGATCTCCGGCGCGGTGGTGTCGCGGTGGGTTTGCGGGTTGGCGCCGTTGCGCTGCTGGTTGAGCATCACGTAGCTGGGGTTTTCCAGCTGCAGTTCCATGCACTTTTCGCCGTGGGAGTTATTTCCCAGGCGGCTGTCCGACAGCACCACTTTGGCGCCGTACAGACGCAGCAGTTTTTGCTTTTCGGGGCTGTAGTTGTCGGGGATCACCAGCACCACTTTGTAGCCCAGTACATTACCGGCCATTACCAGGCCAATGCCGGTATTGCCGCCGCTGGGTTCGATGATGGTCTGGCCGGAATCACGCATCAGCACGCCCCGGCGCTCGGCATCGAGGATCATGCCCAGGGCGATGCGCGCCTTGTGGCTGCCCCCTGGGTTGAGTGATTCCAATTTGGCGTAGACCTCGATGCCGAGGTCTTCGGAAAACTGTGCCAGACGCACAATCGGCGTATGGCCGATGACGTCGAGAATTGAGTTATGCAACATCGGTCAGTCCCCGAATCAGTACAAAGGCATGTCGGGCTCGACGTCGCGCACCCAATGTTTCATGCCGCCCTGCAGGACTTTGGTATTGGCGAAACCGGCTGCCAGCAAGGTGCTGGCGGCTTGCTCGGCACGGGTCCCGGCGTAGCAGATCAGGTAATGGGTATTGTCGCGGCTGAGGCTGTCGAGCTGCCCATCCAGTTCGGCCAGCGGGATATGCACCACGCCCGGTAATTTGCACACCTCCAGCTCACTGGCATCGCGCACATCCAGCAATACGTCGGCGCTGCGGTGGTGTTCAAGCACTTGCTTGAGTACGCGCGGCTTGATGTAGCGTTCCTCGGCGAGGGAGGGTTGGCTTGGCACGGCGTCTGCGCAAACCGCTGGCGCTACGCTTTCGCTGTGGCGCAGTTCCGAGCAGCAGGGGCAGTCGGCACGGCGCTTGAAGCGAATTTCGCTGAATTTCATCGCCAGCGCATCGAAGCGCATCAACCGACCGGACAAGGGCTCGCCAATGCCGATCAGCAACTTGATGGCCTCGGTAGCTTGAATCATCCCGACCACCCCCGGCAGCACGCCGATCACGCCACCGGCGCTGCAGTTGGGCGCCAGTTCCGCAGGTGGGGCGCTGGGGAACAGGCAGCGGTAGCACGGCCCACCTTTATAGTTGAGCACGCTGATCTGCCCGTCGAAGCGGTAGATGGCGCCGTATACCAAGGGTTTGCCAAGCTGCACGCAGGCGTCGTTGACCAGGTAACGGGTGTCGAAATTGTCGGTGCCGTCGATCACCAGGTCATAGGCACCCACCAGCTCCAGGGCGTTGTCGGCGTTGAGCGCGGTGTTGTGCGCGTTGATCTGGATATGTCGGTTGAGGTCTTGCAGGCGTTGCTTGGCGGACTCGACCTTGGGCATGCCCAGTGTGCTGTTGCCGTGGACGACCTGGCGTTGCAGGTTGCTGCTTTCCACCACGTCAAAATCCACCAGGCCCAGGGTGCCGATGCCGGCCGCCGCCAGGTACAGGCTGATGGGCGAGCCCAGGCCGCCGGTGCCGATGATCAGCACCTTGGCTTTTTTCAGGTTCAACTGACCTTCGCGGCCAACGCCCGGCAGGGTGATGTGGCGCACATAGCGTTGTACTTCTTCGTTGCTTAAAGCCTCTACGTCCATGCCGCCGGAGGTGGCGAGCAGGACTTCGATTTTGGCCTTTTCCGGCAAAGGATCGTCGGCGCCGATCAGCTCTTGCTCGGCGGTGAACAGGAAGTGTTCCTTGAGCTGATTGTTCTTCTCGTGAAACAGATGTGCACGTAACTGCGAGTGCTTGATGCAGAGGTTTTCAATGACTTCGCGCAATGTCGATCCGGTGCCCTCAAGGGTCGATTCCGGCAGCTTGGCCACGCGAACCAGAATATCGGGGAAAGAGACAGCGTTCATGGACAACTCCGTGTGCAGGTCGTTGAAAGGTTGAAGAGCAAAATGCTTGCCGTCCCAGGCAAACAGCTTTGAGCCCAGGGCGTGGCCCTGGCGAACGTCCACCACCAGGTAGCTGACGGGGTAGATCGGCTCACCCAGGAACAGTGCCTTGTCCTGGTCTTCGTCACTGAAATAGGCGCCGACGTCCGGGTGAGAGTGGTAGATCACCACCACGGGGTTATCACTGCGAAACGCCTTGTTCATCAGCAGGGTGTCGGCCACGGAAAACGTGTAGCCATTGGCCGCGCTGCGCGGGTACATCTGGGGGTTCTTACGGTGCAACTCATTCTGGATATTGCTGCCCAGGTACACACTGCCGTCGGCGAAGACAAAACCACAGCATTCCTCGGGGTAGCTGCGGCTGGCGTGGGCGTAGATCTGTTCCAGGGCGGTGGGGCGGAGGACGTCCATGTTTCTCTCGCGTTGCTGTTGGATAGTCGGAAAGGTCAATTTTTCTTGGCCAGGAGTTTTTCGACCGGCAACTTGGTGATCGCAAAGCCGGCCAGCAGGATGGCCGAGTACAGCATCAGGTCACGGGAAATTTCCATGCCTTCGTACCAGGCGCCGATGATCACCGCGAACACCGGGAAGATGATGAACACGAACGACAGAATGATCGGGCTCAAGCGTTTGAGCAGCATGAAATACACGATAAAACCGCCCACCGATGCCACCAGCCCCAGGTAAAACAGCGCACTCCAGGAGCGCAGGGTGATGTTTTCGAAGGTCGGTGTTTCAAACCACAGGCCGGCCACGAACAGCATCAGCCCGGCAATGCCGATGGGCAGGGTGTTGTAGGTGATCACGCTGATGGCGCTGCCTTTTTGCTTGGTAATGACGTAGCACAAGGCATGCATGATCGCGGCGGTCAAAATCGCCAGTACCCCGAAGAACTCGGCGTGGTCCAGGTGCAGGCCCTGGCTTTTGATGATCATGTAGAGGCTGCCGAAACCGATGCCGATGCCGACCACCTGGGAAAAGTAGATGCGCTCGCGCAGAAACAGCGCGGAGAAGATCAGGATAAACACCGGCATGCAGCTGAACAGCAGCGCGGTGAGGCCCGAAGAGACATGCATCTCGCCATAGTTGAGCAGGTAATAGGGAACGCTGAAGTAGGACAGGGTCACGAATACGAAGAACCAGCGGCTTTCGCGCGGGAACAGGATCGGCTCGCGGCGCACCAGGGCAAAACACAGGAACAGCGGGAACGCGATCAGGAAGCGCAGGCCCGCAGAGGTCAGCGGTGGCACGCTTTCGACGGCGATCTTGATCCCCAGCCACGTGGTGCCCCAACTCAGGCACACGATAAGAAACATCACGCTGGTGACCAGGCCGGCCAACCACTGTTTCTGAGTTTTTGTTTTTGTTGTGTTTTCAAGAACGGCGGACATTGGCATCGTTTATTGCTTCCCTGAGCCGGAATTGAACTCTATATTGACTGTGTATTAAGTTGTTTCATCCGGTGATTGAACCCGTAAAAGCACACTATTAGGGCGAATGATGGCTGTCAAAACAAATATTGACATGGTGTCAATTATGCGTGAGGGGTTGTCCAGCGGTCAGGGCGTGAAGTACAAGCGCCTGTCCGATGTGATGGAGCGGGGCATCCTTGAAGGCCTGATTGAACCCGGACGAAAACTGCCGCCCCATCGGGTGCTTTCCGACAATCTGGGTGTGACCATCGGCACCATCAGCCGCGCCTACGGCGAGCTGGAACGCCTGGGGTTGGTCGTGGCGCGAGTGGGTGACGGCACTTTCGTGCGCAAGCGTGGGATGGAGCGCCAGCGTGATGAAGGCTTTCGCAACGTCAGCGAGGAGCCGCGCCATTATTTCGATATGAGCCGCAACATGCACATTCCTGGGCAGGAAACAGTGTTTTTGGCTCAGAGCTTCCAAACCTTGTCGACCAACGCCAAGTTCCTCCAGGACATCAGCGCCTACACCCCGGATGCCGGTTTGCCACGCTACCGTGAAGCCGGTGCGCAGTGGCTGGTGCAGCGTGATTTTCACCCGATTCCCGAGCAGGTTATCTGCGTGAATGGCGGCCAGCATGGCCTGCTCTGCGCGATGATGGCGCTGTTGCGGGCGGGCGATACAGTGGTCACCGAACAACTTACCTATCCTGGGCTGATCACGGCTGCGCGCATGCTCGGCGTGCGGCTGATCGGCCTGGAGATGGATGAAGAGGGCGTGCTGCCGGGCGCGCTGGATGAAGTCTGTCGTAATCACCGGGTTTCAGCGTTGTACTGCACACCCACCATCCAGAACCCGACGACGGCGGTGTTATCGGTTGCGCGCCGGGAAGCCTTGGTCAAGGTGTGCCGTGAGCACAACCTGCTGATTCTTGAAGACGAAGCCCACGGCGTACTGGTAGAAGACCGGCCACCGCCCCTCAGCCATTTCGCGCCTGAGCGTACGATTTTGATCAGCAGCTTGAGCAAGGCAGTGTCCGCCGGCTTGCGGGTGGGTTATGTGCATGCGCCACCGGCGTTGGTCAGCCGTATTTCGGCGGCCTTGCGCTCGACCTGCTGGATGGCCACGCCGGTGACCCTGGATTTGGCGACCCAGTGGATCGAAAACGGCACGGCGGAATACCTGCTACGCCAGCAGATCAACGAGATCAGCCGCCGCAAAGACTTGGTGCGCGACCTGCTGGCCGGCCTTGAATACCGCACCCACCTCAACAGCCCACACTTTTGGATTGAAGTGCCGGAGCCGTGGCGCGCGTCGGAAATAGAGGCAGAGCTCAAGCAGAATAATTACCTGATTGCCACCGCCGAGGCGTTTGCCGTAGGGCAAACGGCGGTGCCGCAGTTTATTCGGGCGAGCATTTGTAATACCTCGGGGGATGATCAATTGTTGCGTGAAGGGTTTGATGCGCTGGCGACCGCGTTGGGGCAGGGCGGCGGCAGGTTTCATCTGTAGGCGCGGTCTCTTGTGGCGAGGGAGCTTGCTCCCGCTGGGCTGCGCAGCAGCCCCATAGCCATTGACCGAGTAATGTCAGTTAAATACTCGCCAGCTTATTTACGACTGCTTCGCAGCCGAGCGGGAGCAAGCTCCCTCGCCACAGAGGCGCTTCGGTTGCGATAGTTTGAAGTTACTTGAAGCGCCGCTCCACGCCTTTCTCCACCAAAATCTTCGCCGAAATCTCTTCCACCGAAAAATGCGTGGAATTGATGTGCGCAATATTCTCGCGACGGAACAGGTTTTCCACTTCGCGCACTTCAAACTCGCACTGCGCATAGCTGGAATAACGGCTGTTGGGCTTGCGCTCGTTACGAATCGCCGTGAGGCGGTCCGGGTCGATGGTCAGGCCGAACAGCTTGTGCTGGTGCGCGCGCAGGGCGGCCGGCAGCGTCAGGTGCTCCATGTCGTCTTCGGTCAGCGGGTAGTTGGCCGCGCGGATGCCGAATTGCATGGCCATATACAGGCACGTCGGCGTCTTGCCGCAGCGGGATACGCCCACCAGGATCAAATCGGCCTTGTCGTAGTAGTGAGTGCGGGCGCCGTCATCGTTGTCGAGGGCGAAGTTCACCGCCTCGATACGCTCCATATAGTTGGAGTTGTGCCCAATGGAATGGGACTTTCCTACGGAATAAGAGGAATGTTCACTCAACTCCTGTTCCAGTGGCGCCAGGAACGTGGAGAAAATGTCGATCATGAAACCATTGGAGGTTGCGAGGATCTCACGGATGTCTTGATTGACGATGGTGTCGAAAATGATCGGCCGAAAACCGTCTTTTTCAGCCGCCAGATTGATTTGTTGTACCATGGCCCGCGCTTTATCCACGCTGTCGATATAGGGCCGCGTGAATTTGGCGAAGGTAATGTTTTCGAACTGCGCGAGCAGGCTCTGACCCAATGTTTCGGCTGTTATGCCGGTGCCGTCGGAGATAAAGAAAGCAGATCGTTTCATTTGAGCCCTGGGCCTTAAGCTGATGGCGAATCTTGGATATGATAGGCGCGATTTTGCCGTCCCGCAGTGGGCCGCATTCTCACTTATTTTCCAGGTCCAGGCCACAAGCGCTGGCGTTTGCTCCTACTGAGCCGCCGGCGTCCTGAGCTTTTCCAACACAGAAAGTGGAGAGATCACCTTGGTAGAGTACGTAGTTTCCCTCGATAAGCTCGGCGTCCATGATGTAGAGCATGTGGGGGGCAAGAACGCATCCCTCGGCGAGATGATCAGTAATCTTGCAGGCGCTGGTGTCTCGGTGCCCGGTGGTTTCGCCACCACGGCCCAGGCCTACCGCGATTTCCTCGAATTGAGCGGCCTTAATGCTCAGATCCACGCCGCGCTGGACGCCCTGGACGTCGATGACGTCAACGCTTTGGCCAAAACCGGTGCCCAGATCCGTAAATGGATCATGGAAGCCGAGTTCCCCGAGAAGCTCAACGAAGAAATCCGTACCGCCTTCGCCACCCTGTCGGCCGGTAACCCGGACATGGCCGTCGCCGTGCGCTCCTCGGCCACCGCCGAAGACTTGCCCGACGCCTCCTTTGCCGGCCAGCAAGAAACCTTCCTGAATATCCGCGGCGTTGAAAACGTGATCCGCGCGGCCAAGGAAGTATTCGCCTCGCTGTTTAACGACCGCGCTATTTCCTACCGTGTGCACCAGGGTTTCGACCACAAACTGGTGGCCCTGTCTGCCGGCGTACAGCGCATGGTGCGTTCGGAAACCGGCACTGCCGGCGTGATGTTCACCCTCGACACCGAATCCGGTTTCCGTGACGTGGTGTTTATCACCGGCGCCTACGGCCTGGGCGAAACCGTCGTACAAGGCGCGGTCAACCCGGACGAATTCTACGTCCACAAGCACACCCTTGAGGCCGGTCGCCCGGCCATCCTGCGCCGCAACCTGGGCAGCAAGGCGATCAAGATGATCTACGGCGACGAGGCCAAGGCCGGTCGCTCAGTCAAAACCGTTGATGTCGACAAGGCCGAACGCGCACGTTTCTGCCTGAGCGACGCTGAAGTCAGCGAATTGGCCAAACAAGCGATGATCATCGAAAAGCACTACAAGTGCCCGATGGACATCGAGTGGGCCAAGGACGGTGACGACGGCAAGCTGTACATCGTGCAGGCGCGCCCTGAAACGGTAAAAAGCCGCACCTCGGCCAATGTCATGGAACGTTACCTGTTGAAAGAAACCGGCACCGTGCTGGTAGAAGGCCGTGCCATCGGCCAGCGCATCGGCGCCGGCAAAGTGCGGATCATCAAGGATGTGTCCGAAATGGACAAAGTCCAGCCCGGCGACGTGCTGGTCTCCGATATGACCGACCCGGACTGGGAACCGGTGATGAAGCGCGCCAGTGCCATCGTCACCAACCGTGGCGGGCGTACCTGCCACGCGGCGATCATCGCGCGTGAGCTGGGGATTCCAGCGGTTGTCGGTTGCGGCAACGCCACCCAACTGTTGAAAGACGGCCAGGGTGTGACCGTTTCCTGCGCCGAAGGCGACACCGGTTTTATCTTCGAAGGCGAGCTGGGCTTCGACATCAAGCAAAACTCCATCGACGCCATGCCCGACCTGCCGTTCAAGATCATGATGAACGTCGGCAACCCGGACCGTGCCTTCGATTTCGCACAGCTGCCGAACGCCGGTGTGGGCCTGGCCCGCCTGGAGTTCATCATCAATCGCATGATTGGCGTGCACCCCAAGGCCCTGCTGAACTACGACGGCCTGCCGCCGGACATCAAGGAAAGCGTCGACAAGCGCATCGCCGGCTACAACGACCCGGTGGGTTTCTACGTCGAGAAGCTGGTGGAAGGCATCAGCACCCTGGCGGCGGCGTTCTACCCGAAAAAGGTCATCGTGCGCCTGTCGGACTTCAAGTCCAACGAATACGCCAACCTGATCGGCGGCAAGCTCTACGAACCCGAAGAAGAAAACCCGATGCTGGGCTTCCGTGGCGCCTCGCGTTACATCAGCGAAGCCTTCCGCGACTGCTTCGAGCTTGAGTGCCGTGCGCTTAAGCGCGTGCGTAATGAGATGGGCCTGACCAACGTTGAGATCATGGTGCCGTTTGTCCGTACCTTGGGCGAAGCGAGCCAGGTGGTCGACCTGCTGGCGGAAAACGGCCTGAGCCGTGGTGAAAACGGCCTGCGCGTGATCATGATGTGCGAACTGCCGTCCAACGCCATTCTGGCCGAGGAATTCCTGGAATTTTTCGACGGTTTCTCCATCGGCTCCAACGACCTGACCCAGCTGACCCTGGGCCTGGACCGTGACTCGGGGATCATCGCGCACCTGTTCGATGAGCGTAACCCTGCGGTCAAGAAGCTGCTGGCCAACGCCATCCAGGCCTGTAACAAGGCCGGCAAGTACATCGGCATCTGCGGCCAAGGCCCTTCCGACCACCCGGACCTGGCCAAATGGCTGATGGAACAGGGCATCGAGAGCGTCTCGTTGAACCCCGACTCCGTGCTGGAAACCTGGTTCTTCCTGGCGGAAGGCCAAGCGCCCGCCTAAGGTCGATACGTCAAAAGTGCCGGTCACTCGCCAGGGTGACCGGCATTCTTATCTGTGCTGGGCGGGAATCCTTGCGGACGCCGCCCTTTTTTGTGCAAGAGCATTATGCAAAGCAGCAGCAACCTGTTTCCCGTCGCCCTGATCAGCGCTGAACGTCGTGGCGACCTGAGTGAAGATGTGTACCGCCTCAAACCCGGCAACAGCCCAGACGGCACCGTCGAGTTGGCCGTGACCCGTTTGGGCCTCGCCGATGTCCCGGAAAACCGGGGCACGCCGGTTATTTTGTTGCACGGTAGTTTTTCCAATCGGCGCTTCTGGTACTCGCCCAAAGGCATTGGCCTGGGGGCTTACCTGGCGCGCCAGGGGTTTGATGTGTGGATCCCGGAAATGCGCGGGCATGGCTTGTCCAAGCGCAATCACGACTATGCCCGGAACCGCGTCGCCGACTATGCGCGTTACGATTTACCGGCCATTGGCGCGTTTGTGCGTGAGCAAAGTGCGCAAATTCCGCACTGGGTCGGGCACTCCCTGGGCGGCACCGCGCTGGCGGCGGCCCTCGGCGGTCAACACCTGGGCGCGCCGGCGGTGGCCTCAGTGGCACTGTTTGGCTGTCAGGTGAGTCGCACCCACTGGCCATTGAAAATTCCACCGGTGGAGTGGACCGCCCGTTTGCTCCTGAAGCGCTTTGGCGAGGTCTCGGGCGCGCGGCTCAAGCGCGGTCCGGAGGACGAGCCGGCGGGCGTGATGATCGAAGCCATGCGCTGGAACGGCCTGTTCGGTCGTTTTGGCGATGGCAAGCAGGATTGGTGGAAAGGCCTGGCCGACGTCGACGTGCCGCTGCTGTCGGTGAGTGCGGCGGGCGACCGGCAGGACCCGGATTGGGCGTGCCGCAAGCTGTTCGAGCAGGTCGGTTCTGAGCACCGCCAATACCTGTGCCTGGGGCGCCAGCAGGGCTTTAGCGATGATTTCGGGCATGTCGAGATGCTGGTCAGCAAAGCCGCCCAGGCTGAGGTGTGGCCGATGGTGGCGCGATGGTTGAAAGATCCGCTGACACCTTTGGCCGGGGCACACGCCCAGGTACTCGCAGCGGTTTGAGCAAGCGCTCTGCCAAGGGCGTTTCACTTGGGAGTGGTTGCGGCTAAGATATGACGCGTTAAACGCATCTGGTCATATTCAGTCGCGCAGTGGCTATTGCGTTGCGACGAAGTGAGTCTGATCATGGCCGCCGCCAACGGGTAAACCCTTAAAGAATGCCTGTTGCGCCACGTTTTTCTGATGTACACCGTGGGATGTTCGACCTCTTCTTTAACGACAGGAGTTTCTCGATGAACCATTACGTGACGCCCGACCTGTGCGACGCCTACCCCGACCTGGTGCAGGTGGTTGAGCCGATGTTCAGTAATTTCGGTGGCCGAGACTCCTTTGGCGGCGAAATCGTCACCATCAAATGCTTCGAAGACAACTCCTTGGTCAAGGAACAGGCCGACCAGCCAGGCGCCGGCAAGGTGTTGGTAGTTGACGGCGGTGGTTCCCTGCGTCGCGCTTTGCTGGGCGACATGATCGCTGAGAAAGCCGCCAAAAATGGTTGGGAAGGGCTGGTGATCTACGGCTGCATCCGTGATGTCGATGTCATCGCCCAGACTGATCTGGGGGTACAGGCGTTGGCCTCTCACCCGATGAAAACCGACAAGCGCGGTATTGGCGACCTGAATGTGGTGGTGACCTTCGCCGGCGTGACCTTCCGCCCGGGCGAATACATCTATGCGGACAATAATGGCGTGATCGTCTCGCCAAGCCCGCTGAAAATGCCTGAATAAACCGCAGTAGCCGATAGGGGTGAGGATGTTCGAGGAAGAAAACGCGCAATGGGGGCTGGTGCATGCCCTGGTGCTGGACGGTAAAGGCGGTGCGCGTTCGATTGCCCGGACAGAGCTCGACGACTTACAGCTGCAGCCTCAGGAAAGCCTGTGGCTGCATTGGGATCGCAGCCATCCGCAGACCCAGACCTGGCTGCGTAAATCCAGCGGCTTGAGCGAATTCGCCTGCGACTTGCTGCTGGAGGAAAACACCCGCCCGCGCCTGTTGCCGCTGCCCGACGCCCAATTGCTGCTGTTCCTGCGTGGGGTCAACCTTAACCCGGGTGCCGAGCCGGAAGACATGGTTTCGGTGCGCATTTTCGCTGCGGCCAGTCGAGTGATTTCCCTGCGCCTGCGCCCGCTGCGCGCGACCGATGAGTTGCTGGTGCAGCTGGCAGACGGCAAGGGGCCAAAAAACGCGTCCGAGCTCATCCTTTATATGGCGCAGTACCTGACCAATAAAGTGCAGGATCTGGTCACCGACCTGTCCGAAATCGTCGATGTTGAAGAAGAAAAAATTGATACCGACGAACGGTATACTCCGGAGCATGGCAGTGTTTTGCAGATCCGTCGGCGAGCGGCAGGGCTCAAGCGTTTCCTGGCCCCACAGCGGGATATTTTTGCCCAGCTGACACGCATCAAATTGCCATGGTTCTGTGACGACGATGCCGACTACTGGAATGAATTACACAACAGCCTGACGCGTTACCTGGAAGAGCTCGAATTGGCCAGGGAGCGCGTGGGGCTTGTGCTGGAGGCCGAAGACCGGCGCTTGAGCGTGCGTATGAATCGCACCATGTACCGCTTCGGGATCATCACCGGGATCTTCCTGCCGATGAGTTTTCTCACCGGTTTGCTGGGTATAAATGTGGGGGGTATTCCGTTCTCTGGCAGCCCTTACGGATTCGCGATTGCGTGCCTGATGATGGTGACCGTCGCACTGGGGCAGTGGTGGCTATTTCGACGATTGCGCTGGGTTTGACCTGAATATGAGCTGAACGTACGAAGGGGCTCATGTGACCCCGGGAATTTAACCCTCGTCTTTTAAAACACTTGCGAGAGGTCTTTATGCACGATCCGTTCGAACAGTCTTTGCGTGACATGCTCAATGCGTCGCCGTCCAACCGTGACGACGATGCTTGCCTTGGCCGCGTGTTGAAAACCGCCAACCGTCAGGTAGGGGCGGGTGACCTGTTCGGTCTGCTCGGTCGTTGGCTGCCGGCGTTGATGATGGCCCTGAACAATGGTTCGGCCCACGTATCGCCGGTGTCCCGTCGTAAACCTCTTGCTCGCACTGCTGATAAGGCTGATTGAATATGGAACTTGATCTCTGGACCCAGAGCCTGGTCACTGCGATGACCGCATTGTGGACCAAGGTGGCGAATTTCATTCCCAACCTGTTTGGTGCCCTGGTCCTGGTATTGCTCGGCTTTGTCGTGGCAAAGTTGCTCGACACCTTGCTGTCCAAATTACTCGCTAAACTCGGCCTGGACCGCTTGATGGCAGGCACCGGCCTGACCAAGCTGTTGGGGCGCGCCGGGCTGCAAGTGCCGATCTCTACCCTGATCGGGAAGATCGTCTACTGGTTCGTTTTGCTTATTTTTCTGGTTTCTGCGGCTCAATCCCTTGGACTTGAGCGAGTTTCAGCTACGCTCGACATGCTGGCGCTGTATTTGCCGAAGGTTTTCGGCGGCGCGCTGGTGTTGCTGGTAGGCGTTTTACTCGCGCAATTGGCCAATGGGCTGGTGCGCGGGGCCGCTGAAGGCGTGGGGTTGGATTATGCTGCGGGCCTGGGGCGCATCGCCCAAGGCCTGGTGATTATCATCAGTATTTCGGTCGCGATCAGCCAGTTGGAGGTCAAAACTGACCTGCTCAACCACGTGATTGTGATTGTTTTGATTACCGTTGGTCTGGCCGTTGCGCTGGCCATGGGCTTGGGAAGTCGCGAAATTGCTGGGCAGATTCTTGCGGGAATCTATGTGCGTGAGTTGTATCAGGTTGGGCAACAGGTGCGTGTGGGCGAGGTCGAAGGGCAAATCGAGGAGATCGGTACTGTGAAAACAACGGTGCTGACCGATGACGGTGACCTGGTGTCGCTGTCCAACCGGATTCTCCTGGAGCAGCAGGTCAGTAGCCGCTAACCCGGCAAACCCTGCTAATGTACGCCGCCGCAAACCCGGGTGACCGGGCTGTAGCGGACATTGACCTGACTGTCGGCACGACTTGTTTTGAATAAAGCCCAAACGCTGTCCACGCGCTATGACCCCCGTGAGCTCTCTGATGAGGAGTTGGTCGCGCGCGCGCACACGGAGCTGTTTCACGTAACACGCGCGTACGAAGAATTGATGCGCAGATATCAACGCACTCTGTTCAACGTTTGTTCAAGGTATTTAGGGAACGATAGAGATGCGGATGATGTCTGTCAGGAAGTGATGCTCAAGGTGTTGTATGGCCTGAAGAACTTCGAGGGCAAATCGAAGTTCAAGACATGGCTCTACAGCATCACGTACAACGAGTGCATCACGCAGTATCGTAAGGAACGGCGAAAGCGTCGCTTGATGGACGCTTTGAGTCTGGACCCCCTTGAGGAAGCGTCTGAAGAAAAGGCGCCGACACCCGAGGAGAAGGGCGGACTCGATCGCTGGTTGGTGCATGTGAATCCGATTGACCGAGAAATTCTGGTGCTTCGATTTGTCGCAGAGCTGGAGTTTCAGGAAATTGCTGACATCATGCACATGGGTTTGAGTGCTACAAAAATGCGTTACAAACGCGCTCTTGATAAATTACGTGAGAAATTTGCGTGCGAGACTGAAACTTAGTGCGTGGCAAATATCTCTTACGTGTAGGCAAGTTCTGTTAGACTTGTCGCCGAGTTGTCCCCCGGTTTGTGGGACTGCTTTACAATCACCAGATGGGGATTTAACGGATGAAACTGAAAAACACCTTGGGCTTGGCCATTGGTACTCTTATTGCCGCTACTTCTTTCGGCGCACTGGCACAAGGCCAAGGCGCAGTTGAAGGCCAGCTGTTCTACAAAAAGCAGTTCAACGATAGCGTCAAGCACATCGAAGACGGCTACAACCCTGGCGCCAGCATCGGTTACTTCATTACCGACGACGTGTCGGTTAACCTGAACTACGACACCACCAACCACACCCGTTCGAACGACGGTACTGGTAGCCAGAAGATCAAAGGTGACACTGGCAGCGTGACTGCTCAGTACCACTTCGGTCAGGCCGGTGTTGACTCCCTGCGTCCATACGTAGAAGGTGGTTTCGGTCACCAGAGCCGTACCAACGTTGAAGCTGACGGCCACAAAGGTCGCGACCAGTCCACCCTGGCTATCGCTGGCGCTGGTGTGAAGTACTACTTCACCAACAACCTGTTCGCACGTGCCGGTGTTGAGTCTGACTACAACCTGGACAACGGCAAGTGGGATTACTCCGCACTGGTCGGCCTGGGCGTAAACTTCGGCGGTAACGCTGGCGCAGTAGCTCCAGCTCCTACCCCAGCACCAGCTCCAGAGCCAACTCCAGAGCCAGAAGCTCCAGTTGCTCAGGTTGTTCGTGTTGAGCTGGACGTTAAGTTCGACTTCGACAAGTCGGTTGTTAAGCCTAACAGCTACGGCGACGTGAAAAACCTGGCCGACTTCATGGCTCAGTACCCAGCTACCAACGTAGAAGTTGCTGGTCACACTGACTCCATCGGTCCAGACGCCTACAACCAGAAGCTGTCCCAGCGTCGTGCTGACGCTGTTAAGCAAGTCCTGGTTAAAGACGGCGTAGCGCCTAGCCGCGTTACCGCGGTAGGTTACGGCGAATCCCGCCCAGTTGCTGATAACGCAACTGAAGCTGGTCGCGCTGTAAACCGTCGTGTAGAAGCGTCGGTTGAAGCTCAAGCTCAGTAATTACTGAGTGGTAGAAAAAAGCCCGGCTTAGGCCGGGCTTTTTTTCGCCTGACGTTTGCCTCAGGCGCGGGCTGACACCGCAATGAAGGCTGCCCGGTCAGTGGCGGCAACACTGCCGATTACCAGAATCGCCGGGCTCTTTAAGGCAAAGGCCTGCGCATCCGCATGCATTTGCGCCAGATGACTGCGGCATTCCCGCTGTTGCGGCAGCGACGCATTTTCGATCATTGCTACCGGCATATCCTCAGCCATTCCACCCTCCAGCAATTGCTGACGAATCTCCTCAAGTTTCGCCACCCCCATATACACCACCAACGTCGTCCCGCCCTCGGCCAGTGCGCGCCAGTTCAGGCGGCTGTCGTCCTGGGTATGTGCCGTGACCAGCGTTACGCCTCGGCTTACACCGCGCAAGGTCAGCGGAATGTCGCAATTCGTTGCCCCCGCCAGGCCCGCCGTGATCCCATTGACCAACTCTACCACCACCCCGCGTTCGCGCAGCCACATCGCTTCTTCGCCGCCTCGGCCGAAAATGCACGGGTCGCCGCCCTTAAGCCGCACCACGCACTTGCCTTGGCGTGCATAACGCAGCATCAAGCGGTGGATAAAATCCTGAGGCGTCGAACGGCAACCGCCGCGCTTGCCGACGGTGACCACTCGCGCGTCAGCGCAGTGTTCCAGCACGGCCGGGTTGACCAGATCATCGATCAGCACCACATCGGCTTCGTGCAGGGCCCGCACCGCCTTGAGGGTCAACAGCTCCGGATCACCAGGGCCTGCGCCCACCAGCCAGACTTTTGCGCTCATGTTCTTACCTCACACACCGATTGCGATTGGCTGCGGACTGGCGGCCAAAAGACGTTTGATTTCTGGTACACACGAGCCGCATTGCGTGCCGCAGCCGAGTTCCTGTTTGAGCCCATCCAAGTTCAGGCCGCGAGCAATAGCGGTGCACACCGCGTTTTCGCTGACGTTCTTGCAGTTGCACAGGACCTTGCCGCTGGCTGCCGCACCGCCCGGTGGTGCACTGAGCGGCGCCAACAGCCAGCGGCGCAGTTGATCATCGGTACGGCCTTGCAGCCACAAGCTTTGCAGCCAATGCCGGGCCAGGGTTTCGCCAGCCAGGCGCAGCGCGGTAATACGGCCTTTTTCGATTTTCACCCGCTTGCCGATCGAGCGGCGCGGGTCGTCATACGCCATGACAGGGCCGTCGTTGAGGCCCAGCAGTTCGTCGATGCGGGTCAATAGTTGCAGGTCGGGCGCCTCGGTATGTGCCGCACGCACCAGCAGCGCCGGACGTTCGCGCCCTGCCAGGCTGAGGCTGACGTAGGCAAAGCCCTCGCACAGCGGGCGTAGTGCCTCAAAGTGTTGCTGCACATTGCCCTCAATCAGCGCGAACAACTGCCACGGCAGTTGCACCGCTTCCAGGCGCACGCCGCTGTGCTTGAGTTCCGGCTGTTTCGACAAAGGGTCGAACGCCGGTTGGGTCAACGCATTAACGCCCCCCTTGAGAAAACGGTCCCCCCAATGCATCGGCAGGAACGCCTGGCCTGGTCGCACACTGTCATCGCTGGTGACGGCGACGATCACGCTGGCGCGACGGCTCTTCAGGTTGACCAGATCACCTTCTTTTAAACGATGACGGCGCAGTTCATCCGGGTGCAGGCTCAGCAAGGCCTCGCTGACATGGCCGAACAACTGCGCTGCAGTGCCAGTGCGGCTCATGCCGTGCCATTGATCACGCAAGCGTCCGGTAATCAGGGTCAGCGGGAAGCGCGCGTCGCGCTGCTCCTTGGCGGCGCGGTAAGGGTCGGCGACAAAGTGCGCCCGGCCGCTGTCAGTCGGGAATACGCCGTTGCTGTACAGACGCGGCGTTCCCATTTGCGCGCCCACGGGAAACGGCCACTGCTGCGGCCCGATCTGGTCGAGCAACGCATGGCTGATACCCGACAGGTCAAGGTCGCGGTAGCGGGTCAGTACCTTGTATTCATCAAAAATCTGCGCCGGTTGCTCAAAGGCAAACAGGCTGGCCAATCCCGGCCGCAAGCGACGCTCCAGTCGCTGTGCGAAATCCACGGTAATCGCCCAATCCGGCCGTGCTTCTCCCGGTGGGGCAATCGCGCGGCGCACGTGGGAAATACGCCTTTCTGAGTTGGTCACCGTGCCTTCCTTTTCGCCCCAACTGGCGGCGGGCAGCAGCAGGTCGGCATAGGCGGCAGTCTCGGTTGTAAGAAAAGCCTCCTGCAAGACCACGAAAGGGCAAGCCGCTAACGCCGCACGCACGCTGTTCTGGTCCGGCAGCGATTGCGCGGGGTTGGTGCAAGCGATCCACAGTGCCTTGATCTTGCCGGCCTGGGCCTGCTCGAACAGTTCGATAGCCGTCAACCCGGCAGGCGCCGGCAGCGATTCAACGCCCCAGTAGGCGGCGACTTCTGCACGATGTTCAGGGTTGGCGGCTTCACGATGGCCCGGCAGCAAGTTCGACAAGCTGCCGGTCTCGCGCCCGCCCATGGCGTTCGGCTGCCCGGTCAGGGAAAACGGCCCACAGCCTGGGCGGCCAATGGTGCCAGTAGCCAAGTGCAAGTTGATCAGCGCACTGTTTTTTGCACTGCCGGCGGTGGATTGGTTGAGGCCCATGCACCACAGCGACAGAAAGCTGCTGGAGGTGCCGACCCACTGCGCGCACAGGCCCAGTTGCTCGACGCTGATCCCGCACAGCTGCGTCACCATTTGCGGCGTGTAGTCATGCACCAGCCGCTTCAGTTCGACCAACCCATCGGTATGCGCCTGGATAAACTCGCGGTCGATCCAGTCTTCCCACAGCAACAGATGCAAAATCCCATGAAACAGGGCCACATCCGTCCCCGGCAGAATCGCCAGGTGCAGGTCAGCCAAATCGCAGGTGTCGGTGCGCCGTGGGTCGATCACCAGCACTTTCATGTGCGGGCGCCGGGCTTTTGCTTCCTCCAGGCGTCGGAACAATATCGGGTGGGCGTAGGCCATGTTGCTGCCGACGATCATCACGCAGTCGCTGGATTCCAAATCTTCATAGCTGCACGGCGGCGCGTCGGCGCCCAGGCTGCGCTTGTAGCCCACCACCGCCGAAGACATGCACAGCCGCGAGTTGCTATCGATGTTATTGGTGCCCACCAACGCCCGGGCCAGTTTGTTGAAGCTGTAGTAGTCCTCGGTCAGCAACTGCCCGGAGATGTAGAACGCCACGCTGTCCGGCCCGTGCTCGGCGATAGTGTCGGCGAATACATTGGCCGCGTGTTCCAGGGCGGTTTCCCAATCGGTGCGCGCGCGTGCCAGGCCTTTGCCCAGGCGCAGTTGCGGGTACAACGCACGGGCGCTCAAGTCGCCGGTCAGGTGCAGGCTTGCGCCCTTGCTGCACAATTTTCCGAAGTTCGCCGGGTGGCTTGGGTCGCCTTGCACGCCAAGGATCTGTGCGCCGTCATGCTCGATCAGCACGCCGCAACCTACCCCGCAATAACAGCAGGTGGACGCGGTGGTCTGGCGGTTCATCAACCCGCGTCCCGCAGGGCCAGCATGACCCGGCCGTTTTCCACGCGGGCGGGGTGATGGTGGGCGCAGCCGATGTCCGGCGCCTGCGCTTCACCGGAGGCCAGATCAATCTGCCAATTGTGCAGCGGGCAGGCTACGCGCTTGCCGTAGATCAAGCCTTGGGACAACGGGCCACCTTTGTGAGGGCAGCGGTCGTCGAGGGCGAATACTTCGTCGTCACTGGTACGAAAAATCGCGATGTCACCTTTTGGCCCATCGATGATGCGCGAGCCCAGGGCATTGATTTCATCAAGGGCGCAGATATCCAGCCAGTTCATAGCGACACCTCCAGCTGTTTGACGGGGATGACTTCGAATTCCTTTTTCAGCAGCGGCTGCTCCAGGCGCTCTTTCCACGGGTCCTGCTCGAACGACAGCGAGAATTGCAGCCGCTCATTGAGTGCCTGGCGCCGAGCCGGGTCTTCCAAAACGGCTTTTTTGATGTGTTCCATGCCCACCCGTTGCAGGTAGTGCACGGTGCGCTCGAGGTAGAAGGCTTCTTCGCGGTACAGCTGTAGGAAAGCGCCGTTGTATTCACGCACTTCTTCGGCGGTTTTGAGTTTGACGAAGAACTCCGCGACTTCAGTCTTGATCCCGCCGTTGCCGCCGATATACATCTCCCAGCCGGAATCGACGCCGATAATTCCCACGTCCTTGATGCCCGCTTCCGAGCAATTGCGTGGGCAGCCGGACACCGCCAGCTTGACCTTGTGCGGCGACCACATATTGAACAGGTCATGCTCCAGTTCGATGCCCAACTGCGTCGAGTTCTGCGTGCCGAAGCGGCAGAACTCGCTGCCGACGCAGGTCTTTACGGTACGGATGGATTTGCCATAGGCGTGGCCGGACGGCATGTCGAGGTCTTTCCAGACACCCGGCAAGTCCTGCTTCTTGATGCCGAGCAGGTCGATGCGCTGGCCGCCGGTGACCTTGACCATCGGCACGTTGTACTTGTCGGCCACGTCGGCGATGCGCCGCAGCTCAGACGGGTTGGTCACACCGCCCCACATCCGGGGGACTACGGAGTAGGTGCCGTCTTTTTGGATATTCGCGTGGGCGCGTTCGTTGATCAGGCGCGATTGCGGGTCGTCCTTGGCTTCGCCCGGCCAGGTGGAAATCAGGTAATAGTTGAGGGCCGGGCGGCAGGTGGCGCAGCCGTTGGGTGTACGCCAGTTCAGGTAGCTCATGGTGCCGGCGATGGTCAGCAGATGCTGGTCGCGGATGGCCTGGCGGATCTGCCCATGGTTGAGATCGCTGCAACCGCAGATAGCCTTTTCGCTCTTCGGTTTGACGTCGGCGGCACCGCCCACGGTGTTGATCAGGATCTGCTCCACCAGCCCGGCGCAGGAACCGCAGGAGCTGGCAGCCTTGGTGTGCTTTTTTACCTCGTCGACACTGAACAGCCCGTGTTGCTGGATCGCCTTGACGATGGTGCCTTTGCACACGCCGTTACAGCCGCAGACTTCGGCGTTGTCGGCCATGCTCATGGCGTTGTCCTGGCCTTGATGGCCTACGTCGCCTAAAGCATGCTCCATTAAAGAAGAGCCGCCGAACATCAGGTGATCGCGGATCTCACCAATCGCGTGCTTCTCACGGATCTGACGGAAATACCAACCGCCGTCAGCGGTGTCGCCGTACAAGCAGGCGCCGACCAGGATGTCGTCCTTGATCACCAGTTTTTTGTACACGCCGCCAATCGGGTCGGAGAGGGTGATGGTCTCGGTGCCTTCGCCGCCCATGAAGTCACCGGCGGAGAACAGGTCGATACCGGTCACCTTCAACTTGGTCGAGGTCACCGAGCCTTTGTAAGTGGCAAAACCCAGCTGCGCCAGGTGGTTGGCGCAGACCTTGGCCTGTTCGAACAGCGGCGCGACCAGGCCATACGCGATGCCACGATGGTTGGCACACTCGCCGATGGCATAGATGCGCGGGTCGTAGGTTTGCAGAGTGTCGTTGACCAGAATCCCACGGTTGCAGGGGATGCCGGATTTCTCCGCGAGTTCGGTGTTAGGGCGGATGCCGGCGGCCATCACCACCAAGTCGGCGGGGATGATGTCGCCGTTCTTAAATTGCACCGAACCGACGCGGCCATTGCCGGCATCGTGCAGGGCCTGGGTCTGTTCGCACAGACGAAACACCAAGCCACGGCTTTCCAGCTCGGTTTGCAGCAACTGGCCGCTGGTCTTGTCCAGTTGCCGCTCCAGCAGCCATTCGCCGATATGTACCACGGTCACGTGCATGCCGCGCAGCATCAGCCCGTTGGCGGCTTCCAGGCCGAGCAGGCCGCCGCCGATGACCACGGCGTGCTTGTGGGTCTTGGCGGTGTCGATCATCGCCTGGGTGTCGGCGATGTCGCGGTAGCCGATCACGCCCTGCAAGGTGTTGCCGGGGATCGGCAGGATAAACGGGGTCGAACCGGTGGCAATCAGCAGGCGGTCGTAGGCGGCTTCGGTGCCGTCTTCGGCAATTACAATGCGTTTGACGCGGTCGATCTGCACCACTTTGCGGTTGAGCAACAGCTTGATGTGGTTTTCCAGATACCAACTCAGATCGTTGAGCACGATCTCTTCGAAGGTCTGCTCACCGGCCAGCACCGGCGACAGCAGGATGCGGTTGTAGTTGGTGTGTGGCTCGGCGCCGAACACGGTGATGTCGTAAAGGTCGCTGCTCAGCTTGAGCAATTCTTCAAGGGTGCGAACCCCGGCCATGCCGTTGCCGATCATCACCAATTTGAGTTTTTTCATGTCGTTCTCCGCAAAGGCTCGACCAATCACGCGCAAACAAAAAAAGGCGTCCCCGCTAGTTACCTAGCGAGGACGCCTTTGTCCTGGTCCCGTTCTCTCGGGAAGCTCGCCCCTTCGACGTTGAAGGGGCGGCTATATGTGGGGTGTTGATAAACCTAATGCAGTGGTTGTGCCAAGTCGCCGGGCCTCAGGTTTTAAGGGGTTGGCCACCCAAACCGAATAGGGATTTGCCCTTTAGTGGTGCAGCAGCCAGTACAGCAGCACCAGATTGACCAACAGCGAAACCATGGCCAGGGTTCGCCAGACCTTGAGCGGCTCGCGCTCCAGCAACGGCCGTGGTCGTACGCTTAATTCGCGGCGGTCGGCCTGCTCGAGCGCCAGCAGCCACTCTTCGGCGGTTTCATAACGTTGCGCAGGTTGAGCCGCCACGGCGCGCTCCAGGCTCAGCGGCAACCAGTCCGGCAGGTCGGGGCGGTAGCGGCTGGCGCTGACCGGCTGGGCGAACCGCGGCCGTTGGAAAGCTTCGATTTCGCCATAGGGGTAATGCCCGGTCAGCAGGTAATAGAGCGTGACGCCGACACTGTACAAGTCCTGTTGTGGCGTAGGCCGCTCGCCACTGAACGCCTCCGGAGCGATAAAACTCGGCGTACCGGGAAGCAAGTGGGCGCGGTCTTCGGAAAGGCCTGGGCAGTAGGCCAGGCCGAAATCCAGCACGCGCAGTTCGCCATCGTCACCCAGCAGCAGGTTTTCCGGCTTGATGTCGCGGTGCAGGATCTGTCGTCGATGCAGCAGGCCCACCGCCCGCAGCAACCGCTCGGCGATGGACTGCCACTGTGCCAGGGGCAATGGGCCTTGCTGCTGAAACAGCTGCGCGAGGGTTTGCCCCGAATATTCGCGCATCACGTAGTACAAATGCTGACGCCCACTGGCCGCATGGACTTCCGGAAACGCGCGCCCGGCAACCCGTCGCAGAAACCACTCTTCCGACAACAAGGCTTGGCCGGCATCGCTGTCATCGTCGCGGCTGATCGGCAAGGTTTTCAGCAGCCACGGTTGCTGTTGGGCATCGCGTACCCGATACAGCAAGGATTGCCGGCTCTGCGCCAGCAGGCTTTCAACCTGCCAGCCTTCAAAGCGTTGCCCAGGTTTCAGCGGCGGTGGCAGCGGCCATTGCTGCAACTGCACCAGCGCGTCGCCGAGTGTGGCGGCGCCGAGTTTGTCGATGCGCACCAGCAGGGCGCTGGCATTGTCCTGGCTCGCGGCCAGGTGCGCGGCGTTGACCAGGGTATTTACCGCCATGTCGAGATCAGCCTGCTCGCGCAGGATCGCGCTGATGTTGTGATCGCCCAAGGTGGCCCACACGCCATCGCTGAGCAGCAGGAAACATTCGCCTGCGCGCAGTTCGCCATCGAGAAAATCCAGCACCAAATGTTGGTCCAGGCCGAGGGCGCGCTTGAGCACGTGCTGCATGCCCGGTTGCTCCCACACGTGGTCTACGCTGATGCGCTGCAACTCGCCGTCCAGCCAGCGATACACCCGGCAATCGCCGACATGCGCGAGGGTGAAGCGTTGGCCGCGAAACACTACGGCGCTGAGGGTGGTCAACAGCGGCTGGCCACCGCCGTTGGCCTGCAGCCAACGATTCTGCGCCAGCAACAAACGTTCAAGCGCCTGGGCCACGCCCCAGGTTTGCGGCGTGGCGTAGTAGTCCAACGCCAGCGCCTGCAGGGTCGAGCGCGCAGCCAGGCCGCCATCGGCGCATTGGCTCACGCCGTCGGCGATGGCGCACAGGTAGCCTTTACTTGCCGCCAGTTCTGCCACGGGGGTGACCACGCGCAAGGCGTCCTGGTTCTCTGCCCGTGGGCCAATGGCGCTGGCTTGGGCGATGCTCAGTTGCAAGCTCATCAGACGCGCGCGGCGGTCACGGCGGCCGAACCCCAGGTGGTTCTCCAGCGCCGCTTGACGCCGTGCAGGCCAAACCAGGCCAACACGCCCAGGCTGGCGAACAACCACAGGGCCATCTGATAACTGCCGGTGCTTTGTTTGATCGCGCCCATGCCTGCCGCGAGGGCGAAGCCGCCGATACCGCCGGCCATGCCGATCAGGCCGGTCATCACGCCGATTTCGCGGCGAAAACGCTGGGGCACCAGTTGAAACACGGCGCCATTTCCTGCGCCGAGGCCGAGCATGGTGCAGACGAACAGTGCCAGGGCAGCGTAGGAACTTGGCAGGTTGAAACCCACCGCCGCGATGCAGATTGCCGCCACGCTGTACATGCCGAGCAGGGTGCGAATCCCGCCGAAACGATCCGCCAGGGCGCCGCCCAAGGGGCGCATCAAACTGCCGCCAAACACACAGGCGGCGGTGTAGTAGCCGGCCGTCACCGGGCTCAGGCCGTACTGGTCGTTGAAGTAACCGGGCAGGGCGCTGGCCAGGCCGATAAAGCCGCCGAAGGTCACGCTGTAGAAGAACATGAACCACCAGCTGTCGCGGTCGCCCAGGGCCTTGAAGTAGTCGGCCATGGATTTGGCTTTCGGGCGTTCAGGCGCATTGCGTGCCAGCCAGGCGAAGACGACCAGGGTGATGACCAATGGAATCAGCGCAAAGCCGAACACATTGCTCCACCCAAACGCGGCGGCGAGTACCGGTGCAAGCAAGGCGGCAAACACCGTCCCGGAGTTGCCGGCACCGGCGATGCCCATCGCCTTGCCTTGGTGCTCAGCGGGATACCACTGGGATGCCAGGGGCAGCGCGACCGCAAACGATGCACCGGCCAT
The DNA here is from genome assembly GCF_059716225.1 of Pseudomonas sp. LBUM1640. Taxonomy (NCBI): domain Bacteria; kingdom Pseudomonadati; phylum Pseudomonadota; class Gammaproteobacteria; order Pseudomonadales; family Pseudomonadaceae; genus Pseudomonas; species Pseudomonas sp. LBUM1640. The sequence continues at coordinate 5,185,909 of NZ_CP166816.1, read as the reverse complement.
GCCCAGGAACACGCCCAAGAGCAGAGCTTGCTCGTAGCTGTGGATGCCGATTTGCCAGGCGCCGAACAGTGCGGCAATCACAATGACCTGGCCAATCAGCCCGGCGGTCTTGGGTGATAGCTTGTCGGCCAGCATGCCCATCAGAAAACGCAGTACCGCGCCGGCCAGGATCGGCGTCGCCACCACCAGGCCGCGCTGTTGAGTGGTTAGATGCAAGTCGGCGGCGATCTGCACCGCCAGCGGGCCCAACAAGTACCAGACCATGAAACTCAGGTCGAAATACAGGAACGCGGCAAACAGGGTCGGGGTGTGCCCGGATTTCCAGAAGCTTGATTTCATCACGCACCTCAACGGTTGGGGTCTTGTAAGAAGGCCAAGTGATGGGGCTGCCGGTAAAAGGCCACCCCACCGGCCCCAGGCTCTGGGGCCAAAACGAAAAAACGCCGCCACCGGGTTCGCGAGGGCAAACCGGATGGGCGACGTCTTTGTCGTAGAAGGGGCAACCGCCGTTGGTTACCTGTGATGAATGCTTAGCAAGAGCTGCGCCAAAACGCGTTGATCCTGATCGTTCCCACGCTCCGCGTGGGAATGCATCCTGTGACGCTCCGCGTCGCCTATGCAAAACGTGCGTCGGATGGCGGGACGCGGAGCGCCCCTGGCGGTATTCCCACGCGCAAGCGTGGGAACGCTCCTTAGTGCTGCGCCAGATCAGCCGAGCAACTCGCTCATGGCGATGATCTGCTCCGCCACCTGGATCAGTTTCTGCTGGCGGCTCATGGCCTGGCGGCGCATCAGGGTGTAGGCCTCTTCTTCATTGCAGTGCTTCATTTTCATCAGCATGCCCTTGGCCAGCTCGATGCGTTTGCGCTCGGCCAACTGCTGATCGCGAGCCTGGAGCTGGGCGCGCAGGGCCTGGTCGCTTTCAAAGCGGGCCATGGCCACGTCCAGAATCGGCTGCAGGCGCTGGGCCTGGATGCCTTCGACGATGTAGGCGCTGACCCCGGACTTGATCGCTTGGCGCATCACGTTCGGGTCGTGCTCGTCGGTAAACATCACGATTGGCCGCGGCTGGTCACGACTGACCAGCACCACTTGCTCCATCACGTCGCGGCCGGGTGACTCGGTATCGATCAGGATCACGTCCGGGCGCACTGTTTCGACGCGCGCGGGCAGGTCGATGGTCAGGCCAGACTCATCGATTACCTCGAATCCGGCTTCGGTCAATGCGGCTTTGAGACGCCCGACCTTGCGCGGGGTGTCGTTGATCAACAGGATTCGCAACATAGGGGGCGTCCTGTCAACGCAGCGCTTGGCGGCTGGAGTGGTCCGCCATGGCGTGCAAGCGGAAACTGCGGGCGTAGGCCGCGGGGTCGGAACCGTCCCAGATTTTGCCGTCGATCAACTGGCTGCTGCGCATGTTTTGGGCGTTTGCCGGGACGCCGACGGCAGCGGCGGCCTGGCGATACAGGTCCAGTTGCTGCACTTGGCGCGCGATGCCCAGGTAGTCCGGATCTTCGCGCAGCAAGCCCCAACGTCGAAACTGGGTCATGAACCACATACCGTCGCAGAGGTAGGGCAGGTTCACCTCGCCATCGCCGAAAAATCGCAGGGCATGCGGGTCTTGCCACTGGTTGCCGAGGCCGTCGTCATACGCGCCGAGCAGGCGTGGCTCGATGCAGTCCAGTGGTGCATCCAGGTAGTCGCGGGCGCTGAGTAATTGCGCGGTGGAGCGGCGGTTTTCCTGGCTTTCTTCGATAAAGCGGCTGGCTTCCAGAATCGCCATGACCAGCACGCGGGCCGTGTTCGGGTATTGATCGACGAAGGCCTGAGTGCAGCTTAGAACCTTTTCCGGATGGTTCGGCCAGATCGCCTGGGTGGTCGCCAGTGTGAACCCTTGGTTCTGCTTGACCGCGCTGGCACACCAAGGCTCGCCGACACAAAACCCGTCGATGCGCCCGGCTTGCAGGTGCGCGACCATCTGCGGCGGTGGCACCACCACGCTGTCGACGTCCTGCAAAGGATGAATGCCTTGGCTTGCCAGCCAGTAATACAGCCACATGGCGTGGGTGCCGGTGGGAAACGTCTGGGCGAAGGTCAGTTTTGTTCGGCTTTGGTGCACATGGCGGTCCAGTGCCTCAGGAGTGGTCACCCCTTGCTGTTGCAAGCCATGTGACAGGTTTATGCTCTGGCCGTTCTGGTTGAGCCCCATCAGCACGGCCATGTCGGTGGGCGCAACGCCGCCGATACCCAGGTGCACGGCATAGATCAACCCGTACAGGCTGTGCGCGGCGTCCAGTTCACCGCTGACCAGTCTGTCGCGCAAGTTAGCCCATGAGGATTGGCGCTTGAGGTTGAGTGTCAGGCCATAGGGTTGCGCGAAACCCTGGGTGGCGGCGACCACCAGCGAGGCGCAATCGGTCAGCGCCATGAAACCCAGGTCGAGGCTGCTCTTTTCCGGGGCGTCACTGCCGTTTACCCAGGCCAGCGGATTATTCACCGGGCTGTTGCCGACCGAATCGTTCATCAACACCTACCTTTTTCGCTCAAAAAAAAAGCATCGCGCCCTCGGATGGCGATGCAGGCCATTGCAGGGTACGACGCCTTTGTCCGTAAGCTCGCACCGACGGTGGCGCGCGCTTTGATGCAATCTCCGTAGCAAGGCACATGCCACGGGCGCATAGGCGTGGGCTGCGTCAGCTTTCCATCAAGATTGAAACTCGCCTGCCGCTCAGTATGCCCGCCTCTTTGCGCCAGAATGCCAGGAACCCCTACGGTGACTTTCGATCCGCCAGCCATGATGCGCCACCACGGGTTGCATCGCTGGCTGCTGTGCTTCGCGCTGTTGTTGGCCATCGCACCCGCCCTTGGGCAGAGTTATCAGGCGCGGGATGAAAGCCTGCATACCTTTTTTACCGCGCTGTCGGTGCCTTTGGGCGTGCCCGTCGTGGTCAGCCGCGAGGTGGCGCGTAGAACCATTTCCGGTGCCTTCGACCTCGGGGCGGCGCAGCACACCCTGGAGGCGGTCGCCGAGCAGCAAGGCCTGATCTGGTACAGCGACGGGCAGGTGCTTTACCTCTATGACGCCGGGGAGGCAAAAAGCTCGGCGGTGGCGCTGCGGCATATTTCGATCGACAGGTTGCGCGGGTTCATGCGCCGTTCGGGCCTTGATGAATCCCGCTACCCGCTCAGGGAAAGTGGGGGGCGGACCTTTTATGTGTCCGGGCCACCCAACTATGTCGACCAGGTGCTGCACTTGGCCCAGTTGATGGACAGGCAACGCACCGAAGTACGCGTGGGCACCCAGACCTTCGGCGTGGTGCAGGTGTTCAACACCCACGTGGCAGACCGTCAGTACGTCATGGGCGGCGAAAAAGTCAACGTATCGGGCATGGCCTCGATGATTGAAACCGTACTGGCCAGCGAGCAGAAGAATGGCACGCAGCGCCCGGCGAGTTTGCTGGCCGACAAGAGCCTGGTGGTGATTGCGTACCCCGACTCCAACAGCCTGCTGATCAAGGGCAAGCCTGCGCAGGTCAAGGCGATCGAGGAACTGGTTGCCCAGCTCGACAAACCCAAACGGCCGATTGAGGTGTCGCTATGGCAGATCGACGTGGAGCGTAGCGAATTCGAGAAAATGGCCGCGGACTGGGCTCAGGCAGCAGACACCGGGGCTTCGGTGACGCGCGTGCTGGAACCGTTGGACGATAACCGCTTGATGGCGCAACTCGGCGTGCTGGAGCGCCGGCGCAAAGCCAGGATCGTTGCGTTTCCGGTGATCCTGACCCAGGAGAATGTGCCGGCGGTTTTCCAGGATAGCCATACGTTCTACCTGCCCAATTCCGTGAGCGATAGCCGTGAATGGCAGCCCGTGCAGTATGGCACCGAAGCCAGTGTGCTACCGCGCTTTGTCGAAGCCAATCAGATCCAAATGCAACTCACTGTCGAGGATGACCGTCAGCTGGACAGCAAGCTCAAACCTGGCTCGGCAGGGGCCGTGGGGCGAGTGGGGATCAGCACGATGGTGCGTGTACCTCCAGGCAGGCGCCTGTGGCTGGGCGGTTTTCGACGTGAGCGCGAAGGCGCCGGGCGCGGGCCACGTGCCGAGGTGCGGCTGTTTGTGATCCAGGCGCGGGCCGTTGGGAGCGAGCTCAAGATGCTCGCGGGTGCCGTCGGGCCGCCGCCGTTGACGCAGCGCCAATATGAGCGTGTGCAACGTGCGTTCGTACGAGAAAACCGTGAAGTCCCGGAATGAAATAGCCCCTAAAGCACGCTTCTGAACGCCGGCCTGAGCGCATGCAGTCAGCGCTGACGAAAAATCCTACGCAATGCGTGCCTAAAGCCTCGATTACATGAGCCTTTTCCTAACGTTGTTTGCTGCTCAGGTTTTTATAGTCGTGCGGTTGCCGTATCGGCCGTTTCTGGAAGCAAGGAATTCAATGTCAGTAGTCGGATGCAGAGGTGTGTATGACCATCGCGAATGATGCGCCGACGGCCTCACGGGTTTTTGCCGGATGGACCTTATATGGCGACGGCCAGTTGACCGGCGAAGGCGTGGATATCCAGTTGCCGCCCAAGGAATGGCATGTGCTGCGGCTGCTGTTGGCGTCCGATGGCGCGCTGATGACCAAGGACCGTTTGCTGGAGTTGGCCTGGCCCCGTGGCGAGGTTGCCGAGGAGTCACTCACGCGCTGCATCTATGCCTTGCGCAAGCACCTGAGGAAAGACAAAGGGTTTATCAAGACCATCTATGGCAGAGGCTATCGCTTTACCTGTGAGGTGAAAGTCGAACTGCACGAATCGCGTCAGGCTGGGCGGGGACGTGCGCAGTACATCTGTTCGGCGTGTGGCCAGGTGGCACATGATTAAGCGATTGGGCAAAGGTCTACTGTTGAGCATGCTGATGGGCAGCCATCATGCCTGGGCCAGTTGCTGGGATGAGGTTGCCAGCCGCTACGATATCGAGCCGGAGCTGTTGCAGGCTATTGCCGCCGTGGAGTCGGGTTACCGTGCGCAGGCGATGAACCCTACCAACAGCGATGGCTCGCGCGACATCGGCCTGATGCAGATCAACAGCATGCACCTGCCTCGTCTGGCCAAGCAGGGGATTACCGAGGAGCGGTTGCTGAGTGAGCCTTGTTTGTCGGTGGAGGTAGGCGCTTCGATCCTTGCCGAGTTCATCCAGCGTTTCGGTTACAACTGGACCGCCGTAGGCTCCTACAATGCAGGTGTGGCACCGGAGCGCGAGACGTTGCGCCTGCGTTATGCAGAAAAAATCTGGGCGCAGTATGAGGCGTTGGTTGCACAACGCCGCTGACGATTGGACGGCGTACCTCGCGCCTGGCGTGCCACCCCGGCTATAATCGGCGCCACCTTTCGCCGCCATCCGAGTCTAGCCCGCCCATGTATACCCTGGCCCGCCAGCTGTTGTTCAAACTCTCCCCGGAAACTTCCCACGATCTGTCCCTGGACCTGATCGGCGCCGGTGGCCGCCTGGGGCTTAATGGCCTGGTATGTAAAGCGCCGGCAAAAATGCCGGTGTCGGTGATGGGGCTCGATTTCCCTAACCCGGTCGGGCTGGCGGCAGGCCTGGACAAGAACGGCGCGGCCATCGATGGTTTTGCGCAACTGGGTTTCGGCTTTGTCGAAATTGGCACCGTGACGCCCCGGCCACAGCCGGGTAACCCCAAGCCACGGATCTTTCGCTTGCCGGAAGCCGAGGCGATCATCAACCGCATGGGCTTCAATAACCTGGGCGTTGATCACCTGTTATCGCGGGTTCATGCCGCGAAATACAAAGGCATCCTCGGCATCAATATCGGCAAGAACTTTGACACCCCCGTAGAGCGTGCCGTTGATGATTACCTGATTTGCCTGGACAAGGTTTACGCCCACGCCAGCTACGTCACTGTCAACGTCAGCTCGCCTAATACGCCAGGCTTGCGCAGCCTGCAGTTCGGCGACTCGCTCAAGCAACTGCTTGAAGCCTTGCGTCAGCGCCAGGAAGACCTGGCCGCGCGCCATGGCAAGCGCGTGCCGCTGGCCATCAAGATCGCCCCGGACATGAGTGATGAAGAAACCGTGCTGGTTGCCCAGGCCCTGGTGGATTCGGGCATGGACGCGGTAATCGCCACCAATACCACCCTCAGCCGTGTCGGCGTTGAAGGGCTGGCCCATGGGGATGAAGCGGGCGGTCTGTCGGGTGCGCCGGTGCGAGACAAGAGCACCCACATCGTCAAGGTGTTGGCGGCTGAGTTGGCGGGGCGCTTGCCGATCATCGCCGTGGGCGGCATCACCGAAGGCAAGCACGCCGCCGAGAAGATCGCCGCCGGCGCCAGCCTGGTGCAGTTGTACACAGGCTTTATCTATAAAGGGCCGGCGTTGATTCGCGAGTCGGTGGATGCGATTGCAGCTTTGCCAAAAGCTTGAGGCAATAAAAAGGGCTCCCTAAAGGAGCCCCTGGGCCGAAGCCCGCCGCCCTGATGGGGCGTGCGTGGTTAAGTCGTTACATAATCTTCAAGGTGGTGTGTCGGATTAAGTGCCCTGTGTTAGCCGACGGCGTGAAGTTCGTTGAGTCTGTGGATTCCCGCAGTGCCAGTCATACCGTCCCAGTTGTCGCCGCGTCCTTCTCGCCAGCCGTTAATCCAGGCTTGGCGTACCGACGGTAGAGTAAATGGGCAAAGCTCACGGGATTTGCCATGAACGCCATATTGATATCCGCGTAAAAATGCTCTTTCCAACGGATCACGCTTAAGTCTTCTCATAGGGTGTTTCCCTCACTTGTTGACTGTCTTGATATCCTTCGGCCTCGTCTGAGGCCGGGCAGAGTTTTTCTGCCGTTGGTGGGCTCGCTGCCGGCGTGGCGAGCCGATGTGTCGACGTCGTTACGGCGCCAACCTGTGTTGAGTTCTAACCAATAGGTCACATGGATTCAATGATCGTTTTGTCATAAGCACGTAACGATAACGATGCTATAGCCATAAGCTGGGCTGGCTTTTAGCCCCATTTATTGGGCAAACCCAGCTATGATGTGCCCTGCAAAGAGGATGGGTTTAATCCTTTAGTGAGAATGCCCGCCCATTGCAGTCGGTTATTATTCGACGAAGGGTCGGAATATTTCTTTTTGTTGCGATCAATTATTTATCTGCACCGGCAATTACGGCCAAAAGGCCTGGCAGCCGGGGTGGAACGGCACATTCGTGCCACGCGAGCGCTCTTCAAGAAAAGTGCTTGATTGAAAACCGAGCCGGCGATGCGTCGCCCGTTCATTTATTGCTGAAAAGCCTGGAATGCCCCATGTCGGACCGTTTTGAACTCTTCCTCACTTGCCCCAAGGGCCTCGAAGGCCTGCTGATCGAGGAAGCCGTCGGGCTTGGCCTTGAGGACGCCCGCGAGCACACCTCGGCCGTGCGCGGCATGGCCGACATGGAAACCGCTTATCGCCTGTGCCTCTGGTCGCGCCTGGCCAACCGCGTGCTGCTGGTGCTCAAGCGCTTCCCGATGAAGGACGCCGAAGACCTCTACCACGGTGTGCTGGATATCGAGTGGGCTGACCATATGGTCTCCGACGGCACCCTGGCTGTGGAATTCAGCGGCCACGGTTCGGGCATCGACAACACCCACTTCGGCGCGCTGAAGGTCAAGGATGCGATCGTCGACAAACTGCGCACCCCGACCGGCGAACGCCCGTCCATCGACAAGATCAACCCGGACCTGCGCATTCACCTGCGCCTGGACCGTGGCGAAGCCATTTTATCCCTCGACCTCTCCGGCCACAGCCTGCACCAGCGCGGTTATCGCCTGCAGCAGGGCGCGGCGCCGTTGAAAGAAAACCTGGCCGCTGCGATTTTGATTCGCGCCGGCTGGCCGCGCATTGCGGCCGAAGGCGGCGCGCTGACGGACCCGATGTGCGGTGTCGGCACCTTCCTGGTCGAAGGCGCGATGATCGCCGCCGACATGGCCCCCAACCTCAACCGCGAACTGTGGGGCTTCACCACCTGGCTCGGCCACGTCCCGGCGCTGTGGAAAAAGCTGCACAGCGAAGCCACCGAGCGTGCGGCCATCGGCATGAACAAGCCGCCGTTGTGGGTGCGTGGCTACGAAGCCGACCCACGCTTGATCCAACCCGCGCGCAATAACATCGAGCGCGCAGGCCTGAGCCACTGGATCAAGGTGTACCAAGGCGAAGTCGGCACCTTCGAGCCGCGTCCGGACCAGAACCAAAAAGGCCTGGTGATCTGCAACCCGCCTTACGGCGAGCGCCTGGGTGACGAAGCCAGCCTGTTGTACCTCTACCAGAATCTCGGCGAGCGTCTGCGCCAGGCGTGCATGGGTTGGGAGGCGGCGGTGTTCACCGGCGCGCCGGACCTGGGCAAGCGCATGGGCATCCGCAGCCACAAACAGTATTCGTTCTGGAACGGCGCGTTGCCGTGCAAGTTGCTGCTGATCAAGGTCAACCCGGACCAGTTCGTGACGGGCGAGCGCCGCACGCCGGAACAGCGTCAGGCCGAACGTGAGCAAGCCGCTTACGATCAGGCCCCGACCGAGCCGGTAGAGCGCCAGTACAACAAGAACGGTAACCCGATCAAGCCAGCCCCGGCGCCGGTGGTTGAGCAGGCACGCCTGAGCGAAGGCGGGCAGATGTTCGCCAACCGCCTGCAGAAGAACCTCAAGCAACTGGGCAAGTGGGCCAAGCGTGAAGGCGTGGACTGCTACCGTGTGTACGATGCCGACATGCCGGAATACTCCATGGCCATCGACCTGTACCACGATTGGGTGCACGTGCAGGAATACGCCGCGCCGAAATCCATTGACCCGGAAAAAGCCTCCGCACGTATGTTTGATGCCTTGGCCGCGATTCCCCAGGCGCTGAACGTCGACAAGAGCCGCGTAGTGGTCAAGCGTCGCGAGCGTCAGAGCGGCACCAAGCAGTACGAGCGCCAGAGTGCCCAGGGCAAGTTCACCGAGGTCAGTGAAGGCGGCGTGAAGCTGCTGGTCAACCTCACCGACTACCTGGACACCGGCCTGTTCCTCGACCACCGCCCGATGCGCATGCGCATTCAGAAAGAAGCGGCCGGCAAGCGTTTCCTCAACCTGTATTGCTACACCGCCACCGCCAGTGTGCACGCGGCCAAGGGCGGCGCGCGCAGCACCACCAGCGTCGACTTGTCCAAGACCTACCTGGACTGGGCGCGTCGCAATTTCTCGCTCAACGGTTTCTCCGACAAGAACCGCCTGGAACAGGGTGATGTGATGGCCTGGCTGGAAGCCAGCCGCGATGAGTTCGACCTGATCTTCATCGACCCGCCGACCTTCTCCAACTCCAAGCGCATGGAAGGCATCTTCGACGTACAGCGTGACCACGTGCAGTTGCTCGACCTGGCGATGGCGCGCCTGGCACCGGGCGGCGTGCTGTACTTCTCGAACAACTTCCGCAAGTTCGTGCTGGAGGACAACCTCAGCGAACGCTATGCGGTTGAGGAAATCAGCGACAAGACCCTCGACCCGGATTTCGCGCGCAATGCGAAGATTCACCGGGCCTGGAAAATCACCGCGCGCTGATCGCCGCACGACGTGGCACCAAAAAGCCGCAAGCCCGGATTATTCCGGGCTTGCGGCTTTTTTGCGCTGGTCAAACACAGGGCCGATGGCTATAACTTAATGCCTAGCCAAAGTGACAGCCCCGCACGCTGGCGTAGTGAGTGTTGCCTATGCCGATGCATGCCGTCCGCCCCAAAATCCTAGGCTTTATCAGTGAGCAGGCCTCGGCTTGGCTGGTGGCATTGGTGGTGTTACTGGCAGGTTGCGCGCTGACGGTGATTGTTGCCTGGGCCGCTGCCGATCTTTATCGGCAACAGGTTCGTCAGCGCTTCCAACTGCTGGTCAACGAGCGCTACACCCGCCTGCAGGAACGCTTTGAAGACCAGGAGCAGCGCCTGGCCAGCCTGCAGCGCTTTTTCGTCAACTCCAGTGATGTGTCCCGTGCCGAGTTTGATGGTTTCGCCCAACCCTTGCTGCTGCGCGCCCGCGCCTATGCCTGGGCGCCGCGGATATTGCGCGATCAACGCAGCGCGTTTGAACAAGAGATCTCGCGCCAGCGCGGCGTCGCCTTCAGCATCCGCGAATTGAATTCGTCGGGTGAGCTGGCGCCTGCTGCCGAGCGTGATGAATACGTCCCCGTGTTGTACAGCCAGACCCAAAGCCTGCTGGGCTCGCCGCTGGGCTTTGATTTGCTGGCCCAGCCGTTGCGGCGCTCGGCCCTTGAGCGTGCGCAAAAAAGCGGTAAGCCTGCGGTGTCCCAGCCTATGCAACTGGTGGGCGTGGAACCAGCCTATGCGGCCGGGGTTTTGCTGGTGGCGCCCGTGAGCAAGCTACCCGACGCTGACCCCAGCGGTTTTGTGATGGCGGTGATCAGCATGCGTCAGTTGGTAGCCGATGGTCTGCCCAAGCCGAACCGGGACAACCTGGTGATGCAAATCGTCGACACCTCCGACGCCCAGCAACGCGTGCTGTATGCCTCCAGCAATGCGGTCGGCACCAGTGACCTCAGCGCCGCGCGCCGTCTTACCTTGGGCGACCATGTGTATGCGCTGACGTTGCGTGCCAGTCAGGTGTTCGATCGGGCCAACCATTCCTCAATGAGTACGATCCTGACCATGGGCGGGTTGCTCAGCCTGCTGCTCAGCGCGTTGCTGTACGTGCTGGTCAGCCAGCGCCAGCGCGCGCTCAAACTGGTGGAGCAGCGCACCGTGCAATTGCGCCTGCGCGAGCAGGAGCTGCGCGGGGCGCACGGGCAATTGCGCAGCGTGCTGAATGCAGCTACCCAGGTCGCGATCATCGCCACTGACCTGCGCGGTGTGATCAATACGTTCAATGCCGGTGCCGAGCAGATGCTGGGCTACACGTCCGAGCAGGTGCTGGGGCGCATGACCCTGGAAAGCCTGCACCTGGCCGCTGAGCTCGAGGCGCGCTCCGCCAGTTTAAGTGTGGTCATGGGCAAGCGCATCCCGCCGAGCCAGGCGATGCTGGTGGAGAGCCCTGACACCCTGCACGAGGCCCGGGAGTGGACCCTGTTGCGCGAGAATGGCAGCCCTTTGACCGTGAACATGCTCGGCACCGTGCTGCTGGATGACCATGGTTTGTGGGTCGGGCATTTGGCGATTTACCTGGATGTCACCGAGCAGAAACGCGCCTACGAGGCGTTGGCGGCGCGCGATCGTCTGCTGAAAAAACTCAGTGCTCATGTGCCCGGCGGGATCTTTCAGTTCATCCTGGAACACCAGGACAACGGTCGCTTCATCTACGCCAGCGATGGCATGCGCGATATCTATGAAATTGAAGCGGGTGTGCTGCAGCAGGACGCGGGCAAGGTCTTCGAGCGCATCCATCCTCAGGATGTCGAGCGGGTACGCCTGTCGATTCGCTTGTCGGCGCTGCAGTTGAGCCACTGGCGCGAAGAGTACCGCGTGCTGTTGCCGCAACGCGGCCTGCGCTGGATTCGCGGCGAAGCTACGCCGGAAGAGTTACCAGGGGGCGGTACGCTGTGGCACGGCTACGTGTCGGATATCTCCGATCTCAAGCGGGTGGAGGAAGAGCTGCGCGCGCTGTCGATCACCGACTCGCTGACGGGCATTCATAACCGGCGTTATTTTCAGGACCGCCTCAAGGCCGAAATGCTCAGGCTTAACCGTACCGATGGCGCGCTGTCGTTGATCATGCTCGATATCGACCACTTCAAGCGCATCAACGACCAATATGGGCACGCGGTAGGCGATGGGGTGTTGCAAGAGGTGTGCAAGCGGATCAGCCAGCGCCTGCGGCGTACGGATGTGTTCTGTCGCCTGGGTGGCGAAGAGTTCGTGGTGTTGTGCCCGCACACCGATCGTGATCAGGCGTACAGCCTGGCGATGGAATTGTGGCAGTCGCTGCGCAGTGCACCGATGGAAACGGTGGGCATCGTGACCGCCAGCTTCGGAGTGGCGAGCTGGCGCATCGATGAAGGCATCGATGGGCTGCTGCTGCGCGCGGATTCGGCGGTGTATGTGGCCAAGCAGGCGGGCAGGGACCGAGTGGAAGCCGAAAGATTACGTGCCTGAATAATGTGGGAGCTGGCTTGCCTGCGATCGCATCACCGCAGTGTGACGGATACACCTCGGTGCCTGCATCGCAGGCAAGCCAGCTCCCACATTTGATCTGTGTTGCCTTTTAAAGTACCGGTGCCGCGGCCGTCAGCTTCGGCTGGCGATACAGGTCCAGTAGCACCTGATCGAGCACCGAAGACGCGCCCCACGGTTTTGAATCGTTGAGGATCGCCACCACCACCCAGGTATTGCCGTTGTTGTCGCGGCTGAACCCGGCAATGGCACGCACGGTGTTCAGGGTGCCGGTCTTGACGTGGGCTTCGCCGCGCATGGCCGTGGTTTTCAGGCGTTTGCGCATGGTGCCGTCGGTGCCGGCAATTGGCAGCGAGCTGATGTATTCCGCCGCGTACGGGCCTTTCCAGGCGGCTTGCAGCATGGCCGCCATCTCACGGGCACTGACCCGTTCGGCGCGCGACAGGCCGGAGCCGTTCTCCATCACCAGGTGCGGCGCGGTGATGCCTTTCTTCGCCAGCCACTGACGCACCACGCGTTGCGCAGCCTTGGCGTCGTCGCCGTCGGCATCGTTGCGAAACTGCGCGCCCAGGCTCAGGAACAACTGCTGGGCCATGGTGTTGTTACTGTATTTGTTGATGTCGCGGATGATTTCCGCCAGGTCCGGCGAAAAGGCGCGGGCGAGTACTTTGGCGTCCTTAGGCACTGGCGCCTGGATATCGCGGCCCTGGATGGTGCCGCCCAATTCCTGCCAGATCGCGCGCACGGCGCCGGCGGTGTAGGTGGCGTGGTCGAGCAGCGACAGGTAAGTCTGCGAACTGCAGCCATCGCCCAGCTGGCCGCTGACGGTCACGGTGACACTGCCATCGGCGGCCGTGACCGGGTTGTAGCGCACGTCGCCGGTGCACTGCTTGGCGTTGGACACCTTGACCTGGTTGTCGATGCGAATGCTCGCAATCGGCGGCTCGACCGACACGATCACGCGGCCCGAGTCGTTGCGGGTCACGAAACGCAGCGCCTTGAGGTTGACCAGCAGGGCGTCGGGCTTGACCAGGAACGGCTTGTTCTCGTCGTTGCCGTCATCATTGAATTCGGGCAATTGCGGCTGGTTGAAGAAGCTGCGGTCGAGCACCAGGTCGCCGGTGACTTGCTGCACGCCATTGGCGCGCAGGTCGCGCATCAGCAACCAGAGCTTTTCCATGTTCAGCTTGGGGTCGCCGCCGCCCTTGAGGTACAGGTTGCCGTGCAACACGCCACCGCTGAGGCTGCCGTCGGTGTAGAACTCGGTTTTCCACTGATGGTTGGGGCCGAGCATTTCCAGGGCCGCGTAGGTGGTAACCAGCTTCATGGTCGAGGCCGGGTTCACCGACACGTCGGCGTTGAACACGGTCGGCGTGCCGGGGCCGGTGAGGGGCAGCATCACCAGAGACAGTGCGGTGTTTTGCAGTTTGGCTTTTTGCAGAGCCTGCGCAACGTTGGGTGGCAGGGTGTTGTTGATCGGGGCGGCAGAGACGGAAAGGGCCAGTGGTAGAAAAAAACCGGCCAGTAGCGCTGAGCGAAAAGATTTGATCATAAAGAATAAAACCCTACTGCTGAGGAGGGTGAAAAAGGCGAGGGGTATGGAAGAAAATCCCTCATTGGTCACGAAAGTGTCGGCATTATGCCCCAAGGTGGATCCAGTTGTAGCTGAACGATAGCTGGTATTGCGCGTTTTTTTGCAGACAAATGCCCGCCTGTCCCAGAGAGTCGGGCAATTGCCGTCTTAAACTGCTAAAGTGCCGCCCGTTATTACTTATGAGGATTGTTCCAATGGCGACTAACCGTTCCCAGCGTCTGCGCAAAAAACTGTGCGTTGATGAATTTCAAGAGCTGGGTTTCGAACTGAACCTGGACTTCAAAGAAGACCTGAGTGAAGAAGCTACCGATGCTTTCCTCGAAGCATTCATCAAAGAAGCCATGGAAGCCAATGGTCTGGGCTATGTCGGCGGCGATGACTTCGGTCTGGTTTGCCTGCAGAAGCGTGGCTCGGTCAACGAAGAACAGCGCGTAGCTGTTGAAAGCTGGCTCAAAGGCCGCAGCGAACTGAAAAGCGCTGAAGTCAGCCCGCTGCTGGACGTGTGGTATCCGGAAAAGCCGATCAACGCGGCTAAGTGATACTGAAAAAAACGGCGACCTGAGGGTCGCCGTTTTTTTATGCCTTGCGCCCGTTCAGAATCAGCAGCGTCAACACCCCCGCCACAATCCCCCAGAACGCTGAACCGATGGAAAACAACGTCAAGCCTGACGCGGTGACCATAAAGGTGATCAGCGCCGCTTCGCGTTCCTTCGGCTCATTCATGGCGATGCTCAAGCCATTGATGATCGAGCCAAACAGTGCCAACGCCGCAATCGACAGCACCAGCTCCTTTGGCAGCGCTGCGAACAACGCCGCCAATGTCGCGCCAAAGACCCCGGCAATCCCGTAGAACACCCCGCACCACACGGCGGCGGTATAGCGCTTGTTGCGGTCTTCATGGGCATGCGGCCCGGTGCAGATGGCTGCGCTGATCGCCGCCAGGTTGATGCCGTGGGAGCCGAACGGCGCCAGTACCAATGAAGCCAGGCCGGTGGCGGTGATCAGCGGCGAGGCGGGCACGTTGTAGCCGTCGGCGCGCAGCACGGCGACGCCGGGCATGTTCTGCGAGGTCATCGCCACCACGAACAACGGGATGCCGATACTGATGGTCGCCGCCAGCGAGAAGTGCGGCGTGGTCCATACCGGTGTCGCCACTTCGAGGTGAAACCCACTGAAATCCAGCAGCCCCATCAGCCCCGACAGCACGGTGCCAAGCACCAGCGCGGCGAGGACCGCATAGCGTGGCGACAGGCGCTTGATGATCAGATACGTGAAAAACATCCCCAGCACCAGCCCGGTGCGATGCTGTGCGGCGACGAAAATCTCGCTGCCGATCTTGAACAGAATCCCCGCCAGCAAGGCTGCCGCCAGCGAAGACGGGATGCGCTTGACCAGTTTTTCGAAGCTGCCGGTCAGCCCACACAGCGTGACCAATACCGCACAGGTGATGTAGGCGCCGATGGCCTCGCCGTAGCTCACGCCACCCAGGCTGGTAATCAGCAGCGCCGCGCCGGGTGTCGACCAGGCAATGGTGATCGGCGTGCGATAGCGCAGGGACAGGCCGATGCTGCACACCGCCATGCCGATGGAGATGGCCCAGATCCACGAAGAAATCTGCGCCGTGGTCAAGCCGGCGGCTTGGCCGGCCTGGAACATCAGGACCAGCGAGCTGGTGTAGCCGGTCAGCATGGCGATGAAGCCGGCGACGACGGCCGACGCAGAAGTGTCGGCCAACGGGCGCAAAGGCGCTTGGGTGGCGTCGGTCATGGGGAGGTGTTCCTTTTACCTGGGTTTAGCCGGTGAAGGCGCGGATTCAAGCCTAAACTCAAACGTAACTACTCATTGCAATACAGCCGACGCCGCAAACAGCCGTACAGTGTGTTGGCGCATTGGGTTGTGTACAATGTGCCCTGTTTTTAGGTGATACTTGCCAGCGACACGTTGTTGCCGTATTACCGTTAATTCGCCGCCGTTCTCCAAACCCGAGTGCCCATGAACGAACAGTTGCAACCTCTCAAGAAACAACCGCGAGCCGGCAAGGCCGGTCGCAGCGGAACCCAGGACGATATCGTTTACGCGCATATCTTCGAGGCCATCCTTGAACAACGCCTGGCGCCCGGAACCAAATTGAGTGAAGAGGCACTGGGCGAAATCTTCGGCGTCAGCCGCACCATCATTCGCCGCGCGCTCTCGCGTCTGGCCCATGAAGGCGTGGTGTTGCTGCGGCCCAATCGAGGTGCGGTGGTGGCGAGCCCAAGTGTAGAAGAGGCGCGCCAGGTGTTCCTGGCCCGGCGTCTGGTCGAACGGGCAATTACCGAGTTGGCAGTGCAGCACGCCACGGCCGAACAGTTGGCCGAGCTGCGCCAGATGGTCAACGACGAGCGCGACAGCTTCTCACGCGGTGATCGCGGTGCCGGTATCCGCCTCTCCGGCGAGTTCCACCTCAAGCTGGCAGAAGCGGCGAAGAACGCGCCGCTGATCAGCTTCCAACGCAGTTTGGTTTCCCAGACCTCGTTGATCATCGCCCAGTACGAAAGCGGCAACCGCTCGCACTGCTCCTACGATGAGCACACCCAGTTGATCGATGCGATTGAAGCACGCGACGCGGCGCTGGCAGTGAATTTGATGATGCACCACATGGATCACATCGACAGCAAGCTCAACCTCGATGAGGAAAGCGCGTCGGATGATTTGCACGCGGTGTTTTCGCATTTGTTGCAGACCAAGAAACCAGGGCGTTCTTCAGTAAAACTGTAATTTTCCAGGTTCGCCTGGGACTAAAAATGTGGGAGCGGGCTTGCTCGCGAATACGGAGTGTCAGTCACCAGATGTAGTGACTGATCCACCGCATTCGCGAGCAAGCCCGCTCCCACATTGATTTATGGCGGCCCCGAAATTAGCGCTGGTGCACGAGCTGACCCGCTGCATACGTCTGCAACACCGCCCGATCATCCCCCAGCGTCATCAGCACAAACAACGTCTCGGCAATGTTATTGGCCTGCTTCAAGCGATAGCTCAGCAGCGGCGTGGCGTTGTAATCCAATACCAGGAAGTCCGCGTCAGTGCCCGGCTGCAATGTGCCGATCCTGTCTTCCAGGCGCAGCGCTCGCGCACCGCCCAAGGTGGCCAGGTACAGCGACTTGAACGGGCTCAACCGCGCGCCCTGCAACTGCATGACCTTGTAGGCTTCGTTCAAGGTTTGCAGCAGCGAAAAGCTGGTGCCGCCGCCCACGTCGGTGCCCAGGCCGACATGCAGTTTGTGTTTCTCAGCCATCGGCAAGTTGAACAACCCACTGCCGAGGAAGAAGTTCGAGGTTGGGCAGAACGCCACCGCCGAACCCGTCTGCGCCAACCGCGCGCACTCGTCATCACACAGGTGTACGCCATGGGCAAACACGGAGCGCTCGCCGAGCAGTTTGTAGTGGTCGTAGACGTCCAGGTAGCTCTTGCGCTCTGGGAACAGCTCCTTCACCCATTCCACTTCTTGCAGGTTTTCACTGATGTGCGTCTGCATGTACAGGTCTGGGTACTCGCCCAGCAGATGCCCGGCCAATGCCAACTGTTCCGGCGTGCTGGTCGGCGCAAAGCGCGGCGTGACCGCATAGTGCAAACGGCCCTTGCCGTGCCAGCGCTCGATCAGCGCCTTGCTTTCCTGGTAGCCGGATTCGGCGGTGTCGGTCAGGTAGTCCGGCGCGTTGCGGTCCATCATCACCTTGCCGGCGATCATGCGCAGGTCGAGTTTCTCGGCCGCTTCAAAGAATGAATTCACCGACTGCGGGTGCACGCTGCCGAACACCAGCGCGGTGGTGGTGCCATTGCGCAGCAGCTCTTTGATGAAAATGTCCGCGACTTCCTCGGCGTGGGCCTTGTCGGCGAATTGGCTTTCACACGGGAAGGTGTAGGTGTTGAGCCAATCCAGCAATTGCTCGCCGTAGGCGCCGACCATGCCGGTTTGCGGCAGGTGGATGTGGGTGTCGATCAAGCCTGGGGTGATCAGTGCATCCTGGTAATGGGTGATGTCGATGTCGGCGGGCAGCGTCGGCAGTAAATCGCTGGCGTGGCCCAGGGCGCTGATCTGGCCGTTATCGATCACCAGCAGGCCGTCTTCGAAATACTCATAGGAGGCTTCTATCCCCACTTCAGCAGGGTCGGCGATGCTGTGCAGGATGGCGGCACGGTAGGCTTTACGAGTCAAAGGCATGGTTTTCTCAATTGATAGCTTGGCTGCGGCGCGAAGCCGGCAGCAGTTTGGCAATGGGTTCGGCGCTGGCGGTGTGCTGGCCGAAATTGGCGTTATAGGTGGCGATGATTTCGCCGGCGATGGAGATGGCGATCTCCACCGGTAATTTGCCCTTCACCTCAGTGAGGCCCATCGGGCAGCGCATGCGTTGCAGTTGCGCGGTGTCGAAACCGCGATCACGCAGGCGGTGTTCAAATTTGACGCGCTTGGTCTTGGAACCGATCAAGCCGAAGTAGGCAAAGTCATTGCGCTTGAGCAGGGCGGCGGTCAGTTCCAGGTCCAGCGCGTGGTTGTGGGTCATGACGATGCAGTAACTGCCCACCGGCAAGTCGGCAATTTCGTCGACCGGCTCTTCGCTGACGATTTTACGCACGCCCTGGGGGATATGTTCCGGAAACTCCTGATCCCGGGAGTCGATCCAGCGCACCCGGCACGGCAGGCTCGCCAACAATGGCACCAGCGCGCGGCCGACATGGCCTGCGCCAAACACGGCGATCTGCGCCTGCACCTGGCCCATCGGTTCGAACAGCAGCACGGTCACACCGCCACAGCACTGGCCCAGGCTCGCACCGAGGCTGAAGCGTTCCAGATGGGTGTTCTGCTGGCCGCGCACGAGCATGTCGCGGGCGATCTGCATCGCCTTGTATTCCAGGTGCCCGCCACCGATGGTGTCGAAGGTGTGCGCGGCGCTGATCACCATCTTCGAACCGGCATTGCGCGGCGTGGAGCCGAGCTCTTCGATGATGGTCACCAGCACGCAGGGTTCACCCTGGTTCTGCAGGTCGGCGAGGGCGCTGATCCAGTTGTTCATAGTCACCTCCAGTCAGATCGTTCCCACGCTCCGCGTGGGAATGCATACCGTGACGCTCTGCGTCACACGAGCGGACGCAGAGCGTCCATGCCGGCATTCCCACGCAGAGCGTGGGAACGATCAAGCCAACTCGGTTTCCACCGCTTTCGCAGCCGTCAACTGCCGCATCTGCTCACACCCCCACAACACCCGCTCCGGCGTCGCCGGCGCATCGATTTTCGGCTGATGGCGATACTCAGCCAAACTCGCCACCGCATCCTTGATCGCACACCACGAAGCAATCCCAAGCATGAACGGTGGCTCACCCACGGCCTTGGAATGGAACACCGTGTCTTCCGGGTTCTTGCGGTTCTCCACCAGCTTCACGCGCAAATCCAGCGGCATGTCGGCCACCGCCGGGATCTTGTAGCTGGCCGGGCCGTTGGTCATCAGCTTGCCCTTGTTGTTCCACACCAGCTCTTCCATGGTCAGCCAACCCATGCCCTGGATAAAACCGCCTTCGACCTGGCCGATGTCGATGGCCGGGTTCAGCGACGCGCCCACATCGTGAAGGATGTCGGTGCGCAGCATCTTGTATTCGCCGGTCAGGGTGTCGACGATCACCTCGCAGCAGGCCGCGCCGAACGCAAAGTAATAGAACGGCCGACCGCGCGCCTGGCTGCGGTCGTAGAAGATTTTAGGAGTCTTGTAAAAACCGGTGCTCGACAGCGACACCTGGGCGAAATACGCCTGCTGGATCAGGCTTTCAAAGGTCAGGATCTGGTCGCGCACGCGCACATGGCCGTTGTGGAATTCCACATCCGCTTCACTCACGTCGTACTTGCGCGCGGCAAATTCCACCAGGCGCTGCTTGATGGTTTCGGCGGCGTTCTGCGCGGCTTTACCGTTCAAGTCGGCACCGCTGGAAGCCGCGGTCGGTGAAGTGTTGGGCACTTTATCGGTGTTGGTGGCAGTGATCTGTACGCGGTCGATTTCCACCTGGAACACTTCGGCCACCACCTGCGCGACCTTGGTGTTCAAGCCCTGGCCCATCTCGGTGCCGCCGTGGTTCAAGTGGATGCTGCCGTCGGTGTAGATGTGGATCAAGGCGCCGGCCTGGTTGAGGAAGCTGGCGGTAAACGAGATGCCGAATTTCACCGGTGTCAGTGCCAGGCCTTTTTTCAGGATCGGGCTGTGCGCGTTATACAGGCGAATGGCTTCACGGCGCTCGGCGTATTGGCTGCTGGCCTCAAGCTCGGCGGTCATTTCCTCGAGCATGTTGTGCTCGACGGTCTGGTAATAGTGCGTGACGTTGCGCTCGGTCTTGCCGTAGTAGTTGGCCTTGCGCACGGCCAATGGGTCCAGCGCCAAATGGCGGGCGATGGCGTCCATGACCTCCTCGATGGCGACCATGCCTTGCGGGCCGCCAAAGCCACGATAGGCGGTGTTGGACGCGGTGTTGGTCTTGCAACGATGGCCGTTGACCGTGGCGTCACCGAGGTAATACGAGTTGTCGGCGTGGAACATCGCGCGGTCGACAATCGAGTTGGACAGGTCGGGCGAGCAGCCGCAGTTACCCGCCAGTTCCAGGTTGATCCCGTGCAGGCGGCCGCTGTCGTCGAAGCCCACGTCGTATTCGATGTAGAAGGGGTGGCGCTTGCCAGTCATCAGCATGTCTTCGACGCGCGGCAGGCGCATCTTGGTCGGCTGGCCGGTGAGGCGTGCGACGACTGCACACAAGCACGCCGGGCTGGCGGCCTGGGTTTCCTTGCCGCCAAAACCGCCGCCCATGCGGCGCATGTCGACGACGATTTTGTTCATCGACACGTCGAGCACTTCGGCCACCAGCTTCTGCACTTCGGTGGGGTTTTGTGTGGAGCAGTAGACGATCATGCCGCCGTCTTCGGTGGGCATCACCGAGGAGATCTGGGTTTCCAGGTAGAAGTGTTCCTGGCCGCCGATGTGCAGCGTGCCCTGAATGCGGTTTTTTGCCGTCGCCAGCGCACCGACTGAATCACCGCGTTGGTGGGTGTGGCTGTCCAGCACAAAGTGCTTGTTACGGAAGGCCTCGACCACGTCCAGCACCGGCTCCAGGTCTTCGTATTCGATCACCGCGGCCATGGCGGCTTTGCGTGCGGTTTCCAGGTCGCGGGCGGCGACAGCCAGCACCACTTGGCCGACAAACTGCACGGTGTCGATGGCCAGCAACGGATCACCAGGCATCAGTGGGCCGATGTCTTTCAGGCCCGGCACGTCTTCGTGGGTGATAGCGATGCGCACGCCGTCAAAGGCGTAGCAGGGCGCGGTATCGATGCTGATGATGCGGGCGTGGGCGCGGTCGGACATGCGCGCATACAGGTGCAGCTGGTTGGGGAATTCCAAACGGTCATCGATGTACTGCGCCTCGCCGCTGACGTGCTTGGCGGCGCTGTCATGCTTGACGCTGCGCCCGACTCCGGAGGTCAAGTCCTGGGCAAACAGCTCGGCGAGCTCGGCTTGGGTTTTAACGACGGCGTGATGGTTAGACATAAGCGGTCACCCGAGTCTCGATGTGCGGCGTTTGCAGTTCGATGAAGTATTTGCGCAGCAGGTTCTGTGCGCTGAGCAAGCGGTATTCCTTGCTGGCGCGGAAGTCCGACAGCGGGGTGAAGTCCTCGGCCAGGGCGGCGCAGGCTTTCTCCACGGTGGCGGCGTTCCAGGTGGCGCCGACCAGCACGGCTTCGCAGCTTTTCGCGCGTTTTGGGGTGGCGGCCATGCCGCCGAAGGCCACGCGTGCTTCGCTGATCACGCCGTTGTCGATCTTCAGGTTGAAGGCCGCGCACACAGCGGAAATGTCATCGTCCAGGCGCTTGGACACCTTGTAGGCGCGGAACAGTTCGTGGCCCTTGGGCACGATGATTTTTTCGATGAACTCGCTGTCCTGGCGCGCAGTAACGCGGTAGTCGATGAAGTAGTCTTCCAGCGCCAAGGTGCGACGGGTGTTGCCTTTGCACAGCACGATCTGTGCGCCCAAGGCGATCAGCAGCGGCGGTGAATCACCAATCGGCGAGGCGTTACCGATGTTGCCGCCCAGCGTGCCCTGGTTGCGGATTTGCAGGGAGGCGAAGCGGTGCAGCAAGTCGCCGAAGTCCGGGTATTCGAGGTGCAGCGCGCTGTAGCAGTCGGACAGCACCGTAGCGGCGCCGATTTCCAGGCGGTCGTCGAAGCTTTCGATGCGCTTCATTTCTTCAATGTTGCCGACGTAGATCATCACCGGCAGGGTGCGATGGAACTGGGTGACTTCCAGCGCCAGGTCGGTGCCGCCGGCCAGCAGCCGGGCTTGCGGGTAGGCGTCGTAAAGGTCGGCCAGGTCGGCGACGGTCAGCGGCACCAGGCAGCGCTTGTCGCCGCTGTTGAGTTCACCGGTTTGCGTCGGCGCGATGGCTTTAAGGCGCGCGATGGTCTCGGCTTGGCGGCTGTCGAACTGGTCCACCGGCTTGTTGCAGCAGGCCTGTTCGGCAGCGGCAAGGATCGGGCGGTAGCCGGTGCAGCGGCACAGGTTGCCGGCCAGGGCTTCATGGGCTTTTTGGCTGTCGGGGGCGTCGCTGTTCTTTTGCAGGGCGAACAACGACATCACAAAACCCGGTGTGCAAAAGCCGCATTGCGAGCCGTGGCACTCGACCATCGCCTGTTGCACGCTGTGCAGTTGGCCCTGGTGCTTGAGGTCTTCGACGCTGATCAGTTGTTTGCCGTGCAACGACGACACAAAGGTCAGGCACGAGTTGAGGCTGCGATAACGAATCTGTTCCACGCCTTGCGCGTCGCTGTGCAACTCGCCGACCACCACGGTGCACGCGCCACAGTCGCCGCTGGCGCAGCCTTCCTTGGTGCCGGATTTGCCCAGGTGCTCACGCAAATAGTTGAGCACGGTCAGGTTGGGGTCCAGGGCGTGCTCACTACGGAGTTCCTGGTTAAGTAAAAACTGGATCACGGAAGGCCTCGCAGACTCATTATTGTTGTTAACCGCTTTGCGCCGAATCTAGTCATGTCTGACTTTTCGGTCAACGATTTTCTGACCAGAAGGTCAAGAAATTGCGATCACACCACTTTCAATTATGGTTCAGTCTTCTGGAACCGGTGTTTTTGGCGGCTTCTGGCTTTTCAACGCTGCTTATTTCATGCCAAATTCGCCACGGTGGGCGTAGCGCCATCAGCGGGCCAATGCGCTACACTGCCGCGCTTGTACTGATAGAAGATTCTGAAGGGAAAACATGACGTTCAAGGCGCCGGACAGTCTCGCCGAGCAAATCGCTCACCACCTCGCCGAACGTATCATTCGCGGCGATCTCAAGCCTGGGGAGCGGATCCAGGAACAGAAAGTCACGCTGGCGCTTAACGTCAGCCGTGGTTCCGTGCGTGAAGCGTTATTGATCCTCGAACGCCGCCACCTGATCGCGATCCTGCCGCGCCGTGGCGCGCACGTCACCGAGCTTACTGCGCACAAGGTGCAGAGCCTGTGCACGTTGATGGGCGAGCTGTACATCCTGCTCGGTAACGCCGTTGCCGAAGGCTGGCAGACCCAGGCCGACATGGCGCCGTTCCTGCAGATCCAGCAGCGGCTGGTGGCCAGTTTTGAGCGCCAGGACATCCGCGCCTTCGTCGAAGAAAGCTTCAACGTGATGCGCGCTGCGTACCCGTTCGCCAACAACCCGTATTTGCAGGAAACCGTCGAGAACCTGCAGCCGGCGATGAACCGCGCCTATTACCTGGCGCTGGACCAACGCAAGGCGTCCATGAGCGAGTACCTGGCGCTGTTCGAGCAACTGCTCGCCGCCGTGCTGGCGCGTGACCTGACGCAAATCCGCCTGGTGCTCTCGGCCTATGGCCAGCGCAGTTGCTCGCTGGTCATCGCTGCATTGGCGGACGCCTAAACGTGCGGCTCAAGTGCATCAAACTGGCGGGGTTCAAATCCTTCGTCGACCCGACCACGGTGAACTTCCCCAGTAACATGGCGGCAGTGGTGGGGCCCAATGGCTGCGGCAAGTCGAACATCATCGACGCCGTACGCTGGGTGATGGGCGAGAGCTCGGCAAAAAACCTGCGCGGCGAGTCGATGACCGACGTCATCTTCAACGGCTCCACCAGCCGTAAACCCGTGAGCCAGGCCAGCATCGAACTGGTGTTCGACAACTCCGACGGCACCCTGGTCGGCGAATACGCGGCCTACGCGGAGATTTCCATTCGCCGCAAAGTAACGCGCGACAGCCAGAACAGCTACTTCCTCAACGGCACCAAGTGCCGGCGCCGGGACATTACCGATATCTTCCTCGGCACCGGCTTGGGCCCGCGCAGCTACTCGATCATCGAGCAAGGCATGATCTCCAAACTGATCGAAGCCAAGCCCGAAGACCTGCGTAACTTTATTGAAGAAGCGGCCGGCATCTCCAAGTACAAGGAGCGCCGCCGCGAGACTGAAAACCGTATCCGCCGTACTCACGAAAACCTCGCCCGCTTGACGGACTTGCGCGAAGAGCTGGAGCGCCAGTTGGAGCGCCTGCACCGCCAGGCCCAGGCGGCCGAGAAGTATCAGGAATACAAGGGCGAAGAACGCCAGCTCAAGGCGCAACTCTCGGCGTTGCGTTGGCAGGCGCTGAATGATCAGGTCGGCCAGCGCGAAGCGATTATCGGCACCCAGGAAATCAGCTTTGAAGCGCTGGTGGCCGAGCAGCGCAACGCCGACGCCAGCATTGAGCGCCTGCGCGACGGTCACCATGACCTGTCCGAGCGCTTCAACTTGGTGCAAGGGCGTTTCTACTCGGTGGGCGGCGATATCGCCCGCGTCGAGCAGAGCATCCAGCACGGCCAGCAGCGTCTGCGCCAGTTGCAGGACGACTTGAAGGAAGCCGAACGCGCGCGCCTCGAAACCGAATCGCACCTGGGCCACGACCGCACCTTGCTGCTGACCCTCGGCGAAGAGCTGGACATGCTCACCCCGGAGCAGGAAATCACCAGCGCCGCCGCCGAAGAAGCCGCCGCCGCCCTGGAAGAATCCGAAACCACCATGCACGGCTGGCAGGAGCAGTGGGACGCTTTCAACCTGCAATCCGCCGAGCCGCGCCGCCAGGCTGAGGTGCAGCAGTCGCGTATTCAACAGCTGGAAACCAGCATGGAACGCTTGGCCGAACGCCAGCGTCGTTTGCAGGAAGAACGCGTATTGCTCGCCGCCGATCCGGAAGACGCGGCGATCATGGAGCTGAGCGAGCAGCTCGCCGAAAGCGAGATGACCCTGGAAGAACTTGAGGCCAGCGAAGAACAGCAAGTGGAGCGCCTGGAGCAATTGCGTCAGCAGTTGCAACAGGCGACCCAGGCGCAGCAGCAGGCCCAGGGCGATTTGCAGCGGCTGAACGGGCGCTTGGCGTCCCTTGAAGCCTTGCAGCAAGCCGCCTTGGACCCCGGCACCGGCACTGCTGAGTGGCTGCGCGACCAGCACTTGGCCGAGCGCCCGCGCCTGGCTGAAGGGTTAAAAGTGCAAGCGGGTTGGGAGCTGGCGGTGGAAACCGTGTTGGGCGCCGACCTGCAGGCTGTATTGGTCGACGATTTTGGCGGCTTTGACCTGGCCGGCTTTGCCCAGGGCGATCTGCGTTTGCTCAGCCCGGCGGCCGATGGCACCCGCGTGCCGGGCAGTCTGCTCGACAAAGTTGAAGCGGCGATTGATCTGTCGCCTTGGCTGGGCCAAGTCAAACCGGTGGAGTCGCTGGAGCAGGCCCTGGCCCAACGCGGTCAGCTGGCGGCCGGTGAAAGCCTGATCAGCCGAGACGGCTACTGGGTGGGTCGGCACTTCCTGCGCGTGCGCCGCGCCAGCGAAGCGGAAAGCGGCGTGTTGGCTCGCGGCCAGGAGATCGTCAACCTGAGCGCCGAACGCGAAGAGCGCGAAGCCACCCTCGAAAGCCTGGAAGCCGAACTGCAAACCCTGCGCGCCACCCAGCGCCAGCAAGAAACCGGCCGCGAACACCTGCGCCGTTTGTTGCAGGACGAAGCGCGCCAGCAAGGCGAACTCAAAGCCCAATTGTCGGCGAGCAAGGCCAAGGCCGAGCAACTGACCCTACGCCGCACGCGTCTTGATGACGAAGTGGCAGAGATGGGCGAGCAGCGCGCGCTCGAGCACGAACAGGTCGGCGAAGCGCGCCTGCAATTGCAGGAAGCCCTCGACAGCATGGCGCTGGACACCGAGCAGCGCGAACTGCTGCTGGCCCAGCGCGACAGCCTGCGCGAACGCCTCGACCGCGTGCGCCAGGAAGCGCGCCAGCACAAAGACCACGCCCACCAACTGGCCGTGCGCCTCGGCTCGCTGCAAGCTCAGCACACTTCCACGCGCCAGGCCCTTGAGCGCCTGGAGATGCAGTCCGAACGCCTCACCGAAAAACGCGAGCAACTGAGCCTCAACCTGGAGGAGGGCGAAGCGCCGCTGGAAGAGTTGCGCTTGAAGTTGGAAGAGTTGCTCGACAAGCGCATGAGCGTCGACGAAGAACTCAAGACCGCGCAGATCGCCCTGGAAGACGCCGACCGCGAACTGCGCGACGCAGAAAAACGCCGGACCCAGGCCGAGCAGCAGTCCCAGCTGATTCGCGGCCAACTCGAACAGCAACGCATGGAATGGCAAGCCTTGACCGTGCGCCGTAAAACCCTGCAAGACCAGTTGCTGGAAGACGGCTACGACCTGCACGGCGTGCTCAACACGCTGACCGCCCAGGCCAACGAAAAAGACGCCGAAGAAGAACTTGAACGCATTGCTGCACGTATCCAACGGCTCGGCGCGATTAACCTTGCGGCCATCGACGAATACCAGCAGCAGTCCGAGCGCAAACGTTATCTGGACGCCCAGAACGCCGACTTGGTAGAAGCCCTGGACACCCTGGAAAACGTGATCCGCAAGATCGACAAGGAAACCCGTAACCGCTTCAAAGATACCTTTGATCAGATTAATGGCGGTTTACAGGCGTTATTCCCGAAAGTTTTCGGTGGAGGCAGCGCCTACTTGGAACTGACGGGCGAAGATCTACTCGATACAGGGGTAACGATCATGGCGCGGCCTCCGGGCAAGAAGAACAGCACCATCCATTTGTTGTCCGGTGGCGAGAAGGCACTGACGGCATTGGCGCTGGTATTTGCGATCTTCAAGTTGAACCCGGCGCCGTTTTGCATGCTCGACGAAGTTGACGCCCCGCTGGATGACGCTAACGTTGGACGCTACGCTCGGTTGGTTAAGGAGATGTCCCAGACCGTGCAGTTCATCTATATCACCCACAACAAGATCGCCATGGAAATGGCGGATCAGCTGATGGGTGTGACGATGCACGAACCGGGCTGTTCGCGATTGGTGGCGGTGGATGTCGAAGAAGCGATGGCGATGGTGGAATCCTGAACCGCGTCAGGAAAGAATTTTTTCAGCACGCTGTAGGCGGGTTTACCGGTCTGGCGAAAGTGGCAAATGGACATATTTGTTCAAGGCATTTTGACAGACGGTGTAAAGTTATCTTTGGTCGTGCTAGTTTAATGTCAATTTTTCGTATGCGTGGGCAAAACGTCAGTCAGAACATAGAGTTGGCGCCACGTTTTAAAGCGGTTTGCACGGTGCTAAACCCCTTATTTTTCAGCATTTTTTATTAGAGGCACGGGATTACATGGAAATCGGTCTGCGCGAGTGGCTGATCGTCATCGGCATTATTGTCATTGCCGGTATTCTTTTTGATGGCTGGCGCCGCATGCGCGGTGGCAAGGGCAAGCTTAAATTCCGTCTGGACCGCAACCTGTCCAACTTGCCCGACGACGACGGCAGCGCCGAGCTGCTGGGGCCGCCGCGTGTGCTGGACACGCATAAAGAGCCGCAACTGGACGAGCACGACTTGCCGTCGATGAGCGCGCCGGTGCGTGAAGCCCGTGAACCGTCTTCCAAGCGCGGCAAACGCGGCGGCGCTGCCGTTGCCGAACCGCATCAGGGCGACCTGAACCTCGACGTCGATGATGGCCCGAGCTTCAGCAGCCGCGATGACGACTTCCCTGACGAGACCCCAACCAAAAGCGCGCCACGCCAATCGGTAAACGATCAGCCGGCCGCCGAAGAGGTCTTGGTGATCAGCGTGATCTGCCGCGACGCTGCGGGCTTCAAAGGCCCGGCGCTGTTGCAGAACATCCTCGAAAGCGGCCTGCGCTTTGGCGAAATGGACATTTTCCACCGCCACGAAAGCATGGCGGGTAACGGCGAAGTGCTGTTCTCGATGGCCAACGCGGTCAAGCCAGGCACCTTTGATCTGGACGATATCGACCTGTTCAGTACCCCGGCGGTCAGCTTCTTCCTCGGCTTGCCAGGCCCGCGTCACCCCAAACAAGCGTTCGACGTGATGGTGGCCGCAGCCCGCAAACTGTCCCAGGAGCTCAACGGCGAGCTCAAGGACGACCAACGCAGCGTCCTGACCGCCCAGACCATCGAACACTACCGTCAGCGCATCGTCGAGTTCGAGCGTCGCGCCCTGACACAGAAACGCTGAGGATTGGTCTTCAGCGTTGTCAGTAGAATAAGCGCACTAACATATTGAGCAGCTTCGGCTGCTCTTTTGCTTTCTGAGAGAACACCCATGACCGCCGCCCACACCCGCATCCTCCAATTGCGCGCTGAACTGGATCAGCACAATTACCGTTACCACGTCCTCGACGAGCCGAGCATCCCGGACGCCGAGTACGACCGGCTGTTCCACGAGCTCAAGGCCCTGGAGGCCGAGCATCCGGAACTGGTGACGCGTGATTCACCGACGCAGCGGGTCGGCAGTGCGGCGTTGTCGGCGTTCACTCAGGTCAAGCACGACATTCCGATGCTCAGCCTGGGCAACGCCTTTGATGAAACCACCATGCTTGAGTTTGATCGCCGGGTCACCGAAGGGCTCGACCTGCCGGTGGGCGATCTGTTTGGCGGTGGCGCGGCCGTGGAATACAGCTGCGAGCCCAAGCTGGACGGCCTGGCGGTCAGCCTGCTGTATCAAGACGGCGAGCTGGTGCGCGGTGCTACCCGTGGCGACGGCACCACTGGCGAAGACATCAGCGTCAACGTGCGCACCGTGCGCAATATCCCGCTGAAGCTGCACGGCAGCGGCTGGCCGGCGACCCTGGAAGTGCGCGGCGAAGTGTTCATGTCCAAGGCCGGTTTCGAGCGGCTGAATGCCTCGCAGCTGGAAGTGGGTGGCAAGACCTTCGCCAACCCGCGTAACGCCGCGGCCGGCAGCTTGCGTCAGTTGGACTCGAAGATTACCGCCAGCCGCCCGCTGGAATTCTGCTGCTATGGCGTGACCACGGACATCAGCGACACCCATATCGGCAACCTGCAGCAACTCAAGGCGTGGGGCATGCCCATCAGCCATGAGCTGAAGCTGGCCAAGGGCATTCAGGATTGCCTGGAGTATTACCGCGATATCGGCGAGCGGCGTAACAGCCTGCCGTATGAAATCGACGGCGTGGTGTTCAAGGTCAACAGCATTGCCTCGCAGCGTGAACTGGGTTTCCGCGCCCGTGAGCCGCGCTGGGCCATCGCGCATAAATTCCCGGCCATGGAAGAGCTGACCGAACTGCTCGACGTGGAATTCCAGGTTGGCCGTACCGGTGCCGTCACGCCCGTGGCGCGCCTCAAACCGGTCAAGGTCGCGGGCGTCACCGTGTCCAACGCCACACTGCATAACATGGACGAAGTCGCGCGCCTGGGCTTGATGATCGGCGATACCGTGATCATCCGCCGCGCCGGTGATGTGATCCCACAAGTGGTGTCAGTGGTCACCGAGCGTCGCCCGGAACATGCTCGCGCCGTGCAAATTCCTGAAAGCTGCCCCGTGTGCGGTTCCCATGTGGAACGCACGCAGCTGGTCAAGCGCAGCAAGGGCAAGGAGACCGTCAGCGAAGGCGCGGTGTACCGTTGCGTTGGGCGCCTGGCCTGTGGCGCGCAGCTCAAGCAGGCGATTATTCACTTCGTCTCGCGCCGCGCCATGGATATCGACGGCCTGGGCGACAAGACCATCGAGCAATTGGTGGATGAAAAGCTCATCGGTTCGCCGGCCGACCTCTACAAGCTCAAGTACGAGCAGATCATCGACCTGGAAGGCTTTGCCGATATTTCCAGCAAGAAGCTGATCACTGCCATCGAAAACAGCAAGACGCCGACCCTGGCGCGCTTTATCTACGCGCTGGGCATTCCCGACGTGGGCGAGGAGACCGCCAAGGTGCTGGCGCGCTCGCTGGCGTCCCTGGAGCGCGTGCAGAAGGCCTTGCCGGAAGTGCTGACGTACTTGCCGGACGTCGGCCTGGAGGTGGCGCACGAGATTCACAGCTTCTTCGAAGACAGCCACAACCAGGACGTGATTGGCGCGCTGTTGTCGCCGGACGAATGCGCCCTGCAATTGCAGGATCAGGGCGACCTGAGCGCCGAGTTCGCTGCCAGCACCACGCTGGGCGGCTTGCTCGACAAGCTGCACGTGCCAAGCGTCGGCCCCGGCGCCGCGCAGAAACTGGCGGATAAATTCGGCTCGCTGGAAGGCGTGATCAAGGCCGACTGGCTGGATATGCGCCAGGCGCTGCCCGAGAAGCAGGCCAAGGCCGTGCGCGACTTCTTCGATAATACCGACAACGCCAATCACGCCCTGGCCATCGAGCTGCAGCTCAAGGACTTCGGCATGCACTGGCAGAGCGAGAAGAAGGTCGTCGAAGGCTTGCCAGAGGCGGGGCATACCTGGGTGCTCACCGGCTCCCTGGAGTTGATGAGCCGCGACGTGGCCAAGGACAAGCTCGAAAGCCTGGGCGCCAAGGTGGCGGGTTCGGTGTCGGCGAAAACCCACTGCGTGGTGGCCGGGCCGGGCGCCGGTTCGAAATTGGCCAAGGCCACCGAGCTGGGCCTCAAGGTCCTCGACGAAGAGGCATTTGTGGCTTTCCTGGCCACGCACAACATCACCGTCTGATTGATCGTTCCCACGCTCCGCGTGGGAACGATCTTTAGTGGTAAATGATCTAGTCTTGGTCACCCAGGGAGAGATCGCCATGTTCCGCTACTTCGAGCAACTCAGTTCGCGCATCGCCGCACCGTTCATGGCCGACACCACGCGCAACAGCAAGGTGTGGCAATGCCGTTGCGGCCAGCCGCTGTTCTTTCGCAACAGCCAGTGCCTGGCCTGCCAGGCGCTGCTGGGCTATCAGCCGCAACAGAGCCGATTATCGTCCCTGCAACCTGGCCCCGTCGCCGGCACCTGGCTGGCGGACGACAACCTCGCTGCCGGCGCCTTCCGTCGCTGCGCCAACCTCAATACTCCCGCGGCGTGCAACTGGCTGATTCCTGCCCACAGCACTGCACCGCTGTGCGTGGCCTGCAGCCTCAATCGCACGATTCCCGACCTGTCCGTAGCGGAAAACCCCGAACGCTGGCGCAAAGTAGAGACCGCCAAGCGTCGACTGGTGGCGCAACTGATCAGCCTGGGCTTGCAAGTGGTGCCTAAAAGTGTGGACGAAGACACTGGGCTCGCCTTCGATTTCGTCGGCATCGACCTGGAGGGCAACGCGCCCACCACCGGCCACGCCAATGGCTTGATCACCCTGGACATCAAGGAAGCCGACGACGCCCACCGCGAAAAAATCCGCGTACAGATGCGCGAGCCCTACCGTACGCTGCTTGGCCACTTTCGCCATGAAGTCGGCCATTACTATTGGGACCGGTTGATCGCCAACAGCCATTGGCTCGAACCCTTTCGCAACCTGTTTGGCGACGAGCGCGCCAGCTATGCCGACGCTCTCGACCAGCACTACCAGAACGGCCCGCGTCCCGACTGGCAACAGACCTGCGTCAGCGCCTACGCCACCATGCACCCCTGGGAAGATTGGGCTGAAACCTGGGCCCACTACCTGCACATGATGGATGCCGTCGACACCGCCCTGGGTTTTGGCATGAGCGCCCGTGAGATGGACCTGGACTATCAGCCGTTCCCGCTCTCGACACTCTACGACCCCGAACACCCTGGCGGTGCGGCGTTCCTGTCATTCGTCAACGCCTGGATTGAGCTGGCCGGCATGCTCAACGAACTGTCGCGCAGCATGGGCCAGCCGGATTTCTATCCCTTCGTGTTGCCGCCGGCGGTGATTGCCAAGCTGCATTTCATTCACTTGGTGATTCAGGAGGAGGGCGGCAGGGCTGATGAGGCTGTGATTCTGTAGCGGCACAAGTGCTTGAGTCGCTTCATATTTTAATCCGGCATCAACGGTTGTAACTTCCGATGAGATCGGTACAATGGCCCCGCTTGCCGAGAGGCCAGCGTCGTTATGGTGACCCCATCGGTCCCCCCGCAACGATTACCCGTGAACCTGGTCAGAGCCGGAAGGCAGCAGCCACAGCGGGAACATTGTGTGCCGGGGTGTGGCTGGTGGGGTTGCCTCCATAACGCTCTTCCTTGCAATACCCCATCCGTTTCACCTCAGAACATCACTCTCTGTTCATCTGCGCAGTTACCTCGCGCGGTGCAGACTTGTTCTCGTAAGTCTCAACAACTCCACTGGACAACCCCGCGTCGCCTGCTAGCGTTGTTCATGCGCATTTTTCAAAAATGACCGTGGTGCTGGAGTAGTGAAGAAGTGATGGCACTCACCTTTCTAACAAGGATGATTGCCATGACCAGCTTTCAAGAGTTACCCAGTGGTATCAGTGCCTCTGTCGGCACTCCAGGCAAGGCCCGTAATGTGCCTGCTGATGTTCAAAACATTCAACGTCTGTTCAATCTGATCGCGCC
The DNA here is from genome assembly GCF_059716225.1 of Pseudomonas sp. LBUM1640. Lineage (NCBI taxonomy): Bacteria > Pseudomonadati > Pseudomonadota > Gammaproteobacteria > Pseudomonadales > Pseudomonadaceae > Pseudomonas > Pseudomonas sp. LBUM1640. Next base: position 5,153,394 of record NZ_CP166816.1, on the reverse strand, counting down.
CAAATTTGCTTCACCCTTGATGGTGGATGGCAAGTGCGGCCCTCTGTTGGTTCAGCGCATCAGCGAGTATCAGTCGAATCGTCTGAATGTCGCCAAACCGGACGGGGTGATTGACCCGGCAGGCCGGACGTTCAACAGCTTGGTCGAGGACGCGCGCAAGGCCAATGCGGATGCCCAGCCCCATGACGCGATCGCTGCCAAGGTGAGTCAGAGCCCAGTGCGCGCACCGGCGCCGATCCCGGCTGAGCCAGACAAGCAGCAGTTGGTATTGAAGGCCACGTGCGACGGTGGCGTCACGTTGACCGACGCGGACTTTCAGAACGCCGCCACGCAGTTGGGCAATGTTATTTCAGTGAATATGATCAAGGCCTTCGCTATGGTTGAGTCCGGCGGGCGTTCCGGATTTGGGCCAGCCAACATGCCGATCATTGCCTATGAGAGGCACATCTTTCACAAGTACACCAAAAATAAATACGACAAGAGCTATCCCAATTTATCAGCCCCTTATACGGTCAAGGCCGACGCGCAATGGAGGGCCAATAACAAGGATCAGGCGACTGCGTGGCGGACCCTGGCCCATGCGTTTAGTTTGGACCAGCAGGCGGCGCTGATGTCGGCGTCCTACGGCATGTTTCAGATCATGGGTTTCAACTTTGCTGCTTGTGGTTACAAGAACGTCTTCGATTTTGTCGCGGCGATGAAGCTCAATGCTGGCCAGCAATTGAAGGCGTTCGTCGGGTTTTGCAGCAAGAACCCTGCCTTGTTCAAAGCCATGAAGAGTAAGAATTTTGCCGGCATGGCCTACAATTACAACGGCAGTGACTATGGCGACTACGACAGGCGAATCCAAAAAGCCTATGAGGCGCTGGAAAGGAAAAAGTAGCCATGCATGACGGCTGTTTCACAGCATTCAAAGCGCCCACTGGACAACCCAAAACCATATTGTTAGTTTCCGCCGGCCACCTGTTTCAATTTGTGACAAGTGCGCCGGCCTGATATTGAAGTGCTATCACTTCTTTAACTAACAAGGATGTCTGTGATGAAAAGCCTGCAAGGGTTGCCCCGTCTTATCAGTGCTTCGGTCGGCGCGCCGGGTAAAGCGCGCAACTTGCCTGCCGATGTTCAGTGCATTCAGTATCTATTCAATTTGATCATTCCCAAGATGGGTTTTGCGCTGGCCGAAAACGGCAAGTGCGACGGCCAGTTGGTGCAGTGCATCAGCCAGTATCAGTTTCGCCATCTCAAGTACGCGCACCCCGACGGCGTGATCGACCCTACAGGTCGCACCTTCAATAGCCTGATCGAAGAGGCGGTGAAGGTGCCGGTCAAAGCCTTCCCGACGATGCGCATTCCAAGCTTTTTGAATGTATTCGGCAATAACAACGGCGATGCCGTGCAGGCCACGGTCAATGTGTACCTGGACCGCATGCGCGCGATGGTCGAGGCCGAGCGGCGTAACCGGCAGTTGATGCTCCAGGCCACGTGCGACGGGGGCATGACGCTCACCGAGACCGACTTTCAGAACGCCGCCACACAGTTGGGCAGTGGTATCTCGGTGAATATCATCAAGGCCTTCGCCACCGTCGAGTCCGGTGGGCGCTCCGGTTTCGGGCCGGCCAAGTTGCCGGTGATCGCCTTCGAAGGGCACCTGTTTCGCAAGTACACCAAGCACATCTACGACCAGGCGCACCCGCTGCTGTCGTATGTCTATGTGAGGAAGGCCGGGCCGCAGTGGCAGGCCAACAACAAAGACCAAGCCAAGGCCTGGGAAACCATGGCCACCGCGTTTGCGCTGGATCAGGAGGCGGCCTTGATGTCGGCGTCCTGGGGAATGTTTCAGATCATGGGTTTCAACTTTACTTCGTGCGGTTACAAAACCGTGTTTGAGTTCGCGGCGGCCTTAAAGATTAATGCCGGCAACCAACTAAAGGCCTTCCTCGGCTTCTGCAGTCAGAGCCCGGCGTTGATCAAGGCCATGAAAGATAAAGATTATGCCGCCATGGCGCGTAACTATAACGGCAAGGATTACGGCGACTATGACAGCCGAATCAAGAAGGCCTACGAAGCACTGGAAGGGAAAAAATAAGATGACGCGTTTTCTAGCAGTGGGTGTTTTGTCGTGGTGCGCTATCGCGCCGGCATTTGCAGACGAAACAGCCTTGCATTCAGGCAAGTACGAAGAGCTGATGCTGGCGGTGACGCCTGAGCATCAGGTCGAGGGTTATTACGCGCAAGAACTGGGCGAGGGTGTGACCCGCAATTGTACGTTCTACCTGCAAGGCAAGCCCGAAGCCCTCACCACCTGGCTCGACGAGGCCTACCCCGGCAGTGTGGCGGCTTCGTCCGATGGCGTGACCCTGACCGTGGAGCAGGGCCGCCAGCATCCGGGCTGCCTGAGCGTGCTGATGCCGGAAATCGCCACCGGCCTGGAGCTGACCCAGACCGCCGCTACACAATGGATTGGCCTGGTGACGGTGTCGGCCGACAAGGCTTACTTGCTCAAAGAACCGGGCGCCGATGCGGCCAAGCGCCCGTATATCGTCAAGGATGATGTGGTGGGGGTGTTGGCGTTCAAGGACGGTTGGGCCCACGTTGAATTCACCAATGCCAAGGACCATACGTACACCGGCTGGATCAGCCAGGACGAATACAGCCGCCTGTCTGCACCCAAAAACTGAGCTGTACCGCCCGCACTCACTCAAGGGCGGCTGTTGTTTCAACGGCCGCCTCAGGTAGCATGCGCCTCCCGTAGACATGGAGGTCCCACATGCGTTTCTCTTCCCTCGCCGTGTTATCCGCGCTGGTGCTCGGTTTGCCCGGCTGCGTGATGATCCCTTATGAAAGCCCCGAAGCTCGAGCGAAGATCGAACACGACCTGAGTGTTGCCCCGGCCGATATCATTGGGATCACCGAGACTAACTGGTGCCCGTACACCTACGGGATTGCAGAGATCTGTCATCCCACCCAGGGCTTGGGTGTGCTGACCAAAAAGGGCTTTATTCTCAGCCTCTACCAGAACAAGTCCTACGTGCCGGTCAGAACCTTGCGCGTCGATGAGGTGGTGTGCGCAAAAGTGACGGACGGGCGCGGCAAGCCCGAGACCTTCTACGTGTTTACCAAAGACGATGCCTTCATGCTGGCCCCCATTACGCCGGGCGGCCGTATCAATATCCCGATGAAGGACAAGATTGTCGATTACTTGGTGGGCAATCAGCAGAAGGTGTTCACCGGTATTGAGGGCTCATTTGTGAAGCTCACCGGTAATCGGGTTTTGCGCTATGTAACAACGCCAGGCTTCAAGCCAGGGATGGCGAAAGTGGATGAGTTTGCGATCGTCAATCCGTGCCCGGGCGCTGAGCAGCCAGGGCCGACTGCGCAGAATTGAGCCAACCCTTACGCCGCAACGTGCCATGCACGCTGCGGCGTTTTTACGCTAGGGCTCAGGCTTTGTTGCGGTTGAACAGCTTGCGGATGACGGCGAACAGCGCCACCACACCGATCACCAGAAACTTCTTCGCCGCCAGCAGGAATATACCGATCTTGGCAAACAAGCCGGCCTTGGCCGCGATCCCGCCAGCCACCAAGGCCGCCAGGCCGTAAGTGGCAAGTTTGTCGGTCTTTGGGTTGAAGTCGGTGTACAGGTTGCCGTCGGTGAAGTTGGTAAAGGCCAGGACCTTGGGCATTTCCTGCTTGATGGTTGCCAGGTCTGCCATGGCGGCGACGGCGTTGAGTTCCAGCACGCCTTCGCGGCCCAGCACGCGGATGCTGTAGTTGAGGGTGGTCTGCTGAGCGTCGTCGGCTTTCAGTTCGCGCGCCCAATACATCTTGTGGGTGGTGTCGTCGTAGTGGGGCGGCTCAGCCCAACCGAGCAGGTGCAGGCCGGCGTAGCCTTGCTTCTGGCGCTGCTTGTTGTCTTCGGCGTCTTCTTCCTGCATTTGCGTGAGCAGTTCGGCGTAGTCGATTTTCGCGGCATCCTCATCGGAAACATGCCCGTCAGCCTTGTAGCTGACGATCACCCCCCAGCCACGTTCCGACAACGGGCTGACCGCTTTTGGCACGATCATGCCCAGGGTCTTGAAGCCTGGCGGGTTGCCCCAGCCATCGGTCAGCAGACGCTCGGTGTCCGATGGGTCAAGGTAGTAGAACTCATCGTTGAGCTTGAGGGTGGCGATGCCGCTCGGCAGGGTGACGGTGCCGGTCTTCTGCTTGAGTGAAGCGAGGAAGTGTTCGGCCGTTTCGGCGGGAGCGCTGGCTTCTTCGGGTGCAGGCGTAGGGGCAGCAAAAGCGGGTACGGCAGACAGGCTCAGAGCCGCCGCCGCTATCAACGCGCGGAAGTAATTCATGGTAGTCCCTTACATTTTGAATTAATTTCGCGAGAGAATATCTGAAATTTGTTGCTTGAGTTAGCCAAAAGTCTCCCGCAGCAGCCCGGCAAACGCATCCCGTGCCAGGTGCCGCTGGGTGTCTTTGTGCCAGAACAGCAGGTTGTCCACCGCCTGCAGTTCCTCAAACCGGTAGGACGCCAACTGATTGGCCTGCTCATAGCGCGCCAGGATGCCTTCCGGCGCCAACGCCACGCCAATGCCCGCGCTGACACAGCCGATGATCGTGCCCCAGCTGGCATAGCTGGCGATGCTCGGCTTGAAGTCGTGGGGCTTGACCCAGTTTTCCAGTGCGGCGCGATACGGGCAGCCGGGTGGCCACACCAACAAGGTGCGCCCGGCCAGGTCTTCGGCGCTGCTGATCGGGGCGCTGGAGGCGCTGGCGATCAGCACCAGGCGTTCGCTGTAGACCACGCTGTGTTCGAGCTTGGTGCGTTTGCCTCCAGCCGCCACCAGCGCTACATCGAGGCGGTGGTGTTGCAAGTCATCGAGCAGCTCGGCCCATGCGCCGGTCACCAGTTCCAGGCTGACATCGGGGTAGCGCCGGTGGTACTCCGCCAGTAACGGCGGCAGACGGCCGCTGGCGCTGGACTCCACGGCGCCGATGCGCAAGGTGCCACGGGGAATCGCATTGGCATCCACGGCGCGTTTGGACTCATCCACCAACGCCAGGATGCGTTCGCAGTAATCCAGGAAGATCTCACCGGCGGCACTGATCGCCAGCCCACGCCCCGCACGAATGAACAGCGGTGTGCCCAACTCGCTTTCCAACTGCTTGATGCGCGTGGTGATGTTGGATGGCACGCAGTGCAATTGCAGGGCGGCCTGGGCCACGCTGCCGGTTTGCGCCACGGCTCGCACCATTTTCAGTTGGGCCAGTTCCATTGCTCAGTTCCAGTGATTTCAGAAGTCAGAAACGCTTAATTGTCCTACGCCTTGCGCGGGCCAAGACTGACGGTATTCCTTCCAACAGCCGGACGCCGTCGATGAATACCCCCTCACCCCTAAAGCTAACGCTAGTCATCGCCGGCGTCATCCTCTGTTGGGCTTACTCACCGATTGGCGTGCACATGGGCCTGCACAGCTACAGCCCCGGCCAACTGGCGCTGCTGCGGTTTCTGATCGCGTCGGTATTCATGGGCGGTGTGGCGTTGGTGGTAGGCATAGGCCGCCCGCGTTGGCGCGATCTGCCGTGGTTGCTGGTGCTGGGTTTTTTCGGCGTGTTCCTGCACCACACCAGCCTCAATTACGGGCAGCAATGGGTAACGGCAGCAGCTTCGAGCGTGCTGGCGCAGTCGGCACCGCTGTTCAGTGCGCTGATCGCGTTTTTTTGCTTGAAAGAACGGGTCAGTGCCTGGCGTTGGGGCTGCGTGCTGCTGGGTTTGCTCGGCGTGCTGGTGGTGATCTGGGGCGATCACGGCGTGGGGCGCATCGACCCGCGTGGTTTACTGATCCTGTTGGCGGCGGTCTCGTGGAGCGTTTACTTCGCTATCCAGAAGCACTATGCCCATCGCTACAGCCCGCTGACCATGGCGTGCTACATGGTGTGGGCGGGCACCCTGATGCTGTGCGTGAACCTGCCAGGCCTGGCCGATGCCGTCGGGCAGGCGCCGCTGCCGGAAAACCTGGCGGTGCTGATTCTCGGCATTTTCCCCAGCGCTTTGGCTTACCTCGCCTGGGCCTACGTGTTGAAGCACGTCGAGGTCAGCCGCGCGTCGGTGGCGATGTACCTGATTCCGCCGGTGGCCATGCTGATGGCCGCGACGCTGCTGGGCGAACACATTGCCGTGCAGGTGATGCTGGGCGGTGTGATGGTGCTGGCCAGCGTTGCCGCCATCAGCCTGGAGGGCCGCTGGCGGTCAGTCGCTCAGGCTGAACGCGCGCAACCGGTGGCCATCGAGGTCCTGGGCGACAAAGGTGTAGCCGAAGTCCAGGGTGGTCGGTGACTGGATAATCGTGGCGCCACGCGCGACCCACTGATCGTGCAGGGCATCCACGGCAGCCGGGTCGGGCAACGAAAACCCAACCTCGCCACCACCACCGGTGATTTGAGCGGCGGGTTCCACGGTGTGCCGCGACCACAACCCCAGCTTCACGCCATTGTCGAGGATGAACAGCGCAAAGGTCGGGTTCAGCTCCACCGGGGGCTTGCCCAGCAGGCGGCTATAGAAATTGGCACTGGTGGCCGGGCTGTCGACGTAGAGCAGAAAGTAATGGGCGACGGTGTTCACGTTGGCTCCTTGAGAACGGGCGTTAAGTGAGCCCAGTCTATAAGGCAGCCCTGTCAGTTCTTGTCAGGAGTGTGCAGGGGGCATGCTCCAGCTGTCGGAAACCGAGAAGCGCAACGGCACGGGTGCCGCGAGGCTGGCATCGGAAATCATCCATAAAGCGCCCAGGACTACGCGCATACACTCTCCAGGTTCAGGCCTTTGCGGGGCCAATCAGAAGAGCTTAGTCAGATTAGACGAGCGTGCCGGATGCAATTTCCCCCTTGCTCCGCTAGCATTACCGGCTCCCGCTTCCCAGTTGCGACGGTTTTCGATGAGTTATCAGGTTCTTGCACGTAAATGGCGTCCGCGCTCGTTCCGCGAAATGGTCGGCCAGACCCATGTGCTCAAGGCTCTGATCAATGCCTTGGACAGCCAACGGCTGCACCACGCCTACCTGTTCACCGGTACGCGAGGGGTGGGCAAGACCACCATTGCGCGGATCATCGCCAAATGCCTGAACTGTGAAACAGGTATCACGTCCACGCCCTGCGGCACCTGCTCGGTGTGCCGCGAGATCGACGAAGGGCGTTTTGTCGACCTGATCGAGATCGACGCCGCGAGCCGCACCAAGGTCGAAGACACCCGTGAGCTGCTCGACAACGTGCAGTACGCGCCCAGCCGTGGCCGCTTCAAGGTCTACCTGATCGACGAAGTGCACATGCTGTCCAGCCATTCCTTCAACGCGCTGTTGAAAACCCTGGAAGAGCCGCCGCCCTACGTCAAATTCATCCTGGCCACCACTGACCCGCAGAAACTCCCTGCAACTATTTTGTCGCGGTGCCTGCAGTTTTCCCTGAAAAACATGACCCCCGAGCGCGTGGTCGAGCATTTGACCCACGTGCTGGGTGTCGAGAACGTGCCGTTCGAAGACGACGCCCTGTGGCTGCTTGGCCGCGCCGCCGATGGTTCGATGCGCGATGCCATGAGCCTCACCGACCAGGCCATCGCCTTTGGTGAAGGCAAGGTCATGGCCGCTGACGTGCGCGCCATGCTCGGCACCCTCGACCACGGCCAGGTGTTTGACGTGCTGCACGCGCTGATCGAAGGCGACGCCAAAGCGTTGCTCGAAGCCGTGCGCCACTTGTCGGAGCAAGGCCCGGACTGGAACGGCGTGCTCTCGGAAATCCTTAACGTCTTGCACCGCGTTGCCATCGCCCAGGCCTTGCCTGAAGGTGTCGACAACGGCCATGGCGACCGCGACCGCGTGTTGGCGCTGGCCCAGGCGTTGCCGGCCGAAGATGTGCAGTTCTACTATCAGATGGGCCTGATCGGCCGACGGGACCTGCCCCTGGCGCCGGACCCGCGCGGTGGTTTTGAAATGGTCCTGCTGCGGATGCTGGCGTTCCGGCCTGCTGATTCGGCCGATGCGCCGAGACAGCCGCTAAAGCCAGTGGGGATCAGCCAGGCCACAGTTGATTCCGCCAAACCAGTGGCTGGCGCGGCCGTGGTCGCGCCAGTAGTAGCTGCGCCCGCAACGGTTGCCCCGGCGCCTGAGCCTGAGCCTGTTGCGGCCGCGCCTGTGGTTGAGCCAAAGCCTGTGATCGAGCCAGAGCCTGAACCCGCCCCGGTGGTAGATTTGCCCTGGAACGAGCCGGTGTACGCCGAGCCTGAAGTCGAACTGCAGCCTGCCGTGGAGCCCGTACTGGAAACCAGTGGCGAGCAGCCTGAGCTGACGCCGATGCCTGCACCGACGCCAGACAGTGTGGTGCCGGCAGCCCCCGAGTGGGTGTCTGCCCCCGTTCCAGAGCCGACCGTTGCCCAAGTCGAAGCCGCCACCCCGGGCATCGACCTCGACGACGAGCCGCCACTGGACGAAGATTACATCGAGCCGGACATCGATTCGGCCTACAGCTACCTCGATGACTTGGCCAGCGAACACACGGCGGAGCCTGCACCCGAGCCCGAAGCTGAACCCGCTGCTGCCCCGGCCACCGGCCTGGCGTTGCAATGGCTGGAATTGTTTCCGAAGTTGCCGATCTCTGGCATGACCGGCAGCATCGCCGCCAACTGCACCTTGATCGCCATTGAGGGTGACCACTGGCTGTTGCACCTGGACCCGGCCCATAGCGCCTTGTTCAACGCGACCCAGCAACGCCGGCTCAACGATGCGCTGAACCAGTACCATGAGCGCACGCTGACCATCGCCATCGAGTTGATCAAGCCCGAGCAGGAAACCCCGGCCCAGGCTGCATCCCGTCGACGTATCAACCGTCAGCGCGAGGCCGAAGAATCGATCCAGGGTGATCCACTCATCCAGCAAATGATGCAACAGTTCGGCGCGGTCGTGCGTCACGATACTATTGAACCTGTCGAAGCCCCGGTGCCCCAAGCGTCATAACACCGGGCTATTAATTGATCCACGTACTTTTGAGGTGATTCCCATGATGAAAGGTGGCATGGCCGGCCTGATGAAGCAGGCGCAGCAGATGCAGGAAAAGATGGCCAAGATGCAGGAAGAACTGGCCAACGCCGAAGTCACCGGTAAAGCCGGTGGCGATATGGTCAGCGTGGTGATGACCGGTCGTCACGACATCAAGCGCGTGAGCATCGACCCAAGCGTATTGCCAGGCACCAGCGAAGATGACCTGGAAATGCTTGAAGCGCTGTTCGCCGCGGCCGTCAACGACGCGGTGCGCAAGATCGAAGCCAACAGCCAGGACAAAATGTCCGGCGTGACGGCCGGCATGCAATTGCCGCCGGGCATGAAGATGCCGTTCTGATCCTCTAGCCTTGGCTGGAATCAAATGCCAGGCCACGTGCCTGGCATTTTTGTTTGGGGTGTGATCGTTCCCACGCTCTGCGTGGTAATGCCGCTGCGCACGCTCCGCGTTCAATATGAACCCTGGCCCGCCAGGCAAGGTCTGCACCCTATACCGATGAATTCGATAAAGGAGCTCCCCGATGCCTCAAGAACCGATTCTGAACCAGCGCATTGTCCTGGTTTCGCGCCCTCAAGGCGCACCGACACCGGAAAACTTCCGCCTCGAGCGGGTCAACTTGCCGGAATTGGCGGACGGCCAAGTGCTGCTGAAGACCCTGTATCTGTCGCTCGACCCCTACATGCGCGGCCGTATGAGCGACGCGCCATCCTACGCAGCGCCGGTAGAAATCGACGAGGTGATGACCGGTGGCGCTGTCAGCCGTGTTGAGCAATCGCGGTGTCCGAAATTCGAAGTGGGCGACCTGGTGGTCGGTTCTACCGGCTGGCAGAGCCATAGCATTTCCGATGGCCATAACCTGATCCCGGTGCCCAAGGGCCTGGCCAGCCCGTCGATGGCGTTGGGTGTGCTCGGTATGCCGGGCATGACCGCGTACATGGGGCTGATGGATATCGGGCAGCCCAAGGCCGGGGAAACCCTGGTCGTGGCGGCAGCGTCCGGCGCCGTCGGCTCGGTGGTGGGCCAGGTGGCCAAGCTCAAGGGGTTGCGCGTGGTGGGCATTGCCGGTGGCGCGGACAAGTGTCGCTACGTGGTGGACGAGCTGGGTTTTGATGCCTGTATCGACCACAAGAGCGCCAACTTTGCCAATGAGCTGGCCCTGGCGTGCTCTGAAGGCGTGGACATCTACTTTGAAAACGTCGGCGGCAAGGTGTTCGACGCGGTGTTGCCGCTGCTCAACCCCAAGGCACGGGTTCCTCTGTGCGGGTTAATTGCCGGCTACAACGCCCATGAAGCCCCCAGCGGTCCCGACCGTCTGCCGGCGCTGCAACGCACCTTGTTGACCAAGCGCGTGCGCATCCAGGGCTTTATCGTGTTCGACGACTATGGTGATCGCCAGCCGGAATTCCTCAGCGCCATGGCGCCCTGGGTGCGCGACGGCAAGATCAAGTTCCGCGAAGACGTGGTCGAGGGCCTGGAACAGGCGCCCGAAGCCTTTATCGGTTTGCTCGAGGGGCGCAACTTCGGCAAGTTGGTGGTGCGGGTCGCGCAGGATTGACCATTTGACGCTAATCCGAGGCGCGGGTATAAACCGCGTCTCGTTGTTTTGTCGGACCATTCGCTCATGAGCTTCAGCCCCCTGATTCGCCAACTGATCGACGCCCTGCGCACCTTGCCGGGCGTGGGTCAGAAAACCGCCCAGCGCATGGCGCTGCAACTGCTGGAGCGTGATCGCAGCGGCGGCACAAGGTTGGCCCAGGCCTTGAGCCAGGCCATGACCGGTGTAGGCCACTGCCGTCAGTGCCGCACCCTCACCGAAGAAGACCTCTGCCCGCAATGCGCCGACCCACGTCGCGACGACACGCTGCTGTGCGTGGTGGAAGGGCCGATGGACGTGTACGCGGTGGAACAAACCGGCTATCGCGGGCGTTACTTTGTGCTCAAAGGCCACCTGTCGCCGCTCGATGGCCTGGGGCCGGAAGCTATCGGCATTCCGCAACTGGTGGCGCGCATTCAAGAGCAGGGCACCTTTACCGAGGTGATCCTGGCGACCAACCCAACGGTGGAAGGTGAAGCGACCGCGCACTACATCGCCCAATTGTTGACCAACAAAGGCTTGATCACCTCGCGTATCGCCCATGGCGTGCCGCTGGGTGGCGAGTTGGAACTGGTGGATGGCGGCACGTTGGCGCATTCGTTTGCGGGTCGTAAGCCGATCGCGCTCTAAAGAACAAAACATCCAAATTGTGGGAGCGGGCTTGCTCGCGAATACGGAGTGTCAGTCACCGGATGTATTGACTGACCCACCGCCTTCGCGAGCAAGCCCGCTCCCACAATGGTTTTGTGTTGTAAGTGAAATCTTGAAAACCAAGCAAGCGCTTGGTAAGTTCGCTCCACCTCACCGTGGAGCTTGCCGATGTCTGCCTTCCAGGACTACTTCGACCCCAGCCACCAATTGGTCCGCGACAGCGTGCGCCGTTTTGTCGAGCGCGAGATGTTGCCGGGCATCGAGCAGTGGGAGGAGGCCGAAAGCTTCCCCCGTGAGCTGTACCTCAAGGCCGGCACGGCGGGGATTCTGGGCATCGGTTACCCCGAAGCCCTGGGCGGCAGCCATGAAGGCGATGTGTTCGCCAAGGTGGCTGCCAGTGAAGAATTGATGCGCTGTGGTTCCGGTGGGGTAGTGGCAGGCCTTGGTTCTCTGGATATCGGCCTGCCGCCGGTGGTCAAATGGGCGCTGCCCGAGGTGCGCGAACGTGTGGCGCCGCAGGTGCTGGCCGGCGAAAAGATCATCGCCCTGGCCGTCACCGAGCCGGGTGGCGGCTCCGATGTCGCCAACCTGCAAACCCGCGCTATTCGTGACGGCGACTATTACCGCGTGAGCGGCAGCAAAACCTTTATCACCAGCGGCATCCGTGCCGACTTCTACACCGTCGCCGTGCGCACTGGCGGGCCGGGCTTTGGCGGCATCAGCTTATTGCTTATCGAAAAACACACGCCCGGTTTCACCGTCGGTCAGCCGCTGAAGAAAATGGGCTGGTGGGCGTCGGACACGGCTGAGTTGTTCTTCGACGATTGCCGTGTGCCGGTGGGCAACCTGATTGGCGTCGAGAACATGGGCTTTGCCTGCATCATGGGCAACTTCCAGAGCGAGCGCCTGGCCTTGGCGTTGATGGCCAATATGACCGCGCAGTTGGCATTGGAAGAAAGCCTCAAGTGGGCCGCCCAACGCGAAGCCTTCGGCAAACCCATCGGCAAATTCCAGGTGCTCAAGCATCGGCTGGCGGAAATGGCCACGGCGGTGGAAGTCTCGCGGGAATTCACCTATCGCCAGGCGGCGAAGATGGCCGCCGGCATTAGTGTGATCAAGGAGATTTCCATGGCCAAGAACCTGGCCACCGACACCGCCGACCGCGTCACCTACGACGCCGTGCAGATCCTCGGCGGCCAGGGTTATATGCGGGGCAATCTGGTGGAGCGGCTGTATCGCGATAACCGCATCCTGTCGATTGGCGGGGGCACGCGTGAGGTGATGAATGAAATCATCAGTAAGCAGATGGGCCTTTGATCTGCAGTGTTTTTAAGGGCCTCTTCGCGAGCAAGCCCGCTCCCACATTTTGATTTGTGAACACATTCAAATGTGGGAGCGGGCTTGCTCGCGAAGACGGCCGCCCAGGCAACGCACAGATCAACTGAGTGACTAACGCTCGGTCAACGCAAACTGCGTCAGGCAAAACGTCGCAATACCCATGTCTTCCAGACGCTGCGAACCACCCAACTCCGGCAGGTCGATGATCGCCGCCGCTTCGAAGATTTTCGCGCCCATGCGCCGTACCAAATTCGCCGCCGCGATCAAGGTGCCACCGGTGGCGATCAGGTCATCGAACATCAGCACCGAGTCGCCTTCACACAGGCTGTCGGCGTGCACTTCGAGGAAGGCTTCACCATATTCAGTCTGGTAACCCTCGGCCAGCACGTCCGCCGGCAGCTTGCCCTGCTTGCGGAACAGGATCAGCGGTTTGTTCAGTTGGTAGGCGATGATCGAGCCGATCAAAAAGCCCCGCGCATCCATTGCGCCGATGTGGCTGAAATCGGCCTCGACATAGCGCTGCGCAAAACTGTCGGCGACCAGGCGCAGGGCCCGCGGCGATTGGAACAGCGGCGTGATGTCACGAAAGATCACCCCAGGCTTGGGGAAGTCTATGACGGGGCGGATCAGGGATTTGATGTCGAACGAATCGAAGGTCATCGTCGAAGAGTCCTGGGAGCGGAAAACGGACTCGAAGTATACCTGCGGCCTCACCGATTGGCGCGGCCGCGGCGGCTGAATCAGCCTTCCAGGGAGCCTCCGGCCAATGCGCACAGCTGGATCGGGTCGAGGATATGCACTTCCTTGCCTTCAGCGGCAATCAACGCGTTCTGTTGGAAACGCGTGAACACGCGGGACACGGTTTCTACCGCCAGGCCCAAGTAGTTGCCGATTTCATTGCGCGACATGCTCAGGCGGAACTGGTTGGCCGAGAACCCACGGGCACGGAAGCGTGCCGACAGGTTGACCAGGAACGTGGCGATGCGCTCGTCGGCGGTTTTCTTCGACAGCAGCAGCATCATCTGTTGGTCGTCACGAATCTCGCGGCTCATGACACGCATCAACTGGCGACGCAGTTGCGGCAATTGCAGGGCCAGTTCATCCAGGCGTTCGAAAGGGATTTCGCACACCGAGGTCGTCTCCAGGGCCTGGGCCGATACCGGGTGAATCTCGGTGTCCATGCCCGACAGCCCGACCAGTTCGCTGGGCAGGTGGAAACCGGTGATTTGCTCTTCGCCGCCGTCGCTCAGGCTGAACGTCTTCAATGCGCCTGAACGTACTGCATAAACGGAATCGAATTTGTCGCCCTGGCGAAACAGAAACTCGCCTTTTTTCAGCGGGCGACCGCGTTTTACGATTTCGTCCAGCGCTTCCATGTCTTCCAAATTCAACGAAAGTGGCAGGCAGAGGGGAGCCAGGCTGCAATCCTTGCAGTGAGTCTGGCTATGAGCGCGCAGTTTGACTGGCTCGGACATTTCTTAAATCCTTGTGGGAAAACACACATAAGACGTAAGGGTAACGCACCGAGGGTAGCTGAGGCCAGCGTGTACAAAAAAGCAGCAGGTGGATAAAGGTTTATGTATCGGTGCCGATACAAAGATGAATCCCTATGAGCTGGAGCTCAGGTCATGTCGGTAATCCCTGTCAATAACCCTGTCATTACTACGAAGGCCCCTCAGGTGCTGACGGCCGCTGATGCGCTTGCGGGCAAAAAGGTCGATGACAAACCTGCCCCGCCACCTACGCCCGGTGAAGGCGTGGTGGTGACGATATCCGGTGCGGGGCTTAAAGCCTCTCAGGCCCGTAGCAACCCCAACAAAGATATCGACGACAGCAGTCTGAAAGACAACATCAAGCAGTTGCTGAAAATGATCCGCGAGCTCAGAAAGCAGCTTGCCGAGAAAATGGCTCAGCTGTCGGCGGCCATGAATGACACCACCCTGAGCCCGGAAGCACGCCAGGCGAAGGTCGCGGGTTTGCAGGGCGACATCGCTACCATTCAGTCCGGTTTGATGACCGCCCAAGGGCAACTGGCCAAGTCGCTGAAAAATGAATCAGCTGAAGCCAATATGCAAGCAATGAGCCTGCTCGCGAAGTAATTCAGGCTCAAATCACCCGTGAAAAGCGTTGCCTGTTCTGGTGTTCCAGATAGGCATCGAACACCATGCACACCGAGCGCACCAACAAGCGCCCGGCGGGCAGTACGCGAATGCCCTGAGCATCGAGCTCGATCAGCCCGTCTGCGGCCATCGTCTCCAACTGTGGCCATAGTTCGTCGAAATACCCGCGAAAATCGATATTGAAGGCCTGTTCGATCTGCTCGAAGCCCAGGCTGAAATTGCAGATCAGCTGCTGAATCACTTCACGCCGTAACCGATCATCCGTGGTGCACACCAGGCCACGGCTGGTGGCCAGCTGCGCGCCGGCCAGGGCGTTCTGGTAGTGGTTGAGGTCGCTGCTGTTCTGGCAGTACAGGTCGCCGATCTGGCTGATCGCCGACACACCCAGCCCAATCAAATCGCAATGCCCGTGGGTGGTGTAGCCCTGGAAATTACGCTGCAACCGACCTTCTTCCTGGGCGACGGCCAGTTCGTCATCCGGCAGGGCGAAGTGGTCCATGCCGATGTAGCGATAACCTGCCCGCGTCAACTGCTCGATGGTGGTTTGCAGCATCAGCAGTTTTTCCGCCGGGGAGGGCAACTCGTCGGTGTTGATCCGCCGCTGCGGCATGAAGCGCTCTGGCAGGTGCGCGTAATTGAACACCGACAGGCGGTCTGGTTGCAGGCTGATCACTTCCTCCACGGTGCGCGCGAAGTTGATCGGCGTTTGCTTGGGCAGGCCGTAGATCAGGTCGATATTGATCGAGCGAAATTGCAGGGTGCGCGCCGCGTCGATCACCGCGCGGGTTTCTTCCAGGCTCTGCAGGCGGTTGACCGCGCGTTGCACCTCGGGGTCGAGGTCTTGCAGGCCGATGCTCACGCGGTTGAAGCCTAGCTCACGCAGCAGGCCCATGGTCGCCCAATCGGCTTCGCGTGGGTCGATCTCAATGCCGTAGTCACCGGAATCATCGTCGAGCAAATTGAAGTGCTGGCGCAGGCGGGCCATCACTTGGCGCAGCTCGTCGTGGCTGAGAAAGGTCGGCGTGCCGCCGCCGAAGTGCAACTGCTCCACCGGCTGTTTGGGGTCAAGGTGGCAGGCCACCAGTTGAATTTCCTGCTCCAGGCGTTGCAGGTACGCCTGGGCGCGGCCACGGTCCTTGGTGATGACCTTGTTGCAGGCGCAGTAGTAGCAAATGTTCGCGCAGAACGGCACATGCACATACAGCGACAGGGGCCGCGCGGCCTTGCGGCTGTCGCGCAGGGCGTGGAGCAGGTCGAAGGTGCCGACCTGGCTGTCCAATTGTACGGCCGTGGGATAGGACGTGTAGCGCGGCCCCGCCAAGTCGTAGCGGTGAATCAGATCTGTGTCCCAACGAATGGCGTCGAGCATGCGGGCGGTCCCCGGGATAGGCTAGTGGGCCGAGTCTAGGGGCAGTGCTGCGACGGCATCTTGATTTGCATCAACGGGGAGCGGCGCTATGCCACATGGCCTTTTAATGGCCCATCAACCAATGCTGGTGCGGACCTGGCAATGTCCATAGACCGAACAGAATCACCAGCAGGCCACCTGCCACGCGCACGCTGCGTTTGCGCAGCACGGCTGTGACACGCTCAGCGGCCAGCCCGGTAGCGAGTAGCACCGGCCACGTGCCCAGCCCAAACGCCAGCATCAGCAACGCACTGTCCGCCGCATTGCCCTGGCTGGCCGCCCACAGCAATGTGCTGTAGACCAACCCACACGGCAACCAGCCCCACAGCGCGCCCAGCAGCAACGCGCGCGGCAGGCTGGACACCGGCAGCAAACGGTTGGCGACAGGCTGTATGTAGCGCCACAGGCCGCGACCGAGGCTTTCGATACGCGTGAGGCCGCTCCACCAACCGGCCAGGTACAAGCCCATGCTGATCAGCAGCAAACCGGCGAGCACGCGCATGAACATCGCCGCCGGGCTGTTGGCCACTGCCCAACCGGCCAGGCCGATCAATAAACCCGCGGCGCCATAGCTGAGGATGCGCCCCAGGTTGTACGCCAGCAGCAGGCGAAAGCGCCGGCTGCGTTGTTCCTTGGGGATCGCCAGCGTCAGCGCGCCCATCAGCCCGCCGCACATGCCCAGGCAATGGCCGCCGCCCAGCAGGCCAAGGATGAGCGCAGAGACCAGCAGGGGCGCCAATTCAAGCATGGGGCGGGTCTTTGGGCGGTTGTTCCGGGCCGTTGGCTTCGTCGACGGCAGCCAGGTGGTTCGGGTCCTGGTCGTCAAACAGCACGCTATGGGCCGGGCCGTCGAGGTCGTCGTACTGGCCGCTGTCCACCGCCCAGAAGAAGATGTAGATGGCCACGCCCACTAACAGCAGCGCCGCCGGAATCATCACGTATAGAGCTGGCATCTGCACTCCATGCCCGCGCGGCTCAAGCCGGCAGCGAGCGGGTTACTAAGGTGGCACTGTGGGTCGGCGCGCTCGGCTGGCGAGTCAGGCGCAAGGCGTTGAGCACCACGGTCAACGAACTGAGGGACATGCCGATCGCCGCCCAGATTGGAGTGATCCAACCGAGGGCGGCAAACGGCAGCATAAGGCCATTGTACAGCCCGGCCCACAGCAGGTTCTCAATGATTACCCGACGGGTGCGCCGCGCCAGGCTAAACGCCTGCACCAGCGCGTCGAGGCGGTTGGAGAGCAGCACGGCATCGGCGCTGGTTTTCGCCAGGTCAGTGGCCGAGCCCATCGCCACACTGATATCGGCGGCGGCGAGCACTGGCACGTCGTTGACGCCATCACCGAGCATCAGCACCTTGCGGCCTTCCTTGTGCAGTTGTTGCAGCACTTGCAGTTTGTCGTCGGGGCGCAGGCCGCCGTGGGCTTCGTCGATGCCCAGCTCAAGGGCGACACTGGCGACCATCGGCGAGCTGTCGCCCGACAGTAGCAACGTGCGCCAGCCGCGCGCCTTGCACGCGGCCAGCAGGGCGGGCGCGTCGCTGCGCAGGCGGTCATCCAGCACGAACCAGGCGAGCGCGCTGTCACGGTCGCCGAGCAACAGCCACTGTCCGGCTTCGTCCGGCGAAGTGGGGATTGGGCAACCACTCAGTTCGCAGACAAAACCGGGCTGGCCGATACGCAGCTGGCGTTCACCCACGCGACCTTCCAGGCCCTGGGCGGGGAAACTCAGGACTTCATCGGCGGCCAGCGGCGCGCGGCCGAACGCTCGGGCAATCGGGTGTTCTGAGCGGTTTTCCAGGGCGGCGGCGAGGCTCAGGCATTCATCGCTGTTCAGCCCGCCCAAGGGGCGGATTGCACGCAGTGCCAGGCGGCCTTCGGTCAAGGTGCCGGTCTTGTCGAAAATCACCGTGTCGATCTGGTTCAGGCCTTCCAGCACATGGCCACGGGTCAGCAGCAACCCGAGTTTGTGCAAGGTGCCGGTGGCGGCGGTGAGGGCGGTTGGTGTGGCCAGCGACAGCGCGCACGGGCAGGTCGCCACCAGCATGGCCAGTACAATCCAGAACGCCCGTGAGGCATCCAACTGCCACCACAGCAAGCCGATCAACGCCGCCGCGATCAGTGAGCACAGCAGGAACCACTGCGCCGCGCGGTCGGCGATTTGCGCCAGGCGCGGTTTCTCGGCCTGGGCGCGCTCCAGCAGGCGCACAATGGCGGACAGGCGCGTGTCATGGCCCAGCGCGCGGACCTCCACCGTCAGCGCACCTTCGACATTAAGCGTGCCGGCGGTGACCGCATCGCCCACACACCGAGGCTGCGGCAGGTATTCGCCAGTGAGCAGGGATTCATCAACGCTGGATTGGCCGTCGAGAATCACCCCGTCTGCCGGCAGCACCGCGCCGGGATGCACGGATACGCGGTCACCTACGGCCAATTCACTGAGCAGGATGCGTTCACTCTGGCCATCCTCTTTGAGGCGCAGGCACGAGGCGGGCAGCAGGTTGACCAGCTGCGCGGTGGCGGCGGCCGTGCGTTCGCGCGCGCGCCGCTCCAGGTAACGGCCGGCCAGCAGGAACAGGGCGAACATGCCCACCGCGTCGAAATACAGCTCGCCGACGCCGGTGATCGCGGTCCAGATGCCAGCCAAATACGCCCCGCCAATCGCCAGGGAGACCGACACATCCATGGTCAGGTGCCGCGTGCGCAAGTCACGCAGGGCCCCTTTGAAAAACGGCGCGCAGCTGTAGAACACAATGGGCGTGGTCAGGAACATCGCCACCCAGCGCAGGATCACGTGCAGCTCCGGGCTCAGGTCGATGTTGAATTCCGGCCAGGTGGCCATCGTCGCCATCATCGCCTGGAACCACAGCAACCCCGCTACACCCAGTTGGCGCAAGGCCAGGCGGTTTTCGCCGGCCATTTGCTCGGTGGCGCGATCCGCCTGATACGGGTGGGCGGCGTAGCCGATGTGGCGCAGCTCGCTGAGCAGTTGGCTCAACGGCAATTGCCCGTCGGCCCAGCGCACCTGCAGGCGGTGGTTGGACAGGTTCAGCCGCGCCTCAGCCACGGCGGGCAGGCTGCGCAGGTGTTTCTCGATCAGCCAGCCACAGGCGGCGCAGCTGATGCCTTCCATCAACAGGGTGGTTTCGGCGAGTTCGCCGTCGTGGCGCACAAAGGGTTTTTGCACGTCGGCGCGGTCGTACAGGGCCAGTTCGTCGACCAATTGCACCGGCAGCGCCTCGGGGTTGGCTGAGGCTTCGCTGCGGTGCTGGTAATAGCTTTCCAGCCCACCGGCCACAATGGCCTCGGCCACCGCCTGGCAGCCCGGGCAGCACAGCTCGCGACGCTCGCCGAGGATCACGGCGGTGAACCGGCTGCCGGGCGGGACGGGCAGGGCGCAGTGGTAGCAGGGGGTTGGGTTGCTCATGGCTCAGTTCCGATGATCGTTCCCACGCTCTGCGTGGGAACGCCTCGCTGGACGCTCGGCGTCCGCTGTTGTGACGCAAAGCGTCATGGCTGCATTCCCACGCAGAACGTGGGAACGATCTAAGCGCAGGCTTTTTACTTCTTCAGGTCTTCAGCGCCCTGCAACGGCTCATCACCCAGCAGCAAGTCTTTGTCGTGGCTGACCTGTTCCTCTTCGAACATGCGCCAGGTCCTGTCGCCTTCCACGCCGAGCAATTCCACGAAGCGCCGGCCTTCGACCTTGTCGGTGACCTGGCCGATGTAACGGCCCGGTTCACTGTCGCTACGGGCCAGGTTGATCTTGCGATCCTTCTCGGGCTGGGTCGGGGAAATCAAGTTGAGTTCCAGGGTGGTCGGGTTGCTGTTGCCGGTGAGGTGCAGGTCGACTTCACCGGTCAGTTCGTCCAGGTGCACCGTGGCGCGCAGTTGCAGGGTCTGGGCCAGCAGTTCGCGGTCAAGGGAGCGGTTAATGCCTTTGCCGGCTTCGTAATAGTTGTCGTTGACCAGGTTGTCCGGGTTCTTCACCGCAATGGTCACCATGGACAAGGTCAAGGTCACCGAGCAGGCCAGGATCCCGATGATGATCCAGGGCCAGAGGTGCTTGTACCAAGGGCTTGCGGCAGTCGCTACGGGCATTGTTTCGCTCTCTGTTTATTAACGGACTTGAGGGCCGATGAATCGGCTCTTGGCTTCAATGTGGACGCTGTCGTCATCGGCATCCCTGAGGATGAATTCCACCTCGTTGGTGCTCGACGGTAATTGTTCCGGCGCGCTGGACAGCTCTACCGGCATGCTGAAAATCTCCCCGGCGGCCACCTTGATCTCACGTCGGCCTTGCAGTTTGAGGTCGGGCAGGCCGGAGGCGTCGAGCACGTAAGTGTGGTCGCGCTGGTCCTTGTTCATGATCTTCAGGCTGTAGACGTTTTCGATCCGGCCTTCGGCGTTCTCGCGAAATAGCACACGGTCTTTGCTGACGTCGAAACCGACCAGCGAACGCATGAAAAATGCGCCGACCAGCAGGCTGATCATCGCCAACAATACCAGGGCATAACCGATCAGGCGCGGGCGTAGCTTGTGGGTCTTCTGCCCGGAAAGGTTGTGCTCGGTGGTGTAGCTGATCAGGCCGCGCGGGTAGTCCATCTTGTCCATGATGTTGTCGCAGGCGTCGATGCACGCCGCGCAGCCGATGCATTCGATTTGCAGGCCGTCGCGGATGTCGATACCGGTGGGGCACACCTGCACGCACATCGTGCAATCAATGCAATCGCCCAGGCCCTCGGCTTTGTAGTCGATACCTTTTTTGCGCGGGCCACGCACCTCACCCCGGCGTGGGTCGTAGGAGACAATCAGGGTGTCCTTGTCGAACATTACGCTCTGGAAGCGCGCATACGGGCACATATAGATGCATACCTGTTCACGCAGCCAGCCAGCGTTGCCATAGGTGGCGAGGGTGAAAAACCCCACCCAGAAATACGACCAGCCATCGGCCTGGCCGGTGAAGAAGTCAAACACCAGTTCGCGGATCGGCGAGAAGTAGCCGACGAAGGTCATGCCGGTGACAAAACCGATCAGCAGCCACAGCGTGTGCTTGCTGAATTTTCGCAGGAATTTGTTGGCGCCCATTGGCGCTTTGTCGAGCTTGATGCGCTGGTTACGGTCGCCTTCGGTGACCTTTTCGCACCACATGAAGATCCATGTCCACACGCTTTGCGGGCAGGTATACCCGCACCACACACGCCCGGCGTACACGGTGATAAAGAACAGGCCAAAGGCGGCAACAATGAGAATGCCCGAAAGCAGGATGAAATCCTGAGGCCAGAAGGTTGCGCCAAAAATGAAGAACTTACGCTCCGGCAAGTTCCACCACACGGCCTGGTGGCCACCCCAGTTCAGCCACACCGTGCCGAAGTACAGCAGGAACAACCCGGCACCACCCAGCATGCGCAAATTGCGGAACAGGCCGGTGAAAGCGCGGGTGTAGATTTTCTCTCGCGACGCATAGAGGTCGACGGATTGACTTGAGTTTTTGGCAGGCGGGGTAACGTCATGTACCGGTATTTGGTTGCTCATCATTGCATCCCACGGCGGTGGAGATTGCCTCGGCCAGTACGTGCCAACCGGGGTCAAAAATAGGGTGTTGCAGTGGCGTAATGATACGCCCCTGGTACGGCTGAAAGGGTGCGACCTTTGGTCGCGTTGGGGGAAATCAATTGATGGTATATGTGATCTGGATCAATTGACTTGTGAAGTATGGCTGGTTTTTGCACGTAGGCCGGTCATTCGTCCCATGGATTAAGCAACGCAACGCCGCTCGATTTGAAGTCACCGACATTGCGCGTGACGACGGTAAGCCCATGAACCAGAGCGGTGGCAGCAATCAGCGCATCACTTTCATTGGCCTGGTCTGGCACATGCAGATGGGCGCAACGTAAAGCGACGGCGGCATCGACCGGCAGAATTCTGGCATCGAACGCGGGCATCACGTGACGCTTGAGCCAGGTACGCAAAACCTTTCCCTGGGCCGGGTCTCTGCGCTCCATGCGCAGTATCCCGGTTTCCAATTCTTTAAGCGTAATCGCGGAGATAAACATACGCAGCGCGACGACGCTTTTGGCCCAGGCGACGACGTTTGCGTCGGCCTGGGGTTTACGAAGTTCAGAGATTACGTTGGTGTCGAGTAGATACATCAAGAGAGGTCCACGGGGCGGTGAGTGATCACGGCACGTTCGGTTTCGAAGTCGATTTCGGCCGCTTCCGGCATCACCAACAAGTCAACAATGTCGGCATTGAGGCCTGTCAGTTTCTGGTAGTCCTCAATGCTTAGCAGTACATGGGCAGGCTTGCCGCGATCGGTGATAAAAACCGGCCCCTGACGGGCGGCTTTTTTGGCACCGCTTGTGTCTTGATTGAATTCACGGCTGGAAATGGTGGTGATGGTCATGGGGAATCCCCCTTCGGCAGACTGGATGTAGTTACGTTACTACTTGTAGATGGGGGGCATCAAGGCTGTCGTTACCAGCGGTCATGCACCCATTGAGTCGGTCAGAGGTTAGAAACGAAAAAGCCCCGCAATGCGGGGCATTTTCGTTACCAAGGCCTTACTGCTCCTCAGTCTTTTTGTCCCCATGGGACAAGCTGTAAACATACGCCGCCAGCAAGTGCACCTTGTCATTGCCTTGCAGCAATTCTTGCGCAGGCATCTGGCCCTGACGGCCATAACGAATGGTTTGCTGCAGTTGCGCGAAGCTCGAACCGTAGATGAAGGCGCCCGGATGCGTCAGGTCGGGCGCGCCCATCGCTGGTGTACCTTTACCGGCAGGGCCGTGGCAGGCCACGCAGTTGGCGGCGAAGAGTTTCGCGCCGTTGGCCACGTCAGCCTTGGCGCCTTCCGGCAGCTTGCGGCCGTCGAGGTTGGTCACCACAAAGCCCGCCACGTCGGCCACGCCTTGCTCGCCAATGACTTCGGCCCACGCCGGCATCACCGCGTGGCGGCCCTTCATGATGGTTTCCTTGATGGTCGCAGGCTCGCCGCCCCAGCGCCAGTCGGCGTCGGTCAGGTTGGGAAAGCCGTAGGCACCCTTGGCGTCGGAACCATGACACACCGAGCAGTTGGAGGCGAACAGGCGGCCGCCCATCTTCAAGGCTTGCGGGTCTTTGGCGACGTCTTCAATCGGCATCGAGGCGAACTTGGCGAAGATCGGCCCGAACTTGGCCTCCGACTTGGCCATTTCCTTTTCCCATTCGTGCACACCGGTCCAGCCGGTCTGCCCGTTGGCGAAGGCCGTTTGCTTGTCGTTGTCGAGGTAGTTGTAGCCCGGCAGCAGGCCTTTCCAGTTGCCCAGGCCTGGGTACAGCACCAGGTAGCCGAGGGCGAAGATGATGGTGCCGACGAACAGCATGAACCACCATTTGGGCAGCGGGTTGTCGTACTCCTCGATGCCGTCGAACGAGTGGCCGACGGTCTCATCCGTCTGTTCGGTGCGCTGGCCCTTGCGGGTCGACAGCAGCAGCCAGGTCAGGGCGAAGATGGTACCCAGACTGAGGACTGTGACGTACAGACTCCAGAACGTAGTCATTCTTTGTTACTCCTAGACGCTTGCTCGACGTGCTTGATGGCTTGCGGATCATCCGCAAAAGGCAACATGGTCGCGTCGTCAAACTCCGACTTGCGCCGCGGGCTGAACACCCACAACGCCAGGCCGATAAAGGCCACCATCACCACAACGGTGCCCAGGCCACGAATCATCCCGATATCCATGAAGATCACCGTTTGCTTTTGATGATGGTGCCAAGGCCTTGCAGGTAGGCCACCAGTGCATCCATTTCGGTCTTGCCCTTCACGGCGGCGGCTGCACCGGCGATGTCTTCATCGGTGTAGGGCACGCCCAGGGTGCGCAAGACTTCCATCTTCTTGGCGGTGTCCTTGCCGTCGAGCTTGTTTTCCACGAGGAACGGGTAGGCCGGCATTTTCGACTCCGGCACTACGTTGCGCGGGTTGTACAAGTGCGCGCGGTGCCAGTCATCCGAGTAACGTGCGCCGACACGGGCCAGGTCCGGGCCGGTGCGCTTGGAGCCCCACAGGAACGGGTGGTCCCACACGCTTTCACCGGCGACCGAGTAGTGGCCGTAGCGTTCGGTTTCGGCGCGGAACGGGCGGATCATCTGCGAGTGGCAGCCCACGCAACCGTTGGCGATGTAGACATCGCGACCTTCCAGTTCAAGCGCGGTGCGCGGCTTCATGCCTTCGACCGGCTTGTTGGTCACGTCCTGAAAAAACAACGGAACGATCTGGGTCAGGCCGCCGATACTCACGGCGATGACCATGAAGAAGGCCAGCAGGCCGATATTCTTCTCGACTACTTCATGCTTCATCAGTGGGCTCCCACTACAGCGATCTGAGCGGCGGCTTCAGCTTCAGCCGGGTTCGAGGCGCTAACGGTGCGCCAGACGTTGTAGGCCATGAGCAACATGCCACTGGCAAAGAACGCACCACCGATGGCGCGCACAATGTAGCCAGGGTGGCTGGCTTGCAGCGCTTCGACGAAGGAGTAGGTGAGGGTGCCGTCATCGTTGATCGCACGCCACATCAGGCCCTGGGTGATGCCGTTGACCCACATCGAGGCGATGTAGAGCACGGTGCCGATGGTGGCCAGCCAGAAGTGCGCATTGATCAGCCCGACGCTGTGCATCTGCGCACGGCCGAACAGTTTGGGGATCATGTGATACAGCGCGCCGATGGAGATCATCGCCACCCAGCCGAGTGCACCGGCGTGTACGTGGCCGATGGTCCAGTCGGTGTAGTGGGACAGCGAGTTGACGGTCTTGATGGCCATCATCGGCCCTTCGAAGGTCGACATGCCGTAGAACGCCAGCGACACCACCAGGAAACGCAGGATCGGGTCGGTGCGCAGCTTATGCCAGGCGCCCGACAGGGTCATCATGCCGTTGATCATGCCGCCCCAGCTTGGCGCCAGCAGGATGATCGACATCGCCATGCCCAGCGACTGCGCCCAGTCCGGCAACGCGGTGTAGTGCAAGTGGTGCGGGCCGGCCCAGATGTACAGGGTGATCAGCGCCCAGAAGTGCACGATGGACAGGCGATACGAGTAGATCGGGCGTTCGGCCTGTTTGGGCACGAAGTAATACATCATCCCCAGGAAGCCAGTGGTGAGGAAGAAGCCCACGGCGTTGTGGCCGTACCACCACTGGATCATCGCGTCAGTCGCCCCGGCGTAGGCCGAGTAGGACTTGAACAGGCTGACCGGCAGAGAGGCGTGGTTGACGATGTGCAGCATCGCCGTGACCAAGATGAAAGCGCCGTAGAACCAGTTGCCCACATAGATGTGCTTGGTCTTGCGCTTGACGATAGTGCCGAAGAACACCACGGCGTAAGTCACCCAGACGATGGCGAGCAAAATCGCGATCGGCCATTCCAGCTCGGCGTATTCCTTGGTGGTGGTGTAGCCCAGCGGCAGGGTAATGATGGCGCCGAGGATGACGGCTTGCCAGCCCCAGAAGGTGAAGGCGGCGAGGCCATCGGAGATCAGTCGCGTCTGGCAGGTTCGCTGCACGACATAGTAGGAGGTGGCAAACAATGCACATCCGCCGAAGGCGAAAATCACCAGGTTGGTGTGCAGCGGGCGCAGGCGGCCAAAGGTCGTCCATGGCAAACCGAAATTCAATTCCGGCCAAACCAGTTGCGAGGCGATGAACACCCCGAGCCCCATGCCAAGGATCCCCCAGACCACCGTCATGATGGCGAACTGGCGGACTACCTTATAGTTATAAGCAGTCGGACTGATTGCTGTGCTCATTCTAAGGTTCCACGGTTTAGGTTTTTTTATAGGTAAAATCGGTCGCAAGTATGTAGAAAGCGAGGGGCCATTGCAACGCAATGGCTGACCTGTATCAACGCGTTCCACGCCAGATTCTGCGCCCTTTCCATGTTTGGCGTAAGGACAAAATAAGAAATCGAAAGCTGATCGAGTGGACAGGAATTTTTTCAGGTTGCGACGGCACGGGCTGCGCGCGCCAAAACCGGTCCGCTGTGCAGGAAGCGTAGACCCGAATGGCGGGTGGGGAAAGTGGGTGTCGGGAAGGGTGCGACACTGGGTCGCTTAACCTGAACCTGTGGCGAGGGAGCTTGCTCCCGCTGGACCGGGCTGGCGCTCCAGTGCGTAGCGCTCCCAGGATTTTGGGGCCGCTGCGCAGCCCAGCGGGAGCAAGCTCCCTCGCCACAAGTGAGCGGTGCCGCCCCTGATGAGAGGGCGGCAGTCAGCGGGTTACTCAGGTTGGCTTTCTGGCGTTGCACCATCAGCGTTGTGGGACAGGCTGTACACATAGGCCGCGAGCAAGTGCACCTTGTCATTGCCCTGCAGCACTTCCTGCGCGGGCATCTGGCCTTGGCGGCCGTGGCGAATGGTCTGCTGCAACTGCGCCAGGCTGGTGCCGTAAATGAAACCGGCAGGCTCGGTCAGGTTCGGCGCGCCCATGGCTTCCACGCCGTGGCCTTGCGGGCCGTGGCAAGCCACGCAAGTGGTGCTGAACGCCGCTTGCCCCGCCGCGAGGTCGGCGCTGGTGTTGGCTGGCAATGGCAGCTTGGCCAGGTCGTGACGCACATAGGCGGCGACGTTTTTTACACCGTCTTCGCCCAGTATTTCACCCCAGGCCGGCATCGCCGCGTGGCGACCATTCAGGATGGTCGCTTTGATCGCTTCAGCCGAACCGCCCCAGCGCCAGAGGTTATCCGCCAAGTTCGGGAAGCCGTAAGCACCCTTGGCATCCGAGCCATGGCACACCGCGCAGTTGGACGCGAACAGGCGGCCGCCCATTTTCAGCGCCTGCGGGTCCTTGGCCACGTCTTCCACCGGCATAGCTGCAAATTTGGCGAAGATCGGCCCGAACTTGGCGTCGGCCTTGGCCATTTCCTTGTCCCATTCCTTGGTCTGGGTCCAGCCGCCTTCATAGCCCGGCAACACGCCTTTCCAGTTGCCCAGGCCCGGGTAGAGGATCAGGTAGCCGACGGCAAACACCAACGTGCCGGCGAACAGCATGAACCACCACTGGGGCAGCGGGTTGTCGTATTCCTCGATACCGTCGAAGGCGTGGCCCATGGTCTGGTCGACGCTGCCTTTGGTCTCGCCCTTGCGGGTGCCGACCAGCAGCCAGGTCAGGCCGATCAGGCTGCCGAGGGTCAGTACGCAGATCCATGTACTCCAAAAGGTAGTCATGGCCGGTTGCTCCTTGTTGCAGGCTCTTCTTGAGCGTCGGATGGAGAAGGTTCATCGGCAAAGGGCAGCAGGCGGGCCTGCTCGAATTCCGCATTGCGCTTGTTGTTGAACACCCACAACGACAGGCCGATAAAGGCGATGGCGACCACCAGCGTGCCAAGGCCGCGGATGGTGCCCGCATCGAATTCAAATCCCATGGTTCACCTCTTGCTCTTGATGGCAGTGCCGAGCACTTGCAGGTAGGAAACCAGCGCGTCCATCTCGGTCTTGCCCTTGAGGCTGGCGACGGCGCCACTGATGTCGTCGTCGGTGTACGGCACGCCGAGGGTGCGCATCACTTTCAACTTGGTCTCGGTGTGGCTGCTGTCGACCGGCGCCGTGACCAGCCACGGGTAGGCCGGCATTTTCGACTCCGGCACCACGTTGCGCGGGTTGTACAAGTGCGCGCGGTGCCAGTCGTCCGAGTAACGCGCGCCGACGCGAGCCAGGTCCGGCCCGGTGCGTTTGGAGCCCCACAGGAACGGGTGGTCCCATACGCTTTCGCCCGCCACCGAGTAGTGGCCGTAGCGTTCGGTTTCGGCGCGGAACGGGCGGATCATCTGCGAGTGGCACTGCACACAGCCTTCGCGGATGTAAATGTCGCGGCCTTCCAGTTGCAGCGCGGTGTAGGGCTTCATGCCCTCCACCGGCTTGTTGGTCACGTCCTGGAAGAACAGCGGGACGATCTGGGTCAGGCCGCCGATGCTCACGGCGAGCACCATCAGCAGCATCAGCAGGCCGACGTTCTTTTCAATCGTTTCGTGTTTCATCACTGACTCCTCAGGCCATCTGCGCGACAGGGGCGGCTTCGACGGGTTGCGCCGAGCGCACAGTGCGCCACGTGTTGTAAGCCATCAGGAACATGCCGCTGAGGAAGATCGCACCGCCCACCAACCGCACGATGAAGCCTGGGTGGCTGGCCACCAGGGTTTCGACGAAGGAGTAGGTCAAGGTGCCGTCTTCGTTGACTGCGCGCCACATCAGGCCCTGGGCGATGCCGTTGACCCACATCGAGGCGATGTAGAGCACGGTGCCGATGGTGGCCAGCCAGAAGTGCGCGTTGATCAGGCCAAGGCTGTACATCTGCTCGCGTCCGAAGATTTTCGGGATCATGTGGTACAGCGCGCCGATGGAAATCATCGCCACCCAACCCAGCGCCCCGGCGTGTACGTGGCCGATGGTCCAGTCGGTGTAGTGGGAGAGGGCGTTGACCGTCTTGATGGCCATCATCGGCCCTTCGAACGTCGACATGCCGTAGAAGGCCAGGGACACGACCAGGAAGCGCAGGATCGGGTCGCTGCGCAATTTATGCCAGGCGCCCGAGAGGGTCATCATGCCGTTGATCATGCCGCCCCAGCTGGGCGCCAGCAGTACCAGCGACATCACCATGCCCAGCGACTGCGCCCAGTCCGGCAGCGCGGTGTAGTGCAAGTGGTGTGGGCCGGCCCAGATGTACAGGGTGATCAGCGCCCAGAAGTGCACGATGGACAGGCGATAGGAATACACCGGGCGCTCGGCCTGTTTCGGCACGAAGTAATACATCATGCCGAGGAAGCCTGCGGTCAGGAAAAAGCCTACCGCGTTATGCCCATACCACCACTGCACCATGGCATCTGTCGCACCGCCATAGAGGGAGTAGGACTTGGTCAGGCTGACCGGGATTTCCAGGTTGTTGACGATGTGCAGGATGGCCACGGTGATGATGAACGCACCGAAGAACCAGTTACCGACGTAGATGTGCTTGGTGTTGCGCTTCATGATCGTGCCGAAGAACACGATGGCGTACGCGACCCAGACGATGGTGATCAGGATGTCGATCGGCCATTCCAGCTCGGCGTATTCCTTGGAGCTGGTGTAGCCCAGCGGCAAGGTGATCGCGGCCAGCAGAATGACCAGCTGCCAACCCCAGAAGCAGAACGCGGCGATTTTCGGCGCGAACAGCTGCGTTTGGCAGGTACGTTGTACCGAGTAGAAGGAGCTGGCGAACAGTGCGCAGCCACCGAAGGCGAAGATCACCGCGTTGGTGTGCAGCGGGCGCAAGCGGCCGAAGCTGGTCCACGGCAAATCGAAGTTGAGTGCAGGCCAAACCAATTGGGCGGCGAGAAAAACCCCGAGCCCCATGCCGACGATGCCCCACACCACCGTCATAATGGCGAATTGGCGGACCACCTTGTAGTTATAGGCGGTACTTAAAGTAGTGTTCATGGTTCCCCATCCACGGTTCAACCCAAGCAAATGCGGCACTTGGGCTGGAGTTATAGGCAGACTAAAAAGCGAGGCAAGCATGGGCAAAGAGCACAAGGCCAGTATTGACGGGGATCAATGGGCGCAGTGTGTGCGGGAGCGCGGCTGGTTGTGGGATGCGGCGACGGGGTCTATCGCGCGCGCGCCTGTGACGTTGATCCTGGCTCACGGCGCCGGCGCCCCGATGGACTCATCCTTCATGAACGACATGGCTGCACGCCTTGCCGGGCATGGCGTGAACGTGTTGCGCTTCGAGTTCCCCTACATGGCGCAGCGCCGCTTGGACGGGGGCAAAAGGCCGCCGAACCCGGCGCCGAAGCTGCTGGAATGTTGGCGTGAGGTGTATGCCGAGGTGCGACGTCATGTCGCTGGGAAACTGGCGGTTGGCGGCAAGTCCATGGGCGGGCGGATGGCCAGTTTGCTGGCCGATGAGTTGCGTGCCGATGGGCTGGTGTGCCTGGGTTATCCGTTCTACGCGGTGGGCAAGCCGGAAAAACCACGGGTCGAGCATCTGGCCGGGCTGAAGACGCCGACGTTGATTGTGCAGGGCGAGCGCGATGCGCTGGGCAATCGGGCGGCGGTGGAAGGCTATGACATATCGCCGAGCATCGAGGTGATGTGGCTGGTGGCGGGGGATCATGACCTGAAGCCGTTGAAGGCCTCGGGGTTCAGCCATGAGCAGCATCTGGAGGCTGCGGCGGGGAAGATAGCTGAGTTTCTGAGCGCCTGTTAGGGCCTCATCGCAGGCAAGCCAGCTCCCACATTTTGATGTGTGAATACAGTCAAATGTGGGAGCGGGCTCGCCCGCGATAGCGGTTTACCGGTTAAAACGCTCCACCAGCGAATACTGGGTATTCGCGGTATGGGTCAGCTCTTCACTCAACTGCGCCGAGTTCATCGCCTGTTCCGAGGTCTGATCCGCCAACAGCGCAATCGTGCTGATGTTACGGCTGATCTCTTCCGCCACCGCGCTTTGCTCTTCGGTGGCAGCGGCGATCTGGGTGGTCATGTCGGTGATATTGGCCACCGCTTCACTGATGCCCACCAACGCCTGATCCGCCTCCATCACCCGCGCCACACCTTCTTCGGCCTGGCGATGCCCGGCGTCCATGGTTTGCACGGCAGCGGCTGCCGTGTGCTGCAGCTTGGCGATCAAGGCATGAATCTGCCCGGTGGACTCAGCGGTGCGCTGCGCCAGTTGACGGACCTCGTCAGCCACCACCGCAAAACCACGGCCCATCTCACCGGCACGGGCCGCTTCGATGGCGGCGTTCAAGGCCAGCAGGTTGGTCTGGTCGGCAATGCCCTTGATTACATCAACCACGCCGCCGATTTCATCACTGTCCTTGGCCAGTTGGGTGACGGTCACACCGGTTTCACCCACGGCGATCGACAGCCGCTGAATTGCCTCGCGGGTTTCCCCGGCGATGTCGCGGCCGCGACCGGTCAGGCGATTGGCCTCCTGAGTGGCATCAGCCGTACGCTGCACGTGGCTGGCGACTTCTTGAGTCGTCGCCGCCATCTGGTTGACCGCAGTGGCCACCTGCTCGGTTTCCACGCGCTGGCGCTCCAGGCCGCTGGAACTGTTGTGCGCCAGGGTATTGGACTGCGCCGCCTGGTCGTTGAGGTGCTCGGCCGTATCCTGCAAGCGCGTAAGGCAGGTCTTCAGACGCGCTTCCTGGCTGAGGATCGACATCTCCAGCCGCGCTTGTGCACCACGGCTGTCGGTGTACATCTGCGCGATCAACGGGTCGGACGTGGTCTGCTCCGCCAGGCGCAGCAGACGCTTGAGGCCGCGCTGCTGCCAGCTCAGGCCCAGCAAGCCCAACGGCACAGACAACCCCGCCGCCAAGGCAAAGCCCCAGTGGGAGTTGAGTGACGCACCAATCATGAAGCTGAGCTGGCTGACCAGGATAAACGGCAGCCAGTCCTGCAACACCGGCAGCCACTTGTCCCGCTGAGGAACGGCCGACTTGCCCTGGTTGATGCGTTGATAGAGCGCTTCGGCCCGGCGGATCTGCTCGGCGGTGGGCTTGATGCGCACCGATTCATAGCCGACCACCTGGTTGCCATCGAAGACCGGCGTCACATAGGCGTTAACCCAATAGTGATCGCCCGTCTTGCAGCGGTTCTTAACGATGCCCATCCATGGCAAGCCTTGTTTGAGCGTGGACCACATGTGTGCGAACACGGCCGACGGCACATCCGGGTGACGCACCAGGTTGTGCGGGGCACGGATCAGCTCGTCGCGGGTGAACCCACTGATTTCGACAAAAGCGTCGTTGCAGTAGGTGATCACGCCTTTGGCGTCTGTGGTGGAGATCAACCGTTGCTGAGCGGGAAAGGTACGTTCGCGCTGGGTAACGGGTTGGTTATTACGCATGGTTGTTCAATCCGCAAGGCTTTCAGGGGGTATCGGCAGAAGGCGGGAGTTGTTGAGAAAATTCTTTTGCCTCTCCTGCAAATCGGGGGCGTTCAGGAAGTGGCTTAGGTCGGTTGTGCTCCGCGCGAGCAGCTATAAAGAACGCTGAAAAGAGAGGGATTGATACATTCGACACGGGGTCGAATTACGTAAAAGCGCAATTACCGGCTAAGGTTGAATATGCGATCTGTCGAACCTATGGATGGCGCGAAAACGATTGTTGGATACAGGAGCGGCGCGCCTGTAATACGGGATAATCGCCCAGAAATACTCAGGTCATAGGAAAAAAATGAAATAATTGAAGGGGCGAAGTGTCTGTTTTTCGACAGGTTCAGCGCGCTGAACATTAAGCATCGATAGCATCAAAAAAAGGTGGGTACTTGCCTCCCTTGGGGCCTGGCGCCGATAGTTTGACGCTGTTTAGTGCGAGCCTGCTTTTTAACGGGCGGGTGTGTTGGGCCCATTGAACTAAAAGTGCCCATGTCGATCGTACTGTAATCTTGGGGCTCTCATTGGATAATGGACTGGCAAGTGATTCGCAAATTTTTCATTTCTGCTTACCCTTGTGTGGGTCTGCGCGGTGATCCTCGTGACGCGGTTCTTCAGTTGATCAGCCTGGTGCCACCCAGTTTGCCGCCTGATCCGTGATCATTAGCCTCCGCCGTTGCTGTGAGTACCCTTCAAGCGCCTCCTTTAGTGGTGCAAAACCACGCGACAGCCTATTAAAATGCGATACCCGGAAGTGCCTGAGTTTGGCCAGGCAAGCAGCCTTTTTCAGAGTTTCATGGCTCCGCTCTTCTCTGGTATAGTTTTGGGCTGAAGCAGATTCAGGTGCAGCATTAGAACATTGGACGATGGGGCTTACAGGGATGCCCGGCTACTTAGGACGAATGAGGACCACCAGGCCCTCTTCGTGGTGAAACGTTATCGCCATTTATGAGTGTTTTATATGGATGTAAATTTGATCCCTGTGATTTTATCTGGCGGCGTGGGCAGCAGGCTCTGGCCTGTCTCCCGGGAAGCGCATCCGAAGCCATTCATGACATTACCGGATGGGCAGAATCTGATTCAGAAGACGTTCGTGCGGGCAGCGAAACTGCGCGGTGTCACTGAGGTAGTAACGGTTACCAACCGCGAGCACCTTTTCAAAACTGAAGACGAATATAGCCTCGTTAATACCCAAGGCCACTCTCAGATTTACATCCTTGAGCCCTTTGGAAGGAACACCACTGCCGCCATTGCTCTTGCCGCTCTTCAGTTGCGAGAGAAGTATGGTGATCAAACGCATATGCTGGTGCTTGCCGCCGATCATATGATTAAGGATGACGCAGCGTTTGCAGAAGCTGTTGCCCGCGCCACTCACCTGTCTTCGCAAGGTTGGCTTGTCACTTTCGGCATTCGGCCGCAGTACCCGGAAACCGGCTTCGGTTATATTGAGGCTCGTGTCAACACGCCGGTAGACGGTGGTTTCAAAGTCGAAAATTACGTCGAGAAACCAGACCTGGAAACCGCTGAGTCATATATCGCCGCCGGGAATTATTTCTGGAATTCGGGGATGTTCTGTTTTCAGGTCGGGACCCTACTTGGCGAGCTGGAAAAACACGCGCCTAAGATCCTGGCTCAAGTCAGTGAATGTTTGGCGCATTCGCGGGTGGCAGTGGCAACCGGGTACAGCTGTCTGACGGTCGATGCCGACACCTTTGCCAAGGTAACGGATATATCGATTGATTATGCCGTTATGGAGTGCTCTCAGAACGTCGCGGTGGTGCCGTGCGATATCGGTTGGACGGATATTGGCTCCTGGAATGCTGTGAGTGACCTCACCTGCGAGGACGCTGAGGGCAATCGCTTCGATGGCGAAGTAATCAGCCACGGTGCACGCAACAACTATGTGAAGAGCGAAGATCGCCTCACCGCGTTGGTAGGTGTCGAAGACTTATTGGTGATCGACACGGCTGACGCGCTACTTATCGCGCACAGGGACAAGGCTCAGGATGTGAAGCACATCGTCGGTCAACTGAAAAGCAGCGGTCATACGTTGCATAAGTTGCACCGTACCGTGCATCGCCCATGGGGCACTTACACGACGCTGGAAAATGGCGAGCGATTCAAGATAAAGCGTATCGTTGTCAAGCCGGGTGCTTCGCTTTCACTGCAAATGCATCACCACCGGAGTGAGCATTGGATAGTGGTGAGTGGGATGGCAGTGGTCGTCAATGATCAAGCCGAACTCATGTTGAACACAAATGAGTCGACGTTTATTCGTGCTGGTCATAAGCACAGGTTGAAGAATCCAGGCGTTATTGATCTTGTCTTAATAGAAGTTCAGAGCGGAGACTACTTGGGTGAGGACGATATCGTCCGTTTCGAAGATGTATATGGTCGAGTAACGTAGGCGCGCATGACCATTGAATGATTTGTGGTTGGGTATGGAAGTCCGTACCTAGCTTGAAGAGTTTTAGAAAATTAAAGAATATTCTAGAGGGATTGGATTTTGACTAAGAAAAAAGCGCTCATTACAGGTATTACCGGCCAAGACGGCGCTTACCTCGCGGAATTTTTGTTGGCTAAAGGTTATGAGGTTCACGGCATTCGCCGTCGCGCCTCAATGTTCAATACGCACCGTATCGATCATCTGTACACCGATCCACACGCCAAAGGCTACGATCTGACGTTGCATTACGGCGATCTTACAGACTCTTCAAGTTTGATCCGGATTGTCCAGCAGGTTCAGCCGGACGAGATCTACAACTTGGCCGCACAGAGCCACGTTGCAGTATCCTTCGAAGAGCCTGAATACACAGCAAACTCTGACGCGTTGGGCACCCTGCGCTTGTTGGAAGCGATCCGAATCGCTGGCCTGGAGAAGAAAACCAAGTTCTACCAGGCGTCTACGTCTGAGCTGTATGGCCTGGTGCAGGAAACTCCTCAGAAGGAAACTACGCCATTTTACCCACGCTCGCCGTACGCAGCTGCCAAGCTATATGCCTACTGGATCACTGTTAACTACCGTGAGTCGTACGGGATTTATGCGTGCAACGGTATTCTTTTCAACCACGAATCACCTATCCGTGGCGAAACATTTGTAACGCGTAAGATCACCCGTGCGCTGGCACGTATCAAGCTGGGTCTGCAAGAGTGCTTGTACTTGGGCAACATGGACGCCCTGCGGGATTGGGGTCACGCCCGTGATTACGTCGAGATGCAGTGGCTGATGCTCCAGCAGGAAGTAGCGGAAGACTTCGTCATCGCCACTGGCGAGCAACACTCTGTGCGCGAATTCGTTGACCTTGCTGCCAAAGAAATCGATATCGCGATTCGCTGGGAAGGCAAGGGCGTCGAGGAGAAGGGCTACGACGTAGCCACCGGCAAGTGCATCGTGGCAGTTGATCCAGTCTATTTCCGTCCTGCAGAAGTAGAGACGCTTTTGGGCGACCCTACCAAAGCCAAAGACAAGCTGGGTTGGACGCCGACCACGACTTTCCACGAGCTGGTTCAGGAAATGATGCGCGAAGACCTGAAAGAAGCGCAGCGTGATGAGTTGGTTAAAAAGCACGGGTTCAAGTATTTCAATCACCATGAATAAGATCCATCAGAACTCTACAGTTCTAGTGACGGGCGCTGGGGGCGGCTTGGGTAAAGCGCTCGTCGCCGCCTTAGCCCGTCAGGGATTTAGCAACGTACTGTCACCCGCAAGACACGATCTGGATTTATTGGATACCAGATCCGTTGACGATTATTTTGCGCACCATCGGCCAGATGCAGTATTGCATCTGGCTTCTATCGTATTCGGTTTGCAAGGTAATCTTGACAATCAGATGCGTTCGTTGGCTGAGAACTCGCAAATTAACGCTAATGTGTTTGCTGCGATAAACAACCATCCTGTGAGCTATGTATTTTTTGCAGGGACCGTTGCTTCATATGCATTCCCGTATAAAAACATCCCGCTGGTGGAGTCCGATTTTTTTGATGGGCTTCCTCACGGAGGTGAGTTCGGCTATGCCATGTCAAAACGGCATGCGTTCGCTTATCTTAAAGTTTTAAAAGATACCAAAGGTTTGGATTATACTTACGGTGTCTTAACCAATCTGTATGGCGAAAATGATCGTTTTAACGATAATACCGGGCATGTAATCCCTTCGTTAATCATGAAAGCCCATAGCTCGAAAGTTAAAGGCGAGCCCTTTATGGTGTGGGGTGATGGTTCCGCGGAACGGGATTTCCTGCACTTCGAAGATGCCGCGGATGCCATCCTTGTTTGCATGAACAAAGGTTCGACGCCTGAACTTGTGAATATCTCAAGTGGGCAGAGTACTACGATCAAGCATTTGAGTGAGCTGGTTTGCAAGGCGGCGGGTGTTGGCGACATACAGTTTCAGCTTGATAAGCCCGTTGGCATTAAATCTCGCGTGGTCGACAACAACAAGCTGGAACAGCTGGGCTTTACTCAACGTGTCAGCCTTGAGGTCGGTATTGAGCGACTTTACGATTGGTATTCGAAAAACGTAATAGAGGTCCGCGTGTGAGCAGCAATATGAAGATGGCGATTGTTTCCAGTTATTCTGAGAGCTGCGGTAATGCGGCATTCACACGCATCGTCCATGACAGCGTTGAATATTTTCATCCTAACATTGAGGTTGATGTTGTCGAGCTGGACCTGAAACTTCTCCAGTCGATCAGTCTTGATGTTCGTAAAAAAGCGGACGCCCATATTGCGGATATATGTGCACGTTTAAAAGATTATGATATCGTCAATATTCAGATGGAAGCCGGCCTTTACGGTACGTTGCCAAAAGATATTACCAGTCGTTTCAGAAAGATGGTGTCGGCTAATAAAAATACATCGGTGACCCTCCATTCGCCACGGTTGGTAGGCTCGGCTCAATCGGGCGCTCGCTCAGCAATCAAGAAGTTCCTGCATTTTGACATCAGAGGCGGTTTTAAAGATCTCTTGGGTGGTAAGTATGCGCAGGTTCACATTAATATAAACAAGAAGATCATCGACTACTCTGCACGGTCGAACGCTCGGCTTATTGTGCATACCTCGCGGGCCAGAAAGCAAATTCACGATTTTTTCTCCTACAACAATGTTGACGTGCACCCGCTGAAAATGGTGCCTATCAATTATGTAGAAAATCCAGCGACTTACGATAAAATCGTTCATGACGCGGGCTTCGCTGAAGAAGACGTCCTGATTGGTATGTTCGGTTATATCAGCGCTTATAAAGGACACGTTGATGCGTTGAAGGCGTTGGAGCAACTTCCCGCCAACTACAAACTCTTGATATTCGGGCGCCAGCACCCTCAGACGCTTAAGGCGAATGGTCATCCGGATGCTTATCTAGAACACTTGCAGGCACTGGTTCTAAGGAATAAGAAATTAAGAGGTCGTGTCTATTTCATGGGCGAGCTGAACGATAACGACTTCCTTGATGTTGTGGGTTCCGTCGATATTTCGTGGCTGCCGTACTATGAAAATGGCCAAGACGGTTCAGGCATTGCTTCCATATGCCTAGACCGGTCGCCTCGTGTGTTGTGCTCCGCCTCGTTCGCGTTTGATGAGTTATTTCAACTTGTCGAATATAAGAACGTTAAGCGCTTCGACATCGGTAATACGATGGAGATGGCCCTCAAGACAAAAATGTTTTTGAAGTCGGGCAAGACCAGCAGGCCTTTCTGTGATGAGTCGCGCTTCAGCATCAAGTCACAAGCCGATAACTACGTGAAAGGTAGCCAAGCTAAATGACGGATAGTCATAGCGTTACGATTAAAGTGAACTCCCCATTCAGAGAAGGTCTTCACGATATAGCGCAAAGCATGAAGAAATTCGGCATGGCGCTTTTCTTCGCGTGGGGAGACACGAAGGCGCGCTACCGTCGAAGTATTTTAGGTCCGTGGTGGATGGTGCTCAGTACTGCCGTCAGCGTGGCTGGGTTGGGTTTCCTCTGGAGCATGCTGCTAAAAGATGACCCGGTTAAACTGGTTCCATCACTGACGGTGGGGTTGGTCATATGGCAGTTTTTATCTGGATGTATTCTGGAAGCCCCGTCCATCTTTTCAAGGAATGCACATTTTATTCGGAATATAAAGATTCCGTTCTTTGTGTTCCCGCTGCAGTTGCTGTTACGACAGCTGATTAACTTATGCCATAACGCCGTTGTGGTCGTAGCTGTTATCGCTTATTTTGGTGTTAAACTCTCTTACGTGCACTTGCTTATTATACCAGGCATGCTGTTAGTGGTTTTGAATCTGGCATGGATTGTTGTCCTGGTTGCATTGGTGGGCGCGCGTTTTCGAGACGCCGAACAGATAATAGGCGCGATCATGCCGCTGATGTTTTTCTTGAGTCCTGTCATCTTTCGTCCTAGCCAACTTGCAATGGCGCAAGAAATTGTCTGGCTCAATCCGTTCAGTTATTTTATAACCTTGGTTCGTGACCCGATCATGGGTTCGGCGCCTCCCATTTTTGTTTATCAGGTAAGTATTGTTTCCCTCTGCGTAGGGGGGATGTTCACGCTTTACATGCTGGGCAAGCATCGTCGTCACATTTCATTCTGGATTTAAAAATGGCTCACCTGATATTCGACAATGTGACGATTAAATATCCCGTTTATAACGGAGGAGGGAAGTCGCTTAAAAAAACCTTGGTGAACGTCGGTACGGGTGGGCTGTTGTCCCGGGATCCAGGCGAAGTAATGACTGTTACGGCTTTGGATCAAGTCTCCTTTAAGCTCAATGATGGCGATTCAGTTGGGCTGATGGGACATAACGGCGCGGGTAAGACTACCCTCCTGCGTGCGATGGCGGGCATTTATTCACCGAGCCAAGGAAGTATTTCGAGTCAAGGTAAAATTTCTACCATCATCGAATTGGGTGCAGGGCTGGATTCTGAGTTGTCTGGGTATGAAAATATTTTCCGACTCGGCTTGCTGCTCGGAATGTCGAAATCGGCAGTCGTTAAAATGATGCCTTCTATCGAAGAATTTACCGAGCTTGGTAATTTTTTGAATGCCCCTGTCCGGACTTACTCCTCCGGCATGTTGATGCGTCTGATGTTCGCAGTGAGCACATCAAACCAGCCAGAAATTCTGCTGGTTGATGAGATGTTCGGGACTGGCGATAAAGGCTTTCAGGAAAAGGCCAAGGCCCGAATGGAGGGGTTGATCTCGTCTGCTAAGATATTTGTATTTGCTTCCCACTCAGAGGAACTTATTGAGAAGTTTTGCAATCGAATTTTTGAACTTAGGCATGGCTCTGTGAAAGAAGTTACCTAGCTAGGTATCTGATTCTTAGAATATCTTGAACATTTGTTTTTGGTACCTTGGGGTTCGCTATGGTAAGAGTTCTGCATTTTTTCAAGACGTATTATCCGGACACGCTGGGCGGTGTCGAGCAGGTGATATGTCAACTCGCCGAGGGCGGTAAAAGTTACGGTATTGATTCCGAGGTTCTCTTTTTAAGTCCTCGAGGCAGTGCGGATAATGAAAAATTCAAGAATCACTTAACGCATCG
Source organism: Pseudomonas sp. LBUM1640 (assembly GCF_059716225.1). Classification (NCBI taxonomy): domain Bacteria; kingdom Pseudomonadati; phylum Pseudomonadota; class Gammaproteobacteria; order Pseudomonadales; family Pseudomonadaceae; genus Pseudomonas; species Pseudomonas sp. LBUM1640. The sequence continues at coordinate 5,113,839 of NZ_CP166816.1, read as the reverse complement.
TGTGAACTTGGATTTGAATGTTGCGTCCACAGGGATGTCTTTTTCAGCGTTGAAGGAGTTCGTTAAACTGGCGCGCCAAGCCGATGTCGTACATTATCATTTTCCATGGCCGTTCATGGACGTGATTCATTTTCTATCGCGGCTGAAAAAGCCTACCGTTGTTACTTATCATTCTGATATTGTCAAGCAAAAGATCCTGCTTTCGCTGTACTCACCTTTGATGCGCAAGTTTCTCTCCAGTGTCGACGTAATCGTTGCATCCTCACCGAACTACCTCGCCAGCAGTAACACACTTAAGGCATTCAGAGAAAAAGTTAAAGTTATTCCGTTCGGCTTAGCGCGCTCTTATTTTCCTGAGAACAATGCCGTCCGCAAAGAGTATTGGCAGAGGCAGGTAGGCGATAAGTTCTTTCTTTTTGTTGGTACGCTTCGCTACTACAAGGGCCTTGAGTACCTGCTGGAAGCAGCAGCGCTGACGTCTTGTCAAATTGTTATTGCGGGTGGTGGTCCTCAAGAGTGTGCTTTAAAAGAGCAGGCTGCGCAGTTGAAACTCAGCAATGTACGTTTTATCGGGCTTGTTTCCGATGAGGATAAAGGGGCTCTGTTAGAAGCGTGTACAGGTTTTGTCTTCCCGTCTCATCTAAGGTCTGAGGCGTTCGGCATCTCGCTTCTGGAAGGTGCGATGTACGGTAAACCCCTGATATCGTGTGAAATCGGAACAGGTACGTCCTATATCAATATCCATGGGGAAACAGGCTATGTGGTTGCCCCAGGTGATCCGGTTTCCTTGGCGAAGGCGATGGATTCACTCTGGGCTGATCCCGAACGATGCGATCGCCTGGGGCGTGCCGCTCTTGAGCGCGCTGAGCGGCATTTCAGTGTTAACGAGATGGTTGAAGGTTACGCGGATATCTACAACAGTCTGGTTAATAAGTAGTCTTAATGGGTATCTACGTAACTGATCCATACCCGTCTATTCAAAAAGGTAGGCCGCTGAACTGCGGCTCTTGATTGGTAAGCGCTTAATAAACCCCACCTGTTCAAAAATAGGCGGCGCGCTTAGCGAGGCGATGCGGGCGAGCAATTTCACGGCAGCAAGGCTTCGTAATCTTTAACCAAGGTTGCCTGTGTCAGGCGCTCAAGTGCGTGGCGCAGCCACGCATAGGGCTCTTGGTCGTTGGCTTTGGCAGTCTCGACCAGGCTGTAAAGTAGAGCACTGGCCGTCGCGCCTTTGGGTGTATCGCTAAACAACCAGTTCTTTCTTCCGATGACGAAGGGCTTGATCGCACGTTCGGCAGCGTTGTTGTCGATCGGCAAATTGTAGTGGTCTAATGAAACCGGACACCCATTTAGGCGAGAATGCTCGCCAGATCGTAAGCGCTCCATGAACCCCACATTCAAAGTGCTTAGCTGATGCAGGATGCTGTGCTCCCGATTCTCTCAGGAGCCCGCTCGTCATGATGCGACCCGACGCTAAAGTCGAAAAACTGTACCTCTATCCCAAGGCCGTGGACTTCCGAAAATCCATCGACGGCCTGGCCGCCTTGGTCGAGCTGGATATCAAGGTCGCGGTGTTCGACCCTGTGCTTTTCGTCTTTCTGAATCGCCACCGTAATCGAGTGAAAATTCTTTACTGGGAGCGCAACGGCTTCTGCCTTTGGCTCAAGCGCCTGGAATCCGAACGTTTCAAAACATCCCCCGACGCTACCGTATGCGTCGGGCCAAGTCATCTATGGCCGATGCATGAGGTAGGCCTCACCGGTAACGCGGATCATCGAATGGGGCACGACCTGGCAAGTCTTTACGATCTTGAAGCCCTGTCGCTCGTAGAAACGCCGGGCTCCCGTGTTTGCCGCGTAGTCTATGAGGCTTAGGCCGTTTAGCTCTAGTTCCTCGGCGCGCACCTGAGCGAACTCAAGAAAGCGCACTCCAAAGCCCAAATTTCGCCAGCCATCGTGAAGCGCTAAGCTTGAAATATAGAGTGTGCCGGGGATCTCCATTTCGCAATAGGGCGCCAGCACAGGGTCGGAGGTGGGAAGAGTGGTGGGATCTTCACGCATCACGTAGCTATGCATCATTCCAACAACACGCTCTTTGGCTTCAGCGATGAGGCAGTTCTGGTATGAGAAATCGACCTCTTCTCGAGCGTATCGGATGGCACCGACGTCTAGTAGGTCTTGCCCTGATCTGGCCTAATGAAATTGGACACATCAATAGGGCGCTATGATGGCGCCCAAATCTAAGGTGTGCATGATGATGCGAAAGTCCTATTCCAGCGAGTTTAAGCTCAATGCAGCAAGCATGGTGCTCGATCAAGATCAGCCTGTTCCCGAGGTCTGTGCCAACCTCGATATCGGCCCTACAGCCTTGCGCCGATGGGTTGAGCAGGTCAGGAAAGAACGTACAGGCTCAACGCTAGCTGGCACAAAGGCCATTACCGCCGACCAAAAACAAATACAGGGACTCAAAGCTCTGCTCAGGCAGAAAGAAAGGGATATCGAAATCCTAAAAAAGGCCAGTGTTCTCCTGCTTTTGGACTCCAAAGATCATTCCCTCTGATCAGCGAGCTAGGCGAACAGTATGGCATTTCGGATTGCTGCCGAGTGTTTGAAGTCAACCGCAGCAGCTACTACGCCTGGCGTCAGCGCCAGGGGAAAACCAACCCGGAGCGCGAAGCGCTCAAAGTTGTGCTGATCAAGTTCCACAAAGCCTCAAAAGGTTCAGCCGGCGCCCGAACGCTCGCCAAGGATATGCAGGGTGTAGAGCATAAAGTTGGACGCTACATGGCTAGTCGTTTGATGAAGGAAGCCGGGATCTCCAGCAGCCAACGCAGACCCCATAAGTACAAATCGTCGGGCGCTGAGTCGCTGATAGCTGAGAACGTGCTGGACCGTGAGTTTTATGTGGCGGATATCAACAAAGTCTGGTGCGCAGATATCACCTACATCCAGATAGGTAAACGCTGGCTCTATTTCTCCGTGGTTTTGGATCTATTTGCACGACGGGTGGTGGGATGGTCTTACTCATTGGTCGCCGATGCGACTCTAGCAAGTGTATCGCTGCGCATGGCCGTTGAGCTGAGAGGGCAACCGAAAGGCGTGCTGTTTCACTCAGACCAGGGATGCCAATACACCAGTCATAAATTCAGGGACGAACTGATGGCCCATGAGCTAAAGCAAAGCATGAGTCGAAAAGGCCAATGTTGGGATAACGCCCCGATGGAGCGCTTCTTTGGCAGTTTGAAATCCGAATGGGTCCCTGAAGACGGTTACGATTCAGAGTTCGAGGCCCGTGTTGATATCAACCGATATGTGGCGCGCTACAACAATGTAAGGCGCCACAGCTACAACGGATATCACTCGCCGGCAGCGGCAGAAAAGATGGCCGCTTGAGAACCGAAAAGAATGTCCAAAATTACTGGACCAGATCACCCAGGCTCCGCCAACTGGCTCCAGATGTAATTCGACGCCCCTTCAGAAGTGATTTGGAATAAACGAGCAATTTCGCGCGCATCATCGCGGCGGGCCGAACGAAATTTGACGGTCATGTAATGACTCCAAAAGCCAAGGAATTGACTGCTTATAGCGTGGGTGTCGGCGCCAATGCCGAAATGACCCAGTGGCCGACATCACGCTGACCCAACACCAATCGGCAAAAATCCAACACTGGTAATGTTTCACAAGGCAGGAGCCTGGGTCAGTGAAGTTTCGGTAACTGGGTCAATTCTACGCTGGCGACAACAACAAGCCCGCGACTTGGCGGGCCCTATTGATCTCGAGCGGGAGGAAGTTTTTTGCTCCCAACCTGATAAGAATCGAGTCTTTTTATGACTTACGTAAGGATTTCCCAGGTTTAATATTTGTTGCTGCCAATTTTCTTCACGCCTGGTTCCGGTGTGACTATGCTACGATCGGCAGCCGCGTAAAGGTCAAATTCGAATTTGAACTTCTCCAGGATTTCTTGTATCTGTATCGACGAGAGATGAAATTCCAGATTTTTAAGTTTTTGCCGACTTTCGCTTCGTTCGTTGTAGGTTAGATTTCCGGAAAAAGAAACACCCAACTGGTCAAGAACTTCTTTGAGTTGCGCGTTAAGACTCTCATAAAAAATGGCCCTGTGTACGATCATTGAATCACCATCACAGAGCAATGTTTTTTCTGATTCACACTCCGCAATCGCCCTATCGAGCGTGTAACTGGGGTCGTCAAAACGACGCATGGCGAATAGCGAAATTATTTTTTCAAATGGATTTCGAATCACGCCAAATTTGTAGAGTTTTTCATACAGCCAAGTTCCGATTACGGATCTTACCGCTGTTGCCGACATATGATCAATGAATTGAGCTGTGCCGTCAGGGGAAAGATAATTTCGATATTTATGAGATGGAAACAAGTCCTCTGGGAGCTTGGCCACTACCGCATCTTCCTCGAGAACATTTGAGAGGTGAGTTTCGATTGAGGTGCCACCAACCTTTACACCTTTGATGAATATGAACCTATGTTTCAGTGAAATAATCAACTGCATCTCCAGCAAGAAGAGCGCATCTTCTATTAATTAAATTTTTTTAGAATGGCGCACACTACGTCGTCGATTGAAAAAATTGACGTATCGATAGCTATGTCGGGGTCAAGGGGAGCCTCGTAAGGCGCGTCGACTCCAGTCAACCCGGAAATCAGGCCTTGCCTGAACTTCGCATATAAGCCCTTGGGGTCTCTTTGTGAGCAAACCTCAACAGGCGTCGACAAGTAGACTTCCAGAAAATCGCCATTATGGAATAATTCCCTGGCGATAGATCTGTCTTTTATATAGGGAGAAACAAAGGCGCATATCACTATATGATCCGCTTTAGCCATGAGCTTAGCGACTTCACCCGCACGACGAATATTTTCTGCCCTGTCAGTCATCGACATCCCGAGATCCGAACACAGGCCTTGTCGAAGCTCATCGCCATCTAAAATAAACGAATTTGTCCCCTTCACCTGAAGGGCATTACTCAGTGCTCGAGCTATCGTTGTCTTGCCGGCCCCCGGTAGTCCAGTAAGCCAGATACAGATTGGTGTAGACATCCCTTCTCCAAGATTCATTCAAAACTAAAACCCGACCTATTTTGATATCACCCAGAAATGGGAACACCGAACAAGCCCTCAAAAGCTCTTCAATTCATGGTCACCAAATACACGAGAATGACTTCCCATCGAGCTGGAAAAGGTCGCCTTCAAGTAGCCTGATCAACCAGCGGCTAGTTTGTCATTTTAGCTACATGAAATTGTACCATCGTTGCGCAAAGTGTCGAGGTATCGCCCTGCAGGTCGGCCAGACCGCAAGCCAGGTCAGACAATCGAAGTGGGACAAACATCGAAATCACCGACGGCGTGTCATCGACGTTCATCGGCGCGAGATAGAGGCTTTCACCGCTTGGCCCACCTTTCACAGTGCAGGCTCAACGGACTGCGCAATTACACAACTGAGCAGTCAATTCATCGCGAACGCGGGTGATTGTTACCTTAATCAAACCTTTGACAGGCGCTAATATTACTGCTGAACTTCGGTCAGGCACTTGACCCCCGGCAAGTAACAGGCATGACTCACGCCGGGCCCGGGCGGAGCCGGATGTTGATTGGATACTTGCCTATGTCCTGGTTCAGTGCAGCGGCCAAAAGCCGGTTTGCATGCCGGCACTTTGGAAGACCTGCAGCAGTTGACGCGTGGTGATGGGCATATTTTTCTCCACCAAGGCCTCGCTGAGTCCGCACGCCGTCGGCGGTGATATAGTGCGATAAAATTGTTCAAACGGCTGCAGGTTAACAATGGTTCGCAATTACGGGTTGGGTTTGGCGAAAATCTCTGCCGCCTATTTGGTTATGTTTGGACACCTGAGGTTTGCCGGCACTGTGTCTTTGGGCAGACTTCCCAATGCACACCAAGTCATCACCTTTCGATAGGTTGGGTTTATGGATCGAATAGCGTTAATACTCACAGAAGTTCCCGACGACTGGCAAAAAATAAGCTCTTGCAAAACCCATCCTACCAACTACAATGCTGCGATTGAGCTTATAAGTGCTTTTCGAAGCCTCATACCTTGAACACCTTTATTCTGGAGCAGCTCATTATGAAATCCAAGTCAAAAGTAACGATTATTAGAATAATTTTACCTTCCTCGGTTATAAATAAAATCTCTTTTTCAGAACTGAATGTTGTTAGAACTGCTGTCGCGGCAGTACTGATATTGCCCGCCACCATCGTGTTTTCTAGTTATGCTCGAGCAGCATGTCCGGCTGACATAAGTGCAGGAGTTAATATCACAAGTCAAGAGACCTGTAGCGCTGCGCTCTCTAGTTATCAAGGTAATGGGATAGAATTACTGAAGGCCTTTGGGGTTGGATCCATACTCAATATTACCGGTTCGGCTGTACAATTAACTAAGACGGGAACGGTGAGTTCTTCATCAGCAATTTTTGCTGAGGCGGGCGGTGTAATCAACGTCCTTGATGAGATGTACATTAATTTCAATAGCACCGGACCTTTTAGTAGTGCAGTAGCAGCACATGGTGATGGAAGTGTTATAAATCTCGGTAAAAATACCACGATTATACACCGCGGTGGAAGTATAGGCGGAGCTGCCATTGATGCTGAGAAGGGTAAAGCTATTATTACCGCCGATGGTCCACTAAAAATAATCACAGACGGCGCAGCAGCAATCGTTAGCGTACAAGGTGCTACTGTTGCGCTGAAAGACGTATTTGCTACGGTTGGAAATAACGGAAATAGTAATCCTAATGGTATTTTTACGAGTGACCCGGGCAGTTCTGTTAGTTATAATAATGGTGTTATAAGTTCATCTGGCACCGCAATACGCATCCTCAATGGCGCAACCGTTACAGCGTCCGGCTCGAGCGATTTGAGCACCTTCCTTGATGGCGCCCAAGGTGTTTTCGCCGACGGCTCCAATAGCCGCGGTACATTTAATGGCTCAACCTCGATAACAACCTCAGGAAGTGCTGCATATGGAATTTTGGCGGGCAATCAAGCCAATATTAACGTGTTAAGTGGTGGCACTATAAATACTGCTGGTGTTGGTAGCCATGCTATATACTCGCAGGCTGGAGGCGTTATTTCGACAATTGGTCTCGACGTTACGACTAACGGCAACTCCAGTGCAGGCGCTCTAGCAGACGGCGCGGGAAGTATAATTAATTTCAGCGGCGGCGTAATCTCCACAAATAGTTCTGTCTCAGAAGGCGTATTTGTCACTAATCAAGGCGTTGTAAATGTCATTGATAGCAGTATTCTTACAAGTGGCCAAGGGGCCGTAAGTATAAAGATACTCGATGTTACGAGCCTTGGTTCAACTGCAAACCTTTTTAACGCGCAAGTCCGGGCTGAAGGCGTCGATGCATGGGCAGCTGATGTAAAAGGCACTCTGAATATGCAGGGTGGCCTTATGAGCAGCACTTTATATGGCGCTATGGTGGCTAGTGGCGATGCTACAATAAACTTACAGAACAGCGCGCAAGTTGTTGGCGGCAATGGAACTTTATTGTCAATTGGGGACGAAAAAAGCCTAGTTAACCTTGCCTTGGACGGTAGTGCATATGCTCAAGGCGACATAATATTTTCTGCAAATGCGGATAGTAACGCTGATGGCTTGCTAGATTCTAGAACGAACGTCTCTCTGTTTAATAGCTCCCTATGGCGGGGTAGTACCAATGCAATCGACTGGTTATCGCTAGATCAGACCAGTCAGTGGATAGTTACTGGTAATTCAAAGCTTAATAGTTTGAATAACTCAGGTAGCATTTACGTTGCGGGAGCTTTAGGCACAACTGTAACTGTCAATGACACGTATACGAGTAATGGTGGTTTATTGGCGTTGAATACGCAGTTGGGCAATGACGCCTCGATCACCGACAAACTCATCGCGGGGAAAGTGGTTTTAGGAACTGGCGCCACGCGACTATTGGTGAATAATGTCAACGGCCTGGGCGCCCTGACGACCGGTAATGGCATTGAAGTGGTGCATGTTAATGATGCAAGTGCTTCGGCTGCTGGAGCCTTCGCCTTGGGCAACCGAGTAGCAGCAGGTGCGTATGAATACACATTACAGCAACATGGGTTGGCCAATACCGATGGTAATTGGTATTTGCGCTCCACGATCCCAACGGTTGATCCAGGCAATCCGGAGGAGCCAGGCAATCCAGGTGAGCCAGGCAATCCAGGTGAGCCATCTACACAGCCTAACTATCGTCCCGAAGTACCATTGAATATGGCCTTGCCTGCACTTACCAATCGCTTTGGTTTAGCGATGCTGGGCACTTATCATGAGCGCCGCGCTGAGTCGCCTGTAAGTACAACGGAGCAAGCGGTTAAACAAAGCACTTGGGGCCGCGTGCTTGCGGAAAAAGGCAGTGCAGGCAAGTCTGGTTATAGTGCTTTTACGGGTCAAGGGTCTTCCTATGACTACGACATTAAAGGCTTCCAGGTAGGGCAGGATCTCTATGGTGCGAAGAACCCCAATGGTACGACTGATGTGGCGGGTATCTATGTAGGGCGAGGTGACATTTCTGGCAGTGTGGATGCGGTCACGGGTGGGCGCGCAGGTTCAGCTTCGATGGACGGTACATCATTGGGTGCTTATTGGACCCGCAAAGGGGAAAGCGGCTGGTATGTGGATTCCGTTTTGCAAGGTACCGTTTATAGCGATGTCAAAACTCATTCTGGATTGGGTGAGAAGCTTAAAACTAAGGGGCGCGGCATGACAGCGTCGGTAGAAGGCGGTTATCCAATAGCGTTGGGCAACAATTGGGCTGTGGAACCTCAAGCGCAACTGATCTACCAGCAGATCTCGCTGGATAGCGCTCAGGATACCTTTGGTAAGGTCAAGTTTGACGATACCAAGACGGGGTATGCTCGGGTAGGGTCGCGCTTGACTAAGAAACTGAACGTCAACAGCGATCAACCTGCGACGTTGTGGGCTAGAGCTAATATTTGGCAGCAAATAGGCCCCGATAGCCGTACGACGTTTAGCGCGTTGCAAGGCAATAATGCTGTGTCACTGGATACCAGTTTGGGCGGGACCTGGGCCCAGGTCGGCGTGGGCGTAACGGGTAAAATCACCGAGAGCATTAGCGCTTTTGCCGGAACCGACTACAACCAAACCATCGGCAGTGGTGATGGACATAGCATCAGCGGGCGAGTGGGGCTTGAAGTCACTTGGTAAGTTGTGATGAAGAGAGGGATCGTCTTAGAGACATTCCAATATTTGTAGAGTTGGCTAGAAGCTAAAGTTAGGTAAGCGATCCATAAACCCCACCTAGCCAAAGGTGGGCAGAGGGTTTAGCCATACATCTGAGGCGTGCAATGCGCAGAATGGTAGATACGATCAAACACTGGCGCATCCATCGATCCACTGCGGATGACCTGAGAGATTTTTCTCGCAGGTACAACGCTGTGATTAGAGGATGGATCGAATACTACGGTAAATTTTGGTACAGAAACTTCAGCTATCGATAATGCTCAGGCGCGCACGCTCCGGTCCCCCCCACCGTTATGACGACTGCAATGGGCCTATCGTGCCTTGAAATCCCTTTTCTGAGGTGCCCCTTTCTACCCTTTTGGCTCGGAGTGCCGTGCAAACTGGTAAAGCATGGGAGGGCTTTCACAGATAGGAAAAAATAGCCCAGACTTAATTTGACGGACTGTGACACGCATACCACTGGGTGTAGGTCTGAACACGCTAACTACAAGGGTTTTCTGCATAGATAACGCATCGGTTTGCACGGTGACCCAGGCGCCATCCTTGCAATCCCCTATGCCGTTAATATAACGGTCACTGACTCGCTTTGCGGCATACTTCAGTGGTAATGAAATTGCTCCTCCCACGGCCTGCTGCGACATGTCCATTTGAGTGATGAGCAATTGTTTCGCCTGCTGATGAATATCCAAAATGCCCGTTGCAAGCGCTGGAGGCTGCACTTTTTGCGCATCGACGAACTTGCGCCGTGCATGGGCCATGCACGCCAGACGCTCCACGCCCGGTTGCAACGCCAACGTGTTATATCCCGCGTAATCGTCGTCGGTCATCACATCGCCGCGATAACGCATCAAGCAGCATTTGCTTGAGAAGTTCTGGATCATCAGGAAGGTGTTCGGGCATCGAAATCATGCCCCGGATTATACCCGTCAGGCGACGAATCTTGGAGTTAAAACCTGATGAGGGCGATTGCGCCACAGGTCAAAACCGTCGAGCAACCAGTTCAATTCCTGAACAGTTAATACGATGGCTTCATCGGTAGCGTCGGGGGATGTTTTAAAACGCTCGGATTACAGGCGCTTGAGCCAAAGGCAGAAGCCGTTGCGCTCCCAGTAAAGAATTTTCACTCGATTACGGTGGCGATTCAGAAGACGAAAAGCACAGGGTCGAACACCGCGACCTTGATATCCAGCTCGACCAAGGCGGCCAGGCTGTCGATGGATTTTCGGAAGTCCACGGCCTTGGGATAGAGGTACGCTTTTTCGACTTTAGCGTCGGGTCGCATCATGACGAACGGGCTCCTGAGAGAATCGGGAGCACAGCATCCAGCATCAGCTAAGCACTTTGAATGTGGGGTTCATGGAGCGCTTACCGTTATCCCAAGCCTCTGCAGCTCTACAGCGTACCGAACAGGACAAGCGTTTTGCCCTGGAGCAGCGCCTGCAGAACAAAGATGAAACCCACCATAAGGAACTGACCGATGAGCAAACGAAGCAAGCTCGCCTGCGTGATCGCCTGGCCACTGCTGATCTGCGGTTGTCAGTTGTACTCGCCGACACCGATGCCCCAGCAGCTGTTCAGTGCCAACCACCACCGCCACCGGCCGCGTGGTTCATGGCACCACAAGAGCCCAACTTGACCCAGCGCATGCTCAACGAATTATCGGAATTACCGATGCCGGCAACCAAGGATTGATCGCCCTGCGTGGTTGTCAGGCCTATGCCAAAGAGGTCTCTACACAGAAGTAAAAGGGGCAGCCTAGCAAGGCGTCTTACTCCGATACGGTCACCTTCTCGGCAAAAAAATCCTTATAAGTTCAGCTAGGACCTGTATCACTTGTTCAAATTGAGGGCCTGGTAATGCCACTTACAGATGCGGCGCGAAAAGCCGAGGCTGAAAATTGCATTGTTCGTTATTGTGTTATTTCAAGTAGGTGTTTTTGTGGGTTGCTGACGTGCCGGCAAGTTGCGGCACGTCAGTCGGCTCTTTAATGATGGGCTCTAATGTTGGTTACTTATTTTTTGTTAGCGCAAATAATAAATATTCAAACCTATTGCCGTTGGTGGTTTTTAAAACCCAATTGAGTAGGAAGCATTGATGCCGTAACCTAGTGACCTGTCAAGTGGTTGCTCTGCAACGCTTAAGTTAACGCCTATAACCCCACTTCTCGTTAATTGATATTCCGCGCCTACAGAGGCGAAAGCCCGGGTTTTCCGCTCATCCGCAAACTTCATATTTAATCCGCCCAAATATTCGGCACGGCTAGTATAATCATCAGTTGAACGATTTACGTCTTGCTCGATGCCTGCGCGCGTGACAAGTGTTACATTGGGGGTGAGTTTGCCTAGTAACTCTGCACCTGTGAACAGTGTGGTGGCACTGCTGGCGACATTTTTATATGTTATAGGGAAGTCTGCTCCACTTTTTTCCGTATAACCGTCACGCTGAGCCTTGGTATGTTTGATGCCAAGGAAAAGATTGATATTCCATGACTGATTTATAGCGATGCCATATGAGCCTTCTAGTTTTACACCCTGAGCATCAACAGAACTAGTGCCTCTACCTGACTCTGTATTAGCGAGTGCGGTGCGCGTAATCCGAGTTTCCAACTTGCTAAAAGCAAATGAGGCTTTGACCTTCGGGCCCAGACCATCCTCTTGAGCTGACCACGCAGCGAATGCTCCCATCATGGGCTGGCTATTTTTGACTTTGTAATTACTCGGGAGGCTATCATTCACACTTTGATCTATAAACGCCCCTATGCGTACTTGAGGCGTTACACGATACGCTACTCGCAGGTTGATACCTGAACGTGACGCGGTGGGGCTATCGACTCGGCTGTACCCTCCACCAACTGCAACGCAGATATTGTCTTCGCCAAACACTGTGCAATCATAGCCCAAGGCGTCAGAAATCAATGTGTTCTGCAAATTGAGAACTGATTTAAGTTGATTTCTGTTTTTCAGCAGCCCTGTATAAGAGTTATCTACATCAACAAGTTTAGGCGATTCGGTAATTTTACCGATGAAAGCATGCGACTCGCCATTAGCGGTATCGCTGTTACCGACAACAACTTTGCCATCCGCAGAAATCGAAGTGGCTTCTGAATTAGCCCCGCCAAGAGTGCCGAGGTCTACCATGCCTGTGCCATCTTGAAATACAAAAGCATGTCGGTCGCCATTTGCAATGTCCGAACTCCCGACAACCACTGCGCCATCCGCTGAAACTGCTGCCGCGGATGAGCTATTGCCTCCGAGTGTGCCGAGGTCTACCATGCCTGTGCTATCGCTGTGCTTGAAAGCGTGCTCGTTACCATTCGCTAGAGTTGAATTCCCAACAACCACTTCTCCATTTGCAGACAAGGCCGTGCTGGTCGAGGTTGTACCTCCAAGCGTACCTAGATCTACCATGCCTGTGCTATCACTGTGCTTAAAAGCATGTTGATCGCCGCTTGCAAGATCCGCGTTGCCAGCAACGATCGCGCCGTTAGCCGAGACCGCAATGGCTGTCGAGGTGTCCCCTCCAAGCGTGCCCAAATCTACCATGCCAGAACTATCCGTGTGTTTGAAGGCATGCTTGTTGCCACTCGTTGTGTCAGAGTTTCCGACAATAACATCACCGTTGGCCGAAACACCTACAGCGTAGGAGGTATCACCGCCAAGTGTTCCTAGATCAACCATGCCAGTGCTATCGCGGTGTTTGAAGGCGTGTTCGATACCTGGAGTAAGAGTTGAATATCCTATTACAACTTCGCCATCGGCAGATACTGCCGTGGCCTCCGAATAAGCGGTAAGCGGATCAGGTCCAAGAGCCCCCAAGTCAACCATACCTGTGCTATCGCGATGTTTGAACGCGTGTCTCGATGTTGTTCCTGGGCCGATATCTGCTCGTTGCGATAAACCCACAACAACTTCCCCGTCTGCGGAAACTGCCTGTGCTACTGAAGAAGCTCCTCCGAGTGTTCCTAGGTCGACTGCTCCACCGCTTTCGGTGTATTTGAAAGCGTGAGCGGTGCCATCAGAAATTCTCGAAAACCCAACAAGAACGGCACCGTTGGCAGAGATTGCATATGCACGGGATTGGTTGCCACCAAATGTTCCCGCGTCGATTAGGTCTGCACTTTTGACGGTGTAAGAAGTTAATCCAGAAAGGCTCATCGCCATTAGCAAAAGAGTTTTTTTGCGAATTTGCATTTTGTAGGGCTCATGTAGAAAATTTATCAAGCCTCAATCCGTGAGGTGTTAGATCTATGTTGCGAAAAGCTTTAAGAAAAAAAATATTCGTCTTTATGTCACGTACCCCCTTCATTGAGCTTGATAGTAGTTCATAAATAAGCGTGCGTGGCTTAACGAAAAGCGCTAGTGAAATTTCAGTTAATTCAAAACCTTTGACTACCTTGTAGGACAATTTTCAGGCTGCCGAGATGCTGTTTTATTGCCTTTCGCCAGTGTTGCTGGCGATGGCTAACATTTGACGCCAATTTTTTACGGTTTAGGAAACGCTCTGATTTCAATACCTAGGTGAAAAAATACTACCCTTGATATCGAGGTTTATATGATTCGAAGACGATCGTCGTCGAAATCATGCAGTGATAGCCTCTCTAAACTTATGGATATGGGCCTGTCCTTTGCGGATCGGATTGCTTAGGTAGCGCACTCGGAGGCACCTGGCGCCTATGCATGGCGGTTCAGTATTCCATTATGGTTGGAATCGTCTCTATTCTATTAGTTTTAACTCAGGTGATTTTACCCAGCTACCCGAAACCTTTTTGCTTTTGCCGTCAGCAACTGGTTGCGTGTCTCCCAAATCTGAATGGGCAGCGTCAACGTGCAAGCCAGCGCTAGTTTGTTGAAAGAGAATGGTGCGGTGCCAATGGGACTACATTATGGTGCTTCATAAGCATTCACCTAAGGCTTGAAGAATGAGGCTGCAATTTACATCTCCCTTACGGACCTATCTTTAGGAACGCTCCCGGAGAGCTGTAGGAGATTTCCCGCGCATTTTTCGCGGTGCAGGTGTACGCGTTCTGAAACTCATCAAGCCTGAAGCTCTGGCGTTTTATTACTCGCGGATACCGACCAATCTACAGGCCGTATTCTGCAAGGAGAGAATTTGGTTTTGGAGCTGTTTTTGCCCCCCTCACGGTGTCCCGTCGAATGAACACAAGCTACTCAAAAACCAAACACTCATGAGGCGCCCATGATCGCTTTCGGCCAGAAGAGGACAGTCTCGTCACTCTTCGATACCCGATACTGAAAAAACCGAGTCCCTGGAGGCGAGGTTTACTCGTCTACCTGTCCGTGTGCTATTTGCCGATTACAGCCCTCTATAGAGCGGCCGCTTTGGGTTGTGGGGGCCGGAATATTTCGTGCGTTACTGTTCATTTTCTGCGTAATCCTAGTGCGTTAACGGTATCTAACTTTAGGTTCCGTCCCTGTTATTTGTGGAAAATTTCCCGTGATGCCATTGGCATCACTACTAGCTTTTCTAATGAATGTCATTTAAGGCGCTGGGAAATTTCTTACATGCCGCACGGCGTTTTCCTTCGTTGGAGGTTCACCATACGCGGCACAATGAGGGCCTTCGAATCTGCAAAACGGTTAATTATGATGGTCTCACTACGCGTCCTAGTTCTGGGGAACCACAATTCTCAGCGCAGGGCCCTGATCAACATGATGCGACGGCTCGGAATGGGAGAGGTGTTGCAAACCAGCAACAACGAACAGGCGATGAGCCTGATGCAGCGCACGGGCGGCGTGGATATCGTGCTGTGCGACCTGAGCGACAAGGGCTCCGAGCAGCTGGAGTTCCTACGTTATGCCAGCCAGATCGGCCTGGTGCAGGCGGTGGGCTTGTCCAACGAACTGCGTCCGGAGCTGCGCCGGGCGCTGGGGCACCTGGAGTTTTTATCGGGTGTACAACTGCTGGGTATCTTGAGCACGCCGTTGCAGCCACAAGCGCTGGAGCGCCTGCTTAAACGCTATCGCTCGATACCGCCAGCCGCACTCAAGCCCCTGGCAATGGCCCCGCTGCCCAGCGAGGAAGAAATACAACTAGGCCTGGCCCTGGGTGAGTTCCAAGGCTGGTTCCAGCCTAAACGGATGATGAACGATGGCAGCATTGCCGGTGTTGAAGCGCTGGCGCGCTGGGAACACCCGGCCCGGGGCTTGCTGTTGCCCAAGGACTTTCTCGCGGCGGTGCTGGCCTATGACCTGATCGATGAGATGTTCAAACAGCTACTGGAACAAGGGCTGAAATTGCTCGCCGTACTGCATCGCCAGGGCACCGTCCTCGAAATGTCTTTTAACCTGCATGCCTCGCAATTGGCCCACCATGGCCTGATCGATCATATTCAGGGCGCCCTGCAACGCCACGGTCTGTGCGCGTCGGCGCTGGTGTTCGAGCTTGCGGAAAACGGCTTGCTGGACCTGCAATTCCCCATCCAGGAAAACCTGCTGCGCCTGCGCTTGATGGGCTGCGGCTTGTCGATTGATGATTTCGGCGTGGGTTTCTCGTCACTCAAGTTGCTGTGCCAATTACCGTTCAACCAGATCAAGCTCCATGGCGACTTTACCCGCACGTTGAATGAGCCGCGCAGCCAGGCTTTGGTCGGCAGCACCTTGGCCCTGGCTCGGTCGCTGGATATGAGCTTGGTGATCGTAGGCGTCAGTAACCAGCATATTCGAGATACCTTGGTCAGTTTGGGCTGCGAGGTGGGGCAAGGGTTTTTCCTGGCCCGGCCAATGACCGGCCACGACCTCTTGCTTTGGCTGGCTCAGGAGAGTGTGCAGCCGTTAAGTTCGCCGAAGGATTAGGCGGCATAACTTCAGAATTTTCCTACGCTTCATTTGTGGTCGTGTAATGTTAGCGACGCGCCGGCTGATTTTTTGTTCGTTCTTTTTTTTGCGCCAAGGTTGCTTGAGTCAACGGGCCTTTCGGCACGCCTAACTAGGAGGTTGTATGTACACCGCTTTGGTTGTGGATGACCATCCCTTCATTCGCTCGTCGGTTAAGATGTTGCTTAGCCAGGTTCAGTTCGAAGTCGTCGCCGAGGCCGATAACGGCGCGGATGCGGTGCAATTGGCACGCAAGCACGTTCCCGACCTGATCATTCTCGACATCGGCATGCCCAAGCTCGACGGCCTTGAGGTGCTCAACCGCATCGCATCCCTGCGCCTGCCGAGCAAAATCCTCGTGTTCACCTCGCAGTCGGCGCTGTTCTACTCCATGCGTTGCATGAAAGCCGGTGCGGCAGGGTTTATTTCCAAGACCAATAACATGGAGGAGGTGACCAAAGCTATCAGGACAGTGATGGACGGCTATACTTTTTTCCCCAACCAAGCCTCCAACTCGGTACGGGCAAGCGATTTCGAGGCCTCAGATCACGAGCTGATCAAGAGCCTTTCCGACCGCGAGCTGACCATTTTGCAACAACTATCTCAGGGTTTGTCCAACAAGGAAATCGGCGCCGCGCTGCTGATCAGTAACAAGACCGTTAGCACGTACAAGACCCGCCTGATCGAAAAGCTCAACGTCAAATCGGTGGTGTACATGGCCGACTTTGCCAAACGCAATAACCTTATCTGAATGAACTCTCTTCTTAGGCACGGCTTGCTGGGGCTGCTATTGCTCGGTTCCCTGGGCAATGCCCTGGCGGCATCGCAAATGCTTAAGCTTCATGGGCGCTCCAACGTCAACGACTACAGTGTGGGCCTGGACGAGGGCGACTGGAGTTGGCTGCGTAACAAGGGCACGCTGGTGTTGGGGGCTTCAGCGCCGGACTACTCGCCATTCGGCATCACCAGTAACCGAGAGGAGTATGAAGGTCTCACAGCCGACTATGCGCAGTTAATAGCGCAACTGCTGCACGTCAACGTCCGGGTTCAGCGGTACGCCTCGCGGGATGAGGTGCTGGCGGCGCTCAAGGCTGGCGACGTCGATATGCTGGGCAGTTCCAATAGCTTTGAGGCAGCAGACCCGGAGCTTCAGCTGTCTGATGCCTATGCCGAGGACCTGCCGACCCTGGTCACCCGCGTCGGCGACAGCCAGAACCTCGAACCGGAATTGGCCGGCAAGCGCGTGGCGATGCTTTACCACTACCTGCCGCCCAAAACCGTGGAAGACTTTTACCCCAAGGCCAATTTGCAGTTATACCCGTCCACCCTCAGCGCCATCGGCGCCGTGGCGTTCGGCCAGGCCGACGTTTACCTGGGCGATGCGATCAGTGCCAACTACCTGATCAACAGCAATTACCTGAACAATGTGAATCTGGCCGACTTCTCGCGCATACAGGTCAGCAATTTTTCCTTTTCGGTCAAGCGGGATAACGCGCGCTTGCTGCACGTTCTCAACGCGTCAATTGCCGCGATTCCGGTCACCGAGCGCCAGACCATCCTGCGCCGCTGGAGCGCCGGAGGCGTGAGCATGCGCGGTCAGAATCCATTGCATTTCAGCGTCAGTGAGCAGCGTTGGCTAGATAAGCATTCGCGGCTACGCGTGGTCGTGGACGGCAGCTTTTTGCCAATATCGTTCTACACAGACGAAGGCGAGTTCCGCGGCATCAGCGCTGATGTATTGGCCAAGGTCGCGTTACGCACCGGATTGAAGTTCGATGTGCAGCGGGTGAACTCGGTTAAAGAGATGATTGAGTCCATCACCACTGATAATGCGGATCTGTTGATCAGCCTGACCCCCAGTGAAGAGCGCGAGGTCGTGTTGCGCTTCACTCGGCCGTACCTGGAGACTCCGTTTGTACTGGTGAGTCGCAACACCCCCGGCAGTCCAAATACATTGGACGACATGAACGGCAAAAAACTCGCGGTGATCCGTGGTAATGACATCCGTGACATGCTTATTGAGCAATACCCGGGCATCCTCCTGGTGGATGCGCAAAACGCCCAAGACGCGATGGCCATGGTTGCCGGCGGTCTGGCGGATGCAGCGGTTAACTCGCTGATTACCGCGCGCTATATGATTTCCCGGCAATACCGCGATCGCTTACGTATCACCAGCACGGTGGGCGTTACCAACTCGCGCATGGCTTTTGCCACAGCCCGCGGTTCGCTAGAACTGTTCTCGATCCTGGACAAGGCGCTGCTCAGCATCGCCCCAGAGGAAATGGGCGAGCTGACCAACCGCTGGCGCAGCGAGATGGTGGTGGGCGACAGCTATTGGGTGCGCAACCGCAGCGCAATCCTCCAGGGCTTTGTGATTGCCGCTGTGTTGCTGGTGATTGCCCTGGGCTGGATCGCATACCTGCAGATGTTGATGCGCAAGCGCAAGCAGGCCGAACAAGCGTTGAGCGACCAGGTTGAGTTCATGCGGGTATTGATCAACGGTACACCGCACCCGATCTATGTGCGGGACCGCGAGGGCAAGCTGCTGATCTGCAATAGCGGTTACCTGGAGGTGTTCAATGTCGAGCGTGAGCAGGTGATCGGCAAGACCGTATTGGACGGTGTGCTGAGCGACCCGGATGAGGCTATCGCATATCACCGTGACTACATGGAGGTAATGGAAAGCGGCGAGGCGCGGCTACAGGATCGCAGCCTGATCATGCCCGACGGCCGGGTATTGACCATCTACCACTGGATGCTGCCGTACCGCAGCAGCATTGGCGAGGTCAGCGGCATGATCGCTGGCTGGATCGATATCAGCGAACGCCAGCGCCTGCTGGAGGACGTTAACGCGGCCAACCGCGCCAAGACCACGTTCCTGGCGACCATGAGCCATGAGATCCGCACGCCGCTAAACGCGGTGATCGGCATGCTCGAACTGGCAACGAAAAAGGCTGACCAGGGCGTTATGGATCGCTTCGCGATTGAAGTTGCTTCCGGCGCAGCGCGCGGCTTGCTGGACCTGATCGGCGATATCCTCGACATCGCCCGCATCGAGTCCGGGCGTTTATCCCTGAACCCGGAGCGCGCCAACCTGCGGGAGTTGCTGGAGTCGGTGGTGCGCATTTTTGAAGGCCTGGCGCGGCAGAAACAGCTGCAACTGCAGTTGGACCTTGATGCAGGCGTCAATTGTGATGTGTTGATCGACCCGCTGCGCTTCAAGCAGATCGTGTCCAACCTGCTGAGCAACGCTATCAAGTTCACGGCCCAGGGCCACGTGCGCTTAAGTGTTCGAACACATGCGGGCACGGAGTCGTTGGGGATGAGGCTGCAGGTGGAGGACTCAGGCATGGGCATTGGCCAAGAAGACCAGAAGCGCCTGTTCAGCGCCTTTATCCAAGCCAGCAACAATGACCAGTCTGCCCGCAGCGGCTCCGGCCTGGGTTTGGTCATCAGCCGCACACTATGCGAAATGATGGGCGGGCGCCTGACCCTCGACAGCACGTTGGGCAAAGGTACGCGCATCGACGTGAGGCTGGACCTGACCACGCTTGAACCCTTGGTCGACGTCGTCCCGGTCGAGGGCGAGCCGGCAACAGCGAGCCGCGCGTTGAACATCCTGGTGATCGATGACTACCCGGCCAACCGCCAATTGCTCACCCAGCAACTCAATTACCTGGGGCACCGGGTCGAGGATGCCGAAGATGGCGCCCATGGATTGCGCGCCTGGCGGAGCGGGCAGTTCGATGCGGTGATCACCGACTGCAATATGCCCCTGATGAACGGCTACGAACTGGCCCGTGCGATCCGAGTCGAGGAGACTGCCCGCGGCCTGCTGCCGAGCCTGATTCTGGGGTTTACCGCTAATGCACAGCCGGAGGAAAAGGGCCGCTGCCAGGTCGCAGGCATGGATGACTGCCTCTTCAAGCCCATCAGCCTCAAGGATTTGAGTGCAAGCCTGGCAGGCCTGGGAACCGGGCAGGGGAGTGCACAACCCTGGTTTTCGGCAGATGAGGATATCGACCTGACCAGCGTGGAACATTTGGCCGGAGGCAACAAGACCTCGATCAAAAGCCTGCTGGGCGATCTGGCCTCCAGCAATGAGCAGGACATGGCGCGCCTGATGCAGCTGTTCACCCGGCACGACTTGCAAGGCCTTGCGGACCTGGCGCATCGGGTCAAGGGCGGTGCGCGGATCATCAAGGCCCAGGGTTTGGTTCGCTGCTGTGAAGATCTGGAGACCGCCTGCAACGGGCTGGACTCCGCACAGTTGACCGATGCGGTGGACGCGCTGCATCAGCAGATGGAGCAGCTCAGCGAACGTCTTGAACACTACCTCGCCTGAGTATTAGGAAAGGAGGTAGCACTTGCCGGCAGGAAATTTCATACAAGAGTCCGGCAGCTTTCCTACGTCACTTACTCCTAACAACTCCGATACTGAGCCTCTTTGAATGGCGCCGCCGACGAAGCGGACAGGGTTCTGCAGCATGAAAGGTCTCGACGATTGTCGATGCCAGCCAGGGCGTTCCCGGCCTGGGCAGCGAAGCCACCCCCGGCGGCGTGATGACCACTGCGCAGATCATAAGCTGCCCGTGCGCTAAGCCGCCGCAACGCGCCCGGCTTCATTCCCGGGCGGACTTATTCCTTTCAGATGAGCCGACTTCAATGACGAGTTTTTCCATACGCGTGCTGGTACTTGAGGATCATCATTTTCAACGCGCCGTCGCGGTAAGCCTATTGCGCAAGCTGGGCTGTCGCGAGGTGTTCGAGGCCGCGGATGGCGTGCAGGCGCTGGCGGTGTTGCAACAGGTGGGCGGGGTGGATATTGCCCTTTGCGACTTGTGCATGGAGGGTATGGATGGCCTGGAATTTCTTCAGCAAGTGGGGCACTCGGGCCTGGTCGGCTCGGTAATTATCAGCAGTTTATTGTCGGCCGATCTGCGGCGCACGGTGCAGCAGATCGTTTCGTTGCTGGGACTGGAAATGCTCGGTGACCTCGGTAAGCCGTTGCAAGCGCACACTCTGGAGAACCTGTTAAAAAAGCGGTCGAGTGGCCCTGGTGTCGCGCGGCCCAAGGCAGCGCCGGTACGCCTGGCCAGCGAAGAAGAAGTGCGCTGGGCCCTCAACGAACAGCAACTGCAAGCCTGGTATCAGCCCAAGGTCGATATGCATACCGATGACGTCTGCGGCGTAGAGGTGCTGAGCCGCTGGGTGCACCCGTTGCGCGGCATCCTGTCGCCGGCGGAGTTCATGCCGGTATTGGAACGTTGTGGCTTGCTCGATAGGCTGCTGTTCATGCAGATGAACCAAGCTTTGAGCGTGCAGCGACTGGCAAAAAACACCGGTCTGAAGCTCGACCTGTCGTTCAACCTGTACGCTCGCCAGTTGGCCAACAGCAACCTGACGGCCGTGATCAAAAGCATCCTGTCCCTGCACGAGGCGTCGCCCGCCAGCCTGACCTTCGAACTGACCGAAAGCGGCCTGCTGGAAGCCCCCGCCACCAGCCTAGAAACCCTGGTGCGCCTGCGCATGATGGGCTGCCAGTTGTCCATCGATGACTTCGGTGCCGGCTATTCGTCTTTGCAGCGCCTGTGCCAGCTGCCGTTCAACGAGATCAAGCTCGACGGTGAGTTTATTCGCACCTTGCTCCGCGAACCGCGTTGCCAGGCAATCGTCAGCAGCACCCTGGCATTGGGGGAAACCCTCGGTATGTCAGTGGTGGTGGAGGGCATCGAAACCGAGGAGCAGCGCGAGACGTTGCTGGCAATGGGGTGCACTCAAGGGCAGGGTTACCTGTTTGCCCGGCCAATGAATGATGTGGATTTGCTGCGCTGGTTACCGGGGGCGTCGAAAATTGAACGACGCTCCTGATCTGCTCTCTGGCCACTCTTGTATGCGCTAAAATCCGCGTACTGAACCTTCCTACTTTCGTTGACGCGTCACGCTGCTGTCTCATCTCAGTAGGGTATCTCGTGCGAATATCCGCTTTTGGCCGATAGCTGCTTGCTTTGCCCGTTGTGTAGAGGGCTAGGTAAGGGAGTGGGTGAAGCGACGGCGACGATGCTGGCGAGCTAAGATTGGAGCAAAAATCAGTTCCGCAATGAAAATGCAACGTCGCGCAAACAAAGGTCTCCGGCTGTTTTTAACATCAAATGCGACAAGGTATTTGTCTTAAATAATTGAATTTTAGGATGTTATTCTTGGATTTAAAATCCGCCTCAGCGCTCTAAGGATGGTCTGAAGTAGGCCGCTATTTGTCGACTGCTGAGCCATAGGCGCTTTCAAAAAACGGCAGCCGTTCAAAATCGATCAAGTCTGCCGCCTATTCCATCCATTTTTGCCGCTGCACGCGCCTCGCAGCAGCTATTTCCCTCATTAAGGACGCACCTCTCCTGCGCTTGAGAGCAAATATCGACGCGCCATCCAAAGGTTTGACTGAGCAGTGTTCTTCACCAAGCGCTCGGAAGTGCACTTTCGTATAACCAAGCTGACGTTTGATCACCCGAAATGGATGCTCAACCTTGGAGCGAACCTGGGCCTTGGCTTTCTCGATCTTGCGCATCGCTTTGTACAACGCGCTGCGTTTACCGTGTTTTTTGTAGGTACTGCGCCGGGATGCAATCTGCCAGATGACGTGGCGTCCCGCATGCTCTTCTCGCTTCTCGACACCGGTATAGCCTGCATCGGCGCAGACCACGTTCTCAGCACCGTGTAGCAGTTTGTCGACTTGGGTTATGTCCGCGACGTTGGCCGCAGTGACCACCACGTTGTGCACCAGCCCTGACTCATCGTCGACACCAATGTGAGCTTTGGCACCGAAGTAATACTGGTTACCTTTCTTCGTCTGGTGCATTTCCGGGTCGCGTTTGCCGTCCTTGTTCTTGGTCGAACTGGGCGCATGAATCAGCGTGGCATCGACGATGGTGCCTTGTCGCAGCGACAAGCCACGGTCGCCCAGATAGCCATTGATCACGCCGAGAATACCAGTGGCCAACTCGTGCTTTTCCAGCAAGCGACGGAAGTTGAGGATGGTAGTTTCATCTGGGATCCGCTCCAGGCTCAGACCGGAAAACTGGCGCAAGATCGTCGTCTCGTACAGCGCTTCTTCCATCGCAGGATCGCTGTAACCGAACCAGTTCTGCATAAGATGAACCCGCAGCATCGTCATCAAAGGATAGGCCGGACGACCACCTTCGCCCTTCGGGTAATGAAGTTCGATCAGGGCAATCAAATCCTTCCAGGGTACGACCCGATCCATCTCGATCAGGAACAATTCCTTGCGAGTCTGCTTGCGCTTACCCGCGTACTCAGCATCGGCGAAGGTCATTTGCTTCATTGAAAAGCTCGGCGATTGGTGTCCGGGGATTTTGCCAATCAGGAAGTCTTTTTCAGGATTTCCTTAGCAGTGATATTTTGCAATCCCAACCAGATTAATTTTGTTGTAGCGTCGTCCGTTGGGAAGTGCCCTTGGCTATCCTCAGGGCGCTCCGCGCCCTGAGGATAGCCAAGGTGGTGGCCCAGCTCGGCACCAAGGGCTCGCTCGATCAAGGCCTTTTTGAACGCCATCGAAGCATCCTGAATGGCTTCGGCACTCATCGGGCCGCTGACGAACTGGTCGATCAGCTCTTTTGGAATAGCTGGAAGGTCACGCTGGGCCCGGCGGGCCGGTTTCTTTGTGGTTGGCATACATGCACCTCTTCAACATGTTATGTCCGAACAAAAAATTCATGACAGTCCCCCGTTCAAGCCAACATCGGATAAACAAACAACCCAAAATGCACCAAATTCACCCCAAAATGCGTCACAACCGCCGCCCCCAGCCCGCCAAACCGATACGCCAGCCCATAGCCAACTCCCGCAACACCCGCCAATAACGTCCACTGCCACCCTGCGCCCAAATGCACCAGGCCAAACAGCAGTGAAGCCAATAGCAGTGCCAGGTTTTCCCCATAAGGCAGTTGTTTAAAGCGCCGGCTCAATCCGCCCTGGATGTAGCCCCGAAAAAGTGCCTCTTCCACCAATGTCACCAGCAACAGATTATTCAGCACCCAAATCCAAGCCTGTTCCGGCCATTTCGGTGCCCAGCTGGTTATCCCTAACAACACCGCACTGCCCAGCGCTGCAATCGCCGTCAGGGTCAAGGCCAGCGCAGCAACGCAAATCGTCAGGCGTAGCGAACGCCGCGCGACAATCCATGGGCAGGCTAGCAACAGCCAAAAGCCAATCAGCGGTTTGTCTTGGTTCAGGTACATCGAGAATGGCACTGCGTCAGGGGTAAAACGCTGCGGGTCAATGCCTCGGCCGTTATAGAAGCCCGGCAGCCAGTGCATCGCCAAGCCCAGGGCCAATACGATGAATAGCCCGTGGCCGAGGTAGCGCGCCCAAGGTGTACGTTGCTGGCGCACGGCGTATCCGGCGATCAGCAGCAGGGCGACCGATACCGCTGCCAGTGCGCCCAGTTGCCCGTAGGTCAAGGCCAGTACATAGCCAATGGAGAGAAGCGCCAGGTACAGCCAGGGCAGAGCGAGCATGTGGAATCCTTGGATAAAAACTGGTCGGCATTATAGCGACCGTGCCTACGCCTCAAAGTGAAAACTCCTCCACGCGAATAGAGCTGATTGCAAAACCTGTCGACGGCTGGTTATAGTCATCGCCTCTTCATCCCTTCACACAAGATCAGCCCATGCCTGCTTCCCCTCGCATAGCGGTAGTCGATTCAGCGGTCAACGCTGTGGTCGTGCCGTGTGGGAACAAGCAGCCTGCGCAGATCGGTCAATACCCCCCACCTGTCAGTAGCACGCCGGTGTACGCAGTCGTATCACCGCCGGGTATTGGCATTTCGGGCTGATCAGCGAATCGCTGTGCCCCTCTGCCTGCCTGAAAAAACCTACTGAGCTAAAACCTTCGAGCTTTAGCGTTTGCTGAATTGGCTTTTTGCCTGATTACAGGTGGTATCCATGTCTGTTTTTTCGAAACAATCCGTGGCCGCGGCGGCCTCGACGAGCCTGTTTGTCTTGCTGTGGAGCAGCGGGGCGATTTTCTCCAAATTGGGCCTGGCCCATGCGTCGCCCTTTGCCTTTCTGTTGATTCGTTTTGCCATTGCCCTGGCGGGCCTAGTGATCCTGGTGCCGATCCTGAAGTTGAAACTGCCACGTCCCGGCAAGCCCATGTGGTATGCGGCGGCGACTGGGCTGGTGTTGTTGGGGGCGTATCAGATTTTCTATCTGCTGGCCCTGGACCTCAAAGTGACTCCCGGTGTGATGGCAACCATCATGGGCGTGCAGCCGATCCTCACCGTGGTGCTGATGGAGCGCCAGCGTTCCTGGAGCCGGATGTTCGGCCTGGTGCTCGGGTTGGCGGGGTTGATTATGGTGGTCTACCAAGGCATCGGCTTGGCGGGTATGTCCCTTGCGGGGATGCTGTTTGGGCTGCTGGCGCTGGTGAGCATGACCTTCGGCTCCATCATGCAAAAGCGCATCACCGACAACCCTTTGGGCACGCTGCCGGTGCAGTACTTGGCCGGGTTGTTGCTGTGCTCGGTGTTTGTACCGTTCCAACCCTTTCATGTTGAACACAGTGCCGGCTTTTACCTGCCGGTGCTGTGGATGGGGCTGGTGGTGTCATTGCTGGCGACGTTGTTGCTTTACCGCCTGATCGCCAGAGGCAATCTGGTGAATGTCACCAGCTTGTTTTATCTGGTCCCGGCGGTGACGGCGGTGATGGACTATCTGATCTTTGGCAATCGGCTCGCGGTATTGAGTGTGCTGGGGATGGTGTTGATCATCATCGGGTTGGCGTTTGTGTTCCGCAAACGCTAAAAGCTCGTTGGTAAGCGCCGAGGGGGCGGTAGATACACGCCGATATTCCCCCTCGGTGTTCAGTCGGTCATGTTGTACCTGTAGGGCAATGCTGCAATAATTCCGCCCTTTAGAATGTAAGTTATTATTTTATATGAGGTAATCAGCGCCTTTGCAGGTGGCAGCGCGCTGAGCGAAGCTGCGGGCTTCGGCAGAGGGTTTGTTACGCGTGACAAAGTCCAGGTTGCAGGCCGCAATTGTCTAAAAACCGGCTCTATACTGTCGTCGTACTCAATGCGCGGTTTCACCGGCGCAGCGCTGAGTTTCCCTTGTTTCATCGACCTCCCGCTCTTCAAGCGTGCTCGTTCGGCGTATGGCTTGTCTGTTAATCGTCGAGGCAGTTTTATCAGACGAGTGCTAGGGTTTTGGTTGGCCGGTGTGAATCGGCAGACGTTGATGGGACACTTCTGGTCCATCCTTGCGACATTACTGAAAAGATTTAACTCAATGACTATCTTAGTAACCGGCGGTGCAGGCTTTATCGGTGCAAACGTGGCATTGGGCCGGGTAGTGACGCACTGCTGCGAGCGTTCGGTATGAGAATCTTGCTGCTTGGCAAAAATGGCCAGGTAGGCTGGGAACTCCAACGTAGCTTGGCGCCTTTGGGGCACGTCCTGGCGTTGGGCTCCAAAAGCGGTGATTACTGCGGTGACTTGAACGACCTGCAAGGGTTGGCGGCGACCGTGCAGCGGTTTGCGCCAGATGTCATCGTCAACGCAGCGGCGTACACCGCCGTCGACAAGGCCGAAAGTGAGCCGGGCCAGGCGCTGCGCGTGAACGCTGAAGCCCCCGCGCTGCTGGCAGCAGAAGCCCGAAAGCTGAATGCCTTGCTGGTACATTACTCCACGGACTATGTGTTCGACGGCCAGGGTGATACACCGTGGCAGGAAAGCGACCCAGTCGGCCCGCTGAGTGTCTATGGCACCACCAAGCTTCAAGGCGAACAGGCTATCCAGGCGTCCGGGTGTGCGCACCTGATCTTTCGTACAAGTTGGGTGTATGCGGCGCGCGGTAATAACTTCGCCAAGACCATGCTGCGCCTTGCATCAGAACGTGACAGCCTGAATGTGATCGACGACCAATTCGGCGCCCCCACCGGGGCGGACCTGCTGGCGGACGTCACCGCCCATGCTGTCCGTGCGGTGCGTTTGAACCCTCAATTGCAAGGCATCTACCATCTTGCGGCGGCCGGTGAGACCACATGGCACCGCTATGCCCGTTTCGTACTCGAACAAGCGCAGGCGGCAGGTGTGGCGCTCAATGTCGCTTCGGCATCCGTGGGCGCGATAACCACGGCGGCTTATCCCACGCCTGCCAAGCGTCCTGGCAACTCTCGACTCAATACTCAAAAACTGCAGAATGCCTTCTCACTGCGCTTGCCCGAATGGCAGGACGGTGTGGCACGGATGCTCAAAGAAATTCTAGAGAAATGACTATGCTAAAACGCAAAGGAATTATTTTGGCCGGCGGTTCGGGCACGCGCCTGCACCCCGCAACCTTGGCTATTTCCAAACAGTTGCTGCCTGTTTACGACAAACCGATGATCTACTACCCGCTGACCACGCTGATGCTGGCGGGCATTCGCGACATCCTGATCATTTCCACGCCACAGGACACCCCGCGCTTCGAGCAACTTTTGGGCGATGGCAGCAACTGGGGTTTGAACATTTCCTACGCTGTACAGGCGTCTCCGGATGGCCTTGCGCAGGCGTTCATCATCGGTGAGGAGTTCATCGGTAATGACCTGTCCGCACTGGTGCTGGGTGACAACATCTATCACGGTCATGATTTTAATGAGCTGCTCAAGAGCGCCATGCTGCGTGAGGACGGCGCCAGTGTCTTCGCCTACCACGTGACCGATCCGGAGCGTTATGGCGTCGTTGAATTCGATACCCAGGGCAAGGCGATCAGCCTGGAAGAAAAGCCGCTGCAACCCAAGTCGAACTACGCGGTCACCGGTCTTTATTTCTACGATCAGGACGTGGTTGAAATGGCTAAAAGTATCAAGCCATCACCGCGCGGCGAACTCGAGATCACCGACCTCAACCGTCTCTATATGGAGCGGGGCAAGCTGTCGGTTGAGATTATGGGGCGCGGCTACGCATGGCTGGATACAGGCACGCATGACTCACTGCTGCAGGCCAGCCACTTCATTGCAACGCTTGAGCATCGTCAGGGGCTTAAAGTTGCCTGCCCTGAAGAAATTGCGTTTCGCCAGAAGTGGATTGACGCCGAACAGTTGGAGAAACTTGCGGTGCCGCTTTCCAAGAATGGCTATGGCCAATATCTCAAGCGTTTGCTGCATGACAAGATTTTTTGATGGCCTGAGTGGAACGTGGCGCCCCGAGTTGCTGCCTTAAGGTTAAGTTGACCCGTAGCGCCGCCATGCTGGCCCGATAACCCGTTGGAGACACCGTAAAGATGAGAGCCACTTCCCTCGTTATCCCAGACGTTATTCTGTTTGAACCGAAAGTATTCGGGGACGAGCGCGGGTTTTTCTACGAAAGTTTCAATCAGAGGGTTTTCGAGGAGGCGGTCGCAAAGCCAGTCCATTTCGTACAGGACAACCACTCCAAATCAGCTAAAGGCGTGCTGCGCGGCCTGCATTATCAGATCAAGCAGGCCCAAGGAAAGCTGGTGCGTGTGATACGCGGAGAAGTCTTTGACGTGGCAGTGGACCTGCGTAAAAGCTCGCCCACATTCGGCCAGTGGGCGGGCACCTACCTCAGCGAGAGCAACCGAGCTCAGCTGTGGATACCCGAGGGGTTCGCTCACGGCTTCGTAGTGCTGTCTGAAAGTGCTGAGTTTCTGTACAAAACCACCGATTACTGGGCGCCAGAGCATGAGCGCAGTCTTGCGTGGGATGACGCTGACGTGGCTATCGATTGGCCAATTTCCGAGCCGCCTACGCTGTCGGCCAAAGATACCAATGCCACCCGTTTTGCGGATGCTGAGACCTTTGCCTAGTTGAGCTTCCTGTCAGGCACTTCAGCGTGCCCACACCCGTCGTGGGGTGGGCACGATTTCCTACAGCGCCTTGGCCAATTTCCCTGGCCGCAACACCAACCACAACGCCCCCGCAATCAACACCCCGCCATACAAGTGCGCCATCGACAACGGCTCATCCAGCAGCAACGCCCCCCACAACACCCCGAACGGCGGAATCATAAACGTCACCGTCATCGACTTGACCGGCCCAATGGATGACAGCAGGCGGAAGTACAGGATGTAGGCAAACGCCGTACACACCAGCCCCAACCCGAGCAATGACGACCAGACCTGCCAGCCACCCCAGCTCGCGGGCGGATGGCTGATTGCGCTGTAGGCAAAGAACGGCAGCAGAAACAGCGTTGCGCCGAGCATGCTGCCCAGCGCTGCGAGCCGGCTGTCCAGCCCGCCGCGTTGATCCAGCCAGCGCCGTGCGAGGAAGCCGGCGAAGCCATAGCAGGTGGTGGCCAACAAGCAGGCCAGCGCGCCCATCAGCAATTCCAGATCAAACGCCACCGGCCCGGCGCGGGTCAGTACGCCCACGCCGAACAGGCCCAGGCTGACCCCGGCGATTTTCGATGGTGTCAGGCGCTCGTTGAAAAACAACCCGCCAATCAGCACGCCCATCAACGGCGTGGTGGCGTTGAAGATGGCCGAGTAGCCCGCCGGCAGCACTTGGGCCGCCACCGAGTACATGGTCGCGGGAATCCCGGAGTTGATCACGCCCAGTAGCAGGACGGTCTTGAATTTGCCCTGGAAGTCCCAGTTCACACGCATCAGCGTGAGGATCACCAGCAAACCGGCGGCGGCAATCGACACGCGAAAAAACGCGGTCGGCAGCGTGCCGATTTCCGGCGCGATGATGCGCATGAACAGGAAGCTCGCGCCCCAGATGGCAGCCAGCCCCAGCAGGTACAGGGTGTCGACAGGTCTCACGAAGCACGCCTCCATCAATAAGGCGGCGAGTGTTGCCTAGCGGCCGGCTCGACACAATCGCTAATTACAGGACAAACCGCGTCACCAGGCCATTGAGGTCCACCGCCAGGCGCGACAGTTCCTGGCTGGCCGCTGACGTTTCAGTCGCGCCCGCAGCGGTTTGGGTGGACAGGTCGCGAATGTTCACCAGGCTGCGGTCAACTTCACGCGCCACCAGCGCCTGTTGCTCGGCGGCGCTGGCGATCACCAGGTTGCGCTCGCTGATCTGCGAGATCGCCGCGGTGATTTTTTCCAGGGCGCTGCCGGCGCTGTTGGCCCGTTGCAAGGTCTGGCCGGCGTGTTCGGCGCTGCTGTTGAGGGCGTCGACGGTGTCCTGGGTGCCTTGCTGGATCCCGGTGATCATCTGCTCGATTTCTTCGGTGGAGTCCTGGGTGCGTTGCGCCAGTGAGCGCACCTCATCGGCGACGACCGCAAAGCCGCGCCCGGCTTCGCCTGCGCGTGCGGCTTCGATGGCGGCGTTGAGTGCCAGCAGGTTGGTTTGCCCGGCGATGCCACGGATCACTTCCAGTACTTTGCTGATGTCCTGGGCTTGCACCGCCAAGCCTTCGGCCTTGTTCGAGGCGCCGAGCACTTCGTCTACCAGGTTCTGGATCGAGCTGATGGTTTCGCTGATCTGGTAGTGGCCGTGCTTGCTGTCTTCGTCGGAAGCCTTGGACGCTTCGGCGCTGGACACCGCATTGCCCGCCACTTCATCCACGGCCGCGCTCATTTCGTTCACAGCGGTTGCGGCTTGTTCGATTTCATCGTTCTGCGCCTGCAGGCCACGGGTGCTCTGTTCCATCACCGAGCTCATCTCTTCGGCGGCGGAGGCCAGTTGCTGCGACGATTCGCTGATGCCTCGAATCGTGACTTGCAGCTGCTCCTGCATGGCGGCCAGGGCGGTCAGCAGTTGCGCCGGTTCGTCATGCCCGCTAACAACAATCGGCTGGCTCAAGTCGCCAGCGGCAATGGTGCGCGCCACGGCCAACGCTTGGCCGATGGGTGTGGTGATGCTGCGGGTGAGCAGCCAGGCCAGCAATAGCGTGGCTATAAGTGCGCTGACGATGATCAGGCCGACCACCCATTGCGCGCTGGAATACATCTGTGCGGCCGAGTCTGCCGCGGCTTCGACGCCTTTCTGGTTGAACGTGATCATGTCCTCCAGGCTTTGATTGAGCACTGCGCCCTGCGGTGCGAGGCGGCTGGTGAGCAGGTCGATGGCGTCTTGTTGCTGGTCCTTGTCCACCAGCGCAACCATCTGGCCAACGATGCTCAGGTAGGTTGCCACGTTACCGTTGAGCTTTTTCAACAGCTCGGCTTCTTCGTCGCCACTGCTCAGGGCTTCGTGGTTTTTCAGCAGGCTTAGCAGCTCGGTGCTCTGGCGGGTGATCAGGTTTTTGCTGTTGTCGCGAATGCGCGACTCATCGGTGGTCGCCAGGCGTAGGGCTTCCAGGCGAATGCTGGCCACATAGGCGGCGCCGTCGTGGATATTCTCGATGCTCGGCATCCACGACTCTTCGATGACCAGCGCGCTCTCGCGCAGCTTGGCCATCTGGCCCAGGCCAAACATTCCGACGATTACCAGCATGCTGGCCAACACCCCAAAACTCAGACTGGCACGCAGACCTATCCGCATATTCCTCAATGACATCTCAATGCTCCTTAGGCGATTAGAACCTGCTCCCGGGCCGGTCTTCAGACCTTGTTAGGGTGGGAGAGGGCGCGCTATATATCAAAGTGCCACTAAGGTGGTAATCGGGGTTTCCCTTACGCCGTATCAATTCAGTTACACAGGTTGTGAAAGGCGCGTTTCACAGGTTTTCCGGGTGAAAGTGCCAGGCCCCCGCATGTTCAGGCGTGCAGGTGATGGGCGGGTGACTTTTGGGTGTGTTTATTGACCGATTGGTCGAATTGTGAAAATTGAAAATAAATGTACGAATTGTACAAACTTGTACAATGCGGCCCGCAAAATCATCCTTCTCCTGCCTCCGTTCACTGGCTAAGCTCAGGGCTCCTGCTACCTGTTCGAGGTTTCCCGCATGTCGCAATCCGCCCTCGCCATCGCCCGCATGATCCTCGACGGCTTCGACGATTACCGTGAACACTTCCGCCAGATCACCATTGGCGCTCGCGAGCGCTTTGAGCAGGCTCAGTGGCAACAGGGGCAAGCGGCTTCGGCGGCACGTATCAACTTGTATGAAGAAAAAGTCGCTGAAGTGACGGCGCGCCTGCGGGCCAGCTTTGATGCGGCTGAGTTGCTGCAGATCGACGTGTGGCCGCTGGTCAAGAGCGCGTACATCGGCCTGATCGACCTGCGCTTTGACGATGAGCTGTCCGAGACCTGGTACAACTCGATCTTTTGCGGCCTGTTCAGCCATGACCTGATCAGCGACGGCTGCATGTTCATCCACACCACACGGCCCAGCCTGCGCCGCGCGCGTGCGGCGCAAACTCGCGTGTATAAACCTGCGGGCGAGCTGGCGTCGATGCTTGCGCAAATATTTGCCGATTACGCGTTCAGCGAACCCTACGCGGACTTGCCGACCGACCTGCGCCGCCTCGAAGCCCAGCTGCGCGAGAACCTGCCGGACTGGGTGTGCAAAGACCCGGACCTCAACGTCGAGCTGTTTTCCTCGGTGCTCTACCGCAATAAAGGCGCCTACCTTGTAGGGCGCATCTACACCCGCGACGAACAATGGCCACTGGTGATCCCTTTGCTGCACCGCGAAGGGCGCGGTATTCAGATCGACGCGCTGATCACCGACGAAGCCGATGTGTCGATCATCTTCTCGTTCACCCGCTCCTACTTCATGGTCGACGTGCCGGTGCCGGCGGAGTTCATCGGTTTTCTGCGGCGCATTCTGCCCGGCAAGCACATCGCCGAGCTGTACACCTCCATCGGCTTCTACAAGCACGGCAAGTCGGAGTTTTACCGTGCGCTGATCAACCACCTGGCCACCACCGATGATCAGTTCATCATGGCGCCCGGCGTGCGCGGCATGGTCATGAGCGTGTTTACCCTGCCGGGCTTCAACACCGTGTTCAAGATCATCAAGGACCGCTTTTCGCCGTCGAAAAACGTCAACCGCGCCACGGTGATCGAGAAATATCGCCTGGTCAAAAGCGTCGACCGGGTAGGGCGCATGGCCGACACCCAGGAGTTCGCCGATTTCCGTTTCCCCTTGAGCAAGTTCGAACCCGAATGCCTGGCTGAACTGCTGGAGGTTGCCGCCGGCACGGTGGAAGTGGAGGGCGACACTGTGCTGATCCGCCACTGCTGGACCGAGCGGCGCATGACCCCGCTCAACCTGTACCTCGACAACGCCAATACCGCTCAGGTGCGCGAAGCCCTGGAAGACTATGGCCTGGCCATCAAGCAACTGGCGGCGGCGAATATCTTCCCCGGCGACATGCTGCTGAAGAACTTCGGTGTGACCCGCCACGGTCGCGTGGTGTTTTATGACTACGACGAAATCTGCTTTCTCACCGAGGCCAACTTCCGCCACATCCCCGCACCACGCACCCCAGAGGACGAAATGGCCTCGGAGCCCTGGTATTCGATCGGCCCGCTGGATGTGTTCCCCGAAGAATTTCCGCCGTTCCTGTTTGCGGACGCCGGCCAGCGCAAGCTGTTCGATGAGCTGCATGGCGAGCTGTACAACGCCGACTACTGGAAAGGCCTGCAGGACGCGATTCGGGCCGGCAAGGTCATCGACGTATTCCCGTACCGGCGCAAGGACCCGCTGTAAACGCGCTTCCCCCTGTGGGAGCGGGCTTGCTCGCGAATACGGTGTGTCAGTCACCTTAGGTATCAACTGACACACCGCTTTCGCGAGCAAGCCCGCTCCCACATTTAGATACCTGTCTGCCAGATAAGCTGCTTTTCTGCCACACTTGCCGGCCGTGCATAAATAGACGACCTTCAAAGTACCTGATGACCGACCAAGCGCCCACCATCGACCAACTGCTCAAAAACCTCGATCACGCCATGCTCGCCGACCGCCACCGCTTGCGGCGCCAGTTGCTCGAGCTGCGCAAGAAGCCCGACGAGGAGAAGCTGGCGCAGTGGGTCACGCGCATGCAGGCGTCTTGCGCCCAGGTGACGGCGCGGCGCGCCAGCCTGCCGGTGATTCGCTACGACGACAGCCTGCCGATTGCCGCCAAGCGCGATGAGATCAAGGCGGCGTTGCTCAAGCACCAGGTGCTGATCATTGCCGGCGAGACCGGCTCGGGTAAGACCACCCAGTTGCCGAAAATCTGCCTGGAAATCGGCCGCGGCCAATACGGCCTGATCGGCCACACCCAGCCGCGCCGGATTGCCGCGCGTAGCGTTGCCAGCCGCGTCGCCGAAGAACTGGCCACGCCATTGGGCGCGCTGGTCGGCTATCAGGTGCGCTTCGAAGACCAGAGTGACTCCAACACTCTGATTAAACTGATGACCGACGGCATCCTGCTGGCGGAAACCCAGAACGACCGCTACCTCGAGCGCTACGACACGATCATCGTCGACGAAGCCCACGAGCGCAGCCTGAACATCGACTTCCTGCTCGGCTATCTGAAAACCCTGCTGCCGCGTCGCCCCGACCTGAAAGTCATCATCACCTCGGCGACCATCGACCTGGAGCGTTTTTCCAAGCACTTCGACGATGCGCCGATTGTCGAGGTCTCGGGCCGCACCTTCCCGGTGGACACCTGGTATCGCCCGCTGACCCTGGAGCAGGACGAGGAGGGCAACCGCGTCGAGGATGACTTGACCGTCGACCAGGCGATCCTCGCCACCCTCGATGAAATTGCCGCCTATGAGCGCAGCGAGCGGCGTAGCCCCGGCGATGTGCTGGTGTTCTTGCCGGGCGAGCGCGAGATTCGTGACGCTGCCGACATGTTGCGCAAGGCCCAGCTCAAGCACACCGAAATTCTGCCGCTGTACGCGCGCCTGTCGCCGGCCGAACAGCAGCGCATTTTCCAGTCCCACCCAGGGCGCCGTGTGGTGCTGGCGACCAACGTCGCGGAAACCTCGCTGACCGTGCCGGGCATTCGCTATGTGATCGACAGCGGCACCGCGCGCATCAGCCGTTACAGCTACCGCGCCAAGGTGCAGCGCCTGCCGATCGAGGCGATCTCCCAGGCCAGCGCCAACCAGCGTAAAGGCCGATGCGGGCGGGTTGAGCCGGGCATTTGCATCCGCTTGTACAGCGAAGAAGATTTTATCGGCCGCCCGGAATTTACCGACCCGGAAATCCTGCGCACCAACCTCGCCGCCGTGATCCTGCAGATGCTGCACCTGCGCTTGGGCGAAATCACCGATTTCCCGTTCATCGAGCCGCCGGACGGCAAGGCCATCAGCGACGGGTTTAACCTGCTGCAAGAACTCTCGGCAGTGGACCGTAACAGCCAGCTCACGCCGCTGGGCCGTCAACTGGCGCGCCTGCCGGTAGACCCGCGTATGGGCCGCATGCTGCTCGAAGCCGCCAAGCTCGGCAGTTTGCAGGAAGTGCTGATCGTCGCCAGTGCGATGTCGATCCAGGACCCGCGCGAGCGCCCACCGGAGCGTCAGCAAGCGGCCGACCAGGCCCACGCTCAGTGGAAGGATGCCGATTCCGACTTCGCCGGGTTGGTTAACCTGTGGCGTGGTTTTGAAGAGCAGCGCCAGGAACTGACCGCCAGCCCGTTGCGCAACTGGTGCCGCAAGCACTTCCTGAATTACCTGCGGCTGCGCGAGTGGCGCGATTCCCATCGCCAACTCAGCCTGATCTGCCGCGACATGCAGTTAACCGTCAACAAAGAGCCGGCGGACTTTGCAAAACTGCACAAGGCGGTGTTGTCCGGCCTGTTGAGCCAGATCGGCCAAAAGACCGAAGACGGCGATTACCTTGGCGCGCGTCAGCGGCGCTTCTGGATTCACCCGTCCTCGGGCATCGGCAAAAAACGCCCGCAATGGCTGATGGCCGCCGAACTGGTGGAAACCACCAAGCTGTACGCGCGCATGGTAGCGAAGATCGATGCTGACTGGATCGAGCCGCTGGCCGGGCACTTGATCAAGAAAAACCACTTCGAACCGCACTGGGAAAAGAAGCGCGGTCAAGTGGTGGCGTTTGAGCAGATCACCCTGTTCGGGCTGATCGTGGTCGGGCGCCGGCCCGTGCATTACGGGCCGATTGACCCGGTGGTGTCGCGCGAGCTGTTCATCCGCGAAGGCTTGGTGCGTGGCGAGATTCAGTCCCGGGCCAAGTGCCTGACGGCCAACCAGCAACTGCTGGAGCAGCTCGATGAGCTGGAAGCCAAGGCGCGCCGTCGTGACATCCTGGCGGACGAGGAAACCCTTTACGCCTTCTACGATGCGCGTTTGCCGGCAGAGATCCACCAGACTGCCACCTTCGACAGTTGGTACAAGGTCAACAGCCAGAAAGACCCGCAACTGCTGATCATGCGTGAAGAAGACGTGCTGGCCCGCGAGGCCAGCGAAGTCACGGCCCTGCATTACCCGGACACCTTGCACTTGGGCGACTTGGAATTGGCCCTGAGCTACCACTTCGAACCCAACCACCCGCGCGACGGCGTGACCCTGCGCGTGCCGGCGCCGCTGTTGCCGGCGTTGCCGCCCGAGCGTCTGGAATGGTTGGTGCCGGGCGTGATCGAAGCCAAGTGCATTGCCCTGGTGCGCAACTTGCCCAAGGCGCTGCGCAAAAACTTTGTGCCGGTGCCGGATTTCGTCAAGGCCGCGCTGCAACGCATTGAGTTTGGCCAGGGCTCGTTGCCCCAGGCGCTGGGGCGCGAATTGCTGCGCATGACCGGTGCGCGGGTCAGCGATGAAGCCTGGGCCGAGGCGGCGCAGCAGGTGGAAAACCACCTGAAGATGAACCTGGAAGTGGTCGACGGCCAAGGCAAGTTCCTCGGCGAAGGCCGCGACCTGGCCGAGCTGACCGCACGCTTTGCCGAAGCCAGCCAGGCCGCGTTGGCCGTCCCACAGACTGCGAAAAGCCAGCAGCCGGTGGAGCCCAAGGTGTTTGCGGCGGTGGCCGAGAAGACTCAGCAAAAGATCGCTGGCCTGTCGATGACAGTTTATCCGGCGCTGGTTGAAGAAAACGGCACGGTCAAGGAAGGGCGTTTCTCGACAGCCGCCGAGGCCGAGTTTCAGCACCGTCGCGCCTTGCAGCGCTTGCTGATGCAGCAATTGGCTGAGCCGGCGAAATTCCTGCGCGGCAAATTGCCCGGCTTGACCGAACTGGGCCTGATGTACCGTGAGCTGGGGCGCATCGACGCGCTGGTGGAAGACATTCTGCTGGCCAGCCTCGACACCTGCGTGCTGGAAGGCGAAACCAGCCTGCCGCGTGACGGCGCAGGCCTGGCCGCCCTGGCCGAACGCAAGCGCGGCAGCTGGACCGAGCACGCCGAGCGCCTGGCACGCCTGACGCTGGAGGTGTTGAAGCTCTGGCATGGCTTGCAGAAGCGCTTCAAAGGCAAAATCGACCTGGCCCAAGCGGTGGCGTTGAACGATATCAAGCAGCAGTTGAGTAACCTGGTTTACCCAGGTTTTGTGCGGGAAACCCCGTCGCAGTGGTTCAAGGAACTGCCGCGTTTCCTCAAGGCCATTGAGTTGCGCCTGGAAAAACTGCCAAGCCAGGTGCAAAAAGATCGCGTGTGGAGCACCGAACTGGGCGGCCTGTGGGCGCAGTACCAGAATCGCCTGAACAAACACGCCCAGGAAGGCAAGCGCGACCCACAGCTGGAGCTTTATCGCTGGTGGCTGGAGGAATATCGCGTGTCGCTGTTTGCCCAGCAGTTGGGCACCAAAGTGCCGATTTCCGACAAGCGTTTGAGCAAACAGTGGAGCCAGGTGGAGGCTTAAGGCCTTTCTCGGTTCTGAACACTGAGCAGGTCCAATGTGGGAGCGGGCTTGCTCGCGAAGGCGCAGTGTCAGCCAGCACATGTATGAACTGACACACCGCATTCGCGAGCAAGCCCGCTCCCACATTAAAATTGGGTTAATTCTGCAATTGGCGCCAAATCTGCGGGTTTGTGGCAAACTTCGCGGTCATAAATGCCGGGATCGTTGTGATGAGCTGTTGCTCAGCCGCGGCGCGATGGAATAAAGCGTTGCCAGTTTGATGCCCGTTGGACGGAATCGAACGACTTAAAGTTTGGTACGACGGTACCAATATCTTCTGCCTGACAGATTTAGAGGAACGACCGTGCATAACGTCGTCATCAGCGGCACTGGCCTGTACACCCCGGCCAACAGCATCTCCAACGAAGAGCTGGTGCAGTCTTTCAATGCCTATGTGCAGCAGTTCAATACGGACAACGCCGCCGCTATCGAACGTGGCGATGTGCAGGCACTGACCGAGTCCAGTGCAGCCTTTATCGAGAAAGCGTCGGGCATCAAGAGCCGTTTTGTCATGGACAAGGACGGCATTCTCGACCCGCAGCGCATGGCCCCACGCCTGCCGGAGCGCAGCAATGACGAATGGTCGGTGCTCTGCCAGATGGCCATCGGCGCTGCCGAACAGGCCCTGCAACGCGCCGGCAAGACCGCCGCCGACATCGACGGCGTGATCGTCGCCTGTTCTAACTTGCAGCGCGCCTACCCGGCCATCGCCATCGAAGTCCAGGAAGCCCTGGGCATCGAGGGTTTTGGTTTCGACATGAACGTGGCCTGCTCGTCGGCGACCTTCGGTATCCAGAACGCCGCCAACAGCATCCAGCTGGGCCAGGCGCGGGCGATCCTGATGGTCAACCCGGAAGTTTGCACCGGCCACCTGAATTTCCGTGACCGTGACAGCCACTTCATCTTTGGTGATGCGGCCACGGCAGTGATCCTCGAGCGCGCTGATCTGGCGACCTCCGAGCACCAGTTCGATGTGGTCAGCACCAAACTGCTGACCAAGTTCTCCAACAACATCCGCAACAACTTCGGCTTCCTCAACCGCACGGCGGAAGAGGGCATCGGCGCGCCAGACAAACTGTTCGTGCAGGAAGGCCGCAAAGTCTTCCGTGATGTCTGCCCGATGGTTGCCGAGCTGATCGGTGTACACCTGGAAGAAAACCAACTGAGCGTCGCTGACGTGAAGCGTTTCTGGCTGCACCAGGCCAACCTGAGCATGAACCACCTGATCGTGAAAAAACTGCTGGGTCGTGAGGCCACGGTGGAAGAAGCGCCGGTGATTCTGGACACTTACGCCAACACCAGCTCTGCCGGTTCGGTGATTGCGTTCCACACCTATCAGGACGACCTGCCCAAGGGCTCCGTGGCAGTATTGAGCTCGTTCGGCGCAGGCTACTCGATCGGCAGTGTGATCCTGCGCAAACGCTAAACGCGGTCAATGTGGGAGCTGGCTTGCCTGCGATGGCATCACCTCGGCGCATCAGAACTACCGAGGTGCCTGCATCGCAGGCAAGCCAGCTCCCACAGGAATCGGTTTGTCACACTGATTGGGTTTGCACTTTGAAATCGAGGTTCTGAATGGCAGCAGCGGACGACGCGCACCTGCTCGAACGGCTGCTCAAGGGCGAGCAGCGGGCCTATAAAGAATTGGTCACCACCTACCAGAGCGCCATGCGCGCAGTGGCTTATGCTATCGTCGGCCAGCGCCACGCCGATGAAGTGGTGCAAGACGCCTGGTTGTCAGTGGTACGCAACCTGGCCAAGTTCGAAGGGCGTTCCAGCCTCAAGACCTGGCTGCTGACCATCACTGCCAACTCCGCCAAGGGCCGCTATAAACAGAATCGCCGGGAAGTGTTGCTCGACGACTTGCCCTCGCCCCACGGCACCATTGGCGATGACCGCTTCGTCCCCGACGATGGCCATTGGGCCGTCGCCCCGTATGCCTGGCACCAGGACACCCCGGAAGCCTTGCTGACCGAGGATGAATTGCGCAAATGCCTGGAGCATACGTTGCTGAGTTTGTCGGAGTTGCAAAGCAGCGTGCTGGTGCTGCGCGAACGCCAGGGATTGGAGTTGGAAGAGATCTGTAATCTTCTGACGCTCTCGCTCTCCAATGTCCGTGTGCTGTTGCATCGAGCACGGCTTAAAGTCTTTGCCACGGTGGAGCATTTTGAGGAAACGGGCGAATGTTGACCTGTAAAGAACAAGTGGCACGTTCCAGTGACTATCTCGATGGGCAATTGACCTTTCGCGAGCGTTTGCTGGTGCGTCATCACTTGATGTTTTGCCCTAACTGCCGGCGATTTATCCGTCAGATGCGCCTGATGCAGGCGACTTTGAAGATCATGCCGGAAGAACCGGTAAAGGATGCTGATGCATTGGCTGACCGGCTGGTGGCCGAGCGACTGAAAGATCAGTAAAGGCGGGAACAATCCAGGCTCGCGTGGCTGAGTCGAACGGATGATGGGGATTGACCCACCCACGCAAGGCTGTTGAAGCTACCTCGGGCCGTCCTGGCCCAAGGTGTATTGCATACCCATTAGAACTTGGCTTCAGCATCCAACTGCAGGGTGTTGGTGTTGGCGTCACGCTGCGTGCGGCTGGCGTAGTCAGCCTTGGTCAGGAAGTAGGTGGCGCCGAGGGCGAAGTTCTTGTCGATGTCGTAGCTGACCTTCATCTTATGACCGCGCGAACCGGTGGTGCCGTTGGCGAAGTCCGAGTCAGTGAAGGCGCCAACCACAGCGTTACGCTGGATATCGCGGTAGTTGTAGTCCAGGTTGAAGCCGAACACCTTGGACTTGGCGCCGATCAACCAGGCGGTGTCCTGATCGGTCACAGCATCGTTGTTTTTCACGTACTGGCCGTAGAACGCCAGAGGCACTGCCAGGCCACCGATGTCAGCCTGGGCGAAGCCTTCGTACAGGCGGAATTGGTTGTCGGCCGAGTTGCCGTTGACCGCCAGTGCGCAAGGCGTGGTGGTGGTCGTGCAACGGCTGTCCTTGTCGTTCTGGTAGGCGTAGACACTGCCGCCCAGGGTCATTTTCAGGTTGTCGGTCACCGAGAAGCGTGTGCCCAACTGGCCGGACGTCAGGCGCAGGTCGTGGCGAAATTGCACGCCGTCACCGTCGACGTTGTCCTTGAGGTTGTAGTTACCCAGGCTGCCGAACAGCTCGGCGCTGCTGCCCAATGGGTATTTGTAGGTCAGGGCCAGGCCTTCCGGGTTAATGTCGCTATCCCAGATCACGTCGCCCATGTTCACCCACGGTTGCAGCATCTTGCCGCCGATCACGTGCAGGTTCTTGATCTGGTCCGGGTGGTAGTCGATATAACCGAGGTCCAGCCAGATCGACTTCTTGTCGAAGTAGTTGTCCTGGTCCTGGTTGGTGGAGCGCGCGTCGTCGCTGCTGCCGGTGGCGATACGAATGCCGGTGTCGACCTGCGAGTTGATCTCGGTGTAGGCGCCCAGGCGGGCACGGATGCGCTGACGGTCCTTGTCACGGCCACCGTTGTTGGATTCGCCCTGGATCTTCACGGTTTCCTGACGGAAGCGCACGTCACCCTTGAGTTGGGTCCTGGCGGCCCAAGCCAGCTTCTGGTCGAACACGCTCAAATCGTTGGTTTTTTTCGCGGTGGCCGCGATCTGCTCGTTGGTCTCTTGTTGAGCTTGCTGTGCGATCTGCTTTTCTTTCTGGTCTTTGGCCAATTCCGTTTGCAGTTCGGTGTACTGCGCAGCGGTGATCTGGCCGTTGGCCTTGAGCATGTCGAGCAATTTAGCGTCGACTGCAGCGCTGGCCGGAACGCTCAGGGCCAGCAACAGGCCGCCGCACAGGACCGCCGCAGTTTTAGTGGAAGCAAGACGCATATCAATCTCCGAAAGTGAGGAGGGATGGCAAACCATCCAGGACACAACCGACCGATGACGGACGGAAAATAGCCGCCTGGTAGAACCAGGCGCTCTAAAAGCAGGCGTCAGTATCGCGATCACTTATGACGGGGCAGTGGCTAAGTGATGTCATCTAGATGACAAATTATTTAAGAAGGAACTATTTGAGTTGAGCTATGTCCGGCCATTTGAAGGTGTGCGAAGCCCGGCGATAAGCGATACTCGCCAGGCTTTCACGCCCCGATGTAGTGAGGATGCCGATGCCGTTGCAACGCCTGGACAGCCTGTCCGAAATCGCCCCAGAGGTTTGGGATGCCCTTGTGCCGCAGGCCCAGCCGTTTGTGCGGCATGCATTCCTGAGTGCGCTCGAAGACAGCGCCAGCCTGGGCCCGCAATCGGGCTGGCAACCTGAGCATTTGCTGCATTGGGATGGCGATCGCCTGGTGGCGGCCTTACCCGGTTACCGCAAATGGCACTCCTACGGCGAGTACGTGTTTGATCACGGTTGGGCGGATGCCTGTGAGCGCGCCGGTATCGACTACTACCCCAAATTGCTGACGGCGGTGCCGTTCAGCCCGGTCAGCGGGCCGCGGGTGCTGGCGAGGAACGCCGAGGACGGTTTTGAGCTGCTCAACAGCCTGCCGGGCTACCTGGAAATCGAAGGGCTCTCCAGTGCCCATATTAATTTCACCGACCCGTTGGCCGACGCGGCGCTGGCGGCGCAGCCGGGTTGGTTGCAGCGTTTGGGCTGCCAGTTTCATTGGCAAAATCGCGGCTACCGCGACTTTCAAGACTTCCTCGACGCATTGAGCTCGCGCAAGCGCAAACAGATGCGCAAGGAGCGCGAACAAGTCGCCGGGCAGGGCATCGAGTTCCAATGGCTGCAAGGCCATGAACTGAGTGAAGGGCAATGGGATTTTGTCTACGCCTGCTACGCCAATACCTACGCGGTGCGCCGCCAGTCGCCGTACCTGACCCGCACATTTTTCAGCCTGCTGGCTGAGCGTATGCCCGAGGCCATCCGCGTAGTGCTGGCCAAACAAGGCACACGCCCGGTGGCCATGGCGTTCAGCCTGATCGGTGGCGACAGCTTCTACGGGCGCTATTGGGGCTGCCTGGCGGAATTCGACCGACTGCATTTTGAAACCTGCTTCTACCAGGGCATGGACTACGCCATCGCCCACGGCCTGCAACGCTTTGACGCCGGCGCCCAAGGTGAGCACAAGTTGATTCGCGGGTTTGAACCGGTGATCACCCGTTCGTGGCACTACCTGCGCCATCCGGGGTTAAAGAATGCCGTGGAAGATTTCCTGGCGCGCGAGCGTGTGGGGATCCTGGCGTATGCCGAAGAGGCGAGGGCAGCCCTGCCTTATCGGCAGGGCTGAACCATCGGTCTGGCAGGCCTGCCAGGAAGGGATGAAACGCCTATCCTGTATGTACAAAAGTACATACAGGATGTGCCATGCTTTTTGAGTGGGATGACTCTAAAAATAAAGCCAATATTGCCAAGCACGGCATCGATTTCAATGACGTCCCCGATATCTTTCGGCATCCAATGCTGGCCTTACGCGATGATCGGGCAGATTATGACGAGGAGCGTTGGATCAGTATTGGCTGGATAAAACTGTTAGTGGGTGTGGTCGTATACACCGAACGGTGCGGTGATGTGATCCGTATCATCTCCGCCCGAAAAGCAACCAAGAAGGAGGCCAAATACTATGACGCAAACATCGAAAACTGATTGGGAGCGCCTGGCCAAGATGAATGATAAAGAAATCGATACCAGCGATATTCCAGAGCTGGACGCCGAGTTTTTCCGGCGTGCAGAACTACGTGTTCCTGTGAAACAGGCCGTCACTATTCGGCTGGATGCTGATGTTCTGGAGTGGTTCAAAGGTCAGGGTACTGGCTACCAGACGCGCATTAACCAGCTATTGCGCCAGTACATGCAGGCCCATCAAGGCTGACCACAACCTGTTTAACTCAGCCCTGCCTTATCGGCAGGGCTGAACCCGTTTGCATCAGGCCGAGTCCTCCTTGCCCAGCCATCGATAGGTTACGCCGCCGATCACTGCGCCGAGGATCGGCGCCAACCAGAACATCCACAACTGCT
Source organism: Pseudomonas sp. LBUM1640 (assembly GCF_059716225.1). Classification (NCBI taxonomy): domain Bacteria; kingdom Pseudomonadati; phylum Pseudomonadota; class Gammaproteobacteria; order Pseudomonadales; family Pseudomonadaceae; genus Pseudomonas; species Pseudomonas sp. LBUM1640. The sequence continues at coordinate 5,070,055 of NZ_CP166816.1, read as the reverse complement.
GAAGCGCCCACCCGCCGACGATCAGTGCCGGGCCGGTACTGCGGGCCGGGTTGACCGAGGTGTTGGTCACGGGAATGGAGATCAAGTGGATGAGTGTCAATGCCAGCCCAATGGCGATGGGCGCGAGGCCCGGCGGGGCACGACGGTCGGTGGCGCCGAGGATGATCAGCACGAACATCGCCGTCATCACCAGTTCACAGACAAACCCTGCTGCCAGTGAGTAACCGCCGGGTGAATGTTCGCCATAGCCATTGGACGCCAGGCCCGAAGCCAGTTCGAACCCCGGTTTGCCGCTGGCAATGAAGTACAACAGCAAAGCGGCGACAGTGCCGCCGATAACCTGCGAGATAATGTAAGCCGGTAACTCCTTGGCCGGAAACCGCCCGCCCACTACCAGCCCCACTGACACGGCCGGGTTGAGATGGCAGCCGCTGATATGCCCGATGGCGAACGCCATGGTCAACACCGTGAGCCCGAACGCCAGGGCCACACCCAGCAGACCAATCCCGACGGCGGGAAATGCTGCGGCCAACACCGCACTCCCACAACCGCCCAACACCAACCAAAACGTACCTAACCCCTCTGTGACTGAACGTTTGAACAAAGACATGCAACACGTCCTTGATAGATCGCTCTACCCAATCAGTAAATCAATGATGCTCCCTGCAGATTTACTTCAGCGCCCGTCTGGGCACTGCTTTGATTGAAGCAGGCTTTGTGGGCAAGTCCAGGCCATAAAAAAGCGCCAGGGCCCCACTGAACAGGGAGCCTGGCGCTAATCGAGTCCTGTGGGAGCTGGCTTGCCTGCGATCGCGGTGTGCCAGGCAGCCCATTCGTCACTGACACTGCGCTATCGCAGGCAAGCCAGCTCCCACATAGTTCAGCGGTGTGAGGGTCAGTCGATGCCGACAAACCCCCCGGTCTGGTGCTGCCACAACCTGGCATACAACCCACCATGGGCGAGCAACTCGGCATGGCTGCCGGTCTCGGCAATCTGGCCTTTTTCCAGCACCACCAACCTGTCCATCCGCGCGATGGTCGACAGCCGGTGCGCAATTGCAATCACCGTCTTGCCTTGCATCAGGGTTTCCAGGCTTTCCTGGATCGCCGCTTCGACTTCCGAGTCCAGCGCCGAGGTGGCCTCGTCCATGATCAGGATAGGCGCGTCCTTGAGCAGTACCCGCGCAATGGCGATGCGCTGGCGCTGCCCACCGGAGAGTTTCACCCCGCGTTCACCCACATGGGCATCCAGCCCGGTGCGGCCTTCGGCGTCCGACAGCAGTGGAATGAACTCATCGGCGCGGGCCTTATGGATAGCGGCGTTGAGCTCCTCATCGGTGGCATCCGGCTTGCCGTACAGCAGGTTGTCGCGGATCGAGCGGTGCAGCAGTGAGGTGTCCTGGGTGATCATGCCGATCTGTTCGCGCAGGGTTTCCTGGGCCACTTCGGCGATGTTCTGGCCGTCGATCAGGATACGCCCGCCTTGCAGGTCATACAGGCGCAGCAGCAGGTTGACCAGGGTCGACTTGCCCGCGCCGGACGGGCCGATCAGGCCGATTTTTTCCCCGGCCTTGATCTCCAGGTTCAAGCCACCAATGATCCCGCTTTTCTTGCCGTAGTGAAAATCCACCTGTTCGAAACGCACTTCGCCATGCGGCACATTCAGGCGCGGGGCATTGTCGCGGTCGGTCACCGCCAGCGGCGCAGCGATGGTTTTGAGGCCGTCCTGCACCATGCCGATGTTTTCGAAAATCCCGTTGACCACCCACATGATCCACCCGGACATGTTGACGATACGAATCACCAGGCCGGTGGCCAGGGCTATTGCACCGACAGAGATCAACGACTGCGTCCACAACCACAATGCCAGGCCCGTGGTGGTGACGATCAGCAAGCCGTTGAGGATGGCAATCGTCACGTCCATGCTGGTCAGCACGCGGGCGGCCAGCTGGGTTTTTTCGGTCTGCTCGATGATCGCTTCCTTGGCGTATTCCTGCTCATTCTGCGTGTGGGCGAACAGCTTCAAGGTGGTGATGTTGGTGTAACCGTCGACGATGCGGCCCATCAACTTGGAGCGCGCCTCGGAGGAGATCACCGAGCGCTCTTTTACGCGCGGCACGAAGTAACGCAAGGCCAGGCTGTAAAAAATAATCCAGGTGATCAACGGGATCATCAGCCGCCAGTCGGCCTCGGCAAATAGCACCAAGGCGCTGATGGCGTAGATCGACACGTGCCAGATGGCTTCCGCCGTCGCCACCGACGAGTCGCGCAGTGAGTTGCCGGTTTGCATGATGCGCTGGGCGATGCGCCCGGCGAAATCGTTCTGGAAGAAGTTCAAGCTCTGCTTGAGCACGTAGCTGTGGTTCTGCCAGCGGATCAGGCTAGTCATGCCGGGGTTGATGGTCTGGTGCACCAGCAAGTCATGCAGGCCGTTGAAGATCGGGCGCAGCAGCAGGGCGACCACGGCCATCCAGATCAACTCGGCGCTGTGAATCTGGAAGAAGTTGGCGGGCGGTGTGCCTTGGGCCAGGTCGATGATACGGCTCAGGTAGCTGAACAACGCCACTTCGATCAGCGCGCCGATCAGGCCGACGACCAGCAAGGCGGCAAAGCTTGGCCATACTTGGCGCAGATAGTAGAGGTAGAAGGGCAGGACTTTGTCGGGAGGGGCGTCGCTGGGGGCGGCGCGGAAGATATCGATCAGTTGTTCAAAACGACGATAGAGCATTAGGTTGACGCCCGCCGGGCGGGCTCTCCTGTTCAAATGCGCGCGGTGCCTTGTGGGCACCGCGCGGGGCTACCTGAAGAACGCCCTGCAGACCTCAGTCGATGCGCTTGGCCGACTTGATCACAACAGGATCGATAGGCACGTTCTGCATGCCTTGCTTAGTGGTGGTTTGCGAGTTGACGATGACGTCGACCACGTCCATGCCTTTGACCACTTTGGCGAACACGGCATAACCGGCGTCACGGCCCGGGTCGAGGAACGCATTGTCGGCGACGTTGATGAAGAACTGGCTGGTGGCCGAGTTCGCGTCATTGGTGCGCGCCATCGACAGAGTGCCACGCACGTTATGCAGGCCGTTGCTGGCTTCGTTCTTGATCGGTGCTTCGGTTGGCTTTTGCGACATCTGCGCGGTGAACCCGCCGCCCTGGACCATGAAGCCTGGGATCACGCGGTGAAAAATCGTGTTGGTGTAAAAACCTTTGTCGACATAGGCCAGGAAGTTCTTGGAGCTGATCGGCGCCTTGACCGGGTCCAGTTCGATTTCAATGTCGCCATTGGTGGTGGTGATCAGAACGTGAGGCGCCTTGGCGGGCTCGGCGGCCATCAGGTTGGCGGCGAACAAAACAGAACCGGCAAAGAAGGCGATTTTTTTCAACATGGGTCAGTGATCCTGGGTAGTGGTTTCGACTGTCTTTAGAAAATCGAGCAAGGTAGCGTTAAAGACTTCGGGTTGATCCAAGGGCGTGGCATGGCGGGAATCTTCGATCACCACCAGCCGCGCATTGGGTAGCAGTTTTACATAGATTTCTTTTTGCGCCACGGGCGTGTAGTCGTGGTCGGCGCTGATGACCAGGGTCGGACAGGTAATTCTGGAAAGTCGTTCCTGCACGCTCCAGCCCACAATTGCGTCGAAGCTTGCGAGATAAGCACGTTTGTCGTTTTTTGCCCAGCGTTCGGCCATTTTGCGGCGCAGGTCAGCCTGCTCCGGTTTGGGGAACAGCCGGTCGCCGAGGGCCTTGCCGATGGTGGCAAGGCTCAGCACTCGCGCCAGGCTCCAACGCTTGGCCCACTGCCAGTAATCATCGGCGCTGCGCACCTTGACCTCGGGCGCGCTGTTGACGATGCACAGGCTTTTGATCAGGCCGGGTTCGTCCACCGCCAACTGGAAGGCGATCATGCCGCCCATGGACAAACCCACCACATGGGCGGGCGGCAGGTTCAGGTGTTCGATCAAGGCGAGCAGGTCGAGGGTGAAACCCTTGATGCTGTAGCGCTCGCGGGGTTTGTCGGAGCGCCCGTGGCCGCGCACATCCACCACGATCAGGCGGTAGTACCGGGCCAGCACGGGGATCTGCAACTCCCAATCCTGGCTGCTGGAGCCCAGGCCGTGGATCAGGATCAGCGGGGCGCCGTGGCCGTATTCCTCGTAATGCAGGTTGCAGCCTTCATGGTCGAACCAGGCCATGCATGAACTCCGTTTCAGGCTTGCTCGGGCGCGGCGAAAGGCGCGTCCAGGGGAGCGGTGTCAAAGGTGCGCAGCAATTCCACGAGAATCTGTGTGGCTGGGCCTAGAGGTTTGTCCTTGTTCGCATACAGGTAGAACGTCGGGTTGCGGCTGCCGCCCTTTTCCAAGGGTAGCTGCTTGAGCAGGCCTTCGCTGAGTTCGCGTTCGATCATGTGCCGGGGCAACCACGCGAAGCCCAAGCCGCTGCTGACAAAAGTGGCGGCGGTGGGCAGGCTGCCGACGGTCCAGCGCTGCTCGGCGCCGAGCCAGCCTACGTCACGCGGCTGCTGGCGGCCAGAGTCGCGGATGACCACCTGCATCTGGCTCTCCAGATCCTGGAAGCTCAGCTCGCGACTCAGGCGATGCAGTGAGTGGTCGGGATGGGCCACGGCGATAAACTCCACGTCGCTCATTTCCGTGCCCAGGTAGCCTGGGATGATGAAACTGCTGATGGCCAGGTCAGCCATGCCATCTACCAACAGTTCTTCCACGCCCGACAACACTTCTTCGCGCAGGCGCACGCGGCAACCTCGGCTTTGCGGCATAAAGGCGGTGAGGGCGCGCACCAGGCGCGCATTTGGGTAGGCGGCATCCACCACCAAGCGCACTTCGGCCTCCCAGCCCTGTTCCATATGGTGGGCGAGGTCTTCCAGTTGGCTGGCGTTTTTCACCAGTTGACGGGAGCGGCGCAGCAGTACTTCACCGGCGTCGGTGAGCACCGCCTTGCGCCCGTCGATGCGCAACAGCGGCACGCCAAGTTGGTCTTGCATGCGCGCCACGGTGTAACTCACCGAGGATTGCGAACGGTGCAGCGCTTCAGCCGCCTGGGCGAAGCCACCATGGTCGACCACGGCCTGCAGCGTGCGCCATTGATCGAGGGTAACGCGGGGCGCTTTCAAGATGAGCTCCTCTTGTCCTAAGCTGGCGGTCCTTATTGGAGACTGCCGAATGAGAAAATTCTGTTGTGTGTTGCTGGCGCTGCTGCCGATGAGCGCATTTGCCTACCCTATCGACGTGACAAAAAAGATCGAGGGCGTGCAAGTGGATTACACCGCCTCCGATGTGGACGGCGACATCAGCTCGATCCGGCTCAATAACTACGGCACTGTCGATGCGGTGTGTTCAGTAACCTTCACCAATGGCCCGGAATCGCCGCGTAATCGCAAGGTCACGGTCCAGGCGGGCAAAAGCACCAACACCACGGTCAAGTTCAGCCGCGCCATCATCAAGATGCGCATCGCCCTGGCTTGCGCTCCAAAATAAAGGAGCAGCGGAGCATGCCCACAGCAATACTCCGCTTATAAACAAATTTCTAGATGGGTTGTAGCAGTTTTTTGCGCTTTTTTATCGAATGAGCCCTGGTTAATCTTTTCTCCATCGTCTTACAGCAATTACAGATGGAGCCTACCAAGCCATGTCCAACGTTCTGATCATCGAAAGCAGCGCCCGCCAGCAGGACTCGATCTCCCGCCAGCTGACCCAACAGTTCATCGGCCAATGGCAGGTCGCCCATCCGGCGGATCAGATCACCGTGCGTGACGTAGCCCTTAACCCGGTGCCGCACCTGGACGCCAACCTGCTCGGCGGCTGGATGAAGCCCGCCGAACAGCGCAGCGGTATCGAACAGGCTTCGCTGGACCGCTCCAACGAATTGACCGACGAATTACTGGCGGCCGACGTACTGGTAATGGCCGCGCCGATGTACAACTTCGCCATCCCCAGCACCCTCAAAGCCTGGCTGGACCACGTGTTGCGCGCTGGCGTGACCTTCAAGTACACCGCCACCGGCCCTCAAGGTTTGCTCACTGGCAAGCGCGCCATTGTGCTGACCGCTCGCGGCGGTATTCACACCGGCGCCAGCTCCGATCACCAGGAACCGTACCTGCGTCAGGTCATGGCCTTTATCGGCATTCATGACGTCACCTTCATTCACGCTGAAGGGGTGAACCTGAGCGGGGACTTCCAGGAGAAGGGCATCAACCACGCTAAGGCGCTGCTGGCACAGGTCGCGTGATCGTTTAATCGTCACATAATCGCGTGGTGTTTATATCGCTTCACGCAAACCCTTCAAGTACGCGTATCGAACCTCCCTTTGCACTTGTTGCTCCTGAGTGCTCCTGCCCGACTGCCGCTATAGCGAGGTCGGGTTTTTTTTGCCTCGAGTTTCGTCAAACGTCGAAAACCCTTAAAGTCGCGCCCATTCGAAACGAGGCGCGCATGGGCTACTTACTGGTTGTCACCCTGATTCAGGCATTTTCCTTCAGCTTGATCGGCGAATACCTCGCCGGTCACGTCGACAGCTACTTCGCCGTGCTGGTGCGTGTGGTGTTGGCTGGGCTGGTCTTTATCCCGCTGACCCGCTGGCGCTCGGTTGAACCTGCGTTCATGCGCGGTATGTTGATCATCGGTGCGTTGCAGTTTGGTGTGACCTACGTGTGCCTGTACCTGAGCTTTCGTGTGCTCACGGTGCCGGAAGTGTTGCTGTTCACCATTCTCACGCCGTTGCACGTGACCCTGATCGAAGACGCCCTCAACCGGCGCTTCAACCCTTGGGCGTTGATTGCTGCGCTGGTGGCGGTGGGCGGCGCGGCAGTGATCCGTTTCGACCAGATCACCCCGCACTTCCTCGGCGGCTTCTTGCTGTTGCAACTGGCCAACTTCACCTACGCCGCCGGGCAAGTGATGTACAAACATCTGGTGGCGCGCTACCCGAGTGATTTGCCGCATTACCGGCGCTTTGGCTACTTCTACCTGGGCGCCTTGTTGGTGGTGTTGCCTGCATTCCTGCTGTTCGGCAAGGCCAATTACCTGCCCGATGCGTCGCTGCAATGGGGCGTGCTGGTGTTCCTCGGGCTGGTCAGCACCGCGTTGGGTATGTATTGGTGGAACAAAGGCGCGTGCCTGGTCAATGGCGGCACCTTGGCGGTGATGAATAACCTGCATGTGCCGGTGGGGTTGCTGCTGAACTTGCTGATCTGGAATCAGCATGAGCCGCTGGGGAGGCTGGCCCTGGGTGGGTTGGTGATTCTGGGGGCGGTGTGGATCAGCCGGTTGGGCGTGCGCAAAGAGCTGATCCAAGCCTGAACCTATGTGGGAGCGAGGTTGCCCGCGATGGCGGTGGGTCAGTCATTGATGGGTTGACTGATACTCCGCTTTCGCGAGCAAGCCCGCTCCCACAGGGGGAGTGGTGGTGTTACACAGAGCTGTTTTCCAAAGTCGGCAGGTGACTGGCCCCCAGCACCGCCGGCAACATACCCGCCCGCAGGTCATTGCCACTCGGCTGCTGATACAGGCTCAAGCCGAACTCCGGCAACACCGCCAGCAGATAATCAAAAATATCCCCCTGGATGCGCTCGTAATCCGCCCACGCCGTGGTGCGGGTGAAGCAGTAGATTTCCAGCGGCACGCCCTGGGCGGTGGTTTGCATCTGGCGCACCATGCAGGTCATGTTCGGCTGGATGTCCGGGTGACTTTTCAGGTAGGCCAGGGCATAGGCGCGGAAGGTGCCCAGGTTGGTCATGCGCCGGCGGTTGGCCGACAGTTGCGCGCTGTGGCCCTGGGCTTCGTTCCAGGCCTTGAGTTCGGACTGCTTGCGGCTGATGTAGTCGGTGAGCAGGTGCACCTGGGTCATGCGCACTTCTTCATCGTCGCGCAGGAAGCGCACGCCGCTGGCATCTATGAACAGGCTGCGCTTGATGCGACGCCCACCGGACGCCTGCATGCCGCGCCAGTTTTTGAACGATTCGGACATCAAGCGCCAGGTCGGGATGGAGACGATGGTCTTGTCGAAGTTCTGTACCTTGACCGTGTGCAAGGTGATGTCGACCACGTCACCGTCCGCGCCGACCTGGGGCATTTCGATCCAGTCACCGACCCGCAGCATGTCGTTGCTGGTCAACTGCACACTGGCGACGAACGACAGCAGCGTGTCCTTGTACACCAACAGAATCACTGCCGACATCGCACCCAAACCAGAGAGCAGCAACAGCGGCGAGCGGTCGATCAGCGTGGCGACGATGATGATCGCGGCAAACACGAACAGCACCATTTTAGCCAGTTGCACGTAGCCCTTGATCGAGCGGGTGCGCGCATGTTCGGTGCGTGCGTAGATATCCAGCAAGGCGTTGAGCAGGGCGCTGACGGCCAGGGTCATGAACAGGATGGTGAATGCCAGCGCCACATTGCCGATAAACAGCGTGGCGGTCTTGCTCAGGTCCGGCACCAAATACAGGCCGAACTGGATCACCAGGGACGGCGTCATCTGCGCCAGGCGGTGGAAGACTTTGTTGTGCCGCAGGTCGTTGAGCCAGTGCAGCGCCGGTTGCCGGCCGAGCAATTTGACGGCGTGGAGGATGAGGTAGCGCGCGACCCGCCCAAGCAACAGGGCCACCACCAGCAATACCAGCAAACCTAAGCATGCATGCAGCAGCGGATGTTGGTCGAGGGCGCCCCAAAGGTCTTGGACGTTGAGCCAGAACTGTTTGATATCCATGGATGAAACCGATTCTTCTGTAAGACAACACGGGCCGATTAGAGCATTTAAGTGCGACAAAGTTGACGTTGTAGACAAATGTCCTGACAAAAAAGCAGCTGATTAGCCCCGTTCGCGTAAAGAAACTCGGTTTGGACGCCCGAAACCGTTACCCTATGCAGCTGATATTTTGTATTTCTTCGAGGTAGCACCCGTGTTTTCCCAATTCGCCCTGCACGAACGCCTGCTCAAAGCCGTGGCCGAGCTTAAATTTGTCGAGCCTACGCCTGTGCAAGCAGCGGCCATCCCGCTCGCGCTCGAAGGGCGTGACCTGCGGGTGACGGCTCAAACCGGGAGTGGCAAGACCGCCGCTTTCGTCCTGCCGATTCTGCACCGCCTGATCGGCCCGGCCAAAGTCCGTGTCAGCATCAAAACCCTGATCCTGCTGCCGACCCGCGAGCTGGCCCAGCAGACGTTGAAGGAAGTCGAGCGCTTCTCGCAGTTCACCTTCATCAAGTCCGGCCTGATCACCGGCGGCGAAGACTTCAAAGTCCAGGCCGCCATGCTGCGCAAGGTGCCGGATATTCTGATCGGCACGCCAGGGCGCATGATCGAGCAACTCAACGCCGGCAACCTCGACCTCAAGGAAGTTGAAGTACTGGTGCTCGACGAAGCCGACCGCATGCTCGACATGGGTTTTGCCGATGACGTGCAGCGCCTGGTGGCTGAATGTGTGAATCGCCAGCAGACCATGCTGTTCTCCGCCACCACCGGCGGTTCGACTTTGCGCGACATGGTCGCCAAGATCCTGAACAACCCTGAGCATTTGCAGGTCAACAACGTCAGCGACCTGAACGCGACCACGCGTCAGCAGATCGTCACCGCCGACCACAACGTGCACAAAGAGCAGATCCTCAACTGGCTGTTGGCCAACGAGACCTATCAGAAGGCCATCGTGTTCACCAACACCCGCGCTGCGGCTGACCGTATTTACGGTCGTCTGGTGGCACAGGACTACAAAGCGTTCGTGCTGCACGGCGAGAAAGATCAGAAGGACCGCAAACTGGCCATCGACCGCCTCAAGGCTGGCGGCGTGAAGATCCTGGTTGCCACCGACGTGGCCGCGCGCGGCCTGGACGTGGATGGCCTGGACATGGTCATCAACTTCGACATGCCACGCAGCGGCGACGAATACGTACACCGTATCGGGCGTACCGGGCGTGCCGGCAACGATGGTCTGGCGATTTCGTTGATCTGCCACGGCGACTGGAACCTGATGTCGAGCATCGAGCGCTACCTCAAGCAGTCGTTCGAGCGCCGCACCATCAAGGAAGTCAAAGGCACCTACACCGGGCCGAAGAAGGTCAAGGCGTCGGGCAAGGCTGTCGGCGTGAAGAAGAAAAAAGTCGACGCCAAGGGCGACAAGAAAAAGGCCGGTGCCAAGTCGCCGACCAAGCGCAAAATCGCCAACCGGCCGAAGACCGACAACCTGTCGCTCGTCAGCAAGGACGGCATGGCGCCGCTTAAGCGCCGCAAGCCAGAAGCACCGGCAGCCGAGTAAGGCAAAGGTGATGTGAAAAAACCGGACGATGTCCGGTTTTTTTATGCCTTCAGTTTTTAGTCTCGGCGGCGGCCTTATCGAGGTCTTTCAGGCGCTGATCGATCAACTGGCACTTATCGGGTAAGTCTGCAGCCGTCGTGTTCATGTCCATTTTCTGCAGCTCTGCATTAATTTCCTTGGCCTTAGCTGGGTTTTGCTCAGTGAGCTTGGTCACTTCCTTGGCCAGTTGTTCGCGTTTGGCCGTGGCTTCTTCCGGCGTGCACGCCCAGGCGGGCAGGGCAGTCAGCAGCGTGGCAGCGATGACTATGTTCATCAGGGTTTTCATGGTCGAACCTCCTTGGCAGTCGTGTTCAGTTGAGGTGGCGAACGTCTGGAAAGTTCAGAGAAATGACGCCCGTCTATTCGGCTGAACGGCCGGTGTCGGTGCATGTCACACCTTTAGACGGGCTACTTTTCCATCGGCCTGCAGGAGGAATCAGGATGACGACTTACAACTGGGATTTGATCGAACGTCTGCTGCATGAAGTGCAGAACGGCGAAGGCAGCTTTGCACCGCGTAAATATGCTGAGCAGGAGGCCGCTGAGAAGGCCACCGCTGGTGAATCCACCGGCAATCTAGATGCGTTGAAAAAGACCGCTGCGGATTACGAAGCGCTGCTGTTCAAGCGTGGTTTTATTGAGTCGCGGCCTGAGGAAGAGGGCGGTAATGGCGAGAACTTCATTTTGACTGCACTCGGTGCGCAACTGCTGTCGCTGATTGACAGTTCCATCCCGGGCAATGATCACCCGCGCCAGGTGTTGGATGAGCAGCCTGACGCGCTGGAGCCAGCGACGTTTGCTGAAGTGGCCTCGAAGGCGCAGATTGCCTGACCGGTACAACGCCGACCAAATGTGGGAGGGGGCTTGCCCCCGATGGCCATAGGTATCTACGCAACTTTTTGTATTGCGCTAGGCCTGTGACGGGTTTAGGTAGGTTGAGTACATATCCGTTGCTGCGGTAACGGCGGCCGGTGCCTCGCCTAGGCTCGGCATGCCCGCACGCAGGCTTGAATCCGTGGGCCGCCGCGATGGGCCATTCTTGGCCCAGCGCGGCTAACCCGGCGTCCTGCCGGGTTACCCACGGATTCAAGCCTGCGTTCGGCCAGCGTGGTTAACGGGGCCTGTCAGATCAAGATCAAAAGCAAGAGCACGGCGGCCTAGTAGCCGACCTGAGTGGTTGAAGCAAAAGCAGGGCAACAGCACAGCAAAAACAGATCAGAAGCAGAGCTGCTTTTCTGTGGGAGCTGGCTTGCCTGTGATGCAGACACCTCGGTACATCAGGTACACCGAGTTGATGCCTTCGCAGGCAAGCCAGCTCCCACATTTGACCGAGTACACACATCTACCTGATGTACTGAGTTCAAAAATGTGGGAGCGGGCTTGCTCGCGAATGCGGTGTGTCAGTTAAGAATAAGCTGACTGACACACCGCATTCGCGAGCAAGCCCGCTCCCACAATAAGCCGAGAACAGCTTCAGTAAACAGGTCGGCTGCCAGGCCGCCTTGGCTTTGCTTTTGATTCAACCACTCAGGTCGGCTACTAGGCCGCCGTGCTGTAGATTTTGATCTTGATTTTGATCTTAGGCGCCCCGTCAACCACGCTGGCCGAACGCAGGCTTTGGAGCGGGGGTAAACCGGCAGGACGCCGGTTTAGCCGCGCTGGGCCAAGGATGGCCCATCGCGGCGGCCCCCGCTCCAAAGCCTGCGTGAGGGCACACCGAGCCGGAGGCGAGGTGCCGAGTGGTGGGGCAAGAGCCTTTTGGTTACTTTTGGGCTCTTTTCAAAAGTGACCCGCTGTAAGAGCGGAACCAATCCAAGCCATCACCCAAATAACGGATATGCCCCTCAGCGCCCCCCGCAACCACCACAAAACTAAATTCGTAAAAAAGATGTGTCGATACCTATGCCCCGATGGCGGTAAACCAGTCACTTATCTATTGACTGGCCCACTGCTATGGGGAGCAAGCCCCCTCCCACAATTTAGTTCGTGGCAGCCTTCAGGCATTTGAGTGCCTTGAAATCACCGCGCACACCGTCAATCTTCTGTGTCAGCTTCGTACGCTGCTGCACGGTACTTTCCGCCATCAGGTCAACAATCAGACTGCGCGCCGCCGTTTCCGTCTGGGCATAGGCAACCTTATATTCCTGGGTCCACAGGCTTTCTCTATCTACCAGCAATTGCTGCATTTTTTGTGGGAAGTCCGCGCTCTGGCGCTGCTGCACTGCGCCGATGAATTGCGCCTGCCAACGGGCGCGGTTGCCGATCCACTGCTCGTTTTGCTCACCGAGGGCAATGGACCAGGCGGTAACTCGATTCTGTTGGCTGGCACTGAGTGGGCCGAGCCAGGCGTCCAGGCGTTTGCTCATGCGCTGGGCACGTTCCTTGATCTGCTGTTCCAAAGGGGGGTTGAGGTATTCACCCTGGCGCTTGCGCAAGTCCTTGGCCAAGGCGTCGCTCATTTCCTTGACCTGCTGATCATCCAGGCCTTGCAACAATTGGATGGCCGACGGCGTGATTTCCCGCGCCACCTCGCCAATCGCCTGCTTGGCTTCGACAGTACGGGTCTGTAGCGCGGCGTCGGTGACCTGGTTGTTGTCGACCATCTGTTGCAGGCGATCGAGCCAGTCCAGATAGCCCGGCAATTGCGTGGTGCAGTGCCAGGCCAAGTGCTCTTTGAGTGTGTCGTTGAACCAGCTCTTCTGCCCGGCATTCATGTCCAGGTAGTCGTTGAGGGTCCAGGGAATAATCACGTCCAGATTGCGGTAGGCCAGGCCCACGCGATTGCAGCCGGCGAGCACCAGGCTCAGGGTCAGCAATACCACCATTAGTTTGAGCCGACGCAGCATGGGCGAGTCCTTGCGCAGAGGGGGTTAATGAATGTGAGCCTGCGCGGGGGCGACAGTTCAGACCATCAATAAAACGACCGAGCGGCCTTCAACGTCAACAGGCCATCGCATTGCGAGTTGTGTCCGGAGTAGGCCGAGCAGTCGCCACCGCTGAGGCTGGAGTCGCTGTAGATCAGGTCCAGGTCGATGCCCTTCCACGCGCGGGAGAACTGGACCGACCAATCGCTGAAGGTGCTGATGGCACCGCCCTCTACGGAGGTCGGGGTGCCCAGTTGATGGGTGGTGTACTTCATGCTGACGCCGATGCCAAAGGGTTGCGTGCCGCCAAGGTCGGCGAACAGAGTACTGTCCTGTCGGTCGGGGTCGTTGCTGAAAGAGACGCCGAAGCGATTGCCCAGCAGGTTCAGGCCGCCATAAAACTCCTGGCTATCCAGAGGGCTGAGCTTGGGGTAGCTGTAATGGATCAATCCGACTTCATAGCCCAGGGTCTGGTCGAAAGGGCGTTTGAAACCCATGTAGGAGTCGACTTCGAGGTTGTTGGCGGATGAAAGCCCCATGTTCGGTGAGAATTGGCCGAAATACAGGCCGCTGTCATGGCTCAAGTCCAGGCCGCCGTGGAATGAACCACTCCCGGGCGAGGTAGGCTTTACCAGGCCTTGGGCCATGCTGCGGCTTGGCGTAGTGCCCAGCTTCAGGTCGAAATCGCCCAATTCACGCTGGAAAATCTGCGCTTCGGCAACGGGGCTTGCTGCAAGGGCAGCTATCAGAAAAAAGCAGGGCTTGAGCATGCTTCACTCCATGAAAAGCGAGGAGCAGTAACAGGGAAAGTCGGGCAGATGCCCGTGCTAGACGTGTGCAAGCATACCGGCGAAAGCCTGAAGGTGAGGTCCGTTCGTCGATTAGCGCAATACGGGGTAATGCAGAGAGGGTGTTTCGAGCTCTAGTCCTGGCGCCTTGAGGGCAAGACGCTTAGGGACTAGGTGCAACGCGGGCGTGTATTGCGCGAGTTTTACTTTTTGCCCAGGCTGATCTGCTTGGACGGGCCGAAAGTCTGGCCGCTCACGCCCTTGGCAATTTGCTGGATTTCGCCGCCGGACTTGAGGAAAGCAGCAATCTGGCTGTTGATCGATTCGCTGGTTTCAACGGCTGGAGCTGGCTTTGCTTTGCTGTTGGATGCTTTTACGCGCATGGCGGCCACTAACCTGTAGAAAATTAACTTGGCCAGGCATCGTACAGGAAATACTTGACAATTGCTTGGCAAATATCCCCCAGGAATACTTGAGGCCGTACGAATCAGCCAAAGTGTGCCGTTGAAATAACTCCCTAACTTACTGTTTTAACTCGAAACCATTGGGGCGAGCGGCCAATCACCTCGGGCAAAATTCAGTGGTCTGATCAGACGAGCGGAGCGCTGACTTTGGAATGCCATGCCAGCCCGTGATTTTTCAGGCGCGCGCGCGTGCCGGGCGCAACTCGGGTAGAATGCCGCCCACGTAACGAGGGTATTTGGAAATGGCTTTAGTCGGGCGCTACAACAGCTTGCAAGTGGTTAAACACACTAACTTTGGTTTGTACCTGGACGGTGCGCAGGATGGCGAAATCCTCTTGCCTAATCGGTATATTCCCAAGGATATTCCCAGTGAAGATGAGGACTGGCTTAACGTTTTCATTTACCTGGACAGCGATGACAAACTTATCGCAACGACTGAAAAGCCCAAAGTTCAAGTCGGTGAATTTGCCAGTTTGAAAGTCGTCGAGGTCAACAGCATTGGCGTATTCCTCGACTGGGGTTTGCCAAAAGATCTGTTGCTGCCGTATTCGGAAGAAAAACGTCAGATGACGGCTGGTGAATACTGCGTCGTGCACGTCTACCTCGACAAGCACACCAAGCGCATCACCGCCACTGCGCGGCTCGACCGCTACCTGGACAAGACGCCCGCCAACTACCAGGTGGGCCAGGAAGTCGACCTGCTGGTGGCCGAAGCCACCGACATGGGCTTCAAGGCAATCATCAACAACAAGCACTGGGGCCTGATCCACAAGAACGAAGTGTTCAAGTTCCTGCGCCCGGGCAAAGAAGAGAAGGGCTTCATCAAGGAGATTCGTGCCGATGGCAACATCAGCCTGAGCCTGCAACCGGTCGGTCAGGAAGCGGCCTCCAGCCTGAACTCGAAGATCCTCGCCAAGTTGCGCGAAAACAATGGCACCTTGCCGGTCAGCGACAAAAGTGACCCGGCGGTGATCAGCAACTTGTTCGGCGTCAGCAAAGGCAACTTCAAAAAGGCCATTGGTGCGCTCTACAAGCAAGGTCAGATTGTGATTCACGCGGATCGCATTGAACTAAGCTGAGTGCGGTTTGCTCTTCTGTAGGAGCAATTGGGCTCCTGCAGAGGCTGCGTGAATGACTAAGAAAACACTGTTCGCTTACCTCGGCACCTTGCTTGCCTTTCTGGTGCTCGACGGCCTCTGGCTCGGCGTCCTCATGGGCCCAACCTACAAGTCCCTGCTGGGCTCATTGATGCTCGACCAGCCGCGTCTGCTGCCCGCTGTGCTGTTTTATCTGCTGTATGTGATCGGTTGTGTGGTGTTCGTGGTCCTGCCAAGTGGCAGTTGGCAACGCGCCGCGCGCCTGGGCGCCTTGCTCGGGTTGGTGGCTTACGGCACTTATGATCTGAGTAACTGGGCCACGCTCCAAGGCTGGTCTGCTGGCTTGGCGGTCATGGATATGGCCTGGGGCACGTTCCTCACGGCGGCGTGTTGCACTGTCGGCTATCTGTGTGCACATCGGGTGCAGCGCTGATTGTGTACAGGATTAACGTGCACCGTTGCTGAGCGTAGTCCCCCGCTTATAAGCCTTTATCAACCCCTTTGGAGCGCCGTTCCAGAGGGATTGTGTGCCATTGGCACGTATTCTGCTGAACACCTCGTATACAAACCGTGCCGCCTCCCGTATGCATTCTGTTGCGCAAGCGCCGGCCGGTATTTCGAGGAGCCAAGCGATGACCGAACGATTGCCCAAAGGCTACAGCCCGCGTCTGTACAACCAGGACTTGGGCCCACTGCCGCAAAAGTGGACCTGGTACAACATCTTCGCCTTCTGGATGAGCGACGTGCACAGCGTCGGCGGTTACGTCTTCGCCGCCAGCCTGTTCGCGCTTGGGCTGGCCAGTTGGCAGGTGCTGATTGCCTTGCTCGCAGGCATTTGCATTGTGCAGTTGATCGCCAACCTGGTCGCCAAGCCGAGCCAGCAAGCGGCGGTGCCGTATCCGGTAATCTGTCGCCTGGCGTTTGGCGTGTTCGGGGCGAATATTCCGGCGGTGATTCGCGGCTTGATCGCGGTGGCCTGGTACGGGATTCAGACGTACCTGGCTTCGAGTGCCTTGATCATTGTGGTATTGCGCTTTTTCCCACAGATGGCGGTGTATGCAGAGCCGCATTTTGCCGGCCTGTCCTACTTGGGGTGGTTTGGTTTCCTTAGCTTATGGGTATTGCAAGCCGCTGTGTTCTGGGCCGGCATGGAATCCATCCGGCGCTTTATCGACTGGGCAGGACCCGTGGTGTATGCGGTGATGTTCGCCTTGGCGGGCTGGATTGTGTGGAAGGCTGGCTGGGCCAATATCAGCTTTACCCTGGCGGAAGAATCCTTGTCGGGCTGGCAGGCTTTTGGCCAAGTGATTGTGGCAACGGCGTTGGTGGTCTCGTACTTCTCCGGGCCTACGCTGAATTTCGGCGATTTCAGCCGTTACTGCCGCAGCATGCACGACGTGCGCCGTGGCAATTTCTGGGGGCTGCCGGTAAATTTCCTGGCGTTCTCGCTGGTGACCGTCGTCATCGTTTCGGGCACCTTGCCAGTGTTTGGTGAAATGCTGCATGACCCGATTGCCACCGTGTCGCGTATCGACAACAGCATGGCTGTACTGCTGGGCGCCTTTGCCTTCGTGACAGCCACCATCGGCATCAATATTGTCGCCAACTTCGTGTCCCCTGCGTTTGACTTCGCCAATGTCGCGCCGAGCAAAATCAGCTGGCGTGCGGGTGGGATGATCGCGGCAGTAGCGTCGATCTTCATTACCCCGTGGAACCTGTTCAACAACCCGCTGATGATCCACTACACCTTGGATATTCTCGCCGCCTTTATCGGGCCGCTGTTCGGGATCCTGTTGGTGGACTTTTACCTGGTCAAAAAACAGCAGATCGATGTGGATGCCCTGTTCGATGACAGCCCGAGCGGGCGCTATTACTTCGACGGCGGCGTGAACTGGACGGCGGTCAAAGCCTTGGTGCTGGCGACGCTGGTCGGCGTCGCGATCACCTTCACGCCGGCGTTGCAGGGCATGGCCAACTTTGCCTGGTTTACCGGCTGCTTCCTGGGTGGGCTGTTTTTCCTGGTCCTGGCGCGGCGAGAACAGGTTCGCGTACCGACCCCGATGGTTGCGGGCTGACGGCAGCGGTAGGGCGCAGCAACACCGCGCCCGCCACCAACAAGCCTGCGCCTGCGATCACCAACGCCGGTTGCAGGCCGCCGCTCAGATGGCTGCTCACCGAGGCCAGTAACGGGCCACTCAATTGGCCGGTGGCAAAGCTTGCCGTCAGCAACCCGGTACTGCGCTGGTAGCCATGGGGCGCTACTTCACGCAAGCGTTGCATCACCAGCATCATGCACGCCAGGAACGGTGTACCACACAACAACACGCCCAACGCCAGGCCCCAGCCATTGCCCAGCAAGCAGGCAAACACGCCGGCCGCTTGCAGCCACAGGGTCGCCATCAGCCAGCGCGGAGTAGTGTGCGGGTTATGGCGGCGCAGGCTCACTACGACAACCCCGACGGCGGCAGCCAGACCAAAGCATGGCCAGAACAGGTCGGCTTGCCAGGCACCTTTGAATTGCGCACTGGCCATCTGCGACAGAAAGGTCGCCGGGATGATGTAGCCCAGGCCGTAGAGAAAATAGATCCAGCACAGGTGCGCGATGCTTTGATTGCTGCCCGCGCTGGCGGCATGGGCAACCGTGGGCATTGGCTGAGGCAGAAAGGGCAGAATGGCCAGCAGCATCACCAGCGCCACCACGCCATACACCAGCCACAGCGTGGCCGAACTTTGCCCCAGCAGGTTCGAGCCCAGGGCCAGCAACCCCGTCAGCAAAATTCCCAGCCCCGGCCCTGCAAACACCAGCGCTCCCAAGCGTGGGCGCCCGGCGGCAATCGCCAGTGGCTGACTCAAACTGGTGATCATCACTAACGCCCACGCACTGGCGACACCGGTGCCGAAGCGCAGCAGCAGGTGCGGCCAAAAGCCGTCGGCCCAATACGAGGCCAGGGTCAGCAGGACGCACAACCACAACCCGCCGTACATCCGCCCGCGCACGTGGTGGTGGCTGCGGGCGAAGATCGAGTCCACCGCACCGACGAAGTAGCCCAGGTAGTTGGCGGCGGCGATCAGCCCGGCGCCGGTCAGGTCGATCTGCCCCTCGCTGAGCAAATGCGGCATCTGCGGGGTGAGGGCGAAGCGGCCAATGCCCATGGCCATCATCAGGGCGATAAAGCTGGCGAGTAAGCGAATCAGCGGTGACATGTTCAGGTTTCCTGCGAGGAAGCGAAGACCTTCAGGCTAAAGTGAATTGACTTTCTGTAAAAATGAATAATAGTGAGTAACTTGTTCAGTTTTGGAGAAAGGTATGGAGTTCAGTCAATTGCGGATTTTCCAAGCCGTAGCAGAAGAGGGCTCCATCACCCGTGCTGCCGAGCGCCTGCATCGCGTGCCGTCGAACCTGTCGACCCGGCTCAAGCAAATGGAAGAGCAGCTCGGCGTAGAGCTGTTCGTTCGCGAGCGCCAGCGCTTGCAGCTATCTCCTGCGGGTAAAGTGTTGCTGGACTACAGCACGCGTCTGATCGCGCTGCACGACGAAGCCCACGGCGCCGTCCAAGGCGGGCAGCCAGCCGGCGACTTTGTGCTGGGTAGCATGTACAGCACCGCCGCGATTCATCTGCCCCAACTGCTGGCGCGCTACCACAAGGCGTATCCGATGGTGAACCTGCAGGTGCAGTCGGCGCCCAGCGGTGAACTGCTGGAAGGGTTGATCACGGGGCGCCTGGACGCGGCGTTGGTAGATGGCCCGCTGACAATCGCCACGTTGGACGGCGTGCCACTGTGCGAAGAACGCCTGGTGTTGATTTGCGAGGCTGATCACCCACCCGTGCGCGGGCCGCAGGATGTAGCGGGGCGCTCAGTGTTCACCTTTCGCCGCAGTTGCGCCTACCGCACGCGCCTGGAAACCTGGTTTTCCCACGAGCGAGTGGCCATGGGCCGGGCGATTGAGATTGAGTCATACCAGGGCATGCTCGCCTGTGTGATCGCCGGTTCCGGCGTGGCATTAATGTCGGAATCCATGCTCGACAGTCTGCCAGGCAAGGGCAGCGTGTCCGTTCATCCCCTGACAGGGCCTTTTGCTACTGCAACGACTTGGCTGATGTGGCGAAAGGGTATGCTCGGCGCTAACCTCAATGCATGGATCGACCTGCAGCAGCACGGCAAAGCCGAACGCTTGCAGGACACACGCGCGATTGCTTGAACGATCCGTCAGGATTTGGATCAATTCAGTAATAGTTCGTTGTGCTTTCGTTCAAGCATTACGTAGGAGTTAGGGCTACTATCACTGTAGGAAAAGGCGATAAAACTCTCTCGCCGACTCGCATTACCCGCAAAGGGGGCAACCATGAAAGAGAAAATTCAAAACTGGCTCCATGACGTTGGCGTCGCGCTCGGCTTGATCGAGCCTCCGCTGCAACCTGTGCCGATTCGCACGGATGATGAGCAGCGTCGGCCACGTCGCAGATAAGCTCGGGCCGCAGCAGGATTTAAAATGTGGGAGCGGGCTTGCTCGCGAAGGCGGTGTGTCAGTGTACGAAAGTGCTCACTGATCCACGGCCTTCGCGAGCAAGCCCGCTCCCACAGTTGTTTTGTGGCCGGCAAAAAAAACGGGCGCGACATCCGACGTCGCACCCGCTGAAGAAACTGCTTTAACTACTGTTATAGCTCAAATCGCCCGAGCCGCCACCGTGTCTGGCCGGCGCGACAACACACTCACCAGCACAAAGCTCACCAGCGCAACCGCCAGGCTGTAGTAGATCGGCGTGTTCGCATCCAAACCATCCTTGAACATAAACACCAGCGCCGTCACGAAGCCCAAGGTCATGGACGCGATGGCGCCGGATGTGGTTGCGCGCTTCCAGAAAATCGCACCCATCAGTGGGATCAGCATGCCGCCCACCAACAGGTTGTAGGCCAGGGTCAGGGCGCTGATCACGTCGTTCACCACCAGTGCGATACCCAGCACGGCGATGCCGGTCAGCATCGTAAATAGACGGTTGATGTTCAGGCTCGACTGTTTACCGCCACGCAGACGCGGCAGCAGGTCTTCGGTCAATACGGTGGACGCGGCGAGCAAACCGGCGCTGGCGGTGGACATCATCGCGGCCAGTGCGGCGGCAATCACCAGGCCGCGAATACCGTCAGGCAACGAGGCTTTGACGATGGCAGCGAAGGCGTTGTTGACGTTGTCCAGATTCGGCAGCAGTACATGCGCCGCCATGCCGATCAATGCGCAGGCCAGGCCGTAGAGGATGCAGTAGAAACCGGCGAAGGTGCCTGCGTACTGGGCGACCTTTTCGTCACGGGCGGTGAACACCCGTTGCCAAATATCCTGGCCGATCAAGATGCCGAAAAAGTAGATCATGAAGTAGGTGATGATCGTGTCCCAGCCGATTTCGGTGAAGCTGAAGTTCGACGCGGGCAGTTTAGCCACCAGTTGGTCCCAACCGCCGACGCGGTACAGGCAGATCGGCAGCAGGATAAACATCAGGCCGACGGTCTTGATCACGAACTGCACGATGTCGGTCAGGGTCAGCGACCACATGCCGCCGATGGTCGAATACACCACCACCACGCCACCGCCCAACAGCACCGAAACCCAGAACGGCAGGCCGAACAGCACTTGCAGCACGGTGCCGATGGCCAGGATCGAGGTCACGCCGATCATCAGCGCGTAGGCCAGCATGATCACCGCGCTCGCTTGGCGGGCCATCGGGTTGTAGCGTTTTTCCAGGACCTGGGTGACGGTGAAAATCTTAAGCTTGAGCAGCGGTTTGGCCAGGAACAGGTTCAGCGCGATGATCCCGGCACCCAGTGCTGCGCACAGCCAGAAGCCGGAAATACCGTGCACATAACCCAGGCGCACGGTGCCGACGGTGGAGGCACCGCCCAATACCGTGGCGGCCATGGTGCCCATATACAGCGACGGGCCCAGGTTGCGACCGGCTACCAGGTAGTCTTCGTGGGTCTTGGCGCGGCGCATGCCGTAATAACCGAGCACGAGCATGCCGGCGGCGTAGATGAGTACGACGAATAAATCCAAAGCCATGACGGCGGTTCTCCGATTATTTTTTTAGGCTATTGAGGCGCTTTGTGTAGCGAGGGAGCTGGCTCCCGTTGGGCTGCGAAGCGGCCCCCTGGGGCCATAAACAGCCGCCGGTTCCGGAAACAGGCGAAGCAAGCTCAGGTACATCACCGAGGCCAACCCCAGCGTTACCGGCAGGCTGATATCGATGCCGTCGGCCAGGTTGCCCAGTGGCCCGACAAACTGCCCCGGCAGGTTGACAAAGCACAGGCCCACCAGCGCACTCGGGATCCAGGCCCCCAGCCCGCGCCAGTTCCAGCCATGGCTGAACCAGTAGCGCCCGCCGGTTTCGCCACGAGTGAATACCTGCAGATCATCCGGGCAGTAAAAGCCCCGACGCACGATCAGGCCGATGATCATCATCACCATCCACGGCGTGGTGCAGGTGATGATCAGCACGGCGAAGGTGGACACGCTCTGCACCAGGTTGGCGGCGAAACGTCCGATAAAGATGAAGGCAATCGACATCACCCCAATCAGCAGCGTGGCCTTGACCCGCGACAGCAGGCGCGGAAACACGCTGGACATGTCCAGCCCCGTGCCATACAGCGAGGTGGTGCCGGTGGACATGCCACCGATCACCGCGATCAGGCACACCGGCAGGAAGAACCAGGTAGGGGCCACCGCCAGCAGGCCGCCGACGTAGTTGTTGGCTGCGATGTAGTCCGGAGCCTTGATCGCCACGATGGTCGCGGTGGCCAGGCCGAACAGGAATGGAATCAAGGTGGCGATCTGGGCCAGCAGCACCGCCAGCATGATGCGTATTTTCGGCGTCTCACGCGGGATGTAGCGCGACCAGTCGCCGAGGAACGCACCGAAGGAAATCGGGTTACTCATGGCTACCAGCGCAGCGCCGATGAAGGCCGCCCAGAAACCGGTCTGGCCCATGGCGACGGTGCCCGCGAAGTGGCTGTCGAAAGCCGGTGCAAACGCGAAGATCCCCAGCAGGAACAGCAGGCTCGCCGCCCACACGGCAATGCGGTTGACCCACAGCATGAAGCGAAAACCGTAGATGCATACGGTCAGTACGAGCAGGGCAAACAGGCCGTAGGCCAAGCCCAGGGTCAGGTCGGTTTCCGGCAGGCCGATCAGCCGTTTCGCACCGCCAACCAGCGCATCGCCCGAGCTCCACACCGACAGTGAGAAGAAGGCAATCGCCGTCAGCAGCGACAGAAACGAGCCGACAATCCGCCCGTGTACACCAAAGTGCGCACCGGAAGACACGGCGTTATTGGTGCCATTGATCGGCCCGAACAGGCCCATCGGCGCCAGGATCACCGCGCCCACCAGCACGCCTAGCACAATCGCCCAGACACCGGCCTGGAACGACAAGCCGAACAGCACCGGGAACGCGCCCAGTACGGCGGTGGCAAAGGTATTGGCACCGCCGAAGATCAGGCGAAACAGATCCTTGGGGCTGGCGGTACGCTCGTTGTCCGGGATCTGTTCGACCCCGTTGGTTTCTATCTTTCGAATACTTTTATCGTTGTTTTTATTATTCATGATCAGCTCCGATCACATTGGCTAAGGGGGCGGCAGCCCTTCCGGCATAGCGGACAAATGTTCGTGACAGGCCAGCCACAGGCCTTGTTTTTGTTGTGTGCCAGACCCTTGCCGTTTAAAGACAATGGTCTCGCGCTCCTGGCTAAAAAGTTGCTCCCCGTTCATGCGCAGCTCGGTGGCCACGTCATGCATGAAAATCGCCACGTCACCCTGCAAGCTGACAAAGGCGTTGCTTGAGGTGCAGGACAGCACCTCAAACCCCTCGTCCCGGCGCCAGCTGTCCCACAACGCCTGGTAGGCATCGCGGCTCAGCAGCGGCTGGGGGAGGGTGTAGAACACGAAGCTGGCATCCGCCGTGAACGCGCCGAAATAGGTGGCGCGGTCATTGCGGGCGAAGGCCGAGACCAGGTCGGCCGCGGCTTGCAGTACCTCGTGCGTGCTCATCAACGGTGCGCCACGCCAGGCAGTACGCAGAGCATTTCGTACAGCAGGTTGGCGCCGAGCAGCGAAGTGTTGCCGGTGGTGTCGTAAGGCGGCGAAACTTCTACCAGATCGCAACCAATCAGGTCGAGGCCCTGGCAACCACGGATGATTTCGATGGCTTGGATGGTGGTCAGCCCGCCGATTTCCGGCGTGCCGGTGCCCGGTGCCCAGGCCGGGTCGATACCGTCGATGTCAAAGCTCAGGTACACCGGGCCGCCGCCGACTTTTTCACGCACTTCGGCCATCAATGGCGCCAGCGAGTGATGCCAGCATTCTTCGGCCTGAACCACACGAAAGCCCTGTTTGCGGCTCCAGTTGAAGTCTTCGGCGGTGTAGCCCTGGGCGCGCAGGCCGATCTGCACCACGCGGTCGCAATCAAGCAGGCCTTCTTCCACGGCGCGGCGGAAGGTGGTGCCGTGGGCGATTTTCTCGCCGAACATATGGTCGTTGACGTCAGCGTGGGCGTCGATGTGCACCAGCCCGACCTTGCCGTGTTTCTTGTGGATAGCCCGCAGGATCGGCAGGGTGATGGTGTGATCGCCACCCAGGGTCATCGGGACGACGTTGTGCTCGAGGATCTCGTCGTAGGCTTCTTCGATGATGCGCACGGCGTCGAGCAGGTTGAAGGTATTGATTGCCACGTCGCCAATGTCGGCAACCGACAACGAGTCGAACGGCGCGGCACCCGTGGCCATGTTGTAAGGGCGGATCATCACCGATTCGGCGCGAATTTCACGCGGCCCGAAGCGGGTGCCGGCGCGCAGCGAGGTGCCGATGTCCAGGGGCACGCCAACAAAGGCGGCGTCCAGGCCTTTGGCCGACTGCAGGTGGGGGAGTCGCATCATGGTGGCGATGCCGGCGAAGCGCGGCATTTCGTTGCCGCCCAGTGGTTGGTGGAAAATCTTGTCCACGGGATTGCCTCATCGTTGTTGTGTTTATTAGGGGCTGATTCTGCGAAAAGCCCGTGGCAGGAAGAATCGGCAGGGGCAAATACTTAGTTCAGATTTTTCTAAACTAATGGCTGAGGTAAACTCGGTTCCAATGTGGTTTTTTGTGTGCCTCTGGAGAACCCATGGCCAACGCCTTGCCCGACCTGAAACTCCTGCGCATCTTCGTCAGCGTCGTGCGGCAGCAGGGGTTCGCCAACGCCCAGCACGAACTCAACCTGTCGACGTCGGCCATCAGCACTTATATGAGCCAGCTGGAATCGGCGTTGGGCCTGGTGCTGTGCCATCGCGGCCGCGGTGGGTTCAGCCTGACCAGCAAGGGCGAGCTGTTCCATCAGGAAACCCTGCGTTTGCTTGGCGAGCTGGAAGGCTTCGAGCAATACGCAGCAGCGCTCAAAGGCGAGTTGCGCGGCACACTGAAGCTCGGCGTGCTCGACTCCACGGTCAGCGACAAGGCCTTGCCGTTCGCTGAAGTGATCGGCGCCTACAGCCTGGAGCACCCGGCGGTGCATCTGAATTTATCGGTGATGAGCCCTTACGAGCTGCAACTGGGCGTGCAGGACAATCGCCTGGACTTGGCCATCGGCGCGTTTTCCAACCGCATGAGCGGGCTGATCTATATGCCGCTGTACCGCGAGCAGCACTGGCTGTATTGCAGCACCCGGCACCCGTTGTTCAGCGAACGACGCATCCCCGAGCAAGTGATCACCCAACAACGCATGGTCGGTCGTGGCTACTGGAGCCAGGCCGAGCTGGCGCGCCATGGCTTCAAACACAGTGCCGCCACCGTGGAAAGTATGGAGGCCCAACTGATCCTGGTGTTGTCCGGCGCCTACATCGGCTACCTGCCCGAGCATTACGCCCAGGCGTGGGCCGACAAGGGTGACCTGCGCGTGCTGCTGCCGGCGACCTTCGGCTATCAGGCGCCGTTCTCGATGATCATGCGCCGGGGGCGTAGCCGTGAGCCACTGATCCAGACCTTCCGCGATTTACTCAAAGCCCAGCTCAATCAGGCCTGAAAACCATGTCCAGACCCCAATGCTCCCGCTGCCTGCGGCCCGTCACCCATTGCCTGTGCCCGCTGATTCCGAGCCTCGATAGCCGCACGCGGGTGTTGCTGTTGCAGCACCCGAGTGAGGTCAACCATGCGCTCAATACCGCGCGGTTGGCGGCGTTGGGGTTGAACACTGCGCAGTTGGTGGTGGGTGAGGTGTTTGACGATTTGACGACCTTGTTAAACCCGCCCGGTTACCAGGCGCGCCTGCTGTTTCCCGCGGATGACGCTCAGCCTTTGCAAGCGTATGCGTCTGACGATCAACCGCTGTTGTTGGTGGTGCCCGACGGCACCTGGCGCAAGGCGCGAAAATTGTTGCACCTCAATCCGTTGTTGGCTGCATTGCCCCGCGTGACCCTGGCCGAGGGCCCCGTTTCGCGCTACCGGTTGCGCAAAGCACCGGGCCCAGGGGCTTTGTCGACGGTAGAGGCAATTGTGCAGGCATTACAGGTGCTGGAAGCGCCGACTTCTTTTGAAGCACTGCTCAAACCTTTTGAGGCGCTTATTGAGGGGCAGATTTCTGCGATGGGAGAAGAGGTGTTTCGTAAAAATCATGGCGACGGGGAGTTGGAGTAGCAGGATCACCGAGGTGCGGCCTTCGCAGGCAAGCCAGCTCCCACATTGATCTACATTCGCCGCAGATTCTGCGCTAACCCCGGATGCCCGCGACAGCGTCCTTGCAGGCCACACTTTACTTACTTATTCCTATAAGCCATAAGCACCGCACTTTGCGTGATATGGCCCGCCAGCCTTTCCCGGTATGATGTTCGCCCCCGCAGTCTGGATTGCGAATACGCCATGACCTTGCAGTACCCTACAATCGCCGATTGCGTCGGCAACACGCCTCTGGTCCGCTTGCAACGCATGGCGGGTGAAACCAGCAATACCCTGTTGCTCAAGCTGGAAGGGAACAACCCGGCCGGTTCCGTCAAAGACCGCCCGGCGCTGTCGATGATCACCCGCGCCGAGTTGCGCGGGCAGATCAAGCCCGGCGACACCCTGATCGAAGCCACTTCCGGTAACACCGGCATCGCCCTGGCCATGGCCGCGGCCATCAAGGGTTACAAGATGGTGCTGATCATGCCCGACAACGGCAGCGCCGAACGCAAGGCGGCGATGACCGCTTATGGCGCTCAGTTGATCCTCGTCACCCAGGAAGAAGGCATGGAAGGCGCCCGCGACCTCGCCGAGCGCATGGCCGCTGAAGGCCGTGGCGTGGTGCTGGACCAGTTCGCCAACGGCGATAACCCCGAGGCGCACTACACCAGCACCGGCCCGGAAATCTGGCGCCAGACCCAGGGCACCATCACCCATTTCGTCAGTTCCATGGGCACCACCGGCACCATCATGGGCAACTCGCGCTACCTCAAGGAGCAGAACCCGGCGATCCAGATCGTCGGCCTGCAACCCATGGAAGGCGCGGCCATCCCGGGTATTCGTCGTTGGCCCGAAGAGTACCTGCCGAAAATCTACAACGCGACGCGCGTGGACCGCATCATCGATATGGCCCAGCGTGAAGCCGAAGACACCACCCGCCGCCTGGCGCGTGAAGAAGGCATCTTCTGCGGCGTGTCGTCCGGGGGCGCCGTGGCCGGTATGTTGCGTTTGTCCAAAGAAGTGGAAAACGCGGTGATCGTCGCGATCATCTGTGACCGAGGCGACCGTTACCTGTCGACCGGCATCTTCGACGAACCTAACTGATGGCCAAGCACGAGAGAGGCCTGCGCTTCCAACCGACGGGCGGCAGCCGGGCCCCGCAGATTCCAGTAGGCAAGAAGCAACGCCTGACCATCGAGCGCCTGGCCAACGACGGCCGTGGCATTGTGTTCTTCGAAGGCCGTACCTGGTTTGTGAATGGCGCGCTGGCCGGCGAAGAAGTCGAAGCGCGGGTATTGGGCGCCCACGGCAAAGTGGTCGAGGCCCGCACCGAACGTGTGTTCAAGGCCAGCGAACTGCGCCGCCCGGCGCCTTGTGCACACTTCGGCCGCTGTGGCGGTTGCAGCGTGCAGCATTTGCCCCATGACGAACAACTTGCCCTTAAACAGCGCATGCTCGCCGAGCAACTGTCCCGTGTGGCCGGTGTCGAACCGCAAGCGTGGGCCGCACCTTTGAGCGGCCCGGAATTGGGCTACCGTCGTCGCGCCCGCGTGGCCGTGCGCTGGGATGCCAAGGCCAAAAAGCTTGAAGTCGGTTTTCGCGCCGTGGCCAGTCAGGACATCGTCGCCATCGATGATTGCCCGGTGCTGGTACAGGCCTTGCAACCGATCATGCAGCGCTTGCCCAACATGCTGCGTCGCCTGAGCAAACCGCAGGCGCTGGGGCATGTGGAATTGTTCAGCGGCTCGTCCATCGCCGTGTTGCTGCGGCATGTGGCGCCGCTGTCCGAGGCGGACCTGCTGATCCTGCAAGAATTTTGCACCTTCCATGACGCGCAGCTGTGGCTGCATGGCGAGGGCCAGCCGGAACCGGTCGACGCGGATTCAGCGTTGGGTTATCGGTTGGAGCAATGGGGCTTGGAACTGGCTTATCGGCCGGGCGATTTTGTTCAGGTCAACGCCGGCGTCAACGCGGCGATGGTTGCCCAGGCCCTGGAGTGGCTGGCGCCACAAGCCGATGACCGCGGGCTGGACCTGTTTTGCGGGCTGGGCAACTTTGCCTTGCCGCTGGCCAAGCAGGTGCGCGAGGTGGTCGCGGTTGAAGGTGTGCAGACCATGGTGGACCGGGCGGCGCAGAACGCCGTCAGCAACAATTTGCATAATGTGCAGTTTTTTCAGGCCGATTTGTCCCAGCCTTTGACTGACGCGGAATGGGCCAAGCAGGGCTTTTCTGCGGTACTCTTGGACCCACCCCGCGATGGTGCCCTGGAGGTTGTGCGCAAGCTCGCCACCCTTAAGGCCAAGCGCGTGGTGTATGTGTCCTGCAACCCGGCCACGCTGGCGCGGGACACGGTTGAATTGGTCAAGCAAGGCTACCGGCTAAAACGTGCCGGGATCCTCGACATGTTTCCACAGACAGCTCATGTCGAGGCCATGGCGTTATTTGAAGCGGGCTAGGATGCCCGTTTAATCCGACTGGCCTGTAGTCTCCTGGGCCGTGACCTGTCAGGGAGTTGTACGTAGCCTAAGGTTATGAAGCAGGTCAGCGATGATTTTTGGCGCATCAAAGGTGCGTCGTAGGGAAGGTAAGCAAGATGGTACAGGTGAGAGCACACCAGCCGATCAACACCGACGGCAGTATCAATCTCGAGGCATGGCTGGATCATGCCGTCAGTGTCGACCCGGCACTGGACCGTGAAGCCTTGAAGGCCGCTTGCGAGTTCGCTCGTGAGTCTGAACAACAGAATAATGCGGCCAAGAACCTGTGGGCTGAAGGCACCTCAAGCTTTCGCACCGGGTTGGAAATCGCCGAGATCCTCGCCGATCTCAAGCTGGACCAGGATTCGCTGATCGCCGCCGTGCTCTATCGCGGCGTGCGCGAAGGGCATATTGCGTTGCCGCTGGTCAGCCAGCGATTCGGCGCGGTGGTCGCCAAGTTGATCGACGGCGTGCTGCGCATGGCCGCCATCAGCGCCAGCCTCAGCCCGCGCCAATCCATGGTGCTGGGCACCCAGGGCCAGGTCGAGAACCTGCGCAAAATGCTCGTGGCGATGGTCGACGACGTACGCGTCGCGCTGATCAAGCTGGCCGAACGTACCTGTGCGATTCGTGCGGTAAAGACCGCCGACGACGAAAAGCGCAACCGCGTCGCCCGCGAAGTCTTCGACATTTACGCGCCGCTGGCGCATCGCCTGGGTATCGGCCATATCAAGTGGGAGCTGGAGGACTTGTCCTTCCGCTATCTCGAACCCGACCAATACAAACAGATTGCCACGCTGCTGCACGAGCGGCGGCTCGACCGTGAGCGCTTCATCACCGACGTGATGGGCCAGCTGCGCTCCGAGTTGCAGGCCACCGGCGTGGACGCCGACATCAGCGGCCGGGCCAAGCACATCTATTCGATCTGGCGCAAAATGCAGCGCAAGGGCCTGGCGTTCAGCCAGATCTACGACGTGCGTGCCGTGCGCGTGCTGGTGCCGGAAATGCGCGACTGCTACACCGCGCTGGGCATCGTGCACACCTTGTGGCGGCACATTCCCAAGGAGTTCGACGACTACATCGCCAACCCCAAGGAAAACGGCTATCGCTCGCTGCACACCGCAGTGATCGGCCCCGAGGGCAAGGTGTTGGAAGTGCAGATCCGCACCCACGCCATGCACGAAGAGGCCGAGCTTGGGGTTTGCGCGCACTGGCGCTACAAGGGCACCGACGTCAAGGCCGGGTCCAATCAGTACGAAGAGAAAATCTCCTGGCTGCGCCAAGTGCTGGAATGGCACGAAGAACTCGGCGACATCGGCGGCCTGGCCGAACAGCTGCGCGTGGATATCGAGCCGGACCGCGTCTATATCTTCACCCCCGATGGCCATGCCATCGACTTGCCCAAAGGCGCCACGCCGCTGGACTTTGCCTACCGCGTGCACACTGAAATCGGCCATAACTGCCGGGGCGCCAAGATCAACGGGCGCATCGTGCCGCTCAACTACAGCCTGCAGACCGGTGAGCAGGTCGAGATCATCACCAGCAAGCACGGTACGCCGAGCCGCGACTGGCTGAACCCGAACCTGGGCTACATCACCACCTCGCGGGCACGGGCGAAGATCGTTCACTGGTTCAAATTGCAGGCGCGCGACCAGAACGTCGCCGCCGGTAAAACCCTGCTCGAGCGCGAGCTGGCCCGCCTGGGCTTGCCGCAGGTGGATTTCGACAAGCTGGCCGAAAAGGCCAACATGAAGATCGCCGAGGACATGTTCGCCGCCCTGGGCGCCGGCGACTTGCGCCTGGCGCAACTGGTCAACCTGGCGCAGCAGCTGGTCGAGCCGGAGCGTGGCAGCGAGCAGCTGGAGCTGATCCCACGCAAAGCCACCGGCTACAAGCCGGGCAAGCGTGGCGATATCCAGATCCAGGGCGTGGGCAACCTGATGACGCAAATGGCCGGCTGCTGCCAGCCGTTGCCGGGCGATGCCATCGTCGGTTACATCACCCAGGGCCGTGGCGTAAGCATTCACCGCCAGGATTGCGCCTCGGTGCTGCAACTGGGCGGGCGCGAGCCGGAGCGCATCATCCAGGTCAGCTGGGGCCCGGTGCCGGTGCTCACCTACCCGGTGGACATCATCATTCGTGCCTACGACCGTTCCGGCTTGCTGCGTGACGTGTCGCAGGTACTGCTCAATGAGCGGATCAACGTGCTGGCGGTCAA
Source organism: Pseudomonas sp. LBUM1640 (assembly GCF_059716225.1). Classification (NCBI taxonomy): domain Bacteria; kingdom Pseudomonadati; phylum Pseudomonadota; class Gammaproteobacteria; order Pseudomonadales; family Pseudomonadaceae; genus Pseudomonas; species Pseudomonas sp. LBUM1640. The sequence continues at coordinate 5,039,175 of NZ_CP166816.1, read as the reverse complement.
CACCCGCTCGAACAAAGAGGACAACACCGCGTTGATGTCCCTGACCATCGAGATTCCGGGGCTGGACGCGTTGGGTCGGTTGCTGGGGCGGATTTCCCAGTTGCCGAACATCATTGAGACCCGGCGTAATCGCACCCCTTGATGCGCTCTGAAAATGTGTGTGGGCTGCTTTCTGTGGGAGCTGGCTTGCCTGCGATAGGATCGCCTCGGTCTACCAGATAGACCGAGTCGTTTGCATCGCAGGCAAGCCAGCTCCCACACAAGCCAATTCCCACAGGAAGCGGACAGAGATTGACTGATGTATTCACTAGAAGACCTGCTACACCTGATGAATCGCCTGCGCGACCCCAAATACGGGTGCCCGTGGGACATCAAGCAAACCTACGCCACCATCGTCCCGCATACCCTCGAAGAAGCCTATGAGGTCGCCGACGCCATCGAGCGCGGCGACTTCGATCACCTGCAAGGTGAGTTGGGCGACCTGTTGTTCCAAGTGGTGTATTACAGCCAGCTGGCGCGGGAGGAAGGGCGCTTTGAGTTTGCCGGGGTGGTCGACAGCATCACCGGCAAGCTTATCCGTCGTCATCCTCACGTATTCCCCACCGGCGATCTGTATGCGCCGCTGGATATTCCTCAGTTGAGTGAAGAGCAGGTCAAGGAGCGCTGGGAGCAGATCAAGGCCGAGGAGCGCGCGGAAAAGTCCGACGCGCCGCAGCAATTATCCCTGCTGGATGATGTGCCCATGGCCTTGCCGTCGCTGTCCCGCGCGGCCAAGTTGCAAAAGCGCGCCAGCCAGGTCGGTTTCGACTGGCCCGCCGCCTTGCCGGTGGTGGATAACGTGCGCGAAGAGCTGGATGAGGTGCTCGAAGCCATGGCCGATAACGATTCAGTGGCCATCGCCGATGAAGTCGGTGACCTGCTGTTTGCGGCGGTCAACCTGGCCCGTCACCTTAAGGTCGACCCGGAAGCTGCGCTGCGTGGCGCCAATGCCAAGTTCGAACGACGTTTCCGATTTATCGAACAGGCATTGCGCGATACGCACCAATCCATAGAAGATTGCACCCTCGAAACGTTGGACGCCCTGTGGGGCGAAGCCAAACGTCAGGAAAAGAATGTGTCCAGCTGCGGTTGAGCAGTTGCCTAAGTGAGTAAGCACCATGAGCCTTTCCCTTCGCGACCAGTTGCTCAAAGCAGGTCTGGTCAACCAAAAGCAGGCCAAGCAGGTCGGCAAAGAGAAACAGAAGCAGCAGCGCCTGGTCCACAAGGGCCAAGCCGAGGTTGATGACACCCAGGCCCGCCTGGCTGCTGAGGCGCACGCCGAGAAGGTCAAGCGCGACCAGGAGCTGAACCGCCAGCAGCAGGAAAAAGCCGAGGCCAAGGCCCGTACGGCCCAGGTCAAACAATTGATCGAAACCTCGCGCCTGCCCAAGCTGACCACTGAGGACTACTACAACTTTGTGGACGACAAGAAGGTCAAGCGCCTGTCGGTCAACACGTTGATGCGCAACAAACTGAGCAACGGCTCCTTGGCGATCGTGCACCACGGTGGCGGCTACGAAGTGATCCCGCGTGAAGCGGCACTGAAGATCCAGGAGCGCGCGCCGGAGCGCATCGTGCAGCTCAATATCCTCACCGAAAGCCAAGTGCCGGATGAGGATGACCCGTACGCCGCCTACCAGATCCCGGATGACCTGATGTGGTAAGGCTGTAGACACGAAAAACCCCGCTCAAAAGGCGGGGTTTTTGTTTGCAGGTAATCCAGCTGCTGTGTGGGGCCGGATGCCTGCGCGATATCAGAGTTTCAGGAGCTTTGTGCCTGGCGTTTCATCTCAAGCGTTTCGAGCTCGTTTTTATAATTGTGGGCTTCGCTTTCGTTGTGGAACATGCCGACGAGTTGGTCTTGCTGATGTACATCCCAGATGTGAATCCCATGGCCCAGTGCTTCGTGAGACATGTGTGCATCGTCGCGTTCAGTTACTTTTACAGTCATCTGCTTGCTCCAATCTCTGGTTGATCTGCGGCAAGTCGTCGCAGGCCTCTTTTATATGTTTTGTTAGCTTGCTAAGTAAACTGGTTTTGCACGCAACAATTCATTGCGTAAAGCGCAACATTGCTACAGGCCCCGTAAACCGTGGCATTGCGTCGCAGGCTGCTGAGTTTTATGACAAAAGTTTCATGTTTTAGGCAGGCATTTAACCTGTGTTGACCCTGCCGCCGCCTTCGCGAGCAAGCCCGCTCCCACACTTGGAATGCATTCTTATGTTGGAACTCGGTCAGTGTGGGAGCGGGCTTGCTCGCGAAGGCGTCAAAAGCTTCAACACACAAACTGCAGGCGAAAAAAAGCCCCGCATTCAGCGAGGCTCCTTTTTCAGCTCATCAGCCGATCAGCTACCTTTGACAGCCTTGCCGTCAACGGTGCCGTCCAGCAGCATGATGTTGTATTCCTTACCGTCGGTTTCTACCTGACGCAGGGCAACGAGGATGCCGCCCCAGTCCTTGGCAAACCACATCTGGGTGATGCGCTTGCTCTGCGACGGGTCGCGCACGCGCTCGACCTTGATCGCGTCAATGGTGCCGGCTTTGGTCTGGACTTTTTCCGGGCCGATCACGCGGAAGTCGTAGGTGTCGACGTCGGTGCCTTCGACAACGCGGTAGCTCATGCTTTTCTTCCCGGCGGCGACGTCACGCTGCAGGGCAAGTTGGTAAGTCGACTTGTCGAGCATGCCGCTTTCGAGGGTGACGTTGACCGGGTCCTTGTTTTCGAAGCCGGTGACCTTGTTGGCCGCCTGGTCGAAGTCCAGGTTGATCTTCTTCGCCTTGCCCAGGCCGCCACGTTCGAAGGTATAGCTCTTGGGTTGCAGGGCGTCTTTATCGAAACTGATGACGCTGGTTTCGGTGAGGCTGGCGATCATCATGGAGGCCTTGAAATTCAAGGTCCAGGAGCCATTGTCATTCTTGGTCAGGCTGCGTTCGGCCGAACCACTCATGGGCAACTGTTTCCAGTCAGCGGTGTAGCTGGCGGAGAAAGGGTGAAGGTCTGCTGCTTGCACGGCTGGCAAGGCGAACAGCGCAAAAGCGAAGAGCAAGGCGCGACGCATAAAATCTCCTAGGTTCGAATCAAGTGGCCGCTGGCCGCAAGTAACTGACCGTCCAATAATGCACCCTGTTCACCAAGAATCAATCGCCCCTCGGCAAACCAGCGAACAGCCAGCGGGTAAATCTTGTGTTCCTGGGTATGAACCCGTTGCGCAAGCGTCTGCGCCGAGTCCGCAGACTCTACCGGAACTACTGCCTGTACGACCAGAGGCCCGCCATCGAGTTCCTCGGTGACGAAGTGCACGCTGCAGCCGTGCTCCGAGTCGCCGGCCTCGAGGGCGCGTTGGTGCGTATGTAACCCTTTGTACTTGGGCAGCAGGGAAGGGTGGATATTGAGCAGGCGCCCTTGGTAATGCCGAACGAAATCAGCGCTGAGAATGCGCATGAAACCGGCAAGGACCACGAGTTTTGGGTTGAAGGCGTCGATCAGTTCGATCAAGGCGGTATCGAAGGCCTCGCGGCCTTCGAAAGCCTTGTGATCCAAGGCGCGGGTATCGATACCGGCGTCCCTGGCGCGTTGCAGGCCGTAGGCGTCGCTGCGGTTGGAGATCACCGCAGCGATGCGCACCGGGCTGTTGCCGGCACGCGTGCTGTCGATCAGGGCCTGCAAGTTACTGCCGGTGCCGGAGAGCAGCACCACGACATCACAGGTCTGGGACATCAATGAGCCTTGAGGTTCTTCAGTTCAACCTGAGCTGCGCCTTCCGGGGCAGTCGCGATCTGGCCGATGACCCAAGGCTGTTCGCCCGCTTCACGCAGTACGTTCAGCGCGGTTTCAACGTGCTCTTGAGCCACGCAGATGACCATGCCTACGCCGCAGTTCAGCACGCGGTGCATTTCGGTTTCGTTGACGTTGCCTTTCTCTTGCAACCAGTCGAAGACTGCCGGGCGTTGCCAGCTGGCCACGTCGACAATCGCCTGGGCGCCTTTAGGCAGTACGCGCGGGATGTTGTCCAGCAGGCCGCCGCCAGTGATATGGGCCATGGCTTTGACGGCGCCAGTGTCCTTGATCAGCTTGAGCAGTGGCTTGACGTAAATGCGGGTCGGCGCCATCAGCAGGTCGGTCAGCGGCTTGCCGTCGAGTTGGGTGTTCTCGATGTCGGCGCCGGACACTTCGATGATCTTGCGGATCAGCGAGTAGCCGTTGGAGTGCGGGCCGGAGGACGGCAGGGCGAGCAGGGCATCACCGGCAGCCACTTTGGAACCGTCGATGATTTCGGATTTTTCTACAACGCCAACGCAGAAACCGGCCAGGTCGTAGTCTTCGCCTTCGTACATGCCTGGCATTTCAGCGGTTTCGCCGCCGACCAGGGAGCAACCCGACAGTTCGCAGCCGGCACCGATGCCGGTCACAACTTGGGTCGCGGTCTCGACGTTGAGCTTGCCGGTGGCGTAGTAGTCGAGGAAGAACAGTGGCTCGGCACCGCAGACCACCAGGTCGTTGACGCACATGGCAACCAGGTCGATGCCGATGCTGTCGTGCTTGTTCAGGTTCAAGGCCAGGCGCAGCTTGGTGCCCACGCCGTCGGTGCCGGAAACCAGCACAGGCTGTTTGTAGCCGGCCGGGATTTCGCAGAGGGCGCCAAAACCGCCCAGGCCGCCCATGACTTCAGGGCGCGCAGTACGCTTGGCGACGCTCTTGATGCGTTCGACCAATGCTTCACCGGCGTCGATGTCTACACCGGCGTCCTTGTAGCTCAGGGAGGGTTGCTTGCTCATGATCCAGGCCTTTAGGGGGGATTTCTGGGTAACGACCGAGCGGCAGGCGCTTTTGATAAAAGGCCCAGCCGTTGACGGTCTGCGAAGGCGCGCGATTTTATCAGGCTTGAGGGGCAGCGGCCATCCTCGGGCCGACGGGCAGGGCCATATAGGTGAAAAAAGCCGGTTAAAAAAATGCTAATCGGGTCTGCCTTGGTGCGTATTAAGGTATAGCCTTTAACCCGCTATCGTTATGACAGTACAAAAACTTACCGAGACCCGTGAATGTTTTACCGGCTGCTGTGGTCACAGCCATGCCAAGCCGAGTTCACGCGGTCTGTTCCAGCCGCTAAATTTGTCGTTCGGGAATCTTTCATGCGTCTGTGTAAATTCTTCTTTGTAGGCTGCTTGTCGTTGGTCAGCCTGGCGAGTCATGCCGAAACCCTCAATGGCCTCTATCAAGTACTTGAACCTGTCAGCAGCCAGTCGCCCCAAGAGCGCGACCAGGCCACCCAGCGCGCGGTGCAAACCCTGGTGATCCGCCTGACCGGCGACGCCAAGGCCGTCGACGGCCCGGGCCTGGCAGCAATTGGCAAAGACCCGCAACAAATCATCAGCCAGTACGGCTACGACGCCGGCCCGCCGGAAAGCCTGCAAGTGGACTTCGACCCGGTCAGCACGGACCGCGCCCTGCGTGAGGCTGGCTTGTCGATCTGGGGCAGCAATCGGCCGTCGATTCTCGGCTGGTGGCTGAACGACTCCACCGAAGGCAGCAGCCTGGTCGGTGATGGTCAAGCAGTGGCCGGTGCCCTGCGCCGCGCGGCGCAACACCGTGGCCTGCCATTGCGCCTGCCGCTGGGCGACCTGGATGAGCAAGTCGTCGCGACTGCACCGAATCTCGAAAGCGCCGACGCCACGCCTCTGCGCGCAGCCTCCGAGCGCTACGGCGCCGATGCGTTGCTCGCTGTGCACGCCCGCCAGGAAGGTAATCAATGGCAGGCCAAATGGCGTTTGTGGCTGGGCGACAAAAGTGAGCAGGGCACCGCCCAGGGCGCGGACACCGGTGCTGTAGCCGATGCCGTGTTGCTGGCGGTCAGCCAAAAGCTGGCGCCACGCTTCGCTGTCAAGCCGGGTGTGAGCAGCGAGCAACTGCTCGAAGTGCAAGGCATGACCCTGGAGCGCTACGCCGCCCTGGGCCATCTGCTCGAACCCTTTGGTGGTCAGCCGCAGCTCGTGGATGGCAACCGCATCGTGTATCGCGTCAACGGCAGTGCCGATCAATTGCGTACGCAGTTGAGCCTGGCCAAGTTGCAGGAAGTGCCGGCAGGTGAAGCGCCTGTCCAGCAGCCGGTGGTGGACGGTACACAGCCGGCCGCCGCACCTGAACCTCAGGCGCAGCTGCGTTTTCGTTGGTAACTGTTCTTCCTATATAGATAGAAGCAAATAATGGAGTGGTTTATGGCGGATACGCGTCGTTGGGTGTGGCTTGGCGGGATTGTCCTGCTGTGCGTTTTTGTGTTCTTGCTGCATTCGATCCTGACGCCGTTCCTGGTTGCGTTACTGCTGGCCTATCTGTTCGATCCTGTGGTGGATCGCCTGGAGAAAGCCGGCCTGTCGCGCACCTTGGGCGTGGTGACGGTGTTTGCCCTGTTCACGTTGATCATCACCGCGTTGGTGCTGGTGCTGGTGCCAATGCTCGCCAAGCAGCTGTTTCGCTTGTATGAGCTGGCGCCACAAATGCTCGACTGGCTGCAGCACACGGCAATGCCGTGGGCGCAGGCGAAGCTGGGGCTGGCGGACGGCTTCTGGAAGTTCGACAAGGTCAAGGCGGCCATCAGTGAACACATGGGGCAGACCACCGATATCGTCGGTGTGGTGCTCAGCCAGGCCACGGCCTCCAGCCTGGCGCTGATCGGCTGGTTGACCAATCTGGTACTGATCCCGGTGGTGGCGTTCTACCTGCTGCGTGACTGGGACCTCATGATGGCCAAGATCCGCAGCCTGCTGCCGCGTAACAGCGAAGAGCGCATCGTCTCCCTGGCAGAAGAGTGCCATGAGGTGCTCGGCGCATTCGTGCGGGGGCAGTTGCTGGTGATGTTGGCGTTGGGAGTTATCTACGCGGCCGGCCTGATGGCGATCGGCCTGGAGCTGGGCCTGTTGATCGGTTTGATCGCGGGTTTGGCCGCTATCGTGCCGTACATGGGCTTCGTGATCGGTATTGGCGCGGCGCTGGTCGCCGGGTTGTTCCAGTTTGGTGGCGACCTGTACCCGATGCTGGGGATTGTGGCGGTGTTCATGGTCGGCCAAGCCCTGGAAGGCATGGTGCTGACGCCGTTGCTGGTGGGGGACCGAATCGGCCTGCACCCGGTGGCGGTGATCTTTGCGATCCTGGCGGGCGGCGAGCTGTTTGGCTTTACTGGCATCTTGCTGGCCCTGCCGGTGGCGGCGGTGATCATGGTGTTGGTGCGCCATGTGCACGATCTGTACAAGGATTCGGATGTGTACACCGGGGTTGAAGACCCCGACTTGTAACCGCTTCGTCACAAACCCGGCTTAGGCCGGGTTTGTCGTTTCTGTGGGCGGGGTGTCAAACAATTTGCGCAAATCGACCCGAGTTAACGCAAACCTTTGATTTTGCTTGTGGTCTGCTGCATTGTGCGCCCGGCGTCACGGGTATAAACTTTGCAAACTTTACACAGAGGCCACTAGCGGTTCGTTTGGAGCCGTTCAGTCAGCATGAAACCGATTCAGCTGCCCTTGGGTGTGCGTCTGCGTGACGACGCCACCTTTATCAATTACTACCCAGGCGCCAATGCCGCTGCACTCGGCTATGTCGAGCGGCTCTGCGAAGCCGACGCCGGGTGGACTGAAAGCCTGATCTATCTGTGGGGCAAGCACGGCGTGGGGCGTACCCACCTGTTGCAGGCCGCGTGCCTGCGCTTTGAACAGATGGGTGAACCGGCGGTTTACCTGCCGCTGGCCGAATTGATGGACCGTGGCATCGGTATCTTCGACCATCTTGAGCAATACGAGTTGGTGTGCCTGGACGATCTGCAGGCGATTGCCGGCAAGGCGGATTGGGAAGAGGCGCTGTTTCATCTGTTCAACCGTCTGCGTGACAGCGGCCGACGCCTGTTGATTGCCGCGTCCACCTCGCCGCGTGAACTGCCGGTGAAGCTGGCTGACCTCAAGTCGCGCCTGACCCTGGCGCTGATCTTTCAGATGCGCCCACTCTCCGACGAAGATAAGTTGCGTGCTCTGCAATTGCGCGCATCCCGTCGCGGGCTGCACCTGACCGATGAGGTCGGGCACTTTATCCTCACCCGTGGCACCCGCAGCATGAGCGCGTTGTTCGATTTGCTCGAACAGCTCGATCAAGCCTCGTTACAGGCCCAGCGCAAGCTCACCATTCCTTTCCTCAAGGAAACCCTCGGCTGGTAGCCAAGCCTTGTGTATCGCGGCTTTCGGCAAATTTCAGGCGCCAGAAAACCTGCGTTTGGGCCGCTTTGGCCACGCAACAGGCATGTATTGGGTGTTAAGGGCTTAGATGTCATGCTTCAAACAAGAAGTCACATAGATCGCGATTGAATTTGCAAATCGATGTGATAGAGGGCATAGTCTCGGCTTCTTTACACATCAGCCACGGTCGTGCCCATGCTAAATCGCTTCGCACCCCTCGTGCCTCTCGCACTCGTTACCCTGTTGTTTGGTTGCGCCACCCACACTCAAAACGTGGCTGAGCAGCAAAAACCAGTACAACAGTCTCAGGCAAAATTCGTTGCAGCGCAGTCTTCTACTGTTTATCAAGAAGAGATCGCTACAGAGAAAGAACTGGCCGACTTCGCCGGCAGCAAGCCTTACCAGCTCCCAGTTCTGGCCGACAGCATCCTCGAACGCGGCATGTCCCTGATCGGCACTCGTTACCGTTTTGGCGGCACCTCTGAAGCCGGTTTCGACTGCAGCGGTTTCATCGGCTACTTGTTTCGTGAAGAAGCCGGCATGAATTTGCCTCGCTCAACCCGCGAAATGATCAACGTGAATGCACCGTTGGTCGCACGCAACAACCTCAAGCCCGGTGATCTGCTTTTCTTTAGTACGGCTGGCCGTGGTCGCGTCAGCCATGCCGGTATCTACTTGGGCGATAACCAGTTTATCCACTCCAGCAGCCGTCGCAGTGGCGGTGTTCGCGTCGACAACCTGGGTGACAGTTACTGGAGCAAAACCTTCATCGAAGCCAAGCGCGCACTCGCCATGGCCCCGACTACCGTTACCGCTAGCAAGTAAAGTTAAAGTGATACTTGAAGTTTGACGTGTAAGCGCTAGAATCCTTGGACATTGTTGTAATCCGTTCGCGCGAGCTTTGCTTGCGCGTTCTGGTTTTCAGCGCTCGGCAGCGAAAGCCGCATCCAGACCAGGATTGTTCTGCCCATGTCGACCTCAGCCCGCCTCATTCTGCTTGTTTGCGCCGCGCTCCTCAGCGCCTGCGCAAGCCGCCCACCACCGCCTGCTCCCGTAGCCGTAAAGCCTAAGCCGGTGTTCAATTATTCCACCCAAAGTTTTTCGCCTGCTGCCGAAGACGTGCTCTTTCGCGCGCTGGGCCTGGTCGGCACGCCTTATCGTTGGGGCGGCAACACGCCGGACTCCGGGTTTGATTGCAGTGGTTTGATCGGTTTTGTGTACCGTGACGCGGCGGGCATTTCCTTGCCGCGCACCACCCGCGAACTGATCGTGATGCGTGCCCAGGATGTCAGTGAAAACAACCTGCAGACCGGTGATCTGATTTTCTTCGCCACAGGCGGCGGTTCGCAGGTGAGCCACGCGGGGATCTACGTGGGCGAAGGCCGCTTCGTACATGCACCGCAAACTGGCGGTACGGTGAAGCTGGATACGCTGTCCAAAGCGTATTGGCAGAATGCCTATTTGAGCGCCAAGCGCGTGTTGCCAGCGAACCTGGCGCGCAACCCCTGAATCAAGCAGTGATCAAAATGTGTGAGGGGGCTTGCTCCCGATAGCAAAGTGTCAGTCGCCAGATGGGCTGGCTGATACACCGCTATCGGGAGCAAGCCCCCTCCCACAGTGAGTGATGCGTTGCGTTACTTAGCCTTCGACACCCGCCACACTTTATTCCCCACATCATCGGCCACCAGCAAATCCCCCTGCTGATCAATCACTACGCCCACTGGCCGGCCCATGGCTTTCTCGTCTTTGTCGAGAAACCCGGTCAGCACATCCACCGGCTGCCCTTTAGGTTGGCCACCCTCGAACGGCACGAAGATCACCTTATAGCCACTGTGCGGCTTGCGGTTCCACGAGCCGTGCTGGCCGATAAACGCGCCGTTGCTGAACTGCGCCGGGAGTTTGCTGCCCTCGGCGAAGGTCAGGCCCAGTGACGCTGTGTGCGGCCCCACTGCGTAGTCCGGAGCGATAGCTTTGGCGACCAGGTCCAGGTTTTGCGGAGAAACGCGCACATCCACATGCTGGCCGTAGTAACTGAACGGCCAGCCATAGAACGCCCCATCCTTGACCGACGTGATGTAGTCCGGCACCAGATCGCTGCCGATCTCATCGCGCTCATTCACTGCCGTCCACAGCTTGCCACTCTGCGGTTCCCAGGCCATGCCGTTCGGGTTGCGCAGGCCGGAGGCAAAGATGCGGTGCTGGCCCGTGGCGCGGTCGACTTCCCAGATCGCCGCGCGACCTTCTTCGGCCGCCAGGCCGTTTTCGCCGACGTTGCTGTTGGAGCCGACGCTCACATACAGCTTGCTGCCGTCCTTGCTGGCCACCACGTTTTTGGTCCAGTGGTGGTTGATGCTGCCGCCCGGTAAGTCGACCACCTTGGTGCCGGCTGCCTTGATCGCAGTTTCGCCCGGCTGATAAGGGAAGCGCAGCAACTGGTCGGAGTCCGCCACATACAGGTCGTTGCCGACCAGGGTCATGCCGAACGGCGAATTGAGGTTCTCCAGGAACACCGTGCGCGTTTCGGCGACGCCATCATGGTCGGCGTCGCGCAGTAACGTGATGCGGTTCGGGCTCGGCACGCCCGCGCCCGCGCGGCCCATGACCTTCTCCATCACCCAGCCGCGAATGCCCGCGGAATCATCCGGCTTGGGCGGCGCGTTGGTTTCCGCGACCAGCACGTCACCATTGGGCAATACATACAGCCAGCGCGGGTGATCCAGGCCTTCGGCAAACGCCGCGACCTGGGTGCCTGAAGCGGCTGTCGGCTTCGCGCCGTCTGGCCAGCCAATCGCCGGGGCGATGTTCACCGTGGGGATCAGGGTTTTGTTCGGTTCCGGCAGCTTGGGTGAAGGCCCAGTGCCGTCGGAGACCTGCAAGGTAGAGCTTTCGCCACAGGCGGCGAGGGTGCCTGCGAGCATGATCAGTAAGGCGAGTCTGGTTTTATGCATGGTTTTCTCCTTAATACCTGTAAGGGTAGAGGAGCACGGCAGTCGGATGGTTCAAGTGCAAGGCCAGCTTTAATTGACGCTCCACCCCCAACCCACTAACCTTCGCGGCTTGTTCCAGGTGCTCTGTGGCCGTGTGCCGACAGAGTGAAACAGGGAAGCCGGTGAGTGAGCGCACTTGTACACAGTGCAGCCGCGATTCCGGCGCTGCCCCCGCAACGGTAAATGAGTCAAGACGGTGCCTTTTGCCACTGTATCGCTGGCGATATGGGAAGGCGCGCCGTTGGCCTGCTTCTATAACGAATGCGCCACTCATGAGTCCGGAGACCGGCCTGGAGCATCCAACAGCATCACGGTGGGCGATGCTTGGCTGTCTGTTTTTTCTTTTTCCTGCCCGCCGTTTTTGTCCAGCCCCAACGGAGAGCTGCCATGACTGATTCCCCCGAACGCGACGAACGCCACCTGGCGCGCATGCTGCGCAAAAAAGCCGTGATCGATGAGCGCATCGCCAATTCCCCGAACGAGTGCGGGCTGCTGCTGGTGCTTACCGGCAACGGCAAAGGCAAAAGCAGCTCGGCGTTCGGCATGCTCGCCCGCGCCATGGGCCACGGCATGCAGTGCGGCGTAGTGCAGTTCATCAAGGGGCGTAACAGCACCGGCGAAGAGTTGTTCTTCCGCCGCTTTCCCGAGCAAGTGCGCTTTCATGTGATGGGCGAAGGTTTTACCTGGGAAACCCAGGACCGCCAGCGCGACATCGCCGCCGCCGAAGCCGCATGGGCGGTTTCCCGCGAACTGCTGCAAGACCCCTCCATCGGCCTGGTGGTTCTTGATGAGCTGAACATCGCCCTCAAGCACGGCTACCTCGATTTGGACCAAGTGCTCAGCGACCTGCAAGCCCGCCCGCCGATGCAGCACGTGGTGGTCACCGGCCGTGGCGCCAAGCCTGAGCTGATCGAAATGGGCGACACCGTCACCGAAATGGGCATGCTCAAACACGCATTCCAGGCCGGTATCAAGGCACAGAAGGGCGTCGAACTTTGAATCAGCCCCGTCATTGCCCGGCCGTATTGATCGCCGCACCGGCATCCGGCCAGGGCAAAACCACCGTCACCGCCGCGTTGGCGCGTTTGCACCGCAACCTGGGGCGCAAGGTGCGCGTGTTCAAATGCGGGCCGGACTTTCTCGACCCGATGATTCACGAGCGCGCCAGCGGTGCGCCGGTGTATCAGTTGGACATGTGGATGGTCGGTGAGCAGGAAAGTCGGCGTTTGCTGTGGGAAGCAGCGGGCGAGGCCGACCTGATCCTGATCGAAGGCGTGATGGGCCTGTTCGACGGCACGCCCTCCAGCGCGGATTTGGCGCGGCACTTCGGTGTGCCGGTACTTGGCGTGATCGACGGCACCGCCATGGCCCAGACCTTTGGCGCGCTGGCATTAGGCCTGGCGCGCTACCAACCGGACCTGCCGTTCGCCGGCGTGCTGGCCAACCGCGTCGGCACCCTGCGCCACGCGCAACTGCTGGAAGGCAGCCTCACCGAAGGCCTGCGCTGGTACGGCGCGTTGTCGCGTGAAACCGGAATCGAACTGCCCAGCCGCCACTTGGGCCTGGTGCAAGCCAGCGAATTGAATGACCTCGACGTGCGCCTGGATGCCGCCGCCCAAGCCCTTGGCAGCAGTTGCGAAGTTGCCTTACCGCCGCCAGTCACCTTCGCCGCGCCTGAAGTGGTCGAGGCCGAGCCGTTGCTGGCCGGCGTGCGCATCGCCGTGGCCCGCGACGAAGCGTTTGCCTTTACCTATGGCGCCAGCCTCGACCTGCTGCGCGCGATGGGCGCCGAATTGCGCTTCTTCTCGCCGATCCACGACCGCGAATTGCCTGACGCCGACAGCCTCTATTTGCCCGGTGGTTACCCGGAATTGCATCACCAGGCGCTGTCGGAAAACACCCCGATGCTCGACGCTATCCGCGCGCATCACGCCGCCGGCAAACCGTTGCTCGCCGAATGTGGTGGCATGCTCTACCTGCTGGATTCGCTCACCGATGTCGATGGCACCCGCGCCGAGTTGGTCGGCCTGCTGCAGGGCGATGCGGTGATGCAAAAGAAACTCGCGGCCCTGGCCCTGCAAAGCGTCGAGTTGCCGGAAGGCGTGCTGCGCGGGCACACCTATCACCATTCGCTGACCAGTACCGAGTGGCAGCCGATTGCCCGCGGCTTGAGCCCCAACGGTGGACGCGGCGCTGAGGCGGTGTACCGGCAGGGGCGGATGACGGCTTCCTACGTGCACTTTTACTTCCCGTCGAATCCGACGGCAGTGGCCGCATTGTTTGCGCCGGGCCTTGAGACCGCTATCGCCGACAAGCCAGCTCCCACATTGGATTGTGTTTCAACTCGGTCAACTGTGGGAGCGGGCTTGCCCGCGATAGGGCCATGACAGATAACGCTTTTCCTGAAGCCGACCGCCAGGCCGTCTACCGCGCCATCGCCGAACGCCGTGACATGCGCCACTTCACCGGCGGCAACGTCGCCCCCGAATTGCTGCAGCGCCTGCTGCAGGCCGCACACCAGGCGCCCAGCGTCGGCCTGATGCAGCCCTGGCGTTTTATCCGCATCAGCGATCGCCAACTGCGCGGTCAAATCCAGCAACTGGTGGAAGAAGAGCGCGTGCGCACTGCCGAGGCCTTGGGCGAGCGCTCCGATGAGTTCATGAAGCTCAAGGTCGAAGGCATCCACGACTGCGCCGAGGTACTGGTGGCAGCGCTGATGGATGATCGCGAACGTCACATTTTTGGCCGCCGCACGTTGCCGGAAATGGACATGGCGTCGTTGTCCTGTGCGATCCAGAATCTGTGGCTGGCCGCCCGCGTCGAAGGCCTTGGGATGGGCTGGGTCTCGCTGTTCGAACCGCAAGCCCTGGCTGACCTGCTGGGCTTGCCGCCCGGCGCCAAACCCCTGGCGGTGTTGTGCCTGGGCCCGGTCGCCGAGTTCTACCCGGCACCGATGTTGCAACTCGAAGGCTGGACCGAACCACGGCCGCTGAGTGACATGGTGTATGAGAATGTGTGGGGAGTGAGTCAATGAGTGTGGCCTTGCTGTGTGTCGCAGCGGTGGCGTTGGATGCGCTGCTGGGTGAGCCCCGGCGCTGGCATCCGCTGGTAGCGTTCGGCAATTTCGCCGGGCGTATCGAGCAACGGTTCAACAGCGGTGGGCGCGGTTGGCGCAGCCACGGCGTGACCGCGTGGTTTATCGCGGTGGTGCCGCTGACCCTGCTGGCTACCGCATTGTCGTGGGCGCCGTATATCGGCTGGGTGCTGGAGACAGTGGCGCTGTACCTGGCGCTGGGCATGCGCAGCCTTGGCGAGCATGTAATTCCGGTGGCCCAGGCCCTGCGCAGTGATGACCTGGATGAAGCGCGCAAACGCGTGAGTTACCTGGTCAGCCGCCAGACCAGCGAACTGGACCGCACCGAAGTCGCGCGCGCCGCGACCGAGTCGGTACTGGAAAACGGCAGTGACGCGGTGTTCGCCGCGTTGTTCTGGTTTGTCGTTGCCGGTGTGCCGGGCGTGGTGCTCTATCGCCTGAGCAACACCCTCGACGCCATGTGGGGCTATCGCAACGAACGCTTCGAGCGCTTTGGCTGGGCGGCGGCAAAAATCGACGATGTACTCAACTACATTCCTGCACGTCTGGTGGCATTGACCTACGCCGTGCTCGGCAAAACCCGTCTGGCGCTTAAATGCTGGCGTACCCAGGGCCCGACGTGGGACAGCCCCAACGCCGGCCCGGTGATGGCGGCCGGTGCCGGTGCACTCGGCGTTGAACTGGGCGGCGCGGCGATCTATCACGGTGAGCTGCATCAGCGCCCGCAACTGGGTGAAGGCCCGGCGGCCGACGCCGATTCCATCGACCGTGGTTGGCAACTGGTGCAGCGCGGTGTGTGGTTATGGTTGTTGATCCTCTGCGCGGGGGCGCAATTTTATGCTTGAGCACGGTGGGCGGCTGCGTAAGGCAGTGATTCAGTACGGGATTGCCGAGGCGGACTGGCTCGACCTGTCCAGCGGCCTGGCGCCCTGGCCATGGGCGATCCCCGAGATCCCGTTGCGGGCCTGGGCACGGTTGCCGGAAACCGATGATGGCCTGGAAAAGGCCGCCAGTGAGTATTACGGCGCTGCCCATGTATTGCCGGTGGCAGGTTCCCAGGCGGCGATCCAATTACTGCCGCGCCTGCGCCGCTCTGGCAAGGTCGGCGTGTTGTCGCCGTGTTATGCCGAACACGCCGAAGCCTGGCGCCGCGCCGGTTACGTGGTGCGCGAAGTGCAGGAGCAGGAAGTCGACTTCTTTCTCGATGGCCTCGACGTGCTGGTGGTGGTCAATCCGAACAACCCCACGGGCCTAAGCCTGAGCCCGCAACGCCTGCTGGACTGGCACTCGCGGCTGGCCCAGCGCGGCGGCTGGCTGGTGGTGGACGAAGCGTTTATGGACGTGACCCCGCAGTTGAGTTTGGCCAGCCAGGCTCATCAAGTCGGCTTGATCGTCTTGCGCTCATTCGGCAAATTTTTTGGCCTGGCCGGTGTGCGCCTGGGCTTTGTGCTGGCGGAACGCAAGCTGCTCAAGCTGCTTGCCGAACAGCTCGGCCCTTGGGCGGTCAGTGGGCCGACGCGGGTGCTCGGCCAAGTGTGCCTGCGCGATACGGCGGGGCATGTCCATCAGCGTAATCGTTGTATCGAAGCCGGCCAGCGCTTGTTTGACCTGCTTGAGCGTCATGGCTTTCAACCCCATGGCGGCTGCGCGTTGTTCCAATGGCTGATCACGCCTCACGCCGAGCGCATGCACGAATTCATGGCCCAGCGCGGCATCCTGTTGCGCTTGTTTATCCACGACAGCAGCCTGCGCTTCGGCCTGCCCGACACTGAGGCCGATTGGATGCGCCTCGATGAAGCCCTGGCCGCCTACAAGGACGCTGCATGAGTACGCTGATGGTGCAAGGCACCACCTCCGACGCGGGTAAGAGCACGCTGGTGACCGCGTTGTGCCGCTGGCTGGTGCGCCAAGGTATCGCCGTGGTGCCGTTCAAACCGCAGAACATGGCGCTCAACAGCGCCGTCACCGCTGAAGGCGGCGAGATTGGCCGCGCCCAGGCGGTGCAAGCCCAGGCCGCCAACCTGGCGCCACACACCGACATGAACCCGGTGCTGCTCAAGCCCAACAGTGACACCGGCTCCCAAGTGATTATCCATGGCCGTGCCGTGACGAGCATGAACGCCGTGGCCTATCACGACTACAAAGCCATCGCGATGCAAGCGGTGCTGGCCTCCCACGCGCGGTTGAGCGATGCCTACCCGGTTGTCATGGTGGAAGGCGCGGGCTCCCCGGCGGAGATCAACCTGCGCGCCAATGACATCGCCAATATGGGCTTCGCCGAGGCGGTGGATTGCCCGGTGCTGCTGATCGCCGATATCAATCGCGGTGGCGTGTTTGCCCATCTGGTCGGCACCCTGGAGTTGCTTTCGCCGACCGAACAGGCGCGGGTCAAGGGCTTCATCATCAACCGCTTTCGTGGCGATATCGCGCTGTTGCAGCCGGGGCTGGATTGGCTCGAAGCGCGCACCGGCAAACCGGTAGTGGGCGTGTTGCCCTACGTGATGGACCTGCACCTGGAAGCCGAAGACGGCATCGACCAGCGCCAGATCGACAAGGCCGCGCAGGTGCTCAAGGTGGTGGTGCCGGTGTTGCCACGTATCAGCAACCACACGGATTTTGACCCGCTGCGCCTGCACCCGCAGGTGGATTTGCAGTTTGTCGGGCCAGGCCAGCCGATTCCGGCGGCTGACCTGATTATCCTGCCGGGCTCTAAAAATGTACGCAGTGACTTGGCGTATCTGCGCACCAACGGCTGGGACACTGCCATTGCGCGACACTTGCGCTATGGCGGCAAGGTGCTGGGGATTTGCGGCGGGTTGCAGATGCTCGGTGAGCAGGTGCATGACCCGCTTGGGTTGGAAGGGCTGGCCGGGTCCAGTAACGGCCTCGGGTTGCTGGCGTTCAGTACGACGCTGGAGGAGGAGAAGCAGCTGCGCAATGTGCGCGGGCGGTTGCTGCTGGAGGACGCCGAGGTCAGTGGTTATGAGATCCATGCGGGTGTGACGTCCGGCAGTGCTTTGTCGCGGGCTGCTGTGCTTTTGGATGACGGCCGCAGTGACGGCGCCCAGAGTGAAGATGGCCAGATTCTCGGCACCTATCTGCATGGCCTGTTCGAGACGCCGACGGCGTGCAGTGCGTTATTGCGCTGGGCTGGGTTGCAGGATGTGCAAGAGGTGGATTACCACGCCCTGCGCGAGCGCGATATCGAACGCCTGGCGGACCTGGTCGAGAACCACTTGGATACCGATTTGTTGCGCACGCTGTGTGGGATCTGACGGTGTGCACACGGACTTTATGTGGGAGCTGGCTTGCTCGCGAAGGCGGTGGGTCGGCGTACATATCCATTCCTTTGGTAACGGCCACTTATGGTTCCGCTCTTACAGCGGGTCACTTTTGGAAGAGCCAGCGTGGTTTAACGGGGCGACTGAGATCAAAATCAAAAGCCAGATCAAAAGCAGATCTGCTTTCCTGTGGGAGCTGGCTTGCCTGCGATGGCGCCCTGCCAGCCAACAACGTTCTAACTGACGCACCACGCCCAAAAGGTGGGAGCGGCGGTGCGACGATTCGACTTGCTCGCGAATACGGTGGGTCAGTTAGCTCGTTTGTAGCTGACCCACCGCATTCGCGAGCAAGCCCGCTCCCACATTGGAGAGGTCACGCCTCAAGTTATCGACTGGCCGAAAAAGGTGCCTTCCCATGTATCAGTTGATCCTCGGTGGTGCCCGCTCCGGCAAAAGCCGCCTGGCCGAAAGGCTCGCTGCTGAAAGTACTTTGCCCGTCACCTATATCGCCACCAGCCAGCCGCTGGATGGCGAGATGAACGAGCGCGTTGCGCTGCATCGCCAGCGCCGTCCCGAGCATTGGGGCCTGATCGAAGAGCCTGTCGAGCTGGCGCGGGTGCTGCGCGAGAACGCATCGGCCGAACGCTGCCTGCTGGTGGATTGCCTGACCCTGTGGCTGACCAATCTGCTGATGCTCGAAGACCCGGCACGCCTGGCGTTCGAGCGTGACCAGTTGCTGGAAACCCTGGCCTCGCTGCCAGGTGAAATCATTTTTGTCAGCAACGAGACCGGTTTGGGTGTCGTGCCGCTGGGCGAATTGACTCGCCGCTATGTGGATGAAGCCGGTTGGCTGCATCAAGCCTTGGCCGAGCGGTGTCAGCGTGTTGTCCTGACCGTCGCCGGCCTGCCCCTGACTTTGAAAGGTACTGCGTTATGACTGACACCTGGTGGCTCAACCCCTGCAAGGCCATTGTCGCTTCGGCGCACGAACAAGCGTTGGCTCGCCAACAGCAACTGACCAAGCCTGCCGGGTCTCTCGGCCAGTTGGAGGCCGTGGCGGTGCAGTTGGCCGGCCTGCAAGGCCAGGTCAAGCCGTCGGTGGATCACGTGTGGATCGCCATCTTTGCCGGTGACCACGGCGTGGTTGCAGAAGGCGTGTCGGCATATCCCCAGGAAGTGACCGGGCAGATGCTGCACAACTTTGTCAGCGGCGGTGCGGCCATCAGCGTATTGGCGCGGCAGTTGGATGCGCAGTTGGAAGTGGTCGACCTCGGCACGGTGGCGCCGTCGCTGAGTCTGCCGGGTGTGCGTCACCTGAATATCGGCGCGGGCACGGCCAACTTCGTCAACGGCGCGGCGATGACTGAAGCTCAGGGCCGCCTGGCCTTGCATGCCGGTCGCGACAGTGCACGCCGAGCCTTGGAAAGCGGCGCGCAGCTGTTTATCGGTGGTGAAATGGGCATCGGCAATACCACTGCGGCCAGTGCACTGGCGTGTGCGTTGCTCGACTGCCCGGTCAGCGATCTGACCGGCCCAGGCACCGGTTTGAATACCCAAGGCGTCAGCCACAAGGTGGCCGTTATCGAGCGCGCGCTGGCGTTGCATGCAGCGCAACGTGGCGACGCGCTGCAAACGCTGTTCAACCTCGGCGGTTTTGAAATCGCCGCGCTGGTCGGGGCTTATCTGGCCTGTGCCCAGGAAGGCATCGTGGTGCTGGTGGACGGGTTTATCTGCACGGTCGCGGCGCTGGTCGCCACGCGCCTGAATCCGGCGTGCCGCGAGTGGCTGGTGTTCGGCCATCGCGGCGCCGAGCCTGGCCATCGGCATGTGCTGCAAAGTCTCGACGCGCAACCCTTGCTGGAGCTGGGTTTGCGTTTGGGCGAAGGCAGCGGTGCGGCGCTGGCCGTGCCGTTGTTGCGCCTGGCGTGCGCGCTGCACGGGCAGATGGCGACGTTCGCCGAAGCGGCCGTGGCAGATCGCCCGGCATGACCTTGCACCTGGACCTGTTGCGCCACGGCGAAACCGAGCTGGGCGGCGGCCTGCGCGGCAGCCTGGACGACGCGTTGACCGCCAAGGGCTGGGAACAAATGCGCGCCGCGCTGGTGGAGCAGGGGCCGTGGGATCGGTTGGTGAGCTCGCCGCTGCAACGTTGCGCACTGTTTGCCCATGAGTTGGGCGCCCGGCTGAAGCTGCCGGTGACGCTGGAAAAGGATGTGCAGGAGCTGCACTTCGGCGCCTGGGAAGGGCAGAGCGCAGCCGCGCTGATGCAGACCGACGCTGAGGGGCTGGGCCTGTTCTGGGCGGATCCCTACGGTTTCACGCCGCCTGAGGGCGAGCGCGTCAGCGACTTTTCCGACCGTGTTCTCGGCGCCGTCTCACGTTTGCATCAGGCGTATGCCGGTGAGCGTGTGTTGTTGATCAGCCACGGTGGCGTGATGCGCCTGCTGCTGGCGCGGGCGCGCGGCTTGCCTCGGGAGCAACTGCTGAATGTCGAAGTTGGCCACGGTGGGTTGTTCAGCCTGCAGGTGGCGGACGATGGCGTGTTGAAAGAAGGAATCTGACGATGTTGCCGTTCTGGATCGCCCTGCAATTTCTCAGCAGCCTGCCGATTCGTCTGCCGGGCATGCCGCAGCCTCAGGAATTGGGGCGTTCGCTGCTGTTTTATCCGCTGGTCGGGTTGTTGTTCGGGGTGCTGTTATGGGCGCTGAATACGGTATTGATGGGCGCGCCGTTGTTGCTGCACGCCGCGCTGTTGCTGACGGCATGGGTGCTGCTCAGTGGCGGTCTGCACCTGGACGGCCTGGCGGACAGCGCCGATGCCTGGCTCGGTGGGTTTGGCGACCGTGAGCGCACGCTGACCATCATGAAGGACCCGCGCAGCGGGCCAATTGCGGTGGTTACCTTGGGCTTGGTGTTGCTGCTCAAGTTCAGCGCATTGGTGGCCTTGATCGAGCAACACAACGGCGCAGCGCTGATTCTGGCGCCGCTGATCGGGCGCGCGTCGATGCTGGCGCTGTTCCTCACCACACGCTATGTGCGTGCAGGCGGATTGGGCCAGGCGCTGTCGGATCATTTACCGCGAATCGTGGGCCAGCAGGTGCTGATCCTCAGTGGCCTGGCCTGCCTCCTGATCGGCGGTTTCAGTGGCGGGATTGCCGTTTTACTCGCTGCCCTGTGCTTTATCGGTTTGCGCCAGCTGATGGTCAATCGGCTCGGCGGCACCACCGGCGACACGGCCGGCGCACTGTTGGAGCTGCTGGAAGTCGCGGTTTTGGTCTGCTTGGCGCTGTAACACTTTCTTGCATTTCCATAATCGCGGGTATATACACCTTCCATGCTTGCCTCCCAATGTTTATGCACCAACCTGCGACGTGCCGCCCGTGGCGTCAGCAGGCATTACGACGGCGCTCTCGACGGCTTCGGGATCAACGTCGCCCAGTATTCTTTGCTGTGTAACCTGCAGCGCCTCGACCAACCGAGCATTTCCAGCCTGGCCGAAGCCATGGGCCTGGATCGCAGCACCTTGGGGCGCAACCTGCGGGTATTGGAGGGCGAAGGCCTGGTGCAGATGGTTGAGGGTGATGACCTGCGCAACCGCCTGGTGTTGTTGACTGCGGCCGGCGAAGAACGCCTGGCTGCCGCGTTGCCGGCGTGGGAGGCGGCGCAGCAGAAATTGATTGATCAGTTGGGCGCCGAAAAGCGCGAAACCTTGTTGGCCTTGCTGGACGAACTCGCCTGAGCGCGAGTTTGTTCGAATACAAGCGGGTATATACCCGCGAGCGGAGAATAAGAAATGACCTCGATGTGGCGCACCAGTGGCTGGGTTCTTGTGGGGAGTGCACTGATCCTGGCGCTGTCCTTGGGCGTGCGGCATGGTTTTGGCCTGTTCCTGGCGCCGATGAGCACGGAATTCGGCTGGGGCCGTGAGACCTTTGCTTTCGCCATCGCCTTGCAAAACCTGATCTGGGGCCTGGCACAGCCGTTTACCGGCGCCTTGGCCGACCGTTTTGGCGCCACCAAAGCCGTGTTTGTCGGTGGGGTGCTGTACGCCGTGGGCCTGGTGTTGATGGGCATGTCTGACTCCGCGTGGTCGTTGTCCTTGAGTGCGGGCTTGCTGATCGGGATCGGCCTGTCGGGCACATCGTTTTCGGTGATTCTCGGTGTTGTCGGACGCGCCGTACCGCCGGAAAAACGCAGCATGGCCATGGGCATCGCGAGCGCCGCAGGTTCCTTCGGGCAATTCGCCATGGTGCCGGGCACCTTGGGCCTGATCGGCTGGCTGGGCTGGTCGGCCGCCTTGCTCGCGTTGGGCCTGATGGTGGCGCTGATCCTGCCGCTGGTGGCGATGCTCAAGGACAAACCGCTGCCGGTGATGGTCGGCCAGCAAACCCTGCGTGAAGCGCTGAAGGAAGCCTGCTCCCACTCCGGGTTCTGGTTGCTGGCCTTTGGCTTTTTCGTCTGCGGGTTCCAGGTGGTGTTTATCGGTGTGCACCTGCCGGCGTATCTGGTCGACCAGCATCTGCCGGCCACGGTGGGCACCACGGTGCTGGCCTTGATCGGCCTGTTTAACGTGTTTGGCACCTACACCGCCGGCTGGCTCGGCGGGCGCATGTCCAAGCCGCGCTTGCTTACGGGGCTGTACCTGTTGCGCGCGGTGGTGATCGTGCTGTTCCTGTGGGCGCCGGTGACCGAAGTCACGGCTTACTTGTTTGGCATGGCCATGGGCTTCTTGTGGCTGTCCACCGTACCGCTGACCAACGGCACCGTCGCGACCTTGTTTGGTGTGCGAAACCTGTCGATGCTCGGTGGGATTGTGTTCCTGTTCCACCAGCTCGGTTCGTTCCTCGGCGGCTGGTTGGGCGGGGTGGTCTATGATCGAACCGGTAACTACGATTTGATCTGGCAGGTGGCGATTCTCTTGAGCCTGCTCGCGGCGGCCCTCAACTGGCCGGTGCGCGAGCGCCCGGTGGCGCGTTTGCAGACCCAGATGGAGGCAGCATGAGTGTGACGGTACGTTGGCTGGCCCTTTCGGCAGGCCTGGTTGTGTTGTTGCTGGCCTGGTGGGGCTGGCAGCACGGTGGTCTGGCGTTGATGCAACTGGGGATGTCGATCTGTTAAGTTCTGTGTCTGAACTGACTCAAGGACATTCGAGATGCTGATGCGCTGGCTCGCTGTACCCGTCCTGATGGCTGTTGGCGGTGTGGCCATGGCCGCCAATTGCCCGCCGCTGCTGGAGGGCCAATTGCCCAAGTTGCGGGCCAAGGAATCTATCGATTTGTGCCAGCGCTTTGCTGGCAAGCCGCTGGTGATCGTCAATACGGCCAGCTTCTGTGGTTTCGCGCCGCAGTTCAAAGGCCTCGAGGCCTTGTATCAACGGTATAAAGAGCAAGGGTTGGAGGTGATCGGCGTGCCCTCCGATGACTTCAAGCAGGAAGCCAAGACCGGCGAAGAGACTGCCAAGGTGTGTTACGTGAATTACGGCGTGACCTTCACCATGACCGAACCGCAGAAGGTCAAGGGGCCGGACGCGGTGCACCTGTTCAAGGTCCTGGCGCAGCAGACCAGCGCGCCGAAGTGGAATTTCTATAAGTACGTGGTCGACCGCCAGGGTAAGGTGATCGCCAATTTCTCCAGCCTGACCAAGCCGGACAGCCCGGAGTTGATCGAGGCGGTGGAACAGGCGATCGCGTCTAAACCCTGATCATCGCGCATTAAAAAGCCCCGCCTCCTTTGCAGGAGAGCGGGGCTTTTTTTAGGCGCGTCAGATCAGAACTTGTACGTTACGCCCAGGCCAAAACCGTTGGCACTGTTTTCGTACTTGGCGTTGTAGGACTGGCCCAAGGCGTTGGCGCGAGCAACCTTGACCGGCTCTTCCTTGAGGTAGGAGTAAGCCAGGTCGACGGTCATGTTCGGCATTACGTCGTAGCCCAGGCCGAGACTGAAGATAGTCCGGTCACCGGTAGGGATACGCGGCGAACGATCGGCGTTGTTGGTCGGCGACTGGTCGAAAGTCAGGCCGGTACGCAACACCACTTGCTTGGTGACGCGGTACGACGTACCGAGGGCGTACGCCCAGGTGTCGTGCCAGTTCTGGTCTTCTTTGATGCTGCCGACAATTTGCGGCGCCAAAGCACCGCTACCGGCTGCGGCCGATACACCTTCGTTGTTGACGGTGATGTCTTTCAGGCGGCTCCAGCGAGTCCAAGTTGCACCTGCGTAGAGTTTCCAGGCGTCGCTCAGGTCTTGAGTAACGGACAGGTCCCAGGACTCAGGCGTGTCGATCTTCAAGGATGCGTCATAACGACCATTGTTCAGCAGCGAAGCAGGTACGTTGGTGCCCTTGCTCACTTCGGTATGGCCTTCGAGCTTGTATTTCACTTTCGAGTGGTAGGTCAGGCCCACGCGGGTGGTGTCAGTGGCTTGAACCAACAGACCGGCGTTGAAGCCGAGGGCGGTGTCATCACCCTTGATCTTGATGTTGTTGGAGCCTGTGCCCGGGACCGGCAAGTTGATATCGGACTCAAGCGTACCGGCGATGCGGTTGATGGTCGGACCAAAACCGATGGAAACCCGGTCATTGAAGGCATAGCTGACAGTCGGCTGGAAAGTGATGACTTTCACTTCGCTCTTGCTGCCAAACGCTTTGCCCCGGAAGCCATTTTCGTAGTCGGTCACCAAGCCAAACGGAGCATAGACGCCGAAACCGACAGCCCATTGTTCGTTGAGTTTATTGGTGTAGAAACCGAATGGCACGGCAGTGAAAGGCACCATATCGCCTTTGTTCGAACCGCTGGAGCGGCCGCTGACATCCTTGATATTGGTCGAAGCATCAATCGCGGCAACACCGCCGGTGACTTGCTGGCCTTCCAGGCGAGCCATACCGGCAGGGTTACCGTAGACAGTGCTTGCGTTTTCGGCAGAAGAAGAGCGGCCTGCGAAACCCGTACCCATGCCCGCAACGTCTTGTTCGTTCAGGGCGAAGCCGCTTGCAAACAGTTGGGAGGAGGCCATGGCAACGGCGAGGCTAAGTGTGGTCTTGAGCATTACTTTTTTCATTATTAGAACTCCGTGGTGATCACCGCTGCGGAAAGTAACAATAAATTTAAGTTAGCGCTATAGGCTGTAATGTAGGAGATAGAGCGGTTTTGTAGG
The DNA here is from genome assembly GCF_059716225.1 of Pseudomonas sp. LBUM1640. Taxonomy (NCBI): domain Bacteria; kingdom Pseudomonadati; phylum Pseudomonadota; class Gammaproteobacteria; order Pseudomonadales; family Pseudomonadaceae; genus Pseudomonas; species Pseudomonas sp. LBUM1640. Next base: position 5,014,408 of record NZ_CP166816.1, on the reverse strand, counting down.
ACAATCCGACCAGATTCGAAGGTTTTAGACGAATCTTGCAAAACACCTGATCAACAAGTGACCTGATTCATGGGTGAAACACAGGTTTGCCAGGCGTGGGTGAAGTCCCTCAGCCGACCGTGAGGGTGAAATATTTCTTTCCAGATACGCGCCATGGCCAGTACGTCACCCGGTGGCGGCAGTGCGGGGCGGTGTTGCTCTACCAGTAACCAGGCGATGGCGGTGGCGTAACGCAGGTTAACCGTGAGCTCAAGCTGGGGCGCGCTGAGAAACGCATGCTGACTGGCCAGGCCACGTACCAGGCTGGCGCGCTCGGGGTCTTGGGCGAGGTATTCGTCCCACAGGGCGCGGTGACGAGGTTCGGTGATGCTGTACAGGCCGTGGCCGCGTCGGTCATGCAGGGCGGAGCCCAGTTCCGATTGGCTGGCGGCGATGCCCAGCAGCAGGGCTTCAGCTGTCGAGGTATGGCGGCCGAGGTAAATCAACGTCGGCCTGATCACATAACGACACAATTCGCTGGCGGCGATACCCATACAAGCCTCGGTCCATGAAAGTGGTCGACGATGCCTGAGAGGGGCTTGGCAGCTGTGAGTCGGATCTCAGGCTCGTCGCAAGCGGATCATGCCGCTTGAGTTGAAGTGTAGTGTCATATTTGTGATGTAAAGGACTGTTTTTAAAACATCTTCTTCATTTAGTTATAACGTTTATATCTATTTGAACTTAGTGTCATCGCCTGTGCATAAACGCCAGGCAATAAAAAACCCTGCGTTTTAAGCAGGGTTTTTTGTGTTTCAGCGACTCGGGTCGATCAGGCAGTCAATGCCTGACGGGTACGCTCGATCACGGCCTGCAGCGGCTCTGCGCTGGAGTATTGATCGGGGTACAGGCGTTCGCTGTGACGAGCGATGCCGTGTTCGTTGACCAGGGTGAAGCTGAAGCAGCCTTTGCGAGCGGCCATGATCAGGCAGTTCATTGGTGCAAAAGCGTTAGTGAGGGTGCGAATGGCATCCTGAGTGTGGATTTGGGTGGACATATTATTGGTGTTCCTACAAATGACACGGATAAGAACCGTGCAACGTTAAAACGTTCCAGTAACGCTGATCACCATTGATCGAACGAAGAACCCGACTGGAACAAAGCAGCCAGTTTGAAGCGCTAATAAGTTAGGCGCGCTTGGGCTGGCAGGTAGGTACTTAGGAGGGCAGGCAACACAACAAGGGCAAAGGTTCTGGGCCCGGGGTGAAGATCCTGATCAATTTGCAGGTTGGTTCGGTCAGAGTATTGAAACTTCGCGACACCCTTTGCTTGTTCAAAGGCAGTGTCGTCGCAAGGAATACCTGGAAACCATCGAGGTGGTCGATCCCGTGTTGTTCAGGGGAGTTGTTCGACCAGAATTGACTTTCAGCTTGGTACTAACGCCGCGGATAGTAACGGATTGAAACACGGAAGGGAAGTGTGATTGTCAAAAAACCTTAATCAGCCGCCCAACAGCCCGCGATAGACCAGCACTGTAGCGGCTGCCGCCAGTGAGCAACCCAGCCCGTAGGCCGCCAGGGTCAGGCGCCAGGAGCGGCCAGTCTCGATTACCTTCATCACGTCGCGCATGTCATTGATCCGGCCTTCACCCAATTCGATGCACAGGCTCACGGCGGTAAACGCTGCCGACACCAGGATGGCGATGGCAAACAATGCACCGTCGGGTGAGGGTAGTGCTGCATTGATGCCCAGTGAGGTCGCACAGATAGCCAGCAACAACACGGCGAATAAGAGGATGCCTTTCATCGAGCCTTTCGAGGTTGCGTGGGGGTAGGGCAGTGTGGCGAGCCGGGGCAGATTTGAAAAGTCCCAGGCTTGCACCTCGGGTAACATTTTTCGGACGCTTAGACGCAAAAAATACCGCCGATATAACCAGTGGATGGGTACTTGTGCACATTAGTTGCGAGGTGTGTAACCCCGCTGGCCACGGCTTGGGAGCAGCGCCATTTGCCTGCAATGAAAATTTAAGTCAATGAAAAATATCGCTTTTTTTTATTGGTGAAAAAATCGTCAGTTTGACTGCGGCCCCCGTTCCATGGGCCTTTGCGCGAGTTAAAGGCGGGTTGTCCACTGAGTTATCCACAGCTTCTGTGGATTGTCCCAAGCGCTTGCTCTAGGACGGGCATGCAGGGATTTTTCAGCTTTACCTGTAGGAAAAAAAGAGTAGAGTGGCGCGCCTTCCGTTCTGTCCCGCAGTGCTTTATGAAGTTTCGCTCAGTATCACCTTCTGTTACCGACACCCCTCAGACTGTTACCGCACCCAAGCGTTTCTCCTTGAAAGTCGCCTTGTGGCTGCTCGACAGCCCGCGCCTTGGGCATAGCACCAACGTCAAACACTTCGCCGGGCGCTTGCTCAAGCAGCCGGCCCGTGAAGGTGTGGTCGCCGCGCAGAGCCGCCTGGGCGAGTTGATGTGCCGTGAGTGCGGCAACGCCCGCGACCGCCGCATCGGCCATGACCTGTTGCGCTTGGCCGCCCGCGCCGGCGACCGCCGCGCCCAGCGCGAACTGGGTCAAGTCGAAGACTGAGCTGTCCTCCAGCCCTATGCTTGGTTAACCTTGCTCTTTTTCGGTGATGGCAGAAATGGCGATGGCTTTTGACTGGACCAGTATTGCCTTGGGCCTGGCTGGCGCTGCAGTGCCTTTATTGGCCGTGTGCTGGCAGATTCAACGGCGGCTGAGCGCGCGCATGACCGGCTGGGAACTGCTGGAAGAGCGCCTGGCCACCGCGCAACTGGCCCAGGAAGGGTTGGCCGCGCAACTCGACGCCAGCCGCGACGAAATCAGTGACCTCAGCCAGGCCAACGCCGCCAAGCAAGCTGACCTGGCTGCCGTGCGCCGTGAAGTCGAACTGCTGCAGATCGACCGCGATAACGCCCGCGACGCTGCCCACGCCTGGAACCTCGACCGCAGCGCCAAGGACACCGAGTTGCGCCGTCTTGACGCGCTGTCGGCGGCGCTGCGTGCCGAACTGCGTGAGCAACAAGACAGCCATCAACAACGCCTGGCCGACCTGCAAGGCTCGCGGGACGAGCTGCGCGCGCAATTCGCCGAGCTGGCCGGGAAGATCTTCGACGAACGTGAGCAGCGTTTTGCCGAGACCAGTCAGGAGCGCCTGGGCCAGTTGCTCGACCCGCTCAAGGAGCGCATCCAATCCTTCGAAAAACGTGTGGAAGAAAGCTACCAGAACGAAGCGCGTGAACGCTTTTCCCTGGCCAAGGAGCTTGAACGCCTGCAGCAACTGAACCTGCGCCTGTCGGACGAAGCCACTAACCTGACCCGCGCGCTCAAGGGCCAGAAAACCCAGGGTAACTGGGGCGAGCTGATTCTTGAGCGCGTGTTGGAACATGCCGGGCTGGAAAAGGGCCGCGAGTATCAGACCCAGGTCAGCCTCAAAGGGCCGGACGGCGAGCGCTTCCAGCCGGACGTGCTGATCATGTTGCCCGGCGACAAACAGGTGGTGGTCGACTCCAAGGTCAGCCTGACGGCCTACCAGCAGTACGTTGCAGCGGATGATGAGGTGATTGGCCAGGCGGCTCTGAAGCAGCACGTGCTGTCGCTGCGCAATCATGTCAAAGGCCTGGCCGGTAAGGATTACAAGCGCCTCGAAGGCTTGCACAGCCTGGATTTTGTGCTGTTGTTCGTGCCGATAGAGGCAGCCTTTTCCGCCGCGTTGCAGGCCGAACCGAACCTGTTTCAAGAGGCGTTCGACCGCCATATCGTGATCGTCAGCCCCACAACCTTGCTGGCCACCCTGCGGGTGATCGACAGCCTGTGGAAGCAGGAGCGCCAGAGCCAGAACGCGCGGGAAATTGCCGAGCGTGCCGGCTGGCTGTACGACAAGTTTGTGCTGTTTATTCAGGACCTGGATGAGGTGGGCAATCGCCTGCAGCAGTTGGATAAGGCCTACAGCGCTGCGCGAAACAAGCTGACGGATGGGCGCGGAAACCTGGTCAGCCGTACCGAGCAGTTAAGGCTGCTGGGTGCGCGTGCGAGTAAAAGCCTGCCGGCGGATTTGCTCGAGCGGGCGATGACCGATTCAGATGGTGTGGCGCATTTGCCTGAATAAACGCAGTCCGAAATGTGGGAGCGGGCTTGCTCGCGAATGCGCAGTGTCAGACGACGTATTTAGTGGCTGACACACTGCTTTCGCGAGCAAGCCCGCTCCCACATTTTTTAACCGAGTTCAGCCGAATTACAGCGGCAAATGCCGACTCAACAACGCCCGCAACGCCGCAGGCTTCACCGGCTTGGCCAAATAATCCAACCCCGCCGCATGCACCTCGGCCACCATCTCCGGTCGCCCATCGGCGCTGATCACCACCCCGGGAATCGGTTCCGCCAACTGCGCGCGCAGCCAGCCCATCAACTCGGTGCCGGTCTCGCCGTGGTCCAGGTGGTAATCCACCAGCGCCAGTTGCGGGCGCACACCATCGGCCAGCAGCGCCGCACATTGCGCCTGGTCGGTGGCGGTCCACACCTCGCAGCCCCAGCGCGTCAGCAGGCTGCGCATGCCGATCAGGATGCTTTCTTCATTGTCCACGCACAGCACCTGTGCGCCGCTCAACGGCTGCCCATTGTCGGGCGTCGGCTTGACCTTCGGGCTGGCCTGGTTACGCGCTAAAGGCACGCGCACGCTGAACACGCTGCCTTTGCCCGGCCACGAACGCACGCTCAAGCGATGGCCCAGCACACGGCACAGGCCGTCGGCGATCGCCAAGCCCAGGCCGAGGCCTTTTTCGGCGCGGGTCTGGTGGCTGTCCAGGCGCTTGAACTCTTCGAAGATCACCTGTTGCTTATCCAGCGGAATGCCCGGGCCGCGGTCCCAGACTTCCAGGCACAGTTCACCTTTGCGCCGGCGTACGCCAAGTAGCACTGGGCCGTCGGCATAGCGGAATGCGTTGGTGAGAAAATTCTGCAGGATCCGCCGTAGCAACTTGATGTCACTGTCTACCCGCAAACGGCTGCCACGCAGGCGGAAGCCCAGGCCTTGCTCGTGGGCCAGGGCCTTGAACTCGGCGCCCAGGGTGTCGAACAGCTCGTTAAGGACAAAAGGTTGGCGCTGTGGGTTGATCTTGCCGTTTTCCAGGCGCGAGATATCCAGCAGGTCGCTGATCAGGTCTTCGGCGGAGCGCAGCGAGCTGTCCAGGTGCTGCACCAACTGCCGTGCCTCGCTGGACAGGCCCTCGTTCTGGTGGGAGAGGGCAGCGGAGAACAGCCGCGCCGCGTTCAGCGGTTGCATCAGGTCATGGCTCACTGCGGCCAGAAAGCGCGTCTTCGACTGGCTGGCGGATTCGGCCACGCCTTTGGCGTCGGTGAGCGCCACATTGAGTTGCGACAGTTCGTGGGTGCGTTCGGTCACGCGTTGTTCCAAGCCCTCGTTGGCCTCGGTGAGCGCCTGTTCGGCTTCACGGAATGCGGTGATGTCGGTGAAACTCATGACAAACCCGCCACCGGGCATCGGGTTGCCGATCAGCTCGATCACGCGGCCATTTGGAAACAGGCGCTCGGACGTGTGCGCGCGGCCTTGGCGCATCCAGTGCAGGCGGCGCGCCACGTGCACCTCGGCTTCCCCCGGCCCGCACAGGCCGCGCTCGGCGTTGTAGCGAATGATGTCGGCAATTGGCCGGCCCACGCTGATCAAACCGTCGGGGTAGTTGAACAGTTCCAGGTAACGCCGGTTCCAGGCCACCAGCTTCAGCGACTGGTCGACCACGCTGATGCCCTGGGTGATGTTTTCGATAGCGCCTTGCAGCAGCGCGCGGTTGAATTGCAGCACTTCAGAGGCTTCGTCGGCGATGCGTACTACGTCCTCCAGCTGCATTTCCCGCCCTTCAATCGCCGCTTTTACCACCGCGCGCGTCGAAGAAGCGCCGAGCACGCCGGCCAGCAGGCGTTCGGTGTGGGCGATCCAATCGTTATCGGCATTCTGGTTCGGGTTGAAACCTTTGCCCTGGCGATAGGCAAAGCGGATAAAGCTCTGCTGGGCACGCTCTTCACCGACAAAGCGCGCCGCCAAGCTGAGCAGGTCGCTGATCTGCACCGACAACATCGAGCGCGCACTGGCGCGTTGGCTGATTTCCTGGCCAATAAACCGTCCGGCCTGCCAATGCTCGGAGACCCGTGTGCGCGACAGCATCGAGACCCACACGAACAGCGTGAAGTTACCCGCCAGCGAGAACACTGTGCCCAAGGTCAGCGAGGTGACGGCGAAGCCAAACGGGTGGGAATGCAGCCAAGTCAGCCCAGGGAAAAGACTCAGCGACCAGCCCAGGCTTTTCGCAGTCACCGGTAGGACCAAGGTGTAAAACCACAAAAAAGTGCCCGCCGCCAACCCAGCGAACACGCCACGCCGGTTCGCCTGCTTCCAGTACAGTGCGCCGAGCATCGCCGGGGCCAGTTGGGTGACCGCCGCGAAGGCGATCTGGCCGATGGTCGCCAGGCTTGCGGTGGAACCGAGCAGCCGATAACTCACGTAGGCCAGCAACAGGATGATCACGATGCTGACGCGGCGTACCGACAGCATCCAGTGGCGGAACACTTCGAACGGCCGCTCGGCACTGGAACGGCGCAGCAGCCACGGCAGCAACATGTCGTTGGAGACCATGGTCGACAAGGCGATGCTGGCGACAATCACCATGCCGGTCGCCGCCGATGCACCGCCGATAAACGCCAGCACCGCGAGGGCCGGATGTGCTTCGGCCATGGGCAGGCTGATCACGTAGGAGTCCGGCAATACCGAGGCGGGCAGGAGCATTTTGCCGCCCAGGGCGATGGGGATGACAAACAGCGCCGCAAGGATCAAGTAGGCCGGGAACACCCACTTGGCCAGGCGCAGGTCCTGCGGGTCGATGTTTTCTACCACGGTCACATGGAACTGCCGGGGCAGGCAGATAATCGCCATCATCGCCACGCCGGTTTGCACCACCATCGACGGCCAGTTGATGGTTTCTTTCCAGTATTCCTCAAGGCGCGGCGCCAGCATCGCTTGGCTGAACAGGTCACCGAAACCGTCGTACAAGCCGTAGGTCACAAACGCACCGACGGCGAGAAAGGCGAACAGCTTGACCAGCGACTCAAACGCAATCGCCAGCACCATGCCGCGGTGGTGTTCCGTGGCGTCGAGGTTGCGTGTGCCAAACACAATGGTGAACAGCGCGAGCACCAGCGACACGATCAGCGCGGTGTCCTGGGCGCGGGTGCCGGTGGTGTCGGGGCCGGAACCGATCAGCAGGTTCACGCCCAGCACGATGCCTTTGAGCTGCAGGGCGATGTAGGGCAACACACCCACCAGGCAGATCAACGCCACCACCACTGCCAGGGACTGGGATTTGCCGTACCGCGCGGCGATAAAGTCGGCAATGGAGGTAATGTTTTCCTGCTTGCTGATCAGAATCATCTTCTGCAGCACCCAGGGCGCCAACACCAGCAGCAGTACCGGTCCGAGGTAGATTGGTAAAAATGCCCACAGTTGCTCTGCAGCCTGGCCTACAGCGCCGAAGAAGGTCCAGCTGGTGCAGTAAACGGCCAGCGACAGGCTGTACACCCACGCACGCACTCGCGGCGGCAACGGCGCATGGCGACGGTCACCGTAAAAGGCGATGGCAAACATAATGGCCATATAGGCCAGGGCAACGGCGGCGATCAGCCCGCTGGACAGCGTCATGTTAACTCCGAGCATAAGAACACCCAGGCATTCCAGGCCCGGTGGGACAGTCTCGCATGATGCTTGGGGTTAGTCAGTGTCGACCAAGGTCTGAGCGCGACTTGGTGTCGCGGGGTGGCAGGGTCTTCTGGCGCACGATATAGATCGTCACCAGCACCGCGCTGGTCAGCATAAACCCACGTGCCCAGGGTAGCGGCACCAGGTAGCAGGAGATGCCGATGCTCAGCCACATCAGGCCGATTGCATAAACTTTGCCCTTGAGGGGAATGCCGTTGCCGTCCAGGTAGTCTTTGATCCACGGGCCCAGGCGCGGGTGCTCCACCAGCCAGTGGTAGAAACGCGGGGAGCTTCGAGCGAAGCAGGCGGCAGCGAGTAGCAGGAAGGGCGTGGTCGGCAATACCGGCAGGAAGATGCCGATCACGCCCAGCGCCACGCTCAACCAGCCGATGGCCAGCAGTGCGTAACGCAGGAGCGGCGAGCGATTGCCCATGGGTGTCACGGGCAAACGACTCAGTGGTGGCGTGGCTTGAGGATCGCCGGTTTTTCGTCAGGTGCGTTGCACAGCAGGTACAGGGCGGTCAGGGCTTCCGGGATCTGTACGATCATGTCGTCCATCAGGTTGGCGTCGGAGGCGATGTCGGAGAACTCCGGCTGGTCGTCGAACAGGCCCGAGCCGACCATAATCGGCAGCAGCATTTCGCTGACTTCTTCCTCGGCGGTTTCAAACCAGGCGGCTTCGCGCAGGAATACGCCTTCCATGAAACCGATGCACCAGCCGCGCAGGTCGGAGTCATCCGGCTCTTCGCCCAGGTCCAGGTCGCACGGCAGCTCGAATTCCTCGTCGGAAGCCAGTTGGCGACCGATGTGGGCCTTGAGGGCCAGCAGGGTGGATTCGATTTCTTCGCGCTGGGCGTCGTCGGCGTAATGCGGTTCTTCGGCGAACAAGGCGTCGATCCACTCACGGTCCGGCACGATGTCGGAAGAGATCGACAGGGCGGTCAGGTAGCCGTGGGCGGCCACGTAGTCCAGCGCCTCGTCATGCAGCTCATCGGCGTCGAGGAAGGCTTGCAGGCGGGTTAGTTGCTCAGCGAAGGACATTACGGGATACCTTGGGAATAAACGATGCGCAATTCTAGGCTTTCTTAAGCGCCCAGGCCAGCTGCAAGGCATATTTGCCGGGTTTTAGATAGCGGTCGCAATTCGTCAGTGGCGCCCTTTGCACGGTAACGCTCGGGTATACTGCCGCGTTTTGTGATGCCCCTGCAGGCCAAGCGCCAACCCGCGAAAACTTCGCTTACGGATTATTTTCCGTGAAGCTGAGGTTTTTCGGCCAGCCTGTACAGAGGGATTTCGGCACCATTTTGGAGTTTTACATGCTCGAGCAGGCTCAACGCGTCCTCAAGGACATCTTCGGCTACGACAGTTTCCGTGGCCGCCAGGGTGCGATCATTGAGCGCGTGGCCAGTGGCGGTGATGCCCTGGTGTTGATGCCTACCGGCGGCGGCAAATCGCTGTGCTTCCAGGTGCCGGCGCTGTTGCGTAACGGCCTGGCCGTGGTGGTGTCGCCGCTGATCGCCTTGATGGACGATCAGGTCGCCACCCTCGAAGAACTCGGCGTCGCCGCCGCGGCGCTGAACTCCACCCTCAGCGCCGAGCAGCAGCGCGAGCTGGCCGCGCGCATCAAGCGCGGCGAAGTGAAGATGCTCTACCTGGCCCCCGAGCGCCTGGTGCAGCCGCGCATGCTGGCCTTTTTGCAGAGCCTGGAAATCGCCCTGTTCGCCATCGATGAAGCCCACTGCGTGTCGCAATGGGGCCACGATTTCCGTCGCGAATATTTGCAGTTGGGCCAGTTGGCGCAATTGTTCCCCGACGTGCCGCGTATCGCCCTGACGGCCACCGCCGACAAACGGACCCGTGAAGAAATCGTCGAGCGCCTGCATTTGCAGAACGCCGAGCGCTTCCTGTCGAGCTTCGACCGGCCGAATATTTTCTACCGCATCGTGCCCAAGGAGCAGCCGCGCAAGCAGTTGCTGGCGTTTTTGTCCGAGCGGCGCAGTGATGCGGGCATTGTGTATTGCCTGTCACGCAAGAAGGTTGACGAAGTGGCCGCGTTCCTCTGCGAGCAAGGCTACCCGGCGCTGCCGTACCACGCGGGCCTGCCCAATGAAACGCGCTCTGCCCACCAAAAACGCTTCCTCAACGAGGAAGGCCTGATCATGGTCGCGACCATCGCGTTCGGCATGGGCATCGACAAATCCAACGTACGTTTTGTTGCGCACATGGACCTGCCCAAATCCCTTGAGGCGTACTACCAGGAAACCGGTCGCGCCGGCCGTGATGGCCTGCCGGCGGATGCCTGGATGGTCTACGGCCTGCAAGACGTGGTGATGCTCAAGCAGATGCTGCAGAACTCCGAAGGCGACGAGCGCCACAAGCGCCTGGAGCAACACAAGCTCGACGCCATGCTGTCGCTGTGTGAAGAGACCCGCTGCCGCCGTCAAACCCTGCTGGCGTATTTCGACGAAGACATGCCCGAGCCGTGCGGCCACTGCGACAACTGTGTCGACGGCGTGCAGACGTGGGACGCCACCGAGCCGGCGCGTCAGGCGTTGTCGGCCATCTATCGCACCGGCCAGCGGTATGGCGTGGGCCATCTGGTGGACGTGTTGCTGGGCAAGGACAACGAAAAGGTGCGCAGCTTCGGCCACGAAAAACTCTCGGTCTATGGTGTCGGCAAAGCCCGCGCCGAGGGTGAGTGGCGTTCGCTGTTCCGGCAGATGGTTGCGCGCAACCTCGTGGACATTGACATTGAAGGCTATGGCGGCCTGCGCTTGAACGACAGTTGCCGGCCATTGCTCAAGGGTGAGGTGAGCCTGGAACTGCGCCGCGACCTCAAGCCGCAAACCACCGCCAAAAGCAGCAGCACCAGCCCGGCCAGCCAGTTGGTGCGTGGCGAAGAACGCGAACAGTGGGAAGCCTTGCGCACCCTGCGCCGCAAATTGGCGCAGGAGCACAGCGTGCCGCCCTACGTCATCTTCCCCGACTCCACCTTGCTGGAAATGCTGCGCGAACAGCCCACCAGCATGGCCGAAATGGGGCGGGTCAGCGGTGTGGGCGCGCGCAAGCTGGAGCGCTACGGTCAGGCTTTCCTCGAAGTGCTTGGCGGCCAGGCCGAAGCGCCGAAGGAAGTCGCCGATATTCGCCACGAACTGATCAGTCTGGCGCGTGCTGGCATGACGCCGATCCAGATCGCCGGCCAACTGCAATGTTCGGAAAAAAACGTCTACACGTTGCTGGCTGAATCCATCGGCAAGCAACAGCTGTCGTTGGAGCAGGCCCTTGATTTGCCGGAAGATCTGCTCGGTGAAATCCAGGACGCGTTTCTCGACGGGGAAGGCGAATTGCCACCGGTTGCGGAGATCGCGCCACTGTTTACCGGGCGTGTTCCTGAGGGCGTTTTGTACTGTGTGCGTGCCGCTTTGCAGTCTGAATTCGAAATTTAATGTGCCAATTGCGCCAATGTAACGAATCAGTACATAGCGACGCTTGCCTCCTGGCATGGCTCATGCTTAGCTGACTAATAATTAGCCACACTTTATTTTCAGTCTAAACCACGAGTTTTTTATGCCTTTAACCGATCAACACCGCTTTGGCATGCAGTTGGCGCAAATGTCCCGAGGTTGGCGCGCCGAACTGGACCGCCGTCTGGCGGGGCTGGGCTTGTCCCAGGCGCGGTGGCTGGTGCTGTTGCACCTGGCCCGTTTTACTGAAGCGCCGACCCAGCGTGAGCTGGCACAAAGTGTCGGGGTGGAAGGGCCGACCCTGGCGCGCCTGCTCGACAGCCTCGAAGGCCAAGGCCTGGTGCAACGCCAGGCCGTGCTGGAAGACCGCCGCGCCAAGCGCATTTTGCTCTGCGACACCGCCCGCCCTCTGATCGAGCAGATTGAAACCATTGCTACGGCATTGCGCCATGAGCTGTTTGTGGGCGTGGAGGAAGAGGATTTGCGCGTGTGCATGCGTGTGCATGGGCATATTCTGGCGAATCTGGAAAAGTCCTGAGGTAACACCAGACTAATCGCGAGCGGCTTTTTGTGGTGCGGGAGCAAGCTCCCTCGCCACAAAAAGCGAGCTCCCAGACTTGTGTACTGCCTAGAAGGTCTGGCCCAGGTTCAGATACACCGCCTGCTGATTATCATCATTGAACCCATAGCTGAAATTCAGCGGCCCCAACGGCGTATCAAACCCCAGGAACACACTCGCGGCGTTGATATACCCGCTGTCGAATTGATTGTCGTTGTTCCACGCCCGGCCGCGTTCCACGGAAGCCCCGAGGTACAGCGGGAACTCCAGCGGCAGGTACGAGCGCGGCGTCAGGCGGCGGTAGTACACCGCGCGCATCAAGGCGATGTTCTGCCCCGAAATCGCATCCTCGCGAAAGCCCGACAGTTGCCGCGCACCGCCCAGCAGGAAGCTGGACGTCACCACGTCGGCGTTATCCAGGGTGCGCCCGTAGCGACCGCCCAGTATGAGCGTGTCCGGGCCGTGGCTCATCGCCTTGTCCAGCTTAAACTCCCACTGCCGATAGCGCTGGTCCGAGCCCAAGCCGGGTTCGAACTCGCGAAAGGCCAGGCCGATGTCTTCGCCGGTATGCGGGAAGTACACGTTATCCAGGGAATCAAAGGAGTACTTCAGCTCATAGAAGCCCTCGCTGAAGCTCACACTTGGCAGGTCGCGCTCGCCAATGCGCACATCCGCCTTGCCCCAGGCTTCGCCGACGCCGAAGCGGATCTCGCCGCTGTTGCCGATCTGGCGCCCCACGTTCAAGCCAAAACCGTAACGCTCCAGGCGGTATTCGGCGATCGGGTCGTTTTCCAGGACCAGGTCAACGTTCTGCGCCTGGGCACTGATATAGGGCGCGACGAAGTAGCGTGAGCCCACATCCAGTGGTTGGTAGAACTCGCTGTAGAGTTCTTGGCGATCACCCATCTGCACCCGCGTCAGCCACTCGGCGCCGAGCCGGTTGATGCCGTTCATGCGGTAGCTGGCGCCGAGGTTGAAGGCGCTGTCGCCGCGCAGGTCATCCGACAGGTTCAGGCCCAGGCGCAAATAGTCGGTGCCGCTGCGCTTGCCACGCGCGCTGATCACCAAGGTGTTTTCCTGGCCCTTTTTCACCACGCGGTATTGCACCTGCTCGAAGTAATCCAGGCCGTACAGGGTGCCCATGTCGGTTTGCAGGCGCCCCAGATTCAGCGGCTCGCCCAGGTTCTGGCGGATGTAGTAGCGGATCACGTCATCGCTGACTTTCGAGTCGTTCTCCACCTTGATCGCGGTGATCACCGGGGTGCGTTCGCCCGGCGTACGCGCTGCGAGCAGTTGCGGGTCTATCGGCTCGGCGGGGCGCAGATGCGCCAGGCGTACATCAAGGGCGCGGGTGGCGCGGTAACCGGCGTCGATCATGTCCTTGGCGCGGCCGAAGTCTGTCACGCCGTAGGCGGCCAGCGGCGGCTGGATCAGCACATCTTTTGGGTGCAGGGCTTTGAGTTGTTCCTCGGAGTTGCGCCGGGTCATCAGGGTGATGGACTGGTTGAGCACGTCCACCACGGTGGCCAGCTGTTTGCGCGAGCGCAGCGGGGTGCCGATGTCGACCACGATGGCGATGTCCACGCCCATCTCGCGCGCCACATCCAGTGGGATGTTGTCGGTCATCCCACCGTCCACCAGCAGCCTGCCGTCTATTTCCACTGGGGCGAACACCGCCGGGATCGACATGCTGGCGCGGATTACCTGGGGCAAGTGGCCTTTGTTGAACACGACTTTTTCGCCGGTAGTGATGTCGGTGGCCACCGCGCGGAAGGGAATCGGCAGTTTGTCGAAGTTACGTGTGTTGCTGCTGTGGGCGAACATGCTTTCCAGCAGCAACGCCAGGTTCTGGCCCTGGATTACGCCAAGCGGCAGGCCGAGGCTGCCATCGTCACGGAAGCTGAGCTTTTGCTTGACCAAAAAATCCCGGTCATCCTGCTTGCGTCGAAACGGCACGTCTTCGCGTGGTGGCGCGTCGGACAGCGCCTGTTGCCAATCAATATTCAGCGCGAGCTTTTCCAGCTCATCGATCTTGTAGCCCGATGCATACAGCCCGCCAATCACGGCGCCCATGCTGGTGCCGGCGATGGCATCGATCTGAATACCCTGTTCCTCCAGGGCCTTGAGCACGCCAATATGCGCCAGGCCACGGGCAGCGCCGCCGGACAGCACCAAGCCGATTTTAGGGCGTGGGCCCTCGATGGCGTCGGCGAGAAGGGGGAGCAGGCACAGCAACAGGCAGGACAACAGGCGGCGCATCATGAATCTCGAGGCTTGGCGATAAAGGCCGGTATTATAGCCACTCGATCCGCCGAGCCCGTCATACCAGGAAGCTCTCAAATGATGTCTGCAAACAAACCCGAGATCGTCATCACCTATTGCACCCAGTGCCAGTGGTTGCTGCGCGCCGCGTGGCTGGCTCAAGAACTGTTGAGCACGTTTGCCGATGACCTGGGGCGTGTGGCGCTGGAGCCGGCCACCGGCGGTGCGTTTCGTATCACCTGCGACGGTGTGCAGATCTGGGAGCGCAAGGCCGACGGTGGCTTCCCGGAAGCCAAGGTGCTCAAGCAGCGTGTGCGTGACCAGATCGACCCGCAGCGCGACTTGGGCCACAACGACCGTAAAGCCTGAACGTCAGGCGGTTGCCGCAGGCGCTTTGGCCTGGCTGGTGCTGCCCATCAGCCCGGAAAGCACGATGGCGACGATGATCAGCGCACCGCCCAGCAGCATGCGCAAGGTCGGCGTTTCGGCAAACAGCAGCCAGGCCACGGTGATGCCGTAGACCGGCTCCATGGCAAACACCACCGAGGCGGTGCGCGCCTTGATCACCGCGAGGCTGGCGACAAACAGGCTGTGGGCCAGGCCGGTACAGAACACCCCGAGCAGCCCGATCCACAACCAGTCAATCGCACGCACATCCGCCAGCCCCGGTGCCGCCACGGGCAGCAGGCAGGCCGCGACTACTACGTTCTGGCACAGCGCCGCTTGTACGGCGGGGATGCGCCCGGAACTGGCCCGGTTGTTCAGCGACAGCAGCGAGAACAACAGGCCCGAGGCGATGCCCCAGAGCAGGCCGCCCGTGGCTGCGCTGGCGAGGTTGAAGTCTGGTGTCACCAGTATCAGGCCGACACTGACCAATACCACCAGCAGCACTTCATTGGCACGAATACGCTCGCGGAAGATCAGCCCTTCAAGAATCACGGTAAACGCCGGGAACGCGGTAAACCCGAGCGTGGCGACGGCGACACCGGCGACTTTGACGGCAATAAAGAAGGTCACCCAATGCGCCGCCAGCAGCACGCCGCTGACCAGCAGCCGGCGCCAGTCGCGCCTCTCGAGTTTTTTCCAGGTGGTATTGCTGGCGAATCGCGCAAATACGGCCAGGGCCACCACGGCAAAGGCCGCACGGCCGAAGACGATGATGGCGGGCGAGGCGGCTGCCAGCTTGCCGAATACGCCGGTGAGGCCAAACATCAATGCGCCGATATGCAAGGCGCCGAGGGCTGAACGGGGAGTCATTGCGATCCTTGAAACAACGGGGTGACAGAATCGCAGTCTAGTGGGTTGAGGGCGTGGGCGTCTGTCGCGCAGCTCGCGATTTTTATCGCCAGGCTATGATGAGCGCCGCAGTGCGCCGGGGGATGCCCCAAATTCGCGCAACATCGCGGCGGCAAACGCACTTTGCGAGCTGTAGCCCACGCGCTCGGCGATCTCGCCGACGGGCAGCGGGGTTTCGCGCAACATGCCCAAGGCCATGTGCAGGCGGCGGCTGCGGATGTAGTCCATCGGCGTCTGCCCGCATTCGGCGATAAAGCGCGCATGCAAGCGCGCCACCGACAGGTCGGCGATGCGCGCAAGGTCTGCGACTTGTAATGGATGCGCGACGTGCCGCTCGATATGCGCAGTGAACGCCGCATACGGCAGGCGCCGGCCAGGTGCAGAGTGAGCCAGCGGATGGTTGAGACTGGCCAGCAACAGCACCGCGCCTTGCTGGACGATCAGCGGGTCATCCACCGGGCTGTGCGCCAGCCACTGCACCAGCTGGGTTTGGCGCGAATCCAGGGTCAGGCGTGCCGGTTGGTCGAGCAGGCGGCGGCTGGCATCGGCATGCTCGCCCAGCGATTGCAACACCCAGTGTTCGGTGGGCACATCCAGCACCAGGCAGCGGCTGCCGTCACGGCTGCCGCAGGCATGGTGGGCGCAGAAGGGCAGCACCATTACGCTGCTTTCGTGCACCTGGCTGCCACGGCCATCGACTTCCAGATCCAAATGCCCCGACAGGCCAAACACCAGTTGTGCGTGGTCATGGCTGTGGGCGAGCGGTTCTTCGAGGTAGTGGCGCAGCGTGAGGGTCGGTCTCATCGCGGTCTCCTGGTGGCGCAGGGCAACAGTCTACAACGCCTAATGGGCGCCAGGTGCTGTCATCAGACTGACGCACGGCTGTCATGGGCTATTAACCGCCGGGGCGCAAGCTCGCGAAAACACCGTTGAGGGAAGCCCATGACCCGTGCCGAGTTCGCCAAACCCAGCCGTAAACAACGGGTTCGTACCCTGTGGATTTCCGACGTGCACCTGGGCACCCGGGATTGTCAGGCCGAACACTTGTCGCAGTTCCTCAAGGGCTATCACGCCGACAAGGTTTACCTGGTCGGCGACATTATTGACGGTTGGAAAATGCGCGGCGGCATGTATTGGCCCCAAGCCCACACCAACGTGATCCGCCGCCTGCTGACCATGGCCAAGCGTGGCACTGAGGTGATCTACGTCACCGGCAACCACGACGAGTTTCTACGGCGCTATTCCAAGCTGATCCTGGGCAATATCCAGCTGGTGGACGAGGCGGTGCACGTCACCGCCGATGGCCGCCATTTGCTGGTGATTCACGGCGACCAGTTTGATGTGATCACCCGTTACCACCGCTGGCTGGCGTTCCTCGGTGATTCGGCTTACGAGTTCACCCTCACACTGAACCGCTGGCTCAACCACTGGCGGGCGCGGTATGGCTACGGCTACTGGTCGCTGTCGGCGTACCTGAAGCACAAGGTGAAGACAGCGGTGAGTTTTATCAGCGATTTCGAAGAGGCAATCGCCCACGAAGTAACCAAGCGCGAGTTGCATGGCGTGGTCTGCGGGCACATTCACCATGCCGAGATCCGCAAAGTGGGCGAGGTGGATTACCTCAACTGCGGGGATTGGGTGGAATCGTGCACAGCGTTGATCGAGCACTGGGACGGGCATATCGAGTTGTATCGGTTGGCGGATGCGCAGGCTAAGGAAGCTCAACTAAAAGCTGAAATGGTTGCGGGCTAAAGGTCCTGCGCAGTTAAAATGTGGGAGCGGGCTTGCTCGCGAAAGCGCTGGATCAGTCAATACATAGAGTGACTGTCACACCGCATTCGCGAGCAAGCCCGCTCCCACATTTAGTCCCTGTTTCTTCAGTGGCAGACGTCGGCGATGGCTTGGGCCAACAGGGTCAAGCGCGTCGCATCAATGCCGGCCACGTTAGCCCGCCCCGAACTGACCATATACACGCTGTGCTTTTCGCGCAGTTGCTTGACCTGCTCGGCACTCAAGCCGGTATAGGAAAACATCCCACGTTGCGCACCAATATGCGCAAAGCGTTCGGCCAACCCGTGTGGCGCCAACGCCTCCACCAGCCCCGAGCGCAAATGCGCAATCCGCGACCGCATGGCTTCGACTTCACCGCTCCAGAGCGTTTTCAGCTCGGCATCGCCGAGGATGGTCGCGACCACGGCTGCGCCATGATCCGGCGGCGTCGACCACAGGTTGCGCGCCGTATTGGCAAGCTGGCTGCGCACATCGGTGAGCTTCTCGGCATCCGCCGCACACACGATCAAGGCGCCGACACGGTCGCTGTACAGGCCGAAGTTCTTCGAGCAGGAACTGGTAACCAGCACTTCCGGCAGCTCGGCTGCAAACAACCGCACCGCCCAGGCGTCTTGCTCCATGCCGTCGCCAAAACCCTGGTAGGCGAAGTCGATCAGCGGCAGCAATTGGCGCTCGCGCACGATTTGCAGCACTTGGCGCCAGTCATCCTGGGACAGGTCAAAACCGGTCGGGTTGTGGCAGCAGGCATGCAGCAACACCACGTCGCCCTTCGGCACGGTGGCGAGAGCCGCCAGCATCGCGGCCACATCCAGGCGGTTGTCAGCACCCACATAAGGGTAGTGGCTGACCTTGAGCCCGGCTTTGGCGAAGATGGTTTCGTGGATCGGCCAGGTCGGGTTGCTCAGCCACACGCCACGGCCCGGCAGGTTGTGGGCGATAAAGTCGGCACTCAGGCGCAGCGCGCCAGTACCGCCTGGGGTTTGGGTAGCGCCGGCACGACGGTCGCGGATCAGCGCTGAACCGGCGCCAAGTACCAGTTCGCTGATCAGCGTACCGAAGGCCGCATTACCGTGGCCGCCGATGTAAGTCTTGGTGGTCTGGGTATCGACCAGGCGCTGTTCGGCGAGCTTCACCGAATGCGGAATCGGCGTCAGGCCCTGGTCATCCTTATAGACGCCCACGCCGAGGTCGAACTTGTTCGGGTTGGCGTCCTGGGCATACAGGTCCATCAGGCCGAGGATCGGGTCACCGGGCACGCGGCCAATCGCATCGAAATGCATTACTTGCGGCCCTCGGCGTCCTTGGCCACTTCGTCGGTGCGCGCGGCCATGATGAAGTCGTTGCGGTGCAGGCCTTTGATCGAGTGGCTCCACCAGGTCACGGTGACTTTGCCCCACTCAGTCAGCAGGCCAGGGTGATGGCCTTCGGCCTCGGAGATTTCACCCATGGCGTTGGTAAAGGCCAGGGCGAATTTGAAGTTCTTGAACAGGAAAACCTTTTCCAGCTGCATCACGCCATCGCGTACTTCGATGTTCCAGTCGGGAATCTGCTTGATCAGTACCGGCAGCTCTTCATCGCTGACTTGCGGGGCATCGGCGCGGCAGGCTTCGCAGTGGGCTTGGTTCAAGGTGGTCATGTGGGTGTCCTGAATTCGAGTGTTTGAAAAACGGTCGTCAGTGGGCGTTACCCTAAAGCAACGCGCGGCCAGGGAACAGACTCACCTGGCCTCAAAACGTAAGTGTCACGCGGCTTTGGGTTTTGGCGGGAATTTCGGGGCGTGCAAGCCAAGCTGCATACCGCGCTCGACCATGCCCATGATGTCTTCCTGCGCCACTTCGAACAGGCGCTTAAGCTCAGGCAGGACGAAGTACAGCGGTTGCAGGATGTCGATGCGGTACGGCGTGCGCATCGCCTCCAGCGGGTCGAAGGCTTGGTGCTCAGGCTCATCCGACAGGCAGTAAACGCTCTCCTTGGGCGACGACAGAATGCCGCCACCGTAGATGCGCCGACCTTGCGGCGTGTCCACCAAGCCGAATTCAATGGTCATCCAGTACAGGCGCGCCAGGTACACGCGCTGCTCTTTAGTGGCCGCGAGGCCGAGCTTGCCGTAGGTGTGGGTGAATTCGGCAAACCAGGGGTTGGTCAGCAACGGGCAGTGGCCGAAAATCTCGTGGAAAATATCCGGCTCTTGCAGGTAGTCCAGTTCTTCACGGGTACGAATAAAAGTCGCCACCGGAAACTGTTTGCTGGCGAGCAATTCGAAGAAGGTCTGGAAGGGGATCAGCGCCGGTACGCGGGCGACTTGCCAGCCGGTGGTCTCGGCCAACACTTTGTTGATTTCGCCCAGTTGCGGAATGCGATCCAGCGGCAGGCCGAGCTTGTCGATGCCGTCCAGGTATTCCTGGCAGGCGCGACCCTCGATCACTTTCAGCTGGCGCGTGATCAGGGTGTTCCACACCGCATGCTCTTGCGGCGGGTAGTGGATAAAACCTTGCGCATCGGGCTCGCGGGCCACGTAGTGCGTCTGCTTCATACGGCTCTCCTGCTAGGCATTCGTTCTTGTTATGTCCTGCGATGACCTATTGATAACGCGGACGGCGGCGGATTCCATCGGGTGCTGAAGCTGATCTGTAGGAAAAGTTACCAATTTTCGTAAAGTTTTCGTTACGATTCGCCGGTCGGTCGTTGTCTTGGGCTGTGAAAAGGTCACGTGCTGTCACATAATCTTGACGACTATCTGCGCCCAGCGGCAAAAAGACGCGGCGCCTTCCCATCTTTCGGGCTTTCTCATGCGTATCAAAGTGCACTGCCAGAACCGTATCGGCATTCTGCGGGACATCCTCAACCTGCTGGTCGAGTATGGCGTCAACGTCGCCAAGGGCGAGGTGGGCGGCGAACATGGCAACGCCATTTACCTGTTTTGCCCGAATCTGGTGAACATGCAGTTTCAGGCGCTGCGCCCGCAATTCGAAGCGATTGCCGGGGTGTTTGGCGTCAAGCGGGTAGGGCTGATGCCCAGTGAGCGGCGGCATATGGAGCTTAATGCGCTGCTCGGCGCCCTGGAGTTCCCGGTGCTGTCCATCGACATGGGCGGCTCCATCGTCGCCGCCAACCGCGCGGCGGCGCAATTGCTCGGCGTGCGCGTGGACGAGGTGCCGGGCATTCCGTTGTCGCGTTATGCCGAGGACTTTGATTTGCCGGAGTTGGTGCGCGCGAGCAAGTCGCGGATCAACGGCTTGCGGGTCAAGGTCAAGGGCGACGTATTCCTGGCGGATATCGCGCCGCTGCAATCCTCCGAGCACGACGACAGTGAAGCCATGGCCGGCGCCGTGCTGACGCTGCACCGCGCCGACCGCGTGGGGGAGCGTATCTACAATGTGCGCAAGCAGGAGTTGCGCGGCTTCGACAGCATCTTCCAAAGCTCCAAAGTCATGGCAGCGGTGGTGCGTGAGGCCCGGCGCATGGCGCCGCTGGATGCGCCGCTATTAATAGAAGGTGAAACCGGCACCGGCAAAGAGCTGCTGGCGCGCGCGTGTCACCTGGCCAGCCCGCGTGGGCAGTCGCCGTTGATGGCGCTTAACTGTGCAGGCCTGCCGGAGTCGATGGCCGAGACCGAATTGTTTGGCTATGGCCCTGGCGCCTTTGAAGGGGCGCGGGCCGAAGGCAAGTTGGGGCTGCTGGAGCTGACGGCGGGCGGTACGTTGTTTCTCGATGGCGTGGGGGAGATGAGTGCGCGCTTGCAGGTGAAGCTGCTGCGGTTCCTGCAGGACGGCTGCTTTCGCCGGGTGGGCAGTGATGAAGAGGTCTACTTGGATGTGCGGGTGATCTGTGCGACGCAGGTGGACTTGTCGGAGCTGTGCGCTCGCGGGGAGTTTCGCCAAGACCTTTATCACCGGCTGAATGTGCTGTCGCTGCATATCCCGCCTTTGCGTGAATGCCTGGATGGCCTTGCACCGCTGGTCGAGCACTTCCTCGATCAAGCCAGCCGGCAGATCGGCTGCCCGCTGCCCAAGCTGGCACCGGCGGCGATGGACCGGCTCAGCCACTACCACTGGCCGGGCAATGTGCGGCAGTTGGAAAACGTGCTGTTTCAGGCGGTGTCGCTGTGCGAAGGCGGGACGGTCAAGGCTGAGCATATTCGGTTGCCCGATTACGGGGTGCGTCAGCCGCTTGGCGATTTTTCCCTGGAAGGTGGTTTGGAACAGATCGTCGGCCGGTTCGAGAAGGCGGTGCTGGAAAGCTTGTATGCCGAGCACTCCAGCAGCCGGCAGCTCGGCAAGCGCTTGGGCGTGTCGCACACCACCATCGCCAATAAGTTGCGCGATTACGAAATTCTCAAGGCTGATAAATAACTTGGCGGGCTACACACGATTAAAACTGTGGGAGCGGGCTTGCTCGCGAAGGCGGTGTATCAGTCTGCACATGTATTGACTGACACACCGCCTTCGCGAGCAAGCCCGCTCCCACATTTGTTCTTTGTCGTTGATGAGGTCTGTGCTTGCCGCAGGCGGCAGTAGTCCGCCGTTTTTTCGACTCTCCTCCTATCTTGAAATACTCATGTCTCCCCGAAACCCCCGGCCCGCCTGGACTTTGCCCTCTTTTTAAAAGTTGGTTCGCAAATTGCTTAAGCCTCATCAGTACAGCGGTGGGCGGCAAGCGTCCGTCAGAAAGAGGATAGAGCGTGGACAAGTACCTTTATGTGGCAATGACCGGCGCCAGCCAGAATGCACTGGCGCAGAAGGCCCATGCCAACAATCTGGCGAACATCTCCACCAACGGCTTCCAGCGTGACCTGGAGCAGGCGCGTTCGATGCCGGTGTTTGGTGACAGCTTTCCGGCGCGGGCATTTGCCATGACCGAGCGGCCGGCCACTGACTTCTCCCCGGGGGCCATGATCGAAACCGGTCGTGACCTGGACGTGGCCGTCAACGGCAATGGCTGGATCGCCGTGCAAACCCCTGATGGCAGCGAAGCCTATGTGCGCAGCGCCAGCATGAACGTCGATGCGCTGGGCGTATTGCGCGCCGGCAACGGCATGCCGGTGATGGGCAACGGTGGCCCGATTGCCGTGCCGCCCCAGCAAAAAATCGAAGTGGGCTCGGACGGCACCATCAGTATCCGCGCCATGGGCGAAGGCCCACGGGTGATGGCGGAAGTGGACCGCATCAAGATGGTCCAGCCCGACCTCAAGAACATGAATAAAGGCCTCGACGGCACCATCCATACCAAAGATGGCCAGCCGGCGCAGGCGGATGCGAACGTCACGCTGACCTCGGGCTTCCTGCAGGCGAGCAACGTCAACGCTGTGGAAGAAATGACCGCGGTGCTCTCGCTTTCCAAGCAGTTCGAGCTGCACATCAAGATGATGAACAGCGCCAAAGAAGACGATCAGGCCATGACGCGCGTCATGCAGATGAGCTGATTGACCGAACACTAATTTTGCAACACGGCGCCAACAAACAGGCGCACGAAGGAGAACAGCATGCTTCCGGCTCTATGGGTTGCCAAAACAGGTTTGTCCGCCCAGGACACCAACCTGACCACCATTTCCAACAACTTGGCAAACGTGTCGACCACGGGCTTCAAACGTGATCGCGCCGAGTTCCAGGACTTGCTCTATCAGATCAAGAAGCAGCCAGGCGCCCAGTCGACCCAAGACAGCGAACTGCCGTCGGGCCTGCAATTGGGTACGGGTGTGCAGATCGTCGGCACCCAGAAGAACTTCAGCGCCGGTAACCTGCAGCAAACCGGTCAGCCGTTGGACATGGCCATCAACGGCCGTGGCTTCTTCCAGATCCTGCAACCGGATGGCACTACGTCCTACACCCGTGACGGTACTTTCCACCTCGACTCCAATGGCCAGATCGTCACCGCCAATGGTTTCGCCCTGGAGCCGGCGGTTGTGGTTCCAGCCGATGCCAAAACCTTCACCGTCGGCAACGACGGCACCGTGTCGATCACCGTGGCCGGCAACCCGGCGTCGCAAGTGATCGGCAACCTGCAAACCGCCGACTTCATCAACCCGGCCGGCCTGCAGGCCATGGGTAACAACCTGTTCCTGGAAACCGCCTCCAGCGGCGCGCCGCAAATCGGCACCCCTGGCCTGAACGGTTTCGGCACCACGCTGCAAAGCACCCTGGAAACCTCCAACGTGAGCACGGTTGAGGAGATGGTCAACATGATCACCACCCAGCGCGCCTACGAGATGAACTCCAAGGTGATTTCCACCGCCGACCAGATGCTTTCGTTCGTAACGCAGAATCTGTAATCAAGTCTATGGGGCGCCTTTGACGGCGCCTGCAACACCGTGAGGTAAGGGTCATGAATCGCTATGTTTCTGTTCTGGCATTGAGTGGGATCGCCGTGCTCGCGGGCTGTGTCGCCCCGACGCCAAAGCCCAATGACCCGTACTACGCGCCGGTGTTGCCGCGCACGCCGCTGCCTGCGGCGGCCAACAATGGCTCGATCTACCAGGCCGGTTTCGAACAGAACCTGTACAGCGACCGCAAGGCGTTCCGCGTGGGTGACATCATCACCATCACCCTGAATGAGAAGACCCAGGCCAGCAAAAACGCCAACTCGCAGATCGGCAAGACCAGCAAGGCCAGCATTGGCCTGACCTCGTTGTTCGGTGGCGTGCCCAACACCAACAACCCGCTGGGCAGCGGCGACCTGAGCCTGGACGCCGGCTACAGCGGCGACCGTGCCACCAACGGCAAGAGCGCGGCGGGGCAGGGCAACAGCCTGACCGGTTCGATCACCGTGACCGTGGCCGATGTGTTGCCCAACGGCATCATCGCCGTACGCGGTGAAAAGTGGATGACCCTCAACACCGGCGATGAGCTGGTGCGGATTGCGGGCATGGTCCGCGCCGATGATATTTCCACCGACAACACCGTACCGTCGACGCGGATTGCCGATGCGCGCATTACCTACTCGGGTACGGGTTCGTTTGCTGATGCGAGTCAGCCGGGCTGGTTCGACCGTTTCTTCCTTAGCCCGCTGTTCCCTTTCTAGGTGGCCACTTTGAAACTCAAACAGCTGATGGCTGCCGCGTTATTGCTGGCCTTGAGCACAGGGGCCTTTGCTGAGCGGTTGAAAGACATCGCGAGTATTTCCGGCGTGCGTTCCAACCAATTGATTGGCTACGGCCTGGTGGTGGGGCTCAACGGTACGGGTGACCAGACCACCCAGACCCCGTTCACCCTGCAGACCTTCAACAACATGCTCTCTCAGTTCGGTATCAAGGTGCCGCCGGGTTCGGGTAACGTGCAGCTGAAAAACGTTGCCGCCGTGTCGATCAGTGCCGACTTGCCGGCGTTCGCCAAGCCGGGGCAGGTGGTCGATATCACGGTCTCGTCCATGGGCAACTCGAAAAGCCTGCGCGGCGGTACGTTGCTGATGACGCCGCTCAAAGGTATCGACGGTAACGTCTACGCCATTGCCCAAGGCAACCTGGTAGTGGGCGGTTTTGATGCTGAGGGCCGTGATGGCTCGAAGATCACCGTCAACGTGCCGTCGGCCGGCCGGATTCCTGGTGGTGCCTCGGTGGAACGCACGGTGCCCAGCGGCTTCAATCAGGGCAACAGCCTGACGTTGAACCTCAACCGTTCGGACTTCACCACCGCCAAGCGCGTGGTCGACAAGATCAACGACATGCTTGGCCCTGGCGTAGCCCAGGCCATCGATGGCGGTTCGATCCGCGTCACTGCGCCGCTGGACCCAAGCCAGCGCGTGGACTACCTGTCGATCCTGGAAAACCTTGAGGTCGACCCGGGCCAGGCCGTCGCCAAAGTCATCATCAACTCGCGTACCGGCACTATCGTGATCGGCCAGAACGTCAAGGTGTCGCCGGCGGCGGTGACCCACGGCAGCCTGACCGTGACCATCACCGAAGACCCGATCGTCAGCCAGCCGGGGCCGTTGTCCAACGGGCAGACGGCGGTGGTGCCGCGTTCGCGAGTTAATGCTCAACAAGAAGCCAAGCCGATGTTCAAGTTCGGCCCCGGCACCACCCTGGATGAGATTGTCCGCGCGGTGAACCAGGTGGGCGCGGCCCCAGGCGACTTGATGGCGATCCTCGAAGCTCTGAAACAGGCCGGCGCCTTGCAAGCCGACCTGATTGTGATTTAAGGCCATGGCCATGGATATGCGCAAGAGTGGGATCAGCAGCACGGCGGATTCGGGGTCTTACTCCGACCTCAACCGGCTTAACCAGCTCAAGGTCGGCGCCGACAAGAACAGCGAAGGCAACATGCGCAAAGTGGCGCAGGAGTTCGAGTCGCTGTTTTTGAGCGAGATGCTCAAGTCGATGCGCTCGGCCACCGAGGCCCTGGGCAAGGACAACCCGCTGAATACCCCGGCCGCCAAGCAATACCAGGAAATGTACGACCAGCAGCTGGCGGTCTCGATGTCTCGCGAAGGCGGCGGCATCGGCCTGGCCGACGTGCTGATGCGCCAGATGCAGAAGAACAAGCCGGTGGGCGCCCAGGCGGCCACTTTGCAAGGCCCGGAGGCGGCGCAAGCGCCTGCGAAGAAAGTCGATGTGCCGACTGAAATCGCCGCTGGCACTAAAGCCGATGGCCCACTGGGCCGCTCCAATGGCCAACGCCCACTGTGGGCTTACCGCGTTGCCGTGCCTGAAGGCGCGAGTGCACACACCAACGATATGGAGCTGATGAACCAGCGCCGTATCGCCTTGCCGAGCAAGCTGACCGACCGTCTGCTGGCCGGCATCGTGCCCAACGCACCGGTCGCCATCGATGCCAAAAGCGCGCCGCTGCGTAACAGTGCCGCCGATGACAACGTGATCACCAGCACTGCGCGCAGCTTTGCCGCACCGAGCGGACGTATGCAGGTGTATGGCCGCGCCATCGCCCAGCCACCGCTGGCACCGGCGAAAAAAGCCTTCAGTTCGCAGGATGAGTTCGTCGCCACCATGTTGCCGATGGCCAAGGCGGCCGCGGCGCGTATCGGCGTCGATCCGAAGTACCTGGTGGCCCAGGCCGCGCTGGAAACCGGTTGGGGTAAATCGGTGATGCGCGCCGAAGATGGTAGCAGCAGCCACAACCTGTTCGGCATCAAGGCCGGCCAGAGTTGGCAGGGCGGCCAGGCGCGCGCGATCACCAGCGAGTTTCGTGATGGGTCGATGGTCAAGGAGACGGCGCAATTCCGTTCCTATAACTCCTACCAGGACAGCTTCCACGACCTCGTGACATTGCTGCAAAGCAATGATCGCTATAAAGAAGTTGTGAAATCAGCCGACAACCCGGAACAGTTTGTACGCGAGTTGCAAAAAGCCGGATATGCAACCGACCCGGACTACGCCAGCAAGATTTCGCAGATCGCCAAAACGATGAACAGTTACCAGAACTACGCTGCCGCGGGCGCGACCACTCATTTATAAGGTCTGAACCATGAGTTTGCTCAATATCGGGATGTCGGGGCTCAACGCCGCTCAAGGATCGCTGTCGGTCCTGAGTAACAACATTGCCAACGTCAACACCCCGGGATACTCGCGTCAGCAGACCGCCCAGAACGCCAGCGCCAACAACCAGTACGGCGGCGTGTATATCGGCAGCGGCACGACCCTGGCGGACGTGCGCCGCATTTATAACGACTTCTTGGGCGCCGCCTACCAGAGCAGCACCGCGCTCAACAGCGATGCCACCGCCTACGCGAGCCAGGCCGCTGCGATCGACAAGACCATGTCGGACAAGTCCACCGGCATGTCGGCGGTGCTCAGCGCGTTTTTTGCTTCCTTGCAGACGGCGGCGGCGACCCCAAGCGATGTGTCCGCGCGACAATTGCTGGTGACCAGCGCCCAGACCCTGAGCAATCGCTTCAACGCGATTTCCACCCAGTTGACCCAGCAGAAAGAAACCATCAACGGCCAACTGAAGACCATGAGTGATCAGGTCAACACGATCACCGCGTCGATTGCCTCGCTGAACAGTCAGATTGCGCAGGCCCAGGGCTCCTCGAACAGCGCGCCGAACAACCTGCTGGATGCGCGCAACGAGGCGGTACGTTCGCTCAATGAATTGATAGGCGTGACCGCGACCGAGAAAAACGGCCAGTTAAGCATCACCACCGGCACCGGTCAGTCGCTGGTTGAGGGCAGTATCGCCAATACGATTTCGGCCGTACCCAGCAGCACCGACAATAGCCAGTACACCATTCAGCTCAAAATGGGCGACACCACGATGGACATCGGCTCGGTGGTGACCGGTGGCAGCATCGGCGGTCTGTTGCGTTATCGCAGTGACGTGCTGATGCCGGCCATCAACGACTTGGGTCGTATCGCGATTGCCACCGCCGACAGCGTCAACAGCCAGTTGGGCCAAGGCTTGGACCTGAATGGCGATTTCGGCTCCTCGTTGTTCAGCAATATCAACAGCGCAGCGGCGATTGCCCAGCGTAGCCAAGCGGCTGCGGGTAACAGCGCAGGCTCGGGCAACTTGAATGTGACGATTGCCGACAGCAGCAAGCTGTCGACCTTCGACTACAAGGTCACCTTCACCAGCGGCAACCAGTACAACGTGGTGCGTTCCGATGGCAAAGCCATGGGCTCGTTCGACACCACCACCACGCCGCCGCCGGTGATTGATGGTTTCACCCTGGCATTGAATACCGGCGGGACAGTCGCTGCCGGTGACAGCTTCAAGGTCAGCCCGACGGCCACGGGCGCCAGCAACATCGGTGTTGACCTGAAAGACCCGAACAAAATCGCGTTTGCCGGGCCATTGGCCGGCAATGCCAGCACGACCAACACTGGCAACGGTACGTTCACGCCACCGGTCTTGACGGTGCCCATCGATATCAATGGCGGCGCCGCTACCGCTCAATTGCGCACCGGGATCGAAAACTCGATGCCGGTGAAAATGGTGTTCGGCGACCCAGCGGCCGACGGTACCCAGCCTTACTCGATCACCGACGCCCAGGGCAACCCGATCGGCAACGGCAGCATCATCCCGGGCCAGGGCAACAAGATCACTATCAATGTGCCGATGCGCGATGCGACGGGTACGTTGATTCCCGGCAAAAGCTTCAGCTTCGACACCACCGTGGCCGGTACGCCGGTTAAAAACGACAGCACCACGTTTACGTTCAACAGCGGTGCTGCTTCTGACGGTCGCAACGCCCAACAGCTGCTGGGGCTGCAGACCAAGGCGACGGTGGGTGCGGTGGACGGCAATGCGGGCGTGAGCCTGGTCAGCGCCAATAGCCGGCTGGTATCCCAAGTCGGCTCCAAGGCCGCCCAGGCCAACACCGACAGCACCGCCACCGGTGCCTTGCTGACGGCGAACAAGGCGGCGAGCAACTCCGTGTCCCAGGTCAACCTGGACGAGGAGGCGGGCGACATGATCAAGTTCCAGCAGTACTACACCGCGTCGTCGCAGATCATCAAGGCCGCGCAAGAAACCTTCAGCACATTGATTAACGCCCTTTAAAGGAGTCTGGAACGATGCGTATCTCTACACAGCAGTATTTCGACACCAGCTCCAGCAAGTATCAGGACAACTATTCCGGTGTGGTGAAAGCCCAGGACCAGGCGAGCTCTGGTGTGCGCGTGCAGACGGCCGCGGATGATCCGGTGGCCGCCGCGCAATTGCTGATGCTGCAACAGCAGAAAGACATGCTGGGGCAATACAACGGCAACATCACCAGCCTGCAAAACTCGCTGACCAACGAAGAAAGCGTGCTGGGCAGCATCAACACGGCGCTGCAGACCGCGCAAGGCCTGGCGTTGCAGGCTGGTAACCTCAAACTCAGCAATGATGACCGCCAAGCAATCGCCGCCCAGGTCGGGGCGCTTGAGGACCAGGTGTTGGGCCTGCTCAATACCAAGGATTCCAGCGGCAACTACATGTTCTCCGGGGCCAAGACCGATACGCCGCCCTACAGCCGTAACAACGATGGCACCTACACCTACCAGGGTGATGAGACGCCGCTGAGCCTGCAAGTGTCGAGCAACCTGACGATTGCTGCGGGCGACACCGGCAAGACGCTGCTGGAAAGCTCCTCCAACACCGGCCGCACCCAAGCCACGATTTTGCCGCCGGCGGTCAATGACGGCAAAGTCGCGATTTCTGCCGGGCTTGTTACCAGCGGCACGGCTTACAACAAGAATTTTGCCGATGGCCAGCCGTATAAGTTGACCTTCGCCAGCAGCACTCAATACAGCGTGACCGACAAGGACGGTAACGACGTTACCTCCGAGATCACCGGTAACGGTACGTTTGACTCCACCAAGGAAGGCGCTCACAGCGTCAACCTGCGCGGGGTCAAGTTCGACATCAGCCTGAACCTGGGGCCGGATGTTGCATCGGGCCCGGCTTCTGATGCGTTGGTGGCAGGCAAGGCGTTTACGCTGGAAAGCAAGCCGGATACCTTCAGCATTTCACGCACGGCCAGTAATGCGTCCACGGCGCAGTTGACCGGTGGCCAGGTCACGGACCAGGCAGCCTACAGCAGCACCTTTCCCAACTCGGGTGCGATTATCAAGTTCACCAGCGGCAATGCTTACGAGGTGTACGCCCAGCCGTATACAGCGAACAGCAAATCGATTGCCACCGGCACCATGGCCACCGGCGCGACGTCGATCACCGCTGCCGGTGTGACGTTTGCTGTAAGTGGCACGCCGGGTGCGGGTGACCAGTTTGCCGTCGGCGCCACCAGCAACAAGAACATGAACGCCCTGGATACCCTGGGCCAGTTGCGCAAGGCCCTGGAAGCTCCGGCCGATGGCGACCCGGTTGCCATGAACAAGCTCAAGGATGTGCTCAACACCACCATCGGCAACCTGGGTAATGCGACGGCACAGATCGACCAGGTACGTGGCTCGATTGGCGCACGCCAGAACGCCCTGGATATTCAGGGCCAGGAAAACACCAGCCTGGGCTTGGCCAACACCTCGACCATGTCATCGCTGGCCAACGTCGATATGGGTCAGGCCGCCATCGACCTGACGCTGCAGCAGACCATGCTGCAAGCCTCGCAGCTGGCGTTCGTGAAAATCTCCCAGTTGAGCCTGTTCAGCCGTATGTAATTGGCGACAGGACAAACGGCCCACCCTGGCGACAGGGTGGGCCGTTGTCATTTTGGCGCCGGTAATGTTGCCTGGTTTTGCACAAAGCGCACAAAATTGAGTGACCTGTGAGTCATAAAGCGCATCTTCACTGTATCGTGTGAAAAGGATAAGTCGCCTGCGGGTCTTTGCGTGGCGGCTTTCAGCGATATTTTTACGGGGTTATCCCCTTTATTGTCAGCACTCCCGGCGTCGTTCGAGGGGTGTTATCCAGCTATTTAGTATTGGGAAGCCACAATGATTGGCATAAAAAGCATCGCCAGTTACGTGCCGGCAGACGGGGTCGATAACTACGCCCAAGGCGCCAAATTCGCCAAGGATGAAGATTTCATCATCGGCAAGATCGGTTCGGCGTTCCTGCCGCGCAAGGATGCTGCGCAGGAAACCTCCGACCTGTGTGTCGAGGCGGTGAATGCCTTGTTTGCTGCCAACCCGCAACTGTCGCGTGATTCCATTGATGCGGTCATCGTCGTGACCCAGAACGGCGACGAAGAGGGCTTGCCCCACACGGCCGCCATCGTCCAGGACAAATTGGGCCTGCCGACCCACGTGGCCGCCTTTGATATCTCCCTGGGCTGCTCCGGCTACGTCTACGGCATTTATGCGATGAAGGGCTTCATGGAGGCAACCGGCCTGAAAAACGGCCTGCTGATCACCGCTGACCCGTATTCGAAGATCGTCGACCCGGAAGACCGCAACACCACCATGCTGTTCGGCGATGCCGCCACCGCTACCTGGATGGGCGAAGACGCCCCGTGGCTGCTGGGCAAGGCGAAGTTCGGCACCGACGGTTCCGGTGCGCCGCACCTGAAGGTCAGCGATGGTGTGTTTTTCATGAACGGCCGCCAGGTGTTCAACTTCGCCCTGCTCAAGGTGCCGGCGCATTTGCACGAGTTGCTCAACGAGTCGCAGCTTAAGGCCGACGAGATCGACGCGTTCTGCATCCACCAGGGCAGTGCGGCAATTGTTGACGCCGTGGCGCGACGTTTTGAAGACGCCCCGGTGGAGAAATTCATCAAGGACATGGTTGAGACCGGCAATACCGTGTCTTCGAGCATTCCGCTGCTGCTGGAAAAGCACATGATGGATGGCGACTGGAAGCGTGTTGCAATCAGTGGCTTTGGTGTCGGTTTGTCGTGGGGTTCGGCGATTCTTTATCGTTCGTGACCTCCTGATAGCGCCGCACACAAAAACGCCCAGGCTTGAGAAAGCCTGGGCGTTTTTTATTTGACGCCAGAAAACCCAGCAATTGCGGGACTTTGCGCTATCGTAAATGCTTGAATTACAAGGGGTGGCCCGGTGCTAGTAAAAAAAATCAAAAAAGTCCTCAAGAGACCTGCATTCACGACGATAACTATTACGAAGGTTCTCTAGGCCACACCCGGCGGTTGCCAGGGCCGGAAGCCGCAGTACACCACCCACGAGGATTTCGTCATGGCTTTAACAGTAAACACTAACCTTGCTTCGTTGAACGTTCAGAACAACCTGAACAAGGCTTCCGGCGCTCTGCAAACTTCCATGCAGCGTCTGTCCTCCGGCCTGCGTATCAACAGCGCCAAAGACGATGCGGCCGGCCTGCAAATCTCCAACCGTCTGACCAGCCAAATCAACGGCCTGGGCGTTGCAATCAAGAACGCCAACGACGGCAGCTCGATTGCTCAGACCGCTGAAGGCGCAATGCAGCAGTCCACCAACATCCTGCAAAGCATGCGTACCCTGGCTCTGCAATCCGCCAACGGCTCGCCAAGCGCTGAAGACCGTAAGTCGAACCAGGCTCAATACGCCGCTCTGACTGCTGAATTGACCCGTATCGCAACCACCACTACTTTCGGTGGCAAGAACCTGCTGGACGGTTCTTTCGGTACTACTTCGTTCCAGGTCGGCGCCAACGCCAATCAGACCATCGACATGAGCATCGGTAACGTTGCAGCCAACAACATTGGTTCGCAGCAGCTGAAATCCCAAGGCGTTGCTCCAAGCGCGACCGGCGTTGCCGGCGGCTTGATCACCGTTACCGGTGGCGGCCAGTCCAAGGACGTGACCATCGCTCCTAGTGCTTCTGCCAAGCAGATCGCTGCGCAAATGAACGGCGCTGTCGGCGGCCTGGCTGCTACCGCCAGCACTGTTGCTCAGTTCACTGTTGACTCCACTGCCATTGCCGGTGCAACCCCTGCCAGCGCCAACTTCACTCTGAAAGTCGGCTCCGGTGCTGCGGTCCAGTTCACTGGCGTGACCAGTGCTTCCGACCTGGCTGACCAACTGAAGTCCAACGCTGCCAAGCTGGGCATCAGCGTTAACTACGATTCGACCACCAACGCCCTGTCGGTCAAGTCCGATACCGGTGAGAACCTGACCTTCAACGCTGGCGACGCCGGTGCTGTTGCTGGTATCAAGGTTGCCACCCTGGATGGTACCGGTACTGCCGGCACTGCCGTTGCACTGGATGCCGGTCCGATCATCGCCACTGGTGCAGTGTCGCTGAACTCCTCCAGCAGCTACTCGCTGAGCGGCCCAGGCGTGGCTGGTTTGTTTGCAGCTGGTGCTGCAACCGCTGCCAACTCCACCAAAACTACCGTCAACAACACTGACATCACCACTGCTGCCAACGCACAGAACTCGATCGACGTGATCACCCAGGCGATCTCCGACATCGACTCCCAGCGTGCCGGCCTCGGTGCTGTACAAAACCGTTTCGACAACACCGTTGCCAACCTGCAGAGCATCTCGGACAACTCCAGCGCCGCTCGCGGTCAGATCCAGGACGTTGACTACGCTGCAGAAACTGCTCAGTTGACCAAGCAACAAACCCTGCAACAGGCTTCCACTGCGATCCTGTCCCAGGCCAACCAACTGCCATCCGCTGTACTGAAGCTGCTTCAGTAATAGCCATCGGTAGATGACTGACGGAAGGGCGCGTTTACGTGCCCTTTTGTCTTTTGCGTGATGAGGAGATTGGACATGGACATGAGTGTAAAGCTGAACCTGTCTTATCCAGCAGCGGCGCCGCAGAGCGCACCTGCCCCTGTGACAGCCGACCCGCAGAAAACCAAGGTAGACCCTACGGTTGCCACGGGCGAACCCAAGCAAGACTCGAAATCCTCCGACCTTGAACAGGCGGTAACGGATATTCGCAAATTCGTCCAGGCTGCCCAGCGCAACCTGGATTTTTCCATTGATGACTCCACCCATCAGGTGGTGGTCAAGGTCATTGCGACCGACAGTGGCGAGGTCATTCGTCAGATCCCTTCGGAAACGGCATTGAAACTCGCACAAAGCCTTCACGACGCCAGCAGTGTGTTGTTCGACGCGAAAGTCTGAGCTGGCATGAATTTTGTTGCTGTAGCTGCTTGAGGCGTCGTCCGTCAATAAAGCGCCAGCCCCGATCAGGAGAAGTGTCATGGGTGATATCACGGTAAGCGGCCCGGTTACGGGGATTAATACCGAGTCGATCGTTACGGCCTTGGTGAATGCTGAACAAGCGCCCAAGCAGTCGCAGATCAACAAGCAGACGCAAACGTCGACTGCCCAGCTGTCCTCGATCGGCAAGATTCAAGCGGCACTGGATGCCTTCCGCGGCGCCATGGACAACATGGCCAAGGACGCCAGCATCGGCGGCCTCACGGCGTCCACATCGGATGCAAACGTCTCCACTGTTACCTTGGGTGCTGGTGCGTCCGCTGGCAGCTATTCGCTGGTGGTCAACCAGTTGGCGACCTCCTCGAAGATCGCTACCCAGAACTATGCGGGCGGGGCGAAGACCGTCGTCAACTCTGGTACTACCGCGACCACCCTGGAAATTTCCCAGTCAGGTCAGAGTTACGGGGTGAGTGTTCCGCCGGGTGCGACGTTGCAGCAAGTGCGTGACTCGATCAACGCGCAATACAGCAGTGCAGGCCTGAGTGCCAACATCCTGACTGACTCCACCGGTTCGCGTCTGGTCGTGACCTCGACCAATACCGGTGCCGGCACCGACATTACCCTGGGTGGTAACTCCGGTCTGCAGGCTGGCGCCTCGGTTGTGGGCGAGCCGCCGCAGAATGCGAAATACACCATTGACGGCACCTCCCAAGAGTCCAAGAGCAATACCCTGACCGACGCGATCAGTGGTGTGAGCATCAAGTTGACGGCGGTGTCGCCGCTGCCTACCGGCGTCACCGATATTTCCAAGCGAATTGCATCGACCATCACGGTGACCCGTAGCAACGACACCCTCAAAAGCTCGGTAAAGGGCTTTGTCGATACCTATAACGCCTTGATGACGGCGATCAATACTGAAACCAAAATCACCACCAACGCCGATGGTTCGACCACGCCGTCTGCGCTGACCGGCGATGCCACCATGCGCACTTTGCAGTCGTCCCTGCGCGCGCAGATGAACGCACTGTCGGGCACGGGTACATTGAAGTCCCTGGCTCAGTTTGGTGTGAACACTGACTCGGGCACCGGCAAGCTGAGCATTGACGACAAGGTGTTTGGTGCAGCGATTGCCACCAACCCTACCGACATCGGCGGCATCTTCAATGGTGACAATGGCCTGCTGGCGCGCATGAAAACCGCGACCGACAGCTATGCGCTGAGCAACACCGGCGTGCTCGCCACGCGCTCCTCGACCCTGTCGGATAACCTCAAGGACCTGCAAAACCAGCAGGACACCCTGACCGCGCGCATGGCCGCCCTGAAGACTAGCCTGACCGCCAAATACACGACGATGAACAACCTGGTGGCCCAGCTCACCAGTCAACGTTCCAGCGTCATGACCACGCTCAACGCGCTGAACAAGTCGTCTTCGGACAGCTGATCCCGATGAAGCCGCCCGGTGGTGAATGCCACCCTCGGGCGCCGCCTTCAGCCGACTTGCGGGTTAAAGTTTTTTGCGACCCCGTCGACATATTAGTCAGAGCCCATCCTATTTAGCTGTTGCCTGTCACGAGGTAGAAACATGAATCCCATGAGAGCCCTTCGCCAATACCAGAAGGTCAATTCCCATGCCCAGATCTCCGAAGCCAGCCCACACCGTCTGGTCCAGATGTTGATGGAAGGCGCGTTGGATCGCATGGCTCAGGCCAAAGGCGCCCTGGCTCGTGGTGATATCGCGCAAAAAGGCCTGCTGCTGGGCAAGGCGATCGACATCCTGATCGGCTTGCGTGACGGCTTGAACCCGGAAAAAACCGAAGACCCGGCCGCCTTGCAGCAATTGGACAACCTGTACGCCTACATGACCACGCGCCTGCTGGAAGCAAACAGCAAGAGCGATGTCACCATGATCGACGAAGTAGCCGGCTTGATGATTACGCTCAAGGAAGGCTGGGACGGTATTGCAACACTGTAGGCCTTTCGGCCTGAGGATGATGTCATGAGCCACGCCCTGCAACGGATTGACGAAACCCGCGAAGCCTTGGTCGACGCATTGGCTGCACGTAACTGGGACGCTATCGGCGAACTGGACATGGGCTGCCGTGCTGTGATCGATGAGGCGCTCAATAACGCGCCGGTGGACGAGGATGCCCTGCGGGAAAAGCTGGAGAGCTTGTTGGCGGTGTATCAGCAGTTGCTTGAAGTGACCACTGGCGAGCGCCAGGCGATTTTCGAAGAGATGTCGCAGATCAACCGAGCGGAAAACGCGTCAAAGGTTTACCATCTGTTCGGCTGAATGGGCTCAGTTAGTCCGAACGGCGCGTCATATATTTGACTGTGCCAGCATTTTTGACTTAACTAGTGCTGTTTTCAGATTTCAGACGTCTAGTAGGGTAAGAATCTTACAGGCGTCTTGATTGCCCTCACTCTGGGGCAGGAAGTTTTACTAGGGAAGTTGCTATTGCATGTGGCGTGAAACCAAAATTCTGCTGATCGATGACGATAGCGTCCGCCGCCGCGACTTAGCGGTGATTTTAAATTTTCTTGGTGAGGAAAATTTACCCTGCGGCAGCCATGATTGGCAGCAGGCGGTCAGCTCTTTGTCATCGAGCCGTGAAGTCATTTGTGTGCTGATCGGGACGGTAAACGCTCCTGGCGCAGTTCTGGGCTTGTTAAAGACACTGTCGACCTGGGATGAGTTCCTTCCGGTATTGCTAATGGGTGATGTTTCTTCTGTCGACCTGCCGGAAGACCAGCGCCGCCGCGTGCTTTCGACCCTGGAAATGCCGCCCAGCTACAGCAAATTGCTCGACTCCCTGCATCGCGCCCAGGTTTACCGCGAGATGTATGACCAGGCCCGCGAGCGCGGTCGTCACCGCGAACCCAACCTGTTCCGCAGCCTCGTCGGCACCAGCCGTGCGATCCAGCACGTGCGCCAAATGATGCAGCAAGTGGCCGACACCGACGCCAGCGTGCTGATCCTCGGCGAGTCCGGCACCGGCAAGGAAGTGGTTGCGCGTAACCTGCACTATCACTCCAAGCGCCGCGACGGGCCCTTTGTGCCAGTCAACTGCGGGGCGATCCCGGCAGAGCTGCTCGAAAGCGAATTGTTCGGCCACGAGAAGGGCGCCTTCACCGGGGCGATCACCAGCCGTGCCGGGCGTTTCGAACTGGCCAATGGCGGCACCCTGTTCCTCGACGAAATTGGCGACATGCCACTGCCGATGCAGGTCAAGCTGCTGCGCGTACTGCAGGAGCGCACCTTCGAGCGCGTGGGCAGCAACAAGACCCAGAGCGTCGACGTGCGCATCATCGCGGCCACCCACAAGAACCTCGAAAGCATGATCGAGGTCGGCAGCTTCCGCGAAGACCTGTACTACCGCCTCAACGTATTCCCAATCGAGATGGCCCCGCTGCGTGAACGCGTGGAAGACATCCCGTTGCTGATGAACGAACTGATTTCGCGCATGGAACACGAAAAGCGCGGCTCGATTCGCTTCAACTCCGCCGCCATCATGTCCCTGTGCCGCCACGGCTGGCCGGGCAACGTCCGTGAGCTGGCCAACCTGGTGGAGCGCATGGCGATCATGCACCCCTACGGTGTGATCGGCGTGGTCGAGTTGCCGAAAAAATTCCGCTACGTCGACGACGAAGACGAGCAACTGGTGGACAGCCTGCGCAGCGACCTGGAAGAGCGCGTGGCCATCAACGGCCATACGCCGGACTTCGGTTCCACCGCCATGCTGCCGCCGGAAGGCCTCGACTTGAAAGACTACCTCGGTAGCCTCGAACAAGGCCTGATTCAGCAGGCGCTGGACGATGCCAACGGCATTGTCGCGCGCGCCGCCGAACGCTTGCGTATCCGCCGAACCACCCTGGTTGAGAAGATGCGCAAGTACGGCATGAGCCGTCGAGAAGGTGATGAACAGGCGGATGATTGACGCCTGTTTTTTAACTAGCTGAAAACTAAGCTTATTTTTTTCGGCACGGGTATTGCTACATCCCTCGCAACGTTCCGTTTAACTGACGGTCAGCCAAGCGAGAGAGCATGATGCCCCACGCCGCCCAACTTTCTTCAGCCCCTGCTATTCCGGGGCTTGTTCCGTCCGCAGAGCCGCTTGCCCGGCAGGGTCTTGAACAGGCGTTCTCGCAGTTCAACCAGATGTCGAGCCAACTGACTGATTCCTACAGCTTGCTGGAAGCCCGGGTTTCCGAGCTTAAAGGCGAGTTGGCGGTGGTCAGTGCCCAGCGCATGGAAGAGCTGGCCGAAAAAGAGCGCCTGGCCAACCGTCTGCAAAACCTCCTCGACCTGTTGCCCGGTGGCGTGATCGTCATTGATGAGATGGGCCGCGTTCGCGAAGCCAACCCGGCCGCACGTGACTTGCTCGGCGAACCGCTTGAAGGCGAGCTGTGGCGCCACGTCATTACGCGCTGCTTCGCGCCGCGTGAAGACGACGGCCATGAAATCTCCCTCAAGGACGGCCGCCGCCTGTCCATCGCCACCCGTTCCCTGGACGCTGAGCCCGGCCAACTGGTGTTGCTCAACGACCTGACTGAAACCCGTCACCTGCAAGACCAGCTGGCGCGCCATGAGCGCTTGTCGTCGCTGGGGCGGATGGTCGCTTCTTTGGCGCATCAGATCCGTACGCCGCTGTCGGCGGCGCTGATCTACGCCAGTCATTTGACTGATGAGCAATTGCCAGCCGCCACCCACCAACGATTTGCCGGTCGCCTCAAGGAGCGCCTGCATGAATTGGAGCATCAGGTGCGCGACATGCTGGTGTTTGCCCGCGGCGAATTGCCGCTGACTGACCGCATCACACCGTCCGCCTTGATGCAGTCGCTGCAAGCGGCAGCGGCCACGCATATCCAGGATGTCAGCGTGCGTTGGCAGTGCGACAGCCACCTTGGCGAGTTGCTGTGCAATCGCGACACGCTGGTCGGCGCCTTGCTTAACCTGATCGAAAACGCCACCCAGGCCAGCGGCCCTGGTGCGCGTCTCAAAGTGCACTTGTACAGCCGCGGGCAAACCCTGCGACTGTGCATCAGCGACAGCGGCAGCGGCATCGACCCACGGGTGCTGCAGCGCCTGGGCGAACCCTTTTTTACCACCAAGACCAACGGCACAGGCCTGGGCCTGACCGTGGTCAAGGCAGTGGCGCGTGCGCATCAGGGAGAATTGCAGCTGCACTCCCGGTTGGGGCGTGGCACCTGTGCATTGATGACCTTGCCGCTGTTTTCCAGCGCGGCAAGCGCGGAGTAAAAGGACTATGGCTATCAAGGTTTTATTGGTCGAAGACGATCGCGCCCTGCGTGAAGCATTGGCTGACACGCTGCTGTTGGCGGGCCATGACTACCGGGCGGTCGGTTCTGCCGAGGACGCCTTGCAGGCCGTTGAGCAAGAATCCTTCAGCTTGGTGGTCAGCGATGTGAACATGCCCGGCATGGACGGTCACCAGTTGCTCGGCCTGCTGCGTGCGCGCCAGCCGCAACTGCCGGTGCTGCTGATGACCGCCCATGGCGCCGTGGAGCGGGCGGTGGACGCCATGCGCCAAGGCGCGGCGGATTACCTGGTCAAGCCGTTTGAGCCCAAGGCGCTGATCGAACTGGTCGCCCGGCATGCCCTCGGCGTGGTCCCGGCCAGCGACGGCGAAGGTCCGATTGCCTTTGAGCCGGCCAGCGCCCAGTTGCTGGAGCTGGCGGCCCGCGTGGCGCGCAGCGATTCCACGGTGTTGATTTCCGGCGAGTCCGGCACGGGTAAAGAAGTGCTGGCGCGTTATATCCACCAGCAATCCAGCCGCGCCAAACAACCGTTTATCGCGATCAACTGCGCGGCCATCCCCGACAACATGCTTGAAGCCACCTTGTTCGGCCACGAGAAGGGCTCGTTCACCGGCGCCATCGCCGCCCAGGCCGGTAAGTTTGAACAGGCCGACGGCGGCACCATCCTGCTCGACGAAATCTCGGAAATGCCTCTAGGCCTGCAAGCCAAGTTGCTGCGCGTGCTGCAGGAGCGTGAAGTGGAGCGCGTCGGCGCGCGCAAGCCGATCCAGTTGGATATCCGCGTGGTCGCCACCACCAACCGTGATTTGGCGCGCGAAGTGGCGGCGGGGCGCTTTCGTGAAGACTTGTTCTACCGGCTCTCGGTGTTCCCGCTTGCCTGGCGCCCATTGCGCGAACGCCCGGCGGACATCATCCCGCTGGCCGAGCGCCTGTTGAACAACCACGTCAAAAAAATGAAGCACGCCCAGGCACGGCTGTCGGCCGAAGCCCAGGCCTGCCTGATCAGCTACCCATGGCCCGGCAACGTGCGCGAATTGGATAACGCCATCCAGCGCGCGCTGATCTTGCAGCAGGGCGGGCTGATCCAGCCGCAGGACTTCTGCCTGGCCATGGGCAGCAGCGGTGTGGCGCCGCTGCCGAGCCTGGCGCCAGCGCCTGTGGTGGCTGTCGAAGCCGAATCCGCTGGCGGCCTGGGCGACGACCTGCGGCGCCGCGAATTCCAGATGATCATCGACACCCTGCGCTCAGAGCGCGGCCGCCGCAAAGAGGCGGCCGAACGCTTAGGCATCAGCCCGCGCACCTTGCGCTACAAGCTGGCGCAGATGCGTGACGCGGGAATGGACGTGGAAGCCTACCTCTTCGCCACCTGAAAAAAAGCATCGGGCCGACAGGGTTTGTCGCCTTTTCTTACGAATCGCCACGGAGCTGGCACCCTTGTTGCTACCACCCCTAGTAACCGCTACGTAGTGTCAAAAAATTGCGGGTCGTCGGAGAGAGAAGGTCATGAGCCAGGGTATTGAGTTCAATCGGTTGATGTTGGATATGCGCTCCATGCAAATGGATGCCATGGCTCAACCGAAATCTGTCGCGCCAGCGCCGGAATTGGGCCAAAGCAGTTTTGCCGACATGCTCGGTCAGGCAATCAATAAAGTCAGTGATACCCAGCAAGCATCCAGTCAGTTGGCTACCGCCTTCGAGATCGGCAAAAGCGGCGTGGACCTTACCGATGTGATGGTGGCCTCGCAAAAGGCCAGCGTTTCCTTTCAGGCCTTGACCCAAGTGCGTAACAAGCTGGTTCAGGCTTATCAAGACATCATGCAGATGCCGGTTTAAGGACGAGATTTAAGTCATGGCAGAAGCAGTCGTGGACAACGTACCCGCCAAGGCAGACGGCAAGCCGCCGCTGTTCGGCCTGTCGTTCCTGGAAAACCTCTCCGAAATGACCATGTTGCGTCAGGTGGGCCTGATGGTCGGCCTGGCTGCCAGCGTGGCGATTGGTTTTGCCGTGGTGCTGTGGTCGCAGCAACCTGATTACCGCCCGCTGTACGGCAGCCTGGCCGGCATGGATTCCAAGCAGATCATGGAAACCCTGGCCGCCGCCGACATTGCCTACACCGTGGAGCCCAACTCTGGCGCGCTGCTGGTCAAGGCCGACGACGTGGCCCGTGCGCGGATGAAATTGGCAGCGGCCGGCGTCACGCCGTCCGACAGCAACATCGGCTTTGAAATCCTCGATAAGGACCAAGGCCTGGGCACCAGCCAGTTTATGGAAGCCACACGCTACCGTCGTGGCCTGGAAGGCGAACTGGCCCGCACCATCTCGAGCCTCAATAACGTCAAGGGCGCCCGCGTGCACCTGGCGATTCCGAAAAGCTCGGTGTTTGTGCGTGATGAACGCAAGCCAAGCGCCTCGGTGTTGGTCGAACTGTTTTCCGGCCGCTCCCTGGAGCCTGGCCAAGTCCTGGCGATCATCAACCTGGTGGCCACCAGCGTTCCCGAATTGAGCAAGTCGCAAATCACCGTGGTCGACCAGAAGGGCAACCTGCTGTCCGACATGGCCGAGAACTCCGCGCTGACCCAGGCCGGCAAGCAGTTCGACTACAGCCGCCGTATGGAAAGCATGCTCACCCAGCGTGTGCACAACATTCTGCAACCGGTGTTGGGCAACGACCGCTACAAGGCCGAAGTGTCCGCCGACGTGGACTTCAGTGCCGTCGAGTCGACGTCTGAGCAGTTCAACCCGGACCAGCCGGCCCTGCGCAGTGAGCAGTCCACCAGCGAACAACGTACTGCCAGCAATGGCCCGCAAGGTGTGCCGGGTGCCCTGAGCAACCAGCCGCCAGCCCCGGCTTCGGCACCGCAAACCACTGGTGGCGCTGCCGCGACCGCCGGCGCGATTCAGCCTGGCCAGCCTTTGTTGGACGCCAACGGTCAGCAGATCATGGACCCGGCCACCGGCCAGCCGATGCTCGCGCCCTACCCGGCGGACAAGCGTAACCAGTCCACCAAGAACTTCGAACTCGACCGTTCCATCAGCCACACCAAGCAGCAACAGGGCAAAATCAATCGCCTGTCGGTGTCGGTAGTGGTCGATGACCAGGTCAAGGTCAACGCTGCTGACGGCGCCGTAACCCGTGCGCCATGGAGCGCCGACGAATTGGCGCGCTTCACGCGCCTGGTGCAGGACGCCGTCGGTTTCGACGCCAGCCGTGGTGACAGCGTCAGCGTGATCAACATGCCGTTCTCCGCCGAGCGTGGCGAAGTGATCGCCGACCCGTCGTTCTACACACAGCCGTGGTTCTGGGACATCGTCAAGCAAGTGCTGGGAGTGTTGTTCATCCTGGTGCTGGTGTTCGGCGTGCTGCGCCCGGTGCTCAACAACATCACCGGCCACGGCAAAAAACAGCTGGCCCTGGCAGGCAGCGACGTCGAGTTGGGTGGCATGGGCGGCCTGGACGGCGAACTGGCCAACGACCGCGTCAGCCTTGGCGGCCCGCAAAGTATCCTGTTGCCAAGCCCGAGCGAAGGTTATGACGCTCAGTTGAACGCAATCAAGAGTCTGGTGGCAGAAGACCCGGGCCGTGTGGCCCAGGTCGTGAAAGAGTGGATTAACGCAGATGAATGATCGAGCCGCTGTTGCCAAGCTCACCAAAGTCGACAAAGCCGCCGTGTTGCTGCTGTCTTTGGGTGAGACCGACGCCGCACAAGTGCTGCGCCACATGGGCCCTAAAGAGGTTCAACGCGTGGGCGTGGCCATGGCGCAAATGCGCAATGTGCACCGTGAGCAAGTCGAGCAGGTGATGAGCGAGTTCGTCGAGATCGTCGGCGACCAGACCAGCCTGGGCGTCGGCTCCGACAGTTACATCCGCAAGATGCTCACCTCGGCCTTGGGCGAAGACAAGGCCAACGGCCTGATCGACCGCATCCTGCTGGGCGGCAACACCAGCGGCCTCGACAGCCTGAAATGGATGGAACCGCGCGCCGTTGCCGACGTGATCCGCTACGAGCACCCGCAGATCCAGGCCATCGTCGTCGCCTATCTGGACCCGGACCAGGCCGGTGAAGTGCTTGGCCACTTCGACCATAAAGTGCGCCTGGACATCATCCTGCGCGTGTCGTCGCTGAACACCGTGCAGCCGGCCGCCCTGAAAGAACTCAACACGATTCTCGAGAAGCAGT
The DNA here is from genome assembly GCF_059716225.1 of Pseudomonas sp. LBUM1640. Classification (NCBI taxonomy): domain Bacteria; kingdom Pseudomonadati; phylum Pseudomonadota; class Gammaproteobacteria; order Pseudomonadales; family Pseudomonadaceae; genus Pseudomonas; species Pseudomonas sp. LBUM1640. The sequence goes on along the minus strand of NZ_CP166816.1, from coordinate 4,971,374 downwards.
TCTCGGGTAACTCGAACGCCTCGCGTACCACCTTGGGTGGCATCAAGCGCGCGGCCGACATCATGAACTTCCTCGACAGCTCGGTCGAAGGCCAGTTGATGGACTCGATCCGCGAGATCGACGACACCCTGTCCGGCCAGATCGAAGACCTTATGTTCGTGTTCAACAACCTCTCCGATGTCGACGACCGTGGCATCCAGGCGTTGCTGCGCGAGGTGTCCTCCGACGTGTTGGTACTGGCCCTCAAAGGCTCGGACGAAGGCGTCAAAGAAAAGATCTTCAAGAACATGTCCAAGCGCGCCTCTGAACTGTTGCGCGACGACCTGGAAGCCAAGGGCCCGGTGCGCGTCAGCGACGTGGAAACCGCCCAAAAGGAAATCCTCACCATTGCCCGCCGTATGGCCGAAGCCGGAGAAATCGTTCTCGGCGGGAAGGGCGGCGAAGAAATGATTTAAGGCGCTTCCCATGTCGAACAAAGATGAGACGCCCAGCGATCTGATTCGCGCGCGGGATGTCGGCGGGTTCGACATCTGGTCGTTGCCCAGCTTCGACCCGCATGTGCCGGAACCCGAACCTGAACCGGTGGTTGAAACGCCTGCGGAAATGGAAGAAGTGCCACTGGACGAAGTCCAGCCACTGACCCTCGAAGAATTGGAAGCCATCCGCCAGGAGGCCTACAACGAGGGCTTCGCGGCGGGTGAAAAAGACGGTTTTCGCAGCACCACCCTGAAGGTTCGCCAAGAGGCCGAGGAAGCGCTCAGCGTCAAGCTGGTCAGCCTGGAACGCTTGATGGGCAGCCTGTTCGACCCTATCGCCGAACAGGACTCGCAGTTGGAAAAGTCCATGGTCGGCCTGGTCGAACACATCGCCCGTCAGGTGATCCAGCGCGAACTGATGCTTGATTCCAGCCATATCGAAAGCGTGATGCGCGAAGCCCTCAAACTGCTGCCGTTGGGCGTCGGCAATGTGCGGCTGTACATCAACCCGCAGGATTTCGAACAGGTCAAAGCCCTGCGCGAGCGCCACGAAGAAACCTGGCGCATCGTCGAAGACGCGGCGCTGCTGCCCGGTGGTTGCCGCGTCGAAACCGAACACAGCCGCATCGATGCCACGGTGGAAACCCGCATCAGCCAGATCATGGCCAAGCTGTTTGACCAGCTCCACGAACAAGTCCTGCACCCGGCCGAGCCCGACCTGAGCGTGGACCTGGACGCCCCCGATGCGCCTTGATCGCACCAGCTTCGCCAAGCGCCTGAGCGGCTACGCCGAGGCCACTGAGTTGCCCGGCCAGCCGATCCTTGAGGGGCGCTTGCTGCGTATGGTCGGCCTGACCCTCGAAGCCGAAGGCCTGCGCGCCGCCATGGGTAGCCGCTGCCTGGTGATCAACGACGACAGCTACCACCCGGTGCAGGTCGAAGCCGAGGTGATGGGCTTTTCCGGCAGCAAGATTTTCCTCATGCCGGTCGGCAGCCTGGCCGGCATCGCGCCCGGCGCCCGCGTGGTGCCTTTGGCCGATACCGGCCGCCTGCCGATGGGCATGAGCATGCTCGGCCGCGTGCTCGACGGCGCCGGTCGCGCATTGGATGGCAAGGGCGGGATGAAGGCTGAAGATTGGGTGCCGATGGACGGCCCGACCATCAACCCACTCAACCGCAACCCCATCAGCGTGCCGCTGGACGTGGGCATTCGCAGCATCAACGGTTTATTGACGGTCGGCCGCGGCCAGCGTCTGGGCCTGTTCGCCGGTACGGGCGTGGGTAAATCGGTGCTGCTGGGCATGATGACGCGCTTCACCGAGGCCGACATCATCGTGGTCGGGTTGATCGGCGAGCGGGGCCGTGAAGTAAAGGAATTCATCGAGCACAGCCTCGGCGAAGAGGGCCTCAAGCGCTCGGTGGTGGTGGCCTCGCCTGCGGACGATGCGCCGCTGATGCGGTTGCGCGCCGCCATGTACTGCACGCGCATTGCCGAATATTTTCGCGACAAGGGCAAGAACGTCCTGTTGCTGATGGACTCGCTCACGCGTTTCGCCCAGGCCCAGCGGGAAATCGCCCTGGCCATCGGCGAACCGCCCGCCACCAAAGGCTACCCGCCGTCGGTGTTCGCCAAGCTGCCCAAGCTGGTCGAGCGCGCCGGTAATGCCGAGGCCGGTGGCGGCTCGATCACCGCGTTCTACACCGTGCTGTCCGAAGGCGATGACCAGCAAGACCCGATTGCCGACTCGGCGCGGGGCGTGCTCGACGGCCACATCGTGCTGTCGCGGCGTTTGGCGGAGGAGGGGCATTACCCGGCCATCGACATCGAAGCCTCAATCAGCCGGGTGATGCCGGCCGTGGTCACGCCGGAACACATGGCCCGCGCGCAGCACTTCAAGCAGCTGTGGTCGCGCTATCAGCAGAGCCGCGACCTGATCAGCGTCGGCGCTTATGTGGCCGGTGGTGATCGCGAAACTGACCTGGCGATTGCCCTGCAACCGCAACTGGTGACCTATCTGCGCCAAGGCCTCAACGACAAGATCAGCATGGGCGAAAGCGAAGCGCACCTGGGTTCGATCTTCGCTCCGGCGCCAGGCGGTTAAGCCATGGCCAGCACGCGTTCTTCACGCCTGGCCCCAGTGGTGGACATGGCCGAAAAGGCCGAAAAAGCCGCTGTGCAGCGCCTGGGGTATTTTCAGGGCCAGGTGCGCCTGGCGGAAAGCAAGCTGGGCGACCTGGAACGCTTTCGTGGCGAGTACCAGCAGCAATGGATCGAGCGCGGCAGCAAGGGCGTCTCCGGCCAGTGGTTGATGGGTTATCAGGGCTTTCTCAACCAGCTGGAAACCGCCGTTGGCCAACAGCGCCAGAGCCTGGCCTGGCACCAGAACAACCTCGATAAAGCCCGCGAGGCCTGGCAAGCGGCGTTCGCCCGGGTCGAAGGTTTGCGCAAGCTGGTGCAGCGCTATATCGACGAAGCGCGGGCGCTTGAAGACAAGCGCGAGCAGAAGCTGCTCGACGAACTGTCACAGCGCCTTCCCCGTCAATCACAGTACTAACTGTGGGAGCTGGGTTGCCTGTGATGGCATCACCTCGGTTTGGGTAGATTGAGTACATATCCGTTGCTGCGGTAACGGCTTCGTATGGTTCCGCTCTTACAGCGGGTCACTTTTGGCAAACGCCCCAAAAGTAACCAAAAGGTCTTTGCCCCACCACTCGGTGCCTCGCTAAGGCTCGGCATGCCCTCACTCCGGCTTGAATCCGTGGGCCGCCGCGATGGGCCATCCTTGGCCCAGCGCGGCTAACCCGGCGTCCTGCCGGGTTACCCACGGATTCAAGCCTGCGTTCGGCCAGCGTGGTTAACGGGGCCTGTCAGATCAAGATCAAAATCTACAGCACGGCGGCCTAGTAGCCGACCTGAGTGGTTGAAGCAAAAGCAGGGCAAAAACAGGGCAAAAACAGGGCAAAAGCAGAGCTGCTTTTCTGTGGGAGCTGGCTTGCCTGCGATGCAGACACCTCGGTACATCAGGCATACCCAGCTGATGCCATCGCAGCGGTTCGGCGGTCCGACAAGCCAGCTCCCACATTGACCGAGTACACACATCTACCTGATGTACTGAGCTCAAAATGTGGGAGCGGGCTTGCTCGCGAATGCGGTGGGCCATTCACCAGGTGCATCAACTGACACACCGCCATCGGGAGCAAGTCGAACCGTCGCACCGCCCCTCCCACATTTAACCCAGTTCAGCTTCCAAGATCAGGTCGGCTGCCAGGCCGCCTCTGCTTTCGCTTTTGATCTAACCACTCAGGTCGGCTACTAGGCCGCCGTGCTCTTGCTTTTGATCTTGATTTTGATCTTAGGCGCCCTGTTAAACCACGCTGGCCTGCGTGAGGGCACACCGAGCCTAGGCGAGGTGCCGAGTGGTGGGGCAAGAGCCCTTTTGGTTACTTTTGGGGCTCTTTTCCAAAAGTAACCCGCCGTAAGGGCGGAACCAATGCCCGCCATCACCCAAACAACGGATATGTACCCAGCGCCCCCCAAGACAACCACAACACTCAATCTGTGAAAATGACGTATCGATGTCTACGCTCATCGCAAACAAACCAGCTACCACATTTGATTCGCTGTGTTGCCCAGATCCGGTTCACCTGCTAAACCTTGTTGCACATAGCCAATGACAAGGATGCAGTCATATGTCAGTCGTCTCAGAAGTCTCCCTGGATGGGAAAAAAGCAATGATCACGGTCAAGGGGCGGTTCGATTTCGGCAGTCACCAGGCTTTTCGTGAGGCCTACGAAAAGTTCTACAAGGTGCCCGAGGTCTACGTGGTGGACTTGAAGGAAGCCACCTACATGGACAGTTCGGCCCTGGGCATGCTCCTGCTGTTGCGTGACCATGCCGGTGGCGATAATGCCGAGGTGCAGGTGATCAACAGTAATTCCGATGTGCGCAAGATCCTCGCCATCTCCAACTTCGACAAACTGTTCGACATCAGTTGAGCAACCTGGCCCCCGTCCTTGAACCGCTGACGATCCTGATCGCCGAAGACAGCGCCGCCGATTTGCTGTTGCTGTCGACGATTATCCGCCGCCAGGGCCATCAGGTACTCACCGCCAAGAACGGCGCGCAAGCCGTTGAGGTGTTCACCCGCGAGCGCCCACAGCTGGTGTTGATGGACGCGTTGATGCCAGTGATGGACGGCTTTGAAGCCGCGCGCCAGATCAAGCAGTTGGCGGGCGAAGCACTGGTGCCGATCATCTTCCTCACTTCGCTGCGCGAGAGCGAAGCCCTGGCCCAATGCCTGGACGCCGGTGGCGATGACTTCCTGCCCAAGCCCTACAACCCACTGATCCTGGCGGCGAAGATCAACGCCATGGACCGCCTGCGTCGCCTGCAGGCCACGGTCTTGCAGCAGCGTGACTTGATCGCCAAGCACCACAACTATTTGCTGCATGAGCAGCGGGCCGCCAAGGCGGTGTTCGACAAGGTGGCGCATTCGGGCTGTATCAACGCGGCGCCGAACATTCGCTACCTGCAATCGCCCTATGCGTTGTTCAACGGCGACTTGCTGCTGGCGGCATACACGCCCTCGGGTGACATGCACGTGCTGCTTGGCGACTTCACCGGGCACGGGCTGCCGGCCGCCGTGGGTGCCATGCCGCTGGCAGAAGTGTTCTACGGCATGACCGCCAAGGGCTACGGCCTGGCGCAGACCCTGCGTGAGATGAACGCCAAGCTCAAGCGCATCCTGCCGGTGGACATGTTTTGCTGCGCCACGCTGATGTGCCTGAGTGCCCAGCGGCGCGTGGTGGAGGTGTGGAACGGCGGCATGCCCGAAGGCTATGTGCATGAAGTCGCCACGGGCAAGCGTACGCCGTTGGTGTCGCGGCACTTGCCGTTAGGCGTGCGCTCGGCCGAAACGTTTGATGACAGCACCGAAGTCTGGCCCATGGCCTTGGGCGATCGCGTGTTTTTGCTCTCTGATGGCGTGTTGGACACTGCCGACGCCAATGACCAGCTGTTCGGCGCCGAGCGCTTGCAGCAGGTGTTTGCGGCCAACTGCGAGCCTGACCGCCTGTTCGAAGATATTGAGCAGGCCCTGGCGGCGTTTCGTGGCCAGGCGCGGGATGACGTCAGCATGGTCGAGATCACTTTGCTGGCCGGCCAGCCGTTGCGTGCGGCCGAGCCGATGTACGCCGACAGCGGGCAGTCGTGCCCGCTGGACTGGTCGGTGAGTTTTGAATTTCGCGCGCAGACGCTCAAAAGTTACAACCCGTTGCCGTACCTGTTGCAACTGCTGCTGGAGATACACGGCCTGCGCGCGCAGAGCGGGGCGCTTTACAGCGTGATGGCTGAGTTGTATTCCAATGCGTTGGAGCATGGGGTGCTGGGCTTGGATTCGCGGCTCAAGCGCGATGCCCTGGGGTTTGCCGACTATTATCGCCAGCGCAATGAGCGGCTGGGGCAATTGAACAGCGGTTATGTGCGTGTGCATGTGCAGGTGGTGCCGACGGGCACCGGCGGTAAAATGACGTTGCGTATTGAAGACAGCGGCCCTGGGTTTGACGTGGAACAGGTGCTGGCTCGGCCTCTGGATGTCGACCGTCTGTCTGGCCGGGGCTTGAGCCTGGTGCGCCAACTGAGCAGCGATGTACGCTGGTCGGATGGCGGGCGTAGTGTGTGCGTGGAGTTTTGCTGGGGGGCTCTGGCATAATCCGCCGATTCTTGATCAAGGAGCGAGCAAGTGGCTGAGATTCATATGGACCCTGATGTGTTGTCGGGTTTGCAGGAGGTTATGGAGGGCGAGTATCCCAAGCTGCTCGATACCTTTCTGGACGATTCGCAGAAGCGCGTCGAGGCGTTGCGCAAGGCGCGCGATGATGCCAAGGCGTTGGGGCGGATTGCGCATAGCTTTAAAGGTAGCAGTGGGAACCTTGGGGCGGTGCGGTTGGCGCAGTTGTGTCAGCGGCTGGAAGCGGAGTCTGTTGAGTCTACGGCGGACTTGGGCGCCTTGGTTGATCAGATTGATCATGAGTTTGCTTTGGTTCGGCCGATGTATGAGTCGGAGCGGGAGCGGTTTCAGCTTTAGGTAGGTTGAGTACATATCCATTTCTGCGGTAACGGCCGCTTAGGGTTCCGCTCTTACAGCGGGTCACTTTTGGCAAACGCCCGGAATGCCGGCCCAGCCAAAAGTAACCAAAAGGTCTTTGCCCCACCACTCGGTGCCTCGCCTAGGCTCGGCATGCCCTCACTCCGGCTTGAATCCGTGGGCCGCCGCGATGGGCCATCCCTGGCCCAGCGCGGCTAACCCGGCGTCCTGCCGGGTTACCCACGGATTCAAGCCTGCGTTCGGCCATCGTGGTTAACGGGGCCTGTCAGATCAAGATCAAAATCTACAGCACGGCGGCCTAGTAGCCGACCTGAGTGGTTGAAGCAAAAGCAGGGCAAAAGCACAGCAAGAACAGATCAAAAGCAGGGCTGCTTTTCTGTGGGAGCTGGCTTGCCTGCGATGCAGACACCTCGGTACATCAGGCATACCTAGCTGATGCCATCGCAGGCAAGCCAGCTCCCACCTTTGACCGAGTACACACATCTACCTGATGTACTGAGCTCAAAATGTGGGAGCGGGCTTGCTCGCGAATGCGGTGTGTCAGTTACAAATAAACTGACTGAAACACCGCATTCGGGCAAGCCCCTCCCACATTTAACCCAGTTCAGCTTCCAAGAGCAGGTCGGCTGCCAGGCCGCCTTGGCTTTGCTTTTGATTCAACCACTCAGGTCGGCTATTAGGCCGCCGTGCTGTAGATCTTGATCTTGATTTTGATCTTAGGCGCCCCGTTAAACCACGCTGGCCTCACGCAGGCTTTGGAGCGGGGGTAAACCGGCAGGACGCCGGTTTAGCCGCGCTGGGCCATGGATGGCCCATCGCGGCGGCCCCCGCTCCAAAGCCTGCGTGAGGGCACACCGAGCCTAGGCGAGGTGCCGAGTGGTGGGGCAAGAGCCTTTTGGTTACTTTTGGGCTCTTTTCAAAAGTGACCCGCTGTAAGAGCGGAACCCATCTCAGCCGTTACGCAAATAACGGATATACACACAAAACCATAAACCTGGCCCAACTCTTGCTCTACCTCCATGACTGCATCCCCGATCCCCAATGCAGTGGAGACCTTTACCTATGCCAGTCGCCCCGAATTCGCTCCTTCAGGCTGCCCCCGCGGCCAAGCCTCAAGCGCCTGCCGCCACCCCTGCGGTAGCGGCTGCGGACCCGCGTGACAAGGGCCAGGGCTTCGCTCAAGTGTTTGCCAACCAAGGCTCGAAACCCACGGTAAAGACCGACGACACCCCGGCTAAACCCGCGAATAACAAGCCTTCCGACACCAGCGCCAAACCTGCGGCCAGCAACGACAAGCCTGCCGCCAGCACGCCAGCGGTTGCCGATAGCGGCAATTCCTTGCCTGCCAAGCCGCCTGCCACCTCCGACGACAGCGCCAGCAGTGACGACGACAAACCCACTGACCCGTCCCTGGTGCAGGAACCCCCCGTTGACCCGGTCGTCGACCCGGCCTTGATTGCCACCGTCACACCGGTTGCCGTTCCCGTGCCCGTAGAAACCCCGGCCCCGGTAGCCGCGACCAAGGGCGACAAGGCCCTGCCGGTCGCCGCAGCACCCGTCGCCGCGACAGAGGATGCCAAGCAACCGTCGTTCGACCCGGCAGCCGACCCACTGGATTCGATGCCGGCCGTGCGCCTGGCCATGGAGCAGGGCGGTCACGTCTCAGCCAGCAGCCAGACGTCGCAGAAGGCCGCACCGGCGCCGACCCAGGACCAGCCCACCGCCGCGCAGAATTTTGCCGCCGGCCTGGCCAATATGGTCGACCAGCAAGCCACCAAAGACAGCACTGACCAGGGCGGCGACAAAGCCTTCAGCGGCTTGATCGAAGGCGGCCTCAAAGATCTGAAAGACGCCAGCAGCGACACCCGCGTCGATGACTTCGCCAACCGCCTGGCCGCCCTGACCCAGGCCGCCACGCCGAAGACCGCGAATGCGTTGCCACCGGTCGCGAATGCGCCGTTGGCCATGCACCAGAGTGGCTGGACCGAGGAAGTGGTCAACCGCGTGATGTACCTGTCCAGCGCCAACCTCAAGTCGGCAGAGATTCAGTTGCAGCCGGCCGAGCTTGGGCGTCTGGATATCAAGGTCAACATGACGGCGGACCAACAAGCTCAGGTCACCTTCATGAGTGGTCACGCGGTGGTACGTGAAGCGTTGGAAACCCAGTCCGGCCGATTGCGCGAAATGTTTGCCCAGCAGGGCATGGGGCAGGTCGACGTTAACGTCTCCGACCAGTCCCGCGGCTGGCAAGGGCAGGGCCAGGAACAACAGCAACAGAACCAGGCACGTGGCGTGAGTGGCAGCGGTGGTCGCGGCGATGGCGGTGATGCCGGTGATCACGCTGAAGTGGCAGCGGCGGTCGCGCCGGTGACCCAGACGATAGTTGGCTCCAGTGCCGTCGATTACTACGCCTGATCTGAGCCCAACACAGGTCTAAATGTGGGAGCGGCGGTGCGACGATTCGACTTGCTCGCGAAAGCGCAGTGTCAGTCAAAAGATTCATCGACTGACCCACCGCATTCGCGAGCAAGTCGAATCGTCGCACCGCCGCTCCCACATTGAACTGTGGTGTTTCATCCATCCCCCATCAGCAGACAACTCTGGCATAACACTTGCTCTTGCCTTTCCGTAGATCTATGAATCCCAGAATAGTGACGGATTATTGGCATGGCGAAGAGCGACGACGCAGCAACTCCCCCCGCAGGCAAAGGCAAGCTCAAGCTTATCCTGTTGATCGTGCTGGGCCTGCTCCTGGCCATTGGCGCCTCGATTGGCGGCACCTGGTACATCATGCACAGCAGTGCTAGCAAACCGGCGCCCGCCGCCGAAACCGCCAGTAACGTCAAGCAACCGGCAATCTTCGAACCGATGCTGCCGGCCTTTGTTGCCAACTTCAATCAGAACGGCCGTCAGCGCTACTTGCAGGTGAGCATCACCTTGCTGGCGCGTAACCAGGCGGACCTGGATGCGCTCAAAGTGCACATGCCGGTGATCCGCAACAACCTGGTGATGCTGTTCTCCGGGCAAAGCTTCGACAGCTTGGCAACCCCGGTCGGCCAGGAAATGCTGCGTCAGAAGGTCACTGCCAGCGTGCAGGAAGTGGCCCAGAAAGAACTCGGCAAAGTCGTGGTCGAGCAGGCGCTCTTCACTAACTTCGTATTGCAGTAGGATCACGACATGGCCGTGCAAGACCTGCTGTCCCAGGATGAAATCGACGCGCTGTTGCATGGCGTCGACGATGGTCTGGTACAGACCGAAATGGCTGCCGAACCCGGTAGCGTCAAAAGTTATGACCTGACCAGCCAGGATCGCATCGTCCGTGGACGCATGCCGACGCTGGAGATGATCAACGAGCGTTTCGCCCGCTACACCCGTATCAGCATGTTCAACATGCTGCGCCGTTCGGCGGACGTGGCGGTGGGCGGCGTGCAGGTGATGAAGTTCGGCGAGTACGTGCACTCGCTGTACGTGCCCACCAGCCTCAACCTGGTCAAGATCAAGCCGCTGCGCGGCACCGCGCTGTTCATCCTCGACGCCAAATTGGTGTTTAAGCTGGTGGACAACTTCTTCGGCGGCGACGGCCGTCACGCCAAGATCGAAGGGCGTGAATTCACCCCCACCGAGTTGCGCGTGGTGCGCATGGTGCTGGAGCAGGCCTTCATCGACTTGAAGGAAGCCTGGCAGGCGATCATGGAAGTCAATTTCGAGTACATCAACTCGGAAGTGAACCCGGCCATGGCCAACATCGTCGGCCCCAGCGAAGCCATTGTGGTCTCCACCTTCCACATCGAACTCGATGGCGGTGGCGGCGACCTGCACGTGACCATGCCGTACTCGATGATCGAACCGGTGCGCGAGATGCTCGACGCCGGTTTCCAGTCCGACCTGGACGACCAGGACGAGCGCTGGGTCAAGGCCCTGCGCGAAGACCTGCTCGACGTCGACGTACCTTTGAGCGCCACTGTGGCCCGTCGCCAGTTGCGTTTGCGCGATATTTTGCACATGCAGCCGGGGGACATCATTCCCGTCGAGTTGCCGGAAGAACTGATCATGCGCGCCAACGGCGTGCCGTCATTCAAGGTCAAGCTGGGTTCCCATAAGGGCAACCTGGCGCTGCAAGTGGTTGAGCCGATCAACCGCCGCTGATGCACCCCCAATTATGATTGTTTGCTTCGCCGAGGACATGTAATGGCTACCGAACACGAGAACACTTCCGCCGAAGACCAGGCCCTGGCTGACGAATGGGCTGCGGCCCTGGAAGAAACCGGCGATGTTGGCCAGGACGATATCGACGCGCTACTGGCCGCCGATGCCGCCACCGCGCCGGCCGGCAACCGCCTGCCGATGGAAGAATTCGGCAGCGTGCCGAAGAACAACGACCCGGTGACCCTCGATGGCCCGAACCTGGATGTGATCCTCGACATCCCGGTGTCGATTTCCATGGAAGTGGGCAGCACCGAAATCAATATCCGCAACCTGCTGCAGCTCAACCAGGGTTCGGTGATCGAGCTCGACCGCCTGGCCGGCGAGCCGCTGGACGTGCTGGTCAACGGCACGCTGATCGCCCATGGCGAGGTGGTGGTGGTCAACGAGAAGTTCGGCATCCGCCTGACGGACGTGATCAGCCCGAGCGAACGCATCAAGAAGTTGCGCTGATATGAAGTATTCGATGGCGGGACTGTTTCTGGCGCTGCCATTGAGCGCCCTGGCGGCTGAGCCGGTCGCGCAAGCGGCGGCTGCGGCGCCCGTAGTCAGCAGTGGCATCGGCGGGCAATTGACCCAGCTGGTGCTGGGCCTGTTGCTGGTGGTCGGTTTGATTTTTGTGCTGGCCTGGTTGATGCGCCGCGTGCAGCGCATCGGCCCGGGCAATGGCCAGGTCATCGAGATGATCGGCTCGCGCGCCCTTGGCCCGCGTGATCGCTTGGTGCTGGTGCAGGTCGGCGAGGAACAGATTCTGCTGGGTATCACGCCTGGCCGCATCACCCCGCTGCACGTGCTCAAGTCGCCGGTGGAGGTGGTCAAGACCGAGGCTGCCACGCCAGAATTCGCCCAGCGCCTGATGGAGTTGCTGGGCAAGGATCAGAAGGATAAGAAGTAATGCGCGTTTTATTGACGCTCATGCTGTTGCTGGCCGCGCCGTTGGCGTTTGCGGCCGACCCGTTGTCGATCCCGGCGATCACGCTGGGCACCAACGCCGCTGGCGCCCAGGAATACTCGGTCAGCCTGCAGATCCTGCTGATCATGACCGCGCTGAGTTTTATCCCGGCGTTTGTCATGCTGATGACCAGCTTTACGCGGATCATCATCGTGTTCTCGATTTTGCGTCAGGCCCTGGGCTTGCAGCAGACACCGTCGAACCAGATCCTGACTGGCATGGCTTTGTTTTTGACGCTGTTCATCATGGCGCCGGTGTTCGACAAGGTGAACCAGCAAGCCCTGCAGCCGTACCTGGCGGAGAAGCTCACCGCCCAGGACGCGATCGACAAGGCCCAAGGCCCGATCAAGGACTTCATGCTGTCGCAGACCCGCTCCAGCGACCTTGAGCTGTTCATGCGCTTGTCCAAGCGCACCGACATCGCCACCCCGGATCAGGCGCCGCTGACCATTCTGGTGCCGGCCTTTGTCACCTCCGAATTGAAGACTGCGTTCCAGATCGGCTTCATGATTTTCATCCCGTTCCTGATCATCGACCTGGTGGTGGCGAGCGTGCTGATGGCCATGGGTATGATGATGCTCTCGCCGTTGATTATTTCGTTGCCGTTCAAGATCATGCTGTTTGTGCTGGTGGACGGCTGGGCGCTGATTATCGGCACGCTGGCCAGCAGTTTCGGCGGGGTGTAGCGCCATGACTCCAGAAGTAGCCGTCGACCTGTTCCGTGAAGCGCTGTGGCTGACCACCATGATGGTCGCCGTGCTGGTGGTGCCGAGCCTGTTGGTCGGCCTGCTGGTGGCGATGTTCCAGGCCGCGACCCAGATCAACGAACAGACCCTGAGCTTCCTCCCGCGTTTGCTGGTGATGCTGATCACCTTGATCGTCGCCGGCCCGTGGCTGGTGCAAACCTTTATGGAATACATCCTGCAGCTGTACGGCAGTATTCCGCAGTTGATCGGCTGACCGCATGCAATCTGTGCTGGCCTTGACCGACACCCAGATCAGCACCTGGGTGGCGTCTTTTATTCTGCCGATGTTCCGCGTCACGGCGGTGCTGATGACCATGCCGGTGTTCGGCACCACCTTGGTCCCACGGCGCATTCGCCTGTATTTCGCGTTCGCCATCACTGTGGTGATCGTGCCCGGCCTGCCGCCGATGCCGCCGGTGAATGCCCTCGATCTCAGTGCGTTGTTGCTGATTGCCGAGCAAATCCTCATTGGCGCGCTGTTGGGCTTCTCGCTCACGTTGTTCTTCCAGGCGTTTGTGATCGCCGGGCAAATCATCTCGATTCAGATGGGCATGGGCTTCGCGTCCATGGTCGACCCCACCAACGGCGTGTCGGTGGCGGTGATCGGGCAGTTCCTGACCATGCTGGTGACCTTGCTGTTCCTGGCCATGAACGGCCACCTGGTGGTGTTCGAGGTCATGACCGAAAGCTTCATCACTTTGCCGGTGGGCTCCGGGCTGGTGGTCAACCATTTCTGGGAGTTGGTAGGGCGCCTCAGCTGGGTGCTGGGCGCTTCGCTGTTGCTGGTGTTGCCGGCAATCACCGCGCTGCTGGTGGTCAACATCGCGTTTGGCGTGATGACCCGCGCGGCGCCGCAGCTGAACATTTTCTCGATTGGTTTCCCGCTGACCCTGGTGTTGGGCATGGGGATTTTCTGGATCGGCATGGCTGACATTCTCAATCAGTATCAACCGCTGGCCAGTGACGCCTTGCAGTTCTTACGTGACTTGGCACGGGCGCGTTGAGCCATGGCCGAGAGCGAGAGTGGTCAGGACAAAACAGAAGACCCCACGGAGAAACGTAAAAAGGACTCCAGGGAAAAGGGCGAGATCGCGCGCTCCAAAGAACTCAATACCCTGGCCGTGATGCTGGCTGGCTCGGGTGGCCTGTTGATTTACGGCGGTGGTTTGGCGCTGGACATGATGGAGTTGATGAAACTCAACTTCTCGCTGCCCCGCGAGGTGCTGCTCAGCCCCGGCGCCATGGGCCATTACCTGCTGCACTCGGGCAAAATCGCGATTCTGGCGGTGCAGCCGGTGCTGATCACCTTGTTGCTGGCGGCATTGATTGGGCCGGTGTCCCTCGGCGGCTGGTTGTTTGCTGCGGGCAGCATGGCGCCTAAGTTCAGCCGGATGAACCCTGGCCCTGGGCTCAAGCGCATGTTCTCCACCAAGGCGCTGGTGGAACTGCTCAAGGCGCTGGCGAAATTCATCCTGATCCTGTTTGTGGCGCTGACGGTATTGTCGTCCGACATCGACGACTTGCAACGCATCGCCCATGAGCCGCTGGAGTCGGCGATCATCCACAGCGTGCAAGTGGTGGGCTGGAGTGCGCTGTGGATGGCCTGTGGGCTGATCATCATCGCCGCCGTGGATGCGCCGATCCAGCTGTGGGAAAGCCACAAAAAGTTGCTGATGACCAAGCAGGAAGTGCGCGACGAGCACAAAGACCAAGAGGGTCGCCCCGAGGTCAAACAACGCATCCGCCAGCTGCAGCGCGAAATGTCCCAGCGCAAGATGATGGCGGCGGTGCCGGACGCCGACGTGGTCATCACCAACCCGACGCACTATGCGGTGGCCCTCAAGTACGACCCGGAGAAGGGCGGCGCACCGATGTTGCTGGCCAAGGGCAGCGACTTTACCGCGCTGAAAATCCGCGAAATCGCTGTGGCCAACGACATTCTGCTGCTGGAGTCGCCGGAGTTGGCGCGCTCGATCTTCTACTCCACGGATCTGGATCAGGAAATCCCTGCGGGGCTGTATTTGGCGGTGGCGCAGGTGTTGGCCTATGTCTATCAGATCCGCCAATACCGCGCGGGCAAGGGCAAGCGGCCTGACCCGCTCAAAGACCTGCCGATTCCACCGGACCTGCGTCGCGACTCTTGAGCCATCCTGCGCCGACGCCATCGCGGGCAAGCCCGGCTCCCACCCTTGAACGCATTCCCCTGTGGGAGCCGGGCTTGCCCGCGATAACGGTATAACAGCCAACGCCTGCCATCTGTCTAAACCCCGGCCTTACCTGTCAACTTTGACAGTACCCATTGCACGGCCTTCACTGTTTGATAGAGCGGCGAGGCGCGCCTTTATGCGCGGCTCGGGAGAGCGATCATGGACAGGGGTACGGTCAGGTGGTTCGACGCAGTCAAGGGCATTGGTTTTATTGCCCGGGACCGCGATGGCAATGCGGTGCCCGTTCAGTCGGCGGGCGATAAATGCAGTGCAGTCGATGTGTTGCCGGCGCCGCCCAAGGCGCGAAAATCTCGCAAGCGAAAAACATAATCCGAGGCCTGATCCGGCGCCGTTCAAGAACCTGAATACACTGCCTGTGGCGAGCGGGCCTGCCCCGGTACGCAGTTGCCACCCATCCTCTACCATCCGTCGGCAACCCCCGTCTACCTGTCAACTTTGACAGTAGCCAGCGCCGCTTTCTCGCGGTTCCATGACACCACACTGCGCACAGGTAGTTGCGAGATGCAGGGGGGGGGCGGTGATGGAAGCGGTAACGGGCACGATCAAGTCGTATAGCCGAAAAACCGGAGAAGGCTTGATTGCTCTGGATGATGGCGAAGAACCCGTGCATGTGGACCTAAAGAGTTCGGGAGGGGTTTGGCTGAAAAAGGGCCTGCGCGTGCAATTCGCGAGGATCCATCGGCCCAAAGGCATCTTTGCCTCCCATATCAAGATTATTTAGCGACGTGCGTGCGGGTCTCGAGCGCGATGTGAGGAGAAGGGCAATGGCAAAAGGCACGGTGAAATGGTTCGACGCGGAAAAGGGCTTTGGGTTTATTACGCCAAATGATGGGGCCCCGGATGTTTTCGTCCACTATTCGGCAATCACTGCGGGTGGGTTCAAAACCCTGGCAGAGCACCAAGAGGTAGAGTTCGATACTGCTCAGGGACAGAAAGGGCCGCAGGCCGAAAATGTGAAGGCTTTATGATTGATCGTTCCCACGCTCTGCGTGGGAATGCATCCCGTGACGCTCCGCGTCACCGCTGCACATCGGGACGCAGAGCGTCCCCGGCGGCATTCCTTTGCTGCGCGTGGGAACGATCAGTATCAGCTTTTCGGCCTAGGGTTTGTCCTGCATTGCTGCGGATGACGGCTCTCGGTCATCCAGCAGTCGATCAGCCAGCAACTTCGCTACCTCAATCAACTGCGCAATGCCCAGCGCGCCTTCTGTGAACCTTTTAGATCAAAGGCGAAATCGCAGGTCAGTGCGTGGGTGGAAGCCAGGGTTTCGGTGAGGTTGACCAGAAGGTCTTCGGTGCTGATGCCGTCGATGAGGGTGAAGAGCACGGTGGGGGCGTTTTGTGTGGTTTTGGACATGGCGTCGCTCCGTGGAAAGAAATAAGAGAGCCCCTTGATATTGCGAGCCGCGACGCCCGACCGCTGTGTTTGCAGCGGTGTGCGGAGACTAGAGAGCGAGTTTCCTAGGGACTACCTCAAAACCCTGTCGGAAATTTCGTTATCTCTACCGGTGAACACGTGTGGCGAGGGAGCTTGCTCCCGCTGGGGTGCGAAGCGCCCCCAATTCCTGTGTATGCGGTTTACCAGATGAACCGCACCGGCTGGGTTTGGGGCTGCTGCGCAGCCCAGCGGGAGCAAGCTCCCTCGCCACAATGGGGCTGATCTGGCCGGGAATGCAAAAGTTGGAAGGCTTCTTGCAATACCGCTTCCAGGACGCCTCTCAGCGTCAAAACTTTGCTTCAAGGAACACGAGGAATACCGGTGGTAGATCGCTCTCAAATGCTCAACACGGCCCGTGGCACCCTGACTGACTTGTCGCGGGGCAACCTGGGTGTGCCGTTGTTGTTGCTGGTGATGCTGGCAATGATGATGTTGCCGATGCCGCCGTTCCTGCTCGACGTGTTTTTCACCTTCAACATCGCCCTGTCTGTCGTCGTGCTGCTGGTCTGCGTTTACGCCCTGCGGCCGTTGGATTTCGCCGTTTTCCCGACCATTTTGCTGATCGCGACCCTGCTGCGCCTGGCGCTGAACGTGGCGTCCACGCGGGTGGTGATGCTGCACGGCCAGGACGGCCACGCCGCTGCCGGTAAGGTGATCCAGGCCTTCGGTGAGGTGGTGATCGGCGGTAACTATGTGGTGGGTATCGTGGTGTTCGCGATCCTGATGATCATCAACTTCGTGGTGGTGACCAAGGGCGCCGGGCGGATTTCCGAGGTGAGCGCGCGGTTTACCCTCGACGCCATGCCCGGCAAACAAATGGCCATCGACGCCGACCTCAACGCCGGCCTGATCGACCAGAACCAAGCCAAATCCCGTCGCCTGGAAGTCGCCCAGGAGGCCGAGTTCTACGGCTCCATGGACGGCGCGAGCAAATTCGTGCGCGGTGACGCCATCGCCGGCCTGCTGATTCTGTTCATCAACCTGATCGGCGGGATGGCGGTCGGTATCTTCCAGCACGGCATGACCTTCGGCGATGCGGGCAAGGTGTACGCCTTGCTGACCATCGGTGACGGTTTAGTGGCGCAATTGCCATCACTGTTGTTATCCACAGCGGCGGCCATCATGGTCACCCGTGCTTCGGGCTCCGAAGACATGGGCAAGCAGATCAGCCGGCAGATGTTCGCCTCGCCCAAGGCGCTGGCCGTGGCCGCTGGCATCATGGCGATCATGGGCATCGTGCCGGGCATGCCGCACGTGTCGTTCCTGAGCATGGCGGCCATGGCCGGCGGCGGTGCGTACCTGTTCTGGCGCAAGCAGAACCTGGTCAAGGTCAAGGCCCAACAGGAAGTCGCCCGACAGCAGGACTTGCTGCCATCCCCGGCCCGCGCCCAGGAAACCAAGGAGCTTGGCTGGGATGACGTGACCCCGATCGACATGATCGGCCTGGAAGTCGGCTACCGCTTGATTCCGCTGGTTGACCGCAACCAGGGCGGCCAATTACTGGCGCGGATCAAGGGTGTGCGCAAGAAGCTGTCCCAAGACCTGGGCTTCCTGATGCCCACCGTACATATTCGCGACAACCTTGACCTGGCGCCCAGCGCCTACCGCCTGACCCTGATGGGCGTGATCCTCGCCGAAGCCGAGATTTACCCCGACCGCGAACTGGCGATCAACCCTGGGCAGGTATTCGGCACGCTTAACGGCATCACCGCCAAAGATCCGGCTTTTGGCCTGGAAGCGGTGTGGATCGAAGTCAGCCAGCGCAGCCAGGCACAATCGCTCGGTTACACCGTGGTCGACGCCAGCACCGTGGTCGCCACCCACCTCAACCAGATTCTCTACAAGCACTCCCACGAGCTGATCGGCCACGAGGAAGTCCAGCAATTGATGGGTTTGCTGGCCAAAGCCTCGCCAAAATTGGCCGAAGAGCTGGTGCCGGGCGTGCTGTCGCTGTCGCAGTTGCTCAAGGTGCTGCAAGCCTTGCTCGCCGAACAGGTGCCAGTACGCGACATTCGCAGCATCGCCGAGGCCATCGCCAACAATGCCGCCAAGAGTCAAGATACTGCCGCGCTGGTGGCGGCGGTGCGCGTCGGATTGTCCCGCGCAATCGTGCAAAGCATTGTAGGTATTGAGTCTGAGCTGCCTGTTATCACCTTGGAGCCAAGGTTGGAACAGATATTGCTCAATAGTATTCAGAAGGCCGGACAAGGCCAGGAAGAAGGCGTTCTGCTGGAGCCAAGCATGGCGGAAAAACTGCAGCGCTCGTTGATCGAAGCGGCGCAGCGCCAGGAGATGGCGGGTCACCCGGTGATTCTGCTGGTAGCAGGCCCGGTCCGCGCGATGTTGTCGCGGTTTGGACGCCTGGCAGTACCGAATTTGCACGTTTTGGCTTATCAGGAAATTCCTGACAACAAGCAAGTGACTATCGTCGCGACAGTAGGGCCCAATGGCTGAGGTAGTGGGATATGCAAGTTAAGCGTTTTTTCGCCGCCGATATGCGTCAGGCCATGAAACTGGTACGTGATGAGCTGGGCGCCGATGCCGCGATTATCGGTAATCGCCGTATTGCCGGCGGTGTCGAGCTGACGGCTGCGCTGGATTACACCCCCTCGGCCCTGGCGCCGCGCGTGCCGAACATGGAGCTTGAAGACGAACTGCGCAAGACCGCCTCGCGCATTGTCTCGGCCCAGGCTGAACTGAGCATGCGCGGCGACAGCGACGCCACCACCAATCGTCAACTGTTCGCCGGCCTGCCGCTGACCGCTGCCGAGCCGCTGGTTGAACCGACATTCAAAGAACCGCCACGTCCTGCAGCGCCAGCCCCGGCCGCCGCAGTCGATCAGCGCGTGTTCGATTCGATGCGTTTTGAACTCAATGGCCTGCGTGAGCTGCTCGAAGTGCAGCTGGGGTCACTTGCGTGGAACCAGTTGCAAGGCAGCAAGCCGCAACAGGCCAACCTGTGGCGTCGCCTGCAACGGATCGGCCTGTCCGGCCCGTTGTCCCGCGACCTGCTGGCGCTGACCGCCGAAGTTGAAGAGCCGCGCCAAGCCTGGCGCATGTTGCTGGCGCACTTGGCGCGCATGATCGTCACCCCGCAAATCGAACCCCTGGAAGAGGGCGGTGTGATTGCCATGGTCGGCCCTGCCGGCATGGGCAAAACCACCACGTTGGCTAAGTTGGCGGCGCGTTATGTGCTCAAGTACGGCGCGCAGAATATCGCGCTGGTGAGCATGGACAGCTACCGCATTGGCGCCCAGGAGCAGCTCAAGACCCTGGGCCGCATCCTCAATGTGACGGTGACTCACGTCGACCCGGGCCAGTCCCTGGCCAATGCCCTCGACCCACTGCTGCGCAAACGCGTGGTGTTGATCGATACTGCCGGCCTGCAAGCCAGTGACCCGGCGTTGCGCATGCAGCTGGAAAGCCTGGCCGGGCGTGGCATCAAGTCAAAAAATTACCTGGTGCTTGCAACCACCAGCCAGAAACAGGTTCTTACCGCTGCCTACCACAGCTACAAGCGTTGTGGCCTGGCCGGTTGCATCCTCACCAAGCTCGACGAAACCGCGAGCCTGGGCGAAGTGCTGAGCCTGGCCATCAGTCATGAATTACCGGTCGCCTACCTGACCGACGGGCCGCGGATCCCGGATGATCTCCATCTGCCGCGCCGTCATCAGTTGGTCAGCCGTGCTGTCAGCGTGCAAATGCAAGAAGAGCCTAGCGAGGAAGCGATGGCCGATATGTTCGCCGACCTTTACCACAACCCCGCAAAACGGGTGGGGTGAGGGCAGGATGAGCGCCGTGAAATGTATCTACATCGATGGTCTGCAAGCGATTCACGCGGCCAAGCCATGTAGCCTGCGTCTAAGCAAGACAAGGTAAAGAAATAAAATGGGCAGCATGCATCCCGTACAGGTGATCGCGGTGACCGGCGGCAAAGGTGGCGTCGGAAAAACTAACGTGTCAGTGAATTTGTCCCTGGCCCTGGCAGAGCTTGGCCGTCGCGTCATGCTGCTGGATGCTGACCTGGGCCTGGCGAACGTCGACGTTTTGCTGGGGCTGACACCCAAACACACCCTTGCCGATGTGATTGAAGGCCGCTGCGAGCTGCGCGATGTGCTGCTGCAAGGCCCCGGTGGCATTCGCATCGTGCCGGCCGCCTCGGGCACCCAGAGCATGGTGCACCTGAGCCCGGCGCAGCATGCCGGCCTGATCCAGGCCTTCAGCGATATCGGCGACAACCTCGACGTGCTGGTGATCGACACCGCCGCCGGCATCGGCGAGTCCGTGGTCAGCTTCGTACGCGCAGCGCAAGAAGTGCTGCTGGTGGTCTGCGACGAACCCACCTCGATCACCGACGCGTACGCGCTGATCAAACTGCTTAACCGTGACTACGGCATGAACCGCTTCCGCGTGCTGGCCAACATGGCCCAAAGCCCGCAGGAAGGGCGAAACCTGTTCGCCAAGTTGACCAAGGTCACGGATCGCTTCCTCGATGTCGCCTTACAATACGTTGGCGCAGTTCCCTATGACGAGTGCGTACGCAAGGCTGTGCAAAAGCAGCGTGCAGTCTACGAAGCGTTCCCTCGTTCGAAATGCGCACTGGCGTTCAAGGCTATTGCCCAGAAGGTCGATACTTGGCCGTTGCCTGCCAACCCTCGGGGGCATCTGGAGTTTTTCGTCGAGCGATTGGTGCATCAGACGAGCGCAGGACCGGTGCTATGACATCCAGCGGCTACAACCTTTACAAAAAGTCGGCACGTGACAGCCAAGGCGAATTGATCGAGCGCTACGCGCCCCTGGTCAAGCGCATTGCCTACCACCTGCTGGCACGCCTGCCAGCCAGCGTGCAGGTCGAAGACCTGATCCAGGCCGGCATGATCGGTTTGCTCGAAGTGTCGACCAAATACGACGCGAGCAAAGGTGCGAGTTTCGAGACGTATGCGGGTATCCGCATTCGTGGCGCGATGCTCGATGAGGTGCGTAAAGGGGATTGGGCGCCGCGTTCGGTACACCGCAACACGCGAATGGTCAGTGACGCAATTCGCGCAATTGAAGCAAAAACCGGTCGTGACGCTAAAGATCATGAAGTTGCGGCCGAACTCCAATTGAGTCTCGACGATTACTACGGGATTTTGAACGATACCTTGGGCAGCCGCCTGTTCAGTTTCGACGACCTGTTGCAGGACGGCGAACACGAAGGGCTGCACGAGGACGGCGCGAGTGCACATCTCGAGCCGTCGCGCGATCTGGAAGATGAACGTTTCCAGAGTGCGTTGGCGGAAGCGATTGCCAATTTGCCGGAGCGTGAACGGCTGGTGTTGGCGCTGTACTACGACGAAGAGCTGAACCTCAAGGAAATCGGTGAGGTCCTGGGGGTCAGCGAATCACGTGTCAGCCAGTTGCACAGCCAGTGCGCAGCCCGCTTGCGGGGGCGATTGGGAGAGTGGCGCGCGCGCTGACAGGCAGTGTGGGGACACTGCAGACGCTACCGCGAAGGCTTCACGCCTTCGCGGGTTCGTACCGTGGTGCCCTGGGCAGTCCTTTTTGTGTAACGCCTGTTGATTGAAATGGCGCGTCCAGGTGCTGGGCGCGTTTAAGACTGCTTGGAGGTCGAATTGGACAAGAACATGAAAATCCTCATCGTTGATGACTTCTCAACGATGCGGCGGATCATAAAAAACCTGTTGCGTGACCTTGGGTTCACCAACACGGTCGAGGCGGATGACGGCATTACGGCGATTCCGATCCTCAACAGCGGGAGCATCGACTTTCTGGTAACCGACTGGAACATGCCGGGCATGACCGGCATCGATTTGCTGCGTCACGTGCGCGCCGATGAAAAGCTGCGCAGCTTGCCTGTGTTGATGGTGACCGCCGAAGCCAAGCGTGAACAGATCATCGAAGCCGCCCAAGCTGGGGTTAACGGTTACGTGGTCAAGCCATTCACTGCACTGGCCTTGAAAGAGAAGATCGAAAAAATCTTCGAACGCATCGGTCATTGATGCTGCCACGGGGGAGCTATGGAGCATAAAGAATCATCGCAGGCCGATTTTGAATCGACCCTGAAAAAGCATGCTCACCAGTTGGTCGAAAGCCTTGAAAAAGGCCAGTTCGGCGACGCGGTGCAGTTAATCCATGAGCTCAACCAGACCCGTGACCGCGGCCTGTACCAGGAAGTGGGCAAGCTCACACGCGAGCTGCACAGTGCGATCGTCAATTTCCAGATTGACCCGCATATGCCCCAGGCCGAAGAAATTTCGCAAATCACCGATGCCACCGAACGCCTGTCCTACGTGGTCAGGCTGACTGAGGCGGCGGCCAACCGCACCATGGACCTGGTGGAAAACGCAACGCCCTTGGTCAATGGCATGGCCACCGAAGCTCAGGCTCTGAGCGTTGACTGGGGTCGCTTCATGCGTCGGGAAGTGGGCGCGGAAGAATTTCGTGAACTGGCGCGTCGGGTCGACGGGTTTTTGTCGCGCAGCGAGCAGGAAAACCGCACGGTTGCCAGCAACCTCAATGACATTCTGCTCGCCCAGGATTACCAGGACCTCACCGGTCAAGTGATCAAGCGCGTGACCCAACTGGTCACCGAAGTGGAAAGCAACCTGCTCAAATTGGTGCTCATGGCCGGCCAAGTTGATCGTTTTGCCGGCATCGAACATGACCGCGAAGCGATCCTCTCGGAAAAAGATCCACAAAAACATCTCGCCAAGGGTGAAGGTCCGCAGATTCATGCCGATAAACGTGAAGACGTTATGTCAGGTCAGGATGACGTAGATGACCTGTTATCCAGTTTAGGCTTCTAAGGAGCACCCACATGAGCTTCGGCGCCGATGAAGAAATCCTTCAGGATTTCCTTGTAGAGGCCGGCGAAATTTTAGAGCAACTGTCCGAACAACTGGTCGAGCTGGAAAGCCGCCCGGATGATGCGAACCTGCTCAATGCAATTTTTCGCGGTTTTCACACTGTAAAAGGGGGCGCCGGCTTCCTCCAGCTCCATGAGCTGGTGGAGTGCTGTCACATCGCCGAGAACGTGTTCGACATCCTGCGCAAGGGTGAACGCCACGTCGACTCGGAACTGATGGACGTAATTCTCGAAGCACTGGATGCGGTCAACGGCATGTTCAGCGAAGTGCGCGAACGTGCACCGATCACTGCCGCCACCCCGGAACTGCTGGCCGCCCTGGCGCGCCTGGCGGAACCTGCTGACACCGCGGCTGCGCCGGTGGTGGAAGCGGCGCCAGTGGCCGAGCCGGAAGCGGACGTGACCGACAGCGAGTTCGAACAGCTGCTCAACTCCCTCAGCGCCGTGAAGGCCGAGGCGCAAGCGGCAGTTGCGCCGCAAGCAACGCCTGCAACGCCGACCAGCGAAGACATTACCGACGATGAGTTCGAGTCCTTGCTCGACCAGTTGCATGGCAAAGGCCAGTTCGCCGCCGACGCGGTGGCACCTGCCGCTGCTGCGCCCGCGCCGGCTGCTGCTACCAGCACCGACATCACCGACGACGAATTCGAAGCGTTGCTTGACCAACTGCACGGCAAGGGCACGTTTGCTGCCGATGCCTTGCCGGAAGTTGCCGCGACCGCCGCAGCGCCAGCCGCCAGTGCGCCACCTGCCAGTGCAGCACCTGCTGGCGACGGGCTGATCTCGGATCACGAATTCGAAGCCCTGCTCGACGAATTGCATGGCAAAGGCAAGTTCACCGAGGTGGCCCCGGCCGCTGCGGCGACCGCCACACCTGTCGCGCAGAAACCCGCGCCGGCCAAGGCCGCCGCACCTGCTGCTGCCGCCAAACCTGCTCCAGCTCCAGCTCCAGCGGCCGCCCCGGCGCCTGCGCGTGCTGCGGCGGCGCCGGTGGCCGAAAAACCTGCCAGTGAAGCCGAAACCACCGTGCGCGTTGATACCGCACGCCTGGACGACATCATGAACATGGTCGGCGAACTGGTGCTGGTGCGTAACCGTCTGGTGCGCCTGGGTCTGAACAGTGGCGATGAAGCCATGCAGAAGGCCGTGTCGAACCTCGACGTGGTCACCGCTGACTTGCAGACCGCCGTGATGAAAACGCGGATGCAGCCGATCAAGAAAGTCTTCGGCCGCTTCCCGCGTCTGGTTCGCGACCTGGCTCGCCAGCTCAAGAAAGAGATCAACCTGGAACTGGTGGGTGAAGAAACCGACCTCGACAAAAACCTTGTCGAGGCCCTGGCCGACCCGCTGGTCCACTTGGTGCGCAACGCCGTCGACCACGGCGTCGAAACCCCGGAAGAACGCGAAGCCTCGGGCAAGTCCCGCAACGGCAAGGTGATTCTGGCGGCGGAGCAAGAGGGCGACCATATCCTGCTGTCGATCACCGATGACGGCAAAGGCATGGACCCGGCGATTCTGCGCAATATCGCGGTCAAGCGCGGCGTGATGGACAAGGACGCCGCCGACCGCCTGACCGACACCGAGTGCTACAACCTGATCTTCGCCCCAGGCTTCTCGACCAAGACCGAGATCTCCGACGTGTCGGGCCGTGGCGTGGGCATGGACGTGGTGAAGACCAAGATCAGCCAGCTCAACGGCTCGATCAACATTTACTCGACCAAGGGCCAGGGCTCCAAGATCGTCATCAAGGTGCCGTTGACCTTGGCGATCATGCCGACCCTGATGGTGATGCTGGGCAACCAGGCGTTCGCCTTCCCGCTGGTCAACGTCAACGAGATCTTCCACCTCGACCTGTCGCGCACCAACGTGGTGGACGGCCAGGAAGTGGTGATCGTGCGTGACAAGGCGTTGCCACTGTTCTACCTCAAGCGCTGGCTGGTGGCTTCGGCCAAGCATGAAGAGCAGCGTGAAGGCCATGTGGTGATCCTCTCCGTGGGCACTCAGCGGATCGGCTTTGTCGTCGATCAACTGGTGGGCCAGGAAGAAGTCGTCATCAAGCCTTTGGGCAAAATGCTGCAGGGAACCCCGGGCATGTCGGGTGCGACCATCACCGGTGACGGTCGGATCGCGCTGATTCTCGATGTTCCGAGCATGCTCAAGCGTTACGCCGCACGGCGTATTTGATTCTGGTGGGGCAGGGCGGTAATGCCCGCCCCGCCTAACGGAGTGTTTATGGCAGTCAAGGTCCTGGTGGTGGACGATTCGGGTTTCTTCCGCCGCCGCGTCTCGGAAATTCTTTCCGCCGATCCAACCATTCAGGTGGTCGGCACGGCCACTAACGGCAAAGAGGCGATCGATCAGGCCATTGCGTTGAAGCCGGACGTGATCACCATGGACTACGAGATGCCGATGATGGATGGCATCACGGCAGTTCGGCACATCATGCAGCGCTGCCCGACGCCGGTGTTGATGTTCTCCTCGCTGACGCACGAAGGCGCCCGGGTCACCCTGGACGCGCTGGATGCCGGTGCGGTGGACTTCCTGCCGAAGAATTTCGAAGACATCTCGCGCAACCCCGAGAAGGTCAAACAGATGCTGTGCGAGAAAGTGCACAGCATTTCGCGCAGTAACCGTCGCAGCCTGTTCAGTGCGCCGGCGCCTGCGCCGGTGGCAGCGCCTGCTGCGCCCGCCAGTTCCTCGTTCACGCGCCCAGCCCCGGCGCCGGTCCCACGGCCTGCGGTAGCGCCAACGCGCGCGCCGGCACCGAGCGCACATTCGCCTGCGCCCAAGCGCAAAGCCTACAAGCTGGTCGCTATCGGTACGTCTACTGGCGGCCCGGTTGCCCTGCAGCGGGTGTTGACCCAATTGCCGGCCAACTTCCCGGCGCCAATTGTGCTGATCCAGCACATGCCGGCCGCCTTCACCAAGGCCTTCGCCGAGCGCCTGGACAAGCTGTGCCGCATCACCGTCAAGGAAGCCGAGGATGGCGACATCCTGCGTCCTGGCCTGGCGCTGCTGGCGCCAGGCGGCAAGCAGATGATGGTCGATGGCCGTGGCGCGATCAAAATCCTGCCGGGCGACGAGCGTTTGAACTACAAGCCGTGTGTGGACATCACCTTCGGTTCGGCGGCCAAGTCCTACGGCGACAAAGTTCTGGCGGTGGTGCTCACCGGCATGGGCGCCGACGGCCGTGAAGGCGCGCGCCTGCTCAAACAGGGTGGCAGCGCGATCTGGGCCCAGGACGAAGCCAGCTGCGTGATCTATGGCATGCCCATGGCCATCGTCAAGGCTGACCTGGCCGACGCGGTCTACAGCCTGGACGACATAGGTAAACATCTGGTGGAGGCTTGCCTCTGATGGATGTATTGAGCCTGATTGGCATCACCATGGCGTTTGTCGCGATTATCGGCGGCAACTACCTCGAAGGCGGCCACCTCGGCGCCTTGGCCAACGGCCCGGCAGCGCTGATTGTGATTGGCGGCACCGTGGGCGCTGCGTTGCTGCAGGCGCCCATGAGTTCGTTCAAGCGCGCGATGCAAATTCTGGTGTGGATCATTTTTCCGCCGCGCGTTGACCTGCCCGGTGGCATTGACCGCGTGGTCAATTGGAGCCTCACTGCTCGCAAGGAAGGCCTGCTGGGCCTGGAAGGCGTGGCCGATGCCGAACCCGACAGCTACGCGCGCAAAGGCCTGCAATTGCTGGTCGATGGCGCCGAGCCGGAAGCGATTCGCAGCATCCTGGAGGTGGACTTTCTCACCCAGGAAAGCCGCGACATCAACGCCGCCAAAGTCTTTGAAAGCATGGGCGGCTACGCGCCGACCATCGGCATCATCGGTGCGGTGATGGGCTTGATCCACGTGATGGGCAACCTGGCCGACCCGTCGCAGTTGGGCAGCGGCATTGCCGTGGCGTTTGTTGCCACCATCTACGGCGTGGCGAGTGCCAACCTGGTGTTGTTGCCGGTCGCCAGCAAGCTCAAGTCGGTCGCCATGCGCCAATCGCGTTACCGCGAAATGCTGCTGGAAGGCCTGTTGTCGATTGCCGAGGGTGAGAACCCGCGCTCCATCGAATTGAAGCTCCAGGGCTTCATGGATTAATGAACATGGGCATTTACGTGTGGCGAGCGCGCTTGTTGTGGCAGACGCGCTTGTTGTGGCGAGCGAGCTTGCTCGCGCTGGGCTGCGAAGCAGCCCTAATTCAACCAGCGCGTTTCTTCAGACGGAACGCGGCGCCTGGTTTTGGGGCCGCTTCGCGACCCAGCGCGAGCAAGCTCGCTCGCCACAACCACAACCACAACCGCCGTCAGTGTTGTGTTCAGAGAGGTAACTGCCTGTGAGCCGTCGCCGTCGCGAGCCTGAAGAACACGTCAACCATGAACGCTGGCTGGTGTCCTACGCCGACTTCATTACCTTGCTGTTCGCGTTTTTCGTGGTGATGTACTCCATCTCGTCGATCAACGAAGGCAAGTACAAGGTGATTTCCCAGGCGCTGATCGGCGTGTTCAACGACGCCGACCGTGCCCTCAAGCCAATTCCTATCGGCGAAGAGCGGCCCAAGACCGTCACCCCGGCCAAGCCGCTGGTCAACGACAGCGACGAAACCGCCGCCGGCGTGGGCGGCACCAGCGACCCGCTGAAAAGTATTGCCGATGACATCAGTGCCGCGTTTGGCGACCTGATCAAATCCAACCAAATGACCGTGCGCGGCAATGAGTTGTGGGTGGAGATCGAGCTTAACTCCAGCCTGCTGTTCGCCAGCGCCGACGCGATGCCGAGCGACCAGGCATTCACCATCATCGACAAGGTGGCGGCGATCCTCAAGCCGTTTGAAAACCCGATCCACGTGGAAGGCTTTACCGACAATTTGCCAATTGCCACCGCGCAGTACCCGACCAACTGGGAGCTGTCCTCGGCACGTGCCGCGAGCATCGTGCGCATGCTTGCGATGCAGGGTGTGAACCCCGGCCGGCTGGCGTCAGTGGGCTATGGTGAGTTCCAGCCGGTGGCCAATAACGCGACCGCCGAAGGCCGCGCGCGCAACCGTCGCGTGGTGTTGGTGGTGTCGCGCAACCTGGATGTACGCCGCAGCCTGACCGGCACCGGCACGGCCAATGCAACGCCGGATGCGGCACTGAAGCGGGCTGGCACACAAACTGCACCGCCAACCGTTAAGCCGTCGGTTCGTCAGAGTGCCGTCAATTCTCCGTCACCGGCTCAATAACTTTATGCACTGTCTCGGTCGCGCCAACGCCTGCCGGGAGGAACCAACCGAATGAGAGTCTGGGCAGTTGCCAATCAAAAAGGTGGGGTCGGCAAGACCACTACCTCCATCGCCTTAGCCGGCTTGCTGGCCGAGGCGGGCAAGCGTGTGGTCGTGGTCGACCTCGACCCGCATGGCTCGATGACCAGCTATTTCGGCTACGACCCGGATGCGCTGGAACACAGCTGCTACGACCTGTTCCTGCACAAGGGCAGCGTGCCGAGCGATTTGCCTGGGCAACTGCTGCTGCCCACCAGCAACGAAAGCATTTCCCTGCTGCCGTCCAGCACTGCCCTGGCCACCCTTGAGCGCCAGTCGCCGGGGCAGAGCGGCCTGGGCCTGGTGATCGCCAAGACCCTGGCGCAGCTGTGGCAGGACTTCGACTACGCCATTATCGACAGCCCGCCGTTGCTCGGCGTGCTGATGGTCAACGCCTTGGCGGCCAGCCAGCAACTGGTGATCCCGGTGCAGACCGAGCACCTGGCGGTCAAGGGCCTGGAGCGCATGGTCAGCACCCTGGCGATGATCAATCGCTCGCGCAAGCAGGCGCTGCCTTACAGCATCGTGCCGACCCTGTTCGACCGCCGCACCCAGGCGTCTCTCGGCACCTTGCGTGTATTGCGCGACGCCTACCCGGACACGATCTGGAATGGCTACATCCCGGTGGACACGCGCCTGCGTGACGCCAGCCGTGCCGGTCTCACGCCTTCGCAATTCGACGGCAAAAGCCGTGGCGTGCTGGCCTACCGTGCGTTGCTCAAGCATCTGCTGTCGCAGCAGCTTGTGGCGCAGGTGGCGTGATGAACCGTCCCGTTGAACTCAAGACCCGGCCGCAACTGGCACTGGAATCCTACCTGGATGCCTTGCTGCAGGATGCAACCGCAGAGGAACTGCCGGAACCGATTCTGGTACTCGAACCTGCCATAGCAGAACCCGAAAGCACGCTGGATGAATTCCAACTGGCGGTGCTCGAAGAACAAGCCCGCGATGCGCAGGTGGTGCCTGCACCTGTCGTTGTGCCGGTCGCTGCGGTGGTGGTGGCGCCGGTGGTGGTCGAACCGGTGGTGGAAGTCCATCTGCCGCCGAGCATCACGCCGCCGCCCGTGAGCGGCGATGGTCGCCCGTCGTGGGCCGCCGAGCCGTTCGAATGCCTGCTGTTCGACGTCGCCGGGTTGACCCTGGCGGTGCCGCTGGTATGCCTGGGCTCCATCTATTCTTTGGAAGGCCAGGAGCTGACGCCATTGTTCGGGCAACCGGAATGGTTCCTCGGCATCCTGCCCAGTCAGGCCGGTAACCTCAAGGTGCTGGACACCGCGCGCTGGGTGATGCCCGACCGCTACCGCGATGACTTCCGCCAGGGCTTGCAGTACGTGATCTCGGTGCAGGGCTACGAGTGGGGGCTGGCGGTGCATCAAGTCAGCCGCTCGTTGCGCCTGGACCCGAATGAAATCAAATGGCGCAGCCACCGTGGTCAACGGCCATGGCTGGCGGGCACCGTGATTGAACACATGTGCGCGTTGCTTGACGTCGCCGAACTGGCCGAGTTGATCGCCAGCGGCGCGGTCAAGTCGATGGCGCAGAACAAACGCAGTGATTGAACAATAAGGCCCGCATGCGAGTGCGGTCAGCGAAGTACACACGCCGTGTTGAGCGGCATTTGAAGGGGTCCGAGAAATGAACAAGTCAGCAACCGCACAAGGTTTGGTCGATGATCCAATCCTGCAATGGGTAACCTTCAAGCTGGACAATGAGTCCTACGGCATCAACGTGATGCGCGTGCAGGAAGTGCTGCGCTACACCGAGATCGCGCCGGTGCCGGGTGCGCCAAGCTACGTGCTGGGCATCATCAACCTGCGCGGCAACGTGGTGACGGTGATCGACACCCGCCAGCGTTTTGGCCTGGTGCCGACCGAAGTCAACGACAACACCCGTATCGTCATCATCGAAGCCGACAAGCAAGTGGTCGGGATCATGGTCGACAGCGTGGCTGAAGTGGTTTACCTGCGCCAATCGGAAGTGGAAACCGCGCCGAACGTGGGCAACGAAGAATCCGCCAAGTTTATCCAGGGCGTGTGCAACAAGAATGGCGAACTGCTGATTCTGGTTGAGCTGGACAAGATGATGAGCGAAGAAGAATGGCAGGATCTGGAGAGCATCTGATTGTTTTTTGAAGCGGCGGTGATTGTCCTGGCCCTGTTGTGGGCCGGGACGGTGGCGTTCCTGCTGCGCTCTATGCGCCAGCAACGAGAATCGGCCCAGCAACAAGCCGAGCGCGATGCCGTGCGTGACCGGCGCATTCTGGACCTGGTCAAGCGCGTGGATCACTTCCAGCAGAGTGCGGTGAAGGTCGGGGACGAGGTGCATGAACTGCGCGCGATCCTCGGGCCCTTGCCGGACAAGCTGGCGCAGATCGAACAGCGTGACCCCTCAAGCCTGTCATTCGCCCAGGCGGCGAAGCTGGTGGGCATGGGCGCGACGGTGGATGAGCTGACGCAGTCGTGTGGGTTGACCCAGGCTGAGGCGCAGTTGATGAGTAAGTTGCACAAGAGCTGACGTGGGTGGCTGCACCTGTCCGACGTTGTTGGCTGGCTTTTCTGTGGGAGCTGGTTTGTCTGCGATGCGCATAGGTATCTACACATCTTTTTATGGGTTGGGTGCTGTGGTTGTCGTGGGGGGGCGCTGAGGGGCATATCCGTTATTTGGGTGATGGCCGCTATTGGTTCCGCTCTTACAGCGGGTCACTTTTGAAAAGAGCCCAAAAGTAACCAAAAGGCTCTTGCCCCACCACTCGGCACCTCGCTGTGGCTCGGTGTGCCCTCACGCAGGCTTTGGAGCGGGGGCCGCCGCGATGGGCCATCCTTGGCCCAGCGCGGCTAAACCGGCGTCCTGCCGGTTTACCCCCGCTCCAAAGCCTGCGTTCGGCCAGCGTGGTTGACGGGGCGCCTAAGATCAAAATCAAGATCAAGATCTACAGCACGGCGGCCTAGTAGCCGACCTGAGTGGTTAGATCAAAAGCGAAAGCGAGGCGGTGTGTCAGTTGATGCACTTGGTGGCTGACTCACCGCATTCGCGAGCAAGCCCGCTCCCACATTTTGAGCTCAGTACATCAGTTAAATGTGTGTACTCGGTCAAATGTGGGAGCTGGCTTGTCGGACCGCCGAACCGCTGCGAAGGCATCAACTGTGTCTTACTGATGTACCGAGGTGTCTGCATCGCAGGCAAGCCAGCTCCCACAGAAAAGCAGCTCTGCTTCTGATCTGCTTTTGCTTCAACCACTCAGGTCGGCTACTAGGCCGCCGTGCTCTTGCTTTTGATCTTGATCTGACAGGCCCCGTTAACCACGATGGCCGCAAGTAGGCACGGTGGAGCGGGTAAACCGGCAGGGATGCCGGTTTAGCCGCGCTGGGCCAAGGATGGCCCATCGCGGCGACCCGCGGAACCGGGCCGGAGTGCGGGCATGCCGAGCCTTAGCGAGGCACCGAGTGGTGGGGCAAAGACCTTTTGGTTACTTTTGGGGCGTTTGCCAAAAGTGACTCGCTGTAAGAGCGAAACCCTAAGCCGCCGTTACCGCAGCAACGGATATGTACTCAATCTACCCAAACCAAGGTGATGCCATCGCAGGCAAGCCAGCTCCCACAGTTGCCCGAAACCTTGCGGGTCGTGTCACAAGTGCCCTGCATAGGCAGGGCACTTTTGCGTCTTTGTGATGACCAATCCTGCACCTGTAGGACGTTGCACTCACAAGGATGAAGAATGTCTTTCCTCGCGCTCGTTGGAATAAAACCGTCTGGTTTGCGGCCGTCTTGCGCTGCTATCTACGTCCTCATCAGCGCTTTTGCGCTCAGCGGCTGTACCCCCTTTCAACCGCCGCCGCCAGACTTCTCGAAATGGTACAGATCCGGTGTATCCCTTGACGGTGTAAAAACCGCCATGCGTGCCTGTGGGTACACCAACCTGGACGGTGCGGGAGACGCATCGCCCGTCGATATCAGGCTGACGCGCTTCTACTGCATGAAGGATGCGGGCTTCAAACGCAAAGATAAACTCGACCTGTGCAAGACCGGACGCATCAGTGAATCACCGGTGTGCGAAGGCCGCCGTTAACGCTTAATCAAAAGGAAACAGGGATGAACACCACACGCAATGGACGGTACGGCGCCGCTTTGATGCTGGCGCTGGCAGGGCTGGGCGGCTGCGCTTCGTCGATGACCGACGGCCTGGGGCGCACTACCTGGTGAAGGCGACCCTTTGGGCAAATTGTTCGATCCAGTTGGATGAACGTCTGCAGACGGCAAGCAGTGGGACGCTGTAGAACCTGTACCCCAAGGCAAGCTGTCGATGTGCAACGCGATGGATAACTTCTAGCTGAACAACTAATTTGCAACCCCGATGGCTTTTTTCCCTCCGGCAAATGTCCACATCCTTCAAGCACCTTTGAACCCAGGAGATTTCCCCATGACCACCCACAAGGCACTGTTGATCCTGCACGGCAAGCAAGCCCTCAACGAGGACGTGCGCGCCGCCGTGCAGGCCCGGCGTGAACAGGGCTGGGAGCTGGCGGTGCGCGTGACGTGGGAGGGCGGCGACGCCCAGCGCCTGGTCAACGAGGCCTTGGCCGACGGCTATACCCATTTGATTGCCGGCGGCGGCGACGGCACCTTGCGCGATGTGGCCGAGGCCATGGCCTTGGCCAAGACCGACGCCAGCCTGGTGCTGATGCCCCTGGGCACCGCCAATGATTTTGCCAAAGCTGCCGGCGTGCCGCTGCAGCCGGCCGAGGCGCTGGCGCTGTTGGATGTGCCGCCACGGGCCATCGACCTCGGCCAGGCTGGCGGGCAAATATTCCTCAATATGGCCACGGGCGGTTTCGGCAGCCAGGTCACCGCCAACACCTCCGAAGACCTCAAAAAAGTGCTGGGCGGCGCGGCTTACCTGTTCACCGGCCTGACGCGTTTCAGCGAATTGAAGGCGGCGTATGGCGAACTGGAAGGGCCGGGTTTCCATTGGAAAGGCGACTTGCTCGCGCTGGGCATCGGTAACGGCCGCCAGGCGGGCGGTGGGCATGTGCTGTGCCCAGGCGCGTTGGCCGATGATGGCTTGCTGGATATCAGTATCCTGCCGGCGCCTCAGGAAGTGGTCGGTACGTTGCTTACGCTGATGAGCGAGGGCTGGGGCCTGGACAACATGTTTGTGCGCGCGCGCCTGCCCTGGGTTGAGATTAAGGTAGCGGAAGGGCTGTACATCAACTTGGATGGCGAGCCGCTGAAGGGCGATGATTTGCGTTTTGCGGCACTGCCTAAAGCCCTGCGCGTGCACCTTCCGGTGAATTCGCCGCTAGTCGTCCAGGCTGATGATCTGCTCGCGAACGGCGAATAACACCAGGCCCGCCACGTCGAAAATCTGCAGGCGTTTCATGATCTGCGAGCGATGCGCTTCCACGGTCTTGATGCTCAAGCCCAGGCCGTGGGCGATTTCCCGGGTGGATTTGCCGCGCACGATCAGCCGTAGAATTTCCAATTGGCGCGCCGTGAGGTTGTGGCTGTGGGCGGCGGGGGAGGTCGGGCCCTGGCTGCGGATCAACGCCTGGTTGATCACCGTGTGAGCAATCGCCGGGCTCAGGTAACGCTCGTTGTTGCGCAAGGCCAGCAGGGCGTGTTCCAGCTCGTTGGCGGTGGTGTCTTTGAGCAGGTAGCCATGGGCACCGGATTCCAGTGCACGCATGATCAGCTCCGGGTCGGTGTGCATCGACAGGATCAGCACCTTGCTCTTGGGGTAGGCCGCTTTGAGTTGCTGTAAGGCGTCCAGGCCACCCATGTGCTTCATCGACAGGTCCAGCAGCACGATATCCGGTTGCAGGGTGCTGAATTTTTCCAGCAGCTGCGCACCATCGCTGGCCTCGCCGATCACGGTGTAGCCGGGCGTGTCCTGGATCAGCGCGCGTACGCCGGCCCGAATCAGTGCGTGGTCATCCACCAGGAGTAAATTGCAGGTCACTCGAGAACCTTAGGGGAACTGGCCCGTTCGAGGGCGCGGGGCGCCCAGGGGAAAAGCGCGTCGATCCTTGTCCCTTTGCCAGGCTGGCTGTTGACGGACAAAGTGCCCCCCAACTGATCTATCCGCTCGGACATACCGGCCATGCCCCGTTGGCCTTCCAGGCCTGGGTTGATGGCAGGCGAGAAGCCCAGGCCGTCATCGCAGATCATCAGCGACAGGCCTTCGGGCAGGCGTTGCAGGCGTACCAGCAAGTTGTGCGCCTGGGCATGGCGAAGCATGTTGGTCACCGCTTCCTGGGTGATGCGAAAGGCCGCCACGGCCATTTCTTCCGGGATACCGGTCAGCCGTTGCTGGCATTCCAGGCTCCAGTGGATGGGGGTGTTTTCCAAGGTCTTGAGCAGGTGCGCGCGCAGGCTGGCCTCTAAACCCAGGCTGGCCAGCTGTCTTGGGTTGAGAATGGCGGACACGTCGCGCACCTTCGCCAGGGTTTCATTGAGGGTGTTGCACAGCACCGTGCATTGGCTTTGCAGGTCGTCCGGCAGGCGGCGCTTGAGCCATTCGCTTTGCAGCTTGGCGGCGGTGAGCAGTTGGCCGATGTCGTCATGCAATTCGCGGCTGAGGCGATGGCGTTCGTTTTCCTGGACTTGCAGCAAGCGATCGGCCAATTCCTGTGGCTGGAATTTTATCGATTTGCGTGAGCTCCACTGTTGCAGGCCTACCACCAGCAATGTGGCCAGGTTGAGCAGCAGGATCAATAACGGCAGCGGCGCCGAACGGGTGTAGGCCCATAGGCTGACCAGCAATGAGCAAAGGCACAGGGCGAGAACGATGCGACGGGCATTGCTGCGGGACACGGATCTTGCGATGAGTGACTTCAGGCTGGCGTACATAGCGGATGGAGCCAATCAAGGTTCGCTGCGGGAAGACCGGTCACGGCGGCTGACAGGGCTCTGTTTGGAATGCGGTGCCGAAACATATTTTTGTACACAGTGAAGTTGAGTCACTTTGAGCGGGGCATAGTACCACCACTATTACCGTTGGTCGCCTGGCACCTCACTTCCCTGCTTATTAGCCACGCACAAATGCCCTGGGCCCTAATCCCGACATTTAGGAGTCCCAGAGTTCAACGAGTAGGCAGTTGTATTAATTAAGTGGGTTTGTAGAGTTATAGCGCTGATGGCTAATTGATATTGACGTCATTTTTAGCTAACTCACCGATTAAATGCGACCTTACAACGCGTCAAGACGTGTGATGCAGACGCTGCGGAGGTTTATATCCGAAGTCTTTTTGTGGGATCTGCAAGGTGACTGTCGCAATCAATTTAGTTTGCTCGCTTTCATCCAGGGCCAACTCTCCGGTTCGGGTGTCAATCAGTTCCAGTTGCCAAGCCAATAGCGTCAGGCAGTCATGCAAGGCGTTCAATGCCTGGTCATGCAGCTCCATGGGGCTTGCGGCATTGGCAATGAGGTATTGAATGTGCCGAGAAAACTCACTGATCGCCTGCAGGGCCAGGCCTTCGGCCTTTTCCGCCAGTTTGCTCAGGCTGATTTTCATGCAGTCGATGGCGTCGCTGTCGTTGCGAATCAGATGCAAGTGGTTCAAGCACTCTTCTGACTTCGCCAGGAGCATTTCGGCTTCGAGCAAGAACTCTGGAAGAGCGGTTTGCCATTCATTTGCGTTATTCATCATGCAAGTCTCCACAACATAAGGTCGGGTGATGAGATGCCGCACCGGGTGAATGGCGTAAAACTACCGCTGAAATATGACTGCAATCTGTAGCCCCGTTCTGAAATTTCAGTAGGACCGATACTTGAATGATCACAAATGCCGCGCACGTCCCGCCGTATCCGGGGCGACTGCACAACTTCAGTTGCCGCCACGTGAGTCTCTGAAAGACCCGTGGGCCGAGGGCTTGGGATGGCAAACAAAAGCCTGACTCCATTCATGCAATGAGAATGGCGTCACATTAATGGCTATTAGATATCGCGAATATCAGGTTGGGCCTGATTGTGCATAGGGGAATCCCTTACGCAGCGGAACCTCGCGTCGATTTGAAGGTCGCGCGACGTTGCTGTAATGCCGTTTGGAGAGGCTGCTGAAGTAAAGCATGATGTCAGTGTGACATCAATGAATTTACGTGGCATTTTACGGGGGTCAAGGTCTGGCGCTTGCCGCCGATAACTAGCCTTAAGTGAACAGCACAATCCCACATCAGGAGCTTTTAATGGCCGGCATTCTCGACACGGTAGATCAACGCACGCAACTGGTGGGTGAGAATCGCCTGGAGATTCTTATGTTTCGCCTGGCCGGGCGTCAGCTGTTCGCAATCAACGTGTTCAAGGTGCAGGAAGTCTTGCAACTGCCCAAGCTGACCTTGATGCCCCAGCGCCACCCGTTCGTGTGCGGTGTGGTCAACCTGCGTGGTCAGACCTTGCCGGTGATCGACTTGTCCCAAGCTATCGGCATGCGCCCGCTGGTGCCGGGCCCCAACAGTACGATTATCGTCACCGAGTACAACCGTTCGGTGCAGGCGTTTTTGGTGGGCGGCGTGGACCGCATCGTCAACATGAACTGGGAAGCCATCCTGCCGCCACCGGCCAGCGCCGGGCGTCAGCATTACCTCACGGCCATCAGCAAGGTCGATGACCAGTTGGTGGAAATTATCGACGTGGAAAAAGTCCTCGCCGAAATCGTGCCGTACAACGCCAAGGTCTCCCGCGAAAAACTCGAAGACCCGGTGCTGGAGCGCGCCCGTGGCCGCGAAGTGCTGCTGGTGGACGACTCTAATGTGGCCCTGTCGCAACTGCGCGACACCCTCGGGCAGCTCGGCGTGAAGATGCACATCGCCAGTGACGGCCTCAAGGCGCTGAACATGCTCAAGGCGTGGGCCGACAGTGGCCAGGTGATGACCGACAAACTGCTGATGATCTTCACCGACGCCGAAATGCCCGAGATGGACGGCTACCGCCTGACCACCGAAATCCGCAACGACCCGCGCCTGCGTAGCCTGTACGTGGTGTTGCACACCTCGCTGTCGGGCAGCTTCAACGACTCGATGGTCAAGAAGGTCGGTTGCGATAACTTCCTGTCCAAATTCCAGCCCGACAAGCTGGTGGATGTGGTGCGTCAACGCTTGATGCTGGACGAAGTGCCCGCTTGACCTTAGGGTGACGGCTTTGCCCCTCAGGAAAGCAGGCCCATGCTTCGTCTCAGCGCGTTGTACCGTTACCCCTTGAAGTCCGGCAAGGGCGAAGCCTTGCAGCAGATCGGCCTGGATACACTCGGGCTGGGCGGGGATCGACGCTGGATGCTGGTGGATGAAGCCAGCGGGCGCTTTCTCACGCAACGCGCCGTGGCGAAGATGAGCCAGTTGTCGGCGTTGTGGAACAGCACCGGGGGCTTGACCCTGAGCTCACCCGGTTTCGCGCCGCTGGACGTGGCGCTGCCCGGCAGTGATGCCGAGTTGCGCGGCGTGACCATCTGGCGCGACACCTTGCGCGTGCCGGATGCGGGCGACGCGGCGGCGGCCTGGGTCAGCAGTTTTATCGGCAAACCCACGCGGCTGGTGCAGGTGCCGGTGGAACGTGCACGCACCACTCAGGATGGCTACGGCAGGGACGATGATAAGGTCGGGTTCGCCGACGGCTTCCCGCTGCTGCTGATCGGTCAGGCCTCGTTGGACGACCTGTCCCAGCGTATCGGCCGCCCCATGGAAATGCTGCGTTTTCGCCCTAACCTGGTGATTGAAGGCGGCGAAGCTTTCGCCGAAGACGGCTGGAAACGCGTGCGCATCGGCGATGTGGAGTTTCGCGTGGTCAAGTCCTGTTCACGCTGCATCCTCACCACCATCGACCCGGCCAGCGGTGAACGCAGCGCTGACCGCGAACCGTTGACCACCCTAAAGACCTACCGTGAGCAGGACGGCGACGTGATGTTCGGCCAGAACCTGGTCAACGATAGCCCTGGGCGCCTGGAAGTCGGCATGCCGGTGACAATCCTCGAGTAGATTCTTGCGCCCATAAAAAATGCCCGTCTCCTGCGAGACGGGCATTTTTTTCATCGGACGAACGCTTAGCCGCGATATTCGCACAGGTAAGCGGTGTCTACGGCGACCTTCAACTGGAACTTGCTGTTGGCTGGCACGTTGAACTGGCTGCCGGCGGCGAAGGTTTCCCAGTCGGCGTCCGGCAGTTTCACGGTCAGGGCGCCAGACACCACGTGCATGATTTCACGCTGGGCGGTGCCGAATTCGTATTCACCCGGGGCCATTACGCCGATGGTCGCCGGGCCTTCAGCGGTGCCGAAAGCGATCGACTTGACGGTGCCGTCGAAGTATTCGTTGACTTTAAACATGGGTGAATCCTCGGAAAAGGGTCTGCAAAGGTCGGCCAGTATGCCCAAGGCCAGGGGAGCTGCCTAGACCGGTAAAATCAACGGCAGCAGGCGTGCGGTGTTGCGTGCATCCTCCAGCGCGCGGTGTTGCTGGCCGTTGAACTGCATCCCCGCCAATTGCAGGGCGCCGTTAAGCCCCAATGGCTTATCCAGGCGCCGCGCCTTGGCGAAGCGCTGCTTGAGGTTCACATGCGGCGTTTGCGCGAGCGCGCTGGCCAGGCCATGGCGTTGCCATTCGAGCTCAAGCTGCTTGCGGTCGTAGTCACCCCAGCTGGCCCAGCCTTCCAGGCGTGCGTGGTGCTGGCCCAACCAGCGCTCGAACAATGGCCACACCTCGGTCATCGGCGCAGCGCCGTCGATGTTGGCCTGGGTGATATGCGTGAGTTGGCGACAGAAGGGCGTCAGCAATGGCCGACGCAGCGGCCGCACAAAGCGCTGGAAGTGATCCAGCTCGCGGCCCTGGCGGTTTACCAGGCTCGCGCCGATCTCGATGACTTCCATCTCCGTCACGGGCCAGCCGCCTTCATCCGTTGTGGCTTCAAGGTCAATAATCAGCCAATGAGGCATCGTGCAGGTTCCCATGCTCTTCCCTTCCTGATGGGGATAGAGCGTAGCCAAGCCGTGTAGTTCCGCCTAGGCCTTTTCAATCTCCAGTAAAACCTGGCGATTACGCACTTGATCGCCGGCGTTCACCTGTACGCCTTTGATCACCCCATCGATGCCGGCCGTCAGCGGGTGCTCCATTTTCATCGCTTCGAGCACCAGCAGCAGTTGGCCTTTGGTGACGGTGTCACCGGCGCTTACCCGTATATCGACAATGGCGCCGTCCATCGGCGCCTTGACGGTGCCGCTGCCAGCGTCACCCTGGCGGCTGGCGACTTGTTGGGTTTGGTTGATTATCTTCACGCCGGGCAGCCATAGCTGGGTGTCGTCGAGGTGATAGGCGGTGCGACGGCGGATGCCGTTGATGACCACGGTTGCCCAGCGGTCGTCGGTGCTGAGGTGGCTGATGTCGACGCCGTTGGCCTGCAGGTGGTTGTTTTCGAGGACGCTGACGGCGACTTCGTGGGCCTCGTCGTTGATGCCCAGGCGATAGGTCCACGGTGCGTTGGCGTTGTTGCGCCAGCCGGATAAACCTTGGCGGTGGGGGCTGGCGCTGTGGTGATAAAACAGCGCGGCGGCCAGGGCGATCTGTTCGTGTGTCGCGACCTGGCGCGGGATTTCGTTGAAGTGCCTGGCGATAAAGTCGGTGCTGAAATCGCCGTCGACAAAGTCCGGGTGTTTGAGTAGATCGGCGAGCAAGCGCTGATTGGTGGTCACGCCCAGCAACACAGTGTCCTGCACCGCGCGCAGCAGTTTGCGCCGGGCCTCTTCGCGGGTGGCGCCGTGGGCAATGACCTTGCCAAGCATGGCGTCGTAGAACGGGCTGATGCGCTGGCCTTCGAGTACGCCATGGTCAACCCGCACACCCGCGGCGGGCTCCCAGCGCAGCACTTCGCCGGTTTGCGGCACAAAGCCCTGGGCTGGGTCTTCGGCGTACAGGCGTACTTCCATGGCGTGGCCGCTCAGGGTCACGTCGGCTTGTTTGAGTGGCAGGTGCTCGCCGGCGGCGATGTGCAGTTGCCAAGCCACCAGGTCGAGGCCGGTAATCAGCTCGGTGACGGGGTGTTCGACTTGCAGGCGGGTGTTCATTTCCAGGAAGTAGAAGCGGCCGCTGCGGTCGAGCAGGAATTCCACGGTGCCGGCACCCACGTAATTTACGGCGCGCCCGGCCTTGAGGGCGGCTTCGCCCATGGCGTGGCGCAGCTCGGGCGTCATCACGGGGCAGGGGGCTTCTTCGATGACTTTCTGGTGGCGACGCTGGATCGAGCAGTCGCGTTCGCCCAAGTAGATGAGGTTGCCGTGGCTGTCGCCGAACAGTTGGATTTCGACGTGGCGCGGGGCGATCAGGGCTTGTTCCAGGATCAGTTCGTCGCTGCCGAAGGCGTTCATGGCTTCAGAACGGGCGGTGCGCAGTTGGTCGAGCAGTTGGCTGCTGTCGTGGACCAGGCGCATGCCGCGACCGCCGCCGCCGGCGCTGGCTTTGATCATCAGGGGGTAGCCGATGCGCTGGGCCTGTTGGTGCAAGGTGGCGTCGTCTTGCTGGTTGCCTTGGTAGCCGGTGATGCAGGGCACGCCGGCCTCGAGCATGGCGAGTTTGGACAGGCGTTTGCTGCCCATCAGGTTGATGGCTTCTGCGCTGGGGCCGATGAAGGTGATGTTGGCGTGTTGGCAGGCCAGGGCGAAGTCGGGGTTTTCAGAGAGGAAGCCGTAGCCGGGGTGGATAGCGTCGGCGCCGGTGATTTTGGCTGCTTTGAGGATGGCCACGATGTTGAGGTACGACTGCTGGGCTGGGGCGGGGCCGATGTTGATGGCTTCGTCGGCCATTTGCACGTGTAGGGCTTGGGCGTCGGCGTCGCTGTAGATGGCCACGGTTCTGTAGCCCAAGGACTGGGCGGTGCGTTGGATGCGGCAGGCGATTTCGCCGCGGTTGGCTATTAAGATCTTGGTGAAATTGGGCATCTTTTTTTTCCCGTCGGTCGAGTACATATCCATTTCTGCGGTAACGGCCGCTTAGGGTTCCGCTCTTACAGCGGGTCACTTTTGGCAAACGCCCCAAAAGTAACCAAAAGGTCTTTGCCCCACCACTCGGCACCTCGCCTAGGCTCGGTGTGCCCGCACTCCGGCCCGGCTCCGCGGGTCGCCGCGATGGGCCATCCCTGGCCCAGCGCGGCTAAACCGGCATCCCTGCCGGTTTACCCGCTCCACCGTGCCTACTTGCGGCCATCGTGGTTAACGGGGCCTGTCAGATCAAGATCAAAATCTACAGCACGGCGGCCTAGTAGCCGACCTGAGTGGTTGAAGCAGAAGCAGGGCAACAGCACAGCAAAAACAGATCAGAAGCAGAGTTGCTTTTCTGTGGGAGCTGGCTTGCCTGCGATGCAGACACCTCGGTACATCAGGTACACCGAGTTGATGCCTTCGCAGCGGTTCGGCGGCCCGACAAGCCAGCTCCCACATTGACCGAGTACACACATCTACCTGATGTACTGAGCTCAAAATGTGGGAGCGGGCTTGCTCGCGAATGCGGTGGGCCATTCACCAGATGCTTCAACTGACACACCGCCATCGGGAGCAAGCCCCTCCCACAGTTAACCCAGTTCAGTTTCCAAGATCAGGTCGGCTGTCAGGCCGCCTCGCCTTTGCTTTTGATCTAACCACTCAGGTCGGCTACTAGGCCGCCGTGCTGTAGATTTTGATCTTGATTTTAGGCGCCCCGTTAAACCACGCTGGCCGAACGCAGGCTTTGGAGCGGGGGTAAACCGGCAGGACGCCGGTTTAGCCGCGCTGGGCCATGGATGGCCCATCGCGGCGGCCCCCGCTCCAAAGCCTGCGTGAGGGCACACCGAGCCGGAGGCGAGGTGCCGAGTGGTGGGGCAAGAGCCTTTTGGTTACTTTTGGGCTCTTTCAAAAGTGACCCGCCGTAAGGGCGGAACCAATCCAAGCCATCACCCAAATAACGGATATACACACCGTTCATCGAGCCCACCCCGGCTTACGCTTCTGCACAAAAGCCTGCGTCCCCTCTATACCCTCCACACCCTTCACCGCCTCAGCAAACCACTGCGCCCCACGATCCAACACCGTCTCAAGCGGCTCATCCGCACTGGCCAGCAGCAGCGCTTTAGTCCGCCCATTCGCACCCGGTGCACACCGCAATACCTGCCCCAACACCTCGTCCAACCGCTCAGCCAACGCCTGCGCGTCGCTCTCGGCAAAATGCACCACGCCCAACCGCAGCGCCTCAACCCCATCAAATCGCGCCGCCGTCAGCGCCAACCGCCGCGCCTGGGTCAGGCCAATGCGCTTCACCACAAACGGCGCAATCTGCGCCGGCAACAACCCCAGGCTGGTTTCCGGCAAACCGAATTGCGCCTGATGATCGGCAATCGCAATGTCACTCACACACGCCAGCCCAAACCCACCGCCCAGCACCGCACCTTGCAGCACCACGATCACCACCTGCGGCACGGCTTCGACCTCTTGCAGCAATGTGCCGAATGCTCGGTTCAACGCCTGCATCCGATCGCCCGCCGTGACCATGTCCCTCACATCCGCCCCGGCACAGAAGTGCCCGCCGGCGCCGCTGATCACCAGCGCGCGCACCTGGCTGTCCAGTTGCG
Source organism: Pseudomonas sp. LBUM1640 (assembly GCF_059716225.1). Taxonomy (NCBI): domain Bacteria; kingdom Pseudomonadati; phylum Pseudomonadota; class Gammaproteobacteria; order Pseudomonadales; family Pseudomonadaceae; genus Pseudomonas; species Pseudomonas sp. LBUM1640. Next base: position 4,928,487 of record NZ_CP166816.1, on the reverse strand, counting down.
CCAGCACCGCACGCAGTTCGTTAACCATCTCCAAGCTCATGGCATTGCGATTCGCCGGGCGGTTGAGGGTGATGTGCAGCACGCCGTTATGCGGTTCGAGCAGCAGGGTATTCATGATTTTTTCCCCGGCAGGGTGCCCATCAGTTTGCAGATGATGCCCAGCATGATCTCGTCGGCGCCGCCGCCAATCGACACCAGCCGCACGTCGCGATAGGCGCGGGCGACCGGGTTGTCCCACATAAAACCCATGCCGCCCCAGTATTGCAGGCAGCTGTCGCTGACTTCGCGGCCCAGGCGCCCGGCCTTGAGCTTGGCCATGGAGGCCAGGCGGGTCACGTCCTGGCCTTTGATGTATTGCTCGGTGGCCTGGTAGACCAGCGCGCGCAGGCATTCGATTTCGGTGGCCAGTTCGGCCAGGCGAAAGTGGATGACCTGGTTGTCGATCAGCGCCTTGCCGAAGGTCTGGCGCTCCTTGCAGTAGTCGATGGTGCTGTCGATGCAGTACTCCAGGCCCTTGATCATGTTGGCCGCGCCAAACAGGCGTTCTTCCTGGAACTGCAGCATTTGCATCATGAAGCCCGCGCCTTCGTGGCCGATGCGGTTGCGCTGCGGCACGCGCACGCCGTCGAAGAACACCTGGGCGGTCTCGGAGCTGTGCATGCCGAGTTTTTCCAGTGGCGGGCTGACGCTGATGCCTGGCGTGTTCATCGGCACCATGATCAGCGACTTGTTGATATGCGGTTTGTCGTCGGAGGTGTTGGCCAGCAGGCAGATGAAGTCGGCGCTGGGTGAATTGGTGATCCACATTTTGCTGCCGTTGATCACGTAGTCGCCGCCGTCCTTGCGTGCATGGGTTTTCAGCCCGGCCACGTCGGAGCCGGCGCCGGTTTCCGAGACACCGATGCAACCCACTTGCTCGCCGCTGATGGCCGGGCGCAGGAACTCGTCGCGCAGTTCATCGCAGCCGAAGCGGGCGAGGGCGGGGGTGCACATGTCGGTCTGCACGCCGATGGACATGGGGATGCCGCCGCAGCGAATGGTGCCGAACTCTTCGGCGGCGACGATGGAATAGCTGTAGTCCAGGCCCATGCCGCCGAATTTTTCCGGCTTGGAAATGCCCAGCAGGCCGAGGTCGCCGGCCTTGCGGAAGATGGCGTGGATGGGAAAGCGCCCGGCTTTTTCCCATTCATCCACATACGGGTTGATCTCGCGGTCGACGAAGGCGCGGACGGTGCGGCGCAGTTCCTGATGTTCCTGGGTGAAGACCATTGTTGTTGTTCTCCCTGTGGGGACGCGGAACGTCCTGGGCTGCGTTCCCACGCGGAGCGTGGGAACGATCACGTTAGAGGCGTGCTACGCCGAAGCTGTTGGGTTGCAACTGCCGCACCTCTGCTTCATGGCAAATATCCAGCAGGTAACCCAGCAGCGTGCGGGTATCGCGTGGATCAATCAGCCCGTCGTCCCACAGATTCGCGCTGCCATAGAGCGCGGTGGACTGGCTGTCGAGTTTCTGCGCGGTGACCTGTTCCAGCATGTCGAGCACCTTGGGGTCGGGCACCAGGCCGTCCTTCAATTGTTTGGCCTCGGTGACGATGCGCAGCACCTTGCCCGCCTGGGCGCCGCCCATCACCGCCGTGCGGCTGTTGGGCCAGGCGAAGATAAACCGCGGGTCCAGGCCACGGCCGCACATTGCGTAGTTGCCGGCGCCGTAGGAGCCGCCGACCACCACGGTGAGTTTAGGCACGCGCGCGTTGGCCACCGCCTGGATCATCTTCGCGCCGTGTTTGATCACGCCCTGTTGCTCCGACTCGGTGCCGACCATGAAGCCGGTGGTGTTGTGCAGGAACAACAGCGGCGTGCGGCTCTGATCGCACAGCTGGATAAACTGCGCAGCCTTGCTGGCGCCTTTGGGCGTGATCGGGCCGTTGTTACCGAGCACGCCGACGGCGCGGCCTTGAATATGCAAGTGGCCGCAGACGGTGTGGGCGTCGAACTCGCCCTTGAATTCGAGGAAGTTGGAACCGTCGGCCAGGCGCGCAAGGATTTCGCGCACGTCGTAGGGTTTTTTCGGGTCGTCGGGGATTAGCCCCAGCAGCTCTTCGATGGGATACAGCGGCTCTGTGTAAGTGCGCTCGGGCGCGAGCGGCAGGCGAGCGTCCCACGGCAACAGGCTGACGATTTCACGCACGATGCGCACGCCATCTGCATCGTTTTCTGCCAGGTATTCGGCGGTGCCGGCGGTTTGCGCGTGCATTTCGGCGCCGCCGAGCGCTTCATCCGTCGCCACTTCACCGGTGGCGGCCTTGAGCAGCGGCGGCCCGGCGAGAAACAGCTTGGCCTTGCCGCGCACCACCACCACGTAATCCGACAGCCCCGGCTGATACGCGCCACCCGCCGTGGCCGAGCCGTGCACCACGGTGATCTGCGGCAGGCCCATGGCCGACATGCGCGCCTGGTTGGCAAAACTGCGCGCGCCTTCGACGAAAATCTCGGCGGCGTAGTTGAGGTTGGCACCGCCGCTTTCGGCCAGGGTCACCACCGGCAGTTTGTTTTCCATGGCGATCTGTTGCAGGCGCAGGGATTTTTTCAGCCCGGTGGGGGAAATAGTCCCGCCCTTGATCGCGCTGTTGTTCGCCACCACCAGCATGCGCACGCCGCTGACGTAGCCGATGCCGGCGATCAAGCCGCCACCGGCCGCGCTGCCGTCTTTGTCGTCGTGGAGTGTGTAGCCGGCCAGGCTGGCCAATTCCAAGAAGGGCGCGCCGGGGTCGAGCAGCAGGTTGAGGCGCTCGCGGGGCAGCAATTGGCCGCGCTTGTCGAACTTGGGTTTGGCCTCCTGAGCCTTGGCCAGCACGTTATGTTCGAGTTGGCGCAGCTGCTGGATGCTTGCCAGCATGGCTTCACGGTTCTGTGCGAATTGCGCGCTGTGCGCGTCGATCAGGGTTTCAATCATCGGCATGCTTTATTGCTCCGCCTTGAGCACGTCGGGCAGGTAGGCGCGGTGGAAGCCATTGAACGGCTCGCTCGGCGATTGCGCTTTTTGCAGTGGCCAGGCCCGGCTGCCCAGGCTGGCGGCGCCGTCGATACGCAAGGTGCTGCCGCTGATGAACGCGGCGGCGGGGCTGAGCAGAAACACGATGGCCGCGCTGACTTCCGATTCAGTGCCGATACGCTTGAGCGGCACGTGTTCACGCAGGGTCGGGATCACCGCCTTGAACGCGCCTTCGTAGGTGTCCATGCCGCTGGAGGCAATCCAGCCCGGCGCCACGGCGTTGACGCGCACGCCGGCGTGACCCCATTCGAAGGCGGCGGTCTTGGTGAAGTTGTCCATGCCTGAGCGCGCTGCGCCCGAGTGGCCCATGCCGGGCATGCCGCCCCACATGTCGGCGAGCATGTTGACGATGGCGCCGCCGTGTTTGCTCATCGACTGGTTGAACACTTCTCGCGCCATCAGGAAGCCTCCGACCAGGTTGGTACGCAGCACGGTTTCAAAACCCTTTTGATTGGTCGAGGCCAGTGGCGACGGGTATTGGCCGCCCGCGTTATTCACCAGCCCGTGAATCGGCCCATGTGCGTGAATAACCTGTGCCACCAGCGCCTTCACCGCCTCTTCATCGCGAATATCGCAGGCCTGCCAATGCGCCGTGCCGCCGTCTTCGACAATTTCTGCCGTGACCTTTTGCAGCTTTTCCGGTTTTCGCCCCACCAGGATCACACGGGCGCCGAGGGCCGCCAGCTCATGGGCGGTGCAGCGGCCAATGCCGCTGCCGCCACCGGTCACAATCACGGTTTGCCCCAGGAACAGGTCGGCTTTGAAGATTGAGTTGAAGGCCACGGCAACGCTCCTTTATTTGAATTGATCGGCGATGTGTTGTGGCACGGCGATGGGGATTTCCAGCAGTTGCTGGGCGAAAGCCTTGCCCTGCGGGTCGATACGCAGGCTGGCGATGCCGCCGCCGCCCAAGGCGTTTTCCAGCAGGAAGTTCAGGCTGTGGCTGCCGGGCAAATACCAGCGCTCGATGCGGCCGTGGATGGGGTCGAGCACGTGGCTCATCCAGTCGACGATCACTTGCGGGGTCAGCACTTCGGCGATCCACGGCAGGTAGTCGGGGTGGCGGGCGATCACGCCGATATTGCTGTGGTTACCCTTATCGCCGGAGCGCGCCACCGCGAGCTTCACCAACGGCACGCTGGCATCGGCGCGGCCTTGGGGCTTGGGCGGATCAATCGGCGCAGCCGGGGTGACCAGTGGCGTAGCGGCGGGCAGTTCAAGGGCGTGGCGCTGGCCTTGGAAGTCGATCACCAGCGCGCAGGAAGATTTATCGATCAGGAACGAAAACAGCCGAATCAGCGGATACACCGTCGGCCGCCCGCCGACAATTCCGGTTAACCCCGGCGCCATGCCGGTCGCTGCCTGGGCGATCTCGCGGGCGAACAACACCAGGGCCTGTTTGCTCGGGTGGCGCACCGCCAGTTTCACCACCACTTCGCGGCAATCCTGGCGCTGGGCGTGGGCGCCGTAGGTGGCTTCGCTGCCGAGCAATTCAATGTTCACTTCGGTGTAAGGCGCCCAGCCGCGCTGGCTGAACAGCTGCGAAGTCTTGTTGATGATCGCCTGGCTGACCCGCTCGGCCTTGGCCACTGCGTCGATCCCGGCGATCAGGCAACTGGCTGTGCAGCGAAAACCGTCCGGGTAGGTGGCGCTGACCTTGTACTGGTGAGTGGGCGGCAAACCTTTGGCGCCGTGCAGGCGCACTTGGTTTTTGCCTTGCTGCTGCAATTTGACCTGGCTGAAATCGCAGATCACATCGGGCAGCAGGTAGGCGCGCGGGTCGCCGATTTCATACAGCAGCTGTTCGGCCACGCTGAGTTCGCTGATCAGCCCACCCGTGCCGTCGACCTTGTTCACGGTGAACTGGCCGTCGGCGCTGACTTCGACGATCGGAAAACCGATGTGCTCGTAGTCTGGCACGTCGCGCCAATCAGTGAAGTTGCCGCCGGTGCACTGCGCGCCGCATTCGATGATATGCCCGGCCAGTGCGGCGTGGGCGAGGCGGTCGTAATCCTGCCATGACCAGTTGAATTCGTGCACCAGCGCGGCACTGACCACCGCGCTGTCGACCACACGGCCGGTGATGACGATGTCGGCGCCCAGCTCAAGTGCTTTGGCAATGCCTGGCGCGCCGAGGTAGGCGTTGGCGGACACGCACATTGGCGGCAGCGGTGCGCCGTTGAACATGTCGGTAATACCGTGCAGGTGTTTGAGCTGCGATTGCAGGTCGTCGCCCAGCAGTACGGCGATTTTCAGTGGTACACCCGCCTTGTCGCAGGCCGCTTGCAGGGCGGCGGCGCAGGCGTGGGGGTTGATGCCGCCAGCGTTGCTGATCACGCGGATGCCCTGGCGCTGGATATCGGCGAGTAACGGCGTGAGCACTTCGACGAAGTCGGTGGCGTAGCCGGCCTGGGGATCCTTCATCCGCGCACCGGCGAGGATCGACATGGTGACTTCCGCCAAATAGTCGAACACCAGGTAATCCAGCGCGCCGCCGTGGACCAGTTGGGCGGCGGCGGTGCAGGTGTCACCCCAGAAGGCGCTGGCGCAACCGATACGAACCGTCTTGCTCATGAGAAATCCTTCCTCGAATGGCTGGTGCCGAGACTACCAAGCAAGCGCTTGGTTTGTAAACTCTGCACACAAGTTTTGCCCAAGCGCTTGCTTGGTTGGCGGCCACGGCCTAAATTGCCGCCCAAGACGTCCGCACAAGTGAAGGAGACAGGCATGGATGAGCAAAAAGCCCTGCGGGTGATGCGCGCCATGGTCGATGCCGGCCAATTGACCGACCCCGACAGTGCCCGGGGCAAATTGCTGCAAACCGCAGCTCACCTGTTTCGCAACAAGGGCTTTGAGCGCACCACCGTGCGTGACCTGGCTGGCGCGGTGGGTATTCAGTCCGGCAGCATCTTTCACCACTTCAAGAGCAAGGACGAGATCCTGCGCGCGGTGATGGAGGAAACCATCCACTACAACACCGCGATGATGCGCGCTTCACTGGAGGAAGCGAACAGCGTGCGTGAGCGCGTGTTGGCGCTGATTCGCTGCGAATTGCAGTCGATCATGGGCGGCAGCGGCGAAGCCATGGCGGTGCTGGTCTACGAGTGGCGTTCGTTGTCGGCCGATGGCCAGGCCCAGGTGTTGGCGTTGCGTGATGTGTACGAGGACATCTGGTTGCAGGTGCTGGGCGAGGCCAAGGCCGCGGGTTACATCAGGGGCGATGTGTTTATCACCCGGCGTTTCCTCACCGGGGCATTGTCCTGGACCACCACCTGGTTCCGCGCCCAAGGTAGCCTGACCCTGGAGCAATTGGCCGAAGAAGCCCTGCTGATGGTGCTGAAGGCCGATTGAGGCGCAAGCCGTTAATTTTCCGATGGAAAGTTGTCTCACCTGACAAAAACGCCTAGCTTATCGCCATCAGAGTATTAAACGGTGTGTGCCTCAATGTTTTCGCCATGGCGGCTGGCTGCAGGACTAACTTTATGGGCACTGGGCACCGCGGGGTGGATGCCGGCTTCGGCTGCGCAATTGGTGAGGATCGGCGCCGCGCATTTTCCGCCCTACACCGTACGCCCTGAGCAAGGTGCCGACACCGGTTTACTGCCGCAATTGGTGGAAGCCCTCAACGCCGCGCAAAGCGACTACCAGTTTGTGCTGGTGCCGACCTCCATCCCGCGGCGTTTTCGCGACTTCGAGCAAGGCCGGGTCGACATGGCGATCTTCGAGAACCCTGATTGGGGTTGGCAGGAGATTCCTCACACCAGCGTCGACATGGGCCTGGAAGACGCGGAAATCTTCGTCGCCCAGCGTGAGGCCGGTCGCGACCAGCGTTATTTTGCCGACCTTAAGGGCAAGCGTCTGGCCGTGTTCAGCGGTTATCACTACGCCTTCGCCAACTTCAACCCCGACCCCAAGTACATGGCCGAACACTTCAACGCCACGTTGACTTATTCCCATGACAGCAACCTGCTGATGGTCGCGCGCGGGCGTGCCGATATCGCGCTGGTCACGCGTTCGTACTTGAGTGATTTCATGGTGCGTAATGCGGACGTGGCCGGGCAGTTCCTGGTCTCGGAGCGAATTGACCAGGTGTACCACCACTACGCATTACTGCGCCCGAAGGCACCGATTACCGGCGCGGCGTTTGCCGAGTTGCTCAAGCGCCTGCGCGATAACGGGCAGATGGTGAAGATCTTCGAGCCGTACCGCATTGATGTGATGCCCGCGCACTGAGTTCAGCGCACAGATCAAAATGTGGGAGGGAGCAAGCCCCCTCCACAGTGGAATTGCACTGTTTTTAAACCCTGCGCGCAAACGTATCGCTGTGGCTGCCCGACACCTTGCGGCAGTGCACCAGTGCATCACGAATCATAAAGTTCACCAGGGTCGGCGACACGCCGAGTTCCTTGGCGATGTCCTTTTGTGGCACGCCGTGCAGGCGGTACATCTCGAACGCGTAGCGGGTGCGCTGCGGCAGCTCCGTCAGGGCGTCGGCGATGTTGTCCAGGGTATTGAAATTGATGTGGGAAGTTTCTGGTGATGCGCCGTGAATGACCACATTCAAACCTTCCTCCTCCGTCCCGGAGTATTTGAGCTCCAGGGCCTGCTTGCGGTAGTGATCGATCGCCAGGTTGCGCACGATCTGGAACAGATAACTCAATTGGGCCTTGAACGATGAGGTGATCGTCGGCGCCGATTGCAGCCGGAAGTAGGCGTCCTGCACGACGTCTTCGGCACGCGAGCGGCAGCCGGTAATGCGCGCTGCAATCTTCACCAGAATCAAACGATTGTCGACGAATGCCTGGAGAAGCGGTGAGTCGCACCTGCCTGTGGATACTTGTTCCGTCATGGAAATCACCTTGTCGCAAAAGAGGTTAGGGGAGGGCGTCCTTGCTGAGGCCTCCTACACATCGGGCAACAAATTATGCTTAATGATAATGATTGTCAAATGAGAAGACGAACTAATCTTATGCTTTCTCGTTCGGTGTGAACCACGTCTCGCTCTTGTGCGCCGACTAATTATTTGCCGGTGCCGTCCGTTCTTCTGGGTGACAGGTCCGTTAGCTAAACGGCCAAGGATCAGCGCCCGCAGGAGGACGACATGGGTTTTTATCGTGCATACAGCGTGTTTCCGTTTGGAGCCCTTCGATGAGTGCCTCCACGCGACTGCGTCTGTTTTGCCTGCCCTATTCGGGTGCCAGCGCTATGGTTTATGCGCGTTGGCGCCGGGCTCTGCCGGACTGGTTGCAGGTGTGTCCGCTGGAATTGCCCGGGCGCGGCATGCGCATGGATGAGCCGTTGCAGCGCGACATCAAGGCCTTGGCTGCGCAGCTGGCGGATGAAATCAGCCGTGACCTGAACGGCCCCTATGCCTTGTTCGGCCACAGCCTGGGCGGCCTGCTGGCGTTCGAGCTGGCCCACGCCCTGCGTGAACGTGGCGTGCCCGCGCCGCTGGCGTTATTCGCCTCCGGCACCGCCGGCCCGGCGCGCCGTGATGTCAGCGAATACGCCATCGAAAAGACCGACGCACAACTGATCGCCCGCCTGCGCGAACTGCAGGGCACCGCCGAAGAGGCGCTGGCCAACCCCGAGCTGATGCAGTTGATGCTGCCGATCCTGCGCGCCGACTTCCTGCTCTGCGGCAGCTTCGCCTACGGCCAGCGCGAGCCGCTGGGCATGCCGATCCATGTGTTTGGCGGCAAGCAAGACAGCGTGCGCGCCGACCAGTTGCTCGACTGGCAGGCCGACGCCGCCAGCGGCTTCTCCCTCGACATGTTCGACGGCCACCACTTCTTCCTCGTGCAGCACGAAAGCGCTGTGCTGCGCTGCCTGCGGCGTTACGCCGATGAGCACCTGGCCCGCTGGCGCAATGGCGCGGCGCGGCAACTGGCTGCCGGCTGAACGCTCCCTAATTCCCGATTTTCCCGTAAGCCGATTTCAGGCAGGAACCCCCATGATGGACGCCTTCGAACTTCCCCGCACACTGGTCCAGTCCCTTCAACGCCGTGCCGCGCAGACCCCGGACCAGGTGGCCCTGCGCTTCCTCGCCGAAACCGCCGAGCACAACGTTGTGCTCAGTTACCGTGACCTGGACCAACGCGCCCGCACCATCGCCGCCGCCTTGCAGGCCAATGCGGCGCTGGGCGAGCGCGCGGTGTTGTTGTTTCCCAGCGGCCCGGACTACGTTGCAGCGTTCTTTGGTTGCCTGTACGCCGGGGTTATCGCGGTGCCGGCGTATCCGCCGGAGTCCACGCGCCGGCATCATCAGGAGCGCTTGCTGTCGATCATCGGTGATGCCGAACCGCGTTTGCTGCTCACCATCGCGAGCCTCGCCGATGGCCTGGCGCAGATCGAAAACGCGCCGCCAGTGCTGAGCGTCGACACCCTCGATGCGCAGCTCGCCGACGGCTGGGTCGAACCCGAGCTGCACGCCGACGACATCGCCTTTTTGCAATACACCTCCGGCTCTACTGCATTGCCCAAAGGTGTGCAAGTCAGCCACGGCAACCTGGTGGCCAACGAAGTGCTGATCCGTCGCGGCTTCGGCATCGACCTTAACCCGGATGACGTGATTGTCAGCTGGCTGCCGCTGTACCACGACATGGGCCTGATTGGCGGCCTGCTGCAACCGATCTTCAGCGGCGTGCCGTGTGTGTTGATGTCGCCGGCCTACTTCCTCGGTCGGCCGTTGCGTTGGCTGGAAGCGATCAGCGAATACCGCGGCACCATCAGCGGTGGCCCGGATTTCGCCTACCGCCTGTGCAGCGAGCGGGTCAGCGAATCCGCCTTGGGGCGTCTGGACCTGAGCACATGGCGCGTGGCCTATTCAGGCTCCGAACCGATCCGCCTCGACACCCTGGAACGCTTTGCCGAGAAGTTCGCGGCCTGCGGTTTCACCTCGAGCAATTTCTTCGCCTCCTATGGCCTGGCCGAGGCGACCCTGTTTGTCGCCGGTGGCACCCGTGGCCACGGCATCCCGGCCCTGCGCCTGGACGAACAGGCACTGGCCGCCAACCGCGCCGAGCCGGGGCTGGGCAGCGCGATCATGAGCTGCGGCACCCGCCAGCCGGAGCACGCGGTGCTGATCGCCGACCCGCACACGCTGAGCGAACTGCCGGATAACAGCGTCGGCGAGCTGTGGGCCAGCGGCCCGAGCATCGCCCACGGCTACTGGCGCAACCCCGAAGCCACGGCCAAGACCTTTGTGCAGCACGCCGGCCGCACTTGGCTGCGCACCGGTGACCTGGGTTTTATCCGCGAGGGCGAGGTGTACATCACCGGCCGCCTGAAAGACCTGCTGATCGTGCGCGGTCACAACCTCTATCCCCAGGACATCGAACAAACCATCGAACGCGAAGTGGAAGTGGTGCGCAAGGGTCGCGTCGCTGCCTTTGCGGTGAGCGACCAGGGCCTGGAAGGCATCGGCATCGCCGCCGAAATCAGCCGCAGCGTGCAGAAAATCCTGCCGCCCGAAGCGCTGATCAAAGCCATCCGCCAGGCCGTGGCCGAGTCCTGCCAAGAAGCCCCGAGCGTGGTGGTGCTGCTCAACCCCGGCGCTTTGCCGAAGACGTCCAGCGGCAAGGTGCAGCGCTCGGCGTGCGCGATTCGCCATGCCGATGGCAGCCTCGACAGCTATGCGCAGTTCCCGGGCCTGCAAGCGCAAACGAGCGATGCGGCGTTGGCATCCGAACTGCAACACCAGATCGCGGCGATCTGGTGCGAGCAGTTGCAGGTCGCCAGCGTCGCGGCCGACGACCACTTCTTCCTGCTCGGCGGTAACTCCATCACCGCCACTCAAGTGGTCGCGCGCCTGCGCGAAACCCTCGGCCTGGAGCTGAACCTGCGCATGTTGTTCGAAGCGCCGACGCTGGCGACCTTTGCCGCAAACGTCGCGCAATTGCAGCAGGACGGCGGCGTCGTTCAAGGCGCGATTCATGCTTTGTCGCGCCATGACGACCTGCCGCAATCGCTGGCACAAAACCGCCTGTGGATCACCTGGCAGCTCGACCCACAGAGCAGCGCCTACACCATCCCCGGCGCCTTGCGCTTGCGCGGTGAGCTGGACGAAGACGCGGTGCGCGCCAGCTTCCAGCAGCTGATCCAGCGCCACGAAGCCCTGCGCACCCGCTTCTACGAGCGCGACGGCCAGGCCTTCCAGCGTGTGGATGCAAACGTAGCGTTCGACCTGCAAGTCATCGACCTCAGCGACCTGCCTGCCGCCGAGCGTGAAGCGCGTGCGCAGCAGATCCGCGAGGACGAAGCGCGCACCCAGTTCGACCTGGAAAAAGGCCCGCTGTTGTGGGTGACGCTGGTACGCCTGGACGATGAAGATCACCAGCTGCTGGTAACGCTGCATCACATCATCGCTGACGGCTGGTCGCTGAATATCCTCATCGACGAATTCTCGCGCCTGTATGCCGCCGCGACCCAAGGCCAGACGTTGGAGTTGCCGCCACTGGCCCTGCAATACGCCGACTACGGCAGCTGGCAGCGCCAATGGCTGGCCGAAGGCGAAGGCCAACGGCAGCTGGCGTATTGGCAAGCGCAGCTGGGCGAGGAGCATCCAACCCTGAATTTGGCCACCGACCACCCGCGCTCGGCCCAGCAGCGCAACAGCGCCTCGCGCCATAGCGTGCGCCTGGACGCAGGCCTCAGTGCAGCGATTCGCCAGACCGCCCAGGCCAACGAATCCACGCCGTTCATGCTGTTGCTGGCGGCGTTCCAAAGCCTGCTCTACCGCTACAGCGGCCAGCGTGATATCCGCATCGGCGTGCCGAATGCCAACCGCCCGCGCCAGGAAACCCAAGGCCTGATCGGCTTCTTCATCAACACCTTGGTGCTGCGCGCCGAGCTGGACGGGCGCCTGCCGTTCAACCAACTGTTGGCTGCCACCCGCCAGACGGCGTTGGGTGCCCAGGCCCATCAGGACCTGCCGTTCGAACAGCTGCTGGAAGCCTTCCCGCAAGCCCGCGAGCAAGGCCTGTTCCAAGTCATGTTCAACCACCAGCAGCGTGATTTGAGTGCCTTGCGCCGCCTGCCGGGGATGCTCGCCGATGAGCTGGCGTGGCACAGCCGGCAAGCCAAGTTCGACCTGCAACTGCACAGCGAAGAGGACCGCAACGGGCGCTTGAGCCTGTCGTTCGACTACGCCGATGAGCTGTTCGAAACCAACACCATCCAGCGTCTCGCCGAGCACTACATCCACCTGCTGCACGCCGTGTGCGAGCAGCCGCAACAGGCCATCGGCGACCTGCAACTGATGCAGGTCAACGAGCAACAACAGTGGAGCGAAGCGCCGTGCGCGCCAGCCCAGCAGTGGCTGCCCGAGCTGCTCAGCCAACACACCTCGGACAACACCGCGCTGGTCTGGCAGCACGGCAGCCTGACCTTTGCCCAACTGCACACCCAGGCCAACCGCCTGGCCCATTACCTGCGTGACAAAGGCGTTGGCCCGGACGTGTGCGTGGCCATCGCCGCCGAGCGTTCGCCGCAACTGTTGATCGGCTTGCTGGCGATCATCAAGGCCGGTGGCGCCTATGTGCCACTGGACCCGGATTACCCCGCCGACCGCCTGGCCTACATGCTCCAGGACAGCGGCGTGCACCTGCTGCTGACCCAAACCTCGCTGCTCGACCTGTTACCGGCGCCCGAAGGCGTGTGCGTGATCGCCATGGACAGCCTGCACCTCGACAGCTGGCCGACCCAGGCACCGGGCTTGCACCTGCATGGCGACAACCTCGCCTATGTGATCTACACCTCCGGCTCCACCGGCCAGCCCAAGGGCGTGGGCAATACCCATGCGGCGCTGGCTGAACGCTTGCAGTGGATGCAAGGCACGTATCAGCTCAATGAAACCGACGTGCTGATGCAAAAGGCGCCGATCAGTTTCGATGTGTCGGTGTGGGAGTGCTTCTGGCCGCTGATCACCGGTTGCCGTTTGGTGCTGGCTGGCCCCGGTGAGCACCGCGACCCGCACCGCATCGCGCAGTTGGTGCAGGAACACGGCGTGACCACCCTGCACTTTGTGCCGCCGCTGTTGCAGCTGTTTATCGATGAGCCGTTGGCGGCTGAATGCACCAGCCTGCGCCGCCTGTTCTCCGGTGGCGAAGCCTTGCCCGCCGAGTTGCGCAATCGCGTATTGGCACAGCTGCCGGCGGTGCAATTGCACAACCGTTATGGCCCGACGGAAACCGCGATCAACGTCACCCACTGGCGCTGCAAGGCTGAGGACGGCGAGCGCTCGCCGATTGGCCGGCCGCTAAGCAATGTGATCTGCCGCGTGCTGGACGAGCAGCTCAACCCACTGCCGGCCGGCGTGCCGGGCGAATTGTGCATCGGCGGCATCGGCCTCGCGCGCGGTTACCTTGGCCGCGCCGGGCTGACTGCCGAACGTTTTATTGCCGACCCATTGGGCGAGGCGGGCGCACGCCTGTATCGCACCGGTGACCGCGTGCGCTGGAGCGCCGACGGCGTGCTCGAATACCTCGGCCGCCTCGATCAGCAAGTCAAACTGCGTGGCTTGCGTGTAGAACCGGAAGAAATCGAAGCCCGCCTGCTGGCCATGGACGGCATCGCCCAAGCCGTGGTGCTGGTGCGTGACCAGCAATTGATCGGTTACTACACCGCCAACATCGAGCTCGATCAGCAGGACGTAAAAACCGCCCTGGCCGCCGAGCTGCCGGAGTACATGGTGCCCGCGCAACTGATGCGTCTGGACGCCATGCCCCTGAGCCCCAGCGGCAAACTCGACCGTCGCGCATTGCCCGAGCCGGTATGGCAAACCCGTGAACACATTGAACCTGAAACACCGTTGCAGCAGCAGATTGCGGCGATCTGGCGCGAAGTGCTCGGCCTGCCACGTATTGGCCTGAGCGACGACTTCTTCGCCCTCGGCGGCCACTCGTTGCTGGCCACGCAAATCATCTCGCGCACCCGCCAGGCCTGCGACGTCGAGCTGCCGTTGCGCACCTTGTTCGAAGCCAGCGAGCTGGGCGCGTTTGCCGAGCAAGTCGGCGTGATCCAAGCCTCGGGTCAGCGCAACCAGCAAACCGCCATCGCCAAAGTCGACCGCAGCGCGCCGGTGCCGCTGTCCTATTCCCAGCAGCGCATGTGGTTCCTCTGGCAGATGGAACCGGACAGCCCGGCCTACAACGTCGGCGGCATGGCGCGCCTGCGTGGCGTGCTGGATGTGGGGCGTTTCGAGGCGGCGTTGCAAGCCTTGATCATGCGCCACGAAACCCTGCGCACCACCTTCCCGAGCATCGACGGTGTGGCCCAGCAAAAGGTCGCCACACAAACGGGTCTGCGCATGGACTGGCAGGACTTCTCGGCCGTGAATGAAGCCGAGCGCCAGTTGCGTCTGCAACAGCTGGCTGACCGTGAAGCCCACACGCCTTTTAACCTGGAAACCGGGCCGCTGCTGCGCGCTTGCTTGGTCAAGGCTGGCGAGCAAGAACATTACCTGGTGCTCACCCTGCACCACATCGTCACCGAAGGCTGGGCGATGGACATCTTCGCCCGTGAGCTCAGCGCGCTGTACGAAGCCTTTATCGACGAGCGCGACTCGCCGCTCGCGCCGTTGCCGGTGCAATACCTCGACTACAGCGTGTGGCAGCGTCAGTGGCTGGAGTCCGGTGAACGTCAGCGCCAACTGGACTACTGGGTCGCACAGCTTGGGCATGAGCATCCACTGCTCGAACTGCCCGGCGACCGTCCACGGCCGCCGGTGCAAAGCCATCAGGGCGAGCTGTACCGCTTCGACCTCAGCGATGAACTGGCCGCCCGCGTGCGCGCGTTCAATGCCGAACGCGGCCTGACCCTGTTCATGACCATGACCGCCACCCTGGCCGTGTTGCTCTACCGCTACAGCGGCCAGACCGACCTGCGCATCGGCGCACCCGTAGCCAACCGGATTCGCCCGGAAAGTGAAGGGCTGATCGGCGCGTTCCTCAACACCCAGGTGCTGCGTTGCCAGCTCAACGGGCAGATGAATGTCGGCGAGTTGTTCGAGCAAGTACGCCACACCGTGATCGAAGGCCAGTCCCACCAGGACCTGCCGTTCGACCACTTGGTGGAAGCCCTGCAACCACCACGCAGCGCGGCGTATAACCCGCTGTTTCAAGTGATGTGCAACGTACAGCGCTGGGAATTCCAGCAAAGCCGCCAACTGGCGGGCATGACCGTCGAATACCTGGCCAACGATGCACGCGCGACCAAGTTCGACCTCAACCTGGAAGTCACCGACCTCGACCATCGCCTGGGTTGCTGCCTGACCTACAGCACCGACCTGTTCGACGAACCGCGCATTGCGCGCATGGCCGAGCATTGGCGCAACCTGCTGGAAGCATTGATCGCCAACCCGCAACAGCGCCTGAGCGAACTGCCGTTGCTGACCGCCGTCGAACAGCGCGCGTTGCAGAACAGCCTCGGTGTGGAAGCGGGCGAGCATCGTCTCGATCAGTGCATCCATCAGTTGTTCAGCGAGCAGGCGATTAATCGCCCTAATGCGCCTGCGTTGACGTTTGCGGGTGAGACGCTGACCTACCGCGAACTGGACGCCCGCGCCAATCGCCTGGCCTGGATGCTGCGTGAACGCGGCGTCGGCCCGCAGGTGCGCGTCGGCCTGGCGCTGCCGCGTTCTTTGGAAATGGTGATTGGCCTGTTGGCGATCCTCAAGGCTGGCGGTGCCTATGTGCCGCTGGACCCGGAATACCCGCTGGACCGCTTGCACTACATGATTGAAGACAGCGGCATTGGGCTGCTGCTCAGCGATGCGGCGATGTTCGAAGCCCTCGGCGAACTGCCGGCGACGGTGGTGTGCTGGTGTCTTGAAGATGACCTGCCGGTGCTCGCCAATTACCCAGCCGACGCGCTGCCGTTTATCAGCCTGCCGCAACACCAGGCCTACCTGATTTACACCTCCGGCTCCACCGGCAAGCCCAAAGGCGTGGTGGTGTCCCACGGTGAAATCGCCATGCATTGCCAGGCGGTGATCGCGCGCTTCGGCATGCGCCCGGATGACTGCGAACTGCACTTTTATTCGATCAACTTCGACGCTGCCACCGAGCGTTTACTGGTGCCGCTGCTCAGCGGTGCACAGGTGGTGTTGCGTGCCCAGGGCCAGTGGGATGCCGAAGAAATCTGCGCGTTGATTCGCGCCCATCGCATCAATATTCTCGGCTTTACCCCAAGCTACGGCAGCCAGTTGGCGCAATGGCTGGCGACCCAGCAGCAGACGTTGCCGGTGCGCATGTGCATCACTGGTGGCGAAGCGCTGACCGGCGAACACTTGCAGCGTATCCGCGCGGCGTTCCAGCCCGAGGTGTTTTTCAACGCCTATGGCCCGACCGAAACCGTGGTCATGCCGCTGGCCAGCCTGGCGCCGCAGCAGTTGGAAGAAGGCGCCGCCAGCGTGCCGATCGGCAGCATCATCGGCGACCGCGTGGGCTACATTCTTGACGCCGACCTGGCGCTGGTGCCGCAAGGCGCGACTGGCGAGTTGTATGTCGGCGGGGCCGGTCTGGCCCAGGGTTATCACCAGCGTCCGGGCATGACGGCCGAGCGTTTTGTCGCCGACCCGTTTGCGAGTAATGGCGGGCGTTTGTATCGCACCGGCGACCTGGTGCGCCAACGTGCCGACGGCCTGGTGGAATACCTGGGCCGTATCGACCATCAAGTGAAGATTCGCGGGTTCCGCATTGAGCTGGGCGAAATCGAGACCCGCCTGCTGGAACACGCAGCCGTGCGTGAGGCAGTGGTGCTGGCGCTGGAGTCACCCAGCGGCAAGCAGTTGGTGGCCTACTTGGTCAGTGATGCCGACCATGGCACATTGCGCGACGCGCTTAAGAGCCACCTCAAGGCGCAACTGCCGGATTACATGGTGCCCGCGCACCTGATCGTGCTGGACAGCATGCCGCTGACCGCCAACGGCAAACTCGACCGCCGTGCCTTGCCGCAACCAGACCCCGAGGCCAATCGCCAACAGTACGTGGCGCCGCGCAACGAGCTGGAGCACACCCTGGCTGCGATCTGGTGCGCGGTGTTGAACGTGCAGCAAGTTGGCCTGGACGATAACTTCTTTGAACTGGGCGGCGACTCGATCCTGTCGATCCAAGTGGTCAGCCGTGCGCGGCAGGCAGGGATTCACTTCAGCCCGCGCGATCTGTTCCAGCACCAGACCGTGCAAACCCTGGCGGCCGTGGCCACGCGCTCCGAGCAGGTCACCGCCGAGCAAGGTGTGCTGACCGGCAGCTCAGGGCTTACGCCGATTCAGCACTGGTTCTTCGAGACCGAGATCCCCAATCGTCAGCACTGGAACCAGGCGTTGCTGCTCAAACCGCTGCAACTGCTCGACCCTCATCGCCTGGAGCAGGCGTTGCTGGCCGTACTGGAGCACCACGACGCCCTGCGCCTGAGCTTCACCCCGCGCGATGCCCAATGGCATGCCGAGCATTTGGCGGTGCCGCAAGGCGGTGTGCTGATGCAGGCGCAAGTGCGTGACATGCAGCAGTGCACTGTGCTGTTCACCGACACTCAGCGCAGCCTCGACCTCGAACACGGCCCGCTGCTGCGCGCCTTGCTGGTGGACGGCCCACAAGGCCAGCAACGCCTGCTGATCGCCATTCATCACCTGGTGGTGGATGGCGTGTCGTGGCGCGTACTGCTTGAGGATTTGCAAACGGTCTATCGCCAATTGAGTGACGGCCAGTCCGTGAGCCTACCGGCCAAGACCAGCGCGTTGCGCGATTGGGCGGCGCGCTTGCAGGCCTATGCGAGCAGTGAATCTCTGCGTGAAGAGTTGACGGTGTGGCAAGACCAGTTGGCCGGCCCGCAAGTGGCATTGCCGGTGGGTCGCCCACATGGCTCGCTGCGCAATCGTGATGCCGACACCGTCAGTGTGCGCCTGGATGCGGAGCACACCCGCCAGTTGCTGCAACAGGCGCCAAGTGCCTACCGCACCCAGGTCAACGACTTGCTGCTGACCGCGTTGGCCCGCGTGCTGTGCCGCTGGAGTGGTCACGGCTCAGCGCTGATTCAACTGGAAGGCCATGGCCGCGAAACGCTGTTTGATGACATCGACCTGACCCGCAGTGTCGGCTGGTTCACCAGTGCCTATCCATTACGCCTGACGCCGCAAGCGGAGCAGGGCGCCTCGATCAAGGCGATCAAGGAGCAACTGCGCGGCGTGCCGCACAAAGGCTTGGGCTATGGCGTGCTGCGCTACCTGGCGGACGACCTGTGCAAGCAGACCATGGCCGCACTGCCGAGCGCCGACATCACCTTCAACTACCTTGGCCAATTCGACCAGAGCTTCGGCGCCGATGCGCTGTTCCACCCGCTGGATGAGTCGGCCGGGCTGGCCCATGATCCGGATGCGCCGCTGCCGAATGAATTGAGCGTCGACAGTCAGGTCTACGGCGGTGAATTGGTGCTGCGCTGGACCTTCAGCCGCGAACGCCACGATCAGCAGGCTATCCGCGAACTGGCCGATGCTTACCTCGCCGAACTGCACAGCCTGATTGCGCATTGCCTCAAGGACGATGCCGGTGGCCTCACGCCGTCCGACTTCCCGCTGGCACACCTGACCCAGGCACAACTCGACAGCCTGCCGATTGCGGCCAGCGCCATTGAAGACGTCTACCCGCTGACGCCGATGCAGGAAGGCCTGTTGCTGCACACCCTGCTGGAACCGGGCACCGGCCTCTATTACATGCAGGACCGCTACCGCATCAACAGCGCGCTTGACCCCGAGCGTTTCGCCCAGGCCTGGCAGGCGGTGATCGCCCGGCATGAAGCCTTGCGTGCGTCGTTCTGCTGGAACGTCGGCGAAGACATGCTGCAAGTGATCCACAAGCCGGGCAGCACGCCGATTGAATACCTGGACTGGAGCGCCGACCCGCAAAACGAACAGGAACCACGTCTGCAAGCCTTGCTCAAGGCCGAACGTGAAGCCGGTTTCGATCTGCTCAACCAGGCGCCGTTCCACCTGCGCCTGATCCGCGTCGGCGAAGCGCGCTACTGGTTCATGATGAGCAACCACCACATCCTCATCGATGCCTGGTGCCGTTCGCTGCTGATGAATGACTTCTTTGATATCTACATGGCCTTGGGCGAAGGCCGCGAAGCGCAACTGGCCACGCCGCCGCGCTACCGCGATTACATCGCCTGGCTGCAACGCCAGAACCTCGCCGAAGCGCGCCAGTGGTGGCAGCAGAACCTGCAAGGTTTCGAGCGCACCACGCCGATCCCGAGCGACCGCCCGTTCCTGCGCGAACACGCAGGCCACAGCGGCGGCATGGTGGTGGGCGACTGCTACACCCGCCTGGATGCTTGCGACGGCGCACAACTGCGTGAGCTCGCGCAGGCCCATCAACTGACCGTCAACACCTTCGCCCAGGCGGCGTGGGCGTTGGTGCTGCGCCGCTTGAGCGGTGATCGTGACGTGCTGTTTGGCGTCACTGTGGCCGGGCGCCCGGTGGAAATGCCCGAGATGCAACGCACCGTCGGCCTGTTCATCAACAGCATCGCGCTGCGGGTGAAACTGCCTGAAGACGACCAGCGTTGCAGTGTGCGTCAGTGGCTGAGCGGCCTGCTCGACAGCAACATGCAGCTGCGCGAGTACGAATACCTGCCGCTGGTGACTATTCAGGAACACAGCGAATTACCCAAGGGCCAGCCGCTGTTCGACAGCCTGTTCGTGTTCGAGAACGCGCCGGTGGAAGTCTCGGTGCTGGACCGCGCGCAAAGCCTGAACGCCACTTCGGATTCCGGCCGCACCCACACTAACTTCCCACTGACCGCCGTGTGCTACCCGGGCGATGACCTTGGTTTGCACCTGTCTTACGACCAGCGTTATTTCGACGAAACCACCGTGCAAGGCATGCTCGGTGAATTCAAGCGCCTGTTGCTGGCGCTGGTGCAGGGCTTCCATGGCGACATGGCCGACCTGCTGCTGATCGGCGAGCAAGAGCGGGAATTCTTGTTGGACGGCTGCAACCAGAGTGAGCGCGCCTACCCGCTGGAGCGTAGCTATATCGAGCTGTTTGAGCTGCAAGTGGCCGAGCATCCGCAGCGCATCGCTGCCAGTTGCCTTGACCAGCAATGGACCTATGACACATTGAACCGGCGCAGTAATGGCCTGGGCCACGCGCTGATCGCGGCGGGTGTCGGCCTGGATCAGCCAGTGGCGTTGCTGGCGGAACGAAGCCTTGATTTGCTCGGCATGATCATCGGCAGCTTCAAGGCCGGTGCCGGTTACCTGCCACTGGACCCGGGCCTGCCGAGCCAGCGCTTGAGCCGTATCATCGACATGAGCTGCACGCCGTTGCTGGTGTGCACCGAGGCATGCCGCGCGCAGGCGATTGAATTGCTGGAAGGCACCGAATGCCAGCTGTTGGTGTGGGAGGAAGTGCCGGCCCGTGGTGAAAACCCAGGTATCTACAGCGGCCCGGACAACCTCGCCTACGTAATCTACACCTCGGGCTCCACTGGCCTGCCCAAGGGCGTGATGGTCGAACAGCGTGGCATGCTCAATAACCAGTTGAGCAAGGTGCCGTACCTGGACCTGAGCCCGGCGGATGTGATTGCCCAGACCGCCTCGCAAAGCTTTGATATTTCCGTGTGGCAGTTCCTCGCAGCGCCGCTGTTTGGCGCGCGGGTGGATATTGTGCCGAACACCATCGCCCATGATCCGCAGGGTTTGCTGGCGCATGTTGAGGCGCAAGGCATTAGCGTGCTGGAAAGCGTGCCGTCGCTGATCCAGGGCATGCTTGCCCAGGAGCGCATGAGCCTGGAGGGCCTGCGCTGGATGCTGCCGACGGGTGAAGCAATGCCGCCGGAACTGGCGCACCAATGGCTGCTGCGTTATCCACAGATCGGCCTGGTCAATGCGTATGGCCCGGCGGAATGCTCGGATGACGTGGCGTTCTTCCGCGTGGATCTGGCGTCGACCCGTGGCACTTATCTGCCGATTGGCACGCCGACCGACAACAACCGTTTGTACGTGGTCGATGGCGCGCTGGAGTTGCTCCCGCAAGGCGCCGTTGGCGAGTTGTGCGTAGCGGGCACGGGTGTGGGCCGTGGTTACGTCAGCGACCCACTGCGCACTGCGCAAGTGTTTGTGCCGAACCCGTTCGGGGCTCCGGGCGAGCGGCTGTACCGCACTGGCGACCTGGCACGTCGGCGTAGCGATGGTGTGCTCGAATATGTGGGGCGTATCGACCATCAGGTGAAGGTTCGCGGCTACCGCATCGAACTGGGTGAAATCGAGGCGCGCCTGCACGAACAACCGCAAGTACGCGACGCGGCCGTCGGCGTGCAGGAAGGCGTCAACGGCAAGCACTTGGTCGGCTACCTGGTGGCGGCGGATGAGACCCTTAACCCAAGTGACCGCCTGGACCGCATCAAGCAATGCCTGCGTGCCGAGCTGCCGGAATACATGGTGCCGCTGCACTGGTTATGGCTCGACCGGTTGCCACTGAACGCCAACGGCAAGCTTGACCGCAAGGCCCTGCCGGCATTGGATATTGGCCAGTTGCACAGCCAGGATTACCTGGCGCCGCGCAACGAACTGGAAACCACCTTGGCTGCGATTTGGGCTGAGGTGCTCAAGGTTGAGCGCGTGGGCGTGCAGGACAACTTCTTCGAGTTGGGCGGGCACTCGTTGCTGGCCACGCAGATTGCCTCCCGCGTTCAGAAAACCCTGCAACGCGATGTACCGCTGCGGGCGATGTTCGAGTGCAGCACGGTGGCGGAATTGGCTGAGTATATCGAGGGGTTGGCGGCGAATGAGATCAGCGCCGAGAAGGTCGATCGGTTGAGTGACTTGATGGCGGAGTTGGAAGGGCTCTAGGGGGGGAGCCGCTGGTCGGGGACACCTGTGTTTCGGCACGTACCTGTCAATATTGACAGTAGCCAGCGGCTATTAATCAAGCTTTAAATCACTCCCGTGGTGTGGCTGGTTTTATCTACTGTGCACGGGAGATTATATTGTGGCTAAAGAACTGGATACGGAAAATCAATCGTCATGTGATCACACACCCCAAGGGTTTAATAACCCCACGGTTACCCGAACGACGACCATTAGGCGCACTGAACTGTGTGAAGTCATCACAAATACTAATTTCAGCGAAGACATAAAGTTACACGCACCGGTAGTCCCTCAGGCAAAAAATGGTAAGTTGGACACGCGTAGTTTCCCCGGTGACGCCACCGTTATTGTCGAGCCCTCCGGGCTCATAAAGAAGGGGCAGAAGGGGTGGCTGGAGTGTAAGGGGAAATCCGATGACGGATCTGAGTACACCATCATATTGATGAACGGTGAACTGATTACGGCCGATGAAGAAAAAAATGGGGTGTCGCGTACGTTGTCGCGTGATGAGCTGGAAAATTATGCTGATGAGGCAGAGTTGACCTTCGTCTTCCGGGTCACGACGGATGCCTGTTGTAAAGAAGGGCCGGAAATTACCTTTCCTCCGTTGAAGTTGATCTACCTTGAGATGTTTTTGGACCTTACAACCTTTGATGACTTCTATTGGAATGATTGGGCGCGTGGCCCCGCTGCCTATCGTAAGGTTGACGCGGAAATCCAAAACATAGGGGGGGATTTTTGCCTGGTGCACGATGCAATTAGTACCAAGTCGGGCGAGTTGGTGAATAAGCAGTATTATAATCTTACGGTCGGTAAACGTTATAAGTTTGGTATCTCCGTGGGGCGCAGGAATACGTACCCACCCGTGCCAACGCTCTCGCTAATTGCGAGGCTCCCAAACGGTAGCGGTCAGATTACTGTGGCAGGCCCGTCCAGTTTTCCTTCGATGACTTTTACTGTGCTGGAGGGGACGTTTGTAGCAACGGCACAACATATGCTGTTGGCTATCGTTACGCATAATGCCATCGGTCCCGACGGCGATGGGGATGACTACAACATTAGCTACATTCGCGTCGAGTCGGTGTAGTGAGCGAGGGATGGGTGACTCGTTTTTAATTTTAACGTGCAGTAAACAGCCACAAAGCCTCTTGTTAATAGGCGTTGAGAAAGTTTAACCGTCTGCCGCTCGGTTTAAGAAAAGTGCCCGGATACGGGCACTTTTCTTTTACGCGATAACCCAGTGGAGGCGGCCAGCAGTCTTACTTCGGCCCGAGAATCTTCACCAACTTATCCGGCGACGGTGCGCCTTGTTGTTGCTGCAAGCCGCCCTTGTCGTCCAGATAGAAAATTGCTGGCGTCGCCGACAATTCCAGCTCTTCCATCAACTTCATATTGGCATCGAGCTTGGCTTCGATATCGGCCGGTATCTTGTCCAGCGCCTGCAATTTGCTGCCTTTGCCGGCGGCCTCGTGCTCTTCCAGGGCTTTCTGCGGGTCTTTGGCGGCGAACAGCGCGGCGGATTTGCCCGGGCTGTCTTCGCGGATGATGCCGACCATGATGTGGCGTAACTGCACCTTGCCGGCCTTTACCCATGGCCGTGCCTGTTCCCAGAACATGTTGCAGTAAGGGCAGTTGGGGTCGCTGAACAGGTAGACGATGCGGGGGGCGTTTTTATCGCCGTCCTGAATCCAGTTGCTGTGTTCCATCTTGGCCCAGACTTCCTTGGCCATTGGCGCGTACACCAGTTTTTCCAGGGGCGCGCTGGTAAGGTCTTTGCCCTCGGCGTCGTACAGGTTGCCGGCGATTACGCTTTTGCCGTCGGCGGTCACGTACAGCGCCATGCCGCGGTTCTGGTATTGCGCGGCGTAGCCGGTGAGACCGCTGGGCGCGTCGAACTTGCCGAGGATCTTGGCGCCTTTGGCTTCGATCTGTTTGATCGGCGCCGGCCAGTCTTCGGCCTGGGCCAGGGTGGCCGCGAGCGTCAGCGGCAGCAGGGTCAGCAGGTGGCGGAGGCTTGGCATGTCGGTTTCCTTGTCGTGGCGGTGTCGAAGGGTTCCATGGCGCGGGCCAGGCTGGCTTGGGACAGCTCACCGAGGTGGCTGTTGATCAGGCGCCCATCGGCTTGGTAGAACAGGGTGGTCGGCAAGGCCATGGAGCCCACGGCCTGGCCGAGGCGGCCGCTGGCATCAAACAGCACGTTGTCGAGGGTCAGGCCTTGGGTCGCGAGGAAGGTACTGACGCTTTGCATGCTTTCGGCCTGGTTGACGAACAGGAAGGTCACGTCAGGCCGTTGGTGCTGCGCGCGCTCCAGCACCGGCATTTCGCGCCGGCACGGTGGGCACCAGGTGGCCCATAGGTTGATCACCAGCGGGCCACCTTTGTAATCGGCCAGTTGCACCACGTCACCATTGGCGTTGCGCAAGGTGATGTCCGGCAGTTGCGCGCCCTTGTCGTAAAGGCTCAAAGACAAGCTGGCCATCCCCCAGAACACCAGGCCGGTAATGACCCCGGCGCTCAGCGGTTTGCGCAGCGCAGGGCGGCGCCAGCCATATAACAGCGCGCCGAGCACCAGCGCGATCACGCCAGGCCAGGCGAGGAAACCGCCGTCGCGCAGGTCGACCATCTGCAGGGGGTCGTGGCTGTAATCGCCCCAATACATCAACACAAAGCTGAGGCGAGCAACCAGCATGGCCAGCAGGAACAGGCTGAACAGCACCGACTCCGGGTTTTCGCCGCCACGCTTGGCCACGCGCCAGCCCACCACGGTGGCGAGAATCAGCGCGCTGATCAACAGGATGTGGTTCAGGGCGATGGCGAAGGTGCCGATGGTCAGGGTCAGCATCAGCGTGCGTCTCGGGTTTGCGTCCAGCGTTGCAGGAAGGCGGCGGCATCCACTTCGCCGGTGATGCGTTGGGCGCGGCGTTCTTCACCGTCCGGGCCGATCCACACGAAGCTCGGTGGCCCCGGCACTTTGTAGCGGCCGAGCAGCTCGCGGCTGGCCGCGTTGTCGGCGGTGACGTCCAGGCGCAGCAGGCGCACGTCTTTGAGGGCGTCCATCACTTCGGGTTTGCCGAACACTTGTTTTTCCATGATCTTGCACGACACGCACCAGTCGGCGTAGTAATCCACCAATACCCATTGGCCCTGGGCCTTGGCACTGTCGAGTTGGTTTTGCAGCACGGCCGGGTCGTTGATGGTCATGAAGGCGTCGTGGGCACTGGGTGCTGCGCCAACGCGCTCGCCGCTGTAGACCTTCAGCGGCTGCCACAGGTCGTCGCTGCCACCGGCCGCACCCACCACCAGCACTGCGCCCCACACGCCCAGCACCAGGGAACCGGCGCCAAATACCTTGGCCGCCAGCCCGTATTCGCGGGCCAGGCTCCAGCCGCAATAAGCCATCACCAGCGCCAATACGCCCCATAGGCCGAGCCACAGGCTTTCACCCACCACCGGGCGAATCATCAGCACCGCAGTGCCGAGGAACAGGAAGCCGAAGACGCCCTTGAGCACATTCATCCACGTGCCCGGTTTAGGCAGGAAGCGGTTGCCCACCGTCACCAGCAGCAACAGTGGAATACCGATACCGATGCCCATCGCAAAGAGGATCAAGCCACCGTGCAGCGCATTGCCGCTCTGGGCGATATACAGCAGCGCGCCGGCCAGGGGGGCGGTCATGCACGGCCCCACCAGCAAACCGGAAAGTGCACCGAGGATGCCCGCGCCCACCAGGCTGCCGCCGCTTTGCTGGCGGCTGACGTTGTCCAGTCGGTCACGCAGGAAGGCCGGCATTTGTAGCTCAAAGAAGCCAAACATCGGCAGGGCGAGGATCACAAACAGCGCGGCGAAACTGCCGAGAATCCAAGGCGTTTGCAGCAGCGCGGCGAGGTTGGCGCCGAGCAATGCCGCCAACACACCCAGCGCTGCATACACCAGGGCCATGCACACCACGTAACTGCTGGCCAGGGCGAAACCACGACGCGGGCTGGCGCCGCTGCCTACCACCAGGCCTGCGAGGATCGGCAGCATCGGCAGCGAACAGGGGGCGAAGGCCAGCAGCAGGCCCAGGCCAAAGAACACCAGCAGGCTCCAACCCAGGCTGCGCTGCTGCAAACCGCTGGCCAGGCTTTGGTCCTGGGCCTGCGTGGTGGCGGCAACGGCAGGGTTACCGCCCAGGTCCACGGTGATCGACTGCGGCGGGTAGCACAGGCCCGCATCGGCGCAGCCCTGCCAGCCCAGCTTGATCTGGCCGGTGGCGCCGGCGGGTATCTTCACTTCCAGGCCTTGGCGGTACACTTGCTGCTCGCCGAAGAACTCATCGCTATGGGCTTCGCCCTGCGGCAATGCCGGCTTTTCGGCCAGGCCGTCGAACTTCATGCGCTGCTGGTAGAGGTAATAGCCATCGGCAATCTGCCAATACAGCTGGGTCTCGCCACTTTCAAGACGCTCGGAGGTAAAGGTGAAAGCTTTGCCCACCGGAAGGAAGTCAGGTTTGGTCTCGAATGGATTGCCCGGTGCTGCCTGGGCCAATCCCGCGAAAAACATCAGCAGAAAGGTAAACAAATACCGCATGGACGAGCCTTAGTTCGTTGCAAGTTAGGCACACAATGTGTGGCGCTGATTAACCGATGATTAACCGGGGCTATTCTAAAGTGAAGGGGAGCGCTGAGCGTGCCTCTTTTCACGGCATAATCGGCGCTTAATCCTCGGCACCTTTAATTCTCCCCATCTTTCATGAAGGGTTAACCATGCACGTACTGGTCTGTGAAGACGACGAACTGATCGCCAGCGGCATTGTTGCTGGCCTCGGCGCCCAAGGCTTTACCGTCGAGCGCGTGGCCACGGCCGCCGCCGCACGGGCGATGCTCAAGGCTGCCACGTTCGACATCATGGTGCTCGACCTCGGTTTGCCCGACGAAGACGGCCTCAAGCTGCTGCAGCAACAGCGCAGCCAGGGCCTGGAAATTCCGGTGCTGATCCTCACCGCCCGCGACTCGGTGACCAACCGCGTCGATGGCCTGCAAGCCGGTGCCGACGACTACCTGCTCAAACCCTTCGACCTGCGCGAACTCGCCGCACGCCTGCAAACCCTGCTGCGGCGCGTGGCGGGGCGCAGGGTCAACCTGATCGAACACGGCCGTTTGGCCTATGACCCGAGCAGTCGCGAAACCTTTCTGGCGGGCGAGCCGGTGGACCTTTCCCGCCGCGAACAAGCCTTGTTGCAGGCCCTGTTGCACAACAAAGGCCGGGTGCTGTCCAGCGAACAGCTCAAGGACAGCGTCTACGGGTTTAATGACGAACTGGAAAGTAACGCCCTCAACGTGCATATCCATCACTTGCGACGCAAATTGGGCAACGGCATCGTTGAGACCGTACGCGGCCTGGGTTATCGCCTGGGCACGGCGGACGGTGGCGCGGTGGATGATGGAGAAAACGCTTCGTGATGAGTCTGCGCCTGCGCCTGACGTTCAAGCTGGGCGCCGCTTTTGTGCTGATTTGGCTGCTGGCGGCGGCCTGGATGCTCAACGATCTGCGCAACCAGATGATGTTCTCCCTCGATCAGCGCCTGGTGGCGTCGGCACGCATGGTTGCGGGGCTGACCGAGCAGATGCCGGGCCTCGCCAGCGTAAGCGGCGGCACGCATTTGCGCACCGAACAACTGAATGTGCCGGGTGGCATGGCCTGCCAGGTCAGCTCGTTGCGCGGGGAAATCCTGGCGCGCAGCCATACCACGCCGGACGAAGGCCTGGAGTCGCGCAAGAGCGGTTTTCGCGATCAGATAATCGACGGCGTGGGCTGGCGTAGTTTCACCCTGTCGCGCGGTGACCTGCTGATCACCACGGCCGACCGCCAGGTGGAGCGCGAGGCGCTGAACCTGTCGATCCTGCTGGCGGCTTCGGTGCCGGTGGGCGTGGCCTTGCTGGGTTGCCTGTGCCTCCTGTGGCTGGGTATCGGCCAGAGCTTGTTGCCGCTCAACCGCATGCGTGACGCGTTGATGCGCCGCAGTGCTGACTCCCTCGAACCGCTGCAGATTCACCCGCTGCCCAGCGAGCTGAAACCGCTGCTCGACACCCAGAACCAACTATTGCAACGCATCGCCAAGACCATCGAACGTGAACGCCGCCTCACTGGCGACGCAGCCCATGAACTGCGTAGCCCGCTGACGGCGATCAAGACCCACCTGCAAGTGGCGCGCATGACTGACGGCGCGGCGCGCGACCAGTCCCTGGCCCACGCTGAAGAGGGCGCCGACCGCCTGCACCGTACCCTGGAACAATTACTCTTGCTGGCGCGGGTGGAGGGCAGCCTGTCGTTTGATGACGGCCTGCAATCGAGCGCCGAACAAGTTGCTCGGTTGGCGATCCAGGACGCCAACGCTGGCGACAATCGGCGTATCGACCTGATCCTGGCGCCCAACCTCACTGAAACCCCGGTGGAAATGCCAGTGGCCCTGGCGGTCGCGGCCTTGCGCAACCTGTTGGATAACGCCCTGCGTCACACCCCGGGTGATACCCGGGTGGAGCTGAATGTATTCACCACTGCCGACACGGTGGTGTTCCGTGTGCGTGACCACGGCAAGCAGATCTCAAGTGAGGACTTGCAATACCTGACCCAACGCTTCTGGCGCAATGGCAGCAGCGAAGGGTGTGGGCTGGGCCTGGCGATTGTTCAAGCTATCGTGCAACGCTGCTCCTGCTCCTTGAAATTCGACAGCCAGCCGGATGGCCTGCGGGTCGACCTGGGGATGCCGCTGCGACGCTGATTCTTTTCTCCAAGTGCCAAATAGTTACCGCCTTTTTGAGGTTTATCGCTTCAGGATGGCGGTAATTTTTTTGTGCTTGAACGGGCTGAATGATTCGGCCTGTACTGAAAAGGATGGTTCTTATGTTGGTTGTCGATAGCAGCTTCCCGGCCAGGGATTTCAATGAACGCAATGGCGAGCCCGTGGGGCAGGTGGTCCTGCATTACACCGCGGCGCCCTTTGCGTCATCTTTGCGTACGCTCACTCAAGACGGAGTCAGCGCTCACTACCTGCTGCCCGACCCTGATGACCAAGGTTACCGCGCTACCGGGTATGACGAATTACGCGCGTTTCGCCTGGTGGACGAGGATAAGCGTGCCTGGCATGCCGGGGCGAGTCATTGGGGTGGGCGGGATAATCTTAATAGCCGATCAATTGGCATCGAGATGGTCAATTTGGCGCGCGATGATGGCGGGGTGTTTACCTTTCCTGCGTACGCTGAGGAGCAGGTTGATGTGTTGATTGCGTTGGTTCGCGACATTCTTGGGCGATACCCTCAGATAGGGCCGACTGACATTCTTGGGCATTCGGATGTGGCGTACTGGCGCAAGAGTGATCCCGGGCCGCGGCTGCCTTGGCGGTGTTTGTTCGAGGCCGGGATCGGGGCCTGGTTTGATGAGTCGACACGGGCGATGTATCAGCGCCGGTTTTGTCTTGGGTTGCCGCCTGAGGCTGAGGTGGAGCGGGCGTTTCAGCGGTACGGGTATAAGCCGGCTCAGAATCGTCGAGCGTTTGAGCTGAGGACGCGGGCGTTTCAGATGCACTTTCGGAGCCGGGATTATGGTGGGGTTTTAGATGGGGAGACGTGTGCGCTTTTGTATGCGTTGAATGAGCGGTATCGCGGGATTTGAAGACTGGCATGATCGTGGTGATCGTTCCCACGCTCTGCGTGGGAATGCCACCATGGACGCTCCGCGTCCCGCTGTAAGTGAAATTCTGGTGACGCGGAGCGTCACGGGATGCATTTCCACGCGGAGCGTGGGAACGATCAATCAAAAACCATAACAAGCCTAAATCCCCCAACCGCTGGTGCGTCTCCAGAACATGAAATCCGCACATACGCGGATCGGCAGTTTGGTCACCCCACCCGCGTATTGAGGGATCGAGAGATGTCAGTCGCTACCAGCCGTATCGAAGACGCCCCGGTGCACGCCAGCCCGGCACCCGTGGAAACGCTCTACCAGTTCGAAGAAACCCCGCTGCTGGCCCGCCAGCGCCAGCAGGAATCCAACGCTCGCAGTTATCCCCGGCGCATCCCCCTGGCGCTCAAACGCGCCAAGGGCATCTACGTGGAGGACGTCGAAGGTCGCAGTTTCATCGATTGCCTGGCCGGCGCCGGCACCCTGGCGTTGGGCCACAACCACCCGGTGGTGATCGAAGCCATTCAGCAAGTACTCAGCGACGAACTGCCCCTGCACACCCTCGACCTGACCACGCCGGTCAAAGACCAGTTCGTGCAGGACCTGTTCGGCCTGCTGCCCGCCGAGCTGGCACGCGAAGCGAAAATCCAGTTCTGCGGCCCCACCGGCACCGATGCGGTCGAAGCCGCGCTGAAGCTGGTGCGCACCGCCACCGGCCGCAGCACCGTGTTGTCGTTCCAGGGCGGTTATCACGGCATGAGCCAAGGCGCGCTGAGCCTGATGGGCAGCCTGGGGCCGAAAAAACCCTTGGGCGCCTTGCTTGGCAATGGCGTGCAATTTCTTCCATACCCCTACGACTACCGTTGCCCCTTCGGCCTGGGCGGTGCGGAAGGTGTGCGGGTCAACCTGCATTACCTGGAGAACCTGCTCAATGACCCTGAAGCCGGGGTGTTGTTGCCGGCAGCGGTGATTGTTGAAGTGGTGCAGGGCGAGGGCGGCGTGATCCCGGCCGATCTCGACTGGCTGCGCGGCCTGCGGCGCATCACCGAGCAGGCGGGCGTGGCGTTGATCGTCGATGAAATCCAGAGTGGTTTCGGTCGCACCGGCAAAATGTTTGCCTTCGAACACGCCGGCATCATCCCGGATGTGGTGGTGATGTCCAAGGCCATCGGCGGCAGCTTGCCGCTGGCGGTGGTGGTGTATCGCGACTGGCTCGACACCTGGCTGCCGGGTGCGCATGCCGGGACGTTCCGTGGCAATCAGATGGCGATGGCGGCGGGCTCGGCGGTGATGCGCTACCTCAAGGAACACGACCTGGCCGGCCACGCCGCCGCCATGGGTGAGCGCCTCGGCGAGCACCTGCGCATCCTGCAACGCGACTTTCCGCACTTGGGGGATATTCGTGGGCGTGGGCTGATGCTCGGCGTCGAGCTGGTGGACCCGCACGGCACGCTCGATACCCAGGGCCACCCACCGGTGCATCGCCAACTGGCGCCGCTGGTGCAGCGCGAATGCCTCAAGCGCGGCCTGATCCTCGAACTGGGCGGCCGCCATGGCAGCGTGGTGCGCTTCCTGCCACCGTTGGTGATCACCGCCGCCGAAATCGACCGGGTGGCCGAGATCTTTGGTCGCGCCTTGGCGGCTGCAGTCGCCAGCCTCTAATTTTTCACACGCTTGGTACGTTTCTACAGATATCAGCGCTGCGCGTGGTGCGCAGCCAGCCTTTTTAGCGATGGAGAACAGCAATGACCTCAGTATTTGACCGCGACGACATCCTGTTTCAGGTAGTGGTCAACCACGAAGAACAGTATTCCATCTGGCCTGATTACAAGGCCGTACCGGAAGGCTGGCGCACCGTGGGCAAGAGCGGCATGAAGAAAGAGTGCCTGGCCTACATCGAAGAAGTCTGGACGGATATGCGCCCATTGAGCCTGCGCCAGAAGATGGACGGCGCTGCGTTGGTCAGCTGACACACCCCAGATCAACTGTGGGAGCGGGCTTGTGTGGGAGCGGGCTTGCTCGCGAATGCGTCGTATCAGTCAATACTTGCGTTAACTGACACACCGCATTCGCGAGCAAGCCCGCTCCCACAGAAAAGCGTTATTGCGTAGGGTTGGTGTACAAGTAATCCGTCGCCAACGACGCCAGTGTCCGCACACCCACGACCAACGCCGACTCGTCCACAAAGAAGCCTGGATTATGATTCGGCGCCGCCTTGCTCATGTCCTGATCCCTGGGTGTCACCCCCAGGAACACAAACAGCCCCGGCGCCTCCTTGGCGTAAAACGAGAAGTCCTCGGCACCGCCCACCAATGGGCCCTGCACCACATCATCCTTGGCCGCCCAGCGCAGGCTTGGGAGCATTTTCTCGGTCAGCGCCGGGTTGTTGATGGTCGGGTCGTACTTCTCGATGATGGTGACTTCGGCCTTGGCGCCGCCACTCTCGGCGATTTTCTCTACGGTCTGGCGTACGTCCGCGTGCAGCTTCTGACGAATGCCGTAGTCGTAGGAACGAATGGTGCCGCTCATGTCCACCGACTCGGGGATGATGTTGTAGCGGGTGCCGCCATTGATGGTGCCGATGCTCACCACCGACGGAAATGACGAGATGTCGGTGCGACGGCTCACCACGGTTTGCAGGCCGACAATGGTCTGCGCGCCGACGGTGATCGGGTCGATGCCGTCCCAAGGGCGGCCGGCGTGGGTCTGTTTGCCGAGGATCTTGATGCGCAGGTCATCGGAGCTGGCCAGGGTTGGGCCCGGCCGGTAGGCGATTTGCCCGGCGGGTACGCCGGCCCACACATGCAGGCCGAACACTGCGTCAGGCTTGGGCGCTTTCATCACGCCTTCCTGCACCATCATTTTCGCGCCCCAGGTGTTCTTGCCGTCGGGGATAAAGTCGCTCGGGCCTTCTTCGGCGGGTTGGAAATAAAACACCACGGTGCCGGGCAGGCGCTCGCGCATGCCGGTAAGAATTTTCGCCGTGCTCAGCAGGATCGCGGTGTGGGCATCGTGGCCGCAGGCGTGCATCACGTCGACCTCCTTGCCCAGGTAGGTGCCCTTTGCCTTGGAGGCGAACGGCAGGTCGGCGACTTCCTTGACCGGTAATGCATCCATATCCGCGCGCAGGGCAACGGTCGGGCCGGGCAGCGCGCCCTTCAAGATGGCGACGACGCCGGTGCGGGCCACGCCGGTTTTCACTTCAAGGCCCAGCTCGCGCAGTTGCTTGGCGACCAGCTCAGCCGTGCGGGTTTCGGTGTTGCCCAGTTCGGGGTGGGCGTGGATGTCGCGGCGGGTTTCCAGCAGAGCCGGCTCGAGGATTTTGGCCTGGGCGGCAATTTCCTCCCGGGCGTTCTCTTTGTCACTGCCCTGGTCGCTGCTGGCGGCAATCACCACACTGCTGGCGGCGCTACACAGTAAGCCGAAAACCCATTGGTGTGTCAGACCCTTTAAACGCATAAGTAGCTCTCCCTCTTTATTGTTGTGGTTCTTTCTCCTGCACAGTGCCGGCGGTGACTACCTGCACACTCAAGCGCGGTGTCGCCAGGTCTAGCCCGGCTTCATCCAACTCACGCTTGAGCGCCAGGTTGAACGCCCGCGACACTTCCCACTGCTTGATCGGCGCCGTCTTGAACCGCGCCCGCAGGATCGCACTGCCGGACTCAAAGCTTTCCACGCCCTGAATCTCCAGTGGCGACCAGATGTTTCTGCGTTGCAGTGGGTCGTTGCGCATCTTCTGGCCGACGTCACGCATCAGTTTGATCGCGTCGTCGATTTCCATGTTGTAGGGGATCGCCACCCGGAAGATCGCGTAGCCGAATTCCCGCGAGTAGTTCTTGATGCTCTTGATTTCGCTGAACGGAATGGTGTGCACGATGCCGTCGATATCGCGCAGGCGCACCGTGCGGATGGTCAGGCCTTCGACGGTGCCAAGGTGGCCGCCGACGTCCACGTAGTCATCGATGGCCAGGGAGTCTTCGATGATGATGAACAGGCCGGTGATCAAGTCGGCCACCAGCGACTGCGCACCAAAACCGATGGCAATACCGATCACACCCGCACCGGCCAGCAACGGCGTGACGTTCATGCCCATGTTCGCCAACGCCACGATGGCGGCGATGATAAAGATGGTTACAAACAGCACGTTGCGGATCAACGGCATCATCGTCTGCGCACGCGCATTCGCCAGACCTTTGCGCGAACGGGTCAGGGCGTGGTGGATCGCGGTGTCGCTGAGGATCCAGATCAGCCAGGCAAACAGCAGCGTGCCGCCAAGGCCGAACAGCTTGACGCTGACTTCATGGCCGTCGCCTTCGGTAAAGCGAATCATCGACAGGCCCCACACGCGCAGGCCCAGCTCGATAAACACCAGCCACACCACCAAGTGAATCAGGGTGTAGACGAAGCTTTTCAGGCGGTCGGAGTACAGCGCATGGCGTTTGTGCCCGCGTTGCGGCTTTAGCGCATGGCGGCGCACGAGGCCGTTGATCACCATGCACAACACCAGCAACACCGTGCACAACAATGATTGGCGCAGGGCGGTGCTGGTGTCGCCGGCGGACAGGAAGGTGGCGAACAGTGAGATGCCCACCAGCAACAGCGCCGGCAAGTACCAGAAGGTGCCGATGATCGAAAGCGTATCGGTGAGGGCGCGGCGCGTGAGGCGACGCGACAGCGGCTGGTTGCGGATCAAGTGTGCGATTGGCCGGCGGAAACGCAGGATAAACACGCCGGTGGACAGGGCGGCCATCACATTGGCGACCGTCGCTGCCGTGTGCGCCAGATGCTGGCCCAGGGCCGTTACCAGCCGTGGGTCACTCAAGGCTTCGCCAAAGGCGGCGAAACTGCCGATCCACCACAACGGGCGGAAGGCTTGGTGACGCAGGATATACAGCGCCCGGTGGCGGTGCGGGCCGTCGAGCACCGAGAACGCAATCACACAGATCGCCGAGAAACAGGTGCCGACCACCAGCGCGTAAGCCAGCACCATCGCCAGGGATTTACCCAGGGACGAGGGCAGGGCGTAGCTCAGGTAAACCGTGATCACCAGGGCGATCAACCACGGCCCCAATTTGCGCAGGGCGAAGCGCAGCATGTCCCAGGTGCGCGGGTGTTGCGGCAGTTCTTCGGGCAGGCCGAAACGCTCGCGCACGCGGTGGCTGAGCCAGATCAGCGCGGCGGCCAACAGGCTCCACACAGCCAGGATCACGGCAAAGCCGAAAATGATCGGTAGCCATTCACTGGCCGGCAGCATCAAGGCGCTGAGTTCATCCTTGGCCAGATCGAACTCATTGGACCAGCGTTGCACCGGGCTGTCGGCGCCGGAGAACTGCTGCTCAAGGCCGGACAGCGTACTGCCGATCAAGCCGAGTACGCCTTGTTCGGCGGCGGGCTGGGCTTTTTGCGTGGCTTGGCGCAGTTTTTTCAGGTCGCTCAACAGCTGGGTGCGCTGCTGATCGTTTTCCAGGGTCTTGATCACCTCATCCAACGACTGCCCCAGCGGCACATCGGCCTGGGGTTGGGTCTTGTTGGCGTTGCCGAGCAGGCCGGGCAAGCTCACGGCGTTGGCAGGCGTGAGCGGCAGCAGCATCAGCAGGGCGATCAGAAAGTAGCGGGGCAGGGCAAAAAGACGCAAGAGCACGAGGCGGTCAACCTTGAAAACGACGAATTGACCGAGTGTACGAGGCCGTTATGCCCAATGCGAGTGCATTTGTCATTCCGCCAGTTTGGCGAGGATTTTGTAAACCACCGTGCCAAGGATCAGCAGCATCCCGACCCACATGCCAAACACGCCGACGGGCTTGTCACGAAAGTTGAAGCCGGTCGCGAGCAGGATCATGCCGATAATGATGGGAATGAGCATGGCGTGGAACGAGGACATGGAGATCATGGGGCGACGGCCTTGTCGGGAGTGGGAATACTGACAAGTCTAGGTCGGATTACAAAAACTGCAGGTGATGCAGATCAGGTGTGCGCAAAACTGAATGTGGGAGCGGGCTTGCTCGCGAATGCGCAGTGTCAGTCACTGAATCTGCTGACTGATGTACCGCATTCGCGAGCAAGCCCGCTCCCACATTTTTGACCGAGGTTACCCGCTGGATCAGGGCAAATCGCGGCTCGCATAAAACGCACCGAGTACCTTCACCAGATGCGCCAAATCATGGCTGCCGCACAGTTCACGGATGGAATGCATGGCAAACGTCGGCAGGCCGATGTCCACGGTGCGCACGCCCAGGTGGCTGGCGGTAATCGGGCCGATGGTCGAGCCGCAGCCCATGTCGCTGCGCACCACAAAGCTCTGCACCGGGACTTCCTGGGCCATGCACAGGTGGCGGAAGAACCCGGCAGTTTCGCTGTTGGTGGCGTAGCGCTGGTTGCTGTTGACCTTGATCACCGGGCCGGCATTGAGTTTTGGGCCGTGGTTGGCGTCGTGTTTCTCGGCGTAGTTGGGGTGCACGCCGTGGGCATTGTCCGCCGACACCAACAGTGATTTCTGAATGGTGCGTACGAACTCATCACCTTCGGGCAACAGGCGGCGCAGGGTCTGTTCCAGCATCGGGCCGTCAGCGCCACACGCAGAGCAGGAGCCGACTTCTTCGTGGTCGTTGCACACCAGCACGCAGGTTTCGTCGGTTTCGCTGGTGAGCAACGCTTGCAGGCCGGCGTAGCACGACAGCAGATTGTCGAGGCGCGCACCGGCAATAAAGTCGCCATTGAGGCCGATCACTGCAGCACTTTGCGTGTCGTAGAAGCTCAGCTCGTAGTCGAGCACCACGTCGGCGTTCAAACCATGCTCGCGTCCAAGCTGCTCGGTGAGCACGGCACGGAAGTCCACGCGTTCGTCGCCGGCAAATTGCGCGAGGATCGGTGGCAGTTCGGTCTGGGCATTGATCGCCCAACCCTGGTTGGCTTCACGGTTCAGGTGAATGGCCAGGTTGGGGATTATGGCGATGGGCAGCTTGAAGTCGATCAGTTGGCTCTCGACCTTGCCGTCGCGGCGGAAGGTCACGCGGCCGGCCAGCGACAGGTCGCGGTCGAACCACGGCGCCAGCAGCGCACCGCCGTAGACTTCCACACCCAACTGCCAGAAACCCTGGCGTTGCAGCTCCGGCTGCGGCTTGACCCGCAGGCACGGGCTGTCGGTGTGGGCGCCGACCAGGCGAATCCCGCCTTGCAACGGCGAGTGGCGGCCGAGCTTGAAGGCGATGATGGAGGAGTCGTTACGGGTCACGTAATAGCGCCCGTTGGCCTCGGTGGCCCAGGTTTCGCGCTCGTCGAGGCGCTGGTAGCCGGCTGCTTCCAGGCGCTGGGCGAGGGCGGCAGTGGCATGAAAAGGAGTAGGGGAGGCCTTGAGGAAGTCGATCAGGCCTTGATTCAACGCTTCGCGCATAAATAGCTCCAGACAGCAATGCGCGGAGTTTACCGTATTGGCTCTACATTTGAAGTGAAGCTGCGCTGTTGAGAATTACACAAGGCTAATGGGGGAGCTGGCTTGCCTGCGATAGCCATAGGTATCTACACAACTTTGGGTGCGGCGCTATTCCCCAGGAGAGGGAACTTGCTGTCTGGCAGCTTACAGCTATCTAACTGATGCACCGCGTTCCAAATGTGGGAGGGGGCTTGCCCCCGATGGCGGCCTGACAGCCGACCAGGGTGCTGGATCACACCGAGTACATATCCATTCCTGCGGTAACGGCCACTTAGGGTTCCGCTTTTACAGCGGCTCACTTTTGGAAGGACCCAAAAGTAAGCAAAAGGTCCTCGTCCCACCACTCGGCACCTCGCTTAGGCTCGGTGTGCCCGTAATCCGACATGGATTTGGGGGGCCGCCGCCACGCGCCATCCATGGCGCGGGGCGGCTAAACCGGCATCCCTGCCGGTTTACCCCCCAAATCCATGTCGAATTCCGGCCAGCGTGGTTTAACGGGACGCCTAAGATCAAAAGCCAGATCAAGAACAAGAGCGGCTCGCTGCGCATCGTGGGTACGGTTGGCAGCTACAAAGTTGTGTAGATACCTATGCTGCGATAGCGGTGCATCAGTCGTGCATTTTTCACTGATAGACCGCAATCGCAGGCAAGCCAGCTCCCACATTTGATCGTGTTTGCAGCTTAGAAGGGTGCAGGGCACTCAAAGCGCAGCCGCTTGCCACTTTGCGGATGGGTAAAGCTCAACATGCTCGCGTGCAGGCACAGGCGCGGCCAGGCGGCCAGGGCTTGTTCATGGGCATACAAACCATCACCGAGTAACGGATGCCCGATCGACAGCATATGCACGCGCAACTGGTGCGAACGCCCGGTGATCGGCGTCAGCTCGACGCGGCACCAGTCGCCGCAACGCTCCAGTACCTTCCAGAAGGTCAACGCGTGCTTGCCGAATTCATGGTCAACCACATGGCGGGGTTTGGTCGGCGGGTCGTAGCGCAGGGGCAGGTCGATGCTGCCGCTGTCCAGCGCCGGTTGGCCCCAAGCCAAGGCGGTGTAGGCCTTTTCGGTTTCGCGGTCGTGAAACTGGCGGGACAGTTCGCGGTGGGTGTCGGCGTCCCGCGCAAGCAGGATAATCCCCGAGGTTTCCCAGTCCAGGCGATGGACAATGCGGGCTTCGGGGTAGCCGTTTTCCTGCAGGCGGGTGATCAGGCAGTCCTTGTTGTCATCGGCCCGGCCGGGCACCGAGAGCAGCAGGGTCGGCTTGTTCACCACCAGGACAGCGTCGTCCTGATGCAGGATATGGATGTTGGACAGCGGCATTAAACAGCCTCGTAACAAACGCCAACGGCGGCTCGCTCACCCGGTTCCCATAAAAGGGATCAAGGTGCCCGAGCCGCCGTGGCAGCCGCCTGTTCGATTAACGATCAGGCAGGGTGATATTGAGTTCCAGAATCGAGCAGCTGCCGTCGTTTTCCAGGGCGACATGCACGTCATCGTTACCGATATTGACGTACTTGCGGATCACCTCGACCAGTTCCTTCTGCAAGGCTGGCAGGTAGTCCGGCGTGCTGCGTTGGCCGCGTTCGTGCGCCACGATGATCTGTAGACGCTCTTTCGCTACCGACGCGGTACTTGGCTTTTTGTTGGCGCGAAAGAAGTCGAGAAATTTCATTGTTTAGTTGCCTCCAAAGATACGCTCGAAGAATCCCTTCTTCTTAACATCGAGGAAGCGATGTTCCACGGTCTTGCCCAGCAAGCGATCAACAGCATCGCTGTACGCCTGGCCGGCGTCGCTCTGGTCGTCAAGAATCACCGGCACGCCCTGGTTGGAAGCTTTCAGGACTGCCTGGGATTCCGGGATCACGCCCAGCAGGGTTACTGCCAGAATGTCCTTGACGTCTTCAACACCGAGCATTTCGCCGTTGCTGACGCGCTCCGGGTTGTAACGGGTCAGCAGCAGGTGTTCCTTGATCGGGTCCTGGCCTTCTTCGGCGCGCTTGGACTTGCTGGCCAACAGGCCGAGCATACGGTCCGAGTCACGTACCGAGGACACTTCCGGGTTGGTCACAACGATGGCTTCATCGGCGAAGTACATCGCCAGGTGAGCACCCGTTTCGATACCGGCCGGGGAGTCGCATACCACGTACTCGAAGGTTTCCTTCAGTTCAGCGAGGACTTTGCCCACGCCTTCTTTGGTCAGCGCGTCTTTGTCACGGGTTTGGCTGGCGGCCAATACGTACAGGTTCTCAAGGCGCTTGTCCTTGATGAGGGCCTGTTGCAGGTTGGCTTCGCCGTTGACTACGTTGACGAAGTCGTACACCACGCGGCGTTCGCAGCCCATGATCAGGTCGAGGTTACGCAAACCGACGTCGAAGTCGACGATGACTGTCTTGTGGCCGCGCAGAGCGAGGCCGGTACCGATAGCGGCGCTGGTGGTGGTCTTACCCACACCACCCTTGCCGGATGTAACCACGAGAATCTTGGCCAAGGTGTTTCACCCCTAAGGAAAAAGGACTTTTCGGTCCCTGAAAAACATCTCTTGGAACTCGCTGCAGGCGGACAGCCTTTGTAGGAAAAAGATGTGGTTTCCACGGGGAAACGCCAACTTCCAATTATTCCTACGCAAGTCTTGCCGGTTTCGCTGTGCTATCAGAGTCTAGAGATGCTTGGAAAATGCGGCAGTATCCGTTAAAGACGGATGATGTTCAACACATCGCCCGACAGGCTGACTTGTACCCCGGCCCCCCACAGCGGATCACGGCGCAAATCTTCTGAAACCTTGTACTGGCCTGCGATGGACACTAGCTCAGCGGTCAACTGCTGGCAAAAAATACGGGCCTTGGTATCACCTTTGATGCCGGCGAGGGCACGTCCGCGCATCGGGCCGTATACATGGATGTTGCCATCGGCCAGAAGTTCCGCGCCGGGGCTGACCGGAGCGATGACGACCAGGTCGCCGCCCTGGGCGTAAATTTGCTGCCCGCCGCGTACGGGAGAAGTGATGATCTTTGTGGGCTTGATCGTCGGCTCGGGTGGTTTTTCCGGTTTTTTCTTCACTTCACCTTCGGTCGGGTCGAGCGGACGCTCGCGGGCTCCCGACGGTGGCAGTACTGGCAGTTCAATGGCGATTGCCGCGGCAATGTCTTCGATACGGCTGGCGCGAATCGCCAGGGTGCGCAAACCATGCGAGCGGCAGACGCGCATCAGGCCGGGCAAATCAATCACGCCCTGGCCGGCCGGGAGTTTGTCCAGGGCCAGTACCAGCGGGGCATTGTTGAAAAAATTCGGCGCCAGGGCGACCTTGGCGGCCAGTTGGCGGTCCAGGGCGTCGAGGTCGTTGCGGGCCAGTTCCAGCACGGTGATGGCGAGCATGCTGCCTTTCAGCTGGAACACGGGATCTTGGTCTAGCGGTTCGGTTTGGCTCATGGTCGGCAAAAGCGGCTTGTCACGAAAAGTGTCGAGACTTATAACGAGAACATCCACGGGCCGCAAGCCGAGTCGAACGTTGTAGAATGCGCGGCCCTGTCTTTACCGGAATCTGTAATGGATCGCCCGCGTTTTCGAGCTGTATTTTTTCACCCGCGTTTTTGGCTGCTATGGCTGGGACTCGGCCTGCTGTGGCTGATCACTCAGTTGCCTTATCGGGCACTGTTGACCATTGGTCGCTTATTAGGGGCGGGCATGTACCGCGTGGCGGGCGAACGTCGCCGCATCGCCGCGCGCAACCTGGAATTGTGTTTCCCGCAAAAGTCCGCCAAAGAGCGTAAGCAGCTGCTCAAGGAAAACTTTGCCTCCACCGGCATCGCCTTCTTTGAAATGGCCATGAGCTGGTGGT
Source organism: Pseudomonas sp. LBUM1640 (assembly GCF_059716225.1). NCBI lineage: Bacteria > Pseudomonadati > Pseudomonadota > Gammaproteobacteria > Pseudomonadales > Pseudomonadaceae > Pseudomonas > Pseudomonas sp. LBUM1640. The sequence goes on along the minus strand of NZ_CP166816.1, from coordinate 4,887,647 downwards.
GGTCGCGCCCACGCCTGGCGCGCCTGGCCCATGTCGAAGGGCTTGAGCACCTCAAGCAGGCGCAGCTGGATGGCAAGGGCGTGATCCTCATGGCCCTGCACTTCACCACCCTGGAAATCGGCGCGGCCTTGCTCGGCCAGAAACACACCATCGATGGCATGTACCGCGAGCACGGCAACCCGTTGTTCGACTTCGTCCAGCGCCGTGGCCGCGAGCGGCACAACCTGGACTCCCTGGCCATCGAGCGCGAAGACGTGCGTGGCATGCTCAAGTTGCTGCGCGCCGGCCGTGCCATCTGGTATGCGCCGGACCAGGACTACGGCGCCAAGCAGAGCATCTTTGTGCCGCTGTTCGGCATCCAGGCCGCCACCGTCACCGCCACCAGCAAGTTCGCACGCCTGGGCAAGGCGTTGGTGGTGCCGTTCACCCAGGAACGCCTGGCTGACGGCAGCGGTTACCGCCTGGTGATCCATCCGCCGTTGACCGACTTCCCTGGCGCAACCGATGAGATCGACTGCCTGCGCATCAACCAGTGGGTTGAAGCCTCGGTACGCGAATGCCCCGAGCAATACCTGTGGACCCACCGGCGCTTCAAGAGCCGCCCACCGGGTGAGCCTAAGCTGTACGAAAAGCGCCGTCGATAACACCTACTTTTCTCCACCTGGAGTGATGCAATGCGCCCAGCTGAACCGGTCACAGGCTTGATTCTTTCCGGCGGCGGGGCGCGAGCGGCGTATCAGGTGGGCGTTTTGGCGGCGATTGCCGAGTTGCTGCCGCCAGGGGCGCCGAATCCTTTTCCGGTGATCGTCGGCACATCAGCCGGGGCGATCAATGCGGTGAGCCTGGCCAGCGGTGCGACCGACTTCAAAGCGGCTATCGAACGCCTCACGGCATTTTGGCAGGGCTTTCGCAGCCATCAGGTACTTCGCAGCGATTGGCCGGGGGTGATCCGCCAGGCGAGTCGTTTCTTGATCCACAGCCTGCTCGGCCTGGGCACCCAGGTGCCGGTCGCGTTGCTCGACAGCACGCCATTGCGCGCGCTGCTCAAAGACAAACTGCACCTGGACGGTATCGATGCGGCCATCCGCAACCACCACCTGCATGCGGTGGCGGTCACGGCCTTCGGCTATGAGTCCGGGCAAGCGGTGACGTTTTATCAGGGCGGCGGCACTATCGATGCCTGGCTGCGCCATCGACGCATCGGCATGCCGACGCAGCTCACGGTTGAGCACCTGCTGGCCAGTTCGGCGATTCCCCTGCTGTTTGCGCCGGTCAAGCTCGACCAGGAATACTTCGGCGATGGCGCGGTGCGCCAATCCGCGCCCATCAGCCCGGCCTTGCATCTGGGCGCAAGCCGCGTGCTGGTGGTGGGCGTGAGCGGCAACCCTCGTGGCAATGAACCTGCAACGCAACGCACCTATACTGGCCAGGAACCCACCCTGGCGCAGATCGGTGGGCACATGCTCAACAGCACGTTCATTGACAGCCTGGAAAGCGATATTGAATTGCTTGAGCGTCTGAACCAGTTCAGTCGTGTATTGCCGGCGGATGCGGCGATACAGGGCTTGGCGCCGGTGGAGGTGCTGGTGATTGCGCCGAGTCAGCCAATCGATGAAATTGCCGCGCGTCATCGCCAGGAACTACCGGCAGCGTTGCGCCTGTTTTTGCGTGGGCCGGGGGCGACCAAGACCAGTGGGGCAGGGGTGTTGAGCTACTTGCTGTTTGAGGCAGGGTATTGCAGCGAGTTGATTGAGTTGGGGCGCAAGGATGCGTTGGCCAAGCGCGAGGAAATAACTCGGTTCCTCGGCCTGTCACCGATCTAAAAATGTGGGAGGGGGCTTGCCTGCGATCGCGCCACCTCGGTTTGGGTAGATTGAGTACATATCCATTGCTGCGGTAACGGCTTCGTATGGTTCCGCTCTTACAGCCATGCCTTTCAAGGTCTTGGTTTAAAATCCCCCCCAAACTTCAGTCAGGATGACGAAACCATGTGGGAAAAGGTTCTAGAGCGGTTCGAAAAACAAGCACCGGCCAGTGTCATGACCAAGCTGGTATTAGAGCAGGCCGTACCTGCCGAATGGGTTGATAAGGTGTTCAATGATCACCGCCAACGTCAGTACTCCCGTGAGCTTTTATTTTCAACCGTTGTAGAGCTGATGTCCCTAGTTTCATTGGGCCTGAGACCCTCTCTACACGCGGCAGCGCGCAAGATGGAGGGGCTTTCAGTCACCCTTTCGGCGCTCTATGACAAGATTAATCGGACCGAGCCCGAGCTGCTTCGAGCCCTGATTTCGGGTAGCGCAGAGCGTTTAGAGCCGACCATAAAAACGCTCGGCCATTCATCGATCCTACCCGGCTGGCAATTGCGTATTGTTGACGGCAACCACCTGCCCTCCACTGAAAAACGTCTTGGTGCTTTGCGCGCTGAACGAGCTGCGGCTCGCCCGGGCTTTTCCGTAGTGGCCTACGACCCTGATCTGGATTTAGTCGTTGATCTTCAGCCTTGTGAAGACGCCCATGCCAGCGAGCGGGTCAGTGTTTTACCGCTGTTGGCCCGCGCAAGCGCGGGCCAACTGTGGGTGGCTGACCGGCTCTACTGCACGCTGCCGGTCCTACAAGCCTGCGAAGACACGGGGGCTTCGTTCATCGTTCGCGAACACAGCAAACATCCTCGCATAATTCAGGAAAGCGACTGGCAAGAGTCAGGGATCGTCGACAGCGGAAGCGTTCGTGAGCAAATCATTGAAGTAAAAGGTGGCCGCCGCTGGCGACGCGTTGAGTTGAGCCTGCAAACGGCAAATGATTCAGGCGATTCGGTGATGCGGTTCTGGAGCAACTTGCCCGACACCATTAGCGCTCGGCAAATAGCCGATTTGTACCGCCGCCGCTGGAGTATTGAGGGAATGTTCCAACGCCTTGAATCGGTGCTGGACAGTGAGATTAAGAGCCTTGGTAGCCCTAAAGCCGCGCTGCTGGGCTTTGCCTCAGCGGTTCTGGCTTACAACGTTTTGTCGGTTCTCAAACGCAGTGTTGATCAGGCCCACCGCGAAACGCAGCCAGCGGGTTGGGAGGCCTCGATTTACCATTTGGCGGTGCATGTTCGCAGTGATTATCAGGGAATGCAGATCGCATTGCCTGCGGAGAATTTCCCTATTGAAAAGACCTCGCAAGGGCTGGCAGAGCGGTTGTTGGCCCTGGCGAGGTTGATCAAACCCAAGGCCGTCGCGAAAAGTCCTCGTGGTCCTAAAGTCGCCAAACCTAAGGAGTGGCTGGAAGGTAAAGCTGCACGGGCCCATGTCTCAACAGCTCGGGTGCTCAAGGCTGCCAAGTCGGATAAACAAACTTAAACATGACTTTAAACGGATCTTTAAACGCAGACCTTGAAAGGCATGGCTCTTACAGCGGGTCACTTTTGGCAAACGCCCGGAATGCCGGCCCAGCCAAAAGTAACCAAAAGGTCTTTGCCCCACCACTCGGTGCCTCGCTAAGGCTCGGCATGCCCTCACTCCGGCTTGAATCCGTGGGCCGCCGCGATGGGCCATCCTTGGCCCAGCGCGGCTAACCCGGCGTCCTGCCGGGTTACCCACGGATTCAAGCCTGCGTTCGGCCATCGTGGTTAACGGGGCCTGTCAGATCAAGATCAAAATCTACAGCACGGCGGCCTAGTAGCCGACCTGAGTGGTTGAAGCAAAAGCAGGGCAAAAACAGGGCAAAAGCAGAGCAAAAACAGGGCAAAAGCAGAGCTGCTTTTCTGTGGGAGCTGGCTTGCCTGCGATGCAGACAGCTCGGTATATCAGGTACACCGAGTTGATGCCTTCGCAGGCAAGCCAGCTCCCACATTTGACCGAGTACACACATCTACCTGATGTACTGAGCTCAAAATGTGGGAGCGGGCTTGCTCGCGAATGCGGTGGGCCATTCACCAGATGCATCAACTGACACACCGCCATCGGGAGCAAGCCCCCTGCCACATTTGACTGAGTTCAGCTTCCAAGATCAGGTCGGCTGTCAGGCCGCCTCGCTTTCGCTTTTGATTCAACCACTCAGGTCGGCTACTAGGCCGCCGTGCTGTAGATCTTGATCTTGATTTTGATCTTGATTTTGATCTTGGGCGCCCCGTCAACCACGCTGGCCGAACGCAGGCTTTGGAGCGGGGGTAAACCGGCAGGACGCCGGTTTAGCCGCGCTGGGCCAAGGATGGCCCATCGCGGCGGCCCCCGCTCCAAAGCCTGCGTGAGGGCACACCGAGCCTAAGCGAGGTGCCGAGTGGTGGGGCAAGAGCCTTTTGGTTACTTTTGGGCTCTTTTCAAAAGTGACCCGCTGTAAGAGCGGAACCAATCCAAGCCATCACCCAAATAACGGATATGCCCCTCAGCGCCCCCCGCAACCACCACAAAACTAAACTCGTAAAAAAGATGTGTAGATACCTAAGCTGCGATAGCGGTGTGTCAGCCACTATATTTGGCACAGATACACCGCTACCGCAGGCAAGCCAGCTCCCACAGGGGATCGAGTTCAACCTTTAAAAGTGGTACTTGACCAGGAAGCTCGCCGTGTCCTGGTTAGTCTTGAACGCACCGGAATCTTCAATCCCGTACTTGTTCTTCCAGTAGTCGTATTCAAAGCCCACATACAACTGTTTCTCGCCCCAGTGCAGCGCTTTGCCCAGGTCATATTTGACCTGCGGGTTGAAGTGCAGGTTGGCGTGGTAAGTGCCGCGCGCGTTCTTGTCGTTGTCGACTACCCAATCCATAAAGCCGTCGATCAGGACGTTCGAGTTGCCCACCGGAATCGTGTACGACCACACCGGGGTGATCTGCCAAACACCGTCACCCGGGCGATTGCCTTCGGTCTGGCGCTGGTAAAAGTTCAACTGGAAGTAATCGAAACCGGGGATGTTCAAGTCAAAACCAGGGCCGACCAGGTACGACTCGTTATCGCCTTCGCCGAACTCGTAAGTGAGTGTCAGCAACACATCCTTGATTGGGCCGAATGACAGGTCCTTGTCCAGAATCTTGCCGAACGACAAACGCGGGCTGAACTCGCCGTAGTAAGTATTCGGACCCACATTGCCGTCTTCCTTACCGTTATAGAAGATACGGTCGAGGAAGAAGAAGTTGTCGCCGTACTTCCACGCATCGGCATGTTCGAAGGTGACGGTTTGCTGGATCTGCGGGTTGACGGTGAAGTTCTTGCCCCACAGGTAAGTCAGGCTGTTGTTCTGCCACTGCAACAAATCGCCGGCCACGGCTTGGCCACCGGCCAGCAGGGATCCCGCCAGCATCAGGCCTTTCAACATAGGTTTCATTCGGTTGCTCCCGAGTCAAAGTTTTATGGTTGTTTTTCTACGCAGGCGCTCTGGTGTGGCGCCTTTTGGTTCGCTGCAAAAATCGTCTGTTTGGTCAGCTTTAATGCTTTTAGCAAGAGCTGCGCCAAGGTGTTTAAAAAAGCCAATAAAATGCCTTCGGCTGCACTTGATGCAGTCGAATAACAGGCTTTTTTGTGCACGTTGGCCGCAGACACGGGGCCAGGATAAGTTGGCCCTGCAGTCAGCTTTTACATTCGCTGTTTTTTTTTGAGCCGATTCGAGCGGGCGCGGAGAATACTGGCTCTCAGGCCTTGGCTCAAGTGCGCTGTTAGAGAGCGCGTGGGGCAAGAATGGGGCGCGGCTTGTGGCCGGCCCCAAGTGGATGGCGTGCATGGGCGTGTTTCCTGTTGTTTATTATTTTTGTTGTTTTTTAATAACAGGTGGAATCAATGCGTGTGAGCGACGACGGGGCGTTCAGCGCCGCCGAGGATGTTAAACAGTACATTCAGCGACAGCGCGCTGAGGGTGGCCATGGCAATCCCGCTGTGAGTAATCGGGCTCATCCATAGGGGCAGTTGCGCGAAGAACTCCGGGCGCACCACCGGGATCAGGCCCATGCCGATGCTCACGGCCACCAGCAGCTGGTTACGGCGGTCGGCGATGTCGGCCTCCTGGAGGATCTTGATGCCGGTGGCGGCGACCATGCCGAACATGGCAATCGCTGCGCCGCCGAGTACCGCTGGCGGAATCGACGCCACCAGGAAGGCGGCTTTGGGCAACAGGCTGAGCACAATCAAAAACGCGCCGGCCATGATCGTCACCGAGCGGCAGCGCACGCCGGTCATCTGCACCAGGCCGATATTCTGCGCGAACGAGGAGTGGGTAAAGGTGTTGAACAAACCCGCAAAGAACGACGCGCCGGCATCACACAGCAGGCCACGGCGCAGCATCTTCGGCGTGACCTCCTGGCCGGTGATCTTGCCCAGGGCGAGGAACATGCCGGTGGACTCGACAAAGATAATCACCACCACCAGGCACATCGACAAAATCGGCGCCAACTCGAATTTTGGCATACCGAAATGCAGCGGCGTCACCACCTGCACCCATGGCGCCTGGGCCAGGCCGCTGAGGTCGACCATGCCGAGCAGGCCGCACAGGCCGTAGCCGAGCGCCATGCCGATCAGCACCGAGATATTCACCCAGAAGCCGCGCATAAAACGGTTGATCAACAAGATGGTGCCCAGTACCAGCGCTGCAATCGCCAGGTAAACCGGCGAACCAAAGGTGGCGGCGGCGCTGCCGCCACCGGCCCAGTTCACGGCCACCGGAAACAGTGAAAGGCCGATGGCGGTGATCACGGTGCCGGTCACCAAGGGTGGGAAAAAACGCACCACCTTGGACATGAACGGCGCGATCAACATGCCGAAGAAACCGGCGGCGATGGTCGCGCCGAAGATCCCCTGCAAGCCGATGCCGGGCATGCCGGCCATGGCCACCATGCTGCCGACGGCGGCGAAACTGGCGCCCATCATCACCGGCATGCGGATGCCCACCGGGCCGATGCCGAACGACTGCACCATGGTAGCGATGCCGGCCACCAGCAGGTCGGCGTTGATCAGAAAGGCGATTTCTTCACGGCTCAGACCGGCGGCCTGGCCAATGATCAGGGGCACGGCGACGGCGCCGCCGTACATCAGCAAGACGTGTTGCAGGCCTACCAGAATCAGTTGCAAGAGGGGCAGCCGCACCATGGCGGGCGCGGCAGGAGTCTGCGTTTCTAACTGGGACATGCAACACCTCGAATCTTTTTTATTTTTGTGTTGTTTGGCATTCAATTGCCATTTGGAACGCGATCTTTCAAACACTGCATAACCCCTGTGGGAGCGGGCTTGCTCGCGAATGCGGTAGTTCAGTCACTGATTGATTGAATGACACACCGCTTTCGCGAGCAAGCCCGCTCCCACATGGGGTTCTGTGTGAATCAGTTAATTCGTGCGGGCTCCTTGATTGATCCAGGTGCCAATCAAATCCCGTTCCTGCTGGGTCATCTGGGTGATGTTGCCCAGCGGCATGATCTGGCTGGCCACGGCCTGCGCCTGAATGCGCGCGGCCTGCTGCTGGATCTGCGCCGGGGTGTCGAACATCACGCCGGCCGGTGCGGTGCTGAACAGCGGGCTGGTAGGCTTGGCCGAATGGCATACGGCGCAGCGTTCCTGGATCACCCCATGCACCTTGTCAAAATCAATCGACGCCTGGGCGGGCGCAGGTGCCGCAGCAGGTGCTGCAGGGGCGGCGGGCGCAGCAGGTTTGAGGCCGCCACCCAATGCGGTTTCCGGCAACGGCTGGTACTCGATGGCAGCAGGCGCCTTGGCCACATCCGGTGCTGTCGCCACCGGTTTTGGACCGGTCACGTAGGCCAGGCAAATCATCGCCAAGGCGCCAACCGGCAAGGTCCACGCGTACTTCTGGCTGTTATGCCGGGTGTTGAAGTAGTGCCGCACCAACACTGCCGCCACCGCGATACCGGCCAGGATCAGCCAGTTGTATTGGCTGCCGTAGGTGCTCGGGAAGTGGTTGCTGATCATGATGAACAGCACCGGCAAGGTGAAGTAGTTGTTGTGGCGTGAACGCAGCAAACCCTTGGCCGGCAGCGCCGGGTCCGGCGTGCGGTTCTCCGCGATGGCCGCCACCAGCGCGCGCTGGGCGGGCATGATGATACGGAACACGTTACCGACCATGATCGTGCCGATCACCGCGCCGACGTGCAGGTAAGCGCCACGCCCGCTGAATACTTTGCTGAAGCCGTACGCGGCGGCAATCAACAGCACAAACAGGATGAACCCGAGCAGGGCAGGGCGTTTGCCCAGGGCCGAGTCGCACAGGAACGAGTAGATAAACCAGCCGGCGAACAGTGAGCCGATGCCCAGCAAGACGCCTTCGGTGCCGCTGAGCGTGCTGCCGGGGGCGAGCAGGTACAGCGTCGGGTTGAGGTAGAACACCACGCACAGCAGCGCGACGCCCGACATCCAGGTGAAATAGGCTTCCCATTTGAACCAATGCAGGTTGTCCGGCATGGTCGGTGGGGCCAGTTTGTATTTTTCCAGGTGGTAAATACCGCCACCGTGGATCGCCCACAAGTCACCGGCCAGGCCGCTCTTGGGGTTGACGCGATTGAGGTTGTTTTCCAGCCAGACGAAATAGAAGGAAGCGCCGATCCACGCGACGCCAGTGATCATGTGAACCCAGCGCACGCTAAGGTTCAGCCATTCCAACAGATGTGCTTCCACAGTCTTTACCTCTCGCCTGTCACCCTTGTTGTCGGGTGATCAGACCTTCTCTTATTGGTGGGGGGCGAGGATCAACCGCTCATCCTCTTCAAAAAAATGCTCATCGCAGTTATTGCCTGTGCCACTGCGATCAACCACCAGGAAGTCATCCCGCTTTTCGATCGTCAGCACCGGGTGGTGCCAGACGCCGCGATGGTAATTAATGCCCTGCCTGCCGTTGGTGACGAAGGCGCGGACCAAGCCTGATACAGGTGCATCGCCAAGTGGCGCGACCACGATCAGAAAGGGGTTGCCGAGCAGCGGTATGAACGCCTGGCTGCCCAGCGGGTGTCTCTCCAGCATGCACACGGTCAGCGGCATCTGCAGCGCGTCGGCGCGGAAGACGCTGATGATCGCGTTGTCTTCAGGCTGTGCGGTTTCTACCGTTGCCAGCTTGTGAAAGCGCATGGTCGACCCGTTGTTGATCATGAAGTGATCGCTGCCATCGGTTTCGATAACGTCTCCGAAAGGGGCGAAGGCTTCTTTGGTCAGGGGTTCGATCATCAGTGTGCGCATGGCTGTCTCTTAATCCTATCTATCGATCGTTCCCACGCTCTGCGTGGGAACGCTGCCTCGGACGCTCTGCGTCCGCTTTTGTGACGCAGAGCGTCACGGGATGCATTCCCACGCGGAGCGTGGGAACGATCATCTGTTACTTGGCGACTTTGCCCAGGACACGCAGGCGGCTCACACCACCGTCCGGGAACACGTTCAGACGAATGTGGGTGATCGGCCCCAGTGCCTTGATCTGCTCGGCGAAGGTGTGTTCGGCGTGCATTTCCAGCTTCTGTGCCGGCAGCAGTTCGCGCCAGAACAGCGATTGGGTTTCGATCTGGCTGTCGGTGCCGCCCTTCACGAATGCGCCCTGAATCGAGCAGGTGTCCGGGTAGTTGCCCTTGAAGTGCAGGGTGTCGACCACGATTTTCTCGATCTCGCCTGGGTGGCCCAGCGCGACGATCACCCAGTCATTGCCTGGCGTACGACGACGTGCGGTTTCCCAGCCGTCGCCCATGTTGATGCCACGGCCTGGGTTGAGAATGTTGCTCATGCGGCCGAAGTGTTCATCGGAGCAGGCCAGGGCGCGACCGCCGTTCAAGGCAGCTGCCAGGTCGACCTGTTCGTTGTCACCCACCGACGACCAGTCGCGGAACGGCACGCCATACACACGCAGACGGGCCACGCCGCCATCCGGGTAGATGTTGAAGCGCAAGTGGCTGAACGCCTGGCCGTTGTTGATCTCGTGGTAGTGGTGGCTGTTGCCTTGCAGCTCGACGGCCGACAGCACTTCCACCCATTGGGTGTTGTCATCAGGGTCGCCCGAGGCCAGGAAGCAGGCTTCCAGAGAGGCCGACGGCGGGTAGTTGCCGGTGAAGAATGAAGTGTCGATGTCCACGCCTTTGATCGAGCCGGGCACGCCCAGGCGGATCACTGCGCTGTCGTAGCCTTCGAAGCGCTTGCGGCGCGACTCCCAGCCGTCCATCCACTTGCCGTTGTCATCGAAAACGCCCTCCTTCCACACGGCCGGGGTCGGCTGGAACAGGCGGTTGGCGTCAGCGAACCAGTCATCGGTCACCGAAAGGATCTTGGTGCCCAGACGGGCGTCGGCCAGGTTGACGAACTTCTCGAAAGGTACGGGTTGCGCTTTCATTCTTCTTGTCTGCCTTAAAGTAAGTGGCTTGGGATGCTCGCCAGGCCCTGGGCGTCATGAGCGCTCGGGCCCGGTCTGCTAAAGGGTCAGTAATCGGAACAACGCGATTTTATTGATCTCGGCCAGCGCGCATTTGAACTCGGCTTCCACCGAGTTGTGAATGCGCGTTTCAAACGCGGCCAGGATCTGGTGCCGGTTGCTGCCTTTTACCGCCATGATGAAGGGAAACTTGAACGTGGCCTTGTAGGCGTCGTTCAGCTCGGTGAAGCGTGAGAACTCCTCACTCGTGCATTGGTGAATACCGGCGCCCGCTTGTTCATTCGTGCTGGCTTCGGTCAACTGGCCCTGGACGGCAGCTTTGCCGGCCAAGTCCGGGTGAGCGTTGATCAGCGCCAGCTGGCTGGCGTGATCGGCACTCAACAGGATGTCGCTCATGCGCTGGTGCAGGGTTTCGATCTCATCGATCGAGCTGTCCTGGCCCAGGGCGAAGGCCTTTTCGGCCACCCATGGCGAATGTTCGTAGATGTCGGCAAAGGCGTTGATGAATTCATCGCGGCTCAGGCTCGACGGTCTCAAGGTGTGGAACGCAGTCATTTCGCCGCTCCCGTGTACGGGTGGGTTTGGTGCCAGTGGCGGGCAATGTCCACGCGGCGGGTGAACCACACCTGTTCATGGCCTTTGGCGTATTCGATAAAACGCTTCAGGGCGGCGAGGCGCGCCGGGCGGCCGATCAGGCGGCAATGCAGGCCGATGGAGAGCATCTTCGGTGCTTCGGCGCCTTCGGCGTAGAGCACGTCGAAGGCATCTTTGAGGTACTCGAAAAAGTCATCGCCCTTGTTGAAACCCTGCACCTGGGTGAAGCGCATGTCGTTGGTGTCCAGGGTGTAGGGGATCACCAGGTGCGGCTTGCCGGTGGGGTTGTTGGGTTCCCAGTAGGGCAGGTCGTCGTCGTAGGTGTCGCAGTCGTAGAGAAAGCCGCCTTCCTCCATCACCAATCGGCGGGTGTTGGGGCCGGTGCGGCCGGTGTACCAGCCCAGCGGGCGTTCACCGGTCAGTTCAGTAAGGATGCGGATGGCTTCGAGCATATGCTCGCGCTCTTGGGCCTCGTCCATGTACTGGTAGTCGATCCAGCGGTAGCCGTGGCTGCAGATTTCGTGGCCGGCCTCGACCATCGCACGGATCACGTCCGGGTGACGCTGGGCGGCCATGGCCACGGCGAAGATGGTCAGCGGAATGTCGAATTCCTTGAACAGCTTGAGGATGCGCCACACGCCGGCACGGCTGCCGTATTCGTACAGCGACTCCATGCTCATATTGCGTGCGCCTTGCAGCGGCTGGGCCGAGACCATTTCCGAGAGAAAGGCTTCGGACTCTTTATCACCGTGCAAAATATTGCGCTCGCCGCCTTCTTCGTAGTTGAGTACGAAAGACAGCGCGATGCGTGCCTTGCCCGGCCAGTGGGGGTGAGGAGGGTTACTGCCGTAACCGATCAGGTCGCGTGGGTAGTCAGCGCTCACTGCAGTCTTCCTTCTTGTTCGTGGTAGCAAGTGTGTGTGGCGGCCGGGCAGTGAAAAGACTGGGTGGCGTCACAGCGATGAGTGATTGTATACAACTTATCGCCAACTTTGTAAGCCTACATTTCTGCATTTTTTCTGCAGGACCCTGTGCATAAGCCTTAGCAAGAAACTTGCCTAACTGGTCAGCTAAAGGACAAAAGGTCATTGGAAAGCAAGGACTACCTGTGAATTGCCCTGTGCGATAACTTTGTCGGCGGGGTCACAAGGTTTGTGATTTTTATTGTGTACAATTTTTCTAAAAAGTGTCTTAATCGGCCATCGCCGGCTTTTTTGATGCCCTGAAAAAGTGCGGTCTACTAATCCACTGACTTCGGGAGGCGCGCAACGCCATGGGACGCTTGACCACACACGTTTTGGACGCCGCACATGGCTGCCCCGGCAGCGCAATCAAGGTTGAGCTGTACCGCGTGGAAGGTGCGCAGCTGGAGCTGGTCGCCAGCGCCACCACCAATAGCGACGGCCGTTGCGACGCACCGCTGCTGCAAGGCGACGACTACCGCAGCGGTGTGTACCAGCTGCAATTTTGCGCCGGCGATTACTACCGCGCCCGTGGCGTGCAATTGCCTGCACCGGCCTTCCTCGACGTGGTGGTACTGCGTTTTGGCATCAGTGCCGAGCAGGATCACTACCATGTCCCACTGCTGATTTCGCCTTACAGCTACTCCACTTATCGCGGTAGCTGAGCGTCACCTCGCTTCACACCCCCAAAGCTCTTCGTTGGTTTTTCGCCCGCCCACACTGCGGGCTTTTTTTTGCCTGTGGCTGGCCAGCAGGCCGCCCAACTATGTAACGCACCCACCACGGTCGGGGTGCCTAGGCTCGGCTCTTTCTGTACGGAATAGTCCGCCATGAGTACCGACACCACCAGTACCGACACCACCGCTTGGTTGGCCGCTGAAGCCGCCTGGGCCGACACACTTGACTTCGATGACCCGCAAACCTCAAGCCTGGAGCGCGACACGGCGATCCGCCTGTTGTTGACCCGCCGGCTCAATGCCGGCCTGCAGCCCAGCGCCGAAATCAATCGTCTATACCAAGCCCAAACCCGGGGCAGCAAAGCCGCAAAAGCCCTCAGTGGGCTGGTCGGGCGCGCGCCCAGAGTCCTGGGAATTCTGCGTGGCGCATTACGCGAAGCCTTTGCTCTGGACCCGGACAGCGTGCTGTTCACCGAACCGCGGCCACCGGCCCTCGCGCAACGGGTCGACAGCTTGACCGAGCGGGCACTGGCCTTGCTTATCCAGCCTAATGTGCCGCTGAACATAAACCAGTTCACGTCGTTGAGCCTCAAGGACGATCCCTCTCGCCCATTGCCGTTTACGGCCCGTGAAGCACTGGAGCGAGTCAACGGCTTGGCGCTGCTCGGTCGGCTGGAAACCGCCGTGCGTGAGTATTGGCAGCAACTGGCCCACGGCTCCTGGCTGACACGTAAGCAATATGGGGTGCAATTGCGCAAGTCGGTGTTCGCCGAGAATGCGTGGCTGGCGCATCGTTTGTACCAACTGACGGACAGCGGCTTTGCCATGGTGCGCCAATTGATGGAGCTACCCGGCGCTGACGCTCGTCGGCGGGCCGGGGGTGAATGGGCGTGCATCCAGGTGAGTCGGGTTGCGTGGCCTGGCACGAACCAGCCGCTGGTGCCGATCCCGGGGGCCTTGCACCTTTATCGCGAGGGTGTCGTGGGAGATACGCCCCATGTGATTTACCTGCCGGGTCTGTTGCGCGAGTTTTACGAGTTCAGCTCCTGGCACCGAATGCAATGCGACCTGCCGGCGTTGGTCAATGGCCCCCTGAGCCGCGTTTTGTGGCAGTGCCTGCCGCTGCGTCGCTGGCATGAACTGTGTGACACGCCCAGCGCAACGCCCAGAGCGTTTACCCTCCAGCTGATTGGCGCGCATCAGGAGGATGCGTTGCTCGCCAGCGCAACCGAGTTACTGGAGGCGCAGTGGGATAACGAACTGGCGTGTGCATTGTCGATCAACCATGCCGCGGTGGGCGCTCAAGGGGCGGCGCAGTCAGCCGCGCCGGACGTAAAGCGCTACCTGAAGTTTATCGAAAAGGGCCGCTCTCGCCTGGTGGGCTTTACCCGGTTGGGGAGCACCCTGGACACCTTGCTGGAGTGGGACCGTCGGCGTCGCGACGGCGAAATTGTGGGCGGCAGCCTGGCGCCGGGGCTCGCGCTCAAAACGCGCGAAGCGCAGCTCAAACGTTACGAAAAAAGCCTTGTCGCCTTGCTGGATACGACGGATGTAGCCAACGACAGCGCGGCTTACCAGGATGTTTTGCGCCTTGAACGCCAATGGCAGGAGCAGGTAGATGAGGCGCGCAAGTGGGCGCAGGGCCCAGACGAGCGCGTGCTACAAAAAGAGTTCTGGCGGGAACTGCCCCAGGGTTCGCTCAAGCGCGGTTCATTGTTGGCGGGCGCACAGCGCCGGGCTTTGCTTTACGAGGCCCAGCTGCAACAACGCTTGAAGCTGATAACCCCCGCGCATCTGCAGCTGTTGAATGCGGCGCTGAGTGAAACATGGGTGCACGGCCAACAACCCACGGATACCTGCGTGCTGCAGGTTACGGTAGGCGTTGAGGCCTCCTCGCTGTACACGCTGTTGGGCGCTTTGGTGGTGACCACCAACGAGGCCTGGGCCCATCCGGCCGGTCGGCACCCGGTGCTCTTATACGTATCGGGCCAGCAGGGCGGGCTGGTGCCTTTCGACAACCTGGACGCCTTCGCCGAGGGCTTGCACACCAGCCTGAAAAGCCTTGATGGATCACTGCTGTGGCGCTGCATTGGGCGACACCAGCGCAAGCGCGCGCAGGCTGCAATCAACGCGTTGCCCACGGGCGCGCCATTGCCGGTGAGCTACGAGGCTATCGAGCGCCCGATGTTAACGGACCTGTTCATCACACTGGTGCAGCATCACGTCGCGCTGAAACAGCGCATCGACCAGGGTGAAAAGCTGTTCAGCGAGGTGAGTGACCCGCTGTTGAGCACTCTGCTACTGGCCCAGGAGCTGATCGAGTGCCTGCAAATACCTGCCAATGATGCGCGAACACTGGCCCTGGCCAACATCAACCTGCTGCAAGAGGCCGCCAGGCAGGCGAAAAAGCTGCCTTCATGGCTCGGCATCGTATCGACTGGCCAACGCAAGCACTATGCACGGTTGTCACGCCGTTACCTGACGAGCGCCTGGGCGGTGGAAAACAAACTTTGGCATGCCCTGCCAGACCTTGAAGCCTTTGCGCGTAAAGCCCTGGTGACACGATTGACCGAAGACGGTTTTTACCCGCAACTGGATATCGACAAACCCTTGCTCGACTTGCCTGACGATGTCATTGCCCAGTTGTGTGGCTGGTCGAGCCAGTGTGCGGTGGGCGATCGTGATGTTAAAAAAGTCGTCAGCTCGCAGCGTACGACCTTCAGCCTGCTGCAACTGGCGCTGCACAACCTCGACCCCAAAGCGCCCTGGACCCGCTGGCGCTTGAACCGTGCACGCTGGTTGGACCCGGCCTGGAAAGACCGCTTGAGTGTGGGCTACCTGATCAAAATGATCGCGGCGCTGGACGTGGGCGGCGAGTACGACAAGCAAGTTCAGCGGGCGTTTTACCCGCCGGCCTCGACGCCGGGTGCATCCACCGGCCTTTCCCAGACGCTGGTGTATCGGGCCTTGCAGCAACGCGCCGAGATGCAGCTGTATTCGGCGGCGCAACAAGGCTTGAGCGACGAGGCGCAACGCCTGTTCAGCTTTGCCATGGCGGCGCGGTCGGCGGGCGAGCTGAAAACCGCTGAGTTTGAGGTGCAGCTCGCGGTTCTGCGCCTGGTGGGCGTGACCCTGGAGCATGATCGCCACATCGCCGGGGTGCTGTTGATTCACGACCAACGCTCGGGTCTGTGTGTGGTGTATTGGCCGAGGGCGGTAGTAAGCCGGGTGATTGTCGGGTACGCCAGTTTGCTCGAGGCCGAACACGCCTTGAATCGGCTTGGCGCATTACCCGAGAACCTGACGCAGTTGGCCCGCCAAGTGGCGCCCGGCTGGGAGTTCCAGGCACTTGACAGTTACCCCGGCGAAAACCTTGAGGTCATTCCCAGGCCGCCTTTTTGGAGCCGGCTTGATATCTCGACGATGGAGCGCGTCGTTGGCTGGTTCGTCGAGTTTTTCACGGTTCAACATAAAGTACCGGCAGTTGCCCAGGAAAGCGTTGAAGCCCAAATCAAGGAACAAATTGCGCTGCAGCCTGAAGGTTGGTTGGCGGCAGCGGTCACGTCCTCCGGCAATGCAATGGCCTTGTTGGCCCATGCCCAGGTGCTGGACCTGCAGCGGCGTACTCAAGCTCAATCCCAGTCTTCCCAGGCGCTGGAGGAGTACCGCGAGCAGCGTTTGGGCGAGCAGCATGACGCGACGATTCGCGGGCTGCTGTCATTTGTCCCGGTACTGAGCGTTGGGGTCAGCCTCTATGAAATGCTGCTGGCGGCGCGGCGCTATCATTTCAGCGGCTCTGCCCATGACGCCGTGGATGTGGCGTTTTTGACGGTGCTCGCCTTTGTTGACGTGCTGCTCTCTTTTGCCCCAGGCCCCAAGGGCGCCCGTGCTGCACGGGCCTCGCTGGCTCATGTGCATCGCCATCAAGGCATCGCGCACGCAGGGCTGAAAGTTGCGCCGAGCAAACCACTCAGTGTGTTGGAACGCTTCAAGTCAACTGGCGGATTGGAGGGCGCCGTCGAGTTGACGGGGCCGGAAGGCAAGGGACGGTATGTGAAGAATGGCCAGCAGTTGATTGTCGAGGGGGATGAGGTTTACCCGGTGTATCAACGCGAAAACGAATGGGGCCTGCGCCTGAAAAGCTCGCAGGCCGAAGAACCAGACGAATTGATCTTGAATATCCACCAGTCCAGGGAGTGGTTGCTCGGTGCGGACGCGCCTCAACCGGTGGCGGGAACGAGTTCGGGAGTCTCTAACCCATGGCGTGTGCTTGACCTGCCGTCGGACTGGCAACCCCCTAGTGTGCGCACGGCCACGGAAAACAGAATTCGTCAGTCCTCCCTAGCACATAACCATTGGTTACATTGGCGCATTTCACTTGAGGGGCGCACGTCATCGAACGCCTCGGCTCCTGGGATATTTCATATTGCGTCGGGCGCCGGAGTACCTTCCTACAATGCTCTGCGGGTGGCTCCCCCGGATCCGCGCAGCGGTTATTACAGGTTGCTCCCGCAGGGCGAGAAGGCTCCGCTGGACGGTATCGTGTTTATTCACAAGGACGAGCCGCTGCGTTTGGCCAGGACTGACATTGAGCGTTGGACCAGCACGGCGCTGCATGAGCAGCCTATTCCTGTGTCACGTACTGCCGCAGGTGGATGGCGGCTCCACGAAACCTTGTTCAATAAGCCGTTGACGGACTATGTAGGTGATGCGTTCTCCACCCTGACACCTAAAAGCCGAGAGTTTGCAGTCGCCAGGTTGATTGAGTTGACAGGCCCCTCTAGTCCTGCAACGGCCGGCCATCTGCTCCGTCTGCGTGCGACATTTGACGGGTGGTTGCCCCCGGCGTCCGCGCGGTCTGCCCAGACGGAAGATTTGCTGAAGATGTTGCGGCCTAATGAAAGGCGCACACCATTTTTATACATCGGCTACGAAGGCAAGGCGCCTGGCTTCATGCGCGTCGACTTTACGGCACCTGTATTAGAAAAGCGTCTGCACTTCGGTGACGTACGGAACAAGGTCTTGATCAGGCAGCAACGGTTGGCTGCGCTGCGCGCGGCGGTTAAAAAGGTGCTCGAAGGGCAGGGTTTCACCGTCCAGGACGTGTCGGTATGGCGTACCAGGGGGCTGACTCAAGAATCGATCCTTAATTATCCCAATTCAGACAGGCTGTACTACGTGTCATATGAATGGGTTGAGACGGGACGAATGATGTTGAGAACGAAGCTCTCGGATAAGTGGATTAACGCAGCAATCCAGCAACACGAAAATTCGACTCTATTCGCAGCAGTCGAGCGCGCGATGCAAAATCAGCAATTGGTGCGGATCATGGCTGGCATCCAATGGCCCGTTAAGGGGAATCTCAATCCAACCGTCTATATCGTCAAAGTGAACCCCTAGCCAGTGAGGCAATGCCGGCGCCACCGAACAATGCGGCGCTCACCCGGTTGAACCAGCTCTGGCCCTTGCCGCTGCGCAGATACCGCGCAGCGCCATGGGCACCCAGGCCGTAAGCCAGTTTGCACAGCAGGTCGAGCACGGCCCAGGTGGCGATCATGATCAGCAACTGCGGCAGGAACGGCTGCTGGCTGTTGAGAAACTGCGGCAGGAAAGCGGCGAAAAACAGGATGTCCTTGGGGTTGCTGGCGCCCAGCACAAAGGCCCGGCCAAACAGCGTACGAAACCGTGGCGTCGCGACTGCCTGGGGCACCACCGCGCCCTGGCTCGGCTGGCGCGATTGCTGCCAGCTCTGCCAGGCGAGGTAGAACAGATAGGCGGCGCCGACGATTTTCAAGGCACTGAACAGCTGTTCCGAGGCCAGCAACAAGGCGCCCAGACCCAGGGCCGAAGCACTCAACAAGCAGATCGACGCAAACACCCCGCCCAGAAACGCCGGGTAAGAGCGGCGCAAGCCGTAGTTGAGGCTGTTGCTGATCATCAGCAGTGACAGCGGCCCTGGGATCAGGATCACGATCAATGCAGCACCACTGAACAGCAGCCAGGTATCCAGGTTCATCATTTGCTCCTTTTATAGAAATATGAATTTGGCGATGAAAATCACGCACAGCACCCACAGGCTGATGGAAATTTCGCGGTACTTGCCGGTGCCGGCCTTGAGCGCCACGTACGTGATAAAGCCCAAGGCGATACCGTCGGCGACCGAGAACGTCAGCGGCATCATGATCGCGGTGACAATTGCCGGAATGCTGTCGGTGGCTTCATCCCAATTGATATGCGCCATGCTCGCCATCATCAGCATTGCTACGTAAATCAGCGCACCTGCGGTGGCATACGCCGGGATCATGCCGGCCAGCGGTGCAAAAAACATCGCGGCCACAAACAGCACGCCCACGGTCACCGCGGTCAACCCGGTGCGACCGCCAGCCGCCACACCGGCAGCACTTTCCACATAGCTGGTGACGGGCGGCACGCCGACCATCGCACCGAACACACTTGAAGCACTGTCAGCCTTCAAGGCGCGCGACAGGTTATGGATCTTGCCATCAGCGCCCACCAGTCCGGCGCGTTGTGCAACGCCCATCAGTGTACCGGCGGTATCAAACATGTGCACAAAAAGAAAGGCAAATACCACGCTGATCATGCTGACATTGAATACACCTTTAATGTCCATGGCCATCCACGTGGGTGCCAGGCTCGGTGGGGTGGAGAGAATGCCGTTGTAGTGCACCAGGTCCAGGCCCCAGCCGGCCAGGGTCACCGCAATGATGCTGATGAGGATCGCGCCGAATACACGGTGGTAGCTGAGGATCGCGATCAGCAAGAAGCACACCGCCGCCAGCAGGGGCGCGGGCTCGTGCAGTGAACCGAGTTTGATCAAGGTGGCAGGGCTGTCGACGATGATGCCGGCGGTTTTCAGGCCGATCACCCCGAGGAACAAGCCGACACCGGCGCCCATGGCATGGCGCAGGCTCACCGGAATGCTGTTGAGCAGCCATTCACGCACGCGCGACAAGGTCAGGCCCATGAACAGCACACCCGAGATAAACACCGCACCCAGCGCCGTTTCCCAGTGGTAACCCATGGTGCCGACCACGGTGTAGGTGAAAAACGCATTCAGGCCCATGCCCGGCGCCAGGCCCACCGGCCAATTGGCGTAGAGGCCCATCAGCAGGCAGCCCAGCGCAGCGGCGATGCACGTGGCGACAAACGCCGCGCCGTGGTCGATGCCGGCGTCGGCCATGATGTTGGGGTTGACGAAGATGATGTAGGCCATGGTGATGAAGGTGGTGAGGCCGGCGATCAGCTCGGTCTTCACTGTGGTGCCATGCGCGCTCAGTTTGAACAGGCGTTCCAGCCAGCCATGCTTCGTGGGGGTGAGGCTTGGCGGGGTTAGGTCCAGCGTAGGGGCTTCGGATTTGCGGCTTTCCACAGCGAGTACTCCTCAAGAGTTTTATTGTTATTTCCAGCGCCGGTCACAGGTGTGGGCAACAGCGCTTTGAGGTACTGGCGGGTTTTTGTTGACCAATAGGTCAGGAACTCGCACGAAGCGAATTATGCTTTTGTATACAAATAAAGCAAATAATGTTTTCGATTGTGTGGGCGAAAGTGGATGAAAGGTGAGCGGGGGGATGTGTGGCGAGCGCCACTACACGCTAGCTGGCCACCACCACAGCTGAGCTCAACAAGAGATCAAGGCTGTCCGGCCAGCGCCTGGTTTACCGCCAGCCATCCGGCCACCGCTTCCTCGCCGGCTTCGCTGAACGCGCGTTGCAGCAGCTTCACTTGCTCGCGGCGCAGCGACTGCTCGAAACGCAGGCCTTCTTCGCTCAATTCCAGCAGGCGTTTGCGCTTGTCGGTCTCGGACGCGACGCTGTTGACCAAGTGCATCTCCTGCAATTGGCGCAGCGGCATGTTCAGCGCCTGCTTGCTCACGCCGAGTAATTCCAGCAGCTCCTTCACGCTCAAGCCAGGGTAACGCGCGATAAAAAACACAACGCGCTGGTGCACGCGGCTCAGGCCTCGGCGCTCGAGCATTTCATCGGCCTTGGCGGTGAAGGCCTGATAGCCGAAGAAGAAGGCTTCCATGGCTTGTTGCTGGCTGCTCTGGTTTTTAAGGTCAAGCATATTGACGTATCTACTCAGGTCGTCGTAATTTTGGTCAACCAGTTTGACGTATTTCCCACAGGCTTCGCTACCGGTGACCTTATGGCCTTCTCTGAACGTGTTACGCGCCTCAAAAGCTCCTTGATCCGTGAAATCCTCGCGGCGGCCCAGCGCCCGCAAGTGATGTCGTTCGCCGGTGGCCTGCCGGCCGAAGCCATGTTGCCGGTGCTTAACTGGGAGGGCATGCCACTCAACATCGGCCAGTACGGCATGAGCGAAGGCGAACCGCACTTGCGTGAACGGCTCGCCGCCGAGGCGCGCGCGTTGGGCGTGGCCTGCCAGGCCAGCCAGGTGCTGGTGGTCAGCGGCTCCCAGCAAACCCTGGACCTGGCGGCCAAGCTGTACATCGACAAGGGCACCAAAGTCTTGCTGGAAGGCCCGACTTACCTGGCCGCCTTGCAAATCTTCCAACTGTTCGGCGCCGACTGCCTGACCGTGCAACTGGAAGCCGACGGCCCCAACCTGGCCACCTTGCGCGCCAGCCTCGAACACCATCGCCCGGCGTTCATCTACCTGATCCCGACGTTCCAGAACCCGTCGGCCGTACGCTACAGCGAAGCCAAGCGCGCGGCCGTCGCCGCCTTGCTCGATGAGTTCGGTGTAACCCTGATCGAAGACGAACCCTACCGCGAACTGACCTTTGACGGCGCCAGTGCGCAACCCATTGCCGGCCGCCTGAAGAAAGCCAGCTGGATCTACACCGGCACCGTCTCCAAGACCCTGCTGCCGGGTTTGCGTGTCGGCTACCTGATTGCCAGCCCGGATCTGTTCCCGCACCTGCTCAAACTCAAGCAATCGGCCGACCTGCACACCAACCGTGTCGGCCAGTGGCAGGCCATGCAGTGGATCGGCACCGAAAAATACCAGCATCATCTGACTGAGCTGCGCAGCTTTTACCGCGAGCGCCGCGATGCATTTCAGGCGGCATTGGCGCTTCATTTCGGCGATCTGGCCGACTGGCAAGTGCCCCAAGGTGGATTATTCTTCTGGCTGACCTTGAAACAGAAGCTCGACACCCGCACCTTGTTGGCGCAAGCGTTAGATCAGGACGTCGCGTTCATGCCCGGTGAACCGTTCTTTTCCGAGCCCGACCAACACCATGGCTCGTTGCGCCTCAATTTCAGCCATATCGACCCGGCCCGTCTGGACGAAGGTCTCAAGCGCCTGGCCGCAGTGGTACGTCAAGCACAGCACGCGCAAGCGGCATAAGGGGAGCCCCATGTACAAGGTTTATGGCGATTACAAGTCGGGCAACTGCTACAAGGTCAAATTGATGCTCAGCCTGCTCGGCATCCCGTATCAATGGATCGATGTCGACATCCTTAACGGCGACACCCAGACCGCCGAATTCCTGGCCAAGAACCCCAACGGCAAGATCCCGGTGCTGGAACTGGAAGACGGCACCTGCCTGTGGGAATCCAACGCGATCCTCAACTTCCTCGCCGATGGCAGCGAGTTTTTGCCGAGCGAGCCACGCCTGCGCACGCAAGTGTTGCAGTGGCAGTTTTTCGAGCAATACAGCCATGAGCCGTATATCGCAGTGGCGCGGTTTATCCAGTTCTACCTGAACATGCCGCAAGATCGCCTGGAGGAATACAAAACCACTCATAAGGGCGGTTACAAGGCGCTGAAGGTGATGGAGCGCCAGTTGCAAGCCACCCCGTACCTGGTCGGCGAGCAATATTCGATTGCCGATATCGCGCTGTATGCCTACACCCATGTGGCCCATGAAGGGGGGTTTGACCTGACGCCTTACCCGGCGGTGCAGGCGTGGCTCAAGCGTGTGGCCAGCCATCCAAAGCATGTGCCGATGCTGGATTAAACGCAGATCAAAATGTGGGAGCGGGCTTGCTCGCGAAAGCGGTGGATCAGTCGAATTATCAGTGACTGACATACCGCCTTCGCGAGCAAGCCCGCTCCCACATTTAGCTTTATGTTGTGTCAGATAGTTCGTCACTCAGTAAATCGAAACAGCGCTGCGCCGCCGGGCTCAGGCCCATGCCACTGCGACTGATCAAGCCGATCTCGCGGTTCACCCCAGGGTGGTCGATGTTGATGCGCTTCAACCCCTCCAGGCTGTCCGCCGCCGACTCCGGCAGCACACTGATGCCCAGCCCCTGGCGCACCAGCGCCAACACCGTCGACATGTAGTTGGCCTCCATGCCCGCGTTCATCGTCAGCCGCGTCTGATCAAACAGCGCGTCCACCTGCTCACGCACACTGCTGTCGCGCCCAGTGAGGATGATCGGTTGATCCGCCAGTTGTTTCAGAGTCAGTTGCCGATGGCGGGCGAGGGGATGATCCAGTGGCACAAACGCGCATAACCGATCATTCAACACCGGCACAAACTCCAGGCCATGGCTCAACCGTGCGCGCACGCCGATGCCGAAATCCACCACACCTTCGCGAACTTCGGCATGAATACGATGAGCCACCAGGTCATGCAGGCGCACCTCGATGCCGGCAAAGCGCTCGCGAAACAGGCGCAGCGCCGGGGGCAGGGCACCGGCGCATACCGAGGGCAGGGCGGCGATGGTGACTACGCCGCGGCGCAAGGCGGCCAGGTCGCGCGAGCCGGTGACGATGTTGTCCAGGTCCAGCAGCAGTTTCTCCATGGGGCCGCGCGCGTCCTGGCCAGCGGCGGTGATGGTCACGTGGCGCGGGCTGCGGTCGAGCAGCGCGACGCCGAGCCAGTCTTCCAACTGTTGAACTTGTACGGTGAGTGCCGAGGGAGAGAGGTGCAACTCGTTGGCAGCCTTAGTGAAACTGCCCGTACGAGCCACGGCCAGGAAAGCCTGAATATGCTGGATGCTGTTTTTCATAGGCGCAGCTTCATTTTGTTTTTCCGAACATGATCGGCTGAATATTCCAATTTACAAAGACTAACCCGCTTCCAATACTCCAGGGAAAACAATAACCGGCCACCAAGGCCGCTCTGGAGTAACCCATGCTCGCTACCCTGGGTGTCATTACCATCCTGTGCCTGCTCGCTGCCGTCATGAGCAAACGCCTCTCACCGCTGGTGGCCCTGATCGCCTTGCCGATCATCGCCGCGCTGCTCGCGGGGTTTGGCCTGCAAACCAGCGCCTTCATCATCACCGGTATCAAGAACGTCGCCCCCGTGGTGGGCATGTTTGTGTTCGCGATTCTGTTTTTCGGGATCATGACCGATGCCGGCATGCTCGACCCGATCATTGATCGCATCCTGCGCACGGTTGGGACGCGTCCTACACGCATTGTCGTCGGTACTGCGACCCTGGCGCTATTGGTGCACCTGGACGGCTCCGGTGCGGTGACGTTCCTGGTGACGGTGCCGGCGATGTTGCCGCTGTATACGCGGCTGGGCATCGACAAACGCATCCTCGCCTGTGTCTGCGCGATGGCGGCCGGGGTCAACTTCCTGCCATGGACCGGCCCGGTACTGCGCTCGTCGGCGGCGCTGCACGTGCCGGTGGCGGAGCTGTTCCAGCCGCTGATCCCGGTGCAGATCGTCGGCCTGGTCTTTGTCTTCGCCTGCGCCTGGTGGCTGGGCCACCGCGAAGAAAAACGCCTGGGGCTGGGCGCCGGTTCCACCGTCGATGCGGTGCCGCAACGCGTGCTCAGCGACGCGGATATCCAGCTGCGGCGCCCACGCCTGTTCTGGGTCAACCTGCTGCTGACTGTGCTGGTGATGGTGGTGATGATTGCCGGCTGGGTCGACCCGGTGGTGATGTTCATGCTCGGCACTGTGGTGGCGCTGTGCATCAACTACCCGAACGTGGACGCCCAACGCGCACGCATCGATGCGCATGCCAAGACCGCCCTGACCATGGCCAGCATCCTGCTCGCCGCCGGGGTGTTCACCGGCATCATGCAAGGCACCGGCATGCTCAAGGCCATGGCCGAGGTGGCGGTGGCGCAGATTCCGGCCGGCCACGGCAAGCTGATCCCCGCGGTGGTGGGCTTCATTTCCATGCCGCTGAGCCTGCTGTTTGACCCTGATTCCTACTATTTCGGCGTGATGCCGGTGATCGCCGAGGTCGGCAAAGCCTTGGGCGTCGACCCGCTGCAAGTGGCCCAGGCCTCGCTGCTCGGCGTGCACACCACCGGTTTCCCGGTCAGCCCGCTGACCCCCGCGACTTTCCTGTTGGTGGGCTTGTGCAAGGTCGAACTGGCCGATCACCAGCGCTTCACCATCCCTTTTCTGTTTGCCGCGTCGGTGTTGATGACCCTGACCGCGTTGCTCCTGGGAGTGTTTTGAGATGAAAACCTTGCGCATCGGTTCCGGCGCCGGCTACTCCGGCGACCGTATCGAACCCGCCGTCGAATTGGCGGAACAGGGCGACCTGGATTACCTGGTGTTCGAATGCCTGGCCGAACGCACGATTGCCCTGGCGCAGCAGGCGCGCATCGGCGACCTGCAGGGCGGCTATGACCCGCTGTTGAGTGAGCGCATGCGTCGGGTGTTGCCGTTTGTTGGCGTGGGCGCCGGGCGCCGTCGTTTGCGCGTGATTACCAACATGGGCGCGGCCAACCCGGTGTCGGCGGCGATTGAAGTACGACGCATCGCCAGCGAACTGGGCTTGAACCTCAAGGTCGTGGCGGTGGTCGGCGATGATGTTTTGCAGGCGTTGCAGCCTGAGCAAGTGCTCGACAACGGCCAGACGGTCGGCTCTCTGGGGGAACGGCTGATTTCGGCGAATGCCTATCTGGGCGTGGAGGGCATTCTTGAAGCACTGCGCGCTGACGCCGACGTGGTGATCACCGGGCGCGTCGCCGACCCGTCGCTGTTCCTGGCGCCGCAGATGTTCGAGTTCGGCTGGACGGCGGATGACTGGCAGCGCCTCGGGCGCGGCACGCTCGTCGGGCATTTGCTCGAATGCGCCGGGCAAGTCAGCGGCGGCTATTTTGCCGACCCCGGTTTCAAGGATGTGGACGACCTGGCGCGCCTGGGCTTCCCTCTGGCCGAGATCAATGCCGACGGCGAAGCCGTGATCACCAAGGTAGCGGGCTCGGGCGGGCGGGTCAGCCGCGCGACCTGCACCGAGCAACTGATCTATGAAGTTCACGACCCGGCCGCCTACCTGACGCCGGACGTTACGGCTGATTTTTCCCGCGTAAGTTTTGTCGAGGAAGGCGTTGACCGCGTGCGCGCCAAAGGTGCCGATGGCCGCGCACGGCCTGAGCAACTGAAGGTCAGCGTCGGCTATTTGGATGGTTGGATCGGCGAAGGGCAGATGTCCTACGGTGGCCCGGGCGCTGTCGCACGGGCAGAGTTGGCGCGGGATGTCGTACTCAAACGCCTGCAACTGATGGGCGTGAAGATGCAAGACGTGCGCGCCGAGTTGATCGGCATGGACTCGCTGCACGGCCCGCGCAGCAACGTCGAACCGTGGGAAGTGCGCCTGCGCGTGGCCGCGCGCTGTGAGGAACGCAGCGAGGCGGTGCGCGTCGGCAATGAAGTGGAAACCCTTTACACCAACGGCCCGTCGGGCGGCGGCGGTGCGAGCAAGAGCGTGCGGCAAGTGGTGGCGGTGGCATCGTTGCTACTGCCGCGTGGTGCGGTCAACCCGAGGATCGAAGCATGAAACTGCACACACTGGCGCATTCGCGTACCGGCGATAAAGGCGACACCTCGAACATTTCGATCATTGCCTATCGCGCCGAGGACTACCCGCTGCTGTGTGAACAGCTGACGGCCGAACGGGTGGCGGAGTTCTTTACCGGCTTGCGTGAGCCGGGCGCGGCGCCAGTACGGCGCTATGAGCTGCCGAACGTGCAGGCGCTGAACTTCGTGCTGCCGGGGATCCTGCGCGGCGGGGTTACCCGCTCGCTGGCGCTGGATGCACATGGCAAGTGCCTGGGCTCGGCCCTACTTGATCTGGAGTTGGTAATACATAACTAATGTGGGAGCGGGCTTGCTCGCGAAGGCGTAGTGTCAGTCGATAGATTAATTGACTGATCCACCGCTTTCGCGAGCAAGCCCGCTCCCACATTGGATGTCCTATAGCTGTCAGATGGCGGCAAACCGCTTGTCCAGGTAATCAATGATCACCTTGGAGTCATACATCCAGGTGGTCTGGCCATTCTCTTCGATGCGCAGGCACGGCACTTTGATCTTGCCTCCTTGCTCCAGCAGGGTCTGGCGGTCTTGCGCGTTGTTCTTCGCATCCTTCAACGCCACCGGCACATTCAGGCGGTGCAGCGTACGGCGGGTCTTCACGCAGAACGGGCAGGCGTGGAACTGATACAGGGTCAGTTCCTTGGCCGCAGCGTTTACCTGCGCCTGTTGTTCGGCGGGGCGCTGCTTTTTGCGTGGGCGGGTAAGGAAGTCGCCCGCGATGATGACGTGGCCGAGGCCCACTCGAAGTGCTTTGACGAACATGGCTGAAACCTCTTGCCCATGACAGAAGGGGCCGCAGCTTACCTTAATTCTGCGGGCGAAAAAAAACCGGCGATGAACGCCGGTCTTTTCCTACGCCGCCTGTTACTTGATCAGGCTGAGAAACTCGCTGCGGGTGGCCGCGTTTTCGCGGAACTCACCCAGCATCACCGAAGTGATCATCGACGAATTCTGTTTCTCGACACCGCGCATCATCATGCACATGTGCTTGGCTTCAATCACCACCGCAACGCCCAGGGCGCCGGTTACCTGCATTACGGCATCGGCGATCTGGCGGCTGAGGTTTTCCTGGATCTGCAGGCGGCGTGCATACATGTCGACAATCCGCGCGACCTTCGACAGGCCCAGCACTTTGCCGCTCGGGATATATGCGACGTGAGCCTTGCCGATGAATGGCAGCAAGTGGTGTTCGCACAGCGAGTACAGCTCGATGTCCTTCACCAGCACCATTTCGCTGTTGTCAGAGCTGAACAAGGCACCGTTGGTGACTTCTTCGAGTGTCTGTTCATAGCCGCGGCAAAGGTACTGCATCGCCTTGGCGGCACGCTTTGGCGTGTCGAGCAGGCCCTCGCGGGAAACGTCCTCGCCGAGTTGGCCGAGGATCGCGGTGTAATTCTGTTCCAGGGACATGAAACTACCTGTGGGATTTTCGCAAAGCGCAAGGTTACGGTGGCGGACACATCGCTGCAAGCCTGACGATGGCACTTGTTACTCGTCGCGCCCCTCCAGCATGGTGCGCTTGAGCATCACATACACCGCGCCGGCGCCGCCGTGGCGGGCCTGGCATGAGGTAAAGCCGAGTACCTGGGCATGCTGGCGCAGCCAAGTGTTGACGTGGCTCTTGATCATCGGCCGCTTGCCGTCCAACCGCACGGCCTTGCCATGGGTGACGCGCACGCAGCGGATTTCGAATTTGGTCGCTTCGGCCAGAAAGGCCCACAGGGTTTCGCGGGCTTTTTCCACGTTCATGCCGTGCAGATCAAGGCTGCCTTCGAAGGGGATCTGGCCGACCTTGAGCTTGCGCATCTGGCTTTCCTGCACGCCGTCGCGGGCCCACATCAACTCGTCTTCCGGGCCTACATCGATCACGAACTGGTCCGACAGGCCATCCACGGTGGTGGCGTCGGTGCGCACGGTCGCGGCCTGGCGCAGCTTGGCGATTTGCGCCCGGTCGGCCTTGGGTTTGCCGGTGTCGGCACGGTCGTGCTTGATCGGCTTGACGCCGCGCAGCTCGTTTTTGAACAGGGAAAAATCGTCGTCTTGCATGTCAGCCTCCGCGAAGG
Source organism: Pseudomonas sp. LBUM1640 (assembly GCF_059716225.1). NCBI lineage: Bacteria > Pseudomonadati > Pseudomonadota > Gammaproteobacteria > Pseudomonadales > Pseudomonadaceae > Pseudomonas > Pseudomonas sp. LBUM1640. The sequence goes on along the minus strand of NZ_CP166816.1, from coordinate 4,859,304 downwards.
GCGGGCAGTTTACCTAAATCGCGGCGGCCGGGGCGCAGGAAACGCTATCCAAGCGCCATCAGTCGTGCTTTTTCATCAGGTGTGAAGCGATGTTCAGCGACAACGGCTGGCGCATCCGCCGACGGCTGCGGCGCCATAACCACACGCCCAACCACAGCACCAACAGCCCGATCACTAACAAGATAGCCGAGCCGCCCGGGCTGGCATTCAGTTCGCCAAGTGCCGGCGAATGACCAAACAGACCGGCGCCACCAGCACCTGCCAACAGCAAACCTACAATGGCCAGCAGCGCGGCAAAGCCGGCTACCAGGCGCAGACGCCAGTTGCTCGGGCCCTTGGGGCGCAAGCGACGAGCATCAAAACCATCGGATATCTTCATTCCGACCTTTCCTCCAGGGTATCGGCCCTTCGACCGGAAGATACACAGGTTGTTCCGGGTGGAGGGGTAAATGCGCCAAATGAAAGGGCTTTGCGGATGAGCGGGGCAATGAACATTGCCGCGCCGCTCATCAGAAGGTCGATCAGATCAGATCTTTGGTCAACGCGAGGGTCGCGAAGTTGTCGGCCATGATGGCCATTTCAGTCTGCTGCACATGTTCGGCACTCAGGATGCCACCTTTGTAAGGCAGGTCACGCGTGGCGCAAGCGTCTTCCACCAGGGTGCAGCGAAAGCCCAGGTTCTTGGCCGCGCGCACAGTGGTGCTGACGCTGGAGTGGCTCATGAAACCGCAGACGATCAGGTCCAGGGAGCCAAGGTCTTGCAAGTGTTTTTCCAGGCCCGTGCCATGGAACGCGCTGGGCAGCAGCTTGCCGATGATGGTCTCGTCACCGAGGGGCTCCAGGCCGGGAATGAATTCGCCGCGCTCGCCCTGCGGGTCAAACAGGCCGCCGACGGTGCCCAAGTGGCGTACATGCACGATCGGGCGCCCGGCATTGCGCGCCGCCGCAACCAACTGCTGGATGTTGGCGACCGCCGCGTCCATGCCCGAGAGGGCGAGTGGGCCGCTGAGGTATTCCTTCTGGGCGTCGATGATCACGAGGGTCGCATGGTTCAGGTTGGCTGCTGCGTAACCGCGACCGCTGAGTTGAAACATCGTCTTTGGAACGGACATTCTGGGGCTCCTGTGAGGGGGGCTTTTGTGACATTGTCCACTGGCTGAGCGGTTCTGTGAATCGCTACTATCGTAAGGTACGCCGTTGTTGACGTGCAGCCATGTCAAGAGGTCGGCTTGTTTCGCGCAACGATGGCAAATTGGATGAAATCCGACGGGTGGCGAAGGGTATTCGTACATCGAAGGGACAGGCGAAGGCTGTTAGAATCGCCAGTCGTTTTTTCCAGGAGCTTGCCCCCGTGATCACATCCCGCCTGCGCACATTGCGCGACCATATCCGTTGGGCTGTCAGCCGTTTCCATGGGGAAGACCTGTTTTTCGGGCATGGCACCGACAATGCCTGGGACGAAGCCCGGCAATTGGTGCTCGGTGCTTTGCACCTGCCTTGGGAAATTGCCGACAGCTACCTGGACTGCAATCTGGAAGAAGAAGAAATCTCCCACGTGCAGCGCTTGCTGCACCGCCGCATCCACGAGCGGGTGCCCACCGCTTACCTGTTGAAGGAAGCCTGGTTCTGCGGCATGTCGTTTATCGTTGATGAGCGTGTGTTGATCCCGCGTTCACCGATTGGCGAGCTGATCGAAAACCGCTTTGAACCGTGGCTGGCCCAACCGCCGGCGCGCATTCTCGACCTGTGCACCGGCTCCGGTTGCATCGGCATCGCCTGTGCCTATGAGTTCCAGGACGCCGAAGTGGTGCTGGGCGACTTGTCCTTCGAAGCGCTGGAAGTGGCCAACCAGAATATCGAGCGCCATGGCGTCGACGAGCGCGTCTACACCGTGCAGGGCGATGGCTTCGACGGCCTGCCGGGCCAGCGTTTTGACCTGATCGTGTCGAACCCACCGTATGTGGACGCCGAAGACTTCGCCGACATGCCGGACGAATACCAGCACGAGCCGGAGCTGGGCCTGGCCTGCGGTGATGATGGCTTGAACCTGGTACGGCGGATGTTGGCCGAAGCGGCAGACCACCTGACCGAGAAGGGCTTGCTGATTGTCGAAGTCGGCAACAGCCAGGTGCACGTTGAGGCGCTTTACCCGGAAGTCGACTTTGCCTGGCTGGAGTTCCAGCGCGGTGGGCATGGCGTGTTCATGTTGACGGCAGAGCAGTGCCGGGCGCATCAGGCGGTGTTTGCTGCGCGGGTTTAACCCGACCCAACTGAAGAAACCGGCTCTAAATGTGGGAGCGGGCTTGCTCGCGAAGGCGCAGTGTCAGGTGGTCAACCTGTCACTGATACACCGCTTTCGCGAGCAAGCCCGCTCCCACAGTTTTAATCGTATTCCAGCTTGACTACCGGTGTGTGGCAATCCAGATCAACAACCCCGCCTGAAACACCGTAAACGCCACCAGACACGTGATGGTAAAGCGCAAGCCGCTGTCCTCACGCTTGAACTTGGTGACTTTTTCCTCTTCCTTGCGCAGTTTCACTTCCTGCTCGGCCAGGTTCTGCTCAGCCTGCTGCAGCATTTGCGCGGCTTCGAGGATTTCCACGAACTGCACCTTCTCGGTGTTCCAGCTGTCCAGCACTGCGCTGACTTTGCCTGGCTGCACGTTGCCTTTAAGGTGTTGCACATCGGCATAGGCCACATCAAAACCCTGGATACGCAGGAAGTGATCGCGGCGCAGGCGCGTGGCTTCGTTGAGGGCATCCTTGTTGGCCAGGTCCACGCCGTCGACGCGGTAGTGTGACCACTTCTTCTTCGCCCACGCCGCGCCTTGGGCGACGAGGAAGCGGCCGATGCCACGGTTGGCCGGTTCGATCTCCAGGCTGTTGCCCGGCCCGAAGTGCACACGGTGCTTGTCGTGATCGACCCAGATGTCCAGGTGGTTCTGCTCGCGGCGGACCCGTTGGCCCGGCAACTGGATAACCATGCGCAACAGGCTGTGGTGTTTATCGTGGCGCTCGGCATAGCCGAACTGCACAAACCGCAACGGCCGCACGCCCGTAGCGCGGTCCGTAGCCAAGGGCGCCAGGCGCAGCATCTTGAAATGTTCGGCCTGAACATCCGCCCACGGCAGGGCCGCCGCTTCGACGGCCTCGGGTTTCTCAGCCGGCGTGTCGGCGATAGGTTCTGGTGTTGCTTCAGTGGTTGTCATGCGGCGCGATCCTGTCCAAGCCCTGCGGGCCGACAGTCTTTTTACTGTCGACCCTGGGCTTATCGGCCGTTTTTCACAGGACTGGAGGTAAATAGTCGCTTAACGGGGTTGAAGTCCGTCGATAAAGCGCACGATGCGCTCACCCAGCTCGGCGGCAAGGGGCAGTTTGGGGTCGTTGTAGGAGGCCAATTGCTCTTTTACATCTTTGGGCACGATGCGCATCACGTGGTTCATGCCCTCGATCACGGTCAGGTGGGCATCGGGCTTGGCATTTTTAAGTTGCCGGGCGTCCGCTACACCGACCTGGATATCGTTGGTGCCCTGAATGATCAGTGCCGGCATGCTCAGCTTGGCAAAGGCAGCTGACGGGTCGGCGCGAAACAGGCTGATCAGGTACGGCTGCACACTCGGTCGGAAGATGCCTTGCAGCGGGCCCGGTACATCGGCATCCACTTGGCCGGCCTTGAGGTGGTCGAGGATTTCATTGCTGCGCAGCAACAGCGCAGGGGGCAGGTGATCAGCCAGTTGCTGGCGGATCACCTGGTCCACCGGCCGTGCGCTGCCGGACAGGGAAATCACCCCGGCCGGGTCAAGCTGCGGCGCGGCGAGGGCGGCGACCAGCGCGCCTTCGCTATGGCCCAGCACAATCAGCGGGCCCATACGGCTGTCGGCCTTGAGCAGCTTGCCCCAGGCCACCGCGTCGGCGACGTAGGCGTCCAGCGTCAGGTTGCGTTCGTCGGGGGTGGCGGCCAGGCTGGCGGCCACGCCGCGCTTGTCGTAACGCACACTGGCGATGTTATGCCGCGCCAATACCCAGGCCAGGCGCTTGAGGCTGTCGTTGCGCGCGCCGTCGGCACTGTTGCCGTTACGGTCGGTGGGCCCGGAGCCGGCAATGATCAGCACCACCGGCACGGGTTTGTCGGATTTGGGCAGCAAAAGCGAGCCAAACAGCTCGCCGCTGCCGGTGTCCAGGCTGATCGGCCGTTGCAGTACGACAGGGGAGGCGGCGAAGCCAAGGCTGGAAAACAGGGTGAGGGTCAAAAGCAGAACTCGCAGCATCATCGCGCCATCATGAGGAAGGTGCCGGTTGGACCAACGTCTACCGGTAAGGTTTCGAGGATGAACTAGTCGGTTAGCCTGCGTATACTGGCCGCCTTAAGTTATTACGGTTGACTTGATTCAACTGATTTCACGGAGCGCCCTGCATGTCCGGCAATACCTTCGGCAAACTGTTCACTGTCACCACCGCGGGCGAAAGCCATGGCCCGGCGTTGGTCGCCATTGTCGACGGCTGCCCGCCAGGCCTCGAGCTGTCCCTGGAAGACCTGCAGCGTGACCTCGACCGCCGCAAGCCCGGCACCAGCCGCCACACCACTCAGCGCCAGGAGCCCGACGAAGTCGAGATCCTCTCCGGCGTGTTTGAGGGCCGCACCACCGGTTGCGCCATTGGCCTGTTGATTCGCAACACCGACCAGAAGTCCAAGGACTACTCGGCGATCAAGGACCTGTTCCGCCCGGCCCACGCCGACTACACCTACCATCACAAATACGGCGAGCGCGACTACCGTGGCGGTGGGCGCAGCTCGGCGCGCGAAACCGCGATGCGCGTGGCCGCCGGCGCCATTGCCAAGAAATACCTGGCCACCCAGGGCATCGTTATCCGTGGCTACATGAGCCAACTCGGCCCGATCGAAATCCCGTTCAAGACCTGGGACAGCGTCGATGACAACGCTTTCTTCAGCCCTGACCCGGACAAAGTGCCGGAACTGGAAGCCTACATGGACCAGTTGCGCCGCGATCAGGACTCCGTCGGCGCCAAGATCACCGTGGTCGCCGAAGGCGTCAAACCCGGTTTGGGCGAGCCGATCTTCGACCGCCTCGACGCCGAACTGGCTCACGCGCTGATGAGCATCAACGCGGTGAAGGGCGTGGAAATCGGCGCCGGTTTCGCCTGTGTGTCGCAGCGCGGCACCGAGCATCGCGATGAGCTGACCCCGCAAGGTTTTCTCAGCAACAACGCGGGCGGCATTCTGGGCGGTATTTCCTCGGGCCAGCCGATTGTTGCGCACCTGGCGCTCAAGGCGACGTCGAGCATTACCACCCCGGGCCGTTCGATTGATGTGCACGGCAACCCGGTGGATGTCATCACCAAGGGCCGCCACGACCCGTGCGTGGGCATCCGTGCCACGCCGATTGCCGAGGCGATGATGGCCATCGTGTTGATGGACCACCTGCTGCGGAACCGTGGGCAAAATGCCGATGTACACGTGACTACGCCGGTGCTGGGCCAGTTGTGACGGCCTATTGCGGCGAGCGAGCTTGCTGTGGCGAGGGAGCTTGCCGAATCGTCGCACCGTCCCGCTGGGCTGCGAAGCCGCCCCTTACAACATGACCCCAGCCCTCCCGTACTGGCGCCTCTCCAGCTTCTACCTCTTTTACTTCGCCCTGCTCGGGGCGACGGCACCCTTCCTGGCGTTGTACTTCGATCACTTGGGGTTCTCCAGCGCGCGCATCGGCGAGCTGGTGGCCATCCCCATGCTGATGCGCTGCGTGGCGCCGAACCTGTGGGGCTGGCTCGGCGACTACACCGGCCGCCGCCTGGCCATCGTGCGCTTTGGCGCAGTCTGCACCCTGGCCAGCTTTTCGCTGATTTTCATCAGCAAGACCTACGCCTGGCTGGCCCTGGTGATGGCGCTGCACGCGTTCTTCTGGCACGCCGTATTGCCGCAGTTTGAAGTGATCACCCTGGCCCACCTGCATAAGCAGACCTCGCGCTACAGCCAGATCCGCCTGTGGGGCTCCATCGGTTTTATCCTCACTGTGGTGATCATGGGGCGCCTGTTCGACTGGCTGAGCCTGGACATCTACCCGGTGGTGGTCGTGGTGATCATGGCCGGCATCATCGGCGCCAGCCTGTGGGTGCCCAACGCGCAACCTGCCAGCCACGGCAATCGCCTGGCCGGTGACGGTTTTCTCAAGCAATTGCGCAGCCCCGGCGTACTGGCGTTTTATGCCTGCGTGGCGCTGATGCAAATGAGCCATGGCCCGTATTACACCTTCCTCACCCTGCACCTCGAACATCTGGGCTACAGCCGTGGCGTGATCGGGATGCTCTGGGCCCTGGGCGTGGTGGCGGAAGTGCTGATGTTCCTGGCGATGAGCCGCCTCCTCACGCGCTTTTCGGTGCGTCGGGTGCTGCTGGCGAGTTTCCTGTTGGCGGCTGTGCGCTGGTTGTTGCTGGGCTCATTCGCCGAATTTTTCTGGGTGCTGCTGCTGTCGCAGGTGATGCACGCTGCTACGTTCGGCAGCTTTCATGCGGCGGCGATTGCCTTTGTACAACGCAGCTTCGATGGTCGCCAGCAAGGCCAGGGCCAGGCGTTGTATGCCGCGCTGGCCGGCACCGGCGGCGCATTAGGGGCGTTGTATGCCGGTTACAGCTGGAACCTGTTGGGGCCGACCCTGACCTTCAGTATCGCCAGCGTCGCGGCCCTGGCTGCCGCCATTATCATTGGCCTTCGATTGCAAGAACCGAATAAAGGAACCGAGCAATGAGTTATGTCGCTGTTTACCACGTTGCCACACCCGACACCCCGAACAAGGTCCTGACCCACTTCGAGGATATCGCCGCGGCTCTGGCCGAGCAGGGTGTACGGTTTGAACGCTGGCAGCCGGCACCTATCGAGAAGGGCGCCAGCGACGCTGCAATGATCGCAGCGTACCAGCCGCAGATCGATGCCCTCGGCTACGGTGCTGCACAGGTGTTCCGTGTGCTGGGTGACCACCCGCAGAAAGCCGAATTGCGTGCCAAGTTCCTCGAGGAACGCCGCTACGGCGAAGACAATGTGCGCTTCTTTATCGCCGGCGCGGGCCTATTTGCCATACACGTGGGCGACTATGTCTACGCCGTACGCTGTGAGAAAAACGACCTGCTGGTCATTCCGTCGGGAATACCGCATTGGTTCGACATCGGCGAGAACCCGCATTGTGTGACGCTGCGCCTGTTCAACACCGCTGAAGGCTGTGAACCTGAATTCACCGGCGGTGATATTGCCGCTGGTTTTCCAGGACTGGATGACTGAGCAAGAGTTGGCTAAGCACAAGTAGTTGATTCTGCAACTCAGGCAAGTTGGCATTTGCTGTGGGAATAGGCTTAGTTATTTGTAGGCCGTAGCTGTTTATGCGGCGACCTATGCTTTAAATCCATTCGGTATGTAACTCTCTCCTGACTCGATGTTTATATCACCTGTCAATAGCAGGAATCAGAAAGGTGATATGGGATCTATGACTAAAGGAGAGAGATCAATGAGTGGCCCAGAGGAGTCGTGTCGTACGCCGGTTGCCGAGCCGATGTTCGTGAGAAGGCGTTTGAGCCTGGTCGGCAAGCCCCTCACACCGACCGAGCTGGAAATCTTACGATGGGCCTCTGAAGGCAAGACCGTCTGGGAAATCAGCCAGATTCGCGCCACCTCAGAAGCGACGGTGAAATTCCACCTGCGTAATATCTACGGCAAGTTGGAAGTTACCAACCGCGTGCAGGCGATGAATGAGGCCACCCGCCAGGGGCTGTGCTGAATGGATACAAAAAAGGGCCGCGACGCTCAATGGCGTCGCGGCCCTTTTTCATATCGGTTATTTACGCCGAATGGTAAGTCGGCAGCGCAAAGCGGTTCTGGCTTTGCAGCATCGAAATTTTTGGCAGTTCGCTGGCTTGTTCGGCCAGGTCGCGGCGGATGGCGCTGATTACCCAGGTCAGTTGGTCAGCGGTGTGCAGCTGTTGATACGAAATCGAACGCTTGACCTGTTTGCCTTCGCTGTTGCGCAGGGTCAACAGGATCCCGCCGTCTGGGCGTGGCTGAGTGGTGACGTCGTATTGGGAGAATACAGAAGCGAATTTATCTTGGATCAGGCTCATGTCTATCAGCTCCGTTGGCTCAAGTTGGCAAGCATGGAGTGATAGGTGCAGTGATTGTGCCAGTATTGGGTTGTAAAGAAAGTCGTTATAAATCAGTGGCTTAAAAAAAATTAGAATTTTCGGTTTCGTGCAAATTGCATGAATGGCCATCGTGCATCCTGCATTTTGCGCTATCGGTGCCAGCCGATTCGGGCTTCCCTTACCGATAAAGACGCCTAATGCCGCGCGCAATTCCATTTTTGTCGGGCGTCGGCCCGGGATACAAAACTTTTCAAATCCTGCGTGTACAGCCGAAGAACGTCAGGCGTATTTTTCTGCAAGGCATTCGGCCTCCTGCCTGCAGGACCGACGCTGTTTCTGGATCCTACGAAGAATAAGAAAAAGGACGTTCCTCCATGAGCCATCAGCAAGACGACATGATCACCTGGGGCAAGATACTGCGTAAGGTGCCCGCGATTGTTCGGGCCTTGCCACGCGTGGTACGCGGCATGCGCGCCGCGAATGTCACCGACCCCGAGCAGCCTTGCGGCCTGGGTTGGCATTTCGAACAGGCCACCCTGCGCAACCCTGACGGTGCTGCGTTGCTATACGGCGACCGCGTACTCAGCTACCGCGAAGCCAATGGGCGAGCCAACCGTATTGCCCATCACTTGCACGCTCAAGGCATCGGCAAAGGTGATGTCGTCGCGCTGTTTATCGAAAATCGCCCTGAATTGTTGTTGAGCGTGCTGGCCGTGGCCAAGCTCGGCGGCATCTGCGCCATGCTCAACACTTCGCAAACCCAGGCCGCATTGGTGCACAGCCTGAATTTGGTGAACCCGGTGGCGATTGTGGTGGGCGCGGAACTGGTGGCCGCCTACACGGTGGTGCGTGATCAAGTGGGCCTCCCGGCGGACAAGACCTGGTTTGTCGCCGATCAACAGGCCGGCGCGGTGCCCGAGGGTTTTATCGACCTGATGGCGGCGAGCGCCGAGTGCCCAGTGGACAACCCCGCCAGCACTGCGCAAATCTTCTTCAACGACCCATGCTTCTACATCTACACCTCGGGCACCACCGGCTTGCCCAAAGCCGGCATCATGAAGCACGGGCGCTGGACCAAAACCGCCGTCAGCTTCGGCAGTATCGCCCTGGACATGGGCCCGCAAGACGTCCTCTATTGCACCTTGCCGCTGTACCACGCCACCGGTCTGTGCGTGTGCTGGGGCTCGGCCATTGTCGGCGCGTCGGGGTTCGCCATCCGGCGTAAATTCAGCGCCAGCCAGTTCTGGGACGACGCGCGCAAATTCAACGCGACCACCTTGGGGTACGTTGGTGAGTTGTGCCGCTACCTGCTCGATCAACCTGCCAGCGCTCAGGATCTGGTCAACAGTGTGACCAAAATGGTCGGCAATGGCCTGCGCCCCGGCGTCTGGGCCCAGTTCAAGCAACGCTATGGTGTTGAACATATCTGCGAACTGTATGCCGCCAGTGACGGCAATATTGGCTTCACCAACGTGCTGAACTTCGACAACACCATCGGCTTCTGCCTGCAGCACTGGGCGCTGGTGGACTACTCCCACGAAGCGGGTGAACCGGTCCGTGGTCGCGATGGTTTCATGCGCAAGGTGCAAACGGGCGGGCAGGGGTTGCTGCTGGCGAGGATCGATGAAAAATCGCCGTTTGACGGCTACACCGACCCGGAAAAGAACCGCAAGGTGGTGCTGACCGACGTATTCGAGAAGGGCGACCGTTACTTCAACACCGGCGACTTGTTGCGCAGCATTGGCTTTGGCCATGCGCAATTTGTCGACCGCCTGGGTGACACCTACCGCTGGAAGGGCGAAAACGTCTCGACCACTGAAGTGGAGAACGTGCTGCTGCAACACCCGCAGATCGCCGAGGTGGTGGCTTACGGTGTTGAGATCGAAAACACCAATGGCCGTGCGGGCATGGTTGCCATCACGCCAAGCGAATCCTTGGCCTCTTTGGATATGCGTGAACTGCTGCAATTCGCCCACGGCCAATTGCCGCATTACGCGGTGCCGTTGTTCCTGCGCATCAAGGTGAAGATGGAAACCACCGGCACCTTCAAATACCAGAAAGTACGGCTAAAGGAAGAGGCCTTCGACCCGGACAAGGCCGGTAACGATCCGGTGTATGCCTGGCTGCCGGGTTCGGACTGCTATGTGCCGGTGACGGATGAGCTGTTGACGCAGATTCAGGGTGGGCACTTCCGTTATTAAAGGCAGCGTTATTAAAGGCAGCGTTATTAAAAGCAGCATTATTGATTCTGCCTATGGCGGCTTTTGGCAAAAAAGCCATGACAGTGGGGAACTCCATCGCGACACTGGGCGCCTATAAAGCACATAGACAAGGAGCCCCACATGTCAGACCAGCCTACACAAATGACCGAAGACGAAGCCGCTGAATTTGCCGAGCAAGTTTTCGACGTGGCCCGCAAAGGCGACGCCGCCATGCTCGCCGCACTGCTGGCCAAAGGCTTGCCGCCCAACCTGCGCAACCATAATGGCGACACCTTGCTGATGCTCGCGGCTTATCACGGCCATGCCGATGCGGTAAAAGTGCTGCTGGAATTCAAGGCCGACCCGCAAATCGCCAACGACAAGAACCAACTGCCAATGGCCGGTGCGGCGTTCAAAGGCAATCTGCCGGTGGTCAAGGCGCTGATCGACGGCGGCGCGCCGGTAGACGCGGCCTCCTCGGACGGCCGCACGGCGTTGATGATGGCGGCGATGTTCAACCGTGTAGAAATGGTCGACTACCTGCTCAGCCAGGGCGCCAACCCCAAGGCCACAGATGCCCAGGGCGCGACCGCGTTGGCGGCGGCACAGACCATGGGCGCGGTGGATACGACGGCGCAATTGCACAAACTGGTGTAGGCTACGCGCCCTCAAAAACCAGCTCGCCACAGGATCACCCCATGCAAACCGCCCTCGTCGAACTCATCAGCAAAATCAGCGCCGGCGTCATGGGCGAAGACGAGGTAGCGCGCATCGCCGCGGAAGCGGCCCAGGCCTACGCCGACCCGGCAGCCTTTCTGGCGGCCAACCCGGATATCAACTACGACGACACGTTTCCGATTGCTCTGGGGGAGTGGGTCGTCGTCGGTAGCTTGCCCGACACCGTGTTGTTTCAGGCCGACAGCTATGGCGACCTGTTTGCACAGATCGTCGCCTCGTTCGGCCCAGGGGTGGCGTTCAACCTCAAGCCCAAGCAATTGGCCAAAGCTGATGACCTCACTGCGCTGAACCGCATCCAGATCCAGATGAGCGCCTTAAGCCCCGAAGACGGCGGCTACGTGCTGCTGAACTTCAGTCAGTTGCTGGATGATGAGATCCAGGTCGTGTTGGTGTACGGCAACGACCTGGCGCGCGTAGTGGCGTTGTGCGCGGAAGTCGGCATCAAGGCTGAACCGTCCCTGGAAGCACTGCGGGTAGCCCTGCACGTCTGAAATAAAACGGAACCCCCGCCAGGCCTGACTATCCTACAAGTGCATGCCCTCACTTAGGAGCGACACCATGGGTTCCACTTTTAATAGCCTGATTGGCCTGATCATCCTGGTGCTGGATATCTGGGCGATCATCAACGTGTTCAAAAGCGGCGCAAGCACCGGCGCCAAGGTGCTGTGGATCCTGTTGATCCTGTTGTTGCCGGTACTGGGCTTGATCATCTGGGCGATTGCCGGGCCGCGGGGGAATGTGCGGGTCTGACTACCTCACTCCATTTGGAGTGGGCACAGTAAATGTGGGAGCGGGCTTGCTCGCGAATGCGGTGCATCAGTTACAGATAAGCTGACTGACCCACCGCCTTCGCGAGCAAGCCCGCTCCCACATTGCTTTTCAGTGCGGCCTTAAGTTTTGTGTGTCGAAACTATTCGCTGCACAGATTTTTCACATCTTTTCCAAGACAATCCGCCGGTTTATGGCGCTGCCAAGGCACTCACTCAAGTGTCATTAAAGGCAGTGTCGCGGCGCACGTTCAGTAATTAATAGCGTTGATGCCGTTGATCGGGCACCATTTGCGCCATCGCGTTAACCGCCTACCCCAGCCAGCCTGGGCGAGGGACGGACGCCTCTGCATTTTTTCGCAACTTAAACTTCCAATGGGTCCTGAAACGACATGGCAAACCCGGACGCCCTGAGTCAGCAGCGAGCTTCTAATCGCCTGCTGCAACCGACCGTCAAATCCCATCTGGCGTACACGCTGCTTTGCGCACTGGTCATGATGGTGATGTTCTCCCTGCTGCGCCTGGCGCTGCTGGTCTACAACCGCGAGATGATCCTCGACACGCCAGCCTCGACCTTCCTCGAAGCGTTCGTCAACGGCACGCGCTTCGACATCCGCTTTGTGATGTACGCGCTGGTCCCGCTGCTGCTGGCCTTGTTCAGCGTCAGGGCGATGGCGGCACGCGGGTTCTTCCGTTTGTGGCTGACCGTCGTGTCCAGCATTGCCCTGTTCCTGGGCTTGATGGAAATGGACTTCTACCGCGAGTTCCACCAGCGCCTCAACGGCCTGGTCTTCCAGTATGTGAAGGAAGACCCGAAAACCGTGATGAGCATGCTGTGGTACGGGTTCCCGGTGGTGCGTTACCTGCTGTCCTGGGCCGTGGGCACGCTGATCCTGAGCATCGCCTTCAAGGGCGCCGACCGTGCAACGCGCCCACGTGGCCCGTTCAGCGGCGGCAGCATCGGCACGCGCCAAGTGGCACCGTGGTACAGCCGCATCGCCGTCTTTGTGGTTTGCCTGTTGATCGCCGTGGTCGCCATCCGTGGCACCCTGCGCCAAGGCCCGCCCCTGCGTTGGGGTGACGTCTACACCACCGAATCGAACTTCGCCAACCAGTTGGGCTTGAACGGCACTCTGTCGTTGATCGCCGCGGCCAAGTCGCGCTTCTCCGAAGAGCGTTCCAACATCTGGAAAGCCACCCTCGACCAACCGCTGGCCACCCAGACCGTGCGCGACATGCTGGTACTGCCACAAGAAAAGCTGGTGGATACCGACACCGCCGCCGTGCGCCGTGACTACACGCCACCGGCCGAGAAAACCCTGCCGATCAAGAACGTCGTGGTGATCCTGATGGAAAGCTTCGCCGGTCACTCGGTGGGCGCATTGGGTCGCCCAGGCAACGTCACGCCGTACTTCGACAAGTTGTCCAAGGAAGGCTTGCTGTTCGACCGCTTCTTCTCCAACGGCACCCACACCCACCAGGGCATGTTCGCCACCATGGCGTGCTTCCCGAACCTGCCGGGTTTTGAATACCTGATGCAGACCCCGGAAGGCAGCCACAAGCTGTCGGGCCTGCCGCAGTTGCTCAGCGCCCGCAAGTTTGACGACGTGTATGTCTACAACGGCGACTTCGCCTGGGACAACCAGTCGGGGTTCTTCAGCAGCCAGGGCATGACCAACTTCATCGGGCGTAATGACTTCGTCAACCCGGTGTTTTCCGACCCGACGTGGGGCGTGTCCGACCAGGACATGTTCAACCGTGGCCTGGAAGAGCTGAAAGCCCGCGAAGGCGGCAAGCCGTTCTACGCACTGCTGCAAACCCTGTCCAACCACACGCCGTACGCGTTGCCGACGCCATTGCCGGTCGAGAAAGTCACCGACCGTGGCAGCCTCAACGAGCATTTGACGGCCATGCGTTACTCCGACTGGGCCTTGGGCCAGTTCTTTGAAAAGGCCCGCAAGGAGCCGTACTTCAAAGAAACCCTGTTCGTGATCGTAGGTGACCATGGTTTCGGCAACGAGCAGCAGATCACCGAAATGGACTTGGGCCGCTTCAACGTGCCGATGCTGATGATTGCACCGGGCATGCAGGAGAAGTTCGGCGAGCGTGACCACACCGTGGGCACCCAGATCGACATCGTGCCGACCATCATGGGCCGCCTGGGTGGCGACACCTTGCACCAGTGCTGGGGCCGTGACCTGCTGAACCTGCCGGAAGGCGACAAGGGCTTTGGCGTGATCAAGCCGTCGGGCAGCGACCAGACAGTGGCCTTGGTCACTGCAGATCGCATCCTGGTACTGCCCAAGGAAATGCCACCGAAGCTGTGGGAATACGAACTGGGCGCTAACCCGACCGGCAAAGTCATTCCTGAGTCACCGGACGAAGCGGCGCTGAAGCACAAGCTTGAGGCGTTCCTGCAGACCGCCACCAAAAGCCTGTTGGATAACACCGCCGGCGTGATTGACGGCAAGCCGGACTAACTAACCGGCCATAAAAAAGAGGCCTCATTGAGGCCTCTTTTTTTGTGCGGACTTTATATCCGACCGAGCAACAACAGCACCACCAGGACGACCAGGACAACGCCCAGAATACCCGATGGGCCATAGCCCCAGTTACGTGAGTGCGGGAATACTGGCAGACCGCCTACCAGCAGCAGGATCAGGATTATGATCAGAATGAGGCTCATAGTTTTTTTCCTTATAGGCCTTCTGTAAAGACCGGTTGTTAAACGATAGGCCGTCATTTTAATACGGACGCCTTAATAACTCCGACTGTACCGATGAGCAGAAAATTCCCTGGTTTTTTAAAGCATTTTGCAAACTTGCTTATTTCTTTTAATGCGTTCGCAATTACGCCGTATTAGTTGAAAAAGATTGAACTTACGCTATAAGTCGTTCTCTCACCCGGCCGCGGGTTTGCCCGAGGCATTCATCAATTGGATGGTGCGTGGGTACGGGAAAAACCTTCGCTACACTGCCGATCACTTCTTCCGTGAACCACAAGGCAGCTTTCCTATGCAAAATCGCATGATGATCACCGGCGCCGGGTCCGGCCTGGGTCGCGAAATCGCTCTGCGCTGGGCCCGTGAAGGTTGGCAGTTGGCGTTGTCGGACGTCAGTGAGGCGGGTTTGCAGGAAACCCTCAAGCGGGTGCGCGAGGCGGGTGGCGATGGGTTTATCCAGCGCTGCGATGTGCGTGATTACAGCCAGCTCACCGCGTTTGCCCAGGCGTGCGAGGTGAAGTTGGGCGGCGTTGATGTGATCGTCAACAATGCCGGGGTAGCCTCGGGTGGGTTTTTTGCCGAGTTGTCCCTGGAGGACTGGGACTGGCAGATTGCGATTAACTTGATGGGGGTGGTCAAGGGGTGTAAGGCGTTTCTGCCGCTGCTGGAGAAGAGCAAGGGCCGGATTATTAACATCGCGTCGATGGCTGCGTTGATGCAGGGGCCGGCGATGAGCAACTACAACGTGGCCAAGGCGGGTGTCGTGGCGTTGTCGGAGAGTTTGCTGGTGGAGCTCAAGCAGCAGGAAGTCGGGGTGCATGTGGTGTGCCCGTCGTTTTTCCAGACCAACTTGCTGGATTCGTTTCGCGGGCCTACTCCGGCGATGAAGGCACAGGTAGGTAAATTGCTGGAGAGTTCGCCGATTTCGGCGGCGGACATTGCTGACTATATTTACCAGCGGGTGGCTGAGGGTGAATTTATGATTTTGCCCCATGAGCAGGGGCGGATGGCTTGGGCGTTGAAGCAAAAGAGTCCGCAGTTGTTGTATGACGAGATGACCAGCATGGCAGACAAGATGCGGGCCAAGGCGCAGGCCGTTCGGGGCTGATGAGCGGGACGCAGAGCGTCCGGGGCGGCATGCCCACGCAGAGCGTGGGAACGATCAAATCTAAACCTATGTCTGTCAGGCAAATTACCTGCTAGCGTAGGCCTGGCCTGATTTAACACCGGCCCATTGTCGCCCCCCATCCAAGCGCGCATGGTCAAGGTCCTGTCACTCCAAAAGGACAACCGCCATGCTGGTTTTAAGCCGCGCTGTAGGCGAAATCATCTCCATCGGCGATGACATCGCCCTGCACATTCTCGAGCTGAACGGAAACCAAGTAAAATTCGGCATCCAGGCGCCGGCCGGGGTCAACGTGCACCGCGCCGAGGTGTATCAAAAAATCCTCGAACGCCAAGCCACGCAACCGCACACCAACCCCTAGAACACGCCTCAGTCGAACAGATGCTTGGGCACATCGTGCTTGAGCATTAATTGGCACTGCTCACTGTCAGGGTCGAACACAATCAGCGCCTGGCCCTTGGTCAGCGCCTGGCGCACGCGCAGTACGCGGGTCTCCAGCGGCGTTTCATCGCCATTGTCGGTGCCGTCGCGGGTCACGAAGTCTTCGATGAGGCGGGTCAGGGTGTCGACTTCAAGTGCGTCGTAGGGAATCAGCATACAAGCCTCAGAGGTAGAATCCCGGCGATGCTACTGCGCCGGGATCCGAGTTGCCAGTATCCGGTGTTGCCAGCCTCAGGACTTCTGGCCGACCAGGCTGTCCACGGACGGCACGCGGGTGTCGCTTTCCATCTGCGTCTCGTGCTCGATTTGATGGCTGAACCTGTCCAGCGAACCCTGGGCCGGTTGCGCATCGCTGGCAAATACCGGCGGGCTGAGGATGTAGGCGCCCAGCAGGCGACTCAACGCCGCCAGGCTGTCGATATGCGTGCGCTCGTAGCCATGCGTCGCATCGCAACCAAATGCCAGCAGCGCCGTGCGGATGTCATGGCCGGCGGTCACCGCCGAATGCGCATCGCTGAAGTAGTAGCGGAACAGGTCGCGACGCACCGGCAGGTCGTTGTCGGAAGCCAAACGCAGCAGGTGGCGGGACAGGTGATAGTCATACGGCCCACCGGAATCCTGCATCGCCACGCTCACCGCATGCTCGCTGGAGTGCTGGCCGGGTGCGACCGGGGCGATATCGATGCCGACGAACTCGCTGACATCCCAGGGCAGGGCGGCGGCCGCGCCACTGCCGGTCTCCTCGGTGATGGTGAACAGCGGGTGGCAGTCGATCAGCAACGGTTCGCCGCTGTCGATGATGGCTTTGAGCGCGGCAAGCAGCGCGGCGACGCCGGCCTTATCGTCCAAGTGGCGCGCGCTGATATGCCCGCTCTCGGTGAACTCGGGCAGTGGGTCGAACGCTACATAGTCACCAATGCCGATGCCTAGGGAATCGCAGTCGGCCCGCGTGGCGCAGTAGGCATCCAGGCGCAATTCCACGTGGTCCCAGCTCACCGGCATTTCATCCACGGCAGTGTTGAAGGCGTGCCCGGAGGCCATCAGCGGCAACACGCTGCCACGGATTACGCCGTTATCGGTAAACAGGCTGACGCGGCTGCCTTCGGCAAAACGGCTGGACCAGCAGCCGACGGGGGCAAGGGTCAGGCGGCCATTGTCCTTGATCGCGCGTACGGCGGCGCCGATGGTGTCCAGGTGCGCGGATACCGCACGGTCGGGGCTGTTTTTCTGGCCCTTGAGGGTCGCGCGAATCGTACCGCGCCGGGTCATTTCAAACGGGATACCCAGTTCTTCCAGGCGCTCGGCGACGTAGCGCACGATGGTGTCGGTGAACCCGGTTGGGCTGGGAATGGCGAGCATTTCCAGCAGCACTTTTTGCAGGTAGTTGAGGTCCGGTTCGGGGATGGTTCGAGTCATGGAAACTCCTGATGAGATAAGGGCGCTTTTTTGTGGCGAGGGAGCTTGCTCCCGCTGGGCTGCGCAGCAGCCCCAGTCAATTCACCCTGTTCTTTCAGTTAAAGCGCGGTGGCCGGTTTCAGGGCTGCTTCGCAGCCCAGCGGGACGGTGCGACGATTCGACAAGCTCCCTCGCCACAGGTTATTGGGCCGTCGGCTGACTGTGCGGAAACAACAAATCCACAAACTTCTCCGCAGTCGGTTGCGGTTCATGATTAGCCAGGCCGGCCCGTTCGTTGGCTTCGATAAACACATACTCGGGTTGGTCGGCGGCCGGCACCATCAGGTCCAGGCCGACCATGGGAATATCCAGCGCGCGGGCAGCACGCACGGCGGCGTCCACCAGCGTCGGGTGCAGGATCGCCGTCACATCTTCCAGGCAGCCACCCGTGTGCAGGTTGGCGGTGCGGCGCACGGCCAGGGTTTGGCCACGCGCCAGGATGCTGCTGTAGTCGTAACCGGCAGCGTGCAGCGTGCGTTGGGTTTCGGCGTCCAACGGGATCTTGCTTTCGCCGTCGGTGGCCGCTTGCCGACGACGGCTCTGGGCTTCGATCAATGCGCCGATGGAATGCTGACCGTCACCGGTCACCTCGGCGGGGCGACGGATCGCCGCGGCGACCACTTCAAAACCAATCACCAGGATGCGCAGGTCGAGGCCTTCGTGAAAGCTTTCGAGCAACACACGGCTGTCGAACTGACGCGCCGCTTCGATGGCGTTCTGCACCTCTTCGATGGTCTGCAAATCCACCGCCACGCCCTGGCCTTGCTCGCCGTCCAACGGCTTGACCACGATGCGCGAGTGTTCGTCGAGAAACTCCAGGTTGTCGTCGGCGCTGCCCGCCAATTGTTGTTGCGGCAGTTTCAAACCGGCGGCTTTGAGCACCTTGTGGGTCAGGCTTTTGTCCTGGCACAGGGTCATGCTGATAGCGCTGGTCAGGTCGCTCAGGGATTCACGGCAGCGCACACGGCGCCCGCCATGGCTGAGGGTGAACAGGCCGGCGTCGGCGTCATCCACCTGCACATCGATGCCGCGACGATGGGCTTCCTCGACAATGATCCGTGCGTAGGGGTTGAACCCCGCCTGCGGCCCCGGGCCGAGAAACAGCGGCTGGTTGATACCGTTTTTGCGCTTGATCGCAAAGGTGGTCAGCGCGCGAAACCCCAATTTGGCATAGAGGCTTTTGGCCTGGCGGTTATCGTGCAACACCGACAAGTCGAGGTAGCTGAGGCCACGGCTCATAAAGTGCTCGACCAAGTGGCGCACCAGCACTTCACCTACGCCGGGGCGTGTGCACTGCGGGTCGACGGCCAGGCACCAAAGGCTGCAGCCGTTTTCCGGGTCCTGAAAAGCTTTTTGATGGTTCAGGCCCATCACACTGCCGATCACCGCGCCGCTGTCTTCATCTTCGGCCAGCCAATACACCGGCCCGCCTTGATGGCGCGGCGTCAGGCGTTCAGCGTCGACCGGCAACATGCCTCGCCCCTGATACAGCTGGTTGACCGCCAGCCAGTCGGCCTCGGTCTGTACCCGGCGAATGCGAAAACCGCGAAACACGCGAGTAGCGGGGCGGTAGTCACTGAACCACAGGCGCAGCGTGTCGGACGGATCAAGGAACAATTGCTGCGGATCAATCCCGAGGATCTGCTGGGGGGCAGCCACGTAGAGAGCGATGTCGCGCTCGCCGGGCTGCTCGTTGAGCAGTTCCTGAGCCAGGCTCGCGGGGTCCGGGAAGGTATGCCCGATCAACAACCGCCCCCAGCCGCAATGCACGGCAATCGGTTCGGCGCTCAGTGGGCTGCCATCTTCAGCCAGGCGGGCTTGCAGGCGCTCGTAGGTCGGCGCCTGGCCCTTCAGCAAGCGTTGGCTGTAAGCCGCTGCAAGAGGTTTCATTCATCAGATTCCTTGTTCGCTGAGCCACAGGTTCAGCGCCGCCAGTTGCCACAGCTTGGAGCCGCGCAGCGGGGTCAGTTGGCCCTGCGGGTCGGTCAACAGGCGGTCGAGCATGGCGGGGTTGAACAGGCCGCGATCCTGGCTCGGGTCGAGCAGCAGTTCACGTACCCAGTTCAAGGTGTCGCCCTGTAAATGCTTGAGGCCCGGCACCGGGAAGTAGCCTTTCTTACGGTCGATGACTTCGCTCGGGATGACCCGGCGCGCCGCCTCTTTCAAGACTTGCTTGCCGCCGTCGGGCAGTTTGAATTTGCCGGGTACGCGGGCCGACAGTTCGACCAGGCGGTAATCCAGGAATGGCGTGCGCGCCTCCAGGCCCCAGGCCATGGTCATGTTGTCGACGCGTTTGACCGGGTCGTCCACCAGCATCACCGTGCTGTCCAGGCGCAGGGCTTTGTCCACCGCTGCATCGGCACCCGGCATGGCGAAATGTTCACGCACGAAGTCACCGGCAGCGTCATTGGCGGTCAGCCATTTCGGTGCCACGGTCGCGGCGTAGTCATCGTAGCTGCGGTCGAAAAACGCATCGCGGTAGGCTGCATACGGATCGCTGGCGCCGTCGACTTGCGGATACCAGTGGTAACCGGCGAACAGCTCGTCGGCGCCCTGGCCGCTTTGCACCACCTTGCAATGCTTGGCCACTTCCCGCGACAGCAAGTAGAAGGCGATGCAGTCATGGCTGACCATCGGCTCGCTCATGGCGCGGAACGCCGCAGGCAGTTGCTCGATGATCTCGCTTTCGGCGATGCGCAGTTGGTGGTGACGGGTGCCGTAGTGCTTGGCGATCAGGTCCGAGTACTGGAACTCGTCGCCACGCTCGCCACCGGCATCTTCAAAACCGATGGAGAAGGTCGACAGGTCCTGCACGCCCACTTCACGCAGCAGGCCGACGAGCATGCTCGAATCGACACCACCGGAGAGCAGCACGCCGACATCTACGGCGGCACGTTGGCGGATGGCCACGGCTTCGCGAGTGCTGTCGAGCACGCGGTCGGTCCAGTCTTCCAGGGTCAGGTTTTTTTCATCGTCATGTGGGCCGTAGGGCAGCGTCCACCAGGTTTTTTGTTCGGTGGTGCCGTTGGCGTCGATGCGCATCCAGCTTGCCGGTGGCAGTTTTTCGATACCGGCCAGCAAGGTGCGCGGTGCTGGCACCACAGCGTGGAAATTCAGGTAGTGGTTGAGCGCCACCGGATCAAGGATCGGGTTGATATCGCCGCCCTTGAGCAGTGCCGGCAAGGCCGAGGCAAAGCGCAGGCGCTGGCCGGTGCGCGACAGGTACAAAGGCTTGACCCCAAGACGGTCACGGGCGATGAACAGGCGCTGGGCGTCACGCTCCCAGATGGCAAACGCAAACATGCCGTTGAGTTTGGGCAGCAGTGCTTCGCCCCAGGCGTGGTAGCCCTTGAGCAGCACTTCGGTGTCGCCGCCGGAATAGAAGGCGTAGCCCAGGGCTTCCAGCTCTTCACGCAATTCCGGGAAGTTGTAGATGGCACCATTGAAGGCCAGGGACAGCCCGAGCTGGGCGTCAACCATCGGTTGGGCTGAGCCGTCCGACAGGTCCATGATTTTCAGGCGCCGATGGCCCAGGGCAACCGGCCCTTGGGCGTGGAAGCCCCAGGCGTCGGGGCCGCGTGGGGCCAGGTGATGGGTGATGCGCTCAATCGCTGCCAGGTCGGCAGGTTGGGCATCGAAACGTAATTCTCCAGCTAATCCGCACATAAATTCCTTACCGGTTTTTCCGTTGGGGAGGGTCAATACTCAATACGCCCGAAGGGCGCGTACCCAGAAACTGACCCAGTGCTATCCGTGGAGTTTTAGACCGATAAGTTATAAGGCAAATAGCCGCGATGCCTTTAATCCCGCTATTTGCGTGCCGCTGGCTTGCCTCGAACCAATGCGCGCAGGGCAAACCGATTCGGGTGGCAGGCCTCGGCCACGCTGGCCGGAACCGGCAGTGGCTCGTCACTCAGCCACGCGGCCAACAGCTCGCCGCACAGGGGCGCGGTGATCAGCCCGCGTGAGCCGTGACCGCTGTTGATATACAGACCCGGCAGCCACGGGCAGGGCGTATCCGGTACTTGCCGGGCATCTTTGCCGAGCACGGCATACGCCTGTTGGAACGCTTGCTGGTCGGCCAATGGCCCGACGATTGGCAGGTAGTCAGGGCTGGTGCAACGAAACGCAGCGCGGCCCTCCAGGTGTTCGGGCGCCAGGTGGTCGGCGCCCAGGCGTTGCAGCAGGTCTTGGGAAATCTCGCGCAGCATCGCCACGTTGCCGGCATGTTCGGCGACGGTGGGCGTGAGGTCTTCATTATTGAAATCAAAACTCGCGCCCAACGTGTGTTCACCCAGCCGGGCCGGCGCCACATAGCCCTCGGCGCAGACCACCGTGGCCAAGGTCGCACTCGCCGCTGTTTGCGCCAACCGGGTGATTTGCCCGCGAATACGCTTGAGGGGCAAGTCGGCGCTGGGCGCGAAGCGCTTGATCTCGGCGGCACCCGCGAGCACCACCACACTGGCGCTCGCCAGCACGCGGTCACCGTCGCGGGCCTGCCACAGGTCGTCGACCCGGTGCAGCTCAAGGGCGTCGTGATGGGTGAGCACTTCAATCAACGGATGCGCCGCCTGCCATTGGCACAGCGCCGGCGGGTGCACCCAGCCACCTTCCGGGAAAAACAGGCCGCCGTGGGCCAGGTCGATGCCGGCCCGTTGTTGCGCCTGAGCGCGGTCCAGCAGGTGCAGTAAATCTGGCGCAAAGGCCTCGGCCAGTTGCGCCTGGCGCTGAGCCTCTTTGGCGTCGAACGCCAGTTGCAACACGCCACAGCCATCCCAATCGATGCCGCGGTGCAAGTGCTCCAGCAAACGCCGGGTGTGGCCGAAACCGCTGAGTATCAGCTGCGATAACGCGGTGCCATGCGCCGACAGCTTGAGGTACAGCACGCCCTGCGGGTTGCCCGACGCTTCCTGGGCCAGCGCGGCGTGGCGCTCCAACAGGCTCACGCGCCAACCCCGCGCGGCCAGGCTGGCGGCGCTAGCACAACCGGCCAGGCCGCCACCGATGACCAGGGCGTGGCGATCGCCGTCGATAGCGGCTGGGCGGGCGAACCAGGGTTTGGCTTTGGCCGGTGGCGGCGCGTCTTCGGGCCAGCCGAGGAACGCACCGCGCAGGATTTCCCATTTATGCCCGATGCCGGGCGTGCGCTTCATCTTGAACCCGGCCGCGTTGATCAGGCGCCGTACCCAACCGGTGCTGGTGAAGGTGCTGATGGTTGAACCCGGCGCGGCCAGGCGCGCGAGTTCGGCGAACAGCTCGGCGGTCCACATGTCGGGGTTTTTCGCCGGGGCGAAGCCGTCGAGAAACCACGCATCGACCTGCGCATCCAGTTGCGGCAATTGCTCCAGGGCGTCGCCGACCAACAGCGTCAGGGTGACGCGGCCGTTGTCCAGCACCAGGCGTTGGAAGCCTGGGTGGATGGCGATGTACTGCGCCAGTAACGGCTCGGCGAAGGGCGCCAGTTCCGGCCAGAGGGCGAGGGCGCGTTGCAGGTCGAGGTGGCTTAGCGGGTACTTTTCCACGCTGACAAAATGCAGGCGCGCACCGGCCACCGCGTGTTGCTCGAACAGCTGCCAGGCGCAGAGAAAATTCAAGCCGGTGCCGAAACCGGTCTCGCCAATCACCAACCGCCCGCCTGCCGGCAAGGCAGCAAAACGCTCCTGCAAACGGTTCTGTTCAAGGAACACATAGCGGGTTTCTTCAAGGCCCGACTTGTCGGAAAAATACACGTCGTCGAACACCCGCGAGTGCGGGCGACCTTGGTCATCCCAGTCGAGCTGGGCGTGGGTGATGGGGGTCATGGGCGGCTCGGTAAAGGCAAGGCGGCCATTCTAGCCGATCACAGGCCAGAGGGCTGATCCCAGGTGGTAGCCCTGTAGTTTTTGCATGGAAAAACCTGCTGTGCGCCTCCTTCAATCCATCAACAATCAGCGTTAATTCGGTGCAGGCCGCTGCGGTATCGTAATTCCTTGATTTTCAGGCAATAAAGGATGTTGCTGATGCAGCCCCAGGATGATTTGAACAACAAGCTGAGCCAATTGACTCAGAGGCAGTTACAAGCTGCCTTACTGGAGATGACAGGCGATCTGGACAAGGCCCAAGTGCTGCAAAAAAAGCTACCGGGCTGGATGGTCAATGCGCCGCCCGGCGTGCTGGATGCACTGACGAGAGACGCCGTGCAGGTCGCAGATGCCCAGGCCAACGTCGCCGGACGAATGAAACCCTTGCAGGCGCTGGACGAGTTTTGCAGTCAGCGGCTCAAGGATTACTGCCAGACACGATGGCAACTGACGGTGGAACCCAAAAAAGATCTTTTTATTCGGGCTGTTAACGAATACGAGAAAGAAGTCCTGCCCCTGCAGTATGTGAAAACCGTGAGGCTGGTGCAGGACAGCCTGCTGCATGTGGCGATGCAGAACTTTTCAGAGGATGAAACTCGAGCGCAACACTATCCGGCGGGGTCGTTGTTGCAGTCGGGGTCCGCTGCTCGTGGGGTCATTGGCCTTACACCCCACGCGTTTGCCCAGGGGTGCCGTACCCTGGACCTTGGCCACTTGTACCAGCAGCACATCAGTGACGTGTTGAAACTGGGCAACGACCCGACGAGTGATCAGCCCTACGTCAATGTTGTTGCGACTGATATCGGCCGGATGAAAATCCTCGATGTAAAAATCGACGCCCACATTGCTCTGATGCGCGGGGATATTGCAAAGAATACCTACGAGATGTTGTGTGCTTTGCTCGACCGCAACCTGAAACCGGCCCAGGCGCAGGCTGCTGGGGTTTTGTTTCAAGGGCGCCCGGTCATTTGGCAAGGGTTGAATACCCAGGGCGGTTGCCTGTGGAGCGTGCTTGTGTTCTCCGGCCGCTCGATTGTGCAATACCCGCAAGAGCCTTGTGTGGTGTACATGCCCACTGAACCAGAACGGCCATTCTTTGAGTATTCCTCGCTTGATGACTTTCAGGTCTACCTCAAGCGCAAGCTTGGAGGGGCCGCGTATCGTGCCTTCTTTACTCGGTATCTGAGCCAGGGCGACCGGGTCGGGTTCTTCACTCGTTTTGAGCAAGCCAATAGCCTGGGAACGCTGGAGGAAAACCCCATTAAGGTCTGCCTGGCGCGGCATTTTTTCGACACTTACGCAGCCAAGCTGCAAGCGGATGCGCGGGCCCTGGCTGTACCGGTAGCCGACGTGGACGAGGCGGTCCGCGAGCAGCGCTTGCAGGCGTATCTGGACGACGGTTTGACGGTGCTCAACCTCGCCGGGTTTGTCGTTCCGGAGTTGGGTCTATTGATGACAGGCGTGGCGGTCGGCCAGATCCTCGGCGAGCTCTACGAGGGCATTGAAGACTGGCGCCGTGGTGATAAGGAAGAGGCGTTCAAGCAGTTGGCTGCGGTAGCCGAAAACATCACCTCGATGGTGTTGTTCGCGGCGGGGACCAAGGTTGTCGGTTCGGCAATGACGCGTAGCGGTCTTAACCTGGATAACTTTTTTCGCCAGTATGAGGTGGTTCGCCCGGCGGACGGCAATTTGCGGCTGTGGCACCCCAATTTCATGCAGTACATCCATGATCAGAGCCTTGAAGACAAGGTTGCGCAGGCTTCGGGAATCTACACGGTGCAGGGTCATTCATACGTCGTGGTCAATCATTGTGTCCACCGGGTTTCGTTCGACTCGAAACTGGATCGATGGCGCGCCAGCCACCCGGTGCGGCAGACGGCTTATCGCCCGCAATTGCTGCATAACGGTGAAGGGTATTGGCGTTTTGCGTTCGAAAAGCCGGATGAGTGGGTGGATCCGGAATATCTCTTTTCACGGTTGGAACCGTCAGGCCCCGGCTCCTCGCTCCCTGCGAGGAAACTTCTCCAAATCAAGGCCATCATGGATAAGCCCAATGATTGGGGAGCCTATCAGGCCCAGGAATGCTTGCCCTTTCCCGCACGCTTTCGCGACCTGTATGAGCGTTTCAGGCTGGACGAGGCCATTCGCGATTTGATCTGGCAGTTGGAAAGCGCAGCCTCCCCGAGCATCGAAAACTCAACCGTGCAGATGCACGCGCTGCCCCTGTTAGAAGGGTGGCCCGTGGGCCGCTATTTTGAGGTGCTGGATGCACAGCGCAGCGTCAGGGCGCGTTACCCCGCCAGCGCACCTTTTAACAAGGCAGACCTGCGCTTGACGGTCCCCGAGCAGACGCTCAGTGAGGGGAAAGTGTTTGACGTGCTGTTGGCCGGGCTGGATCAGGCAGAAAAGATCGCCTTGCTGGGAGAGGGCGTTGCGGCCGATCAGGAGCACACGGTACTTGCGCGTCGGTTGGTCGCGCATCTGAAGGTAGACCGCAAGCCGCTGTTTGAGCAGTTGTATCAGGCCTATGACGGGCCCGAACCGTCAGAAGGGGCATTGCTCAGGCGCACCTATCCGCAATTGCCCTGTACGTTGGTGCGCGAATTGATGGCCCAGGCCTCAACCGTGCAGCGTGAGTCCCTGCGCGATAATCAACGTATTCCCATGGCATTGGCCGAGTCAGTGCAACGTGCCCTTGGCGAGCAACGCCTGGACCGCGCCTTGATGGGGTTTGAGCAGCCCGAGTTGGCCGGTCTGGACACCGCGCTTATCGCGGTCCGGTCACTGCCGTCTGTGGCGGGCTGGGGCAGGGAATTGCGGCTTGAGCTGCGCCAGGGCTCGCCACAGGGCGACTTATTAGCCGTGGGCGCGCTCAAAGGGGCTAGCGTGCGGCGAGTGGTGGTCCGGTCGGACGCAGGGTTTGAAACGTTCAATGACAACGGCCTGAGCATCGGCGGCCCTTATGCCGGAACGGACGGCCTGTTCGAGGCGCTCGACTCAGCGTTGATGGAAAGCCAGCGGGTGGCATTGGGGCTACCGGTTAAAGACGCCAGTAACCTCTGGCGATTGCGGTACATGAGTTTCACCCAGGCGAAGGGTGAGCGGGAGCTGGCTGCCGAGGCTTTTTCCAGCAGAGTGCGCGAGCCAGTGCCAGAGGCAGTGCCGTGTGAAATGGCCGATTCGCCGACGGGGCCATTGGCTCACCCTCCCGCGCTGGTACGCAAGGTGAAGCGGTTGTACCCCCTGTTCAACGATGCGCAGGTGTCTTCGCTGCTGATGGCATTGGGTGCTGACCATCTTTCCCGGGCCACGGCGGTAAAGCGTTTGAAGGCAGAACTCGATCATTTGCGAGCGCTGCTCAAGCACTGGAAGACCGATACCCAGGGCATGGAAAAACAGCCCGGCTTAAGCGACATTCGTGATAGCCGCCAGCAAGTGGCAGAACGCATTGAAGCCTGTTGGCGGCGTCAGAGCTTTGCTCTGGATGAGCACCAGGCGTCCGTTGCCAGTTTGAGCCTGGACGGGATGCGCGTTGGTTCGTTGCCCACGCTACCAGCCGAGATTCGCTTCGACCATGTCCAGCAGTTGTCGCTTAAAAACATGCGGTTGGGTGATGACGTCGCTTATTTTCTGAAGTGTTTTAAGGGGCTGAGGCGCCTGGACCTGGACCGAAACCGCCTGACCCGCTTACCGGAAATACTCTCTCGCATGTTTGACCTCGAGAGTTTGTCGATGCCCCGCAACCGGTTGGCCCTCACCGAGTACACCCGCCTGAAACTGGCTGACCTGAGTGCTTTGCGCCTGCTGGACCTGAGCCACAATCCGCTTGAGAAGCTGGTGGATGTCGGCAAGATGCGAGACTTGCATACCCTGTTATTGCAGGACACACACATCACCGACCTGCCCCTGGGGCTCGGGCGGCTGGCCGGGCTTGAGCAAATGGACCTGCGCGGCAACAGGATCACCGTGTTGCCC
This sequence comes from Pseudomonas sp. LBUM1640, assembly GCF_059716225.1. Classification (NCBI taxonomy): domain Bacteria; kingdom Pseudomonadati; phylum Pseudomonadota; class Gammaproteobacteria; order Pseudomonadales; family Pseudomonadaceae; genus Pseudomonas; species Pseudomonas sp. LBUM1640. Next base: position 4,831,897 of record NZ_CP166816.1, on the reverse strand, counting down.
GAGTGGTTGTTCACCACGCCGCGTAGTTTCAGCCAGTCGATTGATGTGGGCGGTAACCCGTTATCCAGTTCGACGGTAACGGCACTCGTGAATTATCGCGACGACGTTGGTATCGGCATGGGGTATGTAGAGGACGATTTATCACGCATGACCGAGTTGAAGGCCCGGGCGTTATGGTTGCCGCAGGAACTGGCCAGCCGAGATGCTCACAAACGTAGCGTTTGGGCCAACCTTCGTGATGATCCTGAATCCACGCCGTTGTTCGAACTGCTGGCCCAACTGGGCGGTACTGCGGACAGTCGCTATGTGCGCGAGGACTTGGCCCGGCGGGTCTGGGAGGTGCTGCAGGCGACCCATGACAGCATCGCGCTGCGCGAGCGGGTCTTTCAACTGGCGGCTCATCCGACGAACTGCTCGGATGGCACGGCACAGATTTTCAGTCAGATAGAGGTCTTGAAAGAGATCGAGAAGGCGACGCTTCAGGCCGGTCGCACGCAGAGCAATTCCGGTGCGCTGTTGGACTTGAGCCGAGGTTTGTTTCGCCTCAGTGAACTGGAAAAAATTGCGGCGACCTACGCGGTCGAGAACTTTTCCATAGACCCGCTGGAAGTCAGCCTGGCATTCCGGGTCGGTTTGGCCGAGGCCCTGCAACTACCGGGGCAGCCCAAGCACATGAATTTTGCACTGTTTGCCAATGTGACCAGCAGCGGCCTGGACGTCGCGCAGTCCCAAGTGCGCACGGCAGAACTGTCCCCGGAGTTCTTGCGTTTTATTACCCAGCTGGCGTTCTGGAGAGCCCACCTCAAACAGCAATTTCCCGGCGCATTCCGTTCGGCGACTGAGCCCTTTGATACGCAGCAGCAAACACTCTTTGAGAACAGCCAGAACCTCACCGACGGGGAGTACTTCACGCAGATGGAAGCCTTGCGTTCGCCTCGCCGGCAGGCAATAACTGAGGTGGTGGAGCGCCTGACACAACAGATGTTGAGGCATCAGGACCTGGGTATTTGCCATGTTCCCGGGAATTAGCCCTCGGGCCCGGTCATTGATCCACGGCAAGCCTGTTGTAATTCCTTGACTGGCGGGGTGCCCAATCCGCTAGTCTTGATCCCTCTTGAAACGGAGCTGCCCATGTTCGAATCCGCCGAAATCGGTCACGCCATTGACAAAGACACCTATGACGCTGAAGTGCCGGCCCTGCGCGAGGCCCTGCTGGAAGTGCAGTACGAGCTGCAACAGCAGAAGCGCTTCCCGGTGATCATCCTGATCAACGGTATCGAAGGCGCGGGCAAGGGCGAAACCGTCAAGTTGCTCAATGAATGGATGGACCCGCGCCTGATCGAGGTGCGCACCTTTGACCAGCAGACCGACGAAGAATTGGCGCGCCCACCGGCCTGGCGTTACTGGCGGCAACTGCCCGCCAAAGGCCGCATGGGCGTTTTTTTCGGCAACTGGTACAGCCAGATGCTGCAAGGCCGGGTGCACGGCGAGATCAAGGACGCCCGCCTGGACCAGGCCATCGCCGGTGCCGAGCGCCTGGAAAAGATGCTCTGCGATGAAGGCGCGCTGATTTTCAAGTTCTGGTTCCACCTGTCCAAAAAGCAGATGAAGGCGCGGCTCAAAGCCCTGGCCGACGACCCACTGCACAGTTGGCGCATCAGCCCGTTGGACTGGCAACAGTCCAAGACCTACGACAAGTTTGTGCATTTTGGTGAGCGCATCCTGCGTCGCACCAGCCGCGACTATGCGCCATGGCATGTGATTGAAGGTGTCGACGCGCCTTACCGCAGCCTCACCGTGGGCAAGATCCTGCTTGAAGGCCTGCAAAACGCCCTGAAGCTGCCCAAGGGCAAGGCCAGTGGCATGAACCCGGCGCCATTGCCGTCGGCGGTGGACCAGATGAGCCTGCTCAACAGCCTGGACATGACCCTGAGCCTGGACAAGGACGATTACGAAGAGCAACTGATCACCGAGCAGGCGCGTTTCTCCGGCCTGATGCGCGACAAGCGCATGCGCAAACACGCGCTGGTGACGGTATTTGAAGGCAACGACGCAGCCGGCAAGGGCGGGGCGATTCGCCGTGTGGCGGCGGCACTCGACCCGCGCCAGTACCACATCGTGCCGATTGCCGCGCCGAGTGAAGACGAGCGCGCCCAGCCGTACCTGTGGCGGTTCTGGCAGAAGATCCCGGCGCGCGGCATGTTCACCGTGTTCGACCGCTCGTGGTACGGCCGGGTACTGGTGGAGCGCATCGAAGGCTTCTGCACCCCGGCGGACTGGATGCGTGCCTACGGCGAGATCAATGACTTTGAAGAGCAACTGCGCGATTCGGGGGTGATCGTGGTCAAGTTCTGGCTCGCCATTGACAAGCAGACCCAGTTGGAACGCTTCCAGGCCCGCGAGGAGATCCCGTTCAAACGCTTCAAGATCACCGAAGACGACTGGCGCAACCGTGACAAGTGGGACGACTACCGTGCCGCCGTGGGCGATATGGTCGACCGCACCAGCACCGAAATCGCGCCGTGGACCTTGGTGGAAGCCAATGACAAGCGCTGGGCGCGGGTCAAGGTACTGCGCACTATCAACCGCGCGCTGGAAGAGGCGTTCGACAAAACCGACAAACATGACAAGAAGAAAAAGAAATAGACGGGGCTGGCAATAACGTGTGGCGAGGGAGCTTGTCGAATCGTCGCACCGTCCCGCTGGGCTGCGAAGCAGCCCTAAAACCTGCCAATGAGGTTTGACTGAAACAACGCGGCGCCTGGATCGGGGCCGCTTCGCGCCCCAACGCAGGCAAGCCTGCTCGCCACAACAAGCCTGCTCGCCACAACAAGCCTGCTCGCCACAAAAAGCGGGCTTGCCGCAAGCAGTGTCCACCACCATGCTTTTGTATATGCCGGGTGAATGATCGTCGCGGTTGGCAAGGCCTGGCTCTATCCTCGATCCGTCTCCCAACAATGACAAGATCGAGGTAGCCCATGCGTGAAGTAGTGATCGTCGACAGCGTGCGAACCGGCCTGGCCAAATCCTTTCGTGGCAAGTTCAACCAGACCCGCCCCGATGACATGGCCGCCCATTGCGTGAATGCGCTGCTGACCCGCAATGGCATCGACCCGGCGACGGTCGAGGATTGCATCGTCGGTGCCGGCTCCAACGAAGGCGCGCAGGGCTACAACATCGGGCGCAATGTGGCGGTGCTCTCGCAACTGGGCACTGGCACGGCCGGCATGACCCTCAACCGCTTCTGCTCCTCGGGCCTGCAGGCGATTGCCATTGCGGCCAACCAGATCGCTTCGGGCTGCAGCGACATCATCGTCGCCGGTGGCGTCGAGTCCATCAGCCTGACCATGAAAAGCGTCAACACCGACCACCTGATCAATCCGCTGCTCAAGGAGCAGGTGCCGGGCCTCTACTTCCCCATGGGCCAGACCGCCGAAATTGTCGCGCGCCGCTATAACGTCAGTCGCGAAGAACAGGACCTGTATGCCCTGCAAAGCCAGCAGCGCACAGCCCAGGCCCAGGCCGACGGCTTGTTCGATGATGAAATTGTGGCGATGTCGGTCAAGTACAAGGTTGAAGACAAACACACCGGCGCCGTGCAGGTGCTGGACGGTGTGGTTGATCGCGACGACTGCAACCGCCCCGACACCACGCTCGCCAGCTTGCAGGGGTTGAAGCCCGTGTTTGCAGAAGACGGTTCGGTGACGGCCGGCAACTCCTCGCAACTCTCCGACGGTGCCTCGATGACGCTGGTGATGAGCCTGGAAAAAGCCCTGGAACTGGGCCTCAAGCCCAAGGCGTTTTTCCGTGGGTTTACCGTGGCCGGTTGTGAACCGGACGAAATGGGCATCGGCCCGGTGTTCTCGGTGCCCAAGCTACTCAAGGCCAAAGGCTTGCGGGTGGCGGATATCGACCTGTGGGAACTCAACGAAGCGTTTGCCTCGCAATGCCTGTATGCGCGTAACCGCCTGGAAATTGACAACGCCAACTACAACGTCAATGGCGGCTCGATTTCCATCGGGCACCCATTCGGCATGACCGGCTCGCGGCAAGTCGGGCATTTGGTGCGCGAGTTGCAGCGGCGCAATCTGCGCTATGGCATCGTCACCATGTGCGTGGGCGGCGGCATGGGCGCCACCGGGCTCTTCGAAGCCGTACGCTAGATCTCACTGCAACACATGGATCCATGTGGGAGCTGGCTTGCCTGCGATGACGGTGTATCAGTCGACATTTTTTTGTCTGACCCACCGCTATCGCAGGCAAGCCAGCTCCCACCTTTGATTTATGTTTGCTGGAAGATATCGCTCGCCAAGGCCCCCCTTGGTCCACCTAGAATGCCTGTTCCACTTTCTCAGGCATTCGGGGCACTCATGCACATCTCTTCCGGTCGCTGGGTCTATGGCTTTGGCTTGACCCTGCTGACCGCGTTCCTGTGGGGCATTCTGCCGATCAAACTCAAGCAAGTGCTGCAGGTGATGGACCCGGTGACAGTCACCTGGTTTCGCCTGGTCGTTGCCGGCAGCTGCTTGTTTATCTACCTGGCACTCACCAAGCGCCTGCCGAAGCGCAAAGTGCTCGGCCCCAAGGGCGGTTGGCTGGTGGCCATGGCGGTGTGCGGGCTGGTGGGCAATTACGTGCTGTACCTGGTGGGCCTGAAAATGCTCAGCCCCGGTACGGCGCAGTTGGTGGTGCAGATGGGGCCGATCTTTCTGATGGTCGCCAGCGTGTTTGTGTTCAAGGAACGTTTCAGCCTGGGGCAGGGCGTGGGCCTGGTGGTGCTGATCATCGGCTTTGGGTTGTTCTTCAATCAACGCCTGGTGGAAATGCTCACGTCCCTGGGCACCTACACCGCCGGGGTGCTGACGGTCCTGCTCGCCACCACCATCTGGGTGTTCTACGCCTTGGGCCAGAAGCAGTTGCTGACCGTGTGGAATTCGCTGCAGGTGATGATGGTGATCTATCTGTCCTGCGCTGCGTTGCTCACGCCGTGGGCGCATCCGTTGGAGGCGCTGCAGTTGAGCCCGCTGCAAGGCTGGTTGCTGCTGGCGTGCTGCATGAATACGCTGGTGGCTTACGGTGCCTTTGCCGAAGCGCTGGCGCATTGGGAGGCCTCGCGGGTCAGTGCGACGCTGGCGCTGACGCCGTTGGTGACGTTTGTGGCGGTGGCGTTGGCGGCGTGGTTATGGCCGGACTTTGTGCAGGCTGAAGATATCAACGCCTTGGGCTATGTCGGGGCGCTGGTGGTGGTGCTGGGGTCGGCGACTGTGGCGCTGGCGCCGTCGTTGCTCGCTGGGCTCAGGGCTCGGCGGTTGCGCTTGGTGTCTTGATGACGGAAGCGCCGAAGCTGTATTTTTTGTAAACCGGTTCAACTGTGTGTGTGGCTTGCCTGCGATGGCGGCCTTCCGGCCAACCCAAATCTTGCTGATGCAGCACTGTTTAACTGTGGGAGCGGGCTTGCTCGCGAAGGCTGTATGAGTTGGCTGGGATATTGATTCGGAGTACATATCCGTTGCTGCGGTAACGGCCGCTTAGGGTTCCGCTCTTACAGCGGGTCACTTTTGTAAAGACACAAAAGTAACCAAAAAGTCTTCGCCCCACCACTCGGTGCCTCGCCTAGGCTCGGCATGCCCGCACGCAGGCTTGAATCCGTGGGCCGCCGCGATGGGCCATCCTTGGCCCAGCGCGGCTAACCCGGCGTCCTGCCGGGTTACCCACGGATTCAAGCCTGCGTGCGGCCAGCGTGGTTGACGGGGCGCCTGAGATCAAGATCAAGATCAAGATCTAGATCAAAAGCAGATCAAACGCCTGAGCTTAATGCCCGGCTTCCAGCATGTTTTCCGGGCGTACCCACTGGTCGAATTCGGCGTCGGTGAGGAAGCCCAGTTCCAGCGCGGCCTCGCGCAGCGTCAGGCCTTCGGCGTAGGCCTTCTTGGCAATTTGTGCCGACTTGTCGTAGCCAATGTGTGGGTTGAGCGCGGTCACCAGCATCAGCCCGCGCTCCAGGTGCGCGGCCATTTGCTCGGCGTCGGGCTCAAGGCCGGCGATGCAGTGTTCCTGGAAGTTGTTACAGCCGTCGGCCAGCAGGCGGATCGATTCCAGCAGGTTGTGGATGATCACCGGCTTGTACACGTTCAACTGCAAATGCCCTTGGCTGGCGGCAATGCCGATGGTCACGTCATTGCCCAATACCTGGCAGGCCAGCATCGACAGCGCTTCGCACTGGGTGGGGTTGACCTTGCCCGGCATGATCGAGCTGCCCGGCTCGTTGGCCGGTAATTTGACCTCGGCCAACCCGGCGCGCGGGCCAGAGCCGAGCAGACGCAGGTCGTTGGCGATTTTCATCAGGGCCACCGCCAGGGTTTTCAGCGCGCCGTGCAGGGTCACCAACGGCTCATGGCCGGAGAGGGCGGCGAATTTGTTGGGGGCGGTGACGAACGGCAGCCCCGACAGCGCGGCCAGCTCGGCGGCAATTGCCTCGCCAAAGCCATGAGGCGAGTTGAGCCCGGTGCCGACGGCGGTGCCGCCCTGGGCCAGTTCGCACACCGGGGGCAGGGCGCTGCGGATCGCGCGTTCGGCGTAATCGAGCTGGGCGATAAACGCCGAAACTTCCTGGCCGAAGGTGATCGGCGTGGCGTCCATCATGTGCGTGCGGCCAGTCTTGACCAGCTTCATGTGCCGCGCCGACAGTTCCGCCAGGGCGCCGGACAGGTTAGTGATCGCCGGCAGCAGTTGCTTGTTCACGGCTTGGATCGCCGCGATGCTCATGGCGGTCGGGAAGCAGTCGTTGGAGCTTTGGGAGCGGTTGACATGATCGTTGGGGTGCACCGGGCTCTTGCCGCCACGGGTCTTGCCCGACAGTTCGTTAGCGCGGCCGGCGATCACTTCGTTGGCGTTCATGTTGCTCTGGGTGCCACTGCCGGTCTGCCAGACCACCAGCGGGAACTGGTCGTCATGCTGGCCGCCCAGCACCTCATCGGCGGCCTGTTCGATCAGGCGGGCGATATCGGCGGGCAAGTCGCCATTGCGGTCGTTGACCCGCGCCGCTGCTTTCTTGATCAGCGCCAGGGCATGCAGTACCGCCAGGGGCATGCGTTGCTCGCCGATGGCGAAGTTCACCAGCGAGCGTTGGGTCTGCGCACCCCAGTAAGCGTCATCCGGGACGTGGACTTCTCCCAGGCTGTCGGTTTCGATACGGCTCATCGGGCACACTCCTTCAGGTTCGTTTGCGCAGTTTAGGCCGTGATGGGCCTTGGGGGTTCCATAAAAGACTTTTCATCGCGTTCAAGTCCCGCGAAAGCAGGCCCGATAAGGGGTGGGGTTGAGACATTTCGTTTTTTAGGCGCAGAATAGTCGCCCTTGGGGGTAATACCTCGCCTGCTAGAAAGGAAACTCGATGACTCGTCTTCGTGCCATCTGTACCGCGGTTGCTCTGGTTTGCGCCAGCGGCCAAGTCTTTGCCGATACCGCCAGCCATAACGCCAGTGCCGAAGCCTTCCTTACCCTGGCCCACGCTGACAAGCTGGGTACCCCGGTGTACATGCAAGTGCAGCAAATGTTCGCTCAGCGTTTCGAACAGACCAAGGCGCCGGCCGCCAAGCAGTCCGTACTGGACAGCTACCAGGCCAAGGCCAATGCCGCCCTGGACCAAGCCATCGGCTGGCCGAAGCTGAAGCCGGACATGGTCAAGCTCTACACCACCAACTTCAGCGAATCGGAGCTCAAGGACCTGGTTGCGTTCTACCAGTCGCCACTGGGCAAGAAAGTCCTGGAAAAAATGCCGCAATTGACTCAACAATCGGCCCAGATGACCCAAGCCAAGCTGGAAAGCGCTGTGCCGGTGGTGAACAAGCTGTTGGAAGACATGACCAACGAGCTGACGCCTAAAGCCGCTGCACCGGCCAAGAAGAAGTAAGCAGGAATGACCATGCAACAGCGTATCGAAACGGCGCTCGCCGCCCTGAGCCCGCAACACTTGAGCGTGCTGGATGAAAGCCATATGCACAGCCGTGGGTTGCAGACCCACTTCAAGGCCGTGCTGGTCAGCCAGCAGTTCGAGGGGCTTAACCGCGTCAAGCGCCACCAGACGGTCTACGCCACCCTGGGTGACCTGATGAGCGAGTTTCATGCGTTGGCGCTGCATACCTATACGCCTGACGAATGGGCGAAAATCGACGCAGCCCCGGCCTCGCCGACCTGCGCCGGCGGGCACTGACACTGTGGCGCATGCGCGTGATGTGGCGAGGGAGCTTGCTCCCGCTGGGCTGCGCAGCAGCCCTGAGGCCAATCACCGCGATCTTTCTGAAAGGTCTGAATCGCCTTATTGGGGCCGCTTCGCTGCCCAGCGGGAGCAAGCTCCCTCGCCACAGTAAATAGGCGGCCCATAAACGCCGCCAATTTTGTTAGAATCCGCAACGCGCCGCTTAGCCGGCGCGTTTTTTTTGCATCCGGTTCACCCCTTACGAGGGTAGCCACCTGGAGAGAACACCCATGACTCAACCGATTGTCGTGGCGGCACTGTATAAGTTCGTCACCCTCGAAGATTACGTCGCCCTGCGCGAGCCATTGCTGCAGGCGATGGTCGACAACGGCATCAAAGGCACCTTGCTGATCGCCGAAGAAGGCATCAACGGCACCGTTTCCGGCAGCCGCGAAGGCATTGATGGCCTGATGGCCTGGCTGAAAAACGACCCACGCATGGACGACATCGACCACAAAGAGTCGTACTGCGACGACCAGCCGTTCTACCGCACCAAGGTCAAGCTCAAGAAAGAGATCGTGACCCTGGGCGTCGAAGGCGTCGACCCGAACAAAAAAGTCGGCACCTACGTCAACCCGCAAGACTGGAACGCGCTGATCAGCGACCCGGAAGTGCTGTTGATTGACACCCGTAACGACTACGAAGTGTCGATTGGCACCTTTGAAGGCGCAATCGACCCGAAAACCACCAGTTTTCGCGAATTTCCCGACTACATCAAAGCCAACTTCGACCCGGCCAAGCACAAGAAAGTCGCCATGTTCTGTACCGGCGGCATTCGTTGCGAGAAAGCCTCGAGCTATATGCTCAGCGAAGGCTTTGACGAGGTTTACCACCTCAAGGGCGGCATTCTGAAGTACCTCGAAGAGGTGCCGCAGGCCGAGACCAAATGGCAGGGTGACTGCTTTGTGTTCGACAACCGCGTGACCGTGCGCCACGACTTGAGCGAAGGCGACTACGATCAATGTCATGCCTGCCGCACACCCGTGAGCGTAGAAGACCGTGCGTCCGAGCATTATGTGGCTGGCATCAGTTGCCCGCATTGCTGGGATAAGCTGCCGGAGAAGACCCGCCGCAGCGCGATTGACCGGCAAAAGCAGATCGAGCTGGCCAAAGCCCGCAACATGCCGCACCCAATTGGCTTCAACTATAAGCAAACCCCTTCCGAGGCCTGACCCATGCCCGCGCGCCTGCTCTATGTGATGGACCCGATGTGTTCCTGGTGCTGGGGCTTTGCTCCGGTGGCCGAGGCGTTGGTCGAGCAGGCCCAGGCAGCGGGTGTGGAGCTGCACCTGGTGGTGGGCGGTTTGCGCACCGGCAGCGGCGCGGCGCTGGAGCCGACCACCCGGCGCTACATTCTTGAGCACTGGCAGGCGGTCACCGAGGCCACCGGCCAACCGTTCAAACGTGAGGGCGCGTTGCCCGACGGCTTTGTTTATGACACCGAGCCTGCGTGTCGGGCTATCGTCACGGCGCGCAGCCTGGCGCCGGATTGTGCCTGGAAGCTGCTGGGGCTGATCCAGCGCGCGTTTTATGTCGAGGGCCGCGATGTGACCCTCGCCAGCGTGCTGGTAGAACTGGCCGAGGCAGCGGGCATCCCGCGTATCGAGTTTGCCGGCGCGTTCGACCGTGCCGAGCAGCACGCCGCAACAGCCGCTGATTTCACCTGGGTGCAGGATTTGGGCATTGCCGGTTTCCCGACCCTGTTGGCCGAGCGCAATGGCCAGCTTGCGTTACTGACCAACGGCTACCAGCCGCTGTCCGAGCTGTCGCCCTTGCTCGCCCGCTGGTTGGAGCGAGCCACCTGTGTATGACCAGCCCGACATCTCTGAGCAGCCCAAGCGCACCGACCGACTGACCTGGGCAGAAATTCGCCGCCTGGCCCTGCGTCATAAAAAATCCCTGTGGATCGCCAATAGCGTTGCTGTGCTGGCAACCCTGTGCAGTGTGCCCATTCCATTGCTGTTGCCTCTATTGGTTGACGAAGTGCTGCTGGGCCATGGCGATGCCGCGCTCAAGGTGATGAACCACGCGCTGCCCCTGGGCTGGCAGAAGGCAGCCGGTTATATCGGCCTGATGTTGCTGGTGACGCTGTGTCTGCGGTGCGGTGCGCTGGTGTTCAACGTAGTGCAGGCGCGGCTGTTTGCGCGGCTGGCCAAGGACATTGTCTACCGCATCCGTGTGCGCCTGATCGAACGGCTCAAGCGTATTTCCCTCGGCGAATACGAAAGCCTGGGCAGCGGCACGGTCACCACGCACCTGGTCACCGACCTGGACACGCTGGACAAGTTTGTCGGCGAAACCCTCAGCCGGTTCCTGGTGGCCATGCTGACCCTGGTGGGCACCTCGGCGATCCTGGTGTGGATGCACTGGCAGCTGGCGTTGCTCATCCTGCTGTTCAACCCCTTGGTGATCTACGCCACGGTGCAGTTGGGCAAGCGCGTCAAACACCTCAAGAAGCTGGAGAACGACAGCACGTCGCGCTTCACCCAGGCGTTGACTGAAACCCTCGACGCCATCCAGGAAGTGCGCGCCGGCAACCGCCAGGGCTTTTTCCTCGGGCGCCTCGGCCAGCGTGCCCAGGAAGTGCGCGACTACGCGATCCACTCGCAATGGAAAACCGACGCCTCCAGCCGTGCCAGTGGCTTGCTGTTCCAGTTTGGCATCGACATCTTCCGCGCAGCGGCGATGCTCACGGTGCTGTTTTCCGACCTGTCCATCGGCCAGATGCTCGCGGTGTTCAGCTACCTGTGGTTCATGATCGGGCCGGTAGAGCAATTGTTGAACCTTCAATACGCTTTTTACGCGGCGGGCGGCGCGCTGACGCGGATCAACGAACTGCTGGCGCGGGCCGACGAGCCGCAATACGCCGGGGGCGCAGACCCGTTTACCGGGCGTGAGACCGTCGGTATCGAGGTGCGCGGGCTGGATTTCGGCTACGGCGAAGATCTGGTGCTCAACCAGTTGAACCTGGTCATTGCGCCGGGTGAGAAGGTCGCGATTGTCGGCGCCAGTGGCGGCGGCAAAAGTACTCTGGTGCAACTGTTGTTGGGGCTGTACACACCGCAGGCCGGCAGCATTCGGTTCGGCGACGCCACCCAGCAGGAAATCGGCCTTGCGACCATCCGTGAGAACGTCGCCGTGGTGTTGCAGCACCCGGCGTTGTTCAACGATACCGTGCGCGCCAACCTGACCATGGGCCGTTCGCGCTCGGACCAGGCGTGCTGGCAGGCGCTGGAAATCGCCCAGTTGGATGCTACCGTCAGGGCGCTGCCCTTGGGGTTGGACAGTGTGGTCGGGCGCTCCGGCGTGCGTTTTTCCGGCGGCCAGCGCCAGCGCCTGGCCATCGCCCGGATGGTGTTGGCTGAGCCGAAAGTGGTGATTCTGGATGAGGCTACGTCCGCACTCGATGCGGCGACCGAGTACAACCTGCACCAGGCATTGGCGCGGTTTCTCAGTGGGCGTACTACACTGATCATCGCTCACCGGCTTTCAGCGGTGAAGCAGGCTGACCGTGTGTTGGTGTTTGATGGCGGGCATATCGCCGAGGATGGCGACCATCAGCAATTGATAGCGGATGGCGGGTTGTACGCCAAACTCTATGGGCACCTGCAACAAGTGCGTTGAATTAGCCTAGGCTGTGCTATCGGGAGCGGATTTTCGCGTGCGTATTTAGCTGTGCATGTGCAAGGGACTTCATGAAGCAAAAGCGGACTCTCGGAGTGACGTTAAGCAGGCCTCGGCTGTTGGGCATCGTCTGGCCCTTTATCGCCGTCGTATTATTCCAGGCATTGTTAGGCGGCGTCAGTCTCTACGTGCTTTCAGCGGTGCGCGGGTATGTGGCGGGTGAGAGCCTGTGGTCCAAAGGACAGAAAGATGCCATCTACTACCTCACGCTTTACGCCGATAATCGCGACCCCGCCACCTACCTCAAATATCAGCAAGCCATCGCCGTGCCCCAAGGCGGGCATGAGTTGCGTATTGCCCTGGATCGGCCCACCCCCGACATTCCTGCGGCGCGCCACGGGATCCTCAAGGGCGGCAACCACCCCGATGACGTTTCCAGCCTGATCTGGCTGTACCTCAACTTTCGCCATTTCAGCTACCTGGAAAAAGCCATCGAGTTGTGGACCGTAGGCGATGCTTACCTGGTGCAATTGGATGACTTGGCCCAGACAATGCACCGCGCGATCAGCCGCGATCAGCTCAGCAGCAGCGATGTCAGGGGGTGGAAGGCACGTATCACCGCCATCAACGAGGGGGTCACGCCGGCGGCGAAGGCGTTCAGCGATGCTTTGGGCGAAGGCTCGCGGGTCATCCTGCGGCTGTTATTGATCACCAACCTGGCCACAGCCCTTGGCCTGATTGCCCTGGCGCTGCTGCGTACGCACAAGCTGCTGACCCAGCGCCACGCGTTCGCCAGCGCGCTGCAAGCGGAGAAAGAGCGGGCGCAGATTACGCTGGAATCGATTGGCGACGGCGTGATCACCACCGACGTCGACGGCGCCATCGCCTACATGAACCCGGCAGCCGAGGCGTTGACCCATTGGAAGACGGCCCAGGCCCAAGGTTTGCCCTTGGCGGCGTTATTCAGCCTGCTCGATGAAAACGCTGTGCCCGATGGCTTTATGCTGATCGAGCACATCATCAAGGGCGAGTTCAGGGGTGGCAGCGAGCATTCCAAACTGATCCAGCGCGTGGACGGCAGTACGGTGTCGGTGACACTGGTAGGCGCGCCGATCCGCAGTGCCGGCAAGGTCAGCGGCGCGGTACTGGTGCTGCACGATATGACCCGGGAGCGCCAATACATCGCCAACCTGTCGTGGCAAGCGACCCACGATGCCTTGACTGGCCTTGCCAACCGCCGCGAATTCGAGTTCCGCTTGGAACAGGTGCTGCAGCAGGTGGCGCGCCAGCAAAACCCGCGACATGCCTTGATGTTCCTCGACCTGGACCAGTTCAAGTTGGTCAACGATACCTGCGGTCATGCCGCAGGTGATGAGTTGCTTCGACATATCTGCGCATTGCTGCAATCGGACCTGCGCGAAGGTGACACCCTGGCGCGCCTGGGCGGTGACGAGTTCGGCATCCTGCTGGAGAACTGCCCGGCACCGGTGGCGGAAAAGATCGCCGAGAGCCTGCGCCATACCGTGCAAAACCTGCATTTCGTGTGGAAAGGCCGGCCGTTCATGACCACCGTCAGTATTGGCCTGGTGCATATCTCGCAAACGCCGACCACCTTGGAGACATCGCTGCGCACCGCCGACATGGCGTGTTACATGGCCAAGGAAAAGGGCCGCAACCGCGTGCAGGTCTACCATGCCGATGATTCGGAGTTGTCCCTGCGTTTTGGCGAAATGGCTTGGGTGCAACGCCTGCACATGGCCTTGGAAGAGAATCGATTTTGCCTGTATGCGCAGGAAATTTCGCCGTTGGGGCACACCGATGGCGGCAATGGCCATGTCGAAATTCTGCTGCGCCTGCACGATGAAGCCGGCAGGATAATTCTGCCGGACAGTTTTATCCCTGCTGCCGAACGCTATGGCCTGATGACTTCGCTGGACCGGTGGGTGGTCGAGAACGTATTCAAGATTATTGCCAACTGCATGCGCGAGCGCCCAGGCCGGCCGATGGCTATGTGTGCGATTAATCTGTCAGGTATTACTATTGGCGATGACGACTTTCTCGGATTCTTACGTGAGAAATTCGCCGCTTATAACATTCCACCGACAATGATATGTTTTGAAATAACGGAAACCAGTGCTATCGCAAATTTAGGTAGTGCAATTCGTTTTATTAATGAACTCAAAGCGTTGGGCTGCTATTTCTCACTCGATGACTTTTGTGCCGGAATGTCCTCGTTCGCCTATCTCAAACATTTACCTGTAGACTTCCTGAAGATCGATGGAAGTTTCGTAAAGGATATGCTGGACGACCCGATTAACCGCGCCATGGTCGAAGTGATCAATCACATCGGCCACGTCATGGGTAAGCGCACCATTGCAGAGTTTGTTGAAACGCCACCTATCGAACAGGCTTTACTTGAGATTGGTGTGGATTACGCTCAGGGCTACCTGATTGAACGCCCGCAATTGTTTACCTTTGATAGCTTGCAGTGTCGACCTGTGCGGCCGCAGCCTCTGTTATTCAAGACGCCCGGCACATTCCGCTGAAACATTCGCTGGTCTGTACAATCACACTTAAAAAGGAGCCCTACAGTGATCGACACATTCAACAGAACCGGCCCGCTTATGGAAGCCTCAAGTTACCCCGCCTGGGCGCAGCAATTGATCCAGGCGTGTAGCGAGAGCAAGCGCCGAGTTGTCGAGCACGAACTGTATCAGCGCATGCGTGACAACACGCTCAGCGCCAAGACCCTGCGCCACTACCTGATCGGTGGCTGGCCCGTGGTGGAACAGTTTGCCTTGTACATGGCACAGAACCTCACCAAGACCAAGTTTGCCCGCCACCCTGGGGAGGATATGGCACGCCGGTGGCTGATGCGTAATATTCGCGTGGAACTGAACCACGCCGATTATTGGGTTCATTGGGCCCGCGCCCATGGCGTCAGCCTCGAAGAGCTGCAAGCGCAGAACGTACCGCCTGAATTGCACGCGCTGAGTCATTGGTGCTGGCATACCAGTTCGGCCGATTCGTTGATCGTCGCGATTGCAGCGACCAACTATGCGATCGAGGGCGCGACGGGGGAGTGGTCCGCCGTGGTGTGTTCTACCGGTGTGTATGCGGCCGCTTTCCCTGAGGAAGATCGCAAGCGCGCGATGAAGTGGCTGAAGATGCATGCGCAGTACGACGACGCCCACCCTTGGGAAGCCCTGGAAATCATTTGCACCCTGGCCGGGATGAACCCGAGCAGGGGCCTGCAGGAAGAGCTGCGCCAGGCCGTGTGCAAGAGCTACGACTACATGTACCTGTTTCTGGAAAGTTGCATGCGGTTGGAGAAAGAGAAAGACAAGGAAAATGCCCCCGTAGCGATTCGCGAGCGTCAGACGCGCGTCGCCAGCGAGGCTTGATGTAAGGGTGATGGCGGGGTGCTTACCCCGCCATTGCCAAGCGATTGCGGCCTTCGCGCTTGGCCACGTACAAGGCACTGTCGGCCCGGCGCAACAGGCTGTCGGCAGACTCGGCAGCCAGCAATGTCGAGCAGCCCAGGCTCACCGTCAGTTCAATCTTGGTGTCATCCGCCCAATAATCCTGAGCGTGCGCAGCCCGGCGCAGGCGCTCGCCGACCATGCTTGCCGCATCTCGGCCGGTGTTCGACAGCAGGATCAGAAACTCTTCCCCGCCAAACCGAAACACCATGTCCACGTTGCGTAACTGGCTTTTAATCGAGCCGGCCACGGCGCGCAGTACTTTGTCGCCAGCCGCATGGCCGTGGGTATCGTTGATGTTCTTGAAGTGATCAATGTCCAGCATCAGCAACGACAATGGGCTCGTGTGTCGCCGGGCCATGTCTATTTCCCGTTGCAGGGTCTGGTCCATGGCAATGCGATTGCCGGTTTCGGTCAACGGGTCACGCAGGGCGCTGCGGGTGGCGACGCGGTAGAGCAGGGCGTTACGCATCGGGTAGAGCAAGGTCGCCAGCAGCGCCTCCAACTGGCTCAGTTCGTCGTCCATCAAGCGTTGGTTGCGCCGGAATATCAGCTCGCCCAAGTGCTCGCCTTCATGGCTCAAGGTATAGCTCACCGAGTGGTGGCCGCGCTGGCCGAATTCCAGGCGCAGGTCGCTGGCTTCATGGCGATATTGCAAGGCGTCCAGGGGCACCAGGCGTTGTATCTCGCGAAAGAACAGGCCGAGGATGCGCTCCGGCTCCAGGCTGGTTTGCAATTGCTGGCCCAGTTGCTGGCGCAGTTCGTTAAAGGTGACGGGGCGGCGGGGACGAAGGGCTGGCTGACCAAACCCCAGGCGTTGCAATTTGGCACTGTCGAAGTCAATTGCGTTGGTCTGGGTCGGTGATTTCATAAGCTGACTGCCTCTAAGCACTTAACTGTCTTACAGGCTCGATGAGAGTGGCGAATGCCAAGCGTCTTACTGTTCCTTCAGTTCCGTAAAACATTGGAAACAGTTTAAACCGCTTTGCCCGGGGTTATAACCCCTGGGTACTGCCACACGTCTTGTCATCGCTTAACCTGCTTGAGCAGTGTTAGAGCGAGATTCATGCCACTTCGTTTAACTTAATAAAACCCCTTATAAATCAACGGCCGTTTTTAAGAGAAAAAACGGTCGTTGCATAATGGCGCCGGTTATTTGGCTACTTGAACCAACGTACTGTGGTCAATCTGATCAATCGATGTAACGCCGGTCAAGGTCATGGCCACGCGCATTTCCTTGGCGAAGATATCCAGCAGGTTTTCCACCCCGCGCTGGCCATCGGCAGCCAATGCATAGGCGTTGGCGCGCCCCAGCAGGCAACCCTTGGCGCCCAAGGCGAGCATGCGCACCACGTCGAGCCCGGAGCGAATGCCCGAGTCCACCAACACCGTGAGGTCATCGCCCACTGCCTCGGCAATCGGTGGCAGCGCTTTGGCGGTGGACAGCACGCCGTCCAATTGACGGCCGCCGTGGTTGGAGACGACGATGCCGTCTGCGCCGAAACTCACGGCGTCCTTGGCGTCCTGTGGGTCGAGGATGCCTTTGATGATCATCGGGCCTTTCCAGAACTCGCGGATCCACTCCAGGTCTTTCCAGCTGATCGACGGGTCGAAATTGTTCGCCAGCCAACCGATGTAGTCTTCCAGGTGCGTCGGCTTACCGAGGTATTTGGAGATATTGCCCAGGTCGTGCGGGCGGCCCATCAAGCCGACATCGAAGGCCCATTGCGGCTTGGTGACGGCCTGCAACATGCGTCGTGAGGCGGCGAACGGCCCGGACATGCCCGAGTGCGCATCGCGATAACGTGCACCCGGCGTGGGCATATCGACGGTGAACACCAGGGTGGTCACCCCGGCCGCCTGCGCGCGTTCCAGGGCGTTGCGCATAAAACCGCGGTCCTTGAGCACATACAGTTGGAACCAGATCGACTGCGGGCTTTGCGACGCCACTTCTTCAATCGAACACACCGACACCGTCGACAGGCAAAACGGCACGCCTTTGTTCGCCGCCGCCTTGGCGGCCTGCACTTCACCGCGCCGCGCGTACATGCCGGTCAGGCCGACCGGGCTGAGGATGACCGGCATCGACAATTCCTGGCCGAATAGGCTGGTCTTCAGGCTGAGGTTGTCGACATTGCGCAGGATGCGCTGGCGCAGGCTGATCTCGGCCAGGTCCGAACTGTTGGCGCGCAGCGTGTGCTCGGCGTAGGCGCCACCGTCGATGTAATCGAACAGAAAGCGCGGCAGCTTGCGCTTGGCGGCCGCACGGTAGTCGGAGGCGGACGAGATGATCATGAACGGTTTCTCCACAGAACTTGGTCACTCCACCATAAGCAAAAAGCTGGCATGATAAAAACAACTTTTATTACTTGTGCCCAGTCGCTAAAGGAATACCGATGAACCTGCGAACATTGCGTGCCTTTGTTGAAGTGGTGCGCCAGGGCGGCTTCTCCCAGGCGGCTGACGTGGTGGCGCTGACCCAATCCACGGTGAGCAAGGCGGTCAAGACGCTGGAGGATGAATTGGGTACGCCGCTGCTTAATCGCCTCGGCCACCGCAACGAACTGACCGCTGCTGGCGAAATTGCCTACCGCCGCGCGCTGGTGTTGCTGGCTGAGCAGAGCGACTTGGTTGCCGAGATCAATGACCTGCGCGGTCTCAAACGCGGTGTGCTGCGCATCGGCTTGCCACCGGTAGGCTGCGGCGTACTGTTTGCGGCGATGTTCGCCGCCTACCGCACGCGCTTCCCCGACATCGAGATCGAACTGACTGAATACGGCAGCAAAAGACTGCGCGAATGCCTGGAAGTCGGCGAGGTCGACCTGGCGGCGTTGCTGCTGCCTGCGGACGAAGGGTTCGACTACCAGCCCGTGCGCAATGAACCGCTGATGGCCGTGTTGCCGATGAACCATCCACTGGCCCGGCGCAAACGCATCGACCTCACCGACCTCGCCGACTCACCGTTCATCCTGTTCGAAGCCGGCTTCGCCTTGAACGCCAAGATCCTCGCCGCCTGCGAACGCAAAGGCGTCACGCCACGGGTGACCGCGCGCAGTGGGCAAATCGACTTCATCGTCGACCTGGTGTCCGCAGGATTGGGCGTCGCCTTCCTGCCGCGCATGCTTGCGCACAAGCACCAGCACGCCGGCATCGCCCTGATCCCTTTGGACGAACCGCACACCGATTGGCACATCGCCCTGGCCTGGCGCGCCAGCGCCCACCTGCCGCCCGCAGCGCGTGCGTGGCTGGATTTGGCCAAGGAAATGGCCAGCCCGGTGTAGAGGGTTGCAGCCGTTATTTGTAGGAATCCGGCCAAATGCACCCCGGTGCTTGACTTCTTCTTTTTAATCAGTAACATACGGCGCATTCCGCGATAGCTCAGTTGGTAGAGCAAATGACTGTTAATCATTGGGTCCCTGGTTCGAGTCCAGGTCGTGGAGCCAGATAGAGAAAAGCCTGCAGAGATGCAGGCTTTTTTTTGCTTTGGATTTGGCTATGCCAACCACAAGTGTGCAGGCGGATAACCTACCGTCATTGGTCTCGTTGCAAGTGCCGTTGCATGACGCGTCTGGAGCGCTGCTCAGATCGAGCGAGTTGTCTCTAAAGCCTTCATGTCCAATCTGTGTTGACCCAAACAAATACTCAATCCAACCGGTCTGGAAAATCTTTGCATTATATTGCGGGTGACCGATTTTATTTTAAGTCTGATGGGTTTTCGCGTAAGAATCACGTTTGCCGCTTGGTATTGAGATAGGGTCCAATAGTAAAGTCTTGATCCCTAAAGGTGCAGGGGTTAATGAAGGTGCAGGATTTGTTAACATTCGATTTTTATTTGTAGAATGAATAGCATACGTTCCTGCGGATAAGGGCGAGGCAATCAGCCGAGGAGGCTGTTCGCGGTCATCGCTCCACGTAATAAGGTATTCGTTAGTTGGAGTCTTAAATCCGGATGGGGAGGTGGTGTGAGCAGTGTTCCGATTGGCGAATTCTTCAACGTCCTGGGGTGGGGAGCAATGGTCGTGTGTGTATCATGGTTGCTGGTTCTCGGGTTTGAGAAATTTACGCGGCGCCTAATTCCCCAAGCACTGAGGGCGGCGATCCTGATGCCCATCGCGTTTTCTGTCGCATTCGCATGTGCGGCTGGTTTTCCGCTGCCGGTTTAGGCGCTCGTTTTCGTGTGCCGTAGTTTCAGTGCCTTTAAAAAGGCTGGGTGTAGGAGGTTCCTGCGGCGTAAGGGCCAACGATTTAAAGACTGAGTCCCCTGGGCTTTTTGTCAGCGCCAAAGGACATCTATTGCTGCAGGTTTAAGTATGCAACAAGACTAAGATAGAGCTTGGCAGAGAATTTCCTATTCAAGCTAGGTTATATTTTTATTTTCCACGTATTTTAAAGATCGAGGTGAGCAAGTGCTAATAATCCTCTCGCTCGTAAGCGCCCTGGTTCTGTCGTTCGCGGCAAAAGGCGTGGCGGCTGTTATAAATGAAAAGTTTGACCGAAATATCCAGGGTAAACACTTACATATGTTTGCTCTGCCGCTGATAATTGCGTTTGTTATTTTGGTTGTACCAAAATTTGTCGGTTGTATTAGTTACGTTGGGTAGCCCTTCCCGAAACGTCGATCTACGCGTGGTGAGTGTGTTGTTAGTCGACCTAGACCACCCCTCACTGCGAGTGGATCCGTTCAGAATAAGGAAGCCAGATAGAGAAAAGCCTGCAGAGATGCAGGCTTTTTTTTGCCTTGGATTCGTCCCATGGCACCCAACCCAACCTCTATACAACGCCCACCCCAAAGCCATAAGATGAGAAGAATTATCATTTAATGCGGATCTGACATGCACGACGACAGCATCGCCTCGCCGGTCGCCAAGCTGTATGCGAATCACCATGGCTGGCTTCGCGGCTGGCTGCATCGGCGTTTGGGGCACAGTGCCGATGCCGAAGACCTGGCACACGACACGTTTATCCGGGTGTTGCGTTCCAAGGAGGATGTGCGCGAACTGCGCCAGCCCATGGCGTTTCTGGCCACCATCGCCAATGGCTTGCTGATCAATCGCTGGCGTCGCCAGGCCATCGAGCGGGCGTATCTGGAAGCGTTGGCGGCGCGGCCGGTGGGCGAGGAGCCGTCGCCGGAGGAGCGCCACTTGATGATCGAGACGTTGTTGCAGCTGGATTCGCTGCTGGTCGGGTTGTCGGCGCGGGTTCGGCAGATTTTCTTTTTGTCCCAGCTCGATGGCCTGACTTATCCGCAGATCGCCGCGCAGTTGAGCCTGACGGTGGCCCAGGTGCAGCGGGCCATGGGTAAGGCGTTCAGTGTCTGCTACGCGAGTCGTTTTGAATGAGTGGCGCGGCGGTTGATCCTCGCGTGCGCGACAGTGCCATCGATTGGCTGGTGCGGATGCAGTCCGGGTTGATGAGTGCCGGTGATCATCAAGCCTTGCAGCTGTGGCGCCAGGCCAGTGCCGAGCATGAGCACGCGTGGCAGCGGGTCAGTAGTTTGCCGCTGCTGCTGCAACCGGGCGCCAATTTGTTGGCCGATGCCACGGCGCGCCGGGCGTTGCAGGCGGCCGGGGCTGATCCGCAGCGTCGTCGCCAGGTGCTCAAGTGCTTGCTGGCGTTGGGGCTGCTGGGTGGAATCTCCTGGCAAACGGCGGATTCCACGTTGCTGCGTTCGGCGTTGGCGAGTTATCGCACCCGCATTGGCGAGCGGCGACACTGGGCGCTGGCGCAGGGTTATTCGCTGTGGCTGAACACCGCCAGTGCGGCAAACCTGGACTTGAGCGCAGGGCAGCGCAGTGTGCAGCTGGTCGAGGGTGAGCTGGCCCTGGATACCCCCGCCGGGTCTGCGTCGCTGGAGCTGCTGACCCCCAACGCGGTGCTCTACAGCCATGGCGCGCACCTGCTGGTGCGCCATGATCGCCAAGGCACGCAGGTGACAGTCTTGCGCGGGCTGGCGCAGGTGAGTACGCGGCATCAGTCGACACCGGTGCCGTTGCAGGCTGGCTGGCAACTCACGGTGGATGAGCGCGGAGCAGGGCGCCCGAACCCTATCGATCTGTTGCTGGCTCAGGCCTGGATGCGCGGCATCCTGCCCGCCGAGCGCATGCGCCTGGAGCAGCTGTTGGCCGAGCTGTCGCGTTATCGCCCAGGCTTCTTGCGCTGCAGCGACGCGGTGGCGGGCCTGCGCATCACCGGCAGTTTCCAGCTGGACGATACCGATGCAGCCCTGGTGCTGGTCGCCAATACCTTGCCGGTGCGTATCGAACGCAGAACGCGTTATTGGGTGACGGTGGTGCCTGCGTGAAGTTTTTTTTCGGCGGCGCGATAGTTTTTTCGATCTGGCTTGGCCTTTAGGTATTACCCACCGGCACAGGTGGGTTTCAACCCCTAGGAGCCTTGCATGATTTCCCCCGCTCGTGTCTTGCGTACCCATACATTCAGCTTGCTGTTTTTGAGTTTACAGCCGCTCTACGGCGAGCTGGTTTTTGCGGCCGGCGAACGCCCTTACCGAATTAGCGCCGGCCCGCTGGATCAAGTGCTGTCGCGCTTCGGTGCCGAGGCGGGCATCAGCATGGCGGGCAGTTCGCTGCTCACCGCCGGCAAGACCAGCCAGGGTCTGCAAGGGGATTTCAATACGGAGGCGGGCCTGACCCAACTGCTCTCGGGCACAGGCCTTGGCTATCAGCGCCAGGCGGACGGTGGCTACGTCTTGCGTGCGCACCAGGCGGCAGTGTTGCTGCCGACGCAAAAGGTCACGGGCGAAAACCTCGACGAAGAGGACGTCTACCGGGCGCCGCACTCGTCGGTGTATATCTCCGGCGAAGACATGCAGCGCTTTGGCGTGGTCTCGGTGGGCGATATGCTCAAGGGCCAGCCTGGCGTGCAGGTCGGCGACAGCCGTAATGGCGGCGGCCTGGATGTGAATATTCGCGGCATCCAGGGCCAGAGCCGGGTGGCGGTCACGGTGGATGGGTCGCAGCAGGCGCTGGATGTCTATCGCGGTTACGCCGGCACCCAGCAGCGCAGTTACATCGACCCGGACATGATCAGCGACATCACGATCGACAAGGGCCCCAGCCTGACCTCCAGCGCCATCGGTGGCACGGTGAAGATGCGCACCCTCACCGTCGACGACATCCTCAAGAACGGTCAGAACTTCGGCCTGCGCCTAAAGGGTGATCTATGGAACAACGGCGTCGCGCCGGCCTCCCGAGACCCGCATTCCAAGACCGAAGGCCTGTACGCGGAACCGCACCAGAGCCGCGGTGGGCTGTTTGGCTCCGAGGCGCAGGCCGGCAGTGCTGCATTGGCCTATACCCATGAGTTTTTCGATGTGGTGGCGGCCTACGCCAAGCGCAACCAAGGCAACTATTTCGCCGGCAAAAAGGGCCAGGACCGCTACCGGACCTACGACCGTTGGGGCGATGAAGAAACCAGCGTGGCAACCACCTACAACGCCGGCGAAGAAGTGCTGAACTCCTCGTCGAGCACCGAATCGTTCCTGCTCAAGACCACCTTGCGCCCGGCCGATGGGCATACCTTCGACCTCGGTTATCGCCGCTATGATGGGCGCATCGGTGAGATCATGCCCTCGGATATCTTCCGCTTCGGCACCGGCGGCATCTACCAGTACCCGCTGGGCCATACCAGGATCGACACCTACACCGCGCGTTACAACTACCTGCCTGCGGGCAACCCGCTGATAGACCTGAGCGCCGACCTGTGGCTGACCGATGCGCAAACCAGCCAGCTCACCTCGGTGAAAGCGCCGGCGTCCCAAGCTTATCGCTCGGACCGCGCCTGGAGCCGTCAGGCCGACCAGCGCATCGGCGGCGGCTTGGCCAACACCTCGCGCTGGGCCACCGACTACGGCGACGTGAAACTGGACCTGGGCGGCTCGTTCCAACTCGAGGAGCTGCGCCCGCAAAAAGGCGTGGTCACCAACCAGGACGATATCAACGCCAACCGCATGCTGCGCGAAGGGTCGCGGCAGGAACTGAGCTTCAACGGCAAGCTGGAGTACAAGCCGGTGGACAGCCTCACCTTGTGGGGCGGCGGGCGTTACACCCACTACCGCAGCAAGGACCACATCGCCAATGCCACGGCACGCGAAGAGGACCGCGCCCTGCGCTACCTGCGCGTCTACAACGGCGGCGGCTCTGGCAACATGATGTGGTTCCCGGACCAGAACGGCCAGTACACCGACGCCACCGATCCACGCCTGACCAATGGCATCGTCTTCCAGAACACCAACTATCCCTTCGAGGGCGTGCGCTACAACGACTTTGGCGCGGTCGATTCGACGGTCTACCCGTCCCAGGTCGGCAGCGTGGTCACCGGCTATGAATATTCGGGCAAGGCGAGCAACAGCGGGGGCGCCTTCGCTCCGGCCGTGGGCATCAATATCGAAGTGCTGCCAGACACCTTCGTCTACGCCTCCTACACCCAGGGCTTGCGTATGCCTTCGCTGTTTGAAACCAGCCAGGGCGTGTTGCAGACCAAGCCGGGCAAGGGCCTGAAACCCGAGCGCTCGAGCAACTGGGAGGTCGGTGCCAGCACGCTGCACAAGGGGTTGTTGTTCGATGACGATTCGGCGGCAATCAAGCTGGCCTACTTCAACAACACCATCAAGAACTACATCACCCGCTACTACGACCCGAGCCCGGGCCTGCGGGGCTTGATGCGCTTCAGCAACACCGACAGCTACAAGACCAGCGGCCTGGAGTTGCAAACCCGCTACGATGCCGGGCGCGTATTTGCCGATCTGTCGTCCACCTACTACCTGAAGACTGAAACCTGCGATGCAGCGTTCGCAGCCACACTGCGCGCCACCAGTGACAGCTACCAGCAAACCAGTAATACACCGAACTGCACGCCGGGCAGCTTCATGGGTTCTTACACCAACACCCAGAACCCACCACGGTTTGCGGGCAACCTGACCACAGGCCTGCGTTTCTTCGATCAGAGCCTTACGCTCGGTACGCGCATCACCTACACCTCAGGGCCTACCGTCACCGCCGACAAACCCTGGCAGACCGGCGCCACCACGCCGCAATTGAATTATCGCGAAGTGGCTTTGGTCGATCTGTTCCTCAATTATAAATTGCAGGAAGACGCCAGCCTCAATGTGTCGCTGCAAAACCTGACCGACCGCTACTACCTGGACCCGCTGGCGCAGAGTTTCATGCCGGCGCCGGGGCGTACGCTGCGGGTGGGGTTGCAGGCGAAGTTTTAAGGAGGCTTGCGAGCCTCGCACGCCGGCGCATCGGCCGGTCGCGCGAGCGCCGCAGCGTTAAAGCGTCTGCACGATAATCTGGCTTTTCAGGTCGTTGACCATGCCTTCAATCGCCGGTTTCATGGCGACAAAATCCTGCGGGCTGCACAGCGCGTCGGGGTGGCTGAACGCATAGCTGCGGGTGATGAGTACGCTGTTGCCTTCCTTGACGTAAGTGGTCTGGTAGTTGAATCCACCAGTGTTCAGCGTTACAGCCTTGGGCACCGCCAGGATGTTCACTTCTTTGGGGAAGTCGAAGCGCGCTTTTTCTTCAATCGTGCCGGAGGTACAGATGAAGGTCTGCGTGCGGTCTTGTTCCGCCATGAGGCTGAACACGTTCTGGCCAATGCCGCCCGCGAGGCTGCTGAGCGTCGGTACGCCCGTGGGGCCGGGCAGGTTGACCAGGTTGTCGGTACGGCCCTTGACCGTGGACGTGAAGGTGGCGGCGTTGCCTTCCAGGGCGTCGGTTTCGATCTTGCCGCTGCCGGTTTGCCCGTACATGCTGAGGACTTTCTGGGTCAGTTGGTCACGGTCGGCAGGCATGATGGATTTGAACAGGAAACGATTGAGTTCCGTGGCCCAGCCTTCCACCTTGGTGCCGTTGGTGAAGTCCGCCGCGCCGCTCGGGTCGATCTTGAAGTGCAGCGTGCCGTCCACTTTGCCCAATTGGTTTGAAGGTGTGCGCGCCAGTTCGCCGCTCTGGGTCAGCAACACAGGTTTGCCCAGTTCCGGAATCATCAAGTAGCCGGCGGCGATGGGGGTGGCGGTGGAGTCCAGATAAAGGTCCAGGGTCGGGACGTAAGTGATCGCATGGTTAAGCAAACCCAGGGTCGGCACCTTCGGCAGTACGTAGGCGTCGCCCAGGTTGATCAGCGCGGGCGAGCTTTCGATGGCCACCGCCTTGAGCAGCGCTTCGAGCAAGGCAACATGGTCCTTGCAGTCGCCATAACGGTTATCCAGCACCGCCTGCGCCGCGTGCGGCACCACGCCGCCATTGCCGACGTAAACCGCGACGTAGCGAATGTTCTTGCGTACCCAGTCACTCAACACCAGTGCTTTGCTGCGCGGCGTGTCCAGGTTGGCGGTGAGCTTCTTGGCCAGTTGGGTAATGGCGGGCGTCACCTCAACCTGCGCCCTGGCGGCATACGCCTGGGCAAACTGTTTGTAGTCGGTGAACGTCGACACGGCCAGGCGTTGCCCGTAATCGGTGTAGGCGACGGAGCCGACTTCAACGCGGTTTTTCTCGGTCGGCTCCAGGTCCCATCGGTAGATTTTCCGCCCGTTGCTGGTGGCAGGCTCGGCGGCTTTGAACCCCCTTGCGTCAGCGAACAAGGGCATGTCGGCCGGCATGTCGTAGGTGAGGTGCACCTGTTGGTTCTCGTAGAAGTTCGGCGCATACAGGTCTTCAAACTGTCCGGGGAACAGCGCGGTGGTGCGATGGCGCTGGTAGCGCAAGACCATGCGGTCACCCACGGCTACGTCAGGGAAGATCACCACCTTGACGCGTGAGTCCTGGAACATCGGCGCTTCGGCTGAGGCCTGCTCCTGCTGTTCCTTGATCTGGTCGGCAGCCACCGGCACTTTGCGCCCGTCGGCTTTCTGGGTGTAGGCCTCCACGATGGCGACGGTTTCCAGCGAGCGGTTGAAGCTCACCGAGCGTTGCGCGTTGGGCTTGATCGCGCGTTCCTCATTGATGCGCGAGACCAGCTCAAAGTCGAGCACAAAACTGCCGTCGGCATTCACCACATAGGCCTGGCTATTTTTTTCGACGGTCAGGGAATGGTCGGTGTAATCGGCACTTGCCTGTGCGCTGAACAGCCCGCAAATGACCACCGCCAAAGCGCCGAACAGGCGCGTCGGGAAGAGCGTAACACTTTGCATAGAGATCCTTCTAAACGATGACGCGCGCCGTCTGGGCGAGGACGCGCGTTCCTTGGGTAAACCGCTAAATGCGAAACGTTACTATAGAGAGAGGGCAATGAGCCTGCTGATTTTTGTTGCTTAAAGACGTGTGGGAAGCGTCCGGGAATCGCTCTGTAAAGCTGGGTTTTTCCCACGCCGCTCCCACTTCGCAATCACCAGTGGCGCCAACGCATTACCCAACACATTCAGCGCCGTCGTTGGCATTTCCATCAACCGATAAACCCCGGCAATAAACGCAATGCCCTCCAAAGGCAGCCCGGCGCTGGCCAATGTCGCCGAGAGAATCACAAACATAAACCCCGGCACACCCGCCGCGCCTTTGGAGGTGAGCACCATGGTCACCACCAGCAACGCCTGATCGGCCAGGCTCAGCTCGATGCCATATAACTGCGCCACAAACAGCGTGCCGATGCCAAGAAACAACGACGCGCCGTCGAGGTTGAACGAGTAGCCCACCGGCACCACAAAGTTCACCAGCGAAGGCGGCACGCCGTAGGTTTCCAGCTTCTTCATCAATTGCGGCATCACCGCCGCCGAGCTGGCCGTGGAGAAGGCCAACACCAGTTCATCCTTGATATGGCGCATCAAGGCGAACAGGTTAATCCCGCACAACCGCGCGACCAGGTTCAGCACCACCAGCACAAAGAACACGATGGACAGGTAACTCACCATGATCAGCTTGGCCAGCGCCAACAGCTGCGCTTCGCTGTACACCGCGCCGCTGGGGTTGTTCGGGCTGTTGAGGATCACCCATTTGGTGCGTGGGGTGATCGCCTGTTCGAGCGCTTCGGGGGCCAACTTGAAGCCCAGGCTTTCGTTGCCCGGGCTGATCCCGGACGCCGACCCCATCAGCCTGGAGACGCTGGCCAGTTACACCGTGCTGACCCAGGGTGCACAGTCGGGCACCGGCTTGATCTACGAGCGCTGGCTGGCCGCACATAACGTGCAGATGCCTCGCACGCTCACCAGCCACAACCTGTTGGTGCAGGTCGGGTTGGCGTTGTCGGGGATCGGCGTGAGCTACTTGCCGAAGGTTTGCCTGTCGCACCTGATCGAGCAGGGCAGCCTGCGCGCGCTGGTGACGCAACCGGAACTGCCAAGCGTGCAGTATGTGGCGTTGCACCGGGTGGACCGCCAGTTTGGCTTGAACCAGAACGTGGCGCAGATGGCGCAGGCGTGCTGTGATTTCTCAACGTTGTTGCTCTAGCGGTAACCGGATCTATTGTGCGCAACGGACTGGGTGTGGCCAGCAAGCGGGTTGTGGTTAGAGGGCTTCTGTGGCGAGCGGGCGTGAGCTCCCGGTAGCGTGTATTGCTTGATCGCAAAGAGTTGCCGTAAGTTTGCCCGCTTTGTTCAGGAGCAACCTTTGCATGAGTCGCACGCCTTCTAAAAAAACCTCCCAGCGGCGCAGTCACTGGGAGCTGCTGCAAATCAAGGTGGGAGTGCTCGCCAGCCTGCTCTCCCTTGTCGGCCTGTTGTGCCTGGGCGGCTGGACGGTCTGGGTGACTTACTACGTTAAGCAGGACTCACAAATGAGTGCACTGCTGCTCAAGGATATGCAGATCAAGACGGAGTTAAGTGCTCATGTGGGAGCGGCTCTGAAGACTCAACTGATGCCAACCGAAGACGGGGCCAGTCTGTTGGAGGTGGGTGTCACCTTGTCCAATAGCGGCAATGACGTTGCCAGGCTCAATCTTGATCGGCGGGTGTTGTCGATCGTCAAAGTCCAGCGTTTCGAGGCCGGCCTGCCGGTTTATGGCCCCGCCTGGGACGTAGCAACGGCTCGGTACGACGGCATGAGTTCGACATTGTGGGTCTTTCCTTACCTGGATATCGGCCCATCCGAGTCCTATGAACTCAAATACGTCGTTAAGCTCGATGAGCCCGGTTTGTACCTGGTGCGCTTTCTTTCGCGGATGAAAAGCGACCATATCGAACGGCACAAACTCAAAATGAGTACACCGTCGATCATTGAGTACTCAACCGGAGCGGACGCCTTTATCACAGTGCCCAAGAGGGCATGAGATTCTTGTATCTCGGTGCGAGAAACTGCTAAGAATGGCGTCGAATATTGACCCGGTGTAATCAATCATGAAGCGCCATTTCGAAGATTTGCAGCTGGGCAGCATCGAGCTGTTCTGCCTCGCCGCCGAGGCCAGTAGTTTCACCGGCGCCGCGCACGTTGCCGGCGTAACACCGGCCGCGGTGAGCCGCAGCATTTCGCGCCTGGAGCAGCGCCTGGGTTCGCGCCTGTTTGTGCGCACCACCCGCAGCATCCGTTTGACCGACAGCGGCCGTACCTTTTTCGAGCAATGCCGCCAGGCCCTGACCCAACTGGTGGAAGCGCAGCAGGAAGTGATGGGCGCCCAGTCGGTGCCGTCCGGCCAGTTGCGCATCAGCGTCCCGACCACGTATGCCCATCATCGGCTGTTGCCGTTACTGCCCAAATTTCGCGCGCTGTACCCGCAAGTGACCGTAGACATCCACATCAGCAACCGCAATATCGACTTCGTCGCCGAAGGCTATGACCTGGCCATTCGCGTGCGTGCCCAACCCGACTCGTCGCTGATCGCCCGGCTGCTGGAGGACGCTGAGTTGGTGGTGGTCGCCGCGCCGGCCTACCTGCAACGCGCAGGCACGCCGCAGACCTTGCAGGATTTGCCGTCGCACGAGTGCATCCAGTTTGAACTGCCCAGCAATGGCCGACGTATTCCCTGGTTGTTCCAGGTGCAAGGCCAGGAACAGGAGTTTGCGGGGGCGGCGGGGTACAGCATCTCGCATGACGTGCTGGGCGGCGTGACCTTGGCCAAATATGGCGCGGGGTTGTTTCAGACGTACAAGTTCATCGTCGAGCAGGAACTGGCTGACGGCACGCTCGTGGAAGTGTTGAAACCGTTTGGCGGCCGCTCGCGACCGTTTACGTTGCTGTACCCCCATGGTCGCTACGTGCCGCACCGGGTGCGGGCGTTTGTGGATTTTTTGCTGGCGTGTCGGGACGAATGGGCGGCGTCGTAGAGGCGGCAATGTCCCACGTCAGCAGGATCTGGCTGATCGCCGCGTTGATCAGCGGATACGGCACATCATCGCGCGCCAGGATCGAAACGCCCTGCAGGAAACTGTCAAACACCGTCGCCATTGCCGCCGCCTGCAGCGTGTCCGGCAGTTGCCCGGCTCGGATGCCGCGCTCAACACACGCCACTATCCCCGCCCGCGTTCGCGCGCGCGATTGCGTCAACGCCTCTGTCACCCGTGCATTCTCCGGGCTCGGTGCGCTCATCACGCCCAGCGCCACCATGCAGCCCTTGGGGTGCCCGTCGTCACACTGCATGCGCGCCGACTGGCGCAACGCGGTTTCGATGGCTTTGCGCGGCAGCAGGGTTTCGTCCCACAGGCATTCGGTGACTTGGGCGTAGGTCGCCAGATAGCGTTGCACGCACTCATCGAACAGCGCTTCTTTAGAGCCGAACGCTGCATAAAAACTCGGCGCAGAGATACCGCCACCCAGGCCGGCCTTGAGCTGGGCGAGGGAGGTGGCGTCGTAGCCGTGCTGCCAGAACAGGTGCAGGGCCTGTTCCACGGCGTGGTCGCGGTCGAAATTACGTGGGCGGCCCATTTGTGCCATGTGCGGTCTCCTGTGCAGAACGAGATAAATACTAGTTGATACATAAGTCGTTGACAACGCACGCGTGCTGCCTGCAACATTTATATCGATCAGTATGTAAGTTATCTCAAGGAGCCTCCCGTGACCCCCTCACTCAGCTTATCCGCGTCATCCGAGCGCCTGCCCATCGGCGCTTTGCTCGCCCTGGCCATGACCGGTTTCATCTGCATCGTCACCGAAACCCTGCCCGCCGGCCTGTTGCCGTTGATCAGCGCAGGCCTGGCGATTTCGCCGTCGATGGCCGGGCAGATGGTCACCGCCTACGCGCTGGGCTCGGTGGTGGCGGTGATCCCCATGACTATCGCTACCCGTGGCTGGCGTCGGCGCAATGTGCTGTTGCTGACCATCGTCGGTTTTCTGTTGTTCAATTCCATTACGGCGCTGTCGTCCCACTACGGCGTCACCCTGGTGGCGCGGTTCTTCGCCGGGGTGGCGGCGGGGTTGGCCTGGAGCCTGTTGGCCGGTTACGCCCGGCGCATGGTCGCGCCGCATCAACAGGGCCGTGCGCTGGCCTTGGCGATGGTCGGCACGCCGATTGCGCTGTCGTTGGGCGTGCCGCTCGGCACCTGGCTGGGTGGCCTGGTGGGTTGGCGCACCACGTTCGGGATCATGTCGGTGCTGACGCTGGTGTTGATCGTGTGGGTGCTGGTGAAAGTCCCGGACTATGCGCCACAGGCTGCGCATCAGCGTTTGTCGCTGCGCAAAGTGCTGACCACGCCCGGTGTGCGGCCGGTGCTGGCGGTGGTGATCAGTTGGATGCTGGCGCACAACATGTTGTACACCTATGTCGCGCCGTTTTTGCTGCCGGCTGGGCTGGCGAGCCGCGTGGATGTGGTGTTGCTGGTGTTCGGGGTTGCGGCGTTGGCGGGGATTTGGTTGACGGCCAAATGGGTCGAGCCGTCGTTGCGGCGCACGGTGCTGGTGAGCCTGGCGATGTTTGCCGCGGTGAGCGTGGCGTTTGGCTTGCTGGGGAATAGGCCGCAGGTGATTTACCTCGGCGTGGCAGTGTGGGGCTTGAGCTTCGGCGGCGCCGCAACCCTGTTGCAAACCGCCCTGGCGGACGCAGCGGGCGATGGCGCAGACGTGGCGCTGTCGCTGAACGTAGTGGCGTGGAACAGCGCGATTGCCGGCAGCGGCGTGGCGGGCGGTGTGTTGCTCGATACGTGGGGCGTCGCGTCGTTTCCCTGGGCGATGCTGCTGTTGATTGCCGTGGCGTTTGCGATTGCCTGGAGGGCTCATGAACACGGATTCAGGCCGGGTGCACGCGCTGGCTGCCGTGGCTGCGGTCATTGACCCGCAGCCACGGCAGCTTGACTCAATCCGCTAGGATTATTGGCACTGCGGCCGCTTACTGCCTGGCGCCTGTGCGGGCTGGGTGGTACACGGGAAAGTAGGTGAAGGTGAAGTATTCCAAGGGGTTGGTCAGTATGGAAATGTCCCCGCGATCCTTGATCATGTCGACGTTCTCGTACTCCGCGTAAGTGTCGCTCAGCAGCAATGGGCCTTTGTCCGGGCCGTATCGCTGAGTGTAGCTATTAAACTCGGCGTCCACGAGTTCCGGGGTTGGTGTGATGGTCACAGTACCGATGAAGGCCTTGACGGGCTTTTTGATCAACTTCTGGAAGTCGGCGGCCAAAGAGTTTTCGTTGCCGTTGCCGGAGTAGCAAACCAGTAATCGCGTGTTTTCAAATTCGGAGGGGTCAATACCTTTCGCCAGCAGATCGGCATGCAGTTGCGCGGCGGTATGCTCGGCTCCGTCATAGATAATAGTGGACGCACTGCCGGTGTATTTTTCCAGCAGGCTGAGGTCTCTGCCGTGTGCGTTGATGTTAAGGCGTGGCTTGCCTTTGTATTCATCCACAAATGTAAACAGATCGCCTTTGACGTGTCGCATCTCCTTCATGTTGCCTTTCATGACCCTGAGGCGCGGAACCCTTGTCGAGTTACCGGTTTGTTGGATGGCGACCTCCGTGCCCATTTGCAGCGGATGTTCCGCCGGTGGAGTGAGCGAGGGCAGGTCATCAACCAACAGGCCGCCGCCGGTTGCAGGCCTTGCCGAGAGGGCCGTGGAGGTCTCGGGCAATGAGCGCGCCTTGAAATGAACCAACAAGGTTGCCAGGTTGACCAGCAGGTCGGTCAGCGCCGCCTCTTTGCCCTTCGAGTCCTCATCGCGCAGGATCTCCAGGTCCTTGATGATGCCCTCAGCTTGCAGCAGCACGCCGAGTATGGCGCCGGGGCCGCGAAGCGCTGGCAGTACCGCATTGAGTAGCAGGAACCCCCCGGTCTTGAGAGACGCCCATCGGCTTTGTGCATCGGATGTCGATTGTTGCCCGGCCAGGGTTATCAAGCTTTGGGCGTTGGCTTGGTACAGGTACTCCATCAGTTTCCCCTCTTGCAGCGTTTGCTGCAGTCGGGTGTCCACGGCCAAGGGGATTGCCTCGTTGGCAGAAACGGAGCCCAGGTTGTGCCCGAATATCACCACGTTGGGGTGTTTAAAACCGTTGCCGCGGTAGAGCTGTCGAGTATTTTCGTCAGGTAACCAGGCGAGGGTATCGTTTTGCAGTTTGCCGGGCTGCTGTATGGCTTCCAGCAGGGCCTGGCGAGAAGGAAATTGCCGCAGCGGTGCATCGGCAACCAGCGGGCGATAGAGAATATGCGGGCCGGTTGTGCTGTCTTTGGGTTCGATCAGGTAGGCACTTTCGACCACATCGGTTTGCCCCTGCGCCTTATTGTCAAAGGCCAGCGGTCGAATAACGATTTCCTTCCCGTCCACGGTCCTGGGGCCAGGTCCCGGCTTGAGTATCTCCTGGACGTAGCGCAACCCCGTATTGTTGAAACCGGCTTCGCCCTTGATGCTGAGTTCCAGCGCCTTGAGCTGCAGCTCAAGGGGTACTTGCTGGACAAACAGTGATCGGCGTTCGGCCATTTTGACCGGGTCATCAAGTAGTTTTTCCTTGAGCAGCGCGGGGTAGGTTTTGCCGATATCGAGCTCGGTAACCAGCTTTTTGAGTACCCCCTCTTGTTCGAGCGCGGGCACTCGGACTTTTATTGCTACGCCGTTTTCATCCTTGAGCCCTGACTTGAAATAGACTTCTATCTGGCCGTTCGGCAGCCCCGACAGGTTATTGAGCAGCATGTCAGTCAGGCTCATGGTTTGGCGATCGATAAAGCCAGAGCCCAGCGTCCCGTAAGGCACTTTGAAGACCACCTCCAGATTCTCGGCGGCGTGCTGCGTAAGCTTTTGGTGTTCGGGCAACAGGTCAAACTGCTGCTGCGCAAAAGCGCGAATGTCCTTGATGTCGCTGTTGTACGCACTGCCTTTGTTACGTTGTATGAAGCTTGCCAGCCCCAGGCTGAGCTCGTGCATCACAAACCGTTGGGCTTCGTTGGCATTGTTCATCCAGTCGGGCAGCTTGGTTGTTGCTTGTGTCGGGTTGCCTGTGCCCAACGGTGCTGGCCTGTTGAACAGGCTGTCGCCTTGATGCTGTTTGATGAGGGTGTCGGCCTGGGTGTCGAACATATTGCCGGTCAGTTCCTGGCGGGTATGCCCTGACTTTTCGAGGTCGTCCCAGGAGTCG
This sequence comes from Pseudomonas sp. LBUM1640, assembly GCF_059716225.1. Taxonomy (NCBI): domain Bacteria; kingdom Pseudomonadati; phylum Pseudomonadota; class Gammaproteobacteria; order Pseudomonadales; family Pseudomonadaceae; genus Pseudomonas; species Pseudomonas sp. LBUM1640. Next base: position 4,798,101 of record NZ_CP166816.1, on the reverse strand, counting down.
TAAGGGGTGATTTTTCCATTGGGCTCCACCTGCAAGAGGATGTCGCGGTTTGATTGCGACAAGTAGCGATGAATCACCTTGTTCGGCGTGTCGCCGGCCAGGGTGTAGACGGTGGCGCCCGATGAGTTGGGGTCAAGTGGTGCGGGGCGTGTCGATCCTTCGGGATGCCTCACGACCATGTCCACGGTTTTACGTTGCTCGTCATCCAGGCCGGGTTGTTTCAGGCTGGCCAGTTGCAGGTTGCTGCGCAGAATGCGACTGACCAATGCGCGGTGGCTGCCGCTGAAGGCCGCGTCGGTATTTGTCGCAGTGCTAAAGGCCGGCTTGTTCCAATATTCACGCGAATCAGCGTCGTAGGCGGGGTTCAGGCGGGCTGGCAGCGTACTTATGGCTGCGCTTAGGGCGGACAAATCGAGGGCGAGCGGGGCGTCGGCAGCGTTGCCGGTGCGGGCCAGTAAATCAGGGCGAGTGTCAAACGCCCGGTCGGTGCTGGTGAAGTTCGGGGCCTCACCGCCGGCCAGGTAGTCCAAGGCAAGCGTCATCAATGGTGTTCGCTTAACGTTCCCTGGGTTGTCCGCGTCGGGTGTTTCAATGGCGATCTGGTTGACGTCGACGTCCAGTGACGGGGCGGCCTGCTTGATCTGCTCGCTGAGTAATCGCGCGACCACCGAGTACACGTTGGGCTCACCGGCAAACTGACGGCGCGCAATCGCGGCGATGGGCTTGTCCGTCGGTGGTGCAGGCACCTCAGGTTGAGTGGCGCTTGGGTTTTCGAGCCTCTGGATGGCGGCGCGTTGCTTTGCCTGGACCGCGCGGTAACGCTCATCTGTGGGCGGGTTGGCGTTGTTCAAGGCGCGAAAGCCTTCGCGGGTGAGCCTTGATGCGTTTGTAAGGGTGCCGACCCACGTGGTGTCCTTGTCGTCCGGCTCAGCGTAAAACTCACTTATCCGGGCGAGGCTGATCTGCGCGTCTTTGTCAGCCGGCACCTGCGTGTTACGCAGGGTTTGCCCCAGGGTTGAGTATTCAGGTATCTCAGACACTGCAAAGGTGGTGCGCGGGCCGTTACCGTAGGGCGCCATCTCAGGCCGCAGACTTAACAAGGCACTGCCGTACAGTTTCGCCATCTCCCGATCAGCGTCCTCAACCGACGGCTTGGGGGTGCGTTGCGAAGGGGAGAGAAGCTCGGGCTTCAATGCGATTTCCCCGGCAAAATCTTCTATGGCTTCGCGTTGTTGCTCTCGGATGTGCGAATAAGCGGGAGGGTTGAACGCAGGTGCTTTGGCGTCAGGCTCACGCAGCGCGTCGAAGGACTGGTGGTGTTGTTGCAGGCTGATCAAGCGAAGTATGTCCGCTTGTGTACCGTTATGGCGTGCGGCGTAAAAGTCGCCTACCACCGCGGCAGATGCGCGATGTGCGCCGGTATAGTTGATCGATTTTTTAGGCGGTGAGGCGAACGCCTGCGCGGCGGCGGTTACCGCGGCGGTGGCCTGCTCGTAGTCCGTATCGTATTTGTTGAACGTGGCGCTTTTACCGTTTGCAATGCAATCAAACGTCCATCCTGACTGCGTGTTCAGTTTGAGGGTTGACGTATCAATCTTGTGTTTACGAGCGAAACTTGCAAAGGGGTCGCTTTGAATGGCGTGGGTAAGCCGAGCCCAGGCTTTGCCGAATGTCGAGAAGGGCGGAATATCGGAAATAACCTGGGTCTGCCGCGAGCTTTTCCTGCCCGTGGGGTCGGCAATGACGTGATCCATCAATGCTGCGCTATGCAGGGAGGAGAGGGCGGCATCGCCTGCTCTGATCAGCGCCGTTGCGGCTTTTTTGGTTTCCAGATCCACCACCGGGCTGGCACGCTTGATCCGTACCTGAGTGTCGGAGGCGATAGTGGTTGCAGAGGTAGTGGCGTCTGCCTTTGTCAGTGCAGACGATTCAGGATAAGACTGCATCCCGCTGTATAAGGGCGCAACGTGCATGGGAGTTCTTCCGTCGGAGTGTAGTCCTAGCTCCGTGGCCCAGGGTCGCGTTGGCGTTCCCGCCTGAGGGTGGCAAAGGGGAGACAAAATACTTCAGGGACGTAAGGCCATTTTTGTTGGCAAACCCATGCCAGCCACATCGCTCAGGCATCGATTGCTCAGCTCGCGTGGTCGGCGCAGGCCCATGGCTTCAAACCGTGGCGGTGGTCAGCCGATGAGCCTGCGGTGGCTGGGCATTGAGCCCAGTGGGGCCTAAGCGAGCTTCACATTCATGGTGATGTGGGCGGTGAACACCTTGACGCCGCCTTCATCGAAGATCTCCACCGGCACGATCTTGTCGCCAGCGGTTTGCCAATCAATCCCACTGCCATCGGCCACCGCCCGAATGGCCGACTTCGCCTTGGCCAGGTATTCCACCGTCATGCCTTTGGGAATCCAGCGGGCACCGGCAGGAATCGACACATCGGTCATCGTGCCGCCGGCCAGCTCGGCGGCGTTGCACAGCGCGATGGCGTGCACGGAGGCCAGGTGGTTAGTGATCTCCTTGCGAAACGGCACATTCACCACCGCGTGATTCGGGCTCAATTCGGCGAACTCAGGCGCGATGCTGCTGAAGTACGGCGCCATCTGGCAGGCCATTTGCGTGAATGCGGCGGGGCCTGCGCTATTGAACAGACCGAGTAGTTGGCTCATGGGATATCCTCAATGTTGTTTGCAGAATAAAATTCTGTAACGGAACAGTATTCTGTAATTTGCATGCCTGTCAACCTGAGCGTTCTCTGGCGGGTGAGGAACCTATAAACTGTTTTTATTTGGCGGCTCTGTGCATGCAAACCATCGACCTTATCGAGCGTACTTTCCCCGGCAGGCGCAGCGACCTCAAGCGCACCATCCTGCGTGCGGCGCTGGCGTGCTTTAACGAGGTGGGGATCGAGGCGACTAACATTGAAACCATTCGCGCACGCTGCGACACCAGTGTGGGCGCCATCTATCATCACTTCGGCAACAAAGAGGGATTGGTCGCCGCGCTGTTTTTCGCCGCGCTGGAGGACCAGGCGACCCTGCGCGACCGCTACTTGCAGGCTGCGCAAACGGCGCATGACGGGGTTGTGGGGCTGGTGCACAGCTACGTTGAATGGGTGCACGAACAACCGGAGTGGGCGCGATTTGTTTTTCAAAGCCGCTTCGCGGTGTCCAACGGCCCGCTCAAGGACGAGCTGATTGCGCGTAACCGCCAGCGTAACCAGCAGTTGAAAGACTGGATGGGCGCCGAAGGGCGCAAGGAACATTTCAGCCATCTGCCGGCAGAACTGATTCCCTCGCTGATCATCGGCGCGGCCGAAAGCTACTCACGGGCCTGGCTGTCGGCGAAGGTCAAAAAGAGCCCGTGGGAATACCGCGCGCTACTGGCCGAGGCGGCCTGGAATTCGATCAGTCAGGTGCCGCACTAAAGTGCAATGTGAGGGTCCATAAGGCCCCTCACTTTAAGATATAAAACATGCACTTACGCATTATTGCAGTCGGTCTGTCGGCCCTGGTGCTGCTCGCGCCTGGGGCGCAGGCCCGCGGCCTGCTGGACCTGATCAAACCGCCGGCCCCGGAACACACCTCGCGCGCAGGCTCGATCAACCAACGCGCGGCCCTTGGCCTCTATTCCAGCCAGCAACAGCGGCCCTCGTTCGACAGCTGCGCCGACCTGTTCCCCGGCGCGACCCCGATCAACACCGCCACCGTGCCCGCCACGATGAAACCCCTGGCGCTGTGCTCCGATAACTTCGCGGTGCTCTATTCGCAAACCAGCAAGACCCCGCTGGTCGTGGTGGAACGCCTGAATGCCGCGCAGTTGAAAGACGCCAAAGGCGAGGAGCGCACCAACCAGTTCTACCCGGACCCGCGCATTCCCAAAGGCGCCCGCGCCGAGTTGAGCGACTACCGCAGCCAGCACCCGGCCGTGGACCGTGGCCACCAGTCCCCAGCCGCCGACGCACCCAGCGCCAATGCCATGGCGCAATCCTTCGCGCTGTCGAACATGGTGCCGCAAGACCCCACCAACAATCGCAAGATCTGGAGCAAGGTCGAGGCCGATGTGCGCAAGTTTGCCGTGCGTGCCGGCGGCAATGTGTTCGTGTTCACCGGCCCGTTGTTTGACGCCGGTTACAGCACGGTCGGCGACAACAAGGTCTGGGTGCCGACGCGCCTGTTCAAGCTGGTCTACGACGCCTCGTCCAAGCGCGCCTGGGCCTATGTGTTGCCCAACGCTGAAACGCGTATCCAGAAACCGATGGACTACGACACTTTTGTGAAGAGCACCGGGCTCAAGCTGCTGGGCAATTTGCCGGTGACGGGCTCGGTGGGGCGCACCTGATGTGACACCCCAAAGGCTGGCTGCAGCGCCAGCCTTACTTACCCTTCTTCAATGCCTTCAACCGCAGCGTCGCACGCTGGACGGCGGCCATTTTCTCCGGGCGTTTCATACGTTTCCATTTGCGGATTTCGTCCTTGCTCCGCCCGCAGCTCACGCATAGATCGCCGCTGAGTTGGCAGGTGGAAATGCAGGGGTTTTCAATATCTTTAGCCAAGGTTTCACCTGGGGATGATCAAGGGCGTGCAGCTAGGCTGCACTAAATTCAACGGTGAGGTGGCTCACTCCATGGACCGAACCGAGGAGCAGATGCTCGTGGGTGTGAGCGCCATGGAGGGCGTTCATTTGGAATAGCGCCGAATGGCTTCCAGCAGTTCTTCAACGCCTTGCGCACGGGCTTGCTCGCTGAGGGCCGGATCGGCTATGTGCGCCCTGGCGTGGTCTTCGATGATTTCTTCCATCAAACCGTTGATGGCACCGCGTGTGGCGGCCACCAAGTGCAGCGTCTTGGCGCAGTCGAGGTCCGACTCCAGCGCTCTTTCAACCGCCTGGAGCTGCCCGGCGATGCGTTTGACCCGCTTGATCAGGCTGTCTTTGTTTGCGGCAATGTGGCCCACGGTATACCCCCCCTACCTATAATTGGGGCGGATCATCACATACCCCACCCCCCCTATGCTAGGTGGCGGGCTTGAGTTACTTGGGCCGATCCAACTGGCGCTTGATTGTGTAGAGCGCCACCCCCACCGCGAGGATGCCTGACACCGCGCCGACCACCAGTGCCCAGCGTGGGCCCAAGTGGTCGGCGACCCAACCGACGATGGGCGCGCCAATCGGCGTGCCGCCCAGGGCGACGGCGACGCGCAGGGCGATCACCCGGCCGCGCATCGCGGGCTCGGTGGTGAGTTGCATCAGGCTGTTGGTGGTGTTGCTGAAGGTCATGGCGCCCACGCCGATGATCACCAGCGCAATCGCGAACAGCCAATAGTTCGGCGCCAATGCCGCCAGCAAACAGCCAAACCCGAACACCGCAGCGCCGGTCAGCAGTGACTTGAACTGCGGCCGTTCACTGCCCGCCGCAATCAGCGCGCCGGCGATGGTGCCGATGGCCAGTGTCGAGGTGAGCAGCCCGTAGCCGCGCGCGTCGGCATGGAACACGGTGACGGCCATGGTCGAGATGAAAATCGGGAAGTTCATGCCGAAGGTGCCGATCAGAAACAGCATCAGCAAGATTGCCTTCAGGTCTGGCCGTGCCCACACATAACGCATGCCCTCGGTGAGGCTGCCTTTGGTGCGCAGGGCGCGCACCTTGATGTGCTGGCTCGAGACCCGCAGGAAAAACAACGACGCCAGCACCGCAAAAAAGCTCGAGCCATTGAGCAGGAACGCCCAGCCGGTGCCGACCGAGGCGATGGTCACGCCGGCCACGGCCGGGCCGATCATGCGCGCCATATTGAATGACGTGGAGTTGAGCGCAATGGCGTTGGACAAGTCCTTCTCGCCCACCAGTTCCGCCACGAAAATCTGCCGCACCGGTGCATCGAAGGCCGAGGCGCAGCCGGATAAAAACGCGAACACGTACACATGCCACAGCTGCACGAAGCCGGTGATGGTGAACACCCCCAGCGTCAGCGCGAGCAGGCCCATCACCGCCTGGGTGACGATCAACAGCTTGCGCTGGTCGTAGTGGTCGGCGGCAAAACCGGTCCACGGCAGCAACAACAGCTGCGGCCCGAACTGCAGCGCCATGACGATACCCACGGCGGCGGCGTTGTGCGGGGTCAATTGGGTGAGCACCAGCCAGTCCTGTGCGGTGCGTTGCATCCAGGTGCCGACGTTGGACACCAGCGCACCGGCGGCCCAGATGCGGTAGTTGGGGCTGCGCAGGGAACGGAACGTGCCGAGGACACTCATGAGGGCGTTAGTTCCTCCGGTTGTCGGGCCACTCGATGGTGGCCGGTTCGCTAAAAGATCACTTGATTTCAAACAGCCGAAAAATCGCGGCCTTCGCTTTCTCTCCATCGCTGCCATGGAGTGCGCAAATGGACGCCTGATCGTTGAGTTTGTGCAGTTGAAAATGGTTGTAGAACGCTTGGCCAAGCCGCTGTTGCTCGAACGCTCCCTGGTTCCAACGGTTTAGAAAGTCGTCGTAAGCGGTACGCTCGATTTCCAGTTTTGGTGTATTGCCCATGTGAACGCGTTCTATTCATTCAGAAAACACGCAAGACGCCCACACTCGACCTGTTGGCCTTGGCGTCCGGATTTCATGCCATCATACCTGCCCCCATTCAAACACACCGAGACGCCCCATGAGCACCTCTCTTTCCCTGGCCCCTGCGCGCAAGCCCATCGCGCCGCTGGTGGCGTTTATCATCCTGGTGGTGGGCGCCGTGTTCCTGCAGAACAGCGTCGGCTCGCGCCAGGTGTTGTTGCTGGTGGTCGGCGCCGCGCTGGGCTTGACCCTGTACCACGCCGCGTTCGGCTTCACCTCGGCCTGGCGCGTCTTCATCAATGATCGGCGGGGCGCCGGCTTGCGCGCGCAGATGGTGATGCTGGCGGTGGCGGTGCTGCTGTTCTTCCCGGCGCTGGGGGCCGGCACGTTGTTCGGTCAGTCGGTGGTCGGGCTGGTGGCGCCGGCCGGGGTGTCGGTGGTGTTTGGCGCGTTTATTTTTGGCATCGGCATGCAGTTGGGCGGCGGGTGTGCCTCGGGCACCTTGTTCACCGTGGGCGGCGGTAATGCGCGGATGTTGGTGACGCTGTTCTTCTTTATCTGCGGTTCGTTGATCGCCACCCATCATGTTGACTGGTGGTTTGCACTGCCGGCGTTTCCGGCGGTGTCCATCGTCAAAAGCTTCGGCGTCGTACCGGCGTTGCTCTTGAGCCTGGCCGTGTTCGCGATCATTGCAGCGCTCACCGTGCGCCTGGAGAAGGGCCGCCATGGCCAGCTTGAAGAGCGCGTGAGCAGCGAGCACACAGGCTGGCGCCGCTTCCTGCGCGGGCCGTGGCCGTTGATGTGGGGCGCGATTGGCCTGGCGCTGCTCAACTACGCAACCCTGGCGCTGGCCGGGCGGCCGTGGGGCATTACCTCGGCGTTTGCGCTGTGGGGCGCCAAAGTCGCCAGCGGCCTGGGTGTGGACGTGGCCAGCTGGGCGTTCTGGCAAATGCCGGGCAACGCCAAGGCCCTGGCTGCGCCGGTGTGGGAAGACATCACCAGCGTCATGGACATCGGCATCGTCCTCGGCGCGCTGTTGGCGGCAGGCCTGGCCGGGCGTTTTGCGCCCAGCTTGAAAATCCCCGCGCGCTCGCTGGTGGCGGCGGTGATCGGTGGTTTGTTGCTGGGCTACGGCTCACGCCTGGCGTACGGTTGCAACATCGGCGCGTACTTCAGCGGTATCGCCTCGGGCAGCCTGCATGGCTGGGTGTGGTTGGTGGCGGCGTTTATCGGTAACAGCGTGGGCGTGCGCCTGCGTCCATGGTTCTTTGCAGGCGAGCGCCCGCAGGTGGCATTGAGCGGTTGCTGAGTCAACCAGTGAGGTAGGCGGCATGATCAGAGAGTTGAGGACGTTTGTGAGCGCGGCGCGGCGCGGCACCTTTGCCGCCGCCGGCCAGCAGGTGGGGCTTACGCAGTCGGCGGTGAGCGCGCAGATCAAACACCTTGAGGACGCGCTTGGGGTTAAGCTGTTTGACCGCACCGGCCGTTCCGCCACCCTCAATTCGGCAGGGCAGCGCGCAGTGCCGCTGGCAGAGGAAATCCTCGATATCTTCTCGCGCATGGGCACCCCCGACAGGGCCAACAACTTCCACGGCTCGTTGCGCATCGGCGCCATCGGCAGTGTGCAAACCGGCCTTTTGCCCCAGGCGCTGGTGGCGCTTAAACAGCGCGCGCCGTTCATCGAGGTCAACCTGGTGCCGGGGGTTTCGCTGAACCTGCTCAGCCAGGTCGATGCCGGTGAGCTGGACCTGGCAATCATGATCCGCCCGCCGTTCAACCTGCCCAAAGACCTGAACATCGAGGTCATCGCCCGCGAGCCCTTTGTGCTGATCACCGCCAAGGACGTGCCGGGCGACGACCCGTTGCAGATCCTGCGCGAGCAGCCCTTCGTGCGTTACGACCGTGGCTCGTTCGGCGGGCGCCAGGTCACGCAGTTTCTTAAAGAGCAAAAGATCCAGACGCAACAGGCACTCGAGCTCGACGAGCTGGACGCCATCGTCAAGATGGTCCGCAGCGGCCTCGGCGTGTCCCTGGTGCCGATGGCCGGTTTGTGGCTGGAACACGGCAGCGACGTGCGGGTTTTGCGATTGAACGCGCTCACGTTCTATCGCGAAATTGTCCTGCTGACCAGGTACACCCAGCGCCAACTGCCACTCTTCGAGTTATTCCGGGCGTGTGTCATAGACGTGCTGGGTGCGCCGAAGTAGGGCGCGAGCATCGAAAAAATTGAGGCTCAGGGCGAAAGATATCCGCTTTATCGCAGGGGCTTTCTGGTGAAGAATCGAGTTCTGAATAACAGAACCTGCAGGTAACCACCGTGAGCCTTTCGCCCTTCCATTTAGCTATTCCCGTCTACGACCTCGCCGCCGCTCGCCACTTCTATGGCGACGTGTTTGGCCTTCGCGAAGGTCGCTCCAGCGCGCAATGGGTCGACTTCGACTTTTACGGCCACCAGTTGGTGATTCACGAACACCCCAAAACAGAATCCCAGGAATCGGTGCACTCCAACCCGGTCGATGGCCACGATGTGCCGGTCCCGCATTTCGGCATCATTTTGCAGTGGGATCAATGGGAAGCCTTGGCCGAGCGCCTGCGAGCGCGTCAAACCCAGTTTGTGATCGAACCCTACATTCGCTTCCAGGGCCAGGTCGGCGAGCAAGCCACCATGTTTCTGTTTGACCCGTGCGGCAACGCGCTGGAGTTCAAAGCGTTCAAGGACATGAGCCTGCTGTTCGCCAAGTAATTGCCCAGCCGTGCGACGGCGTTAATAAGACGTGAAGATGCATGCCTGCCGCGTGAGAGAAGTGCCGTTATGTCTGACGTTGACTGTGAGTTTCGGCCTGTGCGTGCCAAACAACGCAGGCAGTTCGAACCCTGTGGCGACAGCTGCATCGTGGTGGTGTTTGCGGTTTTTTCATGGCTGGGGCGGCAGTCTGTGCGTTGATCGCGTTGACCACATTGCGCGAAACACCCCAGGGTGATCTGCGCCGCTAAAGATGTCCGAATCCGTCCTCAAGTGGTCCGTCACGTGCCTGTTGCTCACTCGCTGGCGTGCCTACCATGGCTTGCATCATTTACTGCACTGCACGCCTTGAGAACACATCATGAGCCGCAAAGCCCTTATCGTTATCGATGCCCAGCATTCGTTTCGCCATTCAACCTATTGGTCCGAAAATGACCTGCCGGGTTACCTTGAAAAACAGCAGGCGCTCATCGATGGGTGTGTTCAACAAGGCATCCCGGTGATACAAGTCTTCCATGTTGAAGACCAAGGGCATTTTTCGCTGGCCTCGGGCAATGTCAGGGCGTTGAGCGAATTGTCGATTAACCCCGACCTGGTCATTCACAAGCGCTTCCACAGCGCTTTCGCCGGCACGCCCCTGGCTGCGCGGCTTACGGAAATGGGAGTGACCCAGGTGATCATCAGCGGCATTCGTACCGAGCAGTGCTGTGAAACCACTACGCGGCAGGCCTCGGACAGCGGCCTGCGCGTGGATTTTGTCAGCGAGGCGACGTTGACCTTCGCAATGACCCACGCGCGCAGCGGTCGGGTCTATACCGCGGCCGACCTTCGTGAACGTACCGAGTTGGTGCTCGAAGAGCGCTTTGCGCGCATTGTCACGGTCGCCCAGGCGTTGGAGGATTGAATTTGTGAGCGTGCCGGTGCTGTTCGTGCTGCTGCCCAACGTGCTGATGCTCGACCTGGCGGGCCCCGCCGAAGTACTGCGCCTCGCCGCTCAGGCCGAGGACTCAGCGGCCATCGACTTCGATTTGCAGTACGTCAGCCCGGTGGTGTCCCTGCAAACGTCGATCGGCTTGCCGCTGGCCGGGTTGGCGCCGCTGCCGTCAGCCTTGGCACCCGGCACGCTGGTGGTGTTGGTCGGCTCGACGTCGACGGTCACAAAGGCACGCCAGCAGGCGTTTGAGTCGGCGAGTAATACGCTGAACCAGTGGCTGAAAACCGTCTTCGCGCCTTCGGGCGAGCGCCTGGTGTGCGTGTGCGCAGGTGCCCTGAGCGCCGCTCGGGCCGGGCTGCTCGACGGGCGCCAATGCACCACGCATCACGCGCTGTGCGCGACATTGCAGGCGCTGGCGCCCAAAGCCCGCGTGCTGGAGAACCGACTCTACGTCACCGACGGCCCGGTCAGTTGCAGCGCCGGTGTCACCGCAGGCATCGACCTGATGCTGCACCTGGTCGCCGAGCTGGGCGGGCCGCGACTGGCCTGCGCCGTCGCGCGGGACATGGTGGTGTACATGCGCCGCAACGGCACCGATCCGCAGCTCTCGCCGTGGATAGCCGGGCGCAACCACCTGCATCCGGCCGTGCATCGGGTGCAGGACGCCATCGCTGCCGCGCCGTGTGACGCCTGGACCGTGACGCGCATGGCCGGCCTGGCCTACACCAGCAGCCGCCACCTGGCGCGACTGTTTCACGAACACGTCGGCATCAGCCCGCTGGATTACCTGCACACCCTGCGTTTAAGCGTGGCGCGTGAATTACTGGTTGAGTCGAGCCTGGACATTGAAACCGTCGCCGAGCGCGCAGGCTTTGGTTCGGCGCGGCACCTGCGGCGTATCTGGGGCAAATATGAAGCGGGGACGCCGTCAGCTGGGCGTGTCGGTGGTGGTGGCTGAGGTTTGATCGGCTTCAGCGTCGAGTTTGGCGCGGTCGGCTTTGCTGATGTATTTGTCTTTGCTCTTGGGCGCCAATTTGGCGCTGGCCTTTTTGGCTTTGGCCTTGAAGAGCTGCTGGAGTTTTTTCTGGCGATTCATGGTGGGCTACTCAGCGGGTAATTGCCGGCATGATATCAGCTTGAGTCATGGCATCTGCTCCCGGTCTTATGGAGTCGATACAGGCTTGGGTTCATCGTTGCCGGCGCCAGCCATTGCGTAGCCTGACGCATTTTCGGACACGCAGTGGGCGGTGCGGTTGACTGGGAACAAATACACCCCTGCGGATGACCCCCGCACCTGTGGCGAGGGAGCTTGCTCCCGCTGGGGCGCGAAGCGGCCCTGAAAAATGGGCCTGCTACGCAGTCCAGCGCGAGCAAGCTCCCTCGCCACACCTGAACGCATCAGCCTCTGGGTCGCTTTTTAGCGCCAATCTGTGCATTGAATCGCCGTGCGTTCTGCCAATAATCGGGCCGGGTATTCAGCGCAAACGGAACACACTCGATGAGCATCCACACCCGCACCAAACGCACCACCGTCCCGCAACTGGTGGCGATGAAGGGCCAGCAGAAAATCGTCTCCCTGACCGCGTATTCCAGCGCTATTGCCAAGCTGATCGACCCACTGGTCGACTTTGTTCTGGTCGGTGACTCCACCGCCATGGTCGGTTATGGTCGCCCCTCGACCTTGAGCATGCAGCTCGAAGAAATCATCGGCCATACCCGCGCGGTGGTCGACAGCACGCGCCTGGCCTGTGTGATTGCCGACATGCCGTTCGGCAGTTATCAGGAGTCCAACGAGCAAGCCTTTCGCAACTGCGCCCAGGTGTTGGCGCGCACCGGTTGCGATGCCGTCAAGCTGGAAGCCAACCAGGCGTTGGCCGGCACGGTTGAGTTCCTAGTGGCGCGCGGTATTCCGGTGATGGCCCATGTGGGGTTGATGCCGCAGTTCGTCAATGTGATGGGCGGTTTCAAGGCTCAAGGGCTCACGGCCGAAACCGGCGCGGTGATTGCAGCCGATGCCCGCGCCAATCTGCAGGCGGGCGCTTTCAGCCTGTTACTTGAAGGCGTGGCCGAAGGTGTGGCCCGGCAGATCACCCTGGACTCGAACATGCCCACCATCGGCATCGGCGCATCGCCAGCCTGCGATGGCCAGGTGTTGGTCACCGAAGATGTGCTGGGGCTGGGCGGTGAGCACCTGCCGCGCTTCGTCAAACAGTACGCCGATGTTGGCGCGGTGATTCGGGACGCCTGCGAGCGGTTTGCCGACGATGTGCGCCACGGGCGTTTCCCCGAAGCGCGGCATTGCTACGGGCTTTGACGCATCGCCTGGGCCAGCAGGTTGACGGCCTGAGCGATATCTTTGCCCCAGTCGAGGGTGTAGCTCAGGCGTAGGTGATGCCGCCAGGCGCCTTGCTGGCTGAACAGCTCGCCGGGGGCGATGACGATGCGCTCGGCCAGCAAGCGCTCGAAGACCTTGCGCATGTCGACGGTGGGCGAAGCCTCAAGCCAGAAGCTCGCGCCGCCGTGGGGGTTCTGGACGTGCCACTGATCGTGTTCGTCCAGCAGCGCTTTGAGTTGGGTCATGCGCTCCAGCAGCAGCGCCCGCAGCGCTTTCAAGTGCGCGTCGATACGCTTGGAGGTGAGCAGTTTGGCGATCGCCTTCTGGCGGATCGGCGACAGGCGAAACCCGCGCTTGAGAAATTCATGCTGCAACTGTGAGCCCTGCCCGCGACACAGCACGTAGCCATAAGGCGCTTCCGAGCCGATGACTTTGTCGAAGGTCGAAAACACCACCAGCTTCTGCGGGTCGGCAAAATCACGATAGCGCGCCGGTTGCGCCTCGAAATACAACTCGCCGTAGGTGTCGTTTTCGAACAGCCAGATATCCCGCTCTGCCAGCCAGCGGCAAATTTGCTGTTTATCCTGCGCGGGCATCACGCCGCCCTGGGGGATATTTACCGTCGAGGACAGCACCGCCAAGCGAATCGGCGCCTGCGCCAGCAACCCTTCCAGCGCAGCCAGGTCGAAGCGCCCGTGCGCGTCGAGAGGCAACTCGATCACGCGGACCTTGGCCGCCTGCAACTGACGCAGAATCGCCCATGAACACGGCGACTCCACCAGCGCCACCGTGCCGGCCAGGTCCAGGGCGTGGAGCGCGGCGTCCAGCACGCTGTGCAAGTCGGAGCCGATAAACACATGGTCGGCCTGCCAGTAACGCTCGGCGGATTGGGTGTAGCGCTCGGCCAATGCGGCCCGCAACTCGGGCTCACCGAACGGCAGGTACAGCGGCGCAAGGGCGCGCGGGTGTTGGCGAGTCAGTTCGCGCTCGAGCATCAGCAGCGGGTTTTCCAGCGACAACAACATCGCCGGTGCATCGCTGCTCAGGGCCAGCATGCCTGGTTGACGGGCGTTGGCGAACACCTGGTCGAGCAGGCTGGCCGAGCCTTCAGTCAATAACGGCGCAGGCTGGAAACGGGTGAAGTAGCCGAATTTGGCTTTGGCGTAGATCCGCCCTTCATCTTCGAGCAGCGCATAGGCGTACTTGGTGGTCGATACCGACACACCCAGGCGCTCGGCCAGTTGGCGCAGCGACGGCAATTTACGTTCGCCGTGCGCAGGGCCGGCGTCGATCAACTCGACCAGGTAGCGGTACACCGCCTGATAGGCGAACGCGCTGTGTTTAGTTCTTTCCATGATCACTCGCGCCGCTCGACTAGATTACACGGGGAACACACCGGGGTTGGGGGCGGCCAGTATTACTCAAGGTAATGTAATACGGAAATCGCTCCTCGGCCTCGGCGTTATCCAGCAGCCCGGTCGCGGCTTCAAGCCGTTGCTGGCGCCTTACCGCGCGATGAACCTTCAGGTGTATCAGGCAGAGTAGGGCGTGCGCCTAGACCCGCTTGAGCTTTCTGAACGCCAGGGGTTCCCATACGCGCAGTGCGAGTAACAGCGCCGTTCCGCTTTTTTCCGATAATGGGGCGCTCAACGATTCGGTGTGAAGCGCCGCCAGCTTGCTGCGCAGTCGGTGCATGTCGACCTGCAACTGCGCATGCGCAGACTTTGTCAGCATGCCGTGCGCGAAATCCAGGGTCTCATCGGGGGCCTCGAACCGGCTGCCCATGAAATCGGGTAAGCCCTGGCGCAGAAAAAACTGCCGGATAGGGCCGTTCGGCAACCAATCAAAGTCTCGTGCTACGAGCAGCCGGATCCGGTTCCCCGGTTTCAGGTTCGCCAGGCCCATCCGCTCCAGCACCAGCAGGTGCTTGATGCACTCGGCTGTCGACAGGCAATACGCCGACAGTATGTCGTCCATCGACCAGTGGTTCAGCGCACACACGGCCACCAGCAACAGTTTTTCGTCGGATACCAACTGCGCTTCCTGCTCATGCTTGAGCATCTGCAGGCGCGGTGCTGACGACTCCGCCTCGTGAAGCAACTCCGCCATGGTCAGGCCCAGCAAATCACTGAACTGGGCGAGGCGCTCGACCGTCAGGCGGCCGCTGGCCAACAGGCGCTTCACGCTGGGCTCCGATAGCTCAAGCGCTTGTGCAACGTCGCGGTAAGTCATGCCCGCTGACTTGAGGCGTTGCTTGATCGTTGTCACGAGCTGGGTTATCTGGGTCATTTAGTAGTGGAATTCGATACTGAAGGTATCAGTGTAAGGAGAAATGTCCGGTAAAGGTGTGGAATGCGCGACCTCCTCGCATACTGGCGCTTCAAAGAACAAGGAGTCATAGCATGTCCGAAAACAAGGGAGTGATCAGCCTGGGGCCACCGAGGGGTGACTTGCAGATTGGAGACCTGGTGTTCATCCGCGTCACTGCGCGGCCCTTTCTGGAGGTTGCCGGCGCCACCAACTCATGGACCAACCATGTGGGTATCGTCGTTGACAACGCTGGCGCGGACCCACTGATTGCCGAAAGCACCTTTCCGGTGGTGCAAACCACGTCGATGACGCGCTTCCTGGCGCGTTCCGAGCACGGGCGGTGCGCCGTTGCGCGGCTGACCTCTGCGCTCAACGATCAGCAGCGCAGCGCAGTGGTGGCGGCCGCTGCGCGGCGCATGGGCACGTTTTACGACACCGGTTTCAACATCAGCTCGCGACGCCAGTTCTGCTCGCGCTTCGTGCGTGAAGTTATCCAGGAAGCGACCGACATTCAGGTGGGCGAGGTGCAGACGTTCGCGACATTGCTGCAGCACAACCCTGATCCGAAGCTCGTATTCTGGCGTTTCTGGTACTTCGGCCGCATCCCGTGGCAACGGCGTACGGTGACGCCGGCGAGCGTGCTTCGCAGCCCGCATGTGCAGGTCATTTTCGATGCGCCAGGGGCTGCTCGCGCCACCGCCCAACCTCAGGCAGCGCGGTGGGCTCGGTGAAGTGCACGCGGCGTGAGCTGCTGCAGGCCGGCATGGCCGGTATCGCAGTCAGTGCGTTGTCGCCTTGGGCGGTGTGGGCTGCGCCCTCGGGTGGGGTGATTAACGATGTGACATTGCTTAACCCGATTTGGGTCAGCTGTGTGCTCACCCCGCGTACGACAGACGAAGTTCGCCAGGCGCTTCGCGAACGAGCCGGCCCCGTCAGTATCGGCGGTGGCCGCTATAGCATGGGCGGGCAGATTGCTAGCGAAGACAGCCTGCACCTGGATATGCGCCAGCTCAATCAAGTGGTGCGGTTTTCGCCTGAGAGCAAGGTGATACGCGTGCAAACCGGCATGCGCTGGCGCGATGTGCAGTCGGTTATCGACCCGCACGAGCTCTCGGTAAAAATCATGCAGAGCTACGCCAATTTCACCGTCGGCGGGTCGCTGTCGGTCAATGCGCATGGGCGTTATGTCGGCGCCGGCCCGGTGATCAACGCGGTACGTTCCCTGCAACTGGTGCTGGCTGACGGCTCGCTGGTCGAGGCGTCCCGCAGTGCCAACGCCGATGTGTTCTACGCGGCCATCGGTGGCTACGGCGCGCTGGGCGTGATCACCGAAGTCGAACTTGAGCTGGTGCCCAACGTCGCGATGGAGCGTGAGGTGCGCCGGATGCCGGTTGCCGAATATCCGGCGTTTTTCAATCAGCAGGTTCGCGGCAACACACAGGCAATCTTGCACAATGCCGACCTGGCACCGCCTTACTTTGACCGCGCCACGTGCGTCACCTGGCGCACCACCGACAAAGCGCTGACAGTCGCAGACAGGCTGGTCGCGCCGGGGCAATCCTATAAGTTCGATGAAGCCGTGATGTGGAGTGTGGCCAAGCTTCCCGGCGGCCCGTTGATTCGCAAGGATGTGGTCGATCCGTTGCGCTATCTCAGCCATCCAGTGGTACGGCGCAATTACGAGGCCAGTGCGGACGTCGCCTCCCTCGGGCCTCTCGCAACCCGGCACAGCACCTACGCGTTGCAGGAGTATTTTGTGCCCGTCGCCCAGCTCGCCGCGTTCGTGCCGTTGCTGGCCGGCATCCTGCGGGCGCACCACGTTAACGCCGTCAACGTCTCTATCCGGCACGCACCGGCTGACAGCGAATCGTGCCTGTCTTGGGCGCGTGAAGAGGTGTTTTCGTTCGTGCTGTATTACTGGCAGCGCGTTGGCGGGGCCGACCGCGAGGCCGTCGGCGTGTGGACGCGCGAGCTTATCGACGCCGCGTTGTCGCTGGGGGGAACCTATTATTTGCCGTATCAGCTGCACGCCACGGCGCAGCAGTTTTCACAGGCTTACCCCAACGCGCCGCGTCTGTTCGCCCTCAAGGCGCAACTGGATCCCGGCAATCGATTCCGCAATAAATTGTGGGACAAATACTACGCAGTCAAATCGCCCTGATATCCCCAACGCGTAAAGGCCTTGATTTATTTAAGCTGTTATTCATGGCCATTTACTTATTGTCGGTAAAAGCTGCAGTGCACTGAGGCATCAGGCTGTCTCCAATCGGGTGTCGCATTGGTCATGCACTTTATTTCTTCGATGTTTCCGACGAGGAGAAGGCTGATATTGATCGGCGGGTCAAGGCGCTATTTTCAAAATGAAACCCAGCTAGCTAATTCTTCACTACTTGCGCCACCTCTTTGGCCACCGCTAAAAACGCCCGCGCCGCCGCCGACTGATAAGCCCCTTTGCGCTGCATCAACACCGCCGTGCGCTGCAACCGCTGCGGCCCCAGCTCAACCGCCACCAACTCCGGATGCGCCCGCGCGATGGCGGCCGGCAATAGCGTCGACAGCGTGGTTCGGCGCACCACCTCGATCAGCGCGCCAATCACATTGGCCTCCATCGCCACGCGTGGGCGGATGCCGTGTTGGGCGCAGTAGCGGTCTATCTGCTCGCGGGTGGCGAATTCCTTGCTCAGCACAATCAGTGATTCGCCATTCAGCGCCTCCAGCCCAATAGCCCGTTCCTCTGCCAGCGGGTGCTGTTTGCCGACGACCAACGCAAGGGTTTCGACCAGCAGGGGAAAGGTCTCGATGTCTTGCGCGTGAACTTGATCAAAGGCGATCCCCACATCCAGCTGGTCTGCCAGCAATTGATGCTCCAGCTGTTCCTGGGCGACCTCACGCACGTTCAGTGTGATGTTCGGGTAGCGGCCGTGAAAGGCTTCCACCAGCGGCCCCACCAGGTAGGTGGTGAACGTTGGTGTGACGGCAACCCGCAGCGTGCCCCGGCTCAGGTCGCCCACGTCATGAATCGCGCGCTTGCCCTCCTGCAGTTCCTGCGCCGCCCGCAGCGCATAGCGCAGGTACACCTCACCGGCATCGGTCAGGCGCGTCTGGCGCCCGGACCGATCGAACAACTGTGCACCGAGGCTCTCTTCCAATTGCCGCACTTGCTGCGACAGCGCCGGTTGCGAGACATGCAGGGCCGCCGCCGCCTTGGTGAAGCCTTGGTGTTCTGCAACGGCGAGGAAGTACTGGATATGTCGTGCCAGCATGTTTTAACCCATAAGATTATCTAATGTGCTGGATCATATATGAGACTTTTACCTTATTAAATGGGCGCCGTAACCTTTGCTCCATCGCATCGCGATTCAAAGGAGTTACCCATGCAAGACATCATCGACGGCTTCCTGAAGTTTCAGCGCAACGCCTTCCCCGAGCGTGCCGGTTTGTTCAAAGACCTGGCCAACCAGCAGAACCCGCGGGCGCTGTTCATCTCCTGCTCCGACAGCCGGCTGGTGCCGGAGCTGGTCACGCAGCGCGAACCGGGCGACCTGTTCGTCATCCGTAACGCCGGCAACATTGTGCCGTCCTACGGCCCTGAACCGGGCGGGGTGTCGGCCTCGGTGGAGTACGCCGTCGCGGCCCTGCAGGTCAGGGACATCGTGATCTGCGGGCATTCCGATTGCGGCGCCATGACCGCCATCGCCACCTGCAAATGCCTGGACCACATGCCCGCCGTGGCCAGTTGGTTGCGCTACGCCGACTCCGGCCGAGTGGTCAACGAGGCCCGCCAGCATGTCGACCAACACGCCAAAGTCGCCTCGATGGTTCGCGAGAACGTGATCGCGCAACTGGCCAATATCCAGACGCACCCCTCGGTACGCCTGGCACTTGAAGAGAAGCGCGTAACGCTGCATGGCTGGGTCTACGACATCGAAAGTGGCTGCATCCAGGCCTTCGATAGCCGCACCGGAAAATTCGTACCGCTGGCCGACTACTCCCACAGTTGATCGTTGACGCTTTAACCCACTGTTTTTACCCACGGAGATAACCCCATGATCCAGTCACAAATCAGCCAGAACACTCGTCTTGCCCTGGCCGACGTCATCCTCTTGGCCAAGGCCCGCAAAGACCTGTCGTTCGCGCAGATCGCCGAAGGCACCGGCCTGCACGAAGCCTTCGTCACTGCCGCCTTGCTCGGCCAGCACCCGCTGCCGGCCGACGCCGCCCAAACCGTTGCCGACACCTTGGGGCTCGACGAGGACGCCGTGCTCCTGCTGCAAACCATCCCGCTGCGCGGCAGCATCGGCAACGGCATCCCGACCGACCCGACCCTCTACCGTTTCTACGAAATGATTCAGGTCTACGGCACCACGCTCAAGGCGCTGGTTCACGAGAAGTTCGGCGACGGCATCATCAGCGCGATCAACTTCAAGCTGGACGTCAAGAAGGTCGAGGAACCGGACGGCGGCTCGCGCGCGGTGATAACCCTGGATGGTAAGTACTTGCCGACCAAACCGTTCTGATTGTGTTGTAAACAAGCCCAGGCGCTGCGAGGCGCCTGGGCCGCACGCGTCAAAGATTGAAGCCGTGCGCGCGGCTATTTATACCGAGTAAACAAGTAGGCAAGATCACTGCGGCGCGATACTCCTCGCCATTCCGGCAGTCCAGGCCGCGATCATCTTGTCTCCCACTGCCTCAAACGCCGGGTGGGAGCTTCGATATTGCGAAAGCTCCCCCATCGCGCGGTGCATGCCACTGTGCACTTTGGCGAGCAATTCATTGCAGCGAGCTTCGGTTAAATTGCATGAGCTGCGTCCAAACTGGACCAGCATTTTACGTTTTGGCCAAGCCTTCGAGCCGCCGAGCAGCAAGCCCATAATGTCGTTGATTTGGTAGACCGTAGTCGTCACCAGGTCGTAAGCGGGCGCAAGCCAGACGTCAGCGTTTTCTGCACAGTTCTCATAAAGAAGCCCGAAATTCTTCAGGTGCCCGTCACCATTTTGGATGCCTGCCGAGAGCGCAACCATCATGAAGAAGTCCTCCAGCGCTTTGGTCAGACGGGGAGGGGACACATAAGTCTTGATCAGCTTTGCGCAACCTTGGTAGCTGCCGTCGTACTTCTTTTCCGTTCCCCATCCGGACAGCACACACATGTCTTCGAACCCCAAGTAGGCGCTGTCACCGATATCGAACCGCTGCACCACCAGGAACTTGCCATGCTGGCTCAGCTGGCATTCAGGCACTTCAAGACCTGTGTGAAATGCCGCGCGCATGCAGAAAAATTCATTAGCCGCCAGTTGCGCAAAGTCTGAATCATTGAACGCCTTCACCAAATGCGTAGCACCACGGTGGGTGAGACGTGCGACGCTGGAGCCCGTGTCGACTGCATCGCGCACCAGTACCTTCGGTTGAACCCCTGAAACACCTGAGTAGGCGGCATAAGTGTTCATCAGATCGTTGAACAGGTCTTTCGCCCCGTCATGGATCAACAGCTCAGAGAGCTTGATTTCAGGCAGCGATTTATCCGCGCCAGCGTGGGCAACGCTAATGCGACCCAGCTGGTGTGGACCGACAATGCCCAGCAAGGTGAAATCGTCAAAGCCGCGCACTGACTTGCTGAAACGCCGTACAAGCTCGGCTTTAAGGTGCCCCTCGGGAAGGTGCATCTCAAACAGGGGATGAATGCCATATGCCCAGTTGTAGCTCTCCAAGCGCACGGGCATGGTCAAGGAGACCGCGTCCTTTTCGCAGACGGCCTCGTTGTACGAAAACACCGAATCGCGCGGGTTTTCTTCGCTGCGTCCGAGTGTTCCAGCCGCTACGCCGCTTGCGCCGATATATAGCCGGTCATTTTGCCTAGTCATGGACGCTTCCTGCTTTCAGTTCATCGAGCGTCTTACGTCGACGCTTGGGCTGTGCGGTCAACTCGTAACCCAAGCCCTCGAGAATCGCCATAACCTTGCGAATCCCCACCTCGGGGATGGTGTTGTTCTCGATGCCTGAAATGGTCGCGCGGCTCATGCCATGCCGTTGGGCGAGCTGGCTTTGTGAAAGGCCAGCGGCCTTACGCAGACTTTTGATCATGAGACCTAGGTCTTCCATAGCATTTTGCATCCTATGCAGTGCATTTTGTGTTGTTTGCATATTTATGCATCGTATTCGATACGTTTTGTCTTGAGTAGTCCTTTCTTCTAATTAGCCGCTGTGTGCCCCAAAAAACCAGTAATCAGCTCCACCACCTGCTGCTGAATCACCGCCCGTGGCCGCGCCCCTTCGCCATCCCGGCAAATCATGCCATCGCCCGGCGAGCTCTCTTCAATCATTGCCATGCCACCCGGCTTGCAGATCGACATAAAGCTGAAGTGCGTGGCGTCGCTGATCTCCACGTACTGCGTGGAGGTTTTAGGCATGCGCTTGACCATGTCGGCAGACTCCAGCTCGGGCGACATGTCCTCGGTTGGCACGCCCCCCGCGATCACCAGCGCCGGCACCGGCAGTGCGGCGAGGCTGGCGCTGGTGAGGCCGCGCGACAGGCCCAGGTCCAACGACACAATGGCGGTGACGCGCTTGTCGCTCAAATCAGCGGTCAGTTGGGCCTTGCCGGCGGGCGTAGCGGCGGGGTTCATCTCCTGGTAGCCGATGCAGCCGCCCAATTTGGGGTGTTCGGCGCAATCGCGGCTGAACAGGTCGGGGTCGAAGCGCGCCCCGGCGATCTCCATCACCGTCCAGCCGCCGAGGGAGTGGCCCACCGCCGCAATCTGCTTGTTCGCGACCGCGCCAAACTGCTTCGGCTGAGCCAGCACCGCGTCGATAGCGCGGCCCAGGTCGGCCGGGCGTTGCCACAACTGCGCGGCGGCTTGCGGGCTGCGGTCTTTGGTGGTGGTGCCGGGGTGGTTGACCGCCGCCACGATATAACCCTTATGCGCCAAGGCACTGGCCAGCCACACCTGCTTGCCCCAATTGCCACCGTAGCCGTGGGACAGCACCACCAGCGGATGCTCGCCGGCAGCCGGTGGTGCGTCGGGCACGGCGAGGGCACCGATGAACACCGCGTTGTCGGCAATCAGTTTGGCTTGGGCATTGGTGGCGGCGGGATACCAGACCACCAGTTCCAGTGGGCGCTGATGTTTGGCATCGGGCAGCGTGGCGGTCTTGAAACCCACCGGGCTTTCGGCAGCGAAGGCGGGCGTGGACAGGCAGAGCAGGAACAGGGCGCGCAACGCGGTTTTCATTGTTGTTATCGTCCTTGATTTTGGTGGCGCATGATGCGGGGAAAGAGTCGTTTTGGGTAGAGGGGAGGCGGGACTAGGAAATAGCTGACGGACTCCTACTGTTAAGTATGACGGAGCGGTCCTTAGTGTTTTTAGGAAGTGGCTGGCTTACTTCGGATAATTATTCGTGCAGTGTTGGGGGCGTGAATCCTACTGCAGATATTAATTGGATCGGCTGTGAGCTTAGTACTTAATTATCGGCGCTAAGGGTGATAATGATGAAAAGATTATTCGCGGTTTCGTGTGGCAAAGGTGGGCGTAAGGCGTTACTGGCTGTGTTTGCTGTTTCGGTGTTTTCCTCCACTGCAACCGTTAATGCGGAAACGATCACTAAAGCAGTAAAGCCCGATATCATCACCGTGCTATCTGTTGGTGGTTTCGGGCTGGCCCAGTTCAACTTGCTTAGCACCGACTTTCCTAGGGGCACGTTGGCGACGCAATGGAAGTTGCAGGGCATCGACTGGATGACTACTTCCTATCTGAAGAGTTTTGGCGAGGAAGTTGAGTTGTGCTTTTACCTCCCGTTCAGCAGTGTTA
The DNA here is from genome assembly GCF_059716225.1 of Pseudomonas sp. LBUM1640. Classification (NCBI taxonomy): domain Bacteria; kingdom Pseudomonadati; phylum Pseudomonadota; class Gammaproteobacteria; order Pseudomonadales; family Pseudomonadaceae; genus Pseudomonas; species Pseudomonas sp. LBUM1640. The sequence goes on along the minus strand of NZ_CP166816.1, from coordinate 4,775,433 downwards.
CTCCAGTGGGCTGTAAACCGATTCGGCCAAACTCGTCTGGTACGGTTAATGACTTTAATGATCAGCGCTTTGGTAATGGCTCTAAAATCATCATTCGGCACACGATCATGGGCGCCAGTGAGCGGCTTAGTTATCCAGCCGGCAACGACTCGGTGACCATTCGCTTTAGTGAATAGCCCAAACCCGTGAAGTTTTTTCAAGTTGCAACGCAACAACTATCCGTGTGGGGAAGACTTATGATCGATACCACCCCTTATCTATTGCGGTCTAACAATCGTCTGGCCAGTCGTGCCGTCGACACCCCAAATTCGGTGTCCGCTCGACCAGTTGAGGGCAGGAGTGATGCTTCCCCGCTCACAGGCGGCTTGGGTTCCGACAGCACAGTTTCGACCCTGGCCCGCCAATTAAGCCAAGCGCAAACCCGTGCTGAATCCCGCGTTGGGCAGGTCCCTTACAGCCAGATTGAGGCAATTACAGGTAATGGGTACCTCGCCAACAAGGCGCAACACGACGTCGAGTTACCCGATACCGATGACCTGGAGTTATGGGCACGCGCCAGGCAGGCGACTGACTTCCTCAACGGTACTGACAGCAACCCCTTCGAAGGCCTTAAGCGTGATCAACTGAGCCTGATTGTTCACGACGAGGGCGGCGCTTTCACAACCAATGAACGACGCGCAGCGTGGCAGGAAATGAAAGCAACAGTCGTTGCTGCGCCCGCCCGCTCAGCAGCGGCATCCAGTGACGGACGTGATTTGATGATCTCGCGCCTGTTCTTCGGCACAGAGCCTGATGTGTCCAACGGTGCTGAGGGTATGAGCGTGATCAACATCAGTCGATCTCCTTACGAATTCCTGACCCATGATGATCGCAACCTGTTGTCGCGGATGTACGCTTACGCTCAGGAGCAAGGTGCTGATTTGGCTTACGTCGATAATTTGGCCAAAGAGCTGGGTGAATATCGTCAGCACGACAACGGACGATTGCGCGGCAATTTCAACAACGGTCACAGCTACGACTCGGAGGGCTACCAGCTTACGGTCAGTTTCAACGACAAGGACGCAGCGACCGTCGCGCGCATTCTGAGTAGTACTGCGATCAATAGCACCCTTTTGGACCAAGGCTTTTTGTCCTACATCCTTGATCCGGGTTTTGGAGCACTTGGCAACACCAGCAGCTTTGAGTTTCTCGAACAGATGGTGGTGAGCTTCTCTGAGGAAGGCGCCAAGCAAAGATCGCTTGGTACTCAATTTGACACCTATGTGCCAGTCATCAATCTTAGCGACAATAGTGTGATGACCCGTTCCAAGGACGTCATGATCCAACGTGTCGATCCACTCGTTATCAATGATAATGGCGTCTGGAGCATCACCGAAAAAGGCAAGGCGGCCGGGTATTCGTTGGACCCTCATACGGGAAGGGCTAGCTGGACTGCTCCCACGGACTCCCAGGAACCGAGCCGTCCCATCGTAGAGGCCGGTGCCGGTCAAACACACAAAAGCGTCATTCTGGAGGCCCTTTCCGACAATCGCGATCAGCCTCATACACGACCTATCTGGCTAAGCAGTCTGTTCAGGCTGCTTCAAAATGACAGGCCGTGATGAAGAAATAGACGGCAGACCACTATTATTACTGCCAGCCAGGAGGCTGAAAGTAGACGTTGTTCATCCGTCTCAACGTCGTCGGTAGCACCGCCAGTGCGCTCGCGCCGCGCACCTGGGCGAGTCTTTCTGCGGTCGGCCGCTTTGCCGTCGAGCTGCAATCAACTTGTACTAAAAGTATGTTCGCAAGCGTTGCATTTGTGATTGTCCAAGATGTATTCATCTACGGCTTTCCCTGCCGCTGCTCCCGCAGTAGCACCTACTGCCAAGCCGCCCAAAAAGCCGATTACACCGCCAACGAGCGTCCCAACCCCAGGAAACAGGGCGCTCCCTATCGCGGCACCAGCAGCAGCGCCTTCGCCCCCGCCTGCTACCGCTCCTATCCCGCCTGCTACTGCTCCAACCCCACCTGCGACTTTCGTCCCAATATTTCTTTTTTGGGTTTTATCAGAACCGCAACTTGGGCATTTGACTGACATGTGACTTCCTTGGCAATTTAGTTTTTCGTAGTCGACGAATTTTTAAGGGGCAGACAGTTCTACGCGCAGATGAGTGAGCGCTAGATGAAGCCGATCGAACAGCAGCGTGATGGCCTCAAGCATGAAGATCGGGTCTTCAAATTTCGGTCCCATCTCTAGACATCATCCGAAGTGATCCGCTGATGATTTTCCATTGCCCATTAGCGACATAGGCTACTATTTCGCCACTATCGTGTCCATGGACTGCTTTGGGCCGAAAGCAGCCTCTTAGCAACGACCGCGTTCGGCCAGAAGCAGACATTCGGGACAGGCTAGCTACGGGCCATTTTCGGAATTCGTTGATGAGGCTGAGGGGCCCCTTGTCTCGTTCTCCAAGGTCCCTCTCTAGGAGGCCTCACACGCCAGTCGTCGCTTCGGCGTAGCTAGGCTGGCTGATTATGGCAAAATCCCGCTCCGAGCACTGTGTTTTTGTACAGTTTTATTTTGGGGCATGGATGCTTGAAAAATCGCGGACGGCGTGGACACGTTATGTTTCATTGATTATCGTGAAGGCAATGTGTCATCAATTTCTTGATGGTTGCTCTTGAAAGGGAATTTTAATAGTGAGAAATCGTGTCAGTGTATTGACTGAAGTCCAGCGAAATGAACTCGTCGTTGAGAACTTTATTTACCATATCCTGAAGTCTGGCGAGGACGAGCCTGAATGTCTGGATGAAGTTCTTCTTTCAAGTGATACACAAAGAGCATTCTTCAAGAAAATAATATCGGAAACAGGGCAGGGTACTCAATACACCTTCGTCGATAAAGAAAACTCCCACTTAGTGACGGCATGTAATGCAATTGTTGAAGATCCTGATGTTCAGTTTGTCGAGCAGTCTAAGGAAATAGCTAGGTTATTTTTGGGGCAGCATTCAGCGGGGCAAACAGCTGATGGAGTCCTAATTGTAGCAAGAGTGACAATAATTTCTGGAACTTCAAGGCAGTCTCTAGTTGCTTTAATTAAACTGGATTATAGCACCGTGCTGCGTCAGCAAAGAGATGCGGTGCAGAATACGAGAGTTAGGTTGGAAGAGATTATAGAAGCTCTTTCTGAGCAGGCTGCTGCTGTTCAAAAGAAGGCTCTGATTCAGCTTGGAGATGATTTTGCTTGGGACGTACTGGCAGTAGAGCGAAAAAAAACAGGTGCGGTACTGGATACAGAGGACGCTATTACTGATTATTTCAAGCGCTTCCTCGGTGTCCGTCTTAGAGTAAATGATTCAACCTTAACTAAACAAATGGTAGTGGCGTGCCATCGATGGGCAAGAGCATATGACGGGGACTTGGGCGATAGAACTCCTTCAGACGTTAGGCATTCAGTAATCGGTTTACTTGACGCCTTTGCAGATGGTGAGCTTGCTTATAGTGAGATTAAAGATCGTGTCTGTATTCATACTGATCCAGCACAAGTTGCTCGTATGAAAAGCAGTTTTGATTCGCATATGGATGAGCTTGGGCTTGGTGGAGTGTCGTTCTCACCCAAGCCGGGTTCTATTCCTAATAAGGATAGGAAAGGTGAGTGGATTACTGATGCAGGCGTCAAAGTGATTTGGCAAGGAGAACGAAATCCAAATATTCTGGATAAGACAAAGCAAGCTGATGGTTCATACATTATTACCATTAGAGCTACTACCGTGGAAGAACGGGAGTAGTTATGGCTGTTGACCTGGGGGTGCTATCTGGATTTATAGTTAGGTTACAGCGGGAGGCTGATATCTCTTATAGTGAGAATTCGTTCGGAGCTAACTACTCTGGTCTTCTTAACGCGACTTCTCGGGCGGTTTTAAACGAGTTGTCTCAGTTGATTTGTGAGAATGCTATTACGAGCATACGCTTACAGGTCGATGGGCAAGATGAGGCTTGGGATGAGGTGGATTTTTCTGACCAGCGTATGCTGGATTGGGTTGTGTCTGTAACTGATAAGGCTGCTTTGCTTCGAGATTCCTTAGCGATTAATGTCGATATAGATGGTTTGTTGTTTTTTGATAAGGTCTATTTTTTAGAAAGTTGGCTTCCGAAAGTCTCTGGTTTGCTAGGTGGTGATTTACACCAGAGTCTTCAGTCTGAAAGACCGCTTAAAATATTTTTATGTGGTCTTGAAGATTCGTTTGGCGGACCTAGAATTGCAATAGTTCCGACAAATAAATATGATCAAGTTTTGCCTGTTGAGTGGATGATGTCAACGAAACTTCCTAATCTGGAGAAGCTTCTTAAGTCCGTGCATTTTGTGACCGGAAACGCCGTCATGGTGTCCCCTGAACGTTTTTTATTTAATTGGGGAAGTGTTGATAATGCCATTGCAACCTACTTCAACAAGGCTTGTGTTGTTTATGCCATGATCTCATTGGTTCAAGAGTTTTATGGTTGGGATAAAGTTGTCTTGAAGGGGCGTAGAAAGCTTGAGTTAAGTATCTGTGATAACGAATTGCAGGAATTTTCGACGCGGGATATTGATGCGGTTATTGCTTGTGTTGAATGGTGCTATGCAGAAAGTGATGAAGAAACTAGAACTTTACTTGTCGTTGATAGGCTGACTCTTGATTTAAAGGATGATCAGGCTTTAATTGACGCGGTTCGCCTTGTATTTGCTGCGTTTGCCGAGGCAAGATCTAGATATAAATATGTAGTTTTGGATAGAAAAAAAGATTACACGAAAGAACTGTCTGATATACAAAAGGACTTGTCTGGAGTGGTGGATAAATATGTTTCAGCAAGTCATCAATTTACGGGAAGCTTGCTTGCGGATGTATTGGCTCTAGCATTTGTGCTCACTGCTGGAGTCGTATCCCGCAGATTTATTGCGGAAGACGCGCTGAAGAGTCCGGAAGCAGTAGTTCTGTTCAAGTCGTTTTCAATTTATTTAGTTGTGGCTATGATTTTGAGATTCTGGGGGGCGATTTCTGTAAGTCTAATCTCTACAAAATTATTTACAGATTGGAAGGGTATCGTTAGATCGCATATGTCGGCAGAGGAACTTCAGAGAATTGTTGATAATTCTTTGTTTTCGGTTAAAGTAAATTTTTGGATTACCTGCATTGTTGTGTTCGTTATTTATGTGGTTATGGCGTTATCCTGTTGGAATGTTGAGCTGACATTGAGTTTGTTTGGGGTGCTTGGCCGGTAGTCGAAAATGTACCTGTAGAGCCCATGCCTCTCCGCCGTCTATAAAGGAGTCCCTGAAATCAATGTTTTCAGGTTTTATTATTTACCGGTTGTACGTGGGGAGTGTGCGTAGGTTTCACCTACAGTTTTTTGGACCTGAGAGTTTGGGATGGGGCGATTTTTTAGATTTGGCTATACTACAAAAAGGAATCCATAGTGCCTTTTAATCCGTCCTGAAAGCATCGGACGACACCCCACTCCCTCAGCCATATCTATTTTATCTTTGTATGATTGCACAAATTTACCTCATCCGTGATGCCCTCGTGCATGAGCGGAAGAGAGCATCGGACATCTTGTTTAATTAGAGTTCGGTACAGGCTCTAATCAGGCAGCGAAATATTCTGAACGCTCAAGCAGTTTCAGTTGCCACTGTTTAAGATAGTCTAGTTTCTTCAATTCAACATTGCCTTCACTCTTCTCCAGGATATTTTCTTCCTGATATGGAGGTAGTATCAACGCTGATTGAAAATCACTTTTTGACAATACGTTTAAAACTTTTTCAAAGTTATATTTATCGAAGTTGTAGATTAGGCCATCCACTAAGAATAGCGTAAGCTTTTGCTTGCATGTTTCACGCGCTTTAGTCACGGCGAAACTCACCAGCAGCTTGCCATACTCGCTCGTTGCCAGGCGAGTTAGAGTTACCCAGCGCTGATCGCCGTGTCGCCGAAATAAAAGATTTACGTAGGGTTCATCATCTGACTTGTATTTCTTTTTTTTTATCTCTTCATCGTAATCATTGTACTCAATATCTACGGCTTGCTCGAATCTCATATCTCCAGGTAGCAATTCTCCGCCGCCCATCTCGGCCAAGTAAAATAGAGCAGTTTTATCTATGCTCAGATAGCGCATCAAAAAATCAACATCATCTTCATGCGGTTTACGCCGCGTATCCCGTTCTGAACATAAAATGACTTCCAAATCTCCGGGGGGAAGCAGATAAGGTGTGCGACCTTCTTTACGAATAAGGCTACCATTACACATTTCCAGCTCTAAAGTCTTATTGAGCGTGTCGACAGTAGAGTATTTAATTTGCACTTTGTATTTAAGGTGGGCGCCATTTCTATAGGTACCATCGAACGCCTCGGCATACTTTGAATCACTAACTGATGCAGCTGCTTCCATCAGAGATGTTTTTCCGCAACAGTTTGGCCCAAAAATCAACGTATTTCTTGATAGCGTGATACTAGGAGGAGTAATTAGATTGCCGTACTCTGAAAACTCTATCGTACCCACCCATCCAAGTGGAGAAGGGGCGTCATCAAGTAGTTTCCTTATTCGGGCCTCTGCCAACGCTTTCCATGCAAATAATACAGCGGCGGGAAACTCATTTCCCTTTTTTTTATCAATTAAAGAGGCGTGAGAAGAGCAACACCAAATACCATTTTTTTCGCTACTAATGAATGCATCTGTCTGTTCGCCCCGGCCGCGCGGCCCATCTTCAGCAGCACTATAAATATGGCAAGCAACGCCCATATTTACTGCGCCATCAAATTCTAAAAAAGGACCAATCGTAACGTTGGTACATCGGGGGACGGAGCAGCGGCCATTTACTCTCTTAAAAATTTCGAGCTTTGTAGTTTGAGAAAAATCTATTCTAACTTCCTTTGGTGTCGCCATCTTTAATCCCTCGTGTGAACATCTGCTCAGTCCGCCTTTCACAGCTAAGCTGGATTGTTATTCATGCGATAGCAGCTCTTCAAGCTTTTCTTATTGCAAAGTGCTGTGTGTAATCCTTTCACCGCCAACGATAATTTGCCATTTGGGTTTCGGAGCGCCCCCTAAAGCGATTAGTACGCAGTCGATGATGAGGCGAATCAACCAGTGGTTGAGCTAACTACGTTTGTCCAAAAGCGGATCTCGCCAAGCGTCCGCTTTAGGTGAGTTGTAGGCGGCATCAGTGTCTGCTTCTGGCCGATAGCAGCCCTCCGCAACGGGCAGCTATCGACCCAAAGCTGACGGTGGCGGCAGGTAGAAATCGGCCCTGAGCAGACATTCAAGAGGCGACGTCAGTGGGACTGCTACTAAGTACCTCATAGGTCAACCCAGCCTCAAAATATGACGCTCTCCACTCAAGGAGTCCTACTTCTAGCTCGCACAACAAGAGAACGGTACATCCAGCCTCCCCCATTGAAATCCTTTCCACCACGGCGATATCTCCAGGGGCCGCCTCCCGAGAGTTCAACCAGTCCGTGAGTACCACCGCTGCTCGGTCAATAGTGATCAGCTTTATGATACTGCCTTTGGAAAGTGTCATGCCGTCTTGCCTAAACTTGTGAAGGTATCTGGTTTGTAAACCTATTTGAAGATTTAAGGAAGGTCTGCTATTGGCCAAAAACCGCCGCTCGAAAACAGCAGCAATCCTGCACATTCGACCACTCTTCACTCTCCCTCAGGAACCCCATGCCAAGCCCTGTAGATCTCGACGACCTGCTGGCCCACGTCATAGACGAAGCGTCGTTCATTCAATTCATCGAAGCACTCGGTGCTGATTTTGCCCGTGAGCGATTATTGGAACAGGCGTCGCGGTCATCGCGCTATGGCCCCGGTGCGCTAGGCTGGGAAAACGCGTCGGTTGACGCGTTTCTCGATGCGGCGGCTGCGTGGGCAGCGTCCAGCACTCGGCCTGCGCAGGCGGGCGGAGTGGCATCGAACGTATGGCAGCGCTGTGCGGCTATTTTGTTGGCCGGGAAGTTTTATGAATGAGACGAGCGTAACCCGCAACCCGACGTTCAACCTTGCTATTGCCCAACACAGCCCCATAACTATCCCGGTACTCATTCAGCACAAGGGCAGACCATGACCAACCAAACCGAAACCGCGATCCTCGCCGGCGGCTGCTTCTGGGGCATGCAGGACCTGTTGCGGCGCTACCCCGGCGTGCTGGGCACGCGCGTCGGCTACACCGGCGGCGACGTGCCGAATGCCACTTACCGCAACCACGGTAACCATGCTGAAGCGATTGAAATCGTGTTTGATCCTGCGGTGATTTCGTACCGGCAGATTCTTGAGTTCTTTTTCCAGATCCACGACCCCAGCACGCCTAACCGCCAGGGCAATGACCTTGGGCCTGGCTATCGCTCGGCGATTTATTACCTGAGCGAACAGCAACGCGACGTAGCCGAAGATACCGCTGCGGACGTGGATGCCTCGAAATTGTGGCCAGGCCCTGTCGTCACTGAAATAGAACCAGCTGGCCCATTCTGGGAAGCAGAGCCGGAGCATCAGGATTATCTGGAGCGCATACCCAATGGGTATACCTGCCACTTCATCCGGCCGAATTGGACGTTGCCCAAGCGCACTTGAGTGTGAGTCGCGTTAGAGAAAGGATAAGGCAGACCACGTTCCGGGAAACCGTATAAACGTGGTTTAACCCCAGTGCCCCAGCCGGAGCCTACGTAGAGCGCAAAGTATGCCCATCACGCCCAATCAAAACGGCCCAGTCAGATTAGTCCTCGCTCAACCCAGCGACGTGGACGATCTCGTTGCCATTCGAATCGAGGCGATGCGCGACAGTTTGGAGCGTGTCGGGCGATTTGATCCCGTGCGCGCGCGCGAGCGGTTTGTCAGCGGCTTTGAAGCCCACAACACCCGTTACATTGAAGTCGCTGGAGACAGGGTTGGCTTTGTCGTGGTTAAACACCACCCCAATGAACATGTGCTCGACCACTTATACGTGAGGCCGAGTGCGCAAGGGGCAGGTATAGGCGCTGCGGTGCTCACTCATATTTTCAATGAGGCCGATGCGGCTGCACTGCCGATCAAAGTGGGTGCTCTCAAACAAAGCGCCTCGAATCGGTTTTATATCCGCCATGGTTTCCAATTCGTCGAAAGCAGTGAATTCGACAATTATTATGTCCGTCAGAACCCTACGGCGGTCAGCGCACCTCGCCGGTAGGATGAAATGATTTGAATCCTGTGCATTCCTTCTAGAGAATCGCCGTCTTTGGCTCGAAAGGATGCGTGCGATGAAGTTCGAAGGGACTTTCCAATACATAGGCAATCACGGGATCGTTTTCAACGTATCGCAGATCACCCTCACCGACAGCGAGCGCGGCCGCCTGCGCGAGCTGCATTTTGGCGAGGCGAAAAGCGCCCACTATGAGGTCAACAGCAAGGTCGTCGAGGTGTACGACAAGATGTTGGCCAAGGGCCGGCCGTGCATGATGATGATCGGCATCTCCAAGCCACTCACCCGGCAGCAGGGCGATGTCCTCAATGCCCAACGCACCCAGGTCGCTAACCTGGCCGCCACAGCCTTTGCTTCCGCCACCACCTATGTCGCGTCCCCTTACGTGGGTGCTCCCGTCGGGGTGGGTGTGCGCATGTATGCCAATGCCATCCTGCCCACCTATCATGCTGGCGACATACTGGTCAGCATCGAAGCGCAGGTCAGCGGCGGCATCGGCCCGCAACGTACAGCTTCGACACTGATCATCAAAACCTGACGGGAGACGCCCATGTCCGAAATTACCCAGTTGGTCATCGCCCTGTTGCTGTTCTATCTGTTGGATCGGTTTCTTAGGTCATACCCGCTGCGCAAGTGGCTGGGGGTGATGTTGGTGGTGGGTGGCGCGGTGGGTTGCGTTGCTGCGAGCCAGACCCACGTGTTCGGGGTTGATCTGGGGTTGCTGTCGATCTTTGCGGTTGCGCTGGGAGTGGGGTTGTTCGTGAAGCGGCGGCGGTTTGCGCAGGATTTTTAGGGTGGCCTGGCGCCTATTGTTCTTCACCACAATAACGCTTCAACTTCGTCATATTTGCCCGCCACTTTAAGAAAAGTGTCCGCCCAACCACTGCTCATACTGAGTTCCTGGAGTGGGCCGGTGGCTGCGAATAGAACAGCGACGTCCAGCTTTTTGGGCAACCCGCCCGATCTGAGCACGCTGACCAAACCCAGCAACTCAGCCTTCGCCTGATCCTCGTCTTCCCAGCTGGACCAGCAGAAGTCATTGCCCTGAAGTGAAATCAGCTCAATGGCGGCTTCCAGCACATGGATGAGACTTCCAATCGGGTCGTCTCGATTGATCTGTCCATGAATCAACTGCCTTGCACGGTTCAGATTCATAAAGGGCTGACGCCTCACTGGAGGAAAGTAGCGGGCAGGCCACCCTTGTTATGGGTGTGATCTGCCGCCCATTTTGCTTTAGTCCCCATCACGCACAAAGCGTATCGCCAATCAATGCTCTGCCAGAGCGGTCTCCGTTTCTTCCGCGTCCGAGGTCGCTTGGGTCCAGCCGAGAGCGAAGACGCCTACGAAAAACAGCAGCGGGCCACCGTAGGCTCTGTAGTACACCCAGGCATCCACCGACGCTAAAGAGGCAATCAGGGCGTTGACGGCGGCCAAGGCTGCCATCAACACAGACAGTTGCAGCACGCAGGTTCGCCATTGCGCAGGCGAGCGGTTTAACCGAGCACCGAATATGGCCCGCAGCAAATTGATGCGCAACCCCATCTCCAGAATCGCGAGCAGCAGCGCAAACACCACAAGTGCGACGGCTGGCGTGTACAAAATGACCGCTCTGTTGGCTAACATCAGCTGGCCGAATGGCAGCCCGATCACCAGCGTGAAGACGATGGAGTAGAGGAAAAACACAGCGTACGTGCGCCATAGAAGGCTGAGGGCCAGGGCAAAACGGCGTTTTATCATTGCTTCCTACATCCTTGTTGTCAGAAAAGTCGCCATTGTAGGCGCAGGCCGCGTGCGAGTGGATGGCACAAGACGCTGCGCATCGCAAAATCGTAATCGAGGCCGGTTTACGCTAACCACTTGATATCCGAACAAGGAACGCTTCGATGATTCGCCACGCCTCACCCGCAGACGCCAGGGCGATTGCCCAGGTGCACATCAGCAGTTGGCAGCAAGCCTATCGCGACCTGATGCCCGCCGACTACTTGGGCGCGTTGAGCTCGACGTTGGCCAGGCGCGAGTCATTTTGGATGGCTTCGATTGAATCGGGAGAATCTAACGTGTGGGTGGCGGAGGTGAACAAGCAGGTGGTTGGGTGGATATCCGTTGGCAACAGCCGTGACGAAGATGCCCCTGCGGATAGCGCAGGAGAGGTCATGGCTATCTACGTTGTCGCTGAGCACTGGCACACGGGCGTCGGGCTGGCGTTGTGGAACGCGGGCTTACAGTATTTGGCTGAGCAAGGGTTTCAACAGGTAACGCTGTGGGTATTGGCCCGTAATGAACGAGCGATACGATTTTATCGCCGGGCTGGCTGCGTTGAGGATGCGGGCAGTGAGCGCACGCTTGAGAGGGGCGGTGTGCAGTTGGTCGAGGTGAGGTTTCAGTTGCCGTGTATTCGGTTGAGTTAGGCAAAACGGGAGGCAGGCCACTGTTTTAACCGTGGCCTGCACCCGGTTTTTAAACGGGTAATACAGCTGAAAGCTTGACCTCCCGTTCCATCAGCCTATCCATCAACAAAACCCCCAACTCACTCAGCTGGTGAATCGCCAGCGCCACATCGCGCTGTTTCCCGGTCAGGTCCTCTGACAGGTCAAGCAGCAAGGCGGTTACCGAGGAAAAGGTTTCGTAGCTGTTGGTGATCAGTGTTTCGTTGCTGGCGTCGGCGGCCACGCTGAACAAGCCTGGCGGTGGCGCGGGTGGGTCGGTTTCTGGATTGAGATAGCGATCAATCGCGCGATGTGCGGCCTGGTTTAGTTTCAGGTCCGGCTCGTTCGGAGGGTTGGGTGTGACTTTGAACATGTGTGTTGTACCTGATTAGGGCCAACACCTCTTCGCTACTAAACGATGGGGTGGCAGCTGTGGGCAGGTTAGTAGACCGGGGAAACACACAAAGCCGGCGCGCCCGAGGACGCCCTGCACACAGCCACCATCAAGCACAGACAAGAACATCTGACAGATGAGGCTTATGCACTTTATGTTATCGCTCGGGCTACTAAACCCGATCACTGAATGTTCAGCGACCGAGCAACCTTAGAGACGCTCACTCAAGCGCACAAGCCGGCGGATTCTGACGCAAGCGTAGGCAACGGAGCAAGACGCTGTCGCCTCGGACTTTGCTGTTTCAGGGTTTGTTGTAGGACATGTACTCATTCTGCAAAACAATATGATCCGCCACGTACTTCGCATCGTGCCAAACCCCATAGATAAACGACGACGCGCGGTTCACCAGATTCGGCAGGCCGAGGAAGTAAATCCCGCTCTGCGCCGAGATGCCGCGCTTGTGGAACGGCTCGCCTTTTTCGTCAAACGCATCGACTTTCAACCAGTTGAAATCGAATTTAAAACCGGTCGCCCAGAGGAGGGTGGTTACGCCAGCCTCGACCAGGTCCAGGCTGAGGATCGGGTTAACCAGGCATTCCGGGTCGGGCAGTAATTCCCAGGCTTCGGGCTCCAATGGGAATGGCAAACCGTTGGCCTCGATATAGGCGTCGGCGTCGCGCAGTACGTCGAAGTAGGCGCGGTCACCTTCGGCCACGTTGTCGGCCAGGCCCGGTTCGAAGGTCATCACGCCTTCGTTCCAGTCGCGGGTGACGCCGACCAGGTGGATGCCTTGGTGGGCCAGGCGGCGGAAGTCCACGGTCTTACCGCCTTCATAGCCGCTGACGGCAAAGGCTACGTGCTTTTTCTTCGGCTGTATTTTGACTTCGTCCCACAGGCCCAGCGCGCCGAGCCACCAGCAGTAGTCGCGGCTGCGGTAGGCGCGGGGCGGGCGGTAGTGTTCGCCCACGGAGAGGTACACGGTTTTGCCGGCCTTTTGCAGTTCTTCGGCGATTTGCGAGCCGGACGCGCCGGCGCCTACCACCAGCACGGCGCCTGCGGGCAGTTGCGCAGGGTTTTTATAGGTGGAGGAGTGCAGTTGGTGCACCTGCGCGGTGGCCGGCACGATGTTAGGGATTGATGGGCGTTGGAACGGGCCGGTGGCGGCCACCACGTTGGCGGCTTCGATAATGCCGGCTGAGGTGGTGACTTTGAAGCCGGGGCGCCCCACGTGGCGCTCCACTTGCAGCACGTCGACACCCGTGCGCACCGGGGCCTGTAGCTTCTCGACGTAGGCTTCGAAGTAGTCGGCCATGCGCTCTTTGGGCGGGAAGGCTTCGGGGGAAATGCCCTCGAATTTCAGCCCGGGAAAGCGGTCGTGCCAGGCCGGGCCGTTGGCGACCAGCGAGTCCCAGCGTTCCGAGCGCCAGCGCTCGGCGATGCGGCTGCGCTCCAGCACCAGATGCGGCACGCCCATCAGGGAAAGGTGCTCGCTCATGGCGACGCCGGCCTGGCCTGCGCCCACTACCAGGGTGTTGATTGTTTCCACTGACATGTGCGTTTCCTAAAAGTGAACGACCTGGGTCGGTTTTGGGCGACGCGCAAGCATCGACAGCGTCAGTGTGATCACGCAGTGGCAGGAGCGAAATTATGCTTTTTGAAGGCAGAGGTTAGGAAAATCCAAAGCCCGTCGGACAGTCGCCTATCGCGTGATTGATGAATGCATCAAAACTGACACAATTTCATACATTTAATTGACGCCACCATTTCGCCACCCTATTATCGCCGCCCATTAATGGCTCAGTGCCATATAGAGGGAACTAGAAATGTGGCGTTTGGAACGCCGGACCGGGCTCGGCCTGCTGTCCGCTTTTGTTTGTTTGTTGACTGCCGGTCTCGCGCACGCCGCCCCCCCGCAGAACACCCCCGGCATCACCGACCTGATTCGCGACCGCCAGGACCGCCTGCTCGAAGAGCAGCAAAAGCGCCTTGAAGACCTCAAGGACCTGCCCGGCAAGTCCGCTGCCCCTGCGGCACCGACCACGCCCGCTGACACCCGTTGCTTCCCGATCAAAACCGTCGAGCTTGCCGGCGCCGACGCGTTGTCCGAAGGCGAGCGCGCTGAGTTGATCAAGCCCTACATCGGCCAATGCCTGGGCGTGCCGCAGCTCAACGCGGTGCTCAAGGTGATCACCGACCGCTACCTCGCAAAAGGTCTGGTGACCAGCCGCGCTTATCTGCCACAACAGGATCTTTCCAGCGGCAACCTCAAGATCCAAGTGGTCGAAGGCAAGCTCGAAAGTTTGAAAGGCGCCGAAGGCAGCGGCATCACCGACCGCCAGTTGGCGATGAGCTTCCCCGGCAAGACCGGCGAGTTGCTCAACCTGCGCGAAATCGAGCAGATGGTCGACCAGCTCAACCGCCTGCCATCGAACCAGGCGCAGATGGAATTGGCGCCGGGCAAGGCCGTGGGCGGCAGTGATGTGCTGGTCAAAAACACCCCGCAAAAGCCATGGCGCGTCGGGCTGTCGCGCCACAACGGCGGCCAGCGCAGCACCGGCGAGCAGCAGTGGGGCGCGAGCCTGGATTGGGATAACCCGCTGGGTTTGGCCGATCAGCTTTCATTGCGCGGCGGGCACGATGCCGTCAGCGATCACCAGAAAACTTCGCGCAACTCGATGCTCAATTACAGCCTGCCGTTCGGCTGGTGGAACCTCACCTACACCTACAGCGAGAGCGAATACCGCTCCCAGGCCCAGGCGAATAATTTCAAGTTCAAGCAGACCGGCGACAGCCAGAATCACCAGTTGCGCCTGGAGCGGGTGATCCATCGCGACGCGCTGAGCAAAACCTCGCTGAGCACCGGCGTCGCCTACCTGCGCACCAATAACTTCATCGAAGACAGCAAGCTGGCGCTGAGCAGCAACCGCCTCAGTGAAGCCCAATTCGGCATCAACCACGGCCGGCGCATCGGCAGCGCATTCCTCAACATCGACCTGGGCATGCAAAACGGCATCGGCGCGTTCGACGCCCAAGCCAATCACGACCCAAAACCCGGCCAGGCCGATGCGCGTTACCGCAAATACACCGCCACGGTGAGCTACCTGTACCCGTTCAAGTTGTGGGGCGAGTCCCTCAGTTTCAGCAGCTTGATGACCGGCCAGCACAGCGAAGACGTGCTGTTCAGCCCGCAGCGCATGAGCCTCGGCGGGCAGTCGTCGATTCGCGGTTACAAAGACCAGATGCTCTCCGGCGACAGCGGCGGTTACTGGCGCAACGACTTGCGCTGGAGCCGCCCGGTGACCTGGGCCTGGCTGCAGCCGGTGTTCGCCGAGTACGGCACCAGCCTCGGTTACGACCAGGGCGTGATCAGCCGCGACCGCTACAACGCCGAGCAGCATGGGCGCATGAGCAGCAACTCGGTGGAGCTGTTTGCGCGCGGCCAGAATGTCGCCGCCACGGTGACCTTTGCCCACTCTTTGGAACGACCCGGTGCGATCACGGAACGTGAAGCGCCGATCTACTTCCGTATGGATTTTTTCCTTTAAATTTTTTACCGCCCTCGGGCATCGGGACATGACATGGACGTTCGTCAGTTTGCCTTCCTCGCGCGCCAGCCTTCTGCTGCCGTAAAAAGCCGCTCCAAGTTCCTGGGGCTGCCTAAACGCGGGTTAGCGTTGATCCTGGCCAACGCCATGTTCTGGCAGCCGCTGTTGGCCCAGGCGGACGGCATTGTGGTGAGCGCACCGGGCACGGGCCTGGCGCAAGCGGGCAACGGCGTGCCGATCGTTAACATCGCCGCGCCGAACGCCAACGGCCTGTCGCATAACCAATTCCATGACTACAACGTCGGCGCCAACGGGGTCATTCTCAACAACGCCACCGGCCGCACTCAGTCCACCCAGCTGGGCGGCATCATCGTCGGCAACCCGAATTTCCAAGGCACCGCCGCCACTATCATCCTCAACGAAGTCAACGGCGGCAGCCCCAGCCAACTGCGCGGCTACACGGAAGTGGCGGGGCAGTCGGCGCATGTCATCGTCGCCAACCCGTACGGCATCAGTTGCAACGGCTGCGGCTTTATCAACACCCCGCAAGCCACATTGACTACCGGTAAAGCCGTGATCGAAAACGGCCAGATCAGCCGTTATCAAGTCGATAAAGGTAGCGTCGCCATCGAAGGCGCCGGGCTGAATGCGAGCAACGTCGACCAGTTCGAAATCATCACCCGCGCCACCACCATCAACGCGCAGATCCAGGCGAAAAAACTCACCATCGTGGCCGGACGCAACGACGTCGACGCACGTACCTTGAATGCCACGGCGCGCGCAGCAGATGGCAGCCAGGCGCCGGACCTGGCGATTGACTCGTCGGCGCTGGGCGGCATGTACGTGGGCGCGGTCAAGTTGGTCGGCACCGAAGCCGGTGTGGGCGTGCGGTTGTCGGGTGACATGGTGGCTGGCGGCGATATTCAGATCGACGCCGCAGGCAACGTGGTGATGGGCCAGACCTCGGCCGGTACGGCCGTTAACGTGAAGGCTCAGAGCGTCGAAGCCAAAGGCGCGGTCTACGCCGGTACGGATTTGTCGATCAAAACCCAGGGCGCACTGACCAACCAGCAAACCCTCGCCGCCCAGAACAGCATCACGCTGGACGCGGGCGGGCGGTTGACCAACAACGGCATTATCGAAGCCGGCGTCAACGCCGACAACACCCGCAACACCCAAGGCGACGTGCGCCTGACCGCGCAAGCCCTTGACAACACCGGCAAGACCGTCATCGCCAGCCGCGACCTCAGCGTTAACACCGGCGAACTCGCCAACCAGCGCGGCACGCTGAGCGCCCAACGCGCTGCACAGCTGACCGCCACGCAGATCGACAACCAAAACCAAGGCCGAATCCTCAGCGCCGGCAGCCTCGCCATAAATGCCGACCAACTGCTCAACAGCCAAGGCGGCCTGGTCACCAGCACCGGCAACCTCACGGCAGGTATCGGCCAACTGATCAACCGCAACGGTGAGCTCTCCAGCCAGGCGCAGGTCACGCTGCAACTGGCGGCGTTGGATAACGTGGCGGGCCTGGTATCGGCCGGGCAGTCGTTGAGCCTGAATGCCGCAGGCCAGGTGAATAACCAGCACGGCAGCTTGCGCGGCGATGTGCGCCTGGACTTGAAAGCCGGCCACGTCGACAACAGCGAAGGCGGGCGCATCAGCGGCAGGCAGGCGCTCAATGCCAATGTCGCAAGCCTCGATCAGCACAATGATGGCCGGCTCTTCGGCCAGGGCGATGTCAGCCTCGACCTCAATCGCGGGCACCTGAATAACAGCGGCGGCGTGATCAATGCGCCGGGCCAATTGCTGTTGAGCAACCTCAGCAGCGTCGATAACCAAGGCGGTGAAATCTCCAGCAGCCAGGCATTCACCCTGGCCGCCGACACCCTGAACAACCGCAACGCCAAGCTGCTGAGTGAACAGGTATTGACCGTGCGCATCGCCCAGGCGCTCGACAACACCCAAGGGCTGGTCTCGGCCAAAGCTCTCGATATCCATGCCGGCAGCCTGAATAACAGTGGCGGCACACTCAGCGCCGGTGACGGCCTGATTGCCCAGATCGACGCGGCGCTGGATAACCGCAACGGCAAAGTGTTGGCGCGCACGGCATCGGTCAACAGCGGCGCCTTGGACAACCGCCAGGGCTTGCTGCAAGGCGATGCCACCCTCAACCTCAACAGCCTTGGCCTGGTCGATAACCGCCAAGGCACGCTGTTCGCCGGCCAAGCGTTTGATCTCGCCGCCGGTAGCCTGGACAACAGCGGCGGCAAGCTGACCAGCGACGGCCGCCTGACTGCACTGATCAGCGCGCAACTGCTGAACCAAACCGGTCTTTTAAGTGCGGTGGGCCAACTGCAAATCAGCACCGCCAGCCTCGACAACAGCGCCAAAGGCAACCTCTTCAGCCAGGCGGGTGTGAGCCTGGACCTGAACCACGGCCACTTGAACAACCAGGGCGGCTTGATCCACGCGCCGGGTGCGTTGCTGCTGAGCAACCTGAGCAGTGTTGATAACAGCGGTGGGGAAATCTCCAGCGCCCAGGCGCTGGCCTTCAACGCCGACAGCCTCGACAACCGCAGCGGCAAATTGCTCAGCGAGCAAGGGCTGTTGGTGCGCATTGCCCAGGCCCTGGATAACACCAAGGGCCTGGTCGCTGCGACGGGGTTGGACTTGCGCGCCAACAGCCTGGTCAACGCCGAAGGTTCGCTGAAAGTCCGTGATGACCTGAAGGTGTCCATCGACACCGCGCTGGACAATCGCCAGGGCGAAATCATCGGCGCGACCACCACCTTGAGCAGCCTGACGCTGGACAACAGCCAGGGCCTGCTGCAGGGCGACACCTTGCTGAGCGTCACCAACAACGGCATCGCGATCAACCGTGGCGGGCGTTTCATCAGCGGCCAACAGTTGAGCCTGAGCATCGGCCAGTTTGACAACAGAGGCGGCAGCGTCGCCTCGGCGGGAGCGATGCAGGCCAACGCCAGCCTGCTCGACAACAGCAACGGCGGGCGCCTGCTGGCCAACGGTGCGATGCAACTGAGCCTTGGTCACCTGAACAATCAACAAGGCACCGTGCGCGGCGATGGCAACCTCACGCTGCACGCCGCCACGCTGAATAACGACGCCGGCCGCATCAGCAGCGGCGCGGCGCAGCGCTTGACCGCCACGGGCGCCGTCAGCAACCGCAACGGTGAATTGCTCAGCGCCATGGCGCTGAGCCTCGATAGCGCCAGCCTCGACAACCGCGGCGGCAAACTGATCGGCGACGGCGCCGTGCAAGTCACTACCGGCACGCTGAATAACCAATACAGCGGGCGCCTGGCCAGTGCCAACCGCCTCGACCTGACGGCAGGGCAGGTGGATAACCGCTTCGACGGTCAAATCGCCAGCAACCAAGCGCTGACTGCCAGCCTCACCGGGCTTGACCAGCGCGGCGGCGGCAAGCTCTACAGCCTCAGCGATCTTCGCCTGGACATGAACCAGGGCCACCTCAATAACGCCGGTGGCCTGATCCATGCGCCGGGGCATCTGCTTCTTAAAAACCTGGCCACGGTGGCCAACCAGAACGGCGAAATCTCCAGCGAAAACGCGTTCACGCTGGCCGCGACGAGCCTGGATAACAGCGACGGCAAGCTGCTCAGCGATCAAGCGCTGACCCTCAAGCTCGACCAGGCGCTGACCAACGTCAAAGGCCTGATTACTGCCGCCGCGCTCAACGTTCAGGCGGCTCGGTTGAATAACCTCAACGGCCAGGTCATGGGCGACAACAGCCTTGATCTGACCACAACAGGCGCCTTGTTCAACGGCGGCGGAACCTTGGGCAGCGGTCAGCGTTTGAACGTCACGTCGGCCAGCCTCGATAACAGCCAATCCGGCAGCCTGGTGAGCGATGGCAGCCTGACGGTGAAGGTCGACGGCCTGTTGGATAACCAAGCCAAAGGCAGCGTGCTCGCCAAAGGCGCCATGGATATCCAGGCCGGGAGCCTGGACAACCGCGCAGGCCGCCTGTCGGGGCAAAATCTGCTGACCCTGCGCAGCAACAGCCTGGATAACCGTGGCGGCGCGGTGCGTGCCAATCAGGACCTGAACCTGCAGGTCGGCCAGTTGGACAACCGTCAAGGTGTGCTCAACAGCAAGCAGGCGCTGGCACTCACTGGGCAATCCCTGAACAACCAGAACGGCGGCTTGGTCAGCGCCGTCGGCCCGGTGCGCCTGACGGTCGACAGCGTCGAAAACGCCAAGGGCCGCATTGCCAGCCAGGACGATCTGGAGGCCACCGTGGGTGTGCTGAACCAGCAGGGCGGCGAATTCGTCGCTCAAGGCAGCCTGACCCTCACTGCCGACAGCCTGGACAACCGCGACAAGGGCCTGGTAGCGGCCACAAAAGCGCTGAAACTCAACGCCCGCAACATCGACAACCGCGCCGGAGAAATCTCCAGCCAGCAGAACATCGACCTCAGCGGCCAGCGCCTGGACAACAGTGGCGGCAAGCTGCTGGCCGGGACTGCGTTGGCGTTGGCGATGCAGGACGTGATCAACCAGTCCAAAGGGTTGGTGTTCGCCCAGAACACCCGGTTTACCGGTGTGAGTCTGGACAACACCGACGGCACTTTTGGCGCTCAACACGTCTTGGCACTGAACCTCTCGGCCGGGCTGGATAACACGCGCGGCAAACTCAGCAGCGAAGGGTCGCTGGACCTGGCTGCCCAGCGCATCGATAACACGGGCGGCAGTATTTCCAGCGCCGGCCCACTGACGCTCACCAGCGCCGCGCAGGTGCTGAATAACGGCGGCACCGTCGAGAGTGCACAAAGCCTCAAGCTGACCAGTGCCAGCCTCGATAACAGTAACGGCCTGCTCAAAAGCCAGGCTGCAGCGAGCATCGCCACCGGCGAGTTCAACAACGGCCTCCAAGGGCAGGTGATCAGTGCCGACAGCCTTGACCTGACGGCCACCCACGTCACCAACGGCGGGTATATCGGCAGCGTTGGCAACCTGAATGCCAACCTCGCCGGCCTGACTCAACTGGGCGGCGCCGAGCTGTTGAGCACCACGCAACTGAACCTCGACCTGCACAATGGCAACCTGATCAACGCCGGTGTGATCAACGCGCCAATCCTGGCCTTGAACAACCTCGCCAGCATCGACAACCAGCACGGCGAAATTTCCAGCCAGAATGCCTTCACCCTCGCAGCGAAAAACCTCGACAACAGCAACGGCAAACTGATCAGCAACCAGGGGCTGACCTTGCGCGTTGACCAAGTGCTGGCCAACGTCAAAGGTCACATCAACGCTGCCAGCCTCAATGCACGCAGCACTCGCCTGGACAACACCGACGGCGTGCTCAGCGGCCGGGGCGATGTAGAGGTCGGCGCATCCGAGTTGCTCGATAATCAACGCGGCAGCGTGATTGCCGATGGCGCGTTGCTGCTGACGAGTGCGGCTTTGGATAACCGTGGCGGCGAGATCGCCGGCAAGGCGCAGGTCACGGTCAACACCGAGCGCCTCGACAACCAGAACGGCAAGCTGATCAGCACCGCCAGCCTGCAGCTGCGCGGCGCTAACCTGGACAACCGCAACGGTCTGGTCGGCGCGACAAAAGCACTGAAATTAGAGGTTGGTAGCATCGATAACCGTGCCGGTGAGCTGACCGGCAACGCCGACGTCAGCCTCACCGGCCAGCAGTTGAACAACAGCGACAAAGGCGTGGTGTTTGCCGGCGGCGGCTTGAACGTGACGGTTGATCAGGTCATCAACCGCGCCCTCGGTGAGTTGAACGGGCAGCGGCTGAGCCTGACCGGCACCTCGCTGGACAACCGCGGCGGCAAACTGCTCAGCCAACAACCGCTGGTGCTGGAACTGGCGGGCGACCTGGACAACAGCCAAGGCGTGTTGAGCAGTGAAGACGCGCTGAGCGTCAAGGCGCGCAGCCTTGATAACAACCACGGCAGCCTCTCCAGCGCCCAGGATTTGAACGTCGCCGTGACCGGCAGCCTGGACAACCAAAGCGGCAAGTTGGTCACCGATGGCAACCTGACCTTGCGCAGTGCCAGCCTGGGCAACCAGCAGGGCACGCTCAGTGGCAAAGGCTCGGTCGCGGTCACCACGGGCGTGCTGAACAACCAGGGCGGCCGCCTTAACAGTGGCGGCACGTTGGCGTTGACCAGCGGGCAACTGAACAATGGCGGCAGCATCGGCAGCCAGCTAGGCATGATTGCCAACGTTACCGGGCTGGACCAGCAAGGTGGCACGCTGTTCAGCAACGCCGGCTTGAGCCTGGATTTGAACAACGGCGCGTTGAACAACACCGGTGGCTTGCTCAATGCCAAGGGCCCGTTGCTGCTGAATAATCTCAACACCGTGACCAACCAGAACGGTGAAATCTCCAGCGGCCAAGCCTTCACCCTGGCCGCGCAAACCCTGGATAACAGCAACGGCAAACTGCTGAGCAACCAAGGCCTGAGCCTGCGCATCAACCATGCGCTGAGCAACGTCAAAGGCCTGATCGGCGCTGCCAGCCTTGATACCTACGCGGCAGCTGTGGACAACCGTGGCGGCACACTTAGCAGCCGCAGCGACCTGCAACTGACCAGCGCCGGGCTGCTGAACAACGCCGATGAAGGCTTGGTCACTGCCGCTCAAGTATTGACCCTGCAAAGTGCCGACCTGAATAACCGCAACGGCAGCTTGTTGGGTGCCGCCGTCGCGCTGAATGCGATGGCCCTGAATAACACCGCCGGAGGCCTGATCAACAGCAAAGGCAGCCTGCGCATGATGGCGGCCAGCCTCAACACCGGCGACGGCGGCGAAGTCTCGGCCAAAGGAGCGCTGGCCGTCGGCGTTAACGCTTTGGCATTGGCGGGCGGCCGCATTGTCGGCGAGCAAGGCGTGACCCTCGACCTCAATAACAGCGATCTGGATAACCGTAACGGTCTGCTCCTTGCCAACGGCCCGCTGACCCTTAAAAACCTGCGCGACCTCAACAACAGGGGCGGCGAAATCTCCAGCCAGCAAAGCTTTTCCCTGACGGCGCGCAGCCTGGATAACACCGGCGGCAAGCTGATCAGCAGCCAAGCGTTGAGCGTCAACGCGGACACGCTGGTGAACACCGCGACGGGCTTGCTAAGCGGCTGGCAAGGCCTGAGCGTCAGTGGCGGCAACCTCGATAACCGCAACAACGGCACGCTGTCGAGCCGTAACGGTGCAATAGACGTACGCCTGAGCGGTGCACTGCAAAACAACACGCAAGGCGCTGTCGTCAGCCAAGGGCGGTTGGATGTAAGCGCCGCCAACCTGGATAACCGTGGCAATGGCGTGCTTTCCAGTGGCGCCGGGCAAACGCTGGCCGTCACCGGCGCATTGGTGAACGGCGACGGCGGCCTGATCGAAAGCGGCGCCGAGCTGCAGGTGCAAGCCGCCACCCTGGCCAACCAAGCCAGCATCACCGCGCAACAGGCCTTCACCTTTACCGGCAGCGACCTGAGCAACAACGGCGGCAGCCTGATCACCAATGGCGGCTTGACCCTCGACCTGCTTGGCAACCTCAACAACAGTGGCGGCAAACTGGCGAGCACCGGGCCGCTGCTGTTGAAGCGGGCCAACCACGTCTACAACAGTGCTGACGGCCAGATCGTCAGCCAAAGCCTGCTGACCCTGTTCACTGGCGGCCTGGACAACAGCGAACGCGGCACTCTCGCAGGCCAGCAGCGGGTGGCGATCACCACCGGCGGCGTCGTGCAAAACCATACCGGCGGCCTGATCTACAGTGAGGGCGCCGACGTGCAATTGAACGCCGCCGGCCTGAACAACGCCAAGGGCTCGGTGCTGGGCCAGACCGGCCTGGCGCTGGACATCGGCGGCGATGTCGATAACCAAGGCGGCACATTGGCCAGCCTCAAGGGCGTGCTGGATGCCAAATTGGCCTTGGGCCTGAACAACCAAAGTGGCGTTATCCAGGCCCAAGGCCTGAACCTGCTCGCCAACCGCATCGATAACCGCAATGGCCGCATTGCTGCGCAGACCGGCGACGCAGTCGTCAACGCCAACTATTTCGCCAATGCCAACGGCGGGGTGTTCGCCAAGGGTTTGGTGCGCATGGCTGGCCAGAGTTTGGATAACAACGCCGGGCAGATCGCGGCGGGTGCAATTGACCTGAGCGCCAGTGGTGCGCTGACCAACCGCAGCGGGGTGATTGAAAGCGACAGCAGCCTGAACGTAGCTGCCGCGAGTGTCGACAACCAAGGCGGGCAACTGCGCGCGTTGGGCAATGGCGGCACAACCAACTTCCAGCTCGGCGGTGCGTTTGATAACCGCAATGGACGACTGGAAACCGCCAACACCGACCTGACCCTGAATGCCACTGGCTTCCAGAACCAGGGCGGCAGCGTGCTGCACGCGGGCACCGGCACTTTTGATATCGCCACTGCCAACCTGATCGAGGCCGGCGGCGATGTGGTGACACGCGGCGGCCTCACCCTGGCGGCGGATACCTGGACCAACAGCAGCGTGATCCAGGCTGGGCGCTTGACGGTCAACGTCAACAACCTGAACCAGACCGCGGGTGGGCAACTGCTGGCCTCCGACAGCCTGACGGGCACCGGTGGCAGTTGGACCAATGACGGCTTGATCGCCAGCGACGGCACGGCCAATCTGACCCTCAGCGGCACCTATGCTGGCAATGGGCGCTACAGCAGCCTGGGCAACCTTGGCTTGAATGCCGCGCAGCTGAACCTGAGCACCACGGCCAGTGTTGCAGCGGGGCAAGACAGCACCCTCAAGGTCAGCGGCCAACTCACCAACGCCGGGCGCCTGACCTCGGCAGGCAACATGCGCTTGACGGCCGCAAGCGTCAACAACACCGGCACCCTGGCGACAGGCGCCGACCTTAGGCTCACCACTGACACGCTGATCAACAACAACCACGGCGTGATCACCAGTGGCGGCGACATGCAGTTGCTGACCTCAAGCTTCACCAATACCTACGCCGACGTTTATGGCCTGGGTGACGTACTGATCGCCAAGGACCCGAACCAAGGCAAGGCCGATCTGCTGGATAACCGCTCCGGCACTATTGAGAGCGTGAAGAACCTGACGGTCAACGCCATGACCGTCAACAACGTGCGGGATGTGCTGGAGTATTCGCGGCATGAAAAAAGCTCGGTGAAAATCACCGAGCTTCCCTGTGGCCAAATTGCCGTGATCGGCTGCGATTATCGCAGCAGCAGCAGCCGCAACGGACTGTGGCAAATTGATGAAATCGATCGGCTGACGGTCACCCAGAGCAGCCTTGCCTCGTCACTCAGCAGCGGCGCTGACCTGCAGATCAACGCCCAGACCCTCAACAACCTGAGCAGTACGATCGGCGCCACAGGCAACCTCGCAGCGAACGCCGACACCATCAATAACCAGGGCGTACAGGCGCAAGAGATCAAGACGACGCGCACCCTTGTGAGTTACGTCAAGGAGTTCGCCCAGACCAGTGCGCGTGTTGCCAATTTCAATGCTCGAAACGCCATCACCCCTACGGCGAACGTCGAGGGCGAGCTGGCCTACGCCATAGGGCTGATGTGGGGAGGCGAGCGCTCTCGATCCACCACCACGACAAATTCAGATGGCGCCTCGTATGACGCAATCATCCAGGCAGGCGGCAATGTCGCCCTCAACGCGGTCAAGAACATCAACAACAGCGTGGTTCGCCCTTACTACGCCTATGTGGCAGCAGGCCGCACCCAGGCAGAGACCGGCGCGGGCAGCGGCCACTCCACCGCCGTTTCCATCAACGCGCAACTGCGACCGGACCTGGCGCAACAGCAAGTCAACCCAGTAAGCCTGCCAGGCTTCACCTTGCCTACCGGTCAGAACGGCTTGTTCCGCCTGAGCGGGCAGGGCGCCACCCAAGGGCAAGTGGCCCAAGGCACTGCAGGCCCGCAGAGCTGGACACTCGGCGGCGCGAGCGTCGACCTGGCGCAACGTCAACAAACCCTTCCAGCGAACTCGGCACGCACGCTTCAACTGGGCGACGTCGCCCAGGTGTCCGCAAGCACCCACGCACTGAGCGTCGCGGCCCGTACCGCAGACGGCATTGATGCCAGTGCCCGCGCGGTCAACGCTGCCGGTGTCGGCAGTGCCGATGCCGTCGTGCAGCAACCCGGCCGTACGACCGCTGGTGATATTGCGCATGTCGACGGCATCGCGGCGTTAAGTGGCAGTGCCCAACCCGCCGTCGACCTTTCGCCGGTCCTGGTTGAGCGAGATGCACGGGTTGCTGTCACCGCGCCTGAGCGCCCGGCTTCGCTCCCAACGCTTGCTCCGCATGACGCCGTGGCCACCGTTGCGACTCAAGTCGGCGTGCAACCGAGCGCCGTAAACGCCCAAGCCATCAGCCGTGTGCAAGGCCTGCCCGATAGAAACGGCGTGTCGCAAGCGCACAAATACCTGATCGAAACCAACCCCGTGCTCACCGACATGAAGCAATTCATGAGCTCGGATTACCTGCTCTCTGGCCTGGGCTACAACCCGGACGAGAGCGCCAAGCGCCTGGGCGATGGTTTCTACGAACAGCGCCTGGTCCAACAAGCCGTCGTGGCACGCACCGGCCAACGTTTTATCGATGGGCAAACCACCGACGAAAAACTCTTCAAACACCTGATGGACAACGCCATCGCCAGCAAGCAAACGCTGAACCTGGCCGTGGGTGTAAGCCTGAGTTCCGAGCAAGTCGCGGCGTTGACCCACGACATCGTCTGGCTGGAAAAAAGCGTGGTCAACGGCGAAGAAGTGTTGGTGCCCGTGCTCTACCTGGCCAACGCCAACAACCGCCTGGCGCCGACCGGTGCGCTGATTGCGGGTAACGATGTCAGCCTGATCGCCGGGCAAGATCTCAACAACGTCGGCACCCTGCGCGCCAGCAACAACCTGTCGGCCAAGGCCGGCAATGACCTGGTGAACAGCGGCTTGATTGAAGCGGGCAACCGCCTGGACCTGCTGGCCGGCAACAACATCGTCAACAAGGCCGGCGGCATCATTGCAGGCCGCGACGTCACCCTGACCGCCGTGAACGGCGACGTGATCAACGAGCGCACCGTCACCCGTCACGACAGCAGCGACGGCGTCTCCAGCGAACACCGCGAGTTCCTCAGCAGCGCAGCCCGCATCGAAGCGGCCAACGACCTGAGCATCAACGCCGGGCGCGACGTCTCCAACCAGGGCAGCGTGCTCGACAGCGGCCGCGACACCACGATACAGGCCGGGCGCGACCTGAGCTTTGGGTCGGTGGAGCAGGTCAACAGCAACGCCAACACCACAACGCGCTCCAACAGCAGCTCCGTCACGCAGAACGGCTCGTCGGTGACGGCGGGTCGAGACCTGTCGGCGGTTGCAGGCCGCGATTTGACCGCGATTGCCAGCCAGATTGAAGCCAAGCGGGATGTGGCGATGGCGGCGGGTGGGGACTTGATCTTGGCTTCGGCGGCGGATGAGCAGCACGCGGCGTTGAACCTGAAGAAGGTTAAGGCGCAGGAAGACCATGTGAGCCAGGTGGCGACTTCGGTTAAGGCTGGGGGGGATGTGCGCCTGAGTGCAGGGCAGGACTTGGCGTTGACCGCCAGTCGTGTGGCTGCGGGGGATGAGGCGTATTTGGTTGCTGGAAATAACCTTGAGCTCAAGTCCGCCGAAGACCAGGACTACAGCTTCTACAGCAAGACGAAGAAGACATCTTCCGGTAAGAAATCCCGCCTTGATGAAACTGAAAGCATCGCGAACGTCGGCAGCCTGATCAGCTCGGGTGGTAACAGCACGCTGTTAGCCGGTGAAAACCTGCTGTTGGCCGGTAGTGCGGTGACTGCCGAGAAAGGTGCAGCGAAATTGGTCGCGGGCAAGGATGTACAGATTCTTGCCGTGACGGATTCCAACAGCGCACGCCACGAACGCAAAGAAAGCAAAAGTAGTTGGGGTGGGTTCAAGTCGAGCAAAGTTGAGGACCAAGTAGACGAGAAACGTACCACTGCGGTGGGTAGCATGGTCTCCGGCGATACCGTCAGCGTCGCGGGCGGGCAAGACGTGAAAGTGACGGGTTCGGCTTTGGTCAGTACCGGTGACCTGGCTGTCGAGGCCGGGCGTGACCTGACCATCGATGCTGCGCAGAACACCTTCTCGCGCACCGATATGCACAAGGAAAAGAACCGCGACCTGACGGGCGTGCTGACCGGCAACAAGCTGGGGCTGGATGACATGACCGGCAACCAGCATCTGTTCATCAACAGCCAGAAACGCAACGGCACCGCGGCAGAAACCACGCTTACCGGCAGTACAGTCGGTTCCAGCGCGGGCAACGTAAAATTGGAGGCGGGGCGTGAGCTGAAGGTGGTGGCCAGTGATGTGGTCAGCACCAAGGATATGGACCTCAAAGGCTCCAATGTCACCATCGCTGCGGGTATGGAAACTGCCAGCCAAAGCACGGTCGATAAGTCCAAGAGCCTGGCAGTGGGGCGCGTTATCGGTGGCGCTGTGGTTGACACCGCCAGAAGCATTCGCGACGGAATTGAGACCGCCAAGAATTCGGATGATCCTCGACTCAAGGCTGTGAAGCTGGCTCAGATTGCCTTGAGCACTTACAACCTTGGCGGCCAAATGATGGATGCCAACGGTCAGAGTACCGGTTTCAAGGACAAGCAAGGCGGCACCGCGAGCAACGGCTCATTGATCAAAATCGGCACCGAGCTTGCCAGTACCAATAATAAAAATACCAGTGAATACCGCAGTGAAACGGCGAAGCGAAGCACGCTCAACGCCGGTCAAGGGCTATCTGTTGTGGCTACGGGCAAGGCCGCTGAAACCCTAGGCGATATCCATGTCATCGGCAGTGAGCTGAAAGCCGCGAATACCACGCTGGTCGCCAAAAACGACATCGTCCTGGAAAGCGCGCAGAACACCACCGAGCGGAAAAACGACAGTAAAAATAACAAAACCAGCATCGGTGCCAGCTTCAATATCGGCGAGCAAAACGGCTTCACCCTGGACCTTGGTGCGCAAATCGCCAAAGGCATGGGCTCCGGCAGCTCCGTGACTCAGGTCAACAGCAAACTGGACACGGGTGCGCTGGTTCTGAGCAGTGGCCAGGACACCACGCTGGCCGGTGCCCAGGTGCGTGCTGACAGCATCAAGGCGGATATCGGGGGTGACCTCAACGTCGCTTCGCGCCAGGACACCGACACCCAGAAGAGTAAGCAGGGGAGTGCCGGTGTCGGCGCAAGCATCTGCGTGCCGCCGTTCTGCTACGGCACGACGGTGACGGGGTCCGCAAACATTTCCGCCGGCAATATGAACAGTGACTACAAGGCGGTCACTGATCAGACCGGGCTGTATGCGGGCAAAGGTGGTTATGACATCAGTGTTGGTAAAACCACCACACTGCAAGGCGCGGTAATTGCCAGTGAAGCCAGTGCCGACAAGAACGCCCTCGACACCGATCGCTTGCTGACCAGCGACATCAAGAACACCAGCAAGATCAAAAGCACATCGGCAAGCGCGGGTATTTCCGGTGGGGGCGGCGGTCTCGTAATGGGCCCGCCGATGGGCGCGGTATTGAGTGAGTCCGACAGCAGCAAAACCCGTGCGGCGGTCAGCGAAGGCACGATTGTTGTGCGTAACCCTGAGGGCGCCAACGACCTGGTGGGCCTCAATCGCGATACACAAAACGCCAACAAGCACCTGGACAAGCCGGATGAAAAGGCCATGCGCGAACGCATGGACCTGATCAACAGCTCTGCGGAACTGGCTCGTACCATCGGCAGCACCATCGCCAACGCGAAAATTGACGAGGCCGAAGATCCCAACAGCGACGCGGGTAAAGCGGCTCGGCAGAAATTACTGGAACGTGGCATAGCCGACCCCACCACCTTGCAGGTGAGGCAACAGGCTGAAAAGGATTACGGTATTGGCAGCAGTTTCCAGCGCACAACGCAGACCGTAACCGCCATCGTACAAGGGATCGCGGGTGGCAATCTGGGAGCGGCCATTGCGGGGACTGCTGCGCCCGTCCTGGCACAGAAGGTGAAGGACCTGACGCAGGGCGATGACACTGCCAACATTATGGCTCATGCGGTGTTGGGTGCGGTTTTGGCTAGGGCTGGTGGTAACTCGGCGCTGGTGGGGGCCAGCGGTGCCGTGGTGGCTGAAGCGACAGCGAGGTTGATCCGTAATCAGCTGTACGGGGATGTCAGTGACAACGACCTGACACCAGCGCAGAAGCAAACGATCTCTGCGTTGTCGACGTTGGCGGCGGGGGTTGCAGGTTCTGCTGTGGGCAAGGATGCGTTGAGCGCGGTGGCGGCGGCTCAGGTTGGGAAGAATGCGGTTGAGAATAACCAACTGAGCGCGAAAGATGTCGTGGATTTACAGACTGAACTCGCAATCGCTAATAAGAAGGGAGAACCAACAGAAGCTATTTGGGCCAAATATAAAAAACTGAGCGCTGAGAAGCGGGCTGAGATGTTGGCAGGCTGTGCGGGCACGGTTGGTTTTTGCAGCGTTGGTTATCAGTCGGAGTATGAAGGTGGTATACAGACGGCTGATAGCGTCAGTAGTTTGCGCTGGTTCTTCGGCCTTTCAGAGGCGGACGCTTCACGGTTGAGGGAATTTGTTACCGAAGAAAACCAGTACGATATGGGGTTGCTGTATAACTCTTTGCCGACTTGGGAGAAAGCGGCTTTAATAGGGAAGGAGGTGCTGGCGGCTTCAGGTGCCTCGATTGGGCGTAATAAAACGTCTATTGCTTCGATTGTTGGGAAGGGTAAGGGGGGGGCGGGGGGGCCGGGATCTGGCACACAGCCGGGAAACAAGATAGAACAGACACTTGCCCCTGAGAAAAATTGGGAAAGTGCTCGAAACAAAGCACTTGGCATTGTCGGTAATTTAGGCATGGACTCAAAACCCGTTGTTGGACGGTTAGAGGTCAGTGCCGGGAACGGAAAAATTATTGGGCGTCAATCCAATGATGGTAAAGTAGGCTGGCGTGTTGATTATGATCCTGAAAAAGGTACTCATATTAATACGTGGGATTATTCGCAGGGGAAAGGACCCGGTAAAGCAATAAAGCAGGTTGTACCATTTGAGGGTAATGAGAAAGCCTTCGAAACGATATTGAAACAGCTAAACAGGTAAATTAGATGACATTGTTTGAAGAGTGCAAAGAGGCACTTAACGCTGATTTTAATGTAGTTGAGGGGCAAGCTCGTCAGGATGCTATTGAGGTCTTGCATGGATTTCCCTTTGCACGAGGGAACGTCATGTGGACAGAGATGAGAAGCTCGGTTTATGAGAATATTGGGGCGTTATTGAGCGCAAATCTTATAGGAGACGACGTGTTCGTCTTTGCAGATGATAAAAGCATCCCAATATTCAGAACTAGCTTGAAGTTAATTTCTGAAAATATTTATGATGTAATAGCTTTGTCGCCGAAATTACTTATTTTTAATGATGAGGTAATTCTGGAACCTTTATTTCCGACTGAAATGTTCCGCTTAGGCGTGAAAGCCAATGCTTCGTAGAGCAAATCTTGGCTGCGTTACTGGGTGGTATTCTAGAGCGTACAGTTCTCTTCAGTTGTCAACCGGATATCAATCTGCCTTGGCTCGGTGAATACCTTGATCTTTTGTCCGGTGATAAGGTTATTTAGTTTCAAAAAAGGGGGGTATTCAATTTTTAAAATGGGGGCAGCCCCTGAGGAATCCCCGATTTTTCTTACTGAAAATCAAGAAGTTGGAATATTGAAGAGGCCTGCATGAGTCGGCAACTTGGTTTGCACCACACAAAAACAAGAACCCGAACCCATGCAGGCCATCCGATTTTTACACAGAGCGCTCGCTCAAGCACTGCCTTCAATCCATTCTCGCCGCCTTACAACGCTGATGAGTTGTGTCAGTTCGTTACTGCAACGCCGTCGCCTGACGCTGACAGCGCTGGGACGTTTTATGCCAGGGCAAGCGTATCCAAAACATGCGATCAAGCGAGTGGACCGATTGTTGGGTAATCAACACTTGAGAACAGAGCGGCCATTGTTCTACTGGGTGATGCTGCTGGCGCTGTTGGGCTCCTTGAAGCACCCTTTAATCTTGGTCGACTGGTCGAGAATTGATGCGTCTGGCGACGCCTTTTTGTTGAGAGCCGCGGTCCCGTTTGCGGGACGCTCGTTTCCTATTTATGAAAGCGTTCATGAGCGCGAGAGTTGCCCCAAATATCAAAGTCGCCTGCTCGAAACGTTGGCTGCATTACTACCTGAAGGATGCGTTCCAGTCCTGGTCACTGATGCAGGTTTCCGGCGTCCCTGGATGAAGGCCGTAGCGGCGCAGGGCTGGTATTACGTGGCCGTATACGAAATCGTGAGCTCTATCGCCGCGAAGAACATGACTGGCAGCCTGTGAAGAGTTTATACGCTTTAGCCACTTCATCACCTAAGTCGTTAGGCCGTGTAGAGATGACGCGTAGCGCACCTCACTTCATAGATTTGTACTGCGTCCGTCATTCAGGCAAGGGTCGCAAACTCCAACGCGTTACGGGCTCGATCGCCAGAAGTAAGCTCAGCCGGCAGTCTGCCAGACGTGAGCGTGAACCGTGGTTACTCGCCAGCAACCTGAAGCGAGAGGAGTGGAATCCTGCAAAAATCGGGGCGATTTATAAGCGGCGTATGCAGATCGATGAAGGCTTCCGAGATGTAAAAAGTGAGTACATGGGATTGGGCCTGAATCTGCATCGAAGCCATTGTCCAAAGCGCATCGAAGTGTTGTTGTTGATTGCCGCTTTGGCCAACTACCTCATCTTCTTAACGGGGTTGCAGGCGCGGGAGGGCCGATTGGAGCGGCGCTATTAAAGCAACTGCCTCAAAGATCGGCGAGTACTTTCATTGTGGCGATTAGGTTTGGAATACTGGCGCAGTTGCACCGATTTTAGTGGCCGAGAACTCCTGGAAATATTGGAGCATGCTCTGCGTGATGAGGTGCATCATCAGGCACAGAGCTTGGAGTAAATTTATGGGAATCCCTCAGGGTCAGACCACCATTTTAAGATGAAGAGGTGAGGGGCATAGTTGAGGCTTGATTGAATTTTGCTCATAAGCGTGGTCTGACCGCTATTTTTACGAGCGGAAGGCAAGTATCGTATGGCGGTACGGCTGATGGGTCGAGTGTATTTGATTCTCAACGATGACCCAAACATGATCTATGAAACTTTTGTATAAGTGAATGAACAGCTCAATCCGATCTTCTGGCTGGTCTGATCCCTATTTTTCCTTAGAGTGAAAGTGGGAAGGTTTTCAATATGAAAGCTAAATCAAATGGGAGTAACTATTGATGCACAGGCCAGCGCTGGTAGTGGAGTTGTGTGAGCCCGAGGAAGCATCTCGGTTCTTGGCCGTTGTCGCTATCGGCTTGCTTACGTCAGTGGGTAATGAGGTGATGACGCTTGCTGAGGCTGAGCGCTCGTTGTTCACTCCTAGAACCGTCAGGATCCTGAACGATAAAGGTCTCTCCCCAGCGTTGTGTGAGCTCATAATGGAGTGCTGCGAGTTGGACGATATCCTAGATTTGTTGCCCTTAAAATTTGATGCTGAATTGAGAAAAATGATAAATCGCTTTTCTGAATATTTAAAAGGTTCGGTTACGCAATATCCCTATTCGACGCACTTACGATTGAAATGATGTGGCGCTAGCAGGGGAGTGGGCCACGCCACGGTTTTCTATTTTTTTGGTTTTTAATAGTCGTCTCCCGCCCCCCACTTCGCTGGGTATAAGGTTGTATAGGCGTTTTCGAGCCCCGACGTTGAAGCGTAGAAACTGTGCAGCGTGAGCGCTCCAAGAAAAGTAGGGTCAGCCCACGATTATCGTTTGTAATGATGGGGTTTTGGTCTGATCCATGTTTTTTCTTTATTTTCTAGTCATTCACAATGAACAGTAATATCCGTTTGTCTATTGTGGGAAGAAAGCACCTTGCTGAACTGCGATGTGAATTATCCAGGTGGAGTCGGTAATGCAAATGTTTTTTTACAAGGATGCTAAGGGTGAGGATAATTAGTTTGTTCTCGTCAATGCTCATGGAAATTGAGGCCTTTGTTCTTGTATTGTTGATGGGTTGTTTAATGGCGTTTTTGCCGGTGCTCCTCGTGTCAGCAGGTTTCGAAATGGAGTTCGGTGAAGTGTTTTTGTGGGCGGGCATTCCCTTGTCAGTTTTGTTTGTGAGTGTATGGTTTATAAATATAGCGGTTTCGCGAGAGTCGATATTCTCAGTCGTGATGTAAAAATATTGATTTGATTGCTGTTTTACATTAATTTTACTTCCGTGATTCATCCAAGAGCCGAAGAATTGATTCCTCGCAGTGAAAATTGCATAAATATATCCGGAGGTGGATATGGAGATGGATGAGGAGTTTTTAGAAACCTATGATTTGGATTGGTTTGCTTCTTGTCCAGATGGCCAGCTTGCGCATTTCGCGACGGGGGGGCGAGGTTTTGTGCCGATGGCAGTAAGAAGATCACTATCTATTTATGAAAATATTTATGATTATTTTCTTTCTGTAGAGGATGGTATTGCATTTGAGATTGTCGAGGGAAATCTACCTGAATTTAGTGATAGCGTTCAGCGTGAGCGCTATTTGCGCTCGTTTGTTGATATGGCTAGAAAAGGTTTGTTTAGTTACGATGTCAGTAATAGTCGGGGGTACAGCTTGATAGCTAAACCCCAACAAAATAGAAGAATTGATGATTTGCCTCTGGGTGTTAGGAGAAGTGTTCATGTTTTACGTTTAAGATTCTCTGTGAGAATGGATGAGAGTCATCTTCTTTGATTTTCTGGTGACAGCAATAAAAAAGGGGTAGACCACATTTATATGCGATTCAGAATAATGATCTGCCCCCTATTTCACAAGCGGCCCGACAGGCGGCTCTTGATACTTTAATACGTATTTCTGATTCTCTAAGTGGTGCGGGTATATGAAAAAGACATTTCGTGAAATAGATGAGAGTAATGGGTTTAAGTGGGAGGTTGAGCCTGATTCTGATGAGTCTGCGCTGGAGTCATGGCACAGGTCGATTCTGGACACTCCGATAACTGATCTCGATACCGGCGACCTTTGCAGATCGGTCAGGCAAGATATGTATACGTCGGAATTATTGCCTGTTGTGGTTCGTGAGTTGGATAAGGATGTACTGGTAGGATTTCTGGATGACGCTGAGTTACTAAAAGGAACCTCAAAATTATCGCAGGCAGTCTGGGCGAAGAATTTACTACTGACGCAAAAAATGTTGAATATTTTGCGGCGAGATAAAGAGCTTATTGCTGCGGAGTATCGAGCTATTGAATATATCGAATATACTCAGGCGCTAGAGAGGAATCTGCTGGGTGCGCTTAATGGTAAATGACAAAAAGGAATAGAACGGGGTCAGACGACCGTTCTAAGTTAAAGAAGTAAGGGTGTGGTTCAGGCTTGATTGGACTTGGCTCATAAGAATGGTCTGGCCCCTATTTATTTTTATATGCGATTGAGAATAGTGACCTAACCCCTATTTAATAATGGAGAGCTTTCGATGATGGCGTTCATGGGATTGTTTGTAATGGTGCTGGGGGTGTTGGGCATGATTTGGGGTGATCGGGTCCTGTTCAAAAAGAGAGATGGCCTCAGTGCTTTATTTTCGTTTCCTCAAAGTTGGGCAAGGTTTTTGAAGTGGCCGATTGGCGCTGGAATTTTTTGTATGGGATTGATGACCATGTTGCTGGGACTGCGTGGTTGGGGAGCGTAGTGTATGGGCATTACCTCAGTGTCTGTCCGTGGGCTTAAAGGGTTCCCTACAAAGGTGTGAGCATGTCAAACGACGTTTGTGGTTATGTCCATCCACCGCTAAGTCCAGATACCTGGGCTGTCGTTGAGAGGTATATTTTAGACAGTGAACTGGGGTTGTTCAAAATCAGCAGCGCTGAGCTGTTTAACTACCCTGCTGAGTTCTCGCCACGCGAAGGGGCGTTCGTTTTCTTAATCGGAGATCGGCCGGGCTATCCTAATGCGACCTATTTGACAGACTATGATGAGTACGATCCAGTCACTTCAAATATTGGTTTTCCTCACAGGCCTCAGGATCGGGTGAAGCTGCTATTGAAGACAATCGGTGAGATCGCTTCAATCTGCAAGGCTGAAAAAATAGTGTTCTCGATTTCTGACAGTAGCCAAATAGAAACCGTCAAGCGTATCGATGCCTCAGACATGTATAAGGTTGTTATGTCGGATTTTGAAAAACACCAGGGACCTCCAGACACGCTTTACGACGTGTCGTATAGAGACGGGTTGCAATAGAAAGAGACAAGGAACAATCATGTTTGAAAAGTATGCAACATTGCTGGCAACTGTTTCCTCTGAAGACTATTGGTCAGATGAAGGCATTGGTATTGCCGCCACTCACGTCTCTCAATTTGCCAGCTCGGACTGGCACGCGCTTGAGTCTGTGCTTTTACTGAAGTCTGAAGTGTGGCAAGGCCGCTGTGCCGAATCTTTAAGTGATTCGAAAGATGATCGAGCCTTGCGTATTTTACTGACGCTGCTCAAAGCAGAAGAGGAATCGGTCGTTATTCATGCGATTGAGTCGATCGAATCGCTTATTTTGGCAGGCTATGTTCTTGACCCGCAGCCGATAGTTATTGGTTTAGGTGAAGGGTTTGAGGCCTCCACACGAACATTAGAATTAATGGCGACGACATTAGTCAGGAAGTGCGGGCCTCCAAGAGACGCACGTTGAGTCGGTTAGTCAGGCTGCGACGCGGGTGTTGGGGCTTGCAGATGCACCGCGGTGATCCCTTCGCAGCCTCGCTAAAGCTCGACAGCTCCCACAGTTGATCTGCGGTGAGGCGGCTCATTGGGTTTTCAACAACGTGGCCACCGCCGTAAGTGCCAGTTCATAACCCAACACCCCCAGCCCTGCGATCACGCCGGTGGCCGCCTTGGACACGTAGGAGTGATGCCGAAAACTCTCGCGCTTCCAGATGTTGCTCATGTGCGCCTCGATGATCGGGCCGTCGAAGGCCAGCAGCGCGTCGAGGATCGGTACTGAGCTGTAGGTGAGCCCGGCGGCGTTGATCACGATGGCATCGCTGTTCAACCGCGCCTCTTGAATCCAGTCCACCAGCACGCCTTCATGGTTGCTCTGACGAAAGTCCAGGCTCAGGCCCAGCTCTGCGGCGTGGCGTTGGCAGCGTGCTTCGATGCTGGCGAAACTTTCGCTGCCGTAGGTGCCGTTTTTGTCCAGGCCGTAGAGGTTGGCGTTGGGGCCGTTGAGAAAAAACACGCGGTGGGACATGGCTTGCGCTCCAGGTTATTGCGCGACGGTCAGCACGACTTTTCCGACGTTGGCGTTGGCCTCCAGCAGCCGATGGGCCTCGGCGGCTTGAAGCAGGGGCAGATGCGCGTAGATTTGCGGGCGCACCAGGCCGGAGGCGAGCCAAGGTAAAAAACGCGAGCGAATACACACCGCCAAACGGGCTTTTTCGGCGACGCTTTTGGGGCGCAAGGTGGAGGAGGTGAGGCTGAGGTTTTTGCGCATCAAGACCTGTAGATCCAACTCGATCTTCGCGCCTTGCAGGAACGATAAGCTGACGTGTCGCCCGCCCATTGCCATGGCGGCGAGGTTGCGTGCGACATAAGCGCCGCCGACGTTATCCAGCACCACGTCCACGCCGCGCCCTTCGGTGCAGTTGTTCACCACCTCGACAAAATCTTCAGTGTGTCTATCCACCGCGCGCCACACGCCAAGCGCTTGCAGCATCGCGACTTTCTGCGCGCCGCCGGCGGTGGCGATCACCCGTGCTCCGGCGGCATGCGCACACTGCACGGCGAAGCTGCCGACGCCACTGGCGGCGCCGTGGATCAGCACGCTGTCGCCGCTGCGCAGGCGGCCCAGTTCAAACAGGTTGTGCCACACGGTAAAGGCGGCTTCCGGCACGCCGGCGGCCTGCTCCAGCGATAACCCCGCCGGCACCGGCAGGCAATGCGCGGCATGGGCCACGCAGTACTCGGCGTAACCGCCGCCATTGAGCAACGCCATCACGCGGTCGCCAGGGGAGAACTCGTCTACGCCGCTGCCCACTGCAACCACGATGCCCGCCGCCTCCAGACCGAGCACGTCGGTGATGCCTGGCGCAATCGGCGCGCCGCTGCGTTGCATCAGGTCCGGGCGATTGACGCCTGCGGCAGCCACGCGTATCAGCACCTCGCCCACTTGCGGCGTCGGCACTGGGCGCTCTACTGATTGCAGCACCTCAGGCCCGCCCGGCTCACGGGCAATCACCGCCTTCATACGGCCCAGTCATCCGGCACGACGGCGATCACGTCGATTTCCATCAGCCATTCCGGCTGACCGAGGCCCGAGATCACCAGGCCAGTGGAGATTGGGAACACGCCTTTGAGCCACTTGCCCACCTCTTGATACACCGGCTCGCGGTAGCGCGGGTCGATCAGGTAAGTGGTGGTTTTCACGATATGCGACAGGTCGGAACCGGCCTCTTCAAGCAGCTGCTTGACGTTTTTCATCGCCTGCTCGGCCTGGGCACGCGGGTCGCCGAGGCCGACCAGGTTACCGTCGAAGTCAGTGCCGATCTGGCCGCGCACGTAGATGGTGTTGCCGGCGCGCACGGCCTGGCACAGGTCGTTGTCCAGCGCCTGGTTGGGGTAGGTTTGTTGGGTGTTGAACATGCGGATGCGGGTGTGGGTGGGCATGGCGGGCAACTCATCGGAGGCGGGATAAAACAAGCTTCACATCGCCCCCGGCCTCGCGAAACCAGCATTTGCGCGCGGTAGTGCTTAGGAAAAACCGAAGCCGGTGCAGGTCATCGGCTCGCGCCCGACCCGGCACGAACCCTGCAACACCGCCTGTACAGTCATTGTTGAGGGCAGGCGAAATGCTCAGTCGTATTACTCAGCGTCAACTGGAGTATTTCGTTGCGTCAGGAGAGGCGGGCAGCATCAGTGCTGCGGCTGAACGCATTCATGTGTCGTCACCGTCGATCTCGGCGGCCATCACCCATATGGAGGCAGAGCTGGGCATTCAGCTGTTTATCCGGCACCACGCCCAGGGCATTTCGCTCACGGCAGTGGGGCGCCAGGTGATGCAGGAAGCCAAGCTGATTCTGGAGCAGATGAGCAACCTCTACACCATCGCCTCCGAGTCGTTGAACACTGTGCGCGGGCCGTTGCGAGTGGGTTGCCTGGAGTCGTTGGCGCCAATGATCACGCCGGAATTGGTGTTTGGGTTTGGCCGCGCATTCCCCGGTGTGCGCCTGACCCAGGCTGAAGGCAACCACGAGGAATTGCTGGAAAGACTGCGCAGCGGCGAGCTGGATATCGCCCTGACCTACGACCTGGTGACCAGCCCCGACATCGATTTCCAACCCTTGGCGCACCTGCCGCCGTATGTGATGGTCGGCGAGTATCACCCGCTGGCGAGCTTGCCGGCAGTGAGCATGCAAGACCTTGAAGCCTACCCGGTGGTGCTGCTCGACACGCCGTGGAGCCGCGACTATTTCCTCAGCCTGTTCATGCAGGCGGGCACCACGCCGAACATCATCATGCGTTCCACCAACCTCGAAACGGTGCGCGCGATGGTCGGCAATGGCATTGGCTATTCCTTTGCGAATGCGCGGCCCAAATCGAACATGTCCCAGGATGGTAAACGGGTGATTCGCCTGCGCCTGGCCGGCTCACACCGGCCGATGCGGCTGGGGTATGCCACGGCGAGCAACACCCAGCTGTCGCGCGTGGTGTCGGCGTTTGCCGAGCGCTGTCGCCTGTTTGTGTCCGACCAGTACATCCCCGGCATGGCCCCGCCGAGCTTTTTTGACCCGCATGCGGTGCGGGTCTTGAGTGGGGTGAGCTGAGTTTGCACCAAAAGGTGGCGTGGGCTGCGTTGCTCGTTCAGCTGTGCACTCTTTTGGCTGGATCAAGCAATCCCGGAACACTAGAGGACCCATGTGGGAGCGGGCTTGCTCGCGAATGCGGTATGTCAGCTACACATTGGTTGACTGATACACCGCATTCGCGAGCAAGCCCGCTCCCACATTTGATCTTTATTGTTTCCCCTGGCCGGTTATCACTGCATAGGTTCTGCCTACCCAGTGAGCCGGGTTTTACGAATTGACCCTGAGCCCCCGTCCCCACGACTCTCATCCCATCGATGCAGATCAACTTCTTTTTCAGCAAGGCACCGCGACGATGACATTCGACTGGCACTACATGTTTGGTTTGCTCGGCGACGCCGAGTTCTGGCGAGCCACTTGGACGGTGATCAAACTCAGCACCCTGACCTGGATCCTGAGCATCGCCCTGGGCTTTCTGCTGGCGCTGGCCAAACAATCCAAGCACGTGCTGCTCAGCGTCCCGGCCCGTGGCTATATCTGGTTGTTTCGCAGCCTGCCGCTGCTGGTACTGTTGATCTTTATCTACAACTTGCCCCAGGCGCTGCCCGGCACTTCCGTCGTGCTGGCCGACCCGTTCTGGTCCGGCCTGTTGGCGCTGGTGATTTGCGAGACGGCGTACGTGGCCGAGATTCATCGCGGTGGTTTGCTCTCGATTCCCAAAGGGCAGGGCGAAGCGGCGCGGGCGTTGGGCTTGAAGTTCTTCGGCACCCAGTGGCGCGTGGTCATCCCCCAGGCGTTGCGCGTGGCCCTGCCGTCGCTGGCCAACGAATACATCTCCATCGTCAAGCTCACTTCGCTGGTGTCGGTGATCTCGCTGACCGAAATCCTGATGGTCGGCCAGCGCCTGTATTCGCAGAACTTCCTGGTGATCGAAACCATGGCGGCGGTGGCGTTCTTCTACGTGTTCATCGTCACCGTGTTCGATTTTTTGCTCAAACGCCTGGAGCGCTTTCTCGACGTCAACCAGCGCAACGTCTCCCGCGTGCCGGACGCAGCGGTGCTGGCATTGGCCACCCAACAACGCACGGCGCCGGAGCGCCCGGCCAACACCGGCGTCGCCGCGCTGCAAGCCGCAAGGTTGCATAAGGCTTACAACGACATTGAAGTGCTGGGCTCGGTCAACCTGCAGGTGCAACCGGGTGAAGTGGTGTCGGTGATCGGGCCGTCCGGGTCGGGTAAAACCACGCTGATCCGCCTGCTCAACGGCCTGGAGCAACTGGACAATGGCGAGATTCATATCAACGGCCTGCCGTTCATTCACTTGCACAAAGTCGGCGCGCAGAAACCTCAATTTATTGAGCACGCCGAGCATCGCCTGAACATCGGCATGGTGTTCCAAAGCTTCAACCTGTTCCCACATTTGAGCGTGCTCGACAACCTGCTGATGGCGCCGAAATACCACCGCCTGGGCCGCACCGACGCGCTGAAGCAACAGGCCTACGCGCTGCTGCACAAGGTCGGCATGCTCGACCACGCCTGGAAGTACCCGCACCAGTTGTCGGGCGGCCAGCAACAACGAGTGGCTATCGCCCGTGCGTTGATGATGCGCCCGCAAATCATGTTGTTCGACGAGCCGACCTCAGCCCTTGACCCCGAGAAAGTCAACGAAGTGCTGCAGGTCATCGAAGCCCTGGCCGGGGAGGGCATCACCATGGTGATCGTCACCCACGAGATGAACTTCGCCTTCAAGGTCTCCGACCGCATCGTCTTTATGGAGAAGGGCCGCGTGGTCTGCGATGACACGCCCCAGGCCTTGCGCAGCGGCCACAACCCACGCGTGGAGGCGTTCCTCAAGGACGTCTCGCTGGCGTGATCTGTTTAACGTTCAGGACACCCTAAAATGATCGAGCAAGCTCAAATCGAACAATTCCAGCGCGACGGCTTCCTGGTGGTAGAAGGCGTGCTGTCGCTGGAAGACGTGGCCGCGTTGCAACACGACTTCGACCAGTGGGTAGAAGAGAGCCGCAGCCACGCCCAAGGCTGGGGCGCTACTGTGGATGGCCGCGCGCGCTTCGACTTGGAAGGCGACCACCGCGCTGATCACCCGTCGTTGCGCCGGGTGAGTTCGCCCACCGAGATTTCCCCGGTGTATGAGCGTGTGGCGTTGCACTCGCGGATGGCGGCGATTTCCGCGCAGTTGGTGGGCGCTGGCGGCGCGCGTTTTCATCACAGCAAGATCAACTCGAAACTGCCGCACACCGCGACCCAGGTGAAGTGGCACCAGGACTTTCTGTTCACGCCGCACAGTAACGACGACATCGTCACCGCGTTGCTGATGGTCAGCGAAGTGACCCCGCAAAACGGCCCGCTGAATGTGATCCCCGGCAGCCATAAAGGCCCGTTGTGGTCGCACTGGCAGAACCAGCGTTTCACCGGTTCGGTGGACGAGGCCGTGGTTGAAGAACACTGCCAGCAACCTGTCGCCTGCTATGGGCCGGCAGGTTCCGTGTGCTTTATGCACACGCGTTTGCTGCACGCCTCCAGCCCTAACGAGACCGAACTGCCGCGCACGTTGTTCATCAGCGTCTATGCCGCTGAAGACGCGCTGCCATTCGGCGAAAACCCGTTGCCCAGTGCACATGCCGGCCTGTTGGTGGCCGGTGTAGACAGTGGCTTGGTGCGCTCCACCGACAACCAGCTGCGCTTGCCGCAGAAGCCGCGTGGTGCGTCGTTTTTTGTGCAACAGGCCGGCCAAGATTCCGCGACTGCCTAACCCCCTAAAAAACCTTGCAGGTAATGACCATGACAGCGTATCAAAAAAGCGTTCGCCCTCTTGCCGTGTGCCTGCTGGGCGCTGCGGTTGCACTGACCTCGTTGGCGGCTTCGGCGTTCCAGCAGGAAGGCAAGATCATCGCCGGTTCCGACGTGACCTTCTTCCCGTATGAGTACATGGATAACAACACGCCGGCAGGCTTTGATATCGAGTTCATGGACGGCCTGGGCAAGGTCATGGGCCGCAAGGTCGAGACCCTCGACACGCGCTTCCCCAACCTGATCACCGGCCTGCAAGCCGGGCGCTTCGATGTGACCAACTCGTCGATGTACATCACCGCGGAGCGGGTCAAAGTCATCGACATGATCCCCTACCTGAAAAGCGGCGAGTCGATCCTGACCCTCAAGGACAGCGCCTTCCAGCCCAAGAAACCGGAAGAGTTCTGCGGCCACAAGATCGGCTCCATGGGCGCCACGTCCTGGCTGGCGCAGATGAACACGTTGTCGGCTGAATACTGTGTGGCCAAGGGCCTGAAGCCGATCCAGATCAGCGAATACAGCACCGACCCGCAAACCACCCAGGCCCTGCTGGCTCACGCCGTCGAGGCGCAAATCACCGACGCCGCCGTAGCCCGTGGTGTGATCGACAAGCTGGGCAGCCGCGTGGTGATTTCTTCCGACAGCCTGATCTACCCGGTGCTCAACGGTTTCGGCGTGAAAAAGGGCAATGACGACGTGAAGAAGGCCCTTCTCGACGGGCTGGAAAAATACCGCGCCACCCCGGAATACGCAGCGTTGCTCAAGAAGTACAACTTTGAAGCACCGACCGATGCTGACATCGCAGCACTGATGCCCAAGTAAGCCTATTGCGCGTGCCGCAGCCTTCTGCGGCCGCGCCTTGCGGAGACAGATTCATGGCGTTATCCCTTGAAGAACAGGCGCGCATCGACTTGGCGGCGACCTTTCGCATCATTGCCCACCTGGGCATGCACGAAGCGGTGGCCAACCACTTCAGTGCGGCTGTTTCGGCTGACGGCAAACAGTTTTTGCTCAACCCGAAGTGGAAGCACTTTTCGCGCATTCGGGCCAGTGACCTGTTGCTGTTGAACGCCGATGACCCTGGCTGCGCCGACAACCCGAACGTGGATTGCACTGCCTGGTCGATCCACGGGCAGATCCACCGGCTGCTGCCGCAAACCCGCGCCGTGCTGCACTTGCACCCGGTCTACAGCACGGCCGTGGCCTGCCTGGCCAAGCCGCATATCCCGGCGATTGACCAGAACACTGCGCGCTATTTCAACCGCGTTGCCGTGGATGAGCTATACGGCGGCATGGCCGACACCGAGGCCGAAGGCGCGCGCCTGGCCGGCTTGCTCGACGGCAAGAGCCGCTTGCTGATGGGCAACCATGGCGTGATGGTGACGGCCGCGTCCATCGGTGAAGCCTTCGATGATATCTGGACCCTGGAACGCGCTTGCCAGATCCTCGTGACGGCGTGGTCCACCGGGCAGCCGCTGCGGGTGTTGTCGGATGAAGTGGCGGAGAAAACCGCGCGTGGCTGGGAAGGTATCGCGGATTTTTCGCAGCAGCACTTTGAAGAAATGAAGCAGTTGATGATCGACGCCGACCCTTCGGTGCTCGACTGAGGGCTTTTTATGACGTTTTCCGTTGTCGCACGCTGTGCCGAGACCGGCCAGTTGGGTATCGCGATCAGCTCTTCAAGCATTGCCGTGGGCGCACGTTGCCCGTGGTTGCGTCCGGGTGTGGGCGCGGTGGCTTCGCAGAACATTACCTTGCCAAGTTTGGGCCCGCAGATTCTGGATGTGTTGGGGCAGGGCATGGCGCCAAGTGAAGCACTGCAAACGCTGCTGGCCGGGCAGGAGCATAGCCAATATCGCCAGGTGACGGTGATTGATAGCCAGGGTCGCACGGCGCATTTCAGCGGCGCGCAAACCCTTGGCATTCATGCGGCGGTGAGTGGCGAGCAGTGTGTGGCGGCGGGGAATATGCTTGCCAACCCTGCTGTGATCGGCGCCATGGTGCGCGCGTTCGAAAACGCGTCCGGGCACTTGGCTGACCGTCTGCTGGCGGCGATGCATGCCGGCCAGGCCAAGGGCGGTGAAGCGGGGCCCGTGCATTCGGCCGCGTTGATCGTGGTCGACGACCTGTTGTGGCCCATCGTCAACTTGCGTGTGGACTGGGCCGATGAAGACCCCATCGGCGCCCTCGACCAGCTCTGGCAGGCTTATCGCAGCCAACTGCAGGACTACATCGACCGCGCCATCAACCCGCAACATGCGCCGGGCTATGCGGTGCCGGGAGATGATCGATGAGCAGCAGCCGTGAATTGCTCGCGCAACTGGTGCGTTTCGACACCACCAGCCGTGAGTCCAACCTGGCTTTGATCGACTTTGTACGCACCTATTTGCAAGGCCACGGGGTGGCGTGTGAGCTGGTGTTCAACGCGCAAAAGAGCAAGGCCAACCTACTGGCGACCCTCGGCCCGGCTGAGGTGCCGGGTATTGTGTTGTCCGGCCATACCGACGTGGTGCCGGTAGACGGCCAATGCTGGAGCGTGGCGCCGTTCGACCTGACGGAAAAGGACGGCAAGTTGTACGGGCGTGGCACGGCGGATATGAAGGGCTATATCGCCTGTGTGCTGGCCTGCGTGCCGGCGTTGATGCAGGCGCCGTTGCGCATGCCGGTGCACATTGCGCTGTCCTATGACG
Source organism: Pseudomonas sp. LBUM1640 (assembly GCF_059716225.1). Classification (NCBI taxonomy): domain Bacteria; kingdom Pseudomonadati; phylum Pseudomonadota; class Gammaproteobacteria; order Pseudomonadales; family Pseudomonadaceae; genus Pseudomonas; species Pseudomonas sp. LBUM1640. The sequence continues at coordinate 4,730,493 of NZ_CP166816.1, read as the reverse complement.
AAGAGGTCGGTTGCCTGGGCGTGCGCTCGCTGATCGAAAGGTTTCATGCGCGGCCGGTCAAACCGTTGCTGTGTGTGATCGGCGAGCCCACCGAGCTCAAGCCGGTGCTGGGCCATAAAGGCAAATTGGCGATGCGCTGTGAAGTGCATGGCGTGGCGTGCCATTCGGCTTATGCGCCGTCGGGCGTCAACGCCATCGAATACGCCGCGCGGTTGATCAGTGAGCTGGTACGCCTCGGTGAAACACTCAAGGCGCCGCAGCAGCTTGACGGTCGATTTGACCCACCTTTTTCCACCGTGCAAACCGGTGTGATAGCCGGTGGCAAGGCGTTGAATATCGTCCCGCAAAATTGCACGTTTGATTTTGAAGTGCGCTCGCTGCCGGCGCAGGATCCCTGGCGGGTGGCGCAGCAGTTGCGCGGCTATGCCGAACAAACCCTGTTGCCGGCGATGCAGGCGGTGAGTGCGCAGTGCGCGATCAGCTTCAGTGAATTATCAAGCTATCCGGGCTTGGCCACCTCGGTCGAAAGCCAGGCGGCCGAATGGGTTGCGCAGTTCTGCGGCTCGCGCGAATACGGCACTGTGGCTTTTGGGACTGAGGGCGGGCTGTTTGACCACGCGGGTATCCCGACCGTGGTGTGCGGGCCGGGGAGTATGGAGCAGGGGCACAAGCCGGATGAGTTCATCAGCGTGGAGCAGTTGGCGGCGTGTGATCGGATGTTGGAGCAGGTGGTTGCGTTTGTGAGCCAGTAAGGCCATCCCACTATCCAATGTGGGAGCGGGCTTGCTCGCGAAAGCGGTGTGCCAGTAAAAAATATTGACCTGACACACCGCCTTCGCGAGCAAGCCCGCTCCCACATTTGCTCTGTGTTGTTTCTTCAACTGAGCAGGGCTTAGTTCTTGGCCACACCCACCCGCCACTGCGCCGGCGGCAGCAAGCCATTCACCAGGTAATTGCCCACGATCCGCGACTTGTACACCCGAGGATTATGGTTCGCCAACGTACGCGCATTGCGCCACAACCGGTCCAGCGCCTTGTTGCTGGCCGTGGCACTGGCGCCCAGCGCATCAAACAGCGCGGTGGTCGCCGAGAGTGTGGCATCTACCACCGGGTTCACCGCCAGGCACACTTCCAACTCCGCCAATGCCACCTGCGGGTCATCATCGTGCAGCGGCTGCTCGTGGGCGATCACATACTGCGCGGTCTGCTCCAGGCGCTGCGCCGCGTGTTGGGTGATGGCTTGCGCGGCGTAGGCCTGGCTGGCCACTTCGCCGATGACTTGCAGCAATTGCACATCTTGCGCGGCGGTGTCGGCGTTGCCAGTGGTGAACGTCCTGGCGCGCTGGCTGAGCTCTTGCGCACCGCTTAACGCCGCGCGGCGAGCGATGCCGGCGAGGGTGCTGAGGTGGTAGATCTGATAGAACGACTGGCCGTAGGCGAAGCGTTGGTGGGTGGGGCGCAGGTCGTCTTCCACCGGGGCATTGTCGAAGATGCAGGTGCCGCTGGCGGTGAGGCGTTGGCCGAAGCCGTTCCAGTCATCCACGATGTGCACGCCGGGCGCCTTGAGGTCGACAACCACTGAATACACCGCGCCGTCCTCACCGGTGGCGACGGTGTTGATCAGGTCGCTGTAAAGCGCGCCGGTGGTGTAGAACTTTCTGCCGCTGATGCGCAGGGTGCCGTCGGCGTCGCGGTGCAGGCGGGTTTCAAAGTCGCCACGGGTCTGGTTGCCGACTTCAGTGCTGCCTGGGGAGAGCAGGGCGCCCTGGCCGAGTCGGTCCAGCCATTTGGCACGCCAGGCGAGGTCTTTGGCGCAGAGCACGTCCTCGCAAAAACCGAAATGCCCGCGCAGGGCTTGGGTGATGTTGGAGTCGGCGGCGGACAGCTCGGTGAGCAGCGCGATCAGTTCAGCGAAGGTCGCGTCCTGGCCACCGTCACTCATGGGCAAGCGCCAACGCGGCAAGCCGAGGGCGTTCAGTTGCTGGATCACTGTCGCCAGGCTGGCGCGGGTCTGATCGGCTTCGGCGGCTTGTGCGAGGATGTGGGCAAAGAGTGGGCGAAACGGTGCGGCCAGTTGTTCGTAACGGGCGGAGGGCGCAGCGCCCCAGATATTCAACGCGGGAATCGACATGCAATGGACCTTGCAGAAAGTGGCTCAGGTGCTGGGGTCCAGTGGTCTGGTGACGCCACCCTAACCCAGGGGGCGCAAAGTTTTTAATACGAAAAATCGCTATCGAACTGCACAGCGGTTCTATCGATAGTGCGCAACAGTATTAAACCCCGCGCTTTTATTGCGTTAGCTTCTACGGGCGCCACGCTCGGCGACCTCTAAACCCTTTTTCTCATCACCAGACTGCACGCCCACAGATGGTTGAGTCAGCCCTCAACTGTGTGGATTGCATTCATGATCAATCGTCGAAACCTGCTCGCCCTGCTGGGCCTGGCCTCTCTTACCCTGCATGGCCCATCGGCATACGCGGCAGAGCCGCTGACCCTCACGGTAGGCGACCAGTTCTTCTCCAACCGCATCGTCCTTGAACTGTCGGGCGAGTTGAAAGACTTGCCCTATAAAATCGATTTCAAACGCTTCAATACCGGCTCCCCAGTGGCTTCGGCGGTTGCCAGCGGCGCGCTGGACGTGGGCATTGTCGGCGACACCCCGGTGATCAGCCTGGCCGCCAACGGCGCGCCGGTGAAAGTGGTTGCCAGCACCCAGACCAGCCTCGATGGGGTGGGCATCGTAGCGCGCAAAGGCATTCAGTCGGTGGCCGACCTCAAAGGCAAAACCGTTGCGATCTGGAACGGCTCGTGGAGCCAGCAACTGGCGTACAAAGCCCTCGACGAAGCGGGTGTGCCGCGCAACAGCGTGACGTTCAAATACCTGCTTCCGGCCGAAGCCAGCCTGGCGCTGACTCAGGGCGACATCGATGCGTTCGGCACCTGGGAACCCTATGTGTCGCTGCAGGAGAAAGAGGGCAGCACGCTGATCCGCAACGCCAAGGGCCTGATGAGCGCGCCGACCTACATCGTTGCGTATGAACCGGCACTGGCGCAAAAAGGCGCGATCATCAAAGACTTTGTCGCGCGCCTTACCCGCGCACGGGTGTGGAGCAACAGCCATATCGATGAGTACGCCGAGGCATGGTCGAAGGCCAACCAGTCCGCGCCGGAGATTGCCAAAGTGTGGTTCAAGCGTGATGCGATCAAGGTACTGCCGATCTCGCCGACGATTGTCAGCGAAGCCCAGGCCACGGCGGATTTCCTGGTGGATGCGCAGATGCTGAAGCAGCGGTATGACGTGACGCCACTGTTTGATCGGGCGCTTTAAACGTAACGGAAATAAGCGCTAATAGTATCGACAGGCTGATTATGCCTGGGCTGGGCTAGGTTTTTTATTCCGGTGCGCACCGGGACAAAAAATTAACTAGCATCGGCAAGGAGTAGCCAGTAGGCTACATGTGAATCTGTGACCAACTTGATCGGCAGGACGCCGCAGTTCGATACATGGCTCGACGGTATGAAGGATGTCTGGGGAAGAACGGCTGTTCTGACGCGCCTGGACCGCGCCGAAGAACACAATTTTGGCGATTGCGAGCCCGTCGGTGAAGGCCTGAGCGAAATGCGTGTTTTCGTCGGGCCGGGCTACAGAATTTACTTTGTACGGACGGGCATTACCGCTTACCTGATGTTATGGGGCAGCGATAAAACCGACCAGAAGCGGGGAATCACACGGGCAAAAGAGATCCTCGATGCCCTTAGAGGTCAATGAAATGAGCGAATCGAAATTCAAACCCGAGGACATGCCGATCCTCGATCTTGATACGTCCGGCACCCGTGTTTATGAGGCTTCGCGCTTTCTCGACAGCCCGGAAGTTATCAGTGCTTATCTCGCGCAAAGCATGAAGGCGCAAGATCCGCAAATATTCATGAAGGCGCTTGCCGAGGTTGCCAAAGCCCAAGGCGTAAACAAGGTGGCTGAGGCGGCAGGGGTCAACCGGGAGAGTCTGTACAAAACCCTCAAAGGCGGCTCAAAGACTCGCTACGAGACGATTCAGAAGCTGATGCTGGCGTTAGGCGTTGAGCTCACAGTGCAGCCGATTGCTGTCAATCAGCCGACAAGGGCCAAGCCGGTGGCAGCCGGTAAGCCCTGATGTCGAATCACGAAGATCAAATGTGGGAGCTGTCGAGCTTTCGCAGCCTCGCTGAAGCTCGACAGCTCCCACCTCGATCTCCGTTGTCCTTGAGTCTTAGCGCACCAGGCAAGGCTGCTTGTTATTAAAGCGCCAGCCCGGAATCAAGAACTGCATCGCCACGCTGTCATCCCGCGCCCCGAGGCCCATGCCTTTGTACACCTCATGGGCTTTCGCCACGGCGTCCATATCGATATCCACCCCCAAGCCAGGCTTGGTGGGCACCTTCACGTAGCCGCCTTCGATTTTCAGCGGCTGCTTGGTCAGGTGCTGGCCGTCCTGCCAGATCCAATGGGTATCGATGGCGGTGATCTCTCCCGGTGCGGCGGCTGCGACCTGGGTGAACATCGCCAGGGAAATATCGAAGTGGTTGTTGGAGTGCGAGCCCCAGGTCAGGCCCCATTCAGTGCACATCTGTGCCACACGCACCGAGCCTTGCATCGTCCAGAAGTGTGGGTCGGCCAACGGAATATCCACCGATTGCAGTTGGATCGCGTGGCCCATTTCGCGCCAGTCGGTGGCGATCATGTTGGTCGCGGTTTTAAGGCCCGTGGCACGGCGGAATTCGGCCATGACTTCGCGGCCCGAGTAGCCGTTTTCGGCGCCGCACGGGTCTTCGGCGTAGGCGAGTACGTGGTGCTGGTCGCGGCACAGGCGGATGGCTTCTTTGAGTGACCAGGCACCGTTCGGGTCGAGGGTGATGCGCGCATCCGGGAAGCGTTCGGCCAGCGCGGTGACGGCTTCGATTTCTTCATCGCCACTCAAGACGCCGCCTTTGAGCTTGAAGTCGTTAAAACCGTACTTGGCTTTGGCGGCCTCGGCCAGGCGCACCACGGATTCGGCGGTCATGGCCTTCTCGTGACGCAAGCGGAACCACGCGTCATCGGCGTCAGCCTCGTTGCGGTAGGCCAGGTTAGTCGCCGTGCGGTCGCCGACGTAGAACAGGTAACCGAGCATTTTTACCGCGTCACGTTGCTGCCCTTCGCCGAGCAAGGCGGCCACTGGCACTTCGAGAAATTGCCCCAGCAGGTCGAGCAGCGCCGCTTCCATGGCGGTGACGGCATGGATGGTGATGCGCAGGTCAAAGGTTTGCAGGCCACGGCCGGCGGCATCGCGGGAGGCAAAGGTGCTGCGCATCTGGTTGAGGATGCGCTGGTACTGGCCGATGGGTTGGCCGACCACCAGGCTGCGCGCGTCTTCCAGGGTTTCGCGGATGCGTTCGCCACCCGGTACTTCGCCCACGCCGGTGTTACCGCTGCTGTCCTTGAGAATCACGATATTGCGGGTAAAGAACGGCCCGTGAGCGCCGCTCAAGTTGAGCAGCATGCTGTCGTGGCCCGCCACCGGGATGACTTGGAAATGGGTGACTACAGGGGTATTCATGGCAATTTCCTAAGTAAGCTCAAAGAGGTTTGCTGAGGGCGGTGCCCGTTGGCACAACGCTTGGGGAGGCCAACACGGCAGAGGGCGAGGTCTTGGCAAAGAACACCAGGATTGCAGCCAGCAGCGAGGTGCCGGCCAGGCCATAGAGGCCGCCCTGGATCGAGCCGGTGGTCTGTTCCAGGAAGCCGAAGGTGGTTGGTGCGACGAAGCCGCCCAGGTTGCCGATGGAGTTGATCAGCGCAATCACGGCGGCGGCGATGCGCACATCCAGGTAGCCCTGGGGGATGGGCCAGAACAGTGACGAGGCGGACTTGAAACCGATGGCCGCAAAGCAGATCGCCACAAAGGCGAAGATCGGCCCGCCGGTGGTGGACATGAACATGCCCGCGGCGGCAATCAACAGCGCGGCGGCAACCCAGGCTTGCTGGAACTTGAATTTGCCCGACAGCGAGGCGAAGGCGTACATGGCGATGATCGAGATCAGCCACGGGATCGAGTTGAAAAAACCGACCTGTATGTCGCTCAGGTCACCCATCTTTTTGATGATGCTCGGCAGCCAGAAGGTCGCGGCGTAAATCGTCAGCTGGATGCAGAAGTACAAGGCGCAAAACAGCAATATCTGACGGTCTTTGAGCAGCTTGCCGATGGTCGGTTTGACCGTGGTCAGCGCTTCACGCTCGCGCTGTTCCTGGTCGATGGCGCCGACTAAGGTGTCCTGTTCTTCACGGGTCAGCCATTTGGCGTCGTGGGGTTTGGAGTCGAGCCAGAACCACACGAAGAACCCCAGCGCCACGGAGGCCAGGCCTTCGATGGCGAACATCCATTGCCAGCCGTGGAAGCCGAAGCCTTCGATCTGCAACAGCACGCCCGACAACGGGCCGGAGATCAGCGAGGCAACCGCCGAGCCACTGAGGAAGATCGCAATGGCCTTGCCGCGCTCCACGCCGGGCAGCCAGCGGGTGAAGTAGTAGATCACCCCAGGGAAGAACCCGGCTTCGGCCACACCCAGCAGAAAGCGCAGGATGTAGAACTGGGTTTCGTTCTGGATAAACGCCATCAGCGTGGCGACGATGCCCCAGGTGAACATGATGCGGGTCAGCCAGATACGTGCGCCGACCTTTTGCAGCAGCATGTTGGAGGGCACTTCAAACAGCGCGTAGCCAATAAAGAACAACCCGGCACCCAGGCCGTAGGCAGCCGCGCCGATGCCCAGGTCATGCTCCATGTGCGTGCGCACGAAGCCGATATTGACCCGGTCAATGTAGTTGAGGATGAACATGATCACGAACAGTGGGAGCACATGGCCCTTCACTTTGCTCACGGCGCGCGCGAGGACCGAATCACTTTCTGGAGCGACAGATGCATGGCTTGAATTGTTCACAATTCAAAACTCCCCCGGATTTGTTTTTATGTGGGTTTGCGTGTTTTGTTGATAGACATCATACAAGTGCTTTTCTTGGGTTCGCAATGCAATGACGTGTGTTTTTGTTCTTATAAGGGCAGTGGCTGGATAGCTGTTTTGGTTATTTGCCCACTATTTGCTGGAGTTTTAATGCCTTTTATCCGTGTGAGCCAGAAGCGAACGTCCTCAGCAGCGCGATGGCGGCGGGTGTTGGGTTGTTCTTGGCTAAGATAGGTTGTCATACAAGTAGAGGGTTTTTTGAATCAGCCGAACGTCGCCGTCAAACAGGGTGTTAAGCTCCCACCAGCCCAACCCCGTGGACCCTAGCGATGCCCATTGAAAACGGAACCCTTGCCCGTAGACGCCCCAACAACCTGGCCCAAGGTGTGGTCGATGCGCTGACCCAGCGCATCCTGCTTGGCCAGCTCAAAACCGGTGAAAAACTGCCGTCGGAATCCACCATCGTGCTTGAGCATGGCGTGAGCCGAACGGTGGTCCGCGAGGCCATTTCCAAGCTGCAGGCCTCGGGGCTCGTGGAGACGCGCCACGGCATCGGCACGTTTGTGTTGGCGCAACATGCCCAGCAAGGTTTGCGTTTGCATGTGGACACGGTCGCCAGCGTGCGCAACATGCTTGAGTTGCGCCTCGGGCTGGAAGTGCAGGCCGTGGCGCTGGCCGCCCTGCGCAGGAGTGACGAGCAACTGGCGCGCATGCGCGAAGCGTTGGACGACTACCAGGCCTCGCTGGCGAACAACGACAGTTGCGTGGACGAGGACAAGCGCTTTCATCAACTGATCGCCGAGGCCACGGGCAATACGTTCTTCACGGAGATCATGCTGCACCTGGGCAATGCAATGATCCCGCGCACCCAGGTCAAGGGTGCCGAACGCGGCGGTGCGGATTTTGCCAAGCTGGGGCAATTGGCGAACCTGGAGCATGAGGCGATCTTCAATGCCATCAAACGCCAGGACCCGGATGCGGCGCGGGCTGCCATGGTGTTGCACCTGACCAATAGCCGGGATCGGTTTTCGGGTGAGTAATAGCGTGCTGATAAGGAACTGCAGTTGAACGAACACACTTTGTCCATGCGCCTGGAGCGCGTGGCGGCGCACGTGCCGGTCGGCGCGCGCCTGGCCGATATCGGCTCGGACCACGGCTACCTGCCGGTGGCATTGATGCGCCGCGGCGTGATCGCGGCGGCAGTGGCGGGGGAGGTGACGACCACGCCCTTCCACGCGGCCCAACGCACCGTGCGCGACAACGGCCTGGAGCAGCACATTAGCGTGCGTCTGGCGGATGGTTTGGCGGCGATCGAGCCTGGCGACAGGGTCACTGCGATCAGCCTCTGCGGCATGGGCGGCGAGACCATCCGTGACATCCTCGACAGCGGCAAAGTCCACCTTGGCGGCCAGGAACGCCTGATTCTGCAGCCCAACGGCGGCGAGCAACCCCTGCGCCAATGGTTAATGGACAACGGCTATCGCATCCTGCTTGAAGAGTTGCTGCAGGAAAATCGCTTCTATTACGAAATTATCGTCGCCGAGCGCGCCGAGCCGGTGACCTACACCGCCGAACAGCTGTACTTCGGCCCGCTGCAAATGCAGGCGCGCAGCCCGCAGTTCCTGGCCAAGTGGCAGCGTATGCTGCGCCAGAAGCACAAGACCCTGGCCAGCTTCGAGCAGGCGCGCCAGGCAGTCCCGCAGGCGAAAGTGCAGGAAATCGAGCAGCAGGCGCGATGGATTACCCAATTGCTGGCTTGAACCGCCCGCCGTGATCTTGGTCACACAACCTGGGCGGGTGCTTTACGCGCTCTCTTGCACCGCCCATGATGGACACCGCCCGCACTCATGGAGGACTCTGCGCATGTTCGGCTCCCTGCTCGATAAACTCTTCAATCGCCCCCTGACCGAAGACGCATTCGCTGAGAAAGTCATCAAGGCCGCGCGTGACGCCGGTTTCAGCGAACCTCTTGAGTACGTGCCCAAAGAGTTCCGCCTCAAGCATGGCGACGGCGGCTACTTCAACCTGCATAACGCTTTCAATGATTATCAGAGCGCCGACAAGGCGCACAAAGCTGAGGTGTTGAAAGGTTATGTATCGACGCTGCTCAGCTACAAAAAGGAAACGCCGCAAACCTTTGAAGACGTCAGGCCGCTGTTACGGCCGGTGATTCGTAACCTGGCGATGTTGGAAGAAGTGCGCTTGTATCACGTGCGAAGCGAAGGCTGGGACGCGCCTTTCGCCGCGGTCCACCAAACACTCGGCAAAGACTGCGTGACCTTGCTGGCGGTGGACTACCCAGAGACCACTTCCACCCTCACTGAAGGGCCGAAGGAAAACTGGGGCGTGAGCCTGGACGAGGCGCTGGCGGTGGCAGTCAGCAACCTGCGCGAGGCAACCCCGGATGCGTTTGATGAAATTGTGCCCGGCCTCTACGTCGGCCGCTGGAACGACGGCTACGACACCAGCCGCGTGCTGCTGCCGGATGTCCTGCAGCGTGCGGCCATCAAAGGCCGCCCGGTGTTCATGATCCCGACCCGCGACATCCTGATGGTGACCGGTGACAAGGATGAAGAGGGCATTCGCCATATGGTTGAGGTCAGCTTCAAGGCCATGGAAGCCGGGCGTGCGGTTTCCAGCCAGGTCTACACCTACGACGATCAACGGATCGTGCCCTTCATCAGCCAGGATGAAACGCTCCAGGCGCGCATGGCCAGCCTCGAACACCTGCTGCTGCAAGGCAATTACCACGCGCAGAAAGAGCAGCTCGACACGATCCATGACGAGCAAAAAGTCGATGTGTTTGTCGCGTCTTACAAGGTATTTGAGTTGAAGGACAGCAACGGCAAGACCTTCTCGATGTGTAGCTGGACAGAAACCGTCGACACCTTGCTGCCCAAGACCGACCGCGTCGCCTTGGTTCAGTTGCAGCCCGACGGCACCGCCCAGACCCAGTTGGTCGAATGGGATGAGCTTGAGGCCAAGTTGGGTGACCTGTTGGCGCCGGCGAGCTTGTACCCGGCGCGCTATCGAACCCTGGGGTTTCCGACGCCTGCGCAGTTGAGTCAGTTGACGCCATTGGTTTAAAGGCCGCTTGTAACGCTTCGAAGCCGTGCGGCGGGGCTTACCGGGAAGGCGCCGGGTTTGGCGTAAGACGCCTCCACCCGGAGGCGTCTCCTATCGGGCGGCCGGATATGCTCCAATAGCTGCCATTATTTGCTCACCCAGGACTCCCGCCATGGCCGACGCCACCGACCAAGCCTTTTACGATCGTGCAGACGCACATATCGAACTGTCGAACGAGCAGCTTAAAACCTGCGAAAACCTCGGTGAGGTCAGCGCCTCGATGATGTTCGGCACCACGCGTTTCAATGCCTGGGCCAGTGCACGCAACTTCAAGTCCGGCGCCGAAATGGCGGATGCGCGGGAGGCGATGCTGAAGTATTTCTGTGACCAGTACCGGATGATGCTTGAGGACAACCTGGATGATCACATCAATAATTTCAGTCAGTACAGGCTGGTCAAATAGGTCGCCGGCACCGACTCCACCAGCCACACGCCATTGTCTGCCTGATAAAACTTGACGCCTGCCTGGCTCATGCCACGCGCATCAACCGTCAGCAGCACAGGCTGCCCATAGCGCTTGCCAACGGCCAGCGCTGTCTCGGGGTTGTCGGTCAGGTGCACATGGTGCCGACTGCCGGGGATCAAGCCCTGCGCTTCGATGGAAGCCATGAAGCGGCTGGCAGTGCCATGGTAGAGCTGAGCGGGCGGCGCCTTCTCGATGTGCTGCACCTGAACCTGCGCGGTGCTGTGCCCTTGTGCGGCACGGATGCGCTGGTCGTCGTCTGAAAGCGTGAAGCGCTTTTTGTCGTTGGTCTCGACGACGTCGAGCAAGGCTTGGCGATCAAAGGTGTGGCCGTGTTGATTGGCGTTATGGATCAGGCCATCAACGTCGGTCCAGCCATCGCTGTCCAGGGCGATACCCATGGATTCGGGGGCGTGGCGCAGCACGTAGCTGAGGAGCTTGCTGATGTCGTCGCGTTGTTTCTTGTTCAAGGGGGTTGGATGTCCATGGCGATTTTAAAGGTCCTTGCAGGCTAAGTCGGGCCAGCCTGTGCGGGTGGAACTCTAGGGCAAGCACGCGTCTCTGGAAAGCCGAGTTACCGTTCCACTCTGCACGGTGAGTGCTTTTGCCCCATTTTCGCGCACGTCACTGCGCTTTCAATGCGCCAAGCCGCCTATTTCGCGGCCTGTTACCTACGGCCCGTATCTTGCTAGTGCCTTCTCAATCAATGACATGGCATTTTGCTTCTAGTCATTTCTAGGTTGTTTTAGGGAGTGGTCGGCCATGCACAGTCTTTTATCACCGGGTATCCGCCTGCTTGGCCGTTTCGGTTTCGCGCGCAAGTTTCAGATCCTGTTTTTCCTGTTCATGCTGCCCCTGGCCGGGAGCCTGTGGCTGATTGGCCAGGACTTTCGCGACAAACTTGGGGTAATTTACAGCGAACAGTCCGGCGTTCATCAGCTATTGGCCCTGGACACGCTGGATGGTCAGTTGACGGCGCAGCGCAACCAGGCGGCGCGCTGGAAAGCGCTGGATATCCTGCACACCCCAACAGCCGCAGCACAGGCGGCGATGGACAAGGTCGATGCCGGCAGCCCAATCATTCTGCAAAGCCTGCAAACCCTGGGTGACTCGCTCAAAACCCAGAACGCCAGCGCAGACACGCTGGCGCGTTTCGACGCCTTGCAGGCGACGGTCAAGGGCATGGACACTCAGTCGCTGCGCACCGTGGGCTGGTGGCCGGACGGCTATGACCGCTTCACCACCGCCCTGACCGCGCTGCAAACCCTGCGCGAGCAGATCACCCAGGACGCAGGGCTGATCCTCGACCCTTGGTTGGAAACTTACCTGCTGATGCAGATTTCCACCCAGCACACGCCAGACCTGATCGAACGCATCGGCCGCACGGCCAGTGTTGGGCAGTCGTCGATTGCCTCGGGGCAGTTCACCTTGCAAAGCCGTTTGCAGATGCGCGACCTGCGCGGCCGTATCGGCGATGCGCGGGACCAGTTGGCCAAGGCCGCCGCTTCGCTCAAAGCCAAGCAATACCCAGGGATCGAGCCGTGGACGGCGCAATACGACACCAGCCTGCAGTTGCTCGACAGCGAACTCAAAGCGTTGGACGACGGTGTGTTTGGCGGCACCATCAAGCTCGACACCGCCAGCTTCGACCGCAGTGTCGACAGCGTGCTCGGCACGTTGGGCGCGTTGCGCAGCCAGTCGTTGCATTCGCTGGATGAGCGCTTGAGTTACTACCGCGACCGCTCGCTCAAGCAGTTTATTCCGGTGGCCGCAACGTTCAGCCTGTTGGCGCTCGCTGCGCTGTACTTGTTCATCTGTCTGCAAGCCTCGATCCGTCGCAGTGCCAGTAGCATCACTACGCTGGCCGAGTCCCTGCGCGACGGCAACCTGTGTGTCGAGGTGGCGGTGGAAGGCCGCGATGAACTGGCGGCGATCAGCACCGCGCTCAATGTCGCCGTGGTGCAGTTGCGCACCAGCCTGCTGGGGGTCAACCATGAAACCCAGCAGCTTGGTTCAGCGGTGCTCACCCTCAACTCGCAATCGGGCAGCACCCTCACCGAAGTCGAAGACCAGCAACACCAGATCAGCCAGATCGCCGCAGCCGCCACGCAACTGGCCGCCACCTCGATGGGCGTCGCCAAAAGCTGTGAACAGGCCGCCGGCAGCGCGCAGCAGACCCGCCGCATTGCTGAGGACAGCAGCCGCGACAGCCAGCGCACCACGGCGAGTATCCAGCAACTCAACCAGCGCTTGACCGACACGGCCAACGCGCTGGAACAGGTGAGCCAGCAAGGGCAGCAGATTCAGTCGGTGGTCGACACCATTCGCGGCATTGCCGAACAGACCAACCTGCTGGCGCTCAACGCTGCCATCGAAGCCGCCCGCGCCGGCGAGCAGGGCCGCGGTTTTGCGGTGGTAGCGGATGAAGTGCGCAGCCTGTCGCAACGCACTCAGGCCTCCACGGCGCAAATCGCCGGCACGGTAGACAGCCTGCGCGCGACGGTCAGCCAGGCGGTCACGCTGATGAGCGCCGCCTGCGATCAGGCGCTGACCGATGCCGAGTCCGTCACCGGCCTGGGCACACGCCTGGGCGAGATTGCCGGCGCGGTGCAAAACGTTACCGACACCCTGGCGCAGATTGCGGCGGCGGTAGAGGAGCAGGCGACGACGGCGGATGAGGTCAGCGGCAACATTCAGCAGGTCGATCAAGCGGCAGGTCGCTTGCTGGACGGCGCACGGGCGGTGAACCAGGCGGCGGATACCTTGAGCAAAGGTAGCCGGGCGTTGAGTGAAAACACCGCACGGTTTCGCTTGAGCTGATCATGCCTCCTGTGGCGAGCGGGCTTGCCCCAATGCCCTTCAGTCGAGCGCAGATCCCCTGTGGGAGCGGGCTTGCCCGCGAAAGCGGTGGTTCAGTCAACATCGATGTTTATTGGGCCGGCGTCTTCGCGGGCACGCCCGCTCCCACAGGAAGCGCTCTGGCTTTCGAAACTTGCTGGCGTTTGCTGAAAACACCACGCGGTTGATGAACCTTCAGCCTCAACAGGGCTCACTTATCAAGTCGCCCTGTTTCGTTGCCGAAAGGAATCCGCATGCCTTCAACCCCGCCAATGCCCGCCCCGAACGCCCCGGTTGAACGCGAACTGAGCCTGCGCGCGGTCATTACCGGGATCGTCTTGGGCATCCTGCTGACCCCCTCCAATGTGTACGCCGGTCTCAAGATCGGCTGGTCGTTCAACATGTCGATCATTGCCTTGCTGGTCGGCTACGCCATCTGGCAAGGCCTGGCCAGGCGCAACCCTGGGCAACTGCCGTGGACACTGCACGAGAGCAACATCAACCAGACCGTCGCCTCGGCCGCCGCCTCGATTATCTCTGGTGGGTTGGTGGCGCCGATCCCGGCCTACACCTTGCTGACGGGCAACACGCTGGACGCCTTGCCGATGATCGCCTGGGTGTTCTCGGTGAGCTTCCTCGGGATCTGGATCGCCTGGTATCTGCGCCCGTCACTGCTCAATGACAAAGCACTGAAATTCCCCGAAGGCATGGCCACCCTGGAGACCCTGCTGCACATCTACAACCACGGCCGCGAAGCTGCCACGCGCTTGAAGGTGCTGCTCAGCGCCGCGTTGCTGTCGGGGTTGGTCAAGTGGGTGGACACCTTCCTGTGGGTTTTCCCACGGTGGTCGCCCAGCGCGCAATTGGAGCGCCTGACCTTTACCGCCGACCCTTCGCTGCTGTTGCTCGGCTTCGGCGCCATCATCGGTATTCGCGTGGGCCTGACCCTGCTGCTCGGTGCCTTGCTCGCCTGGGGTGGCTTGGGGCCGTGGCTGTTGGCGCAAGGCCTGGTAACCGTGCCGGCAGGCAGCAGCGGCCCGCAATTCGCCGCGCTGGTGGAATGGTTGTTGTGGCCCGGCGTGAGCTTGATGGTGTGCTCGACGCTGGCCTCGCTGGCGATTCGCCTGTTGGCTTTGCATAAGTCCACCAAGGCCCGCGGCGGTACACCCTGGGCGATTCCCAAGGCAGGACCAGCCGCCGGTTTTGCCCTGGCAATTGTCTTGGTGGTGAGCCTGCAGGCGCTGTTGTTCGGTATCAACCTGTGGATGGCCTTGTTGACCATTCCCCTGGCGATCTGCCTGGCTGCCGTGGCCGCGCGGGTGGTGGGCGCCACCGGCATTCCGCCGATTGGCGCGATCGGGCAACTGTCCCAGCTGAGCTTCGGCATCGTCGCGCCGGGGCAGGTGCCGATCAACCTGATGAGCGCCAACACGGCGGGTGGCTCGGCTGGGCAATGCACCGACTTGATGAACGACTTCAAGGTCGGCAAGGCGATTGGCGCCACGCCGCGCAAGCAAGTGATCGCGCAGATCCTGGGGATTTTCGTCGGCAGTATCGTCGGTGTGTTTGCTTACCTGGCATTGATCCCCGATCCGCAAAGCATGCTGCTCACCGAAGAGTGGCCGGCACCTGCGGTCGCCACCTGGAAAGCCGTGGCGCAAACCTTGACTCATGGGCTGGATTCATTATCGGTGAGCATTCGCTGGGCAATTGGTCTGGCGGGAGCGGTGGGGGGGCTGTTAGGGGTTCTCGACAGCACCTTGCCCGCCCAGCGCGCGCGGTATTTGCCCAGCGCCGCCGCCTTGGGGCTGGCGTTCGTGCTGCCTGCCTCGGTGTCCGTGATGATGGCCCTCGGCGCGGTGCTGACGTGGCTGGTGAGCTGTCGCTGGCCGAGCGTGACCGAACGCTTCGCGATTACCGCCGCGGCCGGGTTGATTGCCGGGGAGAGCATCACCGGCGTCGGCGCGTCGTTGTGGGCAATGGTCGCGAATTAATCCATGGCACTCCACCGCGACAGCGTAGTCTCTTATCTGGATACCCACTCTTGTTCAGCGGAGCCCTTATGATTACCGTTCACCACCTCAACAACTCGCGCTCGCAACGCATTCTCTGGCTGCTGGAAGAGCTCGGCCTGCCTTATGAGATCAAGCGCTACCAGCGCGACCCGAAAACCAACCTCGCCCCACCTGAGCTCAAGGCCATCAACCCGCTGGGCAAGTCCCCGGTCATCGAAGACGGTTCCCTCGTGTTGATCGAGTCCGCTGCGATCATCGACTACCTGATCCGCCGCCACGGCCAAGGCCGCCTGCAACCCGACCCGGCCACGGCCACTTACGACAAATACGTGCAATGGCTGCACTTCGCCGAAGGTTCGGCCATGCTGCCGCTGATGCTCAACCTCTACGTTGGCCGCTTGGGTGAGGCGGGTGCGCCGCTGCATCCACGCATCGAATCGGAGCTGGCCAACTATCTGGGCTACCTGAACGATGTGCTGGCCGATACCCCGTACCTGGTGGGTGATGAGCTGAGCGGCGCGGATATCCAGATGAGCTTTATCGGCGAAATCGCCAAGGCGCAGGGCAAGTTGCAGGCTTACCCGAACCTGGCAGCATGGGTGCAACGCTTCCAGGCACGCCCGGCTTATCGCAAGGCGGTGGAGCAGGGCGGCGAGTACGCGTTTGCCAAGTAAAAGGGCTCAGGAGGCAGACGCAACCCTTGTGGCGAGCCCGCTCGCCACGACAAGGGGCGTCGATCAGCGCACGACCTCTACCGCGGTTATTTCATTCACATAGTGCGTTTCGCTCGACGTTGACTCCAGCGTCAGCGCGACGCCCAGGTCCTCGATAAACACCCGCGAGGTTTTGTAGTCGCCCTGGTCGCACGCCAGCTTGATGGCATCTCCGGTCAACGATGCAAACACCTGACGCGCCGGGATGCGTTCGCCGACCTTGCAGGTCAACGTGGTTTCGTAGGGTTTGTCGGTCGGGCGGGCAGGCACATTCACCATGTGCAGGCGGGTGCTCAGCGTCTGGCCCGGCGCCCAGCTGGTCGGCAGGTTCAGCTCGACTTCGCGGGTTTGCAGCACCCGCCCATCGCCGACGCCATTCATTTTCGACTTCAACTGAATCAGGTCCGCTTGCGTCAGGCGATCAACGTTGAAGGTGTTGCCGTAGGCCTCGTTCTTCACCAGCAAGCCACCCTCAGCCTTGAAGGTGACCGAGGTCGGAAGGTCTTTGCTGCCATCACCTTTCTTGGACAGGTAGCTGTAGTTCAACGTTTTGAACTTCGGTTGCAGCAGGGGGGAGTCGAGGCGCTGGCGCACGTTGGCCGGTACGTCGACCTCGGTGAAGCTGGTTTCGATCTGGGTGCGTGGGTAGTCGACCGGCGCGATGTCCGGACGCAACTGCGCCAGCAGCCCGGCATTCACGCCGCCTTGTACCGAACAGCTGACGCGCGATTGCGTGCCTTGCTTACCTTCCGCCTCCACAATCAATACCCGCTCCACCTGCCGGGTGCCCGGCGCCTTGCCCGGTTGGGGTTTGATCGACTGCCAGCCGTTACCGACCTTGAGCTCGCTGCGGGTGTATTCCTTGTCGCCTTTTTGCAGTGCGCCGCGTTGTTCCAGCAGCGGCGCGAGGCGCTGGGCAACCTCGTCGACGCCGCCGTCCACCACAAACCCCCAGTAATAGTAGAGCCCCAACGGCCCGAGGTCGGTGACCTCATCGGCATACGACAACAGCTTCAAACCTGCGATGGGCGGCGTGCTGACCGGTACTTGGCTGGCCTTGCGGTCCGCGCGGTTTCTGACCGCGATCCAGGTGAAGTTCTTTTCCTGCTGCAGCGGCGCATAGGCCTGCCAGGCATCGCGGTGAGTGTTCAGACTGCTGAAGAAGCTCGCGTCGCAGCGGGTGAAGGCTTTGAGGGTGTCGGTCAGCGCAGCGTCGTCGGCATAGGCGAAGGCCGGCAGCACGGCAGCAGCCAGGAGGAGGGCGGGCAACTTCATTACGGGGGATGTCCTTATCGGAGAAGGCGAGGCGGCATTATCCAGTAGTTAAGGGGTGGCTTCCAGGCAAACACCGCCAATCAGAGGTGGCAGTCGAACGGGCATCACGCCAAGCGCCGACGCCAATCGCCGCCGTGCTGGGCGCTGCATTCCTCTTCAGAGTCAAAGCGCACGCAGCGATCAATGTTCACCGCAGCCACATCAGCGTCATGCAGCGCAGCGGCGGTCAGCTCGCGCATACGTTGGCCGGCACCGGTCGCCAGGGCCTGGTCTTTGTTCGTCCGGGTGTCGAACACCCAGATTACGCGCAGGCTCTGGGGGAAGGCGGCGTAGTCGACCGTATGGGTCAACCAGTCAAAGCCTGGGATTTGGGCTTTTGCCGTTTCGCACGCATCGGTCAGGGTGGCGACCAGTCGGCGTTCGAGGCGGGCGTTGTCGCGTTTGGTGGGTGACATCAAGGGGCTCCAGAGGGTTAGTTCAACGTGCGGCCTATCGCTGCTGAAACGCTACTTTAAGCCCGAGCCCCATAAACAGCGTGCCGATGATTTTGCCTTCCCGCCGACGCAGCCTCGAAAGCCCCTTCAACCTGCGGCTCAACGGCCGGATAGCGATAGCCAGGGATCAGGAAAAGACCGATCACCACGGCGACGTAGGTGAGGAGGGCGGCGAGTTCAAACAGGGCGGGCTGTCTCGAAATAGGGCTCGGCGTACAGTAATCCCCATGTGCGGTTTGAATGCAATGCCATTGGGCACCTTGAATAATTACCGCCGACACACCCAGGTCCCGCCTCAAGCTGAGGGTTCATTTCATCAGCATAAGGACAGTGCCCATGAGCACGCCCAATACCCATTCAGCCTTACCGACGCTTCAGGAAATACGTACTCATTTACTTGAAATCGACCCAGATCTGCGCGCCCAAGCCCAGCTTCCCGTGGTATTGCCGGCCGAACTTGTCGCGCTGGAGTCGCTGAACAGTACCCTGATCCGCGCCAACCAACAGTTCCTGAACCAGTCGCGCAGGCTGTTCCAGGCATTGACTCAGGCAGACCTCACCGAGGCGGTGGGCAAAGCGCTGCTGGCCACGCTCAAGGCTGACCTGAATACACAGCTGCAAGACCTGGACGAAACCAGCACGGTGGACGGTCAAGGTCGCAAGAGCTATCTCACCCAGGTGGCCGGCCTTGGCGCGCTGGAACAACAGGCCAGGCTGGATGTGCGGGATTACCTGCTGTCCCCCGCCGAACAGCGCATGGTTGAAGACTGTGCCAAAGGCCCGACCTTTCGGCCGGGCATGTACTCGCTCAATTTCAGTTACCAGGGCAAGACCGTGGAGTTTGCGGGCGCCTTCGTCCTCACGCGTAAGTCCAGCCCCAGCGTGGATAACCTGACATCGGCCCAGGACCTCGGCCAAGTGCTGTTATTTACCCCCAATCGAGGTCTGGAAACCTTTGAATCTTTGGCGGAACTCGACCAGGGCCTCAAGGCAATGCTGGCGCTGCCGGCGGGCCGCGAAGAGCTCTGCCGGCACTTGCCGGTGCGTTACCAGGCGCTGGATGTAGCCGGTATCTGGCCCCTGCAGTTGCTGCCGATTGAAGGCAAGCCACTCTTCGAACACACCTACGACGCGGTGCTCGAAAAACGTCGCCAGGACATCGACTGGGCCTTGAGCCTGGTCGACAACCCGCTGCACGATGCGCTGCTGCTGAAAT
This sequence comes from Pseudomonas sp. LBUM1640, assembly GCF_059716225.1. Taxonomy (NCBI): domain Bacteria; kingdom Pseudomonadati; phylum Pseudomonadota; class Gammaproteobacteria; order Pseudomonadales; family Pseudomonadaceae; genus Pseudomonas; species Pseudomonas sp. LBUM1640. The sequence goes on along the minus strand of NZ_CP166816.1, from coordinate 4,711,378 downwards.
CGGCACTGGAAAACGCGATAGAGGCTGCGCTCCCGGACGTGTCATTACGCCTGGCGTTCAGGCAGCAACAGTTGTTGGAGCGAAGCCTGTACAACAGCCTGCCGGATTGGTATCGCAGCGCTGACCCGACGCGTCAGGCCACCTTGAGTCGCCTCATCCATGCCTACAATCAGGCCCGCGAGACCTTTGCAGATCTGCTGGGGCCGGCCGCTTCCCCCCAGGCGTTGGCGAACTACCAGTTGACCGAGTACCTGGACGAAGAACTGGAGCTGCATGACCTGGACCCGCAACTTGTGCAAGTCGTCACCCGAAATCAGCTGCCCAACGTTGGCAGCTACACGCGTATGCGCAACCTGACAGAGTTGAGCTATTTGGGGTTGTTGACCGGCGATGAGCTGCCCGGCGTGACCCGCGCCACCTTGCGCTATGCGGGCGAGCCACCGCAGGGCCACCTTGCCGAGCTGACTGCGCAAAGCCTGCTGGATACGGTCCGCGCGTCGGGCCTGCAGCCGCGCCTGGAGTTTGCCGCGTTGCAAAAAGACGTGCAGGCCCTGCCTGAATTCAAACAGGCAACCCGTGATCTGTTTGATCACCGGCTGGTGTTGCTCGCTTATGTTGCAAGGTTGCGAGACGACTTGAGCCCGGCGGACTACGCGTTGTTCGAAGACCTGCGAGCCGGCACACGCCCGCACCTGCATGCGCAAACCGTGCTGCTGCATGGCGCGCAACTCAAGGACCTGTGGCTATTGCGTGAGAACGATGCAGAAGGTCAAACCCGACGCTTGCTGTTGTGCACCCCCGAAAGCCCCCGCGAGCAAGCGTTTATAGCCTTCTCGAGCGAGCGCGAGTGCCAGGCGCATATCGTCGGTTGGGCGGACGATAAAACCCGGCGCAGTGGCCGGACCATGAGCGACTACGTGCTGGAGCAATGCCCGCTGCGTTTTCGCCCGAAAATGGCTACGTTCCTCGCGGGGCTGAGCTTCAAGCCCGACGCGCAGGAGCATGCGCAGGTAACCTTCGGTTCGTTGTGCACTTACACGGCGTGCCTGGATGCCATGGTGGTTCATTCACAAAGCGCAGCGGTGGACGACTACGACTACACCACCCCGTTGTGGTATCGCTCTGCTTCGGCGGCAGACCGCGCCCGGCTCACAGGCCTGGCGGATGACGCTGCAGGCGCCGCACGCGTGTATAAATTCGATCAAGGTTTGCATGCGAACGACATCACCTTCAACGCCTTTGTGCACGAAAAGGCCACACTCAGCCTGAACACGCTGCTGGGCCGTAGCCAGAATGATATCGACCCGGACACAGTGTACGTTTCCGCGCCTTGGCCATTGTTGGGCGGCATGCCAGCCGCTATTTCCTACACCCAGTTATACAGAGACGGCTACCAGGATAACGTCGGCTTCATTGACCCCAAGTTCTCCACCTCGGCGACTTTCAGTGGGCCGAGCGGAGTTGACCTGAGCCGTCTGACCCCGCAGAACGTTGCACGCGCGGTGACCGGTGTGTGGGTCGGCCAGGCCTACATCGATGAAATTCGCGCCAAGCTGCAGAGCGCAACCAGCCCAGGTTACACCGAGCGGCGCGACATCACCTTGGTGATCAACCAGTTGCAGATGAAGCAAGCGGCGCTGGAGTGCCGGCTGCGCGGTCACATCGCCCAGGTCGACCTGACCTGGCTGGAACATGCCATCGACAGCCTTGGCGACACGACAGTGGCGACCCGCAACCGCTACAAGGTGCATCGGCTGATGCTGGACGGCGAATGGGTCATCGGCAATTACCTGTTCAGCCATGCGGACAACCCGGTGCTGTTGTACAGCCCTAACGCACCCGATGGCATCGCCGTGCGTGAGGCGAAGCTGTTCAACTACTGGCTGAAAAAAGTCGACGGTGTGTCGAATTATCTCCTTGCCAGGGTGGCGGTCAAAGCCAGGACCCGCATCACGAATTTTCTGGAAGCGGCCCGCAAGGGATTGCCCGAGACGATTGATCGTACGACCCCAAGCCCCGCACGCTATGACCCGATAGCCCATGTCACGCCCCTGGCCGACCTGCGCCATGAGCTCTACAACATGGTGTTGCAGCGCAAAATAGATGATGTGGCGGCCACCACGGTCAACCGTACCGACATGATCATGGGCATTGTGTGGACCTGCGTAGAGCTGGTCACGGCCATCGCCACGGTGCCTTTTCCTGCGTTGAGCCTGGGCGTGGGCGGCCTGCTCGCGTTCAAGGACGCTATGCTTGCCATCAATGCCTACCACCAGGGCGACAAGGGGGTGGCCTTGCACCACTTTATCGGCTACATGGCCAATTTGGGCGGTGCGGCTTTGTTCGACTTCCGCCCGGCACTTAAAGGCCCGCTCAACACGCTGGCGATCAGGCCGGCCACTAAAGCGGCAAAACAGGCCTTGCTGCTCAAAGCACCGGGCCTGGGTTTGTCGAGCGATATGAACCCCGTGCTTTTCGACACCCACACGTTCTGGGTCAAGGGCACCCCGGATGCCTTTGGCCGTCATCTGTTGTATCGCTATGACTCGCTCACCGGGCAAATGCATTCAACCGCGCGCCTGGTCAACCAGAATGCCGAGGGCCGTTGGGTTCGTTCCGGGGTTGCAGGCGGGGGGCGCAAGAAGTATCAGGTGCTCCAGGAAGACGTTGAGCAGGCACTGGCCGGTTACGAGATTTCAGCCGACCAGGGCGCAATCTTCAGGAGGGTACTCGTGGCTGGCTTCTGGCGAATGGAGTCGGACGAAGTGATTGCGCAGGCCTCACAAGGTACAACCTATTACGCCACGAGACTGCTGCGTGAAAGTTATTCCAACCAGGTCAAACAGCTGACCGAGGATGCAGAGGCGCTCTTCAGCTCACCTCCCGCGCGCCCCAACCGCACAGGTTTGCCGGAACTGGCAGCCGACTCAAGCGCCTCCAATGTGCTCGCCACCCTGTTCCCCATCAAGAAGGGACTGATCATTGGTGCCGCCAACGCCAGCGTTGCCAGTAAGCAGCTACTGATCGAAAACATGCAGGCCTTGGCCGAGCAAGGCCTTAAGCACCTGTACATCGAAAACCTGCCGGCTGATGTTTTTCGCACCAAGCTTAAAATCATCAACAAGCAAGCCAAGGGCAATGTCGAACACGCCTTGAAACGTGTAGAGGAGCACTTGGCACGGGTCGACACGGCCCTGGGCTGGGGCGCGGACGCCCCGTTCACCTACCGCAAGCTGATGCTTGAAGCCCACAAGCACAAGGTCGCGATCCAAGGCGTGGACGCTTCGAGTTCCTATCATATGGAGCACGTGCTGGAGCTCTCCGAAGCAGAGCGGTTTATCCCGCGCAGCAGCAAGCTGAGAAACTTCTACTCGCACAAAAATCTGGCGACAAAAGCACCCGATGAAGGCTGGATCGCCCTGGTTGATCACAACCGCATTGGCGGTGTGGACGGTGCGCCAGGCCTGGCTGACCTGCAAAATGTCATCGCCCTGCGTGTTGAGGACGTTGCACCGGGCCAGGCTGTGGGCGTCGTGCCTGACACGTCCGCCGCCGCGCTTTCTCGGGGTGACTACAAGCTGACAATGGCCGCAGCCGCACAGTCGTTGCCGACCGCCGGCCCCTCGAGCGCGGTGCCGGTGCCCACTTCAGCGTCCCATTACAATGCGTTCGATCTGCCCGCGTCCTTTAAAAAAGAACTGGAAGAGATGCTGAATACGGATCACGCCTTTGATACTAGCTATGGTCCAAAAATTGGAAGCCCGCACACTGCGGCGTTCAATGCTTTCCGAAGCACGCGTGATCGCCTGAATCAAGCCGCCAAAGATTCGTTTGCCGCTTACACGCCGCCGGCACGACCCCACTTCACCGACCTTGCAACGACAACCGATGAAGAGGTGTTTATCAGGCAAGTGTATAGGGATAAGTTGGGACTTATCATCGCCGAAGCCCATGCTGATAAGTCCAGCAAAGCGTTTCTAATCAAATACATGGCGTATTTGAAGGAGCAGGGCGTCAAGACGCTGTACGTGGAACACCTGCTCACCGATCTGCATCAGGCAGAACTGGAGAGCTTTTATAAAACAGGGAACATGCCCGCCAACCTCAAACGTTATCTGATCAAGCAAGACAAGGGTCATATGGTTCGTTATTCAGGCGTCAACACTTACACCAATGTGATCAATACCGCGCATAAATACGGGATACGGGTTCGAGCGCTCGATTGCACGGCCAGTTATCACCCCAAAGGCATGCTTGCGTTGAACAGCCGCGAAACCTTGTTCAGCTATTTCGCCAATGAGGTGATCAAGGCCGACCAGGCGGCACAGGGCTCCCATAAATGGGTAGCGCTAATGGGCAATGCCCACGCTGATAGGTTCAACGGTGTTCCAGGTATCGCGCAATTGCAGGATGCAGTCAGCCTGACGGTGCGCGATGTCGCCCCCGGCAACGCACGGCCCCTGCACCGGAGTACATGGGAAATCCTTGAGCAAGGAATAGGTGCGCAAGGCGGACTGGCTGTACGCACTGATTTCAAAGTGGAAGTGGGCACTATTGGCTTACGTCAACCCGGCACGACCGCGCTGGCGGATCGCACACGGCTGAGAAACATCGGCGACTTCCTGATTGAGCATCCTTCAAAGACCCAAGCCAACCTGCTCCACCACTCCAACAGCCGAGAAATTATTACTACCCCGATTCAAATTGACGATAACGGGCAGTTTTTTATTGAGCGTTGGCCGCAATTGAAAGACAAACGTTACTTAATGTTGGAACACTTGATCGAGGCACTCAAGACAGAGGTGCACTTGACCGCCGTTTAAGCCACGTTGGCCCTGCACGTTGTAGGTGCAGGGTTTTTCAACCCGGCGGGCGTAGCCGATTTACAACTGTTAACGTCTTCAACGCGGCATTCGATATAGGCTCTGGATGGCAAGCCTGTCTCAGCCCTTTGATGAGCCAACCACCATGAACCTGTCCGCTATCGCCCCTGCGTTTCTTGCGCTTGCCACGCTGCAAGCGCCTTTCGTGCTCGCCGCTGCGCCCATCACCCATGTGGCGATCTACCGTGGCCCGGCAGGCTGCGATGACTGTTCTGAAAACGTGAAAAAGGCGTTACAGCGCCTTAGCCCGACTTATCAGATCGACTTTGTCGGTGCGGATGAAAAGATCGACATCACCGCGCAAAGCCTCGCGCGCTATGACCTGTATGTGCAACCTGGCGGCGGCCAGGATATTCCGGCTGCCCTCGATAGCCTGGGTGATGCGCGTGCGCAAGCCATTCGTGATTACGTCGCCAAGGGTGGGCGCTATTTGGGCGTGTGCATGGGGGCCTACCTTGCGGATGCCAGCAACCTTGGCTTGATACCCCAGGACCTGGACTCCGAGGCGGGCAGGCCTGGCTTTGAAGTGGCGGGCATTGCCGATGCGGCGGTGCGGGTGGTGTGGAATGGGCAGCCGGACAGTGTGTTTTATCAGGATGGGCCTTACTTTCCCAAAACTGCGGGGGCGGCGCCTTATACCGCCATCGCGACCTACCGCAACGGCGATGTGGCAGCCGCGCGGTATACCTATGAGAAGGGCGTGGTGGTGCTGAGCGGGCCGCATCCGGAGGCGGGGCGGGAATGGTTTGAGAATGCGGGGCTTGCGGTGAGCGAGATGCCGCGAGGGGAATTGTTTGGGGTGTTGGTGCGCAGGGTTGAAGAGTTGGTTATTTCGATGGGACAAACCGCTTGTTTTTCCGATTAGTAGAGGCCGAGACCAGGCCACAATGTCATAGACTTAGGCTGGCCTCGGGTTCCGATGACTTAAAGTGGATTCCATTGCGCGGGAAATAGCAGGATTAACCGAGTAGTAATGACCGGGTTTAATTTTTCTAATTTATTAATAAATATATTTTCTGTGGTTAGGTAAGCTTAGGGAGCTCTTCAAATTTTCGCTTGCATTTGATTACAGTAAAAGTATAGTTTTTTTTGGCGTTAGGTATCGCAACGGCGGCTTGCTGAAACGGCAGCAAAGACATCGAGCTGCCCTCAGGGGCCAATACGCCGCACAATTTTGGATCTAAATGAAATGAAGTTTCCACGAGTAGGTTTTTAGCAAGCCTTTCGAGGTCCTCCCCTTTTAGTCGTTGTATATAGCCCAGCGGGGCGATGACAACCATACTTACTCCCATGATAATGGTTATAATCATGATAAGTTCCTTTGATGCGCTCTCGGGCTTTATTGGTGAAGTACCTATCAAGCATCTTCTATAACGATTAGCTTTTGCAGATATTTGATCTGATGTGATCATCTTGAAAACGGCGAAAAGAGAAACTCCTACATAAACCAGTAAGCCGCAAGCGACCGCCGTGTAAATCCAGATCCCGGTAGATGCTAAAAGTGTGATGACTTTCTGCGCGTCTGGGAAGTTGGATGCGTTGACGGAGGTGTACTCAGCAATGCTTGAGTCTGTCATTGCGCTTGCTTTGTATCCAATGTAGAGTGCAGATAGTACAATTGCCAATTTTATAGCGGCTGAGTATCGCTTGTATGCTTCGATTAGTTTGAAGTACTCTATAGATAGAGCCAGGGTTCCAAATGTTATAATTAGTATTGGTCCGATGCTTAGGTAAATAAGATCATGCTTGTGTGACAGGATTACTTGGTTTGCTGTAAGGATGATAAATAGAAAATAACCTACCCAAACCAAGGCTGCATTTCGATCTCTTTGTTGCCAGCCCGAAAAATCATATCTGAGATTTATTTTAGGGTTGTAAATTATAATGCCGGCTTTTTCACAAAGCAGAACAGAGGCGGCTATGGCCACTAAAAAATAAGCAAGGGCCACGAATAGAGATACTTCGGTCATTTTTAGTTTACTCAGTGCTTTAGGTCGTTGCCGTTGTTGGGCTGTGCTTCGGGAAAAAGGAAAATAGGAGGGAGGCGACAATGGTTGAAAATTTAGGCTTCTCCTATTTTATTTGTGCTATCTATTGGCTGTTTTAGCAGATCCAAGCGCGGGGGCGAAGTTGTCGCCCCAGTTGACGGTAATCATGATTTTAATGTTTGCCGCTAAAAGTTTGTTATAAAATTGCTCTATAAGTGATAGGCAGTCGTGAAAATGTGATGGTTCCTTGTTGTTTGTCGTTTGAAGTGCATAGGTCATTATCACTGCGCCAAAATCGCCTTTAAATTCAGTTGAGGGACACGGCCCTCGTGCTTGCTTTAATAGAAGTATAAATTGGTGTGCAGCCAATTTTTCGCTAAGTTCAATAGTGTCTTTGTCGATAAAAATTATGTACTTTTCTGAGAATTTATTGATGCTGTCTGATAGTTGAATAAAAGCACTGGTGATGTAGTTTAGCCAGTCTATTTTAGGTACGACAGGCGCTTCGTGCCGTGCATTTATATATTGTATTTCGGCGCCTTTCATCATTTTTAGGATTTGAGAGAAGTCGATTTCTTTATCTTCTTTAGGAGTGTCAGTTGTCGCTTTTATCATATTAAACATTACCCCTCCAATCTGAACGAAAGCGGGGCGTAATGAGTGAAGACTCGTGTGAAATAATTGACTTTTCTCGTGCTCTGTTCTTGCTGATAAGCTTATGTCAACCGCAATAATTACGACCAGCGCTGAGAGAAAGCAAGTGCCTAGGCTGAGTGCAAAGTTTTTTGTATCGCCGCTGGATAACGAATATAGAATTGCGCATAGAATTGTGGCAGTTAATATGGCGGACAGAGGTTTCCATGTTCTGATAATTTGCTTCAGTAGCATTTACTAAATCCTATTTGAGTTTTGGTGTTTGTAGAGTAATTGCGCTGGTGTCATCGGCGTGAGCGATACTCTATTGACGTGGTACGTAAATCGTATGAGATTCCAGCTGCTATTAGATTTTTATATAGGCCGGAGGTGTTGTTGAATGTCTGGATGTGGGATGAGATGGGAATGTGAAGGTCAGATGGATGGTGGGATTATAAAAAGCTGTACTTTCATTTTTTGAGTTTTTGCGGGTGCAGGTGAAAATAAAAAAGATAATAATGGAAGTAATCATCATAACTATATTGGCATAATGAAATGCTTTCGTTGCATTTTGAGTCATCTTTTAGTTCCTTTATTGATTATGCGATTTTGCCATAGTTGTGCCGGCATTGTGGGTGGAAATTTATCGTGGTGTCAGCATATTAACGCTGCCTTAGGAAAATCACATTCACTAGACGGTTTGCCGGATTGAATTGCTGCGTTGACTGAAAGCAGCCCCTTTTCTCAGCTAACCGGTCTACCATGCCATCCCCGGCAGTGGTTCCACGCGCTACCGACTTCCATTCTTAAAGGTATCGCCATGTCCATCGACCAAATTTCCCTGCCCAAAGGCGTAGGCCCTCACGCCGCCAAGCTCCTCGACGCCATCACCGGCGCCGCCACCCATGAAGAGCTCAACCGTGCTGGCGGCAAGGCCGAAGGTTTCGTGCTCGGCCTGGAAGCCACCAAAGCCATCAAAAGCCAGATCGCCGAGTCGTTGTACGTGGCTTACGACGACGCGGCGAGTAATCGGGCGGGTGAGTTGAAAGGCTGATAATCAGCCAGGGCAGGGCGCTTCGCGGTCGAGCAGTTTGGCCGTGAGCAGCACGCCCAGTTCGCTCAGTTGGTGGATCGCCAGTGCGATGTCGCGGTGCTTGCCGCACAGGTCTTCAGACAGGTCGAGCAGGAGCGTGCTGACTGAGGCGAAGGTTTCGTAGCTGTTGGTGATCAGGGTTTCGGTGCTGGCGTCGGGTATGACGGTGAAGAGGGTAGTTGAATCAGATTTTGCTTGAGACATAAAGATATCCTGGTTTTGGCTGCCGCCTTTTCGCTACTAAACGAAAAGGTGGCGGCTGTGCGCAGGTTAGTAGACCGGTGGATATCAAAGCCGGCGCGCCCGAAGACGCCCTACGCACAGCCACCATCAAGCACAGACGCAATGTCTGATTGATGAAGCTCGTGCACTTTTCAATACCCAACTCAGGCTACTAAACCCGATCACTGAACGATTCAGCGACCGGGCAACCTTAGAGTCGGCCACCCCAGCGCACAAGCCGGCGGATTCTGACGCAAGCGTAGGCAATGGAGCAAGGTGCTGCAGGCCGTTCCCCGAAGTCCAGGTAACCCCCTGTGGCGAGGGAGCTTGCTCCCGCTGGGCCGCGAAGCGGCCCCTGCGTGCCGCAACCGTTTTTGCCTGATGCACCGCGTCGGCAGGTTTTGGGGCGGCTGCGCCGCCCAGCGGGAGCAAGCTCCCTCGCCACAAAGGGGGCGGTGGTGGTTAGAAAACTGGGTTTACGCCAACCTCACGCGTGTCGATCCAGTTTCCAATGGAGCAAGGTGCTGCGGGCCGTTTACCGAATTACAGTTAACCCCCTGTGGCGAGGGAGCTTGCTCCCGCTGGGCCGCGAAGCGGCCCTGTGTGCCGCAACCGTTTGTGCCTGATGCACCGCGTCGGCAGGTTTTGGGGCAGCTGCGCCGCCCAGCGGGAGCAAGCTCCCTCGCCACATGGGGTGCGGTGGTGGTTAGAAAACTGGGTTTACGCCAACCTCACGCGTGTCGATCCAGTTTCCAATGGAGCAAGGTGCTGCGGGCCGTTCCCCGAATTACAGTTAACCCCCTGTGGCGAGGGAGCTTGCTCCCGCTGGGCCGCGAAGCGGCCCCTGTGTGCCGCAACCGTTTGTGCCTGATGCACCGCGTCGGCAGGTTTTGGGGCGGCTGCGCCGCCCAGCGGGAGCAAGCTCCCTCGCCACAAAGGGGGCGGTGGTGGTTAGAAAACTGGGTTTACGCCAACCTCACGCGTGTCGATCCAGTTTCCAATGGAGCAAGGTGCTGCGGGCCGTTCCCCGAATTACAGTTAACCCCCTGTGGCGAGGGAGCTTGCTCCCGCTGGGCCGCGAAGCGGCCCCTGTGTGCCGCAACCGTTTGTGCCTGATGCACCGCGTCGGCAGGTTTTGGGGCAGCTGCGCCGCCCAGCGGGAGCAAGCTCCCTCGCCACATGGGGTGCGGTGGTGGTTAGAAAACTGGGTTTACGCCAACCTCACACGTGTCGATCCAGTTTCCAATAGAGCAAGGTGCTGCGGCCCGCTCCCCGAATTACAGATAACCCCCTGTGGCGAGGGAGCTTGCTCCCGCTGGGCCGCGAAGCGGCCCCTGTCTGCCGCAACCGTTTGTGCCTGATGCACCGCGTCGGCAGGTTTTGGGGCGGCTGCGCCGCCCAGCGGGAGCAAGCTCCCTCGCCACAAAGGGTGCTGGGTGAGATCATTAGTGCGTTACCGTCGGTCCCTGATGCCGGACCTACTAAGGAGGAGTGAACATGACATTGACCGTCGAAACCCTGCTCGAACTGGCCATGGCTAACCCCATCAACGCCGAAATCACCGCACGCTTGCCGGATCTCGGCGTAGACCAGTGCATGCTCACGGCCGGCTGCCTGTTCCAGGCGGTGTGGAATCACCAGTCGAATCTTCCCGCCGCTCAAGGCGTGAAGGACTACGACGTTTTCTACTTCGACACCGACCTGTCCTACGAGGCCGAGGACAGCGTCATCCGCGCGGCCGATCAGCTGTTTCAAGACTTGGGTGTCAACGTCGAGGTCAAGAATCAGGCACGGGTTCACCTCTGGTATGGCGAACGCTTCGGCCGCCCCTATCCGCAGTTGCACACGGCTAAACAAGGTGTTGATCGTTACCTGGTGGCGGGCACGTGCATCGGGCTGGAGATCGCAACGGGCCAGGTGTATGCGCCGTACGGGTTGGCGGATGTGGAGCAGGGCGTGCTGCGCATTAATCCTTATCACCGCGAGCCTGAGTTATTTGCAGCCAAGGCCAAGAGTTATCAGGCGCGCTGGCCGTGGCTGAAGATTGTGGCGCCAGATCCTGTGTGAACTTTTACCCACTCCCCGGGCGTCCTATCTTGAAATGAACCCTGACCGCTGACAACAGCCAAGGACAGCGCATGATCTTGCTTATTTTCCTCATCGCCTGCGGCGCCGCCGCCAGTACCGGCATCATTTTCAAACCGGGCCAGTGGTACGAAGCCCTGGTCAAGCCCGGCTTCACGCCGCCCAATTGGCTGTTTCCGGTCGCCTGGACGGTCATCTACCTGCTGCTCGCCTGGGCGGGCTATCGCTTGACCCTGATCCCCGGCAGCCAGTTGGCCCTGGGCCTGTGGGCAGCGCAGATCGCGTTGAACACGCTGTGGACGCCGGTGTTCTTCGGCGCGCATCGCATTTTTGCCGCGATGGTGGTGATCGTGCTGCTGTGGCTCGTGGTGGCGGCACTGGTGGTGATGGCGTTGCGGCTGGACTTGATTACCGGGTTGATCCTGTTTCCGTACCTGGCGTGGTTGAGTGTGGCGGCGGCGTTGAATGTCTCGATTTTGCGTAATAACCGCTGATGGCCCACACACCTTGGCCTGCCAGCGAGCCTGAGCTGGCGCAGATGCGCGCGTTCAATAAAAAGCTCGCCTGGCTGCCGCGCTTTAAAATCCGCAATCGCGTCACGCCGCGTGTCATCCAGGCACTGTTGCGCGTCAGTCAAACGCTCAAGAAAGCGCCTGTGGCCGAGACTCGGCGGGTGGGCGCAGTGCCTGTGCGCATCCTGCGGCCGGAAGGCCAGCCAACGGGCGTCGTGCTGGATATCCACGGTGGTGGCTGGGTGATCGGCAATGCGCAGATGGATGATGACCTTAACCTGGGCATGGTGCGGGCCTGTGACGTGGCGGTGGTGTCGGTGGATTATCGGCTGGCGCTCGACACGCCGATTGAAGGCCTGATGGAAGACTGTTTGGCGGCCGCGCGTTGGTTGCTCAGTGCGGATGAGTTTGCCGGTTTGCCAGTGATCGTCGTGGGGGAATCGGCCGGCGGGCATTTGGCGGCGGCGACGTTGCTGGCGCTCAAGCAATGGCCGGACTTGCTCAAGCGGGTGAGCGGGGCGGTGTTGTATTACGGCGTTTATGATTTGACCGGCACGCCGAGCGTGCGCGCAGCCGGGCCGGACACGTTGTTGCTGGATGGCCCAGGCATGGTCGAGGCATTGCGCATGCTCACGCCGGGTTTGAGTGATGAGGCGCGGCGGCAGCCACCGTTATCACCGTTGTATGGCGACTTTAGCGGGTTGCCGCCGGCGTTAATGTTCGTCGGGGCGCTGGACCCGCTTAAAGATGACACGCTGCAGATTGCTGAGCGATGGGGCGCGGTGGCCGAGGTGCAAGCCCACCTGCTACCGGAATCTGCCCATGGGTTTATTCATTTTCCGGTGGCGATGGCGCAGGCGGTGCTTAGGCATAGCCGAGCGTGGATCACGGCTCGCATCAAGGCGTCGTCAACCACAGTCGATGCGCTTGCTGGCTCACACCCTCAGTTGCTTCTCTCTCATCACACGGACGCCACCATGCGCGAATACACGCTGACCTACCTGTTCAACAACGAGCCCCGCACCCATGTGTTTGAGCTCAAACAGCCTGAACTGCCATTGCACGAGGCGGCGATGCACGTGCTGCAATTGCATTTCGGCGACGCGGAGAACGGGTTGATCCTGCCCGCGGCGGATGCGACACCCGAGGAGATTCTGGAACAGGCAGAGGTGGTGGGGATCACCCAGATCAAGGTTCTATGAGCCAACGGCCCATGCTCCAAGCGGTCACCGTCGCCGACATCCCTGACGTGTTGGCCTTTGTACTGCAGGCGCGTGCTGAGCTTTTCCCGAAGCTCAGCCAAAGCGAAATCCCGAACGATCTGGCGCAATTCGAGGCGATCTACCTTCACGGCGACGGGCAATTCCTGATCGCCCGTGCTGATGGCCAGATCGTTGCCGCCATCGGCTATTTACCCTACGACGGCCGCTTCCCCCAGTTGAATTACCAGGGCCTCAAAACGGTGGAGGTGGTGCGCCTGTTTGTGCTTCCAACGTTCCGCCGTTTTGGTTTGGCCGGTGAGTTGTACCGCGCATTGGAGGCGCAGGCGCAGGCGAATGGGGTGGAGGTGGTTTACCTGCATACCCATCCGTTTCTTGCCGGGGCGATTGATTTTTGGCTTCGGCAGGGGTTTGAGATTGTCGATATTGACGCCGATCCGGTGTGGCGCACCACCCATATGCAACGGCAGCTGCAGATCATTTGAGGCGTCAGCGTGCCAGCCGCTCCAGCACGCTGGGTTTCGATCAGGAAGGTGTGTTGGCCGTACGGTTACAGAGTGCAACGAGGCCCTGCTTGAGCAAAATGATTGAGCCTGCCAGCAACACAATATCTTTCACCAGAAACGACGTAGCGCCGCCCATTGCAGGAAAACCTCCTGCCGATGCTTCCCAGCCGCCAGGCGTCGTTATGATCAGCGTAACGGTGGTCAGGTAAGTGAGTACGGAGCCCATACTGGCAACCACCGAGACTCTCGGCATCCAGGCGCCGAGAGCCAGCCCAATACCAATCATCCACTCAACTGTACCCAAAAAGTAACTGGCGCCCTGAATACCAAAAACCGGATGCATCCAGGCCATGATTGGGCTGTTGGAGATGATTGGGATCAGCGCGTTCGCTTCATAGGGAAACCATTTTGAGTAGCCGAACAGAAAGAAAATCAACACCAGGGACCAACGCATGAAAGCGTACTCAAAATTGCCCTGGGTGAAACGGTAGTGATTTAACGCGTTCATGAGAGTCTTCCAAAGTGACAAAAGGGGTACTGCCCTTGAGTCGCTTCACTGAAAGACATTACAGGGCTCAGGAGTTTTTTTTCATGAACCGTATCTGGAGCACGCTAGATAAGGGCTTCTTCTCAGTTTGAGCGCAGCCGCAATATCTGCGCCCCATCAAACGGGTCCGTCAGGTAATGCGCCTGCACGCCGAACGTGTCCTGCAAGCGCTCAGGTGTCAGCACTTGCAGCGGCTTGCCCAGCGCCACCAACTGCCCGCGATCCAGCACCGCCAGGCGATCACAGGTCAACGCCTGATTAAGGTCATGCAGGGCGATCAAGGTGGTCACTGGCAACGCCTGCACGCCCTTCAAAATCGCCAGTTGATGCTGGATATCCAGGTGGTTGGTCGGCTCATCCAGCAACAGAATCTGCGGCCGTTGCGCCAGGGCGCGGGCGATGTGCACACGTTGGCGCTCGCCTCCCGAGAGGCTGCGCCAGGCGCGTTTACCCAAGTGGGTGGCGTCCACGTCGTGCAGCGCCTGGTTGACGATGGCGTCGTCCGCGCTGGACCACGGGCTCAGTGCCGACAACCACGGCGTGCGGCCCAACGCCACGGCGTCGAACACGCGGATGGCGTCGTCGGTGTCGGCTTGCTGCTCCACCACCGCCAACTGCCGTGCGATGGCCCGGCGCGACAGCTCGCCCAGGCGTTGGCCGCCCAGGCGCACTTCGCCGCTGCCCGGTGCGCGCAAACCGGCGAGCAGCTTGAGCAGGGTGGATTTGCCGGAGCCGTTCGGGCCGACGATGCCTAGGGTTTCGCCCAACTGCACTTCAAGGTGAATATCGCGCAGCAACTCGGCTTCGCGCACCTTGAAGCCCAGGCCCGTGCAACTCAGCACCGTCATCGCGCGTTCCTCCGGCCGATCAGGATCAACGCAAACACCGGTGCGCCCACCAATGCCGTGACCACCCCGACCGGAATCACCTGGCCCTTGATCAAGGTGCGCGACAGCACATCGGCGGCAATCAAAAACAGCGCGCCGCCCAAGGCACTGGCCGGCAGCAGCCGCGAATGCGCGGTGCCGACCAGCAGGCGTACGGCGTGGGGAATCACCAGCCCGACAAAGCCGATAGAGCCGACAATCGACACCATCACCGCCGTCACCAGTGCCGCGCAGCCCACCAGCACAAACTGCACGCGGCGCACCGGGATACCCAGCGACGCCGCCGAGTCGGTGCCAAAGGTAAACGCATCCAACGCGCGACGGTGCCAAAGGCACACCGCCAACCCTGCGACGGCCACCGGCACCGCCAGCCACACCGACGGCCAACGCACGCCGCTGAGGTTGCCCAGCAGCCAGAACATGATGCCGCGCGCCTGTTCGGAACTGGCCGACTTGGTGATCAGGAACGCGGTGAGCGCATTGAACAACTGCGAGCCGGCGATGCCCGCCAAGATGATCTGCCCGGTGCCGCTGGATGAGCCGCTGGCGCGCGCCAGCAAAATCACCAGCGCAAAGGCCGCCATGGCCCCGACAAACGCGCCTGCCGACAGCGAAATCAGCCCGCCGCCCACGCCGATCAATGCCACCAATACCGCGCCGGTCGAAGCGCCGGCGCTGATGCCCAGCAGGTAAGGGTCGGCTAACGGGTTACGCAACAACGACTGCAAAATCACCCCGCACGTGGCCAGCCCGGCACCGCACGCGGCGGCGACCAGGGCGCGGGTCAGGCGGTAGCTCCACACCACGCCTTCATCGATCGGGTCCAGCGCGTAACCGGCCGCCCACAGTTTGTTGGCGAGCACTTGCAACACCACCTGCGGCGCGATGGCGGTTTCGCCGATGGCCACGCCGGCGAGTACGGCGAGCAACAGCAGCGCCAGGGCGAGTAGGGCGCGCATCATTTAGGCAGGTCGTAGCCGTCGATGGCGCCGGCCAGTTGTTCCAGGCCATCGAACATGCGAATGCTGGCCTGCAGCGCCAGGGCGTCAATAATGATGATGCGGTTGTTCTTCACCGCGTCCATGTTGCGGGTCACCGGGTCGCTGCGCAGGAAGGCGAGTTTCTTTTCATGGTCGTCGGCCGGGTAGCGGCGGCGGTCCATGCGCGCGATCACCACGAAGGTCGGGTTGGCCTTGGCGATGGTTTCCCAGCCGACGGCGGGCCACTCTTCATTGGACTGCACCACGTTGTGCAGGCCCAGGGTTTGGAGCATGAATTGGGGAATGCCCTGGTGGCCGGCCACGTACGGGTCACTGGCCATCTCGGCGCTGGAGAACCACACCAATGCGCTGGCTTGCTTGAGGCCTTTGCCCTGTGCGGTGGCGACGGATTTGGTCAGGCGCGCCTTGAGTTCATCATTCAGTTGTTGGCCGCGCGCTTGCACGTCGAAGATCTCGGCCAGTTGGCTGATGCTCTTATAGATCGTGTCGATGCGAAACGGCTCCAGCCGCGTGCCGTCGGCGCCCACCAGGTTGTCCTTGCCTTCGCAATCGGAAGGCAGCAGGTAGGTGGGAATCTTCAGTTCGTGAAACTGCTCGCGCGTACCCACCACACCTTGCGGGCCCACCACCCATTCCAGCTCGGCGGCCACCAGTTGCGGGCGTTTGGCGATGACTGCTTCGAAGCTTGGTTCGTTATCGGCCAGGCGCTCGATGCTGTCGTTCTGCGCCTTGAACTGCGCCAGTACGCTGTTGAACCACAGCGAGGTGCCGACCACGGTGTCGCCCACACCCAAGGCGTAGAGCATCTCGGTGGCGGCCTGGCCGATGGTCACACTGCGCGCGGGCGCCTGCTCAAACGTCAGGGTGCTGGCGCAGTTTTGCACCGTCAGCGGGTAATGAGTCGGCGTGGCGTGGGCCAGGGCACAGAAGCCGAGGCCGGTGATCAGGGCGGTAACGCGTGGCAGCATGAGGCAGTCTCCGGGTGAACCGTACGTGAAACAGGGGAGGTACGGCTCGGAAACACACCCACGAACGCTGCAGGTCTTGCAGGGCACGGATGGCCTTCCCGGACACCCCGCCGGTGAGTGATGTTGCTTGGCCGGCAGGTCTCCTGACTGATGCGTCGTCGCCACGCTCCGGCCTTCCCGGGTAATGCCCAGTGGCGATGTGGAGCAGGCTCAGCACCTACAGTTGCGGGGGCAGTTTCGATTGGCGCAATGGGCCGCGCTTCGAATTCCCTATTAGTCCCGTTGGGGAACCGGCGCGGTATGGTAGTCGATCATGGCGGGCAGGGGGAGTTTGATCTGTCGGGTGTTTGCCACTGGCCGTCGTCAGCGCGCCGAAGGTGGTTGAGGGGATTTTGGCGTGTCGGATTCTGGGGGATGGCTATATGATGTCGCGCGGCGTTTCATCCAGCCTGGTTGGAATGCGCCGACCCAACGATAACCTCGGTTTTTCTCACACAGGGAGTACGCAATGAACACCGACCAATGGATTGCCTTGTACGCGCGGGCCTTTCGCGAAATGGGCGAGAAACTCGAGCAGGTCTTGCAATTGAACAGTTGCCGCGAACACTGGATTCAGGCCGAAATCAGCGTGCACGCCTGGTTCAACGATAAAATTGAAATCTGGACGGACTTGCCGATCGGCGAGCGGCGCAAAGCCGACCTGTATGCCCTGGATGACACCGGTTCAACGACGATGGTCGCTGAAATCAAATGCCTGGGCGATATATCCCAAGCCAAGTGCCTGGAAGGTGACTGGTCGGTAAGGGCCGATGTTGATCGGTTGCGCAACTTCGAATGCCCGACCCGATTGTTTGTGCTGGTGATTGCCAAAGGCGAGCGCGAGACCAACACCGGGCGGCGCCTGCGTGAAGATGAGTGGGTGGATGGGCGCGAATGCGTGAGTGTGGACCTGGGGTTTGCAATGATCAGGATGTGGGCGCTTTGATCGAGCGAGGTACGCAGGCGGCGACAAATGTTTCGCCTTGGGTAAGCGCATTTGCCCCGTTGTGTGCCGCGGGGTTCTATCCATACCGATAGGGTGTACCATCAATCTCTGTTCATCAGATATTAGTCAGACATGCCCACGCTTAGCGAAGAGAGCCGCCGGATCGTAGCTTCTCTGGCGCACCGTGTTGGTCCGCAGGCTGATAATGCAAGCATTACCGAGGCGATTGTTTCGATTTTGCAGGATATGGGCGCAGCACTGGCGCCCATTATCGGCCAGCAGGGCGTTGCCGCGCTGTACCGCCGCAGCTTCCATCTGTGCGTCTCGACCCATCCACGCCTGGCTGCCACCTTCGACAGTGTGCCGGCCGCGATGGACCTGATTGCCCTCAAATCCGCACTCGTCGAGCACAACGAAACCGATGCGCTGTTTTTCGGTGAGGTGCTGCTGGCTACCCTCTACGAACTTCTGACCACGCTGATCGGGCCTTCACTCACCGCACGTCTGCTGGTTGACGTGTGGCAGCCTTCTTCGAGCGACACCTCTTCGCAGGAAATTTCGCCATGAGCACCAAAGTGACTATCAACCGTCTGGCCACCGGTGTGCCAGGACTGGACGAGGTCCTGGGCGGAGGCCTGCCGGAGTTTTCGTTCAACCTGATCGCCGGCCCTCCAGGCTGTGGCAAAACCACCCTCGCGCACCAGATGATGTTCGCCCTGGCCACGCCCGAGCGTCCCGCGCTGTTCTTTACCGTGCTCGGTGAGCCGCCACTGAAGATGCTGCGCTACCAGCAGCAATTCGATTTTTTCGACAACGAAGCAATCAATCAGTCGATTCGTTATATCAACCTGGCCGATGACACCCTGGCCGGGGACCTGGACGAGGTGTTGCGGCGCATCGTCAGCGAGGTCGAAGCGCATTCGCCGTCGCTGGTGTTTGTCGACTCCTTCCGCTCCGTGGTGCTGGCCAGCCAGACCCAGCACAACCCGAACAACAACCTGCCGCAGTTTATCCAGCAGTTGGGCATGTTGATGACCACGTGGCAGGCCACGACCTTCCTGATCGGCGAATACTTCACCGAAACCGACACGAATCCGATTTTCACCGTGGCCGATGGCCTGATCTGGCTGCGCCAAAGCGTCGAGCGCAATTCGATGGTGCGCAAGGTGGAAATCATGAAGATGCGCGGCCAACCGACCTTGCCGGGGCTGCACACCTTTCGGATTGCCGCCTCGGGGATCAAGGTGTTCCCGCCGGCTGCCCTCAGTCGTTCGGTTGAGGCGCCGCCGACGTTCCCGATCACGCGCCTGAAAATGGGCGTGCCGGCACTCGATGAGATGCTCGGCGGCGGCCTGCCTCGCGGCTATTCGCTGCTGGTGGCCGGGCCGTCGGGTTCGGGCAAGAGCATCCTGGCGGCGACCTTCCTGGCGGAAGGCGCGCGCAATGGTGAAACCGGGGTGATTGCGGTGTTCGAACAACGGCCCAACCATTCACAGAACCCCAAGCTGGCCGAGTTGATCAAGAACGGGCAGGTGGGGCTGGTGGACAGCCGCGCGCCGGACCTGTCCATCGATGAAATCGTGCAATTGCTGCTTGGCGAGATCAGCCGTTTGAACGCCACCCGCGTGGTGATCGATTCGCTGTCGGGCTTTGAGCTGGCATTGGCGCCCACCTTCCGCGCAGACTTTCGTGAATCGCTGTCGCGCATGGTCAGCGCGCTGACCGGTGCCGGGGTCAGCGTATTGATGACCTCCGAGCTGGAAGACCGTTACACCGACCTGCGTTTCAGCCCTTACGGCACGGCGTTTCTGACTGACGCGATCATCGTGCAGCGTTACATCGAAGTAGAGAGCCGTTTATTGCGCATCATGGCGGTGGTCAAGGTGCGCGCCAGTGCTCACTCCGATCAGCTGCGCCAGTACCACATTGACGATAACGGCCTGCAGGTTCTCGACATGTTGCCGCAACAGGAAGGCCTGCTGGGCGGTCGGCCAACCCAGCGGGTTTTAGCGGGAGACAAGCATGTGTGAGCTTGGCTCATGAGCGAAACCGGCGGCAAGAATGGAAGTGAGCTGACCACGGCCGCTCACGAGCTGTTCCTGCTTGGGCAAAAAACCGTTGAGGCGCGTGCCGTGCTTGCCGCGCTGCAACAGCAACTGAGTGACGTCAGCAGCCGTCTGGTGGATAGCCAGCAGGTCGAGCAGGTGATCGAGGCCAATCAGCAACTGGTCCTGGCCATTCTTCTCGCGCAATCAGACGCCGCAAGCCCGCCGCGCCTGGAAGAGCAACGCTTGTACCAGGAGCTGCGTGAGGCGAACGCGCAACTGGTGATCGCGGCACTCAGTGCTCAGGACCTGCAGGCGACGGCCGAGCGCGCGCTGGGCCAGCAAAAAAGCATCCTGGCGATGGTGGCGCATGAGCTGCGCAACCCATTAACGCCGATCAGCATGATCGCCGAGCGCATGGTTCGCCTGCCGAGCGACCAGTTGCCGCGCATGCGTGAGCTGATCGAAGGCCAGGTGCAGCATATTTCGCACTTGGTAGACGACTTGCTGGACGTGTCGCGCGTGAGCACGGGCAAGCTGCGCATCGAGCGACGTGATGTCGACATGCTGCAGATCCTCAGAAGCGCCATTGATGCGTGCGGCCCGGTGATGCGCGCGAAAAAGCAGCAATTCGATGCCCATCTTCCGGACGGCAGCTTGATGCTCAGTGGTGACGCGGGGCGTCTTGCGCAAATTCTGCATAACCTGCTGGCCAACGCGGCCAAGTACACGCCGGTTGGCGGCCGGATAGTGCTGTCTGTCACCGCGGCGGACGCGCTGACCATCAGCATTTGGGACAACGGCATCGGCGTTTCGGCCAAGGCGCTGCCGCTGATCTTTGACCCTTATGTGCAGGACGAACACGCCATCGGCTTCAACGGTTCGGGGTTGGGAATCGGGCTGACGGTGGTGCGCGAACTGGTTGAAGCGCATGGCGGTAAAGTTACCGCCATGAGTGAAGGCATGGGCAAGGGCAGTGAGTTTGTGGTGACGTTGCCCTTGTTGAATGCTTGATAGCCTTGGCTAGCGCCATCCTTGTGGCAAGCGGGCGTGTTGTGGCAAGCCCGTTCGCCACAGGGACCTTGTCAGTCCCAAGCTTACTTGCGATCCAGCCACACCGTCTGCGCATTGCAGAATTCGCGCACACCAAAGTGCGACAACTCGCGCCCAAACCCGCTTTTCTTAATACCGCCAAACGCCACCCGAGGGTCGGACACGCTGAAGGCGTTGACGAAGATCCCGCCGGTTTCCAACTGGTCGGCAATATCCCGTGCCTTGGCCGAGTCGGTGGTGAAGATACTGGCGGTCAAGCCGAACTCGCTGTCGTTGGCCAGGGCCACGGCGTGGTCGGCGTCGCGAGCCGTAATGATCGAGGCCACCGGGCCGAACAGTTCCTGTTTGAACGAGGTCATCTGGTCAGTGACGTTGGCCAGCACGGTCGGCGCGTAGTAGTTGCCGGCGCCGGGTACTTTATTGCCGCCCAGCAGCAGGGTCGCGCCTTCTTCCAGCGTGGCCTGGACCTGGCCGTGCAGCTCGTCGCGCAGGTCGAAGCGGGCCATCGGGCCGACGTAGGTGGTGGTCGAGGTCGGGTCGCCCATCACCAACGCGCGGCTGGCTTCGAGGAATTTGGCGGTAAAGGCTTCCACCACGCCGGCTTCGATAATCAGGCGCTTGGCGGCAGCGCATACCTGGCCGCTGTTCTGGAAGCGCCCGATCACAGCGGCTTGCACGGCGGCATCGAGGTCGGCGTCGTTGAGCACGATAAACGGGTCGGAGCCGCCCAGTTCCAACACGCACTTTTTCAGCGCGGCACCGGCTTGGGAGCCGATGGCGATGCCGGCGCGTACGCTGCCGGTGAGGGTGACGGCGGCGATGCGCGGGTCAGCGATGGCTTTGGAGACGCCGTCGTTTGTCACGTTGACCACTTCAAAAATACCTTCGGCGAAACCGGCTTTCTGAAACGCTTGCTGCATCAGGTAGGCGCTGCCCATCACGTTGGGTGCATGTTTGAGCACATAGGTATTACCGGCCAGCAAGGTCGGCACTGCACCGCGTAGCACTTGCCATACCGGGAAGTTCCACGGCATTACGGCGAAGATCGGCCCCAGCGGGCGGTATTCGATCTGGGCGCTGCCGTTGTCCACCTGCGTTGGCTCCGGGGCGAGCATGGCTGGGCCGTGGGCGGCGTACCATTCGCTGAGTTGTGCGCATTTTTCGATTTCGGCACGCGCCTGGGCGATGGGCTTGCCCATTTCCAGGGTAATCATCTGCGCCATGTCTTCGGCTTGGTCGCGCAGGGCATCGGCCAGGGCCAGCAGCAATTGGGCGCGCTGGCTGACCGGCTGGCGCCGCCAGGTGCGGAAGGCGGCGGTGGCGCGGTTGAGGGCTGCGTCCAACTGCGCCTCGGTTTCGTAAGGGTAGCTGCCGACCGTTTCGCCATTGGCGGGGTTGATCGACAAGGCGTGAGTTTGATGAGTCATAGCGTTCATGGCACCGTCCGGCTGAATGAGTGGAATGCATTCAGCCTACGGGGCTGTATGTTTTCTGGAAACTGAATAATATTAAGCAATACATTCTCAAATGGAGAATGATTGATGTGAGATCGTTCCCACGCTCTGCGTGGGAATGCCGCCCGTGGCGCTCTGCGCCCGACGTTGCGCAAGGCTGTGACGCAGAGCGTCACAAGATGCGTTCACACGCAGAGCGTGGGAACGATCACATTGGAGAATGACTTGGATCTGGTGCAGCTGGAAATCTTCAAGGCCGTTGCCGAGCAAGGCAGCATCAGCGCCGCCGCACAGTTGATTCATCGCGTGCCGTCGAACCTGACCACGCGCATCAAGCAGCTGGAGCAAGACTTGGGCGTGGAGCTGTTTATTCGCGAGAAGAGCCGCCTGCGCTTGTCGCCGGCGGGGTGGAATTTCCTCGGCTATGCGCGGCGTATTCTCGACTTGGTGCAAGAAGCTCGTGCCACGGTGGCGGGGGAGGAGCCCCAAGGCGCGTTTGCTCTGGGTTCGCTGGAGAGCACGGCGGCGGTGCGTATCCCCGCGTTGCTTGCGGCGTATAACCAGAAACACACCAAGGTCGAGCTGGACCTGAGCACCGGGCCGTCGGGCACGATGATCGAGGGCGTATTGTCGGGGCGCCTGGCGGCGGCATTTGTCGATGGGCCGGTGCTGCATGCCACGCTGGAAGGCGTGGCGGTGTTTGAAGAGGAGATGGTGGTGATTGCGCCGCTGCATCACGCGCCGATCACGCGCGGGCAGGATGTGGCGGGGGAGAGCATCTATACGTTTCGCTCGAACTGCTCGTATCGCCATCACTTTGAACGTTGGTTTTCACAGGATGGCGCGGTGCCGGGCAAGATCTTCGAGATGGAGTCCTACCACGGCATGCTCGCCTGCGTCAGCGCCGGGGCTGGCCTGGCGCTGATGCCGCGCAGCATGCTGGAGAGCATGCCGGGGTTTACGGCGGTGAGTGTGTGGCCGCTGACCGACGCGTTCCGCATCCTCAATACCTGGCTGATCTGGCGGCGGGGCACGGTGTCGCAGAGTTTGAACAGTTTTGTGAAGTTGCTGGAAGAGCGCGGTCTGGTAGCCACTTAGATCTAATGTGGGAGCGGGCTTGCTCGCGAAAGCGGAGTGTCAGGCGGTACATGTGTGACTGATCCACCGCCTTCGCGAGCAAGCCCGCTCCCACATGTTGATCTTCATCAGCCGCCGAATTGGAAGGTGCCCATGGCCAGCTTGGCCATGATCGCCGTCGCGCCCAGTTGCACCAGCCACAGCGCCAACCCGCCGAGGAACACACCCAGCGCCACTTGCAGCACCAGGCTTTTCTGGCGCTTGGCTTGCGGGGCGCGCGGGGTGTAGTCATGCAGTTCGTCGCGGTCGGCGCGCAGGTCCAGGTCGTCGTTTCTCATAGGGCTCTCACAGCAAAGGGGCAGTCGGGGTTCAGTCTAGTGTGTTCGCCAATAAAAAGGGGAAGCCACCGGCTTCCCCTTCACATGACGCTGGCAGGTTTATAGAACCTGAACAATCGCCTTTGTTACCGCGCCAATGTTCGACTGGTTCAGCGCCGCCACACAGATGCGGCCGGTGTCCAGCGCGTAGATGCCAAACTCGGTGCGCAAACGGGTGACTTGCTCAACGGTCAGGCCGGAGTAGGAGAACATCCCGCGCTGGCGGCCGACGAAGCTGAAGTCGTGGCCGGGCGCCGCCTTGGCCAGCTCGGCGACCATCTGCTCGCGCATGCCACGGATGCGCAGGCGCATCTCAGCCAGTTCGGCTTCCCACTGGGCGCGCAGCTCAGGGCTGTTCAGCACCGCCGCCACAATCGCCGCGCCGTGGGTCGGCGGGTTGGAGTAGTTGGTGCGGATAACGCGTTTGACCTGGGACAGGATGCGCGCGCTTTCTTCCTTGGACTCGCTGACGATCGACAGCGCGCCTACGCGTTCGCCGTACAGCGAGAACGACTTGGAGAACGAGCTGGACACAAAGAAGGTCAGGCCGGATTCAGCAAACAGGCGTACCGCCGCGGCGTCTTCGTGGATGCCGTCGCCAAAGCCCTGATAGGCCATGTCGAGGAACGGTACGAGGTTCTTGGCCTTGATGACGTCCAGCACGTTTTGCCAGTCAGCCGGGCTCAGGTCGACGCCGGTCGGGTTGTGGCAGCAAGCGTGCAACACCACGATGGACTGGGGCGGCAGGGCGTTGAGGTCTTCGAGCAAACCGGCACGGTTCACGTCGTGAGTGGCGGCGTCGTAGTAGCGGTAGGTTTGCACCGGGAAACCGGCTTTTTCGAACAGCGCCTGGTGGTTTTCCCAGCTTGGGTCGCTGATGGCAACCACGGCATTGGGCAACAGTTGCTTGAGGAAGTCGGCGCCGATTTTCAGTGCGCCGGTGCCGCCGACCGCTTGCGCGGTGATGACACGGCCGGCGCTCAGCAGCGGTGAGTCAGCGCCGAACAGCAGCTTTTGCACGGCCTGGTCGTAAGCGACGATGCCGTCAATCGGCAAGTAGCCACGGGCGGCGTGTTGCGCCACGCGAATGGCTTCCGCTTCGGCAACGGCACGCAAGAGTGGAATCTTCCCCTCTTCGTTGCAGTAAACGCCCACGCCAAGGTTGACCTTGGTGGTTCGTGTATCGGCGTTGAATGCTTCGTTGAGGCCCAGGATTGGATCGCGTGGTGCCATTTCGACAGCGGAGAACAGGCTCATTTTTGCGGCAGCTCTATGGGGGAAGGGAGGGACGTGTCGCGCTCCAGCCGAATGCACTAGAGCGGTGCACAAACGGGGAGCTAGTATAGAGGCCATCCTGGCTGAGGGCGACAGCCGAAACGGCTTTTCGGCCAAGTTTTTCGGTTTATTTGCCGACCGTTAGTCTTATTGCAACATGAGCCCACGACGGCAGGTAGGACGATTGCCTTGAAACCCGTCACATTCGCCTCCACTTCTACAGCTATGATGGTTTTTTCCTGCAACCTGCGATGAAAATTCGCGGGTTGCTGAGCTTTTTCGTCCCTGGCGGTTTCGAGTCTGGGGTGACTTCACGAGGTACGTTATGTCGGATTTCCAGCTCGTCACCCGTTTTGAACCCGCCGGCGATCAACCCGAAGCCATTCGCCTGATGGTTGAAGGTATCGAAGCTGGCCTCGCGCACCAGACGCTGCTCGGGGTGACCGGTTCAGGCAAGACCTTCAGCATCGCCAACGTGATTGCGCAGACCAATCGCCCGACCTTGGTGCTGGCGCCGAACAAAACCCTGGCCGCGCAGCTGTACGGCGAGTTCAAGGCGTTCTTCCCGAACAACGCGGTGGAGTACTTCGTTTCCTACTACGACTACTATCAGCCCGAAGCCTACGTGCCGTCGTCCGACACCTTTATCGAGAAGGATGCGTCGATCAACGACCATATCGAGCAGATGCGGCTGTCGGCGACCAAGGCGCTGCTGGAGCGCAGGGACGCGATCATCGTCACCACGGTGTCGTGCATCTATGGCTTGGGCAGCCCGGAAACCTATCTGAAGATGGTGCTGCACGTCGATCGCGGCGACAAACTCGACCAGCGCGAGCTGCTGCGACGCCTGACGAGCTTGCAGTACACCCGCAACGACATGGACTTCGCCCGCGCCACCTTCCGGGTGCGCGGCGATGTGATCGACATCTACCCGGCCGAATCCGACCTGGAAGCGATTCGCATCGAGCTGTTCGACGATGAGGTCGAAAGCCTCTCGGCCTTCGACCCGTTGACCGGTGAGGTGATCCGCAAGCTGCCGCGCTTCACCTTCTACCCGAAAAGCCACTACGTGACCCCGCGCGAAACGCTGATGGGCGCCATCGAGGGCATCAAGGGCGAACTGGTGGAGCGCCTGGAATACCTGCGTTCCAACAACAAGCTGGTGGAAGCGCAGCGCCTGGAGCAGCGCACCCGTTTCGACCTGGAAATGATCCTGGAGCTGGGCTACTGCAACGGCATCGAAAACTATTCGCGCTACCTCTCGGGGCGCGAGTCCGGGCAGGCGCCGCCCACCCTGTTTGATTACCTGCCGGACGACGCCTTGCTGGTGATCGACGAATCCCACGTCAGCGTGCCGCAGGTCGGCGCGATGTACAAAGGTGACCGCTCGCGTAAAGAAACCTTGGTGGAATATGGCTTCCGCCTGCCCTCGGCGCTGGATAACCGGCCGATGCGCTTTGACGAGTTTGAAAGCATCAGCCCGCAGACCATTTTTGTCTCGGCCACGCCGGGTAACTACGAAGCCGAACATGCGGGGCGCGTGATCGAGCAACTGGTGCGCCCGACCGGCCTGGTGGACCCGCAAATCGAGATCCGCCCGGCGCTGACCCAGGTCGATGACCTGCTCTCAGAGATCACCAAGCGTGTCGCCCTGGAAGAGCGCGTGTTGGTGACCACGCTGACCAAGCGCATGTCCGAAGACTTGACCGACTACCTGGCCGACCACGGCGTGCGGGTGCGCTATTTGCACTCGGACATCGACACTGTGGAGCGCGTCGAGATTATCCGCGACCTGCGCCTGGGCACCTTTGATGTGCTGGTGGGGATCAACCTGCTGCGCGAAGGCCTGGACATGCCGGAAGTGTCGCTGGTGGCGATCCTCGATGCCGACAAGGAAGGCTTCTTGCGTTCCGAGCGCTCGTTGATCCAGACCATCGGCCGTGCGGCGCGTAACCTCAATGGCCGCGCGATTCTGTACGCGGACCGCATCACCGGCTCCATGGAGCGGGCGATTGGCGAGACCGAGCGTCGCCGTGACAAGCAAATTGCCTTCAACCTGGAGAACGGCATCATCCCCAAAGGCGTGTTCAAGGACGTCGCCGACATCATGGAAGGCGCCACCGTGCCCGGCTCGCGCAGCAAGAAGCGCAAGGGCATGGCCAAGGCCGCCGAAGAAAGCGCCAAGTACGAGAACGAATTGCGCTCGCCGAGTGAGATCACCAAACGTATCCGGCAGTTGGAAGAGAAGATGTACCAGCTGGCGCGCGATCTTGAGTTTGAAGCGGCGGCGCAGACGCGCGATGAGATCGGCAAGCTGCGGGAGCGGTTGTTGGCTGTTTGATTTGTAGAGAGGGTGATTGCCTCTTCGCGAGCAAGCCCGCTCCCACATTCGACCGCATTCTTATGTTGGAAATCGGTCAGAAGTGGGAGCGGGCTTGCTCGCGAATGCAGGCACCTCGGTCTGCCAGAATCACCCAAGCTGGTGTTACCATTCGCCCCTTGTTTCAATTTTCAGTTTTATCGCCCATTCGAGACCTGCCATGACCACCGTCCGCACGCGCATTGCGCCATCGCCTACCGGCGATCCCCACGTCGGCACTGCCTACATCGCCTTGTTCAACTACTGCTTTGCCAAGCAGCACGGCGGTGAGTTCATCCTGCGGATCGAAGACACCGATCAACTGCGTTCGACCCGTGAGTCGGAACAGCAGATTTTCGATGCGCTGCGCTGGTTGGGCATTACCTGGGCCGAAGGCCCGGATGTCGGCGGCCCGCACGGCCCGTATCGCCAGAGCGAGCGCAGCGACATCTACAAGCAGTACACCCAGCAATTGGTCGACATGGGCCATGCCTTCCCGTGCTTCTGCACCGCCGAAGAACTCGACCAAATGCGCGCCGAGCAACAGGCGCGTGGCGAAACCCCGCGTTACGATGGCCGCGCGCTGCTGCTGTCGAAAGAAGAAGTGGCCCAGCGCCTGGCTGCCGGGGAGCCGCACGTTATCCGCATGAAAGTGCCGAGCGAAGGCGTGTGCGTGGTGCCGGACATGCTGCGCGGTGACGTCGAGATCCCGTGGGACCGCATGGACATGCAGGTGCTGATGAAGACCGACGGCCTGCCGACGTACTTCCTGGCCAACGTGGTCGACGACCACCTGATGGGCATCACCCACGTGCTGCGCGGCGAAGAATGGCTGCCGTCGGCGCCAAAACTGATCCTGCTCTACGAATACTTCGGCTGGGAACAGCCGCAGCTGTGCTACATGCCGCTGCTGCGTAACCCGGACAAGAGCAAGCTGTCCAAGCGCAAGAACCCGACCTCGGTGACGTTCTACGAGCGCATGGGCTTTATGCCCGAAGCCATGCTCAATTACCTGGGCCGCATGGGCTGGTCGATGCCGGACGAGCGCGAGAAGTTCTCGCTGCAGGAAATGGTCGACAACTTCGACTTGTCCCGCGTGTCCCTCGGCGGGCCGATCTTCGATATCGAGAAGCTGTCGTGGCTCAACGGCCAATGGCTGCGTGACCTGCCGGTGGAAGAATTCGCCAGCCGTGTGCAGCAGTGGGCGTTGAACCCTGAGTACATGATGAAGATCGCGCCGTTGGTGCAGGGCAGGGTGGAGACGTTCAGCCAGGTCGCACCGTTGGCCAGCTTCTTCTTTGCCGGTGGCGTGAACCCGGATGCCAAGCTGTTTGAATCCAAGAAGCTCTCGGGCGATCAGGTTCGTCAGTTGATGCAGTTGATTCTGTGGAAGCTCGAAAGCCTGCGTCAGTGGGAGAAGGATGCGATCACCGCGACGATTCAGGCGGTGGTCGAGTCCCTCGAGCTGAAATTGCGCGATGCCATGCCGCTGATGTTTGCTGCGATCACCGGGCAGGCGAGTTCGGTGTCGGTACTCGATGCGATGGAAATTCTGGGCCCGGATCTGACGCGTTTCCGTCTGCGCCAAGCCCTTGATTTGCTTGGTGGTGTGTCCAAGAAAGAAAACAAAGAGTGGGAAAAGCTGCTGGGCGCTATCGCCTAGGCAACCTGCGGTAACGATAAAACCCCGGTTTTCCGGGGTTTTAACGGTAAGTGATTGTTATCCCGGCAAAAAATTTTGAAAATTGTTGAAAATAAATTTGACAGCCTTCCAAACCGCCATTAAGATTCGCCCCGTCCTCACCGATGAGGGGCTATAGCTCAGCTGGGAGAGCGCTTGCATGGCATGCAAGAGGTCAACGGTTCGATCCCGTTTAGCTCCACCAATTTACAGGTTCAAGGTCTGGCCACACCGTCCTTGAATTGATCAGGTCTCAGCGCTGATCGGTTGTACAGAAGGTTTTGTCCCCTTCGTCTAGTGGCCTAGGACACCGCCCTTTCACGGCGGTAACAGGGGTTCGAGTCCCCTAGGGGACGCCAGTTTCAACAAGCAGCTCGAAAGGTCTGCTGCGCCGCGAGGCGAAAAATCCGGGGCTATAGCTCAGCTGGGAGAGCGCTTGCATGGCATGCAAGAGGTCAACGGTTCGATCCCGTTTAGCTCCACCAATTTACAGGTTCAAGGTCTGGCCACACCGTCCTTGAATCGATCAGTTCTCAGCGCTGATCAGTGTATAGAAGGTTTGTGTCCCCTTCGTCTAGTGGCCTAGGACACCGCCCTTTCACGGCGGTAACAGGGGTTCGAGTCCCCTAGGGGACGCCACGATTACCCGCTCTGCGGGATTTTTAAGGGTCATTCAATTATTGAATGGCCCTTTTGTTTGTCTGGCGTTTGGCCAATCCTCTGCTCAATTCCAATTTCTCTGCTCTGACCAACGGTCATGCCTGTCGCTTGCTAAATATTATTATGGTAATAATATTCAACCCATGAGAGACGGAGGCAACGATGAGCGATAAAAAAGCGCAAACCCGCGAACGCATTTTGCAGGCTGCCAGCGCAGCGTTGATCCAGCGCGGTCCGGCCGAACCGAGTGTCGGCGAAGTCATGGGCGCGGCGGGGCTTACGGTCGGCGGTTTCTACGCGCACTTTGAAAGCAAAGACGCGTTGATGCTGGAGGCCTTCACCCAATTGCTTGCCCGGCGGCGCGCGTCTATCGACGACATGGACGCGCAACTGACCGGCGAGGAGCGCAGAGGCCTGGTGGCGGCGTTTTACCTGTCGCGCAAGCACCGTGACTCAACCGCCCAGGCCTGTCCGATACCGGCCACTGTAGGCGAGATGAGCCGCCTCCCAGATGTGTTTCGCGAGGCACTTAGCGAACACGTCGAGCTGATGGCCGCCCAACTGGCCGCCAGCCCCGAAGACACCGATAAGGCGCTGGCCGACATGGCGTTGATGATCGGTGGCTTGGCGCTGGCTCGCGCCCTTGGCCCGGGTGAGTTGTCCGACCGTGTATTGCGTGCCGCCAAGTCGGCGGTGCGCTGAGAGAAGGGGCCATGAGATGGGCGCATTAACCTGGATTCGAGGCTTCAATGGCACCGTCGGCCGCTTGGCCCCACGCACGGTGGCCAGCAAGTTGCGCCGTACCTTCATGACGCCACGCAACCTGCCGCCGCGTGATTGGGAATTGCCGCTGCTGGCGCAATCGGAGCGCATCACCTTGCGTTTCGGCTTGTCGGCGTTGCGTTGGGGGCAAGGGCCTACGGTGCTGCTGATGCACGGCTGGGAAGGGCGCCCCACGCAGTTCGCCAGCCTGATCACGGCGTTGGTGGCGCAAGGCTATTCGGTGATTGCCCTCGATGGTCCTGCCCATGGCCGTTCGCCTGGGCGTGAAGCGCATGTGCTGCTGTTCGCCCGTGCGATGCTGGAAGCGGCCGCCGAGCTGCCGCCGCTGCACGCGGTGGTGGGGCATTCCATGGGCGGCGCCAGCGCGATGCTGGCGGTGCAGTTGGGGTTGCGTACCGATGCGCTGGTGAGCATTGCCGCGCCGTCGCGCTTTCTCGATGTACTGCGCGGGTTTGCCGGCATGGTCGGTTTGCCGCCACGCGCGCGCTCGGCGTTTATCCAGGAGGTCGAGTTGACCTTCGGCATGCCGCTCAAGCACTTGGACGTCGCCCATTACCACATGAACATCCCCGGTCTGATCGTGCACGCCGAAGACGACACCTTTGTTCCGGTCAAAGCCTCGCAAGCCATTCACGAGGCCTGGTTCGACAGCCGCCTGTTACGCCTGGAGCACGGTGGCCACCAGAAAGTACTCGCCGACCCGCGGGTGATCGACGCGGTACTCAGCCTGTTGGCCGGCCGCTGTTTACAGGAGCGACAGACCGCCTGATACACTGCCCCGCCGACATTAATCGACTGGAGCAAGGCATGGGCTGGGATTTGGCAACGCCGTTTATCATCGATTTGCAGGTCGGTGCTGAAGACATCGACGGCCTGGGGCACGCCAATAATGCGGTGTATGTGTCCTGGCTGGAGCGCTGCGCGTGGCGCCATTCCCAGCGCCTGGGGCTGGACCTCACCGAATACCGCCGACTTGACCGCGCGATGGCCGTGGTGCGCCACGAGATCGACTACCTGGCCGCCGGCTACGAGGGTGACGAGTTGCAATTGGCGACTTGGATCGTCGACTGGGACCAGCGCCTGAAAATGACGCGACGCTTCCAACTGGTACGCCCTCGCGACGGCGCGACCCTGTTACGTGCGCAAACCACCTTTGTCTGTATCGAGCTGTCCAGCGGCAAGCCCAAGCGCATGCCGCCTGAGTTTCTCGACGGCTACGGTCCTGCACTGACAGGGGGTTAACGTTTAGTGTGGGAAAACCAGTAAACTGCGCCACGATTTTTGTTGAGTGTTTTCCATGCAAATTGCTTTGGCGCCCATGGAGGGGTTGGTCGACAACATCCTGCGCGATGTGCTGACCCGCGTGGGCGGTATTGACTGGTGCGTGACCGAGTTCATCCGCGTTAACGACCGCCTGCTCACGCCTGCCTATTTCCACAAGCTTGCCCCGGAACTGCTGCACGGTGCCCACACCGCAGCGGGTGTGCCGCTGCGCGTGCAGTTGCTGGGGTCCGACCCGGTGTGCCTGGCGGAAAACGCCGCGCTCGCCTGTGAGTTGGGGTCGCAAGTGATTGACCTCAACTTCGGCTGCCCGGCCAAGACGGTCAACAAGTCCCGTGGTGGCGCGGTCTTGCTCAAGGAGCCGGAGCTGCTCAATCAGATTGTTGAACACGTACGCCGTGCCGTGCCCGCGCACATACCGGTCACTGCCAAGATGCGCCTGGGTTTTGACAGCCCCGACGGCGCGCTGGTGTGCGCCACGGCCCTGGCCGAGGGCGGCGCTGCGCACATCGTGGTGCACGCGCGTACCAAGACCGATGGCTACAAGCCGCCGGCCCATTGGGAGTGGATCCCGCGGGTACAGGACGTGGTCAAGGTGCCGGTGTTTGCCAACGGCGATATCTGGAGTGTCGAAGACTGGAGACGTTGTCGGGAAGTCAGTGGCGCCGAAGACATCATGCTCGGCCGTGGCCTGGTGGCGCGCCCCGACCTGGCGCGGCAGATTGCTGCAGCACGGGCGGGCGAGGAGGTCGTGGAAATGACCTGGGCGCAACTGCAGCCGATGCTTCAGGATTTCTGGACCCAGTCGGTGGCACAACTGACCGAAAAGCAAGCGCCGGGCCGTTTGAAGCAGTGGCTGGCGATGCTGACGCGCAACTACCCCGAGGCGGTGGCGTTGTTTACAGCCTTGCGCCGTGAGACGGATTTGCAGCAAGTCAGCCGGCTATTGGGCATGCAGCACCCTATTGCAGCCTGAGGCGTTGAGCCAGTTTTTACACTTCACCTGAAAAGGGCGCCACTGGCGCCCTTTTTTGCGCTCGCGAGTTAACACAAAAATTTTGCCAATAGGCGCTTTAATATTATCGGTTAGTTGCATTCCTGCAGTGTATGAACGCGTGTGACGATTTCCCGGCGTCAAGAGCAGCGTGAATCAAGGCCTTGTCGGAAAAGTCTAGGCGGCAAAGTCTGATAATGCCCATAGGTTTCCTTTTATGAGGACCGATTTTAGGAACTCAATAGCCTAACTTTCCACGAAAGTAAGGACTGTGAAGCAGCGCTGTTGTTTCCAGCGAATAACACTATTGATTTCCTGACCTGTTAATGGGGCCAGGCTATGTTGAATAAGGAACTGCTAATGTCTCTATCGGTTAATAATCCAGCGTTTGTGAAAGTTGAAGCTCCCGTCCTTCGAAACGCTGTCTCGTCATCGATGTCCGGTGAAAGTTCGAGTGCGCAGGTTTCTGGTACGCATGTCAGCACTACGCCGCAGCGCATTGACAACGCCCGGTTCTCACCCAATGAGGTCATGATTCCTAGCGCTGCGCTTACTAAGTTGTTTGACATGCTTGAGCAGATCTTTCAAACCATACGTGACATGGTTGCCGGAAAAGATTTAATGCCGGCGGCATTACCTGATTTAGGAAAATCACTGGAAGGTAAACCGCAGTTGCGCAATTTGCCGGCGAATTCTGACGCAGGCAAGCAGCCGAATATGCCGGGTGCAGACGGTTTGTCGGGTAACTCCGATGCAGGCAAGCAGCCGAATATGCCGAGCGTGGAAGGATTACCGGGTAAATCCGATGCGGGTAAGCAGGCGAATCGGCCAGGCGCAGGCCGGTTGCTAGGTAAACCTGACGCAGATAAGCAGCCGAATATGCCGGGTGCAGAAAGGCTGCAGGGAAAATCTGACCCAGTTAATCCGCTGGATAGTCAGGATCTGAGTAAATTGCTGGGAAAACTTGACGCAGGTAAGCAGGCGAATATACCGGGGGAATCTGATGCGGGTAAACAGCCGCGTCTTATCGACGAAGGCGGGCTGACGGTTGAAACTGCCAAAGCTAAGCAGGCGAATTTGCCGGGTGCAGACGGTTTGCCGGGGAAAACTGAAGCAGGCAAGCAGCTGAATTTTCCAGATGCAGGCAAACTGCTGGTAACACCGGATGTGCCTCAGGTGCCCGTGAAACCGCAGCCACGTGATCTTCCCGTAGTGAACCATGATGCCCGTAAGCAGAGCGTGACGGTGTCATACCCAACAACGACAAAACCTGATGGCACCGTGATCAACGACGCCAAGGCAAACGTCAATGTGCACGTTAACGTCAATTGTCACTGTCCGGACACTGGTGTTTCTCTGGACAGCGGGTTAAGGCCGAGGCTGATGCCGGGTCGCTTGCCCGTTCCCGAAGCACTTGCACAGCTAGATACCAAGATTGGCGTGACACCTAAAGCAAAAGACGAGCTCAAGGCAGATCTTGAGCATCAGGTGACGGAGACCGTCGAGCGCAAGGTCAAGCAGGATCTCCAGCCTGGTGTGACACCTAAAGCAAAAGACGAGCTCAAGGCAGATCATCAGCATGAGGTGACTGAGACGGTCAAGCGCGAAGTCAAGCAGGACGTCCAGCCTGTCGTGACACCTAAAACAAAAGACGAGCTCAAGGCAGATCATCAGCATGAGGTGACTGAGACCGTCGAGCGCAAGGTCAAGCAGGATCTCCAGCCTGGCGTGACACCTAAAGCAAAAGACGAGCTCAAGGCAGATCATCAGCATGAGGTGACTGAGACGGTCAAGCGCGAAGTCAAGCAGGACGTCCAGCCTGGCGTGACACCCAAAGCAAAAGACGAGCTCAAGGCAGATCATCAGCATGAGGTGACTGAGACCGTCGAGCGCAAGGTCAAGCAGGATCTCCAGCCTGGCGTGACACCCAAAGCAAAAGACGAGCTCAAGGCAGATCATCAGCATGAGGTGACTGAGACGGTCAAGCGCGAGGTCAAGCAGGATCTCCAGCCTGGCGTGGCACCTGAAGCAGAGGTTGAGGTCAAGGCGCAGCGCAAGTCCTCTGTTGTGCCGAATGTCGCGCCAAGGCCAGTGCCTGAAAGCCCGGTCCCGCCATTAACCAGCCCAGCCCCGGCCGACGATTATTTTGAACAAGAGGATTGGCAGTTCAATACCACGCCAATGTTCATGTCCTGATAGTCCCGATCTCGATTTAAGTTCTTAAGTAGTGCAGGCACTTCTTCGGCTATCCATCGGCGAAGAGGTGCCTGCTGATGGGGGAACAGATGTCTAACTATTCAATAAAAAATATTGCCCGTGTCATTGATGTAAGGCAGGCAGTAAGCGTTGATTCATTTCATGCCAGTAACGAACTCGTTACACCACTAAAACTTAATAGAACAGAGACTGGCCCCGTTCATTGTATTCCGTCCACTCACGGGTCAGTAGACAGGCTGGCGGTCGCCAGCCAATCTAAAACGGACAACACGCTGCTTGCTTTGCTTGGTTCTGTTTTGACTCAGCTACAGAGTTTGATATCGCGTATATCTAATCAACCAAGCGCTGTTAAACCCGTACCTGCACCGCCAGTCAGCCCAACAGTGGCGCTTGAAACAACCTTATTCAAGCCACACCCCGCAGCCGACATCCCGGGGCTTTCAAGCAAGCGTGGTGGTACGAAGCCGGACGATATCTGGAACGGGTTCCGTCAGGGCCCTGATGGCAACTGTGTGACGGTATCGGCTATCAAGGCGGCGATGTATCGATTCGGTCAAAGCCCCACCGATATATACCAAGAGGTGACAAAGCTTGACGACGGTTATCGCGTGGTGATGCGTGATGGCTTTCAGCTCACCCTGACTGACCGTGAGTTGGCCGTAGGTGCAGCAGGTGCCAAGTTCAAGGGGCAGGACAAGGAGACGATCAAGGACGCGCAATTTCTATTTGCCGTCAGTGCCAAGCGCGCGCAGAGGGAAAACAACGATGGCACGGCAGGGAGAAGTTATCAGGCTGCAATTCGCAGCCTGAATGACGGTGAGGATGAGCGCGCTCCGGGGGAGGGTTTTTTGCGGCTGGGGCTGCGTCAGCATATGAGGACGGTTTCCCCACACGAACTCGCCCGTGGGCAAGTGGGTATGTGCAATCGGGCCGGTCATTCGGTGGCGGTCATCCATGGTCGCGAAGATAAGTGGGGGCGTCCGGGTTCGGCCCCCAGATATGGTGACGCCATAGCGCTTGTGTAGGGGGATGGGCTCGGCCATAGGCGATGCAGTCAGGGCGGGGCGCGACTCGATCAGCCGCAGCGTTGTCCCTGGCTGCATTTTTTGCAGGTTATTGCTTCGAAAAGTATCAGGAAACCAGTGAATGAATATCTCGGCAGGTGATCGTCCAGATTGGCCAGCGAAAAGACAGGGCAATGAACTTACAGTTTTTTCTTCAAAGCGCGCAGGGGAAAAACCTGCGGATATCGCCCGAGCATTCAACGCGGCGCAAAAGAAGTTTGGCGAGAACTTTGATACCAGTACCCATGCGGCGGTGATCAAACTGATGATGGCGACCTTCGGTCAACATCCGGCAGGCATGTTCAATAAAGTGACGCCATCCGGTGATGGGTATCACATCACTATGAAGGATGAGTTCACGCTTTACCTGTCTCGCCAGGAGTTGCAGCAGGCGACCCAAGCCACGCGGTTCAGCGGAGCGGATGCCGGTGCGGTCAAGGACGCCAACTTCGTATTTGCGGCCTTTGTAAAGCGTAAGCAACAGGCAGAAGGTTACCCGACATTTGCGGCAGCCCTGGCAAAGACGCTGGAGGGCGAGACCACCCAGCGGTGTATACAGGGCATGGGGGTGTTTGGCGTTTCGCAGTATGTGTCCTCGAGTGACATGGCAGCAAAGGGGCGGATCGGGGTCATGGGCACGCATAACTACGGCTCGGCACTGGTTATGGAGGGGGTAAAGCATGTGTACGGTGAGCAAGCCAAGGCCGATCAGGGGTACGGGTACATGTTGTTTGACGATAAGCCGGCGCCCGCTGATGACGCCAGGCAGGTGTCCGCTGCAGTCAGCGGCATGTCGCCTGAGCAGATCTGGAGTGGCTTTTATCAAGGGGTGGAAGGCAATTGCGTCACTGTGTCGGCGATCAAGGCAGCCATCATCCGGTTCTGGCAGGACCCACAGGGGATCTTCAGGCGGGTTCAGGTCACCCCGGATGGCTTTGAGGTGGTCATGAGGGATTCCTTCACGCTGCGGGTGACCCATGATGAAATGCGCCAGGCCTACGACGCCTCGAACTTTCGCGGCAGTAATACGCAGTTGCTCAATTACGCCAACTTCTTGTACACGGTCAGTGCGAAGCGCGCGCAGATGGAGGACAACGATTTCCGTGCCGGAGAGAGTTTTGCGGCGGCCCTATACACCCTCAATGACGGCGAGTATCCAGGGGAGGCGTTCCGGCGTCTGGGATTGTTTGGTTATATGCGTGAAAGCACGGTTGAAGAGCTGGCCATGGGCGCGATCGGCACGCTGGCGGACAACGGCCACTCGGTCGCGGTCATCAATGGTGAGCTTGATTACTATGGGCAAAAGCAGGACTTGGCCTCTTCGCAATGGATGAACACCGGTTTTCGCGCGTTGAAGCTCGTATGACGCTTACTCCAGCAACCGTCTGAACCCCTCGATGGGCAGTGGCCGGCTGTGCAAATACCCTTGGAACAAATGGCAGCCCAGCTTTTGCAGGAAGGCCAGTTGTTCCGGGGTTTCCACGCCCTCGGCGATCACCTCCAGGTTCAAACTGCGCGCCATGGCCACAATGGCGCGGATGATTTCGGCATCGTTGGGGTCATGGGTGGCGTCGCGCACAAAGGACTGGTCGATCTTCAGCGCATCCACCGGCAGGCGCTTGAGGTAGGTCAGCGACGAATAACCGGTGCCGAAGTCATCCATGGCAAAGCTCACACCGAGCTTTTTCAGGCGGCGCATCTTGGCCACAGTGTCGTCCAGGTTCTGGATCACAATGCCTTCGGTAATCTCCAGTTTCAGCAGGCTGTAGGGCAGCTTGTGGTGTTTGAGGCTGCGTTCCACCCGTTCCACGAAGTCGTTCTGGCGAAACTGGCGGGGGCTGATATTCACGCACAGGCTGAAATTCAGCGGGTCCACCAGGCCATCGGCAATCAGCTGCGCGAATGCGCTGCACGCTTCATCAAGAATCCAGGTGCCAACCTCCAGGATCAGCCCGCTGTCCTCCAGCACCTTGATAAATTCGGTGGGTGACTGCGCGCCCAATTGCGGGTGCTGCCAGCGCACCAGGGCTTCGGCGCCAATGATGCGATTGCCCCGCGCATCCACCTGGGGTTGGTAATGCACACTGAACTCTCCGCGCGACAGCGCCAGGCGCAGGTCGGTCTCCATGCGCAGGCGTTCGCTGGCGGTTTTCTGCATGCTGTTGTGAAACATCTGCGTGGTGTTGCGCCCCGAGTCCTTGGCCCGATAGAGCGCAATGTCGGCGCGCTTGAGCAGGTCCGCCGGTGTGGAACCATGATCCGGAATCAGCGCCACGCCGATGCTCGGCGTAACCTGCAGGCGGTGACCGTCTAGAAACATCGGCTCCGAGAGCAATTCACGCAAGGTATCGGCCAGCCCCTGCACCTGGGTGCTGACTTGCGCGCGCGTGCCGTCCAGGCCGCTGAGCAACACCACAAACTCATCACCGCCCAGGCGCGCCACGGTGTCCTCCATGCGTACGCTGGCTTCCAGGCGCGCGGTGACTATTTTCAGCACCGTGTCGCCGACCGGGTGGCCGAGTGAATCGTTGATGTGCTTGAAGTGGTCGAGATCAAGAAACAGCAAGGCGCCGCGCAGGTTATGGCGTTTGAGCAAGGCGATCTGCTGGCTCAGGCGGTCCATCAGCAAGGCGCGGTTGGGCAGGTTGGTCAGCGGGTCGTGATAGGCCAGGTGGCGAATCTGCGCCTGGGCGTTTTTCAGCAGGCTTACGTCCCGCGCGGTCAGCAGCAGGCAGGGTGTTTCATTCAGGGTGATCGGCTCTACCGAGACCTCCACGGCCAACAGTTCGCCCCGTTTGTTGTGCCAGAGCATTTCCAGGTGATGAATGCGACCCTTGATCTGCAGCTCGGCCAGCAACGCCGCGCGCTGGTTTTCATCGGCCCAGATGCCGATCTGGTACAGCGTCAGGCCGATGGCCTCTTCGGCGCGGTAACCAGTCAGGCGGCAGAAACCATCGTTGACCTCCACATAACGGCCGGTGTCGCGCTCGGTGATGGAAATCGCGTCGGGGCTGGAGTGGAAGGCTTTGGCGAACTTCTCTTCACTGGCTTTGAGTGCGGCTTCCGAGCGTTGCTGCTGGGTGATATCGCGCAGGGTAGTCACGATGCATGGCTGGTCGCCGACCTTGATCAACCGGCTGGAGATCATGCAGGTCAGGCTTTGGCCATTCTTGTGATGCACCACGATGGCCACATTGCTCAGCGCCTGCTCGCGAATCACCTGTTCGATACGTTGCAGGCGTTTGCTTGAGTCGTCCCACAAGCCGATCTGCTCAGCGCTTTTGTCGATCACTTCGGCGGCGGTCCAACCAAAGGTCTGGGTAAAGGCAGGGTTGATTTCGATAAAGGCACCGCTGTCCAGGCAAGTGACGCAGATCGGATCGGGGCTGGCCTGGAACAGGCTGGCGAATTTCTCTTCGGACGCGGTGATCCGCTGTTCGCGTTCCACCTGGTCGGTGATGTCCAGCAGGGTGCCGGCCATGCGCAGCGGTTTGCCGGATTCGTCGCGGTACAGGCGTGCACGGCTTTCCAGGAAACGGGGGCTGCCGTCTTCCGTCAGCACGCGGTAGGTCAACTGATAGTTACCGTCCGGGCCTTCACGCAAGCTGCGATAAGCGTTGCGCATGCCCTCGCGGTCTTCATCGGACATGCCTTCAAAAAACGCATCGAAGGACTCGTGGAACGGTTCGGGCGGCAGGCCATGCAGCTGGGCGGCGCGGGCCGAGCCGTAAAGCATGCCGGTGGGGATATGCCAGTCCCACGTGCCCAGCTGTGCCGAGTCCAGAGCAAGGTCGAGGCGCTCCTGGCTGTCTTTTAAGGCCTGCTCGGCATTTTTGCGTTCGGTGGTGTCCAGAAAGGTACTGACCAAGTAGGCCTCGCCCTCCAGTTCGACCTTTTGTGCGCTGAGGGTGCCATCGTGAATCTGCCCGTTGCTCGCGCAGAACTGCACCTCCATGGTGATCGGTTCGTTTTTGCGCTGGGTGGCCTTGACCAGCAGCGCACGTTGTTCGGGGTGGCGCCACAGGCCGAGGTCGAGCGTGGTACGGCCGATGACGTCGGCCACGGGCCAGCCAAAGAGCATCTCGAAATACTGGTTGGCTTCGCTGATTCGGCCATCGGATTGGCGCGTCAGCAGAACCATGTTGGGGCACAGGTGAAACAGCGTGGCGAAGCGTTTTTCCGAGTGGCTGAGTGCGCGCTCGCGTTCGCGCTGGCGGGTGGTTTCGCGGATCACCCCGATCATGCGGCGCCGGCCGGTCTTGTCCGGTGCCAGGCTGCCATTGATTTCCAGCCAGTGATGGCTGCCATCCGGCCATTGGATATGGTGGTGCATGGCCTGCTCGAACGGCTCGCCCGCCAACACCGCGTGAAAGGCCCGCACCACCCGCGCACGGTCTGTGGGGGCCAATAGGTCCAGGTAATCCAGGTCCGTGGGTAAGGGGTGGCGGGGGTCGAAGCCGAACAGTGCCTGGGTGCCCCGCGACCAGCTTATCCGTCCCGTGTCGATTTCCCAGCACCACGCGCCCAGGCGGGCAGCATTGAGGGCTGCCAGCAACTGCGGGGCGCTGTCCCAGCTTTGTTCCGCCTCTTGGGGGTCCAAGGCGTAAATGCGGGGCAAGGGTGGCACTGAATCGACGGGGTTGCGCATTATCAAAGGGCCTTGGCTCAATGGGCATTCGGCGCGGTTTTACTCAGACCTTGAGGCCGCACAGCTTCATGCCGGTATCCCTGGCAGATCGACCTGTGCATCCAATAGGCTCATGAAAGCTCGCGCAGCGTTCGACAGCGTCCTTTCGGTGTGCACGATATAGCCTAGCTGGCGACTGAGTTGTATGCCCGGCAAAGCGATACTTGCCACCTGA
Source organism: Pseudomonas sp. LBUM1640 (assembly GCF_059716225.1). Taxonomy (NCBI): domain Bacteria; kingdom Pseudomonadati; phylum Pseudomonadota; class Gammaproteobacteria; order Pseudomonadales; family Pseudomonadaceae; genus Pseudomonas; species Pseudomonas sp. LBUM1640. Next base: position 4,670,666 of record NZ_CP166816.1, on the reverse strand, counting down.
TCATCGAGCATGGTGCGCGGCAAGACGCTCCAGGCCAGCCCGATGGACACCATCATCTTGATAGTTTCCAGGTAGTTAGTGCTCATCGCGATGTTCGGCGTCAGGCCCTGGGCTTCGAACAACCGGCTGACAATATGGTGGGTAAAGGTGTTGCCACCCGGGAACACCGCCGGGTGCCTGGCGATGTCGGCCAGGTTGACCGTGCCGTTGCCGGTCAAGCTGTGCTCGGGTGCTACCACGAAATCCAGCGGGTCATCCCATACCGGCGTGGCGCGCACCAAATTGTGCGGGTCGGGCGCCAGGGTGATCACCGCCACTTCGGCGCGGCCATGCAGGATCTCCTCGTAGGCCACTTCCGAATCGAGAAACTGAATATCCAGCGCCACGTTGGGGTACTCGCGAGTAAAGGTGCGCAGGATCGGTGGCAGGCGGTGCAGGCCGATATGGTGGCTGGTGGCCAATGTCAGGCGGCCGCTGACTTCGCCGGTGAGGTTGGTGAGTGCACGGCGGGTATCGTCCAGCACATTGAGGATTTGATACGCACGCGGCAGCAAAGCGCGCCCGGCCTCAGTCAAGCCGACTTCACGGCCCAGGCGGTCGAATAAACGCACCTTTAGTTGTTGTTCCAGCCCGGCAATGCGTTTGCTGATGGCCGGCTGGGTCAGGTGCAGGCGTTCACCTGCGCCGGAGAAGCTGCCGGTCTCGGCGATGGCGATAAAAGCGTTGAGGTTGGCCAGATCCATTGTGGTATTCCAGTTGGTAATCCAAAGCATAAAAAATATGAATTTGAGTTATTTAATGTAGCGCCATACCATCAGCCTCACAAGCCAAAGGGTTATTGAATGTCTCAAGGCCCGGGGCATAGAAAGACCGATGATGAGGACCGACTGATGGCCGGCAAAACGCTTTACGACAAGCTTTGGGATTCCCATGAAGTGAAACGGCGCGACGATGGCTCGTCGCTGATCTATATCGACCGTCACATCATCCATGAAGTGACCTCGCCCCAAGCGTTCGAAGGCCTGCGGCTGGCCGGGCGCAAGCCTTGGCGCGTCGACTCGATCATCGCCACCCCGGACCACAACGTGCCGACCACCCCGGAGCGCAAGGGTGGCATCGACGCCATCGTCGACACGGTGTCGCGCCTTCAGGTGCAGACCCTCGACGACTACTGCGACGAATATGGCATCACCGAATTCAAGATGAATGACGTGCGCCAAGGCATCGTCCACGTGATCGGCCCGGAGCAGGGCGCCACCTTGCCGGGCATGACCGTGGTCTGCGGCGACTCCCATACCTCCACCCACGGTGCCTTTGGCGCCCTGGCTCACGGTATTGGCACTTCCGAGGTGGAGCACGTTTTTGCCACCCAGTGCCTCGTTGCCAAGAAAATGAAGAACATGTTGGTGTTGGTCGAAGGCAAGCTGCCTTTCGGCGTGACCGCCAAAGACATCGTCCTTGCCGTGATCGGCAAGATCGGCACCGCCGGCGGTAACGGCCATGCCATTGAGTTCGCCGGCAGCGCGATTCGCGACCTGTCCATCGAAGGCCGCATGACCATCTGCAACATGTCCATCGAAGCCGGTGCCCGCGTGGGCATGGTGGCAGCGGACGAAAAAACCGTTGAATACGTCAAAGGTCGTCCCTTTGCACCTGCCGGTGCAGACTGGGATGCTGCCGTTGAAGCCTGGAAAGACCTGGTCTCCGACGCCGATGCTGTGTTCGATACCGTGGTTGAACTCGACGCTGCCCAGATCAAGCCGCAAGTCAGCTGGGGTACTTCGCCCGAGATGGTCCTGGCCGTTGACCAGAATGTGCCGGACCCCGCAAAAGAAGCCGACTTGGTCAAACGTGGCTCCATTGAGCGCGCCTTGAAATACATGGGCTTGAAAGCCAACCAGGCGATCACCGACATCCAGCTCGATCGCGTGTTTATCGGTTCCTGCACCAACTCGCGGATCGAAGACCTGCGCGCCGCGGCGGTGATCGCCAAGGGCCGCAAAGTCGCCTCGACCATCAAGCAAGCCATCGTGGTGCCAGGGTCGGGCCTGGTCAAAGCGCAAGCCGAGGCCGAGGGCCTGGACAAGATCTTCCTCGAAGCCGGTTTTGAATGGCGCGAGCCGGGCTGCTCCATGTGCCTGGCGATGAACCCGGACCGTTTGGAGTCGGGCGAGCATTGCGCGTCCACCTCCAACCGTAACTTCGAAGGGCGTCAGGGCGCCGGTGGGCGTACCCACCTGGTCAGCCCGGCCATGGCTGCTGCGGCTGCCGTCAACGGTCGTTTCATCGACGTTCGCGAATTGATCTGAGGAAAACCCGATGAGAGCTTTTACCCAACACACCGGTTTAGTCGCGCCGTTGGACCGTGCCAACGTCGACACCGACCAGATCATCCCCAAGCAGTTCTTGAAGTCGATCAAACGCACCGGTTTTGGCCCCAACCTGTTCGACGAATGGCGCTACCTGGACGTGGGCTACGCCTACCAGGACAACTCCAAGCGCCCGTTGAACAAGGAATTCGTGCTCAACGCCGAGCGTTACCAAGGCGCCAGCGTGTTGCTGGCCCGCGAGAACTTCGGTTGCGGCTCCAGCCGTGAGCACGCGCCATGGGCCCTCGAAGAATACGGCTTTCGCAGCATCATCGCGCCGAGCTACGCCGACATCTTCTTCAACAACAGCTTCAAGAACGGCTTGCTGCCGATCATCTTGAGCGATGCCGAAGTGGACGAGCTGTTCAAGCAAGTCGAAGCCGATGTGGGCTACCAGTTGACCGTCGACCTGGCCGCGCAAACGGTGACCCGCCCGGACGGCAAGGTGTACCACTTTGAAGTCGACGCGTTCCGTAAGCACTGCCTGATCAATGGCCTGGACGACATCGGCCTGACCTTGCAGGACGGTGATGCGATTGCCGCGTTTGAGACCAAGCACCGCGCCAGCCAGCCTTGGTTGTTTCGCGACGCCTGATTCTATGTAGACCGGACTGGCCCCTTCGCGAGCAAGCCCGCTCCCACATTTGATTGCATTTCAACTGAAGAAACTCGGTCGAATGTGGGAGCGGGCTTGCTCGCGAAGACGACGGTACAAACAACACAAGTCTCAAGGAAGCCCATCATGACCAACACCGCCCACACCCAAGTCGTGCAAAAACAATTCGGCGAGCAAGCCTCGGCCTACCTGAGCAGTGCCGTGCACGCCCAAGGCACCGAATTCGCGCTGCTCCAGGCCGAGCTGGCCGGGGCGGGTGCCGCGCGACTGCTGGATTTGGGCTGCGGTGCCGGGCATGTCAGCTTCCATGTGGCGCCGCTGGTTAAAGAAGCGGTGGCCTACGACCTGTCCCAGCAGATGCTCGACGTGGTCGCGGCCGCAGCAAAGGACCGTGGCCTGGAAAACATCCGTACCGTGCACGGCGCCGCCGAGCGCCTGCCGTTCGCCGATGGCGAGTTCGACTTCGTGTTCAGCCGTTATTCGGCCCACCACTGGAGCGACCTCGGCCTGGCCCTGCGTGAAGTGCGCCGGGTGCTAAAGCCGGGCGGCATTGCGGCGTTTGTGGATGTCTTGTCACCGGGCAGCCCGCTGTTGGACACTTACCTGCAAACCGTCGAAGTGCTGCGCGACACCAGCCACGTGCGCGATTATTGCGCCGCCGAGTGGATGCAGCAGCTCAGCGAGTCCGGTTTGCACGTGCGCAACAGCAGCCGTCAGCGCCTGCGCCTGGAATACACCTCGTGGGTCGAGCGCATGCGCACGCCAGAGGTATTGCGCGCGGCAATCCTTGCGCTGCAAAAGGCGATGGGCCAGGAAGTACGCGATTACTACGAAATTCAAGCCGACGGCACCTTCAGCACCGACGTGCTGGTGGTCTTTGCCGAGCGCTGATTAACTTTTCCCGACCTGCCCACGGGCAGGTTGCTTGATGAAATGAGGAACGCATGAGCAAGCAGATTCTGATTCTTCCTGGCGACGGTATTGGTCCGGAAATCATGGCCGAAGCGGTCAAGGTCCTGGAATTGGCCAACGCCAAGTACAGCCTGGGCTTCGAGCTCAGCCACGATGTGATCGGCGGCGCCGCCATCGACAAGCACGGCGTGCCCCTGGCTGACGAAACCCTGGACCGCGCCCGTGCGGCCGACGCCGTGCTGCTCGGCGCCGTGGGTGGCCCGAAATGGGACAAGATCGAACGCGACATCCGCCCTGAGCGCGGCCTGCTGAAAATTCGCGCGCAACTGGGCCTATTCGGCAACCTGCGCCCAGCCATCCTCTACCCGCAACTGGCCGACGCGTCGAGCCTGAAACCGGAAGTGGTCGCGGGCCTGGACATCCTGATCGTGCGTGAACTGACCGGCGGTATCTACTTCGGCTCGCCACGCGGCGTGCGCGAGTTGGAAAATGGCGAACGCCAGGCCTACGACACCCTGCCGTACAGCGAGAGCGAAATCCGCCGTATCGCCCGTGTCGGTTTCGACATGGCCCGTGTGCGCGGTAAGAAGGTGTGTTCGGTCGACAAGGCCAACGTACTGGCCTCCAGCCAGCTGTGGCGCGAAATCGTCGAAGAAGTCGCCAAGGACTACCCGGACGTCGAGCTGAGCCACATGTACGTCGACAACGCCGCGATGCAGCTGGTGCGTGCGCCAAAGCAGTTTGACGTGATCGTCACCGATAACCTGTTCGGCGACATCCTGTCCGACCAGGCCTCGATGCTCACCGGTTCCATCGGCATGCTGCCGTCGGCGTCCCTGGACACCAACAATAAGGGCATGTACGAGCCGTGCCACGGTTCGGCGCCGGACATCGCAGGGCAGGGCATTGCCAACCCGTTGGCGACGATTCTGTCGGTCTCGATGATGCTGCGTTACAGCTTCAACCTGAGTGAAGCAGCAGACGCCATCGAGAAGGCCGTGAGCCTGGTGCTGGATCAAGGTTTGCGCACCGGTGACATTTGGTCACAGGGTTGCACCAAAATCGGCACGCAAGAAATGGGCGACGCAGTAGTCGCCGCGTTGCGGAATCTGTAATCTCTCGGGCCCGCTTGCAGTTGTTGCTGCAAGGCGGCCCACTTTTTAACAAGGTGTAGTTGCGATGAAACGTGTAGGTCTGATCGGTTGGCGCGGTATGGTCGGTTCCGTGCTCATGCAGCGGATGCTGGAAGAGCAGGATTTCGATCTTATTGAGCCGGTGTTTTTCACCACTTCGAACGTGGGTGGCCAAGGGCCGTCTGTGGGCAAGGATATTGCCCCGCTCAAGGACGCCTACAGCATTGAAGAGCTGAAAACCCTCGACGTGATTCTGACCTGCCAGGGTGGCGACTACACCAGCGAAGTCTTCCCCAAGCTGCGCGAAGCCGGCTGGCAGGGTTACTGGATCGATGCCGCCTCGAGCCTGCGCATGCAGGACGACGCGGTAATCATCCTCGACCCGGTGAACCGCAAGGTCATCGACCAGCAGCTGGATGCCGGCACCAAGAACTACGTGGGCGGCAACTGCACCGTCAGCCTGATGCTGATGGGCCTGGGCGGCTTGTTCGAAGCCGGCCTGGTCGAGTGGATGAGTGCCATGACCTATCAGGCGGCCTCCGGCGCCGGCGCGCAGAACATGCGCGAGCTGATCAAGCAAATGGGCGCGACCCACGCGGCCGTTGCCGATCAACTGGCCGACCCGGCCAGCGCGATCCTCGACATCGACCGCCGTGTGGCCGAGGCCATGCGCAGCGATGCGTACCCAACGGAGAACTTCGGTGTGCCATTGGCCGGTAGCCTGATCCCGTGGATCGACAAAGAGCTGCCGAACGGTCAGAGCCGCGAAGAGTGGAAGGCCCAGGCTGAGACCAACAAGATCCTCGGTCGCTTCAAAAGCCCGATTCCGGTGGATGGTATCTGCGTGCGCATTGGCGCCATGCGCTGCCACAGCCAGGCGCTGACCATCAAACTGAACAAAGACGTACCTATCGCCGATATCGAAGGGCTGATCAGCCAGCACAACCCATGGGTCAAGCTGGTGCCGAACAACCGCGACATCAGCATGCAGGAGCTGAGCCCGACCAAGGTCACCGGCACCCTGAATGTGCCGGTAGGCCGCCTGCGCAAGCTGAACATGGGTACGCAGTACCTGGGCGCGTTCACCGTTGGCGACCAACTGCTGTGGGGCGCGGCTGAACCGCTGCGTCGCATGCTGCGGATTTTGCTGGAGCGTTGATCGCTGCTGGTAATACAAAACCCGCGCACTGGTGACAGGCGCGGGTTTTTTTATTGCCCTTCAGGGCCTCTTCGCGAGCAAGCCCGCTCCCACATTTGATCGCATTTCAACTGAAGCAACTCGGTCGAATGTGGGAGCGGGCTTGCTCGCGAAGAGGCCATCAGCCACACCACAAACCCCAGGCCAATTGCCTCACCCCCAACCACCCGGTAAAGTGCCGCTCCCCCCGCAATGCCCGAGGCAGCCACCATGACCCAGACCTTTGAAATCGCCGTGATCGGCGCCACCGGCACCGTCGGTGAAACCCTGGTGCAGATCCTCGAAGAGCTGGATTTCCCGGTAGGCACCCTCTACCTGCTGGCGGGCAGCAACTCGGCCGGCGCCTCAGTACCGTTTCGCGGCAAGAACGTGCGGGTCAAGGAAGTCGATGAGTTCGACTTCAAAAAAGCGCAGTTGGCCTTCTTCGCGGCCGGCCCGGCAGTAACCCTCAGTTTCGCCCCGCGTGCCACGGCTGCTGGTTGCTCGGTGATCGACCTGTCCGGCGCCTTGCCGGCCGATCAGGCCCCTCAAGTGGTGCCGGAAGCCAATGCGCACATTCTTGACGGTCTGAAAAAGCCCTTCCAGCTCGGCAGCCCAAGCCCCAGCGCCACCAACCTGGCGGTGGTCCTGGCGCCGCTGCGCGGGTTGCTGGATATCCAGCGCGTCAGCGTCACCGCCAACCTGGCCGTGTCCGCCCAGGGCCGCGAAGCCGTCAGTGAACTGGCTCGGCAGACCGCCGAGTTGTTGAACGTACGCCCGCTGGAGCCCAAGTTCTTTGATCGGCAGATGGCCTTCAACCTGCTGGCACAAGTCGGTACGCCAGACGCCCAAGGTCATACCGCCCTGGAGAAGCGCCTTGTACACGAACTGCGTGCAGTGCTGGAAAATCCTTTGCTAAAGATTTCCGCAACCTGCGTTCAAGCCCCGGTGTTTTTTGGCGATAGCCTGACTGTGTCATTGCAATTGGGGGCGCCGGTCGACCTCGTCGCGGTCAACCGCGCACTCGAGGCAGCAAAGGGTATCGAGCTGGTGGAAGAGGGCGACTACCCCACGGCCGTTGGGGATGCGGTCGGTCAGGATGTAGTCTACGTCGGCCGGGTGCGTGCGGGCGTGGACGACCCGGCGGAACTAAATCTGTGGCTGACGTCAGATAATGTACGCAAAGGCGCGGCACTCAACGCCGTGCAGCTGGCGCAGTTGTTGATAAAAGGCCTTGCGTAAAAGATACTTGGCGCCAATTTGTAGATTGATTCTAGCCAAGCGCTATGCTTGGCCCAAAGCAGAACAGAAGCGCGTCGGTGACCTATCGGCTCGCCATGCCTTATGGCAGCGGTTACCAACCTTCTCGCAGGCCGGGGAGTGTTCAAACAAAGGATGAGGCTATGGTTCAAGTTCGCAAACTGGTGTTAGCAATAGCGGCCGCCTCGGCGCTGTCCTCCGGTATGGCGCAGGCGCTGCAGCTTGGGGAGATGACCCTCAAGTCGAAGTTGAACCAGCCGTTGTCGGTGGAAATCGAATTGCTCGATGTCGGTGGCCTTACGGCTTCCGAGATTACGCCGAGCCTGGCCTCCGACCAGGCATTTGTGGACGCGGGTGTGGATCGCCAGGCGTTTCTCAATGACCTGACGTTTACCCCGGTGGTCAACCCAAGCGGGCGCAGCGTGGTGCGCGTCACCTCCAGCAAGCCGCTGCCCGACTCCTACGTCCGGTTCCTGTTGCAGGTGCAATGGCCCAATGGTCGCCTGATGCGTGACTACAGTGTGCTGCTCGACCCGGCGAAGTTCGAGCAATCGACGCCCGCCGTCGGCGCGCCTGCACCACGTTTGAGTGCGCCGTCTGCTACAACGCCCGCCCGCACTGCACCGACTGTCAGCAAAGCTGCCCAGCACACAACGACTCCTCGCGACACCTTGTGGGAAATTGCCGCGAAGAATCGCAACGGCGCTTCGGTCCAGCAAACCATGCTGGCTATCCAGGCGCTCAACCCTGACGCTTTTATCGATGGCAATATCAACCGCCTGAAAACCGGCCAGGTGCTGCGCCTTCCGGATCGCCAGCAAGCCACCAGCTTGCCGCAGCCAGAGGCGATTGCCGAAGTGACCGCACAAAATGCGGCCTGGCGCGAGGGGCGTCGCACGGCCAATAACCAATCAGCGGGCAAGCAACAGCTGGATGCGACCAAGCGCACCCAGGCCGGCGATGCACCGTCGAGCACCAACGCCAAGGACAACTTGAGCCTGGTCTCCGCCGAGTCCGCCAAAAAAGGCGCAAAGGGCAAGGTCGGTGACAGTGCTGCGCTGAGCGACAAGCTGGCGATGACCCAGGAAGAGCTGGATACCACACGCCGCGACAATGCCGAATTGAAAAGCCGAGCGGCAGACCTGCAAAGCCAGTTGGATAAGCTGCAAAAACTGATTCAGCTGAAAAACGATCAACTGGCCAAGTTGCAGGCTGCCAACGGTAACCCCGCAGCGCCGGCAACGGCGGCAATGCCCGCGCAGTTGGCCGGTGAGCCTGCGGCCACCGCGCCCGCAGCCGATGCGCCACCGGTTGCTGCGGCACCTGCGCCCGAGCCGATCACGCCGGATGCCGCGCCTGCCAGCACCACCGAAGGTAAATTCAACGAGCTGCTGACCAATCCGATTGTTCTGGGCGTCATCGGCGGTGCTGCCGGCTTGCTGGTGTTGTTGCTCCTGCTGCTGTGGGCACGTCATCGCAATGCCCGTCTTGAAGAAGAAAAGCACCTGCGTATGGCGCGGGCGCTGGCTGAAGAGCCACAGTTCTCGCCGAATGTTGAACACGACCTGCCACCGGACAGCTTCGAGGGCCTTGAAGTGGCGGCGCCGAACGTCAAGTTGGCTGCCGCGCCCGCACCGGCTGTCGTGGCCGAGCCGGTCGTGGTGCCGTCGGTTGCCTCCGTGCTGTCGCCCCTGGCTGCCGCCGTGGCCCCGCAAAATTCCAGCGATGCGCTGGCGCAAGCCCAATCTCATATTGATCGCGGTCATCTGAACCAGGCGGCCGACGTCCTTGAGCAGGCGATCAAGCACGAGCCCAAGCGCAGCGACCTGCGTTTGAAGTTGATGGAGGTTTACGGCCTGCAGGGCGACAAGGACGGCTTCGTCTCCCAGGAGCGTCAACTGGTGGCCAATGGTGAAAACCACGCCCAGGTCGAGCAGCTCAAAGGCCGTTTCCCGGCCATGGCCGTGTTGGCGGCGGGTGTCAGTGCCGCCGTTGCCGCAGCAGCCCTGGACGCGCAATACGTCAAGAACTTGCTGGAAGACAAGCCGGCCGTGCCACAGCCTGAACCTGAGGCCTTCGATACTGATTTCGACCTGAGCCTGGACGATCTGGAAGCGGCTTCGCCTGCCGTGGTTCGCCCGCAGGATGAGCCGAGTTTTGAGTCTGTCCTGCAGCGCCAGACCGAAGCCAAGGCCAGCCCGGATGACCTGTCGGATTTTGATTTGGACCTGCAACTGGAAGCGCCGTCTTCCACGCAATCAGGCGACGATTTCCTCTCCGGCCTTGAAGAACAGATGAAGGATGTGCCGCCGGTTGAGCCGCCGACCCTCACGCCTGCCGCGCTGGATGATTTCGACCTGCCGGAAGACTTCGACCTGTCCCTGGCGGACGAACCTGCTGTGCCGGCCTCGGCCAAGCCGGATGACTTCGCCTCGGAGCTGGATGACGTCAACGCTGAGCTGGATCGTCTGTCCCAGAGCCTGGAGCATCCGCCGATCGAACCTTCCTTCACTGCAGAGGACGCGGCGTCGGATGATGATGAGCCGGAATTCGATTTCCTCTCCGGCACCGATGAGGTCGCCACCAAGCTGGACTTGGCGCAGGCCTACATCGACATGGGCGATGCTGACGGCGCGCGGGACATTCTGTCCGAAGTGTTGACCGAAGGTGATGAAGCCCAGCGCGGTGAGGCCAAGGAAATGCTCGGTAAGATCTGAAGAGCGATGCAGACCCAATGGGGGAGCGGGGTGCGCACGGCCCAGCAACAAAAGCGCCCCTCCTGCGTCTGCCGCCTTTATAATGGCCGCCTTTGCGCAACTCATCGGGCTCTCAGTTCTTGGCAAATATAGATAACGCGGCCGCCGAAATGGCGGCCGCAGGCTTTTACCGCATCGCGCTTGGCGTGGAATACAAAGGCTCGCGCTATCGCGGCTGGCAGCGCCAGGCCTCTGGCGTGCTGACGGTGCAGGAAACCCTCGAAAACGCGTTGTCGAAGGTCGCCGACTCGCCGGTGTCGCTGATGTGCGCCGGGCGTACCGACGCCGGTGTGCACGCCTGCGGCCAGGTGGTGCACTTTGACACTCAGGCTGAACGCACGATGAAAGCCTGGGTGATGGGCGCCAATATCAATTTGCCCCATGACGTCAGTGTCACCTGGGCCAAGGTCATGCCTGCGGATTTTCATGCGCGCTTCAAGGCCATCGCCCGGCGTTACCGCTATGTGATCTACAACGATCAGATCCGTCCGGCGCACCTCAATCAAGAAATTACCTGGAACCACCGCCCACTGGACGCCGAACGCATGGCTGAGGCCGCGCAGCATTTGGTCGGCGTGCATGATTTCAGCGCGTTCCGTGCCGGCCAGTGCCAGGCCAAGTCGCCGATCAAGGAAGTCCACCACCTGCGCGTGACCCGTCACGGCAAGATGATCGTGCTGGATATACGCGCCGGGGCCTTCCTGCACCATATGGTGCGCAATATTGCCGGCGTGCTGATGACCATCGGCACTGGCGAGCGCCCGGTGGAATGGGCCAAGGAAGTGTTGGAAAGCCGCATTCGCCGCACGGGCGGCGTTACCGCACATCCGTTCGGCCTCTACCTGGTGGATGTGGAGTACCGCGACGAGTTCGAATTGCCGGATCGCTTCCTCGGACCACACTTCCTCACAGGTTTCAGCGAACTTGGCGGCTGACGCCCGGAAAAGCTTTTGTTACCATCCGGGACTTTCTCGGTTCAACCCCTGAGGTTTCTACGACATGCCAGCCGTTCGCAGCAAGATTTGCGGGATTACCCGCATAGAAGACGCGCTGGCGGCAGTCGAGGCGGGGGCGGATGCCATCGGTTTTGTGTTTTATGCCAAGAGCCCGCGTGCAGTAAATGTGTTGCAGGCGCGGGCGATCATCGCCGCACTCCCGCCGTTTGTGACCACCGTGGGTTTGTTCGTCAACGCCAGCCGCTGCGAACTCAACGAGACCCTGGATGCCGTGCCGCTCGACATGCTGCAGTTTCACGGCGACGAGAGCCCTGACGAGTGCGAAAGCTACCAGCGCCCGTATATAAAGGCACTGCGCGTCAAGGCCGGGGATGACATCGCTGCTGCGTGTGCAGCCTACACGGGCGCTCGCGGGATTCTGTTGGATACCTATGTCGAAGGCGTTCCCGGTGGCACGGGTGAGGCGTTTGACTGGTCGTTGATTCCCGAGGGCTTGAGCAAGCCGATCATCCTGGCGGGTGGGCTCACTCCCGCGAATGTCGCGGCGGCCATCGAGCAGGTCAGGCCCTATGCCGTGGATGTCAGTGGTGGGGTGGAACAGGGCAAGGGCGTCAAGGATCACCACAAGATTCGCGCATTCATGCAGGCCGTGCGCAACAGCAGGGGTGCGATGTGACGGCTGGCAGTCTGCCGCCGTCAGTAACTACCACTGTGTAAAACAGCATCGGCGCCGCCTGCGGGAGGCCCGGAAACGAAGTGGCAACCCTGCGCAGGCAGGTTGTCTGGAAGGCTGAGGATACAGGCAGGAAATGGCTGGTCGAACGTCTGACCCCGTCCAACCTGTGTCATCGCCACATATGAATTTAGCTCAAGGGCATACGCGGGGCTGTGTTCAAGCCACCGGTACTGGAGAAAGAAAGCATGAGCAACTGGTTAGTAGACAAACTGATCCCTTCGATCATGCGTTCCGAGGTGAAGAAAAGCTCGGTTCCTGAAGGTCTGTGGCACAAGTGCCCATCCTGCGACGCGGTGCTGTACCGCCCCGAGCTGGAAAAGACCCTGGACGTTTGCCCCAAGTGCAACCACCACATGCGTATTGGCGCCCGCGCCCGTATCGACATCTTCCTCGACGCCGATGGCCGCGCCGAATTGGGCGCTGACCTGGAGCCGGTTGACCGTCTCAAGTTCCGCGACGGCAAGAAATACAAAGACCGCCTGACCGCTGCGCAGAAGCAGACGGGTGAGAAAGACGCGCTGATTTCCGTCAGCGGCAAGCTGCTGGGCATGCCGGTGGTAGTGTCGGCGTTTGAGTTCTCCTTCATGGGCGGTTCCATGGGGGCTATCGTCGGTGAGCGTTTCGTACGTGCTGCCAACTACGCCCTGGAAAACCGTTGCCCGATGATCTGCTTCGCCGCCTCCGGTGGTGCGCGTATGCAGGAAGCCCTGATTTCCCTGATGCAAATGGCCAAGACCTCCGCGGTACTGGCGCGTCTGCGCGAAGAAGGCATTCCGTTCATCTCCGTGCTGACCGACCCGGTCTACGGCGGCGTTTCCGCCAGCCTGGCGATGCTGGGTGACGTGATTGTCGGCGAACCCAAGGCCCTGATCGGCTTTGCCGGCCCGCGCGTTATCGAGCAAACCGTTCGCGAAAAACTGCCGGAAGGCTTCCAGCGCAGCGAGTTCCTGCTGGAGCACGGCGCCATCGACATGATCATCGCCCGTGGCGAACTGCGTCCACGCCTGGGTAACCTGCTGGCGCAAATGATGGGCCTGCCGACACCTGTGTACGTCGCGCCTAAAATCGAACCGATCGTTGTGCCGCCGGTGCCTGCAAACCTATGACCCAACGTACCCTGGGCGAATGGCTCGCCTACCTTGAGCAGTTGCATCCGTCAGCCATCGACATGGGCCTGGAGCGCTCGCAACAGGTAGCGGCCCGCCTTGGGTTGGGCCGGCCGGCGCCGCGTGTGATCACGGTGACCGGCACCAACGGCAAGGGCTCTACCTGCGCCTTTGTCGCGGCGCTGCTGCAAGCTCAAGGGCTTAAAGTTGGCGTCTACAATTCCCCGCACCTGCTGCGTTATAACGAGCGGGTGCAGCTCAATGGCATCGAAGCCACTGACGAGCAGCTCTGCGAAGCCTTCGCCGCGCTGGACGCCGGGCGGGGCGAGATTTCCCTGACTTACTTCGAGATGGGCACCCTGGCGGCGTTCTGGTTGTTCGAGCGTGCGCAATTGGATGTGGTCGTTCTCGAGGTGGGCTTGGGTGGGCGCCTGGACACGGTCAATGTGGTGGATGCCGACCTGGCGCTGGTCACCAGCATTGGCGTCGATCATGCCGACTACCTGGGCAATACCCGTGAGTCGGTGGCCTATGAAAAGGCCGGGATCTTCCGCCAGGGCAAACCTGCCTTGTGTGGTGACCTGGACCCGCCGCAGCCCTTGCTCGACAAGGTTCGCGAACTGAATTGCCCGTTTTACCTGCGCGGGCGCGAATTCAATCTTGAGATTGGCGCTCAGCATTGGCAATGGCGCGGGCGTGATGCGCGTGGGAAGGTTGTAGAGCTGCGTGATTTGCCGCTGTTGAACCTGCCGATGGAAAACGCTGCGCTCGCACTGCAAGCCTACCTGCTGCTGGATCTGCCGTGGCATGCCGAGCAGATTGCTGCCACATTGCTGGCTACTCGAGTGGTGGGGCGGCTGGATCGGCGCACCTTCGAGTGGGAGGGCAAGCGCCTGAACCTGCTGCTGGATGTGGGGCACAACCCGCACGCCGCCGAATACCTGGCGCAGCGCCTGTCGCGCACGCCGCCGACCGGGCGTCGCCTGGCGGTGTTCGGGCTGTTGGCGGACAAAGACCTGGGCGGCGTGGTTGCGCCGTTGCTGGGCAATGTCCAGGCGTGGGCCGTAGCGCCGCTGGAGACGCCACGCAGCCGCCCGGCTGCCGAGTTGCAAGAGGCTTTGCAGAACCTTGGTGCATCGGTGGCGTCGTATGCAAGCGTCACCGCCGCGCTTGAAGCGCAGTGTGCGGTGGCAACGGCCGAGGACGAGATTCTGTTGTTCGGATCATTTTATTGTGTTGCCGAGGCACTAGAGTGGTTGGCCCGGCGCTCCACGGAGGAAGCTGCACATGGCATTACTGGATAGCGCATACAAGCAGCGAATGGTGGGAGCCCTGGTGTTGGTGGCGTTGGCGGTGATTTTCCTGCCCATGCTGTTTTCCCGCCAGGACGAACAGCGTCAGGTAGTGGTTGAGGCGCCCGCCGCGCCCCAGGCGCCGTCGGTGCCTCAAGTTCAGGTTGAGCCGGTGGTGGTGCCTGAGCCGCAGGCGTTGCCGCAAGAGCCAGTGCCGACCGACGAGGAAGTCGCCGAGCAACAGGCGCCTACCCAGCCGGTGCAGCCGAGTGTTCCGGTGGTCAAGCCGGCGCCTGCTCCCGCCGCGCCAGCCGTAGCTGCCAAGCCCGCTGCGCCTGCGCCAGCGCCCAAGCCGGTCGCCCCGCAACCTGCTGCGCCAGGTAAGCCGGACGTGGGCCAAAGCCGCATCGACCCGAACGGCTTGCCGATCACTTGGTCGATCCAGCTTGCCAGCCTGGCCAACCGCGAAAGCGCCGAAGCCTTGCAGAAAAAACTGCGCACCCAGGGTTACAACGCCTATATCCGCAGTGCCGATGGCAAGAACCGCGTATTTATCGGGCCGCTGATCGAGCGCGCCGAGGCGGATCGCCTGCGGGACTTGCTGGGTCGCCAGCAGAACCTGAACGGGTTTGTGGTGCGTTTCCAGCCTGAGCGCGGCTGATTTCGCATCGCTTTCAGCTTGGAATGCAGTCAATGTGGGAGGGGGCAAGCCCCCTCCCACATTGTATTGGGTGGTCCTGAGAGGGTCTTCGCTCTACTCAACCCATTGATTTGCAAAGCACCCACAATCACAGCTTACCGATAGCCCGGCGCTCTGCTAAAATGCGCCGCCTTATCCGTACGTAGGCTGCACTGTGCCATTTACCTGGGTTGATTGGGCGATCGTTGCAATCGTCGCCATCTCCGCTTTGATCAGTCTAAGCCGCGGCTTCGTAAAAGAAGCACTGTCGTTGCTGACCTGGATCATCGCAGGAGTCGTAGCCTGGATGTTCGGTGGTTCACTGTCGGTTTACCTGGCCGGTTACATCGAAACACCTTCGGCTCGCGTCATCGCGGGCTGCGCCATCATGTTCATCGCCACGCTGCTGGTGGGAGCAATGGTCAACTATCTTATTGGCGAGTTGATACGTGTCACCGGCCTTTCCGGGACCGATCGATTTCTCGGCATGGCCTTTGGCGCCGCGCGTGGCGCGTTGCTGGTGGTTGTGGCGGTCGGGCTGTTGAGCCTGGGGCCAGTACAGCAGGATTCGTGGTGGCAGGAGTCGGTACTCGTGCCAAAATTTCTATTGGTTGCAGATTGGTCCAAAAACCTCATTTTGGGGTGGAGCAGTCAGTGGCTGGCCAGCGGAATCAGCATACCCGCTGATCTTCCGTTCAAGGAACGCCTCTTGCCGGCCAAAACGCCTCAGTAAGCTGTGTTCAGTCAAGATTCATTAAGTAGGGGTTGCGTCGCATGTGTGGCATCGTCGGTATCGTCGGTAAGTCGAACGTGAATCAGGCGCTGTATGACGCGCTAACCGTCCTCCAGCACCGCGGCCAGGACGCTGCCGGTATTGTGACCAGCCACGACGGCCGGTTATTCCTGCGCAAGGACAATGGCCTGGTGCGTGACGTGTTCCATCAGCGTCACATGCAGCGCCTCGTCGGGCACATGGGCATTGGCCATGTGCGTTACCCGACTGCCGGTAGCTCGACCTCGGCCGAAGCTCAGCCGTTCTACGTCAACTCGCCTTACGGCATCACCCTGGCGCATAACGGTAACCTGACCAACGTTGAACAGCTGGCCAAGGAGATTTACGAATCTGACCTGCGCCACGTCAACACCAACTCCGACTCGGAAGTGCTGCTCAACGTGTTCGCTCACGAGCTGGCCCAGCGCGGCAAGCTGCAACCGACCGAAGAAGATGTGTTCGCTGCCGTGACTGACGTGCACAACCGTTGCGTCGGTGGCTACGCGGTGGTTGCGATGATCACCGGTTATGGCATCGTCGGTTTCCGTGACCCGCACGGTATCCGCCCAATCGTGTTCGGCCAGCGTCACACCGACGAAGGCGTCGAGTACATGATCGCCTCCGAAAGCGTGTCCCTGGACGTGCTGGGCTTTACCCTGATCCGCGACCTCGCGCCGGGCGAAGCGGTGTACATCACCGAAGACGGCAAGCTGCATACCCGCCAGTGCGCTGTGGCGCCGAAACTCACCCCGTGCATCTTCGAACACGTCTACCTGGCGCGTCCGGATTCGATCATCGACGGCGTTTCGGTGTACAAGGCGCGTCTGCGCATGGGCGAGAAGCTGGCCGAGAAGATCCTGCGCGAGCGTCCTGAGCATGATATCGACGTGGTGATCCCGATCCCGGACACCAGCCGTACCGCTGCGCTGGAACTGGCCAACCACTTGGGCGTCAAGTTCCGCGAAGGCTTCGTCAAGAACCGTTACATCGGCCGTACCTTCATCATGCCGGGCCAAGCGGCGCGCAAGAAGTCGGTACGCCAGAAGCTCAACGCCATTGAGCTTGAGTTCCGCGGCAAGAACGTGATGCTGGTGGACGACTCCATCGTACGTGGCACCACGTGCAAGCAGATCATCCAGATGGCCCGCGAAGCCGGTGCGAAGAACGTGTACTTCTGTTCCGCAGCGCCTGCCGTGCGTTACCCGAACGTGTACGGTATCGACATGCCGAGCGCGCACGAGCTGATCGCTCACAACCGTTCGACCCAGGACGTGGCCGACCTGATCGGCGCCGATTGGCTGATCTATCAGGACCTGCCGGACCTGATCGAGGCCGTGGGTGGTGGCAAGATCAAGATCGAGCAGTTCGACTGCGCGGTGTTCGACGGCAAGTACGTGACCGGTGATGTCGATGAGGCTTACCTGAACAAGATCGAGCAGGCGCGTAACGACTCGTCGAAGATCAAGACCCAGGCGGTCAGTGCGATCATTGATCTGTACAACAACTGAGTAAACACCGGCCCTGAGGGGCCGGTTTTGTATCTAAATAAAGAATTGAGTAAGGAGTCGCAGCATGAGTCAGGAATGGGATGCCGGTCGCTTGGACAGCGACCTCGATGGCGTAGCTTTCGATACCCTGGCTGTGCGCGCCGGCCAGCACCGCACCCCGGAAGGTGAGCACGGTGACCCGATGTTTTTCACCTCCAGCTATGTGTTCCGCACCGCCGCCGACGCCGCCGCGCGCTTTGCCGGTGAAGTGCCGGGCAACGTGTACTCGCGCTACACCAACCCGACCGTGCGAGCGTTCGAAGAGCGTATCGCGGCCCTGGAAGGCGCTGAGCAGGCGGTGGCCACGGCAACGGGCATGGCTGCCATCCTCGCGGTGGTGATGAGCTTGTGCAGTGCTGGCGACCATGTACTGGTGTCGCGCAGCGTGTTCGGTTCGACCATCAGTCTGTTCGAGAAGTATTTCAAGCGTTTCGGTATTGAAGTGGACTACGTGCCTCTGGCGGACCTTTCCGGCTGGGACGCTGCAATCAAGGCCAACACCAGGCTGCTGTTCGTCGAATCGCCGTCCAACCCGCTGGCTGAGCTGGTCGATATCGCCGCGCTGTCCGAAGTGGCGCATGCCAAGGGCGCGATGCTGGTGGTCGACAACTGCTTCTGCACGCCTGCGTTGCAGCAGCCGTTGAAGCTGGGTGCGGACATTGTGGTGCATTCGGCCACCAAGTTCATCGATGGCCAAGGCCGTTGCATGGGCGGTGTGGTTGCCGGGCGTAGCGAGCAAATGAAAGAAGTGGTGGGTTTCCTGCGCACTGCTGGCCCGACCCTGAGCCCGTTCAACGCGTGGATCTTCCTCAAGGGTCTGGAAACCCTCAGCCTGCGTATGAAGGCTCACTGCGCCAACGCCCAGGCCCTGGCCGAGTGGCTGGAGCAGCAGGACGGTATCGAGAAGGTTCACTACGCCGGCCTCAAGAGCCACCCGCAACACGCGTTGGCCCAGCGCCAGCAGCGTGGTTTCGGCGCCGTGGTCAGCTTTGAAGTGAAGGGCGGCAAAGACGGCGCCTGGCGCTTTATCGATGCGACGCGCCTGATTTCCATCACCGCCAACCTGGGTGACAGCAAGACCACCATCACGCACCCGAGCACCACGTCCCACGGCCGCCTGGCGCCGCAAGAGCGTGAAGCTGCCGGTATTCGTGACAGCCTGATCCGCATCGCGGTGGGCTTGGAAGATGTGGCTGACTTGCAGGCTGACCTGGCCCGCGGGCTGGCTGCCTTGTGATCGAGTGGTCCATGGAGGCTGCGGCGGTCGGTAACGGCCGCGTCGCGCTGGTGACGGGGGCAGCGCGGGGCATTGGCCTCGGCATCGCTGCGTGGTTGATCAGCGAAGGCTGGCAGGTGGTGTTGACTGATCTGGACCGCGAGCGCGGTTCCAAGGTGTCCAAGGTGCTGGGTGACAACGCCTGGTTTATCACTATGGACGTGGCCGATGAGAAGCAAGTGGCCCAGGGTGTTGCCGAAGTGCTGGGGCAATTCGGGCGCCTGGACGCGTTGGTGTGCAACGCGGCGGTGGCCGACCCACGCAATATCACCCTGGAAAGCCTCGACCTGGCGTACTGGAACCGCGTACTGGCGGTGAACCTCAGTGGGCCGATGCTGTTGGCCAAGCACTGTGCGCCGTACCTGCGTGCCCACGGCGGTGCCATCGTCAACCTCGCGTCGACCCGGGCGCGTCAGTCGGAGCCCGACACCGAGGCCTATGCGGCGAGCAAGGGCGGCCTGCTGGCCCTCACGCATGCCTTGGCCATGAGTCTGGGGCCTGAGGTGCGCGTGAATGCTGTCAGCCCTGGCTGGATCGATGCGCGGGATCCTGCAGCGCGGCGTGCCGAACCGTTGACCGATGCCGACCATGCCCAGCATCCGGCGGGCAGGGTGGGCACGGTTGAGGACGTGGCGGCGATGGTGGCGTGGTTGCTGTCGCGTCAGGCGGGGTTTGTCACCGGGCAAGAGTTCGTGGTGGACGGCGGCATGAGCAAGAAGATGATTTACAGCGAGTAGGGCGGATAGCCGTCTTGAAGCAATTTTGTCTTTTTCAGAAAAACTTCAAGCAGGCTATTGACTTAGGTCTGCTACCTGCGTAAATTTCGCGGCCTCAACGAAGCAAAGGGTGATTAGCTCAGCTGGGAGAGCATCTGCCTTACAAGCAGAGGGTCGGCGGTTCGATCCCGTCATCACCCACCACTTCTTGAGAGTTTTGCCTTAGGGCAAGACGCAACGTTAAAGGTTGCACCGACGCGCAGCGGTAGTTCAGTCGGTTAGAATACCGGCCTGTCACGCCGGGGGTCGCGGGTTCGAGTCCCGTCCGCTGCGCCATATTTTCCAGGTCCGACATGTCGGGCTTGAGGTTGAACAGCCAAGGCTGATCGATCAGATGTTTAAAGACGGTTGAGGGTTTACGCTCAGCTGGTCAAGCGATACGCAGCGGTAGTTCAGTCGGTTAGAATACCGGCCTGTCACGCCGGGGGTCGCGGGTTCGAGTCCCGTCCGCTGCGCCATATCTGCCTCAAGGCCCACTGAACGCCTTGAAGCACAAAGAAAGCCACTGGCTAGCTTTGATCCGATAGCAAAGACCCTGGTCGAAAGACCGGGGTTTTTTGTTTCTGCGATTTGGCTTTCTGTGGGAGCGGGCTTGCTCGCGAATGCGGCGCGTCAGTCACTGGATATGTATCTGATAAACCGCATTCGCGAGCAGGCCCGCTCCCACAATTAGATGGGGTCAGAACCCCAACTTATCGCGCAACCCGTAATACCAGGCGCCCAGCGCCGCGAACGGCGTGCGTAACAGTTGCCCGCCCGGGAACGGATAGTGCGGCAGGTCGGCAAACGCATCAAAACGCTCTGCCTGGCCTCTCAGCGCCTCCGCCAGCACCTTGCCTGCCAAGTGCGTGTACGTCACGCCATGGCCGCTGCAGCCTTGCGAATAATAGATGTTGTCGCCCAGGCGACCTACCTGCGGCAAGCGCGACAGCGTCAGCAGGAAATTGCCGGTCCACGCGTAATCGATTTTCACATCCTTGAGCTGCGGGAAGGCCTTGAGCATCTTCGGGCGGATGATGGCCTCGATATTGGCCGGGTCGCGCGCGCCGTATACCACGCCGCCGCCGAAGATCAGGCGCTTGTCACTGGTGAGGCGGTAGTAGTCGAGCAGGTAGTTGCAGTCCTCGACGCAGTAATCCTGCGGCAGCAGCGTCTTGGCCAGCTCGTCGCCCAACGGTGCAGTGGTAATGACCTGTGTGCCGCAGGGCATCGATTTGGCTGCCAGCTCCGGCACCAGGTTGCCCAGGTAGGCATTGCCCGCGACGATGATGAACTTGGCCCTCACCTTGCCTTCGGCGGTGTGCGCCACCGGGTTGGCCCCGCGCTCAATGCGCACTGCGGCCGATTGCTCGTAGATTGTGCCGCCCAGGGACTCCACGGCAGCCGCTTCGCCCAGCGCCAGGTTGAGCGGATGAATGTGTCCGCCACTCATGTCCAGCAGGCCGCCGACATAGTTGTCACAGGCCACCACTTCGCGGATACGGCGCTCGTCCAGCAACTCCAGCTGCGTATGGCCGTAGCGCTCCCACAGTCGTTGCTGCGACTCCAGATGACCCATGTGCTTGCTGTTGAGTGCAGCGAACACGCCGCCGTCCTTCAAGTCGCACTGGATTTGGTACTTTGCCACGCGTTCACGAATGATCCTGCCGCCTTCAAACGCCATCTGCCCGAGCAGTTGCGCCTGCTTGAGGCCGACGCTGCGTTCGATCACGTCGATGTCGCGGCTATAGCTGTTGACGATCTGCCCACCATTACGGCCCGAGGCGCCAAACCCCACCTTGGCGGCTTCCAGCACGGTGACGCGAAAACCGTTCTCAAGCAGAAACAGCGCGCTGGAAAGGCCGGTGTAGCCGGCGCCAATCACGCACACATCGGTTTCGACTTCACCTTGCAGTACCGGGCGAGGCGGAACCGCATTGGCGGACGCGGCGTAATACGACTGGGGGTAGGGGGTGTTCGCCATCCTGGAACCTCTGTTTTATATTTTTTACGAGTGCCCAGATCCTACCTGAGTTGAAAATTGCCTGCCAGCCACCCGAAAAGCTCGGGTGTACCCGTCGCAAATAAATAATTCGCATATTCATAGGGTTAGCTGCAAAAAAGATGTTGACACCCCTTCGGAATTCCGTAGAATGCCGCCTCACAGCAGGCACGTAGCTCAGTTGGTTAGAGCACCACCTTGACATGGTGGGGGTCGTTGGTTCGAGTCCAATCGCGCCTACCAAACAAAATCCGCTCTGCTGGGCGGTCTAGAAGGGCTCACCGAAAGGTGGGCCCTTTTTTGTTGTCTTGGATTTCATGCAGAACGTTCACAAAATATCGGGTTCGTTCACACTGGGCAATGTGAACGCCTATTGTGGGAGGGAGGTTATTGGGTTTGGTGGTCTAGGTTAATCAAATACGCTCGTCCAGCAGGGGTGAGCCGTGCTTGGTGCACACCATATCTGTTAGCCCATTCTATAAAGCCCCTATGAAGGAGCGCGTCTGTGGCCGCTTCTGTCTTGAGGTGGGAGAGCTGAAGGTGATCCTTTATCTGTTTGAAATTCGGGAACGTTTGGCGCTCAATAAATTCGGCTATGGCTTTCAAGACGGTCTGTTGATCATCTGTTATCGGTGCCGCTATGGGGTTCTCCAATTCTGCAATTTTGGCTTCTAGTCTATCTAGGTCGACATATGCTTTCTGGGTGACTTGGTAATAGTAGAAAGCTACGAAAAAGGCGCTTGCCGCCACAAGTATCAGTAGGCCGATAATCCATAACGGAAAATACATGTCACGTAAAAGCCACTCGTAGGCTGCAATAATCATCTTCCAGAAGCTAGTAAAGAGGGATAGATCGAAGAAGTGATCAAGTGCTTTTTCTAGACCCCAGCTTGCAACGACACCTATCACGAATAATGCCAAGGTTCCGAGCGTAAAAGCTCTCGATCCGACTCTGATCATCATGAGTTTTACTCCTGCTCCTATTTAGTAATGTCTGTAGGGTGGTGGCAGTGCCTATGGTGAGTGTGCGATCAAGCCCAGCCATGAGTGCCTATGAGCGTAGTCCAATGAGGTAGGTGGTCAGTGGATGACGTGTGCGTTCAACTCTTGCCCTAGCTCCAGAATTCGGCGGTACACGGTGTATGCTTCTTCGAGCAAATCATGCCCCCAGCACCGTTGGAACTCCGTTTCGCCTTCCTTCTGATTGAACGTATACGAGAACTTCTCTACTCGCAGGCCGCTCACGTTTTCTTCAAACGATATGCTCGTTTTACTTTGCAACAGGCGACGATGCTTAGAGATGTTGCTGAACGCTGCAAGGTAGCGAAACCACTGAGATGAGTTTAGCTCCAGCATGCCTTGTTTCACTGCTGATTCAGGAAGGGCGTTGGCAATCTTGCCGAAGTTGCAATCTTTCTCAGGTATGGGCACCGGCATCAGAAGCGTATTTGCAAGTTGAGCGAAAATGTCAGCGTAGTTGCGCACCGTGTGAATGGTGGCAATGATGTTGGCCTCATGAGCGAGAGCTGCCCAGCTGAAATCGGGCTCAAAGCTCATCATGGCAACGAACATTTTGTCGTGATTGTCACCCGGCTGCTTAAACTCTGCGAATGCGTCCCTTGCCAGTTGAGCATGATACTTAATAATGAATGCAGAGCGGCTAAGGGACTTCGGCAATTCTGCGGTTTGTTTGTCATTCGGCCGAGTAGCTTCGATCCATTCCTGAAGTTGCTTCAGCTTCCATGTGGTTGTCATACGCCTGCTCCATTCTGTGAAGGCCAAGCGTACCACTGGTAATAATCTTCACTATCAATTCTGCACGAAAACCCATTCCCCGCGCCGCGAGAAGTGAGCAACTTCGGCGTTGCTGTGCGCCTGGGGCTTAGCGAAGCACGCGCCTGCAAATCAGCCTTCAATGGACGAGGTCCATGGTGGAACTCCGGAGCGTCACATATGAATCAGGCGCTACCGAAGAAGCTGTGGGATCGACTTGGGCTGGTCTCGATACTGGATACGATAAACCGGCTTAATCGCACAACCTGAACCGCCGTATACGGAACCGTACGTACGGTGGTGTGAGAGGACGGCGGATGTAAATCCGCCTCCTACTCGATTCTGCGATTTGCAATACTTTTGCAAAACGACCCCTTCAGAACGCCAATTCGGCGCCCACCTCCAGGTACTCGATCTTCTTTTCGTCGTGCCCCTCCTGATAGTGCTTTGTCATCCTCTCGCCCGCTTGCGCGCCGCGGGCAAGTAGTGGGTTAGGTACAGACACCCACTTAGTGCTCGCGACTAGGGCAGCCTCAAGTACTTCAAAATACTGCCGATATGTCATATTGCCATCGTTTGTGAATAGGCAATACGGGACAGGGAGCAACAGGATGTCAGATTTAACTTGGTATTACGCACTGAGCGGAGCGAGGCATGGTCCGTTTACCCTTGAGCAGATGCAGGGGTTTTTAAGTGCAAACACAATTAACGCGCATACGCAGGTTTGGCCTGGCGAAGGTGACTGGGTCAGTTTGAAGAATACTGATCTTGGGAAAAGCATTCAGCCCCCATCCGGTCCTCCTCCTTTGGCTGCTTCAGAAGTTGATAACCGCTTCGTATGGGCGTTGGCTGCGGTTCAACTGATTGGCGGCATAATCGAATACTCATCTGGAATCAGTATCTGGTGGGCGATCATAGGCTTGAATATTGGTCTGTGCTTCGCTGATGAGAGGCGTTTGAAGGCAGCGGGCCATCTAGCTCCGAAAAGCTTCTGGGCACTTATTGTTCCGGTTTACCTCTGGAAGCGAGCGGATCTTCTAAGCCAAAAGAAACACTACTTTTATGGCTGGATCGCTGCATTTGGCTTGTCCATTTTGCTGGCTGCATTTGGCGGCGATTCCGCGATTGAGAAGGCTGCTTGCCCGATTGTTTCCGACATTATTCAAAAGCAGTTTTATCAAAAGACATCATGTATCGCTGTGACGATTGACGACGAGCTTAAGAGCGGGTTTTATCGTGCTAGCGCTCTGCTCGATAACGGCAATGAAATTGACATTACTATCGAGAAAAAAGGTAAAGATATCCTTGTCAGGGTTCCCCGACAGTGATCGTCCAACCATGATCAGCAAAGCCTGACTCTAGAGTTGGGCTTTTTGCATTTTTCAGTTCATCAAGCCTCGGCATTTGTCGGGGCTTTTTGTTTTCAGTTCCCCCATCAACTGCTGCTCAAACTTCACCGGCCCTATGCGCCCGGTAGCGGATCGGCTCACATTTAAGCGGGGGAGTTGTTCAACAGAACAGCGTAGCCACCGATAACAGGCAGATGATCTGAACCACCATCTGGCACCGTATTTCACCAGTGGTCGTCGCCATATTCATTTGTCCGGCGTACATAGTGGCTACCCTCTCTGTCGGTAATCGTGCCGTAAGCGATGTGCGCAAATGCGCAACGGCTACATTGAGTATAGATGCGGAACAGGATTCTTCATGATCGCGCCGATTGGCTGCGATTGAGCACGTTCTCTCCAGCCCCCGTCGGCAACCGATACACATCAATCAGCCCCAGCACGCAGAGCAGCGCCACGCCTACGAACCCTGGCCGAAATCCCCGGCGCCAGCGCCCTTGCACAGCCATGGACGCCCGCAGCAGCGCCGCAATCGACCCGCTCACCCACTACGGCCAATCGCGCGGCGCAAATAGGCGCAGCCGGGCAGGACGTGGCGGCGTCGATGGTTCTCGCGCAGATCTGCCCGGCTTATGAAGCGCTGCTCAAGCCACAGTGACTTGGGCATACTGGCGAGCGATTGAATTCAACCCTGGGAGAGTGCGATGGAATTGGCGATGGAAGTGTCGTTCGACGTAACGGCGCAGGACCGTGAGGCCATCCTCAAACCGCTGAGGGCCTATAACCTCAGCCATACCGGCGAATTGCCGTTCGAAACCGTCGGGATTTTACTGCGCGACCCTGCTACTCAAGAGGTGGTGGGCGGCCTCTACGGGAAAATTTCCTATGGCTGGCTGTTTGTAGAGCTGCTGAGCATCCCCGAGCAGATGCGTACCCAAGGTACCGGCACGCGTTTGATGCGCGCCGTTGAGGACTTGGCCCGCGAGCGGGAATGTAGTGGGATTTGGCTGGACACGTTCAGCTTCCAGGCACCGGGGTTTTATCAAAAGCTGGGCTTCAGTGAGTTTGGTCACATGGCTGATTACCCGCCGGGCCATCAGCGGCACTTTTTCCAGAAACGCCTGAGATAAAACCTCGCACGGCGCCGGATCACCTGGCGCCAATCACCCACAAGAATTATTGGTTTGCAGCAACAATTTTTCTTGTTGGACACCCCCCGCCCCCAAGCAGCAAAGTTGCCGGCACTGACGCTCGACCTTCCAGGTCAACAATAAAAACCGCGCCGGGCTGCACGCTCCCTTCATGCTGTGAACCCTTTGTTCACATCCTGCTGTAATGGCGCCGCAGCGCGCATTCAAGGACCCTATCGTCATGCAAACTGTTGTGAACCTATGGCCGTTGATCGGCGTACTTGTCATCGTGGTTGGCTTCGTCTTGCGCTTCAATCCGCTGTTGGTGGTCACCGCCGCCGCCATCGCTACCGGGCTCGCCGCCCACTTTCCATTGGAAAAAATACTGGCCAGCATGGGTGATGGTTTCCTTCAAACCCGTGCCCTGCAACTGATCCTGTTATTGCCCCTGGCGGTCATTGGCCTGCTGGAGCGCCATGGCCTGCGCTTGCATGCGCAGAACTGGATCGCGCGCTTCGAGCGCGCTACGGTCGGGCGCCTGTTGATCATTTACCTGTTTGTGCGCGAGTCCACGGCAGCCATGGGGCTGACCAGCCTGGGCGGGCACCCGCAAATGGTCCGGCCGCTGCTGGCGCCCATGGCCGAAGGGGCGGCGGAAAAACGCTACGGCAAGCTGCCGGAAAAGTTGCGCCACAAAGTGTTGGCCATGTGTGCGGCGACCGATAACGTCGGGCTGTTTTTCGGTGAAGACATTTTTGTCGCCTTTGGTGCGATTGCGCTGATGCACACCTTCCTGTTGGGCTCGGGCATTGACGTGGAACCGTTGCACATTGCGGTGTGGGGCATCCCGACGGCGATCTGTGCGTTTATCATCCATGCGATTCGCCTGCATCGATTTGATCAAAGACTCACCCGTGAGATGACGCCCGCCGCTGCGCCTGTGGAGGCTGTGCAATGATCATCTCCATTCAATACCTGTACCTGTTGGCCGGTGTGTTGCTGGTGATTACCGCGGGCATGATTCTGTTTGATCGGACTCACCCCAAGCGCTGGTCTACCGCGTTGTTCTGGCTGCTGTTCGCTATTCCTTTCCTGGTAGGGGAGCGCCTGCCGTCGGTGGTCATCGGCGCTGGCGTGGTGGTGATGGCACTGATTGCAGGCTTGGGCGGCGTCGGTCGTGGCAAGCACGCCGAGCTGCATGACAAGGCGTCCCGCGCGAGTGCCGGTCGCCTGGGGCACAAGCTGTTTATCCCGGCGCTGGCCATTCCGCTGACCACGGTGATTGGTTCGGTGCTGCTCAAACACACTGAAATTGGCGGCGTGCCGCTGCTGGACCCGAAAAACACCACCTTCGTATCCTTGGGCATCGGCTGCCTGATCGCCCTCGGCCTGGCGTGCTGGCTGACCCGCGACACGCCTTTGCAAGCCTTGCGCGAGTCCCGGCGCCTGACTGAGGCGCTTGGCTGGGCCATGGTGCTGCCGCAAATGCTGGCGATGCTCGGGCTGCTGTTCAATGAAGCCGGGGTTGGCACGGCTGTAGCGCATGTCACCACCACCTACATCAACCTGGATTTCAAGCTAGTGGCGGTGATGGTCTATGTGCTGGGCATGGCCCTGTTCACGGTGATCATGGGTAACGGTTTTGCGGCGTTTCCGGTCATGACCGGGGGTGTCGGCGTACCGGTATTGGTGGGTATTTACGGCGGCAACCCGGCGGTGATGGCGGCGATCGGCATGTTCTCTGGCTATTGCGGTACGCTGATGACCCCGATGGCCGCCAACTTCAATATCGTCCCGGCGGCGTTGCTGGAGTTGCCGGACAAAAATGCGGTAATCAAAGCTCAAATGCCGACGGCGTTGATGATGCTGGTGGTCAATATTGTCCTGCTCTACCTGTTGATGTGAGGCCCGGATGCAAATTGTGCTGCTGACGGGCTTCGAGCCCTTTGACCAAGACCTGATCAACCCCTCCTGGGAGGCCGCGCGCCAGTTGGATGGCGTGCAAGTGGGCGAAGGTGTGCAAATTGTGGCGCGTCGACTGCCCTGTGCATTTGCCACAGCAGGGGAGTGCCTGGCCGAGTTGATCGCTGAGCTGCATCCAGTGATGGTAATTGCCACGGGGCTCGGGCCTGGGCGTAGTGATATTTCGATTGAGCGGGTGGCGATCAATGTGAACGATGCCCGCATCCCCGATAACCTGGGCGAACAACCTATCGACACGCCAGTGGTGGTCGGCGGACCGGCTGCCTATTTCAGTACGCTGCCGATCAAGGCCATGGTCAAGGCGGTGCGCGAGGCTGGGGTTGCAGCGTCGGTTTCGCAGACGGCGGGGACGTTCGTGTGCAATCAGGTGTTTTACCTGTTGCAACATGCGCTCGCCGGTACGTCGATACGCAGTGGTTTTATCCATGTACCACCCATGCCGGAACAGGTCACTGTCGCGGCGCAGCCTTCGATGGCACTGGTGACGTTGGTTAAAGGTTTACGGATTGCAGTAAAGACGGCCTGGGACACGCAGGTGGATATCGCGCAAGCCGGTGGGCAGGTCAGTTGACCTGCCGAACGTGCTTGAGCTGGCCAACAGGCGGGTCAGGCCATAAGTAATGGCGCAGGCCAGTCCCGTCATTGCCTCCGCCTGCTCTACCTTGAGCCGCGGTTTTCAGGCCTCCCGCATCGGGAAAAACAGCTCAAAACACGTCATCCCCGCCTCGCTGGTAACGCTGTAACGACCGTTATGCAACTGCATGATGGTCGCGACAATCGACAACCCCAGTCCATTGGACTGAGCCGAGCGTTCCCGCGACTCATCCACCCGATAAAACCGCTCAAACAGCCTCGGCAGATGCTCGGCGGGAATCGTCTCGCCCCGGTTGCTGACGCTCAGACGGACGCCTTCGGCAGTGGGAATGGCTTGAATCACCAGCTCCGAACTCGGCGCGCCGTACTTGATGGCGTTGGCACACAGGTTTGCCAGCGCCCGGCGCAGCAGCATCGGTTCGGCCCAGATCACGCCTTCGCCCTGCGCAAGAATGCGGATATCCATATCGCTCGCCAGCCCTTCGAAGTAGTCGGCCATCCGCTCCACTTCATCCGCCGCACTCAGTTCCTGGCGCTGGCGCAGGGCGCTCGCCGGGTCGGTGCGGGCGAGGAACAGCATGTTGTCGAGCATCCGCGCCAGGCGTTCGAGCTCTTCAACATTGGAGGCGAGCAATTGCTGGTAGCTCTCGATGCTGCGGTTCTGTTGCAGGGCGACTTGGGTTTCGCCCAGTAAGTTATTGATCGGCGTGCGCAGTTCGTGGGCCATGTCGGTGGACACTTGGCCCAATTGCACAAAACCCTTGGCGAGCCGCTCGAGCATGGTATTGAACGAGTCGATCATCGGCAGCAGCTCTTTCGGCGTACCGTGGCTGTCGAGGCGTTCGGCCAGGTTGCCTACGCCGATGCCCTGGGCGTGCCTGGCCACTCGCCGCAACGGCAGCAACCCCCGGTGCACCAGCAGGTAACCGACCAAGGCGAGGATGATCGCCGCGATGCTGGCCAGCACAAACACACTCAAGCGATAGCTGGCGAGCATGGCCGTACGCTCGGTCATCAAGCGCCCGGTGGTGACTTGCAGGCTGCCCAGGTCGCCGGAGTCGATGGACGCGGCTACGGTGGCAAAGGGCACGCCATTTACGCCGGGTAAATGGTGCACATCGGAAAAACCCAGCGCGTGGTCTTTTGGCACGGGCGTTACGCTTGGCATTTCAATGTTGCCCGGGTTGACCAGCAGCAACGGCTTCTGCCCCGGCGCCGCGATGCTCAGCACCGATTCGCTGTTGCCGAGCATGTTCTGGAACAGCTCCGGCTTGGTCTTGATCAGGTCCAGGGTGTTGCTGTCATTGAGCAGGTTGCGCAACTGGTCAGCGCGGTAGATCAATGCGGCATCGTCACGCTTGATCAGTTCACGCTCAAGCTCGCGATACAGCGCGACGCCCAAGGTGGCCAGCAGCGCGAAGGCGAGTAAAGCGAAGATCAGCGCCAGGCGCAGGGTCAGCGAGTAATGGCGACGATTGTTCATGGCTGGGTATCGAAGCGGTAGCCAATCCCGCGCACGCTGTGGATCAGCTTGAGTTGGAACGGGTCGTCGATTTTCAGGCGCAGGCGTCGTACGGCGACGTCCACCACATTGGTGTCGCTGTCGAAGTTCATGTCCCAGACCCGCGAGGCGATCATCGAACGTGACAACACCTGGTCCTGATGGGTCGCGAACAAGTGGAGCAGGGCGAATTCTTTATTGGTCAGGGTAATGCGCGTACCGGCGCGGGTGACGCGGCGTTTGAGCACGTCGATTTGCAGGTCGGCGATGTGCAGCTGTTCTTCTTCGCGGCTCGGGCCACGGCGGGTCAGGGTGCGCAAGCGTGCGACCAGTTCGGCGAAGGAGAACGGTTTGATCAAGTAATCATCGGCGCCCAGCTCCAGGCCCTTGATGCGGTCAGCAATATCATCGCGGGCGGTAAGGAACAGCACCGGCGTGTCGGCTTCTTTACGCAGGCGGCGCAGCACTTCCCAGCCGTCCATTTTCGGCATCATCACATCCAGCACAATGACGTCGAAGGGCGTTTCCAGCGCCTGGTGCAAGCCGTCCACGCCATCGCGGGCGAGGCTCACGGAATAACCCAGTTCCTGCAGGCCGTTGAGCAGGTAATTGCCGGCTTTGGGTTCGTCTTCGACTACGAGGATGTTCATGGGAAGTGCCCTGATTCTGTGCGTGGCGCAAGTGTAGCCCGATCAATTGTCACTGGCGCAACCGATGCCTTGTACCTGGTAGTCCAGCACATGTTCGCGACCCTGGTGGTCGAGGTAGTCGAGGCGGGCAGGAACGATGCCGCATTGGCCGTAGGTGTCGGTGCTCGACAGGACTTTGTCGACATCCAGGTGCACGAAGAAACCGGTCTTGTCGTGGATCACGTTGGTGGCGGGTGCAGTGTCGGCAGCAAATGCCGAACCGGTGGCAAGTAAAGCGGCAAAACCTAAGATAAACAGTTTCATGGCAGTAGCTCTCTTTAAGGGTTGGCTGCCGGGTCATGGCAGTGAGTTCACAGTAACCAGGCGCCCCAAACAGCCAACCAACAGGTTCATGACAAGTTCGTAATGAAGGGTTTAAGGCTGGCGACCGGACGCTTCGAGGATCAGGTCGGTGATTTCCTTGGCGTGGGACACCAGCGACAAGTGGCTCGATGGCAGCTCGATGGTGTTGGCGTTCATGCGCTTGGCGAGAAAGCGTTCCAGGTCCGGGTTGATGGTCTGGTCATTGCTCGACACGGCGTACCAGGAGGGTTTGGTGTGCCAGGCGGCGTTCACCGTACGACCGCTGAACAAGGTCTTGGTGATCGGCTGTTGTACGGCGTACAGCTCCAGGGCCTTGGCGCGCGGCACATCGGCGGCGAAGTATTTGAGGAAGGCGTCCTGGCTCAGGGTGAGGTAGCCGTCGTGATCTTCCACGCCGGCCCGCACCGGCATGGTCGGGTACTTGGCGGAGAGCGCGACGAAGTCTTCGTTGGCGTCCGGCGCACGGGCGGCCACATACACCAGGGAGCTGACCTTCGGGTTCACCCCCGCGTCGCTGACTACAGTGCCGGCGTAGGAATGGCCGACCAGTACGGTAGGGCCATCCTGTTGATCCAGCACGCGATTGGTCGCGGCGACGTCATCAGCTACCGAGGTCAGCGGGTTCTGCACGGCGGTGACGTGCAGGCCGGCGGCCTGGAGCCGGGTGATCACCTCGGACCAGCTCGAACCGTCAGCCCAAGAACCGTGTACCAGCACTACGTTGTTGGCTTTGATCGGTGCGACGGTGGCGGCCATGGCGGTGCCGGTGCCTAGCATCAACAGGCTGGCGGCGATCAGGCAGAGTTTGCTAGCAGGTTTCATCGGGTGGACCCTTTTCAACAGTGGGAAGTGGCGTCAACCGGTGTGGGTGACTGACGACTCCACTGTATGAAGTGAGGGTGCTGACAAGACTTACAGCTTGATTACAAGGTTGTAATGCAAGGCCATGGGTGTCCGTACACAGCGTTTACAAGTGGAAGGGGGATCCGTAGATTGCATCGGGTCAGCATTTGTTACCGACTAAAAGGAAAGCCAAGCAGTGTCCATTCCTGGCCCAGCCGTATTTACCCAACGCTTCCGTGCCTTTCTATTCGATATGGATGGGACCTTGCTCAACTCCATCGCCGCCGCCGAGCGGGTGTGGAGTATCTGGGCTGAACGCCACGGCCTGGATGTGGCGGCCTTCCTGAGCACTATTCATGGTGCGCGGGCAATCGACACCATCACCCGTCAAGCGCTCCCTGGCATCGATCCGGAGGTTGAAGCGCAGTGGATCACCGACGCCGAGTTGAATGATGTCGAGGGTGTTGTTGCGATTCCCGGCGCCATTGAGTTTTTAAACCGTTTGCCCGGCGATCAATGGGCGTTGGTGACCTCGGCGCCCAAGGAGCTGGCACTACGCCGGTTGCAAGCGGCGGGTATTTCGCCGCCGGCGGTGCTGGTCACGGCCGAGGATGTCAAAAGCGGCAAACCGGACCCTGCCTGTTATGTGCTTGGCGCGCAGCGTCTAGGTGTCCCCGTGCGGGACTGCCTGGTGTTTGAGGATGCGACGGTGGGGATTCGGGCAGGGGAGGCGGCGGGAGCCGCCGTGGTGGTTGTGACCTCGACGCACCTGACGCCAATGCTCACGGCACATGCATCGATTGATGGTTATGAGCAGTTGCACGTCCAGCGCGATGATGACGGCCTGCTGCGTTTGCACAGCGTGGTGGGCTGAAACGAAAAAGCCGAGCCCGCTACCGGTCTCGGCCTTCTTCCCCGGCGGTGTAATCGGGTGAAGCTTGTAGTCGGGTATTCCTCATGCCCTGGCGGGATATCACCATTTCCCTGAGGATCTCATTGGCAAGCAGGGCAATCGCTTCGGCGCCGCGATAATGCGCACGGACGATTCCGGTGATCGCGAAATGGTCGATTTGCGGGCCACTCAGAATGGCTGAAAGCGTGCCGTCAGCGTGCAGCGTACAGGTGATTTCGTAGCTGGGCAGACGCGCTGCCAGTGCGGATTCGATTTCGGATTTGCTGAGGGTATCCATCTGCTTAATGCCTTTGACTGGCCGTGCAAGCCCAAGCATAGATCTTGCAGCGGGGCTGTAAATACCGGCGATCTGATAGCGCGTTCCCACCCATCAATTTACGGGCTTTCGATGTGTAGGGTGATGGGCTCGCTGACACATTTTGCGCTGGATGGTGATCTGTATGGGCTTCAGGCAGAACACAAATAAGTAACCGCACAGGAGCAGCACCAGGTCCAGCCACGAAGGCGCTTGCGTAGCGTCTGCACCTTCAATTTCGTACCTCAAGCCATATTCCACGCCTGCAAAGACTAGCCCGATCAACAGGGCGATCATCCAAGAATGGGTGACAAAGTGTTGCATCGAGGTGCGCCTCATCGACGTACTCCTGAGTGCGCTCAGATGTCGGCAGAATGGGTCGCTACTTTGGGCTGTGCACCACGCGACAAGTTCCAGATGTGAAAACAGTTTCATCTTGCATTTAAGAAGAGACGACACTCTGGACACAAAAAAAGCGAACAGGCCGAAAGGGTCTTCGCCAGCCGTTACAGTGAACGAAAAGGCTGGCTACTGAGGGCGCTTCAAGGCGTCTGGTTTTTGTCCGGAGCAGTCAGGCCGGCCTGGATGCGCTGGTAAATCTCCTCGCGATGCACGGCAACGTCCTTGGGTGCGTTGATGCCGATTCGTACTTGCTGGCCGCTAACGCCCAGAATGGTGATCGTAATGTCATCACCGATGTTTATGCTTTCACCGACTTTGCGGGTGAGTATAAGCATGGACTTCTCCTTGATTACTTTTAAGGACACATGTTTCAGACAGGGCAGATGTCGGATGTGTGTAGCTTACTGCTAAGCGCTTCCCTGTGACTGCCTCTTTTAGGACGCATAGAGGCGACATTAATTCCCATGGCGGCATCATACAGGTCTGCGGTACATCATTCGCATTGTTTAAGCCAACGTTTATGACGGCCAGAATAGACAGTGAATGATAAAGTTGCCTCTTTATCCTTTAAGGAGCAGGGCAGTGCGTAAAGTAGCGATGGCAATGGCGGTGTTGGCATTGGCCGGTTGCGGTGAAGGCAAACCTGTCGAAGCGCCCAGGGCCAAGCCTGCCGTGACTGAAAGCCAGCCACAAACGGGTGCGATTGCCGCCCAGGAATGGGATGTGTGGGTAGGGCCGCCGGACCACAAACTGCAGGCGATCACGGACCTGACCGCCTGGTTGCTCGAGCATGGTTTCAATTTTTATATCGTGAAAGAAGACGGCAAGGACGAGGTATTGCTGGGGCCGTTCGCCAGTAAGGCCGAAGCTGAAGCCAAGCAGGCGTTATTGACCGAAAAACTGGCGCGCGCCAAGAAAAACGACACTGAGTCGCAGGTCATTGAACACAAGACTGCGCAGTAACCGGGAGGTTGGGCGGGTGTCCCGCCCACTTTCAACTGCAGGCCTTCAAATTCACCGGGCCGACAAACTCATTACCGCGGCCCATCACGCACGCCACGGTCTGGTTGCGCTGGCGTTCCCAGGCTTGCACCGGGTAGGTCTTGTTCCAGGCTTCATACAGTTGCCGGTCCTGTTTTGACAGGCGCAGGCCGTACTGCTTGCTCATATAGAAATACGTCCGGGCGATCATCCCGCGAATCGACGGGCGCGGCATGACCTTCTTGGCCTTGAAGTCCACCTGGGTCAGGCAAGAGCCATACTGCCCACGCTGAACCGGCAGCCAGCCAAAACTGAAGTTGTTACGGTCGCCATTGACCTCGCCGATGCTCGGCACCAGGTTGTGCAAGTCCGCTTCGGCGCGCTTGAACACGTCATCGTGGCGCGTACAGTTTTTGCGCCCACCGACTTGCCAGCATTGACGCTGATGCCCGATTTGCCAGGCAGGAACGATATGTTCCCATTCGATGCGTGCGGCACGATTGGCATTTTTGCGTGGGATGTAACCACAGGCTTTCAAGTTCACACGATTGCCGGTGTATTTGCAGCCGCAGTAAAACTCCGTGGATTGTGGGGCGTATAGCGTCCAGGCGATTTTCTTGGCTTCGCTGAAGGTTCGAGGCGCTTGGGCGTGGGCGGTAATGGTAAAAAACAGACAAAACAAAGCAGTAAAGCGGGCACTCATTGACTCAATCTTCCTTCGGTACGACCCAGAAAATTTGCACGCCGCCGTCGTCCCGATAGGCGAGGGTGACGTTATCGTTTTCCGCAATTTCTTCCAGTAAGCGCGCCCATTCTTCCTCCGGCTCTTCCGGCAAACGGAAGATCAAGGCTGCCTTGGATTTCTGGGCGTTGGTTGAGTTGATGATTTTTTGCACACGAACGCCCAGGCGTTGGTAGGCATCAGGCGAGGTTGGCGCTGCGGAAGAAGACTTTGCCACGGAGCATTCCTTAGTTTGCTGTATGTGTATACAGTATTTAACTGTAAACAATTTCGCAACTGCTTAAAACTTAAATGCGGGCATGCGACAGCGATTTTCGCGGGCTTGGTATTAGCGGGGATGTTGTAGCGAGGGGGCTTGATACGCGGTAGAGGCGGGTTAATCCGCCTCTACCAATGTGTCATCAGGAATCAATATTCCCAGAACATCCGTTGCAGCTCTTTGCTGTCCTGGGTCTTGGTCAGAGCAACCATCGCCAGGATCCGCGCTTTCTGCGGGTTCAGGTCATGGGCAGCCACCCAGTCGTACTTGTCGTCAGGCTGCTCGGCATTACGCAGTACGAAACCGCCGGCATTCACGTGGGAAGAACGAATGATCTGCACGCCCTGCTTGCGCAGTTCCTGCAGAGCAGGAACAACCTTGGAAGACACCGAGCCATTGCCGGTGCCGGCGTGGATGATGGCTTTGGCGCCGGCCTGGGCCAGGGCCTTGACCGCGGTGTCGCTCACGTTGCCGTAACCGTAGGCAATTTCCACGTCCGGCAGGCTCTTGATGGTTTTGATGTCGAACTCGGAATCCATGGTGTGGCGCTTGGCAGGCAGGCGGAACCAATAGGATTTGCCTTCAACCACCATGCCCAGTGGGCCCCATGGGCTCTTGAATGCTTCGGTCTTGATGTTGATCATCTTGCTGACGTCGCGACCCGACTGGATCTCGTCGTTCATGGTCACCAACACGCCCTTGCCGCGTGCGTCTTTGCTGCCCGCGACAGCCACTGCGTTGTACAGGTTGAGCATGCCGTCTGCCGACATGGCGGTGCCTGGACGCATGGAACCGACCACCACGATTGGCTTGTCGGTTTTTTCCACCAGGTTCAGGAAGTAAGCGGTTTCTTCCAGGGTGTCGGTGCCGTGAGTGATCACGATGCCGTCCACGTCCTTGCTGTCGGCCAGTTCGGCAACGCGGCGGCCCAGCTGCAGCAGGTTTTCGTTATTGATGCTCTCGGACGCAATTTGCATCACTTGCTCGCCGCGCACATTGGCGATCTGGCTAAGCTCAGGAACACCGGCGATCAATTGCTCGATACCGACCTTGGCCGCCTGGTAGGTGGCGCTGTTGGCGGCGCTGGCGCCAGCACCGGCGATGGTGCCGCCGGTGGCAAGGATCACCACGTTGGAGAGTTTGGTCTTGGTTTCAGCTTCCTTTGCCTGGGCGGCAACGGGGAACAGCAGCAGTAGGGCTAGAGCGCCCGGAACAAAGGTTTTCAGTGCAGATTTCATTATTTTTCTCTCTGGTTTTTGATGAGTGCGGTAGCAGGTTCATCTAGAACACCCGGGCGGTTCTGAACGCCGCGAGGTGCTGTAAAAGAGCAGGATTTGTACCAAGCTGATTGTGTCTGGAGATATAAAATAACGTGTTGATTTAAAACAACTTATTCGTAATATTTCGATTGGTCTGAAGGGCGTGCGTCCGGCTTTCCGAACGTCGAGGCAGTATTGCGTTCGGTTGTCCGAAAGCCATGATGGAATATCGTCGGGATATGTATGACAAGGGCGTCGCAGCCTGTCGTTTTAGAGAACGACTGGCGCAGGCCAATGTTTAATCTCATGACGGTATGGCGTAAAGGCGGGGGGGGGCCAGAGGGCTTGGATGAAAGACGTATGTCACCCGTTGACAAATCTCGACAAGGTTCTCATAGTTTGAACAACGCAAACGTTTGCGAGATGTTTCACAGTGCAAGCGTTGCTCACAATAATCATAAGATCGGAGTGAACCCATGAAGCTGCCATTTGCTGGACGTCTTCTTGCTGTCGCTGTGCTTGCTGCCGCATCCGCTGCTCTACCTCTTTCTTCTGCCTTTGCTGACGACGCCGCCGTCAAACCCAAGGTAGGCCTGGTGATGAAGTCCCTTGCCAACGAATTTTTCGTGACCATGCAGGAAGGCGCCAAGAAGTATCAGAAAGACCATTCCGCTGATTTCGACATGATCACCAACGGTATCAAAAACGAAACCGATACCAGCGCGCAGATCGACATCGTCAACCAGATGATCCTCGCCAAAGTAAACGCCATCGTGATCGCCCCCGCCGACTCCAAGGCATTGGTCACCGTGCTGAAAAAGGCCTCCGATGCCGGTATCAAGGTCGTCAACATCGACAACCGCCTTGACCCGGACGTGCTGAAAAGCAAAAACCTCGATATCCCGTTTGTAGGCCCGGACAACCGCAAAGGCTCCAAGCTGGTAGGTGACTACCTGGCCAAGCAATTGGCCGCGGGTGACAAAGTCGGCATCATCGAAGGCGTACCGACCACCACCAACGCTCAGCAGCGCACCGCAGGCTATAAGGATGCGATGGACGCTGCCGGCATGAAGATTGTCTCGACCCAATCGGGTAACTGGGAAATCGACCAGGGCCAAAAAGTGGCTTCTGCCATGCTGAGCGAATACCCAGACCTCAAGGCACTGTTGGCCGGTAACGACAACATGGCCCTGGGTGCTGTCTCCGCTGTACGTGCGGCTGGCAAGGCCGGCAAAGTACTGGTCGTGGGCTACGACAACATCGAAGCCATCAAGCCGATGCTGCAGGATGGCCGCGTATTGGCGACTGCCGACCAGGCCGCCGCCCAGCAAGCCGTGTTCGGTATCCAGAACGCGCTCAAGCTGGTCAAGGGTGAGAAAGTCGATGCCAAAGATGGCGTGATCGAAACCCCGGTCGAACTCGTCCTCAAGAAGTAATCCTGGCAGTACCCAACAGCGCCCGCTCGTCCTGAGCGGGCGCCTGGAGATTTTCCTATGTCATCTTCCGCCCCGAACGTTGTCCTCTCGGTCAGCGGTATCGGTAAGACCTATGCCCAACCGGTTCTGTCCGACATCACCCTGACGCTCAATCGCGGAGAAGTGCTGGCGCTGACCGGCGAGAACGGCGCAGGTAAAAGCACCTTGTCAAAAATTATCGGTGGGCTGGTCACGCCAACCACCGGGCACATGCAGTTCAATGGTCAGGATTACCGCCCCGGCAGCCGCACCCAGGCCGAAGAGCTGGGCGTGCGCATGGTCATGCAGGAACTCAACCTGCTGCCAACCCTGACCGTGGCCGAAAACCTGTTCCTGGACAACCTGCCCAGAAATTGTGGCTGGATCAACCGCAAGCAACTGCGCAAAGCCGCGATCGAAGCCATGGCCCAAGTCGGCCTGGATGCAATCGACCCGGACACCCTGGTTGGCACCTTGGGCATTGGCCATCAACAGATGGTCGAAATCGCCCGCAACCTGATCGGCGACTGCCATGTCTTGATCCTCGATGAACCCACGGCCATGCTCACTGCCCGTGAAGTCGAGATGCTCTTTGAACAAATCACCCGCCTGCAGGCTCGGGGCGTGGCGATCATTTATATTTCGCACCGGCTGGAAGAGCTGGCTCGCGTTGCCCAGCGTATTGCGGTACTGCGCGACGGCAAGCTGGTCTGCGTCGAGCCGATGGCCAACTACAACAGTGAGCAACTGGTGACTTTGATGGTCGGTCGCGAGCTGGGTGAACAGATCGACCTGGGCCCGCGCACCATCGGCGGCCCGGCCCTGACGGTGAAAGGGCTGACGCGCTCGGACAAGGTGCGTGACGTGTCCTTTGAAGTGCGCGCCGGTGAGATCTATGGCATCTCAGGCCTGATCGGCGCCGGCCGCACTGAATTGCTGCGCCTGATCTTCGGCGCAGACTTGGCGGACAGCGGCACCGTCGCCCTGGGCTCGCCGGCCAAGGTGGTGAGCATTCGTTCCCCGGTAGACGCGGTTGGCCACGGCATCGCCCTGATCACCGAGGACCGCAAGGGCGAAGGCCTGCTGCTGACCCAATCCATCAGCGCCAATATTGCCTTGGGTAACATGCCGGAAATCTCTGGCGGCGGTGTGGTAAACAGCCGCGATGAAACGGCCCTGGCCAAGCGCCAGATCGATGCCATGCGCATCCGCAGCTCCAGCCCGGCGCAGTTGGTGTCGGAGCTGTCGGGCGGTAACCAGCAAAAAGTCGTGATCGGCCGTTGGCTGGAGCGCGATTGCGCGGTGATGCTGTTCGATGAACCGACGCGCGGCATCGACGTCGGCGCCAAGTTCGATATTTATGCCTTGCTCGGCGAATTGACTCGCCAGGGCAAAGCGCTGGTGGTGGTGTCCAGCGACCTGCGGGAGCTGATGCTGATCTGTGACCGCATCGGCGTGCTCTCCGCCGGGCGCCTGATCGAAACCTTCGAGCGCGACAGCTGGACCCAGGACGAACTGCTCGCCGCCGCCTTTGCCGGCTACCAAAAACGTGATGCGCTGCTGAACGACGCAGCGCTTAGGGATACCCCATGAAAACCACAACTTCCCCGGGTAAAACCGGCGGCAACTTCTACGGCCTCGGCACCTACCTGGGGCTGGCCGGTGCCTTGCTGGCGATGATTGCGCTGTTCTCGGTACTGAGCGATCACTTCCTGTCCTATGACACCTTCAGCACCCTGGCCAACCAGATCCCGGACCTGATGGTGCTGGCGGTGGGCATGACCTTCATCCTGATCATCGGCGGCATCGACCTGTCGGTAGGCTCGGTGCTGGCATTGGCCGCGTCGGCCGTCAGTGTGGCGATTCTGGGCTGGGGTTGGAGTGTCCTGCCGGCCGCCTTGCTCGGCATGGGCTGTGCGGCGTTGGCCGGCACTATCACCGGTTCGATCACCGTGGCCTGGCGTATCCCGTCGTTTATCGTGTCCCTCGGTGTGCTGGAAATGGCGCGAGGCGTGGCCTACCAGATGACCGGCTCGCGCACCGCCTATATCGGTGACTCGTATGCCTGGCTGTCGAACCCGGTTGCCTTCGGCATTTCACCGTCGTTTATCATCGCCTTGGTGGTGATTATCGCCGCTCAGCTGGTGTTGACGCGTACGGTGTTTGGTCGCTACCTGATCGGTATCGGCACCAACGAAGAAGCCGTGCGCCTGGCCGGCATTAACCCCAAGCCTTACAAGATCCTGGTGTTCAGCCTGATGGGCCTGTTGGCCGGCGTGGCCGCACTGTTCCAAATTTCACGCCTGGAAGCGGCGGACCCGAATGCCGGCTCCGGCCTGGAGCTGCAGGTGATCGCGGCCGTGGTGATCGGCGGCACCAGCCTGATGGGTGGGCGCGGCTCGGTCATCAGTACCTTCTTCGGTGTGTTGATTATTTCGGTATTGGCCGCAGGTTTGGCGCAGATCGGCGCTACGGAGCCCACCAAACGCATCATCACCGGTGCTGTGATCGTGATTGCCGTGGTCCTCGATACCTACCGCAGCCAGCGCGCCAGCCGGCGGGGCTGAACCATGGCAACGATCAAGGATGTGGCAGCGCTTGCAGGTATTTCCTACACCACCGTGTCCCATGTGGTGAACAAGACGCGGCCGGTCAGCGAGCCCGTGCGGATCAAGGTTGAGGCGGCGATCAAGCAGCTCGACTATGTGCCGAGTGCGGTCGCGCGATCACTCAAGGCCAAGACCACCGCCACCATCGGCCTGCTGGTGCCCAACAGCCTCAACCCGTATTTTGCGGAGTTGGCCCGCGGGATCGAGGATTACTGCGAGCGAAATGGCTATTGCGTGATCCTCTGCAACTCCGACGACAACGCTGAAAAGCAGCGCAGCTACTTGCGCGTATTGCTGGAGAAGCGCATCGACGGCTTGATCGTGACCTCTGTAGGTGGCGACGACAGTGGCCTTGCTGCTGGCTTGAGCGCGGTACGCACGCCCATGGTGATTGTCGACCGTGCGCTGGACGGTATTGATGTTGACCTGGTGCGCATTGATCACGAGGAGGGCGCCTACCTGGCGACCCGGCACTTGCTTGAACTTGGTCACCGCGACATCGCCTGTATTGGCGGCCCCGGCCACACCCGCGTGGCGCAAATGCGTCTGGCGGGGTATCACCGCGCGCTGCGTGAAGCGGGCGTAGAGGTGGCGGCTGATCGCATCCGGGAAAGTGATTTCACCAGCACCGGCGGGTATGCTGCGGCAGTGCAATTGTTGTCGGAAAACCCGCCCAGTGCGATTTTTGCCAGCAACGACATGATTGGTTTCGGCGTGTTGCGTGCTGCAGCAGAGCGCAATATTCGCGTGCCCGGCGAACTGTCGGTGATTGGTTTTGATGATATTCAAATGGGCCGTTACGTGTACCCGGCGTTGACCACGGTCGGGCAGTCGATCCTGCAGCTGGGCGAGACGGCCGCCGAACTTTTACTGCGACGAATTGCAACCCCCCAACTGCCGATCGATCAGCGCATCGTGACGCCGAGTATTGTTTTGCGTGAGTCGACGGCGCCGTTTGCCGGTGTGTTCGCCCAATACCGCTGAACCGAATTGATGAGTACTGATGTATGCCCGCAAAAGTAGTGGTAATAGGCAGCTTGAATATGGACCTGGTCACCCGTGCCAGTCGGTTGCCGCGCGCCGGTGAAACCCTGATCGGCCAGACGTTCTCTACCGTCCCTGGCGGCAAGGGTGCCAACCAGGCGGTGGCTTCGGCGCGTCTTGGGGCTGATGTGGCCATGATCGGCTGCGTCGGCACCGACGCCTACGGCACTCAACTGCGCGAGGCGTTGTTGGTTGAGGGCATTGATTGCCAGGCCGTCAGCACAGTGGACGGCTCCAGCGGTGTGGCCTTGATTGTGGTGGATGACAGCAGCCAGAACGCGATTGTGATTGTGGCCGGCAGCAACGGCGAGCTGACGCCAACATCGTTGCAAACTGTTGACGCAGTGTTGCAGGCCGCCGACGTCATCGTCTGTCAGCTGGAAACGCCGATGGCCACCGTAGGCCATGCCCTGAAGCGCGGTCGTGAATTGGGTAAAACGGTGATCCTCAATCCGGCGCCAGCCAGTGGCCCCTTGCCAGCTGAGTGGTACGCCTCGATCGACTACCTGATTCCCAACGAAAGTGAAGCCACTGAATTAAGCGGCGTAACGGTCGACTCCCTCGACAGCGCCAAGGTCGCCGCGACGCAACTGATCAAAGCGGGCGCCGGCAAAGTCATCATTACCCTCGGTGCCCAGGGCGCGCTGTTTGCCGACGGCCAAGGCTTTGAGCACCTGATGGCGCCCAAGGTCAAGGCGGTGGATACCACTGCTGCTGGCGACACCTTCGTTGGTGGTTTCGCCGCAGCGCTCGCCAATGGCAAGAGCGAAGCCGAGGCCATCCGGTTTGGCCAGGTCGCGGCGGCATTGTCGGTGACCCGCGCCGGTGCGCAACCTTCTATTCCTACGCTGCACGACGTTCAAGGTTTTGTGCCCTCATGAAAAAGACACCTCTGCTCAATATTGCCCTGTCGCGCGTGATCGCCTCCCTTGGTCATGGCGACATTCTGGTCATCGGCGATGCCGGCCTGCCGGTGCCGCCCGGCGTCGAGTTGATCGACCTGGCGTTGACCCAGGGCATTCCGGATTTCATCAGCACCCTGCGCATTGTGCTGAGTGAAATGCAGGTGGAAAGCCATGTGTTGGCCGAAGAAATCCTGCTCAAGCAGCCGCCTGCGCTCACTGAGCTCAACAGCCTGACCGAACAGGCCGCCCTCGGCGAACGTCGCCTGGTCAGCCATGAAGAACTCAAGCAACTGAGCCGCAAGGCCCGCGCCGTGGTGCGCACTGGCGAGTGCCAGCCTTATTGCAATATCGCGCTGGTGTCCGGCGTAACCTTCTAGAGTTCCCTACGACAAGGAGTGTTTCATGCAACGTGGTCTTCCAACCCTGAAAAACCTGTTTCGGAGTGTCCTGCTTTTGTCCGCACTCACCGCAGCCAGCGCCCACGCGGCGGAAAAAATCGACCTGATCATCGACACCGACCCAGGCGCCGATGATGTGGTGGCCTTGCTGTTTGCCATGGCCTCACCGCAGGAGTTGAATATTCGTGCACTGACCACCGTCGCCGGTAACGTGCGCCTCGACAAAACCTCCCGCAACGCGCGCCTGGCCCGCGAGTGGGCAGGGCGCGAAGACATTCCGGTGTATGCCGGCTCGCCTAAGCCGCTGCTGCGCACGCCGATCTACGCTGAGAATATTCACGGCAAGGAAGGTATTTCTGGCGTTACCGTGCACGAGCCGAAAAAAGGCCTGGCCGAAGGCAATGCGGTTGACTACCTGATCAAGACTCTCAGCACTGCCAAGCCCCATAGCATCACCATCGCGATGCTCGGCCCGCAGACCAACCTGGCGTTGGCGCTGACCCAGGCACCGGAAATCACCCAAGGCATCAAGGAAGTGGTGGTGATGGGCGGTGCGCACTTCAACGGCGGCAACATCACGCCAGTGGCTGAGTTCAACCTGTTCGCCGACCCGATGGCCGCCGAAATTGTGCTCAACAGTGGGGTCAAGCTGACCTACCTGCCGCTGGATGTGACCCACAAGGTGCTGACCAGTGACGCGCGCTTGAAGCAGATCGCCGACATCAAGAACAACGCCAGCAAAGTCGTCGGCGACATTCTCAATGAGTACGTCAAAGGTGATATGGAACACTACGGTATTCCAGGCGGCCCGGTACACGATGCGACCGTCATTGCTTACCTGCTCAAGCCTGAGCTGTTCAGCGGCCGTGAAGTCAATGTGGTGGTGGACAGCCGTGAAGGCCCGACCTTCGGCCAGACCATCGTCGATTGGTACGACGGCCTGAAACAACCGAAGAACGCATTCTGGGTTGAGAACGGCGACGCCCAGGGCTTCTTCGATCTGCTGACCGAACGCTTGGCGCGCTTGAAGTAATGTGTTTGCCGGTCGGCGCTCGCTGGCCGGTTCTTATTCGCGCTCGGGGTCATGGGCGCCCATATGATCGGCTGGGTATTTTTCGAATATCTGGCCGATGAAGGCTTGGGCGGCTTGGGTGCCGAGCTCTTTGACCAGCAGGTCGATTCCAATGATTGCCAACTCCTCCGGGCTTCCGGGGCTGTAGGAACTTTGTCCTTGGGGCCACTTGGCTTTGATGTCGGCTTGGAGGGTAACAGTGGTCATGGGTGTCTCGCGGGGTTGAAAGTACTGGGCAGTGCGCTAAAACGCGGTTCGTGCGCAAGCAGTTAACCATTTTTGGGTGGCGTTTGGCACTGCTACTTAGGCATGAGATGCTTCGGGATGAGGCAGGCGCTGTGCGACACTGTGCCCCAATTCAATAGCCGGGGAACACCAGGTGCAGATCGATTTGAACAACCCCGATAACCTGACGCAGGGAGCTGTTCGCAAGCTGCTGGCCTCTGCCAGCGACGCTGAACATACGCAGTTGCGGGTGACCAAGGCCGGTATTGCCTACATTTCTTCGGGTGTGGTGGGTGGCACTGATATTGACGGCTTGCTGTTTCGCCTTGAAACCTGGGCCAAAGGTTCCGGTTACGTGGGGAATGTCGCGGCAAGCGATGAAGTCTGGGTCATGCAGATCTATAACGCGCTGAAACAAAACTGGCCAAAGCCGCCGTTTGACTACATCGACATCTACTGAGTGCGTTCATATCTGGTGACGATTGACTGGGCGAATGCTGGTCCTGAGTCAGGCAGACTTGCCTGCGGGCGATTTACGTCTTGAAACCAATCCGCCTGATCGCTGTCGCACGATCTCTGTCCATTTTTATCATAGGAGGCTTCATGCCTTGGAAGCTCGCATCATTCGGTACTTTGTTGGCAGCACTCGCGTTGGCGGGTTGCAGCACCCCAGGTGCCTCTGAGCCAGCCAAAGACGCCGCCGTGACCGATGCCGGTCATAGCCGCTGTGAGTCGAAAGCCGCCGACTTTGCAATCGGCCA
The DNA here is from genome assembly GCF_059716225.1 of Pseudomonas sp. LBUM1640. Lineage (NCBI taxonomy): Bacteria > Pseudomonadati > Pseudomonadota > Gammaproteobacteria > Pseudomonadales > Pseudomonadaceae > Pseudomonas > Pseudomonas sp. LBUM1640. The sequence goes on along the minus strand of NZ_CP166816.1, from coordinate 4,625,820 downwards.
GAAAGCCTCGCCTCAGTTGCTGGAGCAGGCGCGCACCCGTGCCGGTGCGCAAAACGCGCGTATCCTCAAGCCCAACGACATGGTCACACTGGAATACCGCTCCGACCGCTTGAACCTGAACACCGATGACAACCTGGTGATCACGCGGGTCAACTGCGGCTGATAATCTCGCCGCTTTTGCAGCGCCCATAAAAAACCCCGTCACATGGACGGGGTTTTTTTTAGCTCAGCGGAGAATTACTCGCCGCGAACCTGTGCAGCTTGCATACCCTTTTGGCCTTTCTCAGCCACGAAGGAAACGGTTTGGCCTTCTTTCAGGCTTTTGAAACCGTCGCTTTCGATAGCTTTGAAGTGTACGAACAGGTCGTCACCGCCACCTTGAGGAGTGATGAAGCCGAAGCCTTTTTCATCGTTGAACCATTTAACGGTGCCGGTTTGGCGATTAGACATGGTGTATCTCCAAGAAACATATATTTTCAGTAGTGCTGTGCTGCTCAGGCCAACTGGGCACACAGGGCTATCATAGTCGAAATGTTCGACTTGGGAGCCCCCCCAAGGCATTGTTTGCTAATCAATAGCGTTGCGTTTAGTGCTTTGGTCGGCTGAAAGCCCCGATCTACGGGGTTTTGGCGCGAAATGTCAGCTGTTAAAAAAAGCCGTAAAAGCTGCGTAATTTGTGAGAAATGGCAGTTTTCAGGCTGTTTTATCAGCAAAACGACCGTCTGATCAGTGGTCAATCTTACTTTTTCTTCACGACTTTGCAGGACGAAATAGCCGCGACCGCTTTGTTTTTAAGCGCCGGGGCGGCGTTCTGGTTAGTCATGAGCTCCTTGATTTCCGCAGTGCTCAATTCGGCGTTGATCTTGTCGGCGCCGCATTCGCAATGGTCTTTGGCGGTTTTGGCGTCTACGTTCTGGCTGGCAGCTGCGCTGCAGTCTTTGACGAAGCTGTCACGTGCGCCCGCTGGCCAGTTCGACGGGGCAGCGGCCTGCGCGCCGAGGGAAAGAATAGTCAGGGAAGCGGCGAGAGCGAGGGATGAGGTGAAACGCATCATGTGGATGCTCCTTTGAGTCGAGGACGAACGGCGATTCTCGGTGGGTTTGAGGCATGTCGTACAGCTCAAGTTCACTTTTGCAGCCATAAAGCCGTGAATTTGTCTTTACATAAGTTGGCACCGCCGCGATGACCGTTCATCTGTGCTAGCATCCTTCGCTTGGCTATTTCCGGGCGTGCCATTTGCCGCCATGCCATGTTTCTTTGTAGCTCACTCCAGTCACTCTGGTTCGATTATCGGTTGGCCGAAAGGCTCCTGCCGCTGTAAGGCAGGCGTTCATCATTGAACGGCCTGGTATTGGATCTTGTACTGGCTCATCCCAACCCACGTGACCTTTGGTAGGGGTCACCACTAGGAGAGGAGGCGCCATGCCAACTATTACTCTACCCGACGGCAGTCAACGTTCATTCGATCATTCGGTTTCCGTAGCCGAGGTCGCCGCATCCATTGGTGCTGGCCTGGCCAAAGCCACCGTGGCCGGCAAGGTCGACGGCAAGCTGGTTGACGCCAGCGACCTGATCACCGCAGACGCCAGCCTGCAAATCATCACGCCCAAGGATCAAGAGGGGCTCGAAATCATTCGCCACTCTTGCGCGCACCTGATTGGCCACGCGGTCAAGCAGCTGTACCCCACCGCGAAAATGGTGATCGGCCCGGTCATCGATGAAGGCTTCTATTACGATATCGCCTACGAGCGTCCTTTTACCCCGGACGACCTGGCCGCTATCGAGGCGCGCATGCACGCGCTGATCGAAAAAGATTACGACGTGATCAAGAAAGTCACGCCGCGCGCCGAAGTGATCGACGTATTCGCTGCCCGTGGTGAAGACTACAAGCTGCGTCTGGTGGAAGACATGCCGGATGAGCAGGCCATGGGCCTGTATTACCACGAAGAATATGTCGACATGTGCCGTGGCCCGCACGTGCCGAACACGCGCTTCCTCAAGTCGTTCAAGCTGACCAAGTTGTCCGGTGCCTACTGGCGCGGCGACGCGAAGAACGAACAGCTGCAGCGGATCTACGGCACTGCCTGGGCTGACAAGAAGCAGCTGGCGGCCTACATCCAGCGCATCGAAGAAGCTGAAAAACGCGACCACCGCAAGATCGGCAAGCGCCTTAACCTGTTCCACCTCCAGGAAGAAGCGCCGGGCATGGTGTTCTGGCACCCGAACGGCTGGACCCTGTACCAGGTGCTCGAGCAGTACATGCGCAAGGTTCAGCGCGACAACGGCTACCTGGAGATCAAGACTCCGCAGGTCGTTGACCGCAGCCTGTGGGAGAAATCCGGGCACTGGGCCAACTACGCCGACAACATGTTCACCACGCAGTCGGAAAACCGCGATTACGCCATCAAGCCGATGAACTGCCCATGCCACGTGCAGGTGTTCAACCAGGGCCTGAAGAGCTACCGCGAGTTGCCGATGCGCCTGGCCGAGTTCGGTGCCTGCCACCGTAACGAGCCATCGGGTGCGCTGCACGGCATTATGCGTGTGCGCGGCTTCACTCAGGATGACGCCCACATCTTCTGCACCGAAGAGCAGATGCAGGCTGAATCGGCTGCGTTCATCAAGCTGACCATGGACGTTTACCGCGATTTCGGTTTCACCGAAGTCGAAATGAAGCTGTCCACTCGTCCGGAAAAGCGCGTTGGCTCCGACGAACTGTGGGATCGCGCCGAAGCTGCATTGGCCGCCGCCCTAGACAGCGCGGGCCTTGCGTACGATCTGCAGCCGGGTGAGGGCGCCTTCTACGGTCCGAAAATCGAGTTCTCGCTGAAAGATTGTCTTGGTCGTGTCTGGCAATGTGGTACTTTGCAGCTCGATTTTAACCTGCCGATCCGTTTGGGAGCCGAATACGTCTCCGAAGACAACAGCCGAAAACACCCGGTTATGTTGCACCGGGCGATCCTCGGCTCGTTCGAACGGTTTGTCGGGATCCTGATCGAGCACTACGAGGGTGCATTCCCCGCGTGGCTTGCTCCGACCCAGGCAGTGATCATGAATATCACTGATAAACAGGCAGATTTTGCGGCTGAAGTTGAAAAAACTCTCAACGAAAGCGGATTTCGTGCCAAGTCCGACTTGAGAAATGAAAAGATCGGCTTTAAAATCCGCGAGCATACTTTGCTCAAGGTTCCCTATCTTTTGGTTATCGGAGATCGGGAAGTCGAGATGCAGACTGTCGCTGTGCGTACTCGTGAAGGTGCTGACCTGGGCTCGATGCCCGTCGCCCAGTTCGCTGAGTTCCTCGCGCAAGCGGTTTCCCGGCGTGGTCGCCCAGATTCGGAGTAATTATTATTAAGCGTGAAATGAGACAAGATAAACGAGCTGCACCGAAAGCCCCGATCAACGAGAATATCTCGGCACGCGAGGTTCGGTTAATTGGCGCTGACGGCGAGCAGATTGGCATCGTCTCGATTGATGAAGCGCTTCGTATTGCTGAAGAGTCCAAATTGGACCTGGTGGAAATCTCCGCCGACGCAATCCCACCCGTTTGCCGGGTGATGGACTACGGCAAGTCGATCTTCGAAAAGAAGAAGCAGGTTGCCGCAGCGAAGAAGAACCAGAAGCAGATTCAAGTAAAAGAAATCAAGTTTCGTCCAGGGACGGAGGAAGGGGATTACCAGGTAAAACTGCGCAACCTGGTACGTTTCCTGAGTGATGGGGACAGGGCCAAGGTATCCTTGCGATTCCGCGGCCGTGAGATGGCCCACCAGGAGCTGGGGATGGAACTCCTCAAGCGGGTTGAAGGTGACCTGCTGGAGTACGGTTCTGTCGAGCAGCATCCTAAGATGGAAGGACGCCAGCTGATTATGGTCATCGCCCCGAAAAAGAAGAAGTAATCAACAGGGCACGGCAGGCCTTCTGATTATGTTTATCAACTGAATGCGGAGTATCCGAACATGCCAAAGATGAAGACTAAAAGTGGTGCTGCTAAGCGGTTTCTGAAAACTGCTAACGGTATCAAGCACAAGCACGCTTTCAAGAGCCACATCCTGACCAAAATGTCGACCAAGCGTAAGCGTCAATTGCGCGGTAGCAGCTTGCTGCATCCGTCTGACGTGGCAAAAGTCGAGCGCATGCTGCGCCTTCGTTAATTTTGGATCAAGAATAGAGGAAGTAACTCATGGCTCGTGTAAAGCGTGGCGTCATTGCCCGTAAACGTCACAAAAAAATTCTGAAACTCGCTAAAGGCTACTACGGCGCACGCTCACGCGTATTCCGTGTTGCCAAGCAAGCGGTAATCAAGGCAGGCCAATACGCCTACCGTGACCGTCGTCAGAAAAAACGTCAGTTCCGCGCTCTGTGGATCGCTCGTATCAACGCTGGTGCACGTGTTAACGGTCTGTCCTACAGCCGTTTCATCGCTGGCCTGAAAAAAGCGTCCATCGAAATCGACCGTAAGGTTCTGGCTGAACTGGCCGTGAACGATAAAGCGGTGTTTGCTGCGATTGTCGAGAAAGCTAAAGCCACCTTGGCTTAAGTACCCCCGACAGTCACCTTGGGCTGCTCCTGTAGCCCAGGGTGGTAAACGTCATAAATAGGGGAAGAGCCTTCAAGCTCTTCCCCTATTTTGTATCTGGAGTCTGTACATGGAAAACCTGGACGCGCTCGTCGCTCAAGCCCTTGAGGCTGTGCAAAGCGCTGAAGATGTAAACGCCCTGGAGCAAATCCGGGTTCACTACCTTGGCAAAAAGGGTGAATTGACTCAGGTGATGAAGACCCTGGGGAATTTGCCGGCTGAAGAGCGTCCGCAAGTCGGCGCGCTGATCAATGTCGCCAAGGAGCGTGTCACAGAGGTGCTCAATGCGCGCAAGGCGTCGCTCGAGGAGGCCGATCTTGCGGCCAAGCTCGCCGCCGAGTCCATTGACGTGACCCTGCCTGGCCGTGGCCAGGCCTCGGGCGGTCTGCATCCGATTACCCGGACTCTGGAACGTATCGAGCAGTTCTTCACCCACATCGGCTACGGCATTGCCGAAGGCCCTGAGGTCGAAGACGACTATCACAACTTCGAGGCGCTCAACATCCCAGGCCATCACCCGGCCCGGTCGATGCACGACACCTTCTATTTCAACGCGAACATGCTGTTGCGCACCCATACCTCGCCGGTACAGGTCCGCACCATGGAAGCGACCAAGCCGCCGATTCGCATTGTCTGCCCAGGCCGTGTGTACCGCAGCGACTCGGATATCACCCACTCGCCGATGTTTCACCAGGTCGAAGGCCTGTTGGTCGATCGCGACATCAATTTCGCCGACCTCAAAGGCACCATCGAAGAATTCCTGCGGGTGTTCTTCGAAAAAGAGCTGGCGGTGCGTTTCCGTCCATCGTTCTTCCCGTTCACCGAGCCGTCCGCTGAAGTCGACATGGAATGCGTGATGTGCAGCGGCAAAGGCTGCCGTGTCTGCAAGCAGACCGGCTGGCTGGAAGTAATGGGCTGCGGCATGGTTCACCCTAACGTGCTGCGTATGTCCGGGATCGACCCGGAAGAGTTCTCGGGCTTTGCCTTCGGCATGGGCGTTGAGCGTCTGGCCATGCTGCGTTACGGCGTGAACGACTTGCGTCTGTTCTTCGACAACGACTTGCGGTTCCTCGCGCAATTTCGCTAGTCGTAACGAATCTTTAGGAGAGCAGGATGAAATTCAGTGAACAATGGCTGCGTGGCTGGGTAAGCCCGCAGGTAGATCGCGACGAGCTGGTTGCTCGTCTGTCGATGGCCGGTCTTGAGGTCGATAGCGTTACGCCGGCCGCCGGTGTTTTCAGTGGTGTGGTCGTAGGCGAAGTGCTGAGCACCGAGCAACACCCCGATGCCGACAAATTGCGTGTGTGCCAGGTCAGCAATGGCGCGCAAACCTTCCAGGTCGTGTGCGGTGCGCCAAACGTGCGTCCGGGCCTGAAGATTCCGTTCGCCATGATCGGCGCAGAACTGCCGGGCGACTTTAAAATCAAGAAAGCCAAGCTGCGTGGCGTTGAATCCAACGGCATGCTCTGCTCCCAGGCTGAACTGCAAGTGGGCGAGGGCAACGATGGCCTGATGGAACTGCCGGCCGACGCGCCAGTGGGCCAGGACATTCGTGTGTACCTGGAGCTGGAAGACGCCAGCATCGAGGTCGACCTGACCCCGAACCGTGGCGACTGCCTGTCCTTGGCGGGCCTGGCACGTGAAGTGGGCGCGCTGTACAACGCCCCAGTCACCCGCCCCGTGGTTACCGCCGTGCCTGCCGTGCACGACGAAGTGCGCCCGATCGACGTGTTGGCACCCAACGCCTGCCCGCGTTACCTGGGCCGTGTCATCCGCAATGTCGACCTGTCCAAGCCAACGCCACTGTGGATGGTTGAGCGCCTGCGCCGTGCCGACGTACGCAGCATCGATGCCGCCGTCGACATCACCAACTACGTGATGCTCGAATTGGGCCAACCGCTGCACGCGTTCGACCTTGCCGAGATCAACGGCGGCATTTGTGTACGCATGGCCGAAGAAGGCGAGAAGCTGGTACTGCTCGACGGCCAGGAAGTCACCCTGCGCACCGATACTCTGGTGATCGCCGACCACTCCCGCGCCCTGGCCATTGCCGGTGTGATGGGTGGCGAGCACAGCGGCGTGTCCGCGACCACCCGCGACATTTTCCTTGAAAGCGCGTTCTTCGATCAGATCGCCATCGCTGGCAAGGCCCGTTCCTATGGCCTGCACACCGATGCGTCGCACCGCTATGAGCGTGGCGTGGACTGGAAGCTGGCCCGTGAAGCCATGGAGCGCGCCACTGGCCTGCTGCTGGAAATCACCGGTGGCGAAGCCGGCCCGATCACTGAAACCGTGAGCGAGCAGTACCTGCCCTCCGTTGCTCCGATCACCTTGCGCGCCAAGAGCGTCGAGCAAATGCTCGGGCTGGTGATCGAGCCGGCTCAAATCGAGCAACTGCTGTCGGCGCTGGGTCTGGGCATTTCCGTTGGCGGGGAAGGGCAGTGGCACGTTGAAGTGCCAAGCCATCGCTTCGATATCAGCCTGGAAGTCGACCTGATCGAAGAGCTGGCGCGTCTGTATGGCTATAACCGCCTGCCGGTTCGCTACCCGCAAGCACGCCTGGCCCCGCAGCCTAAAGCTGAAGCGCGGGCGCACCTGCCTGAGTTGCGTCGCCTGCTGGTTGCCCGTGGCTACCAGGAAGCGGTGACCTATAGCTTCATCGATCCAAAGCAGTTCGAACTGTTCAATCCGGGTGTCGAGCCGTTGCTGTTGGCTAATCCGATCTCGAACGACATGGCCGCCATGCGTTCGTCGCTGTGGCCGGGCTTGGTAAAAGCACTGTCCCATAACCTGAACCGTCAGCAAGACCGCGTGCGCATGTTCGAAAGCGGCCTGCGTTTCGTCGGTCAACTCGACGGCCTGAAGCAAGAGCCGATGCTGGCTGGAGTGGTGTGCGGTAGCCGCCTGCCGGAAGGCTGGGCGCAGGGTCGCGACGGCGTGGACTTCTTCGACGTTAAAGCTGACGTGGAAGCGGTATTGGGCTTTGCCGGCGCACTCGACGATTTCACGTTTGTGCCAGGTAGCCATCCTGCATTGCACCCAGGCCAGACTGCGCGTATCGAGCGTGAAGGGCGCTTGGTGGGCTTCGTCGGTGCCATTCACCCAGAGCTGTCGAAAACCCTCGGTCTGGACCGTCCGGTGTTCGTTTTTGAGCTAGTCTTGGCTGAAGTTGCCTCGGGCAAAATGCCTAAATTCAGCGAGTTGTCGCGCTTCCCTGAAGTGCGTCGTGACCTGGCCTTGATTGCTGACCGCGAAGTGGCCGCCACTGCCGTTCTGGATGTAATCCGTGAAAATGCAGGGGAATGGCTGACAGACCTCAGGCTATTTGACGTCTATCAGGGTAAAGGCATTGATCCGCATAGAAAAAGCCTTGCAGTTGGCTTGACCTGGCAGCATCCATCGCGCACTCTTAATGACGATGAGGTGAATATCACGACACAAAATATCCTCACCTCGCTCGAACAAAGGTTGAACGCCACGTTAAGGAAGTGACGTATGGGGGCTTTGACGAAAGCTGAGATGGCGGAACGTCTGTACGAAGAGCTGGGTCTGAACAAACGCGAAGCCAAGGAATTGGTCGAGCTGTTTTTTGAAGAAATCAGGCACGCTCTGGAAGACAATGAGCAGGTCAAATTGTCCGGTTTCGGTAACTTTGACCTGCGGGACAAACGCCAGCGGCCTGGCCGCAATCCAAAAACGGGAGAAGAAATCCCGATCACGGCTCGCCGTGTGGTCACCTTTCGTCCAGGGCAGAAGTTGAAGGCCCGAGTTGAGGCTTATGCTGGAACCAAGTCATAACGACGAGCTACCCGTCATCCCAGGCAAACGCTACTTCACCATTGGTGAAGTCAGCGAGCTCTGTGCCGTAAAACCGCACGTGCTGCGCTATTGGGAGCAGGAGTTTCCTCAACTCAACCCCGTCAAACGCACCGGGAACCGTCGGTATTATCAGCGCCAGGATGTGCTGATGATCCGACAGATCCGCGCGTTGCTGTACGACCAGGGGTTCACCATCAGTGGCGCACGCCAGCGTATGTCCGGTGATGAAGCCAAAGACGACACTACCCAATACAAGCAACTGATCCGCCAGATGATCTCCGAACTCGAAGATGTGCTGGTGGTTTTGAAGAAGTGATTCAAGCTTTTAAAATACTTCCACATTTCAAAAGCTTGCGGTATATTCCGGATCGCTTCGTAATGAAGCGAACCCAGTAACACGCCTAGTCGGGGCGTAGCGCAGTCCGGTAGCGCACTAGCATGGGGTGCTAGGGGTCGAGTGTTCGAATCACTCCGTCCCGACCATATATTTCAATGACTTAGCCCAGCCTGAGAAGGTTGGGCTTTTTCATGTCTGCGATTTTGTCCTTATGGTAGTGAATTGGTAGTGAATTGATATTGTCTTGTGCGCACCTGGAGGTTGGTTGCCTCAATCATCGAGATACGACTCTGTCACTGGCACTGGTGTGCTTCCCCGGTTTGATATAGAGCTTGACCGCTCGGATAGCCGACCTTGACGCACGGCGGCATCGAAGGTCCTGCGGGGACATGGATGATCAATTTCGGCATCGGAAATCTCTAATATAGGCGAGAGGTGCGCGATGGATCCGCCTTGGGCAGAATCCATCGCTGATCAATCAAATTGATTGGCCGCCGGAGACTTCGATGCGCTGACCTGTGACCCAGCGGTTATTAGGACTCAAGAGGCTAGCAATCATTGGGCCGATATCGTCGGGTACGCCCACGCGGCCAAGCGCGGTCATATCGGCAAAAGCCTTGTTGTAGTCGGGAATATCGCGTACTGCTCCACCCAGGAAATCGGTCTCTATTGCGCCAGGGGCTACGGTATTGACGGTAATACCGCGGCTGCCCAGCTCTTTGGCCATGTATACGGTGAGTGTCTCGACTGCGCCTTTGGCTGCCGAGTAGGCCGAGAAGCCCGGGAAGGACACACGGGTCAAGCCCGACGAGAAGTTTACGATGCGCCCGCCATCGGCCAGTATCGGCAGCAGGGACTGGGTCATGAAAAACACCCCTTTGACGTGTACGTCAAAGAGCGCGTCGAACTGAGCTTCCGTGGTGGTGGCAAAGTCAGCCATTTCACCATGCCCGGCGTTGTTGATGAGGTGGTCGATCGTATCACCGCCCCAGATGTCTTTCAGTGCCGCACGCACAGCGATCACGAAGTCGGGGAAGGACGACACTTTGCTCGCGTCCAGTTGCAAGGCAGCGGCCTTGCGGCCGAGCGCCTGGATGTCGGCAACCACCGCATCCGCAGCTTCTTTGCCATTGCGATAGGTGAGGATCACGTCGCCACCATTGCGGGCAATGCTCAGTGCAGTGTTGCGGCCAAGGCCACGGTTTGCACCGGTTACAACTGAAATAGTGGTCATCGTTAATCTCCTGCCAAGCACATGCTAAATGAGCGTTAACGATGACGTCAGACAGGCGTTGCAGGTTGCGCGATCACCCACTTGAATTGCCTATTGGTCCAAATCGCCCGGGTGACAGATGAAATAGTTCGGGTGCTAAATGCAACAGCGGGGCGCAATTTGCCTATTCCTTCAAATTACTTGCTGCATTATCCATTGGTATTGCATCGGCAAGCATTCGACGCTGCAATGTGCTGATACAGGCTCAAGAGTTGATGACCTATGAACGAGCTGCTCAAGGCTGTGAGTCGCTACGCTGACGCTAATCATCAGAATGGCGTTGCTGCCACCGCTTTCTCCGGAATGGTGATTCTCCGGGAGACAATGCCGACTGCGCTGCTCTACGCGATCTCCAAGCCTTTGGTTGCGCTGGTGCTTCAAGGAAAAAAGCGTGTCTCGATGGGCAATAAAGTCTTCGAGTTCGGTGCAGGCGAATCATTGATCATCACCGCCGATGTGCCAACAGTCAGTCAGATCGTTGTCGCCTCTCGCCACGAGCCTTACTTGGCATTTGTGGTAGAGCTTGATCACGTACTTATAGAGTCATTGGTCGTCGAGATGGGCACCGCCCCCTTTACTGTTGGCGAGCCCTTGCGGGTAGAGTCCACAGAAACGGAGGTGGCAGACGCAGCACTGCGCTTGCTTCGCCTCCTCGATCGACCTGGATCAGTGGAAATATTAAAAGACCAACTGGTCAGAGAACTCCATTACTGGCTCCTTTCAGGACGCCATGGTGGTGCGATCCGAGCGCTTGGGATTGCCAGCAGCAATGCACATAGAATTGGCCGTGCGATCGCCCGGATCCGTGACGACTTCGCCAAGCCGCTGCGGATGGAACAGCTGGCTGAGACGGCGGGTATGAGTCTTTCTGGGTTTCACACACATTTCAGGACGATCACCTCGCTGACCCCACTTCAGTATCAAAAACAGCTACGGCTGATTGAGGCCAGGCGAGGGCTTCTTGAGGGTTTAACAATTGCAAAAGCAGCCTATGACGTTGGGTACGAAAGCATCCCCCAGTTCACGCGAGAATATGGTCGGATGTTTGGCATGTCCCCCGCGAAAGATATTCGTGAAGTAAAAATGCGGCTGAGCACATCCGCCTAGCCTTGCGCCAACCACTCCGCTAATTCTGTTCCCACTTCCAGACTCATACCGAAAGTAAACCTTCGCGCGCCGCTTTCGAGGCCCAGTTAGTCTACAAGACGGTTGATCTACCGTTGCATACCGAACTGAACACGCTCAGCCGAACTGTTGAGACCCAGGGTGCGGTGAAGGCGTACCTAGCGTTGGTGCGGCAGCAATGGACTCGGCTCGCCGTTGACCCTCCCGGCCTCAAGCTGCGTTCAACTTGCCGTATTGGCCGGAGAAGAATAGCAGCGGTCGCGCCTGTTCTGCTTCGACAAGCTCGACCACCTCAGCGATGTACAGTTGGTGGTCGCCGGCCGCATGGATCTGGACCACCCGAGCAACAATGTGGGCTAGGCTGCCCTCGATGATTGGCACGCCCTGAACCCTGTTCATGGTCACGTCCAGTCCCTCCACGGCACGCCCGGCAAAGTGGCCGCTAAGGTGCTCCTGTTGTTCGGTCAAAAAGTTCACGCCGTAACAGTCGCCTTGCTTGATGTGGTTGCAAAAGCGTGACTCGTTCTTGATCGACACCAGGATTAGTTGCGGCTCCAGTGACACTGACAGGAACGCATTGGCCGTCATGCCTGCCGGTTGGTTTTCCCGTTCGTAGGTCACTACTGTTACACCCGTGGCAAAGCGGCCCATCACGCGGCGAAATTTGGCAGCGTCATTGTGTGCATTATTCATTGTCATTCTCCATTAGTTTGCCGGGCGGCCAGTGCGTGTGGCCGCCGCCTGAGTCGTGCATTTACACCAGGGGTGTATTGGCCTCCTTGCCACACAGGATTCGCCCAAACAGCTCCAGGTTGGTGGAGGTGCACACCACGCCATGCAGGTTGGCTACCCTGGCGTCGCGCCACAGGCGATTGAATGGGTTGGCGCTACCTGCCAGGGAACCGCCGCTGGCTGTAGCGAGCAAGTCGACACCCTCCCAGATCAACTGGCTGGCATAACCGGTGTCGCGGCGGATGCGTGCCCGGATTTGCCGGTCCATCGTGGTGCCGGCAGTGGCACAGGCGTCGATTTCCTCTACGCAACGCTCTACCACGAGACGCGCGGCATCGAGCTTGGCCGAGGCCTCCCCCACCTGCAGGTGGGTGACGGGTGCCTCGTCCTGTTGGGTGTACCAGGTGTACTGAATGCCGCGGCCGGGCAACTTGGCGAGAAAGGTTTCCATTGCTGCCTTGGCGATACCCAGGGCGGGAAATACCAGGATGATTGCCAGCAACGGGATGAACGCGCCGCGATACAGCGCCTCACCTTGCAAGTGGGTGGAGGCGTAATCGCCGGCGATGGCTTTGGACACTGAAGCGATTCGCTCATCCGGTACGAACAGGTTTTTTACGGACACCGAGGTACTGCCGCTACCCCGCAGTGCCATGGTGTCCCAATCGTGTAGCAGTGTGATGTCTTCAATCGGAATGAGCGCCAGGCCCTGATCCACGGTTTCACCCGCGTCATTGACGATCGGAATCCCCAGCAGGTCCCACTGTGCGTGGTACACACCGCTGTTGAATCCCCACAGGCCTTCCTCGATTAGGATACCGCCTGCAACGCGCTTGACCTTGGCTTTGCGTGGGGACAGCACACCACTGCTGCGCACCTTGCCGCCACTGGCGAAGATTGGGTCACTGACCGCCTGGGGATACAACGTTGCGAGCATCCAGTTGCAGATATTGATCAGGGCGCAGGCCCAGCCAGCCGAAGCATCCCCACGGCCGATTTCGCTGACCACATCCATGTATGTTCTGACGCTGGTTTGCAGGCCGCCATGCTGGCGTGGAATCATCAGGTCGAAGGCGCCGATGGCGTCGAGGTCGGCAACAGTGTTATCGGGCAGACGGGCCAGTTCATCGACTTCACGGGTACGCGAACGCAAGGTCTCGACCAGGCCGCTGGCACGAGCAACCAAGTCGCTGCTATTTGCGTGTGCGTCGGCAGTGGCGTTTGGGAGAATGGAATTCATGGCTTTTCCTATTATTGGGATTATCTGGATGAGCTCGCGACATAATAGTGACGAATCTGTCACGGTGACGAATTCGATATTAATTAAAATATATTTTTAGCGTCAAGATATATATTGATCTAAGCGCTTACGCGCCTACTGATAAAAGGAATAACTCAAATGGAACATCCGATCAGGGGGAGAGAGGACACGGACGCACCGTAGGATCGCTGAACCGTGACCGCTCGGCGCAAACCTGATGCGTGAGCACCCGAATACGCTCGGCTACCATTGATTTGCTAGCCTCCTGGAGGCGGGTCGAGGCGCGGGCTTGCTTGAACTGCCGTCTGTGCAGGCAGGCGTCGATGCTCTGATCGGCGAGACGCCGGGCTCGCGGCGATACCCCTCTTAAATCAAAACCTGAAAGCCAGGGGGGCATCGCAACGATATGGCAGGAGGGGCTATGAATCGGGACCACCGAAAACACATGAGGCGCTGAACGCTAGAACTCCAGCACCGTAAACCTTGTGCGCGGTACGTGGCTGCTAGTGTTATGGGGCAAACACCAGCCGCGATGAGCCCTCACGCTGCCAGACGCTATTCACATCTTCCAACACTACCGCTTCGGCAGCAATCGACAAGCCCGCGCTGCTGATCGCCCGTAAAACCCCACCCACCGCCCGGACCAGGCCTGCGTTGGAAACGCTGCCCAGGCCGCTGCCCATAAGCTCAAGGCCGGAACTACGCAACAGTGAGCCTGGCAGATTAATGTTGTTGCCGGTCATAGAGCCAATCTGCACAAATCGAATCCGTGGCTCACCTGAATGATGACCTTGCCCGGCAGCTGCATTCAGCAAGCATTCGGCAGAGGGTCCCCACAGGTAGTCGAGTACCACACTGACTTTGTGCGTATGTATTGCTTGGCGGAAGGTGTCTTTTAACTCATCTGCCGGTACATCGAGAGGGATCACCAGGTCGGCTCCCAGCTCCTGCAATCCCTGGACACTTTGGGCGTTGCGACCGGTGACAATGACTGTTGCAGCACCGAGATGTTTCGCGATTTGAATCGCCAGCCGGCCGGAAACGCCAGTTGCGCCATTGATCAATACGTTTTCGCCGGGAACAAATTTTGCTCGGTCGAGAAGGGCACTCCATGACGACATCCCGGGGTTACCAATTGCCGCCGCCGTGACGTCATCGACATCATCGGGAATGTCCACGCAGTTCTCCAGTTGCACAACACTTGTCTCAGCCATCGAACCGAACAGCTTTCGTGGAAAGGCGAAGTAGACCCGACGGCCGTCGGGCAGGATTCCAACCCCGTCTACACCGGGAACCAAGGGCAGTATCTTGCCGCTGCTGTAATGACGGCCAGACGCCTGGGCTTTGACCAACTGGCTAAGTGCAGCGGCTCGAACCTGAACGAGCGTTTCGCCGGCCTCCGCTATCGGCGTGGTGAAATTGTCGTAACGCGGGGGGGCGTTGAAATCGTGGACTACAGCAGCTTTCATAAGCAACTCCTAAACAGACCGGGTGTAAGGGTGAGAAGGGCAGAAGAATTCAGGATTCGGTTTCAGGCGAATAGGCAATAAATTGTCGGGCGGCTTCAGCGTTCATATTGAGCGCCCAGTCAGGCTTGCTCGCCGTCAGCTCTCCTTTCATCCACGATTTCAGATAAGACACAGAAAAAGCCACGCCGGCTTCGCACATTTCAGTACTGCAACCCAGGCTTGTCAGCGTTAGCCGCACGCATGCATCCATGTATTGATTGGGATGGTCCACACCTTGCTGAATGGCTTGGATGCCGTGGGCTGAAGCACCCATAAGAAAGTCTGTCGCAGCGTCGAGCCGGCTAAACCTGAAGTCACCGGCGGCTTTGCCGTTCTGGAGATCCCTGGCCATGTATTCCGCAACCAGAGTGTTGTGCTGCCACGCGTCAGCGCGTGTGACAAAACCGGCCCATTTCGAATCAAGGAGCGCGCGCATCAGGAACAGCCTGGAGGCTACAGCGGCGCGCTGCCATGGTTTGGTCAGGACGTCATAGACTGGCAGGATATCGGTGGTCATCTGGTTATTGAGCTCTTGGCCAATGGCCACAAGCACTTGATCCAGCGAATCGAAATAGTTGTAAAAGGTACCTCGCGATACGTTGGCTTCCCGAATCACATCATCGATGACTGGAGGTGCGCCGCCCGGTGCCGCAAAAACACGCATCGCTGCGTCGAGCAATTTACTGCGCATGACTTCTCGCTTTTTCTTGGCGACTCTTGGGCGGTGATCGGAAACGGCTTTATCGATTTCAGGTATTTGCACTGTAAGGCCTCAAACAATGACACGACGTCAGACTGACAATTTATAGCTTAACCTTCAGAATGACAAATATGTCTAAAAAGCCTTGCGCGGGATAAATTCTTGTCCTACATTCTACTCAATTGTCGGAATGACAATATCGTCATAAAAATAATAGGAGACGAAAATGTTAAACCCATCACACCCTGTCGCCCGACCTCATCCCACGTCGCCCTGCGCTCGTTCGAACTGGTACGTCACAGTTTTTAAAAGCCATCGACCTACGCCAAATCTTTGCTGACAGCAAGATTCTGACAACGTAACCAGATCGGGTGATCGCCCGCGCACGGCCGAGCAATAGATGCTGGCCGGGGTATTCACTCACCCGGAATTTTAAAATGACATATTAGTTCATTATGACATTCGAGGTTGGTATGAGCACAAAAACGACTTTTCCGAACGTAGATACTCTCGATGCATTTGCGTCGGCACCGACGTTGTCAGAGCTGGTCAAGCGCGCCGAGGCGCTGCAGCCGCTACTGCGCAAGAACACCGTAGCGTCGGAAAAAGACCGCCGCACCTCTGAAGAAAACATTGAAGCCATTCGTGAAGCGGGTCTGTTTCGATTGATGGTTCCAAAGCGTTACGGCGGCTATGAAGGCACGCTGCGCTCACACCTCGAAGTGTCTGCGGCGTTGGGCGAAGCCTGTGGTGGGACCGCGTGGGTCGTTGCATTGACTAACGTCTGCGCCTGGTTCACTAGCCTGTTTTCAGAACAAGCGCAAAACGAAGTGTTCGGTGCGAATCCGGATGCGCGGGTCGCCGGAGTTTTCAACGCTTCGCCGACAACTCAGCGTGTAGAAGGTGGCTTGATCGTTTCTGGAAAGTGGTATTCGTCGTCGGGCAGCCTGCACTCCGACTGGGCTGTCGTCGGTGCCGAAGAACGCGATACCAACGGCACAGTCGTCGCACAGTACCTGGCGCTGATGCCAAAAGCCGATTACGGCATCGAAGACACTTGGTTCACCGCCGGCATGCGCGCCTCGGGAAGCAACTGCATCGTTGCCAACGAAATCTTCGTGCCCAACCATCGTCTGCTGAACATGGCGGGTGCGATCGAGGGTGAATACGCCACCGAATTTAAGGATGAAGTCGCCTACCGCGCACTGTTCGTCCCCTTTGCTTCGCTAATCCTCAATGGCCCGCAACTCGGCCTGGGACGCGCTGCGTTGAAATACGTGATCGACAATGCATCACGCAGAGCCGTGGCTTATACCTCGTTTGAAAGACAGACCGATTCGGTGGTGTTCCAGACCCAGATCGCTGAGGCCGCGCTGAAGATCGACACCGCTCACCTGCGTGCTTTCCGCGCCACCGATGAGATGGATGAGGCCTCGCGCCAAGGCATCAAGCTCGACCCATTAACCCGAGCGCGCATTCGCGCAGACGTTGGCCTGATCAACACCCTGATTACCGATGCGATAAACATTCTGTTGTCCGCACATGGCGCTGGCAGTTTTTCCGAAGCCAGTCCGATGCAACGCTGGTGGCGCGACTCCAACACCGCAGCTCGACATGCCGTGGCATTGCCAGCAGTCGGTAACGAGCTATATGGGAAGGCGTTACTCGGCGTGGAAAACACCGTCACGCCATTGATCTAAGCGCCGCCACATACCTGAGGATTCTTCAATGGACGCCAAGCTTCTGCGCTCGGTAATGGGCCAATTCGCCACCGGGGTGACTGTGGTGACGTTTGTCGCCGACGGCCAACCGGCTGGCATGACCGCCAATGCCTTCATGTCTGTCTCACTGGACCCGCCCCTGATTCTGGTTTCAATCCGCAACGCTTCGAGCTTCAACCAGTTTGTAGGGGAAGGGGTGCGTTACGGCGTCAACTTTCTAGCCGAAAGTCAGCGCTGGTTGAGCGGTCATTTCGGTGGACGTCCGGAGGAGGGGGCAGAACTGCCTTTCAGCTATCACCAAGAAACGCCGTTGCTGGACGGCAGCCTCGTGCAACTTGTTGCACGCACGGTGGATGTGCACGCGGCCGGCGACCATTTGCTCTACATCGGTGAGATCGAGCACGTTCGCGTCGGCGAACTACGCAAGCCATTGTTGTTCTTCAGTGGGCGTTACCACCAGATGCACGCCCGCGCCCCAAGTGTCGAGTGGAGTGGTTGCGTCGACGTCTGGTGACATACGTCCATAGCAATAAATAGGCGCTTGAAAATGCCCGATCCAGTGTTCTGAAAGGAGCGCCCAAGGTCAGTTCATGCCGATTAAATGTAAACCGAGTGATTTTTCATGACCGCCAAAATCCGAGAATTGCCTGTGAAAACAGACAACGACATCGATAAGCAGGAAACCCACGAGTGGCTTGACGCGCTGGAAAGCATCGCCCTGAATGCCGGTTCCGAGCGTGTGGATTTCCTTCTGCAGCGTCTCGATGAACATGCCAGCCACTTGGGTGTGCGGCGCTCCGCTCACCCCTATTCGCAGTATCAGAACAGCATCTCGCTGGAAAAGCAGCCTGCTTACCCGGGCGATCTGGCGATGGAAGAACGCATCACTTCGATCATCCGCTGGAATGCGCTGGCGATGGTGGCCCGGGCCAACAAAGCCTATGGCGAGTTGGGTGGTCATATCGCCAGCTATGCGTCGGCGGCAGAAATTTTTGAAATCGGCTTCAACCATTTCTTTCGCGCGGATACGGCTGATGCCAAGGGCGACCTGGTTTACTTCCAGCCGCACTCGGCGCCGGGTGTTTACGCCCGTGCTTTTCTTGAAGGCCGCCTGGAGGAGTCGCAGCTTGCGCGGTATCGCCAGGAAGTGGACGGCGGTGGTTTGTGTTCCTACCCGCATCCTTGGCTGATGCCAGACTTCTGGCAGTTTCCGACCGGTTCAATGGGGATCGGTCCGATCAGTTCGATTTATCAGGCGCGCTTCCTGCGTTATCTGGAGCACCGAGGCATCACCGACACTTCCAAGCGTCACGTCTGGGGTGTATTCGGCGATGGCGAGATGGACGAGCCAGAGTCCATCGCGGCGCTGTCGCTGGCCGCGCGCGAAAATCTCGACAATCTGACTTTCATCGTTAACTGCAACCTGCAGCGTCTGGACGGCCCTGTACGTGGCAACGGTCAGATCATTCAAGAGCTGGAGTCGCTGTTCAGTGGTGCAGGCTGGAACGTGATCAAAGTGGTGTGGGGCTCAGATTGGGATGCTCTGTTCGCACGTGATCGCAACCATGTGTTGCTGCGTCGCTTCGCTGACACCGTCGACGGTCAGTACCAGACACTGGGTGCCAACGATGGCGCCTACAACATGGAGCATTTTTTCGATCTCGATCCGGAATTGCAGGCGTTGGTGTCGCACATGACCCCCCAGGAAATAGATGGACTGCGCCGGGGTGGCCACGACTTCCGCAAGCTTTACGCTGCGTTTGCTGCCGCCAAGCAGCATAACGGCCGGCCAACGGTCATTCTGGCCAAGACCAAGAAAGGCTATGGCATGGGGCTGGCTGGCGAATCGCGCAACACGTCCCACGTACAGAAGAAGCTCGACGTGGAGGCACTCAAGGCGTTCCGTGATCGTTTTGCTTTGCCCTTGGACGATCAGGCGCTGGAGGAAATGCAGTTCTATAAACCTGCTGAAGACAGCGCGGAAATGCGCTACCTGCACGCCCGGCGTACTGAGTTGGGTGGTTACATGCCGCGTCGCAAGACCCAGGCCGACTCTTTGCAGGTTCCATCGTTGGCCAGTTATGCGCAGTTCGCGCTGACACCGGATGAGCGTGAAACCTCAACGACAACCGCCGTCGTCCGGTTGTTCACGAACCTGCTCAAGGACAAGCAACTGGGCCCGCGCATCGTGCCGATTGTCGCGGACGAGGCTCGTACTTTCGGCATGGCAAACCTGTTCCGTCAGGTCGGTATCTACTCACCCGTCGGCCAGCTCTACGAACCTGAAGATGCCGGCGCAATGCTCTATTACAAAGAGTCCAAGGACGGTCAGCTCTTGGAAGAGGGCATCACCGAAGCCGGTGCTATTTCCTCCTGGGTCGCAGCAGCGACGTCATATAGCGTTAATGGCATCAGCATGTTGCCTTTCTATATCTACTACTCGATGTTTGGGTTTCAGCGCGTCGGTGACTTGATCTGGGCGGCCGCCGACCAGCGTGCCCGTGGTTTCCTGATTGGTGCCACCGCCGGGCGCACCACCTTGTCCGGTGAAGGCTTGCAACACCAGGACGGCACCAGTCAGTTGATTGCGTCCACGGTTCCGAATTGTCGCGCTTATGACCCGGCCTTCGCCAGCGAGGCAGCGGTCATCATCGACCACGGCAGCCGTCGCATGCTTGAAGAACAGCACGATGAGTTCTACTACCTGACTGTTACCAATGAAAACTACGTCCAGGCACCCGTTACCGAAGCTGAATACGCTGCAGTAATCAAAGGTATGCGACGTTTTGGTGGGCGTGGTGACGAAAGTACCGCGCCAGCAGTGCGCCTACTCGGCTCGGGTTCAATCCTGCGCGAGGTGATCGCTGCCGCCGAACTTTTGGCCGAGGACTGGGGGGTAGCCAGCGAAATCTGGAGCGTCACCAGCTTCAGCGAGCTGGCGCGCGAAGCCCGCGAGGTCGAGCGCGATGCACTGTTTGGTGGTGAACTTCAGTCGCAGAGCTACGTGCAGCAATGCCTGTCCGGCGCCACGCCCGTTGTGGCTGCCACCGACTATGTGCGCGGCTATGCGCAACTGATAGCTCCCTATATCCATGCGCCCTACATCGCCCTCGGCACTGACGGTTTCGGCCGCAGTGATACCCGTCCTGCATTGCGTCGTTTCTTCGAGATGGATCGCCAGCATATCGCTGTCGCCGCATTGGCAGCCATAGACCCACAGAAAGCGGCAATCGCCCGGGAGCGCTACGGCATTGACGTCGCCCTCGACGCCCCATGGAACCGCTGAGTCGCGAATAAGGAGACTGACTATGCAACAACTTATGGTTCCCGATATTGGCGATTTTCAGGACTTGCCGGTGATCGATGTACTGATCAAACCCGGCGACAAGGTTTCGGTCGAGCAAGCGTTGATCACCCTGGAGTCCGACAAGGCAGTAATGGATGTTCCGAGCACACGCGACTGCACGATTCGCGAGGTGTTGATCAAACCCGGAGACATCGTTTCCAAAGGCAGTTTGATTGCCAATGTCGACTTCGCCGAGATTGCCGGGATCGCCGAAACTGCTGAGGTACTGCCAGAGGTACAGGCAATATCTGCGTCACCTGCTGCGGTTTCTGTCCCGATGCCGGTAGCCGTCAAACCGACAGCGGAGGTCGAACCAGACACCCAAAAATCGGGCGTTACATCGATGGCCCTGGCCGGCCCGGCTGTACGCAAGCTGGCCCGTGAACTGGGCGTTGATCTCAATCAAGTAAAGGCCAGCGATCCCCGCGGCCGAATTCTGCGTGACGACGTTAAGGCTTTCGTCAAAGCCCAGCGAGACAGCCCATCACCTGTGGCGGGGAAGGGCACTGGTCTTGATTTGGCGCCGTGGCCAGAAGTCGACTTTGCAAAATTTGGCCCGATCGAGCGCCGTCCGATGTCGCGTCTAAAACGTCTCTCGGCGGCTAACCTGCATCGAAATTGGGTGAGCATTCCGCACGTCACCAATCATAGCCAGAGTGATATCAGCGATCTTGAGGCATTGCGCATTCAGCTCAATCAGGAAGCGAGAGAAGGGCAGGCCAAGATTACGTTGCTGGCGTTTCTGATCAAGGCCTGTGTGGCTGCGTTGCAGCGGTTCCCGCAGTTCAACGTCAGTCTGGAAGGTGAGGAAATGGTGCAAAAGCAGTATTTCCACATCGGTTTCGCAGCCGATACGCCCAACGGCCTGGTCGTCCCGGTGATCCGCGATGCGGATCGCAAAGGTATCGCTGCGTTAGCTGCTGAGATGGCCGAGCTCTCGCAACTGGCCCGAAACGGCAAGCTTTCTGGAGATCAAATGCGCGGTGGTTGTTTCACCGTTTCGTCGTTGGGCGGCATCGGCGGCGGGCATTTCACCCCGATCATAAACGCACCGGAAGTCGCAATTCTCGGCGTCGGCAAGGCATCCATGCAACCCACTTGGGACGGCTCGGCATTTCAGCCGCGACTGCAACTGCCGTTGTCGCTGTCGTGGGATCACCGTGCTGTAGACGGCGCGGAGGCCGGCCGATTCCTCGCGTACCTGGTAACTCTATTGGCGGACTTTCGCCGTGTTTCGATCTGACGCGTCACAACAAAAATAAGGAGAACGAACATGTCTGTACTGCAATCAACCAGCCTCGATACCGGCGCCCGACGTATCGCGCCGTTCAAGATGGCTCACTTGGTTTACCGCTGCGCCGATCGCAAATCCATGGTCGATTGGTATCGCAAGGTATTCCAGGCTGACCTGGTGTTTGAAGACGAAATTCTGACTTTCATTACTTACGACGATGAACATCATCGCCTGGCATTTTTCAACATGCCGGATCTGCCAAAAAAAACCGACAACATGGTCGGCGTTCATCACATTGCATACAGCTATCAGAGCATTGGTGAAGTGCTGACTACCTACGAACGGCTAAAGGCGCTCGGCATCTTGCCGGTCTGGACCATTAACCATGGGCCAACCACATCGGTTTACTACCGAGACCCAGAGGGCAATGACATCGAGTTGCAGGTCGACAATTTCGTTGATCCTGCAGATGCCTCTGCGTTCTTCCATTCCGAGACCTTTGCCGCTAACCCAATTGGCACCGAATTCAATGCTGATGAGTTGGTTGCAATGTGGCGCGCGGGCGCCAGCGATGAACAGCTTTGCGCATTGGGCAGCGCTGCCACTGGCGTCAACCTCGGTCCCCAATACAGGTAAACAGCATGAAACTTTGTACATTCCAGATCCAGGATGGCACCCCTGCCGTTGGCTTGGTTGTCGGTGAGAAGGTTATTCGCATCACTGACCATTTCAACACGGCACCCGGCAGTATGATCGAGTTGATCACCACGTGGGCCGATTGGCGCGAGCCTCTGCAGCACTTGGCCGGGAGCGGTGCGAGGGGCATTGCACTTGATCAGGTCACTCTATTGGCCCCGGTGCCGCGCCCCGGCAAGATACTCGGCATCGGCCTCAATTATGCCGACCATGTTGAAGAGTCGGGCATGGATATGCCGGCGGACCAATTGTGGTTCGCCATGATGAGCACGGCGGCCAATGGTCCATTCGCTCCTGTCGATTTGCCGAAAGTGTCCGAGGCCCTCGACTACGAAGCTGAAATGGTCTTCATCGTCGGGCAGCGCTGTCGCCATCTCACCCCGGAAACTGCGCGAACGGCCATCTTCGGTTACTGCGTCGGCAATGACGTCAGCGTCCGTGACTGGCAGCTGCGTACTTCGCAATTCACCTTGGGTAAGTCGTTCGACACCCACGCACCATTCGGCCCGTGGCTGGTCACTGCCGATGACGTCGAGGACCCCCATCAATTGGGTATCCGATGCTTCGTCAACGACGAGAAACGGCAGGACTCGAATACAGACCAGCTGATTTTCGACTGCTTCCAGCAAATCGAGCACCTTTCCAAGGTCATGACGCTTGAACCTGGCGACGTGATCTTCACAGGCACGCCTGGCGGCATCGGCGCGGCCGAGAAACCGCCGCGCTGGCTGCGCAAGGGCGATCGGGTGCGCGTAGAGATTGATGGGCTCGGTGCCATCGAAAACGTGGTGCAGGCCGAAGCCTGATGTGTATAGAGGCAGGGACCGTGAACACGCCGTCAGTCGGCTCCTTAAATGTGCATCCAGGAGATCAACCATGAATGAGCAAGCGATCATAGACACCATTGCGCAGCTGGAAGATGCGCGCTGCCGGGCATTGGTAGAAAGCGACCTCGAAACGTTAAGCGAGTTGGTCGACGACCAATTGGTACATATACACGCCACCGGACAGATCGACGACAAGCCCGGCTATTTGCGACTGGTCGAGGATGCAATCCTCTTCCTGAGTGTGGAACGGCAAGACCTTCAAGTACAAGTTCATGCCGACATTGCGATCGCTACCGGCCGACTGTTACAGAGCATTGAATTTCGCAACAGCGGTGAACGCCGCGAGATGAATGTAATCACCACGCAGATTTGGTTACGTCGCGACGACGCCTGGCGTCAGATCAGTTTCCAGGCAACCAACCTCTAGTTCCCCCAACGCTGCGCCCATCTCTTGAAGGTGGGTATCTGACAATAAAAACAAGAGACAGAAGATGAAGAACATCAAGGTGAAAGCGCTTGGTGCGGTTCTGGCCGCCTTTGCGATTGTGAACTGCTATGCCGATGAAGCCGAAAAGCCAGGTGAAGGTACATTGTTTCGCAGCTTGTTCGGAGAGAGTCTGGAGAGGGACTACGGCATTACTGTTTCCAATCTTCTAGACATCGGCTACTCACGCAACAATCGTTCGACACGCGACGAGCGCAAGGACGGGTTGAGCAATCTGCCAATCACCGGCATGTCTGATGAAGGTCTCGAGCTGGGCAGCCTTCATCTATTTGTCGACAAACAACTCAAGGGCACCTTCATACCCCGTATTACCCCTTTACCAGGCCCAAAACCCGAGGAGGTCTCCTTCGGTCTTACCCTCGAATTGAACTACGGTCGTAACGCTCAGTTCGCGCGAACCTATGGTTGGGACATGGGGTTGGACATTAACGAAAAGGACAACGGCAAGGCCCAGCGTGACAAGGATTACTTCTTGGCGATTCCAAATGCTGCGGCCACCGTTTACTTGCCCTACGGCCCCGGTGTCAGTCTTATGGCCGGTGTGTTCGGCCTGGCGATGGGCTATGAAATCCCTCCCAACGTGCGGTTCGCCCGCAATCCGTTTGCCAGTAAAACCTACGCATTTGTCAGTGAACCCAGTACCGGCGCCGGCGTGCTTTCGAGTACTCGCGCATACCAGGGAGACTTGGGCATATTGGGTGTCGAGTTGGGCGTCGTGCAGGGGTGGGCCAACCTGCGGGATAACAACTCTGATAAATCGTTGATCGGTGCATTGCGTTGGCGCACATCAGACATGAACACATGGATCGATTACGAGTTCATCGCCGGCAATGAGCAGAATGATGACTTCTCTGACGTGCAGGGACCGCCCTCGCGAATCGTCTCGCCCTCCAATCAATTCAAGCAGCAGCATTCGTTGAACGGATGGCATAAATTTGATCAGCACTGGTCGATGGGTGCCGAAGTGGTATACGGTCGCCAAGACGGCGATGGCAAGGCGTCGACGGTTGATATCGTTCGGGGCCCGGGCTTCAGTAGCGCGCATTGGTGGGGTGCTAATGCGGTCGTCACCTATCAGGTTCGACAAGATCTGACGTGGTCCCTGCGTGGCGAGCACTTCAGTGACCCTGATAGTTTTATCCTGTTTCCCACCAGTACCTCCCGGGGAGACTTCAACGCACTCACAACGGGAGTTCGTTATGAGGTCAACAAGAACCTTTCATTGCGCCCGGAGCTGCGCTACGACTGGTTTGATGCACGCGAACACGATCGACCTTTTGGCAATGGTCGCGATCGTTCGCAACTGAGCACGATGATCGAAGCGCTTTACTACTTTTGACCCAGCGCCGCACGCCATCGCTATCGCCGACGTCATATCGGCGATAGCGCTCCAGCTACTGTTAGAAATAGACCAACGCTTCCACCGTTCCAGTCAGTTGACTGCGTGCATCACCCTGACCGAATGGATGGGCATCGTCGCGGCCGTTGAACCAGTCGTAGCGCAGCTCCGGACGCAGTGAAAGGTATTTGTTGAAGTCGTAGCGCAAGCCCGCTGTCAGGGCATTGAACGCGCCTCGGGACGTGGACGAGGGGAACAATACGAAACCGTCTGGGTCATCGAAATGCTCCGCCCGCACAGAGAACGACAAGTCCTTACGTTGCTGATAAGTCAATACAGCGTTGGCTCCCCACCAATGTGCACCCTCAAAACCGGGCCCACTGATAACGTCGACCGTCGATTTTTTTCCGTCACCCGCCTGATGGCCGTAAACCACTTCTGCACCCATCGACCACTTCTCATCAAACTGATGCCAGCCATTGAGCGAGTGCTGCTGCTTGAACTGGCTATTTTCAGAGATCACCCGGCCACGCGGCGTTTGCACATCATTGCTGTCGCTCTGCGAGTCACCGACCAAAAACTCATAGTCGATCCAGGTTTTCATATCTGGCGTACGCCAACGCAACGCTCCCAGTATTGCCTTGGTGTCGTTGTTATCGCGCAAGTTGCCTTGACCCTGGATCACTCCTAGCTCAACACCGAGCAACATGCTTTGGTTGTTGACCAGGCGCTTGCCGAGCAGAAAGCCCGATACGGGGCCAGACTGGGTCATGAAGGCATAGGAACGACTGGCAAACGGGTTGCGCGCGGCACGCACGTTAGGCGGGACTTCATACCCAAGTCCTGAGCCGAAAATGCCGGCGATTGCGGTGAAGCCCCCGGCGTACGGCAGGTAGGCCGTCGCGGCTATGTTGGGTACCGCAAGAAAGTTCTGTTTGTCGCGTCGAGCCTTGTCCGCATCGTCGTCGCCCGGGGAGTTGATGCCCCAATGCATGTCCCATCCATATGTGCGGGCCTGTTGCGCGTTGCGTCCATAGGCTGCTTCAAGGGTGAAACCGAAAGATGCTTCGGTGGGAGCTGGTCCCGGAAGCGGCGTTACGCGCGGAATAAAGTTTGCCTTCAGGGCCTTGTCTGCAAACAGGTGAAGGGTGGCGAGTTCGAAGCCCTCATCGGACAGACCGCCAATAGGGGTGTTGGTTTGCCCTGACTTGCGATCATCTTGGGATGAGTTGTTGTTGTGCGAGTAACCGGCGTCCAGCAGTCCAGATATCTTGATGCCGTAATCGCGTTCCAGCGAGTCGCCGAAAATGCTACGAAACACGGTGCCTTCGCCGACGTCGGCAAGACAGTGGCTTGTTGAAAATGCGAGCAGAACCGCACCAAACGATTTGATGTTGATGTTCTTCATGAGTTTTCTCTTATTTTTATTGGGGAGGCGGCCATCCACTAGCCGCTAGTTGCGACCGTCAGTTGGTGGCGGGTATTCCCACTACACGGTTCAAGCGCCAGAAGCTGAAGATTCCCAGCGCCGCGATGCCAGCGGGAATGGCGGCTGACACCAGCAGATCACTCGTTGACCACTGTAAGTGCAGCAATGTGGCTCCGATGAAAGGTCCACAGATGCCGCCCAGGCGACCGATACCAAGCGTCCAGCCAGTACCGGTGGCGCGCAACGCGGTCGGATAAAAAGTGGCGGTCATGGCGTTCAACGCCGCCTGACCGCCGAGGATGCCAAAGCCTGCGACAGCGATTGTCAGGTAAGCAAGATTGATCGAAGCGTAGAAATGACTGAACAAAAGGATGGCGATGACAGACACGATAAACGTGGGCACCAGCACGACGCCGAAACCACGACGGTCGACAAACCAGCCCAGCAACCAGCCGCCCGCCAAGCCGCCCACCCACATAGATGTACCGGCAAGCACCGCTTGCGACGGGGTATGGCCTGCGCCGCTCATCAGTACCGGCGTCCATGAGGCTAGAAAGTAAACGCAGAGCATGTTCATAAAGTTAATCAGCCACAACAACAGCGTGCCCGGCAGCCGACCATCGGTGAACAACAGAGAGAACGACAGGCCTTTCTTGCGCGGTTCACCGATCACCAGGACAGTCTGTGGGTCGATCTGCAGGCTAGGCTCGATGCGTTTGAGGATGGTCCTGACACGGTCAAGCTGGCGTGCACGCAGTACGCACCATTGCAGTGATTCGGGTAGGGCGAAAAACATCAGCACACCCAAGCAGAGTGGTGCGATGGCACCCAGGTAGAACACCGCTTGCCAGCCATACTGTGGAATCAGCGCGGCCGCTATAGCGCCGCCGACCAGGCCACCGAATACCATGCCCGATGACACCAGCGTCAACAGCATTACACGGTTGTGCCGTGGTGCAAATTCCGTTACCAGAGTGGCGACGTTCGGCACAATGGCACCCATTGCGATACCAGTGAAAAACCGCAGCGTCATAAGGCTATCCACTGTCGTCGCGTGGGCGGTGAAAAACATCAAAACCGCCATGACCAGCGAGGCCGCGACCAGCACTGGCCGTCGACCCACTCGGTCAGCCACCGAGCCCAGCGCAAGCGATCCGATCAACATGCCGAGCATACTGATGCTGAACACCGGACCCAGGCTGGCTTTGGGAATGCCCCAGTCTGCGATGAGGCTGGGCGCGGTATAGGCCATGGCTTGGATATCGAAGCCATCGACGACCATACACAGGAAGCATTGAACGAGCACAAGTAGCTGAAAGACGCCCAAACGGCTTCTATCGACGATCGTGCAGATGTCGAGTTGATTGTTCACAAGCGAATACCTCTGTTGTAATTATTTTCGGTAATAGCAGTGTTCGGTTTGCAATGTCAGAACAAGTAAACGGTGAGGATAAGATCCCGGTTGTAAAGGTTGGCGATGGTGAAATCTCAGTCAGCGAGCCATGCGCAAGCCTCGGCACGCATGCCTTGTTCAAGCTCGCTGCCACGGGTGGCAAATAGACGATTCAGTGGAAAGCCGCTCTTATCCAAAAGATAGGCCAGCGGTGCGTATTCACGCGGATAACGCGTAACGATGTCACGATCAATCTCGACCAGGCCCTGTGGAAAAGTGAAGCTACCCATGTCATAGATGCTTTGGCGCTTGACCAGCTTCCACTGACCTTCGCGTTTTTCGGCCAGGTCATAAAAGCGGTTGTGCACGCTGCACCCCAGACCCAGCTTGATGTTGTCGGCAACGATCACCGCATTGGTTTCCACAATGGCTTTATCGCCTTTGAAAGTAACTACCGGTGTGCCGATCAGGTGTTTGGTGCGCAAGTCTGACTTGCTCATGCGCTTGGAGCCTTCGACAAACTCGGCGAAGGGCCCTTCAAACCAAGTGATTTCAATGATCCCATCAGGATGAGCGAGCTTGGCCAATTCATCCCATTGGCCCAAGTCGCGATGAATCCAGCCGGTGATCAGGTCGGTTATTTGAAAACGGTCTTCCAGGTAAGACTGCATGAGGTGTCCTTGGCAGATGACGGAATGTCGAAGTCAGCATCGTCCCCTGGACAGATAACTTCAAATAGATTGATATGAACAATCGATCATTAAATCTGATGAGGTGTACTGCATGGATCTGCGGCATTTACGTTATTTTTTAGCCGTTGCCGAGGAAGGCCATTTTGGACGTGCAGCCCAGCGCTTGAACATTGTCCAGTCCGCTCTGAGCATGCAAATCCGCTCTCTTGAGGACGAGCTCGGCGGGCCACTGTTCTTGCGTACAAGCCGTCGCGTAGAGCTTACAGAGGCTGGTGTCCTATTGCGTGCCGAAGCGCAACGCACCCTCGACCAGGCGGCGCACGCCCAACAAGTAGTGCAGCGCTCTCTGCGCGGGGAAATGGGCACAGTCCGGATTGGCTTTGCAGGTAATGCCGTATTTAGTGGAAGGTTAATGTCGGACGTTCGCGCATTTCGTACCGCGTACCCTGACGCGGAAGTCGTCCTCCGCGAGTTGGCGCCGCACCTGCAGGTCGAAGCCATTCAGAACGGGCAGCTTGATTTGGGTTATGCCCCGAGTCATGGCGGACAGGCCCTGGACAACGCACTGCTGTTTGAGTTGATTGGAACGTGGCCCTTGGTCGTTGCGATGCCCGAGGACCATCCGTTGGCGAATCAGCAGCCTTTGCACGTGCCGATGCTGGGGGCCGAGTCGTTGATCGTCTATGCCGCCCACGGCGCGGATGAACATATGCTTGCTGCGCTTCGTAAGGCGTTGGGGCGTGAGCCCAAGGTTCAGCGCACCACTAGCACCTTGAGTGTGCTGGCGTTGGTGGCTGCGGGAATGGGCGTAGCATTGGTGCCCGCGCCTTTGATACAAGTCATGATTCCAGGCTTGATCTATCGAACATTCGATGACGTCGAACCGCAAGCCGACCTGTTGCTCATCAGCCGCGTGAATGAAACTGCGGGTACGGCGAACGCGTTCCTGAAGGTTGCACGCCAAGGAGGAATGGCCACTGCGACCCATAGAAACGGGAATCGGTGACCATGTCCACGGTCGACGCTTTTCCGTCGCCGACATGGCCGCCGTCGTAGCGACCAGGTCATTCTCGACGCTTGAATTCCTGGCGGACATGGGATGCTGCTGTTTATCTGTACATGATCGGGACGCTGGTTTTTACGCAGGCGCTGGCGTCAATCCTTATTTTTCGAGGGCAGTTGAACGCAAGCGCGTTCAACGAGCATTGATCCAGTGTTGTCAATCGACTCAAAGTCGGAAGAGTGCTTCTGCGTTTCCATGAGCAATCTTCTCGCGGTCAGCCTGGCTGATCGGAAGACTCTGCAAAAACTCACGTGCCCCGGTATTGGTGAGGTAGGGGTAGTCGACGGCATAAATGATGCGATCGGCGCCCATCACTTTGTGGATGAATTCAAAGTGCGGCAAGTTGAGCATGCCGCTTGGCGTCACATACACATGCTCTTTGTAGGTTTGCGAAATGCTGCGCGACAACCCCGTAGCCTCCTGAGGTATCGTGTCATCCATGCGCTGTAGATAGAAAGGCACCATCTCGCCCCAATGGCCGCTGATCACCTGCAGCTTGGGGAATCTGTCGAACACGCCTGCCAGGATCATGCGAATAACCTGGATGCCAGCCTCGTGGTGCCAGCCCCAGCCGAAGAGCGACAGACGTGCGCTGACTTCCTTTTTCAACCCACCGTAGTAGGGCTGCTGCACTTGGGGAAGGACAAATCCCGGATGTGCATAGAGGGGCACTTCGAGTTGATTGAGCATCTTCAGGACGGGTTCGTAGCGCGGGTCATCAAGAAAAGTTTGCCCTGGACGGCCGGTCAGCAACGTGCCGACCATGCCCAGTTGAGTGACCGCACGCTCAAGCTCAAGCGCAGCGGCCTCCGGGTCCTGCCAAGGTAAAATGGCGAAACCGCCGAAACGATTTGGATTTGCCCGAACTGCCTCGGCGAGCCGGTCGTTGGCGGCTCGCGTAAGCTCGATGGCTTGCGGGCCCTCGATGAGCTGCGGCGCATTGCTGTACGACACGACCTGCATGTCGATGCCGTTTTTATCCATCTCCGCCAACCGTGCGGCACCGAGGTCCGCGGCCAGCGTCATCGACGTCTTGGCGGCTTGCAGATGTGGCCTGTTGTCTTGAAAGTCGTTCGGCTTGTCAACCACGCCCGTCATCCAGTCAGCCATGTAGCCTGCTTCAATCGTTTGAGCTGAATGGCTGGCTTTGGCGATTGCGGGGTCGGTGGTGTGTTCCTCGATACAGATGATCTTCATGTGTGCGTTCCTGATAGTGGGCGCCTTAAACAGGCGCGCGAGCGGAAAGTTCTTGAATGATCTGGTGCAACTGATCTGCAAACGCCTGCGGATGGACACGGTATCCCAAATGGTTGCCCACGATTTCCACGCAGCGGCAGGGCAGCTGTCTGGCCAGTTCGCGCGCCGTTTGAGCGTAGAAGGCATCACCGCTGTCCAGACCTACCGCGGTTACCATGGGGACGCCATTGTTGCGTAGCGCCTGAAGGTCGGGAACGAAGTTATTGATGTGGCGAAACTCGTGCGCTAAAAACCGATCATGGGTTGTACCCGCCTGGTCGCCGGGCGCTGCCGTGCTGGGACCGAAACCCACAAACGACGAGGCAAACAGTTTCATCGCAGGTCCGCTGCCCTCGGCAATGTAGGTGTCATAAACCTTGTCGAAGAACGTACGCCATTCGCCTGCCACGGGTTCGGGCAAAAAGTTGGTGATAGGCGGTTCGTGGTCTACCAACCCACGCACAAGTTGGGGATGGTCTTCGGTCAGCTTGAGTGCGATGTTGGCGCCGGCACTGCTACCAAACACATAGGCTGGTCCAAGCCCCACCGCATTCAGCACCGCTGCCGCGTCGCGACCTGCCTGGGCCATGTCCATTTCACCCAGGTGATCACCTGTGCTTCGCCCATCGGCGCGACGGTCGTATTTCACCACCGTGTAGCGGTCAGCGAGCTGTTTTGACAGCGGCGCAAACAGTTCGCTGTCGCCATTGCCGCCGGCCACCAGCAAAAGAATAGGGCCAGAGCCTTCGACATCGTAGGCAAGATCAGCGTCTTCGCTGTGTACGACTTTCGATATGCTCATGCATTACTCCTGGTTAGGGTGATCAAAGAGTCAGGCTGCCAGCCAGCCGAAGCATCCCCCCGGCCGATTTCGCTGACAAATCGCTGCTATTCACGTGTGCGTCGACAGTGGCGTTGGGGAGGATGGAGTTCATGGCTTTTTCTGTTATTGGGATTACTGGATGAGCTTCTGACAGAATGGTGACAAAGTCGTCAGGATGACGAAATCGATACTAATAGAAATATATTTTTTATCAAAGATATAAATTTAGCTCATCGCAGACGCGATTGGATGCGAAAAGGCATACGCAGATGGAAACTATGGCAAAACAGATCAATGACCTGGGCATATCGCTGGATCATCGGAGCGTGACCGCTCAGCGCAAGCGCGATGCGATGCGCGCTCGGATATTGTCGGCGACCATGGATTTACTGGAGGACCCTTCCAAGGTTTCCGTCACCATCGAAGGCGTCGCGCGGGTGGCGAACATTTCCCGGGGCGCGTTCTACAAGCACTTTGCTTCGCTGGAGGAGGCTGTGGCTGCCATAGGGCAAGAAGCCACCGATGGCATGACGTTGCACATTCTGCCCGTGTACGACGTGCTGACCCACCCTGTGGAACGTATCAGCACGGCGATGCGTCTGTTTTTGCTTCGCGCACACACTGACCGTCGTTGGGCGGCGTTTTTCATCCGGGCGGATCTGGTGCAGGACCAATCGATCCTGCTGAAGTACGTATTGGCCGACCTGCAGGCGGGTCGCGACGCAGGGCTACTTGACCTGCCGTCGATGCAGGCCGGTGTAGACGCTTTGATTGGCGCGACCCTGGAAGGGGTGCGGAGCATGAACCAACATAAGGTTGACGACCCGCAGGCTTACATCGACGCCGTCATCCTGATGGTGCTGCGCGGGTTCGGCGTGGAGAACATGCCGGCGTATGAGGCCGTGGCGTTTTCCCGGGCCTACCTGCAAGCACGAGCTCAGGCAGACTGAATCCTCAATCGTGCCAGCAGCGATACCAGCCGTTTTTCTCGCTGATGTGCAACGGGGTCTGGTAGAGGTCCGAAAGGTGTGCGCTGGTCAATAGTACGGTTTTGGGACCGTCGGCCACGATCCGCCCCTGCTTGATCAACACCACGCGCTCGATTTCCGGAATGATCTCGTCAACGTGGTGGGTGGTGATGAGCAACGACCGACCCCCACCGCAAAAACTTCGCAGCAGCGTTAACATGGCCAGGCTCGCGCCCATGTCGAGGCCGTTGGCCGGCTCATCGAAGATCAGCGCCTGGGGCTGATGCACCAGTGCTCGGGCCAGCAACAGGCGCCTTTTCTGCCCGGTGGAAAGACGCTGGAACATGCAGGATTCATCTTGCGAAATCCCGAGGCTAGCCATCATTACACGTGCCTGCTCGAGCTGGAGCTCGGTCGGTTGCAGGTGTTCATGACTGCCAATGGCACCGAAAAAGCCTGAAACCACAACGTCCAGTGCGCGGGTGTAGGGCGTATAGTCCTCCTGTAGGTCCTGGGACACGAAGCCGATCCTGTTGCGCAGTTGCCATAGGTTCAGAGTCTCGCTGCCGAACAGCTTCAGGTAGCTGCCGTCCTGAGCGACGGGATAGAGTTCCCTGTTGATCAGTTTCAGCAGAGTGCTTTTACCCGCGCCGTTGGGGCCCAGGATTGCCACGCGCTCGTGCTGCTCAATCCTCAACGACAATCGATTGAGCACTCGTGTCTGTTGCTGGTACGCGGTGACTTGGTGTAATTCGATCATGTATAAAACCTCGCGCAAAGAATGCTGAGCACCTGAGCTAGCGGCGAAACCTGTTGATGTGTTTGCGCAGCCCCGTGGCCAGGAACGACAGTTCTTCGCTGGTCATCTGCTGTTCGTTTTCAGCGGCCTGGTAATAATGCTTCAGATACAAATCCAGCGGTTGACCTGAATCCCGTAATCCTTTTCCTGTGTGTCTCCAAACAGGTTTCGAAATAGTGTGCCTTCACTCGTTTCAGGGGGCTCGGCTGCGTGCGTGTTGAGCCTTGAGAACGCGGCCAGAACCGCACCAAGCGTTTTCACCTTGATGTTGATCAATATCTATCTCTTGTTTTTTTGTCAGAGTTTTAGAGAGAGGGGCGTCCATGCCACCGGAAAATCCTGTCAGGCGTGGCGGGCCTTTCCACCCGTAACGGCGTGGGGTTGGCTGCTTTGTTGCAATTGCTCTCGCAGGGAGTTGAGCAATTTGGGTAACGCTGACAGCTCTGCAACGCCGCCATAGCAGTAGTAGTCGGGGCGCACGATAAGAGCTATGAGTCCGGCCTCGGCCATGAAACGCAAGTATTTGCCAGAGACGTCGCGATAGATGCCTTTGCTGCTGTCAGCCGTTTCCGCGAGTCGAACGACTTTCAGATCGTAGTCATGGATGAAGCTCTGCTGTTCAGGCGTGAGCGATGCCAGAGGATCCTGGTCACCTCGGACGAGCAGGTGGAAACCACGGCCAATGACGTCATCGTAACGACCGACCTTACCGCCGATTTCAATCGAGCCGTGTACCCCGAGAATGCCGCGCAATTGTCCACCTTCCTGTAAAAGCCCATCGGTCAAACCGGGGAACGGCGGCAATGGTGCGACATTGCCGCTCAAATACGCAGCGTCACGCTCGGCGGCTTTCACCGGGTCTGACACGCACACCACTTTGCCCATGGCCATCGAGGCTTCGATCACCGCACGGATCTGCGGTTTGCGTTCCAGTGTGTAGCTGTCCAGCAGGACGTTGTCGGCCAGGCCGCGCAGCAGCAGGTCCAAGCGCCAGGACAGATTCCATGCGTCGCGAATGCCCGAGCACATGCCTTGGCCCATGAACGGCGGCATCACGTGGGCCGCGTCGCCGGCCAGCAGCACCCGGCCGCTGTGCCAGTTCGAGGCAATGCGTGAACGGAACTGATAGACCGCGTGGCGCACCAGGTCAGCGGTGTCCGGCGTCACCCAGCGCGCCAGCAACGACCAGACCTTGTCGGTGTCTTGCAAGTCTTCGATGGTTTCATGGGGCAGGCGCATGAACTCCCAGCGGCGATAACCGGGGCCGCCAGGGACCATGGTGGTGGGTCGTTCAGGGTTGCACCATTGGCCGATGTCCGGCACATCCAGTTGCACACCGGGCTTGGGTTGCAAGTCGACCACCAGCCAGTCTTCCTGGAAGCCCAAATCCTGCCATTCAATGCCCAGCGATTGGCGCACGAAGCTGTTTGCGCCGTCGGCACCGATCACGTAACGAGCACGGACGCTTTGCTGCTCTTCGCCCTGTGAGAATTTGCCGTCTTGGCGAATCACTCGATTGAGCACCATGTCGCAGCCATCGGCGTCCTGCTTGAGCGCAGTTGCTTCCCAGCCCTGATGGACCTGCACCTTGCCGATGCTCTTGGCCTTGCGGTCCAGCGCGGCTTCCAGCGATGGCTGGTTGAACAGGTAGCCGAACGGTCCGTCGCTGATGGATTCGGCCGACCAGTCGATTTCGACCAACACTTTCCAGTCGGCGTTGAACCACTGGTAGCGCGCCGACGGCTGAGAGATTTTTGCCAGCTCTTCGCCGAGCCCCATAGACAGGAAAATTCGGCGGATTTCATGATCGTAGAACACCGCGCGCGGCAGTGGATAAAGCGCCGGCCAGCGTTCGAATACGGCGACCGAATAACCCATCTGACCCAACAGAATGGCCAGGGTCTGGCCGACAGGACCGTAACCGGCGATGGCGACATCGACTGTGGTTTGCTGATTCATGACTGTGCCTCGTGTACTGCGCAATGATTTCCGGACATGGCCGGGCCCGTCGCGCGAACCAGGGAGGCTCGCGCAATGCAGGAATTCCAGTTTTTTAAACAGTAAGCGGCAGGCGACTCAGGCAGGTGCCGGGGTATCCGCTTCAGTATTGAAAATGAAGTTGTCCGGCACTTCCGGGCCCCAGAGGTACAGTGAGTTTTCCGGGGCATAATCGCCGGCAGGCCATTCGCTGCCTTCGCAGATGTAGTCCATGTCTGCCGAGTACTCGCAGAACGAACCCCACGGATCCTGCACGTAATGAAAGTAGTTGGAACCCAGGCAATGACGGCCCGTGCCCCAGCCTTTCACGTGTCCCGCCGCCGCCATCTGCGAAGCGCCCGCGCCGACTTCATCAATGCTGTCGACTTCCCACGCAGCGTGGTGCCAGCCCTTGGCGCTGCTCTTGGCGAACGCCACCAGATGATGGTCGCAACCGTGGGCGGCATGACTGAAGGCGATAATGTCCATCGACTTGTCGGAGAGCTTCAAACCCAGGGCTTGTTGGTAAAAGTGCAGCGCGCCAAGTACATCGGGGGTAAACAACAGGACATGGGACAAGCGACGAGGGCGGACCTGCGTCATGGCGTCTCGTGTCGTCGCTCCGCGGCTGTTGGACGGGGTGATGCTGCTGTGGTGGTCGGACTTTTGGTCGGGCATGGTCTTTTCGCCGACCTTCACCTGCAACAGGTTGCCATCCGGGTCGCGAAACCAGATTCCGGCTTCGGGACGATCTTCGAAAAGCCCTCCCGCGGTTTTAATCTGCTGGCGCAAGGCAGCGTAATCCTGCTCGTAGCAGTTGAAGCTCAGATAGGCGAGGGACTTTGAGGCTGCAGGGAAAATTTTCGCCCAGACATGGCCGTCAGCTGCTTGCAGGAAAAGCTGGTTCTGTTCACGGAGAACGTCGAGGCCAAAGCTTTCGAAGAACTGGCAGGCTTCGTCCAGTGAAGGGACGTTCAACGCGTAATGATCGATTGAATGCACACCATGGGACACGCTCATGATTGCCTCCATTTAATTATTTTTTGTAGTGGGGCGCAGGGGCATGGTCGGCCCCGCGCCAAGTGTGCAGCTGTGTCTATGATCAGACTTCGTCGACGACAGGGTTGACTAGTTTGCCAATGCCCTCGATCGATACTTCGACCACATCGCCTGCTTTCAGATAAACCTTGGGATTCATGCCAAAACCAACGCCAGCCGGGGTGCCACTGACAATCACGTCGCCAGCTTCGAGAGTAACCGCTTCACTCAGCGTAGAAATGATGGTGGCTACATCGAACAGCATGTCGTTGGTATTGGCAGACTGTACGACTTTGCCGTTGACACGCGTTTCCAGCAACAAGCCTTTGCCACCCGCAGGCAACTCATCTGCGGTCACTAAAACCGGCCCGAATGCACCCGTGTCATCGAAGTTTTTACCGACGGTCCACTGCGGTGAGATGAACTGGTAATCGCGTACCGAACCTTCGTTGAACAGCGCATAACCGGCGACGTGATCGAGTGCGTCTTCCTTGCGGATATGGCGGCCGCCGCTTTTGAGAACTACAGCCATTTCACCTTCGTAGTCGAGGGTGTCGGAGATGCGCGGACGGATCAGCGGTTTGTTATGGGCTGTCAGGCTGGAGTTCCAGCGAGGGAACAGGGTGGGGTAGGTCGGTTGAGCGTAAGGTGACTCTTTGGTGTGGTCGGCGTAGTTCAGGCCGACGCAAACGATTTTGGTCGGACGCTCCATCAATGGCAGGTAAGCGTCTTCGGCGATTTCGACGATAGCGCCATCGGCACCTTGGGCATGAGTGGTCAGATCGACACCTCGCGCCAACAACGACTCAAGCGTTTCGGTTCCTAATACGCGTACGCCATCGGCAGTGACGACACCTAGAACAGGTTGACCTTGATTGAGGAATCGAACGTAGCGCATGACGGTTTCTCTTGTTGGAGTGGAAAGGGCCGGTGGATTGGGCAGCCGACCGCGTAGCCATCAAGCTAGGGCTTATAAAATATACCGTCAATAAAAAAATATATATTTTATAAAATATGAGAAATTTTTAAGCCCGTGTATGATCCATGCAGACAGCGTAAAAAGGAGTCGAGCGTGAATTCCCCACAGATTAACTGGCAATCCGCGGAGCCCGAAAAGCGCACGATGGCCTCGCAACTCGAAGCCAGGATTCGCCAGGACATCATCAATGGCCAATTGGTCCCGGGCAGTCGCCTGCGCCTTAAGGATCTGGCCGAGGCTTACGACGTTGGCGTAATTCCGCTGCGCGAAGCCTTGTCGCGCCTAGCCAGTAGCGGTTTCGTCTCGGCAGCGGATCAGAAGGGTTTCAGTGTCGGTCGGATCTCGGCAGCAGAAATCGCTGACATCACTGCCGCGCGTTTGCATATTGAATGCAAAGTGCTGGCCGATTCCATTCGTCAGGGCGATGTCGAATGGGAGAGCCGTGTGCTGGCCGCCCACCACCGACTGGGTCGTCTGACCATTGTCGAAGGCCCGGAGCGACTCCTCAAGCCCGAATGGGAAAACGCACACGAAGTGTTCCATCAGGCACTGATTTCAAGCTGTAATTCCCCGACGCTGCTACGCCTTTGCACATCCCTGCGCGACCAGACTGCGCGTTATCGTTTTCTCTCGATGCACTATCCCGAGAGTCATGGGCGGGATGTGCCCGACGAACACCGGCAGTTAATGGAGGCAGCGCTGGCGAAGGACATCGACAGAGCCTGTCAATTGCTCGCTAGCCACTATCAAACCACCACCGATTCGGTGCTCAGGCACGCTTCGCTGGCTCAGGTCTGATAGTGCTCGACCAAGGGTTGAATCAACTTCTCTACAGCACTGGGTACATATTTGAGGTCGGTGTCCGTCAGGTTGAGCAGCCACCCGTAGATTGACCCCCGTCAGCAACGCGTTGACCGACGTTGCAATCAGGGGAATGCTGCGGCAAGTCCTGCCATCCGCAGTGCCCTGAACTACAAACTAAGTACTGCGTTTGGGCATAACCGCGGCGACTGAGACCATCCCAGCAGCGTCAAGCAGCAGGCCGTGGGTGATCGCAACGTCCTCTTTACGTTTTCTGGCCATCTTGGTTTCTCATCAATATTCGCCCGCCAGCCTGGAAATTGAGGCTTTGCAGGCTTGTAGTGCATGGCGAAATTCCTCCGCACGCATCTGAAAGCGTGAAGTGGGCGCAACCACTGCGACGGCATGGGGCCCCATGAAGGTCGGAATCAGAATGCTGCAAGCACTGATACCGATGGTGTGTTCCTCCTGGTCGATAGCGAAGCCACTGGCACGTATCTGCACCATCTCGTTGAGCAGGGATTTGACGCTTTGGGTTGCCTTGGTGAGTTTTTCCGGTGATTCACCCAGCACGTCCAGAATCTGTTCGTCACTCAGTGTTGACAGCAAGACCTTGCCATCAGCGGTCGCGTGCATCGGCATTGAGCGGCCCATGGGGAACACCACGCGCAATTCGTGCTCAGCAATGACCCGTGCAATTACGTTGGTTTGCTGTCCGCTGATGCATGAAAGCGTGACGCTCTCATTGAGCTCCTCTGACAGCTCCTCAAGCGACTTGCGAGCGATCGAGATGATGTCGGTGTGGGTTTGATGTATCAGTTGAGCCAACGCCGGCCCCAGGCGAAAACCGGTACCGGGTCGAATCGGCTCAACCATAGCCTCAGTCTCGAGGGCGGCAACAATCCGCTGCACTGTAGAGCGAGCCAGCCCTACTTCCTGGGCAATCGCCCCAAGGCTTAAACCGCCCGGATGGCTGCCCAGCACGCGCATCACTGAGCAGGCTCGGGCGATGACCTGAATTCCGCCACTGCGACTTTCGTCGTTCTCTATTTTTTCTTTTGAATTACTCATGTCCTTCCTCGCCACCGGGATTTCTAGGGTATGGGCTGAAATAAGGCAGCAGTTTACAGGTTAGGGCACGCTGTATCGCAATATGGTTACTTGCACCACCGACATGGATCGCATTACGATACATCGAATCGTTATACGGGTCACTACTGAATGGCCAGTTAACTCTCGATGACCAATCCGCTGTCTGCCTGTTGCAAGGCAACGGCTTGGACGCGTTTTCACAGGAGCAGCAAATGAACTTCACATCCACTTCGCGCCTTGGCTGCGCGCTGCCGCTGGCCGCGTTGATACTGGCGGGTTGCCAAGAGCCGCAGAACCTCAAGGTCCACAAGGCACCAGACGTCGGGGTCGTGACCCTCCAGAACGAAAATATTGTGCTGAGCAATGATCTCCCAGGGCGCACCAGTGCCTATCGCGTTGCCGAAGTCCGACCGCAGGTCAGCGGGATTATTCAGAAGCGTTTTTTCAACGAAGGTGCACAGGTCAGCAAAGGGCAGCCGCTCTATCAAATCGATCCAGCGAGCTATCAAGCAGCAGTCGAAAAGGCCCAGGCGAGCCTCGACACCACGCGCAGTCTGGCGCAGCGCTACAAGCGTCTGGTCGAGAGCAAGGCTATCAGTCGTCAGCAGTACGATGACGCCGACGCCAATTTCAAACAGGCCCAGGCGGAGCTGAAAATGGCGCGGATCAACCTTGAGTACACCCGGGTGCTGGCGCCGATCAGTGGACGGATCAGCCGTTCGAACATCACTGAAGGTGCGTTGGTAACCAACGGCCAGGCCGGCGCGCTGGCGTCAATCAATCAACTCGATCCGATTTACGTCGACGTTACGCAAGCGTCCGCCGACATGCTCAAGCTGCGGCGCGAAATGGCGTCGGGTCAACTGACCATGGCCGAGCCGAATCAGGTCCAGGTCAGGCTGACACTTGAAGATGGTTCGCCTTATGAACTGCCGGGAGCCTTGAAGTTCTCTGAAGTGACGGTTGACCCAAGCACCGGCGCGGTGACGTTGCGCGCAGCATTTCCCAACCCGGATGACGTATTGCTGCCGGGCATGTTCGTTCACGCTCGTCTCACCGAGGGCGTTCGCCAACAGGCGATCCTGGTGCCGCAACAAGGCATTACCCGCGATCTGAAAGGTCAGGCCACCGCGTTGGTGGTCGGCCCTGACAACAAGGCGCAACTGCGTGAGGTCAAGACCCTGCGCACCATGGGCAACAAATGGTTGATTGAGTCTGGCCTGAAGGCTGGTGACAGGGTCATTACCGAAGGCGTGCAACTGGCCAAGCCGGGCCTGCTCCTGAATCCGGTGCCGGCGAAAAACCTCGATGCTAACCCCGCTGTGGTCAGCGCTTCCGAATAGCGCTTGCGCTGCACATGTTCAAGGTAAACCTTCATGGCTAACTTCTTTATCAACCGGCCAATTTTCGCCTGGGTGATCGCTATCGTGATCATGCTCGCCGGTGCACTGGCGATTCTTAAATTGCCGGTCAACCAGTACCCGAACATTGCGGCCCCGGCCGTGATCATCACCGTGACCTACCCGGGGGCTTCGGCGCAGACTGTGCAAGACACGGTGGTGCAGGTCATCGAGCAGCAACTCAACAACCTCGACGGCCTGCGTTACATCTCTTCGGAGAGTAACAGCGATGGCAGCACCAACATCATCGTGACGTTCGACCAGGGGACCAACGCCGACATTGCCCAGGTCCAAGTGCAGAACAAGTTGCAACTGGCCACGCCACTGCTGCCGCAGGAAGTGCAGAAGCAAGGGCTGCGGGTAGCCAAATATCAGATCAACTTCATGCTGATCGTCGGTTTGTATTCCGAAGACGGCTCCATGGATGACTTCGACATTGGCAACTACATCGTGTCGAACATGAAAGATCCGATTACTCGCTCTAAAGGGGTCGGCGACTTCCTGATGCTGGGGGCCCAGTACGCCATGCGTATCTGGGTCGACCCGCAGAAACTCAACAGCTTCCAGTTGACGTCCCAGGACGTGATCGACGCCGTGCAAGCGGAAAACGTACAAATTTCCTCGGGCTCCCTGGGTGGTCTGCCGACCCACAAAGGCGTGCAGTTGAACGCGACGATCCTCGGCACATCCCGAATGAAAACCGCTGAAGAATTCAGTGAGATCTTGCTCAAGGTCAATCCGGATGGTTCACAGGTACGGGTCAAGGATGTCGCCGAAGTCGGTCTTGGTTCCGAGAACTTCTCGATTTCCGGCACTTACAACGGCAAGCCGGCAGCGGCCCTGGCGTTGCGCCTGGCCACCGGCGCCAACCTGTTGGACACGGTGAAAGGCGTGCGCGAAACCGTGGCGGAACTGGAGCCGTATTTCCCCAAAGGCCTGAAAGTGGTGTTCCCTTACGACACTTCACCTGTGGTGGGCGCCTCGATTCATGAGGTGGTGAAAACCCTGTTCGAAGGCATCCTGCTGGTGTTCCTGGTGATGTACCTGTTCATGCAGAACATCCGCGCCACGCTGATCCCGACGCTGGCGGTGCCGGTGGTGCTGCTGGGAACATTCGGCATCCTCTCGGCCTTCGGCTTCACCATCAATACGCTGACCATGTTCGGAATGGTGCTGGCGATCGGTCTGCTGGTGGATGACGCCATCGTTGTGGTGGAAAACGTCGAGAGGGTAATGTCCGAGGACGGCTCGTCGCCCAAGGAGGCCACGCGCAAATCCATGGCGCAAATCCAGGGCGCATTGGTGGGTATTGCCCTGGTGCTCAGTGCGGTGTTCGTGCCTATGGCGTTTTTCGGCGGGGCGACGGGCATTATCTATCGGCAGTTTTCGGTGACCATCGTTTCGGCCATGGCCCTGTCGGTGTTAGTGGCGCTGATTTTCACCCCGGCGCTGTGCGCGACCATTCTCAAACCCATCGATCCTGATCATCACCATAAAAAGGGCTTTTTCGGCTGGTTCAACCGGACCTTTGATCGGGGTGCAGATAAGTACAAAAACAGTGTGGCGACGATTGCCAGGCGCAAAGGCCTGTTCCTGGCGATTTACGTGTTAATCGTCGGCGCCATGGTCTGGTTATTTCCACAGATTCCGACCGCGTTCTTGCCAGATGAGGACCAAGGCACCATGGTCGTTCAGGTGCAGATGCCGCCCAACAGCAGTGCTGGCAGGACTCAAGTGGTGCTCGATGAGATCCGCAGCTACCTGATGGAGCAGGAAAAGGACGTGCTGGAGTCGGCCTACACGGTCAACGGCTTTAATTTCGCGGGGCGCGGCCAGAACTCCGGCATGTTGTTCATCGGTCTTAAACCATGGGAGGAGCGTGAAGGCAGTGACACCTCCATTTTTGCCTTCACCAAGCGCTTGCAAGCGCGGATTTCGCAGATCAAGGACGGTACGGCAATCGCTATCGTGCCACCGGCCATTCTGGAGATGGGTAACGCCAAAGGCTTCGACATGTTCTTGCAGGATCGTACGGGTATGGGCCATGAAAAGCTGATGGCGGCGCGCAACCAGTTCCTGCAACTGGCGGCTCAGGATCCAGCCCTGATGAACGTGCGTCCCAACGGTTTGAACGATGAGCCGCAGTATCAGGTGGTGGTCGACAACGAGAAGGCCCGAGCCCTGCAGGTGAGTATCAGCGACATCAACAACACCATGAGTACGGCGTGGGGGGCTTCTTATGTGAACGACTTCATTGATCGCGGTCGAGTCAAAAAGGTCTATGTGCAAGGTGAAATCGATTCGAGGATCTCTCCGGAAGATTTCGATAAGTGGTACGTGCGCAATGCCCGTGGCGAGATGGTGAAGTTCTCGACGTTTGCCAGTGGCTACTGGACCCATGGTTCACCCAAGCTTGAGCGTTACAACGGCATTCCAGCCGTGGAAATCATGGGTGAACCGGCCAGCGGTTATAGCTCCGGTGACGCCATGCAAGCCGTGGAGCGGATCGTCGAGCAGTTGCCTGAGGGCATCGGTATGCAGTTTACCGGTATCTCTTATGAAGAGCGGCTATCTGGCTCTCAGGCACCGGCGTTGTACGCCATTTCCGTGCTGATCGTGTTTCTCTGCCTGGCCGCGCTCTATGAGAGTTGGTCAGTGCCGGTGTCTGTGATCATGGTAGTGC
This sequence comes from Pseudomonas sp. LBUM1640, assembly GCF_059716225.1. Classification (NCBI taxonomy): domain Bacteria; kingdom Pseudomonadati; phylum Pseudomonadota; class Gammaproteobacteria; order Pseudomonadales; family Pseudomonadaceae; genus Pseudomonas; species Pseudomonas sp. LBUM1640. The sequence continues at coordinate 4,582,448 of NZ_CP166816.1, read as the reverse complement.
CGCTCGGTGTGATCGGCGCAGTCGTGGCAACGTTGATGCGAGGGCTATCTAACGACGTGTTTTTCCAGGTCGGGCTGTTGACGACGGTGGGACTGTCGGCGAAAAACGCGATCCTGATTGTCGAGTTCGCCAAAGCCTTGCATGAAGAGCATGGCAAACCCTTGGTCGAAGCCGCCGTAGAGGCTGCGCGACTGCGCCTGCGGCCAATCATCATGACGTCTCTGGCGTTCATGCTTGGGGTATTGCCGTTAGCCATTTCCAATGGCGCAGGCTCTGGCAGTCAGCATTCCATCGGTACCGGTGTCATCGGCGGGATGATCACCGCGACGTTCCTGGCGATCTTTTTCGTACCGATGTTTTACGTTGTAATCTGCCGGTTGTTTGCCAAGCCCTCCGCCGAGGTGAAATCGGTCGCAGGAGAACAGGCATGAAACATCTTGCTGTGAAGACCACGTTGTCGCTGCTCCTGATGACTGTCAGTGGTTGCTCGTTGATTCCTCACTATCAGCGCCCGCCAGCATCGGTTGCTGGCGAATGGGAGGTGCCGGTCAATACGGCGGTGACTGGTGCTGACCGAGTGACCTGGCAAGCGTTTTTCCACGATGAACCGTTGCGCCAACTGATAGCGCAGGCCCTTGAAAACAACCGTGACCTGCGGGTGGCTACGCTGAATATCGAGAAGGCTCAGGCCCAGTACCGAATTGCGCGGTCTGATTTGTTGCCATCGATCAATGCTTCCGGAGCCGGGACGGCGCAGCGCCTTCCCGAGGATGTGGCGCCCAGCGGTACGACCGGCACTACTCACTCATACAGCGCCGACGTCGGGTTTACCGCCTATGAGCTGGATCTGTTCGGCCGGGTTCGCAGCCTCGATGAGCAGGCGTTGGAAAGCTATTTCGGCACGTTCGAAGCTCAACGCAGTGTCAGGCTGGCCTTGATCGCCCAAGTGGCGAGTGCGTATTACCAATTGCAGGCTGATCAACAACTGTTGTCGATTGCCGCGCAGACGCTGGCCAGTCAACAGCGAAGCTTCGGTCTGGTGCGCGCCAGCTATGACATGGACGTCGCTACCGAGCTGGACTTGAGCCAGGCCGAAAGCACGGTGCGCACTGCCGAGGCCAATCAGGCGCGTTATACCCGCACAGTAGAGCAGGGCAAGAATGTACTGGTGTTGCTGGTAGGCAAGCCTTTGTTGGCGGAATCGTTCACGGCCATTGAGCTGGATGCGTTGAGTGTGCAGAGCGATCTGCCGGTGGGGTTACCATCTGACCTGTTAGCGTATCGTCCGGATATCCTCGCCGCCGAGCACGCGTTGAAAGCGGCCAACGCCAATATCGGAGCCGCTCGAGCGGCCTTTTTTCCGAGTATCCAACTGACGGCGTCAGCCGGCTCCGCGAGTTCCGATCTCGGTCAATTGTTCGCCGCAGGGCAGGGGGCCTGGACGTTCATGCCGTCGATCAACCTGCCGATTTTCAACTGGGGACGTAACCAAGCCAATCTCGATGCTGCCAAGGCGCAAACTTCTATTGAAGTCGCCAACTACCAGAAAGCCATTCAGGTGGCGTTCCGCGAAGTGTCTGACGCCTTGATCGCTCGTGACTCACTCAACGATCAGGTGACAGCCGAAAGCCTGTTGGTTCAGGCCAATGCCCGCAGCTATCGATTGGCTGACAGTCGCTATCAAGAAGGCGTCGATACCTTTCTCAACTCCCTGGACGCCCAGCGCAGCCTTTACAGTGCCCAGCAGACGCTGGTGACGACCAAGTTGGCGCGCATCAACAATTTAGTTTCGCTGTATAAGGCGCTGGGTGGCGGGGAGGTTGTGGGAAGCCGTTCACTTTAGTCTCGATTCAACAGTCGCTTTCCTCCTTGGCCCATGAGAGTTTTTTTGTCATGGGCCTTTTTTCTAATAAATTTAGACATAAGGACCGTAACGCATCCCGATGGGCTAATTGGACTGTACGTCTCGAATTCACATTCTTGCCGACCTGGTGTTCACTGTATTCGCGTTTTTCAGTCGCTTCTCACCGCTTGCTTTACGCTCTCTTTCCTCAGATCTTCATGAAGTAGCCTGATTGATTACCCAGTCCACTGGTTCGTTCAGGTCTCCACAATACCTGGTCGTCGAACAGTGGCAGCTCTTTGATCGTTAGAATCTCGCCGTTTCTTAGTGCCGGCTCACCCGATTTGAGCAGAATCGTTTCCTGGAATTTATAGCGACTTCCTTCCTTGGAGATATGTCCCATCTTGGTCAGCAGTCCGATGGCAGCTTCCAGTCGCTCAGAATTAGCCCGCCCTCTGAGACTGCTGGGACCATATTGTTTGACCTGAGTTAGTGTGAATGTAGTTTTTGCTCCAGGCTTTAGATTTTCAGGTCGCGGGATATGGCGAGAGGGAAGGTCGGACTCGTTTTTTCTCGAGTTGCTTGCAGGTCTATATGCGGCATCAGTGTTTTTATAGGAAGTTTGCAGCAAGTAGTGCGCTAGGTGGTTTGCATCTGTAACGAGCGGTGGCTCGTTGGCTAGGTGCTCGACGAAGTGCCCTGAGCAAATTTGAGCGAATTCCCAGGAGAACTTCAGGGTGAGCACGTCGATCTCGATATCGTTGTTTGAGGTGCGCTCGAATGTATGCAGAATAGCCGCCAGGCGGCTGGTGTTTTCCAGCAACTTGGATGCGTGATCCTTGAGGTAGTAGTACAAGCCGTTTTCTTGCATATGCTGTTCTACGTACCGGCTGTACTTGTACCAGAGGTTTGCGGCTGGCTCCGAGAAATGCAGCACTTGACGAGTAGGAGCGGCGCTGGAGTCCAAGTGTTCGCGGATGCGGGCGTTGAAGGCATGTTGGCGCGGTAGTGCAGAAAGCTTGCTATGGGCGCGTTGACCGGCCATCGACCGCGGCTTGGTGACGAGGAAGCGAGCGAGAAATCCTGTTCCGCGTGCCTCCTCGCCGCGCTTTCCCATGAACTTGGCGATCACGCTTGGCTGCGTCATTAACGACAGGGTGAGGCGGGCATTTTGGAGAATGAAGCCTTCTCTGGATACGCGGTCGACGATCACGTTGCCACCATCCCAGAGGGTATTAAGTTTGTCGAGTTCTCCAAGTGCCTTGCCACTGAAAATACTACTGGCTTCGCTGGTCAGCAGGCAGCCGTGGGGCGTGTTTTCGTTAAGCATCTGCACGAGAGCTTGCGGCGTAGTGTCCTCATAAAGGAACTTTCTCGAGCGGGCGGTTTGCGGCTCAGCTCTGAGATGCTCGGCGATCGCTTCCAAGGCCGCGCGGGTGCGGACTTCGTCTCCTTGGCGGGCACAGTTGCTGTACATGCGCTCCAGATGCCGCTTGCTCGTGCTCCATAGCTGATGTTTGACCTTGTATTCTACTAAGGCGACCTCGTTTGCCCGATGCGCTGCGTTGTTCAGTGTGCTGATCGCCTCGGAAAAATAGTTCAAGGTGGTGGTCTTGCGCTCACCAGAGTCCGCGATGGTCAGCAGCATCAGTGAGGTTGGTACTTTGTGTCCGGTGGGCATCTGCACATCGACATGCCCCTGACAAGCCGTAGCCATGGCTCCGAAAGCGCACATCATCGCCATTTCGCGTGAAACCTGCAGTTCTCGGGCGGCCTCTGTTACAGCGGCCTCCACCAGGCTGTGCTCGCGAAAGCAGGGCCAGCCGTCCTCATAGATAAGCGTTTCGCCTTCTGTGGACAGGGACTTATCGTTTATTAAATTATTCATTTGGTCCGCTACATTTGCTAGTTATAGCGACAATAGCAGACGAATCAAATGATTCATCTCCTAAATTTTCATAAAATGCCTATGGGGAGGCCAAGTGTTTTCCAGAATTTAGGGCTCGCTACTCGACGTGGCCAAAACAACTGCAGATACGGTTGCTTGGCAAACTTCCTCTTGTCGGGTATGGCACTAAAGTGCGCGGTGTGCCTTTGGGTAAGCAGTCCCTAGGGTTTAGGTCTGGCTACCGGCGTTCTTTCTGTTGCGGTCATTTTTTACAAGTCTTGCCAATCCTCTGAACGAACAGAGGAGCCCCGTTCATGAGGATCATTCGCCTGAAAGACGTCATCGACTCAATCGGTCTGGGTCGCTCTACCATCTATAAGTACATCGCCGAAGGAGCCTTCCCCAAGCCGGTTTCACTGGGAGAGCGCAGCGTTGGTTGGGTGGAGGAGGAGGTACACGATTGGATTTTGGCTCGGATCGAAGAGCGCGACATGGCCGAGTAATTTGTTGAGTGAAAGGTGTGGACTAACCGGCATAAGCGCCATGGTCGGATAAACTCCGACCATGGCGCTTATGCCGGAGGCTGTGTGGGTCGTTGTGGACGCTTCAGTGACTCATGGCCTACGTCGCAGTTGAGTTGATTACTATTGCTGATAGCGTGAGCCGCGACAGTGAGAGGAGGCTCATGGATGAAAGATGCTTTTTTTCCAGAGTGAAGGATCGTCAAAAACTCAAAGCCTCGTTGAGATTTCAGCGATATGCCTTCACCGCTCTAGGAGGTGACTTTCTCGGTGCGGGTAATATGCTTTATAGATCCGTGCAGATACCCATCCGCTAGGAGCATCACTCGAAGGCGAATGCATCTGGGGCAGGAAGGAGGCAGGGTTAAAAACTACTCAGGGTGCAGAGGTTATGACCTCCACTCTAAGAGTAGTAATCATGCTTCGTCACCCCGATAACCGAAATCTTCACTTCCACTACGACGACACCTTCGAAGGGCTCCCAGTGATGGTGGAGAAAGGCCCATTCATCCGCGAATACCTGGCTGATCTAAAACGCACCATCGGCCTGGCACTTGATCAATATCCCAGGGTGCTGGCGTTCAGGGTGGATCTTCGGCTTCCCTGTGATATTGAACTTGACGGTTACGTGGATTCCAACGAGGTCATTAGCAGGTTCTTTGCCTCATTCAAATCAAAGGTCAAGCATCACCGCGAAATGGCTTCACGGCGATACGAGTACGCTCATAGCTGCAAAGTTCGATATGTCTGGGCACGAGAGCAAGGGTGGCGTGGGAGGCCGCACTACCACCTGCTGATCTTGCTAAACCGAGATGCCTTTTACACAGTAGGCAAAATCGCCTCAGACAGAGCCAACATGTTCAGCCGCTTGAACGAGGCGTGGGCGAGCGCGCTGGGGATGCCAGTCGATTTAGTTGTAGGGCTGGTAGAAATTCCAGATAACGCGACCTACCGAGTAGTCAGGGAAAAATCTGCGAAAGGATTTGGGGGCAATGGGCTTGGTTCGCTATTCAGAAGGGCTAGCTACCTCTGTAAGTCGGCTACCAAGGTCTACGGAAGCAATCAGCATGGGTTTGGTTGCAGTAGAGGGTGACAATTTCGTGTTCAAGTTTGTGTAGTTCGCCCATTAAACCTGTACTAGGGGACGAATGTGAGTAAGCGGCCAGCAAACACATCTTCAGAATCCCTGCATTAAGGGCGATTGTTTCTGTAGCCCTGCGCCGCCTATGTGCTGACAAGCTTCGTCTGGACGTAAGCGTTTGGCCAACTCTCCTCGAGTAGTTGGGGTATTGCGCAGACTCTCCCATCCAATTGCATGGAATTGACATAAGTGTCCATTCAACACACATGTTGCGTGGTTAAACGCGCGCCCACTTAACTGTTGACTCTGATAGGAATAGGCAATGCTCTAAGACAAACCGGCATAGGTGACCGAGTTTTCGATAGATATCATGGCCTCGTCTCTACTTATTGGAAGTCGCCATGAACAGCAGAAAAACCATATTCATCACGGGGGTGAGCAGTGGCTTCGGCAACGCGCTGGCGCAAGAAGCTCTTGCAGCGGGCCACCGTGTCATAGGTACCGTGCGTAGTGAAGCCGCCTTGCGCGCCTTTCAGGCGCTCTCCGTGGATCATGCTCATGGGGTGATTCTGGATATCACTGACTTCGCCCGGATCGACAGCGTAGTAGCTGCTATTGAAGCAACCCACGGCCCAGTCGACGTGTTGGTCAACAACGCCGGCTACGGTCATGAGGGCATCTTTGAAGAGTCGCCGCTGGAGGAAATGCGTCGCCAATTCGACGTCAACGTGTTCGGCGCGGTAGCGGTGACCAAGGCTTTCGTGCCTTATTTTCGCAAGCGTCGCACTGGTCATATTCTTAATATCACTTCTATGGGCGGCACCATCACGATGCCGGGCATCGCGTACTACTGCGGGAGCAAGTTTGCTCTCGAAGGTATCTCCGATACGCTGAGCAAAGAACTGCTACCTTTCAACATCTTCGTGACCGCCGTGGCACCTGGCTCGTTTCGCACTGACTGGGCCGGTCGTTCGATGCAGCGCACCCCACGAAGCATTGCTGACTATGACGCCAGTTTCGACCCGGTACGTAAGGCCCGCGAAGAAAAGAGCGGCAAACAGCTTGGCGACCCGCGAAAAGCGGCGCAAGCGATGTTGCAGGTTATTGCCAGCCCGACACCACCGGCACACTTATTATTGGGCAGTGACGCGCTGGGGCTGGTACGTGACAAGCTGAATCGCACGGCCAGGGAGATTGATCAATGGGAAGCGCTGACCCTTACCACCGACGGTTGAGCGGCCAGCAGAGGGGGACATCAATGAATCGGGCCGACTCACGCACCTCGCGCATGGTGCATTTGATGGAAACCCTCGCGCCGGTCGAGGGCTACAACCTCAGCGCGCTAGAGGATATCCGCTTTTTGCGTTCGAATCGGCCACTGACTCGCACTCCGGTGCTGTATGACCCGGGTATTGTGATCCTGTGCCAAGGGCGCAAACGTGGCTATCTGGGCGATGACGTATACGTTTATGACGCCCAGCACTATCTAGTGGTGTCCGTCCCAGTTCCTTTCACCATGGAGACCGATGCCAGCGAGGCGCAGCCAATGCTGGCGGTCTACATGCGCCTCGACTTACAAATGGCCAGCGATTTGATACTGCAAATGGATGAAGCTCTCGGGCCAAGTGATGCCCAGCCCAAGGGCATGTATGCCTCGCCAATGGACGATTTGCTGCGCGCCTCGACGCTACGCTTTCTTGAGGCGATGAGCAGTCCGGGCGAAGCGCAAATACTTGGGCCGTCGCTGGTGCGGGAGATCTACCACCGCATCCTAACCGGCGAGCAAGGTGGCTCGATGCGCGCCGCGCTCAATCGCCAGGGTCACTTTGGTAAGGTCACTCGTGCGATCCGCAAGATCCATAGTTGCTACCAGGAGCGCCTGGATGTGGTGTCCCTTGCCCAAGAAGCGAGCATGAGCGTGCCCAATTTTCATCTGCACTTTCGCAGCGTGACGGACTCGTCGCCGATGCAATACCTGAAGTCGACGCGCTTGCACCAGGCGCGATTACTGATGCTACGCAACGCTATGACCGCTTCGACGGCGGCATTCAATGTAGGCTACGAAAGCGCCTCGCAATTCAGCCGCGAATTCAAACGTCTCTTTGGGCGCACGCCCCAGGCAGAGATCGAATGGATGAAGGCGACCTACGCACTGCCTGCGCCGTCCACGCCATCTATGTACGTCTCGTCACATTAGCGATGAGCCGACCCGCTGCTCCGGCAACCCCAGTACCAGCGCTGTCCGCACCTGCCCAACATACTTTGGGCGGTTGAACGGGCGCCCATTTATGCGGCAGCAACTCGGTAATCTCACTTGCCCGCTGCGTCGGCAGCCGCGTCAGCACATCTTTGAGATAAGCATACGGATCATGCCCGTTGAGCCGCGCCGACTGGATCAAGCTCATGATCGACGCCGCCCGTTTGCCGCTGCGCAGCGAACCTGCAAAGAGCCAGTTTTGGCGACCCAACGCCCACGGTCGGATTTGGTTCTCGCACCAATTATTGTCAATGGGTACGGCCTCGTTATCGAGATAGCGCGACAGCGCCGTCCAGCATTTGAGGCTGTAATCCAGAGCTTTGCTGATCGCCGAATGCCTGTGTAAAGGCGGCCTCCACTGTGGCCGAAGGCATCGCTGCACGACCGGTTGGCCTTGCTGCATACGTCAGGCTTGGCGCATGATCAAGATCACGTGGCCGGGCGAGATAACAGTCAGTTCTTGGAGGCGCTTGGAGAAGGCCGAGCGCGATAGGCCGGTCACGGAATACATGACTGGGCGGACTGCTGTGGGGGGAGCGGAAAAGAGGAAGTGCAGGGAGAGGATTATATTGGCCAAGGGTGAGATCAGCCAATCCGTATAGTTTAGGACTGCTCAAAAGCCAGGGGGCAACATGATCAAGATCTTCGAAGACGATGATCCCGCATGGAAAATCCTCGTTCATGTTCTGGAACATGGGATTGCCGGTATTGCGGGCGGCAGAATGAGCACCCGCGACAAGTTGGAAGAAGTGAAGGAGAAGGGCCGGTCAGATCGGCACGACAATGTCGTTGCCCTTTCTACGGTTCATCATTTCTGGGGTGAGCTGGCATTCATCTATGATGAGCAAATCTATCGATTTCAAGAGGCCAAACAACTGGTGGTCGAGGCCTACGACAAGCAGCTTGCCGCCAAGGGCATTTTCCATGATACCTATCCTGGCAGTTAACTAGGGCAGCTTTGCGCCTTGTGCGTGCGTTACCATCAGTCGCTTGAAACTTTAGGGAGCAGCGGCAGACATGGCGCGTTTATTTCAGATTATTTCTGACGATGGTAATCCAATCGACGCGCACTTCGGGATCGAGTCGGACGAGGTTGTATTCCACAGTCGTGGCGGTACCAAAGGTAAGGGCGCGATCAACTCCGAATATGCTCTGGGGCTTTCTGTTTTACTGGCCAGGCTGAAGCGGGCTTCGTTTGCAGTAGAACGCGTCTGGGTTGATAGCAGCCGCGTTCAAGGCATTCCCATTTCTCAGCGAACGATACTGACCTCGGAGGAGGGCCAGGTGCCTGTTGATCAGGTTGTGAAAGTTCTTTCCAGTCGAATGAAGGCCATTGGCCGATCGTCCTCTGAGTCCTCGGGAGGCAACTCCACTCGACGCATTCGGATGACGATATCTGGGGGCGATGCTCAGGCATTAAGTCTCGCGCTTGGTGGTATTCCTGTAGATAAAAATCTACGAAGCCTCGATCGGCTTCCGGTTGAAGTGCTTCGTGGAGTCACCGCCGAGCATATATGGCGTGCTGTTCAGGACCTGATCAGAGGAATTGATTCACCTGGCTTTGCTGAGTCAACCGATTACGACCTGATCGTTGATGAAAATTTCCGTTTGCCACCGAAGGCGGTATTTGGCTTAGCTGCTACACGCGCTTTGGGATTTCAGATACTGCCAAAACATTTCATCGCCGGCGTTAGCAGCGTCTGTTTTCAAATCCTGGAAGGTGCTGGCTTCCGTATAGTGCCCAAAGGTGCCTTGATAGCTGATCCCGCACTGCCAACACTGCATGAAGATCGAGTATGGACTGAGGGGCAGCCCAGGCTCGTAGCTCATCTACGGAAGGAGCGCGCCCCAGGTTTGTCGAATGCCAAGAAAGCTGAATTCAAGAAGAACCACGGACGACTCTATTGCGAGCGCTGCAAAATTGATCCGGTTGAAGCTTACGGCGCCGAAAACGGAGAGGCCTGCATCGAGGTACACCATCGGACCGTGCAGGTTGCGCAAATGGCGGCAGGGCATCTGACAAGCCTGGAGGATTTACAATGCCTCTGCGCGAATTGCCACCGGGTTGTACATCGTGAACTGAGTGTTGGAAAGGAGAATTAAATTTTCTGGGTTGGGAAGCTGCTTGTGGTCAGGGGCTGATAACCGGTCGCTGCCGGCACTTAGAGAGCTACTACGGGTTGGCAGAGATAACGGGAAAAGGTCCGCTCTCGGCCAGAAGCAGTCAGTCATACATGACGATTATCAACCCCGAGCAGGCATTCGAAAATCGAGGCTGGCATACAATAAGCTATCGTCAAGCGCCATCAGTTTTTCCTATTATGGAGATACTGCCATTGAGGTGGTGGGTGTGCCCGCGGTCTTCATGTTGAGGAAGCTCTGCAAGTCCAGGAAGCGCAAACCACCTAGTTGAGATTTCAGCTAGTCAGCCTTCACAACAGGCTCAACTTGTGCGGTGGTTAGCGGGGTAAGCTCAACTGCTAATGCTGTTTTGGCGAAAAGCTTGTTAATCAACGCTGCGAGCCGAGGGGAATTCGAGTCGCTCGAAATCGCTCGACAGGCGTCAAGGAAGTGCTGGGTCGCCGTGCCGAAGTGAGCGTCGTAAGTCGACCGTTGAAGACACATTTCAATCATCCGCCGCATGAACCGACGCAGAGTGTCTACTTCCATACTTCGTATTGCAGCATCGAAATCCGCTACCGTAGCCCGCTTCATGGCCACCTCCTGTAGTGTCCCCCAACCCCGGTTATTGATGATGTCGAGACAAGCGTCGACTATGGTTGTGCTCGCTTGGGTCCGAGCTTTGGCAGCATTAAACGCTGCCTGAATATCTGGATGGATCGGGTTGTTGAACGGGTTGTCATCCTCGACGTACTGGTAATTCTCCTCCTCGAAGGCGGTTATCCACGCATTGATGATTGCATGGCCAAGCGCTTGCCCCTCAGGGAGCTCGCAGAGCGTGTCAAAGAGCTGGGTCGCGATGTAGGGATCCAGCAATTCGGCGCAGGCGGGGAACTGGCCGGCTTGAGCCAGCAGATCGGCGTCGCTTAGCCGATGGTCCCAAAACGCCTGCTTTAAGAAGTCGTGCGCAGTCTCCCTGGTTTGTAGCGACTGCGTCCCAGCGATGAGCCGGTCAATGATGGCCTGCACACGCTCCGCGTCGAACAGTCCGGACTCCAAAAAATCGACGAGCACTTTCTCGAACTCGTCGCAGCCGTGAACGCCGAGTTCTTGCATGAGCAAGCGCCAACTGTCCTCGAGCTTCTCCTGCTCAGTCGGCTCTGCGTTATTGTCCCGGCCGAAATGCATCCAGTCCGGATTCGCCACGTTCAGCGCGAATTGGAAATCGGGCCCGTCTGGGATGCCGCGGTAGTGGATCGCGGAAAACAGGACGATCGACGGCACCACTCGCGCCAGGATCGCTTGGTCCAAATCTCGACCAGCCAAAATCTGGTTGGCGGTTTTTACCACTTTGCCCACTATGCGGATGTTGGTGAGTCCGCAGATCGCAATGGCTCGCTCCAGCCCCTGCGCGTATTTCGATGGCGTCAGCTTGATGGCTATCGAGAACGCCTCCTCCGGGGAGGTCAGTAGCCTGACTTCCTCGTCGATGACCTTTTCGCGGAAGGTCTCCCACAGCTTCGCCTGGCCGCCATCCGTGGATAGCTGGTCGTCGTTCAACACTAAGAGGAACCTCACGTTGAACTGCTTGGAGTAGTCGTCGATGAAGCCCAAGACCTCGTCGATACCGAGCTTAGTGTGCTTGCGTTCAATGTCGTCGATGACTATTAGCTTGTCTCGGAGCACGACCGGGGCCATCAACAACACGTTGAGGTCCTTGAGGGCGGCCATCGCCTTGTAGTGCTGCGAGGCGGCGGACATGCCTGCGTTAAAGAGGTTTTTAATACCGTCGAACACGCCGCCATGAGACTCAACGCCGGGAATTGCCGACTCGATCAGTTTGCGCTTAATTTGGTCGACGCTCGAGAGACCAAACAACGACACGTAGAGAGCCTTCTTGGCCTTCTCGTCGGCAGAGGCAGTTCTGACCTCGTTCCACAGATGCGTCTTGCCTGTGCCCCACTTCCCCGACAGCGCTATGACGCTGTTGTCGTCCTGCCCTAACAAGCGGAGCAATCGTTCCTTCGTTTTTGATAGAGACATACTCTCCTCCTTTGTTGAACGCAAAAAATCGCCCTTGTCCATTTATGCCGGTGCTAAACGCTGCAATGGGTCTAAAGACTCCCCTCCCGAGCGGCAGCTTTCGGCCCAGAGTGTGTAAAAACGTTTTTCAGCGCGATTGGTGTCCAAAGTAGAACCGCAAATCGCGTTTCTACGCAAAATCTAGGTCTGCCAACCAGCCGATAAATTTCAGATTTGGCATAGAAGCGCCAACTTCAATTTTGGCTCAGCGTTTTTACACACTCTGGGCCAAGAGCGGACGACCGTTTACGGGAGAATTCTGGCTGGAATAAGATCACCTTCGATAGCGTTTGAGAACCAGTTGTTGGAAGGGGGGCCCATTTCTGGAAGTGAAAATCCAATTGACGGACAATTTCTCTTGAAGGGAATGAAATCAGTAGATCCTAAGCGTCGACTGATCGCATCAGATACCTTTCGATTTGCGTGCATCAGGTGAATCGTAAAGAACTGGAAGATGGTTCGACTTCACATTTCAAGTTGTAATATTTGAGAAGCTTCAGCAAGCCCGACTTTTTAAAGTCGTAATCAGCGCATGGGCCGATAATGATCCTCTTAATGCTGTTTCTATTAAAGCGAACTGGAGCGTAGGGAAATATCGCGCCGTTCTTCTCGCGGAATTTCATAACCGGCGTTTCTGCAGCGGAATTAACATTTACGTTTTTTTGAAGTAACACCAATCGCCTTTCCGCTTCGTGTGAGAAGCCTTTATCCTTGTAAGAACAGCTCGACACTATCAACCTTGAAAACAATTCATTCATCAAACGGTTCGAAACAGCCAAGAGGTACTTTTGGGCGATAGGGTTATCTTGAGCCTGAACATCCACCCCAACTAAGTCGGCAGCGCGCTGCGAATCCAGCATGATATTAAGTATTGATTGTTTAGAAACAACCTCGCCGAGCTTTTTCCTAAACGACTCCGCATCTGCATAGTTGACATCTGCAAATATTGTTGTAAACTCTGTTAAAAGTTCTGACTCGCCATGCTCAAGAAAAGCTTCCTCTTCAAACTCGAGGCAATAACCTTGGTTTTTTTCACAGTAACTGAACCAGTGCGCGATGCTGTCGGGATTTTTTGAAAAAGACACAACATATGTCTGCCGAGCAATTACGTTGCTTCTCAGATAGGTGATTAGTTGCTGATACAGCATCTTTAGCCATGGCCCAAACTCGGGCTCGTCCTCTTTTTCTTTTAATTCCTCTATGTACTCTAAAGAGGCTTCATATCCGATTATGTGCTCTTTGTGATCATTCAGAAAGCTTATGTCTGTAGCCCAGAACTCACTATTGCTTATTATTCCGAGTAGAGCCGTTCCAGATGTATAGTGAAAAACTGAAGTCATAAAAACCCTTAGACAAGTAAGTGACATGAACTCTGCAATCTTGAAGCCTTTATGCCATCACTTGATTGCGACGGTCAAGATTCATCCAGCTAAATAAACACTTCGCTGAAATGGCTGTGCAATTGAGATATCGATAGAGGACGCGAATTTCCAGTCAGTCTGGGCAAATATCGTGAGTGATGGGTTTCAAGTCTATTGTCAGTGATTGCTGCCCTTCGCCGGAGGCAGCTAACGGCCAACAGCAGACGCTCAAATAAACAGTTCGCTGGTAGGAATTATTCAGCACCATTACCAGAAGTCGAGCTAGGTAACAAAATATCCGCTCCATGGATAGGCGTGTCTGGATCAATTTCTGCTTCCAACTGTACGAGGCGTTGATGCCCTGGATGGCTTTCCACTGCAAGCGCGACCATTTTTCGACATTGATCCGTGTCTCCTATTAGACGGAAGCGCTCCGCCAGATCCAGTGACACTGCAGCCTCAAACAACCTTGGAAAACGCAGCCCGCTAGGCTTTCCACGTCGCTTGAAATAGCTTTCCAGTACCTGCAGATGGGTCTCCAAAGGCCAACTGGCCACCTTGCCTAAGATGGTGTTTGTGATAAGCGCTTCCGCCGAAGGCTGTGAGAGCTCTTGTTGAATAAGCCTGTCAATCGTTTCAGATATTGGCGCCCGACTTCCCTCTGGCACAACTCCATTGAAAAGCGCATATAGAGCAAGGTACGGCAAGCGGAGATTCTTTTTGGCGCTTGGCAGGAGCTCTGCCACAGGGATCAGAACTGGTCGCAGATCTGTTAGGGATGCCCCTTCTTCACTCAACGCACAGGGCACAAATTGCTCTAAAAAACCTTCAAGCTTGCGTCGACCGGCGCTGATCACATCTCCCTCGGCGTTCGCAACCCAGTACTGTGGCGCCATCTCTAACTGGATTACTCCGGTACGCTCCAATACGTATTCATGTTCCTCGCGTTCCAACGAAGGTTGGCTTTTGACGAATTCAATGATCACATTGCGCATCAAACGAGATAGTCCTTGAAGGGTCAAGAACGTTACACGTTCGTGCAATGCGGTCTCACTATAGCCATGACCAAGGACTACAGCGTCCGGGAGCCGCTTGAGTTGGTGCACATATTTGGATCGTGACTGATAGGCCATTGCCAAGACTTCTGTGAGGTCTGAGCGCGAGAGAGACTGATTCATTAGTAGTGAAGCTTCGCGAAAATAACTGGGTGGCGTGTGGGATATAGCAAACTCACGAAACCGGCGCGCCAAAGCCGTATGTTCCACCCTTAACAGCGCCCCCCTGACCCGCTGCGCGAGCTCTTCCTCAGCACCAGACAATGCCTCATCAACCGCAAGTCGCTTACGCTCATCATAGGACTCCCAGTCACTTTCATGCCCATCGAAGTCCTGAGCTAGCGACTCAACTGACGCGACTAGCAGGGTGTACGCCAGCTCCAAATCATCGGCGATACGGTGCATACCGTTTATGTAAGTCCGGATCGCACGCATGACGCAAAGAAAAGTGTTGCGAGGCAATCCAATCAGACGAGTAGTGAACTCCTGCAGGAATGCTATTTCCTCTGGCTTGCACCAGAGATCGGCATCGAAGAAGCGACGTACAAATTTTTGCGGAGCCGCACGTGTGGCTAAGCCTTTTTCGCCACTTGTCAAACGTCGTGCCAGATCAATGTCCGGCGTGCATACGCAATTCAAAGCAAAAGATGCCACAACGGCAAAATCATTCAGATACGGTTCGACACATGAGGATAAGAGCACACCTGGTCCACTCTCTTCGGCCTCCATTCGCTCCATCAGCTCATAGACGAGCACACGAGGATGAATCGAGTAGCTGGTAGACGGCAACAATTTACCCACAGCCGTTTCTACCGCGTCTTCTTTCCCAAAAGCGGCATTGGTGTAAAGCATTCCGCGCAGCAAGTTTTCCCAGCTTACAGGGCGGCTGAAGAGCTTTCCGGTGGCAATCTGAAGCATGCGTTCTCCTTTTTTATTCTTGCGGCTCAGCGATTCCATAGACACCAATCATGCAGCCATTCTCCACATCGCCGCAAACTACACTTTCCGTCAGGATGTACCGCCGCGCGGGCGTCCAGTAGCTGCATTTCTAGTAATCACTTACAAGCCGCAATGCGCCGGTAGCTGCCCTTCGCCGCAGGCAGCTACCGGCCAAAAGCGGACGGGCAAACGTTCGCGGATTCTTGGGGAAAGTGCAGATCTGATGCCCCTATTCCTCAGGTAGTACGTGAGCACTACCCAAAATTGAGGCGCTAATCAGAAACGTTATCCATTTGAAGCCATCACTGCGTGAAGTCACAAACTTCCTTCAAGCAGGAGCTTTTTCCCAGATCGGGAACCGTAAGCCAGCGGCCTTCTTGTCTGGCACGATGAATCCCAAACTGTATCGCGCGCGCGTGATGGCGACGTACAGCTTGTTTTGAGCTGTTTCGTCCTTCGCTGGAAACGGCTTTTGGCCGTCTAAGACGAAATGCAGTTGGCTTTCCGCGGGAAGCACCAACACCCGTTCAAAACCCAGACCTTTGCTCCCTCCAAAGTTGTAGCATCGCGCCTGGACAGGAAGAAGCTTCGTCCCGGACGTTACACTCCAGCGCAACACCATAGGGTCGAACACCTTGATGTATTCGGCGACGTCCGACTCCCTGACGATGAAGGTGCCGAGGTGATGGGCAAACTCAGGTGGGGCCTCTTTCACCGCCGACTCCGTCGCTTCATAAGCGCCCTTGTGTACTGCGTCAGCGACGTCACAAATCGGCTGAATGCACCGACGGTTGAGCACCAATGCCTCCTCCACAAAACCCATAGACTTAAAAGCTGCGACCTTCTCAGCGGCCGTTTTAGGTGCTTTTTGGCCAAACGTCGTCTCGTACACCGTCTGCCGGAAATCTCCCACACACGTGATGGGGATCGGCATCACTTTGCTCAGCCCCTTGAGCACCTCATAGTCCCACCCAACCAGATCTTGAACCTCATCAAAGAACAACTGGGTATAAATCTCCCCTAGTCGTACTGCAGCAGAGTTTTTCGTGGCCTTCATGATCCGGCTCGCCAGTTTTGCGAGAAAGCCGGTGTGAGCCTTGGTCTCGCATGGAGTCAGGAAGTGTTTTGGGTTGTAGCTCTTATCGTCCAGCTGCTCGGCGCGCCCCGGCAGCATAAACGTTGAATCTGGCCTCATATGAGGATTGCGCTGGTTGAAGCAGATGCCATCGATCCGTCGCTGGAACAATGCCTGCTGATACGGCCTCACCATGTCTTCCAAGTAAAAAGAGAACAGACCTTTGACCACGAACCGATCACTGTGCGTACCAAAGACCTCCAGAAATCGACGTCTCAGTTCCTGCTGATTACTGGTCGTATAGGTCACCACCAGAACCTTTCCCCCGCGCTCGATTTCGGCGATTGATTCGGTAATGACCTTGTGAGTCTTGCCTGAACCGGCACCCGCGATGCAGAGTTTATTAGGCAAAGTTCAGTACCTCAGCGAGGAAGGCCGGATATTTGAAAGGCTTATCAGTCTCAAAAACCCTGATGGCAGAATCGACTTTCTTTTTGCCTTTGCCGTCGCCGTCACTGCTTCGGAACCACTCCACGATGAACTCGAGCTTTTCAGCAAAAGTAGGTTTGGCAGCGAGTAGTTTGAAGGTCTCGGCGGAGAGGACAACTTCTGCAAATGCCTGCAACTCTTTTTCCGATGCGGCATTGGCTAAAATCATCGCTGGCTCCAGCGAAAATTCATCTTTGTTCTTTGACGAAACCAGCTTTATGTTTGGGAAAGCCGCGTATTCCTTGCGTGCTTCAACGACGTTCTTTTCGTAATTGCCATCGTTATCCCGCAAGACATTAATCGCGGTACCGATTTCTTTGCCGATCGCAATGAACGTCTTGAACCCGACGCCGCGCACCACAATGATATCGATCCCGTCCTGCTCTGGCAGTCGCCCCTTGTGAGTTTCTTTGTAGATCTTTTTGAGGATCAACTCATCAGATGGGCCCTCGACCAACACTACCTTCTTGGAAAGTGCGACACGCAGTGTGTCGTAGCCTGGTAGCCGCTTCAGCGTCTTGACCACCCCCTTGTCCAGGAGGTGTAGTCGCTTATATGCGTCATGCAGCAAGCAAATTTTATTGATGCTCAGTTTGTTCAGCACATAAGAGCTGTGGGTCGTCAAGAATAGCTGCTTGCCGTCTCGCTGGTCCTCGATGTCTTGCACCAACTTGCTCAGCTCGACATGCGACAGGTGATTTTCCGGCTCTTCCATCATCACCAGGTCGATGTCTTTTGACTTGTTGTGCAGTGCCAGTTTGATTTGCACCTTGCTCTGCTCACCCTTGCCGATCATGTGGAACGGAACGGCATTTACTTCAAGTTGCAGAGCGTTCTGGAGAGCGCCAGCGGGCATGGTGTTGGCGGCGATGGTCAGCTTCTTCTCCGTGATCCTGTTATCGGAATCCAAATCCTTGTTGACGGTGGTGACCTCATCTGTGTTGTTGAAGGATTGGAGGGTCTCACGGTAGTTCAGGCTCAGACGGTACTCTTCGTCCTTTCTGAGTGCGGTGCTCAGCACATTCGATATGTACTGATTTTTGCCGAAGGTGGGATGAATGCGAGTGGGGTCGATGTAGAGCGCTCTAAATTGCTTGGTCATCGGTTTGATAACATTCCAGGCAAAATCCATCCATTCGACTTGGTAGAATTCCACTGGGATGCTGGTTATCGCGGCACCGGAGGCTAGGTAATCGTTATAGGCATCAGTAAAATCTGGATCAAAGCTGGCTTTGATCTGAACCCCCTGAGCATCTTTCTTCAGGCTGTTGTTCGCACCGCGGTAGTCGGGCACGTTCTTCATATACGCCTCGATCACGAGGATCGGTAAGTCTGCAGGCTCTTTTGGCGAGGCGCGGAACACAGCGACTGTCTCTGCGTTGAACAGATCCGGGGAAAATTCGCTATTGAATGGCCGACCGCGATACTGAAAATTGAGCACGATCTCCAAAGCCTCCAGAATCGTACTTTTGCCTGCGTTATTATCACCTACGAAAATATTCACATCTTCGTTGAAGTCAAAAGTCTGATCTTTGAACTTTTTGAAGTTGATCAGGCGTAGCGATTCTATAAGCACGTTTCAAATCCTTATGAAGTAGCGGCGACCGGTGTGGCGTAAGGCCATTGCGGTTCACGCTATAGGGACGTGGGCAACCTGTCCAGTGAGAAGACGAAGCTGCGACGGCGGCCTTGCGAGGCAGAGTAAGTGGGTGCCCTTCAGCACACGCGGCTGGCATAGACAATTAGTCCTGATACTTGGGCCTTGGGCTTTTCAGCAGCGCCGGCGATCGGCAGCGCAGCATCAATGAGATGCTCTTCGGAATCTCGTTCGGCCACGTCGATCAAGCTGCAGCGGCCAATGACCTGGTGGTCGGTCGTATTCCGGTTTCGGGGAGAGTAACGTTACACGACTGATCCAGCCCACCTTGCAATCGCCAGGTTATGCGCTGGACGATCCTTTATTCAGATAAAAATTTGTTGGCCGCGCTGATTTGCGCCTTACTCGCCTTCGCTGGTTTGGATGTAGTGGTCAACTAATCCCGGACACGACGTTAAGTTTTTCCTCGGCCTGAGCTGGCGCCAGCCCACCGTTGAATTGGTGAGGTCGAATCCAGTTGTACCGATGCATCAAAAAATGGCTGATGTCGCGCTGTGCTTCCTGCGCAGTTCTGTAGCCTAAGGTTGGTATCCATTCCGTTTTCAAACTCCGGAATACTCGCTCCATCGGTGCGTTGTCCCAGCAATTTCCCCGGCGACTCATGCTTTGGCTTATGCGATATCGCCACAACCGTTGGCGAAATACCCGGCTTGCATATTGCGACCCTTGATCCGAGTGGAATAGCAGACCCGAAGGCCTGCCACGCTGCTCGTAGGCCATATCCAGCGCCTTGATCACCAGTTCGGCGTCCGGCTTTTCCGACAGTGCCCAGCCCACTATGCGCCGAGTGCACAGATCCAGGACGACAGCCAGGTAATGCCATTTTCCTTGCGCCCAAATATAGGTGATGTCGCCGCACCAGACTTGATTGGGAGCGGGCACATTAAACTCACGGTTCAGGGTATTCGGGATATCGAGTCTTTCTACTGTCGCTCGCTTGTAAGCGTGGGGGCCGGGTTGTTTGCTGACCAAATCAAGCTCGCGCATTAAGCTACGCACTTTGAATCGACCGAGTTGCTCACCGTCTTCACGCATCAGCGACAGGATGCTGCGACTGCCCGCAGCGCTGCGACTTTGTGAGAACAGCTCACTGACACGACTACGCAATCGAAGCCGTTCAACATCGGGTGTGCGGCGCCGCAGGCGCTGGGCGTAGTAACACGAGCGAGTGACGTCAAACACCTTGCACAGCCAATCAACCGGCTCATGGGCGCTCAACTGGTCAATCAGCGCAAACGCTCGTGATCTTCCGACATCAAGAGCGCGGTAGCCTTTTTTAGTATTGATTTCTCTCGCTCAAGCCTAGCGATCCGGGCTTCCAGCTCCTGAATTTTTTGCTGTTCTGGTGTCAGTGCCTTGCTCTGCGGGGTGACGCCTTTATGTTCTTTCTGAATCTGGTCAACCCAGCGACGCAATGCCGACTCACCAATGCCGAGTGATCGGCTGGCTTCGATGTAGCTGTAGTTTTGTTTGAGCACGAGGTCGGCAGCCTCGCGCTTGAATTCAGGAGTAAAGGAACGGCGCTGTTTGGTCATCTGACACCTCGATCTGGCGAGCATTCTCGCCTAAATGGGTGTCCGGTTTCATTAAACCACTACAATTGGGCCTTGGTACTATACGCATGGCGACGTAAAAATTATTATTGAATGCGATTTTTCTCCTTTTGTTGAAGCGTACAAAATCAATACTGAGTCGCTCAATGTAGCGGAGCTAAGTCATACGTTATCTATAGAGCAAATCGAATCAGCCTTGTTTCCAGAGTTGGAATTTGTGGTGAAGGTGACTTCAGAGATTGATAAGGGTCTCGGTCGGCAACAGTGGTATGTTAGCCATTTTGTTGAGCAGTTTCTGTACGATGTTTTTTTTATCCTAAACATTGCTCGCCCAGGTGTATGCGATTTTCTTGGTGTACGTATCGATGCGGGAAGAGGGCTAGTTACTGAGCTACGACTTTCAGCAGATTGTTTTGAATCAGGGTTTAGAAGTTTGCTGGCAGGGGACTCACTCTTCGCGCCTCGAATATTACCTTTGTCATCGGTTGTTTATTGGTATAGGAAACTCAATGTGGGGGTCAGGCAAAGAGCCGAGTCTGGCGTGGAGAAAGCAATTTTTTCAGTCTTGAATATTTGCTGTGGAGCAGATGCAGATGTAGTTTGGATTATTTGGGCATTTCATGCACTAGAGGCCATTTATGGTACAAAGGTAGGAGAAGGGTTCACTAATCTAGTTGAGCGGATCTCAACACTCTTAGAACTAGATGATCAGGGCAAAGGGATGTTAAAGAAACGCTTGCGTGAAATGTACGACTACCGAAGTGCTTTTGTGCACGGCGGGTACAGAGTGCATCATCCTATGAAAAATGAAGTCATGGATCAAAACTTAAATGAGGATTTCAAAAAACTTCTTGAGGTATCGCAATTCGGCTTCAATTTAGTTGTTTTGTCATTACAAGCTCTAGTAGAGAATGGTTGGTACGGACTGAAAATTAAAGAGCAAATGTCTGGCGTATTGTCAGATGATTTTTCCGTGTAGAAGTTTTTGATATTCAATTTTACGCCATGCGTTGGAATTATCTCGCAAGCTGACAGTAATCGCCGAATAAATGCTCCTAATTTCGTTATGCCTTAAAATGAGGCTTGTCAGGATGTGCCATGAGCAACCAGCTTTGCCCTGGATAGTTCGAATGCAAGTGGTCAATCAAGTTAACGAAGATAAGCTGTCTGTCGCTGATATAGCAGTCTGTCTTAGCGTATCGAAGCTGAATAATTTTGTACGATTCAGAAGTTGAAGAGAACGCTGTCGGACATACTTGGAATGCGGCAGCTTTAATAACTGACGTTGCGGCTAAAGGTTGGCGTGCCGACTCGTCCCAGATGCCCTAAATTACACGGTATGCGGCTGATACCTTTTTGCTTTAAGAGTTATGGAAGGAAAGGGCTATTCGAAATGCTTTTGAGATAATAGTTACTAATAAGTACTGCTCTGTTATTTGATGCAAATTAGAAGAGCCACTAGTTTAGTCGTGATCCAGTTGCTATCCAAAAATAAAAATTTTGAGCCTTATGCCTTCCTTAGCAAAGCTAAGGAAGGCATAAGGTTGATGTGTGCTGGGAGAGTTTCTATTTTTTGTAGGTGATCGCTAGCGTGGTCGGATAAAATTTAGCTATTTCGTAGTCTGGATTGTAGGTTGCAATATTGTGAGCTGCAATTGTAAGTCCGGCTGCTACCCCACCAACGATAGTAAGTGCGCCGACTCCAAGGGCTGCTATGCGTCCTGCGGTATACACTCGACATGTGAGTCCTTGGGACTCAATTAGCTTTTCTATAGTTTCCACGGTGTCACCAAAAAAATCAGATTCGATTTCTTTTATTTTGAAAGACTTTTTTTCTACGATCATTGAGGAAATTTCCTCGTTAGATATTTCGCTTGCTGAATAAACACTGATGTCCATTTTATTTCCAATTGTTAATGATGTTCATAAATTTAAAAAAGATCTTTGTTGAGTCCCAAGAGCATCATGTTCTTGTCGTAGCAAAGCGGTACTGAGTCACAGTTGCCACCTTTTCTCTTTGCATCTTTTTTATCCACCAGCGGAAGATATTTGGGTAAATCCTGATCTTCGATGTCTTCCCCATTGATCGAACAGTTGAAAACCGCTGTTGCCATGCACACAACTTCAAGTTTGCTTACGTCTACCGAGCTTGATGATGGGCTTTTCGTTGCCTGTGGTTCGTAACGTTTTTCTCCGTAGCCTGGACCTGTACCTTCCTTGTAAGCCACAACGACCCCCGACGTATCTGTGCCCAGATACCATCCGGTTGTGATCCCGTAGATCCCTTCAGGAGCATTGCCCATGAATTCACCACGGTGCGCGCAGGTCCCTGCGCTGTCGCAGTTGACGATTCGCCTTCCATCAACACGCTGCAAAGTTTTGTTGCCGTTTTGATCGACGTAGGCCCTATTTATTGAAGACGGAGAGTGGGGGATTGAGCAATCGATGTGCTTGATCGCAAGGATGGGCATGGGAGTGGGGGTCGTATCGCATACACGTACGTTCGTGTCGGCGGCAGCTGTCAGGGCCGCCCCTGCCTGTAACACAGTTAAAAGCATTGCATTGATCAGCGAGATTTTGACTTTCATCTGAGGGCTCGGTTTTGTCGTTGGTTGGATTGAATTCGTATGATATTCCAATACTACCAAAACGGTAGTATTTGGAAAAAGCTGCGCATGCACGATGCCCCTTTGGAAATTGGGTGTGTGCATGTCAGTACTGGCAAAGCGGATAAAGCAGGCGCGTATTCGGGCGGGGTTGTCGCAAGAACGACTAGGACTTGATGCCGGCTTAGACGAGATGTCTGCAAGCACTCGTATGAACCGATACGAGCTGGGGAAGCGGGTTCCTGCCCCGGATTTGGTCGAGCGTCTGAGCGAGGTGCTCAATGTGCCTGCGGCGTATTTTTACGCGGTCGAAGATGACGAAGCTGAGCTGCTTATCAAGTTTAGTAAGCTGGGTGTAGATGAGCGCGTGCAGCTAATGGAGCGCCTGAACGAGCTGTTGGGATCTCGATAGCGGTTCAGCAATACGTCTTTGGCATACCTTCAGCACGGGCTCAAAGATACCTCGATCCCTGCTTCTGTAGTGATCAGCTCGAATAACAAACCAGCTAGCAGCACTGCAATCAGGATTGGCCGGGAACGTGCCATGAGGATCGCCAGTGCCAGCGCTAACAGGCAGCTGGCCAAAATGCCGAAAAACATAAAAAGCAGACCGATAAAGCGTATGAAATTCATCGCGTTTTCCTTCAGACATGAGAGATGCATGAGCGACGACCGCCCATGCATAACGGTCGAGATCGACGTTAGGCAACCAACCGGAGAGCAGAGTTGAGTGCGCGCTTTTTGATCTGCGCTCCCTGCCCGAACCAAGCGGAGTCCACCCGATACTCTGAGCTCTTAGCTCGGCGCTCGTGATCCACATACTCAGTCACGGCGTTTAACAGACCCCACGCGGTGCCGCGAGCGGACTCCATGTCTGATCCGCGACCTTTGCCTTCGTACAAGTTTTGAACCTTCTCCAGCGCTCGTTTGTTGGGTAGTACGTCGGGAATGGGATCATGGGCGTGGGTCTCACATAGCACCTCCATAAAAAAGCTCATCGCCTCAGGCCACTTAACTTTGCGTTCGGAGAGCACGCGCATCCGGTACATGAATTCGTCCCATTGCGAGACGGCGATACCGAGTTGCTTTTTCACAGTCTGCGGATTGAATCGCGTGTTATGTGGGACCTTGATCGCATGGGGGATACCATCCAAAGCGATGCTCAACGTGTTGTTGCAAACCACGCGAACGGTGGTCGGCGTGGCTGTGGTCGCGAGGGTGCCGTCACACGAGGTCGCCAGTAACAAGTAGCCATTAACCTGATCGTTGCCCTTCAAGGTGGCGTTCTGCCCGGTTCGCGCTAATGCCCAGAACTTACGCCCTCCCTTCAGAACACCTGCCGTTTCCAGTTCATAGCCGGACACATCAGTCAGGTCACGGTAAAACTCCATAACCTCACGCGGCTGTACGATTTGGTAGCGGTTGGATACCACGGACAGCGGTGCCTTAGTATCGGAGCGGTACAGCACCTTTTGTTCCGGAAATGAGTGGATGCTGCCCATATGGCCGATAGCGTCGGCTTTGAAGTGAACTGGGCTTTCCTGGATCTGCCAGTCCATTCCGGCTTCACGCTGCCAGATCTCAATAGGTTGTTTTTGGGTCAGTTGACTGCCGAGGCCGTGCCACGGAGTCGCACCAATGTAAGCCATTTTTTCGATTTGATGAGCCATGATTTAGATTCCTTGAGGGGCAAGTCGGCATAAACGCCATGCATCGCGTGGCACTGCCCAGACGTAATAGAAAGAAAGGAGTAGGGAGAGGATTAAGCAGGGAGGTTGAAGCGATGCCCGCAGATCAGGCAGAGGTTGTGGGCGAGGACATGGCGGTCAAGCTTGTCGCCGAGTTGAGCTCCTAGTGCACAGCCGCCGGCGGCGCCAACGAGCCCACCGAGAATGGCGCCAGAAACGGCTCCGAGGGTGACGCCGAACGGACCGGCAACTGCGCCGACGGTGGCACCCGTCTGACCGCTGGATAATGCTGCACTGATGCCGCGTGTCGCACCGCCGACCGTACCGAGGGCAGCTGCAATTTTCATGGCTTGGTGCAAGGAAGCGATTTTGGGTGAGTTACAGCAAGGGCACTGCAATGACATGGTTTGAAACTCCATGGTGGTAATGTCATAGCAGTGATGTAGGACTGAATATTTTTGGAGTCGAATCCTCGAGACCACTAGTTGCGGAACTCCACTTGCCCACTTGATTGCACCGGTACTGATTACTCGTTTGCATTGCAGCTGCCAAACCATTTACATCGGTCTTTACCAGCAAGCTTAGTAACCATGATGGGTAAAGAGCGGCCCATTGCTGCCGGCGGGCACAGGTAGCGCGTCCGGCCAACAACGCACCCATTACGGTTTTAAGCCTTGAGCCGATCGGCGGGGTACCTCCCGCAGTCCTGGCTCAGTTGGTACTTCGTGGCGCAAGCTTTGGTCAGCGCAGGGCCAGCGCTGATAAAAAGCCCTATCAACTCACGTTGATGGAATCGGTAGTGATCTCAAGGATTGGTATTTTTTAGCGCCTCCAAGCGCTCACCTAGCAGATTCCAGGCAGTGGCCATTTCGGCGGCGTAGCTGTGGCGCTGGTAAATTCGCTTCATTTTGTTGTCTTCAGTGTGGTTCAAGCAGCGCTCAGCTACCTCGGGCAGTACGCCTAGGGCGGTCATCAGTGTTGCACCTGTACGGCGAAGATCGTGGGGCGTCCATTTACCGCCTGGCAGTAGAAGGGCCTGAGCTTTAGCGCTACGCCGGCTCATTGTTCCTTGTTCGGGCTGACGTTGGCGGTCGCCGAGTTGTTTGGTCACAGTCTTAGAGCTAACCGGACCGCTGTTATCGGTGTTGGGGTAGCACCAGGTCGATTTGCCGTTGACCTGTTGGACCCGCCTAAATTGCTCTACCAGGAACCTGGAAAGGCTAATCACGTGTGGTTTACCATTTTTGCTATTTTCGCCAGGGATTAACCAGGTTTTCTGCTCGAGGTCGATGTCTTCCCACTTGCTGCTCAGCAACTCACCGATACGACAGCAGCTTGAGAGGGCAATCCAGATAGCGGCTTCGGTGGTGACCAATAAGCCTGCCTGTGGCGCTTTTTGGTAGAGAAGACGTATTTCGTCATCATTCAAGACCCGATCACGCTCCACATCTTTGCCACCAATTTTAGCCTTGCGAATACCTGCACTGGGATCGTGCTCGATGAGGTCCCTATCCACAGCAAACCGAAACATTTGACGCACGAGAGAGAACGCGATTTTTGCCGCACGGTTAACACCCCGAGACAGCATCGCATCGGTTACTTCAGTGATGTGACCCTTTTTCACGTCTGCTACTGCGATGCTGCCAAGCAGAGGCAGTACGTCTTTTTCGAACATTCGGCGCACCTCCGCGCCGCCATCCTTACGATTGATGAGGTCGATCTTCGCCCAATGCTCAAATAGTTCAGTCACACTCTTGCGCGCGGCATGGCGTGCCAGCTCCGATGCGGCAGTCGCTTTCTCAGCGTCCAGTTTTGCCAGTCTGGCGCCACGCTCAGCGATGCGTGCCGCCTCTTCGGACTCAAGGTGTTCACGAATATTTTTGATGCCTGTCTTGTGTAGGCTTGCCAGCTCCATTGCTCTCTGTCGTGCGTCCGACAGCGTCATGGTCGCGTCATCGTCCCCTGGCCCGTAAGTGCCAATTGGCAAGGCGTATCGCTTGCCTGCTTCGCTTGAATATTGGAAATAGAAAAGGCGATCCCCTGCGGGGGTGATTCGAGCCAGCAGTGAGCCATGACCCCAAATGGCTACCTCACTCATCCATTTATGAGTTAGGCCAGGCTTTGCCTTCATCGCCTTATCTGTGAGATTGGCCACGGCTAGTATCCTTGGTAGTGAATTGGTAGTGAATTGAGAGGGGCTTTGAGCGGATGATATCGGATGCTAACGGATATCGATATAGAGGATGTCCAGTGTTTAAAGGGGTTGGTGAGGGTGTTTCGGATTTTGCAGGACGCTGCTGGACTACAATTCACCTTTATGGGGTGCTAGGGGTCGAGTGTTCGAATCACTCCGTCCCGACCATATTTTTCAGTGACTTAGGCCAATGTTCACAGCATTGGCCTTTTTCATGTGCGTGACATTTGCGTGACTTGTCGTTTTTTTCACGCCTGCTTCCTCTTCAAGATTGTCAGGACCGGTCCGCGAGAGTCGGTTGCTGATACCATGTTCGCAGCTTCAATCAGATGCCCGAGCTCAGCGCCCGAGTAGTGACTGGTGATGCTGCCGTTCTTGTGCCCGAGTAGGGCCTTGCGATCTTCCTCGGTTACGCCTGCTGCGCGCAGCCGACCGCCAAACGTGTGCTTGAGGTCATGAATCCTTATGGATACATAACCTGGGTGAGCGGGGCGAAGGTTTTCCTCCTGCCAGAGTTTCGCCGCTCTCACCCTCGCCTTCTTCCAGGCCGAGTCGTTCATCCGATGCATCGCGCTGCCGTTGTATGGGAACACCCATTCCTTGCTGATGCCGCGCTGCTTCTCAATGATCGACCTGGCCACACTGTTCAGCACCACCAGCCGCTCGTCACCGTTCTTCACGCCAGAACGCTCATGCCGACCCCTGAAGTCTGCCGGTATCAGAAATACGCTGGTGCCAAGTTCCGGCACTGCAATCTCCCAATCCCACCTAAGCTTGCAGACCTCCTGCTCGCGCGTGCCGGTTTTCACTTTGAACAGAGCCATCGTTTGCAGGTGAGCCGGCAACTCTCCAAAAAGAATCGACTGCTCCGGCCATGACATCGGGTACGGCTTGCGGCTCGACTTCTTCTCTTCCAGCTTCGTGAGCATCGGCACGCTATCCAGCCACGGCCTGCGCTCATCATCTCGCCACTTCCTGGCACACAACGACAAAACCCGAACCACGCGCTCGATCGAGATATTCACCGTTCTGTTGCTGACACATTTCTTTACCTTCCCGCATTCCAGCTTCTTTGTCGCCAGCCTGTCTTTGATGAACGGCACAAGGGCCTGGTCATCGATGTGGGTCAGCGGCATGTCGCCAATGAATGGGTCCAGCTGTGAAAGGTGGTGAGCAGATAGCTTGATTGACGGCTGGTCTTTGAACTCCAGCAGGAAGTGAGTCGCCGCCTCCCGCCAGATCCTCACCTTCTTTACTCCGTACACCTTCTGTTGCCGGATCTGCTCCAGCCTGTAGATCAGGTAGCGCTCCGCTTCTTCCCGGTCACCAGTTCCAGTGCTTTCGTAAAGTCGTTCTCCGTTGATTTTCTTGTCGATATGCCAGATACCTTTCCTTTGGGAAAGGCCTGTGATCGATTTTCGCGCCATGATTTATCTCCTTTCTGGCGCTCGCTGCGGGGCGATTGTTGCTCCGTTGCGCCTTTTTTATCAATCGCCTTTGCCTCGACGTATGCTGTGGCCCAGTCGTCCAGTTCCTGGCGGTCGAACCCGACGCCGCGCCCGCCGATGGGGAACTCACTTACGAAAGGCCTGACGGTTTCGTCGAATATCCGCTGCCGGCGAACAAAAGACGTGCTGAATCTGACGGTTAATGGTGTCACGCGAAGAATGGCCAAATGCACGAAAATCAGCGGCGATTTGGCGGGCGCTGGAACGGCGCCGCCCAGTTTTTGGGCCCGCGTGGAAAATCAGCGGGATTACCGTATTCTCGACTGGACGTCCTTGACGCCCACCCGTTTCGACGCGGTTGAGATGGCCTGCACGGGCATCAAAGCGGGCGATCCCATCGGTTACCTCGGGCTTACAGAAAATCTTACCGGCGAAGATGGCGGCGTCACCAGCAAGTACCAGGTTCATGTTGAGATATTCACCACCGAAGCGGGGGGCAAGGACTTCCTCAAGAATGTGGCGGGCTTAAAGTCCGGAAAGCAGTATGTACACCTTGCTGCCGGGGCCGGACTCAAGAAAAAAGCACCTGCTACGGATGTGACGCTACTCAAGAACCAGCACGCGGTAGATTTGAGTAAGGCTCCAGTTATCAAGGGGCGCGGCTTGTCATCAAGTTTTTTGATGGGGGATACTTGTTTTGTAGGGTTGTTAATGCAGTTTTTCGCCAAAAAAAATAGCAATCGCATGAGTAAGGAAGGCAGAGATAAGACTTCCGATTATTATTTTGGTGAATATTATTTTTTTTAAGCGTTTATCATAGTATGCCAAAGTCATTAGCAAAAAACCGGCAAGCGACAAAATAAATGATATTGTTGGGAGAATAACTGTCATGCCTGTGAATTCATACGATGCGTCTCGACCCCGTGCTCTATAAGTAAGTACGGTGTGCTGAAACCAAACCGCGCTAATTGATAACGCTAAAAAATATAAAGAGATGGTGCCGAGCAATGCGGGCAGTAAAAATGATATTTTTTTCATGGTGGGTTTCTCATGTGCTGCTTTCCTGCACTTATAGCATCGCCCATTTTTTATTTGATATAAAGGAGTGCTGTTTTTGATGTGGCAACTTTTGCATGATTTTTCTTTAGGCTTCATTGTTTCACACATTCGATTATTCGAGTTTTTGCGCCGCACTGAGCAATTCACCAAATTGAAGGTGTAAGCGGGAGCCATACACCTTCCAGTGCTAGCACAAGGCCGGTGGTGGCGTGGGTTTACGCCAAGCAGGCATGCTCAGGCAGGACGGCATCGAAACCAAAGCGGCGATAAAAACCGCGGAGGAAGCCATATCATATATTGTTATATGATGGAGAGCTACACTCTTAATATTCTAGTTTATATTTTAGTATCTGTTTGGAGTTATAGCTTGGTAGTTTATGATGAGAAGTGCTTGCCGTCCATGCTTCTCAATATGGCTACCGAGTGAACTGGCCGATGCGGCCCTTAATTAAGGGTGTAGGGGGTGGGCTGTAAAACAAGATAGGTTAGTGAGATGCCTAAAAATAGGTCTGAGAGAATCCTAGGTGAAATGAATGCCATCGTTCCAATTAATATAATTCGAGTCTTAGTTGTTTGTAAGTCGCTCTGTTGAAAAAATGAGTAGATTTAAAAATCAAATGCGTCTGTGACGATATGCTTTGATCCCATATCGCCTGCGTCGCCCCAACACTACAGTACTCGTAACACCCGCTAATAGATTCATGCCAGTTAAATTAAGTTTCTTGCTTACTTGTCAGTGATACGTATATAAAGTCGAAAATTTAGCTCGTGGATCACATCGAAATTTTAAAATAAGTGCGCAAAAAGTTGCGCGTCGCTGCGCAACTTTTTGCTGCTCTCCTGTACATGATTAAATACATGCTCTACAGAAGTCCATCCGAAGGATTGTCCACAATTTGTGTGAGCGGCTTTCTGTGCACTGTATGCGATGCGCTATTGTTTTGGTTACAGCAAGGCGCCAATAGTAGGGGTGTGTAGGGATTTTCTTGCTGATCGTTGGGAATAGTCCTATATATTTTAATATTAATCCCACTTAATCTTGGCGTTCTCTGACATCTCCGCGAGAGTCTTAGCGCAAATCGACGGCTTTCAAAGATTAAACATCGTCTGATGAAGGCTTATTGTGTTGCTGCCAACAACTCAAAAAGGAGCTGCGCAATGGAACAGGCATCCACCGAAATCCTAGAGGTCGTGGAAAGTAGTAAGTATGTTTTAGAAAGCGAAGTTCTTGTACGCGAAGTGAAAATCACACTGAATATCGAGCTTCTAAACCCTACCGTAGGTATAAAAATTTGGCTAAATTAGTGGCCTTGAAGGTCCCGAGTATACCTATACTCTCAGTCACTATTTTAAAACTCCAACTCAAATTTCAGCTTATCGTTCGGGTAGTCGCTCGCACTCGACTGAACAGTCCGCTATCGAAGCAGCTATCGGTGCGCTGACCATGCACTACCCTGAGGCTATCAATAATGACCACGAACCTGACGAGTCATGGCTGATAGCTAATCCGGACTACTAATCACTTCACAGGGGCCGCATACGTCAATCGCTCAGCCCTGTTTGCCGTCGTTATACCGATTGCAATGGCGTCAGCAAGCTGTTTTGTTGTCATGTTGGGATAGGCCTCCACCAATCTGGAGATGTACGTCGGAACCGTCGATTTTTCAGGCAGTACCAAAAATCTTTTAATGAATGGGCTGCCGTAAATCAATTGTTTTGGGACAGGCATGGATATTTAACGGAACTGGGTTTATAACTAGCAACAAATCGTAAGAGAACTATTTCGGTTAGCGATAACAACCGGGAACATCATTCCTCGCGGTTTTCGACGAGATTTTCTGGTAGGGGACGGCTTACGTCTCCTGACTGATATGGGCTGACCATACAATTACCAAGCGATATCCTTTCCAAACGGAACTTGAATGCCAACCTCACAACGTTTGCCCCTTGCCCATAGGCCGATAACCATCCTGGGTTCCGGCCACGCCCTGCCCGAGTTAGTGGTCACTAGCCCTGAACTGGATGATGAACTGGGCCTGGCGGTCGGTAGCGTGGCACGTATAAGCGGCGTGATTCAACGGCATGTTGCTAGCCGCACCGAAAACGCCGCCAGCCTCGGCGCCATTGCCGCACGCAATGCTTTGCAGGCAGCAGCACTTGAACTGCAACAGATCGATCTGATCGCCTGCGCCAGTGGCACCATGGATCAGGGCATGCCGTGTAACGCCGCCCTGTTGCACCGGGCGTTGGGGTTGGGCTCTTCCGGTATCCCCGCTATAGATATTAACGCCAGTTGCCTGGGGTTTATCGCCGCAGTTGACACGTTGTCGTGTTCACTGATTGCCGGGCGCTACCAGCGAATTCTTCTGGTCTGTTCGGACATTGCGTCTTGCGGATTGGACTGGCAACACGTGGAGGTTTGCGGGATATTCGGTGACGGCGCGGCTGCGGTGGTACTGGGGGTCAGCAATGACGGCGCCAGGATCCTTGCTTCAAGCCTCAAGACATTTTCTGAAGGCGCGCATCTGTGCCAGATTCTAGCCGGTGGCTCGCGTTATCACCCGCGTCGCACCGACAGCCCATTTGAGCCGCTGACCAGTTTTTCGATGCAGGGCAAAGCGGTGTTTCGCCTGGCGGCTAAACATCTGCCTACGCTGGTTGATGAACTACTAGAGCAGGCCTGTATGACCCGGGCCGAGATTGACTGGGTTATCCCCCATCAGGCCAGCCTGCAAGCGATGCAACATGCGGCTAGGCGGCTGGGCTTCGGTCCGGAAAAGGTCGTCGATATTTTCGCCCGGCACGGCAATCAGATTGCAGCTTCTCTGCCTACTGCCCTGGACATTGCCATTCGCGATCAGCGCATTCAGCGCGGACAGCGGCTGATGCTGATAGGTACCGGCGCAGGCTTGTCCCTCGGCGGTATGATCCTGGAGTACTGATGAAAATTCTCGTCACCGGAGGCACCGGGTTTATTGGTCGACACATTGTCTGGCGGCTCGCGGCCCAAGGCTGTGAAGTCCAGTTTACTGGCCGTAACGCCAGCGCGGCTGCCGAGGTTATTCGCCACAGTCCTGCCACTGTGTGCTGGGTGCCGCTGGAACACGGCGCGCCCGCTGCCTCCTACACGCTGAGCCAGGCCTCGCGGGGTTGTACGGCCATCGTCCATTGTGCGGCGCTGTCTTCTCCGTGGGGCACGTCGCAAGCATTCACTCAAGCCAACCTTGATTCCACCAATGAAGTGCTTCGGGCTTGTCGCGTCAACGAGATTGAACGCCTGGTGCATTTGTCCACGCCCAGTCTTTATTTTGCCTTCCGTGATCGCCTCGGTATCCGTGAAAGCGAACCACTGCCGCCGCCTGTCAATGAATACGCTCGCAGCAAAGCCCTAGCTGAAATACGGGTGCACGAAGCCGGGCTTGCCCAAGCCGTGATCTTACGTCCACGTGCGGTGTTCGGCCCGTGGGACGGCACGCTGATGCCACGCTTGCTGCGTGTCATGCAGCGCGGATCCATTCCGCTAATGCGCGGTGGTCAAGCGCATTTGGACATGACCTGCGTGGACAATCTTGTCCACGCAGTAGCGTTAAGCCTGACTCAAAGGTTACCCAGGGCGGTATGCACCTATAACGTTAGCAACGGCACGCCACTGACCATTGCCGACTTGTTGCAGCGTGTCGCGGAGCAGTTCGGTTTGAACCTGCGCACCCGACGCTTGCCGTGGCGGTTGATGGACGCGGTAGCACGGCTACTGGAAACCAGCGCTCGCCTGCGCGGCAGCGGCGAGCCGTTACTGACGCGCTATGGCGCTGGAGTGCTGGCGTTCAGTCAGACCTTGGACCTGAGTGCTATTCGAAATGAGCTGGGCTACCGCCCCGTAGTGACTCAGGACGAAGGCATTCGCTTGCATGCGCAGTGGTGGCTCGCCCGACAAGGAGTACGACCATGAGCTGCACCGTCAGCCTCAATGTACTGCGTGCCGGCTGGTGCCAGCATTTGGAATGCATGGCTGATCGTGGCGGGCGCTGGGCGCCAGCGCGTTTTCCAGCGCTATGTGGCCTGATCCGCCATCCCAATGAGGGGTGGATATTGTACGACACCGGTTATGCCGAACACTTTTTCAACGCCACTCAAGCGCTGCCTGAACGCTTGTATCGCGGTGCAGTGCCCGTGGAGTTACCGATGAAGGAGCAACTGCTCGCCCAATTGCGGGCTTTCGATATTAGTCAGGATGACATTCGTACGGTGATAATTTCGCATTTTCACAGTGACCACATCGCCGGACTTCGGGACTTTCCCCGCGCTTCGTTCATCGCCCTGGATGCGGACCGCAAGCACATCGAAAGCCTGCGTGGTCGTCGCTGGCGCGCCACTCTCGGCGGCCATCTACCTGAGTTGTTACCGGACGATTTTGCCGTCCGGTTGAACCTTGCTGACACCTGCAAAAACGCCACCTTGCCGGAGTGGATGGCACCTTTCAGGCAGGGTCTCGACTTGCTCGGCGATGGCAGCCTGATTGGTGTTCCGCTACCGGGCCATAGCGAAGGTCAGTTGGGCTTGTTTATCCCTGATGCTCAAGGGCGTCCGGTGTTTCTGGTGGCGGATGCTTGCTGGTCCGCACCTGCCTGCCGGGCCGGTCGGTTGCCAGCCCCGCCAGCTTTGTGGTTTTCCAGTCATGACGCCAGACAATATCGTCAGACCTACAGTGACTTGGGAACTTTGATTCGTCGTGAGCCAGCGGTGGCGGTGTTGCCGTCCCATTGCACGTACGCGTGGGAGGCGTTCAGCGATGAGCAGTGAGCGCTTGATTGGTACGTTGCGCAGCGCAGTCAGTTTCCTGCTCAGCCGCTACTGGCTTCGGTTTACCCGGCGCGACCGACTGGAAGCCTGGCAGGCACGGCAGTTGAAGCGTTTTCTGCAACGGGTATTACCCCAGGCGCAGCGCTTCAAAGGCCGCGCTGTCACTGCCCTTGACGACCTGCCGCTGATGGACAAGACCGCGCTGATGGGCGACTTTGCCGGATTCAATACTCGTGGTTTGAGCCTGGCGCAGGTACTGCCGGTGGCGCGCCAGGCTGAAGCATCTCGGGATTTCAACCCGACGTTAGGGGATATCACTGTGGGACTGTCGAGCGGTACCAGTGGCAATCAAGGTGTCTTTTTAGTCAGCACACAGGAGCGCCAACGCTGGGCCGGTATCCTGCTGGCTCGGACCATGCCGCGCCATCTGCTGCCACGCTTACTCTGCCCGTGGCGTTCGCCGTTGCGCATAGCGTTTTTCCTGCGGGCGAACAGCCGACTCTACACGACGCTTTCCAGTCGTCGGATCGACTTTGCTTTTCACGACTTGACGCTGGGCCTTTCGGCGTCGCTGGCCCAACTCGACGTACAGAATCCGGATGTGTTGGTGGCTCCGGCCACCGTACTGCGAGGTCTGGCCGAAGCGGCGTTGGCAGGGAGACTGACGATCAGCCCCACGCATATTCTGTCGGTGGCTGAGGTCCTTGAGCGTGATGACGCCAAAGTTGTGCAGGCAGCGTTTGGCGTAGTGCCACAGCAGATTTATCAGGCCAGCGAAGGCTTCCTGGGTTACACCTGCGAGCAGGGCACCTTGCACCTGAACGAAAGCCATCTGCACATCGAAGCGGACTGGCTGGACGTCGATCGCACGCGTTTTCAGCCAATTGTTACCGATTTCTCACGGCGTACGCAGATGATCGTGCGCTACCGTCTTAACGATATTTTGCGGGTCGCCGAGGAACCTTGCTCCTGCGGGCGAGTTGAACGGGCGATTGCTGCCGTCGAGGGCCGTGTCGATGACATTCTCTGGCTGCCTGACCTAGCTGGAAGTCAGTTGCGGGCTCTGTATCCCGACGTACTGCGGCGCGCCCTGCTGATGCACGGTACCACTCTGCAAGAATATGAAATCCACCAGCATGGGCTTCGCTGGCAGATCAACGTGCGCGCGGCGGGCGACCACGCAGACCTGTGCCGTGCCTTGGGCGATAGCCTCCAGGTACTGTGCCGCCAACAGGGGTTGCAACCTCCGGCGTTGAGCTTCGGCCAATGGCAAACGCCGCCTCCACACGTCAAGCGTCGGCGCTTGAAACTGTTGCAATTACCTGAGGGTTTGCCATGCACGTATTGATTCTCGGCGCACGTGCGCCGGCTTGTCTGGAGTGGGCGCGGGCCTTTGATGAAGCGGGGTGGAGGGTGAGTGTGGGAGATTCATTGACCCAGCCGCTTAGTCGATTCAGTTGCTCGGTGCAGCACTTCGTGCGCCTGCCAGAGCCCAGGCATGACCCGCAGGCTTGGATCGAAGCGCTCGCGAAGGTGATTACCGCGCAGCGCATTGATCTGTTGTTGCCCACTTGCGAAGAAGTCTTTTACCTGGCCCATGGTCTTGAGCGCCTCGCCCCGCTTTGTCGGGTAATGACCTCCGATTTCGCTCTGTTACACCGTTTACATCACAAAGGTCGCTTCGCAGCCATGACCCGCGGCTGGGCGCTTGCCGCCCCTGAAACCCGCCTGCTGACTAATCGGCAGGCGTTGCAGGTTCTGAGCGACGAGGCTGCGCAATGGGTGTTCAAACCGGCGTACTCGCGCTTCGCCTCGCAGACCTTGATACGCCCATCCGTTCGACAACTGGCCAAGGTGCAGCCCAGTGAAGCGGCGCCTTGGGCAGCGCAGCGATTTATTGACGGTCGTGAGTATTGTAGTTTCAGCGTGCTGATCCACGGCGAGCTGCGTGCTCACAGCTGTTACCACCCGCGCTATCGGGTGGGCCGTGGTTCGGGAATCTTTTTCGAGCCCTGCGCGCCTGTGCCGGTGCGCCAGTTTCTCGAGCAGTTTGGTCGCGAGACCGGCTACACCGGCCAGGTAGGATTCGACTTTATCGAGGATCACAGCGGGCGTTTTCATGTGTTGGAGTGCAACCCACGGGCGACCAGCGGTGTGCACCTATTCGACAACCAGCGACGGCAACTGGTGGCCAGCTTGAGTGATAAGGGTTTGGTTGAGCCAACGCCAGAACCTCGGATGATTGCGCTAGCGATGCTCCTGCTGGCGGCGCCGCTGCGAGGCTTGAGTCCGCAGTTCTGGCGTGACTACGCTGATGCACGCGATGTCATTACCCGCAAGGGCGACTTCTGGCCGCTGACGGCGCAAGTATTGAGCCTGGCCGAAATCATCACACGTGCGGTGTCCCGACGATGCGGTTTGTTGGCCGCGTCCACGGCTGACATCGAGTGGAACGGCCAGCCATTAAGCGAGCGCACGCCATGAAGTTGCTGCTAGAGGAAGAGCTACTCAGCGAACCTGCCCGGCCAGATGACAGTCCCGCCCGGTGTTATGTGCGGGCCTGTGCCAGTGGGATGCTGATTGGCAATGTCAGTACTCGGATGGCGCTGCTCGACACCGGGACGCAGCAGTTCCCAGTGAGTATCACCGAAGGCAACGAGCCGGATGACAACTGCTATGTAGTGTCTCCCCAAACGGCCTACAGCAGGTATGCCCGCGAAGAACTCAAGCGCCTCGGCCGGCCATGGCTGACCTGGCCACTGAAGGCGCTGACCCAAGGAGTGGACCACCTGCTGCGCAGGGCTAAGGTCGACAAACTGGTACAGGTCAACAACTGGTTGCTGTCGACCAATCTCTACCCGACAGACTGGGACGTTACCGAACTGCAGGCGATTACCGCATTACTGCGCAAAACCTTTCCCAGGCACGGGTTTGGCTTCCGTTCGCTCAACGACTTCAGCAATCGAGACGTGCGCCAATGCTTGGAAACCCTAGGCTACCTGAGCATTCCCAGCCGCCAAGTGTATCTGTTTGACGGTCGGGCTGGAATGCAGGCGCCATTTCTAAAGCACCACAACACCCGGCTGGATACCACATTGCTACGCCGTAGCCCCTATGAAGTGGTACCGGGCAGCGCGCTGAGCGACGCCGATTTTCAGCGCATTGAGCACCTCTACAACCTGCTTTACCTGGACAAGTACTGCACGCTGAACCCGCATTACAGCGCCCAATGGATGCAGCGCGGTCAACAGGAAGGTTGGCTGCAAATGCGAGCCTTGTGTAGCCCAGAAGGACGTATTGATGGGGCGTTGGGCTGGTTCGCCAACGCGGCACTCATAAGCACTCCGATAGTCGGTTACGACACCGCGCTGCCACAACGGGCCGGGCTTTATCGGCAACTGACGCGCCTGTGCCTACAAGAGGCTGTCGAGCGCCGCCAAGTGCTGAACTTCAGTTCCGGTGCCGCCGAGTTCAAACGCTTGCGCGGTGGGCAGCCGCAGATTGAATACAGCCTGATCTATGTCGCCCATCTGTCTTGGGGCCGACGGTGGGTGTGGACCGTTCTTAGCCGACTATTGCATGGCATCGGCGTGCCCCTGATGAGGAAGCTCAAACTGTGAATACAGACGCCCAGTGGTGGCCAGTGGCGCTGAGCCATGAGCTGCGAAATACGCCGTTGGCGTGTCAGGCGCACCACCTGCCGCTTGTGCTGTTTCGCGACGAAAACGGGCGTGTCGCCGCATTGCCGGATCGCTGTCCGCACCGCTTCGCACCCTTGAGCGCAGGCAAGGTCCGTGACGGCCAGATCGAATGCCCCTATCACGGCTGGCGGTTTGCCGCTGACGGACGTTGCGCCCGCGTGCCTGGCGCCGATCTGGCAGCTTGCAGCAAGCCGTTGCTCGCCAGATTACCCAGTTGCGAGGTTCATGGGCTGGTCTGGGTCAGCCTTGGTGCTGAGTATCCCTCAACGTCGCCCGTCGCTCCCGCTGAACAGCGAAACGACCTCGACACGTTCTGGATCACCGGTCATGTGCGGTGTTCGTTACAGGAGGCGGCAGAAAATTTCCTCGACGGTTTCCACACCCATTTCGTCCATGCTGGGTGGATTCGTCACGACCGGCAACGGCAGAAAATCACCGCACGGGTTCGCCCGCTGGCGGATGGCGTCGAGGCTCTCTACAGCGAAGAGGGTAAACAGTCAGGGCTAATATCGCGACTGTTCGAAGGTGAGCGTGGCGCCAGTATGGGACGTTTTCGACTGCCGGGGCTGGCGGAAATTGAGTATCGCGACCGCCACGATGGCCTCAATCTGTTGGTCAGTGTCTGGCTGACTCCTTGTGGCGAGGGTCGGTTACGCCTGTTTGCCCGTATCGCTACGACTCGTGGGTTGCTGCCAGCGCAACTCAAACGCATTGTCCTGCGACGATTGTTCAGGGTCATCCTGCATCAGGATCGGCAGATACTGGAACAAGTCAGTGCCAATCAGCGGCGTTTTCAGGCGTCCCCTGCGACACCGCTGGATGGCCCGCAAGACTTACTCGGACCGGACATCCGGCAATTGCTTGAGCATGGTCAGCCTCTGGTGTTTGCGCGACGTGAATTGACGATCTGGCTCTAGATTACTAAGCGCGTCAGATGAAAACGGTGGTCAGAGCGACGAAGGAAGCGAATCGCTCTGATAGATTTCGTATTGAGCGGCGATATGGCAAGATTTATAGGGGAGGGGGCAACGAAAAAAACACCAACGTAGACTTCTTTTCTGCTATCGCCGAATATATTATATTAATTTGGTAAATAGCAAAAAAGTAACCGCCGCTAAACTAAATAGCTTAGAGGGTGCAGAAAAGAAAAAATACTTACCCTGAAATAATGCGCCAGAACAACAAAATTTCTCTAGCTAATGAGATTGTAGGGGGCAGATTGAGCAAATTGATTGAATGTTTTTTGAGACAGAGTAAGTGAAGTTATTGATAATGCAGAACCTCAATGAAAATGCGACGACGATCATAAGGTTATCCTCGTCCGGGCGTGAAAGATCAGAGCGCTGTCAAGGGTAGTGTTACGGGTGAGTGCAGCTGAATACATTTGAGGGCGGAATTCGCGTTGATGCTGTAGCGTAGAAGTTGGACAGAAAGCCCGCTGAAGAGCCAGTAACGACGGAGCCAATAAGGTGTATTGGCCGGACGGATAAGTTTAAACTAACCATCATTTATCTTCGGCTGCTGTCGAAAAACTCATAAAGGAACCGATATGTCATTCCCTCCATCGCTCTCCATTTTCCTTGCCTCCATTTTTTTGCTGAGCCCGCTATGCTTCGCCGAGGCCGAGCCGGCTAATGACAGTAACATCAAGGACTCAGCCAAGGCGGCTGTCTCTTTGGCGATTTCGGCCAGCAAGAATCTTTTGGGTGGGATTAGTGAAGGAGTGCTAGACGGACGCCAGTCGGCACAGGGGACCGACGGTGCTTCGATCATTTCCACACGTGAGCAAATGAAGGACAGCATCGATATTCAGGTGCTCAAGACGGAGGCCGTTGGCGACTCCTTCAATGTCACCCTAGGCTTTAAGAACAGCAGCGACACCCTACTGCGCGTGGTCAACCTCAATCAGACTGGGACCTTACTGGTGATCGATCAGGACGGCTACGCCAACGCGCTTGCGGCAAGCCCTGATAACCCTGATGAGGTAACTGTTCCGCCAAAAACGGCCGTGCGGCAGAAATTTATCTTTGAAGGACCCATTGCCGCGTCCAGTGCAGTACGCATGTGGGGCCAGGATTATCAGGTCAAGAAGTAATACTCTTGACCACTGACTTTGGCTCCAGTCACCAAGTCGGAATGCATCGTCACTTTTCCTCGATTACGTACAATCAGGAACGAAGCCGTCGTCAGATTGGCCATGGCTGTATCCTTGGTAGTTAATTGGTAGTTAATTGAGAAGGGCTTCAGGCGAAGCTTAGCGGACGCCAGTGGACGTTGTTAAGAGAAATGTTCAGTGTTTACGTGGCTTGTGAGGGCTGTATTGGATAATGGAGGACACTGCGGGACTTTGGTTCACCTTTATGGGGCGCTAGGGGTCGAGTGTTCGAATCACTCCGTCCCGACCATATATTCTTAAATAATCCAATCACTTAGCGGTGATTGGATTTTTTTATGGCTGTCGGTTTTACGTGAAGTGGAAATTTGCCCCCACTTTTTGCCCCGCTCAGAATCCTATATTTCTGTCGTGTGAAAACTTGAGGAGGTGCTGATAATTAGGGTGGGGGGGGCTGAGCGTCCAGCGCGATGTGACATTCAATCATCGACCTCACTGATATCCAATGAGATGAGCCCCTCGAATTCGTACGCAGCGCCAGGTTGCGGAAGCAGCTTCAACATAGCGAGCGGGGGGTGCTTGCGATTTTGGAGCGTTGCCTCAGCAAGGGAGTTGTTCTGACGCCGAAGCTCGGACAGGTCAATCGCCTTGGGCTCTGCGGGAAGCTCCACAGTATCGCCTGGACTCGATGTGTCTGGGGGCAATCCTGATCATGCTTAATGGAGCGTTCCTCTTCTAATTGGGCTTCTGGTCGTACAGGGGGAGAGGGGGCACGGCCCTGTGAGCCTCGACTTGCAGGCGTAGCGCTATGGGCAGTAACTCAGCCTGCCTAATAGCTCGCTCCGGCTGCGAGCTTTCAGAGTGAGAATTACAAATGCTGCATAGAACGGTATAAAGATTGTATTGATCAGCGCGTTCCAGGCCCACGGGGCGTCGATCCCCAGTTGGCTTCTTATGAGACGTCTTAACAGCATCTCCACCACCAGCAGTGGCGGAGATAACACTGCGAGGCTCAGCGCATTTTGCGTATCAGGCCCATTGAAGATTTTATAACGCTCAACGGTGCCATAAAGATCACTCCTTAGTGCTTGGCCGCTCGGCGACCACTGTGAAAAGGCGAAATACCACAATGGTCGTAAACAGCCGGGTAAAACCCGCGAATATCGAATATACCGTGAAGCTACCTGGACTGTTTTGCTGAAAGGCAATCATGGCGTCTGCCACCCAGTCGGGCTGCTGACTGGATACGATGGCGATCACCAGCAACACCGGGGCGAGTGACAACGCAAAGCAAGCCACTACTTGCCATAGTTGCCCTCTGGACATGATGATACTTTCGCGTATTGCTGCTGCTATTGGGAGCCCTCGCAATAATACCAGGCACTGGTTAAACATCAGTCGCATCATCACCCACAGTGCCAGGAAAAATACTGCGAACTTGAATGTAATCCATACCCCGGGATCGATGACCGAGAAAATTACGATCTTTACCCACATATCAGCAGAAATGAACGACAGATTGGCAACGACGAGCAGCAACTGGTCGAGCGCAGACAGCACAGCCAGTGCTGGCCACAGGCGTAGCACTTTGGACAGTAAGTCATCTGTGGCCACTGGCTCGTCCCGGCTACGCGCATCGAGGATGAGCAGCAGCAATCCGGTGTAAAGCGGCGGGATGACTGTTCCGATTACCGCTTGCCACGCCCAATCGCCACCGATGCCCAGTTGGCTTCTAATGATATATCTTATAAACATCTCTACCACTAGAAGTGGCACGCACAGCAACGCGATACTTCCGGCGTTACGGAAAAGTAGGCGAAATGACGCTGTCAAAATTTTTAGCGGATTCATTCAAATTTCTTCATAGAGGATAAAGGTTCTACCCGGTTAATTTTCTACGGTGAATAACGGCAGGGCGTTGTAACAGCCCTGCTACATTGACCCACCCAATGAACCAGGAGCCGGATCACGGCCCCCAGCGTTCATCCACGGTGTTTTGTATAGCGGGATCGTAAACTATCGTAACGTTCTCGGTCTCACTGACGGCCTTGGCCAGCGCAAGGAATATCGTGTTGCACGTGTGATGACCCACTCGTAACTCACCGAATAAGGCATTTGCTTGAGCGGGGTCATCCGCTGGTTTTTGAAGGGCGCACGGTTGATATCTCGCTCTAGACGAAGCCGGGAAAACTCCACGCAGTAGCGTGCCAGTCAGGCCCCGACCTCAGGTTAACAATGCAGAAATCGGTGAATTACGCCGTGGGACCAGCTTTAGCCGGCAAGGCGGTATCTCTGATAATAGAGACGTACTGAATGTACCGGCCTCTTCCCGGCTGAAGCCGGTCCCACGGGGTAAATCTCGGGATCTGTAGTTGA
Organism: Pseudomonas sp. LBUM1640; assembly: GCF_059716225.1. Taxonomy (NCBI): domain Bacteria; kingdom Pseudomonadati; phylum Pseudomonadota; class Gammaproteobacteria; order Pseudomonadales; family Pseudomonadaceae; genus Pseudomonas; species Pseudomonas sp. LBUM1640. The sequence goes on along the minus strand of NZ_CP166816.1, from coordinate 4,540,541 downwards.
AAAAGCTCACTGACTCTGCGCATCCTGGCGGTTGACTGAATCTTTGGCGTCTTTCTGATAGCGCGGTGCGAAGTGCGGCAGCAGCAATCGCGCCCAGGAAGAGACGATTTTGCTGGTTTCCTGAGGGCAGCGTGCAGCTCTGGATTTTGGAAGCAACCCTCGATCAACAATTGAGACGTACTCCTGTGGATTACGGCCGTAAACCATGCAGAGCAAGTTGTAATAGCGCTGTTCGTTCAGGGAATGTTCACCCGAGAATGCATCGTGGAGTGCATTGCCGTTTTGCAGTGACGCATTGGTCCTGAACCAGGTGGCGGTCATCGACAATACCCGGGTGAGCTGTTCGGGGGGTTCATCGCGGTTTACATGCAACAGAATCATGGTCGCCGCCATTTGATCGACAGCATCTTCCTCACGCCCCGTGGACGGCAGATTCAGCAAGTCGATAAACGCATGGCCGGTTTCATGCAGCAGAATAAAACGCAGGTTGGACTTCACGTAATCGGTCGGGAAATCCGGATCGTTGTTCGCATTCAGTTCATCGGCCTGACGCAGCAGGTAGTTGACCATCTCATAGCAGAGGAAGACCGCAGAGTCTTTCGGGCTGTAGAACGCATTCACCGTCCCGCACTCCATGGCCACGTAGTGCAGAGGGCGAGGCATTATGAACATGCCGTCCATTGCGTCAATTTCGACGTTACCGACCAGCAGGTCGGCCTTGCGTGTGAACCGGTAGGCTTCTTCCAGCCGGGCATCACGAGGAGCCTGGTACGTATAGGAAAACCGCGTGCCCTTGCCGTCCGATACATCGGTTTTTTGCGCGTCCTGTGCGGCAGGTTGTTGCTGCACGGGTTGTTGCGCAGGTTGTTGCTGTACGGGTTGCTGTGAGGGGGGGCGCGTATTTGCGTTGTTCTGGGGCGGGTTGCCACCGGACTCGTTTTTCGCAGCTTGAGCCAGCCCAACAAGGTAGGAATAGTCAGGCTCTCCCTGCTGACGAGGGGTATCGAAGGGCTCGAAGCTGTTTGAAATCAATACGGAGATCGCCTGCATTTCTGCATCCCGGCTGCCGCTCCAGACCAGATCATAACCACGGACTTCGCCTCCACGCTGTTCATAGCGGCTGTAGTATTTCCCGGTGCCGCGATCACCCGCAATGATGAACAAGCTGCCTTTTCTGAATGAGTAAGTTACGGTGGATTTACCGTTGCCGGTCAGGTCGTTGTACAGCGTGTCGATGGCGTCGGTTTTGGTGTTATCGATACGCAATAGCTGGATCGAAACACTTCGGTCTTCGGAATCAATATTGACGAAGTTGGGTTCCGGGTTAGTGGTCCTGGTGAGCAACTTTGAAGGGTAGGCCAGCGTCACGCCGGATTTGGGCTCGGTGATGGTCGTCCAGCCATACTTCGTGCGGTTATTCAGCGCCATACCACCCAGATGCATGGCGAGGTCGGCATTGAGCGTCCCGGTGCCAGCTTGCTTGTATTGCTGCTGAACAGTTGCAATGGCGTCCCGGGTGCCTTTGTCAAACTGGCCATAAATCCAGCCGTTGTAAAACCCGCCCCAGATCAAGCCTTCTTGGATCAGCTTTCGCTCATCGACGCTGAGCGAGGCTTCGGTGTTGTCGGCATTCTGGGGGGCGTAGGGGTTAGCGGGGGCTGCGACACCCGCTAACACGCTTGCAGGCTGCCAGCCAAAAGTTGTGACAGTCGTGATGAACGCCACGTGCAACATTCGATTTTTCCAGCTCGTCGAGGAGCGGATTGCTACGGTCCCTGTCGTCAATGGAATAGACCCTGAAGTGCGCTCGCCAGATAAAGTAAGTTCGTCATCGTTTAATTCAGTTCTCAGGTATTGCTTCGTAGCCTTCGAGTGCATAGCCACTGATGCTCGTCCCGGTCAGGTGGTTGCCTTCACACCTGTAGCTTCGCCGTTCGTAGCTGTAGGAAGTCCGTATCTGCTTTATATCGAGCAGAGGATGCTGTAACTGCCAGCCTTCCTCGACTTCGTAAGTCAGGTGTTTGTTATCAGTGGCGACTACACCGTCGGAGTGGATCAATGTCTGCCTTGATCCGTCGTCGCTGGGTAACGGCTGCGGATCGGCTTTTTTCTGATCGGTTCGCCAGGTCGCCTCAAGGAAAGCACGGCAAGCGCAAGCGTTTGGCAGTCTGCGGTCTTCGAGCGTACTCGGCGGCAGTTGCCCACTGGCATGGACGCAGACGGGCAGAACCAAAAGTACAAGCGACGACATAAAGCCCGCCGTGGCTTCACGAGGTGTTGCTCTCCTGGCGGATGCAGTAGCCATACTCCGTGTTTATCCTTAAATGCTGCACTGTCGACGGCTTTTAATGTCGGATGCGCAGTCACGCTATCGGCAGAAATTGCATAGGTTGGCTATTAGCAATTTACGGGGAAACGATAAATTTCCAATAGCACATCCGTACTATAGGTGCCGCGATAGTGAGTGTGCTAAATATGTATCGCTCATAACGTCAAGCGCGCTGCTTTAAAAAAATTAAGTGGTCATACTCGTAGGGCGGAGACGCCGATATGCTTTTCAGTAAATCCAGTTCAATGATTCTAGGCGCGCTGGTAGTAGTAGCGGGCCTTCTTTTCCTCTCTGGTGGTGTAAGGGCAGAGGGCCGCTGCCCGCCAGGTCAATACCCAATAGGCGACAACCGCGCACCAGGATGTGCTCCAATTCCCAACGGCGGGGCTTCCGACAGCCAGCAAGGACCGGTTGCAACGGGGAAGTGGGAGACCAGATGGGGGGCAATTGCTGAGGATTCGAGCACGCTTACCACTGGTGCGGCGTTCTCAATGAAGTCGAAGCGACGGGCGGTCAGTGCTGCAATGGGAGAATGCAGTCGCCTGGGTGGTAAGCAATGCAAACTTAGGCTCGCCTATCACAATCAATGTGTGGCGATTGCGGACCCATCGGCGGAGTCGCTTGCTCGCTCATCCGGGCAGTCAATGGCGGTGACTGCCGAGACCGAGGGCAAAGCCAGGGATATGGCGATCACGCAGTGTCAGGCCTACGGAGCAGGGCAGGTCTGCAGCGTGGTGTATTCGGGTTGCAGCATGTCAGAATTCAAAGCCTTCTGATCGATGACTCTATTGGGTAGATGCAGACATGGCGATGTTCGGCACCAGTCTGCAGAAGTTCCTCAACGAGGACGTCAAAGGCCTGATCACCCATGTGGTGACAGGTAAGGAACAACAGCCGGAAGATCAGATCGACAAGAGCCTGGCCTGGATGCAGGTGGCACTGTCGAGCATCGATGGCATCAAGATCATGAATGACCCGGGGCTGCAGGCAGACAAGACGCGGGCGCTGTGGTTCATCGGCATGGGCACGGGGGGGCAGCCGTCACCGCCGGTGCGATGTTGCTGCTCTACGAGGTCGTGCTGGCGCTGTTCATCGGCCCGGGGCCCTTGTTCATTCTGTGTCTGCTGTTCGACCAGACCAAGCAGCTGTTCCAGCGATGGCTGTTCTACGGTATCGGCACCATGTTCTCGATGGCGGTACTGGCGGCGATGGTATCGATCGCGCTGGACATGGTGATCCGTGTCTCGGCCGCGTTCTGGTCCGCCGCCCTGGTCAACAAGTTCCTGCTCGATGGCGCCTCCAGCGACGGCATGACCAGCCAGGCGATGCAGCAGGGCGGCATGGGCCTGATCCTCACGACCTTGATCCTGACCGCGCCCCCAATGGCGGCGATGTTCTTCCAGGGGACTTTGGGTGGTTTCGCGCCATACTCCCAGATCGGTGGATCCCCGGCTGGCCAGCCCGGTCCGCAGGGGCAGCCGCCGGGTTCGTATACGCCGGCTGCGCCGGACAAAGCGCGATCGGAGTCACCGAGCGATCCCGGCGCTGCTGCATTGGGACGTATGACGGTTCCCGGTGGCGAGGTGCAGGCGAAGCCCAACATCGGTACACGCGGCGCGGCCCATTAATCGCTTTTTTGAGATATGAATATGAGCAGAGTCAGCATAGTTTTTCTGATGAGTCGTCGATGGATTGCCTATGGGGCTGCGCTGCTTCTCATGACATCGGCCGATCCTGCTTTCGCAGAGGGACGCTGTCCGCCGGGTCAGTATCCAATCGGGGACAGTCGTGCGCCGGGGTGCGCACCGATTCCTACATCGGGTACGGAGGCCGTTGGACCGCGGCCAACGGGACGTTGGGTCAAGACCTGGGGGGCAATCGCAATGGCAGCCTCGAACGGTGATCTAGGTGTTGCACTAGGGCAGATGTCGAAAGGTGACGCTGTCAAAGACTCTCTAGCAAAGTGTGCTCAGTACGGTGCTGTGGACTGCAAAGTTCATCTGACCATCAAGAATCAATGCTTGGCCGTTGCGTCCGCAGTTGGGGCATCTCAGACGATGTTTGGCCGTGGTGGTTCGAAAGATCGCGCTTCCGTGGTAGCGGTAAATGCTTGTGAAAGTAAAACGGGCGTGAAGTGCAAAGTTGCATATGCGGAATGTACAGAGCCCGTATTTCAGCCTTTCTAATGCGGGAGGCTGTGCGTAGATAGGAGAATTTGATGGTGCATGTTCTGGCGTAGAGGACTTTTCAAAGAAGCACGCCGGCTCGTGCTGTACTTTGATCACCCACGTGGTGACTGGCAAGGACGAGAAGCCGGAGGACCAGATCGACAGGAGCCTGGCCTGGATGCAGGTGGCGCTGTCGAGTATCGACAGCGTCAAAGTTCTGGATGACCCCGGGTTGCAGCCCGACAAGACCCGTGTGCAGTTCTCGATGGCGGTGCTGGCGGCGATGGTGTCGATCGCGCTGGACATGGTCATTCGCGTGTCCGCCTCGTTCTGGACGACTGCGTTGGTCAACAATACCTGTTGGAGGACCTTGCCTCCAGCGACGGCATGACCAGCCAGGCGATGCAGCAGGGCGGCATGGGGTTGATCCTGACCACGCTGATCATGACCGCCCCGCCGGGTGCTGCGGGGGAATGGATAAAGACGTGGGGCGCGATCGCTGTGTCCCAGGTGACATCCGATGCGGGCGTATCTACAAGTCGATTGTCAAAGTCGGAAGCCGAGCGGCAGGCATTGGAATTATGCGCTGGAAAAGGAGCGAGTGATTGCTCTGTGGTTACTGCGTACAGAAATCAATGCGTTTCTTGGATGATTCCTGGAGGCCGACTTGGTAAGGGAAAGTCTGGCATTGGAACTGGTTCCACGCCGGCGGATGCGCGATCTGGTGCATTAAATATATGCAGGGATGATCAGGGCGCAGGTTGCGTTGAGACCTATGCGAATTGCACCGAGGCCCAGTTCAAGAGGTACCGAGTTTATTGAAAGAAGCTATTGAGTATTTGGCGCTTCCGGCGGAAATGACAACTCCGAAAAGTTAGGTGACGATCAGCCGATCCTGACCGCCCCGCCGATGGCGGCGATGTTCTTCCAGGGCACGCTGGGCAGCTTCATGGCGTACTCGCAGATTGGTGGCGCCGGCGGCGGCACCGCGCCGGGCCCGCAGGGGCAGCCGCCGGGTGCGGCGGGGTCTTATACGCCGGCGGCGCCCGCCGCGCAGACTCATGCGACAAATAATGCTGGGCCTGTCGCTATGCCAAGGCTCTCGCCCGGTTCTGAGGCCGCAAGCTCTCCAACTGGACTCAGGGGCAATGCCCCGTCATCCGGAAACACTTGAGGTTGCAATTCATATAGCGGTCTGTAGAGGAAGCAATAATGTCCCCAAGAATGGCTTTAACTTTCCTATTGGTGCTCGCTATCGCCAGCGCGAGCTTTGGAGTGCGCGCGGAAGGAAATTGCCCGCCCGGCTATTATCCGATAGGCGGGCAAGGGGTTCAGGGGTGCGCACCCATCCCAGGCGCAGGGAATAGCTCATCCTCGGCCGCTCCAGTGCGATCAGCTCCTGTTCCAACCGGCGAGTGGATCAAGACATGGGGTGCGATCGCCGCGTCAAAGGCGACGTCGGATGCCGGAGTCTCAACCGCGAGGTTCTCCAGGCAGGATGCGGAGCGTGAGGCGCTGGGGAAATGCTCAGATCGTGGTGCTCGTGATTGTGCCGTGTCTTTTACATATTTCAATCAATGTGTGTCCTGGGTGATCCCGAGCGGAAGGTCCGGGAAAGGACAGTCCGGTATCGGTAGTGGCCCCACACCCGAAGTAGCCAAGGAAGGGGCTGCAAAGTCCTGCAAGAATGATGAAGCGGGAAGCTGTGTAGAGTTCTATGCGGACTGCACTGAGCCGTACTTCAAAAAGTACTGATTCTTCAACATCTGGGCTGGGCGTTTACTGCCAATTCCGACATGAAGCACTCATTAACTGCTGTATTTCTTCTTCTTGCGTTCGGCTTTGTCGAAGCTGTTCATGCTGAGGGAAATTGTCCTCCGGGGTTTTATCCAATTGGGGGCCAAGGGGTCCAAGGCTGTGCTCCAATTCCAGGAGCGGCGGGTGCTGGATCTTCCAGCGTGACGCCGGAAGCTCCTCGGCCTACAGGGGAATGGATTAAAACCTGGGGCGGGCTCGCGGGTGCGATAGGCGGTGCGGAAGGTGGCGCAGCTGTCGGAGCTAAGAGCAAGGATGAAGCCTCGCGCCTAGCAATCCAGAACTGTGAAAAGAGTAGTGGAAGGGCTTGCAAGGTAGAGTTTGTCTATTTCAATCAATGTGCCGTTGCTGTTGTGTCCTCATTGGCCAGTACGGGGACGCAGTATGCGGGTGGCCCTACGATCGAAGCTGCGACGACTACTGCGTTGAATGCCTGCAGGAGCAAGGGCGCGAAACAATGCAGGACGATCTATTCCGCTTGTTCCGAGCCTATCTTCAGAGCATTTTGACCAAATGGCATGGCTCTGATCTGACCGGCCGGCCCCCGATGGCGGCGATGTTCTTCCAGGGCACGCTGGGCAGCTTCATGGCGTACTCGCAGATTGGTGGTGCCGGCGGCGGTACCGCGCCGGGCACGCTGGGGCAGCCGCCGGGCTCGATGGGTGGCGGGGGGGGCTTATACGCCGCCTCCGCCGTCCATGGGTGGGCAGGATGGCGGTGGGACTCGTAGTGGTTCAGACGCTGGACGCCTTGTCACGCCTTCTGGCGGTGATCTTGCTCCGCAGCCTGTTGTGGGGCAGCGCGGTGTGGCGAGGACCGATTAAGTGGAGGGTAGCGCTATGCCAATTATCATGAGCTTTGTACGTAACAGCATCCTTGGAGTCGGATTAGCCCTCGGGCTGTCGCTAGTCCCAGCTGCTGCCAATGCCGAAGGAAACTGTCCGCCAGGCTACTATCCGATCGGAGGGCAAGGGGTTCAGGGCTGCGCCCCGATTCCCGGCGGCGGCAGGGGGGCGGCCGGTACTGTACAACCTGCGCCTCAGCCTCCGCGACCTGCAGGATATTGGAAAAAGACTTGGGGGGCATTTGCCATGTCAGATGCGAACGGCGATATGGGTGTCACGTATGGACAACCATCGAAGCAAGTGGCGATCGAAGATGCATTGAGAAAATGTGAGAAGCATGGTGCAGGGGATTGCACTGTTGCAATGACCTATGAGAATCAATGCGCTGCATTGGCCAAAGGCCCCTCCGGCTCAAAGATCACCACATTTGCCAGTGCAGCCAACGAGGTAGAAGCCTCCAGTATTGCCTTAAAGCGTTGCGAAGGACTTACGCCTGGCGCATGCGCAACCTTTCACACCAATTGTTCCAAGCCGATTTTTCATGCGTATTGAATTACAACGGCGTTGGGTTTGGATGTGAATCTGGTCGCTGTAGTTGATCGTGCAGGGCGCCCGAGTCAAAACCCGTCTCTGGTTGGACCCGTCTCTGGTTGGGCTCATTGATGGTGCTGGTCACCAACATGGCCCGCGCCGCGTTGATCGTGTCAGTGGCCACCACTATGGCCATGTTCGGCAGCGACCTGCATACCTTCCTCAGCAAGGACGTCAAGAACGAGATCACCTACGTCATCACCGGCAAGAAGGAATCGCCGGAGGACCTGATCGACAAGAACCTGGGCTACATGCAGTTGGGCTTGTCGTCCATCGACGCGCTGGATGCGATGGGGGACGTCACCCTGGACAGCGCCAAGACGCGCGCGATGGGGTTTGTGGGTCTGGGCACGGGCGGCCTGCGGTCACCGCCACGAGGTAGCGCTGGCGCTGTTCATCGGCCTTGGCCCCCTGTTCATCCTGTGTCTGATATTTGAACAGACAAAGCAGCTATTCCAGAAATGGCTGCTGTACGGGATAGGCATGATGTTCTCGATGGCGGTACTGGCAGTGATGACGGCCATTGCGATGGAGATGGTGGCCAAGGTGGCGGGTGCCTTCTGGGGCAGTACGTTGCTGGGCAAGCTGTTGGGAGAGGACTTATGGCTGTACATACCGTCGCAACTGAGCATGAGCGCTCTTAAGCAGGCTGCACGTTGGAGCGTATGGCTGAGCATTGGCATTCGCCGCAAAGAAACGCGTCACAGCTGGCCACCTCGTAGTAATGAGCTAGGCTGTCCAAATGCAACCCATGCCTTGGCATGCAGCGGCCAGGGGTGTCTATGTAGCCCTGGAGAGACGCTGTGAAGCGCTCGTGCTTGCCATTAAGCTCGGCGTTTAAGCCACTCACGACACTCCAGAGTCAGGGCTTTCAAGGGCGGGTGGATGTTGCTTTGCATACGATGCGTCGCTCCTGAGTCTGGCGATGTAAGTGCGCTTATTGAAGGTTTTGCAGAAACACCACATACCCCAAAAAACTCGGACTACGTTCCAGATAAGCGGGTGCGTTCCACTCACCGGCCTGAATCAGTCCAACTTTGAAAGGCAGCCCCAGGCGACTCAGGCGTGGCAGGTAGGCTTTGTAATCCGGGATGCTGTGCCTGCCCTGATAGGTTTGAACCACCACTTCGTCAATCACGCCTTTGAGCTCGCCGATGACTGAAGCGTCGGCGTTACTGCTCCAGTCCATCAGGCCTGTGATGCTCAGCCGATAGTTGTCGGGAAGGCGCTGGCGTAGATCACGCAGAAATTCCACGTATTCGTTGAGATGGCGTGTGCGGGCGTCAAAGTCGATCTGGATGCCTGCAACGTCATTACCCACTTGCTGCCATCGATTGAGTTGCCCAAGCAACTGCGTGTAGACGGATTCCGGCCAGCGCAGAGTATGTGCACGATAAACAATCCAGAGCTCTTCTTGAGGCAGCCTGGACACTGCCATGCCCTGCGCGACAAAACTCACGCGTTGATGGCGCTCACTACGTGAGCTGCTTATCTGTCCTTGCAGCACGTACAGCGTTTTAGCCGTGGCGAGCACCTCTTGTGACGACACGCCTCCCCAAAGCCAGAATGCATCATAGTCGTCGGCCTCAACTGCAGCAGATGCCGAAGCCACATGGAACAGGCTTGCCAGCGTCAGCCATAATAGCGTCCGCATTTACCAGTAATGCTGTTGGGATTTAGCCCAACGAGTATCAGCAAATTCCTTCTTGAGGTCCTGGAACCAGTATTTACGAACACTGGGTTCTACATCCTTTCCGCCACAACTATTGATACCGGTCGGCCCATAGCAATTGATGCCGCGGTAAAGCGCATAAGCGCCGTCTGTGGGCGTGGCATGTGGATCGCTGATGGCGCTGACATAAGCGGTATGTGGCGAGAACGACTCGCCCGGGAAGCCCGAGGGGCCGCTGCCCAGTGCGCCGTCAGTCGGCTTTTCATTCAGCGGAGAGTCGTTCAGGTGGTTGCGCAACATGAACTCGGCCATGCAAATCAAGCCATGGCTGTTTTCCGGGTTTTCGTCCAGCGTTGCCGCAGTTTCGGCAATGCTTGGGCAACGGTAACCGGATTCCGCCTTTTCACCGTTCCATTTAAACAGTGCCAGTGAATGGCCCCGATCATATTGATAGCCCAGGCTGTAACTGAGCTTGGTATAAGGCACCTGATCAGGCAGTTGTTTCAGGTCCTTGGCAAACGCTGCAAACTGACCGTACATCAATTCTTTATAGAGCAGCAGAAAGAGGGCGGTGTCGCGTTCAGTTTTGCTGGGCCCTTGAGTAACCTGTTGACGCAGCAAGTCTGTATTGGCCGATTTGCCGAGCAGGATATACCGCACTTTCTCGTTATTGATCGGTGAGTTTGCGCGGAATGCCTCCGCTACCTGGCCGTTACGCTCATAGTTCATCGCCAGCACGAGTTGCAGTTGCTCTTGCTGCAAAGGCAATTGGGCCTTGGTCAACAATTGCAGCCAGAGTTGCTGTGCCGTCTTGTCATCCTTGATGTCCTCAAGCGCCAGGCCGCGCAACATTTGCTGGCTGAACGCGACATAGCCAAGTGTGTCGGGCACGTCGGCAGGCAACAGTTGCAGCGCGCGCTTCGGATTTTTTTCGGTATGGAAGGCAACTGCCGCTTGCAGGTACCTGAACAGTGCGGGGTGTTTAGCAAAAATGTCCTTTTGCTGGAGCAGGGCTGATTCAGTCAACGTGTTCGATATCCCCGCGCGCATCCACATCAGGTCATTGACCGCCGTGATCAGCGGCGAGTTGACAGGCGCTTTATTGGGGGTGATCAGCTTCAGATCCAGTTCGCGAATCAGCGCATTGTAGGCGGCGCTGTCGGTTTGAGTGACTTTGTCGATGTCGGTAAGCAGCATCTCGTATTCGGCAGCGAGCTTGTTGGTGTCCTGGACCAGCCAGTGGACACGGCGCAGCAGGCCACGGGCGGTGGCGGAATATGCGCCCGAGGGGGAGTTTTCAAGGTACTTGTTGAACGCCGCTTCGGCGCGTTGCGCAGCAGCCACATCGACCCGGTCAGGCTTCAGCTCGCCGTACTCAAAGGCTTTCTCCTGAGCCAGGTTCAACTCGCTGCGGCCGATCATGTACAGGGATGTGTCTTTCAGCCACGGATTGGCATTATCCGCGAGTGACGTGAAACCATAGGTGGCTTCGAGGAAGCGCCCACTGTAAAAATCGCCCGCAGCCTGCAGGTAGGTGGAAAAAGACTTACCTGCGGCGGACTGCACATCAACGGGCAGCACGCTTTTAAGTTGCTCTGGCTCCCAGGTACAAGCCGAGAGCATATGCAACCGGCTCGTGCCAAGTGCTGAGCGTTCAGCGGGGGAAAGGTCCGGCGTGTTTATCAGTGCCTGAATGAAATTTCCGGCTGTCTGTTCATTGTTGCTACGGCAACGACTGCCTTCACCGTCGACCAGGGTCGAGCTGGCGACCTCTGCCTGCTCGCGTTTGATTCCCAAGGTTTTCAGCAACCCATCAAGGCTCTGGCCTTTTACGCTGTCGGGAGATTTTGCGCCCACAGCGTCTGACGCGGGTTGAAGGCGATAGTAGGCGAAAGGCACCTCACCATAGCCTTCTGCGATGTCATCTTTGCTCAGTGGCGTGGGCGTCAGCGGCAGTTTGCCGGAGTCTGCCAGTAAGAGGCGTAAGTTGACGGAGCTGTGATTGCTGGGACTGAGAAAAGGAAAATTGCTGCAAGCACTGAATTGCTTCTTGTTGACCGACCAGATCGGTGCGCAGGAGTCATCCTCACTCGCCTGAGCCTGGAAAGCAGTGACCGCACTTAAAGCAAGAGCCAGAGTCGTCAGCAAGCGATGGTGCATAAAACATCCTTCATAGATAACTAACAGATCAGCGATGCGCATGATGGGCATTGATAGAGGCTTTATATACCCAGCGCGCACCTGAACAAATAGCACACATGTGCTATTGAAAACGGCGTGGCATGAATGAGTTAGTTGTCATGATTGGCCACACCTTTTCTAAGTCGACCAGTAAACGCGAGTCATGACAGGCGCGCACGATCAGAACCCATGAAGGAGTTATCCATGGAGCTAGGATTTTCGCGGAGCGTTAGAAGATTTTTTCTGTATATAGCTCTATGCGGTTCAGGGATCGTTATCGGAATTGTCATCGCCCTGATGTGGGACTCGGGGCGATACCCATCTTTTCTAACAGCTAGTTTGCCCGCGTCATGGAGCGGAGCGTCTGCGGAATTCGACAGTCGTCTGCGCGCCCGTTTTCCACTGGGTATGCCCGTTGATGAGTTCATTTTCGAACTTTACATGGAAGGTTTTAAACCCACGTGGTTTGAGAGTGCTGGTTATTACGGTGCTGTGCGAAGTGAGGGATGGGTACTGTGCAAAGTTAATGCCCGGGTCCGTTGGCAGCTTGGGCCGGGTGACACGCTTGCTTACATAGACGGCAACTACCGGGAAGAGGGCTGTCTGTAAATCCCGATCAACAGTGTCCCGGGAAACATCAGGTTCGAGGATGGCATTCAAGGATTACAAAGGATCCGCTTAATGAAGTACCCCGCTGTTGCAGTTCTTTTTTCTGGCTTTCACCTTTCAGCATGCTCTGGCACGGTCCATGGATTGTGGTAAGGCATCAGCCGAAATAGAACATTTGATATGCGCCGATTCCCGCCTAGTCACTGCTGACGCTGCTATGGGTAAAGCCTATGCGTCGATCCTGAAGAGCACCAATGAAGCCGATATTCGCAGCATGCTGGTTGCGAGCCAGCGTCGCTGGATTGCCGCAAAAGATCAGAGCCTTGGGGGGCTGCGCGACAGCATTAATGCGGCGACGGGTGAGCCGTACACCCGGCAGGCGCAGAGTAATATCGTACTGAATGCTATTCAGGGGCGTACCCGGCAGCAGGGCCGGGTGTCAGATCAGGCATCGGAGAAACCTGAGCTGGTTCAGCGAGCCATTGACCAACGTACGTCTGATGCAGGATTTACTGGCGGCCGTTTCGCGGGAAGTAACGTTGCATGTGAGTTTGTGCCGTAAGCCTATGCCTATGCTTACGGGTGTTTCGGGGCTCGTTTTCATCAGAATAACAACCGGGTCTGCAGTCTTTCTCAGGACTGGGCCAGCGGGGAGCTGTATCAAACCCGCGCCGTTGCGGACGTCATTGACGGTAAGCTGGAGCTGATTGCGACGTGCAAACCCGGCACCAAGGGAAACGCTGAAGAAGACTTCCAAATTTAGGCAAAATCCCCAGATTCCACCCGACGAGTTTCCCGGTGAAGCAGATACCTTCACCTATGCCGAATACGCCGGCAAGCCTAAGCAGACCCGCAAAGAGTTGTTCCTGATCGAGATGGATCGGGTGGTACCCTGGAAGGGTTTGATTGCCCTGATCGAACCCCATACCCGAAGGGCGAAGGCGGCCGTCCTGCCTATCTGTTGATGGAGATGCTGCGGGCTCGCCTCATGCAAAACTGGTTCGGCTACAGCGCCCCTGCGATGGAGGAGCCCTGTGCGAGACGACGATTCTGCGCCAGTTTGCGGGGCTGAGCCTGGAGCGCATTCCTGACGAAACCACCATCCTCAACTTCCGTCGTTTGCTGGAAAAGCACGAGTTGGCGGCAGGGATTCTTGCGGTGATCAATGGTTATCTGGGGATCGTGGTCTGCGCGCTGCGCCAGGGCACCATCGTCGATGCAGCGCTGATCGATGCGCCAGCGTCGACCAAGAATAGGGGTGGCAAGCGCGACCCGGAAATGCACCAGGCCAAGAAAGGCAATCAATGGTACTTCGGCATGAAGGCCTATTTCGGGTCGGATGATGAATCAGGCCTGGTGCATAGCGTGGTGGGCACTGCAGCCAATGTGGCCGATGTCACTCAGGTCGATAAGCTGCTGCACGGCGACGAAAACGTGGTCTGTGCGGATGCCGGCTATACCGGCGTGGAGCAGCGTCCCGAGCATGAAGGTCGCGAGGTCATCTGGCAGATCGCGGCACGGCGCAGCACCTACCAGAAGCTGGGCAAGCGCAGCGCCCTGTACAAAGCCAAGCGCAAGATCGAAAAAGCCAAGGCGTAAGTCACGAAGGTTGAGCACCCGTTCCGGGTGATCAAGCGTCAGTTCGGTTATCTGAAAACTCGCTTCCGTGGCCTGGCCAAGAACACGGCGCAGTTGGTGACGCTGTTTGCATTGTTGAATCTATGGATGGCCCTCCGACATTTATTGAGCAATGCAGGAGAGGTGCGCCTGTAATGTCGGGAATAGACGCCGCGAGGTGCTCGCAGCGGCTAAAAAGACAGGAATGAGTCAGTGATCTGAGCGTTTGGGATCGACTCGCCACTTTCAAAATCGATGGTGGCCGAAGTCAGCCAGAAATACATGGCTACTTCAGACCATCCCTAGTGGGTGTCAAAGAAGATATCCCTGGTTTTTATCTGAATTAGATGAAGAGTGTCGCGCAGATTCTTGCTCAGCGATGTGCAAATTCTTGCACGCTTGCCTGGGGGCGGGGCTTTCATGTCTTGCAGGGGGTTATCCACAGTTTTTTTCAAAGCTGAGTGTGCAACTATTTGCCATGTTGTAGAGCTGGGACTGTTGAGTGATACAGATCCCACAGGAAATTTCATTAGTGAGTTTAGGAAGTTTCCTACGTCTCTCGTAGCGGGCGTGAGTATATGATCCCGCTGGATGTGCGCAAATTTTCTCTCGGCTTATTGGCATGTAAACATGCTACATGTGAGTGGGTTGTTGTAATGGCTGGGCCTTTATGAGGCTCGGGTTGGCCGGGTTCGATTCTTTTGGCAGTTCGCCCTGGCACGCCTGTGCTTTCTGGCGAAGAAATATGAACTGGCCAAGACCCAGCTGGAAACCCTTGACCAAACATTACAGGACTCAAGTCTTCACGCTTGGGAGTCGGACCTTGCGCTCGAAGATGCTCCATCTACTGCATAGTTGTTGCGAGTTGTTGCCGCAGACCCATGCAGTGCGCGAACGCAAGGAAGAGATCTATCGCAGGCTGTGCCACCTCGATCTCGAAGTGGTACTCGAATAGGCCTCACGGCCACAACCGCAAGGAGAAAGCCCATGGTCAAAGAAGGCTCGGTAGCCCCCAAGGAAGGTGGTCACGGGCAACTCTTAAAGTTTAAGTTTTTGAATAGGTCCCTTAACCGGTTTCCATATACCTTACCGCAGCCGCTGACCGCGATGGCACGTTCAAGCAACGTAGCAGCGCCGACACATGAATTCTCACGGTAAAGGGAGAAATGTGTAATTCCTTGGCGATTTCCTTGTTGGTTTTGCCTTCTGCGACAAGGCGCAATACTTCTTGCTGGCGGGCTGTAAGTGTGTTGGTTTGCAGTGGCAGCAGGCCCGAGGGCGCGAACTTGACTACCACATCGCCTTCTCTGATCGCCAGCAGCGCCTGGCCGATTTCGTCAGGAGTAATGTTTTTACCGATAAAACCGTCAATACCTAAAGCCATGAGCTGTTCGATCAACCTTGGGTCATCAACCATTGATACCACTATTAACGTGGTGCGCCGTAACTGCTGTCTCAGCTCACTCAATTGGCTCATGCAGGTCAAGCCTGGAAAGCGCAGGTCGAGAATCAGCGTGTCGACTTCCTCGCTCGTTTCGATCAGAGACTTTACAGTCTCGAGGTCCCCGGCTTGTTCCACTGTCGCCTCGGGTAGCAGTCGCTGTACGGTGCGTAACATGGCCTCGCGAAACATGGGGTGATCGTCGGCAATAATGATTCTACATGGCATATCTAGTTCTACCCTGAGTTAGGCGTATTACTGTAGCACCGTTCGATGGCTACACGTGGCGCATATCATTGATCTACCGGTTACGCCGTAGGGATGCTCCCCCATGAAATCTGAGAAAAACACCGAACTCCACCAAGCAAACTTGCGCATCATTGTGGCTGCTTGCGCCATTGTGTATATCAGCATACTGGGCTTTCTGCCTGGGCATACTGTGGACACTTATCTGCCCATAATCCTCTACATCGCCGGGTTCCTGGTAGCTTCCATTGGTTTTCGCTATGTCATTGCTAATTGGCTAGGACATTATCCGTTACGGCGGATCATAGGGATGGTACACGACTACGCGGGGACCTCGTTCGGTCTGGTGGTTGGCGCAGAAGCAGCGTTGCCTCTCTATGCGGTAATGGTCTGGGTCAATTTGGGCAACGGTATGCGCTATGGCTCGCGCTACCTTGCAATTGCCACTGCACTAGCGTTGTTGGCTTTGTTGATTGTCTACTGGCTGACGCCTTTTTGGCAGGCGCAACCGTTCATGGTGCTGATGCTGATTATTACCAGCACGGTTATTCCGATTTATGCTCACCTTTTGTTGGAACGTACACGCAAAGCATCGGAAGAAGTTGTTGCCGCCAACCTAGAAAAGTCTCGTTTTTTGGCACAGGCCAGCCATGACTTGCGGCAACCGATCCACTCAATTGGTCTATTCACCGCGTGTCTGCGGGAATCGCGCCTGGGGGATGAAGAGCGGCGCTTGGTTGACAGTATCGATCGTTCTCTACTCAACGTATCGCAACTCTTCCGTTCGATTCTCGATCTTTATACGTTAGACAATGGCCGGGTAATACCCAAGTATCAAACCCTGCAACTGGGGAGCTTTCTCACAGATATCGTACACCAGAATATCGAGGCTGCCCGCTGGGCGGGTGTTGAGTTGCACCTGCGGCCCTGCTCTCACTGGGTCCGAGCGGACCCTATACTTCTTTCCGCGATGGTTCAAAATGTACTTTCCAATTGTTTCAAGTATGGTGCCCAGCGGCCTGTATTGATCGGCGTGCGCAAGCGCGGTGACGGGCTGGCTATCGTTGTTTACGATCAGGGGAGGGGGATTGAAGAGGAACATCTGCTAAAAGTATTCGAAGAATTTTATCGTGTGCGTCATCAGCGGGATAAGGACGTTGAAGGCGTTGGGCTGGGCCTTTCCATCGTCAAGCGTCTGGGCATTATGATGGATCTAGAAGTGGCTTTACGCTCGCGTGTGGGCCATGGCACGTCCGTTTGCCTGTATGGCTTATCGCTGGCGATACCGCCACAAAATGCAAACCTTCGCGAAGACGTGCATCAGGCCGGGATGCTGAGCGGTTTGAAAGTGTGTCTGGTTGAGGATGACTATAACGTCCTGCTGGCCACTCAGGCGCTGCTGGAGCGCTGGGGCTGTGAGGTGCAAGCTGAGCTGACCGGCCGGGACCTGGCCAGCGACTGTGATGTCATCGTCGCTGACTATGACTTGGGTAACCACACCACTGGCATCGAGTGCATAAATCATCTGCGCCAACAGCGCGGTTGGGCAGTGCCGGCGCTGATACTTACCGGGCATGACGTCGAGACGATCCAGGCGGAGTTGAGCGAGCATCAGGTCTGTATCCTATCAAAACCCGTGCGTCCATCCGAGTTGCGCGCTACCTTGCGAGACCTCAGCCAGAAACAGTCAAGTGTACAAGTACCTGTTGCATGATGGTGGTCTCGTCCTTTCCAGCGAGACTGGGCAATTAGCGAGCATCCATTAATAAATAAAGCGCTGGGGGTGATGAGTGCCAAAAAAACGAATCCATGTATTCATTGTGAATTTCTTTGTTGCGTGTGACGTAAAAACGCTTACGCAAGCGGAGCTAAAAGAGCGCTCTAATTACGTTGAAGAAAATTATTATTGTTTATTTCCCAGTATATTATCCAGGTCCTCGGTCATCTGTCTGTTCTTCTGAATCGGTACCAATTTGAAGAACATCTGCTTCGCTACATTGATCATTTGCATATAATCCATCTTGCCTATTGCCATCGAGCCTTGTTCACCTAGTATGCAGACGAACTCAAACGTACGCCGGACCCAGAACTCCTTGGGGTCCTGCCATTTACTGTTCACTTTAAGATGCTGCAAAGTGTGGCCGATGCGCTCTACAGATTGACCGTTGAGAAAGCGCACCTTACGCGTTGGACATTGGGCTTCAAGGTTGTAAGCGTCGAACATCGGCTTGCCCGTCTCTTCATAGACCAAGGTCACCGCCACCAATTGCGCGCCCTTGGTGACTGGAGACGGCAACACGGAGGTGCGGTCGGCGACATACATGATGTTTTTGTGTGCGATGCCGTTACCGTAGAGGCGGTCTCAAGAAGTAAGCGCAACACGTGATTTGAACTCGGTGATCTCTTTGTCGATCACTTCGGCGGGCGTTTCCAGCCAAGCGTCTGACGCGCACGTGTGTTCATGCGCATCGCAACGTGATTGAGATGCTCCTGGCTCGCGCCCGATAGATCAATGCCCTGGGGCAGGAACTGCCGAAGCAATCCGTTGGTGTTCTCGTTGCTGACGCGCTTCCACGGCGCGTGTGGATCAGCAAACCACACGTCGATATTCAAGCGGTCCATCAGCTCCGGGTAGCACGTCAGTTCCGTGCCTCGATCGTAGGTCAAACGGTATTCCCTACTTCCAACCGGCCCTAGTCAGCGTATAGCGAAGGCGCGATGTCCGCCGCCGCGCCATTATTCTTTCTCGTTGCAGTTGATCACACTAATGTCGGTGATCATATCCTGATTATCAGTGAACGCCGTGATGCTGCAGAAGTAGTCGATGATCGTCCTGTTTACTTCATAACCGGTCTTGCGATAAATGTTTTCGGTACCAACTGGCATGATGCCGGTGGTGCCGGCAAGATAGGTCTGCCGCTGGCCCACATACTCGACCCCGGTCTGGACGAACACTTTCTCAGGCGTTGTGTGGGTTTGAATGCGGTTCCATGCGTAGAAGCCGCCGCTGGAAGTATAGGGTGAGGGTCCGATACCCTGGTCTGGCTTTCCAAATACCGCAAAAGCAGCCTGAGCAGGTTGGCCTACCAGCTTCTGCGCGGCCACCTGGACATCATTGGGGGTGGTCGAGCAGGCGCTGACGGCCAGGATCACCATGCCAATGCATAGACGATGTATCGAAGACATTGAACGAACTCCTTATCGTTTTGTGTGGGGGGTGCGGAAGGATACCCGCCGTAGCCACCAGTCGCCAATGGGGGCCGCTTCTTCTGCCAACACTCAAGTGGCAGCGCTAGCCAAAGCCAGAATGGTGAGAAACTTATTTAACTTGAGCAGTGGTAGCATGGTGTTTCTCCATTTATGTTTTGTTTTTTAAACTAAGGTTGTATATCGTATGAAAAGGAGCGCCACTTAGTACTCGACACAATAATCTGTACAGACAGTCATTTCCGCCTTTTATTGGGGACTGCCAACCAGCGGATGTGATTATTTTATGGTGCACTGGTCGCCCATTCCCATGCATCATGGATGCGGGGGCAACCATAGGACCGCTCGGCGTTTCGCACATGTATTCAGCTGTGGCGGTTTTAGCTGTGAAATAGGTGTTACTGAAGTCGTTTCTTACGTTTGAGGCGTTGGTAATTGGCTTGCTGATAGTCGTTTGTGCTCGATTCTTAAGATCACTCTCAGCTGGCTTGATGACCTGGCATTCGGTCAGGTCGAATGCCAAGGCACCTAATACGGTGAGATTGGAAATGGTGTGCAAAGTAACTTTATGTTCTTTATGTTTCGGATATTCTTGGTGATTGCCGGTATTTTTTCGGTCCTCTCGGTCGACTTACAATGAGTTTCAATATTCTACGCATCGGTTTGTCTAAAGCGTGCGTTCACCTTGGACGTTAGCAAATCTTAATGTTTAACGAGGCTGGGGAAAATAGTACGGATGTTCTAATGTCTATTGGCCAGTATGGCGACTGGGCCAGCTTTCTTTGCAAAAATACAGAGTAAACGCGCCATGAAGCACATACAAAACCGTAATCTGATGACCGGCGCTGTGCTCCCGATTTCTTTCAGGAGCCAACGATCATGATGCGTCCCGACGCCAAAGTCGAAAAAATGTACCTTTTGGGTAGCTGAATGTGCGGGTATAAGCTTGGTGAGGGTCAATTTAGTCACACTAAATAGCAAGTTGCCGGTTTCACGTGTCGAATTTGGCGGTGTGATAGTAGTTAAAGTGGTTGATAAGCATAGAGTACTCCTCGATGGGGATTACGTAGAGGGGCAGATACAGAGCAATCGTAGTCGGTGAATATTGGCTATCGTTACTTGTGGTAGAAGTCCAATTTTGGAAATGAGGTTGTTAATCCACTAATCGAAGCATGCAATACTAAAAATCATCGCGACGTGTTTCGCTGGAGTGATAAGTGAATGCTCGTGCAAGTATGAAATTAACTAAAAATAGCAAGCAGGAAACAATGAAGACTTTACCTGTGCGCGCCTTAGTCGCAGGATATAGTTCTTGCTATAAGCGTGTAAAAATTGAAGTTTATTCGCATTTGTAAGCTAGGTTGTGATGAGTTAATTAATTCTGTTTTATAATGCTTTAGGTGGGTTGATAAAGCTCTAACAAAATTTCTGAGTGTAAAGGTATTGATCTTAATATACATGGCTTGTGATGAAGTAGTGCATGGGTTTAAGTGTGCGGTAAAAGTATTGGTTTAGTGGGGGCATGTGCGCAAGGGAAATTAGGGCGGATGTACTAATTCCTTATTGTATTTCGTGGGTCATTTTGGGTGGTGAGCCCAGCGGTGGCTATCTAGTACATGTGTGCTATTGAAGGGGGAGGGGGGGGCAGCTGTTTATACTTCTTCGATTTCAAGGTCCAGATCGGCCCCAAAGGAAAAACTCATTGGCATGGCGAGGCTGTAACATCACGGCTTGGGCGCCAAAAGCTATGGGGGTTTTTCGCGCCATCACGCGGATTCAAGAGGGTCACAAGGAATGAGTTCAGCTGAAAAAAACGCACCACGATCTACTGGCATATTGATATCGGTAATAGGTATCGCTCTGGGCCTAACCGCTGCCGTCTACATAAGCCCTAAAGACGAGTATTTCTTGGGTAATTTTGCACACTACTGGTTGCCGCAAGTCGCCGTGCTTTTTGCAGCGATTCTATGCAAAGCATCAAGAGGGACGCTTGGCGGAATCGCTGCAGCCATGGCGCTGTACTTGTACCTTTGCGACATCGTGATCACAGATTCTATGGAATGGCTCATTTATCTCTACAGCTTTCCCGGCATCCTAATCGGAGCATTGCTTGCCATATTTTTTACTCCTTCACGGATGCCGTTCGAAGCACCGATAGCCTTTGGCTTTGTTGTTCTAGGCATAGCGCTGAATCTGGCAGCCCTGGCCCTGTAAGCGCGAGGAACATGCGGGACGCAAAGTCATCTGGCAGGTTACAGCCCGGCGCAGCACCTACAAAAAATGGCAAACGCCGCGTATTGTACAAAGCGATACGCAAGATCCAGAAAGGCAAGGCTCAGGTTCGCGCCAAGGGTGAGCATCCATTTCGGGTGATCAAGCGCCAGTTTGGTTATACTCAAAATGCGCTTCCAGGGCTTGGTGAAGAACACTGCTCAAATGGTGACGCTGTTCGCCTTTTAGAACCTGTGGATGGCACGTCGACATTTGCTCTGCGGCGTGGGAGAGGTGCATCCATAATGGGGGCAATGGCTGCTACGAGGCGCTTGCAGCAGCAAAAAACATAAGTCGACAGAAAGGGGTGCGATTCATACTTCGCAGGCTTTTGATCATTGAAAAAAGGCATTATGTTTGTAGAACAAGCGGTTTCCCATAATAATCGCCGAGGCTTTTACGCGCTTGGGCGCTGAACTAGATTGAAGATGGAGTATTTGCGTGAAGAAGACTGCCCTGTCTTTACTCGTATCGTCTGTCCTGCTTACAGCCTGCGGGCCTGACAAAATCGTTTACGATCTTCCTTCATCCAATGGCAAATATCACGCTCAGGTTCGAATTTGTCCTGAGAGCGGCTCCATTACGTGGGGCGAGCAACTGGAGGTCAGAATCCTTGATGCTGGCGTATCGGAAGAATGCCATTCGGTTGTGAAGTCCTTGATAGGATTCAACGCTCGTCCGCCCGGATTGGCAGTCGAACAGTTGCAACTTGAATGGCTTTCGAACACACAGTTCAGGGCATGGTATCCGAGCTTGAAACCTGACGAGGAACCCTCGGGCTCGTACAAAAAGCACAACAGTCCAGTCCAGATAATATATTTGCCCAAGCCGTGACATTTCATGATTGCGAATGCGTTGAAAACTGCAACTCACAGGGCAGTGACTGGCTTGCTGCTCACAGCCGTCCCAAACGCGCCGCTGGCCTCGGCAGCCGAAAAAAAGCACTGTGCGACCAGACGTTCACCGGAAACATCAAGCTCCCGGGCGTACCTGGCCGCAGCAATCCAGGGGGGGGCAGATGCAGGTTATAGGCCGGAATGGACGACTTCCTGTTCAGCCCCATCAACCTGCCGACCAGAGCAAACGCTTGACGGCGGTCGAGCCACGCAACTGAGAGCAGGGTGCAATCGTTGTGACTCGCGATAGCTTCAACGTGGACCTGTCCGGTCTCAAGCAACTGGCTCGAAAGGACCGGGCGAACATTCAGAGCCAGGTGACGGATGTGGCGCGCAATACTGAGAACGATCTGAAGCGTGTGCTGAGGCTCTAGGGCGCACGTTAGCTAAAAATTGGATTTGATAATTAATCCTTCGGAATCATGATTTTATGATATTCAAGTGGAGTGTAGGAACTTCCCTGCATCTTGCTTCATATGATCAGTCTATACGCTCCTCAAAAAATACACTAAAAGTATGAACCTCTGCTAAATTAAATATTTCAAGTTTTCACGTATGACGCACGATGATGCTCATGGCGTGAGTGAGGGCGAATATTTTTTGGTCTTAAATAAAATCGTTTGATGAGGCGTTTGAGAAATGAAAGTGTCACAGTGCTGTGGGATGGCTTGGGTTCTTGTGATTTCAATAGATGTAAATGCAATCTCTATCAATGGACCCACTCCTCTAAATATCACTGGGTCCTTTATTCCGGTTATTCCGAATGGATTTAATGTCGGGACCTACACATATGGAGCGGTAAATATTAGAAACGGCGCTAAGCTCACCAGTCATTCAGTTGGAGATGGATCTGGACAGCTCGGAGTAGATAATGGTTCGGAGGGGGTTATAGTTGTCTCGGAAGCAGGTACGCACTGGGACAGTACAGGAGAAACCAAAGTAGGCGTTAACGGTAAGGGGCTGTTGGTTGTTGACGATCAAGCGCTTGTTTCTGTAGGTGAGTCGCTCAGTGTGGGGGTGGAAGGGAATTCAAACGGGCGTGTGCAGGTCAGTAACGGCGGTACTATCGATATAGGACAGGGGCTAAATATCGGAGGGCAGGACTTTGCGCAAGGCAGCGTTAGAGTGACGGGAGGGGGTGTTATAAATGCTGGAATTTCGGGTGACGGAACTATAAGGCTCGGTGCGGGGAGTGACTCGGTTGGAGAGTTGCTTATTTCGGGAGACGGCTCGGCAGTAAACACGACTGGCGTAACGGTTGTGGGTGAAAGCGGGAGTGGGACCGTAACGCTTCAGGATAAAGGTCAGCTAAACACAGAAAAGTTGATTTTGGCAGAAAATGCCGGTTCAAATGGGGTGCTTTATATAGGGTCTTCAAATATTGGTGCCCCGGCTGAGGCTGGGATTTTGAATGCAACTGAAGGCGTCTGGCTTGGTAGTGGTGGTGCTAGTGTCGTTTTCAATCATGTCACATCCGATTACGAGTTCGGATCTGCTATCAAAGGGGACGGTTCAGTTTTAGTGGTGAATGGCCGAACCATTTTGACTGGCGCTAATACGTATAGCGGGATAACTACTGTGGCTGGCGGGGTGCTTGAGGCTGGAGGCGAAAATGTCTTTAGTGAAAACTCTGACTATGCTGTACTCCAGGGCGGAACGTTATCTCTTAATGGGTATAGTCAAAAAATAGGGAGCTTGACCAATAGCGGTGTTGTTTCATTACAGAGCGCTCACGCTGGGACAGTTCTCACAATTAATGGAGACTACATTGGGAACAATGGGTTGTTGATATTCAACTCCGTGCTGGAGGGTGACACGTCCTTGACGGATCGCTTGGTAGTCGTCGGAGATACCTCCGGGCTTACAAAGGTCAGCGTCAATAATTTGGGTGGGTCTGGTGCATCGACGCTGAACGGGATAGAGCTTATCACCGTCCAGGGGAACTCTTTAGGGGAGTTTGAAAAAGCTGGCCGAATTGTAGCCGGCGCTTATGACTACTCTCTAGTTAGGGGGGTAGGCTCTAATAGTGGGAACTGGTATTTGGACAGCGGAAGTCCTGAGCGTCCAGGAGCGCCAGACTTACAAACTATTCGACCTGAGGCCGGTTCGTATTCTGCAAACCTCGCAATGGCAAATGTGCTATTTAACTCCTACTTAGAGGATCGGCCCGGTCCGCGAGATTATATTGATCCGCTAAGTGGTGAAAAAAAGTCAACAAGCTTATGGATGAAAGCTGTTAAAGGTCATGCGCGAGGTGTAGATGATAGTGGTCAGCTTAATACCCGCTCCGACCGTCAGTCTATGATGATAGGTAGTGATGTAGCGTCAGGGGCAACGGAAAAGGGAGGGGGGTGGCGTCTAGGCGCTTTAGTAGGTTATGGCAGCGGCACTAATGATACTAGCTCTAAGCTGACCTCGTACGATTCGAAAGGGCGGGTTTCGGGCTATTCGGTAGGTGCCTATGGTACCTGGTACGAAGACTCCATAGATAAGATGGGTACCTATGTTGATGGCGTGCTCCAATATAATTGGTTCGATAACTCTGTGAAAGGTGAAGGCTTAAGTGGTGAGCAATATAAGTCCAGCGGTCCAATTGCTTCGGTAGAAGTTGGATACATTGTGGAGGTTGCAAAGCTTAATGATTTCTCAGTTGATATTCAGCCTAAAGCTAAAGTGACTTGGTCTAGTATAAAGGCTGAGGATCATATTGAAACCAATGGAACTGTTGTTAAGCTTATTGATGGGAGCGGTATCTCCACCAGCTTAGGCGTGAAGGCATTCCTAAAGAAGAGTGATGGAGGCTCGGCAGTAAGTAGTGAGGTTAAACCATATGTTGAGGCGGGATGGATTCACAATGATCAAGTGTATGGTGTAAATATGGATGGTGTGAAGGTGTCTCAGGACGGATATCGAAATGTCGGACAAATAAAAGTGGGCGTGGAAGGAGATTTCACCTCTCGGATAAGCTTGACTGGAGCGATTGCCAACCGATTCGGTAGCCGAAGCTATAGTGACACTGTTGCTGAGCTAGGTATGATTTACAGCTTCTAGGAAACTTCTGAAAGAACTTCCCGGTCTGGTGAAATACTAACCTCATACGAATTTAACGATTCGGCCCAACGAAACAGATGGCCTGCACCGACGCCGAGTATTCCGGTAAACGTAAGCAGGTCCGCCGTGGGCGCTTCCTGATCGAGATTGATTAGGTTGTGCCTGGAAGGGTTTGGTTGCCTTGATTGAAACGCATTAGACCTTGCTTAAGTATCGTGCAGAAAAACAAGGCTCGCTCCAGTAGATATCTTCTGTGAGTACGCCTGCGAAAATTAATCTGTATTGTGTAGCGTGGTTAAATAACCTTCATTATCTATGCAGGTTAACACGCTACCGGTGCTCGATCGCCGTTGTTAGGGAGCAGAGCTTTGATATATTTCCTAAAGGAAATAGGCTCCAAAAAACAATGAGTGTAAAGCGTGCTTAAATTTATGAATCTGGCACTGTCACTTATTCAGCTCCCCGTAAGCGTACATGCAACGCAAAATAGCGAGCACTTTTATCCATCGCGTCCTCGGCTGAAAATGTGTTGGTGGGTAGCCGTGATTTGGATGAGCTGATTATCTCAAACACTTTGACCGTCCGGGAGACCTACCGAACGCCAGCATTAAGGACGATGGTGTCCGCGTATTTTTCAGCGGACGCGATCGCCCTTATCGCTAGGATTTTCATGCGCCAACGACGCTCTTCCCCCAAGCCGTTCGAAGCCAAAGCCGTCCAGGAATGCCTGCAACCCGGAGCGACGATTTCTAGCGTAGCCATCCATCACGGCATATCTTGTTACAACCATTCACCTGTAGGCATCGCCCACAAAGAACTTCAAACTTTCACTCTAGTCCTAATGTAAGGCGTGCTTTAAACCGTGAGCGCCTGCTGACAACCCATCGAGGTTCAAAAAATGAAAATGACACTACCCACCCTGGTTTTGGGTGTCCTCATTTCGCAAGGAGCGATGGCAGCCGGAGATGGCACAGCCGCTCTTGGAGGCGGCGTTGGTGGTGCACTTGGCAATATCGTAGGTCAACAGCTCGGCGGCTCAACCGGCGCGGCAGTGGGCGCAGGCGTAGGTGGTGCTGCCGGCAGTGCTGTCGGCGCTCAAAGAGGCAACAGAGCGGAAGCCGCGTTAGGTGGCGGTATCGGCTCGGCTGGTGGCTCGCTCATTGGTAACCGCCTCGGCGGCACGACTGGCTCAACTATCGGTGCAGGTCTGGGCGGCGCTGCGGGTGGCGCGCTAGGAAACAACTTGGCGGATGATGAGAGCAATCATCGGTCGGATGGTAAGAAGCACAAAGGTAACAACAAGCATAAACACAAGAACAAGCATCGTTAGTTTCGGGTGCTGTTACATCGAAGCCCGGCCTAGTGCCGGGCTTTTTGTTATCTGTATTTCGATGCCGTTAAGCACTGAGCATGCGGCAGATACTCCTTGGCCACCGATGCGAAGAGAATATCGAAAGCACCTGAATTCGTGCCTATAGGTCAAATATGTTTTGTGTTTACACCGCTGTTTAGGGAGCACTAGGCAAGCACATGATGCGCGATCACCCATCTCTGGAAGATCCTGCCTCATGTCGACTTCAGCAACCAAACCTCCATTCGCCGGCAAAACGTTTGAAGTGCGTTACGACGGTTTAAGCGCGCTCAATATTTATGCTGAGGATGGCCAAAGCCTCAGCTATGAAATTATCGGCGGCGATCTCAAAGGCGCTAAAGGAAAGGTCAACTACGAATGGAAGGCTATCTCACCAACCGCTTTCGTGATCACCTGGCAAGAAGCTGATGGTGCGACCGTGGTTCATATCGACGACTTCACGGCCGAGACATCGCTCTCTTTCTACACAACCCCCACCCTCGACTTGTACCGACTTGAAGGCTCGCTGACTAAGGTATAGAGACCGGTCTCAGCTTGGCCGTAGATTATGCCCTGCGTATTGGGGGCAAACCCGGACCAGCATTCAAATCGAATTCCATTACACCGTCGTCGCCCGCCAAAGTGCGGGCTTCTTGTTTCTGCCCTTACCAGTTAGGATCAGTGCTCGCATCCGTATGGAGGGGGCTGCATGAAACCCACTGCAACCAGGCTCGTCAGGATCACCGCTTTTATGAGTGCGTGTGCCGGCGTGACCTATGTAGCCCATGTCGTTAGCCAGGAAGTGGCTTATGTTCATGCGAAGGTCAGCAAATTGGCGAGCGCTGATACCCCTCGGCAAGAGGTTAAATGGCCTGAAGCCGTCGCATTGCCAGAGTTACGTGTTTCTACCCCGAAGACGGGCGGCACGATTGGTGCTGATGACTGAGTGTTGTGTGAGAGCATTACGATCGATATTTCACGAACCTTTCACAGGTGGGCGCCTATGGTTACCCCAGCTCCTAGCGATCATCCCTTTAAGCCCGCTACTCCCCATCGCGGGCTTTTCTTTGCCTGGGATTTTTCAACCGCGCCAGCGTTCAGCTAAGCTACGCCTTCTATGCCCTCGAACGGAGTCGAAGCCATCTCCACGCCACAACACTCACTTCCTGATACGCTTGAACGGATTTACGAGAACCAACTCGCCCTTGAGGCCGCACTGATGGAGCTGCCCCTTCTAGTCGAGAAGCAGGGCCATGATATGGCCGGAGACAATGTACGTGGTGCCTTGCTTACCATTGGCGAGAACGCTGGGCATATTTAGCAGGGAGTGGCTAAGTTGAGGGCACAAGGGCAGGATTGATCACCAGGGGGAGGGCAGCGCCGGCATGCGTAATTACGAGATGATGGTCCCCGATCTCGACGACGTCCACTAAAGCAAAAAGTGAGATCAGGTCTAGTCCTTCGGCTCTACTAATCGCAGTATCTAGTGACTCGTTTCCTTTATCCAACATGGCTGCAAACTCTCTGGCCTTTTCGTGCGTACTGAAAAGTTCAAGCATTTCAGCAGACCAGATTTTGTCGAGACCGCGATACGCCAACGTCTCTGGGGATCCTGAGCTTCCCAGATAATAAGCATGCCTGTTCGCGAGAGCTTGAGTGACCGGATGGTTGGCTCTTCATCGAATGGGTTGTAAGGCAAAGCTGCCTCATCTAGCTTCTGGCAGATCCGAGCGAGCCTGCTAGTGAACGATTCGCGGGGATAGCGCTTCTCGAGTGCAGCCATGCTCTCATCTCTGCATGCGGGCGGGAGACTGAACGTATCATTCCCCGCATTCAAATTACCATTAGCAACAGGTACAGATAGGCGTTGCACGTTCGAGCATCGAGACGCTCCGTTGGACACTGGAACTCAGCCAGACTCAGTGAACAGGACCTTTAACCGTTCCTCTGCAGTTTCGTTTTTCAGCTCGTCCGCTGCTTCGTCAAGGCGAGCCTTGGTATCCGCAAGCAGTTACTTCATGGCCGTCGATGATTTTTCTGCCTGAAGAGCTTGATAGAGCGTGAGCCCGCTTATCCCGATCATCACCGTCCAGTGCCAGCGCAAGCCCTCCATGAGCACTCCCATCACGCCCGTGGCACCTAAGAATAATAAGGTCATGCATAAGCTATTGCTATTTAGGGTTTTTCAGGGCTTTTTCATGCCTGCGCATAACCCTCACGCCTCGAAAAACACCAGCGCCCGGTCCTCGATACTCAGCCGCCGGTAGAAAAATTGTCGCAGCCTGTCCCTTTTTTTCACCTCGCCTGTCATTCCAGGCAAGTGAATTAAATCGAGAGCTTCCGCCAATGCCCGCCGTCTCACCCTTGCGCTTGCGCCCGTTGCTGAACCTGAGCCTGATGCTAGGCCTCAGCGCCAGCCCCTTATTCATGCCGGTCAGCTATGCCGAAGACAGCGCCGCTCGCCGTAGCGTCCAGGTGCCGGCCGGTAGCCTGAGTGCGGCATTGACCCGTTTTGCCGGGCTCTCGGGCGTCAATCTGTCGGTGGACCCGGCACTGGTCAGCGGTCGCAGCAGCGCTGGCCTGTCTGGTGAGTACGCGGTGGAAGAGGGCTTTGCCCTTTTGCTGCAAGGCTCTGGCCTGCAACTGCAACCGATGGGTGATCAAGCCTATAGGCTGGTGCCGGTGCCGGAGGGCAGCAGCCTGCAATTGGCGCCGACCTCCATCGTCGCCACCACCGGGCTTGAGGGCGGTGATACCTACGCGGGCGGCCAAGTGGCGCGCCGTGGCTCGCAAGGCCTGCTGGGCTCGCGGGACTTTATGGAAACGCCGTTCAGCATGACCACCTACACCGAGCAATCGGTGAAGAACCAGCAGGCGCGCACCCTCGGCGACTTGATCGCCAGCGACCCATCGGTGCGCGCCACCAACCCGGCCGGCGGGCGCTATGAGCAGTTCACCATTCGCGGTTTCAGCCTGTTTAACAGTGATGTGGCCTACAACGGCCTGTACGGCGTATTACCGACGTACACCATCGACATGGAGATGGCCGAGCGCGTCGACATCCTCAAAGGCCCGAGCCAGTTGATCAACGGCATCTCACCGCGCGGCAGCGTGGGTGGCGGGATCAACGTGGTGCCCAAGCGCGCCACCGACAAAGACATCAATTCGTTTACCGGCACCTGGGCCTCCGGCAGCCAGGCGGGTGGGGCGGTGGATGTGGGCCGGCGTTTTGGTGAGGAGAATAAATTCGGCATCCGTTTCAACGGCGTGAAGCAGTCCGGCGATACCGAATGGGACCACCAGAGTGTCGACCGTGAGATGGCCGTGCTGGGCCTGGATTTTCGCGGCGAACGCCTGCGTCTTTCCACGGATATCGGCCACACCGAGCGTGACACCGACGCCCCGCAGGAGCGTGTACAAATTGGCCCAAATGCCAGGGTGCCAAGTGCCAGCGATGTGCGCCGCAACTACGCGCAATCGTGGAGCAAGGCCAGCACCAACGATACATTCGGCACGGTTAACGGTGAGTTCGACCTCAGTGACAGCGTGATGCTCTACGGTGGTGTTGGCGCGCGTAAAAGTAATCACGATTTCCTGCGTCACGCGGTGTCCGTCACCAACAACGCCGGGGATTTCAGCGTGCAGCCGCGTGATTTTACCCGCGACGAAAACGTGCGCACCGCCACTGCCGGCGCGCGCAGCTGGTTCCACACGGGGCCCGTCAGCCATGAGCTCAACCTGGCGGCCAGCTACTTTTATATGGACTTTGAAAATGGCGGCGCGCGCTATGCGGCGCCACCGAGTAACCTCTACAACCCGGTGCAAACGCCGACGCCGTCGCAGCCAACGCGCTTCGACTCCAAGGTCTATACAGAGAATAAGTTCAGCGGCGTAGCACTCTCCGACACCCTGGGCTTCTTCGACGACCGCCTGCTGCTGACCCTCGGCGCGCGCTGGCAGCGGGTCAAGGTCGATGACTGGACCGACAACGTCAAAGGCGACACCGCCTATGACGAGGAAAAAATCTCGCCATCGGGCGGCATCCTCTTCAAAGCCACCGATAAGTTGTCGTTGTACGCCAACTACATGGAAGGCCTGAGCCAAGGCAAGATCGCACCGTCTACGTCGATTAACGAAGACGAAATTTTCCCGCCGTTTATCAGCCGTCAGGTCGAAGTGGGCGCCAAATATGACGCCGGGGCCTTTGCCGTCACCGCCGCCGTCTTCCGTATCAAGCAGCCGGCCTATGAAACCAACGCCACCACGCGGGTGTTCGGGCCCAATGGCAAGCGCCAGAACGACGGGGTGGAACTGAGTGTGTTCGGCGAACCGCTCAAGGGTTTTCGCCTGCTCGGCGGCGTGATGTACATCGACAGCGAACTGACCCACACCACCAACGGCAGCTATGACGGCAACCGCGCGCCGGCCACGCCCAAGTACAACGTCAACCTGGGGGCCGAGTGGGATGTGCCGACGCTCGAAGGCTTGACCCTGACCAGCCGGGGCATCTATTCCAGCTCGCAGTACCTGGACCAGTCCAACGTCAAGCAGATCGACGCCTGGAACCGCATCGACGTCGGCGCGCGTTATGCCTTCAAGGTCGATGACAAACACATCACCTTGCGGGCGAATGTCGAGAACGTCGCCGATAAACGCTACTGGAGCTCGGCCGGGGCCTCGGATGACAGCGAACCGGGTTTGACCCTGTCGACACCGCGTACCTACTTGTTGTCGGCCACAGTCGATTTCTAGCACCTGTTGTTGATCGGCTTTTTGTGGCGAGGGAGCTTGCTCCCGCCGGGCTGCGCAGCAGCCCCAACCCAGGCGATCGGGTTTTCCCTGAAAGAACCCATCAGCCGAACAGGGGCCGCTTCGCGACCCAGCGGGAGCAAGCTCCCTCGCCACCGGATGTGTTCAGCGGCTCTAAATGAAAAAGCGTTAATAAGAATGTTTTTTGATTGCATCGCCCCGATATGGAATAGTACCCGCCGTTTTCCCCGGCCTGTCTAGCTGGGGTGTTCCAACGCCGAGGTCTTTGTCATGCGAATGCTGCGCTCCATCCCGACCCTTGCCGCCTGCCTCCTGGCGTTCTCCTCAAGCGTGTTAAGCGCTGCGCCCATCGACCTCAATGACGGCCAGCATGCGCTGCACTTGCCGGATGCGCCCAAGCGCGTGGTGGTGCTGGAGTTTTCCTTTCTCGACAGCCTTGCCGCCGTTGACGTCACCCCAGTCGGTGCTGCCGATGATGGCGACGCCAACCGCGTTTTGCCGCGCGTGCGCCAGGCCATCGGCGAATGGAAATCCGTGGGCTTGCGCTCGCAACCGAGTATCGAAGAAATCGCCCGGCTCAAGCCGGACCTGATTGTCGCCGACCTCAATCGCCATCAAGCCTTGTACAGCGACCTGTCGAGCATCGCGCCGACCTTGCTGTTGCCGTCACGCGGCGAGGATTACCAGGGCAGCCTCAAATCCGCCGAGCTGATCGGCAAGGCCCTGGGCAAAAGCCCGCAGATGGAGGCGCGCATCGCCCAGAACCGTGAGCACTTGCAGGCAATCGCCAAACAGATCCCGGCGGGTGCCAGCGTGCTGTTCGGTGTTGCGCGGGAAGACAGTTTTTCGGTGCACGGCCCGGACTCCTACGCCGGCAGCGTGCTCCAAGCCATTGGCCTGAAAGTGCCGTCGGTGCGTGCCAAGGCCGCCCCCACCGAATTTGTCAGCCTGGAACAACTGCTCGCGCTGGATCCGGGTTGGTTGCTGGTGGGGCATTACCGCCGCCCAAGCATCGTCGACACCTGGAGCAAGCAGCCGCTGTGGCAAGTGCTCGGTGCCGTGCGTAACCACCAAGTGGCTGAAGTTGACGGCGACAGCTGGGCGCGCAACCGTGGCGTACTGGCCTCGGAGCAAATCGCCGAAGACGCCCTGGCAATCCTCAAAGGCGGCAAAGCCGTATTGAGCCAATAAGCATGGGCCGCAGTCTTGCGGCAGCAAGCATTGTGCTGCTGGGCGCCATGTTGTTCTGGCTGTCGTTGTACAGCTGGTCACCGTTCACCCTTACGGCGGCGGATGCCTGGAACGGCTTGGTTCACCAGGGCAGCGTGGGCGGCAACATGGCCTATATCGTCGCCCAGCTGCGGGTGCCGCGCGCGGTGTGCGCGGCGTTGGTCGGTGCCTGCCTGGGCCTGGCCGGGGCGCTGATGCAGGGCATTACCCGCAACCGCCTGGCATCGCCGTCGTTGTTTGGCGTGACGGCGGGCGCGGCGTTGGGGCTGGCACTGTTCTCGACCGGATTAGTCGCGCCGCCGTTTGCCGGTGGCGCATTGTTGATGACCTGCCTGGGCGGCGCCTTGGCCTGGGTCACCGTATTCAGCCTGGGCGGCGCGTGGTCGCCGACCACCGCCCAAGGTCGGCTGGTATTGGCCGGCGTGGCCGTTGCCGCGTTGTGCGCGGCATTGACCCGGCTCACGGTGATTTTGGTCGAGGCCCAGGCACAAAGCGTGCTGAACTGGCTGGCCGGTTCCCTGGCCAATGTCGGCGCCGCCCAGGTGCAATTGCTCTGGCCTTGCACCTTGATCGGCGGCCTGTGGGCGCTGTGGTGCGCCCCGCGCCTGAACCTGATCAACCTCGGCGAAGACGCTGCGCGCTCGTTGGGCGTGGGCATTGCCAGCCTGCGCTTGCAGGTGTTCATCGCCAGCCTGTTGCTGGTGGGCGCGAGTGTTTGCGCGGTCGGCCCCATAGGGTTTGTCGGGCTGATCGCGCCGAATATCATTCGACAGTTTCTGGGCAATGACTACCGCTGGTTGATCCCGCTGAGCGCGGCGTTGGGCGCGGTGATCGTGCTGGGCGCCGACTTGCTCAGCCGTGCGGTGGCTTTTCCGGTGGAGACCCCGGCGGGTGTGGTCACCGCGCTGATTGGTGCGCCGTTCTTCCTCTTTCTAGCCAGGCGCACGCTATGAGCCAGCCACGATTACGCCTATGGCTGCTGCTCGGCTTGTTGCTGGTCGCGACCTTCGTCAGTCTCAGCGCCGGCACAGTGTGGCTTAATCCAGGAGCCGTGCTGGAGCGTCTGCTGGCCCACGATACCCTCGACTTCGAAGTCTGGAACCACCGCTTGCCGCGTAGCCTGATCGCGATTCTGGCCGGTTGCGCGTTTGGCCTGGCCGGCGCGATTGTGCAAGGTGTGATTCGCAACCCGCTGGCCTCGCCGGAAATCCTCGGCGTCACTCAGGGCGCAGGGCTGGCGCTGACGGTGGCGATCATCAGCTGGCCGCACATGCCGATTGCCTGGCTGCCGTTGGTGGCCTGCCTGGGCGGGGCCGGTGGCGCCTTGCTGCTGGCGCTGTACAACACCGGCGTGAGTTTTTCCGGGGTGCGGTTTGCGCTCTCGGGGGTGGCGATTGCGGTGACCTTGTCCAGCGTCACCGAGTTTCTGATCCTGTCCCATCCGCTGGATATCAACACCGCCTTGCTCGCACTCACCGGCAGTTTGTGGAGCCGTAACTGGCACCACGTGGCGCTGGTGCTGCCGTTCCTGCTGCTGATTCCACTGGGCCTGTGCCTGGCCAAACCGCTGAACCTGATCGCCCTCGGCGACGAAGCCGCCCACAGCCTGGGCACCGCGCTGGGCCGCACGCGCTGGTGGGCGATGGCCTGTGCGGTGGTGCTTACCAGCCTGGGCGTCGGGGTGATCGGGCCGATTGGTTTTATCGGCCTGGTCGCGCCGCACATGGCGCGGCGGCTGGTCGGCGGGCATCACCAGTGTCTGTTGCCGGCGGCGATGCTGATCGGCGCGCTGTTGCTGGTACTGGCCGATACCCTCGGGCGTACGCTGATCGCGCCCAGCGAAATTCCGGCTGGGGTTCTCACGGCGGTGATTGGCGCGCCCTATTTTCTTTGGTTGCTGGCACGGTTCAAGGGCTGATGACATGAGTATTCTGCAAGCACATCAACTCGACATCGGCTACGGCGCCACGCGCATCGTGCAGGGGTTGTCGTTCGCGCCGCCCGCCGGGAAGGTCACTGCGTTGATCGGGCCGAACGGCTGCGGCAAGTCCACCTTGCTCAAGGCCTTCGCGCGCATCCTCAAACCCACCCAGGGGCAATTGACCCTGGACGGCCAGGCCTACGCCAGCCTGTCCGCCCGCCAGTTGGCACAGCAAATCGCGTTTTTGCCCCAAGTGCTGCCGGTGCCGGAAGGCGTCAGCGTGCGCCAACTGGT
This sequence comes from Pseudomonas sp. LBUM1640, assembly GCF_059716225.1. Lineage (NCBI taxonomy): Bacteria > Pseudomonadati > Pseudomonadota > Gammaproteobacteria > Pseudomonadales > Pseudomonadaceae > Pseudomonas > Pseudomonas sp. LBUM1640. Next base: position 4,506,036 of record NZ_CP166816.1, on the reverse strand, counting down.
CGCCTACGGCCGTAGCCCGCATAACGCGTTGTGGGGCCGCCTGAGCGGCAATGATCAAGCCCACGTGACCCAAGCCATGCAGCGCCTGGAGCTGGACGCGCTGGCCGACCGCGCCCTGGCGGACTTGTCCGGCGGCCAGCGCCAACGCGCCTGGCTGGCGATGGTGTTGGCGCAGAACGCGCCGGTGGTATTGCTCGACGAACCCACCACCTACCTCGACATCAGCCATCAGGTCGAACTGCTCGACCTGATGGGCGAACTGGCCGCCGAGGGCAAAACCGTGATCACCGTGCTGCACGACATCAACCAGGCCTGCCGCTACGCTGACCACCTGGCGGTGATGCACGGCGGCCAGTTGGTCGCCGACGGTGCGCCGTCAGCGGTGATCAGTGCCGAACTGATGCGCCAGGTGTTTGATGTGCAGGTGCAGATCATGAGTGAACCGGTGGCCGGTACGCCGATGTGCCTGGTGGAAAAAAGTACCCGCACTCACGTCTGACGTCGTTCAAAGTTTGGAGGGTTTATCCAATGAAGATGAAGTGTGTTGAAGGGCTGTTTGAATAGGCGTCAATAACCAGCGAAGTGGCTAATTGCAATTAGTCAGACCCTTTTTTCGTCTGCGAGGCCTTTAAATCGGGCGCTGTACCGGAAATCCGGGACAGCTTCAGCTTATTCATTTCAGTTTGTTTCCCGCCTTCCGGAACTAGATTTACAACTTCCAGTCGATTAACCCAGTTAACTCCGACTGCGGCGTGGCGAACTAATGGCACTGTTCTCGCAGTGTTCAGTAGTTCCAAATGGCCATACTTTCTCGCAACTAGACACCCCACACCATGTCGTCAATGCCCATCGATGCCTGCCATTTGCAGATCCCGCACACCGACCACGTGTGCGCGTGGCTGATGCGGCATGCCGGGCTCAAACCTGTCGACCTGGAGCGCGCCCGGCGCCTGTCCACTGACAGCAGCGACCTGCTCGGCCTGCTCACGCGCCTGGGGCTGGTCTCGGAAACCGAATTGGCCCGCGCCTGGGCGGACTTGCTTGGCGCGCCACTGCTGTTGGCCGATGCCGCGCCGCCGTTGCTTGACCCGCTGCCGGCACTCACCGAGCGCTTTATGCGGCACTACCAAGTGGTGCCCATCGGCTGGGCCCAGGGTGGTTTGCGAGTATTGGCCGCCAACCCTGCGCAACATTATCCCTTCCAGGCCCTGGCCTACGCCTGCCAGGTGCCGGTGTGGCTGGCCATCGGCCCGCGCACGGAAGTCGACACGCTGATCGAGCGCTACTACGGCCAGGGCCGCTCCGCCATGGGCACCCTGATCGAAAACCTCGATGAGCAAGGTGGCGCGCTGGAAGACATCGAACACCTCAAGGACATGGCCTCCGAAGCGCCGGTGATTCGCCTGGTCAACCTGATCCTGCAACGTGCGGTGGAACAGCGCGCGTCGGATATTCATATCGAACCGTTCGAAAACCAGCTCAAGGTGCGCTACCGCATCGACGGCGTGCTGCACGACGCCGAAGCGCCGCCGGCCAGTTCGTCGGCGGCGGTGATCTCGCGGGTGAAGATCATGGCGCGCCTGGACATCGCCGAACGCCGTCTGCCCCAGGACGGGCGGATCATGCTGCGCATCCAGGGCAAGGCACTGGATTTGCGCGTGTCCACCGTGCCGACCAGCTTCGGCGAGTCGGTGGTGATGCGTTTGCTCGACCGGCAAACTGTGCAGTTCGACTTCCAGAGCCTGGGCTTTGACGGGCAGCGCCTGGCGGCCTTTCTCGACCTGCTCGAACGCCCGCACGGCATCCTGCTGGTCACCGGGCCCACCGGCTCCGGCAAAACCACCACGCTCTACACCGCGCTGTCGCGGCTCAATACCGCCGAGCGCAAGATCATCACCGTCGAAGACCCGGTGGAATACCAGCTCGAAGGCATCAACCAGATCCAGGTCAAACCGGCCATCGGCCTGGACTTCGCTGGCGCGCTGCGTTCCATCGTGCGCCAGGACCCGGACGTGATCATGGTCGGCGAAATCCGCGACCTGGAAACCTGCCGCATCGCCATCCAATCCTCGCTCACCGGCCACCTCGTGCTTTCAACCCTGCACACCAACAGCGCTGCAGCGAGCATCACGCGGTTGTTGGACATGGGCGTGGAAAGCTACCTGATCGCCTCGACGGTCAGCGGCATTCTCGCCCAGCGCCTGGTGCGGCGTCTCGACCCGGCGACGCGCATGGCATTTGCAGCACCGGCGGAGCTGATCGAGGAACATGGCCTGGATCGCTTGACCGATCAACGCCCGATCCTGCTCTACAAGGGCAGTTACCACGGCCGCAGTGCAATCACCGAATTGCTGGTGATGAACGACGAACTGCGCAGCCTGCTGATGCGCCGCGCCGACGCCGCCACGCTCGAACAAGCCGCGCGCCGCGCCGGTTTGCGCACCTTGCATGAAGAAGGCTTGCGCCAGGCGCTGGCCGGCATCACTTCGTTGGAAGAAGTGCTGCGCGTCACCCGTGGGGACGGCGCGTGAGCCTGTTCAAGTTTCGCGCGCTGGACAACCAGGGCGTGGCCCACAACGGCACGCTGGAGGCTTCGGACCAGGCTGCTGCCATCGCCGCGCTGCACAAACGCGGTTTGCTGGTGTTGCAGATCGAAACGGCGGGCAGCCCCAGGTTGCGCAACACGCGTGGGCAATTGAAGGGCGCGGCACTGGTGAGCTTTACCCAGCAACTGGCCACCTTGCTGGGCGCCGGCCAGCCACTGGAGCGCTCGCTGGGCCTGTTGCTCAAGCAACCCGGCCAACCCCAGGTGCGCGCGCTGATCGAGCGCATCCGCGACCACGTCAAGGCGGGCAAGCCGTTATCCGCCGCGCTGGAAGAAGAGGGCGGCAGCTTCTCGCCGCTGTACCTGAGCATGGTGCGTGCCGGTGAGGCCGGTGGCGCGTTGGAGAGCACCTTGCGCCAGCTCAGCGACTACCTGGAGCGCAGCCAATTAATGCGCGGCGAAGTGATCAATGCGCTGATCTACCCGGCGTTTCTGGTGGTCGGCGTATTGGGCTCGCTGGCGTTATTGCTGGCGTACGTGGTGCCGCAATTCGTGCCGATTTTCCAGGACTTGGGCGTGCCGATACCACTGATTACCGAGGTGATTCTGGCGCTTGGCGAGTTCCTCGGCGCCTATGGCCTGGTGGTGTTGGCTGCACTGATCGCGGCCATCTGGATGGCGGTGGCACGCCTGCGCGATCCGCTGCGTCGGCAGCGCTACGACCGCCGCCTGCTCGGCCTGCGCGTGATCGGCCCACTGCTGCAACGGGTCGAAGCCGCACGCCTGACACGCACCCTCGGCACCTTGCTCAGCAACGGCGTGGCACTCCTGCCAGCGCTGGTCATCGCCCGCCAAGTCTGCACCAACCGCGCGCTGCAGGCCCAAGTGGCGGACGCGGCGGAGTCGGTAAAAGGCGGCGGCACCCTCGCCAGCGCGTTCGGCGCGCAACCGCTGCTGCCGGACCTGGCCCTGCAAATGATTGAAGTTGGCGAACAGGCCGGTGAACTGGACAGCATGTTGCTCAAGGTCGCCGACGTGTTCGACGTCGAAGCCAAGCGCGGCATCGAGCGCCTGCTCGCCGTGCTGGTGCCGTCCCTGACCGTGGTCATGGCCGTGCTGGTGGCGGTGATCATGCTGGCGATTATGCTGCCGCTGATGAGCCTGACCAGCAATATATGAACCTTCAAGGAGCTGAACCGATGCGCCGATTGCGAGTAATCACCCCACGCCGCCAACGCGGTTTCACCCTGCTGGAAATGCTCGCGGTGATCGTGCTGCTGGGCATTGTCGCCACCATTGTGGTGCGCCAGGTCGGCGGCAATGTGGACAAGGGCAAATACGGCGCGGGCAAGGCGCAGTTGGCCGGCCTGAGCATGAAAATCGACAGCTACGCGCTCGACGTCGGCGCGCCGCCCAACAGCCTGCAGCAGTTGGTGGACAAACCCGCCAACGCGTCCAGCTGGGCCGGGCCCTATGCTAAACCGTCGGACCTCAAAGACCCGTTCGGCCACGCGTTCGGCTATCGCTACCCAGGGGAACACGGCGCCTTTGACCTGATCTTTTTCGGCCAGGACGGCCAACCGGGCGGCGATGGCTACAGCGCCGACCTGGGCAATTGGGAATAACCGGCGCATGACCCAACGCGGCTTTACTCTAATGGAGATGCTGGTGGTCATCCTGTTGATCGGCCTCGCCGCCGGGTTGCTGGGGCTGGGCGTGCGCCAAGGCTTGCAGGTGGCCAAAGAGCGTCGCGCGGTTGGGCAACTGGTCGACGCGCTGCGCACCACACGGGCCGGGGCAGTTATCAACGGCGCGACGGCGCGCACTGAATTTGATCTGAAAAAGATGACCTTCCAGGCGCCGGGCCGCACGCAGCAAAGCTGGCCGCCCGAGCTGCACGTGACCTTGCACACCGCTGAACAGTCCGGCTCCGCCATCGAGTTCTACCCCGACGGCAGCTCCACCGGCGGCAACCTGCTGTTGGCCAACGGCACTCGGCGTTGGCGCATTGATGTGGGCTGGCTGACCGGCAGCGTGCAGTCCAAGGCGCTGCCATGAAGCGCCAAGCGGGTTTTACCTTGCTTGAAATGCTCGCCGCGCTGACGTTGATGGCGGTATGCAGCACGGTGTTGCTGGTGGCTTTCGGCCAAAGTGCACGTTCGCTGTCGCAAGTCGCTCACAGTGATCGCCTCACTCACGCGGCGCTTACCGTGCTGGATCAGGAAGCGGCGGGGCCGCTGGCCGAGGGCGTCAGCCAGGGCAATCTGCAGGGCATCCACTGGCAACTGACCAGCACCCGGCAACAGCCGCAGGTGTTTCGTCTTGACCTGACCGTCCGCGAAGGGCCGCACCACGCTCATTTCAGTACCTTGAAGGCGCGCCTGTGAAGCGCCGCGAGCAGGGCTTTACCGTGCTGGAAATCCTCGTGGTATTGAGCTTGCTGGCGGTGTTGCTGGTGCTGGTGGGCGGCGCATTGCTGGGGGCCAACCGTGCCGTGGCCAAAGCCCAGCGCTACACCGCCAGCCTGGATGAAATGCGCGCCGCGCAGCAGTTTTTGCGCACGGCGATCAGCGAGGCGCTGCCGTTGGATGTCACCGAAGACGATAGCCAGGCGCAGGGTTTTTTTGTCGGCACGCCTGAGCGCTTGCAGTTTGTGGCGACGTTGCCGGGTGTGCTCGGTGGCGGCATTCAGCGCTTTACCGTGCAAAGGGTCGAGCGGAAGCTGCAGGTGGCGTTTTCTCAGCTGCAAACCCACACCAACGCCGCCCGCAGTGAGCCGCAAGTGCTGCTGAATAATGTCGCAGATTTACAGTTCAGTTACCGCGGTATCTCACCGCTGGGCCAAGCCACAGGCTGGATGAATGAGTGGCCGTGGCCCCGGCGATTGCCTTCAGCCGTGCGCATCGTCGCCGGCCTTGACGGCCCACTGCCGTGGGTCACCCAAGTCATCGCCCTGCGCCTGAACCTCGCCAGCGGAGCACTCGAAGAATGAGGCGCCAACGTGGCGCTGCCCTGTTGCTGGTGCTGTGGGCGCTGGCTTTGCTCAGCGTGTTGCTCGGCGGCCTGGCCGGTTGGGTGCAGCTGGAAAGCCGTCAGGCGCTGTGGTTGCGCCAGCACACCCAGACCGTGCTGGCGGCGGAAGCCGGAATCGCCTTGGCGATGGCTGATCGGCACTGGGTCGCCGACGGCCGTGACATCCCGCTGACCTTCGACGACGCCCAACTGCACGTCAGCCTGCGCAGCGAGCGCGGCAAGCTCTACCTGATCAACGCCGAGGCGGATGACTTCACGCGCCTGGCCCTGGCCTGCGGTGCCACCCAGGCCCAGGCCGACCAATTGATCAAGGCCCTGGAAGCGCGCCGCCAGCAAGGCCTGCCGCCGTTTCGGGTGCTGGAGGAAGTGCGCCAACTGCCCGGCATGACGCAAACGCTGTACAGCCAATTGCTGCCGGAAATCACCTTGTGGAGTGACCTTGATCGCCCTGATCCAGCCTTCGCCAGCCCGCTGATGCGCAAGGCGCTGAACCTGCCGCGCCAGAACGCCGAAGGCGCCGACCCTGGCGAGGTGCTGGTGGTCGACAGCCACGCACAACGCCCCGGCGGCTATCAGGCACGCCTGCAAATCACCGTTTTATTGAGCCCCTCGGAGGACAGCGCGCAACCCTACCGGGTGCTGCGTTGGCAAGAATGAATCGACTCGAACCCATCGCCCGGCATTGGCGCGGCAGCTTGCTGCAACAAGGCTGGCGCCTGTGGCTCGCGGAACTGCGCGCCTGTGTGCCGAATTGGCTGGCGCTGCACGAGCCGCCTGAGCAGGTCTACCACTGGCCATTCAAAGCGCGCGTCGCACCTGGCAGCACGCGCCAGGTGCTGATGCTCGCGCCTGACGCGGTGCTGCTGCAAACCGTGCAACTGCCACTGGCGGCTGCGCGCAACCTGACCGCCGTGGTCGGTTACGAGCTGGATCGCTACACGCCCTTCGAGGCTGACCAGCTGTACTTCGTCGCACGTCAGGATCAACGCACAGCCACGCACCTGCAGGTCACGCTGGTGGCGATCCTGCGCGAACAGCTGGACCAGATCCTTGTCGACTGCGCCGCCCTCGGTTTGCACCCCCATCGTGTGGATGTGAACAACCTGGGCATCGACTTGCTCCCCGCGCCCCTGCGCCCGCGCCAACGCCCAGCCGGTAAAGGCTTGCAACGCAGCCTGCCATGGCTGTGCGGCGCCTTGTTGATTGCGGCGATGTTGCTGTGGCTCAACGACCGCCAGCGCGTGCTCGACGCCATGCACGCCAGCGTGCAGCAGCAAAAAGCCCAGGTCGCCGAGGTGCACGCCTTGCGCCAGCAACTGCTCAATACCCGCGGCGCGGCGCAGTATTTAACCCGCCGCAAACTGGCGCAGCCGCCCTTGGCCGCGTTGCTCAACGACCTCACCACTTGCCTGCCCGCCGACACCTGGCTGGACCAGTTGGACGTCAAGGAGGGCGAAATTTCCGTCTCGGGGCAAAGCGCCAAGGCCAGCGCGTTGATCACCCGCATCAAGGGCTGCCACAGCCTGGAAAACGCCCAGTTCGAAGGGGTGATTCAACCTGATGCGCGCACCGGCAAGGACCAGTTTGCCTTGCGCGCCCACCTACGCCAGGAGGCCGCCGATGCGCCGACCCCTCACACCCCGTGAACGTCGCGGCGCGGCCTTGCTGTTGCTGGCTGTAGTCGTCGGCGCGGCCTACTGGCTGCTGATCGACAGCTGGTTCGCCGGCCCCTTGCGCGACATGGGCGAACAGGCCGAGCAATTGCGCGAGCAGCAGCAACGCTACGCGGGTGTGGTGCGCCAAGGCGATGCGCTGCGCCAGCAACTGCTGCTGGCGCAGCAAGACCCGGCCAGTAGCACCAGCCTGTTGCCGGGGGATGACCCCGACGTGGTGGCCGCCGACCTGATGCAGCGCCTCGCCGACCTGATCAACAGCCACGCCACTCTGGGCGGCGGCTGTAGCCTGACGCAACGCAAACCCATCACCCCGGAGCAGGACGAGGCTGAGCCGTATCGCCAGGTCAAGGTCAGCCTCACGCTCAACTGCGCCATCGAGCCCCTGGAAGCGGTGCTGCATGAACTGGAATACCAGCCGCCGTTTCTGTTTGTGGATGAGCTGCGCATTCGCCGTGGCCAGCAGGCGCCTGCCACGGGTGGCGCGGGGAAACTGTTGGTGCACCTGTTGGTGCGCGGCTATCTGCAACCGCAGGTGGCGCGATGATCGGCGCGCTGCGCCCCTTGGAATGGGGCTTGCTCGGCTCGGCCGGGTTACTCGGCGTGTTGATGGCGGTGATTCTCAGCAGCCTCGGTGATGAGCCCCAATGGCTGCCCGAACCGGTCACGCGCGCGCAGCCTTCGGCCAGCGTGCAAGTGGCGCCGAACGTGGCACTGGAAAGCCTTGCTGCCACTTGGCAAGCGCCGCTGTTCAGCCCTGATCGCAGCCCGGACAGCGTGGTGGGCAAAGCGCGGGTCACGGGCCTGGCCAACCTGACGCTCAGCGGCATCATGATCACCGGCAACCTGCAAATGGCGATGCTCAAACAGGCCGATGGCCGCCCTTTGACGGTACGCCTGGGCCAGACGCTGCCCAACGGCTGGCGCCTGGAACACCTCACGCCGCAATACGCCCGTTTCGCCCTGGATGGCCGCACGCAAACCTTGAACCTCTACACCAAGCGCCTGCCGCCGCCGTCCACCCGGTCCCCGATTACTCTTCCCCGCGAGCCCCTCCCTTGATCGATATGCGCACCTCAACGTTTTGCCTGGCCGCCGCCCTTACATTGGGCGGCTGCGGCGCCTTCCCCGACCGCCTCGATCCGGACGATGACCTGCTGCACGAAGCCATGCAGGGCACCGGCTCACAGCGCCCACCCACTGAGGCACCTGCGCCTGAAAGCGCGCAGCCTGAGGCCAAGTCAGCGCCACAGCGCCAAGTGATCCGCGGCAACCAGCAATTCGTGCGCCCGCCCGGCGCAACACCGAGTGCGAAGGATGCGGGTGGTGACATCGTGTTCAACTTCGCCGACCAACCCATTGAGGCGGTGATCAACAGCGTGATGGGTGACCTGCTGCACGAAAACTACAGCATCGCCCAGGGCGTGAAGGGCAACGTCAGCTTTTCCACCTCCAAACCGGTGGACAAGCAGCAGGCGCTGGCGATTCTCGAAACCCTCTTGTCCTGGACCGACAACGCGATGATCCGCCAGGGCCAACGCTACGTCATTCTGCCCGCCGACCAGGCGGTGGCCGGTAAGCTGGTGCCGCAAATGCATGTGGCTGCGCCGTCCAGCGGCCTGTCGGCGCGGCTGTTTCCCCTGCGCTATATCTCTGCCACCGAGATGCAAAAACTGCTCAAGCCGTTTGCCCGTGAGAATGCTTTTTTGCTGGTGGACCCGGCGCGCAACATCCTCAGCCTGGCCGGCACCCCGGAGGAACTGGCCAACTACCAGGAGACCATCGACACCTTTGATGTGGACTGGCTCAAGGGTATGTCGGTGGGCGTGTTCGGCCTGCAACGCGCGTCGGTGGCCGAGTTGATGCCCGAGCTGCAAGCCATGTTCGGCCCGGACAGCGGCATGCCGTTGGCGGGGATGCTGCGGTTTTTGCCGATTGAACGCACCAATTCAGTGGTGGCGATTTCTTCGCAGCCGCAGTACCTCAGCGAGGTGGGTGACTGGATTCGCACCATCGACGAAGGCGGCGGTAATGAACCGCAAATGTACGTCTACGACGTGCGCAATATGAAGGCTTCGGACCTGGCCAAGTACCTGCGGCAGATCTACGGCAATGATGCGATCAAGGACGACACCCCGGCCAAGGTCGCGCCGGGGTTGCGCACTACCACCTTGTCGTCGCTCAACAGCAACAGCGGCGGTGGGTTGCAGAACACGCCGCCGCCAGCCGAAGAGCCTGAGCAAGCGTCTGATGTTGCGCAGCCTGCGCCGGATAACAGCCTGGAAGCCGGTACACGTATTACGGCGCAGAAAAGCAGTAACCAACTGTTGGTGCGCACGCGTCCGGCGCAATGGAAAGAGATCGAGGCGGCGATCAAGCGCCTGGATAACCCGCCGCTTCAGGTGCAGATCGAGACGCGCATTCTTGAGGTCAAGTTGACCGGGGAGCTGGACCTTGGGGTGCAGTGGTATTTGGGGCGGCTGGCGGGGAACTCTGCCAGTAAGACGGTGGCGAATGCGTCTGGTAGCCAGGGTGCGCTGGGCGGTGGCGGGGCGGGGTTGGGGGCGTCGGATTCGTTGTTTTATTCGTTTGTCAGCGCCAATTTGCAGGTGGCGTTGCATGCGTTGGAGACCAATGGGCGTACGCAGGTGTTGTCGGCGCCGTCGCTGGTGGTGATGAATAACCAGCCGGCGCAGATTCAGGTGGGGGATAACATTCCGATCAGCCAGACCACGGTGAATACCGGGGTCTCGGATACGACCTTGAGCAGTGTTGAGTATGTGCAGACGGGGGTGATTCTGGATGTGGTGCCGCGGATTAATCCGGGGGGGCTGGTGTATATGGATATTCAGCAGCAGGTCAGTGATGCGCAGAGTCAGAGTGGCACGAGTGATACGCCGGTGAATCCGCGTATTTCGACGCGGTCGGTGTCGACGCAGGTGGCGGTGCAAAGCGGGCAGACCGTATTGCTGGGCGGGTTGATCAAGCAGGACAACGCGCAGAGTGTCAGTGCTGTGCCGTATTTGGGCAAGATTCCTGGGTTGCGGTGGTTGTTTGGCAATACCAGCAAGTCCAAGGATCGCACGGAGTTGATTGTGTTGATTACGCCCAGGGTGATTACCAGTAGCAGCCAGGCGCGGCAGGTGACGGATGATTATCGGCAGCAGATGCAGTTGCTGCGGCCGGGGAAATGAAGTGAGGGAATGCGGTAGAAAATGTGGGGGCTGGGTTGTCTGCGATGGCGGTAGAGGGCCTGTCAGATCAAGATCAAAATCTACAGCACGGCGGCCTAGTAGCCGACCTGAGTGGTAGAAGCAAAAGCAGGGCAACAGCACAGCAAGAACAGATCAAAAGCAGAGCTGCTTTTCTGTGGGAGCTGGCTTGCCTGCGATGCAGACACCTCGGTACATCAGGCATAACCAGTTGATGCCTTCGCAGCGGTTCGGCGGTCCGACAAGCCAGCTCCCACATTTGACCGAGTACACACATCTACCTGATGTACTGAGCTCCAAATGTGGGAGCGGGCTTGCTCGCGAATGCGGTGGGCCAGTTACAAATGAGCTGACTGACACACCGCATTCGCGAGCAAGCCCGCTCCCACAATTAGACCGAGAACAGCTTCAGTGAACAGGTCGGCTGTCAGGCCGCCTCTGCTTTTGCTTTTGATTCAACCACTCAGGTCGGCTACTAGGCCGCCGTGCTGTAGATCTTGATCTTGATTTTGATCTTAGGCGCCCCGTCAACCACGCTGGCCGAACGCAGGCTTTGGAGCGGGGGTAAACCGGCAGGACGCCGGTTTAGCCGCGCTGGGCCAAGGATGGCCCATCGCGGCGGCCCCCGCTCCAAAGCCTGCGTGAGGGCACACCGAGCCTAAGCGAGGTGCCGAGTGGTGGGGCAAGAGCCCTTTTGGTTACTTTTGGGGCTCTTTTCCAAAAGTGACCCGCTGTAAGAGCGGAACCAATAGCCGCCGTTACCGCAGCAACGGATATGTACACAACCAAACTCAACCCTAACCTAAAAAACATTACCAATATGAATAAAGTAATTCATAAATAATGAAAGTAGAGAATATTAGCTTATGCCCAAATAGCATTATATTTTTAAAATCCATTCCGTTATGTTTGATCGCAACAGCCTACCCCTGACCTCGGATGGTACCCAGCGTGATTCAGATTCTGCGCGCCACAACCGGGCAATGACCCCGCGGCAGAATCGTTGGAACGGAGTTCAACGTATGTTGCCCATTCAAACCCCTCGCTCGCCCCACACCTAGATCCAAATCGCCGCAACACCCTCGAAAAACCCGAGCACCGCGCACAACCGCGCGACTGCCCGACTTCGCGATCTGGAAAGTTTGGAGTGGCCATGAAACACGTCTTACACCCCACCACCGCACTGGCGCTGGCCCTGCTGGCAAGCACGGCCCAGGCGCAGGCCCAGGACGATACCCTGTCTACCGTGGTGGTCACCGGCAACCGTGGCGCCGAGCAGCGCACCGTCACCAGCAGCCCGGTGCCAATCGATGTGGTCAGCGCCAAGCAACTGCAAAGCACCGGCAAGCCCGGCCTGATGGAAGCCCTGAGCGCCGTCATCCCATCCCTGACCCTGCCGGAAAAAACCGGTTGGGACGCCAGCGGCATTGCCCGTGCGCCCAACCTGCGTGGCCTGAGTGCCGCCGAAGTGCTGGTGCTGGTCAACGGCAAGCGCCGCCACACCAGCGCCACCTTGAACATCAACGGCATCAACACCGGCGCCGCGCCGGCTGACTTAGACCTTATTCCCATCAGCGCCATCGACCATGTGGAAGTGCTGCGCGACGGCGCCGCTGCCCAATATGGCTCGGATGCCATCGCCGGGGTGATCAACGTGATCCTCAAGGCCGACACCAGCGGCACCTCGGTGACCAACGTCGGCCAGGGTTACGACGGCAAGAAACAGACCGTGCAACAAAGCCTCAACAAGGGTTTTGAAATCGGCAACGGCGGCATCGTGCAACTTGCGCTGGATGCACGCAGCCAGAATGACGACAACAAGGCCAGCGCCAACGGCTACACCTATGAGCAAGCCTACGGTTTGGCGGGCAAGTCCACGTATGGCGGCTACGGCACGCCCAAGACCAACCTGCTGACCCTGGGTTATAACGCCGAGCTGCCGATCGATGACAGCTTGAGCCTGTATTCCTTCACCACTTACTCGCGGCGCAAGGCCGAGCAGGGGCAGAACTTCCGCCTGCCGACCATCACCAACACCATTACCACCGGGCCCAATGGCTACCCGGCCGGGTATACGCCAACCTGGTACATCGACGAGGACGACTTCCAGGCCGCGTTCGGCGGCAAAGGCACCGTCGGCGCATGGGACTGGGACCTGTCCACCACCTACGGGCGTAACGAAGCGGAGCAGGGCACCACCCACAACCAGAACCCGTCGCTGGGCGAGTACACGCCCAACAGCTTTACCTCCGGCACCTGGATTTCCACCGAGCTGACCACCAACCTCGACTTCAAGCGCGGCTTCGATGTCGGCCTGCAAAAGCCGCTGGACCTGTCCTACGGCTTCGAGCATCGGCGCGACACCTACGAGGTGCAGGCCGGTGATTACGCGTCCTATGCCGACGGCGGCTACTGCGTGGCGCCGGGCAATTGCGCGTCGTCCGGGGCGCAGGTCACCAACGGTATTTCACCCGATGAAGAAACCAGCGCCTCGCGCAACAGCCTCGCCAGCTATGTGGATGTGGGTTTCAACCCATTGCCGGACTGGTACGTGGGCACCGCGTTGCGCTACGAGCATTACAACGAAGGCGTCGGCGCGACCCGCAGCGGCAAACTGACCACACGCTACGATTTCACCCCGCAATTTGCCGTGCGCGCCACCGTCAGCAATGGCTTCCGTGCGCCGTCCCTGGCCAACAGCTTATTCAGCGCACGTTCGACTACCTATGGCGTGGTCGACGGCGTGTATCAGTCGATCAACTACGGCGTGCTGCCAGTGGGTTCGGCGGCGGCCAAAGCCCTTGGCGCGCAAGAGTTGAAGCCCGAGCGCTCGACCAACTTCAGCCTCGGTTTCACCCTGACGCCCACCGACCGTTTGAACTTCACCGCCGACGCCTACGTGATCAACCTGCGTGACCGCATCACCCTGACCGGCACCTTGCTCGGCCCGCAAGTCACCCAGGTCTTGCAGAACAACGGCATCAACTCCACCTCCGGCGGCCAGTATTTCATCAACGGCGCCGACACCCGCACCAAAGGCGTGGACCTGGTCAGCAACTACAACCAGGACATCGGCCAGTACGGCGCGTTGAAGTGGACAGCGGCGTTCAATTGGAACCAGACCAAGATCCTCAACTACAAGGCATCCACCGACATCCTCGGCACCTCCTATGACCTGATGGACCGCCAGGCCCGTGGCCTGATCACCGATGTGCAGCCCAAGACCAAGCTGATCCTGGGCGGCGACTGGAGCATCGACCGCTTCAACCTCAACCTGGCCCTGACCCGCTACGGCGCCTACAAAGAGGTCAACGTCTCCGCCGACCGTAGCCTCGACCGGGTCTACAGCGCCAAATGGATCACCGACCTCGACCTTGGCTACAACCTCACCAAAGCCCTCAACATCGCCGTCGGCGCCAAGAACCTGTTCGATGTTTACCCCAAGAAACAAGGCGTGCCGAGCAGCACCATGCTCGCCAGTTACGGCACGTATTCGCCCTACGGTTTTACCGGCGGGTACTACTACACCCGGCTGACTTACGCCTTCTAAGGCCGCAACCCGCGAGGAATAGAACATGCCCATTGTCGCCAAAACCTATGACCTGATTGATGAGGTCACCGACTACCCGGTGCGCCAGGCCCGCGTAGCAACGCCGATCAAGGCCTTGCACGTGGTGCCGGCCCGGCACCCCTGGCGCTGGGCGGGGTCGATTTTCGCCGCGCTGGTGCTGCTCGCCATCGTGCATTCGCTGGCCACCAACCCACGTTGGGAGTGGGGCGTGTTCGGCCAGTGGTTCTTCTCGCCGTCGGTGCTGCGCGGCCTCGGCCAGACGCTGTTGCTGACGTTGCTCAGCACCGTGTTCAGCATCATCCTCGGCACTGCGCTGGCGCTGGCGCGGCTGTCGGGCTCGCCGCTGCTGGCGGCGTTGGCCTGGGGCTATATCTGGTTTTTCCGCTCGATGCCGGCGCTGTTGGTGCTGATCATCCTCTACAACTTTGCCTACCTGTATGACCACATCGTGCTCGGCGTGCCGTTCACCAGCGTGGTGTTCGCCGAGTGGTCGACGGTGGATGTGCTCAGCCAATTCACCGTGGCGGTGTTGGGCCTGAGCCTGATGCAAGCGGCGTATGCGGCGGAGATCATTCGTGGCGGCCTTATCGGTGTGGACGCCGGCCAGCATGAAGCCGCGGCGGCCCTGGGCTTGCCGGCCTCGCGACGCATCTTCCGGATCATCCTGCCCCAGGCCTTGCGCTCGATCCTGCCCTCGGGTTTCAACGAAATCATCGGCCTGGTCAAGGGCACGTCCATTGTCTACGTGCTGGCCTTGCCCGAGCTGTTCTACACCGTGCAGGTCATCTACAACCGCACCCAGGCGGTGATCCCGCTGCTGATCGTGGCGACCGTCTGGTACTTGATCATCACCACCGTGCTGACCAGCGCCCAGTATTACGTCGAGCGTCATTTTGCGCGTGGCACTGCGCGCGTGCTGCCGCCCACACCACTGCAACGCATCCGCCGCTGGCTCAAGGAGAAAACCCATGAGTGAAGCACGCGCCGGGCGCATCCAGATCCAGGGCGTGGGTAAGCGCTTTGGCAACCAGCAGGTGCTCAAAGATATCGACCTGACCATCGACCCGGGTAAGGTCACGGTGATTCTCGGGCCCTCCGGCTCGGGCAAATCCACCTTGCTGCGCACCATTAACCACCTGGAAAAAATCGACAGCGGGCACATCACCATCGACGGTGAATATGTCGGCTACCGGCGCAAGGGTGACCTGCTCTACGAATTGAAAGAGCGCGAGATTCTCAAGCGGCGCATTGACGTGGGCTTCGTGTTCCAGAACTTCAACCTGTTCCCGCACCTCACCGCCTGGGAAAACATCGCCGAGGCGCCGTTGGCCCACAAGCGCTGGAGCAAGGCCGAGGCGCAGGCCAAGGCGTCCGAACTGCTGGCCAAGGTCGGCCTGGCGGACAAGGTCGATGCTTACCCGCGCCAGCTCTCCGGTGGCCAGCAACAGCGGGTCGCCATCGCCCGAGCCCTGGCGCTGGACCCCAAAGTGCTGCTGTTTGACGAACCCACTTCAGCACTCGACCCGGAACTGGTGGGCGAGGTGCTCGACGTGATCAAGGGCCTGACCCAATTGGGCGTGACCCTGGTGATTGTCACCCACGAAATCGGTTTTGCCCGCGAGGTGGCCGACCACGTGGTGTTTTTGTGCGACGGCCAACTGATCGAAGAAGGCCCGCCCGAACAGATTTTCCGCCAACCCCGACATCCCCGCACCGTGGCCTTTCTCGGCAAAGTGCTTTAGTTCAAGGAGTGACTGCCATGTTCATCAATACCGCCCGTGTGGCCCTGCTGGCGCTTGCCGTCAGCACCGCGCAAAGCGCATACGCTGTGCAACAGGTTGACCTCAGCCCAGACCGCGTGCGCATCCATGTGCCGCGTAACGAAGCGGCCATCGCGCAGATCCCGCCGGGCTTCAAGTTCGCCCAGCCGGGCAAGTTCACCGTGGCCGTGTCTGGCGTGGCCGGGCCACCCTTGGCGCTGCTGGCCAATGACGACAAGACCACCATCGGCAGCGAGGCCGACACCGCGCAGCTGGTCGCCGACAGTCTCGGCCTGCAACTCAACGTGGTGCAGACCAGCTGGGAGGATTGGCCGCTCGGCGTCAGCTCGGGCAAATACGACGCGGTGATCAGCAATGTCACCGTGACCGAAGCGCGCAAGAAGCGCTTCGACTTCGCCACCTACCGCCAGGATGTGCTCGGCTTTTACGTCAAGAGCACTAGCAAGATCACCGAGATCAAACAAGCCTCCGACATTACCGGGCTGAAGATCATCGTCGGCTCCGGCACCAACCAGGAAAAAGTCCTGCTGGCGTGGAACGAAGCCAACGAAAAGGCCGGCATCAAGCCCGCGCTGTTGCAGTACTTCGACGACCAGGCCGCCGCGCAACTGGCGGTGCAGTCCGGGCGCAGCGATGCGCTGTTCGGGCCTAACTCGGTGTACGCCTATTCGGCCGCGATCACTGGCGGCATCAAGCGCGTCGGTACGGTCAATGGTGGCTGGCCGTTGAAAGCCGATATCGCCGTGACCACGCGCAAGGACAATGGCCTGGTCCAGCCGATCCACACCGCGCTGGAAGGCGCGATTGCCGGTGGCCAATACGAACAGGTGCTGCAGCGTTGGGGCCTGGATATCGAGCGCGTCGACACGTCGCTGATCAACCCACCGGGCCTGCCGGACTAGGAGTCGCGAACATGGGACTGACACGACGTGAAGCGCTGTCGAGCATCGCCGCAGTGGGCGGTGAGCAGGCAGTCAAGGACGCACTGGCGGTACTGGGCCTGGGGCCGTCGTCGCACCGACGCCCGCAACCGCTGACACTCAAGGCCGGTTTGGGGCAGGGCACTCGGGTGCTGGTGCTGGGCGCCGGCATTGCCGGGCTGGTCACCGCCCTGGAACTGACCCGCGCCGGGTTCGATGTGCACGTGCTGGAAGCCCGTGATCGGGTTGGCGGGCGCACCTGGACTCTGCGCAATGGCGACCGCGTGGATTACAAGGACGGCCGCACGCAAACCGTGGCATTTGATCAGGGCCTGTATTTCAACGCTGGCCCGGCCAGGATTCCCAGCCAGCACCGTACGATTCTCGATTACTGCAGCGAGCTGGGCGTGCCGCTGGAAGTGCTGGTCAACAGCAGCCATGGCGCCCAGGTACGCCCGGACCTGCAACAGCCGGCATTCACCGTCGGCCAGGCGATCAACGATGCGCGTGGGCACTTGTCCGGCTTGCTCGCCAAAGCCGTGCAGCGCGATGCGCTCGATGATGTGTTGAGCGGCGAAGAACGCACGCGCTTGCTGGCGTTCTTGCAGGTCTACGGCGATCTGTCGCAAGAACTGGCCTATGAGGGCAGCCTGCGTGCCGGTCATTTGGAGTCGCCCGCGCACCCCGGCGCATTGCCCGCCAGCCGCAGCCCGCTTGCGCTCGACCGCTTGCTGCATCCGCAGCTTTGGGGCGCATTGCTGCACACTGAATTCCCTGAGTTCTCGGCGACCATGTTCCAGCCGGTCGGCGGCATGGACCGCATCACCGACGCCTTCTACCGGCGCGTCAGCGATTACGTGCAACTGGGCGCGCAGGTTCGCCAGATCCGTCAGTTGGAAGACGGCGTCGCGGTGACTTACCACGACAAGCGCAGTGGCCGCGAACAGGTGGTGCGCGCCGATTACCTGGTGTCGACGTTGCCGCTGCCGCTGCTGGCCAAGCTCGACACCGACTTCAGCGACCCGATCAAGGCGGCCTTGCTCACCACGCGCAGCGACCAGGCAACCAAAGTGGCGTGGCAATCGCCGCGCTTCTGGGAAACCGACTACCGCACCTACGGCGGCCTCTCGTGGATCGAGCACCCGGCGCGGCTGCTCTGGTATCCCAGTAACGACCTCAACACCCGCGAAGGTTTGCTGGTGGCCGGTTATGTAACCGGGGAGGGCGCCGACGTGTTTGGCGCGCAACCGTTCGAGCAGCAGTACGCCACCTCCAAGGAAGCCGTGGAGCTGTTGCATCCGGGTTATGCCAAACACCTGCGCAACCCGCTGGCCGTGTCCTGGGAACAGATTCCCTACAGCGAAGGCCCGTGGCTGCAGCGCGAACACTTTCCGGCTGACGCAAGCAGCCTGCTCGAACAAGCCCATGGCCGGGTGTACTTCGCCGGCGATGGCCTGGTGCAGAGCGGCGTGGGTATCTGGCAGGAATCGGCGGCCAACTCGGCGCGGCACGTGGTCGCGCAATTGGCTGACCGTGTGACTCAACAAACACATCTTGCGGCAGTGGCCGTGTCTTAAGGAGCACCCTCATGAGCGACAGCATTCAACGTACCCGTGTCGGCGATTTCCCGATCTCGCAAACTGTCACCGTGCCGGCTTCGGCCAGCCTGATTTTCGTCAGTGGCACCTTGCCCGACCTGGCTGATGCGCGGGCGCTGGCAGGGACGCCGGCGGCATATGGCAATACCGAAGTGCAGACGGTGTCGGTGTTCACCAAACTGCGCAAGATTCTTCAACAGCAGGATCTGGATCTGGGCGATATCGTGCAGTTGCGGGTGTTTCTGGTCGGCGCCGAAGAGACCGGCGGTAAGTTGGATTTTGCCGGGTTGCAGCGGGGTTATACGCAGTTCTTTGGCACGCCTGAGCAGCCGAACAAACCGGCGCGTACCGCGTTGCAAGTGGTGGCCTTGCCGTTGCCGGGTGCGTTGGTTGAAGTTGAAGCCATCGCTGCCAGAACCGCCTGAGTCCTATGAGGACGATGTGTTTGTGCGCGACAAGGCCAGCAAGGTGTTTTTCGACCTGCAGCGTCAGCTTTCGGCCGCGGGAGGGGGGGATTTTTTGCTGGTTGGGGGGGAGTACATATCCGTTGCTGCGGTAACGGCTTCGTATGGTTCCGCTCTTACAGCGGGTCACTTTTGGCAAACGCCCCAAAAGTAACCAAAAGGTCTTTGCCCCACCACTCGGTGCCTCGCCTAGGCTCGGCATGCCCGCACTCCGGCCCGTTTCCGCGGGTCGCCGCGATGGGCCATCCCTGGCCCAGCGCGGCTAAACCGGCATCCCTGCCGGTTTACCCGCTCCACCGTGCCTACGTGCGGCCATCGTGGTTAACGGGGCCTGTCAGATCAAAATCAAGATCAAAAGCAGAGCACGGCGGCCTAGTAGCCGACCTGAGTGGTTGAAGCAAAAGCAGGGCAAAAACAGGGCAGAAGCAGAGCTGTTTTTCTGTGGGAGCTGGCTTGCCTGCGATGCAGACACCTCGGTACATCAGGCATACCCAGTTGATACCATCGCAGGCAAGCCAGCTCCCACATTTGACCGAGTACACACACATCTACCTGATGTACTGAGCTCAAAATGTGGGAGCGGGCTTGCTCGCGAATGCGGTGTGTCAGTTACAAATAAGCTGACTGACACACCGCATTCGCGAGCAAGCCCGCTCCCACAATAAGCCGAGAACAGCTTCAGTAAACAGGTCGGCTGTAAGGCCGCCTCGCTTTCGCTTTTGATCTAACCACTCAGGTCGGCTACTAGGCCGCCGTGCTCTTGCTTTTGATCTTGATTTTGATCTTAGGCGCCCCGTCAACCACGCTGGCCGAACGCAGGCTTTGGAGCGGGGGTAAACCGGCAGGACGCCGGTTTAGCCGCGCTGGGCCAAGGATGGCCCATCGCGGCGGCCCCCGCTCCAAAGCCTGCGTGAGGGCACACCGAGCCGGAGGCGAGGTGCCGAGTGGTGGGGCAAGAGCCTTTTGGTTACTTTTGGGCTCTTTTCAAAAGTGACCCGCCGTAAGGGCGGAACCAATACCCGCCCTAACCCAAACAACGGATATGTACTCACCCCCCCTGACCCCCCAACTGCAACGCCTGCTGCTTCAACTGGCGCTTACGCTCAAACGGCAACTTCTCATCATCCCCATACGGCGCGCTGTACCAGTTGCCATAACTCGGATTAGGCAGCAAAAACCAACGTTGCCCCAGCCAACTCACATAGGGCGCAACCGCCTTACGCTGGTCTGCGAGTGTGTTGTGTTCGGCCTGTACGAAATCCCCCAGCGAATCGCCCGCCATCAACAATACGCGGGCGTGGCTGGCGACCCATTGGCGGCGGCAGTTCTTGCCGTAGCCGGCGCTTTCGCAATGGCCGGTAGGCGTGCTGGCAGCGAGCACCTGCTCGTCGCTTTCAACCGGGAAACCGCGCAGTCGCAGGTTGGCAACGGTGGCCGCGACCTGGCTGTGTTCACGGTTTGTGAGGTAGTAAACCTTGATGCCTTTTTGCTGCGCGGCCTGCAGGAACGCGACTGCGCCGGGCAGGGCTTGGGCCTTGGCCTGGTCAACCCAGGTGTTCCAGCGGTCGTAGGAGTACACCTGGTTATTGATGATGTCGCGGGCATTGAGCGGCACGTTGTCGAGCAGGGTTTCGTCGATATCGACCACCACTGCCGGCGGCAGGCCGCTCAAGTTACGGGGCGGAAACGGCAGGGCGTCCCAGGTTGGGTCGGCCAAGGCGACGTCGAGCTGGCGGGTGGCGTTGGCGAACAGCTGGCGGTAAATCAACTCGTGTTCGATGGAGGTTTGGGTCCAGAGCACAGCGTCGAGTTGGTCGTTGGCCGGTGGGCTTTGCTGGCAGCCTGCGAGGGCGGTGGTCAGCAGGCAGACGCCGGCGAAGAACAGATTACGCATGGGGCAAGTCTCGAAGAGGGTGGGCGCGTGGTCAGCACAGTAGCCGAATCGCCCACACAATCAAGGCTTACACACCAACGCCTGGCGCTCATAGTTCAATGCCTTGTTCTGCGGCGCCAATGCATAGGTCGCGCTGCATTGCTGATCGCCCCACTTGATAACCAATGTGCCCTGATCCTCCTCCACCAACGCCAGCGCATTACCATTCGGGTCCGCAATCGCCAGCTGCTTGCCAGCCGAGTCTTCCAGCGAAGCCCCGAACGACAGCGGCTTATGCTGCGCATCAAACAACTCAAATAACACCCGCCGCCCGGTGGTGCCGCTGTAGTGCGCCACCACGATTGCGCCACGACGCGGCACTACTTGCTGGGTGGCGTTGGTGATTTCCACATCGCCGCCCAGGTCGCGGGTGTCCAGGCTCACCCAGTTCACTCGGTAGGGTTGGGCGTTGGGGATCACCGCGTAGCCGTTGTGGCCGGTCTCGACGCCACTGTAGCTGCTGATTTTCGCCCCCGAGATGCCCGGCACCTCAGCCAGCGCGAAGGTCTCGCTGACGGTCTGCCCCAGGTTGATGCCGCCTGCGTGAGCGACTACGGAGCCGGCAAGGTTGAGGTTCTGCGAGTTGTAACCCTGGCCCTGGCTGTAACCCACGCTCACGTCCGCCACCGAGGTGCGGCTGTTGATATTCACCGAGCCGGAATCGCCGCTGGTGTCGCTGTGGCCGGCCTGCACCGAATAGAACGTGTCGCTGGTGTCGGCGACGTAGCCGTTGATGCCCGCCTGTGTGGTGGTGTCGCCGTGCTGCCGGCTGGTGGTGACAAATGCGCGTGGCGCACGCGCCTGGCCGCCCAACGGGAACGAGACGGACAGGTTCAACTGGGTGTCGCTGCTCGGCTGGCCCCAGGCAACGATTTGCTTGGTGCGCGTCACGCCGAGGTTGTAACTCAGGTCGCCCCAGTTGCTGGTGTAGCCGGCCGAAAAGCTCTGCGAGCCGCCACGGTTCCAGTAGCGCTGGTCGCTGGCGTTCACATACACGCTGCCGAATTCACTGTTGCGCCCGATGCTCTGGTTGATGGTCAGGTCGGTGCGGGTTTTCGAATGGCCGGTGCGCACGCGCACATCCTGGCTGTTGTCTTCTACGTGGTCGGTGAGGGTGCGGTAGCCCTCGGTGGAGTAGCGGTAGGCGGCCAGGGTGAAGTTGGTGTCGGTGCCGGTAAAGGTTTTTGCATACAGCGCACGCACGCTGCTGCCCTGGGTGGTTTTGCCCTGCGCCTTGCTGGATGAGTGGGTGGTATCCAACGAGAAGGCGCCGAACGAAGTGTTCTTGCCGGCGCCGACCGACAGCGCGTTGTAGTCCTCGCTGGCTTGCAGCCCGACAATCCCACTGAGGTTGCTGGTCAAGCCATACGCCAGGGTGGCGCTGAGAAAACGCGGGGTCGCCAGGCCCTCGGCATTGCTCTTGAACGTACCCGCCGAGACGCTGTACTTCACTTGGCCTTCACGCACCATGATCGGCAGGCTGGAAAACGCCTGCGTCGTCACCCGGCGCGTGCCGTCGGCTTCGATCACGGTGATTTGCAGGTCGCCGTTGGAGCCACTGGGGTAAATATCATTGATCTCGAACGGCCCCGGCGCGACGTTGGCGGTGTAGAGGATGTAGTCGTTCTGGCGGATTTCCACGGTCGCGTTGGTCTGCGCCACGCCACGAATCACCGGGGCATAACCGCGTTCGCTGTCGGCGCGCATGCCGTCATCGGAGGCCAGTTTGAGGCCGCGATACCGCACGCTGTCGAACAGGTCGGTGTCAGAGAAAATCTCACCGGCGCTGAACTGGCCCTTGATCGCAGTCACGTCGTGTTGCAGGTAAGTGCGGTTGCTGGTGAAGGTGTTCGAGCGCCCGGTGCCGCCGCTCAGGTTCGACTCGTTGCGCAGGCGCCAGGCGCCCAGGTTGATGCCGTTGCGCAGGCCCAGGTTATTCGAGATGCGCGCCTTATAGTCGCCAGCGGTGCGGCTGCTGTTGAGCTGGTAGTTGATGAACGCGGCGGGCACGCCTTCATCCCATAACTGCGGGTCGACGTAACCGCGCAGGCCGCGCTGCATGGCCACTTGCGGAATACTTGCGAGCAGGCGCAGGCGGCTGCTGTCGTAGCGCACGTTGGCGTCTTCGATCATGTCGGCGAGGGCGTAGCATTCCTGGGGTTGCTGCGGGTCGACTTTGCCCGCG
The DNA here is from genome assembly GCF_059716225.1 of Pseudomonas sp. LBUM1640. Classification (NCBI taxonomy): domain Bacteria; kingdom Pseudomonadati; phylum Pseudomonadota; class Gammaproteobacteria; order Pseudomonadales; family Pseudomonadaceae; genus Pseudomonas; species Pseudomonas sp. LBUM1640. The sequence continues at coordinate 4,483,121 of NZ_CP166816.1, read as the reverse complement.
GCCTGCAGGCGGTGCATGTCGATGCCCAATTGCTTGAGCAAATCGAGGGTCAGGCAGGCTTCAACCCGGTCGTTTTTCGGGTTGCGTTTGAAGTCGATATCGCGCCGGCCCACCAGCACTTCGTTGCTGTACAGGTCGACGCGGTAATTGCCCGGCAACACGCTGTTGGCCGAGAGCAACTGCTGCAGGTCGACGGGTGACTGCGAGCCTTGCAGGAACGTGGTGTTGAAGGTTTCCGCTGCCTCATCGGCCATAGCCCAGGCCGGCAGGCTGGCGGCAAGCGCAAGCGACAGCGTCTGCAACTTCAGTGCGCCACGCGCGGGCCTGTTACTGGAAAGAAAAGACATGCGAAGACCTGTGACATCCCTGGTTGGCGAACAGGCGGGCACGCAAACACGCACGCGACGTGAGCCTGTGGGTTAGAGAAAGTGCTTAGGGGTTGAGGCGTGATTCGGTCGCGTGCACAGCGACGCTCGACAGGGGCGCGGTGTAGTGGTTCTGCGCGCCGTAGTCATTGATGCTGGAAAACGACAGTTGCACCGCGCCGGCTGCTGGCGCCGCCTTGAGCGGGAACTGTTTTTCTTCGCCGGGCGCGATCATGGTCGAGTCGCTGGCCAGTTGCGCCTGCACCTTCACGTCGGCCATGGACACGTGGTACAGCGTCGGGTTTTTCACCCGCAACAGCGTTTGCGCGCCGTGTTTGACCAGCGTCCATTCGAGCTGCGCGGGGGCCTGCAACGCACTGCCGGTCAGGCCGGCAGGGCGGTAAAAAATCTTGATGCGTTGGCGGATGGCCAACTGCAAGGTGTTCTCGACCTCACTGGCCTTGGGGATTTCCTGCACGTTCAGCCACACCACCGACTCGCGGTCCGTGGGCATGCCAGTGCCTTCATACAAGATGCGCAGCAGTTGCTGTTCTTTGGCGAATACCCGCGCCAATGGCGGGGTGACGGCAAACGGCGCACGGCTGCCACTGGAATCGTTCATGTCGACCCATGACTGAATCAACACGTCCTGGTTACCGTTGCGCACGGTGATATTGGCTTCTTTGTGGTCGCCATCGAACACGATACGGGTGGCGTTCAATGAAATGCTGGCGGCGGCCTGGGTAGCCATAAGCATGCCCAGCAGCCCCAGGCATGCGGCGATAGAACGAGGCAGCATGAGGGTTATCCGGTGTTATCAAAAGAGAATGGCGAGGCCGCATGGCCTCGCGCGTTCGGTGCACGGGGCGCCGGGGTTACTCGTATTGCAGGATGAACGGCAGGGTGGCATCACCGCGACCTGCGGTGGACGCACCGGCGGCACCGGTGGTGACGTAGGCAGCCGCGAAGCTCAGGGTGGCGTCGCCGCCGGCAGAGCCGGTGCCATGCATGGTGCTTTCGATGCGCGCAGTGGCGGCCGAGCTGAGGTCGATCAGTGTGCCGTTGCTGTCGAGCAGGGCGATACCGACGTTTTTAGCCGAAGCGGAACCCGCGTTCAGGGCCAGTACGTTCTTGCCGGTCACCAGGCCCGAACCACCGTTGTTGGCGTCAAAGATCATGGCGACTTTGGTGCCCTGATTGCAGTTGACGTTCAAGTTGAAGTCTTTGGCGGTCACACGGCCGGCGGTTGGGTTTTCCGCGGTGCCCATGTCCTTGATCGAAACGTTGCCCATGTCCACCGAAATAGTGCGGTCGGAGTTGGCGCCGTCTACCGAGCAGGCGTCGTTGTTGATCACGCCGGTGAAGGTAATTTTACCGCTGCCGCCCAGAGTAGGCGTGGGGGCCGGGTCTACGGCGAATGCGCTACCGGAGGCGGCGATAATGGCCGAGGCGATAACAGCCAGGGAAAACTTCTTCATGATGATGTCCGTAAGTGTTAGTTGGAAAATGCGGTTGTTGAACTGCCAGGAAAGAGTAAGCGGCGAGACGCTGCGAGCGAATAAGACGATTCTTATAAGCCGCGCAAGAGATGGGTTAGTTGCACCGGAAGGCAGGTGGGAGGCCGGCAAATAAAGGGCCAAGCCATTGTCCAGGAATGGCTTGCGAGTGGTGCTTAGTTGAAGATGTTGCGCGCCAGGCAATAGGCGAGAAGGTCCTGGTCGCTGCTCACTTCAAGTTTGCGCATCGCCGATATCTTTTGCGCACTGATGGTCTTGGAACTGCGGTTCTGGCTGCGCGCAATATCACTCACGCTCATGCCGGAAATAAATAAGCGCAAGATCTCGAACTCTTTGGGCGACAAACTGGTAAAGCGCTCGTCGATGGCCGTGAGCGTCTCGATCACCGAGGTTTTGGGCGGTTCCAGGCTGCGATAGGCACTCTGTTGCGCAATCGCCTTGAGCGCCAGCTGGATCTCGGTGTGCAACTGGCTTTTCTGGATGATGCCGACCACACCCAGCTCCTGCAGGCGGGTGAGGATCAGGTGATTGGAAATCATCGTCAGGATCAGGATCTGTACCTGCGGAAAATGCCGTTTCAGGTACTCCACCAGCTTCAGGCCATCGCCATAGGGCGAGTCGCCCGGCATGTTGTAATCGGTGATCACAATGTCGGCGCCCTGACGCTGCAACAGCTCGATCAAGCCCGCCGAACACACCGCCTCGCCGACGACCTGGAAGCGCGTGTCACGCTCCACCAGTTCGCGTACCCCGAGCAGCACGATCGGGTGATCGTCCGCGATAACCACATTGAATTTTTTCATAAAGGGCCGTCCGTAGTGCCAGTTCAAGTGAGGGAAGTGTGCCCGGGCTGGAGAGTTTCCAGGACGGCCGACAGTCGCTGCATCACAGCCTTCACCCTGAGTTCAAGCGCGGTGTCGAGGCTGCCGCGGTTCAGTGCGCTTTCCAGTTCGATGCAGGCCTGGGCCAGGTTCAGCGCCTGCACGGCACCCAGCGCACCGGCGGCCGAATGCAGTATTTGGCCGAGGGTGCGTGCATCACGTTGCGCCAGGGCTGCGCCGATGCGCTGTAAGTCTTGCTGCACGCTGCTGATGAACAGCGGGCGCATCTTGTCCGACAGCTGCACGCGGTCGTCGAACGGCTCGGGCGGTGGTGCGACCGGTGGCTTGACTTTGCACAGCTTGACCAACTGCGCGCGCAAGGTTTGCAGGCTCAAGGGCTTGACGATCCAGGCATTCATGCCCACCGCCAGGCAGCGCACGCCTTCTTCGCGCATGGCGTTGGCGGTCACGCCGATAATCGGCAACTGCCGGTCATGCGCCCTGAGCGCCTTGGCCAGCTCATAGCCATTCATCACAGGCATGTTCACGTCGGTCAATACCAGGTCGAAGGCCTGCGGTTGCCACAGCTGTAACGCCTGTTCGCCGTTGGCGGCCAGGGTCACCGAGCAGCCGAGCGCCTCGAGCTGTTCTTTGATAATCGCCTGGTTGACCGGGTTGTCCTCGGCCACCAGGATGCGCAGCCCCAACTGCCCGGCGCTTTGTGGCTGGGCCGCCGGCGGTTGCTCATGTTTGCCGTGCTGGGCCAGCGACACGGTGGTGGCGATGGCACGCACGTCGTGCATATCCACGACCCAGCCCTGGCCCGTGTGCAGCGGCGGGCTGTGTGCGCTCGGCAAGCACAGCACGCGCTGGCCGGGCCAGGGGCGGGCGGGCTCGTTGGGCAACACGTCGACCAGCACCGCGTGGCGGCTGTCCTGCTCCGGGTTGGGGGCCGCCAGCGCTGCGCCAATGCCCAGGCGATTGAGCCAGTCACACACTGACTGCGCCAACTCGCGTACCGACGCCTGCACATACACGGGCGTGGGGCTGGGCTCAATCAGCGGCGGGTTGGTCAGCACGCCGCTGCACAGCGCCAGGCGCATCTTCAGGGTAAAGCTGCTGCCCAGGCCAGGTTCACTGACCACCTTGATCTCGCCGTCCATCATCTGCGCCAGCCAGCGGCAAATCGGCAGCCCCAGCCCGGCGCCGCCTTCGCCGGCGGTGTCGGGCGCCTGGTAAAACACATCGAACAGCTTGGCCTGCTGCGCCTCGGGAATGCCCACGCCGGAGTCGGTGACTTGCCACTCCAGGTTGACGTGCTCGGCATCGTGCGCCGTGACCCTGGCACGGATCACCACACGGCCGATATCGGTGAACTTCAGCGCGTTGCTCACCAGGTTATTGAGGATCTGGCGGATACGCATCGGGTCGCCCATCACACAGTCCGGCAACTGCGGATCGATGCAACTGTAGAGCTGCAAACCCTTGCGTTGGGCGAAGGCCGAGTAGGTGTGCAGGGTGTCTTCGAGCATGTCCAGCGGGCAGAATTCGACGGCTTCAATCGCCATTTGCCCGGACTCGATCTTCGACACGTCCAGCACATCGCTGATCAGTTGGAACAGCGTGGCAGAGGAACGCTGGATCGTGTGCAAGTATGTTTGCTGATGGGGGTCCAGGTCGGTCAGGCCGAGCAGCTCCAGAGTGCCGAGCACGCCATACAGCGGGGTGCGAATTTCATGACTCATGGTCGCCAGGAACAGCGTCTTGGCCTTGTTGGCGGCATCGGCGGCGCGGCGGGCGTCCTCCAAGGCCTGGGCGTCGTCGATATGCCGGGAGATGTCATTGAACGCGTACAGGCGTACGTCTTCAGCCTGATAACGGGTGGACACAAAGCCGACTTGCAAGTGCCGGCCTTCGATCTCCAGGTGCGTTTCACCACTCTCGGCGCTGTCGTGCACACCGGCCAGGGCGGCCACCAGGCGAGTGGTGCCCGGCCACTGTTGCGCGCGTTGGTTTTCGATCAAAACCTCGCCGTCGCTGCGCCGTACAACGCACAAGCCGGTGGGCGCAGTGTCGATGATCACGCGGCTGAAGGCCACGCTTTCGGCAATGCGCTCGTGGGCCAGGCGCGCGGGCGTGATCACTTGGCGCCGATACCAGCGGCTGCCGGCCCAGCCCAGGCTTATCAGGCTGGCGAGAAACAGCGCCAGGCTGCTCAGCGGCCATAAGGCCGAGTGGAAGAAGTGCGAGTAGGTCAAGCCATAGATCGCGCTCCAGGGCTGGTCACCGGCCTGGGTGATCTTGAATTCAAAGCCGTCGGCGTTGATGTGTATGCCATCGCTGAGCGTCGCTTGCGTCTCGGGCCCGATCAAACGGGTGCCGTCGGGGGCAATCAGGGTGAAGCGATCAAATGCCGAATGCTCCAGGGCGCGCTGTACGTCGTCGACCTGAGCCACGTCGAGCACGGTGCCGACCACCGCCTGGCCCTGGCCGGCGAGGGGCAGGCCAATGTAAGCCAACAGGTGGTCGGGGGCAGGGCCGGCTTGCCAGTACACGCGGTTCTGTTCCAGCGGTTGCGGCGTCTGCTCGAGGGTTTGTTGCACCGCATTGACCAGCGCCACCAGGTTGCCGGTTTCCTCGGTGCTCTCTCGACGCTGATAGCCCACCGACGGGACGGTGATGTTGTACGGCGTCTGGCGATTGAGCAGAAAGGTTTGCGGCGCCTCGTACGGCGATGAGGACCAGAAGGCGCTGTAGTAGCTGGTCAGGTGCGCGCCCAGGGCAAAGATCTGCGGCCTGGCGGCGGGGCTGACCTGCTGCTCATCGAACTTGACGCTGAACGGCACCGAAAACGAATACTTCTGGCCTTCGTACAGCGTGCGGTGGTTTTCGACCATGCGGCTTTTCAGGCTGACCTGGACGTTGGTGGCGCGCAGCAGTTCGGCCTGGATGCCCGGGTGAGTGAGGCTCTTGAGGTATGACTGCTGTTCCTCCAGGTTTTCCATCAGGCGCGCGAAATGAAAGCGGGTGGCGCCGTAGCGGGTTTCGACCCCGCGTTGCAGCGACCAGTAATTGGTCAGGACCAACAGCAACGCGATTCCGATCAACACCATCAGGCCTTTGTTCAGGCGCACGGAGCTGCGGGTAAAGGCTTCGAGGACCGCGTTGTTGTGCTTCATCAGGGGTTTCCGCAAGCGCAGGATAAATCGGCACTGGATGGAGCTTACTCCTTACTATCGAACAGATAATCCACGGCCGCCAGCTAATGAGATGTCGCGGGGCCATCATTGTTCAGAAGTTGTTGAAATTGTTCGGAAGACACCGCGTGAGAAATCAGGAAACCTTGCACCTGATTGCAGTCAACTTTGCGCAGCAGGGCCAGTTGCTGCGGTGTTTCCACCCCTTCGGCGACCACCGTCAGCCCGAGTTTGCGGCCCAGCGCGATGATGCTTGCCAACGCCTGGGCCATGCCTTCGTTTTCATTGCAGCCCTGCACCAGCGCCTGGTCGATCTTCAATTCGGTAAATGGCGTGGACACCAGGTTCAAGTACGAACTGTAGCCCTTGCCGAAATCATCCTGGGACAACCCAAAGCCCTTGATGCGCAGGCGGCAGGCGCCGGCATAGAAATTGCTGATGTCCTGGGGCACCGAGCATTCCATCAATTCGAAGCAGATCATTCCCGGAATGCCGTCGTGGTGCAGTACGAATTCCAGCAAGCGGTCTGCCAGGTCGTGGCTGTTGAGCAAGTGGGTGGGCAGGTTGATCGACACCGGAATTTCATAACCGCGCTGGCGCCAGCGTTCCTGGGCGTGGATCGCCTGTTTGAGCACCACCCACAGCAGTCGTTCTTCCAGCTCGAACGCCTTGATCGCCGGCAGGAACGCGGCGGGCAGCATTACGCCCTGCTCGGGGTGCATCCAGCGCACCAGCGCTTCGGCGGCGACAATGCGCCCGTTGGCGAGGGACTTTTTCGGTTGGAACCAGGCCTGCAGCTGGCCGCTGCTCATGGCCTGCACCAGGGTGTGGCGGTCGATGTCCAGGTGTTCGGGCAATTCGGGCGAGGGCTTGCGGGCTGTGTTCCTGAGCTGGTCCACCAGGCTGCGCAAGGCGTCGGCGGCGACCGGTTTGGAAATCAGCCCGATCACTTCCACATCGAGATTTTTCGCCACCAGGCTTGCCGCCATCAACATGCGCCGCGACGCCGCGCTCATGATCGCCAATGCCGGCTTGCAACGCAGGCTGGCCAGGCACTGGATAAACTGCACGCCGTCCATGCCGGGCATCAACAGGTCGGTCAGTACCAGGTCGAAATCGCGTTGGCGCAGACGCTCCAGCGCTTCTTTACCGTCCTCGGCGGTTTCGAGCATGAAATCCCCCAACTCACTGAGCAGGTGCTGCAGGTAGATGTGCTGCAGGGGATGGTCCTCAACAATCAAAATACTAAGGGGCTTCATGGGTGATCCGTGCATAAGGCGCCAGGGAGTTGAATAGAGCCCGCAACGCAAAGGGTTTGACCAGGCAATGGTTCATGCCGGCGGCCAGGCACAGGTCGGCCTCGCCGCGCATAGCGTTGGCGGTGGCCCCGATAATCGGCAACGGGCAGCCCTGGCGACGCAGTTCACGCGCCAGTTCGTAGCCGTTGATGTGGGGCATGTTCACGTCCGTCAACACCACGTCGAAGTTGCCGGCGGTGTACAGCTGTAACGCTTCCTGACCATCGGCCGCCAGCTCTACGGTGCAACCGAGTTCTTCGAGTTGGTCACGCAAAATCAGCTGGTTGATGATGTTGTCCTCGGCCACCAGCAGGTGCAGGTTGAGTTTGTTCAGGTCACGCTGGCGCGTCTGCTCACCGGCGCGGGCCACCCACAGCCCTTGCGCCTGGCTCACGGCTTGATGAATCGCCCCCAGGTGGTTGAGGTTGACGTGCCAGGCGCCGGCTTCGGCTTCCAACGCCGTGCAGGCGTTACTGCTGACGTGAATCACCGGGCCCGGCCACTCGGGCGCCAGTAAGGGGTCGACGCTGCCAGGGTGCACTTGCAGCAGCAGATGGCTTTCGGGCAGCGTCGGCAGCCCGGTCTGGGCGCGTGCACCCCAGCGGCGCAACCAGCCGCTGATGGCATGCGCCAGTTCCGGGATGGGCGACACCACGTAAATGGTCTCGGCCAGCAGCGGCGTCATCGGTGGGGTCGGCGCTTCTTCCAGTGGCAGGATCAGGCTGAAGCTGCTGCCCAGGCCCAGTTCGCTGACCATGCGGATATTGCCGTTCATCAATTCGGTCAGGCGCTGGCAGATCGGCAGGCCCAGGCCGGTGCCGGCAACCACGTTGGTATTACCTTCGCTCTGGTAGAACGGCTCGAAAATCATCGCCTGGTCTTCCTGGGCAATGCCTTTGCCAGTGTCGGAGACTTGCCACAACAAACTGGAGCGCTCGCCGTCGCGGCCGAGCACTTTGACCCGCAGCACCACGCGCCCGTAGTCGGTGAACTTCACCGCGTTGTTGAGCAGGTTATTCAGAATCTGGCGGATGCGCGTCACGTCGCCGATCAACCGCTCCGGCAACTTCGGGTCGAAGCAGGCATACAGTTGCAGGCCTTTGCCCTGGGCGGCGGCGGCGTAGCCCTGGATGATTTCGTGGACCAGGTCCAGCGGCGAGAACTCGCTCATCTCCAGTGCCAGCTGCCCGGCCTCGATCTTCGACACGTCGAGCACGTCGCAGATCAGTTGCAGCAAGGTCGAAGACGAGCCTTCGATGGCGTGCAGATAGTCTTTTTGCTGGGTGTCCAGTTGCGTGCGCGCGAGCAGTTCCAGGGTGCCGAGTACGCCGTACAACGGCGTCCGGATTTCATGGCTCATGGTCGCCAGGAACAGGGTTTTCGCGGCGTTGGCCGCGTCTGCCGAGTGCCGCGCTTCCTCCAGCGCAGCTTCAACTTGCTTGCGCGCACTGATGTCGCTGAAGGCGCAAAACAGCACGTCCTCGCCTCGGTAGCGGGTCGGCGCGCTGCTCAGGTACAGGTGGCGGCCGTCGATGGTTTCAAAATAATCGCTGCGTTCAGATGGCTCACCGGCAAACGCCTGCTCGATCCAGCCGGCACGCAGGGCCTCGCGCTCCGGGCCGTTGCCCAGCCATTGCTGGGCCAGGGTGTTTTCCAGCACCACTTGGCCATCGGTGCGGCGCAGTACGCACAGGGCAACGGGCGCGGTCTGGATCACATCACGGCCAAATGCCTCGCTTTCGATCAACGCCTGGATGCGATGGATAGAGGGAATGATGAAACGCTGGTCGACCCGGCGCATCACCAGCCAGATCAGGGTCAGGCTGAGCAGGCAAAACAGCAGCGAGCCGAGCAGCTGTTTCCACAGGCCGCAGACCACGGCGCGCAGGTCGATGGAATACATCAGCTGCCAGTCCGAGGATTTCAGGTGCTTGCGGATCACCAAGTGGTCGGGCAGCAAACCGCTGCCGACAAAGCCGAAAAAGCTGTCTTCGTCGGGCCGCGGGTGTTGCTGGCGCACCTGCGTGTCATCGCTGTTGGTGAACACCAACATGCCCTGAGAATTGAGCATCCTGAACTCACCGGCACTCTGGTCGCTGAGGGCCTGGGACACTTCGCGGCTTTCCATCTCCAGGCCCAGCCAGCCGGAATTAGGGTCTTGGCGGTCCAGGCGGATGAAAATGTACAGGTGCGAGTGCTGCTCGGTTCGGTCGCTCAGCCATAACTCGTTGAGGGTGGCCGGGTCGCTGCGCTGCAAGGCTTTGAGGCGGTTGAGCATGCACTTGGAAATCGGCAGCACCTGCGTGGTCGCGTCATACAACCGCATCACCTGCGGGTTGGGGCCGGCGTTCACATAGAGCAGGTTGAGCTGCTTGGCCTTGAGGTAGTCGCGCAGGCGCGCAGTCAGCCAAATGCTCCACTGATTGCCGGGCGTGTCGCCCAGTTGCACGTGCGCTTCTTCGGGAGAGGAGGGGTAAATCCTTGACTGCTTGCGCACCGCCGACAGGCTCAGGCTTTCGAGCAGGGCTTCGCGGTTGGTGAAAAAGGTGTGGGCTTCGGCGATGGCGCTGCTCATGTAGCCGCGGCGCTGGGAGATATCGTTATTGAAGGTCGACAGCAGGAACGTGTACACGCCGCTGAGGATGCCGATAAGCAGCACGGTCGCGAAAATACGAAGCAGCCTTCTGGCTGCTTCGGGTCGGGAGAGGACGGGGTTGATCTGGAGCAGATAACTTTTCAATCGCATCGGCGGACTTTAAGTGCCGGCTTACGCCGAGGGCATAAGACGATCCTTAAAAAATGCCCGATTAATTAAGTGTTTACTTGTAATACATATCCACCACCACCGCCGCGTCGAACGCGCCAGGGATCGGCAGGGTGCGCCATTTCAGGTCAGCGCGGAATTCGTCGTGGCTCTGGCCCAGCCCCATCAGATCCTGCAGGGTGAACCAGTTGTTGAATAACAGTGGCTGCTGGCTTTCGGCACGGGACAGTGAGATGCCCACCGACTTGTTGTTGTCCGGCACCAGCAACCCGTTGACCACACTGCCGCCGCCCGGCGTGGTGGCGAAGCGCGCGCTGACGGTGTAGGGCGTGTCGCAGCCCTTGCGCAGGTTCAAGCTGAAGTTCGCGGTGCTGGCGACTTCGCCGATTGCAAACTTGCGCGAGGGCATCGGGAAACTGACCACGCTGGGGGTGATGGTCAGCTCGGGTGTGCATGGCACGAAGCGGATGCCATTCATGCCGGTGACCACGTAGTTGAAGTTGCTGTTGGGCCGAGAGTTGAGCCCGAGCACACCGTCCAGTTGGAACACACGGTACGAGGTCAAGGTACTGGCCTGGCCGCTGGGGGGCGTGGGGTCGTATTTCTCGATGAACACGCTGAAGTTGAGGGTGAAGCGCGCCTTGTCCCAACCGACGCAGTTGGAGGTGCAGCCGCGGTCGGAAAAGAACCCGGTGCCGACCTTGCCGGTGCTTTGGGTAATCGGCTGGTTGTTGTAGCGAATGCCCACGCGGATACCCGTGCCAATGCTGACCTTGGCCGGGTTGACGTAGAAATACACTTCCTCGCGGCCATGTTTGTAGTCATCTTTGCAGATCACATTGATGGAGCGTGGGCCGGACTCCCAGATGATGCTGCCGTTGGGCGCATCGGCCGCCACCGCCAGCGCGGTGCCCAGCGCTTCCTGGGTAATGATCGAGTCGGTGCCGTCCTCACGGCAGGCCAGCGCGTGGCTGGTGGCAGGCAAGACCGCGCAGGCCCACAGCAGTATCGGTAAACAGCGTTTGGTCAGTGACATGGGTGCAAATACCTCGCGAACTATCAGTTCAGCGCCGCGCTGTGGCGGGCCTGCAAACCGATATCGGTGATTTCGGTGAAGTGGAGGGTGGTGCCCTTGGGCAATGGGCTCGGCGCGGTCAGGGTTTTGCTTTCGTGCGGCTTGAGCAGCAGGTAATCACTGAGTGCCTGGTTGTCGGTTTTAAGGTTCACCAGCGACAGATGAAACGCGCTGGGGTTACGGACCGTGACGGTGCGCCCGTCGCCGCTGCTCCAGACCAACTGCTGCACCGCTTCAGCCGAGCCACCTTTGAGCGCGGGCGGCCGATAGAACAGCTTGAGCCGCTGGCGTATCGCAAATTGCACGCTGTTGGGGTCTTCGGGCTTGAGCGGGATTTCCATGATGTTGAGCCAGAACAACGATTCGCGGTCGCTGGGCAAGCCTTCACCGGCATACAGGATGCGCAACGGGTGATGCTCGCCGGCACCCAGCTGCACCAGCGGTTCAGTGGCGGCAAATGGCACGGTGTGGCCCGCCGAATCGTCCTCGCCGGTGATCCAGGTTTGCACCACGACCTCACGTGATGCCTGGTTGACCACGTTAATGGTGGCGCCCCTGTCCTGGCCGAAATAGATCAGGCGCGTGCCTTCGATCTTCAGCGCGGCGCTGGCGGGCGGAGGCGCGAGGGCCAGCAAGCCGCCGGCTAAAATCACCATTCTGAGTAGAAACATGAGCACAGATGCAATCCATGGGAGCGTGTGGGAACGCAGCGCATGGTAGGGGCCGGACAGCGCGAAGGCTTTCAGGCGATTCTTAAAAGGTGCGGCGTGCCCCCGGTTACCGTTTCAGAATCGCCTTAAAGTCTGTTTCAGCCCTGACGGGTAACGTGATCAGCGTTGAATGATCGACGCGGATGCCCACCTGTCAGGTTTACCCTATGTCCAATAAAGCGTTACGCCTTCTGATTGCCGATGCAGACCTTCTGCAACGGATCAAGATCGAGAAAATGCTCAACCAGCTGGGCTATCACCGCATCGCCCCCTTGAGCTCGTTCGACGAGCTGCAGGCATTGACGCGTGCGGACGGCGTGGCGTTCGACCTGTTGATCATCAATACCGCGCTGGTGCATTCGCGGCAGGTCAACCTGTTGAAGTACTGCCATGACAACCCGCTGATTCGCCACACGCTGATCTATGACGGCCAATGTGCACAGAGCTCGGTAGTGTCGGTATCGGTAAGCCAGACCCTGCACTTGTCGCTGTCGCAATCGCCGGACTTCAACTCGCTGCGCCGCTGCATGGAAGTGGTCGACCCCGACCATAGCCTGCCAACGGTCGAGCGCCCGACCCTGCGCGCCGTCGAAAACCGGGTGAGCCAGTTCTCGACAGCGCCGCGCGCCATTTACCAGGGCGACCCGGCGGTGGTGGCGTGCGCGGTCGGGTTGTCGCCCAAGCGTTGAGCGTTATGAGGTCGCGTTATCTACGCCAGACGGGCACGTTGTCGTCGCCCAGCGTCCAATGCGGTTGCCTTGGCCGCAAGCAAACCCCGCCAACCCATCGGTCGCCGCTGGCGTGGGTCAGCCAATAGGCATCGCCGTTGAGCACCGCGCGCGCCAGTGGCGTTAACGCCAGCCCGCGACGCGGCCATGGCTGTTCGGTGTCGGTTTCGACCAGCAACGGCTGCTCGCCATCGATCAGCGGGCGCAACAGCGCATGAAACATCATGTCCCCCAGGAACGGCAGCGGCTCGCGTTTGCCCATCAACTCTGCAAACACCTCGGCGAAGGGCACTGGCCCGGCTTCGGCGATGTACGTCAGCGACAAACGTTCGGTGAGTGACAGGCCATCCTGGATGCCCGGCAACTCCTGCAACTGACGCAGTAAAGCCGGCGCGATAAAGGGCAGGGAAGGGTGAGTGCCGTGGGCCAGTTCCGCGAGCTTGACGGGCGAGCTGTCACAGTAAGCCGACCACGCCTGGCGGGCCAATTGCACCGCGGCATCATCGATCAACCGCCGCTGCGGCCATAACCACGCCAGCACGTCAGGAGCCAGTTGGCCGATGCCGATAAACCGCTCAACGCCTGGAATGCGGTCAACCTCGATCAGCTCCAGCTTGCGCGGTGCCTGCTCAAGACCGGCCAGTGCGCGGATCAGGAACAGCTGGTCATAGGCATCCGCCTCGCACCACAGCACGCAGTGATCGGCGTTGGCCAACCCTTCAAGCTGGTGGTATTCATCCCTGACGCGACGCGCTACGTCGCTGGGGTCCAGGGCAAAGGCCTGGCTGATAAACGCGCTGCGCATCGCGCGGAACGCTTCGTTGGGTAGATCGCGTATCGGGCCCATGCACAGCGGGTCGCTGAGCATCTGGAACTGCCCTTTGAACCCCGCCACGTGCAGGCTGTGGGCTATGTCATTGCCGCAGCGCCAATGGGTGGTGCGGGCCTCATCGCTGGCTTCGAAATCGGGGTGGCGCGCGGCGAAATCGAGGGCATCGACATGCGCCTTGAGCTTGGGCCAACTGCTGAAACCCAGCTGCTTGGCGACCTGCCATTGGGCCTGGGACAAGGTAGCGGTAGGGTCTTGGCTTTTCAGGCGCGGCAACAGTTCCTTGGCGCGTTTGCGCTGTTGCTCAAGGTTCAGACGGCCATCGGTGTTGGAGGATAAAGGGCGTTGCGACATACGATCTCCTTGCACAGACCTTTTCCGCTTTAAGGTTGGGAGTCGTAGAACTGAGGTAGAGCTGAGTGTCTTGGGCGCAGCCCTTTCCGCGGAAGGTGGCGTAGAGAGCGCCAGGCGGGAAATATAGGCAGCATTGGCGTTCAGTGCAACCCTGGGAATGTGGGAGCGGGCTTGCTCGCGAATGCGCTGGGTCAGCCAGCTCATTTGTAACTGATACACCGCCTTCGCGAGCAAGCCCGCTCCCACATTTAGCTATGTGTAGTCCCTTACTTATCTTTTCTGGCATCCATGGTTTTTTGATGCTCGGCCAGGAACGGTTGTTCCGCCGGGTCAAAGCGGTCAATCCCGGCGGTAAAACGATGCCAGTAGGGGTACAACGGCTGGCGCCGCGTCACGGCCTCGATACGTGAAGACTGTTCCTGCGTAAGTTTCAGTTCGGTCGCTGCAAGGTTGTCGCGCAGGTGCTCTTCGGTACGCGCACCGACGATCAACGAAGTGATGCCCGGGCGATCCTTGAGCCACGCCAGGCAGGTGCGCGCCACCGACACGCCATGTTCATCGCCCACGGCGGCGAGGGTCTCGATGATATCCAGCGCGCGCTCTTGATCATGCACGTAGGGTTCCGGCCAGCCGCTGCCCTGGCGGGTGTTGGCCGGCGGTTTGTGCCCGCGCCGGGTCGAGCCGGTCAGCAGGCCTTCGCCCATCGGGCCCCACACCAGCGTGCCGATGGACTGGTCCAGCGCCAGCGGCAGCAATTCGTACTCGGCTTCGCGCGATTCCGGGGTGTAGTAAATCTGCTGGGTGATGGGTTTGAGCATGCCGTGCAGCTCGGCCTTGCCCAGGGTTTTCATCATCTGCCAGGCGGTGAAGTTGCTGGTGCCGAAGTAGCGAATCTTGCCCGAGCCAACTAACAGCCGCAGCGCTTCGAGGGTTTCCTCGATGGGCGTCATGCCGTCCCAGTTGTGCAATTGGTAGAGGTCGATGTGGTCGGTGCCCAGGCGTTTCAAACTGGCTTCGCAGGCGCGGATCAGGTGGTAGCGCGAGGAGCCGGAGTTGTTCGGGTTCTTGTCCACCGGGCTGCGGCCCTTGGTGGCCAGCAGGATGTCGTGGCGCTTGTCGCCCAATGCCTTGCCCACCACTTCTTCGGCCAGGCCGTGGGAGTAGAGGTCGGCGGTGTCGACCATATTCACCCCGGCGTCGAACGCGATGTCGAACATGCGCTTGGCCTGGGGCACGTCCACCGAACCGCATTTTTCGAACTCGGCGCGACCGCCGAAGGGCACGGTGCCCAGGATGATTTCGGATACCAGCAGGCCAGAATGGCCCAGTTGTCGGTACTGCATGTCGCCTCCTGTTTTACGTTGCACGTGAAGGTGTGAACGACATGAGTGGCGATAGTTTGAATTTTTTCATGAAATCTTCGTGCACCTGCCGCACCATTACGCCCACCAGGATTTAAGAGGAACACCGCGTCCATGAGCGCACTGATAGAAACCCGCGCCCTCACGCGCGTAGACGAGCGTCGCCAAGTGGCTTTGCTTGAACCTACGGACTTCGCCCTGAACAGCGCCGATCGCGTGTCGATCACCGGTTCTTCCGGCTCCGGCAAAAGCGTGTTCCTGCGTGCGCTGGCCTTGTTGGATGCGCCCACCAGCGGGCAGGTTTTGTGGAATGGCCAGCCAATCGCCAACGCAGAGATCCCCCACTACCGCAGCCACATCAGCTACCTGTCGCAACGCCCGGCGCTGCTCGAGGGCACGGTGGAAGACAACCTGCGTTTTCCGTTCAGCCTCAAGACATTGCGCAAGCGCAGTTTCGATCTGACGGCAGTCACCGCGCTGCTTGAGCACGCGGGTAAAACGCCGGATTTTTTGCAGAAAAACGCCGGTGACCTGTCGGGCGGTGAGTCCCAGGTGGTGTCGCTCATCCGCACCTTGCAGCTGAACCCCGAAGTGCTGTTGCTCGACGAACCCACTGCGGCCCTCGACCCCACTTCATCCCGTGATGTAGAAGCACTGATTGACGCCTGGTTTGCCGGCGATAACGCCCGTGCCTATATCTGGGTGTCCCACGACCTCGACCAGGCCCAACGCATGAGCGCCATCCACCTGCACATGAGCGCCGGCGTGTTGAGTGGAGTGGCCCAGCCATGAACTATCAAAACCTCACCGCCCTGGACATGGGCATCGCCGCCTCGCTGATCCTGATCAACGGCGCGCTGTCATTGCTGCTGCGCCTGGGCCTTGGCCGCCAATTGCTGTGGGCGGCCGTGCGCACGGTGGTGCAATTGCTGGCCATCGGTTACCTGCTGGGCTGGGTGTTCGAGTTCGCGTACTGGTACGTGGTGCTGCCACTGATGTGTGCGATGACCTTGATCGCCGGCCTGTCGGCGGCCGGGCGTGGGCGGCGCACTTACCGTGGGCAACGGGTCGACAGCATCCTCTCGGTGTGGGGCAGTTCGTGGCTGGTCACGGCAGTGGGTTTGTTTGCGGTGATCCGCATCCACCCGTGGTACGAGCCGCAGTATGCGATCCCGATCCTGGGGATGATCCTCGGCAACACCTTGACCGGCGTGTCCTTGGGGATTGAGCGCATGACCCAGGAACTGACCTCGGGGCGCAACACCATCGAAATGATCCTGGCGCTCGGCGGTTCCCGCTGGGAAGCGGCGCAGGAAGCCATCCGCCAGGCCGTGCGCGCCGGGATGATCCCGACGCTGAACCAGATGACCGTGGTCGGCATCGTCAGCCTGCCCGGCATGATGACCGGCCAGGTGCTGGCGGGCGAGAGCCCGGTGGACGCGGTGCGCTATCAGATCGTGATCATGTTTCTGATCGCCGCGTCGTCGGCGTTGGGCACGGTAGGTGCGGTACTGCTCACCTACCGGCGGTTGTTTTCCACCAGCCACCGGTTTTTGCGTGATCGGCTGCAAGCGCGCACCTGAGCCTCAGGTGTTGTTGCAGCCCTTGGCGATCGAGTCTTCGTTGGAGGTGTAGGGCCGTGACGGTTCCAGGTTCCACTCCGGCTTGTTGCGGGCGATATTGAAGTGGCACACCAGTTGGCGGCGCATGCTGCCGACGTTGCTGTCACGGTTGTCCGGGTTGTCTTTCCAACCGGCATCCAGGTAGTGGTCGCTGGCCAATTCGTTGAAGAAGTTATTGGTCTGAGCCTCTTTGACTTGTCGCCCGCAGTCGGTCGGTGTCACTTCCAGGGTCATGACTTTGCGGCCAAAGCCAGGGTCATCCCGCTCCACCCACGTGGCGCTCTGCACGTAGCGATCACAGCTGTTCTTCTCGGTGATGGGCTGGATCACTTGTTTCTTGCTGTCGTAGGCGAACGAGGCATCTTGCTGGCGGGTTTGCGGCAGCTTCATATTGATCACCGGCAAGTACTGCCCCACAGCCTTGTACCACTGTAACTGGTTCAGCCGAGCGCCTTCCAGGCCGCCGTCTTCGGTGTAGAACAGCGCCAGGATCGACGGTGATTTCGGCGGGTTTTCTTCCCATTTGGCCAGGCGCAACTCGTTCTGGGTGGTGAAGGATTCATCGGCAATCGTCGCCATGGCGCGAATGCTTTGATAGAACGCCGGGCCGGCGGCGGTGTTGCGCTCGTCGCGTACGTCGAATGAGCATTGGCGCGAGTGATCGCCACGGTTCTGCTTGTAATTGGTGCCCCATTGTTCGGCCGTGGTGATGCCTTGTTCATGGCAGAATTTTTCCACCACGCCCGGGGTGCGCCGCGAGTCGGTACAGCCTGCCCCGTTGCGGTCATCGGTAGCCGCGTCGATGGGGAACGAGCACAGTACGGCGTAATCCTGATGGTCCTTGGGGTTGCCGAAAATCGTGTCGAAGATAAAGCCGCTTTTCAGGCCGTAGGCGAGCTTGCGGTACTTGGAGTCCTTGCGCAGGTACGAGGCCGACACGCCGCCGCTGGCCTGGCTTTTCGGGCTGACGCTGTAGAACTGGTAATCGGTGGACGGCCAGGTGGCGCGGAACAATACGCCGGAGCACAGGAACGCCGGTTTGGACGGCCCACCGCAATCGGGGCGTGTGTCGTTGTAGAGTTGGTTGAGGCGGTTGACGGTATCGCTGCCTTGGTCGGCGTGGGCGGTGAAGGCCAGTACGGCGAGGGCAAAAGCGAGGGGCGTGCGTGATCCTTTCATGGGCAAAGCTCCTTGAATGACGTGAAGCGACTGGAACGACTCCTTGCTCCACTCGGTGGTGAGCGTAGACAGACACTCGCCGCTGGTCCAGTTTGGCCTTGGAGAGGTGCAGCTTTGAGCCGCAGTGTCGATCAAATGTGGTTGTCACGGGGGGCGGTGGGTACATATCCATTATTTAGGTGATGGCCTCTATTGGTTCCGCTCTTACAGCGGGTCACTTTTGAAAAGAGCCCAAAAGTAACCAAAAGGCTCTTGCCCCACCACTCGGCACCTCGCCTAGGCTCGGTGTGCCCGCACTCCGGCTTTGGAGCGGGGGCCGCCGCGATGGGCCATCCTTGGCCCAGCGCGGCTAAACCGGCGTCCTGCCGGTTTACCCCCGCTCCAAAGCCTGCGTTCGGCCAGCGTGGTTGACGGGGCGCCTAAGATCAAAATCAAGATCAAAATCTACAGCACGGCGGCCTAGTAGCCGACCTGAGTGGTTAGATCAAAAGCGAAAGCGAGGCGGCCTGACAGCCGACCTGTTTACTGAAGCTGTTCTCGGTCTAATTGTGGGAGGGAGCTTGCTCCCACATTTGGAGCTCAGTACATCAGGTAGATGTGTGTACTCGGTCAAAGGTGGGAGCTGGCTTGCCTGCGAAGGCATCGACTGTGTCTTACTGATGTACCGAGGTGTCTGCATCGCAGGCAAGCCAGCTCCCACAGAAAAGCAGCTCTGCTTTTGCCTTGTTTTTGCCCTGCTTTTGCTTCAACCCTCAGTTGCGCCACGGTGCAAGGCGCGATCAACGCCGCGGTACAGTGCGCGGGGTTGATTCGGTGCCAGAGTTACCCGGTTCACGAACACCTGCTGAGCGGCCAGTTGTGCCGCGTGATGGCCGCGTTTGAGCCGCCACCGTTGCCGGTGCATGTGGTCTACCGCGAAGGCCGCCATGCGCCGATGCGCGTGCGCAGCTTTGTCGACCACTGTGTAGCGGCGCTGCGTGAGCATCCGGCATTTCAGTTGGCGTAACAGTGGATTGCGCGGTGTGGGCATTCTCTCGATGCGGCGCAGGGCATAGCCTCTACACATCCAACCTGAGGTGATCGTCATGAACCTGATCGAACAACCCCCCTGGCATGCCGGCGAACGGCAGATGCAAGAAAGCGCCGGTGTCGCAGAGCGCATGGCGGTGGTCGGGGCCAAAGTGATTCGCGATCATTTGCCAGCGCAGCATCGCGATTTTTACCCCTTGCTGCCGTACCTGATGCTCGGGGTGGTGGATGAGCAGGGCGTTCCTTGGGCGACATTGCTGGAAGGCGCGCCGGGGTTTGCTCATTCACCTGATCCGCACACCTTGCAGATCGACAGCCGGCCGTCCAAAGGCGACCCGGCGCTGTCTGCGTTACACCGCGGTGCGTCGGTCGGGGTGCTGGGTATCGACCTCAACACCCGCCGCCGCAACCGCATGAATGGCCGCATTGGCAGCCTGGATCATGAGGGTTTCTCGGTCGACGTGGTGCATACATTTGGCAACTGCCCCAAGTACATCCAGCTGCGGCCCGTCGATGCAATCGCGCGCAAACCCGGCACCCAGGCCGAACACTTGAACGGCCTGGACCAGGCCGCGCAAACAATGATCCGCAACGCCGACACCTTTTTCGTCGCCAGCTACGTCGACGCGGAGGGCGAGCGCTCGGTGGACGTTTCCCATCGCGGCGGCAACCGCGGGTTTGTGCGCGTGGACGGCAACGTGCTGACCATCCCGGACTTCGCCGGCAACCTGTTCTTCAACACCTTGGGCAACCTGTCGGCCAACCCAGTGGCGGGGTTGTTGTTTATCGATTTCGAATCGGGTGACGTGCTGCAGATTGCCGGGCGCACCGCGCTGATCCTCAGCGGCCCCGAAGTAGCCACTTTCGAAGGTGCACAGCGGTTGTGGACGGTGGCCGTAGAGCGTGTGGTGCGCCGCCCGGCAGCGTTGGCGTTGCGCTGGCAGTTTGCCGGGTTTTCGCCATTCAGCCTGGCGATGGGTCATTGGTAACGCAGGCTTGCTCATCACACCCCTCTGCATTCGTGCCCCTCGGTTAATACTCAATTGCGCCACCCCCGGTGTTTAGCCTCGGCCCATCACGCAATACTCCTTCGGGATTTTGCCCTGAGGTTTTAACCATGAATGTACCGAGCCGACTTGCGCTCCTGATTTGCGCTGCTGCTGTTCTCACCGCCTGTGGCGAATCGTCCAAGCTGCCGTTCCAGGCGGGTGTCGGGCCTGCCCCGCAATTGCCGGCGCCCAGCACCTCCTTGATTCCCACACTCAAGGTTTCCAAGGCCGTGGGTTGGCCCGGCGGCGCCCAGCCCACCGCGCCTGAAGGTTTTACCGTCACGGCCCTGGCCGATAACCTCGACCACCCGCGCTGGGTGTACACCTTGCCCAATGGTGATGTGCTGGTCGCCGAAAGCAACCACCCGCCGATGCCCGAAGGCGCCACCGATGGCGGCACCGGCTTGATCGCCTGGGCGCGTCGCACCGCCATGGGGTTTGTGATGGGCCGTGTCGGCGCCGATACCCCCAGCGCCAACCGCATCACCCTGCTGCGCGATGCCGACCACGATGGCCGTGCCGAAGTGCGCAGCGAATTCCTCAGCGGCTTGGCATCCCCGTTCGGCATGGCGCTGGTGGGTGACGCGCTGTACATCGGTAATGCCGACGCGGTGGTCAAGGTGCCCTATACCACGGGCCAGACCCACATCGACGCCACGCCGGTAAAAGTCACCGACCTGCCGGCCGGGATCAACCATCACTGGACCAAAAACCTGCTGGCCAACCCCGAAGGCACGAAGCTCTACGTGACCGTGGGTTCCAACAGCAATGTCGGCGAAAACGGTCTCGACGCCGAAGAAGGGCGTGCCGCCATCTGGGAGCTGGACGTCGCCAGCGGCGAGAAGCGCCTATTCGCCAGCGGCTTGCGCAACCCCAACGGGCTGGCCTGGAAGCCCGGCTCCACGCAACTGTGGACCGTGGTCAACGAGCGCGATGAAATCGGCAGCGACCTGGTGCCTGATTACCTCACCAGCGTGCAAGACGGCGCATTCTACGGTTGGCCGTGGAGTTACTACGGTGCTCACGTTGATGTGCGCGTGCAACCACCACGCCCGGACAAAGTCGCCCAGGCCATTGCGCCGGACTATGCCCTTGGCACTCACGTTGCGCCGCTGGGCCTGACCTTCTCTGATGCGCGCGGCATGCCGGCGGCGTTTGCCAATGGTGTGTTTGTGGGTGAGCACGGCTCGTGGAACCGCAACCCGCAGGCGGGTTACAAGGTGGTGTTCATTGCCTTCAAGGATGGCAAGCCCGCTGGCACGCCAGTGGATTTCCTCACTGGTTTTCTCAACGCTGAAGGCGAAGCGCAAGGACGGCCAGTGGGGGGGACCCTGGACGCCCAAGGCGCGCTGCTGGTGGCCGATGATGTGGGTAACAAGGTGTGGCGGGTGGCGCAACGCAAACCTTAGAAGCTGGCGCTGAGTAAATGTGGGAGCTGGCTCCCACAGAAAAGCAGAGCCCGGGTGGCATGCCAGCCTAACTAATGGTGGGAGCTAAACTCGGACAAATTGTGGGAGCGGGCTTGCTCGCGAATGCGGTGAGTCAGTCAGCTTATTTGTAACTGATACACCGCATTCGCGAGCAAGCCCGCTCCCACATTTGGATTTCATTGCATTCAGGTAGATGGGGTACTGCTCTGCTTTTGACGTTGATCTAAGATCGTCCCGTCAACCACGCATCAACGCCGTGCCAGCACCGATGCATCCTCCCAAGCCCCGCCCAGTGCCGTGTACAGATTCACTTCCGCCACCAGTTGTGCCAAACGATCGACAATCAGCGCCTGCTGTGAACTGAACAGCGAGCGCTGTGCATCGAGGAACGTCAGGTTGCTGTCGACGCCGCTGCGGTAGCGGTGTTGGGCCAGGTCGTAGTAGGCCTGGTTGGCCGCGACGAAATCCCGCTGAGCATCAAGCTGGTCGTTGAAGGTTTGGCGGGCGGCGAGGCCGTCGGCGACTTCCTGAAACGCCGTCTGGATCGACTTTTCATACTGCGCCACAGTGATGTCTTTTTGCAGTTTGGCGTAGTCCAGGCTCGCGCGCAGGCTGCCGGCGTTGAAGATCGGCAAGTTGATCTGCGGCTGGAAGGTCCAGGTGCCCGAACCGCCTTTGAACAATCCCGACAGCTCCTTGCTGGTGCTGCCGGCGTTGGCCGTGAGGGTGACCGACGGAAAGAACGCCGCACGGGCCGCGCCGATATTCGCGTTGGCGGCCTGCAATTGGTATTCGGCCTGGAGGATATCCGGGCGGCGTTGCAGCAAGTCGGATGGCAGGCCTGCGGGCACGCGCGCCACCAGGTCATCGGCGAGTGGTCGTGACGGCAGGTTCTCATCCACCGAGCCGCCCACCAGCAGGGCGAGGTTGTTCAGGTCCTGGGCGACTTGGCGCTCATAGCGGGCCACGCTGGCGCGTGTACTTTCCACCGCCGTGCGCGCTTGCACCACCTCCAGCGCCGAGGCTTTGCCCGCGCTTTTGCTGCGGCTGGTCAGTTGCCAACTGTGGTCGTTGGCCACCAGGGTTTGCTCGGCCAGGGCCAGCAGCTCCTGGTCGGCGCGCCAGGTCAGGTAGGCATTGGCGACGTTAGCCACCAGGCTCAGCTGTGTGCTGCGCCGCGCTTCTTCAGTACTCAAATACGTCAGCAGCGCCTGTTCGCTGAGGCTGCGCACACGGCCGAACAAGTCCAGTTCATAGGCGCTGAGCCCCAGCGTGGCGGAGTAGTTGGAGGTGATCGCAGACTTGCCGGTGCCGGTCACTTCCCGCGGCAACTTCTGGCGCTTACCGGCACCTGTGGCGGACACCGCCGGGAACAGGTCGGCACGCTGGATGCGGTATTGCGCCTGGAACGCCTCAACATTCAACGCGGCTACTCGCAGGTCGCGGTTATTGGCCAGTGCATTACCGATCAGTTGCTGCAACGCCGGGTCGTGAAACAGCTGTTGCCAGCCCGGTGTCGCCACCACGGCACCGGCCTGCGCCAGGCGATAGACCCCGTCCTGTGGGTACTGCGCCGGCACGGGCGCGGCCGGCCGTTGGTACTCGGGGATCAGTGAACAACCGCCGAGCATCCACACCATGCTGACGGTTGTGAGCAGCCATTTGTTCATCAGGCGCCAACCATCCATTTGGCCAACCCATGTCGACCACTGACGCCCAACTTGGCGGCGGCGCGCTTGAGGTAGGTTTCAATCGAGCTGTTTTTCACGCTGAGCTTTTCCGCCATTTGCGGCACGGTGCCGCCGGTCAACAGGCCCAGGCACACCTCCTGTTCACGCGCCGACAGGGTCACATCGCTCAGGGACAGACGCTTGTAGAACTCGCGCTGCAGCTGCGACTGCTCCAGTTGGTTGTGAACCGGCTCGGGCTGCGCGTGGGGGGCTTGGCGCAGGATCTGCGCGTGCCGCTCCATCAGCGGTAACAGGGTGTCTGACAGGCACTTGAGAAACGACAACTCAGCCAGGGAAAACCCCTGTTGGGTGGGTGGGCGGTAGAACGAAATCACGCAGCGTCGATTGCCCTGACGCGACACCAGGTTGCACTGGTGCGAGCTGCCAAGCGGGTGGGCGCTGTCGGCCTTGGCCTTCATCTGGATCAGCAGCGGGTCCTGCATGCGCAGCATTTGCCGCAGCAGCGGGTGGTCTTTGAGCGGGTGCAGGGTTTGCGGCGCAGACAAGTCCTTTTTCAGCCCGGCGCTGCCCAGCAGCTTGATCTCGCGCACGCTGTCGCGCAGTTCATCGAGGGTCCATTCACTGAGGTCCACGAGGTGGATAGGCACCCACTTGTCCACCAGATGCAACATGCTGGCGGCGAAGTGCTCGTGGCCGCTGTTTGAAATCAACTCGCCCATTTCGGCGTAGAAATGCGGGCTTTCGGCGCTGCCAATACTACGGGTCAGACTCATAGCCATCTCATCCTTGATGTCGAAAACCGTCAACGGGCGCCCTGGGTCTGCGTGGGGCGAGCCGTACTCCTTGAACGTAACTCGGCGTTCGAGAGGTTATTTAGCCATAGGGATTTGTCCTACGTATGTAGCGGAAACGAGGGACACAACCTGCCATAAAATCCGCGTCATTAATTCGACGTTTCTGACGGGGTATTCCGCCTACGAAATGCGCTGGATAATTTTTAGATTTAATTAAATAACTGATAAATAACGAATATATTTATCTGTTGGGGATTTTTAAGCCTCGCAACGCCGGTGATATATAGCCAATCTCCTACAGCCATTTAATCGTTTCATCAATGAACCTTCAGCCAAGCCGGTTTGCGCCCCTTTGGATGTCCGGGTTTCGGGTGACAGACACGCCCCAACCCCCATGCTCAAATCCGGCAATTTCGGCGTAATGGGCCACCCTGCGCGGCCAGTGCCTGACACCCATGAGAAGGATCTTATGCAGTATTCCTCGAGCTTGCCGGCCAGCTTCCCCCTCACCGCCGCCCAACAGGACATCTGGCTCGACCAGCTGCGTGTGGGGGATTCGCCGCTGTACAACATTGGCGGTTACCTCGATTTCGCCGGCGCCGTGGTGCCCGAGCTGCTCCAGCGTGCCGTCGAGCTGCTGGTGGCCAAGCACGATGCGTTGCGCACCCAGCTGCACAGCGACGCCGATGGCTTGCCTCGGCAAACCTTTGACGCCCAGTGGGTGGTCGAAGTGGTGCAGCACGACTTTTGCGCGCTGCCCGACCCGCATGCCGCCACCCAGGCGTTGATGCACGCGCAAATGGCGCGGCCGTATGCCATGGCCGGCGAGCCGCTGTTCAGGTTTTTTCTGGTCAAGCTCGACGACGATCACTACCGCCTCGGCATCCTGGCCCACCACTTGATCCTCGACGGTTGGGGCTTTGGCCAGATGCTGCAATCCTTGGCGCGCCTCTACACCGACCTGCAACACGGTCGACCATCGGAGCCGCAGGCGCCTTCCTATATCGAGTTTATCGACACCGACCAGCGCTATCTGCATTCCGCGCGTTACGCCCGTGACCGCGCCTACTGGCTGGACAAATACCAACGGTTACCTGAGTCGCTGCTGACGCCCCGCCACAACGCGCAGGCACCGAGCAACACCGTTGTGGAAGCGTTCCCGGTGACGCTGCTCAGCCGCATGGAACAAGTCGCCAGCCGTTACCAGGCCTCGGCCTTTCATGTATTGCTGGCCGCGATGTACGTGTATTTCACCCGCACCAGCCAGCGTGATGAATGGGTGGTGGGGCTGCCGATTCTTAACCGCTCCAACGCGCGTTTTCGTTCCACCGTGGGCCTGTTCGCCCAGGTCAGCGCGGTGCGTTTTCAGTTCAGCGAGCAGGAGTCGTTCAGCGCAGTGGTGCGTGGTGTACGTGACCAGCTCAAGCAGGATTTCCGCCACCAGCGCTTTCCCCTGAGCGAGATGAACCGGGCGTTGGGCCTGCGTCGTATGGGGCGCAACCAGTTGTTCGAGGTGTCGGTGTCTTTTGAGCAGGACGACCACGACCTGCGTTACGGCCAGGTCCAGGCGCGGGCGATCAAGGTGTCCAACCACCATGAACCGCTGCCGATTGCCATCCACCTGCGCAGCAACCGTTACCAGGACACCGCGTGCTTGCATTGCGTCTATAACGAAGCGTACTTCCAGCACGCCGAAGTGCAGGCGTTGGCGCAGCGCTTTGTCTGGCTGCTGGAGCAGGGGCTGGAAAATACCGCGCTGGCGGTGGGTGAGTTTTCCCTGGTGACGCCTGCCGAACAGGCCCGGCTGCAGCAGTGGAACGCGACCGCGCAGCCTACTGCCGCACTGCACACCCTGCACACCCTGCACGGGCGCATCGAAGCGCAGGCCGCGCGTACACCGG
Organism: Pseudomonas sp. LBUM1640; assembly: GCF_059716225.1. Taxonomy (NCBI): domain Bacteria; kingdom Pseudomonadati; phylum Pseudomonadota; class Gammaproteobacteria; order Pseudomonadales; family Pseudomonadaceae; genus Pseudomonas; species Pseudomonas sp. LBUM1640. Next base: position 4,457,407 of record NZ_CP166816.1, on the reverse strand, counting down.
ATGCCGTGGCGGCGCAGTGTCAGGGCCGGCAACTGACCTACACCCAGCTTGATCAACAGGCCAATGCCCTGGCCCTGCAACTGCTGGAACATGGCGTACAGCCGGATGATCGTGTGGCAATTGTGGCCCGGCGCGGCCTGGATACCTTGGTGGGGCTGTTGGCGGTCCTCAAGTCCGGCGGCTGCTACGTGCCTGTCGACCCGGCCCATCCTGCGGAACGCCTGAATTACCTATTACATGACAGTGCGCCCGTGGCGGTGTTGACCCAGCAGGATTTACTGCACCGTCTGCCCGCACTGGACGTGCCGGTGATCCGCCTCGACAACCCTGCCGCCTACCTCGGGGGCAGCCCGCGTGTGGCGGTTACGCCGTCGCACCTCGCCTATGTGATCTACACCTCTGGCTCCACTGGGCTACCCAAGGGTGTGATGGTCGAACACCACACCGTGTCGAACCTGGTGGACTGGCACTGCCAGGCGTTCAACCTGCACGCGGGCAGCCACACCGCCAGCGTGGCGGGGTTCGGCTTTGATGCGATGGCCTGGGAAGTCTGGCCCGCGCTGTGCGTAGGCGCGACACTGCACCTGCCACCGGCCCACGATGGCCCGGAAGACATTGACGCGCTGCTGAGCTGGTGGCGCGCACAGCCGTTGGATGTGTGCTTTTTGCCGACGCCAGTGGCCGAGTACGCCTTCAGCCAGCGCCTGGAACACCCGACATTGCGTACGTTGCTGATCGGCGGCGACCGCCTGCGCGCCTTCAGCCGGGCGCAGACCTTCGAAGTCATCAACAACTACGGCCCCACCGAAGCCACGGTGGTCGCCACCTCCGGGCGGGTCGAGGTGGGCCGGCCGCTGCACATCGGCGGGCCTATCGCCAATGCCACGGTCTACTTGCTCGATGAGCAACAACGCCCGGTGCCCGTCGGTGTGGTGGGGGAGTTGTACGTGGGTGGCAAGGGCGTGGCGCGCGGTTATTTGAATCGCCCCGACTTGAGTGCCGAACGTTTTCTGAAGGATCCCTTCACCACAGGGCGCCTGTACCGCACCGGCGACCTGGCGCGCTGGTTGCCCTGCGGCAACCTGGAATACCTGGGCCGCAATGACGACCAGGTAAAAATCCGAGGCGTGCGTATCGAACTGGGAGAGATTGAAGCCGCGCTGGCCACCCATCCGGCGATCAAGGAAGCCGTGGTGCAGTTCCGTGAAGGGCAATTGCTGGCCTGGTTTATCGAGCAGCACAGCGTCGATATCGAGGCGCTGCGTGCCCACCTCCAAGCCTCGTTGCCGGATTACATGCTGCCGGCGGCCTATGTGAAACTGGACGTTTTGCCCCTCACCGCCAACGGCAAACTCGACCGCAACGCCTTGCCTGCGCCCACGCAAGCAGCCTTCGTCACGCGCCTGTTTGAGGCGCCACGCGAGGGTGTGGAAACCACCTTGGCGCAGATCTGGACCGAACTGCTGCACGTGCAGCAGATCGGCCGTCATGATCATTTCTTCGAACTGGGCGGGCATTCGCTGCTGGCCGTGCAACTGGTGCAACGCATGCGTCAGGCCGGGTTGCGTGCCGACGTGCAGGTGTTGTTCGGCCAGCCAACCCTGGCGGCGCTGGCGGCGGCCAGCGTCGGCAGCGAGTTGCGGGTGCCAGCCAATCGAATTCCGCTGGGTTGCACGCACATCACGGCGGACATGCTCGCGCTGGCCGAGCTGGATCAGCCCAGCCTTGATCGCATCGTCGCGAGCATTCCCGCAGGGGCGGCCAATGTGCAGGAAATCTACCCGCTGGCGCCGTTGCAGGAAGGCTTGCTGTACCACCACATCACCGATGAGCGTGACCCGTACCAGCAACAGGCGATGTTCAGTTTCTCCCGCCGCGAGCAGTTGGATGCGTTTGCCCAGGCGCTGCAACAGGTGATCAACCGTCACGATATCCTGCGTACCAGCTTGGTGTGGGACGCGCTTGAGCAGCCGATGCAAGTGGTGTGGCGCAACGCTCAACTGCGGGTTCAACCGCTGTGCGAAGCGCCTGCGCCCTTGGACTTGCGCCAGGCGCCGTTGATGGCCCTGGACTACGCCGAAGAGCCGCACAACCGGCGCTGGGTCGCCCGATTGCGCTTTCATCACCTGGTCAACGATGCCACCTCGACCACTGTTTTGGTGGACGAAATTCGCGCCCATCTGCTCGGCCAACAGGCGCAATTGCCGGTGCCGGTGCCGTACCGCAATGTGGTCGCGCAGACCCGTTCGCCTGAGCGCCAGGCCGCCCATGAAGCCTTCTTCCGCGAGCGCCTGGCGGATGTCGATGAGCCGACCCTGGCGTTCGGCTTGCAGGAGCGCCAGGCGGATCGGGCTGAAATCGAAGCCTTCGAACAGCCGCTCAGCGATGCCCTTAACCAACGCTTGCGGGCGCAGGCCCGAGCCCTTGGCGTCAGTGCCGCCAGCCTGTTCCATTTGGCCTGGGCGCAAGTGCTCAGCCGCGTCGCGGGCCGCGAGGACGTGGTGTTCGGCACCGTGCTGCTCGGCCGTTTGCAGGCCGGCGAGGGCGCCGACCGCGCCTTGGGCATGTTCATCAATACCTTGCCGTTGCGCCTGCGCCTGGCCGGGCAAACCGTGCTCGATGCGCTCAACGACACCCACGCCCAGCTCAGCGCCTTGCTCGCCCATGAGCAGGCTTCGCTTGCGTTGGCGCAGCGTTGCAGCGGCGCGTCACCGCTGTTCAACAGCCTGCTCAATTACCGTCACACCAGCGCCGACCCGGACTTGAACCTGGTGCCGGGCGTCGCCTTGCTCAGCAGTGAAGACATCCTCAGTTACCCGCTGATGCTTACGGTCGATGACATTACCAACGGCTTTCGGCTCAAGGCCAAGGCGCCGCGCAAGGTCGGTGCCGAGCGCCTGCTCGGCTACCTCGACACGGCCCTGCATGGCCTGGCGCACGCACTTGAACACGCACCAGACACGCCACTGCGCGAGGTGCAGGTGCTGCCTGCCCGCGAACTGCGCCGGCTATTGGTGGACTTCAACGCCACCGAAACCGATTACCCCGACACCCTCACCGTACAGGCGCTGTTTGAAGCCCATGCGCGGCATACCCCGCACGCCATCGCGGTGCAAGCGGGCGAGCGGCAGCTGACTTATCGCGCGCTTAACGAGCGCGCGAACCAGTTGGCCTTCCACCTGCGTGAGCGCGGCGTGCAGCCGGATTCGCGGGTGGCGCTGTGTGTCGAACGGGGGTTGGACCTGGTCGTCGGTTTGCTGGCGATTCTAAAAGCGGGCGGCGCTTATGTGCCGCTTGACCCAGGCTACCCGCGCGAGCGCCTGGCCTACATGCTCAACGACAGCCAACCGGTGGCGCTGCTGGTACATGCCGCCACCCGCGACTTGCCGGGCGAGGTGTCTATCCCGGTGATCGACTTTGACCACAACGGCTGGAGCCAGGCGCCCATCGGTAATCCTTCGGTGCCCGGCTTGAGCGCCGCCAACCTGGCCTACGTAATGTACACCTCGGGCTCCACCGGCACGCCCAAAGGCGTGATGATTGAGCATCGAGGCCTGGGCAACCTCATGCACTGGGGCTCACGGCTGTGCCCGAATACCAACGGCGGCGCCTTGTTGCAGCGTGCGCCGTTCAGCTTCGACGGCTCGGTGTGGGAACTGTTCTGGCCGCTGGCCAACGGCATGCGCCTGGTTCTCGCGCGGCCCGATGGGCATCGTGAACCGGCCTACCTGGCGCAAGTGGTTCGCGAGCAGCAGATCACGGTGATCAAGTTCGTGCCGGCGATGTTGCAGCAGTTCCTCGAACTGGAAGAGTCGGCCCTGTGCACCAGCCTCACCGACGTGCTGTGCGGCGGCGGTGAACTCACCGAAGCCCTGGCCCGTGGCGTGCAGGCGCGCTTGCCCAAGGTGCGCTTGCATAACGTTTACGGCCCCACCGAAGCGACGGTGGACAGCAGCGCCTGGACCTTGGAACCCGGCGACCCAGTGCCCACGCTTCAACTGCCGATTGGCCGGGCGATCAACAACACGCGGCTGTATGTGCTCGACGAACACGATGCGCCGGTGCCGTTCGGTGTGAGCGGCCAGTTGCATATTGGTGGCGTCGGCGTTGCCCGTGGTTATTTGGGGTTGGCACAGATGACCGCCGAACGGTTTATCGACAGCCCGTTTGTGGCCGGTGACCGGCTGTATCGCACGGGCGACTTGGTGCGCTACTTGCCGGACGGCAACCTGGAGTTTTTGGGGCGCAATGATTTCCAGGTCAAGCTGCGCGGCGTGCGCCTGGAGCTGGGCGAAATCGAATCACGCCTGGCGGCGCACCCGGCCTTGCGTGAAGTGGCGGTGTTGATTCGCGATGAGCGTCTGGTGGCCTACTTCACCTTGCGCGGGCACGCGCCGAGCCTGGACGCCTTGCGCGCCCACGTGCTGGAGCAGTTGCCTGAGTACATGGTGCCGGCTGCCTTTGTGCAGCTTGAGGTGTTGCCGCTTAATCCTGCCGGCAAGCTTGACCGCAAGGCGCTGCCTGAGCCGGGGTTGGAGTCGGTGGTCAGTCGTGCTTATGAAGCGCCGGTGGGTGAGGTGGAAACCTTGATGTCAGGGATTTGGGCTGACGTTTTGAAGCTGGAGCGGGTAGGGCGGCATGACCACTTCTTTGAACTGGGCGGGCATTCTTTGCTGGCGGTGAATTTGGTGGCGCGCATGCGCAAGGCGGGGTTGGAGGTGGATGCGCGAACGTTGTTCAGCCAGCCGACACTGGCGCAGCTCGCGGCCTGCACCGCGACGCAGGTGCAACGGGTGGAAGTGGCGCAGACTGCCATTCCTCAGCTCAACCGTCGCCGGCGCATTTGAGGGCTGGGCGTGGTCATTGTGGGAGTCGGGGTTGCTCGCGATGGCGGTGCGCTTGTTTAGGTAGACTGAGTACATATCCGTTGCTGCGGTAACGGCTTCGTATGGTTCCGCTCTTACAGCCATGCCTTTCAAGGTCTTGGTTTAAAATCCCCCCCAAACTTCAGTCAGGATGACGAAACCATGTGGGAAAAGGTTCTAGAGCGGTTCGAAAAACAAGCACCGGCCAGTGTCATGACCAAGCTGGTATTAGAGCAGGCCGTACCTGCCGAATGGGTTGATAAGGTGTTCAATGATCACCGCCAACGTCAGTACTCCCGTGAGCTTTTATTTTCAACCGTTGTAGAGCTGATGTCCCTAGTTTCATTGGGCCTGAGACCCTCTCTACACGCGGCAGCGCGCAAGATGGAGGGGCTTTCAGTCACCCTTTCGGCGCTCTATGACAAGATTAATCGGACCGAGCCCGAGCTGCTTCGAGCCCTGATTTCGGGTAGCGCAGAGCGTTTAGAGCCGACCATAAAAACGCTCGGCCATTCATCGATCCTACCCGGCTGGCAATTGCGTATTGTTGACGGCAACCACCTGCCCTCCACTGAAAAACGTCTTGGCGCTTTGCGCACTGAACGAGCTGCGGCTCGCCCGGGCTTTTCCGTAGTGGCCTACGACCCTGATCTGGATTTAGTCGTTGATCTTCAGCCTTGTGAAGACGCCCATGCCAGCGAGCGGGTCAGTGTTTTACCGCTGTTGGCCCGCGCAAGCGCGGGCCAACTGTGGGTGGCTGACCGGCTCTACTGCACGCTGCCGGTCCTACAAGCCTGCGAAGACACGGGGGCTTCGTTCATCGTTCGCGAACACAGCAAACATCCTCGCATAATTCAGGAAAGCGACTGGCAAGAGTCAGGGATCGTCGACAGCGGAAGCGTTCGTGAGCAAATCATTGAAGTAAAAGGTGGCCGCCGCTGGCGACGCGTTGAGTTGAGCCTGCAAACGGCAAATGATTCAGGCGATTCGGTGATGCGGTTCTGGAGCAACTTGCCCGACACCATTAGCGCTCGGCAAATAGCCGATTTGTACCGCCGCCGCTGGAGTATTGAGGGAATGTTCCAACGCCTTGAATCGGTGCTGGACAGTGAGATTAAGAGCCTTGGTAGCCCTAAAGCCGCGCTGCTGGGCTTTGCCTCAGCGGTTCTGGCTTACAACGTTTTGTCGGTTCTCAAACGCAGTGTTGATCAGGCCCACCGCGAAACGCAGCCAGCGGGTTGGGAGGCCTCGATTTACCATTTGGCGGTGCATGTTCGCAGTGATTATCAGGGAATGCAGATCGCATTGCCTGCGGAGAATTTCCCTATTGAAAAGACCTCGCAAGGGCTGGCAGAGCGGTTGTTGGCCCTGGCGAGGTTGATCAAACCCAAGGCCGTCGCGAAAAGTCCTCGTGGTCCTAAAGTCGCCAAACCTAAGGAGTGGCTGGAAGGTAAGGCTGCACGGGCCCATGTATCAACAGCTCGGGTGCTCAAGGCTGCCAAGTCGGATAAACAAGCTTAAACATGACTTTAAACGGATCTTTAAACGCAGACCTTGAAAGGCATGGCTCTTACAGCGGGTCACTTTTGGCAAACGCCCCAAAAGTAACCAAAAGGTCTTTGCCCCACCACTCGGTGCCTCGCTTAGGCTCGGCATGCCCGCACTCCGGCCCGGCTCCGCGGGTCGCCGCGATGGGCCATCCCTGGCCCAGCGCGGCTAAACCGGCATCCCTGCCGGTTTACCCGCTCCACCGTGCCTACGTGCGGCCATCGTGGTTAACGGGGCCTGTCAGATCAAAATCAAGATCAAAAGCAAGAGCACGGCGGCCTAGTAGCCGACCTGAGTGGTTGAAGCAAAAGCAGGGCAACAGCACAGCAAAAACAGATCAGAAGCAGAGCTGCTTTTTTGTGGGAGCTGGCTTGCCTGCGATGCAGACACCTCGGTACATCAGGCATAACCAGTTGATGCCTTCGCAGCGGTTCGGCGGTCCGACAAGCCAGCTCCCACATTTGACCGGGTACACACATCTACCAGCTGTACTGAGCTCAAAATGTGGGAGCGGGCTTGCTCGCGAATGCGGTGGGCCATTCACCAATGCACAAACTGACACACCGCCATCGGGAGCAAGCCCCTCCCACAATTCAACTGAGTTCAGTTTCCAAAAACAGGTCGGCTGTCAGGCCGCCTCGTCTTTGCTTTTGATCTAACCACTCAGGTCGGCTACTAGGCCGCCGTGCTCTTGCTTTTGATTTTGATCTTGATCTTAGGCGCCCCGTTAAACCACGCTGGCCGAACGCAGGCTTTGGAGCGGGGGTAAACCGGCAGGACGCCGGTTTAGCCGCGCTGGGCCAGGGATGGCCCATCGCGGCGGCCCCCGCTCCAAAGCCTGCGTGAGGGCACACCGAGCCGGAGGCGAGGTGCCGAGTGGTGGGGCAAGAGCCCTTTTGGTTACTTTTGGGGCTCTTTTCCAAAAGTGACCCGCTGTAAGAGCGGAACCAATTTCAGCCATCACCTAAATAACGGATATGTACCCAGCGGCCCAGCGGCCCCGCGTTCAGGCAGCGGCTTTAGCAGGTTTCAAGCACTCAATAGACCGATCCACCGTAGCCTTGGCAACCTCCAACAAATGCCACACCGCCAGAATTCTCTCCCGCTGCGGGCTCGCCAGCATCTCACCACAATCCAGCGCAGTGGCCGAAGCACTGTGCAGCAAACTGGCGGTATAGAGCAGCGCGTCTTCGAAGCTCAAGTCTTCTCTAACGCTGTGAGCACCGTCAGAGGGCAGGTAATGATCGATCGCGCGGTTGAACGCAGCACGGTCTTTTGCGGGATTGAGCGGGGGATTGGGCGTAACTTTTTTCATGGTAAAGCTCCAACTGGTAAGTAAGGAGCCGAACCCTTTGCGACTAAACGAAGGGTGGCGGCTGTACGCAGGTTAGTCGACCGGCCAGTTGAACCCCGGCGCACCCGAAGGTGCCCTGCGCACAGCCGCCATGAACATGGCGACAGCTTGCGCAAACTGGAGTCCGGGCGACTAAACCCGATCACTGATGAGCAGTGACGGACCGCAGACTAGCCACCGATTCCAGCAGGCACAAGGCGGCAGGGATTGTCTAGGAAACGTCCTTCAATTAAAAGAGACACAGCTTGCTGGCCCTTTACAAACCATGACCAAACGCCACTAACCCCAAGGCGCACAATGTTCAAGCAGCCCAGGGAGTGAACCTTTCTCAGGCGTGAAATGTAGTCGCACATTCAGTGGGAACCACCTTCGATGTCACAACCAACGAAGAGACAGCTATCACCGATAGCTCGGTGAACCCGTTCGGACGCCGCAAGACGTTGATCAAGAAGGTGCATATGACCCTGTCTGTTGGTAATTCTCAGCCTCAAGGATTTTCTCACTACATTCATAAAAACAACCACGCCAATAAGCCGACGTTCACCTTTGATGCGAACCCCGTTCGCACAGTGTCTACACACTCGCCAAAGCCCCCGGCAGTGCCAGGTGAACTCAACGTGTCGAACCTGCCTTTGCGCGGGGAAACCATGGCTGCGCACGATCATCGCTCAGCCATGGGGATCTACTACGACAACCCCATCTTGAGCCGAGGAATACTCTCGGCGAGTTGGGACAGGAGCGCGCAAGGTCAGGCGCGCAGGGCAACATTGATTGATAACCTGAAGGAACAGGTGGGTGACTTCAGCTCCGACAATACTGACCCTCAATCGCGTGCTGACGCCATGTTTCGCTTGGCACGCGTGGTTAATTACATTGATAACGATGCAGGCGTAGAAAGGGTCGGAAGCGCTCGGGTTGGGGATGGTTTTTTGGACACTATCGGCTCCTACTATTCTTCTTCCGAGGCGGGGCGCCTGGAGGCGTTCGGTAGGCAGGGTTATCACGCGCTGGAGAGTTTTTTCGACGGCCGAGTGATGGGTGACCGGCGTACGGTGGAAGAAATTACAGCGGGCCCTTTGTTCAAGGGGCTTCGCGCGGCCTTGAGTGATGACGAACTGATCACCTTCAAGGCGCGAATAGGCGGGGATTGGGAGCGTGCCTCTCTCTCCCCTTTCGTCAGAGCCGATCTTGCTGCTAGTGCAGAGCGAGTGCTGCAAATCATTGACAGAAAAGGTGGCAAAGAATCGACCCCCGATAACGGCCGGATAGATGGACTGTCAAGATGGGTTCCCTTGCTCCCTGAAGCGTTTCTATCGAGCTACCATTACACGCGGCCGGGCTCTGAAGCGGACCGGGTAGGACAGTTCGCACAGAAAGGTTTTTCGGCTTTGCACCAGAAGTAACAACGCTCTACGGGCGGTGGCTTTGGTAGTCACCGTTGTGCAACAACGGCAACACCTGCGCGCCCACCAGCGCCGTGCCCGCGCCGCCACGCACCAACCCCATGCCCGCCCACGGGTTGGCCGACACTCCCAGCTCCCGCGCACCACGGGCACGGCCTTGCATCAGTTGGGGCTGGCGGCTCTGCCCGACGGACTCATGCGCGGCCATCTGCCGCTGCGCCTGGTCGATGGCATCCTTGGGGATTTCTTCCAGCAACCATGAGATTAACCAGGGCCATTTGTCGGATTATTTTCCGATTTTTTGTGGGGATGACCTTTGTCCTACAAAAAGTCTGTGCGTTAGAACTCATAGGCTGTTGTTGCTTGGTAATTCGTAACGTATTAATTTTATAAAAAATAGATAATGTTATCTAATCTGAAAATGGGTTTTGCATTTTGTGCAATTATTGGTCTTCTGAAATTCTTGAGTGAAACTTCCTGTTGGTAGTGGTTAAAGTTCCTACAGGAGATATTTGTAGGTGTTGCGTTTTTTATGGGGTGAGCTAGGGTGTTTTTATTGCTCATTTGCTTTGGGGATTTCAGGTGTGTTTTTTCTGCTCTTAATGGCTGGGAAGGTTTTGATTTAATAAGTGCTCTAGAGGTTTTCAATTATCGATGTTTCTCTCCCGGCTAGGAAGAATGGTCCCATTTCCGTGAGGTGAATAATGAACCTGTATCTCGTGTTAAGACCGGTTGTACTGGCTGTGTTACTTGTGAAGGAGCAATTAAAAGAGCCTGTCGCACTATTTTGGACAGTGATCTCTCCTGTGGTCACCTACTATTTGATCACGTACACAAGGGCACCAGTGAGTGAGGCGGCGACCGATTACTTGTCCAGTACCTCATGGTTTTATGCGTTTGTGTCATCAAGTGTAGCGTTGTTTGGCTTGGCGTTTTATATAGTGGGTCGCAGGGAAAGTGGTTTTCTACGTTCTTTCGTTTATACCAGGCATACGAAAATTATTTTTCTGGTTGGGCAGTTTTTTGCCTATTCAGTTGTGTCGATAGTGTATTGCTCTGTTTTCTATGTGCTTACGCGCAATCCTTTCGGTGTTGCGGGTCTTTCCGAGTACTTCATTATCGTCGTGCGATTTTATGTCTGCTTTCTTCTTTTCTCTATACCTTCATTGTTGCTGACGCTGGTCCCTCTGGGATTTCAGAATGCCAGTACTGTTTTTTCCATGTCGTCCCTGGGGATGTTAGCGTTGGGAGTCGTCAGTATAGGTTCCCCCAGTCCATTACTGGCTAGCCTCAGTTTCTTTAATCCGATGTGGTGGGCGAATAGGGTGATGTTAATAGGGTTGGCGGAATGCTGGCCCGTTGTTGTGATGGTTGTCGTGCTGCTGATGCTTTTGTTGTCAGTGATGTGTCGATTTTTAATCATTAACCCAGTGTGGAGTCGTTATTAATGGCGCGGCTTATCATAGACTCAATTAATGTCAGGTATGCGAGTCATACCGTGTTCCATAATGCTTCGCTGGGAGTGGAGGCGGGGTCAATCTCGGGCCTGCTAGGTCCTAACGGTTCCGGCAAAACCACCTTTTTTGATGTGATTTGTGGCCTTAAGAAAATGAATGGAGGTGAGATAAACAGCTCTTTTTCCAAGCTACTTTATCTGTCGCAAATTATCAGCACCCCCCCTGTATTTCGCATGTTCGATATTTTCAAAATGGTCATGCTTTTTTGCTCTGAAACAAAGGTCACCCAACAGCATGCGCTCGATAAAATCGAAAAATGGAGCCCAGGTGTCGCACAGCGATACTGTGAAATCTGGAACAAAAAGTCGTCTCTCTGCAGCTACGGGGAAAAACGTTGGTTTTTCACCTTGTCCCTGCTCAGCGCCAACGCGGACTTTGTGATTCTGGATGAGCCCACTGCTGGCGTAGATCCCGAATTTCGCTACCACATCTGGAGGTGTCTGGAGGGCGCGGCGGCGGAGGGGGTTGCAGTGTTGGTTTCATCTCACAACGTTGATGAAATTGTTGCGCATTGCGATGACTTTTACATGCTCAGTCAGCAGCGTTTCAAGCGCTTCACGGATGCGCAGGGCTTCATGAACGCTTATGGTGCTAACAGTCTGGATGAAGCGTTTATTCACGCGGCAAGCCTGCCAAGCATTTAAAGCCGGCTTTGTCAGGCGCGGTCATTTACCCATCGGCACAAACGCCACGCTGCCACTCGTACGCTTCTGAAACAACCGCTCGCCATTGTCTGGCTGGGTGGTGATCACCTGATGGTCTGCGCCCAGGTACGCCAGCGGCGTCGGGTCGTCCTTGGAGTACTGCGCGACGATAATGGTGTGCTGCGGGTCGAAGCCCTGGCCGCTGGTTTTCTGCAGCCAGGCCATTAGCGCAGCGCTGTTGCCCTGGCGGGGGAAGTCCTGGGTTTCGCTCACGTAGTAGAACGGCTTGCCGCCATTTTGAAGGTACATGGGCAGCTTGTTGTCGACTTCCACCAGTACCATCTGCCACTGATTCCACGGCGCGCTTTTGATGGCTTCGGCTTGCACATCCTCGGCGAAGCGGGTGACACCGCCGTTGCCGGTGGTCCAGGGGTAGACCACACCGAGTACCAGCAGCAACGCGCCTGCGGTAAGGCCGAAACCTTTTTGCCAGCGTGGCCAACTGGCCGGTTTTTTCTGCAGGCGCTCACTCAGCCACCAGGCAGCCAGCAACTGGGCGAAAGGCACCAAGGGCAACACGTAATAGCTGCGGCGGCTGCCACTGGCGGTGAAGAACACAAACAGCAGGCCCAGGCCCCATACCAGCCAGCGCACGTTAGGGGGCGTGTGGCGCCAGTGGCGCAGCGCCAACCACACACCGAGCAGCCAGCACGGCGCCCATGGCAGGGTGTAGGCGGGCAGGTAAATCAGGTATGTGTAGATCGGCCCCATGTGGTCGAAGGGGTCGAAGAAGCGCACCACGTTTTCCTTGAATACCAGTTCAAGCCCGCTCTCGCCGTAAGTGGGTGCCCCATACAGGTGGGAGAGCACGAAGGGGATCGAATAGAACGCCGCCGCAATCAGCATCGCCGCCAACAGGCGCAGGTTGAGGTGACGCTTGTAGCGGTGTTCGCTGAGCAGGTGCGGCAACAACACCAAGCCCGGCAATACGAAGCCGATCAAGCCTTTGAACAACGAGGTTGCCGCCAGCAGCAGGAAAAACACCGTGTAGCGCCCCAGCCGTGTGTCATCCGGCCCGCGCCAATACCACCACACTGCGGCGAGTACGCCACACACGGTCAGCACATCGGCGGTGGCCACGCGCGCCCAGAACAGAAAGTAGAAGGTGGTGGCCAGCATCCAGCCGGCGATCAGCCCGGTGCCTTTGCGAAACAGGCGTTCGCCGATCAGGTACACCAGCCAAATGCTCAGCCAGGCCGCAATCACCGACGACAAGCGCAGCGACCACGGGCCGAGCCCACCCAGCAGGTTGGCGAAGCCGGTGATCAGCCAGTAGGAGGGCAGGGGTTTGTCGTAGTAGGGCGCGCCTTTGAGGTAGGGGTCGAAGTAATCACCGCTCTGCAACATCTGCAAGGCGATGTTGGCCCAGCGGGTTTCCGGCCCCCACAAGTCGCGACTGCCCAGGCCCAGCAGCAGGAGTAGCGCCGAGACGCCCAGCAGCAACACCAGGGCGCCGCGTTCGGTTTTCCAGAAGCTCATGGGCGGTTCTCACGGCAGGCGCAACGTTAAGGAAGCTTCGGGTAGATGATCAGTAGCAGGGCGCCCTTGCGATAACGTTTGCCGCCCGGTGGCAGTTGCCCTTCTTCGCGATGTTCACTGGTGCTCCTGACGCGCATCAGCACACCGACCGAGCCTTGCTGGCGCGCATCGGCGAGCCACGACTGCACGCTGTCCAGATCAACCTTGCGGTGTACCGAGTCCGCATACTTGAGGCCATAGCGCAGTTCGCCCTGGGTGTCATAAAACGCCACTTCAGGGCGGCGAAGGCGCCAGGACAAGGCCGATGCCGAGCCCAGCTCATTGCTGATCAGAGCATGGGTTTGTTGCAGTTCATCCATGTGTTCAAGCACGAACTGGTCGGGCATTTCGGTGTCGGTGATCATCTGCGGCATACCGGCCGGCAACAGCGCTACCAGCAAGCCAATGCCCAAGGCCGGCATTGCCCATAATGTCAGCGGGCGAATCGCTTGCAGCAGGTTGGCGAGGATCCAGACCAACAACACGATAAAGGCCAGCGACAGGCTGAACATCTCGGCGTGGCTGTTGCCGTACATCGGGTTGCTGATTTGCAAGTAGATCAACCCCACCATCGCCACCAGGCCGATGACGAAATTGACCACGCCGTTGATAAGGATCGCGCGCGTTTTGCCGTGTTTGATCAGGTCGATCAACGCATGGCCCATCAGCAACGCCAAGGGCAGCAGGCACGGCATGATGTAGGTGGGCAGCTTGCCGTTGCTCAGGCTGAAAAAGCCCAGGGGCAGCAGCAGCCACAAGGCCAGGAACACAATCGCCGGTTGGCGTTTGTCTTTCCAGGCCTTGAGCGCTGTGCTTGGCAATAGCGCCGCCCACGGCAGGCATGCCACGACCATGATCGGCAGGAAGAACCACCAGGCCCGCGCATGCTGGGCATTATCGGAGGAGAAGCGGCGGATATGCTCGTGCCAGAAGAAGAAGCGCCAGTAGTCCGGTTCCTGCAGATGAATCGCCCATACCCACGGCAGGCACAGCAGCAGTGCTACGCCAATCGCTATCGGACCGTAGCGCAGCAACTCACCCAGACGCCGCTGCCAGAGCATGTACGGCACGGCGATCAGCACGGGCAACAGCCAGGCCAGAAACCCCTTGGTCATAAAACCCATGGCGCAGGCCACGCCGAGCATTGCCCAGGCGCCCAGCCGGCAACGTGATGTGCGGCTGTCCAGCGCAAACCACAGCGCGACCAGGCTGAGGTTGACCCACAAGGTGAATTGCGGATCGAGGTTGGAGTAACCCGCTTGCCCGGCCACCAGCCCAAAGCTCATGTAGAGCAGGGCGCAGGCGAAGCTCTTGCGTGGGTCGTTCCATAGGCGGCGCGCGATGAGGTAGGCCAGCACCACGCTCAGGCCGGTGGTCAAGGCCGAGGCGATGCGCACGCCGAACAGGTTTTCACCAAACACCGCCTGGCCGAGGGCAATCAGCCAATAGCCAGCGGCGGGTTTTTCGAAATAGCGCACACCCATGAAATGCGGTGCGACCCAGTTGCCGCTCAGGAGCATTTCCTGGCTGATTTGGGCGTAGCGGGTTTCATCCGGAATCCACAAACCGTGCAGGCCCATGGGCAATAGATAAAACACGGCAAAGGCCAGTAACAATAAAGGTAGCGGTTTCAAACGGGTCATGAAAACGTCGCTCCTTGACGTTTAGTGGCTGAGTAGTGGTGTAAGCAAGTAGCAATTGAAAGAATCACAAAGTTCACTAAGTCGATGAAAGTATTCATGACGTCCAAAAATAGCGGGTGCATCGAAACATGCCAGAACAGGCCTGTCGTATTCCTGAACATGCGTGGTGATATATGTAAAAAACTGTTAAAGCTTCTTCAGTACGGCGGCCCAGGCCTGGCTGTTCATGATGCCCAGCGTCTCGAACTTGCCGTTTGCTTTTACCCGTATGAACAGGGCACTGCCGTACTCGGGGAACGCCGCGCGGGGGAAACCCAAGGTGGATTCAAAGTCGGCGATGCAGCCACTGTGGGTGACGAATACCAGGTTGCGCCCAGGCTGTTTATGGCTGACCAGTTCGTCGCCCATGGCTTTGCCGCAGATGGCCTGCTGGCCGGAGGTCAACTCGGTTTTTCCAAACATGAATTGCGAGGTCTGGGCCGTACGGATGGCGGGGCTGGCGAGCACGTCGCTGCCATCCATGCCCAGTTTGATAAAGGCTTTGCCCAGCGCTTGTGCGCGTTGGGTGCCGACGATGGTCAGGCCTTCAGGTGAGCCGAAGCAAGGGTTTGCCGAGCGGTCGCAGCGCTCTTCATGGCGTACCAGCACGATCAAATCGCCATCGTGCCAGCTGGGTAAAACCTGCGAGGTCAGTAAGCGATTGCCGATGCCCAGGTCACGCGGCGATGACGGCCACAGCAGGAAACCACTGAGCAGTAAGGCGATGACGATAAGGCCCGCTCCCCACTTTCGCAGCCGCTTGATAGAGGCCCGGCGCGAGCGCGGTTTGGTCAGGGTAAGGTCAACCACATCATTCACCATGGGCACTGTCGAGGCAGTGTTTTATTCAAGTAGGCGCAATGCATGACGAATGCCCGTCGTGGAGTAAGAGACTGTCACAGGGCTGCTGTCTTTTCGCTGAACACGCTGCGGTTAAAAGTTGCCGTGAACGGCAACTAACAAGTTGCCGATCACCGGCACTTGGCGGGCAATTTAGAGAGGCGAGGGTGGGCAAGCAGTGAAATCCATGTGAAAAATTTGCGTGGGGCCGACACTGAGCCGTTATTCTCGTTTGCAGTCCATCAAGCGAGCGTTCTTATGTTGCAGGTGCAAGGTGTGTTTAAAAGCTACGGCACTCCGCAGGGCCCCCTGGCAGTGCTGGCAGGCGTCGACTTGCACTTGGGTGAGCGCGCCAGCCTGGCGCTGATGGGCGAGTCGGGCAGCGGCAAGAGCACGTTGCTGCACTTGGTGGCCGGGCTTGATCGGGTGGACGGCGGCAGCATCCAGGTCGGCGAGCAGCGCCTGGATCAACTGAGCGAGGCGCAACTGGCGCACTGGCGGCGTACCGAAATCGGCCTGGTGTTCCAGCAGTTCAACCTGATCGGCAGTTTGCGTGTCGACGACAACCTGGCCTTCCAGGCACGCCTGGCGGGGCGCTTTGACCCGCAGTGGCAGGCACAGTTGGTGGAGCGCCTGGGGCTGGGCGACTTGCTCAAGCGTTATCCCGAGCAACTGTCCGGCGGCCAGCAGCAACGGGTCGCGGTGGGGCGCGCATTGGCGTCGCGCCCCGGCTTGTTGCTGGCCGACGAACCCACCGGCAATCTCGACGAAGCCACCAGTGATGAAGTGCTGCAACTGCTGTTGGACCTGTTGCGCGACAGCCCCACCAGCCTGTTGATGGTCACCCACAGCCCGCGCATCGCCGCACGCCTGGACCAACAGGTGGTGTTGCATCGCGGGCGCGTCGTGCCTGCGGACGCCCGCTGAGATGGCAGTGTTTTATTGGGCGTTGCGTGCGCTGTTGAGCCATTGGCGGCGGCATCCGGTACAGTTTTTCAGTGTGCTGACGGGCCTGTGGCTGGCCACCGCGCTGTTGACCGGCGTGCAGGCGCTCAACAGCCAGGCGCGGGACAGTTATGCGCGCGCCAGCCAATTGATCGGCGGTGAGCCGCAAGCCAGCCTCAGTGCACCGGACGGCGCCAGCTTTCCCCAGGCCTTGTTTGCCCAGTTGCGCCGCGCCGGTTGGCCGGTGTCGCCGGTGGTGCAGGGGCGGTTGCTGCTCAAGGGGCATGCAGACCAACGCCTGCAACTGATGGGCATCGACCCGCTGTCGTTGCCCGGTGACGGCGCGGTGGCGGGGCAGCGGTTGAGCCAGGCGCAAATGCTGGCATTTTTTAATCCGCCAGGGCGTACCTGGATCGCGCCACAAACCTTGTCGGCCCTGGGGTTGCACGTAGGCGAGCAACCGCTGACCGAGGGCGGGCTGGCCTTGCCGCCGTTGCAGGTTCAGCAGGACATGGCCCCCGGCGTGTTGCTGACCGATATCGGCTTTGCGCAACCCTTGCTGGGCATGCCCGAGCGCCTGTCACGCCTGCTGCTGGACAAGGCCTTCGCTGCCACGCATCCCACGCCACCTGCAGCGCTGCAACTCAAGCAGGGCGAGGACAACAACCTCGCGCGCCTCACCGAAAGCTTTCACCTGAACCTCGACGCGCTGGGCTTTTTGTCGTTTGTGGTGGGGCTGTTTATCGTTCACGCCGCCATCGGCCTGGCGCTCGAGCAACGTCGCGGGCTGCTGCGCACCTTGCGCGCTTGCGGGGTCAGCGCGCGCATGCTGATCCTCAGTTTAGGCGTGGAACTTGGCGTGTTGTCGTTGCTCGGCGGCGTGCTCGGCGTGGCCAGCGGTTACCTGCTGGCCAGCCTGCTGCTGCCGGATGTGGCCGCCAGCTTGCGCGGCCTGTATGGCGCCGATGTGCCAGGCCAATTAAGCCTCAGCCCGTGGTGGTGGATGGCCGGGCTGGGCCTGAGCCTGCTGGGCGCGTTGCTCGCCGGCGGCAGCAGCCTGTGGCGGGCGGCGCGCTTGCCGCTGCTGGCGCTGGCCAATGCCCAGGCCTGGCATGAAGCGCACGGGCGCTGGTTGCGACGCCAGGGTTGGGTGGCAGCGACTGCGTTGGTGATCGCTTTGCTGGCGCTGTGGCTGGGCGACAGTCTGGCCGCTGGTTTTGTGCTGATGGCGGCCTTGCTGCTGGGCGCGGCGCTTGGCTTGCCGGTGGTGCTCAACGGCTTGCTGACGGCAGTGCTCGGGCGCAGCCGTTCGGTGCTGGGCCAGTGGTTTCTGGCCGACTGCCGCCAACAGTTGCCGGCCTTGAGCCTGGCGTTGATGGCGTTGCTGTTGGCGCTGGCGGCGAATATCGGCGCGGGCTCAATGACGTCGGGCTTCCGCCAGACCTTTAATAACTGGCTGGAACAGCGCCTCACTGCCGAGCTGTACCTCAACCCGCAAACCCCGGCCCAGGCTGAGCAACTCACTACGTGGTTGGCGCAGCAGCCCTTGGTGCAGGCCGTGCTGCCGACCTGGCAGGTCGCCGTGCAATTGCAGGGCTGGCCGGCGGATGTATTCGGTGTGGTCGACGACCCCACCTATCGCCAGCATTGGCCATTGCTGACCGCGGCGAGCGCGCCCTGGGACCAGTTGCTGCAAGGCGACACGGTGATGCTCAGCGAGCAATTGGCGCGACGCTTGAAAGTGCGCGTGGGCGATGCGCTTGCTGTCCCGACGCCGCAGGGTATGTGGTCGCCCAAGGTGGTCGGGATTTACGCCGACTACGGCAACCCCAAAGGCCATCTGCTGGTCAATTCGCAACACCTGCTGGCGCACTGGCCGGCCCTGGCCCCGGCCCGCTTTAACCTGCGGGTGTTGCCGCCGAATGTGCCAGCGCTGGTGCGTGAGGTGCAGCGCGTGTTTGCATTGGAAGACAGTCGCATCGTCGACCAACAGCAACTCAAAGGTTGGTCGAGCCAGGTATTTGAACGCACCTTTGCCGCCACTGCGGCCTTGAACAGCCTTACCCTCGGCGTCGCCGGCGTGGCGTTGTTTATCAGCCTGCTGACCCAAAGCCAAAGCCGCCTGGGCCAACTCGCGCCGCTGTGGGCGCTGGGCGTGACGCGACGGCAACTGATGTTGCTCAACCTGGGGCAGACCTGGCTGCTGGCGGTGCTGACTCTGGTGCTGGCATTGCCGTTGGGCTTGCTGCTGGCGTGGTGCCTGGACGCGGTGATCAACGTGCAGGCCTTCGGCTGGCGCCTGCCGTTGCAGGTGTTCCCGTGGCAACTGGCGCAATTGTTGGGGTTGGCGCTATTGGCCACGTTGTTGGCCTCGGCCTGGCCGTTGTGGCAGTTATACCGCAGTCGCCCGGCGGATTTGCTGAGGACGTTTGCCAATGAAGATTAAAGCGCTCGTATGGGCGGCCTTGTTGCTACTGACGGCGTGTGACCAAGCGCCTGCGCCGCCAGAAAGTTTCGCGGGCTTGGGCAGCGATGCGGCGGACTTTGCCCAGGTGCTGCCCGGCAAAGTGTTCAGCTTTCCCGAGGACCATGGCCCCCATGACGGTTTTCGCATCGAATGGTGGTACGTCACCGCCAACCTCAAGGACGCGCAAGGCAATGTGTTCGGCGTGCAATGGACACTGTTTCGCAATGCCTTGAAGGCCGGGCCGACGCAGCCGGGCTGGCACGACTCAACCGTTTGGCTCGGCCACGCCGCCGTGACGTCGGCCACCCAGCATTACGCCGCTGAACGCTATGCCCGTGGCGGGGTTGGCCAGGCGGGTGCCCAGGCGCTGCCGTTCAATGCGTGGATCGACGACTGGAGTTTCGCGACTCGCCCCGGCGCTGCGAGCGCCTTGGCGGATATGCAACTCAAGGCCGCAGGAGCGCAGTTCGCCTACGATTTGCACCTGACGTCCAGCCGGCCGCTGGTGCTGCAAGGCGACAACGGCTACAGCCGCAAATCCGATCAGGGCCAGGCGTCTTACTACTACAGCCAGCCATTTTTTACCGCGACGGGCAGCGTCAGCATCGACGGCACGACCTACCAGGTCAGCGGCCCCGCCTGGCTTGACCGCGAATGGAGCAGCCAGCCCCTGGCGGCCAGTCAAACTGGCTGGGACTGGTTCTCGCTGCACCTGGACCGTGGCGAGCAATTGATGCTGTTTCGTGTCCGGCAAAAAGACGGCGCGGGATACCTCACCGGCACGTGGATTGATCAACAGGGCCGCACGCAGACGTTGCACAACGCCGATATCCAGCTTGCGCCCTTGGCCACCACTGACATTGACGGGCGCAGTATTCCTACACGCTGGTCGCTGAAAATTCCTGGCAAACAGTTGGATATCACTACCCAGGCCGTCAACCCAAAGGCGTGGATGAACCTGAGTATTCCGTACTGGGAAGGGCCGGTGCAGTTTGAGGGTGGCGTGGGTTATCTGGAGATGACCGGGTATTAACGCGCTTTTTTGTAGGCAATCGAGCGGTTGCCGTATTTTTCGAGGGGCATTTTTTTAAAAAAATAACTGTACATGCATACAGCTATATCCTACATTCCATCCCAGGTGACCGGATGTCACCGATCACCTGAGCTTCAATTTTTTAACTATGGATGGATAAAAAATGAAACCTGCAAAAGCCCTTATGCTGGGCGCGGCCATGATGGCCTCCTGCTTTATTTCGGCCTCTGCCCTGGCCGAGCAAACCCTTCCCAAACTCACCCCCGGCACCGTCAACCAGACCTTGATTGACGCGCTGAAACCTGGCGGCACACTGACGCCTGTGCCGATCTCGGACGAGCTGCTGAAAAAGCTGCTGGACGCCAAGAATGGCAAGGTAAAACCCGCCTCCAAAGCGGCCAAATCCGCACCGTTCAACACCGCCGTCGGCGAGCTGAAAAAGCCGAGCCAGGCCAACCTGAAAAGTGCCGCAGTCGCCGCCTTTGAGCCGTTGTTCCCAACCCTGGATATCAACACCCTCTACACCATCGACCAAGTGCAAACGGGCCAGGAGTTTCCATACCACTTCAACCTGCCGCAAAACGCTCGTGTATTGGTGCAGTTGATCAACCAGAGCGCCGGCGCCGATATGTCGCTGAGCCTGTTCCGCGATGACGGCCAAGGCAACCCGCAACTGGTCGATACCTCCGACAGCCCAGGCAACGCCGATGAATACCTGGGCGGCATCCTGCCGGCGGGGGATTACTACTGGTTCATGGTGGCCAAGACCGCGAGCAACGCGCAGTTCAGTTTCGGCGTGGCGGTGGACACCAACATCGATGCCTATGAACCCAATGACACGCCGCAAACCGCCTTTGCGCTGCCGGACTCGATGAACAAGGTGACCGGCAACCTCGACAACGCCAATGACGTCGATTACTTCGACTTCAAGGCGGTGCGTGGCCAAAGCGTGAGCATGTACCTGGCGGGCGATGAGAATGGCAGCCGCAACCAGTGGCTCTTCGACCGCTTCGATGGCACTGACTGGATCACCGTGCCGGCCGGTTCTACGTCGACCTATCCGAGCGTCGCGCCGGGCACTACCGTCAAGGTGCGCGTACGTGCCAACCCGGCTGTGGCACAGGACCCGACCAAGCAATACGCATTGAGCCTGGGCTCTACGCCGCGGTTGAACACCTCGCAGGTGAAGGGTGACAACATCGTGCGGGTGCCGGCATCGATATTCTGGATGGCGACCCAGGCCGGCCGGACGTTGAACTGGAGCACCAACTGGTCCGACTCCACCGGCGCGCCGCTGTTGGGGGTCACGCCAATCCTGCGTGTCGACAAGCGCTTTGAAGGCGCCGAGTTCCACTGGACCGACTTCAAGGCCAGCACCAACAGTGCGGGCACGTCCCAGGCCAGTGCCGCGCTCGGTGAATGCTTCGGCGAATACCGCGTGCAGTACCCGGACAGCAGCACCGGCGTGAAGTACAACTGGGAGACCACCTTTAACTTCGGCGGCTGGCGTATCGAGCTGGACGAGTTCCCGGGTGTGGGAGTTGGCGGCGACAATGTGCAGTATGTGACCTTTGGGCACATCTGCACCCAAGACATCATCCACTGATCCATTGCCGCAGGCATGAAGGGGCAGTCCATCCGGGCTGCCCCTTTTTTATGTGCGCCAGGCATGGCGCGTTGCGCGAAGCGCAACCAGCTTGGCTGTGGTGGCCTCGCTGGTGACTTGGAGGTGCAAGTCCTCTACACACCCGGCAAGGGGAAGTGTTAGCCAGAGGCAAGGGTGTCGCGGGTGACTGCGAATCTGAAGGAAGCCCGAGGCAAAATGCTGGCCTGACGAACAGGAAGCGGATAGAGGCGGCGTAGCGGGGTAAGACGGCATAAATCGTTAAAGCCCAATACTTGCACGGAACGCTACGACGTATATCCGACAGGCATAAGCAGGAAGGTCGCGCGAATTACCCTGGGAGATCTGTAGGTTTGCCACTGTGCTACCGGCGTCGAGAGGCGACGGGATGAGCCTGCAGAAGTCAGCCGAGGCCGTAGTAAGTGGCGAAAAAAAAAACCACGCCACCAAGGGCCGAACAGGTTATGCCGCCAGTAGGCGTCAGAGTCTCGTCGAATGTCGAAAAAGCAGAAATCTCTCCACAAGAGGGCTGTAACCCCAAGTCCCGGACGGAATCCGAGGCTTGCGGCTGACAGTGCGCAGACATCGGCGGCGTCTGTGACGTGGACGAACGCGGAGCCGGACACGCTGATGGCGCGGGTGCTTGCACCCGCCAACCTCAAGCGTGCGTATCAACGCGTAGTCAGCAACAAGGGCGCACCGGGTGCCGATGGCATGACGGTCGACCAGTTGGCGGGCCACGTGAAACAGTATTGGCCGACCCTCAAGGCAAGGCTGCTGGCCGGCGAGTATCACCCGCAAGGTGTACGCGCTGTCGAAATTCCCAAACCTAAGGGTGGAACACGCCAATTGGGCATTCCTAATGTCGTGGATCGCCTGATCCAGCAGGCGCTGCTGCAACAGCTCTCGCCGATCTTCGACCCTCTATTCTCGGACTACAGCTACGGTTTTCGTCCGGGCAGAAGCGCCCACCAAGCCATCGAAACAGCCCGTGACCATGTTGCAGCGGGTTACCGCTGGTGCGTGGAACTTGATCTTGAGAAGTTCTTTGATCGAGTGAATCACGACGTGTTGATGGCCAAAGTTGAGCGTCATGTCGAAGACAAACGCGTACTCAGACTGATCCGCCGTTACCTTGAAGCGGGAGTTATGTCGGGCGGGATCGCCAGCCGACGGCAGGAAGGGACGCCGCAAGGCGGCCCGCTCTCGCCGTTGCTGTCGAACATCCTGCTCAACGAACTCGACCGGGAGTTGGAGCGGCGGGGCCATCGCTTCGTTCGTTATGCCGACGATGCGAACATTTATGTACGTAGTCTCCGTGCAGGCGAACGAGTGCTGGCAGGAGTTGAGCGTTTCTTGAATCAGCGTCTGAAGCTGACGTTGAATCGGGAAAAGAGCCGCGTGGCACGGCCGTGGGTCTGTGATTATTTGGGTTACGGGATGAGCTGGCATCAACAGCCGAGGCTAAGAGTGGCAACGATGAGCCTGGGCCGCTTGCGTGATCGACTCAGAGTTCTTCTGCGCGGAGCGCGGGGTTGCAAGATGGTCAGGACTATCGAGCGAATAAACCCTGTTTTGCGCGGTTGGGCGGGCTACTTCAAGCTGAGTCAGGGCAAAAGGGCCCTCGAAAAGTTGGACGGCTGGGTGCGGCATAAACTTCGGTGTGTCTTGTGGCGCCAATGGAAACGGCCCTCCACGAGGGCGCGTAACCTAATACGCTTGGGGCTCACTGAAGATCGCGCCTGTAAATCTGCCTTTAACGGTCGAGGCCCATGGTGGAACTCGGGAGCGTCACACATGAATCAGGCGTTGCCGAAGAAACTGTGGGACAGACTCGGGCTGGTCTCAATACTGGACACGATAAACCGGCTTAACCGCATAACCTGAACCGCCGTATACGGAACCGTACGTACGGTGGTGTGAGAGGACGGCGGATGTGAATCTGATCTGGCCTAATGAAATTGGACACATCAATAGGGCGCTATGATGGCGCCCAAATCTAAGGTGTGCATGATGATGCGAAAGTCCTATTCCAGCGAGTTTAAGCTCAATGCAGCAAGCATGGTGCTCGATCAAGATCAGCCTGTTCCCGAGGTCTGTGCCAACCTCGATATCGGCCCTACAGCCTTGCGCCGATGGGTTGAGCAGGTCAGGAAAGAACGTACAGGCTCAACGCTAGCTGGCACAAAGGCCATTACCGCCGACCAAAAACAAATACAGGGACTCAAAGCTCTGCTCAGGCAGAAAGAAAGGGATATCGAAATCCTAAAAAAGGCCAGTGTTCTCCTGCTTTTGGACTCCAAAGATCATTCCCTCTGATCAGCGAGCTAGGCGAACAGTATGGCATTTCGGATTGCTGCCGAGTGTTTGAAGTCAACCGCAGCAGCTACTACGCCTGGCGTCAGCGCCAGGGGAAAACCAACCCGGAGCGCGAAGCGCTCAAAGTTGTGCTGATCAAGTTCCACAAAGCCTCAAAAGGTTCAGCCGGCGCCCGAACGCTCGCCAAGGATATGCAGGGTGTAGAGCATAAAGTTGGACGCTACATGGCTAGTCGTTTGATGAAGGAAGCCGGGATCTCCAGCAGCCAACGCAGACCCCATAAGTACAAATCGTCGGGCGCTGAGTCGCTGATAGCTGAGAACGTGCTGGACCGTGAGTTTTATGTGGCGGATATCAACAAAGTCTGGTGCGCAGATATCACCTACATCCAGATAGGTAAACGCTGGCTCTATTTCTCCGTGGTTTTGGATCTATTTGCACGACGGGTGGTGGGATGGTCTTACTCATTGGTCGCCGATGCGACTCTAGCAAGTGTATCGCTGCGCATGGCCGTTGAGCTGAGAGGGCAACCGAAAGGCGTGCTGTTTCACTCAGACCAGGGATGCCAATACACCAGTCATAAATTCAGGGACGAACTGATGGCCCATGAGCTAAAGCAAAGCATGAGTCGAAAAGGCCAATGTTGGGATAACGCCCCGATGGAGCGCTTCTTTGGCAGTTTGAAATCCGAATGGGTCCCTGAAGACGGTTACGATTCAGAGTTCGAGGCCCGTGTTGATATCAACCGATATGTGGCGCGCTACAACAATGTAAGGCGCCACAGCTACAACGGATATCACTCGCCGGCAGCGGCAGAAAAGATGGCCGCTTGAGAACCGAAAAGAATGTCCAAAATTACTGGACCAGATCAATCCGCCTCCTACTCTATTCGAGCGTTTTATTCGCGGGCCAGCGCGAGCTTCAAGGGCAGGCGCGCCATGCTCGTGCTCTGCAACGAGCCCAGGTACAACCAGTCGCCATATTCCCGCGCGGTGGTGATGGGCGAGTAATTGCCCGCGCTGGCGTCCTGCAAGTTGGCGATGACCTTGCCGTCGGTGTCCAGCCCCAGCACGAAAGCTTTGCGCTCGATGGGCTTGGGCACCACCATCAGCGCCCGCACCATCACCTTGCGCATCAGCGGATAGCCGGCGAACCCATCCAGCAAGGGGTTGCGCGGCGAATACAGCGCGACCCAAAAGCGTTCGTTGCCGTTGAAGCTGAGGTTATCCGGCAGGCCTGGCAGGTTGTCGATAAACAGGTCGTGGCTGCCGGTGCGCTCGCCTTTGAGCCAGTAGCGGCTGATGCGGTAAGCGCCGGTTTCATTTACCAGCACATAGTTTTCATCCGGGCCGAGCGCCACGCCATTGGCGAATTGCAGACGGTCCAACAACACTTCGGTGGTGCGGTTTTTAAAGTCGTAGCGCAACAGCCGGCCATCGCCGCCATGCTCTATTACCGCTTCGCCATCCTGGCCGTAGCCCCAGCGGCTCGATGCGTCACTGAAATAGGCAAAACGCCCGCCGGCGTCGATGGTCACGTCATTGGTAAAACCAAACGGCAGGCCGTTCGCGCTGCTGCTCAACGGCGTGAGTTGGCGATTGGCCTCCAGTGCGAGCAAGCCCTTGACGCCATCGGCAATGATCAAGCGCCCATCTGGGTGCAGCGCCAGGCCGAGCGGGCGCCCGCCCGTATTGGCGAGTACTTCCAGAGTGTGGCTGTCGGGCGATGTGCGGATGATGCGCCCGTCTTGCAAGCCGCTGACCAGAAAGCCCTGGGCATCCAACAACAAGGCCTCGGGCCCGGCGATGTCCGGCGGGCCAATGCGTTGCACAGCCTTGAGCCGTTGGTTCTCGGCGTAGGCGCCGTCTCTCAGCGAGGGCGCCTTGGGCGGGGCCCAATTCACCGGTTGTACCTGGGTGGGCATCAGCAGCAGAAAGGCAATCAGCGCAAGTGACAGAACAAACAGCCAATGACGAAGATTTTTGCGGCGGTGTCTCATGACTATTCCTGATTGTCGTGGGCGTTCGGTTCCCAGTGCAGGGTGCCGAACAGGTAATCCATCAGCGGTAGGACGATATTGAAATTGCGCCCCTGCATCAGCTCGCGGCGGTGATGCAGGGCGTGCAGTTGGTGCATCTGGCGAATCCATGGCAGGCGGGCCACGGGGTGGTTGGCGGGCAGGTGTTCGCAGGCGTGGAACACTTCGTAGAGCAGGTAGCCGAGGATCATGCACCCGGCAAACAGCCCGGCGATGTTGGGGCTCAGTTGGGTGAGCAACCACCAGGCGGGCAGGGTGATGGCCAGGCTGTGCAGCACGATCAGCCAGGCGGGGAACAGGATCACGCGCCAGTCACGAGGGCTGTCGTAGGTCATGTGGCCGGGCGTGAAGAAACTATGGTGGTCGCCGGTGTGGCGCGCATAGAACAGCCGGGCGAGGGTGTGTTTGTGATGGCCGAGGTGGCGGTGGACGAGGTAGATGCACAGGTTGAAGAACACCAGTGTCAGCGGCACGGTCAGCCACTGGACTGGGGTGATGTGCTCGGTGGAAGACCCGGCCAGGGTGATGCAGAAAATGCCGTAGCCGAGGACGAAACAGGCGTGGAGCCCTGGGTTGTAATGGCGGCTTATGGCCGCGCGGTAATGGTCGCGAAAGGTTTCGGTAGGGTGTGCCATGGCCGCAAGCTCGGTATTTTTTTGTTGGAGGCTGAGCTTAGTTGGTAGTGGGGAATGTGCGAGTTTTTGCGCAGTACACAAATCAAATGTGGGAGGGGGTTTGCTCCCGATAGCAGAGGGTCAGTCAATACATCCATGGCTGACGTACCGCTATCGGGGGCAAGCCCCCTCCCACATTTGGACTGCGGCCGACCAATGGCCTCTTGCGCAGCCCCAATTTACTTGCTAGCTTCTCGCAAAATGTTAACGATAACATTTGCTCTAAAAATAAAAACAAAACAGAGAACCACGCCATGAAAATGCTCCCGAAAACCCTGTGTTTACTGGCTGTCAGCATCACCCTCGGCACCGCGGCTCCAGCCTTTGCCGACGCCGCCAAACCCATCCGTATCGGCGCCTCCTTCCAGGAAATCAACAACCCCTATTTCGTCACCATGAAAAACGCCCTGGAAGAAGCCGGCGCGACCATCGGTGCCAAACTGATCATCACTGACGCCCGCCACGACGTGTCCAAGCAGGTCAGTGACGTCGAAGACATGCTGCAAAAAGGCATCGATATCCTGCTGATCAACCCCACCGACTCGGTCGGCGTGCAATCGGCGGTCAAATCCGCCCACGCCGCCGGTGTCGTGGTGGTCGCGGTAGACGCCCAGGCTGACGGCCCGCTGGACTCCTTCGTCGGTTCGAAGAACTTCGACGCCGGCTTCCAGGCCTGTGAATACCTGGCCAGGAACATCGGCGACAAAGGCAACATCGCGATCCTCGACGGCATCGCCGTGGTGCCGATCCTTGAGCGTGTGCGCGGCTGCAAAGAGGCCGTGGCCAAGCACCCGGACATCAAGATCGTGAGCATTCAGAACGGCAAGCAGGAGCGTGACCAGGCGCTGACCGTCACCGAAAACATGCTGCAGGCCCAGCCCACGCTCAAGGGCATTTTCAGCGTGAATGACAACGGCTCCCTTGGCGCCCTGTCGGCCATCGAAGCCAGTGGCCTGGACGTGAAACTGGTCAGCGTCGACGGCGCACCGGAAGCGATCAAGGCGATCCAGAAGCCCGGCAGCAAGTTCATCGCCACCTCAGCCCAATACCCGCGCGACCAGATCCGCCTGGCCCTGGGCATCGCCCTGGCCAAGAAGTGGGGCTCGCAAGTGCCCGCCACGATCCCGGTGGACATTACCTTGATCGACCAGGCCAAGGCCAAGGACTTCAGCTGGTAAATCGCCCAGGCCCCACGTAACCCGTGGGGCTTGAGGTCTCCTTCTGAATACGAGGTCGGCGGTATGAGCAGTCTTCTGAAGCTGGAAAATATCTGTAAGCGTTACCCGGGCGTACAGGCCCTCAAGGCCATCAACCTGCAAGTGGAACGCGGCGAAATTCATGCTTTGCTCGGCGAAAATGGCGCGGGCAAGTCAACCCTGATGAAAATCCTCGGCGGCGTCGAGCATCAGGACGAAGGGCAAATCCTGATCGACGGCCAGGCGCAGCAGTTCGCAACCTACCGCGATGCAATTGCCGCCGGTATCGGCATCGTGTTCCAGGAATTCAGCCTGATTCCCTACCTCACGGCGGTAGAAAATATCTTCCTCGGCCATGAACTGAGCAACCGCTTCGGCCTGCTGCGCAAGCGCGAGATGGTCGAGGCATCCGAGGCGTTGTTCAAGCGTTTGGGCGTGAGCATCGACCTGCAATGCGCGGTCAAGCACCTGAGCGTGGCCGAGCAGCAGTTTGTCGAAATCGCCAAGGCGCTGGCCCTGGATGCACGCTTGCTGGTGCTCGATGAGCCGACCGCCACGCTGACGCCCAGCGAAGCCGAGCTGCTGTTCGAGATCATGCGCGAGCTCAAGCGCCAAGGCGTGGCGGTGATTTTTATCTCCCACCACCTGGAGGAGATTTTCCAGGTCTGCGACCGCATCAGCGTATTGCGTGACGGCGGTAATGTCGGCGTGACCAATGTGGCCGACAGCGACATCGACCGCCTGGTCGAGATGATGGTTGGTCGGCGCCTGGAAAGCAGTTTTCCACCTAAGCCGACCACAGCGCGCGGCCCGCTGTTACTGGAGGTCAAGGACATCCAATTGGTGCGCAACGGCCCGCACAACAGCTTCCAACTGCACAAAGGCGAGATTCTCGGCTTTGCCGGGCTGGTCGGCTCAGGCCGCACCGAGCTGGCGCTGGGCATGATGGGCGCGCTGCCGTCGGTGAGCAAAGAGGTGTGGCTGCGCGGTGTGAAAGTCACCCTCGACGACCCGGCGCAAGCCCTGGCCCATGGCATCGGCTTGCTGCCGGAAAGCCGCAAGAGCGAAGGGCTGATCACCGACTTCAGCATTCGCGAAAACATCTCCCTGAACAACCTGCCCAAGTACCAGAACGCCTCCGGGCTGATCGACAAGGCCAAGGAGTGCGCCAGCGTCGAAGAGCTGATGCGCCAGCTGTCGATCAAAGCGCCCAGCGGCGAAAGCCGGGTGTTCAACCTCAGCGGCGGCAACCAGCAAAAGGTCGTGATCGCGCGCTGGATCAACCACCACTGCGACGTGCTGGTGTTCGACGAACCCACGCGCGGCATCGACGTCGGCGCCAAGGCGCAGATCTACGCCCTCATGCGCAGGCTTACCGAACAGGGCTACGCGATCATCATGATTTCCTCCGAACTGCCCGAAGTCATCGGCATGTGCGACCGCGTCGCCGTGTTCCACAAGGGCGCCATCGTCAAGCTGCTCGAAGCGTCCGCCGTCAACCCACAAGAGGTCATGCGCCATGCAACAGGGGGCTCAAGTGAATATGTCCATTAACCCCGGCGACACCGGCCGGCTGCGCCTGAGCCTGGCGCGGCTGGTGCGCTCGCCGGCGTTTTACCCTTTTGTCGGGCTGGTGGTGGTAACCCTGGTGATGATCCTCGCCAGCGACACCTTCCTGACTACCAGCAACCTGTCGAACATCGCCCGTCAGGTGTCGATCAACGCCATTATCGCGGTGGGCATGACCTGCGTGATTCTCACCGGCGGCATCGACTTGTCGGTAGGCCCGGTGATGGCGTTGTCCGGCACCTTGACGGCCGGGTTGATGGTCGCCGGCCTGCCGCCAGGCCTGGCGATTGGCGCCGGGATGCTGATCGGCGTGGCCTTCGGCATCGGCAACGGGCTGTTCGTTGCCTACCTGCACATGCCGCCGATCATCGTCACCCTGGCGACCATGGGCATCGCCCGTGGCCTGGGCCTGATGTACACCGACGGCTACCCGATTTCCGGGTTGCCGGAGTGGTTCGGCTTCTTCGGCCGCCAAAGCCTGTTCGGCATCGAAGTGCCGATCCTGATCATGCTGGTCACCTACTTTGCCGCCT
Source organism: Pseudomonas sp. LBUM1640 (assembly GCF_059716225.1). NCBI lineage: Bacteria > Pseudomonadati > Pseudomonadota > Gammaproteobacteria > Pseudomonadales > Pseudomonadaceae > Pseudomonas > Pseudomonas sp. LBUM1640. The sequence continues at coordinate 4,427,578 of NZ_CP166816.1, read as the reverse complement.
ATGTGTTGCTGCAACACACGCGCATCGGCCGCTACATCTACGCCATCGGCGGCAATGAAGAAGCGGTGCGCTTGTCTGGCGTGCGCGCGGCGCGCTTCAAGTTGCTGGTGTACGGCATCAGCGGGCTGACGGCGGCCATTGCCGGGCTGGTGCTGACCTCACGCTTGATGAGCGGCCAGCCGAATGCCGGCGTGTCGTTCGAGCTGGATGCGATTGCTGCGGTGGTACTCGGCGGCGCCTCGATTGCCGGCGGGCGCGGGGTCATTGTCGGCACCTTGCTCGGCGCGATGCTGCTCGGCGTATTGAACAACGGCCTGAACATGCTCGGCGTTTCGCCCTACGTCCAAAGCGTGATCAAGGGCGCGATCATTTTGCTGGCGATTTTCATCAGCCGTCAGCGCCATAAATAAACTCCTACAAGCCTACAAGAAAGGACCGAACACCATGGACAAGCACACCGAAATGCAAGCCGTCGTCTGCCACGGCCCGAAAGACTACCGCCTGGAGCGCATCGGTAAACCCAAGGCGCGCCCCAATGAACTGGTGATCCGCATCGCCGCCTGCGGCATCTGCGCCAGTGACTGCAAATGCCATTCGGGCGCGGCGATGTTCTGGGGCGGCGACAACCCGTGGGTGAAGGCGCCGGTGGTGCCGGGCCACGAGTTTTTCGGCTACGTGGAGGAAGTGGGCGAGGGCGCCGGCGAGCACTTTGAAGTCGCAGTCGGCGACAAGGTGATTGCCGAGCAGATCGTGCCGTGTGGCAAGTGCCGCTTCTGCAAATCGGGTAAATACTGGATGTGTGAGGTGCACAATATCTTCGGCTTCCAGCGTGAAGTGGCCGAAGGCGGCATGGCCCAGTACATGCGCATTCCCAAGACGGCCATCGTGCACAAGATTCCAGAGTCGGTGTCGCTGGAAGACTCGGCGCTGGTGGAGCCGATGGCGTGCTCGATCCACACCGTCAACCGTGGCGAAATCCAGCTCGATGATGTGGTGGTGATTGCCGGCGCGGGCACCCTTGGCTTGTGCATGGTCCAGGTCGCCGCGCTGAAGACCCCGAAGAAACTGGTGGTGATCGACATGGTCGACGCGCGCCTGGAACTGGCCAAGCAGTTTGGCGCCGACGTGGTGATCAACCCGTCCCGCGACAACGCCCGCGAGATCATCAACGGCCTCACCGATAACTATGGCTGCGACGTGTACATCGAAACCACCGGCGTGCCGGCCGGCGTGACCCAAGGCCTGGACCTGATCCGCAAGCTCGGGCGCTTTGTCGAGTTCAGCGTGTTCGGTGCTGAAACCAGTGTCGACTGGTCGATCATCGGCGACCGCAAGGAGCTCGACGTGCGCGGCGCTCACCTCGGCCCGTATTGCTACCCGATTGCCATCGACCTGTTCGAACGTGGGCTGGTTACCTCCAAGGGCATCGTCACCCATGATTTCCCACTGGATGACTTTGCCGAAGCGTTCGAGCTGGCCAACTCGACCAAGTCAATCAAGGTGCTGTTGAAGCCGGTGGTTTGAACGATGGAATACGTAATGGGTGTCGACATAGGAACCCAGAGCACCAAGGCGCTGCTGGTGGATGCTCAAGGCACGATCATCGCCCAGCACAGCCAGGGGTATCGCGTGGATACCCCGAAAGTGCGCTGGGCCGAGCAATGGCCGCAGGTCTGGCTGGATGCCGTTGAGGCCTGCGTCGCGCAATGCATGGCCAAGGCCGGCGTGGCGGCAGCGCAGGTCAAGGCGCTGTGCATCAGCAGCCTGTACGGCGGCTCGGGGATCGCGGTGGATGCGCAGATCACGCCGCTGCACCCGTGCCTGATCTGGATGGACCGCCGCGCCGGCGAGCAGGTGGCGTGGGTGCGTGAGCATGTGGACCTGGAGCGTTTGTTCGCGGTCACCGGCAACTCGGTGGACAGCTACTACGGCTTCACCAAGATGCTCTGGCTCAAGCAGCATCAGCCGCAGGTGTGGGCGCAAACGCGCTACTTGCTGCCGCCCAACAGCTATATCAACTGGTGCCTGACCGGCGAGTTGGCGGTGGACCATAGCAGTGCCGGCAATATCGGCGGTGTCTACGATGTGGCGCAGCGCGGTTGGTCCGAAGAGATGCTGGCGGCATTGGAGATTCCGTTGGCGATGATGCCCGAGCGGCTGGTGTATTCCGGTGAAGTGGTGGGCGGCTTGCTGGAAAGCTGGGCCATACGCCTGGGCCTGCAGGCGGGCACACCGATTCTTGCCGGTGGCGTGGATGCGGCGATGGCCACCTTGGCGGCGGGTGTTACGCAACCGGGCAACCATGTGGCGATGATCGGCACCAGCATGTGCTGGGGCTACCTGAACCAGCAGGTGGACGCGCGCCACGGCCTCGTGAGCATGCCGCACGTCTACAACGGCCACCGGGACCTGTACATCTTTGGCGGTGCGATCACCGCCGGTGCGTCGGTGAGCTGGTTTCGCGAGCAGTTCTGCCAGGCCGAGGAACAACAGGCCAAGGCCACCGGGCAGGACAGCCTGGCGCTGCTGGAGCAGAGTGCGATGAAGGTCCCGGCAGGCAGCGAAGGCTTGCTGTTCCTGCCGTACTTGATGGGCGAACGCAGCCCGGTTTGGGATGACCGCGCCAGCGGCAGTTTTGTCGGGCTGAACCTGTATCACAGCCGTATCCACCTGTACCGCGCGGTACTGGAAGGGGTGAGTTTTGCCCTGCGTCACAACATCGAGGCCGGTACACAAGGCGCGCACTCGCTGGACCCACATTTGATTGTGGTGGGTGGCGCGAGCCATTCGGATTTGTGGATGCAGATAATTGCGGATGTCACCCGCTACCCGGTCTACACCATTGTGCAGGAGGTGGAAGCGGCGCTGGGCGCGGCTTTATTGGCGGCGCACACGGTGGGGTTGGTGAGTGATGGGGAGATGGAGAAGGGCTGGGTGCAGTTGGCGTTGCGGGCGCAGCCCAAGCGCGAGAATGTCGTGACTTATGACCGGGCGTTTGCGCAGTACTTGAAACTGTATCCCGCGCTGAAACCGATCATGCACAGCCTGCAGGGTAACTGAATTTACACGGTCCAAAGGTGGGAGCGGGCTTGCTCGCGAATGCGGTGTATCAGTAGTAGATTTTTTGGCTGATACACCGCATTCGCGAGCAAGCCCGCTCCCACAGGGGATCTTCATTGTTTTTGAGATGTGTATTCATGATGACGACCTTCAACTTCACCCACCAGCGCATCCTCGTCACCGGCGCCACCAGCGGCATCGGCCATGAAATCGCCCTGCAACTGATCGCCAGCGGCGCCGAAGTTTTTGCCCTTGGGCGCGACGCCCAGGCCTTGGCCAAGCTGGGCTGCAACACCGTATGCGTGGACATCGCCGACAGCATCGCCCTCGACAAAGCCCTGCATGAGCTGCCGCCACTGCACGGCCTGGTCAACTGCGCCGGCATCTCGCGCCTGGAACCCGCTGCTGCCATCAGCGCCGACGCGTTTGACCAAGTGATGCAGGTCAACGCCCGTGCCGCCGCCCAGGTTGCCAGCCGTGTTGCGGCAAAAATGATTGAAGCGAAGATCGCCGGCAGCATCGTCAACGTCTCCAGCCAAGCCTCGTTAGTCGCGTTGGACGATCACCTCGGCTACTGCGCCTCAAAGGCTGCACTCGATGCGATCACCCGCGTGCAGTGCGCCGAGTGGGGTCGCTTCGGCATTCGCGTCAACAGCGTCAACCCCACCGTCACCCTGACGCCCATGGCCACCATGGCCTGGTCCGACCCGGCCAAGCGCGACCCGGCGCTGGCGGCCATTCCGCTGGGGCGTTTCGCTGAAACGGTGGAGGTCGCGCTGCCGGTGCTGTTCCTGCTCAGCGACGCCGCCAGCATGATCAGCGGCGTCAGCCTGCCGATTGATGGCGGTTACACCAGCCGTTAACCGTTTTCCAACTGGCCGGCGATCACCACTTTGTCGCGTGGTTTGTACGGGTCTTGCAGGCGATCAAGCAGCAGGCGCACCGCGCTGCTACCGGCCAGGGAGGCGTCGTGGGCCACGCAAGCGATGGGCACGCCGAAAATATCGGCGAAGGGCAGGCGGTCGATGCCGCAGATGGTCAGGCTGTCGTGGGCAATGTTATGCATGCGTAAAGCGCGCAATGCGCCGAGGGTGATCAGTTGGTTGAAGCCCATGATCGCGTCCGGCGCCGAGTGCTCGGCCAGGTAGTCGAGCGTGTGCAGGTAAGACGGCATCAGCGTGTAGTCGCCGGCCTGCACTTCAACCTGTATGTGCGGGTGTTCGGCGAGCACTTCGCGCAGGCCCTTGAGGCGTTCCACGGTGATGCGTGAATGCTCGGGGCCGGTCAGCACCAGCAGGCGCTTGAGGCCGGGCGTCTGGCGCAGCAGGTAGTGCGCGGCCTGGATGCCGCTGTGGTAGTTGTCGAGCACCACGCGGCTGAACGGGCTGTCGTGGATTGTGCGGTCGAGCAACACCACCGGGGTTTTGCCGTTGCCCAGGCGCTCCAGATAGTCGGGCTGATAGCTCGGCTCGTCGGAGACCGGCGACAGGATGATCCCCGCCACGCGGTAGCCGAGCAAGGTGTCGACGGCCTTGCTTTCGAGCTCTTCCAACTCATCGGTGTCCACCAGCATGATGGTGTAGCCGTGTTTTTTCGCCTCGCGGGAAATCGCCTTGATCATCTCGCTGTAGAACGGGTTGTCCACCGACGCCGTGATCACGCCGATGATCAGGCTTTCGCTGCGCTTTAGCCCGCGTGCGAAGGCGTTGGGCACGTAGTCCAGCTCCCGCGCCACTTCAAGGATGCGCGCCAGGGTGGCGGGCTTGACCAGGTCGGGTTTGCTCAGCGCGCGGGACACCGTGATGGTGGTCATGCCGACCCGTTTGGCGATGTCGCTGATGGTGACGGACTTTTTCTTGTTCATGGGTAAGGCTGCAAGAGGAAACACCCGCAGGCTAGCATGCGCGCGGGCGCAGGGTGATTCAAATCAGCGGGTCCCAGCGTTGCGACCAGTCACTTTCGGCCTTGACCACCTCACGCAGCAACGCCAGTGCCTGTTGCAACACCGCCGAATCCCGCGCCCGTGAATACACCAGGTAAGTCGGGAAACTGAACTCTGGCGCCTTCGGTACGCGCTGCATCACGCCGCTGTCCAGGTAGCTTTGCACGACGCGTGTGCGGAAATACCCGGCGCCGCCGTTTTCCAGGATGTACTGCAGCGCCAATGGCCCAAGGTTGAAGCTCAGCGCAGCGCGTGCTTTGTCGGGCAGGGCGGCGTCATGCTGCTGGCGAAAGCCTGGGCCCCAATCGATAAAGATGTAAGGGTCGGGCTTGCTGACCAACTGCACCAGGATCAACTTTTCTTCCAGCACTTGTTCCACTTGCAAGCCTGGCCAGTACTGCGGCTGGAATACCAGGGCGGCATCGAGCACACCCAGTTCCAGTTGGCGCAGCAGGTATTCACCTTCGCGCACTTGGGTGCGCAGTGCGTGCCCCGGGATATGTTCGCGCAGGGCCTGGGCCCAGCCGAGCATCAGCGGGTTGCACAGGCTGACTTCACCGCCGATATGCAGCACATTGCGGTAGCCGTCGGGCAGCGGCAGGTCGCGCTTCGCGGCTTCCCAGGTTTGCAGCAGCTGGTTGGCGTAGACCACAAAGGCTTCGCCATCGGCGGTCAGCCTGGCGCCTGCGCGGTTGCGGATGAACAGCGTGCTGCCGAGTTGGCTTTCGAGGTTTTTCACGCGGGCGGTGATGGCGGTTTGGGTGACGTGCAGTTTCTCGGCCGCTGCGGCCAGGCTGCCGCAGCGGGTGATTTCGAGGAAGGTGCGTGCCAGTTCGATGTCCATGAAGCCCCCGGGGATGAATGGGGGGCATTGTAGTGGAATACGTTTAAAACTGTGGGCGGGGGTTTGCCTTGGGTAGACTGTGTACATATCCGTTGCTGCGGTAACGGCTTCGTATGGTTCCGCTCTTACAGCGGGTCACTTTTGGCAAACGCCCGGAATGCCGGCCCAGCCAAAAGTAACCAAAAGGTCTTTGCCCCACCACTCGGTGCCTCGCTTAGGCTCGGCATGCCCGCACTCCGGCCCGGCTCCGCGGGTCGCCGCGATGGGCCATCCCTGGCCCAGCGCGGCTAAACCGGCATCCCTGCCGGTTTACCCGCTCCACCGTGCTTACTTGCGGCCATCGTGGTTAACGGGGCCTGTCAGATCAAAATCAAAATCAAGATCAAAAGCAAGAGCACGGCGGCCTAGTAGCCGACCTGAGTGGTTGAAGCAGGAGCAGGGCAACAGCACAGCAAAAACAGATCAGAAGCAGAGCTGCTTTTCTGTGGGAGCTGGCTTGCCTGCGATGCAGACACCTCGATACATCAGGCATACCCAGGTGATGCTTTCGCAGGCAAGCCAGCTCCCACATTTGACCGAGTACACACATCTACCTGATGTACTGAGCTCAAAATGTGGGAGCACGGCGGCCTAGTAGCCGACCTGAGTGGTTGAAGCAGGAGCAGGGCAACAGCACAGCAAAAACAGATCAGAAGCAGAGCTGCTTTTCTGTGGGAGCTGGCTTGCCTGCGATGCAGACACCTCGATACATCAGGCATACCCAGGTGATGCTTTCGCAGGCAAGCCAGCTCCCACCTTTGACCGAGTACACACATCTACCTGATGTACTGAGCTCAAAATGTGGGAGCACGGCGGCCTAGTAGTCGACCTGAGTGGTTGAAGCAGGAGCAGGGCAACAGCACAGCAAAAACAGATCAGAAGCAGAGCTGCTTTTCTGTGGGAGCTGGCTTGCCTGCGATGCAGACACCTCGATACATCAGGCATACCCAGGTGATGCTTTCGCAGGCAAGCCAGCTCCCACATTTGACCGAGTACACACATCTACCTGATGTACTGAGCTCAAAATGTGGGAGCACGGCGGCCTAGTAGCCGACCTGAGTGGTTGAAGCAAAAGCAGGGCAACAGCACAGCAAGAACAGATCAAAAGCAGGGCTGCTTTTCTGTGGGAGCTGGCTTGCCTGCGATGCAGACACCTCGGTACATCAGGCATACCCAGCTGATGCCATCGCAGGCAAGCCAGCTCCCACCTTTGACCGAGTACACACATCTACCTGATGTACTGAGCTCCAAATGTGGGAGCACGGCGGCCTAGTAGCCGACCTGAGTGGTTGAAGCAGGAGCAGGGCAACAGCACAGCAAAAACAGATCAGAAACAGAGCTGCTTTTCTGTGGGAGCTGGCTTGCCTGCGATGCAGACACCTCGGTACATCAGGCATACCCAGGTGATGCTTTCGCAGGCAAGCCAGCTCCCACCTTTGACCGAGTACACACATCTACCTGATGTACTGAGCTCAAAATGTGGGAGCACGGCGGCCTAGTAGCCGACCTGAGTGGTTGAAGCAGGAGCAGGGCAACAGCACAGCAAAAAGAGATCAGAAGCAGAGCTGCTTTTCTGTGGGAGCTGGCTTGCCTGCGATGCAGACACCTCGATACATCAGGCATACCCAGGTGATGCCTTCGCAGCGGTTCGGCGGTCCGACAAGCCAGCTCCCACCTTTGACCGAGTACACACATCTACCTGATGTACTGAGCTCAAAATGTGGGAGCGGGCTTGCTCGCGAATGCGGTGGGCCATTCACCAGATGCATCAACTGACACACCGCCATCGGGAGCAAGTCGAACCGTCGCACCGCCCCTCCCACATTTAACCGAGGTCGGCTGCCAGGCCGCCTTGGCTTTGCTTTTGATTCAACCACTCAGGTCGGCTACTAGGCCGCCGTGCTGTAGATCTTGATCTTGATTTTGATCTTAGGCGCCCCGTTAAACCACGCTGGCCGAACGCAGGCTTTGGAGCGGGGGTAAACCGGCAGGACGCCGGTTTAGCCGCGCTGGGCCAAGGATGGCCCATCGCGGCGGCCCCCGCTCCAAAGCCGGAGTGCGGGCACACCGAGCCTAGGCGAGGTGCCGAGTGGTGGGGCAAGAGCCTTTTGGTTACTTTTGGGCTCTTTTCAAAAGTGACCCGCTGTAAGAGCGGAACCAATACAAGCCATCACCCAAACAACGGATATGTACCCAGCGGCCCCAGTGAGCTAATCGTCACTGAATACCGATGGACCAACTGTGTGTCGTCTGGTCGTCGTGGCGCTGCTCCAGGTCATCTTCATACTGGCAGCGCGGGCCTTTGCAGTTGTACTCGAACGTAACAGGCGGCTTGGTCTTAACCGGGAACAACGATTTAGCCGTCGCCGGTGCAGCCTGTGGCGCAACTTCGGGTACAGGGGCTTCGTAACTCAAGTCCAGGGCGGCGTGGGCCATGGCCGGCAGGAGGGCGAGCACTGCACTCGCCAGAACGGTCCTTGTGAATAGCATCTAAAACAATCCGCGCAACAAAAAATGAAGCGCGAATTATAAGCCAGATGCAACCGCAGATGCACAGCGCAACCCGCGGTCTAAAGCCGCAGTTCAGCGCACGCGAGGTGCTTGAAGATGTTCGGTGGGGAACGCCTTGGCATAGGCCTGGCACACCCGCAGCACCTGCTCATCGGCAAACCGCGCGCCCACCACATGCAGGCCCACCGGCAAACCATTCGCCGCCAACCCGCACGGCACCGACGCCGCCGGTTGCTGGGTGAGGTTGAAGGGGTAAGTAAATGGCGTCCACTCCATCCACTCACTCATCCCTGAACCCGGTGGCACGTTGTGCCCGGCGTCGAATGCGGTGATCGGCATCATCGGCGAGACCAGCACGTCGTAATGCTCATGGAACGCGGCCATCCGCGCCACCAGTGCCGCGCGGGCTTCGAGGGCGTCGTTAACGTCACTGAGGCTCAGGTGTTCACCGCGTTGCGCAATGCGCAGCAGACCGGGGTCGAGCAGGTGTTTTTGCGCGTCGCTCATCGCGCTGGTCAGGCGTGCGGCGCCGGCCGCCCATAAGGTGCTGAACACTTCCAGAGGGTCGCTGAAACCCGGGTCGATCTGCTCGACATGCGCGCCCAGCTGCACCAGACCATCAACGGCTTGGGCGACGACTTTGGCCACCTGCGGATCAACATCCACATAACCGAAGGTGGGGCTGTAGGCCACGCGCAAGCCTTTCAAACGCGTACCCGGCGTCAGCCACGGCGTGGTTCGTGGCGCGCCGATCAGGCCATCGCGCGCGTCCGGCTGCGCGACGGTTTGCAGCATCAGCACGGTGTCCTCCACGGTGCGGGTCATTGGCCCCAAGTGCGACAAAATGGTCATGGAACTGGCCGGCCATTGCGGCACATAGCCGAAGGTCGGCTTGATCCCGAAGGTGCCGGTAAACGCACACGGAATGCGGATCGAGCCACCCGCATCACTGCCCTGATGCAGCACGCCGAGGTTCAACGCTGCCGCCGCGCCCGCGCCACCGGACGAGCCGCCCGCCGTGGTGCGGGTGTCCCACGGGTTGCGGGTGATGCCGTACAACGGGTTATCGGTGACGCCTTTCCAGCCGAATTCCGGCGTGGTGGTCTTGCCCAGCAGTACCGCACCGGCCTTGCGCATCAACGCTGAGAAGGGCGCATCGACGTCCCACGGCCCCTCGGCGGACGAAGTACGCGAGCCCTTTCGGGTGGGCATGCCAATCGTCAACGTCAGGTCTTTTATGGACGAAGGCACCCCGTCCAGCGCGCCGCAAGGGGCGCCCATGAGCCAGCGTTGTTCCGAGGCGCGTGCAGCCTTGAGTGCACCCTCGGGATCAACATGGCAGTAGGCGTTCACCACCGGGTTATAGCGTTCGATACGCAGCAGGGCGTCTTCGGTGACGTCCACTGGCGACAAGGTCTTGTCACGAAAATGCTGCAGCAGTTGCACCGCTGTCAGTTGCCCAATCTCACTCATGCCCGCGTCCCCTGTGCCGCATTGACCATGGCGCGCAGCAACACTGCGCAGCCCGCCGCCAGGTCATCCGGCGCGGCGTTTTCGATTTCGTTGTGGCTGATGCCGCCTTCGCACGGCACAAAAATCATCCCGGCCGGGCCGAGTTCAGCGACGAAAATCGCGTCATGCCCGGCGCCGCTGACGATGTCCATATGGCTCAAGCCCAGTGCCGCTGCACCATCGCGAACGGCGTTGACGCAGGTTGGGGCGAAGTCCAGCGGCGGGAAGTCGGCGGTGGGCGTCAGTTCAAACGTCAACCCATGCCGGGCAGCGGTGGCTTCGATCACGCCACGCACTTCATCGACCATGGCTTGCAGCGTGTCGGCATGCAGGTGGCGCAGGTCGATGGTCATGTGTACCTGGCCGGGAATCACGTTGCGTGAACCTGGGTGCAAGCTCAGGCAACCGACCGTGCCGCAGGCGTGGGGCTGTTGTTGATGGGCGATGCGGTTGACCGCGCTGACCACCTCGGCGGCGCCGACCAGCGCGTCCTTGCGCAGGTGCATGGGCGTGGGGCCGGCGTGGGCTTCGACGCCGGTGAGGGTCAGGTCGAACCACTTCTGGCCCAGGCACCCCATCACCACGCCAATGGTGGTGGCCTGGTCTTCCAGCACCGGGCCTTGCTCGATATGTGCCTCGAAATACGCGCCCACCGGGTGGCCGAGCACCGCGCGCGAACCGGCATAGCCGATGCGCTGTAACTCAGCGCCCACCGACAGGCCGTGCTCGTCCTGTTTGTCGAGGGTGTCCTGCAAGTCAAACTTACCGGCAAACACCCCGGAGCCCATCATGCACGGCGGGAAGCGCGAGCCTTCTTCGTTGGTCCATACCACTACTTCAATCGGTGCTTGGGTCTCAATGCCGAGGTCATTCAAGGTGCGGATCACCTCCAGCCCCGCCATCACCCCGTAGCAGCCGTCGAACTTGCCGCCGGTGGGTTGGGTGTCGATATGGCTGCCGGTCATCACCGGGGGCAGGGCGGGGTTGCGCCCGGCCCGACGGGCGAAAATATTGCCGATGGCGTCGACACTGACGCTGCAGCCGGCCGCCTCGCACCACTGCACAAACAGGTCGCGGGCCTGGCGGTCGAGGTCGGTGAGGGCCAGGCGGCACACGCCGCCTTTGACGGTGGCGCCGAGCTGGGCCAGGTCCATCAGCGATTGCCACAGGCGGTCGCGGTTGATCAGCGGGGCGTTGCTCTTGAGCGGTTGCGCAAAACTATTCATGGGCAATCTCCGGTCAGGCGCTCAGCGCCAAATAGCGATTCTTGATGGTCGGGTCGGCGCGGAAGGCGGCGGCGCTGCCCTCGTACACCACGCGGCCCTGTTCGAGCACGTAATGGCGGTCGGCGAGCTTGTCGCAGACCATCAGGTTCTGTTCCACCAGCAGCACGGGCAGGCCGTCGTCCTTGATCTTGCGCAGGATCTTCACCAGCTCGTCGACGATCACCGGGGCCAGGCCTTCGGTGGGCTCATCGAGGATCAGCAGCTTGGGGTCGTTGAGCAGCGCGCGGGCGATGGCGAGCATTTGCTGTTCGCCACCGGACAGCGCGTGGCCGGCGTTTTTGCGCCGCTCCTTGAGGCGCGGGAACATGCCGTACACGTCCTCCATCTGCCAGCGGCTGGTCTTGCGCACGGCGATGCGCAGGTTTTCTTCGACGGTGAGCAGGCGGAAGATCCCGCGATTTTCCGGCACCAACGCCAACCCCTGACGGGCGATTTTAAATATTTTCTGCCCCACCAGCGCCTGGCCGTTGAAGTGAATCTGGCCCTGGCGCGGGCAAATAATCCCGAGGATGCTGCGCAGCGTGGTGGTCTTGCCGGCGCCATTACGGCCGAGCAGGGTCACCAGCTCGCCAGGGTTGACGGTCAGCGACACGCCTTCCAGCACGTGGCTCTTGTCGTAGTAGGAATGTATGTTCTCGACGATCAGCATCAGGCGGCCTCCCCAAGGTAAGCCGTGCGCACGCGCTCATCGGCGCGCACAAATTGCGGCGTGCCTTCGACCAGAATCTGCCCGTGGCTCATCACGGTGATGCGTTGGCTGATGGACATGACGATGCTCATGTTGTGTTCGATCAACAGCACCGTGTGGTCGCGGCCGAGGTCGCTGATCAGCTGGGTCATGATCGGGATGTCATCGATGCCCATGCCCGAGGTGGGCTCGTCGAGCATCAACAGTTTTGGCTTGGAGCAGATCGACATGCCCACCTCCAGCACGCGTTGCTGGCCGTGGGATAACTCGCCGGCCAGGGTGTTGGCGCGGTGGGTGAGTTGCAGGCGCTCCAGCACGTGGTCGGCCATCTCCAGGTGTTCGCGTTTGCTGTCGACGCGGCGCCAGAAGTTCAGGGCACGTGCACCGTCACGGCCTTGAGCGGCCAGGCGCAGGTTTTCGCGCACGCTGAGGTTTTGGAACAGGCTGGTGAGCTGGAATGAGCGCGCCATGCCCAGGCCGACGCGGGCATGCGCGGGTTTGCGCATCAGGTTCTTGCCGTCGAAATGAATCGCCCCGGCCGTGGCCTGGCGCTCGCCGGTCAGGCAGTGAAACAGGCTGGTCTTGCCCGCGCCGTTGGGGCCGATGATGGTGTGGATGGTGCCGGCTTCAACCTTGAGGTTGACGCCGTTCACCGCATGGAACGCGCCGTAGGCCAGCGCCAGGTCTTTAGTTTCCAGCAGAATGCTCATAGCCCTTCCTCCTTGGTGACGACGGCGGCTTTGCGGCTGCCACGTACGCGTTCGAACAGCGACGACAAACCGCCCCACAAACCGCCGCGCATGAAGATCACCACGAAGATCAAAATCACCCCCAGCAGCATCAACCAGCGCGGCCACAGGTCAGAGAGGAAATCGCCCAGCAGCACGATCGAACCGGCGCCCAGCAAGGAGCCGAACAGCGAGCCGGTGCCGCCGACGATGGTCATGATCAGGATGTTTTCGGACATCGCCAGGTCGATATTCGACAGCGGCACAAAGTGCAGCAGCATCGCGTACAGCGCCCCGGCGATGCCGGTGACCGCGCCGGACAGCACGAACACCAGGATCTTGAAGTGGCGCGTGTCGTAGCCGATGGCTGAGGCGCGGATTTCGTTTTCGCGGATGGCCATTAAGGTGCTGCCGAACGGCGAGGCGATTACCCGGCGTGCGCCGATGAAGATCAACAGGAACAGCACCGCGACAAAAGCGTAGAACGCGCGGGCGTCGGCCAGCGACAGCAACACGGTGTCACCGATGCGGATTTCCGGGCGCGGCACGCTGAGCAGGCCGTTGTCGCCGCCGGTCCAGTCGCTCAGGGTGTAGGCGACAAAGTAGGCCATCTGGCTGAACGCCAGGGTCAGCATCACGAAGTAAATGCCGGTGCGCCGAATCGCCAGGGCCCCCACCAGCAACGCCAGGAAGCCACCGGCCACGGCGGCGCCCAGCAGGGCGGGGAACAGGCCCAGTTGCAGGTGGATCATCAGCAGCGCTGCGCAATAGGCGCCGGCACCAAAGAAGATGCCTTGGCCGAAGGACAGCAGCCCGGTGTAGCCCAGCAAGAGGTTGCAGGCCAGGGCGGCCATGGCAAAGATCAGAATCTCGGTGGCCAGGGTTGCCGAGGGCAGGATCAGCGGCAGGCCGATCAGCACGGCCAGCACCCAGAGCAACATCGCGCGCGATTGCGTTTTGGCAAACGGCAGGGGATTTTTCTCGCTCATGTCAGGCTCTCCCAAACAGGCCGTAAGGACGCACCAGAATCACCACGGCCATGGCGCCGTAGATCATCAGGCTCGCGCCTTGGGGCCACAGTGTGGTCATCAGGCTTTGCACCACGCCCACCAGCAAACCGCCGACCAGCGCACCGCTGAACGAGCCCATGCCGCCGATTACCACCACCACGAAGGCCACGCCGAGGATTTCCGGGCCGACAAAGGGCTGCGCGCCGCGCAACGGCGCGAACAGCACGCCGGCGACGCCGGCCAGGGCCACGCCGAGGGCGAAGGTCATGGAGAACAAGCGGAAGATATTGGTGCCCAGCAGTGACACGGTTTCGGTGCTTTCACTGCCCGCGCGCACCAGGGCGCCGAAGCGCGTGCGTTCCAGCAGCAGCCACAGGCCCAGGCCCACCAGCCCGGAAAACACGATCAGGAACAGGCGATAGTAGGGGTAGACGAAATCGCCCACCACCAGCACCCCGCGCAGCAGTTCCGGTACGGCGACACTTTTGCCCACCGGGCCCCAGATCATCACGCTGGCTTCCTGAATGATCAGCGCTATCCCTAAGGTCACCAGAATCTGGAACATGTGCGGCAAGTGATAAATTCGCTGGATCAATAAGCGCTCGATCACCCACGCCAGAGCCGCCACCACCAGCGGCGCGATCAGCAGCGCCAGCCAGAAGTTGCCGGTGAGGCTCACGGCGGTGTAGCAGATGTACGCGCCCAGCAGGAAGAACGCGCCGTGGGCGAAGTTGACGAAGTTGAGCAAGCCGAAAATGATCGTCAGCCCGACCGCGATCAGGAAGTAGATCATCCCCAGGCCAAGGCCGTTGAGGATCTGGAACAGGTAAAGATTAAGCATGCAGGAGCCCTCAGCAGGAAGCTGCTCGCGCAGCCCTGCGGTGCACTGTTTCAGGGGGTCAGGCGAGCGTGCAGCCCGTCGCCTCGACCGGCGGGAACGACTGGCCGGCGCTGAGCACTTTGGCCAGGTCATCCTTGTCGGCCATGTCGTTGGTGGCCTTGCCGATCATCAGGTAGTAGTCCTTGATCACCTGGTGGTCGCCGGCGCGGATCGATTCCTTGCCGGTCGGGCCTTCAAAACTCAGGCCCTGCATGGCCTTGGCGACAGTCGGCCCGTCGAAGCTGCCAGTTGAAATGATGGTGTCAAGCATGACCTTGGTGCTGATGTAATCAGCGGCCAGCGGGTAGGTAGGGTTGATGCCGTACTTGGCCTGGGTCAGCTTGACCAGTTCGCGGTTGAGCGGGCTGTCGACCTGGTGCCAATACTGTGCGCCGAGGTACACGCCTTCGAGCACGTCGCTGCCCAGCTCCTGGAACTGGTCGAGGCCGGCGGACCACACCAGCAGCACTTTCATGCGTTCCTTGATGCCGAAATTCACCGCCTGGCGCAGGGTATTGGACGACTGGCTGCCGAAGTTGAGCAGCACCAGCACGTCGGGCTTGGCGGCGATGGCGTTGGTCAGGTAGCCGGAGAATTCCTGCTCCTGCAACGAGTGATAGCTGTTGCCGACGTGTTCCAGGCCGTTTTCCTTGAGCACGGTTTTGGCGCCTTCGAGCAAGGCCTCGCCAAACACGTATTGCGGGGTGATGGTGTACCAGCGCTTGGCGTCCGGCAGCAGCTTGATCAGCGGCACCATGGTTTCGCGGATCGCGCCATAGGTGGGCACCGACCAGCGGAAGGTCGCTTTATTGCAGTCCTTGCCAGTGACTTCATCGGCGCCCACCGGGGTCATGAACACGCCGTCGACTTTGTCGACTTCCTTGGCCACCGCCAATGCCGATGACGACAGCGTACAGCCCTGGAAGAACCGCGCGCCGTCCTGCTGGATCGCCTCCTGCACCTTGCGCACCGCCTTGCCGGCGTTGCCTTCGGTGTCGATGACTTTGTAGTTCAGCGCTCGCCCGAGAATCTGCGGGTGTTGCTCCACCGCCAGGCGCGAACCCATGTCGGCAAACTTGCCATAACTGGCAAAGGCGCCAGACATGGACTTGAGGCCGTAAAAGGTAAAGGGCTCGGCGGCGAATGCAGAGCGCACACTCAGCGGAAGGCTGAGCGCGGCGGCGGCGGTGAGACTGGCTTTCAACAACGTACGACGCTGCATGGGGTGACTCCCTGGTTTAGTTATTGGCAGGAGCGGCAATGGCGATACGGTGGAGCAGGGCCTGTGGGCAGGCCTGTTATTGGATTCAGCGGGCGAACCCGGTCAACTGTGGGAACTGGCTTTTGTGGCGAGGGAGCTTGCTCCCGTTCGACTGCGTAGCAGTCGCCGCTGTTGGGGGCGCTTCGCACCCCAGCGGGAGCAAGCTCCCTCGCCACAAAGGCCCGCACCCATACTGATCTGTGGTGTTCTTAAGAGTGATCAAACTCCAATAGAAAGTGCGGGCTGACCTGGCCTTCCAGCGCAGTCATATGGTGTTCGGCGTCGCACATATGTTCATGCATCAAGCTGCGCACCGCGCTTTCATCACCCGCGCGAAAGGCGCTCAGCAACTGCTTGTGATAGTCGAGGTTGGCCGCGTCGAACTGCTTGCGCTTGGGTTTGTAGGCTTTTTTCAGCACTACCAGGTCGCGCAACAGGTCGTTGAGAAACTGCGCCATGAAACTCAAGAGCGGGTTGGGGCAGGCCTTGGCCAGCAGGTTATGGAACTCCAGTTCTGCCAGGCGCTGTTCGCGCTGGCCGGCTTCGCTGTCTTCCGGCGCGCTGCAAAAATCCACGTTGTCTTGCAGGGCCTGGTAATCGTCTTCGCTCAAACGCCCGAGCACCGACACTGCCAACTCCACTTCGATGACCTTGCGCAGCTGGTACACCTGCTCGCCATCCAGGTGCTGAAAGTGCAGGTAGTTGCGTAATGCACGGCTGGCCGGCTCGGTGCCGGCCTGGTTCAGGTAAGCCCCGCCACTGGGGCCGGTGCGCGTATTCACCAAGCCTTCCACTTCCAGGGCCTTGAGCGCTTCTCGGGCCGAGCCCTTGGAGCACTGGAAACTTTCCATCAGCTCACGCTCGGTCGGCAATCGGTCACCGGGTTTCAGGGCGTCGGTGACGATGGAGCGCTTGACCGACTCGACAATCACATCGGAGAGCTTCTGGCGTTTGCGTCGCAATGGGCGGCTGAGCATGCTGGTCTATTGATCCTATTAATGCGGATTAATAGCACTTAATAACGATTGGGCAGGAGCGTCAACGCAGGGTGTCGTTTTCGGCGCGAAGAGGTCGTAAACGCGCGGGTTATTCCCAACTGCCGAGGTCGAGGCAGCGCGTGGAGGTGGGAGGTTGTTTGCCGAACACCAGGAAATCACCCACCCAGCGGTTGACGCACCCGCTGGCGTCGGTCCGAGCGGGCTGTTTGAGCAGCAATTGCTCGACGCCCGAGGTAACCGACGCCGCGTGCCCGGCGTTGACCAAGACCATGCGCGCGACGCGTTCGGGAAACAACGCGGCATACCGGCTGCCGAGGCGGGTGGCATCAGCGTTACCAAGGTAGTTGAGCTGTGCTTCGCCCAGCTGCGCACGCACAAATTCCATATCTCGCGCTGCCTGTTCGATGGTGTTGTCGTGACTCAGGTCGCGCGGGCTTAGTTCGATGACGTCATAACGGTTGACCAGCGTCCGATAGGCCGGGGTGGCAAAGGACTCCCAGCGGCTGACCAAGTGGACGCCGAAAGTTGCGCCTTGGCTTTTTTGCGGCTCACCGGCCTGGATAAACACCACACCTTCACGGCTGAGGGGGTCCCGGGCGCCGACACGGGTCAGGGCCAGGCGCACATTGCCGCGCTTGGGCGCAGCATAGTCACGGGGCACGCTGACACTGGCGCATTGAGTGCGCTCCAGTACCTCGGGGTCGGGTTGGTGGAAGGCGGGGAAAGGGCAGTCCAGCAGCCAGTCAATCGCGGTGGGCGCGATCAGGGGCTCGGCAAAGGCCCGGCCTGCGATCAGCCAAAGGCCGATGCACGCCAGGCGTTTTACAAGAACGCTGGGTTTCATCAAGAGATACCGGGCAGCCGTATGAAGGCGGCTTTTTTACCAAGTACCAGGGGTAGACGAATGTAGGTTTAATAAACGTAATGTGTAGGAAATTGGAGTTTTGTTATTGGAAACCGGCATCCCAGCCGCCGCCCAAGGCCTTGTACAAGGCAATGCTGGCTTGCAGGCGTGACAGCCGTAGTTGCACGTTCAAGTCCTGGGCTGCGTACAGCGTGCGTTGGGTCTCCAGCACCGTCAGCAAGTCTTCGGCGCCTGCCTGGTAGCGACTTTCGGCGATCTGGAAGGCGGTTTGCGCCTGCTGCAGTTCTTCGCTTTGCCATTCGCGTTGTTCATCCAGGCGCGTGATGCTGCTGAGGGATTTCTCCACGTCGGCAAAGCCGTTGATGATTGCGCCGCGATAGGTTTGCAGCAGCTCGTCCTGGCGGGCGCGAGCCTTGTCGCGTTCGGCGCTTAAACGGCCATTGTTGAAAATGGGCGTCACCAGGCCTGAGGTCAGGTTGTAAAACGGGCTGCGCAGAATGTCTGCGGCCTTGTAGGAACCCGAGCCCAGCGTAGCGCCCAAAGTCACCGTGGGCAGCATCGCCGCGCGTGCCACCGTGACGTCGGCACTGGCTGCAGCCAGCTGTGCTTCGGCCTGGGCCAGGTCGGGGCGGCGGCTCAGCAGTTGGCTGGGCACGCCCGGGCCAATGGCCGGCCAGGTCAGCGCCTGGAACGGCTCGTCGGCCAGGTTCAGGGCCTGCACGGGCTGACCGAGCAGGGCCGCGAGGGTGATCAGCGATTCTTCGGCCACCTGCTGAATCAACGGCAGTTGCCGTTGCTGGCTGGCCACCAGGCTTTTCTGCTGGGCCAGCTCCAGGGCGGTGGCGGAGCCAGCGTCGTAGCGGGTCTGGACCAGGTCGAGCACATTGCGCGCATTCGCCAGGTTCAGCTCGGCGATCTGTCGTTGTTGGCGGGCGGCGAGGGTTTGCGCGTAGCGGTCGGCCACGTTGCTGAGCAAGGTCAGTTCAACAGTGGCCTGGTCGAACTCACTGGCGCGCAGGGTTTGCACCGCGCTGTCGCGGGCGGCGGCGCGGCCACCCCAGAAGTCCACTTCATAGCTGGCGGTCAGGTTGGCGCCGAAACTGTCGACGGTTTTATTACTTTGCGTAGCGTCCAATGTCGAGTTACCGCTGCCACGCAGCAGCTTTTCGCGGCTGGCGGTAAGGTTGAAGTTCACCTCAGGCAACAACGGCGCACCGGCAATCACCGCACTGGCCTGGGCCTGGCGCACGCGCGCCATGGCGGCGGCCACGTCATAACTGTCGCGCCGCGCCTGGTCGATCAAGCGGTTGAGTTGTGGGCTGGCGAATTGCGTCCACCAGCGCTGGTTGGTCGCTTGGGCGGCGTCACGCTCGGCGTATTGCCAGGCGGCAGGCGCTGCGATACCGCTGTCGACGGCGGGCGGGTTGCCGGTGCAGGCGTTAAGCAACAGGCACAGGCTAAGCACCGACAGGCGCGGTGCGATGGATTGTTTATTCACTGGTCAACGCCTTAACCGGATCGAGCCGGGCAGCTTTACGGGCCGGCATAAAGCCGAATACGACACCGGTGACCAGTGCACAGCCAAACGCACCAAGCACCGCCACCAGGGAGAACTGCACCGCCACCTCGGCCAGCACCAGCACGCCGCCGACCAGCAGCGCCAGGGCAATACCGCACAGGCCGCCGACTACCGAGAGCATCACCGCTTCGGTGAGGAACTGGCGCAGAATGTCGCGCTGGCGCGCGCCGGTGGCCATGCGGATACCAATTTCGCGGGTGCGTTCGCGCACGGTCATCAGCATGATATTCATCACGCCGATCCCGCCCACCAGCAGGGAAATCGCGGCAATCGAGCCGAGCATCAACGACAGCGTGTTCGCTGTGCGCGCCTCGGCCTGGATCATGGCGGCGTCGTTGGTGAGGTGGTAATCGCGCTTGCCGTTGTGCAGCTTTTGCATGAGCTGATCGATGGCCTTTTCGGTTTCATTGACCTTGCGCGCATCGGCGGCGGCAATCACCACGTATTCGGGGTTATAGGTGCCGAACAACCGCACGCTGGCGGCGGTATAGGGGATCGCGACTCGGTCGTCGCTGTCTTGCATACCGGAGCTGGAGCCTTTTTCTGCCAACACGCCAATCACTTGGAAGGGCACGTTTTCAATCAGGATGTATTGGCCGATGGGGTCGACTTCGCCTTTAAACAACTTTTCGCGCACACGGTGACCGATCACCGCCACCGTGGCGCCTGCGCGTTCGTCGGCCTCGGAAAAGTAGCTGCCTTGCGCCACTGGCCAGTTGAAGATGGTCGGGAAGTTGGTGTCGTTACCGCCCACATAGGCCATGTAGTCGACGTTGCCAAAGCGTACACCGGCGTAGGTGCCGTTAACTGGCATGATGCGCTTGACCTGCGGCAGTGTTGCCAATGCCGCGACATCATTGGGGGTCACGATCCCCTGCGGTGTACGCGGGTTAGGCGAGAAGCCGCTGAGGTAGATGATGTTGGAGCCGAACGCCGCCATCTGCGCCATGACCTGGCGCTTGCTGCCTTCGCCTACCGCCAGCATCACCACCACCGAAGCTACGCCGATGATGATCCCCAGCAGCGTCAGCGCGGTGCGGAACCGGTTGATCCACATTGCCCGCCAGGCCGCCAGCACCGCGTCCACCAGCTCGGCTTTCCAGGCGCCGTTATGTTCGGCGCCGTCGGCCAGGCGCTGGCGCAGGTCCACGGCTTGCAGTGCGTCGCTGTTGGCCGTGATGGGCACGTAGGTTTCACTCAGCGCCGAGTCGTTGATGATCAGGCCGTCGCTGATCTCGATGATACGGTTGGCGTGCGCCGCGACTTCGCGGTCGTGGGTAATCAGGATGACCACGTGGCCCTGGCTCGCCAGTTCATCCAGCAGCGCCATGACCTCGGCACCGCTGTGGCTGTCGAGGGCGCCGGTGGGTTCGTCGGCGAGGATGATATGGCCGCCATTCATGAGTGCGCGAGCAATCGAAACGCGCTGTTGCTGGCCGCCGGAGAGCTGGTGCGGGCGGTTGTTGGTGCGGTCGGCCAGGCCTAGCCGGGTGAGCAGGGCCTTGGCGCGGGCATGGCGTTCGGCGGCGCTGATACCGGCATAGATGGCCGGCATCTCGACGTTTTCCTGGGCCGAACCGGACGGGATCAAGTGATAGCCTTGGAACACGAAACCAAAGGCTTCGCGGCGCAGCCAGGCCAGTTCGTCGCCGTCCAGGTGGGCGACGTCTTGTCCGGCAAACAGATAGTCGCCCTCGGTGGGGCGGTCGAGGCAGCCGAGAATGTTCATCAGCGTGGACTTGCCGGAGCCCGACGCACCGACGATGGCGACGAATTCGCCGGCATGGATCGACAGGTTGATACCGCGCAATACGTCGACCTGAGGGCTGTCGCCGCCGCCGTAGGATTTGCGGATGTCCTTGAGTTCAATCAGTGGCGTGGTCAAGTCAATCTCCGCTGCGGTCGGCCGGGCCGATCAGCACGTGATCGCCTTCGTTCAGGCCGTCCAGTACTTCAACCCGCAGGCGATCGCTGATACCCAGGCGCACTTCACGTTCTTGTATGGCGCCGTTTTTAGCCACAATCCGGGCGATCTGCTTGTCGGTGCCGGAGCTGCCGAGCAAGGCTGCAACCGGCACGGTGAGGGCGTCCTTGACTTGGCTGGCGACAAAAAATACCTGGGTGGTCATTTCGGCCATCAGTGCATTGTCAGCGTTGTCCACATCCAGCAGCACGGTGTACAGCACCACGCGGCCGCTGCCGGTTTTGCTCGTGCTGCTGGGGCTGCCATTACCCTGGCTGGTTTCGTTCAGCGGCTTGGGCGGGATCGGCAGGATCTGGCGCACGGTGCTGGTCCAGCGGCGGCTGCCGCCGGCGAGGGTGGTGAAGTAGGCGGTCATGCCCGGTTTGACGTGGCCGATGTCGGCTTCGGACACCTCGGCCCAAACGGTCATCGGCGACAACTTGGCGATGCGCAGGATCAACGGCGTCTGTTGCTGGGCGTTGAGGGTCTGGCCGACCCGCGCGTCCACCGCCACCACTGTGCCGCTCATGGGCGCGTAGATGCGTGTATAGCCCAGTTCAGCCTCGTCACTGCGCAGGCTGGCCTGGGCCTGGCGGATCTGCGCCTGGATCATGTCGACCCGGGCCTGTGTTGCACTCAGTTCGGCCTTGGCGGTTTGCACATCTTCTTCGCGGGTAGCGTTGCCGATGACCAGCCGCTGCTGACGCTGGTACTTCTGGCGCGCTAATTCGTGCTGGGCTTTCTGTTCCTGCAACTGGGCCTTGAGGTTTTCGATGGCGTAGCGGCTGGCGTCGAGCTTGGCTTGTTGCGTGGCGGGGTCGATTTCTACCAGCAGTTGGCCTTCTTTGACCTGATCACCGGCTTCGACATGGATCTCGCGGATTTGCCCGGACGCCTGGGCGCCCACGTCGACGTACCGGCGCGGCTGCAGAGTGCCCAGTGCCGTGACGCTGTTTTCAATGTTACCGCGCGTTACGGTGACCGTGGACAGGCTATCGCGGCCTGGCAGCAATAGCTGCCAGGCTGCCACCGCAACGATGGGGATCAGGCACGCGACAGCAAGCAGGGCGCGTCGGGCGGGGCGAGGGCGTTTCATTCGTTGGTTCCAGCCAGAAAATTGAGGCCGCATTGGCGGAGGGCTGACTGTTATACGAGAAAATTGCCCGAAGATTTAGGTGTTTACATACGCGGTAACAGCTCTGTTGAACAAAAAAATCTTCCGTTGATGCAAGACTTCTTTAAAAGTAGATGAGAATTACTATAAATTGCACACACTCAAACTGCCATCATCCATGGCCTGTCTTCTGTAGCACTCAAGGATCTGATGCCGCCTCCCCAGGCGGCCGGGAGTCATGTTGGAAAACTACTATCGCGAGCTGGTGTGCTTCCTCAACGCCAAGCTGGGCAACCGTCAGGTGGCCGAGGATGTGGTGCATGACGCTTATGTCCGGGTGCTGGAGCGCGCCAGCGACACGCCGATCGAACAACCGCGGGCGTTTTTGTACCGCACGGCACTCAATCTGGTGATCGACGGCCATCGGCGCAATGCCTTGCGCCAGTCCGAGCCCCTGGAGGTGCTGGACAACGAAGAACGTTTCGCCCCCAGCTCACCGCATGCCAGCCACGATCAGGGCCAGCGCCTGGAAATGCTCGAGCGCGCCCTGGCCGAGTTGCCGGCGGCCTGCCGCGACAGCTTCCTGCTGCGCAAACTCGATGGCTTGTCGCACCTGCAAATCGCCGATCGCTTGAGCATTTCCCGCAGCGTGGTGGAAAAACATATCGTCAACGCCATGAAGCATTGCCGGGTGCGCATGCGCGAGTGGGAAGCGCACTGATCAGCGATCAGTTAAATTTTATTTCACGGTCCTCGTTTCCTATCAACACATGACCTGTTGTTCAGGTCTTGAAAGGTATTCCCGCCCCACCGCCAAGGGGCTTATCCAGAGGACACTGGAATGACACAGGCAATTGCTTCGCCCGCGGTTCACGACCTGATCGGTATCGGTTTCGGCCCTTCGAACCTGGCGCTGGCCATCGCCCTGCAGGAGCGCGAAAAAGCCCAGGGCAAATTGGACGTCCTGTTTCTCGACAAACAGGCCGACTACCGCTGGCACGGCAATACCCTGGTGACCCAGAGCGAACTGCAGATTTCGTACCTCAAGGACCTGGTGACCTTGCGCAACCCCACCAGCCCGTACTCCTTCGTCAACTACCTCAAGGCCCACGATCGGCTGGTGGATTTCATCAACCTGGGCACCTTTTACCCGTGCCGCATGGAATATAACGACTACCTGCGCTGGGTCGCGGGGCAGTTCCAGCCGCAGGCGAGCTATGGTGAGGAAGTACTGGCCATCGAGCCGATTCTGCATCAGCAGCAGGTTGAGGCGTTGCGCGTGATCTCCCGGGATGCGCAGGGCGATCAGCATGTGCGCACCACCCGTTCGGTGGTGGTCAGCGCCGGCGGCACACCGCGCGTACCCGATGCGTTCAAAGGCCTCAAGGATGACGGCCGGGTGTTCCACCACTCCCAATACCTGGCGCGCATGGCCCAGCAGCCGTGTGTTGAAGGCAAGGCGATGCGCATTGCAATCATCGGCGGTGGCCAAAGCGCGGCTGAAGCCTTTATTGATTTGAACGACAGCTTCCCGTCGGTGCAGGTCGACATGATCCTGCGCGGTTCGGCGCTGAAGCCGGCCGATGACAGCCCGTTCGTCAACGAAGTGTTTTCGCCGGCATTTACCGATTTGGTGTTCCAGCAAGTCGGCGCCGAGCGCGAGCGTCTGGTGGCCGAGTACCAGAACACCAACTATTCGGTGGTGGACCTGGACCTGATCGAGCGTATCTACGGGATTTTCTACCGCCAGAAAGTTTCCGGCATTGCCCGCCAGGCGTTCCGCACCATGACTGTGGTTGACAAAGCCAGCGCCAGCCCGCTGGGCATCGAACTGGCCCTGCGCAACAATGCCAGCGGCGAAACCAGCGTCAGCCATTACGACGCAGTGATCCTGGCCACCGGTTACGAGCGCCAGATGCACCGCGAATTGCTCGCGCCGCTGGAAGCCTACATGGGCGACTTCGAGGTGGCGCGCGACTACCGCATTGTCACTGACGAGCGCTGCAAGGCCGGCATCTATATCCAGGGTTTCAGCCAGGCCAGCCATGGTTTGAGTGATACGTTGCTGTCGGTGCTGCCGATTCGGGCGGATGAAATCGCCGCGTCGTTGTATGAGCATGATCGTCACCGTGGCAAGGCGCGTTCGGTGCAGGACCTGCTATTGGCCACCGCCAGCTGATCGTTGTGGCGAGGGAGCTTGCTCCCGCTGGGCTGCGAAGCGGCCCCAAAAGCTTGCGGGCGCTACGCACTCGAGCGGGAGCAAGCGCTCTCGCCACAAAAGCGCGTTCCTACAGACGGCACTGGCAACAAGATTGAGCTACTGGTACTGTACAAAAAACCAGTATCGGTAGCCGTCCATGCAGTTGATCGAAAAACTCAGCATCCTCGCCGATGCCGCCAAGTACGACGCGTCCTGCGCCAGCAGTGGCGCGCCCAAGCGCAGCTCCGAGGGCAAGGCCGGGCTGGGTTCCACCGATGGCATGGGCATCTGCCACAGCTACACCCCGGACGGCCGCTGTGTGTCGCTGCTCAAGGTGTTGCTCACCAACTTCTGCCTCTACGACTGCCAATACTGCGTCAACCGCCGCTCCAGCGACGTGCCCCGCGCGCGTTTCAGCCCGGAGGAAGTGGTCACCCTGACCCTGGATTTCTACCGGCGCAATTGCGTCAGCGGGCTGTTTCTCAGCTCCGGCATAATCCGTTCGGCCGACTACACCATGGAGCAGCTGGTTCGGGTGGCCAAACTCCTGCGCGAGGAGCATGACTTTCGCGGCTATATCCACCTCAAGACCATTCCTGAAGCCGACCCGGCGCTGATCGCCGAGGCCGGGCGTTATGCCGACCGGCTGAGCGTGAATATCGAACTGCCCACCGATGCCAGCTTGCAAACGCTGGCGCCGGAAAAGCAGATCGTCTCGATCAAGCAGGCCATGCAAACCATCTACACCGGCGAGCAAACCGTACTCAACGAACCGCGCGCACCGCGTTTCGCCCCGGCCGGGCAGAGCACGCAGATGATCGTCGGCGCCGATGACACCGATGACAGTACCATCCTGCACGGCGCCGAAGCGCTGTATGGCAACTACAAGCTGCGTCGCGTGTATTACTCGGCGTTCAGCCCCATCCCCAACAGCCCGAAAAGCGTGCCCCTGGCCGCGCCGCCGCTGATGCGCGAACACCGCTTGTATCAGGCAGACTTTCTGCTGCGCAGCTACGGTTTCAGCGCCAACGAGCTGTTTGAAGGCCCCGGCCACCTGGCGCTGGATATCGACCCCAAGCTGGCCTGGGCGCTGGAGCATCGCGAGGTGTTTCCCCTGGACTTGAATCGTGCCGAACCCACGTTGATTGCACGTATCCCCGGCATTGGCCTGCGCACCACTCAGCGGCTGGTCGACCTGCGCCGTGAACGCAAGATCCGCTTTGAAGACCTGGCGCGCATGCGTTGCGTGCTGGCCAAGGCCAAGCCGTTTTTCATCACCAGCGACTACCACCCGCAACAAGCCGACAGCACCAGCGTGCTGCTGCGCGAGCAACTGCGCGACCGCCCGCAGCCACAGCAAATGGGGTTGTGGGGGTGATCAGCCTGGAATGCGACAACCTGTTCAGCACCTGGCGCGAACAGGCGCGCTGGCTGCTCAGCCATCAGGTCGACCCCAGCCAGGTGAGCTGGGGCGAGGCGGAGGTCGCGGACCTGTTCGCGACTGACGAGCCGATCCCTGAGCAGCTTGGCCCGTTCCAGGCGCGAATTCCCAAGGCGCTGTTGGAACTGCTGGAATCGGCGGCCTGCTATCACGGCGATCAGCGTTGGAGTTTGCTCTACGAGGTGTTGTGGCGGGTCAGTCATGGCGACCGCACCGCAATGCTGGCCGGCGACAAACTGGGCAGCGAGTTGCAGCGGCGGATCAAACAGGTGAGCCGGGAGGCCCATCACCTGCATGCCTTTGTGCGGTTTATTGCCGTGCCGGCACAGGCGGGCAGCGAGTTGCCGGAATACGTGGCCTGGCATGAGCCGGCCCACGACATATTGAAGTCAGCCAGCCAGCACTTTATCGGACGCATGGGCCGCCATCGCTGGATGATCGCCACGCCGTTGGACGGGGTTTACTACGATGGTGAGCAACTTATTCATCAGCGAGTGTGCCCCGAGGCGTGGCAGCAACTGGCGCAAAATGTCGAAGACCCTCATAGCGCCATGTGGCTGACTTACTACAGCCACATCTTCAACCCGGCGCGGTTGAACCCCAAGGTGATGGAGGGGCACTTGCCCAGCCGGTTCTGGAAGAATTTGCCGGAGGGTAAGTTGATTCCAGGGTTGATCAGTGAGGCGCGTACCGGTAAACAGCGCGATGGCCAGGCGAAGCTGATCGCCGCGCGGCCCGGTAAGCGTATCGGTGCGCCGCACCTTCCCACAGGTTAGTTCGTGCGCGGGGTGGGGCTTTGCGCTGGAGGGCTGACGAACTGCTTCAACGGCGAATCCAGGTCATCGGTTTTAACCGGTGGGCGATAGTCTTGAGTGCTGGTGGGCATCACATTCTTCAATGCGTAATTTGCGCCGGGAGGTTGAGTGCCTGAAGGGGTGGGTTGGCTTGCAACGCCAGGCAGCTCTTTCAGGCAGTTCTCTTTCTCGATGCCCTCCGGGAAATCACGACAGGCTTGTTCGCGGTTTTTCCGAATACACCGTTCGCGTTCTGCAGGCACCAGGCGATTCTGACACGATGCTCCCGACAATATCCCTACCGCCACCTTAAACCAGGCGGCTGAAGCGTCGCTGCCGGGCGGGGCTGCCTGAGCGGCGGGAGAGAGGAGGCAGGTGAACAGTGCGCAGATCAATAATGACGATTTGATGGTGTTCATCCTTGAATCGGCCAATCAGCAGAAAGGTCTATCTAACATCGTGGTGTATCAAACTGCAACATTGATGAGGTCGTGACGCGGAGCGTCACAGGAGGCATTCCCACGCGGAGCGTGGGAACGATCTAGCACGATCTAGCAAGCCAGGCCTTGGAGTGACAGGCGGTGTTCAGGCCAGCTCGGTCGCGGTGTTTTTGACCACCGCCAGCTCGGGATGCGCCACCAACTTATCGATGTGCAACTCATCGTTGTTCAACCAGGTCTCCGTCAGCACCCGGTAGTGCTCCATATCCCGGCAACGCATGCGCAGGCTGTAATCAAATGGCCCGCTGATCAGTTGGCATTCGAACACCTGCGGGCAGGCTTTGACGCACGCTTCAAAGGCCTTCTGCGCCGAGCGCCCGCTTTGATTGGACAAGGCCACCAGCACCAGCGCGTTCGATGTTGGCGATGTTCACCACCACCGGCCGTGTGTGGCGTTCTACCTGCTGGCGCTGGGTTGAAGGCAAAGCGCGCCGGGCGAATCATCAGGACAGTGTTTGTTGTTTGCATGGGGGCACGGGTCCATGGGGTTGAGCAGTGGGGGTATTTTGTGCGTTGTGGTGGGGGAATCCCGGCTGAAACAGAGGGGCGGCTCAGCCGGGAAAGCTGAAAAGTGGGGTGGGGCAGCCGAATCGGCTGTGGGAGTGAAATGCGTTCAAACTGTGGGAGCGGGCTTGCTCGCGAATGCGGTGTGTCAGTGTCGAATTGGGTGGCTGACACTCCGCATTCGCGAGCAAGCCCGCTCCCACATTGGTATTGTTGTGTT
The DNA here is from genome assembly GCF_059716225.1 of Pseudomonas sp. LBUM1640. Taxonomy (NCBI): domain Bacteria; kingdom Pseudomonadati; phylum Pseudomonadota; class Gammaproteobacteria; order Pseudomonadales; family Pseudomonadaceae; genus Pseudomonas; species Pseudomonas sp. LBUM1640. The sequence goes on along the minus strand of NZ_CP166816.1, from coordinate 4,399,639 downwards.
TGTAATATCCGTGTCAGCCAGGAGGAATCATGTCTACCGCCGTCCGCACCGCCCAGGCAGCCGATGCCGAAGGGATCAGCCAGGTCATCCTGGCGGCCTTGCACAGCAGTAATGCGCGGGATTACCCGGCGGATGTGATTGCACGGGTGGCGAGCAACTTTACCCCCGACGCCGTGCTGGCTTTGCTCCAGCGGCGGGTGGTGTTGGTGGCGACTCAGGATCAGGTGATCGTCGCCACTGCCGCGCTGGATGCCAATGTGGTGCGCTCGGTGTTCGTGAATCTGGCGCTGCAGGGGCTGGGCATTGGGCGGCTGTTGATGATCGAAATCGAGCTGCGCGCGCGGGACGCCGGAGTGACGGTGTTGAGTGTGCCGTCTTCGCTGACCGCCGAGCCGTTCTATACCAAAATGGGGTTTAACACGGTGCGCGATGTCTACCACGGCAACGAGCGCACGCTGGTGATGGAGAAGGCGTTGTTATCCCGCCATCCCATTGGGCCGTATCGTGACCGTCAGCACCGGGCGCAAGTGGTGGCCTTGTGGCAGGAAGCGTTTGGCTATGACACGGCGCACAACCTGCCGACGTTGGCGATTGATAAGAAGCTGGCTGTCAACGATGGGTTGTTCTTTGTGGCAACGGATAAAAAAGTCGTGATCGGCAGCATTCTCGCAGGTTACGACGGGCATCGAGGTTGGTTGTATTCAGTCGCGGTGCACAGCGATTATCGGCGTCAGGGCTTGGGTGCTTCGTTGGTGCGGTATGCCGAGCAGGCGTTGTCGGCGTTGGGCTGCATGAAGATCAATCTGCAGATTACCGGCGGGAATGACGCGGTGGTGGGGTTTTACGAGGCGTTGGGGTATGGGGTGGAGCCGAGGATTAGTATGGGGAAGAAGATTGCTGAGAATATCCCGACTCAATCTTGAAAACACTGTAGATCAAATGTGGGAGCGGGCTTGCTCGCGAATGCGCAGTGTCAGTCAGCTGATTCAGCGCTGACAGACCGCATTCGCGAGCAAGCCCGCTCCCACATTGGGTTATGCCGTTTTGGCTGTTAGACCTTGACGATCCAGCCTTCTGGCGCTTCGACGTCGCCGGTTTGCACGCCGGTCAGCTCTTTGTAGAGTTTCTGGGTGATTGGGCCGACTTCGGTTTCGCTATGGAACACGTGCAGTTTGCCGTTGTACTGGATGCCGCCGATCGGCGAAATCACGGCTGCCGTGCCGCAGGCGCCGGCTTCCTTGAACTGATCCAGTTTGTCGATGAACACTTCGCCTTCGACCACTTTCAAGCCCAGGCGCGACTGGGCCAGTTCGATCAGCGACAGGCGGGTGATGCCTGGCAGCACCGAAGGCGACTTCGGCGTGATGAACTGGTTGTCGTGGGTGATCCCGAAGAAGTTGGCCGAGCCGACTTCTTCGATTTTCGAATGGGTCATCGGGTCCAGGTAAATCGCATCGGCGAAACCGGATTTTTTCGCTTCGGCACCCGGCATCAGGCTGGCGGCGTAGTTGCCACCCACCTTGGCGGCACCGGTGCCTTGTGGCGCGGCGCGGTCGAAGGTAGAGATCTGGAAGTTGTGTGGCACCAGGCCGCCCTTGAAGTAGGCGCCGACCGGGATGGCGAAAACCGAGAAGATGAACTCCGGCGCGGTACGCACGCCAATGTTGTCACCGGTGCCGATCACGAACGGGCGCAGGTACAGCGCGCCGCCGCTGCCGTACGGCGGGATGAACCGCTCGTTGGCTTTGACCACTTGTTTGCAGGCTTCGATGAAATCTTCGGTCGACACGTGCGGCATCAGCAGGCGTGCACAGCTGCGCTGCATGCGCGCGGCGTTCTGGTCCGGGCGGAACAGGTTGATCGAACCGTCCTTGCAGCGGTAGGCCTTGAGGCCTTCAAAGCACTGCTGGCCGTAGTGCAGGGCCGTGGAGCCCTCGCTGATGTGCAGCACGTTATCGTCGGTCAGGGTGCCGGCTTGCCATTCGCCGCTCTTCCAGACTTGGAGAAACCGCTTGTCGGTCTTGATGTAGTCAAAACCCAGCTTGTCCCAATTGATGCTTTCGTTACCCATGACACCCTCTATCTCTGGTCAACCGCCTGGTCGAAGGCAGGCTTGTCGGTTTTTTTCTGGATGGGCGCAACAATACTTCATTCTTGCTTTGTGTGGGAGCGGGCTTGCTCGCGAATGCAGGGTGTCAGTCAATACACGTCTGACTGATCAACCGCATTCGCGAGCAAGCCCGCTCCCACAGGGGAAATGCGGCAGGTCACATATGTAAGGCGTGGCCCAGTGCCCGCAGTGCAGCTTCTTGTACCGCTTCGCCGAGAGTCGGGTGGGCGTGGATGGTGCCGGCCACGTCTTCCAGGCGCGCGCCCATTTCCAGGCTCAGGCCGAACGCCGTGGACAGTTCTGAAACGCCAACGCCTACCGCCTGCCAGCCGAGGATCAGGTGGTTGTCACGCCGCGCGACCACGCGCACGAAGCCGGTTTTCGACTCCAGGGTCATCGCCCGGCCATTGGCCGCGAACGGGAAACTCGACACGATGCAGTCCAGGCCCGCGGCCTTGGCTTCGTCCGGGGTCTTGCCGACCACCACCAGCTCCGGGTCGGTAAAGCACACCGCCGGGATTGCCGCCGGGTTGAATTCGCGGGATTTACCGCTGATCAGTTCGGCCACCATTTCGCCCTGGGCCATGGCCCGATGCGCCAACATCGGCTCGCCGCTCAGGTCACCAATCGCCCACACGTTGCGCATGCTGGTCTGGCAACGGCTGTCGATCTTGATCGCCGAACCGTTCATATCCAAATTCAGCGCTTCGAGGTTCCAGCCTTGGGTGTTGGGTTTGCGGCCCACGGCCACCAGCACCTGATCGGTTTCCAGCGAGAAGGTGTCGCCATTCGGATCGCGCACTTGCAGGCAGTTGTTCTCAAATCCGGTCACGCTGTGCTTGAGGTACAGCTTCACGCCCAATTGCTTGAGGGATTCAGCCACGGGCAATGTCAGCTCGGCGTCATAGGCAGGCAGGATATGCTCCTGCGCCTCGACCACACTGACTTCGGCACCGAGCTTGCGGTAGGCAATGCCCAACTCCAGGCCGATATAGCCGCCGCCCACCACAATCAGCCGTTTAGGCACGCGGGTGGGCGCCAGCGCTTCGGTGGAGGAGATGATCGGGCCGCCAATCGGCAGCATCGGCAGGTTGACGCTTTTCGAACCGGTGGCCAGCAGCAGGTGTTCGCACTGGATACGCTGGTCGCCGACGTCAACCGTCTTGCCGTCGACCACCTTGGCCCAACCGTGAATTACCTGCACTTTGTGTTTTTTCAACAATGCGGCGACGCCGGTGGTCAGGCGGTCGACGATGCCATCTTTCCATTCCACGCTTTTGCGGATGTCCAGGGTCGGCACATCCACCTCGATGCCAAGCTGCGAGCCCTGGCTGTGGTGCACGGTTTGCTGGAACTGCTCGGCTACATGGATCAGGGCTTTGGATGGAATACAGCCGATATTCAGGCACGTGCCGCCCAGCGCCTGGCCTTCGACCAGAATAGTCGGGATGCCCAGCTGGCCAGCCCGGATCGCCGCCACATAACCGCCAGGGCCGCCGCCGATAATCAGCAGCGTAGTGTTCAATGTCTGAGACATGCCTTACTCCAAAAACAGGCTGGCGGGTTGTTCGAGCAGGCCGCGAATGGCCTGGATGAATTGCGCCGCGTCCATGCCATCGACCACGCGGTGATCGAACGAGCTGGAGAGGTTCATCATCTTGCGGACCACGATCTGGCCCTTGATCACCATCGGCCGCTCAACAATGCGGTTGACGCCGACGATGGCCACTTCCGGCAGGTTCAGCACCGGTGTGCTGACGATGCCGCCCAAGGCACCCAGGCTGGTCAGTGTAATGGTCGAACCCGACAGCTCATCGCGACTGGCCTTGCCAGTGCGCGCGGCAGTCGCCAACCGCGTAATTTCCTCGGCATTGCCCCACAGGCTGCGGGCTTCGGCGTGACGTACCACCGGCACCATCAGGCCCACGTCGCTCTGGGTGGCGACGCCCACATGCACCGCGCCGAGGCGGGTGATGACTTGGGCTTCGTCGTCATAGCGTGCGTTGATCTGCGGGAAGTCGCGCAACGCCACGACCATGGCGCGCACGATAAACGGCAGCAAGGTCAGCTTGCCGCGTGTGGCGCCGTGCTTTTCGTTGAGGTGCACGCGCAACTCATCAAGGGCGGTGACGTCGATTTCTTCCACATAGCTGAAATGCGCGGCGCGGCGGGTGGCGTCCTGCATGCGCTGGGCGATCTTGCGGCGCATGCCGATCACCGGGATCTGTTCTTCGGTGTTGCGTTCGGCGTACGGGTTGGCAGCGGCTTTATTTTGCGCCGGACTCTGGAGCAAGAAAGCCTCCAAATCTTCGTGCAGAATCCGGCCCGCCGGGCCAGAGCCCTGCACCAGGCGTAGCTGGATGCCAGCATCCAATGCATGTTTGCGCACGGCGGGGGAGGCCAATGGGCGTTCGTCGGCTTCACGGGCCACCGGCGCTTGAGCCTTTATAGGCTGCGCCTTTGTCACCGCCGGCGCGGGCTTGCTTTCAACCGGCGCGGGCTTGGCTTCAACCACGGGCGCCGCCTTCGCAGGCGCAGCCACTACCGGCGCATCCTTGGCGTTACCCGCGCCTTCCACTTCAATGCTGATCAAAATACTGCCCACCGCCATGACTTCACCCGGCTCGCCGCCCAGGGAAATCACTTTGCCGTGCACCGGCGAGGGAATGTCCACCATCGCCTTGTCGGTCATCACATCCGCCAGCACCTGGTCTTCAACCACCAGGTCGCCAACCTTCACATGCCATACCGACAGTTCAACTTCTGCGATGCCTTCGCCAATGTCCGGCATCTTGATAACGTGCGTGCCCATTCAGACCTCCATGACCCGTTTCAACGCCGCGCCCACGCGGGACGGCCCTGGGAAATACGCCCACTCTTGCGCGTGCGGGTAGGGGGTGTCCCAGCCGGTGACGCGTTCGATTGGCGCTTCCAGGTGGTGGAAGCAATGCTCTTGCACCAGCGCTACCAGCTCGGCGCCAAAGCCACAGGTGCGCGTGGCTTCATGCACCACCACACAACGGCCGGTCTTCTTCACGGACTTGACGATGGTTTCCAAGTCCAGCGGCCACAGGCTGCGCAGGTCGATGACTTCGGCGTCGATGCCGGTTTCTTCGGCGGCGACTTGCGACACATACACTGTGGTGCCGTAGGTCAGCACGGTCACGGCCGAGCCCGGACGCACAATGGCGGCCACGTCCAGCGGCACGGTGTAGTAACCGTCCGGCACTTGCGCTTGCGGGTGTTTCGACCACGGCGTCACCGGGCGGTCGTGGTGGCCGTCGAACGGGCCGTTGTACAGGCGTTTAGGCTCCAGAAAGATCACCGGGTCATCGTTTTCGATCGAGGCGATCAGCAAACCCTTGGCGTCATACGGGTTGGACGGCATCACCGTGCGCAGGCCGCAGACCTGGGTGAACACCGCTTCGATACTCTGGCTGTGGGTCTGGCCGCCATAGATACCGCCGCCGCAGGGCATACGCATGGTCAGCGGCGCCGTGAACTGACCGGCCGAGCGATAACGCAGGCGTGCCGCTTCGGAGATGATCTGGTCGGTGGCCGGGTAGACGTAGTCGGCGAACTGGATTTCCGCCACCGGGCGCAGGCCGTAGGCGCCCATGCCCACGGCGACGCCGACGATGCCGCTTTCCGAGATCGGCGCGTCAAACACCCGCGAGCTGCCGTACTTGTTCTGCAAGCCTTCGGTGCAACGGAACACGCCACCGAAGTAGCCGACGTCCTGGCCAAACACCACCACGTTGTCGTCACGCTCAAGCATCACGTCCATGGCCGAGCGCAGGGCCTGGATCATGGTCATGGTGGTAGTGGTCATGGCGGTTTCCAGCTCGATTTTATTGTTGTGATCGTTCATGTCAGATCCCCAACTCTTGACGCTGGCGCTTCAAGTGCTCCGGCATCTCTTTATAGACGTCTTCGAACATGGTCGCGGCGCTTGGAATCTGGCCGCCGGCAAGGGTGCCGTACTGTTCGGCTTCTTTTTGCGCCGCGATGACTTCGGCTTCAAGTTCGGCACTGACCGCCGCGTGTTCCTCTTCGGACCACTGGCCAATCTTGATCAGGTGCTGCTTGAGACGGGCAATCGGGTCGCCCAACGGGAAGTGGCTCCAGTCATCGGCGGGGCGGTATTTGGACGGGTCATCGGAGGTTGAGTGCGGGCCGGCGCGGTAGGTGACCCATTCGATCAGGGTTGGCCCGAGGTTGCGGCGCGCACGCTCGGCAGCCCAGGCGGAGGCGGCATACACCGCGATGAAGTCATTGCCGTCCACGCGCAGCGAGGCGATGCCGCAACCCACGCCGCGTCCGGCGAAAGTGGTGGCTTCACCACCGGCAATGGCCTGGAAGGTGGAAATAGCCCATTGGTTATTGACCACGTTGAGGATTACCGGCGCGCGGTACACGTGGGCGAAAGTGAGGGCGGTGTGGAAGTCGGATTCGGCGGTGGCGCCGTCGCCGATCCAGGCCGAGGCAATTTTGGTATCGCCCTTGATCGCCGAGGCCATGCCCCAGCCCACACCTTGTACGAACTGAGTGGCGAGGTTGCCGGAAATGGTGAAGAAGCCGGCGTCTTTGACCGAATACATGATCGGCAGCTGGCGACCCTTGAGCGGGTCGCGCTCGTTGGACAGCAGTTGGCAGATCAGGTCCACCAGTGGCACTTCGCGGGCCATCAGGATGCTTTGCTGGCGGTAGGTGGGGAAGCACATGTCGTCGATGTTCAAGGCCAGGGCCTGGGCGCTGCCGATGGCTTCTTCGCCAAGGCTCTGCATGTAGAACGACATTTTTTTCTGACGCTGGGCGACCACCATGCGGTTGTCGAAGATACGCGTCTTGAGCATGGCGCGCATGCCTTTGCGCAGAATGTCGACGGGGACGCCTTCAGCCCATGGACCGAGGGCCTGACCCTGGTCGTCGAGCACGCGAATCAGGCCCTTGGCCAAGTCGGCGGTGTCGGCCGGTTCTACGTCGATGGCGGGTTTGCGCACCGTACCTGCGTCGGTCAGGCGCAGGTAGGTAAAGTCGGTCTTGCAGCCTGGGCGGCCCGAGGGTTCGGGAACGTGCAGGCGCAGTGGTTCGTACTGCTGGGTCATGGCTTTCTACGCTCTATCTTGTGAATTTCTTGTAGTGGGCGCGCTAGCTGACAGTCAGTCTCCGGGTAAGAGAAATCTTGTCCTACAACAATCATAGGCGTGGCGTAGAAGAATATTTATCTGTGTTTCATTGCGCTCGCGATCATTTGCGGATAAAAAAACTGCATAACCATAATAAACAGGTGATTTTGTCTCATGCGCAAACTGGACCGTACCGATATCGGCATTCTCAACGCCCTGCAGGAGAACGCCCGCATCACCAACGCCGACCTGGCCCGCTCGGTCAACCTGTCGCCCACGCCGTGTTTCAATCGGGTCAAGGCGATGGAAGAATTGGGCCTGATTCGCGACCAGGTCACGCTGCTTGACGCCGACCTGCTCGGGCTGCACGTCAACGTGTTCATCCATGTGAGCCTGGAAAAGCAGAATGAACTGGCGCTGCAACAGTTCGAAGGCGCGATCTCGGACCGCCCGGAAGTGATGGAGTGCTACCTGATGGCCGGCGACCCGGACTACTTGATCCGCGTGCTGGTGCCGACCATCCAGTCGCTGGAGCGTTTCATGATGGACTTTCTAACCAAAGTGCCAGGCGTCGCCAACATCCGCTCCAGCTTTGCGCTCAAGCAAGTGCGCTATAAAACCGCGCTGCCATTGCCCGCCAACGGCATCAGCCTGGGCACATAACCTCAGCCGCGCTGCTGTAATAATGTGGGAGCGGGCTTGCTCGCGAATGCGGTGTGCCAGGCGCAGAATTAGTCGACTGACACACCGCATTCGCGAGCAAGCCCGCTCCCACATTTAAATAGTATTTCAGAGTTGGTTAAGCGGGATCTTGAGGTAAACCACGCCATTCTCCTCCGCCGGCGGCATATGCCCCGCCCGCACATTCACCTGAATCGCCGGCAACAACAGCGTCGGCATCCCCAGCCCGGCATCCCGTTTCGTGCGCATCGCGACAAACGCCGCCTCATCCACCCCGTCATGCACATGAATGTTCCCCGCCCGCTGTTCGGCGACCGTGGTCAAGCATTTAGCCTCGCGACCTTCAGGCGGATAGTCATGGCACACGTACAGTTCGGTTTCCAAAGGAAAGGCCAGCAACTTGCGCATCGACCCATACAACTGCCGCGCATCCCCGCCCGGAAAGTCGCAACGCGCAGTGCCCACATCGGGCATGAACAGCGTGTCACCCACCAGGATCAAGCGGTCGTCGATCAGGTAAGCCATGTCTGCCGGGGTATGCCCGGGTACATGCAGCGCTTGGGCTTTCAGGTTGCCGATATGAAAAATCTCATCCGGCGCGAACAGGTGGTCGAACTGCGAGCCATCGACGCAAAATTCCGGCTCCAGGTTGAACAGGTTCTTGAACACGCCTTGCACTTTGCTGATCGACTGGCCGATCGCAATGTTGCCGCCCAACGTGCGGCGCAGGTACGGCGCGGCAGACAGGTGGTCAGCATGCGCATGGGTTTCCAGCAGCCACTGCACCTGCAAGCCATGCTCACGCACAAAGGCGATGACTTTATCGGCGTGGGTTGTATCGGTGCGCCCGGAAGCCGGATCGTAATTGAGCACCGAGTCGACGATGGCACACGGGCCGCCGTCCGTTTCATAGACGATGTAGGTGAAGGTCGACGATGCCTCGTCCAGAAAAGCTTGAATCAACGCTGGCATGGCGGCTGTCCCTCTTCAGAAAAAAAGCTGAGTAAAAAAACGATGAAGAAAAAAGTCGTTACAATCAGTTTACGTTTACACATAATGTTTTGAGCTTAAGTGACAGAAAGGACCCGAAGCAAATGGAATCTACTCTGAGTGAGGGCGAAGTCGCCCAGTTGCGCGCCTCAGCGTCTAAGGCTTGCTCCTTGCTCAAGGCCCTGGCCAACGAGGACCGGTTGCTGATCCTGTGCCAGTTGACCCAGGGCGAGCGCAATGTCGGCGAGCTGGAAACCATGACTGGCGTACGCCAGCCCACGCTGTCACAACAGTTGGGCATCTTGCGCGATGAAGGGTTGGTCGCCACCCGTCGGGAAGGCAAATACATTTTCTACGGGCTGGCCAGCCACGAAGTGATTCAAGTGATGAAAACCTTGTCCGGGCTGTACTGCGGCGCGGTCATAAAAAGCTGGGCGTGACGCCATCCGGCAACGACCCTTGTGTGCAGATTCAAGAAAGGCGAATGACCATGAATGACCAACACTGTGGCCCAACCATCAGTGGCGATATCGTAGTCATCGGCGGCGGTTCGGCAGGCATCGGCCTGCTGGCCAGCCTGCTCAAGCGCGACCCGCACCTGAATATCACCCTGATCGAACCGAGTGAATACCACTGTTACCAGCCGGCCTGGACCTTGGTCGGCGGCGGCGCCTACGACGTCAAAAAGACCCGACGCCCGCTGGCTGACGTACTGCCCAACGGCGTTACCTGGGTGCAGGCCGCCGTCACCGAATTGCTGCCCGACGAGCAAACCCTGGTGCTCGACAGCGGCCAGCGCGTCACTTGGAAAAACCTGATCGTATGCCCCGGCCTGCGCCTGGCCTGGGAAAAAGTCGAAGGCCTGCAAGACACGCTGGGCCAGAACGGTGTGACCTCTAATTACAGCTACGAGCATGCCGCCTACACCTGGCAACTGGTGCAGCAGCTCAAGGGCGGTAAAGCGATCTTTACCCAGCCGGCCATGCCGATCAAATGCGCGGGTGCACCGCAAAAGGCCATGTACCTGTCCTGCGATCATTGGCTCAAGCAAGGCAACCTGAAAAACATCGACGTCGAATTCGACCTCGCGGGCGCCGCGCTGTTTGGCGTGGCGACCTTTGTGCCGCCATTGATGAAGTATGTGGAGAAATACAACGCGCGCCTGGCGTTCAACTCCAACCTGGTCAAGGTCGATGGCGCGGCGCGCAAGGCGTGGTTTGAACTGAAAGACGCCGAAGGCAACGTCACGGTCGAGGAAAAGTCCTTCGACCTGCTGCACGTTGTGCCGCCGCAAGTCTCCCCGGACTTTATCCGCCAAAGCCCGCTGGCCGACGCCGCCGGCTGGTGTGAAGTGAACCCTCACAGCCTGCAACACCTGCGTTACCCGCACATCTTCGGCCTGGGTGATGTGTGCGGCACCCCCAACGCCAAGACCGCCGCCGCCGTGCGCAAGCAAATCGTGGTGGTCGCCGAAAACCTGCTGGCCCTGCGCAAACAGGCGCCTCTGCCACTCAAGTACGACGGTTATGGTTCCTGCCCGTTGACGGTGGAGAAGGGCAAGGTGGTGCTGGCCGAGTTTGGCTACGGCGGCAAACTGCTGCCGACCTTTCCACTGGACCCGACGCAGGCGCGCCGTTCGATGTGGTTCCTCAAGGCCACGCTGCTGCCATGGTTCTACTGGAACGGCATGCTCAAGGGCCGCGAGTGGCTGACCCGCCTGAGCAAGGTGGATTAAATGCTGCTGGCAAGTCTGTTGGGCGTGTTGATGGGCCTGGTCATGGGCCTGACCGGCGCGGGCGGCGGCATCCTCGGAGTGCCGGCGTTGGTGTTGGGGTTGGGCTTGACCATGACCCAGGCGGCGCCGGTGTCGTTGCTCGCCGTGGGTGCGGCGGCGGCGGTGGGTGCAATTGATGGATTGCGTCATGGCCTGGTGCGTTACCGCGCTGCGATGTTGATCGCTTTGCTGGGGGCGCTGTTCTCGCCGTTGGGGGTGTTTGTCGCTCACCAATTGCCGGAACACCTGCTGATGGGGTTGTTCAGCGTATTGATGGTGCTGGTGGCCTGGCGCATGTTGCAGCGTGAAAAGGTCGAAGCCGGGCCGAGTGACCATGGCGCGGCCTCCTGGGGCCAGAAGAACTGCATGCTGAATCAACAGACTGGCCGCCTGGCCTGGACCGCCAAGTGCAGTGCCACCCTGGCCGCCCTCGGCGCGGTGACCGGCGCGGTGTCGGGCTTGCTCGGCGTAGGCGGCGGCTTTCTGATTGTGCCGGCCTTCAAGCAGCTGACCGATGTGCAGATGCGCGGCATCGTGGCCACCTCCCTGATGGTGATCAGCCTGATCTCACTGATCGGCGTGGCCGGCGCGTTTCATGCGGGTGTGAGCATTGAGCCGACGGGCTGGGTGTTTATCGGCGCGAGCATCGTCGGCATGCTGGTTGGGCGGCTTTTGTGCTCAGTGATCAAGGCGCGAACCCTGCAAGTAGGCTTTGCCAGCCTGTGTGTGGTGGTGGCGGCCGGCATGCTGTTGAAGGCCGCGCTCTAATCCCGACCTGAAATACATTTCAACTGTGGGAGCGGGCTTGCCTGCGATATAGGTATCTACGTAACTTTTTGTGTTGCGCTAGGCCTGTGACCGGTTTAGGTAGATTGAGTACATATCCGTTGCTGCGGTAACGGCTTCGTATGGTTCCGCTCTTACAGCGGGTCACTTTTGGCAAACGCCCGGAATGCCGGCCCAGCCAAAAGTAACCAAAAGGTCTTTGCCCCACCACTCGGTGCCTCGCTAAGGCTCGGCATGCCCTCACTCCGGCTTGAATCCGTGGGCCGCCGCGATGGGCCATCCTTGGCCCAGCGCGGCTAACCCGGCGTCCTGCCGGGTTAACCACGGATTCAAGCCTGCGTTCGGCCATCGTGGTTAACGGGGCCTGTCAGATCAAGATCAAAAGCAAGAGCACGGCGGCCTAGTAGCCGACCTGAGTGGTAGAAGCAAAAGCAGGGCAAAAGCAGAGCAAGAACAGATCAGAAGCAGAGCTGCTTTTCTGTGGGAGCTGGCTTGCCTGCGATGCAGACACCTCGGTACATCAGGCATAACCAGTTGATGCCTTCGCAGCGGTTCGGCGGTCCGACAAGCCAGCTCCCACATTTGTCCGAGTACACACATCTATCTGATGTACTGAGCTCAAAAATGTGGGAGCGGGCTTGCTCGCGAATGCGGTGGGCCAGCCACCAAATGCATCAACTGACACACTGCCTCGCTTTCGCTTTTGATCTAACCACTCAGGTCGGCTACTAGGCCGCCGTGCTCTTGCTTTTGATCTTGATTTTGATCTTAGGCGCCCCGTCAACCACGCTGGCCGAACGCAGGCTTTGGAGCGGGGGTAAACCGGCAGGACGCCGGTTTAGCCGCGCTGGGCCAAGGATGGCCCATCGCGGCGGCCCCCGCTCCAAAGCCTGCGTGAGGGCACACCGAGCCGGAGGCGAGGTGCCGAGTGGTGGGGCAAGAGCCTTTTGGTTACTTTTGGGCTCTTTTCAAAAGTGACCCGCTGTAAGAGCGGAACCCATCTCAGCCATCACTCAAATAACGGATATGTACTCAGCGAACCCCACGACAACAACAGCACCCAACCCATAAAAAGATGTGTAAATACCTATGGCTATCGCAGACAAGCCAGCACCCACAGTTTTGACCGTGCCCGCTTGCGACATGGCAAGATGAACTCCGCTCAGGTTTACTACTCCCTGAGTAACGGATTCACCGACCTTGCACGTCGGCTCATCAAGGTCACCGAATGGACAAATACACCCCCCACACCTGGCAGCCCCACGAGCGACCGAGCCTGCCCGGTTCGCCGTCGACACCGCTGCACAGCAACCAAAAGCGCTGGGCCTTTGCGCTGGTCGGTGTGCTGGTGGCAATCACCGGCGGGCTCGGCAACGCGCTGGTGATCGCCAACCTGCAATACCTGCAAGGCGCCTTGGGCGCGACCACTGCCGAGATGGCGTGGCTGCCCGCCGCCTATGTGATGACCAACGTGTGCATGAACCTGCTGCTGGTGAAGTTTCGCCAGCAGTTCGGCCTGCGGGCGTTTACCGAGGTGTTCCTGGTGCTGTATGCGCTGGTGACCTTCGGCCACTTGTTCGTCAACGACCTCAGTTCCGCAATCGCCGTGCGGGCGGCCCACGGCATGGTGGGTGCGGCGCTGAGTTCGCTGGGCTTGTATTACATGATCCAGGCGTTCCCGGCCAAGTGGCGACTGAAAGCCCTGGTGCTGGGCCTTGGCACTGCGCAGTTGGCGCTGCCGCTGGCGCGGCTGTTCTCCGAAGACTTACTGCAAATTGCCGAATGGCGCGGGCTGTACCTGTTCGAGCTGGGCCTGGCGCTGATCTGCCTGGGCTGCGTGTTCCTGCTCAAGTTGCCGCCCGGTGATCGCTTCAAGACCTTTGAAAAACTCGACTTTCTCACATTTGGCATTCTTGCCACCGGCGTCGCCTTGCTGTGCGCGGTGCTGTCCCTGGGCCGTATCGACTGGTGGCTGGAAGCGCCGTGGATCGGCGTGGCCTCCGCCTGTTCCCTGGTGCTGATCATGGCTGGCCTTGCCATCGAGCATAATCGCGCCAACCCGCTGCTGATGACCCGTTGGCTGGGCAGTGGGGTGATGATTCGCCTGGCGCTGGCGGTGGTGTTGATTCGCATGGTGCTGTCGGAGCAATCCACCGGCGCCGTGGGGTTCATGCAGATGCTGAACATGAGCTACCAGCAGATGCACACGTTGTACGTGGTGATGCTGGCCGGGGCGATTGCCGGGCTGGTGGTGAGTGCGCTGACGATCAACCCGGCGCACCTGCTGATGCCGTTGATCATCTCCCTGGCGCTGATGGCCACGGGGTCGGTGATGGACAGTTTCTCCAGCAACCTGACCCGCCCGGAAAACCTCTACATCAGCCAGTTCCTGCTAGGCTTTGGCGGCACCTTCTTTCTCGGACCGACCATGGTGCTGGGCACGAAAAACGTGTTGACCAACCCGCGCAACCTGGTGAGTTTCTCGGTGATGTTCGGCATCTGCCAGAACCTCGGTGGCTTGATGGGTGCCGCCTTGCTGGGCACCTTCCAGATCGTGCGCGAGAAGTACCACTCCAGCATGATCGTCGAGCACCTGACCCTGCTCGACCCGCGTGTGGCCGCGCGGGTGCAGAGCGGCGGGTCGGCGTATGGCGGGGTCATCGCCGACCCGCAATTGCGCAACCTGATGGGCATTCGCAGCCTGGCCACGGCGGCCACGCGTGAGGCGAATGTGATGGCCTACAACGATGTGTTCATGCTGATTGCGATCATCGCGATCCTCACCATGCTCTGGATCTTCACCCGCAGCCTGTGGCTGATGAGCACCACCAAGGCAGCAGCCCCTCCCGTTCAACCCAGCGGCGTTACTTCATGACCGAACCGACTACCAGTACCACGACTACCACCAACGCCATCGCTGCCACCCCGGAAGGCACCACGCCGCCGGGCGCCTCGGTCACCGAGCCGCGCTCGTTGCGGGTGCGCATCATCTCGTCATTGGGCTTTGCCGCGATTGCCATCGTCGGCGTGCTGATCGTGTTGTATGCCTGGCAATTGCCGCCGTTCAGCAGCGCGGTGGAAACCACCGAAAACGCGCTGGTGCGCGGCCAGGTCACGATCATCGGCCCGCAACTCGCCGGCTACGTGTACGAAGTGCCGGTGCAGGACTTCCAGTTCGTCAAGGCCGGCGACCTGCTGGTGCGCCTGGATGACCGCATCTACAAGCAGCGCCTCGACCAGGCCCTGGCGCAATTGGCCGTGCAAAAGGCCTCGTTGGCCAATGTGGTGCAGCAACGCAACAGCGCCGAAGCCACCATCAAGCTGCGCCAGGCCGCGCTGGTGGACAGCCAGGCCCAGGCGCGCAAAAGCACCGCTGACTTGCGCCGCAATGAAGAACTGATCAGCGACGGCTCGGTGTCCAAGCGCGAGCTGGACGTGACCCGCGCCGCCAATGCGCAAACCATCGCCGCCGTGGCGCAGGCCCAGGCCAACCTTGAAATCGCCCGGCAGGACCTGCAAACGGTGATCGTCAATCGCGGTTCATTGGAAGCCGCTGTGGCGAGTGCCGATGCGGCCGTTGAGCTGGCGCGCATTGACCTGTCCAACACGCGCATCATTGCGCCGCGTGACGGCCAACTGGGGCAGATCGGCGTGCGCCTCGGTGCCTACGTCAACTCCGGCGCGCAGTTGATGGCCCTGGTGCCGCCCCAGCTGTGGGTGATCGCCAATATGAAAGAAACCCAGATGGACAATGTGCAGGTCGGCCAGCCGGTGACCTTCACCGTGGATGCGCTGAACCACCGCAAGTTTCACGGCACGGTGCAGCATATTTCCCCGGCGACCGGCTCGGAGTTCAGCCTGCTGCAGGCGGACAACGCCACCGGCAACTTTGTGAAGATCGCCCAGCGCGTGCCGGTGCGAATCACGGTGGACCCGGATCAGGCCGAGAGCGAGCGGCTGCGGCCGGGGTTGTCGGTGGTGGTGAGCATCGACACCGCTGGGCGCCTCAAAAATACTCCGCCCTGACACAACGCAAATCAACATGTGGCTCTGTGTGGCGAGGGAGCTTGCTCCCGCTGGGCTGCGAAGCGGCCCCAAAAAGCTTGCGGGCGCTGCGCACCCGAGCGGGAGCAAGCTCCCTCGCCACAAAAGCCGGCGCCTACATAGGGGCGTATTTGAAGGTGAATGTGAGGTGGGTTGACTGGTTTTGCTCCAGCAGTTTCAGCCCCGGCCTGCCGGGCAGGTGATGCGCATTCACCGGATGACTCACCGGCTCTACGCAAAAGAACCCCAACCCCGGTGGGCAGTACAGCAGGAAGTAGTCGGCGCCGGTTGCCCTGCATTCCAGCGCATAACCCAACTCTGGCTGCTCGATCCGGCAAAGCCCATCCCACTGGCAAAACCCATTGTCCACCAAGCCTTCGGGCAGGTTTTTCAAGACCTGAAAATCCCAATTCGGCGGCACCGGCGCCACTCCTGTCGGCAACTTGGACGCATCACTCATCCACACCTGCGCAGCCTTTACCTGCAGGCGAGTACCCGCTTGACGCGGGAAATACGGATGTAAACCCAGCCCATGCCACGCAGGTTTCGCGGCCAGATGCGTCACGCGCAGCGCGATGTTCAGCTCACCGTCGCGCAGTCGCAACCTTTGCTCGGCGCGATAGGCGAACGGTGTGTCGCAGACCACCGCCAGCACCACTTCATCTGCCGTCTGGCTCACCACCTGCCATGCCTGCTGCCAGGCCGAACCATGAATCGGCAGCGGGTCGGTCGGGCTGTTCGGCGTCAGGGCCAGCCAACCGCCGGGGTTATCAAAACCGCCTTGGGCAATGCGGTTGGACCACGGCACCAGCGGATAACAGCCCAGCTTGCCCGGTAAACCGGTATTCACCGCCTGCTCATCGTTGTGCCGCAGCAATGGCAGCCCAGTAGCGCGCACCGTCCAATTGACGATACTGCCGCCCACGGCCGGCGCCAGGGTGAGGCGGGTCAGGCGGTCTTCGAGTTCGATCATCACAGCACCGCGGCTAGAGGATGAAGTGGGGTTCGGGCAGCCCTTGGACGCCAGGGTTGAGGGCGAACACGCCGCCGGACAAGGGCTGTTCACTCTGGTCATCACGAATCGAGGTGACGAACAGCGTGTCCAGGCGACTGCCGCCAAAGGCGCACATGGTAGGTTTTTTCACCGGTACGCTAAGGGAGCGGTCCAGGCGACCGTCGGGAGTGAAGCGGTGAATCAGCCCGGCGTCGTTGGCGCAGATCCAGTAGCAGCCGTCGGCGTCGACCGCCGCGCCGTCGGGGCGACCGGGGAACTGATGCATGTCCACAAACACGCGGCGATGGGAGGGCGTGCCGGTTTCGATGTCGTAATCGAACGCCCAGATCTGCTGCACCTGCGGATGTGAATCCGAGGCATACATCGTGCGCCCATCCGGGCTGAACGCCAGGCCATTGAGGGTGATAAACCCGTCCAGCTGGGCATGCGGTGCCGCGCCGGACGCGTAGCGATAGAGCGTGCCCTCGGCGGCATTCAAACCCATGTTCAGCACCATGCTGCCGGCCCAGAAACGGCCTTGCCGATCGCAGCGGCCGTCGTTCAAACGCATGTCTGCGCGCGGGTGCTCGACACTCGCCAGCGGCGTGGTATCAAGGCTGCCGTCGTTGTGCGGGGTGAGTTGGAAAAAGCCGGTTTCCATCCCGGCGACCCAGTTGCCCGCCGTGGTGCGGGCAATGCAGGCGAGCATCTGCGGGGCTTTCCACGCGGCAATGTGGCCGCTGGCGGCGCTCCAGCGTTGCAGGCCGCCGTTGGGGATGTCCACCCAGTACAGCGCGTTTTCTTCCGGCACCCACACCGGGCATTCACCTACGGCATTACGGGCGTCGACAATCAATTCAGCCGTCATGGTCACTCATTCCCTTGGGTTGCTGTGCACTCAGTCACCGAACGGTCCCGCCGCGCAGAACGCGCCGCCCTGATACACCTTGGCCGGGTCATCGGCGGCGACCGGTGGCTGGGTTTCGACCTGGGCGCGGAACACTTCGGAGCTGTCTTTAGGCGCGAAACCCAAGTGCGCGGCGTAGCGGTTGTCCCACCAGGTATCGAGGTTATCCGACATGCCATAGACCACGGTGTGGCCGACGTTTGGCGTGTACAGCGCGCGTTCGAGCAGTTGGGTCAGGTCGTCGAAGCTCAGCCAGGTGTGCATCATCCGGCGGTTTTGCGGTTCAGGGAACGATGAGCCGATGCGGATGCTCACGGTCTCGATGCCGTAGCGGTCGAAGTAGAAACTGGCCATGTCTTCGCCATAGGACTTGGACAATCCGTAGTAGCTGTCCGGGCGGCGCGGCGAGTGGGCGTCCAGCTGCTCGCCCTGCTTATGAAAGCCGATCACATGGTTGGAGCTGGCGAAGATCACGCGTTTTACGCCATGACGGCGGGCGGCTTCGTAGATATGGAAGATGCCGCTGATGTTGGCGCCGAGAATCTCTTCGAAGGGGCGCTCCACCGAGACGCCGCCGAAATGCAGGATGGCGTCGACGCCTTCCACCAAGTGGTGCACGGCGTGTTTATCGGCAAGATCGCAGGGTTGCACTTCTTCGGATGCATCCGCCGCCGGGGCCATCGCGGCGATGTCGGACAGGCGCAGTACCTGGGCATAAGGACGCAGGCGTTCGCGCAAGACTTTGCCGAGGCCGCCGGCGGCACCGGTGAGCAACAGGCGGTTGAATGGAGTAGGCGAGGTGGTGGTCATGGGAATTCCATTGTTGTTGTAGGTTGTCGTATGACTTGTCGGAAGTATCGTTAGGGACTCCCCTGGTTGTCAACGCCTTGCCAGACGACAGGTTTCAAAAAGTGGGAGCTGGCTTGCCTGCGATGGCGGTGTATCAGCAAATCCAATATCCACTGACAGACCGCCATCGCAGGCAAGCCAGCTCCCACATTTGATCGAGTTACAGCAGTGAGATCGGATAGCTGATAAAGATTCGGTTCTCATCAAATTCATTGTTGCTGAAGTCCCGACGCATCGTCGAATTCCTCCAGCGCAGGTTCAAGTCCTTCAGCGCGCCACTCTGCACGGTGTAGGCCAGTTCCGATTCGCGGCCCCATTCCTTGCCGTCGGTGATTGCCCCGGTGTGCACGTTACTGCCGCTGATATAGCGGTTCATCATGGTCAGCCCTGGAATACCGAGCACCACGAAGTTGAAGTCATGGCGCACCTGCCAGGACTTTTCCTTGGCGTTATCGTAGCTGGCGTTATAGCTGTCGTTGGCCAGGGTGCCGCCGCTGGTGCCGTTGACCCGCATCCACAGGCTGTCGCCGGTCAGTTTCTGCAGGCCAACATAGAAGGTGTTGCCGTTGTAGCGTGCCGAGAGCAGGGCGGAGACGGTCTTGTTGTCGAGGTCACCGGCCAGTGCGCTGCCATCTTCCTTGCCGTTGAAGTAACCGAGGTTGGCGCCCAGGGTCCAGTCGCCCACGGGTTGGCTATGGGTCAGGTTGAAGTATTGCTGCTGGTAGATGTCCGTCAACTCGGCGTACCACACACCGAGCTGGGTGCGCTTGTTGTTGAAGCTGTATTCGCCGCCGCCGAAGTTGAAGCGGTCAGAGGTGAACGCGGCTTTGCCGTTCATGAACATGTCTTCCATGCTCGCGTCGTTGCGCGGGCTGTTGCCGCGAAACTGCCCGCCGTAGAGGGTCAGCCCGGCGATTTCGTTGGACGTGACCTGGCCGCCGCGAAAGGTCTGAGGCAGCGAGCGGCCATCGTCGGAACGCAGAATCGGCAGCACCGGCATCCATTCGCCGACCTTGAGTTCAGTCTTCGAGAGTTTGGTTTTCAGGGCCACGCCCAGGCGCCCGAAGTTATCGGCGGGGCGGCCGTCACTGTGGATCGGCAGCAATTGCGTGCCCCCGGTGCCTTTGCCGCCATCGAGTTTTTGCGAGTACAGGCCCAACACATCAATACCGAAGCCCACGGTGCCCTGGGTGAAGCCGGATTTGGCATCGAGGATGAAGTTCTGCGTCCACTCTTCGGCCTTGGCTTGCGGGTAAGTGGGGTTGGTGAAGTTGCGGTTGAAGTAGGCGTTACGCAGGTTCAGCGTGGCTTTGGCGTCTTCGAGAAAACCGTCGGCCTGGGCGCTGAGGGGCAGAGTGAGCGCCAGGCTGCTGAGGCCGAGAAGGCCGATACGCGAGGAGGAATTGCGGGCGAGTGGACGCACAGTGAAGCTCCCTTTTTCTTTTGTTGTTTTTATTTTTTGTTATACGTTGTCGTACAACATTGGACGGGATATTTACGGGGTTTTCGTGGGGTGTCAAGCGCAAGTTATACGATGACAGCGTTTTACCACTCTCTAAAGTGGGCACGGTCAATGTGGGAGCGGGCTTGCTCGCGAATGCGGTGTACCCGTGAAGAATGCGTTGACTGACACACCGCATTCGCGAGCAAGCCCGCTCCCACATTTGATCGAGTTCGACCTGAGATTGTCATCGCCCTAATTAGCCATGACCATCGGCGCAAGGGTGCCAAGGAGCGAAACGGCGGCGACTGCGCAAATACCCAACACCCACTCCAGCATCACGCTGGCCTTCAAACTGCCCAAGCGCTCTTCGCAGCGTTCAATGCGTAGCCGGTTCAGCAGCGCGAGGGCCAACATGCCCAGCACCAGCAGCACTTTGATCAACAGAATCAGCGCAAAGCCGTTGAACAGCGGCGTGGGCCACAGCTGCCCGGTCAGCACGCGCACATTGATCAAGCCGGTCACCAGCAATCCAGCGACCAAGCCATAGCCCACGCCGCTGAAGCGTCTGAGGATGGGCTCCAGCGCATGCCGTTGCGGCTGCCTGAGGATTAACACCAGCAACAGCAGCCCACCCAACCAGGCGCCGACACACACCAAGTGCACCACCTGGTTAAGGATCAGCAATTGCCCGCTCAACCCATTGAGCATGGCACCATGGCCGACCGGCGCCAGCGTGGCCAACAACAGTGCTGTCAACGGCAGGCGCAGGGCCGGCCAAGGCTTGATCAGCACGATCACCAGCAGCAGGTTCAGCAACAAGTGCCAGACCCACACCTGGCCAAAAAAGGTTTTGCCCAGCACCAACTGCACGGTCGCCGGTTGCACCCCCGCCGCCCAGCTGCCGGCCATGCTGGCGGTGATCAACAACAACCACGCCATGCCGGAGACCAGCCCCAGCCAGGCCAGCACACGGGTGATGCGTTGCAGTTGCCGGTCCAGCGCCGGCTGCGGTTGCGCGCCGAGCAGCCAAGGCCTGAACACACAGGCCCCGAACATCAACAACACGACGCTAAAATGCAGGAAGCGGCACAGCACCAGCAGGGTCGCCATGGGTTATTGGCCGACCTTGAAGCTGTATTCACCGTTGCTCTTGTGAGTGTCGACCGATACGGCGTTCCACACCACTTTGTAGGTGCCGGTGGCCAGTGGTGCAGCAGGCGTGACCACCAGGGTTTTCTTGTCGGCGTCCGGGGTTTCCAGGCCTTTGATTGCGATTTCGGTGCCGTCCTTGCTCAGGGACACCTTGGTGAAGGTGGCTTCGACGCCTTCGCTGAAGCTCAGGCGCAGGTCAGCGGGCGCAGCGACCGTGCTGTCAGCTGCGGGTGTCGAGCTCTTTAGGTGGGCGTGGGCAAACGCCGCCGAGGCGCACAGCAAGGACGCGAGCAGGGCGACGGTGGTCAGGGTTTTCTTGATCAACATTGTTCAATACCTTCAGGTTTAGAGAGTCGGTAAGGCCATGTGCAGCAAGGGAAAGGGTTTGCCTTCGCCATCCAGCGGCGAGCGCGCGACCTGGATAAAACCATAGTGCAGGTAGAAGCCCACGGCTTGCGGGTTTTGTTCGTTGACGTCCACCGTCAGGGTGTCATGGCGGGCGCGGGCGTGGTCGAGCAACTGGCGGCCGATGCCCTGGCCACGGCGGTCGGGGTCGATAAACAGCATTTCTACATTGTGCCCGCCGGTGCCGATAAACCCGGCGATGCCTTGGCTGTCTTCGAACACCCATACATCGAGTGCAGGCATCGGCAGGTAGGTGTCACGGACCAAGGGCAGCAAACGCTGGATGTCATCTTCAGGGAGGAAGTCATGGGTGGCCCGCACCGAGCGCTCCCACAGTGCTCCCAGCACTGGGTCGTCGGCGGCCACGCGAGGTCGAATAGTCATGGCAATGATCCTTCATGGGGACCGCGATCCTAACCAATCCGTTTTGCAGGGGAAAGGTTCGCGTAAGAACTTTCATTATGCCCTGTCGCCGCGATCTAGAGCCGATGGTAGTCTTGAGGCCATGTTGTTGTCGGGGAGCCCTATGGGCAATCACAAGATCGGAATTCGTCGGGTCAACGTCGAAAAAATCCTGCTGGCGGCGGAGAAAATCTTCGCTGAAAAAGGCTACGGCAGCACTGCCATGGCTGACATCGCCGAAGAAGTGCAACTGCCGCGCTCCAACCTGCATTACTACTTCACCACCAAAAGCGAGCTGTACAGCGCCGTGCTGTTCGACCTGCTGGAACTGTGGAAGCAGGATGCCCTGAGCTTTGAAACCTTCGATGACCCACGGGTGGTGCTCAGCAGCTACATCCGCGCCAAGATGCAGCGCTCGCGTACGCGGCCATATGGCTCGAAAGTCTGGGCCAATGAAATCATCCACGGCGCGCCGACACTCGGTGAGGCGTTGGATGAAAGCCTGTACGACTGGGCCAAGATGAAGGAAGCGAAGATTCGCCAGTGGGTGGAGGACAAACGCATCCTGGCGGTAGAGCCGTCGAGCCTGCTGTACATGATCTGGGCGTCAACCCAGCACTATGCGGACTTTGACCACCAGGTGAAGATTTTGAATGATCACCAGCCGTTGTCGGACATGCAGTTTGAAAGGGCGATTCAGACGGTGACCGCGGTGATTTTGCGTGGGATTGGGTTGGAGCCGTAATGATTGTTCCCACGCTCCGCGTGGGAATGCAGCCAGGGACGCTCCGCGTTCCAAGAGCGGACGCAGAGCGTCCAGTGAGGCATTCCCACGCGGAGCGTGGGAACGATCAGTCGCAGAATTACACGGCCTCCCGGTAGGGATTCCTCGGATCCTGCGTCCAATTCAAAAATGGCTTGCCCGTGTCCATCGGCACCATCTCGATGCAATCGGCCACCGGGCAGGTGATCTGGCACAAATTGCAGCCCACGCACTCATCATCAATCACCTCATATTTATGCGTACCGTCCGCCTGTTTCAAACTCGAGATGGCCTGGTGCGAGGTATCCTCACAGGCAATATGGCAACGCCCACAGCCAATGCAGGCTTCCTGATCGATCTTGGCAATCACCTGATAGTTGATATCCAGGTACTTCCAATCGGTGGTATTGCCCACCGCCCGCCCGGAAAATTCCTGCAAGCTTTTGTAGCCTTGGCTGTCCATCCACCGCGACAGCCCGTCCTTCATCTCTTCCACAATCCGAAACCCATGCAACATGGCCGCCGTGCACACCTGCACCGCGCCGCAACCCAGCGCGACGAATTCCGCCGCATCGCGCCAGTTGCCGATGCCGCCAATCCCGCAGATTGGCAGGCCTTGGGTCTGCGGGTCGCGGGCGATTTCCGCGACCATGTTCAGGGCTATCGGCTTCACCGCCGAGCCGCAGTAACCGCCATGGGTACTCTGGGTGCCGACCACCGGCAGGGCCACCATGCGCTCAAGGTCCACGCTGGTGATGGAGTTGATGGTGTTGATCAGCGACACCGCATCCGCCCCCCCGCGATACGCCGCACGCGCCGCCACACGGATGTCGGTGATGTTCGGCGTGAGCTTGACGATCACCGGCAGCGAGCAATAGGTCTTGCACCAGCGCGTCACCTGTTCCACGTATTCCGGCACCTGGCCGACGGCCGCGCCCATGCCACGTTCCGGCATGCCGTGGGGGCACCCGAAGTTCAGCTCAATGCCGTCGCAGCCGGTGGCTTCCACCAGCGGCAGGATGTTTTTCCAGGACTCTTCAACACAGGGCACCATCAGCGAGACAATCAGCGCGCGGTCGGGCCAGTCTTTTTTCACCTGGGTGATTTCGCGCAGGTTGATCTCCAGCGAGCGGTCGGTGATCAGCTCGATATTGTTGATGCCCAGCACTTCACGGTTGGCGCCGTAGTGCGCCGAGTAGCGCGACGACACGTTGACCGCTGCCGGGTCTTCGCCGAGGGTTTTCCAGACCACACCGCCCCAGCCGGCTTCGAAGGCGCGGACCACGTTGTAGGCCTTGTCGGTAGGCGGCGCGGAGGCCAGCCAGAACGGATTAGGGGCTTTGATACCGGCGAATACAATCGAGAGATCGGCCATTACGCAGCCTCCACATTCAGCATGAGTTGGGCGTGCATGGCTTCGGCGGCCAGCTTGCCGTGTTGCACCGCCTGCACGGTGAGGTCCTGGCCGAGGCTGACGCAATCGCCGCCGGCGTAGACGCCTGGAATGCTGGTTTGCAGGTGTTCGTCGACGAAAATGCGTTCGCCCACGCGGTGCAGTTGTTGCGCAAGTGGGTCGTGGAGCGCCGCGTTATCGAAACCCTGGCCGATGGCCTTGAAGATTGCGTCGGCGGCCAATTCGAAGGTCTCGCCGGTGGGGTGCAGGCGGCCGTTTTCCATGCGTGTGCGGGCAAAGCGCATGCCGCGCACATGACCTTGATCATCCAGCAACACTTCTTCAGGTTGAGCCCAGGTCAGCAGGCGCACCTGATTGGCTTTGGCAATGTCTTGCTCATGGTGGGTGGCGCCCATGTCAGCGAGGCCACGGCGGTACACCAGGTTCACGTCACGGGCGCCGAGGCGGGCCATTTGCACGGCCATGTCGATGGCGGTATTGCCGGCGCCGAGTACGATGCAGCGGTCGGCCAGCGGCAATTGAGTGAGGTCGTCAGCCTGGCGCAGTTCGCGGATGTAGTCGGTGGCGGCGAGCAGGCCGGGGGCGTCCTCAAAGGGTAAGCCGAGCTGTTTGCTGGCGGCGAGGCCCAGGCCGAGGAATACCGAATCGAATTGCTGATGCAGTTCGCTCAAGGTCAGGTTGTCGCCCAGGCGCTGGCCGTGGCGAATCTCGATGCCGCCGATTTCCAGTAGAAAATCCAGCTCCTTCTGCGCGAAGTCATCCACCAGTTTGTACTTGGCGATCCCGTATTCATTCAGGCCGCCGGCCTTTTCCCGCGCTTCGAAAATCACCACGTCGTGGCCGTGCACAGCGGCGCGATGCGCACACGCCAACCCGGCCGGCCCGGCGCCGACCACGGCGATGCGTTTGCCGGTGGGTGCGGCGCGTTGGAACGGGTGTTCGCTGAAGTGCGCGTTGTCGATGGCGTAGCGTTGCAACAGCCCGATCAGCACCGGCGCGCATTCTTCGGCGTTGTTACGCACGCAGGCTTGCTGGCACAGGATTTCGGTAGGGCAAACCCGTGCGCAGCTGCCGCCGAGGATGTTGGCCGAGAGAATCTTCTGCGCCGCGCCTTGCACGTTTTCGGTGTGGATATTGCGGATGAACGACGGGATGTCGATCTCGCTGGGGCATGCGTTCACGCAGGGCGCGTCGTAGCAATACAGGCAGCGCGAGGCTTCCAATTGTGCCTGGCGGGCGTTGAGTGGCGGCGCCAGGTCGGTGAAATGGCTGGCGAGTGTCGGCCCATCTTCATGGGGATGGGGGAGGTGGTTCAGGGTCTGGATCACGGTGTGGGCCTCACGGTTATTGAGGTGCTGCCTCTGATGGGCGATCGTTCCCACGCTCTGCGTGGGAATGCCTCACCGGACGCTCTGCGTCCGCTCTCGGGGCGTGCAGCGCCCCCGGCTGCATTCCCGCAGAGCGCGGGAACGATCATGTGCGCTGTATGTTCAGCGCTTTACAGCAGTGGGCCTGGAATGTTCCGCCCGCTTGCTCAACTGCTCAAACACCGCCGGATACGCCGGCCGTTCCACATACCGCCCGGCACCGCGTTCGGCGCGCAGGTCGCCATCGGCCCAGACCAGCTTGCCCTGGCTGATGGTGTGGCTCGGCACGCCGCGCACAGTCTTGCCTTCGAAGATGTTGAAGTCGACTTTCTGGTGGTGGGTCTTGGCCGAAATCGTCCGCGTGCCCGCCGGGTCCCACAGCACCAGATCCGCATCGGCGCCGACGCGGATCGCGCCTTTGCGTGGGTAAAGGTTGAAGATCTTCGCGGTGTTGGTGGAGGTCAGCGCGACGAATTCCTGCATCGACAGGCGCCCGGTGTTCACGCCTTCGTCCCACAACAGCGCCATGCGGTCTTCGATACCGGCGGTGCCGTTGGGGATTTTGCTGAAATCGTCACGGCCAGCGGCTTTTTGCTCGGCGCAGAAGCAGCAATGGTCGGTGGCGGTGGTGTGCAGGTTGCCCGATTGCAGGCCGTGCCACAGCGCCTCCTGATGCCCACGCGGGCGGAACGGCGGGCTCATCACGTAGCCGGCGGCGGTTTGCCAGTCGGGGTGTTGGTAGACGCTGTCGTCGAGCAGCAAGTGGCCGGCGAGCACTTCGCCGTACACTGGCTGGCCCTTGGCACGGGCGTAGGTAATTTCATCCAGCGCTTCCTGGGTGGACACGTGCACCAGGTACAGCGGCGTGCCGAGCGTTTCGGCGATGCGGATCGCGCGGCTGGCCGCTTCGCCTTCCACTTGGGAGGGGCGCGACAGCGGGTGCGCTTCTGGCCCGGTGATGCCCTGGGCCATCAGCTTGCGTTGCAGGTGATACACCAGCTCGCCGTTTTCCGCGTGCACGGTGGGCACCGCGCCGAGTTCCAGGCAGCGTTCGAAGCTTGCAACCAGGGTGTCATCGGCGGCCATGATCGCGTTCTTGTAGGCCATGAAATGCTTGAAGCTGTTGATGCCGTGGTGGCTGACCAGCTCGGCCATTTCCTCGCGGACCTGCTCGCTCCACCAGGTGATCGCCACGTGAAAACCGTAGTCGGCGGCGGATTTTTCCGCCCAGCCGCGCCACTGGTGAAAGGCTTCCATCAGCGATTGCTGCGGGTTGGGAATCACGAAGTCGATGATCGAGGTGGTGCCGCCCGCCAAGCCTGCCGCCGTGCCACTGAAAAAGTCTTCACTGGCCACGGTGCCCATGAAGGGCAGTTGCATATGGGTGTGGGGGTCGATGCCGCCGGGCATCAAGTATTGGCCGCTGCCATCGAGTAGTTCAGTGCCGGCGGGAATATCCAGATCCGTGCCAATGGCGCGAATTAGACCGTCTGCGCATAACACATCGGCGCGGTAACTTTCATCATGGGTAATAACGGTGGCGCCACGGATCAACAGCGACATGTCGAGTTCCTCACAGGCTTGACCGGCTTGTGCCAGTTCTAAGTGTTGTAATACTGCTTGCCGATGCTCAGTTAAATCCTGTCATCGATGACAGGAATAGAAACTAGCCCGAGTTTTTCGAATGAGCAAGAAGATTTTTTATAAGCTTATATCGTGTTTAAACTACTGATTATTAACGATAAAAAACGTAAATCACCAAAATGTGGCGACTGCTCACCATTTTGACGCACTTGACAGGTTCCTGATTTGAGCAACATTTCTTATTGCAAATCAGACGCTTGAGATATGCCCCTTGACGGCGGCAGGAAATAAAAATAATTGTGTTGCACCAGATTGAGTCCTGATGGTTCGGGCAACTTCCACATTATTTAGCCTGAGTAAGGTGGCAAGTACCCAAGGCTCAATCGGAAAGCTGATTAACATCAGCACGTTATATAAGCGGTGCGGGTTCAAGGTGGGTTGTCGGCACGGTTATTGAGTGCAGTGGCGGCTGGCCGGGCCCGTGATGTCATGTTGTTTACGAGGTACTCCGGCCACCCTGCGCTCAGCGTTGGGTGAGCAAAAATAATTCGAAAAAACCGTGGAGCGGCCATGCAACAGAACAGATCGCAAGTCATTGAGCGCAACGGCCTGTACGAACTCGACGCCGGCCCCGACGTCCTCGACAGCCCTCGCTACAACCACGACATGGCACCGACCAAGGTGCATGAACGCACCTGGAACAAATGGCACATCACCGCGCTGTGGGTCGGCATGTCGATCTGCGTGCCCACCTACACGCTGGGCGGAGTGTTGACCGCCTACTTCGGCTTGTCGGTGGGCGAGGCGCTGATGGCGATTTTGCTGGCCAATATCGTGGTGCTGATCCCGCTGACGCTTAACGCGTTCCCTGGCACCAAGTACGGCATTCCGTTTCCAGTATTGCTGCGTTCATCCTTTGGCATCCTTGGCTCCAACGTGCCGTGTCTGATTCGGGCGCTGGTGGCGTGTGGCTGGTTTGGCATTCAGACGATGTTCGGCGGGCTGGCGATTCACCTGTTTCTGGGCTCGATTTTCGACGGCTGGAAATCCCTCGGCGGCACCGGTGAAGTGATCGGCTTCATGATTTTCTGGTGCCTGAATCTGTGGGTGGTGCTGCGCGGCGCCGAGTCGATCAAGCGCCTGGAAACCTTGTCAGCGCCGCTGCTGGTGGCGGTGGGCATTGGCTTGTTGGTGTGGGCGATGCCCAATGTGTCACTCAGCGAGCTGATGGCGATTCCCCCAAAGCGTCCCGAAGGCGCGAGCCTTACCGGCTACTTCATGGCAGGCCTCACTGCGATGGTCGGCTTTTGGGCCACTTTGTCGCTGAATATTCCCGACTTCAGCCGCTACGCCAAAAGCCAGAAGGACCAGATCCTCGGGCAGATCTTCGGCCTGCCGCTGACCATGTTCCTGTTCGCCGCCCTCGGCGTGATCATGACCGCCGCGTCGGTGAAACTGGTGGGTGTCAGCGTTTCCGACCCGGTGACGTTGATCGGGCATATCCAGAGCCCGGTGTGGGTCGCGATTGCCATGCTGCTGATCATCATCGCCACCTTGTCCACCAACACCGCCGCCAACATCGTCTCACCCACCAACGACTTCCAGAACATCGCGCCCAAGCTGATCAACCGCACCACCGCGGTGATCCTCACCGGCCTGGTCGGGCTGGCGTTGATGGGCCATGAACTGCTGAAAAAGCTCGGGCTGATCGTCTCGAATGTGAGCCTGGAAACCGTGTATTCAAACTGGCTGCTGGGCTACTCCAGCCTGCTGGGGCCGATTGCCGGGATCATGGTGGTGGACTACTTCATCACCCGCAAACAGCAACTCGACCTGGCGGGCCTGTACCGCGACGACGTATACCCGGCGTGGAACTGGAGCGGTTTTGTCGCCTTCGGCGTGCCGGTGGTGCTGACCTTGCTGTCGCTGGGCAGCGATGCGTTCAGCTGGTTCTACAGCTACGGTTGGTTCACGGGTTCGGCGCTGGGCGGCGTGTTGTATTACGGCCTGAATGCCAAGCGCCGAGCCAGCACGGTTGCGCTAAAAACACCGCTGTAAAAAGCTCAAATGCAATCCAAAAGTGGGAGCGGGCTTGCTCGCGAAAGCGGTGAGTCAGTCAGCACATCAGTCGCTGACAAACTGCATTCGCGAGCAAGCCCGCTCCCACATTTTTGACCCTGTTCCAACCGTTGGAATCGAGTCAACCCATAAAAATGTAGCCTGAGGAGATCCCCATGAACGCTGCCCTGGACGTTCTGCAATCGACCCATCAGCACATCAACCGCGACCGTTTGTGGCAGTCGCTGATGGACCTGGCAAAATTCGGCGCCACGCCCAAAGGCGGTGTGTGCCGCCTGGCCCTCACCGACCTCGACCGCAAAGCCCGTGACCTGTTCGTGCAGTGGTGCGAGGAGGCCGGTTGCACGGTGACCATCGACGGCATCGGCAATATTTTCGCCCGTCGCCCAGGCCGCAATCCCAACCTGCCGCCGGTGATGACCGGCAGCCACATCGACACCCAGCCTACGGGCGGCAAGTTCGACGGCTGCTTTGGCGTACTGGCGGGTGTGGAAGTGCTGCGCACGCTCAACGACCTCAAGATCGAAACCGAAGCGCCGCTGGAGGTGGTGGTGTGGACCAACGAGGAAGGCTCGCGTTTCCCGCCGTGCATGATGGGCTCGGGGGTGTTTGCCGAGAAATTTACCTTGGCGGATACCTTGGCCAAGGTGGATGTGGACGGCATCAGCGTGGGCGATGCGTTGAATGCGATTGGCTATGCGGGCACACGGCCTGTTAGCGGACACAAGGTTGGTGCCTATTTTGAGGCGCATATCGAACAAGGGCCGATTCTTGAGGATGAGAAAAAAACTATCGGCGTGGTGCTGGGGGCGCTTGGGCAAAAATGGTTCGACCTGAAGTTGCGCGGTGTCGAGGCGCATGCGGGGCCGACGCCGATGCACTTGCGCAAGGATGCTCTGGTGGGGGCTGCCGCCGTAGTGGCTGCGGTAAATGCGGCGGCATTGGGGCATCAGCCGCATGCGTGTGGCACCGTGGGTTGCCTGCAGGCTTATCCGGGCTCGCGCAACGTCATCCCCGGTGAAGTGCGCATGACCCTGGACTTCCGTCACCTGGAGCCGGCACGCCTGGATTCAATGATTGCCCAGGTGCGCAAGGTGATCGACGAAACCTGTGCCAAACATGGGCTGACGTTTGAGCTGGAACCCACCGCCGACTTCCCACCGCTGTATTTCGACAAAGGCTGCGTGGACGCTGTGCGTGACGCGGCGAATGGGTTGGGCCTGTCGAACATGGACATCGTCAGCGGGGCAGGGCATGACGCGATCTTCGTCGCTGAACTCGGCCCGGCCGGGATGATCTTTGTGCCGTGTGAAGGCGGCATCAGCCACAACGAAATCGAGAACGCCGCCCCGGATGACCTGGCGGCGGGGTGTGCGGTGTTGTTGAGGGCAATGGTGGCGGCATCTGCTGCAATTGCCAGTGGCAAACTGGCTGCCTGATAGGCCGTTATCGCAGCATAGGTATCTACGTGGACTTGTTGTGTTGCGCTAGGGCTGTGACGGGTTTAGGTAGATTGAGTACATATCCGTTGCTGCGGTCACGGCCACCTATGGTTTCGCTCTTACAGCGAGTCACTTTTGGCAAACGCCCTGTATGGACCGGACACAAACGCCCCAAAAGTAACCAAAAGGTCTTTGCCCCACCACTCGGTGCCTCGCTAAGGCTCGGCATGCCCGCACTCCGGCCCGGTTCCGCGGGTCGCCGCGATGGGCCATCCCTGGCCCAGCGCGGCTAAACCGGCATCCCTGCCGGTTTACCCGCTCCACCGTGCCTACTTGCGGCCATCGTGGTTAACGGGGCCTGTCAGATCAAGATCAAGATCTACAGCACGGCGGCCTAGTAGCCGACCTGAGTGGTTGAAGCAAAAGCAGGGCAACAGCACAGCACAGCAAAAACAGATCAGAAGCAGAGCTGTTTTTCTGTGGGAGCTGGCTTGCCTGCGATGCAGACACCTCGGTACATCAGGCATACCCAGTTGATGCCTTCGCAGGCAAGCCAGCTCCCACCTTTGACCGAGTACACACATCTACCTGATGTACTGAGCTCAAAATGTGGGAGCGGGCTTGCTCGCGAATGCGGTGGGCCATTCACCAGATACATCAACTGACACACCGCCATGAAGCAGAAGCAGGGCAACAGCACAGCAAAAACAGATCAGAAGCAGAGCTGCTTTTCTGTGGGAGCTGGCTTGCCTTCGATGCAGACACCTCAGTACATCAGGCATAACCAGTTGATGCCATCGCAGGCAAGCCAGCTCCCACCTTTGACCGAGTACACACATCTACCTGATGTACTGAGCTCTAAATGTGGGAGCGGGCTTGCTCGCGAATGCGGTGGGCCATTCACCAGATACATCAACTGACACACCGCCATGAAGCAGAAGCAGGGCAACAGCACAGCAAAAACAGATCAGAAGCAGAGCTGCTTTTCTGTGGGAGCTGGCTTGCCTGCGATGCAGACACCTCAGTACATCAGGCATAACCAGTTGATGCCATCGCAGGCAAGCCAGCTCCCACATTTGACCGAGTACACACATCTACCTGATGCACTGCGATCCAAAATGTGGGAGCGGGCTTGCTCGCGAATGCGGTGGGCCATTCACCAGGTGCATCAACTGACACACCGCCATCGGGAGCAAGCCCCCTCCACAGTTAACCGAGTTCAGCTTCCAAGAACAAGTCGGCTGCCAGGCCGCCTTGGCTTTGCTTTTGATTCAACCACTCAGGTCGGCTACTAGGCCGCCGTGCTGTAGATCTTGATCTTGATTTTGATTTTGATCTTAGGCGCCCCGTCAACCACGCTGGCCGAACGCAGGCTTTGGAGCGGGGGTAAACCGGCAGGACGCCGGTTTAGCCGCGCTGGGCCAAGGATGGCCCATCGCGGCGGCCCCCGCTCCAAAGCCGGAGTGCGGGCACACCGAGCCTAGGCGAGGTGCCGAGTGGTGGGGCAAGAGCCTTTTGGTTACTTTTGGGCTCTTTTCAAAAGTGACCCGCCGTAAGGGCGGAACCAATATCAGCCAATGCCGCAGCAACGGATATGTACCCAGCGACCCCGTGACAACCACAGCACTCAACCCGAAAAAAAATGTGTAGATACCTATGGCTATCGCAGGCAAGCCAACTCCACATTAATCCCTGGCGTACTGACGAACCGAGTCAGGCGCCGGGTTGCCAGCCGCCGCCAAGTGCCGTCACCAGCCCCACACTGGCCTGCAACTGCCGCGTCTGCACCGCCTGCAACGTCCTCTGTGCTTGCAACGCCGCCGTCTGCGCCGTCACCACATCCAGGTAACTCACGGCCCCGGCCTGATAGCTGTTCATCGCCAGCGACTGCGTATGCTGCGCCGCGTCCGCCGCCGCTTGTTCATCCTGCGCTTCCTGTTGCAAATCCCGCAGTTGCGCGAGGTTATCTTCCACCTCGCGCACCGCTTTCAGCACATGGCTGCGGTACTGTGCCGAAGCTTCTTCAAACTCGGCTTTGGCCTGACGCTCATTGGCACTCAACCGCCCACCGTCAAAGATCGGCAAGTTCACCAACGGCCCCAGCGCCCAATACCGGTTGCCAGCGGACAGCAAATTACCAACCCCTTGCGTCTGCGCGCCTATCAACCCGGTCAAGCTGAAATCCGGATACCACGCCGCTTTGGCCACGCCGATGTTGGCGTTGGCCGCAAACACTCGGCGTTCCGCCGCGGCAATGTCCGGGCGACGTTGTAGCAGGTGGCTCGGCAACTGCGAAGGAATCCCCGGCAGCGCAATCAGTTGTTGGCTCGGCGGCAAGGTAAAATCACTGGCCGCCACACCCACCAACTCGCCAATCGCATGCTCGGTCAGGTTGCGTTGCCCGCGCACTTCATCCAATTGCGCCTTGGCTTCGGCCAGTTGGTTTTGCGCGCGAGTCAGGTCCAGCTCCGAGGCAATCTGGCCCTCGTAACGGCTGCGCGTGAGTTGCAACGCCTGGCTGAAATCATCCAGCGAGCTGTTCAGAATCCGGCTCTGCGCATCCAGCCCGTTGAGCTGCACATACAGCGTCGCCAACTGATGTTGCAGGCTCAGGCGCGCCACCGCCAGGTCGTCCCCGGACGCTTGCGCCTGGGCATCACCGGCGGCGACCTGGTTGCGGATTTTGCCCCACAGGTCCAGGTCGTAGCTCAGCGAGAAGCCCGCCGTATTGCTGTTGTACACCGACGGCTGGGTGTCGCCGCGCAGCGGTCGCGCGTCCGATTGTCGCTGGCGCAATGGCTGCGCGCTGGCGGTTATTTGCGGGAACAAGCCTGCGTGCAATTGGCTGGCATACGCCTGGGACGCATCGAAATGCGCCAGCGCCGCCGCCAGATCCGGGTTGGCCTTGAGCAGTTGCTGTTGCAGGTCCGTCAGGCACGAATCCTTGTAGAGCTTCCACCATTCGGGCGCCAGCTGGTCGGACGGCTGCGCGCTGTGCCACGGGCCATCGCTGGTCTGTTCGCGGTAGCCCGCGGGCAGGTCAACTGATGGCACCTTGTAGGTGGGCGCCATCGAGCAACCCTGCAATAGCAGCAGCATCAACGCCGCCAGGGGTTTAAGCCTTGGGCGCATGCGCACCTCCGGCGTCGGCCAGTTGCACGGGGTCGCCTTCGCGCAGCGCGTCGGGCGGGTTGTCGACCACGCGGTCGGCGGGTTTCAGGCCTTGGTCGATGACCAGGCGTTCGCCGAGGTCCAGGCCGATGTGGATGTCTTGCAGGTGCACGTGGTTCTGCGCGTCCAGCACCGCGACTTGAGTGCCTTGGGCGCGGAAAATCAGGGCGCTGGCCGGGATGCTCACGCCGTGAGTGTCCGCCGGAATCGGCAGTGTGGCCTCGGCATAGTCACCGGGCAGCAATTCGCCGTTGGGGTTGTCGGCGACGAACTGCGCCAGCAGGGTGCCGGAGCGGCGGTCGATGGCGGTGGAGTCGCCGATCAGGCGCGCCTTGAAGTGCTCGCCGGGGTGCTCGGGCACGGTCAGTTCAGCCTCCAGGCCTGGGTGGATCACCGCCGCGTAGTTTTGCGGCACTGGCACGTAGAGGCGCAGTTGGTGGGTGTCGGCGATGTTGAACAGTTCCGGATCGCTGTCGGTATCAGCCTTGATCAACTGGCCGATATCGGTGTTACGCGCGGTTATGGTGCCGGCGAACGGCGCGCGGATGGTCTTGTAGCTTTCCAGCGCCGACAGCCGTGCGTAGTCGGCGGCGGCCGCTTCGGCGTTGGCCTTGGCGGCGGCGGCGTTGGAGGTTTTTTCATCGGCCTCCTGACGTGATACCGAGTGGCTGGCCAACAGGTTTTGCCAGCGCGTGGCGGTGGTTTCGGCCAGGCGTGCGTTGGCCTGTTCCTGCACCAGGCGCGCGTGGGTCTGCGCCAGTTGCTGGTCGAGGTCGGGGCTGTCGATTTCGGCGAGGATTTGCCCGGCTTTGACCTGGGTGCCGATGTCGGCTTTCCAGTCCTTCAAATAACCACTGACCCGCGCGTGGATCGGCGCCTTGCTCCAGGCTTCAAGGTGCGCGGGCAGGCGCAAGGTGTCGCCGGCCACGTTCTGTTTCGGTTGGAACACCATCACTTGCGGGATGGCGGCGGTTTCGGTCCAGGCGGTGACCGATTGCTCGTGCATCGTGCGGGCGTGCAGGCCGTTGGCGACCAACAGGGCGGCCAGTGTCAGGCCGCCGACACCCATGAGCATCAGACGCTTGCGCGAGGGTTTGTGATCAGACGACATGTGAAGTTTCTCCAGCAGCTGCGCGAGTAGGGTGACGACCGTGGACCAGGCTGAAGACCACGGGAACAAACAACAGGGTGGCGATGGTGGCGAAGATCAAACCGCCGATCACCGCGCGGCCGAGGGGTGAGTTCTGCTCTTCGGACAACGCCAGCGGCAACATGCCGATGATCATCGCCAAGGCAGTCATGCACACCGGCCGGAAGCGCGTGTAACCGGCTTCCATCGCAGCCTTCAACGCATCGCCATGTTCGGCCAGGCGTTCACGGCAGAAGCTCACCACCAGGATCGAGTTGGCGGTGGCCACGCCCATACACAAAATGGCCCCGGTGAGTGCCGGCACCGACAGCGAGGTGCCGCTGAGGAACAGCATCCACACGATCCCCGCCAGTGCGGCCGGCAACGCGGTGATGATCACAAACGGGTCGGCCCAGGATTGGAAGTTGACCACGATCAGCAGGTAGATCAGCACCACGGCGCCGAGCAGGCCGAAGCTCAAACCACTGAAGGCTTCATGCAGCGCATCGATCTGCCCGTGCAGGCTGATTACCGCGCCTTTAGGGCGCATGGAGGCGGTGTCATCCAGCACTTTTTGCACGTCGCGGGCCACGCCGCCGAGGTCGCGGCCTTGCACGTTGGCGTACAGGTCCAGGGTCGGCTCGATGTTGTAGTGGGTCACCACCGCCGGGCTTTGCACGCGGGAGATAGTGGCCACGCCGCCGAGGATCTGCGACTGGCCATCGGCACCGGTGACCGGCAAGGCTTCCAGTGACGGCAGGCTGTCGAGCCGGTATTGCGGCGTTGCAGCGACGATGGAATACGACACGCCGTTGGCCGGGTTGAGCCAGAAGGTCGGTGCGGTTTGCGAGCTGCCGGCGAGGGAGGCGACCATGCTGTTGGTCACGTCACGCTCGGTAATGCCCAGGCCATTGGCGCGCATGCGGTCCACGTTAACTTGCAGCGATGGGTAGCCGGTGGACTGCTGGATGCGCAGGTCGGCGATGCCCGGAATGTGCGACAGGCGGCGTTCGAGTTCCACCGCATAGGCGCGGTTTTCTTCATCGCTGCGCCCGGAGATTTTCACGTCCAACGGGGCAGGTGCGCCGAAGTTGAGGATCTGGCTGCTGATGTCCGCCGGCAGGAATGCAAAGTGGCTGCCGGGGAAACTTTCCGGCAAGGCTTCACGCAGTTTTTTCACGTAGTCGGCGGTGGGCGCGTGGTCCTTTTTCAGCGTGACTTGGATGTCGCCATCCTGCGGGCCGATGGTGCCGCTGCTGCTGTAGGCCATGTCGATGCCGCTGAGCGGAATGCCGATGTTGTCGACGATGGTGTCGAGTTCTTCGGCGGGGATCACTTCGCGAATCCGCGCTTCAATGCGGTCGAAGGCTGCCGCGCTTTCTTCAATCCGCGTACCCAGCGGCAAGCGTACGTGAAGGGCGAGAGCGCCGGCGTCGGTGGCCGGGAAGAAGTCCTGGCCCAGGCTTGGCAGCAGCAGGAACGAAGCCAGCACGCAGGCCAGGAAGCCGACGATAAAACGCTTGCGATTGCCCAACGCGAGAACCAGCAAACCGTGATAGGTGTCGCGGATATTCGAGAAGTGCTGCTCGAAGCCTTGCTGGAAATTCAGCACCGATTGCAGCACCGCATTGCGCGGTTTCTTGTGCTGCTCACCTTCATGGTGGTTGATGAATTCGTCTTCCGGGTGGTGCCCTGCGCCTGGCTCCGGCGTGTGTGGCTTGAGCAGGAACATCGCCAGGGTCGGCACCAAGGTGCGCGAGAGGATGAACGAGCTGGCCATGGCAAAGATCACCGCCAGGGCCATCGGCCGGAACAGGTAGCCGGCGATGCCTTGCAGCAGGAACATCGGCACGAACACGATGCAGATGCACAGCAGCGAGACGAACGCCGGGCCGACGATTTGCGCGGCGCCGTCGAGGATCGCGGTCTTCACCGCTTTGCCTTGTTCCAGGTGCCAGTTGATGTTTTCGATGGTCACCGTGGCGTCGTCCACCAGAATCCCCACCGCCAACGCCAACCCGCCGAGGGTCATGACGTTGAGGGTTTGCCCGGTGACCGCCAGCAGCGCGATGGCCGACAGCACGGCCAGCGGAATCGACGCGGCAATGATCAGCGTCGAACGCCAGCTGCCGAGGAACAGCAGGATCATCGCACTGGTCAACAGCGCGGCGATGATGCCTTCCTGGGCCACGCTGCCCACCGATTGTTTAACGAACACCGAGGCGTCACCCAGCAGCGAAGTCTTCAACGACGGCGGCAGGGTTTCGTTGATGCGCGGCAGCATCTGGCGGATGCCGTCGATGATCGACAAGGTGGAGATGCTGCCGTTTTTCAACGCTGGCATCAGCACCGCACGGTGGCCGTCGACGCGCACGATGTTGGTTTGCGGCGGTGAGCCGTCACGCACGTGGGCCACTTGGCCGATGGTGATCAGCGCGCCGTCGACGGTCTTGATCGGCAGGTCGTTGAGCTCATCAATCGCCTTGGGGCTGTTGTTGAGCAAAATCGTGTATTCGTTGGGGCCGAGCTTGGCGGTGCCCACCGGGATGATCTGGTTTTGCAGAGCCAGGGCGTTGCCCACGTCCTGCGCCGACAGGCCTTTGGCAGCCAACGCTTGTGGGTCGAGGTCGAGGGTGATCTGGCGTTGTTTGCCGCCCATTGGCGTGGGCATGGCCAGGCCGGGCAGGGCACTCAACGGCAGGCGAATGTTGTTCTGTACCAGGTCGCGGATCTTGGCTTCCGACAGGCTGGGGCTGGAGAACGCCATTTGCAGGATCGGCACGGTGGAGGCGCTGTAGTTGAGGATCAGCGGCGGCGTAATGCCCGGTGGCATTTGCTTGAGCACCGTTTGTGACACGGCGGTCACTTGGGCGTTGGCGGTGCGGATGTCCACGCCGGGCTGGAAGAAGATCTTGACGATGCCCATGCCGGGCAGCGATTGCGATTCGATGTGTTCGATGTCGTTAACGGTGGTGCTCAGGGAGCGTTCATAGGTGTAGATCACCCGACCGGCCATCGCGTCCGGCGACAGGCCGTTGTACTGCCAAACCACGGCGACGACAGGGATGCCGATATCGGGGAAAACATCCGTAGGGGTTTTCAGGGCCGCCATCGGCCCGACGATACAGATGAATATGGCCAACACGATAAACGTGTACGGCTTTTGCAGTGCGGTCTTTACCAGCCCGAGCATGCGTGAACCTCCGAGGGAGCAGAATTGCAAACCCCGGCAGTCTTGCCAGACCCACCTAACACGCACCTTTCAGCCAGGTGAAGGAACATTTAGTTAACGACTGAAGATCGTTTCATATGTATTCATTTGTTCTACATAGGGCAGCTCTCCAAGCTTGTCATCCATCGGACGCGACACATTTCAGATCCGCACATCGTTAATTATTGGAGCCCTGCCATGTCACTTAAATCACTTAAATCACTTAAACCCCTGCTGCTGATTCCCGCTCTTGGCGCTGTTTTGTTGTTGTCGGCATGTGCCGGCCCAATTCCCAAGGCTGACCCGAGCGAGGCGTGGATTGGTTTGAAAGAGGAAGCGCCGAATGACCTGATGGCCGAGCGCGTCGATGGCAAGCGCGTGGATGATGGACGCTTTTTTGAAGTGACGCCGGGCGATCATCGCCTGGACGTGACGTTATTCGAGGAAGAGCCGGGCGATGATAACCAGCAGGACTGCCAGGGGCGGGTCGAGTACAAGAACTTCCAGGCGGGTGAGCACTACACGCTGGTGGAATCAAGCCTGGGCACCACCGTGCGCGCCGTCCTGAAGGACGGTCACGGCAAGGAAGTTGCGGCGACTCAAGACTTCAATTGCATGCCTGGCTAGGCGTGGTGCACCACGGCCTTGTGCTGCTTGGCCGGTGCTGCGGGTTCGACGTGGGGGTGATGGTGCCGACGGGTCACACGCATGACCCCCCACAACATGGCGCCGGCTACCGCCAGCCAACCGCAGATCAACATGAAAATCGTTGTTGCAAGGCTCATTCTGGCCTCCTTTTGCCCCGTTCGGGGCCCACTCAGTCTTCTCAATGGACAGTCTAGCTACCTGGCGGTTGCCTGCTATTGACCAATGGTCGAGTCCTTCCAACTTGTTTGCTCTATCCCCGGCGTTTTACTAACGCTTGAGGCTATACCCGCGTTCAAGAGCACCCTATGATCAGGGCCCTTACCGGCAGTTGATCAAGAGAGAAAAAAATTGCGGTTACGGTCGAACGTTTCAACCTCCTTGCTGCTGGCATGCACCCTGGGGCTCGCGGCCTGTTCCGGGCAGCCCTCGAAACTGGCGGGCCTGCCGGAGCGCGTCGAACTCAATGGCGTGCCGACCTTTCGCAGCGAGGCTTACCTCAGTGGCCCCTCGGCGTTAGCCAGCATGCTGTCGCAACAAGGCATTGTGATGACACCCGGTTTGCTCGATAAGCCGTTGCACTTGCCGGGCGGCGAAGCAGACCTTGAGCGCAACATGCAGGTGCTGGCACGTGAGTACGGGCTGATGGTGTATCCGTTGGATAACCAACTGACGGCGGTGTTGGCGCAAGTGGCGGCGGGTTACCCGGTGATGGCGCGGATCAACCCGAGCTTCTGGTCCGGGACCCGCTACGTCGTGGTGGTGGGGTTCAATCAGCAGAAGAGTACGGTGCTGTTGCGCTCAGGCCTGGAACGGCGGCTGTTGATGAGCTTCAGCGACTTTGAGTCGGCGTGGAAGAGCGCAGGGAACTGGGCAATCCTGACCCAGCGCCCGAGCCAGTTGCCGGCCAATGTCGATGCGCAGCGCTGGCGCGAGGCCGCCAATGCCACTGCGCAAGCCGGGCAGGAGCAGGCGGCGGCCCAGGCGCTCAAGGTGCTGGCGGAGCGCAAGTAAAAAGTGGCGCTCCAGGCTAATGCCGATCAGTTAAAGGCCAACACTCTACCTGTGGCGAGGGAGCTTGCTCCCGCTGGACTGCGCAGCAGTCCCATCTTTAGGGCCGCTTCGCAGCCCAGCGGGAGCCAGTTATCGGTTGTCTGCCCTGGCGCTCAAGCCCCGTTTCAACGACGCACTTCAGCCGCATTCGGGCGGCTCTTCAGGTTCTTGTCAGCCTTGTAGCGCAGCGCGACGTCTGGCACCGAACCGCTCTTGCCGGTCTCGACCCAGTTGCGAATTCGGCCTGCATCGGCAAAGTGAGTGAATTTGCCGAAGGCATCCAGAATCACCAGCGACACCGGGCGGTTACCCATGCTGGTCACCAGCACCAGGCAGTGGCCGGCCTGGTTGGTGAAACCGGTCTTGGTCAGCTTGATATCCCAATTGGCCCGGTTGATCAGGTGGTCGGTATTGGAGAAACCCAAGGTGTAGTTGGGTTTACGGAACGCCACGGTCTTTTCCTTGGTGGTGCTCAACTGGCTCAGCATCGGAAATTTGCGTGCATAGGCCAGCAGCTTGCTCAAGTCGCGGGCGGTGGACACGTTGTGAATCGACAGGCCGGTAGGTTCGACATAGTGCGTGCTGGTCATGCCCAACGCCTTGGCCTTGGCGTTCATCGCCGCGATAAACGCTGGGTAGCCGCCCGGGTAGTGATGGGCCAGGCTGGCGGCGGCGCGGTTTTCCGAAGACATCAGGGCGATCAGCAGCATTTCCTTGCGCGGCATTTCGCTGCCGATTTTTACACGGGAGAACACGCCTTTCATTTCCGGCGTGTCTTTAATGTTGATGTCGATGTATTCGTCCATGTTCTGCTTGGCTTCCAGCACGATCAGGCCGGTCATCAATTTGCTCACGGAGGCAATGGGTACAACGACATCCGGGTTGCTGGAGTAGATGACTTTGTTGGTCTGCAAGTCCACCAGCATGGCGCTGCCGGAAGCGATTTGCAGTTTGGAGATATCACGCGGGGCGAGGGTGGTTTCGCTGGCGTGCGCGAAGGTGCCTGTAAATGCAAAAAATAGGCTGACAATAGAGAGACGAATTTTCACGCGGATGAACTCGCTAAAAAGTAAGGAGATACCGTTCAGGAACGGGTTTTCTGATAAATGCCGTTACATTTTAGGAGTATGGATCAGAAACTGTCGAATGTTCTTCTGGAACCGGACGAAAGTGCTTAAAAACTAACAAAAAACAGGTTTTTTTGCGGGCAATAAAAAGCCCTGCGATAAGGCAGGGCTTTTTCAGTACGGCTGGTTATTAGCCGTGCAGGGTTTCTGCGGCGTACAGGGTGTTCTCCAGCAGGCAGGCACGGGTCATCGGGCCAACGCCACCTGGCACGGGCGTGATCCAGCCGGCGCGGGGCAGGGCGGTTTCGTACACCACGTCGCCGACCAGCTTGCCGTCTTCCTGGCGGTTGATGCCCACGTCGATGACGATGGCACCTTCCTTGATCCACTCGCCTTTGACCAGGCCCGGCTTACCGGCTGCGACCACCACCAGGTCGGCACGGCCGACGTGGCCGGCCAGGTCTTTGGTGAAGCGGTGGGTGACGGTCACGGTGCAGCCGGCCAGCAACAGCTCCATGGCCATCGGGCGGCCGACGATGTTGGAAGCGCCGACGACCACGGCATCGAGGCCGTACAAATCCACGCCGGTGTTTTCCAGCAGGGTCATGATGCCTTTCGGCGTGCAGGGGCGCAGCAGCGGGATACGCTGGGCCAGGCGGCCGACGTTATACGGGTGGAAACCGTCGACGTCTTTGTCCGGGCGGATGCGCTCCAGTAACTTGGATGCATCCAGGTGTTCGGGCAGTGGCAGCTGGAGCAGGATGCCGTCGATGGCCGGATCGTCGTTGAGGCTGTCGATCAGGTCGGTCAGGGCCAGTTGGGTGGTGCCTTCCGGCAAGTCATAGGCTTTGGAAATAAAGCCGACTTCTTCACAGTCTTTACGCTTGTGCGAGACATAAACCTGAGAGGCAGGATCGCTGCCGACCAGGATCACCGCGAGGCCAGGCGTGCGCAGGCCTTGCTGGCTACGCTCGGTGACTCGTTTGGCGATCTGCTGGCGCAGGCTGGCGGCGATTGATTTGCCGTCGATAAGTTGTGCAGTCATTACGCGTGATTAACCATCGAGAGGGGGAAGAAAAGTGCGCGCATTCTCGCACGCCAAGACGTGAGGGCAAAGGCGCTTGGTCCGCAAATTGCCCTAACCCCTTAAATAAAATCAGTTTTTTTCAAAAAAGATTTGACGGGTTTCCGGGGCGTCTATACTATTCGTCGCACTTGTCGGGCACAGCCTAGCACTGGTTAAGAAGGCTGAGCAGAATTGTTGTACTGCAAGGCTGGAAGCACTTAGTTTGTAATCTTCAAAGAGTACAGATTAATAAGGCGCCCGTAGCTCAGCTGGATAGAGCATCCGCCTTCTAAGCGGATGGTCGCAGGTTCGAGTCCTGCCGGGTGCGCCATTAGGCAGCTTTGGCACAAGTAGCGCTATATGGTGGGCGTAGCTCAGTTGGTAGAGCACGGGATTGTGACTCCCGTTGTCGAGGGTTCGATCCCCTTCGTCCACCCCATATTTTGAAAGGCGCCAGATTAATCGTCTGGCGCCTTTGCTTTAAGAGCTGTAAGCGCGGATGTGGTGGAATTGGTAGACACACTGGATTTAGGTTCCAGCGCCGCGAGGCGTAAGAGTTCGAGTCTCTTCATCCGCACCAATTAAAACGTTGTGCCGCCGTCAGGCGGGGCAGGGTTCAACAAAGAAGATGTTTGAGTTCTTTGTTACTGCAATATGGTGGGCGTAGCTCAGTTGGTAGAGCACGGGATTGTGACTCCCGTTGTCGAGGGTTCGATCCCCTTCGTCCACCCCATATTCAAAAAAGCGCCAGATCAATGATCTGGCGCTTTTTTTTGTGTCAGAAATTTCTGGTCCTCTCTGTGGCGGATCTTGACGCCAAGAAAAAACAAGCATTCTCAATGCCTTGGCGTTAGAATCGTTGCCGGTTTTGAGCGTGTAGAACTGATCTGAGGCTGTATCAAGGTCAGTACAGCTATTTAATAGCGAATAACGGCGCAGTACCTGAAAAAGGGCTGTGCCGTTTTTGTTTAAGTGTTTTGAGTTTCCGGGGCGGGGCGTTTCGTCGTATTTGTGTTTCTCGATGCTGCCGCCGTGCCCTCCGGCCTTGCCCGCAAGGTCGGTCGCCAAGGGTGTGTGTCCACGCGCTTCTATATATAGAAGGGTTGATACAGAGCCCTGGCGTGATGTGCTGTATTTGCTAACGGGATGAGGTGCATGCGTGCACTTGAACCTATAAATGGCCTGCTGTTTTTCCACCCGTTTTCAGTAGGGTGACTTCTTGAGTTTGACCCACTAGAATGCATGCCCTTGATTCTGGGGTCGGAAACGGCCGGCTAACGTCTGTGCAACGAGGAATATCCATGCAAGTTTCTGTTGAAAATACTACTGCTATCGAGCGCCGCCTGAGCATCACCGTGCCGGCAGAGCGTATTGAGACTGCGGTCAACAAGCGTCTGCAGCAGACTGCCCAAAAGGCCAAGATCGCTGGTTTCCGTCCAGGCAAAGTGCCAATGAGCGAAATCAAGCGTCGTTTTGGTGCTGATGCGCGTCAGGAAGCTGTCGGTGACGTGATCCAGGCTTCGTTCTACGAAGCGGTTGTCGAGCACAAGCTGAACCCGGCTGGCTCGCCTTCGATCGAACCTAAGTCCCTGGAAGCTGGCAAAGACCTGGAATACGTCGCCGTATTCGAAGTGTTCCCGGAGTTCACTGTTGCCGGTTTCGAAGACATCGCGGTAGAGCGCCTGAGCGCTGACGTGGCGGATGCCGACCTGGACAACATGCTGGAAATCCTGCGCAAGCAGAACACTCGTTTCGAAGTGGCCGATCGCGCTGCCCAGAACGAAGACCAGCTGAACATCGATTTTGTTGGCAAGGTTGACGGCGAAGTATTCGCTGGCGGCTCCGCCAAGGGCACTCAGCTGGTACTGGGTTCCAACCGCATGATCCCGGGCTTCGAAGACGGTCTGGTTGGCGCCAAGGCCGGCGAAGAGCGCGTTCTGAACCTGACGTTCCCGGCTGACTACCAGAACCTGGACCTGGCCGGCAAAGCCGCTGAGTTCACCGTGACCGTCAACAGTGTTTCCGAGCCTAAGCTGCCAGAGCTGAACGAAGAGTTCTTCGCT
This sequence comes from Pseudomonas sp. LBUM1640, assembly GCF_059716225.1. NCBI lineage: Bacteria > Pseudomonadati > Pseudomonadota > Gammaproteobacteria > Pseudomonadales > Pseudomonadaceae > Pseudomonas > Pseudomonas sp. LBUM1640. The sequence goes on along the minus strand of NZ_CP166816.1, from coordinate 4,355,918 downwards.
CAATTCGGTATCAAGGAAACCGGTATCGAAGGCTTCCGCACCGAAGTTCGCAAGAACATGGAGCGTGAGCTGCGCCAGGCCATCAAGTCCAAGGTCAAGAACCAGGTCATGGACGGTCTGCTGGCTGCCAACCCGATCGAAGTGCCTAAGGCGCTGCTGTCCAACGAAGTGGATCGCCTGCGCGTTCAAGCGGTTCAGCAGTTTGGTGGCAACATCAAGCCTGACCAACTGCCGGCCGAGCTGTTCGAAGAGCAAGCCAAGCGTCGCGTTGTGCTGGGTCTGGTCGTGGCTGAAGTGGTCAAGCAATTCGACCTCAAGCCTGACGAAGATCGCGTTCGCGAAATGATCCAGGAAATGGCTTCGGCCTACCAGGAGCCTGAGCAGGTTGTGGCGTGGTACTACAAGAACGACCAGCAGCTGAACGAAGTACGTTCGGTTGTGCTGGAAGAACAAGTTGTGGATACTGTTCTGCAGAAGGCTAAGGTGACCGACAAAGCGGTCTCTTACGAAGAAGCAGTCAAACCGGCGGAAGCAGCACAAGCCGACTGATTGTCCAACTCGTTCGAAATACAACCATAAGCCAGCCTCGCGCTGGCTTATGCGTTTTCAAGACATGACTATTTGGGAGTAACTGCAGAGCATGTTCCGTAATTCCTATATTCAGCAGAACTCTGATATCCAGGCCGCTGGCGGCCTGGTCCCGATGGTTGTCGAGCAATCTGCTCGTGGCGAACGCGCCTATGACATCTACTCGCGCCTGCTCAAGGAACGAGTGATCTTTCTGGTCGGCCCTGTAGAGGACTACATGGCCAACCTGATCTGCGCGCAACTGCTGTTCCTTGAAGCGGAAAACCCGGACAAGGACATCCATCTTTACATTAACTCCCCGGGCGGTTCGGTGACGGCGGGTATGTCGATCTACGACACCATGCAGTTCATCAAGCCAAACGTGTCGACTACCTGCATCGGTCAGGCCTGCAGCATGGGCGCGTTCCTGCTCACCGCGGGTGCCGAGGGCAAGCGTTACTGCCTGCCTAACTCGCGCGTGATGATTCACCAGCCGCTGGGCGGCTTCCAGGGCCAGGCGTCGGATATCGAAATTCACGCCAAGGAAATCCTGTTTATTCGTGAGCGCCTCAACACGTTGATGGCCAAGCATAGCGGGCACACCCTGGAAGAAATCGAGCGCGATACCAATCGTGACAACTTTATGAGTGCCGAAGCTGCGCGCGCTTATGGGTTGATCGACGCAGTGATCGAAAAGCGCCCCGCTTAATATAAGCACCTCAAAATAGGGCTGGTCGGCGCGTCCGACCACCGCGGGCTTGAAAAAGCCCGCATAAGCCTTCATCTTGTGTTGCAAGCCTATCGGATTTGGATCGAACGAATGACTGACACCCGCAACGGCGAGGACAACGGCAAGCTGCTCTATTGCTCCTTCTGCGGCAAAAGCCAGCATGAAGTACGCAAATTGATTGCCGGCCCCTCGGTGTTTATCTGCGACGAGTGCGTCGACCTGTGCAATGACATCATCCGTGAGGAGGTGCAGGAAGCCCAGGCCGAGAGCAGCGCGCATAAATTGCCTTCGCCTAAAGAAATCAGCGGCATCCTTGATCAATATGTGATTGGTCAAGAGCGTGCAAAGAAGGTTTTGGCCGTAGCGGTGTACAACCACTACAAGCGCTTGAACCAGCGTGACAAGAAAGGCGACGAAGTCGAACTCGGCAAGAGCAACATTTTGCTGATCGGTCCTACAGGCTCGGGTAAAACCTTGCTTGCAGAAACCCTCGCTCGTCTGCTGAACGTTCCGTTCACTATCGCCGACGCCACCACCCTCACCGAGGCTGGCTACGTGGGTGAGGACGTCGAGAACATCATTCAGAAGCTGCTGCAGAAGTGCGACTACGACGTAGAGAAGGCCCAGATGGGTATTGTCTACATCGACGAGATCGACAAGATTTCGCGCAAGTCCGACAACCCGTCGATCACCCGGGACGTTTCCGGTGAAGGCGTGCAGCAAGCCCTGTTGAAGCTGATCGAAGGCACGGTTGCTTCCGTACCGCCACAAGGCGGCCGCAAGCACCCGCAGCAGGAATTCCTTCAGGTTGATACGCGCAACATTCTGTTCATCTGTGGCGGTGCGTTCTCCGGTCTGGAGAAGGTTATTCAGCAGCGCTCCACGCGTGGCGGCATCGGTTTCGGTGCGGAAGTGCGCAGCAAGGAAGAAGGCAAGAAAGTGGGCGAGTCCCTGCGTGAAGTCGAGCCTGACGATTTGGTCAAGTTCGGTCTGATCCCGGAATTCGTTGGCCGTCTGCCGGTCCTGGCCACGTTGGACGAGCTGGATGAGGCTGCGTTGATTCAGATCCTCACCGAGCCGAAAAACGCCCTGACCAAGCAATACGCCAAGTTGTTCGAGATGGAAGGTGTAGACCTCGAGTTCCGTACCGACGCACTCAAATCGGTGGCCAAGCGGGCACTGGAGCGCAAGACCGGTGCACGTGGTTTGCGTTCGATCCTCGAAGGCGTGTTGCTCGACACCATGTACGAAATCCCCTCGCAGTCCGAGGTGAGTAAAGTGGTGATCGACGAAAGCGTTATCGAAGGCAAGTCCAAGCCACTGTATATCTACGAAAACAGTGAGCCGGCTGCCAAGGCTGCACCCGACGCGTAAGCGTTCAGCTGTCGCAGTACAAGCAAGGGGCCTTTTTAGGCCCCTTGTTTTTTTTACGGCGGTTTTTTTCAGCGGTTATTTTAATTTCGCGTTTATTCATGCGTTTAACTGCTGGCATTGAGCTTGTTTTTTTTGCAAGCAGCCCCCATCTTGGTTTCATGCTTATTTTTCAACTGTCATAGAGGCGAAATCATGAAGACAACCATTGAATTGCCTCTCCTGCCGTTGCGTGATGTCGTCGTCTATCCGCACATGGTTATCCCGCTGTTCGTGGGGCGCGAGAAGTCTATCGAAGCCCTCGAGGCCGCGATGACGGGCGACAAGCAGATCCTGCTGTTGGCCCAGAAGAATCCAGCTGATGATGATCCAGGCGAAGATGCCCTGTATCGGGTCGGCACCATTGCCACTGTTCTGCAATTGCTCAAGCTGCCCGATGGCACCGTCAAGGTGTTGGTGGAAGGCGAGCAGCGTGGCGCGGTGGAGCGTTTCATGGAGGTGGATGGCCACCTGCGCGCCGAAGTGGCGCTGATCGACGAAGTCGAAGCCCCTGAGCGCGAATCCGAAGTGTTTGTGCGCAGCCTGCTCTCGCAGTTCGAGCAGTATGTGCAGTTGGGCAAGAAAGTCCCGGCTGAAGTCCTGTCTTCTCTCAACAGCATTGATGAGCCAAGTCGCCTGGTCGACACCATGGCTGCGCACATGGCGCTGAAGATCGAGCAGAAGCAAGATATCCTCGAAATCATCGACCTGTCGGCCCGTGTCGAGCACGTGCTGGCACTGTTGGATGGCGAGATCGACCTGCTACAGGTTGAGAAGCGCATCCGTGGTCGTGTGAAGAAACAAATGGAGCGCAGCCAGCGCGAGTACTACCTGAATGAGCAGATGAAGGCCATTCAGAAAGAGCTCGGCGACAGCGAAGAGGGCCACAACGAAATCGAAGAGCTGAAAAAGCGCATCGATGCCGCCGGCCTGCCGAAAGACGCTTTGACCAAGGCGACCGCCGAGCTGAACAAGCTCAAGCAAATGTCGCCGATGTCGGCCGAAGCCACCGTGGTTCGCTCCTACATCGATTGGCTGGTGCAGGTGCCGTGGAAGGCCCAGACCAAAGTGCGCCTGGACCTGGCCCGTGCCGAAGATATCCTCGACGCCGACCATTACGGCCTCGAAGAAGTCAAAGAACGCATTCTCGAATACCTCGCCGTGCAAAAGCGCGTGAAGAAAATCCGTGGCCCGGTGTTGTGCCTGGTTGGTCCTCCTGGTGTCGGTAAAACGTCGCTGGCGGAGTCGATCGCCAGTGCCACTAACCGTAAATTCGTGCGCATGGCCCTCGGTGGCGTGCGTGATGAGGCGGAAATTCGTGGTCATCGCCGTACTTACATCGGTTCGATGCCAGGAAGATTGATTCAAAAGATGACAAAGGTAGGCGTGCGCAACCCGCTGTTCCTGCTCGATGAAATCGACAAGATGGGCAGCGATATGCGTGGCGATCCGGCCTCGGCGTTGCTCGAAGTACTCGACCCCGAGCAGAACCATAATTTCAACGACCATTACCTCGAAGTCGACTACGACCTGTCCGATGTAATGTTCCTGTGCACCTCCAACTCCATGAACATTCCGCCAGCCTTGCTGGACCGGATGGAGGTGATTCGTCTGCCGGGTTACACCGAAGACGAGAAGATCAACATTGCCGTCAAATACCTCGCGCCCAAGCAGATTTCGGCCAACGGCCTGAAAAAAGGCGAGATCGAAATTGACGTCGAAGCCATCCGTGACATCGTTCGTTATTACACCCGCGAAGCCGGTGTACGGGGCCTTGAGCGCCAAATCGCGAAGATTTGCCGCAAGGCGGTGAAAGAGCACGCACTGGAAAAACGCTTCTCGGTGAAGGTGGGTGCCGACGATCTGGAACACTTCCTGGGCGTGAAAAAATTCCGTTACGGCCTGGCTGAGCAGCAGGACCAGGTAGGGCAAGTGACTGGCTTGGCGTGGACTCAAGTGGGCGGCGAATTGCTGACCATCGAAGCCGCGGTGATCCCAGGCAAAGGCCAGCTTATCAAAACGGGTTCGCTGGGTGACGTGATGGTCGAATCCATTACCGCCGCGCAGACCGTGGTGCGCAGCCGCGCGAAGAGCCTGGGGATCCCCCTGGACTTCCACGAGAAGCACGACACCCACATCCATATGCCGGAAGGGGCTACCCCTAAAGACGGCCCTAGCGCTGGCGTAGGCATGTGCACGGCCCTGGTGTCGGCATTGACCGGCATTCCTGTGCGAGCCGATGTAGCAATGACCGGGGAAATTACCCTGCGTGGTCAGGTATTGGCTATCGGTGGTCTGAAAGAGAAATTGCTCGCAGCGCACCGAGGCGGAATCAAGACAGTGATCATTCCTGAAGAGAATGTTCGCGACTTGAAGGAAATTCCGGACAACATCAAGCAGGATCTTCAGATTAAACCGGTTAAATGGATTGACGAGGTCCTGCAAATTGCGCTGCAATACGCGCCGGAGCCCTTGCCGGATGTGGCTCCGGAGATTGTCGCGAAGGACGAAAAACGCGAGTCTGATTCCAAGGAAAGAATTAGCACGCATTAATGCGATTAAGCCGGGTGGCTTCCTTGACAGCTTTTTAGAGCCCTTGTTATAAAGCGGCTCTTAAGTGTCTGTAGGCCATTCAGCACTGGTTTTTGCTTTCACCAAAAAACTTAGAATCATACTCAATAGATATATAAGGGGACTTAGAGTGAACAAGTCGGAACTGATTGATGCTATCGCCGCATCCGCTGATATCCCGAAAGCTGCTGCTGGCCGTGCGCTGGACGCAGTAATCGAATCCGTCACTGGCGCTCTGAAGGCCGGCGACTCCGTAGTACTGGTAGGCTTCGGTACGTTCTCTGTGACTGACCGCCCAGCTCGCACTGGCCGTAACCCACAGACTGGCAAAGCACTGCAAATCGCTGCTGCCAAGAAACCAGGTTTCAAAGCCGGTAAAGCCCTGAAAGAAGCCGTTAACTAAGCTTCGCTCAAGCCTTACCTACCCGGGTCAGACGCAGGTCTGCCTGGCAGCGGAGCGGCAGCTGACCCACGTATCCATCGGGTCGCCACGGCCTGGGGTTTGGGTTCAAACCCCCGTCCGCTCCGCCAGTTACGAGAAGGCGCATCCTCGGATGCGCCTTTCTTCTATCCGGACTCTACCCACGCTCCACGGTTGCCTAATTTTTGAAGATCAACCGTTTCTGGGGGACGCATGCTGCAAAATATCAGGGACAATTCACAAGGCTGGATTGCCAAGACCATTATCGGGATCATCGTCGCATTGATGGCGTTCACCGGTATCGAGGCCATTTTCCAGGCTTCGACCAATAACACGCAGGACGTGGCCAAGGTCAACGGTGAAGAGATCACCCAAACCGAATTGAGCCAGGCCGTCGACATGCAACGTCGCCAGCTGATGCAACAGCTGGGCAAGGATTTCGATGCTTCTTTGCTGGACGAAAAACTGCTGCGCGATGCGGCCCTCAAAGGGCTGATCGATCGCAAACTGCTGCTGCAAGGTGCTGCTGATTCCAAGTTCGGCTTCTCGGAAGCAGCTCTGGATCAGGTGATCCTGCAGACACCGGAATTCCAGGAGGACGGCAAGTTCAATGCCGAACGCTTTGACCAGGTGATCCGTCAACTGGGCTACAGCCGTATGCAATTCCGTCAGATGCTGACCCAGGAAATGCTGATCGGCCAGGTTCGCGCAGGTCTCGCCGGCAGCGGTTTTGTCACCGACGCCGAGGTGCTGGCATTCGCCCGTCTGGAAAAACAGACCCGCGATTTCGCCACCGTCAATATCAAGGCCAACCCTGCGGCGGTGAAGCTCACCGACGATGAGGTCAAGGCTTACTACGACCAGCACGCCAAAGAGTTCATGACCCCGGACCAAGTCGTCATCGACTATCTGGAACTGAAGAAGTCTTCCTTCTTCGACCAGGTCACCGTGAAGGACGATGAGCTGCAGGCTGCCTATCAGAAAGAAACCGCCAACCTCGCTGAACAGCGTCGTGCCGCGCACATTCTGATTGAAGTCAACGACAAGACGACCGACGCGCAAGCCAAAGCCAAGATCGAAGACATCCAGGCACGCCTGGCCAAGGGTGAGAAGTTCGAAGCCCTGGCCAAGGAGTTTTCCCAGGACCCAGGCTCGGCCAACAATGGCGGCGACCTCGGTTTTGCCGGCCCTGGCGTCTACGACCCGGACTTCGAAACGGCCCTGTACGCCTTGAACAAGGACCAGGTGTCCGCGCCGGTGCGCACCACTTTCGGTTGGCACTTGATCAAGCTGTTGGGCGTTGAGGCACCCCAAGTGCCATCGTTTGCCAGCCTGAAAGACAAGCTGACCCGCGAGCTCAAGACCCAGCAGGTTGAGCAGCGCTTTGTCGACGCCTCCAAGCAATTGGAAGATGCGGCATTCGAAGCCTCCGACCTGGCCCAGCCGGCGTCCGACCTGAAGCTGACCGTGCACACCTCCGCGCCGTTCGGCCGTGAAGGTGGCGAAGGTGTTGCAGCCAACCGTGCTGTGGTCACCGCAGCGTTCAGCCCGGAAGTGCTGGATGAAGGTGCCAACAGCACGGCCATCGAGCTGGACCCGGAAACCATCATCGTGCTGCGTGCCAAAGAGCATCTGAAGCCAACGCAACTGCCGCTGGAAAGCGTGTCGGCGGCGATCCGCGCCCAGATGACCAAAGAGCGCGCCAGCGCGGCTGCCAAAGCCCATGCCGACGAGTTGATCGCCAGCTTGCGCGACGGCAAGACCCCGCTGAACCAGCCGATCGACGGCCAGGCCTGGAAAGTCACTGAAGCGGCTACTCGCAGCGCAGAAGCGATCGATCCAGCCGTGCTGCAAGCCTTGTTCCGCATGCCTAAGCCTGCGGCCAAGGACAAGCCGACCTTCACCACGGTGACCCTGGCTGATGGCAGCCTGGTGATCGTGCGTTTGAACGGCGTCAACGAAGCCGCTGCGCCTACGGACGAAGAAAAGGCGCAATACCGCCGCTTCCTCGCGTCCCGTATTGGCCAGCAAGACTTCGCGGCTTACCGCAAGCAGTTGGAAACCAAGGCCGACATCAAGAAGTTCTGATGTAGGTGATCGTTCCCACGCAGAGCGTGGGAACGCTCAGCCCCCGGTCTGAAAGGACCGGGGGCTTTTTTTCAGCCGCGCTTCAGGCTACCCACCAAGGCCAAGAGCATCAGTAGCACAACCGCCCACGCAAAAGCGCCGACGCCCCAGCCCTGCAGCAACACACCACCCGCCAACCCGCCGCCGGCGATCCCAAGGTTCCACACGGTGACCAGCATGGACTGCGCCGCATCCGCCGACTCACCCGCGGCCTTGGCCAGCGCGGTTTGCAGCAACGCCGGCAGGCCACCAAACGCCAGGCCCCACAGGGCAACAGCGCCGTAGATGACAACCGAGGAATCGATCCAGAACACCAACGCCAGGGCTACCACGCCAAACAGCGCACAGCTGATCACCAGCAGTACACGTAGCCAGCGGTCAATCAGTGCACCCGCCAGCCAGATGCTCAGCAACGCGGCCAGGCCAAAGACCAGCAGCACGCGATCAATCTCAGTTTCGATCCCCGCCGGCACCAGCAGGGGGGCGATGTAGGTATAGAGAATGTTGTGGGCCAGCACGTAGGTAAAGGTCACCCACAGCACCGGACGAATGCCAGGCAGGCTCAGCACTTGGCGCAGCGCCAGGCGTTTTCCCGCGGGTTCGCCCGCAAAATCCGGGAGCTGCCAGCGCGCCCAGGCCAGCAGCAACAGGGTCAGGCCGGTCATGATCGCGAAGCTCAATCGCCAGCCGACAACGGTGCCGAGCAAGGTGCCTGCCGGTACGCCGAGCGACAGCGCCAGCGGGGCGCCGAGCATGGCGACCGCAATGGCCCGGCCCTGCAGGTGCGGCGCAACCATGCGGCTGGCATAGCCTGCCAGCAGCGCCCAGAGCAGCCCGGCAAATACCCCGGCGAAGAAGCGCGCCACCAGGGTCACGCCGTAATGGCTGGAGAGTGCGGTGACGCTGTTGACCAAGGCAAAGCCACCGATGGCAATCAGCAGCAAGGGGCGCCGCCGCCAGCCTCGGGTCAGCAGCGTGAGAGGGATGGCCGCGAGCAATGAGCCGAGGGCGTACAAGGTGACCAACTGGCCCACCAGTGCAGGTGAAACGCCCAAGCCATCGCTCATCTGGGGTAGCAGCCCGGCAGGCATGGCTTCGGTGAGGATGGTAATAAAGCCGGCCGCGGCCAATGCCAGCAAGCCACCAAGTGGTAGTGCGTCACGCTGGGTTACAGGGGGTGAATCGGTGATTGAGGGGCTGTTGCTCATCGCGCGCTATCCATGAAAAGGGCCAGGAACGCAGAGTAGGGGGCTGTGGGCTGCGGAAAAACAGGCTAAGGTTCCGAACTTATCGGACGCCGGTGTCCGCAATCTGCAAAGGTAAGACGATGGACAGTCTGGGTAGCCTCTCAGTGTTTGTGCAGGTCGCGGAGACGCGCAGCTTCACCGCCGCTGGGCGCGTGCTCGGGGTGTCTTCTTCGGCCGTGGGCAAAAGCATCGCGCGCACTGAAGAGCGCCTGGGCGTGCGCCTGTTTCATCGCAGTACGCGCAGCATCACACTGACCAGCGAGGGCGCGCTGTTCCTTGAGCGCTCACGGCGGATTCTCGCGGAGGTCGAGGCGGCGGAGCAGGAGTTGAGTGAGGCCAGCGCCATGCCCCGTGGCAAGTTGCGCGTCAGCCTGCCGCAAGTGCGCGGCTTGTTGATGCCGGTGCTCAGCGACTTTATGCGCGCCTACCCGGATATCGAGCTGGACCTGGATTTTTCGGACCGTATGGTGGACGTGATCGAGGAGGGCTTCGACGCGGTGATTCGCACCGGCAAGCCGCAAGATTCACGTTTGATGGCGCGTCACCTGGGGCATTACCAATTGGTACTGGTCGGCACCCCGGAATACTTCACCCACTATGGCACTCCGCAACAGCCCAAGGACTTGAGCAGCCATGCCTGCCTGCGCCACAAGTTCTGCGCCACCGGCATGCTGGAACCCTGGCCGTTGCGGCACCTGCCCGGCTTGGTTGAGCCGACGCTGCGTGCGCCGCTGGTCAGCACCACTATCGAATCCCTCAACCATGTGGTGCATGAAGGGCTGGGCATTGCCTGCCTGCCGGACTTCATGGTCAATCAGGCCGTGCGAGAAGGGCGTTTGCAGCGGGTGCTGGACGACCACCTCGACCACCGCGGCAGTTTCTGGATGTTATGGCCATCAAGTCGCCATGCCTCGGCCAAATTGCGCGTGTTTATTGACCATATGTGTGCCGGGCTTTTTCCCGCAGGCGGTGCCCTGTAGGGCTGTGACGTTTTACCGACAGGAATGCGCGCGCCAAGGCCCCGTTCTGTTGCACAATACCGCCCGGACCGTTTTCCTCAGGATTTTCAATGTCGACATCATTTCACTTGCGTAGCCTCGTGCTGGCGCTGGTGCTGGCGGGCGCCGCGGGCTGCTCGTCACCCAAGACCGCTATTTATGAACATGAGAATTTCGACGACTCCGGTACGTTCTCCCGCGATTACCCGGTCAGCGATGTGGCGGCCTGTGAAGCGGCGCGTCGTGCGCTGTTGAGCCAGGGTTACATCATCACCAGCAGCGATCCGAAGCTGGTCGTGGGTAACAAGAGCTTCCAGCAGACCGGCGAGAGCCACCTGCAGATCAGCTTCAACGTGGTGTGTGCCGATGATGGCAAAGGCAATAACCACTCGACGATGTTTGCCAACGCCTTGCAGGACCGCTACGCGCTGAAGAAGGTCAACAACTCCGCGAGCCTGGGTGTGGGCGTGCTGGGCTCGGTGTCGATGCCTATTGGCTCCACCGATGACTCGATGGTGAAGGTGGCGAGTGAGACGGTTTCGGCGCCGAAGTTCTATGACCGTTACTTTGCACTGGTGGATGTGTTCCTGCCGCAGGAAGTGAAGAAGGCCGAGCACATTCCCGAAAAGCCCAAGGCTGACCTCGGTGTGCCCGAACCCAAGGCCGCTCCGCTAACCGAGAAGGTCGAGGCACCGAAGGACGCGCCAGCAGCACCCGCAGCGCCTGCCGCTGCTGAGCCGCTGGCGCCGCCAACTGAGACGGCGCCCATTACACCCCAGGCAGAACCTGCACCGGCTCCGGCGCCTGCCACGCCGACCTTGCCGGCGCCGACCGAGGCGATTCCACCCTTGCCGACGCCCGCGCAGTAACTCACACCGCTACGGGGTTCGCCTTGTCGACGTTAATCCCGTAGCGGCTGATTGCCTCACTGACTTTGTCACGGCCGATCAGCCCATCGTCAGCTAATGCCTTCAGCGCCGCCAGCGCGATGAAGTGGCGGTCCACCTCAAAGAATTCGCGCAAGGTTTCCCGGGTATCCGATTGCCCGAAGCCATCGGTGCCCAGCGCCACGAAGCGGCGGCCGTGGACGAAGGGGCGAATCTGGTCGGCGAATAACTTCATGTAGTCCGTGGCGACCACCACCGGCCCGGTTTGCCCGGCAAGGCATTCTTCCACGTAACTCACGCGTGGCTCACTTTCCGGGTGCAGCAGGTTCCAGCGCTCCACCGCATGCCCGTCACGGCGCAGCTCGGTCAGGCTGGTGACGCTCCACACATCGCTGTGCACGGCGAAGTCCTTGTCGAGCAGTTCGGCGGCGGCGATCACTTCGCGCAAAATCGAGCCACTGCCCATCAGTTGCACCTGCGCTTGCGGGTGGCTGCCCAGGCGATACATGCCCTTGAGAATTCCATCTTCTACGCCGTCGGGCATCGCCGGGTGCGGGTAGTTTTCGTTGAGCAAGGTGATGTAGTAGTAAATGTCCTCCTGTTCGACATACATGCGCCGCATGCCCTCGCGAATAATCACCGCCAGCTCGTAGGCAAAGGTCGGGTCATACGACACGCAGCACGGGATCACCGACGACAGGATGTGGCTGTGGCCGTCGTCATGCTGCAAGCCTTCGCCCATCAACGTCGTGCGCCCGGCTGTGGCGCCAAGCAGGAAGCCGCGCGCGCGTGCATCACCCGCTGCCCACGCCAGGTCGCCGACGCGCTGGAAGCCGAACATCGAGTAGAAAATGTAGAACGGCACGGTCATCAGGCCGTGGTTGCTGTAGGACGTACTCGCCGCGATCCATGAAGAAATAGCGCCGGACTCATTCAGGCCTTCCTGCATGATCTGTCCGTCCTTGCTCTCCTTGTAGTAGCTCAATTGCCCGGCATCCTGTGGGGTGTAGAGCTGGCCCACGGCAGAGTGAATGCCGATCTGACGGAACAGGCTTTCCATGCCAAAGGTGCGCGACTCATCCGGCACGATGGGCACGATCAGCTTGCCCAGGTGCGGGTCCTTGAGCAGCGTGCCGAGGATGCGCACAAACGCCATGGTGGTGGAGATGGCACGCTCGCCAGTGTCTTTGAGCTGGGTTGCAAAGGCGCTCAATTCGGGGATCTGTAGTGACTCAACGGCAGTGTGCCGCGCGGGCACATAGCCGCCCAAGGCCTGGCGCCGGGCGGCGAAGTAGCGCGCCTCTTCACTGTCGGCGGCGGGCTTGAGGTAGGGGATCTCGTCGAGCTGGTCATCCGCCACTTCCAGCCCGAAGCGGTCGCGGAAGGCTTTTACCGCCTCGGCGCCCATTTTCTTCAGTTGGTGGTTGATGTTCTGGCCTTCGCCGGCTTCACCCATGCCGAAGCCCTTGACGGTCTTCGCCAGGATCACAGTGGGTTGGCCTTTGTGGCGCACGGCGGCCGCATAGGCGTTGTAGACCTTTTCCGGGTCATGGCCGCCGCGTGAGAGTTTCCAGATTTCGTCGTCGGTCATGTCCGCAACGAGTGCCAGTAACTCGGGGTATTTGCCGAAGAAGTGTTCGCGCACATAGGCGCCGTTTTGCGATTTGTAGTTCTGATAATCGCCATCCACGCATTCCATCATGCGTTGGCGCAGCAGGCCGCTCTGGTCTTTTTCCAACAACGCGTCCCAGCCGCCGCCCCAGATCACCTTGATCACGTTCCAACCGGCAGCGCGGTACAGGCTTTCGAATTCCTGGATCACTTTGGCGTTGCCGCGTACCGGGCCGTCCAGGCGTTGCAGGTTGCAGTTGACCACGAAGATCAGGTTGTCGAGTTTCTCGCGACCCGCCAGAGAGATAGCGGCCAGGGATTCCGGTTGGTCCATTTCGCCATCACCGAGGAACGCCCACACTTTGCGGCCTTGGTGCTGCTTGAGATCGCGAAACTCCAGGTAACGCATGAAGCGCGCTTGGTAAGCCGCCGTGATCGGCCCGAGGCCCATGGACACGGTAGGAAATTGCCAGAAGTCCGGCATCAGCCGTGGGTGCGGGTAGGAGGACAACCCTTCGCCACCGGCCTCGCGGCGGAAGTTGTCCAGCTGCGCTTCGCTGATGCGGCCTTCCAGGTAGGCGCGGCCATAGATGCCCGGGGAGGAATGGCCCTGGATGTACACCAGGTCACCGTCGAAGGTGTCGGTACGTCCACGGAAAAAGTGGTCGAAGCCTACGTCGTACAGCACGGCGGCTGACGCGTAGGTTGCGATATGCCCACCCACACCGGAATGTTTGCCTGCACGCAGCACCATGGCCATGGCGTTCCAGCGAATAAACGCATTGGTGCGCCGCTCGATGGCGAGATTGCCGGGGTAGGGCAGCTGGCGGTCAACCGGGATGGTATTGATGTAAGGCGTGGTCACCCGCCCGTAGAAGTCACCATGGCGCGCAACGTCGAAATCCAGCAACTGATCAATCAGGTAATGGGCACGCGGGCGGCCTTCGGTGGACAGCACCGATTCGATGGACTCCAGCCACTCGCGGGTTTCCTGTGGATCGTCGTCCAGTCTTGCTGCGTTATTGAGGGTCATGTGAGGCTCCAGGTAGGCGGATTTCAAGCGGCGAGCTCTTTGTGGGCGTAGCGCTAATGTAGTTGCAATTGCAACGACATACCTGAATCTAGCGCGGGATGAGCTACTATTGCAACCTTCTTGAAATTCCCCGGATGGTGTTGCATGTCGTCGAATGAGCCTGATGTATGGTTCCGTTTTGTCAGGGCCCACAGGACGGTCATCCGTGAAATCGAACGCCGCTTGGCGCAGGCGGACCTGCCGCCGTATGCCTGGTATGACGCGCTGTGGGGCCTGGAAAGTGGCCCCGATGGCACCCGCCGTATGCACGAATTGGCCGATGTGCTGGCGATTGAGCGCTATAACCTGACACGCTTGGTGGACCGCTTGGAAAAGGACGGCCTGGTCGTGCGTTCGCGTTCTGACGGCGACGGTCGCGCGGCGTTTGCCTCGATCACCGACGCTGGCCGGGTGTTGCGTAAAAAGATGTGGAAGATCTACGAAAGCACCGTGGACGAGCTGTTCCTGTCGCACATCGAGCCTGAGCAGCGCCAGCTGTTTGCCGATACTTTGGAGCGCACGGCGGGGCTGGCAGTGGAGGCGGGTGTGCAGGTTCGAACGCGACGCAAGCTTTGAGATCCAGTGAAGATCCAATGTGGGAGCGGGCTCGCTCGCGAAGGCGGTGGTTCAGTCGATACTTGAGTTGACTGACACGCCGCCTTCGCGAGCAAGCCCGCTCCCACATGTTTGATCGTGTTCCTCATTCATTTGAGTGGGTACCGATTCATCGCTGTTTCCAGCTGCTGCGCATCAATTCGTCCCTCATCCGCCAACGCCCTCAACGCACACACTACAATCCAATAACGGCTGGGCGCAGACGCTTGCACCGAGCCCGCGCCCAGCGCCACAAAACGCGCGTCCACATAAGCCGCCAACTGATCGACGATCGGCTGCGGGTAACCGGTGACGGCAATCACCGGCGCGGTAGTCCCGGCCAGGCAATCATGCAAATGACTGCTTCGTCTGGAGCCGCAGGGGTGCAGCCGATTCCATCGCTCAGCGGCCGCGGCCTCACGGGCCAGTCGCGTGTAACTGGGGCAACTCCACACTGCTGCCGTGATGTTCCAATCCTGTTCCAGCAAGTGCGCGGCATGCGCCACTTCGCCCAATGCCTGTCCCGCGCCAAGCAATCGCACATCCCCCGCGTGGCCGCGCCGAAGCGGATACATGCCCCTGATCGCATCCTCACGATCTTGCGTATCCAGTGTTCCGGCGGTCTCTTGATCATGCAGCGCCAGGTAATAAAACCCCGGCTTGCCGTCCACATACAGCGCGTGTAACCCCGCCAGCACAATCGCACGGGCTTCTTCTGCGCAGGCTGGGTCATATGGCGTGCAACTCGGATGGGTCGCCAGCCACAACGGCAATGATGGTTGAGCGCCCTTGGGCCATGCAGACGGTTGGTTTTCGATGTCGTTACACAGGATGCCACGCTGCCCAGTTTCATCCGACAGTGCACACAGCTGCGCCGACGACGCCGCGCTGTGCAGGTACAGCAGTGGTTTCTCCCCCGTATTGCGCGCGAACCAGCTGGGCCAATTGCCCACGCGCCGGCTGTGTGACTGGCCTCGAATCACCCAGGCCCGTCGGCTGGATTCCAGGGTATTGGCCATGTGCATGACCGTATACAGCGGTGAGCTGCGCGAATCTGCGGCTGTGTTGAGTGCGTCGATGCACAGCTGCGCGGCGTTTGCGGTAGAGGCGGGCATGGGACGAGGCTCCTGGCGACAGAGGCTCGTACCCTAATCGAAATGTCATTGCACTTGCAATGATTGCAATCGCACCTCAAACCAAAAGGCTAAATCACGCCAACGCTGCTACGTTTAATCCAGAAGTGCAGGAACGTCATGGCGCAGACATTTTTTCGTCATCACGGCACTTTAGGCTGGCTGTGCAGGTCATTTATTGGCAGCCGCTTTAAACCCACAAGGAGTCAACCATGGACGATTACCAAGAAGAACTGCTGGAGTACCACGCGTTTGAATTGGATCCGCTGGATCCGGTCGATGACGCTACCGAGCTGTAATACCGACTTCAGGCGGAATGCCGCTGACTGCGGCGAAATTCCCCTGGGGTCTGGTTGTTCCACCGTCTGAACGCCCGCTGAAAAGCTTGGGCTGAGGCAAAACCGAGCAAGTAGGCGATCTCGCCGAACGCCAGTTCCGTATCGCGAATGTAGGTCATGGCCAAATCGCGGCGGGTATCGTTGAGAATCGCGCGAAACTGAGTGCCTTCTTCGGCCAGTTTGCGGCGTAGCGTCCAGGTCGGCAGCTTCAAGCGTGCCGCCACTTCTTCCAGGTCGGGTTCCCGGCCGCCATTGAGCATCGGCCCCAGCAAGCGGGTGATGCGCTCGCGCAAACTGCGGGTGCGGGTCAACTGCTCCAACTCTGTTTCACACAACTTCAACAGCAGCTGCCAGGTGCTCGGGCAATGCTGTGGGTTACGCAGTGCCAAGGTCTGTTGGCTCAGGCGCAGCTGATTGGCCGCGGCGCCAAAGTGCACCGGGCTGTCGCCCAGCACGCTGTACTGTTCGCTGTACTGGGGCGCCTCAAACTCGATGTCGATGCGCTGCGCTTGCACCGGTTGCAGCGCCAGGCTGGATAATTGCTGCAGCCAGCCGGCGATGATCGAATCCACCACAAAACGGTTGTAGGCGTTGTACGGGCTGATGGAATAGAAGCGTAGCCAGGCGCCTTCGGCATCCTCGTGAAAACTCGACTGCCCGCGATAGTTGGAGCCGTACAGCGCTTCAAAACGCGTCAGCGTGCGCGCTGCCTCACGCACAGTGGGCGCTTGCGCGGCGGTAACACCTGCAAGCCCGGCCTGGCTCAAGCGGCTGAGCTGGCCCATGCGCAGGCCAAGGCTGGGGTCGCCGGTCAGTTGGATGGCCGCGTGACCCAGGCGCATATAGCGTGGGATCGACAGGCGTGCGCCGGCTTCGGCCAGGCGCGCTGGGTCCAGGCCGTATTGCAGCAACAGCGGCTGCGGGTCCAGGCCGTGGCTTTGAATAGCGTCCGCCAGGGTGTGCACGAAGCCCACCGACAGATCGCCAAGGCGCACCGGCTTCAAGGCGCTACAACCAGATATTCAGCAGGCGCGCGCCACGGGTGCCGCTGTCGGCGCTGACTTGCCCGTTGCTGCTGAGGAAGCTATGCCCGGCGGTGCCCAAATCCCAGAATTGCCCGCGCAGAAACACGCTCATGCCGGCGGTGGCCTGGCTGATCGGCTGTTGGCTGATCAGGGTCAGACGGCGCCAGGCCTCGCCTTCGCTGAGCTCTTCGGGTTTGAGGCTGATTTCGCTGGGTGTAGAGACGCTTTTGAAGCCGCGCCATGGGCGGTCCCAAGTGTCACGGCCTGTCACGAAGGCCGGCACGGCGACCAATTGCGCGCCTTGCTCGTTGAGTTTGCGGTAGTTGTCTGGATACCAGCTGTCGCTGCCGATCAGGATACCCAGGCGCCCGGCCGGCGTGTCGACCACGCTGACGGTGTTTTCATCACCCGGTTCGATAAAACCGCGCTCATCGTAGATCGGATAGAGCTGACGTTGCGGCTGGCCCACTGGCAAGCCGTCGGCACCAAACACTACGCTTGCGTTGTACAGCGCGCCGTGGCCAATGTGCAGTTGCCCTTGTTCGACACTCGGGTTGGGCAGGGCAATCGAGCCGGCTACCACTGTCACGCCAAATTCTTTGGCCAAACCGCCGAACAGCACCTGATAGTCGCGGGCCATGGCGGGGGCTTTCATACGCAGGTATGCATCGTCCATGCGGTTTTCGCCCTTGGCGCTGATCCACGCGCGCGCGAACTGCAGCGGGTTACTCGCCGACAGCCAGTTCATCGCATCCTTTAAATGGACCGCCTGATACAGCTCGTTTTTTTCGCCGCTGAGCATCAGCCAGGTGCCGATATGTTCCGGCAGCACCACGATGGTTTTTTCGTTGATCAGCCCCTGGTCGCGGGCCTTTTGCAGGTAAGCCGCGAGCTTCAGATGCAAGCGTTCCAGGCTTTGGTAATCGGCGGGGAACAGCTCCGGCTGGATGCCCAGCAAGTTGCCGCGATCGGCAGGCTGGCCTTCGTTGACGGCCAAGGTGATGCGCAGGTCCGACAGGTAATGCGCCACAGGGCGCTCCTGGGTCCAGACCAGATACGCGGTGACGGCGGCAACCAGGGCCATGATGAGGGTGAACGCTAGAAGTTTACGCATGGGGCAACAGACAACAGACCGTGTGCAGGGTTCGCCGACTAGGGTAGGGCCCATGCACCCGCTTGCCAAGGGGCGCTGTGCATTTGGATCAATAACTTGTCAGTTTCAGTCATTGAGCGGTAGTCCATCGACTCTTAGTCTGTGGGCATAAACCGATGGCAGGCCATTCGAGCCTTCCACGTCCCGTGATGATCCGTTGTGGAGCTGTACCATGACCGCTGCTGCCTACCCGCACCTGCTGGCCCCGTTGGACCTGGGTTTTACCACCCTGCGCAACCGCACCCTGATGGGCTCGATGCACACTGGCCTGGAAGAGAAGCCCGGCGGTTTTGAGCGCATGGCGGCCTATTTTGCCGAGCGCGCCCGTGGTGGCGTCGGCCTGATGGTCACCGGCGGCATCGGCCCGAATGATGAAGGCGGCGTGTACGCCGGTGCAGCCAAGCTGACCACCGACGAAGAAGCCCAGAAACACAAGATCGTGACCCAGGCCGTGCACGAAGCGGGCGGCAAGATCTGCATGCAGATCCTCCACGCCGGGCGTTATGCCTACAGCCCCAAGCAAGTGGCCCCGAGCGCGATCCAGGCGCCCATCAATCCGTTCAAGCCTAAGGAACTGGACGAAGAGGGCATCGAGAAGCAGATCCAGGATTTTGTCACCTGCTCGTTGCTGGCCCAGGTCGCCGAGTACGACGGCGTGGAAATCATGGGTTCCGAAGGCTACTTCATTAACCAGTTCCTGGCCGCCCACACCAACCACCGCACCGACCGTTGGGGCGGCAGCTACGAAAACCGTATGCGCCTGGCGGTGGAAATCGTGCGCCGGGTGCGCGAAGCCGTCGGCCCGAACTTCATCATTATTTTCCGCCTGTCGATGCTCGACCTGGTCGAAGGCGGCAGCAGTTGGGAAGAAATCGTGCAGTTGGCCAAGGCCATCGAGCAGGCCGGTGCGACGATCATCAACACCGGTATCGGCTGGCACGAAGCGCGTATTCCGACCATCGCCACCAAAGTGCCGCGTGGCGCGTTCAGTAAAGTCACCGCCAAGCTGCGCGGTGCGGTGCAGATTCCGCTGATCACCACCAACCGCATCAACACCCCGGAAATTGCCGAGCAGATCCTCGCTGAAGGCGATGCCGATATGGTCTCGATGGCGCGCCCGTTCCTGGCCGACCCGGAGTTCGTCAACAAGGCCGCTGCCGGCCGCGCCGACGAAATCAACACCTGCATCGGCTGCAACCAGGCCTGCCTGGACCACACTTTTGGCGGCAAGCTGACCACCTGCCTGGTCAACCCGCGGGCGTGCTACGAAACCGAGCTGAATTATTTGCCGGTGAAACACATCAAGAAAATCGCCGTGGTCGGCGCCGGCCCAGCAGGCTTGGCGGCGGCTACCGTGGCGGCAGAGCGCGGCCATCAAGTGACCTTGTTCGACTCCGCCAGCGAGATCGGCGGCCAGTTCAACATCGCCAAGCGCGTACCGGGCAAAGAGGAGTTCTTTGAGACCCTGCGCTACTTCAAGCGCAAATTGCAGACCACCCACGTCGAGCTGTGCCTCAACACCCGTGTGGATGTCGCGCAACTGGCGGCGGGCGGTTACGACGAGATCATCCTGGCCACCGGCATTGCGCCGCGTACCCCGGCCATCCCGGGCGTCGATAACGCTAAGGTGCTGAGCTACCTGGATGTGATTCTTGAACGCAAACCGGTGGGCAAGCGTGTGGCGGTGATCGGCGCTGGCGGTATCGGCTTCGACGTTTCCGAGTTCCTCGTGCACGAGGGCGTGTCCACCAGCCTGGACCGCGAGGCGTTCTGGAAAGAGTGGGGCATCGACACCCAGCTGCAAGCGCGTGGCGGCGTAGCCGGCATCAAGCCTGCGCCGCATGCGCCGGCGCGTGAAGTGTTCCTGCTGCAACGCAAGACCTCCAAGGTCGGCGACGGCCTGGGCAAGACCACCGGCTGGATTCATCGCACCGGCCTGAAAAACAAGCGTGTGCAGATGCTCAACAGCGTCGAGTACCTGAAGATCGATGATGAAGGCCTGCATATTCGCATCGGCGCCGAGGGTGAACCGCAGGTGTTGGCGGTGGACAACATCGTCATATGCGCCGGCCAGGACCCGCTGCGCGAATTGCAGGACGGCCTGGTCGCCGCAGGCCAGAACGTGCACCTGATCGGCGGCGCCGATGTGGCGGCCGAGCTGGATGCCAAACGCGCCATCAACCAGGGCTCGCGTCTGGCGGCCGAGCTGTAAAACGATGAAAGGGGCGGTGGTAGACTATCGCCCCTTTTTTCATTCAGACGCCTCCCGATGGGCCCTTTCGACTGGCTTCCCCACGCTCCGCTCGAACCTTTGCCGCTGGATTGGCTGAATGGGGTCGAGTTGGCCGTGCTGCGCCTGGACCGCATTGATCCGCTGATCAGCGGCAACAAGTGGTTCAAGCTCACCAAACACCTGGCCCAGGCACAAACGGCCGGTGCTCGCGGGGTTATCAGCTTGGGTGGCGCTCACTCCAACCATCTGCACGCGCTGGCGGCGGCCGGCAAGCGCTTTGATTTCCCGACCGTGGGCCTGTTGCGCGGCCATCCTCAAGACACGCCCACGGTTCTCGACCTGAAAGCCTTTGGCATGCAGTTGCATTGGCTGGGTTATGGCGGTTATCGCGCGCGGCATGACGTCGGTTTCTGGCTGCCATGGCGCGAACAATATCCGCACCTCTATCCCGTGCCCGAAGGCGGCGGTGGATTAGCCGGAGCATTGGGTTGCGCGGTGCTGGTCGAGCAAGCGCGCGGGCAGTTGAGCAACCTCGGATGGGCCGATTACGACGCGTGGTGGTTGGCGGCGGGCACCGGCACCACAGTGGCCGGGTTGGCGCTGGCCGAGGCGGGCGGGCATCCAGTGTACGGCGCGATGGCAGTGCCGGATGATCACGGTGTTGCCCAGAACGTGCAGGCCATCGTGCAGGGCGGTTATGAACTGTTGGATGCGAGCCGAGGTGGCTTTGCCAAGGTCGATCCGCTGTTGCTTGAGTTCATGCACGCCACGCAAGAGGCCAGCGGTTTGCCGCTGGAGCCGCTTTACACCGCCAAGGCCTTGCTGGCGCTGAAGCAGCAGATCGAGGCCGGGCGCTTCACTCCCGGCACTCGCCTGATTTTCGTGCATACCGGGGGCCTGCAAGGCCGCCGGAGCATGGAGGGCTAGCGCTTAGGCATCATGCGTAACACGGTGTTATCGCGCATGAAGTAATGATGGTATAGGCCGGCCACGGCATGCAGGCCGATCAGCCAATAACCGAGGGTGCCTCCCAGCTCGTGCCATTCTTTGATCTGCTTGGACAGGTCTTTGTTTTCGCCAATCAAGGGCGGCAACTCGATCCCGTAGAACATCACGCCATGGCCTTGGGCACTCACGATCAGCCAGCCGAAAATCGGCATGCCGATCATGAATAGGTACAGCGCTATATGCATCAGTGTCGCCAGCAACGCTTGCCATTGCGGCGGTGCCGGCACGATCTTCGGTGCAACGCCCAAGGTACGGGCAAACAGGCGCAGCCACACCAGCACAAACACGGTCAGGCCGAACATGAAGTGCATTTCTACAATCAGGGCCCGCCCGCCACTGCCTTTGGGAAAGATCCCGCGAAACTCTATGCAGGCGTAAACCACCGCCAGCAGCACCACCATCAACCAGTGCAACGCAATCGACATGGTGCTGTAGCGCGTATCGGAGTTTTTCCACGGCATTGCTGTGTTCCTCACTCATCAGGGCAAACCTCCGTTCTTTGGTGACGGAGTTCTTTAACTGTAAGCCGGTTTATCAAGGACTGCCTGCGCTAGATCAATTTTTCATCGGGGTTGTCAGCGCGCAACAGGGTTATTGCACGGCATTGTTCCGAATTTTCCTATGGATTTGCAGTGTCTGGTTACAGCGCGACCGCCCCTCGGGAGGAACTCGATGCCTTGTGATGATCACAGAGTGAGGGGCGAGCCGAAGTGCTTTGAGTCTCTGCTCGCGACGTTACGGTGAATGTTTATTTATCGAGCTCAGCTTCCAGCAGGGGCTCTTATTGTCAGGGAGAAGTGCAAATGATCAGTGGTTATGTGGGCAATCGCTCCATGGGTTCGAAAGATCATTCGAATGGAGTAGAGGGGCCGAGTTCGAAACGTGGCGAAGTGTCATCGGGCCTGCAGGAGACGCAAATGTTCAAGCCTGTTGGTCAGCGGGCGGTTGCCCAAGACTCAGATGCACAGGCATCCCTTGAATCACTGTTTTTATCCCTGAATGCGCTCATGCCATCGCTGGAGCGATTACTTAAAAATAAAACGCAGCGTGCGGAGCAAACCACGGTTAAAAAACCACTCGTTGACAAGTTTGCAATCAACGATAGCCCGCCCTCGTTGCCGCCGTCGGTTAATAGTCATCAGTCCCCAGGTTTATCTAAAAAGAAAAAAGGTGAGCGACCCACGGATGTCTGGACGGGCGTGATGTTCTCGGGCAAAAAAAACGAACCTACGCTGTCCGCAATCAAAGCGGCAATGATGAAGTATGGTCAAAGCCCGTTGGGCGTATTTTCAAGTGTGGTGCGATCGGACAGTGGTTACAACGTCGTGATGCGAGATGGTTTTGAACTGCACCTTAGTTTGAAAGAAATAGCGCGGGCGAAAGTGTTTTCGGGGTTTCAGCATGGTCCAAATCCGGAGGATGGAAGTCTCTATAAAGACGTTATCTTTGCGTACGCAGCCAGTGCCCAGCGGGCACGCATGGAACACGTGGGCGGTGCACCGAAAAGCTTTATGGATGGTTTAAATATGTTGTGCAGTGATCAGGATCCCGCTACCAGCCTCAAGCAACTTGGTCTTGAGGGTGTGATGCGTCTGACTACATGGTCGGCGCTGCTTCAGAGTGGGGGTATTGGTGTTGTTAGAAATGGCGGTAACACTAACTTTGCATTTGAGGGCCTGTTGGACGGGTGCACGACCAAACAAAGATTGCCGGAAAACCATAGTGGCGTGACGTATGAATTAATCTAAGTGTGAATTGAATTAATTGACAGAAGGAGAGGCACATGGTCGGAAATAGTATGTCGAGACACGGCGCTGCTGAGTTTAGTGCGCGGGTACCTGGGGGCGCGCCGGGGGCTGGATCTGCTTGGGCCGTATCGACTCCAGAAATGCGTCAGCCTACGCAGGCGTCTCATTCTAGTCGGGCAGACAATTCAATATCGGACACTACCGATCCGGATAACCAGATTGCTCAGATAGCCTTATTGTTGAGGTCGTTACTTAGTCTGCTTGAAAAGGCAGCCGTGCAACTAGATAAAGACTCAAGTGCTGATAACAATAATGACCGGACCCACGTTGTGCCCGATCGCCCGGCAGTCGTCGTTCCTGTGAGTGAACGCGTCTCGTGTATTTCCAACAGCCCGCCTGGGCAACCACCCGGTGATGTTTGGCTGGGGCTCAGTGAAGGGGAGGGGAACAACTCTGGCGTCTTGGCAGGTATTAAGGCGGCGATGATGCGGTTTGGTCAGAGTCCACAGGGGATCTATTCCAGTGTTCGTGAGCTTCCAACGGGTTGCGAAGTGGTGATGAGAGATGGCTATAAAGTCATGATCACCCATGAGGAGCTGGCGAAGGCCAGGGAGTTTGCGGACTTCAGGGGCACCGACCCTGGAATGATTAAAGATGCAGTGTGCATCTATGCGGCGACGGCCAAGCGCGAGCAGGAGCGAATCAAGGAAGCCGGAACGTATTCTTCCAGGCGGCCTCTGAGCGACCCCTTTGAGATTGCGATGCAGCAGCTAAATGATAACTTTTGGGCAAGTAAAGCCTTCGCGCTTCTAGGGTTGGCTGCGTATGTACGAGAGGTGCCAGTGTCCGAACTTGAAGCGAAGGGCGGCATAGGCGTTGTCACCGTTGGTTATGATGCGATGCTCATGTCCAAGGGTAATGTAGACATGTATGGCCCAGAAAAGCTCGGGGTAGCGACTCGGCTCGATATTTGGGGTGACGAGCAAGAACTCATGGTACACGAGTTGATATAGCCAGCGCGCTTGTGCGCAAAGTGGCTCAAGTAATCTCAGCTTTTCGCTGCGCAGCGCACACGCTTTGCCCTCTGCGCGCATTCACTCACCTCGCTCGGCAAGGTGAGTGTTTAGTTGGCACGTGCAGGGCTATAGGCTCTGAGGCATTTCTCCCTTTTTCAGGCGCTGGTTGATATCCGTGATCACGGCGGGCAGCTCGTTAATGGTGTCGATCAGGTAATGCGGGCGCGAGCCTTTGAACATCGCCTCGATACGCTTGCGCTCGCTGTTCAGCGTGCCGCTGTCCAGTGCACAAAATTGCTCGTAGGTCAGGCCCAGGGCATTGCCCGAGCAGGTCAACGCCACGGTCCACATGCCCGCGCGGCGGCCTTCGAGGATGCCTGGTACGGTGTCGTCGACCTTCACGCAGGCCGCCACATCATCGACGCCCAGCGCAATCACATTGGCCAAGGCCTGGGCCGGCCATGGGCGGCCGTTGGGCACTTCGTCGGTGGCGACCACGTGGTCGGCGATGTAGCCGTTGGTGGCCGCCAGGGCGACCACTTTGTCCATCACTTGCTTGGGGTAGCCGGAGCAGGAGCCGATCTTGATGCCTTGCACACGCAGCCGGGCAATGGTGTCGAGGGCGCCGGGGATCAGGGCCGAGTGTTCGGCGATTTTCTCGATCTGCAACGGCATGAAGCGTTGATAGATGGCGGTCACGTCATCATCCGTCGGCGTGCGGCCGAACGCTTTGCGGTAACGCTCGGCCACCTGCGGTTGATCGCAGAGCGTGCGGATATGGTCCCACTTGCCCATGCCCATCGGGCCACGGGCCTCTTCGATGGAGACTTGCACGTCGAACTCGGCGAAGGCTTCGACAAAGATCTGCGTGGGGGCGAAGGAGCCGAAGTCGACGACGGTGCCGGCCCAATCGAGGATCACGGCCTGCAGGGTGTTGGGGTTTTGATAGTTCATGAGTGTGATCCAAACGATGAAAGGTTGATGTGCATGGCTTGCAGCGCCTGGGCGATGGCGGCGACGGCGGCGCGCATTTGCGTTGCGTCGACATGGCCGATACAGCCCACGCGGAAGGTGTCTACCTCGGTCAATTTGCCGGGATAAAGGATGAAACCGTTGGCCTTGACCCGCTCGTAGAATTCCTTGAACTGGTAACGCGGGTCTTTCGGTGCATGAAAGGTGACGATGATCGGGGCCTGGATCGCTGCAGGCAGGAAGCTGCGCAGGCCCAGTTCGGCCATGCCGTCCAGCAGCGTCTGGCAGTTGCCGGCGTAGCGTTGGTGACGCGCGGGCAGGCCGCCTTCTTCGTGATATTGCAGCAGCGCTTCGTGCAAGGCGGCGACCACGTGAGTGGGCGGGGTGAAGCGCCATTGCCCGGTCTTGGCCATGTAGCTGTGCTGGTCAAACAGGTCCATCGCCAGTGAGTGGCAGTTGCCCTGGGCGGCGGCCAGCGCCTGTTTGTGGGTGAACACAAAACCCATGCCCGGCACGCCTTCCAGGCATTTGCCGGAGGCCGCGATCAGTGCATCGAACGGCACCTCGCGAGCATCAATTGGCAGCGCGCCGAAGGAACTCATCGCGTCGATGATCAGGCGCTTATCGTGCTTTTTAACGACTTGGGCGATGTCCGGCAGCGGGTTGAGAATGCCCGTGCTGGTTTCGCAGTGGATCAGCGCCACATGGGTAATGGCTGGGTCGGCGTGCAGCAGGCGGTCCACGTCGGCGGCGGTGCTGGGTTCATCTTCGGCGGTTTCGAAGGTGCTGAAAGCGCGGCCGAGTACTTCGCAGATCTTCGCCAGGCGCTTGCCATAGGCGCCGTTGATCAACACCAATACCTTGCCGTCACGCGGCACCAGCGTACCGATGGCCGCTTCGACGGCAAAGGTGCCGCTGCCTTGCAAGGGCACGCAATGGTGGCTGTCGGCGCCGTTGAGGATCGCCAGCAATTGCTCGCAGACACTCGCAGTGAGTTGATTAAAGCGCTCATCCCATGAACCCCAGTCCAGCAGCATGGCCTGGCGCGTACGCGCGGACGTGGTCAGGGGGCCGGGTGTAAGCAGGATCGGCGCGGCGGTGGTCATCTCAAGTCCTCGCAAGTCTCGGGGTGTGAATCTACGGCGCCTAAATTGCAGTTTGGCTTGTCATCAATCAAATTGTTTGTTGTTATGCGAGCTATCAGTGAGGCCGATAGCTATGAATTTGTTCCAATTGCGCGCTTTCGATGCGGTCGCCCGCGAGGGCAGCTTTACCCGGGCCGCAGAGCGGCTGTTTATCAGCCAGCCGGCGGTCACCGGGCATATCAAGGCGCTGGAAGAGCACTACCAGATCCCGCTGTTGCGCCGCACGGCACGGCGAGTGGAGTTGACCGAGGAAGGCACCCGCCTGGCGGCGATTACCCGGGCGATCTTCGGCCTGGTGGATGAGGCGCAGACCTTGCTGGAGGCCAATCGCCAATTGCTCACCGGGCGTTTGGAAGTCGCGGCCGATGGCCCGCACCTGGTGATGCCGATGATCGCCAGCCTGCGCGCGCGTTACCCCGGCATTACCGTCAACTTGCGGCTGGGCAATGCCCAGGAAACCCTGGCGGCGTTGTTGTCCGAACACGCAGACGTGGCGGTGCTCACCGAGGTGGAGCCGCGCAACGGCCTGCACCTGCAGCCGCTGAGCGAGTCGCGGATCTGCGCCTTGGTGCCGGCGGGGCACCCGTGGCTCGCCGACCCCGCAGGCATTCGCCTGGAGCAATTGCACGAGGTGATCATGGTGCTGCGCGAGCCCAGTTCCATAACCCGGCGCACCTTCGACAGCGCCTGCGCCAGCGCCCATGTGCAGCCCAAGGTGTTGCTGGAACTCGATAGCCGCGAGGCGGTGACCGAAGCCGTTGCCGCTGAACTGGGCGTGGGGGTGGTGTCGTCGATGGAGGTCAGCCGCGACCCGCGGGTGCATGCCATTGCCTTGCAGGGCGACGGCCTCGTCAACCGGCATATGCTCGGTTGTATGGAGCGACGCCGCTCATTGCGCTTGATCCAGGCGTTTTTCGAGTTGGCGTCTTGACGGTTTTTTGCTGGAACGATTTTTTTTTGCCCTATAAACTCTGCCCCCAAAGCGCCGGCCAGTAGACGTCTCGGCGCCATGGATATGAAGAGAGTGAGTCATGGGCGCACAGTGGAAAGTCAAACATAAAGAAGCGGCATCCAATGCCAAGGGCAAAATCTTCGGCAAGCTGGTGAAAGAAATCACCATCGCCGCCCGCAACGGCGCCGATACCGCAACCAACGCCCACCTGCGTCTGGTCGTAGAACAAGCCAAAAAGGCCTCGATGCCCAAGGAAACCCTGGAGCGCGCCATCAAGAAAGGCGCGGGTCTGCTGGGTGAAACCGTGCAGTACCACCGCGTGACTTACGAAGGGTTTGCCCCGCACCAGGTGCCGCTGATCGTTGAGTGCGTGACTGACAACATCAACCGCACCGTGGCGGAAATCCGCGTGGCATTTCGCAAGGGGCAATTGGGCGCTTCCGGCTCTGTGGCCTGGGACTTCAATCATGTCGGCCTGATCGAGGCCTCGCCGGACACCCCGGACGCTGATCCGGAAATGGCCGCTATCGAAGCCGGTGCGCAGGATTTCGAAGACGGCGAAGAAGAGGGCACCACCCTGTTCATCACCGAAACCACCGACCTTGATGCCGTGCAGAAAGCACTGCCGGAGCAGGGCTTTACCGTGCTGTCGGCCAAGCTGGGCTACATCTCGAAGAACCCGGTGAGTGGTTTGACCGACGAGCAGATGGCCGAAGTCGAGGCCTTCCTGGAAGGGTTGGACAACCATGACGACGTGCAGGATATGTTCGTCGGCTTGGCCGGCTAAAAAACGTGGTCCAAAAAGGTGGGGCTTGCCTGCGATAGCGGTGTATCAGTCACTGAAAAGGTGAGTGACACGGTCTCATCGCAGCATAGGAATCTACGCAACTCTTTGTGTGGTGTTGAGCCTGTGATGGGTTTAGGTAGATTGAGTACATATCCGTTATTTAGGTAACGGCGGCTTATGGTTCCGCTCTTACAGCCAGCCCTTTCAAGGTGTTTGTTTAATCACCTTAAACAACGAAAAATCACGAGTCGATCTGTAAGATCCCGCTGATAAGTCGGCCAGTAATTTATACGCCAATGTTTAAAAAATGGCGGTTATTGCACTCATAAACAGTCCAAAACGCCGATTTAAACAAAGACCTTGAAAGGGCTGGCTCTTACAGCGGGTCACTTTTGGCAAACGCCCCAAAAGTAACCAAAAGGTCTTTGCCCCACCACTCGGTGCCTCGCTTAGGCTCGGCATGCCCGCACTCCGGCCCGGTTCCGCGGGTCGCCGCGATGGGCCATCCTTGGCCCAGCGCGGCTAAACCGGCATCCCTGCCGGTTTACCCGCTCCACCGTGCCTACGTGCGGCCATCGTGGTTAACGGGGCCTGTCAGATCAAGATCAAAAGCAAGAGCACGGCGGCCTAGTAGCCGACCTGAGTGGTTGAAGCAAAAGCAGGGCAACAGCACAGCAGGAACAGATCAAAAACAGAGCTGCTTTTCTGTGGGAGCTGGCTTGCCTGCGATGCAGACACCTCGGTGCATCAGGCATAACCAGTTGATACCTTCGCAGCGGTTCGGCGGTCCGACAAGCCAGCTCCCACATTTGACCGAGTACACACACATCTACCTGATGTACTGAGCTCAAAATGTGGGAGCGGGCTTGCTCGCGAATGCGGTGTGTCAGTTACAAATAAGCTGACTGACACACCGCATTCGCGAGCAAGCCCGCTCCCACAATAAGCCGAGAACAGCTTCAGTAAACAGGTCGGCTGCCAGGCCGCCTTGGCTTTGCTTTTGATTCAACCACTCAGGTCGGCTACTAGGCCGCCGTGCTGTAGATTTTGATCTTGATTTTGATCTTAGGCGCCCCGTCAACCACGCTGGCCGAACGCAGGCTTTGGAGCGGGGGTAAACCGGCAGGACGCCGGTTTAGCCGCGCTGGGCCAAGGATGGCCCATCGCGGCGGCCCCCGCTCCAAAGCCTGCGTGAGGGCACACCGAGCCTAAGCGAGGTGCCGAGTGGTGGGGCAAGAGCCCTTTTGGTTACTTTTGGGGCTCTTTTCCAAAAGTGACCCGCTGTAAGAGCGGAACCAATCTCAGCCATCACAAAAATAACGGATATGTACCCAGCGCCCCCCCACGACAACCACAGCACTCAACCCATAAAAAGATGTGTAGATACCTATGCTCATCGCAGGCAAGCCAGCTCCCACCTTTTGATTGGGATTCACGCCAGGTTGAGCAGTGCTTCGATCTCTTCGAAGCTTGGCCGCGACAACACATCGGGCTGGCAGCAGCGCTTCTGCAGCGCTACCAGCACCTCGTCGTTGAACGCCGTGTCTATCCGCTCCAGCAACTCACCCAGCAATACCCCAAACGCCCTCACTTCAATACGCTGCAACGCCTTGGTTTCCAAGGTGTCCGCGGTGGCATGGAACGACGCCGCGCCAAAGTCCCCGAGCAAGCAGTCGCCCTCGGTATTCCACAGAATATTGTGACCGTACAGGTCGCCATGGGTGATGCCATGCCGGTGCAAATGGGCCGCCACCGAAGCAATGCCCCGCGCCATGCGCAAGGCCACCTCAAGGCTCAAACGCGTGCCTGGCTCGTAGATGTCGCGGGTGCACGACGCCAGGCTTGGCAGGGCCGCAAGGTTGCGATAGCTCGGGTCGATCAGGTCCATCACCAGCGCGGCCTGGTCATCGGGATGACCCACAACCCGGCCTTGCACCTTGATCAGGTTCGGGTGCAGCCCGGCGGCGATGCAGGCTTGCATCTCATGCAGGGGGGAACCGTCGCTGGTGATCGTGCCTTTGTACAGTTTTACCGCGACCGGCAAGGCGGTCGGCTTCCACAGCGCCTTGCGAATGATCCCCGAGGCGCCTTCGCCCAGCACTTCGCCCAGCTCCAGTTGCGCCCAAGGAATGTTCGGCGTTGCGTCATCAGCGGCCACGTTCACGGCCATTTCCACGGGGTTACCGGCATAGGCCAACCAGGTCAGGCTCGGCAGTGTCAGCAGCCAATCCGGTAATTGAGTCAGGCGGTTGGAGGCGATGCGAATCAGCTCCAGGTTTTTGCAGTTGGCCAGGCTTTGCGGCAGGCGCGTGAGTTGGTTGCCGGCCAGCATCAGTTTTTGCAGCAGCGGCCGCTCGCCCAATTCGCTGGGCAATTGGCTGATGCGGTTATCGGTGAGGATCAGCCAGCGCAACTGCGGCGGCAGGGCGGCGGCGGGCACATGGCTGATCTGGTTGGCCTTGAAGCCGATCATGCTCAGCTTGGCGCACTGGCCCAGGCATTCGGGCAGCTCGGTAAAGGCGTTGTCCGAGCAAAACAGCACACGCAGGTGCGGCAGGCGATGCAGGTCGTCGGGCAGGCTGTTCAGGGCGTTGCCCGAGAGGTTGAGGATTTGCAGCGAGTCGGCCAGTTCGAAGATTTCCCGCGGGAATTCGGTCAGCCCGCAGGACAGGTCCAGGCGCGTGATGCCGGCCAATTGGCCGGCTTTGAGTTGGGCGAGGGTATTCATGAACGGCGCGGTCACTCGGCAAGAGGGCTTAAAAGGCGTTCATGATACCGGGTCGGGTGTGGGTTGCGGGCAGACGCTTTGCAATTGGTTCAGACGACTGGCCGTGCGCGCAAGGTCGATGGCCTGGCCTTCAAGCGAGTGCGCCAGTGGTTGGTGGCCGATCAGGGTCAGGCGTTTGTCCTGGTCGTAGAGCACGTCCACCAGGTTGATAAAACGCTGTTGCACGGCGATTGGGCATTCGGCCAATGGCGCCAACCCGTCGATGATCCAGTGGTCGAAGTCCTGGCACAGCAGCAGGTAATCCATCACGGCCGTGAGCTGCTCGCAAAGGTCGTTGAAGGTGAAGGCGATGGTCGGCGCCTGATGGCTGCGACACACCAACTGGCGGTTGCCGACCTTGAGGAACTGCGCCGGGCAATCCTCGGCGGGCAACCCGAGCGCTGTACGCTGCGCGGGCGTGCCCGGCCATACATACTGGCCGGCGCTGAAGCGTTGCTCGGTATGCGCCTGGGGCAGGCTGCGAAAGTCCTGGGGGGAGCTGACTTGCAGCACGTCCATGCGCGCGGCGATCAGGTCGATCACCGGCTTGAACCGTTCATGGTACAGCGGGTTGGGCAGCAGCCCTTCGGGGGCATAGTTGGAGGTCACCAGCACCAGCACGCCACGCTGGAACAAGGCCTTGAACAGCCGGCTGATGAGCATGGCATCGCCGATATCGTGGACATGAAACTCGTCGAAACACAGCACCCGGCAACCCGCCAACAGCTCATCCAGGGCGACGCCCAGGGCATCGTCGTGTTCGCGGTGCTGGAACATGCCGCGATGCAGGCGCGCAAAAAAGGTATGGAAATGCACGCGCTGCTTCTCGGCAATCGGCAGCGCCTGGAAAAACCCGTCGAGCAGCCAGCTTTTGCCGCGCCCCACCGGGCCGTGCAGGTAGAGGCTGCGCGTTGGCTTGCCGGCGAGCAGGTGCTCGGTCTGGTGGGCAAGGGCGGCAATCGCCTGGGTTTGGCCGGCGCTCAGGGTGTAACCCTGTTGGTTGGCCTTGTGTGCAAAAAACGCCGCGATGGGCGAGACACTCTGTACGTCAGTCTTTTTGCCAAGCAGGCGCTGGATCACGGAAAGCACGGCCAATGCGAGTCACTCTGTAATGCGGTGGTCGCTCACTTTAGGACGCTCGCCGCGATTTGACCAATAGAGAAGGGCGCCACCCGCCATCTCGCAAAAGCATGGCATGGGCTAAAACCTGTCCAAACTGGCAGTTTCTCTTTAAATGGCTAACCTCATACAAAGTTGTCACCCCGGTATAAGGAATTGGGGCAGTGAAGGGACGAGCAGTATTGGCAGTCATGGGCACGATGCTCTGCAGCACAGTTAACGCTGCGCAGCTCCAAGTGGAGGTGCGCATCGACGTGCAGCGGGGCTGCCAGCTGGTGGGCACCACCCGCAGCGCGGGCATCGAGCAGCTGGGCGTATTGGATTTTGGCAGCGGCCCGCGTCTGGATGACCCGGCCGGTCCGTTGAGTGCGGCGCTGATCAGCCAGCGCCAGCCGCGCCTGGAATGTAACCCCGACACCCCCTATCAAATGCGCGTGGACGGCGGCCTGCATGGCGGCGTCGGCGAAGTGCGCTACCTGAGCGCCGCAACGCCTTCGAGTAAACCCATTCCCTATCGTATTTACGCCGACGCTGCGCGGTTGATTCCGTTGCCGGTGGACATTCCCCTCAGCGGGCGCGTGCCGGACTCCGGCAGCGTCGACCTGCCGCTCTATGGCCGTATCGAACCGCTCAAAGACATCCCCGCCGTCGGCCGTTACACCGACCTGCTCAAGGTCACGGTCACATGGTAAGCCGGGGCTTGGCCCTCGTGGCCATGGGCGGTCTGTTGCTGCTGGCGGATGACGCCCAGGCGGCCGCGGTCAACGGGCAGATCCACGCACGCCTGGTGATTACTGCGAGCTGCGAGGTGAGTAAAAGCGTTGAGAGCGCGCCGGTCAGCCCTACGGGTGGCACCGCGTTACTCGACTTCGGCAGCCAGGGCCCGACGTGGAACAACCCGCTGGGCGCAGGCGTTACTGACGCCAGCAAAGCGCCGCTGTCGGTGTCGTGCAACCCCTCGGTGGTCAGCAGCTTCACCGTGACCATCGACGGTGGCGCCAATGGCGACGGCACTACCAGACGCTTGAGCAACGGTCGCCAGACCATTCCCTATCGGCTGTCGGCTGATCCGCTGGGCCAAAGCGCCTACAGCATCGGCCAGCAACGCAATTTCGTCGTGACCAAGGGCACACAAGTACCGATCCCGGTATTCGGCTCGGTGGTGGCGAACACCAAGGCCCTACCGGCCGGCATCTACACAGACACCCTGACGGTGACTCTGGATTGGTAAACCATGAGGATGAACATCATGCATGCACTTGTATCGAAAGCGGTTTTTCCATTGATGGCACTGGTTTGGGTGTCGGGCGCGCAGGCGGCTACCGTGGCCGGCACGGTCACCGCGACCCTGGTGCTGACCAGCAGCTGCCAGGTCAATGGCGCGGCGGCGACCGGCGGGATGAGCTTCGGTAACTTGAACTTCGGTACGGCCGACAGCCTGTTCACTGAAGCCGACGGCCAGGTGCTGGGCGGTGGCGGTGGGGCGTTGTCCATTCTGTGTTCGGCGGGCACCTCACCGACATTGACGGTGTCGGCCGGCGCCAATGACGGCCAATCCACCGGCGGTGCACGCGCGTTGTATGACGGCGTGGCCAACTACGTGCCGTATGACCTGTACACCGACAGTGGCCACTCGCAACTGCTGGCCATCGGCGGGGTGATCAACCTGGCGCCGAGTACCGGGGTGGCTCAGGCCGTGAATATCTACGGTAAGGCCAATGGCAAGGCCGGGCTGCCGGCCGGTACGTATACCGACACGGTCAACGTGACCCTGACGTTCTAAGGGTCATGAACCGCACGGGGTGGGCGTTGGCAGTGTGCATCGGCTGGGGCATGCCGGTGTCGTTGCTGGCGGTGACCAGCCAATCGTTCCAGGTCAGCGCGACGATCACGCCCGGGTGCCTGGTGGTCGGCGGCGGGACGAACTACGGCAGCCTGGTGTTCGGCACCTATTCGGCACTGGCAACCAGCACGGCGTCGGTGGCGCTCACCGGTGGTGTGACCCTGCAATGTACGCCGGGGGTTGCGCTGAACATGAGTGTCGATGGCGGTTTGCACAACAACAGTGGTCGGCGGATGCAGCTCAATAGCGGCACTGCCCAGGTGGCTTATCAGCTGTTTCGGGACGCGGCGTTCAGCCAGAGCCTGGGGATCAGCCAAAGCGTGAGCGTGGCTTACACCAACGCAGCCAGCATCACCTTGCCAATTTATGGGCGAGTGCAGTTACCGGGTAATACGCCTGGGGGGACGTACAGCGACACGTTGCAGGTGCAGCTGTCGTGGTAAGGCGATTGGCAATGAGGAGTGAGACCTATGTATGCAGCTTCCCGGCAGTGGTGGGCAGCGGGTTTTGGCGCGGTGTTGGGGCTGGCGGCCGGGCAGGCCCAGGCGGCCAGCTCGGTGCTGATTTGGCCGATTGACCCGGTGCTGGAGGCCGATCAACAGGCCAGCGCGTTGTGGCTGGAGAACCGTGGCACCGAGACCGCCAACCTGCAAATCCGCGTGTTTGCCTGGACCCAGAGCGGCTTTGATGAGCAGTACCAGAACCAGCGCGACGTGATTGGCAGCCCGCCGGTGGCGAAAATCGAGCCGGGGCAGAAGCAGTTGGTGCGCCTGACCCGTACCAAAGAGGTGCCGCCGGGCCAGGAATTGGCCTATCGCATCATCATCGATGAGATCCCCTCGGCCACGCCCCCCGCAGCGCCGGCCGATGGCAAGACCGCTGCGGCGGTGCGCTTTCAGATGCGTTATTCGGTGCCGCTGTTCGCCTATGGCCCAGGCCTTTGGAGCAAGGTTGATGGCACCCGCGATCGCGACCCGAAGGGCGCCGGCAAGCCGGACCTGAGCTGGAAAAAAGTCAGCGTCGGCGGGCGCAATTACGTCGAAATGCGTAACCAGGGTGCTGTTCACGCGCGCTTGACCGATGCCACCTTCAAGCAAGGCGGCCAACCTCGGCCACTGGTGGAAGGTTTGATGGGCTATGTGCTGCCCGGCGCGACCATGCGTTGGGCGGTGCCGGACGGGCTGCCGGCTGATCAGCCATTGCAGGTTCGCGTTAACGGCGCAACGCAATTGGAGAGCCTTGCGCCGGGGCGATAAAACCGTGCGGTAGGGCAGGGAGCAGCCCCAGGTGTTAACGGATGGAGACGTCCATGGAGGGACACAAAGCCTTGGTGAGCCATGATCGGGCTCGATGTCTATGGCGATCAGTGTGGGTGGCGAGTGGCTTGTCCGGCCTGGTGCTTGCGGCGCCGGTCGTCGCCGCGCCGTTGCCGCCCCCTCCCAGCAATATGGAGGCAGTTGCCGATGCCCAGTTGTTCCTGGAACTGGTGGTCAACCAGAGGGACACTGGCCGCGTGGTCGCCGTTAATCAGCGCGCCGGGCAGTTGTTTTTGCCCGCCTCGGTGTTGCAGGACATCGGTATGAAACTGCCGGGTGAGGTGCCCACAGAGGTTGCGCTGGAGAACCTGCCAGGCCTGCACACCGATTACGACAGCCAACGCCAGCGCCTGATGCTGACGGTGCCACCCGCCTGGTTGCCGGAGCAGTTTGTCGGCAGCCGCGATAACTACCCGCGCACCCAGGCGCTGACCAGCTTCGGCGCGCTGCTTAACTATGACGCCTACCTCAATGACACGGATGACGCGGGCACCTACCTGGGCATCTTCAACGAAGTCAGGCTGTTCGATACCTGGGGCACGCTGTCCAACACCGGCCAGTACCGCACCACCCTTGGCCGGGAGACGGCAGGCAGCAGCCTGGACAATGGCTATCGGCGCTATGACACCACCTGGCGCTTTTCCGACGACGAACGCCTGCTGACCTACGAAGCGGGCGACGTGATCAGTGGCGCCTTGCCCTGGAGCACCTCGGTGCGCCTGGGCGGCGTGCAAGTGTCACGCGACTTTGGCGTGCGCCCCGATCTGGTCACCTACCCCTTGCCACAGTTCGCCGGGGAGGCGGCGGTGCCGTCGTCGGTGGACCTGTTTATCAACGGTTACAAAACCAGCAGCGCCGATTTGCAGCCGGGGCCGTACACCCTGACCAACGTACCGTTTATCAACGGCGCGGGGGAGGCGGTGGTGGTCACCACCGATGCCCTCGGCCGCCAAGTGTCGACCACGGTGCCGTTCTATGTCACCAGCACGCTGTTGCAAAAAGGCTTGTCGGATTTCTCGGTGGCGGCGGGTAATCTGCGCCGCGATTACACCGTGCGCGATTTTGGCTACGGCCCCGGCGTGGCCAGTGGCACCTTTCGCTATGGGCTGTCGGATGCATTCACCCTGGAAACCCACGGCGAAGCCTCCGGTGACCTGGCGTTGGGCGGTGTGGGCGGCAACCTGCGCATGGGCAACTTCGGCGTGCTCAACACCGCCATCAGCCAAAGCCAGTTCGATGGTCGCACCGGCCAGCAATTGAGCCTGGGCTACCAATACAGTAATCAGCGTTACAGCCTGTCTTACCAACGGGTGGAACGCCGCGATGAATACGCTGACCTGAGCCTGGTCGATACGCCCTACGCCAGCCTCAGCAAGCGCAGCCAGCAAGCCACCTTGAGCCTGAACCTCAACGATTTCGGCAGCCTGGGCGTGGGCTATTTCGATGTGCAGGCGGCGGATGACTCGCGCACCCGCCTGGTGAATATGACCTGGAGCAAATCACTGTGGCGCAACAGCAGTTTTTACCTGTCGGCCAACCATGAAGTCGGCGACAGCAGTTGGGCGGTGCAGGCGCAAGTGGTGGTGCCCTTCGACGTTTACGGCAGCCTCAGCGTGGGCAGTGAGCGCAGCAAAACCGGGCAGAGCCAGCAGCGGGTCAATTACAGCCGTGCCGTACCCGCCGAGGGCGGCGTGGGCTTTAACCTGGGTTACGCCAGCGGTGATGGCCCGGCTTATCGTCAGGCTGACCTGACCTGGCGCCTGCAGTCGGTGCAATTGCAGGCGGGCGTGTACGGCACCAGCGACGCAGAAACCCGTTGGGCGGATGCCAGTGGCTCGCTGGTGTGGATGGACAACCAAGTGTTTGCCGCCAACCGCGTCAACGATGCGTTTGTGGTGGTGAGCACCGACGGCGTCAGCGGTGTGCCGGTGCGCTACGAAAACCAGGTGGTCGGCGAAACCGACCGCAACGGGCACTTGCTGGTGCCGTGGACAAGCGCCTACTACCGCGCCAAATACGAGATCGACCCGCTGAACCTGCCGGCCAACGTGCAAGTGCCGAACGTCGAGCAACGCATCGCCGTACGCCGGGGCAGTGGTTATTTGCTGGCGTTCCCGGTGCGCCGGGTGCTTGCTGCGAGCATCACGCTGGTCGACGCCCAGCACCAGGATCTGCCCCTGGGCAGCCAGGTACGCCATGAGCAAAGCGGCGCGCTGGCGGTGGTGGGCTGGGACGGCCTGGTCTACCTGGAAAACCTCGCGGCGCATAACACCTTGCAGGTCACGGTCGGCGACGGCCAAACCTGCCAGGCGACGTTTGAACTGGACACCACACAGGAGCAGGTGCCGCTGATCGGGCCACTGGTGTGCCAATGACATAAGGAGTGTGCGTGTGCGGGTCAAGGATTGGCTGTTGCGGTTACTGCTATTGGCGAGCGTGGGTGTGTCGGCGCAGGTGCAGGCGGTGTGCTCGGTGGGCGCCACGGTTCCGGCCAGCTTTGGCACCACGGTGAGTTCGATGACCGTGCGCACCACCTCCCAGCCCAGTTCAACCACCAACGGTGGCTTGGGCTGCACGCCCGCCCTGTTGTCTGTTTTGACCTCCAATGACCATTTCTACGCAACCATCAGCGGCTCAGCGCAAGGCGGTTTGGTCGGGCCGACCGGTGACGTTATCAACTATACGATCTACGCCAACAACACCACTGCGTTCCCAATGACCCGCGGCACCGCGTTTGATTTTGGTGGCAGTGGCGGCATTGCCGCGTCCCTCGGGCTGGTGTTCGGGCCAGGTACAAAAGTCGTGCCGCTGTATTTCGCCACCACCATTGGCAGCAACGTGGCCGCAGGCGTGTACAGCGAAACCTTGAGTGTTTTCTGGAACTGGAACTATTGCTCGGGTATTGGCCTTGGCGGGATATGCCTGGGCCGTGAGGTCAACAGCGGTACGACCACCCTGACGGTGAGCATGACCGTGGTCAATGACTGCCAGATCACCACGCCGCCCATCGCGTTCGGCAGTGCCCCGGTGGTCGGTGCGTTTTCCACCGTGAGCGGGCAGGCCAGTGTGGCCTGCACCAAGGGCAGCGCTTATACCGTCGGACTCAGTGATGGGCAGAACCCCGTGAGCGTCGGTGGGCGGCGGCGGATGGTTTCCGGGAGTAATTTCTTGGCGTACGACATCTTCCAAGGTGCCGGCACCACCCGTTGGGGCAGCGTCGGCGCGGCGCGGCGGGCCAGCTCCACGGCCGAGATCAACCCCGGCAACGGCCTGGGCACCGGCAGTCAGGTGTTCAACTACAACGCCAAGGTCTACACCGACCAGACTACGCCGCCCGCTGGCACCTATATCGACAACGTGGTGCTGGATGTGGGGTTCTAGAACTTCAACATCGGCGTGGTCGGCTGATCCACCGGGCTGACCATCGCGTAGTTGTAGCCGCTGCCGGACCAGTACTCGGCCTGCAAGCCATCGGCGCTGCGGCTGCCACGCGGCAGGAAACCGTTTTCCGGGCCCGGTGGGCGGATGTAGAAACTGATACGCCGCCCTTGCGGGTCTTCGTACAGCACCATGGCTGCAGCGCCTTGCTCAGTGGTGAGCAAACGCCCGCTCACCGGCTTGAAGCCCGATGGGCTCAAGTCGGGCAGGCGGTGTGCCTGGTTGAAGTAGCGGTCCAGCCAGGCCTGCATGGTGCCGCTGTCCTGGGCGTTGTAGTCGGCGGGCATGATGCCGTCCTGGGCAAACAGGCGGAACGCTTGCATCGCATCGGCCATCGGCAACATCGCCGGTTGCGTGGCTTCGCGGGCGTGCCAGCCGCCGATGCCGCCAAGGCTGACCGCGATCAGCAGCACGGCGGCGGTCGCGAAGTGGCGGCGCGACTGATGCTTGATGCGCTGGCGAATCAATGCCGGGTCCAGCTCAGGGTTGGCCGGTTGCTGCAACGCGCCGCTCAAGGACGCGCGCAGTGCTTGCGCATCCTGTTGCCAGGCGTGCACCTGGGCGGCGACGTCGGGGTGGGCCGCCAAGTAGGTTTCAAGCACGCGGCGATCACTCTCCAACAGTTGGTGATCGACGTAGGCATGCAAATCGCGTTCGCTGGGGGGCAGGCTGATCATTTGAGTATCCGCAGGGAAGGGCTGGCAATTTCGCCATCGCTGAGTTGACGCAAGGCTTGGCGCGCCCGTGACAGGCGCGACATGACGGTGCCCACGGGCACCTCCAGGATAGCGGCAACCTCCTTGTAGCTTAACCCTTCGACCGACACCCAGAGCAGCAAGGCACGCTGCTCCGTGTTGAGTTGGTCGAAGGCTTGCAGGGCCGATTGGGCCATCACCGTGCGCTCCACCGACGGTTGCGCATCGTCACGGCCGGTGAAGAATTCAAGCATGCGCGCATAGCGCCGGCTGCGGCGGTGGGCGTCGAGGAACTGCCGGTAGAGGATCGAGAACAGCCAGGCGCGCAGGTCGCCTTCGATGCGTTTGTCGGCCCAACTGATGATCGCCCGCTCAAGGGTCGACTGCACCAGGTCGTCGGCGCTGCTGGCGTTACGGGTCAGGGACACGGCAAAGCGCCGCAGCCTGGGGATGACTTCACGTAACTGTTCGTCGAGTGCATGCATGGGGTGGAGTCTGGCTAGGTGTGTAGGAGGAGGACGCCGGCCATCGCAGGTTATTCCATCAACGATTGTAGGAATACTGAGTTTTTTCGTAAGGGATATTTGTTATGTGGAGGGAGCTGTAATACCCCTCCCACCGCTCAATCAACCCTCGTACCTGCCGGAACCCCTTCGGCAGTGACCGGATGAGGGTGTGTTCATGACTGTGTCACCAACCGCTAAACCAGCTTTTTCCCCGCATGCACTCGCTCATCTGCCCGCCGAGCAACAGGGCAAATTTGAGCTGTGGGGGCGTGGGGCGTCAGCCACGCCAAGTCATGGCTGTGTGCACCACGCTATCGAAGTGCAGGTGGCGCGCGCGCCTGGGGCGATAGCCGCCGAATGGGCGGGCCAGCGTATCAGCTATCAACAGCTCAACCGCCAAGCCAATCGACTGGCCGCGCGCCTGATCGAGCGAGGTGTGCAACGCGGCGACACGGTGGCGTTGTTCGTCGAACGTTCGATCCCCATGCTGGTGGGGTTGCTGGCGGTGTTGAAGGTCGGTGCCGCGTATGTGCCGCAGGATGCCCGGATCGTACCGCCCTTGCAGTTGGCGATGGTGCTTGAGTCATTGAGCAGCCCGCTGGTTCTGACCCTGTCGAACCTGGAGGAGCGCCTTCCCTCGGCCGCCCTGCAGAGCCACCTGTGCCTTGACGAGTTCCTCGCTGAAGAGCCTTGGGTGGCGCAGGACAATGACCGGCCGTTTGCTGCCGTCGACACCGATGATCTGTGTTTTGTGCTGTTTACTTCCGGCACGACCGGGCGCCCCAATGGCGTGCGCGTAAGCCACCGCAACCTGTGCAACGTGCTGCTGACCGAACCTGGGCGGATGGGCATGGCGCCCGGCCGTAACGTGGGGCAGATCCTCAATATCGGTTTTGATATGGCCGCTTGGGAAGTGCTCGGCTGCCTGGCCCATGGTGCAACGCTGCTGATCCGCGGCAAGGATGTTGCACAAACCGCTGCCCGCTGCCATGTGTTGATTGCAACGCCCTCGATTCTGGCGACCCTGGCGCCCCAGCAGTGTGCTGACCTGAAGGTGGTCGCGGTCGCCGGTGAGCCCTGTTCCCAGGCCCTGGCTGATCGTTGGGCAGGCCACTGTGAGTTCTACAACGGTTGCGGGCCCACCGAAACCACCATCGTCAACACGTTGCATCGGCATGCCCCTGACGCTGTGTTGACCATTGGCCGACCGACGCCCAACAACACCGTGTATGTGCTCGACGAAGAAGGCCGTGCCTGCGAGCTGGGCGTAACGGGTGAGATGTGGGCGGGTGGGGCGGGGGTGACAGCCGGCTACCTGAACAACCCTGCGCTGACCCAGGAGCGCTATCGCCCGGACCCTTTCCTGGGCGGGGATGCACTGATGTTTCGCACTCGGGATCTGGGGCGCTGGACGTTCGATGGGCAACTCGAACACCTCGGGCGGGTCGATGACCAGGTCAAGGTGCGCGGGTTTCGTGTGGAGCTCGATGCCGTGTCCCGTGCGCTGGAGGCCGGCGAAGGCTGTGCGCAAGCCGTCACGCTCAAGCTCGACGAGCGCACCCTGGTGGCCTTCGTCTTACCGGCTGGGGCCAATGTTGAAGACTGCAAATACCAGTGTGAGCAGCAGTTGGCTTACTACTGTGTGCCGTCGGTAATCTACGCGGTGGCGCGTTTTCCGCTCACTGCCCGGGGCAAGATCGACAAGGCGTTGCTGTTGCAGCGGGCTCGGGAACGCCACGTGGCCAGGCTTGCACTGTCGGCAGTGGAGGCAGCCCATGCTTGATCGGCTGACCCGAACCGTTGTGCCGCCTAAACCCCCACTATGGCGGCGTTGGCGCGCATTGCCGATGTTTTCCTACTACAACCGTCTTGTGGCGCTGGTGTTACTCGCCAATACCGCGTTCGTGCTGCTCGGGCTGGGCTGGCAAACCCTGTCAGTGCAGACACTGTCGCAGATGGTGTTGATCAACCTGTCGGTGGCGATCCTGATTCGCCAGCACTACGTAATCAATGCGTTGTTCTGGCTGGCAACGCGCGTGCCGTTGTGCTGGCCGCTGCGTATCCGGCGCAGCGCGGCGAAGGTTTACCACTTCGGCGGGTTGCACAGTGGCGCAGCGTTGGCCGCGACCGCCTGGTTTGCGGCCATGCTCAGTGTTCA
Source organism: Pseudomonas sp. LBUM1640 (assembly GCF_059716225.1). Classification (NCBI taxonomy): domain Bacteria; kingdom Pseudomonadati; phylum Pseudomonadota; class Gammaproteobacteria; order Pseudomonadales; family Pseudomonadaceae; genus Pseudomonas; species Pseudomonas sp. LBUM1640. The sequence goes on along the minus strand of NZ_CP166816.1, from coordinate 4,314,331 downwards.
GGGCGCACGGTATCTGCAGCACTCGGGCAGTGTGTCATTGGCCTGGATGTGGCTGGCCAGCCTGCTGCTGGGCCTGTTGCTCTTGATGGTGGTCATGGCTCATCCCAGGATTCGAGGCCGGTATCACAACGGTTTCGAGCGGGTTCATCGTTTTGCCGGGTGGTCGGCGTTGCTGTTGTTCTGGGGGCTGACGCTGCTGGTGTCGATTGAGGGTGAGGTGAAGCTGCTGCGCAGTGGCTCGTTCTGGATGCTGGTGCTGCTGACCGTAAGCATCGCCCTGCCGTGGCTGCGCCTGCGCAGAGTCGCGGTTGAACATGTGCGGCCTTGCGGGCACGCGGTGATTACCCGCTTCGCTCACACCACCCCGTTTGCCGGTTCCTCCACAGCGATCAGTCGGCACCCGCTGTTGGAGTGGCACTCGTTTGCCAATATCCCGACACCGAACGAGGCCGGATTTCGCTTGATCATTTCTCGTGCCGGGGACTGGACAGGGCGCTTTATCGAGGATTTGCCCAGCCATGTGTGGGTCAAGGGCATCACTACCGCCGGGGTTGCCCATGTGGAAACGTTGTTCAAGTCGGTGGTGTACGTGGCGACCGGCAGCGGCATCGGCCCCGTGATGCCGCACCTGTTGGCGGCCAAGGTGCCGATCCAGTTGATCTGGTCCACCCGCAGCCCGCGCAAGACTTACGGTGATGCGCTGGTGGACGAAATCCTGCAAGCGCAGCCGAACGCGTTGATCTGGGACACCGATGAGCGTGGAAAGCCTGACCTGGTGCAACTGGCCTACGGCGCGGTGCACCTGTTCGGCGCGCAAGCCGTGATCTGCATTGCCAACCAGCGCTTGACGCGGCGTGTGGTGGAAGAAATGGAAGCCAGGGGCATACCCGCCTATGGCGCGATCTGGGATTCGTGATGCAAGACGCGGGTTCAGTACATCAATCTATGAAGGTGCCTATGAATGTAATAGTTGAACGTCACGGTCGGGTGGTGTTGGTTCGCCTGAATCGCCCCGACGTAAAAAACGCATTGAACTCAGCGCTGATGACGGAGCTTGTCGCCTGTTTGACGGCCCTGGACCAGGACCCGCAAGTCGGTTGTTTTGTGGTCACCGGCAGTGGCGAGTATTTTGCCGCCGGGGCGGATATCAGGGAAATGAGCGGCAAGTCGTATCTGGACATGCTCAACGAAGATTATTTTTGCGGGTGGGAGGCGTTCACAAAACTGCGTACGCCCACCATCGCTGCTGTGGCCGGTTACGCGTACGGCGGAGGATGTGAGCTGGCGCTGATGTGCGACATGATTTTTGCCGCCGACACTGCCACCTTCGCCCAGCCGGAAATCAAGCTGGGTGTGATCCCGGGCATGGGCGCGACCCAGCGGCTGACGGGGTTGATCGGCAAGGCCAAGGCCATGGATCTGGTATTGACCGGCCGGCCGATGATGGCCCGGGAAGCGGAGCAGGCGGGGCTGGTGTCGCGGGTCTATCCGGCGGCGGCGTTGCTGGAGGAGACACTGGCGGTAGCGGCGCAGATTGCCGACTTTTCGCGCATGGCCACCCGGGCGGCGCGTGAGGCCGTGGGGCAGGCCTTGGAGGTCGGTTTGCACGACGGTGTACGCCTTGAGCGTCGGCTGTTTCATGGCTTGTTTGCGACACCCGATCAGCAGGAGGGCATGCATGCTTTTCTGAGCAAGCGCCAGGCTGTGTTCAATCAGTTGTAGGGAGAAAGAAGGTAGATGCGCGATCTGCTGTGAGAATAACTACAGTGAAGGGGGAATAAACCTGCGTGGGATTCGTCTCATAGCTCTTTTCCCTCTGTGCTGGAGCTTTTCATGGTAGATCACTCATCACCGCCCCGTCCCCCGCTCAGTACGGCGAGCCTGATCGCACGGCTCGCTGGTATCGGTGCTGTGGTTGCCGTTGTAGCCGGGGCGTTTGCCTACGTCAACGGTACGCTCGACCCACAGCGCCTGCGCCCCAAGACCCTGGTCAATGCCCTGGAAACCAATAATGGCCTGCACCCGGGCTTTCGCCGCAACCATGCCAAGGGCGTGTGTGTGGCCGGTTATTTCCAGAGCAGCCCCGAGGCACGTGCGTACTCCAGTGCTCAGGTGTTCAGCGAGGCGAAAACTCCGGTAATCGGTCGATTTGCCTTGCCCAGCGGCAACCCTTACGCGCCGGACAGCAGTGTGCCGATCCGCAGTTTTGCGCTGCAATTCAGCCAGGCCAACGGCCAGCAATGGCGCACGGGGATGAACAGCATGCCGGTGTTCCCGGTGGGCACGCCTGAGGCGTTTTACCAGATGCTCAAGGCGGGTGCGCCAGACCCGGCCACCGGTAAGCCGAACCCGGCGAGCATGCCGGCGTTTTTTGCCGCGCATCCAGAAACTGCGCCGTTCCTGGCGTGGGTCAAGACGGCCAAGCCGTCGGCCAGTTATGCGACAGAAACCTACAACGGCATCAACGCGTTTTATTTAGTGAGCGCCGATGGCAAGCGCCAGGCGGTGCGTTGGGGCGTGGTGCCACAAAGCCAGGATGCGGCGGGCGATACCGCGCCCTCGGGCAGCGACTTCCTCGAAAAAGACCTGGTGCAGCGTTTGGCTTCCGGGCCTCTGCGTTGGCAGTTGAGCATGACCCTGGCCAACCCCGGCGACCCGTTGGACGATGCGAGCAAAACCTGGACCGGCGAGCACAAAGTGCTGAACGCCGGCACTTTGGTGCTGCAGAGCAGCCAGCCGCAAGCGGACGGCGATTGCCGCGATATCAACTTTGACCCGCTGATTCTGCCCAATGGTATTCAAGCCTCCAATGACCCGCTGCTGGCTGCGCGTTCGGCTGCCTATGCCAGTTCTTACGTACGCCGGGCCGGTGAAGTCAGCCCACTGCACAGCGCCCCTCAGGAGTCGAAGCCATGAATGTTCAACCACGGTTTTTTGCGCCGCTGGCTCGCCTGCTGCATTGGCTGATGGCATTGATGATCATCGCCATGTTGTTTATTGGTGCGGGTATGGTGGCGTCAGTGTCGGAGCGCCATGAGTGGCTGATCCACCTGCACAAGCCGCTGGGCATTGCGATATTGGCGTTGGTGATTGTGCGGTTGGTGGTGCGTTTTTCCACCCGGCAACCGCCGCTGCCTGCCGATTTGCCACTGTGGCAAGTGTTGGCAGCCAAGGCGTCTCATGTGCTGTTGTACGCGTTGATGCTGGTGTTGCCGTTGCTGGGCTGGGCGATGATTTCGGCAGCCGGTGACCCGGTGATGCTCAGCAGTTCCGTGCAGTTGCCAGCGCTGGTGGGGGCCAATGCACCGTTGTTTGCGGTGTTGCGCAAGGCGCATGGGTATTTGGCTTATCTGCTGTTTCTGACGGTGCTGTTGCACTTGGCGGCGGCGCTGTTTCACGGGCTGATTCGCCGCGATGGCGTGTTGCAAAGCATGACCGGCACCAAGCACTGATGCCGGGTTGTTGTGGCGAGCGGGCAAGCTCACTCGCCACAACAACAACTGCAGTCAGCGCAAGGTGCCGACGATATCGGCTACGGTGCTCAAGATGTCCTTGCCCAGCTGTTTGGAGCGCTCACCAGACCAACCGGTTTTCGGGTTGGGCGCGTCGTCGTTGTCTTTGAAGGGCATCTCCAGGGTCAGCGACAGGCAATCGTACTTCTCACCGACCGCATTGCAGGCCAGCGTCATGTTGGCCTCGCCCGGCAGGTCACGGGTGTAACCGTGGGTGGTCTGGAAGTCACGCGTCAACGCACTCAAGTGGCTGCGGAAGTGTTTTTCCAGGGCTTCGAGGCGCGGGGTATAGCCCGGGTTGCCTTCACAACCGGCGGTGAACACGTAGGGGATTTCTTCGTCGCCGTGGATATCGAGGAACAGGTCTACGCCGTACTTTTCCATTTGCTGCTGAGCAAACAGCACTTCCGGGCTGATCTGCTGGCTGGCGCTCTGCCAGGCACGGTTGAGGTCCTGGCCCATAGCGTTGGTGCGCAAGTGGCCATGGAAGGCCCCGTCGGGGTTCATGTTGGGTATCAGGTAGAGGTCGGCGACGGACAGGAGCTTTTTGAGCTCGGTGTCACCGTCCTGTTGCAGGCGCTCGATAATGCCTTCCATGAACCATTCGGCCATGTGTTCGCCGGGGTGTTGTTGGGCGATGATCCAGACGTTGCGTCGGCCTTCGCCACCTTTGCCGCGGCGCAACAGTTGGATGTCGCGGCCTTCGGCGCTTTTACCCGTAGCGAGTAATTGGGTGCCGGCCCGGTTCAAGGCCTGGTCAATCAGCCAGTCGTGGCGCTCCCGGCTGTAGGGCTCGAAGTAGGCGATCCAGGCGTGTTTCTCGCGGGTTTCCAGGCTGATGTGCAATGTTTCGCCATCAAACCGCGTGGGCACGCGGAACCAGTTGATATGGTCATAGGACGCCACCGCGTTGTAGCCGCTCCACGCGTTTTTGTAGGAGGACTGACTCGCATTGCTCAGGCGAAACGTGTGGGTGTGGCCCACGTGCATGCCTTCGGCCTTGAAGTGGAACCATTGGAAATGCGCGCTGCGGGTATCCGGTTTGATCGCCAGCAACAACTGATAGGCATCGCTGGCATCCAGGACCTGGATATTGCCGCTGTCGAAGTCGGTGCTGATCTTGATGGAGGTCAAGGCCACGGTCATAGTCTGGTTGCCTGAATATGAGAGTTGTGGCGGATATCTTACAAGGACTGAGGATAAATTCTGATGCAAAATTGTTGCAGAGGGGAGGGGGCGTCATCCTTGACGCCGCAGCAGCTTAGAATCTATGAGATTGATTCTCAAGCGCTATTTCGCAAAGATCCGGGATAGAGCGTTCGTTCGGCTTTCTTTTCGCGATGGTCATTTGCTACCATGCGCGCCATCGAGCAACACACAGTCTTCATTAGCCTGAAGCCATGCCAGGGAAACTGGCAAAAAAAAGACCCGGCCAAAGAGCCGGGTCAAAAACCGTGATTAGCCTGATGAGGAGATATTCCAAGAGTCCGACCTAAGGTCCCTTGGTCTATCGACTGATCTCGCGATCAGCTGAGCCCAATAATAATCATTATCATTTGCAAGTCAAATGTTTTTATCCGTGAGATAGAAATATTTTTGCTGCCTGCCTGTTATATGTTTGCCTGGCCCGCTGGCGCCTGCAACGTCTGCTCCACCATCGCCTTCGCCATATCAATCAAATACACCACTGAAAACGCCAGATCCCGCCCGTTGCCCTGACGGCTGCTTGCCGATTCGTAGGCTGCCGCCGCCGCGCTGCGCAATAAGTCGGAAGCGTGGACCAGTGCGTCTTCATGGCTGATGCCGGGCTTGATGTCGAAAAAAGAGTCGTCCGCGAGCGGCGGCGACACATCCTCTTTCAAGTAATAGTCGAGTGCGCGCTGGGCGGCGCCGCTGTTGCGCATCACCAACAGTTCGTCGGTTTCGGGTGTGCCGGGCAGGTGATACGGGCGGGTCGTCATGAGGGTGGGTACTCTGAGTGGATGTCGAAAACCTGCCCTGGATAATAGTACGAATCGTATTTATGTCATTTGATGGATTACTACAAACTGTTTATTGTCGTGCCGAATACGCAACGTATTGTCTGGCCTCATGGATAACTGGATTGCGTTGGTCAAAGCCAACATGAAAGACCGCAAGGTCACGCAGGATGAACTGGCCGAACGCTTGGGCATGTCCCAGGGCGGTGTCGGCCATTGGCTCAACAAACGCCGCGTGCCAAGCCTGGCGGACATGAATCGGGTGCTTGCCGAGTTAGGGCTGGGGTATCTGGAAGTCGCGCTGGAAATTCGCCAGAAAGCCGAAGAAGCGCCTGCCCTGGAGCAACACTACAACCCGTACTTCCGCTACCCGGTCAGCGATTGGAAAGGCGTCTGCGAAATACGTGAAGACCGCCCCGTCTACGGTGCCCCGCGTTTCGAGCTGACCGATTACCACGCCCGTGGCGAAGCCTTCTGGCTGCCGGTGACGGGAGACGCCATGACCGCTCCCAGCGGCCTGAGCATCGGCGCAGGCATGATGATCCTGGTAGACCCGGCCATCGATGCCGAACCCGGTAAACTGGTGGTCGCCCAATGGGCCGACAGCAGCCAGGCGACCTTTCGCCAGTTGATGGAAGAGAGCGGCCAGCTTTACCTGGTGCCGCTCAATCCTACTTATCCCAAGCTGCTGTTCACCGACGATTGCCGGGTTCTCGGCGTTGTCGTGCAAGCCACCGCGAAGTTTTAGTCTGCCGTTTCCAGCTCGACCAAGGCACTGCCTTCGGCAACCATTTCGCCTTCCTGGCAAAACAGCGCCTTGACCACCCCGGCCTGGGGCGCGCGGATGCTGTGCTCCATCTTCATCGCTTCAAGCACCACCAGTTGCGCACCGGCCTCGACTGCCTGGCCGACCGCCACCAGCACCCGCACGATGCTGCCGTTCATGGGCGCCGTGAGGCCACCCTGATGGGATTGACTTGCCTCGACGGCTGCAATCGGGTCAAACAGGCTGACAGCGTGCATCTCGCCGTGCCAACGCACGTACACACAGCTTTCGCTGCGCACTGCCAGATGAGCGCGGCGCACGCCATTGTGTTCGATCAACAGTTGCTCGTCCCGCCACTGCGCGCTGGCGCCATCCAACCTCACCAGCCGATCCTGCCCATTGCAGCTCAAATGCACTGACACCTCGGCGGGCAACCCCGCACGAAAACCCCGCGTATCTGCCCACGGGCCAAGCCCAGCGGGCAAACTTTGCATAAACGCCGCGCCCGCCGCCTGCCAGAACTCATCACTCAACACACCCGGCACCGGCAGCAGGTCGTCCTGGTAGCGCGGAATGAATCCGGTATCCAGCTGCGCTGCCGCAAACGCCGGATGGCCGATGATCCGCCGTAAAAAGCCCAGGTTGGTCTTGAGCCCGCCGACGGCAAACTCATCAAGCATGCTCAACAACCGCAGGCGCGCCTGTTCCCGGTCTTCGCCCCAGGCAATCAGCTTGCCGAGCATCGGGTCGTAGAACGGCGAGACGTTGTCGCCTTGTGCTACGCCGCTGTCCACGCGGCGCCCCGGGCCTGGCGCAGATTCGCGGTACAGCGCCAAGTGCCCGGTGGCCGGCAGGAAATCATTGGCCGGGTCTTCGGCATACAAGCGCACTTCAATCGCATGCCCGATCAACGGCACCTGTTCTTGTGTGATCGGCAGGGGCTCACCCTGGGCGACACGAATCTGCCAGGCCACCAGGTCGAGGCCGGTGATCGCCTCGGTCACCGGATGCTCGACTTGCAGGCGCGTGTTCATCTCCATGAAGAAAAACTCGCCACGCGCGTCCAGCAAGAACTCCACCGTGCCCGCCCCCACATAACCGATGGCCTGGGCCGCGCGCACAGCGGCCTCGCCCATGGCTTTGCGCTGCTCAATACTCAAGCCCGGCGCCGGCGCTTCTTCCACGACCTTTTGGTGACGACGCTGAATCGAGCAATCGCGCTCATTGAGGTACAGGCAGTGGCCGTGCTGGTCGGCGAACACCTGGATCTCCACATGGCGCGGCTTAAGCAGGTACTTTTCCACCAGCATCTGCCCATTGCCGAAGGACGACAGCGCCTCACGCTGGGCCGACGCCAAGGCTTCGGCCAGTTGGCTGACGTCTTCGACGACCTTCATGCCTTTGCCGCCGCCACCTGCGGTGGCCTTGAGCAGCACCGGGTAGCCGATACGTTCGCAGGCGTCGCGGAAGGTGTCCAGGTCCTGGGCTTCGCCGTGATAACCCGGCACCAGTGGCACGCCGGCGGTTTCCATCAACGCCTTGGCGGCTGATTTGCTGCCCATGGCATCGATGGCCGAGGCGGGCGGGCCGAGGAATATCAGGCCCGCCGCTTCAATCGCGCGCGCGAAGCCGGCGTTTTCGGACAGAAAACCATAGCCCGGATGGATCGCCTGGGCGCCGCTGGCCTGGGCGGCGGCAATCAGCTTGTCGATCTGCAGGTAACTGTCAGTGGCCTTGCTGCCGCCCAAGTCGACTCGAATGTCGGCCTCGCGGCTGTGGCGTGCATCGCGGTCGGTGGCGCTGTGTACGGCCACCGTGGTCAGGCCCATGGCCTTGGCCGTGCGCATTACCCGGCAGGCAATTTCGCCGCGGTTGGCCACCAGTACGGTGGTCAGTGTGCTCATGAACGCGGCTCCTGCGCTTGCCAGCTGGGCGGGCGTTTTTGCAGGAACGAGCGCAAGCCCTCCTGGCCCTCGGCGCTGACGCGAATCCGCGCAATGGCGTTTTCGCAATAGCGCCGTAGGGCCGGGGTGAGGGCGCCGTTGCCCACTTCACGCAGCAGGTCCTTGCTGGCGCGCATTGCCGCCGGGCTGTTGAGCAGCAGGTTGGCCACCCAGTTTTCGATCTGTTGGTCCAGCTCGCCGGCCGGGTAACTTTCCGCCAGCAGGCCGATGTCGCGCGCACGTTGGCCGCCAAAGCGTTCGGCGGTCAGCGCATAACGCCGCGCCGCGCGTTCGCCGATGGCCTGCACCACGAACGGGCTGATCACCGCCGGGGCCAGGCCGATGCGCACTTCTGACAAGCAGAACTGTGCATCATCCGCGCCAATCGCCATGTCGCAGCAACTGATCAAGCCCAGCGCGCCACCGTAGGCGGCACCTTGCACCACCGCCAGGGTCGGGATTTTCAGCTTGGCCAGGTTGTACATCAGCTCCGCCAGTTCGCGCGCGTCGTCCAGGTTGGTGTGGTAGTCCAGCTCGGCCGATTGCTGCATCCAGGCCAGGTCTGCACCGGCACTGAAGTGCTTGCCGCGCCCGCGCAGCACCAGGAAACGCAGGGCTGGATCGCCCTGCACGTGGTCGAGGGCAATGATCAGCTCGCGGATCATTTCGGCGTTGAACGCGTTGTTCTTGGCTTCGCGACTGAGCCACAGCGTGGCAAAACCACGGCTGTCGGTGATCAGTTCGAGGGTGTTGAAATCGCTCATGGGTACAGCTCCATTTACATGCGGAACACGCCGAAGCGGGTCGGCTCGATGGGGGCGTTCAGCGAAGCGGACAAGGCCAGGGCCAGCACCTCACGGGTTTGCTGCGGGTCGATGACACCGTCATCCCACAAGCGCGCGCTGGAGTAGTAGGGGTGGCCCTGGGTTTCATATTGGTCGAGGATCGGCTGCTTGATCGCCGCTTCTTCCTCGGCGCGCAAGCTGGTGCCCGCGCGTTCGGCTTGTTCACGCTTGACCTGCACCAGCACGCCGGCCGCTTGTTCGGCGCCCATCACGCCGATGCGCGCGTTTGGCCACATCCACAGGAAGCGCGGGTCATAGGCCCGGCCGCACATGCCGTAGTTACCGGCACCAAAACTGCCACCAATGATGACCGTGAATTTCGGCACCTTGGCGCAGGCCACCGCCGTGACCAGTTTGGCGCCATGCTTGGCGATGCCGCCGGCCTCGTACTTCTGGCCGACCATAAAGCCGGTGATGTTCTGCAGGAACAGCAGGGGAATCCCGCGTTGACAGGCCAGCTCGATAAAGTGCGCGCCTTTTTGCGCGGCTTCAGCGAACAGAATGCCGTTGTTGGCCAGGATCGCAATCGGGTAGCCGTGCAGGTGCGCAAAACCACACACCAGCGTGGTGCCAAACAGCGCTTTGAACTCATCGAACACCGAACCGTCGACCAGCCGCGCGATCACTTCGCGCACATCGAAGGGCTGTTTGGCGTCGGCCGGGATCACCCCGTAAAGCTCTTCGCTGCTGTACAGCGGCACCACCGGCGTGCGCTGCAGCAGCTCGCCCTGTTTGCGCCAGTTGAGGTTGGCCACGCTGCGCCGGGCCAGGGCCAGGGCGTGTTCATCGCTGTCGGCATAGTGGTCGGCCACACCAGAGATCTTGCAGTGCACGTCGGCGCCGCCGAGGTCTTCGGCACTGACCACTTCGCCGGTCGCCGCTTTCACCAGCGGTGGGCCGGCGAGGAAGATGGTCGCCTGCTGGCGCACCATGATCGCTTCGTCGGCCATGGCCGGCACATACGCGCCACCAGCGGTGCACGAGCCCATCACCACGGCGATCTGCGGGATGCCTTGGGCGCTCATGTTGGCTTGGTTGAAGAAGATCCGCCCGAAGTGCTCGCGGTCGGGAAATACTTCATCCTGACGCGGCAGGTTGGCGCCACCGGAGTCGACCAGGTAGATGCACGGCAGACGGTTCTGCTCGGCGATGGTCTGGGCGCGCAGGTGTTTTTTCACCGTGAGCGGGTAGTAGGAGCCGCCTTTCACAGTGGCGTCGTTGGCGACAATCATGCACTCCACGCCTTCGACCCGGCCGATCCCGGCAATCACCCCGGCAGCGGGCACTTCTTCGCCATACACCTGATGCGCGGCCAGTTGGCTGAGCTCAAGGAACGGTGAACCGGGGTCGAGCAAGCGATTGATGCGCTCGCGAGGCAGCAGTTTGCCACGCGAGGTGTGCCGCTCCTGGGCCTTGGCGCCGCCGCCTTGCTGCACCTGGGCGAGCAGGCAGTGCAGGGCGTCGACCTGTAGGCGCATCGCCGCGCTGTTGTCGGCAAATTCCGCCGAGCGCGGGTTGAGCTGGGTGTGCAAGGTGGCCATGGGCGCGCTCCTCAGCGGGTTTCGTTGAAGAGTTCGCGACCGATCAACATCCGCCGAATCTCACTGGTGCCGGCGCCGATCTCGTACAGCTTGGCATCACGCAGCAGGCGTCCGGCGGGGAATTCGTTGATGTAGCCGTTGCCGCCCAGAATCTGGATCGCGTCGAGGGCCATTTGCGTGGCGCGCTCGGAGCTGAACAGGATGACCCCGGCCGCATCCTTGCGCGTGGTTTCGCCGCGCTCGCAAGCCTGCGCCACCGCGTAGAGGTAAGCGCGGCAGGCGTTGAGTTGGGTGTACATGTCGGCAACCTTGCCCTGGATCAGCTGGAATTCGCCGATGCTCTGGCCGAACTGCTTACGGTCGTGGATGTACGGCACGATCAGGTCCATGCACGCCTGCATGATGCCGATCGGGCCGCCCGCCAGCACCACCCGTTCGTAATCGAGGCCGCTCATCAGCACTTTCACGCCGCCATTCAAGGCGCCAAGGATGTTGGCTTCGGGCACTTCAACGTCATCGAAAAACAGCTCGCAGGTGTTGGAGCCGCGCATGCCCAACTTGTCGAACTTGTTGCCGCGACTGAAGCCTTTCCAGTCGCGCTCGACGATAAACGCGGTGATGCCGTGAGCGCCTTTTTCCAGGTCGGTCTTGGCGTAGATCACGTAAGTGTTGGCGTCGGGGCCGTTGGTGATCCAGGTCTTGCTGCCGTTGAGCACATAGTGGTCGCCGCGTTTGTCGGCGCGCAGTTTCATTGAGACCACGTCGGAGCCGGCGTTCGGTTCGCTCATGGCGAGGGCGCCGATGTGTTCGCCGCTGATCAGCTTTGGCAAGTACTTGAGCTTCTGTTCGTGGCTGCCGTTGCGGTTGATCTGGTTCACGCAGAGGTTGGAGTGGGCGCCGTAAGACAAACCTACCGAGGCCGAACCGCGGCTGATTTCTTCGATGGCGACCACGTGGGCCAGGTAGCCGAGGCCGGCGCCGCCGTACTCTTCCGGCACCGTGATGCCGAGCAAGCCCATGTCACCGAACTTGCCCCACATATCGGCGGGGAACAGGTTGTCACTGTCGATTTGAGCCGCGCGGGGCGCGATTTCCTTGGCCACGAAGGACTGCACCTGGTCGCGCAGCATGTCGATGGTTTCGCCGAGGGCGAAGTTCAGGGACGGGTAACTCATGGACAGGCACCTTAATGTGAGCTTTGTTGTTGTGTGGAAAACGCGCCAGGGAAGGGCGCTCACCTTTACGTTAACGTAAGCTTGCGTTACGGCGCTGTCAATCGTAGTTTACGTTTACGTCAACCTACAAAAAAGACAACAGGGGTCGTTATGCATCAACCCAATCAGAGCTACAGCCGTGGCGCTCAGGACAAGGCCCTGCTGGCCATGACCATTGGCCAAGCCTTTGACCAAACTGTCGCGCAATATGCCGATGGCGAAGCCTTGGTAGTGCGCCATCAGCAGCGCCGCTACACCTGGCGGCAACTGGCCGAGACGGTTGATCTGCACGCCCGTGCGTTCCTGGCCTTGGGCATGCAAACCGGCGACCGCCTGGGCATCTGGGCACCCAATTGCGCCGAGTGGTGCATCAGCCAAATTGCCAGCGCCAAGCTTGGCGTGATCCTGGTCAATATCAACCCGGCCTACCGCAGCAGTGAATTGGACTACGTGCTCAAACAATCCGGTTGCCAATGGCTGGTGTGCGCCGGGTCGTTCAAGGGCTCCGATTACCACGCCATGCTGCAGGAACTGCAACCGGACCTGCGCGCAATAATCAGCCTCGACCCCAGCCCGCCGCGCGAATTTTTGCCCTGGTCGCAGCTGGCAGCCCTCGGCGCAGGCGTGCCGCCCGAACAGCTGCACACACGCCAGGCCAGCCTGCACTTCGATCAAGCCGTCAACATCCAGTACACCTCCGGCACCACCGGTTTCCCCAAGGGCGCCACCCTCAGTCACCACAACATTCTCAATAACGGTTACATGGTCGGCGAAAGCCTGGGCCTCACCGCGCAGGACCGCCTGGTGATTCCGGTGCCGCTGTATCACTGCTTCGGCATGGTCATGGGCAACCTCGGCTGTATCACGCATGGCACCACCATGATCTACCCCAATGACGGCTTCGACCCGCTGCTGACCTTAAGCGCCGTCGCCGAAGAGTGCGCCACCGGGCTGTACGGTGTGCCCACTATGTTTATCGCCTTGCTCGATCACCCACGCCGGGGCGAGTTTGACCTGGCCAGCTTGCGCACCGGTATCATGGCCGGCGCCACGTGCCCCATCGAGGTGATGCGCCGCGTGATCAGCGAGTTGCACATGGGCGAGGTGCAGATCGCCTACGGCATGACCGAAACCAGCCCGGTGTCGCTGCAGACCGGCGCCAATGACGACCTGGAACGCCGCGTCACCACCGTCGGCCGTACCCAGCCGCAGCTGGAAAACAAGATCATCGACACCGACGGCAATACGGTTGAGCGCGGTCAAATCGGCGAATTGTGCACCCGTGGCTACAGCGTAATGCTCGGCTACTGGAACAACCCCGACGGCACCCGCGACGCCATCGATGAGGCCGGCTGGATGCACACCGGCGACCTGGCGACCATGGACGAGCACGGCTATGTGTGCATCGCCGGGCGTAACAAAGACATGATTATTCGCGGGGGTGAAAACGTGTACCCGCGCGAGCTGGAAGAGTTTTTCTTCACCCACCCGGCGGTGGCAGACGTGCAAATTATCGGCATCCCGGATGAGCGTTACGGTGAAGAGATCGTCGCCTGGGTCAAGTTCCATCCCGGCCATGTGGCCAACGAGTTGGAGTTGCAAACCTGGTGCAAGGGCCGCATTGCACACTTCAAGATGCCCAAGCATTTCAAGTTCGTGAATGAGTTTCCGATGACGGTGACGGGCAAGATCCAGAAATTTCGCATGCGCGAAATCAGCATCGAAGAACTGAGGCGTTAACTACTTAGCCCCCGGCACAAAGGCAGCACTTTAAATTGGTCCTTTGATAACCCTCTTTGGACCTGATATGGCCGATATAGACAGCGTCAACGCACGTGTAGACGTACACAGTATTCACGCCGGTCCGATCAGGGAGCACATCCCTGATTGGTATGCCGATTCTTCGCTGCGCCGCAAGCGCGAATTGGCTGAATTGGCACTTGAAGTGCCGGACTTTTACCTCACCGCCGATACCTTTTCGCGTGAAACCCTCCATGCAGCCCATGCCGACGGTTGGGCTGCGTTGAATGCGATTGATCGGGTGTTTGATGGGCTCAAGGACAGCGTCGAGTTTGTCGAGCCGTTATTGGTCAAGGCGATAAAAAACCAGCTCAATCTTGATTTGGATGTACGAAGAACCTTTTACGCGCGCAAGTTCTACTATGACAACGGTCGCGAAGAGCGCAGCGACCTGGGAGGGGCATTTGCGTTTGCCACAGGCGTGGGCGGGCCAAGGGACTATTACTACTCCGGTATCACGCTGCTGGAGGCCGCCATGGGTAACTTCTCTGCTAGCGAAGCGCTAAAAGGGCCATGCGACGATTGCCAGCTGATCACTCGGTTCGACTTCCAGGGCAAAGGCGACATATTGCCGACCGAATTTGCCGTCAAACAGCTTGAGCTGACGCTGCCGGCCTATCGGTTTGCGCAGCTTTGTCGCAGCCTTGATCTGGGTAAGCAGTACCAGGCGCATGTCAATTCAGTGCTGGTACCCGTTGATAAACCGGGCACCGAAACAGGCGCTGCAGCCACGGCAATGCTTGGGGAACTGGTCACTTATCAAAAAGCACAATTGGAGGCGCAGGCCCGGATCGCGCTGGCGCGTAAACAGATCGAAGCCGACAGTTTCCAGATGCTTATGGACTACTCCGCGTATCGCCTGGGGCGCAAGGTCGTGACCTGGAGAGGCCTTGATATGCTGTGTTCCACGCCGACAATCGAGGGTGTCCAAACCAGGCAGGTCATGTTGTTTTACACCGAGGCCCCGCGCAGTGAGAACTTCGTGCTTTACGTGCCAGGCGACCCCGACACCCCGCTGCTGGAATACACCTCGCTGTGGAAAGTGGCCGATGATTTGGCCAAACGCCTTTGTTCATTCAAGTACCGGGTGTTTTTTAGTCAATTTATCCCGGTGGAGCACCAGAACGAGTTTTTTACCGCGGTCAAACGCTTCCTCGATCCTTACGACACGCATGAGACCCAGGACGACTTCACGTTGGATAGCACGGCAGGGCACCACCGGCCTCGGTTATTCGAAACAACGTACTACGTCGATTGGTACGCCTGGGCGCAGCAGAAACTCACCCTGATCCGCAATAACGCCAAGGCCTTGGTGGTGTCCACCGCTGATCAAGACACGCGCGCCCAGCGCAAATGGTTGCAGGCCGTCGGCAGTGCGGCGCTGGATGTCTTCAATCTGGCCTCATTCGTTGTGCCGGGGTTAGGCCCTTTGATGATGATGGTCGGTGCCATCCAAATGATGTATGAGCTTGAGGAGACCGTTTCCACCATTCGCGCAGGTGATACGAAAGAGGCGTGGGCCCACGTATCGGGGATCGTGCTGAACCTGGCGTTTGTGGCTGCCGGGCACAAGCTGATTCCGGTCATCAGTGAATCCGAGTATGTCAAAGGCTGGGTGCATGTAGTTTCCCCGCAAGGGAAAACACGCCTGGCGAGACCGAGCTTGGACGATTATCAACAAGCCGTGGTGTTACCGCCGGGTGCGCGCCCGGATTCCATGGGGTTGTATGCCCATGCCGGTAAACGCTACCTGCCGGCGCAGGAGGGGCGTTTTTACGAAATGGCGGGTGCAGATGACGCGTTCACCCTGCGCCACCCCAGCGATTCGCGCCGCTATGCGCCACGCGCCACGCATAACGGCAGGGGCGCCTGGGTACACGAATTCGAACAACCGCTGAGTTGGGACCGGCGCACGCTTATGCGGCGTATCGGCCCTGCGGTGGACGGGCTCAGCGACGAGCAGTTAGAGCAGGTTTACCAAGTCAGCGGCATTCAGGAAGATCAGTTGCGCAAGATGTATATCGACCTGGCGCCACCGCCACCGCTATTGGCCGAGAGCATCCGACGTTTTCAAAATGATCGTCGTTACGGCAGCTTTATTGAACAGATGCTCAGCCGCGACCCCGCGGTCTACAGCCAGGCAGATCCTGACCTGCAGTTGGAACTGATGACCCACGAAAAAATCTGGCCATCATCCAGAGGCCTGAGTGTCATCGGCACCGAACAAGGCAATACGATCTATCAGGCGCCCGCCGGTTCCCACGCGCTGGCCCAAGTCGCGATCAGCGAGCAGGCGTTGTACAGCGGGCAGTTGCTCGACACGGTGGTCGCGGAGCTGAACGACGAACAGTTGAAGGTCTTGTTGGGGGAGGATGTCCAGGAAGCCCGGCTGCGCGAAGGGCAGCGTAAAAATCCGTCCTTGGGCAGTTACGCACAAGAGCTGAGCAAACTGTTGCAGCGCCCGCGCGATCCCGGCGCGACCCTGTCGAGGTTGCGCCTGCGACTGGTACTGGCCGCCCGATACAGGCGTGATGAGTTGTTGGATGCCCTACCGCAGAGCCCGGACGAGCCTGCGCGGTGGGTGCAGGAGGCGTTTCCCACGTTGCCTGCAGGTGCGGTAGAGCAATTGCTGGAACATATGGATGAGACTCAACGCCGGCAACTGAGTACGACAAAACGCCCTCCGTTGCAGCTTTCGCAAGAGGCACGCGAATACCTGGACGCGTTTCGGCTGCAACGCGCCTACGATGGCCTCTTCTTGTATGAAAAGACCAGCGAAGACATGGCGCGTCTCGCCCTGCACACCCTTAAAAATATGCCGGGGTGGCCGGACACGCTGCGTGTCGAGTTGCGTGACGGTTCGCCCAGAGGGCCGCTGTTGGACAGCATCGGGCCGCCTAAGGCCGATTGGCCCAATGTCTACGTCAAACATGCTGATGGTGAAGTAGGGAGTGCAATGCACACCTATTCCACTGAAAGGTTCTACGAGACACTGTTTAGAATGGTGCCCACGCCAGATGCAGAGGTCATGGTTTTCCCTGTGGACACGCGCTGGACGAATTTGCGCCGAGCCTTGCAGCAACGGGCGCTCAACCCTGACGAATTACGCAGCACCCTCGATATGCCTGCCGTCAGGCAGGACCATCAATCGCCGATGGCATTGGCCCACGGTGCGCCGGGTTACAGCGCGGCAGTGCCGTCAACGCGTGCGTTCCAATGCCGCTTCGAAGCTCACAGGCTCTATCCCGGTTCGACGCTGGAGCAAATAGAGGAATACCTGAACGTCAAGGGGCAGGGGGACGCCTTCATGCTCAAGGAGGTTCGCCGGATGGAGGTCGAGTTCGACCGATTGAGCGAGGACTTGAAGCAATGGGCAGGTACTCACCCGAATAAGTTGAAAGTGGCAGAGCGGATCAAGGCGTGCTGGCAGCGACGTACCGAGCGTGTTCACAATAATGCGGGGGAAGTGACCGGTTACGCCTTGAACCTCAGCGACTGGTTTGTCGAAGACTTGCCGACGCTGACGGTTGAAATGCCACATGTATCGAGACTGTCTCTACTGCGCATGGGGCTGTCCGATAACGTCGGGGAGTTTCTGGGTTCCTTCAAGGGGCTACGCCACCTGGTTTTAAATGGAAACCGCCTGACACGCCTGCCGAAGATTATTGGCAGCATGAGCGGGCTCACCCAGTTGTACCTGGAGGCCAACCAGCTGCAGTTGACCGAGGACAGCGTGGCGGCGTTGGCGCGCTTGAACCAGTTGCGGGTGCTCTCACTGGCGAACAACCCACTGTTGCTGGCGCCGGACGTAAGCGCTATGCAAGGGTTGGATCAACTCTACCTGGGCAATTGCAATTTGAGCGATGTGCCCGTTGGAGCGCTGGAGCTTCGAGGGTTAGGGCGTCTGGACTTGCGTAGAAACCTGCTGGTGGAGCTGCCTGACACGCTCTTTCAGCGCACAGAGGCGCAGAACAGGGGGACAACGTTGGGTGAGAATCCACAGTTGTCGCAGAACACCCTGGATCGAATTGCAGCCTATCGACTGCGTAGCGGTGTGGCATTGCTCGACAGGGCGCCTACGCGCTCTGTCACTGAGAACATTGCTTTGTTGACTTGGCTTAATGAAATGCCAGCCGCTCAAGAAATACAACTGAGACAGCGATGGCAGGACCTTCGGGTGGAGCCTGGGTCTGATGCCTTTTTTCAGTTGATTACGGATATGACCCGTTCAGCGACTTACAAGGCAGCGAGTGCGCGTACTGGACTCGCTGAGCAAGTCTGGGAGCTGATAAAGGATGTGTCGGATGATGAGGCGCTGCGGCGGGACATTTTCCAGGAGGTCGATGCCCCTGGGACCTGTACGGACCAACGCACCGATGTGTTGTTCAAGCTGTGTCTTCAGGCGCGGATTCATAAAGCCGGGCTTGACGCGGGTACTGTGCAGGTTGAACCGAGTTTGATAGCGCTGGGCAGAGGCCATTTTCGCCTGGTAGAGCTGGATAAACTGGTCAGCGCTGATATTGCGGCGCGCGAATCGGCGTTACACGCACGTGCCGCTGCTGATGCGGTGATGAAGGCTGCGACGGCCGCTGGCGAACAAGGCTTGCCCAACGCCACTGATTTGGCCGAGGCCGCACGGGCGGCAACAGCGGCTGCAGATACCGCGCAAGCCGCCGCAGAGTTGGGGGCGGCCGGGCTCCAGGCTGCCGGTAACGCCGAGCGCGAGGCACGCGAAATTGCGAACACGGCAGGTGTCGTGGATTGGCACAGAGCGCCTTTCAGTGAAGGTATCGAGGTGGACCTGGTTTATCGAACCTCCCTGGCCGATAGGCTCAAGCTACCGCTTCAGCCGCGCCTCATTGCGTATGGGGACCATTACCCGGTCAGTGCAACGCTTATCCGCGAAGCCGGCGATACCGTCCTGGCGAAGGAAACCGTGCCGGGCGCGCTCGCGCGTTTTTTAGTGGAAGAAACCTTCTGGGAGAATCACCTGAGGAGTCTCTATTCCAAAGACATTGAGCAACGCTTCAGTACAACCAAAGAGTTGCTTCAAGAGAAATCGTCGGCGCTGGATGACCTCGAAATTAGCCTCGGGGACTATTACGGAACCGAGAACGCGCAGGCGCGTAGCTCGCATCTGGAGGATATCAACGAGGCGTTGGAAGTCGTCATGAGGCTTTTTGATTTGGAGCGCCCGCAGATTGTCGGGCCTTCGGGTTTGCCGCACGTCAACTTCCTATCCACGCAACGCGTTGCGTTGGGAGAGCGTTGGGCGATAGAGGAAAAGCGGGCTCTGGAGTCGGTTACGCAATCAATACTGGACCGACCCGTGCCCCTCTGAACCTGTGCGTCAGGAAGCACAAAGGGGACCCGAGGGTCCCCTTTAATTTGTCGTTGCGTGCTCTTTTTTTATTATTGAGGGGCGGTCTATTGTTGTTTTTGGCAACCGTTACCCTTTGCTGCTGTTTTGGGCGACCCCCATCCGGGGTCAAGAGCAAACGTATTTTTTTGAGCGCTGATCTGCTTCTTCGTTATCGATCCAACCAGTGGGTAGCTACCTGAGGTAGTTTTATTTTTCTCTAACCGGTTGCGGGTTTCGGCACGCCGTACCCTGCGAAGCACATCTTCTCCAAAAAAATCTGTTAGCTGCGTCTCTGCCGTGTTGTTTTTGTTATGTCAGAGTCGTTTCGTCTTATTTTTATTAGGTTTGGTGCTTTTTATTCTTGTTATGCAATAGAGATAGCAGAACGCGTGCCAACTTTTAAAAAGTCTTTAAAAACAACGATATAGATTTTTGGTAAGAAATTTCCTGCGGCAAACGCGACAAAATATGTTCCCGTGTTACTCGATGTGTAGGCGGGCGGTAACACATTGTCACGGCTAAGCTACTCAACCGGCGGTTCGCGCCTTGGCCACGCGGGAACCGGTGGGGCGGCCCACTGCACGACTGATCTGCAAGCCCGCACGAATCAACGCCTCCAGGTCGATACCGGTATCGATACCCAGGCCATTGAGCAGGTACACCACATCTTCGGTGGCGACGTTACCGCTGGCGCCTTTGGCGTAAGGGCAGCCGCCGAGGCCCGCGATAGAGCTGTCGAACACATTGATGCCTTCTAGCAGGCTGGCGTAGATATTGGCGATCGCCTGGCCGTAGGTATCATGGAAATGCCCGGCTAACGTGTCCCGTGGCACCTGCGCACCAACCACCTCGAACAGCCGCCGTGTGGCGCCCGCCGTGCCGGTGCCAATGGTGTCGCCCAGGGAAACCTCATAGCAGCCCATCGCATACAGCTCGCGCGCGACCGCCGCGACCTGTTCCGGCGCAATCTCACCTTCGTAAGGGCAACCCAACACACACGACACATACCCACGTACGCTGATGCCGTGCTGTTTGGCCGCCGCCATGATCGGCGCAAAGCGCTCCAGGCTTTCGTTGATCGAGCAGTTGATATTGCGCTGGGAAAACGCCTCGGATGCGGCCGCAAACACCGCCACTTCCTTCACACCGGCAGCCAATGCATCTTCAAAGCCACGCAGGTTCGGTGTGAGCGCGCCGTAGGTGACCCCAGGTTTGCGCCGTATCTGCGCAAACACATCGGCCGAGCCGGCCATCTGCGGCACCCACTTGGGCGACACAAAACTGCCGACTTCGATATAACTCAAGCCCGCGTGAGTGAGGGCGTCCACCAACTGGACCTTATCGGCCACGCTGATCGGCTGGGCTTCGTTCTGCAAGCCGTCGCGCGGGCCGACTTCAACCAGGCGCACGTGTGAGGGGAGGGACATGAGGGCTACCTTCTGGTTATTGGCCAACCTGGCTGATGGTCTGCGCCAGGGCCTGGGTGCAGCGCTCTTCGGCGGTGTCCAGTTCCAGCTTCATCTGTTCGATATCCAGCAGTTGTTGCTCAAGTTGTTCGCGGCGCTCGGCGATCTTGGCCAGCATGCTGTTGAGTTGGATGTGGTTGCCACTGCTGGGGTCGTAAAGCTCGATCAGCTCGCGGCATTCCGCCAGGGAGAAGCCGATACGTTTGCCTCGCAGGATCAGCTTGAGACTGACCTTGTCCCGCGCCGAGTAGATGCGCTCCTGGCCCCGGCGCTCTGGGGCCAGCAGGCCTTGTTCTTCGTAGAAGCGAATGGCGCGGGTGGTGATGTCGAGCTCGCGGGCGAGGTCGGAAATGCTGTAGGTCGTGCTCATGGGGGCGCTCAAGAAGGTCTTGGCGCTAAGCTAATGGCAGGTTGACGTGAGCGTCAAGCAAATAGCCCGCATGGACACTTATCTTGTGGCGAGGGAGCTTGCTCCCGCTGGGCCGCGAAGCGGCCCCAAAAGCTGGGCCCGCTACGCAGGCCAACGGGAGCAAGCTCCCTCGCCACACAAGCGGTCAGGCTTGCTTGCCATCCAGTTTCTTCTCATGCGCCGTCACCTGCTGGCACAACTCGATCATCTGCTCACGCATCCAGCGGTTGGCCGGGTCCTGGTCGGTGCTTTCGTGCCAGTACAGGTGGGTTTCCACCGGCGGCACGTCGTTGACCGGCAGGTTGAACCAGTGCAGTTCATGGCGACGGGCGAAACGCTCGGGCACGGTCATCACCATGTCGGTCTGCTGCAACACTTGCGAGGCCATCAGGTAATGCTGGGAACGCAGGGCGATCTTGCGCTGGATGCCCATTTTGCCCAGCGCCAGGTCAACGTGGCCCAGGCCGTTGCGACGGCTGGAGATATGGATGTGGGTCAGCGACAGGTAGTCATCCAGGCTGAACTTGTCCTTGCCCGCCATCGGATGACCCTTGCGCATGGCGCACACGTAGCGGTCTTCCATCAGCTTGACGTGGCGCACTTGCGGGTCGGTGTTAAGTGGCGCGTCCACAGCAAAATCAAGGCGCCCGGCAGCCAGTTCCTTGGTGGTTTCGCGGCGTTTGGACAGGAAGCTCTCGATCACCACCGTCGGCGCCAGGCGGCGCAGGCGTTGGAACAGCAGCGGCAGAATCACCGCCTCCGTGAGGTCGGTCATGCTGATGCGATACGTCTTGGCCGCCTGTTGCGGGTTGAAAATCCGGCTTTCCTGCACCGACACCCGCAGCAACGACAGCGCGTTGCGCACCGGGCCGATGATGTTCTGCGCCATGGGCGTAGGCACCATGCCTTGGGCCGTACGCACGAACAACGGGTCGTTGAAGGTCTCGCGCAGGCGTGCCAGTGCGTTGGACACCGCCGGCTGGGTGATGCCGACGATCTGCCCGGCGCGGGTCAGGTTGGCTTCGGTGTAGATCGCGTCGAAGACAATAAAGAGGTTGAGGTCGACCTTGCTCAGATTCATTTCGTTACGCTCTTATTGTTAGGTGTTCATACGCCGATCATATATCGGTGATGAATGTTAATACACGCCGAGAATAGGCTAGGTAAATTATCAGCGCTGTTCTAGCATCGATTGCATGACCTAAACAACCTCTCAGAGAAGGGAGCTGCTCATGGATTTCGCCTATTCGCCCAAGGTTCAGGAACTGCGTGAGCGCGTCACCGCGTTCATGGACGCTTACGTTTACCCGGCCGAGCCGGTGTTCGAACGCCAGGTCAGCGAAGGTGATCGCTGGCAGCCCACCGCCATCATGGAAGAGTTGAAAGCCAAGGCTAAGGCCGAAGGCCTGTGGAACCTGTTCCTGCCCGAATCCGAACTCGGCGCTGGCCTGACCAACCTTGAATACGCGCCGCTGGCCGAGATCATGGGCCGCTCGCTGTTGGGCCCGGAGCCGTTCAACTGCTCCGCCCCTGACACCGGCAATATGGAAGTGCTGGTGCGCTACGCCAATGAAGAGCAGAAACAACGTTGGCTTGAACCGCTGCTGCGCGGCGAGATCCGCTCCGCGTTCGCCATGACCGAGCCGGACGTGGCGTCCTCAGACGCCACCAATATGGCCGCCCGCGCTGAGCGTCAGGGCGATGAATGGGTGATCAACGGCAAGAAATGGTGGACTTCCGGTGCCTGCGACCCGCGCTGCAAGATCCTGATCTTCATGGGCCTGAGCAACCCGGATGCACCGCGTCACCAGCAGCACTCGATGATTTTGGTGCCGGTGGACGCCCCCGGCGTGAAAATCGTGCGCCCATTGCCGGTATTCGGCTACGACGACGCCCCCCACGGCCACGCCGAAGTGCTGTTCGACAATGTGCGCGTGCCCTATGAAAACGTGCTGCTCGGTGAAGGCCGTGGCTTCGAAATTGCCCAGGGCCGCCTTGGCCCGGGCCGTATCCACCACTGCATGCGCTCCGTGGGCATGGCCGAACGCGCGCTGGAACTGATGTGCAAGCGCTCCGTCAGCCGCACCGCATTTGGTAAGCCATTGGCACGCCTGGGCGGCAATATCGACAAAATCGCCGATTCGCGGATGGAGATCGACATGGCCCGCCTGCTGACCTTGAAGGCGGCGTACATGATGGACACCGTCGGTAACAAAGTCGCCAAAAGCGAAATTGCCCAGATCAAGGTGGTGGCACCGAACGTGGCGTTGAAGGTGATCGACCGTGCGATTCAGATTCACGGTGGCGCCGGGGTTTCCAACGACTTCCCGCTGGCCTACATGTACGCCATGCAACGCACCTTGCGCCTGGCCGACGGCCCGGATGAAGTGCACCGCGCGGCGATCGGCAAGTTCGAGATTGGTAAATATGTGCCTAAAGAACTGATGCGCAGCGGGCAATAAGACCGCGTCGCCAGCATTCGCGAGCAAGCCCGCTCCCACATTTTGACCTTATTCCACCTGTAGAATGCGGTCAAAATGTGGGAGCGGGCTTGCTCGCGAAGAGGCCAGCTTGAACACCGCAGAACTTACAGGTCAATACACCCAAACCTCCACCCGCCGATTCTTGATCCGCCCCTCATCCGCCGTATTCGCCGCCACCGGCATCTGCGCGCCAAACCCGCGAATATCACGCAGCACCACGCCGCTTTTAACCAACTCGCGCCGCACCGCCATGGCCCGCAACTTCGACAACAACGCGGCGCGCTGCGGATCATTCTTGGCATCGCCAAACCCCACCAGCGTCACCTGCTTGTCGAGCTTGCCGTGGCTGCTGATATACGCCACCACCCGTTGCAAATCCTGGCGCGCCTTGTTGTCCAGGCTGGCGCTGCCTTCCTCGAAACGAAAGTTCACCGTCAAACGCTGGGCGTCACGGGCGATGGCTTGATAGTCCTCGGGCATTGAGGCGCGCGGCTCCACACCGATGGCCTGCACCTGCTGCGCAATAAAACCGTTGGCCGCCACAATCGCCTGGCCCTTGCTGCTCTGGGTAAAGTCCACCAACGCCTTGGCCCAAGGGTTGCGCCCTGACGGCGGCAGGTAGAAGTACAGCCGCCGTGACAGCGGGTAATCCTCGGTGGCAATCAGGCTGGTCACTGGCAACATTGGCTGCGAGTCGCCATCGACAATCGCCACTGCCTTGGCCTGGCGCACGTACGGCAGGCCGATAAACCCAATGCCTTGCGGGTCATGGCTGACCGCGTCCGACAAGGCTTCGCTGGACTCGAAACGCTTGGCCGACCCGGCGAGGGGCTTGCCGCGCAGGCGTAGCACCAGCTCCTTGAAGGTGTCATAGGTGCCGGATTGATCATCGCGCGCATATAAATGAATGGCGCCGCCGCTGCCGCCGAGTGCCTCCCAGGTGCTGACCTCGCCGTTGAAGATTTGCGCCAACTGCTCGGTATTCAGCGTGTTCAGAGGGTTGCTCGGGTTGAGGATGATGGCCAGGCCGTCGATGGCGATCACTTGTTCGGCCTGGGGGCTTTTCAGGTCGCCGAGGGGTTCAAGGTCTACCAGTTCGCGGTCCTTGATCGGGCGCGAAGAGGCGGCGAGGTCGGCACTGGTTTTTTTCAGCGCAGTAAACCCGGTGCTGGAGCCGTGGGCCGCCACCTCGACCGTCACCGATGTGCCCTGGCGCGTCTTGCCGATCACGCGCTGTTCATTGGCGC
This sequence comes from Pseudomonas sp. LBUM1640, assembly GCF_059716225.1. Classification (NCBI taxonomy): domain Bacteria; kingdom Pseudomonadati; phylum Pseudomonadota; class Gammaproteobacteria; order Pseudomonadales; family Pseudomonadaceae; genus Pseudomonas; species Pseudomonas sp. LBUM1640. The sequence continues at coordinate 4,289,764 of NZ_CP166816.1, read as the reverse complement.
CTTCGCCAGGCTCGCTGTGCACCGCCTGCAAACCCTGATGCTCCATCAGGCCCTTGACCAAGGCGGGGCCCAATGCCGCGCCAATGGTGTTGGAACCCTGGATGCGCAATGCAGGGCCTTGTTCGGGAAGGGGCAGGGGTGCAGCAACCGCGCAGAGTGGCAGGGTCAACAGGAGCAGAACGCGCAGCATCATGCCGGCACCTTCTTAAGCCAAAGGGAGTGCCGGGAGATTAAGTCAGTTGGATTTCAACAATATGACTGACACTCAATGATCAAAATGTGGGAGGGAGCAAGCCCCCTCCCACATTTGACCGCGTACAGTCCGTAGGTGTCAGCTCAACTCAAGCCAGATCGGCGCATGGTCCGACGGTTTCTCCACACCACGCAAATCGTAATCCACACCCGCGTCCTTCACGCGCGACAGCAAGCCATTGGACGCCATGATCACGTCAATGCGCAGCCCACGCTTGGGCTCATCCTCAAACCCGCGGCTGCGGTAATCGAACCAGCTGAAGCGGTCGGCCACGTCGGGGTTCAAGTGACGGAAGCTGTCCACCAGGCCCCAGTTTTTCAGGCGGGCCATCCACTCGCGCTCTTCCGGCAGAAAGCTGCACTTGCCGGTTTTCAGCCAGCGCTTGGCGTTGTCGGCGCCGATGCCGATGTCGCAGTCTTGCGGGGAGATGTTCACGTCGCCCATTACTACCAGCGGCTGGTCATTGCTGAACTGGCTTTCCAGCAACTGCTGCAAATCTTCGTAGAAGCGTTGCTTGGCCGGGAATTTGGTCGGGTGGTCGCGGCTTTCGCCCTGGGGGAAGTAACCATTCATGATGGTCACGGGAGTGCCGTTCTCATCGGCGAAGCTGCCCCAGATAAAGCGGCGCTGGGCGTCTTCTTCATCACTGGCAAAACCTTTGTGCAGGCTCAACGCCGGCTTACGCGAGAGCAGGGCCACGCCGTAGTGACCTTTCTGACCGTGGTAATACACGTGATAGCCCAAAGCCTGCACTTCGGCCAACGGGAACTGATCATCGTGAACCTTGGTTTCCTGCAGGCCGATTACGTCGGGTTGATGCTTTTCAATCAGCGCCGCCAGCTGATGAGGGCGAGCGCGCAGCCCGTTGATATTGAAGGAGACGATTTTCATGGTCGGCAGTCCAGTCTGGCAAAAGCGCGATGCTAGCTGACAAGTCGGATGGGGGCCAGCGTGGCGCTAGGGTGGATGCACTGCTAATGTCTGGGAACGACTCACGCCGTACAAGTTCGTACCCATAAGAACGCCATCTTTTGAGTGGCGCCCAGGGAGATTGACTGTATGCCTGACACTTCGACTGCCACCGCCGAAATACGCCTGCTCAACAGCGGCTATTCCCGCGAGGCGCGTTCCATGCTGTACCAGGCTTACCGGCATGAGCCGACCTTCGCCTACATCTTTGAAGCTGAACGGCCAGGCTATGAACAGCGGGTGCGCGCCACGGTGCGTGAGCTGGTCAAACAGCATTTTTTTCAGAAGCTGCCCGCCATCGGCCTGTTCGTCAACGACCGGCTCATCGGCATCGCGCTGATCGCGCCACCGCAGCGGCGCCTGGGCATCACCGAAAGTTGGGCCTGGCAATTGCGCATGTGGCTGAGTACCGGAGTGCGCGGCACTCGGCGCTATCTGGAATACCATCACGCGGTGCTGGCCTGCCTGCCAACCGAGTCGGTGCATGTGCTGCCGCTATTGGGCATTCACCCGCAATTCCAGGGCAAACACTACGGCGAGCAACTGCTGCAAGCCGTGCACAATTGGTGCGCCGAGGACCCGCACTCGTCGGGCGTAGTGCTCGATACCGGTAATTCACGCTACCTGGATTTCTACAAGCGCCAGGGCTATGAGGAAATCGGCGAAGTCGCAATAGGACCCGTCTTGGAGCACGTGTTTTTCCATCCCAATCCCCAAACGTTACATGCTGCAATGGCTTAGACAGAATTATTCAGACTATTCCGGGTTCAAAGAGCCTCCCCAGCTCGTGTAGCATCCGCGCCTATGAAGCTTCCAGGAAGATTTACCAGCGGCTTGATTCTGCTGTTCACAAGCTGCGGCGCCTTGGCGCAAAGCGAATTGAACGTGCGGATCAAGCCTTCAAACGACGCGTTGAAAGCCAACATCGAAGGCTATATCGGCGGGGTCGGCGATCGCGATGAAGAAGCCTTGCAGCGCTTCAGCCGAGGCGCCGAAGAGCAGGCCCGCAAGGCGGCTCAAGCGCTAGGGTTCTATCAGCCGCAGATCTCCAGTGAGGTGAGGGGCGGCAAGAACCCGCGGCTGACCCTCACCGTCGACCCCGGCGAACCGGTGCATTTGCGCAACGTGACCATTCGGGTTGACGGCCAGGCCGCGAGCCTCAAGGCTTTTCGCGTGCCCGAAAGCAGCGACCTCAAATCCGGCGCCGTGCTCAACCATGGCCATTACGAAGACGCCAAGCGTCTGATCCAGAACCAGGCCTCGCGCTACGGCTTTTTCAGCGGGCGCTTTACCCGCCAGAAGCTGTCGGTGGACCCGCAGGCGGGTGTCGCCGATATCGAACTCATTTATGACAGCGGCCCGCGCTACAGCATGGGCAAGGTCAGTTTTGCCGGCGACACGCCGTTTGATGAAGAGCTGCTGCAACGCATGGTGCCGTTCAAAAACGGCACGCCTTACGACTCTGAATTGATTGCCGAACTCAACCAGAACCTGCAATCGAGCGGCTTTTTCGAGGCCGTGCGCGTGGACGCCACCCCGGCGGCCTCGGCCAACGACGTGATCCCGGTGGCTGTGCAACTGGAAACCCGCAAGCCACGCACCATGGGCCTGGGCCTCGGTTACTCGACCGACGTCGGCCCGCGCGGCAAAGCCAACTGGACCCGCCACTGGGTCAACCCCCAGGGCCACAGCTATGGCTGGGAGGCCGAGCTGTCGGCGCCACGGCAAAACGTCGGCCTGTGGTACGACATTCCCCTGGACCCGCCGCTGACCGATAAATTGCGCTTCGCCGGTGGCTACCAGAATGAAGAAATTGCCAACACCGACACCCTGAGTAAACTGCTCACCCTTGGCCCTGAATGGCACAGCAAATTGCCCAGCGGCTGGACCCGAGTCATCTCGCTCAAGTACCAGCGCGAAGAATACCGCCTGGGCAATGACTCGGGCCTGAGTAACCTGGTGATGCCGGGGATCAACTATTCCTACCTGCGCAGCGACAACCGCATCGACCCGCACAATGGCTACCGCCTGATGTTCGACGCCAAGGTCGCCAAGGAAGGCCTCGGTTCCGACACCAACCTGCTTTACGGCACCGCCACGATCAAAGGCTTGACCACCGTGTGGGATAACCACCGCTTCCTCGGCCGTGCGCAGTTCGGCGGCAGTGCCACCAATGGCTACAAGTCGGTGCCGCCGTCGTTGCGCTTCTTTGCCGGTGGTGACCAAAGCGTGCGGGGCTACGAGTACCAGACCTTGTCGCCCGAGAACGACCGTGGTGACCGCATCGGCGGCCGCTACATGGTGGCCTTGAGCGCCGAATATCAATATTCCATTGCCGAAAAATGGCGAATCGCGACCTTTATCGACCAAGGCAACTCCTTTAACACCCTGGAAATGCCCAGCCTGAAAACCGGTGTGGGCGTGGGTGTGCGTTGGGTGTCGCCGGTCGGGCCGATTCGTCTCGACCTGGCCCATGCCCTCGAAGATCCGGGCGGCATTCGTTTGCACTTTTCCATGGGGCCTGAGCTGTGATGCGTGGTTTGAAAATAGCGGGGCTGGCCGTTGTGGCGGTCCTCGCCTTGGTGTTATTGGTGCTGTGGGCAGTGCTCGGCACCCAGGCTGGCAGCCGTTGGGCCTTGGGCCAGGTGCCGGGTTTGACGGTGGAAAATTTCCAGGGCCACTTGGGTGGCCAGTGGCGCGCCGATCACCTGCTGTGGCAGCAAGACACCCGCCGGGTGGAGCTCAATGCGCCGAAGTTTGACTGGTCGCCGGCGTGCCTGCTGCGCATGACCTTGTGCATCAATCAGCTGGATGTGGAACAGGTCAGCCTGCAGTTTCCACCCAGCACCGAAGAGAGCAGCAGTGGGCCGATCCAACTGCCGGACTTGAAACTGCCGGTGGCCATCCAGTTGGGCGACGTTCGTATTGGTAGCCTGCTGTTTAACGGCAGCGAAGAGCTCAAGGGCCTGCAATTGGCGGCGCACTGGACGGCGGCGGGGATGCAGATCGACTCGGTGCACCTGCAACGCGACGGCTTGGTGCTGGACCTCGCCGGCTTGCTGCAACCGACGGGTGACTGGCCGCTGAGTGCCACTGGCAACCTTAGCCTGCCGTACGCTCCGGGCGGTGCGCCGTGGAAGGTGGCGCTCAAGGTCGACGGCGACTTGCTCAAGACCCTCATGCTCGATGCTGACAGCAGCGGCTATCTGCCCGGTAAAATTTATGCTGAGTTGCAACCACTGGCGGAAAACTTGCCGGGGCAATTGCTGATCAAGTCTGATGCTTTCAAACCAGCTGCCGACTTGCCCGACACCCTGCAATTCAATGAGCTGGTGCTCTTGGCAAAGGGTGATCTGAAAAACGGTTTTGCGTTATCGGGCGGCGCGGTATTGCCAGCCGAAAAAAGCCCGGTGACGTTGTTGCTCCTGGGGCGCGTTGATACCAAAGGCGCACAGATTTCAAAGCTGGACCTGTATGGCGACGACAAGCAAAGCCTCAAGCTCAGCGCCAATCTGGACTGGCAACAAGGTTTCAGCGCCGACGCCAAGATCGACTGGCTGGATTTCCCTTGGCATCGCCTCTATCCATTGATCGACGAGCCTCAAGTCGCGTTGCGTACCTTCAATGGCGAAATCTCCTATAAAGACGGCAACTACCTCGGCAACCTCAAGGCCGACCTCGACGGCCCGGCCGGCAAGTTCAATGTGGTCACGCCGTTCAGTGGCGACCTCAAGCAAGTCTTCCTGCCTGAGCTGAAACTGACTGCCGGCCAAGGTAAGGCTGAAGGCTACCTGAACCTGCAATTTGCCGACGGCATCGCTTGGGACACCGCGTTGGACCTGTCGGCGTTAAACCCGGCGTACTGGGTCGCTGAGTTGCCGGGCACCTTGGCCGGGCCGTTGCGCAGCAAGGGCGAATTCAAAAACCAACAGCTCAAGCTGAATGCCGACCTCGACCTCAAGGGCCGCTTGCGCGGCCAAACCGCTGTGTTGGCGGCTAAGGCGGAGGGCGCGGGCGAGCAATGGACGCTGGCCAATCTGGATATTCGCCTGGGCGACAACCGCATCAACGGCAGCGGCAGCGTGCAGCAACGTTTGGCTGGGCAAATCGATATCAAACTGGCGCGCCTGGCCCAGCTGTGGCCGCAACTGCGCGGGCAAATCAACGGGCGCGTCGATGTGGCTGGTACGCTCAAAGCGCCGCAAGGCAAGCTCGACCTCAAAGGCCAGCAGTTGGCATTCGTCGATAACCATCTGCAAAACCTCAGCCTCGATGCCACCCTCGACAATGCCCAGAGTGCGAAGATCGACCTCAAGGGCAGTGGCATCCAAGCCGGCGAAACCCAAATCGGCACTCTGACCGCCAGTGCCCAAGGCGATATCAAGCGCCAGAAAGTCCAGCGTGACCTTGCGGGGCCCTTGCTCAAATTGGCGCTGGCCTTGGACGGCAACCTCGACAAAGGCAACTGGCGCGGGCGCCTGGCCAGCGGTGATGTACAAGCCGGTGGCCAGGACTGGAAGCTGCAGGCCCCGGCGAAAATCGAACGCCTGGCCGACGGCAAGCTGACGTTTGCCGCGCACTGCTGGGTATCCGGGCCGGCCAGCCTGTGCGGCGAAGACCAGCGCCTGATGCCCGAGCCCAAGTTGCGCTACCACCTCAAGCAATTCCCCATCGACAGCCTGGCTGCCTTCCTGCCCAAGGATTTCGCCTGGCAGGGCAAGCTTAATGCCGACGTGCAGCTCGATCTGCCCGCCAGCGGCCCCAAGGGTGTGGTCGCCGTGGATGCCAGCGGCGGCACCTTGCGCGTCAAGGACAAGGACCAGTGGCTGGATTTCCCCTACGACACCTTGAAGCTGGAAACCACCCTCAACCCCAAGCGCATCGACACCACGCTGAATTTCCGTGGCGGCCAGCTCGGCGAGTTGCTGGTGCAGGCGCAGATCAACCCGCTGCCGAAGAACAAGCCGATCACCGGTAATTTCAGCCTCAATGGCCTGGACCTCGCGGTGGCGCGGCCGTTTGTGCCGATGGTTGAAAAACTCACCGGCAAGCTCAATGGCAATGGCCGTATCTCCGGTGGTTTGCTGGCACCGCTGGTCAACGGCAGCGTGAACTTGGTCGGCGGCGAAATTTCCGGGCCGGAACTGCCGATCAGCCTTGAAGGCTTGAATGTGCAGGCGTTGATCGCCGGCGAAAGCGTGCAGTTGAATGGCGCCTGGCGCAGCGGCAAGGCCGGGCAGGGCAGCCTGAAGGGGCAGGTCGACTGGGGCCAGGCCCTGGTGGTGGACCTGAGCCTGCAGGGCTCGCAACTGCCGGTCACGGTAGAGCCTTATGCGACGCTGGAAGTGGCGCCGGACCTGAAGATCAGCCTTAAAAACGACAAGTTGGCGATTGCCGGCAAGGTGCACATCCCGCGTGGCGATATCACCGTGCGTGAACTGCCGCCGTCGACGGTCAAGGTGTCGGATGACACCGTGATCGTCGGCAGCCAGACCGAGGAGGGCAAGCCGCCGATGGCGATGGCCATGGACATCGACGTGGTGGTGGGTGAAGACCAGCTCAACTTCGCCGGCTTCGGCCTCACTGCCAAGGTGCAGGGGCAGGTGCATATCGGCGACAACATGGACACCCGTGGTGAATTGTGGCTCAACGACGGCCGCTACCGTGCCTACGGGCAGCGGCTCAATGTGCGCCGTGCGCGGTTGTTGTTTGCAGGGCCTTTGGATCAACCGTTCCTGGATATCGAAGCCATACGCGTGGTCACTGAACCGTCCAGAACGGTGACTGCCGGCATTCGCTTGAGTGGCAGCGCTGAACAGCCGACCACGCAAATCTTCTCCGAGCCGGCTATGCCTCAGGAGGATGCGCTGTCTTACTTGGTGCTGGGGCGTTCGCGCAACAACACCGGGGAAGATAACAACATGCTCGCCGAAGCGGCGTTGGGCCTGGGGTTGATGGGCAGTGCCGGGGTGACCTCGGATATTGCCAATAAACTGGGGATTCAGGATTTTGACCTCGACACCCAGGGCACTGGCAATAACACGTCGGTGGTGGCCAGTGGCAAGATCACCGAGAAACTCAGCTTGCGTTATGGGGTGGGGGTGTTTGAGCCGGCCAGCACCATTGCCTTGCGCTACTTGTTGAGCAAGAAGGTGTATCTGGAGGTGGCCAGTGGTGTGGCCAGTTCGCTGGATATCTTCTACAAGCGGGATTTTTGAGTTGAGTGTGGGGGGGGGTAGGTTGAGTACATATCCGTTGCTGCGGTAACGGCTTCGTATGGTTCCGCTCTTACAGCGGGTCACTTTTGGCAAACGCCCGGAATGCCGGCCCAGCCAAAAGTAACCAAAAGGTCTTTGCCCCACCACTCGGTGCCTCGCTTAGGCTCGGCATGCCCGCACTCCGGCCCGTTTCCGCGGGTCGCCGCGATGGGCCATCCCTGGCCCATCGCGGCTAAACCGGCATCCCTGCCGGTTTACCCGCTCCACCGTGCCTACTTGCGGCCATCGTGGTTAACGGGGCCTGTCAGATCAAAATCAAAAGCAGATCAAAAGCAGAGCACGGCGGCCTAGTAGCCGACCTGAGTGGTTGAAGCAAAAGCAGGGCAACAGCACAGCAGGAACAGATCAAAAACAGAGCTGCTTTTCTGTGGGAGCTGGCTTGCCTGCGATGCAGACACCTCGGTACATCAGGCATACCCAGTTGATACCATCGCAGGCAAGCCAGCTCCCACATTTGACCGAGTGCACACATCTACCTGATGTACTGAGCTCAAAATGTGGGAGCGGGCTTGCTCGCGAATGCGGTGGGCCAGTTACAAATTAGCTGACTGACACACCGCCATCGGGAGCAAGCCCATCCCACATTTAACCCAGTTCAGCTTCCAACAACAGGTCGGCTGCCAGGCCGCCTTGGCTTTGCTTTTGATCTAACCACTCAGGTCGGCTACTAGGCCGCCGTGCTGTAGATTTTGATTTTGATTTTGATCTTAGGCGCCCCGTTAAACCACGCTGGCCGAACGCAGGCTTTGGAGCGGGGGTAAACCGGCAGGACGCCGGTTTAGCCGCGCTGGGCCAAGGATGGCCCATCGCGGCGGCCCCCGCTCCAAAGCCTGCGTGAGGGCACACCGAGCCTAAGCGAGGTGCCGAGTGGTGGGGCAAGAGCCTTTTGGTTACTTTTGGGCTCTTTTCAAAAGTGACCCGCTGTAAGAGCGGAACCCTAAGCCGCCGTTACCGCAGCAACGGATATGCACCCACCGAGCCAAACAAAAAACACCCCACCCATCACTCAATTACCAAGCAAGCTAATAATTCCATTTGACATTCGCTGCCTAAGCAGTAACATCTTGTCATACATTCACTGCCTAGGCAGTAATAAGGTGACTTCCGATGACCCACTTCACCCCTGACAGCTTCCGCAACTGCCACCTCGGTCTGTTGCTGGGCCGGGCGGCGCTGCTCAAGGACCGCATTATCGACACCCATATGGAACCTCACGGCGTGACGGCCGCGCAGTTCAAGGTGTTGATCATCATTGCCCAGTTTGACGTCGACACCCCGGCCGAGCTGTGCCGAAACCTGTCGCTGGACAGCGGTTCGATGACGCGCATGCTCGACCGCCTGGAGCAAAAGGGCCTGCTGGCGCGCAAACGTTCCGAGCAGGATCGGCGCCAGGTGCAGTTGGTACTGACCGAAGACGGCCAACGCCTTGCCGACATGCTGCCGCACATCGGCGCGCAGTCGATGAACGAACTGGCCGGCGCCTTGGAGCCTGGTGAGTTGCAAACCCTGGAAAAAATCCTCACGAAAATTCTGGTAGCGGCCGGTGACGCCATCGTCATCCAGCGGGTAGGTAATCAATGAACACACGCGCACTTAGCCTGGTGCTGGTGGCGATGAGCATGGCCGGTTGCGCCAACTTCAGCGGCCTCGACACCCAGGGCCAACGCCTCGACGCCAACACCTTGCAAACCGGCAAATCCCTCAGTGGCGTGACCTTGTCCAACGCCGCGTGGCCGACGGCCGATTGGTGGAAAAGCCTTGGCGACCCGCAGCTCGACGGCTTGATCCATGAAGCCCTGCAAAACAGCCCCGACATGCAAGTCGCCAGCGCCCGCGCTCACCAGGCGCAAGCCGCCGCCTATGCCGCCGACGCCGCCCGCATGCCCACCCTGGACGCCAGCGCTGGCGTGAGCCGTTCGCGCCTGGCCAAAGACCAGGACCCGCTGGGGCAGGGCGATGCCTACGCCACCGTGCGAAACATCAGTGCCAGCTTCAACTACAACTTCGATCTCTGGGGTGGCCAGCGTGCCGCCTGGGAAGCTGCCTTGGGCCAGGCGCGTGCCGCCGAAGTCGATCAGCAAGCCGCCCGCCTGACCTTGGCTGCCAACGTGGCCAAGGCTTACAGCGACCTGGGCCAGGCCCACATCGTGCGTGACCTGGCCACCGATGACCTCAAGCGTACCCGCCAGATGCTCGACCTGAGCAAGCGCCGCCTGAGTTCCGGTATCGACAGCCAGTACCAGTACCAGCAGACCGAAAGCCTGGAAGCCAGCTCCCAGTCGCAGTTGATCGATGCGGAAAAACAGCTGCAAAGCGCCAAGATCGCCCTCGCCGTGTTGCTCGGCAAAGGCCCCGACCGTGGCAGCGAGCTGACCCGTCCGAACGTGTTGAAACCCAGCGCTGTCGCCGTGCCTTCGGTATTGCCCGCCGAGTTGCTGGGCCGTCGCCCGGACTTGATCGCCGCGCGCTGGCGCGTCGAGGCGGCAAGCAAGAATATCGCCGCGAGCAAAACCCGCTTCTACCCCAACCTCAACCTGAGCGCGAGCGCCGGGGCCGAGTCGTTGCTGGGCGATGCAATGTTTGGCTCAGCCAGCCGTTTCTTCAGCATCGCGCCGACTATTTCGTTGCCGATCTTCGACGGCGGCCGCCTGCGCGCCGACCTTGATGCCCGCGACGCCGATTACGACCTGGCCGTGGCCCAGTACAACAAGACCCTGGTGCAAGCCTTGGGCGATATCGGTAACACCCTTTCGCAATTGCGCGATACCGGTCGGCAGATCCAGGCCCAGCAACACGCCGCGGACATCGCCCAGCAGTCTTACGACACCGGGGTTCAGCGTTACAGCTCCGGGATCGGGAATTACCTGGATGTGCTCAGCATCGAGCAGCAATTGCTGCAGGCCCAGCGTCAGCTGGCGACGCTGAATGCGGCACAGATCGATCTGTCGATTCAATTGATGCAGGCCCTGGGTGGCGGGTACAGCGCCGAAAACGTGGCCGCGATCACCCCAGCCACACGCACGGAATAATTTGAGGTAATTGTCATGGCCACTGCCGAAAACACCCAAGCAAACGAACAACCCAAAGACACCAACCCGCGCAAACGCAAGATCATGCTGATTGGCCTGGCGCTGATCGTCATTCTCGGCGTCTTGGGCGTCTGGGGCTGGTATGAGCTTTACGGGCGCTTCAACGAAAGCACCGATGATGCCTACGTGAACGGCAACGTGGTGGAAATCACCCCACTGGTCACCGGCACCGTGGTGAGCATCGGCGCCGACGATGGTGACTTGGTCCATGAAGGCCAGGTGCTGATCAACTTCGACCCGAATGACGCCGCCGTCGGCCTGCAAAGTGCGCAGGCCAACCTGGCGCGCACCGTGCGGCAAGTGCGGGGCTTGTACAGCAACGTTGATGGTATGAAGGCCCAGGTCAACGCACAGAAAGCCGATGTGCAAACGGCCCAGGACAACTTTAACCGGCGTAAAACCCTGGCCCAGGGCGGGGCGATTTCCCAGGAAGAACTGTCCCACGCCCGCGACAGCCTGACCGCCGCCAAGAACGCGCTGACCAACCTTGAGCAGCAACTGAAAACCACCAATGCCCTGGTGGACGACACGGTGATCAGTTCCCACCCGGACGTGCAGGCTGCCGCCGCACAACTGCGCCAGGCTTACCTGGCCAATGCGCGTAGCACCTTGATCGCACCGGTGACCGGCTATGTGGCCAAGCGCACCGTGCAATTGGGCCAGCGTGTGCAACCAGGCACCGCGTTGATGGCGGTGATCCCGCTGAACCAACTGTGGATCGACGCCAACTTCAAGGAAACCCAACTGCGCAACATGCGCATCGGCCAGCCAGTGGACATTGAAGCGGATATCTACGGCAGCGACGTGAAATTCACCGGCACCGTCGACAGCCTCGGCGCCGGCACTGGCAGTGCTTTTGCGCTGCTGCCCGCGCAGAACGCCACCGGTAACTGGATCAAGATCGTGCAACGGGTGCCGGTACGTATCCACGTCAACGCCGATGAACTGGCCAAGAACCCATTGCGTGTGGGCTTGAGCACCGTGGTCAATGTAGACCTGCACGACCAGAGCGGCCCGGTGCTGGCGCAACAGGCACCGCAAAAGGCCTCGTTCACCACTAACGTGTATGACCGCCAATTGGCCGAAGCCGATGCCATGATCAGCCAATTGATCCATGACAACAGCCTCGCCGCGCCTAAGGCTGTGCAACGCTGATGAGCAATAACGCCTCCTTCACGCCACCCAGCCTGTTGATGGCCACTATTGGCCTGTCGCTGGCGACCTTTATGCAGGTGCTCGACACCACCATCGCCAACGTGGCGTTGCCGACCATTTCCGGCAACCTTGGGGTGAGTTCGGAGCAGGGCACCTGGGTGATCACCTCGTTTGCGGTGAGTAACGCGATTGCCCTGCCGCTGACCGGCTGGCTGAGCCGGCGCTTTGGCGAGGTGAAGCTGTTTTTGTGGGCGACCATCCTGTTTGTGCTGGCGTCGTTCCTGTGCGGTATTTCCACCTCGATGCCTGAGCTGATCGGCTTTCGGGTGCTGCAAGGCCTGGTGGCCGGGCCGCTGTACCCGATGACCCAGACATTGCTGATTGCGGTTTACCCACCCGCCAGGCGCGGCATGGCCCTGGCGTTACTGGCGATGGTCACGGTGGTGGCGCCGATTGCCGGCCCCATCCTCGGCGGCTGGATCACCGACAGCTACAGCTGGCCGTGGATCTTCTTTATCAACGTGCCCATCGGCATCTTTGCGGTGATGGTGGTGCGTTCGCAGCTGAAAAAACGCCCGGTGGTCACCAGTTACCAGCCGATGGACTACGTCGGGCTGCTGAGCTTGATCGTCGGTGTCGGCGCCTTGCAGATCATCCTCGACAAGGGCAACGACCTGGACTGGTTCGAATCCAACTTCATCATTATTGGTGCAGTGATTTCGGCGATAGCCCTGGCGGTGTTCGTCATCTGGGAAATGACCGACAAGCACCCGGTGGTTAACCTGCGGCTGTTTGCCTATCGCAATTTCCGCATCGGCACCATTGTGTTGGTGCTGGGTTATGCGGGGTTCTTCGGCATCAACCTGATCCTGCCGCAATGGCTGCAAACCCAGATGGGCTATACCGCCACCTGGGCCGGCCTGGCGGTGGCGCCGATCGGGATTCTGCCGGTGCTGATGTCGCCATTTGTGGGCAAGTACGCGCACAAGTTCGACCTGCGCTTGCTGGCGGGCCTGGCGTTCCTGGCGATTGGCCTGAGCTGCTTCATGCGCGCCGGCTTCACCAATGAAGTGGACTTCACCCACATCGCCCTGGTGCAGCTGTTCATGGGTATCGGCGTGGCGCTGTTCTTCATGCCGACCTTGAGCATCTTGATGTCCGACTTGCCGCCGGCCCAAATCGCCGATGGCGCCGGCCTGGCCACCTTCCTGCGGACGTTGGGCGGCAGCTTTGCGGCCTCGCTGACCACCTGGATCTGGATTCGCCGCGCCGACCAGCACCATGCCTACATGAGCGAGAACATGACCACCTACGACTCGGCAACCCGCGATGCGTTGCAGGCGCTCGGCGGGGCTGGGCACAAGGCGTATGCGCAGCTGGATCAGATCCTCACCAGCCAGGCGTACATGATGTCCACCGTGGATTACTTCACGTTGCTGGGGTGGATGTTCATGGGCTTGATCGTGATTGTGTGGCTGGCCAAACCACCGTTTGCGGCCAAGGCCGGGCCGGAGGCTTCAGGCCACTAACGGATATGCTCGGTCCATGTGGGAGCTGGCTTGCCTGCGATAGCATCACCTCGGTGTACCTGATGTACCGAGGTATCTGCATCGCAGGCAAGCCAGCTCCCACAAAAGCCTGCTTGCACATTTGATGTGTGTTGTGGGGTTCAGGCCCCAGGCAACGCCAGTTGCGGATTAACGAAGTCAAACGCTGCCAACTGAAACCCTTGCTCGTCCACCTGCAATGCCCAGCCCTGCTTGTCCCAATCCCCCAGCACTATGCGCTTGGCTGCCTGGTCACCAATCTGCAACTTATGGATCGCCGGGCGGTGCGTATGGCCGTGGACCAATGTACGCACGCCAAACTGCTGCATCACCCGCGGCACTTCCTCGGGCGTCACATCGACAATGTCGTTGGCTTTCATGCGGACCTGGGCGCTGCTTTCACTGCGCAACTTGCGCGCCAGCCTGTGCCGGGTGCGCAAGGGCAGGTGCCGCAGGATAAACAGTACAATCGGGTTGCGCAGGACGCGCCGCAGCTTCATATAGCCGACGTCGCGGGTGCACAGGCTGTCGCCGTGCATCAACAGCACGGGCTCGCCATAAAACTGCACGACACTCGGGTCCTTGAGCAAGGTGGCACCTGCGGCTTTGCAGAACGCCTTGCCGATCAGGAAATCGCGGTTGCCGTGCATGATGAAAATCGGGGTGCCGCTGTCGCTCAGCTCGCGCAGAGCCGCGCATATGGAGCGCTGGAAGGGTGTCATCCCATCGTCGCCAACCCAGGCTTCAAAGAAGTCCCCCAGAATGTACAACGCCTGGGCGCCACGGGCGCGGCCGTGGAGCAAATCCAGAAACGCCCGGGTTATATCCGGGCGCCCCTCTTCCAGATGCAAATCTGAAATCAGCAATATCACCCAACGATCTCGGCTTTCTCGACGATAACGTCTTCTACCGGAACGTCCTGGTGACCGGATTTACCGGTGGTTTGCACGCCTTTGATCTTGTCAACGACGTCCTGGCCTTCGGTGACTTTACCGAACACTGCGTAGCCCCAACCCTGCACGTTCTTGCCGCTGTGGTTCAGGAAGGCGTTGTCGGCCACGTTGATGAAGAACTGCGCGGAGGCCGAATGCGGCTCCATGGTACGGGCCATGGCGACGGTGTACTTGTCGTTGGAAAGGCCGTTGTCCGCTTCGTTCTGGATGCTTGGACGCTTGTCTTTCTTTTCTTTCATGCCAGGCTCGAAACCGCCGCCCTGGACCATGAAGTTGCCGATTACACGGTGGAAAACGGTGTTTTCGTAGTGGCCGGCATTCACGTACTCGATGAAGTTGGCGACGGTGATCGGCGCTTTCTCAGCGTTCAGCTCGATGACGATGTCACCGTGGTTAGTGGTCAGTTTGACTTGAGTCATGTTCACTACTCTTTTCAGGGAATTCGTGGGTTTGGACGCCTGGGCGCCTCACCGGGTTGGCTAAACAGAAGCCAAGGCGCGCAGTTTAGCGTGACCTGCAGGAATTTCGAGGTGGTTTTTTACCGCCCGGGCAATTAATGCAGCAGTTTTGGGCCGCGCTCTGTCAGTGTCTTGACCGCTTCGGCTATTATGAGCGCTTTGTTTTATCGGCCTAACCCGGCCAAGCACTTCGTCTGTTCAAGGATCCTATGAGCAAGCCCACTGTCGACCCTACCTCGAATTCCAAGGCCGGACCTGCCGTCCCGGTCAACTTCCTGCGCCCGATCATCCAGGCGGACCTGGATTCGGGCAAGCACACGCAGATCGTCACCCGTTTCCCGCCAGAGCCTAACGGCTACCTGCACATCGGTCACGCCAAGTCGATCTGTGTGAACTTCGGCCTGGCCCAGGAGTTCGGTGGCGTCACGCACCTGCGTTTCGACGACACCAACCCGGCCAAGGAAGACCAGGAATACATCGACGCCATCGAAAGCGACATCAAGTGGCTGGGCTTCGAATGGTCCGGTGAAGTGCGCTATGCGTCCAAGTATTTCGATCAGCTGTTCGACTGGGCCGTGGAGTTGATCAAGGCCGGCAAGGCCTACGTCGACGACCTGAGCCCGGAACAAGCCAAGGAATACCGTGGCACCTTGACCGAACCGGGCAAGAACAGCCCGTTCCGCGACCGTTCGGTGGAAGAGAACCTGGACTGGTTCGCCCGCATGCGCGCCGGTGAGTTCCCGGACGGCGCCCGCGTACTGCGCGCCAAGATCGACATGGCCTCGCCGAACATGAACCTGCGCGACCCGATCATGTACCGCATCCGCCATGCCCACCACCACCAGACCGGTGACAAGTGGTGCATCTACCCGAACTACGACTTCACCCACGGTCAGTCGGACGCCCTCGAAGGCATCACGCATTCCATCTGCACCCTGGAGTTCGAAAGCCACCGCCCACTGTACGAATGGTTCCTCGACAGCCTGCCGGTGCCGGCGCACCCGCGTCAGTACGAATTCAGCCGCCTGAACCTGAACTACACCATCACCAGCAAGCGCAAGCTCAAGCAACTGGTCGATGAAAAGCACGTACATGGCTGGGATGACCCGCGCATGTCGACGCTGTCGGGCTTCCGCCGTCGTGGCTACACCCCGGCGTCGATCCGCAATTTCTGCGACATGGTCGGCACCAACCGTTCCGACGGCGTGGTCGACTTCGGCATGCTCGAGTTCAGCATCCGTCAGGACCTCGACGCCAACGCCCCGCGCGCCATGTGCGTACTGCGCCCGTTGAAAGTCGTGATCACCAATTACCCGGAAGACAAGGTCGACAACCTCGAACTGCCGCGTCATCCGCAGAAAGAAGAACTCGGCGTGCGCAAGCTGCCGTTCGCGCGTGAAATCTATATCGACCGTGATGACTTCATGGAAGAGCCGCCAAAAGGCTACAAGCGCCTGGAGCCGAACGGCGAAGTGCGTCTGCGCGGCAGCTACGTGATCCGTGCCGATGAAGCGATCAAGGACGCCGATGGCAACATCGTCGAACTGCGTTGCTCGTATGATCCGGATACCTTGGGCAAGAACCCTGAAGGCCGTAAGGTCAAAGGTGTCGTGCACTGGGTGCCGGCTGCGGCCAGCATCGAATGCGAAGTGCGCCTATACGATCGTCTGTTCCGCTCGCCGAACCCTGAAAAGGCCGAAGACAGCGCGAGCTTCCTGGACAACATCAACCCTGACTCCCTGCAAGTTCTTACGGGTTGTCGTGCCGAGCCATCGCTTGGCGACGCACAGCCGGAAGACCGTTTCCAGTTCGAGCGCGAAGGTTACTTCTGCGCAGATATCAAGGACTCGAAACCTGGTCAGCCGGTATTCAACCGTACCGTGACCTTGCGTGATTCGTGGGGCCAGTGATTTAAGGAAGTTGTCGTGTTAACGATCTACAACACACTCAGCAAGACCAAAGAAGTCTTCAAGCCGCTGGATGGCAACAAGGTGCGCATGTACGTGTGCGGCATGACCGTGTACGACTATTGCCACATCGGCCACGGCCGCAGCATGGTTGCCTTCGACCTGGTGACCCGCTGGTTGCGTTTCAGCGGCTATGACTTGACGTATGTGCGCAACATTACCGACATCGACGACAAGATCATCAACCGCGCCAACGAAAACGGCGAGTCGTTCGACGCGCTGACCGAGCGCATGATTGCTGCGATGCACGAGGACGAGGCGCGCCTCAACATCCTCAAGCCGGACATGGAACCGCGCGCCACGGACCATATTCCCGGCATGCACGCGATGATCCAAACCCTGATCGACAAGGGTTACGCCTACGCCCCAGGCAATGGCGATGTGTACTACCGCGTCGCCAAGTTCATGGGCTACGGCAAGCTGTCGCGCAAGAAAATCGAAGACCTGCGCATCGGTGCACGCATCGAAGTCGACGAAGCCAAGCAAGACCCGCTCGACTTCGTGCTGTGGAAAGGCACCAAGCCGGGCGAGCCGAGCTGGGAGTCGCCATGGGGCGCAGGCCGCCCGGGCTGGCACATCGAATGCTCGGTGATGTCCACCTGCTGCCTGGGTGACACCTTCGACATTCATGGCGGCGGCAGCGACCTTGAGTTCCCGCACCACGAAAACGAAATCGCCCAAAGCGAAGCCGCCACCGGCAAGACCTACGCCAACGCCTGGATGCACTGCGGCATGATCCGCATCAATGGCGAGAAGATGTCCAAGTCCTTGAACAACTTCTTCACCATCCGCGACGTGCTGGAAAAGTACCATCCGGAGGTTGTGCGTTACCTGCTGGTGTCGAGCCACTACCGCAGCGCGATCAACTACTCGGAAGACAACCTCAAGGACGCCAAAGGCGCTCTGGAGCGTTTCTACCACGCGTTGAAAGGCCTGCCAGCCGTGGTGCCTGCGGGCGGCGAAGCGTTCGTGGCGCGGTTTACCGAAGTCATGAACGACGACTTTGGCACACCGGAAGCCTGCGCGGTGCTGTTCGAGATGGTGCGCGAGATCAACCGCCTGCGTGAGAGCGATCTCGATTCAGCAGCGGGACTGGCAGCGCGCTTGAAAGAACTGGCCAGTGTCTTGGGCGTGTTGCAGATGGAAGCCGATGACTTCCTGCAAGCCGGCGCTGAAGGGCGTGTAGATGCGGCAGAGGTTGATGCGCTGATCCAGGCGCGCTTGGCTGCTCGGGCTAACAAAGACTGGGCGGAGTCCGACCGTATCCGTGACCAACTGACCGCGATGGGCGTGGTGTTGGAAGACGGGAAGGGCGGCACGACGTGGCGCTTGGCTGATCAGGCCTGATTGGTGATTGCTGACTGAAAAATGCCCCGACTGGTTCGGGGCGTTTTTTTGACATCATTTTAACGGCTCACTCGATCCAGTGTGGGAGCTGGCTTGCCTGCGATGCAGACACCTCGGTACAGCAGCTATGCCCAGGCGATGCTATCGCAGCCGTGCGGCGATCCGACAAGCCAGCTTCCACATTTTTACCGGGTCCGCTTTACACATTCTTCGTTCTCAGATTTTCTCTGAGTTGGGTTCTCGTTGAAGCTCAATGCTTTTTCCACCAGCAACTGTATCCCCTCCAGCATCCTGCAAATGCCCAGTGCCACACTGCGAGGATTGCCGTCGATCTCAAAAGCCAAATGGCTTGCCAGCGTCTGAACCGATGCAAGATCCTCCGTTGCGTTGACCAGCAGCGTCTCGACGTCTAATCCTTCGCGCACGGTAAACACACCATGGCCCTCAGATGCTGGCTCTGGTTTCTCAGAAGTATTCAGATAATGGTTAATGGCTCGATGAGCAGCCGTGTGAAACGCGGCTGAGTCCAGTGGTGGGTTTGGACTGTCTTTAATTATGGCGAAGCTCCTAAAGTATTGGAGTCACCACCCATCGCTGCGAAACGATATTTGGGTGGCAGCTGTACGCAGGTTCGCAGACCGGGACTCTAGGCACCCGGCATACCCGAAGGTATCCCGCGCACAGCCGCCATAACATCAGGCATAAAAAAGCGCCCGCTATCTTGAGGTGGACGCTGTGCGTCTAGAGTTTAACCGGGCTGCGAAACCCAGTCGCTGAATTTGCAGCGACCCCCGAAGATTAGGCAGTCATCTTCCGAGCGACAACCCTAAAATGCTGTCGGAAGTTTCTGTGATAGCGGGTGCAGGCACATTGCAGGTTCGGTGGTGTCCCCAATCCAAATGTGGGAGCGGGCTTGCTCGCGAATGCGGTCTGTCAGTTGCTGATTTGCTGACTGACTCACCGCATTCGCGAGCAAGCCCGCTCCCACAATTTGACCGAGTTAAGCCCCCACATTTGCATTACTCCGGTAGCGAGGTCAGATACGGCGGTGAGGCACTGACCTCATAAGCGCAACTCTGCGCTTCGTTGCGGATCAGCCTGTGGGATTGGTCATTTTTGAAATGCACAGCAACGCCATCATCTACCGCGTAGGCAGGCTGTATACCCTGAAGACGCACCAGCTCGACAAACGATGCTTTCCTTCCGGCCTCTGAGCTGAAATGGGGGCACAGGGCGCCGGGAAGCAAGCCGAGGCCTGCGACCAGGGCAAACGCTCCCCCTGAATCAGAGTGCCCATAATCAAACCAGCAAATGGCCCCGGCACTGACACCACAGAGCACTTTGCCGTTTTTCCCTGCCGCTTGGGAGATCGTTCCCACGCTCTGCGTGGGAATGCCGCCCCGGACGCTCCGCGTCCCGCATTTGGCGAACGCCTCAAGCCCTGCGCACGGTGACGCGGAGCGTCAGGGGATGCATTCCCACGCGGAGCGTGGGAACGATCAAAAAACACGGTAGGAACCCGCCAGCCCCGTGTTGGCTTCGCGGTTAACCGCCACATTATCGCTATCGGAGCGTCAGGTTGCTTCAACGACCCGATACATACTCTGAACAAACCCATTCTGCGACACATACGTGCCGACGTGGCGCAGTTCGCGCTCACTGCCAAACTGGCTGAACAAGGGAAGCCCTTGGCCTAGCAGAACCGGAATGCGGGTGATGATCAGGTCATCGATCAGGCCTGCGTCAAGAAACGCCTGGATGGTTTGGCCTCCATCGATATAAAGGTGCTTCATGCCGCGCTCGGCTAACTGTTCCACGAGGGTGGTGACGTCCGCCGCCATCACTTCAACTTTGCCCTGTACATGCGCGGGTAGCTGCAACGAGCGATGTGAAAGAGCGATGACCGGCGTGCCCTCATAGGGCCACTCAGAAAAAGACAGGACTTTTTCCAGGGTTTTGCGGCCCATCACCAGCGCATCGACCGTGGCGATAAAGCTTTCGTAGGTCACACCGCTCAACTGCGCAGCTTCGTACTCCGGCCGGTGCAGCCACTCAATGTCACCGTCCGGCCGCGCTATGAAGCCGTCGACGCTTGCGGCGATAAAAACGGAGCATTTGATATCCATGAGCAGTAAAACTCCTTAACCACATCGTCAATTACGGTTTCCCATCGCCTGTATCGCAAACCCCGCGATACTCGTCAACTGCTCAACCGTCGCGCCGCCCTTGCCGGCGATTTTCATGCCGCTTAGCGCAGCCATCAGAAAATCGCATGCCCCCGGCAGGGCGGTGTCAGGTGCCAGCGCCTCCAGTGCCTGCGCGTGTTTCAGGGGTTGCTCGAAGGCATCGGGCAAGCGTTCGAGCAGGTCGTCGACGCTGCTGCGTCGATACTCGGCCATGGCTTGCTCGTGCTGTGCCTCTCCTCGGATTTTTCGTTGGCATGTTGGGAGTTTGCCGGTGTCTGGCAGGTGGGCTTTTTTCTAGTTTGGCTGCAACGGTTCTTAGGACGAGGACACATTCAAGGTCTCTGTCGAAGAGGGTTGACTATGCCAGTTTCCACGATCAATCACGCCTTGCGTGAGGGTGGATATCCAACAATATCGGATAACCAGAACGTTAACGCTACCCCGTCTCCCCCCTTTCCCGAGCCTGCTCCTGAGTTACCGCCCGTTGGAACCCGCAGCGGGCTTAAAACAGGTGCGCGGCCCCCACATTTGACGCAGCGCACCTTTGGTGCGGTCGAGCACGAAGCCCCTTCCATACGGCGTACAAAACGCGCGCTTTCGGACACGTCCGCCGATTCTGCGCGCAATACCCTTGGCGTGCTGAACGGCCCGACATCTCACTCCGTCGAAGCAGATAAAACCCTGCAGGCAGATTTGATTTCGACAATGGGCAGCGTGACTGATTCATTGGTGACCGTGCCTGAGCGTTCTCTGATTGCGCAACCGTTCGAAATCTACAAGCGCGTGGTGAACCAACCCGAGGTCTTGGCTTGGCTGAGGGGCAAGGGCTTTTCATTGGACTCTGTCATCATCGGCAAACACAGCGTATCGGGTTTTGTCACGCGTAACGGTGTGGTTTCGCGCCAGACCTATTCCCTGCACAACACCAGCGGGTGGTGGCAAGTATCCCCTCGCGTGATGAGCGCGCTGGAGGCCTTAGATCCCACACACAGGGGCGTGCCTTATGTCGCGGCGGGCAGCCAGCAACTGTCCAGGGATGTGGCGAGCTCGTTTTATGACGTCCATCCGCCTGCTACCCACGAACAAGCAAAATCCCTGGTGCGTAGCCTGGAGGCAGGCTGGCCCGCGCTTTCCACTGCGCAAACAGGCAACCGCGAGCTCAGGCTTGAATGGGCTAAACGTGGCATTGATGAAATGGATGATCGGGAAAACCTGGCAGACGCCTTGGAACGAGCCGTCCAGGGGCTTGCCGAGGAGGCATCGCTATCATCGCAGGACACTGTATTTGAGGTTTCCCGAACACACCCGTTGAAGAATGATTATGCCGCTCGCGAGCAATTGAACGCGCTGGTCGCACTGCCTGAGATGCGCGATGTTCTGGCGACGTTGGGTGAGCATTTGCCGAGCCAGCCGGTACGCATCAGTGAAGGTCGTCTGCAAGTAATGGAGCCGGTAGCGAGTCTGTGGCTGGACGTGCCTGTCGGCGAGCGCTGGAGCCAGACGTTGAAGGACGCATTGGCTGCAGTCGTCGGCGCGAGTGAACAGTCGGGAGGGGCGCTGTATTCAGAGCAACGCTACGATCTACGGCAGGTCGCAAAATCCATGAACCTGGGGGAACTTGATACGGTCAGCCGGGCCAAGGCCGCCATCGAGTGGCTGAGGACCGGTTTTGCGCCGCCTGCACCTGGCGGCAATTATGCGCAATTGCTCCCTCAGGCGTGGGCACCGGGAACCCTGTCATCGAGCGATAAGCAGAAGCTTGTGGCCCTGGCGACAGATAACAAATACGGCGCCAACACCCTCGGGACGGTGTGGGGGCGCCGGATTGTGACGCAGATCGACCCGCAGCAACTGGCTGCTAAAGCAGACAGTTGCTGGGACCAACTGCTCAGCACCCCAGAGGCGCAAGAATGGGGGCGAGAGCTCGCCCGCGAACTGCGTTGGCACAGTGGGACCCCTAACGGACAAATCAGTGATGAGGGTTTACGTCATCTGCTGACCTCGGCCGTCATGCTCAGCGTCGACCCAGATGCACCCGCCAAGCCTGGCACCGCAGCGGGTTATGACTTCTACCAGCCGGCCAATATGGGGCGTGAGATGGGGGCCGTGCGCAAAGACTTTGAACAGCATTTGATCGAGAAAAAAGGTGTAAGCCCGCGCGCGGCAACCTTGGTCGCTCACCTGTTCCTGGCACAGGCTGCGCCGGAGTTCCTGGTGAAGCCGGACCAGCAGCAATCCACCCAGATCCCTGAACAGCTACGGGTGTCTGAGCAGAAGATACGCGTTGGCAGCCCTGCCTGGATGACGCTCACTCAGGGCGCCGCATTGGCTGACGTGTGGGGTGGGGCTGGGGCCAGCCGCGGCATGAGCGTCAAGGAGCTGAGTGCGCTGACCACGCTGAAACCGGTTCTGCCGCAGCAGCAGGCTCTGACCACAGCGCTGGGTGCCAGGGTGGTGCTCAATGTGGGCGTCATGACCGGCACAGTGCCTCGACGCAGTGACGACAAATACAGCCCTGAGGATTACCAGAAAGCGTCTGATGCTATTGCTCATCGCTCTGCATTGCTTGAAAAAACCATCGGGACACTGGGCACCGCCCCACCTACGCGCATCAGCCTGGCAATCAAGGCATTGAAAGCGGCGTTCCCCGAGTTGACGGACAGTGAGATAGAAACCCTTACCCTTAGAAAACCAGCAACCAAATTCAGCAAAGAAGGTTTTGCATTGAATGCCAAGCGACCTACGTTAGTGGAGGCTTACGCAACAGGCGATCTGCACCAGAGTTGGTTTGGCTTCAACCATCCCCGTATCTCCCAGTCAGAATTTGAAACCCGCAAAAAGATACTCCCCAGGATTGCCGACGAAGTCACTGGCGCAGTAGATGCCTATCTCAGTGCGGTCAAAGCCGCGATGCCCGCGCTTATGAAGATGAGTTTTGCGAACTTGCCGCTTGATGTTCGTCAGGCTCTGGAGTGGGGCACAGTCGATATCTTCAGGCTACGGCAAGAAACCGGTGAGACGCAGCCGCAAGACGCTGCCAAAGGTAACAAGGTCGCCGAAAACCGGGGGTGGCATGGGGTACTGTTGCGAAGCCTGTACGAGGGGAAAACGCGCTATCTCGAATTTTTCCCTGCGTCCGGGCTGATAGTTGATCGTACTGAGAGCTTGTCGGGGGAAAAGTTGGACCTTAATGGGGGCGTCGTTGAAGAAGAGAGGGTGCCTCTTTGGAAAAGCGGCACGCAGAAGAATCGTTATCTGCGGGGCACTCTACAACCTTTTGATTTCAACGCCTTCCTAACGGGGGAGGCGACTCGTGCCAATACCCCATCGAAAATCATCATTTCCCAGGTGGGTTCTTCCCTGGCAGGCGCCGCTTCAAAAGGGCAGGGTGACAATGCCGGTGATTGGGTGCCCAACACGTTTGGCTCCGACAAGAGCCAGGCGATTGTCGACGCTATACTCAGCGGTAACTACATAGGCAACTACAGTGGGCACCGTAAAGCGCTTCTTGATCATGCGAATGCAGTGCTGCCCAGTGAAGACACCAACCGGGGCTATATCGATCGTCTGATGACCAAGGAAAACGGACGGGCGATGGTGTCGATGATTTCGTTCATCGGCCCTTTGGTCGACATCTTCGAAGGTAACGTCAAAGACGGCGTCAAGGGCCTGCTTATCGATTTCATATCGTTCGCCGGTACAGGCGGATTGCAGGCGACCTACAAAGCCTGGAGGGCGATAAAGCTCGCTTCACGCTTGAACAGGCAGGCATTCAGCATCAAAGCGGTGAAGGAGGGCACTAGCTTGCTGCGTGGCATATTTAATCCTGCAGAGGGGTTTGTTGATTTAGCGAGTCAGCCCGGTAAATTCTGGAAATTTTTTGCACGTACACGCAGAGGCATCCCCACGAAAGTGGGCATGGGAGTTTTTGTACCTGCTGATGTGTTCGAAAAGGCTCGTTTCGTCGACAGTGCCGCTCCCTCCGTAGCCGAGATACTAAAGATGGCAGGCCCGAAGCCGTCGCATACGGTACAGGGTACGATTAATCAAATAGTCGTGCAGGCCGTCAGAGCGCGAGGCGAGTGGTATGCGCTTAATCCTCGTACGGGCACGCCGACTGGCGCTCCCCTTCAAGGCTTCGTACCTGCAACGGCTTAGCGCAAACGCAATGTTCATGATGAAAAAGGCGGTGATTTAAATGGAGTGTATTTTCTGCAGCATTGTCCGAAAGACTTCCCCGGCTCATATCCTGTGGGAAGACGAGCAGCATCTGGCGTTCTTGTCGATCTTCCCCAACACGCCGGGTTTCAGTGTGGTGATCCCCAAGCAGCATTACGGCAGCTATGCCTTTGCGCAGTCAGATTCAGTGCTGGCTGATTTGGTCGTGGCGGCCAAGAAAACCGCGCTGCAGATTGATCGGGCGTTTCCTGACGTGGCGCGCACGGGCATGATGCTGGAAGGGTATGGGGTGGATCACCTGCACGCGAAGCTGTTTCCCATGCATGGCACGGGGCAGGACAGCGCATTCAAGCCCATTAGCTCCAAAGTCGATAAGTTTTTTGATGCCTATGAGGGCTATATCTCGTCCCACGATTTTGTGCGCGCAGAGGATGCCGAATTGGCGCAGTTGGCGGCGCACATCCGCTCGTTTGCCTGAAGATAATTTTGCGCCATCCCCAATCTAATTGTGGGAGCTGGCTTGTCGGACCGCCGAACCGCTGCGATGGCGTCAACTGGTTATGCCTGATGTACAGAGGTGTCTGCATCGCAGGCAAGCCAGCTCCCACAGATAACCTAGTTCAGTTTCCAAGATCAGGTCGGCTGCCAGGCCGCCTCGCTTTTGCTTTTGATCTAACCACTCAGGTCGGCTACTAGGCCGCCGTGCTGTAGATTTTGATCTTGATCTTGATCTTAGGCGCCCCGTCAACCACGCTGGCCTCACGCAGGCTTTGGAGCGGGGGTAAACCGGCAGGACGCCGGTTTAGCCGCGCTGGGCCAAGGATGGCCCATCGCGGCGGCCCCCGCTCCAAAGCCTGCGTGAGGGCACACCGAGCCGGAGGCGAGGTGCCGAGTGGTGGGGCAAGAGCCTTTTGGTTACTTTTGGGCTCTTTTCAAAAGTGACCCGCTGTAAGAGCGGAACCGATACCCGCCATCACCCAAACAACGGATATGTACCCAGCGCCCCCACGACAACCACAGCACTCAACCCATAAAAAAAGATGTGTAGATACCTATGCTGCAATAGCGGTCCACCAGTCACAGCACCATTGGCTGACACACCGCTATCGCAGGCAAGCCAGCTCCCACATTCTTTAGATCGTGCGCGCCGGGTCGATCAGCGGCGGCTGCTGACCTCGGCCGGCACATCATCACCTGCCATACGCTTGCGAAACAGTGCAGTGCGGGCCAGTAACAGCGTGGTCACCGGCACCGTGATCGCCAACAAAATCGGAATCAACCAGCCGTGCAGCACCGGCGCGGACTTGAGCACCGAAAAGTAGACAATCGACGCCAACGCCACACACCACGCGCCTAACGTCGAGGCCAGCGCCGGTGGATGCATGCGCTGGAAGAAGTCCTTCATCCGCAACAACCCAATTGCGCCGATCAGCGCAAACACGCTGCTCAGCACCAGCAAGACGGCCACGCTCACTTCAACCCATAACGGCATCATTCAATCACCTCGCCACGCAGCAGGAATTTGGCCAGGGCGAACGACCCGACAAAGCCAAACAGTGCAATCAGCAGCGCCGCTTCAAAGTAGGTGTCACTCGCGTAGCGAATGCCGAGCACCAGCATCATCAGCATCGCCAGGATGTACAGGTAGTCCAGCGCCAGTACCCGGTCCTGGGCCGACGGGCCTTTGAACAGGCGTACCAGGGTCAGCACCATGGCCAGGGAGAACAGGAACAGGCTGACCAGGATCGCATTGGAGAGCAGGGCGCTCATTCGAAGATCTCCATCAGGGGCCGTTCATAGGCGTGTTTGAAGTGCTGGATAAACTGCGCCTCGTCATCCAGGTCGAATACGTGCAGCAGCAGGACGCTGCGGTCCAGCGCCAGTTCCGACCAGACGGTGCCGGGGGTGACGCTGGTGATCATCGACAACACGGCCAGGCCGTTGGCGTCGCGCAGGTCCAGCGGGATTTTGATAAAGCGCGAGCGCGGTGGGCGCGAGCCGCATGTCAGCACGCCCCAGGCCACGTGCAGGTTGGAGATGATCACGTCGCGACCCACCAGGAAGAACAGGCGGACGATCACGCCGGGGCGGCGGATGCGGATCGGCAACGGGCGCAACGGCGCCATCAGCAGCGGTGCTAGAAAACCCAACAGCGCGCCCAGCAGCAGGTTGCCGGGGCTGGCGGACAGGTTCAGCACCAGCCACAACAGCCACAACGCCAGCGACAACCATGGAGCAGGGAACAGACGCTTCATGGTTGCACCTCCAGGGCGGCGGCCTTGGCTTCAGGGCTCGGAATCGGGCGTGTTGCCATCACGGCCATCACGTAGTGTTCCGGGTTGTTCAGGCTTTCGGCGGTGGCCTGGGTGTAGCGCATCAACGGTTCGGCCTTGAAGGTCAGAAGGATACTCAGACCCAGCAGGAAAAAGATCGGCAGGCACTCGTAGCGACGCAGCAGTGGCGAGGGGCGCTCTTCCGGGGTCCAGAAGCGTTGGATGCCCAGGCGGGCGAAGGCGATCAGCGAGGCCAGGCCGGACAAAATCAACAGCGCCACCAAGCCCCAGGCGGCCGGCCGGATCGGCTCATCCACCGCGTTACCCAGGCCCATTGGGTTGACCAGCGCACTCAACAGGCTGAGTTTGCCGATAAACCCGGACAGCGGCGGCATGCCGATAATCAGCAGCGCACAGGCGACAAAGCTCAAGCCGAGAAAAGCCATGGTCCAGGGAATCACCTGGCCGACGACGGCTTTCTGTTCATCGTCCAGGTTCACGCCGGGCCGTGGATGCAAGGATTCCATGGCCTTGGGCAGCGCATCGATCTCCTCATCCAGCGGCAGGTCATTGGCCGAGCGCGAGCGCTCGATCAATTCAGCCAGCAGGAACAGCGCGCTCAACGCCAGCGTCGAGCTGACCAGATAGAACAGCGCCCCGGCGGTTAGGCTGGGCTGGGCAAAGCCCACGGCCGACAGCAGGATCCCGGCCGACACCAGAATGCTCAAGCTCGCCATGCGCTCCAGCCTCTGCGCGGCCAGCATCGCCAGCGCCGCGCAGATGATGGTCGCCATGCCGCCGTACACCAGCCAGTCGCCGCCGAACAGCGCCGAGGCACCGGCCTGGCCGGAGAACAACAGGGTCCACAGGCGCAGCACGGTATACACGCCAACCTTGGTCATGATCGCAAACATCGCCGCCACCGGCGCGCTGGCCGAGGAATAGGCGGGCGCCAGCCAGAAGTTCAGCGGCCACATGCCGGCTTTGGCCAGGAAGGCGGTTGCCAGGATTGCCGCGCCTGCGTGCAGCAGGCCGCGATCGGCTTCCGGCACCAGCGGGATTTTCAACGCCAGGTCAGCAAAGTTCAGTGTGCCGGTGACGCCGTAGATCATCGCCGCGCCAATCAGGAACAGCGACGACGCCAGCAGGTTGATCGCGATGTAATGCAGCCCCGACGACACCCGCGCGCGGCCCGAGCCGTGCAGCATCAAGCCGTAGGACGCGGCCAGCAACACTTCGAAGAACACGAACAGGTTGAACAGGTCCGCCGTGAGGAAGGCGCCGTAGAGGCCCATCATCTGGATCTGGAACAGCGCGTGGAAGCTGGTGCCTGCACGGTCCCAACGGGCCATGGCGAACAGCAGCGCGCTCACGCCGATGATCCCGGTGAGCACCAGCATCATTGCCGACAGTGGGTCCACCACCAGCACAATGCCGAACGGCACCTGCCAGTTGCCCGGCAGGTAAACGCCAATCGAGCCGGGGCCGCCTTGCTGCGTCAGGTACAGCAGCACAATGGCGATGCCCAGGCCGACGATGCTGGAGAACAGATTGATTTTGGCCTTCAATGGTCGGCGTTTTTCGCCAAGCATCAGCATCAATGCAGCGGTCAGCAACGGCAGCAGGATCGGCGCGACGATCAGTTGATTCATCCACGTCATTCCTTGGGCTCCCGGCCGTCTACATGGTCAGTGCCGGTCAGGCCTCGGGAGGCCAGCAGCACCACCAGGAACAAGGCGGTCATGGCGAAGCTGATCACGATGGCCGTCAGCACCAGGGCCTGCGGCAGGGGGTCGGTGTAGTTGAGCAGGTCTTGCGGCACGCCGTCCTTGATGATCGGTTCCTTGCCGATAAACAGGCTGCCCATGCTGAAAATAAACAGGTTGACCCCGTACGACAGCAAGCACAGGCCCATTACCACCTGGAACGTCCGTGGTCGCAGGATCAACCAGACGCCGGAGGCCGCCAGGACCCCAATGGCAATTGCGATGACTTCTTCCATCAGGCGGCTCCTTCCGTTACGGCAACCACTTTGGCCTGGTTGCTCGGTTTGTGGGCCCGCACGGATTGGTGACCCAGGGCGGTGAGCATCAGCAGCGTGGAACCGACGACCATGGCGTACACGCCGACGTCAAAGAACAGCGCGCTGGCGATATGGATATCGCCCAGCACCGGCACGCTGAAATGCCAGGTGTGGGTGGTGAGGAACGGGTAACCGGCAAACAACGCGCCAAGCCCGGTGAGCGTCGCCGAGAGCAGGCCAAAGCCCATCCAGCGCATCGGCCGCAGGCTCATCTGCGCCTCGACCCACTGGGTACCGGCCACCATGTATTGCAGGATGAACGCCACCGACATCACCAGCCCGGCAACAAAGCCGCCGCCCGGTTGGTTGTGGCCGCGCATGAACAGGTAGAACGACACCACCAGCGCAATCGGCAGCAGCAAACGTACCAGTACCGCCGGCACCATCATAAAGCCCAGGGCGGTATCGCTGGCCTGACGTGGGTTGACCAGATCAGTCGACACGTCCGGCGCCAGTTGGCGCTGCTGTGCGGGCAGTTGCATGCTTTCTTTGGAAGGGCGGAAGCGCCGCAGCAGGGCATACACCGTCAGTGCCACGGCGCCGAGCACGGTGATCTCGCCGAGGGTGTCGAAGCCGCGGAAGTCGACCAACATCACGTTGACCACGTTGCTGCCGCCGCCTTCGGGCAGCGCACGGCTCAAGTAGAACGAGGAGATGTCGTTGGGCGTCTGGCGCGTCAGCATCGCGTAGGACAGCAGCGCCATGCCGCCGCCCACCACGGTGGACAGCAGGAAGTCACGCAGGCGACGAATGCGTGCCTTGCGCAGCGAACTGGGCAGTGGCGACACTTCTTCGATCCGCCGTGGCAGCCAGCGCAGGCCCAGCAGGATCAGCACGGTGGTCACCACTTCGACCACCAGCTGCGTCAACGCCAGGTCCGGCGCCGAGAACCACACGAAGGTGATGCACGTCATCAGGCCGCACACGCTGACCATGGTCAGGGCTGCCAGCCGGTGATACTTGGCTTGCCACGCGGCGCCGAGGGCGCAGGCGATTGCCAGCAGCCACAGGGTCACGAACACAATGGAACCCGGGATCTTCGGCCGGTCGCCCCAACTGAGCCCGCTGTTGAGCATCGGGATCAGCCCGGCAACCACCGCCGCCAACACCAGCAGGAACAGTTGGGTCTGCAGGCGCTTGGTGCTGATGCGTTTCTCGATCTTGCGCACGCCCCGCATCATCACCACCAGGCTGCGCTCGAACATGCGCTTGCCGTTGAAGTAACTGATGATTGGCGGGTACTTGAAGCGGCCGCGCTTGAGTTGTTTGCGCAGCAGCAAGTAGAGCACCACACCGCAGGACATGGCCACCAGGCTCATGATCATCGGCGCGTTCCAGCCATGCCAGATCGCCAGGCTGTACTCGGGCAGTACGCCGCCGACCACCGGCAGCGCCGCAGCGGCGAGGATCGAGCCGACCACCTGGGCCGGGAAGATGCCCACCAGCAGGCAGGTGAATACCAGCAACTCGACCGGCGCACGCATCCAGCGCGGCGGTTCGTGCGGTGTGTGGGGCAGGTCGGTGGCGGGCGGGCCGAAGAACACATCGACGGTGAAGCGCAGGGCGTAGGCCACGCTGAAAGTACCGGCGATGGTCGCAATCATCGGCAGGGCGATTTCCACCCAGGCGGTCGACGAGATAAACACGGTTTCGGCGAAAAACATCTCTTTGGACAGGAAGCCATTGAGCAGCGGCACGCCTGCCATCGACGCACTGGCCACCATCGCCAGGGTCGCGGTAAACGGGATCAGCCGCACCAGCCCACTGAGCTTGCGGATATCACGGGTGCCGCTTTCGTGGTCGATAATCCCCGCTGCCATAAACAGCGAGGCCTTGAAGGTGGCGTGGTTGAGAATATGAAACACCGCAGCGACAGCGGCCAGTGGGCTGTTAAGGCCCAGCAGCAGTGTGATCAGCCCGAGATGGCTGATGGTGGAGTAGGCCAGCAGGCCCTTGAGATCATTTTGGAACATGGCGCAGTAAGCGCCGAGGAGGAGGGTGATGGCGCCGGCGCCGCCGACGATCCAGAACCATTCTTCGCTGCCGGACAGCGACGGCCACAGGCGGGCCAGCAGGAACACGCCGGCCTTCACCATCGTCGCCGAGTGCAAATACGCCGAAACCGGCGTGGGTGCCGCCATCGCGTGGGGCAACCAGAAGTGGAAGGGGAACTGTGCGCTTTTGCTCAAAGCGCCGATCAGCACCAGGGCCAGCATGACCGGGTACAGCGAATGCGCGCGGATCTGATCGCCCGCCGCCAGCACCTGGTCCAGGTCATAGCTGCCGACGATATGCCCCAGCAGCATCACACCCGCCAGCAGGCACAAACCGCCCGCGCCGGTGACCATCAGCGCCATATAGGCACCACGCCGTGCATCGGCGCGGTGGTGCCAATAGCCGATCAGCAGGAACGAGAACAGGCTGGTGAGTTCCCAGAAAAACACGATTTGGATCAGGTTGCCGGAAATCACCAGGCCGAGCATGGCGCCCATGAAGGCCAGGAAAAACGCGAAAAAGCGCGGCACCGGATCGTCCGGCGACATGTAGTAGCGCGCATACAGCGACACCAGCGAGCCGATGCCCAGCACCAGCATCGAGAACAGCCAGGCGAACCCATCCATGCGCAACACGAAGTTCAGCCCGAGGCTGGGCAACCACATGAATTCTTCGCGGATCACGCCACCGTGGGCGATCTGGGGGTAGAGCAGGGCGACTTGAACGGTGCCGACCAAGGCCACAAGGCCGGCCAACAAGGATTCGGTGTTGCGTGCATTGTGCGGCAGCAAGGCCGCCAGACAGCTGCCAATAAAAGGCAGAAGCAGTAGAACTATCAGGGACATAGGCTTCTAATCTGCGGGAGTTTGGGATGCATCATACGTGCCGCTTTCTGGATCACCAAACGGCAAGATGTGGCAGGATCCTACAAGGTAGGCTGAAAACCCCGGTTTAGCATGGTTTCAAAAGTCTGGCATTACACCTGTGGCGAGGGAGCTTGCTCCCGCCGGGCTGCGCAGCAGCCCCAAAACAGGCGCCTCAATTCTGGCGCTCTTGCTCCACCTCTTCTGCCAACGCCAGCGCCTTCTGCCCGCGCGTCTTCAACTCACTGACAATCACCGCTGCCACAATCAACGCCGCGCCCACCATCGCAATCGGCGGGAAGCGCTCCCCGGCAATCCGCCCAATCACGCCTGCCCACACTGGCTCCCCGGCATAAATCAAGGTGGCGCGTGTCGGTGAAACACTCTGCTGCGCCCAGTTCATCGCGACCTGGATCACCGCACTGGTCAAGCCCAGGCCCACCGCGCTGAACACCAGCAGCCAGGAAAACCCTGGCAAGGCCTCACCCATCGGCACCACCATCAGAAACGACAGCAACGACGCCGTGGCCAGCTGCACTACGGTCACACGGCGCACATCCACTTGCCCGGCATAGGCACTGATCAGAATAATCTCGGCAGCCACCGCCACTGCACAGATCAGCGTGGCAATTTCGCCGGGGCTGAAGTTCAGCGAGGCGCCCGCCGGGCCGGTGAGCAACATCAGCCCGGTAAACGCCAGCATGATACCGATAGCCGGCATCAAGCCTGGGCGGCGGCCGAGTACCAGCCACTGCAACAGCGGCACGAACGGTACATACAGCGCGGTGATAAACGCCGATTGGCTGCTCGGAATGCTCTGCAAGCCAATGGTCTGCATGCCATAACCGAACATGATCGACACACCAATGAAAGCCCCGGCTTTCAACTCAAACAAGGTCAGGCCGCGCAAGGTGCGCAACGAAAAGAACCCCACCACGATGGCCGCCGCCGCAAACCGCAGGCCCACAAAAAACATCGGCCCGCTGACGGTCATCGCATGTTGCACCAGCAAAAAGGTGCCGCCCCAGATCATGGTGATCACCACCAGGATGCATTCGGCTTTGCTGAAACGGTTGAAACGTGAGGAAGCGTTCGGGGCAGTCATGGCGGCTCGGTCTTGCAAGGGAAGGGCACGGACCGCACAATGCGCCGCACGCTGGGCAGTATACTGCGCACACCTACCTTATGAGCAATATAGTGCACAAAGAAAATCCACAACGGGCCTCTGTGCTGCAGCACGTCAGCCAGAACGTCCGTCGTCTGCGGCATGCTGCCGACATGAGCCAGACCGCGCTATCGGAAAAGTCCGGGGTCAGCCGGCGCATGCTGGTGGCTATCGAGGCGGGCGAGAAGAATGTCAGCCTGTCGACCCTCGACCGCGTGGCCGAAGCCTTGGACGTGGCCTTCAGCGACTTGATCCAGGCGCCGGACGCCGGCGACCACAGCCGCATCAACGAACTGGCCTGGGCCGGGGACATTCCCGGCAGCAAAGCCGTATTGCTCGCCAAGGCCACCGCCCGCCGTGAAGTCGAATTGTGGGAGATGCACCTGGAGCCTGGCGATCGCTACAGCCCGGACCCCGACCCGGACGGCTGGAGCGTGCAGCTGTTTGTGTTCGAAGGCTGCCTCACCTTGCTGGTGGGTGATGAAGAAAAGCGCGTCGCCGCCGGTGAGTTCTACATGTTCGCCAGCCGTCACGTTCACGGCTATCGCAATGACGGCGACGTGCCTGTGCGCTTTGTGCGCAACGTGGTGATCTAACTGTCTGCCAAGCAACAGTGGATGGACACTTTGCTGGTTCGCAAACGCACATGTTTCAAGGTTTTAGCCGCAAACTGCTGATTTTATTAGCGATTAAATTCAGGCACGACTCCTGCAATCACTCCGTTATCTCATCGGAGCCTGGAGTCGGCCCATGTCAGCCCACCCTCAACACCCTGCCCATATCATCCGCTCGGAGGCCGAAGCCATCGAGGTGGCCACGCGCTTGGCCGCCCGCTTCGCCGTCGACGCCAGCGTGCGCGACCGCGAACGGCGGTTGCCCGTGGCCGAACTCGAGGAATTCTCTGCCAGCGGCCTGTGGGGCATTACCATTCCCAAGGCTTACGGTGGCGCCGAGGTGTCCTATGTGACGGTGGCCGAGGTGATCAAATTGATCTCCGCCGCCGACCCATCATTGGGGCAAATTCCGCAAAACCACCTCGGTGTCATCGACATCCTCCTGCAAACCGCCAGCGAGGAACAAAAGCTGCACTACTTCGGCAAGGTCTTGGCGGGTTACCGGTTCGGCAATGCCTTCTCCGAAGCCAAGAGCAAAAACGCCGGCACGTTCGATACCCAGATTCGCTTTGACGGCGACACCGCGCAAATCAACGGTGAGAAGTTCTACTGCACTGGCGCGTTGTTCGCGCATATCGTGCCCACCGTCGGCAATAACGAAGACGATCAGGCCTTTATCGCCTTCGTCGAACGCGATGCGCCGGGCCTCACGGTCGTCGACAGCTGGGACGGCTTCGGCCAGCGCACCACTGCCAGCGGCGGTGTAACGCTCGACGGTGTGACCGTGCCTCGCACGGCGGTGATCCCCGCCCACCAAGCCTTCGACCAACCCACCGCGAATGGCCCGATCTCACAGATCATCCAGGCCGCGGTCGACACCGGCATCGCCCTTGGCGCGTTGGAGCAGGCAAAAATCTACGCGCGCCAGGCGCGCCCATGGATCGACAGCCAGCAGGATCACGGCTGGCAAGACCCGTTCACTATCGCCGCCATCGGCGACCTGCAATGGCGCGTGCACGGCACCGAAGCCATTCTCGCCAAGGCCGGTCAGGCGGTCGACCGGGCCCTGGCCGAGCCGAATGAAGACACCGTGGCCCACGCCTCGCTGGTCGTCGCCCAGGCCAAAGTGTTGTCAGCCGAAACTGCCTTGCTCGCCAGCAGCAAGCTCTTTGAACTGGCCGGCACGCGCTCGGTGACCGGCAAGCACAACCTCGACCGTTTCTGGCGCAATGCGCGCACCCACACCCTGCATGACCCGGCACGCTGGAAATACCACCTGATCGGCAACTTTGTGCTCAACGGCGTGAAGCCTGCGCGCCACGCCTGGAACTGAGGAGCCTTGCCCATGACTGCACTGAATCAAGCGCGGCAACTACTGGAAAGCACTCGTAGCTCGGTTGAGAAAAGCGACGACCCTTACGTGATCAGCCGCTTCGGCGATTGGCAGATTCGCGTCGATGTGGCCGCCGCCTTGCTTGAACGCGCCGAAACCCACCCCAGCCCGGTCGCCCTCACCGAAGCGCAAATCGCCGCCGCCGAAGCGCTGATTTTCGCCAGCAACGCCGAATTCGAACTCACCGGCCAACGCACCGCGCTGCCGCCCAGCCTCGACGACCCCCTGCGTTGGAAATACCAGATTGTCGGCAACTACCACCTCAACGGAGTGCTTTGATGTCCCGTGAAATCCGCTTGAATGCCTTCGACATGAACTGTGTTGGCCACCAATCCCCCGGCCTGTGGGCGCACCCGCGTGATCGCTCATGGCAGTACAAAGACCTGGAATACTGGACCGACCTGGCCAAAATCCTTGAACGTGGCAAGTTCGACGGCCTGTTTATCGCCGACGTGCTGGGCATCTACGACGTGTACAACGGCAATGGCGACGCGGCGATTCGCCAGGCGGCCCAAGTGCCGGTCAACGACCCGCTGTCGCTGATCGCGCCGATGGCGCTGGTTACCGAGCACCTGGGCTTTGGTCTGACCGCCTCGTTGTCGTTCGAGCACCCGTACCCGTTCGCCCGCCGTCTTTCGACCCTCGATCACCTGACCAAAGGCCGCGTCGGCTGGAACATCGTCACCTCGTATCTGGAAAGCGGCGCCAAGAACCTCGGCCAGAAAGCCCAGACCGAACACGACGCGCGCTACGACTACGCCGAGGAATACCTGCAGGTTTGCTACAAACTCTGGGAAGGCAGCTGGGAGGACGGCGCGGTACTGCGTGACCGTGAGCGCCGGATTTTCAGCGACCCGAGCAAAATCCACGAGATCCGCCACGTCGGCAAGCATTTCCAGGTGCCCGGCATTCACCTGTGCGAGCCGTCGCCGCAGCGCACGCCTGTGCTGTACCAGGCCGGCGCGTCCAGCCGTGGCAAGCAGTTCGCCGCCGAGCAGGCCGAGTGCGTGTTCGTGGCGGCGCCGTCCAAAGTGCTGCTGAAAAAGACCGTCGCTGATATCCGCCGCCGTGCGGCCGAAGCCGGGCGTGATCCGAAGAAAATCCTCATCTTCAATTTGCAGACGGTGATCGTCGGCGAAACCGACGCCAAGGCCAAGGCCAAGTTCGACGAGTACAAATCCTACGTCAGCTACGAAGGCGCGATGGCACTGATTTCCGGCTGGACGGGCATCGACTTCAGCCAGTTCAAACCCGATGAGCCACTCAAGCATGTGCACACCAACGCGATTCAATCGGCGGTGGAAGCGTTCTCCACGGCCGACCCGAACAAGGTCTGGACACCAAACGAGCTGGCCGACTGGGTCGGTATCGGCGGCTTCGGCCCCTTGTTTGTCGGCGGCCCTGAGACGGTGGCTGACTTGCTGCAGGAATGGGTTGAAGAGACCGACGTGGATGGCTTCAACCTGGCCTATGCGCTGACCCACGAAACCTTTATCGACGCCGTGGACCTGCTGGTGCCGGAGCTGCAAAAGCGCGGCGTGTACAAGACCGAATACGCCCAGGGCACCTTGCGCGAGAAGCTGTTCGGCGATGGCGCGCGGTTGGGAGCGAATCATCCGGGCGCCGGTTACAGAGATCTCAAGGCCAGCGCTATATAACTGAACAAACCCAATCTATGTGGGAGCTGGCTTGCCTGCGATAGCGCCGGGTCAGCTGGAAATGTGCCGACTGACACACCGTTATCGCAGGCAAGCCAGCTCCCACAGTAGAACTGTGTTGATCCAAATAACTCAGCCAGCGGACCACCGCACGCTTAACCACCCAATAGGAGCATTACCCCTATGAGCGTGCACGAACTCAAACGCCCGCTGGCCCTGGAATGGCCCGCCGAACTGCTCGGCAACCTGCCCAAGGCGCTGGAACAACTGCACCACTGGGCGCAGATCACCCCGTTGCACACGGCGTTGCGCCACAAGCGCCAGGGCCAGTGGTATGCCTGGCGCTGGATCGATGCTTTGCGCGATGTCGAACGCCTGGCCGATGGTCTGCGCCAACAGGGTTTCAGCGAACAGTCGCGCTTGGCCCTCAGCGGCGCCTTCGAGCCCAATCTGTTGCTGCTGGCCTTGGCTGCCCAGTCCATCGGCGGGCAGGTGTTGACCCTGGCCGATGACCTGGAACCCGAAGTTCTGTACCAACAGCTGTGGCGCATTCGCCCCACCCATTCCTACGCCCAGGGCCGCCAGCAGGTGCGGCACTGGCTGGCCGCCAACCCGGTGGACTTTGCCCAACTGCTCGGCCCTCTGGACCCGGCACAGCACCTGCATCGCTGGTGGCAGCCCAGCGATGAAACCGCGTTGTGGAGCGAGGAGGGCACCCACTGGCAAGGCGGGCTGGCGGTGGTGCTTGAGCAATGGCTGAACAGCGGCCACGGCCTGGCTTTTCCGGAAAGCCTCGCCTCGGCCCGACGTGATCGCAGTGAAGTTGCACCGACCGGCCTGCTGCTGTCGCCCGAGCGTTTGCAGCACTTGGCCGACGACATTGAAAGCCGCCTCGCGCCTCACGGCACCTGGCGCCGACGCCTGTGCGACTGGGCCATCGCCCACCCGCAAAGCGGCCTGCGCCGGTTGCTCAAGAAGCGCGTGCGCAGGCTGCTCGGCTTCCAGCGTCTGTCCTATATCTGGCAACCGCTTAAATCCACCGCCGAGCCGGTATGGCTGGCCGAACTCAAACGGGACATCGCATGAGCCAGGCCATTTTGCAGGTGCGGGATATCTCGCTGTCGTTCAAAGGCGTCAAGGCCATCAATGCGTTGTCGTTCGACGTGCGGCGTGGCGAGATCTGCGCGTTGATCGGGCCAAATGGTGCGGGCAAAAGTTCGTTGCTCAATGTGCTTAACGGCGTGTATCGCTTTGACGCCGGTGAGATCGTGTTCGAACAACAACACTTGCACCGCATCGACCCGTTGGGCGCCGCGCGCCGAGGCATCGGCCGCACTTTCCAGAACAATGCGCTGTTCAAAAAGATGAGCGTGATCGACAACATCCTCACCGGCCTGTCGCGGCATATGCGCACCCGCTTTATCGAGCAAGCCCTGGGTTTGCCGCGTGCCCGACGTGAGGCTGAGGCCTTGCGCCTGCGCGCCCAGGGCATTCTCGAATTGCTCGAACTGCAAGCCCATCGCGACGTGCTGGTGGGCAACCTGTCCTACGGCCTGCAAAAACGCGTAGAGCTGGGCCGCGCGTTGATCGCAGGCCCCAGCCTGTTGCTGCTCGACGAGCCGATGGCCGGGATGAACGCCGAGGAAAAGCAGGAAATGGCACGCTTCGTTGCCGACGTAAACCGCAACCTCGGCACCACCGTGGTGTTGATCGAGCATGACATGGGCGTGGTCATGGGCTTGTCAGACCACGTGGTGGTGCTCGACTACGGGCGCAAGGTCGGCGACGGTACGCCCGCCGAGGTACAGGCCAACCCCGAGGTGATCGCGGCCTACCTGGGAGTCGCACACTGATGACGTTCTTCTTCGAAACCCTGCTCGGCGGCCTGCTCGCCGGCACCATGTACTCGCTGGTCGCCATCGGCTTCGTGCTGATCTACAAGGCCAGCGGCGTGTTCAATTTCGCCCAGGGCTCGATGCTGCTGTTCGCCGCACTGACCTTCGTCAGCCTGCACGACCAAGGCGTGCCGTTCGCGCTGGCGCTGCTGCTGACGGTGATCGTGATGATCATCGGCGCCTTGCTGATTGAGCGGCTGGTGTTGCGCCCGTTGGTGAACCGTTCGCAGATCACCCTGTTCATGGCCACCTTGGGCCTGTCGTTCATTATTGAAGGCCTGGCTCAAGGCTTGATGGGTTCGCAAGTGCGCGCGCTGGATTTGGGTATCGACGACGTGCCGCTGTTTGTCGGGCCGCTGATGCTCAGCCAGTTTGACCTGATCGCCGCTGCGGCCGCTGTCGTGCTGGTGACGGTATTGGCGCTGCTGTTCAACAAAACCCGCATCGGCGTGTCGTTGCGCGCGGTGGCGGATGACACCACGGCGGCGCTGTCCATCGGCATCAACCTCAACCGCATCTGGCAGATCGTCTGGGCCGTGGCCGGTGTGGTCGGGCTGGTGGCGGGGCTGCTGTGGGGCGCGCGCCAGGGGGTGCAGTTTTCGCTGTCGCTGGTGGTGCTCAAGGCCTTGCCGGTGTTGATCATCGGCGGTTTTACCTCGATTGGCGGGGCGATTGTCGGCGGGCTGATTGTTGGCGCGGCAGAGAACCTCGCCGAGGTGTATATCGGCCCTCTGATCGGCGGCGGCATTACGCCGTGGTTCGCTTACGTATTGGCCCTGGCCTTCCTGTATATCCGCCCCGCCGGTTTGTTCGGCGAGCGCGCCATCGAGCGAGTCTGAAACCATGTCGATTCCCGTTGCTCAACAAACCGCACCCTTAGTATTGATCCAGCGGCGTGTGCCCTGGGGCCTGATTGGCCTGTTGGCGCTGGCCTTTATCGTGGTGCCGCTGTGCGGCAATGATTATTGGCTGAACGCGATCCTGATCCCGTTTCTGGTGCTGTCGCTGGCCGGGCTGGGCTTGAATCTGCTGACGGGCTACACCGGGCAAACCTCGGTGGGCGCGGCGGGTTTCATGGCCGTCGGCGCGTTTGCCACGTATGGGTTTTTATTGCGCCTGCCGGAGCTCGGCCTGCCGGTGGCGCTGCTCGGCGGTGGGGTTATCAGCGCGTTGGTGGGCCTGTTGTTCGGCCTGCCCAGCTCGCGAATCAAGGGTTTCTACTTGATGGTCACCACGCTGGCCGCGCAGTTTTTCCTGGAATGGCTGTTCGTCAAATTCCCCTGGTTCTACAACTACGGTTCCTCCGGCACCATTTCTGCGCCGAAACTGGCGCTGTTCGGGCATGACCTCAACACGCCGTTGGGCCGCTACTGGCTGACCTTGGTCACGGTGCTGCTGTTGACCTGGACCGCCGTCAACCTGGTGCGCAGCCAGGTCGGCCGCAACTGGATGGCGATCCGCGACATGGACACCGCCGCCGCTGTGGTCGGCATCCCAGTGGTGCGCTACAAGCGCCTGGCGTTCGCCGTCAGCTCGTTCTACTTAGGCATTGCCGGCGCGCTGTGGGCCTTTGCCTACCTGGGCACGGCCAGCGCCAGCAGCTTCGATATCAACCGCTCGTTCCAGATCCTGTTCATCATCATTATCGGTGGCATGGGCAGCATTGCCGGCAACTTCGTCGGCGCGGCGTTTATCAGTTTGCTGCCGATTTTTCTCAGCCATGCCGGGCAGGCGTTGTTCGGCGGATCGGTGGATGCGGGGCAGTTGCAGAACCTGCAGAAAATCATCTTTGGCGTATTGATCATCGTGTTCCTGATCAAGGAACCCGAGGGCTTGATTCGCCTGTTGCACAACCTGCGTGACCGTCTGCGGCAGTGGCCGCTGCGCTTTTAACATTCCCTCAAGAGAATCCAACATGCGTGCATCCTTGAAACGTTCCCTGGTCGGCGCCGCCTTCGCGCTGGCCGCATTGGCGGGCGCTGTACCCCAGGCGATGGCCTCGCCCGACCAGCAGTTTATTCCCCTGGCCACCTATCGGGTGGGCGCCTATGCGTCCAGCGGCGTGCAGGTGTGGGCCGGGATGATCGACTACCTGCGGTATATCAACGAGGTCGAAGGTGGTATCAACGGCGTGAAGCTGGTGTGGCAAGAATGCGAGACCGAGTGGACGGCGGAGAAGGGCATCGAGTGCTACGAGCGCTTCAAGAATGGCCTGGATGGCGCGCCGGTCGCGGTGTATCAACCCAATGGCGCACCGGCCGCCTATGCGTTGAGCGAGCGGGCGGAAGTGGACAAGATTCCGCTGATTACCCTCGGTTACGGCCGCACTGAAGCCACCGACGGCACCGTGTTCCCGTACAACTTCCCGGTGATGCTGACCTTTTACAGCGAGGCCTCAACCCTGGTGAACTATATTGCCCAGCGCGAAGGCGGTTTCGACAAACTCAAGGGCAAGAAGATTGCCACGGTCTATCACGACTCGGCCTATGGTCGCGAAACCCTCGGCCCGCTGAAGTTGCTGGCGCAGAAATACGGCTTTGAGAATATCCAGATTCCGGTGGCCGATCCGGGCAATGAACAGTCGGCGCAATGGCGTCAGGTACGCCAGGCCAACCCGGATTGGGTGTTCCTGCGCACCTGGGGCGTATCCACGCCAGTGGCGGTGAAGACGGCTGCGCGTTTCGGCTTCCCGGTCGACCACATCATCGGCGATATCTGGGCCAGTTCCAGCGAAGACGTGCTGCCCGCCGGCGCCGCCGCCAAAGGGTATCTGGCGTTGACGCCATACCCGGCCGGTGCCGATTTCGACATTCATAAACGCCTCAAGCAGTCCATCCTCGACAAGGGCCACAGCGACCTCAAGGACCTGAAAAACTTCGGCAGCGTCTACTACAACTCAGGCCTGGTGAACGCCGCCG
This sequence comes from Pseudomonas sp. LBUM1640, assembly GCF_059716225.1. Lineage (NCBI taxonomy): Bacteria > Pseudomonadati > Pseudomonadota > Gammaproteobacteria > Pseudomonadales > Pseudomonadaceae > Pseudomonas > Pseudomonas sp. LBUM1640. Next base: position 4,248,526 of record NZ_CP166816.1, on the reverse strand, counting down.
TGGCCGTGGAAGCGATCCGCACCGGCCAGGCCAAGTTCGGCAAGCGCCCACTCAACGGCGAAGAAGGCCGTTGGGGCTTGGAACACTTGAATATCGACGACGCCCGTTTGAAGGACATGGGTTACCTGGGCCTGATGCAGAACCTCAAGCTGTCGTGCCGTGACCACGAAGGCGGCGGTTCGGCACGCGTGCAACAGTGGGACGGCGCCAATTGGACGCTGATCAGCGATTGGATCGCCGCCGACCGCGCGCTATTGCGCCCGCTGATCGATGAGAAATCCGCTGCGTTCGCCAAGGAAAAAGGCCTGACGCCACGCACCTGCACCGGGGATGAATAAACCATGAGCCAGCCCGCCGCTGAAGCTGCACGCCCGTCGCTGCTGACGGTCAATGACATCGAAGTGATCTACGACGGCGCAATCCTGGCGGTGGCTGGGGTGTCCTTGAGTGTGCCCAAGGGCGCCATCGTCGCCTTGCTCGGCGCCAATGGCGCGGGTAAAAGCACCACGCTCAAGGCTATCTCGGGGCTGGTGCGGGCCGAGCGGGCCGAGGTCAGCCGGGGCGTGATCGAGTACGCCGGGCGGGATTTGGCGGGCATCGACCCGAGCCAGCGCGTACGCCAAGGGATGGTTCACGTGCTGGAAGGCCGGCATGTGTTCGGCCAACTGACGGTGGAAGACAACTTGCGCAGCGGCGGCTTTGTACGCCGCCTGAGCCGCAAGGCCATGGAGCACGACCTGGAACGCCTCTACGCCTGGTTCCCGCGGCTCAAGACCAAGCGCCACACCCGCGCGGGGCTGACGTCGGGTGGCGAGCAGCAGATGGTCGCCATTGGCCGCGCGTTAATGACTCGCCCGACATTGGTGCTGCTCGACGAGCCATCGATGGGTTTGGCGCCTATGATTGTGCAGGAGATTTTCGCGATCATTGCGCAGCTCAACCGCGAGCAACAGGTGAGCTTTTTGATCGCCGAGCAGAACATTAACGTCGCACTCAACTATGCGTCCCAGGGCTACGTGCTGGATACTGGGCGCGTGGTCTTGAGCGGCAGTGCTGCTGAGCTGCTGGCGCGCGGCGATTTGCATGATATTTATCTGGGTAAACAGTAAGGGCGAACGTGCATGACAGAATCCTTGCGCAACGCTGATGTGTTGATCATCGGCGGCGGCCTGAGCGGCACGATGCTGGCCGTGCAACTGCTGCGCCAGCCCGGGCAGCGGCAAATCCTGGTGATCGAACCGCGTGCCGAACTCGGGCGCGGCGAGGCCTACAGCGCTATTGAGCTGGGCCACACCTTGAACGGCAACGCCGCGCGCATGAGCGTCGACCCGGACAACGCCGATGACCTGACCCAGTGGCTCACCGACTACATCGGCGCCGGTGGTTGGCCGGAGTCGGACCAGCAGCACGTGCCGATCAGTGAACTGTTCCCACCGCGCGGGATGTTTGGGTTGTACGCGCAGCAGCGGCTGGCCGAAGCCAAGGCTCTGTCGGCTTCAACGGTTGAACATGTGCGTGGCGAAGTGGTTGACCTGCAAGTGGATGAGACTTGCACACGGCTCACGTTGGATAACGGTCAGCAACTGCGCGGTGCCTACGCGGTATTGGCCACCGGCATGTTCCCGGCGGCGCGTACGCCGCAGACCGAGTCCAGCGGCTTGAATGCCGCCGCGGTGGACCCGTGGGATGTGCAGGCGATGACCCGGATCGACCCGCAATCGACGGTGCTGATCATCGGTTCCGGGCTGACCATGGTGGATGCCGTGGTGTCGCTTGAGCAGGCGGGGCATCGTGGGCCCATCGAGATTTTTTCGCGTCACGGCCTGTTGCCGCATGTGCGCCGGCAGCCGCCGAGCTGGGAAGACTTTCTGGCTGCCGACCACAGCCTGCGCAGCCCCAGGCAACTGTTGCGCGAGGTGCGCCGCCAATGCCGGATTGCACAGGCCCAGGGCATCGATTGGCAGGCGCCGCTGGACACCGTGCGCGCGCACATTGGCCGCTTGTGGAGCCAGGCCGGCGAGCGCGAGAAACGCCAGTTCGTGCGCCATGTACGGCCGTGGTGGGAAAGCCATCATCACCGTTCACCGCCGTTGAGCGCGCAGTTGGTGGCGCGGTTGCAGGCCGAAGGGCGGCTGCGGATTCAGGCAGCGTCGTTCAAGGGTTTGGTGGCGTCGGACGCTGGCGTGACTATTAGCTTGCGGCGTCGTGGTGAGCAGGGAGTGGCGCAGGTCTGGGGCGCAGCGTTGATCAATTCCAGCGGTATCGAATACGACTGGCGCCGGGTGGCCAAGCCGTTGCCGCAGCAGTTGCTCAAGCGCGGGTTGATCCAGCCTGGGCCGTTGGCGTTGGGGATTGCGGCGGATGTGTCGGGGGCTGTGGTGGATGCCCAGGGCACTGTCAGCCCGCGACTGTTCGCCATGGGCCCGCCGTTGCGTGGGATGTGGTGGGAGAGCACGGCGGTGACTGATGTGGCGATTCAGGCCAAGGCGTTGGCTTTGAAGCTGACAAATATCTAATGTGGGAGCGGGCTTGCTCGCGAAAGCTCTGTGTTGGGCGGCATAGGTCTTGGATCGGAGTACATATCCATTGACGCGGTAACGGCTACTTATGGTTCCGCTCTTACAGCGGGTCACTTTTGGAAGGACCCAAAAGTAACCAAAAAGTCCTCGCCCCACCACTCGGCACCTCGCCTCCGGCTCGGTGTGCCCTCACGCAGGCTTTGGAGCGGGGGCCGCCGCGATGGGCCATCCTTGGCCCAGCGCGGCTAAACCGGCGTCCTGCCGGTTTACCCCCGCTCCAAAGCCTGCGTTCGGCCAGCGTGGTTGACGGGGCGCCTAAGATCAAAATCAAGATCAAGATCAAGATCAAAATCTACAGCACGGCGGCCTAGTAGCCGACCTGAGTGGTAGAAGCAACAGCAGGGCAAAAGCACGGCAAAAGCACGGCAACACAGTATCCATCTGATGGAATGAGATCTAAATGTGGGAGCGGGCTTGCTCGCGAAGGCGGTGTGTCAGTCAATTCATCTGTTACTGGCCCACCGCCTTCGCGAGCAAGCCCGCTCCCACATTTTGAACTCAGTGCATCAGGTATATGTGTGTGTACTCGGTCAAGTGTGGGAGCTGGCTTGCCTGCGAAGGCATCAACTGGTTATGCCTGATGTACCGAGGTGTCTGCATCGCAGGCAAGCCAGCTCCCACAGAAAAGCAGCTCTGCTTTTGAACTGTTCCTGCTGTGCTGTTGCCCTGCTGTTGCTTCTACCACTCAGGTCGGCTACTAGGCCGCCGTGCTGTAGATTTTGATCTTGATCTTGATCTGACAGGCCCCATTAACCACGATGGCCGCAAGTAGGCACGGTGGAGCGGGTAAACCGGCAAGGATGCCGGTTTAGCCGCGCTGGGCCAGGGATGGCCCATCGCGGCGACCCGCGGAACCGGGCCGGAGTGCGGGCATGCCGAGCCTAAGCGAGGCACCGAGTGGTGGGGCAAAGACCTTTTGGTTACTTTTGGGGCGTTTGCCAAAAGTGACCCGCTGTAAGAGCGGAACCATACGAAGCCGTTACCGCAGCAACGGATATGTACTCAATCTACCTAACCCCATCGCGAGCAAGCCGCTTCACTGATCTTGAGGCGGTGTTCAGCCTCCGACTTTCACAAACCCTGGCTTGAGCCCAAACACTTCAACGCCTTGGGCGGTCGACTGCCCGGTGGTCACCTTCACCCGCTCCACCACCTGATCCATCGCCGCGCGATACTCCACGGTCATGTCATCGCGGTTGATCGCTTGGCTTGGAATCACAATCGCCTGCTCATTGTTGTAGGTGACGATGGTCAACCGCGCACTCATCCCCAGCCGCACACGCTGCAATTGCTGCGGCGTAAGTTTGGGGATCGACAACGTCACCGGAAACTGCGCGCTGCCCTGGCTGTCGCTGGCAATCGCCAAGCCGCTGACCACGCTGACGGAACCGGTCAGGCGTTCGCCGTCGAAGCCATCGCCCATCACCTCAACCACCTGGCCCTGGTGCAGTTGGTTGATGTCCAACTCCGACACCTTGGCGACGATTTTCAGCTGCTCGATATTTGCCAGGCCGAACAGCACCTGGCCTTGGCTGACTTTGCTGCCAGCCTGCACCGGTGCGTTGCTGTTGCCAGCGTTTTGGGGCGAACTGTTGTTGCCGGGCGCAGGCACCACGATGCCGGAGAACGGCGCCTTGACCTCCTTGCCATCGAGCAGCTTATGCAGGGCGTCGTACTTCACTGTGGCGTTGGTCAGTTCCATATCAGCGATCTGTCGGTACTCGCCCTGGCCTTGATCCTGCGCCTGCTGCAGTTCGCTGCGCGCAGAGGCGAGGTCGAGTTGTTGCTGCTGGGTCTGTTGCTTGAGATCGTCCAGTTCGTTGCGCGGGATGATGCCGCGCTTGAACAGGTTTTCACTTTCGGTGAGTTTGCGTTGGGTGTTGCCGGCGGTCATTTCGGCGGTGCGCAGGCTGCGGCGCGCACGGCTGACGGCGGGGCTGCTGTTCCAGTCCTGCATTTCCTGCACGGTGCGACGGGCCTTGAGCTGGGCGGACAGCGCGTCGCGCAGTTGCACTTCGAGGGTGGCCGGGTCCATGCGCAACAGCACCTGGCCGGCCTCGACGCGCTGGCCTTGCTCCACCAGGTTGGCCAGCACGTTGCCGTCGAACGGCGCCGTGAGGGTAATGGTGGTGTCGGGCTCGATCTTGCCCACCAGGCCGATCTGGTGCACCAGCGAGTCGGGCTTGACGGCCAGCCATTGCTCGGTGGCGGGGGGCTGGCGGTTAGCAGGGCTGCGCAGGGCAATGCCGGTGCCCGCCAACAGCACGACTAGCAAGGCACCTAGCAGGTATTTTTTCTTAGTAGTCATTGAGGGCGATTTCCCAACTTTCCAGCGTCATGCCCAGGGTCAAATCGAGCTGGGTCTGGGCGTTCAAATAAGCGATCAGTGCGTTGAGCTGTGAATTTTCGGCGTTGCGCAGGTCGGTCTCGAAACTCAGCACCTGGAAGTTGGTGGAGCGCCCGGCGCTGAGCTTTTCCCGCTCGATCTCGATCTTGCGCCGCGACAGCTCCACCGCGCGCTGGGAGATTTCATATTGGCGCCAGCGGGTGCCCAGGTCGCGCACCACATCGTTGACATTGCGTTCCAGTTCCTGGCGCGCATCGGTGATACGGATTTCCTGATCCTCCACGTTGACCCGCGCGCGCACTTCGGCCTGGCGGGTGCTGATATCGCCGATGGGGATCTGCACCTGCACCCCGGCATAGCTGTTCCACGCGCGGTTATTGCTGCTGCCGTTGTCGTTATTGTAGGCATCGCGAATCTGGTTGGCCCCGGCCACCAGGTCCACCTGCCAGCGCCCGGAATCTTTGGCGATCACCAGGTTGAGGTCGGCCTGCTGGCTGCCGAGCAGGGTGGCGAGGTATTCCGGTTGCTGGGTTTGCGCCAGGTTGAAGGCCTGGCGTTTGTCGATGGTCATCGGCTTGGCCTCCAGGGCCTCGCTGGCGCGAATGGGCGTCGACAGGTCCAGGGCGAGCAGACGTAGCAGGGCCAGGCGGCTGGTATCAAGCTGGTTCTGGGCTTCCTCTACGCCGAGTTGCTGGGTGGCGATGTCGGCTTCGGTCTGCACGATTTCGAACTCGGCCATGCGCCCGGCGCTGATCAAGGCCTTGTTCACTTCCAGCAGAGTGCCGGAACGCTTGAGGGCGTCCTGGACGATGCTCAATTGCTCCTGGGCGCGCAGCAGTTCGCGGTAGGTGGCGATGATCTGGCTGATGGTCTGCGCCACGGTGGCCTTGAGGTTCAGGCGGTTGGCCTGCTCCGACAGGCGTGACAGGCGCAGCGGCGCGGTGGTGGCGTCCCAACCGGCACCGCGCATCAGCGGCTGGATCAGCGCCAGGTCCAGGCCGTCGCTGCGGTAGCGGCCGGCGCGGTCGGCGTTGTTCAATTGTTGCGTCCAGGCCATGCTCAGCCGGGTGCCGTACTCGCCGAGCAGCGTGGCGTTCGGCGCCAGGTTGGCGTTGCGTGAATTATCGGCGGTGCCGCGACTTTGGCGGTAGTAGCTGTTGAGGCTGAGCTTGGGGTTGAACGTGTCTTCGGCGACGCGCAAGTCGAACTTCTGCGCCACCCGTTGCAGGTACGCGCTACGGATCGCCGGGTTGTTGCGCAAGCCCAGGTACACCGCATCGCCCAAGGTCATCGTGGTCACTTGGGCATTCATCGATACACCCCGGTCGTAACCGCTGCGGGTGCTGCTGGCGGCCGAAGGGTTGATCACCACGTCGGCGGCCACGCAGGGCAGGCTTGCCAGGGCGAGCAAGCATAGCCATTTATTCATCACGCAAGGCCTCCACCGGCTGCAAGCGCGAGGCTGACACCGCCGGGTAGATACCAAAGAACAAGCCCACCAACAGCGTGCTGCCCACTCCCAGGGGCAGGGCGGCGGCGGCCAGGGCAAATACCCAGCCCGACAGCCAGGCGTAGAGCCAGGCGGCGGTCATGCCCAGTACTGCGCCGCAAAGCGCACCGACGGCGGTCAGGGTCACGGCTTCGAGCAGGAACAGGTTGCGGATGTCTCGCTGGCGCGCGCCCAGGGCCATGCGGATGCCGATCTCCCGGCGGCGCTCCGAGACATTCATCAGCATCACGTTCATTACGCCGACGCCGCCGCCCACCAGCGAGATCGCGCCCAGGGCCAGCAGCAAGTAGGCGAACGTGCGGCTTTGCCGGGTCATGCCATCGATCATTTGCTGGGGCACCTGAATGTCGACATCGTGGTCGGTGAGTTGGCTTTTCAGGGCGCTGGCGGCGTCGCGGGCGATGCGCTCCATGTTTTCGCCGGGCGCGGCGCGGATGATCACGTTGCCGATCTGCGGGGTCGGGAAGATACGGCGCATGCCCTCGGCGGGGATGAACAGCGATTCGTTGGCCTGCACCGGCATCAGCATGGCGCGTGGCTGGTTGTGCAGGATGCCCACCACCAGGAACAGGTAGTCGTTGATGCGGATGCGATCGCCCAGTTTCAGTGGGTCGCCGGGTGCTCCCAGGGCTTGAGCGACTTGGTCGCCAATCACGCCGTAGGTTTCGCTGGCGTCGAAGCTCGACAGAAAGCGGCCCTCGCGCACGGCCAGGCGCATGGCATCCTTGATATCCGACGTACTGCCGACAAAGTTGGCGTTGGTGGTGCGGCCGTGAAACACGATGGGCCCGCCGAACACGCTGAGCGCGCCGATATGGGCAATGCCCGGTACGGCTCGGCGTACCGCTTCAAGATCGAGGCTGGCGCGCATCGGTACGTTGCTGTTGCCCTTGGGCGGAAACTGGGCGACCAGGGTGTCGGTGCCCATGTCCTTGAAAATCATCGCCGCATCCACGGCCGCGTTATGGCCGATATTGATCAGCGCCACCACCGATGAGCTGCCGATCACGATACCCAGCAACGCCAGGACCGAGCGCTTACCCAGGGTACGCAAGCTCACAAACGCTTCGTGCAGCAGTTGGCTCAGGCTTTGCTCGACCCGCAGGCTCATAGGCGCTCGGCCTCATGCACCAGGCCGTTGCGCACCAGGATTTTGCGTTGCAGGCGCTCGGCGATATGGGCGTCATGGGTGACGATAATCAGCGTCACTTGCTGGTCGCGATTGAGCGCCAACAGCAAATCCATGATCTCTTGGGCAGTGCTGCTGTCGAGGTTGCCGGTGGGTTCGTCGGCGAGAATCACCGAAGGCTTGCCGACCAAGGCGCGCGCAATTGCCACGCGTTGACGCTGGCCGCCGGAAAGGTCAGCCGGGCGATGGTGGGCGCGTTCGGCCAAACCGACTTGCTCAAGCATGTGTAAGGCCTGCTCCACCGATTCATGGCGCGACACGCCGCGGTAACTCAGGGGCAGGGCGACGTTGTCAAGGGCACTGAGGCGCGGCAGCAAGTTGAAACTCTGGAACACGAAGCCGATTTGCTGGTTGCGGATCGCTGCCAGTTCATCCGGGCTGGCGCTGAAAATATCGTGGTCGGCAAAGTGGTACTGGCCGCAGTTGGGCAGGTCCAGCAGGCCGAGGATATTGAGCAGGGTACTTTTGCCGGAGCCGGAGGCGCCAAGAATGCCGCAGCTGTCACCGCGGGCGACAGACAAGCACACATCATTAAGAATGGACAGGTGTTGCCCGGCGAGCTGATAGTGCTTGCCGATGCCTTGCAGGGAGATCAAGCCTGGGTGCGCGGGGGTATCTGTCATCATGACTACGCCTGCAGTCTCGACGGTGCCACTTGCCCCGGTAAAGCCTTGTAACAAGTTCGGGAGCTGCCTGGTACGCGTCACGGACTGGTTTTATTTCTTGTTTTTAAAATATTGTTTGAATAGTAACCGCGTTCAATGCGCTTCGCCAGCCATGGATGTAGAGCGGTTTTACCCTTTGAAACGAATTTTCAGCGGCCCGGTTCGAGCGGTGCCCAATGCTCTCGGCTACCCTCGTTAGGCCCGGTTATACGGGCTTTTAGGGGTAAAGCGCAGTGGCAGTACTTGCTTTCGAAGGGCTGCACCGGTATAAAAAATCAAATTATTTTTTAAAACAATATTTCCCGTGTGGAACTCCTATGGTCGCGAAGAAACTCAGCGCTCCAAACGTTACCAAGACTCGATTGCTGGATGCGACAGAGGCTCTCTTCATCAAGTACGGCTACGACGCCGTTCTGCTTCGGCAGATTACCGAGCGCGCCCAGGTGAACCTGGCCGCCGTGAACTACCACTTCGGGGACAAGGATTCCCTGATGAAAACCCTGCTGATGCAGCGTCTGGAGCCACTCAACGAGCAGCGCCTGGAACTGCTGGCGCGCTGCGAAGCCGAATCTGACGGCCCCCTCGATTGCGATACCTTGCTCGGTGTGCTGTTTGCCCCGGCCATGGGCCTGGAGCGCAGTGACCCGGCCAGTGGGGAAGGGCGGTCATTTATCCGTTTCCTGGGCCGGGTCTACAGCGACACCTCGCCGTTTATCCAGGAATACCTCAAGGTGCATTACCAGCCGGTGTTCCAGCGTTTCTTCGAAGCCTTCGCCCTGGCCTTGCCGGACTTGCCACGCAATGAGCTGGGCGTACGCCTGCAATTTGCCCTCAAGGCGATTTCCGGGGTGATGGCTGGCACTGAACTGCGCCTGCTGATGAACTCCATGAGCCTGGGCCGCCCGGCGACGGACGCCGAGGTGATGGCCAAGTTGATCACGCTGGTGTCGGCCGCGATTCGCGTGCCGCAGCAAAGCCCGGAAGCGGAAACGGCATTGGCCAAGGTGCTGGACACCCAGCGCGCCATTCGTGAGCAAGCCACTGCGCCCGCCACTAAGGCTGCGCGATAACTCACAAATCCCAGGCAAAAAAAAGCCCGCTGGGGCGGCGGGCTTGATGTGCAACGTTTGTAACGGATGAGGCTTCACCCTACGTCTCGGGATGTGAAGAATTCGTGAAAAAAATGTGAGAAAAGACTGGGTAACGGCAGATTTATAATCACTGCGTTGTCTGTCAGATTTTTCTGTATATCTACCTCCCGTCGCCACTGTCGATTCTGACAGTAGATTCGACTATCGCTCCAAGCGCCGCATTCACCTTGCCCGTCGCGCCATTCCCGCGCCCTGACCCAGCAAAGGGAGGGTGATGACCACTCCCACCGAAACACGCTCTGCAGCGCCCTCTTTGTTCCACGCGCCCTTATCGCTCAGATCTTCCAATGGTCAGACGTTTTTGCCAACCGCTGACGCATCGCATCCACGTTGCCCGCCAACTGCAACGTCAACAACCGATACCCATCCAGTGCACTCTGCACCGGCGCCTCCAACCCGGCTTCATCCGGCACCTGCGCGGCCGGTCGATCCAGTCGGTCGGTAAACCCCAACTTCAACGCCCGCGCCATCCCCACCCACTGCACCCGAATTTGCCGATGTTCGGCCTTCAACATCATCTGCATGCGTGCCATCGCCTGTTCATCTCGTGGATCGGGGCGGGTATTGCCGAGAATCTCCAACGTGCTGATGCACATGCGCAAATGCCGTTGGATCGCGTCCAGCTCGGTCATGGAGATGCGCACTTCCTTGGACACCGACGGCATCAACGAACGCAGTTGCAACATCGCCGCATTCAGGCGGTTGAGCAATTTGAGGTGTTCATCATCGGTGACCGACTGGCCGCTGATGATCCGGCTATAAATCGCGGCGCAGTCACGTAGCGCACTGGCCAGGTTGTAGCGCCACGAATACACGGCATACAGCGGCAGGGCGAACGAGAACGCCAGGGCCAGGACGATGCCGATCAGGATATCGACGGTGCGCCATAAGCCATCCGAAATCGGGTTGTCGCCGTGGCCGGCGACGATAAACACCGTGATCGCCGACAGCAGCGCGATGTAACCGCCCTTGCCGATGGCGTGATAGGAAAAGAACCCGCACACCACCGACATCAACAGATACGTCAGCAGCGGCAGGCCGAAATAGGCCTGTTGCACCACCAGCAGCAAGCCGACGCTGGCGCCGATCAACGTGCCGTAGGCGCGCTCCACGGCCTTCTTGCCGATATTACCGTGGTGTTGCAACCCGCCGATCACGATCAGCATGGTGACCGAAGCCCACTCACCGTGGGGCAGGTTGATGCCCGTGGTGAGCAGGATCGTCGCCAGCAAGCCGATGGACACGCGTACCGCGTGGATCAGCTTGGCATGGCGATAGCGGCGGTACGGGTCGAGCAAAGGGCGCAACAGGCGCCGAGCGAAGAAGGGCAGGTTCATCGGTATTAAATTGGCCTCGGTAGTCAGGGCAAAGCTCGATTCAGGTGTGGCAGCCGAGCTTGTGTGGGAGCAGGCTTGCCTGCGATAGCATCACCGCGATCTAACTGAAGGACCGCGGTGCCTGCATCGCAGGCAAGCCAGCTCCCACACAAGGCTGCGTTCACCCAGGAATTCGGGAGCTCTTAGAAAATATAGTCAGTGGTCAAGAAGCTCGAATCACGGTTGCGCAGGATGTCGCTGACCAGCGCTTTGTTGCTCTCCAGGAACTTGGTCGCCACCAAGGTGCGGATCGAGAACACGCGCAACGCATCGTGCACCGACAGTGTGCCCTCGGCCGAGTTCTTGCGCCCGTTGAAGGGGAAGGTGTCCGGGCCGCGTTGGCACTGGGCGTTGATATTGATGCGGCCAACCTGATTGGCAAAGGTGTCCACCAGGCGCCCGACTTCCACGGCATTGGTGCCGAAAATACTCAGTTGCTGGCCGAAATCCGAGTCCAGCACATAGTCGATCACGGTCTCCAGGTCACGGTAAGGCACGATCGGCACCACCGGCCCGAACTGCTCCTCGTGGTAGACGCGCATCTGTGGGTTCACCGGGTACAGCACCGCCGGGTAAAAGAACGAACCACGGCTGGTGGCGCCATTGGCATTCACCACGTTGGCGCCATGCTGCGCCGCGTCGGCCACCAGCGCGTTGAGGTAATCGACCTTGCCCACTTCCGGCAGCGGCGTCAGTGAGACGCCGTCTTCCCACGGCATACCGGGCTTGAGCGTCGCCAGTTTGGTGTTGAATTTCTCGATAAAGCTATCGACTACGTCCGCATGCACAAACAGGATTTTCAGCGCAGTGCAGCGCTGGCCGTTGAACGACAGCGAGCCGGTGACGGCTTCGTTGACCGCATTGTCCAGGTCCACCTCGGGCAGCACGATGCCAGGGTTTTTCGCATCCAGGCCCAACGCCGCACGTAGACGATGTGGCTTGGGGTGCAGTTTTTTCAAATCGCTGGCGGCCTTGTTGGTGCCGATAAACGCGAAAATATCGATCTTGCCGCTGGCCATCAGCGCGCTGACGGTTTCGCGGCCGCTGCCGTAGATCACGTTGATCACCCCGGCCGGGAAGCTGTCGCGGAACGCCTCCAGCAGCGGGCGAATCAACAGCACGCCGAGCTTGGCCGGCTTGAACACCACGGTATTGCCCATGATCAGCGCCGGGATCAGCGTGGTGAAGGTCTCGTTCAGCGGGTAGTTATAAGGGCCCATGCACAGCGCCACGCCCAGCGGTACGCGGCGGATTTGCCCGAGGGTGTCCTGCTCCAGTTCGAAGCGGCTGCTGCGGCGGTCAAGTTCCTTGAGCGCATTGATGGTGTCGGTGATGTAGTCGCAGGTGCGGTCGAATTCTTTCTGCGAGTCCTTGAGGTTCTTGCCGATCTCCCACATCAGCAGCTTGACCACCGCATCGCGCTGTTCGCGCATACGCCGCAAAAAGGCTTCCACATGTTGGATGCGTTCAGCCACACGCATCGTCGGCCACTCACCTTGGCCACGGTCATAGGCGCGCACGGCGGCGTCGAGGGCGGTGAGGGCCGTGTCGGCGTCCAGCAATGGCGTGCTGCCGATATGCACGCGCTCATCGCCCAGTTGCACCGGGCTCAGCACTTGGGCCAACGGGCCGTTCCACACCTGCAACTGGCCATCGACCAGGTAATCACGCTGTTCAATGGGCGCCGCCAGGCGAAATTGCTCAGGAATGTCGGCGGCGCTAGTGGGAAACAGCTGGGCGAGCAGGTTACTGGTGGTCATGTCGCTACCCCTGGAATAGTTGCAAAACATGACTAGAGAGTCACCCATCCTAGGGCTGTGTGGCAAGCGCCAGACGCATTACAGCAGCCCGCTGGCGAGCGCCACGCCCAACGCTGCGCCGATTTGCCGGGCGGTATTGAGGGTGCCGGCAGCGATTCCAGCCTGGGCCGGGTGCACCGCGTTCATCAGCGCGGCGGTGGCGGCGGGCGTGATCAGCCCCGCTGCGAGGCCAATCAGCGGCATGGGCACGACGATCAGGGCGTAGTCGGGCGTTGAACCGCTCATCAGCAGCAGGCCGAAGCCGGCCACGTACAACACCAGGGCGCCGCCGATCAGCCACCGGCTGCCGAAGGCGCGAACCAATTGGCCGGCCATCAGGCTGCCCATGCTCACCAGCACCGTCAGCGGCAAAAATGCAACACCGGTCCACAGCGGCGAAAGGCCCAATGTGCGCTGAAAATACAGGCTCAGTAAAAACATCAGGCCGTATAACAGCAACGCCGATAGCAGCGACACCGCCACGCAGAGGCTGAACACACGGCTGCCAAACAGCTGCACGGTACGCAGCATCCAGCCCGATGCGCGAGGCTGTGTGGCACTGGCGCCAAGGCGGGCGGTGAGGCCGACAGCGATCAGCCCCAGTGGCAGGTTGGCCAGAAAGATACTGCGCCAACCCAGCGTTTCGATCAGCACGCCGCCCACCAACGGCCCGGCGGCCATGGCGATGCCGCCGCACCCGGCCCATACGCCGATGGCCGCCACGCGCCCGGCAGGGTTGTCGAGGTAGGCCTGATTGATCAGTGCCAGGGAGGCAGGCACCAGCATGGCCGCGCCGACGCCTTGCAGCCCGCGCGCGGCGATCAGCGTCACCCCCGCTGTGGCCAGGCCGCACAGCAATGATGCCAGGGTAAATAGCAGCAACCCCGCCATATAAAGCCTGCGTGCACCGAAGCGATCCGCCAATGCGCCGCCGCCGAGCAACAGGCAGCCAAAGCTCAAGGTGTAGGCGCTGACGACCCATTGCAGGGTCGTGGTGTCGCTGTTGAAGGTGTGGGCGATGGCGTCCAGCGCGACATTGACGATGGAGGTGTCGAGGATCACCAGTACGTAGCTGAGGCTGGTGGCGGCCAGCACCTGTCGTTGTTGCATGGGCATCATCCTTGAAATCTGTGAAAGAGGCAGGCGGCGAATCTAGCGCGAAGGGCGCCGGCGATGCTTCGACGATGACCGAAGCGTGCGCGCGTGCGCCACGCTTATACTGCGCAGGTCCTGTTGGAGATCCGCCATGTCGAACCCACCCGCGTTTACCGAGGTTGCCGCACTGCTCGCCGAGCCCGCCCGCGCCGCGATCCTGCTGGCGTTGTCAGGCGGGCGCGCGCTGCCGGCGGGCGAGCTGGCGTTCGCCGCCAGCATCACCCCGCAGACCGCCAGTACCCACCTGGCCAAGTTGGTCGCCGGTGGATTGCTCGCCTGTGAAACCCAGGGCCGCCATCGTTATTACCGCCTGGCCGGTGCGCATGTGGCCCAGGCCATCGAGTTCCTCAGCGCCATTGCCCCGTTGTCGGCGATCGTCCTCAAGCCCCAGAGTCGCGAGGCCCAGGGGCTGAGGTTTGCCCGGTGCTGCTACAACCATCTGGCCGGGCAGTTGGGTGTGGCCGTGACCCAGGCTTTGGAAAAAAGCGCTTACCTGCGCGCCATCGGCGATAAACACTATGAGGTGCTGCCTGCAGGTGCAGACTGGTTGCGCACCTTGGGCATCGACTCAGGCGCCTTGAAACCCGCGCGCCAATGCCTGGACTGGACCGAGCGAACTCATCACGTGGCCGGCCCGTTGGGTGTGCAGTTGCTGAGCGCCTTGTGCGACGCCGGTTGGTTGCGCCGCTCCAAAGACTCCCGTGCGGTGCTGGTCACGCCCAAAGGCTGGGCGCAGTTCAAAGCGCAACTAGGCCTGGAGCCGCGTGATCTGGAAAACCTTGAGCACAAGCCTGCGTGTGCCGCACCCGTTGGGGTAAACTGCGCGGCTTTTTAGAAGGAGTTCACATGAGTCAGTACCAGCCGGGCATTCTTGCCGCACCGGTGCCGTTGCAGGCACGCCATCTGTTTTTTGCCGTCGATTCCCTGGCAGCTGTGCCTGGCGCGTTGGACGCGCTGGTGCAGCTGGTGGATTCGGCTGTTGTGGTCGGTTTCGGTGAGCCGCTGGTAACCGCGCTCGGCGCCCAGGTCGACGGGCTGCGTGCATTCCCCGCCGTCAGCGGCCCGGGTGCGCATAACCCGTCCACTCAGCAGGCGCTGTGGGTGTGGCTGCATGGCGTGGACCGTGGCGAGCTGCTGTTACGCAGCCGTAGCTTTGAAAAGGCGCTGGCCCCGGCCTTTCGCCTGGTGCAGATGACCGAAGGCTTCCGCTACAAGACCGGCTTCGACCTGACCGACTACGAGGACGGCACCGAAAACCCCCACGACGATGCAGCGGTCGAAGCCGCGATGACCGACAGCGGCGCCAGCTTCGCCGCGATCCAGCAATGGCAGCACGACCTCGATGGCTTCGCTGCCCTGCCTGCGCAAGAGCGGGACCACATCATCGGCCGTCGCCATGGTGATAACGAAGAGCTCGAAGACGCGCCTGAATCCGCTCACACCAAGCGTACCGCCCAAGAGAGCTTTACGCCGGAAGCCTTCGTGGTGCGTCGTTCGATGCCGTGGGCCGAGAATGGTCAGGCGGGGTTGATGTTCCTTGCGTTTGGCCATTCCTTTGATGCGTTTGAAGCGCAGCTGCGGCGCATGAGCGGGCTGGAGGATGGGATTGTCGATGGGTTGTATCGCATCAGCGTACCGTTGACGGGTGGGTACTACTGGTGCCCACCGTTGAAGGATGGGCATTTGGACCTGAGCGCGATCACCATTGCGCCGAACCTCTGAAACTGTGGGAAGACGAGGCGGCCTGACAGCCGACCTGTTCTTGGAAACTGGACTGGGTTAAATGTGGGAGGGGCCTTGCTCCCGATGGCGGTGTGTCAGTCAGCTCATTGATAACTGGAGCACCGCATTCGCGAGCAAGCCCGCTCCCACATTTGATTTGTGTCGGGCTTTAGATCACGCCCGCACATCGGGCGCTGGCCGCCATCGAAACAACTTAAGCCGGTCAGCTGTTCTGCATACCCATTTGAGCAAACAGCGGCATCATCCCCGCGCCTCGGCAGTGGCGGCAGCCATACACGTCGAGTACGACTGGCTCTTTCACCGCGGCTGCTTGCGCATGTTCGACCCACGTGGGCGCAACAAACCGATAGCCCTGGCCCGGGGCCGTGGCGATGTAGAACGACTCATCGTCGCCCAGGGCACGGCGCAGTGTCTTGATCTGCGTGCGCAGGTTGCATTCCTCCACCACCGTTTTTGGCCAGGCGATGGCGAGCAAGCGGTTTTTTTCCAGCAGTTCACCCGGCCGGGAGGCGAGGGCGATCAGCAAGGTCAGGGCGCGGTTGCCCAGGGCCACGGGTTGCCCGTGCTTGAGCAACAGATGACGTTGGGGCAGCAGCTGGAAGGGGCCGAAGTGGATCTTTGAAGCAGTGTCATCGGTGAGGTAGGTCATGTCATTAAACCTTTAGGCGGTGAAAGCTTAATTCGGATCAGTGCGTCGTACCTGTGGTGAGGGAGCTTGTTCCCGTTGGACTGCGTAGCAGTTCCAGGCTCAAGAACGGGGCCGCTACGCGCCCCAGCGGGAGCAAGCTCCCTCGCCACAGGTCAGGTGTTGATGGCGGGGATCGGATCTTCCGGGTAATCGCCGTCCAAGGTGGGGCCGCCGGTCAAGCCGTATTGCTGCAGCACTGGAGCCAATTGGCTGTAGAACGCGTCTTGCGCCTTGCCGTGGGCATCGGCCAGGGCGAACGGCAGGAACGCGCTGCCGATACCGCCGAGAATCGCCGTGGCCCCACCGAGAACCGGCCACGGCACCGATTTCGGTGGCGCCATACAAACCGGCGCCGGCTTCCACCAGGCCGGCGACGGCCGCGCCCGTGCCAAGTACGCCGGTGGCCACCGAGAAACTGCCGGTGAGGTAGTCGCCTTTTTTCAAGGAGTCGACACCGCCGATAATCCCGATCACACCGCCGATAATCCCACCGGCCGAACCGATGATCTTGCCGGCCGCGCCAATATTGGCGATCTGCTCCGCGGACAGCGGGCCTTTGCCCACCGCCACCTTGCCGGGGAAGTCGCCGATGGTGCCGCCGTCCGGGCGGTTGACCCAGGTCACGCCGTAGCCGGCTTCCTTGGCGTACTTGGTGCCGCCTTCCAGTAACAAACCGGCAAATTGCAGGCCGGCTGATACGCGGTTGGCATCCGCCACCGGCGTATTACTGCCATTGGCCGAACGCGCCATCAACACGCCGCTCATCAACACCGCACTGCCGATGTGCAGCAGGCCTTGCTTGAACGCCGGGCTGACATCGCCGAACTTCATGCCTTCGATGGCCTTGGGCAAGGCATCGGCGATCTTGTTGCCCTGGCGGCCGATGTCCCATACCGAACGCAGCATCGACACCACTTGAGCCGGGTTGATTTTGCCGCCGTCAGAGGTGACGAACATCGCGGGGTCTTTCTGCTGCGCGTCGTTGATCGCGGCAGTGACTTTGGCCTCGTCAAAGTTGCCCTTGCCATCGCCCAGCGTGACGTTGAGGGTGTCGCTGGTGGCGCCGCCGAGCAGGGCGTCACTGAGGTTTTCGTTGAAGTTGACCTGCAAGGTCGCCGCATCATCCGCCGTCGCTTTGTCACCCAGAAAGGCTTGGGCCGACGCCGTGCTGGCGGCGAAACTGCTGGCCGCTACCGTCGGGTCCATGCCGCCGGCCACCGCGTCGGTGAAGGCTTTGCCGGTGACCAGTTCGTTCTTGTAGTAGCTTTGGATCGCGTCGCTTTGCCCGGCATTGGCCGCCACTTTGGTCAGGTCGACATGGCCGTTGCCACCCAGCGCCAGGTTGGCGATGGTTGCATCGTTGGCGGCGTTCTGCAGGCCCTTGCCCATGTCGATCTGCTTGCCGTTCGAGTCCTTGGCGTTCAGGTTGTCGTTGAGGTTCTTGCCCGACTCGATGCCATCGGCAAAGTAGTTCTGCATCGCGACCTTCATGCTCGGGTCGCTGCTGACGATGTCGCTGAGCGCCGGGCCGCGATTGTTCTGCAGAAAGTTCTGCACATCGGGGTCCGCCGACAGCGTCTCGATGCCGCTCTGCAGCTGCGCCTTGATCTTGTCTTCATTGGGGTTGAGGCCGTAATGCGGCGAAGTGTACTTGTCCATCAAACCGGAGTGGGGCACATAGTCACTGACCAGCAGGCGCGTCTGCGCGTCGGTCAGTTGCACCAGCACCGCGGCTTTTTGCTCGCCGGTATAGTTTTGCGGGTTGGCCAGGATGTCGGCGGTCAGCTTCGAGGTGTCGACACCGGCCACGGCGTCGCGGGTGGCGGCGCCGTCGAGGAAGGTCAGGGTGTCGCTGTCGGTTTTCGGCGCCTGTTTTTCCAGCCACGCGCCGATGTTGTCGCGGGTGCCGATGTTGTCGAATTTACCCGTGGCGGGGTTGTCTCCACCGGTTTCCAACGCGTGGAACATGCCGGGCTTGGACCACATGGCCGCCGCGCCGGTCAGCTCATTGCTCAAGGCCGAATCGCTGCCCAGAGCCTCAAGGTTGTCGGGCCGAATCATGCCGTCGTTACTGCGCTGGTTGTCACCAGGGCGCATCGCCGTGCCGGAGCTTGCGACCAGGCTTTCGTTGGCCATCACGATGGCGGCGGACTTGGCATTGGCGGTGGCCAACTCGCCGGGCTTGCTGCCCATGAAGCTGCCAAAGGATTTCGACGCCGCGCCGAGGTCCTTGTTGGCGTTGTCGATAAAGTGATCGACGTCGGAATGGGTGATCACATTGTCGGCTTTACCGCGGCCGCCGCTGTCCAGCGCCGCCATCAGGTTCGGGCTGCTGGCCACGTATTTGAGCACCGCCTGAGCCTCGGGCGGCAGGGTGGTGGGCGGGTTGGCGAAGTCGATGGGCGCGCCGTGCAGGCCCCACGCGTCCCAGTTCTGCGAGAGCAATTGCGCGGCGGCACGCGGGCGGTTCAGGCCGAGTTCTTCTTTGGTGGGCGTGCCGCTGGTGTTGCCGGTGATGGTGTCCCAGCTCTTGGCACCGGAGGCGGTCTCGTAGCGAATCAGCCCCGGGCCGAGTTCAGTCGGGCTGCCAATTGCCTTGTAGTGACCCAGGCCCGGCGCGACGGTGCCAGCGTTCGCCTCGGTGTAACCGGCGGCTTTGCTGTCGGCGAGGTTTTTTTCGAAGCTGGCGTCTTTTTGTTGCGAGTTGTACTGGTTGACCAGTGTTTCGTAGAGGCGTGGGTTGTCGATCTGTTTGAGGGTTACCGGTTTGTCGCTGCCCAGCGGCGTGTAGGTGATGCTGTTGTTCACCGGTGCCTGCACATTCTGATAGGGCAAGGGGATCGAAGGGCCACGGATCTTGGACGGGTCGAAAGTCGGCTGGTTGACTGTCGTGAACAGCGCGGTTTCGAATTTTTTCTGCGGGCCGTCTGTGCCTGGGGTTTCAGCCGGGTCACGACTACTTGGGATCGCTGGCATAAATGATCACCTGGAAGTTCTTTCATATATCAGGGCCTGCGCGCTCAGGGATTTAGCTATTAGTGCAACTGTACTAATGGCGCAGGAAATTAGTTGTTCACGCGCATTAAGGTCACTTGCGCCGAGCTATCAAACGCGATGATCAAGTCGCTTTTGTTACAAATGGAAATATCTTTGAAGTTGGGCAATGGGCTATTAGCGAAAAATGTGAAGTGGTCGCGCAAATAGTTGCGAAAGGGCGTCCGGTCGCTCACTCAAACACCGGGTTATTGTTCAACAATGTTCGAGGTCTGGGACGCGAGGCCCTATAAACATGGGGTTGTGCCGTGTTTGGGTATTTCAAAAAAAGTTCAACAAGCCCAAGCCCATGAGATTTTTTCAACGCCAGGTTGAGCCAAACCTTTCACACCCTGTCGCCTAAACGTTTCACAAGCTTTCACAGCGAAGGCGTTTTGATCGTGAGTAGTATGGGTCCCATGCAAACCAACGACGGTTCGAAGGCTCACTGTCTGACGTTTTGGGCATTCACCGGTTTGCATACTTTCAGTGTGCTGTTGCGCAACTGAATAACTTCCCTATCGATGCAAGGAGATGAACATGGCTGATGTCCCACCAGTAAAAGCCGGCGGCGCCGACGACGCTATCGCGAAAATGGAAGCGACCTTCAACATGGCTATCGAGAAGTCGGCCAAGATCACTGAGATCAGCACCGCGAAAAAAGCGGAGCTTGACGCCACCAAACAGCGTCCGCAGAACTGATTCGCCAAAACGGGCGGCGCCGGCGCTGCCCGTTTACCTGAGTGCTTTTACCTCCTGATTGTTGACCCCGTTGCACATGCTCAAGGGGGCAAACCCGAACATGACAGCCTTGATTTCTTTGGGTCCGGTCGCCGGTATTGGCGCACCGACCTTAACTGTGACCGGCGGTTTGCACCAGGGCAGTTCCCTGGTGCTCGACCGGCCGGTCTATACCCTCGGCGCGGACCTCGCGGCCGACCTGGTACTCAGTGATCCCGGCATTGCCGGCTTGCACCTGCGCCTGCGGTTTGAAGGTGGGCAGGTGGCGGTCGAGGCGTTGGGCGGCGACGTGCTGCTCAGTGGCAATGTGCGTATTCCCCAAGGCAGCGGTCATCGCGCGCGCCTGCCTTTGCAACTGCGCATCGGCGCGGCGGGTGTGAGCTTGGCGTTACCCGAGGGGGCGGAAAAACCTTCGGACGCCACACGCAATTTTACGCCCTGGATTGTCGCGATCGTCCTGCTGTTTTTGTGTGCGGGTGCGTTGGCGGTGCGTAACGACGCGCCGCTCACTCAAACCGCGGTTGCGGCGGATGTTCCTGCGCTGAAAAAACCCTCTCGTGAGCAAGCAAAAGCCTGGCTGGAGCAACAACTGCAGGCGGCCCATCTGGAGGCGGTGACGGTCACCAACAGCAACGGCCAGCTCAGTGCCGTCGGCAGTTTCGAACAGTCGCAAAAACCCCAGTGGCTGGCCCTGCAACAAGCCTTCGACCAGCGTTACGGCCAACAGATCGTCCTCAACCCCCGCGTCACCGTGCGAGCCGACGCCGCGCGGCCGCGTGTGCGCTTTCAGGCCGTGTGGTTCGGCACCCACCCTTATGTGATCAACGACAGTGGCAAACGCCTGTACCCCGGCGCAGCCCTGGCGGACAACTGGGTGCTGGAGCGCATCGAGAACAACCAAGTGATCCTCGCCCGTGGCGAAGAGCGCTTCACCTTCACCTTATGAGCTGCGCCATGGCACACACCCAAATGATCGTCCCCACGCTCTGCGTGGGAATGCCGCCCCGGACGCTCCGCGTCCTGACGTCAGCGCACGGTGACGCGGAGCGTCACACCATGCATGCCCACGCAGAGCGTGGGAACGATCAGGCCCACGCATGAAAGTCGAACCCCGCCCCCTCATCCCCAGTGACGTACGCAGCGCCCCCGTCGAGGCCGTGCGCCCGGTCAACTCACGCCAGGCCACCGCCTTCGAAGCGGTGCTCAAAACCCGCAAGACCCAAACCCGCCGTTCCCTGCGCAGTGACCTCGAAGAACTCACCAGCGCCGCTGGCGTCGACTCGCTGCTGTTCGGCAGCGCCCGCTCCCTGGAACTGTTGGAGCACGTGATGGAACACATCCTGCCCACCCTCGACGCGGAGCCTGAGATCAAAGAACTGGCCCATGACCTGATCAGTGAAGAGATCGAGATGCGCCGCACCCTCGAACAGCAACGCTCGGAGGTACATGCCTGATGGCCCGCGATAACCACGATGCCGTGCAACTGCTCAAGGGCATTGGCGAACTGTACCGGCGTAACGGCCAGTCCCAGCGTGCGCTGGTGATGCTGCTGATCGCCGTCAGTGTCGCGCCCGAAGACGGCGTGTTGCTGCGCTCGCTGGTGCTGGCCTTTACCGACAGCGGCGACGCCACCCGCGCCCTGGGTGCCCTCGACCGGTTGGTGGCGCTGGAAGGCGAGTCCGCCAGCCTGTTGCTCCTACGCGCCCGCGCGCTGTGGTACGGCGAGCGCAAGGACGAAGCGCGCCAATGCTTCAAACGCTACCTGGCCGCACGCAGGGCCAACGCATGAGTGCACTCAACCGCCTGAACAACCTGGCGCGCATGGCGGCGCAGCGTACCGACGTGATCATTGTCGCGTTCATGCTGATGGCGATTGTGATGATGATCATCCCGCTGCCCACCTACCTGGTGGACATGTTGATCGGCCTCAACATTGCCCTGAGCATCCTGATCCTGATCGTCGCGTTCTACATCGGCCATTCCGTGGAATTCTCCGCGCTGCCGCCGCTGATCCTGCTCAGCACGTTGTTTCGCTTGTCCCTGTCGATCACCACCACCCGCTTGATCCTGCTGCACGGCGACGCCGGGCATATCGTCAAGGCCTTCGGTGACTTCGTGATCGCCGGCCAGGTGGTGGTCGGCATGGTGGTGTTTTTGATCATCACCGTGGCGCAGTTCGTGGTGATCACCAAGGGTGCCGAACGCGTGGCGGAGGTGGCCGCGCGCTTCACCCTGGACGCGATGCCCGGCAAACAGATGAGCATCGACAACGACCTGCGCAATGGCGATATCGACCAG
The DNA here is from genome assembly GCF_059716225.1 of Pseudomonas sp. LBUM1640. Lineage (NCBI taxonomy): Bacteria > Pseudomonadati > Pseudomonadota > Gammaproteobacteria > Pseudomonadales > Pseudomonadaceae > Pseudomonas > Pseudomonas sp. LBUM1640. The sequence goes on along the minus strand of NZ_CP166816.1, from coordinate 4,226,252 downwards.
GCCGAGGCGCGTCGCCGGCGTTCGCGCCTGGAGCGTGAAAGCCAGATGTTCGGCGCGATGGACGGCGCGATGAAGTTCGTCAAAGGCGACGCCATCGCAGGTTTGGTCATCCTCGCCGTCAACCTGCTCGGCGGCATGCTGATCGGCATGATCGAGCGCGACATGCCCTTCGGTGTGGCGGTGCACACCTACTCGCTGTTGACCGTGGGTGACGGCCTGATTGCACAGATCCCGGCGCTGCTGATTTCGGTGGCGGCGGGCACCGTGGTCACACGGGTTAACAGTGACGGTGAAGCCGGTGACCTGGGCAGCGAGATCATCAAGCAACTGGGCGCCAGCTACCGCGCACTGGGGCTGACCGCGTTGATCATGATCGGCGTCAGCCTGTTGCCGGGCTTTCCGACCTGGGTGTTCCTCGGCTTGTCGGCGGCGTTTGGCGGCGCAGCGTTCGTGATGTATCGCCGGCATACCCGCCAGCCTCAAGGCGAGCTGGAAGCGTTGGTCGAGGCGCCGGAACCGGTGGTCGAGGTGCAGGCTGAACTGGATGACAACCTGCTGCCCGATACCCGTGTGTTGCTGACCCTTGGCAGCGGCGTGTCGCAGAGTGCGCCACGCCAGCTGCTGCGCCAACGTGTCGAGGCGCTGTGCCACGACATCCGTACCGACCTCGGCGTGGATGTGCCGGTGCCGGGCATCTACATGGACGCGAAGGCCACACCGGGCAGTTTCCGCGTGTCGCTGGAAGGCGTGCCGGTGAGCGAAGGTGAAGTGCCGATCAACTGCCTGTTGCTGCAGGACGATCCGGTGCATGTGCAACTGCTGGACATCGCCACCGTACAAGCCGATTCGCCGCTCAATGGCCGCAACGCCCACTGGATCGAGCGCCAGCACGAAGAGGCTTTGCGCAACGCCGGCATCGGTTTCCTGCTGCCCGACGAAGTCCTGCGCGGCGTGCTGGAGCGCAGCCTGCGCCGCTATGCCGCCGATTTCCTCGGCATCCAGGAAACTCGGCTGCTGCTTGAGCGCACCGAAGCCACTTACGGCGAACTGGTCAAAGAAGCGTTGCGCCTGGTTCCGTTGCAACGGGTGGCCGAAACCTTGCGCCTGTTGGTCGGCGAAGGTGTGTCGATCCGCAACCAGCGCGCGTTGCTCGAAGCCATGGTGGAGTGGGGCGCCCGCGAGACCGATGCCGGGCGCCTGGCCGAACATTTGCGCGCGGCATTGGCACGGCAGATCAGCCACCAATACGCCGACCGCAATCGGGTGATCGGCGCGCTGGTGCTGGCGCCAGGCCTGGAAGACCAATTGCGCGCGTCCCTGCGCCGCCAGGAACCGCAGCGCGAATTGATCCCCGAAGAAGTCAGCCGCGCCTTGCTCGCGCAACTGCGCCAGGCCTGTGAAAACACCCGCGAGGCCAACAGCGCGGTGTTGCTGGTGCACCCGGAACTGCGCCGCAGCCTGCGTCGCCTGGTGCTGCGTGGCGAGCTGGAGCTGGCGGTGCTGTCGTTCCGTGAACTGGCCACCGAATACAACCTGCAAGCACTGGTGACCATCAGCCTCACCGATATCTCCAACCGCCGCGCACCTGCCGCGGCTTCCGTCACCTCCCTGGCGTCTGCCTCATGATGCGTTTTTGTGTGTTGTTGCTGGCTCTGGTCACCTGTGCAAGTCAGGCGCAGGAAATTGCCAATGGGGCTGGAGGCTCGATCAATCTGGCGTCCGGCGAAGGGCGCATTTTGCATTTTGTTGCGCCGGTGGAGTCGGTGCTGGTGGCCGAGCCGAATGTAGCTGACCTGCAGGTGGTGTCGCCCGGCACGCTGTATATCTTCGGCAAGGCACCGGGCACTACCAGCCTGATCGCCCTCGGCAATGATGGTAAGCAGCTGGCCAGCCTGACCTTGTCGGTCAGCAGCGGCACCCAGGCGGTGACGGCACCGATGCAAGAGCTGCACCCCGGCAACGGCGCGCAAATCACCGGCGCCGGCAACCGGCTGATCGCCAAGGGCACTGTTGGTTCGGTGGCCGAGGCGACTGACCTCAACGCGCTGCTCAACCCGCAGGGGCAAGGCTTCCAGAGCGCGATCAACACCACCGAATACGCCGGCGCCGCCCAGGTCAACCTGCGCGTGCGCTTCGCCGAAGTGTCGCGTTCCGAGTTGCTGCACTACGGCGTGAACTGGAACGCGATGTTCAACAACGGCACCTTCTCGTTCGGGCTGATTACCGGCGGTGGCCTGGCGGCTGCAACGGCGGGCGGTTTGGCGACGGCGGGCACCGGCTCGGGCAATGTGAATATCGATGGCATGCTCGACGCGCTACAAGCCAACGGTGTGTTGCAGATATTGGCCGAGCCGAACATCACCGCCATGACCGGCCAGACCGCCAGCTTCCTCGCCGGGGGTGAAGTGGCGATCCCGGTGCCGGTCAACCGTGACCTGGTGGGCATCCAATACAAGTCGTTCGGCGTGTCCTTGCTGTTCAACCCGACCCTGTTGCCCAACGGGCGCATCGCCCTGCAAGTACGCCCCGAAGTCAGCAGCGTGGTCAGCGGCGGCACCGTGGATTTCGGCAACTTCCATGTGCCGTCCTTCAGCGTGCGCCGCGCGGATACACGGGTTGAAGTCGGCAGTGGGCAGACCTTTGCCATCGCCGGCCTGTTCCAGCGCGAGAGCAGCCAGGACATCGAGAAACTGCCGTTGCTGGGCGACTTGCCGATCCTCGGCAACCTGTTTCGCTCCAAGCGTTTCCAGCGTAACGAAACCGAGCTGGTGATCCTGATTACGCCGTATCTGGTGGAGCCGGTGCGCAGCCGCAGCCTCGCCACACCGTTGGATGCACAACCGGCTACCGCCGCGGCCACCGGACCGCGCAGCGGCGGGGCGTTCGGTTTTTACATGAATTGATGAGGGGGCCTGCCATGACTGCTTTGCGTGTGTTGATGCTGTTGCCCCTGGCGCTGATGGGCTGCCAGACCCACTTGGCGCCGGTGTATTACGCCCCGCAATACCGCGCCGACGGCGTGCCGAGCCAATGCCAGCAACCGCCGGCCAAGGATGCAATTGGGCTGGACGAAGATTTCAAGCCGACGCTGCCGCTGGGCTGCGCAAACAATCTGAATTTGATGCAGATGGTCGAGCGTAAGCAGGACCTGACCCAAGGCCGCACCACCGGCCCGACCATGGCCGCACCCGTCGGCCGCGCCGCCCAGGTCTACATCGAAGGCTTCGACCGCGAGCAACTGCAGCGCCGCAAAGATCAGCAAGAAGCCAAAGCCGGCGCCACCGGAGGTCAACAATGACCAGGTGCACACCCCTGATCATTCCCACGCTCTGCGTCCCAAAGCGTGACGCGGAGCGTCACAAGAGGCATTCCCACGCAGAGCGTAGGAACGATGAGTCAGCGTGGATCAACCAACCCCAGCTCCCGAGCCTGCGCCACCGGATCACTGATCGCCTTTATTCGCTTGGCCTCCACCACCAATCGCGCGCGTTCTGCGGCGGGGATGTCGTCGAGGGGCAGGCTTGCAACCCGCTGCTCGTAACCGGCCAACACCATCACCAACAGCTCATTCCTCTGATGCCGTGGCAACGCGCGGGGCGACTGAGTAACCGGAGCAATGGTATCCAGAGCCTGCTGCGACTGCCCGCCAAGCGCATAAGCCAGGGCGAGGTTGCAGCGGCTGTCGAGGTCGTCGGGTTGCAAACTCAGGCTTTTGGCGAACGCAGTCTGCGCCGCGACAGCCTGGCCATTGAGCACTTGGGCGATGCCCAAACGGGTGTAAGCGACCGGCAGGTGATTGATGTCGGCCGCCTGGCCCAAGGCGGTGACGGCGCGTTGGTTTTTGCCCAACTGCAACTGCGCGGTGCCAAGGCCGAGCAGGGCGTCGGCGTTGCGGGCGTCCAAACCCAACGCCTGCTGGAAGGCGCGCTCGGCGCCCAGCGCGTCCTTGGCGTCGAGCTTGGCCTGGCCAAGCTTGAGCCACAGCTCAAGGCCGGCCCCCGGTTGCTGGGCGGCGCGCTCGTACAACGCGGCCGCGCTGCTGTAGTCGCCGCGTTTGCTCAGGTCGTTGGCCAGTTGCAGGGACTTGTCGGTATCGCTCGCAGGTTTGCTGGAGCAGGCCGCCAACAGCAGGGTACTGGCGAGCAGAAAATTCTTGGTCATCGTCACAACTCGTCGGGCGAAGGCGGACGTCATGTAAGCATATTTTTGATGGCCGTCCTATGCCTGTTCAACGCTGGTTTTGCCAACGCCGCCGAAGAGCCTGCATGGTTCTCCCAACCTTACGCCTACGTGCTGGTCGACCAGGATGTACGCAGCGCTTTAGAAGAGTTCGGTCATAACCTCGACGTGCCGCTGGTGCTCTCGGACAAAGTGCGCGGCAAGGCCCGCAGCACCATTCGCGCCGCCACGGCCGGGGAATTCCTGCAAACCCTGTGCAGCACCAACGGCCTGACCTGGTACTTCGACGGCAACCTGCTGTACCTCAACGCCAGCGACGAAATCAGCACCAAGCTGTTCAAGTCCAGCGCCCTGAACCTGGACCAGTTGCAGGCCTACCTGAACACCCTCGACGTGTTCGGCCAGCAGTTGTCCATGCGCAACGGCCCCGAAGGCGATGAAGTGTTTGTCTCCGGCCCACCGCCGTACCTGGCGTTGGTGCAACAGCATGTCGACCACCTGCAACCCACCGTCGTGGCCGCCCCAGTGGCGCGCGAGCAGGGTGTGCGGGTGTTCCGTGGCGCCCAAGTCAGTACCGAAACCCCAACCCAGTAAAGGAGCAGCACCATGTCCGTAACGGCCGTAGACAGCAACCTCGCCCCCGGTGGCGCCAGCCCTGAAGCCAAGTTCAACGCGGCGGTGGATAACGCCAAGGCCGCGGACAAACCGTCGGAGACCAGCGATGCCGAATTTAACGATGCATTGATCACCCAGGCCGTCACCATCGGCGGCCAGTTCATCATCATGCCGAAGATGCAGGAACTGCTGAACGACGCCATGTCCGATGATGACGAAGAGTAGGGAGCCCCTATGACTATCAGTCTCGCTGCCGGCGCCACGGCCTTGCCGCCGTCCGCTGGCGCGGGGCCCGCCGGGGCCTCGCAGAACCTGTTCGAGCACATGGCCAATACCGCCAAGGGCATGCCCGAAGGCGCCAGCCCGCACCAGATCGGCTCGGGCCTGATGGAGCGCATGAACAGTTTCATCGACCGCACGCGCGCCTTTTCCGAACGCGCCGATGTGCTCACCAATAACCCGTCGGCGCCGCCACCGGCCTCGTCGCAAATCCGCACGGCGAGTGCTTCGCCCCAAGGCGAGCCGGGCAAGAAAGTCGGCGAGCAGCAGGTCGATCAGATCGTGCATTCCCTGGGCAAGATGTTCGATTACTCCATCGAAACCCAGATGGTGGTGCGCGGCGCGACGCAGATTTCCGGTTCCGCCAATACGTTGCTCAAGGGTCAATAACGCCATGCCAAGCCCAAACCGCGCCGTGCGCCTGTTGCTGATCGGCCTGCTCGCCAGCCTCTTGCAGGCGTGCAACACCGACCTCTATACCAACCTCAGCGAGCGCGATGCCAACGCCATGGTCGCGGTGCTGCTGCGCGGTGGCATCCCGGCGGAGCGCAAGACCCAGGACAACGGCCAGCTCAAGGTGGTGGTCGATGAGGAGCGCTTCGCCGAAGCCATGACCTTGCTCGACAACGTCGGCCTGCCGCAGCAGAGCTTTTCCAATATGGGCGAGGTGTTCAAGGGCAATGGCCTGGTGTCGTCGCCGGTGCAGGAGCGTGCGCAGATGATCTACGCGCTGAGCGAAGAGTTGTCGCACTCGGTGTCGCAGATCGACGGCATCGTCGCCGCCCGTGTGCACGTGGTGTTGCCGGACAACGACTTGCTCAAACGCGTGATTTCGCCATCGTCGGCCTCGGTGCTGGTGCGCTACGACCCGGGCACCGACATCAATACGCTGATCCCGCAGATCAAGACCCTGGTCGCCAACGGTATTTCCGGCCTGAGCTACGACGGCGTCTCGGTGACCGCGATCAAGGCCGCCGTGGCCATCAGCCAGAACCCGGCGCAACCACGCCTGGCGCGCTTTATGGGCCTGTGGCTGCTGGAAGACAACCTCGCGCAGGCGCGCTTTATGTTTGGCGGCTTGCTGTTGATCGCCCTCGGTGCACTTGGCGTATTGGCCCGCCAGCAGTGGGCGCGGCGCCAGTCCCAGGCGTTGTATGTGCTCAAGGAGGGTGAATGAGCTTGTTTGAACGCTGGCAGGGGCTGATCGCCGAGCCGCTGCAGTTTGTGCGCGCGCCGAGCTTGGGCGCGTGTTTCGCCGATGACCTGCCGGATGACGTGCTGCACGCGCTGCAAAACCAGCGGCGTTTTCGCCAGCGCCTGGAGCAGTTGCTGGTCAGCCATTACCAGTTGGCGCCGCTGGAGTACCTGGTGACCCCCTTGGCGGCTGACCTGCCGGTGTTGCTGCTGTCGCCGGTGCAATTTGCGCGTTTGCCGAGGTTGTGCGGTGCCATCTGGCATGCCTCGACCTTGAGCCGGGAGATCCGCCGCGACGTGGTCAACGAACTGCGCGAAGGGCTGGGCGCTGAGGTGTTCAGCCAAGCGCTGGCGTTGCGTCAACTGGGAGGGGCTGCGGATTTGCTGCGCGACCCTTCGGAGCTGATCGACGCCATCGACCGCGATGGCCAGGGTTGCGTGGCGGCCTGGCTGCACGCTCAGCAGGCCGATTTGCAGGGCTGGATGCGCTTGCGTTTTGCCTTCCCCCAAGGCCACAGCGCACGGCTGCCGCGTGACCTGGAGATCGTCCAGGCCGCTGCCGCCAGCCTGATGGCCGAGGATAAACCCCATGAGTGAATTACCGAGCCGTCCTACCGCGCGTATTTTGCGTGCCGAAGAAGCCGCGCTGTGGACCGACGGCTTTGCCTTTTTGCAAGCCGCCAAGGAGCAGGCCGAGCAGGTCAAGGCCGACAGTGACCAGTGGCTGCAAGCTGCCCGCGCGGAGGGCTTTGAAACTGCGCGGCAAGAAGGCGCCGAGCAAGTGGCGCAGTTGTTGGTGCAGACCCAATCCCAAGTGCAGCACTACCTCAGCAGCCTGGAAGCTTCGCTGGCCGATCTGGCGCTGGGCATCGTGCGCGAGGTGGTGGGCGAACTGGACAACGCCGAGCGGGTGGTGCGTTGCACCCGTCAGGCCTTGAGTGCGTTTCGCCAGGACCAGGCGCTGACCCTGTGGGTGCCGCCTGCCGAGGTTGAGGCCTTGCGCCAACGGCTCAAGCACGAAAGCCTGGCGATTGTCGTGGACGCTGATGAACAGCTGAGCGCCGGCCAGGCACGCCTCAACAGCCCGGCCGGTTCCGTCGAGCTGGGCCTGGAAGCGCAATTGCAAAACCTGCGTCGCAGCTTGTTGCCCTTCGCCGAAGAGGGTGTGGCATGAACCTGGAACAGTTGCTGCCACGCCTGACCGAACGTTTGGCCCAGGCGCGTACACGACCGATGCACGGCACCGTGTTGAGTATTCGTGGTGTGCTGCTGCGCGCCAGTGTGGCCGGGGCGAGCATCGGTGAGTTGTGCCAACTGCGCGACCCTGGCAGCGGCCGCAGCTTGAGTGCCGAGGTGATCGGCTTTGATGGCGACGAGGCGATCCTGTCGCCCATCGGCTCCATGGAAGGCCTGTCGACCCGCACGCAAATCACCGCCACCGGCGAAACCTTGGGCGTTGCGGTGGGCGATGCGCAGCTCGGGCGAGTGATCAGCCCAATGGGCGACTTTCTCGACGGCGACGGCATCCCGCCGACCCTGGCCCTGCAGCATTACCCGTTGCACGCTGAACCACCGGCGCCGTTTTCGCGCCAGCTGATCGTGCGTTCGATGGCGCTGGGTATTCGCTCCATCGACGGTTTGCTGACCTTGGCCCAAGGCCAACGCATGGGCATTTTTGGTGAGCCGGGCGTTGGCAAATCCTCGTTGCTCGCCAGCATCATCCGCAACAGCGAGGCCGATGTGATTGTGATCGGCCTGATCGGCGAGCGGGGCAGGGAAGTGCGCGAGTTGCTCGACGTGCAACTCGACGCCCAGGCCCGCGCGCGGACGGTGGCGGTGGTCGCGACGTCCGATCGCCCGGCAGCCGAGCGCGTGCGCGCGGCGTTTGTCGCCACTACTCTGGCCGAGTACCACCGTGACCAGGGCCGCAACGTGTTGCTGTTGATGGACAGCCTGACGCGGTTCGCCCGCGCCCAACGTGAAATCGGCCTGGCCGTGGGCGAACCACCGACCCGTCGCGGTTATCCGCCGTCGTTTTTCTCAGCCTTGCCGCGCTTGCTGGAGCGCGCCGGCCCCGGCCCCACCGGCAGCATCACCGCGCTGTACACCGTGCTGACCGAAGGTGACGCCGCGAGTGATCCGGTGGCCGAGGAAGCGCGCTCGATCCTCGACGGGCATATCGCCCTCAGCGCCGAACTGGCCCAGCGCAACTATTTCCCGGCGGTGGACGTGCTGCGCAGCCGCAGCCGCTTGATGGAGCAGGTCGCGGGTGAAGAACACAAACACTTGGCCATGCGCATTCGTGAATTGATGGCGCGCTACGGCGAAATCGAAATGCTGATCCGCGTGGGCGAGTACTCCGCCGGCAGTGACCCGCTGGCCGACGAAGCGATCAACCGCCACGCGGCCATCGAAGCGTTCCTGCGCCAGAACGCCAGCGAACCGAGCAGCCTGGAACAGACCCTGATCCGCATGCGCCAGGTGCTGGCATGAGATCAATGAACAACAGTGAACTTCAGACCCATGCAAAACCCCCACCTTTGATTTTCATGGATTTACAGATTGTTGTGCTGGCTTAAGAAAGGAGTGAAACCAGTGAAAACCGACCAACTACGCACCCTGCAAACCCTGCGAGTGCTGCGTGAACAACGTGCCGCCAGCCAACTGGCCGCCCAGCAGCAACGCTGCGCGCAAACCCACGGCGTATTGACCGACGCCAAGGAGCAATTGCGCCTGCACCGTGAGGCGATTGCCGAAGAAGCGCGGCAGGTTTATGCGTCCCTCACCGAAGGCTTGTCGGTGGCCAGTTGGCAGGCCGCCCAGGACCGTTTGCGCGGACTGTCGGATGACCAGCAACTGCTGGAAAATGACGTAACCCACGTCTCCACCACCCTGCAAAGCCAGGAGCGCGAGCGTGACCTGTTTCGCCAGGAGCGCCTGAACCGCCAGCGTCAGTCCGAAGCCTGGCAAAGCCTGGTGGAAGGACGCGAAAGCGATGAGCGCCGCATCGGTGAACTGCGCGACGAAGGCACCGGCACATGATCGCAGCCCTTGCCGACCCGCTGGCGCCGTGGTTGACGCACTACGATCCGGCGTTGCTGGGGTTGCATAACCAACTGCACCGTCGCCGTCGCGCCTGGCAGGGCCGTTGCGCCGGGCAAGACCTGCGTGTGAGCTGGGCTGCCGAGCCGCAAACCCTCAGCGATCCGCGCGATGTGCTGCTGTTGCTCGGCCGCGCGCCAGTACGCCTGCGCTTGTCGACGGCCGCACTGGAACAAGTGCTGGTGCCGCTGGCGTTGCAGTTCGACGTGCAGCTGTTGCCCTCGCTGCCGCGTTCGTTGCTGTTGGAACTGGCGGTGCTTGACCTCATCGAGGCCATGGAGCCGCTGCTCGGCCACCCGGTGCAATTACTGCAGGCAATGGGCGATCAGCGTGGGTTTGCCGTGAGCCTGGCACTTGAACTCACCTTCGGCAATCAGCCCGCCATGAGCGCGCAATTGGACCTCAGCGAAGGCGCCGCCGTGTTGGTCGCGCAGTTACTGGCGCAATACGGCCAGGTCCAGCCCGACCCACTGCCCGCACTGCGCCAGACCCTGGCGGTGCTGGCGGGGCGGCAGTGGCTGAGCCTCGGCGAGTTGCGCAGCCTGCGCCCCGGCGATGTGCTGATGCTGGAGCAAGACTCGGGCTTGCTGTTGGACCTGGACGGGCGCTTGCAGGCCCGCTGCCAATACCAGGGTGAAGCCTTGCGGCTGCAAGAAGAATTGAAAGCGCCTCTTTTACCCATGGAGAACACAATGACTGACGTTGATGCGGCTGCGGCCCTGGATGACTTGCCGCTCAAACTGGTGTGCCAGGTCGGCAGCCTGGAACTGAGCCTGGCGCAATTGCGTGAGCTGGGCGCGGGCAGCCTGTTGCAGCTCAACACCCAGGGCGTGGACAGCGTCGACCTGATGGTCAACGGGCGCCGCGTTGGCCAGGGCCAGCTGGTGAAAATCGGTGACGGCCTGGGTGTGCGCCTGCTGAGTTTTGCCACCCCATGACCGGTTATCAGCCGAACCTGATCGAGATCATCCTGGTCGTTGCGACGATCGGGCTGATCCCGTTGGCGGTGGTCACGCTCACCGGTTTCATGAAGATTTCGGTGGTGCTGTTCCTGATCCGCAACGCCCTCGGGGTGCAGCAGACGCCGCCGAACCTGGTGCTGTACGGCATCGCACTGATCCTGTCGGTGTACGTGACCACGCCGCTGATCGGCGACATGTACCGCCAGGTGGAGGGCCGCGACCTCAATATCGAGCATGTCGAGCAACTCAAGGACTTGGGCGATGCGCTGCGCCCGCCGTTGCAGGCGCATTTGAAGCGCTTTGCGAATGAGTCCGAGCGCGGCTTTTTTGTGCAGGCCACCGAGACCATCTGGTCGCCGGAAGCCCGCGCCGACCTGCGTGACGATGACCTGGTGGTGTTGATACCAGCGTTTGTCAGCTCGGAACTGACCCGCGCCTTCGAGATCGGCTTTCTGCTGTACATCCCGTTCCTGGTCGTGGACTTGCTGGTGTCCAACGTGCTGATGGCGATGGGCATGTCGATGGTCTCGCCAAACCTGATTTCGATCCCGCTGAAGATCTTTTTATTCGTGTCGTTGAGCGGCTGGTCGCGCTTGATGCACGGTTTGATTCTGAGTTACGGCTGAGGCACGACCCATGGGCCAGGACGTTTTCCTGTCATTGATGAAACAGGCACTGATGACCGTGCTGATGCTCTCCGCACCGGCGCTGGGCGTGGCGATTATCGTGGGCTTGAGCGTGGGGCTGTTCCAGGCGCTGACGCAGATCCAGGACCAGACCTTGCCCCAGGTGGTGAAGCTGGTGGCGGTGCTGTTGACCATCGTCTTTCTCGGCCCGGTACTCGCAGGCCAAGTCGCGGAGCTGGGCGGCCAGGTGCTGGACAATTTCCCCATGTGGACGCGCTGACCGCCCATGGATGCCAGCCTTACCGCGCAGTTTCTTGAAGTTGCCTACCCGGTGATCAGCGCCGCCTCGCTCGCCGCCTGCCGCGCGATGGGCGTGGTGGTGATCACCCCGGCGTTCAACCGCCTGGGCCTTACCGGCATGATTCGCGGCTGCGTGGCCGTGGCGATTTCTATCCCAATGTTTTTTCCGGTGTTCGAAGCGCTGACCGCCATGCCCGAACACGGCAGCGTGTTTATCGCCGGGTTGCTGATCAAGGAGTTTTTGATCGGCATTCTCATCGGCCTGTTGTTCGGTATTCCCTTTTGGGCTGCGGAGGTGGCAGGGGAGTTGATCGACCTGCAACGCGGCTCGACCATGGCGCAGTTGGTCGACCCGTTGTCGTCCGGCGAGTCCAGCGTGATGGCGACCTTGCTCACGGTGATGCTGATCACGCTGTTCTTCATGTCCGGTGGTTTTATCCTGATGGTCGACGGCTATTACCACAGCTACCAGTTATGGCCGGTCACCTCGTTCACCCCGGTGTTCGCCAGCTCCGCGTTGCTCGCGGTGTTGTCGATCCTCGACCAGATCATGCGCGTCGGCGTGCTGATGGTTTCGCCCTTGCTGATCTCGTTGCTGATCACCGACTTGATGCTCGCCTACCTGTCGCGGATGGCGCCGAACCTGCATATTTTCGACTTGTCGCTGCCGGTGAAAAACCTGTTTTTCAGCATCTTGATGGTGATCTACATCGGCTTCCTGATTCCGTTGATGCTCGACCAGTTGGCGGAGTTTCGCGGCACCGTCGAACTGCTCAAAACCCTGGCAGGCATGGAGTAGCCCATGGCCGATACCAGTGAAGAGAAATCCCAGCCGGCCACCGACAAGAAGCTCAAGGATGCGCGCCAGAAAGGCCAGGTCGCCAAGAGCCAGGACCTGGTGTCGGGCATGGTCATCCTGTTTTGCACGCTGTGCATCTCCATCCTGGCGCCTCGGGCCAAGGCCCAGGTCACGGCGCTGATTGACCTTACCGCGCAAATCTACATTGAACCCTTCGCCACGGTGTGGCCACGCGTGCTCGACCACGCCGAGCAGCTGGTAATCAGCATCACTCTGCCGGTGATGGCGGTGACCACCGGCGTAGTGATCCTGACCAATATCATCACCATGCGCGGCTTTGTGTTCTCGGTGGACCCGATCAAGCCCGAGTTCAAGCGCATCAACCCGGCGGAGGGCATGAAGAAAATCTTTGCCCTGCGCAACCTGGTGGAGTTCATCAAGGGGCTGATCAAGGTGCACGTGCTGGCGATTGCGTTTTACGTGATCGGCAAGCACGCGTTGCAGGCGCTGATGGAGTCGTCACGCTGCGGTGCCGAGTGCATGGAGTCGACGTTTTTCCTGGTGCTCAAACCGCTGGTGTTTACCGTGTTGTGCGCCTTTATCCTGGTGGGTGCTGTGGACGTGATCATGCAGCGCTGGCTGTTTGGCCGCGACATGAAAATGACCCGCAGCGAAACCAAACGCGAACGCAAGGACATCGACGGCGACCCGCTGATCAAGAGCGAACGGCGGCGCCAGCGCAATGAAATGCAGGCCCTGGCGACCAAGCTGGGGCTGGGCCGGGCTTCAATGATGATCGGCACTACCGATGGCTGGGTGATTGGCGTGCGCTACGTGCGCGGCGAGACACCGGTGCCAGTGATTGTGTGCCGGGCGTCGCCCGAGGAGGCGTTGTTGATGTTACAGGAGGCTTACGACCTGGGCATTCCGCATGCCCCGGACAAAACCCTGGCTGCCGAGATCGCCCGCAGGACCGTGCCAGGCGATCCGGTGCCGGATGCTTCATTCCAGGCCGTGGCCGATTGGCTGGTCGCGGCGCGCCTGATCTGATTCATCACAATTCAAACTGTGGGAGCGGGCTTGCTCGCGAAAGCGGTGAATCAGTCGCCGGATAAGTTGACTGATCTACCGCCTTCGCGAGCAAGCCCGCTCCCACATTGGTTTTGTATTGCTTGAGTAATCTCAGCCGTTATCTACATCGTGATACGGGCCACCGTAACCGTCACCCACACGCCAGATAATGTCGTGGTTATCATTGGTCCACTCCGAGGGCTTAAGCGAGTACTTGTAGTCCTCCGAATTGTTGTTGTTGCCATCGCCGATATAGTCCGGGTGATCACGCCGATGATCGCCGCCACGAATGCTCGACCGTGCATCCCACTCTTCCTTGCGAAAATCAAAAATGCTCTGGTCCTGCGGCGCATCGCGCTGGCCCCAGTCGGACAGGTAAGTCTGCAGCCACACATAGGCTTCATCGCCATTGGGCTTGAGCAGCCCATCCTGCTTGAAGTCCTGGATCTGGTCCCAGTTCTGCATCGAAATTTTGTGCAGTTTGTGCGACTGAATGGTGCTGAGGATCGCGCCGACAAACGACAGCGCCCCCGAGATCAGGAAACCCACCGGCCCCAGGAACGGAATGATGCGCCCGGTCACGCCAAGGGTCGTGAGTACACCGCCCCCCGCTGCCACCAGGCTGCTGACACCACCGGCCATCGATAACGAACCGGAGGCGATTTTCACCGGGTCTTTTTCGCGCACACCGTCGCGCAGGGTGAAGGCGGCCTGGACCACGCTGATCACGCCGCCCGCCACGTCGGTGGCCATGCCGATCACCTTGATCGCGCTGCTGGCGAACTTGGCGCCAAAGCCGGCGCCGGCTACGCCGCCACGGCTGGCGATGCCTTTTTCAATGCCTTCCTGCACCTTCTTCGCGCCTTCGTCGCTCCAACCGCCGCTGTTGAGCACCTTGCCCACGTCCTTGCCGTCGTCCATGGCCTGGTCGACGATGTCGTAGTACTTTTTCTGGATGGCTTCGGCGTCTTTGGGCAGGGCGTGATAGCCCTCGCCAGGCTTGGCCCAGAGGTCGGGCAAGGAGCGGTCGAAGCCCATCAGTTTGTAGGCGTTGGTGCCGCGCAATTTGTCGTAGACCTTGAGGCCCAAGGTGGCGAAGTGCGAACCGGTGCCCAGAAAGCCGAGGAAGTCGTTGGCAATCCCCAGGCGTTTCATCGGCGTGTCCGCCAGCTTGCCGCCCTGGCCAGCCAGTTGGTAGACGATACGGCCCATGCCGATGGCGCCGCCGACCGAACCGAGTACGCCGTTGTCTTTGAGGAAGGTCAGGTTTTTCACGAACGAGCTGCGGTTTTCGTCACTGAGGCTCGGCATGATCTCCTTGCTCACCGCGTGCTCGATATCGCTGAAGCTGATTACGCCGTTTTTCTGCCAGGTGTCGCCCAACGAAATCATCGCCTTGCCGAAGTCGGCAGCGGCGCCTTTGTCCTTGAGCAACTGGTCGACAAACTTGGAATACACCCCCAGTGCCTGGCGCGGCAGGCCGTCGGCGCCGCCCTTGAGCATCGACAGGATCGCCATGGTGTTGTCGGTGGTGGCCAGCGCAGTGTTGTCGTCGCTGATCTTGCTCGGGTCGTCCATCAGCTTCTCAACGGAATCGGTGTAGCCGTCGATCTGCAGGTTTTGCAGGAAATTGTCGGCCTTGGCCGGGTCCATGTCGGCCAGGGCGGTGTAAGCCGTCTGGATTTCCTGGGTGGCCAGTTCGGTTTTGCCGTCGTCCTGCAGGGCTTTGATGTACTTGGTGAAGTTTTCCGAGGAGGTGCTGTCCACCAGTTTCTGGCGGGTTTCATCAACCTTGGCATGGCCGCCGTCGACCTTGCCCAGGGCCGCGTCGTGGTTGGCCTTGATATCGGCCTGGATGGTCGAGTCGCCGAGCAAGTCGCTGATGGTCTTGTCGATGGACTTGGTGTCGAAGATGTTGTCGCGCACATCGCGGGAGGTCACATCGATTGGCGTGGTCGCAATGCCCTGGTTGCCGAAGCCGTGCTCGGGAATGATCGACATGCCGTTGTCGGCCATGCTCTTGGCTTCCACGGCGCGCAGGAACTTGGCGCGCGGGTCGTCCTTGCCGATGCTGCCGTCCTTGACCCCGGCGCGGTAGCTGTCCACCAGGGTTTTCATCGACAGGTCCTGCACCGACAGCGGGTTGCCGCTTTCATCTTTTTCGGTGGTGGAGAGGCTGTCGACGGAGACGTCCTTGAGCGGTGGCAGGCCATTGTCTGCACGCAGTTTGTCGACATCGGTGGTCTGCTGCGCGATGTCGGTGCGGTAGCTGGAAATCTGTTCGAACATCTGCGGGTTGCTGTCCTCGCTGACGACGATCTTCTCTTCGCTGCCGCCCGGTTTGTGCTGGGTGAAGGCAATCAGGCCAGGGCCATAATCACCGACGCCGCCGACGCTCATGATGTCTTCGGTGGACGCCAGGTAAGCGTCCGGCCCGGCCAGGCTGTAGCCGTCGCCCTTGGCCTTCTCGATACCGGCCAGGGTCTGGCCTTTGGTGGTGTAGGCGGCGAAGGCTTCGGGGGTGATGTCTTTGGACACCACCAGCAGTTTGCCGTCGGCCCCGTTGACCACCAGGATGCCGTCCATGGGCGCGTCCACTTTGCTGATGTCGGTGAGCTTGAGGCTGGCCTCATCTTTGCGCAGCAGTTCCTGGCCGGGCAGGGACTGGGCGTTCTTGATGTAGTCGAAGGCCTGGGAGCCTTCACTGGCGTGCACGGCGTGCAGGAAATTGTAGAAAGAGGTGCCGGCGTTAGGGTTGGGGTTGCTGAGGTCGGCGCCGGGCTGCGGCAGGGCGGCCTCGGACTGGCTGATCATGTACTTTTTGCCTTGGTGCTCGAACAGGATCACGCCGGACTTGGGGTCTTCGGACACGACTTTAAGCTGGCTGAAATCCAGGTCGCCGGGCAGGCTGGTGACTTCTTCGTAACCTTTGGCCTTGCCGTCGGCGAGGGCTTCTTTGGTCACGCCTGCGCTGTTGTAGCTGGCAAAGGCCAGGGGTGTGAGTGCTTCGGAAATGACCAAGGTCTGGCCGTTTTCCAGGCTGACCTTGACCACGCCGTCTTTGGCTTCGCCCACCGATTTGATGTTGGCCAGGCGCACGCCGGGGTCGTCTTCGCGCAGCAGCTGTTGGTCGGGGGTGTTCAGGGCTTCGCGGATTTCTTTGCCGGCGGGTGTGTCTTGGGTTTCGGCGAGGGTGTGCAGCAGGTCGTAGAGTGGCGTGCCTTCGTCGGGGCTGCCCTGGTTGACGGGGGCCACCGCGTGGCCGAAGTGCAGGCCCTTGAGGGTGTCGAAGCCTTCCTGGACCTTTTCGGCGCCTTCGCGGGTGATCTTGAACTTGCTGCCGTCTTGTTCGAAGTAAATGACGCCGGTGTCTTTGTCTTCGGAGACTACCTTGAGTGTGTCGATGTTCAGTTTGGCGGGCAGGGCGGTGACTTCCTTGTAGTCGTCGGGTTTGATTTCGCTGGGGGTTTTCAGGCCTTCGCCGGGGTTTTTGGCGAGGACTTTGGGTTTGAAGGTTTTGTCGCCCGACCCGGCGGTTGCCAGGGTTTTGGCCTTGGTGAGTAAAGCGTCGAAGAGGCGCTCGGGGGCTTTGGTTTCGCCTGCGCGTGGGGCGGCGGCTGTCTCGGGTCGGTTGATCATTTTTCAGTCCATGTGAGGGGGCTCGCTAGGACTCGATAGTAGGCGTTGGCGGGGTGTGAAAATGGGGTTTTGGGTGAGATCGCACAAGCTTTCACAGGTGTGAAATGAGGGGGCGCTTTTGGTTGGGGTGGGGTGGGGTGGGGTGGGGTGGGGTGTACATATCCATTTCTGCGGTAACGGCTTCGTATGGTTCCGCTCTTACAGCGGGTCACTTTTGGCAAACGCCCCAAAAGTAACCAAAAGGTCTTTGCCCCACCACTCGGTGCCTCGCTAAGGCTCGGCATGCCCGCACTCCGGCCCGGCTCCGCGGGTCGCCGCGATGGGCCATCCCTGGCCCAGCGCGGCTAAACCGGCATCCCTGCCGGTTTACCCGCTCCACCGTGCCTACTTGCGGCCATCGTGGTTAATGGGGCCTGTCAGATCAAGATCAAGATCAAAAGCACGGCGGCCTAGTAGCCGACCTGAGTGGTTGAAGCAAAAGCAGGGCAAAAACAGGGCAAAAACAGATCAGAAGCAGAGCTGTTTTTCTGTGGGAGCTGGCTTGCCTGCGATGCAGACACCTCGGTACATCAGGTGCACCGAGTTGATGCCTTCGCAGGCAAGCCAGCTCCCACATTTGACCGAGTACACACATCTACCTGATGTACTGAGCTCCAAAATGTGGGAGCGGGCTTGCTCGCGAATGCGGTGGTTCAGTTACAAATGAACTGACTGACACACCGCCATCGGGAGCAAGCCCCTCCCACAGTTAACCGAGTTCAGCTTCCAAGATCAGGTCGGCTGTCAGGCCGCCTCGCTTTTGCTTTTGATTCAACCACTCAGGTCGGCTACTAGGCCGCCGTGCTGTAGATCTTGATCTTGATTTTGATCTTAGGCGCCCCGTCAACCACGCTGGCCGAACGCAGGCTTTGGAGCGGGGGTAAACCGGCAGGACGCCGGTTTAGCCGCGCTGGGCCAAGGATGGCCCATCGCGGCGGCCCCCGCTCCAAAGCCTGCGTGAGGGCACACCGAGCCTAAGCGAGGTGCCGAGTGGTGGGGCAAGAGCCTTTTGGTTACTTTTGGGCTCTTTTCAAAAGTGACCCGCTGTAAGAGCGGAACCAATAGAGGCCATCACCCAAATAACGGATATGTACTCAACCCCACCAATCAACGATGCTGAAACCGAGGCAACGAAGCAATCCGCAATTTAGGCTCCTGCAACCGCGCCAAATCCGTAGCAATCTGCGCCCGCCAAAAATGCGCCCCCGCCAATTGCGCATCCACCCAGGCCTGACGCAGCAGCACCTTGGCCTTGTCCACCGAACCATAGTGCCCTTGGCGCAAAGTCAGCTGCGCCTTGATCCGCAACATCTGCGGCACAAACCAACGCTCATGTCGGCCAATCGCCAAATGCAGCGTGTCCTCCAAAACTTCCAGCGCAAGTTTTTCCAGACCCAGGCGCGCCAAACCCAGAGCGTATTCACAGCGCAACAAGCTGTAGAGCTGGCTGTCACCCTGGCCTTGCAGATAGTGCAGCGCTTCGCCAAGTTGCGGCACGCCTTCTTCCGTCGAACCCTGGCGAATCAGCAGAATGCTTTCAAAACACAGGCGAAATTGCCGCCAGATATGCAAATCCTGGCGGGTGGTGCTGTCTTGCAGCAGCCCCAGGTAGTAGCGCATTTTCGGCAAGTTCGAGGCCAGCAGCGCCAGTGGAATAGCCCCCAGGCACAAGGTGTACCAGAGCGTCGCCGGGTGATCGAGTGAGATGGCTTCGTCCACGCAGGTGCTGATCATGCGCAGTGCCGGGTCGACATCGCCTTCCAGCAACAACACCTTGGCTTTCAGGCAACGGGCGGCGATGCGCTGGTCGAAATGCACGTCGATGATGTGTGAACGCGGTTCTGACGGCGAGCCGAGGGCCTCGTCGATGTTCTGTCGCGCACCCGCCAGGTCGCCCATATGAAACAGCGCCACCGCACGCATGCGCTTACCGAGCAATTGCTGGTTGCCGCTGCTGTTCAGGGCGATATAGCGCTCGGCCAGTTCCAGCGCTTCGGCGTATTGGTTACAGCCGCAGCGGTCAGTCCATAGACCCCACAACGCGCGCATTTTGTGCTCGGCATCGCCCAGGTCGCGGGCGTCTTCGCGCACTTGGCGCCAGGCTTCGCGCATCGGCCCGCCGGTGCCGTAAGTGAGCATCAACACACTGGCCAGGGCGGTTTGCAACAGCATGCGTTGGCGCACCGGCAACGGTGCGACGGCGTTGCTGGCCAAGCCTTTTTCGACCCAGGTGCGGCACTCGCTCACCAAGGACAGGCGCAGCCACAGCGGCACGCCGCCCAGGGTCAGCTCGATGCCCAGAGAGAGGTTGCCGCTGGCTGAATAGGCCCAGTCCAAGGCCGAGCGAATGGTGCTGATCTCGGGGCCGTACAGCGCGATCCAGGTTTCCGGCGACAGGCCATCGAGGGTCTCGCCAGCCTCTTTCAATACGCCAAGGGCGTAATGGGCATGACGCTGGGCGGTGGCGTTGGTTTCGCCATGCTCAGTGAGTTTTTCCTGGGCGTAGGCGCGCGTGGTTTCCAGCAGGCGGTAGCGCTTGAGCAACTGCGACTCACCGGCGATCAGCAGCGACTTGTCCATCAGGCTTTCGAGCAAAGGCAGGGCGTTGCGCGGGTCGAGGCTGCTGCTGGCGGTCATCGCCTTGACCGCATCGAGGGTGAACGAACCGGTGAACACGGCCAGTTGGCGCAGCATCGCCTGCTCGTCACCGCTGAGCATCGAATAGGTCCAGTCCAGGGTCGCGCTCAGCGTACGGTGGCGGGCGAGGGCGGTGCGCCGGCCGGTCATTTGCAGGCGAAAGCTGCCGTCGAGCAGGCCGACCAGGTCCTGGATGCCAAAGGTGCGTACCCGTGCGGCGGCGATCTCGATGGCCAGTGCGTTGCTGTCGAGTTTGCGACAGATCGCGCAGGCCGCCGCTACATCGGCGTTGTTGAACACAAAGTCGGGGTCGAGGGCGCGCACGCGTTCGACAAACAGGCGTACGCCGGACCAGTTCAGGGCTTCGGCGGCACTGAGGTGGGGGCCATCGTCGGGCACTTGCAGCGGTGCCAGGTCGTGCACGCGCTCGCCCTCGGCACGCAATGGTTCACGGCTGGTGGTCAGCACGTAGCATTGAGGGGCACTGCGCAGCAGGGTTTCCACGGCGTCGGCGGTGGCCGGCAACACGTGTTCGCAGTTGTCCAGCACCAGCAACAGGCGACGCTCGGCGAGGGTGGCGACGATGCTGTGCAGCGGATCGTCGCTGACGGTCTGGATACCCAGGGCGCTGGCGAGCATGCCGGTTACCCATTGCCCGCTCGTGGCCGGCGCCAGGTCGACGAAGCAGGTGTCGAGCTTGAAGTCATTTGCCAACTGATGGGCCACGCCCATGGCCACGGTGGTCTTGCCGATGCCGCCGGGGCCGGTGAGGGTCAGGAACCGCTGGCTGAGCACTTGTTCGGCAAGGCTTTGGATCAAGGCAGCGCGGCCGATCACCTCAAAGGACGGCGGCGTTGCACAAGGCTCCAGGCTGCGCGCAGCAGGCACCGGCAGGCTGTCTTCGCCGGCCGCCTGCACGGTCACCGGTGCCACGAAGCGATAACCACGGCCGGGCACGGTGACGATGTAGCTGAAGTTGCCGTCGTCACCCAAGGCGCGACGCAGGGCGACGATTTGCGCGCGCAGGTTGCACTCCTCCACGACCACCTTGGGCCAGGCGTAGGAGATCAGTTCGGCTTTCTCCAGCAACTCGCCGGCACGGGTGGCCAGGGCGATCAACAGGTACAGGGCGCGGCTCCCCAGGGTCACGGGCTCGCCGTTACGCAGCAACACGTGCTGGCGTGCCAGTAACAGGAAGGGGCCGAAGCCCAAGGCGTTGTCGGCGGGAGCCGGGGCCAGGTGGTCTGCGTCCATACCGGACACTGCGTGGTTCTTGCTCGAGCTCATCAATTCGTCCTTTTTATAGTCAGGCTTGTTATTGGCGATCAGGCCATTCGCCCTTTTTGGGGTGCAGATGTGCAGCAGCAGTCTTGGAAAGTTGATGTCGATCAAAAAGTCGAAAAGGTCGCCCTCCTTTGGGGCGTTGTCGTTTTTATTGGCGTGTCACGGAGCGGGTTTCAGTGGATGAGATTGTCTCAAAGCTGAAACATTTTATTACTAGAAATAGGGATAAAGCAGAATGTATGCCAGTTGGCATGTAACAAAGATGACAACAACCGTATGAAATTTATGGTGATTTTTATGGTCGTTGGCGGTGCCTGAGAGGCTCCGTTCGGAAAGGCGAATATTTCTAATTGTGTCGTTCGGGATGCCGAATAATTTGGCGGAAATTTGCCAGTGTTTTTTTGACTGTGTATCCCACTGTATCCCTGCACCACCTTGATACACCGGCATGACGTTCTGTCGTGTTTGCGACACAGAGCGGATACATGCCTGGCTTTAACTCTGTTCACCAGTTGGCGCAGGCGGTTACTCACCGCCACTCGCGCCCTGGCCACACTCAGTCAAGCCAGGAGATACACCGATGAAGCGTCCTTACGCTGCCCTCGCGGCAACCCTCGCCTTGTCCCTCAGCGCCTTCGCGGCGGTGGCTCACGCCGATGAGCCCAAACCCCAGGAAAAATGCTTCGGCGTAGCCCTCGCCGGTGCCAACGATTGCGCCGCCGGCAAGGGCACCTCGTGCGCGGGCACCGCCACTGCCGACTACCAGGGCAACGCCTGGGTACTGGTGGACAAAGGCACCTGTACCCAAATCAAGACGCCCAAAGGCTACGGCAGCCTGACGGAACAACCGTGATCCAGCGCCTGCTGCCCCAGGCACTGCTGTTGCTGGTGGCGCGGGTCGCGATTGCGGCGGTGTTCTTCCTGTCGGGGCGCACCAAGGTCACGGGTTTTCTTGACCTGAAACCGTCGACCTACACGCTGTTCCGTTCGGAATACGCCTTGCCGCTGATCCCGCCGGACTGGGCGGCGCACTTGGCGACCTACGCCGAGCACGTGTTCCCGCTGCTGCTGGTGTTGGGCCTGCTGACCCGCTCGGCCGCTGCTGCGCTGCTGGGCATGACCCTGGTGATCGAGGTGTTTGTGTACCCCGACGCCTGGCCGGTGCACCTGACCTGGGCAGGGCTGTTGCTGCCGCTGCTTGCGTACGGGGCTGGGCCGTGGTCGCTGGACCACCTGCTGCTGGGCAAGCCTTTACAACCCTGATGGAGATTCCCGATGCGAATGCTTTCTTCCCTGGCCATTGCCATGGCCCTGACCGTTCCACTGCTCGCCCAGGCGGCCGACACCACGCAGCCTGGCACCGGTAAAAGCGTGGTGATCGTGCCCGGTTCGTTTGTCGACGGTTCCGGCTGGCGTGTGGTGCACGACATCCTGATTCACAAGGGCTACAAGGTCACCGTGGTGCACCAGGGCCACGAAAACCTGGCCGCCGACGTGGCCGAGGCACGTGAAGTGCTGGAGCAACAAGTCGGCCCCGTGGTGCTGGTGGGCCACAGTTCCGGTGGCGCGGTGATTTCGATTGCCGGCGACCGCGACAAGGTCAAGTCGATGGTCTACGTGTCGGCGCTGCAGCCGGAAGTGGGCGAGAACATGGCTCAGTTGATCGGCTCGATGCCGGCGCCCAGCGATGACATCAAACAGAGCCGCGACGGCCACCTGTTCTTCGACCGAACTAAGTACAACGCGGATTTTGCCGCTGACCTGACCACCAACCGCACCGACTTTATGGCCGCCTCCCAAGTGCCGGCCACCACCGCGCTGTTCGGCGGCACGGTGTGGGCGGCGGCCTGGCACAAGAAGCCGACCTACGCCGTGGTCTCCACCGAAGACCGCGCACTGAGCCCTGCGCTGCAACGCTGGATGTACCAGCGGGCCGGCTCCAAGGTCACCGAAATCAAGGCCAGCCACTCGGTGTACATCTCCCAGCCTGAGGCTGTGGCGAAGGTCATCGAAGACGCTGCTTCCGTCATCAAATAACTCCCCCGAAAAAAAGGAAAACACCATGAACACTGCACTCAAATCCCGCCTGAGCCTCGCCGCTGCTGCTGCCCTGATCGCGATGGCCTCGGCTTCATTCGCCAGTGCCGCCAGCGCTGCCGACCAGCAGGAAAAACCCGGCCGTTGCTACGGCGTCAACAGCTGCAAGGGCGAAAGCCTGTGCGCCACCGCCAAACACGACTGCAAGGGCCTCAATAGCTGCAAGGGCGAAGGCGTGATCGTCAAGACGCCGTCCGAATGCCTCAAGGCTGGCGGCACCCTGACTGAGCCGAAGTAACTCACCCACCCTTGTGAGGGGAGGGTTTGTTGTGGCGAGGGAGCTTGCTTGCGTTGACTGCGCAAGCACGCTTGCTCGCCACAACAAGCTCGCTCCTGCAGTTGATGGAGAACAGACGATGCCCACATCCAACCCACCCTTTTCCGGCTACGGCCTGGGCCTGCGCAAGGAACATTACTGCGACTTCCTGGAGACCTCGGTGCCGGTGGATTTTGTTGAAGTGATCTCCGAAAATTTCATGGTCGAAGGTGGCCAGCCCCGGCACATCCTGCGCCAGATCCGTGAGCGCCACCCGGTGGCGCTGCATGGGGTGTCGATGTCCATCGGCAGCGCTGAAGGGCTTGACCCGCACTACCTGCGGCGCCTCAGGTCGCTGGTGGATGAGCTTGAGCCGCTGTTTGTGTCCGACCACTTGAGCTGGTCGCGCAGTGGTGGCTTCAATGCCCACGACTTGCTGCCTGTGCCTTATACCGAAGAGGCGCTGGATCGGGTCTGCGCCAATATTCATCAGGCTCAGGAAGTGCTGGGCCGCACGCTGTTGGTTGAAAACCCCTCCAGCTATTTGGCCTTCGAGGGCGCGTCCATGAGCGAGTGGGAATTTATCGCCGCCATGGCCCGGCGCACTGGCTGCGAGCTGTTGCTGGACGTCAATAATGTGTTTGTCAGTGCCAGCAATCATGGTTTCGATGCGTTGGCGTTTCTCGCCGGTATTCCCGCCGAGCGTGTGCGCCAGGTGCACTTGGCCGGGCATAGCCAGGGCCGCGATTTACTGATCGACAGCCACGACAGCCCGGTGTCTAGCGGGGTGTGGGAGCTCTATGCCAGCGCCATTAAGGTGCTTGGGCCCGTGGCGGTGATGATCGAGCGCGACGATGAGATCCCACCGCTGGCCGAGTTGCTTCAGGAGCTGTCGATGGCTCGAGCCCTGGGGGCGCAGCGATGAACCTCGGTGAGTGGCAGCAGGCCTTTCGCACCTGGCTGGTGAGTGCGTCGGAGGAGGCCGCACAGGTGCTGGGCAATCACCGCGCGGGGCTGGCGGTGTACCAGAACAACTACCGCGCGCAATTGGTGGGCTGCCTGCAGCAGGCGTTCCCGACCCTGCGTCGTTGGCTCGGTGAAGAGGCGTTTCTGGCGGCCAGCATTACCCATATTGATCAGCACCCGCCGCATGCCTGGACGTTGGATGCCTACCCCGAGGGTTTCTACGCGACCTTGAAAACGGTGTTCGCACATAACCCCGATGTGCATGAGTTGGCCTGGATCGAGTCGGCCTTGACTGAAGCCTTCGTCGCCGCCGATGCGTCGCCTGTGCCACTGCAAGCGTTGGCTGACCTGGACTGGGACAGCGCGGTTTTACGGCTGACACCGTCGCTGCGCTGCCATGTGCTGACCACCAATGCCGAGGCCATCTGGTCGGCGCTGTGGCAGGAAACCGTGCCGCCTGAAGCGACGATGCTGGAGGCGGCGGGCGGCCTGCTGGTATGGCGGCGCCAGTTGACCTCGCGCTTGCGCCAGGTGGAGGCGCTGGAGTTGCACGCCTTGCTGCACTTGCAGGTCGACGGCAGTTTCGCCGGTTTATGTGAGTTTCTGGTGGCGCGCCTGGGGGAAGAGGCGGGTGTGGTTCAGGCAGGTGAATACCTGGCTGGGTGGTTGGGCAGTGAGTTGATTGTCGGTGTTGGGGCGAGTGAGTGACCTGTGGCAAACATGAAAATTTTGACAGCCGGGTAATTGGCAACTGAAAAAATCCCCGGCTGCCCTTACTCTAAGGGCCTTTGTTACCAGCGCTGGATTGTTCATGTCTTCTGTTGCCGATGGGTTGCCCTCCAATAAACGCCTGCCGGCAGTGATCGCCCTGTCTTTAGGGATCGGCATGGCAACCCTGGACACGGCCATCGTCAACACGGCGTTGCCGACCCTGGCTGAAGGCATCGGCGCCGACTCGGCCTCGGTGATCTGGGTGGTCAACGCGTACCAGCTGGCGATTATCGCCACGGTGCTGCCGTTCGCGTCGTTGAGTGATGTGTGGGGGCATCGCCGGGTGTATCTCGGTGGGTTGCTGTTGTTTATTGTCTCGTCATTGTTTTGCGGGCTGGCCGGGTCGCTGCTGACCCTGACCGCCGCGCGGGTGGCGCAAGGGCTCGGCGCGGCGGCGGTGATGAGCGTCAACACCGCGTTGCTGCGGCATATTTACCCGTCGAAAATGTTGGGCCGTGGCCTGGGCTATAACTCGCTGGTGGTGGGGCTGGCCTTCACCCTTGGGCCGACCGCCGCGTCGGCGATTCTGTCGGTGGCAACCTGGCATTGGTTGTACCTGATCAACGTGCCGCTGGGTTTGTTGGCACTGGGGTTGGGCTTGCGTTCCTTGCCGACGCTGCCCATGACCGGCCACGCCTTCGACCGCCTAGCCGCAGCGCTGTGTGCCGGGTTGTTCGCGTTGCTGGTGCTCGGTCTGGGTACGGCCGTGCACGGTGCCCAGGGCGCGCTGACCCTGGGCCTGATCGCCGTGGCGCTGGTGTGCGGCGCGTTGCTGCTGCGCCGTCAGGCCGGTCACCCGGCGCCGATGCTGGCCCTGGACTTGTTCAAACGGCCGGTGTTTGCGCTGTCTTCCCTCACCGCGATCTGCGCGTTCAGCGCCCAGGGCCTGGCGTTTGTGTCGTTGCCGTTCCTGTTACAGACGGCGCTCGGCCATAGCCAGGTGGAAACCGGTTTTCTGATGACACCCTGGCCGGCCGTGGTCGCCGTCATGGCCTTGGTGGCGGGGCGCCTGGCCGATCGGGTGTCGCTGGGCGTGCTGTGCGGCATCGGCCTGCTGATGCTCAGCGCAGGCATGGCCGCGCTGGCAACCTTGGGCAGTGGCGCGTCAGCCTTTGATATCGGCTGGCGCATGGCGTTGTGCGGCGCCGGTTTCGGCTTTTTCCAATCCCCCAATCTCAAGGCGATCATGACCAGCGCGCCGTTGGCCCGCAGCGGCGGGGCCAGTGGCATCGTGGCGATTTCGCGGTTGCTGGGGCAAACGCTGGGGGCGTCGCTGGTGGCGTTCTGTTTCCATCTGTCGCTGGGCAGCGGCCCGCAATATGCGTTGTGGCTGGGTTGCGTGTTCGCGCTGGTGGGCAGTGTGGCCAGCGGTCTGCGTTTGTTGCCCTATGAGAAAAAAGCCTGATGGGGCGTTGTAAATCCCGGCCTGAGAAGGCTAACGTGGCCGCCTGAGTATTTCAGGATGTTTCAGTTTTATGTCCAGCCCGGCCCAACGCATTGCTGATACGACCTCCCGACGCGCCGCACTGACCCTTGCGTTATGCCTGCCCAGTGATGTGTTGCTCTACCTGCTGCTGCCCATGGAATCCCAGGCGTTTGGCATCACGCTGGCCCAGGCCGGGGTGCTGCTGGCGGCTAACCGCCTGGTGCGAATTTTTGGTTACCGGCATGTGCTGAACTTCTACGCGCGCAACGGTGATCGGTTGACCTGCATGATCGCCGCCGGGGCTGCCACGGTGTGCGCCTTGGGCAACTCGATATTGTCGGGTTTCGCCGCATTGCTCGGGCTGCGGCTGATCTGGGGCTTATGTTTTGCCGCGTTGAACCTGTCGACCCAAGTGTTGGCGACTTCCGAACCTGCTGGTGCGGCACGTCGCGCCGGGCGTTCACGCGCGATGATTGCCCTGGGGCCGATGCTGGCGCTGCCGCTGGGTGGCTGGCTGACCTTATGGGCCGGGCCGCGCCCGATCTTTATGATTCTTGCCGGCTGCTGCCTGGCGGGCCTGTGGGTGGCGCGCGGCTTGCCCACCGCCGGGCATGATTTGCACAGCACCGGGCGACGCTTCAAGTGGCCCGACAGCGTGGCGACCTGGTCGTTTATCGAAGGGGTGGCGCTGGATGGGCTGTTTATCTTTGGCTTGTCGATCCAGGCACAGAAGATTCTCGGCGGCGACGCGGTGCTGATCGCCGGTGGCCTGATGGCCCTGCGGTACGCCTCCGAGATGCTCCTGAGCCCGCTGGGTGGCCGCGCGGCGCAACGCTTTGGCGCGACCTCGATGCTGCTGCTGTTTTCGTTCATGAGCGCCCTGGCCTTGACCGCGTTCGGCAGCTATTGGGTGATTGTCGGCGCAGCGGCGGTGCTGGTGCTGCGCGCGCTGCAACTGCCGTTGGTGACCACTTTGGTGGCCGAGCGCAACCCCGGTTCGATGCGCGTTTCCGCGCTGGCTTCCAACGCGGTGTGGCGCGATGTCGGCGCCGGTCTCGGGCCGTTGTTGGCCGGCCTGTTGCTGCCGGTGGCCTCGGCGCCCTGGGTGTTTGGCCTGGCCGGCGCGGCTATTGCAGTGAGCGCGGTGTTCTGCTGGCGAGCCAAGGTTTCCAACTGACGATGTGAGGTTGTTTGTGGCCCTTCAAGAAAACTTCGTGCGGGTGCTGGATGAGTCGTACCGACACTGGACCGGCCAGGGGCTGCCGGCCCCCCAGCACCTGGACGCACAGCGGCGTCTGGCCTGGCTGCACAGCCACGCACCTTATAGCCTGCTGGCCCACGACGGCGCCGCCGACCCGCGTTTTACCTACGTCAATGAGTGCGCGTTGCAGTGCTTTAAATACCCGCGTGAGACCTTCATCGGCATGCCTTCACGCTTCAGCGCCTCGCCGCTTGACCGCGCCGGGCGCCAGGTATTGCTTGAGCAAGTCACCGCCAAGGGTATTGCCCAAGGGTATAGCGGCTGGCGCGTGGATGCACAAAACCAGCCGTTCATGATCTACGCCGGGGTGGTTTGGACCTTGCTCGATGAGGGCGGCCAGCCGTGCGGGCAAGCCGCGTTGTTCTGGCCGGATGAACAGCGCATCGGCGTGTTGGCTTAAGCGCTTTTAAGGCTGTCCAGCCAGGCGGGGTCGAGGCGGGTTTGCTCGGTGTCGATCCCCAGCGCCTGCATCTTTGCCTTGTGTACGTCGATCTCGTCGACCAATTGCGCCTGGGCGCTGGAGTTGGCGTCCAGCTCATGCATCTGCGTGAGCCCCAAGTGGTAGAAGCGCAGCAGTTTGATCGCCGTCGGGTCGTTGGTTTGTACGCGCTCGGTGACCTTGTGCATCACATTGGTCACGCTCATCAGGCTGCGCTTGAGCTGCCAGCCATACACCGCCGGCGCCAGCCAAGGCTGGGTCCAGAACGGGCCGCGTACCAGGGCGATGGTGATCAATACCCCGGCAAACACACCGCCGACATTGAAGCGAAAGTTGTCACCGCCAGGTTCGCCGAACAGCATCACCGCCAGGCTCGACAGCAGCATCGCCAGGGCCACGAACAGCACGGCAATGATGAGGGTGCTGCGCCGGGTTTGTTGGCGGAAGGTCGCGGGGTCGCAGGGTTTGAGCTCGAACATCCGGGTCAGGTCTCAAGAAGGGGCGGGGTGGCATCTTCGCATGCTTTGCGCAATCAAGTTGAACGATGGTTGCGCGGGCTTTCTCTAAACCCATGCAGGCCAGCCAATCCCCGTGAGGTGAACCATCATGCCCGAATACAAGCAACCGCCGCCTGGTACGCCCGACCCTGACCGCACCCCCGGTGAAGAGGAGCGTGACAACGATGCGTTACGCCCCAACGACCCCGCGGAGCGTCAAGACGACGATGTACAGCAGGTGGAGGAAGACCTGGAAAACCTTCACGACAAAGCCCGCCCGCTTTAAATAAGGCCCGCTGTAACTAAGGAGAGCACCGTGAGTAATCCCCCGAAAGGTCCGCGTTCAGACGAGCATTCCAGCGGTAAGGATGAACTGGGCTTCGACCCGGATTCGCCCGACGTATCCGATCCGCAGGTCGACCCCATCGGCCCTGCCATCGCGCCGTTGGACCAAAAAGATAAAGATGAGGCCGATAAAAAGCCGCCCTACGATCCGTTGGGCGGCTTGAAGGCCACTTGAAGTAAAAAACCAAGCCCCGCCATCGCGGGGCTTGTGCTTATTTGGGGGGCACCCAAGTGACTTCGGTAATGCCGAACTTTTCCGCCCAGGGCCGGGTGGTTTTCTTCACCTGTTCGTGACCCACACGCCCAATGCGGCTGACATGGGCGATGTCGGCATCCACCGCTGCCCAATGCCAGGCCTCGGCGTTGTTCATCACTTCCGCGCGCACCACAAAGGACTTCGGTTGACCGTGCAGCTGATAGTTGATGGTGTAGATTTTTGCGGTACTCATGTTGCCTCCCTGTCTTGTTATAGATGGATAGGCAACTGTTCAAAAAGGTTCAGTCAAAATGACAAGTCGCATGCTTGCGCGGCATAGTGACGCCTTCGTCACGCGCTCAAGGATCGCGCCATGCCCCGTTTGACTCATAGTCAGCTTTACCTGCAACGCCTGGGCTACGACTCGCCGCCACCGCCGACCTTGCAAACCCTGCAGGAACTGCAACTGCGCCATGTGTGCGCATTTGCTTTTGAAAGCCTGTCGACGTTACTGCGCTCTGCGGTGCCGATCGACTTGCCCAGCATCGAGCAAAAGGTGCTGCTCGACGGGCGTGGCGGCTATTGTTTCGAACTGAACCACCTGTTCCTGGCCCTGCTGCAGGAACTGGGCTTCGAGGCGCGCGGCCTTACCGGCTGGGTGGTCATGGGCGGGCCGCTGGACGCGCGCACCGGGCGTACCCATCGTCTGAGCCTGGTCACCCTGGATGGCGTGCGCTACATCACCGATGTCGGCTTTGGCGGCATGGTGCCGAGCAGCCCGTTGCAGCTGGACACCGACGCGATCCAGGCCACCGCCCATGAACCTTATCGGCTGACCTTCAATGATGGCAGCTACACCCTCTGGGCACAGGTAGGCGAGGAGTGGCGTGGCTTGTATGTGTTCGACCTGCAAACGCAGGCAGACATCGACTATGAAATCGGCAACTGGTACGTGTCGACGCACCCGGCTTCCGTCTTTGTCGGCCAGTTGAAGGCGGCCCTGTTGGCACCCGGTAAACGTCATACGTTGAATAACGCCAACTATGCCGTTCATTACCTGGACCGGCCCAGTGAAAAGCGCGCCATCGAGAGCACCGATGAGCTGCTGACGTTATTGCAGGCGACCTTCGGCATTCGCTTGCCGACACACCCGCACCTTCACGAGGTCCTTGATGGCTTAGTGATGGCAAATTCCAAAGAGGCTTGAGATAGAGCCTGCGCTGAACCGTTTTTCCTCCAAATCGACTCAAATTAATTCGAACCTTTCGCGAAAGCTGAGGTTCGAACCGGTTCCTGAATAATTTGCTCACCAGACAAGGAGATGTAAAACGATGTCCAAGCTATTCGGAAAATTCCTCAAGGGTTCCTCGCTGTTGGCGCTGGTCGCTGCGCCTGCCGTGGTGTTCGCTGCACCGTCCACTGGCCCGATTTCCGTACTCGGTTTGCAGGGCAGCTATAACGACTTCAAACTCGAAGGCGGTAGTGAAAGCGACAAAGACCACATGCCCGAAGCGGGCCTGTTCTACACCTTCGGCAATAAGCTTACCGCCGAATCCGGCTTTATTTACCAAGCCGGCGTCGAAGCCAAATACGGCGAAAAGAGCAGCAATAAACTCAAGGAAGGCCAGGCTGACCTGGACCTCGGCTGGCGTGCCGCGCTGGACGCGCGCAACTTTGTCGACGTGATTGTGGGCGGTGGCTACAGCTGGACCCGCTACGAGCCGGACACCAACGATTACGACGTCAAACTCACCAACAGATCGCCGTTCGCCAAGGCCGCCTTGGGTTACAACCACCAGTTCGATGACATGACCCTGCGCGTCGAAGCCGGTGCCCGTCGCACCATCGACGGCCGCGCCAAGCTCAAGGTCGACGACGTCGGCAGCGACACCGTGGACCTCAAGGACCGTACCAACCCTTACGCTGAAGTCAGCCTGCTGATGAACCAGAAGGGCGACCTGCCGGTGATGGCGGGCCTGTACTACACCCGTACCGAATACAAGCTCGACGATGATTCCTATGTCGCCGACAACACCAAGCTCAAGCGTGACGAGTACGGTTTCAAGGTCGGTATCGCGTTCTAAGCGCTACCTTGGATGCGGGGCGGCCAACGCCCCGCATTCGACTGCCCGATCAAGCCCCCTTTGTGTCCCCCAAAACCCTCAACGCAGCGCCGCTCAATGCGGACAAGGCTGCGCCGCCTCGCGCCCCACAAACACTACCCATCAACCCAATGCGGCGAGCTGCGCCACGGTTTCTGGAAACCGCGCCACCAAACGAATCAAGGTGGCGGCCTGGGCGTTCGGCTTGGCGCGCCCTTGCTCCCAGTTTTCCAGGGTGCGGATATTGGTGCGCAGGTACATGGCGAACACTGAGCGGGAGAGGTTGAGCTGTTGGCGCACGGCGACCACCTCTTCGGCGGTCAGCGGGGCCAGGGTGTTGAGATGGACTTTGTGAGTGCGCAGGGTGACTTTGCCTTGGCGCTCGTCGGCCAGGGCGTCGAAGCCTTCGACCAGTTCGGAAAAGATTTCACGTTTCATGGTGTGTTCTCGCTTTGATTTCCCTGTCCAGCAGGTGTTTCAGGGCTTTTTTGTGATGGGGTGCCAAGTCGTCCTGTTCGTGTTTGCCGTACAGGGTGAACAGCCAGAATTGCGTGCCGCCCGACCACCCGTAATGAATGACCCGCAGGCCACCGCGTTTGCCTTTGTTACGTCGCTCATCAACGAAGCGCACCTTGCGTAGCCCGCCGGTTCCCTCGATCACGTCTCCCGCTTCCGGGTTTTTCATCAATGCCTGTTGAAAACCGTGGAACAGCTCGTCACTCAGATAATCCTTGCGATGCCGCTCGAAGGCCGGCAGTTCGATAAATAGAGCATCCATGTTCTGTACGTAGCCTGCGTATAGTTTCGTGGCCCACGCGCGCTCGGTCAAGTGACCTGGCTGTGGGAACTTTCCTAAAACGCAAACACCATACGGCGGCCCTCAACCGGGAGATGCCAGACGCAGTGGCAGATCGAAGAGGAATTTTCCGTGATTGGCAGAGGATAAAAGTACTGCAAGCGAGCTGAGCCCTGTTAATCGCCAGGGCTCAGGCAGGGGGAAGGGGGAAAGCGCTTTAGTAGGCGGCAATCAATCCATCTTTGCGCGGGTCAGTTCCACCTACATACCCATGCTGGGTGCGCTGGATGATCTGCGCGCCACCAAAGGCGAACACGCCGCTTGGGTCTTCAACGTCGATGCTGTGGCCTTTAGCGCGGAGTGCCTGCGCCACCTGTTGATCGAACGCACGCTCCACGCAAACCTGCAGCCCGGCCTCGACCCGCCAGCGGGGCGCATTGGCAGCGGCTTGCGGGTTCTGTTTGTAACGCAGGATACGCATCATCATTTGCAGGTGCCCTTGTGCCTGCATCGGTCCGCCCATCAAGCCAAATGCCATTAATGGCGTACCGTCGGCATTCATCACAAAGCCTGGGATAATGGTGTGAAACGGCCGCTTGCGCGGCGCGACGGCATTGACATGTTCGGGGTCAAGCGTGAAGGCGGCGCCACGGTTTTGCAGGCTGATACCGGTGCCTGGCACCACCACGCCTGAGCCGAAGCCCATGTAGTTGGATTGGATGAACGACACCATCATGCCGCTTTCGTCTGCTGTCGACAGACACACCGTGCCACCTGCCTTGGGCGAGCCGTGGCCGGGGTTGGCCGCCTGTTCACTGACCTGCGCAGCGCGTTCTCGCAAATAGGCGGGATCGAGTAAATGCTCGGGCTTGAGGCGCATATGGTTGCTGTCGGTCACATGATGCTGGAGATCGGCCAACGCCAGTTTCATCGCCTCCAGCACCGGGTGCACGGTCTCGACACTGTCGACCGGATGCTCGCCGACGCCAAGTGCTTCGAGCATGCTCAGCCCCGCCAACGTAGCGATGCCTTGCCCATTGGGCGGCAACTCATGCACCACGGCACCGGCGTAAGGCACCGACATTGTCTCAAGCCACTCGACGCTGTGGTTCGCCAGGTCCTTGAGGCTCATGACACTGCCGTTGGCCTGCGCATGCGCAATGATGGCGTGGGCAAGTTCGCCACGGTAGAAGGATTCGCCCTGGGTGTCGGCGATGCTCTGCAGGGTTTTCGCATGGTCTTTGAGCCAGACTTTCTCACCCGCCACGGGCGCTTTGCCACCCGGTAAAAAGCACTCGGCAAAACCCGGCTGGTCCTTCAGTTTTTCGGCGCCCAGGCGCCACAATTCACTGATGATCGGCGTCACCTGATAACCGTCTCGCGCATAAGCAATCGCCGGTTCGGCCAGTGTGGCAAAGGGCAATTTGCCGTAGCGCTCATGCAGCGCGACCCACGCAGACACTGCCCCCGGCACGGTCACTGAACCCCAGCCGCGCTGTGGCATCTCGGTTTGGCCGGCGAAATATTCAGGCGTCCAGCCTTCAGGCGAGCGGCCGGAAGCGTTCAGTCCCTGCAGCTTTTTTCCATCCCAGACAATCGCAAAAGCGTCACTGCCAATACCGCAGCCGGTGGGTTCGACCACGGTCAGCACCATGGCCGCAGCGATGGCGGCGTCGACCGCGTTACCGCCTTTGCGCAGTATCTGCAGGCCAGCCTGAGCGGCCAGCGGCTGGGAGCAGGCGACCATGTTGTTGCCCATGACGGGCGAGCGTGCGGATGGATAGGGTTGGCTGTAATCCAGATCATCAAACATGAGTGGCTCCCTTTCGGCAGTTGTCAATTTTTGGGGTCCAGGGCGTCACGCAGACTGTCCCCCCAGCAGGTTGAAACACAAGGCGGTGATGTAGATCGCGATACCCGGCGCGATCGACATCCAGGGCGCTTGCTCCATGAAGTTCTTGGCGGTGTTGAGCATCGAGCCCCAGGACGGCGAGGGCGGTTGTTGGCCCAGGCCGAGGAATGACAAGCTGGCTTCGGCGAGTATGGCCGAAGCGATGGTCAGCGTCGCTTGCACCACCAGCGGCGACATCACGTTGGGTAGCACGTAGCGCAGCACGTAGTGCAGGATGATCCAGCGGTCCGGCAGGCCAATGGCGCGGGCGCTTTCCAGGTAATCCTCGTGACGAATCGCCAGCACCTGGCCGCGGGTCAGGCGCGAGAAAATCGGCATCGTCGACAGACCAATGGCAATCATGGGGTTGGCAAGGCTTGGCCCGAGGAATGCCCCCAGTGCAATCGCCAGCACCAGGAACGGGCAGGGCAGCCTCTCGCGACTGGCCAAAGAATGCGCGCAGGGGTGGGGCGAACCAGCGGTCTGCGTTGCGAGGGTGATTGCAAGCGTGATGCCAATTGCAATGGGTTTACTTGCTTTTTTTTGGGGGGGGGCGGGGTATGGGCTTGTGGCAGTGAGCGTATGGGCTGATTGGCGCGAGGCGGTGGAGGAGGGTGTGATTGGTTCGGGGCTAGTTGAACCAATTTTTTAGGTGGGGGTGTATGGGGGTGCACAAATGTAACGTGCGCTTGGGGCTGGGCAGGCGACTAAGCTTTCTCAGGTTTAAACCGTATTAACTGTGGGAGCTGGCTTGCCTGCGATGGCGGCCTCTGGGCCGACCAGGATATTGGGTTAGTACGAGTACATATCCATTCCTGCGGTAACGGCTGCTATGGGTTCCGCTCTTACAGCGGGTCACTTTTGGCAAACGCCCCAAAAGTAACCAAAAGGTCTTTGCCCCACCACTCGGTGCCTCGCTTAGGCTCGGCATGCCCTCACTCCGGCTTGAAACCGTGGGCCGCCGCGATGGGCCATCCTTGGCCCAGCGCGGCTAACCCGGCGTCCTGCCGGGTTGCCCACGGATTCAAGCCTGCGTTCGGCCATCGTGGTTAACGGGGCCTGTCAGATCAAAGTCAAAAGCAGATCAAAAGCAGAGCACGGCGGCCTAGTAGCCGACCTGAGTGGTTGAAGCAAAAGCAGGGCAACAGCACAGCAAAAACAGATCAGAAGCTGAGCTGCTTTTCTGTGGGAGCTGGCTTGCCTGCGATGCAGACACCTCGGTACATCAGGCATAACCAGTTGATGCCATCGCAGGCAAGCCAGCTCCCACATTTGACCCAGTACACCCTCTATCTGATGTACTGAGCTCAAAATGTGGGAGCGGGCTTGCTCGCGAATGCGGTGGGCCAGTTACAAATAAGCTGACTGATACACCTCCATCGGGAGCAAGTCGAACCGTCGCACCGCCCCTCCCACATTTAACCGAGTTCAGCTTCCAAGAGCAGGTCGACTGTCAGGCCGCCTTGGCTTTGCTTTTGATTCAACCACTCAGGTCGGCTACTAGGCCGCCGTGCTGTAGATTTTGATCTTGATTTTGATCTTAGGCGCCCCGTCAACCACGCTGGCCGAACGCAGGCTTTGGAGCGGGGGTAAACCGGCAGGACGCCGGTTTAGCCGCGCTGGGCCAAGGATGGCCCATCGCGGCGGCCCCCGCTCCAAAGCCTGCGTGAGGGCACACCGAGCCGGAGGCGAGGTGCCGAGTGGTGGGGCAAGAGCCTTTTGGTTACTTTTGGGCTCTTTTCAAAAGTGACCCGCCGTAAGGGCGGAACCAATACCCGCCATCACCCAAATAACGGATATGTACCAAGAGGTCCAGATACCTCCCCCCAGAACGCAAAAACGGCGCCCGAAGGCGCCGTTCTTTTACTGCGACCCGCTAAGCGATCAAACGCCCAGAACCGCGTGCTGCACCAGGGTGAGCAACGGTTGTGGGTACACACCCAGGAAGAACGCGAGCAGGGCGATCGCCAGCAGCATCACGCCACCGGCTTTCTGTTCCCAGTGCAGCTCGGCATCCACACGGCGCAGGTTTGGTTCGATCAGGTACAGGGTGACCATCACGCGCAGGTAGTAGAACACGCCGATGGCGCTGCCCAGTACCAAGGACGCAACCAACCACCATTCGTGAGCTTCAACGCCGGTGGCGACGATGTAGAACTTGCCGATAAAGCCCGCGGTCAGCGGGATACCGGCCAGGGACAGCATCATCACGGTGAGTACGGCGGTCAGGTACGGACGGCGCCAGAACAGGCCGCGATATTCGTACAGGGCGTCAGCATCACGGCCTTTGAACGGCGAGGACATCAGCGTGATCACACCGAACGCACCGAGGCTGGTGATCACGTAGGTGACCAGGTACACGCCCATCGCTTCCACGGCCAGGCCTTTGCTCGCCACCAGGGCGATCAGCAGGTAGCCGAAGTGCGCGATGGAGGAGTAACCGAGCAGACGTTTGAGGTTGTTCTGGGTCAGGGCCAGCAGGTTACCGAACAGAATCGACGCAATCGCGATAATGGTCAGCACGTTGCTCAGCACGCCGGTGTTGGCGGCAGGCGAGATCTGGAACAGACGCACCATCACCGCAAACACCGCCACCTTCGACGCGGTGGCCAGGAACGCCGCCACCGGCGCCGGGGCGCCTTCGTAGACGTCCGGGGTCCACAGGTGGAACGGCACCAGCGACAACTTGAACGCCAGGCCGATCAGCATCATCGCCAGGCCCAGTTGGGCAATCGGCGCAGGCATGCTGGTGGCGGCCAGGGCGTGGCCGATACCGGTGAAGCTCAGGCTGCCGGCTTCTGCGTAGAGCAGGGCCATACCGAACAACAGAAACGCGGAACCGGCCGCCGACAGCACCATGTACTTGATGCCGGCTTCCAACGAGCGCTTGTTGAAGAAGGCGTAGGCCACCAGACCGTAAGTCGGGATCGACAGCAGTTCCAGGCCGATGAACAAGCCGGCCAGGTGCTGCGCGCTGACCAGCACGATGCCACCGGCCGCAGCCAGCAGGATCAGCAGGTACAGCTCTTCCTTGTTGCCTGGGTAGCCGGTGCCGCCTTCGCCGAGGTAGGCGTGGGCGAGGGTGACGCAGGCCAGCGTGGCGACCAGGATCAACGCGATGTACAGCAGCGCGAAGTCATCGACCATCATCAGCGGGGTGACCGCCAGTGGCGCGACCTTGAGGGCCGGAATGATCGACAGCAGGGCCAGGTTCAAACCGGCACAGGACAGCAGGAACGTTTGTGAGTGATTGCGGCGCCAGGCGATCGCCAGCATCACCGCCACAACGGTGAGGCTGGTGATCAGCAGCGGCGCAAGCGCGATAAAGTGTTGGATCGTGAATTCCATAGCGCTCTTACCGTGCCGAAGCGAGTTGAGTGAAGGCGGTGCTGAACCACTGCTGCACGCCATGCATCGTCGCGGCAGAAGTGTCCAGGAACGGTTGCGGGTACACGCCGATGTAGATCAGCAGTACCGCAAGGCCGAGCACCATGATCAGTTCGCGAGCATCCATCCCTTGCAGGACGGTGTCGGACTTGGCCGGGCCGAAGTAGGCGCGGTGGATCATGATCAGCGAGTAAACCGAACCAAACACCAGGCCGGAGGTAGCGATGGCGCTGATCCACGGTGTGTGCACGAACGAACCCATCAGGATCAGGAACTCGCCGATGAAGTTACCGGTGCCCGGCAAGCCCAGGGACGCGGCGGCAAAGAACAGGCTGATCGCCGGCAGGTAAGCGATGCGCGACCACACGCCACCCATTTCACGCATGTCACGGGTGTGCAGGCGCTCGTACAGCTGACCACTCAGGATAAAGAGTGCAGCGGCCGAAACACCGTGGGCCAACATCTGGATCACCGCGCCTTGCAACGCCAGTTGGCTGCCGGAGTAGATGCCGATCAGTACGAAGCCCATGTGGGAAACGGACGAGAAGGCGATCAGACGCTTGATGTCGGTTTGCGCGAACGCCAGGAACGCACCGTAGAAGATCCCGATCAGACCCAGGGTCATGGCGATCGGCGCGAACTCGGCCGAGGCATTCGGGAACAGCGGCAGGGCAAAACGCAGCAGGCCGTAAGCAGCGGTCTTCAGCAGGATACCGGCCAAGTCCACGGAGCCCGCGGTCGGCGCCTGGGCGTGAGCATCCGGTAACCAGGAGTGGAACGGCACCACCGGCAGCTTCACCGCGAACGCGATGAAGAAGCCCAGCATCAGGATGTACTCGGTGGTCAGCGACATCTTGGTTTTCAACAGGTCGGCGTAATTGAAGGTAATCACGCCCGTGCTGTTGAAGTTGACCAGTACCAGACCCAGGATCGCCACCAACATGATCAGGCCGGAAGCCTGAGTGAAGATGAAGAACTTGGTCGCCGCGTAGATCCGGGTTTTCTTGCCGTCCGAAGAACTGTGACCCCAGAGCGCGATGAGGAAGTACATCGGCACCAGCATCATTTCCCAGAAGAAGAAGAACATGAACAGGTCCAGCGCCAGGAACACGCCGACAACACCGCCCAAAATCCACATCAGGTTCAGGTGGAAGAAGCCCACGTGACGCTGAATTTCTTTCCAGGAGCAGAGTACCGAGAGGATACCCAGCAAGCCGGTCAGCAGGATCATCAACAGCGACAGGCCGTCGAGGGCCAGGTGCACGTTGATGCCGAAGCGCTGGATCCACACGTGCTTGAATTCAAGCGCGAAGGTTGGATCGACACCCGGTGCCGGAGCGAATGAATAGTCACCATGGGCCCACAGCCAGAGGCCGAGCGCGAGTTCCAGGGACATGGTCAGCAACGCAATCCAGCGGGGGAGGGTGGCGCCGAAGCGTTCACCCATCCAGCAGAGCAGGCCGCCGATAAAGGGGATCAGGATTAGCCAGGGCAGAATCATGACGGGCTCGTTTCCTTTCGCAAGTTCGCAAAGTACATAGACATAGTCAGACCGCTACCACCACGATGGCGCCGATCACCAGCACGGCACCGGCCGCCATGGAAGCTGCATACCAGCGCAGTTGACCCGTCTCGCTGCGGCTCAGGGCGGTGTGACCGGCCTTGGCGGCACGCGGGATCAAACCGATGGTCTGGTCGAGCGGGTCTTTGCGCAGTACATGGCTGATGGCTAGGTAAGGCTTGACGAACAGTTTGTCGTAGATCCAATCGAAGCCCCAGGCGGCGAACCACCAGGCCGAAAGGAAGCGGCCGATGCCACTGTTGGCAACCGCAGTCACGAAGCGACGCTTGCCGAGGAACAGCAGGGCCGCCAGCAGGATACCGGCCAGGGCGATGGCGCCCGAGGCGATTTCCAGGCTGTGCTTGGCAGCGCCGCCGGCATGGCCAGCGCTTTCCGGCAGTACACCGGCCAGAGGCGGGGTGATCATGGCACCGACAAACGTCGACAGGACGATCAGCACCGACAGTGGCAGCCAGTGGGAAATGCCGTGGCCTGCATGGGCTTCAGTCTTGGTTTCACCGTGGAAGGTGATGAAGATCAGGCGGAAGGTGTACAGCGAGGTCATGAATGCACCCACCAGGCCGGCGTACAGCAGGCCGTGGTTACCGCTGGCAAAGGCTTCCCAGAGGATTTCGTCTTTCGAGTAGAAACCTGCGGTCACCAGTGGCAGGGCCGACAAGGCCGCGCCGCCGACGATGAAGCTGGCGTAGGCCAACGGCAGTTTCTTCCACAGGCCGCCCATCTTGAAGATGTTCTGCTCGTGGTGGCAGGCAACGATCACCGCACCGGAAGCAAGGAACAGCAGGGCCTTGAAGAAGGCGTGGGTCATCAGGTGGAAGATCGCGCCGTCCCAGGCGCCAACGCCCAGGGCCAGGAACATGTAGCCGATCTGGCTCATGGTCGAGTAGGCGAGGATACGCTTGATGTCGGTTTGCACCAACGCGGCAAAACCGGCCAGTACCAGGGTCACGCCACCCACCAGGCCAACCAGATGCAGAATCTCCGGTGCCAGGGTGAACAGGCCGTGGGTACGCGCGATCAGGTAGACACCGGCAGTGACCATGGTTGCCGCGTGGATCAGCGCCGATACCGGCGTAGGGCCGGCCATCGCATCCGCCAGCCAGGTTTGCAGCGGCAGTTGCGCGGATTTACCCACGGCACCGCCCAGCAGCATCAGGGTCGCCAGGGTGATCCAGAAGTCACCGACCTGGAATTTCTGTGGTGCCAGCACCAGCAGTTCCTGGATGTTCAGCGTGCCCACTTGTTGGAACAGGATGAACAGGCCGATGGCCATGAACACGTCGCCGATGCGGGTAACGATGAATGCCTTGAGTGCCGCGTTACCGTTGTTGCGGTTGCTGTAATAGAAACCGATCAACAGGTACGAGCACAGGCCCACGCCTTCCCAGCCGAAGTACAGGAACAACAGGTTATCGCCCAATACCAGGAACAGCATGCTGGCGATAAACAGGTTGGTGTAAGCGAAGAAGCGCGAGTAACCGGCTTCACCGCGCATGTACCAGGACGCGAACAGGTGGATCAGGAAGCCCACACCCACCACCACGCCGAGCATGGTGATCGACAGGCCGTCGACATAGAGGGCGAAGTCAGGCTTGAAGCCGTCCACCGACATCCACTGCCACAGCACCAGGGTGTAGTGGCCGCCTTCTGGCGGCGCCACGTTGAATTGCCAAATGACGTAGGCGGCAACAATCGCCGACAGGCCAATGGAACCCACGCCGATCAAGGCCGAGAGGTTTTCTGACCAGCGTCCACGGGAGAACGACAGCAGCAGGAAACCGATCAGGGGAAATACGAAAGTCAGAAAGATCATGTTCATCCGCGCATCTCACTGGCAGCGTCGATATCAAGCGTGTGGAAGCGACGATACAGTTGCAGCAGGATCGCCAGGCCAATACTGGCTTCGGCGGCTGCCAGGCTGATCACCAGGATGAACATGACTTGTCCATCCGGCTGCGCCCATCGGCTACCTGCCACAACAAACGCCAGTGCTGCAGCGTTCATCATGATTTCCAGGCTCATCAACACGAACAGAATGTTACGGCGAACCATCAGGCCGACCAGGCCAAGGCAGAACAGGATGCCGGCGACCGCCAGACCATGCTCCAAAGGGATAGCAGGCATCGTCATTGCTCCTTGGCTTCGTTGCGGCCCAAGTGGAAGGCGGTGATGGCTGCAGCGAGCAGCAGCATCGAAGCCAGTTCGACCACCAGCAGGTACGGGCCGAACAGGCTGATGCCCACGGCTTTGGCGTCTACGGTGGTGTGGCCGATGGCCTGGCCGCTCTGGTGAGCGAACAGCACATAGAGCAGTTCACCCAGCAGCAGCGCTGCCAGGATGACCGGGCCGAGCCAGATGCCGGGCTTGAGCCAGACGCGTTCCTGGGCGACCGAAGCCGGCCCCAGGTTGAGCATCATCACCACAAACACGAACAGCACCATGATGGCGCCGGCGTAGGCGATCACTTCCAGTACACCGGCGAACGGTGCGCCGAGGCTGAAGAAGGTCATGGCCACGGCGATCAGTGAAATGATCAGGTAGAGCAGGGCGTGCACGGGGTTGGTGTTGGTGATCACGCGAAGCGTGGACACCACTGCAATACCCGACGCGAAATAGAAAGCGAATTCCATCTTTCTTCCTTAAGGCAGCAAGCTCTTCACGTTGATCGGCTCGGCTTCGTTTTGTGCGGCGCCCTTGGGCTTACCGGCAACGGCCATACCTGCAACACGATAGAAGTTGTAATCAGGGTTTTTACCGGGACCAGAGATCAGCAGATCTTCTTTCTCGTACACCAGGTCCTGACGTTTGAACTCGGCCATCTCGAAATCCGGTGTCAGCTGGATCGCGGTGGTCGGGCAAGCTTCCTCGCAGAGGCCGCAGAAAATGCAGCGCGAGAAGTTGATGCGGAAGAAGTCCGGGTACCAGCGACCGTCTTCGGTTTCA
Source organism: Pseudomonas sp. LBUM1640 (assembly GCF_059716225.1). Lineage (NCBI taxonomy): Bacteria > Pseudomonadati > Pseudomonadota > Gammaproteobacteria > Pseudomonadales > Pseudomonadaceae > Pseudomonas > Pseudomonas sp. LBUM1640. The sequence goes on along the minus strand of NZ_CP166816.1, from coordinate 4,184,571 downwards.
GCTTTCTGCAGGGAGATGCAACCCACCGGGCACGCCACGGCGCACAGGTTGCAGGCTACGCAACGCTCTTCGCCGTCGGGGTCGCGGGTCAGCACGATGCGGCCGCGATAGCGCGGCGGCAGGTACACCGCTTCTTCCGGGTATTGCAGGGTGTCGCGTTTGCGAAAGCCATGGCCGAAAACCATCACCAGGCTTCGCAACTGGGTACCAGTACCCTTAACGATGTCGCCAATATATTTGAACATGGGTCAAATCCTCACTGAACCGCGCCGGCTGGCGTGTTCAACAACACAACAGCAGCCGTCACCAGCAAATTGATCAGGGTCAGCGGCAGGCAGAATCTCCAGCTGAAATCCATCACCTGGTCATAGCGTGGGCGCGGAATAGAGGCGCGCAGCAGGATGAACAGCATGATGAAGAACGCCGTCTTCAAGAAGAACCAGAAGAACGCCAGTTGCGGCAGGATGTTGAACGGACCGTGCCAGCCGCCGAAGAACAGCGTGACCAGCAGGGCCGAGATCAAGATGATGCCGATGTACTCACCGACGAAGAACATGCCCCATTTCATGCCGGCGTATTCAATGTGGTAACCGTCGGCCAGTTCCTGTTCCGCTTCCGGTTGGTCGAACGGGTGACGGTGAGTCACGGCGACGCCAGCGATGAAGAACGTACAGAAGCCAAAGAACTGCGGAATGATGAACCACAGGTTCTGCGCCTGGTACTCGACGATGTCGCGCATGTTGAACGAGCCAACCTGCACCACGATGCCCATCAGCGCCAGGCCCATGAACACTTCGTAGGACACGGTCTGGGCCGAGGCCCGCAAGCTGCCCAGCAGGGCGAACTTGTTGTTACTGGCCCAACCGGCGAACAGCACCGCATAGACCGACAGACCGGCCATGGCGAAGAAGAACAGCAAGCCGATGTTCAGGTCCGCGACGCCCCAGGTCGGGGTGATCGGGATAACGGCGAAGGCGATCAGCAAGGCGCTCATGGCCACGACGGGTGCCAGGGTGAAGATCACCTTGTCGGCAAACGGCGGGGTCCAGTCTTCCTTGAAGAACATTTTGAGCATGTCGGCAGCAATCTGGAACATGCCGAATGGGCCAACGCGGTTCGGACCATAACGGTCCTGCCACCAACCCAGCAGACGACGTTCGACGAAGCTGAGCAAGGCGCCCGCGACGACCACGGCCAACAGGATCACGATGGCCTTGACGACCGAGATGATCACGTCGATCACTTCAGGGGTGAACCAGGTCATTGCGCTGCCTCCTGCAGACCGTCAACGGTTTGGCCAAAGATCGCCGGTGGAATACCGGCGAGGCCTTTAGGCAGTGCAACCAGGCCGGCACCCAACTCGTCGTTGATGCGCAGCGGCAGACGCAGGGTCTTGCCACCGACGTTCAAGCTGAGCAGGGCACCGTCGTTGACGCCCAGGCGGTCGGCTTCGGACTTGGCCACAGACACGTAGGCTTGTGGAATGCGCTCTTGAACCGGCGCGGCTTTGGAAGAGGTCTCTTCGCTGCCGAACAGGTGGAAGAACGGCACAACCTGCCAGGTGCCCTGGGCCGGGTTGAACGGACGCGGTACGGCGGCGAACCAGTTCAGCGAGTCACCGGTGCTTTCGATCAGGCGGGTGCCCGGGTCGCCAGCGCGGATGTGACCACCGACTTCGTCCTGGAATTTGTTCCAGGCTTGCGGCGAGTTCCAGCCCGGCGACCAGGCAAATGGCACCTGCTGACGCGGTTCGACCGAACCCGAGTAACCTTCCATGGAGAAGGCGAACGCGGTGTCGATGTCTTGCGGCGTACGTGGTTCATGCACGCTGATATCAGCACGCATGGCGGTACGGCCGGAGTAACGCAGCGGCTCACGGGCCAGTTTCATGCCCTTGATGCGGAACGAGGCAGACGGAGCAGCGTCGACAATACGTGCCAGTTGCGGCGCGCTGGCGGCGGCCGCTGCGGTGACGTGGTCGAGCTGGGTCCAGTCAATCGGCTGGTTCAGCAAGGTGGCGCGCAGGGCATGCAGCCAGCGCCAGCCTTCGTGAACCAGGATGCTGGCGTCCATGTACTTCGGATCGAACACCTGGAAGAAGCGCTGGGCGCGGCCTTCCTGGCTGACCAGCGTACCGTCGCCTTCGGCGAAGGTGGCGGCTGGCAGCACCAGGTCGGCACGCTCGCTGGTGGCGGTCTTCTGGTGGTCGGCAACGATCAGCACGTTGGCGGCGTCCAGCGCGGCGTCGACCTTGGCCGAATCCGTGCGGGTGTACAGGTCGTTTTCGAGTACCACGATGGCGTCGGCGTTGCCGTCAGTCACGGCTTGCAGCGCTGCATCCAGCGATTCGCCACCGAGCATGGCAAGGCCCAGGCTGTTGGCTTCCGGCACGACCAGGCTGATGGAGCCGTTCTTGTCGCGCAGCTTCAAGGCTTTGGCGATGTTGGCAGCGGCTTCGATCAGTGCTTTGGAACCCAGTGAGGTGCCGGCAATGATCAATGGGCGCTTGGCGGCCAGCAGGGCGTCGGCGATGCGTTGGGCGAGTTCGACGGCTTCTGTGTCCAGGCCTTCGACGGCAGGTGCGCTGGCGTCCAGGGCGTGAGCCACGGCGAAACCGATGCGCGCCAGGTCGTCAGGTGCGGCGTGGACGCATTCTTCGGCGATGTCGTCGAGCTTGGTTTCAGCCAGGCTTGCGATAAACAGCGGGTTCAGCGCGTGCTGGCCGATGTTTTTCACCGCGGCGTCGAGCCAAGGCTGTACGCGCATGGCGTCGGCCATGTCTTCGGCCTTGCCTTTGACCGACTGACGCAGCGACAGCGCGATACGCGCGGCGGTCTGGGTCAGGTCTTCACCGAGCACGAAAATGGCGTCGTGGTCTTCGATGTCGCGCATGTTCGGAACCGGCAGCGGGCTGTCGTTCAGCACTTGCAGGACCAGGCGGATGCGCTCCAATTCACCGGCTTCGATGCCGCAGTAGAAGTGCTCGGCGCCGACCAGCTCGCGCAACGCGTAGTTGCTTTCGAGGCTGGCGCGTGGCGAACCGATACCGACGATGTTGCGACCGCGCAGCAGGTCGGCGGCTTTATCCAGCGCGTCGTCCAGGCTCAGCTTGGCACCATCGGCCAACAGTGGCTGGCGCGGGCGGTCTTCGCGGTTGACGTAGCCGTAGCCGAAACGGCCACGGTCGCACAGGAAGTACTGGTTGACCGAACCGTTGAAGCGGTTTTCGATGCGACGCAGTTCGCCGTAGCGCTCGCCCGGGGAGATGTTGCAACCGCTGGAGCAGCCATGGCAGATGCTCGGCGAGAACTGCATGTCCCACTTACGGTTGTAGCGCTCGGAGTGGGTTTTGTCGGTGAACACACCGGTCGGGCAGACCTCGGTGAGGTTGCCGGAGAACTCGCTTTCGAGCACGCCGTCTTCAACGCGACCGAAATACACGTTGTCGTGGGCGCCGAATACGCCGAGGTCGGTGCCGCCGGCGTAGTCTTTATAGAAGCGCACGCAACGGTAGCAGGCGATGCAGCGGTTCATTTCGTGGGAAATGAACGGGCCGAGGTCCTGGTTCTGGTGGGTACGCTTGGTGAAGCGATAACGGCGCTCGTTGTGGCCGGTCATCACCGTCATGTCTTGCAAGTGGCAGTGACCGCCTTCCTCACAGACCGGGCAGTCGTGCGGGTGGTTGGTCATCAGCCATTCGACGACACTGGCGCGGAACGCCTTGGATTCTTCATCTTCGATGGAGATCCAGGTGTTGTCGGTGGCTGGCGTCATGCAGGACATGACGATACGACCACGGGTGTCGTTTTCGTCGGTGTACTGCTTGACCGCACACTGGCGACAGGCACCGACGCTACCAAGCGCGGGGTGCCAGCAGAAATAAGGGATGTCGAGGCCTAATGAGAGACATGCCTGTAACAGGTTGTCTGCCCCATCGACTTCGAGCGCTTTGCCGTCTACGTGGATAGTGGCCATGGTTCAAAGTTCTTCGTTGGCCCGTTGTCAGCGGGCGTGGCTAATGGAATCTTGTTATTCATGTGCATCTACACAGCCATCAAGGCGTCAGCACATGAGAAAGCGAAGGGCACGGACCCTTCGCCTTTTTAAGCGTTACGCACCAACCATGGTTGGTGTGACCACCTGATTCAGGTCACCGGCGCGCGCAGGTGCGATGCCAGCCTCGAATTCAGAGCGGAAGTATTTGATTGCGCTGCCCAATGGTTCCACGGCGCCCGGTGCGTGAGCACAGAAAGTCTTGCCTGGGCCGAGGAAGCCGACCAGACCCAGCAAGGTCTCGATGTCACCTGGCTGGCCTTCGCCGTTCTCGATCGCCATCAAGAGCTTCACGCTCCATGGCAAACCGTCACGGCATGGGGTGCAGAAACCGCAGGATTCGCGGGAGAAGAACTGCTCCATGTTGCGCAGCAGCGAGACCATGTTCACGGTGTTGTCGACGGCCATCGCCAAGCCAGTGCCCATACGGGTGCCGACCTTGCCGATGCCGCCGGCATACATTTGTGCGTCCAGGTGCTCAGGCAGCAGGAAGCCGGTGCCGGCGCCGCCCGGTTGCCAGGCCTTGAGGGTGTAGCCGTCGCGCATGCCGCCCGCGTAGTCCTCGAACAGCTCGCGAGCGGTTACGCCGAACGGCAGTTCCCACAGGCCAGGGTTCTTGACCTTGCCGGAGAAGCCCATGAGCTTGGTGCCCATGTCTTCGCTGCCTTCGCGGGCCAACGATTTGTACCAGTCCACGCCGTCGGCGATGATCGCCGGCACGTTGCACAGGGTCTCGACGTTGTTCACGCAGGTCGGCTTGCCCCACACGCCCACGGCGGCAGGAAAGGGCGGCTTGGAGCGCGGGTTGGCGCGGCGGCCTTCGAGGGAGTTGATCAGTGCGGTTTCTTCACCGCAGATGTAACGCCCGGCGCCGGTGTGCACGAACAGTTCGAAGTCAAAACCGGAACCCAAGATGTTCTTGCCCAACAGGCCGGCTGCCTTGGCTTCTTCCACGGCACGGGTGAGGTGCTTGGCGGCGGTGGTGTACTCGCCACGCAGGAAGATGTAGCCACGGTAGGTTTTCAGCGCGCGGGCGCTGATCAGCATGCCTTCGATCAGCAGATGGGGCAGTTGCTCCATCAGCATGCGGTCTTTCCAGGTGTTCGGCTCCATCTCGTCCGCGTTGCACAGCAGGTAGCGGATGTTGATGGATTCGTCTTTGGGCATCAGGCCCCACTTAACACCCGTGGGGAAGCCGGCGCCGCCGCGACCTTTAAGACCGGCGTCTTTCACGGTCTGGACGATGTCGTCCTGGGCCATGTCGGCGAAGGCTTTGCGCGCAGCCGCGTAGCCGTTCTTGGCCTGGTACTCGTCGAGCCATACCGCCTCGCCGTCGTCACGCAGGCGCCAGGTCAGCGGGTGAGTCTCAGGCGAACGCTTGATCAGGTTGGCCGGGCCGAAAGATGTAAGGGTCATGGGTAGCCCTCGAGCAATTGGGTCACGCCAGCTGGCTGCACGTCACCGAATGTGTCGTCGTCGATCATCAACGCCGGCGCCTTGTCGCAGTTGCCCAGGCAGCACACCGGCAGCAGCGTGAAGCGGCCGTCCGGGGTGGTTTGGCCAAGGCCAATGCCCAGCTTGTTCTGGATCTCGCTGACCACCGATTCGTGGCCACCGATGTAGCAGACCATGCTGTCGCACACGCGAATAATGTGGCGACCCACCGGCTGGCGGAAGATCTGGCTGTAGAAAGTGGCCACACCTTCAACGTCGCTGGCCGGGATGCCGAGGATCTCGCCGATGGCGTAGAGGGCGCCGTCCGGCACCCAGCCACGTTCCTTCTGGACGATCTTCAAGGCTTCGATCGACGCCGCGCGCGGGTCTTCGTAGTGATGCAGCTCGTGCTCGATGGCCGAGCGCTCGGTTTCACTCAAGGTGAAACGGTCTGTCTGGATAAGCGTGCTGTTCATGCTTAGCGGTCCACGTCGGCCATAACGAAATCGATACTACCCAGGTACGCAATCAAGTCCGCGACCATTTCACCTTTGATCACCGAAGGGATCTGCTGCAGGTGCGGGAAGCTTGGAGTACGAATCCGGGTGCGGTAGCTCATGGTGCCGCCATCGCTCGTCAGGTAATAACTGTTGATACCCTTGGTCGCTTCAATCATCTGGAAGGATTCGTTGGCCGGCATTACCGGGCCCCACGAAACTTGCAGGAAGTGCGTGATCAGGGTTTCGATGTGCTGCAGCGTGCGCTCTTTAGGCGGCGGCGTGGTCAGCGGGTGATCCGCCTTGTACGGGCCTGCCGGCATGTTGCGCATGCACTGCTCGATGATCTTCAGGCTCTGGCGCATTTCTTCGACGCGCACGATGCAACGGTCGTAGGCATCGCCGTTGGCCGCCAGCGGTACTTCGAATTCGAAGTTCTCGTAGCCGGAGTACGGGCGTGCTTTACGCAGGTCGAAATCGCAGCCGGTCGAACGCAGGCCAGCACCGGTGACGCCCCATTCCAGGGCCTCTTTGGTGTTGTAGGCAGCGACGCCGATGGTCCGGCCCTTGAGGATGCTGTTGTCGAGTGCGGCTTTCTGGTATTCGTCCAGACGCTTGGGCATCCAGTCGATGAACTCTTTGACCAGGCGCTCCCAGCCGTTCGGCAGGTCGTGCGCCACACCGCCGATGCGATACCAGGCCGGGTGCAGGCGAAAGCCGGTGATGGCTTCGATCACCTTGTAGGCGCGCTGACGGTCGGTGAAGGTGAAGAACACCGGGGTCATGGCGCCGACGTCCTGGATGTAAGTACCCAGGAACAGCAGGTGGCTGGTGATCCGGAAGAACTCGGCCATCATGATGCGGATGGTGTCGACGCGGTCCGGCACCTTGATGCCGGCCAGCTTCTCGACCGAGAGCACGTACGGCAGGTTGTTCATCACGCCGCCGAGGTAGTCGATACGGTCGGTGTACGGGATGAAGCTGTGCCACGACTGGCGCTCGGCCATCTTCTCGGCACCACGGTGGTGGTAGCCGACGTCCGGCACACAGTCGACGATTTCTTCGCCGTCCAGTTGCAGGATGATACGGAAGGCACCGTGCGCCGATGGGTGGTTCGGGCCCAGGTTGAGGAACATGTAGTCCTCATTGGTGCCGGAGCGTTTCATGCCCCAGTCTTCCGGACGGAAGCGCGCAGCCTCTTCTTCAAGCTGCTGCTTGGCGAGGGTCAGGCTGAACGGGTCGAATTCGGTGGCGCGGGCAGGGTAGTCCTTGCGCAGCGGGTGACCTTCCCAGGTCGGCGGCATCATGATGCGCGTCAGGTGCGGGTGGCCCGGGAAGTCGATACCGAACATGTCCCAGACTTCGCGCTCGTACCAGCTGGCGTTCGGCCAGATACCGGTCACGGTCGGCACGCTCAGGTCGCTTTCCGGCAGCGCGACCTTGATCATCACGTCGCTGTTACGTTCGATCGACAGCAGGTGATAGAACACGGTGAAATCGGCGCCGCTCGGCAGCCCCTGGCGCTTGGTGCGCAGACGCTCGTCCACGCCATGCAGGTCATACAGCATGACGTACGGCTTGGGCAGGTTGCGCAGGAAGGTCAGGACTTCGACGAGCTTGGCGCGCGCCACCCACAACACCGGCATGCCGGTGCGTGTGGCCTGGGCGGTGAAGGCGTCAGGGCCAAAACGGTTATTGAGTTCGACAACCACATCCTGGTCGTCTGCCTTATAAGGCGGGATGCGTAGAGCACTGCCTGTAGTCATGGTTTTTTATCGCTTTCGGTCAACGTAAAGAATGAAGCCAGGTTTTCGTTCTATAAAAGAAGCGGGGCTGGATCAGACTTCGTCGGGGCTGCGCAGGTTGGTGACTGCGATTCGCTGTTCGCGGCGCTGTTCCTTTTGTGACGGCATCTCGGCGCGATAAACGCCTTGATCACCGACAACCCAGGACAGTGGGCGACGCTCCTTGCCAATCGATTCCTGCAGCAGCATCAAGCCTTGCAGAAATGCTTCAGGGCGGGGCGGGCAGCCAGGCACGTAGACGTCCACGGGCAGGAACTTGTCCACCCCTTGAACGACGGAGTAGATGTCGTACATGCCACCGGAGTTGGCGCACGAACCCATGGAGATAACCCACTTAGGCTCGAGCATTTGCTCGTAGAGACGCTGAATGATCGGCGCCATCTTGATAAAGCAGGTTCCGGCGATAACCATGAAATCCGCCTGGCGCGGTGATGCCCGGATAACTTCGGCGCCAAAGCGCGCGATGTCGTGGGGCGCCGTGAAGGCGGTGGTCATTTCCACGTAGCAGCACGAAAGACCGAAGTTGTACGGCCACAGGGAGTTTTTACGTCCCCAGTTGACCGCGCCACTCAGCACGTCTTCCAGCTTGCCCATGTAGATGTTTTTGTGGACTTGGTCTTCTAACGGGTCGGAAACGGTTTCGCGTTCGCCGATTGGGTACTGCTCGTTAGGAGCATCCGGGTCGATCCTGGTGAGATTGTATTGCATCGCCAAAGCCTCATTGTTTCAGCTTCGCTTGCCGCTTGCGACGAGCTTCCGGAGCCCAATCAAGGGCGCCCACTCGAAATAGGTAGACAAGGCCTGCCAACAGAATTGCTATGAAAACGAGGGCTTCGACGAATCCGGTCCAGCCGCTTTCGCGGACGGACACAGACCAGGCAAAGAGAAAGAGGGCTTCGATATCGAAGATCACGAACAGCATCGCGACCAGATAGAATTTGGCTGAGAGCCGCAAGCGGGCGCCACCTGTAGGCAGCATGCCGGACTCGAACGGTTCATTTTTGCTGCGGCCCCAGGCTTTTGACCCGAGGAGGCTGGAGACACCAAGCATGAAGGCGCAAAGGCCGACAACACCGAGGAGGAAAATGGCAAAGCCCCAGTTGTGGGCCATGAGTCCTGTCGCTTCGGTCATGCTGGAAATCCTTAACAGAGAGCAAAGGTCTCTGAGCTCGAAAAAGTAACGATGCAGTGACGATATGTCGCACTGCAATCAATCGCGGTGATTTTATGGCTAAACACCGGGCAAGTAAAATTCCGATAGCGAAATTATTCGATGGAATAAGCACATAGTGCACCTTCTTGGGGCTGCAGCCCTTGCGGGACGGGCATTAGCGGGCTTTTTATCAAATATGTTTTGTTTAATCAGTAACGAAGTTTTCATGCGCTAAATGATAATGAATATTGTTTGCGTGGGTGTTAAGCGGGTAAAGGCGGTGTCGCGGGGGAAGTTGCTGTTACTTGTTAGATTGCCGCTAGTTGCTTGAAGGGATCTTTTAATCGATTTGATCCAGGCAAATACCGCTCTGGATCAATGTTTTGCTCAAAACCGAGTGGCGGGGCAGAGGATTGTGCTCAATCGCCCTCTCAGCCCCCGACTGATGGCTATTGTCAGAAAATTCCCACAAGAGTACAAATGTACTCCATGACAACCCTGACTCCCCGCCGCACCGCCATCCTGACCTTTATCCGCGACCGCATCGCGCAGCAAGGCCAACCGCCCAGCCTCGCCGAGATCGCCGAGGCGTTCGGCTTTGCCTCGCGCAGTGTCGCCCGCAAACATGTAGTGGCCCTCACCGAAGCGGGCTTTATAGAGGTCAACCCCAACCAGGCGCGCGGTATTCGCCTGCTCAACCAACCAGCCCGCCCCGAATGGCTGGACGTGCCCGTGCTCGGCCGCGTTGCGGCTGGCTTGCCCATCGGCGCCGACGCCGAAGTGCACAACCGCCTGCAGCTCGACCCCGCCACCTTCGCGAAAACCCCGGACTACCTGCTGCGGGTCCAGGGCGATTCGATGATCGAAGACGGCATCCTCGACGGCGACCTGGTCGGCGTACGCCGCAGTGCCGAAGCCTTGAACGGGCAGATTGTGGTGGCGCGCCTGGACGGCGAAGTCACCATCAAGCGCTTCGAGCGCCACGGCGAGCATGTACGCCTGTTGCCGCGCAACCCCGCGTATCAACCCATCGTGGTAGGGCCCGACCAGGACCTGGCCATCGAAGGGGTGTTCTGCGGCCTGGTGAGGCAAGGCTGATGGGCGCCGTCGTTGCCCTGGACGCGCTGTTCAATGGTGGCCGCGTCTGGAAAGGCCGGCCCGCCGCGCCACCGGCCAGCATGCACCCCACCGGGCTTGCGGCGCTGGACGCGGTGCTGCCCACGGGCGGCTGGCCGGAGTCGGCGCTGAGCGAAATCCTGATGGCCAGGGAAGGTGTCGGCGAGCTGCAATTGGTATTGCCGACCCTGGCGCGGTTGTCGGCGGCGGGGGAGCGCATCGTACTGGTCGCGCCGCCTTATACGCCGTACCCGCACGCCTGGCAGAACGCCGGGGTGGACTTGCGCCAACTCTCGGTGATCCAGGCCGAGGCACGCGATACCTTGTGGGCGGTAGAACAATGCCTGCGTTCCGGCAGTTGCGGCGCGGTGCTGTGCTGGCCGCACAAGGCCGATGACCGTGCCTTGCGCCGCTTGCAGGTGGCGGCCGAAACCGGGCAGACCCTGGCGTTTGCCTGGCGCTCTTTAAATGAAGCGGTCAATGCCTCGCCCGCCGCCTTGCGCCTGGCAGTCGAGGCAAAGCCTGCGCAAGTGCGCGTGCTCAAGTGCCGTGGCGGGCTGGCCCATCCGGCGCCGATTGCGCTGGCGGGGCACTGAGGTTGCCATGCGCTGGGTGTGTATTGTGTTCCCGCAATTGGCGCTGGACGGGGTGCAGCGCCTGCACCCCGAGCCGGACCAACCCCTCGCACTGCTGGCCGGCACGCCGCAGCGCCGTGTGCTGCAAACCGTCAATGCGGCCGCCCGTGCCTTGGGCCTGCGCCCCGGGCAATCGCTGACGGCGGCGCATGCGCTGGCCAAGACTTTCGCCAGCGCCGAATACGACCCCGCGCAGATCGAGCGCTGGCAGCAGTTTCTTGCGGCCTGGGCCTACCGTTTCAGCTCCCAGGTCAGCCTGTATTACCCGCGTGCCTTGCTGTTCGAGATCGAATCAAGCCTGGGCCTGTTCGGGCCATGGCCGCAGTTCGAGGCGCGGTTGCGCAAGGAGTTGACCGAGCTGGGGTTTGGCCACCGTATCGTCGCCGCACCCAACCCGGCGGCGGCGCGCGTGCTGGCGAATATTTACGATGGCCTGGCCGTGGCCGATGACACGGCATTGATGCAAGCCCTGGCGCCACTGCCGATTGAGCGCGCCGGCCTTGACCCGCAAGCCGCCACCGCCTTGTCGCGCATGGGCTTGCGCAGCCTGGCCCAAGTGCAGGCGTTGCCCCGGCATACCCTGGCGCGCCGCTTTGACGCCAGCGTGCTTAAGCACCTGGATACGCTGACCGGGCAACGCCCGCTGGCCCTGGCGTTCTATCAGCCACCGGACCAGTTCGATGTGCGCATCGAGCTGAATTTCGACGTGCAATCCCACCAGGCGCTGTTGTTTCCGTTACGCCGCTTGACCGGTGACCTGTCCGCTTTCCTTTGCGGGCGCGACAGTGGCGTGCAGCGTTTCGACCTGCACCTGGAACACGCCCAGGCGCCCGACAGTGTGATCAAGGTCGGCCTGCTCAGCGCCGAGCGCGAACCGGCGATGCTGTTCGAGCTGGCCCGCGGCCGCCTCGAGCACGTGCAAGTCACCTCACCGGTACGCGGCTTTCGCCTGGTGGCCCAAGACCTGCCGGTATTCGTGCCGCAGCGCCAGGACCTGTTCGACGACCGCCCACAACAGACCTTGCCCTGGGAGCAACTGCGCGAACGCCTGCGCGCACGCCTTGGCGATGAGGCGGTGCAAGGCCTGCGCTTTCATGCCGACCACCGTCCCGAATGCGCCTGGCAAGCGGCCGCCGATAACCGTGCGTGCCCCACCTTGAACAAGGTGCAGCGCCCCGGCTGGTTGCTGCACGAACCGACCTTGCTGGCCGAACACGGCGTACAGATTCTGATGGGCCCGGAGCGCATCGAATCCGGCTGGTGGGATGGCGCGGATATCCGCCGCGACTATTACCTGATCCAAACCCGGGCCGGGCAGCAAGGCTGGGCCTATCGCAGCGTCGGGCAAAACGACGGGCTGTGGCTGCAAGGCTGGTTTGCATGAGCTACGCCGAGCTGCATTGCCTGTCCAATTTCAGTTTTCAGCGCGGCGCGTCCAGTGCGCTGGAATTGTTCGAGCGCGCCAAGCGCCAGGGCTATAGCGCCTTGGCGATCACCGACGAATGCACGTTGTCGGGCATCGTGCGTGCCTGGCAGGCGGCAAAGGCGGTGGATTTGCCGCTGATTATCGGCAGCGAGATGCGCATCGAGAACGGTCCCAAACTGGTGTTGCTGGTAGAAGACCTTACCGGCTACCAGCACCTGTGCCGCCTCATCACCGTGGCCCGACGCCGCGCCGAAAAAGGCCGCTATCGCCTGCTGCAAGAAGACTTCGACCAACCGTTGCCCGGTCTGCTGGCGCTGTGGGTAGCCGAAGACAGCGACACCCAAGCCTCGATCCAATGGCTGCGCCGCACGTTTGCCGAACGCCTGTGGCTGGCGGTGCACCTGCATTGCGGCCAGGATGATGCGCGTTATCTGGCGCAACGCCTGGCCCTGGCCGCCAGCCTGAACATTCCTGCGGTGGCCTGCGCTGATGTGCATATGCATGCGCGCGGCCGCCGCGCCCTGCAAGACACCATGACCGCCATCCGCCATCACGTCACGGTGGCCGACGCCGGCACGCGCCTGCACCCCAATGGCGAGCGGCACCTGCGCAGCCTCGACGCACTGGCCGCGCTGTACCCGCAAGCCTTGCTCGACGAAACCCTGGCCATCGCGCGGCGCTGCACCTTCGACTTGAGTCAGTTGCGTTACCACTACCCGCGCGAACTGGTGCCCGAAGGCCAGGATGCGAAATCCTGGTTGCGCCAGCTCACCGAAGAAGGCATCGCCCAGCGCTGGCCGCAGGGTGTCGACGCCAAGACCTTGCAGCAGATCAACCATGAACTGGCGCTGATCAGTGAACTGGGCTACGAAAGTTATTTCCTCACGGTGCACGACATCGTGCGCTTCGCTCGCAGCCGTTCGATCCTGTGCCAGGGGCGCGGCTCGGCGGCCAACTCGGCGGTGTGTTTTGCCTTGGGCATCACCGAGATCGACCCGAGCCTGACGAGCATGCTGTTCGAGCGCTTCCTGTCCAAGGAGCGCAACGAACCGCCGGATATCGACGTCGACTTCGAACACGAACGCCGCGAAGAAGTGCTGCAGTACGTGTTCCAACGCTACGGCCGCACCCGCGCGGCCTTGACGGCGGTGGTCAGCAGCTATCACGCGGCCGGCGCGGTGCGCGATGTGGCCAAGGCCCTCGGCTTGCCGCCGGACCAGATCAACGCCTTGGCTGAATGCTGCGGGCGCTGGAGTGAAGATGCGCCGCCGTTAGAGCGCTTGCGCGAAGGCGGCTTTGACCCGCAAAGCCCGATCCTGCGTCGCGTGCTCACACTCACCCAGCAATTGATCGGCTTTCCCCGGCACTTGTCCCAGCACCCGGGCGGCTTTGTGATTTCCGAATACCCGCTGGACACCTTGGTGCCGGTGGAAAACGCGGCGATGGCCGAGCGCACCATTATCCAGTGGGACAAGGACGACCTCGACGCCGTCGGCCTGCTCAAGGTGGATATTCTCGCCTTGGGCATGCTCAGCGCGATCCGCCGCTGCTTCGATTTACTGCGCCGTCACCGCCACCTGGACTTGACCCTGGCGACCATCCCCAAGGAAGACGCCGCGACTTACGCGATGATCAGCAAAGCTGACACCGTCGGCGTGTTCCAGATCGAGTCGCGGGCACAGATGTCGATGCTGCCCAGGCTCAAGCCGCAAACCTTCTATGACCTGGTGATCGAGGTTGCCATCGTGCGGCCCGGGCCGATCCAGGGCGGCATGGTGCATCCGTACCTGCGCAGGCGTAATAAAGAAGAGCCGACGACTTATCCGTCACCGCAACTGCAGGCGGTGCTGGAACGCACCTTGGGCGTGCCGCTGTTTCAGGAACAGGTCATGCAGATCGCCATGGTCGCCGCCGACTACGGCCCCGGCGAGGCGGACCAGTTGCGCCGCTCCATGGCCGCCTGGAAGCGCCACGGCGGGCTTGAACCGCATCAGGAACGCCTGCGCACCGGCATGCTTAAAAACGGCTACAGCGAGGCATTTGCCGCGCAGATCTTCGAGCAGATCAAAGGCTTTGGCAGCTATGGTTTCCCCGAGTCCCACGCGGCCAGTTTTGCCTTGCTCACCTATGCCAGTTGCTGGCTCAAATGCCATGAGCCGGCGGCCTTTGCTTGTGCGCTGATCAACAGCTGGCCCATGGGCTTCTACAGCCCGGACCAGATCCTGCAAGACGCGCGACGTCATCGCTTGCAGATTCGCCCGGTGGATGTGCTGGCCAGTGATTGGGATTGCAGCCTGGAACCCATCGACGGCCAGCAACCGGCGATTCGCATGGGCTTGCGCATGATCGCGGGGTTTCGCGAAGACGATGGGCGGCGCATCGAGGCGGCCCGCCAGCGCCGCGCATTCAGCGACATTGCCGACCTCGACGAACGCGCCGGGCTGGATGCGCGCGCCCAGGCACTGTTGGCGGACTCGGGCGCCTTGCGCGCCTTGACGGGCAACCGGCACAAGGCGCGTTGGGAAGTGGCGGGCGTGCATAAACAGCTTGGCTTGTTCGCTGGCCTGCCCAGCCCTGACGAAGCGGCGGTGGAGCTGCCGGCCCCCACGGTGGGCGAGGACCTGCACGCCGACTACGCCACGCTCGGCACCACCCTCGGCCCGCATCCGTTGGCACTGTTGCGCGATGAATTGCGCAAGCGCCGCTGCCGCAGCTCCCTTGAGCTGATGGCGGTAGAGCATGGGCGCAATGTCAGTGTCGCCGGTCTGGTCACCGGCCGGCAACGCCCGGGCACCGCCAGTGGGGTGACCTTTGTCACTCTGGAAGACGAGTTCGGTAACCTCAATGTGGTGGTCTGGCGTGATCTGGCCGAACGTCAGCGCCAGGCGTTGGTCGGTTCGCGACTATTGAAAGTCGATGGGCGTTGGGAAGCGGTAGGCGAGGTGCGCCATTTGATTGCCGGGCGCCTGACCGACCTGACGCCGCTGCTGGAGGGGATTAATGTGCGCAGCCGGGATTTTCACTGAGGGGAGTTGCTCAGGTCTCCACGGATGAGCTATATGCAATGAAACGATTTATTGCTGCAAGGCTCCAAGTTTTTATCAGTGGGACTGCGCCACGACTCCATCCTTCTCTTCGCCACGAGCCAATTGATGCACTTTTTATCCAACACCCATGGCTGCGAAGGCTGGGGCGGTGAAATGGCCCAGCGGATCCGCGCCTTCGATTGGTCGGCCACCGACCTCGGCCCGATCAACGCCTGGCCCGCCAGCCTGGTCAGCGCCGTGCAAATGCTGTTGGCATCACCCATGCCGATGGTGATGCTGTGGGGGCAAACGGGGTACATGATCTATAACGACAGCTATTCGGTGTTTGCCGGTGGGCGGCATCCGTATCTGCTGGGTACACCCGTGGAGCAGGGCTGGCCGGAAGTGGCCGAGTTCAACCGGCATGTGCTCGACACCTGCCTGGCCGGCGGCACCTTGTCGTATAACAACAAGGCGCTGGTGCTGCTGCGCAATGGCCAGCCGGAAGATGTCTGGATGAACCTCTACTACAGCCCCGTCGCCGGGGATAATCAACAACCGGCCGGCGTCCTGGCGATTGTGGTGGAAACCACCGCCCATGTGCACTCCGAACGCGTGCGCCAGGAATTGACTCATAACCTGGAACAACGCGTGGCCGCCGAAGTGCAGGCGCGTTCCGCCGCCGAAGCCCAATTGCGCCAATCACAAAAGCTCGAAGCCATCGGCGGGCTGACCGGTGGC
Organism: Pseudomonas sp. LBUM1640; assembly: GCF_059716225.1. Lineage (NCBI taxonomy): Bacteria > Pseudomonadati > Pseudomonadota > Gammaproteobacteria > Pseudomonadales > Pseudomonadaceae > Pseudomonas > Pseudomonas sp. LBUM1640. The sequence goes on along the minus strand of NZ_CP166816.1, from coordinate 4,168,685 downwards.
GTGGCCCATGACTTCAATAACCTGCTGCAAGTGATCGCCGGCAACCTGCACTTGTTGGCCCGGCATGAACCGGAAAATGCCCAGGTACAGCGGAGGGTCGCGGCCGCTATTGCGGCAGTGGAGCGCGGCGCCAAACTGTCGTCGCAACTGCTGGCGTTTGCTCGCCGCCAACCCTTGTCGCCGGCCGTCTATAACCCCCAGCGCATCTACGCAGGGTTGGGCGAGCTGCTGCAGCGTGCGCTGGGTGAAACCATCCATATCGATGTGCAATTGCCCCAGGACTCCTGGTGCATCAACGTCGACCGCAACCAGCTGGAAAACGCACTGCTCAACCTGGCGATCAATGCCCGCGATGCCATGCAGGGCGAGGGCGTGATTCGGATTACCGGTGAGAACATCATCCTCAACCCCGACGACTGCGCAGGTAAAAGTATCCTGCCGGGCGAGTACGTACGCCTGGCCGTTACGGATATCGGTGTAGGCATGCCGGCGGCGATCCTGGCGCGGGTGTTCGAGCCGTTCTTCACCACCAAGCGCGAGGGCCATGGCACCGGTCTTGGCCTGAGCATGGTGTTTGGTTTTGTGCGCCAAAGCGGTGGCCATGTCGAGGTGTGGAGCGAGGAAGGCAAAGGCACGGTGGTGCAGATGTACTTTCCGCGCAGCCTTGGCGAGGAGTACCCGGACAGCCACGCTGAGCCCGAGCCGCAAGCGGGTGGCCAGGAGACGATCCTGGTGGTGGAGGACAACGCTGATGTACGGGTGACGGTGGTGGAGCTGCTCGAGCAGTCGGGCTACACCGTCCTCACCGCCGAAGACGGCGACCGCGCGATGCAAGCGTTGCAGAGCGGCGTGCAGCCGGACCTGATTTTTACCGACGTGGTGATGCCCGGTCGGGTCAAAAGTACTGACTTGGCCGACTGGGCCCGCGCCCAGGTGCCGCCAGTGGCGGTGTTGTTTACCTCTGGCCACACCCGCGACATTCTCTCCAGCAATCACCTGCTGAGCCCCGACATTCATCTGCTGAGCAAGCCCTACAGCCCCGAAGCCCTGACACAAAGGGTGCGCAGCGTGCTCACTGTTCGATAAGGTTTTCCATGACTTCACAGCGCAACTTTCCGCCGATCACCGGCCAGCACTCAGGCTTTGTACGGGTGCGCGGCGCCCGCGAACATAACTTGCGCAACGTCGATGTGGACATTCCTCGGGATGCCCTGGTGGTATTCACCGGCGTCTCGGGTTCCGGTAAGTCGTCCTTGGCGTTTTCCACCGTGTATGCCGAGGCCCAGCGCCGCTATTTCGAATCGGTGGCGCCGTATGCGCGGCGCCTGATCGACCAGGTCGGCGTGCCGGATGTGGACGCCATCGAAGGCCTGCCACCGGCCGTGGCCCTGCAACAGCAGCGCGGCACGCCGAGTGCGCGTTCTTCGGTGGGCAGCGTTACCACGTTGTCGAGCCTGATCCGTATGTTGTACTCCCGCGCCGGCAGTTACCCGTCGGGGCAGGCAATGCTGTACGCCGAGGATTTTTCGCCGAACCTGCCTCAGGGCGCGTGCCCGCAATGCCATGGCCTGGGCCGGGTGTACGAAGTGACCGAGGCGCTGATGGTGCCCGACCCCAGCCTGACCATCCGCCAGCGTGCGGTGGCGTCCTGGCCGTTGGCGTGGCAAGGGCAGAACCTGCGCGACATCCTGGTGACGCTTGGGTATGACGTGGATATCCCCTGGCGCGAGCTGCCGAAAAAACAGCGCGACTGGATCCTGTTCACCGAAGAAACCCCGACCGTGCCGGTGTACGCCGGTTTCACCCCGCAGCAGACCCGTGACGCCCTGAAACGCAAGCTCGAACCGAGCTACCAGGGCACGTTCAGCGGCGCGCGGCGCTATATCCTGCACACCTTCACCCACACCCAAAGCGCACTGATGAAAAAGCGCGTCGCGCAGTTCATGCAGGGCAGCGCCTGCCCGTTATGCGACGGCAAACGGCTGACCAAAGCGGCGCTGTCGGTGAAGTTTGCCGGGGTGGATATTGGTGAGTTGTCGCAACTGTCGCTGTCGCAACTGGCCGAGCTGCTGCGGCCGGTCGCGGCGGGGCAGGACAAAATGAAACTGTCGGTAGAAAAGCGTCTTGCCGCCCAACGCATCGCCCAGGATTTGCTTGAGCGGGTCAGCACCTTGACCGAGTTGGGCCTGGGCTATTTGTCCCTGGAGCGCAGCACGCCGACGTTGTCGTCCGGGGAGCTGCAGCGCCTGCGGCTGGCCACGCAATTGGGCTCGCAATTGTTCGGCGTCATCTATGTACTGGATGAACCCTCGGCAGGCCTGCACCCGGCAGATGGCGAAGCCTTGTTCACCGCGCTCGAGCGTTTGAAAGGCGCGGGCAATTCGCTGTTTGTGGTGGAGCACGACCTGGAAACCATGCGCCGCGCCGACTGGCTGATCGACGTGGGGCCGGCTGCCGGTGAGCATGGCGGGCAAGTGCTGTACAGCGGCCCGCCTGCCGGGTTGGCGCAGGTCGAGGCCTCGCAGACGCGTGAATATTTGTTCGCCGAGCGGCGCCCTGCGAACCCGTCGCGCCGTGAGCCTTCCGGCTGGCTGAAACTCGAAGGCGTAACGCGTAATAACCTCAAGGACCTGAGCGTGGATTTCCCGTTGGGCTGCTTCACGGCGGTGACCGGAATTTCCGGCTCGGGCAAGTCCAGCCTGGTCAGCCAGGCATTGCTGGAACTGGTGGGCATGGGCCTTGGGCGCGTGGTCGAACGTGACGAGGAACCCAGCCTGGAAGACGACACCCCGCAAACCAGCGGTGGGCGTATCAGTGCCGGGCTGGAACACATCCGCCGTCTGGTGCAGGTGGACCAGAAACCCATCGGCCGTACGCCGCGCTCCAACCTTGCGACCTACACCGGGCTGTTCGACAACGTGCGCAAGCTGTTCGCCGCCACGCCGGCCGCGAAGAAGCGCGACTATGACGCCGGGCAGTTTTCCTTCAATGTCGCCAAAGGCCGCTGCAGCAATTGCGAAGGCGAGGGGTTTGTCAGCGTTGAGCTGCTATTTATGCCCAGCGTGTATGCGCCATGCCCGACGTGCCACGGGGCGCGCTACAACCCTGACACCCTGGCGATCAAATGGCAGGGCTTGAACATTGCCCAGGTGTTGGGGCTGACGGTGGAACAGGCGGTGGAGGTGTTTGCCGAACAGCCTGGCGTGTCGCGCTCATTGCAGGTGCTGCGCGATATCGGCTTGGGGTATTTGCGCCTGGGCCAGCCGGCGACGGAGCTGTCGGGCGGTGAAGCGCAACGCATCAAGTTGGCGACCGAGCTGCAACGTAATGCGCGCGGCGCCACCTTGTATGTGCTGGATGAGCCGACGACCGGGTTGCATCCACGCGATGTGGACCGCTTGCTCAGCCAGCTCAATCATCTGGTGGAGGCGGGGCACACGGTGGTGGTTGTGGAGCACGAGATGCGCGTGGTGGCGCAGAGTGACTGGGTGATTGATATCGGGCCGGGGGCTGGGGATTTGGGCGGGAAAGTGGTTGCCAGTGGCACGCCGCAGAAGGTGGCTAAGAGCAAAACCAGCCGGACTGCGGCGTTTCTTGCCCGAGAGTTGGCCTGATCGTCGCTGCCTATCGACTGTGGGAGCTGGCTTGCCTGTGACGGGGTTAGGTAGATTGAGTACATATCCGTTGCTGCGGTAACGGCTTCGTATGGTTCCGCTCTTACAGCGGGTCACTTTTGGCAAACGCCCCAAAAGTAACCAAAAGGTCTTTGCCCCACCACTCGGTGCCTCGCTTAGGCTCGGCATGCCCGCACTCCGGCTTGAATCCGTGGGCCGCCGCGATGGGCCATCCTTGGCCCAGCGCGGCTAACCCGGCGTCCTGCCGGGTTACCCACGGATTCAAGCCTGCGTTCGGCCATCGTGGTTAACGGGGCCTGTCAGATCAAGATCAAAAGCAAGAGCACGGCGGCCTAGTAGCCGACCTGAGTGGTTGAAGCAAAAGCAGGGCAACAGCACAGCAAAAACAGATCAGAAGCAGAGCTGCTTTTCTGTGGGAGCTGGCTTGCCTGCGATGCAGACACCTCGGTACATCAGGCATAGCCAGGTGATGCCTTCGCAGGCAAGCCAGCTCCCACCTTTGACCGAGTACACACATCTACCTGATGTACTGAGCTCAAAATGTGGGAGCGGGCTTGCTCGCGAATGCGGTGGGCCATTCACCAGATACATCAACTGACACACCGCCATGAAGCAGAAGCAGGGCAACAGCACAGTAAAAACAGATCAGAAGCAGAGCTGCTTTTCTGTGGGAGCTGGCTTGCCTGCGATGCAGACACCTCGGTACATCAGGCATAACCAGTTGATGCCTTCGCAGGCAAGCCAGCTCCCACCTTTGACCGAGTACACACATCTACCTGATGTACTGAGCTCAAAATGTGGGAGCGGGCTTGCTCGCGAATGCGGTGGGCCATTCACCAGATACATCAACTGACACACCGCCATGAAGCAGAAGCAGGGCAACAGCACAGTAAAAACAGATCAGAAGCAGAGCTGCTTTTCTGTGGGAGCTGGCTTGCCTGCGATGCAGACACCTCGGTACATCAGGCATAACCAGTTGATGCCTTCGCAGGCAAGCCAGCTCCCACCTTTGACCGAGTACACACATCTACCTGATGTACTGAGCTCAAAATGTGGGAGCGGGCTTGCTCGCGAATGCGGTGTGTCAGTTACAAATGAGCTGACTGACACACCGCCATCGGGAGCAAGTCGAACCGTCGCACCGCCCCTCCCACATTTAACCCAGTTCAGCTTCCAAGATCAGGTCGGCCGTCAGGCCGCCTCTGCTTTTGCTTTTGATTCAACCACTCAGGTCGGCTACTAGGCCGCCGTGCTGTAGATTTTGATCTTGATTTTGATCTTAGGCGCCCCGTTAAACCACGCTGGCCGAACGCAGGCTTTGGAGCGGGGGTAAACCGGCAGGACGCCGGTTTAGCCGCGCTGGGCCAAGGATGGCCCATCGCGGCGGCCCCCGCTCCAAAGCCTGCGTGAGGGCACACCGAGCCGGAGGCGAGGTGCCGAGTGGTGGGGCAAGAGCCTTTTGGTTACTTTTGGGCTCTTTTCAAAAGTGACCCGCCGTAAGGGCGGAACCAATACAAGCCATCACAAAAATAACGGATATGTACCCAGCGCCCCCCACGACACCCGCAAAATTCAATTCGTAAAAAAGCTGTGTAGATACCTATGCTGCGATGACGATACATCAGTCAACACAGTAGTGGCTGACAGGCCGCTATCGCAGGCAAGCCAACCCCCACAGTTTTGATCACTATTGAGTCAGTTGAATCTGCTCCTTCGCCAGCCTCACCACATTCTCAGCCGTGAACCCAAACTTCTCCTGCAACTTCGGCAACGGCGCCGACGCGCCAAAGCTGTTCATCACCACCTTGGCCCCAGTCTGCCCGACATAACGGTCCCAACCCAGTGGGCCGGCTTGTTCCACCACGACCCGCGCCTTCACGTTGGGTGGCAACACGCTGTCGCGGTAGGCCTGGTCCTGTTCTTCAAACAGCTCCCAGCTCGGCATCGACACCACCTGCGCCGAAATCCCTTCGCCTTTCAACTGTTCATAAGCCGCCACCGCCAGGCTGACTTCACTGCCCGTCGCCAACAGCAGAACCTTAGGGTTTTCGCCGCCCGTCAACACGTAAGCGCCCTTGGCTGCGCCGGACGCTGCGGCATATTTCGTACGATCCAGCGTCGGCAATGCCTGGCGCGACAACACCACGCAACTCGGCCGATGCGTTTGCGCCAGTGCAACCTTCCACAGTTCCAGCGTTTCGTTGGCATCACCCGGCCGCAGGGTCAGCAGCCCCGGCGTCGCGCGCAGTTGCGTCAGGTGCTCGACAGGTTGATGCGTCGGCCCGTCCTCACCCACGCCAATCGAGTCATGGGTAAACACAAACACCACTGGCAACTCCATGATCGCCGCCAGCCGAATCGGTGGCTTCATATAGTCGCTGAACACCAGAAACGTCGAGGTGTAGGGCCGCAGGTACGACAGCGCCATGCCGTTGGCAATCGCGCCCATCGCATGCTCGCGGATGCCGAAGTGCAGGTTGCGTCCGCTGTAGTCGTCAGCACTGAAACGCCCTGCGCCGTCGAAAGTGAGATTGGTCTTGGTCGACGGCGACAAGTCCGCCGAACCGCCCAGCAACCAGGGGATATGCTGGGCAAAGGCATTCAGCACCTCGCCACCCGCTGCACGGCTGGCCACGCCCTTGGCGTCGGTGTCGAAGTGGGGCAACTCATTTTGCCAATGCTCGGGCATTTCGCCTGCACGCATGCGGCGCAACTCATCCGCCAGTTCCGGCTCGTACTGTTCGAGCTGCGACAGGTGGCGCGTCCATTCGTCATACAGCGGTTGGCTGCGTTCCAGCAGCGCATCACGCAGCACGGTGCGGGCCTCATCGGGCACCAGGAAGCTGGAGTCCTCGGGCCAGCCATATGCGGCCTTGGTCAGGCGGATTTCATCTGCGCCCAACGGCTCGCCATGGGCGGCGGCGGTGTTGTGTTTGTGCGGTGAGCCATAGCCGATCACGCTGTCGACCACAATCAAAGTTGGCGCGCCGGTATTGGCCTTGAACGTTTCCAGAGCGGTGCTCAAGGCCTGTAAGTCATTGGCATCGGTGACGTGCAAGGTGTGCCAGCCGTAGGCCTGGAAACGCTTGATCACATCCTCACTGAAGGCCAGCTCAGTGTGGCCCTCGATGCTGATGGTGTTGTTGTCGTAGATCCAGCACAGGTTATCCAGCTTCAAGTGCCCGGCCATCGATGCCGCTTCGCTGCTGATGCCCTCCATCATGTCGCCGTCACCGCACAGGGTGTAGACGTTGTAGTCGAACAGCACCTTGTTGTCGCGGTTGAACCGCTGGCCCAGCCAACGCTCAGCCATGGCCATGCCCACACTGTTGGCGCAGCCCTGGCCCAACGGGCCGGTGGTGGTTTCAACGCCGGTGGTCATGCGGTACTCAGGGTGGCCCGGGGTCTTGGAGCTGATCTGCCGGAACTGCTTGATATCGTCCAGGCTGATCGCCGCCTGGCCGGAGCGTTTGCCGTGGGCATCAATCTCCACCACGCCGGCCAAGTGCAGCAGCGAGTACAGCAGCATCGATGCATGCCCCACCGACAACACAAAGCGGTCACGGTTAGGCCAATCGGGATGCTGGGGGTGGTAACGCAGGAACCGGCTCCACAGCGTGTAGCCCACCGGCGCCAGGCCCATGGGCGTGCCTGGGTGGCCGGAATTGGCCTTCTGCACGGCATCCATGGCCAGGGTGCGAATGGTGTTGATGCATTGGGTGTCGACAGCAGTGGCAGCGTGAGTCATGAAACCGTTCTCCCTCGGGTGGCGATCTACTGTGGAGGGCAGGGCGCGGCAAAGGTTTGATCCCATCGCCCGCCTGGCGACGAACGGGGATGCATTGACCTCGGACATGACAACACCCCTTGGAATGGGCTAGCTTCAAGAGCGTAGGCCATTGATCAACTTGCGGAGGTACTCCATGCCAGTGAAACACGACCTGCTTCAGGACCTGGGTCTGAGTAAGGAAAAAGTCGACGAGTGCCGGGCGAAGAATCCACACCTGAACGCCCTGTTTGAGAAATACAAAACCGTCGATGAATTGGTGGTGACTGCTGAAAAGGCAGCTGGCAGCGATGAGGAGCTGAGAAAGCTGAAGGAGAAGCGCCTGTTGGTTAAAGACGAGATTGTGCAGCACTTGGGCTAAATGAACGTCCGCGCTCCTACAGGGCGCGGACACATTTGTTCAGAATTGTCTGAGGGACAGGGCGCTTTTCACTGTTTAAGATGCGCCCCGTCCACCCGGCTCTGGGGACTGTTGCGGCGCAAGGATTGCGCTGGTGAGCCGGGCGGGCACTCTCATTTCATGCCAGCAGCGCCTGACATTCATCTATAGAGCGCTGCTGCGTTTCGCCATACAGTTTCAGCTCATCAATCGTCCGGCGGCCCAGAGCCTTTTCGAACTCCGCCTGATTCGAATTGGCCGCATAGTGACTCTGCGCGGCATCCCCCAGGTTCGATTGAAATATCCCCGCCGCACTCACCGGCAGAAAATCCTCATACACCAACGGCTCCACAGCCACATGGCCGGCAGCAATCAGCGCGCCCAACGTACGCGGCTGATCGGCGTGGCCGCGTGCCGCCAGGCCTTGCTCGGTAGCGAAGTAACGGAAATACGCGAGCTCCTGTTCACGCATCTGTGTGTGGTTATCGGGGAAAGCCTCGAAGTGCTGTTCCATCAATTGCACATAACGCGCGGCGTTGGCCTCATTCGGAAAAGCGCCCAGTTCGTCGCGCGCGGCGTTCAGCAGTTGGTCGTAGAGGGCGCGGCCTTTAGGCGTCAGCGCGACACCACGTTGTTCGATCTCGCCGAAGCGCGCGCTGTGGCTGCCTTTTGCATCAATGAAGGCGATGGGCTCGTCGAGGGCCTTGAAGCTGGTCTGGCGCAGCAGGATCGGGCACAGACGGCGCGGCGGTCCTTCGATCACCGCTTTAGGAGTGATGCCCTTACCGGGCATGGCCGCCTGCACCTGATCGATGTCCAGGGTGCGCGGGGTCAGGTGGTTGATGTGCGGGCCTTTGAACGCGACCACGTCGGCGATCAGGCGGTGCTGGTCGCTCAGTTGCTGGTATTGCTGGCCTGTGACGGTAGCGGTGTGGTGCCAGCGGAAGGTCTCCAAGGCTTGGCGGACGAATTCGCCGGCGTCCTGGGTATTGAGGCCGCCGTCGCGTTCGGCTTGTTCGATCAGCGCCAGCGCGCCTGGGGTGAAGATCTTGCGCTTGGCCAGGGCGCTGTCGGCGAAGGCGCGCAGTTCGAGGTTTTCGATCAATTCCAGGCGCAGCAGCGAGGTAAACACCCGGAACGGGCTGGATTGCAGTGAGCGTTCATGCACGGCGCGAAAGGCGGTGGAATGCACCGGCACGCCAGCCGGGGTCAAGTCGTAGTAGCCCACGGGTTGCATGCCCATCACCGCAAACAAGCGGCTGATGGTTGCCAGCTCAAAGGCGGTGCCCAGGCGGATGGCGCCGTGGCGTTCCATGTCCAGTCGATCGATTTCACCCGTGCGTCGCAACTGCTGGGCCAGGCTCGATTCACTGGCCAACACCTGGGCGTTGGTCTCGGCCACCAGCTCAATCAGCGCGCCGTAAAGTGGGACTTCATCTCGGTACATGTCGGACATGGCCTTGGAAAAGTCTTTGCGAATCTCGTCGGGGCTGACGTATGCGGCGCTTGGCATAGAAAAATTCCTGAACACTGTGGAGAGGGTGTGGCCTTTCTCTGGATTTTGTTGGGCTGTCGACAGTCTGGCAAACGAAGAATCCTCAGGACTTCATTCTGCAAATGAATGAAATGACGAAAATATGACAAAAACCCACGGCTGAGAAATTTCATTTTCGAGCCGCCTTTCCTAACAAATTCTTCACGAGGTGCGCCCCGGTCCTCATGAAACAATCGTCACGTTTGTAGGGATGAAAACGCCGTTTTGCACACAACGCACATAAAAATATGTTTAGGGGCCGTTACACATGAAAATTTCTACACTGGCGTTATCCATCACCGCGGCATTGCTCGCGCAACAAGCCTGCGCTGATGATTTTGGGCTCGGCTCTCTGGGCACGGGCACAGGTCACAGTGGCTTTGTTGAAGACAGCCATGCTGCGATCAGTTCGCGGACCATGTACTACAGCGCGGACAACCGCTCGGGGACCAACAACGATCTGCGCGAAGCCGCCACATTGCTGCGCTTCGACTACAAATCCGGCTACACCCAAGGCACCCTTGGCGTCGGTTTCGACGTCATGGCGTTCGGCGCCCTGCGCCTGGACGGTGGCGATGGCCACACCGCAGGCCCGGGCCTGGCGGGTAACGGCAACAGCTTCTTCCCGACCAAAAACAACGGCACCGAACCTGCCGACAGTTTCGGTCGCGCAGCCGGCAACGTGAAGTTCCGTATTTCCCAGACTGAGTTGCACCTCGGCGGTGGTTTGGCCCCGGTGCTGCCTATCCTGGTCTCCAACGACAGCCGTGTGGCGCCGCAGACCTTTGACGGCGGCATCCTTACCTCCAATGACATCCCAAACGTGACCTTCACCGGCGGTGAGCTGAACAAGGCCGAAGGCCGTGCCTCCAGCAACTCGACAGGCTTGAGCGTGGCCGGCGCCACCCGCGACAGTGACAGCTTCAAGTTCGGTGGTGTGGACTACAAACCTTTTGGCTCGTCTGACAATGCCATTGCTAAAAACCTGACGCTGCAGTACTACTACGCCGACCTGGAAGACTTCTACAAACAGAACTATTTCGGCCTGGTCCACGTGCTGCCGTTGGGCAATGACCAATCGTTCAAGACCGACCTGCGCTACTTCGACAGCACCAGCGACGGTAAAAACGGCTCGGCCGGCTATGCCTTCAACAACAACGGCGGCTACGCCAAGCACGCTGGCGAAGTCGACAACAAAACCTACAGCGCCGCGTTCACCTACCAGTTGGGCGGCAGCAGCTTGATGCTCGGCCACATCGGCGTGAGCGACGATGGCGGCTTTGTCTGGGTCAACCAGGGCAGCCTCGCCGACCCACAACAACAAGGCGCAGGCGGCAGCGACTTCTACCTGTTCACCGACGCCGTGGTGGGCCAGTTCTCCCGTGCGGGCGAGCAGGTCAATTTTGGTCAGTACTCGTATGACTTCAAGGCCTATGTACCTGGCCTGAAAGCGTCCGTGGCTTACCTGGACGGTACGGACATCAAGTCCAAGGTGGCTGGCGGTCCTGACCAGAAAGAAAACGAAACCGACTTCCGCCTGGATTACGTCGTACAGGCAGGCCCGCTCAAAGGCTTTGGCACCACCTTCCGCACAGGTACTTACCACGGCCACAACACCGGTACTGCGGATCAGGATCAAACTCGCCTGATCTTCAACTACACCTACGCGATCTTCTAAGAACGCGTGGTAAAAACAGCAGGTCGCGTACGCCGCGGCCTGCTGTTTTTTTTTGCGCGTTGATTGGTCTTCATGTGCATCCTGGCGTGGATGGGTTTTACACTGCCCCTCACTGTGTCAGTGATGGAGGAACCGATGACGGCCACGCCCGCAAACCACATCCTTGAAACGATTGAAGGCCAGCGCCTGGCAACGCCAGAGGCCGAGCGTTGGCGCGAGTGGGGCCCGTACCTGAGTGAACGCCAATGGGGCACGGTGCGTGAAGACTACAGCGCCGACGGCGATGCCTGGGCGTACTTCCCGCATGAACACGCGCGCAGTCGCGCCTACCGTTGGGGCGAAGATGGCCTGGCCGGTTTCAGCGACAAGGCGCAACGCTGGTGCCTGGGCCTGGCGCTGTGGAACGAGCGCGACCCGATCATCAAGGAGCGCCTGTTCGGCCTGAACAACGCCGAGGGCAACCACGGTGAAGACGTCAAGGAACTGTACTTTTTCGTCGATGGCGTACCGAGCCATGCCTACATGCGCATGCTCTACAAATACCCGCATGCCGCCTTTCCCTACGCCGACCTGACCACTGAAAACGCCCGTCGTGGGCTTGAGGATGCCGAGTACGAGATCCTCGACACCGGCGTGTTCGAAGACAACCGCTATTGCGACGTCAGCGTCGAATACGCCAAGCACCAGCCCGACGATATTTTCATGCGGGTTACCGTGCATAACCGCTCGGACCAGCCGACGCGCCTGCAGGTTCTGCCCCAAGTGTGGGCGCGCAATGACTGGAGCTGGACCGCTGACGCACCCAAGCCGCAACTGCGCCTGGACGGCGCGCACGTGCTGGCCCGTCATCATGAGCTTTCCGACCGCCACCTCAGCGCCTGGGGGCAGGACGGTGTGGAATGGTTGTTCTGCGAAAACGAGAGCAATTTGCCCCGGCTGGATGGGCAGCCGGCGCCAGGGCCGTTCAAGGACGGCATCAACGATTATGTGGTGGGCGGCGTGCAATCGGCGATTCGTCGCGACGCGGGCACCAAGGTCGCCGCGCGCTTCATCCTCGAGCTCTCGGGCCTGGAAAGCAAAACCCTGTACCTGCGGTTTGCGCCCACGGATGCGCCCGAGGTCAATGCACGCAAGCTGTTTGAACAGCGCCGGGAGGAGGCCGATGGGTTCTACGCGGCGCTGCAACACGGCATTGCCGACGCAGACGCACGCAATGTGCAGCGCCAGGCCCTGGCCGGGTTGTTGTGGTCCAAACAGCTCTATTACTTTGATGTAAACCAATGGCTCGATGGCGACCCGGCCCAGCCCGCGCCGCCGCCCGAGCGCCTGCATATCCGCAATACCCATTGGCGGCACCTGTCCAACTTCGACATCCTCTCCATGCCCGACACCTGGGAGTACCCGTGGTATGCCTCCTGGGACCAGGGCTTTCAAGCGGTGGCAATTGCGCTGATTGATCCGGGGTATGCCAAGCAGCAGTTGTTACTGTTGGTGAAGGACCGCTTCATGCACCCCAACGGCCAGTTGCCGGCGTATGAATGGCGTTTCGACGACGCCAACCCGCCTGTGCACGCCTGGGCCAGTTGGCGGGTGTATCAGCAAGACAAGGCGCTGACCGGTGTCGGCGACATGGATTTTCTCGAGCGGATTTTCCATAAGTTGCTGTTGAATTTTTCCTGGTGGGTCAACCGCAAGGATGCCGAGGGCCGCAACCTGTTCCAGGGCGGCTTTCTGGGCTTGGACAATATCGCCTTGTTCGACCGCTCGGCCACCTTGCCGCCGGGCTACCAGCTGGATCAGGCCGACGGCACGGCGTGGGTTGCGGCCTATGCGCTGGACCTGATGCGAATCGGGCTGGAGCTGGCCAAGCGCAATGTCGTCTACGTCGACATTGCGGTGAAGTTTTTCGAACACTTCCTGTATATCGCTGGCGCCATCAACCGCGTCGACGACAGCGCCGAAGGCCTGTGGGATGAGCAGGACCTGTTCTTCTACGATGTGCTGCACCGCCCCGACGGCCAGAACGAGCCGGTGCGCCTGCGCTCTATCGTCGGCCTGATGCCGTTGTTTGCGGTGCTGGTGCTGGAGCAGCGCGAGCATGAAGGCCTGGAAGGCTTGCGTGAACGGTTGCTAGGTTTCATGCATCACCGGCCGGACCTGGCCAAGTTGGTGTCACGCTGGAACGAACCGGGGCAGGGCAATCGCCTGTTGCTGGCGCTGTTGCGTGGCGAGCGAACCAAGGATCTGCTGCGGCGCATGCTCGATGACAATGAGTTCCTGTCAGCCTTTGGCGTGCGCTCCTTGTCCAAGGCGTTTGCCGAACAGCCGCTGGCGCTGAAGATGAATGGCGACACGCTGTGCGCGCGTTATCAGCCGGGCGAGTCCGACTCGCGCTTGTACGGCGGCAACTCCAATTGGCGCGGGCCGTTGTGGATGCCGGTGAACTATATGTTGATCGAATCGCTGCATGAGTTTCATCGGTATTACGCGGATAACTTCTCGGTGGAGTACCCGACGGGCAGTGGTTATCTGGCGTCCTTGGAGGAGGTTGCTGACGGACTGAGCCTGCGACTGACACGCTTGTTTCTGAGGGATGAAGACGGTCTGCGGCCGTCGATGGCGGGGTATGCGCAGCTGGAGGCGGACCCGGCCAGCCGTGATCTAGTGTTGTTCCATGAGTATTTTCATGGCGAGACCGGGCGTGGGCTAGGCGCATCTCATCAGACCGGGTGGAGTGCGTTGGTGGCGTTGTTGCTGCAGCCGAAAACCTGAGCAACACCATCGACCGGCTTTTCTGTGGGAGCTGGCTTGCCTGCGATGCAGACACCTCGGTACATCAGGCATACCCAGGTGATGCTTTCGCAGGCAAGCCAGCTCCCACCTTTGACCGAGTACACACATCTACCTGATGTACTGAGCTCCAAATGTGGGAGCACGGCGGCCTAGTAGCCGACCTGAGTGGTTGAAGCAAAAGCAGGGCAACAGCACAGCAAAAACAGATCAGAAGCAGAGCTGCTTTTCTGTGGGAGCTGGCTTGCCTGCGATGCAGACACCTCGGTACATCAGGCATACCCAGGTGATGCTTTCGCAGGCAAGCCAGCTCCCACCTTTGACCGAGTACACACATCTACCTGATGTACTGAGCTCAAAATGTGGGAGAAGCAGGGCAACAGCACAGCAAAAACAGATCAGAAGCAGAGCTGCTTTTCTGTGGGAGCTGGCTTGCCTGCGATGCAGACACCTCGGTACATCAGGTACACCGAGTTGATGCCTTCGCAGGCAAGCCAGCTCCCACCTTTGACCGAGTACACACATCTACCTGATGCACTGCGATCCAAAATGTGGGAGCGGGCTTGCTCGCGAATGCGGTGGGCCAGTTACAAATGAGCTGACTGACACACCGCCATCGAGAGCAAGCCCCCTCCCACATTTAACCGAGGTCGGCTGTCAGGCCGCCTCTGCTTTTGCTTTCGATTCAACCACTCAGGTCGGCTACTAGGCCGCCGTGCTGTAGATCTTGATCTTGATTTTGATCTTAGGCGCCCCGTTAAACCACGCTGGCCGAACGCAGGTATTACGGAGCGGGTAAACCGGCAGGACGCCGGTTTAGCCGCGACGGGGCAGGGACGGCCCGTCGCGGCGGCCCGCGGAGTAATGCCGGAGAGAGGGCACACCGAGCCGGAGGCGAGGTGCCGAGTGGTGGGGCAAGAGCCCTTTTGGTTACTTTTGGGGCTCTTTTCCAAAAGTGACCCGCTGTAAGAGCGGAACCAATAGAGGCCATCACCCAAATAACGGATATGTACCCAGCGCCCCCCACGACAACCACAGCACTCAACCCATAAAAAAAGATGTGTAGATACCGATGGCCATCGCAGGCAAGCCATCTCCCACATTGGAACTCCATTGTTTACGATATGACAGGCAAAAAAATCCCGCCTGTAAAGGCGGGATTGGTATTCAAGGTCGCCCTTGAATCAAGCCGGGAACAGCTCGCTCAGCTTCATCGCCAGCATCATGTCGCCTTCGGTGCGCAGCTTGCCGCCCATGAAGGCCTGCATGCCGTCGGTGGAGCCGTCGACGATGCCTTTCATGGTGTCGCCGTCCATGACCAGGGTCACTTGGGCGTCCGGGTTTTCGCCTTCCAGCAGTTCGCAGGTTTTGTTCTTCACGACCAGCGAAAAGTTCTGGGTGTCGTCGATACGGAAACCGAACACCAGGTCCAGGCCGTCGGCAGCGGCTGGGTTGAATTTGGCTTTCATTGCTTCTACAGCTTTGGCTACGTCAGTCATGGTTTCGATCCTTTAAGGTAGAGTCCAGTGACCTTGGGGTCACGGTTGGCCGCAATTCATCTAAAAGTGATGAGCTGCGGCGCCTTCAACAGTTGCAAGTGGGTATGACTGTTGAAGGAAGCCAGTGCCACCTCGCGACCGCGGAATTTCAGCTGGTTGAGCGAGGTGTTGACAATTTGCCAGTTCAGTTCGAACGCCTGGGCGGCAGGCATCCGGGTAATCAGGTGGAGCAGGGCAGTGATGGTGCCGCCGGAGGTGAACACGGCGATCTTGTGCGAATTGTCGGCGGCTTCAAGAATCCGTTGCAGGCCGCCTTGTACGCGCTCGACAAACCCCAGCCAGCTTTCCAGCCCCGGTGGGTCATAAGTACCGGCCAGCCACCGCTCGATGATCAAGGCGAAGATGCGCTGGAACTCGCTGCGGTTCTGCGCGCCATTGCGCAGCACCTCCACGGCGTGGGGTTCGCTGGCGAGCAAGTCAGGGAGCAGGGCGCGGATGATGGCCTCGCCGTCGAACTCGTTGAAAGCCGGGTCGGTTTCCAAGGGCGGAACCGCGAGGCCCAGGGCGCTGTATTGATCGAACGTGGCCGTGGCGGTGTGCTGCTGGCGGCGCAAGTCGCCGGCGATGCAGCGGTCGAACGCAAGGCCCAGGTCGGCCAGGTGGCGGCCGAGTACTTGCGCCTGTTCCACGCCGAGGGGCGACAGGACGTCATAGTCGTCTGCACCGAAGGAGGCCTGGCCATGTCGAATCAGATAAATGCTGCCCACGTCCGTTTTCCCGGTACGTTGAAAGTCTGGCGAGGTTATGAGGATGCCTGCGAGCTGTCAATGAAAAAACATACGCTTGTTTTAAAAGTGCGTTAGAGCGCTTGGCTGCTGGCGGTTTGAGCACTGGTCGCCTGGCGATCGCGTCGGTATGCTTGGGCAATCCGCGCCTGGCGCCGTGCATTATTAAGGAGACACATGGATTTTTTGGCTGAATACGCGAGCTTTCTAGCGAAGACCGTCACCCTGGTGGTCGCTATTCTGGTGGTACTGATCAGCTTCGCGGCGCTGCGCAGCAAAGGCCGTCGCAAAGCCGCAGGCCAGTTGCAGGTCAGCAAGCTGAATGATTTCTACAAGGGCCTGCGTGAGCGCCTGGAGTCCAGCCTGCTCGACAAGGACCAGCTCAAGGCTTTGCGCAAGTCCGAAAGCAAAACCGAAAAGAAAAACAGCAAGAAGAAGCCTGAGGCCAAGCCACGGGTGTTCGTGCTGGATTTCGACGGCGACATCAAGGCCTCGGCCACCGAGAGCCTGCGCCATGAAATCACCGCGCTGCTGAGCCTGGCCACGCCCAAGGACGAAGTGGTGCTGCGCCTGGAAAGCGGCGGCGGCATGGTGCACAGCTACGGTTTGGCCTCTTCGCAACTGGCGCGTATTCGTCAGGCCGGCGTGCCGTTGACCGTGTGCATCGACAAGGTCGCGGCCAGCGGCGGCTATATGATGGCGTGCATTGGCGAGAAAATTATCAGCGCACCGTTTGCCATCCTCGGTTCGATTGGCGTGGTGGCGCAATTGCCTAACGTCAACCGCCTGCTGAAAAAGCACGACATCGACTTCGAAGTGCTGACCGCCGGTGAATACAAACGCACCCTCACCGTGTTTGGCGAAAACACCGAGAAGGGCCGCGAGAAGTTCCAGGAAGACCTGGACATTACTCATCAGTTGTTCAAGAACTTCGTCTCGCGTTACCGTCCACAGCTGGCAATCGATGACGTCGCGACCGGTGAAGTGTGGCTGGGTGTTGCGGCGCTCGACAAGCAACTGGTCGACGAGCTGCAAACCAGCGATGAATACCTGGCCACCAAGGCCAAGACCGCCGAGGTGTTCCACCTGCACTATGCCGAGCGTAAAAGCCTGCAGGAGCGAGTAGGTCTGGCGGCCAGCGGTTCGGTGGACCGTGTGCTGCTGACCTGGTGGAGCCGGTTGACCCAGCAGCGGTTCTGGTGAGCAATTCTGAATAGGCAGGTAATCCCCTGTGGGAGCGGGCTTGCTGTGGCGAGCAAGCTTGCTTGCGCTGGGGTGCGAAGCGCCCCTAAAAAGCCGGAGACTGCTGCGCAGTCAACGGGAGCAAGCGCCCTCGCCACAGCAAGCCCGCTCCCACATTTAGTTCTGAGTCAGCCTGGAAGACTGGTGTTGTACCGAGGGGATCGGTTTCCTCATTAAAGTCCCCACCACCAGCGCCCCCAGCAGCCCCAATAACCCCGCCACCCACAACACGCCGCTGAATCCACCCACAAAGGCCTGCCGTGCCAGCGGCTGCACCGCCGCCCGTGCCGTCTGCGGCAACAAGCCCATCGCTGCCGGCATATCACCGGCCACCACCCGCGATGCAATACCGGCCACCTGAGCCTGCCACTGCGTGTCGATAGTGGCGTGCAACAACTGCTCGCTATGGCTGCTCAGTAACGCCCCATACACGCCGATGGCCAACATGATCGCGCTGAAGCGCATCGTCGTACTCATGCCCGAGGCCATGCCCGCCCGGTCCCGTGGCACGCAAGCCATGATGTTTTTCTGCGTATCACCATTGAGCAGGCCTGCACCGGCCCCTGTCACGGCAATCGCCAGGGCGAAGGGCAGATAGCCGCCGGTATTCACCGCCCAGGCGCTTAACAGGTTGCCGCAGCCGACCAGCGTCAAACCGGCCGCCATCATCGTCGCCGGTGCGCAGCGCCCCGCCAGCCGCGCACCGATGCGTGGGCAGATCAGCATGGTCAGCGCAAACGGCAACATACCCAGGCCGGAGGCAATCGCAGAGAAACCCAGGCCGTTTTGCAGATAAAACGGCAGCAACGTCATCATCACTTGGGCGCACCCGGCGTAGGCAAACATGCCCAGCAAGGCGCCGATAAAACGTGGGTGGCCAAACAGTTGCAAGTCCACCATGGGCCGTTGCTGTACACGTTCGACGATGACAAACACACCCAGCAGCACCGCGCCGCCGATCAGGCGAGCATAGGTCAGCGGGTTATCCCAGCCGATGCGATTAGCCTCGATCAAGCCCCAGATCAGGCACAGCAGGCTTGCACTGAACGCCAGGCTGCCCCATGGATCAAGGCGCGCGGACTGGGCGTCGCGCGACTCTGCAATCGCACGCAACACCAGCGCCATCAAGCCCAGGCCCACCGGCAGGTTGAGGTAGAAAATCCAGCGCCAGCCCAGGTATTCGGTGATCAAGCCGCCAAGGGTGGGCGCGGCGGTCATTGCCACGCCCATGCACGCGCCCCAGAACGCCCAGGCTTTTGCGCGTTCCACTTCGTCGTGGAAGGTATGGCCGATGGAGGCGAGGGCGGACGTCAGCAATAAGGCCGCGCCGACACCTTTGACGGCGCGGGCGATGTCCAGCAGCAGTGCAGTGGGCGCCGCGCCGCAGCCCAAGGAGGCCAGGATGAAAATGCTCAAGCCCCAGATCAGCGTTTTCTTGCGGCCAAAACGGTCGGCGATGCTGCCGGCCGGCAACAATAACGCGGCGAACGCGAGCATATAGGCGCTGACCACCCACTCGATGTCGGCGAAGTTGGCGCCCAGGTCGCGCGCAATGCTCGGCAGGGTCACGGCGACGATATTGGTGTCGAGCACGATCAGCGAACAAACGCCGGAGGCGGTGAGCAGCGTCAGGCGTGGACTGACCCGGCTCATGGTTTAATTACCTTACAGGCAATACTGGAAAGGCGGTTGACGACCATCGCAAGGGCTCTCTAATGTGGATGTAACCTGAGCTTATTCCCAGCGGCTGCACCTTTTGTTAGCTGGCCTGAAGCACTTCATTACCTTTGAGCTAATCCTGCGATGGAAATCCGCCATTTCCGCTACTTCCTGGCCGTTGCCCGTCAGCGCAACTTCACCCGCGCCGCCGAGCAATTGGGCATTGCGCCGCCGACGTTGAGCCGGCAAATCCAGGACATGGAAGCCAGCCTGGGTACGCGCCTGTTTATCCGCCAACAACGCGAAGTCAGCCTGACCGAAGCCGGCGCTGCATTGCTGATTGAGGCTGAAGCCACCGTGCGCCAATTCGAATTCGCCCAGCGCAATGCCCAGCGCGCCGGGCGTGGCGAGATCGGCCATGTCGAATTGGGTTATGTGGCCTCGGCGGTGTACTCCGGTGTGTTGCAGCGGCAGATGCAGGCATTCAGCCAGGCATTTCCCGATGTGAGCGTGAATGTGCGCGAATGCCCGATGGCGACGTTGCCGAGTGCGGTGGCGGACGGGCGTTATGACATCGGCTATATCCGCTCACCCATGACCTTGCCCGACGGCGTGGACGCCGTGCGCCTGGACAGCGAAGGGTTTGTGTTGGCGCTGCCACAGGGTTCCTGGCTGCTGGGGCTCAAGGCCATTGGCTGCGAGCACCTGCAAAACGAGACGTTTATCCTGCCGGAACAAATCAGCGGCACGCTGCATGTTGCGGCTCAGGGCGGGTTTGCTCCGCGCCTGGGGCCGCAACCGGGTGGGCTGGTGGCGGTGGTGGCGCTGGTGTCGTTAGGGCAGGGCGTGGCGGTGGTGCCGGCGTCGATGGTCGGGCATGTGAGTCTGCCGGGTGTGGTCTATCGCCGTATTCAGGGCAGCGAGGCGTCGTCGTGGCTGTCGCTGCTTCACCGGCGCTTTGAGAAAGCGCCGGCGGTGGCGCGGTATATCCAGCAGGTCAAGCAGGTAGCTAAGTTGGAGGCTTGATCGCGGCGGGTTGGGTGCTTTGCGGGTTCACCGTGTTGCTGCCTTCGCGAGCAAGCCCACATTCGACCGCATTCCAAATGCTGGAACTCGATCAGATGTGGGAGCGGGCGTGCTCGCGAAGGGGCCATCTGCGGCGCTAAACCAACCTCGGTTGAACCGAATCCGCCAACCGAGTCAGTATCAGGCAGCACGACACCGCGCCCGCATCCAGCACGCCCAGTGAACGCTCACCCAGCCGACTCGCGCGGCCGATTTTTGCAATCAAATCCTTGGTCGAGTCGCGCCCTTGTGACGCAGCGGTTTTCATCGCTTCCAGCGCATCGTTGAAGGATGCGCCGCTCGCATGCGCGCGCTCAAAGGCTTCAACCGCCGGGATCAACGTATCCATCAAGCACTTGTCGCCCACGCCCGCCTCGGTGATGTCCTGCAACGAGGTCAAGCCGCCGCGCAGCAGATGGGCAAAGGTCGCGGCGTCGATGTCTTCACGGCCGCGCACTTCGTCGGCCATGCCGATAAACAGGCTGCCGTACAACGGCCCCATGGAGCCGCCGATGCCTTCCATCAGGCTCAGGGTCAGCTCGTCCAGGGCTTCGGCCAGGGTCAGTTGACGGCCTTCGATGGTGCGCCCGCAATGGGCGAAACCCTTGGCCATATTGATGCCGTGGTCGCCGTCGCCAATCGCGCCGTCGACTTCGCTGAGGTATTCCCGGTTGGCCACGATCACGCTGACCAGGTCGGCGACGATGGCGCTGCCGTCACGGGTGGAAAAATGTTGGCTCATGGTTCACTCCGCCTGAGTCATGCCGATGGAGCGGCAGGGTTGGTCGATCAGGGTTTTCAGCTCGGCGTCGAGGCCCAGCAGGGTCAGGGTCACGCCCATCATTTCCAGGGAGGTGAAGTAGTTGCCGACGTAGCAACGGTGAATCTTCAGCCCTTTGGCCTTGAGCTGGCGTTCCACCTCGGCGTAGAAAATGTACAGCTCCATGACCGGCGTGGCGCCCAGGCCGGAGACCAGTACCACCACGCTGTCGTCCTGGCTGAAATCACGGTCGGCGAGGATCGGCGCGAGCATGCGTTCGGCCATGGCGGCGGCGGGTTCGATGGCGATCACTTCAATGCCCGGTTCGCCGTGATGGCCGATGCCCAACTCCATCTGGCCATCCGGGATCTGGAAGTTCGGCTTACCCACCGCTGCAATGGTGCAGGGCGTGAGGCCGATGCCAATCGAGCGGCAGTGATCGACGGTTTTCTGTGCGACGCGAATCACCCCATCCAGGTCGTAATGCTGGGCGGCGGCGGCACCGCCGATCTTCCACATAAAGATCTCCCCGGCCACGCCGCGACGCTTGGCGATATCGGCTTTGGGCGCCGAAGCCACGTCGTCATTGGCGACCACGGTGCGGATGTGCATGTCTTTGCTGGCGGCCATTTTCATTGCCAGCTTCACGTTCATGTTGTCGCCGGCGTAGTTGCCATACAGGCAGGCCACGCCCGCGCCATGGTCGGCGGCGCGGAAGGCGTCGAAAAAGCTCTTGGCAGTGGGCGAAGAGAAAATTTCACCGACCGCCACGGCGTCCACCAGGCCTGGGCCTACGTAGCCAAGAAAGGCCGGCTCGTGGCCTGAGCCACCGCCGGTGACAATCCCCACATGGCCCTTGTTCGAGGGCTTGGCTTTGACGATAACCCGTGGGTTGGACTCGTATTGGCGCAGCTCGGGGTGCGCGACCAGAATACCGCGCAGCATGTCCTCGACCACTTGGTCCGGATCGTTGATGACTCGATTCATTACGCGGGTTCCTGTTCTTGTTCTAAAGGACGACCACTGTCTAATGTGGGAGCAGGCAAGCCAGCTCCCACAGGGTTATGTGTGGTGCTGGAGTCAGGGTTCCAATACCACTTTGAGCGACTTGTCCCCGCGCTCCATCACCGCAAACGCTTCCTTGAAGTCCGCCAGTGCAAACTTGTGGGTCACCACGTCGCGCATGTCGATCTTGCGGTTGCCGATAAAGTCGATGGCGCGCGGGTACATGTACGGGCCCAGGTGCGAGCCCAGAACGTCCAGCTCCTTGCGGTCGCCAATGATCGACCAATCTACCGTGGCCTCATCATTAAATACGCTGAATTCGACGAAGCGCCCCAGCTTGCGCAGCATTGCCAGGCCCTGGTTTACCGCCTTGTGGTGGCCGGTGGCTTCGATGTAGATGTCGCAGCCGTAGCCGTCGGTGATCGCGCGGATTTTTGCCATGACGTCGACTTCGGCCGGGTTCCACACTTCGTCGGCGCCCATGCGCAGGGCGAGGGCGGCGCGTTCGGGTTTCATGTCCAGCACGATCAGCTTTTTCGGATTGCGCAGGCGCACGGCGCCGATGATGCCCAGGCCCAGGGTGCCGGCACCGGCCACCACCACAACGTCGTCATGGTCGACATTCGCGCGCTCGGCGGCGTGCAGTGAGCAGGCCAGCGGTTCAATCAGGATGGCTTCGTCGGGGGCGATGGATTCCGGCACTTTGTGAATGATGCCTTCCTTGGTGAAGATCATGTACTGGGCCATGGCGCCCTGCACATTGTTCTGGAAGCCGTACAGGTCATGCTTCTGGCACATCCAGTATTGGCCGTGGTTGCAGAAGCGGCAGCCCCAGCACGGCACGATCTGCTCGGAGATCACCCGGTCGCCGACCGCCACGCCACGTTTTTCTGCGCCGGGGCCGAGGGCGACCACGCGGCAGACGAACTCATGCCCGGGAATCATCGGCGGTTTCACGTAGCGCGGCTGCTCGGCGTCGCCCCAGAACGACGGTGCGCCGCGATAGGTCTTGATGTCGCCCATGCAGATGCCGCACAGCTCAACTTTGGTGAGGATCTCGTCGGGGCCGGGTGTGGGCACGTCGACGGTTTCCAGGCGGTAGTCTTCCGGGCCATGGCAGACCACGGCCTGCATGGTTTTCGGGATGCTTGGGGCAAGTTGTTCAGGGGTGCGTTCGGTGACGGTGGACATGACAAAACCTCACGACAAAAGATGAATTACTGAATGCTGTAGCCGCCGTCGATCACCATGTTGGCGCCGGTGATCATTTGCGCGGCATCGCTGAGCAGGTACAGCGCCAGCCCGGCGATTTCTTCCGGCTGGGCGAAGCGGCCCGCCGGGATCTGCAATTTGGCTCGCTCGCCCACGTCGCCGGCCCAGGCTTTCTTGCCCAGCGCGGTCTCGACGATGGTCGGGGAGATGGCGTTGACGTTGATTTGCGGCGCCCATTCCATGGCCAGTACTTTGGTCATGCCGACGATGGCCGCTTTGCTCGCGCAGTAGGCGACGTGGCGGTCCAGGCCGATCACGGCTGCCTGGGAAGCTAGGTTGACGATGCGCCCGCCGCCGTTGGCGAGCATGTGTTTAGCGCAGGCTTGGGCCACGAAGAAGCTGGCTTTGAGGTTGATATCCAGGGTGCTGTCCCAGGCGCTTTCGCTGACGTCGACGGCCTTGTCGAGCAGGACGATGCCGGCGCTGTTGATCAGGTAATCCAGGCGCTGGAAGTGTTCGAACACCTGGTCGATGGTGTGTTGTACCTGGCCGATCTGGCTGAGGTCGACGGCGATGCCCAAATGCTTGGCGCCCAGGCTGGCGGCGACTTCAGCCACCGCCGGGTCACGGTCGAGCAAGGCTACGCGTGCGCCGCGTTCTGCCAGTAAAGTGGCGCAGGCCAGGCCGATTCCGGCGGCGCCGCCGGTGATCACCGCGCAACGGCCGGTGAGGTCGAAGGCTTGGTTCCAGAATCCAGACATGAATGACTCCTCTATCGATCGTTCCCACGCTCTGCGTGGGAATGCTGCCTGGGACGCTCTGCGTCCCGATGTTGGGTAACGCGGAGCGTCACGGGATGCATTCCCACGCGGAGCGTGGGAACGATCAAGTTACTTACCGCCGCTGACTTGTTTGTACAGCGCATCCGCGTTGGCGTTAGTCACCGGCACCCACGGCAGGATGTAGTTCTTGGCGGTGCCATCGCCCCATTTCACGTCCTTGGCATAGCGATCCCAGATCACCGATTGCGGCTTGTAGTCCTTGCCCGCCAGCGCGCGCAACGCCACGTCCAGCGCGCCTTGGGATTGAGCCTGAGCGTCTTGCAGGAAGGTGGTGACTTCGTCTTTTTTGGCCGCCTGGATCGCGTCCGGCATGCCGTCGATGGAAGTCACCGGCACGTCCTTGGAGGTCAGCCCGTGGGACTTCAGCGCCTGCACCGCACCGAGGGCCATGTCATCGTTCTGTGCGATCACGCCGTTGATGCCTTTGGGGTGCGCGTTCAGCCAGTCTTCGGTGAGCGTCAGGGCCTGGGCGCGGTCCCAGTTGGCGGTCTTTTTCTCGATGATCTTGATGTCCGGGTGTTTGCCCAGGACTTCCAGCTCGCCTTTTTCGCGGTCGATCTGCGCCGACTGGCCAATCGGCCCTTGGATGATCACCACATTGCCACGGCCGTTGAGCTTGTCGACCATGGCCTGGGCCTGCAAGCGGCCGCCTTCCACGTCATCGTTACCCACGTAAGGCACAGAGGCATCGGCTACTTTCGTATTGGAGGCGATGACCACTACGTCGTTGCTCATGGCTTGCTTGACCGTGCCGACACCGGCCTTGGTGTCGATGGGCACGAACAGGATGGCGTCGTAGTGCTGGGTCACCATGTTTTCGATCTGGTTGTTCTGGGTCAGGGCATCGTAGTTGCCGTCGAACACGGTCAGTTGCACGGTGCCGTCCTTGACTGCCGGGTGTTCCTTCAGTTCGCGGACCCAGTTCTGCATGAACTGGCCCTTGAGGCCGTAGACGGCGGCGCCGATTTTGTAAGTCTTGCCATCGGCGGCAAACGCAATACTGCTGGCGAGCAGGGAGAGGGCCGCGACAGCAGCCAAAGACATTCCAGATTTCATGGTGAGAACTCCGCTTATTGTTGTGGGTCGTTCAGTGCATTTTTTCGAGGAATAGCGACTAGCGTTTTTTCTTGCGCCACACGTCGATCAGTACGGCAAACACGATGATCAGGCCCTTGGCGACTTGCTGGTAATAAGAGGACACGCCGAGCAGGTTCAGGCCGTTGTTGATCACGCCGATCAACAGCGCACCAAACAGTGTGCCGACAATGCTGCCGGTGCCGCCCGACAGGCTGGTGCCGCCGATCACCACGGCGGCAATCGCGTCCAGCTCATAAGAAACCCCGGCCTGGGGCAGGGCAGAGGTGGTGCGGGCCGACAGCACCACGCCGGCCAAACCGGCGAGCAGGCCCGAGACCACGTACACCGAAAACATCACCTTGCGCACGCCGATGCCGGAGGTGCGCGCGCTCTTTTCATTGCCGCCCACCGCGTACACATAGCGCCCGTACGTGGTGTAGCGCAGCACCATCCAGAAGATCAGCGCGACCACCGCGAAGATCACAATCGGCACACCAATCGGGCCGATCTTGCCGATGCCCAGTGCCAGGTAAGCGTCGGGCAGGTCGGTGATCGGGCTGCCGTCGTTGAGGATAAAGGTCATGCCCCGCGCGATGCTGAGCATGCCAAGGGTGGCCACGAACGGCGGGATCGACAGGTTGGCGACCATAAAACCGTTGACCACGCCGAGCATCGCCCCGGCAAACATTCCGGCGCTGACCGCCGCCAGCAGGCCGTAGCCCTGGGTGGCGACCATGGCGCTGCACAGCCCGGCGAACGCCAGGATCGAGCCCACCGACAGGTCGATGCCCTTGGTCAGAATCACGTAGGTCATGCCCACGGCGAGGATGCCGTTGATGGACGTCTGGCGCAGGATGTCCATCCAGTTGCGCCAGGTCATGAAGTATTCGCTGGAAAACGCCATCACCACGCACAGCAGGATAAACACCAGCGGCAGGCCGAAGCGGTCGAGGGACAAACGCAGGCGATTGCGCGGCGCGGCAGTCAGGGGTGGGGCAATGGTTTTGGCATTCATGAGGCAAGACTCAACAAGGCTTCCTGGGAAAGGGCGGTGTCGGTGCTGATGGTCACCAGCCGGCCGCCTTTGAATACAGCGATGCGATCACTCAGGTGCAGCAATTCCGGGGCTTCTGACGACACCACGATGGCCGCGCCACCGGCGCGCACGAACTGGTCGAGCAAGTGGTAAATCTCTTGCTTGGCGCCTTCATCAATGCCGCGGGTGGGTTCATCGCAGAGCAGGCATACCGGCTCGGTCGACAAGCATTTGGCGAGCACCACTTTTTGTTGGTTGCCGCCGCTCATGGAGGCCACCGGCAGCTCCAGGGACGTAGTCTTGATCTGCAGGCGCTTGACCATGTCCTGGGCCAGTTGGGTTTCCTTGCGCGCATTGATCAGCGACCAGCTCGACAGGCGTTTGTAGGCCGACAGCGCAATGTTGGAAAGAATGCTGCCGGTGAGCACCAGGCCACTGTCTTTGCGGTCTTCGGTGACCAGCGACATACCGGCGTTGATCGTGGCTTTGGGCAGGCCGATGGGCATGGGCTTGCCTTGCAGGGTAACGCTGCCGGAATCCGCCACGGTCAGGCCGTAGATACAGTTGAGAAACTCGCTGCGCCCCGAGCCCATCAAGCCATAGATACCGAGGATTTCGCCCTGGCGCAGTTGCAGGCTGATGTCGTGGAACTCGCCGCTGCGGCTCAGGTTGTCGACTTGCAGGCAGGTGGTGGCGGCGCATTCGCGGCCGACCTTGTGGTCGATGCGCGTCAGTTCCTGGCCGACAATGCCGCGCACAAGGTGGTTGCGGTCGATATCGGCCATGCGCCCGCTTTCCACAAAGGCGCCGTCGCGAAAGATGCTGTAGTCATCGGCGATCTGCGCCAGTTCGCTCAAACGGTGCGACACGTACACGATGCCGGCGCCGCGGACGGTGAGGCGGCGGATCGCCTTGAACAGGGTTTCGGCCTCGCGCTCGCCGATGGCCGAGGTCGGTTCGTCCATGATCATCACCTGGCAGTCATGGCTGAAGGCCTTGGCGATTTCCACCAGTTGAACCTGCGCCACGCTGAGGCGGTGCATCGGGCTGGTGGCGTCGACGTCGAATTCCAGGCTTTCAAGCAGCTCGCGGGTGCGGCGGTTGAGGGTCTTGCTGTCGACGATGCAGCCGGCGCGGCGCGGTTCACGGCCCAGCCAGATATTTTCGGCGACGGTCATATAAGGGATGGGTTCCAGCTCCTGGGTGATCATCGCGATCCCGGCCGCCAAGGCTTCGCTTGGGCGGTTGAACTGTACGGCGGCGCCGTTGAGCAGGATGGTCCCGGCGTCACGCTGGGTGATGCCCATCAGGATGCTCAGGAACGTCGACTTGCCGGCGCCATTGCCGCCGCACAGCGCATGGACGCTGCCGGCCCGCAAAGAGAGGCGCCCGTCACGCAGGGCAGGCACCCCGGCGTAAGCCTTGGCGACGTGTTCAGCCTGGAGCAGTAATGGCGTGGCCATCGGCGTGTCCTCGTGCTGTGAATTCTTATTAGGTGCACAGTCGTGTTTCCCTGTGAGCATATGTGTATCAAATGAAATTCTGATCAGTCAATCTCTTTCACTTAAAAGAGATGGATCTCATCTTTGTGGCTGATAATGCCCTTTTGTGTGGCTTTGACTGTGGGGTCAGTTAAAACTAGCTTGACAGAAGCGGCCGAATGCACGCGAAATGACTGAGTGAAATTTCACTGAATGATCAAATGATCAGTCGTAATGTACGATCACGGCAGCGGAGCCAGACGCCATGAACACACCTTTCCCGGTGGCTATCGGATGCGATGAAGCGGGTTTTGAGCTCAAAGAGCTGTTGAAACGCCACATCGAGGCGCTGGGTTACCCGGTGACCGACTTCGGCACTCACTCCACGGCGCCAGTGCTTTACCCGGACATCGCCCTGGCCGTGGCCACGGCCATCAATGCCGGTCAGCAACGCCTGGGCGTGCTGGTGTGCGGCACCGGGATCGGCATGGCCATTTCGGCCAATAAAGTGCTGGGTATTCGCGCGGCGCAGGCCCATGACACCTATTCGGCGGAGCGTGCGCGCAAGAGCAACGATGCGCAGATCCTGTCCATCGGCGCGCGGGTGATTGGCGCGGAACTGGCCAAAAGCATCGTCAAGGCGTTCCTGGAGTCGGAGTTCGAGGCGGCGCGTTCCGGTGCCAAGGTGGCGCGCATCAATGCGATCGAGCGTGATGGGCATCAGTAGTGGACGGAACGGGGCAAGAGTCGGGAGAATGCGCCTTTGACGCCGAAACGGAAGCCCGTCCCCATGAGTGACAGTACCCAGCGCATCGCCAGCGATATCGATCAGATGACCGAAGTGGCGATGCTCTATTACCTTGAGAACGTCACTCAGGAAGCCATCGCCAAACGCTTCGACCTGTCACGCGCGAAAGTCAGCCGCCTGCTCAAACGTGCGCGCGATGAAGGAATTGTCGAGGTGCGCGTGTTGCAGCATCCGGCGATGAACAACGAACTTGAGCAGGCGTTGGTGCAGCGCTTCAAGCTCGACCGCGCGTTGATCGCCGTCGACCACAGCGACCCTGACACCCAGCGCTCGGCTGTGGCCAGCCTGGTGGCCAACTACCTGAACAAAACCTTGAGCGACGGCATGATCGTCGCCGTGGGCATGGGGCGTAACGTCGGCGCCGTGGCGGATAACGTGTTTTTGCCGGTGACGCGCAATTGCACGTTTGTCTGCGCCATCGGTGGTTCGCTCAAGGCTGGCGAATACATGAACCCGGACCACATTTGTCGGCGCCTGGCCCTGCGCTTTGGCGGCGAGAGTGAAAGCCTGTACGCCCCGGCGCTGGTGGCGAACCCGGAGTTGCGTGGGGTGCTGATCAACAACGACACGGTGCGCTCGACCCTGGATCGGGCGCGGCGCGCGGACATCGCGCTGATCGGCATTGGTGATATGAGCGAGAACAGCAATATGGTGCGCATGGGCTGGTTCTCGCCGCAGGAAATCGCCCAGGCGCGGTTGTCCGGTACGGTGGGCGACATGATGGGCTATGACTTTATCGACATACACGGGCAGCCGGCGGTCAACGCGATTCAAGGGCGGGTGATCGGGTTGACGGTGCAAGAGTTGTTTCGCATCCCGGATGTGGTGGCGATTGCCAGTGAGAACACCAAGGCGGCGGCGACGCTGGGGGCGTTGCGCTCGGGGGTGATTAATACACTGGCGACGACGGTGACTAACGCCCACACGATTTTGGCGCTGGATGATGCGACGCGTAAATCCTGACGCGACGCAGAGCAAAATGTGGGAGCGGGCTTGTGTGGGAGCTGGCTTGCCTGCGATAGCATCACCTGGGTTTTACGCAGAGACCGAGTTGTTTGCATCGCAGGCAAGCCAGCTCCCACATGGGTTTTGTGTGCGCTTGAAAGACAGATTTTGTAATAGTTTTGCGGTGTGGGAAATTTAGGTTTCGACTGTACGATTCAAGTCCTTTTCTTACCGCAGGACTTGCATGAACACCCTCTCGGAGCCTCCCAGTCGTCTTTCCCCAAGACATTCACTGTCGCCGTTCCCGCTCAAGCACCCCGTATTCCGACTGCTAACCTTGTCCCGGTCCACTGACCGCGTCTTGCCGTGTCCGGCATTCTGAAATCAATTACGAGACTCTATAAATGGAATGGTTAGCGGATCCAACGGCCTGGCTCGGCCTGTTGACCTTGATTGTGCTGGAACTGGTGCTGGGCATCGACAACCTGGTGTTTATCGCGATCCTGGCAGACAAGCTGCCGCCGGAGCAGCGCGACCGGGCGCGGTTGATCGGTTTGTCCTTGGCATTGCTGATGCGCCTGGGCTTGCTGGCGAGTATTTCCTGGATGGTGACCCTCACCCAGCCATTGTTCGAGGTGTTCGGCAAAGGCTTCTCTGGCCGTGACTTGATCATGTTGTTTGGTGGTGTGTTCCTGTTGTTCAAGGCCACCATGGAATTGCACGAGCGCCTTGAAGGCCACGTGGCCCAACGCGCGGGCAATGCCACTTACGCAATGTTCTGGCCGATTGTCGCGCAGATCGTGGTGCTCGATGCGGTGTTCTCCCTCGATGCGGTGGTCACTGCCGTGGGCATGGTCGATGAATTGGCGGTGATGATGATCGCGGTGATCGTCTCCATCGGTCTGATGATTGTCGCGAGCAAGCCGTTGACGCGTTTCGTCAACTCGCACCCCACCGTGATCATGTTGTGCCTGAGTTTCCTGATGATGATCGGCCTGGTGCTGACCGCCGAAGGCCTGGGTTTCCACGTACCCAAAGGCTACTTGTACGCGGCCATGGGTTTCTCGATTGTGGTGGAACTGTTCAACCAGCTTGCCCGTGCCCGTCGCAAGAAGTCGGCGCAAGGCACGTTGCCGGTGCGCCAACGCACCGCGCATGCGGTGATGCGTTTACTGGGCGGCCGCAGTCTGGCGGTCGAGGGCATGGATGACGACGTTGCTGACTTGATGGGTGAGCCGGGTGCCACCGAGGGCCCGCTGTTTGATCGACGCGAGCGCGTGATGATCAGCGGCGTGTTGCAATTGGCCGAGCGGCCGATCCGCACGCTGATGACGCCAAGGGCCAAGGTTGACTGTATTGATCTGGCGGACGATCGCGACACTATCCGCCTGAAACTGATGCATTCGTCTTACTCGCGGCTGCCGTTGATCCGCAATGGCGCTGTCGATGAGCCATTAGGCTTCGTGCACAAAAAGGAGTTGCTAAAGGAATACCTGGCCGGCAACGAGCCGAACCTTGAGCACCTGGCGCGCCGTGCGATCAACCTGCTCGAGAGCTTTTCGATCCTCAACGCCCTGGAGCAGATGCGTCAGGAATCTACCCACATTGCGTTTGTGATCAACGAATTCGGTGACTTCATGGGCGTGTTGAGCATGACCGACATTCTCGAATCCATCGCCGGTGAGCTGCCGGATGCCAGCGAAATCGAAGGGCCGGATATTGTCGAGGAAGGTCAAGGTTTTCGTGCCAATGGCGCTTTGAACCTTAACCAGATTCGCCAACGCACCGGCCTCAAGGTGATGGCGACCCAGGACTACCAGACCCTGGCAGGTTTAGTGATGAGCCTGCTGGATCGCCTGCCGATGGTTGGCGACAGCCTTGAGTATGAAGGCTGGCGCCTGACCGTGGCAGCGGTTGAGGAGCGCCGGGTGACGCAGGTGCTGTTGGTGCCTCTGGCGAGTGATACGTAAGCCGGGAAGCCGGCTTAAAAGTAGAAGGGAAGGGTGGGAAGTGGTGTGTCATTGACATAGTGGCTGAAAATACCCTTCAGGTAGTCTTTTTGGTCTTCAGGGGCACCGATTCCCATGAATCTTTTGACCTCCTCGGCATTTTGGTACACCACCAGCGTTGGTGTACCGATCTCTCCTAACTCTTTGATCTGCGGAGTTTCTCTCTTGTCCAGAATCATGCTTTTCACATGGCCGGTGTATTGGCTGGCAATATCTTCAAAGCGTTTGTTGGCGCCTTGGCACGCTGTGCAGTCCTTAGAAACAAACAGCACGAAAACCAACGGGTGTTGATTAACGATCTGTCGGTATTCGTTGGGGTGATTGATAACCGTGTTTGCAGCGCCCATGACAATCTCCTTGTGCACCCACCAAAATGGCTCTGTGGGGTACGCTAAATCGAGAGATCACCACCGTCTACTGTCAACCTTCACAGGTAGACACCTTCACGCATCCCCCGCACGCTCCACGCGTTCGCGGGCCTTGCGCGCCTGACTCGCGCATTTCTTGTATTCCTCGTTATCCCGCGACGCCTTCGCCTTGCGGTAACCCTGGTGGTTCTGGCTGGTGTAATCGGTGCTGTAAGCCTCTTTCAGCTTGGTTAATTCTTCCTTGCATTCGCGCCGATCATTACTGGCCGAGGCCGTACCGGCCACCCACCAACACATCACAACCACCAAAATTCTTACCTTCATCACGCCCGGCTCCTGCACACAGATATCCCCCAGCCTAGCCCAACCCAAAAAATCAGCCACACCTACACAATGCTCAAAAGCAACGGAAATCCCCTGTGGGAGCGGGCTTGCCCGCGAATGCGTCAGCTCGGCCACCATTGATGGCGACTGACCCACCGCTATCGCGGGCAAGCCCGCTCCCACAGGGGAACAATAACAGCACCGCTTCGGTGCACGGTAACGCCGCCGTGGTGCGCCACCTCACTCTGTCACCCCACTGTGTGGCCCTGAGTAGCAACAGGATTGCACCTACTGGCACAGCGCCTCATCCCCTCTGAATACTTATCCAATTGATTTAAAACGAATTTATTCCTTCCATATTTTTCTGTTACTGCGTGTGGCACACTTTCTGCTGTCTATTCCGTTGTTACATACTAAGTTCCGGTATAGCGGAATACACAACTCCTGGAGTGCTTGTCATGCATCACCGACCTTCCGTGTTTAAAGCGTGTGTTTTTCTCTTCGCCGCATCGGCTTCCCTCGCAAGCATCGTGCACGCGGCGGACAGCAAGCTCGATGATGTGCTCAAGCGTGGGCACCTCATCGTGGGTACAGGCAGTACCAATGCGCCGTGGCACTTCCAGGGAGCGGATGGCAAGTTGCAGGGTTTTGATATCGACATCGGCCGTATCGTGGCCAAAGGCTTGTTCAACGACCCGAGCAAGGTCGAATTTGTGGTGCAGTCCTCCGACGCGCGTATTCCCAACCTGCTGACCGATAAGGTCGACATGAGTTGCCAGTTCATCACCGTCACCGCCAGCCGTGCGCAGCAGGTTGCCTTTACCTTGCCGTACTACCGCGAAGGCGTAGGCCTGCTGTTACCGAACAACAGCAAATACAAAGAAATCGAAGACCTGCAAGCCGCTGGCGATGGCGTCACCGTGGCCGTGCTGCAAAACGTCTACGCCGAAGAGTTGGTGCACCAGGCTCTGCCCAAGGCCAAGGTCGACCAGTACGACAGCGTCGACCTGATGTACCAGGCCGTGAACTCCGGCCGCGCCGATGCCGCCGCCACCGACCAATCCTCGGTCAAGTACCTGATGGTGCAGAACCCAGGTCGCTACCGCAGCCCGACCTACGCCTGGAGCCCGCAAACCTACGCGTGCGCCGTCAAGCGTGGCGACCAGGACTGGCTGAACTTCGTCAACACCGCGCTGCATGAAGCCATGACCGGCGTGGAGTTCCCGACCTACAAAGCTTCGTTCAAGCAGTGGTTCGGTGTGGATTTGCCAGAGCCTGCGATCGGTTTCCCGGTTGAGTTCAAGTAAATCGTAAACCCTGGGGCGTCGCTGACGGCGCCCCAATCAGGTACTGCCGACCATGAACTATCAGTTGAACTTTGCCGCCGTGTGGCGTGATTTCCCCAGCTTGCTGGCGGGGCTCGGCCTGGGCCTTGAGCTGGCACTGCTGTCGATCGCGATTGGCTGCGTGATCGGCTTGATGATGGCGTTCGCCATGCTGTCCAGGCACCGTGCGTTGCGCATCTTCGCCTCGGTGTACGTGACGGTGATCCGCAATACGCCGATCCTCGTGCTGATCTTGTTGATCTACTTTGCATTGCCGTCACTGGGGATTCGTCTCGACAAAATCCCCTCGTTCATCATCACCCTGTCGCTGTACGCCGGTGCCTACCTGACCGAAGTGTTTCGTGCCGGCCTGTTGAACATTCCCAAAGGCTTGCGTGAAGCCGGCTTGGCGATTGGCCTGGGCGAATGGCGTATCCGCGCCTACATCACCGTGCCGGTAATGCTGCGCAATGTGTTGCCCGCGCTGTCGAACAACTTCATTTCGCTGTTCAAGGACACCTCCCTGGCCGCCGCCATCGCGGTGCCCGAGCTGACTTACTACGCCCGCAAGATCAACGTCGAAAGCTACCGGGTGATTGAAACCTGGATGGTCACGACCGCGCTCTACGTGGCTGCCTGTTACCTCATTGCCATGCTGCTCCGTTACCTGGAACAGCGTCTGGCGATCCGTCGTTAAGGAAGGTTTCCATGTACGAATCCCCAAGCTGGTTGCATGAGTTGTGGATCGCCCGGGATACCCTCTGGGCGGGCTTTCAGGCCAGCGTGTCTGTGTCGGCGCTGGCCATTATCTTCGGCACGCTGATCGGCATTGTCGCCGGGTTGATCCTGACCTACGGCAAATTCTGGATGCGCGCGCCGTTTCGTCTGTATGTCGACCTGATCCGTGGCACGCCCGTGTTTGTGCTGGTGTTGGCGTGTTTTTACATGCTGCCGGCGCTCGGTTGGCAGATCACTGCGTTTCAGGCCGGTGCCGTCGGGCTGACGTTGTTCTGCGGCTCCCACGTCTCGGAAATCGTGCGCGGTGCGTTGCAGGCAATTCCCCGTGGGCAACTGGAAGCGGGCAAGGCGATTGGCCTGACGTTTTACCAATCCCTGGGTTACGTGCTGTTGCCTCAAGCGTTGCGCCAGATCCTGCCGACCTGGGTCAACTCTTCCACGGAAATCGTCAAGGCCTCGACCTTGCTCTCGGTGATCGGCGTGGCTGAATTGCTGCTGAGCACTCAGCAAGTGATCGCACGTACCTTCATGACCCTGGAGTTCTACCTGTTCGCCGGGTTTCTGTTCTTTGTCATCAACTACGCCATCGAGTTATTCGGGCGCTACATTGAAAAGCGGGTGGCCTTGCCATGAATCAACCTCAAACCAACCCACCGCTGCTGAACATTCGCGGCCTGCGTAAACAGTACGGCCAGGTCGAAGTGCTCAAGGGCGTCGACCTGTCCATGCAGCGCGGCAACGTGGTCACATTGATCGGCTCCAGCGGCTCGGGCAAGACCACGCTGCTGCGTTGCGTCAACCTGCTGGAAGAATTCCAGGGCGGGCAGATCACCCTGGACGGCGAGTCCATCGGCTACAGCGAAATCGCCGGCAAGCGCGTGCGTCACCCCGAGCGCGTGATTGCCCAGCACCGCGCGATGACCGGCATGGCGTTCCAGCAATTCAACCTGTTCCCGCACCTTACCGCCTTGCAAAACGTGACCCTCGGCCTGCTCAAGGTCAAGAAGATGGGCAAGGACGAAGCCGTGGCCCTGGCCGAAAAATGGCTGGACCGCGTCGGCCTGCTGGAACGGCGCAATCACTTCCCCGGTCAGTTGTCCGGCGGCCAGCAACAGCGTGTGGCGATTGCCCGTGCGATTGCGATGAACCCAAGCCTGATGCTGTTCGACGAAGTCACCTCGGCCCTCGACCCGGAGTTGGTGGGCGAAGTCCTCAGCGTAATCAAGGGCCTGGCGGAAGAGGGCATGACCATGTTGCTGGTCACCCACGAAATGCGCTTTGCCTACGAAGTATCGGACAAGATCGTATTCATGAACCAGGGCCGCATCGAAGAGCAGGGCAGCGCGAAGGACATCTTCGAACGCCCGCAATCACCGCGCCTGGCGGAATTTTTAAAGAACATTCGTTTTTAATCAGGAGCAACTTTATGAGCATTACTCGTTACGGCACCGGCAGCACCGCCGGCGGTGGCCAGCCCCGTCCTTTCGCACGTGCGGTGGAAGCCGACGGCTGGCTCTACGTCTCGGGCCAAGTGCCAGCGGTGGACGGTGAAATCATCAATGGCGGCATCGTTGAGCAAACCCGCCAGACCCTGCGCAACGTGGTGGCGATCCTCGAAGAAGCCGGCTACGAACTCAAAGACGTCGTACGCGTGGGCGTATGGTTGGAAGACCCACGCGACTTCTGGAGTTTCAACAAGGTATTCGGCGAATACTTCACCCCGGAGCACGCCCCGGCGCGCGCCTGTGTGCAGGCCAACATGATGGTCGACTGCAAGGTCGAGATTGATTGCGTGGCCTACAAGAAAAAAGGCTAAATGCCCCCACTCTTGAGATCACCGTAGATCCAATGTGGGAGCTGGCTTGCTCGCGAATGCGGTGTGTCAGTGAATGCATCTGTAACTGATCCACCGCATTCGCGAGCAAGCCCGCTCCCACAGGGGATCTGTGTTGATAGCAACATCTTTTAACGGGACCACACACTGCCATGACCGAAGACACCATCAAACGCCGCGCCAAAGGCCTGGACCGTGCATTCGACATCCTCGATTTTCTCAAGGAAATCGGCCAGCCCCTGCGCCCGAATGATATTGCCAGCGGCATCGGCAGCCCCAAATCCACGGTCTACGAACTGGTCGCGTCTTTGCTGGAGCGGCGCATCCTCGAAACTGTGGGCAAGGACGGCCACGTCTACCTCGGCCGCCAGCTGTACTTCCTTGGCCAGGCGCACCTGCGCCATTTTGACCTGACCCGCGAGGCCGACCACGCCTTGCAGGAGATCGTCAGCCAAACCCACGAAACCGCGCAAATGTGCCTGCTCAACGGGCGCAAATACACGGTGGCGCTGATGCGCGAGGGCGAGCGGCATTTCCGCATCTCGTCGGACATCGGCGAAAACGCGCCGATCCCGTGGACCGCTTCCGGGCGCCTGCTGCTGGGGCACTTGAGCGATCAGCAAATCATCGACCTGATCGACTACGACGACTTCATCCTGCCGGACGGCCAGCGCTTGGCGCTGGAAACCTTCCTGGCGCAAATTCGCCAGGCCACACTCGACGGGTTTTTCTCCTTCGACAGCGTGGCCGACACCTTTACCCATTGCTTCGCCGCCCCGGTGCGGGACGCGCAAGGCATCAGCATTGCGACCTTGTGCATCGTCGCCCCACGGGCCGACGCGATTAAAAATTACAACGACTATCGCCGGGTGTTGATCGACAGCGCCAACAACCTGGCCCGTCGCATCAACGAATAGGAGTTTTTATGTCTGCCCTCAATGCCGTTGAAAAAGGCGCCGCCGCCGTTGGCGCCCACCTGGTCCGCGACGTCAGCCTGCCCGCCCTGGTGCTGCACCGCGACGCCCTGGAACACAACATTCGCTGGATGCAGGCATTTGTCAGCAACAGCGGCGCAGAACTCGCGCCCCACGGCAAAACCAGCATGATGCCGGCGTTGTTTCAGCGCCAGATCGAGGCGGGCGCCTGGGGCATCACCCTGGCCAACGCCGTGCAGACCCGCGCCGCCTATGCCGGTGGCATTCGCCGCGTGTTGATGGCCAACCAACTGGTTGGCGCGCCGAACATGGCGTTGATCGCTGACCTGCTGGCCGACAAGGATTTCGACTTCCACTGCATGGTCGATCACCCGGACAACGTCGCCGACCTGGGGCTGTTTTTCGCCGCCCGTGGCCTGCGCCTGAACGTGATGATCGAGTACGGCGTGGTCGGCGGCCGTTGCGGTTGCCGCAGCGAACAGCAAGTGCGCGAGCTGGCCAAGGCGATCAAAGCCCAACCCGCCCTGGCCCTCACCGGCATTGAAGGCTACGAAGGCGTGATCCATGGCGAGCACGCCATCAGCGGCATCCGCGACTTCGCCGCCAGCCTGGTGCGTTTGGCGGTGGATCTGCAAAACAACGGCGCCTTCGACTTGCCCAAGCCGATCATCAGCGCCTCGGGCTCGGCCTGGTACGACCTGATCGCCGAATCCTTTGAAGAGCAAAACGCCGCTGGCCGTTTCCTCAGCGTGCTGCGCCCTGGCAGCTACGTGGCCCACGACCATGGCATCTACAAAGAGGCGCAATGCTGCGTGCTCGACCGTCGCAGTGACCTCAATGAAGGCCTGCGCCCGGCGCTGGAAGTCTGGGCCCACGTGCAATCGATGCCCGAGCCAGGCTTTGCAGTGATTGCCCTGGGCAAGCGTGATGTGGCCTACGACGCTGGTTTACCTGTGCCGCTCAAGCGCTACAAGGCCGGTATTGTCCCGGCTGAAGGTGATGACGTGACCGCGTGCAAGGTCACCGCGGTGATGGATCAGCACGCGTTCATGACCGTGGCGCCTGGGGTTGAGCTGCGTATTGGCGACATCATTTCCTTTGGCACTTCGCATCCGTGCCTGACCTTCGACAAGTGGCAGGTGGGCTGCCTGGTGGATGAGCAGTTGCAGGTGGTTGAGTCCTTGCATACCCGCTTCTAAACCGCGTCGCGCCCTTCGCGAGCAAGCCCGCTCCCACATTCGACCGAGTTCCTTCAGTTGAAATGCAATCAAATGTGGGAGCGGGCTTGCTCGCGAAGAGGCCCTCCAGAACACCGAGAGACCCAGGCATGAACACACAACCACGCATCGCCCTCATCGGCGAATGCATGATCGAACTCCAACACCGCGCCTCTGGCGACCTCCAACAAAGCTTCGGCGGCGACACCCTCAACGCAGCCGTCTACCTGCGCCGTGAGTTGGGCGCTGTCGGCGCGGTCGACTACGTCACCGCCTTGGGCGATGACAGTTTCAGCGATGCCATGTGCCAACAGTGGGCCGAAGAAGGCCTGGGCCTGAGCCTGGTGCAGCGCCTGGCTGGGCGCCTGCCAGGTTTGTACTGCATCCAGACCGACGCGAATGGCGAACGCAAATTCCTCTATTGGCGTAACGAAGCCGCCGTGCGCGACTGCTTCACCACCCCGGCCGCCGAACCGATCCTGGCCGCCCTGGCGGATTACGACGTGGTGTATTTCAGCGGCATCACCCTGGCGGTACTCGGTGAAATCGGGCGTGCGCGCTTACTGCACACCCTGATCGAGACCCGCAAGCGCGCTGGCAAAGTGGTGTTCGACAACAACTACCGGCCACGTTTGTGGGCCAGCGTCGAGGCGGCGCGCGTGGCGTATCACACGGTGTTGGCCGAGGTGGATATTGCCTTGCTGACCGAGGACGACGAGCGTGCGTTGTTTGGTCATGCCGACAGCGAGCAGGTCTTTGCGGCGTACCCGGCGATTGCAGAGGTGGTACTCAAGCGTGGGGCGGATGACTGTTTGATCCGCTGTGATGGCAAGCGCTTTGCCGTGCCGGCGCTGAAGGTCGAGAAGGTGGTGGACACTACGGCGGCGGGGGATTCGTTCAGTGCGGCGTATTTGGCCAGTCGGCTTAAAGGTGAGTCGCCAGAGGAAGCGGCCTTGGCCGGGCATCGGCTGGCGAGCCGGGTCATCCAAGTGCCTGGGGCTTTGATCCCAAGATAGTCGGTGAACTGATCGTTCCCACGCTTCGCGTGGGAATGCCTCACCGGACGCTCCGCGTCCGCTTCTGGGACGCGGAGCGTCCCTGGCTGCGTGCCCACGCAGAGCGTGGGCACGATCGCTGGTCAGTCGCGGTAAAACACCTGCACCAAGTGATACCCAAACTTACTCTTGATCGGCCCATGCACCA
Source organism: Pseudomonas sp. LBUM1640 (assembly GCF_059716225.1). NCBI lineage: Bacteria > Pseudomonadati > Pseudomonadota > Gammaproteobacteria > Pseudomonadales > Pseudomonadaceae > Pseudomonas > Pseudomonas sp. LBUM1640. The sequence goes on along the minus strand of NZ_CP166816.1, from coordinate 4,129,513 downwards.
CCTTCACCGGCTTCTTGAAGATCACCGCATCAATCGCCCCGACCATCTGCCCTGGTCGCACTTCACCCAGGTCACCGCCGCGCTTGCCGGACGGGCAGGTCGAGTATTTCTTGGCCAGCACATCAAACGCTTCACCCTTGGCAATGCGCTGCTTGAGCTGTTCGGCTTCTTCACTGGTTTTCACCAGGATGTGACGGGCTTGGGCTTTCATGTTGTTACCTTGCAACGGTCAAACGGAAGGGCGCGCGATTATGCCTGAAGTCATTCGTCGACGCTGATCATGCTGCGGATTTTCGTCGCCAGCAGGTCGATGGAAAACGGCTTGGCGACCATGTCCATGCCGTCTTCCAGGAAGCCTTGGCGCTCGGCGGCTTTTTCGGCGTAACCGGTCATGAACAACACACGCAGGCCGGGCCGGTGCTGGCGGGCGATTTCCGCCAATTGGCGGCCGTTCATGCCCGGCAGGCCGACATCGGTCACCAGCAGGTCCACACGCAGATCCGACTCCAGCAACGGCAGCGCGGTGCGTGCATCCGCCGCCTGGTGGGCGGTGTAGCCTAATTCGTCCAGCACATTGACCACCAGCATGCGCACGGCGGGGTCATCTTCGACCACCACCACCGCTTCGCCGGCCAGTGCCAGCGGCGCTTCGCTCAGATGCGCCGGCAGGTTGCTTTCCAGCGCGGTGCCATGCAGGCGCGGCAGGTACAGGCGCACGCACGTGCCTTGGCCCGGCTCGCTTTGAATGGTCACGTGGCCACCGGATTGCTGGGCAAACCCGTAAATCATCGACAGCCCCAGGCCAGTGCCTTGGCCGATGGGTTTGGTGGTGAAAAACGGGTCGAACGCCTTGGCCAGAATCTTCGGCGCCATGCCGCTGCCGTTGTCACTCACGCCGAGCATCACATAATCCCCGGCCTTGACCGGCTCAAGCGTGGTGATGTCGGTGCCGTCCAAGTAACTGTTGGCGGTTTCGATGAGCAATTCGCCGCCGTCGGGCATTGCATCGCGCGCATTGATCACCAAGTTAAGCAGGGCATTTTCCAACTGGCTGGCATCGGTGTTCACCGCCCAGATATCGCGGCCCAGTACCACTTTGAGCTCGATATGCGCGCCTTTAGTGCGCTGGAACAAGTCTTCCAGCGACGCCACCAGTTGGTTTGGGTCCAGCGGGCGACGGTCCAGCGACTGGCGCCGTGAAAACGCCAGCAACCGATGGGTGAGGGCGGCCGCGCGGTGGGCGGAGGACACCGCCGCATCGGTAAACCGGCCGATCTCGTCGCTACGCCCCGCAGCGATGTAGCGTTGCATCAGGTCCAGGCTGCCGATAATCCCGGTGAGCATATTGTTGAAATCATGGGCGATGCCGCCGGTGAGCTGGCCCACCGCTTCCATTTTCTGCGCATGGCGCAGGGCATCTTCGGCGCGCTCGCGTTCGAACATCTCGTTTTGCAGGCGTTGGTTGGCCTCGGCCAGCGCCTGGGTGCGCTGGGCCACACGTTCTTCGAGGTTTTCGTTGAGGTTGCGCAGGGCTTCTTCGGTGAGTTTGCGTTCAGTCTCATCGATCACAAAGATGTAGAAACCGTTCACCGAGCCGTCATTGCTGAAGCGCGGCAGGTACTTCATCAATGCATGGCGCGGCCGGCCGTCGTGGTGCGGCGTAACCGTCATGAAGCTGCAGGCTTTGCCCCGCAGCGCAGCGGCGATCTTGTCCTCGCGCCCGGCGTACAGCTCGTCGCCGATCACTTCGCGGATGCTCTTGCCGTACAGCTCTTGCGGCGTCATGCCGTACCACTCCAGGTACGCACTGTTGTTCAGGCGAAAACGCTGTTCGTGATCGACATAGCCGATCAACACCGGCATGGCGTTGATGATCAACTGCAGCTCGGTCTGGCTTTGGCGCAACGCCTGTTCGGTATGTTTGCGCTCGGTCAGGTCCAGCGCGGCGCCTAAAAAGCGTGCCGGGCGGCCTTGATGGTCCTTGTAGCAGCGGCCGCGGGCAAACACCCAGCGCACTTGGCCGTCGGCTTGCAGCAGGCGATATTCCTCGGCGTATTCGGTGCCGAAGGTGATGCAATGCTTGATGCTGCGCGCCACCATGCCACGGTCTTCGGGGTGTACGCCTTGCAGGTAGTCGCTGATCGGCAAGAGGCCGGCGTCACTGGGGTCAACGCCGTGCAGGTAGGCGAAATGGGCGTCGGCGATAAAGCGGTCTTCGCCGATATCCCAATCCCAGGTGCCCACTGCGTCCGTAGCCGCCAGTGCCAGCTGCAGGCGTTGCTCGCTGTTGTGCTGGGCCTTGAGGCTGTCTTCGGAGCGCTGTTGCAGCTCGAGGGCTTTGCTGCGGCGTTCGTTGGTTTCGATGGCGGTGACCAGGATGCCGGCCACCGCACCGCTTTCATCGCGCACGGGGCTGTAGGTCAGGTCGAGCCAGATTTCGGTGTCGCGATGGTTGCGTTGCAGCACGAAGCGCTGTTCGCTGAAGGTGCGCACCTGGCCGGTCAGGACCGCGTCGTAGACCGGTGCGGTAAAGCTCGCCAGTTCCGGCCAGGTCTCATGCGCCGGCTGGCCCAGGGCGCCGGGGTGTTTGTTGCCCGCGAGCGCGGCAAAACTATCGTTGTAGAGCTGAGTGAGTTGGCGGCCCCACAGCAGCAGCATCGGCATCGGTGAGTGCACCACGATATCGACGGCTGTGCGCAGGCTTTGCGGCCAATCATTGGCCTCACCGAGGGGGCTTCGTGCCCAGTCCAGCCGTGCAATCAATGCGGCGGCTTCGCTACCGGTGGATGTTCCATTCATGAAAAAGCCCTACATCTGACACTTTGAAGTACAACAAAAGCCGATTATCCCGCGAGACGGGAACGGCTGACTACCCCTCGAAAAATAGCATGCATTGGGGCTTTGTCTTCAAATGAGTGCTTTTGCGCTGAAACCTTTCATCCTTGCGCCAGCTCAGGGCGGTCGCGAAATTGCTCCAGGGCCTGCGGGTTGGCCAGTGCATCGGTGTTTTTGACCGGCTCGCCGTGCACCACATTGCGCACGGCCAACTCGACGATCTTGCCGCTGATGGTGCGCGGGATATCGGTGACCGCGAGAATCTTCGCCGGCACATGGCGTGGCGTGGTATTGGCGCGAATCACTTGGCGAATCTGCTGCTCAAGGGCGGCATCCAGTTCGATGCCGTCATTGAGGCGCACAAACAGCACCACGCGCACATCGTCCTGCCAGCGTTGGCCTATGGCCAGGCTTTCCAGCACCTGCGGGACTTTCTCCACTTGGCGATAAATTTCCGCCGTGCCGATACGCACCCCGCCCGGGTTGAGCACCGCGTCGGAGCGCCCGTGGATCAGCAGGCTGCCATTCGGGCGTTGTTCGGCGTAGTCGCCCTGGGCCCACACACCGGGAAACTGGTTGAAATACGAGGCGCGCAGTTTTTTCTGCTGCGGGTCATTCCACAGGCCTATCGGCATGGCCGGAAAGTGCCGGGTGCACACCAGTTCGCCTTTTTTGCCGATCAACGGCTTGCCCTGGTCGTCCCACACTTCGATGGCCATCGCCAGGCTCTTGCACTGCATTTCACCGCGGCGCACCGGCAGCACTGGGTTGCCGATCACAAAGCAGGAGACGATATCGGTGCCGCCGGACATCGACGACAGGCACAGCTCGCCCTTGATTTCGCGGTACACGTAGTCATAGCTCTGCGGTGACAGCGGCGAGCCTGTCGAGATCAGGCCTTTAAGGCTGCTCAGGTCGTGGCTTACGCGAGGTTGCAAGCCGGCCTTTTCCAGGGTGGCAAGGAACTTGGGGCTGGTGCCGAACACGCTGATTTTTTCGGCGTCGATCAGGTCGATCAAGCGCTCGGGGCCGGGGTGAAACGGTGAGCCGTCATACAGCACGGCCGTGGCGCCGAGGGCCAGCACTGACACCAGCCAGTTCCACATCATCCAGCCGCAGGTGGTGTAGTAGAACAGGCAATCCTCGCGCGACAGGTCGGCGTGCAGGCCGTGCTCCTTGAGGTGCGTGAGCAGCACGCCGCCGGTGCCGTGGATGATGCACTTGGGCACGCCGGTGGTGCCGCTGGAATAGAGGATGTACAGCGGGTGATCGAACGGCACCGCGACGAATTCAGGTTCGCCGCCGGGTTGGTAGAAGGCATTCCATAGCGCGACCCTGGCCTGTGTCCGGTAGTCCTCGACGCGCGCGTGAGGCCGCGCGTACGGCACGATAATCAACTGCTCGAGGGACGGCAGGCGTTCGAGGATTTCATTCAGTTTGGCCGTCTGGTCGATGTCCTTGCCGGCGTAGCGATAACCCGCGCAGGTGATCAGCACCTTAGGCTCGATCTGGCCAAAGCGGTCGATCACGCCTTGGGTGCCGAAGTCTGGCGATGAACACGACCAGATCGCGCCGAGGCTGGTGGTGGCAAGCATGCCTGCCAGGGTTTGCCAGGTATTGGGCATGCACGCAGCCACGCGGTCGCCGACGCCGACACCGGCTGCGCGCAGGCTGTGTTGCAGGCCGGCGACGTGTTCGGCAAGTTCGGCGTAGGTGAGTTGTTCGCGCTGGCCGTCTTCGCTGATGGCGACCACCGCCGGGTGATCATCGCGACGGCGCAGCAAGTGTTCGGCAAAGTTCAGGGTGGCGCCGGGAAACCACTGGGCGCTGGGCATTTCGGCATCTTCGATCAACGTCGCGGTGGGCGGGTGGCGAAATTGCACGTCGAAGTACGCGACGATGGCCTGCCAGAAGGCGGGGCGCTGGTCGATGCTCCATTGGTGCAGGGCGGGGTAGTCAGGCAGCTGCAGGCCGTGACGTTCATTGATAAAACGCCGGAACTTGTCCATCCGCGTGTTGCGGATGCGCTCGGGGGAGGGTTGCCAGAGGATCTCGGACATCAGCAAAGTCTCTTGTTCTCGTTCCCACGCTCTGCGTGGGAACGATCTTTATTGGGCCAGCCAGCCGCCATCAATATTCCACGCCGCACCGCGCACCTGAGCGCCGGCCTCGCTGCACAAAAACAACACCAACTCACCCAGCTGCGGCGGCGTCACAAACTCCAGCGACGGCTGCTTCTCGGCGAGCAAGTCATGTTGGGCCTGCTGCGGATCGACGCCTTTGGCCGCGCGATCATCAATCTGCTTTTGTACCAGCGGCGTCAACACCCAGCCCGGGCAGATGGCGTTGCAGGTGACGTTACTGGCAGCGGTCTCCAGGCCCACCACCTTGGTCAAACCGATCACACCATGTTTGGCCGCCACATACGCGGCCTTGCCCACCGAGCCGACCAGGCCATGCACCGAGGCAATGTTGACGATACGCCCCCACCCCTTGGCCTTCATCCCCGGCAAACTTAATCGTGTGCTGTGGAACACCGAGGACAGGTTGATCGCGATGATCGAGTCCCAACGTTCGGCCGGGAAGTCCTCCACCGCCGACACATGCTGGATGCCGGCGTTGTTGACCAGGATATCCACGCCGCCGAACTCACGCTCGGCGTAGGCAATCATGTCGGCGATCTGCGCCGGGTCGCTGACGTCGGCCGGGTGATGGCCGACCTTGCCGCCGAACGCCTGCACCTGGGCGATCACCGCGCTGGCATCGCCAAAACCGTTGAGGATCAGGTTGGCACCGGCCTCTGCCAGGCTCAGCGCGATGCCCAAGCCGATGCCGCTGGTGGAGCCGCTAACCAGGGCGGTCTTGCCGTTCAATGTCGTCATGAAAACCTCACACAATGCCGGTGGCGTAGAAAGTACCGATCACCACGAACACCGCGAGGGTCTTGATAATCGTGATGCCGAAAATGTCCTTGTAGGCTTCGCGGTGGGTCAGCCCGGTGACTGCCAGCAGCGTGATCACCGCGCCGTTGTGGGGCAGGGTGTCCATGCCGCCGCTGGCCATGGCCGCGACGCGGTGCAGCACTTCAAGGGGGATATTGGCCGCATGCGCCGCCGAAATAAAGCTCTCGGACATCGCCGCCAGCGCGATGCTCATGCCGCCGGAGGCCGAACCGGTGATGCCGGCCAGCAGGGTTACGGTGATCGCTTCGTTGACCAGCGGGTTGGGAATGCCCTTGAGCCAGTCCGCCAACACCAGAAAGCCCGGCAACGAGGCAATAACCGCGCCAAAACCGTATTCCGATGCGGTGTTCATCGCCGCCAGCAGCGCGCCGCTGACCGCACTTTTGCTGCCTTCGGCGAGCTTGCTGCGGATCGCCGACCAGCCAAATACCAGCACCATCACGATGCCCACCAGCAACGCCGCCTGCACCGCCCAGATCGCCGTCAGCTTGGCGATTTCGGTGGTCACCGGCGCGCTCATGCCCGGCAGGCTGAGGCTGTGGGTCTTGCCGTACCACTGCGGGATCCAGTGGGTGAACAGCAGGTTCATCACGCCCACCAAGATCAGCGGTGACAGCGCGATCCATGGGTTGGGCAAGCTCAGGTTTTCGGCGGTTTCCGGCTCGTTACGCAGCTCGGTGCCGTAGCCCTCGCCGGCACGCTGGGCCTTGTTGCGCTGGCGCGCCAGGTAAAGCATGCCGGCGCAGAACACGAAGACTGTGCCGACAAGGCCCAGCCACGGCGCCGCCCAGGCGGTGGTGTTGAAGAAGGTGCTGGGGATGATGTTCTGGATCTGCGGCGTGCCGGGCAGGGCGTCCATGGTGAACGAAAACGCGCCGAGGGCGATGGTGGCCGGGATCAGGCGCTTGGGGATATTGCTCTGGCGGAACATCTCCGCGGCAAACGGGTACACCGCAAACACCACCACAAACAGCGACACGCCGCCGTAGGTGAGCAGGGCGCAGACCAGCACGATCACCAGCATCGCCTGGCGCGTGCCGAGCAAGCGGATCGCGGCCGCGACGATAGAGCGTGAAAAGCCCGACAGCTCAATCAGCTTGCCGAACACCGCACCGAGCAGGAACACCGGGAAATACAGTTTGATAAAACCAACCATTTTTTCCATGAACACCCCGGTAAACGCAGGGGCGACGGCAGACGGGTCGGTGAGCAAAACGGCGCCGAGGGCGGCGATGGGGGCAAACAGGATAACGCTGTAGCCACGGTAGGCAGCCAGCATCAACAGCGCGAGCGCTGCCAGGGCAATGATCACACTCATGGTGTGTCTCCAGATCGAGTTGTTATTTTTGTGGGGTGGTGCTTTGGAGAGGGGCTATAGCGAGATGTGTGCCAATTACTTAAATTGTTGAAATATAACGATATTATTTGATTTGTGATCAGCGGTTCTGAATTTAATCTCTATGTGGAGACAAGTGAAGACCCAATGTGGGAGCGGGCTTGCTCGCGAAAGCAGCGGTTCAGCCAGCACATCTGTGGCTGAACCAGCGCATTCGCGAGCAAGCCCGCTCCCACATTAGATTGTCTTCATAGGTGGAATTAGGTCTCTGTTTTGAGACTAGGCAATGCCAAGGGCGACCATTTTCTTATACAGCGTCGACCGCCCAAGCCCCAGCCGCTTCGCCGCCTCCACCACATTCCCTTCACAGGCCTTGAGCGCCGCCGCAATCACCTGCCGATCAAACCGCTCCCGCGCCGCCGCAAACGTCTCGCCCGTGACCGTTTGCACCGCGTCACGCGCCACCGGGCTGAACGTGCCAATCGCCGCGCGAATCTCCATGGCATCCAACACCAGGCCATCACTCAACAACGCCGCGCGCTCCAGCACATTGCGCAGTTCGCGGATATTCCCTGGCCATGCGTGCTGTGCCAGCAGCGCCAGTGCCTCAGGGTTCAGTTCATGCTGGCTGCGCAGCTCTTCAAGAATCGCCTCGCTCAACGCCGGAATATCGTCCAGGCGCTCACGCAACGGCGGCACCTGGATCGGCAGCACATTCAGCCGGTAATACAGATCCGCGCGAAACTCGCCGCGCTTGATCGCCGCTTGCAGGTCCATGGACGTGGCGGCAATCACCCGCACATCGCTGTGCAGCATTTCATTGGAGCCCACCGGCTCGTATTCCTTTTCCTGCAACACCCGCAGCAGTTTGCTTTGCAGCGCCAGCGGCATGTCGCCGATTTCGTCGAGGAACAGCGTGCCGCCCTGGGCGATCTGTAATTTGCCGGGACGGCCCTTGCGGTCGGCGCCGGTAAACGCGCCCGGCGCGGTGCCGAAGAACTCGGCTTCGAGCAGGTCACCGGGTATCGCCGCGCTGTTGATGCTGACAAAGGCCTTGTGCGCACGCGGCGAGGCGCCGTGAATCGCCTGGGCCAGCAGCTCTTTGCCAGTGCCGGTTTCGCCCAGCAGCAACACCGGCGACTCGGCGCTCGCACTGCGCCGCGCCCGGCGTTTGACTTCCAGGCTGGCCGCGCTGGTGCCGATAAAGTGCGCAAAGTTGTATTTGCTTTGCCGCGAACGCAACAGCGAGCGGGTCGACGCCAGCTCCTGCTGCATGCTCAGGTAGCGCTCAATCAGCGGCGACAGATTGCGCAGCTCATCGAACAGTGCAAAACCAATCGCCCCGATCACGGCGCCGGCATCGTCATGGATCGGCAGGCGCATCACCACCAACGGGCCCTTGGGCGTGTCCTGGATATCCAGCAAAATCGGCTGGTCATTGCGCACCACCTGGCGCAACAAGCTGTTGGATATCACCTGTTCGCAAGGCTGGCCGATGGCTTGGTCGGCGCTTTTGAGGCCGAAACGCTTGGCGTAGCGTTCGTTCATCCACACGATATTGGCGTCACGGTCGACGATCACCGTGCCTTCGCTGGACTGCTCGATGATCTCGAACAGCGACTGGATGGCCAGGCCGCGAACCTGTTGGTAATCCTTGAGGCTTTCGTTGCTATTCATGCGTGCGAATCCTGTGAACGGTGATCGTTCCCACGCTCTGCGTGGGAACGCCTCCCGTGACGCTCTGCGTCACTTGGCGTGCGGGACGCGGAGCGTCCCAGGCGGTGTTACCACGCAGAGCGTGGGAACAATCTCACAAAGCCAGCTCCTACAAAGGGAGATGCGCCGCCGCCAGCAGCTCTTTGGTGTACGCGTGCTGCGGCGCTTCAAACACCTCATGGCTCGCGCCACGTTCCACCACCTTGCCGTCCTTGATCACGATCATGTCGTGGGCCATGGCGCGTACCACCGCCAGGTCATGGCTGATAAACAGGTAGGTGAGGCCGTATTTCTCCTGCAATTCACGCAGTAACGCCACCACTTGTTTTTGCACCGTACGGTCGAGGGCAGACGTGGGCTCATCCAACAGCATCAGCGCCGGCTTGAGCACCAGGGCGCGGGCGATGGCGATGCGTTGGCGCTGGCCACCGGAAAACTCGTGGGGGTAACGGTGGCGGCTGGCGGGGTCGAGGCCCACGTCCTTGAGCACCTGGATCACTTGCGCGTCGCGTTCGGCCAAGCTGCACGGCGCGTGCACTTCCAGGCCTTCGCTGATGATTTGCTCCACCGACATGCGCGGGCTGAGGCTGCCGTAAGGGTCTTGGAACACCACCTGCATCTGCTTGCGCCACGGGCGCATTTGCTGGTTGTTCAGTGGGTCAAGGGCTTCGCCCTGGAAGCGGATACTGCCGGTGGAGTCGAGCAAACGCAGGATCGCCTGGCCCAAGGTGGATTTGCCCGAGCCGGACTCGCCGACAATCCCCAAGGTCTTGCCGCGCTGCACGCTGAGGCTGATGCCGTCCACCGCGCGCAAGTAGGTTTTGCGGCGGAACAAACCGCCGCTCAGAGGGAATTGCACGGTCAGGTTGTCCACCTGCAACACCGTTTCGCGCTCATCACTGCACAGCGCATCGCCGGCAGGTTCTGCATCCAGCAACAGGCGGCTGTAAGGGTGTTGCGGTGCGCTGAACAGCGTCTGGCAGTCGGCCTGCTCGACTATTTCCCCGGCGCGCATCACGCACACGCGCTGGGCAATGCTGCGCACCAGGTTGAGGTCATGGCTGATCAGCAGCAACGACATGCCCAGGCGTTGTTGCAGCGACTTGAGCAGCAGCAGGATTTTGCGCTGTACCGTCACGTCCAGCGCGGTCGTGGGTTCGTCGGCGATCAGCAGTTCCGGTTCGCAGGCCAGGGCCATGGCGATCATGACGCGCTGGCGCTGCCCGCCGGACAGCTGATGCGGATACGCCTTTAGGCGCTCCTGGGGCTTTTGAATGCCCACCAGTTCGAGCAATTCGAGGATGCGCGCCTGCGCCGCCTTGCCGCCCAACCCCTTGTGCAGCAGCAGGGTTTCGCCGATCTGCTTTTCGATGCTGTGCAGCGGGTTGAGCGAAGTCATTGGCTCTTGGAAGATCATCGCAATGCGGTTGCCGCGCAGCTTTTGCAGGGTCGCCGCCGACGCGCCGATCAGCTCCTGGCCGCGGTACTTCACCGAGCCAGTTGTTTCAGTGCCGGCTTCGGGCAGCAATTGCAAAATCGAATGGGCCGTCACCGACTTGCCCGAGCCCGACTCGCCCACCAGCGCCAGGCATTCGCCGGGGCGCACGTCCAGGCACAGGTTGCGCACCACGGTCTGGCCGCTGAAGGCGACACTGAGGTCGCGAATTTCGATCAGGTTCATCTGCAGTCACTCATGAACGTGGGTCGAAGGCATCACGTAATGCCTCGCCGATAAAGACCAGCAGCGACAGGATCAGCGCCAAGGTGAAAAACGCCGTCAGGCCCAGCCATGGCGCTTGCAGGTTCTGCTTGCCCTGGGCGATCAGTTCGCCCAACGACGCACTGCCAGCGGGCATGCCGAAGCCGAGGAAATCCAGGGCGCTCAGGGTTGAAATTGCCCCAGTCAAAATAAACGGCAGGTAACTCAAGGTCGCGGTCATGGCATTGGGCAGGATATGCCGACGAATGATCTTGCCGTCGCCCAGGCCCAAGGCGCGTGCAGCCTTGACGTATTCCAGGTTGCGCCCGCGCAGGAACTCGGCGCGCACCACGTCCACCAGGGCCAGCCAGGAAAACAGCGCCATGATCCCCAGCAGCCACCAGAAATTCGGCTCAACAAACCCTGAGAGGATGATCAACAGGTACAGCACCGGCAGGCCCGACCACACCTCCAGAATGCGCTGGCCGAGCAGGTCCACCCAGCCACCGTAGTAACCCTGCAAGGCGCCTGCGGCAATGCCGATGGCGGCGCTGATGGCCGTGAGGGCCAGGGCGAACAGAATCGACACCCGCGCGCCGAAGATCACCCGCGCCAGCACATCCCGCGACTGGTCATCGGTGCCCAGCCAGTTCACCGTTGAGGGCGGGCTGGGGGCAGGGCGGGTCAGTTCGTAATTGGGCGTGTCATCGCTGAACGGGATCGGCGGGAACAGCATCCAGCCGCCGTCCTGCTTGATCAGCTTTTGCACGTAGTCACTGCGGTAGTCGGCCTGGAACGGCAGCTGCCCGCCGAACTGCTGCTCGGTGTAACGCTTGAGCACCGGGAAATACAGCTCGTTCTTGAAGCTGAGCACCCAGGGTTTGTCATTGGCAATCAACTCGCCGCCCAGGGTCAGGATAAACAGGCCGATAAACAACCACAGCGACCACCAGCCGCGACGGTTTTTCTTGAAGCGCTCGAAACGCCGACGCGCCACCGGGGACAAATTAAGCATCAGGCGTTCCTCGCGGCGAAGTCGATACGCGGGTCCACCAGCGTGTAGCAGAGGTCGCCGATGAGTTTTATCAGCAGGCCAAACAAGGTGAAGATAAACAGCGAGCCGAACACCACCGGGTAGTCACGGGACACGGCGGCTTCGTAGCTCATGCGGCCCAGGCCATCCAGGGAAAAGATCACTTCGATCAGCAGGGAACCGGCGAAAAACACGCTGATAAACGCCTGGGGAATCCCCGAGATCACCAGCAACATCGCGTTGCGGAACACGTGGCCGTACAGCACACGGCGTTCGCTCAAGCCCTTGGCGCGGGCCGTCACCACATATTGTCGGGTGATTTCATTGAGGAATGAGTTCTTGGTGAGGATGGTCAAGGTGGCAAACCCGCCGATCACCAACGCGGTGACCGGCAGCACCAGGTGCCAGAAATAGTCGGCTATCTTGCCCACCGTGCTCAGTTCTTCGAAATTCTCCGAGACCAGCCCGCGCACCGGGAACCAGTTCAGCGACGTGCCGCCGGCAAACACCACGATCAGAAACATCGCAAACAGGAACGCCGGCATCGCATAACCGATGACGATGGCGGTGCTGCTCCACACGTCAAAACTGCTGCCGTGGCGTACTGCCTTGCGAATCCCCAGCGGGATCGACACCAGGTAGGTAATCAACGTGGCCCATAAGCCGAGGGAAATGGTCACCGGCATCTTTTCCAGGATCAGGTCGATCACCGTCGAGCCGCGAAAGAAGCTGTTGCCGAAATCCAGCTGCGCGTAGCTCTTGAGCATCAGCCACAGGCGTTCCGGTGCGGGCTTGTCGAAGCCGTATTGTTTTTCGATGTCCTTGATCAGCTTCGGGTCCAGGCCGCGGCTGGCGCGCGAGCCACTGCTGATGCCCTCGCCGGATGAGCCACCGACGGCACCGCCGCCGATGCCTTGCAGGTGGGCAATCGCTTGCTCCACCGGGCCGCCAGGTGCGGCTTGGACGATCACGAAATTGACCAGCAGGATGATCACCAGCGTCGGAATGATCAGCAGCAGGCGCCGCACGATATAGGCAAACATCAGCGCGCACCTCCGCGTTTTTTCAACTCGGCAGTCATTTGCTCATTCGTCAGCGGCGTGGGGCTGATTTCCCACCAGGTTTCCAGGGCTTCGTCGTTTTTGGCCTCAATGGCCGGGCGGCCGAAGCGGTTCCACCAGGCGGCGGAGGTGCCGGGTGGGTAGTAGTTGGGAATCCACAGGTAGTTCCATTGCAGCACCCGGTCGAGGGCGTGGGCGTAGGTGAGCATTTGCGCCTGGGTGTCGGCCTTGACCAGGCCCTTGATCAGCGTGTCGACGGCCGGGTCCTGGAGCACCATGTAGTTGTTGGCGCCGGAGTCAAACGCGGCGGCGGAGCCGAAGTAGTTGTAGAGCTCCATCCCCGGCGAGGTGGTGACCGGGAAGCCGGTGACGATCATGTCGTAGTCACGGGTCATCAGCCGGTTGACGTACTGGGAGGAGTCGATGCGGCGAATATTCAAGGTGATGCCGATTTGCGCCAGGTTGCGTTTGTACGGCAGTAACAGCCGTTCCAGGCCGTTTTGCGTATTGAGGAAAGTGAACTCAAGCGGCTCGCCCTCGGCGTTGACCAACTTGTCACCTTGCGGCTTCCAGCCCGCTTCCTCCAGCAAAGCCAGGGCTTGCAGCTGCTTGTCGCGGATCATGCCGCTGCCGTCGGTGACCGGGGCCTTGAACACCTGGGTGAACACTTCGTCCGGGATCTGCCCGCGCAGCGGCGCCAGAATCGCCAGTTCCTCTTTAGTCGGCAACTGGCTCGCGGCCAGTGGGCTGTTGGAGAAATAGCTCTGCTGGCGGATGTACAGGTTGCGCATCATCTGCCGGTTGGCCCATTCGAAGTCCCACAACATCGCCAGGGCCTGGCGCACACGGCGATCCTTGAACATCGGCTTTTGCACGTTGAACACATAGCCCTGGGCCGGTTGCGGCATCTCTTTGGCCAAGTGCGCGCGTTGCAGGCGGCCGTCGTCGAGGGCCGGGCCGTTATAGCCGATGGAATAGCCGGTGGCGGAGAACTCGCGGTTGAAGTCGTAGGCGCCGCCGCGCAGCACCTGGCGGGCCACTTCGGTGTCGCCGAAGTACTCCAGGCTCAGGTGGTCGAAATTGTACAGGCCACGGCTGACGGGCAAGTCCTTGCCCCACCAATCCGGGTCGCGGGTGAAGGTGATGGTGGCGCCGGAGTCGATCTTGCTGACCTTGTACGGGCCGCTGCCCAGCGGGGCCTCGTAGCCGCCGCCGTTGGCGAAGTCGCGGGTTTTCCACCAGTGCTCGGGGAACACCGGCAGGGTGGCGATATCCAGGGGCAAGGTGCGGTTTTCATTGCTGGAAAAATCAAACCGTACCTGGCGCTCGCCTTCGACTTCGACGTGTTTGACGTCGGCGAACAGGGTGCGAAAGCGCAGGCTGCCTTGGGTCATCAGTAGGTCGAAGCTGTAGCGCACGTCTTCGGCGGTGATCGGCTTGCCGTCGGCAAAACGTGCCTTGGGGTTCAGGTAAAAGCGTAGCGACAGGCCGTCGTCGGCGCGTTCCATCTTTTCGGCGACCAGGCCGTAGACCGTGTAGGGCTCATCCAGGGAGCGCTGGGCCAGCGGGGCGTAGAGCCAGCCGTCGACCTGGGAGACGCCGATGCCTTTGTCGATGTACGGCAGCACATGGTCGAATCGCCCGATCTCGATGGCCGAGCGTCGCAGGCTGCCGCCTTTGGGCGCGTTGGGGTTGGCGTAGTCGAAATGGGTGAAACCGGCGGGGTATTTGGCCGGTTCGCCGTAGACCGTGAGGTAGGTCTGCGGGGCCGCGATCACGGCGGTGCTGGCCAGCAACAGGGCCAGGGCGCAGCGTAGGAGTGTTGTGGAAAAAGCCAATCGCATTGTCAGCCTTGAGCGCCGGGTGAAGAATAGGTTTTTGTACGTTAACGGCTTAAACGTCGCCAGTCATCACATGCACAACGGCCCACCAAAAGGCGGGCCGTTGTTTATAGCATCAGCACAGGCTGGATCAGTCCTGGCGGCTGGTGACTTCCAGCAGGTGGTAGCCGAACTGGGTTTTCACTGGGCCTTGTACGGTGTTGACCGGGGCGCTGAAGACGACGGTGTCGAATTCTTTGACCATCTGGCCTGGGCCGAACGAACCGAGGTCGCCGCCTTGACGGCTGGAAGGGCAGCTGGAGTTGGCTTTGGCGATTTCTGCGAAATCGGCGCCGCCTTCGATCTGGGCTTTGAGTTCGTTGCACTTTTCTTCAGTGGAAACGAGGATGTGACGGGCGGTGGCTTTGGCCATGGGGAATAACTCCTTGAATAAAAAGGGTGAGCGTACCGGATTCAGGCGGTTATTTGTTGGCAAAGTTCCATGTTTTGTTGGTGGAGTACATATCCATTATTTAGGTAACGGCGGCCTATGGTTCCGCTCTTACAGCGGGTCACTTTTTGAAGGACCAAAAAGTAACCAAAAAGTCCTCGCCCCACCACTCGGCACCTCGCTTAGGCTCGGTGTGCCCGCACGCAGGCTTGAATCCGTGGGCCGCCGCGATGGGCCATCCTTGGCCCAGCGCGGCTAACCCGGCGTCCTGCCGGGTTACCCACGGATTCAAGCCTGCGTGCGGCCAGCGTGGTTGACGGGGCGCCTCAGATCACAATCAAAAGCAAGATCAAAAGCAAGAGCACGGCGGCCTAGTAGCCGACCTGAGTGGTTGAAGCAGAAGCAGGGCAACAGCACAGCAAGAACAGATCAAAAGCAGAGCTGCTTTTCTGTGGGAGCTGGCTTGCCTGCGATGCAGACACATCGGTACATCAGGCATAGCCAGGTGATGCCTTCGCAGGCAAGCCAGCTCCCACATTGACCGAGTACACACATCTACCTGATGTACTGAGCTCCAAATGTGGGAGCGGGCTTGCTCGCGAATGCGGTGGGTCAGTTACAAATAAGCTGACTGACACACCGCCATCGGGAGCAAGTCGAACCGTCGCACCGCCCCTCCCACAATTTGACCGAGTTTGGCTGTCAGCACCGCAGTGCTCTGCTTTTTGTGGGAGCTGGCTTGCCTGCGATGCAGACACCTCGGTACATCAGGCATACCCAGTTGATGCCTTCGCAGGCAAGCTGATCTGGTCCAGTAATTTTGGACATTCTTTTCGGTTCTCAAGCGGCCATCTTTTCTGCCGCTGCCGGCGAGTGATATCCGTTGTAGCTGTGGCGCCTTACATTGTTGTAGCGCGCCACATATCGGTTGATATCAACACGGGCCTCGAACTCTGAATCGTAACCGTCTTCAGGGACCCATTCGGATTTCAAACTGCCAAAGAAGCGCTCCATCGGGGCGTTATCCCAACATTGGCCTTTTCGACTCATGCTTTGCTTTAGCTCATGGGCCATCAGTTCGTCCCTGAATTTATGACTGGTGTATTGGCATCCCTGGTCTGAGTGAAACAGCACGCCTTTCGGTTGCCCTCTCAGCTCAACGGCCATGCGCAGCGATACACTTGCTAGAGTCGCATCGGCGACCAATGAGTAAGACCATCCCACCACCCGTCGTGCAAATAGATCCAAAACCACGGAGAAATAGAGCCAGCGTTTACCTATCTGGATGTAGGTGATATCTGCGCACCAGACTTTGTTGATATCCGCCACATAAAACTCACGGTCCAGCACGTTCTCAGCTATCAGCGACTCAGCGCCCGACGATTTGTACTTATGGGGTCTGCGTTGGCTGCTGGAGATCCCGGCTTCCTTCATCAAACGACTAGCCATGTAGCGTCCAACTTTATGCTCTACACCCTGCATATCCTTGGCGAGCGTTCGGGCGCCGGCTGAACCTTTTGAGGCTTTGTGGAACTTGATCAGCACAACTTTGAGCGCTTCGCGCTCCGGGTTGGTTTTCCCCTGGCGCTGACGCCAGGCGTAGTAGCTGCTGCGGTTGACTTCAAACACTCGGCAGCAATCCGAAATGCCATACTGTTCGCCTAGCTCGCTGATCAGAGGGAATGATCTTTGGAGTCCAAAAGCAGGAGAACACTGGCCTTTTTTAGGATTTCGATATCCCTTTCTTTCTGCCTGAGCAGAGCTTTGAGTCCCTGTATTTGTTTTTGGTCGGCGGTAATGGCCTTTGTGCCAGCTAGCGTTGAGCCTGTACGTTCTTTCCTGACCTGCTCAACCCATCGGCGCAAGGCTGTAGGGCCGATATCGAGGTTGGCACAGACCTCGGGAACAGGCTGATCTTGATCGAGCACCATGCTTGCTGCATTGAGCTTAAACTCGCTGGAATAGGACTTTCGCATCATCATGCACACCTTAGATTTGGGCGCCATCATAGCGCCCTATTGATGTGTCCAATTTCATTAGGCCAGATCAAGCCAGCTCCCACATTTGACCGAGTACACACATCAACCTGATGTACTGAGCTCCAAATGTGGGAGCGGGCTTGCTCGCGAATGCGGTGGGTCAGTTATAAATGAGCTGGCTGACACTCCGCCATCGGGAGCAAGTCGAACCGTCGCACCGCCCCTCCCACAATTTGACCGAGTTTGGCTGCCAGCACCGCAGTGCTCTGCTTTTTTGTGGGAGCTGGCTTGCCTGCGATGCAGACACCTCGGTACATCAGGCATACCCAGTTGATGCCTTCGCAGGCAAGCCAGCTCCCACATTTGACCGAGTACACACATCAACCTGATGTACTGAGCTCCAAATGTGGGAGCGGGCTTGCTCGCGAATGCGGTGGGTCAGTTATAAATGAGCTGGCTGACACTCCGCCATCGGGAGCAAGTCGAACCGTCGCACCGCCCCTCCCACAATTTGACCGAGTTTGGCTGTCAGCACCGCAGTGCTCTGCTTTTTGTGGGAGCTGGCTTGCCTGCGATGCAGACACCTCGGTACATCAGGCATACCCAGTTGATGCTATCGCAGGCAAGCCAGCTCCCACCTTTGACCGAGTACACACATCTAGCTGATGTACTGAGCTCAAAATGTGGGAGCGGGCTTGCTCGCGAATGCGGTGGGCCATTCACCAGCTACATCAACTGACACACCGCCATCGGAAGCAAGCCCCCTCCCACATTTGATTGAGTTCAGCTTCCAGGATCAGGTCGGCCGTCAGGCCGCCTCTGCTTTTGCTTTTGATTCAACCACTCAGGTCGGCTACTAGGCCGCCGTGCTGTAGATCTTGATCTTGATTTTGATCTTAGGCGCCCCGTTAAACCACGCTGGCCGAACGCAGGCTTTGGAGCGGGGGTAAACCGGCAGGACGCCGGTTTAGCCGCGCTGGGCCAAGGATGGCCCATCGCGGCGGCCCCCGCTCCAAAGCCTGCGTGAGGGCACACCGAGCCGGAGGCGAGGTGCCGAGTGGTGGGGCAAGAGCCTTTTGGTTACTTTTGGGCTCTTTTCAAAAGTGACCCGCCGTAAGGGCGGAACCCATACCCGCCATCACCCAAATAACGGATATGTACTCAGTCAACCCCAACAACAGCGGGCACCAAAAACGCCGCCTCCAACAACTGCCGCGTATAAGCATGCTTGGGCTCAGCAAAAATCGCCGAAGCCTCCCCCTGTTCCACCACCTGCCCATGCTTGACCACCATCAACTGGTGACTCAACGCCTTGACCACCGCCAAATCATGGCTGATAAACAAATAGGTCAAGTTGTACTTGGCCTGCAAACTGCGCAACAACTCCACCACCTGCCGCTGCACCGTCCGGTCCAACGCCGACGTCGGCTCATCCAGCAAAATCAGCCGCGGCTTGAGCACCAACGCCCGGGCGATCGCGATCCGCTGCCGCTGCCCCCCGGAAAACTCATGCGGATAACGATGCCGCGACTCCGGATCCAACCCAACCTCGCGAAGCGCTGCAATAATCGCCGCCTCCTGCTCAGCCGGCGTGCCCATCTTGTGAATCCGCAACCCCTCGCCAACAATCTCACTGACACTCATCCGCGGGCTCAAACTGCCAAACGGGTCCTGAAACACCACCTGCATTTCCCGCCGCAACGGTCGCACCTGCTGCTGCGTCAGGCGGTCCAACTGGTGGCCCTCAAAGCGAATCCCACCTTTGCTGGCAATCAACCGCAAAATCGCCAGGCCCAGCGTCGATTTACCCGAACCACTCTCACCGACGATGCCCAAGGTCTGGCCCTGGGGCAGGCTGAAATTGATGCCATCCACCGCTTTGACGTAATCCACGGTATTACGCAAAAAGCCCTTCTTGATCGGAAACCACACCTTCAAATCATCGACTTCCAGCAACGGCGGCCCGACCTCATTGCTCGCCGGCCCACCGCTGGGCTCCGCCGCCAGCAGCTCCTGGGTGTAAGGGTGTTGCGGCGCCTGGAACAGCGTCTCGCAAGCGGCCTGCTCGACGATGCAACCCTTTTGCATCACGCACACGCGATGGGCGATACGCCGCACCAGGTTCAAGTCATGGCTGATCAGCAGCAAGGCCATGCCGAGGCGCGCCTGCAACTCCTTGAGCAGTTCAAGGATCTTCAACTGAACCGTCACGTCCAGCGCGGTCGTCGGTTCATCGGCAATCAGCAATTCGGGCTCGTTAGCCAGGGCCATGGCGATCATCACCCGCTGGCGCTGACCGCCGGACAGTTCGTGGGGCAGGGCCTTGAGGCGCTTGTGCGGCTCGGGGATGCCCACCATCTCGAGCAGTTCCAAGGTGCGCAGGGTTGCGACCTTACCGGTGAGCCCTTTGTGCAGGCCGAGCACTTCGTTGATCTGCTTCTCGATGGTGTGCAGCGGGTTCAGCGAGGTCATCGGCTCCTGGAAAATCATCGCAATGCGGTTGCCACGAATATGCCGGATGGTTTTCTCTTTGAGGGTCAGCAGGTCTTGCCCGGCGTAGGTGATGGTGCCGGCCGGGTGGCGTGCCAGCGGGTAGGGCAGCAGGCGCAGGATCGAGTGCGCGGTAACCGATTTGCCCGAGCCGCTTTCGCCGACCAGGGCCAGGGTTTCGCCGCGCTTGATATCGAAGCTGACGTTGTTGACCACGCGGTGGTGGTGCTCGCCGGTCACGAACTCGACGCAGAGGTCGCGGACTTCGATCAGATTGTCCTGATTCATCTCATTTCCTCGGGTCGAAGGCATCGCGAGCGGACTCGCCGATAAACACCAGCAAACTCAACATGATCGCCAGCACGGCAAAGGCACTCATGCCCAGCCACGGCGCTTGCAGGTTGGATTTGCCCTGGGCCACCAGTTCACCCAATGACGGTGAGCCAGCCGGCAGGCCGAAGCCCAGAAAGTCCAGGGCGGTGAGGGTGCCGATGGCGCCGGTGAGAATGAACGGCATGAAGGTCATGGTCGACACCATGGCATTGGGCAGGATATGCCGGAACATGATCGCGCCGTTCTGCATGCCCAGTGCGCGGGCTGCGCGCACGTATTCGAGGTTGCGCCCGCGCAGGAACTCGGCGCGCACCACGTCGACCAGGCTCATCCACGAAAACAGCAGCATGATCCCCAGCAGCCACCAGAAGTTGGGCTGCACAAAACTGGCGAGGATGATCAGCAGGTACAGCACCGGCAAGCCTGACCAGATCTCCAGGAAACGCTGCCCGGCCAGGTCGACCCAGCCGCCATAAAAGCCCTGCAAGGCGCCGGCGATCACGCCGATGATCGAACTGAGCACGGTGAGCGTCAGGGCAAACAGCACCGACACGCGGAAGCCGTAAATCACCCGCGCCAATACATCGCGGCCTTGGTCATCGGTGCCCAGCAGGTTGACGCTCGAAGGCGGCGCGGGGGCGGGGACTTTCAGGTCGTAGTTGATGCTCTGGTAGCTGAACGGGATCGGCGCCCACAGTGTCCAGGCGTCCTTGGCCTTGAGCAGTTCCTGGATATACGGGCTCTTGTAGTTGGCCTCCAGCGGGAACTCGCCGCCAAAGGCGGTTTCCGGGTAGCGCTTGAGCGCCGGGAAGTACCAGTCGCCGTCGAAGTGCACGGCCAACGGTTTGTCGTTGGCGATCAACTCCGCGCCCAGGCTGAGCACGAACAAAATCAGGAACAGCCACAGCGACCACCAGCCACGCTTGTTGGCCTTGAACCGTTCGAACCGACGGCGATTGAGGGGGGACAGGTTCATCTCAATGCTCCCGGCTGGCGAAGTCGATACGCGGATCGACCAGGGTGTAGGTGAGGTCGCCGATCAGTTTCACGATCAGCCCCAGCAGGGTGAAGATAAACAGCGTGCCGAACACCACCGGGTAGTCACGGTTGATCGCCGCTTCAAAGCTCATCAGGCCCAGGCCATCGAGGGAGAAGATCACTTCGACCAGCAACGAACCGGTGAAGAAAATCCCGATAAACGCCGAGGGGAAGCCGGCAATCACCAGCAGCATGGCGTTGCGAAACACATGGCCGTAGAGCACGCGGTGGTTGGTCAGGCCCTTGGCCTTGGCGGTGACCACGTATTGTTTGTTGATCTCGTCGAGAAAGCTGTTCTTGGTCAGCAGCGTCATGGTCGCGAAGTTGCCGATCACCAGCGCGGTGACGGGCAGCGCCAAATGCCAGAAGTAATCGAGGACCTTGCCGCCCCAACTCAACTCATCGAAATTGTTCGAGGTGAGCCCACGCAAGGGGAACCAATCCAGGTAACTGCCGCCGGCAAACACCACGATCAGCAGGATCGCAAACAGGAACGCCGGGATCGCATAGCCGACGATGATTGCCGAGCTGGTCCATACGTCGAAGTGGCTGCCGTGGCGCGTGGCCTTGGCGATGCCCAGCGGGATCGACACCAGGTACATGATCAGCGTGCTCCATAACCCGAGGGAGATGGACACCGGCATCTTTTCCTTGATCAGGTCGATGACCTTGGCGTCGCGAAAGAAGCTGTCGCCGAAATCCAGCCGGGCGTAGTTCTTGACCATGATCCACAAGCGTTCCGGCGCCGACTTGTCGAAGCCGTACATCTTTTCGATTTCCTTGATCAAGGCCGGGTCCAGGCCTTGCGCGCCTCGGTAGCTGGAACCGGCCACCGAGACCTCGGCACCGCCACCGGCGATGCGGCTGGTGGCGCCCTCGAAGCCTTCGAGCTTGGCGATCATCTGTTCCACCGGGCCGCCGGGGGCAGCCTGGATGATGATGAAGTTGATCAACAAAATCCCGAACAGCGTGGGGATGATCAGTAATAGGCGGCGAACAATATAGGCCAGCATTTAATCGCCTCCGCTCGCCGGATCGGCGCTCGTGTCCAGGGTGACGGCAGGTTTTACATCAGGTTTGGCCCACCAGGTGGCGGTGCCGACGTCGTAGAGCGGCGGGACCTTCGGATGGCCGAGATGGTCCCAATACGCCACGCGGAAGGTCTTGATATGCCAGTTGGGGATCACGTAATAGCCGAACTGCAGCACGCGATCCAGGGCCTTGGCGTGGTCGATCAGGCTTTTGCGCGAGTTGGCGTCGATCAGCTCTTCGACCAATTGGTCGACGGCCGGGTCCTTGAGCCCCATGTAGTTGCGGCTGCCGGGTTTGTCGGCGCTGGAAGACGCCCAGAATTCGCGTTGTTCGTTGCCCGGCGAGGTGGATTGCGGGAAGCTGCCGACCAGCATGTCGAAGTCGCGTGAGCGCAGGCGGTTGATGTATTGCGACACGTCCACGCGGCGGATCACCAGGTTGATGCCCAGGTCCGCCAGGTTGCGCTTGAACGGCAGCAGGATGCGTTCGAATTCGGTCTGGGCCAGCAGGAACTCGATGGTCACCGGTTTGCCGGAGGTGTCGACCATCTTGTCGTCGACGATCTTCCAGCCGGCCGCTTGCAGCAACTGGTAGGCCTCGCGCTGCTGGGTGCGGATCATGCCGCTGCCGTCGGTTTTGGCAGGCTCAAACGCCTGGGTGAAAACTTCGGCCGGGATCTTGTCGCGAAACGGCTCCAGGATCGCCAGCTCCTCCGGGCTGGGCAGGCCGGTGGCGGCCATTTCCGAGTTTTCAAAGTAACTGCGGGTGCGCGTGTAGGCGCCGTTGAACAGTTGTTTGTTGCTCCACTCAAAGTCCAGCAACAGGCTGATCGCCTTGCGTACGCGCACGTCCTGGAACATCGGCTTGCGCGTGTTGAACACAAAGCCCTGCATGCCGGTCGGGTTGCCGTTGGGGATTTCTTCCTTGATCAGCCGGCCCTCGGCGACAGCCGGGATGTTGTATGCGTTGGCCCAGTTCTTCGCGCTGAACTCCAGCCAGTAGTCGAATTGCCCGGCCTTCAAGGCTTCCAGCGACACGGTGCTGTCGCGGTAGTAGTCGGTGATGCGGTTATCGAAATTGTAGAAACCTTGGGTAACCGGCAGGTTCTTGGCCCAGTAATCCTTGACCCGCTC
This sequence comes from Pseudomonas sp. LBUM1640, assembly GCF_059716225.1. NCBI lineage: Bacteria > Pseudomonadati > Pseudomonadota > Gammaproteobacteria > Pseudomonadales > Pseudomonadaceae > Pseudomonas > Pseudomonas sp. LBUM1640. The sequence continues at coordinate 4,106,594 of NZ_CP166816.1, read as the reverse complement.
GTAGCGCACCATGCGCCCAGGCTTGACCTCGGCGACCTTGTACGGCCCGCTGCCCAGCGGTATTTCCAGGTTGCCCTTGGCAAAATCGCGGCTGGCCCACCAATGCTTGGGCAATACCGGCAATTGGCCGAGGATCAGCGGCAGTTCGCGATTATTGGTGCGCTTGAACTTGAACAGCACCCGCAGCGGGTCTTCGGCCACCACTTCGTCAACGTCGGCGTAATAGGTGCGGTACAGCGGCGAGCCGTCCTTGATCAGCGCCTGGAAGGTGAACACCACGTCTTCGGCGCGGATCGGGTGGCCATCATGAAAGCGCGCTTCGGGGCGCAGGTAGAAACGCACCCAGCTATTGTCCGGGGCTTTCTCGATCTTGCCGGCCACCAGCCCGTATTCGGTGATGGGCTCGTCCAGGCTTTGCATGGCCAGGGTGTCGTAGATCAGCGGCAGATTGTCTGCCGGCACGCCTTTGCTGATGTACGGGTTGAGGCTGTCGAAGCCGCCCATGCTCGATTCGCGGAAGGTGCCGCCCTTGGGCGCGTTGGGGTTTACGTAATCGAAATGCTTGAAGTCGGCGGGGTACTTGGGTGGCTCGTTGTAGAGGGTAAGCGCATGTTGCGGCGCGGCGTTGGCCGCGCTGCACAGCAACAGGCTGCTCAGTAACGCGTTGCGCAAAGACATCATTGGGCTTTCTCCGAAGCTTTCAGCCACCACGCGCTCAGGCCCAGGCTGTAGGGCGGCGTGGTGACAAAGGCGAACCGGTTGCGGTAGGCCAAGCGATGATAGTTGAGATACCAGTTGGGAATACTGTAGTGCTGCCACAGCAACACGCGGTCGAGCGCACGGCCGGCGGCCAGTTGTTCTTCGCGGGTTTGCGCCGCCAGCAGTTGCTCCAGCAGGCGGTCGACCACCGGGTTGGCGATGCCGGCGTAGTTCTTGCTGCCCTTGATCGAGGCTTGGCTTGAGTGGAAGTACTGCCACTGCTCAAGACCTGGGCTTAAGGTTTGGTTGAGGGTGATCAGGATCATGTCAAAGTCGAACTGATCCAGGCGCTGTTTGTATTGCGCCCGGTCAACGGTGCGCAGGCGCGCGTCGATGCCGATGCTGATCAGGTTTTCGACATACGGCTGCAGAATGCGCTCCAGGTTTGGGTTGACCAGCAGGATCTCAAAGCGCAGTGGTTGCCCGTCACGGTTGAGCAGGCGCTGCCCCGACAGCTTCCAGCCGGCTTCGCCTAACAAGGCCAGGGCGCGGCGCAGGGTTTGGCGCGGAATGCCGCGACCGTCAGTCTGGGGCAGGCTGAACGGCTGGGTGAACAGGTTGGCCGGCAATTGGTCACGGTAGGGCGAGAGCATCAGCCATTCATGGCCCACCGGCACGCCAGTCGCCGCAAACTCGCTGTTGGGGTAATAACTCAAGGTGCGTTTATAGGCGCTGCTGAACAGGGTGCGGTTGGTCCACTCAAAGTCGAACATCAACCCCAGGGCTTCGCGCACTTTGGTTTGGGTGAAGGTTGGCCGCCGCGTGTTCATGAACAGGCCTTGGCTCTGGGTCGGGATCTGGTGGGCGATCTGCGCCTTGATCACATCGCCCCGGTTGACTGCCGGGAAGTTATAGCCGGTGGCCCAGTTCTTGGCCTGGTGCTCGATATAGATATCGAATTCACCGGCCTTGAAGGCCTCGAAGGCCACGTCGCTGTCGCGGTAGAACTCCACTTCGACCTTGGCGTAGTTATACAAACCCTGGTTGACCGGCAGGTCCTTGCCCCAGTAATCCTTGACCCGCTCGAACACCAACTGTCGGCCAGGCGTCACGTGGGTGATGCGATACGGCCCGCTGCCCAACGGTGGCTCGAAGGTGGTGGCCTTGAAGTCGCGGTTTTTCCAGTAATGCTGGGGCAATACCGGCAGTTCGCCCAGGCGCAGGATCAGCAACGGGTTGCCGGCGCGCTTGAACACAAAGCGAATACGGTGGCGGTTAAGGATGTCGACGCGCGCCACTTCCTGCAGGTTGGTGCGGTACTGCGGGTGGCCTTCGGTCAGCAGGGTGCGATAGGAAAACGCCACGTCATAGGCGGTGATCGGCTTGCCATCATGGAAGCGCGCTTGCGGGCGCAGGTTGAACACCACCCAGCTGCGATCCTCGCTGTACTCCACTGACTGGGCAATCAGCCCGTAGCTGGAGGTGGGCTCGTCGCCGGATGGCGCGTATTGGCCGGTGCCGACCATCAACGGCTCGTTCAGCTCGTTGACGCCATATTGCAGGAAATTGGGGGTGGAGACGGGGCTTGAGCCCTTGAAGGTGTAGGGGTTGAGTGTGTCGAAGGTGCCAAATGCCATAACCCGCAATGTCCCGCCTTTCGGCGCTGCGGGGTTTACCCAATCGAAGTGGGTGAATGTTGCCGGGTACTTTAGCCTGCCGAACTGCGTGTAACCGTGGCTCTCGGTAATCGTCGCGTTCGCTGCAAAGCTCAAGGCCAGACTTATTAGTAGAAGGAGGGGACGCTTCAAGTCAGAGATCCGATCCAGGCGGCTTGGGCTTTATGATCGGTACAGTAACAGCTTGTTCCGGTTGGAAAAAGGCTGTTTCCGGGGCTGACTGAGGGTTGGCAAGGTCTTGGGCCAAAGGGCGATCAAATGTGGGAGGCCCCACTACCTCTTCGATGTAGCGCTGTCGCGCATCAAACTGGATATCGGTCTAGGCTTAAAGCGCGCGCGGGGTAGAGACCGTAACCAGCACTGGTGTGTTAGCACCCGAGTGGGAGAGTGGTCCGCACGGTATCGGCGTGGAGTCATTGTCGGCACAGCAAGCTGTGACCACGTATGAGAGAGTGAATCTTTTTCGCCACCGTGTATCCCGCGATGCCAGCTTATCTTGCTGCGAGCGACTTCCCTCGCAGAACAAAAACCAACGGAGCAGTTTGCGAACCGCGCCGCGTGAGAGTGTGGAAAATAGCTCAATAGTGGGAAAGGCAGGCTATTTTTCAAAGCAAAAACAACGAGTTGCCTTATGTTTGATGAGAGCTGGCTTGCCTGCGATAGCATCGGCTCGGTCTTACTGATACACCGAGGTGTTTGCATCGCAGGCAAGCCAGCTCCCACAGAAGCCGGCCCATGCCTTAGGTTTTGTTTAGCGTGGCCCGGAAACCACCAGCATTTGCCCAGGTTTCAACGCCTGGCCAGTACGCGGGTTCCAGCGCTTGAGATGTTGCATCTCAACGTTGAAACGCTTGGCGACGATGTACAGCGAGTCGCCTTTTTTAACCTTGTATTGCACGGGCTTTTTACTGCTGGCGACGATTTTGCGCGTGTCCTGCATCACCAGGGTCTGGCCGACCTTGAGCGCCTGGCCGTTAAGCTTGTTCCAGCGCTGCAGGTCATGCACATCGACCTTGTTCGCCTTGGCAATCAGCGTGAGGTTGTCGCCACTGCGTACCTTGTAGTTACGGCTGCGCCCGGCCACGCGCGCGGTCTCGACTTCGTCGAACACCTGCTTTTTCGGGCGCATCGCCAGCAATTCTTCAGGCTTCATCGTCGAAAGGGTGCTGGTGAGCAGTTGCGCCTTGGAGCTTGGCACCAGCAAATGCTGGGGGCCGTCCAGGGTGGTGCGTTGTTTCAGGGCCGGGTTGAGCTGGAACAGCTCGTCTTCGTCGATTTCAGCCAGCGCGGCAACCCGTGACAGGTCCATGCTTTGCTTGACTTCGACCACTTCGAAGTACGGCGTATTGGCAATCGGGTTCAGGTTGACGCCGTAGGCCTCGGGCGCCAGCACCACCTGGGACAGCGCCAGGAACTTGGGCACGTAGTCCTTGGTTTCCTGGGGCAGCGGCAGGTTCCAGTAGTCGGTGGGCAGGCCGAGCTTCTCATTACGCTCGATGGCGCGGCTGACCGTGCCTTCGCCGGCGTTATAGGCCGCCAGGGCCAGCAGCCAGTCGCCGTTGAACATGTCATGCAGACGCGTCAGATAGTCCAGGGCGGCGGTGGTAGAGGCGGTGATGTCGCGGCGGCCGTCGTAGGCGCGGGTCTGGCGCAGGTTGAAGTAGCGCCCGGTGGAGGGAATGAACTGCCACAAGCCGACCGCATCGCTGCGCGAATAGGCCATTGGGTTGTAGGCACTCTCAATCACTGGCAGCAGCGCCAGCTCCAGGGGCATGTTGCGTTCTTCAAGGCGTTCGACGATGTAATGAATGTAGAGGCTGCCGCGTTCGCCGGCGTTCTCCAAGAAGGACGGGTTGCTGGCGAACCACAAACGCTGTTGCTCGATGCGCGGGTTGACGCCCAGGCCGTCCTGCAATTGAAAGCCCCGTCGCATGCGTTCCCAGACATCCTGGGGCACTTCGGGGCTAGGCTTCTCTGAGAGCCAAATAGGTTTTTGCTTGATCTTGGCAGCAAGATTGGGTTTGGGTTGCACGGTGGATTGTGCAGCGAAGTTGGTCGATTGGCAGCCCGCCAGAGTAGCGGACACAGCCACCGCCACGGCTTGAGCCAGGCGGGTCAATGCGTCTGAAGAGATGGATTTACGAATAGATGACGACATTGGCTGGAAGTAAGTTCCGGGCAAAAATGTCGAGCGATTCTAGAAAGTGCTTTGGTTCCGGTCAACCATTCAGAAATTCCGTATCAGATTGCGTCCGCTTAGAACTTATCTTTCCAGGCCCTCAAGCTAGCAAACACCTCGGCCCCAGAGCGGTTATCGCGTCCATTCCGTTCGTCCGCTTTTTGTTTAACGGATGTTTCAGCGGTGCGTAAAAAAGGGTTAGTACGTTTTTCCAGGGCCAGGTTTGACGGCAATGTCATTTCGCCGCGAGCCCGCAGTTGCTTGACGTGCTCCACGCGTTCGGCGATGTCGGCGTTGTCCGGTTCCACGGCTTGGGCAAATTTCAGGTTACTTTGTGTGTACTCGTGGGTGCAGTACACCAGGGTCTCGGCGGGCAAGGCGGCCAGGCGTTCCAGCGAGGTGTGCATTTGTTCCGGTGTGCCTTCGAACAGGCGGCCACAACCGGCGGCGAACAGGGTGTCACCACACAACAGCACGCCTTGGTGGTAAAAGGCGATGTGGCCAAGGGTATGACCCGGTACGCTATAAACGTCGAAGTCCCAGCCCAACACGGTGATGCGGTCGTTATCCTGCAGGGCCACGTCCCGCGCGGGGATTTTTTCGTTCGCCGGGCCGTAGACCTTGGCATTTGTCACACTTTTCAGTTGCTCGACGCCGCCGACATGATCATGGTGATGGTGGGTGACCAGGATGTCGCTGAGGCGCCACTGCGGGTTCTGCTTGAGCCAGGCCAGCACCGGCGCGGCATCGCCGGGGTCGACCACGGCGCAGCGCTGGGTGTGCGGGTCCTGTAACAACCAGATGTAGTTGTCGGTGAAGGCGGGTAGGGCACTGATCTGTATCATTCTTCGATTCGCCAAGCTGAACACATTGGTGCATCTTAGAACGTCTAGGCGAGTTGGAGAATGCAATGACTGATAAAGCGTTCGCCCAGGCCGATCCTGAGTGGCTGGCCCTGATCAGCGCAGCCCGTGAATGGCTGTCCGGGCCGATCGGGCAATTTCTGCTGGATGAGGAACGGCGCATGCTCGAAGACGAGCTGGGCCGGTTCTTCGGCGGCTACCTGGTGCATTACGGCCCATCGGCGCAGACGCCGCCCGCCGCGCCGCAGGTGCAGCGTAATGTGCGCCTGGGCGCGCCGTTGCCGGGCGTCGAAATTGTCTGCGAAGAGCAGGCCTGGCCTTTGAGTGAGCACGCTGCCGACGTGGTGGTGTTGCAACACGGCCTGGATTTTTGCCTGTCACCTCACGGTTTGCTGCGCGAAGCCGCCAGCAGTGTGCGCCCCGGTGGCCATTTGCTAATTATCGGCATCAACCCCTGGAGCAGTTGGGGGCTGCGCCATGTGTTCGCCCATGACGCCTTACGCAAGGCGCGTTGCATCTCGCCCTCGCGGGTAGGCGACTGGCTGAACCTGCTGGGCTTTGCGCTGGAGAAACGCCGCTTCGGGTGCTATCGTCCGCCGCTTGCGTCGACCAAGTGGCAAGGCCGCCTGGCCGGCTGGGAACGCCGCGCTGGCGCCTGGCAGCTGTCGGGTGGCGGCTTCTATTTATTGGTGGCGCGCAAGATTGTGGTCGGGCTGCGGCCGGTGCGTCAGGTGCTACGCCAGCCGATAGGCAAGCTGGTGCCGATGCCGATGGCCAAGGTCAATCGCAAGCAAAGCGAACCGTAAAACCTCTTTTTGATTACCGGCCGAGTCTTTCGGCCTCGGGATACTGTCGGCCCATTGCCGCCAGCCCGTTTTGATGGATGCAACCGATGACCGATAGCGTAGAACTCTTCACCGATGGCGCCTGCAAGGGCAACCCTGGCCCCGGCGGCTGGGGCGCTTTGCTGGTGTGCAAGGGCGTGGAGAAAGAGTTGTGGGGCGGCGAAGCCAACACCACCAACAACCGCATGGAGCTGATGGGCGCCATTCGTGGCCTCGAAGAGCTCAAGCGCCGCTGTGACGTGCTGTTGGTGACCGACTCGCAGTACGTGATGAAGGGCATCAACGAGTGGATGGTCAACTGGAAGAAGCGCGGCTGGAAAACCGCGGCCAAGGAACCGGTGAAAAATGCCGACCTGTGGCAACTGCTCGATGAGCAATGCAATCGCCATAACATCACCTGGAAATGGGTGCGCGGGCACGTCGGCCACCCGGGTAACGAACGCGCCGACCAGTTGGCCAACCGGGGTGTGGATGACGTGCGGGGCTACAAGCAAAGCTGAGGCTGCTGACGTGTTAACATCGCGCGCTTTGATTTACACCACACTGCCTACCACCGTTGAGAGCTGAACCCTGATGGCCATCCGATCTGTTGTACTCGATACCGAAACCACCGGCATGCCGGTGACCGATGGCCACCGGATCATCGAAATCGGCTGTGTCGAGCTGATGGGTCGCCGCCTGACCGGTCGACACTTCCACGTCTACCTGCAACCGGACCGGGACAGTGATGAAGGCGCGATCGGCGTCCACGGCATCACCGACGAGTTCCTCAAAGGCAAGCCGCGCTTTGCCGAAGTGGCGGATGAGTTTTTCGAATTCATCAACGGCGCCCAACTGATCATCCACAACGCGGCGTTCGACGTCGGCTTCATCAATAACGAATTTGCCCTGATGGGGCAGACCGACCGTGCGGATATCTCCCGGCACTGCTCGATCCTCGACACCTTGATGATGGCCCGTGAGCGCCACCCGGGCCAGCGCAACAGCCTGGATGCGTTGTGCAAACGCTACGGCGTCGACAACTCCGGCCGTGAACTCCACGGCGCCTTGCTCGACTCCGAAATTCTGGCTGACGTTTACCTGACCATGACGGGTGGGCAAACCAGCCTGTCCCTGGCCGGTAACGCGTCCGACGGCACTGGCTCGGCGGAAGGCTCGGGCAATCGCCCTTCGGAAATCCGCCGCTTGCCGGCTGACCGCAAGCCCACGCCGATCATCCGCGCCAGTGAGCAGGATTTGGCTGAGCATGCGGCGCGGTTGGAAGCCATTGCCAAGTCGGCGGGTGCGCCGGCGTTGTGGTCGCAGCTGACGCAGCAATAAATCAGGTGGAATGCTATTCAACATGTGGGAGCGGGCTTGCTGTGGCGAGGGAGCTTGCTCCCGCTGGGGGGCGAAGCCCCCCTAAAAAGCTGACGCCAACTGCGCTGTCGAGCGGGACGATTCGACAAGCTACCTCGCCACAGCAAGCCAGCTCCCACAGTTGATTTGCAGCGCCTTGAAAATCTTCATTCGCGCCATTCCCTTCCAGCTTCTACCCTGAGTGCATAGCCCTCCGGAGTTCGAGCGCTCATGTACAAAGACCTGAAGTTCCCTGTTCTTATCGTACATCGCGACATCAAGGCCGACACCGTTGCCGGTGACCGGGTTCGAGGCATCGCCCTAGAGTTGGAACAGGAAGGCTTCAGTATTTTTTCCGCCGTGGACTACGCCGAAGGCCGGCTGGTGGCTTCTACCCATCATGGCCTGGCGTGCATGTTGATCGCCGCCGAAGGCGCCGGGGAAAATACCCACTTGCTGCAAAACATGGTCGAGCTGATTCGGCTGGCGCGGGTGAGGGCGCCCAACCTGCCAATCTTTGCCCTGGGTGAGCAAGTCACCCTGGAAAATGCGCCGGCCGATGCCATGAGCGAGCTCAATCAACTGCGCGGCATTCTGTACCTGTTCGAAGACACCGTGCCGTTTCTGGCTCGGCAAGTCGCTCGCGCTGCACGCACTTACCTTGATGGCTTGTTGCCGCCGTTCTTCAAAGCGTTGGTGCAGCACACCGCCGATTCCAATTACTCCTGGCACACGCCCGGCCATGGCGGTGGCGTGGCGTATCGAAAAAGCCCGGTGGGGCAAGCGTTTCATCAGTTCTTCGGCGAAAACACACTGCGTTCGGACTTGTCCGTCTCAGTGCCGGAACTAGGCTCGTTGCTCGATCACACCGGGCCTTTGGCTGAGGCCGAAGCCCGCGCCGCGCGTAACTTCGGCGCCGATCACACGTTTTTTGTGATCAACGGCACCTCGACGGCCAACAAGATCGTCTGGCACTCCATGGTCGGTCGTGACGACCTGGTGCTGGTGGACCGCAACTGCCACAAGTCGGTGTTGCATTCGATCATCATGACCGGCGCAATCCCGTTGTACCTGTGCCCGGAGCGCAACGAACTGGGGATCATCGGCCCGATTCCCCTGAGCGAGTTCAGCCCCGAGTCGATCCGCGTCAAGATCGAGGCCAGCCCCTTGACCCGTGGGCGGCCACCCAAAGTAAAGATGGCGGTGGTCACCAACTCCACCTATGACGGCCTGTGCTACAACGCCGAGCTGATCAAACAGCAATTGGGCAACAGCGTCGAGGTGTTGCACTTCGACGAGGCCTGGTACGCCTACGCGGCTTTTCACGAGTTTTTTGCCGGGCGCTATGGCATGGGCACCTCGCGCACGCCAGACAGCCCGCTGGTGTTCACCACGCATTCGACCCACAAACTGCTGGCCGCCTTCAGCCAGGCTTCGATGATTCATGTGCAAGATGGCGGTGCGCGGCAACTCGACCGCGATCGTTTCAACGAAGCGTTTATGATGCATATCTCCACGTCGCCGCAGTACAGCATCATCGCCTCGCTGGACGTGGCGTCGGCGATGATGGAAGGCCCGGCCGGGCGTTCGCTGTTGCAGGAGATGTTTGACGAGGCCTTGAGCTTTCGCCGTGCGCTGGCCAATTTGCGCCAGCACATCGCCGCTGAAGATTGGTGGTTCTCTATTTGGCAACCGCCCTCGGTGGCCGGCATCGACCAAGTGGTCACGGCGGATTGGCTGCTGCACCCGCAAGATGACTGGCATGGTTTTGGTGATGTCGCCGAAGACTACGTGCTGCTGGACCCGATCAAAGTGACGCTGGTGATGCCCGGCCTTAACGCCGGAGGGGCCTTGAGCGATTGCGGGATTCCCGCCGCGGTGGTCAGCAAGTTCCTCTGGGAGCGCGGGTTGGTGGTCGAAAAGACCGGGCTGTATTCTTTCCTCGTGTTGTTTTCCATGGGTATCACCAAAGGCAAATGGAGTACCTTGCTCACCGAATTGCTGGAGTTCAAACGCAACTACGACGCGAATGTCAGCCTGGCCAGTTGCCTGCCCTCGGTGTTCAAGCAGGGCCCGGTGCGTTATCAAGGCTTGGGTTTACGCGATCTGTGCGACCAATTGCATAGCTGCTATCGCAGTAACGCCACCGCCAAACACCTCAAGCGCATGTATACGGTGTTGCCGCAAATCGCGATGAAACCGGCCGACGCCTATGACCAGTTGGTGAGGGGTGAGGTCGAAGCCGTCTCAATTGACGCCTTGCCAGGACGCATCGCAGCGGTAATGCTGGTGCCTTATCCGCCAGGCATTCCGTTGATTATGCCGGGCGAGCGCTTTACCGAGTCGACGCGCTCGATCATCGATTACCTGGCCTTTGCCCGGACGTTCGATAGCAGTTTCCCCGGTTTTGTCGCCGATGTTCATGGGTTGCAACACGAAGACGACGGCAGCGGTCGTTGTTACACCGTCGATTGCATCAAAGGGTAAAAGGATGTTTATGCAAGCTGTAATGAACCCGAAGTACCCGGGGCTCAGTGTGCGGGTCGCCGATGAAGGCTTTGATGCCTATGTGTGGGGCAATGATTTCAGCTTTGAGGTCAGTGCCTACGGCGTTCCGCAGATGGGCAAGCGCGTCGATCAGTGGGTTGTCGAGCCCATCGTGCCGTACCGCAAGTGTTATGGCATCGACCCCGAAGAGTTCGCGAGTTTTCGCGATGCAGCCGACAGCGCGATCTTCATGGCCTACCTGGATGATCGTGCGGTGGGGCATATTGTGGTCAGCACCAATTGGAACGGTTTTGCTCACGTCGACGAACTGGCGGTGGTGCTGCCTGCGCGGCGCCATGGGGTGGCCAAGGCATTGCTGGATGTGGCGCAGTTCTGGAGCCGCAAGAAAAACCTGCCGGGCATGATGCTCGAAACCCAGAACAACAACCTCGGTGCCTGCCGCCTGTATGAGCGCTGCGGCTATGTGATGGGCGGGATCGACCACCTGCGCTATCGCGGGATCGACCCGCTAACCCGCGAAGTGGCGATCTTCTGGTATCGGTTGTTCAAAACCGAGCTGGGTGTGGCCTGAACAGGGCTCGTCGGCACTGTTTCAGACCGCACCGGGGCAGCAGGTGAGGTTATGAATTGATCCAAGAGTGCTCGGCACCGATATCAATCTTCAGTTGGTCACGGAACGCGCGATAGTGCTTTTTGGCCTCTTGCACTGTCTCTTGTAGCCCGTCGGGCTCCGTTATACCTCTGCCCGAATAGTACTGGCGGGTTTCGCTTTCCAGGTCGAATCGGTCACCGCGTATGGGTTTTCCGTTGACAACTTTGTTTTCTTTGGACATTAAATCGAAGGCCGCGTTGTAAATGTCGGGTCGTTTGGATTTCAGGACGTCGGTAAACAGGGTCGGGCCGACGGTCTCAAAAATTTTACCTTCGTAGGTCAGAAAGTCCGACGTGTAACCGACCGCGCCCCTGGCATCCCGGCCAACGGTGGGGCGATTGGCCTCAAAGTAGGCCTTGTTTTTGCCGAAGCGGCGATTCATCTCCGCGATCATTTCAGTGACGACCGGGTTGTCCGCTTGTGTGGCGAAATTGCTCGTATTAACGAAGGGTTGGTAGTCGGTGACCTGGTGCATGACTGGCTGGCTGACCATGATGTCCCCATCACCGGCGTTCAGGCCTGTCGCTCCGACAGAACCCTTGATCACGTCATCGGTGTCGAGGTAGATGCCGCCGTATTTGTTCATTAGCGGGTAGCGCGCCACGTCGGAGGCGGCGGCGAGGTTCTGGCCCTGACCCTTGCGGAAATATGAATACAGGTCGGTGGTGTTCAAAGATTGGAAAAATTCGTCTTCGTGCAGGTTCATGACCGTAACGCCAGGCGCGTCTTTTTCCAGCTTGAGTTTCAGGGTTCGGAACAGCTCCGGAGTATCTGCGTCGATGTGCACAATAGAGGTGAAGCCGGGCATTTTCTCGGCGTTTTTGCTGATATTGCTCACCAGTTTGTCCGGTATCTCGCCGCCGGCCCAGAAATAGTGAATATCTTTTGGCAATGGCCGGACATTCTTGGGCTTCTGCAATATGGCCGGCGTGGGCGCTTCGATGAACCTGAAGGTGTGGGACTCGATCTTTTTGGCTTTCATCAACTCATCAAGCGAGCCCTCTTGCCATTTGTTTTTTGCGCTTCTCCAGAGATAGCGTTTGTTTCTAGTGTCATAGCTCCAGGCCCCCACCTTGGTGTCAAAGACGGCGACGTAGTTTGTGCCCTTATGGTTGATGACGTAGGGGTAGGCAGAACCCGTGCCTATTTTTACGTCGTCCACCGGCACCACGTAAGTGCTATCGCCGAGCTTCCAGGCAGGCGGGGTTTCACCCCCGATTAAACGATGGGCGGTGGCTGAAAGCTCCCAACCATTGCTGCCCAGGTCCCTGACGGCAAGGTCGGGTTGGTTGGCGTTGGGGTGCTGGATAACACGCTGGCCATCCTTGAGTTTGGACTGATAGAGCCCACCGTCGATTTTTATATATTCTTTGTTGCCCGGGCCCACATAGACATTGGCCTCCAAGCCTTTGACCCGCAGCAAGTCGGGGGAAATGTCGACCGCGTAGCTGCGCAGCGCGGACGGGTTGAGTACTTTGAGTTCATCTGCGTTCGCCACTACGCGGGGCTTGAACTTCTTCAGCGGCGCACCGTAGGGCCGCCCCTTTACCACGTCATAGTCGTACCAGTTGCTGTTGCGCAATACGGCACCCGTTTCCTCGGTGCGGTCGAGGAGCTTGTAGCTGCCCACGGCAACTACGCCTTGCTGTTTGCCCGCCACTTTGAGCACGTCGTAGCTGCCGCTGGCACCCCTGAGGACGTTGATCGCCGCCCGTCCCTTGGACCAGACCAAGCGGCTGGCGCCCTTGAGCAGGTCGCCCGCGCCACCCACCGGGTTGAGTGCCTCGAGTGCAGCGCCGCCGAGGAATCGAGCCGCTTTCGTTGCGGTCTTCAGGCTTGCCACGCCCTTGGTCAGCACCTTGCCCGCCTGGGCAGCCTTGCCGACGCCCATCGTCACCAAGCCAACCATATCCAGGCCCAGGTCAAACAAGCCGTCGCCGATATTGCCCTTCATGAAATTGACAATCGCCGACCTGAAGGGAATCAGGTTGAGGAAAAAGTTGCCGATTGCGTCGTCCGCAGCTGCGCTCTTGTCGTAGGAGGTCATCCCGCTGGCATGTTGCCGCAGGTCGTCATTGTGCAGGTCGAGGGATTTGGCGAACACTTTGGCGATGTAGTGAGTTCGCGCGGAATTGAACACCTGGGGTGTTTGAGACACGGTCGGGTTTTCCTTGGCCTGTTTGGCGTGCTCGTCTTCAAATGGGTTGAACTGAACGGTTTTATACAGCCTGTTGGCGTCTCTTCTTTCGAGCTTGTCGTAGGGTGGCGAGTACTGATCTTTCAGGTAGTTGTGTTTTGAAATGGTGCCGGTGCTGGTATCAATCCGATAAACGTTAACCTGCTTGTCGCGGGTGATTTTCACATCCAGTGTATGGCCTCGTCTGGACAAGGTTTTTGTCCAGAAGTCGGTGCCTATTTTGTATTCATTGGTATGGAAGAACTCGAGCTGGCCATACTCGAAGTTCTGCTTATCCTCCGGTGACAGGTTCGAGATAAGGTACTGGGTCAGGCCCGTGTGGCCTTTTTCCTGTGCGGCGATGGCCTCTTTGTAGCGCTCGTTAAAAGCGTCTGCCACCGTCAGTTTGCCGCTCGCGGATTTTTCGCAGAACTCAAGAATGGGAATTCGCTTGTCCTGGGTCTCCCAATGTTCCTTCTCGTCATGCTTGACCTTGTCACCCTGCATGACGATATCCAGCATCGAGTGGTTGCCGGGGAAGCGGCCGGGGCGTCCTGGGTTCGACCAGACTTTGTGGATGTTTTTTGCCTTGAAGACACTGTCTGGCACACCAGGGAACTCTTCCCGGAGCAACTCCAGTGCCATTGCCTCGCGGTTTGGGATGGCTGTTGCAAGCGCTTTGGAGGTGGCTTGCAAGGCACTTTGCTGGGCGTTGAAGGCATTTTGCACCGCCCGCATTTCGCTCTCGGTAGGCGCTGTGTTGCCGGCATTCAAGTGGCCATGGACGACCCCCCAATGACTCAAGGCATCGTGCTGAATACGCTGGGTGAGCGCTACGCCGAGGTCGACTGCCTCGGCGTTGGCCAGCACCTCGCTATAGCTCATTGTGAGGACGCTTCCTGGGGACTGGGCCTCCAGCTTGGCCACCGCGATTGCCAGCTGCGTCCAGGGAATACTGCCGTAAGTCACGTTGGGCGGGATGTCCTTGACCCGATACTCAGGCGCGACCCGTGCCAGCAACAGGCGGGCAGCGAAGTCGGCCGATTGTGGGGTGGCTCGTCCTTGCTCCACCAGGCGGCGGCTCAGGCCGTCGATCACCACCGCCGCCGGCTTGTTCCAATACTGCCGCTGCCCGAGGTCAAAGCCGGCGACGCTGTTGCGTGCCGGCGTGTTCAGGGATTCCGGGTCCAGGCCCAGGTGGATGGCTGCCAGCAAGTAGTCATTGCTGCTGGCATCCGTGGCTATCCCACCCAACTTGGTTTGTATGGCCTGCCCCAATGCCTGGGCCTTGGCCGAGCCCAGCAGCGTTTCCATCGCGGAACTGGTGTAGTTGAAGTCATCGCTCGACAGGTTGGCGTCCGACAGCAGATAGCCCAGCACGCCTTTTTGTTTGTTTGCCAGTGGCAGCCCGGGCAAGGTCGAGTCGGGTGCATTCAGCAGGTCGGTGATGCTTTGTTTTTGCTGCGTTGTCAGTGGGATCGGCCAGGACAGCGCCCCGCTGAAATTGCCCAGGGGATGGTTGTGGGCGTGTTGTGTCGCGCGCTGGTAAAGCGCGAGCAACTCGTCCAGGGTTTTCGGTATGTTCAAGCCACTGCCGCTGAGATAGGTGTGAAGCTTGACGACGGTCGTGGGGGTCAGGTTGTGTTTCTGGTAGTAGGCAGAGAGCTCACATACCGGCAGTGAAAGGCTGTTCAGCTGTGCTGTCAGCTGTGTCTCGATACGGCTTTGCTGATCGCTGGATAAGTCGCCGGGGAAGGCTTTGGTCAGCTCTTCAAGCATCGGTCGCAGTTTCGCCGCCAGCTCTTTCCAGTTGCAGTGTTCCGCAAAGGCTTTCTTAAGGGCCGCCGGGTTGTCGAGTGTGTCAAGGCTTGTGTCGTTGGCCGCGCCCACAGGCGAGGGGGCCTGGAGTGTGATCGAAGCGTTGGCGGCTTGTGTTGAGTCGTGCTGGACCAGACCGGTGAGAGACAGCTTTGCAGCCGTATTGTGGATGGCATTCATAGGGAACCGCTCCTTAGTTTCAGATTCGTCCGATACAAAGCGCCATTGGCGCTTTGCAGCGAGTGGGTGTGAAAAACTTCGGATGGGGTTCCAGCGTGATTGTCAGCACGTGTTTCGCTGACCGGGCGGGGGGAAGGGGGGTTAAGGTGCCAGCGTGTTGCTGGAGGCGCCGGCCAGCAGGGCTTCGGCCTTTTGCGTGACAATTTCCAGCAGCGCATTCAATGCTGGCGTGGGTTCAGCGTCCTTCAAGATCAATGCGTAAAGGATGACAGGGATGGGCGGCGATAACGGGCACGCATCCAGACCTGCGTCCCGTGCACCCGTTGCGGTGAACGGGTCGACAATCGCCAAACCTTCGCCGGCTTCCACCAGGCTGCGCATCATCTGATAGGTCTGCACCCGTGTTTGCACCACCGGCAGTGGGCGCAGGGCTTGCAGCTTGGCGTCCAGCAGGCGGCTCAATGGGTCATGCCCTTCCAGCCCGATCATCGACTGCCCGGCCAGGTCTTGCAGCGCAATGTATTTTTGCTTGGGCTTGAGCCAGCCATGGGGTGCGAGCAATTGCAGCTTGCCCTGAGCCAGTACGCTGCTTTGGATTTGCGGGTGTTCCGGGTCATGCAGGCTCAGGCCGACATCGGCTTCGTGCAGTAGCAGGCTCCTGACGATTTCCCGGGTTGGTTGGCTTGACAGGTTGCACGGCGTGTCCTGGAAGCGTCGGCGCAGTACCGCGATGCTTTGCGGCAACAGCTGATTAGCCAGCGGCGGGGTGCACAGGGCGCGCAGGGTTGGCGCGTGATGGTGTTTCAAACGGCTGGCCAGGCGTTGTACCGGTTCCAGCGCTTCGTAGAGGTGGGCGATTTCAGCTTGCAGCTCAAGGGCTTCGCGTGTCGCTTGCAAACGCCCACGCACGCTGGCAAAGAGCATGAAGCCCAGTTGCTGCTCGGCATCCTTGAGTGTGGCGTCTACATCGCCCACGGGAAGTTGCAACCACTCGGCGGCCGTGCCGAGGTGTCCGGTCTGCAAGATGGCCTGAATCACTTCGATATGACGTAAACGCATCGCCGGAGTCTATGTTCAGTGCGGTGGGGTTTCAATGGCTTGGGAAAAAACAGCGTGGGTCGGCTACCGTTAAGTCTGCTCGCGACTGCAACCTGCAGGTCACACAAAGCGTGTAATAACCGACGAACCCTCAGGGAGCCTTGCGATGTCCGGCAAAACCGCAGTGATTGGTAGCGTGCACGCCCAGCGCGGTTTTACGCGTTGGGCGGTGCTGGTGGTGTTGGTCGTCATCGGGTTACTGGCCCTGGCGGTGGGGCCACGGCTGTTCGGCAACGTGACACTGGCGGAAATAGCCCAGGCGAAGGCTCAGGTGAGCGAATTGGGCAAGGCGCTCGAGCGGTTTCACCAAGACACCGGTCGCTACCCTCAGGACGAAGAAGGGCTGGAGGCGTTGACTGTACAGCCTGCCGGCGAGGCGAAATGGAAAGGCCCCTACGTCAACGAAGAGCTGCTGACAGACCCTTGGGGTGTTGCCTACCAGTACCACTATCCTGCCACTGCGCCTGAAATGCCCTTCGACCTGTTCTCGTTCGGCAAGGACCGCACACTGGGTGGCGTAGGGGATAACAAGGATATTACCTACGCAGGCAACTGATTCATCTGGCAATACCCTGCGACCTGATTAGAATGAATGCTCTGATCATCAACGACCAATGCCGGTTAGCCGGTACATACAACAAAAACAGGTCTGGTCTCACATGCCTATACCCTCGATGTTTTTCGGGGTAACGGCCAAACAACTGCTGGTCTTGGCGACCGTCGGGTGCGTGGCTGCTTATCTCTTCAATAATCATGATGAACACACACCGGAAAACCTCGCCCTCGAGGCGTTTATCCGTTCTCAGGAACAGGTGGGCGAGCAGGTGGGCGCTGTGCTGGAGGTTGCACTGGTCAGGCAGGTGGTGGCTTATCCCGCGTATGGCACGCCGGGCTACAAGCGTTCGCTGTATGCCGTGGAAGGGGAGCGGGGGCGGTTGCTGGTGACGCTAAAGCAGATGGACGGCGAGCAGGGCGTCGAGGTGACGCAGCTGCAGCGGCCGTGATCACCCAGCCCAGTCATCGCCATCAATGGCCAGGACTGAGCAGGTCGATAAGGCGAGATCTTATGAAGCGAGGAACGTTGGGGATTCGCGGACAATAATCTTGTCCGACTGGATCAGTCTGAATTCATCACCGTCCAATTTCTCTACACGGTCGCCAATGGCCAGCTTGTAGGTGGTGGTAGGCGTCGAGCCAGCCTGGCTGTCCTGCGCCGGGTTGGATTCCTGGAACTCATGCACCGAATACACGCGTCCTTCCGCGTCTCTGGCATGGAACTGTCCGACAAGTACTGCAGCCATCTGTTTAGAACCTCTGGAGATAAACACTCGATTTGCGGTTCTGTAGACCGTCATGGAGCGGGGTAGTTTACCTATGGAAAAAAAATACTATTCTTTGACGTTTTCAGGCGTTTCCTACGCAGGTAAGTGCGTGGCAAACGGCGTCGGGATTATCAAAACCTTCTGGTGAACCTGCTGCGAAGACTCTATAACTACTGGCTCCTTTAGTCAGACGTCGGGAAAACCTCAATGAGCAAGGTCTACACGATTGCCGTCCTGGTTGGCAGCCTTAGAAAAGAGTCGATCAACCGCAAGGTCGCCATGGCCTTGGCCGAACTGGCCCCTGCCAATCTCAAGTTGAACATTGTCGAAATTGGCGATTTGCCACTTTACAACGAGGACATCGACGGGGCATCGCCGCCCGCAGCCTACAGTACTTTCCGTAAACACGTGAGCTCATCCGACGCGGTGCTGTTCGTGACCCCGGAATACAACCGTTCCGTACCGGCGCCTTTGAAGAATGCCATCGATGTGGGCTCGCGCCCTTATGGGCAAAGTGCCTGGAGCGGTAAGCCGGGGGCGATCATCAGTGTGTCGCCGGGGGCGATTGGTGGGTTTGGTGCTAACCATCATCTGCGTCAGTCCCTGGTGTTTCTCGATGTGCCGTGCATGCAGCAGCCAGAGGCGTACCTGGGTGGGGCGGGCAGTGTGTTTGATGAGGCGGGCAAGGTGTCGGACAAGACCAAGCCGTTCTTGCAGGCGTTTATTGATGCCTATGGGGAGTGGGTTGAGAAACAGTTGGGTTGAGGTGGGGGTGGTTATTGAGTACATATCCGTTGCTGCGGTAACGGCTTCGTAGGGTTCCGCTCTTACAGCGGGTCACTTTTGGCAAACGCCCCAAAAGTAACCAAAAGGTCTTTGCCCCACCACTCGGTGCCTCGCTAAGGCTCGGCATGCCCGCACTCCGGCCCGTTTCCGCGGGTCGCCGCGATGGGCCATCCCTGGCCCAGCGCGGCTAAACCGGCATCCTTGCCGGTTTACCCGCTCCACCGTGCCTACTTGCGGCCATCGTGGTTAACGGGGCCTGTCAGATCAAGATCAAAATCTACAGCACGGCGGCCTAGTAGCCGACCTGAGTGGTTGAAGCAAAAGCAGGGCAAAAGCAGATCAAAAGCAGGGCAAGAGCGGATCTGCTTTTCTGTGGGAGCTTGCTTGCCTGCGATGCAGACACCTCGGTACATCAGGTATGCCCAGGTGATGCTTTCGCAGGCAAGCCAGCTCCCACCTTTGACCGAGTACACACATCTACCTGATGTACTGAGCTCCAAATGTGGGAGCGGGCTTGCTCGCGAATGCGGTGGGCCAGTTAAGAATAAGCCGACTGACACACCGCCATCGGGAGCAAGCCCCCTCCACAGTTAACCGAGTTCAGCTTCCAAGAACAGGTCGGCTGTCAGGCCGCCTCGACTTTGCTTTTGATCTAACCACTCAGGTCGGCTACTAGGCCGCCGTGCTGTAGATTTTGATCTTGATCTTGATCTTAGGCGCCCCGTTAAACCACGCTGGCCGAACGCAGGTATTACGGAGCGGGTAAACCGGCAGGACGCCGGTTTAGCCGCGACGGGGCAGGGACGGCCCGTCGCGGCGGCCCGCGGAGTAATGCCGGAGTGAGGGCACACCGAGCCTAAGCGAGGTGCCGAGTGGTGGGGCAAGAGCGTTTTGCTTACTTTTGCGCTGTTCAAAAGTGAGCCGCCGTAAGGGCGGAACCAATACAAGCCATCACCCAAATAACGGATATGTACCCAAACAAAGCCAGCTCCCACAGCCCCCCGCCGTCAAGCCAAACGATCCACCAGTGCAAGGGCCTGTCCAGCGCGCCACACGCACCCGCGTCTGGTCAAGGTGGTCACCCAAGTAGTGATCCGCTACGGCGCTGCCAGGCGCTACTGAAGCTCAGCGCAACCAGTTGGTGCGTGCCAGTTCGATCACCTCATCACCACGTCCGCTCATCACCGCCTTGAGCATGTACAGGCTGAAACCCTTGGCCTGCTCCAGCTTGATGCTCGGCGGCATGACCAGTTCCTGAGTCGCCGTGACCACATCCACCAGCACCGGGCCGTCGTGGGCCAGGGCACGGCGCAACGCAGGTTCGAGGTCTTCGGATTGCTCCACACGAATCCCGAGGATGCCCATGGCGTTGGACATGGCCGCGAAGTCCGGGTTTTTCAGCTCGGTGCCGGTGTCCAGGTAGCCGGCGGCTTTCATTTCCATAGCGACGAAACCCAGTGATGAGTTATCAAACACGATGACTTTCACCGGCAGTTTCAGCTGTGCCAACGAGATGAAATCGCCCATCAGCATCGCGAAGCCACCGTCGCCGGACATCGAAATCACCTGACGCCCGGGAAACGCCGCCTGGGCGCCGATGGCCTGCGGCATGGCATTGGCCATCGAACCATGGTTGAACGAGCCGATCAGGCGGCGTTTGCCGTTCATTTTCAAGTAACGCGCAGCCCACACGGTGGGCGAGCCGACGTCGGCGGTGAAGATGGCGTCGTCATCGGCCAACTCGCTGAGCAAACGCGCGACGTATTGCGGGTGGATCGGCCGGTCAGCCTTGGAGGGCTCGGCCAGGTCATCCAGGCCCTGGCGGGCTTTCTCGTAGTGCTTCAATGACGTGTCGAGGAAGCTGCGATCGGTCTTGCGGGTCAAGCGTGGCAGCAGCGCGTCGAGGGTCTCGCTGACATCGGCCGCGATGCCCAGGTCCAGCGTGGCACGACGCCCGAGCGCCTGCGGGTTGCGGTCGACCTGGATGATTTTCGCATCGGTGGGGTAGAACTGGCGGTAAGGGAAATCGGTGCCAAGCATGATCAGTGTGTCGCAGTTGAGCATCGCGTGGTAACCCGAACTGAAACCGATCAGGCCAGTCATGCCCACATCGAACGGGTTGTCCCATTCCACATGCTCTTTACCGCGCAAGGCGTGTACCACCGGCGCGCCGAGGGCGTCGGCCAATGCCACCACTTGGTCGTGGGCGCCGGCACAGCCGCTGCCACACAGCAGGGTGACTTTCTGGCTGCTCTGCAGGATCTCGGTGAGGCGTTGCAGGTCCTGTTCCGCTGGCAGCGTGCGCGGCGCGTGCAGGGCCGGCCACGGCTTGTATGTGTCTTCGACTTCCAGCAACGACACATCGCCGGGGATGACGACCACCGCCACGCCACGGTTGAGGATCGCCGAGCGCATCGCGCGGTGCAGCACCTGTGGCATTTGCGCGGGGTTGGTCACCAGCTCGATAAAGTGGCTGCACTCCTTGAACAGTTCCTGAGGGTGGGTTTCCTGAAAGTAGTTCAGGCCGATCTCGGAGGAGGGGATTTGCGCCGCGATGGCCAGCACCGGCACGTGGTTGCGATGGCAGTCAAACAGGCCATTGATCAAGTGCAGGTTGCCCGGCCCGCAGCTGCCGGCACACACCGTTAATTCGCCGGTGGCGGCAGCTTCGGCACCCGCGGCAAACGCGGCCACCTCCTCGTGGCGCACGTGCATCCACTCGATGCTGTCCATGGTGCGCAGGGCGTCGGTCAAGCCGTTGAGGCTGTCGCCGGTCAGGCCCCAGATGCGCTTGATACCCGCCTGTTCAAGGGTGGTCGCCAATTGCTGGGCCAGGTTGATTTTCGCCATGAAGAACTCCAATCGTCAGTGAGGTTAAAAACTGCTGATCAATAGGGGACAGTTCGATCACGGCGGATGTTCACCCTTTAGTGTGAAGATTGCGTCATGGCGGCGCGGTATTGGCGGGTGCGGCGGGCGATAAACCACTGATCGCGGACTAACGCGATGCAGGGTGCAACGCCGGCCTTGGGCAGATAGCCGCGACTGAGCCGGCGCATCTGATACCGCACCACGGCAAGCGTGGCGAGGGAGGCCAGGGGTTTGCGCTTCCAGTCAATCGGTTTGAGTTGCGGGTTGGGATCGCGACCTTCGCGCCAGTGTCGAATCAGTTGCGGCTCCAGCGTCAGCGCCGTGGCGATACCGGCCATGGCGATGCCGCTGTCCAGCACCTGTTGCACGATCGGCAAGCGGCGAATGCCACCGGTGACCATCAGTGGCATGGTGGCGATGGTCGCCACGTCCTTGGCAAACTCCAGGAAGTACGCTTCACGGGCCAGGGTGCGGCCGTCCCGCGCGTCGCCTTGCATGGCCGGCGCTTCGTAACTGCCACCCGATAACTCCAACAGGTCGATGGGCAGCGGGTTGAGCATTTCGACAACTGCGCGCGCGTCGGCCTCTGCAAACCCACCGCGCTGGAAGTCCGCCGAATTGAGCTTTACCGCCACGCAAAAGGCCGGGCTGACCGAGGCGCGAACCGCATTGATCACCTCCAGCAGCAAGCGCGCACGATTTTCCAGCGAGCCGCCCCAGCGGTCGGTGCGTTGGTTGCTGAGCGGCGAGAGAAATTGGCTGATCAAGTAGCCATGCGCGCCGTGGACCTGCACCCCGGTAAACCCGGCTTTCTCGGCCAGGCGCGCGCTGGTGGCGAAGCGTTTGATCACGTCTTGAATGTCGTCTTCGGTCATCGCCTTGGGCGTGGCGAACATCTTCGAAAAACCGCCCAGGTCGAGCGCCACGGCGGAAGGCGCCAAGGCTTGCTGGCCGAGGTTGGCCATGGTCTGGCGGCCTGGATGGCTGAGTTGCACCCAAAAGTGCACACCTTTGGCGCGGGCCACATCGGCCCATTCGCGGAAGCTGTCCAAGTGCTGCTCATCTTCCAGGGCGACGCCGCCGGGGCCGGTCATGGCGCGGTGGTCGATCATCACGTTGCCGGTCAACAACAAGCCAGGCTCGCCGTCTGCCCAGGCCGTGTACAACCGCTTCAATTCGCGCGACGGCGCTTGCTTGGCATCCGCCATGTTCTCTTCCATCGCCGCCTTGGCGATACGGTTGGCGAGGACCTGGCCGTTAGGCAGTTGCAAGGCTTCGAAAGGTGACATGCGTTGACTCCTGAGCGGGGGAGGCCTCAGGCTAAGCTTAAAGTTAACTTTAATGTCAAGCAGGGCGTGGCGATGAATATTGGTGAGCTGGCAAAACAGAGCGGTCTGGCGGCGTCGCGTATTCGCTTTTATGAGGCCGAAGGGCTGATCAGCCAGGTGGGGCGCCAGGCTAATGGCTATCGACGCTATTCAGCCGAAGCGCTGCAAACCTTGCAGTTGATTCAAAGTGCGCAGCAGGCCGGGTTCACCTTGCAGGAGCTTAAAGCGTTGATGCCGGCGCCGGGCGAGAGCAAGCGCGACGAATTGATTGAGGCTCTGGAGCGCAAGGTGGCGCAAATCGAAACGATGCAGGCGCAGCTGGCCCATAGCAAAGCCCAGTTATTGGGCGTGATCGAGGCGGTGCGGGCGCACCCGGCAGATGTGCCGTGTTCCATGGGGCAAAAGCAGGTGCTGGCGTCGATCACGGATGATCGTCGTTGATCGTTCCCACGCTCTGCGTGGGAATGCCGCTTCGGACGCTCTGCGTCCCGCTGACGAGTGACGCGGAGCGTCACGGGATGCACTCCCACGCAGAGCGTGGGAGCGATCACTGCGCTAACGTTTAGCGACGGCGGAACAGCGGCAACGGCTCATCCGTGGCAGCCTGGTACGTCACCGAGAAGTCCTTGAGGCTTTCCAGCGCTTCGTACGGGTCTTTGTCGGCGCGCAAGGCGAAGGCATCGAACCCGCAGCGGCGCAGGTAGAACAGCTGGTCACGCAGCACGTCACCAATTGCCCGCAGCTCGCCCTTGTAACCGTAGCGGTCACGCAGCAGGCGCGCGTTGGAGTAGTTGCGCCCGTCGGTAAAGGCCGGGAAGTTCAGGGCGATGACCTGGAAGTGCTGCACGTCATCGCCGATTTCTTCGGCTTCTTCATCGGCGTCCAGCCACACGCCCAGGCCGCCATCGCGGGCCTTGAGCGCATGGCCGTGCTCGCGCCACAGGGCCAACGGCACGATCAGGTCGTCGCAGTTGGAAATGCCGTCGAAGCTCGCGTCCTTGGGCAGCAGGTGCCAGGTTTCGTCGAGGACTTCGTTGTTCTTAATGATTCGCTGCATAGACGCGCTCCTTGAACAGGTCGATGCCGATGCGCTGGTAGGTGTCGATGAAACGCTCATCTTCGGTGCGCTGTTCGATGTACACATCGATCAGCTTGCCGATCACCTCGGGCATGGCTTCCTGGGCGAAGGACGGGCCGAGGATCTTGCCCAGGCTCGCATCGCGGCTGGCGCTGCCACCCAGGGACACTTGGTAGAATTCTTCGCCTTTCTTGTCCACGCCCAGGATGCCGATGTGGCCGACGTGGTGGTGACCACAGGCGTTCATGCAACCGGAGATGTTCAAGTCCAGCTCGCCGATGTCGAACAGGTAGTCCAGGTCGTCGAAACGGCGCTGGATCGATTCGGCAATCGGGATCGATTTGGCGTTGGCCAGGGAGCAGAAGTCGCCGCCCGGGCAGCAGATGATGTCGGTCAACAGGCCGATGTTCGGCGTGGCGAAGCCGCCTTCGCGCAGCTCGCCCCACAGGGTGAACAGTTGGCTTTGCTCAACGTCCGCGAGGATGATGTTCTGCTCGTGGGAGGTGCGCAGCTGGCCGAAGCTGTAGCGCTCGGCCAGGTCGGCGACGCCGTCCAGTTGCTTGTCGGTGATGTCGCCCGGTGCTACGCCGGTAGGTTTGAGCGACAGGGTCACGGCGACATAGCCCGGTTTTTTGTGCGCCAGGGTATTGCGGGTACGCCAGCGGGCGAAACCTGGGTGCTGCTGGTCGAGGGCTGCGAGCTCGGCGTCCTGATTGCTCAGGGCCTTGTACTCAGGGTCGACGAAGTGTTTGGCAACGCGGTGCACTTCGGCTTCGGTCAGGGTGGTCTGGCCGCCGCGCAGGTGTTCCATTTCGGCGTCGACTTTCTGGGCAAACACCTCAGGGGTCAGCGCCTTGACCAGGATCTTGATCCGGGCCTTGTATTTGTTGTCACGACGGCCATAGCGGTTGTAGACCCGCAGGATAGCGTCGAGGTAGCTCAACAGGTCCTGCCACGGCAGGAACTCGTTGATAAACGCACCGACCACCGGCGTTCGGCCCAGGCCGCCACCGACGAGAACACGGAAACCCAGCTCGCCGGCTGCGTTGTGCACCGGCTCAAGGCCAATGTCGTGCACTTCGATTGCTGCGCGGTCCGAGGTCGAGCCATTGACGGCGATCTTGAACTTGCGCGGCAGGTAGGCGAATTCCGGGTGGAAGGTGGTCCATTGACGGACGATTTCACACCACGGCCGTGGGTCGATCAGTTCGTCAGCGGCAACGCCGGCGAATTGGTCGGTGGTCACGTTGCGCAGGCAGTTACCGCTGGTCTGAATGGCGTGCATCTGCACAGTCGCCAGCTCAGCCAGGATGTCCGGCACGTCTTCCAGCGCCGGCCAGTTGAACTGTACGTTCTGGCGGGTACTGATGTGGGCATAACCCTTGTCGAAGTCGCGGGCGATCTTGGCCATCATGCGCGTCTGACGTGAAGTCAGTTGGCCATAGGGCACGGCTACCCGCAGCATCGGCGCAAAGCGCTGAACATAAAGGCCATTTTGCAGGCGCAGAGGGCGGAACTCTTCTTCGCTCAGCTCACCAGCCAGGTAGCGTCGGGTCTGATCACGGAACTGCTTGACGCGGTCCTCGATGATGCGCTGATCGTATTCGTCGTATACGTACATATAGGTCCTGTTCTCGGCAAATCTGCGCGCACGGCCGCGCACTCCCAACGGAGCCGGCGCACGATACCAGTTTGCGTTTATGCGCAAAAGTGATGTTTGAGTATATGTAAATAACCAAATTGACTAATGAGAACTGTTATCGCGATACCCACATTTGTCATGCGGGCAATCATCAACTTTACTGTGAGCGTGTTTGAGTGCAATCACCTATAAAACCGATAAGAGGCGATGCAATGAGCAATTCGACCAAAGTCCGTAAACCTGACAGTACCGTTGATGCCTGGGCCATTTTGTTCCTGATCATTTTAGTGGTTGGAGCCGCCGTATTCTGGGTTAGCCACCAGTAAAAGAAGCGTGATTGAACCTCGATTGACTGTCGCATTGCCACTATGATGGCGGTCAACATTCGAGGCACAAACAACCATGTTGAAGGTTCTGATTGCGTGTATGTGGTTACTGGGCTCGACGTACGGGGCGCTAGCCCACGCCGCGTCAGTGGTGTTTCTCAACCCAGGCACGTCCACCGAAACCTTCTGGGTCAGCTACGCGCAATTCATGCAGGCCGCTGCCAAGGACCTCGGCCTGGATTTGCGCGTGCGTTATTCCGAGCGTGACGCCCATACCACCCTGATCCAGGCCCGGGAAGCACTGCAAGGTGCCGAGCGGCCCGATTACCTGGTGTTGGTGAATGAGCAGTATGTCGCCCCGCAGATTCTGCGCATGGCCATGGGCAGCGGGGTCAAGCTGCTGATCGTGAACAACGCGCTCACCCCCGACCAGGTGCAATTGCTGGATGCCCGCGATGACGCGCAGTTGATCGGCAGCCTGGTGGCCGACGACGAGCAGGCCGGTTACCTGATGCTCACGGATCTGCTGCGCCAGCATGGCCCGGTCGCGTCTGGCGACACCCTCGACCTGCTGGCGTTTTCCGGCGCCAAGAACACCCCGGCCGCGCAGCGACGTGAGCAAGGCTTGCGCCGCGCCCTGGCCGAGCACCCTGAAGTCCGCCTGCGCCACTTGGTCTACGGGGAATGGAGCCGCCAGCGCGCCTTCGAGCAAGCCACGCAACTGTTCAGGCGCCACCCGCAGACAGCGCTGGTGTGGTCGGCCAACGATGAGATGGCACTGGGCGCCATGCAGGCCTTGCAAGACAGCGGGCGGGTGCCGGGCAAGGACGTGTTGTTCAGTGCGGTCAACAGTTCGCCGGACATAGTGCAGGCACGCCTGGACGGGCGGCTGACGACGCTGGTCGCCGGGCATTTCACCCTGGGCGGTTGGGCCATGGTGCTGATCAACGATGATGCCAAGGGCGTCGACATCAGCGCCTACGGCGGGCGCGACCGCCAGCAAGCCTTATTCCAGTTGATCGACGGCGAGCAGGCGCAGCGTTTGTTGGGGCCGACGCCGCCGGTCGATTTTCAAGCACTGTCGGCGGTCGGCAAGCCGGCGTCCTACCGTTACCCGTTCAGCCTGCAACTGCTGCTGCATTAAACCCCGGCCAGGTGCAGCACCAGCTTGACGATGGCAAACAGCGTCAGTGCAAACACCGCCGTGAACAGGATGCCCAGCCCTACAAAATGGCTGGGTTTGCCATGGGTAAAGTCGCGCGCACGATTTTTCCCGCTCTGCACACCAAAGGCCGCCGCCAACACGCTGTGCAGCATTTGCCAGAAGGTTGGCGGCTTGTTGTCGAGTGGATCGTCCATAAAACCCTCGTCAGTAAGACTGTCCCACACAGCATAGTCGCCCCGTATCTATACACCACCAGCCTGGGGCTGAACGGTGATGTGCTGTCACTTCATTTAACAGGAGTGACAGCATGTCCGATTCATCCCCCCGTTCCGCCGTTGGTAAGCCGCTGGCGGCGACCCTGAGTATTCACGGCGATTTCCTCGAAAAGGCTGTGCCGCAATGGTTGGTCGACGCGACGCCGGCCCGTCGTCTGGCGCTTAAACAAAGCACGGCGGCCTTGCCGGGCTGGTACAAAAACGCCTCGCCCGAACAGCGCAAAACTGTCACCGCCAGCGTCAAGGCCAGCACCCTCGCTCAGACCCGACTCGACAACACCATGGCCACGTTCCAGGACGTCGATGCCTTCGCCAAGCCATTGCTGCTCAAGGCCTTGAAAGACCAGTTTCAGGTGGACGTCGATGTCGACAAGACCCTGCTTTGCCTGCGCCGCCCGCTGGCGGTGACGGTGCTGGAGCTGGAAGTGGCGTCTTTCGAATTCCTCAAGTTGTCGATGCTGCAAGCGGCGCTGCATAACTTCGAAGCCTGGGAGTGTGCAAGCGGGGCCTACCACAAGAGTTCCGGCTTTGTAGTACAGGCGAGCAGCCCTGACACTTACGAGCCCACCACGGTGAACCTGACGGTCAGCCAGTTCCTGACGTTGTGCCGCAGCCTGGACGTGGGCGCCAAATACCAGGCCTACCTGAAGACGTTCTTCGAACCCGCCGATGCCACCGCCAAGGCGACCCTGCGCCAACAGTTCATTGCCAGCCAGAAAACCGCGATGCGCGCCGCCGCCGACCAGGCGTTGCTGACCCGAGACATTGAGCCTGCGGACCACGCGATGATCGTTTCGGTGATCAACGGCGAGGTGCATCCACGGATGGGCAAAAAACAAGTCTGGTTCAACGACATGGGCCTGATGAGAAAACGCATGACCGGCTGCGTGGCGTTCGTTATCTGCGAAAAGTACCGCTACAACGACGAGGTGATTCTTTACATTCCCCAGGACCCGGTGCACCCCCTCAAGCGCTACACCGTTGCGCAGATGCGCCAGACGTTCAAGCGTCTGTTCACCGCCAGAGACGGCATGCAGTCCAGCGACGCCAGCCCCACCACCTACCAGCGCTTTTTCAGCCAGTTCGTGCCGTATGCGCAGCGTGGGTATTACTTCAGCCAGTTCACCCAAGAGGCGGCCGATTCCCCCGGTGGCCCCCTGACGTCGCCGTGGCGCACGATCATCGAAACGGTCAGCGAAGTGTCGCCCGTTACCCACATCAAGGAGCTGCCGCCGGCGCGTCCTGCAAAAATGGAACCGGCGCCCGACCCGTATATCGCGCCCTCTTATGTCACCCGCAAAGGCCGTGGGCCGTGGGCGGACAATGTGGACCTGTGGGATTACCTGTTTGAGCAAAACCGCGACAAGGCCTATGCCGATGCCCGCAGCCATGCGGTGCCCACCGCTGAGGTCGACATCAAGGCACGGGAAGCGAAGCTGGCCCATCTGCTGGAGATCGGCATGCTGGGCTTGAACATGGTCTCCATGTTTGTCCCGGTATTGGGCGAGATCATGATGGTGGTGATGGCCGGGCAATTGCTCTACGAAACCCTCGAAGGCTCGATCGAATGGGCCGAGGGCGACAAACGCGCGGCCAAGGCGCACCTGGTCGACGTGGCCGAGAACCTCGCGCAGTTGGCCGTCATGGCCGGCGTGGGCGCAGCGGTCAGCACGTTCAGGGCGGCCAGGCCGGAACCGGTTATTGAAAACCTTAGCCCCGTCACGTTGCCCAACGGCGAAACCCGTCTGTGGAAGCCCGACTTGAGTGGCTATGAAAGCGCCGTCACGCTGGAGGCCAGCCCAGGCCCCAATGCGCTGGGGCAGCATCACCTGGAGGGCAAGACCTATATTCGCCAGGGCAATAAGGTCTACGAGCAGTGCTTCGATGACTCGATCAAACAGTGGCGTATCAAGCACCCGAGTGACGCCGATGCCTACCAGCCGATTCTGCACAGCAATGGCCGTGGCGCCTGGCGCCACACCCTGGAGCGGCCGCTGGCGTGGGACCGCCTGACCCTGTTGCGGCGCATAGGCCATGCCACCGAGGCTTTTTCCGATACCGAGCTGATCAAGGTCGCGGATGTCAGCGGCGTCAGCGACAACGCCCTGCGCAAAATGCACATGGACCTTGCGGCGCCGCCGCCTGAGCTGACGGATGCCATGCGCCTGTTCAAGGCCGACACCGACACCGGCCAGGTGATCGATCAGTTGCGTGGCACACAACCGATTGATGACCGGTATCTGTATGCGCTGCCCCTGGTCGCTGAAATGCCCGGTTGGCCGAAGGCGCGGGTGCTTGAAGTCTTCGAGGCACCGGGGTTGTCGGGCGCGTCGGTCAAGTACGGTTCCGAGCGCCTGCTGCGTGGCGCCGCTGCCAAGGCACCGATCAAGATCAGCCGCAGCGATATCCTCGGCGGTCAGTTACCCGCACACATTCTGGCGGCACTCGATGAACAGGAAGTCATTGGTTTGCTGGGCGCGCAAGGCGCTCGGGTGGTGGAACAGAGGCCACAAGAGTTCGGCAAGCAACTCACCGAGTACGCCCAGACGCGCAAGCCGGCGATTTTCGACAGTATCTACGCGGGCACCGAGCCGGTGGCGAGCCAGGTCCGGCAGTTGCAGCGCAGGTGTCCGGGGCTCAGCGAGGCAGGCGCCCAGGAAGCCTTGGCCCATGCGCGCCCGGATGACCTCAAGCAACTGCACGCCACTCGCCGGGTGCCCTTGACCTTGCTGGAGGAAGCGCGCTGGTATGCGCGCCAAGGCCGTCAGACCCGCGCCTATGCCGGTTTGCGCAGCGAAAACATGGCCTCGGCGGACAGCCGGCGCCTGGCGCTGCATTGCCTGGAAAAACTGCCGGGTTGGCCGGACACGCTGCGCCTTGAGGTGCGCGAAGTCAGTGACAGCGGCCTATTGCTGGACAGCATCGGCAGCGCCACCGCGCGCGACAAAAAGTACCTGGTGAAAAAAGGCCCACGCTTCCAGGCGTTCAATGAGCGGGGAGAGGCGCTCAACAGCCTGCCCAAAGAGGGCGACAATTTTTATGCCTCGCTGATGCATGCCTTGCCCGATGAAGCACGGCGCGGGCTGGGGGTGCCCCAGGTCAGCCAGAGCGCCGAGCTGCAGGAAAAAATCATTGATTTTGCCGACCGCTATCGCAGTGAAACGCCGCAACTGCTGGAACCACAAGGGCGGTTGCCCAAGCCGCCGGTGCGGATCAACGACACGCTGATAGGGTATTACGCCAGCGGGCGCGACTCGAATCTGCGGGCGCATCTGGTGGTCAGGGCGCGAGCGCTCTACCCGGAACTGAGCGATGCCCAGGCCGGTGGTTTTATTCGCCAGTTGCAACAGCCGGGCAGAAGCGGCAGGGAGATCTACAACATCCTGCAAAATCGCGAGCGCGAATACACAGCGCTTGTGAGGACACTCGACCAATGGGTGGGCCAGCCTGCGGTGGCGCCGAATCCGTTCAGTGCCGCACCCGACAATTCAGCGTTTTTGCATAGAACCCAAGTCGCCCGGGAACTCAAGGCTGCGTGGCAGCGCGCCCCGCTGGCCGGGGAAGTGCCCAACGCCACTCGCCTGTCGATTGTGATCAATCAGCCCTTGCCGCCGCTGACGGCTGACTTTGCGCATATCCGTGAGTTGTCGGTGGGCGGGCGCGGTTTGAACGATGCCAACGCGGATGCGTTTCTGGCGCAGTTTCCCAATGTGCACACCCTGTCGATCGGTGAACGGCGCTTTGCATGGGATCGCAACTTGCTCGGCCAGCCGTCGCTGACAACGGTGCCCCAGGCGGTGAGCGAGATGGCCCAGCTCAACAGCCTGACGTTCAGGGCGGATGCATCGTTGTTGGCCGCGGACTTTTCCTCCAGGCTCAATGCCTTGACTGCGCTTGAGGCGTTGCATATCGAGTGCAGCGGGTTTTCTCCGACGGCCCTTGATAGCCTGGACCTGTCTGCGCTGGTGCAGTTGAAACGGCTGCAGATCGATGCGCCTCATACGTTGTCGCAGTGGCCTGCGTATGTTGAGGGCTTTACCCGGTTGGAGCGCCTGGACCTGGCCAATACCAGCATCCGCACACTGCCTGAGCGCCTGTATCTCGGGCATGAACAGCTCTGGGCCGGCTTGTCGCTGGACTGGTCGAAGTTTTCCCGCGAAGCGTTCAAGCCCGCCTTTCTCTACGTCAAGCACTACCCGGCGGATGCGGGACATCTGGTTGACCTGCATCAGATGGTGCGCGATTACGCCAGGGGTGAATTGACACTGTTGTTCGGCCCGTCCGAAATCACCACTGCATTGCATGCGAAAGTCATGACGTGGAATACCCCTGAATCACGGTTTGCCGCTGTCGAGTTCCTGAGTGATGAGCACAGCGGGCTGTTCGGTCAGTTCTACTTGCCGCGCACAAGCGACGGGCCGAGATTGCACATGCGCGCAGCGCCTTGGCAGATGGGGCGTAACGCTCAGGTTATCAGTGCGCTCGAGCACAGTTGGCGCGGCGCTGTGGCCAAACGCTACAGTCTGGACGCCAATGTGTCGGTGTTCGAGCTGCCGATGCCGGGCGCTCACGAAACCGTCCCCGTTGCCGATGGCAGCGTGGTTGAGCTGCCTCAACTGCCGGCTGGGACATTTTCCCATGTGCAAACGTTGCGCCTGGACCGGATCGGCACCTCTATCGAACAGACGCGCGGCTTCATTCGGGCATTCAGCGGCACACAAACCCTTGAACTCAGAGGGGTTGGCTTGACCGAAGTGCCGATTGGTGCGGGTGAACTCCCCGCGTTGACGCGGCTTGATCTGTCCGACAACCGCCTGGTGGTGACGCCTGCGGTTCAGGAGCAACTCAATGGCCTGCACAGCCTTGAGCTGCTGGACCTGCGCAATAACCGGCTGAACCAGCTGGATGTCAGTGCATTGACTCGCCTCAAGGCGCTGAACCTGAGAGCGGCACAATTGAAGGCTTGGCCGACAGGTGCGCAGGGCCTGCCGCAATTGTCCTGGATTGACTTGCGCGATAACCAGATACCGACACTGCCGCCAGAGGTTCTGGCCAATGATGAAGCACTGCTGAAGGTTAACTTGGCGGGTAATACGTTCAGCCCTTCGGGAGCGACGGCTCTTAAAGAGGCGCAGCAGCGGATCGAGTCCGCCAAAGGCTTGCCGGAGGGCACATTGGACCGGTTTGCACTGGAAACGCTGCCGCCCGAGTTTCCACCGGAGGAAACCGCGCTGTCGATTGCGCATCATTTGTTGCCCTTGCCGCAGCGGGCGGCGGGTCTGGAAGGCGAGAGCGGTTTTCTCAGAAACTTGCAGCTTCTGAACCCGGCGATTACCGAAGATCAGGCACTGCAACGGCTTAAGCAACTGCGTAACCAGGGCATGAGTGAGCCGCAAATAGATGAGCAATTGACCCAGTGGCATCAGGACGGCGAAGCGCTGACGCGCCAGCTCAATAGCTGGCTCTTCATCCGCGAGGTACAGGCTGCGCAGTTCAGCCTATCGGCGGAAGACCGTGGGCTGGCCGCCTGGCGTATTCGCCAGTGTTGGCAAGATGGGCTGTTGGGTGGCACGGATCAAACCTTGAGCCTGGAGGGCACACAAACCGGTGATTTGCCGGCGCTGAACGTGCAGTTTCCTCAGGTGAGCACCTTGGATTTGACTGGGGTGAGGTTTTCCGCGCAAGGCTCCAACGGCTTTCTTGAGGCGTTCCCGCAACTGAACCGGCTGGTGCTGAGCGGCAACGCATTGACGCAACTGCCCGAAGCCGTTGGGGGCATGCGCCAGCTTGAGCGGCTTGAGTTGGCGGCCAACAGCTTTTCCTCTGCCCAGTCGCTGTATCGTCAATTGGGCGGCGAACGCCTGCGATGGTTGGGCCTGAGCAACAACAGCCTGAGCGAATTCAGCCTGCAGGCCTTCACTCGGCTCCAGACACTGGACCTGAGCTATAACCCGATTCTTCACTGGCCTGACGGCGCGTTAGAGGCTGCCCACCTGCGCAGGCTTAACCTGAGCGGCAATCGATTCACAACCTTCCCGGACCGGTTGCTGGGCGGCAACCATGACGGCTTGGTTGCCGGCACCCGCCTGACGGATTGCCGCGACTTGTCGCTCAATAGTCTGGAGCAGCTCAGGGACTACAGCGACTCCCAGGGGCGGGCGGATGTCATGGGGCGCACGTGGCAGGACCTGGACCTGAAAATCCGAGAGCTCGAAAACGACAGCGATATCGGCTCAGGCTCAGAGGGCGACCCAGGCTCCGATGGCGACTCAGACCCGGATGACGACTCCGGCCCGGATGCGGGCGGCAACGCGCATGGGAATGTTCAAACCCCCGAAAGCATTGACGACTCAGAGCTTGAGGTTGACGCACAGGCATTGGAGCCATGGCTGGCTGATACGCGTGCTGACCTCAGGGCCCTCAGAAGCGACCTTTGGACACAGCTGGCGCAAGAACACAATCACCAACGATTCTTTCATTTGATCTCGATGCTGCGCCTCACCGATGAATTCCGGTATGCCCGCGTCGGCTTGACACACCGGGTATGGGAGGTGATGCAAGCGGCCTCGGAGAATACTGAATTGCGCCAGCTGCTGTTCCATAACGCGGAGACTCATGGCACTTGCGCTGATGGTCGAATTCTTACCTTCAGCGACGTGGAGATTCGGGTGTACGAATACAACACGTTGCGCACTATCCCCCTGCAACAGACCGAGCAACGAGGCCGGGCCTTGATGAACCTGTCTCGTCGCCTGTTTCGACTCGACAGGGTCGAGGCACTGGCTGAGGCGGTGGTGGTTGAAGCCGCCAAGAGGCCTGAAGACGCCGCGGAAGTACGGCTGGAGTACCGCATAGGCCTGACGCAAGGGTGGCCCGACGGATTGGAATTGCCTGGGCAACCCGCAAACATGCAATACGGTACACCGATCAGCGGTCAGCGCTTGGCGGCGGCCCGGGCTTCGGTACTCGAGGCAGAACGCTCTGATGCGTTCTTCCTGGACCTGATCTCCCGCGATTACTGGGTGCGTTATCTTACCGAACGCTACCCCGAGGCGTTCGCTGAACTTGAAGAAAACGCCTCCATCCGGCAGGACCAGGTAGAGGATGAGCACAGTGGCAGAGACGACAGTGCACAGAGCCTGGAGCGTTATATCTCGGCGATCGAGGTGCTGAAAAAAGAGCGGGACACTGCACGCACCAAAAAGCTGGTGGAGTTGTCCAGGCGTGAGGAGCAACGGCTGGCGCCTGGGGTTGAGGAACCGCAACCCGGTCCGTCACGCCTGGCGTAGTCACTCTGGCCCCCATACCCGCAGGTGCGGGTATGGGGTTTTTTTTGCTGATTTCACTTAGGCGCGAGGCGGTTCCAGGCCCAGGAACAATTTCTGATCCAGGGGTGGTTTGATCGTGGCTTTATCCAGATCGACCACGGCGCGGTTGTCTGCCACCGCGTTTTCGATCAGTTGTTTGCGTGTCAAAAAGCGCTGCGCCGGCAGTTTCAAGTGAGCAAAGCTGTGTTGCGCTGCCGGCGTTTCGACGCTGGGGTAATGGAAATGCGCATACCACAACACGTTCAGCGTATTTTTTTCGCGCACGGCGTATTCGGTCAAAAAGTCACCGGCCGCCAGCGGGGTGCGGCTGCTGACCAGGTTGATGTCAACCAGGCCATGGCGCCACAGATAGTCAATGTTGTGAGCCTTGGGCAGTTGTTGCTTGTAGCCTTCGCCGCACATCTCGTGGGCCAGTTTGCGGGCGGCGGACGCTGCGTCACTGTAGGTGGCGATCAAGTCGACGGCGTCGGCGTGGGTGGCGTGGTCGCGTCTGATTTCGTTGATCAGGGCATCGATTTTGTCCGCATGCTGGGTCAACATGTTTTCCCAGTCCAGCGGGGTGACGGTCTCGCGCCGCGTGGGGTCGAGGAGTTTGCGTTGTTGGCTGCGTATCATGCGTTCGATTCGAGCCCTTTCGGCGAACACCGTTTCTGCGCTGCGTTTAATCGTGTTCAACGAACGCGTTACCAAGGCTTTCGGCGGGATGACCGGTGCAGCTGGGGTAACTTCAACCCATACACCTTCATCGGTGTGTTCGAGGTAGGAGGCCACGGTGTTTCCGGTGAGTGGGTCGGTGATGTCGACAAAGTTGCCGGGCGCCCCTGACTGGGTAGGGCGCAAATCCCCCACCAGCGTTTTCTTGTTGCGTGTCTTGATCACTCTGCGAGTGGCCGGTTTCGCCCGAGCGGGGAGACTCGCGCTGGGTGGTTGAGCAAATCCCTCCTGCGTGAGGATCAGGTCGGCCAACTGGGCTTCCAGGCTGGTACGGGCGTCAACAAGGTGTTCCAGGAGCGGTGTTTGATATTCTCCTCGCAAAAAGCCGGAGCCCATTTCAGTCAATGAATTGAATGCGTTCCCCAATGCTTCATATCGTTCTAGGACGTACGAGAGCACGTCAATCTGTTCGCGCGCTGAGTAGCCACGGGTGGTACGCATTTCTGTATGCGCCAGTAAGCTAGCGCTGGTTCCGGGGGCGCCGAGTTCAGCCGTGAAATAAGCCTCCTCCACGGTTCGCGGGGTATAGGCACGATTCACGACGAGTTCGAAAAGAAGTGTCAGTGCCTGTTGTTTCAGGGCGACCGAGGAGATGTGTTGATAATCGGGATAGAGTTCTAATAGAAGCTTGCGCAGTTCCGGGTCCGCCTGCTTGAGGGCGGTTTCAATTTTTTCTGCCGGCTCGATCATTTGCTTGGCCGTTTCAAATTGTCGCTTTTTGATGTGGGTGTATGCCTCGTAGGTGTGCGTGACGCCTTCGGACAGTTCTCGCCTGGCCCGTGTCTCAACTTCCTCGACGGTTTCACCGTAATCGGTGACATAGGTATCGGCAAATTTTTTGTGTGCGACGGCATAGAGCTTTCCCCAGTACGCATAGACGGTTCTTGTGGATAAATCCCGCATTTTTTTGAATTTCGGGCTGGTTCTATCCAGATCCATCATTTCAGCCGACTTCGTTTTGATCTGCTCCATCACGGAATTGTAGGGCTGGGCGTTTTCCCGGTACTTTTCGAAGGCGGTGTTCCATTGCTCAGTAGCCTTCACTACCTCAAGGCGCCTCTGCTCATGGCGCTCAGTGATCCTGGCATGCAGTTCTGGATACTTGACCGAGGAGCCTAGTCTCAGCCAATCCTCTCGCAGGGCTCTTTGCTGGTCGCTTAATCGATCAGCGCAACTGTCAAGCGCGTCGTTGAGCCGAAGCGAATTGTTCGCCAATCGCACGTACTCGGTATTTAGGCTGTGCAAATTTCTATTTAGCGCGGCGATCTGATCCCGGCGTTCTCGCTGCCACTTATCCAGCTTTTCCCTGGGCATGCCACCTTCCAGCCGGGCCTTGCGCTCCAGCCGCCAATGCCCTTGAGCATCGCTGGCCAGCTTGAAACCAGGGTGCAGCGGGCGTTGCGGGTCCACCAGGTAAACCTCACCGAAACCCGGCACCACACTCACCTGGAACAACAGCCCGCCAAGGCTGGCGTGCCAGGTTTGGCCGATGCGGTACAGCCCCTTGAGCGGGCCGCTGGCCTCGGCAGGCGGCAAGGTATCGGGCCACGGCACGTGGACGTCGAGCAACGCCTTGAGCAACTTCGCACTCGCATGGGGGCTGGCCAGCGAGCGGCCGAAATCCAGCGCGGTGTGGCCTGTGGCCGGTGGCTCACCGGGCAGCGCCACGGCGCCATGGCGAATCAGCGACGTGCTGGGCTGAGGCGGTCGACCTGCAGGATGGTGCCAGGAGGCCAGCCGCAGGGCGGTTTCCTCGGCAGCCGGGCGCGCCAGGGGCCGGTGGCTTCGGGTGGAGGGCGTGGCTGCGTGCAACAACAGCATGGCGGTATTGAGCAGCAGATCAATCAGTGCCAGCTCGCGCGTGGTTGGATCGCTGCTGTCCAGGCCCGCCAAGTCCTGCTCCAGGCTACTGATCAGCACCACAAACCAACCGGCCAACATGGCGGGGCCGCGTACCAGTGGCAACAACAGGCTGTTGAACAACAGCCCGGCGCCCTCCATCACAATGGCCCAGCGGCTTTCGTGGTTGGACACCGACTCGCGATCCGCCAGGTCGACCATGGCCCGTGCCGTGCTGCCAAACAAGTGGCTGAGCAATTGGCCGTTGACTTGCGATTGCAGCCATTCTTCGGCGCCTTCGTCGACGGCCAGTGTTGCGGGTGCTGGCTTTTCAGGGGCGGCAAATTCATCGCCCGGCAGGAAGCGAATGATGTGCGGCTCTTTGAACCCACCACGGTCGTAAATGGGCCGCGCGGTTTCGCTCAGCCAGGTCAGCACGCTGGTTTGCAGCTCGCCGGGGCTGGCGAGTGCTTCGAGCAGGGCCTGGCGTGTCGGGAATTGATGCAAGGCATCGGCATACAACGGTCGATACAGCACGTGCGGGCCTAGGCTGGCGTCGCGCGGCTCGATCAAAAAGACGTTGTTGACAGCGTCAGGCGTGGCCCCGGCCTTGCGGCACAGGGCCAGTGGGCGCAGGACGATTTCCTGGCCGTCGACGACCCTGTCTGCGGGTGTCTCGCCCATCAGGGCTTTGACATAACGGTAGCCGGTGGTGGTGACCCCGTGCTGCTGCCTGATCGCGTATTCCAATGCCCGCGTCGGCAACTGCACCTTGAGTTCACGGGTAAACAGTTTTTCCCGTCGACGTGCGTCGACGGTGTCGGACAGCAACAACGCTTTGATCTTCTGCGGATAGGCCGTGCCAATGTCGACACGCTGGACCAAGCCCTGGCTGCCCAGCACGTAGTCTTCGCTCAGCCAGTTCGGCAGTGTCCCGGCGCTTTTGGACGACAGCGTAAGCGTGCCTTTAGGTTTGCCGGCCAGGTTCTTCACCGCCAGCTCCGTCAGCGACAGCCGTGCATGCTCGATGATGCCGGCACCGCCTGGGTAACCGGCCGCCACGGCGAAGTCGAGTACCACATCGTCGGGGTCGTGATCACCGTGGTCGGCCTGCATCTGTTTGCGCAATGCGTTGCGGCTGAAGGCATGGATGTTTTCAATGCCCTCATTGAACGAGCGGCCCTGGTTGAGGCGCAGCACCTGGGCCATGTCCTGCAGGTGGCGATGGTAGGCAAAGCGCTCATTGGCAGGGGCTTGCCTGAGCCACTGCGGGAGTTTTTCGTCGACCTTTTGCAGGTGCGTGGGGGCGGCCACGCTGATTGGCGTAAACAGCAGTGCCGGGTCTGTGAGTGTGTCCAGGATCTGGTCAAGTGCTGCTTCGCTGTGCCCCTGATACGCCAGCGTTTCCAGGTCTTCGAGTTGCTGATTGAGAATAAGCCCGGCCTGTTGTTCAAACACGTTGCCGTCTGGCTCATTGCGCCGCCACGTCAGGCTGTCGAACTGGAACTGCTCCTGCATTCGGGCGCCCCAGGCCTCGCCGAAGGCGTCCAGGGATTCAAATGCCTCGATGGCCCCGGCCGCGCTGCACAACAGCACCTGTTTATCGCGCACCAGCAACAGGTCGGGCGTCAACAGGCACACGTCCTTGCCGGCTTTGGCCAGCGTGGTTTCAATGAAGTAGGCATAGGTGGTTGGCGTGGAGCGGGGCAGGCGCTCGACGCGCACCGGCCAGGCTGCAGTGGTGGCCAGCATGTCCCTTTGGATGTCGCTCAGGTCCGAGCGGCCGGCTGCCGCTGCGGTCATCTGACCGTTGAGAAACTCGCCAAGCCATTGCCAGCGACTGCTGCCGTGGCTGTCCGTTTCGCTCCAGTAGCTGGCCAGGTCAGCCTGGAAATGCAGGTAAAGCGAGCCGGGCAGTTCATCGATGATCTGCGCGATCACCTGCATATCGATGTCGGCCAGGCGGCTGTCGGGCATGGGTGACAGGTAGTACGGCAGGCCGTTCTGGGGTTGCAGGTCGAGCAGGCGCGGGTTCAGGGTGTGGGCCACCGCGACACTGATCAACAGTGGGAAGGCATAGCTGCCGTCGGGCGTGGGGCTGGCAAGCTTGAGCGTGAGCAGGTCCAGTTTCAGACGCGGATAGTGCTCCCGGATACCGCCGAGCAGTGCCTTGAACACCACTGAAAACAAGGCCGGGCGAGTAGCGAAATGGGCATGGATGGCTTGGGCGGGTAACGGGCTCAGGGCCGTGGGTAGATCGGGCATGACGAAATCCTGTTTTCTGTGGGTACCCCGGTGCTGGGTGAGCTGCCGGGTCAGCGGACCGCTGATCGGTCCTGCACAGAAAAAAGGATTTCGTGGTTACGGGGGCGGCATTGGGATACCGCAACACGTACCCAAGTGTTTAGTTGTCATACCCCAAGTTAGGTGCCAGCCAGCGCTCGGTCACGTTCAGGTCCTGGGCCTTGCGCGCGGTGTAGCTGTGCACTTGGTCCTTGTCGACCTTGCCCACGGCAAAGTACTGCGCCTGCGGATGGGCGAAGTACCAGCCGCTGACCGCCGCTGCCGGGAACATCGCGTAATGCTCGGTAAGGAACACGCCGCTACGGCCCGCCTGCATTTCGCGGGCTTCAGGATCCAGCAGTTGGAACAGCTGGGCTTTCTCGGTGTGATCAGGGCACGCCGGGTAACCCGGGGCAGGGCGGATGCCGCTGTATTGCTCCTTGATCAGCGCCTCGTTATCCAGCTGTTCGTCCTTGGCATAACCCCAATGCTCTTTACGCACTTGCTGGTGCAGCCATTCGGCGCAGGCTTCGGCCAGGCGGTCGGCCAGGGCCTTGACCATGATCGAGTTGTAGTCGTCGCCCGCATCCTGATAGGCCTTGGCCACTTCTTCGGCGCCGATACCGGCGGTGGTGATAAAACCGCCGATGTAGTCGGTCACGCCGCTGTCTTTTGGCGCAACGAAGTCGGCCAGGGAGAAGTTCGGCTTGCCGTCGGTCTTGATGATCTGCTGGCGCAAATGATGCAGCTTGGCAATCGGCTGGCCGTCGTCGCCGTAGACTTCCAGGTCATCGTCCTGCACCTGGTTGGTCGGCCAGAAACCGAACACCGCACGGGCGCTGATGAGTTTTTCGTCGATCAGCTTCTTGAGCATTTCCTGGGCGTCGGCATACAGCGCGGTGGCGGCTTCACCGACCACTTCGTCTTCGAGGATGCGCGGGAATTTGCCGGCCAGGTCCCAGGAGATAAAGAACGGCGTCCAGTCGATGTACTCGGCCAGCACCTTGAGGTCGATATTGTCCAGCACCTTGGCACCGGTAAAGGTCGGCTTGACCGGCGTGTAGCTGCTCCAGTCGAACTGCGGCTTCTTGGCGATGGCGGCCGGGTAGCTCAGGCGTTCGGTGCGGGCGCTGCGGTTGGCCGTACGCTCGCGCACGTCGATGTATTCCAGGCGGGTTTTTTCGACAAAACCGGCCTTCAATTCCTTGGACAGCAACTGCGTGGCTACGCCCACCGCACGCGAGGCGTCGGTCACGTAGATCACCGCGTCATTGCTGTACTTCGGTTCGATCTTCACCGCCGTGTGTGCCTTCGAGGTGGTGGCGCCACCGATCATCAACGGCAGGTGGAAGTCCTGGCGCTGCATCTCGCGGGCCACGTGGACCATCTCGTCCAGTGACGGCGTGATCAGCCCGGACAGCCCGATGATGTCGCACTTCTGTTCCTTGGCCACCTGCAGGATTTTCTCCGCCGGCACCATTACGCCCAGGTCGACAATGTCATAGCCGTTGCAACCCAGCACCACGCCAACGATGTTCTTGCCGATGTCGTGCACGTCGCCTTTCACGGTGGCCATCAGGATCTTGCCCTTGGCTTCCGGCTTGTCGCCTTTTTCCAGTTCGATGAACGGGATCAAGTGGGCCACGGCCTGCTTCATCACCCGGGCGGATTTCACCACTTGCGGCAGGAACATTTTACCGGCGCCGAACAGGTCGCCGACGATGTTCATGCCGGACATCAGCGGGCCTTCGATCACTTCGATCGGGCGGCTGAACGACTGGCGGGACTCTTCGGTGTCTTCAACGATGTGCGTGGTGATGCCCTTGACCAGCGCATGTTCCAGGCGCTTGTTCACCGGCCAGCCGCGCCATTCTTCGGTCTCGGCTTCTTTGACGCTGCCGTCGCCTTTGTACTTGTCAGCGATGGCGAGGAGGGCGTCGGTGCCTTCCGGCGTGCGGTTGAGCACCACGTCTTCTACGGCGTCGCGCAGTTCGGTTGGGATCTGGTCGTAGATCTCCAACTGGCCGGCGTTGACGATGCCCATGGTCAGGCCATTGCGGATCGCATACAGCAGGAACACCGAGTGAATCGCCTCACGCACTGGGTTGTTGCCCCGGAACGAGAACGACACGTTGGACACGCCGCCCGAGGTCAGCGCATACGGCAGTTCGTCGCGAATGTAGGCGCAGGCGTTGATGAAGTCGACCGCGTAGTTGTTGTGCTCCTCGATACCGGTGGCGACCGCGAAGATGTTCGGGTCGAAGATGATGTCTTCCGGCGGGAAGCCGACTTCATTGACCAGGATGTCGTAGGAGCGTTTGCAGATCTCTTTTTTGCGCGCTTCGGTATCGGCCTGGCCGGCTTCATCGAAGGCCATCACCACCACGGCGGCGCCGTAGCGTTTGCACAGCTTGGCGTGATGAATGAACTGCTCGACACCTTCCTTCATGCTGATGGAGTTGACGATGCCCTTGCCCTGGATGCATTTGAGGCCGGCTTCGATCACTTCCCACTTGGAGGAGTCGATCATGATCGGTACGCGGGAGATGTCCGGCTCGCCGGCAATCAGATTGAGGAAGGTCACCATGGCCTTCTTCGAATCGAGCATGCCCTCGTCCATGTTGATGTCGATCACCTGGGCGCCGGCTTCCACCTGCTGCAGGGCGACTTCCAGGGCTTCGGTGTAGTTGTCTTCACGGATCAGGCGGGCGAACTTGGCCGAGCCGGTGATGTTGGTGCGCTCGCCGACGTTGACGAACAACGAGCTGCGATCAATCGTGAACGGTTCCAGGCCCGACAAGCGGCAGGCCTTGGGGATGTCCGGGATTGGGCGCGGCGCATAACCGGCCACGGCCTTGGCGATGGCTTCAATGTGGCCCGGCGTGGTGCCGCAGCAGCCGCCGACAATGTTGAGGAAGCCGCTTTGGGCGAACTCTTCGATGACCTTGGCGGTTTGCGACGGCAGTTCGTCGTACTCGCCGAATTCGTTGGGCAGGCCGGCGTTCGGGTGCGCGGAAACGTGGGTGTTGGCCTTGTTCGACAGCTCTTCCAGGTACGGGCGCAACTCGCTGGCGCCCAGGGCGCAGTTAAGGCCCACGGACAGCGGCTTGGCGTGGCTGACGGAGTTCCAGAACGCTTCGGTGGTCTGGCCCGACAGGGTACGGCCGGAGGCATCGGTGATGGTGCCGGAGATCATGATCGGCAGTTCGACATTCAGTTCTTCAAACACGCCTTGCACGGCGAAGATTGCTGCCTTGGCGTTGAGCGTGTCGAAAATGGTCTCGATCAGGATCAGGTCGGCGCCGCCCTCGATCAGGCCTTTGGTGGCTTCGGTGTAGTTTTCCACCAGCTCATCAAAGGTCACGTTGCGGTAGCCAGGGTTGTTTACATCGGGCGACAGCGAGCAGGTGCGGCTGGTAGGGCCGAGCACACCGGCGACAAAACGCGGCTTGGCCGGGTTTTCCAGGGTCTTGGCGTCGGCGACCTTGCGCGCCAGTCGCGCGCCTTCTACGTTTAATTCGTAGGCGAGTTCTTCCATGCCGTAATCGGCCATGGAAATGCGCGTGGCATTGAAGGTGTTGGTTTCCAGAATGTCGGCGCCGGCATCCAGGTAGGCCTTTTCGATGCCGCCGATCACGTCTGGGCGGGTAATCACCAGCAGGTCATTGTTGCCCTTGACGTCACTCGGCCAGTCGGCAAAACGTTTGCCACGATAATCCTGCTCTTCGAGCTTGTAGCTCTGAATCATCGTGCCCATACCGCCGTCGAGGATCAGGATGCGTTCCTTGAGGGCTTGGTGAAGGGCGTGCAGACGAGCGCTACGATCGGGCATGGGACTACTCTGGTCAGGCATTTCGGAGGGGCTGAATCATAGCAAACCTGTGCCGATTTAGAGCATGCCCAGGTTTTGCATGAATATCGTTCATGTTGGTGGTGGTCATGGCCCGGTAGAATCGCCGGCAATTAGCGATCGCACGCATTGAATCGGGACCGGATACATGTCACTTCGCCTTATCGTCAGCGCCGTACTGGCCTTGATTGCCAGTGCTGCCCAGGCAGACGCATTACCGGCCAACAGTTCCGCACCGGCACTCTCTTATACACGCGACATTCAACCGATCTTCACCGAAAAGTGCGTGGCCTGCCACGCCTGCTACGACTCCGCG
The DNA here is from genome assembly GCF_059716225.1 of Pseudomonas sp. LBUM1640. Taxonomy (NCBI): domain Bacteria; kingdom Pseudomonadati; phylum Pseudomonadota; class Gammaproteobacteria; order Pseudomonadales; family Pseudomonadaceae; genus Pseudomonas; species Pseudomonas sp. LBUM1640. The sequence continues at coordinate 4,063,439 of NZ_CP166816.1, read as the reverse complement.
TGCCAACTCAACCTGGGCAGTGCCGAAGGCGCGGCCCGTGGCGCCACCAAGGTGCCCGTCTACGACGGCGAACGCAGCCAGGCCACGCCCACCACCCGCTTGTTCTATGACGCCTTCGGCCAGCAAGCCTGGCAGCAGAAGGGCTTTTATTCGGTGCTGGACGCCCAAGGCAGCCAGGCTGCGTTGATGGCGCGCATGCTGGAGTTGGGCCATAACGCGCCGCTTGAACCGAACGCCAAGCTGCCCGACGAGATCATGCTGGGCCTGAACCGCGAGAACCTGTGCGCCATGCCCGGCGAGTTCAATGCCTACGCCGGTGCCCACCCCAAGGAAGGCATGCCGCTGGCAGTCACCGGCCTGACCGACCAGCAATACCAGACGCTGCAGCGCTGGCTGGCCTCCGGCGCGCCGATTGATGAGCAAGGCCTGGCACCCAGCGCCAAGGAAGCCTTGCAGGTGCAACAATGGGAAAACCTGTTCAACCAGCCGGGCGCCCGCGAAAGCCTGGTGGCGCGCTGGTTGTACGAGCATTTGTTCCTGGCGCACATCTACTTCGAGGACGGCGAGCCGGGGCACTTTTTCCAGTGGGTGCGTTCACGCACGCCGAGCGGCCAGCCCATTGACTTGATCGCCACCCGTCGCCCCAACGATGATCCGGGCACCAACGTTTATTACCGCCTGTGGCCGGTGCAGGGCGTGATCGTGCATAAAACCCACATCACGTACCCGTTCAGTGCGGCGAAGATGGCGCGGATCAAAGCGCTGTTCTATGCCGGCGACTGGCAGGTCAACGCGTTGCCGGGCTACGGGCCAGGGCGCCGTGCCAACCCGTTCGAGACGTTCGAAGCGATCCCGGCCAAGGCGCGTTACCAATTCATGCTCGATAACGCCGAATACTTCGTGCGTACCTTTATTCGCGGGCCGGTGTGCCGTGGGCAGATCGCCACGGACGTGATCCGTGACAACTTCTGGACCCTGTTCCAGGACCCGGACCACGACCTCTACATCACCGACGCGCGTTACCGTGGCCAGGCCACGCCGTTGCTGGCGATGCCGGGGCAGAACGATGACGTGGGCAGCGTGCTCAGCCTGTGGCTGGCCTATCGCGATAAGCGCAACAGATACGAAGCCTTGCGCCGTGACAGCTATGCTGACTTGCCGCCGCCGAGCTGGTCGAGCGTGTGGGCCGGTAATGACAACGCCCTGTTGAGCATTTTCCGCCATTTCGACAGCGCGTCGGTGACCAAAGGCTTGATCGGCGAGGTGCCGCAGACAATGTGGCTGTTCGACTATCCGCTGCTGGAGCGCACCTATTACCAGTTGGCAGTGAATTTCGACGTGTTCGGCAACGTGTCGCACCAGGCCCAGACCCGCCTTTACTTCGACCTGATCCGCAATGGTGCCGAGCAGAACTTTCTGCGTTTGATGCCGGCGGATACCCGCGACGACTTCATGGACGATTGGTACCAGAACAGCGGCAAACTCAAGCTCTGGCTGGACTATGAAGCGATTGATGATGACACGCCGAGCGGGCTGCCTCTGGACGAGAAGGATCCGAAACGCGATTTTGCCAATCAGTTGCTGACCCGCTACGGTGACCTGAACGCCAGCCCGGACCCGATCAACCGCTGTACCGGGGCCTATTGCTCGCGCGATGGGATTGAGCCGGCGTTGCAGGATGCGGAGCAGGCCTTGAGCCGCCTGACGTCACGCCCGGCAGCGGGGCTCAAGGTGATTGGCCAATTGCCTGAGGCCACCTTGCTGCGGGTCGAAACGGCCAACGGTCAGCGGGTGGTTTACAGCATGCTGCGCAACCGCGCCCACAGTAACGTCGCGTTTTTGCTGGGTGAGGCTTATCGCTATCAGCCGGGGTTGGACACGGTGACGATCTATCCGGGCGTGCTGAGCAGCTATCCGAATTTCATGTTCAACCTCCCGGCGCAGGATGTGCCGGCGTTTGTCGCGGCGATGGAAAATGCCAAGGACGCCAAGCGCTTCGAGAAGATTGTGGATCGGTGGGGTGTGCGCCGCAGCCATCCGCTGTTCTGGCAGTACTTCCATGACATGTCGCAGTACATCCACGAAACCACGCCGCTGGAAGAAGGCGTGCTGGACATGAACCGCTACGAGAATCTTTGATCGACCTTTGGTCGTCCGCCATGGTCCCAGCTTCATGTAGATGAGTTGGGAGAGTGGCGGACGATGTTGATCTCGGTACAGGCGCTGCGCGCTCTGGCGGCCTGGACGGTGGTAGGGCACCACTTCATGCAGATTTTTTTCGGCTTCAAGGCTGACACCGCTTTGGGGCGGTTGTTTGTCGAAAAGGGCGCGGCGGGCGTGGATGTGTTTTTCGTCATCAGTGGCCTGGTGATCTTCCTGTCTACCCAAGACAAGGACCTGCCGCCCTGGCGCTTCTTGTTGTACCGCCTGTTGCGCATCGTGCCAGCCTATTGGTTCTACACCCTGCTGATGGCGTTGCTGGTAGTGGTCGCCCGACCGATGTTGCCGGACCAGAGCGTCGATGCTGCCCATCTGTTGATGTCGCTGATGTTTATCCCTTCCGAGAACCCCGGTGGTTATGGGGTGTACCCGACCCTCAACGTCGGCTGGACGCTAAACTACGAGATGCTTTTTTACCTGCTGTTTGCGTGGGCCTTGTTGTTTCGTCGGCAGTGGCGACTGTTGGTGGTGGCGGCGTTGCTGTTTGCAGTCTGCGAGGCCTGGACCTCGTTCGGCTGGATCAGTGAGTTTTATCGCTCGGACATCGTCGTCGAATTTCTGATGGGTATCGGCATCGGCATGCTCTACCGCAAGGGCTGGATTCGGCCTGGGTTGTGGCTGCCGCTGCTGGGGATCGCCGCTGCGCTGCTGGCGATTTATCATTGGCCGGCATCACCGCGCGCCCTGACGTGGGGCCTGCCCAGCGCGGTGCTGGTGGTGGCGTGCATCGCTCTGGAGCGGTTCTTCGCCAACAATCGGCTGCTCAAAGTACTCGGGGACTGTTCCTATTCGGTGTATTTGCTGCACGTGCTGGTGCTGTCGGCCGGTGGCTATATGGCCCAACGCTACGGCCTGAACCCTTACGCGGTGCTGGCCGTGTGCGTTGCTGTGATCGGCCTGGGCGCCCTGGGCAGCTACCGCTGGCTGGAGCAGGGCAGTTATCGGTTGCTCAAAGGGTGGTTCGACGGCGACGAGCGGCCAAGTTTATCCCGACAAAAATACTAGGACTTTGTATCTCGGTAATAATTTGGCGTAAACTGCGGGCAAGCCTGTGAGGAGTTTCCATGACTGCCATAACCATTACCGACGCCGCCCACGATTACCTGGCTGACCTGCTGTCCAAGCAGAACACCCCAGGTATCGGTATCCGCGTCTTCATCACCCAGCCTGGCACCCAATACGCCGAGACTTGCATTGCCTACTGCAAGCCCGGGGAAGAGAAACCTGAAGACACCGCCCTGGGGCTGAAAAGCTTCACCGCGTACATCGACAACTTCAGCGAAGCCTTCCTCGACGACGCTGTGGTCGATTACGCCACCGACCGCATGGGCGGCCAGTTGACCATCAAGGCGCCCAACGCCAAGGTGCCGAACGTCAACGCCGACAGCCCGGTCAACGAGCGCATCAACTACTACCTGCAAACCGAGATCAACCCAGGGCTGGCCAGCCACGGCGGTCAGGTCAGCTTGATCGACGTGGTGGAAGACGGCATCGCCGTGCTCAAGTTCGGCGGCGGTTGCCAAGGCTGCGGCCAGGCGGACGTGACCTTGCGTGAAGGCATCGAGCGTACCTTGCTCGAGCGCATTCCCGAGCTCAAGGGCGTACGTGACGTGACCGACCACACGCAGAAAGAAAATGCCTACTACTGAGTAAGGTGTTCACTGCGAACAAAAAAACGGCGCCCCGTGAGCGCCGTTTTTTTATGTGCGCCAGGCATGGCGCGTTGCGCGAAGCGCAACCAGCTTGGCTGTGGTGGCCTCGCTGGTGACTTGGAGGTGAAAGTCCTCTACACACCCGGCAAGGGGAAGTGTTAGCCAGAGGCAAGGGTGTCGCGGGTGACTGCGAATCTGAAGGAAGCCCGAGGCAAAATGCTGGCCTGACGAACAGGAAGCGGATAGAGGCGGCGTAGCGGGGTAAGACGGCATAAATCGTTAAAGCCCAATACTTGCACGGAACGCTACGACGTATATCCGACAGGCATAAGCAGGAAGGTCGCGCGAATTACCCTGGGAGATCTGTAGGTTTGCCACTGTGCTACCGGCGTCGAGAGGCGACGGGATGAGCCTGCAGAAGTCAGCCGAGGCCGTAGTAAGTGGCGAAAAAAAAACCACGCCACCAAGGGCCGAACAGGTTATGCCGCCAGTAGGCGTCAGAGTCTCGTCGAATGTCGAAAAAGCAGAAATCTCTCCATAAGAGGGCTGTAACCCCAAGTCCCGGACGGAATCCGAGGCTTGCGGCTGGCAGTGCGCAGACATCGGCGGCGTCTGTGACGTGGACGAACGCGGAGCCGGACACGCTGATGGCGCGGGTGCTTGCACCCGCCAACCTCAAGCGTGCGTATCAACGCGTAGTCAGCAACAAGGGCGCACCGGGTGCCGATGGCATGACGGTCGACCAGTTGGCGGGCCACGTGAAACAGTATTGGCCGACCCTCAAGGCAAGGCTGCTGGCCGGCGAGTATCACCCGCAAGGTGTACGCGCTGTCGAAATTCCCAAACCTAAGGGTGGAACACGCCAATTGGGCATTCCTAATGTCGTGGATCGCCTGATCCAGCAGGCGCTGCTACAACAGCTCTCGCCGATCTTCGACCCTCTGTTCTCGGACTACAGCTACGGTTTTCGTCCGGGCAGAAGCGCCCATCAAGCCATCGAAACCGCTCGCGGCCATGTGGCGGCGGGTTACCGCTGGTGCGTGGAACTTGATCTTGAGAAGTTCTTTGATCGAGTGAATCACGACGTGTTGATGGCCAAAGTTGAGCGTCATGTCGAAGACAAACGCGTACTCAGACTGATCCGCCGTTACCTTGAAGCGGGAGTTATGTCGGGCGGGATCGCCAGCCGACGGCAGGAAGGGACGCCGCAAGGCGGCCCGCTCTCGCCGTTGCTGTCGAACATCCTGCTCAACGAACTCGACCGGGAGTTGGAGCGGCGGGGCCATCGCTTCGTTCGTTATGCCGACGATGCGAACATTTATGTACGTAGTCTCCGTGCAGGCGAACGAGTGCTGGCCGGAGTTGAGCGTTTCCTGAATCAGCGTCTGAAACTGACGCTGAATCGGGAAAAGAGCCACGTGGCACGGCCATGGGTTTGCGATTACCTGGGTTACGGGATGAGCTGGCATCAACAGCCGAGGCTAAGAGTGGCAACGATGAGCCTGGGCCGCTTGCGTGATCGACTCAGAGTTCTTCTGCGCGGAGCGCGGGGTTGCAAGATGGTCAGGACTATCGAGCGAATAAACCCTGTTTTGCGCGGTTGGGCGGGCTACTTCAAGCTGAGTCAGGGCAAAAAAGGCCCTCGAAAAGTTGGACGGCTGGGTGCGGCATAAACTTCGGTGTGTCTTGTGGCGCCAATGGAAACGGCCCTCCACGAGGGCGCGTAACCTAATACGCTTGGGGCTCACTGAAGATCGCGCCTGTAAATCTGCCTTTAACGGTCGAGGCCCATGGTGGAACTCGGGAGCGTCACACATGAATCAGGCGTTGCCGAAGAAACTGTGGGACAGACTCGGGCTGGTCTCAATACTGGACACGATAAACCGGCTTAACCGCATAACCTGAACCGCCGTATACGGAACCGTACGTACGGTGGTGTGAGAGGACGGCGGATGTGAATCCGCCTCCTACTCTATGCTTTAAAATCAGTGTTTTGTAAGGTGTTTCTGCCAAAGAAGATCAACTGTGGGAGCGCATTTCTTCAGGGGCGGTAGAGGTGCGCGTGGCCTGCACGGTACAGCGAGGACTCGCTGAAGCTGTCATTCGCCAGCACCCGCCCGACTACGATCAGCGCCGTACGCCGAAAACCTTTGGCCGTTACCTTTTCGGCAATATCACTCAGCGTACCGACCACCCAATCCTGATCCGGCCACGTCGCCCGGTGCACCACGGCAATCGGGCAATCCGCGCCGTAGTGCGGCAACAGCTCTGCGACGATCTTCTCCAGGTGGTTAACCCCCAAGTGAATCGCCATGGTCGTGCCGTGACGCGCCAAGCTGTCGAAATCCTCACCGGCGGGCATGCTGGTTTTGTCGGCATAGCGGGTCAGGATTACGCTCTGGGCGATATCCGGCAGGGTCAGCTCTGTCTCCAGCAACGCCGCGCAGGCCGCCACCGCCGTGACGCCCGGGATGATCTGGAACGGTATGCCCAACTCACGCAAGCAGCGAATCTGCTCGCCAATCGCCCCATACAGGCTTGGGTCACCGGAGTGCACGCGTGCCACGTCCTGGCCTTTGGCGTGGGCTGCCTTGATCAGCTCAATGATCTGTTCCAAGTGCAGCTCGGCACTGTTGACCACCTGTTCCGCCTGATGACCTTCCAATACCGCTGCCGGCACCAAAGAGCCCGCATAGATGATCACCGGGCAACTGCGGATCAACCGCTGGCCTTTGACGGTGATCAATTCCGGGTCGCCGGGGCCTGCGCCGATGAAGTAGACGGTCATGGAGAATTCCTGCTGAAAACGGGCGAGCATGAAGAATGCTCATGATCGAGAAGGGCGATTATCCGGTTTTTAGTCCGCGCAGGCTAATGCAAAGGTGGCTTGGGCGACTTTTTTGCGCGTGATCAGCAGGCGGGCAGGGGCCTGTGAGAGCTGTTCAGCCAGGGCCAGTGCGGCGCTTTCGGCGACGCCATAACAGCCGGTGTGGGCAAACGCGACCTCGGATTTGTGGCTGAGGTGCGGTTCAAATACCGCCAATTGCGTTGCGCTGAAACACTGCAGCGGCAAATTCAACACCTGCGCCAGGGCGAGCAACCCCGGCTCATTACTCTTGCGGTCGATACTCGCCAGCGCGGTGATGCGATGGCGCTCGACGCCGCCCTCGGCGAGGGCGGCGTCAAACAGGCCCAGCAGGGTGTGAACATCACAGCCCCGCTGGCAGCCCAGGCCGACCACCAAGGTCATGCCGAGTATTGATCGTCGCGGTTGCGGCGAAACAGCCAGGCGCTGATCAGGCCCAGGGCCAGCCAGAAGGCAACGTTGGTCAGTTGCGAAGCGATTTTGAACTGTGCCTCCAGCGCTTGCGGCGCCAGCATTGAATGCACTTCAGGCTGCGGCGCACCCACCACATGCGGCACGGCCAGGATCGCCACGCCCAAGACTTTGAGCAGCCAGTTGCGGCCAAACACCAACAGTGCGATACCAGCCGCTGTGGACGCCGCGGTGCCGATCCACCAGATCTGGCGCTGTGCCAGGTCGGCGGCAGCGGTGCCCGGCAACTCCGGTGGCAGGCCCAGGGTCGGTGCCAGCACAAACGTCGCGTAACCGGCCAAGCCCCAGAGCAACCCTTGAGCCGTGCGGGTTGGCGCGCGCAAGGTGTAGAGACCGGCGAGCATCAGGGCAAAACCGACCGCCACCACCAGGTTGCCGCCGGTGGTCGATAGCACGCGCTGCCAGCCGTCTTCCGGCTCCCAGGCTTCGGCGTCGTGGGTGTGAGCGGCAGCGCCTTGCGCATGTTCATGGGGCATTACTTCGGCAGCCGCCGGGGCCTTCTCAAAGGTTTCTGCCTGCAAAATCAGCGGGGCGACCCAGAAGCTTTGCAGCAGGGTCAGCAGCAGGGCGGCCAGCAAGCCGGTGAAACCTGCGGTTTGGGCGATACGCTTGATCATGTCGGCAGGTCTCAGTGGCACGGGAACGCGGCGCTGTGGCGGGTATCGTGGGCGGCGTTATGCACGGCCTCGATATGCGAGAAACCGGCGAAATACACCAGGCACGCGCCCAGGATCGACGCGCCGATGGCGGCGGTCAGGCGTTGGCTCAGGGTGGCGGTGCTACTGGCGGTGTGCGAGGTGCTGCTGGTGATCGACATGGCGCGTCCCTTCTGGGTGTCAGGGTGAAACGAGCGCATGAAAACCCCGCGAGCCGGGCACGCAGGGTTTTGAACAGCGCCCGCCCACCGCGGGTTTGTTATCTGAATTTTTTCGGGCCGGTCTCCGGGCTTGCGAGGGACACTGGGTCTTAAAAACATCGCCTTCCCATGCCGTACAGGCACAGTGGATCTGACGTTTCACTCGCTTACCGTTGCGGGGGCAGCACCGGAATTCTTATGTGTAGGCATAAGGCACCGGTTTCCCGTTTCACCCTGTGAAGGGCACCCGAAACAAGGTGTGTAGGAGAGCATGGGGGTGGGAGGGGAGTCAATTGGGATATGTGTTTTTGGGGGGGCGCTTGGTGTGTGTGTACATATCCGTTGCTGCGGTAACGGCCGCTTATGGTTTCGCTCTTACAGCGAGTCACTTTTGGCAAACGCCCCAAAAGTAACCAAAAGGTCTTTGCCCCACCACTCGGTGCCTCGCCTAGGCTCGGCATGCCCGCACTCCGGCCCGGTTCCGCGGGTCGCCGCGATGGGCCATCCCTGGCCCAGCGCGGCTAAACCGGCATCCTTGCCGGTTTACCCGCTCCACCGTGCCTACGTGCGGCCATCGTGGTTAACGGGGCCTGTCAGATCAAGATCAAGATCAAGATCAAAATCTACAGCACGGCGGCCTAGTAGCCGACCTGAGTGGTTGAAGCAAAAGCAGGGCAACAGCAGAGCAAAAACAGATCAGAAGCAGAGCTGCTTTTCTGTGGGAGCTGGCTTGCCTGCGATGCGGACATCTCGGTAAATCAGTGAGACACAGTTGATGCCTTCGCAGGCAAGCCAGCTCCCACCTTTGACCGAGTACACACATCTACCAGTTGTACTGAGCTCAAAATGTGGGAGCGGGCTTGCTCGCGAATGCGGTGGGCCATTCACCAGGTGCATCAACTGACACACCGCCATCGGGAGCAAGCCGAACCGTCGCACCGCCCCTCCCACATTTAACCGAGGTCGGCTGTCAGGCCGCCTTGGCTTTGCTTTTGATTCAACCACTCAGGTCGGCTACTAGGCCGCCGTGCTGTAGATTTTGATCTTGATCTTGATCTTAGGCGCCCCGTTAAACCACGCTGGCCGAACGCAGGCTTTGGAGCGGGGGTAAACCGGCAGGACGCCGGTTTAGCCGCGCTGGGCCAAGGATGGCCCATCGCGGCGGCCCCCGCTCCAAAGCCTGCGTGAGGGCACACCGAGCCGGAGGCGAGGTGCCGAGTGGTGGGGCAAGAGCCCTTTTGGTTACTTTTGGGGCTCTTTTCCAAAAGTGACCCGCTGTAAGAGCGGAACCATAGGCCGCCGTTACCGCAGCAACGGATATGTACACCAACCAACCAGACAACCAACCAACCAACCCAACCCCATCATTGACCATCCCCCACGCACTGCGTAGCCTTGCACCTTCGAGGTTCTTCGGCCCACGCCGAAGCTAAGAAGGGAACGCGGTCCAAGCCGCGGCTGCCCCCGCAACTGTAAAGGGTTCAGCTGTCTGCCACGCCACTGCCAATACGGCGGGAAGGCGCAGCCAGCGCCGGTCGCAAGACCCACAAACCCCAAGCCAGGAGACCTGCCTCGCAACCGATTTTCTACTTCAACCGGGCGGGGTGATCCGGTGACGAAATCCGCTTCTGCGCACCGCCGCAGGGCCTATCGTCCCGTATGCCCGCCCCAAAGGGCATCCGATGAAAACACTGGCCAAACTCCCCGTCACCATCGTTACCGGCTTTCTCGGCTCGGGCAAAACCACCTTGCTGCGCCATATGCTCGACAACGCCCAGGGCCGTCGCATCGCCGTGATCGTCAACGAGTTCGGCGAGCTGGGCATCGACGGCGAAATCCTCAAACAGTGCTCCATCGGTTGCACCGAAGAAGAAGCCAACGGCCGCGTATACGAACTGGCCAACGGCTGCCTGTGCTGCACCGTGCAAGAAGAATTCTTCCCGGTGATGCGCGAATTGGTCGCCCGTCGCGGCGACCTCGACCATATCCTCATCGAAACCTCGGGCCTGGCCCTGCCAAAACCTCTGGTGCAAGCCTTCCAGTGGCCGGAAATCCGCAGCGCCTGCACGGTGGACGCAGTGATCACCGTGGTCGACAGCCCGGCCGTGGCCGCTGGCACCTTCGCCGCCTTCCCGGACCAGGTTGACGCCCAGCGCAAGCTCGACCCAAACCTGGACCACGAGTCGCCGCTGCACGAGCTGTTCGCCGACCAACTGGCCAGCGCCGACCTGGTGATCCTCAACAAAGCCGACCTGATCAGCCCTGAAGACCTGGCCCGCGTGCGCCTGGAAGTCGCCGAAGAGCTGCCGCCAGCGGTGAAAATCGTCGAAGCCAGCAGCGGTCGCCTGCCGTTGGACGTGCTGATCGGCCTGGGCGCCGGCTCCGAAGAACACATCGACGGCCGCCACAGCCACCACGATCATCACCACGACGATGAAGGCGAGCATGACCACGATCACGACGCCTTCGACTCCATCTCCATCGACCTGCCGCAAGCCGACGAAGCGCTGCTGCTCGACGCCTTGACTCAACTGGTAGTGCAACACGGCATCCTGCGCGTCAAAGGTTTTGCGGCAATCCCGAACAAGCCGATGCGCCTGTTGATCCAGGGCGTGGGCACGCGTTTCGACAAGCACTTCGACCGTGCCTGGGGCACCGACGAAGCGCGCATCACGCGTCTGGTGCTGATCGGCCAGGAGCTGGACGCGGCGGGCCTCGAAGCGCAACTGCGCGCCGCCCTCAGCGTTTAACCCATGCACCTGCTCAGGACCCAGCCCGGTGGTTTCGTCTCCGACGACAATATTGCCGACTTAGGCCAAACCCCCGCTGAACTGGTGATCCTGTGCAGCGGCGACTCCAGCCTGGCGTTGCTCGCCGAGGCGGCCCAGCAGCTGCCCGACGATTACCCAAGCGTTCGCCTGGCCAACCCGATGCAGGTGCAAAACCATGCCTCGGTCGACCTGTACGTGGATGAGGTGTTGCGCCACGCCAAGGTCATCCTGATTTCGCTGCACGGCGGGATCGGTTATTGGCGCTACGGCATTGAGCGCTTGGTGGAGTTGGCTGAGCGCGGCGTGCAACTGATCCTGGTGCCGGGTGATGACCGCCCGGACCCGGAACTCAGTAGCTTGAGCACCGTGGGCGTGCAAGAACGTGACCGCCTCTGGCACTTCCTGCGCCAGGGCGGCCTGGGCAACGCGCTGGATTTTTATCGCTGCCTGGCCAGCACTTACCTGGGCCGCGACTACGCCTGGGCCGAGCCGCAAACCCTGCCGCGCACCGCGATTTACCACCCGCACAACGCCAGCGCGCGCCTGAATGATTGGCAGGCGGATTGGAACGCCGATTGGCCCGTGGCAGCGGTGCTGTTCTACCGCTCGCATTTGCAGGCGGCCAATACCGGTTTTATCGACGTGTTCTGCCAACGCTTGCAGGCGGCGGGTCTCAACCCATTGCCGATGGCGGTGGCCAGTTTGAAAGAGCCCGGCTGCCTGACGGTGGTCGAGGACCTGTTGGATGAAGTGCAGGCGGCGGTGATTCTGAACACCACCGGCTTCGCCCAGTCCAGCCCCGAAGCGCCGCATTTGCGCCCGTTTCGCCGCAATATCCCGGTGATCCAGGCGATTTGCGCCCAGGACAACCAGCCCGGCTGGGAAGCCAGCGAACAAGGCCTCGGCCCGCGTGATTTGGCGATGCACATCGCCTTGCCGGAGCTGGACGGGCGCATCATCAGCCGCCCGATCAGCTTCAAGGACCTGGCCTGGCGCAGCGAGCGCAGCCAGTCCGACGTGGTGTGCTACCGCGCTGCGCCCGAGCGCATGGATTTCGTCGCGGAGCTGGCACGCCGTTGGGTCGAACTGGCGCGGGTGCCGAATGCGCACAAACGAATCGCACTGATCCTCGCCAACTACCCGACCCGCGACGGCCGCATCGGCAACGGCGTGGGCCTGGACACGCCCGCAGCGGCGCTGAATATCCTGCGCGCGCTGCAAGCTGAAGGTTACCCGGTGCCAACTGAGTTGCCCGACAGCGGCACCGCCCTGATCCACGAACTGCTCGGCGGCGTGACCAACGATCTCGACAGCCTCGACCTGCGCCCGTGTCAGCAAAGCCTGGGCCTGGACGACTACGAGGCGATGTTCCAGCGCCTGCCCGAAGCCAACCGCCAAGCCGTATTGGAGCGCTGGGGCGCCCCGCACAACGACCCGATGTGCCGCGATGGCCGCATGATGATCGCCGGCCTGCGCCTGGGGCTGACCTTTGTCGGCATCCAGCCGGCGCGCGGTTATCAGGTGGACCACAGCGCGGTGTACCACGACCCGGACCTGGTGCCGCCCCACGGCTATCTGGCGTTTTACTTCTGGTTGCGCCACACCTATGGCGCCCACGGAGTGATCCACGTGGGCAAACACGGCAACCTTGAATGGCTGCCGGGCAAAGGCGTGGGCCTGTCGGAAAACTGCTGGCCCGATGCGCTGCTGGGGCCGCTGCCGAATATCTACCCATTTATCGTCAACGACCCGGGCGAGGGCGCCCAGGCCAAGCGCCGTACCCAGGCGGTGATCATTGATCACTTGATGCCGCCGCTGACCCGCGCCGAAACCTACGGGCCGTTGCGTAACCTGGAACTGTTGGCGGACGAATATTACGAGGCGCAGCTGCTCGACCCGCGCCGCGCCCTTGAACTGCAAAAAGACATCCTCAAGCTGGTGCGCGAAACCCGTATCGACCAAGAGCTTGAGCTGGATAACGACGCCGATGCCGCCGTCTGGTTGCCGCGCCTGGACACTTACCTGTGCGACTTGAAGGAGTCGCAGATCCGCGACGGCCTGCATATCTTTGGTGAGTCACCCGAAGGCCGCTTGCGCATCGACACCTTGCTGGCCTTGCTGCGCATCCCGCGGGGCGATGGTCGTGGCCCGCAATCGAGCTTGCTGCGCGTATTGGCCAAGGCGTTTGAACTGGGCTTCGACCCCCTCGACTGTGCCCTGGCCGAGCCCTGGACCGGGCGTCGCCCCGAGGTGTTGCAGCAGATCGATGCGCAGCTCTGGCGCACCGCCGGCGATACTCGCGAGCGCCTGGAGTTGTATGCCGCGCGGTTGATCGAGCAGGCGCTGGAAGGGCCGATTGAGCAGCTTGAAGAGCCGGGCTGGCACGACGTGAAGTCGGTCATCGAGAACCTGCGCATTGTCGTCGCGCCGCGCCTGGACGCCTGCGGGCCAGCGGAAATGCGCGGTTTGCTGGATGCCTTGAGCGGTCGCTTCGTACCGGCCGGCCCCAGTGGCGCGCCGAGTCGTGGGCGCCTGGATGTGCTGCCCACCGGGCGTAACTTCTTCAGCGTGGATGTGCGCAATTTGCCCACCACCACCGCCTGGCGCATCGGCTTTCAATCGGCCAGCCTGATCCTTGAGCGGCATTTGCAGGACCATGGCGACCACTTGCGCCAGCTCGGCCTGTCGGTGTGGGGCACGGCCACCATGCGCACCGGCGGCGACGACATCGCCCAGGCCATGGCGCTGATGGGCGTGCGCCCGGTGTGGGCCACGGGCAGCCAGCGGGTGGATGATTTTGAAATCCTGCCGGTCAGCCTGCTCGACCGCCCGCGCGTGGACGTGACGCTGCGCGTGTCCGGGTTTTTTCGCGATGCCTTCGCCAACCTGATCCGCCTGTTCGATGCGGCGGTGCAGGCGGTGGCGGCCCTGGATGAGCCGGATGACATGAACCCGCTGGCCGCCAAGGTGCGCAGTGAACGTGAAGCCCTGCGCCTGTCGGGCCTGGACGAAGAAGCCGCAGCCAAACAAGCCGGCTGGCGCATTTTCGGCGCCAAGCCAGGGGCGTATGGCGCAGGCGTGCAGGGCGCGATTGATGGTCGCCTGTGGCAAAGCCGCGAAGACTTGGCCGAGGTCTACCTGAACTGGGGTGGCTACGCCTACGGTGGTTCCGATGAAGGCACCGCCGCCCGCGAACAGTTCTCCCGGCGCTTGAGCCAGGTGCAGGCAGTGTTGCAGAACCAGGACAACCGCGAGCACGACCTGCTCGATTCCAACGACTACTACCAATTCCAGGGCGGCATGCTCGCCGCCGTGGAAACCCTGAGCGGTGACAAGGCTGCCAGCTACCATGGCGACCATAGCCAGCCAGACCTGCCGAAGATTCGCACCTTGAAGGAAGAGCTGAACCGGGTGATCCGTTCCCGCGCCGCCAACCCCAAGTGGCTCGAAGGCGTGAAGCGGCATGGTTATAAAGGCGCGTTCGAAATGGCCGCGACCGTGGACAACCTGTTCGCGTTCGACGCCACCACCGCGCTGATTGATGATCACCAATACGCCTTGCTCGCCGACGCTTACCTGCTCGACCCTGACACCCGGGCCTTTGTGCAGCAGCACAACCCCGCGGCACTGCGCGACATGACCGAACGCATGCTCGAAGCCCAGCAGCGTGGCCTGTGGCAAGAACCGGGCGCGTATCGCGAGGCATTGGAAAACCTGTTGCTGGACATAGAAGAAGACAGCTGACCGCTCGTTCCCACGCGGGAGCGTGGGAACGATCCATTTAGAGTTGACTATGACTGATATTCCACATTTCCCGCTGTCCGCCGTGGTCGGCGCCGACGAACTGAAACTGGCGCTGTGCCTCACCGCCATCGACCCCAAAATTGGCGGCGTGCTGATCGAAGGCCCACGTGGCATGGCCAAGTCCACCCTGGCGCGAGGCTTGGCGGATCTGCTCGCCAGCGGTCAGTTCGTCACCTTGCCGTTGGGCGCCACCGAAGAACGCCTGGTCGGCACCCTGGACCTGGACGCCGCACTGGGCGAGGGTCGCGCGCAGTTTTCCCCTGGAGTTCTGGCCAAGGCCGATGGCGGCGTGTTGTACGTTGATGAAGTCAATTTACTGCCCGATCATCTGGTTGATCTGCTGCTGGACGTGGCCGCCAGCGGCACCAACCTGATTGAGCGCGATGGCATCTCCCATCGCCACTCGGCGCGTTTTGTGCTGATCGGCACCATGAACCCGGAGGAGGGCGAGTTACGCCCGCAGTTGCTCGACCGCTTCGGCTTCAATGTGGTGTTGAGCGGGCAAACCTTGCCCACCGAGCGTGGGCAAATTATCCGTCGGCGTTTGGATTTCGACAGCGACCCTGCCGCGTTCTGCACGCAGTGGGCCGAGCAACAAGCCGCCTTGCGCGAGCGCTGCACCCAGGCGCGGGCGCGGCTCGACAGCATTGAGCTGGATGACCAGGCCTTGGCGCAGATCACCGAGCGCTGTTTTGCCGCCGGTGTCGATGGCTTGCGCGCCGACCTGGTGTGGTTGCGCGGCGCCCGCGCGCATGCGGCCTGGCGGGGTGCCGCAGCCATCGCCGAGGAAGACATCGAAGCGGTGGCCGAATTTGCCTTGCGTCATCGCCGCCAAGCGCAAACCCCGCCGCCTAGCCCACCCAATCAAGGCCAGCCGCCCAAGCCTTCAGAGACCTCGCCAGGCCAGGGCCAGTGGGGCGACATGCCCGCGCCGGCCTTGCCCACGGGCGCACGCCGGGATGTGCCCACCTGGCCAAAAAAGCCCTAGGCATTCGCCCTCGACCTGACGCGGGGGCGGATGCCCGGCCCAAATCAGGGCGACTGGACAAAGGCAGGCACGGCAAGGCGCGCAGCGCACAGCAAGGCGCGATCAACTGGCCGGGCACCTTGCTCGGCGGCCGGCCGCGAAACCGCGAGGATTTGTTGTACCACCTGCGCAGCCGCGCAGCCCATGAGCTGTGGCTGGTGATTGTGGATGCTTCGGCGTCGACGCGGCGCCATGGCGCATTGACCGACGCCAAAGGCCTGCTCGCCCAGTTGTTCGACGATGCTTACCGGCAACGTGCACGCATGGCGTTACTCACCGCCAGCGGGCAATCGCCCACATGGCACGTGCAGGGCTTGAAGGCCGCAAAAGGCTTGACCGGTTGGCTGGCTCAACTCGGCGCAGGTGGCGGCACGCCGTTGCTGGCGGCATTGTCCGAGGCCGGACAGTGGCTGCAAGCGCGACGCCAGCGTTTTCCCGCCGAGCAGCAGCGTTTGTTGGTGATCACCGATGGGCGGCTCAAGGACATCAGCGGTTTACCGCTGCTCGATTGCCCCGGGCTGCTGGTGGATATCGAACGCGGGCCGATCAAACTGGGGCGAGCGACTCAGCTGGCCCATGAGCTGCACCTGGACTATCGACATATCGACAGCGTGTCGCCGCAACAAAAGTGAACGTTGCCTGATTTGCGCTTGTCCCCGCTTCCCATGTCACCCCCCGCCTGCCAAATCCCTTAATTTTCCAAGCCTGCCGGAAGCCTCTCCAGGCCTACGGCTGTGCCTGCTTTTTACAGGCGCCCAGCACACCCGATCCAAACGGCAGCTGAAAACGGACTTTCTCCTCCACCGTGACTTATCAGGCAGGTTACCCCATGCAGTTCAGCGAATTATTGGCAGCGATTTCCACCCACGCGATCCGTCTGCAACTGGAAGAAGGCGACCTGATCATCCTGGGTGACGACGAAGCGCTGGACGACGCGCTGTGGGATCAATTGGTCGCGCACAAGCCGCGCTTGCTTGAGTGGGTGGCCGCACAGGGCGGCGACTGGCTGAGCCCGGCGTATCGCATCACCCCGGACATGCTGGCGCTGGTCGACCTCGACCAGCCGGCTATCGACCGCATCGTCGCGGCCATCCCCGGCGGCGCGGCGAATGTGCAGGATATTTACCCGCTGGCGCCGCTGCAGGAAGGCATGCTTTACCACCACCTTTCGGCGGAGCAAGGCGACCCTTACGTGCTGCACGCACAATTTGTGTTCGACAGCCGTGCGCGCCTCGACGCCTTCGCGCAAGCGCTGCAATGGGTGATCGACCGTCACGATATCCTGCGCACCTCGATGGCCTGGGAGCGCCTCGACGAGCCGCTGCAAGTGGTGTGGCGCAAGGCAACCCTGGCGTGCGAAGAGGCACATTTGACTGGTGGCGACGCTCTGGCCCAACTGCTGGCGCGCTACGACGCGCGCACCTACCGCATGAACCTGGGCCAGGCGCCGCTGCTGCGCCTGGTGTTTGCCGATGACCCGGCCAACCAGCGCGTGGTGGCGATGCTGCTGTTCCACCACACCATCCTCGACCACACCGCCCTCGATGTGGTGCGCCACGAAATCCAGCTGTACCTGGCCGGTGAGCAAGCCCAGGCCGGTGAGCCGGTTGCGTTTCGCAGCTACATCGCCCAGGTGCGCCATGGCGTCAGTGAGCAGGCGCATGAGGCGTTCTTCCGCGAGATGCTGGCGGATATTGATGAGCCAACCCTGCCCTTCGGCTTGCAGGATGTGCAGGGCGATGGGCAGGGCATTGATGAGGCGCGCGTCCCGGTGGCCAGCGCTCTCAGCCGTCGCCTGCGCAGCTTGGCGCGCCCCCTTGGCGTGAGCGTGGCGAGCATGATGCACCTGGCGTTGGCGCGCGTATTGGGCGTGGTGTCCGGGCGCGACGCGGTGGTGTTCGGCACCGTGATGCTTGGCCGCATGGGCGCAGGCGAGGGCGGTGAACGGGCGTTGGGCATGTTCATCAACACTTTGCCGCTGCGCGTGGATGTGGGCGAGCAGGGCGTGCGCGCCGGGGTCAAGGCCACCCATGAACGCCTCACCACCTTGCTCAATCATGAACATGCGTCCCTGGCCTTGGCCCAGCGTTGCAGTGGTGTGGCGGCGCCGACGCCGCTGTTCAGCGCGATGCTCAACTACCGCCACAGCGCCGCCACCGATATGGCCGCCGTCATCGACGTCGCCGAAGGCATCCAGGTGCTGGGCGCCGAGGAGCGCACCAACTACCCGCTGACCGTCAACGTGGATGATTTGGGCGAAGACTTTGCGCTGACCGTCATGGTCGACGCGAGCATCGGCGCCCAGCGCGTCGCCGGCTACCTGCATACCGCGCTGCAAAGCCTGGCCGATGCCCTGGAACAGCGACCGGATCAGCCGCTGAGCGGCCTGAACATCCTGCCCGACGCCGAGCGCCACCATCTGCTGCACGGCCTCAACCAAAGCCCCACGCACTACACCGACACCGCGCTGATCCACCAGCAAGTCGAAACCCATGCCGCCGCGCACCCCGAAGCCATCGCCCTGCGCTTCGGCAGTCAGCGCCTGACCTATCGCCAACTCAACGAACGCGCCAACCAGGTCGCCCACCGCCTGCTGGCCCAAGGCGTGCGCCCGGATGACCGCGTGGCGATCTGCGTAGAGCGCGGCCCCGAGATGATCATCGGCCTGCTGGGCATCCTCAAGGCGGGCGCCGGTTACGTGCCGATTGACCCGGCTTACCCGCTGGAGCGCATTGCCTACACCCTGGCCGACAGCGAACCGTTGGCCGTGCTGGTGCAAGCCAATACTCGCCATCTGATGGGCGAGCTGACGCAGATCGACCTCAACAGCCTGCGCGGCGAATCCATCGTCAACCCGCGCCTGAACCTCAGCCCGGCCAGCCTGGCTTACGTGATCTACACGTCCGGCTCCACCGGCCTGCCCAAAGGCGTGATGATCGAACACCGCCAAGTGGCGCGGCTGTTCACTGCCACCCAGCACTGGTTCGGCTTCAACCACAACGATGTGTGGGCGCTGTTCCATTCGTTCGCCTTTGACTTCTCGGTGTGGGAAATCTGGGGCGCGCTGATGCACGGCGGCCAATTGCTGATCGTGCCGCAACTGGTCAGCCGTTCGCCGGATGAGTGCTACGCGCTGATCTGCGAGGCCGGTGTGAGCATCCTTAACCAGACGCCCAGCGCGTTCCGCCAGTTGATCGCGGCGCAAAGCGCCCAGGCCCATTCCTTGCGCCAAGTGATCTTTGGCGGCGAAGCCCTTGAGCCGGGCATGCTCAAGCCGTGGTATGCCCGCGCCATCAACGCTGGTACACAACTGGTCAATATGTACGGCATCACCGAAACCACCGTGCACGTCACCTACCGCGCGCTGGAAGCGGCGGACGCGCAGTTGGTCGGCGTCAGCCCGATTGGTGTGCGCATTCCCGACCTGCAGCTGTATGTGTTGGACGAACGCCGCGAACCCTTGCCGGTTGGCGTGGTCGGCGAGCTGTACGTCGGCGGCGCCGGGGTGGCGCGCGGTTATCTGAACCGTGACGCGCTCAACGCCGAACGCTTCCTGGCCGACCCGGCCACGGGCCTGCGCATGTACAAGACCGGCGACCTCGGCCGCCTGCTGGCGGACGGCAGTGTCGAGTATTTGGGGCGCAACGACGACCAGGTGAAGATCCGCGGTTTCCGTATCGAGCTGGGCGAAATCGAGGCCCGCCTGGCCACCGCCGATGGCGTGCGTGACGCTGTGGTGATCGCCCGCGAAGACGTGCCGGGTGACAAGCGCCTGGTGGCCTACGTGATCGCCGAGCGTGAACTCGGGGCTGCCGAACTGCGCGACTACTTGCTGCTGAGCCTGGCCGACTACATGGTGCCAAGCGCCTTCGTATTGCTGGATAAATTCCCGCTCACCACCAACGGCAAACTCGACCGCAAGGCCTTGCCGGCCCCGGATGCCGACGCATTGGCGCGGCGTGACTACGCGGCGCCGCAAGGCGCGGTAGAAACCGCCATCGCGGCTATCTGGCAGGACTTGCTGAAGCTCGACAAGGTCGGCCGTGACGACAACTTCTTCGAACTCGGCGGCCACTCGCTGCTGGCGGTCAAACTGATCGAGCGCATGCGTCAGGTGGACTTGAGCGCCGATGTACGCGTGCTGTTCGGCCAACCCACACTGGCTGCGCTTGCGGCGGCGGTGGGCGGCCAGCAGGAAGTGCAGGTGCCAACCAACCTGATCAGCACGACGAGCGAACAGATCACGCCGGGCATGCTGCCGCTGGTGGACCTGGACCAGGCCGCGATCGACCACATCGTCAACAGCGTGCCTGGCGGCATCGCCAATGTGCAGGACATCTACGGCCTGGCGCCCCTGCAAGCGGGCATTCTTTACCACCACCTGGCAACCACCGAAGGCGACCCCTACGTGTTGCAGGTGCAGTTCAGCTTCGCTGACCAAACCGCGGTGGACGCGCTTATCCACGCGCTGCACAGCGTGATCGAACGCAATGACATCCTGCGTACCAGCATTCTCTGGGAAGGCCTCGATGAGCCGGTGCAAGTGGTGTTGCGCCAGGCGCCTCTGGCGGTTGAGCGCATCGACGTGCACGGTGTTGACGCCCTGGCGCAGCTGCAACAACGCTTCGACCCTCGCCACTATCGCCTCGACCTGTCGCGCGCCTCGCTGATGCATTTTGGTTACGCCCAGCAAGCGGGCGGCTACGTCGGCATTCTGCTGCTGCACCACATCCTGCTCGACCACACCGCCTTGCAAGTGCTGGTCGCAGAAATGAGTGCCAGCCTGGCCGGTAACAGCGCGCACCTGCCGGACGCGGTGCAGTACCGCAACTACGTGGCCCAGGCGCGCCTGGGCGTCACGCAGGCGCAACATGAAGCGTTCTTCAGCGACATGCTCGGCGACATGGATGAGCCGACACTGGCGTTCGGTGTGCAGGACGTGAATGGCGACGGCAGCGGCATCGTCGAAGCGCACTTGCCATTGGCACCGGCACTCAGCCAGGGCCTGCGCGAACAAGCGCGGCAACTCGGCGTGAGCACCGCCAGCCTGGTGCACCTGGCCTGGGCCCAGGTGCTGGCGCAAGTCTGCGGCCAGCAAGACGTAGTCTTCGGCACCGTGTTGCTGGGCCGCATGCAAGGCGGCGCGGGCGCCGACCGAGCGCTGGGGATGTTCATCAATACCTTGCCGCTGCGCGTCAGCCTTGGCGCCGTCAGCGTGCAAGCCGGTGCGCGCGCCACCCACGCGCGCCTCGCGCAGTTGCTCGGGCATGAGCACGCCTCGCTGTCACTGGCCCAGCGTTGCAGCGGCGTAGCGGGTTCGCAGCCGTTGTTCAGCACCTTGCTCAACTACCGCCACAGCGCGCCGGGCGAAGCCCCGGGAGACAGCCCGTTTGCCGCCTCCGGTATCGAGATTCTCAGTTCCCAAGAGCGCAGCAACTACCCGTTGGTGCTCAACGTGGATGACCTGGGCACAGGCTTTGCGCTGACGGTGCAGGGCGTGGCCAGCGTGGACGTACAGCGCGTGGGCGACTATATGCTCACCGCGCTGGGCCACTTGGTGACGGCGTTGCAACAAGCGCCGACCACGCCCTTGCAGGCGGTGTCGATTCTGCCGGCTGCCGAACGCCACCAACTGCTGGTGGGCTTCAACGCCACCGCCCGTGAATACCCGTCGCAGCTCACCGTGCATCAGCTATTCGAGGCCCAGGCACTGGCGCGCCCCGAAGCCGTGGCGGCGGTGCATGGCGCGTTGTCGTTGAGCTATCGCGACCTCAATCGTCGCGCCAATCGCCTGGCCCATCACTTGATCAATCAGGGTGTACAGCCTGGGGAAAGCGTGGCGACTGCACTGCCACGCTCGCTGGATTTGCTGGTGTGCCAACTGGCGATCCTCAAGTGCGCAGCAGTGTATGTGCCGCTGGACATCAACGCCCCCGTCGAGCGTCAAGCCTTTATCGTGCAAGACAGCGGCGCGCATCGTGTACTCAATAGCTTGGCCGACCTGAACCTGGACGCGCAGTCGCCGCGCAACCCGGACCTGGCGCAGTCCTCGCAAAGCGTGGCGTACATCATGTACACCTCCGGTTCCACTGGCGCACCCAAAGGCGTGCAAGTGCCGCATCGCGCGGTCTCGCGGCTGGTGCTGAACAACGGCTATGCCGATTTCAACGAACGTGATCGCGTGGCCTTTGCCTCCAACCCGGCGTTCGACGCCAGCACCCTCGAAGTGTGGGCGCCATTGCTCAATGGCGGCTGTGTGGTAGTGGTCGAGCATGCCGTGCTGCTGTCCCAGGCGGCGTTTGCCTCGCTGTTGCAGGAGCAAGCCGTCAGCGTGTTGTGGATGACTGCCGGCCTGTTCCATCAATACGCCGACGCGTTGCTGGTGGTGTTCCGCCAGTTGCGCTACCTGATCGTCGGCGGCGATGTGCTCGACCCGCAGGTGATCGGCCGCGTGCTCAAGCACGGCAAACCCCAGCATCTGCTCAACGGCTACGGGCCGACCGAAGCCACCACGTTCTCTACGACATTTGAAATCACCACGCTGGGCGAGGGCGGCATCCCGATTGGCCGGCCGATTGCGAATGCCCAGGCCTACGTACTGGATGCGCGCCAGCAACCGCTGCCGCTGGGCGTGGTCGGTGAGCTGTATATCGGCGGCGCAGGCGTGGCCAAGGGTTACTTGAACCAGCCGCAATTGAGCGCGCAAAAGTTTATCCCGAACCCCTTCGGCGACGGCCTGCTGTACCGCACGGGCGACCTGGCCAGTTGGCAGGCGGACGGCACCTTGCTGTACCAGGGGCGCAATGACCTGCAAGTGAAGATTCGCGGTTACCGCATTGAGCCCGGTGAAATCGAAGCCTGCCTGGCCGCCTTCCCCGGTGTGAAAGACGCCGTGGTGCTGGCCCGCGAAGACGAGCCGGGTGACAAGCGCCTGGTGGCGTACTACACCGCCCAGGCTCCGTTGGACATCGAAGCACTGCGCGCTCATCTGCAAGGCCAGTTGCCGGATTACATGGTGCCGTCGGCCTACGTGTGGCTGGAGCTGCTGCCGTTGACCGCCAACGGCAAACTCGACCGTAAGGGCTTGCCGGTGCCGGACCAGAGCGCGTTGCTCAGCCGCGGTTACGAGGCACCGCAAGGCGAAGTGGAAACCCAGCTGGCGCAGATCTGGCAGGACGTGCTCAAACTTGAGCGCGTCGGGCGCCATGATCATTTCTTTGAGTTGGGCGGGCATTCGTTGCTCGCGGTGAGCCTGATTGAACGCATGCGCCAGGTCGGCCTGAGCTGTGACGTGCGCGTGTTGTTCAGCCAGCCAAGCCTCGCGGCATTGGCGGCGGCAGTGGGCAGCGGCCGTGAAATAGGGGTGCCGGCCAATGGCATTCCCGCGGGCTGCACGTACATCACACCGTCGATGTTGACGCTGGTGCAGCTCGACCAGGCCGCTATCGAGCGCATCGTCGCGACGGTGCCGGGCGGTGCGGTCAATGTGCAGGACATCTACCCGCTGGCGCCGTTGCAGGAAGGCATTCTTTATCACCATATCAGCGCCGAGCAGGGCGACCCGTACCTGCTGCAATCGCGCATGGCGTTCGACAGCCTCGAACGTTTGCACGCTTTTATGGGCGCGTTGCAACAGGTCGTAGCCCGTCACGACATCCTGCGTACCGGCGTGGTCTGGGAAGGCCTGGACAACCCGGTGCAAGTGGTTTGGCGTGACGCGCAACTGCTGGTGCAGGAGGTCGCCTTGAACCCGGCTGACGGTGGCATCATCGAGCAGCTGCACACACGCTTCGATGCCCGTCACTACCGCCTCGACATCACCCAGGCGCCGTTGCTGCGCATGGTCTACGCACAAGACCCGGCGAACAATCGGGTAGCGGCGATCCTGTTGTTCCACCACCTGGCGCTGGACCATACCGCCATGGAAGTAGTCGGCCAGGAAATGCGCGCGTTCCTGTTCAAACAATCGGACGCGCTGCCCGAAGCGGCGCCGTTCCGCAATTACGTAGCGCAGGCGCGCCTCGGTGTCAGCGTGGCCGAGCATGAGCAGTTCTTCCGCGAGATGCTCGCCGATGTCGATGAGCCGACCTTGCCGTTTGGCGTGCAGGATGTGCAGGGCGATGGCCGCGATATCGAAGAGGCGCAGCTGCACCTGGACGCATCACTGGCAATGCGTGTGCGTGAGCAGGCGCGGGTATTGGGTGTCAGCGCCGCCAGCCTGATGCACCTGGCCTGGGCGCAAGTGCTGGGGTTGGTGGCCGGGCGTGATGATGTGGTGTTCGGCACCGTGCTGATGGGCCGTATGCAAGCTGGTGAGGGCGCCGACCGTGCGTTGGGCATGTTCATCAACACCTTGCCGCTGCGCGTCGACGTGGCCGTCGGCGCTGCCGTTGCGGTCAAGGCCACCCATGCGCGTTTGAGCGCACTGCTCGGTCACGAGCACGCATCCCTGGCGCTCGCCCAGCGTTGCAGCGGCGTACCGACGGCCGTGCCGTTGTTCAGCGCCTTGCTCAATTACCGCCACAGCACCCCCGGTGAAATGGCCCGCGATGGCCAGGGCATCTGGGAAGGCGTGCAACTGCTCGGCGGTGAGGAGCGCAGCAACTACCCGCTGACCCTCAGCGTCGACGACCTCGGCGCAGGCTTTGCTCTGACTGTGCTGGCGCTGCCGCAGATCGGCGCCCAGCGCCTGTGCGGCTATATGCACAGCACCGTGGAGCAGTTGGTGGCGGCCTTGGAAAACTCGGCGTCAACTGCACTCAACCAACTGCCTGTTTTGCCCCTGGCAGAACGCGACACCCTGCTGCGCGAATTCAACGCGACCGCCGCGGACTTCCCAACCGGGCACACCGTGCACGGCGCCTTCGAAGCCCAGGTGGAACGCCAGCCCCACGCGATTGCCGTGCAGCAGGACGGCGAAGTCCTGACCTATCAGCAACTCAATCAGCGCGCCAACCAGGTGGCCCATCACTTGCTGGCACTTGGCGTGCAACCCGACGACCGCGTGGCAATCTGCTGCCGCCGTGGCCCGCAGATGCTGGTGGGGCTGCTGGGGATTCTCAAGGCCGGCGCAGGCTACGTACCCATCGACCCGGCTTACCCCGCCGAGCGTATCGCCTACCTGCTGCAGGACAGCGCGCCGATAGCGGTATTGGCCGAGGCTAGCACCCGTGACCTATTGGGCGCGCAGGCCACTGTGGACCTGTTCGACGAACGCTTGCGGCATCAGCCCATCGGCAACCCACAACTGGCCACCCTGACCCCGGCGCACCTGGCGTACGTGATCTACACCTCCGGCTCCACCGGCCAGCCCAAAGGTGTGATGGTGGAACACTGCACCGTGGAAAACCTGGTGCACTGGCATTGCGAGGCCTTTGGGCTGGACGCGCGCAGCCACACCAGCAGCGTCGCCGGGTTTGGCTTCGACGCCATGGCGTGGGAAGTCTGGCCGGCACTCTGCGCAGGTGCCATCCTGCACCTGCCGCCCGCCGAGGTCGGCAATGAAAACATCGACGAATTGCTCGCCTGGTGGCTGGCGCAGCCGCTGGATGTCAGCTTCCTGCCGACCCCGGTGGCCGAGTACGCATTTAGCCAGAACCTGCAGCACCCGACCTTGCGCATCCTGCTGATCGGCGGTGATCGCCTGCGCCAGTTCAACCATGAGCGGCGTTTTGCGGTGATCAACAACTACGGGCCAACCGAAGCCACGGTGGTCGCCACCTCGGGCCGCGTGCGGGCCGGGCAGGCGCTGCATATCGGCCGGCCCATCGCCAATGCCAGTGTCTACGTGCTGGACGCGCAACTGCGCCCGGTGCCGGTGGGGGTCGCCGGTGAGCTGTATGTGGGCGGCAGCGGCGTGGCGCGGGGCTATTTGAACCGCGCCGATTTGACCGCCGAACGCTTCCTGCAAGACCCCTTCAACAGCGGGCGCATGTACCGCACCGGCGACCTGGCGCGTTGGTTGCCCGACGGCAATATCGAATACCTGGGCCGTAACGACGACCAGGTCAAAGTGCGTGGCGTGCGCGTCGAACTCGGCGAAATCGAAAGCCGCCTGGCGGCACTCGACGGCATCGGTGAAGCCGTGGTGCTGGTGCGCGAGGGTCGCCTGGTGGCCTGGTTCACCGAAAAATACCCGCTGGCGATTGAAACCCTGCATGCGCAGCTGCAAGAACAGCTGCCCGACGCGCTGGTGCCAGCGGCCTACGTCAAACTCGCCACGCTGCCGCTGACCGCCAACGGCAAGCTGGACCGCAAGGCCCTGCCGCAACCTGATCAAGCCGCGTTGCTCAGCCGCGACTATGCAGCGCCTGAAGGCTCGGTGGAAACCACCTTGGCGCGGATCTGGGCTGAGGTGTTGCAAGTCGAACAAGTCGGTCGCCACGACCATTTCTTTGAACTGGGCGGCCATTCGCTGTTGGCCGTCAGCCTGATCGAGCGCATGCGCCAGGTCGGCCTGAGTGCCGATGTGCGCGTGCTGTTCAGCCAGCCAACCCTGGCTGCGCTGGCTGGTGCAGTCGGCAGTGGCCGCGAAGTGCAGGTGCCGGCCAACCGCATTGCTGCCGACTGCCAGCGCATTACCCCGGACATGTTGCCGTTGGTTGAACTCGACCAATCGACGATTGATCAGGTCGTCAGCCGCGTACCAGGCGGCGCTGCCAATGTGCAGGACATCTACCCGCTGGCGCCGTTGCAGGAAGGTATTCTCTACCACTACATCACCGCCGAGCAGGGCGACCCGTACCTGCTGCAATCGCACCTGGCCTTCGACAGCATTGAGCGCCTGAACGCCTTCGCCCAGGCGCTGCAACGGGTCATCAATCGCCATGACATCCTGCGCACCGGCGTGGTCTGGGAAGGCCTGGCGCAACCGCTGCAAGTGGTGTGGCGCCAGGCTGAATTACCGCTTGAAGAGCTGCACCTGCAAGGTGATGTACTGGCCGGCCTGCATGAGCGTTTTGATGCGCGACGCTATCGCCTGGATATCAGTCAGGCGCCGTTGATCTGCCTGAAGTACGCCCAGGACCCGGCCAATCAGCGTGTGGTGGTGGTGTTGCTCTATCACCATATCGTCCTCGACCACACCGCCTTCGACGTGGTGCTGCGCGAAATGCAGGGCCACTTGCTCGGCCAGCCAGCGCCAACGGCGCCGCCGATGCCGTACCGCAACTACGTGGCCCAGGCGCGCCTGGGTGTGAGCGAGCAGGAACATGAAGCGTTCTTTCGCGAGATGCTCGGGGATGTCGATGAACCGACCTTGCCGTTCGGCTTGCAGGACGTGCGCGGCGACGGCAGCGCCATCGAAGAACACTGCCTGCGCCTGGACAGCGACCTCAACCGTCGCCTGCGCGCCCAGGCGCGCTTGCTCGGCGTGAGCACGGCCAGCCTGTTCCACCTGGCCTGGGGTCAAGTGCTGGCGGCCACCTCGGGTCGCGCCAGCGTGGTGTTCGGCACCGTGCTGGTCGGCCGTATGCAAGGCGCAGAGGGCGTCGACCGCGCGCTTGGGGTGTTCATTAATACCTTGCCGCTGCGCCTGGATATCGACGAACAGGGCGCCCGCGCCGCCGTCCGTGCCACCCATGGGCGCCTTACCGCGTTGCTGGGGCACGAACACGCGTCCCTGGCCCTGGCCCAGCGTTGCAGCGGCGTGGCGGCACCGGCGCCGCTGTTCAGCTCGATGCTCAACTATCGCCATCGCGGCGTCGCGACGCGCTCCGCCGACGCGCAGCAAGCCTGGGAAGGCATGCAGACGCTGGTCAACGACGGGCGCACCAACTACCCACTGACCTTGAACGTGGATGACCTGGGCGATGGTTACGACGTCACCGCCTTGGCGCAAGTCGACGCGCAACGGGTGTGCGGTTATATGCAGATTGCCTTGGCCGGGCTGGTCGAAGCGCTGGAGCAGGCGCCGCATCAGGCGCTCAATCGCTTGCCGATTCTGGGCAGTGAGGAACGGCAAAAACTGCTGGTGGAGTTCAACGCGACCGAGGTGAACTACAACCTTGAGCAAACCTTGCACGGTATGTTCGAAGCCCAGGTGGCGCGCACGCCGCAGGCCGTGGCGGTCAAGGCCGCTGACCAACACCTGACCTACAGCGAGCTCAACGAGCGCGCCAACCGCCTGGCCCATCACCTGCTTGAACGTGGCGTGCAGCCGGATTCGCGGGTGGGTATCTGCGTCGAGCGTGGCCTGGATATGGTTATCGGCCTGTTCGCCATCCTTAAGGCCGGCGGCGGTTATGTGCCGCTGGACCCGGCGTATCCACGCGAGCGCCTGGCCTACATGCTGCAAGACAGCGCGCCGGTGGTGGTGCTGGCGCAAGGCGCGACCCGTGAGTTACTGGGTGATGTGCCGGTGATCAACCTGGACCACAGCGCCTGGCAGCACCAGCCCGCCGGCAATCCCCAGGTACCGGGCCTTACCGCCCAGCACCAGGCCTACGTGATCTACACCTCCGGCTCCACCGGCCAGCCCAAAGGCGTGATCAACGAGCACGCCGGGGTGGTCAACCGCCTGCTGTGGATGCAGGACGCTTACGGCCTCAAAGCCCATGACGCGGTGCTGCAGAAAACCCCATTCAGCTTCGACGTGTCGGTATGGGAATTTTTCTGGCCGCTGTTCACCGGTGCGCGACTGGTAATGGCGCGCCCAGGCGGCCACAAAGAGCCTGAATACCTGTGCGAAGTGGTCGAAGCCGAACAGATCACCACGCTGCACTTTGTGCCGTCGATGCTGGATGTATTCCTCGCCCACGGCGATGTCAGCCAGGCGGCCGGGCTGGTGCGGGTGATGTGCAGCGGCGAAGCCTTGCCGGGCAGCCTGGTGCGGCGCTTCAAGCAGCAGCTGCCGGGAAGCGGCCTGTACAACCTGTATGGCCCGACCGAAGCGGCGGTGGACGTGACCGCCTGGAACTGCGCGCGCCCCGACGTACCGGACAACACGCCCATCGGCAAACCGATTGCCAACACGCGCATGTACCTGCTGGATGCGCAATTACAGCCGGTGCCATTGGGTGTGGTCGGCGAGTTGTTTATCGGCGGCGTGCAAGTAGCGCGCGGTTATCTGAACCGCCCTGAGCTGACCGCCGAACGCTTCCTCAATGACCCGTTCACCCACGGCCGTATGTACCGCACCGGTGACGTCGGCCGCTACTTGCCCGACGGCAATATCGAGTACCTGGGCCGCAACGATGATCAGGTGAAAATTCGTGG
Organism: Pseudomonas sp. LBUM1640; assembly: GCF_059716225.1. Classification (NCBI taxonomy): domain Bacteria; kingdom Pseudomonadati; phylum Pseudomonadota; class Gammaproteobacteria; order Pseudomonadales; family Pseudomonadaceae; genus Pseudomonas; species Pseudomonas sp. LBUM1640. The sequence goes on along the minus strand of NZ_CP166816.1, from coordinate 4,034,557 downwards.
TCTGCGCATCGAACTGGGCGAAATCCAGGCGCGGCTGCTGGAGCATCCGCAGGTTAACGAAGCGGCTGTGGTGGCCCACGAAGACCGGTTGGTCGCTTACTACACCGGCGTGCCCGCCGGCATTGAACAGCTGCGTGCCCACCTGCTGCAGCACCTGCCGGACTTCATGGTGCCCGCGCTGTTCATGCACCTCGACGCGCTGCCGCTGAGCCCCAACGGCAAGTTCGACCGCAAGGCTTTGCCTGCGCCGGGCATGCACGCGCTGAGCGTGCGCGAGTACGTCGCGCCGCAAGGTGACACCGAGATCCTGCTGGCCAAGCTATGGGCCGAACTGCTCAACGTGGCGCGCGTAGGGCGCCATGACAACTTCTTTGAACTGGGCGGGCACTCGCTGCTCGCCGTGAGCTTGATCGGGCGCTTGCGTCAGGCAGGCCTGGAATGCGACGTGCGGGCGCTGTTCGAGCAGCCGACCCTGGCCGGCTACGCCGCCATAACCGAACGAATGGAGATCGTCCTGTGAGCCTTTCTGAGCTGTTGGCGACGCTGAAAACCAAGGACATCCAACTGGCGCTCAAGGGCGAGCAGTTGTCGGTGCAAGGCAACAAACAAGCGTTGAGCGACCCGGCGATCCTCGCCGCGTTGCGCGAGCACAAGCCGGCGTTGATCGAGTTGATCAAGGCCGGCGAGTATTCGGCGACCAAGGCTGGCGAAGTGCAAGTGCCCGCCAATGGCATCCCGGCGGGCGCCGAGCGCATCACGCCGGCCATGCTGACGCTGTCGACGCTGAGCCAGGACGAGATTGATCGCATCGTCGCCACGGTGGAGGGCGGTGTGGCGAATATCCAGGATATCTACCCGCTGGCGCCATTGCAGGAAGGCATTCTGTTCCACCATGTCAGTGCCGAGCAGGGCGACCCGTATGTGATGCAGTCGCAGTTTTCGTTCGACAGCCTGGCGCGCTTCGAGGCATTCGCTCAGGCTTTGCAACGCGTGATGGACCGCCACGACATCCTGCGTACCGGCGTGGTCTGGGACGGTTTGCAAGAGCCGTCACAAGTGGTTTGGCGCAGGGCGCAACTGCCGGTGCAGGCCCTGGCGCTGGACCCGGCCGACGGCGATATCGCCGCCCAGTTGCACGCGCGATTTGACGCCCGCCACTATCGCCTTGACGTGACCCAGGCGCCGTTGCTGCGCCTGGTACGTGCCGACGACCCGCCCCATCAGCGCATCGTTGCCACGTTGCTGTTTCATCACATGGCCCTCGACCACAGTGCCCTCGAAGTGGTGTGCCATGAACTGCAAGCATGCCTCTTAGGGCAGGGCGCAGCCTTGGGCCAGGCTGTGCCGTTTCGCAACTATGTGGCGCAGGCGCGGTTGGGGATCAGCGAGCAGGAACACGAAAGTTTCTTCCGCCAGATGCTCGGCGACATCATCGAGCCGACCTTGCCGTTTGGCCTGCAGGATGTGCAGGGCGATGCGCGCGGGATTGCCGAGGTCAGCCTGCCGTTGGCGCCAGCGCTGGGCCAGCGTTTGCGTGCGCAAGCCCGGCTGCTGGGTGTGAGCGCCGCCAGTCTGTTCCATATGGGCTGGGCGCAGGTACTGGGGGTGTTGGCCGGTAAAGAACACGTGGTGTTCGGCACGGTATTGATGGGCCGCATGCAAGGCAGCCATGACACCGATCGGGCGCTGGGGATTTTCATCAACACGCTGCCGTTTCGCGTGGACGTCGGCGCCGAGGACGTGCGCGCCGGGGTCAAGGCCACGCATGCGCGGCTGACCACCTTGCTGCGCCACGAACACGCCGCGTTGGCCCTGGCCCAGCGCTGCAGCGGCGTGGTGGCGCCGACGCCGCTGTTCAGCGCCTTGCTCAACTACCGCCACAGTGCCCCGGCCGCCAGCGCGCAAGCCGTGTCGGCCTGGCAAGGGATCGCGGCGTTGAGTGCCGAAGAGCGCACCAACTATCCGCTGACGTTGAGTGTGGATGACCTCGGCGAAGGCTTCGGCCTGAGCCTGCTGGCCAGCACGTTGGTAGACCCGCAGCGCATCTGCGCCTACCTGCAAACCGCGCTGGAAAACCTGGTGACTGCGCTGGAGCAGGCGCCGCACACACCGCTCAATCAGGTCTCGGTAGTGCCCGCCGCCGAGCAACACCAGCTGCTGGAGCAGTTCAACGCGACCCAGGCCGACTTCACGCAAGGCACCACGCTGCATGCGCGTATCGAGGCCCAGGCCGCGCTCACGCCCGAGGCTGTCGCCGCCGTGCACCAAGGCCGCCAGCTGACCTACGCCGATCTGAACCAACAAGCCAACCTGCTGGCCCATCACCTGCTGGCGCTGGGGGTCAAACCCGACGACCGCGTGGCCATCGTCGCCCGCCGTGGCCTGGACACCCTGGCCGGGCTGCTGGCGATTCTCAAAGCGGGCGCCTGCTATGTGCCGGTCGATCCGTCGCACCCGGCCGAACGCCTGCATTACCTGCTGACCGACAGCGCGCCGGTGGCGGTGTTGACCCAGCAGTCGCTGCTGGCGCGCCTGCCCGCAGTGGACGTGCCGGTGATCAACCTGGACCGCTTCACCTGGCAGCACCACTCGGCGAGCAACCCTAATGTCAATGTCACGCCATCGAACCTCGCCTATGTGATCTACACCTCGGGTTCCACCGGCCTGCCCAAAGGTGTGATGGTCGAACACCACACCGTGGCCAACCTGGTCGACTGGCATTGCCGCGCCTTTGACCTGTGCGCCGGGCGCCACACCGCCAGCGTCGCCGGTTTCGGCTTTGATGCGATGGCCTGGGAAGTGTGGCCGGCGCTGTGTGTCGGCGCGACCTTGCACCTGCCACCGGCCAATGACGGCGCCGAAGACATCGACGCCTTGCTGGCCTGGTGGTGCGCGCAACCGTTGGACGTGTGCTTCCTGCCCACGCCGGTGGCCGAGTACGCCTTCAGCCAACAGATCGAACACCCGACGTTGCGCACCTTGCTGATCGGCGGCGATCGCCTGCGCCAGTTCTCGCGCGCCCAGCGTTTCGAGTTGATCAACAACTACGGGCCGACTGAGGCCACGGTGGTCGCCACCTCCGGCAAGGTCGAGGCAGGCCAGCCGCTGCACATCGGCAAACCGATTGCCAATGCCACCGTGTACCTGTTGGATGAGCAGCAACGGCCGGTGCCGCTGGGTGTGGCCGGTGAGCTGTATGTGGGCGGCAAAGGCGTGGCGCGCGGTTACCTGAACCGCCCCGAGCTGACCGCCGAACGTTTCCTGCAAGACCCGTTCAACGCCGGGCGCATGTACCGAACCGGCGACCTGGCGCGCTGGTTGCCAGACGGCACTCTCCAATACCTTGGGCGTAATGACGACCAGGTGAAGATCCGTGGCGTGCGCATCGAATTGGGCGAGATCGAAACCCAGCTCAACCAATTGCCCTGCATTCAGGAAGCGGTGGTGTTGGTGCGTGAAGAGCGGCTGGTGGCTTACTTCACCGAAAACGCTCAGCTCGACGCGCTGGCCGTAGGCGACATTCGCTCCCATCTGGTGGCGCACCTGCCGGACTACATGGTCCCGGTCGCCTATGTGAAGCTTGACGCATTACCTTTGACTGCCAATGGCAAACTCGACCGCAAGGCCTTGCCGGCGCCGGACATGGCCGCTGTATTCACCCGCGGGTACGAAGCGCCCCAGGGCGAGATCGAAAGCGTACTGGCGCAGATCTGGGCCGATGTGCTGCAAGTAGAGCGCGTCGGGCGCCGCGATCATTTCTTTGAACTGGGCGGTCACTCGCTGCTGGCGATGCGCATGGTTTCCCAGGTGCGTCAGCGCTTGGGTGTCGAATTGATCCTCGGCGACCTGTTTGCCAATGCCGAGCTGGCGGCAGTCGCCGAAGTGCTGGCCCAGGCGGGGCGCAGCACCTTGCCGGATATTCTGCCGGCCAACCGCGATGAAGACGTGCCGCTGTCTTTCGCCCAGCAGCGCCTGTGGTTCCTGGCGCTGATGGAAGGCGCCAACACCGCTTATAACATCCCTATCGGCCTGCGCCTGCGTGGGCAGTTGCATGTCGAGGCGCTGCAACGGGCGCTGGCGCGTATTGTTGCGCGCCACGAAACCCTGCGCAGCCGTTTCGCCCAGCACGGCGACGATGCCAAGGTGCTGATCGTGCCCGCCGAAGACGTACTGCCGCTGCAAGTGCAGGACCTGCGCCGCCACCCACAACCGCAGCAGGCGTTGGACGCCTTGATCCACGGCGAAGCCTCGGCACCGTTTGACCTGGAGCGCGGCCCGCTGCTGCGCGGGCGGCTGGTGGTAATGGCCGACGATCACCATGTGCTGTTGCTGACCTTGCACCACATTGTCTCCGATGGCTGGTCGATGGGCGTACTGACCCGCGAGCTGATGGCGCTGTATCAAGCGTACAGCCACGGCCTGCCTGACCCGTTGCCGGCGCTGGCGATCCAGTACGGCGACTTTGCCGTGTGGCAGCGTTTGTGGCTCAGCGGCGAAGTGCTGCAGCGCCAGAGCAGCTATTGGCAAACGGCCCTGGCGGGTGCGCCGGCCTTGCTCACCTTGCCCACTGACCGCCCGCGCCCTGCGCAACAGGACTACGCGGGCAGCAGCGTCGAAGTGCGCCTGGACGAACGCCTCACCGCTGGGCTCAAGGCCTTGAGCCAACGCCATGGCACCACGCTCTACATGACCATGATGACGGCCTGGGCCGCGTTGCTGGCCAGGCTGTCCGGGCAGCACGATCTGGTGATCGGCTCGCCGGTGGCCAACCGCACGCGCAGTGAAGTCGAAGGCTTGATCGGCCTGTTCGTCAACACCCTGGCGGTGCGCATCGACACCTCGGGTGGGTTGAGCACCGAGGCGCTGTTGGCGCGGGTCAAGGCGCTGACGCTGGAGGCCCAGGCCCATCAGGACCTGCCGTTTGAACAGGTGGTGGAGATCACTCGGCCAACGCGTAGCCTGGCCCATAGCCCGGTGTTCCAGACCTTGCTGACCTGGCAGGACAGCAGTGCGCCGACCCTGGCGCTGGGCGACCTGGCCTTGGAAGGCATTGTCGAGAACAGCCACTTTGCCAAGTTCGATTTGTCGCTCAACCTCAGCGAAGTGCAGGGCAGCATTCTCGGCGCATTGGAATATGCGGTGGCGCTGTTTGATCAGTCGACCGTGCAGCGTTACGTCGGCTATTTCACGCGCCTGCTGCAGGCCATGGTCGATAACGACCAGGCGGTGCTTGAGCATGCGCCGTTGGTGGATGAGCGTGAACGTCAGCACCTGCTGGTTGATTTCAACGCCACGCAGGTGACTTACAACCTCGACCAAACCCTGCACGGGCTGTTCGAAGCGCAGGTGAAACGCACACCGGACGCGGTTGCGGTCAAGTCCGGCGAGCAGCAACTGACCTATGCCGAACTCAACGCGCAGGCCAATCAGTTGGCCCATCACCTGCTGGCGCTTGGCGTGCAGGCAGATTCGCGAGTGGCGATCTGCGTGGAGCGCGGCCTTGCGATGGTCGTCGGGCTGTACGCGATTCTCAAGACCGGCGCCGCCTATGTGCCGCTGGACCCGGCCTATCCACTGGAACGCCTCGCCTACATGCTGGAGGACAGCGCGCCGGTCGTGGTGCTGGCGCAGGGTTCTACCCGCGAGTTGCTGGGCGCGGTGCCGGTGGTCGATCTGGACCAGCCCTGCTGGCAGCAGCAACCCGTTGCCAACCCCGGCGCAGAGGGCGTCACGGCGTATGTCATCTACACCTCCGGTTCCACCGGCCAGCCCAAAGGCGTGATCAACGAACACCGCGGCGTAGTCAACCGACTGCTGTGGATGCAGGACGAATATGGCCTCAAGACGCATGACACGGTGCTGCAGAAAACCCCGTTCAGCTTCGACGTGTCGGTATGGGAGTTCTTCTGGCCGCTGTTGACCGGCGCGCGCTTGGTGATGGCGCGCCCAGGCGGGCATAAAGAGCCGGAGTACTTGTGTGAAGTGATCGAGGCCGAACAGATCACCACGCTGCACTTTGTGCCGTCGATGCTCGATGTATTCCTGGCGCACGGTGACGTGAGTCAGGCAGCCGGCCTGGTGCGCGTGATGTGCAGCGGCGAAGCCTTGCCGGGCAGCCTGGTGCGGCGCTTCAAACAGCAGTTGCCGGGCAGTGAGTTGCATAACCTGTATGGCCCGACCGAAGCGGCAGTCGACGTTACCGCGTGGAATTGCACAGGCCCGCTGACGCCGGACAACACGCCAATCGGCAAGCCCATCGCCAATACACGCATGTATCTGCTCGACAGCCAGTTGCAGCCAGTGCCGCTGGGCGTGGTGGGTGAGCTGTTCATCGGTGGCGTGCAAGTGGCGCGTGGGTATCTGAACCGGCCGGAGCTGACGGCTGAGCGTTTCCTCAACGACCCGTTTAACAACGGGCGGATGTACCGCACCGGTGACGTCGGGCGCTATTTGCCCGACGGCAATATCGAGTACCTGGGGCGCAATGATGACCAAGTGAAAATCCGTGGTTTGCGCATTGAACTGGGGGAAATCCAGGCGCGGTTGACCGAGTATCCGTCGGTCAATGAAGCCGCCGTGGTGGCTCGCGAGCAACGCCTGGTGGCTTACTACACTGGCGCGCGCAGCGAAATTGACGCGCTGCGCAGCCATCTGCTGCAGCACCTGCCGGAGTTCATGGTGCCGGCGATGTTCGTGCACCTTGACGCGCTGCCGCTGAGCCCCAACGGCAAGCTCGACCGTAAAGCCTTGCCGGAGCCTGGCCCGGACTCAGTGGTGGTGCGCGAGTACGAAGCGCCTCAGGGCGACACGGAAATTGCCTTGGCCAGCCTCTGGGCCGAGTTGCTCAACGTGGAGCATGTGGGCCGTCACGACAACTTCTTCGAACTGGGCGGGCACTCGCTGCTGGCCGTCAGCTTGATGGGGCGCATGCGTCGCCTTGGGTTGTCAGCGGATGTGAAGGGGCTGTTTGGCCAGCCGACACTCTCGGCATTGGCGGCGACCCTGGGCGCTGGTCGCGAAGTCGCGGTGCCGGCCAATCGCATTGCTGCCGATTGCACGCAGATCACCCCGGCCATGCTGCCGTTGGTCCAGCTGGATCAAGCGGCTATCGACCGCATCGTTGCGAGCATCCCCGGCGGCGCGGCGAATGTGCAGGACATTTACCCGCTGGCGCCGCTGCAGGCCGGCATTCTCTATCACCATCGCGCCGTCTCGACAGGCGATGCGTACCTGCTGCAGGCGCAGTTTGCCTTCGACAGCCTGCTGAGGCTGGAGGCCTTCGCCCGTGCGTTGCAGGCGGTGATCCAGCGCCATGATGTGTTGCGCTCATCCTTGCATTGGGAGGGCCTGGAAGAGCCGGTGCAGGTGGTTTGGCGTGACGCCAGGTTAAGCGTGGAAACAGGCCCGCTGCCGGAACGTCTCGACCTGGCGCAAGCGCCCCTGATGCGTCTGGTTTACCTGCAGGAACCGCAGCGCGTGGTGGCGACGTTGCTGTTCCATCACCTGGTGATGGACCACATCGCACTGGATATCCTGCAGCACGAAATGCAGGCGTTTTTGTTGGGCCGAGAGGATGAGTTGGACGCTGCGGTGCCGTACCGCAATTACGTGGCCCAGACCCGTTTGGGTGTTGACGATCACGAAACGTTCTTGCGCGAAATGCTGGGCGAAATCGACGAACCCACCGAGGTCGAGGACCTGGGCGGCACTGAAAAAGCCCATCTGGCGATTGACCTTGATTTGAGCCAACGCCTGCGTACCCAGGCTCGCCAAGCGGGCGTAAGCGCCGCGAGCCTGATGCACCTGGCCTGGGCGCAGGTGTTGGGCAAAGTCAGCGGCCGCGAGCAGGTGGTGTTCGGCACCGTGATGCTCGGCCGCCTGCAAGGTGGCGAAGGCGCCGAGCGGGCCATGGGCGTGTTTATCAACACGTTGCCGTTGCGCGTCGACCTGGGTGAACACACGGTGCGAACCGCGTTGCGCGCTACCCATGCGCGTCTCACCCAGTTGCTCAGCCATGAGCACGCGCCCCTGGCCTTGGCCCAGCGCTGCAGCGCGGTGCCGGTAGCGACGCCATTGTTCAACGTGCTGTTCAACTACCGTCACAGTGCGCCGCAACAGGGTGGTGTGGCCGCGGCATGGCAAGGTATTCAACTGCTGAAAGCCGAGGAACACACCAATTACGGGTTGTCGGTGAGTGTGGATGACCTCGGTGAGGGTTTCAGCCTGCAAGCCATGGGGCAGGGCACCGGGCGTTTGTGCAACTACCTGCAGGTCGCGCTGGAGCAACTGGTGCAGGCGCTGGAGCACAACACTCAAACCGCCATCAGCCGCTTGCCGGTCCTGCCCGCCGCCGAACGCGAACAGCTGCTGGCGTTCAACGCCACCACCCGTGCGTTCCCCCGTGAGCACACGGTGCAGAGGCTGTTTGAAGCCCAGGCCCAGGCGCGCCCTGACGCTGTGGCGGTGCTGCAGGGCGAGCAGGCGTGGAGTTACGGTGAGTTGAACACTCGCGCCAACCGTCTGGCCCATCACCTGTTGAGCCTGGGTGTTCGGCCCGCCGACACGGTGGCGATCCTGCTGCCGCGCTGCATGGATTTACTGGTCAGCCAACTGGCCGTGCTTAAATGCGCGGCGGCCTATGTGCCGTTGGATATCAACGCGCCCGCCGAACGCCAGGGCTTTATGCTGCAAGACAGCGGCGCGGCGTGGTTGCTGACCCACAGCGAGACGGTCGTTGAATACCCGGCACGGCGCCTGGACCTCGACACGCTGGCTCTGGACCCGCAACCCAGCCACAACCCGGATTTGTCGCAGTCTTCGGACAGCGTGGCGTACATCATGTACACCTCCGGCTCCACCGGCACGCCCAAGGGCGTGTTGGTGCCGCATCGCGGTATCACGCGGCTGGTGCTCAACAACGGCTATGCCGACTTCAACGCAGCGGACCGCGTGGTCTTCGCCTCCAACCCGGCGTTCGACGCGAGCACCATGGACGTGTGGGGCCCATTGCTCAACGGCGGCCAGGTGCAGGTGATCGACCATGCGACCCTGCTCGACCCGCGCGCCTTCGGCATTGCGCTGCAAGGCGCGACGGTGCTGTTTGTGACCACCGCGCTGTTCAACCAATACGTGCAGATGATGCCTGAGGCGCTGGCCGGCTTGCGCATCCTGCTGTGCGGCGGCGAGCGTGCCGACCCGGCGGCGTTCCGCAGTCTACTGGCCCAGGCGCCGGGCTTGCGGTTGGTGCATTGCTACGGGCCGACCGAAACCACCACCTACGCCACCACGTATGAAGTGCGCACACTTGCCGAGGACGCCGACAGCGTGCCCGTCGGCAGGCCGATTTCCAACACGCAGATCCATGTGCTGGATGCTTGGCAGCAACCGGTGCCCGTGGGGGTGACTGGTGAGATCTGCATCGGCGGCGACGGCGTGGCCAAGGGCTATTTGAACCGGCCTGAGCTGAGCGCTGAAAAGTTTGTGCGAGACCCGTTCAACCCAGGCGCCTTGATGTACCGCACCGGCGACCTTGGCCGTTGGACGGCGGACGGCCTGCTGGCGTGCATCGGGCGCAATGACGACCAGGTCAAGATCCGTGGTTTTCGCATTGAGCTGGGCGAGATCGAGGCGCGCCTGGCGACGTTTGCGGGCATTCAGGAAGTGGTGGTGCTGGCGCGTGAAGACGTGCCGGGTGACAAGCGCCTGGTGGCGTACTTCACCTGGGCGGGCGAACCCGCCGAGGTCGACAGCGTACGTGCGCATCTGCACAGCCAATTGCCGGACTACATGGTGCCGTCGGCCTACGTGCCGCTTGAGCATCTGCCGCTGACGGCCAACGGCAAGATTGATCGCAAAGCCTTGCCGGTTCCGGCCTTGGGCGCGTTGAACCGCCGCGATTTCGAAGCACCGGCCGATGCGTTGGAGCAGATCCTGGCGCAACTGTGGGCCGAGGTATTGAAGCTCGACCAGGTCGGGCGGCATGACAGCTTCTTCGAGCTGGGCGGGCATTCGTTGCTGGCGATCCGACTGGTCAACCTGATGGAAGAAGCGGGGTTGCAGGTGTCCCTGGCCGAGCTGTTCCAGCATGCCAGCGTGGCCTGCGTTGCCGCGATGTTGCACCAGCGCACGGATCAGCCGGTGCGCGACAGTTCGGTGATTACCGTGCGCAGCAGCGGCTCGCAGCCGCCGCTGTTTCTGGTGCACGAGTTCAGCGGCATGGATGTGTACTTCCCGGCGCTGGGCCAGCACCTGCCCGGTGACTACCCCATTTACGGCCTGCCGGGCGCGGCGCTTGGCGAGTCGCACCTGAACACCATGGAAGGTCTGGCGGCGCGCATGGTCGGGCTGATTCGGGGTATCCAGCCCCATGGGCCGTACCGGCTCGCGGGTTGGTCGTTTGGTGGCGTGTTGGCCTACGAAGTGGCGATGCAGTTGTTGGGGCTGGATGAGGCGGTGGCCTTCCTCGGTTTGATCGACAGTTACGTGCCGCGCATGACCGACCAGGGCAAGACGCGTTGGAGCGGGCCGGATGCCCTCAAGCGGCATTTGCTGTTGCAGTGCACGGCGTATTGGAAAGCACAGGGAGGTGTGGATGAGCTGGCGAGCCTTGACTACTTGGAGGCAGGCATTGGACAGCTGGACTTTGCGGGTCTGCTGCAACGCTGTCGCGATGAAGGTTTGCTATACGCGCAAATGGCAGCGGCTGCGGACGCGGACCTCTTGAGTTTTATCCAGCGTGAGGTCGGGCATGGGCATGCGTTGGCGCATTACAGCCTGTTCCCACTGCCGGTGGCGGTGCACCTGTTCAGCGCGCAGGAGCGGCCGACCGAGTTGTCGCGGCGCAGTGTTTCGCTGGGTTGGGAGGACGCGTTGGCGCCGGGGCAATTGCGCCAGGTGCAGGTGCCGGGGGATCACCAGAGCATGATGCAGGCGCCGCATATTCAGGCGTTGGGGCGTGCGATGACTGAGGCGCTGGCAGTGGGTGTGCCGGTGGCTGAGGCGGCGCATCAGCCGTTGTTGCGCATTCAGAGTGGGCGGGCGGGGTATGCGCCGGTGTTCTGTGTGCCGGGGGCGGGGGATAGCGTCACGGGGTTTGTGGGGTTGAGTGAGGCGCTGGGGCGTGACTGGCCGTTGTTTGGGCTGCAACCGCGCGGGTTGGATGGCGAGGGGGTGCCGCATAGCCAGGTGGAAGCGGCGGCGCGGTGTTATCTGGCGGCGCTGGCGCAGGAGTGCCCGCAGGGGCCGGTGCATTTGGTGGGGCATTCGTTTGGCGGCTGGGTGGCGTTGGAGATGGCGCTGCGGTTGCAGGCGATGGGCCGCGAGGTGGCGTCGTTGACGGTGATTGACAGTGAATCGCCGGGGGGCTCGGGTAAGCCTTATACGACCACGGCGGCGTTGTTGCGGTTGATCGAGGCGATGCAGTTGGCGGCTGGGAAGTCGCTGGGTATCGACCCGGTGGATTTTGCCGGGCGTGATGAAGTGGCGCAGCGCAAGGGCTTGCATGCCGGGATGGTGGGTGTGGGGTTGTTGCCGGGGCGCTCTGCGGTGGATGCCATGGACGGGCCGGCGCGCACGTATGCGGCGGCGTTGCGCACGGTGTATCGGCCTTTGCAGCGTTATAACGGGGTGGTGCGGTTGGTGTTGGCTGAGGATCCTTCGCTGGATGCGGCGGGGAATCAGCGGGAGCAGGGGTTGATGGTTGAGGGGTGGCGGCGGCAGGGGAGTGGGTTGCAGGTTTGGTATGGGCCGGGGAACCACTTTACGTTGCTTAAGGCGCCGAATGTGGTGGGGTTGTCGCGGTGGTGGCTGGAAGGGGTGGTGATTGGGGAGGTGGTGTCTTGAAGGCCGTGCGCGGATCCAAATGTGGGAGCTGGGTGGGGTACATATCCGTTGCTGCGGTAACGGCGGCTATTGGTTCCGCTCTTACAGCGGGTCACTTTTTGAAGGACCAAAAAGTAACCAAAAAGTCCTCGCCCCACCACTCGGTGTCTCGCCTAGGCTCGACATGCCCTCACGCAGGCTTTGGAGCGGGGGCCGCCGCGATGGGCCATCCTTGGCCCAGCGCGGCTAAACCGGCGTCCTGCCGGTTTACCCCCGCTCCAAAGCCTGCGTTCGGCCAGCGTGGTTTAACGGGGCGCCTCAGATCAAAAGCAAGATCAAGATCAAAAGCAGATCAAGAGCCGAGTGATCTCTTCCTGATGTATGGAGATCCAAATGTGGGAGCGGGCTTGCTCGCGAATGCGGTGGGTCAGTCTCTGATTGTTTGACTGACACCCTGCAATTGGGAGCAAGCCCTCTCCCATATTTTTGAATGTTTTCGCCGCAGACCCTCTTCATCTTTTTATGGTCATTTATGCAAAAGTCAACGTTTCGCAAACTCGGAATGCTCGCGGTAGTGGTGGTTGCCATTGGCCTTGTGGTCTACACGGTGCAAGCACCCGCCGATGCCCCGCAATACCTCACTGCCACGGCTGAACGGGGTGACATCGAAAACGCCGTGTTAGCCACCGGGCTGCTCGAAGGTATCAAGCAAGTCGACGTCGGCGCCCAGGTTTCCGGGCAGTTGAAGTCGCTCAAGGTCAAGGTGGGTGACAAGGTCAAGAAGGGCCAATGGCTCGCTGAAATCGACCCGTTGATTCTGCAAAATACCCTGCGCAAAGCCCAGGTGGATGAGGAGAACCTGCAGGCCCAGCGCCGCGCCACGGCGGCGCAGCTCAAGCAGGCCAAGTCGGTCTACGAGCGCTACAAAGGTTTGCAGGTTGACGAGTCGGTTTCGCGTCAGGATTTCGAGGACGCCGAATCCACCTTCCAGGTTCAGCAAGCCAACCTGTTGTCCCTGGACGCGCAGATCAAAAGCGCGCATATCCAGATCGACACCGCCAAGGTCAACCTGGCCTATACCCGCATCGTCGCGCCCATCGACGGTGATGTGGTCGGCATTGTCACCCAGGAAGGCCAGACCGTGATCGCCAGCCAGTTGGCGCCGGTACTGCTCAAGCTGGCGGACCTGGACACCATGACCGTCAAGGCCCAGGTGTCCGAGGCGGATGTGATTCATATCAGCCCCGGCCAGCAGGTCTATTTCACCATCCTCGGTGAGGCCGACAAACGCTACTACGCCAAGCTGCGCGGCACGGAGCCGGCGCCGCAGAACTTCCTCGAGACCCAGACCGCCGGCACACCCAAGCAGAACACCGCGGTGTTTTACAACGCACTGTTCGATGTGCCCAACCCCGATCACCGCCTGCGCATCGCCATGACCGCCCAAGTGCGCATTGTGCTCGACACTGCCCAGGCCGCGTTGATGGTGCCGGTGGCGGCACTCGGTGCGCGCAACGCCGATGGCAGTTACCCGCTGCGCGTGCTGGATGCCAAGGGCAAAGCTGTGTCGCGGAATGTGAAGGCCGGCATCAATAACAACGTCAAAGTGCAGATTCTGGACGGTCTGGCCGAGGGCGATAAAGTCGTGATCGGCGATGCAACACCTGTGGCGGGGAGTTGAGCCATGACCCAACCCCTGCTGGAACTCAAGGGCATCACCCGCAGCTTCATGGCGGGCGAGCGCGAATTCATTGCGCTCAAAGGCATCGACCTGACCATACATGCCGGGGAAATGGTCGCGATCATCGGCGCCTCAGGCTCGGGTAAATCGACCCTGATGAACATCCTCGGCGGTCTGGATTACGCGACTGCCGGTAGCTACAAGATCAACGGCATCGAAACCCGTTCGCTGGGCGATGAGCAACTGGCGGAGCTGCGCCGCGATTACTTCGGCTTTATTTTCCAGCGTTACCATTTGCTGGCGCACCTAAGCGCCTTGCACAACGTGGAAATGCCGGCGATCTATGCCGGCACTCCAGAGGCTCAACGCCACAGCCGCGCGCGCGATTTGCTCACGCGCCTGGGCCTGGCGGGGCACACGACTCATCGGCCGAGCCAGCTTTCCGGTGGCCAGCAGCAACGCGTGAGTATTGCCCGCGCGTTGATGAATGGCGGTGAAGTGATCCTCGCCGACGAACCCACTGGCGCGCTCGACACCCACAGCGGCAAAGAGGTGATGCGCATCCTCGCCGAGCTGCACGCCGCCGGGCATACGGTGATTATCGTCACCCACGACCCCAAGGTGGCAGCAAATGCCCAGCGCATTGTCGAGGTGTGCGATGGCGAGATTGTCAGCGACAAGGCCAACGACAGTGTCGGCCTGGAGCTGCCCAGCGAGGCTCCGGTAGAAACCAAACGCAGCGGAGCACGGCGTCTGGTGGCGAGCCTGGGCTTGTTCAAGGAAGCCTTCAATATGGCCTGGGTTGCGCTGATTTCCCATCGCATGCGCACCTTGCTGACCATGCTCGGGATTGTCATCGGCATTACTTCGGTGGTGTCGATCTCGGCTATCGGTGAGGGCGCCAAGCGTTATGTGCTCAAGGACATCCAGGCCATCGGCAGCAACACCATCGACATCTTTTCGGGCACCAGTTTTGGTGACAGCCGCGCGTCTGCCATCGAAACACTGATGCCGTCGGATGTGGAGGCGTTGAACCAACTGTATTACGTCGGCAGCGCCACGCCGGTGGTGGGCCGCAACCTGCTGCTGCGCTTTGGCAACATCGACCTGGATGCGCAGGTCAATGGCGTCAGCGACCGCTATTTCAAGGTCAAAGGGCTGAAGCTGGAAGCCGGGATTGCCTTCAGCGAAAGCGACGCGCGGCGCCAGGCGCAGGTGGTGGTAATCGACCACAACACCCGGCATCGCCTGTTCGGGCCGAATGTTGACCCGTTGGGCCAGGTGATCCTGGTCGGCAACTTGCCGTGCACGGTGATTGGCGTGACGGCCGACAATAAAAACATGTTTGCCGCCAGCAAAGCGCTGAACGTGTGGGTGCCTTACGAAACGGCGGCAGGGCGGCTTTTGGGCCAGCGCCATCTGGACAGCATTACCGTGCGTATCAAGGATGGCCAGCCAAGCAAGGTGGTGGAAGACAACGTCAATAAACTCATGCTGCAACGCCATGGCACCAAGGATTTCTTTACCAACAACCTCGACAGCATCATGCAGACCGTGCAGAAAACCAGCCGCTCCCTGGCGCTGTTGTTGTCGCTGATCGCGGTGATTTCGTTGCTGGTAGGCGGCATCGGCGTGATGAATATCATGCTGGTGTCGGTGACCGAGCGTACCCGCGAGATCGGTATTCGCATGGCGGTAGGCGCGCGACAGTCGGATATTCGCCAGCAGTTTCTGGTGGAGGCGGTGATGGTGTGTTTGATCGGCGGGATGATCGGGATCTCGCTGTCGTTCGCGATCGGCTATCTGTTTTCGTTGTTTGTGAAGGAGTGGGAAATGGTCTTTTCCCTGGGCTCGATCATTACCGCGTTTGCCTGCTCGACGATGATCGGCATTGTGTTTGGCTTTGTGCCGGCCAGGAATGCGGCGCGCTTGGACCCGATTGAGGCGTTGGCAAGGGACTGACTGGATCAGGTATCACTGACACTGGAGATCAAATGTGGGAGCGGGCTTGCTCGCGAATGCGGTGGGTCAGCAGTACATTTGGCGCTGACACACCGCATTCGCGAGCAAGCCCGCTCCCACAGGGTTTTGTGGTGATCTAGAGGGAGGTCACTGGCCCTTCGTCTGCCGCATACATCCATCGCAACAACGAATGCCGCCCGCTGATCCCCAGCTTGATCGCCGCGCGCTTGAGATAACTTTCGATGGTGTTGACCTTCAGCGTCAGTTGTTCCGCCAACTGCGGCGCAGTGCGCCCGGCCAGCAAGCCTACGCATACCTCAAGTTCACGCTTGGACAGGGTCAGGCCCGATTGCACCAGGCGTTCTTCAATGCGTCGGCGCAGGGTTTCGATGGCCTGGTTTTTCGGCACCGCCAGGTCGCTGTTCTGTCGGCACGGCTGGATCGCGGTGATGTGTTTTTCCACCATGGGCAGCAACAGCGTGGAGAAGTCCTGCAGCATGCTGCGTTCCTGCGCTGAAAAACTGTCGGAATGGTGCGCGCGATACACCGACAGCACGTAGCGCATATCGTCTTTGCGGCGCGTGAGATGCAGTTGGGCGGCGGGTTGTTCTTCACCCAGGGCCGCCACCGAATCGGTGTAGATCGGGCTGATCAGGCGCCGGGTTTGGCCTTGCGCGTTCACCCGCAATTGCGTGATATGGGTGGCGTCCACTGCCAGTTGGGTGAGGATGAGGTCATGCAGCATGCGTGGAAAATGGCGACTGCCGGTGCTGGCGATGACCTTGCCTATATGTGGGAACAGGTGTGAGTTCATCAATTCGTCCATGAGTTTCGAGTGTAGGTATTCAGCCTTATAACGACGGGGTTTAAGAAGGTTACGGGTACGAATAACCTACAGTGATAATGCTCCCGCCGAGACGTATGCTAGTACAGCATCGCGAGATGAGGGGGATCCAATCTGCAAAAAATCAGATTAAAAACGCATAAGGATGGTCGGACCTGTCCGACCATCGTTTGTGGGACAGCACTACGTCGGGCGTAGGCCTTATTTTACTGCGTGCTCTTCTAGCGCAGCCTGACGCGGTGCGGTACGGGTGCACTTGTTCAGCGCCTGCCGTATATCCGCCAGCAGGTCGGCAATGTCCTCAAGCCCTACCGACAAGCGCACCAAACCCTCGCTGATACCGTGTTGCGCGCGCTGCTCTGGGGTGTAGGTGGAGTGGGTCATGCTGGCCGGGTGCTGGGCCAGTGACTCGGCATCGCCCAGGCTGACCGCGCGGGTGAACAGCGTGAGGGCATTCATGAAGCGCCGCCCGGTTTCAATCCCGCCCTTGAGTTCGAAGGCGATCATCCCGCCGGACTGCTTCATTTGCCGCGCCGCCAGTTCGTACTGTGGGAAAGAACGCAGGCCAGGGTAGGTCACCCATTGCACCGCCGGGTGCGCCTGCAAGGCTTCGGCCACTGCCTGGGCATTGCTGCAATGGCGATCCATGCGCAGGGCCAGGGTCTTGAGGCCGCGCATCAGCAAGGATGCATCTTGGGGCGACATCACCGCGCCGGTGAGGTCCTTGAGCCCTTGCAAACGGATGCGTTGCGCCAGGGTCTGGTTGCTCACGGCGATACCGGCGGTGATATCGCCGTGCCCGCTCAGGTACTTGGTGGCCGAGTGCACCACCACGTCGGCACCCAGTTCCAGGGGCCGTTGCAGGTATGGTGTGCAATAGGTGTTATCCACCACCACGGTAATGTTGGGTTGCTCGTGGGCGAGCTGGGCCACGGCGGCGATATCCACCAGCCGCAGGTTGGGGTTGGCCGGTGTCTCGCAGTAGATCATGCGGGTGGCAGGCGACAGTGCCGCGCGCAAGGCGGCCAGGTCGGTGAGGTCGACATGGCGCACCTTGATGCCGAATTCGCCGATGCCATGGTGCAACAGGGCGAAGGTGCAGCCGTAAACGGTCTGGCTGACGATTACTTCATCGCCTGGGCGCAGCAGGGTCCAAAACGTTGCGGCAATCGCGCCCATGCCGGAGCTGAAGGCCACGGCGGCTTCGCCGTTTTCCAGGGTGGCCATGCGCGATTCCAGCAGGGCCAGGGTCGGGTTGGAGATGCGCGTGTAGAAGTGGCCGCTGGCCTCACCGGCAAAGCAGGCGGCACCGTATTCGGCGGTGGGGAAAGCGAATGTGGCGGACAGGTAGATCGGCGGGACGAGGGCGCCGTGGTGGTCCTTGGGGTCATAGCCGTGGTGGATGGCGCGGGTAGAAAAGCCGAATGTATTGTGTTTATTGTTCATGTCCGACGCTCCTTATTTCCTACAATGCTATGCTCATAACCGCAGATGAACTTTGCGAAAGTTGCTGCTAAATCCTGTGTTAAGGGATGAAACGTCCCTAAAAATAATGAATCGAGGCAAGATATGCCCGTCAATCTGGATCGCACCGACAAGGCTCTTTTAAACGCGCTGCAAGGCAATGCCCGGCTGACCGTAGCCGAGTTGGCTGATCGGGTTTCGCTGACGACGTCGCCGTGTTGGCGGCGGGTGCGCAGCCTGGAAGAGAGCGGGGTGATCAGCGGGTATCAGGCGATCCTGTCGCCCAAGGCGTTGGGGTATGGGGTGACGGCGTTTGTCAGCATCATGATGGAAAGCCATACCCAGGAAATTGCTCGGGCGTTTGAGCAGCGGTTGCTGGAGATTCCCGAGATTGTGGCGTGTCATAACGTGTCGGGGCGGTATGATTTTTTGCTTGAAGTGGTGGCTAAGGATCTGGAGACGTTTGGGGAGTTTGCGCGGGAGGTGTTGCAGACGTTGCCTTGCGTTAAGGAGATTTATTCGAGTTTTTCGTATAAGTCGGTGCGTAGGTTGCGGGTGATTCCGTTGCCCGGTTGATGTGGGTACATATCCGTTGCTGCGGTAACGGCCACTTAGGGTTCCGCTCTTACAGCGGGTCACTTTTGGCAAACGCCCGGAATGCCGGCCCAGCCAAAAGTAACCAAAAGGTCTTTGCCCCACCACTCGGTGCCTCGCTAAGGCTCGGCATGCCAGAACGAAGGCTTGAATCCGTGGGCCGCCGCGATGGGCCATCCTTGGCCCAGCGCGGCTAACCCGGCGTCCTGCCGGGTTACCCACGGATTCAAGCCTGCGTTCGGCCATCGTGGTTAACGGGGCCTGTCAGATCAAAGTCAAAAGCAGATCAAAAGCAGAGCACGGCGGCCTAGTAGCCGACCTGAGTGGTTGAATCAAAAGCAGAGCAACAGCACAGCAGGAACAGATCAAAAACAGAGCTGCTTTTGTGTGGGAGCTGGCTTGCCTGCGATGCAGACACCTCGGTAAATCAGTGAGACACAGTTGATGCCTTCGCAGCGGTTCGGCGGTCCGACAAGCCAGCTCCCACCTTTGACCGAGTACACACATCTACCTGATGTACTGAGCTCAAAATGTGGGAGCGGGCTTGCTCGCGAATGCGGTGGGCCAGTTACAAATGAGCTGACTGACACACCGCATTCGCGAGCAAGCCCGCTCCCACAATTAGACCGAGAACAGCTTCAGTAAACAGGTCGGCTGCCAGGCCGCCTCTGCTTTTGCTTTTGATTCAACCACTCAGGTCGGCTACTAGGCCGCCGTGCTGTAGATCTTGATCTTGATCTTGATCTTGATTTTGATCTTGATCTTAGGCGCCCCGTTAAACCACGCTGGCCTCACGCAGGCTTTGGAGCGGGGGTAAACCGGCAGGACGCCGGTTTAGCCGCGCTGGGCCAAGGATGGCCCATCGCGGCGGCCCCCGCTCCAAAGCCTGCGTGAGGGCACACCGAGCCGGAGGCGAGGTGCCGAGTGGTGGGGCAAGAGCCTTTTGGTTACTTTTGGGCTCTTTTCAAAAGTGACCCGCTGTAAGAGCGGAACCCATATCCGCCATCACCTAAAAAATGGATATGTACCCAACCAACCCCCCCCACACATTGGCCACCCAATCTTCCCCAAAATTGGATATTCCTCCCATCCCCCGCGCTAACTACTCTAGCCACCAATCCCCACCGTTCCGGAGTACCACCATGCAAACCCGTACCGATTTCTACACCGCCTCCCCAGACGCCATGAAAGCCATGCTCGCCCTGGAAGCCGCCGTCGGCAAACTGTCCATCGAACTGCCGCTGCTGGAGCTGATCCGCCTGCGCGTCTCACAAATCAACGGCTGCGCCTTCTGCCTCGACATGCACACCACCGACGCCCGCAAAGGCGGTGAAACCGAGCGCCGCCTCTACACCGTATCCGCCTGGCGCGAAACCCCATTCTTCACCCCGCGTGAACGCGCCGCCCTGGCCTGGGCCGAAAGCCTGACCCTGCTCAGCCAGACCCACGCACCGGATGAAGACTTCAACGCACTGGCCGCCGAGTTCAGCGCCCAGGAACAGGTCGACCTGAGCGTGGCCATCGCCACCATCAACAGCTGGAACCGCCTGGCTGTGGGCTTTCGCAAGATGCCCAAGTAAACGCTCAGCTTGATTTGAAATACCCGCGTGGCGTGGTGCCGGTCATGCCCTTGAAGAACGCGATCAACGCGCTGTCACTGGCAAAGCCCAGCTCGAACGCGCAGTAGCCCAGGCTTCGGCCGGTCGCAAGCAGTTCGATGACCCGCATCAAACGCCACTGTTGGCGCCATTGCTGATACCCGAGGCCGGTTTCCCGCAGGAAAATCCGGCCGATGGTCTTGGCGCTGGCGCCAATCTGTTTTTCCAAGTCTTGCAGGCTTGGCGGCAGCGTTTCCAGATCGGCCAGCAACGGTGCCAGGCGCTTGTCCTGCGGTAAGGGCAGGAGCATCGGTTGCTCGGCGCCAGCGTGGATTTCGTCCAGGCACAATCCCAACAAATGAGCGTATCGGCCGGCCTGCCAGTCGGTCTCGAAGGGCGCCATCGCCATCGGCTCCAGCACCGCGCGCAGCAAGGCGCTCACCTCGATCACCCGTACGTGTCTGGGCAACTGCTCGGCCAACGCCGGGCTCACGTACACCGAACGGTAATCCACGGTTTTGTGCATCACCGCGCGATGGGGCACGCCGCAGGGTATCCACGCCGCGCGTGAAGGCGGCAGCAGGCACAGCTGGTTGTCCAGGGTGATGCGGGTGCAGCCTTGCTGAGTGAACAACAGTTGCCCACGCTGGTGCCGGTGCAGGCCGGAGTCATGGTCGCCAAGCAGGGCGGCGATGCCGATCACTGGCGCCGTCAAGCGGTCGGGATCGAAAGATGCGGTGGCGGCGAGCCAGGCCATAGGTTGTCCGATTCGATGGATAAACTGTCGAAGTTTGGATAATACCCCAGTCGCCAGTCCTTACACTCCTTGCGCTGTTTAATGGGAAGGGGCTGTTGATGAACGTTAAAAACCTGATAGTGCTGGCGATGGCGTTGCTGATGTTCCCGCAACTGGCTCAAACGCTGTATAGCCCGGCCCTGGGTGACATTGGCCGGGTCTTTGCGGTCGGGCCTGAACGGGCAGGGCAGACCCTGTCGGTGTACTTCCTGGCGTTCGCCTTCGGTGTCGTGGTGTGGGGCCGGTTGTGTGATCGCTGGGGGCGGCGGCCGGTGATGTTGGCCGGGTTGGCGCTGTACATTGTCGCCTCGGTGCTGGCCTTGAGAGTGACCACGTTCAACGCTTTGCTGCTGGCCCAGGCCTTGGCGGCATTTGGCGCGGCCGTGGGTTCGGTCGTCACGCAGACGCTGTTGCGTGACCGCTACCATGGCGCCGAACTGGCCCAAGTATTTTCGCTGATGGGCATTGCCCTGGCTGCAAGCCCGGCACTGGGCCTGTTCAGTGGCGCAACCCTGGTTGAGTACTTTGGCTATCGCGGCGTGCTCACCGGTTTGTTGCTGCTCGCACTGGCATTGTGGGGTTGGTGCTTGTGGGCCTTGCCCGAGACGCGTACTGCATCGTTGCCGGCGGCATCGCTGTACCAGACCTTGGGCCTGATGCTCAGGGACGCGGGAATATGGCGTTCGGTCGGCTTGGTGGCAGCGTTTAATATCGCATTGTTCAGCTATTACAGCGTGGCCCCGTTTATCTTCTCGCGGCTGGGATTGTCTGCCACCGAGTTCGGCTACAGCGGCGTGCTGCTGGCGCTGGGCTCCGGGCTCGGGGCCTGGCTGAACGCGCAGTTGCTCAAGCGCGGCAGGAACGGTGAGCAGTTGGTGCTGACCGCTGCGGGTATCGCGGTACTGGGCGGCTTGCTGGTACTGCTGCTGCAGCACAGCTGGCTATTTGTCGGGCCGATGTTGCTGGTGGTGTTGGCGTTCGGCATGGCGATTCCCAATGTGCTGGGTGCCGCGTTGGTCGCCTATCGCGACCGCCTGGGCACCGCCGCTGCGCTGTTTGGCTTGATGTATTACCTGGTGATCGGTGCCGGGCTCAGCCTGGTGGCTTGGGCCCAGGACCTGGGCTGGAGCCTGTTGATCTGTGGCCTGGCGGCGCTGTGCCTGGCAGCGCCGCGTGTGATCAGAAGTTGACCGAAGCACTCAGCCGCGCCGTCAACGGCGCGCCCTGGAACAAATAGTCATCGCCCATGTATTCGCCCGCGTCGCGCCAGTAGCGCTTGTCGAACAGGTTGTCGACGCTCAGGCGAAATACCGTTTCATAGCCGTCAACCTTGGTGGTGTAGCGGCTGCCGACATTGACCACGGCGTAATCACCCACCTCCACGTTGCCGGTGCGGTTGGCGTACTTCTTGGCGCTGTATTGCACGCCGCCCAGCACGGCGAGGCCATTCACCCACGGCAAGGCGTAGTCGGCGTACACGCTGGCGCGCAGCTTGGGCACGTTGATTGCCTGGTGGCCTTCATAATCCGGCGTGCCGCTGTCATTTACCCGCGCGCGAATCGCTGCCACGCTGGTGGCGATTTGCAGGCGGTCGGTGGCCCAGCCGTTGGCGGAGAGTTCCAGGCCGGTATTTTTCTGTTGGCCTTGTTGCACGTAGGTGAAGTTGCCATCTTCCGGTTTGGCGTATTGATAGGCCTGGTGTGTCTGGAATACGGCGGCGGCGAAGCTAATTCGGCGCCAGTCGTATTTCACGCCGGCTTCGAGTTGCCGTGACACGGTTGGAGCCAGAGTTTCGTCGGCGTTTTCAGCGAACCAAGGCGCCGTGCCGCCCAGCGACAGGCCTTTGCTATAGCTGGTGTACAGCGAGATGTTTTCCACTGGTTTGTAAATCAACGAAGCTTGAGGAAGGAACACGTATTGCTGGGTGTGGCGAGCCTGGTTGCCATTATCGTCATAGGCTTTTTCATCCAGGCGCACTTCGCGGCCGCCAAGAATGGTTTGCCATTGCTCGTTGAAGCGAATGCGGTCGGTGAGGAACAGTCCGTATTGGCGGCTGTCGAGGTTGCGGTGGCTTGGGTTCAGCGGCACATCGGTGGGTTGAAAGGTCGGTGCATCTTCGTTGATATTAGCCGTGCCGATGAGCTCGTTGACCGACTTGCGCTTATCGATCACCCGGCGAAACGCGCTGGTGCCGACAGTCAGCTCGTGGCCCAGGCCGCCTGTGTCGAACAGCCCGGTCATTGCAGCCTGCACTTCATCGTCACGGCGGGTATCGTCGGGGCTGCGGTAGTCGTAGACGTCGTAGTTGCCTTCGGGGCTGAAATGGTTGGGCACGCTCGATGAACTACAGCTGGTCGAGCCATAACAGCCCCACGCAAACGAACTGTAATCATCAATCACCACCTTGCTATGCGCCGCACTCACGCTGCCTTTCCACTGATCGCTGAAGCGGTATTCAAACTTGCCATTAAGGTTCAGCGAGTCGATACCGACCTGATGGGAACCGCTCTGGTGCCCCAGCAGTTTCTTCGGCGATGCGCCATGCGGTACTTCAGTGCCGCCCAACAACTGATAACCCGGCACCGAACGCTGTTGCTTGTTCTGGTACTCCGCATCCAGTTGCAACACAGCGTCGGGGCTGATGTTCCAATCAAACGCCAGGGACACAAAATCGCGCTGGCCATTGGCGTGTTCCACATAGGAATTGAGGTCTTCATGGGCGACGTTGGCGCGCAGGCCAAACTGCTGCTCGCTGCCAAACCAGCCGCCGACATCGGTGGCGATATACCCGCTGCCGCGATCATCGGTGGACACCGTCACTGAGCGCACATCCTCCGGGCGCTTGGTCACGTAGTTGATCACGCCGCTGGGCTCGGAGATCCCGCTTTGCAACCCGGCCAGGCCCTTGAGCACTTCCACTTGCTGCTTGTTTTCCAGGGCTACGTTTTGCTCGCCAGTGATGGTGCGCCCATTGATCTTGTAGCTGCTCGCCGCGTTCAGCGAGAAGCCGCGTACCACGAAGTTTTCGTAGTAGCCGATGGGGGCATAGCTGTCGCCGACCGAGGCGTCGTTGCGCAGCACTTCACTGAGCAGGCGGGCTTGTTGGTCCTTGATCAACTCGGCGTTGATCACGGTGATCGAGGCGGGGGTATCGAGTAACGGGGTTTCGTTGAAGCCTGCCACCGAGGCCGTGTCTGATTGATAGCCACCGCGATCTTCGCCCTGAACGGTGACCGGCGTCAGTTCTATTTCGGCCGCTTGGCCAATGCTCACACCGCTGCTGATAAGCACGCTGACGGTTAAACAGTTGAGGGTGCGGCGTGACGCCAGCGAGCTGCGCAGGGATAGGCGAGGACGATTAGCCATCAAGGGTTCCGTTGGTCAAAAAGAGAGTCGAGTGCTGTATGTGCATCACGGCCGGGCGCGATCCTACCCTATTTGACTCAATCGCCATCTGCGTTTGGCTATGGTTTCCGATTTTTTTGGCTGCCACTCAGCGATAGATTCAAGGTTCCTTAGACCGCAAACGGAACTGCTCATAGTGAAAGAGAAATCAATCGGTGGGGCGCGCGCTGCATTAAGCCAGGCCTTCAACGCCGGCGTACCCCTGACGCCCAGTGCCCACGGCGCTAAGCTGATCCAGCAGAAGTGGGGGGCGAGCCTCGACCCGCTGACTGCCGAACTGGTCACGCTTGATTACGATTACCACGGGCACCCTCCCGTCAATGGTGTGCACCAGGGCAAGATTCGATTCCAGCAGTCGCTGGTGCAGGCCTTGCTGAGTGATTACCAGGCAGTGGCGGATGACCGCTTCGGTGAAACGGCATTCGGCTTGTACACGCCACCGCTGGTAGGGCCCGCGGTGAAGCTCGTCGAGCATGTCGATGAGTTCGCTTATCAGGGCAGTGGTAATCACAGCGACTACGAAGGAATCTATCGCCAAAGTGACCCGCAAACCTATGGGCCTGAAACGCAGGTAGCCATTACGCCGGCGGCCTTCAAGAAATGGGTGTGGCAACTCGAATACAAAGAACTCTATAACGCCTATCTGGCCGACGTATTGCCCTCGGATGAGACGATCAAGGGGGTTGCCCCGTTTGCATTGCGCACCACCGTGAAGTCTGCCTTTGTTATCGCCGCCTTTTTGCAAAAGCGTGAATCCAGCCTGTCTCTCAAAGGGTTACAGCTGGCGTTGTCGGCAGCGGGGCTGGGGGAGGGGCAGGTTGAGTTTGCTTTCGTCAACAACGCGCAACTGGAACACAGCACCCATCCCATGGCGCATGTTGAAGCCTCGCGACTTATGATTTATCGCTACACCGCCAAGGATATCTGGGTTTTTCGCCATCGAACCAGCGGGCTATTGGTGCTCTATGTGACGGGTAATTCGTCGCCGTTGCACGAATTTGACGATCTCAACGCGTTGCGGTCATGGGTTGTGCAGCAGGGCAAGGATCCAGCGACAAAGGCAGCGTTTGCTGAGCATTTTGCCAAGGCAGACCGCGCAGACGGCACCTATCACGCAGGTGTCCTGACAGCACTGCAGGGCATGGTCGAGTATCCCAAGAAGCACCGTCTGGGCCGTGATGCCGGGTTCTTCAATAACGATGGGTATTGGAATCCAGTCGATTACATCAGCCTGGATACCGTCGCCAATTCCATCGACCCATTTGTGGAATTGGTCAAGGTGACCAAGCAAGCGAACCTGGACACGGCTGAAGAGGCGATCCGCGACGATGCCGATGTCAATCGCGCCAACTTGAGTGCTGTCGTCGAACCGGTGGTGGGCTGGATCAATCGCTGGGGCGCCTTGGCGATATTTTTTCCCGGTGGTGAAGGCCTGCTGGCGCTTGCAGGGCTCATTGAGGCGGGGTACGGCGTAAACGAAATAGAAAACGCCGATAACCATGACCAGGTATCCGAGGGCCTGACGCGCACGGTATTCGGCTTGCTCAATGCCTTGCCCTTGGTGTTCAAGGGCGGCGCGGCTCTGGCAGGCGGCGAGATTGAAGTCACGGCGGGCTCCAAAAAGCCTGTGCTCCCCACGGGCATCGAAGTCGACGGGGTTACCCTTCCCGAATCTGCACCTGACCCGCTCCCCATTCTGCCCACCAAACCCCCATTGGGTGTTGCGTATGCGCCTCCCGGCACCGAAGGCCTGCCACTTGTTGAGTGGACCCGGCCACAATTGATGCGCGGCTTTGGCCCTGCGGTTGAAGGCTTAGCCGACGAAACGCTGGAGCAGGTACGCCAGGTCAGTGGCGTTTCTGACGATCACTTGCGTTATTTGCTCTCCGAAGGGAGCCCGCCTCAAGGTGTATTAGCGGACACGCTGACGCGTTTCAAAATTGATCATCAGGTACAAACGTACATCACCCGGCTGGGTAGTGATGACTCGATCCATGCCGATGTTCACCTGTTGCAATGGCTGACGTCGGACACCGATTGGCCGGCCAACGTCAATATGGAGTGGGTGAGCGGCGATCAGGTGCTCTGGTCGTCTCAACCTGCCACTGCGGCAGGCAAAATGCTGCGAGTGGATCATGACGCAGCACTTTTTCCGGAACTGGCCCGAAGCCTCAATGAACAGGAAACGCGAGCGTTTTTGGGGGGTGAGCTGCGTCACGATCAGCCCTACCCGGACGTTTATACACGGGCCCGCTTATTTCGCCAGAAAGCCCTTGGGATTGTTAAACGGGAGCGAGCGGATTTATTCAACGAGCATTATCAAGAGGCAGTAAAGACCGATAATGAACTGCTCAAGGCACTGAAGCAGCAACATCCGTCATTGCCTGGCGCCGTACTCGAGGAGATGTTGAGTCGGGCTGACATCGACTCGGGCGTGCAGCTGAACCTGGGTCAGACCAAGGCGGTCTTCCAACGGGTGGAGCCTTACGTTCAAGCCTATGAAGACGAGGTACGCGCGGCTCGGGCTTACGAGGGGCTGTTTTTGGATGCGGTGCACAATGCCGACAGCGATACATTGTTGCTGCACAGCGTCAAGCAAATGCCCGGATGGCGCGCTGATGTTGCTGTGGTGGTGCGTGACGCTTCTGTCAACGGCCCTGTACTGGATCGGATTGGCGCCACCACGTTGCCCAATCAACGATTGCTGGTCAAAACCGGCAATTATTTCCAGGCCTATGACGCGCTGCATCAGCCCGACTACGTGTCGGATGACTTGGCAGATGTGTTGCTGCATACCCTGTCCGATGACGACCTTGGCGCGATGAACTTGCATGCCGATGAGGGGCTTGAGCACTTCAAATTCAAGATTCGCCGTAACGTGCTGCGCCGGCCTGAGCTTTCCAGTGTATTGCACCGGCAATCACTGAGAACGGCTTTTTATGAGCCTGAAGACGGTGGGCTGGCAGGGGGCAGCGGGTCACCTCCGGTCGAGGGTGGGCTGATCTCGAACATCACCAGGGGGCACGTTAAATCCTACTTCCCGGACGCCACCGAACAACAGGTAAATGACTTCATCGGGCACTTTGGCGAAGTGGATGACATTGAGAAGGCGCTCACGCGTATTCAGAGTGAGTTCATTGAATTTGACAGGAGCTTGAATAATTGGGAGACGATCGAAGAGGAATCCGTGCTAGAGGTATTCGATATTCCTGATGTCGATCTGGACGACCCACACCTTGATCCAGAAATCACGCAATGGGTTGCAGAGGAGCGCGTTCGACGCAGTGTAGTAGGGGCAAAACTACGTCGGTTGTTTAAATGGCAGGGTGAGGGCTCGGAGAATATTTACCGTGACGGGAAGCTGGTGGGTTTCCATCTGGAGCTGAATGGGATGTCGCGGGAGCCGTTTCCCTATGTGAGTCCCAGGATGGATTCGGTTATTTCCCTGGCACTGTCAGGTGATGCAAGCAGCGTGGAAAACATACTCTCGAACTTCCACCATGTTGAGTCGCTGCAGATACAGATGTCGGAGTTGCACCAACTACCTCGTGCGCTCAGTGATATGCCTGGGCTCACCCACCTGGACATGAGTGAGTGCCAGATCACGCTGACCAATGATGCGGTCCAACGCCTCGCAAGGCTCACCCAGCTACAGGAGTTGCACTTGGACAACAACCCGTTGTTAGTTGCGCCTGACGTGGGCGGCATGACCCAGTTGCGCTGGCTGAACGTGTCCGACGCGCAGCTAACTGACTTCCCTGTTGGAGTCACAAGGGAAATTCCTTTGGGCCGGTTAGACGTCAGTCACAATAGAATTCAATCAATCCCCTCGTATGTCGGGCTCAGGCATGATATCGAGCTGTATGGTAATCCCATTTCCGATCCGGACTCCCTGGAACGCCTGATTGGTTACCGTCGGCGAACTGGCAGCGACCTTTGGCTTAATCCTCAAACGCCCTATTTCACCCAGCCAGATGTTTGGTTAGTCGATTTGCCGCCTGCCCAAGTCGTGAGTAAAACCGGGCTTTGGCAGCGATTGGCCGGCGACCCGCAAACAGCAATCTTCGCCAAACGGTTCAACGAGCTGCCTCGGTCCCCGGATTACGCGTTAAACCGTCAACATGTGCAGGCAAGGGTGTGGAAGATCCTGGAAAAAGTCATGAGTGCCGATCAAGTGCATCGTGCGCACCTGTGCAGGCTGGCGTTGCATGAGCCTGATGGGAGTGCCGCTGGGCTGTTAGAGGCGCTGGAACATGAAGCGTTGAAGTATGAGGCATGGCACAAAGGGCAGCCGATGTATCAATTGCCCAAGCGCGCACGAACGGAGTAAGGCGCGGCGTCAGAATGGCGTGTAGTTACGGGCGTTTCAGGGTCTCGCTGGGCAACTCCTGAAACAGCGCCCGATAACTATTGGAAAACCGCCCCAAATGCCAGAACGACCAGTTCATCGCCACTTCGGCCACGGTGGTGTCGGCTGCGCTCAGCAACTCGCGCCGTGCGCCATTCAACCGCCGCAAGCGCAACCACTGCGCCGGGCTCATGCCGGTGTAGGTCTTGAAGCCTTGCTGCAATTGGCGCAACGGCACGCCGGCGATGTGCGCCAGTTCCAGCAGGTTGACGGTTTCGTCAGGCGCATCCGCCGCCCATTCGCCGATGCGCGCCATCAGCAGGCGTTCTTCGCCGCGCCGTTGCAAAGAGCTACGGTCGAGGCACACGCAGGCGTTGTCGAGGATGAACAGGCAGTCGTCGAGCAACTGTTGGGTGAGGGCATCGCGGCTGATCGGGTCGACGGTCGCGGCCAAACGGGTGAGCGTGCCACTGAGCCAGCGGGTGAACAGCGCGTTCTGCTGGCAGGTCAGCGGCGCCATGAACAGGCCTTCAAGTTTCGCCACGTCCAAGCCATGGCGCTGCACGAATTGCGGCCCGAACACCACGGCCACTTCGCGGTAGTTTTCCGGGGTGATCCAGGTGTTGCGGCTTTCGCCATTGAGCATGTACAGCGCGTTGTCGCTGCCGTCGAAACAGAACGCCAAGGCGCCTGGCGGGGCGTTGAAGTGCTGCTCTACGCGGGTGTTCATGCATTCCTCGTAGACCTCGACACCCTGCAAGTCGAGGTAGCGAATCTGCCCGGCAAAATGCCCAGGGGACATTTGCTGATACTGCTGCACCCAACCGGGTGTCGCACTGCATTGAGCGGCCACATCACCGGTGGTGAAGGCCTGTACGCGCAAAGCTGTTGCCTGTGTCATGGGTGTTCCGTGCGCACTCTATTGGTGCGTTGTGGTTCGTGCAAAGTGGATAGATGCCGTTTCAAGGCTGGCCCAAGATAGACCTCAATGCGCCGGGAGTACAAGCCTGCACCGCATCCAACCCATGACGAGGTCCTTATGAACGCCCCCTTCGATCAGCTGCACGCCTGGCTGAAAGAACACAAGATTACCGAAGTCGAATGCGTGATCAGTGATTTGACTGGCATCGCACGCGGCAAGATTGCGCCCACCAACAAGTTCCTGCATGAGCGAGGCATGCGCCTGCCGGAAAGTGTGTTGCTGCAAACGGTAACCGGGGACTTTGTCGACGACGACATCTACTACGACCTGCTCGACCCGGCCGACATCGACATGATCTGCCGCCCGGTGGCCAATGCTACCTACGTGGTGCCGTGGGCTATTGAACCCACCGCCATCGTGATCCACGACACCTTCGACAAGCAGGGCAACCCGATTGAACTGTCGCCGCGCAACGTGCTGAAAAAAGTCCTGCAGCTCTACACCGACAAAGGCTGGCAGCCGATTGTGGCGCCGGAAATGGAGTTCTACCTGACCCAGCGTTGTGAAGACCCGGACCTGCCGCTGAAAACCCCGGTGGGCCGTTCCGGTCGCGCCGAAACCGGTCGCCAGTCGTTTTCCATCGACGCCGCCAACGAGTTCGACCCGCTGTTCGAAGACGTCTACGACTGGTGCGAACTGCAGGGCCTGGACCTCGATACGCTGATCCACGAAGACGGCCCGGCGCAGATGGAAATCAACTTTCGCCACGGCGATGCCCTGGACCTGGCCGACCAGATCACCGTGTTCAAACGCACCCTGCGCGAAGCGGCGCTGAAGCACAACGTGGCCGCGACGTTCATGGCCAAGCCGGTGGCCGATGAGCCAGGCAGCGCCATGCACCTGCACCAGAGCGTGGTGGAGATCGCCACCGGCAAGCCGGTGTTTGTCGACGCCGACGGCAAGATGAGCCCGTTGTTTTTGCACCACATCGGCGGCTTGCAAAAGTACATCCCCAAGCTGCTGCCGATGTTCGCGCCCAACGTGAACTCGTTCCGCCGCTTCCTGCCGGACACCTCGGCGCCGGTCAACGTGGAGTGGGGCGAAGAGAACCGTACCGTCGGCTTGCGTGTGCCGACCTCCAGCCCCGATGCGATGCGCGTGGAGAACCGTCTGCCGGGCGCCGATGCCAACCCTTATCTGGCGATTGCGGCCAGTTTGTTGTGCGGCTACCTGGGCATGATCGAGAAGATCGAGCCGAGCGCCCCGGTGGAAGGCCGCGCTTACGAGCGCCGCAACCTGCGCCTGCCATTTACCCTCGAAGACGCCCTGGCGCGGATGGAAGAGTGCGACACGGTCAAGCAGTACCTGGGCGACAAGTTCGTGCGCGGCTACGTCGCGGTCAAGCGCGCCGAGCATGAGAATTTCAAGCGGGTGATCAGTTCCTGGGAGCGTGAGTTCCTGCTGTTGAGCGTCTAAAAAACCTGAAGGGGTGTCGATATGCGTCTTGTGAAAAAGCTTCTCCCGCTGGCCCTGGTGGCGGCGTTCAGCAGTGCCAGCCAGGCCGCTCCGACGGTCAGCGTCTATAACTGGACCGACTATATCGGTGAGACCACCTTGGCCGATTTCCAGGCCAAGACTGGGATCAAAGTGATCTATGACGTGTTCGACTCCAACGAAACCCTGGAAGGCAAGCTGCTCGCAGGCCGCACCGGGTATGACGTGGTGGTGCCTTCCAACCACTTCCTCGCACGCCAGGTGAAGGCCGGAGCATTTCTGAAGCTGGATCGCTCGCAGTTGCCCAACTTCAAGAACCTCGACCCCAAGTTGCTCAAGCTGCTGGAGAAAAACGACCCAGGCAACGCGCACTCGGTGCCGTACCTGTGGGGCACCAATGGCATCGGCTATAACGTCGACAAGGTCAAGCAGGTGCTGGGTATCGACCATATCGATTCGTGGGCGGTGTTGTTCGAACCCGAGAACATCAAGAAGCTGCACGAGTGCGGCGTCGCCTTCCTCGATTCGGCAGATGAGCTGTTCCCGGCGATCCTCAATTACATGGGCAAGGACCCGCGCAGCGAAAACGCCGAGGACTACAAGCAGGCCGAAGCCAAGCTGTTGACGCTGCGGCCGTACATCACCTACTTCCATTCCTCCAAGTACATTTCGGATCTGGCCAACGGCGATATCTGTGTAGCGTTCGGTTATTCCGGCGACGTGTTCCAGGCCGCCAACCGCGCCAAGGAAGCCAAGAACGGCGTGAACATCGCCTACTCGATTCCCAAGGAAGGCTCCAACCTGTGGTTCGATTTGCTGGCCATCCCGGCTGACGCAAGCAACCCGAAGGAAGCCCACGCCTTTATCAACTATTTGCTCGACCCTGAGGTGATCGCCAAGGTCAGTGCCTCGGTGGGTTATGCCAACGCCAACCCCGCCGCCAAGCCTTTCATGGCGCCGGAACTGGTGGATAACCCTGAGGTGTACCCGTCCCAGGAAGTGCTCGACAAACTCTACATTTCCACCACGCCAACGCCGGCGACCATGCGCCTGATGACCCGCGCCTGGAGCAAAGTGAAGACCAATAAATGATCCAATCCCAAGACCACGCCCGGTCCTACTACCGGGCTTCGGCGAATGCCATGCCTGAGCGCCCGCCGCTGGGCGCTGACCTGAGCGCTGATGTGTGTGTGATCGGCGGTGGTTTTACCGGCGTCAACACCGCCATCGAACTTGCCCAGCGTGGGCTCTCGGTGATCCTGCTGGAGGCCCGGCGCATCGGCTGGGGCGCCAGCGGGCGCAATGGCGGGCAGTTGATTCGCGGCATCGGCCATGACGTGTCGGGGTTCGCCAAGTATGTGGGCGAGGAGGGCGTGCGTTATCTGGAACGGGCCGGGTTTGATTCGGTGGCGCTGGTGGGCGAGCGTATTCGTCAGCACAGCATTGACTGCGATTTACGCTGGGGTTTTTGCGAGCTGGCCAATACCCCGGCGCAATTTGCCGCGTTCAAGGGTGAACAGCAGAGCCTGGCGGCGCTTGGGTATGCGCATGAGACGCGGCTGGTCGAACCGCAGGATATGCAGCAAGTGGTCGGCTCGACGGTGTATGCCGGTGGCCTGGTGGACATGGGCTCCGGGCACCTGCACCCGCTGAACCTGGTACTCGGCGAGGCACAGCTGGCCGAGTCCCTCGGGGTACGGATTTTCGAGCACACCCAGGTCCTCGAACTGATCCACGGCGACACCGTGCAAGTGCGTTGCGCCGGTGGCACCGTGCGTGCTGCTAACCTGGTGTTGGCGTGCAATGCACACTTGGAGGAATTGGAGCCACGCTTGAGCGGCAAAGTCCTCCCGGCCGGCAGTTACATCATCGCCACCGAACCCTTGTCGGAGGATGTGGCCAAGCAATTGATCCCCGAGAACCTGGCGCTGTGCGACCAGAAAGTCGGGCTGGATTACTACCGGCTTTCTGCCGACCGCCGCCTGCTGTTCGGCGGTGCCTGCCATTACTCCGGGCGTGATCCGGCAGACATCGGCGCCTATATGCAGCCCAAGCTGCTCAAGGTGTTCCCGCAATTGGCAGGCACCGCCATCGAGTTTCAGTGGGGCGGCAAGATCGGCATCACCGCCAACCGGTTTCCCCAGGTCGGGCGGTTGCAGCAGTACCCGAATGTGTTCTACGCCCAAGGCTATTCCGGGCATGGCTTGAACGTGACCCATTGGTGCGCAAAGCTTTTAGCTGAAGCCATTCATGCGGGTCACAGTCAGGGCCTGGACATTTTCAGCCAGGTGCCACACATGACCTTTCCGGGCGGTAAAGCCTTGCGCTCACCGCTGCTGGCGCTGGGGATGCTGTGGCTGCGACTGCGCGAGGTATGCCGCGTTTAATCGCCAGGCGATGGTTGTGGAAAGGATGAAGGGGCTTTTCCACTGCACTTTTCCGGCGGGTTGACTACTGACCGTACGGTTAGTTACCAGCCCCCGAATCTTTACGTAAATTCCGCCCCGGACAGTATTTTGTCCAGGGAGGATGCATATGTTCGACGTCAATCAGCACCGGCACGACTACTTCTACAACCTCGCGACGGTCATCGGCGGGCTGATCCCCGATCAGCTTTGCGATACGCTCGCTGCAAGGCTCAACACCATCATTTCGGTGCAGGGCGTTGACTGGGTCAAGCACCCAGGCCTGGGCACCGCTGCGGTTTCGGACCAGGGGGGCGTCTACAGCCACCCTATCTTCAAGGGCGACGATATCCGCCGCTATGTGCCTGAGCTGACCGCGATCTACCACAGCCTGGTGCCGCTGATCAGCCTCATCACCCACACCGACACCGTGGTGTCGCCGTACCCGCTCTCAGCCATCAACATCAACGCCTATCCGCCCGGTGGCGGCACCCTCGGGCTGCATTACGATACCAATGGCATCACCGTCCTGCTGTTTCTGACCACCAACCAGGAAGCGCCGCTGTGCATGCAGATCGAACGCTTCCACCCCAGCCAGGAAAAACCCTGGATCGAGCACCGCAGAATCTTCGCCACCAAGGGCTCGCTGTTGATCATGCAGGGCCGTAAAGCCCTGCATCACAGCGAACCGACCACCACCGAGCAGAAGTTGTCGGTGGTGTACAACTACTACGAGCGCCACGACACCTACCGGCACGAAGGCTTCGATAACGCTGTGTACTACGCCAAGCAGCCGAAGACGCGGGCATAAGGAGCACGCTATGCAACTGAGCAAGCGGGATCTGGCCGCCGGCCTGGCTGTAACGATCATCTGGGGCGCCAACTTTTCGGTGATCGGGCTGGGGTTGCAGTCCCTCGACCCCTTTGTGTTGACGCTGCTGCGCTTTACGGTCTGCGCAGTGCCTCTGGTGCTTTTTATTCCTAAGCCGGGCGGCGTGTCATACGCCACGTTGGCGGCTTATGGGGTGTTGTTTGGCGCAGGCCTTTGGGGCGTCGTGAGCGTGGCGATGCATAACGGGCTGTCGACGGGTATGTCTTCGGTGTTTCTGCAGTTCAGTGCGTTTTTCACCCTCATCATGAGTCGGTTGTTTCTGGATGAACCGATCAGTCGCGTGCATGGGGCGGGAATGCTGTTTTCTGCGGTGGGGTTGATGGTGCTCCTGCACTTATCGGAGAAGCCCTCGACGACGTTGGGTATTTTGCTGGTGTTGGTCGCAGCGTTGTCGTGGTCGTTGTGCAACTTGATGGTGAAGGCCAATAAGCCTGAAGACAT
Organism: Pseudomonas sp. LBUM1640; assembly: GCF_059716225.1. Classification (NCBI taxonomy): domain Bacteria; kingdom Pseudomonadati; phylum Pseudomonadota; class Gammaproteobacteria; order Pseudomonadales; family Pseudomonadaceae; genus Pseudomonas; species Pseudomonas sp. LBUM1640. The sequence goes on along the minus strand of NZ_CP166816.1, from coordinate 3,999,891 downwards.
GGTGGCGTTTATCGTCTGGTCCAGCCTGTTTTCGATTCCGGTCTTGTTGCTGATGACCTTGTGGTTCGAGGGGACCGAGCCGTTGCTTCATTTGGTGACTGACCTTACCTGGGGGGCAGGGTTTTCGATTGTTTTTCAGTGCTATATCACCACCATCGTCGGCTACCGCATCTGGAACAACCTGATGAAGAAATACCCGGCCGCCTTCGTGGCGCCGCTGTCGTTGATGGTGCCGGTTTCGGGCTTGCTCATCTCCTATGTGTTTTTCGGTGAGCAGTTGGGTGTGGGGCAGGGGGTTGCGATTGGGCTGGTGTTTATTGGCATTGCGATTTTTGTTGATTCGGCGGGGATTGGGGGGAGGGTGTCCAGCTAGGGGCGTGCTGCTGTGGCGGTTTTTACGAGTAGATATCCGTTGCTGCGGTAATGGCCTCCTGGGGTTGCGAGCGAATTTGGCTGGCAGACCGCTGTGCTCTGTTGTTCTGTGGGAGGCTGGCTTGCCTGCGATGCAGGCACCTCGATGTGTCAGGTACAGCGAGTTAATGCCATCGCAGGCAAGCCGGCTCCCACATTTGCACCTCAATCAACCCTGGGGTTCAGTCAACACCTTCCTGAACGTCTCCACCAACGGTCGCAAATTGACCCGATGCCACGCCGCCCACAACGGCGTGGTGTAGCTTAGCCACGGCAGTTCGCGCAGCACCACGCCGGGCGGTGCATTGCGGCTCAGGCCTTTTTGCACCATCGCCACGCCTAACCCCGAGGCCACCAGGCCCAACGCAGTAAACGGCTCGCTGGCCTCCATGGGGATCTGCGGGGTAAAACCTGCGCGGATGCAGGCGGCGACGAAGTCATCGGCGGGGTGGGCGCCGGGTTTGCGTTGCACGCCGATCCACTCCTGGTCGGCCAAGTGCTCGGGCAGCAGCTCAGTATGGCGCGCCAAGGGATGATGCTCAGGCAAGGCCAGCAGCATCGGGTCGTCCAGCACTTGCAACGCGATCAGGTCCGGGTCATCGGCGGCGGGTGGCTCGCTGACCAGGGCGATGTCCAGGCTGCGTTGGCGCAAGCCTTCGAGTTGTTCCAGGGACGGCAGGTTATACAGCTTGATATGCACGGTGGGCCGGTCGTCTCTCAACACCCGCAAGGCATTGGGCAGCACGCCGGCATGCATGGCGTTTTCGATGTAGCCGATGCACAAGCCGCCTTCTTCACCCCGGCCCAGACGTTTGCCCAACGACTCCAGGCGATTGGCGTGGGTCAGCAGCGCCTTGGTTTCGGCAAGAAACGTCTGGCCGTCGCGGGTCAGGCGGATGCGTTGCTGGCTACGTTCGAACAGGGTCAGGCCCAGGCGTTCTTCGAGCTGGGCGATCTGCCGGCTCAGGGGCGATTGGGAAATGTGCAATCGCTCTGCGGCGCGGCCGACGTGTTCTTCTTCGGCGACCACTTCGAAGTAGCGCAGTTGGCGTAGATCAATCATGTAAGACCTCTCGGGACTCAAGTTGGTCGCAGTATGTCTTGGACGGTCCGATCTATGCAATCTAGGATCTGCTCAACGGTCACCGCGACCCCGAACCCGATTGAGGATCCACCATGAGCTTGAAAGACAAACTGCCCGGCCAACTGGGCTTTGGCACCGCACCGCTGGGCAACATGTTCCGCGCCATTCCCGAAGACGAAGCCCAGGCCACCGTCGAGGCCGCCTGGAACAGCGGCGTGCGTTACTTCGACACCGCGCCGTTCTACGGCTCGGGGCTGTCGGAAATCCGCCTGGGCCAGGCCCTGTCGCAGTACAACCGCGATGACTTTGTGCTCAGCACCAAAGTCGGCCGCGTGATTCTCGACGACGTTGAAGAAAGCGCCCGCGACCTCGGCGAAAAAAGCGGCGTGTTCGAACACGGCCGCCCGAACAAGATGCTCAACGACTACAGCGCCGACGCCACGCTGCGTTCCATCGAAGACAGCCTTGAGCGCCTGCAAACCGACCGCTTGGACATCGTCTGGATTCACGACATCGCCCAGGATTTTTACGGCGACCAATGGCTGGACTACTTCAACCAGGCGCGTACTGGTGCTTTCAAAGTGTTGACCCGCCTGCGTGAAGAAGGGGTGATCAAGGCCTGGGGCCTGGGCGTGAACCGCGTCGAGCCGTGCGAGCTGACCCTGGACCTGAGCGAAGCGCAGCCCGATGGTTTCCTGTTGGCCGGCCGCTACACCCTGCTGGACCACGAGCGTGCCCTGCAACGCTTGATGGACGCAGCCCTGGCGCAGAACGTCGAAATCGTCGTCGGTGGCCCTTACAGTTCGGGCATTTTGGCCGGTGGCGCGCACTTCGAATACCAGAAGGCCAGCCCGGCGATCATCAACAAGGTTGAGCAGATCAAAGCGATTGCCCAGGCGTTTGGCGTGAGCGTGAAAGCGGCGGCGCTGCAGTTTTCCCTGGCTCACCCGGCAGTGGCGGCCGTGATTCCGGGTGCCAGTCGTCCGGGGCGGATTGCCGAAGACGTTGCGGCGTTGTCAGAGAAGATTCCGGCAGCCTTCTGGCAGGCTTTGCGTGATGCACAGATGATTTCGGCACGCGCACCTCTGCCGCTTTAACCTGAGGATTGAACGATGAAAATTGATGTGAGCGGCAAAGTGGCCATCGTCAGCGGCAGCACCGCCGGCATTGGCCTGGGCATCAGCCAGGCCCTGGCAGAGTCCGGCGCCAGCGTGGTGGTGATCGGGCGTGAAGCGAGCAAGGTCGACGACGCCTTGGCGAGCATTCGCCAGGCGGTGCCGGGCGCCGATCTGCGTGGCCTGGTGGCGGACCTCGGCACGGCTGAAGGCGCCGAGAAACTGTTCGCCGCCGAACCTCGCGCCGACATCCTGGTCAACAACCTGGGCATCTTCAACGATGTGGATTTCTTCGACGCGCCGGACAGCGAATGGACGCGCTTTTACGAAGTCAACGTGATCTCCGGCGTGCGCCTGGCGCGCCATTATGTGCCGGGCATGGTCGAGCAGGGCTGGGGGCGGGTGATCTTCCTGTCGTCGGAATCGGGCGTGGCGACGCCAGCGGACATGATCAATTACGGCGTGACCAAAAGCGCCAACCTGGCGGTGTCCCATGGTCTGGCCAAGCGCCTGGCCGGCACCGGTGTGACGGTCAACGCGGTGTTGCCGGGGCCGACCTTTACCGATGGCCTGGAGCAGATGCTCAAGGACGCCACAGCCAAGTCCGGGCGCAGTGCGCGGGACGAGGCGGATGTGTTTGTGCGTAATGCGCGGCCGACGTCGATCATCCAGCGCGCGGCGAATGTGGATGAAGTGGCGAACCTGGTGGCGTACATTGCTTCACCCCTGTCTTCTGCAACCACAGGTGCCGCGTTGCGCGTCGACGGTGGTGTTGTCGACAGCATGGCGATCTGAAATCTGTTTATTTTTTGGAGTATTTATTGTGGCGACAGCTTCTTCTGTTATCGAGGTTCCGGTTTCGGCCGATCAGGTCTGGCAATTGATTGGCGGCTTTAACGCGCTGCCGGATTGGCTGCCGTTTATCGTCAAGAGCGAGGCGAGTGATGGCGGGCGCGTGCGTCACCTGGAAACCGCCGACGGTGGCGTGGTGGTCGAGCGTTTGCAGCGCTTTGATAACGTGGCGCGCACTTACAGCTACACCATTGAGCAGTCGCCGTTTCCGGTGAGTGCTTACCTGGCGACATTGCAGGTTGAGGCGTTGACTGAGGCGTCGGCGAAAGTGACGTGGTCTGGCGTGTTTACCCCGGTGGCGGGCACTACGGATGCGGCGGTGGAAGCGTTGTTTTCCGGCGTGTACAACGATGGGCTAGAGGCGCTGCGAGCTAACTTCCCGGCTTGATGATCGTTCCCACGCTCTGCGTGGGAATGCCTCTTGTGACGCTCTGCGTCACGCGTTGGGACGCGGAGCGTCCTGGGCTGCATTCCCACGCGGAGCGTGGGGACGATCAGTCGCAGGCAAGCCAGCTCCCACACTGTTGTGTGGTGTTTGGACTATTCGGGCATCAACTGCTGCCGACACTCCAACACCAGGCACGCACCACCACTTTGGCTGCTGCCGACTTCCAGCTTGAAGCCATGCAAGTTGATGATCGCCGCGACAATCGACAAGCCCAACCCGAAGCCGCCTTGCTGGTCGCTTTCATCCACGCGATAAAAACGCTGGAACACCGCGTCGCGCTCCGCTGCCGGGATGCCCGGGCCGGAGTCGTGTACTTCGATATGGGTGCTGCCAGCATCGTTGACCCCACGCAAGATCACTTCGCCGCCCGGTGGCGAGAACTTGATCGAGTTGCTCAACAGGTTGGCCAAGGCTTCGAATAACAGGGCGCGGTCGCCGGTGATCCACGGCAGCGAGTCGGGCACTTCGAGGCGCAACTGCAAGTCACCTTCTTCCGCCAGGGGCAGGTAAAAGTCATGCAGCTCGCGCAATAACGGCAACGGGTCCATCACCAGGAAACCTGAGCGGCGCTGGTGGTCTTCCAATTCCGAGATGCGTAACAGCCCACGAAAGCGCGCCATCAGCGTATCGGTTTCGGCAATCGCGTCGTCCAGTTTCACCGCGTAAACGGAGTTTTCCTCAGCCTCTTGTTTGATGCGGTAGAGCTGCGCACGCAAGCGTGTCAGCGGCGTGCGCAGGTCGTGGGCGATGTTGTCGCACACGCCCTTGACCTCGTTCATCAGCTTCTCGATACGGTCGAGCATGGCGTTGACGATGGCGGCGAGCATGTCCAGTTCGTCACGCCGGTCGGACAGCGGCAGGCGGTGGGTCAGGTCGCCGGCGACGATGGCTTCGGCACTCGCCTGAATCCCGCGAATGCGCCGCAGCGGACGCCGACGCAACAAGTGCCAGCCGGCCGCGCCGGGGATAATCGTCAGGGAGAGCGCCCACAGCAGCGCATGCCAGATGATTCGGGTCACGCCAAACAGTGAACCGTTGGCGCGCACCAACACCAGCCAGCGGCCGTCTTCGGTGTGGGTGGCCACGGCGTCGCAGCTGTCCTTGGGCAGTTTCGGGTCGTTGGAGTCGACACAGTTGGCCAGGGCGTGGATCTTGCCGTCCAACGGCAGGTCGGGTGGCACCGCGCGGATCGGCCCGCTCAATGGCCGAAATTGCTCATCGAACAGGCCGTAGGCGTCCACGCCCTTCATGTCGAAGGTCATGCTGGTGGTCAGGGCTTCCACCAGTTCTTCGCCGTCGAAGCGTTGGAACAGGTGCTGGCGCTGCATCAGCGAGTGGCGCGACAAATCGCCCAGATACCCCGACACTTCGTAGTACAGCACCCCCATGAGGATGCAGCTCCAGGCCACAAACAGCGAACTGTACAGCGCCAGCAAACGGCTGCTGGAGGAGCGCCAGCCCTTAGAGGGGTTCAGCAATGACATAACCGGAACCTCGTACCGTGCGGATCAGCGGCGTGAGGCCTGGTGGATCGATTTTCTTGCGCAGGCGGCCGATGTGCACGTCGATCAGGTTGGTGCCCGGGTCGAAGTGATAGCCCCAGACTTCTTCGAAGATCATCATTCGCGAGAGGATTTGCCCGGTATTGCGCATCAAAAATTCGAGTAATTTGTATTCGGTGGGCAGCAGGCTCAGTGGCTGCTCGGCGCGGCTGGCTTCGCGGCTGATCAGGTTCAGTTCCAGGTCGGCCACGCGCAGGGCGGTTTCGAATTCCTTGACCGTGCTTTTGCGCCGCAGCAGCACTTCGACGCGGGCGGCCATTTCGTCGGAGGCGAATGGCTTGGTCAGGTAGTCATCGCCACCGGCGCGCAAGCCACGCACGCGCTCGTCGACATCGGAGAGGGCGCTGATCATCAGGATCGGCGTCGACACGCCAATGGTGCGCAAGGTCGTGACGATGGCCAAGCCATCGAGTTCCGGCAGCATACGGTCGAGGGTGATCAGATCGTAATCACCACTCACAGCACGGACCAAGCCTTCACGGCCATTGTCCACCCAGTCCACATCCAGTCCATGGCTACTCAGCTCTGCGACGATCTCGCGGGCTGTTACGGCGTCATCCTCGATGGTCAAAATACGGGTCATAGGATTACCTGGTGAGCGATACACACTAGAAGTGAGGACATTTTGCCAAGAAGTTGCTGAATGTTTCCTAAATTAAACTTCATCTTGGCAAAACTGACACAGCTTTCATGCCTGGGAACAGGGTAAGTGTGGGAGCGGGCTTGCTCGCGAAAGGTGTGTGTCAGCTACTCATGCGCTGGCTGATGCACCGCTTTCGCGAGCAAGCCCGCTCCCACAGGTAAGGTGTTTGCGCAGGAATGCATAACGCCCGCCCAAAACAGTCATTTCTTGCAACTTGCATGGTTCAAGTTAGTTCAAAATTTATATCTAGTTGAAATTTAAGGAATTTATTTTTTTGCCGGACTGGCATGGTGCCTGCACTGTCCCTTTTGAGAGTTGTAACACTATTTTTCCTGCCGGGAGCAAAACAACAATGATCACATCCTCATCCACGCTGCAAGAGTCGAGCACGCACTCCGGGGTTTCCTGGGGGGCGATTTTCGCCGGGGCCGCCGCCGCGGCCGCACTGTCGCTGATCCTGGTGCTGCTGGGCTTCGGCCTGGGCTTTTCGGCGGTGTCGCCGTGGGCCGACAGCGGTATCAGCGCCAAGGGGCTTGGCATATCCACGATTGTCTGGCTGGCATTCACCCAGATCGTCGCTTCGGGCTTGGGCGGTTACATCGCCGGTCGTTTGCGCGTGAAGTGGGCGAATATGCATGGCGATGAAGTGTACTTTCGCGACACCGCCCATGGGTTCCTGGCGTGGGCAGTTGCCACGCTGGTCACCGCAATGCTGGTGGTCGGTTCGGTCAGCAGTGTGGTGAGCGGCGGCGTCAAGGCCGGTGCGGGCGTGGCTGCCGGTGCGGCCAGTGGCTTGACCCAGGCGGCAGGCAGCGCGGCCAAAGGTGCCAACAGCGGCGACTTTGACTATTACGTTGACAGCCTGTTTCGTGATGACCGCCCAGCGGCTGTCAGCGATGACGCTGTGCATGGCGTGGTAGCGCGCATCTTCACTCGCACTCTGAGCAACGACGGCCAGCTGGCCCCAGAAGACCGTACTTACCTGGCCCAGTTGATCAGCCAACGCACCAACCTCAGCCAGGCCGATGCCGAAGCGCGGATCGACAAGGTGTACGGCGACGCGCGCAAAGCCATCGAAGACGCCAAGCTCAAAGCCAAACAGGCGGCTGATACCGCCGCGAAGGTGGCTGCCTACACCTCGCTGTGGACCTTTATTGCGCTGTTGATCGGTGCCTTCTTCGCCAGCTTCGCTGCAACCTTTGGCGGCCGTCGTCGGGATGCCGTGGTGTATGTCGAAACTGAAAACTACGTTCGTTAATTAAGGAGAACAACATGCGCTCACTACTGCTTTGGTTCCTCGGCGTCCCTATCCCGGTCATCATTCTGATCGCGATCTTCATGCACTAAACCGGAGCCTGGCTCGGTCCCCTGTGGGAGCGGGCTTGCTCGCGAAGACGGTGTATCAGCTACTCATGAGTAGACTGACACACCGTCTTCGCGAGCAAGCCCGCTCCCACATTTTGTTTGGTGCAGGGCGAGGCGCGGCAGCGGCGCCTTCACGGGCGACTTCTCACGCAATTGTTAATAGCGGCTTAACCCGCGCTTGGCTAGACTCGCACCCCATGAGCCGCCTTCTGCGTTTAATTCTGGTCATGCTGTTAAGCCTCACGCTTCCCCTGACCGGGATGGCGGGTGTGCCGTCGAGCACTGAGCCTTGCCCGATGAACATGTCGGACATGCAGATGATGACCGACATGGCCCCCGACTGCTGCCAGGGCGGCGCCGATCATGGCAAGGCCTGCAAACCCGGGCAGGAATGCAAGACCGGCGGCCTGCTGCAACTCTCCATGCCGGTGCTCAAAGCCCCGCTGACCCTGGCCCATCCGCTGGTTGCCGGTCTCTCTTCTGATTTCATCCCCGACCGCACGCCGTCCGGCGTCTGGCGCCCACCCCGTTCCTGATTCCTGTTGCAACTGAAGACTCATCCCGTGTTCGGGATGGCCTTGCTGTGGGCCGCGTAAAGCGGAACGCAGTGGAATCGATCAGGAATCTTCACCATGAATGCCCTCTACCTGCGCGCCCTGGTGGTGGGCGTGCTGACATGGCCCGCGCTTGCCTCTGCGCTGACCCTGGATGACGCCCTGCGCCTGGCGCAAAACAACGCACCTTCGCTGACCGCTGAGGCAGCCAAGCTGCACGCGGCTACGCAAGCCGCCATCCCGGCCGGCGAACTGCCCGACCCGAAACTGCTGGTGGGCCTGCAGAATTTCCCCGTCGGCGGGCCCAACCGCGGCACGTTGTATGGCGATGACATGACCGAGCAGATGATCGGCATCCAGCAACAGGTGCCCAGCCGAGACAAACGCAAGGCCCGCATCGAGCTGGCCGATGCCACGGTGCAAACCGCGGCCGCCGAAGGTCGCATCGAACGCCTTAACGTACGCCAAGCCACGGCCCAGGCCTGGATTCGCGCCTACGCGGTGGAGCGCAAAGAGGCCTTGTTCAACGACTTTTACCAACAGAACCGGCTGCTGCAAGACAGCGTGCGGGCGCAGTTGGCCGGTGGGCGCGGGCAGGCTGCCGATACGGTGGTGCCCAAGCAGGAAGCGGCCGAACTGGCCGAGCGCAAAGACGAGTTGACCCAACAGCGGGCCCAGGCCCGCGCCGCCCTCAAGCGCTGGATCGGCCCGGCCGCGGACGAAGCCCCCAGTGGGCAGTTGCCCAGCTGGAACATCGACAGCCACGGCTACAGTCACAACCTGCACCAGCATCCCGAGCTGCAAGCCTTTGTGCCGCGCACCCGCGAAGCGCAAGCGCGTGTGCAGGAAGCCAAGGCGCAAAAGACCTCGGATTGGAGTTGGGAAGTGGACTACCAACACCGCGGCCGCGAATACGGCGATATGGTCAGCCTGCAATTGAGCTTTGACCTGCCGATATTCCCAGGCCGTCGACAAAACCCCGGCATCGCCGCCAAACAGGCGGCGCTGGACCAACTCGACGCCGAGCGCGAAGCCGTCACCCGCGAACATACCCAGATGCTTGATGACGAACTGGCGGTTTACCAGCGCCTGGACCGCGCGGTGCAGCGCAGCCAGGACAGCCTGGTGCCGCTGGCCGAAGAGAAGGTCGCCCTGAGCCTCGCCAGTTACCGCGCGGGCAAAGGCGACCTGATGAATGTGGTCAGCGCTCGCCGTGAGCTGGTCGACACGCGTTTCAAACAGATTGATGCCATCGAACAGCGTGCCTTGAGCGGCGCCCGGCTGTACTTCGCCTATGGGGAACCCACCAATGAATAATCGAATCGCGGTAGCGCTGGTGTTGCTCGGCCTGGGCGCAGGCTACGGACTGGCGCAGTTGCACACCACGGCATCGGTGCCTGCCAAAGACGACAAACAAGCGCTGTATTGGTACGACCCGATGTACCCGCAACAGAAGTTCGACAAGCCCGGCAAGTCGCCTTTTATGGACATGCAATTGGTGCCGCGCTACGCCGAAGGCGCGGCTGCGGATACACCCACGGTGCAGATCGACCCACGCCAAACCCAGAACATTGGCGTGCGCCTGGCCACGGTCAGCCGTGGTGTGATGACGTCCACCCTGGACCTGTCGGGCATTCTCGCCTTCAACGACCGTGATGTGGCGGTGGTGCAGGCGCGGGCCGCCGGGTTTGTCGAGCGGGTCTACGCGCGGGCGCCGGGCGATGTGCTCAAGGCCGGCGCGCCGTTGGCGGACATCCTGGTGCCCGAGTGGGCCTCGGCCCAGGAAGAATTTCTCGCCCTGCGCCACAGCGCTGACAGCGGTTTGTTGGCTGCCGTTCGCCAGCGCCTGCGCCTGAGCGGCATGCCAGCGGGGCTGATCACGCAGATGGAGCGCAGCGGCCGGGTGCAGTCGACAGTGACCGTCACCACGCCGTTGAGCGGCGCGTTGCAAACCCTGGACGTGCGCGAAGGCATGACCGTTGCGGCGGGGCAGACCCTGGCGCGGGTCAATGGTTTGGATCAAGTCTGGTTGCAGGTCGCCGTGCCGCAAGCGCAAGGCGCTACGTTGGCCGTAGGGCAAGCTGTGACGGCGCACTTTGTCGGCTTGCCGGGTAAGGCCGTTAATGGCGTCATCAGCGCGATTCTGCCTGCCAACGCCATGGACAGCCGCACTGTGCAGGTTCGCGTCGAACTGCCCAACCCCGACGGCAACTTGCGCCCCGGCATGACCGCTCAGGTGCGCCTGGCGCAAACCAGCGGGCAATCGGTGTTGCAGGTGCCAAGCGAAGCGTTGATCCGCACCGGTAAGCGTGTGTTGGTGATGCTGGCCGAGGAGGGCGGGCACTATCGGCCGGTGGACGTTGAAGTGGGCGCGGAAAACCAGGACCAGACCGTGATCCGCAGCGGTTTGCAGGAGGGCCAGCAGGTGGTCGCGTCCGGTCAATTTTTGCTGGACTCTGAAGCAAGTTTGCGGGGTTTAGTAGCGCCAGCGTCCGGCGATTTATCCCATGACCCCGCCATGGGCACAATGAGCATGCAACCCGGAGCCCAGCCATGATCGCCTTGTTGATTCGCTGGTCAGTGGCGAACCGTTTTCTGGTGTTGCTCGCCACATTGTTCATCACCGCATGGGGCGTTTGGGCCGTGCAAAACACGCCCGTCGACGCCTTGCCGGACCTCTCGGACGTGCAAGTGATTATCCGCACGCCGTACCCAGGCCAGGCGCCGCAGATCGTCGAAAACCAGGTCACTTACCCGATGACCACCACCATGCTCTCAGTGCCGGGCGCCAAGACCGTGCGTGGTTTTTCGTTTTTTGGCGACAGCTACGTCTACGTGCTGTTCGACGAAGGCACCGACCTGTATTGGGCGCGTTCGCGAGTGCTGGAATACCTCAGCCCATTGCAGGCGCGGCTGCCGGCATCCGCCAAACCCTCGCTGGGGCCGGATGCCACCGGCGTCGGTTGGATCTACCAATACGCGCTGGTGGACCGTACGGGTCAGCACGACCTGGCGCAATTGCGCGCACTGCAAGACTGGTTCCTCAAGTTTGAACTCAAAACCCTGCCGAATGTGGCGGAAGTCGCGACCATCGGCGGCCAGGTCAAGCAATACCAGGTGCTGCTTGACCCGCTGGCCCTGGCCAGTCGCGGCATCACCCAGGCCCAAGTGGCGGACGCCATTGGCAAGGCCAACCAGGAAACCGGCGGCTCGGTGCTGAACATGGGCGAGTCCGAGTACATGGTGCGGGCCTCCGGTTACCTGAAAAGCCTGGCAGATTTTCGCGCCATTCCATTGCGCCTCGACAGCAACAATGTGCCGGTGACTCTCGGCGATGTGGCGACGATTCAACTTGGCCCGGACCTGCGCAGGGGCATCAGCGAACTCGATGGCGAGGGCGAAGCGGTGGGCGGCGTGGTGATCCTGCGCAGCGGCAAAAATGCGCGTGAGGCCATCGCTGCGGTCAAGGCCAAATTTGAGCAATTAAAAAGCAGCCTGCCGCCCGGTGTAGAAGTCGTCACCACTTACGATCGCAGTAAGTTGATCGACCGTGCCGTGGACAATCTCAGCCACAAACTGCTGGAAGAGTTCCTGGTGGTGGCGCTGGTGTGCGGGATTTTCCTGTGGCATCTGCGCTCGTCTTTGGTGGCCATTATCTCGCTGCCGGTGGGGGTGTTGATCGCGTTTATCGTCATGCGCTTTCAGGGCATCAACGCCAATATCATGTCGTTGGGCGGCATCGCGATTGCCATCGGCGCGATGGTGGATGCGGCGGTGGTGATGATCGAAAATGCCCACAAGAAAATCGAAGCCTGGCATCACGCCAATCCCGGTAAGCCATTGAAGGGCGACGATCACTGGCAGGTGGTGACGGCGGCGGCAGTGGAAGTCGGGCCGGCGCTGTTTTTCTGTTTGCTGATCATCACGCTGTCGTTTATCCCGGTGTTCACCTTGCAGGCCCAGGAAGGCCGTTTGTTCGGTCCGCTGGCCTACACCAAGACCTACGCCATGGCGGCTGCGGCGGGGTTGTCGGTGACGTTGATCCCGGTACTGATGGGCTATTGGATTCGCGGGCGCATCCCTGACGAACAGCGCAACCCGCTTAATCGCGGCTTGATCAAGCTCTACCAACCCGCCCTTGATGCGGTGCTGCGCTGGCCGCGTGCGACCTTGCTGGTGGCGTTGCTGATGGTGGCCAGCGTGCTGTGGCCGATGTCGAAACTGGGTGGTGAATTCCTGCCGCCGCTCGATGAGGGCGACTTGCTCTATATGCCATCGGCGCTGCCGGGGCTGTCGACGCAAACCGCGGGTGAACTGCTGCAACGCACCGATCGCCTGATCAAGAGCGTGCCGGAAGTCGCCCATGTGTTCGGCAAGGCCGGCCGCGCCGAAACTGCCACCGACCCGGCGCCGCTGGAGATGTTTGAGACCACCATCGAGTTCAAGCCCAAAGACCAATGGCGCCCCGGCATGACCCCGGAGAAGTTGGTAAAAGAGCTGGACCGCGTGGTGCAGGTGCCGGGCCTGACCAATATCTGGATTCCACCGATCCGCAACCGCATCGACATGCTCGCCACCGGTGTAAAAAGCCCGATTGGCATGAAGGTGGCAGGCACCAGCCTGATGCAGATCGACGCGGTGACTCAGGCCGTGGAAAAGGTCGCCAAGAGCGTGCCCGGCGTGAGCTCGGCACTGGCGGAACGGCTGACCGGCGGGCGCTACATCGACGTGGATATCGACCGCGCTGCAGCTGCGCAATACGGGCTGAATATCGCTGATGTGCAGTCGATTGTGTCGGGAGCGATTGGCGGGGAAACCATTGGCGAAACCGTCGAAGGCCTGGCGCGTTTCCCGATCAGCCTGCGTTACCCCAAGGAGTGGCGCGACTCGGTAACGGCCCTGGAAAACCTGCCGATCTACACGCCGCAAGGCGCTCAGATCACCCTCGGCACGGTGGCCAGGCTCAAAGTCAGCGAAGGCCCGCCGATGCTCAAGAGTGAAAACGCGCGGCCTTCCGGCTGGGTCTACATCGACGTGCGCGACCGTGACCTGGCGTCGGTGGTGAAGGACTTGCGTGAAGCGGTCAACCAGCAGGTGCACCTGCAGCCGGGCATGAGCCTCAGTTATTCAGGGCAGTTCGAATTCCTGGAGAGGGCTAATGAACGTCTGAAGCTGGTGGTGCCGGCGACTCTGCTGATCATCTTTGTGCTGCTCTACCTGACCTTTCGTCGTGTGGACGAAGCATTGTTGATCATCGCCACGCTGCCCTTTGCGCTGACGGGCGGCGTGTGGTTGCTGTACTGGCTGGGTTTCAACCTGTCGGTGGCCACGGGCGTGGGGTTTATTGCATTGGCGGGTGTGTCGGCCGAGTTCGGCGTGATCATGCTGCTGTACCTGAAAAACGCCTGGGCCGAGCGTAAGGACGGTAACTTGTTGGCGGCTATCACAGAAGGCGCGGTGCTGCGTGTGCGCCCCAAAGCCATGACCGTGGCCGTCATCATCGCCGGCTTGCTGCCGATTCTGCTGGGCGGTGGCACCGGCAGCGAAGTCATGAGCCGCATCGCCGCGCCGATGATCGGCGGCATGCTCACTGCGCCGCTGTTATCACTGTTCGTAATCCCTGCCGCCTACCACCTGCTACGCCGCTCCAAAGCCAAACACTAACCAAACGGTAGGAACTGGCTTTATGTGGGAGCGGGCTTGCTCGCGAAAGCGGTGTGTCAGTCAGCTTATCTGATACTGACACACCGTATTCGCGAGCAAGCCCGCTCCCACACAAGCCCGCTCCCACAGGGTAGATCCATTACCTCAGACTCAGTCATCAAACCCCACCTGCTCGTGAATCTCATCCACCTTCAACTCCAACCGATACGCCACCGCAATAAACAACGCCTGACACAGGCACAAGGTGGCGCTTAACGAGCGAAACGCAAACGACGAACCCTCATTCACCAACAACACCGCGTTCGCCCGCTTGGCCAGGGGCGACAGGTTGCTGTCGGTGATGATCAAGGTTTTGGCCTGATGATGCTGGGCAATCCGCAGGCAATGCTGGGTCTCTTTGCCATACGGCGTAAAGCTGATCGCAATCACCAAGTCATTGGCGCGCACGCTGCGCATCTGCTCGCGATAACTGCCGCCCAAACCCGAGACCAGGTGAATGCGCTTGTTGGTGTGCTGCAGGTTGTAGACCAGGTAATCAGCCACCGCGAAGGAGCGGCGCACACCGACCACGTAGATATTGTCGGCGTTGACCACCAAATCCACGGCCTTCTCGAACGCCACATCATCCAGTTCCAGGCCCAGCCGCTCGATGCCGGAGAGGGTTGCATTCACGCATTCGCGCGCCAGGTCACCGCCGCTGGCCTTCTGCGATTTGTTGGCGATCATGCTGCGGATGCGCTGCTGGTAGTTCTGCACCGGCGTGGTCTTGTGGGTGTAGGCCTCGCGAAACAGCGCCTGCATCTCACTGAAACCACTGAAACCAAAACGCTGGGAGAACCGCACGATGGCCGAGGGGTGCACCTCGCATTCGCGGGCGATGTCGCTGATGCGGTCGACCATGATCCGGTCGCTTTGCTGGCTCATGTAGCTGGCAATGCGTTTGAGCTGGCGCGGCAGGCTTTCGTATTCATCGGTGATCAGCTGCAACAGGCGCTCGGCATTGATCGGAGGGCTGGCAATAGTCTCTTCCAGTGTGGTCTCGGGATCGGTGCGGGACATGGGCAATCCTTCTGGCTTGTTCTTCTGATGCGCTGATGGGTGGGCGCAAGTCTACAGGGTAGGCGCAAAAAAATACCTTGGCATCACGGCGCCCATGGGCTGCTGAATCGATGCAGGAGGGCTGGCGTGCCATTATGCTGGCTTATTGGAAAAAATATTCCACTAAAAATAATTATGGAATAAATATTGATTGGTGCTTCTGAACGTTCTAGTCTGCTCTCACCAAGAGCGTGTGCCGTCACCTCGGCGGCACCACGCAGGCTGATAAAAATAACAGGAGCCAGCATGGGCCAGACTCGTTTTGCCAGTGGGCGTCAATTGGATCTGATTTGCCTCGGGCGCCTGGGCGTCGACCTCTATGCACAGCAAGTGGGTGCGCGGCTTGAGGACGTATCCAGCTTCGCCAAGTACCTCGGCGGGTCTTCCGCCAATATCGCTTTCGGCACCGCGCGGCTGGGGCTCAAATCGGCGATGTTGAGCCGGGTCGGCGACGACCATATGGGCCGTTTCCTGCTCGAATCCCTGGCCCGCGAAGGCTGCGATGTCAGCGGCATCAAGGTCGACCCGGAACGCCTCACCGCCCTGGTGCTGCTGGGCCTCAAGGACCGCGAAACCTTCCCTTTGGTGTTTTACCGTGAAAACTGCGCCGACATGGCCCTGCGCGCCGAAGACATCAGCGAAGCCTTTATTGCCTCCAGCAAAGCCTTGCTGATCACCGGCACGCATTTCTCCACCGACGGCGTCTACAAGGCGAGCATCCAGGCGTTGGACTACGCGGCCAAGCACAACGTCAAGCGCGTGCTGGATATCGACTACCGCCCGGTGCTGTGGGGCCTGGCGGGCAAGGCGGATGGCGAAACGCGGTTTGTCGCCGACCAGAATGTGAGCCAGCACGTGCAGAAAATCCTGCCGCGTTTTGACTTGATCGTCGGCACCGAAGAAGAATTTTTGATCGCCGGCGGCAGTGAGAATTTGCTCTCGGCGCTGCGCACTGTGCGTGAACTGACCCCGGCAACCCTGGTGGTCAAGCTCGGCCCGCAGGGCTGCACGGTGATCCACGGCGCGATCCCGGCGCGCCTCGAAGACGGCGCAATTTACCCCGGCGTGCGCGTTGAAGTGCTCAACGTGCTGGGGGCCGGCGATGCATTTATGTCGGGCTTTCTCAGCGGCTGGCTAAATGACGCCAGCGATGAACGTTGCAGCCAGTTGGCCAATGCCTGCGGCGGCCTGGTGGTGTCCCGCCACGCCTGCGCGCCGGCCATGCCCACGCCTGCTGAACTCGATTATCTGTTCAACAGCCCGGTGCCCATCACCCGGCCTGACCAGGACGTGACCCTGCAACGCCTGCACCGCGTCACGGTGCCGCGCAAAGCCTGGAAGCAGCTGTTCGTGTTCGCCTTCGACCACCGCTGGCAACTGGTGGACCTGGCGCAAAAAGGCGGCCAGGACCCTGCTTGCATCAGCGACATCAAGCAGCTGTTTATCCAGGCCATCGAACGGGTCGAAAGCAAGTTGCGCGAGCAGGGCGTCGACGCCGATGTGGGACTGTTGGCCGACCAGCGTTTCGGCCAGGACGCGCTCAATGCCGCCACCGGTCGTGGCTGGTGGATCGCGCGCCCGGTGGAAGTCCAGAACTCGCGGCCGCTGGCGTTTGAGCACGGCCGCTCGGTGGGCAGCAACCTGATTGCCTGGCCCCAGGAACACATCATCAAGTGCCTGGTGCAATTCCACCCCGATGACGAGCCGATGCTACGCCTGGAACAGGAAGCGCAACTGAAAGCGGTGTACGAGGCCTCACTGGTCAGCGGCCATGAGCTGCTGCTGGAAGTCATCCCGCCCAAGGATCACCCGTCGACCTATCCCGATGTGCTCTATCGCAGCCTCAAGCGCCTGTACAACCTGGGCATCTACCCGGCGTGGTGGAAGATCGAGGCGCAGTCGGCCGAGGACTGGAAAAAGCTCGACGAGCTGATCCAGGAGCGCGACCCGTACTGCCGTGGCGTGGTGCTGCTGGGCCTGAACGCATCGGCCGAGTTTCTCGCCGACGGCTTCCAGCAAGCCAGCCAGAGCACTACCTGCCGAGGTTTCGCGGTGGGCCGCACGATCTTCCAGGAACCGAGCCGCGCGTGGATGGCGGGGGAAATTGATGATGAAACCCTGATCCAGCAGGTGCAGGGTACATTCGAACAACTCATCAACGCCTGGCGCAGCGCTAGACATTGAGCGTCGCCCTCAACCTGAAATGCAAACCACTGTGGGAGCTGGCTTGCCTGCGATGCAGACAACTCGGTCTATCAGCTACACCGGGCTGATGCCATCGCAGGCAAGCCAGCTCCCACACAAGCCAGATATCAGTGAAGCTGAAAAACAATAAAAGGTGCAGCCATGCCCGCAATCCGAATTGGCATCAACCCGATCTCCTGGAGCAACGACGACCTGCCGGCCCTGGGCGGTGAAACACCGCTGAGCACCGCCTTGAGCGAAGGCAAGGAGATCGGCTACGAAGGTTTTGAGCTCAACGGCAAATTCCCCAAGGACGCCAAAGGCGTCGGCGACGTGCTGCGCCCCTACGACCTGGCCCTGGTCTCCGGCTGGTATTCCAGCCGCCTGGCGCGGCGCTCGGTGGCGGAAGAAATCAAGGCGATTGCCGGCCATGTCGAACTGCTGAAACTCAACGGCGCCAAGGTGCTGGTCTACGGCGAAGTCGCCGACTCTATCCAAGGCGCCAAAGTACGCCTGATCGAACGCCCACGGTTTCACAGCGAACACGCCTGGCAGGACTATGCGGACAAACTCACCGAGCTGGCGCGTTTCACCCTGTCCCAAGGTGTGCGCCTGGCCTACCACCACCACATGGGCGCTTACGTCGAATCCCCCGAAGACATTGACCAACTGATGAACCGTACGGGTCCTGAAGTCGGCCTGCTGTTCGATTCGGGCCACTGCTATATGGGCGGCGGCGAGCCCATTGAGGTGCTGCGCAAACACATCGACCGCATCTGCCACGTGCATTTCAAGGACGTGCGCAAACCGGTGGTGCAACTGGCGCGCAACCAGATGTGGAGCTTCCCCGATTGCATCGTCAACGGCACCTTCACCGTGCCCGGCGATGGCGATATCGACTTTGCCGAGCTGCTCGATGTGCTGCTGGCCGCCAGGTACGAGGGCTGGCTGGTGGTGGAAGCCGAGCAGGACCCGGCCGTGGCGCCCAGCTATATCTATGCAAAAAAAGGCTATGACACCTTGCGCGCGCTTCTCAACGAGAGGACTAAGTGATGAGCTTGTTGGTCAAAAGCAGCAAACGTGGGCAAACCATGGTCGCCCTGGAAGACGGGCGCCTGGAATACGTGGGCTTTGCCGCCTACCGCCTGAGCCTCGGTGAAACCCTGCCGGTCAGCGCCGGTGATCAAGAGCTGTGCCTGGTGCTGCTCAGCGGCCGGGTGAATATCGAAGGCGAGGGTTTCAACTGGCAGAACCTGGGCGATCGCCAGTCGGTGTTCGAAGACAAATCACCCTTTGCCGCCTACCTGCCGCCCGGCACCGATGCGCAGGTGACCGCGTTGAGCGATGTGCAAATTGCGGTGTGCGCCGCGCCCGGTGCAGCGGGTTTTGCACCCCGCCTGATCCGCCCCGAGCAGTGCAAGCGCAGCGTGCGCGGCAAGGGCGCCAACACCCGTTATGTGTGCGACATCCTGCCCGACAGCGAGCCGGCGCATTCGCTGCTGGTGGTGGAAGTGCGCACGCCGTCGGGGCATTCGTCGAGCTACCCGCCGCACAAGCACGACACCGATGACCTGCCGCACCAGAGCTTTCTGGAAGAAACCTACTACCACCAAATCAACCCACCCCAGGGCTTTGTGTTCCAGCGGGTGTACACCGACGACCGCAGCATCGACCAGGCCATGGCCGTTGAAAACAGCGACCTGGTGGTGGTGCCCAAGGGTTACCACCCGGTCAGCGTGCCCTATGGCTACGAGTCTTATTACCTGAACGTGATGGCCGGCCCCAAGCGCGCCTGGCATTTCCATAACGACCCGCAGCACAGCTGGCTGCTGGACCTCTAACCGGTTTGGACGGAGAACAAAAATAATGAAGTCGCCGCTACGTTTTGCCCTTAACCGCATGGTCGCGCCCAACCTTTCCCTGCCGGATTTCATTCAGTTGGCGGCGGCCCTCAAGTGCGATGCCATCGAGATTCGCAACGACCTCAAAGGTCACGAAATCGAATTCGGCACCCCAGCCAGCCGCGTGCGGGAACTGTGCGCGGTGCAGGGCATCACGGTGCTGTCGATCAACGCGCTGTACCCCTTTGATGTGTGGAATGACGAGCGCCGCGCCCAGGCGATCAAGCTCGCCACCTACGCCCGTGAATGCGGCGCGCAAGGCCTGGTGATGTGCCCGCTCAATGATCGCGGCGATACGCGCGACGAAGCCCAGCGTGCCGCCGGTTTGCGCACCGCATTAAGTGAGTTGGCGCCGATCCTGCGCGAGTACGGGATTTTCGGCTTTATCGAGCCGCTGGGCTTTGAGGAATGTGCGCTGCGCCGCAAGCGTGTTGCCGTGGACGCGATCCAATCGATTGGCGGCCTGGATGTGTTTCGCCTGGTGCACGACACCTTCCATCACCACCTGGCCAGCGAGCAGGCGTTCTTCCCCCAATTGACCGGCCTGGTGCATATCTCCGGCGTGGAAGACGCCGAAGCGCCGCTGAACTCTATTCGCGACGGCCACCGCGTGCTGGTGGGCGAGGGCGATATCCTCGGCAATGCCGCGCAGATCGACACCTTGCTCAGCAGCGGGTACTGCGGTTATCTGTCGTTCGAGCCGTTTGCGGAAAGCGTGCATGCGTTGGCGGATATCCAGCAGGCATTGGGGGCAAGCATCGCCCATCTACAAAACCCTCGAACCTGACGCCGGCCAAACTGTGGGAGCGGGCTAAATGTGGCGAGCAAGCTTGCTTGCGCTGGGGTGCGTAGCGCCCCCAAAAAGCCGCCTCCAGCTGCGCTGTCGAACGGGAGCAAGCTCCCTCGCCACGGCAAGCCCGCTCCCACATTGGATTACCGTTCATCGATAGATTTGCATTCAAACAAGGTGCGAACATGACCACAACACGATTGACCATGGCCCAGGCCCTGGTGAAATTCCTGGATAACCAATACATCGAAGTCGATGGCGTGCAGAGCAAGTTTGTCGCCGGGATTTTCACCATTTTCGGCCACGGCAATGTGCTGGGCCTGGGCCAGGCGCTGGAGCAGGACAGCGGCGATCTGGTGGTGCATCAGGGCCGCAACGAGCAAGGCATGGCCCACGCCGCCATCGGTTTCGCCAAGCAACACCTGCGTCGCAAGATCTACGCGTGCACCTCGTCGGTCGGCCCCGGCGCGGCGAATATGCTCACGGCTGCGGCGACCGCGACGGCCAACCGTATTCCGTTGCTGCTGTTGCCCGGCGATGTCTACGCCAGCCGCCAGCCCGACCCGGTGTTGCAGCAGATCGAGCAGTTCCACGACCTGAGCATCAGCACCAACGATGCCTTCCGTTCCGTGAGCAAATACTGGGACCGCATCAACCGCCCCGAACAGCTGATGACCGCTGCGATCCACGCCATGCGCGTGCTGACCGACCCGGCGGAAACCGGCGCGGTGACCTTGGCCTTGCCGCAGGATGTGCAAGCCGAGGCCTGGGACTACCCCGACTATTTCCTGCAAAAACGCGTGCACCGCATCGAACGTCGCCCGCCGACGGACGCGATGATCGGCGATGCACTGGCTGCTTTTCGAGGCAAGCGCAAACCGCTGATCATCTGCGGCGGCGGGGTCAAATACGCCGGCGCGAATGCCGCGTTGCAGGCGTTTGCCGAGCGCTTTGATATTCCCTTCGCAGAAACCCAGGCAGGCAAGAGCGCGGTGGTCTCCAGCCACCCGCTGAACCTGGGCGGGGTCGGCGAAACCGGTTGCCTGGCGGCGAACCTGCTGGCCCCGCAAGCGGACCTGATCATTGGTATTGGCACCCGCTACACCGATTTCACCACGTCATCGAAGTCGCTGTTCAAGCACCCCGAGGTCAAGTTTCTCAACCTCAACATCAGCCCCTGCGATGCACTGAAGCTGGACGGCGTGCAGCTGCTGGCGGATGCCAAGGTGGGCCTGGAAGCATTGGCGGATGCGCTGGGTGACTACCGTTCCGACTGGGCGGACCTGCCACGCGACGCCAAGGCGCAGCTGGATGCCGAGGTGGACCGCATCTACCAGGCCGACTACCAGACGGACAACTTCGTCCCGGAAATCAACGACCACATGGACCCGGCGGTTCTGCGCGAATTTATCGAGCTGACCGGCTCCTGCCTGACCCAAAGCCGCGTGCTCGGCGTGCTCAATGAAACCTTGGCCGATGACGCGATCATCGTTGCCGCGGCCGGCAGCCTGCCCGGTGACTTGCAGCGCAGTTGGCGCAGCAAGGGCGTCAACACCTACCACGTCGAGTATGGCTATTCGTGCATGGGCTACGAGGTTAATGCCGCGTTGGGCGTGAAGCTGGCCGAGCCAACGCGGGAGGTCTACGCGCTGGTGGGCGATGGCTCCTACATGATGCTGCACTCCGAGCTGGCCACCTCGATCCAGGAGCGACGCAAGATCAACGTGGTGCTGCTCGACAACATGACCTTCGGCTGCATCAACAACCTGCAGATGGAACACGGCATGGACAGCTTCGGCACCGAATTCCGCTTCCGCAATCCAGAGACCGGCAAGCTCGACGGTGGTTTTGTACCGGTGGACTTCGCCATGAGCGCGGCGGCCTATGGCTGCAAGACCTACAAGGTCAGCACTGTGGAGCAGTTGCAGGCGGCGCTGGCCGATGCGCGCACGCAAACGGTGTCGACGCTGATTGATATCAAGGTTCTGCCCAAAACCATGATCCACAAATACCTGTCGTGGTGGCGGGTCGGCGTGGCGCAGGTCTCCACCAGCGCGCGCACTGATGCGGTGGCCAAACAACTCAATGAACGCCTGGCCAAAGCCCGGCAGTACTAATAACAAGAGGAGTGTTTGTATGTCTTTGAAGTTGGGTGTTATCGGTACTGGCGCCATCGGCCGTGACCATATTCGTCGTTGCAGCCAGACCTTGCTCAACAGCCAGGTGGTGGCCGTGACCGACATCAACCTTGAGCAAGCCGCCAAGGTCGTGGCTGATTTGAAGCTGACCGCCGAGGTGTACCCGGACGGCCACGCGTTGATCAACTCGCCGCAGGTCGAGGCCATTTTGGTGACCTCCTGGGGCCCGAGCCACGAGGAATTCGTGCTCGCCGCCATCGCCGCCGGCAAACCGGTGTTCTGCGAAAAGCCCCTGGCCGTGACCGCAGAAGGCTGCCGCAAGATCGTCGACGCCGAAGTCGCCTTCGGCAAACGCTTGGTGCAAGTGGGCTTCATGCGCCCGTATGACGAAGGCTATCGCGCGCTTAAAGCGGTGATCGACAGCGGCCAGATCGGCGAGCCATTGATGCTGCACTGCGCGCACCGCAACCCGACGGTGGGCGAGAACTATAAGACCGACATGGCGATCACCGACACCTTGATCCATGAGCTGGATGTGTTGCGCTGGCTGCTCAACGACGACTACGTGTCGGTGCAAGTGGTGTTCCCGCGCAAGTCGAGCAAGGCGTTGGCCCACTTGCGCGACCCACAGATCGTGCTGCTGGAAACCGCCAAAGGCACGCGCATCGACGTGGAAGTGTTTGTGAACTGCCAGTACGGCTACGACATCCAGTGTGAAGTGGTGGGGGAGACCGGTATTGCCAAACTGCCGGAGCCTTCGCAAGTGCAACTGCGCAGTGGGGCGAAGCTGTCGAATGCGATTCTGATGGATTGGAAGGACCGCTTTATTGGCGCCTACGACGTCGAGTTGCAAGCCTTCATCGACAGCGTGCGCGCCGGGCACGTCGGCGGGCCGTCGGCGTGGGATGGGTTTGCGGCGGCAGTGGCGGCGGATGCGTGCATTGAAGCGCAGGGCAGTGAGCAGATCGTCAAGGTCGGCTTGCCGCCCCGCCCGCATTTTTACGGCTAAGCCCAAATCTACACTTGAAATGCATTAAATGTGGGAGCGGGCTTGCTCGCGAATGCGGTGTATCAGTAAGCGAATCAGGTGACTGACCCACCGCATTCGCGAGCAAGCCCGCTCCCACATAAAGCAAATCCGGGAGCACCTGAACATGCGCATCGCCTTAGACCCCTACATGTACCGCTATTTACCCCTTGGCCAGATGGTCGACAAGGTCGCCGAGCTCGGCTACCAGCACATCGAACTGTCACCCCGCGAAGACTTCCTGCCGTTCTATAAAGCCGCCCGCGTGGACCGGGCGCGCATCAAGGAATTTCGCAAGGCCTTGAGCGACGCTGGCGTGCAACTCTCATCCTTGCTGCCGATGTACCACTGGGCCGCCGCCGATGAAGGCCTGCGCGTAGCCGCCGTGCGCAACTGGAAACGCGCGATCCAAATCGCCGTGGAAATGGACTGCGAGCTGGTCAACACAGAGTTCACCGGCCAGTCCGACAACCCGCTGGTCTGCGAAAACCAGTTCATGCGCTCCATGGACGAACTGATCCCGGTGTTCGAGCGCGAAGGCCTCAAGCTGGATATCCAGGCGCACCCGTATGACTTCTGTGAGCGTAACAACGAGTCGGTGGACATCATTCGCGGCCTGGACCGCGACTGGATCAACTACCTCTACGCCGCGCCGCACACCTTCTTTTATGACGATGGCCAAGGCGATATCGCCTCGATGCTCAAGTACGCGGGTTCCAAGCTCAGCCACTTGATCATTGCCGACACCTACAACCATCGCGCGTCATCCAACCTGCGTTACATCGTCAACCCGCCGGGCGTCACCGCCACCGTGCATCAGCACCTGGATATCGGCCAGGGCGAAGTCAACTGGGAGGCGTTTTTCGGCACTTTGCGCGAAATCAAGTTCGACGGCATCGCCACGGTCTCGGTGTTCGCCTGGGAAGATCGGCCGGATGAGTCCAACCGGATGATGCTGGAGCGGGTCACCCGCGAATTGTGCCAATAAGCAATCGATCGTTCCCACGCTCCGCGTGGGAACGCCTCACTGGACGCTCTGCGTCCGCGCTTGTGACGCAGAGCGTCACGGGTTGCATTCCCACGCAGAGCGTGGGAACGATCAAGGAGTTCACACCATGCGAATTGGACTAGTTGGCTACGGGCACGGCGGCCGTTTTTTTCACGCGCCGTTAATTGCAACGCTGCCCGGCGCAACCTTTGTCGGTGTGGTGACGCGTTCACCGGAGCGCCGCCAGCAATTGGCAAGCGACCACCCAGGCCTCAAGGCCTACGACACCATCGGCCAGATCGTCGAAGCCGGTGTCGACGCCCTGGTCATTTCCACCACCCTCAAAGGCCGCCCGGCGCTGGTACTGGAAGCCATTGAACACGGCGTCGCGGTGGTCAGCGACAAACCCTTCGCCAGCAATGCCGAACAGGCCCAGGCGCTGATCACTGCCGCCGAACGCCAGGGCGTGAAGCTCAGCGTCTACCAGAACCGGCGTTGGGACTCGGATTTCCTGACCCTGCGCAAACTGATCGACGCCGGTGCCCTGGGCCAGGTCACCCGGTTTGAATCGCGTGTTGAGCGTTTCAGCCCGCAAGCGGTGGGCAATGCCAGCGGCGGCGGCTGGCTGCGCGACCTCGGCAGCCATCTGGTGGACCAGGCGATGCAACTGTTCGGCCCGGTGGACCGGGTGTTCGCGCAATTACAGTTCAGCCCGGAACACCCGACCCTCGACCACGGTTTTTTCGTCTCGCTGACCCACGCCAACGGCGTGGTTTCCCACTTGTGGGGCAGTGCGCTGCAAAACAGCCAGGCCCCGCGTTTTCGCGTCAGTGGCACGCTGGGGTGTTACACCGTGGAAGGGTTGGACGGCCAGGAAGACGCGCTGATGGCCGGCAAGTCGCCGAAAACCGAGGGCGAGCACTGGGGCGCTGAAGAACATCGACGCTGGGGCTGGTTTGAACAAGGCGCGGAACGTGAACGGGTGCCATCGGAAAAAGGCTGCTGGACGCAGTTCTACCACCAGTTGCAACGTGCCGTGCAAGGGCAGGGGCCGCTGCCCGTAAACGCCTATGACGCGCTGGAAACCACCCGTATATTGGACGCCGCACGCCTTAGCAACGAGCGCCAGCAGGTGGTTTCAATAAAAATAGAATGAAATTCTAAAAATGGTTGATATGGAAATTATTTTCCAATAGAGTCTTTTCCAGGTTGCAAAAAGTACGTCTCGGGCTCGACCTGGGCGACTCAACAAAAACAAGATCAAAAACAACCAGGTACCGTCAGATGAAAATCTTCAACGCTGTACTGCGAGTTTTACGCCCTGCCCAGCAAGCGCCACGCGATCTGCCCCGCGCCCGGCCGTTTTATTTCTCCTTCCTTAATGTGCTGTGCGTCGAAAACAAAGGCGCCCTGGTGTGCTGCATCCCGGGGGCACCGATCGTTCGACTGCCGACAACCTCGCTCTGAAAAACGCAACGTCCACAAAACCAACAAGAAATTGGAGACAGACCGTTCATGAAGACCCCGATCCGTTTTACCACGCTGGCCTTGTCCATGTTGCTTGCCAGCGGTTTTGCCACGGCTGCCGATATCAAGGTGGGCGTGAGCATGTCCGCTTTCGATGACACCTTCCTGACCTACCTGCGCGAAGACATGGACAAGCAAGCCAAGTCCTATCCCAAAGGCGACGGCGTACAGCTGCAGTTTGAAGACGCCCGCGCCGACGTGGTCAAGCAACTGAGCCAGGTCGAGAACTTTATCAGCCAGAAAGTCGACGCGATTATCGTCAACCCGGTGGATACCGCCTCCACCAAGAACATCATCAGTGCGGCGACCAAGGCGGGCATCCCGCTGGTGTTCGTCAACCGCCGTCCGGACCAGAAGGATCTGCCCAAGGATGTCGTGGCCGTGACCTCCGACGACGTCGAGGCCGGCCGCCTGCAAATGCAATACATCGCCGAAAAGCTCGGCGGCAAAGGCAAAATCGTGATCCTGTTGGGCGACCTGGCGAACAACTCCACCACCAACCGCACCAAAGGCGTGAAAGAGGTCCTGACCAAATACCCCGGCATCACCATCGAACAAGAACAGACCGGCATCTGGTTGCGTGACAAGGGCATGACGCTGGTCAACGACTGGCTGACGCAAGGCCGTGAATTTAACGCGGTGCTGGCCAACAACGACGAAATGGCCATCGGCGCATCCATGGCCCTGAAGTCGGCAGGCACCAAGCCCGGCAGTGTATTGATCGCAGGGGTTGATGGTACGCCGGACGGTTTGAACGCGATTACCAAGGGCGACATGGCCGCGTCGGCGTTCCAGGACGCCAAAGGCCAGGCAGTCGGCTCAGTGGAAGCGGCGCGCAAGATGGCCAAGCACGAACCGGTCGAGCAGAACGTGATTATTCCGTTCAAGCTGATCACCCCGGACAACGTCAAAGACTTCAAGTAGCCCTTCATAACAACAATAAGCGAGCAGGGCGGCCACGGTCGCCCTGCTGATGGAGTACCCGATATGCTTGCTCAAGCGGTTGTCTCGCAGCCTCCCGGTATCCAGCCCCTGGCGCCGGAAGAACCCTACCTGCTGGAAATCCTCAACATCAGCAAAGGCTTTCCGGGCGTCGTGGCCCTGGCCGATGTGCAACTGCGCGTACGCCCAGGTTCGGTGTTGGCGCTGATGGGCGAGAACGGTGCGGGCAAGTCGACGCTGATGAAGATTATCGCCGGCATCTACCAGCCCGACGCCGGGGAAATTCGCCTGCGTGGCAAGCCGATTGTGTTTGAAACGCCGCTGGCGGCGCAGAAGGCGGGGATCGCGATGATCCACCAGGAACTCAACCTGATGCCGCACATGAGCATCGCCGAGAACATCTGGATTGGCCGCGAGCAGCTCAACAGCCTGCACATGGTCAACCACCGCGAAATGCACCGCTGTACGGCTGAGTTGCTGGCCCGCTTGCGCATCAACCTGGACCCTGAAGAGCACGTCGGCAACCTGAGCATTGCCGAGCGGCAGATGGTTGAGATTGCCAAAGCGGTGTCCTATGACTCCGACATCCTGATCATGGATGAACCGACGTCGGCCATTACCGAAAAGGAAGTGGCCCACCTGTTTTCGATCATTGCCGACCTCAAGTCCCAAGGCAAAGGCATCGTCTACATCACCCACAAAATGAACGAAGTGTTCGCCATCGCCGATGAAGTGGCGGTGTTCCGCGACGGCCACTATATCGGCCTGCAGCGCGCCGACAGCATGAACAGCGACAGCCTGATCTCGATGATGGTCGGGCGTGAACTGAGCCAGCTGTTCCCGGTGCGCGAGACGCCCATCGGCGAGCTGCTGCTGTCGGTGCGCGACCTGCGCCTGGACGGCGTGTTCAAGGGCGTGTCGTTCGACCTGCACGCCGGTGAGATCCTCGGCATCGCCGGGTTGATGGGCTCGGGCCGCACCAATGTGGCCGAAACGATATTCGGCATCACCCCAAGCAGCGGCGGGCAGATCACCCTCGACGGCAAACCGGTACGCATCACCGACCCGCACATGGCCATCGAGAAAGGCTTCGCGCTGTTGACCGAGGACCGCAAGCTCAGCGGCCTGTTCCCGTGCCTGTCGGTGCTGGAAAACATGGAAATGGCCGTGCTGCCACATTACTCGGGCAACGGTTTTATCCAGCAAAAGGCGTTGCGCGCGTTGTGTGAAGAGATGTGCAAGAAGTTGCGGGTGAAAACCCCGTCGCTGGAGCAGTGCATCGATACCTTGTCCGGCGGTAACCAGCAAAAGGCTTTGCTGGCGCGCTGGCTGATGACCAACCCACGGCTGCTGATTCTCGATGAGCCGACCCGTGGCATCGACGTCGGCGCCAAGGCCGAGATTTATCGCTTGATCTCTTTCCTCGCCAGCGAAGGCATGGCGGTGATCATGATTTCCTCCGAGCTGCCTGAAGTGCTGGGCATGAGCGACCGGGTGATGGTGATGCACGAGGGCGACCTGATGGGCACCCTCGACCGTAGCGAGGCGACCCAGGAAAAAGTCATGCAGTTGGCTTCCGGTATGACCGTAGTCCACTGACGAACAGCAGCGTAGGCCTGCGGTTGGCCTGTGCCACAGAATAAGAAGGTGATTGGCTATGAACGCAATAACAGACAACAAGCCTGCCACGGCACCGGTCAAGCACCGCAGGCGCTTGCCCACCGAGCTGAGCATCTTCCTGGTGCTGATCGGCATCGGCCTGGTGTTTGAACTGTTTGGCTGGATCGTGCGCGACCAAAGCTTCCTGATGAACTCCCAACGGCTGGTGCTGATGATCCTGCAGGTGTCGATCATTGGCCTGCTGGCGATTGGTGTGACCCAGGTAATCATTACCACCGGTATCGACCTGTCCTCGGGCTCTGTGCTGGCGTTATCGGCGATGATCGCTGCCAGTCTTGCGCAAACGTCCGACTTTTCCCGTGCAGTATTTCCCAGCCTGACTGACTTGCCGGTGTGGATCCCGGTGGCGATGGGCTTGGGCGTCGGGCTGTTGGCGGGGGCGATCAACGGCAGCATTATTGCCGTCACCGGTATCCCGCCGTTTATCGCGACCCTGGGCATGATGGTCTCGGCCCGTGGCCTGGCGCGTTACTACACCGAAGGCCAACCGGTGAGCATGCTCTCGGATTCCTACACCGCCATCGGCCATGGCGCGATGCCGGTGATCATCTTTCTGGTGGTGGCGGTGATCTTTCATATCGCCCTGCGCTACACCAAGTACGGCAAGTACACCTACGCCATCGGCGGCAATATGCAGGCGGCGCGCACGTCGGGTATCAACGTCAAGCGCCATTTGATCATCGTTTACAGCATCGCCGGGCTGCTGGCAGGCTTGGCC
The DNA here is from genome assembly GCF_059716225.1 of Pseudomonas sp. LBUM1640. Classification (NCBI taxonomy): domain Bacteria; kingdom Pseudomonadati; phylum Pseudomonadota; class Gammaproteobacteria; order Pseudomonadales; family Pseudomonadaceae; genus Pseudomonas; species Pseudomonas sp. LBUM1640. The sequence continues at coordinate 3,971,200 of NZ_CP166816.1, read as the reverse complement.
GGTGTGGTGGCCTCGGCACGGGCCGCGACCGGCCAGGCCGGCATGGGCATGTCCTATGAACTGGATGCGATTGCGGCGGCGGTTATCGGCGGCACCAGCCTGGCCGGTGGGGTGGGGCGTATTACCGGCACGGTGATCGGCGCGTTGATCCTTGGGGTAATGGCCAGCGGGTTTACCTTTGTGGGGGTGGATGCGTATATCCAAGACATCATCAAGGGGCTGATCATCGTGATCGCCGTGGTGATTGACCAGTATCGCAACAAGCGCAAACTCAAACGATAAATGAATCAAGGCTTGGCGCGGAACCCAATGTGGGAGCGGGCTTGCTCGCGAATGCGGTGTATCAGTGCCAGATGTATTGACTGACACTCAGCATTCGCGAGCAAGCCCGCTCCCACATTTGAACCTTCTCCAGCCAGTTTCAACCGTTTGTCTTCTATATAGCTCCACTGCACTGAATTTCTTGCTATAAACGCACTCCGATGACCATTCGCCAAGCCCGTCCTGGTGCCTTTGGGGGTTAATTGGGAAAAAATGCCTGTCATTTCAGTTGCTGAGCCCTCAAGTCGGCCTTAGACTGCCGCCCCTCGTAAATTGAGTGCCGGGTGGCGCTTGAAATGGACGGCGCCTTTGCGAGGCCTGCACAGGTCTGCCGGAACGCTCCCTTATTCGCCTTAATGCACGTATTTTTTATAGAGAAATCAATGACAAAGGAAAAGTTGCTGGCCATGCCGGCGGATGACTACATGAATGCCGAACAGCACGCTTTTTTTGAGCAGTTGCTGCAAGACATGAAAGTGGAACACCACGAGCGCATCGAACAGAACCGCATCGCCATTGAAAGCCTGGATACCCCGGCTGACCCGGCTGACGCTGCTTCCGTGGAAGAAGAGCGCACCTGGCTGGTCAATGCCATCGATCGCGACCAGCGTATGCTGCCGCAGCTTGAGCGTGCACTGGAACGTATCAAGGATGATTCCTTTGGCTGGTGCGACGACAGCGGTGAGCCTATCGGCCTCAAGCGCCTGCTGATCAGCCCGACCACCAAATACTGCATCGAAGCGCAAGAGCGCCACGAGCAGATCGACAAGCATCAGCGTCAAGCCTGATGAGTTGAAAGTGGGCGCCGTGCATGCGGCGCCCTGAAATACCGGTTACGCCCACGTCTATTGATCTGCTGCAAGCTCCCCCACTAAAGGCCGATGGATAATGGCCCGATAGTGGCGTTTAATGCAGCAACAATAACGACAAGCAGTGGGGTAACGACGATGGCTGGAGACGGATCTCTGATGGGCGCAGCAGTGCCACCGCAAACGGTGGTACGCGTGCTGCCCGGCTGGCTGACGCCGCTCCTGCAGAGCACCGCCCTGGTGTTGGTACTGCTGGGCCTGGCGTATGCCGGCTTGCCGATCTACCTGTGCCTGCCACTGGCTTTGCTGGTGATTTGGCTGCCTCGCTTTAAAACTCGAAAGCCTGTATTCACAGCGTCGGCCGAGTCCGATGCGATGGGTGAGCTGACCCGCGACCTCTCCTATACCACCAGTCATAACGCGCTTTCTGCGGCCGGCGTGGCCTATTCGGTCAAGCAACTGGCGGCGCGTTTGCAGTCGCAGTTGAGTGCGGCCAAGCAAATTGTCAGCAGCGCCGAAGTCATGATCGGCACCGAAAAGGTCACCTCGCAGCTCAGCCGCCAAGCCCTGGGCGCTGCCAGCCAGGCGCACCAACGCAGCACCGAAGGGCGCGAAGTGTTGGCCCAGTCGATCACCCGCATGCACCAGCTCAGCCAGCGCGCGAATGCCAGCCGCGAGTTGATCGAGGCCTTGAGCCAGCGCAGCGAAGAGATCCAGCGCGTGACCCTGGTGATTCAGTCCATCGCCAGCCAGACCAACCTGCTCGCATTAAACGCGGCCATTGAAGCGGCACGCGCCGGTGAGCATGGGCGCGGCTTTGCTGTGGTTGCCGACGAAGTACGCGGCCTGGCCGGGCGCACCGCCACGGCGACCGATGAGGTCGGCGTGATGGTCGCCGATATCCAACAACGCACGGCGCAGGTCGTGGAGCAGATTCGCCAGTTGTCGGCGGACTTGCACACCGGTGTCGAGCAAGTGGAACACGCCGGGGAGCAACTGGAGAGCATCGCCAGCCTGGCCGCGGATGTGGAAGGGCAGGTCAACGAAATCGCCCAGGGCACTGACACCAACCGCGCGCAACTCGACAGCCTGTTCCATGCCGTGGAGCAGATGCGCAGCGACCTGACCGTGAGCGACCAGCAAACCCGCCAACTGGCCGATGCCGCCGTGCAAATGGAAGGGCAGGCCGAAACCATCAGCGAGCGCTTGGCCGAAGTGGGGCTGGACGACTACCACCAGCGCATCTATGACCTGGCTCGCGAAGGCGCAAACCGCATTGCCGAGCAGTTCGAGGCCGATGTACGGCAAAGCCGTATCAGCCTCGAGGATTTGTTTGACCGCAGCTATACGCCGATCCCGAAAACCAGCCCGAGCAAATACCACACGCGTTTTGACGGTTACACCGATCAGGTATTGCCGGCGATCCAGGAAGCGCTGCTGCCGCGCCATGAAGGCCTGGTATTTGCCATTGCCTGCACACCTCAAGGCTATGTGCCGACACATAACAAGGCGTTTTCTCACGCCCTAACCGGTGATGCGCAGGTCGATGCGGTGCAGAACCGCACCAAGCGCAAGTTCGAAGACCGTACCGGCATTCGCTGCGGCAGCCATCAACAAGCGGTGCTGTTGCAGACCTACACCCGCGATACCGGTGAATTGATGCACGACTTGTCAGTGCCCATCATGGTCAATGGTCGGCATTGGGGCGGGTTGCGCCTGGGCTACAAACCGGAGGGAGCGAAGTCGACGCGTTAGGGATTGTTGCTGTTTATGCAAGGGAGCTATTCCGGGGATAGCTTTTTCCAACTGGAAGAAAACCGTAGCATGGCCAACATTGTTAGCCAGCTAACTAATGCTGCGGAGAAGCTCCATGCAAAACAAAGTCGATGTCGCCGTGATGATCGGCAGTGGCGTTCCCGAAACCCTGCGTGCGCTGGGTCAGAAGGCTTGCTGGGTGGTACTGCTCAATGGCGAGCAGCGCGGCACGGCGTTTGCCAGCCGCGATGAAGCGCAGGAGTGCAGGGCTGCCTGGCAGGCGCTGTTGCGCCTGGAACAGTCAGACAGCCTGCATTGAGTTACTGGGGTTGATGCAGGCGCTGGTTCAACTCATCCACAGGGATCGCCCATTCGGCATCATCGCGCAATTCTTCTTTAAGAAACGCCGCCTGTTGCGGCGTCCAGAAAGGTGCGTCGATCAGCTTCACGTCTTCGGGCAGCGGGTGCGCGCCGATGAATGCGTCGATGTCTGCGGGGCCTGAATCCAGGCCAAGTTGTTCAAACAGGGTTTCGAGAGTGGGGATTGGCGCGTCCATATTTCGTTCTCCATGCAAGGTGATGGTCTTGTGCATGTGAGGCGCAGGAGGCGGCAGAGTTCTATTGGATTATCAGGAATTGAGTGCGCCTGCATCGACGGCGGTTTTCAGGGCCTTGGCGGCATCCTTTGCCGCTATGGCTGCGGCGTCGACAGTTTTGAACCAACGATCTTTTTCCACCTGGTGCGTGGTAACGGTCGTCAGCGGAGGTTTGGCCCGCATGATGATCACCGCTTGAAACTCACCGTCTACTTCCCGCGCATCGCCATGGATGAAAAATTCGCCAATATCAAATTCCGTCACGTATAGCCTTCCCTTCAAGGTAACCGCACTGATGAAACCTGACCCGCAGGGGGCAAACTTCATGGACGGGTCAGTATGGCAGTTGTTGAGGGGCGGTGGCGCAGTAAAGTCATCCGGATGACGAAACGATCCCGCCGTGAACGGCGTGCAGGCTGGCTTCAAGTTTTTTCGCCAACTCGCAGGCCCGGGTGTGGTTGCTGCGAAAGCCTCTGATGCGGCCGCTGGTGACTTCCAGGATATGAAAGAAATCCCGCCCGGCAGGTACAACTTGGTAAAGAACGGAATTGGAGTACCCGTTGGGGGCAGGCAAGCAGTAGTATTGACGCTCGTCTTGACATGATGAACGAGTGCGGGAAGACACAGCGTCGTGTTGGCGTGGTTGCATGGTCAGCTCCTGTCGATCGATCTTGTTGATCCTCCAGCAGCGTTTCGGGTGGTTTTGACCCGTGTTGCTGTTTTAGTATTGTCGTCGGCAGCCAATGCCTGGTTCCATGCCAAGTATTTTGATATGTGTAGGTTGTCGGAAACTGCGTTTTTAATTGAGTTATTCTCTGAAGCTGTTCGGCCCGTGTTCTCGGGCTGTTGAACCTGTGATTTGCTGTAGTGCCTGATGACCTGCATAAGGTCCATCGTGCAGGGCTGTACTAGTCTTACGGTGCAGCAGCGAGTTCTCAGCAGTTTCTTTACGAATGTGTAATCGTGCCCCAGGGCCGTTTTTTTGTGCTGCCCGCTCCGGCGGTCAGCCGTATTTTTTGATGTGGGGGCGTTTCCTTGGCAGTCAGTAATCTGGATATGCACGCGTTATTCGTGCTGGGTGATTTGCGCGCAAAGTTGGTCAAACAGTTTCAATCTCGTTTCGTGTACATCACTGAGCAGACGCCGGAAGGCATCTACATCGCCGAAATCGACACCGAATCGGCGATGGTGGTGGATGACAAACCGCGCCTGGAACTCAAGGTGGGCGACCATTTTCGCGCGGCCGTGTTGCCGAGTCGCGAAGGTGGCAAGTTCGAGTTGAAGTTCCGTGACATCAAGTTGACGGTGTATGGCTTGGGCGACTACGCCTTTGTTTCCTCGGCCGAAGGCCAGGGCATCGTGTTCAAGGAAGGTCACAGCGTCATGCTGGTGTTTGCCGCTAACGAACAACTGCAGGAAGGCCTGACCAAAACCCTCAAGGCCGTGACCGGCAAGGCTGCCAAGTGGCGCAAGGGTGAACTGGTAACGTTCAAGGCCAGCGAGTAGTCGATAAACGTCGCGTCTATTCTTGGGCTCCCGGAACCTCTACTACAGTTGAGTTGACTTAACTATTCAGAGGCTGCGCGCATTGGCAGCAAAGCCGTCCGCTATTGCTGCGAAAACGCGAGGTGCAAAGGCATGAATCGATTGAGAACCCTATTGGCGGCGTCGCTGACGGCTTTGAGCCTGTCGGTGGCTTCAGTGCCGGTTTCGGCCGCCCAGGCGCCGGTGCATTTCGCCGACCTGAACTGGGAAAGTGGCAGCCTGATCACTGAAGTACTGCGCTTTATCGTCGAGAAGGGCTATGACCTGCCTACCGACACGTTGCCCGGCACCACCATCACCCTGGAAACCGCCTTGGCAAAAAATGATATCCAGGTGATTGGCGAGGAGTGGGCCGGCCGCAGCCCGGTTTGGATCAAGGCCGAGGCCGAAGGCAAAGTGGTCGGCCTGGGTGATACGGTCAAGGGGGCCACCGAAGGCTGGTGGGTGCCGGAATATGTGGTCAAGGGTGACCCTGCCAAAGGCCTCAAGCCGCTGGCGCCGGACCTCAAGAGCGTTAAGGACCTGGCGCGTTACAAGGACGTGTTCAAGGACCCCGAATCCCCAGGCAAGGGGCGCTTTCTCAACAGCCCCATCGGCTGGACCTCGGAAGTGGTCAACAAACAAAAGCTCAAAGCCTACGGCCTCGACGACAGTTACGTGAACTTTCGCAGCGGCTCGGGTGCGGCGTTGGATGCCGAGATCGCCTCGTCGATCCGTCGAGGCAAGCCGGTGTTGTTCTATTACTGGTCGCCGACGCCGTTGATGGGGCGTTACAAATTGATCCAGCTGGAAGAGCCCCCGTTTGACGCCGATGCCTGGAAGACACTCACCGACGCGGATAACCCCAACCCTAGGCCGACTCGGTCGTTGGCGTCCAAGTTGAGCATTGGTGTATCGACGCCGTTCCAGCAGGAACATCCACAGATCGCCGAGTTTTTCAGCAAGGTTCAGTTCCCTATCGAGCCGCTGAATAAAGCCTTGGCGACGATGAGTGAGAACCATACGGCGCCACGGGAAGTGGCCCTGGCGTTTCTCAAGGAGCACCCTGAGGTGTGGAAGGCATGGTTGACGGCGGATGTGGCGCAGAAGGTTGAGGCGAGTCTGAAGTAGCCTACGGTCTTCCTATTCAATGGAGATCTAAGTGTGGGAGCGGGCTTGCTCGCGAAAGCGGTGTGTCAGCCACTGGCTATATAGACTGAACCACCGCATTCGCGAGCAAGCCCGCTCCCACATTTTTGATTGTATTCCAGGGCTAGAACTTGGTTTGAATGGCCACCTCAAACGTGCGCGGCGCACCTAAATAGTACGCCGGCGACACATGGGCAAACTCCGCATACACCTCATTGGTCAGGTTGCGCACCCGACCGGTCACCGAGGTGTGCGAGTCGACCTTGTAGCGCAGGAACGTCCCGAACAGCGTGTAGGCCGGTACCGTCAGGGTGTTGGCATTGTCGGCATACACCTGTGCGACATACCGCGCATCCACACCGCCCTGCCAATCTTGCGTGAAGTCATAGGTCAGCCACAGGTTGCCTACGCGCTTGGGCACGTTGGTCGGCGTATTGCCCTTGCGCGAGACCACGGCGCCGCTGGCGATTTTCTCGTTGAAGTCGTCGTACTCAGCATCTACCCAGGCAAAGTTGCCTTCCGCCAGCAGCTTCGGCGTGATACGCAGTGAGCTGGCCAGCTCGATCCCCTTGGACGACTGCGCACCCACCGGAATGCTCTTGTTCGGGTCCTGCGGGTCGGTAACGGCGAAGTCCTTGCGCTCGATCTTGTAGGCCGCGACGGTGGCCGAACCGCGACCGTCCAGGTAATCGAACTTGCTGCCCACTTCCCACTGCTTGCCGGTCGACACGTCGAACACTTGGGTGGTGGTCGAAGGCTGCTCGGCCGCCGTGCTGTATTGCACATATACATTCGCTGAAGGGATGAACTGGTAGGTCAGGCCGACTCGCCCGGTTACCGGCTCCCAACTGCGCTGCAAGTGACGTGGGTTGGTGGCTGTCACGCTGGCGTGGTTGGTGACGTCCAGGTCGATTGCGTCGTAACGCAGGCCGGTGAGCAGCGAGAGTTTATCGGTAAGGCCCAGGCGGTTTTCCACGAACAAGGCCTTGGTGGTGACTTCGTTCGTCTTGTCCTTGATAAACCCGGGCTGGGTGCCGGGTATGTCATAGAAGTGCCCGGGGTCATAGTTGTTTGGGTTTACGGTGCTGTTGCCCGGTTTGTTCAGCGGGTAACTGGTGGTGCTGTTGACCTTGTATTCAAAGCCGCCGGACCACGTAGTCGACAGGCCGAAGAAGCTGTCGTCATGGCGCAGCTCGAACTGGTTGCCGTTCTGTTGGCCTTGATGGCGAACCTGGTAGGCAGTCGAGCGATTCACTGCGCTGTTGTCGGCGTTGTATTGGTAGGTCTCCAGGTTGCGGTAGTCGCGCTGGCTGCCCAAGTGATAGAGGGTGTTCTTCAGCGTGGTGCTGTCGTTGATCCGATAGTCGATGATCGAACGCGCCCAGATCGTGCGTTGTTCGTACCGGCCGTCGGCAACGTTGTAGTTGTTGAAGCGGTTGTGCCGATCGATTTTCAACTCGCCAGCCTTGGGGTTGAGCACCGGCGTGCCCCAATAGGGGCTGTCCTCATGTTCATCCTGATATTCCAGCGCCAGAATGTGGGACAGGTCAGGGGTAAGGTCGCTGAGCAGCGAAAACGCCACACTCCAGGCATCCCGTTGGTCGCGGTCGATGTAGCTGTGGTTGGTGTTGCGGCTCACATCCAGGCGTGCGTAGTGCTGAACCTCGGCGCCCGGTTCGGTCAGCGCGTGGTTGAGGCCGAAAGCCATGCCTGCGGTGTCGTAGCTGCCGTAAGTGAGCTGGCCCTCGGCGGCTTGTTCCTCGCGAGTTGCCAACTTCGTCACATAGTTCAGCGAGCCGCCCACGGAGCCCGCGCCATTGATCAAGGAGGAGGGGCCGCCGACCAGTTCGACCCGATCATAGATCCACGCATCCACCGGCCGCGCCAAGCCGGTGGCGACGTTGATGCCGTTGAACATCTGGGTGATCTGGCTGCTGGTGAACCCACGGTAGGACACAAACCCGCCAAACCCCGGCGGCGCACTGGCGTTGACGCCGGGCAAGGTGTTGGCCGCATCGCGGAAGGTCTTGGCGCCATGGCGCTCAATATCGTTGCGAGTGGCGATGGCCACCGACGCCGGGGTTTCCCGCACGCTCAGGCCCAGCCGTGACGCCATGCCGCTGGATTGGTCGAGGGCCAGGCCGGGCTCGGCGGTTTGTTCACCATCAATGGTGGTGGGGGCCAGCTCAAGCGCCCAGCCACAGATAGGCAGGCAGCCGAACAGGCCCGCCAACAAGGGTAAATGTTTCATGGTTGAATCCTGAAAAACTTGGCTTGAAAACAACGCACAGCCGCGACTATCCCCCATGGGAGCGGTGGCCGGTGCAGATCAGAAAGCGAAGGGATCAGGCGAAAGCGGGAGGCGCGCGAGGGTTGGCCGCAGGCCAGGTGAAACGGGCAGGGATGTCAGCGGCGAGCACCACCGCCGGCGGTGGCGCATGGGGTTGAGGCAACACCGCCACATTCAGGCTGGAACTCAGTGCCGGGCCCATACCACCGGTCGAACACAGCGGGCAGCCGAACGCCTTGGACAGCGTCGGCAGGCTCTCATCGGTGGAGTTGGTTTGCTTGGGCGCCTGGGTACGCGGGTCTACTGTACAGAACTGGCCGCCGATGCCATTGAGCTGCATCCCCACCATCTGCCCATGACCAATACTGCACGCGAACACATTGAACAGGACGCAGCAGTAAAGCATCCAGGCAATGAGCGAGCGGTCGGCACGGGCGATTTTCATGGGGCGGCACTTTACCATCAGCCGCCGACGAAATGCCTACAAAAAATCTCAGGGCGACTATCATCATTCGCACAATTTCAGGGAGCGCCCGCCATGAGTTTTGTCATCGCGCGATGGATCGTCGGGGTTTTTACCTGCATCAGCATGGTGCACTTGTACTGGGCCGCCGGCGGCAAACTCGGCAGCCTTGCCGCCATCCCCCAACTGCCCGGCGAATTCGCCCGCGGGCCCCGGCCAGCCTTCAAACCCTCGGCGCTGGGCACCTTCCTGGTCGCGATGGGGTTGGTGGCAATTGCGCTGCTCGTCTGCCTGCGGGCCGGGCTGTACTTCTCAGCGGTGTCCCATGGGGCGCTGCAGTGGGGGATCAGCGCGATAGCGGTGGTGATGTTTGCCAGGGCGATTGGGGATTCGGAGTTGGTGGGTTTTTTCAAGAAGGTCGGTGGGTCGAGGTTTGCACGGTTGGATACGTATTTTTATTCGCCGTTGTGTTTGGTGTTGGGGGTGGGGTTGTTGGTGGTGGCGTGGGGGTGAGTTCGGCTGTTTTGAGTTTAAGCCCAACTAACACAATCATGATCATCCATGTAGATTAGAAAAGAAAAGCTCACGTCCGTCACCCAGAATGGATATCCAGTTGTATCTGCTAAAATACGTTGAAGTTGTTGGGGTGAGCCGATTTCCCATGCTCTGTAGGACGTGTCAAGGACGATGAGGATCAACTGTTCACTTTGAATGCGCCCTGATACCTCTCGCCAAAAGTTTGGGTTATGTTCTGCGCGTTTGACCCGTAACTGAGTCGGGTCAAGACAGTTGGCACCTTCGCAGAAAAAAGCTTTGCCAAGAGACTCCATAAGCATATCCAGATCCTTGGGGCTGATTTTTTTATTTTGAATACCTAGCTTTTCTAAGCTTTCATTGATTTCTGTTTCTAGGTAACTCATTGAGTAACACCAATCCTGGAGCGGTTGACGGGGATCAGGTTTAGCAAAATATGGCCTCTTTTTGCTCCCCCTGCACCACGCTTTCCAGCAGTGCGGTCGCCGATATGAGGTGAGTGTTAAAAGAAGAAAAATAATCCTGTATTTTTGTTGATGGCTAATACATTTAATTGAATTAATTTGTTTAATGTTTTTGAGTTTTCAGGTCTTAAATGGGTTTTTAATATTTTTAATATTTCACCTAGTTCTTCAGGTGTGTTTATAAACTCATCCTCATACTCATCGATTATCTTTCCAGATGCATAATTTATGCTTTCTAAGGCGCCAGACTTTAAAAGTTGTTGATATTCTTCTTCCGTAAGCGTAGTGCTCTCAAGTAGCGAGGAGGGGCAGTCGTTTGTATCTAGTAACTTCATGGCTTCTGTCGTGAGTGGCACGCAAATGGTCTTCATTTTTTTTGAGGCCTTGTTGAAGTGGGTGGCTTCATTGTATTCGCTTTGGGTTCTACCCTTTTGCTTCCCAATCGGAGAGGTATTATTACTAGGGAACTCGCCCTCAAGGCTTTAATATCGTCTTGTACCCGGTAATGAGAGGTCGTAGACTTTGACGTCGCCTCCGTTGAGGTGATCTGCGAACTTAATACTCTTCGAGATGTTTCTTGACTATTTTTGTCTTCGTCTGTCGTAGTAACGATTGGATCAGTACCAGCAAATTATTCCACGCTTTCACTCAAGTAATGTTCCTCCAGCTTTAGAGTATTTATCCACTGTCTGTGCTCCCAGCTGATTCAGCTTCTCATCCGTCCGTTACCGGGTCGTTATGCATCCAAAACAGGTGTTCAGTTAATCTCATATCCTCTCAGTGCTGAAGCTGCCCGCTATCACTGCAAAGACAACTTCGCCGCTGCTGCTGTCCTTGAAGCAATAACTTTTACCTGGTTTGTCTGGAGCGATGCGTGCTACCTCTTGCGAAAGGTTAGAATCCTTTTCCTCGTGTATCTCACATTGAGAGGTGACCGCATTTATACCTTTAAAAGCGACCGGGTTATGAAAAGTGATCAGCAGTGATTGATCTTGTTGGTCCGTAAAAAAAACTAATAATTCATTTCTTTTGCAAGTGACTTGTTCAATGGTTCCCTTTGAGATAGTAATCTGTTCTGTGCCATGGTTTGTTCGATTCAAGGGTTGAATGGGTTCCCAGAATTTCAAATCGGAGAGATGTCTTTCCATATCATCCATGTCGTCATCACCGAGAGAGTCGTCAAAGTGCGTAGAAATGATCCTACGGACCTTTGCCAAGCGCTGTGTAACGGCGCAATCGTCGATGAAGTCAGTGGTTGCTTTTCGATACTCTTCTAGAGCACCAGGCTTTTCAGCATAATAACTACCCATTTTGTGTAGAGATATCAGTATGAACTCGATCTCTTTAAGGGCGTCTAGTGCTTCTTCTCCAGGAAGTACTATTTTTTCATTTTTCTCTAACATTACTTTCTCCTCGTGAATTTTGGGTTTTTTAATGTCAAGTTTCCTTTTACGGTTAGCTCTGTAGAATTATATCTAGGGTTTTTTATCCACTCCAAGCGTGATTCCTCTACATCCATTTCAATGTAATCTCGGCCTTTATTTTTTTTGATTTGGTATTTGTCCTGTGCTTCCGTTGGGTTTAGTACTTTGCTTTTTGCAGGTTCAAGATAAACTCTATTGTTGTCTTGAGCCAATATTGCTCCCTCTTTTTCAATGCCTTTTGAGCCTGCCCTGCTCGTGTAGTGTCGTACCCTTACGGTTTTTTCTTGCTTTGATGTGGTAACTGGTAACGTTGGCCCGCCATCGGCAGCTTTTGCGTTCCTTGTTGGACTCTCGGCGTTATGTTCGGGTTTACATACATTGGCGCCGGGACAGGTGTTTAAGCCTAGCGGGTCGACCCACCCTGTAGGATTAGGCACGTACTGGTACGCATTGATCCCACCCGCCAGCTTCACTGGATCCGGCGTCAGGTATCGACCAATATCTGGATTGTAGTAGCGATGGCGGTTGTAGTGCAGCCCGCTTTCCGGGTCGAAGTATTGGCCTTGGAAGCGCAGCGGGTTGTCGATTTTATTGATGTCGAGACGACTGATCTGACCGTAGGCGCGGTAGTGCGCGGACCATACGATTTCGCCGTCAGGCGCTGTGAGTTCCTGTGGTGTGCCGAGGTGGTCGAGTTGGTAGTGGAAGGGCTGGGTGTCTTTCGGTCCAAAGCCTTCCAGCAGCGCCAACGGCCGGAAACTGTCCGGTTCGTAGATGTAGCTGCGATGACGGTCTGCGTGATGCTCGGCAACAAGCTTATCGCCTTGCCAGAAAAACTCGGTGGTTATGCCGTCGACGGTTTTGCTGATGCGCCGACCAAACGGGTCATAGCGATAGCTGGCGGTTTGCCCGTTGGGCTGGGTGATGCCGATCAAGCGGTGCTGGCAGTCGTAGCGATATTCGGTGACGAGTTGGTGGCCTTTACCGCGCCGTTGGCGGGTCAGGTTGCCAAAGGCGTCATAGTCATAATGATGATCGCCCTGAATAACCAACCGATTCCCCGCCACGATGTCCGGGCCGGGGCGGTCCTGCATCAGAAGGTTACCGGCCGGGTCGTGGCCAAAGCGTTCCTGCTGGTCTTGCGAATGATCCGCGCGGGTCAGGCGGGCGAGGGGGTCGTAGTGGTAGTGGTGTTCGCCTTTGCGGGTGTCGAGCAGGCGGGTGAGGTTGCCGGTTTTGTCGTAGTCGTAGTGGCGGCGGTAGTGCTTGTGGTCCTCTTGGGTCACTGCGTGGGCGTGCAGGCGGTTTTGTTCGTCGTAGTGATAGTGGCTGAGCAGTTGGCCTTGCTGGCGTTGGCGTTCGCGGCCGGTTTTGAAGAGGTGGGAGGTGAGGGTTTTGCCATTTAGCTCGACGGTGGCGAGGTGGCCGCCTTTGTCGTGGTTGAAGGCGACGCGGTTGTTGTCTGGCAGGCGCAGGTTTTTCAGTTGGCCGCAGGCGTCGTAGCCGTAGCGCAGGGTGCCCCAGCCTTGGTGGTCGGCGGTGAGGCGGTTTTGGCTGTCGTACTCGTAGGCTAACGCCCAGTGGCCGTCGTCTACGCTGAGAAGGTTTCCCTGGCGGTCGTAGGCGTAATTAACGACTTCGCCGTCGGGCAGGGTTTTTCGTACGAGGCGGCCGGAAGGGTCTCGCTCGTAACGGGTGATTAGCTGACTGCCATCGTCGCCGTGTTCGGTTTTTTCCAGCAGGTTGCCGTTGAGGTCGTAGACGTAGGCCGTACGCTGGCCGTCAAAACCGGTTTCCTGCTGGATCAACCCGTTGGGGTGGTAGTCGAGTTGGTAGGTTTCACCGACTTCGTTTTCGATCTCGGTCAGGAGTAACCGAGTGTTGTCGTAGCGGTAGTTGACCTGGGTGCCGTCAGAATTAATGCGGCGGCTGATCAGGTGCAGGCCGTCGGCGTATTCGTAGCGGGTGACGTGGCCCAATTCGTCACGTTCAGAGGTGATTTTTCCGTACGGATTGTAGCTGAATTCGCGCGTGGCACCGCCTGGAAGTAGGACACGTATCAACCGCCCAACACTGTCCCACTGATACTGGGTCAGCGCGCGATGCTCATCCTCGCGCGCAACCTGTCGTCCAACATCGTCATAGCGATAACGCTTGATACCGCCATTCGGCAGCTGTTCCTCAACGAGCTGCCCACGCTCATTCCAGACCAGCCGATGACACCCGTTATCCGGATACCAAACCCCAATCAACTGCCCGTGCTTGTTGTAGGTGTAGTCCGTAACGTGGCCGTCAGGATCAGTCTTACGCGTAACGTCGCCTTGTTCATTACGCTCGTATTTCCAAACCGCCTCACCCCGCCGTACAACTCGTACGAATCCGTTGTCATGCTCGTAGGAAGTCGGCTCATCCTCCCCCGGAAACAACGCCACCAAACGCCCTGCGTCGTCGTACTGATACGCCGTCACCGCCCCCAGCGGGTCCTGCTCAACCGTCAGTCGGCCCTTGTCGTCATAGGATTTGAAGTGCTCAGCGCCGTCCGGATCAACCCGCTGCACCAGCCGCGCGCGCTGGTCATGGACATACACTTCCTGGCTGCCATCAGCGTTGTGAACCGTGACTCTGCCTCCGTCTTCCCACGCATACCGCGTGTCCATCTGCGAAAAACTGGCCCAGTGCCGAACACATCGCGCGGCCTTTCCAGACCGTTCCCACTCCCAAAAGAAACTCGCCCCACCGGCCAACTGCCGCTCAAGAATTACGTGCTGGTCGTCGTACCGATAAACCTCGCTTTCACCGACAGCGTTGGTCGCCGATACCAGTCGTCCCGCCTCGTCATAGGCGTAGGAAACGACGTTCTGTTCAGTTACCCACACATACGGCTCACGCCCTTTGGCGCGATGAACCTGATAGTCCACCGCCACAATGCGGCCCAGTTCGTAGCGCAAAAACAAACAACGGCCGACACCGTTATCCAGCCGCTCAATCCGCCCCAAACGATCACGAGAAATGCGCAACCGGTTGTCATACGCATCGCTGATTGCCGTCAGCACACCGTCGCGGAAATGGTAGAAACGCGACGCCTGCGCCAGCACCAACTCATCGGGCAGAGCACCCAAATAGATCGCCGCTTCGGCCAAACTATTGGTAATCGCCGGACGAGCAACAGTCGGCAAGGGCAGGGCAGTCGAGCGATTCTCATGATCCGTCCAAACCACTGAATCACCGTCCACCACCAACCGCTGCGCCAGCGCATGACTCCAACCAAACCCCAACCCGCAATCCACTTCGACCGCACTGGTGCGGTACAACCGCGTCCACTCAAACGGCAAAATCCCGTCCAGCGCACCGTCGGTAAGGGTCAGCAATTCCTCCCCGGTGACCATCGACACCGGGCAGCCATTGGTGGCGGTTTTATCCGCAGGCGCCGCCGCATCTCCCTGCGGGTTCTTCGCAGCAGCAGGCACATCATCCACATGCTCTTTGTGCTTGAGCACTGCGTTCTGCCGCGCCCGCCAGCGCATCTGCATCGTGCCTTGCTTCAGCCCACCGACCACTCCGCGAACCGCCACTGCCTTGTAGCGATCCACCGCTTGCATGAACTTGGTCAGAATCCCGAGCACGCTCCTGACAAAGCCAACAGCCGCATCAAGTATCTGTGCGCCATACTTGACCAACCGCAAGCTCAGGTACGCCACACCCGCCGCAGGCAGCGCGATCATCAACACCGCGCCAATCACCAGGTCGATCAACAGCGACACCACAAACCCCGCCGCCGCCTCGGCTATATCGCCGGGCGGCAGTGCGTCGAGCCACAGCATCGCCGTGCGCACCATCAGGTACAGCGCCGCCTCATCACTGGCCAGCAACATCGCCTTTTCCATGACCTGCGGCGCATCGGTGGCCAACTGCGCCAACTTGGCGGCCTCGCTGCCGAGTTGCTCGACGTACTTCAGCGGGTCTTCAAGAATCGCCTGCACCAGCTTGATGCTGTCCCACACGTCCCTGATCGCCGCCCAACTGCCCGCCAGCACGCCGCTGCCAATCGCGCTGGCGGTGGATTGCTGCCAGGACGGTTTGAAGCCGTTCCATTGTTCGCGAAGCCATTGCTCCAGGTCGGCTGTCAGCCCGGCGTAGGACGCAAACAAGGCGTCTACTTGCTGCGCAGAGACGCCGCCTTGTACGCGTACCTGATAGCGCCCGCCGGCCACGCACGTGTGTGAGCCTTTGCCATGCTCATCGAGCATGACAACGGTGGTACTGCCATCCTCCAGCCGAATCACCTCAACCGGAATGTTGCCGATCGGCACGTCGTACACCGACTCGAATTTGCTCTCGATCTTCAGCTCGCCCCCCGCCGGGCAGCGCGCAACCGTGGAAAAATCCGCATCGGAAATACTGAAAGATCGTTGCGACCCCCCAACCCGCAGCACCCGATCCATCCCCAACAACGACGGCATGTCCGCTGCATGGCTGACCGAGTCCAGCGCCCGCGCATACCAGGCGCCCATCTGCTGGCGATACTCCGCCAGGCTCTGATGGAAGCCATTCAGTTCATGTTCGATAAAGGCAATGTGGGCGGCGTTGGTCATCCGTGACGTCTCGGCAAAAGGGCAAGGCGTCGGAGCATGCCGCAGGAAAAAGCGCCTGGATGAGCGGCTGGAAAAATCAGAAATGGACGACTTTAAGCGGGCGAAAACCGCGAAGAACTAGCCCGAAGGCCTACACCGAAAAGCGATAAAGCTGATTGCGCAAAAAGCTCGTCAAATAAAAACCACTCTCATCCTTGCCCGATTTTTCGACATGGCCGTCATGGTTAATAGAACCTCTATTACGCAGGATTTCCCATGTCGCGCCTTGCTCGTCCCTTGCACCCACTGGCCCTGTCAGTGGCGTTTGCCTTTGCCGCCGTGCCATTGCTGACGGTCCAGTCTTCCTTCGCTGAAGACAGCAGCAGCGCGTTGCGCCGTTTCTCGATTGCCGCCGGCGACCTCAGCCAGGCCCTCAATAGCCTGGCCGAGCAAGCCGGCCTGGTACTGGCGTTTGATGCAAGCTTGACCCGTGGCAAGCGCAGCAATGGCCTGAGCGGGCAATACGACACCGACGTGGCGCTCACCCAATTGCTTGCCGGCAGCGGCTTGCAGGCGTTGAAGATCTCTGCCGACCGCTACCGCGTGGAGGCTATCCCGGAGAGCGGCGGCGCCATGGAGTTGCAGGCCACCACCATCAGCGGCGCCTACCACAGCGAAAGCCCCACCGGGCCAGTGGTTGGTTATGTGGCCACTCGCAGCCTGTCGGGCACCAAGACCGACACCGCGCTGATCGAAACCCCGCAGTCGATTTCCGTGGTCACCAAGGACCAGATGCGCGCGCAAAACGCCGAAAGCCTCAACCAGATCCTGCGCTACAGCGCCGCCGTAGTCCCGGAAACCCGTGGCGCCACGGCCTCGCGTCTCGACCAGTTGACCATCCGCGGTTTCGCCCCGGCCACTTACCTCGATGGCCTGCGCATGCCGTCGAGCCGGGATGCCTTGCCGCAAAAAGACGCCTTTGACCTGGAACGCGTTGAAGTGCTGCGCGGCCCGGCCTCGGTGCTGTACGGGCAGGGCACGCCGAGCGGGGTGATCAACATGGTGACCAAGCGCCCATTGGACACGCCGTTTCATGAAGTCGGCGTCGAGTACGGTACCTTCAACAAGAAGCGCACCACCTTCGACCTCAGCGGCCCGCTGGATGATCAGGGCGTGTATTCCTACCGGGTAGCGGGGTTGTTCGATGACGCCGATGGCCAGGTCGAACACACCGAGACCCGCCGCCAGTCGCTGTCCAGCGCCTTCACTTGGCGCCCGGACGATGCCACTTCGCTGACCTTGCTCGGGCATTTTCAGAAGGACCCCAAAGGCGCGTCCTACGGTTCCGTGCCCGCCTGGGGTTCGGTATTGCGCAGCCCCACCGGGCGTAAGATCGACGTGGACTTTTACGACGGCGAAAAGAGCTTCGAGAAGAGCGACCGCGAGTACTACTCCATCGGCTACGCCTTCGAGCATCACTTCAACGATGTCTGGACCGTGCGCCAGAATGCGCGTTACCTGCGCGCCGAGGGCATCTACCGCAGCATTTACAACAGCAACCTGCAGGCCGATTACCGCACCTCCACGCGGTCGACCATCGCCACCGATGTCGACATGGACGCCTACACCCTCGACAACCAAGTGCAAGCCAAATTCGACACCGGGCCCTTGCAGCACACGCTCTTGATGGGCCTCGACTACCAGAACACCCGCACCGACACCAAGGCCGGTTACGGCAAGGGCCCGAACCTGGACATCTTCGACCCGGTGTACGGCGCGCCTGTGGTTACGCCGGCATTCGCCACCGACGCCACCTCCCGCAGCGAGCAGACCGGGGCGTACCTGCAAGAGCAAATGAAGTGGGACAAATGGGTGCTGTTGCTCGGTGGTCGTTATGACTGGGCCAGCACCGACAGCACCACCAAAACCATCAGCTCCGGCGCCAAGAGCAAGTCGTCCCTGGACAGCAAGGCGTTTACCGGCCGTGTCGGCCTGGTCTACCTGTTCGACAACGGCCTGGCGCCGTATGCCAGCTATGCGGAGTCGTTCAACCCGCAATCGGGCACCGGTTACGGCGGTTCGGTATTCAAGCCGACCGAAGGCAAGCAGTATGAAATCGGCATCAAGTACCAGCCACCGGGCAGCAACAGCTTTATCACCGCGGCGATTTTCGACCTGCGCCAGAGCAACGTGCCGACCCTGGACCCGGACCCAAGCCACCTGTGTGGCAATGGCCGCTGCAGCGTCCAGGACGGCGAACAACAATCGCGTGGCTTTGAACTGGAAGGCAAGGCCAGCCTCAACGATAACCTGGACATCACCGCGGCCTACGCCTACCTGGACAACCGCGCGAGCAAGTCCAACAGCACCGTGCAGTACGCGCCGCTCACCGATAAAGGCATCGGCCCGGCGATCCCGGTTGAAGGCACCACCACCTACGGCGTGCCGCGCCACACCGCCTCGGCGTGGGCCGACTACACCTTCCATGACGGCCAGCTCAAGGGCTTCGGCGTCGGCGCGGGCGCGCGTTATGTGGGTTCGTCGTGGGGCGATACCGCCAACACGCTGAAAGTGCCGGGTTACACCTTGATGGATGCGGCGGTGCACTACGACATCGCGAATATCGCCAACCCCAAGGACAATCTGCGCCTGGCGTTGAATGCGACGAACCTGGCGAACAAGGAATACGTGGCGTCTTGTTATTCCTATTCATGGTGCTGGTATGGCTCGCAGCGCACCGTGCAGGCGAGCGCAACGTACCAATGGTAACTGGGTAAGTGCGCTTTCTGTGGCGAGCGCGCTTGCTCGCGCTGGGGCGCGCAGCGGCCCCTCATCAGCACACCCGTGTACGTCAGGCAGAATGTGGTGTCGGTGGTGGGGCCACTTCGCAGCCCAGCGCGAACAAGCTCGCTCGCCACAGGTGTGTTTGCTTAAGCAGATAAGGCAATTTAATGGCCCCTTTGTAACAAAATTCTCGCCAGAATCACTTTTATTTTCAGGTGGTTAGGTGAGGAAGCAAATGCGCACTGTTGGAATCATGCTGATCGCTTGCTCATTGGCAGGCGGCGCAGCTGCCGTGCAGGCACGGGAGCTGCGCGAGGGTGACAAGTACATGTGCAGTTGGGGCGCCGGCACCGCCGCCAGGGCCCAGGAACTCAAGCTGTCGGGCGTGTCGCTGTATGCCGCGCGGCAAAAGATCCAGACCATCAAGTTCAACAAGTCGTGGATGCGCATGATGGCCATGGGCATCACCGAACAGACTTACGACAGTCGCTCACGGCTCAAGCCCGAGGCGATTCGCCAGAGCTTTTACCAGGATTGCCTGCGCTACAAAGTGGCACGTAAGTAAATGCGGGCACTGCTCGGTGTGAGCGCGCGCCCACGCAAGCACCGGCCAGTGCAAAATCTGCGTAAGCCTGTCCAACTTTGCCGTGGCGCCGCTGGCCATACTGGCGCCAGGCATACCAAGAGGCGCAGGCCATGACTGATTATGTATTCACCCCCGAACACACCCCGTCGCTGGCCATCCAGGGCAGCACGGCGCGTTTCCCGTTGCGCCGCGTATTTTGCGTGGGCCGTAACTACAGTGAACACGCCCGCGAGATGGGGCATGACCCGGATCGCGAGCCGCCGTTCTTCTTCATGAAACCGGCCGATGCGGTGGTGCCGGCGGAGGGTGTGATCGCCTATCCGCCGCTGACCGCCGACCTGCACCATGAAGTGGAGCTGGTGGTGGCCATCGGCAAGGGCGGTGTGGATATCCGTCCTGAAGATGCTTTTTCCCACATCTGGGGTTACGGCGTCGGCATCGACCTGACTCGCCGCGACCTGCAAGCCCAGGCGAAAAAGCTCTCGCGCCCGTGGGAATGGGCCAAGGCCTTTGATGAGTCGGCACCGACCATTGCACTGCAACCCGTCAGCGCAGTAGGGCACCCGGCCACCGGTAAAATCTGGCTGAAGGTCAACGGCGAGCAACGCCAGGTCGGCGATCTGGCCGACCAGATCTGGTCCGTCGCCGAAGTCATCAGCCATGCCTCTCAATCCGTAGCGCTCAAGGCCGGCGACCTGATCTTTACCGGTACACCCGCTGGCGTTGGCGCGTTGCAGCGCGGCGATGTGCTCACCGCCGGTATCGACGGCATTGGCGAGCTGAGCTTCACGCTTGGCCAAGGTTGAGGCTAAAGTGGTGCCCAGGCCAATCGAGAGACCGTTATGCCAGGCACCCGCGTCACCACCTATGGCATGGAACAACGCAGCGACCGCCCCGATTTCTATATCCGCGACAAACGCGGGCGGGCGGCGCTGACCAACCCACATCGGCATGAATACTTTCAGATCCAGATCAACCTGGGCGGCGACACCGTGCAGCATATCGGCGGCGCGGTGCGGCCGTTTCCGCACAAGGCCCTGGCGTTTATCCTGCCTCACCGCCTGCACGTGATTCCCCATCCTGAAGACGGCGAATTCATGCTGATCAACTTCAGCCAGGCGTTTTTCCTGCCGCAGCTGACCTGCGACCCGCTGGACCTGGAAGACATTCCCATCAGCCAGGCGCCGGAACTGTCGCCGTTCCGCTTTCAGGAGCAACTGGATTTCATCCTCGAGGATGCGGCCTTTGACGAAGTGAAAACCTGGCTCGCGCACATGCGTGTCCTGGACGCCCATCGCACCTTCGGCGCCCGTGAGCGACTCAAAGGTTATCTATTCCAACTGATCGGCCTGGTGTGCGAGCTGTACGCCGAACCCTTGCAGGCGTTTGCCGCCAACAACGCCACCCGGCGCGGGCGTAAAGACGCCTTGGCGCGGGTGCAGGGCTACATTCGCGAGCATGTGCACGAGCCGACCCTGAACCTTACGGACGCCGCTGCAGCCGCCTTTCTGTCGCCCAACTACCTCACCCATCTGTTGCGCAAGGAAACCGGCAAACCCTTCTCGCAGTTGGTACTGGATCGCCGCATGCAATTGGCGCGCACCTTGTTGCTCAACAGCGCGCAGATGATCGGGGTGATCGCTTTGCGCTGCGGGTTTACCGATGAGGCCTACTTTTCTCGTTGTTTCCGCAAGGCCCATGGGCTGGCGCCGGGGCAGTTTCGTCGCCAGCAACAGGCGAATGCGCTGTAGTTGAGGTGGGCGGATTCGGGGGCTGCTGGCCGGGCTTTTTACAAATCCACGACAAACCTTATGTTTCTATTTGCATACAATTGCATCCTTCAACAGGAGGCCCGTATGCAAACGCTTATACGCGTGGCGACGCTGGACGATATCGACACGCTCTTCGCTATCCGCACCTCGGTGGTGCAAAACCATCTGAGCCGCGAACAGATGACCGACCTGGGGATTACCCCGCAGGTGTTGGCGCACAGCATTCGCCAAGCGCCGTGTGTGTGGATCGCCGAGGTGGAGGGCCAGCCTGCGGCCTTCTGCATGGTCGACCTGGCCGCAGGCGAGGTGTTTGCGATGTTCGTGCAGCCTGGCTACGAAGGCCGTGGCTTGGGCCGGCGCTTGATGGCGGTGGCTGAAAAGGCCTTGTTTGAACAGCATGAAACCGTGTTTCTGATCACCGATGGCCGTGACGAAATCCGCGCCAACGGGTTTTACCAGCGGCTGGGCTGGTCGAAGGTTGACCGGGCTGAGGGTGACGACGTTCGTTACGAGAAGAGCAGGGTGCCTTAATGCCATGAACCCACCAGAAGCCCCTTCGTCCTACAGCTTTCGCTACTTCGCGCTCGGGGTTCTGTGCGTCGCGGTATTACTGGGCGGCTATTTCGTACGGCTCAATGCCCAGGTCGATCGGGAGCGGGTCGCGGCGGCCGAGCGTTTGGCGCTTTGCAGGCAAGTGGAGCGCGTGGCCAGTGCGGCGTCGTCAAACAGTCTGGAACTTCGCGATACGTGCCGGCAATTAAACGGGCAGTCGTCTAACAGTGCCGCACCGCTTTAATCAATAACCATTTTTAATATAAGGAAATATAAGCGCTACTTGCACCAAAAAGTGGCACTTGTACGCTCGTCTACCTTAAAAAAGGTGTGGTTATTGAATGACTTACGACGCTTTTAATCCGACGAAAGGATTAAATTAATCTTGTTACAGCTTTTTCCAATCGGTACTATAGCCGGGCGTTCACCTCCCACGGTTTATGCATTTTTAAATCCCAAGTTTCCATCAGCTACTTGGGATTTTTTTTGCCTGGAATTTGACCTCGGCGTCAAACTTCACTATCGGCAAATTCTGCGCGCATTCGGCCATTACGTTTGGCCTGGTACAGCAACTTATCGACCGATTCGATAAACCCCAGCATGTCGCTGTTGGGTGTCACCAGATGCGTACCGACCCCCAGGCTCAGGGTCAGCAGCTTGGAGACCGCTGAAAAGCCATGCTCGATCTGCTGCTGGCAAATCAGGTGCAGGCAACGCCGCGCCACCTGCCGGGCAGACGCCGCGTCGGTTTCCGGCAGCAACCACACAAACTCTTCGCCGCCGATACGCGCGATGAAATCCCGTGGCCGGTTGGCCGCCAGCGACAAGGTGCGGGCCACCTGGCGCAAGGCTTCATCGCCCTTGATATGGCCGTAGTGGTCGTTGTACTGCTTGAAAAAATCGATATCGAGGATGATCAACGACAGCGGCAACTGGCTGCGTTGGGCGCTGGCCCATTCACGCTCCAGCACGGTGTCGAACATGCGGCGGTTGGCAATGCCGGTGAGGCCGTCCTGGAAGGAATATTCCTCCAGTTGTTTCTGCAGGCGGATCAGGTGCTCTTCGTTCTTCTTGCGCTCACTGATATCAAACATGAAGCCGATCAACGCTTCGACCTCGTCGCCTTTGCGCACCACATGCACCACATCGCGGATCCACACATAGTCGCCGTTGGCCGTCAGCGCCCGGTAATCGGCCTCGTGATCCACGCCGGCACGTGATTGCGACACGCAAAAATTCACCACGTATTCGCGGTCGTCCGGGTGCATGCGTTCGACCCAGTCGTCCACGCTCACCCAGCTTTGCGGGGTCCAACCCAACAGCGCTTCGATCTGCGGGCCGATATAGCTGAAGGTCATCGTCTGCCAGTCGATGCGCCAGGGAATGGCCTTGGTCGACTCCAGCAGCGTTTTGTACACGTCACTGTCGGGCTGGCTCGGAGGAATGATGCTCATGGCGGGCGGCTCGCGGTGATGGCAAAGAGCCAAGAGCGTCTTTTGAACCACGCCTTGAGTCAAGCCTTCGCCACAGCAGCAGACGAGAGGTCGCGTGCTGGGTTTCTGGCGTCAGCGCCCCAGCGTTTGCGCGGCAAAATGCGGCACAGGTAGCACTTTTGAATTAATTGTTCAGTGGCCGGCAAAAGCTTATCTACGCTGGATGCATCACACCTACAGGGTAAAACCCAGGGACGGGGGCTTGTCATGATGTCGATCACCGATCTTAACCGCATCATGGCCGTGGGCTTCCTGCCGCTGTCCTGTGATTGCAGCCTCAACAGTGACGGTTCGCTGCGCATCCGCGTGTTTGAACCGGCGTCCGGGCGTGTCGACCTGTTGCTGACCCGGGTGTCGCCCCAAGGCCTGGACAGCGTCCGTTCCATCGCAAACCTTATTGGCGAATTGCGCACCGAGATCAACGCCGGGCGTCGGGGTTTTGCGGCAGTCAGTTAGCTGTTGACGGTGCTGCTGGGCGTGGAGACCGCGCCATAGTAGCGCCAGCAGCAATGCCGGTGTTCCGGCAGGATCACACAGCCGCTGAGGCTGGCAATGAGCAGGGCGGCAACAAGCATAGTCAGGCGACGAGACATGGTATTTCCTCATGGTGTGTGCGGTGTTACGCCTTGAACGCCGCCACCTGCACAAATCCGTCGCACTGCTTTCAAACATTTCATCAAGCGCCGCCATCCCCTGAGTAATACTCGCCTTAACCACCGTCGAAAAAATTTCACATTTCTCGCGACGGATTTTTCCTACCCCACCGTTCAACCCATCAGCAGCGAACACTTTCGTCCGCCGTATGAAGGAGTTGCCATGAACCCACTGGCCAAATTGCGCTACGCCTTGCTGATCCCGCTGGCGTTCGCCGCGCTTGTCAGCACCCCGACCTTTGCCCAGACCGAAGTAATCATCCGCCAGGCGCCACCGGCGCAGCGCGTCGAAATGATCCCCGCTGAACGCCCAGGTTACGCCTGGGACCGTGGCCACTGGCGCTGGGAACGCGGCGCCTATGCCTGGGTGCCGGGCCACTGGCAGCCGGTGCAGCGCAATGCCCGCTGGGAACCTGGGCACTGGGAATCCCGTGGCCCGAACTGGTACTGGCGCGAAGGTCATTGGATCCGCTGAACCTGAACCTTAGCCAGTGCATTGGGAACCACCCGATTGAAAGACACTGATCCGGACGTTGAGCTACTGGCGCGTATCAGCAACAACGAGCCTGCCGCCGTCAACGAAATGGTGACGCGCAAGCTCCCGCGTTTGCTGGCGCTCGCCAGTCGGATCCTCGGGGATGCCGACGAGGCCAAGGACGTGGCCCAGGAAAGTTTCCTGCGCATCTGGCGTCAGGCAGCCAACTGGCGGCCTGGCGAAGCGCGCTTCGACACCTGGCTGCACCGCGTGGCACTCAACCTGTGCCACGACCGGTTGCGTCGGCGCAAGGAACGCCCGTTGAACGAAGACGAGGTTGTCGAGCTGGCGGACAGCGCGCCGCCCCCTGATGAACAGTTGGAAACCGCCGATCGCAGTGCAAGGATGGCCGCCGCGTTGGCAACCTTGCCCGAGCGCCAGCGCGAAGCCATTGTGTTGCAGTACTACCAGGAGCTGTCGAACATCGACGCCGCGGCCCTGATGAACATCAGCGTCGAGGCACTGGAGAGCCTGCTGTCGCGGGCCCGACGCCAGTTGCGCAGCCAACTTGCCGACACACCCGGGCCCGCCCGCCCAGGAAGGGGAACACCATGACACCTGAACGATTTGCGCACCTGGCTGACGCCTACGGCGCCAGCTTGCATCGCTGGCCCATCGCCGAGCAGGCGCCGGCCCAGGCATTGCTCGACAGTGGTAACGCCAGCGCTCACCAGGCGTTGCGCGAGGTCAGTTGGCTCGATGCGCAGCTGGACAGCCATCAGCTGGCATTTGCCGACCCGGCGCTGGCGCGGCAGATTCGCGATTGCGCACCGCGCCGTGCGTCGTTCTGGTCGCGCTATGCCAACTGGCTGTCACCGGCCGGGCTGGTCGGCGCTGGCCTTGCCGGCATCGCCGCCGGGGTGCTGGTGGCGTCGCTGAGCGTGCCGCTGCCGATGCTGTCATCCGACGTGCTGCCCAGCGTCTTCGATCAGGGCGATGCCGACGTCGTCTTTACCGTCAACGCCGAGGAAGCTGAGCAATGACCCCCAAATCCCTTAAACCGTGGTTGCTCGTGTCGGTGTTGCTTAACGTGTTTTTGATCGGCGGCGTGGGCGGCGGCCTCTACCACTGGATGGCCGCTGCCAAGCCAACCGAAGCGGTGGTCAACCAGCACGGCTTGCGCCAGGCGATGATCAAATTGCCGGCGGAGCGCCGCAAGCAATTGCGTCAATTGCTGCGCCAGAACCGTGCCGACAGCCAGCCGTTGATTATGGCTGGCCGCGAGGCGCGCTTGGGCGTGATCAAGCAGCTGGAAGCGCCGAGCCTGGACCGCGAGGTGCTGGTTGCGGAACTGGCCAAGGCCCGTGAGGCCGACGTTGCGCTTAGGGCGTTGGTGGACACGACCCTGGCGCAGTTTGCGAGCAATTTGCCGCAGGATGAGCGGCAGAAACTGGTTGAGGCGTTGTACCAGCGTGGGCAGGCCAAAAGTCGCGAGAAACTTCCCCAGGTAGCGGGGAATAAACCGCGCTCTTGAAGGAAGGGGCGGTCTTCGAGACTGAAGAGATCCAATAATGTGGGAGCCGTCGAGCTTTATCGAGGCCGCTTTTATGAGGGCAGATTGTGGTTTCCCTGATACATGGAGATCTAAATGTGGGAGCGGGCTTGCTCGCGAAAGCGGTGTGCCAGGCACTGAATATATTGGCTGACCCACCGCATTCGCGAGCAAGCCCGCTCCCACATTTTTGACCGAGCAAGGCTCCAACAACTTTACAGCTACGCCTTTCTGTGGGAGCTGGCTTGCCGGCGATGCCCTCTCTGAAACCCACCACATCCCCAGAAGAGTCAACGTGGAGCCATTAAAAAGTTGTGTAGATACCTATGGCCATCGGGGGCAAGCCCCCTCCCACATTAGATGTGTGTGGTGCCTACCAGCACTTCCTGCTCGCGCCCCGCACTGTTGACGTTAACCGTGCGCGCAACGCTCACACCATCCCCTTCAAACACACACACCACCCGATCACGAAACGCCGTTTGCGGGTAGATCCAGGTCATCTCCAAGGTCTTCGCATCCAGCCAGCGGGCGCCGGCGACGATCTGTGCGTCCTTGAATGCATAGCCGTGGTGCAACGCCCGGCCGGGCATGCTGGTACTGCCTGCGCGCCAATGGTCGATGCCTACCGCCAGGCGATGGGTCGTCTCGGCGTCGGTGAGTTCGAAGGTCAGCACGTCGTCTTTAAAGTCAAACGCTAACTCGCGCACACCCAAGCCGTTTTCCGCCACCGCAAACACCCGTTTCGAATCGGCAGGCGCTGCACAGGCCGATACCAGCGGCGGTCGCTCTGCCATGTTTGCCAATCGAGCCTCCAACCGCGTATCCGCCTCAGGCGCTGCACTGCCGTTAAATGCCGCGGGGAAATGCCGCTCGATAAACGGCATGATCTCTGCTGAGTTCTTCATGCCGCCCACCAGCACCAGTGTGGCGCCGTGTTCGCGGTACACGGCGGCCATTTGCACAAACACGCCCAATGCGCTGAAGGCGCCGCTGGGTTTCATCATCCAGTGGTAGCCGTAGCGGCTGTCCGGCCCGCCCTGGGGTTGGGTCGCAGCCTTGACCCAGGCGGCGGGCAAGACTTGCCGGCCGTTCCACATGCCGTCCTGGGCGTGCAACACCGCCAGTTTCAAAACCGCCGACACCGGCGCGCGCAGGCCGTTGCCACCGGGGTTGACGCCATCCGGGCCGATGTCCCAGGCGTGGTTGTGAATCTCCAGCGGCGCAAACAGGCGTGGCGTGAGGTAGTCGTGCAGGGTTTGCCCGGTGACGCGGTTGATCAGCGCCGAGAGCATGTAGCTGGCCGCGCTGGTGTAGACGTATTCGGTGCCGGGCGCGTAGGCCAGGGGGATTTTGAAGAACTCGGCAATCCAGCTGCTGGTGATGCCGCGCCAGACCGAGCCGGAAGTGTTGCTGGCGTGGCCGGTGCGCATGGTCAGCAGGTGCTCGACGGTCATGTCGGCCAGGCGCGGGTCGGCGTCGGCGGGGACTTCGTCGGGGAAGAAGCTGACCAGGCGATCCTCCAGCTTCAGCAGCCCGGCGTCGATGGCCAGGCCAATGGCGCAGCCGGTGAAGCTCTTGGCCATGGAATGCAGCACGCGTGGCTCGTTGGGGTCGACCGGCCAGGTCCAGCCTTCGGCAACCACGTGGCCGTGGCGGTGCAGCATGAAGCCATGCAGGTCGAGGCCGGCAGCCTTGACGGCATCGAGAAACGCGATCACCTGATCGGGGTCAACGCCCATGCTGCTGGCGCGGGTACGGGGTAATCCATCGTAAGAAATTGGCGGCATGAAAAGGCTCTTGAACAGTGAAGATCAACGGCTGCGATGCACCAGCCGGGAATAGGAAATCAGCATGCTGGTGAGTTCCTGGCTGACGCCGGTCAGCGGCGAGGAACGGCGGCTGATCAGGCACACATCGCGGGCCGCCAGCGGTTCTTCGATGGCAATGGTGGTCAGGGCGCTGGAAAACAGCTTCATCCCCGGCAGCATGCGTGGTTCGATGGTCAGGTAGTCGGTTTCGGAGACGATGTGCAGGGTTTCCAGCAGCGAGTCGGTGGTGATCGCAATTTTCGGCGGCGCCAGGCCCTGGGTGCGAAACAACTCCACCAGGCGGTTTTCCGCGCCGCCGACCACGCCGGACGGGCGTACGCTGATCCACTGGCAGTCCACCAGCGCCTGCACGGTTTTGGCCTGGGCCAGCGGATGGCCCTTGCGCGCAATAATGCCGGCGTTGGAGCTGTAGAGGCGGTCGATGGCCAGGTCAATGTCGGTGACATTCGGCGCCAACGGGCACAGCACGAAGTCCAGGCGGCCGTCGCGCACCTTCTCGACCAGGCCTTTGGTGGTGCCGCTGGCCACATGCACCTGGATACGCGGGAAGCGCTGGGTGAAGTTGCTCAACACCGGCAACAGCAATTCGGCCAGCGGTTCGGAAGTCACACCCAGGGCGATATGCCCTTCGGGTTCGCCTTTCCAGGGTTGCAGGTCGAGCAGGGCGCGTTCGCAATCGAGGGTGATGGAGCGCGCGCGCACCAGGAACACCTCGCCGGCGGGCGTCAGGTTGATGCCTTGGTTCGAGCGTTGCAACAGCACCACGCCGAGTTCTTTCTCAAGGGTTTGGATCGATTGGGTCAAGGTGCTTTGCGCCACATCCAACTGGCGCGCGGCAGAGCGGAAACTGCCTTTTTCAACCACGGCACAGAACGCACGAAGATGGGTGAGTGTCATGAAGGCCTGCCTCGAGTGTGGCGCATTTAAACCATTGAATGCCCGCCAGCTTATCTGATGACTATAGGTGCGCCCAGATCGGTTTGAACGATCAGGTTCATTATTTATGATCACCTGAAAACAGCTTCAACCCCCGATTTTTCGGTAGGCTCGGGGCAGGGCGACACAGCCATTGCCGGTGATCGGAAATACCGAGCCTGATCACCTGGAGCGTTCTTCTCAAGTGTGCGGCGTGAAGAATAAGATCGGTCCAGGAACATGCGCCGACCGTGAGCGGCGACTAAAACAACAACAACTATTCAGGTGTTCGGCCGTGCCTCGTTTTGGGTCCTGCCAGCGTCCGAACCCAAGCGTAAGGATCACTTAAGGTGCATTTATTGATGAACAAGACTTTAATCCTGGCAGGCGCCTTGTCTGCGGCGCTGATGGGCACTGCCCACGCTGAAAGTGTCTTGAAGGTGGCGCTTAACGCCGATATTCGCAGCACCGACCCCGGTGTAAACCGCGACACCAACTCTGACGCGGTGATCATGCACATCACCGAAGGGCTTGTAGCGTTTCGCGAAGACGCGACCGTTGGCCCGCTGCTGGCCAAGGACGTGCAGGTGTCCGACGACGGCCTGCGCTACACCTTCCACTTGCGTGACGGGGTGACGTTCCAGAACGGCAAGCCGCTGACCTCCGCCGACGTACTGTGGACCTGGAAGCGTTTTCTCGACCCCAAGACCCAATGGCGCTGCGCACCTGAATTCGACGGGCATGGTGGCGCCAAAATCGTCGACATGAGCGCGCCGGACCCACTGACCGTGGTGTTCACCCTCGACCAGCCCAACGGCCTGTTCCTCACCAGTACCGCGCTGCCGGAGTGCGGTGGCAGCGGCATCCTGTCGCCGGACTCGGTTGCCGCCGATGGCAGCTGGAAGGCGCCGATCGGCACGGGGCCGTTCAAATTGGGCGAGTGGAAACCCGGCCAATACGTCGAACTGCTGCGCAACGCCAACTACAGCGCCCGCGACGAGAAAGAACCTGACGGCTACACCGGCAACAAGACCACCACGCTGGACCGTGTGCGCCTGCTGGTGATCCCCGACCCGGCGGCGGCCAAGGCGGCGTTGCTGTCGAAAAACGTTGACCTGCTGATTGACGTGACGCCAATGGATGCCACCGAACTGGCCGCCAACCCCGGTGTGCGCGTGTCCTCCAGCGGTACGATGTCGGTCAATGCCTTGCTGTTCCAGACCCGCGACCCATTGCTTAAAGATGTGCGCCTGCGCCAGGCCATTGCCCACGCCCTGGACTCGGCGCAAATCGTCGAAGCCCTCACCGGTGGCCGCTCCAAGGCCAACAATTCGATGGTCGCGCGCGGCAGCCATTACCACACCGCCGTCGAAGACCAGGGCTACACCTTTGACCCGGCCAAAACGGCGCAACTGCTGCGCGAAGCCGGCTACAAGGGTGAGCCGATCAAGTTGATCGTCAACAAACGCTACGCGGCGATCTTCGACATGGGCGTGTTCGTGCAGGCCATGGCCAAGGCCAGCGGCATCAACCTGGAGCTGGAAACCCTGGAGTGGGGCACGCAATTGGAGCGCTACCAGAGCGGCAACTATCAAATGATGGCGTTCCCGTATTCCGAGCGCCTCGACCCGGCCCTGAGTTTTGACTCGATGACCGGCGACAAAGACAAGGAAGCGCGCAAGGTCTGGGACAACCCCGAGGCGCGGCACTGGCTGCGTGAAGCCCAGCGCGAAGGCGACATCAGCAAACGCCAGGCGCTGTTCGACCAATTGCACCAGCAAATGCTCAAGGACGTGCCGCTGATCCCGATGTACAACGGCAATGCGATTGCCGCCAGCCGTGACTACGTCAAGGGCCTGCGCACCTGGCCGGTGTCCAAGCCGCGTCTGTGGACCGTCAGCGTGCCAGCGTTGGGGAGCAACTGAGGATGTTTCGTTTTATCTCTCAACGCCTGGCGATGTCGATTCCGACCTTGCTGCTGATCTCGCTGATGGTGTTCGCGATCATCCGACTGGTGCCGGGTGACCCTGCGTTGCTGATGCTCGGCGATATGGCCGATGCGCATAGCCTGGAAGTTGCACGCGCATCTTTAGGCTTGGACCAGCCGTTGCCGGTGCAGTTTGTGATCTGGCTCAAGGCGGTGCTCAGCGGCGATCTCGGGCATTCGATCACCACCAACGAGGCGGTGCTGCCGCTGATTCTGGACCGCTTTCAGGTGAGTGCCGGGATTGTGCTGGTCTCGGTGCTGCTCGCGGCCTTGATCGCGGTGCCGGCGGGCTTGCTGGCGGCGTGGAAGCAGGACAGCGCGCTGGATTTTGGCGTGGTCTCTACCGCAACCCTGTTGCTGTCGATCCCCAGTTTCTGGCTTGGCCTGCTGTTGCTCTACGCCTTCGGCATCAAGCTCGGCTGGTTGCCGGTGGTGGGTTACGTGTCGTTCGGCCAATCGCCGTGGCAGGCCTTGAGTTTTATCGTGCTGCCGATTGTCACCTTGACCCTGGTGGAACTGGGCGCAATCACCCGGATGGCGCGTGCCAGTGCGATTGAAGTGCTGCGCCTGGAATACATCACCCATGCGCGGGCCAAAGGTTTGTCGGAGCGTGCGGTGCTGTGGCGGCATGCCTTGCGCAACTCGTTTGCGCCGACACTGACCTTGATCGGCCTGATCCTCGGCAACCTGCTCAGCGGCATCGCGGTGCTGGAAACCGTGTTCACCCTGCCGGGCATTGGCCGGCTGATGGTCGACGCCATCTACGCCCGGGACTACCCGGTGCTGCAAGGCTGCCTGCTGCTGGTGACCTTTGTTTATGTGCTGGTCAACCTGTTGGTGGACCTGCTGTACCCGCTCTTCGACCCCAGGGTTAAGTTATGAATAAGCCACTTCCTGTTGCTCCCGAGGTGCTGCTGGCCGCACCTGCGCGTGCCCCCAGGGCCTGGCGTGTGCCGCCGTTGAACGCGCTGATCGGCGTGAGTTTGCTGGCCTTGCTGTTGATCATGGCCGTGCTGGGCCTGGTGTGGACGCCCCATGACCCGTTGGCGCTGAACCTGCTGGCGCGTTTGCAGGCGCCCACCGCCGCGCACTGGCTGGGCACTGATGAATACGGCCGCGATGTCATGAGCCGCTTGATGATCGGCGCGCACACCAGCCTGTGGGTGAGTGTGTTGACGGTGACCATGGCGATTGTCGCCGGCACGTTCCTGGGCTTGCTCGCCGGGTTCCTGCGCGGCTGGGTCGACCGCGGCCTGATGATGATCAACGACGCGCTGCTGGCGTTCCCCGGCATCCTGTTGGCGCTGGGTTTGATGGCGATCATCGGCCCGAGCCTGTATGGCATCGTCTTCGCCCTGAGCCTGGCCTACACGCCGTCGGTGGTGCGCGTGGTGCGCGGCACGGTGTTGTCGCTGCGCGAGAAGGAGTTTGTCGAAGCCTCGCGGGTGATCGGCAACTCCGAGCTGTACACCATGTTGCGCCACATCGCACCGAACTGCGTGGCGCCGGTGTGTGTGCTGGCCACCAGCATGTTCGGCTGGGCGATCCTCGCCGAAAGCGCCTTGAGCTTCCTGGGCCTGGGCGTGCCGCCACCGGCTGCTACGTGGGGCAACATGCTCGCGGCCAGCCGGCCGTATATCGCCACGGCCAGCTGGCTGGGGCTGTTTCCCGGGGTCTGCATCGCCATGGCGTTGCTGGCGTTCAACCTGTGTGGCGACGCGTTGCGTGACCGCCTTGATCCACGGATGAGTAAATAACCATGACCGACGTATTGCTGGCAGTCGATCACCTCAAAATCCGCGTCGGCGCCCACGGCCCGCTGGCGGTCAACGACTTGAGTTTTACCATTGCGCCGGGCGAAATCGTCGCGCTGGTCGGCGAGTCGGGCAGCGGCAAGACGTTGGCTGCCCGCGCCGCGATCGGCCTGTTGCCACCGCCGCTTGCGCAGTGCGGTGGCCAGGTGCGGTTCCAGGGCCACGACCTCAACAGCCTCAAGCCCGAGCAACTGCGGCAGTTGCGCGGGGCCAAGATCGGCATGGTGTTCCAGGAACCGATGGTCTCGCTCAACCCGTCCATGAGCATCGGCGAGCAAATGGCCGAAGGCCTGCGCCTGCACACCAAGCTCAGCGAGGCGCAGATCCGCGAACGCAGCCTGGAGATGCTCGGCCATATCGGCATCAAGGATGCCGAGCGCTGCCTGGCTGCATTCCCTCACGAGTTTTCAGGCGGCATGCGCCAACGCATCATGCTCGCCTCGGTGATGCTGCTGCGCCCGGCGCTGCTGATCGCCGACGAGCCGACCACCGCGCTGGATTGCCTGGCGCAACTGGACGTGTTGAAGCTGATGCTCGACCTCACCCGCGAGCAAGGCACCGCCATTTTGTTTATCAGCCATGACCTGTCGCTGGTGGCGCGCTACGCCGACAAAGTGGTGGTGATGCGCGAAGGCCGCGCGGTGGAGCAGGGCACTATCGAACAGATCCTGCTGGCGCCCAAGGCCGAGTACACCCGGCAACTGCTGGAAGCCCTGCCACGCCGCGGAGTGCTGGCGCCGTTGCCCAAGGCCAATGGCCCGCTGCTGACGGTCAAGGACGTGTGCATCGAACACCCCGGGCCGCGCAGCTTTTGGGGCCGTAGCCAGTTCAAGCGCGTGGTGCATTCGGCCAACCTGACCATCGCACCGGGTGAAACCCTGGCGCTGGTGGGCGGCAGTGGCTCCGGTAAAACCACCTTGGGCCGAGCGATTGTCGGCCTGAATAAAGCCTGCGCCGGCGCCATCGAGTTTGAAGGCGTGGACATTCTCAAGGCGGGCAATCGCGAACATCGCCTGCAATGCCAGATGATTTTCCAGGACCCGTATTCGTCCCTCGACCCGCGCATGAAGATCGGCGACATCCTCGCCGAACCTTTGCGCCACGTGCCCGGTATGAGCGCCGAGCAGCAGCGTGAGCGGGTGACGAAAACCCTGCTGGATATTGGCCTGGCCGAGCAGTTTGTCGACCGCTTCCCGCACCAGCTCTCCGGTGGCCAGCGCCAGCGCGTGGCGATTGGCCGCGCATTGGTCCGCCACCCACGCCTGGTGATTGCCGACGAGCCGATCTCGGCGTTGGACATGACCATCCAGAAGCAGATTCTCGAGCTGTTCGAACGCCTGCAGGCGCAGTACGGCTTTGCCTGCCTGTTCATCTCCCACGACCTGGCGGCGGTGGAGCGCATCGCGCACCGGGTGGCGGTGATGAGCGAGGGCAGGGTGGTGGAAATGGGCGCGCGCGATGAGATCTTCGACCGCCCGCAACACCCTTACACCCGCAAGCTGCTGGCCGCTGCCAGCCCTTTGGAGAAACTTGAAAACGGTGGTTATCGCATCCGCCAAGGCCCCGTACCGCTAGCGCTGTAACCCAGGACTGACGTTGCCCGCCGCGCACATCGCTGATGTGCGCGAACGGCGAAGCCATGCCCGAAGAACAATAAAAACACCCCCAACCCAGACTGCCAGGAGCTTAAAAAAATGAAAAAATCCCTGACTCAACTCATCACAGGCGTAGGCGTCGTGAGCAGCGGGATGATCCCGTTCGCCGCCCAGGCCGACTTCATCAAGGACAGCAGCGGTACGCTGGAATTGAAGAACTACTACTTCAACCGTGACTACCGCGAAAGCGCATCGCAGTCGATGCGTGCGGAGTGGGCCCAAGGTTTCATCCTCGGGATCAAATCCGGGTTTACCGAAGGCACCGTGGGCTTCGGCCTGGACTTGACCGGCATGCTCGGCGTCAAGCTCGACTCCAGCCCAGGCTTGTCGGGCACGGGTTTGTTGCTGCGTGACAGCGACAAAAACGTGCCCGATGACTACTCAAAACTCGGCGTGACCGCCAAGGCGCGTTTCGCCCAGAGCGAACTGCGCGTGGGCTACCTGGTGCCGGATTTACCGACCCTGCAACCCAACACCAGCCGCCTGTTCCCGCAGTCGTTCAGTGGCACGCAACTGGTGTCCAACGACATCAGCAACCTCAAGCTGACCCTCGGGCAGATCGACCAGGCCAAGGACCGCGACTCCACCAACTACGAAGACATGAAGCTGACCACCGTCAGCAAGGTCTACAAAAGTACGGCCCTGAGCGACAAGTTTCGCTTTGCCGGAGGTGATTACTCGCTGACGCCCAACACCTTGCTCAGCTACCACTATGCCGCGCTGGACAGCATCTACCAGCAGCAATTTGTAGGCTTCAAGAACAACTTCGGCCTGGGCGGCGGCACGCTGAAAACCGATGTGCGCTACTTCAACTCCGACAAGGACGGCGCAGGCCTGGCCGGCAAGGTCGACAACAGTGCACTGAGCACCCGCTTCACCTACCAGTACGGCGGCCACAGCATCGGCGGCGGTTACCAGCGCCAGTACGGCACCACGCCGTTTACTTACCTGGACGGCTCGATCAGCTACCTGTTTACCGAGTACCAGTTCAGCAACTTCACCCAGACCCGCGAGCGTGCCTGGCACGCTCGCTATGACTACAACTTCGCCGACCTGGGCTTGCCAGGGCTGTTGTTCGGTATCAAGTACGCCAAGGGTGACTCGGCCGAGGTACTTGGTTTCAACCGCGAAGGCCGCGAGTGGGAGCGCGACCTGGACCTGGGTTATGTGGTGCAGAGCGGCACGTTCAAAGGCGTGTCGATGCGCTGGCGCAACGCCCTGAGCAAGGGCAACTACTTCAATGATGTGAACGAGAACCGCGTGATGCTCGGGTACACCCTGGCGCTCTGGTAACGGCTCAATGTGGGAGCGGGCTTGCCCGCGATGGCGTTGTCATGGCCGACACCAATGTTGCCTGTTACATCGCTATCGCAGGCAAGTCAGCTCCCACAGTGATCGGATTGCCAGATCAAGATAGCCTCGGCCGCCCTTACAGGCGATCACCCGGTCTCGTTAGTATTTTTCTCAAGATCCATCACTCGAATATCGAGACTTCCGGTTTATGAAACTTAATCAACACCCCTTGCTGCAAGCGACACAAGGCACCCACAGGTACGTGGAGAGTGAGCATTACGGAGCGGCGGGTGCCGGTCGAAAAATTTATATCCAGGCGGCGCTGCATGCCGATGAAACCCCGGCCATGCTGGTGGCCGCGCAGCTGCGCAGGCACCTGGTGGCGCTGGAAAGTGCCGGCCGCCTGAATGCGCAGATCGTGCTGGTGGCCGTGGCCAACCCGGCGGGCCTGGGCCAATACATCATGGGCGCCCCGAGTGGGCGTTTTGAACTGGCCAGCGGGCGCAATTACAACCGGGGTTTCCCGGTGCCGTATCAGGCCATCGCCGACAAGGTCGAGCACCTGCTGGGGCAGGACATCAACGCCAACCGTGAGCTGATCCGCACGGCGTGGGGCGAGTGCCTGCGGGCCGCGCAACCGATGGATGAATACCAGTCGCTGCAACAGACCTTGATGCTGCTGGCCCATGACGCCGACGTGGTGCTCGACCTGCATTGCTCCCGCGAAGCGGCGATGCACCTCTACACCGGTGAGGCGGTGTGGCCGACCATTGAACCGCTGGCGCGTTACATCGGCGCCGAAGCCACGTTGCTCGCCACCGACTCGCAAGCTAATTCGTTTGATGAGGCGCTGTACCTGCTGTGGGTGAACCTGCGTGAACGCCTCGGCGCGCGTTTCCCGATTCCGGACAGCAGCATCGCCGTGACGGTCGAGCATCGCGGGCAGCGGGATGTGTCCTATGAACTGGCCAATCACGACGCTAACGCGATCATTGATTACCTGACGCACCTGGGCGCCATCGAAGGCACGCCACGGCCGTTGCCGGCGTTGCGCAACCCGGCCACGCCGTTGGCGGGCAGCGAGCAGTTTTATGCGCCGAGCGCTGGCGTGCTGGTGCACCGTGCAGCCGTCGGTAGCCGTATTGAAGCGGGGCAGGCGTTGTTTGACATTGTGGACCCGCACAGCGGCAAGACCGTGACGATTACCAGCCATAACACCGGGGTGCTGTACATGCGCCGCGATGTGCGCTTTGTGAAGCCGGGTGATCCGCTGGGCCGCGTCTCGGGCGCCACGCCGATACGCAGCGGAAAATTACTCAGCGCCTGATTTGGAATGCATTCAAAACTGTGGGGGCAAGCCCGCTCCCACAGTTGATCTTTATTGTTGGTTAACTCTTCTTTTGGCAGGACACCCTCATGCACCCCAACCCGGCAATCACCCTCGAACACCAATTCTGCGCCCACAACTATTCGCCGCTGCCGGTGGTCATCGTCAAGGGCGAGGGCGTCTGGGCCATTGGCGATGACGGCAAGCGCTACCTGGACATGATGTCGGCCTATTCCGCGGTCAGCCACGGCCATGTTCACCCACGTATCCGCGCTGCCGCGGTGGCGCAGATCGACAAGATCAGCGTGGTCTCCCGTGCGTTCTACAGCGAGCCCTTGGGCAACTTCCTCAAGACCCTGTGCCGCATCAGCGGTTTCGATTCGGCACTGCCGATGAACAGCGGCGCCGAAGCCGTGGAGACCGCGATCAAGGCCGCGCGCCGCTGGGGCTATCGCGTCAAAGGCATTGCGCCAAATCAGGCGAACATCGTGGTCGCCGACAACAACTTCCACGGCCGCACCTCGACCATCGTCGGTTTCTCTTCCGAACCGGATTACAAGGCGGATTTCGGCCCGTTCTGCGCAGGCTTCAGCGAAGCGCGCTTTGGTGATATCGAGAGCTTCCGCCAGGCCATCACCGCCGACACCTGCGCCGTGCTGATCGAGCCGATCCAGGGCGAAGCCGGTATTCGCGTGCCACCGGCCGGGTTCCTGCGTGAACTGCGCCAGCTGTGCGATGAGACCAACACGCTGCTGATCCTCGATGAAATCCAGTCGGGCCTGGGCCGTACCGGCAAGTGGTTTGCCTTCCAGCACGAGGGCATTCGCCCGGACGCGCTGATCCTCGGCAAAGCGCTGGGCGGTGGGATCATGCCGGTGTCGGCCTTTGTCGCCGATCACACGATCATGGACCTGTTCGACGCCGGCAGCCACGGCTCCACCTTCGGCGGCAACCCGCTGGCCGCCGCTGTCGGCCTCGAAGCCCTGAATGTGCTGGAAGAAGAGGGCTTGATCGACAACAGCGCGCAGCTCGGCCACTACCTGGTAGAGCGCCTGACCGCAATGAACTCACCGGCCATTCGCGAGATTCGCGGGCGTGGCCTGTGGGTGGGCGTGGAGCTGGACCGCGATGCGCGGCCGATCTGCGAAGCACTGCTCGGCGAAGGCCTGCTGACCAAGGAAACCCACGAAAATGTGCTGCGCATCGCGCCGCCGTTGTCCATCACCCGCGAGGAATTGGACTGGGGCCTGGCGCGTATCGAGCGGGTGTTCGCGCAGCTATGAGCGACTACCTCAACCACCTGACGATCGACGGCCAACGCTATGCCTACGTCGACCTGCACAAGCTGCTGACGCCGGTGCAATTGCATCGGCTGCCGTACTCGCTGCGCATCCTGCTGGAAAACATCGCCCGCTGCGCGCCGGCTTCGTTGCCGCAAGTGCTGGCGCGGGCGACGGGCACGGGGTCGGACTGCGAGGTGCCGTTCCAGCCCAACCGCCTGATGTTCCACGACACCACCTGCCTGCCGGCGTTGGCGGACTTTGCCGGAATGCGCGACGTGGTGGCGGAGCTCGGCGGCGACCCGACCGCGGTGAACCCGTCGATTCCGGCCGTGCTGACCATCGACCATTCGGTGATCGTCGAGCATTACGCCGAAGCCGGTGCGGTGGAAGCCAACCTCGACATCGACTTTCGCCGCAACAGCGAACGCTACCGCTTTATCAAGTGGGCCCAGGCCAGCCTGGACAACTTCAAGGTCATCCCGCCGGGCACGGGGATTATCCACCAGATGAACATGGAGTCGATTGCGCAGGTGGTGTGGGAGAGCCCGGCCGCCGATGGCGGCGTGCTGCTGCACCCCGATTGCATGGTCGCCACCGACAGCCATACGCCGATGATCAATGCCATCGGCGTGCTGGGTTGGGGGGTAGGCGGGCTGGAAGGGCAGGCGGCGATGCTCGGTGAGCCGGTGCCGATTCCCTTCCCGCAGGTGGTGGGAATTCGCGTCGGCAATGCCTTGCGCCCCGGCGTTACCGCCACCGACCTGGCGCTGACCGTGACCGAGCTGTTGCGCCAGCGCAGCATGGTCGGCAAGTTTGTCGAGTTCAGCGGGCCTGGGCTGGCGTCGCTGAGTTGGGCGGCGCGTGGCACGGTGGCGAACATGGCGCCGGAGTATGGCGCCACGGTGGTGTTTTTCCCGTTTGATGACCAGACCCTGTCTTACCTGGAATTAAGCGCGCGGCCGCGGCCGTTGTTGGCCAAGGTGGCGACCTACATGGCGGCGCAATCGTTGTGGCGCCAGCCAGGCGAGCCCGAGCCGCACTTCGATGAGCTGATCGAGCTGGACCTGGCCACGGTCGAACCGAGTGTCGCCGGGCCGCATCAGCCGCACCAGCGCCAGTCTTTGGCGAATGCCGCCGCGTCGTTTCACCAGCATGTGCAGGGCGAACCCGGTCAGCAATTTTTCGCGCCATCGTTCGACGCGCCGCTGACCCATGGCGCAGTGGTGATGTCGGCCATCACCAGTTGCACCAACACCGCCAACCCGGCGCAGATGATCCAGGCCGGGCTGCTGGCCCGCAACGCGCGGGCGCGTGGCGTGGGGCGCAGGCCGTGGGTCAAGACCTCGCTGTCGCCGGGCTCGCGGGTGGTGGCCGACTACCTGGAAGCCGCCGGGTTGCTGGAGGATTTTGCCGCGCTGGGTTTTGACCTCGCGGGTTTTGGCTGCATGACCTGTATCGGCAACTCCGGGAGCCTGGAGGCGCATGTCGAAGGCTTCGCCCGGCAGGGGCTCAAAGGCGTGGTGGTGCTGTCGGGCAATCGCAATTTCGAAGGGCGGGTCAACCCGAACGTCCCGGCGGGTTATTTGGCTTCGCCGGCGTTGTGCGTGGCGTATGCGATTGCCGGCAGCATCGATATCGACCTGTCGGCCTGCCCGCTGGCGCTGGATGCACACGGCAAGCCTGTGTACTTGCATGAGCTGATGCCCAGCGATGCCGAGGTGGCAGCGCAGGTCGCCCAGGTGGTGCGCCCGGCGTTGTTCCAGGCGCGTGGCGAGCTGTTGTGGCAGGGCACCCACCATTGGCAGGCGCTGGCGGCTGAGGGCAGTGTGCAGTTTGCCTGGCGCGCCGATTCCACCTATTTGCGTCGGCCGCAGTACCTGGCCGGCATACAGCCGCTGCCTGCGAAAAACCTGTCTTTGTGTGACGCGAGGGCGTTGGTGGTGTTGGGCGATAACGTCACCACCGACCATATCTCGCCTGCTGGCACGATCCCGGCCGACAGCCTCGCCGGTGCCTGGCTGCGCGAGCGCGGCGAAGCCGAGGCGGATTTCAACCAGTACTCGACCCGGCGCAGCAACCACGAAGTGATGGTGCGCGGCGCCTTCACCAACCCGCGCCTGAATAACCTGCTGGGCCCGCAGCAACCGCCGCGCCAGGGCGTGTGGGCGTGGAATGCCGACCACTCGGCGTATCAACCGCTGTACCTGGCTGCGCAAAGTTACGTGGGTACGCCGACCGTGGTGTTCGCGGGCATCAACTACGGCGCCGGCTCCAGCCGTGATTGGGCGGCCAAAGTGTTGAGCCTGCTGGGGATCAAGGCCGTGGTGGCGCGCAGTATCGAGCGCATTCACCGCAGCAACCTGATCGGCATGGGCGTGCTGCCGTTGGTGTTCAGCGCGGGTGCTTCGGTGCAGGATTTGGCCTTGGACGGCAGTGAGCGCCTGACATTTGAAGGGCTGGAGAGCCTGCAGGTCGGCCTTAACCCGATCACCTTGCAGGTCGTGCGCGCCGACGGCAGTGTCAGCCGCAGTGAGTTAGCGTTGCGCCTCGACTCGCTGCAAGAGCTTGGTTACCTTGAGCACGGCGGCGTATTGCCGTTTGTGATCCGCAAGACCGTACAACGGACCCGTCAAGGAGTGCTCGATGATTGACCCGCAAGTTCTGCAACAACTGGCCCCGATGGCGTGCTGCGTGCCGCGATCAATTTGGGCAACCCGGTATTGGCGCAACGCAGCGCGGGTGGCGAGCCCCAAGGCGTGTCGGTGGCATTGGCCCGGGCATTGGCCGAGGAGTTGGGTGTCGGGCTTGAACTGATCACGTTTGAGGCCGCTGGCAAGGTGTTTGCCGCCTTGGCCGATGACGTGTGGCGTGTGGCGTTTCTGGCCATCGAGCCGGTGCGCGAACAGCAAATCGCCTTCAGTGCGCCTTATGTGGCGATCAAGGGCACCTATCTGGTGGCAAGGGATTCGCCACTGACTCACGTCGCGCAAGTGGATGCGCCGGGCAAGCGCATCGCCGTCGGCCAAGGCGCGGCCTACGACCTGTATTTGAGCCGCACCGTGCAGCACGCCGAACTGGTGCGCGCACCTACCTCAGCCGCGGCGGTGGACTGGTTTATCGAGCAAGGCCTGGAGGCGGCGGCGGGTGTGCGGGATTACCTGCAAACCCAGGTTTCTGACCAATGGCGTCTGGTGGACGATGACTTCATGACCATCCACCAAGCGATGGCGGTGCCGGTGGCGCATGCAGCCGCTGCCGCGTTCGTCAAATCCTTTGTCGAACGGCAGAAAGCCAATGGTTGGGTAAAGCGAGGTTTACTGGACAGCGGGCAGAGCGCGGAATTACAAGCGGCGTAGGAAGGATCTGACGATGTGCCGCGTGGCGTCGGTGGTGTCCAGTTCGTCGAGGGCGCCATAGGCGTGCCACTGGCAAGCGACGATCTCGTTGCACGGCCGCGCGTCGGCAATGTTTACCACCGAGGCTTCGAACACATGGTGCACGGTGTCGCGGGCCTTCAACTCCTGCAAATACAGCAAACCATCCACATTCAACCCGGTTTCTTCTTCCAGCTCGCGTTCAGCCGCGCCGACCGGGCGTTCATTACTTTCGACCTTGCCACCTGGCAATGCCCATTTTGATCTGGCCTTGCGCACGAAGAGGATATGCCCCTCGTGTTCGCAAATGACCGTGGCCCTTATTTTCATCGTGTGTGCTCCCGCAGCGGGATGAGTGTCATAAAAGTGTAATGCAATTGTCATGCTAAGTGCTTATGGCGCACAGCGGTGGGGATGTGGATACTGACCGATTGATGAAAACCGACGAGGACAACAGATGAACACCGTACGTTGGGGCATGATCGGCTGTGGCAATGTCACTGAATTGAAGAGTGGACCCGCTTTCTACAAAGCGCCAGGTTCGGCGTTGGTGGCGGTAATGGGGCGGCGTGAGGAGGCGGTGCGCGATTATGCGGCACGCCACGGCATCGCGCGTTTCTACACCGACGCCCAGGCACTGATCGACGACCCTGAAGTGGACGCCGTGTACATCGCCACACCGCCCGACAGCCACCTTGAATACAGCCTGATGGTGGCGGCGGCCGGCAAGCATTGCTGCGTCGAAAAACCCATGTCGTTGAATGCTGAACAGAGTGCGTTGATGCAGCGCACCTTCGAACGCGCCGGGCTGCATTTGTTTGTGTCTTACTACCGCCGCTCCTTGCCACGCTTCCAAAAAGTACGCGAGTGGTTGCGGGACGGGCGCATCGGTGAATTACGCCAAGTGATCTGGACCTTCAGCAAGCCGCCGACAGCCGCCGATGCCAGCGCTGAAAACTGGCGTACCGACCCGGCCATCGCGGGTGGCGGCTACTTTGCCGACCTGGCCAGCCACGGGTTTGATTTGTTCCAGTACCTGGCCGGCGATATTGTCGAAGTCACCGGGTTTACTGCGCGACAGGCCGGGCAGTATGCGGCGGAAGATGCAGTAACAGCCTGCTGGACCTTCGGCTCCGGTGCACTGGGCATGGGCTGCTGGAACTTTGTTGCGCACTGCCGCGAAGACCGCGTCGAGCTGATCGGCAGCGGTGGCCGCATCACCTTTGCGGTGTTCGAAAACCAGCCACTGCGCCTTGAAGGCGAGGTTAACGAAGTGCTCGAAGTGCCACACCATGAACATATCCAGTGGCACCATGTGCTGGCGATGAACGCGCATATTCGTGGCGAAGCCGAGCACCCTTCATTGGCCCTCGAGGCGCTGAAGACCGACCGGATTCTGGACAAGGTATTGCAGCGCAATCCCAATCGTCCCGAGTAGTTTTCCAACCCCTTGTGTTGCTTTGGCCGCTATCGTTTATGGCCGCCGTTCTCAACAATGGTGGCTGACTTTTTTCAAGGAATAGAAGGATGAACTACAAAGCAACATCGATGGCAATCTGCCTGGTGCTGGCCAGTATGGCGACGCAAGCGGCACAACGGGAGCAGCGGCCAGCGGGAGACTTTGATTTTTATGTACTGTCGTTGTCGTGGTCGCCGACGTTTTGCCTGACGCACCCCGGCAACGAGCAGTGCACAGGCAAAGGCTACGGGTTTGTGCTGCACGGGCTATGGCCGCAGTACGCCAAAGGCGGCTGGCCGGCGTCGTGTGATGCGCAATCGCGGCTGTCGGCAGAGGACTTGGCCAAGGGCGCGTTGATGTTTCCCACCCAGGCCTTGCTCAAACATGAGTGGACCAAGCACGGCACGTGCAGCGGGCTGGGCGCGTCGCGCTATCTGGAGGCGACTGATACGGCATTGGCGGCCGTGCAGATTCCGCAGCAATTGCAGCCGTTCAATGTGCCCAATTATCTGGAGGCGCAGGAAATCGAAAACTTGTTCCGCCAGAGCAACCCGTCCATGGGCAACCATGGCATGGCGGTGATCTGCAAAGGCAAGGTGCTGTCCGAAGTGCGCGTGTGCCTGAGCAAGGAGCTGCGCTTTGCAGGCTGCCCCAGAAGTGTGAAAACCCAGTGCAAGGGCGGGGATATCCGGATTCCAGTGCAGCGTTGATCAGCTGCCCGAGTGCAAGGCGATGGCCGCCGGTGCCGTCGCACTCGAGGCCCCGGCGCGGTCTGCGAGGTAACGCGCCGGTGGCTGGCCCACAGCTTTGCGGAACATGGTGATAAAGCCGCTGGCGTTCTCATAACCCAGGTCCAGCGCCACCCGCTGCACGCTTTCACCCTTGGCCAGGCGTTGCAGTGACAGGATCACATGCAACTGCCGGCGCCAGCGGCCGAAACTCAAGCCCAGTTCTTCCAACAGCAAGCGCGTCATGCTGCGTTCGCTCATGCCAATGCGCATAGCCCACTGGCTGAGGGTGGCCTTGTCGCTGGGGTCGGCCAACAAACTTTCCGCCAGGCGCCGCAGCCTTGGGTCCTGAGGCATCGGCAAGTGCAGGGCCTCGATGGGGGCGTCGGCCAATTCATCCAGCAGGGTATTGATCAAGCGGCCCTGGGCGCCGTTTTCGTCATACAGCTGCGGGAAACTCACCGCCTTGCTGATCAGCTCATGCAACAGGCCCGACACGGCCAAGGTGCAGCATTGCGCGGGCAGGGCGCTGGCGGCGTCGGGGTCGATCAGCAGGCAATACACTTGGGCTTCGCCGGAACCCCGCGCGGCATGCGCCAGGCCACCGGGAATCCACAGCGCACATTGGGGCGGCACAATCCATATACCGGCCTCGATCTGACAGTGAATCACCCCGCGCAGGGTGTACATCAGCTGGCCCTTGCGATGCGAATGCGGGGTGTGCTCCCAGCTCTGGCTGGTGCTGGTGGCACTCACGGC
Source organism: Pseudomonas sp. LBUM1640 (assembly GCF_059716225.1). NCBI lineage: Bacteria > Pseudomonadati > Pseudomonadota > Gammaproteobacteria > Pseudomonadales > Pseudomonadaceae > Pseudomonas > Pseudomonas sp. LBUM1640. The sequence continues at coordinate 3,927,010 of NZ_CP166816.1, read as the reverse complement.
TACCACCGCACGCGGGAACATGTCGGCATCCTTGGACATCGAGGGGTGATGCAGGTCCAGGCGATGGTGCTTCATGGCGGGTTCGCAGCTTGGCTGAATTGCGAAGTATTCTGGCTATTTTGTGCAATGCCGTCCACTGAGTTGAGCTTTATAGTGAGATCTACTCTCATTTAGGAGTTCTACCATGCGACTCGACAGCACAACATTCCCCGTGGTGAAAATCGTCTTCGACGCGCCCAACGAAGGCGGCCCGCAAGACACCTTCGCGATCTTCGAAAGCCTGTTGGCACGCGAGCAATCGTTCGTACTGCTGCACGAAAAAGCCGTGGACGAAAACAACCACGAACACTCCCACGAGGAGCGTAAACAAGCCTCAATCTGGATGAAGAAAAACAAACAGGCGTTGCGCACCTTCGTCAAAGGCATGATCCAGGTCGAACCCAGCGCGGCCCAACGTCTGGCCCTCAAACCGTTTGCCGCGATGTTCGGCAAGGCCTGGGGCTACCCGCTGCTGGTGGTGGAATCCAAGGACCAGGCGTGGGCGCTGGCGCGCGATGTGCTGGATGAACAGGTCTGTGACGTGGCGCACTTCTAACGTGTACGCGGTAAAAAATGTGGGAGCGGGCTTGCTCGCGAATGCAGTGGGCCAGCTACACATCCGGTGACTGACACGCCGACTTCGCGAGCAAGCCCGCTCCCACATGGTTTCGGTGGTGCCCATTATTTCGCGCAAGCCACCCGGCCCAGGGTGCTGAGCAAGTCTGCGAGATGGCGAATTTCTAAGCTGCGCCGCAAAAAACTGTGGGAGCTGGCTTGCCTGCGATGGCGGCGGGTCAGTCACATTGATGTCTGCTGACCCGGCCTCATCGCAGGCAAGCCAGCTCCCACATGGTTTCGGTGGTGCCCATCAGTTCACGCAAAACGCCCGGCCCAGAATGCTGAATGAGCAGGTCTGCGACGTGGTGAATTTCTAAGCTGCACCGCAAAAAAACTGTGGGAGCTGGCTTGCCTGCGATGGCGGCGGGTCAGTCACATTGATGTCTGCTGACCCGGCCTCATCGCAGGCAAGCCAGCTCCCACATGGTTTCGGTGGTGCCCATTAGTTCGCGCAAAACCCCCGGCCCAGAATGCTGAATGAGCAGGTCTGCGAGATGGCGAATTTCTAAAGTGTACGCGGTAAAAACTGTGGGAGCGGGCTTGCTCGCGAATGCGGTGGGTCAGCTGCACATCCGGTGACTGACACTGCGCCTTCGCGAGCAAGCCCGCTCCCACATGGGGATGTGGTGGGGCTCAATCCACGCAAATCGCCCGGCCCAGCTTGCCTTTCTCCACCGTCGCCGAGCAGCCGAAATGACTGTTATCCACCTGGCATGCGCCGGCTACAGGGCCGTTACCCGATTGCGTGGTCACACTGGTCTGGCACTCACCCTCGCACTGGCTCGAGTCGGTGCACGCCTTGCCCGCGTCCTTGTACGGCGTGATGCACTTCCAGCTCTGCAACTTGCCGACCTGCTTCATCGTGCCACCGCCCGCCAGGCAGGTGGACGCGGCGGAATCCTGTGCGGGGGCCGGGGCAGGCGCGTGGGTAGAGCAGGCCGATACCAGCAGCAGGGCGGCCAAGCCGATCATCAATTTCATGCAAAAGTCCTCATGGAGTAAGCGCAGCGGTGCAGTGTACGGGCTATTGGACTACTTTGATTGACGAGCGATCCCTTACCCGGAACTGACCTATGCACACCTTATGGAAACGTTATTTGGCCTTGCTGGAAAACGACCTGAGCACGCAGATCTTCGACAATGTGAAGAACCTGCTGGTCTGCGCGCTGCTGTTTGCGGCAGGGACCAACACCTTGCTCGGGCAGCGTGAGTTGTTTATCGGCGTGTTCGCCGCCAGCGTGGCGGGCTGGGGCCTGATTATCTTGTCCGCCGTGTTGATGGTGTTGAACATCAGCGACGGCATTCGCCGGCTGGCCAAGCTGCGGTATCACCTGGCACTGCAACTGCTGCTAATTCTGGTTTACCTGGTGATTGCCGAGCGGGTGGTGGAGATAGTGTGGGGCTTTCGGGCGCATTGAAGTATCCTCCGCGCCCCGCTTATCACTGATTCAAAGAAACATGACCGGACAAGACATGCAGGCACTGCTCGAGTCGATCCTCGACGAAGTTCGTCCACTGATCGGCCAGGGCAAAGTCGCCGACTACATCCCCGCGCTGGCCGACGTGCCCGCCAACCAACTCGGCATCGCCGTGTACGGCAACGACGGCGCGGCTTACCGCGCCGGTGATGCCGACACCTTGTTTTCGGTGCAGAGCATCTCCAAGGTCTTCAGCCTGGTACAGGCCATCGACCACGGCGGTGAAACCATCTGGGAACGCCTGGGCCACGAGCCGTCGGGGCAGCCGTTCAACTCCATGGTGCAGCTGGAATTCGAGCGCGGCCGCCCGCGCAACCCCTTCATCAACGCCGGCGCGCTGGTGATCTGCGACATCAACCAATCACGTTTTGCCGTGCCGATCCTGTCGATGCGCGACTTCGTGCGGCGCCTGTCGGGCAACCCGCAGATCCTGGTCAACAGCGTCGTCGCCGACTCCGAAGCCCAGCACGGCGCGCGCAACGCAGCCATGGCCTACCTGATGAAAGCCTTCGGCAACTTCCACAACGACGTCGACGCCGTGCTGCACAGCTACTTCAACTACTGCGCGCTGCAGATGAGCTGCCTGGACTTGGCCAAAGCGTTCAGCTTCCTTGCCAACGAAGGCACGAGCGCCCACAGCGGCGAGCAAATCCTGACCGCGCGCCAGACCAAACAAGTCAACTCGATCATGGCCACCAGCGGGCTGTATGACGAGGCGGGCAATTTTGCATATCGCGTGGGCTTGCCGGGCAAGAGCGGGGTCGGCGGCGGGATTGTCGCGGTGGTGCCGGGGCAGTTTACGGTGTGTGTTTGGTCGCCGGAGTTGAACGCAGCGGGGAATTCGCTGGCGGGGATGAAGGCGTTGGAGTTGCTGAGTGAGCGGATTGGGTGGTCGGTGTTTTAAGCGCTTCCACCTTGGGGGCGAACGCCGTAAACATTGGCTGAGAGGACATGGGATACATATTGAGGTAAAGTCAGTCCTGCGATCGACGCCCGAGGTGATCTATGCTAATTGTCATTGATCCTCCCTTGTCCTGAGCCGGAGACTTGCATGTCACGTAAAAAAGTTAAGCCACAGATTACCGAAGCACAGGTGCTTGCCCAAGAATCAAGTATCCCCTCTATTGCAGCAAAGGCATTTCGGGATGCTTATGAGGTTGCCCTGTCCAAGGGTGAGTCGGTCCTCGTGGTTCGTGCTGGCCAACTGATGAAAGTCTCAAATACCGAGACATTGGTTATTCGCCCAGTCGAAACTTACGGAACCATCAAGGCTGGCACCCGCTTGAAAACCAGAAAAGCTCTTTTGGATCGTCGAGCTGCCCAGGCGCAGATTCAGGCTTGAGCACGACGCCTCGAGTCCGGATGTTCGCCGGGCCGAATGGGAGTGGTAAGAGCACGTTCAATTCGAAAGTTCCGGCGCATTTGCTGGTTAACTACATTAACCCTGACGCCATTGAGTTAAACATCCGCGAAACGGGGACGTTTGAGCTGGCTGCATTTGGGCTTGAGCAATATGTAAGGCGGGCTATTCCATTCTTGCGTAGCCATACGCTACTTTTAAAATTTCCCGACTCACTTGCCAAGTTAGATAGTCTGGTTGTGGCGGATGATCAGATCGCCTTTCCTTCACGGCAAGTTGATTCCTATATAGCTTCTGCTCTATCTGACTTTATTCGCGTTTCTCTGATTGAGGAATGTGTGAGTTTCACTTTCGAAACCGTTATGTCGGATATCAGCAAAATTGAACTGCTGCGACATGCGAAAGCCGCCGGTTATCGCGTGTACGTTTACTACGTCGCTACGGCAGATGCCGATATCAACGTCGCCAGGGTCGCTTACAGAGCATCCAATGGAGGGCATGATGTCCCAGCAGACAAGATTCGATCTCGTTATCAGCGGTCCTTGGAAAATCTTTCCGAGGCAATATTGCTGTCAAATCGAGCTTACATCTTTGACAACTCACAAGATGGTGAACCCAGCTTTGCTCAGCTTGCTGAAATCACAGAAGGAGAGGATATCGATATCATCTCGGATACACAGCCCGCGTGGTTTCAGCAATACGTGATTGACAAGTTAACGTAGAAGTAGCGCGACGGTTTTGATTTTTCGATAGAGCGCCCGAAGATAGCTCAGGCGCTCTATCTCGTCTATTTCAAGCCCTCGGGTGGGCCACGCTGATCGTGCCCACGCTCTGCGTGGGCATGCATCCTGTGACGCTCCGCGTCACGTTGCGCAGGGCTTGTGCATCTCTAAAAGCGGGACGCGGAGCGCTCCGGGGCGGCGTTCCCACGCAGAGCGCTCATCGTTCTACATAACTCTGTTTTCGAGGTATTTTTAACTTGGGACAGAAATGGAGAACGATGATTGAACTGGGCACAAGACGAAATGATTACCGCCGACTTAGGCGACAAACGCCTCAACGCTAGGCTGGCTAGTTTTTTGGAGCGTTTGGCCGATCACCCAAGTAACAGTATTCCGACGGCTTGCCGGGGGCTAGCTGAAACAATGGCAGCTTATCGGTTCCTTGATAATGAAAAAGTCACGTTCCAAAAAGTGCTGCAACCTCATCAGGACGCGACTCTTGAGCGAATGCAAAGCAGCCCCGTGGTGCTGCTGGTTCAAGACACAATCGAGATGGATAAGTGGGTAAATCTTGGGCCCAAAGGGATGGGCACCCTCAAGGCGCAGAAAAAACACTCCCGGCGCTTACATCCCACCGTTGCCTTTACCCCTGAACGTATTTGCCTGGGCGTCGTCGACGCCCAATGGTGGAACCGCGATACGCCGAGCCCACGCCAAGAGCGGCGAGACAAAGGGATTGTGGAGAAAGAAAGTCAGCGTTGGATCGATAGTTATCAGACCAGCTGCGCGATTGCCGGACAAATACCGAACAATCTGGTCGTCAACTTGGCTGATGCTGAGGGCGACTTGTACGAATGGTTTGTTGATTATCAAGAGTTCAGCCCGGATACACGAGCTCAATGGATCGTGCGGGGGGCTCAAGACCGGCGCCTGTTGGAGCCTGAAAGTGAGAAATTGTGGTCGGCATTAGAGCAGGCACCGTCATTGGGGACGCTCAAGGTTGAAGTAAGAGCGCGACCTAAACGTCCGGCACGACTGGCTGATATTACGTTGCGTACAGCCACGGTGACGTTGCGAGCGCCCGATAGACCTGGCTACAAATTGCCCGACGTCACGATTAATGGGGTTTTAGCTCGCGAAGAAAACGTTATAGAGGGCGCCGAGCCGCTGGAGTGGTTGCTGCTGACCAGCTTGCCGGTCAGCACGCTTGAGCAAGCCAGCACTGTCGTGGAGTGGTATGGCGTTCGGTGGTCCATTGAGGTGTTTTTCAACGTGCTGAAAAATGGCTGTCAAGTCAGCCGCCTGCAATTGGAAACCGAGGAAAGGTTACTGCCATGTATTGGCTTGTATCTGATTACGACGTGGCGAGTGTTGTACAGCTTGATGCTGGGACGCACGTGTCCGGACTTAAGTTGCGAGATGGTATTCGACGTTTCGGAGTGGAAGGCAGCCTACATCGTGGTTAAACGGTGCCCGCCGCCTTCTGAGCCCCCCTCTCTAGGTGAAATGGTTTTGTTGGTAACCAGTTTGGGAGGCTACCTCGGGCGTAAAAATGACGGCCCTCCCGGTCCAAAATCAATGTGGATCGGGATGCAACGAATACGCGAATTTGTAATTGCGTTAGAAGCCCAGCGTGCGCTCATCGAGACTTGTGTAGAACGATGAGCGCAGAGCGTGGGAACGATCTTCATGCGGCCGGGTGGGCCACGTTCAGTGCTTTGTCCACCAGCAACTGCACGCCTTCCAGCATTCGGCAGATGCCCAGCGCGACATTGCGTTGCGAGCCGTCGATTTCAAAGGCCATATGGTTGGCGATTTCGCAGATGGACGCCAGGTCCTGGGAAGCATTGACCAGCAAGGTTTCGGTGCCCAGGTCGGCGCGCACGGTGAAGATACCTTCGCAGGGTTCGGGAATGGGTTTGCCGGGGTTGAGGTAGTGGCTGATCGCGCGGTAGGCCACTTCGTGCAGGGTGCTGATGTCGAAGTCTTGCTGGCCTGGGGGATTTGGGCTGTCTTTAATCATGGTGAATCTCTCCGGGAATGGAGCTGCCACGATTCGCGGTCATACGAAAGAGGGTGGCAGCTATACGCGGGTTGACCGACCGGTCCCAAAGAAGCCCGGCATACCCGAAGGTATCCCGCGTACAGCTGCCGCGACACGATACAACAGGCGTAGAAAAAACGCCTGATTGGATATGGCACAGATGCAGTTGGGAGGGCGGACGGTCAAATCCGGTCACTGAATTGGCAGCGACGACGAGAGGTTAGTCAGCGCACTTCCGAGCGACAACCTGAAACCACTGTGGGAAATGTCCGAGAGCACCCTGCCTCGAGCACTCTGCAATCGCGTAAGCTGCACCGACTCAAGGAAGAAGCCGACCATGCCCAAACCGCCTAATCATGTCGTCCAAACCGCAGCAAAGTGGGTGTTGCAGCAGCTCATCGCTTGCATCACGGCCGACTCGACAGAAACCTCCATCGCCCGACGAGCCACGCAGTTACTCAACGAAGCCGGCTACCCAGACACCTGGTACTACGACTGCCCGGCCTTTGTGTTACTCGGTTCGCGCAGCCTGCTTTCCGTGTCCGGCCGCGACTATCAGCCTGCTGAGGAGCCGGTGGGAACACACAACCTGATCACCGTGGACCTAAGCCCAAGGTCTGGCAGCCATTGGGGCGATTGCGCGCGTTCGTTTTACATGGAGGAGGGCGTCTGCCGAGCGGTGCCGACCGGCGTTGAATTCAGCCGAGGTCATGCAGCCGAGCACGCATTGCATGAGCGCATGCGGCGGTTTGTTCGGCCTGAAACCACCTTCAATGAACTTTATGAGTTCGCCAATGATTTGATCGAGATCACCGGTTTTGAGAACCTGGATTTCGCCGGGAACGTTGGTCACAGCATCTGCACGCAGCGTGATCAGCGGCTTTACATTGAAGCGGGCAACCACCGGCGTCTTGAGGAAGTGGCGTGTTTTACCTTCGAGCCGCATATCCGTGAGCGCGCAGGCCGCTGGGGTTACAAGCACGAAAACATCTATTTTTTTGATGGCGAGGGTGACGCCTGCGAGCTATGAGCCAGGCGCAAACCACTGTACCCAGCCCGCCAATAACAGCAAGAGTACCCCGACGCACAGCAGCGCGGCGTACGCCGGCCGTACGCGGCGGATGCGGTCTTGCAGTGCGCCGATGGCGCAGAGTGCGATGAGCAGCGCGAACACCCAGCTGGGCAGGTGGGCGGTGATGCCTAAACGGTTTCGTGCTCGTGGCGTGTGGGCTGCCTCTTCTGATGAACTCTCGGACGGCTTCTTTGCTGGGCTGGGCTTGTGCTTACTCATGCTCTTTTCTCTGTGCCGTGACGCTGCTCTTCGGCAGGGGCAATACCATGCTGACTTCTTGCTGGTAGCGCCGGTACCGTTCACCAAACAGCACCACCAAGTCTTTTTCTTCAAAGTAGGCGCCGATAAAGATATAGATCGTCATGCCCACCGCAAACAGCAGATGGCCCGCCGTCATATGTGGCGTGGCCCAGAAGGCGATCAGAAACCCCAGGTACAGCGGATGGCGCACGACCTTGTAGAACCATGGCGTTCTGAACACCGGCGCTTGTTGTGGCGTGTTGCGCCAGCGGTCGATGGCTTGCTTGAGTCCGAACAGTTCGAAGTGACTGATCAGCAAGGTTGCCAACGCCACAAGGCCCCAGCCCAGCCAGAACAGCACGGTCAACAATGCAGTGGCCCAGGTGGGCTCCACCTGCCACACCGTGAGCGTGAGCGGTTGCCACAGCCAGAACATCAACGTGAGCATCAGGCTGCTCAGCAATACATACGTTGAGCGTTCAGCCGCTGCGGGGACGAATGCTGCCAACCAGTGCTTGAAGCTTTTACGCGCCATTACGGTGTGCTGGACGCTGAACAGAATGATCAGCAAGCAGTTGACCGTGGCTGCCAGTGGCCAATCGACAAGAGGGCCGGAGTCGAGGTGTTTGGGCACGACTACGCCGCCTACAAACCCTATCAAATAGAGAATGGTGCATAGGAAGATCAGGTAGCAGCCGGTGCTGTAGACCAGCCCGGCAGCGCGTGCCGCAAGGTTGTTTGGATCTTTTTTCCGGTTCATGGACGAGTCCTTTCGCTCATGTTTAAGGGGTAAGCCAATCGATGATTGCGCTCTCGACTGGCTAAACTAGCGCAGTTCGTGGGGCGCGTAACCTGTGAGAATTGACAGTTGTTTAGACTGTTTTGGATCTTCAACTGATCCAGCAGGCTGTGTTGCGCCACGGCGCCGATTTATAACCGCTGCATTCCATACAACAACGAAACCTGGAGTCATTCAGTGTGACACTGATGCTGTTGAGCGCCTCACGCACGCCGAGCTAAATACACGGAATAACAGAGGCTAAAGATCCAAATGTGTGCTGACGAATCTCTCTGTGCCCAAACAAAAAATGCGCCCCAGAGGGCGCATTTTTTTGTTCGGTCAGCTACCGCCTATTCAGGCAATCGCATCCCACGCACGGTCACCGTGCTCGTCTTTAATGCGAGTCGGCAAGCCCATCACGTCCAGCGCTTTGAGGAACGGCTCGGCTGGCAGTTCCTCGACGTTGGCCATGTGCTTCACATCCCACTCACCACGCGCAACCAGCAGCGCAGCAGCCACCGGTGGCACGCCTGCGGTGTAGGAGATGCCTTGGCTGTCGGTCTCGGCAAAGGCTTCTTCATGGCAGGCCACGTTGTAGATGAACAGCTCGCGTGGCTGGCCATCTTTGGTGCCTTTGACCAGGTCGCCGATGCAGGTCTTGCCGGTGTAGCCAGGGGCGAGCGAAGACGGGTCGGGCAGTACGGCCTTGACCACTTTCAACGGCACCACTTCCAGGCCTTCTGCGGTTTTGACTGGTTTTTCGGAGAGCAGGCCGAGGTTTTTCAGTACGGTGAACACGTTGATGTAGTGTTCGCCGAAGCTCATCCAGAAACGCACGTTGGGCACGTCGAGGTTTTTCGACAGCGAGTGCACTTCATCGTGGCCGGTCAGGTACAGGTTTTGCGAGCCGACTACCGGCAGGTCGTCGGTACGTTTGACTTCGAACATGGTGTTGCTGGTCCACTGGCTGTTCTGCCAGCTCCACACCTGCCCGGTGAATTCGCGGAAGTTGATTTCCGGGTCGAAGTTGGTGGCAAAGTATTTGCCATGGCTGCCGGCATTGACGTCCAGAATGTCGATGGAATCAATGCGGTCGAAATGCTGTTGCTGCGCCAGCGCGGCATACGCGTTGACCACACCCGGGTCGAAGCCCACGCCAAGAATGGCGGTGATGTTCTTCTGTTTGCACTCTTCCAGGTGGTTCCACTCATAGTTGCCGTACCACGGCGGGGTCTCGCAGACCTTGCCCGGCTCTTCGTGGATGGCGGTGTCGAGGTACGCAACGCCTGTGTCGATGCAGGCACGCAGTACCGACATGTTGAGGAACGCGGAACCTACGTTGATGACGATCTGCGACTCGGTCTCGCGGATCAGGGCCTTGGTCGCTTCCACGTCCAGGGCGTTCAGCGCGAAGGCTTGGATGTCGGCGGGAACCTTGAGGCTACCCTTGGCCTTGACGCTGTCGATGATGGCCTGGCATTTGGAGATGTTGCGCGACGCGATAGCAATACGACCGAGTTCGTCGTTGTGCTGCGCGCACTTGTGGGCCACCACCTTGGCGACACCTCCTGCACCAATGATAAGAACGTTCTTTTTCAATTGCTTTATTTCTCCTATATCCGCCAGCTTACGAAAGGCTGGACAGGTAGTCGTCGTAACCAAATTCACGAACCACCTCGACTGTACCGTCGAGTTGTTTCACTACGATGGACGGCATTTTCAGGCCGTTGAACCAGTTTTTCTTGACCATGGTGTAGCCTGCGGTGTCGATGAACGACAGCCGATCGCCGATGGCCAGCGGACGATCAAATTGATACTCGCCGAAGATGTCCCCGGCCAGGCAGGATTTGCCGCACACCATGTAGGTGTGTTCACCCTCGCTCGGTGCCAGCTTGGCGTTGAGGCGGTAGATCAGCAGGTCCAGCAGGTGAGCTTCGATGGAGCTGTCTACCACGGCCAGATTCTTGCCGTTGTAGAGGGTGTCGAGCACGGTGACTTCCAGCGAGGCGCTGTTGGTGATCGCAGCTTCCCCCGGTTCCAGGTAGACCTGCACGCCGTACTTCTCGGAGAACGCCTTCAACCGCGCGCAGAATGCGTCGATTGCGTAGCCTTCGCCGGTAAAGTGAATGCCGCCGCCGAGGCTGACCCACTTGACCTTGTGCAGCAACTCACCGAAGCGTTCTTCGATGGTGCCGAGCATCTTGTCGAACAGGCTGAAATCGCCGTTCTCGCAGTTGTTGTGGAACATGAAGCCGGAGATCTGCTCGATGACGCCTTCGATCTTCACCGGGTCCCATTCGCCCAGGCGGCTGAACGGGCGCGCCGGGTCGGCCAGCAGGTAGTCGGAGCTGCTCACCTGTGGGTTCACGCGCAGGCCACGGGTCTTGCCTTCGGAACGCTCGGCAAAGCGCTGCAGTTGGCTGATCGAGTTGAAGATGATCTTGTCGCAGTTATCCAGCATCTCTTCGATTTCATCGTCGGCCCAGGCCACGCTGTAGGCGTGCGCCTCACCTTCGAACTTCTGGCGGCCGAGCTTGAGCTCATACAGCGACGACGACGTGGTGCCGTCCATGTATTGCTGCATCAAGTCGAACACCGACCAGGTGGCGAAGCACTTGAGCGCCAGCAGAGCCTTGGCGCCGGACTGTTCGCGCACGTAAGCAATCTTCTGCATGTTGACCAGAAGCTTCTGTTTATCGATGAGGTAGTACGGCGTTTTGATCATTTTTGAGAGCCTGCGGCGGTGCCTGCCAAAAAAGGACACGCATTGTGCCCGCACTTGGATCAGATCGAAAGGTTAGTGGGCGGATTTTGCCGGGATAAGGTCACAACCGCCTATAACACTGGCGCAATCCCGTGACTGTTTGAGGTGCGGTGACGCAAATATTCACGGCTCATGGCGCGTCCTCGATGATGACGGTGGTGAAGCCCCAGCGCGCGAACTCAGCGGTAAACTCCTCCAACTGCAAAAAGCCCAGGCATGCAAACGCGCCGGTGTGTGCGAGCTGATTGTTCGCCAGCTTCAGCGCCAGCAGCAGGGCGGCCATGCACGGGATCTCCGGGCCGTCGCCGCCCGGTGCGGTCAGCTGCCAGGTCAGCGAGCCCGGCTGGCCGTTGCTGCGCAGGCCTTGCACGCGCACCTGCATGGCGCCGGTGGGGCTGCCGAAACGGTCAAGGAAGCGGCTGGAGAAGGCATCAAGCTGTGCGGCGTAGCGGCTGATTGGCAAGGGCACGCCGAGGCGGCGCAGCGCGGCGGCGAACCACAGCGCTACATGTTGCACGGGCAGTTCCAGCGCCGCGTGAAAGGCCACGTCGCGTACGCCTGGATAGCGCTGCGGGAACAGCGCCAGGTCGGGCACATCACACGCCGCGCCCCAGCGTTTGCCGATGCTCGCGAAGTGGAAGCGGCGCAGGTTCTGCCAGCCGAATTGGCGGGTCCAGGCGCCGCCATTCCAACGCTCGAACGCAAGGCCGGCATAGCCGAACACCGCCTGAATGGTCGCGACCCCACGCACGGCTTGTTGGCCGGGGGCGATGACGGTCTGGATACTGTCGATGCGGCTAAAGGACTGGGCCAACTGGTCGACCACTGCCGAGGACAACCCCGGCACGCTGCTGGCGCCGGAAATCGCCAGCACACCCGCGGCTTTCGCCGAGGCATCCACGTTGGCGGCGAACGCGGCGACAAACTCGCGGCCATCGGCCAGGTCCAGGTAATGCGCCCCGGCCGCGCAGGCCGCCTTGGCCACACGGTAATTCTGGCCTTGAAAAGGCCCCGCGCAATGAATCACCAGGTTGGGTTTGGCGTGGGCCAGGCGCTGTTCGAAGTCGTCGGCGCCAATGTCCAGGGGCAGGGTGGGCACAGTTTGGCCGTCGTTGAGTGTGTGCAGGCCTGAACGTGAGCGGCGGCTGGCAGCAATCACTTCAATCCCAGGCTCCGAGGCCAGGCGCCGACAGATACGCAGCCCGAAGTTGCCCAGGCCTCCGATGACGATGACACGCATGATTCATCCTTGAGCATTAGGGCTAGGCGCGCAGTATAAGGGCAGTTGGTTTGAGGGGCGCTAGCGCCGATCCAAAACCACTGCAATCAAACCGTCATCTCCTTACCACCTTGCTGCCATATTCCCTCGCTACTGTCCTCGCCAATGAGATCGATCTCAAGCGAGTGACAATGACTGACCTGAAAGACGTTGCGCAACTGGCCGGGGTATCCCGCGCCACTGCCGCCCGCACCTTTGCTTCCCCCGATCAAGTGCGCCCGGCCACCCGTGAGCAAGTGTTCGCCGCTGCTCGCGAGTTGGGCTTTCGGCCTAACCTGCTCGGCCGCCAGCTGCGCCTGCAAACCACTAACCTGATCGGCGTGGTGGTGCCCAACCTGCTCAACCCGGTGTTCGCCGAACAGTTCCAGGCCATGGAGCGCGCCGCACGGCTGCGCGGTTACAGCCTGTTGCTGGCGACCACCGACTACAGCAGCGAACGCGAAAGCATTGTGGTGGAAGAGCTGCTGCGCCAACGCGTCGACGGTTTGGTGCTGACGGTAACCGACGCCGAAAGCAACAGCGTGCTCAACAGCCTCGCCAGCGAACAAACGCCGTTCGTGCTGGCCTACCACCAACCGAGCAACCCCAGCTACAGCGCCGTGTCGGTCGACAACCGCGCGGGCATGGCCCTCGCCACGCGTTATTTGCTCGAAGCGGGGCACCGGCGCATCAGCATGGTTGCCGGCCCCGCGTTGCAGTCCGACCGCGCCCGGCTGCGCTACGCCGGCTATTGCGATGCGATGCGCGAGTACGGTGTGGACAGCCGCGCAGTGATCGAGATGCCGGCCCACACCCAGGCCGAGTTCACGGCGATCGAGCCGTTTCTTCAGGGCCCGCAGGCGCCGACCGCACTGGTGTGTTCCAACGACTTCCTGGCGATCAGCCTGATCGCTGAGTTGCGCCGCAACGCCTGGAATGTGCCCGAGCAACTCTCGGTGATGGGCTTTGACGGCATCGCCCTCGGCACCCAGATGCACCCGACGCTGTGCAGCGTGGTGCAGCCCATCGGCCTGCTGGCCAGCACCGTGATTGACCAACTGCTGGCGCAAATCGCCGGCAACGCCCCGATTTCCCATTGCCTGCCGTGCCATATCCGGCCCGGCGACAGCACTCAACCCCTTGAGGAGACACCCGATGCGCGCGTTCAGTAAAACCCTGGCAGCCGTGCTGCTGTGCGGCATGGCCCACCTTGCCCAGGCGGCCGAAACGGCGATTTGCTACAACTGCCCACCCGACTGGGCCGACTGGGGCAGCCAACTCAAGGCCATCAACGCCAGCACCGGCGTGCAAGTGCCGCTGGACAACAAGAACTCCGGCCAGTCCCTGGCGCAGTTGGTGGCAGAGAAAGCCGCGCCGGTGGCGGACGTGGTGTATTACGGCGTGACCTTCGGCTTGCAGGCGCAAAAAGCCCAGGTGGTCGGCACCTACAAACCCAAAGGTTGGGAGCAGATCCCCGCCGGTTTGAAAGACCCGGCCGGGCACTGGTTTGCGATTCACTCCGGCACCTTGGGCATCATGGTCAACGTGGATGCGCTGGGCGGCTTGCCCGTGCCGCAAAGCTGGGCCGACCTGCTAAAACCTGAATACAAAGGCATGGTCGGTTACCTCGACCCGTCCAGCGCGTTCGTCGGCTACGTCAGCGCCGTGGCGATCAACCGCGCCTTGGGCGGCGACCTGGATAACTTCGCCCCGGCCATTGACTACTTCCAGAAGCTGGCCAAAAACGCACCCATCGTGCCCAAGCAAACCGCCTATGCGCGGGTGCTGTCCGGTGAATTGCCGATCCTGGTGGACTACGACTTCAACGCCTATCGCGCCCGTTATAAGGACAACGCCAACGTCGCCTTCGTGATCCCCAAAGAAGGCAGCATCAGCGTGCCGTACGTGATGAGCCTGGTGGCCAACGCGCCGCACCGTGCGAATGCGCAAAAGGTTCTCGATTTTGTGCTCTCCGATGAAGGCCAGGCGCTGTGGGCCAAGGCTTACCTGCGCCCGGTGCGCCCGATGAAGATGCCGGCCGATGTGGCCGCGCAGTTCCTGCCAGACAGCGACTACGCCCGCGCCGGTGTGGTGGACTACGAAAAAATGGCCGCTGTGCAGGAAGCCTTCGCCGCCCGTTACCTGAACGAGGTCAAGTAAGTGGCAACATCGGCAAAACACGCCGCCTGGGCACTGGCCCCGGCCTTTGCGGTGCTGTTCGCGTTCTGGTTGCTGCCGCTGGCGCACCTGGTGGTGCTCGGCACCGAGAGCCGCGACAGCCATGGCAGCGGCTATTGGCAGGTGCTGAGCAGCGCGCAGTATTTAGGCAGCCTGGCACAAACCTGTGCGCTGGCCGTGTTCGTGACGCTCACGGCGTTACTGATCGGCGGCATCAGCGGCGTATTCCTCGCACGCCAGCAGTTCTTTGGGCGTTCGGCATTGGTGGCATTGCTGACGTTTCCGCTGGCGTTTCCCGGCGTGGTGGTGGGTTTCCTGGTGATCCTGTTGGCCGGGCGCCAAGGCCTGTTTGCGGCCCTGGGCCTGCAATTGGCCGGTGAGCGCTGGATCTTTGCGTACTCGCTGGCGGGGCTGTTTGTCGGCTACCTGTACTTCTCGATTCCGCGGGTGATCCTCACGGTGATGGCGGCGTGTGAAAGCCTCGACCGCAGCCTGGAAGAAGCCGCGCATTCGTTGGGGGCAGGGCATTGGCGCGTGGTGTGCGACGTGATCGTGCCAGGCCTGGCACCCGCGCTGGCGTCCTGCGGGGCAATCTGCTTTGCCACGTCCATGGGCGCCTTCGGTACGGCCTTTACCTTGGGCACGCGGCTTAACGTCACGCCGGTGGCGATCTACAACGTGTTCACCAACTACGCCAACTTTGCCGTCGCCGCCGCGCTGTCGGTGGTGCTCGGTGCGGTGACCTGGGCGGTGTTGCTGCTCACGCGACGCCTGGTGAAAAACGCGGGGACGGTCTTGTGAAGCGCTCATCGCTGTTTGTGATTCAACTGCTGTTTACCCTGCTGGTGTGCGCCTTCATGTTGGTGCCGGTGTTGCTGTCGTTGCTGGCCGGGTTGACGCGTAATTTTTTCGTCGGCCTGTCCAGTGGCTTGACCTTCGATTGGTTGGTGCAGGTGTGGCAGGCCTATTCGCCCACGGTGTGGCTGTCGCTGCAATTGGCCCTGGCCTGCGCGGTGTGCGTCTGCGTGGTTGGCGTGCCGGCGGCCTACGCGCTGGTGCGCATGAACAACCGCTTCAGTCGCGCCTTCGAGGAATTGATGGTGTTGCCGGTGGCGATGCCGGGCTTGGCCAGTGCGTTGGCGTTGCTGCTGACCTACGGCCAGTTCGGCAGCTTTCGCAGCAGTTGGCTGTTCATTCTCGTCGGCCACGTGCTGTTCACGTTGCCGTTTTTGGTGCGCCCGGTGATGGCGGTGATGCAACGCCAGCAACTGCCGGTGTTGGAAGAGGCGGCGGCCAGCCTTGGCGCGGGGCCGATCAAACGCTTTTTCAGCGTGGTGGTGCCCAATTGCCGGGCGGGCATTCTGGCGGGCGTGTTGATGGTGGTGACCCTGAGCCTGGGTGAGTTCAACCTGACCTGGATGCTCCACACGCCGATGACCAAAACGCTGCCGGTGGGCCTGGCCGACAGCTACGCCTCGGCCCGCCTGGAAATCGCCAGCGCTTACACCCTTATCTTTTTGCTGATGATCGTGCCGCTGCTGATTGCGTTGCAGGCCATCAGTGCCCGTTTGTCCCGTGGAGAGCGTCGATGACCGCTATCACTATCCGCCTGCAAGGCTGTCGCAAGGCATTCGCCGACGGCACCGTGGCCGTGCATGACTTGAACCTGACCGTCGAAGGCGGCGAAACCCTGGCGATTCTCGGCCCGTCCGGCTGCGGCAAAACCACCACCTTGCGCTTGATTGCCGGGCTGGAACGCCCGGATGTCGGCCAGGTGTTTTTCGGCGATCAAGACGTCACGCGCCTGCCCATCGAGCGGCGGGATGTGGGCATGGTGTTCCAGAACTACGCGCTGTTTCCCAACCTGGATGTGGCCGGCAACATCGTCTATGGCTTGAAGATTCGCGGTGTGTCGGCGCCGGAGCGCAACAAGCGCTGCGAAGAACTGCTGGAGCTGGTGGGCTTGCAGCACCACGGCCAGCGCAGCATCCATGAACTCTCGGGCGGCCAGCGTCAGCGCGTGGCCTTGGCCCGTGCCCTCGCGCCGCGGCCCAAAGTGCTGTTGCTCGATGAGCCCCTGGCGGCCCTGGATGCGCAACTGCGCGAGCGCCTGCGCAGTGAGCTGGATCAACTGCTGCGTGGGCTTGGCATTACCGCGGTGTTCGTCACCCACGATCAGGGCGAAGCCATGGCCCTGGGCGACCGCATTCTGGTGATGGAGCAGGGGCGTGTGGCGCAACTGGCCAGCCCACGCGAGATCTACCAGCAGCCGGCCAACGCGTTCGTCGCAGGTTTCGTCGGCAACCTCAATGCGTTTACGGTGCTGGAGCGCACCGCCCACGGCTTGAAAGTCTGCGGTGGCGAGCTGCCGTGGCACACCGCCGACTTACCGAGCACCGTCTACTGCCGGCCCGAACACCTGCGGGTGATGGAAGACGAGGGGCATTTGCACGGCCATCTGCTGGCGCAATTCTTCCAGGGCGCACAGAGCCGCCTGCTGGTGGACGTCGGCGGCCCGCAACCGCTGCTGGTGGACAGCAGCGACAACCAACTGCACCGCGTCGGCGCGCCGATTGCCTTGGCAATTGCGCCGCACATGTTGTTCACCCTGAATACGTGAGTCTCTATTTTGAACCGTCCGTTTATTGTTGCGCAGATCAGCGACCTGCATCTTAAAGCCGGCAACCGCCTGACCTATGGCGTGGTTGATACGTTGGGCGCACTGCGCCGTGCCGTCGACCACCTGAACGCCAGCTACCCACGGCCCGATATCGTGGTGATCAGCGGCGACCTGGTGGATTTTGGCCGCGCCGATGAATACGCCGTTTTGCACCCGGAGTTGGCGCGCCTGCACATGCCGTGCTACCTGGTGCCCGGCAACCACGACACGCGCGGGCCGTTACTGGACGCATTCGCTGATCACGCTTATTTGCCGGCGTCGGCAGACGGCCCGTTGGATTGGGTGGTGGATAAGCATCCGCTGCGCCTGATCGGCCTCGACTCGACCATTCCCGGCGGTCACGGCGGCCAACTGCTCGACAGCCAGTTGCAGTGGCTCGACGAACAGCTGGCACTGCGCCCCAAGGCACCGACTTTGCTGATCCTGCATCACCCGCCGTTTATCAGCGGCATCGGCCATATGGACCGCGAACCCTTTATCAATGCCGCCACCCTGGAGCGTGTCGTCGCCCGTCACCCGCAAGTGGAACGCCTGTTGTGCGGGCATCTGCACCGCCCGATGCAACGGCGGTTCGGCGGCAGCCTGAGTTGTGTATGCCCCGGCACTTCGCACCAGATCGTGCTCGACCTGCAAGACGCCGCGCCTGCGCATTTCAACCTGGAGCCGGCGGGTTACCTGCTGCACCGTTGGGATGAACAGCACGGCTTGATCAGCCACAACGGCGTGTTCGGGGATTACCCGGGGCCGTACCCGTTTTATGACGCTCATGGATTGATTGACTGAGGTTTTACGGAGGTTCACTTCACTCAACTAAATACTTAAACGTTGGTTAACGCTGCGGCCAAACTAACTTGGCCGCGTGCATCCTGCTGCCCTTTTTTTGCGCCCGGAACTTGGATTCCGCGCCGGAGTTCGTCCTGATGAAAGCCACTTTGAACGTATTAAGCGTATTGACCGGTGGCCTGGGCATTGCCCTCAGCCCCTTGGCCTCGGCTGATTTTTTGAGCGACAGCAAAGCCAACTTGAGCATGCGCAACTTCTACTTCAATAACGACAACCGCGACGGCGCCGCCGCACCGTCGAAGACCGAGGAGTGGGGCCAGGCGTTTATCCTCAACTACCAGTCGGGTTTCACCGATGGCACCGTCGGGTTTGGTCTCGACGCCGTCGGCATGCTCGGCGTGACCCTCGACAGCGGCACTGGCCGCCATGTGGGCAGCTCGATGATCCCCAATGATGACGGCAAGGCAGCGGACAGCTGGGCGCGAGGCGGCGCGACGGCCAAGGCGCGGTTCGCCAAGACCGAGCTGCGCTATGGCTACCTGCGCCCGAACCTGCCGATTCTGGTGAGTAACGATGGCCGGCTGTTGCCGCAATCCTTCGAAGGCGGGCAGGTCACCAGCAAAGACATCGACAACCTGACCCTGATCGGCGGCCAACTGCAGCACACCACCGGCCGTGGTTCCAGCGACCGCAGTGGTCTGGCGGCAGCGGGCGGCACCCAAGAGAGCAACAAATTCAACTACGCCGGTGCCGACTATCAAGTGAACAAGGACCTGCTGGTCCAGTATTACTACGCCAACCTCGAAGATTATTACCAGCAGCACTTTGCCGGGTTGATCCATGTGTTGCCGTTGGGTGACTACGGCTCATTGAAAACCGACCTGCGTTACTTCAAAACCACCTCCGACGGCAAAAACAGCAATGCTGCCGGGCGTGCCGAAGGGTACAAATTCAGCGGCTATACCAAGAACGGCAACGGTGAAATCGACAACAACACCTGGAGCGCCGCGTTCATCTACTCGCTGGGCCCGCACGCGATCACCGCCGGTTACCAGCAAGTCTCCGACGACAGCAACTTCGCCCAACTCAACCAGGGTGGCTTGGTCAACAAAGGCGAGGGCGGTGCCAGCTTGTACCTCTACACCGACCGCACCGTGCAAACCTTCATCCAGGCCGGCGAACGCACCGCCTTCGCGCAATACGCCTACGACTTCGTCGCGCTGGGCCTGCCCGGTTTGAAGGCGTCGGTGATGTATTTGAAGGGCGACCATATCCTCACCACCGCCGGCAACACTGCCAGCGAATGGGAGCGGGATATCTCCCTGGATTACGTGGTGCAAAGCGGTACGTTCAAGAACGTCGGGTTCGGCTGGCGTAACGGCGTGTCGCGCAGTGAAGTGGCACGCGACCAGGATCAGAATCGGGTGTTTGTGAGTTATTCGATTCCGTTGCTGTAAGGGCGGTACGCGCGGCGCCTCAATACGGTGTTGAGGCCCGCGCTTTCAGCGATTTTGCGTGCGTTGCAGTGTCGTCGTCGATGAGTTGAAAGCCACAGCGCAGATAAAACTGCGCGGCTTGCGGCGTATCGGTGGATAGACGTGCTTCTTGAAAATGAATCGCGGCGTGTTTCAGCAGCTGCTCTATCAAGGCCTTGCCGACACGCTGACCTCGCGCCGCGGGAGCGATGTAGACCCGGCGCAGGCGAGCAATTGCGGAGCCGGCATAGGGGTCGCAGGAAACACCGCCGACGCCAATCAATTGGTCGTGACGAAAGACGCCTAAAAGGCACTCACCCGGTTGGTCAAACCGGTTTACGCGGTTTTCCCATTCGGTGATAAGCCGCGTCAGGAACCTGAAACCTTCGGCAACGGCTTGCGCTTCGAGCACGCGAACCTGCTCGGGGAGTGCTTCCAGCTTGCGTATCGAAAGGTCTTCGCTGGGTTGTGTCATAAAGATTCCCAATAAGTACCCGCACAGTCTATTTCAGCGCGCAGAGGCTGTGGTGAATGCGATGCTGTGGCAAGCGGCTTGTTGTGGCGAGCGGGCTTGCCACAACAAAATGTGTTCACTTCCTGCGTGCTCAGGTGTTCGTCTTGAGCTTGGTCCACAACCGGGTAGCCAGCCGCGCAATGGCCGGGGGCAAGTCTTCGACGATGAACAATTTGTCCATCACACTTTTCGGCGGGTAGATCGCCAGGTCCTGCTTCACCGCCGGGTCGACGAATTCATCCGCTGCGCTGTTGGGGTTGGCGTAGTGGATGCTGTTGCTGATGTTGGCGATCACCTTGGGGTCGAGCAGGTAGTTCATATAGGCGTACGCGTTCTTTTCATGCGGCGCGGCCTTGGGCATCACCACCATGTCCAGCCACAACGTCGAGCCTTCTTCGGGAATGGAATAGGCGATCTGAATGCCGTTGTGGGCTTCCTTGGCGCTGGCGGCGGCTTGCACCACGTCGCCGTTGAAACCGATCACCGCGCAGATATTGCCGTTGGCCAAGTCGCTGATGTACTTGGACGCGTGGAAGTACTGGACGTAGGGCCGGATCTTCAACAAGGCCTGCTCGGCCTGTTTATAGTCGGCGGGCGCATGGCTGTGGTGGGGCAGGCCCAGGTAGTTGAGAGTGATGGGCAGGATCTGTGTGGGGTTGTCGATGATCGCCACGCCACAGCTGCTGAGTTTTTTGATCGTGTCTTCGTCAAAGAACATCTTCCAGGAGCGGGTGACGTCGGTGTTGCCGAAGATCGCCTTGATTTTTTCGACGTTGTAGCCGATGCCCGCCGTGCCCCACATATAGGGGAAACCGTAGCGGTTGCCGGGGTCGTTGACCTCGAGCTTTTTCATCAGCAGCGGGTCGAGGTTTTTCCAGTTCGGCAACTGGTTGCGGTCCAGCGGCTGGATCGCCCCGGCCTTGATCAGCCGCGACAAAAAGTGGTTCGAAGGGCTGACCACGTCGTAGCCGGTGTTGCCGGTCATTAACTTGGATTCGAGCACTTCGTTGCTGTCATGAATGTCGTAGGTGGCCTTGATGCCGGTGGCCTGGGTAAAGCGGTTGAGGGTGTCGTCGGCGATATAGCCGTTCCAGTTGGAAATATTCACCTCTTGAGCAGCATAGCCGGCCGCCGAAAACGCACCGAGCATTACCGCCACGGACAATCGCTTGATGTGCATTGCATTCACCTTTGTTGTTGTTAGATTTCGGAACGGGCGCGCACGGCTTCAATGCGCATGCGCAGCAGGGCGCCAAGGTCGAACAGTGGGCGCGGCGGCAACCAGCCCGGTTGCGCACGCTGGATGACCGACTGCAGTAACGGCGAGCTGTGCCCCGAGGCCCACTCGGCGAGCAATCGCCCCCACAAGGTGCCGCGCGCAACGCCGGAACCGTTGCAGCCGGCGATGGCGTACAGGTTGTTTTCGACCTTGGCGAAGTACGGCTGGCCGGACCGCGAGGCGCTGAGGTGGCCGGTCCAGGTGTAATGGATGTCTTGCTCGGTCAGCCACGGGAACCGCCGTTGCAAACCCAGCACATGGTGCTGGCGGCGCTGCAGCAAGTCGGCGTTGGACAAGTCGTGCGTGCGGTACTCGGCGGTGTTGCGGATCATCATGCGCCGGTCCGGGGTCAGGCGTACCGTGGCGCCGAGTGGCCGCGTGGACAACACGCCCCACGGCTCGGCGGCGCATTCTTTTTCCGTCAGCGGGCGGGTGAGGCTGGCGCTGAGTTCCATGGGGAAGGTGGCGCTGCGGTCCAGGCCTACGCGCGGCACAAAGGCGTTCAGGCACACCAGCACTTGCCGCGCTTGAATACTGCCGCCAGGGCTGGTCGCGCGAATGCTGCCGTTGCCCATGCGCTCAAGGCCGCTGATGTCGGTGTGTTCAAACAGGCTGACCGAGGCCGGTAACGCCGCCAGCAAACCCTTCACGTACTTGGCCGGTTGCAGCAGGGCGTTGCCATTGCCGCACCAGATCCCGGCCTGGTAATGCGCGGTGCCGAGCTTCTGGTGCAGGGCGTCGCCTTGCAGAAATTGCGCAGAGGCGCCGAGGGCGAGCAAGGTGGCGAGTTTGCTGTCGACGTGATCGAGCTTGTCGGTGTCATGCACCGCGAAGAAGTAACCGTTGTCGCGAAAATCGCAGTCGATGGCATGGCGAGTGATGCGTTGGCGCACCTCGTCACTCGCCGCGCGGGAGATCGCGGTGTCCACCTCGAAACCCTCAAAGCCCACATTGCCCAGCAACTCGCTTTCGCTCGGGTGTTCGTGCGCCACCACAAACCCGGAGTTACGCGCGGAAGCACCTTGGGCCGCGCACTGGCGGTCGATGATCACGATACGCGCTTCAGGGTGCATGGCCGCCAGGCTGTGCGCGGCACAGAGCCCGGTGATGCCGGCGCCGATCACCAGCCAGTCAACCTGTTGCGTGCCCGTCAAGGCGCTGCGGGCGGGCAGGGGTTCGGTTTGGGCTATCCAGCCACAGATATTGTCCATGGTGACCTCTGCTGCATGCGTTGATCGCATGGATGATTTAAGTCGATGGCTGGAATTTATAGGGGCTTGGGTGATACAACCAACGTTATAAAATCATCCAGCTATTCGGAAAACGCATGGATAAGCTCCGTCACGTGCCCTCTTTACAAGGCTTGCAGGCGTTGGTGGCCGTCAGCGACAGCGGCAGTTTCACCCAGGCCGCGCAGGCGCTGTGCCTGACCCAGAGTGCGGTCAGCCGCCAGGTCCAGCAATTGGAAAGTCATTTCGGCGTGGCGTTGTTCACCCGCACCAGTCGCAGCCTGCGGCTGACGGTCGAAGGCGAGCAGGTGCTGACCAGCGCACGCAGTATCCTGGCGCAACTCAGCGTGCTGGAGGAGCGCATCTCGCCGCAGAAACGCCCGTTCCGTATTCGTCTGCATGTGTCGCTGGCCGTGCGTTGGCTGCTGCCCAAACTGAGTGATTTCTACCGGCTGCACCCGGACATTTCCCTGGCTATCGAGACGGTTGCCACCGAAGTGGTCGAGCCGGCTGGCGACAGCGATGCCTATATTCAGTACTTGCCCAAGCCGCCGAGTGATCCTGCCTGCCTGACGTTGTTTCAGGAAAAACTGGTGCCGGTGTGTGCACCCACCCTGGAGCCGTTAGCCACGCTTGCCGACCTGCGGCATGTGGCGCTGCTGCACCGTTCGGTCGACCAGCAAGACTGGCGCGTATGGCTGGCCGCCAACGGCGCCGGCGTGCTGGAGGACTACCGGCACATTCCCTTCAACCTTGATGAGTTGGCGCTGGACGCCGCCGCGCGCGGGCTGGGCGTGGCGATGACCGACCTGACCTTGGCCGCCGAATCCATCGAACGAGGCGTGCTGGTAGTGCCGTTGGGGGAGCCGCTGGAAACGGGCGGGGTGTATGCGCTGTGCTTGCAACCGATGGCAGCGTCGCACACAGGGTGCGCGGTGGTCATGGCGTGGTTCGCACAACAAGCGCAGAGCTGAACCACAAACGTACAAGATTGCGCGCAAACCGCCTCAGTAGACTCGTCTGACTACTCCTACTGCAGGTTTCCCATGGACATTTTCCTCTACGCCTTCAGCGTCATGTACAGCCCCGGCCCCGTGAACCTGATGGGCCTGAATGCCGGGCTCACCGGCAAATTCCGGCGCTCCAGCGGGTTCTACCTCGGCGTGGGCAGCGCGATGCTGCTGATGTTCGTGCTGTTTGGCTACACCGGCGAGGCGATCATTTCCCAGGCGGCGCTGCCGTATATCTCGCTGGTCGGCGGTGTTTACACGCTGTACCTCGCCTACCAAGTGTTCACCGCCCGCACGGTGGTTGAAGAGTCTTCAAGCGCGCCCACCAAGGCGCTCACGTTCTGGAATGGCCTGGTGATTCAGTTGCTCAACCCCAAGGGCATCGTCGCGGTATTGCCGATTACCAGTGTGATGTTGCCGGCAGCGCATATTACCGGGGCGTCCATCGCCGGGGTTTCAGCGTTGCTGGGGCTGGGCGCCGTTGGTGCGCCGTGGGCCTACGCCTTGCTGGGCGCCGTGCTGGGAAGGCGCATCAACGGGGCGTCGGCATTTACGGTGTTCAACCGCTGCATGGGGTTGGCGCTGGCCGGCTGTGCGTATTTCATGTTTCACGCGTTCTATCTGCACATCGCTTCAACATGAGCGGATCTTGTGACGATCTAGAATAAAATGAGTTTGTCTCACTATGAGTGTCTGTCGACAATGGCTGCCATCAATATCGACATTGGAGTTGTAAGTCATGGCAGTCGCTCATTCCCTTGGATTTCCGCGCATTGGACGCGATCGTGAACTGAAAAAAGCGCAGGAAGCGTTTTGGAAAGGCGAACTCGACGAAGCCGGCCTGCGTGCGGTTGGCCGTGACTTGCGCAAAACTCACTGGGCGCTGCAGAAACAGGCCGGTATCGAGCTGCTGCCGGCCGGTGACTTCGCCTGGTACGACCAGGTACTGACCCACTCGCTGATGTTCGGCGTGATCCCCGAGCGCTTCCGCCCAGCCGATGGCAAAGCCACCTTGCACACGCTGTTCGGCATGGCGCGTGGCGTCAGCGACAGCTGCTGCGGCGGTGCCCACGCCCAGGAAATGACCAAGTGGTTCGATACCAACTACCACTACCTGGTGCCTGAATTCAGCGCCGACCAGCACTTCCACTTGGGTTGGGAACAGCTGTTCGAAGAGGTCAAAGAAGCCCGCGACCTCGGTCATAACGTCAAGCCTGTCGTCATCGGCCCGCTGACTTACCTGTGGCTGGGCAAGGCCAAGGGCGGCGACTTCGACAAGCTCGACCTGCTCGACCGCTTGCTGCCGTTGTATGGCCAGATCTTTCAGCGCCTGGCTGACCTGGGCGTGGAGTGGGTGCAAATCGACGAGCCGATCCTGGTACTCGATCTACCTCAAGAATGGAAAAACGCCTTTGAGCGTGCCTACAACCAGATCCAGCGCGACCCGCTGAAAAAACTGGTGGCCACGTACTTCGGTGGCCTGGAAGAAAACCTCGGCCTGGCCGCTAACCTGCCGGTGGATGGCTTGCACATCGACCTGGTGCGCGCACCGGATCAGTACCCGACCATTCTTGATCGCTTGCCGGCGTATAAAGTGTTGTCCCTGGGTGTGGTCAATGGCCGTAACGTCTGGCGCTGCGACCTGGAAAAAGCCCTGGCAACCTTGCAGCACGCGCATGAGAAATTGGGTGATCGCCTGTGGGTGGCGCCGTCCTGCTCGCTGCTGCACAGCCCGGTTGATGTGCACCGCGAAGACACACTGGATGCCGAGTTGAAAAGCTGGCTGGCCTTCGCCGTGCAGAAGTGCTCGGAAGTCGCGGTGCTGGCCCAGGCCGTCAACGCGCCAGAAGCCCCCAATGTGCTCGCCGCCCTGGCTGAAAGCCGCGCCGTGCAAGCCGCCCGTGCGGCCTCGCCACGGATCCACAAGCCTGAGGTGCAAGCCCGTGTGGCGGCGATTACCGCCAAGGACAGCCAGCGCCAGTCGCTGTTTGCCCAGCGTATCGAGAAGCAACGCGCCGGCCTGAACCTGCCGCTGTTCCCGACCACCACCATCGGTTCGTTCCCACAAACCGCGTCGATCCGCCTGGCCCGCCAGTCCTACAAGGCCGGCAAGTTGAGCAAAGCCGAATACGTCCAAGCCATGCACAGCGAGATCAAGCACGCCGTCGAAGTGCAGGAAAACCTTGGCCTCGACGTGCTGGTACACGGCGAAGCCGAGCGTAACGACATGGTCGAGTACTTTGCCGAGCAACTCGACGGCTACGTGTTCACCCGCTTCGGCTGGGTGCAGAGCTACGGTTCGCGTTGCGTGAAGCCCGCGGTGATCTTTGGCGACCTGAGCCGCCCGCAAGCCATGACCGTGGAGTGGATCCGCTACGCCCAAGGCCTGACCGACAAGGTCATGAAAGGCATGCTGACCGGCCCGGTGACCATGCTGATGTGGTCGTTCCCGCGCGAAGACGTGAGCCGCGAAGTGCAGGCCCGTCAACTCGCCCTGGCGATCCGCGATGAAGTGGTCGACCTGGAAGCGGCCGGCATCAAGATCGTGCAGATCGACGAAGCCGCCTTCCGCGAAGGCTTGCCGTTGCGCCAGGCGCAGTGGCAGCACTACCTGGACTGGGCGACCGAAGTGTTCCGCCTGTGCGCCAGCGGTGTGCGCGACGAAACCCAGATCCACACGCACATGTGCTACAGCGAGTTCAACGACGTGATCGAGTCCATCGCGGCGATGGACGCCGACGTGATCACCATCGAGACCTCACGTTCCGACATGGAGCTGCTCGACGCGTTCGAAGCCTTTGCTTACCCGAACGACATCGGCCCAGGCGTCTACGACATTCACTCGCCACGCGTGCCGGATGCGTCGGAAATGGCCAACCTGCTGCGCAAGGCGGCCCAGCGGATTCCGGCCGAGCGCCTGTGGGTCAACCCGGACTGCGGCTTGAAAACCCGTGCCTGGCCGGAGACCGAAGCGGCGTTGATTCATATGGTGACCGCTGCGCGGCAACTGCGGAATGAATTGGCCTAACACGAGATAAATAATGTGGGAGCGGGCTTGCCCGCGATTGCGGTGGGTCAGCCAGCACATTCGGCACTGACACGCTGCTATCGCGGGCAAGCCCGCTCCCACATTGGATAGGCAGTGTTGCGAATGATGATGTAGCCGAGCGTCCCGACGCTGTCGTTCAGGCTGGCGATAACCCCCCCGGAAATCACCCTTGAGCTCCACTGGCCCGCGATCAGCCCCAGCGCCTCGATGCTGATGCTCATGTTGTAGTAGAGCGTGCGGATTGGCTTAATGTACGCCCAGCCGTAAGCACCGAGCACCACCGACGAGTGCCCCGACGCAGGAGCGGCTCCAGAGCGGAAACTTAATGGATTCTTACGGCGTCAATGATGAAATCAGCAGGGCTTTGTCTGCGGTGAACAGGGAGGCATGATGACGAACATGAATGGGCAGCCGGCCGAGGCGGTGATTGAGTTTTGGAAGCAGGCGGGGCCCAAGCGCTGGTTTGCCAAGGACGACGCCTTCGACGCGGCGTTTCGCGACACCTTCCACACCACGCATATGCAAGCCGCCCGGCGCGAGCTGGAAGGCTGGCTGGCATCGGCGCACGGCGCGCTGGCGTTGCTGATCCTGCTGGACCAGTACCCGCGCAACGCCTTTCGCGGTACGGCGCATATGTTTGCTACCGACCCGCTGGCACGTCTGTATGCGCAGCGCATTGTGGACGCCGGGCTGGATCAGTTGATCGAGCCCCAGTTGCGGGCGTTCTGCTATCTGCCGTTTGAGCACTCGGAAGACCCGACCGATCAGCAGCGTTCATTGGCGTTGAACCAGCGCCTGGATGCCAGCACCTACTACTGGGCCAGGGAGCATGCCGCGATCATCGAACGGTTTGGGCGTTTCCCGCATCGCAACGAGGTGTTGGCCAGGGCTACCACGGTGCAAGAGCGGGAGTTTCTGAATGCCGGTGGTTTCTCGGGTTAGGGCGATTGATCACGCCGAGGGGCTCGGGCATTTCAACAGAGTTTATGTGCAGAAAAACCTGTTATTTATGACAGTAGACTGAGCGCCGGGTTAGGTATGTAGTGCCAGTGAGTCAGCCTCGGAACCGCTGAGCGCTGAGTATTCACTATCAACCCGCCGGTGCGGTGAACGCTCACGGCCATGGGAGTGTCGATCATGTCTGATTCAAACCAATCTCCATGTAAAGTGTCTTGTAACGTGAGTTGTGATGAGCACCATAATGACTGCTGCGACGACAGCTCAGCGGTGCACGTGCATGTACATGTGCACCATCATCATCACTGCTGCCGAACCGCGCCGGTTAAGCCCGTTGCATTGCCGGTCATCAAGTTTGGATTTTGCGGCCCCACAGTGGGTAATCCCAGTTATACCAGATTGCTGGTGCAAGTTAACGAGCCTTCCAATTATGGGGTAAGTGGGATTTATAATAAAATCGAGGCTGTACGTTTTTTAGATGCATCAAAAGATGTCCTTTCTTCACCGTTAACGGCCGCTCAATTAAAAGCTGGGTATGATGTGCTTTCTATTGGTCTCTTTAACAGTAATTTCACCATAGCAGAAGCCGCTCGGTTGAAAGAGTATGCTGCGTTAGGCGGTGTTGTACTATTGACGTTCGATGTGACTCCGTGTGCAGGAGGGCCTGTTGTTCTAAAGCAATTTGGACATACCGGTTCCTTTGCTGGCTCTATTTTAGGGGAGTACAGCGGAGTGTCCTCTGTGACCCAAAATTTAAGCAGTTATTTTGGTGATTCTTCTGGCGTGACGCTAAAAGGGGCTTCAGCAATGGCAATAACGTCGGCACAACTTCCTTCGGGGAGCAGGGTGTTAGCGACCGCCGGTGCTAATGTGCTTTTCTGGACGGTAGGGGGTACTGAGGAGCGAGTGGTTGCGATGTGTGATGTGGATCTTATGCATGCTGAAGTGGCAGGCACTGCAGTCGATAACGGCCAAGAGAAATTCTTGAATAATATGATGGCTTATCTCTTTGATAAAGTATTAGAGAACAAATAGTCGTGGCGGACTTTAATACGGATAGGTGAGGTGGCAAGGCTGTTCATGCACGCCTACTGCGGGTATTCCTGCCGGTAATACCCCTATAAAAAGCAAGCATTGTCATTCTTGCCGCTGATCTCGTAGGTTGGGTGTTCACCTCAGGAGACCCGCTATGAATTCGCCCCGGCTGCGCCTATATGTAGATGCCCAATTCACCAGCCCCTACGCCATGTCCGTGTTCGTGACCCTGCGCGAAAAAGGCCTGGCGTTCGACACGCTCACCCTGGACCTGGACTCCGCGCAAAACCAGACGGCGGACTTTACCCAACTGTCGCTCACCCAGCGTGTGCCGACGTTGGTGGAAGGCGACTTTGCCCTGTCGGAATCTTCCGCAATCACCGAATACCTGGAACAGGCCTATCCCGAAACGCCGGTGTACCCGGCCGACCCAAAGCAGCGGGCGAGGGCGCGTCAGGTGCAGGCGTGGCTGCGCAGCGACTTGCTGCCGATTCGCCAGGAACGCTCGACGCTGGTGGTGTTTTACGGGCAGAAGATGCCGCCGTTGTCGCGTGTGGCCGAAGCGGCGGCGAGCAAGTTGATCAGTGCGACGCAGGCGCTGTTGGCCGGTAACCCACGACACCTTTTCGGCGAGTGGTCGATTGCCGACCTTGACTTGGCGGTGATGCTCAATCGTCTGATCCTCAACGGTGACAGTGTGCCGGCCGAATGCGTGGAATACGCACAGCGCCAATGGCAGCGGCCGTCGGTGCAGGCATGGGTCAACCTCCAACGCCCACCGCTCTAAGGGTTTACATCCATTCCTGGGCCACGCGCCGGTCCAGGTCTTCCCAATCGGCCATGCCCAGCACCCGCGTAGTGTTCAAGCCGCGCAGGTAACCGCGCAGTTGCTGGGCGCTGGCGTAACGCTGGTCGGCGTCGGCGGCCTCGTCCTGTAACACGGTTTCATAGTCGACCAGGTAATCGGCGACCCGCTCGCGAAACTCCGGCAAGACGGCTTCGCGGATGCGGTCGAAGGTTTTCTGGTGGGGCTTCATGGTGGGGTCCTTATATTTTTATAGAGGTCGAGATACCTGACACTATCGGTTCAAATGATAGTCACCATCAAGGATCACACGTTCTGTTTTTGTGCCAAAAGCGGACAATCAGCCCATCGAGACGCTGATCAAGGAAATGCGCGATGAGGACGATTATCCAACTGGGTTTAATGATGCTGATGTTCGGGAGTGTGGTCCTGACCAGCCCGGCATTTGCTGATGATCTGCGTACAGGCCATTTGCTGCCACTCGTCGGTAGCGTAGACTCCCTGCAGCACGTGCAGTCAGTGGGTGTGTTGTACAGCGAAAACACCCGCGACAACCTCAGTTACCTTGAACGCTACCACGCCATGGCCATGAACGGCGCCAAGGATGCCCTTGACGGGCGCATCCGTGAGGCCTTCGTCAACAGTTCCGACCCGGAACTGGCGATTGATTGGTTGATGAGTTCATTGCAGGGCACTTTTCGCATCGTCACTGTCTATAGCAGCCTGGATGAACTGGTGCAGGCTCACCCGGATGTGGTGGTGATGCTCGATACCCATAACCAACTGCTGACCCAGCGCAACGACGTGGTCGAGGCGCGTTTTGTGGCACGCTTCTATGATGCGGACCTGCAATACATCGCCAAAGCCGAAGGTTCGGTGCACAAGCAGGTGCCGTCGGTATGGGTGCATGACAAAGCGGCGCCCGAGATTGCCGCGCAGATTGAACAGCAACGTGATGTGCAGCTTGATGCGTTGAAGCAGTTCGACGCGTCGCTCAAGGCCCTGGTCCGCGCCGGATGATGTGCGGATCGATGTGAACCCTATTGGTTATTTTCAGGAATGTTTATGCGCTCTTTTTTCGTCCCGGCCCTGGCTTTTGCTTCCTTGTTGCTGACCGGTTGTATCACTGCTCCCAACGCTCCGACCTTGACCCTGCAAACTAACAAAACGCCCGAAAGCTACCTGCAATGCGTATTGCCCAAGCTTGAAAAACACGGCATCACTTCGACCGTGACGCAAAACTCTCGTCACGCCAAGGTGGTGTTGACCAGCAAGATTGCCGCCGATGACGTGCTGGAGGCCTACAAATCCCAGGACGGCACCAAAGTGTTCCTGTACGAGCGCAAGCCGCTGGCCTCGGCGATCAAGCCGTCGCGGCTTGAGCTGGCGGCGCAGGATTGCAAGTAACTAAAGACTACACACAGTTCCAATGTGGGAGGGAGCAAGCCCCCTCCCACATTTTGTTATGCGCAGGGCTTAAGGTTTCACTTCGTTGCTGAAGCTGCCGACCGTCTTGACCAAGCCCTTGGCCGCCAACGCCACCAACTCAGCGCCTTTTTCCACCGTCGCCAGGGCCGGGTCCGACCCCATGCGCCCGTCGGGGAAGCGTGCGCGGAAGTCCAACGCTTCGCGGATCGGCCCGGTGTTGGCGATTTGCGGTGAATACTCGGCAGACTTGATCGAATCCGGATACGCCCACTGCGTCACCGCAATTTCCGACGGCGTGGCATGGCTGCCGTGGCCGACCGGGAATTGGCGCTGAGCCAGGTCGCAAATGCCTTCCAGATCCCACCAGTTCACCAGTTTCAACGCGAAACCGGCCGGGCGCCGCGCGAAGCTGGCCTCGGCGTACAGCTCGGAAAACGCCGCTTCAATGGTGGCGATATTGCCGCCGTGGCCATTCAGAAACAGGATCTTCTCGAAACCGTGCCCGGCCAACGAGCGCACCCAGTCGCCAATCGCGGCGATGAAGGTGGAAGGGCGCAAGGAAATGGTGCCGGGAAAACCAAGGTGGTGCTGGGCCATGCCGATATTGAAGGTCGGGCCGATCAGGATGTCGGCGCTCTTTTGCGCCTCTTGGGCGATGATCTCCGGGCACATCCAGTCGGTGCCCAGCAGGCCGGTGGGGCCGTGTTGCTCGTTGGAGCCGATGGGGATCACTACCGTGCGGCTGCGTTCCAGAAACTGCCCGATCTCGATCCAGGTGGAGTGGTGTAGAAGCATGCGACGCTCTCTTTTATCTGTGGGGACAGGCTAACCACCACGGATTGTACGACTACTCGCCACCTGTTGGGGCTTGCAGTTGAGATAGGTTGAAGACTTCAACCAACGCTGGTCCGGATACCAGGAAAACATGAACTGCCCATCCTTGAGCTTATCCACCACCTGGCGCGCCACCTGCGGGCGTACGGCCGGGCAACCCTGGCTGCGGCCGATGCGGCCTTCGCGCTTGCTCCACGCAGAGTTGACGTAGTCGGCGGCGTGAATCACCAACGCACGGTCGCGGGCCTGATCATTGAAGCCGGGCTCCAGGCCGTCCATGCGCAACGAATAGCCGTGGGCGCCGAGGTAGCTTTCCTGGGTACGGAACAAACCCAGGCTGGACTGATGACTGCCTTCGAGGTTGGAAAACTGGGTGGCGAAGTTTTCCCCGGAGTTTGCCCCGTGGGCCACCAGGTCGCGCAGCACCAAGGTCTTTTTACGTAAGTCGAAGATCCACAGCCGACGAGCGGTCGAGGGTTGGGAGTAGTCAATAACTGCCAGGCGTTCTGAGCGTTCCTCGCCGTTATTGACCGCGCACTGCACGGCGCTCAGGGCGCTTTTCAGTACAGTGGGATTGAGTTCTGGAGCCGAGCGCGCCAGGCTGCTATACAAGTTAGGAGGATTCCCATTGGCGGCGAGCGCAAAATTGCTCAGCGTAGCCAGGGTTACGGTGATCAAACCGAAGCGGCACATAAAAGTCAGCATCTACAAAGCGTCCCCCGCTGTGGATTGGAGCCAAGTCAATTGTTCAAAAAACACGCATGTTACTTGAGCATTTGCCTGCTCGTTGCACCACTGGTCGCGACAGCCGATGAGCTGCCGGCGGGTGAGGTGCCGGTTGTTTCCCCAAGCCCTTTGCAAATGGCCCCGGTGCAACAGGCCCTCGCGCAGTTACCCAGCGTTTGCCCCAGC
This sequence comes from Pseudomonas sp. LBUM1640, assembly GCF_059716225.1. Lineage (NCBI taxonomy): Bacteria > Pseudomonadati > Pseudomonadota > Gammaproteobacteria > Pseudomonadales > Pseudomonadaceae > Pseudomonas > Pseudomonas sp. LBUM1640. The sequence goes on along the minus strand of NZ_CP166816.1, from coordinate 3,894,466 downwards.
CTCGCTCCGCACATCGACGCTGCGGCCCAATCGCGCTTGCAAGCGTTGTACCAGCAGCAGGGTGATGTGCCGCTGTGGTCCGCCGATGATCGCCGCCAAGCCTTGCACGCGCAGTTGCTGATGCTGGCCGACGACGGCCTGGACCCCACCCACTATAGCCTGCCCACGGCGGACGCCACGGCGAACGTGCTGTGCAGCGATATCGACGTCAGCCGCCAGTACTTGCAAGCCCTGCAGGACCTGCACTACGGGCGCTTGCAGCAATCGCGCTTCGAACCGCTGTGGCATTCCCAGCCGCCTACGCGTGACCCGAATACCGAGGTGCTGGCCTTCGCCGCCAGCGGCTTGCAAGACATGGCCCAAGCCTTCGACCAGGCGCGCCCCAGCGCCGACCTTTATCGCAGTTTGCGCAATGCCTATGCCACCGTGCGCCTGCAACCCTTACCGCATTGGGACCCGGTCACCAGCGGCCCATTGCTGCGCCCCGGCATGGACGATGCGCGCGTGCCGGAGCTGGCGCAACGCTTGTACCACGGCGGCTACCTGGCCAAGGCGCCCACCGGCAATGGCAAGCAATACCGTGACGAACTGGTCAAGGCGGTCAAGGCCTTCCAACTTAGCCATTCCTTGCAGGCCGACGGCGTGATCGGCGCGGGCACCGTGGCCGAGCTGAATATCAGCCCGGCGATGCGCCGCGACCAACTGCGCATCAACCTTGAGCGTTTCCGCTGGCTGGCCCAGGACCTGGAGCCCGAAGGCGTGCTGGTCAACGTCGCCGCCGCGCAGCTGAGCGTCTATCAGAGCGGCATCCCCGTGTGGCAAACCCGCCTGCAAGTCGGGCGCGCCGAACGCCAGACGCCGCTGCTCAAGTCGCGCATTACCCGGTTGACCCTGAACCCGACCTGGACCATCCCGCCGACCATCATGCGCGAGGACAAACTCCCGGCTATCCGCCTCAACCCCGAATATTTGCGCCAGCAGAACCTGCAAGTGCTCGACCCCGAGGGCCGCCCGCTGGCGCCTGAACAGATCGACTGGGCGCGCCCCGGCAACATTCTCCTGCGCCAGGACGCCGGCCCGCGCAACCCGCTGGGCAAAATCGTGATGCGCTTTCCCAACCCCTACTCGGTGTATTTGCACGACACCCCCAGCCAGCCGCTGTTTACCAAAGGCCCGCGAGCGTTCAGTTCCGGCTGTGTGAGGGTTGAGCAACCGTTGCTGCTGCGCGACCTGCTGGTAACCCCGGCCGAACGCGCGCGCACCGACGAATTGCTCGCCACCGGGGTGACCCATGAATTCCGGCTGGCGACGCCGGTGCCGGTGTTGCTGGGGTACTGGACGGTGGAAGTCGACCGCCAGGGCGCGCTGGTGTACGCGCCGGATATTTATGGGCGCGATCCGGTGTTGATGAAGGCGATGGGGGCAGTGCTTTAACGTGTGGCGAGCGGGCTTGTTGTGGCTTGGATGTGCGTCAGAATCAACTCTACGGCCTGATCCGCCGTCACCAGCGCGGTGTCGACTGTCAGCGGCGGTTCATCCCAAGGCTCATACTCATGCGCCAATACCGACGGCCAAGTCGGCGGAGCCAGCCCGGCAATATCACCCGCGCGGGTTTCGACACGGCGCTGATGTTCCTGGTGGTCCGAACAGATAACTTGAATATCCAGCCACTCAACACCTGCCGCCCTAGCCACTGCCCGCCACGCCGCGCGGCTTTCCTTGACCGGGTTCACGCCGTCAGCAATCACAATCTGCCCCAAGCGCAGATTGCTCAGCGCCAGCGCATTCGCCACGCCATAGCCGCTGGCCCCCACATCCCCGGCCAATACGCCTGAACTGCGCAGCGCCTGTTCGATCACATCGATACGCAGGTAAACCGCCCTCGTTCGGCGTGCCAGTTCGCTGGCAAGCGTAGTTTTACCGGTGCCGGGCAGGCCACTGAACACAATGAGCATGGTCAATCCTTTGCAAAGGGCAGTGCGGCCAGTCTAGCCGCGCTTACTTCAAATAGCAGGCACTGATCCAGTCGGCCGGCTGCGCTGCCAATTGCGTGGCCACGGGCAAGTAACGCTTGTCCAATTGCGCCGCCAGCCAGAACAACGTCGCGCTGCTCTTGGGTTGCCAGGTGCCGCTGTAACCGGCTTCACCCACGCCAGCGCGGTCTTTGTCGAATTGCACATGGGTGTGCACGAACTCCTGATGGCTGCGCTGCCCATTGGCATATGGCACCAGCCAATCAAGGGCGGCCGCCAGGGACGCGCCGTTCGCGCGCAGGGTCAGCCAGTCGCCGCCGACGCCGTTGGGCTTGGCTGCCAGCGCGGCTTGCACCAACGGTTCGAGGTCGTAGACCACGTAATGCAGGGCGTCGCGGTCCTGAAAGTCGGTCACCGAACCCTCAGGCAGCACGTTATCGGCGATCTGCTGTTTAAACAGCTGATGGGCGTGCTCAAGCATCGCCTGGTCGCCGAGTGCGGCGCCCGCCACGGTGACCAATTTTACGCGATGACTCTGCCAGTTATTGGTCTGGGTGGCTTTTTTCTGCCTGTGGAATTGTTCGATGCGCGCGATGTAGCCGTTGCCCAATGTGCTGATCAGGCGACGGCTGGCCTCGCGGGTTGCCGGGCGCAGGCTGTCGGCGGTGAGCGCATAGGCAGTGATCAGCATGTCGAGGTTGGTTTCGTCGATCGGGTTGAAATCCGGCTGGTACACCTCGGCCCATGCGGCAAGGTAGTCGTCGACTTGCTTGAGGTAGCGCGGGTCATTGCTTAACCGCCACGCCAGGGCCGCCTGGCGCATCACCGGCCAATCCTGTTCGGTGGCGATACTTTGCTCGCGGATTCCCTGGTGAGGCAGGGTGCCTTCGGTGTGCAGATGGGGCAGGGGATGCGGCGGGTCTGCCAAGTGCCGTTGCGCGGCGGCCAGCAGCGCCTGAGCTACCGGGTTCGACGTGGCCGGCTGGCACAGGCTCGGTGCTTGCGCGGCTGCTATTGCGGTGTGGGAAAGCGCGACGAGCAGTGTGGTAAAAATGAGGGTGGTTTTTTGCATGGCGGGCTCTGCCGGACCGTAACGCGCCCACGCTAGCACGCTGGCGAATCGGCTTGGATGAAACTCCCGTATGCTGACCTCCCACCCAGTTCGCCTCTAGGACACCCCATGACCTTGCCGTTTGTGAAGATGCATGCCCACGGCGACGATTTCATCATCATCGACCGCCGTGGCCAGGGCGACCCGATCACTGCGCAGATCGCCCGCCGCCTGGGCAATCGCCACACCGGTATCGGTTTCAACCAGCTGGCCGTGGTTCTCGATTGCGATGACGCCGCTGCGCGCATCAAGTTCTGGAACCCCAACGGCACGCCGCTGCAGACCTGCGGCAGCGCCACACGGGGTGTCGCCGACCGTTTGATGCATGAAACCGGCCGCGATTCGATTGTGCTGCGCACCGACCGTGGCTTGCTCAAATGCGTTCGCGCGGCGGGGCAGCAGGTGTCGGTCGATATGGGCGAGCCGTCGCTGGGCTGGGCAGCCGTGCCGCTGGCCGAGGCGATGGATACCCGCAGCTTGCCCATCCAGGGCGACCCGGCGGCGTGCAGCATGGGCAACCCGCATTGCACTTTTTTTGTGGAGGACATCGCCGCCGTCGACGTGGCAGCCGTCGGCCCTGCACTCGAAACCCACCCGTTGTTCCCGGCCAGGACCAATGTGCATTTTGTGCAGGTGCTGGACCGCAGCCATATCCGCCTGCGCATCTGGGAGCGCGGCGGTGGTGTGCCGCAGGGCTCCGGTTCGTGTTGTTGCGCGGCGGTGGTCAACGGCATTCGACGCGGCCTGCTGGATGAAACGGTGCAGGTGCAGTGCGACGGCGGCACGCTCATGGTGCAGTGGGACGGGCAGGGCGGTGTGATATTGACCGGCAGCGTGGAACCGATCATGCAGGGCACCGCGTACGGTTTCTAAAATTTCACGGTAAACGTCGTGCCGTGGGGGGCGCAGGAACTCACCGCCACATCGCCGCCGTGTACTTTGGCCAACTCGCGCACGATGTACAGGCCCAAGCCCACGCTGCGCACATCGCTGCCCTGGTCGGTGCCACGGGTCATGGGCTCGAACAGGCCGGCCAGCAACGCCTGGGGAATCACCGCGCCGTAGTTGTGTACCGACACTTCACAGCCTTTATCGTAGAGCCTGGAGGTGACGGTGATCGGTTGATGCAGGTCGCCGTACGCCACGCTGTTGGCCACCAGGTTGCCGATGATCTGCTGCACACGGTCGGCATCCAGGCAGGCATCGCCCTGGCCTTGGGCGTGATGCGCCAACGTGGCCTTGGGAAAGGCCATGCGCAACTCATCCACGGCGCATGCAATTACCGCGTGCAAATCCAACGGTGCGGCTTTGATAGAGATACCGTGGCCGACCCGGGCCTGGGTGAAGTCCAGCAGGTCGGCGATCATTCGCTGGGCGCGCTCGGACGACTGGGCGATATGGCCCAATAACTGATGCTCCTTGGCCGTACGCTCGCCACGGTCGAGAAAGTCGGATGCCATACGGATGGCCGTAAGAGGGTTCTTCAAATCGTGACTGACGATCGCCACCATTTGCTCGGCAAACAGCGCACGGCGCTGGGCAATGGCGTAAGCCTCGCTCAACTCGGCCTGGGCTTGCTGCAGCGCGATTTCGGTGGCGGTTCTTTCCTGCAACAGTGCTTCGGCCATGTGGCGCGCGTTGAGCAGCTCGCGTTCGTACTTGTCACGGTCGGTGGTGCCGAACAAGGCCAGGTCGAACATCACCGCGTCAGCCTCTTCGCGCTTGTTGCCATTGAGCAGCACGGTCACTTTGTGCCCGTCGTGGTGCAGCATGTCGAGTTTCACTTCGCTGACACTGCCGCGCAGGCGCAGCATGGGCGCCAGGTGCGTCTGGTGGAAAATCCGCCCGCCCATGCTCAACAAATCCTGAAAGCGCCGCCCGCACAGTTCAGCGCTGCTGAACCCCAGCCATTCGCTGAACCGCGCGTTGGCCTGCAGGATCGTGCCGTCTTCAGCGGTGACGGCCAGGGCGCAGGCGGCGTTGTCGAACAGCTCAGCCGACATCGGCAATCGCCCACGGCGCCAGAAAGCTGTCCATGGCCGCCGCACAGGCCAGCGGCGCGCTCATGTGTGGGCAATGGCCGATGTTGTCCACCAGGCAGTAAGTACTGTTGGGCAGCACGCCATGCAGGTATTCACCCACGGCGACCGGGGCGATCAGGTCGTCGCTCGATTGCAGGATCAGCACCGGGGTGGTCAGGCCGATCACGTCCTGGCGGTTGTCCGACATAAAGGTGACCCGCGCAAATTGCTTGGCGATGTCGGGCTCAGTACGGCAGAAACTGTCGCGCAACTCCGCGCTCAATGCTGGCTGGGCGGGGGCGCCCATGATCACCGGGGCCATGGCGCTGGACCAGCCAAGGTAGTTGCTGTCGAGGGTGTCGAGCAGGTCGTCGATGTCGCTGCGCTGGAAACCGCCGACGTAACCGGCATCATCAATGTAGCGCGGCGAGGGGCCGACCATTACATGGGCGGCGATGCGCCCGGGGGCCAGGCGGTCGGTGAGGGTGGCGATCATTGCGCTGACCGAGTGGCTGACCAGGATCACCGGGCCCGTGGCAAAGGCTTCGATAATCTCGTTCAAATCCTGGGCGTAGCCGTCCAGTGTGCTGTATTTGGTTTTGTCGAACGCACCGAGGTCCGACAGGCCGGCACCGACCAAGTCGTACATCACCACGCGGAAACGATCAATGAATGGCGGCGCCAGGTAATTCCACATGGCTTGGTTGCAGCCGAACCCGTGGGAAAACACCAGGGTCGCCATCCCATTGCCCATCACACTGACGTTGTTGCGGTGCTCTAGGTTCATGGCGTCCTCCTGGATGGCGTTTTGCTATGCGCGCGTGGGCGCAGTTTAGATAGTCGCAGGCGTGGGGTCACGCGTTATACGTCGATAAGGTAAAGTCGGTGACTCCAAGAAGAAACTTCAGGTAACAAATATAATGGCGATTCTGCGGCAATCCGTATTGAGTCTACTGGCGCTGGTATTCGTTGCGCTGCTGAGCACCGCCCAGGCGCAGACTTCGCCCCTCGGCGTTACCCTGGACCAGCGGGTGATCGACCTCACCAACACCCTCGACGCCGGCACCACCCAACGCCTTAAAGACCAACTTGCCGCCCTTGAGCAGCGCAAAGGCGCGCAAGTCGCGGTACTGCTGGTGCCCACCACCGGCGGCGCGAGCATTGAGGACTACGCCAACCAACTGTTCCGCGCCTGGAAACTGGGGCGCAAGGACGTCAACGACGGCATCCTGCTGGTCGTGGCCAAGGACGACCGCAAAGTGCGCATCGAGGTGGGTTATGGCCTGGAAGGCACCGTCACCGACCTGTTGGCCCATCGCATCATTGAAGAACACATCACCCCGGCATTTCGCCAGGGCGACTACGTGGGCGGTGTGCAGCAAGCGGTCAACGATCTGACCATGCTGGTGGACGGCGGCGACCTGCCGAAGCAGGCGGCGCCGCAGGTTAACCCGCAGATCATCGCGGTACTGCTGGCGTTTATCGCCGGCGCCATCGGCGGTGTATTGATCGCCGCCGGCAAGCTGCACTGGCGCCGTGCGCTGATTGCCACCGTGGCGGTGACGGTGCTGCTGGCGATTTATGCGGGGGGCCATGAATGGCCGCTGTACCTGCTGGCCTTTCCCCTGACCCTGCTGATCGGCGGGGCCACGTTTGGCGTCTTGTGGCTGGCGCGCGCGGTGTTTTACTGCGTGGTGGCAGCGCTGGCGTACATCATCGCGTTGCTGGTGGTGGACCACTTCGTGGGCGTCAATTTCGTGCACTGGCTGGCGCTGCCATTTGGCGGCGCCTTGGTGTTGGCGCTGTACGTGGGGCTGTTCTTCGTCATCCGTGAATCCTGGAAGACCAAACCACGTTTCTTCCTTGTGCGTGCGTTGGTGGTGGCAGCGGTGTACGTGGCGGTGGGGTTCATGCTCGGGCACGGTTACCAGGGCTGGATACTGGCGATACCGGCGGCCTCCGTCGTGGCGTTCATAGTGTTTATCCAGAGCATTTCCGATGGTGGCTCGGGGTCGGGCGGCGGGTCGGGTTCAAGTTCCGGCAGCTCCAGTTCCAGCTCCAGCAGCAGTTCGTCCGGTGGCGGTGGTTCCAGCGGCGGCGGCGGGGCGTCGGGCAGTTGGTAAGCCGCTAGCGCGGCGTGTAGCCCACCCAGCCTTTAAAACTGAAACCGGCGTAGTGCGCCACCACCAGCGGCGCGCCCGCGCCCAACACCAACACATTGCCGGTGGATGGCACGCGTTCGCGCAGCAGCAGCGTGGTCATGCGCTGCAGTCCGTCAAAACCCGGCACCAACCGCACGGGGCCTTCGGCGTAGCGGGCGACAGCGTCAGGGTCGGAAAAAAAGCTCATGGCGGCACCTGCGGATTTGGCGAGGGGTAAACCCTACTGTGGCAACGTAACAGAGGCAATTGCTGCCACCGGCTTTCGTGGTAAAACGTTGATCTTTTCCACCCCGAGTACGGATGCTCAATGCCTGCCACCAACACCCCAAACATCATCATTCGTGAGGCCATCGCCGAGGACTCCCTGTGCATTGGCGTATTGGGCATGCAGGTGTTCCTCGACACCTATGCCACCGAAGGTATTCGCAGCTCGATTGCCAATGAAGCGCTGCAAGCCTTTGCGCCGCACGCCATCGCTGCACTGATCGCGCAACCAGGCACTTCACTGCTGGTCGCTGAAACCAACGGCCACCTGATCGGCTTTGCCCAGATCAAGCTCAACGCCAGCCACTCGATGATCGACACCGCCGACACTGCCGAGCTGCAACGCCTCTACCTCCAGGAGCGATTTACCGGCTGCGGGCTGGGCTGTCAATTGCTGCAAGCGGCGGAGCAAAACGCTGCACGCAATGGCGCGGCGTTACTGTGGGCGACCGTGTGGGTGGGCAACGAGCGCGCGTTGGGTTTTTACCCGCGGCGCGGCTATGAGGTGCTGGGTTCACCCACCTATACCTTCCAGGGCGAAACCCATGGCAATCGCCTGTTTGGTAAAGCCCTGCCACTCAACGCGTAAGGGCTCAGGGCAGGACGATATAGTCGTTCTGTTGGATGATCGGTCGATGCGGGCCTTGCACCAGGTGGACGTAGCGCCCATCCACCAGGTCGATAGGCAGGCAGTCGTCGATATCCATGACGCCGTCGGTATGCGCCTGTGACCAGTGGCGCAGCATCTGTTGTTTGCCCTTGCTCATCGCCTCCTTTTTGTTGCGGGCGACCAGCAGCAGGTAATGGTGGGCCTCGCCAAACGCGTTGGCTTCATAGCCGCCGAGGTTGATGAAGTACAGGTGATGCGCATCCGCCTGCGGCGCCATCTGGCTGATCTCGACTTTCCAGCCGTCGACGCCATCGACGGCCATCCACGAATCGATATGCACGCCCTTGGGGCTGCCGAACCAGCCGTCGCGCAGTTGCGGGTAGGCCGCCTCCAACGTATCCGCCACCGCGAACACCACATCGTGAACTTCAATTCTGGCCCGTGGGTGCTTGCCCCCGAGCATGACGACAAACAGCATTGCAGGTTCTTCCTGGCGACTTGGCAAAGGCTAACCATACTTCGATTGAACCCTTTTGTCCGGTCAGTGCCACACAGTTAATCCGCACACTCATCAGGAGGTTGTCATGCGTACTATTGATCTGGCCGGTGTTCCCGTGCCTGTCATCGGCCAGGGCACCTGGCGCATGGGGGAAAACCCTGACCAGCGTCGGGCTGAAGTCGCCGCGTTGCAATTGGGCATCGACGAGGGCATGAGCCTGATCGATACCGCCGAAATGTATGGCGAAGGCGGTGCCGAAGAAGTCGTCGGCGAGGCCATTCGCGGTAAGCGTGACCAGGTGTTCCTGGTCAGTAAAGTCTACCCTCACAATGCCAGCCACAAGGGTGTCCCTCGCGCCTGTGAAGCCAGCCTGCAGCGCCTGGGCACCGATTATATTGATCTGTACCTGTTGCACTGGCGCGGCCAATACCCTCTTGAAGAAACCGTCGAAGCTTTTGAACGCCTGCGCGAGGCCGGCAAGATCGGCCGTTGGGGCGTTTCCAATTTTGACGTGGCCGACCTGCAAGAACTTGCCTCCCCAGCCTGTGCGACCAACCAGGTGCTCTACAACATCGAAGAGCGTGGTATTGAATTCGACCTGCTGCCGTGGTGGCAACAGCACCACTTGCCATTGATGGCTTATTGCCCCATCGCCCAGGGCGGTGAATTGCTGTCCAGCCCCACGCTCAAGCAAATCGCGCGACGCCATGAGGTGACACCGGCCCAGGTATCACTCGCCTGGGTCTTGCGCCAGGACGGTGTGATTGCCATCCCCAAGGCCGTTACACCCGAACACGTGCGGCTCAATGCCGGTGCCGCGCAACTGGTGCTGGATGAGCACGACCTGGACGCAATCGACCGTGTATTCGGCGCACCCAAACGCAAGCACCCGCTCGCGATGGTGTAGCCGGCCAGCAGCGGGCACGGCGCCGTCCTTGGCAGCCGTGCCCGCATCAGCCGAGGTTAGCCGGCGACCGGGCTACGCCAGTCGTCCGAGCCGGACGTACCGGCCACTTCGTGGGTCCAGATGATCTTGCGATAGGTGAAATACACATCCTCCAAATGGGTGAAGTGCGCATTGTCGGGGTCCTGGCAATTGGGCATGCGCGATTGAACGTCGACGATGGTCGCGCCTTCCAGCTCAATGGTGAAGTAATGCTCCTGGGTGCCGGCCGAGGAGGTGCGGAACCACTCCAGCCGGCACGACACTTCTTCGCCCGAGGTCAGCGCGCTGAACAGCAGTGGTGAGGATTTATCGAAGACTTTGCTGATCATCAGCGGTTTGTGCACCCGTTGGCCGGTTGGCTGGCCCGACTGCGGATCGCGGGGAATGATCACCTGATGGGCAAATGCCTGCACGAGGATCTGATCCTCATGCCCCTCCTGATAGATGTTGCCGACCGAATCCTGGGTAAATGTGCCTGCCGTGATCAAACCTTGTTTTACACCGGTAACAGAGAGGTACGCGGGTGTTGGCATGACTGGTTTCCTTGTCTGATTGAGTAGGTATTCCTGAACGGCGAGGATGCTGTTCAGGCAAGTCTCTATAACAAGAAGCGTGCCTGAAATGACAAAGGCTAATGAAATAAAGGCGTTGGAAGTTTGTGGGCTGGGTTGGTTTAAAAGTTGTGGTGTTTTTATCGGCTTTTAGGGTCGATGTTTGCGCGCATGTGTGCAGTTAGTTGCTCACGCTGTGTGCGGTGTATGTGCGTGGCCGCACAGGGTAAAGGGGGTGTTTGTACTGGTTTAACTGCGCAGCTTGCTGCGCAGGTCCTGATTTTACTGGCGTGTAGGAAGTTTCTTAAGTATGGGTCTTTGACTTGCTGATTGTTCGTTGGATGGCTAAGGTTCGACTGCTTCCTTGAATATTGAACAGGAATCAAATGGGGTTCCGGTTTGTTTAATTGGAATAAGTTTGCTGCTTTTACCATGCAATAGTTCTCTGCGGCCAAAAATGCTTTATTCAGACACGCTGTATGCTTATTACCTTGAAGTTGCGCGGCAACCTTGTTCGCCAGGGAATTTTGCCGGCGGTGATATTCGGTTTTCGAGCGAGTTTGAAGCCTTGGAATCCGAGCTTGGCAAGGCGCAATCGATTCACGGTGCAAGCCTGCCCGATTGGCAGAAGGTCAGCGAGAACAGCGAGGGCCTGCTGCGTGAGCAGTCCAAGGATCTGCGGGTCGCAGCCTGGTTGGCCTGGGCGCTGTATCAGCGTGATTCATTTCCCGGGCTTTTGGCTGGCCTCGGTTTACTGCGTCATCTGTGTGAGCAGCACTGGGCGGTTGTGTACCCCGCCAAGTCGCGGACCCGCAGCGCCGCGTTTAATTGGTTGGTGTTGCGGCTGGAGCCACTCTTTGCGCAGAGCTTGTCCCTTACCGACCAGTTGCCCTTGTTCCAGGCGCTCCTGGAGCACCTCGCGAGCCTGGACGCGTTATGGGGCGAGCACCTCGGTGATGATGCGCCCTTGTTGTTGCCGATCCGCAGGCAATTGTCGGAGCGCCTGGCACTTGCTGCGCAAAGCCGACCTGATCCTGGCGGGCTTGCGGGCGTCATTGCCCAGGTCAAGCAGGCGACAACGCAATTGCGCAAGCCCGAGCAGCCGGTCAATAACGAAAAAGACGCGCAAAAACTGCTGCGTGCATTGCAGGAACAGGCTCGCCCGTTGTGTGCCTGGTGGTTACGCCAGAGTGCGACTGACCTGCGTGCCTTGCGCCTGAGCCGAACCCTGGCATGGCTGACGCTCATCAACTACCCGGACGCCAATAGTGAGCGCGTAACGGCGTTGCGTGCGCCGGCACCCGACAAGCTCAAGCGCTTCCAGGATCGCTTTAACCAGGGGCATTACGCGGATCTTTTGCTGGAACTCGAGGTAAGCCTGGCCACTGCGTTGTTCTGGTTCGACGGGTTGCGTATGGCCTGGGAGTGCCTTGAAGCCCTGCAGGCTGACCTGGCCATGACCGAGTTGGAAATGAATTTTGCCTTGTTGTTGCAACGCCTGCCGAGCCTGCCCGAGTTCAGGTTTGACGACGGCAGCGGGTTTGCCGACGCCGCGACGGCGGACTGGATCGCGCTGCATGTGCTCCGTCATCTGCATAAGGCCGAGCCCGCCAGCGTCGTGGCCGATGTCGGCAGCGAACCTTGGGAAGCGGCTTTGCAGGCCGTGATGTCCAGGCTGCGTAAGGACGGGCTCAAGGCGGCGGTCGGCGAGCTCAAGCAAGGTGTGCAGGCCGCGTGCAGTGACCGAGCGCGTTTTCATTGGCGATTGGCGCTGGCGAGGTTGTGCATTCGGGCGGGCAAGCATGAGTTGGGCAAGATCCAGCTTGAACAGCTCGACCTTGAACTACAGCACGCAGGCCTTGAGCGTTGGGAGCCTGAGTTGGCTTTTCAAGTCGCCCGGCTCCTGCATCGCTGCTACGACCTTTTGCCCCAAGACCACGCCGTGCGCGAGCGCAAGGAAGTCACCCATCGCAGGTTGTGCCACTTCGATCTCGAAGCGGTACTTGAATAGGCTTTCGAGCCCACCAAAAAAGGAGAAATACCGTGGCCAAAGACGGTTCGGTAGCACCCAAGGAACGTATCAATATCACCTTCAAGCCCGCCATCGGCGGTGCTCAAGAGGAAGTCGAGCTGCCGTTGAAGTTGCTGGTGCTGGGGGATTTCAGCCAGCGTGAAGATTCGCGCAAGCTCGAAGATCGAAAGCCTATTGGTATCGACAAGAACACCCTCGATGAGGTGCTGGCCAAACAAGCGTTGAGCTTGACGTTGAGCGTGCCCAATCGTTTGCAGGACAACACCGGCGTCGAAGAGTTGGCCATCCAGGTTCGGATCAACTCAATGAAAGATTTCAACCCTGCACACCTGGTTGAGCAAATCCCCGAATTACAAAAACTGATGGCATTGCGTGAAGCGTTGATGGCGCTCAAGGGGCCGCTGGGCAACACCCCCAGCTTTCGCAAAGCCATTGAACAAGCACTGGCCGATGACGAGTCGCGTGCGCGGGTACTTGCTGAGCTGGGGCTGAGCAGCTCTGGCGCCGCGAAACTTCAGTAAAAGGACACTGACACCATGATGACTACCCCGCAAAATTCGCAGTCGGCCAGCACGGCTGACGAGTACAGCATCCTCGACAACATCGTTGCCCAGACGCTGCTGAGTGCCGACGACGAGGCCTACGGCATCGCCAAACGTGGCGTGTCGGCGTTCATCGAAGAGCTGCTCAAGCCGCAGAACAGTGCAGAGCCGGTGAAGAAACGCCTGGTCGACCGGATGATCGCCGAGATCGATACCAAACTCAGCCAGCAAATGGACGAGATTCTTCATCACCCGGATTTCCAGGCACTGGAGTCTGCCTGGAGGGGCCTGCTCTTGCTGGTCGAGCGCACCAACTTCCGAGAGAACATCAAGATCGAACTGTTGAATGTCTCGCGGCAGGACCTGCTGGATGACTTTGAGGACTCGCCGGAAATTACCCAGTCCGGGCTCTACAAGCATATTTACAGCGCCGAATACGGTCAGTTCGGTGGCCAGCCGGTAGGCGCAATCATTGCCAACTATTTCCTTTCACCCAGTGCACCTGACGTAAAGCTGATGCAGTACGCATCCAGCGTAGCCTGTATGGCTCACGCACCTTTTATCGCCGCTGCCGGGCCGAGCTTCTTTGGATTGGAAAGCTTCACGGGGTTGCCTGATCTCAAGGACCTCAGGGACCATTTCGAAGGACCGCAGTTTGCCAAATGGCAAAGCTTTCGCCAGAGCGAAGACGCCCGCTATATCGGCCTTACCGTGCCACGCTTCCTGCTGCGCACGCCCTATGATCCGCTTGAATGCCCGGTCAAAACCTTTGCCTATCAGGAAACCGTGGTCAACAGCCACGAGCACTATCTATGGGGCAACACCGCGTATGCCTTCGCGACGCGCCTGACCGACAGCTTCGCGCGCTTTCGCTGGTGCCCGAATATCATCGGCCCGCAAAGCGGCGGGGCAGTGGAGGATCTGCCGCTGCATCACTTCCAGAGCATGGGTGAGATCGAAACCAAGATCCCGACCGAAGTACTGGTTTCAGACCGGCGCGAATATGAGCTGGCGCAAGAGGGTTTTATTGCCCTGACCATGCGCAAGGGCAGCGACAACGCCGCGTTCTTTTCCGCCAGTTCCGTGCAGAAGCCCAAGTCGTTCGGCACCAGTGAAGAGGGCAAGGCGGCCGAATTGAATTACCGCCTTGGCACCCAGCTGCCCTACATGATGGTGGTCAATCGCCTGGCTCATTACCTCAAAGTCCTGCAGCGCGAGCAATTGGGCTCGTGGAAAGAGCGCACGGACCTGGAGCTGGAGCTCAACAAGTGGATTCGTCAATACGTCGCCGATCAGGAGAACCCCAGTGCCGAGGTGCGTGGGCGCCGCCCATTGCGGGCAGCGCGCATCGTTGTCAGTGATGTTGACGGAGAGCCTGGCTGGTATCGGGTGAACTTGAGCGTGCGCCCGCACTTCAAGTACATGGGGGCAGACTTCACGTTGTCGCTGGTCGGCAAGCTCGATAAAGAATGAGCCGGAGCCAGGGGAGGCCCCACCACAATAGCCTTTTCGAACGCCTCGAATGCGATGCACCCACCCAGACGTGCGGCGTGACGTCTGTCGCCGCACACTTGGGGAAGATGCTCAGCACCCGCGCAGGCAGTGTCCAGACGCTGCCTGACTACGGCTTGCCTGATCTCAATGACATGCGCCTTAGCTTGCATGAGTCCTTGAGCCAGTCACGCCTGCTGATCGAGCGTTTCATCCGGGCTTACGAGCCGCGGTTGGCGAATGTGCGCGTCCGTGTGCTGCCACGGGTGAACGAGCCTTTGACCTTGGCCTTTGCGATTGACGCCGCGCTGATGATCGAGGGTGTGATGCAACCCGTTGTGTTCCATGCGCGACTGAGCGATGCCGGGCACGTTGAGGTCAGCATCGATGGGCTTTAATCACTATTTTCAGAGTGAGCTCAGCGCCTTGCGGCAACTCGGGCGACAGTTCTCCGAGCGTAACCCTGCGCTGGCGCCGTTTCTTGCGCAGACCGGCCAGGATCCGGATGTAGAACGATTACTGGAAGGGTTTGCGTTCCTGACGGGTCGCCTGCGCCAGAAGCTGGATGATGAGTTGCCAGAGCTCACGCATTCCTTGATGCATTTGCTATGGCCTAACTACATGCGGCCAATGCCGGCCTTCAGCATCCTGCAATTTGACCCCTTGAAACGTGCAGGCCCGACGGTGCGAGTGGCGCGCGATACTGCGGTGGAAAGTGCAGCTGTCCAGGGCGAGCGCTGTCGCTTTCGCACCTGCTACACCACGGATGTCATGCCATTGCAACTCAGTGGCCTGGAGTACAGGTGTCAGGGCGAAAGCGCATGTTTGGACCTGCGTTTGAACATGAGTGCCGAGGGCAATTTCAGCGAGCTGGCGTTTGACGCCTTGCGCCTGCACCTGGCCGGGGACCGCTATATCAGCCAAGGGCTGTACCTCAGCCTGCTGCGCCACCTTGACGGCATCCATTTACTGTTACTGGATCACGCAGGTTTGCCGGTCAATGGCACTGATGGGCAACCGGCAACGCTGCGTTTGCGCGCCAGTCAGGTCCAGCCGGTGGGGTTTTCAGAGGCGCAGGCGCTGATTCCGTATCCGCAGAATACGTTCCCTGGTTATCGACACCTGCAGGAATACTTTGCCTTTCCTGACAAGTACCTGTTTGTCGATGTCGAGGGGTTGGGTGCGCTGCACTCGCTCCCCCATGCACTGCTCAAGCAGGTGCATGGCATGGTGCTGCGCTTCGAACTGCGCACCCAGGGCCACCAACCCCAACCGCCCACGCTGGACAACGTGAAGTTGTATTGCACGCCCATCGTCAACCTGTTCAAACATGATGCGGTGCCCGTTCGCATGGACGGAAAACAGGACGAGTACCTTCTGGTGCCGGGGGAATATACGCCGGGCAATGCTGCGGTGTTTTCCGTGGACAGTGTCATCGGCTGGCGCCCTGGCGGGTTGGGTTATCAGGCGTACGTGCCTTTCGAATCCTTTGAGCATGATGCCGATGTCGACCTGTCGACGGCGCCTTCCAGCTACAGCCTTCGTCAACGCGTGTCGTTGCAGCATGGTGGCCTTGATACCTGGATGGGGTTCGGCGCTCGCTCTGGGAACGGCCAGGAAACACTTTCGATCGAACTGACCTGTACCAATGGCAACCTGCCACGGCAGTTGCGCGCAGGCGACATAAACCAGCCCTGTGAACAGGCACCGGTGTCACTCACCTTTCGCAATATCACTGCGCCAACTGCGAGCTTTGTACCGCCATTGGATCAGGACTTCCTGTGGAAGCTGATCAGCAACATGTCGCTCAGCTACGTGTCATTGGCCGATATCAACGCCTTGAAAGTGATCCTCGAAACCTACGACTTTGCGCGCTATCACGATCGGCAGGCGCAAAAGGTCAGCCAGACAAGGCTGGGTGCGTTGCGATCGATCAGCCACGAGGCAGTCGACCGGTTGCACCGTGGGCTGCCCATTCGCGGTTTACGCGTGGACCTTGCAATCGATCCACAAGGGTTTCTCGGGTTGGGCGACATGTTTGTGTTCGCCTCCGTCCTCAACGAGTTCTTCGCACTCTACGCCAGCCTTAATTCGTATCACGAGTTGCGAGTCACCAGCACACAAGGAGACGTGTATCTATGGCCATCCCGGATGGGGCAACAGCCCCTGCTTTGACCCACCTGTGTCGGGTGATTCGTGAGTACACGCTGTTCCAGGCGGTTCAGCAGGTGATCGAACGATTGCGCGAGGCCCACCCGCTATTGGATGAGGACGCGCTGTATGCGCAGCTGGAGTTCCAGGCGAACCCTGGCCTGGGGTTTGCGGGGCATGACATTGATCGTGTGGAGTTTTTTGTGGAGCACGGCCAATTGCGCGCGCGTCTGCGCCTGAACATTTTGGGGTTATTTGGTGCGGGCTCGCCACTGCCGGCATTTTATGGCGAGCAGGCGTTTACCGAGCGGCCTGGGGGCAACCCTACCCGCGACTTCCTCGACCTGTTCCACCAGCGGCTGCACCGGCTGATGTTGCCGATCTGGCGTAAGTACCGCTACCGCGCGTGTTTCCAGCGCGGTGCCAGCGATGTGTTTTCCGAGCAGATGTTTGCGCTGATCGGCTTGGGTGGCACGGCGATTCGCCGAGCCACGCAACTGGACTGCAAGCGACTGTTGCCTTACCTGGGGCTCCTGAGTTTGCGCGCGCATTCGGCCGCGTTGATCGAGACCGTCCTGCGGTACTACTTCAAGCACACCCCGTTGTTCATCGAACAATGGGTCGAGCGCACCGTGGAGGTCGCCCCTTTGCAACGCAATAACTTGGGCGTCGCCAACAGCGAGCTCGGTCAGAACCTGGTGTTGGGGCAGCGTGTGGCCGACCGCAGTGGGAAGTTCAGGGTGCAGGTGCTGGCACTCAGTTGGCAGCGTCTTCACGAGTTCCTGCCCACTGGCAGCGGGTATCAGCCCTTGTGCTCACTGGTGCGTTTCACCCTGCGCGATCCGTTGGAGTTCGACCTGCGCCTGGTGTTGGCCAAAGGCGAGATCAAGGCGTTGCACATTGGCGAGCGCAATGTCTGTCGCCTGGGTTGGACCACCTGGCTGGAACCTGAACATGCCGATGGCGTGGTCACGCTTGCGGGCAACTTTCGTTAGGGACGGATGATCATGATTAATGTAGACCTGCAACAACTTATACGCACGTTGACAGCCCAGGCACGGCGTGACCTGGAACGCGCATCCGAGCGTTGTGTGATGCGCGGTGGCCGTGAAGTGCTGGTGGAAGATTTGCTGCTGGCGTTGCTGGAGCATCCCGACGGGTTGATGGTCAAGGCCCTGGCTGACGCCGGCGTGCAGACGAGCGAGCTGCAAGCAACATTGCAGCCCAGAAGCGAACAGAGCGCTACCCGCAACCCGGTTTTCGCCCAGGCGCTGGTTCACTGGCTGCAGCAGGCGCTGATGGTTGCTCACATTGAGCTGGAGCAACGCTGTGTGGATCACGGCGCGCTGTTGCTGGCGCTGTTGCGCCACCCGTTGGATTACTCCGGCAGCGGCTATCACGGCGTGCTGAGCCGTCTGGATGCCGGCCGCGTGCGTGATTTCCTCGTGAGCCAGGTGGGTGAGCCCCAAGCTGAGGTGTCCGAGTCGCTGTTGCAGCGTTTTACCCATGACCTGACCCGCCAGGCGCGCGAAGGGTTGATCGATCCGGTGTTGTGTCGTGACAGTGAAATACGACAACTGATCGATATCCTTGTACGGCGGCGCAAGAACAACCCGATTCTGGTCGGCGAGGCCGGTGTGGGGAAAACGGCGATTGTTGAAGGGCTTGCCCTGAAAATCGTCACTTCACAGGTGCCCGAGGCGCTCAAGGATGTGCGCTTGCTGACCCTGGATATGGGCCTGCTGCAAGCCGGTGCCAGCCTCAAGGGCGAATTCGAGCGGCGCCTCAAGGGCTTGATCGATGAGGTCAACGCTGCGCCACAGCCGGTGATCCTGTTTATCGACGAGGCCCACACCCTGGTAGGCGCGGGAGGCCAGGCCGGAGGTTCCGACGCCGCGAACCTGCTTAAGCCGGCATTGGCGCGGGGAGGGCTGCGTACCATCGCAGCGACGACGTGGGCGGAGTACAAACAGTACATCGAAAAGGACCCGGCATTGGCGCGGCGTTTCCAACCGGTGCTGGTCGGCGAGCCGAGCGTTGAAGAGGCCGTGTCCATCCTGCGCGGCCTGGTCCCGGTGTATGAGGCGAGCCATGGGGTTTACGTACGCGACGATGCAGTCGTAGCGGCAGCGCATATGAGCGCGCGTTACCTCGCGGGCCGCCAGTTACCGGACAAGGCCGTGGATGTGCTGGACACGGCGTGCGCCCGGGTGCGAACGCGCCAGGCCATGCCGCCCGAGGCATTGCAGAGTCTTTGTGCGCAGCTGGAGCAAGGCACCCGGCAGCATCGGGCATTGAGCCGGGACGCCGACATGGGATTGCCGGTGGATGCGCAGGCGCTGCAGGCGTTGAAGGTGCACTTGCAAGCCGTTGAGTGCGAGCGCCAGGCGCTGGAGCAGCAGGACGGGCAATCATCGGGCACGCTTGAGGTGTGCCCGCGCCTGGTGGCGCAGGTCATCAGCGCCTGGACCGGTATTCCGGTGGAGCAGTTAGCGCTGGAGCCCAACGAAAAAGTCCTGGGCTTTGCCGATGCCCTGCGCGCTCGCATCCTGGGGCAAGAGCACGCCGTGCAGGCCCTTGACCGCGCCCTGCGAGCCGTTGCTGCCGGCCTGAACAAGCCAGAGTCGCCGGTAGGGGTTTTTCTACTGGTGGGCCCCAGCGGGGTAGGCAAGACAGAAACCGCACTGGCGCTGGCGGATCTTTTGTACGGCGGTGAGCGGTTTATCACCACCATCAACATGTCGGAGTACCAGGAAAAGCATGCCTTGTCCCGCCTGATCGGCGCTCCACCGGGCTACATCGGTTACGGCGAGGGCGGCATCCTCACGGAAGCCGTGCGCCAACGCCCGTATTCAGTGGTGCTGCTCGACGAAGTCGAGAAAGCCGACCCGGAAGTGCTGAACCTGTTTTACCAAGTCTTTGACAAGGGCCGCGCCAATGATGGCGAAGGGCGAGAAATTGATTTTCGCAATACGCTGCTCCTGATGACGTCAAACCTGGGCAGCGACTGCATCAGCGCGCTATGTGCAGACGGCCGGCGACCCGACGCCCAGGTGTTGCAGGAGGCGCTGCACCCGGTGCTGCGTGCTCATTTCAAACCGGCCTTGTTGGCCCGGATGCGTGTCGTGCCGTACTACCCGATTGAGGGGCACGTGCTGCACGACGTGGCAAGGCTCAAGTTGGCAAGCCTGGGGGAGCGGCTGCAGCGACGCAAGCTCACGTTTACGTACTCGCCCGAGCTGATTACACACATGGCCGAGCGTTGTGCCCACGCAGATAGCGGTGCGCGGTACATCGATCAATGGGTGGAGCGGTATTTGCTGCCACAGATGGTAGACCGCCTTCTCAGCGCCATGGCCATGGGTGAGTCATTGTCCTTGGCGCATGCGCAATTGGATGGCAACGGCCAGCCGACGTGTGAGTTCAGCTGATGACAGACGACCTGTTTAGCGATCTTCCCGATCCTCTGGCCTCTGCCAATACCTTGCTGAGCTGCTTGATGGGCTTGGCCCAAGGCGGTGACGAAGCAACCTTGCCTGACGTGTGTGTTGCGGGTGCCGCGCAACTGAGCCAGTGCGAACTCAGCCAGTTGTATCTGATGGATGAGGTGACGGGTCGACTTGACCTGATCGCCCAGCACGTGCCCGAAACGCTGAGGTGCATCGACCTGGCTGCGGGGCCTGCATGGCAAAAAGAGCAACTGCTGCACTACGTCCTCAACCAGCGGCACATGCTCAGCATTGATGACGTGGAACATTGCCTCTATGACACGGCTTTTCTGCCGGCGACGCAGACGCCTTGGCGTTCATTGTTGGCGGTGCCGTTGTTCAATCGGGGCCAGCACATTACCGGCGTACTGCTGTGTGCCAGTTGGCAGGCAACGCCGTTGCATGGCTATGCCCGGTCATTGGGCAAATTGGGCAGCGTTGCCTTGAACCAGTTGCGCCTGCTGCGGTGCGTTCAGCCCGCGCCAGGCGCGACAAGGTCGCAACGCGGTGCGCCGATTACAGGGGCGTATGGCTTGATCGGCAACAGCGCGGCGATTGAGGCGACCTGCCACTTGATCGACAAGGTCTTGCATACCCCTTACACCGTTCTGTTACGCGGCGAGACCGGCACCGGCAAGGAAGTCGTGGCACGCGCCATTCACTCGGCGGGGCCGCGCAGTGCCCAGGCTTTCGTGGTGCAAAATTGCGCAGCTTTCCCGGAGGGCTTGCTGGAGAGCGAGCTGTTTGGCTACCGCAAAGGTGCATTCACCGGTGCCGAGCGCAATTATGCGGGGCTGTTCGACGCCGCACATGGCGGCACGTTGTTGCTGGATGAAATCGGCGACATGCCGCTGGCATTGCAAGCCAAGTTGCTGCGGGTATTGCAGGACGGCGAGGTTCGTCCGTTGGGCGCCAGCAGCGCCCATAAGGTCGACGTGCGCATCATCGCCGCGACCCACCGTGACCTGGCTGCGATGGTGGCAGAGGGCAGTTTCCGCGAAGACCTTTATTACCGGCTCGCCCAGTTCCCTATCCAATTACCTGCCTTGCGTGAGCGCGATGGCGATGTGCTGCAACTGGCGCGACATTTCGCTGACAAGGCGTGTGCGTCACTCGGCAGGGCGCCTGTTGAGTGGTCGAACAGCGCACTTGACCAACTGTCGAGCCACGGCTTCCCCGGCAATGTCCGCGAACTCAAGTGCCTGGTGGAGCGCGCCGTTCTGCTGTGTGACGACGGCATGATTTTGCCCGTGCACTTGTCTCTGCCTCTGGGCCCGGTGGCTGGCGCTTCAGTCGATACGACGTTGCGCCAGCGCATGGAGCGAGTGGAGCGGGTGTTCCTGATGGATTGTTTGCACAAGAATCGTGGCAATCGCACGCGCACTGCACGTGAACTTGGCGTTGCGCGTCGCACGCTGCTCTACCGTCTTGCTCGTCTGAACATTCCTTTTGGCGATGCCAAGGGTGAGTGCTGAATGGTGTGCTTGAACATTGCCGAGTATGACCGCCGCCTGCGTCGAATCGGGCCTGGCGACCTTAACGTTGTGGGGGAAACCTGATGCCTGTTCGTGCGTGGCAAGCCGTTGTGCTTGTGTTGTGTTTGTTGGGGGGGTGCAGCGCGAACTATGTGTTTGATGATGCCGATTACCGCCCGTTGGGTGAGCCGAAGGTAACCACCCGTGGCCAGTAAATGGGGAGCGTCAGACCATGCAACTCGTGTTTGAAGTCTGTGATGTCAAGGGCGTGAACAGCGCAGTCTCGGCCCGCAAAATGTTCGACGGGCGTGGTGGTGTGATTGGCCGCGGTGCGGGTTGTGACTGGATGATTGCTGATTCCAGCCGCTTGCTTTCCAGCCACCATGGATTGGTCGCTTACCGCGAAGGTCGGTACTTTTTGACGGATATCAGCACTAACGGGATCGGTGTGTCCGGCAGTGCCGAGCGCCTGCGCAAAGGGCAGGCACGCTTGATCGGCGACGGCGAGGTGTTTGAACTGGGACCGTTTGCGATACGCGCGCGGCTGATAGCGCAGGTGCCGTCTCGCGATGAGCCCGACGATGCCGCGAGGGGCGCCATTCCCGATGATGCATTCCTGACGTTGGACCCGATCCAATCACTGGATCTTGAGCAACAGCGTCAGACAACATCGCAGGATTTGGCGGCATTGGACGAAGTCGTCGCCGTGCCTGGGTCGTGGCCGGATCACGGTGTGGCAAGCCGGGACCACCTGACACTACCGCGACGAGCTGAACCTGCGCAGCAAGCCTCCTCGACGCCTTGCGCCCCGCCACCGCAGGACAATAACGCCTTTTGGGCGCAGTTCGCGGCTGCGCTGGGCATTTGCCTGGAGGCTCAGGACCGCGCCAGCCAGGAGGCTCTGGCGATCAAGGCGGCGCGCTTGCTTCGCATGGGCGTCGAGGGCTTGCAACAAGGCCTGCGCACGTGTGAAGAGCTGAAAAGTGAGCTGGGCCTGACACTCGTCGACACCCGGCAAAAAAGCTTGAACCCCTTGACCGAGTGTGTCGATACCGATGCTGCTTTAGGGCGACTGCTGGGGCCGGAGAGTTCGGACTATCTGCCTGCCGAGCAGGCCATTGCCCAGGCCCATCGAGATCTGCAGGCCCATCAGGTTGCACTGCTGGCGGCGTCTCGCAGTGCGCTACGCAACGCACGTAATGCCTTCGCGCCAGGCCATTTGCTGATGTGCTTCGAATCTCACGATAAGCGGCCGCGGTTTTCCACCGACGGCGGGCACTGGCGCGCTTACCAGCGTCACTTCCAGCGCTTGATCGAGGATGAGCAGGCAGCCGGCGGCGACATTGCCAAGGCATACGAAGAACAGGTTCGCTTGATCTCAACACTGCACGTCGATTATTCAGGATGATAGTTATGCATCGAGCCACGCGTGTTTCAATGCTGTTCCTGCTCGGCCTGTTGGCTGGTTGCAGCGCGGTATCGCCTTTTTCCACGTTGACCAAATTGGAGGTGGCGCTGGCTGCCAGTGACCACGTCAACCCCGACCTGCACGGCCGCCCCTCGCCGGTGGTGGTGCACCTGCTTGAGTTGCGCCATCACGTTGCCTTTGAGAACGCCGACTTCTTCAGCCTGTACAGTAATGCCGAGCAAGCACTGCCCAAGGATTGGTTGGGCAGCGAGGAACTTGAGTTGCGCCCCGGTGAACGGTTGCCACTCAAGCTCAGGCTTGAACCAAAAACGCGTTTTCTGGGGGTGTTGGCGGCGTATCGAGACTTGCCTCATGTGCAATGGCGGTTGGTTATCCCGGTTACACCGCAACAGTTGACCGTGGCTGACCTCGTGCTGGACCAGAGCGGTATTCGCGTTGCCTCGCCCATACCTGACCAGGAGGCCGAGTGATATGCCGGTTCATAAAGTCATCTGGCAGGAAGGCATGTTGCTCAGGCCCCAGCATTTCCAGCACAACGACCGCTATTACCACCAGCAACTCAATCAAACCCGGTTACTTGGCAGTGATGCCTGGGGTTTCCTCACGCTTGAGGTTGACCTGCAGTACCTGAATTTTGGCAAGGTAGTGGTCAACCAGGCCTCTGGCGTTTTGCCGGACGGCAGCCTGTTCGAACTGAGCGGGGCGATGGAACCCTTGGTCCTGCAGGTGCCCGCCAACTCGGGCAAGCAAGCGATTTATCTGGCGTTGCCGCTGGTCACCGGCAACCAGGTCGAGGTGCGCGAGCAACAGCAGACTGATGTGCTGTCACGCTACCTGGCCTGTGATGTGGAGGTGGGTGATTCGAACGCCGGTGTCGACTCTCGTTTGCGTATCAGTTGCGCGCGCCCTGATCTGCGTCTTCTGCTGGGGGAACAGCCCAACGACCCCGCCTTGATCAAACTCAAGGTGGCGCAAGTGGTGGGCGCTTCCGATGAAGGCGGCGTGACCCTGGACACGGACTTCACACCCACCTTTATTTTTCTTCAGGGCAGTGGGTATGTGTCGTCGTGCCTCAAGGAGGTCATCAGCCTGCTTGGCAGCCGCGGCGACGCCATTGCGATGCGTATCCGCGGCGAAGGGGCGGCAGCCGGCTCGGAAATCGGCGACTTCCTGATGTTGCAACTGATCAATCGAACCGAACTGGAGCTACGTCATTACTTGAGCCAGGCCCAGGTTCGCCCGCAGGAGTTGTTCCGGGCGCTGCTGTCGATGTTTGGTGAGTTATCAACGTTCGCCACTGACAGCAAACGCGCGCATCTGGAGGTGCGTTACAGGCATGGCGATCAAGGTGGGAGTTTTCGCGGGCTGATGGACGGCGTCCGTGACGTGCTGTCTATGGTGTTGGAGCAACACGCCATAGAGCTGCCATTGCAGCAACGCCAATACGGGGTGTTGGTCTGCCCGGTGAGCGACCTGAAGCTGTTGGGCAGCGCAACATTCATTCTGGCGGCCACGGCGCAGTGTGATTCGGAGGAACTGCGCCATCGCCTGCCGGCACATTTGAAGGTCGGGCCGGTGGAACGCATACGCGAGTTGGTCAACCTGCACTTGGCGGGCATCAAGGTCAAACCCTTGCCGGTGGCGCCGCGCCAGATTCCGTTCCATGCCGGCAAAACCTATTTCATGCTCGATCTGAATGCCCGCGACATCACACAGTTAGAGCAGTCGGGCGGTTTCGCCTTCCATGTAGGCGGTGAATTTTCAGCGCTTGAACTCAACTTCTGGGCCATCAGGAACTGAACGCTATGGACAGTGAATACCCGCAGGACGAAAAAACCGTATTGCTCGACCATGAGGGCCGTGGCCCGGCACAGGGGCCGATAACGGATTTCCCTTCGCCGCCACGTTTCGAGCAATTGGAAGATCGCATGATCTACGCGGCCCGCGTGCAAGACGCGCAGAGTTTCAAGATAGGTCTCAACCCGCTGGTGGCCGCCGCGTCGGCTTTATTGTCGCAAGTGGTTCAGCTCAAGGGCTGCTCCGGTCGCGAAAGCCTGGGCACGGTCAACGATCGACTGTCATCGGCGGTCACTCAATTTGAAACCCGCGCCTTGCAGTGCGGGGTCGAGAGCAGCCAGGTCATTTCGGCGCGCTACGTGCTGTGCAGCGTGGTCGATGAGGCCGTGGTCACCACGGCGTGGGGTAATCGCAGCGACTGGTCGAAGATGAGCCTGTTGAGTCGCTTTCACAATGAAACCTTCGGCGGCGAGAAAGTCTTCCAGTTGTTGGAGCGACTGTCTCGCGACCCGGTCAAGCACCTGGCGATGCTGGAGTTGATGTACCTGTGCCTGTCCATCGGTTTCGAAGGCAAGTACCGCATCATGGAGCGCGGCGGGTCGCAACTCGACATCGTCCGAGACGCCTTGTATCGACAGATAAGGCAGGTGCGCGGTGAGCCACCCTCGCATCGTGTGCCGCCTGCTCCTGCGGGGCCTGCGCGACGTAGGCGAATACGCGTCATCTCTGCTGCTTGGCTTGCGGCCTTCACGTTGGCCTGTGTGCTGGCGATGTACGCAGGGTTTGCCTGGAGGCTGGGCCTCGATGCCGCGACGACGCTGCAACCCCTTCAATTTTCGGCGTCGACTCTGACTCAGACGCCCTTGTAAACGCTGGGAGCAATGAATGAACGCATTCTTCAAGAGCGCGGGCACCGTGCTGGGCAGGATTTGGGTCTGGAGCTTGTTACTGGTGCTGTCCTGCGCCGTATTGGTGTGGTGTGTGGGGCCTTTGCTGGCGGTGGATGATTACCGGTTCTGGCAGGGCCAAACGGCGCGACTGGTGACCATCAGCGCACTGTTTTTGCTGTGGGGGCTGGCGATGGTGGTCGCCGGCGGACGCCGTGCGGGCGGGACCAGGAGGCCTGAACGCGAGGCTCGCGATCAGCCACCGGGGTGGGCGCAAGACGAGCGCAAGCACGTACGCGGTCGCTTCAAGGAGGCGGTCCAACGGCTGAAAACTTCGCGTCGTTACGCCGGGCACAATGAGCGATGGCGTAATGAATTGCCGTGGTACTTGTTGATCGGCGAACAAGGCAGTGGCAAGACGCGTCTATTGGCGGCGGCCGGTTTGCAGTCGCCGCTGGATCATGGCGAGGCGATGCCGACGCACGGCACCGCGCATTGCGAATGGTATTTTGCCGACGACGGCGTGCTCATCGATACGCCGGGGCGCTATCTGACGCAACCCGACAGCGTGGTGGACGCCGCGGGCTGGTCGACACTGTTGAGCATGCTCAAGTTGCGGCGCCGCGTACGCCCACTCAATGGTGTGGTGGTGGCGTTATCGGTAGACACACTGATGAGCGGCAATGAACACGATCTGGATCTGCATGCTCGCCGTGTGCATTCCCGCCTGCAGGAAGTCCAGCAGTCGTTGCACGTGGATGTACCGATCTATCTGGTGATGACTCAGGCTGACCGGGTCTCGGGGTTCACCGAGTTCTTCGACGCATCTGCGGGAGAGCCTGCCGAAAGCGTGCTGGGGCAGTGCCTCGACCCTGGCAAGGCAGGCATTGACATCACACAGGTGCGCCAAGCGTTTGAGGCGTTACTGCAGGGGTTGAGTGCTGAGCTGATCACGCGATTGCACCAGGAACGCAATGTCGACCGCCGTGGCCGTATGTTGGATTTCCCTCAGCACGCGGCGCAACTCGGCGAGCGTTTGTGTTTGTTCGTCGAGTCGGCCTTTTCCGCTCACCGTTACCAGCGTATCAATGGTTTGCGCGGGTTCTATTTGACCTGTGCCGGCGACAGGCACGCCCAGTTCGTCCAAGGCTTGTTCAGTCGGGTGATCTTCGCTGAAGCCGGTCTTGCAGGCCTGCAGACCACGGAGCAACGTCGCATTCGTCGCCGCCTCGGGTTGCAGGTGTTAGCCATGGCCGGTGTAATCGGTGGTGTCGGGTGGTTGTGGGCCCACAGTTACGCGGTCAACCAGCAGCGCTTGGCACAATTGGCAACACTGCTCACGCAACCTTCGCCTACGGCGCCGGACACCGACCACACCCTGGCGCTGTTGGATGCGCGCCTGGCGGCGACGCAGGTGTTTCCACCCGCGCAAGACGCCCCGTTCATAGAGCGCGCCGGCCTGTATCAAGGTGAGGCGAGCCGCCCCTTGGCGGCCCGTGCCTATGAGCAGGCCCTGCTACAGCCTTTGCTCTCCCAGGTAACGGCACAGCTTGAAGAACAGGTACGCGCCAGCCTGGGGGATCGTGAACGGCTGTTGGAAAACCTGCGTGCGTACCTGATGCTCACATTGCGTGAGCGCCGCGACAGCGCCTGGTTGGCACAGCGGATAGCAGACCAAGGGCCTGTGGGGAATGGGGGCGATGCATCGGCGCAGACACGCCTGAATGAGCACCTGGCGCGGCTGCTCGCACAACCGTTCGTGGCGCCGCTGGATGAAGCGCTTGTGGCCACCGCGCGTGAGAAACTGCGCGGTGAGTCGCTGGCCGATGTGGTTTATCGCGCCCTGCGCGAACAATCGCGCAACCTGGAGCCCGTGCGTCTTGCCGAGGGCAAGGTGTTCGCCGCCACGGATCCACCGATACCGGGCTTTTACACAAAACGGTATGTGCAGTACTTCGAGGCTCAAGGCCCACGGCTGGTGAATGCCATCGCGCAGGACAACTGGGTATTGGGGGAGAGCACCGACCTGAGTGCCATGGCGTTGCGCCGGCTGATGACTGAGTTGCAGCAGCGCTATTTCAGTGAGTACGCCGATGTCTGGAGTGCCGCCCTCGCGCGAGTCAAGCTGCAACGCACCGACAGCCTCAAGCAAGATGCCGAACAGCTGGCGAGCCTGACATCGGCCCAGTCACCGTTGATGCAGTTATTGCTGATACTGCGTGAAAACACGCGGTTGCTGCCTGCCCCGGAGTTGTTGGGCACGTTGGCGCCTCTGACCGGTGAGGCTGGCGCGCTGGTGCAGTCGGCGCTGGCCGATGGCCGCGGCGCGTTGGTTCCAGACCCTGCCCGCCGTGCGCTGCAACGGCGTTTTGAGCCTTTGCACCAGTTGCTCGATGAGCAGCAGAACCCCGGCGCTGAGTTGACCCAGGCGTTGCGCGTGCTCGACGAATTGCACGTGCAACTGGCAGCGTTGAATCGGGAGAACTCACCGGAACAGGCAGCCTTCAATAGGGTCAAGCGGCGAATGGAGGGGCAGCAGGATGCATTGGGCGGCCTGCGTGATGCCGCTGCGCGTCTTCCGTTACCGCTCGCCGGCTGGTTCGAGGGGATGGCTGACGACAGTTGGCGCCACCTGCTGGAGGGCGCTTATGTGCACGTCAACCAACGCTATCAAAGTGAGGTGTATGGCCTCTACGCCAAAGCGATTCGAAAGCGTTACCCCTTCGAAGCCCACGCGGCCAGCGAAGTTGCGCTTAACGATTTTCACGAGTTTTTCAAGCCCAATGGGGTGATGGCGGGCTTTTATGAGGGCTATCTGCGGCCTTTCATCAGTGCCGACGGCGGCCGCTTCCGGCTGCGCGGCGTGGATGGCAACAGCTTGCCGATATCACGCTCGTTGCTGGAGCAACTGGCCAAAGCCCAGGTTATCCGGCGCGCGTTCTTCACCCAGGAAACCAGTGAGTTGTCTGTTCGATTTACCGTGGCGCCCTATAGCCTGGATCAGTCTGTCAGCCGCGCGACGCTGCGTTTTGGCGAGAAGCAGCTTGAGTATCGTCATGGCCCGATCGTGCCCATGACGTTTGATTGGCCCATCGACGCGGACAATGGCCGTAGCAGCCTGGTATTGGAAAGAGGGACCGAGCAACGGCCCTTGGGTATCGAGAAAAATACCGGGACCTGGTCGCTCTTCAGGTTTTTCGACTTGTTGCAAAAAGAACCTGCAAGCGGGCGAAATGCGCAGCTATACAAGGCCGACCTCGCCGGTTTGCGCGCCAATTACCTGTTGACGAGCCAACGCACACCCAGCCCGTTTGATATGGAGGCGTGGCGCACTTTCCGCCTGCCGGAGCAACTGTGAAGCCTGTGCACGTTCAGTGGCGCAGCGCCGGACGCACGCAACAGGGCCGGGCCAGGTCGCGCAACGAAGATGCCTTCCTGGACGGCCCGCAGCATGGCTGCTGGGCGGTGGCGGATGGCATGGGCGGGCATCGGGATGGCGATGTGGCCAGTCAGTGGGTGATCGAAAGCCTTGCTTCGTTGAGGGCCGAGGGTAACCTCGACCAACGTGTCAACGCTGCTCGTCAACGCTTGCAGAGTGTCAACCAGCGGTTGGGGAGTGCGCCAGGACGCTCCAACGCAAGCGTCGATGCCACGATGGGCAGTACCGTCGTGGCGTTACTGCTCGAGGCGGGGCGTGCGGCGTGTGTGTGGGCGGGTGACAGCCGTTGCTATCTATGGCGCGGCCAGCGGTTGTACCAGTTGTCGAGGGACCACTCGCTGCTTCAGCGCCTTGTGGCTGAGCGCCAATTGAGCAGCGCGCAAGCTCAGGCGCACCCTGATGCGCGGGCATTGACCCGCGCCATTGGTGCGCATGCGTCATTGCGGCTTGAGGTGCTGGAACTCAACACTCAACCAGGCGATGTGTTTTTGTTGTGCAGCGATGGCCTGTATCAGGCACTCAGCCACCGGGAGCTGGGGCGAGCCTTGAGCGTGGGGACGCCGCAGCAAGCGGTGGAGCGGTTGTTTGCGATGGTGTTACGCACACGCGCACGGGATGATTTGACCGCTGTGGTTGTACAGCCATGAGTGAAGCATCGACCCTGCCGGGTTTACTCGCCGGGCGCTATCAGCTTGAACGTGAGCTGGGCAGGGGCGGGATGGGCGTGGTTTATCGCGCCCGAGACCTGCTGCACGAGCAATTTGGCGAGCCCGGCTCCCGCGTGGCGCTCAAGCTGCTGGGCGAAGCGTTTTCTGCGTGCCCTGATGCACATGTGCTGCTCTACAGCGAGTTCGCCATGACCCGCAGCCTGCGCCATGAATACGTGGTAAGGGTGTTTTCGTTCGAGGTGGATACCGCCAGCCGTACGGCGTTCTTCACCATGGAGTTGATGCACGGCATTACCCTGGATCGACTGCTGCTGGGGTGCGCGGATGGCTTGCCCTGGCGAGAATTACAGCCCATTGCCTTGCAGTTGCTGGATGCCCTGGTTTACGCCCATCAGCAAAATGTACTGCACGGCGACATCAAGCCCGCCAACGTCATGATGAGCGAAGAGGGTGTTCGCTTGTTCGATTTTGGCCTGGGGCATGCCCAGGCGCAGGTGGCGGCAGGTTTGCCGAGTTTGAGCCGCAACCGTTTTAATGCCTGGACACGTGCTTACGCGGCCCCGGAATTACTCGCGGGCGGTGTGTTGACCGCTGCCGCCGACCTGTATGGCGTGGCGTGTATTGTGTACGAGCTGGCCCAAGGCAGGCGCCTTGGCGAGCGTGAACCCACGCAAAGACTGGCGCGGCCTCGGCAACTGCCCAGGTATTGCTGGCCGGCGTTACGCGCGGCCCTGGCGGTTGACCCCGAGCACCGAACCCTCACCGTTGCCGACTTGCGCGAGGCGATGGGGTGCACGCGACGTGCCTGGTATCTGTAGCAAAAACCTCACCCCGCCAAACCATGCAACTGACAGTATTCACCCCAACTCAACCCGGCCATCTGCGCGACTTCCTTGTGCACCTCAAGGCGCTGGGCTTCGAAGGCTTCGGCAGACTCGGCCGTCAACTTGAGGGTCAGCTCCCAGGCAAACAAGTGCTGGCGTTCAGCTTCGGCCTCAAAGGCTTCGTGCAGGCGTTCGGCGCGGTACTGCGCCTGGGTTTCGCCCTTGGCCTGCGCGGCCAGGGGGTTGAGGGTGTCCAGCTGCAGGGCCACGTCTGGATGGTCGTGCAAGAATTTGTCCAGGGCACGCTGGTGGTTATCACCGGGTTCTGACAAAGGTTTGTTCCCGTTCAAGTGAGTTAATCCAATGGGGCCAAGCCCCGATGCGCGTCAGTCAAGGAGCAACATCGCCACAGGTTAGCGGAATAATTACCCGCAGGCGCGGCAAAAGTCTTTCGCGCAGGCTATCAGGGCGTGTAGCGTTACCTTGGGTTTTCGGGCTTGCCTGTAGCGGGCGCAGAGGGACGGGTCATGGCGCAAACGCTGTTTAAACTTTTCCTTACGCAGCGTCTGGCAGCCTTGGCCAGCACCGAATCGTTGCGTGCCATCCGTGAAGGCTTGTTGTGGATATTGCCATGCCTGCTGGTGTCGGCCGGCTTCCTGATCTTGTCCGAATGCGCCAAGGTGCTGGGGTTCGATGCGCAGGTGGTGGTCTTTCTGTCCGGGCTGCACAACCAGATCAGCTCGGTGATCCCGCTGCTGGTGGCGGCCTCGATTGGTTACATGCTGGCGATCCAGCACCGTCTGCCCCAATTACCCGTGGCCTTTTTGTGCCTGGCCCATGTGATGGTCGCCACGTTTGTCTTGCGTGATTACCCACGGGCTTCGGCCACGTTCATGCTGTTTATCGCGATTGCCTCGCCGCTGCTCAATGTGCCGGCGATTGCCTGGCTGCACCGCTTTCGCTGGACCCGCCTGGTCAACGCGGACCTGGTCGGGCATAACCTGCGGGGCACCATCAATATGGTGGTGCCGGGCGCTATCACCGCGCTGTGGCTGGTGGTGCTGTTGTCGTTGCTGTTGCAGATTCCTTATGTGGCGCAACTGCAAGGCCCGCAGGTGCTCGACGCGCTGCAGTCGCCGTATGGCAGCGGCTTGTTTGTGACCTTGATGAATTCGCTGCTGTGGTTTTTCGGTATTCACGGTGTGTATGCCATGCAGCCGTTGTTCGATGTGCTGGACCAGGCCGTGGTGCTTAACGCCAGCGCATCTGCGGCGGGTGAACCGGTCAAGTACCTGCTCAACAGTGGCTTGTTGGGCAGTTTCGCGTTTATCGGTGGGTCTGGCGGTGCGTTGTGTCTGCTGATGGCGATCCTGCTGTTTTCCAAGAGCCAGTCCATGCGTTTGCTGGCGATGGCCAGTTTGCCGCTGTCGCTGTTCAACGTCAGCGAGGTGCTGCTGTTTGGCTTGCCGATCATTCTCAACCCGCGCTTGTTCATCCCGTTTTTACTGGTGCCGGCCGTCAACACCCTGCTGGCGTTGACGGTGGTGCAGCTGGGGTGGGTGTCACCGGCGGTGGCGAGTGTGCCGTTTACTGCGCCGGTGCTGCTCAATGCCTACCTCAGCACGCACGGCGATGTGGCGGCGGTGGTGCTGCAGCTGGCGCTGCTGGGCATCGGCACCCTGGTGTATGCGCCGTATGTGCGCGCGATTAATCGCCAGGCCAGCGAAGGCGGCACGGTGTATCTCAAGTCGTTGGGCATGACCTTTCGCGGCCTCGAAGAGAAGGGCCGCCTGCTGGAGCTGGACCCGGTGCAGGCCTCGCACAAGCACCTGGCACGCCAGGCCGTGGAGTTAAGCCGCATCCAGCAGATCAGTGATTACGAGTTCTACCTCGAATTCCAACCGCAAATTTCCACGCGCACCGGCCTGTGCACCGGCTGTGAAGCCCTGATGCGCGCGCGGGACAGCCAGGGCACGGTGCATTCACCCTGGGAATTCCTGCAGTGGCTGGCCCAGGCGCGGCTGATGCCGGACGTGGATGTGTGGGTGGCGTCCCAGGCGGTGCGCCAGTACCAGAAGTGGCGTAAAAGCGGCTTTGCGTTGCCGATGACCATTAATATTTCCAGCGCCACCCTGACCGATGCTGCCTATGGTGATCGGCTGGTGGAGATCCTCGCCCAGGCCCATGGCCAGGTGTCGGTGGAAATCACCGAAGACGCGCTGGTCAGTGATATCCAGGCCACGCGCCAGACCATCCAGAAGCTGCAGGCCATCGGCGCCAAAGTGTATATCGATGACTTCGGCACCGGGTTTTCCGCGTTGAGCTACCTGCACCAGTTCCCGGTGGACTTCATCAAGATCGACCGCAGTTTTGTGGTGGCCCAGCGCGACCCCAAGGGCGCCCAGGTACTGACCGGCATGCTGCGCTTCTGTGAGGCGCTGAACCTGGGCGTGGTGGTCGAGGGCGTTGAGACCGCCGAGCAGTTGGCGTTCCTGAACACCGGCACTGAGCTGTTTATTCAGGGCTGGTATTTCAGCAAGGCGCTGCCCGGTGATCAGCTGCAACGCTTCGTACGCGAACGTGCGGCGGCCCAGGTTTAGGCCGGCTGCGCGGCGTATTCGCGCCGGGTTTGTTCGATCTCTTCTACCAGCGTGTCGATCCGCGCCAGGCGCGCGCGGTTGTCGTGGTCCCAGGGGTGAAAGCCTGGTTTGAAGTAGTGCAGCCACGGCCGCAGCATGCGCGGGAACACACCCTTGGGGCCATACAGAAACTTGAGCATGCGCCAGAAGCCCTTCACATGCCCACCGGCCTTGCGGTCGGCAATCAGCAGGCGCAGGTGAAAATCCAACACCACCAACCAGAAGAACACGCTGGTGGTGAGCATGGTGGTGGTGCGCAACAAGTAGCGCCCAGGCCCGGGCGTGATCACCGTGTTCCACACATCGAAGGCGACGGCTTTGTGTTCGGTTTCTTCGAGGGCGTGCCAGTACCACATTTGCTGGTAGCCCTTGAGTGAATCGCCAAAGCGCGTGGGGTCACTCAGCAGGATTTCCGCGAGCATCGCCGTGTAATGTTCAAGGGCGATGGTCACCGCCAGGTTGAACGACGGCGGCAGGTGTTTTTTCTGCAGGTCGAGAATGAACTTGAGGCGCCGGTCCAGGGTGTGCGCCGGCAGGCCCGCCGCTTGCAAGTGATCGTTATAGGCCACGTGTTCGCGGCTGTGCATGGCTTCCTGGCCGATAAACCCCTGGATCTGTTTTTTCAGCGCCGGGTCGTCGATGCGCTGGCGGTAGTGGCGCACGCTGTCCATGAAAAACAGCTCGCCCTGGGGAAACAGCAGCGACAGTGCGTTGAAGAAATGCGTGATGAACGGGCCTTGTTCATGCCAGTCCTTGATGCGCTCGGCAGGCAAGGCAAAGTGGATATCGCGACGGATGGGCAGCATCGTAGGTGCTCCTGTTCAGAGACGAGGTTCGTCGTTGGTTTCAAACACCGGCGCACGTGTTTTGGGGGCCATGCGCTTGCTGGCGAACACCACCAGGGCTTGATACGCGGCGGGCAGGCAGCGGGCGAGCAGGTCGAGGCAGTACGCGTCGCGGCCGATCAGCACGCGGCGTTTGTTGTTGCGCACGCCTTGCAGGATGACCTTGGCGGCGTGGTCGGCGTCGGTGATGAAGAGCTTTTCGAAGTCGGCGCGGGCCTGTTGCTCGCTGTGGATCAAAAAGCCGGTCATGTTCGCGTCGATACGGCTGCTGCGGCAGATATCGGTGCGAATGCCGCCAGGGTGAACACAGGTGGCGGACACGCCGCAGCGTTGCAGGTCGAGTTCCTGGCGCAGGGATTCGGTAAAGCCGCGTACGGCAAACTTGGTCGCGTTGTAGCCGCTCATGCCGGGCTGGGCAAACAGGCCAAACACACTGGAGGTGTTGATCACATGCCCATCGCCGCTGGCTTTGAGGTGCGGCAAAAACGCCTTGGTGCCATGCACCACGCCCCAGAAGTTGATGCCGACGATCCACTCAAGGTCGGCGTAGTCCACACCTTCGACGGTACTCGACAGCGCCACGCCGGCATTGTTGAAGATCAGGTTGACCTGGCCGTGGTCGGCCACGCAGCGCGCAGCCCAGTCGTGCATGGCCTGGCGATCGGACACGTCCAGCACGTGGGTGGTGAGCTTGACCTTGGCCTGCGTCGAGGTCTTGATCAGCGCCAACGTGTGCTCCAGCCCTTGGCTGTTCTTGTCCGCCAGGGCCAGGTGGCAACCTTCGCGTGCCAGGGCCAAGGCCAGGGCGCGACCCATGCCGGAAGCCGCGCCGGTAATGGCCGCCACGCGGCCGTTGAATGACTTCATGACAGGCTGCCTTCTGCGGTGGAGTGGGGCGCCGAAACCGTGCGTGGTGTCGGTGTGGGCAACGGGTTGGCGAGGTAATCCTTGAGCGCAAAATGCCGCGTGACCTGCTTGAAACGCCAGGTCGAGCCGGGCCACAACGTGGTGTTCTTGCCGGTGCGCGGGTCGAGATACCAGCTTTGGCAACCGCCGGTACTCCAGATGGTGCGCTTGAGCTTGTCCTGCAAATACTCGTTGTAGGCGCGTTCCACGGCGGGTTTGACGTCGACCGTGGCGATGCGTTGGTGCTGCATTTGTTGCAGCGCATCGAGGATGTAGGTGACCTGGGCCTCGATCATCAGAATCATTGAATTATGCCCAAGGCCAGTGTTCGGGCCGACGATCAGGAACAGGTTCGGATAGCCCGGCACCGTGGTGCCTTTGTACGCGTGGGCGCCGTCGCGCCAAGCGTCCATCAGGTCGATGCCGTCGCGGCCGATGATGCAATCGCGCGGCAGCGGGTCGGTGGCCTGGAAACCGGTGCCGAAAATCAGGCAATCGGCCGGGTGCTTGAGGCCGTCGGCGGTGATCACGCCGTCCGCTTCGATGCGCAGCACTTTGTCGGTGACCACCTCGACATTGCTGCGCGACAGCGCGGGGTAATAGTCATTGGAGATCAGCACACGCTTACAGCCGATGGTGTAGTCCGGCGTCAGGGTTTTGCGCAGGGACGGGCGGGCGACTTGTTTGCGCAGGTGGCGCAGGGCGATTTTCTGCACCATCTTCATCAACCGTGGGTGCAGGGCAAAGCCCACCACGCGGCCTTCCAGTGCCCAATAAAAAGCCCCGCGCACCAGGCGCTGGGTGAAGGGCAGGTGTTTGAAGGCCCAGCGCTCAAGCCGCGAAATCTCCCGGTCGGGCTTGGGCATGATCCACGGCGGTGTGCGTTGGAACAGGTCCAGGTGCGCCACCTGCGGCGCGATCTTTGGCACGAACTGGATGGCGCTGGCGCCAGTGCCGATCACCGCCACGCGTTTGCCCTTCAACGAATAGTCGTGGTCCCACTGCTGGGAGTGGAAGCGTTTGCCCTTGAAACTGTCGAGCCCGGGGATATCCGGCAGCGCCGGGCGCGACAAGCCGCCCATGCCCGACACCAGCACCCGCGCGCTGACCTGGCGACCATCGCTGAAGCTCAGTTGCCAGCGTTGCTGCTGTTCATCGAACACCGCACGGTGCAGGCCCATGCCGAAACGCAGGTAGGGCGCCAGCGCGAAACGCCGCGCGCATTGCTCAAGGTAGGCGCGGATCTCCGCCTGCGGCGCGAACTGCCGCGTCCAGTCCGGGTTGGGCGCAAACGAAAACGAATACACATGCGACTGCACATCGCAGGCGCAACCTGGGTAGTGGTTGTCACGCCACGTGCCGCCGAGGGTCTGGGCCTGCTCGGCGATAAAAAAGTCGGTGAACCCGGCTTCCTTGAGTTTGATCGCCATGCACAGGCCGGCAAAACCTGAACCGATGATGGCGATGTCGATTGAATCGCTGTGGGCATTCATGGGTTGTCCCTCGTGGGCATCGATGTGCTCCTGTTTTTGTTTTGTCTTTTAGATAGAACACCATTGCAAAGGAAAATTGAATTAATTATTTTAAAAAAGATTTTAAATAATCTACCTGAAAATTTCGCCTACGCTAGGACCTTGTTCCGCATGTGCGACTTGTCCGACGGACGAGCACGGTATGCATGAAGTTCAGGTCCAGGGTGTGGACGATGGCTGAGGCCTTGATCAATACCGGTCAGGTCGACAGCGGCAGGGAAGCAGAGGGCCGAGCTATGGCGGTTGAATGGGTTGTCGCTGCGGGTGTAGTGGTGGGTGCCAGCATCGTGTTGTGGGGCTTCAGTGCCTGGATGACACGGCGCATTGAAGCCACCGTGCCGATCAACGGGCGTTTCGTCGAGGTCGATGGCGAGCGCTTTCACTATTACGAAGAAGGCAAAGGCCCACCGCTGGTGATGATTCACGGGCTGATGGGCAGCAGTCGCAACCTGACGTATGCCTTGTCCGGCCAACTGCGTGAGCGTTTTCGCGTGATCACGTTGGACCGACCGGGTTCGGGCTATTCCACCCGGCATGCGGGCACGCCGGCAGACGTGCCGGCCCAGGCCCGCCAAATCGCTGCGTTCATCAAGACGCTGGACCTGGGTAAACCGTTGGTGTTGGGCCATTCCCTCGGCGGCGCGATATCCCTGGCGTTGGCGCTTGACCATCCCCACGCGGTGTCCGGGTTGATCCTGGTGGCGCCGCTGACGCACCCGCAGCGCCTGTTGCCGCTGGTGTT
This sequence comes from Pseudomonas sp. LBUM1640, assembly GCF_059716225.1. Classification (NCBI taxonomy): domain Bacteria; kingdom Pseudomonadati; phylum Pseudomonadota; class Gammaproteobacteria; order Pseudomonadales; family Pseudomonadaceae; genus Pseudomonas; species Pseudomonas sp. LBUM1640. Next base: position 3,857,442 of record NZ_CP166816.1, on the reverse strand, counting down.
CCTGTCGCTGGCGGTGCGCCCGGCCCTGTTGCGGCGCTGGATGGCACACACCCTGACCATGCCCGTGGGCTTGCTGACCAGAGGTTCGGTGGTCAAAGGCGTGTTCGCCCCGGATGCCGCGCCGGCCGACTTCGCGACACGCGGTGGCGGGTTGCTGGGTATGCGGCCGGACAACTTCTATGCCGCCTCAACCGAGATCAACACGGTCAACGAGCACCTGCCGGACATGGTCAAGCGCTACCCGCAACTGACCCTGCCCATCGGGCTGATCTATGGCGCGCGCGACAAGGTGCTGGACTTCCAGAAGCACGGCCAGGCGCTGGCGAGCAAGGTGCCGGGGCTCAAGTTGCAGGTGGTGGAAGGCCGCGGGCATATGTTGCCGATCACCGCCACGGAGCGTGTGGCAGCGCTGGTGGAGCAGGTCGCCAAGCGCGTGCATCCACCCCAAAGCGCCACGGTGTTGCACCCGCCGTTTGCCCTGGCGAGTCAATAATTGTGCTATCCGACTCGCGGTTCCATGGCGTCGATGCCTGCTTTAGACACCTGACCAAACGGCTGAAAAAGAGACTGCTCGGTCACGTCAAAAAGCCTTCGAGAAACTAGTTGACGACCTAACGATTCCGCGCTATTTATTTAAAAAAATTATTTCAATGTCTAATTTGAAACAATTTTTGAAGTGCCTAAGAGCGAATAAAATAATGAAAAAAACGCCTTTTATCGCATCTCCAATCTGTCTCGTTCGGAGGCTGCCATGAATCAGACTCTGGTAACCCCGACCGTCTGGACCGACGGCAAACGTCACTTGTGGTGGCTGGGCATCATGCCCCTGGCGACCCCGTTGCTTTCCGGCGCCCTGGCCATTACCACCGGCGTGCAGCAACTGTGGTGGGTCGGCGTGCTGATCATCTTCGGCTTGATCCCCTTGATCGACGGCCTGCTCGGCGAAGACGTCAGCAACCCGCCTGAATCCGCCGTCAGCAACCTTGAATCGCAAAGCTACTACCGCTGGATCGTCTACACCGGTGTGCTGTTCGTGATCACTTCGGTGGTAGTCACCGGCTGGCTGGCTGCAGGCGGTATCGACTGGATCATTAACGGCGGGCTGCTTAACGCCACCGCAACCCTCGAACCATCAAGCTGGCTGGCCAAAACCGCTGCGTTTATTACCGCGCGCACTGAGTTGCACGGCGAAATCAGCGGGTTCACTTACCTGGGCATGGCGATGTCTACCGGCGCCGCCACCGGGATCGCGATCAACACCGCCCACGAGCTGGGGCACAAGCCCAAGCCGCTGGAAGTGTTCCTGGCCAAGGTCACGCTGGCGCCGACCTTCTACGGGCACTTTTACACCGAACACAACCGTGGCCACCACGTACGGGTGGCAACCCCGGAAGATCCGGCCAGTTCGCGCCTGGGTGAAAGTTTCTGGGCGTTCCTGCCGCGCTCGGTATGGCTCAGCGCCGTATCGGCCTGGAACCTGGAGCGTGAACGCCTGCGCAAACTGGGCCTGCCGGCGTTGCACTGGAAGAACGCCGTGCTCAGCGCCTGGATGTACAGCGTGGTGTTGTGGGGCGCGATGATTGCCTGGTTGGGCGCAGCAGTGATTCCGTTCCTGATCATTCAGGGCATCTACGGGTTCTCGTTGCTGGAAGTGGTGAACTACGTCGAGCACTACGGCTTGAAGCGCCAGACGTTGCCCAATGGCCGTTATGAGCGTTGTTCGCCTCGGCACTCGTGGAACAGCAACCGTATTGTGACCAATATCTTTCTGTTCCAGCTGCAGCGGCATTCCGATCACCATGCCAACCCCACGCGTAGTTACCAGTCGTTGCGCCACTTTGATGAGTCGCCGCAACTTCCCTACGGGTATGCCAGCATGATTGTCTGGGCCTATGTGCCGTACTTGTGGCGACGGCGCATGGACCATCGGGTACTTAATCATTATGCCGGAGATATCACCCTGACTAATCTTCAGCCGTCACAACGCTTGAAGTATTTGGAGAAGTACAGCAACAGTGCCAGGCCGTTTTAATCTGAATTAAACCGCTGTGGGTGTACTTGCGATCTGAGTATTGCGCAGGTTTTTATCGCCCACGGTTTACCGAACTGAGTGCCGGAAAGTTTGACCCTACAACAATAATTCCAAGGGAAGGACGTACATTATGCAAAGCCCTGCCACGTTCACCGCTCACGTTATATTGGCCGCCCTTGGCCTGATTGTTTACCACCAGGCCCAGGCCGCGCGCATCGAACCTGCCGGCAGCGCCTTTACGGCCCAGGGCCCGATCAGCTTTTCCAAGGGCGCACTGATCAGCGCCGACTGCACCATCAAGGTCGCGGGTAAAGTCGCCGCCGATGGTGCGTCGGTGAATGTCGATAAAGTTGAATTTGACGGCGGACTTAAATGCAGCCGCGTCGAAGCCATCAACTTGCCGTGGGTCTTAGTTGCCAAAAACACCAAGAGCGGTTCCATGTCAAACATCAGCGTGGATGTGCACGCGTTCGGTTTAGGTGGCCAGTGCGGCCCTTCGACCGCCGACGGCACCTGGGATAACGCCACCGGCAAGTTGGAAGCCGCGAATGTGCCGATTGGCGAAGACTGCAAGATCAAGACGGTGTCGATCAAGATGCCGCCGAACTTCAAAGTCGTCGAATAAGCGTAGCGGTAATTGAATTGAGATTTGGCTGGAAAGGGAAGTTCTGCAGTTTCACCGTGACCTCTCGATCATGGCCATTACCCCTGGCGAAATGACTCGCCATAACATGTGAGGAAAAACAATGAAAAGCTTGAAAACTCTCGTGTCGTTGACTGCTCTGACTGTTTGCATGGGTGCTGCTTCGATGGCCACTGCGGCCACCATTTCTCCAGCGGGCACTGGCTTCACCACGCCAGGCGGCACGATTGCGGTGTCGTCACCGGCGTCGTTCGGAGCGGCTGTTTCTTGCAGCATCGTGTTTACCGGTAGCGTAGCGGGCGACGGTTCCTCCGCCTCCATCACTGGCGCGTCGGTCAGTGGTTCCAACCCATTGTGTGGTGTTCCGGTGCTGCTCGGTCTGCCTTGGACCTTGACCCCAACCTCTACCTCAACCGGGGCTGGCGTGTACCAAGGCACTGTATCGGGTGTGAACTTCAAGATCGTCAGCAACTGCTCCAGCAGCCCAACCACAATCAACGTGCTCTACAACAACAACACCCACGCTATCACCGTGCCTTCGGCGCAAACAGTTGGCAGCTGCAAAATTACCGCTCTGAACGCTGCTCCATCCCCATCGCTGACTGTAAACCCTTGATAGCAATGCGCTTGACGTGATGATCACACGTTGAAACGCAGGTGCCCCTCACGGGGCACCTGTTGAGGACAACCATGGGCGGCAGGTCCGGCCATGGTGAAAAAAATAATAAGGAGTGGAGCATGAATAATAAGAAACAACCGGCCCAGGCATTACTCGGCCTGGCATTGTTGGGCGGGCTTATGGTCGCAGCCGGGCCGGTACACGCTGGCGGCTTCTCGACTCCTACGTTTGGTGCTCAAGGTTGGGGCCGTGCGTTCGGCGGCGGTTCGTTGTTCAAGAACGACCCATCATCGGCCTACAACAACCCGGCTGCCATGGCGTTTATCGATCAAACCATCGCGCAGCAGAACGTCATCTATGCGCGCGTCAATATCAAGTTCAAAGGTGATGCCTACGATTACAAAGGTGATCCGGCCTCTGTCGGTGTGCTCGACGAATTCGGCGGCGTCACATCCACACCGCGTACCGGTGACGGTGGTGAAGGCGGTTTCACCGCTTGGCTGCCCACTGGGTTCCTGGTGATACCGATCAACGATCGTTTCAGTTTCGGTTTGAGCCAGGTCGTGCCACAAGGCATGAAATCGACCTGGGACGACGATTGGAAAGGCCGCGACTTTGCCGTCGACACCAAAATCGAGACCGTGGGCCTGACCGGCTCGCTGTCCTTCAAGGTCAATGACCAGTTCTCTATCGGTGGCGGTGCCATCGTTCAACACACCAGTGGGTTTGTCAGCCAGAACGTCGATTTGTACGCGGCGGCGGCGGTTTCACCGGGTCTGGGAGGCTTCGGTATCCCGTTTCCATCCGGGGTAGGGCAATCGCTTATTCGGGTAAAGGTCGACAATACGTCAGTGGGCTGGTTCGCCGGCATGGCCTGGAAACCTACCGACCAAGACACCATTGGCCTGAACTACCACGCCAAGATCAAAAACAAACTGGAGGGCAAGTACAAGTTCAACGCCGATCCAGGCAGTCGGTTATTGATGACGGACGTTGGCGGTGACGGCCTGACCCTGGTCGAGCGTGCCTACCCTGGCCTGAAGCTGTTCCCGGACGGCGCCAATGCCAGCACCCAGTTGGATATCCCGGCCACTGCGGCCATCGATTGGGTACACGTGTTCAACGATCGCTTCAGCCTCGGCGCCAGTGCGTTGTGGACCCAGTGGTCGTCGTTCAAGGCGCTGACGTTGAAGTCTGATGGCAACACCATCGTGTCGATTCCCTACAAGTACAAGGACGTGATGATGTACTCGCTGGGCGGCGACTATAAGCTCACCGACGACTTTACATTGCGTGCCGGTGTGGCGCTTGACCAGACGCCGACCCGCAACTCCACACGTGACCCACGCATTCCCGACGGTGACCGTTACTTCGCCTCGCTGGGCTTTGGCTACAACATCAAGGCTGTTCCGGGCTTGACTATCGATGGTGCCTATTCACGGCAGTTTGTCGAGGAGGTCAAGCTCAAGACCGTCAACGAGGACCGTCTTGGCGCCGCGCGCCTGGATGGCAAAGTCGACAGCAAAGGCGAGGTGGTCAGCCTGTCGGCAACTTACATGTTCTAAACCTGTTGAACCTGTGCATGCCGGTGTGAAGCAGTCAGTCAGCGCATCTTTCTGCTGCTTCATACTCGCTTGACCGAGCGGGTCTGAAAGGTTGTTTAAAGGCTTAAACAGGCTGATCTGCCAGCCTGTTTTTTTTGTCTACGCATTAAATAAAAATTTCAAAACATAATTTGAATTTATCTATTCAAGTTTGTAGTGTGGCCTTACCACGCAACTCATTTCGATGTGCCTGCGCATCGGCCATGCCCTGATCAAGTAGAGGTATCCCCATGGTTATCTGGTTATTGGCGGGTTTCGCAGCAGCGATTGCCCTGGCGTACCGACAAGCCGCTGCTGCTGTGTGGTTGGGCGCAGGCTTGATCTGGTTGGCGCTCGGTTACCTGTTCAACGTAGTGGCGGGTTTGGGCGCCACCGTCGCGGCGCTGCTGGTGGTGTTGCCCGCGTTGCTGCTGGCAATCAAACCTCTGCGCCGTGTGGTGTTGACCAGCAAGGCTCTGGGCCTGTTTCGTACGATCATGCCGGCCATGTCCGACACCGAGCGCGCCGCCATCGAGTCCGGCACGGTGTGGTGGGACGCCGAGCTGTTCAGCGGCAAGCCCAATTGGGATCGTCTGCTCAAGGCCGCACCGGCCAGCCTCAGCGCCGAAGAGCAAGCCTTCCTCGACAACGAGGTCGAGACCCTGTGCAATATGTCCAACGACTGGGAAACCACCCAGGTCTGGCAGGACATGTCCCCCGAAGGCTGGCAGTACACCAAGGACGCCGGGTTCCTCGGCATGATCATTCCCAAGCAATACGGCGGCAAAGGCTTCTCCCACTATGCGCATTCGCAAGTGGTGATGAAGCTGTCGACGCGCTGCTCGGCGGCGGCAATTTCAGTGATGGTCCCCAATTCCCTGGGCCCGGCTGAACTGCTGTTGCACTACGGCACCGATGCCCAGCGCAACTACTACCTGCCACGGCTGGCGCGCGGTGAAGACATCCCGTGTTTTGCGTTGACCAGCCCGTATGCCGGCTCCGATGCCGGGGCGATTCCCGACCTGGGCATCGTCTGCAAAGGCATGCACGAAGGCGAGCAAGTGCTGGGCTTTAAAGTGACCTGGGACAAGCGCTACATCACGCTCGGCCCCATCGCTACGGTGCTCGGCCTGGCGTTTCGTGCCGAGGACCCGGACGGTTTACTGGGCAAGGCGGGTTCGCTGGGAATCACCTGCGCGCTGATTCCGACGTCCCATCCCGGCGTCAACAGCGGCCGTCGTCATTGGCCTTTGAATGCCGTGTTCCAGAACGGTCCCACCACCGGCAAGGATGTGTTTATTCCACTGGAGTGGGTGATCGGCGGCCGCGAACAAGTCGGCAACGGCTGGCGCATGCTGATGGAATGCCTGGCCGCAGGCCGGGCGATTTCCTTGCCGTCGGCCAACGTCGGCCTGGGCAAAGTCGCGGTACGTGGCACTACCGCTTACGCGGCGATGCGCAAGCAGTTCGGCCTGCCCATCGGCAAGTTCGAAGGCGTGCAGGCGCCGTTGGCGCGCATGGCCGGGCATTTGTATGCCTGCGATGCGGTGCGCAAGGTGTCGGTGGCGTCGCTGGATGCGGGTGAGAAACCCTCGGTGATCTCGGCCATCGCCAAGTACCACGTCACCGAGCGTGCGCGCATCATCGTCAACGACGGCATGGACATCGTCGCCGGCAAAGGCATCTGCATGGGGCCGAACAACTTCCTGGCGCGCGCTTACCAGCAAAGCCCGATTGCGATCACGGTGGAGGGCGCGAACATCATGACGCGCTGCCTGATCATCTTTGGCCAGGGCCTGATTCGCTGCCATCCGTATGTGTTCCGCGAGATGGAGGCCGCGCGTAACCCGGATCGGCGCCAGGCGCTGGAAGCCTTCGACAGCGCAATGTTCGGCCATATGAGCTTTGTACTGGCCAATACTGTGCGCGCGGCGGTGCATTCGCTCACGGGTGGGCGGCTGATTTCAGCGCCTGCCAAGACCGAGCCGGCGCTGGCGTCCTACTACCGTCAGGCTAATCGGCTGTCGGTGGTGTTGGCGTTGATCTCGGATGTGTCCATGGGCGTGCTCGGTGGAGCGCTTAAACGCAAGGAAAGTATCACCGGGCGCTTGGGCGATATTCTGTCGCAGTTGTACATTTTGTCCTGCGTACTCAAGCGCTTTGAGGATGACGGCCGGCCCCAGGCAGACCTGCCGCTGGTGCACTGGTCGGCCCAGGACGCGCTGCTGCGTGCCCACGAAGCCTTGGCCGAAGTGCTCGATAACTACCCTTCGAAAGCCGCTGCCACCGTGGTGCGCGGGTTGAGTTTTCCGTTCGGCATTCCTCTGCGCAAGCCATCGGACCGATTGTTGGCCCAAGTGGCCGAGGTGGTGCAAACCCCCGGTGAAACCCGTGACCGCCTGCTGGCCAATTCCTACATCCCGCGGCCGGAAATCGACAAGCTGGCCTACGGCGAACTGGGTTTCCGTCTGTTGCCGCAAGTGGAACTGATCGATGCCAGGCTCAAGCCCGCCGTCAAGCAAGGCCTGATCGAGCCGATGCCGATTTGCGCCACGGCCTTCACCGGGTGGCGCGTCAAGGCGCGCGCGCTGGATTTGATCAGCGACGATGAAGACAGCCTGCTGGGGCGTTATGTGGAATACGCCGACCACGGCATCCAGGTCGACGACTTCCCGCAGGACTTTGGTCTGCTGGAGGCGTTGCAGCAGCGTCAACAGGCGTTGGAGCCCAAGGCCAAGCGCCGCACCACCCAAAGCGAAAACGCCTCGGTCAATTAGGACAAGCGCGGTCCCAATGTGGGAGCTGGCTTGCCTGCGATAGCGGTTTACCTGACACACCGCCATCGCAGGCAAGCCAGCTCCCACAAGGATCGGGTTTACAAGGCAAGGCATGTGGTGTGAGTGAATACGTTTACTGAATGAGCACGGTCAATGTGGGAGGGGGCTTGCTCCCGAAAGCGGTGGGTCAGCTTGCACCTATGCACCTGAGAGACCGCATTCGCGAGCAAGCCCGCTCCCACATTGGGTCGGGTTTACAAGGCAAGTTTGTTTTGTGAGTGGGACCTTTTATGAGTGACAGCTATCTATCCTTCGTCAATTCCCCCTGGGGCCGGCGCCTGGCCCAGGCTATCGGCCTGCCGCAACCCTTGCCGTTGCAGCGCCATCGCAGCGGCCAGCAAGGCCTTGCCAACCCGGTGATCGTCGCCGGGGCAGGGCGGCTTTGCGCGCAGGTGCAACAGGTTTTCCAAGCGACCGACACCGTCGCCGCCACCCCGGCGACCCTCAAGGCGCCGTCCACGGTCAAGGTGCAAGGCGCGGTGTTCGACGCCAGTGCGGTGCTCGACCTGCAGCAGCTCGATGAGCTCTATGTATTCTTCCACGCCAACGCCAAACGCCTCAGTCATCACGGCCGCGTAGTGGTACTCGGCACGGCCCCGGAACATTGCCAGGATTTGCCCCAGGCCATCGCCCAACGTGCACTTGAAGGCCTGGTGCGGTCGCTGGCCAAGGAACTGCGCCGCGCAATTACCGTGCAATTGATCTACGTCGCGCCCGGCGCTGAAGACGCCCTGGACAGCAGCCTGCGGTTCTTCCTGTCGCGCCGCTCGGCCTATGTGTCCGGGCAAGTGGTGCGCCTGGAGAAACCGGTGGGCGGCCCTGTCGCGGTGAACTGGGAAAAACCCTTCGCCGGCCGACGCGCCCTGGTCACCGGCGCTTCGCGTGGCATTGGCTTGGCCATCGCCCAGGTGCTGGCGCGCGACGGCGCCCATGTGGTCTGCGTCGACGTGCCCCAAGCCCAAGACGCGTTGCAGCAAGCCGCCAGCAGCGTGAACGGCTCCGCCTTGCCGTTGGACATCACCGCCGACGATGCGGCCGCGCTGTTGCTGGGGCATGTCAGCCAGTACGGCGCCTTTGATGTGGTGGTGCACAACGCCGGCATCACCCGCGACAAAACCATTGCCAAGATGACCGAGGCGGCCTGGCGCAGTGTGCTGGCGGTCAACCTGCAAGCGCCATTGCAGTTGAGCTGCGCGTTACTGCAAAGCCAGGGTGTGAACCCGGGCGGGCGGATCGTGTGCGTGTCATCGATTTCGGGTATCGCCGGCAACCTGGGGCAAAGCAACTACGCCACCTCCAAGGCCGGTGTGATCGGCCTGGTGCAAGGCCTGGCACCGCTGGCCGCAGCGCAGCAAGTCACGGTGAATGCCGTGGCGCCAGGGTTTATCGAAACGCAGATGACGGCAAAGATTCCGCTGATGATCCGCGAGGCGGGGCGGCGCATGAACTCGCTGTCCCAAGGCGGGCAGCCGATTGACGTGGCCGAGACGATTGCCTGGCTGGCGCACCCGGCGTCCGGCGCAGTCAACGGCCAAGTCGTACGCGTGTGCGGCCAAAGCCTGCTGGGAGCCTGAGCCATGCACTACGTGACGCAGATTATCGAACCACCACCGTCGCGCACCCGGTTGTTGCTGGACGGCGTGCGTGCGCTGCGCAAACCCAAGCTCGACGCTGCGCCGCCGCTGCCCAACGCGCTGCTGGTGCGTTCGGCGGTGGAGCTGTCGGCCAGCGGCATCGCGGCGTATGGCCGTGCCTGTGGTTTTTGCCGCGAGCAGGGCGTGCCATTGGCTTATCCGCATGTATTGGCGTTCCCGCTGCACCTGATGTTGCTGACCCGGCCGAGCTTCCCGTACCCGGCCAGCGGCATGGTGCACCTGGCCAATCGCATTCGTCAGCACCAGCGCTTGCACGAGGGCCAGGCCCTGCGCCTGGAGGTGTTTTGCGAGCGCTGGGTGGCGCATCCCAAGGGCCAGGCGCTGAGTATCGCCACGCGGGCCTACAGCGCCGACGCGCTGGTGTGGCAGAGCGACAGCCTGTACCTGCGTCGCGAGGTTAAAAACCCGGTCGGCGAACCGTGGGATGACGTGTTGGCGTTGCCGGAAGAGGGCCTGTTACGCACCCAACGCTGGGTGTTGCCCGCCGACCTGGGCCGCAGGTTTGCCCAGGTCTCGGGGGATTTCAACCCGATTCATACCTCGCTGATCGGCGCCAAAATTTTCGGTTTTCGCCGCGCCATCGCCCACGGCATGTGGACCCTGGGCCGCGCATTGGCCGCCCAGCAGCCGCCGGGTGGGTTGGATCAGGCGCAGGCGCATTGCGACTTCAAACTGCCGATTTTCCTGCCCGGCCAGGTCGCCCTGTGGAACCGCCCGGTGACCGGCCCGCGCCGTGAGTTCGAAGTGCGCAATTTTGCCGGTGATAAACCGCATATGCGTGGGCTATTTGTTTGGAATGAGACCCCCACATGAGTGACTACAGTTTCAACCCGGCCCCGACCCGCCGCGTGGCGATTATCGGCGGCAACCGTATTGCGTTTGCGCGCTCCAACACCGTGTATGCCCACGACAGCAACCAGGACCTGTTGGTCGCCGCGTTGCAAGGGCTGGTCGACCGCTACCACCTGCACGGCCAGCACCTGGGCGAGTTTGCCGCGGGCGCGGTGATCAAGCATTCGCGGGATTTCAACCTGGCGCGCGAATCGTTGCTGTCCACCACGTTGTCGCCGGACACACCGGCCTACGATGTGCAGCAAGCCTGCGGCACCGGCCTGGAGGCGGCGTTGCTGGTGGCAAATAAAATCGCCCTCGGCCAGATCGAAGTGGGCATCGCTGGCGGTTCCGACACCACCTCCGACGCGCCCATCGGCATCAACGAATCCCTGCGCCACACCTTACTTGCGGCCAATCGCGCCAAGGGCCTGGGCGATAAGTTCAAGGCGTTGTTGAAGGTGCGCCCGTCGATGTTTTTCAAGCCGTTGCTGCCGCGCAATGGCGAGCCGCGCACCGGCCTGTCGATGGGCGAGCACTGTGAAGAAATGGCCAAGCGCTGGCAGATCAAACGCCTGGCCCAGGATGAGTTGACCCTGACCAGTCACCAATGCCTGGATGCCGCCTACAAACGCGGCTTTTTCGACGACTTGATCAGCCCTTACCGCGGGCTGGCGCGCGACAACAACCTGCGCGCCGATGCCAGCCTGGAAAAGCTCGCGGGCCTGTCGCCCGCCTACGACCGCCAGAACGGCACGCTCACGGCGGGCAATTCCACGCCACTGACCGATGGCGCCTCAGTGGTGCTGCTGGCCAGCGAAGCCTGGGCCGCCGAGCATGGCTTGCCAGTGCTGGCTTACCTGCGCACTGGCGAGACGGCGGCGGTCAATTTTGTCGACGGCACCGAGGGCCTGCTGATGGCCCCGGCCTATGCGGTGCCCAGGATGCTCAAGCGCGAAGGCCTGAGTTTTGCCGACTTCGATTTCTTCGAGATCCACGAAGCCTTTGCCGCCCAGGTGCTGTGCACGCTCAAGGCTTGGGAAGACGCCGATTACTGCCGCGAGCGACTCCGCCTGGACGCACCGCTGGGCGCCATCGCGCGCAGCAAGATGAACGTCAATGGCGGCTCGCTCGGCTGCGGTCACCCGTTCGCCGCTACCGGTGGCCGGCAATTGGCGGCGCTGGCCAAAACCATTCATGAGAACGGCGGCGGGCGCGGCTTGATTTCGATCTGCGCGGCGGGCGGGCTGGGCATTACCGCCATCGTCGAAAAGTAGCGCTAAAAAAATAACAACAAGGAGACTGCCATGAACGCTGTAAGCCTGGAACACGCAGAACGGATCTGGTTGAACGCTTACTTGCCGGGCGTGCCGGCAGACATTGAGTCCGGGATCGAGGCCTACCCGTCGTTGCGCGAGGTGTTCCTGGAGCACCTGGAGAAGTTTCGCGAGCGCGTCGCCTACGTCAGCATCGGTACGCAAATGACCTACGCCGACTGGCAAGTACAAGGTGTCGCGTTTGCCGCGTGGCTGCAGGGCCAGGGCGTGCAGAAGGGCGACCGCGTGGCGTTGATGATGCCCAATTGCTTGCAGTACCCGATCTGCCTGTTGGGTACGATCCTGGCCGGTGCGGTGGTGGTTAACGTCAACCCGCTGTACACCGCCCATGAGCTCAAGCACCTGCTCAAGGACAGCGGCGCCGAAACGGTGGTGATCTTCGAGAACTTCGCTCACACCCTGGAAAAGGTGATTGCCGGCAGCAGCGTCAAGCGCGTGGTGGTGGCGGCCATCGGCGATTTGCTGGGCACTTTCAAGGGCGCGGCGATGAACTTCATCCTGCGCCGCGTGCAAAAGCAGGTGCCAACATTCAACCTGCCAGGCGCCGTGCGCTTCAACCAGGTGCTGAAACAGGGGCGGGCGCTGAATCACTTCCCGGTGGCGATGAACCTGGATGAATTGGCCTTCCTGCAATACACCGGCGGCACCACCGGTGATGCCAAAGGGGTGATGCTCAGCCACCGCAATATCATCGCCAACCTGTTGCAGGCCAAGGCCTGGGTCGGTGACCAGTTGGACCAGGATAAGCAGGAAACCAACGTCACCTTGCTGCCGCTTTACCACATCTTTTCGCTGACGGTGAACTGCTTGATGTTCATGTGCCTGGGCGGGCGCAACATCCTGATCGCCAACCCGCGCGACGTGAAGCGCGTGCAGATGATCCTGCGCAAGGAGCGTTTCAACGGGATTGCCGGGGTCAACACGTTGTTCAATGGTTTGCTGGAGAACAAGGAATTCTGCGCGCGGGATTTCTCCGACTTGCGCATGGTGATCGCCGGCGGCATGGCCACGCACACGGCGGTGGCCAAGCGCTGGAAGGAAGTCACCGGGTTGCCGATTATCGAAGGCTACGGGCTCACCGAGTGCTCGCCGGTGGTGAGCATCAGCCCGATCAACATCGCACGCATGCGTGAGATGGAATTCACCGGCAGCATCGGCGTGCCCTTGCCGTCGACCTGGGTGCGCTTTATGCGTGAGGATGGCGAACTGGCCGAGGTCGGTGAACAAGGCGAACTGCAAGTGCGCGGCCCACAGGTGATGCAGGGCTACTGGCAGCGCCCGAAGGAAACCGCCGAAGTGCTGGATGCCGAGGGCTGGCTGTCGACCGGTGATATTGGCGTGATGGATGAGCGCGGTTATATCCGCCTGGTTGACCGCAAGAAAGATATGATCCTGGTCTCGGGCTTCAACGTGTACCCCAATGAAATCGAAGACGTGGTGGCGTTGCATCCGGGCGTTGGGGAAGTGGCGGCTATCGGCGTGGAAGACGCGGTGACGGGGGAGAAGGTCAAGATCATCGTCGTGCGCAAAGACCCGGAACTGACCCAGGAACAGATCCTCGCCCACTGCCGGGAATACCTGACGGGTTACAAAGTGCCGCGGTATGTGGAATTTCGCACCACTGAGTTGCCCAAGACCACCGTGGGCAAAGTGCTGCGCCGCGCCTTGCGCTGATTCGAAGGTCTCGACGCTCCAAAGGTGGGAGGGAGCAAGCCCCCGATGGCGGTGGGTCAGTTGATGCATTTGGTGGCTGACCCACCGCCTTCGCGAGCAAGCCCGCTCCCACCTTTGGAGCTCAGTACATCAGGTAGATGTGTGTACTCGGTCAAGTGTGGGAGCTGGCTTGTCGGACCGCCGAACCGCTGCGAAGGCAGCAACTGGTTATGCCTGATGTACCGAGGTGTCTGCATCGCAGGCAAGCCAGCTCCCACATTGGGCCTATGTAAACCTCAGGAATTAGTGTTTCCAGGCCGCCGGATTCACCAGGTTTTTCGGCCGCTCACCCGCCAGCGCGGCCAGCAGGTTGTCCACCGCACACTTGGCCATTGCCTCGCGCGTTTCATGGGTCGCCGAGCCGATATGCGGTGTCGCCACCACGTTATTCAAACGCAACAACGCCGAGTCGTGATTCAACGGCTCGCGCTCAAACACATCCAAACCCGCCGCGCGAATCGTGCGTTGCTGCAGGGCCTCAACCAGCGCGGCCTCATCCACCACTTTGCCGCGTGAGATGTTGATGAAGATCGTCTCCGGGCCCATCAGCGCGAATTCTTCAGCGCCGATCAACTTCTCGGTTTCGGCGGTCAACGGCAAGGTCAGGCAGACAAAATCGGCTTCCTTGAGCAACTCCACCAGGCTGCGGTATTGCGCGCCGAAACGTTCTTCCACCAACGGCTTGGGTGAGTGGCTGTGGTAGATCACCGGCATGCCAAACCCAAAATGCCCGCGCTGCGCCAGGGCTTCGCCGATGCGGCCCATGCCGATAATGCCCAGGGTTTTGCCGTGCACGTCGGTGCCGAAATGCGCCGGGCCAATGTTCTTGCTCCACTGGCCGGCACGCACCATGTCGGCCAGTTCGACCACCCGGCGTGCAGTCGCCAGGATCAGCGCAAAACCGGTATCGGCGGTGGTTTCGGTGAGCACGTCCGGGGTGTTGCTGAGCAGGATGCCGCGCTGGGTCAGGTAGCCGATATCGTAGTTGTCGACACCCACCGATACGCTGGCCACCGCTTCAAGCGTGGGCGCCAGGTCGAGCAGTTTGGCGTCCAGGCGCAGGCTGGCACCCAGCAGCCCGTGGGCGGTGGGCAAGGCGTCGCGCAGCTTGGCCAGGCCGGTTTCGTCCAGCGCTTCAATAAGCGTGACGTCGGCGTGCTCGTGCAGGCGGGCCATCAGTGGGGCGGAGAGTTTTTTGTACAAAACGACAGATTTTTTCATCAGGTTTTCACCTTTAATCCAAGGGTGGGCATCGGCGCGCGTTCACGGTCGCTGGCGCCGGGCTTGAGGAAAATCGTGAGGACCACCGAGAGCATCAGCGCACCGCTCATCAGCAGGTACGAAGCGCCCGGCGAGCCGGTGCTGCTATTGAGATAACCGACCAGGTACGAGCCGCCAAAAGAACCGAGCGCGCCCATGCTGTTGATCAGCGCCATGGCGCCACCGGCAACGTTGGCCGGCAGAATCTCGGGGACAATGGCGAAGAACGGCCCGTAAGGCGCATACATGCAGGCTCCGGCGATCACCAGCAGGGTGTAGGACCACCAGAAATGTTCGGCGCCGAGTGCGTAGGAGGCGTAGAACGCGATGGACGCAATCAACAACGGCGGCCACACAAAACGTTTACGTTTTTGCAGCTTGTCCGAGCCCCACGACACCGCGAGCATGCCGATCACGGCCGCCAGGTACGGCAGCGCCGACAGCCAGCCGGCTTCGACCATGTCCATCTGCAAGCCGGCCTTGAGGATCGACGGCAGCCACAGCACAAAGCCGTACACGCCGATGCTCCAGCAGAAAAACTGCAGCGCCAGGATGATCACCTTGGGCGAGCGAAAGGCCTCGGCGTAGTTCTTCACCGCCTTGATCCCGACTTGCTCGGCGGCCAGCGCGCTTTGCAGGTCTTTCTTATGTTGCTCACTCAGCCACTTGGCGTCGGCGGGTTTCTCATCCGCCAGCTTCCACCAGATAAACGCCCAGATGACCGCCGGCAAGCCTTCGATGATAAACATCCAGCGCCAGCTGAAATGCTGCACCAGATAGCCCGAGACCACTGACATCCACAGCATGGTCACCGGGTTGCCGAGGATCAGGAAGGTATTGGCACGCGAGCGTTCGGCACGCGTGAACCAGTGGCACAGGTACACCAGCATCGCCGGCATCACGGCGGCTTCGACCACCCCGAGCATGAAGCGAATGGCGATCAGCATGTAGGCGTTGGACACCACGCCGGTCAGCGTGGCGAGGCCGCCCCAGAGGATCAGGCTGACGAAAATCAGCTTTTTAACGCTGCGCTTTTGCGCGTAGATCGCCCCCGGCACCTGGAAAAAAAAGTAACCGAGGAAGAACAGCGCACCCAGCAGTGATGACATGCCGGGGGTGATCATCAGGTCTTCGGCCATTCCCGAGGCGGCGGCGAAACCGTAGTTGGCGCGGTCCAGGTACGCCAGGCTGTAGGTGATAAAAACGATGGGCATGATGTACCACCAGCGACGGGTGGCGAGTTTCAAGGTGTCCATGGGGTTGCTCCTGAGCTTGTTGTAGTTGTGGCAACAGGGTGTGGGTCATGCAACAGATCGAGTGGATAACTGCGCACGCGTGGGCAAACCTTCCATATCGCCGCGGCTCTGCACGGCGCGGCTGCCGATCCAGTTACCGCGCTGTACGGCTTCGCGAAAGCTGAGGTTTTCCAACAGGGCGCTGATCATGCCGACGGCGAAACCATCGCCGGCGCCCACGGTATCCACGACTTTTTCCACCGGCACGGCGGCGACAAAGCCCTGGTCCATCTGGGTGCGGTAATAGGCGCCGTCCGGCCCAAGCTTGATCGCTACGGCTTCGGCGCCTTGGTCGAGGTAGAACGCGGCGATGTCGGCCGGGTCGTCGAAGCCGGTGAGCAAGCGACCTTCGCTCAGGCCCGGCAAGACCCAATCCGCCAGCGCGGCAAGGGCGTTGATTTCGCTGATCATTTGCGCCTGGCTGGCCCATAACGAGGGGCGCAGGTTCGGGTCGAACGACACGCTGCGCCCAGCCTTGCGCATTTGTGTCATCAGCTCGCGGGACAGTTCGCGGGTGGCCGCGGACAACGCGGGCGCAATGCCGGTGGCGTGCAGGTGGCGCGCCTGCAGCAGCGCGGGGCTGATGGCGGCAATCGACAAGTGACTGGCCGCCGAGCCTTTGCGAAAGTATTCCACCTGAGGGTCGGCGCCGGCTTCTTCGCGGGACTTGAATTGAAAGCCGGTCGGGTGCAGCGGATCGACCGCCACGTGCCGGCAATCCAGGCCTTCGTTTTTCAACGTGTCGACCACAAACCGCCCCAGGGAATCATTGCCGACCCGGCTCAGCCAGGCCACATTGAACCCCAGGCGCGACAGGCCAATGGCGACATTGCTGTCGGCCCCGGCAATGCGTTTGTGAAACTGGGCCACTTGGGCCAGGTCGCCGGTCTGCTCGGCGACAAACATCGCCATGGTTTCACCAAACGACAGGATATCGATCTCAGACATGGGCATTCTCCGCACGCGGCTGGCCAAGGAGGGCGAGGGTGGCGACCTGTTGCGCGGTGACGTCGATCAGGTCATCGCCTTGCAACGGGAATTCCACGGCCCGGGTAATACCTTGAGTCATATGCTTGAGCAGTTGTTCCCACAGATGCAGGTCGGTGGCGCCGGGCGGCAGGGCGACCAGCTTGCCGTCCGGCCGACGCGCCACGGCCTTGCAGTGCAGGTAAGCCACGTGCCGGCCCAACAGGCGCGCGGCGGTGAGGGCGGATTGGTCCTGCCACTGCCAGTTGCCGATGTCGAAGGTCATCTTGACCGGCAGGCCCAGGCGCTCAACTTCGCTAAAGAACCGCTGCATCGGCTCGATCCGCCCGCCGTGCAGGGTCTGGTCGTTTTCCACCAGCAGTTGCACCGCGTGGCGGTTGAGCAGGGCATGCAGGCTTTGCAGGTCGTTGGTGTCGGTGAAGTAGCCGAGGGAGACTTTCAGCCAGCGCGAGCCGAAGGCCTGGGCGCGGTCCAGGGTGGCGGCGAGTTCGGCATTCGGCTGGGCACGCCCGGCCACCCAGAGTTCCAGCGGCGAGGAGAACACTGATTCCAGGCCGTGTTCGGCGGCGGCCTGGGCCAGTGTGGCCGGGTGTTCGCGGGTCAGCAGTTCTTCACGCCATTCGATGCGTTGGGCGCCGGCGGCGCTCAGCAACTCGACAAAACTCAGTTGGCCCTGTTGGCGAACCAAGTCGGCGCCGTAGCTGGAAAGGCTGATGGAAACGGGGTATTTGTGCATTGTTGTGTACCTCTGAAACCGGTTTCATTTTTATTCGCAAAACCAAAAGTGGGCGCTGGCTTGCCTGCGATGACGGTGTGTCGGCGACTACTTTTTCGTCTTAGAGACCGTCATCGCAGGCAAGCCAGCTCCCACAATAGATTGGGTTGATCCTCGGATAATCAGTTCCGGCAAAAAGTCCAGGGTGCGCGCCGGCGCGTCATCACCGCGCAGGCGTTTGAGCAGGCAGTCGAAGGCACTGGCGCCAATCGCTTCAGTGGGCTGGGCGAGGGCGGTAATGCCGCTGCCTACCAGCGAGTACCAGTCCAGGTCATCCAGGGCGATCAGGCCAACCTCTTCAAACAGGTTGCAGCCCAGGGCCTTGAGCGCGCGGGTGCAGGCCAGCGCGGCAATGCCGTTGGCGCAGAACACGGCCTTGGGGCCGGGGTTGGCAAGAAAGCGTTGCAAGCGCTTTTCCAGTGCGTCATCCAGCTCCAGCACCGCGCCGGTCAAACCCGGGCGGCTGCCAATCTCGGCCGTGAAGCTGGCCTGGCGCTCCAGGCGCGAGCTGGTGCCATCGGCGGCTTCACTCACCAACAACACATCGCGATAACCCTGCTGTTGCAGATGCTCGATGGCGATGCGCACGGCTGCGGGGTTATCCAACCCCACCAGGTCGCTGTGCAGTGGCTCGACTTTACGGTCGACCAGCACCAGCGGCATTTCCGCCTGCAGTTCAAGTAATTGATCAAGGTGATGGCCGAGGGTGTTCACGATCAACCCTTCGATGTTGTACGAGCGCAGCGCCGCCAGGTGTTGGCGCTCCTGCGCGTCATCGCGGTCGGTGTTGCACACCACCAGGCTGTAGCCGTGCTGGCGGCAGGCGGTTTCGACGCCGTGCATCACGGCAATGGAGTAAGGGTTGCGGATATCGGCGACCAGCATGCCGATCAAGCGTGTGCGCCCTCGTTTCAAACCGCGCGCCATTTGGTTGGGGCGGTAGCCGAGGTCGTTGATGGCCTGTTCGATGCGCAGGGCTGTGGCGTCGGAGAGCAGGGCGCGGTCATCACCGATAAAGCGCGACACGCTGGCCTTGGACACACCGGCGCGCTCGGCCACGTCGAGCATGGTCACGCGGCTGCGCTGGGCGGCGGAAAATGGCGTCACGGTGGTAAGCCTTTCTTATTGGATTTAACGGATTCGTTACCTGGGTGTTGAACTGAAACCGGTTTCATCAAATGCCAGTTGCCCGGTTTGCGTCAAGGAAAATTTAGAAATCGGCAGCGGTTCCACGCCGAAGAAAACGACGAATGGTCAGGTCTACCTGTTAGTTATGACAGTATCCAGCGAGGGGCTTTGGGCGTTTAATTATTCCAACAGCGAACAGGTAACGCAGTTCTATCCTGGCTCGGCGTGATGACACTTATCCTGAGGCCGGAATATGACTGACATAAAAAAACCCCTGCTTGCCGCCGGTAAAAGCGGTGGGGTGTTTGCAAGTATCCCAGGTTTGACCCCGTTAACTATCGATGGCGTCACTACCACCGACTTCAGAGGGATCGTTCCGCAAGCGTTATTGCTGGCGCCACTCAAAGTGACTATTCGCATGTGGGGCACGACACTAGCACCGGGTTCCGTGCCCGATAAAGTCCAGCTCTATTGGATTAGCAATAAGCTTGTAAAGCTACTTGATACATTGGATGTACCACCCGCTCCGCCACCCCTTCGTGACTCTTACGACCTTTATATCAGCGTGGGAGATTTGTTCAGCGCCCCTTATCGCGAAGCGCAGCTTTATTACACCGTCACGACTGACGGCGGCTTGAACATGAACACCATGGAAGGGACCGTTACGATCACCATCGACCGTGACGTGCCACGGTGGCTGCTCCCGAGTGACACACTGCGGTTTGTCGTGCCACCGGTACCGGCACTCAACGAACAGTATTTGCTGGCCAATCCAAGTGTTCGTTTTTTCCATCCGTTCTACAACGTCGGGGCGGTCGGTGATTATGTCGAGCTCTATGTATCCAACCAACCGAACCCGCCTCCCGGCCTGCCCGCGGCTGGAAGGTCATTGGTCGACTTCAGCACCAACCCGCCGACTGTGGCGCTCGATGCTGCGGCCTTTCGCAGCCTGAACAACGGGCCAGCATACGTTTTCAGTAAAATTTTTGACGCCACCGGGAACTTCAGTACCAGAAGTGTCGGTGCGCCGTTTGTGGTTGGTTTCGCCACTACACCGTTGCCGGTCCCGACCCTTCCTGCTCCGGTTGTGCAGCACACACTAAGTAAAACTGGCTACTTGTACTGCAATTCGCAACCCAGTGTGATGTCCGGAATACGTTGGTTGATACCTGCCAACAGCAACATTTTGGTGAATGATAGGCTTGTGATTGTTTGTCAGGGTTTCAATGAAAATAACTGGGCGACTCAAAACCCGAATTTCATCATTAGCCAAACAATAACGTGGGCCCCGGAGCACGCAAGTAGTAAAGGCGCATTCATAACGGTGGGGACGTTGGAGTCGTTTGACACAACGCTGTTTCCATTGCGCGACGCAAAATCAGCAACCCTGGTTTACGAAGTATGGCGCAACGGTGTGAAAGAGGCCGAATCGCACCCTGGGCGTG
Source organism: Pseudomonas sp. LBUM1640 (assembly GCF_059716225.1). NCBI lineage: Bacteria > Pseudomonadati > Pseudomonadota > Gammaproteobacteria > Pseudomonadales > Pseudomonadaceae > Pseudomonas > Pseudomonas sp. LBUM1640. The sequence goes on along the minus strand of NZ_CP166816.1, from coordinate 3,837,302 downwards.
TGCGAGTTGACCTGACTTACTCGACAGGCTGCTATTGCACGCCGCGAGGAGTTGTTTGCGTTAAGTAGTGCGTTTTTTATAAGGCTTATTGCAAGGCAAGTGCGGTCGCAGTTTTTCAAAAAAGTTGGCGGTTGATTCGAAGGCTTTATTCAGCCGGCGATGGAAGCAGTTGTTCGATTGATATAACTAACCGGAGCATGACGATGGACATCACAAACAGACAGCTCATTACCAATTTTGTACCCAAGCTTCCTAGCGATTACACGCCTGCTAAACTACCCGCCGGCAGATTTACAGACGAGGTGCTAGGTTACACAGGGCTTCTGAAATATAGCGCCGTAAAAGGTCAACAAACCGACCTGGTGGTTGGCAATTGGGATAGCGCCACTACAGATCCTGACGTTCCGGACAACGTAACGGTCAGGCTCCGTCCTTACATGGACGTTAACAGTATGACCCCAGAGGCGGAAAATACGTATTTCGAGCGGGGTGGGATTGATTATAGGATACAGGTTTCTTCTGGCGACCCTTTTCTCACGATATCCCTACCGCAGGCCAGTTATCAGCGTGGCGTTTGGTTGGTCAGCGTACTATTCACAGACGCTTATGTAGTTAACCAAAACAGCACGGTCGCACAACTGCTGATCGTGGATGATACCGCTCCTTTCGAGCGTTCTGGCACTCGGCCTCCTGCACTCACGTTGCCTGCTGGCGTATCGAATCCGCTGACGCGTGCGGACTTCTTGAGCGCAGCCAATCAAACGTTGAATTTGGGGATACCTTACACCGCAGCGGACGGTTATTCTGCTGACGATATGGTCGAGGTACGACGCAACGGCGTGCTGCTTAATGTTCCGCCCTTTGGCACAAGGTTCCCGATCACCCTCACCACGCCACCCACTGTTCCCATTTCATTGGCCATGTACGACGCGGCACCTGGAAACTTTCCAATTACCTATCAAATATTTGAAGTCACCGGAAAACCCTCCCAGGATTCGGAAGCCTTGTTGCTTGGCGACTTGTCGCAGGCTCCAGCACCGACCGGTTTCCAGCCACTTACCATCGATAATGCGGTTCCCGGTGACAGACAGTTCGATCTTCGTGAAATGGGCATCTCAAATGGTTTGATCGCGCGAGTTCCTGCTATCCAGAACGTCCTGCCGACAGACGTAATCACCGTCACCTTGTCAGGAGGGGCTGGCGGCCCATTCTCGGTGGGGCAGCAGGTGAACGCCTCTACCTTTCCGATGCGGTTTGATTTCACCGATGTTCAACTGCGCGCACTGTGGGGCGCAGGTCCAGGCGATGTGTCAATCACGGCTGCTTATACTTTAATGCGTGCCGGCAATATCTTTCCGGCAGTGCCATTGAGTGAAACGTTCAATCTGAACCTTAAACTGGTTGGGCCGAACCCGAACCCAAATCCTCCAGGGCCTAACGGTGTCAACAACGATCTACTTCCTTTGGTGGTGCAGGCGGTTCGTGGCCCCGGCTCATTTGGACCCAATAACATTCTGGAAATTGGCGACGTAAATCGGGATGCACGCGCAGTGATTCCTTATTGGACCGCACAGCCATTGATCGATACGCAACTGCCGGTCACGTTTAACGTGAATTACGGTGGTCGGATTTTCTCGCAAACAGTGACAAGTATCGATCCGGCCCGGCAAGTTGTAGTGCCGATTCCGTTCGATGCTATATTGAATGCGGGAAATGGTAAGGTGCAGGTCTTTTATACTGTTACGTCCACAGGCAGCTCTTACACGCAGCGTTCTCCCGATACGGAAGTCACTGTAAGTTCTGCGGTCCGATTTATGGATGCGCCGGTAGTAGTGGGCGCTATTGCTCAAGGTACAAGTAGGGCGGTAGGTTGCGTTAGTTTGGTGCCGCAGGGGCCTACTGGTCTCCTTAGAGTGACTATCCCTGCTTCTCGATATTTGTCATTAACAGAGGAGGTTGAAGTGACGTACATTGGCTACCAAACCAACAACGCTACAGGTACGCCTTTACCGGCGTTCGTTAAATCTTTCAGATTACCAGGTGTAGCGGCTATTACGACCGGTTTTACGGTGGATTTGGGGACTTCTACCGAACTGTTTGATCCGATTCACGCTACGCGTGCGCAAAGGGCTATTGGTTCTGCAACGTTGACATATAAAACCATTTCCGGAGGTGTGACAGTGGAATCTCGTACTGCCACTATTATTGTAAGGGGCGTCGTTCCTGGCCCTACCGGAACTAGCCTCTATTGCTCCGGTGGCGTTATTCCATAAGCAAGGGCGGCAGTAGTTGCCAAAGAGGGGGCAGGCTCCTCTTTGGCATCATCCATTGCGTTAGTTTTATATTTTGGGGGTGCTGGCGAGGTTTTTCCTGCATCTCTGATTGGCTTGTTCACTTAGCTGATCAAGAAAAGTCCTACATATTTTACAGGCGTGCTGTTCAATCATGGCGCCGCTTGATGGGTCGGGCTCCATGCGATTTAGAACCCTCCCTGTCGTTTCGTGAAGGCATTAGAGGTTCATTGATATGTCGGCAGTATTCAGTTTTAAACCAACACCCTTGAGCCTTGCCTTAACGGCTCAAGCAGTCTCCTTATTGTTCCTGGCCGTTCCGAGTGTTCAGGCACAAACGCCAGTCAATGTGCCAGGCACGACTATAAATGCGTCCACAAGGCTGGACAGCTATTTATTGAGTCCGGGCTCGGGCTTAACTGGCACGGGTGCGAACACCAACGAAATTATTGCGAGCGGAGCCAGTTTAAGGCTTCAGGCAGGCAGCCGATCGTTAGAGATTACTGCGCGCGATAATTCGAGGGTGGAGCTAGATGCTTCACAAATGACCGGCAGGACCACGTCCGGTCTTTCTGCCATCGGCAACACCAGTGTGTTCATTACCAACAACAGCTTGGTTTCCAATGCTTTTGGCAGTGGTGTGACGCTTGGCCGTAACAGCACCGGTAGGGATGGTTCATTCGTTACGGTGAAAGACAGCAGGGTGGTGGGTACTGTTCGCGGTATTACCGTCGGCGGCTACAGTGCGGCGACGCTGGACAATGCCCGCGTTGAAGCTACCGCTGCGACGGGTAGCGGTTTGATGCTGCTTAATGGCGCGGCGGCGGTCAGGAATAACAGCGTGGTAGTTGGAGGGCAAAACGGTGTAATGATGTTCACGGCCGGCAATCTGACGCAGGCCAACTCTTTGATAGTCGACAGTTCGGTAGTCCAAGGTAGAACCGGGGCCGCCATTTTGGTCAACCCGAGTGCAGCCAATAAGCCGCTGGCCGATATTCAAGTGCTTAATGGCTCGCAATTGCTCAGCGGTAACGGTGTTCTGCTTCAGGTCATCAATAATTCCACTGCCAACATGAACGTCGACAACAGCACTCTGGTCGGTGACGTGAGCATTGGCGCGGGCAGCACCGGCACGGTACAGCTCAACAACAATGCGTCGCTCACCGGTCAGCTGTTCAACGTCAAGCAACTTGATGTCAACGGTAATGCTCAATGGATGCTGGTGGGTGACAGCCAGGTCAACGCGCTGAGAATGGCGGGCGGTAACGTCGTCTTTGGCAGCCCAACCCAGTACTTCCAACTCAACACCAACAGCTTGGCCGGTAACGGCACGTTCAAAATGCACACTAACTTCAACACCGGCGAGACCGACTTGTTGAATGTCAACGGCAACGCCGAAGGTAATCACCAACTGTTGATCGGCGCCAGTGGCTCGGAGAGGGCCACTGGCGACGCCATTAAGGTGGTGCACACTGAAAGCGGTGGCGCCAAGTTCGCCCTGCTAGGCGGTACCGTCGACGCCGGCGCTTATGAATATGGGCTCAAGCAGGAAGGCACCGATTGGTACCTGGACACCGAGAAAAAGGGCACCAGTACCAGCGCCAAAGCGGTCCTGGCACTCGCCAACGCGGCACCGGCTGTATTGCTGGGCGAGTCGAGCATCCTGCGCACCCGTATGGGTGAAGTCCGCTTCGGCGAAGGCAAGAGCCAAGGCCTGTGGATGCGCGGCTACGGCAACAAGGTGGACGTGGCGGCGAACAGCAATGGCGTGGGCTACTCGCAGAATCAGGCGGGCCTGACCATTGGTGCGGACTGGGCTGTAGATGAACTGTGGACATTGGGTGTGATGGGCGGTTACAGCAATTCCACCCTGGGCCTGAGCCGCGGCAGCAGCGGTATGGTCAACAGCTACTACGCTGGTGTTTATGGCATTTTGCGTGATGACGAGAGCGGTGTGTATGTCGACCTGACAGCCAAGGTCAACCGCTTGAACGGTCAAAGCCAGGTCAATATGAGCGACGGCCAGCGCGCCAAAGGCAAATACTCGCAAGACGCCGTGAGTGGTTCGGTTGAAGTCGGTAAGAACATCAAGCTCGATGATGACGGTTTGTACCTTGAACCCTTCGCTCAGTTGGCCGTCGCCGCGATTGGCGGCTCCAACTACACCATGGACAACGGCCTGAAGGCAAAAAGCGATCGTGCCACTTCAGCAATCGGCAAGGTCGGTGTAACCCTCGGTAAAAACATCCAGCTCGACAGCGGCGGCATCCTGCAGCCGTACATGCGTACTGCTGTGGCGCGTGATTTCAGCCCGGACAACAAGGTCTATATCAACGATCAGCAATTTAAAAATAACCTGTCGGGTGGCAGTGTAGAAGTCGCGGGCGGCATGGCTGTTTCGTTGTCGCCAAGCCTGAGTGTGCATGCCGAAGCCACGCACATGAAAGGCAAGGCCTACGATCAGCCTTGGGGTGCGACGGTAGGTGTGCAGTGGGCCTTTTAAAGGGTTCACGCAGTTGAACAGGGGAAGCTTCGGCTTCCCCTTTTTTTGCGCATCAGATCAGCACGCTCGACCTAACTGAACAACCCTGCCGCAATATTGATCGAAAAACCCAAAATCGCCGTGTTGAACAGGAAACCGATCAACGACTGGCCAAGCACCACTTTGCGCATACTGCGCGTGGCCACGCCCACGTCCGCTGTTTGCACTGCCACGCCGATGGTGAACGAGAAGTACAGGAAGTCCCAATAGTTGGGGTTGCGCAAACCTTCGGCAAAGCGCAGCGCCGGCTCCTCGCCTTCCCAGGTGTAAAAAAGCCGCGCGTAATGCACGCTGAAAATCACCCCGGTCAGCAACCATGAGCCGACCACCGTCATGCCGGTAAAGCCGTAATGCAGCAGGCGTGCCGTGCTGTCCAGGTCCTTGCTGCCCACCAGGTTTACGGTGATGGTCGCCAGGCTGGCTATGGCCGCGATGCACACCATGAACAGCACCAGCCCGGCGTTTTCATCCTCGATCTCGGCGATGCGTTTTACGTCGTCGGCGCGGGCGCGGGTCGCCAGCCACATCATCAGCAGCAAGTAGGTCCAGACCCCGGCGTTCCAGCCGATGAGGATTTTGCTGATGAGGGTATCGGCCGGCGCCAGGATGCCGACGGCAAGGCCGAGGACGGCGGCGCAGGAGAGGCGGGGGTGGGTGCGGGCGAGGAAGGCCATGGGGGCTCACAACAGGGGAGGTTGTGAGCACGATAGCGCATTCTCCACAGGCTGACCTCTGCGGCGAGCGGGCTTGTTGTGGTGAGAGCGCTCGCCACCTGATGCCCGCCCGCCACAACGGGCCTGCATGCCACAACAGGCCCGCTAGCTGCACAGATCCGAGCTTAGCTCTTTTTGCGCACCAGCTTCATGACCACCACAAAGAACACCGGCACAAACACCACCGCCAGCGTTGCGGTGATCATTCCGCCGATCACCCCGGTGCCGATGGCCTGTTGGCTGGCCGAACTCGCGCCGGTGGCAATCGCCAACGGCACCACGCCGAGGATAAAGGCCAGCGACGTCATGATGATCGGCCGCAACCTGAGCCGCGCGGCTTTCAGGGTGGCGTCGATCAGGTCCTCGCCTTGCTCATACAGGTCCTTGGCAAACTCGATGATCAAGATCGCGTTCTTCGCCGACAAACCGATGATGGTGATCAAGCCGACCTTGAAGAATACATCGTTAGGCATGCCGCGCAAGCTCACCGCCAATACCGCGCCGAGCACACCGAGCGGCACCACCAGCAACACCGAGGTGGGGATCGACCAGCTTTCATACAGCGCCGCCAGGCACAGGAACACGATCAGCAGCGACAGGCCAAGCAGCAACGGCGCCTGGGAGCCGGACAAGCGTTCCTGCAGCGACAAACCGGTCCATTCCTGGCCCAGGCCCGCGGGCAGTTGGCTGACCAGGCGCTGGATTTCTGTCATCGCCTCACCCGTGCTATGCCCCGGTGCCGCTTCGCCGCTGATGGCGATGGCGGGGTAGCCGTTATAGCGGGTCAATTGCGCCGGGCCCTGGGTCCACTTGGCCTCGACAAACGCCGACAACGGCACCATTTTTCCGGCGGTGTTGCGCACGTTGATCTTCAGCAAGTCCGCGACCTGGCTGCGCTGGTCGCCTTCGGCCTGCACCACCACCCGCTGCATGCGGCCCTGGTTGGGGAAGTCGTTGATATACGCCGAGCCAATGGCCGAGGACAGCACATTGCCGACGTCTGCAAAAGACACCCCCAATGCATTGGCCTGCTTGCGGTCCACTTCCAGTTGCACTTGCGGCGCTTCGGCCAGGGCGCTTTCACGCACGTTGGCCAGGATCGGGCTTTTCGCGGCAGCCGCCAGCAACTCGGTACGCGCGGCCATCAAGGCCGCGTGGCCGACACCGCCACGGTCCTGCAAGCGGAACTCGAACCCACTGGAGGTGCCGAGGCCGTCCACCGGCGGCGGCAGGATCGCGTAGGCAATCGCGTCCTTGAGCTCGGTGAAGGCTGCGTTGGCGCGATCGGCAATCGATGCGGCAGAGTCATCGCTGCCGCGTTCCGACCAATCCTTCAACGTGGTAAACGCCAACGCTGCGTTCTGCCCCGAGCCGGAGAAGCTGAACCCCATGATCATGGTGGTATCACCCACGCCAGGCTCCCCAGCGTTATGTGCCTCGATCTGCTCGGCCACCTGCACCGTACGGTTTTTGCTCGCGCCCGGTGGCAGTTGGATATCGGTGATGGTGTAGCCCTGGTCTTCCACCGGCAGGAACGAGGAGGGCAGGCGGCTGAACATCCACCCCAGGCCTACCAGCAACACCAGATAAATCAGCAAATAACGGCCGCTGCGCTTGAGCGCATACGCCACCCAGCCTTCGTAGCGATCGGTGAGGCTTTCAAAGCGTTTGTTGAACCAACCGAAGAAACCGCCCTTGGCATGGTGCTCGCCCTTGGCAATCGGCTTGAGCAAGGTCGCGCACAGCGCCGGGGTCAAGGTCAGGGCGAGGAACGCCGAGAACAGGATCGAGGTGGCCATCGACAGCGAGAACTGTTGGTAAATCACCCCCACCGAACCCGGCATGAACGCCATCGGCAGGAATACCGCCACCAGCACCAAGGTAATGCCGACGATGGCCCCGGTGATCTGGCCCATGGCCTTGCGCGTGGCCTCCTTGGGCGACAGGCCTTCGGTGACCATGATGCGCTCGACGTTTTCCACCACCACAATCGCGTCGTCCACCAGGATACCGATGGCCAGCACCATGCCGAACATGGTCAGCACGTTGATCGAGAACCCCAGCAACAGCATGGTGGCAAAGGTGCCCATCAACGCAATCGGCACCACCAACGTCGGGATCAAGGTGTAGCGCACGTTTTGCAGGAACAGGTACATCACCGCAAATACCAGCGCCATGGCTTCCAGCAAGGTGTAGACCACCTTGGTGATCGAGACTTTGACGAACGGCGAGGTGTCGTACGGAATCTTGTATTCCACGTTGGCCGGGAAGTAGCGCGACAGCTCATCCATCTTCGCGCGCACCAGGGTCGCGGTGTTCAGCGCGTTGGCGCCCGGCGACAGCTGCACACTGACGGCGGTGGACGGCTTGCCGTTCAGGCGTGTGGAAAACTGATATTCCTGGCTGCCGATTTCTACCCGCGCCACATCGCCGATGCGCACAGTGGAACCGTCGGGGTTGGCCTTGAGCACGATGTCGGCGAACTCAGCCGGCGTCGACAATTGGCCCTTGACCAGGATTGCGGCGGTGATTTCCTGGGTTTTGGTGCCCGGCAAATCACCAATACTGCCCGCCGAGACCTGGGCGTTCTGCGCGCTGATGGCGGCGTTGACGTCGGCCGGCGTGAGGTTGAAGCCAATCAGTTTTTGCGGGTCGATCCAGACGCGCATGGCGCGCTCGGCGCCATACAACTGCGCCTTGCCCACGCCGTCGAGGCGCTTGAGCTCATTCATCACGTTGCGCGCCAGGTAATCACTGAGCGCGACGTCATCGAGCTTGCCGTCGTTGGACGTCAGGGTCACCAACAGCAGGAAACCGGCGGAGACTTTCTCCACCTGCAAACCTTGCTGGGTCACCGCTTGCGGCAGGCGCGGCTCTACCGCTTTCAGGCGGTTTTGCACATCGACCTGGGCCATTTCCGGGTCGGTGCCCGGTTGGAAGGTCGCGGTGATGGTGGCCGAACCCAGGCTGCTCTGGGATTCGAAATACAGCAGGTGATCGGCGCCGTTGAGCTCCTGCTCGATCAGGCTGACCACGCTTTCGTCCAGGGTCTGGGCCGAGGCGCCCGGGTACACCGCGTAGATTTCCACCTTCGGCGGCGCGACGTTGGGGTACTGGGCCACCGGCAACTGCGGGATGGCGAGCGCGCCGGCCAGCAGGATAAACAGGGCCACCACCCAGGCGAAGATCGGGCGGTCAATAAAGAACTGCGGCATTGTCAGGTATTCCTTTGCTTAGCGGACCGAGGCCTGGGCATTCGGCGCGGGGCTGTCGTCCACTTCGACCTTTTCGCCGGGGCGCGCGTGTTGCAGGCCTTCGACGATGATGCGGTCACCGGCTTTGAGGCCGCTGCTGACGATCCAACGATCCTCGATCACCGCGCCCAGCTCCACCGGCTGCAGGCGTACGGTCTGTTCGGCGTCCAACAACAGCACCATGGGGATGCCGGCGCTGTCACGGGTAATGGCGCGTTGCGGCACGCTGATGCCTTGTTTGTCCACGGCTTGTTCCAGGCGCACCCGCACAAAGCTGCCGGGCAACAGGTCGAGGTCCGGGTTGGGGAACTCGCTGCGCAGGACGATTTGCCCGGTGCCCGGGTCGACGCTGATTTCGGCAAACAGCAATTTGCCCGGCAGCGGGTACAGGCTGCCGTCGTCCTCGATCAACGTGGCCTTGGCCTGGTCCTGGCCGACTTGCTTCAAGCTGCCGGCACGGAAGGCGCGGCGCAGGTCGTTGAGCTCACGGGTGGACTGGGTCAGGTCGGCGTGGATCGGGTCCAGTTGCTGGATGATCGCCAGCGGCGTGGCTTCGTTCTGCCCGACCAGCGCGCCCTCGGTGACCAGTGCACGGCCGATACGCCCGGAAATCGGCGCCGTCACGGTGGCGTAGCCCAGGTTGAGTTTGGCGCGTTCGACGGCGGCCTTGTTGGCGGCGACTTCGGCGTTGGTCTGGCGCACGGCGGCGCGGGCGTTGTCGTAGTCCTGGCCGCTGATGGCGTTGCCTTCGACCAACTGGCTGTAACGCTGCTCTTGCAGGCGCGCCTGGAAGGCGTTGGCCTCAGCCTTGCGCAGGTTGGCCTGGGCGCTGTCGAGGTCGGCTTTAAAGGGCGCGGGGTCAATGCGAAACAGCACGTCGCCCTGTTTCACGTCATGGCCTTCCTTGAACACGCGGTGCATCACCACGCCGGCCACCCGTGCGCGCACTTCGGCAATGCGTGGCGCGGCAATGCGCCCACTCAGCTCACTGGTGATGGACAAAGGCTTGGCCTCAAGGGTCTCGATGCGGACCTTGGCCAGGGGCGTTTCCGGCGCTTCGTCCGTCGACTGGCCGCACGCGCTCAGGGCGAGCGTCAGGGCCAGCAGGCAAAACGGCGCAAACAGATTCTTCGACATGCTCATATCCCAATAGTGACTGGCGCATCCTAAAGACACCTGCGCCGTGGTGCTGTGAAGCTGTGTAGCTCGTCTGTGAAGAAATGTAAGGTGCGACCCATAGTTCGCTGAGGGCGTATATCCTTGCACAATCCTGCAAACAGCAAAGATCAAATGTGGGAGGGGGCTTGCTCCCGATGGCGGTGGATCAGCCAATAAATGGGTCGACTTAACCACCGCCATCGGGAACAGCCCCCTCCCACAGTGGTTTTGTGTACGACCGCTAACAGTATTATTTGGAAACACCATGCCCAACATCCTTCTGGTGGAAGACGACGCCGCACTCTCCGAGCTGATTGCCAGCTACCTGGAGCGCAATGGCTACCACGTCAGCGTACTCAGCCGTGGCGACCACGTGCGCGAACGCGCGCGCCTCAACCCACCGGACCTGGTGATTCTCGACCTGATGCTGCCCGGCCTCGACGGCCTGCAGGTGTGCCGCCTTTTGCGCGCCGACTCGGCGGGCCTGCCGATCCTGATGCTCACCGCGCGCGACGACAGCCACGACCAGGTGCTGGGCCTGGAAATGGGCGCCGACGACTATGTAACCAAACCCTGCGAGCCGCGCGTGCTGCTGGCCCGTGTGCGTACCCTGTTGCGCCGCAGCAGCCTGTCCGAACCCCAGGCGGCCAACGACCAGATCATCATGGGCAACCTGTGCATCGACCTGTCGGAGCGCACCGTGACTTGGCGTGAGCAGGCGGTGGAGCTGTCCAGCGGCGAATACAACCTGCTGGTGGTGTTGGCCCGGCACGCCGGTGAAGTGCTCAGCCGCGACCAGATCCTGCAACGCCTGCGCGGTATCGAGTTCAACGGCACCGACCGTTCGGTGGACGTGGCCATCTCCAAGCTGCGTCGCAAGTTCGATGACCACGCCGGAGAGGCGCGCAAGATCAAGACCGTGTGGGGCAAGGGCTACCTGTTCAGCCGTTCCGAGTGGGAATGCTGATCCATGTTTCGTGTCCTCCTGCGCCTCTACCTGATCACCATCGTCACCTACAGTGCGGCGATTTACCTGATCCCCAAGTTGGTGATTCAGGTGTTCGAACACCGCTACATGAACTACAACGTCGAGCAGAGTCGCGGCCTGCAAACACTCATCGTCAAGCAGTACCTGCGCGCACCGGTTGAGCGTTGGTCGCAGGTCACCGACCAACTGCGCCAAGACTTCGCGCCGCTCCAGGTTCACCTGCTGCTGCGCCAGGACGCCAGCTACACCCCTGCAGAAGAGCAGCTGCTGGAACAAGGCAAACCGGTAATTCGCCTGGGCGAGTGGGGCTGGATGGAAGAGGTCAGCTCGCCGATCAACCAGCAGTATGCGGTCAAGCTGACCATCCCGCCCGACCCGCTGGACATGAACCTGTTGTACTGGTCAATGAACGTGCTGATCGGCGCCGCGCTGCTGGCCTGCCTGCTGTTCTGGCTGCGCCCGCACTGGCGTGACCTGGAACGCCTGAAAAACACCGCCGCCCAGCTGGGCAGGGGCAACCTGACCGAGCGCACGCGTATTCCCGCCAGTTCCAACATCGGCAGCCTGGCGTCGGTGTTCGACACCATGGCCGACGATATCGAACGCCTGCTCAACCAGCAGCGCGACCTGCTTAACGCGGTGTCCCATGAACTGCGCACGCCGCTGACGCGCCTGGATTTCGGCCTGGCCCTGGCATTGTCCGAAGACTTGCCGCCGGCCAGCCGCGAACGCCTGCAAAGCCTGGTGGCGCACATTCGTGAGCTGGATGAGTTGGTGCTGGAGCTGCTCTCCTACAGCCGCCTGCAAAACCCGGCGCAACTGCCGGAGCGGGTTGACGTGGTACTCGATGAGTTCATCGACAGTGTGCTGGGCAGCGTCGACGATGAGCTGGAAAACCCCGAGATTGTCATCGACGTGGCGCTCGACTGCGCCGTGGAGCGCTTCAGCCTCGACCCACGCCTCACCGCGCGCGCGCTGCAAAACCTGCTGCGCAATGCCACGCGCTACTGCGACAGGCGCATCCAGGTGGGCGTCAAGGTGTGTGCCAACGGCTGTGAAATCTGGGTGGATGACGATGGCATCGGCATTCCCGTGGACCAGCGTGAGCGGATTTTCGAACCCTTCTATCGCCTCGACCGCAGCCGCGACCGCGCCACCGGCGGCTTCGGCCTCGGCTTGGCGATCAGCCGCCGCGCGATGGAAGCCCAGGGCGGCAGCTTGACGGCGCAGGCTTCGCCGCTGGGCGGCGCGCGGTTTCGGCTGTGGTTGCCCAGCGTCGCCTGATCAGAGCACCTTGACGGCACGGCCGATCGCCTGGATCGGCCCCGTCGGCTTGCCGGTCGGCGAGCCACGCGGGTCTTCCAGGGTCAGTTCGAACAATTGGTTTGGCGCCAGTGGCGGGAGTTTGTCCAGCGGCACCGACAACGTCTGCCCCGGCTTGACCAACCCCAGCGACACGGGGCCTTGCCACCCATCCGCTTTGGTCCAGAATTGCAGCGCCTTGTCGGCAGGCACCTCCATCACGCCCAATGGAATCAGCTGGATCTGCTGGGTGTTGCTGGCCTGGATAACCCAACCTGGCGCCTGGCTTTGGGGCGCCACCAGCACCACCACAAAGGTTGGCTCAGCGGTGGGTGGGCGGGTCAACAGCAGCGCGGCCAGTAGCACCGTTGTCAGCAGACCGGCACCGGCCAAACCGCGCCAGAGCGCCAGCAGGTTCCACCACGACACGCGGGTGTCGGGGCTTGCTGTGGTGCGTTCGATACGCCGCCACAGCTGGGCGGAAGGTGGCACCGGCTCGGCCAATGCCGTCAGCGGCAACAGGCGCTGCTCCCAGGCATCCACCGCTGCGCGTAACGCGCTGTCGTGTTGTAGGCGTTGTTCGACCTCGGCGCGCTGTTCAGAGGGCAGGGTGCCCAGCACGTATTCGCCGGCCAGTTCATCAAGTGGGTTACTCATGCCATGCACTCCCGCAGCGCGGCGAGGCTACGTTTGATCCAGGCTTTGACGGTCCCCAGCGGAGTGTCCAGTTTCTGTGCGATTTCGCTGTGGGAATAGCCGTCGACATAGGCATGCAGGATGCAGCGGCGACGGGCCGGGTCGAGCTGTTCCAGGCAGTGGTGAATCTGCCCGGACCGTGCGGTGAATTCAACGCTGTCATCGGTGGCTGCAATGGCCTCATGTTCTTCGCTCAACGCCACCTCGCGGTAATGATTGCGCACCCAATTCAGCGCCAGATGCCGAGTCACGCTGAACACCCAGCCCCGCGCCGAGCCACGGCTGGGGTCGAAACTGCCGGCGCCACGCCAGATCTTGATAAACGCTTCATGCACGATATCTTCGGCCAGGGCTTTGTCACGCGCGATGCGCAGGGCCACGCCGAGCAGGCGGCTGCTCTCTTGCTCATAGAGTTGGCGCAGGGCGCGTTGATCGCCCCGGGCGCAGGCCTGCAAACAGGCGTCGTAATCAAACAGGGTTTCAGGTAAGGGCACGGTTTTACGCCGCAAGAACAAGACCAATACCCCGACCCAGAGGCCGGGGCGCTATCGCAGCAGCGTAGCTGAGTTTGCTCAGTTGGCCGCCCAAAAGATGTAGTCGGCCTGGTACTTCACCACTTCCTGCTTGCCCTTGTTCGCGACGGTGCACGCAGTGCTCGGTGCCACGCCGCCTTTAAGGGCGACGCGCTGGACGTAGCTGACGCCAGTCATCGCACCTTTGCCTTCGGCCGGGTTGGCCTTGACCAACTGATAGGGCAGGTTGCCCGCACTCGACGGCGCCACGGCCAATTGAGTGCCGGTGATTTTCGAACCGTCATTGGCCTGCCAGGTGGCAGGCGGGCCGAAATAGGTGCCCACGGGTTTGCCGCTGCGGTCATTCAGCACAGCCTTGGGGCCGACGAAGGTCCATTCGGTCTGGCCGGCGGCGTTAGCTTTGTCGCGGCATTCGTAGGTGATTTCGCCGACGCCGGTAGTCTCCAGCGCCACTTTGTGCCCGTCCGGCACCTTGATGCTGTCGGGCAAACCGGTCTGGGCAAAGGCAGTGGGTGCAGCGGCCAGCAGAACAGCCAGGCAGAGCAGTGTTTTAGCGTGCATGGGGGTTTCTCCATTTCAGTAAAACAGCGGGGTAACTGCAGGTACTACCCACGGCGCGCACGATTGGATGCAGTGATTAGAAAATAAACCCACGAGGGCGCACACTGTGCCCCCCGCACTACCCGAGGAGAGATTGGCAATGACCGGTGTTCACACGTCTGCTCAACAGGGTTTCTCTACCCAGGCCGTCACTTACGCCCAAGGCCGGCCCGACTATCCACGGCAACTCACCGGCTGGCTGACCGAGGCACTGCACGTCAACGCGCAATCGACGGTGATCGACCTGGGTGCCGGCACCGGTAAGTTCACCCGTTTACTCAGCACCCTGGCGCCCGCGTTGATCGCCGTCGAGCCGGTGCAGGCGATGGGCGCGCAGCTGAATAAACTCCTGCCGCAGGTGCGCCTGGTGGAGGGCACCGCCGAATCCATGCCGCTGGCAACCGCTGTCGCGGATGCGCTGGTGTGTGCCCAGGCCTTCCATTGGTTCTCCACCGAGGCGGCGCTGGCGGAAATCCACCGTGTACTCAAGCCCGATGGGCGCTTGGGGCTGGTGTGGAATGTGCGCGATGAGTCAGTGGATTGGGTCGCCGCGATTACCGAGATCATCACGCCGTATGAGGGCGACACGCCGCGCTTTCACACAGGCCGTTGGCGAGAAGCCTTCACCGGCGAGTATTTTTGCGCGCCGCAAATGACCTGCTTTCCCTATCAGCATGTCGGCAGCCCGCAGGAGGTGATCATGGATCGCTTTCTGTCGGTGAGCTTTATTGCGGCGCTGCCCGCTGCAGAAAAAGCCACCGTGACTGCGCAGTTGCAGGCGCTGATCGACAGCCATCCCGCTTTGCAGGGGCGCGACACCGTGGCGTTCCCTTATCAGACACAGGCTTATGTGTGTCAGCGCCTGCCATAAAAGGCATAAAGTCAGATCATATTGATATAAGTCGTTATAAGAAAAATCGCTATCCTGCGGCCAGAAATTTATAAGGCCGCGGGTAGCTGTAATGGATGTGGGGAATATTGGTTTTGTAGTGGCGGGCCTGATTGTTGGTTTTATCGTGGGCATGACCGGTGTCGGTGGGGGTTCCTTGATGACGCCGATCCTGCTTTGGTTCGGCATCAACCCGGCCACCGCTGTGGGCACCGACCTGTTGTATGCGGCCATCACCAAGTCGGGTGGTGTGCTGGTACACAGCAAGAACAAGAACATCGACTGGACCATCACCGGCTGGCTGACCTTGGGCAGTGTGCCTGCGGTGCTGCTGACCTTGTGGTTTCTGGCCAGCCTGCATACTGACCCCAGCGCCATGAATGCGGTGATCAAGCAGGCGCTCGGCGTTGTGTTGCTGCTGACGGCGTTGGCGATTCTGTTCAAGAAAAGCCTGTTGGCGTTTGCCCAGCGTCATGCCGGTGATGACTACCACATGAGCCCGCGTAATTTGAACGCGCTGACGGTGGTGACGGGGGCGATCCTCGGCACTATGGTTGCGCTCACGTCGATTGGCGCGGGTGCGCTGGGGACGGTGGCGCTGTTTATTTTGTATCCGTTTCTGGCTACGCGGCGGTTGGTCGGGACTGAGATTGCCCACGCCGTACCGCTGACGCTGGTGGCGGGGCTGGGGCATGCCAGCATGGGGAACATGGACTGGCATTTGTTGGGTTTTTTGCTGATGGGGTCGTTGCCTGGGATTTACTTCGGCAGCCATATGACCGGCAAGGTTCCTGATGGTGTGTTGCGGCCGTGTTTGGCGGTTATGTTGATGGCCATTGGGTATAAGTTGGCGTTTTGATGAGTACATATCCGTTGCTGCGGTAACGGCTTCGTATGGTTCCGCTCTTACAGCGGGTCACTTTTGTAAAGACACAAAAGTAACCAAAAAGTCTTTGCCCCACCACTCGGTGCCTCGCCTAGGCTCGGCATGCCCGCACTCCGGCTTGAATCCGTGGGCCGCCGCGATGGGCCATCCTTGGCCCAGCGCGGCTAACCCGGCGTCCTGCCGGGTTACCCACGGATTCAAGCCTGCGTTCGGCCATCGTGGTTAACGGGGCCTGTCAGATCAAGATCAAAATCTACAGCACGGCGGCCTAGTAGCCGACCTGAGTGGTTGAAGCAAAAGCAGGGCAAAAGCAGAGCAAGAACAGATCAGAAACAGAGCTGCTTTTCTGTGGGAGCTGGCTTGCCTGCGATGCAGACACCTCGGTAGATCAGTGAGACACAGTTGATGCCATCGCAGGCAAGCCAGCTCCCACATTTGACCGAGTACACACATCTACCTGGTGTACTGAGCTCAAAATGTGGGAGCACGGCGGCCTAGTAGCCGACCTGAGTGGTTGAAGCAAAAGCAGGGCAACAGCACAGCAAAAACAGATCAGAAGCAGAGCTGCTTTTGTGTGGGAGCTGGCTTGCCT
The DNA here is from genome assembly GCF_059716225.1 of Pseudomonas sp. LBUM1640. Classification (NCBI taxonomy): domain Bacteria; kingdom Pseudomonadati; phylum Pseudomonadota; class Gammaproteobacteria; order Pseudomonadales; family Pseudomonadaceae; genus Pseudomonas; species Pseudomonas sp. LBUM1640. The sequence goes on along the minus strand of NZ_CP166816.1, from coordinate 3,820,858 downwards.
GCGATGCAGACACCTCGGTACATCAGTAAGACACAGTTGATGCCTTCGCAGGCAAGCCAGCTCCCACCTTTGACCGAGTACACACATCTACCTGATGTACTGAGCTCCAAATGTGGGAGCGGGCTTGCTCGCGAATGCGGTGGGCCATTCACCAGGTGCATCAACTGACACACCGCCATCGGGAGCAAGCCCCCTCCACAGTTAACCGAGTTCAGCTTCCAAGAACAGGTCGGCTGCCAGGCCGCCTTGGCTGTGCTTTTGATTCAACCACTCAGGTCGGCTACTAGGCCGCCGTGCTGTAGATCTTGATCTTGATTTTGATCTTAGGCGCCCCGTTAAACCACGCTGGCCGAACGCAGGCTTTGGAGCGGGGGTAAACCGGCAGGACGCCGGTTTAGCCGCGCTGGGCCAAGGATGGCCCATCGCGGCGGCCCCCGCTCCAAAGCCTGCGTGAGGGCACACCGAGCCGGAGGCGAGGTGCCGAGTGGTGGGGCAAGAGCGTTTTGGTTACTTTGCCGCTTTTGCAAAGTGACCCGCCGTAAGGGCGGAACCAATACCAGCCGTGACCGCAGCAACGGATATGTACTCATTCTTAGTCGATAAACCTAAACCTAACCCTTCCCCGGCCCATTCCCGATCTGCCACACAAACGGCGGCTCTGCCCCATTAATCACCCAATCCCCCACAATCCGCGCCTTATAGATCACCGGATTATGCGAAGACACCGTGCGCGCATTCCGCCAGTGACGATCAAGCGCCTTGCCCTGACGCACATCCGACGCCCCCAGCGCATTGAACAACTCACTGGTAGCCCGCTGGATCAACGCCGACACCACCACCTGCGCCGTCGCCGAGTCAATCTCGGCCGCCACATTCGCGGCATGCTCGGCGGCATCATCCCCACCAAACCGCGCCAGGTAAGCCTCTTGCGCCGGCACTGCGGCCTTCAGCGCACTGGCCTCGGCGGCATACACCAGGGCCGCCACTTCACCGACGACTTGTTGAACCTGCGCATCCTGGCTGACATGCGCGGCATTGCCATGGCTGTAAATACGCTTGCGGTTGCGCACCTGGTGCGCCACGTCGCTGAGCGCTGCACGACCAATCCCGGCCAGGCTGGCCAGCAGTACGAGCTGGTAAAAAGCGGTCTGGTATTTGAACCGGGTGGCAAAGTCGATCACGTTTTCCGCTTCCACCACAGCATCGGTAAAGCGCGTTGTACCGCTGCCCGTGGTGCGCTGGCCGAAGCCGTCCCAATCATCGCTTTGCACCACGCCAGGCTGGCGCGTGCGGGTGGCCGCGATCACATCGCCACCGGTGTCGCTGCGCTGCGCGTACACGTCGATCCAGTCGGAGAAAAGGCTGCCGGTGCTGTAGAACTTTTCGCCGTTGAGCTTCCACCTGTCGCCATCGGGGCTGACCTGGGTGACCACATCGCCGATGGCCACGTTGCCGATCTCAGTCCAGGCGCAGCCGACGATATCGCCGTCGACAAAGCGCTTGAACCACAGCTCACGGCCGGCGCTCGGTGGCGCATTCAGGCGGTCTTCGGCAAACGCGAAATGCCCACGCAAGGCCTGCGGCACATTCGAGTCGGCGGCCGCCAGTTCAATCAGCAACTCGAACAGCTGCGGCAACGACGCGCCACCGCCGCCGTATTCCACCGGCACCCGTACCGCGCCGAAGCCGGCCTGCTTGAGCCATTGGATCGGTTCATAGGGCAGGGCGCGCGTCTGTTCGCGCGCGACCGCGCCTTCGGCGATGCGCTGGAAGATCGGCCGAAAGCGTGCGGCCAGCGTGGGGTAGTCGACGCCGGTAGACAGCGGGTTGATGACGTGTTGTTCGGTCATGGGGACGGCTCCTTGGCAGTGATCAATCGTTAGCCGATTGCACAGTCCGTGCCGGGCGCCAGCCCCCATGTTTACGGGAGATGGGGCTGAACAACTGTTGCTCCGGCAACAACGAATCGACAAAGCGGCGCGATTCACGACATTCACGCCAACGCCGTTGAGCGTCGCTTTGCAGGCTGCAACGCCTGTGGGCCGGGCCTTTGCCGGTGGCTGGCACGCTTGCTGCTCAAGCCTTGGGAAACATCCCTGTGTGCGAGGTACTGCCAGATGAGTCAGCAAGCCGTGAAATTTGCCTATTGGGTGCCCAACGTCAGCGGTGGGCTGGTGGTCAGCAAGATCGAGCAACGCACCGATTGGGGCATCGACTACAACCGCAAGCTGGCGCAATTGGCCGAAGCGGCCGGCTTTGAATACGGCCTGACACAAATTCGCTTCACCGCCGGCTACGGCGCGGAAAACCAGCATGAATCCGTGGCCTTCAGCCATGCGCTGCTGGCGGCGACCACCACGCTCAAGGTGATCGCGGCGATCCTGCCCGGCCCGTGGCAGCCGGCGCTGGCGGCCAAGCAACTGGCAACCATCGACCAACTCACCAATGGCCGTATCGCGGTGAATATCGTCAGCGGCTGGTTCAAGGGCGAGTTCCAGGCCATCGGCGAACACTGGCTGGAGCACGATGAGCGTTATCGGCGTTCCGAGGAGTTTATCCGTGCGCTGAAAGGCATCTGGACCCAGGACGATTTCACCTTCAAAGGCGACTTCTACCGTTTCAATAACTACACACTCAAGCCCAAGCCACTGGGCCAGCCGGAAGTGTTCCAGGGCGGCAGTTCGCGGGCGGCGCGGGACATGGCTGCGCGCGTGTCGGACTGGTACTTCACCAACGGCAACACGCCGGAAGGCATCAAGGCCCAGGTCGATGACATTCGCGCCAAGGCCGCTGCGAATAACCATTCGGTCAAAGTCGGCGTGAACGCCTTTGTGATCGCCCGCGACACCGAGGAAGAAGCCCGCGCGGTGCTCGCCGAGATTATCGACAAGGCTGACCCTGAGGCCGTGAATGCCTTTGGTGACGCGGCCAAACAGGCCGGCAAGGCCTCACCGGAAGGCGAGGGTAATTGGGCCAAGTCCAGTTTTGAAGACCTGGTGCAGTACAACGACGGCTTCAAGACCAACCTGATCGGCACCCCGCAGCAGATTGCCGAGCGCATCGTTGCGCTCAAGGCCGTGGGCGTGGACCTGGTGCTGGCGGGCTTCCTGCACTTCCAGGAGGAAGTCTATTACTTCGGCAAACGTGTGTTGCCGCTGGTGCGCGAGCTGGAAGCCAAGGCCGGGATCAAGCAGGTGGCATAAGCCTTTACCGAGTGAAGACCACCACCGCCGCACGCAGTTTGTTGTTGCCAAACCGGCACATTCGTTCGAACTCCGTGTGGCTGACCGGCAGATGCTGGCAGTCCAGGGGCTGGCGATGCTGGCTGTGGTCAACATCCGGGTCGTGCAGGTAGACGAAGTCGTCGTCGCAATCGGTAACCATCACCCAGTGCGGCGATTTGGAGCGGGTCAGCCGGTAGCTGCTGATCAACACCAGCGGCTGCCCGCCGGCCTGCAACACCTGCGGTAAATCCAGTGCGCCGCCGAGCAGCTGCTCGACGTCGCTGCCGGCCAGTTCTTCCTCAAACGCTTCGTGCACCAGGCGCATGACGTCCTTTTTATGCTGATCGCGCACGCCATCCAGAAACAGCGGCCCGCGCACATTCACCTGCATGCGCACGCGAAAGCCCCGGCGCCAGGCCGCCAGCGCCAAGCCTTGCGGGCTGCAGCCGCCGTGGCCGGCGGTCATGAACACGGTGGTCGCTTCACGCCAGATTTGCAGCTCTTCGCGCCGCCCGGCCACACGGCCCGGCACCAGCGCACCCATTGCCATCAGCAGGCACGCAGCGCCGCAGGTGAAGTCGGTGGTCTGCTGGTAATACGGCACGCTTTGCGGGCGCGCATCCTGATGCTGGACGATGCGTTTTTCCAGGCGCAGCGCCGGGGCGTGGTCTTCGTAGTAGTCGTTGATCAGCGCAAAGCGCCGGTAGCCATTGCGCTCATACAGGGCGAGGGCGCCGGGGTTGTCGGCGCGCACTTCCAGGCGCAGGTAGGCGCAATCATGCGCCACGGCGCAGGCCTCGATGCGTGCCAGCAGCTGTTTGCCCAGGCCCATGCCGCGTGCGTGCTCGGCGATGGCAATGGAATACAGGCGTGCCAGCGAGGTGCCGCGATGGAACAACACCAAGGCGTAACCCAGTAACGACGCGTCTTTTTCGGCGACCAGCAGCTGGCCATGGGCGCGGCTGATCATCCACTGAAAACTGCGCGGCGAGAGCCGGTCGGTGGTGAAACAGTGCTGTTCCAGTGCCACCAATTCGGGCACGTCAGCGGGGGTTGCAACGCGAAAGGAAAGAGCCATATGACCGCCGTAAAAGTTGCGTAACGAAACGGGACTTCTCTAAAAGATCGTGCTTAATAGAAAAGGTCGAGTTCTCTAAAGCGGATCAAATATTATGTCGGCGGTACAAAGTCATTGGCGTGAAGTATCCGAGCAAACCGTCACGGCGACAATAACTTCCAACGGTTATTTTTCTCCACCCCTCAAAGGTTCCAGTCAAGTCGTGATCATTGTCGAACGCAAGGAAGATTGGGCCTCCTACTTCCCCAGCGAAGACATCGTCACCGCCCAGGAGTACCTCGAGCAAACCCGCGAGAACGAGACGGGCAAGCGTGTGCAGGTGATCAACCTGTGCCGCAGCTACAAGTACCTGGGGCATGGCTACTACTGTTCGCTGCTGGCCGAGGCACGTGGGCACAAAGTGATTCCGTCGGTGCGCACCATCAGCGAACTGACCAAGAAGTCGTTGTATGGCCTGTCGTTGGATGACCTGGATAAAACCCTCGATAAAGCCTTGAGTCATCACCTCTACAGCAATACCGAAGGCTTTACCCTGACACTTTATTTTGGCCGGACCAATATAGAGCCGCTGCAGGAGTTGGCCCGTCAGTTGTTTGAAACCTTCCCATGCCCGATTCTGTTAGTTGAGTTTCGCAAGAATAACGGCTGGCACATCGAAGGGGTTAAATCCGGCGTATTGCACAAGTTGCGTGACGACCAGGAAGACCAGTTCGCCCACGCCCTGGACAACTTCAGCCGCAAGATCTGGCGCCAGCCGCGCTCACGCCGCTTGGCGCGTTACGACCTGGCCATCCTGCACGATCCCCAAGAGCAACTGCCGCCGTCGAATGCCAAGGCCCTGGAAAATTTCGTACGGGTTGGCAAGGGCCTGGGCATTGATGTGGAACTGATCGAACGCAAGGACTACTCGCGCCTCGCCGAGTACGATGCCTTGCTGATCCGCGAGACCACCAGTGTTGACAACCACACCTACCGTTTCGCCAAAAAGGCTGAAAGTGAAGGCTTGGTGGTGATGGACGACCCGGCGTCGATCCTGCGTTGTACCAACAAGGTTTACCTCACCGACTTGCTCAACAGCCATCAACTGGGCATGCCCGCCACCGAAATTCTGTACAAGGAACGACCGGAAGATTTCGAGCGGGTCGGCGAACGCCTGGGCTTCCCGCTGGTACTGAAGATTCCCGACGGCTGTTTCTCCCGCGGTGTGATCAAGGTGGAAAGCCAGGAGGCCTTGCTCAAGGCCACCGCCGAGTTGTTCGAACATTCGGTGCTGTTGCTGGCCCAGGAATTCTTCTACACCGAGTACGACTGGCGCATCGGCGTACTCAATCGCAAGCCGATCTTTGCCTGCCAGTACTTCATGTCCAAGGGCCATTGGCAGATCTACAACCACAAGGCCATCGGCCAGGACATCAACGGTGAATGCCGCACGCTGGCGGTCCACGAAGCGCCCAAGGCGGTGGTGGAGCTGGCGGTGAAGACCGCCAACCTGATCGGCGACGGGCTCTACGGCGTCGACCTCAAGCAGTCCGGTGACAAGGTGGTGGTGATCGAAGTAAACGACAACCCCAACATGGACGCCGGCATCGAAGACGCCTACTTGCAAGACGACCTGTATGCGCTGGTGCTGGAGGAGTTTGTGCGGCGCCTGGAGTTGAAGCGCCAGGGCCAGGTGTGGTGACGCGCGATGATCCAGCGCTTTGAATTGACCGGTGGCAAGCTGCACAGTGGCGAGGGCGACGATGCCCCGATCATGTTGTTCAATAACCCCGACCTTGCCGAGCGTGAGTGGCTGCGTGACCACCACAAATTGGATGAACATGCGCTGGCCTCGGCGCTCGACCCGGATGAAGTGTCGCGCATCGAATTTCACCCAGACAACCTGTTCCTGATCTGGAAACGTCCGGAGAACTATTCCGGCGGTGGCAACCTGGTGTTTGAGGTGTCGTCCTGCGGGCTGTTGTTTTCGCCGGACCGCTTGCTGGTGATTGCCACTGATGAAACCCCGCTGTCGGGGCTCGGCGCACGCCGGCCGCTGCACACGCCGCTGGATGTGTTGCTTGATCTGTTGCTCAATAACATTCATCACTACTTGGGCCACCTCAAGGTGATCAAGCTGGTGGCGCGGGAGTTGCAACAGCAGTTCAACGCGTCGATGAGCAATCATCACCTGATGCAGATGTTCAGCCTCAGCGAGAGTTTGATCTATTACATCAATGCGCTGCACAGCAACGGCGCGGTGCTGTCGCGGTTGCGTAACCATGCTGAAAAGGAGCATTTCAGTGCTGAAATTCTGGGGCTGATTGATGACCTGATTATCGAAAACCACCAGTGCTACAAGCAGGCGGAGATTTATTCGAATGTGTTTTCCGGGTTGATCGATGCGCGTGGGAATTTGATGAACAACAGCATGAATAATCTGTTGCGTAAGTTGACGCTGATTAACGTGGTGTTTTTGCCGCTTAACTTGATTGCCAGTGTGGGGGGGATGTCGGAGTTCAGCATGATGACGGCGGGGACGCCTTGGTGGGTGTCGTATCCGCTGTTTCTGCTGGCGATGGGGATGGGAGCGGGATTGATGGTGTTGGGGTTGAAGCGGATAGCGGGTGGGGCGAGTGTGGTGTGAGGTGATGTGATGTGAGTACATATCCGTTGCTGCGGTAACGGCTTCGTATGGTTCCGCTCTTACAGCGGGTCACTTTTGGCAAACGCCCCAAAAGTAACCAAAAGGTCTTTGCCCCACCACTCGGTGCCTCGCCTAGGCTCGGCATGCCCGCACTCCGGCCCGTTTCCGCGGGTCGCCGCGATGGGCCATCCCTGGCCCAGCGCGGCTAAACCGGCATCCCTGCCGGTTTACCCGCTCCACCGTGCCTACGTGCGGCCATCGTGGTTAACGGGGCCTGTCAGATCAAGATCAAGATCAAGATCAAGATCAAAATCAAAAGCAAGAGCACGGCGGCCTAGTAGCCGACCTGAGTGGTTGAAGCAAAAGCAGGGCAAAAACAGATCAAAAGCAGAGCTGCTTTTGTGTGGGAGCTGGCTTGCCTGCGATGCAGACACCTCGGTACATCAGTAAGACACAGTCGATGCCTTCGCAGCGGTTCGGCGGTCCGACAAGCCAGCTCCCACCTTTGACCGAGTACACACACATCTACCTGATGTACTGAGCTCAAAATGTGGGAGCGGGCTTGCTCGCGAATGCGGTGGGCCAGTTACAAATAAACTGACTGACACACCTCCATCGGGAGCAAGCCCCTCCCACAATTCAACCGAGTTCAGCTTCCAAGAACAGGTCGGCTGCCAGGCCGCCTTGGCTTTGCTTTTGATTCAACCACTCAGGTCGGCTACTAGGCCGCCGTGCTGTAGATCTTGATCTTGATTTTGATCTTAGGCGCCCCGTCAACCACGCTGGCCGAACGCAGGCTTTGGAGCGGGGGTAAACCGGCAGGACGCCGGTTTAGCCGCGCTGGGCCAAGGATGGCCCATCGCGGCGGCCCCCGCTCCAAAGCCGGAGTGAGGGCACACCGAGCCTAGGCGAGGTGCCGAGTGGTGGGGCAAGAGCCTTTTGGTTACTTTTGGGCTCTTTTCAAAAGTGACCCGCCGTAAGGGCGGAACCATACGAAGCCGTTACCGCAAAAATGGATATGCCCCCAGCAGCACCAGCCTACACATCGACATTCCTCTGCAAGGTAAGCACCTCAAACCCGTCCGCCGTCACCGCCACGGTATGCTCCCACTGCGCCGACAAACTGTTGTCCTTGGTCACCACCGTCCAGCCATCCTTCAGGCTGCGCACCTTGGCGCTGCCTTGGTTGAGCATCGGCTCAATGGTAAACACCATGCCTTCACGCAGTTCCAGCCCGGTGCCGGGGCGGCCGAAGTGCAGGATTTGCGGCTCTTCATGCATCTGGCGGCCGATACCGTGGCCGCAATACTCGCGCACCACGCTGTAGCCGTTGGCTTGCGCATGGCTCTGGATCGCATGGCCGATATCACCCAGGCGCGCGCCGGGTCGGACCTGGCGAATACCGGCCCACATCGCCTCAAAGGTCTTTTCCACCAGGCGCTGCGCTTTGGGCGTCACGCTGCCGATCATGTACATCTTGCTGGAGTCGGCAATAAAACCGCCTTTTTCCAGGGTGATGTCGATATTGATGATGTCGCCGTCCTTGAGCACTTCCTTGGCGCTGGGCATGCCATGGCACACCACCTCGTTGATCGAAGTGTTGATGCAGAAGGGGTAGTCGTATTGCCCAAGGCTAGCCGGGCGGGCGTTCAGGTCGTTACGGATGAAGGCTTCGACGGCGGCGTCCAGGTCCAGCGTAGAACGGCCGGCGGCGACGAACCCGTCGAGCATGTTGAACACCTGGGCCAGCAGGCGTCCGGCTTCGCGCATCACGGCCAATTGTGCGGCAGTCTTGATCATCAGCTGCGCCCCCGGATCAGGTCGGGCTTGTCCAGCAACAGCTTGTTGATCAGCTCGTTGTAGGGCAGGTGCGGGTTGAGTTCGGCAAGCAGGCCGATTTTGATCCAGAACTCGGCCTGGGCGTTGATGGAGCGATCCATGGCGGCGCTGGCCAGGCGGAGCTGTTCGTGCAGTTGGTCGGTGATCTTGACGATGCCCATAAGGTTCACTGTGCTGGGTGGATATACAAAGCGTATACGTTTCGTATATCAATCGTAAACCCCCATCGGCTAATCGGTGGGCTGGCCATTGACTTGCCCGTCCAGCGCCGGTTAATTTTGTGGCATGACATTTCAAGCCTTCCGCACTCAGCCAAGCATTATTACCGCCACTCCTCATTTGGCGGGATAGCGCACGGCTGCTGTACCCAAACCCGCCCTAGAGGCGGGTTTTGTTTTTCCGTCTCCAGCGCCTTTTGCAAAAACGCCAGGAGACACCCATGAGCCGCTGCACCGTTTCCCACACCGCCGACCCAGGGCTACTTGAGCACTACGTGAAAAAGATCCTCGCCGCACCGGTCTATGACCTGGCGTTGCGCACGCCCTTGCAGGCGGCACCGGCGTTATCGGCGCTGCTGGGCAACCAGGTGCTGCTCAAGCGCGAAGACCTGCAACCCACGTTCTCCTTCAAGGTTCGCGGCGCCTACAACAAGCTGGTGCAGCTAACGGCTGAGCAAAAGGCCCGCGGTGTGGTGACCGCGTCGGCGGGTAACCATGCGCAAGGCGTGGCCCTGGCGGCGCGGGAGTTGGGGATTAAGGCGCGGATTGTCATGCCGTGCAGCACGCCGCAGTTGAAGGTGCTGGGCGTACGTTCGCGGGGTGCCGAGGCAGTGTTGCACGGCGAGAGTTTTCCCTTCGCTCTGGCGCATGCATTGCAATTGGCCCAGGCCTCGGGTTGCACCTTCGTCTCGCCGTTTGACGACCCGGACGTGATCGCCGGCCAAGGCACCGTGGCGATGGAAATTCTGCGCCAGCAACAGGGCCCGCTGGACGCGATCTTTGTACCGGTGGGCGGCGGTGGGTTGATCGCCGGGGTCGCCGCCTATGTCAAATACCTGCGGCCCGAGGTGCGCATCGTCGGTGTCGAGCCCGAAGGTTCCAGCTGCCTGTTGGCAGCCCTGCGCGCGGGCGAGCGGGTGGTGCTGCCCAGTGTCGACGGGTTCGCTGATGGCACCGCCGTGGCGCAGATCGGCGCTTATGGGTTTGAAATCTGCCGTGACTGGGTTGATGAGGTCATCACCGTCAGCAACGATGCGCTGTGCAGCGCCATCAAGCTGATCTACGACGACACGCGCTCGATCACCGAGCCTTCAGGCGCGCTGGCGGTGGCGGGCATTCGTCACTATGTCGCTGAACACGGCGTGCGTAATCAAACGCTGGTGGCGATCAACTCGGGTGCCAATATCAACTTCGATAGTTTGCGACATGTTGCTGAAAGAGTTGCCGCACAGGGCACCGTTTAACGCAGGGCGCTAAGTTAAACGTTTAATCGGCGCAGTTCGGCGACGATTTAAACAGCATAAACAGCTCATGGCTGAAGTTATATACCTTGGGAGGTTGCTTATGAGGAAAGGTTACAACGAGACCTGTATTTGCCGAGTAGGCTGAGGAAGGTAAGCGTCTTCCAAGGTTGGTAAGACGTGGCAGGCAGACGCCTGCCGGACACACAATCATTCATCTGTTGGCAGTCTCATAAAAGGAGAGGTTAGCCATGCTTTCGGAATTAGAACTTCGCAGCATCATAGAAGGAAGTTTCCTGCCCAAACGGTGCGAATGCACCAAAGCTGAAGACGCTTCGTTGACGATCAAGGTGTATGACGACCGGGACCGCGACCGAGTGGATTTGGAAGTCAAAGGTATAAACGCTGACAAACTCGACAGCAGTCGAGCCATTTGCAACCTGATCGCCGGGTTGCGCGAAGACCTCAAGCACAACCAATCACCCGCTTTGCAAAGACCGCCTCTGCAAAGAGTGGGCGGGCGCGGCTATTACTAGCTGATGGTTTGAGGTTGAATTACAAAAGAACTGCGGGCCTGGTAAACGCCAGGCCCAGGACGGTTGTGTTGCCAGTGCCAGGGCTCAATTCTGGAAATCACAGGCTTCGGACATTTTCCGATAGCCCACGTCTTCGATCTTGCCGGCTTTATCTACGAACTTGATATCCGCATTAATGACTTTACAGTCGTTGGTGGGGGTTTCGTTCATTGCAATCACCTTGTCGATGTTCAAGGGCATGCCGTACTTATAAGGCACGGGTTTGGCTGAGGTTGCTTGAGTGTCCGCCTGGGCCAGGCCCGAGACGGCGGCCAACGCCATTACGCCGCCAACCATTAAAGTGCGCAGTTTCATGCTAGTGCTCCGTGAGTGGGTACAGGTTCACTCTCGGTGCGCGGGATTAACCATCGATTAATTTTGCCGTGGCTGACAAAACCTTCATCTTTACCAACTCATGCGTACACCGGCGTTGCCGCTAACGCCCTCCAATGCGTTGCCATCCAGGTGGGTGTTGTAGTCCGCCGCGAGATAAACGCTCACCGTCGCCGATAACCTCGCCACCACGCCCACACCCAGGTCGGCCGTGGAGGCCTTGTGCGCGGTTTTGATGCGGTCCACGTTATCGTAGGTCACCGTGTCGCTGCCACCGAACGTGCGCCAGGCATTGGCCCGCACATACGGTTCAATCGGCGTGTTGTTCAGCAGGTAACGGCCCTTGAGGCGTGCGCCCAGGCGGCCGGTCCAGTAGTCCTGGGCGTCGAAGGAGATTTTGGCAATGCCATCGTCCTGGTTATCCAGGTTGATGGTCTGGCGGATCACCTGTACCTGCGGCTCCACCACCCAATGTTCGGAAACCGTGATCGGGTAGCCCGCTTCGGCCGACAAGGCCAGGGCATGGCCTTTGGTGTCCATGTTTATACCGCGAGCGGATTTATTGTTGCCATCCAGACGCGTGCCCATGGCCACCAGGTCAACGTACCAGCCGGTGGGATCGGTGAGGGTCCAGTAGGCGCCGACGTTGTCGCCGTCAAGTTTGACCCGACCTGCGCGATTGTCCTGGAAGCCCATTGAGAAGCCTTTCACGTCACCCTGCAGACGGCTTTGGCCAATAAACAGCCCAAAGCGTTGTGTTTGCCCGCCGCTGGTTTCGGCGGCGTAGAGGTCGTGGCCCACTTGGTAGCCTTTGACGGTGCCGTCAAAACTGGGCGACACGCTGCCTGACCAGCTTTTGTTGAAGTCACTGCCATACGCACGGCCCCAACCGGCCGGCACTGCACCGGTTTCGGTCAGCAGGCTTTGCTCACCCTGGCGGTCATGAAAGGTGCCAAGCGCTTGCAAGGTCATCAGTTGCGCGGCGGGCACGATGACCGAATACACCGGCACCTCAAGGCGATATAACGGAATCGGCTCGGCCCCGGCAATCGCGGCCGGCAGCACCGGGTTGCTCGCGGCGGATTCCGGCGACGTGGCGGCGGCGACCTGGCTCGGCGGCGGGGCAGGCGGCTCTATCGGTGCCACGGGTTGCGCGGTCGGCGGTTCCACCGGCGGCTCGTCCGGCGTGACCACCGGTGGCGTCGCTGGAATTGGCGGCACCGGCACTACCACTGGCGGTGTCGGCGGCACAGGCGGGACAGCGGGCGCCTGTATAGCGACCACGGACGAACGCAAGTACCAGTTATTTTCCGTCCCCGCCGTCACCCCACCCTTGAATAACAGGTACTCATAGGCCCCGGCAGACACCGAGCCCTTCAAGGCAAACGCATCGGTGCTGCTGACGGCGCCGTTAAGGGCCTGCACCACCTCAATCCCGTTGTTCTGGGTGAAGCCACCGACGCCACCCAGGTTGCTCACGGCCAATTGTGTATGGCCACTGAGGGTGCCGTCGGCCACCACCAGTTTGTCAGTGGCTGAGGAGTCATCACCCAGTACCGTTTGCAGCCACAGCTGCCCGTTGTTACCCACGTAATTGCCGCGCACGGTCAGTGTGTCGGTGGCGCTGTTGCTGGCGGTCGTCATGTCGACAACGCCAGCATTGTTCAGCGTGGCCAACTGGCCTGCGGTATAGGCGCGGATGCTGCCTTGGGTCACGGCCAGCGCGCTGCTGGCGTCGATGTTGAACGTGCCGGTAGTGCTCGCACTGTCACCCAGGAAGAAGTCCCCGGAAAGCTCAAAGCGTGAGCGGTTGTTGAGGTTGACGGTCTCCCAGCCGATGTAGCGCGAAGCGGTGCTGGAGGTCGTCGCGTCGAAGGTCAGTTGATCGTTGCCCAACCCGCCATCGAGGGACGGCGTGGCGGCCAACTGGCTTTCGCTGAGGCCACGCAACAGCGCGGTATCGTTACCATCGCCCATCAACACGGCGGATTTGATCTGGCCACCGCCCAGCCAATTGAAGGTGTCATTGCCGAAGCTGGCGCGGATCTCGCCGTTGATCACGCCGCCACTGACGCTGATGCTGTCGTCGCCGCCACTGACGCTGATATTGCCGCCAATCGTGCCGCCGGAGACGATGATCGTATCGGTGCCGAAGCCCGTCACCAGGTTGCCGAGGATCGAACCACCGGACATGTCATAGAGGTTGTTGTCGAGTTTCATGTCGACGCGGCCGATGGTGCCCCCGGTCTGGCGTGCCACATCGCCGTCCTCGAATGCGCCGACGAGGGTGCCGCCGGTCATCAGGAAGGTGTCGCGGCCATCACCCTGGGCCAGCGACTGGATCCGCCCGCCGCTCATGCTGAAGTCATCAATGCCGTTGCCCTGTTGCACGGCGCCGCTGATAAGGCCTGAATCGATTTGCACCACATCCGCGCCGGCGCCGAAGGTCACGTTGCCATTGATGGTGCCAGTACCGCCTGTAGGCAGGACCAGGCGGTTATTGCCCAGCAAGTCAGTGAGGCCGGTGCTGCTGGCGCTGTCGCAGACAAAGCTGTCGTCGCCCGGGCCGGGCGTCAGTGCGCAGGCAGCGTGCGCATAAGGTGGGTGCAGGTAGTGCAGTGAAAGGATGCCGGCAGCTAATACGGCGTGATAGCCAACTGACCGTTCTTTAAGCATGGTGAGGCCCTGCTTGCAGTGTCAAAAACTGTACGATTGGTTGTGTTTAGTACAGTTTTTGACACTGGGCAGATCTTTCTGACGAACGTGCATAGCCCACAGGCCACGAAATACGTGGCCTGCGATGATGGCTAAAGAGTCATGGTGCAGGGCTTTCAGCCCAGTTGTTGGCGATACGGCAGGTCGGGCCCGGTCTTGCTGCAGGTCAGGGCGGCCGCGCGAATGGCAAAGCCGAGCAGGGTGTCGATCTGCTCACGGGTGAGCTGTTGCAGGCCTTCGACCGAATCCAACTGCTGCTCGGTCAACCAGGCAATCAACGCGGCCTGGAAGGTATCGCCAGCGCCGACCGTATCGGCCATCACCACCTTGACGGCCGGCTGCGACCAACTGCCGTGCTGGCGACTGAATACCGTAGCGCCGTCACCGCCACGGGTGAGGAACACCAACTGACAGCGGTGTTGCAGCCAGCCTTGCAGCACGCTTTCCGGCGACCGGTCGGGGTAGAGCAGGTGCAAGTCTTCGTCGCTGACTTTGATCAGGTCGGCATGCGTGACCAACTCGGCCACGCGATCACGCCACAATTGGATATCCGGCTGCGGGTTGAGCCGCACGTTGGGGTCCAGGCTGATCAGGCGCTTGCCGCTTTCGCGCTTGACCAGGCTCAGCAGGGTGTCGCCGATCGGCTGCACCACCAGCGAAAACGAGCCGACGTGCAGCCCGCGAACCTCATGGCCCAGCGTGGGCAAGTGCGCGACCCGCAATTGGCGGTCGGCGCAACCTTCGCCACGGAAGCTGTATTGCGGTGAGCCATTGGCGCCCACAGCGACCATCGCCAGGGTGGTCGGTGCGGGGAACTCCACTAGAAATTGCTCACTGACGCCCTCGTCCTTGAGCACTTGCAGCAAGCGCTGACCGAGGAAGTCGTTGGACACACCGCCGAACAGCGCGGACTCGATGCCCAGGCGGCGTAAACCCACTGCCACGTTGAACGGCGAGCCACCGGCAATCGCCTTGTAATTGACCTTGGAAGCCTGCCCACTGGCATCCTCCTCGCTGAAAAAATCAAACAGCGCTTCGCCACACACCAGATACATAGTCGTTCACTCTTAAAGGGTTGCCACGCGTTGTTGATAGCGTTCGTAAACCTGTTGATAGGCGCTCACACTGGCCGCCACCGGCAGCGTGCGGCTGGCCGGGTCGACGCAGACGCATTTGTCGCACAGGCTTGCCAGGGATTCACCGGACTGGCTCCACGCCGCCTGGATCGCCGCGCCCAGGGCGGCGGCTTCGCTTTGTTCGGTGCAGACCACTTCGGTGTTCATGATATCGGCGACCATCTGCCGCCACACCGGGCTTTTCGAGCCGCCACCGATCAGGCGGATGCGCAGGCTTTGCAGGCCGGTCTGGCGCAGCAGGTCCAGGCCATAACGCAGGCCGAAGGTGGTGCCCTCGACCACCGCGCGGCACAGGTTGGCGCGGGTCAGGTTGGTCATGGTCAGGCCATGCACACTGCCGGTGGCGTGGGGCAGGGCGGGCACCCGTTCGCCATTGAGAAAGGGCAGCATACTCACGCCGTCGGCGCCAATCGGTGCTTCGGCGACCAAGGCGTTGAAGGTGGCCAGGTCGAGCTCGAACAGTTCGCGAATGACGCTGGTGGCGTTGGTCAGGTTCATCGTGCAGATCAACGGCAGCCAGCCACCGCTGGACGAACAGAAGGTCGCCACCGAGGCTTGCGCGCTCACATTCGGTTGGTCGGCAAAGGCATACACGGTGCCGGAAGAGCCCAGGCTCATGGTGATCACGCCGGGGGCGATATTGCCGGTGCCAATGGCGCCCATCATGTTGTCGCCGCCGCCGCTGGACACGCGCGCGTCAGGGTTGATGCCCAGGCGTTCGGCGATGGCCGGCAGGATCGTGCCCACGCTTTGATTCGCTTCGATCAGCTGCGGCAGCGCGGCTTCCAGACGGCCGCTGGGGTCGATGTGCTGGAGCAGCGCCACGTCCCACTCACGGGTGCGCACGTTGAAGTAGCCGGTGCCTGACGCATCACCGTATTCCGCCACGGCCCGACCGGTCAGCCAATAATTGAGATAGTCGTGGGGCAACAGGATATGCGCGATGCGTGCGAACACGTCCGGGTGCTGCTCGCGGGTCCATAACAGCTTGGACACGGTGTAGCCCGGCGCAACCGCCACGCCGAGGCGTTCCAGCGAGCCGCTTTCGCCACCCAGGTGCTCCAGCAGGCGCTCGTTTTCCGGCGCGGTTTCGGTGTCGCACCAGAGTTTGGCCGGGCGCAGGACCTGGCCTTGGTCATCGAGCAGCACCAGGCCGTGTTGCTGGCCGGAGACGCCGATGCCGAGAATGTCCTGGCCGTCCACGCCGGCCTGTTGCAAGGCGCGGTGCGTGGCTTCGGTAAAGGCGTCCAGCCAATCCTGGGTGTGTTGTTCGCGACGGCCATTGGCGCCGCTGATCAGCGTATGCGCAGCGGCGCCCAGGCCCAGCACTTTGCCGCTGTTGGCGTCGAGGACGATGGCTTTGGTGCCTTGGGTGCCGCAGTCGATGCCGAGGTAAAGGTTTTGCTGGGTCATGGTGGAGTGCTCAGCAGTATTATTTTTTTGGATTGAAAACCCGATCAGTGTGGGAGCGGGCTTGCTCGCGAACGCGGTGGATCAGTCAATATAACCTTCACTGACACACTGCATTCGCGAGCAAGCCCGCTCCCACATTTTTTAAGCCGGTTTCTTCAGGAGTTGTTGCAGTGTTTCGGTAACGCCCTTGTCGCGCAGGCTTGCATAGCACCGCTCAAACGCTGCCACAAACTCCGGCGAGTTGGGAATAGCCTTGCCAAAAATCTCCTCTACGCCCAGCAACCGCTGGCTGATCAGCGCATCGTCACTCACCAGGCCCTGACAGAACTCCGCACGCGGGTCTGGGATCTTGTAGCTCACGCCATGCTCATCGACGCCCTTCAAGTACAGCGCCCAGGCCGCGACCACCAGCGCCGCGCGCTCAGTCTCTCGCCCATCAGCGATCAGGCGATTAATCGTCGGCACCGTAAATTTGGGAAACTTCGACGAACCATCCGAGCAGACACGCTCCAACTGATCGGCAATCGCCTGATTGGAGAAGCGATCCACCAAGGTCTGTTTGTACTCGGTCAGGTCAATGCCCGGCACCGGCGCCAGGTTCGGCGTGACGTCCAGGTCCATGTACGCGCGCATGTAGGCGACAAACACCGGGTCGTTCATGGTCTCGTGCACAAACCGGTAACCCTTGAGAAAACCCAGGTAGGTGAGGGCCAGGTGGCTGCCATTGAGCAGGCCGATCTTCATTTCTTCGTAGGGCGTGACGTCGTCGGTGAACTGCACGCCGACTTTTTCCCAGGCCGGGCGACCGTTGACAAACTTGTCTTCCAGCACCCATTGCACAAAGGGCTCGCACACCACCGGCCAGGCATCGTCGATGCCGTGGTCATCATGCAGCTGCAAGCGGTGGGCGGTGCTGGTCATCGGTGTGATGCGGTCGACCATGGCATTCGGGAAGCTCACGTTGGCCTTGATCCAGTCATGCAGCTCGGCGTTGTGCAGGGCCGCGAAGGCCAGCAGTGCCTTACGGGTGACGGCGCCGTTGTGCGGCAGGTTATCGCAGGACATCACGGTAAAGGCCGGGACGCCCGCCGCGCGGCGTTGCGTCAGCGCGGCGCAGATAAACCCGAACACGGTTTTTGGCGACTTCGGGTGTGCCAAGTCATGCTGGATCTGCGGCAGGTGGGCCATGAACTCGCCGTTGCTGTCGTCGATGCAGTAGCCGCCTTCGGTGATGGTCAGCGAGACGATGCGAATCTGCGGGCTGGCCAGCTTGTCGATCAACGCCTGGGCGCTGTCTTCGGCCAGCAACATGTCGCTGATCGAGCCAATTACGCGCACTTCGGTGTCGTCGGTGTCACCCAATTCGTACAGGGTGAACAGGTAATCCTGGCCGGCCAGGTCGTCGCGGGCCTTGCGGTCCTCGGCACGCAGGCCGACGCCGCAGATGCTCCAGTCGAGGCCTTCGCCCGTATTCATCAGCGCGTCGGTGTAATACGCCTGGTGCGCGCGGTGGAAGCCGCCAACGCCGATATGCGCGATACCTTGCGTGGTGCTGGTAATCGCGTAGGCCGGGATTTTCACGTGCGGCGCCAGTTGGGTGAGGTTCTGTTTATTCAGTTTCATCACAAATCTCGCGAAATCAGGCGGCGGCGCGCAGCGGGCGGGCCACGGCCACGCCTTCAGCGTCGAACAGGTGGCATTGGGTCGGGTCCAGGTACAGCTGCAGGGTTTCGCCATATTGGCTGGCCATGTCGCCACGAATGCGCAGGGTCAACGGCTCTTTGCTGGCGGTGATCACGTGGCAGAAGGTGTCGCTGCCCAAACGCTCGCCGACATCGGCGGTGACGGTCAGCGTGGCCTGGCCAGGCGTGGCGATTTCCAGGTGCTCGGGGCGAATGCCCAGGGTCACGGCACCGCCGACACTCAAGGTGGCGCTGCTCAGAGGCAGGTTGATACGGCCGCCGGCATCCAGTTCAACTTCGCAACCCTGGGCCTCGACGCGGGTGACTTTGCCCTTGAGGAAGCCCATCTTCGGCGTGCCTAAAAAGCCTGCCACAAACAGGTTGGCTGGCTGGTGGTAAAGCTCCAGTGGCGAGCCCACTTGTTCCACGCGGCCGCTGTTGAGTACCACGACCTTGTCGGCCAGGGTCATCGCTTCGACCTGGTCGTGGGTCACGTAGATCATGGTGGCTTGCAGTTCTTTGTGCAGGCGCGACAGCTCCAGGCGCATTTGCACACGCAGGGCGGCGTCGAGGTTGGACAGTGGTTCGTCGAACAGGAAGATCTTCGGGTTGCGCACAATCGCGCGGCCGATGGCCACACGCTGGCGCTGGCCACCGGACAACTGCTTGGGCTTGCGCTCAAGCAATGGGCCCAGTTCCAGGATGCGCGCCGCTTCGTTGACCTTGCTCTCGACAATCTTCTTGTCGACGCCGGCCAAGTCCAGGGCAAACGACATGTTCTTGCGCACACTCATGTGTGGATACAGCGCGTAGGTTTGGAACACCATCGCCAGGTCACGCTTGGCCGGGGTGACTTCGGTGATGTCACGGCCATCCAGTTCGATGGTGCCTTCGGTGACTTCTTCAAGGCCCGCAATCAAGCGCAGCAGGGTGGATTTACCGCAGCCCGACGGGCCGACGAAGACCACGAATTCCTTGTCGTTCACTTCCAGGTCAATGCCCTTGATGATAGAGAAGCCTTCGAAGCCTTTTTGCAGATTCTTGATTTTCAGGTTGGCCATGATGGGCCTCCGCTTCTGAATATTTTTAAAGGAGCCGTTACTTAACGGCGCCGAAGGACAAACCGCGCACCAGCTGTTTCTGGCTGATCCAGCCAAAAATCAGGATCGGCGCGCAGGCCAGGGTCGAGACGGCGGACAATTTGGCCCAGAACAAGCCTTCGGGGCTGGAATAGGAGGCGATCAGCGCGGTCAGCGGCGCGGCGTTTGACGAGGTCAGGTTCAACGACCAGAAGGCCTCGTTCCAGCACAGGATCAACGACAGCAACACCGTGGAGGCCAGGCCGCCCTTGGCAATCGGCAGCAGCACCCGGACCATTTCCTGCCACAGCGTGGCGCCATCCAGGCGTGCGGCCTCGAGGATGTCCTTGGGGATGTCTTTGAAGTAGGTGTAAACCATCCACACCACAATCGGCAGGTTGATCAGGGTGTAGATGATGATCAGCGCGACGCGCGTATCCAGCAGGCCTAAGCTCTTGGCCAGCAGGTAGATCGGCATCAAAACGCCTACCGGCGGCAGCATCTTGGTGGACAGCATCCACAGCAAGGTGCCCTTGGTGCGCTTGGTCTCATAGAAGGCCATGGAGTAGGCGGCCGGCACCGAAATCAGCAGGCACAGGGCGGTGGCGCTGAACGAAATCACCACCGAGTTCCAGGCGTAGGCGAAGTAGTTGCTGCGCTCGTTGATGTGCAGGTAGTTCTCCAGCGTCGGCGTGAAGATGAACTGCGGCGGCGTGGCGAACGCGTCGATTTCGGTCTTGAAGCTGGTCAGCACCATCCAGAAGATCGGGAAGAAAATCAGGATCGCGATGGCCCAGGCCAAGGTGCCGAGCAACAGGCTTTGCAGGCGGCGGGATTGTTGAAGCGTCATGGCGCGGCCCTCAAGGCTTGTCAGTCAGGTTTTTGCCGATCATCCGCACCAGGATGATCGCCGCGATATTGGCGATGACCACGGCAATCAAGCCGCCGGCCGAGGCCATGCCCACGTCGAACTGCACCAGTGCCTGGTTGTAGATCAGGTAGGCGAGGTTGGTCGAGGCGTAGCCTGGGCCACCGTTGGTGGTGGTAAAGATTTCAGCAAACACCGAGAGCAGGAAAATGGTCTCGATCATCACCACCACGGCAATCGGGCGCGCCAGGTGGGGCAGGGTCAGGTGCCAGAAGATCGCGATGGCACCGGCACCGTCCAGGCGCGCGGCTTCTTTTTGCTCCTGGTCGAGGGACTGCATGGCAGTCATCAGCAGCAGGATCGCGAAGGGCAGCCATTGCCACGACACAATGATGATGATCGACAGCAACGGGTAGTGCGCCAGCCAGTCCACCGGCTCGGCGCCGAACAGCTTCCACACGGCGGCGAGAACCCCCGACACCGGGTGGAAAATCAGGTTCTTCCAGATCAGCGCACCGACGGTGGGCATGATGAAGAATGGCGAAATCAGCAACACCCGCACCACGCCGCGACCAAAGAACTCACTGGCCTCAAGCAAAGCGCTGATCAGCACGCCGAACACCACGCTGATCAGCAAGACGCTGCCGACCAGCAGCAAGGTATTGGTGGCGCCGGGCAAGAAGCCCGAGTCGGTGATGAAGTAGGTGAAGTTCTCCAGCCCCACGAATTGGTTTTCGCCAGGGTAGAGCAGATTGTAGCGAATCAGTGAAAAGTACAGGGTCATGCCCAGCGGCACGATCATCCACAGCAGCAACAAGGCCACCGAGGGGCTGACGAGGAACCAGCCGGGGTTGGCCAGGCGGCTTTTGCGCGGCTTTTCAGGCGCGGCGGTTTGCACTTTGGCAGTGGTGGTATTCATAGGGTCAGAACCAGTCAGGTACATGCAAAACTAGAGTCGAAGCGCGGTCAATGTGGGAGCGGGGTTGCTCGCGAAGGCGGTGTGTCAGTCACGAATGCATCAACTGGTAGACCGCATTCGCGAGCAAGCCCGCTCCCACATTAATTACGGGGTTGCGTACTATTTGGGATAACCCGCCCGCTTCATTTCACGCTCGGTGGTGGTCTGCGCAGCGGTCAATGCCGCATCGACCGTTTGCTGACCGGTCAGCGCGCCCGAGAAGAACTTGCCGACCTGGGTGCCAATCGCCTGGAACTCAGGAATGGTCACCAACTGGATACCGATATACGGCACCGGCTTGAGCGTCGGTTTGGTCGGGTCGGCGACTTTCAGCGATTCCAGCGTCACCTTGGCGAACGGCGCGGCTTTCATGTACTCATCGCTGTAGGTCGACTTGCGCGTGCCTGGCGGCACGTTGGCAATGCCGTCGGTTTTAGCCACGAGCTGGCTGTATTCCTTGGAGGTTGCCCAGCTGGTGAACACCTTGGCGGCGTCCTTGGCCTTGGAGCTGGTGGGGATCGCCAGGCTCCAGGAGTACAGCCACGACGTGCCTTTGTCGGTCTTCTCGTGCGGGGCGAAGGTGAAGCCGACATGGTCGGAAACCTTGCTCTGGGTTTTGTCGGTAACGAACGAGCCGGCCACGCTGGCATCGACCCAGATCGCACACTTGCCGCTGTTGAACAGCGCCAGGTTTTCGTTGAAACCGTTGCTGGAAGCCCCCGGCGGGCCGGATTTCTTCATGTTGTCGACGTAGAAGTTCAGCGCGTCCTTCCATTCAGGGCCGTTGAATTGCGGCTGCCACTTCTCATCGAACCAGCGCGCCCCGTAGCCGTTGGCCAAGGTGGTGATCAGCGCCATGTTCTCACCCCAACCGGCTTTGCCGCGCAGGCACAGGCCGTATTGCTCTTTGGTCTTGTCGGTGAGTTTTGCCGCGAATTCGCCGATCTGGGTCCAGGTCGGGTGCTCGGGCATGGTCAGCCCGGCGTCCTTGAACAGGTCGGTGCGGTAATAGGTGATGGAGCTTTCGGCGTAGAACGGCAGGGCGTACAGCGAGCCTTTGACGGACAAACCGTCACGCACCGAAGGGAACACGTCGTCAAGGTCGTAGGACGCCGGCAGGTCTTTCATCGGTTCCAGCCAGCCCTTGGCGCCCCACAGTGCAGCTTCGTACATGCCGATGGTCAGCACGTCGAACTGCCCGCCCTGGGTGGCGATGTCAGTGGTCAGGCGTTGGCGCAGCACGTTTTCTTCGAGCACCACCCAATTCAGCTTGATCTGCGGGTGCTCGGTCTCGAAGGTTTTCGAGAGCTTTTGCATGCGGATCATGTCGCTGTTGTTGACGGTGGCAATGGTCAGGGTTTGCGCGCCAAGGCTGACGGCGCTGAGGGTCATGCATGCAGTCATGCAAGAACAGGTAAGCAGAGCTTTTGCTGTGAACTTCATCGCGCACTCCATTTCTGCGCCCAGGGGCTGCAGAAGGACAGTTATTGTTGTTGTGTCTTCCTACAAGCAGTCAGGAAGAGTGTGCGTTGATTACAGCCTTCAAATGGGGTTATGACAAATCCTTGGGCGCACTTGGACTGATACTTTTTTGCACTCGTGGCTCAGGGCGCTGAAACGGTTCGCCGGCGCGTCAGGGCAAAGCACAGCCGAACGGCCGCCGTAACGTTTGCCCGGTTGTAATTAGCCAAGCATCGCCGTTCGCCTCGAAGCGGTGGCAAGCGGGCTGCCTGGCAGCCCGCGTCCGGTTATGCGTTAAGCGGCTTTTTTTCAAGCGTGGTCAGGTCTGTTATCCATTTGGGGTAAAGCGGGCTGCGCCAGTCTCCGTGGGTGTAGATCGTTTCACCTTTTGCGCTCCACTCAGCCATCTTTTTCTTGAACAGGCCGGTGTACTCGGACGCCTTGCATGAAATGTCAGCCCAAGGGTCGACGATCCAGGCATCTTTCCATTCGGCTTGTGCAAAATTGACGGTGCTTTTGCCTGCCGCGGGCGGCCCCCCGACCACGGTAAACGCATGGTCGCCGCCGTGGACAAACCATACTTCAGCGCTGCCTCCGCTTTTTTTGATGATTTGAGCGGTGGCCTCAGCCATTTCCCCGCAATTGCCGGCACCGAACTTCAACACGGAGTTGACATAGTCAGGGGAGGCTACCTTGATGCCTTGTATCCAACTGACGAGCGCGTCTGCAACGTCCTGCCGGTAAAGATCATTAAGGTCATTGGCAGAGCGCTTGTTCTGGGACCCGACCCCGGTAGCCTTGACCTGTGTGTCGACTGATTCCTTCGCGCCTTCAGCGTAAAATTTGTTTTGTTGCTCCACGGGTAGGCTCGCGAAATTGCCGGTTTTATTCAGCGGTTCGAGGCGTGCCGATTTGAGCACTATATGGCCGTTGGAGTTGTCCAGTTTGTTGATAAGTTGATAAACAAACTCGCGTTTTTTCTCATCGGTGAACGGTGCGATGGTGGCTTTCAGCTCATTGACCTGGGCCGGCGTATAACCCGCGGCTTCAAGCTTTGAAAGAGCCGAATCGAGGGTAGGCAGCGCGACGAGCTCTTTATTCACGGACGCACCCGCCAGCTCAAGAAAATGTTCGGTTTCCGCGATGTGCTTTTCCACAAGGGCTGCTTCAAGCCGCGACGTCGGTTGGCCCATTTTTTTGAAGTTGAGAACCGTCGAGTCCGCTTCAAATTTGCTGTAGTAATACGTCAGAGTATCGGCTTCTACAACGACATACCGATCGGTTCCCCCCGAGGCTGTTTGTTGCAGGGCAATGCTTCCACGTAATTCACGTTTGTCGTTGCTCAGGCTGCTGATAGCGTCGAGTTTGACAATTCGCGTGTTTTGCTCAAGGTTGGCCAGGGTGGAAGAGCCCGTTAAACCAAAGTGTGGGTCCTTGACGAGGGTGCCACGCGTCGTTTCCAGGTAATCAATAGGCTCTTGAAGCTCGCGTTGGACGGTCGTCTGGAGGCCGTCCTTTTCCACGACATCGAAGATACGGTGCTCAAAAAGAAGCGTTGAGGATTTCCCTGCACCCGCAGGCGAAGGGTAGAAGCGCGCGTGTTGCAGGCCTTGAACCAACTTGGCGGTATTGCCGCTGAGGTCCGCGACGACGGTTGTAAAACACACATCATCAGGCTCGCGTTTGGCTCTGGGCCCAGCGGGGCAAAAGGGTTCCAGGCCCTGTGCATTGTTGAAATGGTCGGCCGATTCAAGATCGGTCAGTACATCCGGTTTCTTAGGGTCGTAGCGATATACCTTGTTGCCCACCCTGACGTCGGAGTAGGTCGACCGGTGAATCACCAGCGCGTCGTCTGACAGTAACCGCTCAGGTATCAAGACGCTTGAGCCGTTGGGCAGGGTCTCGCGTTTTAATGCGATGGATGAATCCGAGCGAAAACCTTTCTGCGGGGGCCCATAAGCCTCCTCTGTCCTGGCATCGTAGGCGTACCAGCGGCTGTCCTGGGTGACCGCCGTGAGCTGTTCCTTGACGCCGGAGCGTAATACTCGGCCATTGGCCATGTCAGCCGTTGGCTGAGCCAGTGTGCGCCCCTGCATTCGGCTCAAAGCGTTCAGCGAGGTGGAGGCGCTGGCGGCCGTCACGTCCTTGATTGTGGTGCTTGTGACTTCTTTAGCCCCGAACTTCTCGATGAATTTGGCGGAGACTTTGGTGGCCGCCCAGCTCGCGCCGGATTTAGCCAGGGTCCATGCTTTGCCCAGGCCCTCGGTGGCTAAATAGATCGCGACATCAATGCCCAGATCTACGCCGGCCTTGAAGAACTCACCGTGATACAAGTCTTCGAGGCTGCTGGCGCCCGGCAGGGAGTGCCAGACGGCCTTGAAGAAATCACTCGGCTCGACAGCCGTTTCAAGGGGGTTGCTGGTCCAATTGCGGTGCAGGTTTATGAACTGAGCTTGGTTGAGGTAGGTCGTGTCAACCATCGCTTTGGCCAGTTGAGATACTCGCCCACTCGCGTAGTGTGGGGAGAACCGGTCGTTTTCTGTGTGCGCAGGAAACGAGACTTTGAGTGGCCAGTGCTGGTTATTGTCATCGAGGATGTGCTGGTCAGCGGTTCTCAATATGACGTCGGATTTAACGCCCTTTTTAGGTTCGGTAGCGTTTTTAAAAGCTTGGGCATCGATTTCGAGACTGACTTTTTTGCCCAGTGGCGTGGTGGGGTCAATGTCGGCAATTCTGACGATCTGGCCCCATGCCGGACACACCGCAAAGTCCCTTCTGACCTTGTTATAAACGGAGGTGATCACCATGCCGCGGCCGGCATCTTTGGCCTCACTGTCCACATTCAAAAACTCCACCTGGCCATAGATGAGGCTCTTGCTCTCTTCCTCAGGCAGCTTTTTGAGCATGTCTTCGAACAGCGTCAGGGTATGGTGCCTGCGCAGGTTGAAATCTGCGTTGATGGCTGTGTCGAATTCCGTGTTGATAACCGGTAAGTCTTTGGCTTTTTTGCGCAGGCTTTCGAAGTCCACATGCGTGCCTTCCTGGCCCCAGTCTTCATCCAGCCGGCCGGCTTCATAGATTTCTGCGAGGCTATAGTGGCTACCGCTGAAAACACCCCACATCCGTTCCCACATGTATCGACTTTCATAATCGATGTCGCTGCCAAAAGTCTCTCTTAATACCTTAAGCGTCATAGCCCTTCTGTTTGGGGCCTCATGGGTGGCCAGCCAGTTTCTGCTATCGGCGCTGGCCTGCTGCTGTGTTTGAAGTTTTTGCTGGCTCTGTTTCAACTGGTCCAAGGTGTAGTTGCCCTTGTCCACGCCGTTGTTGATGGCCGCCCAGTCCAGCAGCGGGTCCATCTGCGCATAGCTTTGTATCTGCGCTTCAAAGTCGGAAATGGGCTGGATGTTGTGGTGATTCATGACTTGCTGGTAGGTCATGTTTGCGGTGGCGCCGGGGGCGGTCCATTCGATCCGGTTCACCGCCGTCGTAAAGCTGAACCACTGCGGGGAGCCGAGCGTCACTGTCTTGGGTACATCGCTTACCAGCAGTTGCGGTGCCATACCCGCCATCAACACGCGCGAGGCTGCAGGTGCAAGGTGAGCAGGGATACCTTTTTCGCCGGTCAAGTAATGGTTGAAGCGTTCACGGATAACGTCGCTGCTGTACCCCGAGTTCGCCGCCCCCATGAGGTCAACGCCCGCGACGGTCTTGTGTTGGCTGCCGGCGGTGGGATCAAGCTCCAGCACCAGGGCCGTCAGCAGCCATTGTTTCAGACTGGTGGCGGTTGGGGCGCCCTGCATCTCGGTTTCCAGTTGCGTGGCAAGCTCAAGGGCGCTGTTACTGGACAGCAGCTGTTCCAGTGCAAGTGCCGGGTCTTTGCTGAGGTTTGCGACACCGGCATTGAGGTAGTTGAGAAGGCTGCCATGGCTGCCAACCGAGCGTTTGACACACTCGACCAACGCCGTACGTTGCTCAGCACTCAGCGGGATATCCGTGGACAGGAAACCCCAGTGGTTGCCGAGGGCAGGGGATTGCGGCACGGGCGTTTGCAATGCCTTTAACAGGTTGGCTGTTTCAGCCGCCGACGTTGCACCGTACCAGTTTTGGTTCGCCAGGAATTTTTGAACCGTGGTGACGCCTTTAGGCTGGTGCGATGAATCCGGATCGACCACGAAGCGTGTGGTGTCGTCGTTGCTGAGAGTGCCGTTTTTTAACTGCTTGATCAGCGCATACCGGTCGTTGCTATCACCGACTGCAGTGCGTTGCCGGCTCAACCAATTGACAATTTTTTGTGGGTGTTCAGGTGCTTTTGGGAACTGTTGGGTGCGGCCCATCAACTCGGTCTGCCGTGCAAACTCCGCACTGCTGGGGTCGGTACTGATGCCATAAAAGTTGGCGACCCATTCAAACGGTACGCTGTCGCTGTTGACGTCGTTCAGCGCGATGGGTTTGTCACGGCTGAATGGGCCCAGGGCAGTGTCCCCATGCGCCATTGCGTCGAAATACTCAGGGTTTTCTTTTGCAAAGGCTGCTTCTCTGGAATAGCGCTCAGCCTGATCTTTTGGCGGGATCCACACTGCACCGTCCAAAAGAAGATTGTTTTTCTGCATGTGCTCAACAAGCCCGCGCGCGTTCACGGCCTTGCGCGCGTAAGCCTTCCACTGGCCAAACAGGCTGTTGGCCGGTATCGACGCGAGCCTTTTCGAGGGGGCACTGCTTGGGTTGGCTTGGAGCTCAAGCATGATCTGATGCACGCTCACAGCCAGCGCGTGTTCGGCGCTCGCCACCGAGTCTGTGCGCGGCTGGCCAGTGTTTACCGGCACGTTGGCACTGGCTGGCACGGCTGCCGCCAGGGCTTCAAGTGGGGAGGGCGTGAGGGGCGCCCCGCTGAGTTGTTGCGTCACCGCCTGTTGTCGTGCCCGTACGGCTTTGGAGTCGCTGTCGTCGGTCTTTGTATCGATCAACGCCTTGA
The DNA here is from genome assembly GCF_059716225.1 of Pseudomonas sp. LBUM1640. Taxonomy (NCBI): domain Bacteria; kingdom Pseudomonadati; phylum Pseudomonadota; class Gammaproteobacteria; order Pseudomonadales; family Pseudomonadaceae; genus Pseudomonas; species Pseudomonas sp. LBUM1640. The sequence continues at coordinate 3,793,437 of NZ_CP166816.1, read as the reverse complement.
AACCGTTGTTTTGGGTGATCTCAGCCATTCGACCCAGCGTGGACACGAGCTGGCGTTGTTCCCAGCCCTGTTGTTGAGTTTCTTGCTGGTGAGGGAGCGCCTCATTGTAAAACTCCATGACCTCATACAGCGGCGCAGACGCCCTGGTCGGGTATTTAACCTCAGCGCCGGAGCCTGCGGCCATCTGTTGGACGGCGCCCTGTATCTCGCTCCAGGCATCGTCCCAACCTGAAACATCGTTCAAGATGAAGGTGGTGTTGACGCCTTTCACTTTGCCCGTCAGTTCACCGCTGACCGGGTTGATAAGAACGCTGGTGGGGTCGAGATTGTTCTCCCGCGCAAAGGTTGTAAACGTACTTGCGGTCAGCGCTTTCAGGAGGTTTTTGCGGGCCAGGTTGAAGGTTGAATACTCAGGAATAGCTTCCAACATGACGGGGTAGTCGTATTCACCGGCTTCGGGCACCAGTTTCATCAACCCCTGACTGCACAGCTGTGCCAGAACCCGATCAGCCTCTTGAACCTTGTGCGCCGCCGTCGAAGGGGTGAACGTTGCAAGGATCTTGCTCAGCGGTTGCGGCGGCAAATCGGCGAGGTGTTGGCGGGCCTCAAGTTGTCGCTGTTTGACGGGGGCGTCCAGCGGGTCGGCGCTGGTTAACGCCCTGAAGGTCCCGTCGCGAAACAGTTGGCCAATGCTCGCCAGCGTGTCGTTGCTGTCGATGGAGCCCAGTTGCACAGCGTAGAACTTGGCGACATTGCGAGTGGGGGCGTGGTTTCGATCAGTGAATGAGACTTCGCCAAGGCGCCCGCCCGTCAACTTTTTTGCAGCGGCTAAAACGGTCGCTGAGACGGCCGACCATGCGGGGTCACTCGGCGCGAAGTAACGCGCAACGCCGCCGTCACTGCCTCTTTCGGTCAGCTCACCCTGTTGGCCAATGGTCAGTTTGGAAGTATCGATCAACTTGGCTTCGACAAACGATTTGAACGGTTCCGATTGCAGCGCGTCAGCCAGCTCAGCCCAGGCTCGGCCAAAGGTGGAGTGCGGCGGCACGGCAACCTGGTCTTGCGCCGCGCTTGAGCGACGGGTTTCACTGGCGAGCCGCTGGCCGATCAAACTATTGGCGACACCGATGGCCAGCTGTTGGTCACCCTTTTCCACCAAGGCGTCGGCGAACTGGCGAATTGCCGCCTTGCGTGGCTCGGGTGCGGAGCTGGCATTTTGCAGGTCCCGCCGTGGTCGTGATAACAGGCGCGGCGCCACGGTGGCAGGCTGCCGGGGTGGCAAATGCGTTTCGCGGTTGGCAGCGACGACGGGGGAGGCAACGGGCGCGTTCGGTTCGGTTGATCGAGGGGGGGCGGACGGAATGGCTGGCAGCTGAACGTTGATCATGGGGGTGCCCTTTGGCCTGTGCTTTATATAAGCGCCCCCACATCGATTGAAAGAGAGGGGGTGCTTTTGCTCAGTGGCAGAGGGCGCTTTGAGGTTCCTACACGCTGGGGTGAAAACTGCCATTTCACCGGTGAATTTAGTTCGGCGTGTTTCGCTGCTGTCAGATTCACGCCAGGTTTTGTTCAGTCAACCGCTGCACCGACAGGCGTCGTTAAAGTTCACCAGCATGTCGCGCTTGGGCATGACTTCGTCTTCCTCCACCTGGCTGATCCAGTTGTGGCATAGGTATCTACGCAACTTTTTGTGTTGCGCTAGGGCTGTGACGGGTTTAGGTAGATTGAGTACATATCCGTTGCTGCGGTAACGGCGGCTTAGGGTTCCGCTCTTACAGCGGGTCACTTTTGTAAAGACACAAAAGTAACCAAAAAGTCTTTGCCCCACCACTCGGTGCCTCGCTAAGGCTCGGCATGCCAGAACGAAGGCTTGAATCCGTGGGCCGCCGCGATGGGCCATCCTTGGCCCAGCGCGGCTAACCCGGCGTCCTGCCGGGTTACCCACGGATTCAAGCCTGCGTTCAGCCATCGTGGTTAACGGGGCCTGTCAGATCAAGATCAAGATCTACAGCACGGCGGCCTAGTAGCCGACCTGAGTGGTTGAAGCAAAAGCAGGGCAACAGCACAGCAGGAACAGATCAAAAACAGAGCTGCTTTTCTGTGGGAGCTGGCTTGTCGGACCGCCGAACCGCTGCGATTGCATCAACTGGTTATGCCTGATGTACAGAGGTGTCTGCATCGCAGGCAAGCCAGCTCCCACCTTTGACCGAGTACACACATCTACCTGATGTACTGAGCTCAAAATGTGGGAGCGGGCTTGCTCGCGAATGCGGTGGTTCAGTTACAAATGAACTGACTGACACACCGCCATCGGGAGCAAGTCGAACCGTCGCACCGCCCCTCCCACAATTGAACCGAGTTCAGTTTCCAAAAACAGGTCGGCTGTCAGGCCGCCTCGTCTTTGCTTTTGATCTAACCACTCATTTCACCGGTGAATTTAGTTCGGCGTGTGTCGCTGCTGTCAGATTCACGCCAGGTTTTGTTCAGTCAACCGCTGCACCGCCAGGCGTCGGTAGTGTGAGGGCGTCATGCCCTTGAGCTGTTGAAAGCGTCGATTGAAGTTGGAAATGTTATTGAAGCCCGACTCGAAGCACACGTCGGTGACGGCCTTGTCGCCATCGGCCAGCAACTCGCAGGATTTGCTGATGCGCAAGCGGTTAACAAACTCGATAAACGTGCGCCCGGTGGCTTGTTTGAACACTCGCGAGAAATACGTGGGCTTCATCCCCAGGTATTCCGCCACTTCCTCCAGCGACAGCTCGCGTGCGTAATGGGCAAAAATGTAGTCCACCGCGCGGTTGGTGCGGTCGATGCTGTGCTCATCGGCCAGTTGCGGCGTGGTCACCCCCGACAGCAGTTGGTAGTCCTCACACGCGCTCAACACTTCCAGCAGAATAAAGAAGTGCCCCAGGCGCGCCATGCCTTGGGCCTCTTCGATGCGTTGCATCAAGGTCATGGCCTGGGCGATGGTCTTTTTGCAGCGAAATTCGATGCCGTACTGCGCACGTTCGAGCAACGGCGCCAGGCTCTTGAGTTCGGTGAAGATCTGGCTACCGCCCTCAAACAACTCATCGGTAAAATTCACCAGCATGTCGCGCTTGGGCACTACTTCGTCTTCCTCCACCTGGCTGATCCAGTTGTGGGGCAGGTTGGGGCCCGTGAGGAACAGGCTTTCAGGGTAGAAGTTACCGATGTAGTCGCCGATAAACACCTTGCCGGAGCTGGCGACGATCAGGTGCAGTTCGTATTCCTTGTGGAAGTGCCAGCGCACCAGCGGGCAGGGGAAGCCGTGTTGGCGATAGATGATGGACAGACCGTTGTGATCGTCCATCAGCTCGTAGGAAGGGTCGGTAATTCGCGCTGCTCGGGTCATGCTGCCGTCGCTTTATTGTGGTTGCTGCGTAGGATAATGCCCCCTTGCGCGCGACCCCGCCAGCGTCGGTGTTTATACGCTGCGGTTTTTCGCCTCGATCCACTGCGACATGTATTGCGTACTCTTGTGCGCGTGATGACGCAGCATGCTGCCAATGAAGTTGTCCCGGCGGTGGGCCGAAAGGTTGCTGCGGCACTGCTCCAGGCATTCCACCAGCGCCGGGCCGTGGACGGCCAGGTCGTAGCGACGGGCGAGCAACTGGCGACCGTCTTCCTGGGCCTGGGTCCAACGTGTCTGGTCTTGATACAGCGCTACAGCAGCGGCGGCCAGGGCAGAGGCGCTGTGTTCGATCGCGCCCGGCCAAGGCTGCTCATCGCCCATGCCCTCGGCACCGATGGGCGTGGTGATATTCGGCGTGCCGCAGAGCATGGCATCGGCCAGCTTGCCCTTGATGCCGGCACCAAAACGCAGTGGCGCCAGGCAGATACGCGCGGCGCTCATCACCTGCAGCGCATCTTCGGCCCAGTTCATCACGTGAAAACCTTGGGCGGGGTTGTGCAGGGCGGTGGCCTTGGGCGGCGTGTAGGAGCCGTATATGTGCAGTTGAGCGCCCGGCAATTGCTGGCGGATCAGCGGCCAGAGGCTGTTCTTCATCCAAAGCACCGCATCCCAGTTGGGGGCGTGGCGGAAGTTGCCGATGCTGAGGAAGTGCGCGCGGTCTTCAAACGGTGCGAAGGCGTCGGTCGGCGGCGCCAGCATCAGCGGGCACCAGTGGAGCAGGGCGGCCGGCACCTTGAACTGCTCGGTGAGCAGCCGGGCTTCGACGTCGGAGATCATCAAGCTGATGTCACAGCGCAAAATCGCCGCGATCTCACGCTTGGCCACGTCGGTGTCGGCCATTAATTGGAACTCTTCCAGCAACGCGGGGGCGAACAGTGCACTGAAGTCGTCGCCGTGGGGGTACGCCTTGAGGTGATCCTTGAGGCGCTGCTGGCGAGCGTCGCGCAGGCTCTGCAGGTCGCAGGTCTCGAGCACACGCAGGGCGTCGGGGCAGTGCTTTTCGACACGCCAGCCGAACTGCTCCTCCATCATGAAACGGTCGAACAGCACGATATCCGGCGCCAATTCGCGGATAAACTCATCGAAACTGCTGTTATTGAGCTCGATGGCGCACTCGCTGATACCCAGCGCCTGCAAATCAGCCTTGTGCTCGCCAACGGTCGCCGGGCTGGCGAAGGTAATGTCCCAACCTTGTGTAAGAAACGTCTCGAGAATCTGCATCATGTGCCCGCCGGCGGCCGAGGAGCGGGGTTCCGGCCAGACATAACCAATGACCAGGACTTGGGTGGCGGGCTGCTTCATCAACAACGGTTTCCTTGCAGGGTGGGCGAAAAGCGCGCAATTAAACCATAGCTACTGTTAATCGGGTGCCGGCATGACAATTTACGTTCGGCCATAGGTAGCCACGGCAGTTTGTGGTTAACTTCTGCGTCTCGAATTCGTTAAATCAAACCCAGCATAAGGATTCCGTTCATGGCTCAAGTCACCCTTCGTGGTAACCCTGTCCAGGTTGAAGGCGAATTGCCGAAAACCGGTTCCACCGCCCCAGAGCTCGCCCTGACCACCGTCGATCTCTCCGAGGCGACCCTGGAAACTTTCGCCGGCAAGCGCAAAGTGTTGAACATCTTCCCAAGCGTTGACACCCCAACCTGCGCGACGTCGGTACGCAAGTTCAACGCCCAGGCCAACGAATTGAGCAACACGGTCGTGTTGTGCATCTCCTCCGACCTGCCATTTGCCCAGAAGCGTTTCTGCGGCACCGAGGGTCTGGACAACGTCCTGAGCCTGTCGGACTTTCGCAACGCCGACTTCGCCGTTGACTACGGTGTATCCATCGCTGACGGCCCACTGCAAGGCCTGACCGCCCGTGCCGTGGTGGTATTGGACGAGAACAACAACGTGCTGCACAGCGAGTTGGTCAGCGAAATCGGCCAAGAGCCGAACTACGAAGCAGCCCTGGCTGTTTTGAAGTAACTGTTTCAGCGCATTACTGTCTTTTGGCAGTAACACGCTTGATAGATGATTGCGGCCTGGCCTAGTCCAGGCCGTTTTCATTTAGAGTCAGCGGTTTAGCGAAATAGCGAACGGACTAAGGTCAGAAGTTAAAAGTTGTAATCCAAGGTAAATAGCCGGTAAAGACGCTTTTCTTAATGCGCCCCAGTGCTTATCTTTCAGCCTCCCAAAGTAGAAGCTCTCGCGCCCAATGGTTGATCACTCCATGCAATCCTCCCCCCGCAACTCCCGCCGCTGGCTGTTTGGCCTGCTCGTGCTGCTGGTTATCGCCGGCCTGTGCTGGAAATTCTGGCCCGGCAGCCACAAGGATGCCGCCGCGCAGAAACCGGCCGGGCACACCGGCAAGACGGGGATGGCGCGCCCCGGCTTCGGGGGTTCTACCGGCCCGATTCCGGTGCGTGTGGCGCCGGCGGTCACGGGCGAGTTCCCGGTGTACTACAAGGCGTTGGGCACGGTGACCGCGCTCAATACCATCAATGTACGCAGCCGGGTGGGCGGTGAGCTGGTGAAGATCGCCTTTGAAGAAGGGCAGATGGTCAAGGCCGGTGACCTGCTGGCGGAAATTGACCCGCGCAGCTACCAGAACGCCTTGCTCCAGGCCCAGGGCACGCTGATGCAAAACCAGGCGCAGTTGAAAAACGCCCAGGTCGACGTTCAGCGTTACCGTGACCTCTATGCCCAGGACAGTATTGCCAAGCAGACCCTGGACACCGCCGAAGCGCTGGTCCTGCAATACCAGGGCACGGTCAAGACCAGCCAGGGCGCGGTGGACGACGCCAAGCTCAACCTCGAGTTCACCAAGATCCGCGCGCCGATCAGCGGCCGGGTGGGCTTGCGTCAGGTCGACGTCGGCAACCTGGTGGCGGCCAACGACACCACCTTTCTCGCGGTGATCACCCAGACCCAGCCGATCAGCGTGGTCTTTACCCTGCCGGAAAACACGCTGGACACCGTCCTCACCCGTTACCACGCCGGCAACAAGCTGCCGGTGGAAGCCTGGGACCGTGGCGACGCGAAAAAACAGGCCGTCGGTGTGCTGCAGAGCCTGGACAACCAGATCGACGTGACCACCGGCACCCTGAAGTTCAAGGGCCGTTTCGATAACAAGGACCAGGCGCTGTTCCCCAACCAGTTCGTCAACGTGCACCTGCTCGCCGATACCCTGCACAACGTGGTGCTGGCGCCTTCTGCCGCGATCCAGTTCGGCAACAACGGCACCTTTGTCTACAAGCTCGATGGCGACAAGAAGGTCAAGGTTCAGCCGCTGGTGGTGGGCGATACCGATGGCGACAACACCGTGATCAAGGAAGGCCTGGCCGCCGGCGACCGTGTGGTACTGGAAGGCACCGACCGCTTGAAGGACGGCAGCGAAATCGAAGTGGTCAACGACAGCAGCGAAGTGCCGACCACGCCGACCGGGCACCTGCAAGGCAAGCCCGCCGCGAAAGGGGAGACCGGCGCTGACGCCGGCAAGGCGCAAAAGGTCGGTTCATGAACCTGTCGCGGCTGTTCATCCTTCGCCCGGTTGCCACCACGCTGAGCATGCTGGCCATTATATTGGCCGGCATCATTTCGTATCGCTTGCTGCCGGTATCGGCCTTGCCCCAGGTGGATTACCCAACCATCCGGGTGATGACCCTGTACCCAGGCGCCAGCCCGGATGTGATGACCAGCGCCGTCACGGCGCCACTTGAGCGCCAGTTTGGGCAAATGCCCGGCCTGACCCAGATGGCGTCGACCAGCTCGGGCGGTGCGTCGGTGCTGACCCTGCGTTTCAACCTCGACATCAATATGGATGTCGCCGAGCAGCAGGTGCAAGCCGCGATCAACGCCGCGACCAACCTGCTGCCCAAGGATTTACCGGCGCCGCCGGTGTACAACAAGGTCAACCCGGCGGACACCCCGGTGCTGACCCTGGCGATTACTTCCAAGACCATGTTGCTGCCCAAGCTGAATGACTTGGTGGATACGCGCATGGCGCAAAAGATTGCGCAGATCAGTGGCGTTGGCATGGTCAGCATCGCCGGTGGCCAGCGCCAGGCCGTGCGGATCAAGGTCAACCCCGAGGCCCTGGCCGCCAATGGCTTGAACCTGTCGGACGTGCGCACCTTGATCGCAGCGTCCAACGTCAACCAGCCCAAGGGTAACTTCGACGGCCCGACGCGGGTGTCGATGCTCGACGCCAACGACCAGTTGGTCTCACCCCAGCAATACGCCGAATTGATCCTGGCCTACAACAATGGCGCACCGCTGCGCCTTAAAGACGTCGCACAAATTGTGGATGGCGCCGAAAACGAACGCCTCGCCGCCTGGGCCAATGAAAACCAGGCCGTGCTGCTGAATATCCAGCGTCAGCCGGGCGCCAACGTGATTGAGGTGGTTGACCGTATCAAGGCATTGTTGCCGAGCATTACCGACAACCTGCCGGCCGGCCTGGATGTGACGGTGCTCACCGACCGTACCCAGACCATTCGCGCCTCGGTCACCGATGTGCAACACGAATTGCTGATCGCCATTGCCTTGGTGGTGATGGTGACGTTCCTGTTTTTACGCCGTGTCAGCGCCACGATTATTCCGTCCATCGCGGTGCCGCTGTCGTTGATCGGCACCTTTGGCGTGATGTACCTGGCAGGTTTCTCGATCAACAACCTGACGCTGATGGCCCTGACCATCGCCACCGGTTTTGTGGTCGACGATGCCATCGTGATGCTGGAGAACATCTCGCGTTACATCGAAGAGGGCGAGACGCCGCTCAATGCTGCGCTCAAGGGCGCCAAGCAGATCGGCTTCACGCTGATTTCCCTGACCCTGTCGCTGATCGCGGTATTGATACCGCTGCTGTTTATGGCTGACGTGGTGGGGCGGTTGTTCCGCGAATTCGCCATCACCCTGGCGGTGGCGATCCTGATTTCCCTGGTGGTCTCGCTGACCCTGACGCCGATGATGTGCGCGCGGCTGCTCAAGCGTGAACCCAAGGAAGAAGAACAGAGCCGTTTCTACAAAGCCAGCGGCGCCTGGATCGATTGGCTGATCGCGCGCTATGCAAGCATGTTGCAGTGGGTGCTCAAGCACCAGCCGCTGACGCTGTTGGTGGCCATCGCGACCCTGGGTCTTACCGTGGTGCTGTACCTGGTGGTGCCCAAGGGCTTTTTCCCGGTGCAGGACACCGGCGTGATCCAGGGGATTTCCGAGGCGCCGCAGTCGATTTCGTTTGCCGCCATGAGCCAACGGCAACAGGCGTTGGCCAAGGTGATCCTGGCTGATCCAGCGGTTGAAAGCTTGTCGTCCTATATTGGTGTGGATGGCGATAACGCCACCCTCAACAGCGGGCGCCTGTTGATCAACCTCAAGGCTCACGGCCAGCGCGACTTGAGCGCGGCCCAGGTGATCACGCGGTTGCAGCCCGAAATCGACAAGCTGGTGGGCATTCGCCTGTTCATGCAGCCGGTGCAGGACCTGACCATCGAAGACCGTGTGAGCCGCACCCAGTACCAATTCAGCATGTCCTCGCCCGACGCCGAGCTGTTGGCGCTGTGGAGCGACAAACTGGTACACGCTCTCAGCCAGTTACCGGAACTCACCGACGTCGCCAGCGACCTGCAGGACAAAGGCTTGCAAGTATTCCTGGTGATCGACCGCGATGCGGCCTCGCGCCTGGGTGTGAGTGTGTCGACCATCACCGACGCGCTGTACGACGCCTTCGGCCAGCGGCAGATTTCCACCATCTATACCCAGGCCAGCCAGTACCGCGTGGTCTTGCAGGCTCAATCCGGTGAAACCCTCGGGCCTGCGGCCCTGAACCAGATCTACGTGAAAACCACTGATGGCGGCCAAGTGCGCCTGTCGAGCCTGGCCCATGTGGAGCAGCGCCAGGCGCAGTTGGCGATCTCGCACATCGGCCAGTTCCCGGCAGTGATGATGTCGTTCAACCTGGCCCCCGGCGTCGCGCTGGGCAAAGGCGTGGAGCTGATCAACCAGACCCAGAAAGACATCGGCATGCCGATCGGCGTGCAGACCCAATTCCAGGGCGCGGCCCAAGCGTTTGAAGCGTCGCTGTCGAGCACCTTGCTGCTGATTCTGGCAGCGGTGGTGACCATGTACATCGTGCTGGGTGTGCTCTACGAGAGTTACATCCATCCGATCACCATCCTTTCAACCTTGCCATCGGCAGCAGTGGGGGCGTTGCTGGCGTTGCTGCTCAGTGGCAATGACCTGGGCATGATCGCGATCATCGGCATCATCCTGCTGATCGGCATTGTGAAGAAGAACGCGATCATGATGATCGACTTCGCCCTCGACGCCGAACGCAATCAGGGCCTCGACCCGCAGACGGCCATCTATCAAGCGGCGCTGTTGCGTTTTCGGCCCATCCTGATGACCACGTTGGCGGCGTTGTTTGGTGCGGTGCCGTTGATGTTGGCCACCGGTTCCGGCGCCGAGTTGCGCCAGCCGTTGGGTCTGGTGATGGTCGGCGGTTTGCTGGTAAGCCAGGTATTGACCCTGTTCACCACGCCGGTGATCTACCTGTATTTTGATCGCCTGGGCCGTCGCTGGCGCAAAGAGCCGCAAAGCCTGGAGCCGGTTGAGTCATGAACCTGTCCGGACCGTTTATTCGCCGGCCGGTAGCGACCATGCTACTGAGCCTGGCGATCATGTTGCTCGGTGGCGTCAGCTTCAATTTGCTGCCGGTGTCACCGCTGCCGCAGATCGACTTTCCGGTGATCGTGGTGTCGGCCAGTTTGCCCGGCGCCAGCCCCGAAGTGATGGCATCTACCGTGGCCACGCCGCTGGAGCGCTCGTTCGGCGCGATTGCCGGTATCACCACCATGAGCAGCTCGTCGAGCCAAGGCTCGACGCGGGTGATCCTGGCGTTTGACTCCGACCGTGATATCAACGGCGCGGCGCGCGAAGTGCAGGCGGCCATCAATGCCTCGCGCAACCTGTTGCCCAGCGGCATGCGCAGCATGCCGACCTACAAGAAGATCAACCCGTCCCAGGCGCCGATCATGGTGCTGTCGCTGACCTCTGACGTGTTGCAAAAGGGCGAGTTGTACGACCTGGCCTCGACCATCCTTTCGCAAAGCCTGTCCCAGGTGCCCGGTGTGGGTGAAGTGCAGATCGGCGGCAGCTCCCTGCCGGCGGTGCGCATCGAGCTGGAACCCAAGGCCCTCGACCAGTACGGCGTGGCCCTTGACGATGTGCGCAACACCATCGCCAATGCCAACCAGCGCCGGCCCAAGGGCTCCCTGGAAGACAGCGAGCGCAACTGGCAGATCCAGGCCAATGACCAGCTTGAAAAAGCCAAGGATTACGAACCGCTGCTGATTCGCTACCAGAACGGCGCCGCCTTGCGCCTGGGCGACGTAGCCAAAATCAGCGACGGGGTGGAAGACCGCTACAACAGTGGCTTTTTCAACAATGATTCAGCGGTGCTGCTGGTGATCAACCGCCAGTCCGGCGCCAACATCATCGAGACGGTCCGGCAGATCAAGGCCCAGTTGCCGGCGTTGCAGGCGGTGTTGCCATCGAGCGTCAAGCTCAACCTGGCCATGGACCGCTCGCCGGTGATCACCGCCACGCTGCATGAAGCCGAGATGACCTTGCTGATTGCCGTGGCCCTGGTGGTGCTGGTGGTGTACCTGTTCCTGGGTAACTTCCGCGCATCCTTGATTCCGACCCTGGCGGTGCCCGTGTCGCTGGTGGGCACCTTTGCGGTGATGTACCTGTTCGGTTTTTCGTTGAACAACTTTTCGCTGATGGCGCTGATCCTGGCCACCGGCCTGGTGGTGGACGATGCCATCGTGGTGCTGGAGAACATTTCCCGGCACATCGACGATGGCGTGCCGCCGATGAAGGCGGCTTACCTGGGGGCGCAGGAAGTCGGCTTTACCTTGTTGTCGATGAACGTGTCGCTGGTGGCGGTGTTCCTGTCCATCCTGTTTATGGGCGGCATCGTCACCAACCTGTTTCGTGAGTTTTCGATCACCTTGTCGGCGGCGATCATCGTTTCGCTGATCGTGTCGTTGACCTTGACCCCGATGCTCTGCGCGCGTTGGCTCAAGCCGCATGTCAAAGGCCAAATGACCGGCTTGCAGCGCTGGAGCCACAGAATCAACGAGCGCATGGTCGCGGTTTATGCCACCAGCCTGGACTGGGTGCTGCGCCATCGGCGCCTGACCCTGCTCAGCCTGTTGCTCACCGTGGGCGTGAACATTGCGCTGTACGTAGTCGTGCCGAAAACCTTCATGCCGCAACAGGACACCGGCCAGTTGATCGGCTTTGTGCGCGGCGACGACGGGCTGTCATTCAATGTGATGCAGCCGAAGATGGAGACCTTCCGCAAAGCCGTGCTCAAGGACCCGGCGGTGCTCAGCGTGGCCGGTTTTATCGGCGGCAACAACGGCACCAACAACGCAGTGATGCTGGTGCGCCTCAAGCCTATCGCCGAGCGTAAGCTTTCCGCCCAGGCGGTGATCGAACGCCTACGCAAGGAAGTACCGTTGGTGCCGGGTGGGCGCCTGTTCCTGATGGCCGACCAGGACCTGCAATTTGGCGGTAGCCGCGACCAGACCAGTGCGCAGTATTCCTACATCCTGCAGAGCGGCGATCTGGCGGCGTTGCGTCTGTGGTATCCGAAAGTGGTCGCTGCCTTGCGCGAGCTGCCGGAGCTGACCGCCATCGACGCCCGCGAAGGCCGTGGTGCAGCGCAGGTGACGCTGGTGGTTGATCGCGACCAGGCCAAGCGCCTGGGCATCGACATGAGCATGGTCACAGCAGTGCTGAACAATGCCTACAGCCAGCGGCAGATTTCGACCATCTACGACAGCCTCAACCAATACCAGGTGGTGATGGAGGTCAACCCGAAATACGCCCAGGACCCGATCACCCTGAACCAGATGCAGGTGATCACCTCCACTGGCGCACGGGTGCCGTTGTCGACCATTGCCCATTACGAAAACAGCCTGGCCGACGACCGCGTCAGCCATGAAGGCCAATTCGCCTCGGAAGACATTGCCTTCGACATGTCGCCCGGGGTGACGGTGGAGCAGGGCACGGCCGCCATCGAGCGGGCGGTTGCCAAGGTGGGTTTGCCAGAAGATGTGATTGCCAAGATGGCCGGCACCGCCGATGCGTTCGCGGCGACCCAGAAGGGCCAGCCGTTCATGATCCTCGGGGCATTGGTGGCGGTGTATTTGGTGCTGGGCATTTTGTATGAAAGCTACATTCACCCGCTGACCATCCTCTCGACCTTGCCATCGGCCGGTGTCGGCGCGTTGCTCTCGATCTACCTGCTGGGCGGCGAGTTCAGCCTGATCTCGTTGCTGGGTCTGTTCCTGCTGATCGGGGTGGTGAAGAAGAACGCGATCCTGATGATCGACCTGGCCCTGCAGCTGGAACGCCATGACGGCATGAGCCCGTTGGAGTCGATTCGCAGCGCTTGCTTGCTGCGCCTGCGGCCGATCCTGATGACCACGCTCGCCGCCATCCTCGGGGCCTTGCCGTTATTGCTCGGTTCGGGCGACGGCGCGGAAATGCGCCAGCCTCTGGGCCTGACGATTATCGGCGGCCTGGTGTTCAGCCAGATCCTGACCCTTTACACCACCCCGGTGGTTTACCTCTATCTCGACCGCGCGCGCCACCGCTTCAACGCTTGGCGCGGTGTGCGTACCGATGCTGCCTTGGACACTGCGCTATGACCGATTCAACGAATGCCATGTGGCGAGGGAGCTTGCTCCCGCTGAGCTGCGCAGCAGCCCCAAAGAACTTTCGCCACACCACAAGCATCGGTAATGGTGTGAAAGTGTTGGCACTGCTGCTGTGCGGTGCATTGCTCAGCGCGTGCGCCATCGGCCCTGATTACAAGCGCCCTGAGGTCACCGAACCCGCGCAATTCAAGGAGGCCCAGGGCTGGAGCCAGGCGACGCCCAGCGATTCGCTGGCGCGTGGTGCCTGGTGGGAGTTGTACGGCGACCGTCAGCTGAATGACTTGGTGACCCGTCTGAACAATGCCAACCAGACCGTGGCCCAGGCCGAAGCACGTTTTCGCCAGGCCCAGGCCCAGGTGCGCAGCGCGCGCGGTGCGTTCTTTCCAACGGTGGACCTGAGCGCCGGGAAAACCCGTGCGAGCCAGGGCACCGGCAGCAGCAACGCGAGCCTCAGCAGTTCCAGCAGCGGTATCCGCGATACCCTCAGCGCGCAATTGGGCGTGAGTTGGGAGGCGGACGTGTGGGGCAAATTGCGCCGTGGGCTGGAAGCCAATGAAGCCACGGCCGAGGCCAGTTCGGCGGACCTGGCGGCGATGCGCTTGAGCCAGCAATCGGAACTGGTGCAGGACTATTTGCAGCTGCGCGTCATGGATGAACAGACCCGACTGTTGCAAGCGACGCTGGACACTTACCAGCGTTCGCTGAAAATGACAGAAAACCAGTACCGCGCCGGGGTGTCCGGCAAGGATGCGATTGCCCAGGCGCAAACTCAACTCAAGACGACCCAGGCGAGTTTGATCGACCTGATCTGGCAGCGGGCCCAGCTGGAAAACGCGATTGCGGTGTTGATCGGTGAGGCGCCGGCCAATTTCAATCTGGCGGTGAGCCAGAATATTCCGGCACTGCCGCAGATTCCTGTGAGCCTGCCGTCGCAATTGTTGGAGCGTCGTCCGGATATTGCTTCGGCTGAGCGTTCGGTGATTGCTGCGAATGCGAATATCGGTGTGGCCAAGGCGGCTTATTACCCGGATTTGACCTTGAGCTTGGCGGGCGGGTATTCCAGCAGTACCTACGCGGACTGGATCAGTTTGCCGAATCGTTTTTGGTCGGTCGGGCCGAAGTTGGCGATGACCCTGTTTGACGGCGGGCAGCGTTCGGCGGAGGTTGACCGGACGGTGGCGTCTTATGACGAGACGGTGGCCAAGTATCGCCAGACGGTGCTGGATGGGTTCCGTGAAGTGGAAAACTACATGGTGCAGCTCAAGGTGCTGGAAGATGAGGCGGTGGTGAGCAACGAAGCCTTGGACGCGGCGCGCGAGTCGCTGCGGTTGACCGAGAACCAGTACAAGGCGGGGTTGATTGCTTATCTGGACGTGGTGACGGTGCAGGCTACGGCGTTGAGTAATGAGCGGACCGTGCTGACGTTGTTGCAGACGCGGTTGGTGGCGAGTGTGCAGTTGATTGCAGCGCTGGGTGGTGGCTGGGATGGGCAGGTCGCGGTTAAGGAGTGACCTTGTACATATCCGTTGCCCCACCACTCGGCACCTCGCCTGCGTTCGGCCATCGTGGTTAACGGGGCCTGTCAGATCAAAAGCAGAGCACGGCGGCCTAGTAGCCGACCCGAGTGGTTGAAGCAAAAGCAGATCAAAAGCACAGCAAAAGAAGATCAGCTTTTCTGTGGGAGCTGGCTTGCCTGCGATGCAGACACCTCGGTACATCAGTAAGACACAGTCGATGCCATCGCAGCGGTTCGGCGGTCCGACAAGCCAGCTCCCACCTTTGACCGAGTACACACATCTACCTGATGTACTGAGCTCAAAATGTGGGAGCGGGCTTGCTCGCGAATGCGGTGGTTCAGTTACAAATGAACTGACTGACACACCGCCATCGGGAGCAAGCCCCTCCCACAATTCAACCGAGTTTGGCTGCCAGCACCGCAGTGCTCTGCTTTTTTGTGGGAGCTGGCTTGCCTGCGATGCAAACACCTCGGTGTATCGTAAGCGCTCCATGAACCCCACCGACTTCAAGATGGGGGGCGCTTAGCTAGGCGATGCCGGCGAGCAGTTCCACGGCAACAGGGCTTCATAATCTTCGACAGAGGTCGCCGTTGGCAGGCGCTCCAGTGTGTGGCGCAGCCACGCATAGGGCTCTTGGCCGTTGGCTTTGGCCGTCTCAACCAAGCTATAAAGTTGAGCGCTTGCCTTGGCTCCTCTGGGCGTATCACTGAACAGCCAGTTCTTTCTTCCGATCACGAAGGGGCGGATGGCTCGTTCAGCGGCGTTGTTATCAATCGGCAGGTAACCTTCCTCGACGTACCGTTCAAGCTTTTCCCAGTTGTTTGCCAGATAGGTAACTGCTTTGCCAAGTGCATTCTGTGTAGTCACATAGGGCAGTGTTTTGCGCATCCACTCTCTGAGTTGCCCCATTACGTGGCAGCTCAAGTCCTGACGAGCTTTTTTGCGTACCTCGTCGCTTTTTTCCTTGTAAGCGATCTCAATACCGTACAACTTGCTGATCAGTTTCAAGGCTATATCTGCGCGCCCCGTCTTGCCTTTGGGTTGCACTTTTTGTGCTTCCACGAACTTGCGACGAGCATGCGCCCAACACCCTAGGCGCTCGACCCCAGCTTGCGCGCCCAGCGCGTTGTAACCGGCGTAATCATCCGTCATCAGATAGCCGCGATAACCTTCGAGCAGGCGCGTTGGTACCTCCTGCGCGCGACTGGTGGAGTAGTCGAAAAGGATTACGGGTTTATCTGGCGGGCCGCCGGTTTGCACCCACATCCAGGACTGGCTGCTTGGGTCTCGGTCAGGCTCTTTCAACACCTGCACCCGCGTTTCATCGCAATGGATGACGCGGCTGGCTAGCAGGCTATCGCGCATTAAATTCAATAGTGGCTGGAAATGCTCGCCGCACTGGATAACCCAGCGGGCCAAGGTCTGACGAGGGATATCGATGCCGTGACGAGCCAGCACTTTTTCAAAGCGATGAAGCGGTAAACCGTCCACGTACTTAGTGGTCAGCAGCATCGCCAGAACACTTGGGCTGGCCATGCTTTTTTCAATCAACTGAGCGGGTTTGTCCGCCGTGACTGGCGCCGTTTCACAGTCGCGGCAACCATAGACTTTACGAACGTGCTTGATCACTCGGATCTGCATCGGCACGATTTCAAGCTGCTCGCTGACTTCTTCGCCAATGGCGTGTTTACGGCAGCCGCAGACGCAAGTCAGTTCATGCTCTGGAAGCTCATGGATGACTTCGATACGCGGCAAGTCGGCCGGCAGCTTTTTGCGCTTGCCGCGCCGCCTGGTCGGAGCTACGACCTCTTCTTCTGAAGTCTCTGCGGCAGGCTCAACTTCATGTTCAGCTTCGTTGAACAGCGCCATCTGCGGAGTCGCTGGATCGACCGCTTGCTCAGACTTTCGGGCGAACAGTCGTTGCCTTAGCAGCGCCACTTGCTCTTCGAGCACACCCACTCTGGATTGCATCTTCGCAAGCATCTGCTTGAGCAATTCAGGATCATCCGGGAGGTCTTCGGGCATGGAATTCATGCCCTGGATTATACCGAATCAGGCTACGAATCGCGGTGTCAAAACCTGATGAGGACGATTGCGCCAGAGGTCAAAGCCATCGAGCATCCAGTTGAGTTCCTGGACGGTCAGAACTATCGCCTCGTCGGTGGCGTCAGGGGATGTTTTGAATCGTTCGGACTCGAGGCGTTTGAGCCAAAGACAGAAGCCGTTGCGCTCCCAGTAGAGGATTTTCACGCGGTTGCGGGATTTGTTGAGGAAAACAAAAAGCACGGGGTCGAAGACCGCCACCTTTATATCCAACTCGACCAGCGCCGCCAGGCCGTCGATCGATTTTCGGAAGTCGACCGGCTTGGGGTACAGATACACTTTTTCGACTTTGGCATCGGGTCGCATCATGGCGAGCTGGCTCCTGAGAGAATCGGAAGCACAGCATCCGGGATCAGCCAAGCGCTTTGAATGTGGGGTTTATGGAGCGCTTACGGTGTATCAGGCATAACCAGTTGATGCCATCGCAGCGGTTCGGCGGTCCGACAAGCCAGCTCCCACCTTTGACCGAGTACACACATCTACCTGATGTACTGAGCTCAAAATGTGGGAGCGGGCTTGCTCGCGAATGCGGTGGGCCATTCACCAGCTGCATCAACTGACACACCGCCATCGGGAGCAAGCCCCTCCCACATTAAACCCAGTTCAGCTTCCAAGATCAGGTCGGCTGTCAGGCCGCCTCGCTTTCGCTTTTGATCTAACCACTCAGGTCGGCTACTAGGCCGCCGTGCTGTAGATCTTGATCTTGATTTTGATCTTAGGCGCCCCGTCAACCACGCTGGCCTCACGCAGGCTTTGGAGCGGGGGTAAACCGGCAGGACGCCGGTTTAGCCGCGCTGGGCCAAGGATGGCCCATCGCGGCGGCCCCCGCTCCAAAGCCTGCGTGAGGGCACACCGAGCCGGAGGCGAGGTGCCGAGTGGTGGGGCAAGAGCCTTTTGGTTACTTTTGGGCTCTTTTCAAAAGTGACCCGCTGTAAGAGCGGAACCAATCCAAACCATCACCCAAACAACGGATATGTACGCAATCCAACCCCCACCCCAAGCCAACAGATTGACGTCAAAACGCCACTGATGGCCCCATGATAATTAATCAACTGCCCAATAATTATTCTCGCTACAATCGGCCGCTTTGCCACCTGGCACGGGCGTTCCACGCCCGTCAGTTCTGAGAAACCCCATGCTGATCGGTAGCTATTCCCCCTCCTTGGTCGTGATCTCCCTGTTCGTCGCGATCCTGGCGTCCTACACCGCGCTGGACCTGGCCGGCCGCATCACGACCGCCAAAGGCCGCGCCGTCTATGGGTGGATGACGGGCGGTGCAGTGGCGATGGGCATTGGCGTCTGGTCCATGCACTTTATCGGCATGTTGGCCTTGCGCCTGCCATTTGCCCTCGGCTTTGACCTGGGGATCACCGCGCTGTCGCTGCTGATCGCGGTATTGTCCAGTGGCTTTGCGCTATGGCTCGTCAGCCAACCCCGTCTACCGGCGTGGCAACTGGCGTTTGGCGCGCTGATCATGGGGGCGGGCATCAGCAGCATGCACTACACCGGCATGGCCGCTATGCGCATGACCCCAGGCATCGACTACGACCCGACGCTGTTTGGCGCTTCGTTGTTGATCGCCGTTGTGGCATCCGGCGCTGCGCTGTGGATCGCCTTCAACCTGCGCCGCAATACGCCTTACGTACGCCTGGCGCGCGGTGGTGCAGCGGTGGTGATGGGCATCGCAATCGTCGGCATGCATTACACCGGCATGGCCGCCGCGCAGTTTGATGACAACAGTTTCTGCGGCGCTGCGCTGTCGGGCCTGAGCGGCAAGGGCCTGGACAACCTGGTGCTGGTCACCACCCTGGCGGTGTTGATCATCGCGTTGCTGACCTCGTTGCTCGACGCCCGCCTCGAAGCGCGCACTGCCGTACTCGCGGATTCCCTGACCCTGGCCAATCAGGAACTGACCCACCTGGCCTTGCATGACATGCTCACCGGCCTGCCCAATCGCACGTTGCTCGCCGACCGCATTCAACAAGCCATTCAGGCCGTGAAAGAGCAGGGCGGTTGCTTTGCCCTGATGTTTATCGACCTGGATGGTTTTAAACCGGTCAACGATGCCTTTGGTCACCACATGGGTGACCAGTTACTGCGCGAAGTGGGCTTGCGCCTGCGCGAGGATCTGCGCAGCCAGGACACCCTGGCACGGATCGGCGGTGATGAATTTGTGTTGCTGGTGCAATTGTCCCAGCCGGACGATGCCATGGGCCTGGCCGAGCGCCAGGTCGGGCTGATCAACCGGGCGTTCACGGTGGCTGAGCATGAGCTGAAAATTTCCGCCAGCATCGGCATTGCCCTGTTCCCGGGCAACGGCGGCACTCCTCAGGAACTGTTGATGAATGCTGACGCCGCGATGTACCACGCCAAGGGCATGGGCAAGAACGGCTACAGCTTCTTTGATGTGTCGATGAACACCAATGCGCGCAAGCAACTGCAGTTGTTGCAGGACCTGCGCAATGCCCTTGAACACGAACAATTGCGGCTGTATTACCAGCCCAAATTCGACGCGGTCAGCGGTCTGCCCGTGGGCGCCGAAGCGCTGCTGCGCTGGGAGCATCCGCAGCAGGGTTTATTGTTGCCGGCCGCGTTTATCGAGTTGGCGGAAAAGACCGGGTTGATTATTCCCATCGGCGAGTGGGTGCTGAACGAAGCGTGTCGCCAGATGCGCGTGTGGTACGCCCAAGGCTATGAAGACTGGCGCATTGCGGTGAATCTGTCGGCACTGCAGTTTTGCCATGCCGGGTTGGTCAACAGTGTCGCCGCAGCCCTCGACCGTCATCAGTTGCCCGCCAATAGCCTTACCCTGGAAATTACCGAAACCACCGCCATGAGCGATGCCGACGCGAGCATGACCGTGTTGCAGCAGCTGTCGGACATGGGCGTCGACCTGTCCATCGATGACTTTGGCACCGGCTATTCCAGCCTGATGTACCTCAAGCGCCTGCCGGCCAACGAGCTGAAGATCGACCGCGGTTTTGTCCGCGATCTGGAACATGACAGCGACGATGCTGCGATCGTCTCGGCCATCGTCGCCCTCGGCCAGGCCCTTGGGCTGCGGATTGTCGCCGAAGGCGTGGAAACCGACGTGCAGCAGAGCTTCCTGACGCGTTTGGGCTGCAACTCCTTGCAAGGCTATCTGTTGGGGCATCCACTGCCGGCTGACGGTTTCATGGCTGACATCCTGCGTGCCGAAGATGCGCTAGCGCCTGACAAAAGCTGCGGGTGACGGGTATTCTTGGATCCAACCCTACCCAACAGGTTGAACCAGGAGAGCGCACGCATGGACAAAGTCGTCATCATCACCGGGGGCAGCCGTGGCATCGGCGCCGAGACGGCACTGCTGGCCGCTCGCGAGGGCTACCGCATCTGCATCAACTACCAGTCCGATGAAAATGCTGCCCATAGCGTGCTGGAACAGGTACGTGACCTGGGCGCCCAGGCGATTGCGGTGCGCGCTGACGTGAGCATTGAAGATGAAGTGATTGCGCTGTTCAGTCGCGTGGACGCTGAGTTGGGCCGTGTCACCGCACTGGTCAATAACGCGGGCACCGTCGGGCACAAGTCGCGGGTCGATGAGATGTCCGAATTCCGTATCCTGAAAATCCTGAAGACCAACGTGCTCGGGCCGATCCTGTGTGCCAAGCACGCGGTGCTGCGCATGTCACCCAAGCATGGCGGGCAGGGCGGCAGTATCGTCAACGTGTCATCGGTGGCCGCGCGCCTGGGTTCGCCAGGTGAATACGTCGACTATGCCGCCTCCAAAGGCGCGCTGGACACCTTCACCCTGGGCCTGTCGAAAGAGGTGGCGGGTGAGGGAATTCGCGTCAACGCCGTGCGCCCTGGTTACATCTTCACCGACTTTCACGCCCTCAGCGGTGACCCGGACCGCGTCAGCAAACTGGAGCCCGGTATTCCCATGGCGCGTGGCGGGCGCCCGGATGAAGTGGCGGAAGCGATTATCTGGTTGCTGTCGGACAAGGCTTCCTACACCACCGGGACGTTCCTGGATTTGGGCGGCGGTCGTTAACGTTACGGGTCATCAGGTGGGCAGAAAGCGCAGCGTTTCATACCCGTGCCAGGAAAACTGTTGGAGCAGCCTGGCTTCCGAATTGTCCACGTTGCCAAAGCCGTCTTCGAAAAACCCATCGATATACCCATTGCGGCTATCGCTGGCGTTCAGGGTTCGGTCGTCTACGTTATCGATAAAGCGCAATACTTTGTCCAGGTCGTAGGCAGCATCGGCCCTGGCTTGTGGGTCTGGATTGGCGTCAGTCCAGTCACCGACCCGCTTTTGGAGGTCATCGCCCACCTGGTAATGATCGCGGCCTTGCAGGAAGCGTTTCACGACTGAGCTTTGCTCGATAATCCGTTCTGCCGAGCGGTGGTCACCTCTGGGGCGGCCAAGGGGGCTAGTCATCTCGCGCACTTGTCTCTGCTCGGCTGCGCGCATGTAGTGTGGAGGGATGGGGAGTAGCCTTAAACGCTGGGAGGTGACAGACATACACATGGGGAAAACCTGTAAGTTGAACCAAGAGATGCGCACTTATCTACCCAAGCAATGTGCGCCTCTTTGTGTGGCTCTCTGTTCAGATGGGTTCCTGCCTAGAACGACCGCACAATACGTCCCAATGTCTCCATCGCCTTCTCCGACGCCTCGGTCCAGGGGCTGCCATAGTTCAAGCGAATGCAATTGCGGAAGCGCTGGGTCGCCGAAAAAATCGGCCCCGGCGCAATGCTGATGCCTTGGGCCAAGGCCATCTGGAACAACTTCAGCGAGTCGGTCTGTTCCGGCAGTTCCAGCCACAGGAAATACCCGCCGGCCGGCTGGCTGACCCGCGTTTGCGTCGGGAAATAACGGGCGATGGCCGCCAGCATGGCGCTTTGTTGTTCTTCCAGGGCATAGCGCAATTTGCGCAAGTGGCGGTCATAGCCGCCGTGTTGCAGGTAATCGGCAATCGCCGCCTGGGCCGGCATCGAGGGGCACAACGAGGTCATCAGCTTCAAGCGCTCAACCTTCTGCGCGTAACGCCCAGCCGCAACCCAACCCACGCGGTAACCTGGGGCGAGGCTCTTGGCAAAGGAGCCGCAGTGCATCACCAGGCCTTCGGTGTCGAAGGCTTTGGCCGGTTTCGGCGCGTGTTGCCCGTAATACAATTCCGCGTATACGTCATCTTCGATCAGCGGCACCTGATGACCGCGCAGCAGTTCCACCAACGCCTGCTTCTTCGCTTCCGGCAGGGTGGCGCCCATGGGGTTCTGGAAGCTGGTCATGGTCCAGCAGGCCTTGATCGGGTAGCGCTCAAGGCTTTGCGCCAAAGCGCTGAGGTCGATGCCATCACGCGGGTGCACGGGGATTTCCACCGCCTTGAGCTTCAGGCGCTCCAGCACTTGCAGGCAGGCATAAAACGCCGGTGCTTCAATGGCCACCAGGTCGCCCGGTTCGGTTACCGCCTGCAGGCACAGGTTCAGCGCTTCGAGGGCGCCGTTGGTGATCAGCAGTTCTTCCATGGGCAGCATCAGGCCGCCGACCATGTAACGCAGGGCAATTTGCCTGCGCAGTTGCGGGTTGCCAGGCGACATGTCGGTGACTACCAGGCGCGGGTCCATCTCGCGGCCGGCGCTGGCCAGGGAGCGCGCCAGGCGTGGCAGCGGAAACAGCATCGGGCTGGGGAAGGCCGAGCCGAAGGGCACCGTATTCGGGTCCTTGATGGAATCAAGCACCGAAAACACCAGCTCACTCACGTCCACTTCAGTGGATTCATGCACGTGCTCGCTCACCACCGGCTCGGAGAACGGGCTTGGCGCATGGGTGTTGACGAAGTAACCGGAACGCGGCCGTGCGCGAATCAGGCCGCGACGCTCCAGCAGGTAGTAAGCCTGGAACACGGTGGATGGGCTGACGCCGTAGGTCTGGCTCGCATAGCGCACCGACGGCACGCGCTGGCCGGGCCCAAGGACGCCGGAGCGGATCAGTTCTGCGATGTCATCGGCGAATTTTTCGTAGCGTTTCATGAGGGCCTTAAAAACAATTTTACAGTAGGTACGCCGAGCAAAATGTGGGCCCTCGGCGCTTTCAAAACACAGACCTCAGCGGTTTATCGGCGCCACAAAGCGGCTGTCGGCAGCACTGTAGATCCACGGTTCATCCACATCCGTCACCTTGAACCGCAGGGTTTGTGAACTGCTCGCCGGCTTGTCGGCCAACAACGCCACCGACACCGGTACATCGCTGATTTCCCCCGGCGCAAGGCTGATCTCGGTCTTGCCTTGCAACTGGAAGCCATCGGCATCGACCAGCTCCAGGCGGTAGTCCTGGCGCTGCTGGGTCTTGTTGATGACCTTGAGGCTGTAGATGTTTTCAATCAGGCCCTGGCTATTCTCACGGAACAGGCCACGGTCCTTGGTCACGTCCAGCGACACCATCGGCCGCCCCACCAAGGCCATCACCAGGGCCGCAATCATCACCAGCAGCACGGCACTGTAGCCGATCAGCCGTGGCCTGAGCAGATGGGTTTTGCCGCCTTGCAATTGGTGTTCAGAGGTATAGCTGACCAGGCCACGGGCATAGCCCATCTTGTCCATGATCGAATCACAGGCGTCGATGCAGGCTGCGCAGCCGATGCACTCCATTTGCAGGCCGTCACGGATGTCGATGCCGGTGGGGCATACCTGCACACACAGCTGGCAGTCGATGCAGTCGCCCAGGCCGGTGTCCGCAGGTTTGGCGTCACGTTTGCGGGGGCCGCGGTGTTCGCCACGCGCCGCGTCATAAGAAATGGTCAGGGTGTCCTTGTCGAACATCACGCTCTGGAACCGCGCATAAGGGCACATGTGCATGCACACCGCCTCGCGCAGCCAACCGGCATTGATATAGGTGGCAGCGGTGAAAAACAGCACCCAGAACAGGCTTACTCCACCCATCTGCCAGGTCAGCAGCTCCATGGCCAAGGGGCGAATGGGCGTGAAGTAACCCACAAAGGTCAGCCCGGTGAGCACGCTGATGCCCAGCCACAACGTATGTTTGGCCGAACGCCGTGCCAGTTTGTTCAGGCTCCAGGGCGCCGCTTGCAGTTTGATGCGCTGGTTGCGTTCGCCTTCGGTGACCTTTTCACACCACATGAACAGCCAGGTAAACGAGCTTTGCGGGCAGGTGTAGCCGCACCACACGCGGCCTGCGAATACGGTAATCGCAAAGAGGCCGAAGGCGCAGATGATCAGCAGCGCCGACAACAGGATGAAGTCCTGTGGCCAGAAGGTTGCGCCGAAAATGTGGAATTTGCTTTCAGCCAGGTCCCACAGCACCGCTTGCCGCCCAGCCCAGTTCAGCCACACGGTGCCGAAAAAGGCTACAAACAAAACGCCTGCACCGCTCACGCGCAAGGTGCGGAACAGGCCGGTAAAGCTACGGGTATGGATAAGATTGTCGCTGGATTTGGCCTTCACCTTCTGCGGGTGTATGGGCTCAAAGGTTTCCACGGTTGGGATTCTTTCGCTCATGGTCGTTCGCTCATCAGCCTCCATCAGGCCGATGAACTATGAGCGCCGCTCTGTTTGCATAACAGACTCAGCTACGTAGATAAAAAGCGGATCAGATAGGCATTTTGAGCAGGCCTGCGACGATATGCTGCACCCCACGGCGCCTGGAGTGCAGCGGTATCGAGCGTGTGTTGATACAGATCAATCAAATCACCGAATCACTGTCGGTCGCCTTCAGGTGATTGCGCCCGTCCACGGCACCGGCGACGGTCAAGGCGTCGGCCTCGGCTTCGGTGATGTAGATCCTGTCGTTATCCACTATTACAAAAGACATGGCTTTGAGACTGTCGGTACTGACTGTCACATCGGGGGCGGACAGGCTGCGCTCCTGGCCGTTTTCGTCGACCTTGAAATAGCACGTCTGGTTTTTGATACGTACTGGCATGGTGATTTCCTTTCCCTAAGCTGGTGAACGTTAGGGTTCGGGGCCGAGTCAACGGTTCCAGGCAACTGACTGGCGGTCGCCGCTGTCCATCTCTTACTAACAATCACAAAGGACTGCTTTCCATGGACGCCTGGTGGAGTGAAGTGTGGCAAACCCTGCAAGCCGAATTCGCTGACATCGGCGATGCCAAGCAACTCACCCAGATCACCGTGCGCTTGCTGATCGCCGCGATCCTGGGCGGTATTCTCGGGTTTGAGCGCGAGCACAAAGGCAAGGCGGCGGGTGTACGCACCCACATGTTGGTGGCATTGGGAGCGGCCCTGTTTGTGCTGGTGCCACAGATGTCCGGCAACCAGGCGGATGCCATGAGCCGCGTGGTGCAGGGCGTCATTGCGGGCATCGGCTTTCTCGGTGCCGGGACGATTATCAAAGGCAAGGATGATGAAGAGGGCCACGTAAAGGGCCTGACCACCGCTGCCGGCCTGTGGATGACGGCTGCAATTGGGGTTGCTGCCGGCATGGGCCGGGAATCGACAGCGGTGCTCAGTACCTTGTTGGCGTTAGCGGTATTCAGCGTTATGCCCCGTATCGTCAAGCTTTTCGAAAGTCGCAATGATCAGCGTTGAGGTCCGACGGGCGGGTGATTCAAACGATTACCGGCGGCATGGTTGTCGGCGGCTCCTGCACCGGTGGCTGCTCGTCCTCAGGGGGCTCGCGCTCCGGAATCGGTTCAGGGTGGGTCGGCGGCAATGTCGGTTCGTCGATATTCGGATCAGGTGTTTCAGCCGGGATCGGGATATTCATGGGTGTGGCCTCCTTTGTGCTTTGCTCTACCGGTGGACAACCGCCGGGCAGATTTGATTCCCCGCTCAATGGCGGTATATCCACCTGAACTTTTGCACCCACGGCAGGCTCGGACCTATTACGGCCCTGCTCAGGGAGAGCGCTGCCGCCTCAGAATTCGGATCAAGCAAAGAGCGTCCACAGGGCGTAAGGGGAAGATGCTCGATGACTGCTGAAACACTCGCTCCAGATGATTCCATATTGCCGCTGTCCCAGGCTTTGCTATTGCCCAGGATCGCTATCGAAAGCACTGCGCCGGTGATCGATGGCGGCGAATTTGCCGTAAAGGCGGTGGTTGGCCAACGGGTCAATGTCACCAGCAAGGTGTTCGCCGACGGCCACGACAAGCTGGCCGTGCTGATCCGCTGGCGCCCGCTGCAGGACGAAAGCTGGCACAGCGTGGTGATGGCCGACGTCGGCAATAACGGTTGGGAAGGCGCTTTTACGGTTGCTCAGCAAGGCCCCCACGAATATTGCATTGAAGCCTGGATCGATACGTTTGCCAGCTTCTGCTACGAATTGCGTAAAAAGCACGAAGCTGGCGTGCCGGTCAGCCTTGAGTTGCAGGAAGGGCGCAGCCTGGTGCTGCAGGCGGCCGAGCGCAGTGACAATGAGCTTCGTGACCGCTTGATGTTGTTGCACCACGAACTCTCCGGGCTGCTGGAAACCGAGCAGGTCGCGCAGTTCCTGCACGAAGACAGTGCGCACTTGATGACCCAGGCCGATCACCGCGCCTACTTGAGCGTCAGCCCCGTCTACCCGATTGATGTGGAGCGCGAGGCTGCGCAGTTTGCCAGCTGGTATGAGCTGTTTCCCCGCTCGATCACCGACGATCCCGCGCGCCATGGCACCTTCAACGATGTTCACTCACGCCTGTCGATGATCCACGACATGGGTTTTGACGTGCTGTATTTCCCGCCGATCCACCCGATTGGCCGCAGCCACCGCAAAGGCAAGAACAACTCCCTGACGGCCGGCCCGGATGACCCTGGCAGCCCGTACGCGATTGGCAGCGAGGAGGGCGGCCACGAGGCCATCCACCCGCAACTGGGCAGCCGCGATGACTTCCGCCGCCTGGTCAAGGCCGCCGCCGACCATGGCCTGGAAATCGCCCTGGACTTCGCGATCCAGTGTTCCCAGGACCACCCGTGGCTCAAACAGCACCCCGGTTGGTTCAACTGGCGCCCGGACGGCACGATCAAATACGCGGAAAACCCGCCGAAGAAATACCAGGACATCGTCAACGTCGACTTCTATGCCGCCGACTCGATCCCTGGCCTGTGGACCGAGTTGCGTGACGTTGTGGTGGGCTGGGTGGAAGAGGGCGTGAAGACGTTTCGCGTGGACAACCCTCACACCAAACCGCTGCCGTTCTGGCAATGGCTGATCAGTGATGTGCGCTCGAAGCACCCTGAGGTGATCTTCCTGGCTGAAGCGTTCACCACCCCGGCAATGATGGCGCGCCTGGGCAAGGTCGGCTATTCGCAGAGTTACACCTATTTCACCTGGCGCAATACCAAGGCCGAGCTGAGCGAATACTTCGCGCAGTTGAACGAGTCACCGTGGCGCGAGTGCTACCGGCCGAACTTCTTCGTCAATACCCCGGATATCAACCCAGGCTTCCTGCATGAGTCCGGCCGCCCGGGCTTCTTGATCCGCGCCGCGCTGGCCACCATGGGCTCGGGCCTGTGGGGCATGTATTCGGGCTTTGAGTTGTGCGAAGCGGCGCCAGTGCCGGGCAAGGAAGAGTACCTGGACTCGGAGAAGTACCAGATCCGCCCGCGCGACTTCACGGCGCCGGGCAATATCATTGCCGAAATCGCCCAGCTCAACCGCATTCGCCGGCAGAACCCTGCATTGCAGACGCACTTGGGCTTGAAGCTCTACAACGCCTGGAACGACAACATCCTGTACTTCGGCAAGCGCAGTGAAGACGGCAGCAATTTCATCCTGGTGGCGGTCAACCTCGACCCGTTCAATGCCCAGGAAGCGAACTTCGAGTTGCCGCTGTGGGAAATGGGCTTGCCGGATGACGCCCAAACCCAGGGCGAAGACTTGATGAGCGGCCATCGCTGGACCTGGTACGGCAAGACCCAGTGGACGCGGCTGGAGCCGCACACCCCCTTCGGAATCTGGCGAATCACCGCCTCCTGAGTCTGGCGACGATCAAAATGTGGGAGCGGGCTTGCTCGCGAATGCGGTGTGTCAGTCAACACACGTGTCACTGTTCCACCGCATTCGCGAGCAAGCCCGCTCCCACATTGACCGAGTTCAGTCTCCGGATTTTCAGTATTTCAGGAGTTTCCAATGGCGAAGAAACCCAAGGCTGCCACCTTTATCAAAGACCCGCTCTGGTACAAAGACGCGGTGATCTACCAGGTTCACGTCAAATCCTATTTCGACTCCAATAACGACGGTATTGGCGACTTCCCCGGGCTGATCGCCAAGCTCGACTACATCGCCGACCTGGGTGTGAACACCATCTGGCTGTTGCCGTTCTACCCTTCGCCACGCCGCGATGATGGCTATGACATCGCCGAATACCGTGGCGTGCACAGCGACTACGGGACCATGGCCGACGCCAAGCGCTTTATCGCCGAGGCGCACAAACGCGGGCTGCGGGTGATTACCGAATTGGTGATCAACCACACCTCTGACCAGCACGCGTGGTTCCAGCGTGCACGCAAGGCCAAGCCAGGTTCGGCCGCGCGGGACTTCTACGTGTGGTCCGACGACGACCAAAAATACGACGGCACCCGCATCATTTTCCTGGACACCGAGAAGTCCAACTGGACCTGGGACCCGGTCGCCGGCCAGTACTTCTGGCACCGTTTCTACTCCCACCAACCGGACCTCAACTTCGACAACCCGCAAGTCATGAAAGCGGTGCTGTCGGTGATGCGTTATTGGCTGGACATGGGCATCGATGGCCTGCGCCTGGACGCCATTCCCTACCTGATCGAACGCGACGGCACCAATAACGAAAACCTGCCGGAAACCCACGACGTCCTCAAGCAAATCCGCGCCGAGATCGACGCGCATTACCCGGACCGCATGCTGCTGGCCGAAGCTAACCAGTGGCCGGAAGACACGCAGCTCTACTTTGGTTTATCAAAGAAGGGCGACAAAAAGGGCGACGACGGCGATGAATGCCATATGGCCTTTCACTTCCCGTTGATGCCACGCATGTACATGGCGTTGGCCCAGGAAGATCGCTTCCCCATCACCGATATCTTGCGCCAGACCCCGGAGATCCCCGCCAATTGCCAATGGGCGATCTTCCTGCGCAACCACGATGAACTGACCCTGGAAATGGTCACTGACAAAGAGCGCGACTACCTGTGGAACTACTACGCCGCTGATCGCCGCGCGCGGATCAACCTGGGTATTCGTCGGCGCCTGGCGCCGCTGGTAGAACGTGATCGTCGCCGTGTCGAATTGCTCAACAGCCTGTTGTTGTCGATGCCCGGTACGCCGACGTTGTACTACGGCGATGAAATCGGCATGGGCGACAACATCTACCTCGGCGACCGCGATGGCGTGCGCACGCCGATGCAGTGGTCCATCGACCGCAACGGCGGCTTCTCCCGCGCCGACCCGGCCAGCCTGGTGCTGCCGCCGATCATGGACCCGCTCTACGGCTACCAGTCGGTCAACGTCGAAACCCAGGCCCAGGACCCACATTCCCTGCTGAACTGGACCCGGCGCATGCTGGCGGTGCGTAAGCAGTCCAAGGCCTTTGGCCGCGGCAGCTTGAAAATGCTCTCGCCGAGCAACCGCCGCATCCTGGCCTATACCCGTGAATTCACCGGCGAAGACGGGCGCACTGAAATCATCCTGTGCGTGGCCAACGTGTCGCGCAGTGCCCAGGCGGCCGAGCTGGACCTGTCGGCGTTCGCCGGCATGGTGCCGGTGGAGATGTTGGGCGGTAATGCCTTCCCGCCGATTGGCCAGCTGAATTTCCTGCTGACCCTGGCACCGTACGGTTTCTATTGGTTCGTACTGGCGGCGGAAAACCAGATGCCGAGCTGGCATGTGGAGCCCGCGCAGAGCATTCCGGACTTCACCACGCTGGTGTTGAAAAAACGCATGGAAGAGTTGCTTGAAGAGCCGTGCCGCACCACCCTGGAGCAGACTTCACTGCCGGTCTGGCTGCCCAAACGGCGTTGGTTCGCTGGCAAGGATGTGGCCATCGACAGTGTGCGCATTGCCTATGGCGTGCGTTTTGGTGACCCGCAACACCCGGTACTGCTGAGCGAAATCGAGGTGAGCAGCGGTGGCCAGGTCAGCCGTTATCAGTTGCCGTTCGGCTTCCTGGGTGAAGACCAGTTCACCAGCGCCTTGCCCCAGCAACTGGCGTTGGCACGTGTACGGCGGGCGCGTCAGGTCGGGTTGGTGACCGATGCGTTCAGCCTTGAGCACTTTATCCGCGCGGTGATCCACGGCTTGCAAGCCGGCACCGTACTGACTACCGGCGAAGGCGAATTGCGTTTTGAGGCCACGCCGCATCTGGCCAATTTGAACTTGAACGATGAGTCACAGGTGCGCTACCTGTCGGCCGAGCAGTCCAATAGTTCGGTGGTGGTGGGCGAAAGCCTGGTGCTCAAGCTGATCCGTAAAGTCAGCAGCGGGGTGCACCCGGAGCTGGAAATGAGCGCCTACCTGACTGCGGCCGGTTACCCGAACATTTCGCCATTGCTCGGCTCGATGATTCGTCGCGATGCCCAGGGCCAGGACAACCTGTTGATGATTGCGCAAGGTTACTTGAGCAATCAGGGCGATGCCTGGGCCTGGACGCAAAACAGCCTGGAGCGTGCCATTCGCGATGAGTTGGCCGAGGCCATCTCTGAACAGGAACAGCACTACAACGCCTTGGGCGAACTGGAAGATTTTGCCGGTTTGCTCGGCCAGCGCCTGGGCGAAATGCACGTGGTGCTGGCGGCCAAAACCGTCAATAAAGACTTCAAGCCCGAAGCCACCAGCGTCAAGGACACTCAAGCCTGGGCCAAGGATGTCGGCGCGCAGATCGACCGCGCGCTGCAGTTGCTCAAACTTCATCAAAGCCAATTGAACCCTGCCGATCAGGCGCTGGTCAGTGATTTGCTGGCGCAGAAAAAAGCCATCGGCAGTCACGTCCAGGCCTTGGCGAAAGCCACGGCAGGCGGCTTGCGAATTCGTGTCCACGGTGACTTGCACTTGGGCCAGGTGCTGGTGGTCAAGGGGGATGCCTACTTGATCGATTTTGAAGGCGAACCGGCGCGGCCGCTGCACGAACGGCGCGGCAAACACAGCCCGTATAAAGATGTGAGCGGCGTGCTGCGCTCGTTTGATTACGCCGCCGCCATGGCCCTCAATGTGCAAGGGGTGGATCACTCGCCGGAAGCGGACATTGCCCGCAAGCGCGTGACCGACCGTTACCTGCGTGAAGCGCGTGAGGCGTTTATCAAGGCTTATCATCAGGCTACGACTACACTGGCGCATGACTGGCAGGATGCCAAAGGCCAGACCGCCGCGCTGACGTTGTTCAGCCTGGAGAAGGCCGCGTACGAAGTGGCTTACGAAGCGGAAAATCGCCCGACCTGGTTGCCGGTGCCGTTGCAAGGTTTGCACGGCCTGCTCAGCGGGCTTACACCTATATCGAAAACTGCACGCGGTGGGGAGACGTCATGAGCTTTACAAATAAAGAACCGCTGCAACCGAAGTTGACGGCAATGCCGGCGCCCAAAGATATCGAGGCACTGGTACGCGCCGAGCACCATGACCCCTTCTCGATTCTGGGGCCACATGATGACGAACACGGCGGGCAGTTTATCCGCGCGTTCCTGCCAGAGGCCTTGAGTGTTCAAGTATTGGCCCGCGACAGCGGTGAACAGATCGGCAGCCTGGACGCGACCCAGGTGCCAGGCTTGTTTGTCGGGCATTTCGCCACTCGCCAAGGCTACCTGCTGAAAATCCAATGGGCCGGCGGCGAGCAAATCACCGAAGACCCTTACAGTTTCAGCCAATTGCTCTTGGGTGAAATGGACCTCTACCTGTTTGCCGAAGGCAATCACCGTGACCTGAGCAGTTGCCTGGGTGCCCAGGTGACCAGCGTGGACGGTGTGCAGGGTGTGCGTTTCTCGGTGTGGGCGCCGAATGCTCGGCGGGTGTCGGTGGTCGGCGATTTTAATATCTGGGACGGTCGCCGTCATCCGATGCGCCTGCGCCACCCGTCCGGCGTGTGGGAGATCTTTATCCCACGCCTGCAACCGGGCGCGGCGTACAAATACGAAGTTCTTGGGGCCAACGGGATTCTGCCCCTCAAGGCTGACCCGATGGCTTTGGCCACCCAGCTACCGCCCGACACCGCCTCAAAAGTCGCCGCGCCGTTGCAGGTGGACTGGCAAGACCATGAGTGGATGGCGTCGCGTGCCGACAAGCAGAAACCCACGGCGCCGCTGTCGATTTATGAACTGCACGTCGGTTCCTGGCAGTGCGAATTGGACGAGGCCGGCGAAGTTTCACGCCAGTACGGCTGGCGCGAACTCGCCGAGCGGCTGATTCCGTATGTGCAGCAACTGGGCTTCACGCATATTGAACTGATGCCGATCATGGAGCACCCGTTCGGCGGTTCCTGGGGCTATCAGGCGTTGTCGCAATTCGCCCCGAGTGCGCGCTTTGGCTCGCCCGAAGATTTCGGCTTTTTTGTCAATGCCCTGCACCAAGCCAATATCGGCGTGATCCTCGACTGGGTGCCGGCGCATTTTCCCACCGATACCCACGGCCTGGCCCAGTTCGACGGCACGGCACTGTATGAATATGCCAACCCGCTGGAAGGCTTCCACCAGGATTGGGACACGCTGATCTACAACCTGGGCCGTACCGAAGTGCACGGCTTTATGCTGGCCTCGGCGTTGCATTGGCTTAAACACTTCCATGTCGACGGTTTGCGCGTGGATGCCGTGGCCTCGATGTTGTACCGCGACTATTCGCGCAAGGCCGGCGAGTGGGTGCCCAACCGTCATGGTGGCCGCGAGAACCTGGAGGCCATCGATTTTCTGCGCCATTTGAACGACGTGGTGGCACTGGAAGCGCCGGGCGCCCTGGTGATTGCCGAAGAGTCCACCGCCTGGCCGGGCGTGAGCCAGAGCACCCAGCAAGGTGGCCTGGGCTTCAATTACAAGTGGAACATGGGCTGGATGCACGACTCGCTGCACTACATCCAGCAAGACCCGGTGTACCGCGCCCATCACCACAACGAACTGAGCTTCGGCCTGGTGTATGCCTGGTCCGAGCGCTTTATCTTGCCGATTTCCCACGATGAAGTGGTGCACGGCAAGCACTCACTGATCGACAAGATGCCCGGCGACCGCTGGCAGAAGTTCGCTAACCTGCGGGCTTATCTGAGTTTCATGTGGATGCACCCCGGCAAGAAACTGCTGTTCATGGGCTGTGAATTCGGCCAATGGCGCGAATGGAACCACGACCAGCAGCTGGACTGGTACTTGCTGCAATACCCCGAGCACCGGGGCGTGCAGAAACTGGTCGGTGACTTGAACCGCCTGTACCGAGAGGAACCGGCCCTGCATGAACAGGATGACGCCCCGCAAGGTTTCCAGTGGTTGATCGGCGATGATGCGATCAACAGCGTCTACGCCTGGCTACGCTGGAGCAAGGACGGCAAACCGGTGCTGGTCGTCGCCAACTTCACCCCGGTGCCGCGTGAGGCGTATGCGGTTGGGGTGCCGTTTGCCGGGCGCTGGAGTGAGGTGATCAACAGTGATGCCGACATGTATGCCGGTTCCAACTTCGGCAATGGCGGGGAAGTGTTCACTCAAGATGAGCCGCGCCATGGGCAGCCGGTGTCGCTGTTATTGAATCTGCCGCCCTTGGGTGTGTTGATTCTGCGGCCGGAAGCGCTTTAACGGCTCTGGCATGCCGGATTCTGTTGTCCGCGCTACTGGCAGGGTGCCACAATGGCGCCTTTGTCGCGGCAGTCGAAGCAGGCGTACTTCATGAATGGCCTAGGACGTGGGCAGGACCAGGATGGTTTTATCGAAGAGCAGGTGCGAACCGACCGTTTGCACCAGCTGTTTCGCCAATCGTTCGCGGCTATTTTTGGCAGTTACCTGGGCGCTATCATGCTCTGCTGGCTGTGTTGGGACCGTTTTGACCACCAGGTCATGTTGGTCTGGCTGGTGGTGCTGGCAGTCACGTCTCTGCTGCGCGTGAAAATGTTTACCGAGTGGTTTCGCTGCCCAGACAACGAGCGCACACCCGACCGTTGGGAGCGCCGCTATTGGGTCACGCTGATGTTGTCTGCGGGTGTCTGGGGGCTCGGCGCCTTAGCGGTCATGCCTTCCGACGATCGTGTCTCGCAGGTGCTGGTCATACTGTTTACCGTCGGCATGTCGGTCAGCGCGGTGTCCTGTTACTCGGCGTATCGCTACATGACCATGGGCTCCATGGCCCTGGTGCTGTTGCCGTGCACGCTGTGGCTGCTGTTCCAGCCGTCACCGATGCAGGTAGGGGTGGCCGTTGCGGTGCTGGTGTTTTCGACGTTCGTGGTCAGCGCCACACGCAAATTTTCCGATGCCCTGGAAAAAGCCTTTCGCCTGACTCGGCAAATGGAACGTGCCCACAATATTTCCACACGCGCCGCGCAGACCGACGAACTCACCGGGCTGATGAACCGTCGCGCGTTCTTCGAACATGCGCAACTGTTGTATGCGCAATGTCGCCATAACCAGCAGCCGCTGTGCGCACTGATGATGGACATGGATCACTTCAAGGACATCAACGACACCTACGGCCATCAGGCCGGTGACCAGGTGTTGCGTCAGATTGGCGGGGTGATCAGTGCATCGTTTCGCCAAGCCGATGTATATGGCCGGCTCGGCGGCGAGGAGTTTGCGGTGTTATTGCCCAATACCTCGCTGGAAACCGCGCGGGGCATCGCCGAGCAACTGGTCAAGGCTATCTCGGGCATGGCCGCAGAGCCGGTGCAGGGGTTGACCGCCAGCCTCGGCGTGGCCACCACGCGCAGCCTCGACCAAGACCTGCACAGCCTGATGAACACCGCCGACAAGGCGTTGTATCGCGCCAAAGCCATGGGCCGCAATCAAGTCGCGGTGGCGGAATAAGGCCTCAATCCTTGAGCATCGACTTGGCCAGTGCTCGCGCCACCTGCTCGGCGGAGTAGGGCTTGGCCAGGAACTCAAACCCCTCGTAGCCACTGTCAGCGAGTTCTTCGCTGTAGCCCGAGGTCAACACCACCGGCAGGTTAGGCCGACGTTGGCGCATGAGCTTGGCCATCGCCACGCCGGTCATGCCGGGCATCACCACATCCGAGAAAATTACGTCAAATGCCCCCACCTCCGGGCCGGCCAGCGCCAGTGCCTGTCCGGCATTGGTGGCCCAGGTGGTTTGGTAGCCCAGGTCCTGCAAGATCTGATTGGCGAAACGGCCGACTTCCAGATTGTCTTCGACGATCAGGATGTGGCACAGCGAGGTATCGTGAGCCAGGCTGCGCTCTTCCTGCTCCAGGCTGTGCGGCACAGCCGCAGGCTCAGCTTCGGGCAGGTACAGGGTAAACACGCTGCCCTGGCCAAGGTGGCTGGCCACATCGACGTTACCCCCCGACTGTTTGGCAAACCCGAACACCTGCGACAAGCCAAGGCCGGTGCCTTTGCCTACCGCCTTGGTGGTAAAGAATGGCTCGAAAATGCGCTGGACGGTGTCGCCGGCAATACCGCTGCCGGTATCGGCCAGCGCAATGGCCACACACGGCTGGAGGACTTCGGCGTCGCCCCGTATGCGTGGCAGCGCCGCTATATGGGTCACGCGCAGTGTGAGGGTGCCGCGGCCCTCCATGGCATCCCGGGCGTTGAGCGCTATGTTGATCAGCGCGGTTTCGAACTGGCTGGGGTCGACGCGCACATGGCAAGGCCGGCGCGGCAGTTCAATCTGCACATGGATACGTGCGCCCGTCACGCTTTCGAGCATCTCGCCAATGTTTCTGACCCGCAGGCACACGTCGAAGACTTCCGGGTTCAGCGGTTGGCGACGGGCGAAGGCGAGCAGCTGGCTGGTGAGCTTGCTCGCGCGTTCGACGGTGTCCGACACGGCGCCCATGTAGCGTTGGCGCCGCTCTTCGGACAAGCCCGGCTGGCGCAGGAAGTCCACCGAGGAGCGAATGATCGTTAACAGGTTGTTGAAGTCATGGGCCACGCCGCCGGTCAGTTGGCCAATGGCTTCGAGTTTTTGCGACTGGTGCAGGGCGGCCTCGGCTTGGGTCAATGCCGTGGTGCGTTCTTCTACCCGCTGTTCCAGGGTGGCGTTCAGTTCGGTAATGGCGGCAAGGCCCTCGCGTACGGCGGCGTCGGCGCGCACGCGCTCGATATGGGCCCAGGAACGCTCGGTTACTTCACCCACCAGTGCCAGGTCATAGGGCGACCAGGCGCGCGCAGATTTGTGGTGCACGGCCATCAGCGCGGTCAGGCGGCCGTCTTTTATCAGCGGGAAACACACCGTCGCCGTGGCACCCAACGCCTGGTAACTGGCGGACTCCTCGGGCGGGAATTCCTCACGGTTGTCGCGAACCACCAACGGTTCACCGGCGTGCAACTTTTTTACCGCGCGGTCGCCGAACGATGCCAGGCTGTAATGCCCAACGATACTGGGCGAGCCGGGCGCGGCCCAGTTGCCGCGAATGGTGAAGCCGTCTTCATCGGCATCCATGTCGGCGTAGGCGCAATTGGACACCGACAAGTGTTCGGCCAGCAGACGCGTGGTGGTGGTCATGATGGCTTCGGCGTCAGTGGCGTTGGCCACGGCGTTGCCGATGGCATCCAACGCGGCCAGGCGGCGCGCGAGGAACACGGTGGCGGTGGTCTCCGTGACGGTATTGAGCATGCCGACGACCGTGCCTTGAGGGTCGCGCACCGGGCTGTAGCAAAACGTGAAGTAGGCCGGTTCGGGGCCGTTACCCCGCTCAATCACCAGCGGAAAGTTTTCGATGTAGGTCGCATGCCCTTGAAAGGCTGCGTCAGCTATCGGACTGACTTCATCCCAGACCTCACGCCAGGTCTCGCTGAAAGGCCGCCCCAATGAATACGGTTTATCGCCAAGAATAGGGATAAATGCATCGTTGTAGAGCGTGATCAGGTGTGGCCCCCAAACAATAGCTTGGGGGAAGCTTGAGGCAAAGCACAACGCCACAGTGGTCTTGAGTACATCGGGCCACTGCTCCAGCGGGCCCAATGGTGTATTAGCCCAATCGTACTGGCGAACCCTCTCAGCCATCTCGCTGCTGCTTTGCAGCCAATTCATCATTGGGTGAACACCTTGTTTGCCGCGGTCTCTGGAACGTCTGAAAACATCAGCGCATCCAGCTACAGACCTGCATGAGCGCTGCCGGTTCAGCGCAATTATCCATGAGATGGCAATTTGATGCTCTATCCAAATGAATGGATGAGTGCGGTGGCGTAAACGCGGCTGCCCGGCCGTTATTGCGAACCGAAAACCCCCGTCCAATAAATTCCCGCATCACTCTTCGGGTCCATGGCATACGCCGCGCCCAACTCGCGAAATTGCGGGTTCATCAAGTTGGCACAATGGCCTGGGCTGGCGAGCCAGCCGTCCAGGACCTTGCGCGGAGTGTCGAGGCCGGCCGCAATGTTTTCGCCGATGTTTTTTGCGATATACCCGGCCAGCTCGGCACGGTCGCCGGGCGTACGGCCATCGTGGTCGAGGTGGTCGAAGAAGTTGCCGTTGGCCATGTTGCGTGTGTGGCTGTTGGCGGCACTGGCCAAGTCGTCGTTCCACGACAACGGGGTGGTCGCTGTGAACGCTTGGGTGCCACACTGGCGCGGTTGCGCGCGGGCGGCGTTGACCAGGTTGAGCAATTGCTTGCCTTCGGTCTGCCAGTCGCCCAGCCCGCTGGAAAGCAGCGGGCGTGCCAGCACGATGCGCCAGTCCTGGCCGCTGTTGCTCACACCGATATCGACAAATTGCGGGTCGAGCACCACGCGGCAGAAGCTTTCGCGCACCGCCTTCATGGCGGCCTGGGCATCCTTGGGGCCCGACAGGCTGATGGCTTGCACGTTGACCATCGGGTAGGCGGCCCGCGCCAGCGCCTGCTGCAAGTCGCCGACATTGGTGGCCGGCAACACCAGCCGCGTGTCGCTGGCCAGCGGTGGCAGTTCCTGGGAACCCTGGTTACCGCAGCGCTGCACCTGGCTGCGGTACTGATTGATCTGTTGCACCAACTGACTTTCTTCATTCGCCATCGCGCTGGCGCAGAACGCCAGACTGGCGGCCAGCGTCGTAAGACCCATCATCAATGACAGCACGCGCATGGACGTTACCCTTGAGCTTGAAAGTGCCCATGATGCGCGATGTAACCCGGTCTGGCGCAACGCCTTTTTTGTTTTTTTTGCCTCAGCGGGTGTTCTGCGGGCAGCTCACGGCGCTGTGGCGGCGCCAGGCAAAGGTGCCGGCGATGGCAATCAGTGCCAGCGCCACGGCGAAGGTTACGTGCAGGCCATTAGCCACGGTTTGCCCCGTAGCGTGGGTCACATCCGGGCTGGCCCAGGCGAATACCGCACCCAGGCCCGAGGCACCGGCAATCAGGCCGAGGTTGCGTGACAGGTTCAGCAGGCCCGCAATCGTGCCACGGCGCGACGCCTCGACATCGCCCATTACCGCGGTGTTATTGGCGGCCTGGAACAGGCTGTAGCCCATCGTCAGCAGAATCAGCGAGGCAAGGTAGGCCAACAGGCCTACGGCCAGCGCCAGCGCCAGCGCGCCGAGGGCCATGAGGCCCAGCCCCGCGAGGGTCATGCGCCGGCTGCCGAGGCGGTCGGTGAGGTGGCCCGCCGGTACGCCATTGAGGGCCGAGACACAGGGCCCGACAGCCATCGCCAGGCCCATCGCGGTTGAATCGAGCCCCAGCCCATGGGCTAGATAAAACGGCCCGACCACGAAGGTGCTCATGATCACGGCCGACACTAGGGCACTCATCGTCAAGCCGGCACGCAACGCCGGGTCTCGCAATGGCACCCAGAACGCATCGCCCGAGGCGGCCGTGGCGCGCTGCCGATCCACCGGCAAATAGTGCAGGGCGAGGGCGGCGGCCAACGCACCCAATGGCAGCCCTATCAGAAACAACGCGCGCCAGCCCCACAGGCTGAGCAGCACGCCGCCGACGCTGGGGCCCATGGCGGTGCCCACGGCTGACATGGTGCCGAGCAACCCCATCACGCGGCCGGTGCGTTGCCTGGTGACCGTGTCGCCGACCATGCCTAAGGTCATCGCCATCATGGTCGCCGCGCCCAGGCCTTGCAGGATGCGTGCGCCAATCAGCCATTCAAGCGAGGGCGCGAGGCCGCACAGCGCGCAGGCCATGGCGAACAGCAACAAGCCGGCGAGTAACAAGCGACGGCGCCCGAGGCGATCGCCCAGTCTGCCTGCACTGACAATCACCGCCGTAATCGCCAACAGGTAGGCCAGCACCACCCATTGCACGGCGTGAAACGACGCATCAAACACCTGCGCCAGGCGCGGCAGGCCGACATTGGCGATGCTGGTGCCCAGGGAGGCCAGCAACATGGACAGCGACAGGCTGACGAGACTGCCTCTTGGAGACGTGTGCATAGGGCAATTCCTTGAATGAACGTAGCTGTCGCAAATCTACGTCGTCGCCTAACATGGCGGAAGGCGCAGGGTTTGCAGCCTATACGTGCATCAAACGCCTTGTGAGGATTGCCATGCCCGATCTCAACCTGCTGATCACCCTGGATGTGTTGCTCACCGAAGGCAGCGTGGCGCGCGCGGCCCAGCGCCTGCGCCTAAGCCCGTCGGCCATGAGCCGGGCGCTCGCACGTTTACGCCAAACCACCGGCGACCCGTTGCTGGTGCGCGCAGGTCGCGGCCTGGTGCCGACGCCGCGTGCGCTCGAGCTGCGTGAGCAGGTGAGCCGACTGGTGCAGGAGGCGCAGGCGGTGCTGCGGCCCGCGCAAACCCTGGACATGGGCCACGTGGTGCGCACGTTCACGTTGCGCGCCAGCGAGGAGTTTGTCGAAAACCTCGGCCCGGCGTTGCTGGCGCGCATCGCCCAGGAGGCCCCAGGTGTGCGCTTGCATTTCGTCAACAAGACCGACAAAGACTCTGCGCTGCTGCGCGAAGGCAGTGTCGACCTGGTGATCGGTGTGGTCGACGCCGCAGCCAGCCCTGAGGTACTGACCCAGGCGTTGTTTCGCGATCGGCTGGTCGGCGTGGTGCGCAGTGGTCATCCGCTGAGCCACGGCGACGTCAGCGCCGAGCGTTATGCCCAGGGCCGGCACGTTTACGTATCACGGCGCGGGCTCGACCGTGGCCAGGTCGACGATGCCCTGCAAGCCCAGGGCCTCAGCCGTGATATCAGCACCATAGTCGCCGGTTTTGCCACCGCGATTGCCCTGGCCCGCGACACTGACCTGATCGCCAGCGTGCCCGAACGCTACACCGCCAACCAACGCGAGGGGCTGTACAGTTTCGCACTGCCGGTATCGATACCGGCGTTCACCGTGGCCATGCTCTGGCACCCACGCCTGGATGCCGACCTGGCCCATCGTTGGTTGCGCGGCTGTTTACGCGAGGTGTGCGGGCCATGAACCGGCGGCAACAGGTACAATCGCCGCTGCCTTGACGCGAAACCCCAGGAATTTGCATGTACAGCCTTACCCGCTACACCACGCCGTGCCCCGAGCCGATCAATGCCCAGATCCTGCAGATGGTGGTGGATAACCTCACCGACATCAGCAGTGTTGCGCTGGCGCCGAGTAACGTGCTCTACAACATCTATCAGTACGCAGTCGGCTTTGAGGTGCACCTGTATCTGGAGGCACTGAACGGTTCGAAGGGCATTGCCGTTGAGTTGGTTGTGGCGATGGACGAGGAGCAGCTGGTGGGCTTTTGCCTGTATCTGCCCGTCAAAGATGACCCGCAAGCCTGTGGTATCGCGTTTATGGCGGTGCAGGCCGGTATGCGCCGCCAGGGTGTGGCACGCGCGATGATGCAGGACGTGCTGGCGCGCTATCCCCACGCCGAGTTGGCGTGTGCCGTGGAAAAGGTCCCGGCCTTTGAGGCCATGGGCTTTCAAGTGCGTGGCGCGCGCGGCACGCAGGTACTGATGAACACTCGCGACCATGGCACTGACGGCTTGATGGGCGTGCTGGACGTGGCGGCTATTTATAGTTCGCTTGAGGTGCGGCAGATTCACACGTACCTGCTGCAAAAGCACGGCAAGCGCGCGATGGTCGATGCCGAGAAACAGCGCGATCGGCATCTTGACCAGTTGGTGCGCAAGGTTCAGCGGTTTGTGAATGAACACCTGTCTTAAAAAAGGTCACCTGTGGCGAGGGAGCTTGCTCCCTCGCCACAGGTGACGGTGTTCTGGGCTTAAGCCTTATGGCTTGGCCAGGTTCCAGTTACCGCTAACGCCGTCACCGGTGATGTCGCCCGGTTTGCTGTCTTTGGCGAAGGTAAACACCCGTCGCGCCGCTTTATTCCTCCCGCGTGAACAATTATTTAACCGCGCCCGCGAGTCACCATCGCCAGGATCGTCGCCAGCAGCTCCTGCTGCGCCTCATCGCGGCTGATCTCGCCACTGGCTGCGGCCTGGGACAAGGCCTCCGCCGCGCCGAGCATCGCGCGCAGCCCCGCCTGCGACACCGTGGCGCCAGGCGCAAACGGCGCCAGGGCGTCGCGGCACTTGTCGAGGAAGATCGCCTCGTATTTACGCTTGAGGGTTTCCAGCTCCGGCGAACTGCTCAGCGCCGCGATCACCCCCGGAATTTCCCGACCTTGCAGCAACACACAATCGACATAACACGCGGCGATCACCTGGGCGCGCTCAGCCAGCGTGGCGCTGCTGGTGTCGAGGGCCTCGGCAAACACCTGGTTCTGGCGCCCGTCGAAGTCTTCATAGAGCGCGGCGAGCAAGCCTGCGCGGGTGACGAAATGGTCGTAGACCACCGGTTTGGTAACGCCCGCCAGTTCGGCCAGGCGGCCCAGGGTCAACGCTTCGGTGCCTTCCTCGCGCACCAGTTGCCAGGCCACCTCGAGCAATTGACGAAGGCGATCTTCGCGCGCAAGGCGCCGGCGCGGGGCAGGGGATTCAGTGCTTGACATGCTTATATACCAAAAGTAACTTAATGGGGGTAACTTACCAAAAGTAGTTTAGGCTCAGCCTAAACCGAAAGGGAGTCCATGTCATGCACGCGCTCATCGTTGTTGCTCATCACGACCCGCAATCCCTCACCCATAACCTCGCCACGCAAGTGGCGGCAGGGCTGACCGCAGCCGGCCACACCTTCGAGATCGCCGACCTTGCCGCCGAAGGTTTCGACCCGCGTTACACCGCCGCTGACCACCGTGTACACCGCAGCCGCGCCGCACCGCCCGCCGACATCCTCGCCGAGCAAGCGCGTATCGACCGCGCCGACGCCTTGGTCATCGCGTTCCCGATTTACTGGTGGTCGCTGCCGGCCTTGCTCAAAGGCTGGGTTGATCGCGTATTCGTCAACGGCTGGGCCATCGACTACGGCCCTGACAGGCCGGTGGTGAAGAAGCTGCGCCACTTGCACGTGCACCTGCTTGCGCTCGGTGCGGCGGATGAAAGTGCGTTTGATCGCCACGGCTATGCCACGGCGATGCGCACGCAAATTGACTACGGGATTTTTGATTATTGCGGCGCGCAGGTGGTGACGTCCGAGTTGCTGTTGGAGTCGGAGTCCGGCACCGCCGAGGCGCATTTGCGCACCGCCGCGTCGTTGGGCCAACAGGTATTCGCGCAGTTACCGGCGCGTGAAAAAGCCTAGAGGATGTGCTGCTCCAGGCTGCTCGCAATCAACATCGACAGGTGTGCGACCGCCGCGTCGGGGTGCTGCCGGTTGCGGTGCAGTTCATAGCCCAGCCGCGGCACCGACGGCAGCTCATCCAGCACGCGCAGCGTGGCCGGCAAGCCTATCGCCGTGCGTAGCGTCACACCCAGCCCGGCCTCGACGGCGGCCCAGATGCCACCGACACTCGGGCTGGTCAGCGCAATGCGCCAGGCAATGGCTGCGCCGTCCAGTGCCTCAGTCGCGGCGCTGCGCAGTACGCACGGTGCCTCGAACATCACCAGTGGCAGCGGCGCGCCCTCGGTGCGCGGCGATATCGCTGTGTCGCGCGGGCCGATCCAGTGCATCGGCGTCTGGCCCAACGGCGTGACGTAGGGTGAAGGGTGGCCGGTGGCCCACGTCAGCGCCAGGTCAAGGCCATCACTGTCGATCAGCGCAAGCAGTTCGGCATTGCGCGCGATCCGCACTTCCAGGCTGATCAGCGGGTACTGCTGGGCAAACCGCCGCAAGGTGGTGCTGAGTACGTGCTCGCTGAAATCCTCTTGCACGCCAAGGCGCAGGGTGCCCGCCGTGCGCGTCTGGTTAAGCGCGCTGAAAATACTGTCATTGAGTTCCAGCAACCTCCGCGCGTGGCTGAGCACGGCTTCGCCAACTGGGGTCAGCGCCAGGCCGCGCCCGGCTTTACTCAGGACGGGCGTGCCGACCTGATCTTCGAGCTTTTTCAATTGCGCGCTGACCGCCGAGGTGGAGCGCCCCAGCCGATCCGCTGCTTTGGCAAAACTGTTGAGGTCCACGCCGAGGACGAAGGTGCGCAATACATCAAGATCGAAGGTCGGAAGGCGCATGTACTGTCCACAAAATCAGGATGGTTGGTCGTGTTTAATCTGATATTCGCAATGATCCTGGCTTGCTAACTTTCGCCCG
This sequence comes from Pseudomonas sp. LBUM1640, assembly GCF_059716225.1. Lineage (NCBI taxonomy): Bacteria > Pseudomonadati > Pseudomonadota > Gammaproteobacteria > Pseudomonadales > Pseudomonadaceae > Pseudomonas > Pseudomonas sp. LBUM1640. Next base: position 3,750,109 of record NZ_CP166816.1, on the reverse strand, counting down.
TCAACTCAATTGTCGGAGCGTTACCCATGAGTATTCCCACGGGCGAGTTTGCCCGCAAATTTGCCCAACTGACCCGCGACGTGCTGTTTGCCGATGTCTGGGCGCGCGATCAGCTGTCGCCTCGAGAACGCAGCCTGGTCACCGTTGCCGCCTTGATAGCGTTGTGCCGGCTGGAGCAACTGCCCGTGCATTTGCAACGCGCCCGGCAGAATGGCGTGAGCGTGGATGAGCTGGGGGAGGTCATGACCCACTTGGCGTTTTATGCCGGTTGGCCCGCTGCAGCATCGGCCATCAACCTGCTCGACACGCCAGGGAGTGATTGAACATGCCTTACGCCAGAATCTCCCTGCACCGCGGCAAATCACCTGAGTACTTGCAGGCGCTTTCCCAAGGGCTGCATGACGCGCTGGTCGAGACCTTCGCGATTCCTGTCGCCGACCGTTTCCATGTTATCCATCAGCACGAAATCGGCGAGTTGATCACCGCCCCGGATTACCTCGGCGGCCCACGCAGTACGGACTACGTGCTGATTGCGATCACCGCTGGCAAGCCCCGTGACACGGCCACCAAACGGCGCTTCTATCAGGCTTTGGTGCAGCGCTTGCACACGGCCATAGGGCTCGACCCCGAGGATGTCATGGTCGTTATCAGCACGATGGCAGCAGAGGATTGGTCGTTTGCGGGGGGCAGGGGCAACGCGTAGCGGCGGACGTCAGCCTTCGCGAAACAAATCGTGGGCGTCCAGCAACCGGTAGGCAATCTCCGGGCGCTTCTCCATGCCGCGACGAATCGCTGCTGGAATCGACTGCCGGGTCTTGCGGCACATGCCCGGCAGGTCGTCGATGACGATCTGAATGCCGCGCATGCTCTTGACCTCGGTATGCCCCGGCGCGACATGCACGCGGATGCCCAATTGCTGGTACATCAACTGCTGCATGCGCTCCAGGTCTTGCAGGCTCTGGAGGTCTTCGAGGCGTTCGAGCAGCTTTTTCTCTTCCTGGCGTGTCAGGTTGAGAATGCGCAGGTCGGCGCCGGGCGCCTGCAGCAGTTGTTCACGCTCGCAGACACAGGCGCCGGGTGGGCAGGGTTGGCGAATTGTCATGTGCATTCCCTCCCCAGTGCGGCGCGGCTGCTTCAGTAGCTCAGCGCGACCCCAAGACTGCCCAAGGCCTTCCAGTACTCAGGGTAGGTCTTGGCCACGCAATCGGGGTCTTGAATGCGAATACCCGACACCTTCAGCCCAGCCAGTGCAAAGCACATCGCGATGCGGTGGTCGGCGTGGGTGTCGATCAGTGCGTTGCACGATGTACCGACCAGGGTAGGGTCGCTGGCAACCAGCAAGTCGTCACCTTCGATGGTCGCCAAGCCCGGGCGAATTTCGTTGAGGCCGTCATGCAGCGCCTGCACCCGATCGCATTCCTTTACGCGCAGGTTGGCCAGCTCGGTGAAGCGCACCGGGGTGTTATTGAAGGCTGCCAGCACCGCCAGGGTCGGGATCGCGTCCTGCATTTGCGAACCGACCACCGTGGCCTGCATGTTCGGGAACTGGGCGATTACGGCCTGGGCCTTGGCGTCCGGTTGGGTGAAATCCTGTGCCGCCACGCCGATGTCGATGCGCCCACCGGTCAACACTTCAGCGGCCCACAAATAGGTGGCCGCGGACGCGTCGGGTTCGATCAGGTAGTCGTGCGCGGTGTAGCCGGTCGGGGCGACGCGCCAGGTGGTGTCGTCGACCACCTCGACCTGCGCGCCGAAGGCCCGCATGCAGTCCAGGGTCAGGTCCACATAACCACGCGCGCCAATGTCTTTGCCGGTCAACGCCACTTCAATCGGCGCCTCGCCGCAGGCGGCGAGCATCAGCAGGGCCGACACGTACTGGCTGGACAAACCGCCATCGATTTCAAAGCGCTTGGCCTGCACCTTGCCGACACCGTGCACGGTCACCGGTGGGCAACCGGTGGGGCTGTCGACGCGGATGCCGTTTTGGCCAAGGGTGGCCAGCAGCGGGCCGATCGGGCGTTTTTGCATGTAGTCGTCGCCGTCCAGCACCACCGTGCCTTCGACCGTCGCCACGGCGGCGGTGAGAAAACGCATCGCGGTGCCGGCGTTGCCGAGGAACAGTGGTTGCGCAGGCAATTGCAGCTTGCCGGAGCCGGTCACGACGAACGTGGTGTCGTCCGGCTCATCAATGGTCACGCCCATCTGGCGCAGGGCCACCGACATGTGGCGGGTGTCATCGCTTTTCAGCGCGCCGCTCAAGCGGCTGGTGCCCTTGGCCAGGGCTGCCAGCAACAGGGCACGGTTGGTAATGGATTTGGAGCCGGGGGGCGCGACCTTGCCGTTCAGGGGGAAATTGGGCGGTGTAACGGTCACGGTTTTCTGCGAACTCAAGGTACAAGGCTCCTGATCAAGGCAAGGTGGTGTGGAGTGGCCGACGGGCGGACCCGAATAATCAGCCAAACACGCCATCTTTGTCGAGCAGGGATCGTTTTACGGCGCGTATTTGCGGCGTGATCGGCGTGTGGACACTGCTTGTAGCTGTATCGCCCTCTACCGGGTAGGACAAACAACTCTTCCCATGCAGGACAACAGCCTTTACTCCGCGAAACGTGACCGACGTACGAACTTTCCGAGAGAAGCAGCGGCTGGACAATAACGCCCGGCGAGGTAAGTTCGAAGCACGCCCCAAGACGGTGCGTATTCAATCAAGGAGTGAATGAAATGAACAAACCTCAGACTCAACTCAGACATGGCCGTGTGGTGACGCCCGCCAGCCGTGGCTCGGTAGCCGTGGAACGCGGGTTGCTGGGCAACTGGCAAGTCAATGAAATGGAAGGCGGCAAGAACTTCCCGGCACTCACTGAGGGGCCGTTTCCAGCCCCGTATCAAACCGACAGCCCAAGCGTCGCGCCACCTGCCGACGGGCACATCTTGAGCGGCGGCAAAACCGATGACCGTGACTGCCTCAACTTCACCGACGAGGAACTGAGCAAAAAGCTCAACGCGCCGTTTAACTGGCCGTTGCTGAATGTCGAGGCCGGCCAGGTGTTCAAGGTGCAATGGGAATACACCGCCGCCCACGTCACCCGTGGCTATCGCTGGCTGATCACCAAGGATGGCTGGGACCCCAAGCAGCGCATCAGTCGCGCCCAATTGGAGGCCAAGCCGTTCTTTGAAGACTTTTACACCCAGGTGCCGTACTACCAGCACGCTGATGAAATGAAGGCCAAGGTCGAGCACCAAGTGACGCTGCCCAAGGGCAAGAAAGGTCGCCACGTGGTGGTGCTGATGTGGATCGTGGCCAATACCGGCAACGCGTTCTATCAGGCGTTTGACCTGGACTTCAAGTAAGCACTGTTAACGCTGGGCCAACCAGTAATCATGTAGCGCCCGCGCAGCCGGTTCGATTGCGCTGACCCGCTGTTGATGGGCGTCTACATCCAGGTCCGCCGGCAACTCGAAGTTGTCCTGCTCGGCGCACCACGAGATTTTCTCCAGTTGCCCGGCCTGTTCGGCGGGCAATTCGGGCCAGTTACCGATAGCGGCGCCACGGATATAACCAAAGCACCATTCCTCCGCCAGGGTCACCACCTGGCCCTGATGCTCGGTGTCATCAAAGCGGGCCTTGAAGCCCTGCGCATCGGTCGCCAACTGCGCGGCCAGCGTATTCATATGGCGTACACACAGTTCCAGGAAACGTTGGGCCTCATCCGCGCTTTCCCAGTCCGGGTTCTGCCCGCCCCAAATGGCCGGGAACCACTCACCGACTTCCACTTGTGCCGGGCTTGAAACCAGTGCGGTGAAGTAGCCGTCGAGTTCGGCCAGGTTCAGCACCGAATGATCGTCGCCGTACTTGAGCAAGGTGTCTTCGATGAACTCGAAATCGGCGGCGTTGAGAGGTTGGGCGTGCATGGCATTTCCTTTGAGCGTCGAGCGCCGCGGATGGGGCGGCTTAAAGCGCAAAGGATGGCGCTTAGGCTGGGTTTTTTCCAGCGTTTTCCCAGCGCACAAGCAGTTTGCTCACGCACATCGAACCGACCACCGCCAGGATGATCGGCACCAGAAAGTCATGGTCGATGCGGGTAAATTCCGCCACCAGCACAATTGCCGTCAGCGGCATGCTCATGCTGGCCGCCAGGAACGCCGCCGCGCCGATGATTGCAAAGGCGCCCAGCGGCACGCCGGGCCACGCCAGGCTCCAGGCGCCGCCGAGGATGATCGCCAGCAACGCGCCATTGGCCAGGGCCGGGGTCAGCAACCCACCCTCGGCGCCGGCGCGCAGGCTGCTGGCCGTGACCAGCACTTTGACCAGCAGCAGAATGGCGGCCAGGCTGATCGTCAGCTCATTGTCGAAACCCAATTGCGCCGGGCCCTTGCCGTTGCCGAGGATCTGCGGCAGCAGCATCGCCAGCCCACCGATGAGGGTGAAGTTGATCAACGACAGCACCGGCAAACGCCAGCCACGCGCCGCATTGGCCCTGGCGGCGCCGGTAAAGCGGCTGAAACCGTAGGCTGCCACGCCAAACACCGGGCCGCAGACCACCGCCCACGCGATCAATGCCGGGCTCAGCACAAAATGCGGCACCGCGTATTGCGCCTCTGCGCCCAGGCCAATCCACGCCACCGCCGCCCCAATCGCCGAGGTTGCCAATGCAATCACCGCCGCTGGCCAGCTGAAGGCACCCACCAATACTTCCAGCACAAACACCGCGCCACCCAATGGCACGTTGTACACCGCCGCCAACCCGGCGCCCGCACCGCAAGCCACGATCAATCGGTGCATGTGCGGTGCCAGTCGTGCGCGCTGGGATAACCAGGTCGCCACCACCGCGCCGACTTCACGTGGCGCCACTTCACGGCCCAGCGGCGAGCCGAGGGCCACGGTAATGATCTGGAGCAGGGCGTGGGCGAGGGTGGTCTTGGGCGGCATGATCGGCATCTTTTCCGATACGGCTTGTTTGATGCTCACCAGCGGGCGGCCGTAGCGATAAATCGTCCACCAGCCCACGCCGGCGACCAGGCCGCAAACCACCAGCACCAGCAGGCGGCGCTCCGGCGCGGCGGCGGTCACGCCCCATAAAAAGGTTTCATGGCTGACCAGGCTGTCGAGGCTGTAACCGTACGCCAGGTGTTGAATGCCATGCAGCAGCAACGCCAGGAGCATCCCGCCAATGCCCGCGCCAATACCGGTCAGCACGACCACCAAGGCCAGAATCAACGATGAACGAAACGTGGACGGCATACACGGCTCCAGGCAAGGGCCCTGATTGTATAGCCGATAACGCACGCCTTCGGGGTGAAATGTATCGGCACTGCATGAAGCGCGCACCCACAACATTTCATTACGTTTGCCAGTCCCGTTTTTGGCCGATGCGCCGTCATGCTCCCTTGTTATAGTTCGGGCCTTATCACTCGCCAGTCAGGGATCACTGTCATGTCCGAATACCACGCTTTCGTCGTCGAACTCACCGGCAACGTTGCCCATGTGCAGATCAACCGCCCGGAAAAGATCAACGCGATGAACGCGGCGTTCTGGACCGAAATCATCGACATCTTCCAATGGGTCGAAGACACCGACGCGGTGCGCGCCGTAGTGCTCAGCGGCGCCGGCAAACATTTCTCTTCCGGCATCGACCTGATGATGCTGGCCTCGGTGGCCAACGAATTCGGCAAGGACGTCGGCCGCAACGCGCGCCTGCTGCGGCGCAAAATCCTCGAGCTGCAGGCCTCGTTCAATGCCGTCGATACCTGCCGCAAACCCGTGCTGGTGGCGATTCACGGCTACTGCATCGGCGGCGCCATTGACCTGATCAGTGCCTGTGACATGCGTTACGCCGCGCAAGACGCGCAATTCTCTATCAAGGAAATCGACATCGGCATGGCCGCTGACGTCGGCACCTTGCAGCGCCTGCCGCGCATCGTTGGCGACGGCATGCTGCGTGAGCTGGCCTATACCGGCCGCCAATTTGGCGCCGAGGAAGCGCGCAGCATCGGCCTGGTCAATCGTGTGTATGCAGACTATGCAAGCCTGTTGGCCGGCGTCATGGAAATCGCCGAGCAAATCGCCGCCAAGTCGCCGATTGCCGTGACCGGCACCAAGGCCATGATCAGCTACATGCGTGACCACACGGTCAATGATGGTCTGGAATACGTTGCCACCTGGAACTCGGCTATGTTGCAATCCAACGACCTGCGCGTGGCCATCGCGGCCCATATGAGCAAGCAGAAACCCGAATTCGTGGATTGACTGACATGACCCCAGGCTGGATTACCACAACGCTGCTGGACAACGACGCCCCCGGCGGCTGGGCCGTCGCCCGCAGCCGCGAAGGCTTTTTGCATGACATCAACGGCCCGCTGTTCCCGCGCGAATGGCTCAAGCGCCAAGACCTGTCGGTGTTCGCCGAGCACGGCATCGGCCACCTCGACGGCGAGCCGGTGTACCTGCTGGAGCTGAACGCGGCGAGTGAAGTGCCCGGCTGCAGTTGGCAGGGCCTGCGTGGCTTCATGCTGCAAGGCGACCACACACTGTACAAAGTGCTCGGCTACGCCGCGCAGATCGGCACCTGGGCACGCGAGCACCGGTTTTGCGGCAGTTGCGGCCAGGCCATGGTTCAGGTGCCTCGCGAGCGGGCGATGTATTGCCAGGCCTGTGACCTGCGCAGCTACCCACGCATTTCGCCGAGCATGATTGTGCTGGTGACGCGTGGCGACGAGATCCTGCTGGCACGCTCGCCGCGTTTCGTCACGGGCGTCTACAGCACCTTGGCCGGCTTTGCCGAGCCGGGTGAGTCGGCCGAAGACTGCCTGATCCGCGAAGTGCGCGAAGAGGTGCAGGTGGAGGTCAAGAACATCCAGTACATGGGCAGCCAATGCTGGCCGTTCCCGCATTCGATGATGCTCGGCTTTCATGCCGAATACGCCGGTGGCGACATCGTGCCGCAGGCCGATGAGATCGAAGACGCGCAGTGGTTCAATATCCACGACCTGCCGCCGTTGCCGGCGTCACGCTCGATTGCGCGTTACCTGATCGACCTCTACCTGGCCCGCCGCTTAGGCCACGCTGAACCAGTGCTGCCAGGCTAGGCGCACGGTCAGGCCGAGGACCACGGTGATAAACACCGGGCGAATGAATTTGGCGCCGCCGCTGATCGCGCTGCGTGCGCCAAAGAACGCGCCACACATCACCGAGAAACCCATCGCCAGGCCGACGATCCAGTCCACCGAACCGTTGAAGATAAACACCGACAGCGCCGCCGCGTTGCTGACGAAGTTCATGCTGCGCGCCACGCCGCTGGCTTTGACCAGGTCGATGGGGTGCAGCAGCATCGTGCTCACGGTCCAGAACGCGCCGGTGCCGGGGCCGGCCACGCCGTCGTAGAAGCCCAGGCCGAAGCCTTGGGTGGATTGCCATTTCTTCTTGATCGGTGCGTCGGCGTCCAGCGGCGCCTTGGGCGTACCGCCGAACAGCAGGTACACACCGCAGCCGAAGACGATCACCGGGAGCATTTTGTTCAGGGTTTCGGCGGGCAGGTAATGGGCGACCACGGCGCCGGCGAGGGCGCCGATCAGGGTGCCGACGATGGCGTGCACCCATTGGCGCGGGTGGAACAGCTTGCGCCGGTAGAAGGTGAAGCTGGCGGTGGCGGAGCCGAAGGTGGAGCTGAGTTTGTTGGTGCCCAGTACCAGGTGCGGTGGCATGCCGGCGGTGAGCAGGGCCGGGGTGGTGAGCAGGCCGCCGCCGCCGGCGATGGCGTCGATGAAACCGGCGATGAAGGCCACGACGGCCAGGATGGCGAGGGTGGTGAGGTCTACGCTGAGTTCGAAGGGCATGGGCAGGGCTTATTATTGGCAGGGCGCAGCGAAGTGGCTGCGCCTAAGGGCGGTATGTTACCTCTGGCTTTGGGTGTATATCCATTTTTGTGGTAACGGCTTCGTATGGTTCCGCCCTTACGGCGGGTCACTTTTGGAAAAGAGCCCCAAAAGTAACCAAAAGGGCTCTTGCCCCACCACTCGGCACCTCGCTTAGGCTCGGTGTGCCCTCACGCAGGCTTTGGAGCGGGGGCCGCCGCGATGGGCCATCCTTGGCCCAGCGCGGCTAAACCGGCGTCCTGCCGGTTTACCCCCGCTCCAAAGCCTGCGTTCGGCCAGCGTGGTTTAACGGGGCGCCTAAGATCAAAATCAAGATCAAGATCTACAGCACGGCGGCCTGGTAGCCGACCTGAGTGGTTGAAGCAAAAGCAAAGCCAAGGCGGCCTGGCAGCTGACCTCGGTTAAATGTGGGATAGGGCTTGCTCCCGATGGCGGTGTGTCAGTTTATGCATTGGTGAATGGCCCACCGCATTCGCGAGCAAGCCCGCTCCCACATTTTGAGCTCAGTACATCAGGTAGATGTGTGTACTCGGTCAAAGGTGGGAGCTGGCTTGTCGGACCGCCGAACCGCTGCGAAGGCATCAACTGTGTCTCACTGATGTACCGAGGTGTCTGCATCGCAGGCAAGCCAGCTCCCACAGAAAATCAGCTCTGCTTCTGATCTGTTTTTGCTGTGCTGTTGCCTTGCTTTTGCTTCAACCACTCAGGTCGGCTACTAGGCCGCCGTGCTCTTGCTTTTGATCTTGATCTGACAGGCCCCGTTAACCACGATGGCCGAACGCAGGCTTGAATCCGTGGGTAACCCGGCAGGACGCCGGGTTAGCCGCGCTGGGCCAAGGATGGCCCATCGCGGCGGCCCACGGATTCAAGCCGGAGTGAGGGCATGCCGAGCCTAAGCGAGGCACCGAGTGGTGGGGCAAAGACTTTTTGGTTACTTTTGTGTCTTTACAAAAGTGACCCGCTGTAAGAGCGGAACCCTACGAAGCCGTGACCGCAGCAACGGATATGTACTCAATCTACCTAGCTCAACCGTGGCGCCTATCCAACCACTCCAACCCCGTGCGCCACACGCAAATCCCGAGAAAATACGCCGACATCACCGACCACAACCCAAACGTCCAGGGATTCGTATTCGGATAATCCACCACCATCAAAAAGCTGCACAGCAACCAAATGGTGGTAACGGCGATATTCAGCGGCATAAACCGCTTCACCCGAAACGGATGCAAAAACTTCATCGGCGTCACGGTCAGCAGCGCCAGGCCAATCACCGTCAGCAACGTGACCCAGGCGTCCGGCTGGATGATGTACACGCACAAGGCGACCACGTTCCAGGCGGCGGGGAAGCCGACAAAGTAATTGTCCTTGCTCTTCATGTTCACATTGCAGAAACAGAACAGCGACGACACCAGAATCACCGACACCGTAAACAGGTGGGTAAACTCAGGCAGGTCGATATAGCGGTAGATAAACAGCGCCGGAATAAACACATAGGTCAGGTAATCAATCACCAAATCCAGCACCGAGCCGTCAAAGCTTGGCAATACCGTGCTGACATTCACCCGTCGCGCCAGCGAACCGTCAACGCCATCGACCACCAGCGCCAGGCCCAGCCACAACAGGCAAGCCTTGGGTGAGTTCTCCAGCAGCGCCAGGGTGGCCAGGAAAGCCAATACCACACCGGTGGCGGTAAAGCCGTGGGCGCCCCAGGCTTTGAGTCTGGCTACATGCAGGGTCGATATCACGGGCGGTTCTCCAAAAGATGAAACAGGGCAGCCGACGACGTAACGCCATCGAGTCTGGCCAGGGAATGCAGGTATCGACCGGGAAGGGGAGGATAAGGTTCACCACCCCGGCGTATCAGTTAGCGTAGCAAGCGTAGGGCGTTTCAGCATCAACCCTGACGGAACACCAGCGCTTTCAGGCCACTTTGTGGGTCGATATCCGGAAATTCAGGCGGGTTTTGCAGCCGTTCCACAAAGCGCAGGCCCGGCGCTTCGCGGGTGACGCCGTCGATCAGGAAGTCTTCGCCGAACGCCGGGTCGTTCATGCATGCCAGCACGGTGCCCTGTGGCGTGAGCAAATCCGGCAGCCGGCGCAGCACGCGCTGGTAGTCCTTGGTCAGCAAGAAGCTGCCTTTCTGGAAGGACGGCGGGTCGATGATCACCAGGTCGTAGGGGCCACTGTGGGTGACCTTGGCCCAGGACTTGAACAGATCGTGGCCCAGGAAGCTGACGTTGCCGAGGTCATGGCCATTCAGGCGATGGTTGTCGCGGCCACGGCTGAGTGCGCCGCGGGCCATGTCGAGGTTAACCACGTGGTCGGCACCGCCTTCGATGGCAGCGACCGAGAAGCCGCAGGTATAGGCAAACAAGTTCAGTACGCGCTGGCCCTTGGCCTGTTCGCGCACCCAGTTGCGGCCATAGCGCATGTCGAGGAACAGCCCGCTGTTCTGCTTTTTACCCAGGTCGATCAGGTAACGCAGGCCACCTTCGGTGATGGTCAGCTCATCAATCGCATCGCCCACCAGCCATTCGGTGGTGCTTTGCGGCAGGTAGCGGTGTTGCAGGGCGACGGTACGCGCGCCATGTTTGGCCCAGTCGAACTCAACCAGCAGCTGTTTCAACGCGTCCAGTTGCGTAGCCTCGGGCTCCTTGAACAGCGCGACCAGCACCACACCTTGCAACCAGTCCACCGTCAATTGTTCCAGGCCCGGCCAGCAGCGGCCACGGCCGTGGAACAGGCGCCGGGTCTCGGCGGGTGGGCTGGCCAGGGCGGTGAGCAGGTGGGCGTGCAGGGTGGCGAGTGCGTCTGGGGTCATCGGTCAGCGTCGGTCATTAAGCGGGCGGCATTTTAAACACAGTTGCAGCCTTTCGGGTGGCTTGAGCACAACGTGCTGGGGAAAAGCCGATTGGCAGTGATTCATGCTCAAAATATCGACGCCGCCGCCTGATAACAGGCAAAAAATTCTCAAGCACCGACATAAACTGGAAAAAAGCCCGGAGGTGCCCATGAACGGTTTCGCGAGTGCAGTCAATCACACGGCGTTGGATCAGGTAGAGCAGGATGAGTGGCGTGACGCGCTGGCTTCGCTGGTGGCCAATGCGGGTCCCGAACGGGCGCGGCAGATCCTCGACCTGCTGGCCCGCGACGGCAGCGCCCCGGCTATCGACTGGAAACCGCGTCATGGCACACCCTATATCAACAGCATCAGTGTGCAGCAGCAGCCAGCCTTTCCCGGTGACCTGGCCACCGAAGAGCGCCTGGCTTCGTTGGTGCGCTGGAACGCCTTGGCCATGGTGGTGCGCGCCAATCAGGCGTACGGCGAACTCGGTGGCCATATCGCCAGCTACGCCAGTGCCGCCGATTTGTTCGAAGTCGGCTTCAATCATTTTTTCCGCGCCCGCAACGACGGCTTCGGCGGCGACCTGGTGTTCTATCAGCCGCATTCCGCCCCCGGCATTTATGCGCGCGCCTATCTGGAAGGCCGCCTGACTGAAAACGACCTGGCCCATTACCGCCAGGAGATCGGAGGGCCAAAAAACGGCGCACGCGGCCTCTCCAGCTACCCGCACCCGTGGTTGATGGCGGACTTCTGGCAGTTCCCCACCGGTTCCATGGGCATCGGCCCCATCAGTTCGATTTTCCAGGCGCGATTTATGCGCTACCTGCAGCATCGCGGCTTGCTGGACACCACTGGCCGCCACGTCTGGGGCGTGTTCGGCGACGGCGAAATGGACGAGCCGGAAAGCATGTCGGCCCTGACCCTGGCCGCGCGCGAAGGCCTGGACAACCTGACCTGGGTGGTCAACTGCAACCTGCAACGTCTGGATGGCCCGGTGCGTGGCAATGGGCGCATCATCGATGAACTGGAGGCGTTGTTTGCCGGTGCCGGCTGGAACGTGATCAAACTGGTCTGGGGCTCGGACTGGGACGCCTTGCTCGCCAAGGACAGTGACGGCTCGCTGGTGAAGACCCTATCGCAAACGGTCGACGGGCAATTCCAGACCTTCGCCGCCAAGGACGGCGCCTACAACCGCGAACACTTCTTCGGCCAAAGTGAATCACTCGCCAAGCTGGTTGAAGGCCTGAGCGATGAACAGATCGACCGGCTCAAGCGCGGCGGCCACGACATGGTCAAGATCCACGCCGCCTACCATGCTGCGCGCCGAGTCAAAGGCCAGCCCACGGTGATCCTGGCCCAGACCAAAAAGGGCTTCGGCATGGGCGAAGCCGGGCAGGGCAAAATGACCACGCACCAGCAGAAGAAGCTTGATCGCCAAGCGCTGATCGCCTTCCGCAATCGTTTCCAGCTGCCGTTATCCGATGAGCAGACCGAATCGCTGAGCTTCTTTAAACCGTCCGACGACAGCCTTGAACTGTGCTACCTGCATCAGCGTCGCCAGGCGTTGGGCGGGTATGTGCCGAGCCGCAGCCAGCTTGCCGCACCAGTCAGTGTGCCGCCGGTGACGGGTTACGCCGGTTTCGCCACGTTGGCGGCAGGCAAGGAAATGTCCACCACCATGGCCTTCGTGCGCATGCTCACCAACCTGCTTAAGGACAAAGCTCTGGGCCCGCGCATCGTGCCTATCGTGGCGGATGAGGCGCGCACCTTCGGCATGGCCAACCTGTTCAAGCAGGTGGGCATCTATTCCAGCGTCGGCCAGCGTTACGAGCCGGAAGACATCGGCTCGATCCTCAGCTACCGCGAAGCCACCGACGGGCAGATTCTCGAAGAGGGCATCAGCGAAGCCAGCGCTATCAGTTCCTGGGTGGCGGCCGCCACCAGCTATTCGGTGCATGGCCTGCGCATGTTGCCGTTCTACATCTACTACTCGATGTTCGGCTTCCAGCGCGTCGGCGACCTGATCTGGGCCGCCGCCGACCAACGCGCCCGTGGCTTCCTGCTCGGCGCCACGGCCGGGCGCACCACCCTGGGCGGCGAAGGGTTGCAGCACCAGGACGGCAGCAGCCACCTCACTGCCGCCACCGTGCCCAATTGCCGGGCGTACGACCCGGCGTTTGCCGGCGAGTTCGCGGTGATCCTCGACCATGGCATGCGCCAGATGCTCGAACACGATGTGGACGAGTTCTACTACGTGACCCTGATGAACGAAAACTACCCGCAGCCGAGCCTGCCGCTGGGTGTGGAAGCCGCGATCATCAAGGGCATGTACCGCTTGCAGGGTGCGGCTGACGCCCAGGTGCGCCTGCTGGGTTCGGGCACGCTGGTGCGTGAGGTTCAGGCTGCCGCGCAGTTACTGGCTGAGGATTGGCAAGTGGCGAGTGAGGTGTTCAGTGTTACCAGTTACAGTGAGCTTGCGCGGGATGCGCGGGAAGTGGAGCGGTGGAACCGCTTGCATCCACAGGACATCAAGCGCGTCAGCCATGTAAATGACTGCTTGCCCAAAGGCGCGCCGGTGATTGCCGTGTCCGACTATGTGCGGGCAGTGCCGCAGATGATCGCCTCGTACCTGGATTCCAGCTACACCGTGCTCGGCACCGACGGCTTCGGCCGCAGCGACACGCGGGCGGCGCTGCGTGATTTTTTTGAAGTGGATCGCCACCACATGGTGCTGGCGGCGCTGACGGCGTTGGTGGAGCAGGGAAGTCTGGAGGCGCGGGTTTGTCAGGAAGCGATTGAGCGGTATGGCTTGCAGACGGAGCGGGAAGCTTCCTGGATCTCCTGACTGACGCACATCCAAATGTGGGAGCGGGCTTGCTCGCGAATGCGGTGAGTCAGTCAACAGATTTATTAACTGACAGACTGCATTCGCGAGCGAGCCCGCTCCCACATTTCTGTTTTGTGGTGGGTGTTAGAAAGTGGCAATCAGGGCTGGCCCAAACGCCTCCTTCAGAAACCCCGGCGCGATGTAGCGCTCGTAATGCGCCTCAGAAAGCAGAAAAAACTCCCGATCAATCGCATCACGCAAGTCCGCAAGGCTGCGCTCACGAAACTCCGGCAACAACGCCAACCCATACGCATCCAGCTTGGAAATCACCCGCGCACCCCGCGCAATCAACTGGTACGCCCAGCAATACGGCGACTGGTGCGGCATAAAGCGAATCTTGCGGTCTTCCAACTGCTGGCGCAGACGCTGCGGGTCGAGCACTTCCAACTTGCTGGCCATCACCTGCACCAGCAATTGCTCCAGGCGCAGCCACACGGCCTGCTTTTCGTCGGCGTTGTAGCCATTCCACTGGATCACTTCATGGTGATAACGCTTACAGCCCCGGCACACCAGGTCCCCGTAAACGGTGGAGCACAGGCCGACACAGGGCGTCTTGATGGTTTGATTGGGCATAAATAGATGTACGCAAGTCTAAAGAACACAGAGATCCCATGTGGGAGCGGGCTTGCCCGCGAATACGGAGTGCCAGTTAACAAACCTGTCACTGACCCACTGCCTTCGCGAGCAAGCCCGCCCCCACATTTTTAGATCTGTGTGGTTGATTAGTCCCAGCTCAGCGCGCCGCCGGTCTGGTACTCGATCACGCGGGTTTCGAAGAAGTTCTTCTCTTTCTTCAAGTCCATGATCTCGCTCATCCACGGGAACGGGTTAGTCGTCCCTGGATACTCTTCCTTCAGCCCAATCTGCGACAAACGACGGTTAGCGATGAACTTGAGGTAATCCTCCATCATCGCCGCGTTCATGCCCAGTACGCCGCGAGGCATGGTGTCACGTGCGTACTCGATCTCCAGCTGCGTCCCTTGCAGGATCATCTGGGTCGCTTCTTCCTTCATCTCGGCATCCCACAAATGCGGGTTTTCGATTTTGATCTGGTTGATCACATCGATACCGAAGTTCAGGTGCATCGACTCATCACGCAGGATGTACTGGAACTGTTCGGCCACGCCGGTCATTTTGTTGCGGCGGCCCATGGACAAAATCTGGGTGAAGCCGCAGTAGAAGAAGATGCCTTCCAGCACGCAGTAGTAGGCGACCAGGTTGCGCAGCAGTTCTTTGTCGGTTTCGACGGTGCCGGTTTCGAACTTCGGATCGGAGATCGAACGGGTGTACTTCAGGCCCCAGGCTGCCTTTTTGGCGACCGATGGGATCTCGTGGTACATGTTGAAGATCTCGCCTTCATCCATGGCCAACGATTCGATGCAGTACTGGTAGGCGTGGGTGTGGATCGCTTCTTCGAAGGCCTGGCGCAGGATGTACTGGCGGCACTCCGGGTTGGTGATCAGGCGGTACACGGCCAGCACAAGGTTGTTGGCAACCAGGGAGTCGGCGGTGGAGAAGAAGCCGAGGTTGCGCATGACGATGCGGCGCTCGTCGTCGGTCAGGCCTTCGGGGGTTTTCCACAGGGCGATGTCGGCGGTCATGTTGACCTCTTGCGGCATCCAGTGGTTGGCGCAGCCGTCGAGGTACTTCTGCCAGGCCCAGTCGTACTTGAACGGCACGAGTTGGTTGAGGTCGGCGCGGCAGTTGATCATGCGCTTTTCGTCAACGGCGACGCGGGCGGCGGAGCCTTCAAGCTCGGCGAGGCCTTCGGCGACGTCGAGTTTGTCCAGGGCGGCCTTGGCGCGGATGATCGCGGCGGAGTCGTTGGCAGTCACGTTGCGCGCTTCCAGCGCGGCAGCAGCGCCGGCACCGTCGAGACGGTCCATGTTGGCTTCGCTTGCATGCCCGGCGTTGGCGCCCTTGATCACCGCTGCACCGGTGTCTTCGTTGTCGACTTCATCCCAACTCAGCATTGAAATACTCCTTCCTGGTCTGTTCTGACGGTGTGTGAACCCGTCCAAAAATATGCGGTTTGCAGGCTACTAGGCATTGAAATACTGCGCGTAGTGTGGTCGGTAAATACCGATACTGCACACTATGTAGTGGTCTGTTCTGTTTGTGGGCACACTATATGGTGTGTAACAAAGTAGGTCAACGGCACAAGAGGGCATCAGTCGTCGCAGGGGCCATGAGCAAAACTCACACCCCTATGACTTTTAATGGTTACGGCCGCTTCCAGGTCCAGTGCTAAAAATTCGCCAACAAGCTCCCCCATAACAACAAAGAGCGTTTGCGAAATGAAAGCACTTGATCTGTACATCGGCGAAGGCTTCGAAGGCCCAGGCGTCAATGCTGCCCATATCAACATCCTCATCGGCCCACGCAACGGGCCGGCGGGTCAGGCCTTTGCCAATAGCCTCGCATCGCCAAGCCAGGGCCATTGCCCGTTCATGGTGATTGCCCAGCCGAACATTCCGGTCAAACCCATGACCCTCTACGTCAACAAGGCCGCCATCGGCAGTGACCTGCATGGCAATGCCACCTGGGGCGCGTCCCAGGCCGGGATCGCCAAGGCCGTACTGGAAGCCTTGCTCGACGGCACCTTGCCGCCGGAAGCGGAAGACGAGTGGTCCATTGTCACCGCCAATTGGGTCAACCCGGCCTGCGATGACTTGGACGCCGTCTACCTGAATAACTACAACGCCTGCTGCACCGCGATCCGCGCCGCCCTCAATGGCACGCCGTACACCGCGCAACTGGCCGATGTGGTCAACCACATCAGTAATCCTTTCTACACGCCAAAGGCCTGAGGAGACTGCCATGCACTACATCCGTTTGGGCAACTCCGGCCTGCAAGTCTCACGCCTGTGCCTGGGCACCATGAACATGGGCACCCCGGACTGGAAACCGTGGATCTTCGACGAGAAGCAAAGCGAGCCCATCGTCGCCCATGCGCTGGACAACGGCGTCAACTTCATCGACCTGGCCGACTTTTATTCGGCGGGTGTCGGCGAAGAAGTGGTGGGGCGCATCCTCAAGCGCGTCGCGCGGCGTGAAGACATCGTGGTCACCACCAAAGTCGGCTACGGCACCCGCAGCGGCATCAACGTCAGTGGCCATTCGCGCAAGCACATCATGGACAGCATCGACGCCTCGCTGAGCCGTCTGGGCATGGATTACGTTGATGTGTTCATGTTGCATTATTTCGACGTGAACACCCCGGTCGAAGAGACCATGGCGGCGATGAACGACATCGTGCGCTCCGGCAAGGCGCGCTACATCGGCGTGTCGACCATGCTCACCGGCCAGTTGGCCAAGATTCTCATGGCGTGTGAGCGCAATGGCTGGGTCAAGCCGATCAATATGCAGCTGCAACTCAACTGTGCCTACCGTGAGGAAGAGCGCGAGATGATCCCGTTCTGCCGTGACCAAGGCCTCGGCGTTTCGGTGTTCAGCCCGCTGGCGCGCGGTTTGCTCACCGGTGAAGTGCAATCGACCCGCAATCAGACCGACTTCTTCACCCAGCAGATGTACAGCGACCAGGCCTCGTTCGACATCGCCCATTCGGTACAGCGCGTGGCGCGCGCCCGTGGCGTGTCGAATGCGCAGATCGCCCAAGCCTGGGTCGCCAACCATCCTGGCGTCGACGTGATGCTGGTGGGCGCCGACACCACCGCACAATTTGACAGTGCGCTGGCGGCCCTCGACACCCAACTGGATGTCGAAGAACTGCACGAGCTGGAACGTAATTACACGCCCTGCGATGTGATCAACGACTACACCGCCGGCAAGCGCATCCTGCGCGAGGCCCGCCCAGGCCTGGACCGTTTCAACCTGATTGAGGCCGTGGCATGAACCCGCTGATTCGTACTGGTAACTACATCGATGGCCAATGGTCCAGCGGTGGGCCGACTTACCCGGTGCTCAACCCGGCCAATGGCGCGTTGATCGTTGATGTACAGCGTGCTGCCGCTGAGGAAACCAACCTGGCCATCGACGCCGCCAACCGCGCCTTGCCGGCCTGGCGCAAGCTCACAGCCAAGGAGCGCAGCCAGCGCCTCAAGCGCTGGAGCGAGCTGATGCTGAGTAACCAGAAGGACCTGGCGCAATTGCTCAGCCTGGAGCAAGGCAAACCCTTGGCCGAAGCCATGGGCGAAGTGGTCTACGCCGCGAGCTTCCTGGAGTGGTTCGGCGAGGAGGCCAAGCGCGCGTATGGCGACGTGATTCCGAGCCACAAGGCCGATGCACGCATCATCGTCGTCAAGGAAGCCATCGGTGTGGTCGCAGCGATCACGCCGTGGAACTTCCCCCTGGCCATGGTCACCCGCAAAGTCGGCCCGGCGCTGGCGGCAGGTTGCACGATGATTCTCAAACCGTCGGAAGAAACCCCGTTGTCCGCCTTCGCCCTGGCGGTGCTGGCCGAGCAGGCCGGCATTCCGGCTGGCGTATTCAATATCGTCTCGGGCGATGCGGTGGCTATCGGCGGCGCGCTGCAGGCCACCAGCGTGGTGCGCAAGCTGTCGTTCACAGGCTCCACCCGCACCGGCAAACTGCTGATGCGCCAGGCGGCCGACACGCTGAAAAAAGTCTCTCTGGAACTCGGCGGCAATGCACCCTTTATCGTGTTCGACGACGCCGACCTGGACGCTGCCGTCAAAGGCGCAATGGCGTCCAAATTCCGCAACACCGGGCAAACCTGTGTGTGCGTCAACCGCTTCTTTATCCAGGACGGCGTGTACGACGCGTTCACCCGCAAGTTGGCCGAAGCGGTCAGCGCCATGCGCGTCGGCAGCGCCTTGGACGGTGAAACCGAACAAGGCCCACTGATCAACGCGGCGGCGCTGGCCAAGGTTGAAGCCCACGTGGGTGATGCCTTGGAAAAGGGCGCCACACTGCTGTGTGGCGGGCGTCGTCATGCGTTGGGCGGCACCTTCTTCGAACCGACCATCCTCACCGAAGCCCATGGCGAGATGCTGATCGCCCAGGAAGAAACTTTTGGCCCGGTGGCGGCGTGCTTCCGTTTCAGCGATGAAGCCGAGGTACTGCAGCGCGCCAATGACACACCGTTCGGTTTGTCTGCGTACTTCTACAGCCGTGATATCGGCCGCGTGTGGCGCATGGCCGAAGGCCTGGAGGTGGGCATGGTTGGCATCAACGAAGGGATTATCTCCACCGAAGTCGCGCCGTTTGGCGGCATCAAGGAATCGGGCCTGGGGCGTGAAGGCTCCAAGTACGGCTTGGACGATTACTTGGAGATCAAATACCTGTTGATGGGAGGCCTCTAAACACTGTCTTCCAATCACTACAGATCCAATGTGGGAGCGGGCTTGATCTGGCCTAATGAAATTGGACACATCAATAGGGCGCTATGATGGCGCCCAAATCTAAGGTGTGCATGATGATGCGAAAGTCCTATTCCAGCGAGTTTAAGCTCAATGCAGCAAGCATGGTGCTCGATCAAGATCAGCCTGTTCCCGAGGTCTGTGCCAACCTCGATATCGGCCCTACAGCCTTGCGCCGATGGGTTGAGCAGGTCAGGAAAGAACGTACAGGCTCAACGCTAGCTGGCACAAAGGCCATTACCGCCGACCAAAAACAAATACAGGGACTCAAAGCTCTGCTCAGGCAGAAAGAAAGGGATATCGAAATCCTAAAAAAGGCCAGTGTTCTCCTGCTTTTGGACTCCAAAGATCATTCCCTCTGATCAGCGAGCTAGGCGAACAGTATGGCATTTCGGATTGCTGCCGAGTGTTTGAAGTCAACCGCAGCAGCTACTACGCCTGGCGTCAGCGCCAGGGGAAAACCAACCCGGAGCGCGAAGCGCTCAAAGTTGTGCTGATCAAGTTCCACAAAGCCTCAAAAGGTTCAGCCGGCGCCCGAACGCTCGCCAAGGATATGCAGGGTGTAGAGCATAAAGTTGGACGCTACATGGCTAGTCGTTTGATGAAGGAAGCCGGGATCTCCAGCAGCCAACGCAGACCCCATAAGTACAAATCGTCGGGCGCTGAGTCGCTGATAGCTGAGAACGTGCTGGACCGTGAGTTTTATGTGGCGGATATCAACAAAGTCTGGTGCGCAGATATCACCTACATCCAGATAGGTAAACGCTGGCTCTATTTCTCCGTGGTTTTGGATCTATTTGCACGACGGGTGGTGGGATGGTCTTACTCATTGGTCGCCGATGCGACTCTAGCAAGTGTATCGCTGCGCATGGCCGTTGAGCTGAGAGGGCAACCGAAAGGCGTGCTGTTTCACTCAGACCAGGGATGCCAATACACCAGTCATAAATTCAGGGACGAACTGATGGCCCATGAGCTAAAGCAAAGCATGAGTCGAAAAGGCCAATGTTGGGATAACGCCCCGATGGAGCGCTTCTTTGGCAGTTTGAAATCCGAATGGGTCCCTGAAGACGGTTACGATTCAGAGTTCGAGGCCCGTGTTGATATCAACCGATATGTGGCGCGCTACAACAATGTAAGGCGCCACAGCTACAACGGATATCACTCGCCGGCAGCGGCAGAAAAGATGGCCGCTTGAGAACCGAAAAGAATGTCCAAAATTACTGGACCAGATCAGCTTGCTCGCGAAAGCGTCGGGCCAGCCCGTCAAAGCCGCGGCGTTGTTTCTACTGGCGGTGTTGCCCGGGAGTATGGCGTGGTTGATGGTGTTGACGTTCGGTGTGTTTACGTTGGTGCTGTCGGCGGTGAGCAATTTGGTCGGCGTGTTTCCGGCAGAAAGTTTCCCTACCGAAGTGCGTGCCAGCGGGATCGGTTTGGCGACGGCGGTGAGTCGCCTGGGGTCGGCGATTAGTACCTTGCTGTTGCCGGTGAGTGTGGCTGGGATTGGGTTGAGCCCGACCATGGTTATTTGGGATTGGGTACATATCCGTTGCTGCGGTAACGGCTGCTATGGGTTCCGCTCTTACAGCGGGTCACTTTTGGCAAACGCCCGGAATGCCGGCCCAGCCAAAAGTAACCAAAAGGTCTTTGCCCCACCACTCGGTGCCTCGCCTAGGCTCGGCATGCCCGCACTCCGGCCCGGTTCCGCGGGTCGCCGCGATGGGCCATCCCTGGCCCAGCGCGGCTAAACCGGCATCCTTGCCGGTTTACCCGCTCCACCGTGCCTACTTGCGGCCATCGTGGTTAACGGGGCCTGTCAGATCAAGATCAAAATCTACAGCACGGCGGCCTAGTAGCCGACCTGAGTGGTTGAAGCAAAAGCAGGGCAACAGCACAGCAAGAACAGATCAGAAGCAGAGCTGCTTTTCTGTGGGAGCTGGCTTGTCGGACCGCCGAACCGCTGCGATGCAGACACCTCGGTACATCAGGCATAACCAGTTGATGCCTTCGCAGCGGTTCGGCGGTCCGACAAGCCAGCTCCCACCTTTGACCGAGTACACACATCTACCTGATGTACTGAGTTCAAAATGTGGGAGCGGGCTTGCTCGCGAAGGCGGTGGGCCAGTAACAGATGAATTGACTGACACACCGCCTTCGCGAGCAAGCCCGCTCCCACATTTAGATCTCATTCCATCAGATGGATACTGTGTTGCCGTGCTTTTGCCCTGCTGTTGCTTCTACCACTCAGGTCGGCTACTAGGCCGCCGTGCTGTAGATCTTGATCTTGATTTTGATCTTAGGCGCCCCGTCAACCACGCTGGCCGAACGCAGGCTTTGGAGCGGGGGTAAACCGGCAGGACGCCGGTTTAGCCGCGCTGGGCCAAGGATGGCCCATCGCGGCGGCCCCCGCTCCAAAGCCTGCGTGCGGGCACACCGAGCCTAAGCGAGGTGCCGAGTGGTGGGGCAAGAGCCCTTTTGGTTACTTTTGGGGCTCTTTTCCAAAAGTGACCCGCCGTAAGGGCGGAACCCATATCCGCCATCACCCAAACAATGGATATACACCCCATCCCACCCACATTCCCATCATCAAGGATTGCTAACCTGGCCAAGCCATTGCGTAAACAGCCGAACCTTGGATAACCCCTGTTTGTCCGTCGCCACATCCAGCCAATAGCCATACGGGCCGATCACTTCCACGGGCGTGATCGGCAACAGGCTGCCATCGACCAATTCGCGCTCGATCATCTGCCGGTCAATCACGGCAAGCCCGCCGCCTGCCAGGGCCGTGTGAATCACCTGGTCCAGGGTGCTGAATTCCAGGCCCTGGCCCGCATCGATGTCGTTCCGGCCCATGGCCGCCAGCCAATTCTCCCAGACTCTCAAACGCTTGCCGTCGTGCAGGATATGCAGCAGTGGAAAACGCCGCAGGTCAGGCGGTTGGCCGTCGCTGAACAACTCCGGGCTGGCCACGGCGATGTGACGCTCCATCACCAGCAATTCACTGCTGCAATGCGCCGCCGGCTCCAGGCCGAACCGAATCCGGCAGTCGATTTCCGTGAGGCTGTCGTGGCTGTTCTGATGGGTCACGCTAAGGTTGATATCCGGGTAGCACTCGCAGAACCGTCGCAGGTGTGCCGACAGCCAGCGTGTGGCCCAGGTCGGCGGCGCGACGATGCGCAGGCGCTGGCGCAGGTTGGGCACACGTACCGCTTGCAGGGCGCGTTCGATATGGTCGAAGGCATCGCTCAAGTGCGGCGAGAGGGCGAAGCCCGCCTCGGTCAATGACAGGCCTTGGGGCGTGCGGATGAAGAGGGCGACGCCGAGGTAGTCTTCCAGCTGTTTGATCTGGCGGCTGACGGCGCCTTGGGTCACATTAAGGCCCACGGCGGCCTGGCTGAAGCTGCGGTGGCGAGCGACTTCTTCGAAGATGCGCAGCATATTTAGAGCAGGCAGTTGGCGCATGAAAGAACTTCCACACTTATTATTTTTGCAGTGCCCGTAGTGGCCTCTTCGCGAGCAAGCCCGCTCCCACAGGAGGAATGCATTCCAAAGGTGGGAGCGGGCTTGCCCGCGATGGCGTCAGTGGCCTATTAGAAGTAGTAACCAATGTTCATGTACAGCTGATTCTCCCACTGATTACTCCCACCTGCGCCCAAACTCTCGGTGTAGCTGCTGCCCCCAATATACGGATCGTTCTTGCCGATCAACCACTCCGTCGCCACCCACAACTTGCTCACCGAAAACGACGTGCCGAGGATCACCCGCTGCGACGTCTTGAACTGGCTCTCGGATTTATCAAACGCGCTGTAGTTGGCATACAGCTTCACGCCGCTGACCTGGTCAAACAGGTATTTGCCGCCCACGTCGTAGCTCAAATCCGCCACGTACAAATTGCCCCGGCTGGCCACGTTGAACGTGCCGTCATAGCCGCCCAGCGTCACCACGCTGTCGGTGCCTGGGTTACGCGGCGACATTTGCTGGCGCGCCGCCTGCAATTGCACGCCCCATGGCCCGTTCTTGCCCAGGTAGTGGATCGCCACGGCGTTGCGCCGGCCGTCGTCGTTGGTGTCTTTGTTCTCAAGCGTTGAGGTCAAGCCGGAAAGCCCCACTTCCGACTTCCAGTTGCCCAAGTCCATGGCCTTGGCCACGCGCACCACCACGGTGTTGCGTTCCTGGTTGTTGCTGCCATCGCCCACGTAGCTGTCGGCTTCGGAGATCACGCTGGAGTAGGTCACACCTTTGCTGGTGCCTTTGCCTTGCCACGCCGGGCGCAGGTAGTAGCCGGCCTGGATGTTCCAGTCGCCGCTTTGCTGGATGTACTTGGCGCCGACCTGTTGTACGTCTTCCAGGCCGATCACGTTGCCCAGGGTTTCATAGAAGGTGCTGCCGAAGTACGGCTGCAAGCCGAACGGCACGGTGTTCAGGCCCACCTGCACTTGCTGGTCCGGGTTGAACTTGTAGCCCACCCACGCAAACTTGGCGAACTGGATATCGCCGTAATTCTTGGTGTACTGATACGGGTAGGAGCGCCCGTAGAAGCGGTACTGCGCCTCACCGATCCAGGTGTCGGAGTTGTATTTGGCGCTGAGGAACGCGGTGTCGAGGCCGAACTTCTGGATGTCGCGGTCCGGGTCATAGTCCCAGCGCGCACGCACGGCGCCGCCGAGGTCGAGGTTGTCGGTGACCTGGTAGGCCATGACCGGTGCCGCCAGGGCGCCGAGCACAGGAACCAGGGCGATGTAACGTAGGATTGGTCGCATGGTTTTGCTCTCATTATTGGTTATTTTTTGGCAACAGCAGCCCGTTGCCGCAGCGAACACTGCGACGCGGGGAAAGGCTTGGAACTCAGTGCGCGGCGGGGCGGATCAACCTTAGTGGCGGCCCGGCAGCCGGTAATTGCGTGGCGCCCGGCGCGGCGGCGAGCAGCGCCTGGGTGTAGCTGTGCTGAGGGCGCAACAGCACCTGTTCGGCGCTGCCGTACTCGACGACTTCACCCTGGCGCATCACCGCGATGTGGTCGCTGATCTGCGCCGCCACGCGCAGGTCGTGGGTAATAAACAGGATGCTCAGGTTCAACTGCTTTTGCAGGTCGGCGAGCAACTCCAGTACCTGTTTTTGCACCGACACATCCAGCGCCGAGACGCTTTCATCAGCGATCAGCACTTCCGGGCGCATGGCCAGGGCGCGGGCAATGCCGATGCGTTGGCGCTGGCCACCGGAAAACTGCCGGGGCTTGCGCTTGAGGGCGTCGCGCTTAAGGCCCACTTGTTCGAGCAAATCACCGGCTTCGGCCCAGGCATCCTTGGCCGATAGCCCACGCAATTGCGCGGCGCGGGCAATGATGTCGCCGACCCGGTGGCGTGGGTTGAGCGAGCCGTAAGGGTCCTGGAAGATCATCTGGATACGTCGCCGATTGGCCGCCAGGGCCGAGCCACGCAAGGCCAGAAAGTCGGTATCGCCGACCCACACATGGCCGCTGTCACTGTCCACCAGGCGGATCGCGGCTTTGACCAAGGTGCTTTTGCCCGAGCCGGACTCGCCGACAATCGCCAGTGTCTTGCCGCGTGGCAGGTTCAGCGACACGTTGCGCAGCGCCGCGACCGAGCTGCCGCCGACGTTGTAGGTCTTGGTCAGGTTTTCGATGCGCAGGGCCAACTCACCGTCGGCACTCGGCGTGTGCAGTTCCGGGTGCAGCGCTGGCACTGCCGCGATCAGTTTGCGGGTGTAGGCATGCGTGGGGGCGTTCAGCACTTGGTCGCGCTCGCCGATTTCCACCAGACGGCCACCTTCCATCACCGCAATGCGGTCGGCAATCTGCGCCACCACACCGAAGTCGTGGGTGATAAACAGTATGCCGTGCTGGCCACGCCCGCGCAGGTCGCGCACCAGCTTCAGCACTTGGGCTTGGGTGGTCACGTCCAGCGCCGTGGTTGGTTCGTCGGCGATCAACAAGTCCGGGTTCATCGCCAAGGCCATGGCGATGACCACGCGCTGGCACTGGCCGCCGGACAGTTGATGGGGAAAGCTGTTGGCGATGCGCGGCGGGTCTGGCAACTGGGTGGACTCGAGCAGCGCGAGCATGCGTTCGCGGCGTTCACGCTGGGGCATGTGCGGGGCGTGGATGTCGAAGATTTCTTCGACTTGCTTGCCGATCCGAATCGCCGGGTTCAACGCCGCCATGGGCTCCTGGAAAATCATCGCAATGCGGTTACCGCGCAATTGCCGCAGGCGCGCTTCATTCAACGTGCAGATATCGTCACCGAGAAAGTCGATCACCCCACCGGCATGCCGCAGGCCTTTGGCGTAATCGCCCATGATCGCCGCCGACAGCACCGATTTGCCCGAGCCGGACTCGCCGATCACGCAGAGGATTTCGCCCTTGCGCACCTCCAGGCTGATGCCCTGCACGGCATGGCTGCGGTCGGCGCCGGCGGGCAGTTCGACCGACAGGTTGTGTACCCGTAATACTGGTTCAGGGTTCATGCTCAATTCCTCGCGCCGTGCTGGGCGTTTTCATCCAGGCCGTCCGCCAACAGGCTCAGGCCCAGCATCAGGGTGGAGATGGCAATGCAGGGGAAGATCACCAGGTGCGGGAAGGCGATGGCCATGGCGCGGCCGTCGTTGATCATGCCGCCCCAGTCCGGCGTGGGTGGCGGCAGGCCGAGGCCGAGAAAGCCCAGGGCACCGATCATGATCGCGGTGTAGCCGATGCGCAGGCAGAAATCGACGATCAGCGGGCCGCCGCAGTTGGGCAGGATCTCCACCAGCATGATGCGCAGTGAGCCTTCGCCCTGGGTGATCGCACTGAACACGTAATCTCGTGAGCGGATATCGATCGTCAGCGCACGCATGATGCGAAAGATTGCCGGTGCGCTGGTGAACGTCACCGCAATCAGGATATTGAGCGCCGAGGCGCCCAGGGCGATGATGATCACGATGTACAACACCAGCACCGGAAACGACAGCACGGTATCGGCCACATACGACAGCACGGCATCGACCCAGCCGTTGAAATAACCGGCGCACAAGCCCATGGCGATGCCCACGGCGAACGCGGTGAGCGTGGCCAGAATCGACCAGAACAGCACGGTGCGCGTGCCCCAGATCAGCCGCGAGAGTATGTCGCGGCCGATCATGTCGGTGCCCAGCAGGAAGCTCTGGCCGTTGTCGCCGGCGGTCATGGGCGTCAGCAATGGCGTGAAGCTTTCCAGCGGATCATGCGGTGCCAGCCACGGTGCAAACAGCGCGGTGACCACCCAGCCGCCGACCAGCAACAGGCCGAGCAACGCCAGGGGATGTTTGAAGGCTTGCAGGCGGTTCATCGGGCACCTCCACTGAGGCTGCGCAGGGTGATGCGTGGGTTGAGCCAGGTGTAGGCCAGGTCCGAGAAGATCTTGGTGATGCCCACCACCACGGCGCTGACCATGGCGCAGGCTTCGATCAGGTACACGTCATGGTTCAGTGACGCGGTGTACAGCAGCGAGCCAAAGCCCTTGTAGGCAAAGAACACCTCCACCACGATCACGTTGGACAGCAGCCACGGGATGTACAGCATGATCACCGTGATCGGCGCGATCAGCACATTGCGCAGGGCATGCCGTACGACGATGCGCGCAGTCGAAGCGCCTTTGAGCCGCGCCGTGCGGATGTACGGCGACTGCATCACCTCGACCATCGACGCCCGGGTGATCCGCGCCAGGTAGCCAATGCCAAACAGGCACAGCACCATCAACGGCAGCACCAGTTCCACGGGGCTGAAGCCGTCGCTCATGCTACTCACGCCGGGCAGCCAATTGAGCCAGAACACAAAGATCGCCGAAACGAACACCGCGCTGGCAAAGTCAGGAATCGAGGTGGTGACGATCGACAGGAACGACACCAGCCGGTCGAGTACCGAGCCCTGACGGATGCCGGCCAGAATCCCCAAGGTCAATGCCACAGGCACCATCACCAGCAAGGCCAGCCCGGCGAGGGTCAAGGTTTGTGCCAGGTTGGGGAGCAACAGCTTGATGACGGATTCGCGAAAGTACACCGAGGTGCCCCAGTCGCCGCTGACAAAGTCCTTGAGCCACAGCAGGTAGCGCCACACAAAGGGTTGGTTGTAGCCATGTTCCAGCAGCCACGCTGCTCGCTGGTCGGCGGCAGAGTAGGGGCCGAGGACATTGATGGCGACGTCCTCGATGTTCAGCTCCAGGGCCAGGAACACGATCAATGACACCGACAGCAGGGTTGCCACCAGCGCGAGTAATTTACGCAATAGAAAATGAGCCATGGGTGCATGCTCCGACTGTTCCAGGGAGGCCTGCCCGTAATCGGGCAGGGGTGTCGCGTATTAGCTCAAGCGCTGAGCCACACGTTGCCCATGGGGTAGAAGTCGGAAGGGTGCACCTGGAAGCCCTGGACCTTTTTGCTCACGGCGGTGAATTTATCACCCCAGAACGGCTGCACGATTACGCACGCGTCCTGCAGGATCTGCTCGACGTTTTGCATCGCGACGGCGCGTTGTTTGGGGTCAATGATGCCCATGGCTTTGTCCAGCGCGGCATCGAAGGCCGGGTCGCTGTAGTGGCTTTCGTTCCAGGCGCCGCCGCCGCGGTAGGCCAGCTCCAGGGACATCACGCCCAACGGGCGATGCGCCCAGTAGGTGAGGCTGAACGCGGCTTTGTCCCAGATCGGCCAGTACTGCGCGGCTGGCACCACTTTGAGGTTGATGCGAATCCCGGCTTCCAGGCAGTTCTGTTGCAGGATCTGTGCGCAGTCCTGCTCATAGCGGCCCTGGGTGTTGCCGACGATCAAATCGATGTCCAGGCCGTTGGGGAAGCCGGCGTCGGCCAGCAGTTTTTTCGCCGCCGCCACATCGCGGTTGCGCTTGGGCAGCGGGAAGTATTCGGGATGGGAGGGCGCCACATGGTGGTCTTCGCCCAGGGTGCCCATGCCGCGATAGGCGATCTTCAGCATCTGCGCGTTATCGGCGCACAGCACCACGGCCTTGCGGATGCGCAGGTCGGTGAACGGCTTTTGATCGCAAGCCATGCGCATCACCACGGTTTGCGCGGATTTGCAGGTGAGCAACTGCGCGCCGGGCAAGCGTTTGGCCAGGTCGAGTTCAGCCACGGTCACGCGGTACAGCACGTCGACTTGCCCAGCCTGCAGGGCGGCGAGGTGGGTGGACACGTCGGTGCCCATGTCAATGTAGCGCAGTTCGTCGAGGTGGGCAGGTTTGCCCCAGTAATCGGCGCGCTTGGCAAACGTCGCCTGCTTGTTCACCGCGAACGAAACCAGCTTGAACGGCCCGGTCGCCAGCGGGTTTTTCGCCCAGTCGTCACCGGCCTTGAAGCTGCGGTGCACGATGGCGCAGGTGAAGGCGTTGAGCATTTCCGGGATCGCCAGCATCGGCCGCTTGAGCTGCAGGCGGAACTGGTAGTCGCTGACTTTCTCGAAGGCCTTGATGTCCTGGAACGCGGTGCGGTTGACCGACTTGGAGTCAGCCGCGATCCAGCGTTCGATGTTGTGCTGCACATCGTCGACATTGAAGCTGTCGCCATTGCTCCACTTCACATCCTGGCGCAGGTTGAAGGTCCAGGTGGTGAGGTCGTCGGACGGGCTCCAGCTTTCGGCAAGATAAGGGTGGGTGATGTTGTCGGCGTCAACCCAGGTCAGGTACTCCAGCGAATTGCGCAGCAGGTTCGAGGCTTCGATCCAGGTGATCAGCATGGGGTCCTGGATTTCCTGGATCGCGCAGGCAAAGCGCAGGCTGCCACCTTGGCGGGCGGGTGTGCCATCGGCGGCCTGGGCGTCACTGCCCAGCAGCGCCGAGCCGAGGAAGGTGCTGGCGCTGGCAACGGTGACGCCTAGCAGCGCGGCGGTGCGCAAAAATTGGCGGCGGTTGATCTCGCCGCTTTGGGCTTGGGCACACAGGTCACTGATGGCTGGATGCGCCACGGCGCCGTCCAGGGTAGTCAACTCTTTCATAAGCCTCTCCGGTACTTGCGAATATGCGTTTTTGTTGAACCGCAAGGGTCAGTGGCAAGCGCCGCAACGGCGCAGCACGGACCGCTGTGAAGCCGGCAGAAGAACAAGGCGCAACGAAGTCAGGAGGCGGGCAATGGGACGGGACATAGGGCAGCTCTCATGTTGTTTTTATTAGAGATGCCCGCAGTTTTGTCATTTGCGCAAAGATCGACAAACGACAAATTCTGCGCAGTAACCTTCTATAAATGCATGTTACAGATCCGTTCCCAGGGCTGCCTGCCGTTGATCGTTCCCACGCTCTGCGTGGGAACGCCGCACCGGACGCTCTGCGTCCTGACTTTGCGAGGGTGACGCAGAGCGTCACGGGATACGTTCCCACGCAGAGCGTGGGAACGATCATTACCGCAGCAGGCGCGCGTCGAACGGGTAATCGGAGAGCAACTCGATGCCGTGTTCGTGGATGTAGATCTGCTCTTCAAGCTTCACGCCTTCGCCGCCGTCGTCGTGGCCGATGTAGCTTTCCACGCAGATGGTCATGCCGGCCTCGAACACGCCGTCGTAGCCCAGCGCGTCAATGTCTTCGCGGTGCACCACGTAAGGGTATTCACCGGTCATGCCAACCCCGTGCACCAGGGCGAAGTAGCGGTTGTTTTTGTAATGCTCGGGAATCTTCCAGGCCATCTCGGCGTATTCCTTGAAGCTGCGCCCGGCCTGGAGCATTTCCACATTGGTTTGCACTTGCTCGTAGGCGAGTTTGTACAGCGCTTGCTGCTTGGCGGTGGCGGCCTGGTCGCCACAGAGGAAGGTGCGCGAGAAGTCGGCGTAGTAGCCGAAGCGCCCGACCACATCGGTGTCCAGTGCCACCAGGTCGCCGGCTTCGATTGGGCGTGTGCTGCATTCCTGGAACCACGGGTTGGTGCGCGGCCCCGAGGACAGCAAGCGTGTCTCAACGTAGTCGCCGTCGGTAGCGATCACATGCTGGTGCAGGTGCGACCACAGTTGGTTTTCGGTGATGCCAGGCACGAGTTTACTTTCCATCAGGCGCACACCCGCCTCGGTGGCGCGCAGGCTGGCGCGGATCATCTTCAGTTCGTTGGGCACCTTGATGCAGCGCGCCCGCTCCAGCGGTTCCTGGGCATCGAACACTTGGTAGCCAAGCTTTTGCAGTTCAAAGGCGGCAGCCGAGGTGGCGCTCTCGATGGCGATGCGTTTGCCGCCACCGCACTTGCGCACCAACTCATCGATCTCGCCGGCCCAGTCGGCGGTGACGTTGCCGAGAAAGCTTTCACAGAAGTAGTAAGAGATGGCTTTGGCGGGGCGAACTTCGTCCACGGTATTGAGGGTTTCGGCCAGGTGCAGGCAGCCGCCGAACTCAAAGATCACCACCGGGCCTTCCGCCGGGATGAAGGCATAACGCGCCGGGTTGCGCGCCGAGTACACCTGCATGTTGCGTGAGCCGGTGGCGTAGCGCATGTGGGTCGGGTCGAACAGCACACAGGCGGCGTAGTCGCGTTTTTTCAGTTCATTGCGCACCCGTTGCAGGCGGTCCAGTTGGATTTGCTGGATCTCCTCATAGGTGGGTTCGCAGTCGGCGGGGTTGCGGTTCGGGCCGGACAGACTCATGGGGTGTTCCTCGCAGGGCAAATACGGTTTTAAGTTTTTTAGGGGTGAATCAGTCGAGCAACTGATCGCTGCGCACCAGGTTGCGTTCGGCTTGCAGGTGGGCTTCGGACAAGCGTCCGTAAAGCTGTTTGGTGCGTTGGGCGCGGCCGATGATTCCGGGCTTTTCCGAGTAGGCGAAGATCGCCGTATTGCGTTCGGTGACGCCTTCCACGCGGGTGACCCGGTGCACCGAGAAGCGGCCCTTGAAGATCTGCAGGTCGCCAGGGTTGAGCTCCAGCTCCTGCACCCGCGAGCGGTCTTCGCCGCGTACCACTTTGCCGACGGCGCCGAGGTTTTCCTGGCTGCGCGAGCGGATCATCGGTGCGTATTCGAACAGCCCGCCGGCCTCAGGCTTCTGGGTCATCATGCTGACGATGAATTCGTTGGTGTCGAAGTGCCAAGGCTGTTCGGTGCCTTCGGGCATCACGTTGATCACCAGGCCGGCGAACGGGTCGGCGTATTCGAAAATCTCCGGTTCGTCGAGGCAGGCACCGATGAAGCGCTTCATCATTGGCGAGACGTACAGGCGGTGGATGATTGCATCGGGGGCGATCATGTCGCGGGTCACAAAGCCGCTGGTGCGCTCCATGAATGTGCGGCGCGGGTCATCCTGGGGCAGGCTGGCGTCGTCTTCGGTGAAATAGGCGTTTACCTTGCGCACCGAATAAAAGGTCTTGCCCGACAGTGCCTGGCCTTCCAGGCGCGCCTGCTCCAGCACTTCGGGGCGCAGGAAGTTCTTCAGCAGGCAGCAACCGTCCTCGGCCAGTTCGGCCCGCGCATGTTCAATTAATGCCTGTAATTGAACATGGCCCGAATCATGTATGGGGTACAGCTCGGTATTAATGATGTCGCTGATATCACCGGTTTCGGCATCGGCAAGTTTAAGACTCATACACGGCTCCTGAAGTAGGCTGTTGTGTTGAATCGATAGTTGCGTAAACCGCTTTGAAGTGGAAATTACAAGTTGTGATCGAATCCATCGGCAGGGGCGATAGTGATGTCAGGCGAACTGGATGGCAGCTTACTTAAAGTATTTGTGGCGATTATCGAGTGCCAGGGGTTTTCGGCCGCCGCCGAGCGCCTGCATAAAACCCAGTCCACCGTCAGCCAGAGCTTGCAGCGGCTTGAAGAGATTGTCGGTACGCCGCTTATACGCCGCACCAGTCGCTCCGTCGGCCTGACCGCGGGCGGGGAGACCTTTCTGATCTACGCCCGGCAAATCCTCAAATTGCACCACGAGGCGGTGAGCGCTGCGCAGTTGCCCAATGAGCAGGTGTGCATCCACCTGGGCATGCCGGAGGACTACGCCGAGTATTGCCTGGGCGGGATGCTCAAGGACTTCCAGGCGCAATTTGCCCAGGTGCGCCCGGACATCTGCTGTGAGATGTCGACCGCGCTGGTTGGTCGTTTGCATCGCGGTGAGCTGGACCTGGTGTTGGGCGTTGAACATGCCGGCCTGCAAGCTGGGGAATACTTGTGCGACGAGCCGCTGGTGTGGGTGGCAGCGCCGAGTTGGAGTTGCGTGGGGCGCCAGTCGGTGCCGTTGGCGGTGTACGCCGAGGGCTGCGCGTTCCGTGCCAATGCCGTGCAGGCGTTGGCCGAGGCCGGGCGTTCATGGCAGGTGGTCTACACCAGCCAGAGCCCACGCGGGATCGCAATTGCGATTGAGCAGGGCTTGTCGGTTGGAGTGATGGCGCGACGCTTGGTGCCGGCCGGCTGGCAGATTCTGGATGAGCGCCAAGGCTTTCCACCGATTGCGCCAGCCCGCCTGATGTTCTGGCGTTCAGCCGGTTGCCAGGTGCCGGAGGTGGAGGCGCTGGTGGAGATTTTGCAGCGTCAGTTGGGGCGCTCAGGTTATCTGGACAGGCAGCGCCGTGTCAGTCGCACGCCGAGCCATGCATTTGAGCAATAACAGGCAGGCGAGCACCCCGCCGGCAATCCAGGCATGCACCACGGCAAATTCGCCGCTGGCTTGCAACAGCCAGCCGCAGAGCCCATTGGCCATAGCACTGGCCAGGCCATAGCTGACCATGCTCAGGCTCACCACTTGCAGGCTGTGCACCGGGTTGAGGCGCGCGCTGAGGTAAGCCGCCATCAAGCCCCATGACGGAAAATAGAACAACGCGAATAACCCGGCGGCCCACCAGCTCAGTAGCAGGCTGGGGTGCGCCAGCAGGCCAAGCATGGCCAGGCCGAACGCAGCGATGCTCAGCGCCAGCACCCGCAGCGCGCCCCAGCGATCTGCCAGTGTGCCCAGCAGCAACCCGCCAATCGCGCCGGCGATGCCGATTAATGTCCACATCGAACCGGTCACTGCTGCGCCGGCGTGCAGGCGGTCGCTGACAAAGGCCGACAGAAAGTTGAGAAACGGCCCACTGATCGCGCCGATAAACCCGCTGAGCAACACAATGTGCAACGCCACCGGCTGTTCCAGGCACAAGCGCAGCCATTGCCTCAGCACTTGGCTGAATACAGGCGTTTTGGGGGCGTGGGGTGCTTGCTCGGTGTGCGAGGCCAAGGCCCAGAGGGTCAGCAGGGTGACGATTAGCGTTAACCCGGCACAGATCAACCAGAATTGCCGTAAAGACAGGCCCTGCAACACGGCGATCAATAACCCATTCAAGCAGATCGCAAACGCCGCGCCCGAGGACGCCAAGCCCAGTACGCGGCTGCGGTGGCTGGCCGGGATGACCTCGCGTGCGAGTGCCGCAATTGCATTCCAGTTCGACACCGCACACGCCGACACCAGCGCCAGGCACAGGGCAAACGGCAGCACCCACGGGGTAGCGACAGCCAGTGCCAGCAGCGCGGGGCTCAGCACGATGGTCAGGCGCACCATATTGCGCGGGCTCACCCACGCTGCGGCGATCCCGCTGGCAATCGAGGCGCCCATATAGAACAGCTGCAACAGCGCGGCAATCAGCGCAGCCTGGCTGTAGCTCAGTTCAAATGCGTGACGAATCTGCGGTAATAAGGCGGAATACAGAAAAACACTGAAACCATGGGTCGTTGCGTTGCAGGCGGTAAAGACGAGTGCCAGCAGCCCGATACTTCGCCGCGATGAAACAGGTGTGTTCGACATGGCGCGACCCCGGTTTATTTAATCGTGAAGTGGCATGGGTTAGTTACAAGGCAGACTAACTTTTGTGGTGAGTCAGCGACCAATGCTTAATTGTCTTAGTGTGCATGCGTTATACGCGTGCTCTGTGTTCGTCAGCGACGTGATTAGTCCAAAAACGACAGCGCCGTTTTAAGCCGAGTTTCTTGGCGGTGCACAGGGTGCTACCCCTGACGCAATACAAAAAGGTATGTTGTGTGCAGAGTTTCGCTGTTCAATCTTCCTTGAATGCTGCTGTCGAGTGCCTTCCATGAAACGCAAAATGCCCGGTCTCAATGCCCTCAAAGCCTTCGAAGTGGCCGGCAGCACCGGCAGCTTTACCCGGGCTGCGCAGCTGTTGAACGTGACCCAAAGTGCGGTCAGTCGCCAGGTACGGCAGTTGGAAGAACAACTGGGTGAAAACCTCTTGGAGCGGCGCCATCACCACCTTGAACTCACCAGCGCCGGGCGCGTGTTGTTGCGGGCGTTGCACCAGTCGTTCGACAAGATTGAGCTGACGGTGCGCAGTATCCAACAGAAAACCCACTCCAATCGGCTGCATATCAATGCGCCTCCGACCTTTACCAGCCGCTGGTTGATGCCACGGTTGGGGCGTTTGCGTGAGGCGCATCCGGAGCTGGAGTTGAGCATTACCACGTGTTTGCAAGACAGCCTGGCGCAGACCAGCACGCTCGATTGCGCTATTCGGTTTGGTAATGGTGAGTGGGATGGGCTGGACAGCTCGTTACTGGTTCAGGAGCGGCACATCGCAGTGTGTGCGCCGTCGCTGTATGCCCGTGAGTGCAGTGATGGGGTGGATTTGAACCGCATGACCTTGCTGCATGTGTTGGCCAGTGAGGATCAGCGATACCTGACGTGGAAGCATTGGCTGGATGCGGCGAGGATTCATGGGGTGGATACTCAAGGTGGGTATGAGTTTGACCTGCTGGATTTGGCGATTCGGGCGGCGACGGATGGGTTGGGGATCACGATTGCGGACTGGCATATGGTCGCGGCTGAGTTGGCCTCGGGGCAGTTGACGCAGGTTCTGAATGTGCATGTGGAGGGGCATCAGTCGTATTGGTTGGTGACCCGGCCGGAGCAGACGGATATGCCGCAGTTGCAGGTGTTTGGGCGGTGGTTGCAGGAGGAGATCTGGTTGGCTCAGCGGCAGTTGGAGCCTTCTACGGCGGCGGGGTGAGTGGGGTTTTTTGGTTGGGTACATATCCGTTATTTAGGTAACGGTGGCTTAGGGTTTCGCTCTGTTACCCACGGATTCAAGCCTGCGTTCGGCCATCGTGGTTAACGGGGCCTGTCAGATCAAGATCAAAATCTACAGCACGGCGGCCTAGTAGCCGACCTGAGTGGTTGAAGCAAAAGCAGGGCAAAAACAGGGCAGAAGCAGAGCTGCTTTTCTGTGGGAGCTGGCTTGCCTGCGATGCAGACACCTCGGTACATCAGTAAGACACAGTCGATGCCTTCGCAGGCAAGCCAGCTCCCACCTTTGACCGAGTACACACATCTACCTGATGTACTGAGCTCAAAATGTGGGAGCGGGCTTGCTCGCGAATGCGGTGGGTCAGTTATAAATGAGCTGGCTGACACACCGCCATCGGGAGCAAGTCGAACCGTCGCACCGCCCCTCCCACCTTTGACCGAGTACACACATCTACCTGATGTACTGAGCTCCAAATGTGGGAGCGGGCTTGCTCGCGAA
Source organism: Pseudomonas sp. LBUM1640 (assembly GCF_059716225.1). Taxonomy (NCBI): domain Bacteria; kingdom Pseudomonadati; phylum Pseudomonadota; class Gammaproteobacteria; order Pseudomonadales; family Pseudomonadaceae; genus Pseudomonas; species Pseudomonas sp. LBUM1640. The sequence continues at coordinate 3,714,718 of NZ_CP166816.1, read as the reverse complement.
TGCGGTGGGCCAGTTATAAATAAGCTGACTAACACACCGCCATCGGGAGTAAGCCCCTCCCACATTTAACCCAGTTCAGCTTCCAAGAACAGGTCGACTGTAAGGCCGCCTCGCTTTCGCTTTTGATCTAACCACTCAGGTCGGCTACTAGGCCGCCGTGCTGTAGATCTTGATCTTGATTTTGATCTTAGGCGCCCCGTCAACCACGCTGGCCTCACGCAGGCTTTGGAGCGGGGGTAAACCGGCAGGACGCCGGTTTAGCCGCGCTGGGCCAAGGATGGCCCATCGCGGCGGCCCCCGCTCCAAAGCCTGCGTGAGGGCACACCGAGCCGGAGGCGAGGTGCCGAGTGGTGGGGCAAGAGCCTTTTGGTTACTTTTGGGCTCTTTTCAAAAGTGACCCGCTGTAAGAGCGGAACCAATGGAGGCCATCACCCAAATAACGGATATGCACCCAATCCCCCAGTAACCTGCATTTTCCTCAAGTTACCCCACCCAATAAGTCGTTTGCACACCCCCCAAGCAAATACAAAACTGCATGTCACTCGCAAAACAACAACGTTGGGCAAACCACATGCAATTCGAGCGCAATTTCTACAACGGTCAGTTCGTCGAACCCGCCAGCGATGCCCTGATCGCCGTCTACAACCCTGCCACCGAAACCCTGGTCGGCCATGTCAGCGCTGCCACCTCTGACGAAGCCACCGCCGCCGTCGACGCCGCCGCCAGCGCCCAGAAAACCTGGGGCAAACTCACCAGCATCCAGCGCGCCGAATACCTGCGCGCGTTTGCCGATGCCCTGGACACCCACGCCGAAGCCATTGGCACAGCCTTGGCCAGCGAATCCGGCAAAAGCCTGCGCGACGCCAGCAACGAAGCCCGCTACGCCGCACAAATCACCCGCTACCACGCCGAATGGGCACGCCGCATCGAAGGCGAGATCATCCCCAGCGATACCCCGGATGAAAACCTGTTCCTGCAACGCGAGCCGATTGGCGTGGTGGCCTGCCTGATCCCGTTCAACTACCCGGTCTACACCCTGCTGCGCAAGATCGCCCCGGCGTTGATTGCCGGCAACACCGTGGTGGTGCGCCCGAGCAACAACACGCCGTTGTCAGCGTTTGAAATCGCCAAAGCTGTGGTCACAGCGGGGGTTCCGGCCGGTGTGATCAATATCCTGACCATGGACCACGCCACCGCCGCCAGCGTCTGCACCCATAAAGCCGTCGGCCTGATTACTCTTACCGGCAGCGTCAACGCCGGGCGTATCGTGCTCGATTACTGCAAAACCAATATCGCCAAGCCGTCCCTGGAGCTGGGCGGCAAAACCCCGGCGATCATCGAGGCCGATGCCGATCTGGAAAAGGCCGCCGAAGCGATCGTCGCGTCCAAAACCACCCACTGCGGGCAGCTGTGTACAGCGGTAGAGCGCGTGTATGTGCACGAGCGCGTCTACGACCAATTCCTCACATTGCTGAAAACCAAGATCAGCACGGTGAAGTTCGGCGACCGCGCCACAGATGAAAGCCTGATGGGTCCGCTGGTCAACGCCAGCGCCCAGAAGAATATCCACGCCATGGTCGAGCGCGCCGTCGCTGCCGGTGCTGTACTGGAAGCAGGAGGTGTGCTGCCGGTTGGTCCGGGCCATTTCTACCCGCCGACCTTGCTCAGCGGTTGCCGCCAGGACATGGAGATCATCCAGGAAGAAATCTTCGGCCCAGTGCTGCCGGTGCTCAAGTACCGCGATATCGACGAAGCCCTGGCGATGGCCAACGATCATCAGTTCGGCCTGTCGTCGGTGCTCTACACCGAAAATTACCGCACGGCGATGAAAGTGGCGAATGCCATCGAAGCCGGTGAGTTGTACGTCAACCGCACGCCGGCAGACCCGTATCAGGGCTTCCACGCCGGCTGGAAACGCTCAGGGCTGGGCGGTGATGATGGTAAGCACGGGATGCTTGAGTTCACCCAGACCCGCCTGGTGGTCATGAAGTACTGATTCACGAATAACCTGCTGCACCTTCAATAAAAACAATTATCAGGGCACCTGCGCATTGGGTGCCCGAGGTTCACACGATGTCCAAGCCTGCCCCCATTGCCCAGGTTCCAACCGCCGTGCCCGCGGCAAACAGCGACAAAGCCAGTCGTTATCTCCAACTGATGCTGCTGGTGCTCGCCGCCGGGGCGATCTACCCGATCCTCTACCTGCGCCAGGTCTACCAGACCACCATGCTGGAGGTGTTCCAGATCAACCACAGCCAGCTGGGTTATCTGTACTCAATGCTCGGCACGATCTTTTTGCTCAGCTACTTGCCCAGTGGCTGGTTGGCGGATCGCTTGCCGCCGCGCTTTTTGATTTTTTTCTCACTGGTCGCCACCGGCGCGCTGGGCCTTTGGTATTCGACGGTGCCGTCGATGACCGGCCTGATGATCATCTTCGGTTGCTGGGGCCTGACCACCGGCCTGACGTTCTGGGCCTCGGTGCTCAAGCGCGTGAAGATGATCGCCCATCACAGCGAACAGGGCCGTTTCTTCGGGATTCTGGATGGCGGTCGCGGTCTGGTGGAAGCGTTATTGGCCACCGCCGCGCTGGGCCTGTTCGCCTATGCCACCGAAACCCGCAGCCAGTCGGCGGCCGAAGGCTTCAAGCATGTGGTCTACCTGTACTCGTTCATTTGCATCGCCATTGGCTGCGGGCTGGTATTGCTCAAGGACCCCAAGTCGATGGCCGACACTGCGCCGGTAGAGAAGGGCAAATTCAACCTCATCGCCGACCTGACCACCCTGGTAAAAATCCCCGAGTTGTGGCTGGTGACCGCCATTGTGTTCTGCGGTTATCACATGTTCTGGGCCACCTACAGCTTCTCCGACTACCTGCAGGGCAGCGGCATGACCGCCGTGATGGCCGGCACCATCACCACCATCAAACTGTGGATGCGCCCCATCGGCGGCATCGGTGGTGGCTGGCTGGGCGACAAGTTCTCGAATATTTCGGTGCTGATCGTCGCGCTGGTCCTGGTGACGCTGGGCATGCTCGGGTTGATCGTGTTTCCCGGCTTTAACAGCCTGGGCCTGTTGATCGGCACGGTGATCTTTATCGGCCTGATGACCTACGCGATTCGCGGCTTGTACTGGGCGATCCTCGACAGCTGCGACATCCCGCTGCGCATCACTGGCCTGGCCATTGGCATTGTCTCGGTGGTGGGTTACCTGCCCGACACGTTTATCCCGCTGATCAATGGCTACCTGACCGATACCTACCCAGGTAAGGCCGGTTACAACCTGTATTTCGGCTACATCGCCTTTGTCGGCGTGCTCGGGACCCTGGCGGCCCTGGCCTTGCGCGCCCGAATCAACCGTAAAAAATTCAACCAGACAGGTGCCTGAGATGAAAATCGTCGCCCTTGAAACCCATATTGTTGCCGTTCCGCCGCCGCACATCGGTGGCATGTATTGGCTGTTCGTCAAACTCAAGACCGACTGCGGCATCGAAGGCGTCGGCGAAATCTACGCCGCCACCTTCGGCCCCAAGGCCATGCTGCCGATTATCGAGGATGTGTTTGAGCGTTACCTGCTCAACCATGATCCGCACCATATCGAACGCTTCTTCCGCCAGGCCTACTCGAGCGGTTTCACCCAGCGCCCGGACCTGACCATGATGGGCGTGGTCAGTGGCCTGGAAATGGCCTGCTGGGACATCATCGGCAAGGCGGCCAACAAGCCGGTCTACGAGTTGCTCGGCGGCAAGGTCAACGAGCGCCTGCGTTCCTACACCTACCTGTACCCGGTCAACAGCAAGGGTGAGTACGACTACGACGACCCGGACCTGGCCGCCGAGTGCGCCATCGATAACATGAACAAAGGCTTCACCGCGGTGAAATTCGACCCGGCCGGCCCGTATACGGCGTACTCCGGTCACCAGATTTCGCTGGAAGTGCTGGAACGCTGCGAGACCTTTTGCCGCAAGATCCGCGAGGCGGTGGGCGACAAGTGCGACCTGCTGTTCGGCACCCACGGGCAAATGGTGCCGTCGTCGGCGATTCGCCTGGCCAAGCGTCTGGAGAAGTACGACCCGCTGTGGTTCGAAGAACCAGTGCCGCCGGGCCAGGAAGAGGCGATGGCCCAGGTTGCCGCCAAGACCAGCATCCCGATTGCCACCGGCGAGCGACTGACCACCAAGTACGAATTTTTCAAGCTGCTGCAAGCCGGTGGTGCATCGATCCTGCAGATGAACGTGGCGCGTTGCGGCGGGCTGTTGGAGGCCAAGAAAATCGCGAGCATGGCCGAGGCCTACTACGCGCAGATCGCGCCGCACTTGTACAACGGGCCGATTGGTGCCGCGGCGAGTTTCCAGCTGGCGACCTGCACGCCGAACTTCCTGATCCAGGAAAGCATCATGACCTGGGGCGGCTTCCATGCCGAAGTGCTGACCAAACCGCTGCAATGGGAGGACGGCTACATCATCCCGTCCACCGAGCCGGGGCTGGGCGTGGAGCTGAACATGGACGTGGTGCGCAAACACACGCCGTATACCGGCGAGCGCCTGCACCTGCAAATGGGCGACACCCCGGCTGACGTCAAAGACACTTCGCCCGCCAAGGGCTAAAAAAAACGACTTACGCGGTAACCGTGAATGACATACGACTACATCATCGCTGGCGCAGGCGCGGCGGGTTGCATCCTCGCCAACAGGCTTTCTGCGTCCGGGCAGTATTCAGTATTGCTGCTGGAAGCCGGTGGCAAGGACAGTTCCTGGTGGTTCAAGATCCCGGTCGGTTTCGCCAAGATGTATTACAACCCGACCTTCAACTGGATGTACTACAGCCAGCCGCAAAAGCAGCTGGCTGGCCGTGAAATCTACGCGCCACGCGGCAAAGTGCAGGGCGGCTCGGGCTCGATCAACGCGATGATCTACGTGCGCGGCCAGGCCCATGACTTCAATGACTGGGCCGCCAATGGCAACGACGGCTGGGGTTTTAAGGACGTGTTGCCGTACTTTCGCAAGTTGGAAAACCACCCCTTGGGTGACACCGAATACCACGGCGGCAGCGGCCCCATCAGCATTACGCCGATGAAGGGCCAGACCCACCCGATTTGCGACGTGTTCCTCAAAGGCTGCGAACAGCTGGGTTACGCCCACAGTGATGACTTCAACGGCCCCAACTTTGAAGGCGCCGGGCTGTATGACGTCAACACGCGCAATGGCGAACGTTGCTCCAGCAGCTTTGCGCACCTGCACCCGGCGCTTGGCCGTGCGAACCTGACCGTGGAACTGCATGCATTGGTCGACCGCGTACTGTTCGACGACCAGCAGCGTGCTACCGGCATTGCGGTCACGCAACACGGTGTGGCGCGTACTTTCACGGCGCGCAAGGAAGTGATCCTCTGCGCCGGTGCGGTGGACACGCCGAAGATCCTGCAACTGTCGGGTGTGGCCGACCAGCACTTGCTCGCCGAGCACAGCATCCCGCTGGTCAAACACTTGCCGGCCGTGGGCGAAAACCTGCAGGACCACCTGTGCGCCAGCTATTACTACAAGGCCAATATCCCGACCTTGAACGACGAACTCAGCTCATTGTTCGGCCAACTGAAACTCGGCCTCAAGTACCTGTTGACCCGCAAGGGCGCGCTGGCCATGAGCGTGAACCAGGCCGGAGGCTTCTTTCGCGGCAACGACGCACAGAAAGACCCGAACCTGCAGCTGTACTTCAACCCGCTGTCGTATCAGATTCCGAAAAACAACAAGGCCAGCCTCAAGCCTGAACCGTATTCCGGCTTCCTGTTGTGCTTCAACCCGTGCCGTCCCACCAGCCGCGGGACCATTCGTATTGCCTCGAAGAACCCCCGTGACGCGGCGTTGATCGACCCCAACTACCTGAGCACCCAGAAGGACATCGATGAAGTGATCCAGGGCAGCCGGTTGATGCGCAAGATCATGCAGGCACCGGCGCTCAAAGGCATCACCGTGGCCGAAGTACTGCCCGGTGCGGCGGTGCAAACCGATGAGCAAATGCTGCAATACTTCCGCGAAAACAGCGGCTCGATCTACCACCTGTGCGGCTCCTGCGCCATGGGCTCGGACCCGCAAGTGTCAGTGGTGGACAAGCGCTTGAGGGTGCACGGGCTGGAAGGGCTGCGCATCGTCGATGCGTCGATCTTCCCGAATGTGACGTCGGGCAACACCCATGCGGCGGTGCTGATGGTGGCGGAGAAGGGCGCGGACTTGATTTTGCAGGATGCTTGATTGCTGCACTATTTGGATAAATGAGCGGTGCCCTACTTCCTTACAGTCGCGGGGTGACCGTTTGCTATTGAGCTGAAGCGTAGATGCGAACCCAGAGCGCTTTAATCAACGGTTTCTCAAATGTGAAGTCGATTGCGGTGCCGATGCTCACCGCCGTGCCAATAAACTCCGATAGCATCAAAAAGCCGATCAGGAATGCCGGAAAATGCCCACCCCCGGTGGTGTAGTTAGTAGCGCTGCGCGAGTGCCGACGTACCCCGTAGCTGATCAACGCAAGGCTGAGCATGTACAGGCCGGTGATGGACAGAACGATCCAGGAGGAATGGGGCTGAATCTTTATACTCTTTAGGTATTTTTATAATTGGCGTCAGTTTCCTCCCTTGGTTTTGTTTGCGTCTAATATCGAGTGAGTATGGTTTGATACTCAGTAGGTATTTATTTGTAAGGGCCGGTTTGAGGGCGATGAGCATAGGTATCTACACATCTTTTTTTACGGGTTGAGTGGTGTGGTTGTCACGGGGCCGCTGGGTACATATCCGTTGCTGCGGTAACGGCTTCGTAGGGTTCCGCTCTTACAGCGGGTCACTTTTGTAAAGACACAAAAGTAACCAAAAAGTCTTTGCCCCACCACTCGGTGCCTCGCTAAGGCTCGGCATGCCCTCACTCCGGCTTGAATCCGTGGGCCGCCGCGATGGGCCATCCTTGGCCCAGCGCGGCTAACCCGGCGTCCTGCCGGGTTACCCACGGATTCAAGCCTGCGTTCGGCCATCGTGGTTAACGGGGCCTGTCAGATCAAGATCAAAATCTACAGCACGGCGGCCTAGTAGCCGACCTGAGTGGTAGAAGCAAAAGCAGGGCAACAGCAGAGCAAAAACAGATCAGAAGCAGAGCTGCTTTTCTGTGGGAGCTGGCTTGCCTGCGATGCAGACACCTCGGTACATCAGGTACACCAAGTTGATGCCATCGCAGGCAAGCCAGCTCCCACCTTTGACCGAGTACACACATCTACCTGATGTACTGAGCTCAACATGTGGGAGACACCTCTGTACATCAGGTACACCGAGTTGATGCCTTCGCAGCGGTTCGGCGGTCCGACAAGCCAGCTCCCACATTTGACCGAGTACACACATCTACCTTGAATGTAATGAGATCTAAATGTGGGAGCGGGCTTGCTCGCGAATGCGGTGGGCCAGTTATATATAAGCCGACTGACACACCGCCATCGGGAGCAAGCCCCTCCACAATTTGACTGAGTTCAGCTTCCAAGATCAGGTCGGCTGTCAGGCCGCCTAGCTTTTGCTTTTGATCTAACCACTCAGGTCGGCTACTAGGCCGCCGTGCTGTAGATCTTGATCTTGATTTTGATCTTAGGCGCCCCGTTAAACCACGCTGGCCGAACGCAGGTATTACGGAGCGGGTAAACCGGCAGGACGCCGGTTTAGCCGCGACGGGGCAGGGACGGCCCGTCGCGGCGGCCCGCGGAGTAATGCCGGAGAGAGGGCACACCGAGCCGGAGGCGAGGTGCCGAGTGGTGGGGCAAGAGCCTTTTGGTTACTTTTGGGCTCTTTTCAAAAGTGACCCGCTGTAAGAGCGGAACCCATATCCGCCATCACCGAAATAACGGATATGCCCCCAGCGGCCCCGTAACCCTGCGCCGACAAGCCAGGCGCCTACAGGTTGGTGTCACCAGCCACGCAAACGCTCCCACACCTGCACGTCACCGCTCTCCAGCACCGCGCTGTAACTGCCGAACTGCGCACCCGTGGCACACGCGTGATTAGGCAAAATGCGCAAACGAGTGCCGAGCGGAAATTGCGTGACCACATCCACACCGTTGTTCTCGAACCGCACCACACCATGCTCTTGATTGGCACTGCTCAGCAACAACCCGTCGATCAGTTCACCGCGCTCATCACACACCTGGCCATAACCGAAATCGCGTTTCTGCGACTGGGTGCCGCGATCCCGACTCATGGCCATCCAGCCGGCATCGGTGATGATCCAGCCTTTCTCCGGTTGGTGGCCGATCACCGTGGTCAGCACGCTCAAGGCCAGTTCATCGGTACGACACACGCCAATGTTGTGCATCACCAAGTCGAAAAACGCATACACGCCCGCGCGCAGTTCGGTGACACCGTCCAGGTTCAGCGCCGATAAGGCGGTCGGCGTGGAACCGACGCTGACCTGTGCACACGGCAGGCCCGCCGCGCGGATGCGCTCGGCGGCGTCAACACAGTGTGCGCGTTCCTGTTCCGCGATGGTTTGCAAGGCCTCGGGTGTATCCAGGCCGTAGCTTTCCCCGGCGTGGGTCAGTACGCCGACGAGGCTGTCGCCAAGCAGCCGCGCGATGTCCAGCAGTAAGGGCGCTTGCGGCTTGACCCCAGAGCGATGGCCGTCGCAATCGATCTCGATCATCACGGCAAAGGTCTCGCCGTGCTGTCGGCCGAAATCGACAATCGCCTGGGCACCGGCGCGGCTGTCGGTGATCAGCGTCAGCGCGCACCCTCGGCGCCGCAACGCCAGGGCCTGGGGCAGTTTGTGCGGGGCCATGGCCACCGCGTAAAGAATGTCGTGGATGCCCAGCTCGAAAAAGTACTCGGCTTCTTTGAGCGTTGACACGGTGATGCCGCGCGCCCCGGCGGCGATCTGCGCGGCCACCACTTCGGCGCACTTGTGGGTTTTGACATGCGGGCGCAACAGCACGCCCAGGCTGTCGGCGCGTTGTTGCATGCGTTGGATATTGCGCTGCATTTTCAGCGTATCAATCAATGCGGCAGGGGTGTCCATGGTTGAAACTCCACAATGAGGGACAGCGGCAAAATTGACGCCCTGTCCAGGACTGGATATGTTGTCTTGCATGAAAAAGACCTCTCCCGAAGAAACCACCCTGATCAGCCAACTCGAGCAGATTGCCGAAGGCTTGAGCAAAACCTTCAGCCCGTTCTGCGAAGTGGTCCTGCACGATTTGCGCGACCCGCAGCACGCGATCCTGGCGATCCATAACAACCTTTCCGGCCGCCAACCGGGCGACCCCGCAACCGAGCTTGGGCTGGCGCGCATTGCCGACCCGGATTACCCGCAGGTCATCGCCAACTACCAGAACCAGTTCGCCGATGGCCGCCAGGTCAAGAGCACGTCGATAGGCATCAAGGACACGCATGGCAAGTACGTCGCCGCTTTGTGCATGAACGTTGATCTCTCGTTGTTCCGTGGCTTGCAGGGCATGCTGGAACAGTTTGGTTCGGTCAGTGGCGACAAACCCAATGAGTCCCTCGACCCCTCGGGTGCCGATGTGATTCGCGCGCGTATCGACCAGTTCGCCGCACGCTTGGCGACCACCCCGCGCGCACTCAAGACGGCCGATCGGCGAGTGCTGATGCAAGAGCTCAAAGACTCGGGCTGCATGGACATTCGCCGGGCCATGGAAACTGTGGCCTCGCACCTGGGCGTGTCACGCGCGGCGGTCTACACCTACGCCAAGTAGCGCGCCACGGCTTCAATCTCCACGCAATAACCGTGATGCAACTCGGGCACCGGCACCACCGCGCGGGCAGGGCGGTGCTCGCCCAGTGCGGCGGCGTAGACGCGGTCGAATGCTGGCCAGTGCTGCACCCCGACCACGTAGACCGTGACTTTCAGCAAGTCCTGGGGCGAGCCGCCCGCAGCGTTCAAGATGGCCAACAGATTGGCCAGCGCCACCTGCGCCTGTTCGGCAAACGACGCCTCAAGGTTATGCCGCCCGTCCGGGCTGACCGGCAATTGCCCGGAAATGTACAGCGTGTCGCCGTGGCCGACGGCTTGCGAATAATGGCCGGCAGGTATCGCGGCCGTTGGGGTGTGGATGAGGTTCATGGCGCCTCGCTGAGCAGGGCGGCGTAGCGCTCGATATCGACGTTGCCGCCAGTGACGATAAGCCCCACGCGTTGGCCCCTGAACCGCTCGCCCAGTTGGCGCAATGCCGCCAGGCCCAGGCAGCCGGTGGGCTCGACGACCAGCTTCATGCGCTGCATGAAGAAACGCATGCTGTCCACCAATTGCGCGTCGGTAACAGTGAGGATGTCGCTCACCTGATCACGGATGATCGGGAAGGTGTAGTTGCCCAGGTGCTGAGTCTGCGCGCCGTCGGCAATCGTTTTTGGGGTGTCGATGTGCACAATGCTGCCGGTGCGGAATGAGCGCTGGCCGTCGTTCCCGGCTTCGGGTTCGACGCCGAACAGCTGGCAATCCGGCGCCAGCGCGCGGGTCGACAACGCAGTGCCCGAGAGCATGCCACCGCCGCCGAGGCCGACGAACAAGGCGTCCAGGGGGCCGGTGAATTCCAGCAACTCCTTGGCGGCAGTGCCTTGGCCGGCGAGGATGTGCGGGTGGTCGTAGGGCGGGATCAGCGTCATCCCTTGCTCGTTGGCAAGGCGACGGCCGATCTGTTCGCGGTCTTCAGTGAAACGGTCATACAGCACCACGCTGGCACCATATTCCCGCGTCGCGGCGACCTTGGCGGCTGGCGCGTCGGTGGGCATCACAATCGTCGCCGGCATGCTCAGCAAACGCGCCGCCAGCGCAATGCCTTGCGCGTGGTTGCCGGAGGAGAACGCCACCACACCGGCCTTACGCTGCTGCGCGTCAAACTGCGACAGGGCATTGAACGCACCGCGGAACTTGAACGAGCCGGCACGTTGCAGGTTTCACATTTGATGAAGACCTGCGCACCGGTTTCGGCGTCCAGGGTGCGTGATGTGAGCACCGGTGTGGCATGCGCGACGCCCTCCAGGCGTTGGGCGGCGGCGATGACGTCTTGATAGGTAGGCAATTGCATGAGCGGACCTCGTGTGCATTTGTAGATAAAATATCCATATAAAGACAAATAGTAAAGTTCCGGATGTTCATGCTAGCGTTTCGAACTTCTCTGAACGCTGGAGGGTTCGACGTTGATCCGACTTGCCGACTACATTGCCGACTTTGCCCAATCCCCTTTGGCACCTTGGGCCGACTTGACGCCCTGGGCGCTGGTGAGCCAGGCGCCCGCTATCGTTCGCCACATGCTGGCTGAGCTGCCGGCTGACGAGTACGCCATCCACGATGAGGTCGCCGTGCACCGCACCGCCACCATCGAACCCGGCGCCTTGCTCAAGGGGCCACTGATCATCGGCGCCGAGTGTTTTATCGCCAGCGGCTCGCTCCTGCGCGGGGGCTGCTGGTTGGACGCACGGTGCATCATCGGCCCCGGTGCCGAGCTGAAAACCTCGTTTGTGTTCGGTGGCAGCAAGTTGGCGCACTTCAACTTCGTCGGCGACTCGGTGCTCGGCCACGGGATCAACCTGGAAGCGGGCAGCATCGTCGCCAACTACCGTAACGAGCGGGCAGACAAAGACGTGTGGGTGCGGGTCGACGGGCAGTTGCAGCGCACCGGTTGCGAAAAATTTGGCGCGCTGCTGGGCGATCAATGCCGGATCGGCGCCAATGCGGTATTGGCGCCGGGGGCGGTGCTGGTGCCGGCCAGCGTCATCGGGCGTGGGCAAGTGTTCGACGCAGAGGCGTCTGTATAAACGCAATGTTGAAAAGAGCATGGTGTCGCGGCGAGATATTAAATAGAATGAATCTCATTTGAGACTCACTCGCGCTGCGCAGGTCGCTTGCCATGAATGATGCCGTTGTTTCGACCCACGCCGCCGAACTCACCATGTCGAGTTTGTACCGCGACCACCGCAGCTGGCTCGAAAGCTGGCTGCGGCGGCGCCTGGGCAATGCTTGGGACGCAGCGGACCTGAGCCAGGATACCTTCCTGCGCGTGCTGGCCAGCGCCCAGCCGATTGCGCAGATGCAGGAGCCGCGGGCGTATCTGGTAACGGTCGGCAAGCGCTTGCTGGTCAACTTTCATCAGCGGCGCAGTCTCGAGCAGGCGTACTTGAATGCCTTGGCCAACCTGCCGCAGGCGTGTGTGCCGTCGCCGGAGCAACGCTGGCTGGTACTGGAAACCCTGCAGGCGTTGGATGAGTTGCTCGACGGTTTACCGGTGTTGGTGCGCCGCGCATTTCTGTGGAGCCAGCTGGAAGGCCTGGGTTATCGCGAGATCGCCGAACGGCTCGACGTCTCTGAGCGCACGGTAAAACGCTACATGGCGCAAGCCTACGAACACTGCTTGCTGGTCGACCTGTGAGCCGCGATGTTGCACGTGCTGCCGCCCAGTGGTTGGCGTTGCTGGAGTCCGGCGCGGCCACTGAGCGTGATCACGCCGCCTTGCAGCAGTGGCGCGACAGCCATCCCCAGCACGAGCAGACCTGGCAGAAAGCCCAGTCCCTGCGTCAGCGTTTCAGCGACTTGCCCCAAGCCTTGGCCATGGCCAGCCTTGACCGCCCGCAACCGGGGCGGCGTGCAATCTTAAAGCGTGCCTTGGGGGTCGCGGCGTTGGTGCCGACCGCCTGGCTGATCAGCCGTCAGCTGCCCATCGAGGCATGGCGGGCCGACGTGCACACGGCCACTGGCGAGCGCAGGCGCCTGCCGTTGGCCGATGGCAGCCGCTTGCAACTCAACACCGCCACGGCGGTGGATGTCGATCTTGCACAGCGGCGTATCACGTTGGTGGACGGTGAGCTGGCGGTGAATGTGCCAGGTTCGGCGTCGATGACGGTAAAAACCCGCTATGGCGAGGTTCAGGTCAGCCAGGCGCAGGTGTGTGTGCGGCAATTGGCGGCCGGGTGCCTGGTGTCGGTGATCGAGGGTGCGGTGCAGGTGCGCGATCTGCGTGGGCAACTGGCGAGATTGCAGGCAGGCCAACAAGCGTCCTTAAGAACCGCCGGGCTTGGCGCCTGGGTGCCGTTTGATGTGCTGCAGCTGGGCTGGCGTGACGGCGTATTGACCGCACAGAACCAGCCACTGGGGGATTTCTTGCGCGAATTGGAGCGTTATCGCCCGGGTGTATTGCGCTGGGACCCGAGCCTGGAAACATTGCGCGTTACCGGTAGCTTTCGCCTGGATGACACCGACCGCATCCTGACGCTGCTGTCCCAGACGCTGGGGTTTGAGGTGCGAGCGCGGACGCGGTATTGGGTGACATTGAGCCGCACCTTGGCGTGACCCTCGCCACAGGACAATCTGCCTCTAGATCACATGCGCCCGCTGCAGCTCGGTCAAGGCCAGCGCCTTGAGCCGGGCCAGCAACGGGTCACGCCGGTCCCGTGGGTGAGGCAGTTCCACCGCAATTTCCTGGCGGATGCTGCTCGGCCGGTTGCCCATCACCAGCACTCGATCACTCAGGTACAGTGCCTCGTCCACATCGTGGGTCACCAGCAATAACGCAATGGCATGGTGCTCAGCCAGTTGCAGCAGCAAGTCCTGCAGCTTCATGCGGGTGAAGGCATCCACTGCGCTGAATGGCTCGTCCAGCAGCAACACCTGCGGGCGCGAATACAGGCCGCGTGCGATGGCCACGCGTTGCGCCATGCCGCCGGACAATGCCTTGGGCAGCGCCTGAGCGAAGCCCTTGAGGCCGACTTCCTCAATCAACTGGGCGACCCAGGCCCGGTCATAGTGGTCGTCATCACTGAAACCGATGTTCTGCTCCACCGTCAGCCAGGGCATCAGCCGTGGTTCCTGGAACACGAACGCCACTTGGCCTTCGGGGCTGCGCAGTTCGCCTTGAAAGTCCTTCTCCAGGCCGGCGACGATGCGCAACAACGTGCTTTTGCCACACCCACTGGGCCCCAACAGGCTCACCGCTTCGCGCGGCTGCAAGGCCAGGTGCACACCTGTCAGCACGGCGGTGCTGGCGAAGCTTTTACGCTCGACGCGAATTTCCAGTAAGGGCTGCATGCTCATGGCTGCGCACCTTGGCCGTTGAACGTGTCACGCCAGGCCAGGCTGCGTTTCTCCACGGCCGCGAGCAAGCCATCACTGACCTTGCCGAGCAGCGCCAAGACGATGATTGCCGCCAACACGATGTCGGGCCGCGAGGTTTCCCGACCGTCACTGAGCAAGTAGCCCAAGCCCTTGGTGGCCGCGATCAACTCGGCTGCCACCAAAAACATCCACGCCAGGCTCAGGCCACTGCGTAAACCGGTAAACAGGCCGGGCAGGGCGGCGGGCAACAGTATCCTGCGCACCAGCCGGCGCCGGTTGAAACCATACATTTGCCCAACTTCCACCAGTTTTCGGTCGATATCGCGAATCGCCGCGACGCCATTGAGGTACACCGGGAAGAATGCGCCAATCGCAATCAGCACGATCTTGGAGGTTTCATCAATGCCCAGCCACAGCAGCAACAGCGGCACCCAGGCCAGGCTCGGGATCGAGCGCAGCCCGGCAAACGTCGGCTCCAGATAAGCTTCGGCCTCGCGGCTAAGCCCCACCCAGGCGGCAAACACCAGTGCCAGGCTGGCGCCGATGGCGAAGCCCGCCAGCACCCGCAACAGGCTGGCGCTGATATGTTTCCACAAGGCGCCTTCAGCCAGGTCAGTGAGGGTCACGGCGATCTCGCTAGGCGCTGGCATCTGGTACGACGGCAGCCAGCCGATACGCACGACCACCTCCAGCACCAGCAGGATCAGCACCGGCAACACCAGGCCTTTAAGCCGCCGTGGCCAGGCACTGCGGTGGGTGATCAACGGCGCCGCAAGCGGCACGATTTGGGTTTTGCTGGTCATCACGCGCCCCTTACTGTTTCGGCAAGGTTTGGCCGAACGAGGTATCGATCAATTGGTCGACCACCTGATCCACATTCACGCCACGGCGCACTAATTCCTCAGACACCAGAATCGGCGCAGCGGCTTTGGAGGACACCACATCCTTGCTGGTCAGCAGCGGGCTGCTGAGGTCGGTGCGCGACAGTTGCAGCTTGGCCACTTCCAGCGGCAGCCCGGATTCGTCGGCGAGCAGTTTGGCGAATTCGTCCGGGTGCTTCACCGCCCAGTCACGGGCCTTTTCATAAGCGCCGAGTACTTTGGTGATGGTTTGCGGATGCTCCTTGGCGTACTGCTCGGTGACGCTGACTACGCCGTAGCTGTTGAAGTCCTTGTTGCGGTACAGCAGGCGCGAACCGGCCTGGATTTCGCTGGCAGCCATGTGCGGATCGAGGCCGGCCCAAGCGTCCACGTCACCTTTCTCCAGGGCGGTGCGGCCGTCCGGGTGCTGCAGGTGTACAAGCTCAACGTCATCTTTTTTCAGCCCGGCTTTTTGCAGGCTGCGCAGGGTGAACAGGTAAGGGTCGGTGCCTTTGGTGGCGGCGATTTTCTTGCCTTTCAGATCCGTCACGCTCTTGAGCGGCGAGTCTTTGCGCACGACCAAGGCGGTCCACTCGGCACGGCTATACACGTAGACCGATTTGATCGGGCTGCCATTGGCGCGGCTCAATACGGCGGACAAACTGGCGGAGGAGGCGAAGTCGACGCCACCACTGTTGAGGTATTCCAGGGAGCGGTTGCTGCCCTGGCTCAGTACCCAGCCAACTTTGGTTTGCGGCAGCGCTTGTTCCAGCCAGCCGAAATGCTTGAGCACCAGGCTGACCGGTGAGTAGTAGGCGTAATCCAGGTTGACGTTCGCGGGGTCGGTTTCGGCGGCGAAGGCCTGCGGCTGCAAGCACAGAGCGAAGGCGCAGACGCCCAGTAAGCGTTGGGTGAAGGGTTTCATGGAACAGCTCCGGACAAGGCGTTGAGAGAAGGCATAACAGGAGAAGGTGCAGTCTCTGTGCCATCTGACGCGCCGGTGTATTTACGGGCGTTTAACGCCAATAGTGCTGTGACAGGTGTGAGCAGTTTGTTGATCAGATGTTGCCAGACAAACAGTGCGCATATATCCGTATCGAATAAATAAAGAGTTATATATTCCTTTTAATATATTTTCGGATGGCGCATTTTGAGGGCCTGCGCATTCGTGCGGATTGACCCAACAGCCAAAAGGAAAGCCGACATGACCATTAAAGCGATCAACGTGCGCAACCAGTTCAAGGGCGTGATCAAGGAAATTCTGCTGGGCGAAGTGGTGTCCGAGATCGACGTGCAAACCGCGTCCGGCATCGTCACGTCGGTGATCACCACGCGCTCGGTGCGTGACCTGGAATTGAAAGTGGGCAGCGAAGTGATTGCCTTTGTGAAGTCGACTGAAGTGTCGATTGCCAAGCTGTAAACCCCAAATCCAGTTGTGAGCCCAATCAAACATGTGGGAGCGGGCTTGCTCGCGAATGCGCAGTGCCAGACGATAAATAGGTCGACTGAACCACCGCATTCGCGAGCAAGCCCGCTCCCACGTTTGGTTTTGCGTATTAGTCAGTTGAGGCGTGGCCCACCACCCCCCGGTGGATGCGGCTGCGGTTTGTCCGGCGGCGCATCACTGGGCAGGCTCTTGGGCGGTGTGTTCGGGTCTTCGTAGTGCTTGTGCAAGTTCCCATCCAGCCGATTACTCGACGAGCCACCTTTTTGCGGCGTCTGGTCAAAGTGCTCCCATTCCGTCTGCTGGAAGCGAAAGATGCTGTCATCGGTCGGCGTGTCGCGGCCGTGGTAATGATGGATTTCGTAGTGGGCGTATTCGACTTTGTCGGCCCAGTTGTCCTGCAGGAGGCCGTCGCCCGCCAGGTCGCGATACCAGTCGTTTTCTTTCTCGGTGGCCTTCTGCTTTTTGTTGTGGTCGACAAAGTAGCCGATGATCCCGCCGACCACCGCCAACACCACGCCCACCAGAAACAACGGCCCAGTCAATGCCGCCGCGGTGCCCGCGCCAAACAGTGCCGCCGCGCCGAGTACGCCAGCCGAGGCGCCGAAGGCACCGCCCGCCACTTGCAGGCCACCGGCTGCCTGGGCCAGCGGGTCTTTGCTGTCGACCCCACTTTTGATCGCCAATGCACCCAACACAATATCGGCGAACCCGCCGGCGATGTCCGTGGCCGGGCCGAGCACCTTGATCACTGAACCTGCAATCTTCGCCGATTTGGACGCGCCCAGCTTTGCCGCGCCTGCTGCGGCCAGGCCGTCGTCCAGGTGCGTCGCCAGGCCTTCGGTGGCTTCGGTGACGGCTTTGTCACCCTCGCCGAACATCTGCGAGATGCCGTCGTATTGACTGTCTGGCACGGCATCCAGCGCGCTGCTGATCTTGGCTTTGACATCGGGGGGCATTTCGCTGACGCGAAACTCAAAATTCGGCTCCTGCAGGCCGGTCTTGCCCCAGATTTCAGGCAGGGTTTTGTCCAGCCCCAGGAAGTCCACCAGACCACCTTTGCCCAGGGTCTCACCGATCTTGTCACCCAGGCGTACAAAGTGGCTGGAGCCACCGGCAAAGCTCAAAAAGTCCTTGGCGATGGACATGCGCTGCGCTGGCGTTTCGCCGAGCTTGCCGCCTTTGCCCACCAACTGGTAAATCGCCGAGAACAGGGTCACGCCGGCGCCAAGGGAACCGAGGATGCCCTTGCTGTTAAGGGTGTGGAACACCTCGCCGAGCATGCCGCGATCGGCCACCGGGATATAGGGTTTGCTCAGCGCGGTTTTCAGGTCGGCTTCAGTGATGGCGCCGTTGTTCTTGTACACCTCGCCGAGCTCTTCCAGCGCCTTGGTAACGCCGGCAGATTTTTCCTTGCCCTCCAGGCCTTCGTTGAGGAATTTCTCCAGGGTTTCCTGGGTACGGCGCGGCAGGTCGAGCAAGGTGCCTTTCAGCACGCCCTTGAGCAGGCCGAACAGATCCTTGGTGGCCAGGGCCTTGTTTTCGTCGGAGATCTTGCTGGGGTCCGAGAGGATCGCGTTGAGGTCGGTGGTCAAGCCGTCGGCCTGGATATTCTGCGCAGCCTTGCTCGCGGCCTCCGGATCGAACAGCGACAGCGAGGTGAGGGTGTCGCTGAGGTCTTTTTGCGCCTCGGAGGTCTTGCCGTGGTCTTGCAGGTCCTTGAGGTACAGCACGTAATCCGGGTTAGACGTGAGGTCGAGCAGCTTCTGCTTGATCTCATCCTTGTTCGGCAGTTTGTTGATGGCGTCGTCCATCTTCGACTTGTAGTCGGCCTGCACGGTCGGGTCTTTGAACAACTCGCCGATCTGCTCCTGCACCGCCTTGCCATCGATGATGTCGTGCATGTCGGCCGAGGTCAGGTCGGTCTGCTTGTCATCGAACTCCCGCCAGGTGGTATTGAACGGGCGCTTGGCTTCTTCGTAGCCGGTGATGCCGTGGCCGTTCTGATAGGCCGCCTGGGCTTCCAGCGCGCGCACCAGCTTGGCCCGAGGGTCGTCCTTGGGAATTGAGCCGTCCTTGACGCCGGCGCGGTAGGTATCGATCAGTTGGGTGGTGGCCAGCTCGCTGACGCTGAGGGTCGGCGACTTGTCGTCTTTCTCATCGGCGTGCACGCCGGTGTCCATGTTCAGCACATCAAGGTCGCCGGCCTTGGGCAAGTTGTGCTGGGTGCGGGTGTCGTCGACCGCACCGGCACTGGAGGCGTCCCACTTGGCTTTGACGTCATCGTAGAGCTGCGGGCTGAGCTCCTTGGACACGATCACTTTGCCTTCGCTGGTTTCATAGCGGATCAGGCCATCGCCCAGTTCATCGGGTGAGCCGAAGGTGATGTCGGTGTTTTTCAGGAAGTCATTCGGCCCGGCCAGCTTGTAACCTTCGCCTTCGCTGGTATGGATCTTGGCCCAGGTGTCATTGGCAGTGGCCACACGCTTGAACAGTTCGGGGCTGATGTCGGAAGACACTACCACTTTGGTGCCATCCTGCAGTTCGTAGGTGAGGATGCTGTCTTTCTGGTCGTTGTTCCAACTGAACGTCTTGTAGTCGTTCAGGCCGGGCACCGGCGTGTTGGCGTCGGCCAGCGCCGCACCGTTATTGAGCTCGCCTTCCACCACGGCTTTTTTGCCCGGGTCGGTGTAGACCGCGTGCAGGCCCGCCAGGTAGTCGAACAGCTTGGGGTTATCGTCACGGGCTACGACCATTTTCTGGCCGTTGCTTTCAAAGCGAATCAGGCCGGGGCCCACTTCATCTTCAGGGCCGACCGTGGTGCCGGCATAGGGCGGCCACACTTCATTGTCGCTGGCGCGCTTGTAGCCGGCGCCTTCGCTGCTCGATAGGCCGCTGAAGCTCTCGTAGTCTTCCTTGGCTTTCTGGAAGGCTTCGGGGTTGTCGCGCTGGCTGATGACGACCTTTGTACCGTCCTGGGTCTCGTAGCGGATCACGCCCGGGCCGGTCTCATCGGGCGGGCCAAGGGATTTGTAATCGGCGAGTTTTTCCGGGGCCTTGCCATCCGCGCCGAGGCTTTGGTAACCAGCGTTTTGACTGGCGACTAAGCCCGTCAGCGATTTGAAATCGGCGCTGACCTGCTTGAACAGCTCCGGGCTGTCCTGCTCGCTGACGATGACTTTTTTGCCGTCCTGAGTCTCATAGCGGATCAGCCCAGGGCCCACTTCATCGGGCGGGCCGATGGCTTTGTAGTCGGACAGGGCAGGCGGCGGCGTGGCGTCCTTGGCGGCAAGTTCATAACCGTCCTTCTTGCTGGCATCGAGCCCCGATGGCGGCTTGTCCTGGGATTCTACTTTTTTGTTGGCGCTGTTCTTGAGCAGCACGTGAAAAGCGGCGCTCGATTTGGATGGCGTGCTGGGAAGGGCTTTAGGGTCGGACGCGCGATCGAGAGGCTGGGTCGCCATGCCATGGAACTCCTGCTGTTGCCGGTGGGACGGATAGGCAAAAACAGTAACAGCCGAGGCGGGCCCCACGTTGCGAAACGTTGTGAAATGCGGTGAGTCACGGCGGGGGATTCATTATGAATAATCCTGCACATCGCTCGAAGATTTAACGGCCAGTATTAAAATTAAACTTCCGATCTAAAACACCTTGTAAAACGATAGCGGAGTGTCGGCGGATAAGTCTGATCGTTACCCTGTTTTTATACTTGTACTGTTTCGGGATGGGACTCTATATGCCAATGAGTTCAAACTAGTAAGTTTATATTTCGGAAATAATAATGAACATATCCTCTCCAGCAATAACCCTGTTCTCGCCCCCCGTGGTGCCTGTTCGCGACACTTCCCAAGCGTCTTACTTACAACCGGATACCTCTGAACATAATCGCACCCGCCGGGATACATCGACTGTAACGGGGGATGACCGCGACGCACCTCGTGATGTCATACCGGATGAGGAAGTGCCCGCGATGTTTCAAGCAAAAGTCATACAGGCCAAGCACGGGGCTGCCGGTAGCGATTACTTGCTAGGCTATAAGGCACCCGCGTCTGTGGATGTGCCCGGCTATTCTGCATCAATGAGCCAATTGGCGCTTATGAGGCTTGCGTTGGATACCCGACTTAACCCGCAGCAAATGGGGGCCTTGCAGTACTTGAGTGAACAGCGCGTCAGGAAGGGGGCGGGTAACAACGTAGCGTTATACAACTCGATCATGACCAAGATAGGCGTGACGACGACCTCCAATCCCCAAAGTTACTACCTTTCCATTATCAACCAATTGGCCGGTGGAGAATGCGCAGGGTTCTCACATCTGCATTCATTAGCGGTGGCAGAGGGTAAAGATCAAATCTTCCTGGGGAACATCTTCCAGGCGACTGTCGATCCGGACGCCCCTGAGTCCCAAGCGTTTTTCCAGACGCTTGCGCAGGTCCAAGGCAAGCTCAAAAGCCGTGGGATTGCGCATGATCCTGCAACGGTTAAAGTTGCGCCCTTTACTAGCATCGCCCCACAGCTCAAAGATTCACCCACCACAAAAACACTACTGATCAGCAGTGAAGGCCATCGCTTGACGGCGGGCGTGATCGTGGGGCCGGGGGATACCCGAACGTATTACTATAGCGATCCGAATATCGGCCCTACTCGGTTTACGTCTGCCGAACTCTTTGAAGAAGGGCTGAAAAAGGCCTTTACCGATAAACGGCTGCAGCATCTGATTCAGCCGTTGAAAGGCTACTCTAATGGCCCCCAGTTCTTGGTCAGCGTGTTTAATCGCAACCACATACCTGAAGTGTCCGGCGACACCAATAGCATCAAGTTTATGTACGGCGCGCCCTTGTCCGGGCTCGATACGGTCAAGGTAATCAATGCTTCACGGCTGCCGACGTCGGACGATTTCCGCCTTCAGACCCCGGCCCCTGATAGTGCTGCCTTAAAGCAATATAATCAGGTGGTGCAAGGGCTGGACAATGTGCAGGCGGGTAATGGCATGGCGCAGTATCACCAAACATTGGCCGTGCTGGACTCAGTCAAGAACTTTATGGCTGACCATCCAAATTCCATGCTTATGTCTGCCATGAAGACACTTGGGCAAAAGTTGCTCAATGTGATCAATGAGGCGGAGGCGCCGGTCGACTATCCGTTTATCTTTGAGCGAATGGAGGCGGACCGTGCCAAGTTGGCAGAGCAGAAAATCGGTGTACCTACGCAGTTCAAGACCGAGATCATTCAGGGCAAGTCCGTTGATATAAAAAGTAATGGCAGCACCGACCCAAGCAGGATTAAAGCGGTGAGCGATGCCGTCGACGCAGCACTGAAGAAACTCTCACAGCGTGATCCGGCCGCCGCAGCGGCGGTGGGTGAGAAGATCAGAGTGGTCATTGCCAACCCCGGCGATCAAGCGGAAACACAGTTGCGCTTAGGCGAACCGCCGGTTCTGGTCATGGGTGACGATTTCTTTGCCGCTCCCGCCACGGCTGACACCACCGTTGCCGAGCGCATTGGCCGTGAGGCCCAATCGGGTGGCGGTGACTCTTCTACCCAGAAACACGCGGCGTTAATCGCCGGCAAACTGGGGATGGTGAGTTATTACAAAAACCACTCCAAAGAGTTCCTGGCGATGCTCAACAACACCGAACCGTTTCGCGGCGTCGGTAGTCACCTCAGCCCGCGCGCCTCCAGAACTTCACGGGACTTCATGGCGGAAGCATTCACCGCCCGTCTCTACGATGGAGCACTCAACAGCCAAATCGAAACGGCAATACGCAAGACTCTCCCGTTACCAGACGTTACCCAGGTGCCCGTGACCGTCACGCCACCGGCCGCAACTGTGGTACCCATTGACCAGGAGCAAGTGAGGCGCCTGCAATTACTTGATGATACGCAGCCTGCCTTGCGAATCGGTGAGGTGGAAGTCAGTCGTGTCGAGCTTTACAAAATGGGTGCCGAGCTCAATGGCAAGCCGATTGAAAGCGCGCTGGCCAATGACCCGCAGGGGCGCACACTCGCCAACACCGTGCAGATTGACTACGTCCGCTTTGCGGCCAATCGCAGAACCGCGTCGAATGATGTGACTGGGCGCATAGCCGATGTTGTCGAGGCGTTGGCGGCCAATCGCAACCCTGCAGCTGCGCCCTTGATCAGCCGTGCGGATGGCGGTCTGGTGCCTGAGACGTTACAAAAACCTATCCATGAAATAACTCAACACGCTGATGCGCTGCGTGCGTTGGAGAGCAGCGGCAAACCGCTACCTGCGGATTTCTTCTCCTCAGAAGCACCTGGCAAGGTCGGCGCGACGACCGCCGCAGGGCTGGGGATGCGATCCTTCTCTACTTACCATCAACTGCGCAGTGGCATCCAGAACCTGGAGAGTGGAGAGACCACGGCCGGGGTCATTAATTTGGGCTCCGTGGTTGCGGATTTCGCGGGCGACGGTGCGGAATATGCCCTGAACCGCGCGGCGCAAAAGATCATCAGCAGTCAAGCACCCTCCATTGCCGGCTTCAAGACCAGCAGCCTCGGCAAAATGATCGGCAAGGCCGGTGGTGGAATCGGGTCGCTGTTGAGCGTGCCTTTTGATATTTACACCGCAGTCGATTCATTCACCAAAGCCGGAAAAACCACGGGCAAAGAGGCTCAAGATCACTATGTCAACGGTGCGATGGCCGTCGCCGGTGCGGTCACGTCGATTGCCTTGAGCGCTTCGTTTATGTCGCGCGGCGGGGCTTCATCCCGAGTGGGGATGGCGGTGGCGGCGACATTAATGACGGCGCAAGCGATTTATACGGCGGTGCGTGGCGTGGAGGACATTGATGGCGTAACGCCGCTGACCGGCCAGCAGAAATTCAGTAGTGGCCTGAAGTTCTTCCTGGGGATTGAACCAGGCTTCGATGTCATGAAGCCCTACCTGGAAGCCAAATATTCGAAGGCGTATGAGGAAAGTAACCAGACCCGCTACGAGAACTTTTTGAAGGGGCCAGGCAAACAGTTTTTTGAGCGTGTTGTGATCGGCTCTACCGACGTAGAGGTCAAAAGGGTTCCGGCAAGCGTTGGGCTGACACCGTCCCTTTGGTATTCGCCCATCACGTGGCTGCTGAACCTTATCCCGGCGCCAGGGCTGGTGCCGGAGGTGACCGCAACAGGTGGTAAGGATCATATTTCCAGCAACCTCACGTCCTGGAACCAAAAGCCGGTCAAAACGGTAGAAGGCGAGCAAGGGCAGAACAAAGCCACATTCTGGGATTTGGGCGATGGCAGTGACTGGGTGGAGGGTATCAAGGGCAAACCCAACTATTTCGTCATGGGCGGTGGCAAAAAAGGGATCAAGGGCGGCGATGCGGACGATAAGGTCGTCTTCAACGCCGACGCCCGCCAGACACAGGCGCAAGCCAAGCAGGTGGAGCAAGCGCCAGAACAAGACAGCAATGCCCACGCGAGCGTACTGGATGGCGGGCAGGGTCGAAATACACTGATCTTTTCGGGGCCTTTAACGACCACGGTTAAAGAGAATGGTCAGGACACAACCACCAAATACTTGGGGCATCACATCAACTTAAAAACCAATACAGTCTCGATCAGAACCCCGGTCCGGTTGAGAGACCGAGACTATAAAGTCGATACGGACGGCTTGAAAAAAATCGCCCATATCCAGGCATTTTCTGATGTGACTACGGTGGCGGACGGGCTAAGCGTTATTCAAGGTGATGATCAGAACAATCTGTTCGCGCTCAATGGCAAGCTCGACACGGTTTTTACGGGAAAAGGCGCGAACTTTGTCGTGATCAATGGCGGCGCTGAAGTCACCGGTGAGGGAGGGGCCAATACCTATCTGGTTAACCAGGCCAGTCATGCCAATAGCAGCGTGACCATTGATGACCCCGCCGACAGTATCATCAGGCTCGACTATAGCGCTGCGCAAGTCTCGGGCTGGACCCTGTTACCGTCGGGGAATCTGATGGTAATGCTGGCGGGTGATACCTCTGATCAATCACGGGTTCTGATTATCAAGAAGGCTTTTTCCGATGTCTCGCCAGACGATAACGCGCGGCCGACATTCATCACCAATGACGGCGTGATGATGACGATCAGTGCCCCGCGACAGGCCGGTTCA
Source organism: Pseudomonas sp. LBUM1640 (assembly GCF_059716225.1). NCBI lineage: Bacteria > Pseudomonadati > Pseudomonadota > Gammaproteobacteria > Pseudomonadales > Pseudomonadaceae > Pseudomonas > Pseudomonas sp. LBUM1640. The sequence goes on along the minus strand of NZ_CP166816.1, from coordinate 3,690,233 downwards.
TCCAACCGTGTTGTGCAGGTCAATAGCATGAAGGTTGAGGTCAAGCCTAAAGACTAAGGCGTGCCGCGAGCTGATGGGCACCGCAAAGGTGCCCGTCAGTGTCAGCGGTTTTGCAGGCAGCGTTCCATGCGCTGCAACCCTTCTTCCAGCATCGCCCGTGGGCAGCCGAAGTTCAGGCGCACACACTGCTGGCTGTCATCACCGAATTCGATCCCCGCGCTCAAGCCGACCTTGGCCTGTTCCAGGAAGAATTGCTGCGGGTCAGCCAGGCCCAGCGCGCTGCAATCGAGCCACGCCAGAAAGGTGCCTTGAGGTGCATGCATCACCACGCCGGGCAAACGGGTGTGCACGGCGTTGAGCAAGTAGTCACGGTTGGCCTGCAGGTACTGCACCAACGCGTCCAGCCAGTCGCCGCACTCCGCGTAGGCGGCGCGGGTAGCTTCCAGGCCCAACGGGCTGACGCTGTCGACCATGCCACAGCGCGCGTTATTGAAACGCTCACGCACCTCGGCGTTTTGCACCACGGCAAAGCAGGTCTTCAAGCCGGCCACGTTGTAGGCCTTGCTCGCCGACATCAGGGTGATGGTGCGCTGGGCGATTTCTGCGCTGAGGCTGGCGGTAGGGATGTGGCGGCGGCCGTCGAAGCACAGTTCGGCGTGGATTTCGTCGCTGATGATCAGCGCGCCGTTTTCCAGGCAGGCGTTGGCCACCGCCAGCAGTTCTTCGCGTGGGAAGACTTTGCCGATGGGGTTGTGCGGGTTGCTCAGCAGCAGGGCGCCGGCGCCAGTCAGCGCCTGGCGCATGGCGGGCAACGGTGTGAGGTACTCACCGTCAACCTGCTCGAACGCCACTTCGATACGCGGCAGGTTCCAGTGCCCCGGCGCCAGGCGAATCGGCCGGTAGTTGGGGGTTTGCAGCACCACCGGCTGGCCCGGCTGCACAAAGGCATGCAAGGCCATATTGAAGCCAGGCTCGACGCCGGGCAGAAACAGCAGCTCTTCGGGCTGCACGCGCCAGGCGTACTTGGCCCACAGGTCGGCGACAATTGCCTCGCGCACATCAGGCCCTGCGACGCTGTAGCCGAGAATCTGCTGGTCGAGGCGCGCGTGCAAGGCGTGCAGTACGGCAGGTGGCGCGGCGATATCCATGTCGGCGATCCACATCGGCAAGACGTCTTGCGGGTAACGGTTCCACTTGGTGCTGCCGGTGCCGAGGCGGGGGTGGATCGTGTCGAAATCAAAGCTCATGGGACGCTCGTATCAGGAAGGCAGGCGCAAGAATGGCGCTGATTCTAGCGCCATTATTTTTATAGGCCAGCGCTGATTGCCGCGCGCAGTTGCCGGTGGGCGTGCTCCACGGCACGAGCGAACGCTTTTGCACCGCGCGTCCTCGCGCCCACGTAGACGAAATTCAGGGCGCGGACCGTGGGTCTCGAACTTTTTTTGTTGGCGCTGTTTTTGTTGTAAAGAGGGCACGAGAAGCAGGGGCGGATAAATCCGATAGTTACCCGTGGAGTGAATTTGTATGTTCGCCTGATCAGGACTCACGCTGACATGGACGACAGGCCCATCGATATATACACGGAACTATCCATGCAACGATTGTCTTCGCTCGCTCATCCGTTCTTGCCTGCCACCGTACCTGACCAGAGCGTCCCCTTGGTGCCCGACCAGGCCTCTGTAACGGCTCACACTCGGGCACGCAGGGACACCGCCAAGGTGACGGACACCGGCCAGACATCGAGGCCTGAAAAGATCAAAACCGCTCAAGTACCCATGCACTTTATAAATAAAACCAGTGAAACCAAAGTGGGGCCTGCGCACAGCGAATTTATGCAGGGCTTCAACAGGCCCTCTGCTGTAGTGATCCCCGGTTACTCTGACAAGATGAGCGACGTGGCGCTGATGAGGTTGGCGCTGAGTCCGTCGATAACGCCAGAACAACTCGGGGCATTAACCCGTATCAATGAGCAGCGTTTGATCAACAAGGAACATGACTACTCGCGCGTGTTTTCGAAGGAGTTATCGGGCAGCGGGGTGAAGGTCACACCCATGCCTCAAGGTTATTATCTCTCGGTGATCAACCAATCAAGCGAGGGCGAATGTGCGGCGATTTCACATCTGTTGTCGTTGGCCGTGAGAGAGGGTAAACAGCATATTTTCCTTGGTAATATTTATCAGGCCCTTGCCTACCCCGACAAGCCTGAATCACAGGTTTTTTTTCGTAAGCTTGCCGAGGTGCAGTTGCTGGTCGAGTCGAATGGCGCGCATGACCGTGCAACCTCCAAAGATGCCCCCTATACGGCTATTGCAGCCGAACTGACTGATTCGCCTACGACAAAAACAATGTTGATCACCAGTTCCGAGCATCGCATAACAGCCGGTGTGATCGTGGGGCCCGATAAGGAGCGAACTTACTACTTCAGTGATCCGAACGGTGCTTTTATCGAGTTTTCTTCCAAGGAGGCTTTTGACGAAGGATTAAAGAAGGTATTTACCAGTGCCAGGCTGAAGGGCTTTAACAAGCCGATTAATGACAGTTTTTATCATATGAGTGTATTCAATCCCCATCATGTTCGGCAGGCTGCTCCCACCTTGAGCGGCATTAGATTTATGTATGACGTTCCTTTGGCCGGTCTCGATGAAGTAAAGGTGATTGAGGCCTCTGTCGTACCGACGCCGAAGGAATTTGGCATTAGAGCACCGGCACCCGAAGGTGCGCCTTTGGCGGATTATCAAAAGGTGTCAAAGGGCCTGGAAAAACTGCATGAGTCCAAGGGAATGTCGCAGTTTCATGACACGGTAAGTGTATTGGCGGCCGCCCGACAGTTTATAGCTCACCATCCAGATGCTTCCCTCGTAAAGGACATGAAGGTACTTGAGCGAACGTTGCTCAACGTGATAAATGAGGCGGCTGCGCCTGTTGGGTATCCCTATGCCTTCGAGCGTATGGAGAAACAGCGGGCCGATCTGCCCCAGCGTGAGTTAGGTGCAGTAACCAAGTCTCAGGTTAAGGTCTTGCAGGGTGTAGAAGTTGATATGCACAGTCATATCAAGGCTGACCCCGACAGGTTCAAAGTCGTGATTGAGGCGGTGGATGCTGCGCTATTGAAACTTAAACAGCACGCCCCGCAAACCTTCGAGGCCGTGGGCCGGGAGATCAAAGTGATCATTGCCAGCCCCGGCGATCAGGCGCAAACACAGCTGCGCATAACCGACACAAAGCCCACCTTGATTATCGGTGGCGATTTTTTCACCCTCGGCGAGCGTGGCGACTCCGTTGCAGATCGAGTAGGCATTGTTGCTGGGCACAAGGGCGAACCTCCCTTGGCGAATAAGCAAGCTGCATCGCTCGCGGGCAAGTTTGGCACGCTGGGCTATTACCAAGCGGACCCCAAAGGTTTCCTCGAGGTCATTAACAATAAACAAAGGTTCGAACCCTCCGGGCCCGCTCTCAGTGCGCGTGCCGGCAGTAACCAACTGGAGTTTGTGACGGAAGCCTTCACCGCGCGTCTCTACGATGGGGCGCTTGATAAGCACACCACGGCCGAACTCGACAGGATTTTCGCGCCAACTGGCAGCGCCGTGGGGCCTGAGCCTGTAGTCACCTCTCCGCCTGCTTCAGGTACTGGGCCCACGCCTGTGCGCAGAGACGGCGCCCTGCGCGCAGGCGCCGCCGCTGCGCGGAGACCCTCCGCCGCACCTTCCATTTACGCACCACCGCCGCTGACGCTTGCGCACGTCAATGAGGCAGTACTGCTGCGCCTGCAAAAACTCGATGATGCCGGGCCATTGATCAACATGGGTGAAAAACAATTCAGTCGCGTCGAACTGTACAAAATGGGGTACAGCATCAATGGCAAGCCGGTCGAAAATCCATTGGTCGACGATCCGGATGGTCGCAAGTCAGCTGGCGCAATGCACTTGGATTATCCGAGTTTCCAGGCGTATCTCAAGGGCGGTGGCGACGATGTCAGAGCCGCTGATGCGTTTACTGAGATCGCCTCCCAACGCAGTGTGAGCGCGTCACCCATGATCAACAAAGGCGACGCAAGCACCTTTTTTGAGACCCTGCAAACATCCGCCCGTGACATGTCGAGACAGGCCGCCGAAATCAGTGAGATACAGCGCAGCAACAAGCCGGTCCCTGCGAATTTCTTCTCCTCGGGATCCCCCGACAGTCCAGGAGCGACGCACACGGCGGGTCTCGGGTTTCAGGCTTTCAGTACCTTTCAGGGGTTGCGCAGTGCCATCGACAGTTTCAATCGTGGTGATACCACGGCGGGCGCCATAAGCCTCGGTGCCGTGGGGGCTGACTATGTCGGCATGGGCATAGAGGTTGGCCTGAACACAGTGGCGCAGAAGGTGGTCAGCAAGGCAGCGCCCACCATACTCAGCTTCCAGGCCGCCAGTATCGGCAAAATGATCGGGAAAGTCGCGGGTACGGCCGGAACGGTATTCAGCGTGCCTTTTGATGCGGTGAATGCCGTCGATTCGTTCAAAAAAGCGGGGCAAAGCACAGGCAAGGAAGCTCAGGATCACTACGTCAATGGCGCCTTTTCAGTCGCCAATGCTGCCACCTCGATGGCCTTGACCGCCGCTTATCTGGCGGGCTTTAGTGCAGCCGGGCCGGCAGGGCTGATTGCGGCGGGGGTATTGATGTGTGCCCAGGCAATTTACTCGGCAGTGCGTACCGTAGAGGACATTAATGAACACATACCGCTGACCGGACAGCAGAAGTTTTCGATCGGTGCGAAGGCGTTCCTGGGCTTTGAACCGGGGTTTGACGTTATGAAGCCCTTTTTGGAAGCGAAGATACCCAAGGAGCACGAAGCGAGGGAGCGGGAGCGCTACAAAACATTTCTGGAGGGGCCAGGCAAGGATCTTTTTGAACGTGTTGTATTCGGCTCTGTGAAGGTTGAGGTCACGCAGATTCCGGGGAGGGTTGGGCTTACCGGGCAGCATTGGTGGGCGCCCATTACCTATGTGCTGAACCAGATCAAAGTGGATGGCAAAGTCACCAACGTCAAAACCCAGGGAGGAAACGATCGTCTTAACGCACCTCCCGAATCCTGGAACGGCAAGTTGGTGCCTCCTGTGGAAGGCGTTGGGGGGGAGAAAAAAGCCACGCTCTGGGACTTGGGCGACGGGGACGACACGGTGTCGGGCGTGCAGACCAAACCCAATTATTTTTCGTTGGGCGCTGGCAAAAAACTGATAAGCGGAGGAGAGGCCGATGATACGGTCATCTTCACCGCCGATGCGCGCCAGACATTGGAGCAAGCCCGGCAAGTTCGGGAGGCTGGAGCGAGCGGCATCAAACAGAAGGGTTCCGAGTTCTGGGGGGGCGAAGGCAGAAACACACTGAATTTTTCCGGCGAATTGAGCACTGAATTCACGGTCGTTCGCGAGCCTGCGACAGCCACCTATCTAGGGCATGTGATTGACTTCAAAACCGGTACGATTGCGGTCAATACCCCTGACTCGAACACTCAAGGCGCAGCGCCCATTGCGCGCTTTCATTCATTTTCCAATGCCGCCACGGTTGAAAAGGGGGAAAGCTTTATCCAGGGCGATGATCAGAACAATATGCTGACGCTCAATGGCAAGAACGACACGGTTTTAACCGGTAAAGGCGCGAACGTCATTGTGATCAATGGCGGCGCCACTGTCGTCGGGCAGGGTGATGCGAATATTTACATCATTAACAAGAACCAGCGGCCCGTGACCATCAATGACACGGCCGACAGCGTTGTCAGGCTGGATTACAGCGCCGCTCAAATCCGCGACTGGGGTGTTACGCCCGAAGGGAATTTGGTCGCAACATTGAACGGCGATGCACCTGGGAAGACGCGACTGTTGACGGTCAAGAATGCCTATCCCGATGGCTCGACAGCGGATAACGTCCGGCTGAAATTCATCACTGACGACGGCGTGATGATGACGATCAATGCCCCGCGCAAAGCGGGTTCATCCAAACGTGTTGTGCAAGTGAGCAGCATGAAGGTTGGGGGTGGCAAGCCTGAAGCTTAAGGGCTGGGAGGATTAACTTGCTGGCGCGGTTGTTGGTCTCGGTGCCGGATTACGCTGTTGCTGAGTTGGCTAATCGTGCGGGTTTGGCTATGGTTTTACGCAGGGTTATTGCTGAGTACATATCCGTTGCTGCGGTAACGGCTTCGTATGGTTCCGCTCTTACAGCGGGTCACTTTTGGCAAACGCCCCAAAAGTAACCAAAAGGTCTTTGCCCCACCACTCGGTGCCTCGCTAAGGCTCGGCATGCCCTCACTCCGGCTTGAATCCGTGGGCCGCCGCGATGGGCCATCCTTGGCCCAGCGCGGCTAACCCGGCGTCCTGCCGGGTTACCCACGGATTCAAGCCTGCGTTCGGCCATCGTGGTTAACGGGGCCTGTCAGATCAAAAGCAGATCAAGATCAAAATCTACAGCACGGCGGCCTAGTAGCCGACCTGAGTGGTAGAAGCAAAAGCAGGGCAACAGCAGAGCAAAAACAGATCAGAAGCAGAGCTGCTTTTCTGTGGGAGCTGGCTTGCCTGCGATGCAGACACCTCGGTACATCAGGCATAACCAGTTGATGCCATCGCAGGCAAGCCAGCTCCCACACTTGACCGAGTACACACATATACCTGATGTACTGAGCTCAAAATGTGGGAGCGGGCTTGCTCGCGAATGCGGTGGGCCAGTTAAGAATAAGCCGACTGACACACCGCCATCGGGAGCAAGCCGCCTCCCACATTTAACCCAGTTCAGTTTCCAACAACAGGTCGGCTGTCAGGCCGCCTCGCTTTCGCTTTTGATCTAACCACTCGTGGTTAACGGGGCCTGTCAGATCAAGATCAAAAGCAAGAGCACGGCGGCCTAGTAGCCGACCTGAGTGGTTGAAGCAGAAGCAGGGCAACAGCACAGCAAAAACAGATCAGAAGCAGAGCTGCTTTTCTGTGGGAGCTGGCTTGCCTGCGATGCAGACACCTCGGTACATCAGGCAAACCCAGTTGATGCCTTCGCAGGCAAGCCAGCTCCCACCTTTGACCGAGTACACACATCTACCTGATGTACTGAGCTCAAAATGTGGGAGCGGGCTTGCTCGCGAATGCGGTGGGCCATTCACCAGCTACATCAACTGACACACCGCCATCGGGAGCAAGCCCCCTCCCACAATTCAACCGAGTTCAGTTTCCAACAACATGTCGGTTGTCAGGCCGCCTCGCTTTTGCTTTTGATCTAACCACTCGTGGTTAACGGGGCCTGTCAGATCAAGATCAAAATCTACAGCACGGCGGCCTAGTAGCCGACCTGAGTGGTTGAAGCAGAAGCAGGGCAACAGCACAGCAAAAACAGGGCAAAGAGAGACCTGCTTTTCTGTGGGAGCTGGCTTGCCTGCGATGCAGACACCTCGGCACATCAGTGAGACACAGTTGATGCCTTCGCAGGCAAGCCAGCTCCCACCTTTGACCGAGTACATACATCTACCTGATGTACTGAGCTCCAAATGTGGGAGCGGGCTTGCTCGCGAATGGGGTGTGTCAGTTACAAATAAGCTGACTGACACACCGCATTCGCGAGCAAGCCCGCTCCCACAATTAGACCGAGAACAGCTTCAGTAAACAGGTCGGCTGCCAGGCCGCCTCGATTTTGCTTTTGATCTAACCACTCAGGTCGGCTACTAGGCCGCCGTGCTGTAGATCTTGATCTTGATTTTGATCTTAGGCGCCCCGTCAACCACGCTGGCCGAACGCAGGCTTTGGAGCGGGGGTAAACCGGCAGGACGCCGGTTTAGCCGCGCTGGGCCAAGGATGGCCCATCGCGGCGGCCCCCGCTCCAAAGCCTGCGTGAGGGCACACCGAGCCTAGGCGAGGTGCCGAGTGGTGGGGCAAGAGCCTTTTGGTTACTTTTGGGCTCTTTTCAAAAGTGACCCGCTGTAAGAGCGGAACCCATATCAGCCATCACAAAAATAACGGATATGTACACAACCCCCACCCCGACAAAAACCTCACAACCCCTGACTCCCCCGAATCAAATCATAAGCCTTACGCGCAATCGGATTCGCCGTATTCGGCCGAATCCACAAGTAATACGTCACCTCAGGCAAACGCGGCAGCCCATCCGTCTCCCCCAACACACGCATGTCCGGCCCTAACATTTCCATGCTGCGCGGCGTCACCCCCAACCCCGCGCGGGTCGCGGCCTTGATGCCAATCAGGTTCGACGCCAGGTACGCCTGCCGCCAAGGAATATTCGCCTGCTCCAACGCCTCGAGCGCATACCGCCGATAAATGCTCGGTTCATCCACCAATATCAACGGTAGCGGTTCACCGGGCTGGTGAATGTACTGCGCCGAACAAATCCACCATACCGGTGAAGTACGCAACGCAAACCCCTCCAGGTTCGGATCCGAACGCGTGGAAATCACCATGTCCACCTTGCCCCGGTGCAAGTCATCCATCAAAAACGGACTACGCCCCACATCAATCTCCAGGCGCAAACGCGGGGCCGAGCGGGCGATGTGGCTGAGGATCGGCGGCAAGATAGTGTCCGCGATGTCATGCGGCGAACCAATGCGCAACACGCCGCTCAAGCTGCTTTCACGCAGCGAATTCAACGCGTCGTCATTGAGCGACAGCATCAGCCGCGCATGCCGCAGCAGCTGCAAGCCCGGCTCGGTCAACTGCTTCTGACGGCCGCGCTTTTCGAACAGGCTCACGCCCACTTGCTGCTCCAGGCGCTGCATGTGCTGGGTCACGGACGACTGGGTACGCGCCAGGTGCGTGCCGGCTTCGGCGAAGCTGTGGTGGTCAACCACGGCGATAAAAGTGCGCAGCAGTTCCAGGTCTAGCGTCGACATAGGCCATTTCCGAAGGCGGTTTTATATCAGGACTGTGAAGTTAAACATTACAGATTTTAATGTGTTGTTGAGGCGGATTTTTATAAGTGCCAGCAAATAAAGGGTTATGCCTGAATCAAAGGTCGCCCTTACACGGCAAGTTATAACGATATGAGATATTTGCATTTCCGTTGCTGGCGCACTCTCCCTAGCATGCCCCTCCATCAGGTCGGGGTACGCCGATCATTCGCCAGGGGGAAGTCCAATGATGTTCAAGAAATGGTTGCCGGTGGCCCTGGGATCGATGATCGCCCTGGGCGGCAGCGTGGCGGCCCAGGCCGATGCGACGTTGGACAAAATCGAACAGCGGCATGTGCTGGTGGTTGGCGTGCTGCTGTCCGGCGGGCCGTTTGGCAGCATTGATCCGGCCACGCAGAAGCCCAAGGGCTTGAACGTCGACCTGGCCAACGAACTGGGGCGTCAGCTTAACGCCCAAGTGCAGCTGGTGCCGGTATTGCCCGCCAACCGCGTGCAGTTCCTGCAGCAAGGCAAAGTCGACCTGTTGATCGCCAACATGGAATGGACCGCCGAGCGCGGTGAAATCCTCGGTTTTGTGCCAACCCCGTTCTACCGCATCGGCGGCACCGCGGCGGTACTCAAGGACAGCAAGGTTACCCGCTGGGAAGACCTCAAGGGCCAGCCCGTGTGCACCTCCCAGGGCAGCAGCTACGTCAAGCCGCTGACCGAGTTCGGCGCACAGATCAAGGCATTCAAGAGCTCGTCCGAATCGCTGTTGGCCCTGCGTGGCAACAACTGCGTGGCGGCGGTGCATGACTCCACCCTGATCAACCCGCTGATCAACGACAGCGCCGAATGGAAGGACTACCGCGCCATCAGCCCGGAACTCAACCCGGCGCCGTCGGTGATCTGGACCCGTCGCGGCGAAAGCGACACCCAGGCCAAACTCGACCCGATCGTCAAGGAACTGCACCGCAGCGGTTGGCTGATCGACGCCCAGACCCGTAACCGCATCAGCCCGGCATCGCCGGCGCTGGTGGAATTGCAACACCAGTTCAAGGGGGCCTGAGCATGCCGTTTAAAACCCTCACCGCACTTGGCCTGGCCCTGTGCGCCGGTTTCGCCCACGCCGATGCCACCCTCGACAAGATCCAGCAACGCCATGCCATCAGCGTCGGCGTGATCCTCAGCGGCCCGCCGTTCGGCACCATCGACCCCAAGACCGGCGAGCACCTGGGCTACAACGTCGAACTGGCCAAAGGTATCGGCCAGGCACTGGGTGTCGAGACCAAGACCGTTTCGGTGCTGGCGCCCAACCGCGTGCAGTTCCTGCAACAGGGCAAGGTCGACATCCTGATCGCCAATATGCAGTTCACCGAAGAGCGCGCCGAGATCCTCGATTACGTGCCCACACCGTATGAAGAAGTCGGCGGCGCGGCGTTGATTCGCAAAGGTGCCGGGATCAAACAATGGGCCGATCTCAAGGGCAAGCCGGTGTGCGTGTCCCAGGGCAGCAACTTCATCAAGCCGCTGCAGGAAACCTACGGTGCGCAGATCAAGGCGTTCCGCAGCCAGTCCGAATCGTTGTTGTCGCTGCGCGGCAATGGGTGTGTGGCGGCGGTGCACGTCAGCCCGACCATGCATGCGTTGCTCAGCGAAGCCGAGTGGGACGGCTATGAAATTCCACTGCCGGGCGACCTGATTCCGTCCAAATCGGTGATCTGGGTTCGCAAGGGCGAACACGACACCCAGGCCAAGCTCGATGCCATCGTGCGCGAGTGGCATAAAAGCGGTTTCCTGATCGCCCTCGGCGAACGCACCGGCATGGCGCCGTCCCAGGCCCTGCGTGATCTGCACGAGCAGTACAGCCATGAGTGAAGCGCTTTTCGCTACCTTGCAACAACTGCTCGGCGCGGCCCATGTACAGACCAGTGATGAAGCGGCCCAGTACCTCACCGACAAGCAGGGTCGCTACACCGGCCAGGTCATCGCGGCGGTGCACCCGGCCACTACCGACGAAGTGGCCGCGGTGGTGCGTGCCTGCGTGGCCTTGCGCACGCCCATCGTGGTGCAGGGCGGCAACACCGGGCTGATGGCCGGCGCCACGCCGGATGCCAGCGGGCGTTCGGTGTTGCTGTTGCTCGACCGCATGAACCGCGTGCGCCAGGTCGACACCGATAACGACACGCTCACGGTGGAAGCAGGCTGTATCTTGCAGAACATCCAGGGCGTGGCCCGCGAGGCCGGCCGCTTGTTCCCGCTTAGCCTGGGCGCCGAGGGCAGTTGCACCATCGGTGGCAACCTGGGCACTAATGCTGGCGGCACCGCCGTGCTGCGTTACGGCAACACCCGCGAGTTGACGCTGGGCCTGGAAGTGGTGACCGCTGAAGGCGAGATCTGGCACGGTCTGCGTGGCCTGCGCAAGGACAACACCGGCTACGACCTGCGCGATTTGTACATCGGCAGTGAAGGCACGCTGGGGATTATCACGGCTGCCACCTTAAAGTTGTTCCCGTTGCCGCAAGCCCAGGCTACGGCGTTATTAGCCTTTGATGAACTGGCCCAGGCGGTAGCGTTCCTGTCCCATGCCCGCGCCGGGTTTGGCGCCAACCTGACGGCCTTCGAACTGCTCACCGCCGATTGCCTGGCGCTGTTGCGCGAGCAGTTTGCGGACGGCCCGCAGCCTTTCAAAACAGCCTGCCAGCCTTGGTTTGCCTTGATTGAGCTCTCCGATAATCACGGCGAAGCACATGCCCGCGAAGCCTTCGAACAGGTGCTGGGCGATGCCTTCGAACAGCAACTAATCAGTGATGCCTTGATCGCCGAAAGCCTGGCGCAAAGCGAGGCCCTGTGGCTGCTGCGCGAGAACATGAGCGAGGCGCAAAAGCGCGCCGGGCGCACTATGAAGCACGATATCTCGGTGCCGATTTCCCAGGTTGTGGCGTTCGTCGCGCACACCGATGCATTGCTGCAGCAGCACTTCCCCGGCGTACGCAACTTCACCTTCGGCCACTTGGGCGACGGCAACCTGCATTACAACGTGGCACACCCGCTGGATTCAACGGTGGACGCGCACATGGCCCATTACGCCGAGTTAAGCGCCCTGGTGCATGACAGCGCCCACGCCCACGGTGGTTCGATCAGTGCCGAACACGGCATCGGCCAGCGCAAGGTCGGCATGCTCAGCCGCTACAAGAGCGCGGTGGAGCTGGACCTGATGCGCCGCATCAAGCAGGCGCTCGACCCACATAACCTGCTCAACCCCGGCAAAGTCCTTGAGGTGCAGCCATGACCGTACGCTTGTCCACACGCGTGCAGCGCGTCGCGCTGTCGGCCAACGCCGCCGCCAAATCCCGCGCCACCGAATTGCGTGACGCCGGGCGCGATATCCTTGACCTGACCACCGGCGAGCCGGATTTCGACACCCCGGAACACATCAAACAAGCCGCTTACGCCGCCATCGCGGCGGGTGCCACCAAATACACGCCGACGCCGGGCGTCAAGGCGTTGCGCCTGGCAGTGCAACGCAAGCTGGGCGCAGAAAACAGTCTGGACTATCCGTTGTCGTCCATCGTGATTGCCAACGGCGCCAAGCAAATCATCTTCAACGCGTTTGCTGCCACGCTGGATGACGGCGATGAGGTGTTGGTGCCGACACCTTACTGGCCGTCGTTTCCGGACAGCGTGCGCTTCAACGGCGGCGAGCCGGTGTTTATCGAATGCGCGCTGGAGCAGGGCTGCAAGTTGCGGCCGGCGCAGTTGGAGCAACACATCACCCAGCGCACGCGCTGGCTGATCCTCAATGGCCCCGGCAACCCCAGTGGTGCGGTGTACAACGCCGACGAGCTGCGTGAGTTGGCCGAGGTGCTGCGCCGCCATCCTCAGGTGCTGGTGCTGCTGGACGAGCTTTACGAACACATCCGCTTTGACGGTCACCCGGCCCAAAGCCTGCTGAATGTCGCGCCGGACTTGCTTGACCGTTGCTTACTGGTGGGCGGCGTGTCCAAGACCTACGCCATGACCGGCTGGCGCATCGGCTTTGGCGCCGGGCCCAAAAAACTGGCGGATGCAATGGTGGTGGTGCAATCGCAATCCACTTCCGGTGCTTCATCGGTAGGGCAGGCGGCGGCCTTGGCGGCCTATAGCGGCGGGTTGGGCTTTCTGGCGGAGCAGGTCGCGGCCTATCAATTGCGCCGCGACATTCTGGTTGCCGCGCTGAGAAACGTTGAAGGCCTGGAAGTCCTCGAACCCCAAGGCGGCTTTTTCGTGTTCGTGCGCTGTGCCGGGCTGTTGGGCCGCTCTCGCCCGGACGGCCAGCGCATCGACAGCGACGAAGACCTGGTGGCCTGGTTGCTGGAAGAGGGCGTGGCCGGCGTGGCGGGCAGTGCCTATGGCCTGTCGCCGTGGTTTCGCCTGTCCATCGCCACTGCGACCGACAGCGTGGCAGAGGCGGGGCGGCGGATCGCGGCTGCCTGCGGACAGTTGCAATGATGCAGGCGTTCGTCCATTGGGCTGCCGGGTTCGGCCTGAACTACACCTTTCTGCTGGACGCCTACCAACGCGGCACGCTGGTCCAGGGCGCGCTGACCACCGGCTTGCTGTGCCTGTTCACCATTGTCGGCAGCCTGTTGGCGGGCATCAGCCTGGCGGCCATGCTGACCTCGGGCAACCCGTGGCTGGCCAAACCGGCACGGGTGTTTGTCGAGGTCACGCGTAATACGCCGACGCTGGTGCAGCTGTATTGCGCCTTCCTGGTATTGAACATGCTGCTGACCCAAGCGGTGGGCGCGGCCAACCCGCTGACGCCGTTTGCCTGGGTGGTGATCGTGATTTCCCTGCACAAGGGTGCGTTTCATGCCGAGGCTTTGCGCGCCGGCATCGAGGCGGTGCCTGCGGTGACGCTGGAAGCCGCGAGTTCGTTGGCCTTCAGCAGTCGTCAATTGCTATGGAATGTGCAGCTGCCGCTGGCACTGCGCTTTGCCTTGCCGTCGCTGATCAACAACCTGATCGACCTGGTGAAGATGACCGCGGTGGCTTCGGCCATCGCCGTGGGCGACATCACCTACGCCGCGATCATGATCTGGACCCAAAGCGACAACGTACTGGAGCTGATGATCCTGATCCTGAGTTTCTTCGGCCTGCTCAGCTTTATCGTCAATTGTGTGGGGCGCTGGCTGGAAGCGCGCCTGAGGATGCCCGGCTATGGCCATTGATTCATTCCCGGTGCTGTCGGCGTTGTGGCAGTGGTCGCCGGCGCTGGTCGCAGGTTTTGGCCAGAACATCCTGATCAGCCTGCTGGCGATTGCCATCGGCTCGCTGCTCGGCCTGTTGATCGGCGCGCTGGCGCTGTCGCCGCTGGGGTTTGTCGCACGGCTGTGGGTGCAGGTGTTTCGCAATGCACCGTGGCTGGTGCTGATCTATTTCACCACCTATGTGTTCCCGTTCGAGATCCATATCGGCAGCAGCTACGTGTCGTTCCCCGACTGGGTCAAGGTCACCATTGGCCTGGCGTTGCCCGCAAGTGCCAACGTGGCGGAGATCTTCCGGGGCGCCATCGGTTCGATCCCCAGCACCCAATGGGAAGCTGCGCGCTCACTGGCATTCACCCGTGGCCAGCTGTTCCGTTCGATCATCCTGCCGCAGTGCTTCAAACGCATGTTGCCACCGTGGATGAACCTGTATGCGGTGGTGACCATGGGCACCGCGCTGGCCTCCCTGGTGGGTGTGCATGACGTGATCGACACCGCCCAGATCGCCAGCAACACCGTGAACCTGACCGGCTTTACCGTGGTGATTTACCTGAGCCTGCTGGTGCTGTTCTTCGCCTACTGCTATCCGATCTCCCGCCTGACCCAACACCTGGAGCGCCGCTATGCCTTCTATTGAACCCCTGGTGAGCCTGCGGGATATCCACCTGTCGTTCGCCAGCAACCCGGTGCTCAAGGGCATTGACCTGGATGTGCATCGTGGCCAGGCCGTGTCGATCATCGGCCCGTCCGGCTCGGGCAAATCCACGATTTTGCGTTGCATCACCGGGTTGTTGCAGCCCCAGCGCGGCAGCATTCGTGTGGGTGAAACCCGCGTCGACACCCTGGCCCATGAAGCCCAGCGCATCGAGCTACGCAAGCGCGTCGGCTTTGTGTTCCAGCAATACAACCTGTTCCCGCATCTGTCCGTGCTGGAAAACCTGGTGATCGCCCCACGCAAAGTGCTCGGCCGCAACCGTGCCGACGCCGAAAAAGACGCGCGAGCGCTGCTGGCCAAGGTGCGCATGGAGCACAAGGCTGATGCTTATCCCGGCCAGTTGTCCGGCGGCCAACAGCAGCGCGTGGCGATTGCCCGCGCCCTGGCAATGCGCCCGGAGCTGATCCTGTTCGACGAAGTGACTTCGGCACTCGACCCGGAAACCGTCGGCGAAGTGCTGACGGTGATCCGCGAACTCACCGAAGAGGGCATGACCTGTGTGCTGGTCACCCACGAAATGCGCTTCGCCGAAGAGATCAGCGACCTGGTGTACTTCACCGAAAACGGCGTGATTGTCGAGCACGGCAGCGCCGCGCAGATCTTCCAGAACCCCGGCAGCGAACGCACCCAGACGTTCCTGCGCCATGCCCTGGGTGATTCGGGGCGCCGTGGCCCCATCGCCCACGACCCGTACCTGTTGACCAATTTGAGCCGTTACAGCCTGTCAGTCTGATAAGAGGAAAACCGTCATGAGTAGCGTAAACCGTGCTGCTGTCATCGAAGCGTTCTTGCAGCAAATCCGCGTCATCAACCAGCGCGGCGTAGACCGTGCGGCTTTGGTAGAAGTCGTCAGCCTGCTGGAAACCCTAGCCGAGCGCCGCGACCTGTTCAACTTCGACGCCTTCCCCGCGCCGGTGCCGGGGCAGGGCAGCACGGCGTTCCGTTATCGCCTGAATGACGACGGCGACACCCCGACGCTGTACCTCAACTCGCTGTTGCCGGGCAAAAGCACCATCGCGCACAACCATGAGACCTGGGCGATCATCAGCGCCATTGAAGGCCAGGAAATAAACTACGTTTATGCGCGCAATGACGAAGGCCGCGCGCCGGGTTTCACCACCTTGACGCTGGAGAAAGAAGTGATCGTGCAGCCGGGTACGTCGATCTCGTTTCTCGGTGAAGACCTGCATGGCATCAAGGTTGAAGGCGAACAGGCCACCTTGCACTTCCACCTCTACGGCTTGCCGCTGGAATCGCTGAACGGCCGTTATGGCGTGGAAGCGGACGGGCGCATCCTCAACTACAACGCCTCGCAGATGGCGCCGTCGATTCGCGCGTACTGATCGTTCCCACGCTCTGCGTGGGAATGCTTCCTGTGGCGCTCCGCGTCACGCTTAACCCCGGGACGCAGAGCGTCCCAAGCGACATTCCCACGCAGAGCGTGGGAACGATCAGACGATCAGAGGGCGGTGTTTTTTTATGATTGATCTGTATTACTGGCCAACCGGCAACGGCCTCAAAGTCGGCATCCTGCTCGAAGAGCTTGGCCTTGAATACCGCCTGCTGCCGGTGAACATCCGTGAAGGCGAGCAGAAGCACGCCAGCTTCCAACGCATCAGCGCCAACGGGCGGATTCCAGCGATTGTCGACCATCGCCACGAAACACCGCTGAGCCTTTTCGAGTCCGGTGCGATCCTCAATTACCTGGCCGACAGCGCCGGGCAATTCCTGCCAGCGGCCGGCACTGCCGAGCGGCAAAACGTCCAGGAATGGCTGTTCTGGCAAGTCGGGCATATCACCCCGTATCTGAGCCAGTTGCAGGTGTTCAAGGAGAAGGCACCGGAACCGATCCCGTTCGCCCTCGACCTGCTCAATGCCGAAGCCACGCGGCTCTACCGCGTGCTGGAGCAGCGCCTGGCCGAAGTGCCGTATGTGGCGGGCGAGTATTCAGTGGCCGATATGGCGATCTTTCCGTGGATTCAGCCGCTGCGCCAGGGTCAGGACCTGGCCCACTACCCGCATATCCAGGCCTGGCGCCTGCGCATCAAAGCGCGGCCGGCGGTGCAGCGTGCCTATGCCAAAGGTCGCGAAGTAGCACCGGGCGAGCGCTCGTTGGCGTTGCAGTAACTCTTTTCTTACTTTGTTGGGACTTCCATGAGCCAGACCATCACCCCAAGTCAACTGCAGCAATGGCTGTTCGACGGGCAGGAAATCGCCGTGTTCGACGTGCGCGAACACGGGCAATACGGCGAAGCCCACCTGTTCCACGGGGTGAATTTGCCCTATAGCCGGCTGGAGTTGGAAGTGCGCCGCCTGGCGCCCAACCCGCAGGTGCGCCTGGTGATCTACGATCAGGACGGCGGTGAAGTGGCGGCCCGCACAGCCGAGCGCCTGCAGGCGCTGGGCTACAACCAGGTGCATGTATTGGCGGGCGGCGCCGAGGGCTGGCAAGCGGCAGGTTTGCAGCTGTTTGCCGGTGTGCACGTGCCGTCCAAAGCGTTTGGCGAATTGGTCGAAGAGGCCAGCCACACGCCCCACGTCACCGCGCGGCAATTGGCGCAGTGGCAGGCGCGTGGCGAGCCGCTGGTGGTGCTGGACGGTCGGCCGTTCGATGAATACCGCAAGATGACTATTCCCGGTTCCATCTGCTGCCCGAATGGCGAATTGGGCTACCGCGTGCATGATCTGGTGCCGGATGACAGCACGCCAATCGTGGTCAATTGCGCGGGGCGCACTCGCAGCATTATCGGCGCGCAAACGCTGATCAATCTTGGCTTGAAAAACCCGATCTATGCCTTGGAGAACGGCACGCAAGGCTGGTATCTGGAAGATTTCCAGCTGGAGCACGGCAGCACCCGACGTTACAGCGAGCAGGTCAGCACCGACCTGGCCCAACAACGCCAGGCCGCGCGGCAATTGGCTGAGCGGGCAGGGGTGGTGAATGTCTCGGTGGATCAGGTTCGAGACTGGGCGGGTGACGCGCAGCGCAGCCTGTTCCTGTGCGATGTGCGCACTGGCGAAGAGTTCGCCGTCGGCAGTTTGCCGGGTTCTCAGCATACCCCGGGCGGGCAGTTGATCCAGTCCACCGACCTGTACATCGGCGTGCGTCAGGCGCGCATTGTGCTGGTGGACAGCGATGGCGTGCGCGCGCCGATTGTGGCCAGCTGGCTGCGCCAGTTGGGGCACGAAGCCTATGTGTTGAGCGGCGGCATCCACAGCGGCCTGGCCTTGCCAGTGCTGCAGCCGGTGGCGTATGAGCCGCTGCCGTTGATCAGTGCCCAGGCGCTGGCGCTGGAATTGAATGACGTCAACCTGATCGACCTGCGCCCGAGCATGCTGTATCGCAAGGGGCATATTGCGGGCTCGCAATGGTCGATTCGGTCACGCTTGAAAACTGATCATCGGCCTTTGGTGCTGGTCGCGGATGATCCGGCGTTGGCGGCCTTTGCTGCCGAAGGCCTGTCGGCGAGGCTGCTGGACGGCGGTTTCGCAGCCTGGGCCGCAGCGGGTTTGCCGGTCAGCGACAGCCCGCAAACCCCGCCTGACGCGCAGTGCATCGACTTCCTGTTTTTCACCCACGACCGCCACAGCGGCAACAAGGACGCCGCGCGCCAGTACCTGGCCTGGGAAATCGGCCTGTTGGCGCAGATGAGCGAAGCGGAAATCGCCAGCCTCAAGCCACTGACGCCGCCGTCGCGCGTGCGCACGCGGCTGATCCACGCCGCGCGTACCGAAAAGGGCCACGGCGGCCGCGCGGTAAATGTACCGATCACGCGCTTGAGCACGGTGCTGTTCGATAACCTGGCGCAGATGCGCGACGCCCGCGCGCGGCGTGACAGCGAGCGGGTGTTGAGCTACGGCGCGCGTGGCAACCCCACGTCCCACGCACTGGAAGACTTGGTCACGGAGCTGGAAGGTGGCTATCGCACGCGGCTCTACGGCACCGGGCTGGCGGCAGCCGCTCAGGTGTTCCTGGCCTACCTGCGCCCCGGCGATCATGTGCTGATCACCGACGCGGTGTATTCGCCGGTGCGTAAGCTGGCTCGCGAGTTTCTGCAGCCATTCGGCATTGAGGTCAGCTACTTCGCGCCCGATGCGACGGGTCTGGGCGCGCAACTGCAAGCCAATACCAGGCTGGTCTACGCCGAAGTGCCGGGCTCGCTGCTGTATGAACTGTGCGATTTGCCGGCGATGGCGGCGTTGTGCAAGTCACGCAACATCCTGCTGGCCGTCGACAACACCTGGGGCTCGGGCTACCTGTACCGGCCGCTGGCATTGGGCGCAGACATTTCCATCATGGCCCTGACCAAATACCTGGGCGGTCACAGCGATGTGATGATGGGCAGTGTGTGCACCTCTGAAGCCGCCTGGCCGGCGCTGGGCAAAATGAGCGATACCTTCGGCAACGCGGTCAGCGCCGACGATGCTTACTTGATCCTGCGTGGTGCGCGCACCTTGGCTTCACGCCTGGACGTGCACGAGCGCCAGGCCGTAGAGATTGCGCACTGGCTACAGGCGCAACCCCAAGTGAAGCGCGTGTTTCACCCAGCATTGCCCGAGCATCCAGGGCATGCGCTGTGGCGCCGGGATTTCACCGGCAGCAATGGTTTGTTGTCGTTTGAACTGGCGAATGCAGACGCAGCTTACGTGGAGCGCTTTATCGATGCCTTGCAGCTGTTCGGTTTGGGCGCGTCGTGGGGCGGTTACGAAAGCCTGGTCACCGTGGCCGATACCCACGACCGCGAGAGTACGGCGGACCGTGCCTTGAACCCGCTGGTGCGCTTGCATATCGGCTTGGAAGATGTGGCGGCGCTGATCGAGGATCTGCAGCGCGGTTTTGCCCTGGCAGGCTGAATGAAGATCGCTCCCACGCAAGGTGGGAGCGATCAACCGGTCAGTGTTTGACCGGAGTCGGCAGGGTCACGAGGTTGACGTAGCCATCCCAGAATTTCTTCTGATCCACCTCGAATACCACTTTCGCCTTTTGCGTGCCCAACGGCGCACCTTTCTTGTAACCCAGTGCGCGGCCGTAATCCGCGCCGAAGGTTGCGTCTACGTCCACCCACAAATCGCGCGACTGCGTGACGATCTCCGGGCTGACCAGGAACAGCGCCGGCAGGCTGTCCCAGGTGAAGCTGTGATAGCTGGGGTCTTTGTCGAACAGCGGCCCGAACTCATGTTTGTACAGGTCGGCAATCGCGCCTTTCTGGGCAATCACGCGCTGGTACACCGATTTGTCGAAGGTGACTTTCTCGCACACATCATTCGGGAAAATGACGTGTTCAATCGGCGAGCGCAATACGATCTTCGCGGCCTCCGGGTCGAACCACCAGTTGAATTCCGCCGCCGGCGTGGTGTTGCCCGGAATCTCCAGCGCGCCGCCCATGTACACGATGCGCTTGATCAGCGGCACGATGTCCGGCGCCGAGCGAATCGCCAGGGCGATGTTGGTCAACGGGCCAACGGCGAGGAGGGTCACTTGGTGCGGGTTGGCGCGTACGCTTTCGACAATAAACTGCGCGGCGGTTTCACTGCGCAGTTTGGTGTGGGTGGCCAAGCCATCCGGTGGCGCGATCAACTGCGTCGGCGAGGTGGGGCGCGGGTTCTTGAACGCGCCCGGCCAGCCGGAGCCGAAAAGAGTTTTTTCGGCCTCATAGGTGGCGTAGTCATGCAGCAGCGGGTAGGCGGCGCCCGAGTAGACGCCGACCTCTTTCTCTACGCCCATGCGTTCGACGGCCTTGAGCGCATCGACCTGTTCCTGGTCAACCCAGGCGTTGCCGCTGACCAGGGTCATGCCCAGCAGCTCGATGCGTTTTTGCGCATGCAACTGGGCGAGCATGATAAAGGCCTGGCCGTCATCGTTGAGCACGTTGAAGTCGGTGTCGAAGATGACTTTTTCCGCCGCCTGCGCGGTGCCGGCACACAGGCCGACCGCCACGAGCAGCGCACAGCTTTTCAGAAAACCTTGCATGGTGATTCATCCGCAAAAATTGTTGTTGTTAACGGTTCACCAGTTTCGCCGGCAAGGCGATGACCAGGAAGCTGCTGAGGATCAGGCAGCCGGCGAAAAACCACAAGGCACCCGCGCTGCTGCCGGTGACGTCGATCGCCACCCCCATCAACGAGTTGCTCACCAGGCCGGCGATATTCGCCACCGAACAGGCCAGGGCAAAGCCTGTGGCCGCTGCGGTGCCTTTGAGAAAAGTCGCCGGCAGGCTGAAAAACACCGGCACGGCGCCGATGATCGCGGCTGAGGCGATGGCGAACAGCAGCACGGTGGCCGCCACGTTATGGGTGAAGAAAGTGCTGGTGGCCATCGCCGCCGCGCCGATGAAAAACGGCACGATGATGTGCCAGCGGCGTTCACGGTGTTTATCGGAGCTGGCGCCGATCAGCAGCATGCCGAGCAACGCTGCCACACTGGGCAACGCGGTAAGGATGCCGATATGGAAGGTGTCGGTCACCCCGGCGTTGCGGATGAACGTCGGCATCCAGAAGCCCATGGCGTAGGCGCTGAGCAGAATCGAGAAGTCGATACCGCCGAGCATCCACACTTTGAGGTTGAAGAAACCGTCGCGGAAGCTGTGCTTGCTGCCGGTGGCGTCGGCTTCGTCCTTGCGCAGCTCATTTTCGAGCAGGGCTTTTTCTTCGTCCGACAGCCATTTGGCTTGCTGGAAGGTGTTGGGCAGCGCCCAGAAGGTCAGCACGCCGAGCAAGACGCTGGGCACTGCTTCGATCAAAAACAGCCACTGCCAACCGCGCAAGCCGCCCATGTTGTCGAAGTGGCCCATGATCCAGCCGGACAACGGGCCGCCGATCACGCTGGACAGCGGCAGGCCGATCATGAACAGCGCAATGATGCGGCCGCGCCGATGGGTCGGGAACCAGGTGGTCAGGTAATACAGCACGCCCGGCAAAAAACCGGCTTCGGCAGCGCCGAGCAGAAACCGCAGGATGTAGAACTGGGTGGTGGAGGTGACCAGCATGGTGCACGCCGAAAGCAGGCCCCAGGTGATCATGATGCGCGCGATCCAGATCTTCGCGCCGACCCGTTCCAGCACCAGGTTGCTCGGCACTTCGAAGATGATGTAGCCGACGAAAAACAACCCGGCGCCAAGGCCGAATGCGGTTTCACTGAAGTGCAGCTGGTCGAGCATCTGCAGTTTGGCGAAGCCGATGTTGATGCGGTCGAGGTAGGCGGCCAGGTAGCAGAAACACAGGAACGGAATCAGCTTCCAGGTGACCTTGTGGTAGAGCGTGGTAACGGGGTCGGCGACCGTGGTCGCGGGCGCTGCATTCGCAATGGGCATTGGGGTGTCTCCTGGCGGTGACTTATGGTTTTTATACAGCCGCTTTTGTTCCAGCACTTCGGAGTGCTGTAGAAGCGACTTCCAAAGGCAGTGTCAGAAGACTGAGATTTCCCTGCTGGAGGAGATCAAGTGTGGGAGCGGGCTTGCTCGCGAAAGCGGTGGATCAGTCAGTACATTTTTAACTGACAGACCGCATTCGCGAGCAAGCCCGCTCCCACATTCGATTGCATTCCAAAGTGGGAGACGCTCAGTTTTTTCCGGACCACGCTCTTTGTCGTGGTTCCTGGTGAATCGTTATTGCTCCCTGAACTTGCTCATCGCCTCCTGCTTGCTCACCACGTCGCCATACTTGCTGTCGATGTCGAACAAGTTGGCTTCATGGGGCGCCGGGTGTCGATCACCCACACATTCGCGCACGACGATGGTGCGAAACCCGTGTTGCACTGCATCCACCGCGGTGGCACGAATGCAACCGCTGGTGGAGCAGCCGGCCAGTACCACGGTGTCGATGCCTTGAGCGTGCAGCATCGGTGCCAGGCTGCTGCCGAAAAACGCACTGGCGTACTGCTTGGTGATCACCACTTCATCGGCCTGGGGCAACACCTCGGCGCAGAACGCCGCGAGCGGGTTGCCGTCGACCATGTCTTTCATCACTGGGGCTTTCTTGACCCAGATACCGCCGTCGGCGAAATGGCCGGGATGGTAGCGGATATTGGTGTGCACCACCGCAATCCCGTGTTGGCGCGCACTGGCCAGCAACTCGACGCTTTCAGCCACAGCCGTGACCACGCCCGGCGCGAACAGTGGCGCGCCTTCGGTGGTGTAGCCCTGCATGAAGTCGATCATCAGCAGGGCGGCCTTTTTGCCAAAGCCGATGCGGTTGCCCCAGACGCCTTGGTAATTGGCATCGGCGGATTGGTCACTCATTGTTTTATCCCCTGATTCTGGAAGGTGCACCTGCCCTGTGGCGAGCGAGCTTGCTCGCGCTGGAGTGCGCAGCGCTCGCGTTTTTTCAGGGCCGCTTCGCGCCCCAGCGGGAGCAAGCTCCCTCGCCACAACAGCTTCACTTAGTACGCACCGGAGAGCAAAGCACCGGCACCGGGCACGATGGGTTCCAGGCCCAGGGCTTTGAGCATCGCGTAGGTGGTGGCGATGGCGGCGGTGAGCACCGGTTTGCCGGTTTGCGCCTCGACCTTGGCCACCACGGGCAGCGACTGCATCTGCACGCAGGCCGAAAGCACGATCACGTCGACGCCTTCCAGGTTCATGCCAGCGACGATGGCCGGCAGGTTGGCCGGGTCGTGGCGCGCCACTTCAAGGTTGTCGGGGATCTCCAGGGCGCGCCAGTCCACCACCTCAAAGCCTTCCTCACGGATGTAGTTCACCACCAGTTCGGTCAGCGGCTTCATGTACGGCGCGACGATGGCGATGCGCTTGGCACCCATCACTTTCAACCCTTCGATCAACGCACCGGCACTGGTAATCACCGGGGCATTTGCGTCGTTATCGGCGGTGGCCTTGCGCAGGCGCTGTTCGGAGTTGCGGTGATAACCCAACCCCATGGCCATGATCGCCACCAGGCACGCATAACCCAGCACGTCGACCTTGGCGTCGGACAGCTCGACGGCGCAACGGTCGGACTCGCCGTCCATCGCCGCCAACTCCTCTTTACGCACTTGCTTCATGCGCATGCGGCTGGAGTGAAAGGTAAAACGTTCGGGGCGGATCGCCTGGCGCGCGTTGAGCATCGCCGGGATTTCGGTTTCCATGGTGGTGTTGGAACTCGGCACGATCTGGCCGATGCGGTAAGGCTTCTGCATGGTGGTCTCCGTTCTTATTGTGTGAGGAAGTCGCCGAGGGCGTGGAAGAAGCCGTCGAAGTCATCCCACGGAATCATGTGGCCGGCATTGGGCACGCGGGCGACCTGGATACCCGGTTGCAGGCCCTGGATTTCGGCAACATCCTCATCGAGGATCACACCGCCACGCCCGGCCACCATCAACAGGGCAGGGGCCTTGAGGTGGGGCAGGTCCTGGTGGAAGTCAACGTCGTGGAAATCATTGAAGGCGCGCACGATGGCGGGCTCAAAACAGGTGTGCAGCCATTCGGCGCGCAGTTGCAGTTGCTCGTGCGTCCAGGTGGCGCAAAAAGCGCGCATCGCCTCAGCGTCCATGCCGACCAATGATTGGCGGATCGAATCGACATACCACGGCAGTTTGCTCGGGTACTCACGGCGGCCGGGGCCGGACACGGGCGGGTCGATCAGCACGACGCGGTTCACGCCCTGCGGATGTTTCACCGCACTGCGCACGGCAAAGCGCGCGCCCATGGAGTGGCCGACCAGGTGGTAGCTGTGCAGATTGAGCGCATCGGCGAACGCGCCAATGTCGTCGCTGCAGGTGTCGGCGCTGTAATCCAACTCGGGGCCGGTGGACGACAAGCCGCGCCCGCGAACATCCAGCACGTAAGTGTCGAATTGCGCGCCCAGGCGTTCGGCGACAAAGCCCCAGGTGATCGCCGGGCTGGTGATCCCTGGAATCAGGATCAGCGCCGGGCCTTTACCGCCGTAACGCAGGTAGTGCTGGCGAATGCCGTTGGCCTGCACGTTGCCGCCATAGAGAAAGCTGCTCACGCGGCCACCCCCGATTTCAGTGGCTGGGCATACAAGTCGTAGCCGTACACCCAGTCCGGGTCTTCCTGAGTGCGCAGCCACGTGTTGGCGTTGGACACCGCCTGCACGCGGGAGGCGCGCTCTTTGCGGTTGGCTTCGTAAAGCTGGAACGCGGTGCGGTAGTCATTGATGCCGGTTTCCTGCAGGCAGCGGGTCAGCATCGCAGCGTCTTCGATGGCCATGCCGGCGCCCTGGGCCATGTGTGGCTTCATCGGGTGGCAGGCATCACCCAGCAACACCAGGCGGCCACGGCTCCACAGCGGCAGCGGGTTGCGGTTGCGCAGCGGCCACTTGGTCACGCTTTCAGTGGACTCGATCAGCGCCTGCACGGTGGGGTGGTAGCCCTTGAAGGCGTCGAACATCTCTTCGCGGCTGCTGTCGACGAACGCGCCCTGGAAGTCCCATTCGGCATGGGGCACGCCGGTCACGTAGTAGTACTCGTCACGTTTGCCGGTGGTGTAATACACCATCATGTGGCGGTCTTCGGTCCACCATTTGATGCAGTCTTCGAACTTCAAGTCGTACTTGGCCAGTTGGTCGCCACGGATCAGCGCACGGTGCGCGACCCAGCCGCTGTACAGCGGTTTTTCCACGCCGAGCAGTTCTTCACGAATCTTCGAATTAATGCCGTCGGCGCCGATCACGATATCGGCGTAGGTCACTTCGCCGTCTGCAAAGGTCAGGCGCACTTGGGTGTCGGTTTCTTCGAGGGTTTCCAGGCGTTTGTTGAAGTGCAGGGTGCCGGGTTTGAGGGTCGACATCTGCAGGGCGTGCAGGTCGCCGCGGTGCACGGTGATGTAGGAAGCGCCATAGCCGGTGAGCGGGATGCGCGAGAGGTAGTCGCCGGTTTCGCCGCAACGGCTGAACCAGTGTTCGGGGTGCGAGCCCATCAGGTCCAGCTGCTTTTCGATGCCCATGCGGCGAAAGATTTTCATGATGTTGGGGCCCATGTGAATCCCCGCGCCCAGCCGGG
The DNA here is from genome assembly GCF_059716225.1 of Pseudomonas sp. LBUM1640. NCBI lineage: Bacteria > Pseudomonadati > Pseudomonadota > Gammaproteobacteria > Pseudomonadales > Pseudomonadaceae > Pseudomonas > Pseudomonas sp. LBUM1640. The sequence goes on along the minus strand of NZ_CP166816.1, from coordinate 3,664,461 downwards.
AAAACTCCGGCGCCTGTTCGTAGATGTCTACGTCAAAACCGGCTTGTTGCAGCAACGTGGCAGCGGCGGCACCGCCCAGGCCGGCACCGACGATGGCGATTTTTTGTGTGCTTCCCATGGGGCGTGATCCTCTGTCTTTGTAATTTTCGGCGGTGTTTGTCCGCAAGGTTTTTAAAGTGTATACGCTCATTTTTTGAAATAGGAAGCCTTCGGTTATAAATTTATTTTTTGGCCGTATTTATCTTGTGTAACGCTATGTAGCCAGCAAATGCTGAGCATGTTTCGATAGGTAACGTTTTGGCGCGTTGCTTGCAGTCCGCCTTCAAATCAGGTCTTATCGTTATTAATTGGCGTATACGCTATAAAAACGCACTAGAGTGAAGCGCGGTGCTTGAACTTGGTGCAGCCCCACAGGAGACAGGAAGATGCCGGTAAGCGATTGCGAACTGACCCAGATGTTTGAACACGTGCTGAAGCTGTCGAAGGTCGACCCGACCCAGAGCGTCGCCGTGCTCAAGAGCCATTATTCCGACCCGCGCACCGTGCGCGCCGCGATGGATGCGGCGCAGCGCCTGGGCGCCAAGGTGTATGCGGTGGAGCTGCCGTCGTTCAACCATCCGCGGGCGATGGGCAATGACATGACCGCCTACTGCGGCGACACTGCGCTGACCGGCAATATCGCTGCGCAACGTGCGTTGGAAGCGGCCGACCTGATTGTCGATACGATGATGTTGCTGCACTCGCCGGAGCAGGAGCAGATCCTCAAGACCGGCACGCGCATCCTGCTGGCCGTGGAGCCACCGGAAGTACTGGCGCGCATGCTGCCCACCGAAGAAGACAAGGTGCGCGTGCTGGCGGCCGAGCAGTTACTGAAAAAGGCGCGCTCGATCCATGTTAAATCCCGCGCCGGCAGTGACTTTCGCGCTGCCTTGGGGCAATACCCGTCGGTGACCGAATATGGGTTTGCCGATGAGCCTGGGCGCTGGGACCATTGGCCCAGCGGCTTTCTGTTTTCCTGGCCCAACGAAGAAACCGCCGAGGGCGTGCTGGTGCTGGACATCGGCGACATCCTGCTGCCGTTCAAGACCTACACCCGCGAGAAGATCACCCTGGAGATCGAGAAGGGGTTCATCACCAAGATCCACGGTGGTTTCGAGGCCGAATACCTGCGTGATTACATGAAGTATTTCAACGACCCCGAGGTGTATGGCATCTCCCACATCGGCTGGGGCCTGCAGCCACGGGCGCAATGGACCGCCATGGGCTTGCATGACAAAAACGACGGCATGTGCATGGACGCGCGGGCGTTTTATGGCAACTTCCTGTTTTCCACCGGGCCGAATACCGAAGTGGGCGGGACGCGCAAGACGCCGTGTCATATGGATATTCCACTGCGCAATTGTGATGTGTACCTGGATGATGAGGCGGTGGTTATCGCCGGTGACGTAGTCGCCCCAGCAGCCTCTCTGGCCCGCTGAAGATCCTAATGTGGGAGCGGGCTTGTGTGGGAGCGGGCTTGCTCGCGAATGCGGCGTATCAGTTAAAGATGTATTGACTGACACACCGTATTCGCGAGCAAGCCCGCTCCCACAGTTCTAACCGTGTTTCCTCAATGAGAAACTTGAGTCGATCCGGTAAGCCAGCCATCATGCCTCCCCATCGCCAATCACCCACCGAGCCCGCCGTGCCTGATTCCTACGTTTTCTCTGAACAAGTTGGCCACCTGCTGCGCAAGGCCTACCAGCGCCACCTGGCGATCTTTCAGCAGAATGTCGGCGACTCCCAGCTCACCGCCGTGCAGTTCGTCACCCTGTGTGCATTGCGCGATCATGGTGCAAGTTCCCTCACCGAACTGGTCAAGGCCACCGCCGTCGACCAGGCGACTATTCGTGGCATCGTCGAACGGCTCAAGGCCAAGGAGCTGATTACCCTGGAGCCGGACCCGCAAGACAAGCGCAAGGTGGTGGTGGACCTGTCTGCTTGCGGCGCCGAACTGGTCGCGCAAACCGCGCCCCGGGCCGCACAGATCAGCGAACTGACCATGAGCAACCTCAACCCGGCGGAACGCGTGGCGGTGCTGTTTCTGCTGCGCAAGATGATCGACGATCCGCAGGAATAATCCCTGCTGGCATCGATTTTGCTCTGTGTTGATGTAGTAGCCACTTCACCCTTCAAGTGTGTCGCGAGGCCCCAGGTCCGCGATGCTTTTTTTTGGCTGTTTCGTGTAGTAGCTGCTTCACCAACTGACACAGGCGAAGCGAATGACCAGCCCCCCCATCACGGTAGCCCTTGAGGTCAACGGCCACACCCGCGAAGTCAGCGCCATGGCGGATACGCCGCTGTTGCTGGTGCTGCGCAATGACCTGGCGCTCAACGGCCCCAAATACGGCTGCGGCCTTGGCGAGTGCGGTGCCTGCACCGTGATCATCGACGGCGTGGCCGCGCGTTCCTGTGTGTTCCCGCTGGCGGGCGCAGTCGGTCGCCAGATCGTCACCCTTGAAGGCCTTGGCACACGCCAGGCACCGCACCCGGTGCAGCAGGCGTTTATCGATGAGCAGGCGGCGCAATGTGGTTACTGCCTCAACGGCATGATCATGACCGCCAAGGCCTTGCTCGACCGCAACCCTAACCCCAGCGAAGCGCAGATCCGCAACGAACTCTCGGGCAACCTGTGCCGTTGCGGCACCCATATCGAAATCCTGCGCGCAGTGCTGCGTGCCGCTCACCTTTTGACCGTGGATGGCCAACCATGACCGACACCGCACTTTCCCGTGACCAGTGGCTGGCCAAGGCCGGCGTCTTGTTGATCGTCGATGACGTGCTGCCGCCTTCTGGCCCTGTGGCCAAGGGTGGCACGCCGACCGTGAAGCCCAAGGAGCTGGGGCTGTTTATCGCGGTAAATGATGACGGCCTGGTCTACGCGTTCAACGGCCATGTGGATTTAGGCACCGGTATTCGCACCTCGCTCGCGCAGATTGTCGCCGAGGAACTGGACCTGACCATGGACCAGGTCAAGATGGTCCTGGGCGATACCGAGCGTGCGCCGAACCAAGGCGCGACCATCGCCAGTGCGACCTTGCAGATTTCCGCGATCCCGTTGCGTAACGCGGCGGCCGAAGCGCGGCGTTTTTTGCTCGCGCGGGCGGCGGGGCGCTGGGGCGTGAGCACAGCCAGCCTCAAGGTTGAAGCCGGCGTGATTCACGCTGCAGACGGGCGCACCACCACCTACGCGGAGCTGGTCAGCGGCCAACATGACCAGTTGCGCATCAGCGGCGAGGCGCCTTTAAAAGCCATCGAGGATTACCGTCTGGTCGGCAAGGGCACCGCGCGCGTGGACATCCCCGGCAAAGCCACTGGCGAACTGACCTACGTGCACGATATGCGTGTGCCGGGCATGCTCCACGGCCGCGTGGTTCGCCCGCCGTATGCCGGTTTGGACTGCGGGGATTTTGTCGGCAATAGCCTGTTGAGAGTGGATGAGGCGTCCATTGCGCATATCCCTGGGATTGTCGCGGTGGTGGTGATTCGCGATTTTGTCGGTGTGGTAGCACTGCGCGAAGAGCAGGCGATCAAGGCTGCCCACGAGTTGCAGGTGCACTGGAAAGCCTGGAACAACGCCTTGCCGGACATGAGTGACGTCGAGCAGGCCATCCGCGACAACCCTCGCGTGCGCCGCACGGTGCTGGACCAGGGCGATGTCGACGCCGCACTGGCGGGCGCCAGCCAGCGCATGCCGCGCAGTTACCTGTGGCCCTATCAGATGCATGGCTCGATTGGCCCGTCCTGCGGCGTGGCGGATTACTCGCCAGCCGGCAGTCGCGTGTGGTCGGGCAGCCAGAACCCGCATTTGCTGCGTGCTGACCTTGCGTGGTTGCTGGAGTGTGATGAAACGCTGATCGACGTGATCCGCATGGAAGCCGCTGGCTGTTACGGGCGCAATTGCGCCGATGACGTCTGCGCGGATGCCTTGCTGTTATCGCGCGCCGTGGGCAAGCCGGTGCGGGTGCAGTTGACCCGCGAACAGGAACACCTGTGGGAGCCCAAGGGCACCGCGCAGTTGATGGATGTGGACGGCGGCCTCAACGCCGACGGCAGCATCGCCGCCTACGATTTTGAAACCAGCTACCCGTCCAATGGCGCGCCGACCCTGGCGCTGTTGCTCACCGGCCGCGTCGAGCCGGTGGCGGCGATGTTCGAGATGGGCGACCGCACCTCGATCCCGCCCTACGACATCGACAATTTGCGCGTGACCATCAACGACATGGCGCCCATCGTGCGTGCCTCATGGATGCGCGGCGTGTCGGCCTTGCCCAACACCTTTGCGCATGAGTCCTATATCGACGAGCTGGCGTTTGCTGCCGGGGTCGACCCAGTGGAATACCGCCTGCGCTACCTCAAGGATGAGCGCGCCATCGACCTGGTGAAGTCCACCGCCGAGCGTGCCAAGTGGTCACCGCGCACCGCGCCGATGCAAACCGCCAATGAAGACCATTTGCTGCGTGGGCGCGGCTTTGCGTATGCGCGTTACATTCACAGTAAATTTCCGGGCTTCGGTGCGGCATGGGCGGCGTGGGTGGCGGATGTGGCCATCGACAAACACACCGGCGACGTGTCAGTGACACGCGTGGTGATCGGCCATGACTCGGGCATGATGATCAACCCGGCCGGCGTGAAGCACCAGATCCACGGCAATGTGATCCAGTCCACCAGCCGCGTGCTGAAGGAACGGGTGACCTTTGAAGAGTCGACGGTGGCGAGCAAGGAGTGGGGCGGTTACCCGATCCTGACCTTCCCCGAAGTGCCGCAGATCGACGTGCTGATGATGCCGCGCCAGGACCAGCCGCCGATGGGCGCCGGTGAGTCGGCTTCGGTGCCCAGCGCGGCAGCGATTGCCAATGCGATCTACGACGCCACCGGCATTCGCTTCCGCGAGCTGCCGATTACCCCGGAACGGGTGTTGGCGGCATTGAATGCGGGCACGCTGGGCGAACCGGCCAAGTCACCGCACACACGCAAAAAATGGTGGTTTGGTGCGCTGTTTGCGGCCCTGGGCGCAGTGTTGGCCACGGCCTGGCCGTTCCACAATGAAATCGCACCGATTGCGCCACCCAGCGCGGGCACTTGGTCCAAGGCCACCCTGGAGCGCGGGCGTTTGCTGGCGGCGGTGGGTGATTGTGCGGTGTGCCATACGGCGCCAGGCGGCGCGACCAATGCCGGTGGCTTGGCGATGGAAACACCGTTCGGCACGCTGTACAGCAGCAATATCACCCCGGACGTGAAAACCGGCATCGGCGCCTGGTCGTACCCGGCGTTCGAGCGGGCGATGCGTGACGGCATCGGGCGCGACGGGCGCAATTTGTACCCGGCGTTTCCGTATACGGCGTTTCGCAATATCAATGAGGCGGACATGCAGGCGCTGTATGCCTACCTGATGTCACAAGCGCCGGTGAGCCAGGCGCCGACGCCGAATGCCATGCGTTTTCCGTTCAATATCCGGCCGTTGATGGCCGGGTGGAATGCGCTGAATTTAAGGCGTGGCGAAATCACTGTGCAGCCAGAGCGCGGTGAGCAGTGGAACCGCGGCAATTACCTGGTCAACGGCCTGGGGCACTGCGCCGCGTGCCATTCGCCGCGCAACCTGATGGGCGCGGAGAAGGGCGGCAAGGCGTTCCTGGCTGGCGGCAGGGTCGATGGCTGGGAAGCCCCGGCATTGACGGGGTTGTCCAAGGCACCGACGCCGTGGACCGAGGATCAATTGTTTACCTACCTCAGCACCGGCTATTCCGACGCCCACGGCGTGGCGGCAGGCCCGATGGGGCCGGTGGTGAGTGAATTGTCGAAGTTGCCCAAGACAGATATCCGCGCGATGGCGGTGTACCTGGCGTCGCTTAATAGTGATGCGACTGCTGAGGCGCAGGTTGCAGCGGCCACGGTGCCGAACCCAAATGGCCGACGCGTGTTTGAAGGTTCGTGCAAGGCCTGTCACGCCGATGGCCTGGGGCCGAAGTTATTTGGGGTGAGCCCGTCATTGGCGACCAATACCAATGTGCACAGTGATCAGCCGGATAATTTGATCAAGGTGATTTTGCAAGGCATCAGCAACCCAGCCACCAAGGACCTGGGGTATATGCCGGGGTTCAAAGACAGTTTGTCGAACACTCAGGTTGCCGACTTGGTCGAGTACCTGCGCGGGCAATTTGCGCCGAATGCGCCGCAGTGGAAAGGGGTGGAGCAGAAGGTCGCACACCTGCGGGCCAACCCGGGCACCCACTGATATTCCAAAACCGGTGAAGATCAAATGTGGGAGGCCCCGCCACATCTTCGACGTAGCGCTGTCGCGCATCAAACTGGTTCATCGTAAAGTTGAAGAACGCGTGCGGGGCAAAGGCCGTAACCAGCACTGGCGTATCAGCACCCGAGTGGGAGAGTGGCCTGCACGGTATCGGCGTGGAGTCATTGTCGGCACAGCTAGCTGTGACCACGTATGAGAGAGTGAATCCGCTCGCCACCGTGTACCCCGCACGCGTCGTTCAATCCTGCGAGGAATTGTCATGACGCGCAAGAACCAAAAGCGTTTTGAAGTTATTCACCCCGACTGTGCTGCCGTTGATGTGGGCGGTGGTGAGCATTGGGCCGCTGTTGATCCGACGAAATGCGCTGAGCCGGTTAAGAGGTTTTCAACCTTCACCGATGATTTGCATGCCATGGCCGATTGGTTTGAGTCCATGGGAGTCAAGGTGGTGGCGATGGAGGCGACCGGGGTTTATTGGATCCCGCTCTTCGAGATACTGGATAGACGAGGTTTTGAGGTTTATCTCGTTAATTCCCGCGCGACTCGACAGATAACCGGTCGCAAGTCCGATGTGCTTGATTGTCAGTGGATCCTTCAGCTCATGACGCATGGCCTGTTGAGAGGCGCTTTTCGGCCCTCGGACGAAGTGTGTTCACTGCGTTCATTGGTCCGTCAGCGTGGCAATAAGGTTCGCGACCAAGCTAAAGCCCTTAACCGCATGCAAAAGGCTTTAGTCCAAATGAATATCCAATTGGCTCAAGTCATCAGCAACATCGCCGGGGTGACAGGCATGGGTATTTTGCGGGCAATCGTTGAAGGCGAACGCGACCCCGAAGTGCTTGCAAGGCTTAGAGATAAGCGTGTCAAAGCCGACCAGGCCACCGTCGCCCGCAGCCTGCGGGGCAACTGGCGAGCTGAGCATTTGCATTCGCTGAGTCAGGAATTGGCGGCTTATGACTTCCTGGAAAAACAGATTGGTGAATGCGACCAAGCCATTGCTTTTGCACTTGAGCGGCTGCCCGTCCTTCAGACACAAATCACGCCACCCAATAAAACCCTACGTAATCCACACCGCTCCAATGAGCAGCAATTGGTGCTGCATCGGGCGTTGAACACGGTGATGGGGGTGGATTTGACTGCAATCCCCACCATAGGGGTCGACACAGCCTTGGTTTTGGCCAGTGAATTAGGGCCAGATTTATCACGTTTTCCGACTTCGCAGCACTTCTGCTCTTGGCTGGGGCTTGCGCCACCCACGAGGATTTCCGGAGGTAAGCCTCTTCCTGGCAAAGGCGTAAAAGTGATCAATCGAGCCGCACAGACGTTGAAGCAAGCTGCTTCCATCGCACGCAACGACAAGAGTTTTATCGGCGCCAGCCATCGTGCTCGCCTGACGCGGATGGACACCTGCTGCGCGATCAAAGCAACAGCGCATCAGCTCGCACGATTGATTTACGCGATGCTGACTAAAGGGCAGCCCTATGTTGAGAAAGGAATAGAGGAATTTGAAGAAAGAAGCCGCGACCGGCAGATGCGCGCCTTGGAACGCAAAGCGCGCAAGTTAGGGTTGCAGCTGGTTAAAGTTGCATGATTTTTTAAGAGTAAAAACAATGAGTTGCTTTTTGTTTGATGAGAGCTGGCTTGCCTGCGATAGCGGTGTGTCTGCACCGAAAATACTACCTGACACATCGCCATCGCAGGCAAGCCAGCTCCCACAGGGATTAGAGCCGGTTTCTACAGTGAGGTTGGGGTGACGCCCCTCAGCACCAAATCACTGATAAACCCCAGCCAATCCTGCTGCTGCCCTTTATCCGCCAGGTCTTCACCCAGAAACGAGCTGAGCGTATGGCGGTTGGAATTATAGAAGTAGCACAGCGAAGCAATCATCAAGTACACATGCTTGAGGTCGACATCCTGGCGAAACACGCCTTGGGCTTGGCCCGCCTCGATAATCGGCCGCAACACGCCCACCGCTTCACCCGACAGCCGCCGCATCTCGCCGGACTGTTGGGCATGTTTGCCTTGGTGCAGGTTTTCGATGCTCAGGATCGCTACAAACTCAGGGTGCTTGACGTAGTAATTCCAGATAAATGCCACCAGGTCCTGCAACGCCTGCACCGGCGCCTCCAGATCCAGCTTGAGTTTGCTTTCGGCCTTGTTGAACTGCTCGTAGACGTATTCCAGCACGCAGATGAACAGGTGTTCCTTGCTGCCAAAATAGTAATAAAGCATGCGGTCGTTGGAATCGGCTTCCTTGGAAATGCTGTCGACACGCCCACCGGAATAACCGTCGCGAGTGAACACCTTGACCGCCGCCTGCAAGATCCGCGCACGCGTCTGGTCGGCCTGTTGAGCCCGAATACCGGTCTTCTTGATCACCATCTCAAAGTGCCTTGCAGCCAGTCTGGGCGCGAAATATAGCATGGGCTTTTTCGCGTCCGTTCTATGACCGACAAGTTCTGTAATAAAAACGCCATTGCGCTGGGGATTGGATTCGACTCGGGCTATTTTGGGGCGTCCCAATAACTAGAGTAGCCATGGATGAAATACCAACCCTTCAGCCGCACCTTAATCGCCACCGCCCTGGTGTTGACGGTCAGCGGTGTACAAGCCGCTTCCCAGGCCCCGGTGGCCGGTGAAAACGGCATGGTAGTAACCGCCCAGCATTTGGCCACTCATGTGGGAGTGGATGTGCTCAAGGCCGGCGGCAACGCGGTGGATGCGGCCGTGGCCGTGGGCTACGCGCTGGCCGTGGTGTACCCGGCGGCAGGTAACCTGGGCGGTGGCGGTTTCATGACCGTGCAGTTGGCGGATGGGCGCAAGACCTTCCTCGACTTCCGCGAAAAGGCCCCGCTGGCGGCCACCGCCAACATGTATTTGGATAAAGACGGCAAGGTCATCGAAGGCCTCAGCGCCAAAGGCCATTTGGCGGTCGGCGTGCCTGGCACCGTGTCCGGCATGGAAACCGCGCTGAGCAAGTACGGGACCCTCAAGCGCGCCCAGGTGATTGCCCCGGCGATCAAGCTGGCCGAAAACGGCTTTGAACTGGAGCAGGGCGATATCGACCTGCTGCACACCGCCACCGGCGAGTTCGAAAAAGACCAAGACCTGCGCGGCATCTTCCTGCACAACGGTAAACCGATGCAGGTGGGCCAGAAACTGGTGCAAAAAGACCTGGCCAAGACCCTCAAGGAAATCTCCGCCAAGGGCACCGACGGCTTCTATAAAGGTTGGGTGGCCAAGGCGCTGGTGGATTCCAGCCAGGCTGGCAAGGGCATCATCACCCAGGCCGACCTCGACAAGTACAAAACTCGTGAGCTGGCGCCCATCGAGTGCGATTACCGTGGCTACCACGTGGTTTCGGCACCGCCGCCAAGCTCGGGTGGTGTGGTGATCTGCCAGATCATGAACATCCTCGAAGGCTACCCGATGGCCGACCTGGGCTATCACTCGGCCCAAGGGTTGCACTACCAGATCGAAGCGATGCGCCACGCCTACGTGGACCGTAACAGCTACCTCGGCGACCCGGATTTCGTGAAGAACCCAATCGCCCACCTGCTGGACAAGGACTACGCCGCCAAATTGCGCGCCGCCATCGACCCGCAGAAAGCCGGTGATTCCCAGGCGATCAAGCCGGGTGTGTCGCCCCATGAAGGCAACAACACCACGCACTATTCCATCGTCGACAAGTGGGGTAACGCAGTCTCGGTCACCTACACCCTTAACGACTGGTTCGGTGCCGGCGTGATGGCGAGCAAGACCGGGGTGATCCTCAACGATGAAATGGACGACTTCACCGTCAAGGTCGGCGTGCCGAACATGTATGGGCTGGTTCAGGGCGAGGCCAACGCCATCGCGCCGGGCAAGGCGCCGCTGTCGTCGATGAGCCCGACCATCGTGACCAAGGACGGCAAGGCCGTGATGGTCGTCGGTACGCCAGGTGGCAGTCGCATCATTACAGCAACCTTGCTGACCATCCTGAATGTCATCGACTACAAGATGAACATCCAGGAAGCCGTCGATGCGCCGCGTTTCCACCAGCAATGGATGCCTGAGACCACCAACCTTGAGACCTTTGCGGTCAGCCCGGACACCCAGAAAATTCTGGAGAGCTGGGGCCACAAGTTTGCCGGGCCTCAGGACGCCAACCACTTGGCCGCGATCCTGGTGGGCGCGCCGTCCCTGGGTGGCAAGCCCGTGGGCAACAACCGTTTCTATGGGGCTAACGACCCGCGCCGCAACACTGGGTTGTCGCTCGGTTACTAATGGCTGATTGAACATCTGCACACCTTCCAGGCTCTACCCCTAGAGACCTGGAAGGACCCCGCCCCATGAAAGCGCTGAAAGTCGCCACCTTTAATATCAACGGCATCCGTGCCCGCTTGCCCAACCTGTTGCAATGGCTTGAGCGTGAGCAACCCGATATCGTTTGCCTGCAAGAGCTCAAGGCGCCGGAAAGCCTGTTTCCCTATGCCGAGTTTGAAGCGGCCGGCTACGGCGCGATTTGCCTGGGCCAGGCGTCCTGGAACGGTGTGGCGATACTGGCGCGCGACGCCCAGCCACTGGAGAGCCGACGGGGTTTGCCGGGCGATGACAGCGACACCCAGAGCCGCTACCTCGAAGCCGCCGTGCATGGCGTATTGGTTGGCTGCCTGTATTTGCCCAACGGCAACCCGCAGCCGGGGCCGAAATTCGATTACAAACTGGCCTGGTTCGAACGCCTGATCGACTATGCCCAGGCGCTGCAAGCCAGCGAGCACCCGGTGCTGCTGGCCGGGGATTTCAATGTGGTGCCGACCGACATGGACATTTATAACCCGCGCTCCTGGCTCAAGGACGCGCTACTGCAACCCGAGAGCCGCGCCTGTTATCAGCGCCTGCTGGAGCAAGGCTGGACCGACTCGCTGCGCCATCTGTATCCCGAAGCACGCGTCTACACCTTCTGGGATTATTTCCGTCAGCATTGGCAGAAAAATTCCGGGCTGCGCATTGATCACCTGTTGCTTAACCCCGCACTCAAACCCTACCTGAAAGACGCCGGCGTGGATGCCTGGGTGCGCAACGAGCCGCATGCCAGCGACCACGCGCCGACGTGGATTCAACTGAGTACGCGCAAAAAACGTTAACCCCCGCGAATGATCGCCAGGGCCTCGGCCTTGCCCAACGGCTGCTGCATACGCTGCGACAGCCGCGCCATCGCTTGCTGATGTTCGCAGGCAACCACGGCTTCGACCTGATCGTCGTGGCAGAGCAGGGCAATGAAATCGTGGCGTTGAAGGTCGCCTTCCACCTGCAGGCGGTTCCAGTGGTGCGGGTGCCCGAGCACTTCAAAGGTTTTATCGAAGTGGTAGGTCCAGAAGAACGGCACGTCGGCATACACCTGCGTATCGCCGAGCATATTGCGCGCGGCCAGTACGGCCAGTTGTTGGGCCACGCGCCAGTGTTCGATGCGCGTAGGCTGCTGTTGCCAGGGGAACGTCACGTTGTCGCCTGCTGCCCATAACCCAGGCGCCACTTGCAGCTGGCTGTCAGCGTTCAGCGACTGGTCCTCGGCCTTGTCCACGTCGTGGATAAAGCCGGTGGCAGGCGTGACACCAACGCCCATGATCACCAGGTCTGCGGCCAGGCGCTTGCCGTTTTTGAGCAGTACGGTACTCACCGTGCCGTGGCCGTCGAGGCGCTCGGGTTCAGTATTGCTGTGGAATATCACACCGTTGTTTTCGTGCAATTGGCGGATGGCCGCACCGATGCGCTTGCCCAACTGCGCCGCGAGAGGCATTTGATGGCGGCTGACGACTTGCACCACCAGACCGCGTTGGCGCAAAGCGCAGGCGGCTTCCAAACCGATAAAGCTGTCGCCGATGATTACCGCGCAGGTTGCTGACGTCGCGGCTTCGTCGATGCGCGCGGCATCCTCGCGGCTGCGCAGTAAAAACACGTTGCTGAGGACGGCGCCGGGGATGTCCAGCGGCTGGGCTTCGCCACCGCAGGCAACCAGCGCAGCGTCATAGTTGTAGTGGCGGCCGTCGGCGAGTTCGATGCGTTTGGCGCGCGCGTCCAGGCGCTGTACGTCGCCGTGAATGCTGATGGGTGGGTCTTCGAGCAGTGACGGCGTGTCTGCGGGGGCCATTTTGCCGGCGATCACGAATTTGCTCAGGGCCGTGCGGTCGTAAGCGGGCGCCTGTTCTCGGTCGATCCACAACAGGCGCCCACTGAAGCCTTGCTGGCGCAATGTAGCGACGGCGGCCGAGCCTGCCGCGCCTGCGCCGATCACCGCAAAACAGCGACGCTCACCCAGTGCGGGCGGGGTGGCAGGTGTGATCGGCTGGTCGCCGACACTGACCACGCCATCGTGGACCTGCACCGGGTATTGCTTGAGCGCCACCAGCGCCGGAGGTTCCAGCACCGCGCCGCTGTCCACGGCAAACGCCGCTTTGTGCCAAGGGCAAATAATCCGTCCGTTGCAGATAATGCCTTCTTCCAGCGGTGCGCCGGCGTGCGGGCACTGTGCCTGGTAGGCACGTACCTGGTCGCCGACACGCACGAGCAAGAGTGGAAGTTCTGCCGCCGTGACGCGCACGCCACGGTTTTCCGGCAAGTTGATCAGGCGAGCAACAATGCGCATGTTCATAGGCCAATCTCCTTTAGAAGATTGACTGGCGCGCAGGGAAAGGGACTGCGTTGACCCGATGGTCGGTATTACGGGTTGAGCATCAAGCCAGCAGTTGCGTCACCGCTTTAAATGCCTGGGCGCGGCGTTCTGCCCAGTCGCCGCGAATCACCACGGCGGGCTGCCGGTGCTGCTCGATCCACGCCAGGCTGCCCTGGAAAAACGCCCGGCGATCAGCCAGTTCCGGCTGGCAGCGCTGGCCGTCGGCGGTCCACTCCACATCCTCGGGAGAGAGCAGCAGGTGCAGGTCGTAATGGCGGGCCAGCAATTCGTCGTCCAACCATGCGGGGTAATCGCCGAACAGGGTTTGGCTCCACAGTTTGTTGGTCAGCAGGTGGGTGTCGAGGACGAGTAAGGTGGGTTGCTCGTCGCGGGCGGCGTCTTCCCAGGCCAACTGGCCACGGGCAATCGCCGGGATATCCGCCAAGGTGGTGTCGCGCTGGTGATGGTCGATGAAATACCGCACGTATTCACCGACCATCAGCCCACCGAAGTGCGCGTGCAACTGCGCCGCCAGCCAGCTTTTGCCGCTGGACTCGGGCCCGGCCAGTACCACGACTTTCATGCATGCAACGCCGAGTCGGTGCGCCATTCACGCCAGCCTTGCACGGCAATCACGGTGAACAGGGCGTAGAGCGCGGCGGTGAGGTAGAGGCCTTTGTAGAGGAACAGCCCGACGAAAATCACATCCACGGCAATCCACAGCGGCCAGCACTGCACGCGTTTTTGTGCCATCCACATTTGCGCCACCAGGCTGAAGCCGGTAAGGGCGGCGTCGAGCCACGGCTGGGCGGCGTCGGTCCAGTGGGCCATGGCGGCGCCGAGCAGCAGGCTGAACACGGCGCCGACGAACAGGCTGGTCATGATCGCAGGCCAGCCGAGGCTTGTGACCTGGCGGCCTTGCTTGACGGTGCCGGCGCGGGTCCATTGCCACCAGCCGTAGAGTTGCAGGGCGGCGTAGACCACTTGCAGGAGCATGTCGGAGTAGAGTTTTACGTCGAAGAACACCCAGGTGTAGAGCAACACCATGACCAGGCCGATGGGCCAGCACCAGGGGTTCTGTTTGACCGTCAGCCAGACGGCGATCACCCCCAGCGCGGCGGCGAACAGTTCAAGCCCGGACATGGTGGTTCCTTGGGGGAGTGGGAGAGGGGGTAATTGTAACCAGAGGTGAGTTTTCTTCAAACTTAGATGTGAGTACATATCCGTTGCTGCGGTAACGGCTTCGTATGGTTCCGCTCTTACAGCGGGTCACTTTTGGCAAACGCCCGGAATGCCGGCCCAGCCAAAAGTAACCAAAAGGTCTTTGCCCCACCACTCGGCACCTCGCCTAGGCTCGGTGTGCCCGCACTCCGGCCCGTTTCCGCGGGTCGCCGCGATGGGCCATCCCTGGCCCAGCACGGCTAAACCGGCATCCCTGCCGGTTTACCCGCTCCACCGTGCCTACTTGCGGCCATCGTGGTTAACGGGGCCTGTCAGATCAAAAGCAGATCAAGATCAAAATCTACAGCACGGCGGCCTAGTAGCCGACCTGAGTGGTAGAAGCAAAAGCAGGGCAACAGCACAGCAAGAACAGATCAAAAGCAGAGCTGCTTTTCTGTGGGAGCTGGCTTGCCTGCGATGCAGACACCTCGGTACATCAGTAAGACACAGTCGATGCCATCGCAGGCAAGCCCGCTCCCACAATTAGACCGAGAACAGCTTCAGTAAGCAGGTCGGCTGTCAGGCCGCCTTGGCTTTGCTTTTGATTCAACCACTCAGGTCGGCTACTAGGCCGCCGTGCTGTAGATCTTGATCTTGATCTTGATTTTGATCTTGATCTTAGGCGCCCCGTTAAACCACGCTGGCCGAACGCAGGTATTACGGAGCGGGTAAACCGGCAGGACGCCGGTTTAGCCGCGACGGGGCAGGGACGGCCCGTCGCGGCGGCCCGCGGAGTAATGCCGGAGAGAGGGCACACCGAGCCGGAGGCGAGGTGCCGAGTGGTGGGGCAAGAGCCCTTTTGGTTACTTTTGGGGCTCTTTTCCAAAAGTGACCCGCCGTAAGGGCGGAACCCATCTCAGCCATCACCCAAACAACGGATATGTACTCAATCTATAAAAAAGCCCCCCCCAGTGAGCGCTAAACCTTGAACTGGCGCAGCAACCCACCCAGCTGTTCACTCAACCCACGCAACTGCGCACTCGCCACACTCGACTGCTCCGCCGCCAACGCGGTGCTGTGGGACAACCCCGCCGCCTGGGTGACGTTCTGGTTGATGTCCTCCACCACATGCGCCTGTTGCAAGGTCGCGCTGGCAATCGAAGCATTCAGCCCATTAAGGTTGCGCAACGCCTGGCCAATGGCGGTGAGGCTGGCACCCGCCTGACCAGCCTGTTCAATGGTCAGTTGCGACGCACTGTGGCTGTCGCTGATCACCTTCACCGCCGCTTCCGAATGACCTTGCAGACGCTCGATCATCACCTGGATTTCAGCCGTGGATTTCTGCGTACGCTGAGCCAGCAACCGCACCTCATCGGCCACCACGGCAAACCCGCGGCCCTGTTCCCCGGCGCGCGCGGCTTCAATCGCGGCGTTAAGGGCCAGCAAGTTAGTCTGGTCGGCAATCGAGCGAATCACTTCCAGCACCCCACCAATCTGCGTGCTTTCGCTGGACAGCGTGCGGATCACCTCAACGGCCTGGCTGATGGTGCTGGAAAGCTGGTCGATCTGCTGCAAACTGCCGTCGATGTTCACCTGGCCCTGCTGCGCCTGGGCCTGGGCGTCACGCATTTCGCTGGCAGCATGCTCGGCGTTTTTGGCCACATCCTGCACGCCGTAGGTCACTTCATTGATCGCCGTCGCCACCAGCTCCATCTGCTGCGACTGTTGCTGGCTGCGGTCATGCGCCTGGCTGGCATTGGTGCCCAGCTCCGTGGACGACTGGCCCAACGCGTTGGCGCACACCTGCAGTTGGCCGACCACTTGGCGCAGCTTGGCGGTAAAGCTATTGAAGTGCTGGGACAACTGGGTGACTTCGTCGCGCCCATGGGTGTCGAGGCTGCGCGTCAGGTCGCTTTCGCCACTGGCGATATTGGCCATGGCGTTCACTGCCGCCTGCAACGGTTGCACGATGCTGCGGGCGATCAGCAGCACCAGCACGGCCATCACCAGCGCGATGCCCAGACCAATCAGTGAGGCTTTCCATACCTGGCCTTTGAACTCGGCCTGCACATCATCCACGTACACGCCGGAGCCGATAATCCAGCCCCAGGGTTCGAACAGTTGGATGTAGGAGGTTTTTTCCACCGGTGCTTCGGCGCCGGGCTTCGGCCAGCGATAGTTGACGATGCCAGCGCCCTTGGCCTTGGCCAGGATCACAAATTCGTTGAACACCGCAAAACCATCCGGGTCGCGAATCGCCGAGAGGTTCTGGCCATCCAGCTTGGGGTTGGCCGCGTGCATGATCATCACGGGCGTGAGGTCATTGATCCAGAAATAATCGTCGTGGTCGTAGCGCAGGCCACGCACCGCGCTGAGCGCTTGTTTTTGCGCCACGTCGCGGGTCAATACGCCGGTTTTTTCGAGATTCTGGTAATAGGCCAGCACGCCGCTGGCGGTCTGCACCACGTGCTGGGTTTGCTGGCGTTTGGCCTGGTAGAGGTCGCCGTGGATCTGCTTGAGCATCAACAGCCCCAAGGTCAGCAGCATCAACACGGCGACTATCAGGATCAGCCACAGACGGCGGCTGATCGACATGTTGCGCAAACTGTTCATCGTCCTGTCACTCCCTGCTTTTTATAATTGTGTGCTGCATCGACAATTCCAGCGTGTCTGATAGGCTTTCGGCCTGTAATCGGAAAACCTGAGTACTCCCTGATTTTTCACGAAATTTTTGCAGACCGATGTTGAAAATCAGCAGCGGAAATTGAGTGCGCTTGCGTCAGTGAACCATTAAAAAGACAGACAAGGCATGCCACCGCGCATGACCTTTGGGGGAAGCATGGATTTTTGGACCGCCATACAGGCATTGATTCTTGGCGTTGTGGAGGGGCTGACTGAGTTCCTGCCGATTTCCAGCA
Source organism: Pseudomonas sp. LBUM1640 (assembly GCF_059716225.1). Classification (NCBI taxonomy): domain Bacteria; kingdom Pseudomonadati; phylum Pseudomonadota; class Gammaproteobacteria; order Pseudomonadales; family Pseudomonadaceae; genus Pseudomonas; species Pseudomonas sp. LBUM1640. The sequence goes on along the minus strand of NZ_CP166816.1, from coordinate 3,647,438 downwards.
CCGGCCACCAGATCATCGTCGCCGACTTGATCGGCTTCGGCGGTGAACGCTTTGAAGCGTTCAACATCATCATTCAATTGGGCGCAATCCTGGCCGTGGTCTGGGAGTTTCGGCGCAAGATCTTCGACGTGGTCATCGGCTTGCCGACCCAGCGCAATGCCCAGCGTTTCACGGTTAACCTGATGATCGCGGTACTGCCGGCGATTGTGCTGGGGGTGATTTTTGCCGACCTGATCAAGCATTACTTGTTCAACCCGATCACCGTGGCCACCGCGCTGGTGGTGGGCGGTGTGATCATGTTGTGGGCTGAACGCCGCCAGCATGCGGTGCACGCGCAAACCGTGGACGAGATTACCTGGAAAGACGCGCTCAAGGTCGGCCTGGCCCAATGCCTGGCGATGATTCCGGGCACTTCACGTTCCGGCGCCACCATCATCGGCGGCCTGCTGTTCGGCCTGTCGCGCAAGACCGCCACCGAGTTTTCGTTCTTCCTGGCCATGCCGACCATGGTCGGTGCGGCGGTGTATTCGGGCTACAAGTACCGTCACCTGTTCCAGCCGGATGACTTGCCGGTGTTCGCCATCGGTTTTGTCACCTCGTTCATCTTCGCGATGATTGCGGTCAAGGCCTTGCTCAAGTTCATCGCCAGCCACAGTTATGCGGCGTTCGCCTGGTATCGCATTGCCTTTGGCGTGGTGATCCTGGCGACCTGGCAGTTCGGTTGGATCGACTGGTCTGCGGTCAAGCCATGAACATTCAGCACCCGCGCCTGAAGGCGCTGATCTTTGTGCTGCTGTGCGCCGCGCCGCTGCTTGGCGCGGCACTGGTGTGGTATCGCGGTGAGACGGTGATCCCGCTGGCGGCCTATGGCGTGGTCAGCGTGGTGGCGTTTTTCCTGTACTGGGGCGACAAGCGCAAGGCTCAGGCCGATGGCCCGCGCGTTCGCGAGAATATCCTGCACGCCGTTGAGCTGGCGGGCGGATGGCCAGGCGCGTTGATCGCCCAGCAGGTGTTCCGCCACAAGACGCGCAAGGTGTCGTACCAAGTGCTGTTTTGGGTGATTGTGCTGCTGCACGAGGTGTTCTGGCTTGATCAGTTATTCCTCGGCGGTACGTTGCTGTCAGTGATATAGGCCAGGGGGGATGGATCTTCCCTACAAGATTGCGGGAAGCTCCTGACCCAATCATCGATATGAACCGGCAGCCCACAGGCGTTATTCTCCAGGCACTTGAACGTATTGGGCTAACACGGATGTCTTTTTCGGATTCATTGCTACGCCATTCAGCGACTGAGCTTGCCGCACTGATTCAGCAGCGCAAGCTTACCTCCACCGCGATTGTTTTCACCTACCTGGCCCGTATCGAGGCGCAAAACCCTTCGATTAACGCACTGGTGCAAGTGTGTGCCGAGACGGCGCTGGCCGGTGCATGGGCGGCGGACCGTGCAATCGCTCAAGGTGAGTATGGCGGCGTGCTGCAGGGCGTTCCCTTTACCGTCAAAGACGTTATCGATACCCGTGGCGTGGTGTCGGCGGCGGGGTTGATGGATCGGGCGGGCTTTATGCCGGAGCAGGACGCCGTAGTGGTGACGCGCATGAAAGCGGCCGGTGCCATTTTGCTCGGCAAAAGCAACTGCCCTCCGGGCGGCGGCGGTGGGGTGACCGACAACCCTGTTTACGGCGCCACACGTAACCCGCACGCGTTGTCCCATAGCCCTGGCGGCAGCAGCGGTGGTGAAGCCGCGGCGCTTGCTGCAGGGCTTTCCCCGCTGGGGCTGGGCAGTGATTCCGGTGGCAGCTTGCGCGTGCCGGCGCATTTTTGCGGTGTTTGTACGTTGAAACCCACCAGTGGCCGCGTCCCCAACACCGGTGTTTTCGATCATCCGGGTGGGTTGAGCGACTGTCGCAGCCAGATTGGCCCGATGGCCCGGCATGTCGAAGACCTGGCCTTGGTACTCCAGGTGATTGCCGGCGAAGATGGCCAGGATGCCGGGGTGATTCCAATGCCCCTGCGTGCTGTGCATCCTCAAGCACTGAGTGGTTTGCGCGTTGCTTGGTACAGCGAGGGTGGCATAGAGCCCGTCGATGAGATAACCCAGGCAACTTTGCAGGTGGCTGCACACCTGTTGGAAAACGCAGGCGCGGTGCTGCATAGCGCGTACCCCTGGGCACTCAGGCATTCTCGCGACATTACTGAACGCTATTGGGCGATGAGCAAAGGCTCCGGGGCGCAGGCGATAAAGCTGTTTGCAGACTGGGACCAGTTTCGCAGTGCCATGTTGGGGTTTATGGCGGATTACGACCTTATCCTGTGCCCGGTTGACGCCGCCGCCGCGCCGCGTTTGGGAGAGATGCGGCCAGGGCTGTTCAGCCACACTTTGCCTTACAGCCTGGCGGGTTGGCCCTGTGTGGTGGTGCGTGCGGGTACGGATGCGTCGGGTTTGCCGGTTGGTGTGCAGATTGTCGCGCGACCGTGGCACGAGCATTTAGCGTTGGCGGCGGCGATGGCCATTGAGCGCGCACTGCCGTTTGTCAATCCAACCTGAGCCCCACCTGAGTGCGCTTGGGCAGTTTACTCACGACCAACTGGTGAGAGCGCTGCAACAGGCCGCGCAGTTCCTCGGCGCCCAAGGGGTAAGGCGTGTTCATGATGACCCACTGCGCCCGCGCCAGGTAGGGCGCCGGGTGGATGCCGGGGCGGTCCACATGGCCGAGGAACAGTTCCTTGTCGACCTTGAACGCCAATGACTCGCCGCGAAGGTTTTGCAGGGCAAACATCTTGTTGCCGGCAATCGAGAACACGCGCACGCCGCCCCATTTGTAGTCTTCCCGCGCGCCGGGCAGGCTCAGGCAGAAAGTGGCCACCTGTTCCTCGTTCATTTTCATAGCAAGCGGTCTCCGCAGCCCTTGAAGGCTTCTTCCAGGTAGTCGATCCAGGCCCGAATGGCCGGCAGCACGCCACGTCGGTGTGGGTACACCGCCTGCAACCAGCCGCCCGGCGACGACCATTGCGGCAGCAGTTGCACCAATTGGCCGCTGGCCAATTCTTGTTCGCAGTACATCATCGGCAATACGGTAAAGCCCAGGCCTTTCATGGCGCAGGCTTTGCGCACGATGAAGTCGTCGATGCCCAGGCGGGCTTCCAGCGCCAAGTCTTCAGTGTTGCCTTGCGGGTCGATCAGGCGCAGGTGCACCAGGCGGTCGGCTTCCAGCGCGCCCAGTACCGGCAGTTGCTTGAGGTCTTCGAGGCTGTCGATGTGCCGCTCGCGGATGAATTCCGGGCTGGCCACCAGGATGGTCTGGGCCTGGCGCAGGCGCTTGGTCACCAGCAGCGGGTCTTCATCGCCTGACTCGCGCACGCGCAGGGCCACGTCGATGCCCTCGGCGACCAGGTCGACGCGGCGGTTGACCAAGGTCATCTCAAGCTGCACCAGTGGGTGGGCAGCGAGAAACCCAGCGACCATGTTCGGCAGCATGTGCTGGGCCATGCCCACCGGGCAACTGACCCGCAGGCGCCCGCGCGGCTCGCTGGACATACTGGCCACGGCCTCGTCGGCCATCTCCGCTTCCAGCAGCATGGCCTGGCAATGGCGCAAATAGCGCTCGCCGACGGCGGTCAGGGTCAGTTGGCGGGTGGTGCGCTGCAACAGCCGAGCGCCGAGGCGTTCTTCCAGCTCGGCAATACGCCGTGACAGCCGCGACTTGGGAATCCCCAGCAATCGGCCCGCCGCCGCAAAGCCGCCAGCTTCGACGACTTTGGCAAAATAGTAGAGGTCGTTGAGGTCTTGCATGGTCAACCTATTGTCCTGTCAGTGGGACGAACTATCCGCGTCTGGCGAGGGCAAATCCACTACAAATAGTGGCGATCTCTGTGGCGAGCAAGCTTGCTTGCGCTGGAGTGCGCAGCGCTCCCGCTTTTTTGGGGGCGCTACGCACCCCAGCGGGAGCAAGCTCCCTCGCCACAGGAGGCCAGTTTCTACAGGGGTTAGAACTGCGCGCCGGCCATCAGCACATACTTCACATGCACATATTCTTCGATGCCGTAATAGCTGCCTTCGCGGCCATAGCCCGATTGCTTGATACCACCAAACGGAATCGACGCGGTGCCGACCGAGCCCGAGTTGAGGATCACCATGCCGGCCTCCAGCTGGCGCGACAGGCGCAATGAACGGCCCAAGGCGCTGGTATAGGCATAGGCCACCAGGCCGAACTCGGTCTGGTTGGCGCGCGCAATCACTTCTTCTTCATCCTTGAACGAGTAGATGGCGAACACCGGGCCGAAAATTTCCTCGGTGGCCAGCGGTGAGTCGTCCTGCAAACCGGTCAATACCGTCGGTTCGTAGAACAAGCCGCCCTTGGCGTGGGGCTTGCCGCCCATCAGCACTGTGGCGCCGGCGGCCTTGGCGTCTTCGACCAGGCGCACGACTTTGTCGAACCCCAGTTGATTGACCAGCGGCCCGACCACAAAGTCTTCGCGCAGGCCTTGATCCACTTCGATCTTGGCGACGGCCGCCTTCACCCGTTTGATGAAGTCCTCGAGGATGCTGTGCTGCACAAAGATGCGGTTCGGCGAGATGCACACCTGCCCGGAGTTGCGCAGCTTGGCACTGACCAAGCCCTTGACCGCCTCATCCAGATTGGCGTCCTGAAACACAATAAACGGCGCGTTGCCGCCCAGTTCCAGGGTCATCTTCTTGATGGTGGCCGCGCATTGCGCAGCGAGCAACTTGCCGACGCCGGTGGAGCCGGTAAAGGTGATTTTGCGGATGCGCGGGTCGCCGGTGAAGATCAGGCCGATTTCCCTGGGGTCGCCAACCACCACTTCCAGCACGCCGGGTTCGATACCGGCCTTGCGTGCGTAGTCCAGCAGCTTGAAGGCGGTCAGCGGCGTGTCTTCGGCGGGCTTGATCACCATGGTGCAGCCGGCCGCCAAGGCCGTGGCAACTTTGCGGGTGATCATCATGAAGGGGAAGTTCCACGGCGTGATCGCCGCGACCGGGCCGATGGCTTCCTTGGTCACCAGCACGTTGGCGTTGCGGTCGTGGGTGGGAAGGGTGTCGCCATAAACGCGCTTGGCTTCTTCGGCGTACCACTCGATAAAGCCCAGGCCGTAGTCGATTTCGCCGCGGGCTTCGCTCAGGCACTTGCCGTTTTCGCGGCACAGCAGTTCGGCGAAGGCTTCCCTGTCGGCCTTAACGGCGTCGTGCCAACGGCGCAGGATCTCGCTGCGTTCCTTGGCAAGCCTGGAGGACCATTGCGGGAAGGCCGCGCAGGTGCGGTCCACCGCCGCCTTGACCTCGGCTGAGGTGTGCTTGGCAACGCGGCCGATTTCTTCGCCAGTGGCAGGGTTGTAGACGATAAGCATGAGGCAATCTCCGAGGGCTGAATGTGCTGTTTCAGGCTACGGAAATAGGCGGGATGAGCGAATATCCATTCCAATGTGCTGATTGCCTATTCCTATGAGCGCGTAGCCATGGCGAGGTTTGCGCAGTAACGTGCGGTTTTCCCCAGGAGCCGCGCACCATGGGCCGTACCCAACGAATCATCGAGCTGATGGGCGCTTTGGCGCCTGTGGAAGGCTATAACCTGACCGCGTTGGATGACGTGCGCTTCCTGCGTTCCAACCGGCCTTTGCAGCGGGTGCCGGTGCTCTACGATCCGGGCATTGTGATTGTCTGCCAGGGGCGCAAGCGCGGTTATCTGGGCGAAGAGATTTACCTGTATGACGCCCAGCACTATTTGGTGGTGTCGGTGCCGGTGCCGTTCACCATGGAGACCGAGGCCACTGAAGCAGAACCCATGCTGGCGGTGTACTTGCGGCTGGATTTCACCCTCGCGGCTGAGTTGATGGTGGCGCTGGATGAGTTCCCGGCGTTGGTTGAGGCCAAGCCCCGGGGCATGTATTCATCGCCGATGGATGAACAGCTCAGCGAATCACTGCTGCGTTTTCTTGAGGCCATGAGCACGCCGATGGAGGCGCAAATTCTCGGCCCTTCGCTGATGCGCGAGATCTACTACCGGATCATCACGGGCGAGCAAGGCGGCTCCATGCGCGCCGCGCTCAACCGCCAAGGCCAGTTCGGCAAGGTGGCGCGGGCGATCCGCAAGATTCATGGGTGCTACCACGAGCACCTGAACGTGGAGGAGCTGGCTGCGGAGGCGATGATGAGCGTGCCGAGTTTTCATGCGCACTTTCGCACGGTTACCGACACCTCGCCGATGCAATACCTCAAGTCCACGCGCCTGCACCAGGCGCGCTTGTTGATGTTGCGCAATGACATTACGGCCGCCACGGCCTGTGCCAAGGTCGGCTATGAAAGCGCCTCGCAGTTCAGCCGTGAGTTCAAGCGCTTCTTCGGGCGCACGCCACAGGAAGAGATCCAGTGGATGAAACGCACGTATGCGTTGCCGGCGCCTACGTCGGCGTCGATTTATGTGTCGTCGCATTGAACAGGGTCATCAGCAACGCCAGCCCGGCAAACGCCGCACCGGTCAGCGCCTGGCCCTGCCAGCCGTAGTGTTCGGAGGCGAATGCGCCGGCGGCGGAACCCAAGGCGCCGCCGATAAAGTAGACCACCATAAACACCGTGTTCAGGCGGCTGGTGGCTGACGGTTCCAGCGCCAATACGCGGGTCTGGTTGGCTAACTGGTTGGTCCGGTTGCCCAGGTCGAGAAAGGTCGCCGCGATCAGGATCGGCCACCACCAGCCGCTGAGGCCCAGGGTGTAGATCAGAATAAACGCCACCAGCACCGTGGTGATGCCGACGCGCTCGAGCAAGCGGCCGTGGCGCCGGGTGTGTTGGCCGATGGTGGATGCGCAAAGAATCCCGACGATGGCCGACAGACCCAGCAGGCCGGCCTGGGCACTGGAAAAACCATACGGCGGCAACGCCAGCAAGGCCGCCATCGAGCCCCAGAACACATTCAAGGCGCCGAACACCAACGCGCCTTTGACGGCTGATTGGCGCAAGGTCGGGTGCTGGCGGGCCAGGCCCCACAGGGATTTGAGCAAGGCGCCATACGCGAGTTTGCTGGTCGAAATCGACACCGGCATGCGCGTCAGGATCGCCATGAACAGCAGCACATCCAACGCCGCTGCCACAGCAAACATGCCGCGCCAGCCCAGCCAGCCGCTGACCACGCCGCTGACGGCCCTGGCCAGCAAACCACCGGCCGACAAACCGCTGACCATCAAGCCCAGCACCACGCCTTTCTGTTCAACGCTACTCAGGTCCGAAGCGGCAGGGATGATCACCTGCGCGCTGATGCCCGACAGCCCCAGCAGCACGCTCGCCACCAGCAGCCAGGCATAAGACGGTGCCGTGGCCGAGGCCAGCAGGGCGATGAAGTTGATGCACAACACAGCCAGGATCAGCGTGCGCCGGCTGATACGGTCGCCCAGCGGCACGAACAGCAGCAGGCCGCTGGCGTAGCCCAACTGCGTGAGCATCGCGATCTGCCCGACGTGCGCGGTGGACACCTCGAAGGTATTGGCAATCAGCGGCAGCATCGCTTGGTTGTAGTAAATCGTGGCGACCGAAAACCCGCAGCAGATGGCGAGGATAAGGGTCAGCCCCTTGGTCAGTGCGGGCGTGTGTGGGTGCATGGCGCGGCCGGTGGCTGTAGGAACTGCCGGCGAGAATGAAGTGAAGCGTGGGCGAAATCCAGTGCTGCAGAGGATTGGGCAATAAGCCTGTCGGATTGGGTTTTGCCAATCAATGGATTGTCCTGCTGGCAGGACGAACAGTCATATTTTAGCCGGCTAATCGTTTATTGGGTTCATGTGTAGGATCAGCCTCACTCGATCGCCTGGTCGCGATCCTCACTTGGAGATTCCGCATGAAACTGTTGCATATCGATTCGAGCATCCTTGGCGACAACTCGGCTTCCCGTCAGCTCAGCGCTGGTGTGGTCAAGGCCTGGCAAGCGGCTGAGCCGGGTGTGGAAGTGACTTACCGTGACCTGGCGAGCGAAGGCATCAGCCACTTTTCCGGCCTGACCCTGGGCGCCCTGGGCACCGCGGCTGAATTGCGCGACGCGGTACAACAGCACGAGGCTGAGCTCAGCGCGTCGTCGCTGGCCGAATTCATCGCTGCCGACGCCGTGGTCATCGGCGCGCCGATGTACAACTTCTCGGTGCCTTCGCAGCTCAAGGCCTGGATTGATCGCATCGCCGTGGCCGGCCAGACCTTCCGTTACACCGAAGCCGGCCCTGAAGGCCTGTGCGGTGGCAAGAAGCTGATCATCGTCTCCACCGCCGGCGGCCTGCACGCCGGCCAGGCAAGCAATGTTGGCCATGAAGACTACTTGAAACTGGTGTTTGGCTTCCTTGGCATCACTGACATCGAGTTCGTCCGCGCCCAGGGCCTGGCCTACGGTGAAGAAGTGCGCAGCAAAGCCTTGAGCGACGCCAACGTGGTTATCAACGAACAATTGTTCGCCGCCGCGTAAGGCTTGTGTAAATTTTGCCTTCGCCCGGTTCCAATCTGAAACCGGGCGCCTAAACTCTGTATTCTGGTCGCCTCAAACGACCGGAGTACGGAGTTTTTTCGTTTACCCGCTGTCACTACCTTGGCCCAGGTTATGCACGTATGGGTTTATCAACCGGTGCGAGCGCCTTGAACCATGGACTTCTCATATAGACATGCCGCGGGTGTTGAACGTGGTCGCGCAGCAAAGGTGAACATCCCCATGATGCGTCTTTGTGCTGTTTTGGTTCTCTCCCTGCTCGGTGGCCTGATTTCAGTGCACGCCGCCCCAGCGCCGCACCCGCATTGGAGTGTGGGCTTCCATCGCATGACCTTTCTCGACCCGCTGGATTCGCAGCCGATGAAGGCCATCGCGTTTTACCCGTCCACCGACGATGAACACAGCACACAGTTGGGCGCCTACCACGTCGCCGCCTCCGAAGACTCCAAAGTCGCCATCGGCCGCTTTCCGATGCTGATGCTGTCCCACGGCAACACGGGCACGCCACTGGCGTTGCACGACCTGGCCACGTCGCTGGCGCGCAAGGGTTTTGTGGTGGTGGCGGTATTGCACCCCGGCGACAACTACAAGGATCACAGCCGCCTGGGCACCGTGAGCAACCTGTACGGCCGGCCGATACAGATTTCTGAAGCCATCACCGCCACCCTCGGCGACCCGATGCTGTCGCCGTTCGTCAACGTTGATCAAGTGGGCGTGATCGGCTACTCGGCGGGTGGCGAGACTGCGTTGATCCTGGCCGGCGCCAAGCCGGATTTCGACCGCCTGCGCCGCTATTGCCAGGAGCGCCCGGAAGACCGCGATGCCTGCACCACCAAAGGTGAACTGGTAATCGACCGTGACGACCTGCAACCGCAGGCTGACCCGCGTATTCATTCGTTGATGCTGATGGCGCCGTTGAGCCTGATGTTCGGCCGCCATACCCTGGCCGATGTGCATGTGCCCGTGCTGCTGTACAGCGGCGATGGCGACAAGTTGGTGGCCGTGGATAAAAATGCTGCTGCCCTGGCGCGTAAACTGCCGGAGCCGCCGGACTTCAAACTGTTGGCGGGGGCAGGGCATTTCGTGTTCATGGCGCCGTGTGACAGCGACCAGTTGGTGGCGATGCCGGCTATTTGCACCGATGCCGATGGCGTTGATCGCGAAGGCATTCACCGCGACTTGATCTCAGAGGCGGGGCGCTTCTTCTCCCACAACCTGGGCCAGGCAACCCGTGCCGGTTTGCAGACCGCCGATCAGTAAGCGCGGCGCTTGAGCAACACGGTCAGGGCCAGCGCCGTGACCGACAACAGCGCGGCACAAAAGAAGATCCAGCCATAGCCGAGGTTCAGCGCCACGGCACCCATCAAAGGCCCGGCAATCGCCAGGGCCAGATCAAAAAACACCGCATACGCACTCAACCCGGCGCCACGGCTGCTATTGGGCACCTGTTTGATGGCTTCTACGCCCAGCGCCGGGTACACCAGTGACAAGCCGAAACCCGTCAACCCGGCACCGATCAAGGCGACACCGGTGGTCGGCGCCAGCCACAGCAGGGTCAAACCGAGGGTTTCGATGATCATGCAGGCAATCGCCGCGCTGAATCCGCCAAAACGGCTGATGGCCGAGATAAACACCAGGCGCGACAGGATAAAACACACGCCAAACACCGTGAGGCAGTACGCCGCGCCAGCCCAGCCGCGGTTGAGGTAATACAGGGTGATGAACGTCGTCAGTGTGCCGTAGCCAATCGACGCCAGGCACAGGCTGGTGCCAAACGGCGCGATGCGCCCGAACACTGCCCAAAAGGGCAGCCGCTCGCCACGCACCACTGGCACCGAGGGTTTGTTGCGGATCAGCACCAAGCCCAACCCGGCCAGCACTGATAGGACAATACCGAGGCTGGTGTAGCCATATTCGGCCACCATCACCACGCCCAACGGCGCGCCAATGGCGATGGCGCCGTAGGAGGCGATGCCGTTCCAGGAAATCGAGCGTGCCGTGTGTTCGGCGCCGACTGCGCCCATGCACCAACTGATGGTGCCCACGCCGATCAGGCCCTGGGCCACGCCAAGCAGCAGACGGCCGACAATCAGGATACCCAGGCTCAGGGCGGGCAGGCTCTGCACCAAGGTGGCGAAAAACGTCAGCACACCGCTGACCAGAATACCGGCCAGGCCCAGCACAATCGCGCGCTTGGTGCCGACGTTGTCGGACATGCGCCCGGCCATGGGGCGGCTGAGCAGGGTGGCCAGGTATTGCGAACCGATGGTGACCCCGGCCACTACCGCGCTGAAGCCCAATTGTTCATGTACATAGCCTGGGATGACCGCAATCGGCAGGCCGATGCAGATAAAGGCGATGAAGGTGTAGAAGACGATGGAGACGATCTGCAGGGTGATCGACAATGAGCTGGGGGCGGCGGCAGGCATGGTCACTCGTTCGCGGGCGGGCGGTGACGGCATGATGGCAAGGGCTTGGGGGAAAAGGAAGCAGGCTAACTAGTTTGTTTGATGGCCGGTGCTTTTGTGGTGAGCAGGCTTGTTATGGCGATTGGGCTTGCCCCGCGTTGGGCTGCGCAGCAGCCCCCATAAAAAACACCGCGTTCTGCCAGGCAAAACGCGGTGTTTGATTTCAGGGCCGCTGCGCAGCCCAACGCAGGGCAAGCCTGCTCGCCACAAAGGCAGTGCAGCGGTTTAGAACACCACACCTTGGCTACGCAGGTAGTCATCATAGGTGCCGCTGAAGTCGATCACGCCATTGGCGCTCAACTCGATGATGCGGGTGGCCAGGGACGATACGAACTCACGGTCGTGGCTGACGAAGATCAGCGTGCCCGGGTAGTTCTCCAGCGCCAGGTTCAGCGCTTCGATGGATTCCATGTCCAAGTGGTTGGTCGGTTCGTCCATGATCAGCACGTTCGGCTTTTGCAGGATCAGCTTGCCGAACAGCATGCGGCCTTGCTCACCACCGGAGATGACTTTGACCGACTTGAGGATCTCGTCGTTGGAGAACAGCATCCGGCCCAACGTACCGCGAATCATTTGTTCGCCCTGGGTCCACTGACCCATCCAGTCGAACAGGCTCATGTCATCTTCGAAGTCGTGCGCGTGATCCTGAGCGTAGTAGCCCAGTTCGGCGGCGTCGGTCCACTTGATGCTACCGGCATCCGGGGTCAGTTCGTTGACCAGGGTGCGCAGCAGGGTGGTCTTGCCGATACCGTTCGGGCCGATGATCGCAACACGCTCGCCCGCTTCAACCTGGAAGCTGAAGTCTTTGAACAGTGGCTTGCCGTCGAAACCCTTGGCCATTTTTTCGACCATCACAGCCTGGCGGTGCAGCTTCTTGTTCTGATCGAAACGGATGAACGGGCTCACACGGCTCGAAGGCTTGACCTCGGCCAGCTGGATCTTGTCGATTGCCTTGGCACGCGAAGTGGCCTGCTTGGCTTTCGAGGCGTTGGCCGAGAAGCGGCTGACGAAGGATTGCAGTTCGGAGATCTGCGCCTTCTTCTTGGCGTTGTCCGACAGCAGTTGCTCGCGGGACTGGGTCGCCACGGTCATGTACTCGTCGTAGTTGCCCGGGAACAGGCGCAGCTCGCCGTAGTCCAGGTCAGCCATGTGGGTGCACACGCTGTTCAGGAAGTGACGGTCGTGAGAGATGATGATCATCAGGCTCGAACGCTGGGTCAGGATGTTTTCCAGCCAGCGGATGGTGTTGATGTCCAAGTGGTTGGTCGGTTCGTCGAGCAACAGCACTTCTGGGTCCGAGAACAGCGCCTGGGCCAGCAAGACGCGCAGTTTCCAGCCTGGGGAGACTTCGCTCATCGGGCCGAAGTGTTGTTCCAGGGGAATGCCCAGGCCCAGCAACAGTTCACCGGCACGCGATTCGGCGGTGTAGCCGTCCATTTCGGCGAACTCGGTTTCCAGCTCGGCAACGGCCATGCCGTCGTCTTCGCTCATTTCCGGCAGCGAGTAGATACGGTCGCGCTCGGCCTTGACCTTCCACAGCTCCTCGTGGCCCATGATCACGGTGTCGAGCACGGTGAATTCTTCGTAGGCGAACTGGTCCTGGCGCAACTTACCCAGGCGTACGTTCGGCTCGAGCATGACCTGGCCGCCGGACGGATCGAGGTCGCCGCCGAGGATTTTCATGAAGGTCGACTTGCCGCAACCGTTGGCACCGATCAAACCATAACGGTTGCCGGCGCCGAATTTGACCGAGACATTCTCGAAGAGCGGCTTGGCGCCGAACTGCATGGTGATGTTAGCTGTGGAGATCAATTACTTTACCTATCAATGGGTTGCGAGCGTGGCGGCAGGAGCCTTCAGGCGTGCGTCAACAGCGACATCAAGGCGCGAAACCCGGTCGCTGAGCAGAAAATTTTGGATGTGTGTTGGAATTTGGCGCGCATTGTCGCATATGTCAGGTGACAGTTGTAATGCGTGCGAACGATGGTTTTGCCAATGTCTCCGGCATGGCCAGCCATAACAGGGCCAAGGCCGACGCCGCGACGCCCGCCAATGTCAAGAAGGCCGCGTTGTAACCGGCCTGTTGCACCACAAAACCGGCCAGGCTGCTGCTCAGTGCCGCGCCCAGGCCAAACACCGTGGACAGCGCGCCCAGGCTGACGTTGAAGCGGCCGGTGCCTTGGGTCAGGTCCTTGACGATCACCGGGAACAGCGCGCCGAAAATCCCCGCGCCGATGCCGTCGAGCATCTGCACGGCGACCAGCCAATAAGGGTCGTCGGACAAGGTGTACAGCACCCCGCGCAACGGCAAAATCAGGAAACCGGCCAGCAACAGCGGCTTGCGCCCCCACACATCGGCTTTGTTGCCCACCAGCCAGGCCATCGGCACCATCACCAATTGGGCGGCGACGATGCACGCCGAGGTCAGCGGCGTGGCCATTTGCAGGTTGATCTGCGACAGCTTCTGGCTGACCAGCGGCAACATGGCGGCATTCGCCAAGTGAAACAGGGCGCAGCAAATGGCGAATAGCAGCAGCGAGCGATTAGCCAGCAACACTCTGACGCCGGACGGCTGTTCGTGTTCGCTGGCATGGGATGGGTCAAAACCGCGGGCGACCTCATGATCAATCGCCGACGCTGAGACACAACTGACCGCAACGATGCTGGCCACCGCCATAAACGCCATCAGGTAAAACACCACCACCGGGCCGTACAGATAAGCCAGGCCACCGGCCAGCAGCGCCGCCACGGCATTGCCGGCGTGGTTGAAGGTTTCGTTGCGCCCGGTACGGCGGGTGAAGGCGCGCGGCCCGGTAATCCCAAGGGAAATCGCCGAAATGGCTGGGGCGAATACCGAGGCAGCGACGGCACTGGCTGCTTGGGTCAACGCCACCCAACTGAACGAGCTGACAAACGGCAACACCAGGCAACTGACGGTCACGAGGATGGCGGCTACCGCGATCACCGCGCGCTTGCTGCGCGTGCGGTCGATCAACGCGCCCGCCGGGCCTTGGGTGATCAAGGCGGCGATGCCCGCCAGGGTCATGACTACGCCGATGCTGGCCGGGTCCCATTTATGCACGGCCAGCAGGTAAATCGCCAAGTAGGGCCCGAGGCCGTCGCGTACATCCGCCAGGAAGAAATTCAGGCTGTCCAGGGACAGGGTAGTGCGCAGGTCGGCGGGATGGGCCATGGCGTTATCTTCGGCAAGGGTGTTCTGGGGCTGAACACTCATTGGGTTAGTGACACGCGCGCTATGTCGGAAGTTTCGACGCTGCAGAGGGTTTTATCTGACCGGTATTTGGCTTATTTTCCGAAGCCCGCTGTACTGACTATTTGGAGACGCAATGGACATGCCCTCAGCCCAACAGGCTATCGCCAGTAACAAAGACGCCTGGGATGCATCCGCCGAACTGCACAAAGGCACCGCTAACTGGAAAGCACTGCTGGAATCGGTTGCGCTTGCCGATTTTTCACGCCTGGACCCCACCATTACCGCATTGCTGCAAGACGTCGGCGTTGCCGGCAAGGACGTGGTGCAATTGGGCTGCAACAACGGGCGTGAAAGCCTGTCGCTGTTCAGCCTGGGCGCGCGCTCCGTGGTGGGTGTGGATCAATCCCGCGCCTTTCTTCAGCAAGCGCAGGAACTGGCTGAGGTTTCGCCCCACAGCCCCGAGTTCATTGAGGCCGATATCTATCAGCTACCCGAGCGTTTGCACGGGCGCTTTGATATCGCCTTGGTGACCATTGGCGTCTTGGGCTGGATGCCGGATGTGGCGGCGTTCATGCAGCACGTGGCGAGCACACTCAAGCCTGGTGGCACCCTGGTGATCTACGAGACTCACCCGTTCCTGGAGGTGTTCGACCCGCTGGCCGCCAACCCGCTGCTGCCCGTCTCGTCGTACTTCCAACGCGACCCCTTCGTGCTGCAGCAGTCGATTGTCTACGAAGGGCTGGAAGAGATTGCCGGGCCGACGTCCTATTGGTACGTGCATACCCTGGGCAGCGTGGTGAGCGGGGCGATTGCGGCGCACTTGCAGATCGAGCATCTGCAGGAATACCCGCATTGCAACCGCGAGGAACTGTATGAACAGTACGAGCATCAGGCGGCCCAATTGCCGCTGTGCTTTACCTTGACCGCCACCAAGCGCCGCACCTGAGCGGTTTGCGCAGGCGCAAAAAAAAGCCCGCGAGGAGAGGCGGGCCAAGTGATTCACTGGAGTAGGTAGGCCTCACCCTATAGGCCGAGAAGTGAAGGCCATGTGAAAACCGTGTCGCAACTTCGGATGGGGGCGGATCAACCTCTGCGCACAAAACTGCGCATGGTTTGCCCTGGCCCGGTGCTGAATTCCGTCGGCCGGGGCATGCCTTCATCGGCGGCGATAAACACAAATTCGTCGCCGTCCAGGCGATAGCTGGCGGGCAATTGTTTGCCGGCGTCTTCGCCGATGGAATCCACCCAGGTAATGCTTTTTGGCGTGGTCGTGCTGTCCAGGGAAAAGTGACCCGCCAGCAATACCTCGCCGCTCGTCGTGCGCACTTCAAAGCAGTCGCCGGTGATGGTGGTCAGGGCACCCGGTGCGCTGTGGCCGTCGATCGGGTTGAGTACACCGCTGTCTTCGAGCGCGGTTTGTTCCCAAGTGCCTTGCAGCGCTTGATGATCGGCGTGTAACAGAGCTGACATACAAAATCCTTTTTGTTGAGGGTTGTTTCCGACAGTGCACCATGGCGTCTGTCTCGAGACAAGCGCATGTGTTGATCCAGCACAAAGCGTGGACAGCTTTTCACAATTCTTAGTTAACCTTTGGTTACAAACTGTGGCTAAATAACTGCCAATGGCGCTGAACCGGTGGTCGCTGAGCCGGTCGTGCCGCCTATATGTGAATTGTGATTTCAGGTGCTGCTTATCCAATCCTCGGCCGTTGTGGGCACGCAGGAGCAGCCTGTTTTCTCTACTGACGTGTGACGAATCCCTTGAAACTCATCATTGTTGCTCTCTACGTTGCCTCCATTGCGTATGTTCACCTGCGTGGTCGGGTGCGACACAAGCTGGGTCGCCAGCTTAGCGATCACTCGACGTTCCTGGCGCCGATCAATTGCTTCCTTTACCTGTTCTCCAAGCAACCCAGTCGCCCGTTTCTTTCGCCCAGTGACTTTCCGGACCTGAGCCCCCTGCAGGAAAACTGGGAGCAGATCCGTCAGGAAGGCCAGAACCTGATGCGCATGGGCGAGATCAAGCGCTCGGACCAGTACAACGATGTGGGTTTCAACTCGTTCTTCAAGTCTGGCTGGAAGCGTTTTTACCTCAAGTGGTACGGCGACAGTCACCCGTCGGCGATGAAGCTGTGCCCGCGCACCACCGAACTGGTGCAAAGCATCGGTTCGATCAAGGCGGCAATGTTCGCCGAGTTGCCACCGGGTTCCAAACTGGTGCGCCACCGCGACCCGTACGCGGGCTCTTACCGTTATCACTTGGGCCTGGATACGCCTAACGATCCTGGCTGCTACATCAACGTGGACGGCGAAAGTTATTACTGGCGTGACGGCGAGCCGGTGATGTTTGATGAGACCTACATTCACTACGCAGAAAACACCACGCAGCAGAACCGCATCATTTTGTTCTGCGATATTGAACGCCCGATGAAGTACCGCTGGGCGGCGGCGTTCAATCGCTGGTTCAGCCGTAACGTGATGGCGGCGGCGGGTTCGCCCAATGATGATGGCGACAAGACCGGTGGCCTGAACCGCGCGTTTACCCGCCTGTACAAAATCCGCCTGCGTGGCAAAGAGCTGAAGAAGCGTAATCGCGCGCGCTACTACCTGGAAAAATGGGCGATTTTTGCCGGCTTGGCGCTGATCTTTATCCTCATCTAAACCACCCTCGGGCGCGAATCACTGCGGTGGTTTCGCGCCCAGCTTGTCCCACATCTTCTTACTGATCTTCTGCCGGTTGGCATAACCGGCCCACGGGTCGCCCTTCAACTTTTCCAAGCGCTCGTGCAGGTTGGCGACTGTCCACTGCTGGGCGCCGCGTAAGCCGTTCAATTCCTCGCGACTCACCGGCACTGACACCGGCAGGCCTGGGCGTGCCCGCACCGAATAGGCGGCCACCGTACTCGCGCCCCGTGCGTTACGCAGATAGTCGATAAAGATCTTGCCCACGCGATTCTTCGGCCCGGAAGTGGCGGTAAAACGTTCGGGCAACTGCACGGCCATGAACTGGGCGATGGCCTTGGCGAAGGCCTTCACCGTGTCCCAGCCATCGCGACGCGCCAGTGGCACCACCAAATGCAAGCCTTTGCCGCCGCTGGTCTTGGCGAACGCCTGCAACCCCAACTCGTCGAGCACTGACAGCGTCAGTTGCGCCGCCTCCAGCATGGCTTTCCACGGCAGCGCCGGGTCTGGGTCGAGGTCGAGTACAAACAGGTCGGGGGTTTCGATTTTGTCGGTGGTCGCGCCCCAAGTGTGCAATTCCATGGTGCCCATCTGCACGGCGCCGATCAGGGCATTGCTCGTGTCAATTTCCATCAAGCGCGCATGGCCCGGGTCGAGTGCCTGGTCCAACTGCTTGATATGCGGTATGGCCAGTCGCTCGGAATGCTTTTGGAAGAACTGTTCGCCTTCGATGCCTTGCGGTGCGCGCAGCAGCGACACGGGCCGGTGCTGCAGAAACGGCAGTATCCACTCGCTGATGCTGTTGTAGAAGTCTGCCAACTGCTGTTTTTGCGTACCGCTTTGCGTGTCGATCACGCGGTCAGGGTGGGTGATGTTTACGCCGCTGCTGATGTTTTTCTTCGCGGTGGCGGTCTTGGTGACGGACTTGGCGGTGCGCGGCAGCTCATGAGTGATCTGCGCCACCGGTTTGTCGGTGCGCAGCGCAATGAACGACGCTTGGCGCACGACACCTTCGCGGGTCCATTCGGCGAAATTCACCTCGCCCACAAGCTTGGGTTCAACCCACTGCACGCCGCGCGCCTGGGCGCTGGTCAACGGCTTTTCCAGCGGTGAGGTTTTGCGTTCCAGGGGCGTGAGTTGCGCATAGATAGTCTTCAGCGCCGTCTGATCAAAGCCGGTGCCGACACGTCCGGCATACACCAGCCCTGAATCATCATTCACCGCCAGCAGCAACGCGCCGAAGCCGCTGCGTGAGCCCTGCGGCCGCGTGTAGCCGACAATCACGAATTCCTGGCGCAAACGACATTTCAGTTTGATCCAGTCGGCATTGCGGCTGGACACATACGCGCTGCCGACACGTTTGCCGATCACGCCTTCCAGCGCCAGGTCGCAGGCACTTTCGAAGATGTCGCGCTGGTTGGCGGCAAAGGCTTCGGAGAATCGCAGCAGTTTGCTGCGGCTGCCGGACAGCGCGGCTTTGAGAGCGGCGCGGCGTTCCTCCACGGGTGTTTTGCGTTGGTCCTGCCCGTCAAGAAAGGGCGCATCGAACAGGTAATACACGATGTCCAGGCTGCGGCCGATATCAAAGGCATTTTGCAGCGCCTGGAAATCCGGCAGGCCATCGCCGTTAAGGCTGACCACTTCACCGTCGAGCCAGCTGTCCTTTAGCTTGAGGGCTTGCAGGGCTTTGACCTGGCGCGGCAGGCGGTCAGTCCAGTCATGGCCATTGCGCGTGAACAGGCGTACTTCGCCGTCGCGGATGCGCGCGAGCATCCGGTAGCCGTCGAATTTGATTTCGTACTGCCAGTCGCCGTCCGGCGCGCGATCAACCAGGGTCGCCAGTTGCGGGGTGAATTGCTCGGGCAGGGCAGTGATTTGCTTGGCGCCAGGTGTTTGTTTGGCCGGCGCTGCTTTTTGGCGTTTCGCAGGCTTCTTGGGCGTGCCGACCGAGGCGTCGCTGAGCACGCTTTTCGGCTCGGCCTCGACGATGTCGTAGTCATTGGAGGGCCGCGCCTGCAGGTCCTTTTCCTTGATCAACAACCACTGCTCCTTGTCGCCGCTGCCTTTGAGGCGGGTGCGCACCAAGGCCCAGTCCCCGGAGAGCTTTTCGCCGACCAAGGTGAATTTGAGTTTGCCAGCGGCATAGGCCTTGTGCGGGTCCTCATGCGGCTGCCACACGCCACGGTCCCACACGATCACATCGCCGGCGCCATATTGGCCGGCAGGAATACTGCCCTCGAAATTGCCATAGCTCAGCGGGTGGTCTTCCACGTGCACCGCCAGGCGTTTCTGGGTCGGGTCCAGGCTCGGGCCTTTGGGCACCGCCCAGCTCTTGAGCACGCCATCAAGCTCCAGGCGAAAGTCATAGTGCAGGTTGCGCGCGTCGTGTTTTTGAATCACGAACGACAGCGCCGACGCCTTGCGTTTGCCCCCTGGCGCGCTGCCGGCGGGCTCTGCAGTGATCTCGAAGTCGCGTTTGCGGTTGTATTCGCTCAGGGGCTTGGCCATGGCGTTCTCCGGCTAATGGCGGGCTCAAGAGGCCTTTTTGGTGGATTTTTTCGCGGCAGGCTTTTTCGTCGCACTCTTGGTCGCCGGCTTGCCGGCCAGGCTGCGCTTGAGCAGCTCGGTGAGGTCGATGACATCCGCCGATTTACGCTCTTCACTGCCTTCCTGGCTTTCCACGTCTTCGATTTTGCCGGCCTTGGCCTTCTTCGCCACCAGCGCCATGATCTTGTCCTGGAAGCTGTCGCGGTACTCGTCGGGCTGCCAGTCGGCGCTCATGTCTTCCACCAAGCGCTTGGCCATGTCCAGTTCGCCTTTGGCCAGGCTGGGTTTGGTCACATCACTGCCCAGCTCAAGCTCGTCCAGGCTGCGCACTTCGGCGGGCCAGCGCAACATCACCAACACCAGCGCAGAGTCCAGCGGCATCAGCGCCGCCAGGTGCTGCTTGGTGTGCAGCACCACATTGGCGAGGGCGACCTTGGCGGTTTTTTTCAGGGTTTCGCGCAGCAGCGCGTAGACCTTGCCGCCGCGTTTGTCCGGGGCCAGGAAGTAGGGCGTGTCGATGTTTTGCAGAGGGATCTGGTCGGCGGCGACAAAAGCGATGATTTCGATGGTCTGGGTCGACTTGGGGTGGGCCGAGCGAATCTCGTCTTCACTGAGCACCACATAGCGGCCTTTCTCAAAGGCCACACCCTTGACGATGTTCTCTTTGGTGACGTCCTTGCCGGTGGTTTTGTTGATGCGCTTGTAGCCCACCGGGTCCATGCTGCGTTTGTCCAGCCAGTCAAAATCAACGCCTTGGGAGGACGTGGCTGAGACCAGTGATACCGGGATATGGACCAAGCCGAAACTGATGGCGCCTTTCCAGATTGCCCTTGGCATGCCTGCGATTCCTTGAGAAGAGACTGTGTTCTGGTGACTCGCAGGCGTTGGTAAAAGTTTCGATGAGCAGATGCGCGGACAGATTGTGTTACACCTGATGAGAAACTATTTAGTGTCGAAAGCCGAACCCAAGGCGTAGCGTGTTATCGAAAGCACGTACAACTCGCCCCAGAGAGGCTTTGTGATGAACAGCTGTGTGCGTTATCTCACCGTACTCGCGTTGGGCCTGGCCATTGCGCCATTGGCCCAGGCGCAGAACCTGCCCGGCACCCACGACACCAACAACAGCCCTATTCATCGGGCCAACCCGAACAGCATGCAGGGCACCCAGCCCAATGCACCGGCCGTTCGCGGTATTCAAACCGGGCCGACCAGGCCCGCACCGACCGTGGAAAACGGCGGCATCGGCAATCGCTATCCGACGCGTAATGCCGCGCCGAGCCGTCCTGCCACCGACACCAAAGCGCCCACTTACGATGCCAACGGCAATCGCCGGTAAGGATTCCGTCTTATGTTTCTACGCAAAACCCTGCTAGCCGCTCTATGCGCAACCACGCTGCTGCCACTGGCCGCGGTGTACGCCGCCGATGCCCAGCAATTTCCGAGTGAGCAAGGCAGCATCACCGCGACCCCGATCGCCAAAGGCCTGGACCACCCTTGGGCGGTGGCGTTTTTGCCGGACAAACAAGGTTTCCTGGTGACCGAACGCCCAGGCCATCTGCGCTTTGTGAGCCCCGACGGCAAGCTGTCCGCCCCGTTGACCGGCGTGCCGCAGGTGTGGGCCAAAGGGCAGGGCGGTTTGCTCGATGTGGTGCTGTCGCCCGACTTCAAGCAGGACCGCATGGTCTACCTGTCGTATGCCGAAGGCGGCGGCGAGGGTGGCAAAGCCGGCACCGCCGTCGGGCGTGGGCGGTTGGCCGATGACTTGAGCGGCTTGAAGGACTTCAAGGTGATCCTGCGCCAGGAGCCCAAGCTGTCCACCGGCAATCACTTCGGCTCGCGCCTGGCCTTTGACCGCGATGGCTACCTGTTTGTGACGCTGGGTGAGAACAACGACCGGCCGACCGCCCAGGACCTGGACAAGCTGCAAGGCAAGGTGGTGCGGATCTTCCCGGACGGCCGCGTGCCGGATGACAACCCGTTCGTGGGCCAGCAGGGCGTACGCCCCGAGATCTGGTCCTATGGCCAGCGCAACCCGCAAGGGCTGGCGTTGAACCCGTGGAGTGGCACGATCTGGGAAAACGAACATGGCCCACGTGGCGGCGATGAAATTAACATCATCGAGCGCGGCAAGAACTACGGCTGGCCACTGGCGACCCATGGCATCAATTATTCGTTGACGCCGATTCCCGAAGCCCAGGGCAAGACGGTGGAAGGCACGGTGGCGCCGCATCACGTCTGGGAAAAATCACCGGCCATCAGCGGCATGGCGTTCTATGACGCCGACCGCTTCAAGGCGTGGCAGCACAACCTGTTTATCGGTGCGTTGGCCAGCCAGGAGTTGATTCGCCTGCAGTTCGATGGCGATAAGGTGATTCATGAAGAGCGCTTGTTGGGAGGCTTGAAAGCACGCATTCGCGATGTACGGCAGGGGCCGGATGGCTTCCTGTATGTGCTGACCGATGAGGATAACGGCGTGCTGTATCGGGTGGGGTTGAATCAGGACTAAGCTTGGCAACAAGCTAATGTGGGAGCGGGCTTGCTCGCGAAGGCGGCGGATCAGCCAATGCATCTGTTGACTGACACACCGCCTTCGCGAGCAAGCCCGCTCCCACATTTTGATTTGCGTGAGATTCAGAGGCCTAGTTCGGACAACCCCGGATGATCATCCGGGCGCCGGCCCAGCGGCCAGTGGAACTTGCGCTCGCTTTCCTTGATCGGCAGGTCATTGATGCAGGCAAAACGGTTAGCCATCAGGCCATTCTCGTCGAACTCCCAATTTTCATTGCCATAGGAACGGAACCAGTTGCCGGAGTCGTCATGCCACTCATAGGCATAACGCACGGCGATACGGTTACCGGTGAACGCCCACAATTCCTTGATCAACCGATAGTCCAGCTCCTTGGCCCATTTGCGGGTCAGGAAACCTTTGGCTTCTTCACGGTTATGCGCGAATTCAGCGCGGTTGCGCCACTGTGTGTCCAGCGTATAGGCCAGGGACACCCGTTGCGGGTCGCGGGAGTTCCAGCCGTCTTCAGCCAGGCGAACTTTCTCGATAGCCGACTCACGGGTAAACGGCGGCAGGGGCGGGCGTACTTCTGTGTTAGGCATGGAGCAGCTCCTGGAACAGTAAGGGATTGTCGAAAGTTGCATGGCTTGTGCGTTCAAAGCCCCAATAACGTTCGCGCCATGCATTGCGCATTATCAGCGGCGGTTGAATCGCCCATCACCAGGGCAACGGTAATGGCGCCATCGATCAGGATCAGCAGTTGCGCGGCCTGCTTTTCGGGGTCGGGGGTGCCATGTGCTTTACACAGTTCGAGCGCGTACTCGAACAGTTTCTGTTTATGCGCTTTGGCCAACAGGCGCACCGGGTTGTGCGGGTCGCCCGTTTCGCCACTGGTATTGATAAAGGCGCAGCCGCGAAAGTCCGCCGAGCCAAACCAGGTTTTCAGGGCACTGAACAGTGCCAGCAGGCGCTCGCCACTGCCTTCGCTGCGTTGCACTTCGCTGCGCAACCACTGCAGCCAACGCGCGTCGCGGCGTTGCAGGGCGGCAATCACCAACTCATCTTTATTGGCGAAGTAACGGTAAATACTTTTGCGCGAGACCCCGGCGGTTTTCACCAGTAAGTCCATGCCGGTGGCGGCGATGCCATGGCGATAGATCAACTTCTCGGTGACGTCGAGGATAATGTCGCGGGTGTCATTGAGGGTCATGTCGTTCATGCTGAAGACAGTAGAATGATCGTTCTCCTTGGTCAATTAACTTTTCGCCTGTTTATCGGCGAGACCTGAGCAGCCCCATGGTGTAAGCTCGGGGCCTCTTCGGATTCGACCCATTGCGAGCCTTATGCCGTCGTTCTTCAAACGCTCCCTGTTACCTAAACTGCGCGGTTTTCCACTGTCTCCCGAGGCCATTGAGGTGCTGTCCGGCGCCGCGGCGTTTCGTGGTTGCCTGCTGGAAAAAATCCCCCAGGCCACGCGGCGTATCTACATCGTTGCGCTGTATTTGCAGCAGGACGAAGCGGGCCAGGAGATCTACGACGCCTTGCACGCCGCCAAGGCTGCACGGCCTGAGCTGGATATCGTGGTGGTGGTTGACTCGTTGCGTGCCCAGCGCGGCCTGATCGGCGCCGGCAAGCAGCCGGGGAACAGCGCCTGGTATCAAGCCATGACCCAAGCCCACGTCAGTGAAGTGCCGGTGTACGGCGTGCCGGTGCAAACCCGCGAGCTGTTCGGCGTGTTGCACCTCAAGGGTTTTGTGATCGACGACAGCGTGCTGTACAGCGGCGCGAGTCTGAATAACGTGTACCTGCACAAGTTCGACAAGTACCGCTATGACCGTTATCACCTGATCCATAGCCAACCGCTGGCGGATTCAATGCAGCACTTGGTGGAGCACGGCCTGATCACCTCCAAGGCGGTGCATCGCCTTGACCTGCCGAACCCGCCCACCACGCGCAGCTTGCGCAACGACATCGGCGACCTGCGCAGCCGCCTCAAGCATGCCGCCTACGACACCACCACGGGGCTGTTGCCCAATGGGCACATGTCGGTGAGCCCATTGCTCGGCGTCGGCAAGAACAACCCGTTGAACCGGGTGATCCTCGAACTGATCGCCAGCGCCCAGCATCAACTGACCATCTGCACGCCGTACTTCAACCTGCCGCTGCCGGTCACCCGTGAAATCAACCGCGCCCTGGCACGCGGCGTGAAGGTCGACATCGTCGTCGGCGACAAGACTGCCAACGACTTCTACATCCCGCCCAGTGAGCCGTTCAAGGTGATCGCGGCGTTGCCCTATTTATACGAGATCAGCCTGCGCCGCTTCGCCAAACGCCATCAGCCGATGATTGAGACCGGCCAGCTGAACCTGCACCTGTGGCGCGACGGTGACAACACCTATCACCTCAAAGGCATGTGGGTCGACCAGCGTTACACCTTGCTCACCGGCAACAACCTCAACCCGCGGGCCTTCCGCCTCGATCTGGAAAATGCCTTGCTGATCGATGACCCGCAAGGCCAGTGGCTGCAGCCACGGCGTACCGAGCTGGCGCAAATTTTCGAGCACACCACGCGCATCGAGCGTTACCAGCAGTTGCAGACGCTGGTGGATTATCCGCAAGCGGTCGGCAAGTTCCTGCGGCGCGTCAGCCGGGTGCGGATCGAGCGGTTGTTGTACCGCATTTTGTGATGTCGGCTAGTCGGCCTGGTTAAGGTTTTGCCTACAGGCTGAACGAGAGGCTACCTCGCACTGTAAACCCGCCATTGCGCCAAGCCATTTGGGGCGGGACGTTGGCCCAAGCCTGGCTTGACCGGCCCTTTGCCCGCGACAGGCATCTGATTGCGCTCGAACCTCCTTGTAGGCTTTCTGCCCACGAAGCTCCCTTCAATGCATTGAGAGTTTACCTACACACATTCTTCGTGTTCCTTCGTAGGATCTTTGTTCGAGGTTCTTATGGACAAGAACTCTTGCCACTCATTGGTATAGAGAAATTGAAAATGTCGAACATCACGCTCAGCCAACAGGCGCACAGGGTTAATTTATCGGTGTTGCCTGTCACACAAGCACCTGTCGCTGATTCTTTATCCGACATCGCGGCTCGCGCCAAGCGCAGCCCGGCGCCTGCGTCGACCACGGCGCAAACCTCCCCGTGGACACTTCAACCTTTACCGACACCTTCAACTGAAGCTTCTTCTGCCGCCGATCGTTGGCTTCTCGAAAGGCGGGGCGAGCCCCACACACGTCATGCGGCGCACACCAAAGTGCAACTGCAGCCCGCAGCAACCATTTTTCCGCTCTTTGATGCTTACCGGCGCGCGCTGAATTCGCCTGAGTTACGGGCCTGGTTCCAGAGTAAAGGCATTGTGCTGTCGTCGCTGGTGGTTAAGCCCGACTCCGTCAGCGGCAGCGTGGCCAAAGACGACGTGAGCAGCGTGCAAACCTTTACCACTCATGATTTGACGGGGTGGTGGCAAGCCAGTGCGAAGTTGCGCGCCGCTGTGCAAGCCCTTGATCCCGAGGGCAAGGGCCTACCGTACGTTCACCAGGACGCCGATACCTTACCGCTTGACTCGGTTTTACGCTGGTACTCGAGCCCTTCTTCCCTCGATACGGCCGGTGTAGCGCAGGCTGGGCAGGGGCCATCAATGGCCGACGGGGCTGCGCTGACCCCTGCCAACAAGGCAGTGCTGGAGCATCGGGTGCAAAAGGCGAGGCAAACCATTGATGCCTTGGATGATCGCGCTCACTTGGCACACACGCTGGCAGGCCTTGTCGCAGGCAAGGGCGATGCTGAAAAGGTGTCGCTGACCGATCTGAAAGTGCAACTCAGCGCCACCTCGACGCTGGCCCGCGACGCGGCGGGCAAGGCACCGATCGCTGACGTCTTGCAATCCTATGGGGTGCCGCAACCGAATACGGTGGGCGAGCTGCGTAATGCCCTGCGCTGGCTCAAGGCAGTTTTGCCTTCGCCGCCACTTCATGGGAATTACACCTCCAACCTGCTATCGAAAAAATGGTCGCCTGGAGCCATGTCTGACGCCGACAAGCACTATTTGATCCAATTGAACAATCATGAGGATCCAAAAAAGTCGAGCGCCTACAACCTCCTGGCCGCGTTGGATGTTGAGAATAGTATTCTCGATCGTTACTCACCCATCGTGCTGCGCACTGGAGCTGACCGCTTTCTCGACCAGTTACTCAGTAACGATCAGACGTTGCATTGGGGCGAATTGTTCGCCCAGGAACAGGGTTACCACGGGGCATCCGGCACGACACAGCTTTCGGACGATGAACGCAGGCAATGGTTAATCGCCGCGATCAAGCTACAGATTGATCCTGACGCCCCTGGGCGTGCGGGGACCATTGCCGACTACGACATCTATCAGCCGGGTAACAGCGGGCGCAGCCTGGCCGAGGTGCGCACGGAAATCGAAACCCATTTGAAGAAAAACCCACTGCTCAACCCCAAGGCCGCGCCGCTCGTGGCCCATCTGTTCCTGGCAAGTGTGGCGCCTGAGTTTCTGGTTCGGGACGTGCCCACCACACTGCGCGTAGGCACCCCGGAATGGGCAGACTTACGCCTGGGTGTTGCAATTGCTGAGCACCTGGGGGGGCCGGGGGCATCCCGCGTCATGAGCTACAAGGACCTCATGGCCCTCACTCGGCTGGACCCGCGCACACCGGAAGAGGCCGCTGTGCTCGATAACTATGGCGTCGATGCAGTGCTGGATTGGGGCTTGATGCAAGGGGTCTACGCCCAGCCCGCGGACGGGCTATATACACCGCAGATGCATCAGGACGCCACTGAAGCCCTCAACGCCCAACAAGCTCAACTTCTCAGTGCTTTTAAGCATTTTAATGAGGTGCTGCCTACTCGAGAAGACGTGGCGATCCAAAACTTGCAACTGGTGTTTCCCGAGTACAGCGTTAAACAATTGAAAGCGATGAGGGTGCACATTGCAGACCTTGACGTGATTCGCAATAAAAAGTTGTCGGAGCCGGCCACTCGCCCTCTGATAGAAACGTATATGACCGGCGATCTGCCCAAACAACGCTGGATGCTATTACTGCCAGGGGAGCAGATACCCGAACCCGCGAAGCAGAAAACGCCCTATGACATCAACCGAGGCCTGAGCAAGGAACAACTAGAAGCTATCGACAAAAACGTTAAGGCATTGAAAGCCAGGACCATCGACCTGCCGGATGTGGAGACCCACTTGTCCGCTGAGGTCGATACCTATCTGAGCGGCCTCAAGCGGGCCTTGAGCGTCTTCACGAAGCGGATGATTGCGAACCTGCCACTGCCTGTTCGCCAGGCCCTGGAATTTGGGACCGTCAAAGTACTTGCTTTGCGTGAAAACGTGAAAGACGTGCCCACGATAGACCTGACACCTGAGCTGAAGGAGGAGCGACGCGGGCGCAAAGGTTCATTGATAACGTGCGAACACCTGGGTGTGACCCGTGTTTTAGAGGTGTTCCCGGATAAAATGCTGATCGTGGAGCGTAACGACCTCGTGGGCGAACTGAAATTGGGCGGTACCCTGGAAAGCTACCAAAATACGTTAGGGCCGTTCGCGCCCTCAGACCTTCAACGGCATATTGGGGACGAGGTCCCGATTGATTTCACAGCGTATAGCACCGACGCTTTGCCCAGGCATGGTGTGAAGTCGCCGGGCATCATTATCGAACAGTTGGGTGAGACCTTGATTCCACCACCACCGACTGTGCCGGAAGTTAAAGAGCCCGTTGTCCCCGACAGTTTTTTTTCGGAACGGACTGAGGCGATTGTCGACCGGATAATGCAGGGCAATTTTGTCCATCATCGCGCCAGCGTGTGGAAGATCGCCCGAGGCGAGTTGCCGTTGGAGCAACAGCGCGAGGTATTGAAGAGCAATGATCGTATTTTGCTCGGTATGATCCCCTTTGTCGGCGCAATCGTGGATCTGGCAAACGGCAAGATTATCGAGGGTACGCGAGGGCTGATTATCGATACGGCTGGCGCTTTTCTAGGGGGCGCAGGCTCAACTTTGAAACCTTTTGTCAAAGCCACAAAAATGGTTGCGCCCTTCGGCGCCAAGGCTATGCGGGTACTGGAACGCGGCGTAAGCGTCGTCAACGGCTTTTTGAATCCGATTGCAGGCTCTGCGGAAATTATGGTGGGTGCTACGAGAGGGGTCATTGCCCTGCCGAAAGTGTCGAAAATGGCGTTGAAACCATCACTGTTGGCGAACATAGGGTCTGCAGAGGAAAAGATGCGCACCTACCTCAATGCGACATCGGCGTTGAACCAACTCGGAACCGACCAGGGCGGCGGAGAACAGCCCGCCACTCACAACGGGCACAATAATAACGTGCCTGTTAATGCGGTGCAGGTCGGTGAGTACTGGTATGAGACTAACCCGGCCACCGGCTTGCCGCTTGGCACGCCGTTGACGGCGTATAAACCATTGAACGCGACGAATGTATAGCACCCCACCGATGGCTGACGCCCGAGCCATGTATACGACACACCGTGTACATGGCTCGGCGTTTCTATCAGTTCAAGCCCAACTTGCCACGTAGCATCGACAGGTCTTCAGCCAACGTATTGACTGGACCTACCAGCGCCTTACGGTCGTTTTCCTTCACTTTGTCATAGGTCTCAAAGCCGCCATCCTTGGTTTTGTACTTGGCCAGGATCTTGTCCACGGCGGCAAAGTTCTTGTCGACCTTGGCCAGGAAGGCCTTGTCTTGTTTCTCGATCTGACCACGGAACAGGTCGACGATTTTCTTCGCGCCGTCGATGTTGCCCTGGAAGTCATACAGGTCAGTGTGGCTGTAGCGGTCTTCTTCACCGGAAATCTTGGTGGCGGCGACTTCTTCCAGCAGCGCTGCGGCGCCGCCGACGACTTTCTCTGGCGGGAAGGTCAGGCCATCCACACGGGTTTTCAGGTCGTTGACGTCGGTGTTGAGCTTGGCGGTCAGGGTTTCCAGGCCTTTGGTGGTCTTCTCGGAGAACAGCACGTATTCGATGCGGTGGAAGCCGGTGAAGTCTTCGGCGGTCACGCCTTTTTCGTGGTCGTCCACGCGTGAGTCGATGGACGCGTCGAGGTCGCTGAACAGCTCGGCGATCGGCTCGATGGACTCATAGTGCACGCGGGTTGGCGCGTAGAGCTTCTGGGCGGTCGCCAGGTCGCCTTTGTTGATGGCGGCGGTGAACGCCTGGGTCTGGGTGACCAGCTCACCGATTTCTTCGGTGACGTAAATTTTGTAGTCCGACACCGGGCCTACCAGGTCCAGCGGCGCCGTAGCGGCGAACGCTGCCAGCGGCGAAAGGGTCATTAACAACGACAACGCGATAGTCGACTTCTTCATGGGACGTTTTTCCGCTCTGGTGTGTTTTAGGTGTTGGCAGTGGTTTGAGGGTGCGTTGCAGTGAGCAGCGTGCGGCCAATGAAATCCGCAGGCCCGGTGACCCCCGGCAAGGTGAAGAAATACCCACCGCCGACCGGCTTGAGGTACTCCTCCAGGGGCTCGCCGTTGAGCCGGGTTTGCACGCTGATAAAGCCTTTCTCCAGGTCAGCCTGGTAGCAGATGAACAACAGCCCCATGTCCAGCTGACCGTTTTTGTTGACGCCGTTGGAGTAGTTGAACGGCCGACGCAGGATCAGGTTGGCCTGAGTCTGCGGGGTGCGCGGGTTAGCCAGGCGGATGTGGGCATCGAGCTTGGTCAATTTGCCTTCCGGGTCCTTGCTGTAATCAGGCACCTGGGTTTCTGTGTCGCCATCCATGGGTGCGCCGGTGGGTTTGACGCGGCCAATGATGCTTTCCTGCTCTTGCAGTGGCGTACGGTCCCAACGCTCGACGAAGTTGCGGATGATGCGCACGGCCTGGTAGCTGCCGTTGGCGGCCCAGGCAGGCTCGTCGCTACCGGGCTGCACCCAGACAATCTGGTCCATGGCTTTGGCGTCGTTGGAGTTCGGGTTGGCCGAGCCGTCACGAAAGCCGAGGAAGTTACGCGCGCTCTGGGCCGGCTCTCCAGGCTTGGCAGGCGCCTGCGGTGGCACGCTGCCTTCCTGTTTCCAGCGCACCAGCAGCAGGTCTGGCAGGTTCTTCACGATGTCGCGCAGGGCGTGGATATTGGTGTCCGGGGTGTTCGAGCTGAACTGCAGGCTCAGGTCGCCATGGCACTGCGCCGGTTCCAGCGCATCGTTGGGGAAGCCGACCATACGGCTCAGGCGCTTGGGCTTGACGGCGGTGAGGCCAAAGCGCTCATCGAACAGCGATTCGCCGACGGACACGGTGATGGTCAGGTTGTCGGGGGTGACCACCGGGCCAAGGATGCCGGAATCGGTGGGCGGCAGTTTCGGGTCGACTTGCGGCACGGTGCCGCCGGTCATCAGGAACGCTATGCGCTCGTTCAGGGTGCGGAACAGGCGCTCCAGGTCTTCGCGGTCGCTGGCCAGCACGTCAAACGCCACGACCATGCCGCAGGCCGGGCGCGGGGTGACGATGCCGCTCTGGTGCTTGCCGAAAAAGTCGTGATGGTCCTGGGTTTTGTCACTGCGCGGTGCCGTGGTGACTTGCTCGGCCGCAGCGGCGATGGCCGGGCAGGTCAGGGTGCTGCCGGCAATCGCGGCGCCGGTGGCTGCCATGCCCAACAGGACACGGCGACGTTGCGCGCAAAACTGTTCTGAATCACTCATGTAGTAGGTCGTCTTCACTGCAGGCCGGAAAGGCCAAGGGCGGGGTCGATTCCATCGAGTGCAACGGCCAGAGCCTTGGCCTTGTCGGCGATCTGCTTGCGCTGATCGGCCGTGACGCTGTCGTAGCGGCTAAACTTGCCGTCGACTTTCAAACTATCGAGCTGGGCATCGAAGGCGGCGAGGGCGCTGTCGATTTTGGGCAGCAAGTCAGCCGCGGACTTGGTCAACAATGGGCGCATCAACTCCACTACCTTGTGGGCGGCTTCCAGGTTGGCAGCAAAACCGTTCAAGTCGATGTGGCTGTAGCGCTCCTCTTCACCGTTGGCGGCGCGCACGTCCGCCAGGCTGTTGAGGTTGCGTATCACAATGCTCACCAGTTGCTCCGGTGGCAGCGACTGGGCCAGCAACTGTTGCTTGAGCGTGGTGACATCGGTGACCAGGCGCTGGGCAATCGGCGCCAGGCCATCGAGGCTGCGCTGCTGGAACAGGCTGTATTCCAGGCGATGGAAGCCGCTGAAGGCTGGGTCTTGCTCGCGCTTTTCAAAGTAATCGGCGCGGGCGTTGATCGCGTTATCCAGCTCGGCCAGGCGTTGCGATGCCGGCGCCAAGCGCTGGTAAGCCTCACGCGCCGGCGTATAGAGGGCCTGCGCCTGGGTCAAGTCGCCGGCCTCAATGGCTTGCTGCAGGGCGGTCACAGCCTTGACCAGTGCACTGCCTTGGCCGCTCAGGTACACGCGAAACTCCGACAGCGGGCCGATAAACGCCACCATCGAGGGCTTGGCTTTGGCCTGGGCGTCGGACTCTGCGGTTGGCGTCACGTGCAACGTGCCGCGCGGGTTGCTCAGCAAGCCGCAGGTGATTGCATAGTCGCCGGGCAACAGGTTGGCGTTGATCACCTGGCTCAGGCCGGGCGCGATGTTTTCCCGCTCTTCGATCACCAGCACGCCGTCGAGGATTTCCCACTCCACCGCCCGGTCGGAGCGGTTGATGATGCGGAAACTTGCGCGCCCGGCAGGCACGGTAATTTCGTTGGGTTCACAGGCGTGACCATGGATCGTCACGGCGATTTCATTGTGGTTGGTCTGGCGTTTGGCCGCAGCCAATTGCGAGGCGTAATAGAACAGCGCGCCAGCGGCGATCATCACGACCACCGAGCCTGCCACCGCCCAGCGCAAGGCGCGGGAAGGCGGAGCCGGTTGAGGGGTTGGGTTGGACAAGAGGCGGTCCTTAATGGCTGGAAACAGAAGAGGTATTGGCGACTGGCTTGGGTGGGGCAGAGGGCAGGAAGAACATCACCAGCGCCACCACCAGGTAAATCAGATAAGCGCCCAGCGTGCTGACGGTCGGCGCATCCTGATAGCCGAACATCCCGGCCAGCACCGAGCCCAACGGGCCATCCATCGGCAGCGTCGCGCTGAAATCGAACAACACGGTTTGCAAGTGGTTCCACACCCCTGCTTCGTGCAGGGCTTGGACCGAGTTGGCGAGAATGCCGGCGGCGACCACCAGGATGAACAGGCCGGTCCAACGGAAGAACGCACCCAGGTTCAAGCGCATGCTGCCGGTGTAGATCAGGAAGCCGACGATGATCGCCAGAATCAGGCCGAGCAGGGCGCCAATCGGCGCGCCCGGGCCTTCGCTCTGCTGGAACACGGCGAGCAGGAAGAACACCGTCTCCAGGCCTTCGCGGGCCACGGCAAAAAACACCATGGCGATCAACGCGATCACCTGGTGCCTGGAGCCGGCCAACGCATGGTCGAGGGATTCGTGCAGGGCGTGCTTGATGGAGCGCGCTACTTTGCGCATCCAGAACACCATGGAACTCAGAATGCCGACGGCGACCAGGCCGACCACGCCTTCGAACAGTTCCTGTTGTTTTTGCGGGAATTCAGCGCTGACCAGCTCCAGGCCACCGCCTACCAGCAAGGCCAGGGCGGCGGCGAGGAACACGCCGATCCACACGGCGGGCATCCACTGGCCGCGGCCGGTCTGTTGCAGGTAACTGGCGATGATGCCAACGATCAATGCTGCTTCAATGCCTTCGCGCAGCATGATTAGAAAGGGAACGAGCATTCGGCACCGCATCAAGGCTGGAAAGGATGCTAATTTGTAACATAATGATACTCATTACTAAACAGGCAATATTGACCTTTGCTGAACCGCGGCTGAACGGTGGTGGCGAAGCGCAACCGCCCTTATGATGCACCCCATCTTTTTAGATAAAGCCGAACAGCCCACTCCCATGTCGGAAAAAGACACGATCTCCATCCACCTTGTGCGCGAAGCCTTGCTGCAAAGCTGTGCGCCTGGGGCGGCCACGGTTGAGGCGTTGAGCAAAGTCGGAATTGCCCCGGCCTTGCTTGAGCACCCCGACGCCCGTGTGCCTGCCAACGCCTATGCGCGCCTCTGGCGCTTGTTGGCTCGGCGTATGGATGATGAGTTTTTCGGCATGGACCCGCGCAAGCTCAAGTCCGGCAGCCTGGCGTTCCTGTGCCGCGCTGCGATGGCGCAACCGAGTCTGGATGCCGGGCTGGAAACCGGCTTGGGGTTTTTGTCGTTGATGCTGGAGCAGATGCCCGCCCAACTGGTGCGCCAACAAAGCCTGGCGGAAATCGTGTTGCTCGAACCCGAGCCTAAACGCGCGTTTACCTATTTCACCTACTGGATGATCGTGCACGGCGTTGTCTGTTGGCTGGCAGGCCGGCGAATCCCGATCCTGGCCATTGAACTGCGTTGTTCGCAGCCGGACTTCTGTGACGATTACCGGGTGATGTTCTCCGACAACCTGCGCTTTGACCGGCCGCGTACCCGCATGATTTTTTCCGCTGACTGCCTGGACCTGCCGATCAAGCGCAGTGCGCCAGAGCTCAGGCGTTTCCTGGCCCATGCGCCGGCCAACATATTGGTCAAGTACCGCGACCCTGCCAGCCTGGCTAACCGTATCAAGCACGACCTGCGCCAGATGCCGCCCGACACGTGGCCGGAAACTGAAGGGTTGGCTGCGCGTTTGTGTATCTCCGCCTCGACCTTGCGCCGCCGTCTGGCGGATGAAGGGCAGACCTATCAGGGGCTTAAAGACAGCGTGCGCAAAGAGCTGGCGATTGTCTGGCTGGCTGAGCCGCAGATCAGTTTTGCCGAAATTGCCGTGCGCTTGGGGTTTGCCGACGCGAGTTCGTTTTATAAGGCGTTTCGTAAGTGGTCGGGGTCGAATCCGGGGCATTATCGTAGTTTGATTCTTAATGGGGCAGGTTGAAAGTGTCGAAAAAAGGGACAGCCTATGTTAAAGAACTGCCCCGAACTATCAGCGATAGTTGTTAAAAAGTTTATAGTTAGTAAATTATAAACTGATCCAATAAAAATTGCGTATTGGCTATAATAGAGATGGTTTTTATTTCACCAATAAATCCTGAGTCGACCAAGGTCTCGTTGTGAATGAAATAGGTATTGGTCTGTGCGAGTGTCTTGCTCCCAAGTGGGGTGCCCGCTGCATTTAAATAATAAATAGTAAACGATGGATTGGGTATGGTTATATTTCCTCCCGCTAACCAAAAACTGATTCTTTGCGACGTTCCATTAATGACCTCAATTTCATAGCGAATAGGATTGGTTCCAAGGGGGTGGCCCCCTAAATAGCAAAGCATCACCTTATTGTAAATGTGAGGTTTAAAGTAGCTGGGCGTGGGGGTGTCAATCGATATATAGTCAGCAGTATCGCGCTTTTGAGTAAGTTTAAATCTCAACAGTCGTGTAGCTATTGGAACGCCTACCGTACCCACCTTTTGCATCGGGGCGTCTTCGAAGTTCTCCACGGCGTAAAGGGCGCCAACCGTCACTTCCTGAACATCCGACTTGGTTGTTTTGCCCCCCACCGTCACCTCGTAACTTAACTTGATAACTTGGCCCGCGCTCTGGGCGAGGGTTTGCGCATCGATGCGGAAGATCACTGTTCCACCGTTTATCCCGCTCTTTAGCCCAAGGGTGACGACGGTGCCATTTGGAGTGGTCGACGTGAGGCGGATTACATCGGCAGTGGTTATGCTCCGGTACGCCACCGTCACATCGGCGCCATTGGCATAGTTCTGCAGGGTGATCGTCTGAGGCCCTGGCTTGTTGTCGAAGGCCGGCGCCGGATACGTCAATACCCGCGTGCCCCCCACCCGCACCGTGCTGCTGCCCGAGCGTCCAAGCAATACCCCTGTTGGGGTTAACAGAACGAACGACATGCGAACAAACCCTTCCTCTTGGAAGTAATCATCAGGCACCGGCGTTTTATCGCCGGCCCTTTGCGTGTGCGCAAACGGCGGCAAGCTCTTGCTCGCGCGTATTGTTGTACCGTCAGGCCTGAACCAGGTCAGCGTCACAACGATCTGGTTGGGTGGGCTGGGGAACCCTACCGTGCGTCGCGGTGTAGCCAGCACGCTGAGAGGGAGATTACTTTGGGTGCCCAGATCAAACACAATGGACTCAATGTCTTTGACATAAAGCAACGGTGGATCAAACAGCAAGGGGTCCGCGTTGCTGTTCAACATGAAGGGCGGCGAAAACTTATCGTTCCCCTCGGGTGTGTTTCCGGCCACGTCTAACACGGTGCAAATAAGCGCTATGGGGCCGGATTGACTGATCTTCTTGAAGACCGTCGGCGGTATGAACACCCGATACGGCCCAGCCCCGCGGGCCTCTGTGGCGCTCAAGCGATGTTTGGTGGGGACACCGTCCAGGTAGACGAAAATTTCGTCGTTCTCACGGGCGTTCAGATATTTATCAACCAGAGCCCACATCCCGCGAGCTGCAGTGTTTTCATCAATATCCGACTCTGCCGAAAAGCCTTCAGCCACCACGCGCAATCCGTCGTGCCCGAAGATGTCCGGCCTACGGTCTATGCCGGCAGGGTGGGTTTTCATGACCAGATACGTCTCGGTCGTCGAACGACTTTTCTGACCGGTCCTGCGCTCCACTTCCCAGTACACATTGACCAAGCCCTCCGGCAGGTCGTTCAGGAGGACTTTCAAGAAGTAACGCGTTGCCTTGGTGGTAATGCTGCCCTTGCTCACCAGTTTGTCATTACAGTACAGGTAGAATTCGTCACCGATGGATTCAGCGAACCAGGCCTCGGAGGAGAACTCGGCATAAGGGTCCGTGGCGCGCAGCCCCAAGGCCCATTTTGCTATTTCAGGGTAGTCGAGTTTATATGGGATCTCGGTTTCATCAAGCGCGATGGCGAAGGTCGCTTTGGGTGCATTCAGGGATATGTCAACGATTGGGCCGGTAGGAGTCGTCATCATCATTGCCTTGCTGGTTTAGGGCGCGCGGGAATGGCGCGACGGGCAAGATGAATGAGGCGCTTGGAGGATTAACCGAATCTACTGTCAGAATTGACAGTGGCGACGAGTGGTCACGCGACACGGATGTCAAAAAAACCTTAACCGAACTCGCCATGGGATAAACATTCGCTGGGTGTAACCCGCCAAAAGGAGCGCCTTACCACACTTGCGGCTGCGTTGAGCGGCGAATGGAAATGTGTACACATGGATGCTTAAAAAGCTTCGAAAGAATCTGCTGTTGAGGGGGGCGGGTCGGGTGCGAGAGTGTCAGTGGCACGTGGCGTATGGGTGTGAAATTGACGTACTGAGCATCCCTGCTCGAAGCAGTAATGGTTAAGATTGAGCGCTTATTGTGCTGCCGGGGGATTGGACGGGTGGCGGTTGCTGGCTGAAGTCATGTGTGCCGATCCCGGTGTTTATCAACCCTGTGTTACTCAGCAAACCCGCAGTTTCATCGGCCGTCCAGGCTTTGAGCGATCGCCTGATCTGGCTCTGGCTGTGTCCGCAGGGCACCCATTTTCGAAAGTCGGCAAGGCCTTTGGCCAAGGTTCCAGAACCGGCATTGCCTAGGCTTCTGACCCCAATTGATGAGAGGCGGAATAAAGACTTACCGGT
The DNA here is from genome assembly GCF_059716225.1 of Pseudomonas sp. LBUM1640. Lineage (NCBI taxonomy): Bacteria > Pseudomonadati > Pseudomonadota > Gammaproteobacteria > Pseudomonadales > Pseudomonadaceae > Pseudomonas > Pseudomonas sp. LBUM1640. The sequence continues at coordinate 3,610,936 of NZ_CP166816.1, read as the reverse complement.
GTCCACGACGGCACCCGGAAAGTTGAACATCGACACGGCTGCCTTACCCACTTGTGCAAGTTTGAACGCTATCGTAGTGCCTTTTGCGGCTGCCTTGATAGCGCCGCCCACTACGAACAGGGTGCCGAAAACTTCCAGCCCGAGACCGAGCATCCCCATCGCCATACGTTTTGGATCGCCTGAGGCGATTTCCTCAATATTGGACTTGAAGGGAATGAGCGTGTTGATAATAAATGTTTCAGCAATGTCGAATCGCTGCTGAATGCTCTCACTTTTGGTTGTCCCTTTGGCGCTCGTCAGCATCAATGGGCGGTTGATAAACATCCGATTATTCTTGAAGACCTGAATCATTTCATTTGTCCGCTTGGATGAATAGGTGTTCGGTACCTGTGCAGATCCGTCTCGATAGTTTTTATCCGCTGGGAAATGCCCCTTGATATCAATATCCCCCGCCAACGTCGGATGGTGTTTTTTGAGCATGCGCAGCGTATTTTTGTGTCTCTCCAGATCAACTTTTTTCAGGGTGTGCATGCTGGCCAGCAATTCCGGGCGCAAGATATAACTGTTTGTCGCCGGGAGAAACTCATAACACTGGGCGCCCGAGGCATCACTGGCAAATACGATAGGTCCCATTTTTTGTTGGGCCTGCTCTTGGGTGAGGTCTGCGCCCTCGGACTGCTGTAACGCTGAGGCGCCAAATATAAAGACATCGCCAAACTCCAGCCGGGTTCTATCTTCGAGAGGCATTTCGCTCATCATCACTCTGGCTGACGTGAGCTTGAAATTCTCAAGGTGCTCACTCCCGGCATTGAACTTGCCATCGAATACCTCGTTGATAGGCTTTAACTTTGATAGCTGGGGCTTGAGCGACTCAAATTTCAGTCGCTCCTGCAGGCTGGTAAATTTCCATGGCGTGGTACTTACATTTTCTGCAGTCAATACGCCCGACATGTACAGGTCGTAGGGGGAGCTCGCTTCAATTAAGAGTTCCGCCGTCGACACCGGCCGCTTATCAACAACGTAGTGCGATCCGCCCGAGGCCGAACTGGAAAAAGCTAAAACGGCTTTGCCGATTTTATATAACGTTGAGTCTGGCTCAGCATAAATCGTGCTCTTTTTAAAAAAGTCACCGTTCCCCGGGCACACCCTCTCTAGCTCTTGTCTGCCGGCTTCAAGACGGGTGGTATACACTGCGTGGGCGTTTTCAAGATCACTGCTCATGGCCTTGTATTCGTCGATACGTTGGTTGTAGCTTTTGAGTGCTCGTTTGACGGCTGACGGCGAATACGCTTCCTTGGTGGTGACAACCCCCTGCGCAAGGGCCCAATCATAAATGGGGCCAGCGCTCTCCACCGCTTGCAATTGCTGGTGATCACTGGATATAGGGCTCAAGAACGCGCGTGAACTGATCTGTTCTGTACTCATGTCACGCGAACTGCCTTGAGAGGCCAGTTCCACCATTGCGGTTTGAATACGCAAGTTCACCAGCGCCACACTCCCCACCCGTTCTTCGCCAGCGCCCTTGACCAGGAACTCGGGAGCGGCAGTCGCCAATAAGGCATGCGTGACTAATACCGCCTGGTTCATGGGGATCTGTTTCGTTGCGCCGATGTATTGCTCCAGCTCAGCACGCACCTCGGACAGGGTTTTTCCTGTGTTCGATGCTGAATACAGGTTGTAGCCAGCAATATAATTACGTTTCAAGCCCAGCTCTGGATCGATGCAGAGCAGATCACGGGTCAGGATCATCTGTTTGCGGTAGCTTGGGGACGCTTCTTGCGCCGCCGATGACGGATCGTCTTTTAATGCACGCAGAATAGGATCGCAACGCCCCAAGCCTACGCCTTGAGTCAACGACTGGGTAATGAGCTCATCAGCGTTCTCACGTACTTGCTCCAGGGTTTTCCCTGACCACGGCTGCGGCGAACAATCGAGCATCATCAACGTTGGCTCTGCACCCGCGCCAGACACTGAACGGCGTACTCTGTCGCGCTGCTCGGTGCTCAAGTTGTCAGGTGATTGCAGGCCCGTCAGGAACTCCCGCGCGTAGCTGCCTAATGCAGGCCCAGGCGGCACCGGGTTGAGTTTCCAGTTCAACAGGTTCTGCAGCTGCGCAACAGTGACTCTGGCGGGCAACGCGCCCATCCCCGCAAAGCGCAGCAGCTGCTCTGCGCTAGCCTTTGCGCCTGAATTGATGATATTCCCAGTACTTTTCGCTTGTTCGATAGCGTTATCCAAAAGGCGGGACAGTTCTGGCCTGCTTCTAAGGTCCACCGTCACGTCGATCCATTGTGCGAGCGGGCCACGGCTCTTAATATAAAACGCCCCATCGACTAGCCGAGCGGGAGCATTCCAATCAGCTTGGCAGCTTCGCAGGACAGACAGCATGAGGGGGTGGTCCCTCAGGTTCTTCACCAGTTGGGGCTTGGACCTGTTGGCAATCGCGAAGGATGACCCCGGCGTAATGGCCTGAAGAATCGTGCGTAGATCGATTGGCGTATTGCCAAGCTTTCCCTTGATGACGCCGAGCAATGTCTTTATCAGCGCGGCCTCTTGCTCTGAGTCCATGAATTCACGCGATGCCAGCTCCCGAACCTGAGAAGAGCGCAAAGGATCTTGCGCCACACCCACGGAGGGGAAGCCGCTGGCCCTGAGTTGACCGGCCTGCGCATTACTGAGAGGCCAGGTCAGGCCGTAGAACGCCGCGACGTTCTCCGGCCAGAGAACAGCCCGAGAAGCGCCGAGCAGACCTGACTGTTGCGGGTCAAGTATGGCAGCGCTGGCGATGGCTTGGCGGCCTATCGGCCACCAACCAGATCCATCCGATGGGGTAAAGGTTCGCTGGGTGATTTTGCCGTTCACGATCGATTGCGCTGTCAGTGTGCAACCCCGTAGACGAAGCGAGCGAGGCACGAAGTTTTGTGCCTTCATCCAAGCCTGCATTGCAGGCGCTGCCCACGACCGGTTGAAAAGATCCAGCCACTTGCCAACCGATGTTTGTGTGGACAGAGGCCGCCACAATCCGATGTCGTTGTGGACGTCGGCTAAAAACGTGGCCAGTTCATCGTCAGCTTTTTTCTGCAGGTCAACCGACCGCCCCAACTTGACGGACACCTGCGCACTGGGTGGCTCTTTCCTGTTGACGTTGGCTTTGGGCGCGAAAAACCGCCCGCTGTACGAAACTCTTCCTGCATCGGCATTGAGTAAACTCATGAAAAAAGCTCCAGGCTAAAAGGAGCCAGCATTCTGAAAATCCTTTTCCCCGCTCAGAAGCAGATTCGTCCTAATCGCTCAAGTCGGCCCGTACTGAACGCTCAAAAAAAAGCCCCGCGACCGAATGGGGCGCGGGGCTAAAAATTGGCTGGATGCGACCAACCAAAGGAGCTCTTTACATCACTTGCTGCTGGCGACAACCGTGTCCGGCTGCCAGCCGCCACCGAGGGCTTTGTAGATCGCGACAATCCCACGATACAAGTCCACTTCGGCCTGGGCCTGGGAGTCTTCAGCGGCCAAACGTTCACGTTGTGCGTCGAGCAGCACCAGGAAATCCACAGTGCCTTCGCGATAACGGATCGCCGCTAGGTCGGCAGCGGCACGACTCGACTCACTTTGACGGATCAGCGAGACCAGACGCTGCTGGCGTTTGCCGTAATCACTGAAAGCATTTTCCGATTCTTCCAGCGCCAGCAACACTTGTTGCTCATAGGTTGCCAGGGCGCCATCGGCCTCGGCATTCGCCCCACGCAAGCGCGCACGCACGCTGCCCAGGTCAAACGCCGCCCAGGTAATACTCGGGCCCAGGGACCAGGCATTCGCTGCGGCCGAACCGATCTGCGAACCACGCCCGGCGGTAAAGCCGAGGAAACCGCTGAGGCTGACCCGTGGGAACAGATCGGCCTTGGCCACGCCGATACGCGCGGTGGCGGCAGCCAGTTTGCGTTCGGCGCTGAGGATGTCCGGGCGACGTTGCAGCAGTTGCCCCGGGTCGCCAATCGGCAACGCCTTGGCAATCGCCGGCAGGTCTTTGGGGCTCAGGTCCACGGTCAGCTTGTCGGGGCGCTGGCCGAGGAGGGTGGCGATGCGGTTACGCTCGCGCACTTGCTCAGCCTGCAGTTGCGGCACGCTGGCTTCAACGGCGGCCAGGCGCGCATCGGCGCGCTCCACATCGAGCTGATCACCGACGCCGGCATCCCGCAGGCTCACGGTGATGGTGCGCGATTCCTGCTGGTTCTTCAGGTTGTCCAGGGCGATGCGTTCACGCAACTGAGCGCCGCGCAGTTGACCATAAGCGTCCACCAGTTCAGCAATCATGGTGACTTGCAGTTGGTACAGGTCGGCTTCGGCGACCTGTTGGTCAGCGTCGCTGGCTTCCAGGTTGCGGCGAATGCGCCCGAACAAATCCACTTCCCAGGCCATGTCCAGGCCCAGGTCGTAACGCTCGCTGTTGACGCGCTTGGTGGTCTGGCCAGGGATCTGGCCTTTGCCCACGTCGCTGCTGGCACGGCTGGTCACCACCGGCATGATGTCGTTTGCCGCGTCATCGCGAATGGCACGGGCCGCTCGCAAACGAGCAAAGGCTACGCGCAGGTCACGGTTACCGTTCAACGACTGGGTTACCAGTTGGTCGAGGGTCGGGTCGTCGAACTGCTGCCACCAAATGCCTTCGTACTTGGCATGGTCATAACTCTTGGTGTCGGCGGCGGCTGTGATATTGGCCGCCTCCAATTTCTCGGTTTTGTAGTCCGGGCCCACGGCACAGGCGCTCAGCGCCAATACCAGCAAGCTCGGCAGAAAGACTTTCACACTCATTGCTGTGTCTCCAGCTTCAAGGCCTTGGCCGCTTTGCGCGCTTCGCCGCGCTCCACATAGCGACGGATCAGTACGTAGAACACTGGCGTCAGCAACAGACCGAAGAAGGTCACGCCGATCATCCCGGAGAACACCGCCACGCCCATGGCATGCCGCATCTCGGCACCGGCGCCGCTGGACAACACCAGTGGCACCACGCCCATGATGAAGGCGAACGAGGTCATCAGGATCGGCCGCAGACGCAGGCGGCAGGCTTCCAGTACCGCGGCAAGCGGGTCGAGGCCTTCCTGCTGTTTATCCTTGGCGAACTCGACGATCAGAATCGCGTTTTTACACGCCAGGCCCACCAGTACGATCAAGCCAATCTGGGTGAAGATGTTGTTGTCGCCGCCCGAGATGATCACCCCGGTAATGGCCGACAGCAGCGTCATCGGTACGATCAGGATCACCGCCAGTGGCAGGCTCCAGCTTTCGTATTGGGCGGCCAGTACCAGGAACGCCAGCAGTACGCAGAGCGGGAACACGAACAGCGCGGTGTTGCCCGAGAGGATTTGCTGATAAGTCAGGTCGGTCCACTCGTAGGTCATGCCGTTGGGCAGTTCCTCTTTCAACAGTTTTTCAATCGCCGCCTGAGCCTGGCCGGAGCTGTAGCCCGGTGCGGCGTTGCCGTTGATTTCCGCAGTGATAAAGCCGTTGTAGTGCATCACGCGGTCGGGGCCCGAGGTGTCGCTGACCTTGATAAAGGTCGCCAGCGGGATCATCTCGCCTTTGTTGTTACGCACTTTCAGCTGGCCGATCTGGTCTTCATCCTGGCGGAACTGTTGCTCAGCCTGCACGTTGACCTGGTAAGTACGGCCGAAGCGGTTGAAGTCGTTGGCATACAGCGAGCCCAGGTAGATCTGCAGGGTGTCGAAGATGTCGCTGACGGCCACGCCGTGGGTCTTGGCCTTTTCACGGTCGATGGCAGCATCGACTTGCGGCACGTTGACCGTGTAGCTGGTAAACAGGCCGAACAATTCAGGCGTGGTGCGGCTCTTGGTGATGATGTTCTGCACTTCTTTGTACAGCTCGTCATACCCCAGGTTGCCACGGTCTTCGATCTGCAGGCGGAACCCGCCAATTGTCCCAAGGCCCTGTACTGGCGGCGGTGGGAAGATCGCCATGTAGGCTTCTTCGATGCTGCTGTATTTGCCGTTCAACGCACCGGCAATCGCCCCGGCGGACATGCTTGGGTCTTTGCGCTCGTCGAACGGTTTCAAGGTCACGAACACGATGCCGCTGTTCGGGCTGTTGGTGAAACCGTTGATCGACAGGCCCGGGAACGCTACCGCGCTTTCCACGCCCGGTTGCTTGAGCGCGATGTCGGACATGCGCTTGATCACGTCTTCGGTGCGGTCCAGGCTCGCGGCGTCCGGCAGTTGCGCAAAGGCCACCAGGTACTGCTTGTCCTGGGCCGGTACGAAGCCGGTCGGCGTGTGGGCAAAGCCCAGCCAGGTCAGGACCATCAGCCCGGCGTACAGGAACAGGGCGATACCACTGCCGCGAATCACCCGGCGTACGGTGCCGACATAACCATGGCTGGCTTTTTCGAAGAAGCGGTTGAACGGACGGAACAACCAGCCACCCAACAGCTTGTCGAGCACCTTGGAGAAGCGATCCTTCGGCGCGTCATGGCTTCGCAGCAACACGGCGGCCAGGGCAGGGGACAAGGTCAGCGAGTTGAAGGCCGAGATCACCGTGGAAATCGCGATGGTCAAGGCAAACTGCTTATAGAACTGCCCGGTCAAGCCACTGATAAACGCCGCTGGAATGAACACCGCACACAGCACCAACGCGGTGGCGATGATCGGGCCGGTCACCTCGCTCATGGCCTTTTCAGTGGCCGGGAACGGTTCCAATCCCAACTCAATGTTCCGTTCGACGTTCTCCACCACCACGATGGCGTCGTCCACCACGATACCGATGGCCAGTACCAAACCGAACAGCGACAAGGCGTTAAGTGAGAAGCCAAACAGGTGCATCACCGCAAACGTACCGATCAACGATACCGGCACCGCCACCAACGGAATGATCGAGGCGCGCCAGGTTTGCAGGAACAGGATCACCACCAGCACCACGAGGATCAGGGCTTCGAACAGGGTGTGAACCACCGCTTCGATAGAGCCACGTACGAAGATAGTCGGGTCATAGACGATGCTGTAGTCCATGCCTTGCGGGAAGCTCTTTTTCAGCTCCTCCATCTTGCCGCGTACTTCGTTGGAAATCTCGATGGCGTTGGAGCCTGGGCGCTGGAAGATCGGAATCGCCACGGCCGGCTGGTTGTTGAGCAACGAGCGCAGGGCGTATTGGCTGGAACCCAGCTCAACCCGTGCGATGTCCTTCAGGCGCGTGATTTCACCATTGTCGCCTGCGCGAATAATGATGTTCTCGAACTCTTCTTCAGTGACCAGACGGCCCTGCGTGTTCACCGACAACTGGAAGCTGGTGGCAGTCGGTGCAGGTTGCGCACCCAAGGCACCGGCGGCCACTTGACGGTTCTGCTCACGGATTGCGTTGACCACATCGGTCGCGGTCAAGTTGCGCGAAGCGGTCTTGTTCGGGTCCAGCCATACACGCAGGGAGTAGTCGCCCATGCCGAACAGTTGCACGTCACCCACACCGCCCAGCCTGGCCAGCTCATCCTTCACGTTGAGCAAGGCGTAGTTGGACAGGTAAAGCATGTCGTAACGCTGATCCGGGGAGGTCAAGTGCACCACCATGGTCAGGTCGGGGGAGGCCTTGTCCACGGTGATACCGATGCGGGTCACTTCCTCAGGCAGTTTCGGCTGAGTGCGCGTCACACGGTTTTGCACTTGCACCTGCGCGTTGTCCAGGTCAGTGCCCAGGGCGAAGGTGATGGTCAGGGTCAGCTTGCCGTCGGCGGTCGACTGCGAGGACATGTACAGCATGTTCTCGACGCCGGTGATGGCTTGCTCGAGCGGCGCTGCCACGGTTTCACCGATGACTTTAGGGTTGGCGCCCGGGAAGTTGGCGCGTACCACTACCGTCGGTGGCACCACTTCCGGGTATTCGCTGATCGGCAGTTGGAACAGCGAGATCGCACCGGCGATCAGGATCAACAGCGACAGCACCGCTGCGAAGATCGGCCGCGAAATGAAGAACTTGGAAAAATTCATCTTGAGTTGTATCCCTTAACCGCGTGGAGTCGCGACGCTGGCAACTTTTGGCGCAGCTTTATCCGGCGCCACTTGTTCCAGGTTGCTGGCTTCAAGCGCTTGTCGTTGTTGTGCCAAGGCGGCGAGGGTTTCCTTGCTGGCCATCGGGATGGTTTCCGGCGCAACCGGCGACCCCGGGCGAATGCGCTGCAGGCCCTTCACGACGATGGTGTCTTCCTTGTTCAAACCGCTGCGCACGATGCGCAAGCCTTCAATCTTTGGCCCAAGCTCCACCGAGCGATAGGCCGGCTTGTCGCCGTCCATCACCAGCACGAACTTCTTGCCAAGGTCAGTGCCGACGGCTTCGTCGTTGATCAGCACGGCGGAGTAGGTGCCGCTGCCGACCAGCTTCAAGCGCGCATACAGGCCAGGCGTGTATTCACCCTTGCTGTTATCGAACACCGCGCGACCCCGGATGGTGCCGGTGGCCGGGTTGACCTGGTTGTCGACGAAGTTCATCTGGCCCAGGTGCGGGTTGCCGGTTTCGTTGGACAGGCCCAGGTACACCGGGGTGGTCGCGCCACGACGGCCTTCGCGCGCCAGTTGGGTGTACTTGAGGTACACGCGCTCGTCAGCGTCGAAATAGGCGTAAACCTTGTCGGTGGACACCACGCTGGTCAGCGCGGTGACGTCGGCGGTCACCAGGTTGCCGGCGGTGATTTCGGCACGGCTGACGCGGCCACTGATCGGCGAGGTCACGCGGGTGAAACTCAGGTTCAGCTTGGCCAGGTCCAACTGCGCCTGAATCCCGGCGACGGCGGCGCGGGCTTCCTGGGCGGCGGTGGTGCGCGAGTCGGCCAGTTCGGCGGAAATTGCATTGCTCTGACGCAGGCGGTCGCCACGTTGCGCTTCGTTATCGCTGCGGGTGGCGGCGGCTTTGGTTTGGGCCAGCTGGGCTTCGAGGCGGCGTACTTCAGCCTGGAACGGACGCGGGTCGATCTGGAACAGTAAATCGCCTTTCTTTACCAAGGCGCCTTCGGTGAAGGCCACTTGGTCGATCTGGCCAGACACGCGTGGGCGAATCTGCACGGTTTCCGGGGCTTCCAGGCGACCGGTGAATTCATCCCACTCGTTGACCGGTTGTTCGAGCACCTTGGCCACACTGATTTTCGCAGGGGGCATGGCGGCCGCTTGTTCCGGGCTCTTGCCGCACGCGCTCATCACCACCACGGCCAAAATCGCCAGGGGGAAGCGCAAATGTTTGAGTGACTGTTCCATGAGGTGCATCCGCCAATGTATTTGAGATGGGCGGATCATGCGCGGCGATGTGCTATGTCACGAATCGAATGAAACAAAGGTAACTATCATTCGGAATGATATAAGCGCCAGATTAGCCCTCTAGCATGCGGCTTTCGTTAGGAAGCTATCAATGGGAGTGATGACAAAAGACTGTTGCGCGGGCTGCAAGGAACACCCGCGCTATTTTTTAGTCCAGCAGGCGGCTGACTTCGCGCAAGCGCACGTCGTTGAGGTTGCCCGTGGATGCCAGCAGGTTCAGTTGCGCCAACAGGATCGCATAACGCTGCTGCGCCAAACGCTGCTGAGTATCGGTGACTTTCTGCTGGGCATCCAACACATCGGTATTAATGCGTGACCCCGCTTCAAAGCCATGCGTCACGGACGCAAGGTTAACCTGGCTGGATTTGAGCGCCTGCTTGAGCGCCTGGTATTGGCTCATGCCGCTGGTGACTTGCAGGTACGCCTGGCGTGCCATCAGCCCGGCGCTGCGGCGTGCGTCTTCGAGCTCATCCAGGGCCTTGCTCTGCAGCGCGTGGGCTTCGCGCACACGGCTGCTGGTGCGGCCACCGCCATACAACGGCACGCTCAATTTGACCCCGACCACGGTCTGGTTATAGCGGTTTTCCGGCAAGGTGACGTCGTACACCTCACCGCCCACCGAGGCAAAGCGGCCGTGGGCGGCGATCAAGTCGAGGGTCGGCAAGTGGCCGGCCTGTTCCTTGTCGATGTCCATTTCGGCCAGGCGCTGGGCGATCTGCGCGCGCTGCACGGCAAGGTTGCCTTGCTGCGCGGTGTTCGCCCAATCGCCGATGGCGGCGGGCACCGGGGCGCTGAACTGCGGCTCCTTGCCCGACCATGGGCGCGCCTGGGCGGCGGTCAATTGGGTGAGGGTTTCGGTGGCGATATCCAGCGCGCCGCGTGCGGCAATCTGTTCGGCGAAGGCCTGGTCGTATTTGGCCTGCACCTGTTCAAGCGCGTTGGCGGTGGTGGCGCCGTCGGCCAGCAAGCGCCGGCTGCGGTCCTGGCTCTCCAGCAGCGTTTGCAGTTGTTGCGTACGGGTATTCAACAGTTCCTGGTTGAGCAACACATCAAAATAGGCGCGGGCCACACGCAGCATCAGGTCCTGGCGCGCCTGTTCGGTCTGCACCTCGCTGGCGCTGATCAGCAGTTTGCTTTGGTCGTGGGCGATCACATTCTGCCAGCGCAGCAGCGGTTGGGTGAGCACCACGGCGTAGGCATTGGTGTTGTTGCGGTTGCGGTGGTAATCCGACGAGTCCTCGGCGTCCACCCAGGCGGCGCCGCCGGTGACGGACAGGTCCGGCAGCAGGTTGGCGCGGCTTTGCGGTTCTTTTTCCGCCGTGGCCAACTGCTGGGCCTGGGCGGCGGCGAACTTCATGTCGTGGCTCAGTGCTTTTTGATACAGCTGGTACAAGTCTTCTGCCGACGCGTGTGCCGGGCAGCAGGCAAGGGCGAGCCCGCACAGGGAGGTGAGCAGGGTGAGGTGTTTTAGATGCAGCCCTGGAATACGCAAGGGTAGGTGCTCCACAAAAAAATTATCGGCTGAGGGTGCTTCTGCGCATCATCAGCACCATGGGAATGCCGATGGCCATGACGGCGCCCAACGTGCCGAACAGCATGCTGAAGGCCAGCATTTGCGCTTGTTCACGCGCTTGCAGGTAAGGCATCAAGGCCAAGGCTTGTTGATGGCTGGCAAGGCCCAGGGAAAGGAACAACGGGTTGGATTCCAAGCCGCCCCAGCCATTGGCGATCAGGCTGGACTCGGTCACGTGTTCGGAGAGCAGGCGATAGCGCTCCCACGAGAACCGCGTGAGCAACGTGGCGGCGATGGCGATGCCGACGCTGCCGCCGAGCTGGCGCATCAGGTTCAGCACGCCCGAGGCGCCGGAGATCAACGTCAACGGCAGCCGACGCATGGCCAGGTTGGTCAGCGGCACGAAGATCATGCCCAGGCCCAGGCCGCGAATCACCAGCGGCCAATACAGCGTGTCCGGGTTGCTGTCGAGGGTGAACTGGGTGTGCAGGAACATCGCGTAGCAGTACATGACGATGCCCAAGGTCACGAACACGCGTTCGTCGATCTTGTTTTCCTGGGACAGCTTGCCGATCACCAAGGTGCTGATGGCGCTGGCCACTGCGCCGGGGAAAATCACCAGCCCGCTCTGGTACGCGCTTTGCGCCAACAATGTCTGCAAGAACAACGGCACCATAAATAACGTGCTGTACAGCCCGAAGCCCACGCAAAACGCGCAGATACAGCCCATCAAAAACTCGCGGTTCTGAAACAACGCGACGTTGACGATCGGGTTGGCCACGCGTCGTTCCCACCAGAAAAACCCCACCAGGCTGAAGCTGCTGAGCAACAGGCAGGCCACTGTCCAGTTGGATTCCATCCAGTCCCAATGCTCGCCACGCTCCAGCAGGATCTGCAGGCTGCCAACCCCCAGGGCCAGCAGGCAGAAGCCGCTGTAATCGACACTGCTGGGTTTTTGCTCATTGGCCGAATCGCCGATGCACAACCAGCACAGCAACAGCGCCACGGCACCGATGGGCACGTTGATCAAGAAGATCCAGTGCCACGACAAGGTATCGATCAGGTAACCCCCGACGGTCGGGCCCAGGGTCGGCCCCATCATCACGCCGACACCGTACAGCGCCATGCCGCTGCTGACCTTTTCCTTGGGGAACACGTCGTAAATGATCGCCTGGGAAATCCCCAGCAACCCACCACCCGCCAAGCCTTGCAGCACGCGGAAAGCCACCAGTTGCCACAGCTCGGCGGAAAACGCGCAGCCCACTGACGCCAGCACAAACACGGCGGTGGAGACCAAGTAGTACCGGCGCCGCCCAAACCAGGCGGACAGCCAGCCGCTGACCGGCAGGATCACCACGTTGGCCACCACGTAGCCGGTGGAGACCCACGAGATTTCATCGACCGACGCCCCGTAGGTGCCCATCAGGCTGGGAATGGCCACGTTGACGATGGTGACATCGAGCAACTCCATCATCGAGACCAGCGTCACCGTGAACGCAATCAGGTACGGCGACTTCATAGCGTCTGGCTGCCGGTGTGTTGCGTGGCGACTTCGACGAAGGCGCTCATGCCGGGGCTCAGCAAGGCCTTGTAGTCATCCGGCACGTCGGTGAGGGCAATCCGCACCTGAACGCGCTGCACCACCTTGGTGAAGTTGCCCGTGGCATTCTCCTGCGGCAACAGCGAGAACTTCGCCCCGGTGGCCGGTGCCAGGCTTTCGACCACACCGTCAAAGGCGTGGCCGGGAAACGCATCCACGGTGACCTTGGCGTGCTGGCCGACACGCACGCGGCCGACTTGGGTTTCCTTGAAGTTGGCGGTGATCCACAGCGGGTCGGTGGCGATCAGGCTCAAGAGCTTCTGGCCGGCAACCACGAACTGGCCGGGTTCCACCTCTTTTTTCGACACGATGCTGCGCACCGGTGCGGTTTGGCGGGCGTCGTGCAGCTTGATCCTGGCCTGCTCCAGCTCGGCTTGCGCCGCCGCGATGCGGTAGTCCTGCACCTTGAGTTCGGCTTTGTTGGCCAAGGTGCTTTGCGCCGCGGCCTGGGCATTGCTGCGCGCGGCTTCCTGGGCGTGGCTCAGCGCGTCGAAACGCGCCTTGGCCAGTTCCAGGTCCTGGGTGCTCAATACGCCCTGGGCACCCAGGCGACGGGCACGCTGGTAGTCATTGCGCGCCTGCTCAAGGTTGGCGCTTGACTGTGCCAAGGCTGCCTGCGCGGCCTGGCGCATGGCGACGGCGCCGAGGATCTGGCTGTCCAGCGCACCCGGGCTGCCGCTGCGCCCGGCGGCGGCGAGCAGGGCTTGCCATTGCGCTTCACGCTGCTCTACCTGGTATTGGTATTCGCTGTCGCGTATCTGAAACAGCAGGTCACCGCTTTCCACGGTGACGTTATCCATCACCGGCACGCTCATCACCACGCCTGACAGCTTGGCCCGCACCGGAATAATCACCCCATCGAGCTCCGCGTTGTCGGTGCTGACGTAGGCGCTGGAATACTGCCAGCGCTGCCAGCCGAGCAGCAGCAAACCCCCGACCACGACAGTGCACAGTGTGAGTTTGATTAGCTTGCCTTTGGTCATGTCTTGCTCCCTGTGTTCATGCGCGGCTCAGAAACTGTGTGCAACCCGGCGCACGGGGCGTTGCGTGGTGTGTTGCGCTTTCTCCTGGAGGAAGTGGTGCACGCCGTCCCACAGGTCGATCCGTGAATTGATCGCGGTCTTGGCGCTGTCGATCATGTGTTGGTGTTGCTCGGGCGTGGTGACGATTTCAGCGATGATGCGTTTGGCCGCCGGGCCGTGGTCGTCGCCGTCCATCTCAATGTGGCGCTTGAGGTAATACGTGAGCATCGGCACCTCGTGCTCACTCACCGACCACTGCGTCAGCAGGCGCCCGAACATGTCGGGGATGATGTCTTCGCGGCCAAAGAAGAAGTACGCCAACACCGCTTCGGTAGAGCCGTGTTGCGCGACATCGAGGGTCTGGCACATGAACACTTTCGCCGCCAACGGAATGTCGCGGTCGTTGAGCGCCTTGGCCAGCGGCACCTTGGCTTGGATCGCGGCAAGGAAACGGCGGAACACCGAACTGTCGGCACCGATTTCGTCCATGGCCGTGAGGTACAGGTCCAGGTGGCTGATAAAACCGCCGCCTGGGTGTTCGTCGGTTTCTTCACCCACCACGATTTCATTGATCAAACGCGCAGCGGTAATGTGCATCGGCGGCACCCACGGCAACTCCACGCAGGTGAGGTCGCGCTGGATGCGCTTGAGCAAGGTCATAAAGTCCCACACGGCGAACACGTGGAACTCCATCAAGCTGCGCACGTCTTCAACGGTACGGATGTTGGCAAACAGCGGGTGGCCGAATAATTGCGCGCGTTCGGCTTCAATGTGGCTATCAATATCAAACGGCATACATGCTCCTGCAGCCTGAGGTTCAGGCGGGAAATCCATGGGGAATTGTGGTTGTGTGTTTAGTCGTTCACCGTGTCTGCACGGTAAGGGTGGCGGCGGGTGGCGTACTTGAAGGACGCGACGAAGTTTTTTTCCAGCAGGTGCTGGCGGTCGGCGTACCAGCCCGCGTCGAGCAGTTGCCGGTGCACCTTGGGCAGGCGCCAGCACGGCACGGCGGGGTAAAAATGATGCTCCAGGTGAAAGTTCGCGCCGGCATGCATCCAGGTACACAGGCGCGCCGTGCGCGAACGCGCGGGCGGCTGTTCATCGTCGGTGCTGAAGGCATGTTCCTGATAGGCATTGAAGGCCGACACCAGAAACGCCACTGCCAAGCTCAGGCAAAACCCCAGCAGCAGCCCGTCGATCTGCCACAAGGCAACCGCGTACACACCGAGCCAGCCCACCTGACAGGCGATATTGCAGCGCGCCAAGCGTTGCACCTGCGCCGCGCTCAAGGGCAGCGGCGAAGGGTTGCTCAGCGGGCCGAACGCCAGGCGCAAGGTGGCCTGCAGGTAGTTCGAGGTCGCTAGTAAGCGCGACAGCGCGATGCGGCTCAGCAAGGTGCGATAGCGCGAGAAGTGCCGGTAGTCCGGGTCGTTTGCGCTGTTGCTGAAACGGTGGTGTTGCCAGTGGTCGACGAAGTAACCGGTCACGCAGAACCCCGGCAGCATCGAACTGGTGAAGATGCCCAGGTAACAGCTGTGCATCGGGTTACGGCTCAGGTTGAAGTGAAAGCCTTCATGCCCAAGGATCGCTTGCAAAAACATCCCGTACCCGGCCATCACCCACAGTGGCGAGCACAGCACCACCACCCACAGGCTGGGCGCCGTGTTCACCACCCACACAAACAGCGCGAGCGGCAGCAGGTAGAGGCACAAGGCGTAACCGATGATCAACAAGGACTCGCCCGTGTGCGCTTTGAACAAGGCGCGGTCGAGACGGACCTGGGGCTTGGCGTACAGTTGTCTGGCCATTGGCGAGGCGTTACTCGATCAGTTCAGGTTTGAGTGCCAAGTGCCCGCCGCGTGTCAGCGTGCGCAGGCGCAAGGCGATAAAGGCGTCGACCACACTCGGCGCAATGCGCGCGGTGTACATGGCCAGGGTGCCCATGAAGGTCAACCCACGGTTACGCAGGCCGTTTTTCCGGCAGGCACGCACCAGCCCGTCAGAAGCGGCATCGAGTGTTTCTTCCAGGGACAGCAAGGTCTTGTCACCCCGCATGAAAGTCACCAGCCGCTTGACCGACAGGCCTACCCGCTGGGCCGGCAAATGAATCGCGGTGTCGATGAACCCCGGGTACACCGTGACCACATCGAGCTGCCCGCGATACTGCATGCGCAGCACGTCGGAATAAGCACTCAGCGCGCGTTTGCTGGCGGCATACGCGGCCACATACGGCGCATTCACCAAGGCAAACAGCGACGACACGTTGACCACCTTGCCGCGCTTGCGCAGCAGCCCCGGCAGGAACCCGGCCACCAGTTGCCACGGCGCGAACAGGTTCACATCCACCGCGCGGGTGACTTCGTCAGTCACGCCGGTTTCGCCACGCTCCAGGGTCAGGGTGCCGGCGTTATTGACCAGCATGTCGATGTCACCGAAGTCAGTGCTGATGGCCGCAATCACATCAGCCAGCGCCCTGCGGTCACTCAGGTCGACTTGATAAAACCCGTCGAGCAAGCCAAGTTCCTGCGGCGCCAGGATGTCCAGGCCGATCACTGTGGCGCCTTGCTGCTTGAGCTTGCGGGCGGCGGCGTGGCCCAGGCCCCGTGCAGAGCCGGTGATGACGATGATTTTTCCGAGCAGGTTCATGGGTGCGCTCCGGCGATGCTGAAGGATGAATGGGACAAGTAGGTGTCGAGGTTGGTCGCCATCGAGATCTTCGCTGGCGGGTGAAACTGCAGGCCCCGGCAGGCCATCAACCAACTGGAGCTTTGGTTACCGGTGATAAAGGCCATGCCACCGAGCATGGCGTGGGCCTGGTCCGACAGCTGGGTCAGCAGTTGTTCGATGCCGTAGCGCACCAGCAGCAGCCGTGCGAGCACGGTGTGCAGGTCGTGCGGGTTGCGTTCGATGTCCAGCGTTGCGCCTTCCAGGGCGGTGATCGCCAATTGCAGGTTGGCCGCCAGGTCCACACGGTGATGGGCGGTCCAGCGTGCAGCGTCGGTCACGGTTTCAATCAGGCCGGCGCAGGCACCCACGTAGGACGCGCAAATCAACAGCTCGAACCAGATGAAGCCCACGGTTTGCACGTCGCCCAACAGGTGCTTGTAGCCGGCGGAAAACACCATGCGTTGCGGCACGAACACTTCGTTGAGGCGCACTTCGATGCTTTCGGCGGCGGCCAACGCGCTGTTTTGCCAGAACGGTGCCCGGCTGATGCCCGGCGCATTCGCGGGAACCAATGCGACCATCAATTCTTCGCCTTCCACGCCTTGACGGGTGTAGCTGGCGGTGAGCAAGTCCATTGACTGGCCGAGGCAGCATGGCTTTTTACTGCCACTGAGCAACACGCCTTCCGGGGTGTGTACGGCCTGCATGTTCGAGTCGAGGATGCCGGCGCCCGAATTGCCCTCGGCGAACCCCGAGGACAGCAGCAAGCGGTTTTGTGCAACGGCGGCCAGCAACAGGCCTTCGGCGCCGCCGCCGTTTTGGGTGAGTGCCAACAGGCTCGCCACGGAGAATTGGTGCATGGTGCTGGCCACGGCCAGCGAGGGCGAGCGCGCACCCAGGGCGATCTGCACATGCACCGCATCGAGGATGCCCGCGCCCAGCCCACCGCCTGCGCGGTTGACCAGCAGCCCGACCGGGCCGTGTTGTTTGAACAGGGCGACGACTTCGCTCTGCGGTGCTTCACGTTCAGCGAACGCAATGTCCGCCAGGCGCGCGTCAAAACCTGGGGCGTAGGTGTGGAGTACCGCGCGTGAGCGGTTCAACAGGGACAGGGTCATGGCTCAGGCCTTCAAGTAGCTTGCCGGAAACAACCCGGTGATGATCGAGTGAATGTTTTCGCGGATGGCTGTTTTGGCCACGGGGTCGAGCATGTCGGCGAGCATTGGCAGGCCCAGGTCAAAGCGTGAAGCGAAAGTGATGATTGCGTCCTTGCCGTCCGGCAGTACTTGCCAGGTGCCGGAAAAGTGATCGACATCGCCGGCCAATTGCTCGAAGTGGATTTCGCGGGTTTGGGCGTTGAACGTGTCGCGCTCCTGCCATTTGAGAATGCCGCTGTGGAAGTTGACTTCCCACGAGGTGAACGACACCTGGTCGCTGACCTTGTTGATGGTGATATTGCGCACCGAATCGCACAGCGTTTCGTATTGGCTGAAGTCGCTGATCAAGGCGAAGACTTCATCAGCGCAGGCGTGGGGGATGTGCGCCTGGACATTGACTTCTTGCATGGGGTAACTCCAAAGATCAAAGGGGAGAGAGGGAGGTGGTGAGCGCCTGGGCGAAACCCTCGATCAACCAGTTGCAGTCCTGGGCGCTGAGCAGCGGCGACGGCGTCAGCCGCACGACCCGGTGATCATTGAGTGAATGGCACACAATGATGTGCTGCTCGATCAGGGCCATGACCATGTTCGCGGCGATTGAGGCGTCGCTGAATTCAAAGCCCAGCAGCAAGCCCGCGCTGCGCAATGTCACGCGCTTGGCCAGGCCCATTTGCTGCAGCAATGCGCTGAAACGCGCGTGCAGGTCCTGGCCCATCAGCCGGGCACGCTGCACCAGGTCTTCTTGCTCCATCACTTGCAAGGTGGCCTGCACGGCCGCCATGGCCAGCGGGTTGGCGCCGAAGGTCGAGGTGTGCACCGTGGGGTTGCGGTTGAACGGCGCATAGATCGCCGCGCTGGCGACCATGGCGCTGACGGGGACGCAACCACCGGACAGGCTCTTGCCGACCAGCATGATGTCGGGCACCACCTGTTCCTGGTCACACGCCCACCAATGCCCGGTACGGCCCAGCCCGGATTGGATTTCATCGATGATCAGCAGTGCGCCGTACTGGTCACACAAGGCGCGCACACGCGTCAGGTAACCGGGAGGTGGAAGGATGACGCCGGCTTCGGCCTGGATCGGTTCGAGAATCACGCAGGCCTTTTCCGGCGACGCCAGCAGTTGCTGTTCCAGCGCGGCACTGTCGCCGAAGGGCACGAACGCGCTCTCACTGAGCAGACCACTGAACGGCTCGCGGTAGCTTTCGCGGCCGGTGACAGCCAGCGCGCCGAGGGTTTTGCCGTGGAAACCGCCGAGGGTCGACAGCGTGCGACGGCAGCCGTTGAGCCGGGCGAGTTTCAAGCCGGCTTCGGTGGCTTCGGCACCCGAGTTGCAAAAGAACACATAGTCCAGGTTGCCGGGGCAGCGTGCCGCCAGGGCGTGCGCGGCCAAGGCCTGTTGCGGGTTGAGCAACAATTTGCTGGCCAGCGCGTTCTGCTGCAGTTGCCGGGTCACGGCCTCCACCACGACCGGGTGGCCGTGACCGAGGAAGAACACGCCATAGCCGCCGGCATCCAGGTACTGGCGCCCTTGGCTGTCATAGATATAGACGCCGTGGCTGGACTGCTCGATGGGCAGGTTCATCAGCGAGGCCAGGCGTGCATAACCCAAATTCACATGTTGGCGGAAATACTGGTCAATCTGCTCGGCGTCGGCGGTGGGTTCGATAAGGCGCTGGTTCATGCCACGGATGCCTCTGCGAAGGGCGGAACCGGCTGCTTGAGCATCCGCGTCAAGGCACCCAGCTTGGGCGCCAGGTGATTGAGCGACAGCAGCAACTCGCGGCTGACATCGCGTGCGCTGAACGCCGCTTCGCCAAGCAACTCGGGCAAGGAAGTGGGCAGCGGCGTGCGCAGGCAGGCATAGCGACACAGTTGATTGGCACGGCCCAGTGCGGCCTGGATATTGCCGGTCAGCGCCGGCAGAAACACCGGGCGGATCAACCGTTCATAAATGTCCGGCGCCATGCAACGTGGCCGCGTGAACGCTTGCGCCTGGGCTTGCATGGATTGGCACATCAAATCCAGCAGGCCAGTAAGATCCAACGCCTGCGGGCCGCTGGTGAGGAAGTAGTCCTTGCCGATCAAACGCTGGTGCAATGCATTGGCAATCGCACGTGCCGCGACGTCGCGGGCGATCAGGTCGATATAGCCGGCGGGCGGGCAGGGCACGATAGGCAGTACGCCGGACATCATCAGGCCCATGGTCATGTGAAAACCCTGGAAGTTGGGCATATGCCCGGTGCCTGAATCGCCGATGATGATGGACGGGCGAAAGATCGACACGTCAATGTCGGCCGAGCGCACCAGGGTTTCGGCCTGGCGCTTGGCGACTTCGTACGGGGTTTGTGCCTGCACGCCTTCGTAGTAGTCGCACGGGTGGGTGAAGGCGGTGCTGATGTGGTAGAGCGGCACCTTGGCCTGCTGGACAAAGCTCACGACGTTTTCGGTGCCGAGGTAATTCACCGAGAAAATCTGGTCGACATCGCCATCCATGCGGGTGACGGCCGCGGCGTGAATCACCCAGTCGACGCGTTTGAGCAGGGCTTCATAATCGGCGGCGTCCAACCCCAGTCGAGGGCGGCAGATGTCGCCCTTGAGCACTTCCACCTGAGGGTGGCGGATGCGACTTTTGCGCGCCAGGCAGACCAGGTGAAAGTCCTGCGCCAGGCAGTCGATCAATGACTCACCGAGCACGCCTGAGCCTCCCGTGAGAAGGACGGTTAATTTTTGCTGTTCTGACATGTAGGACGCTTCCTGCGGACTCATCGAAAGAATGACTGTTACGCTCCGCCAAACCGCAGGCACGGGTGCCCCTGGCGAACACTCTTGTATTCACTTTCGGTGGCGCTGACGTGCTTTGTGGGAAGGCAATCAGCGCTTAACGTTTTCGCGAATAAGAGGCGATCGATATTGGCGTTTTGATATCACTGCGTCTTGAACGAAACGCTTGTCTTGCGCAAAACCTTGGCAGCGGTGCGGGGCGTCATGCCAATCATGCGGCGCATCATGCGGGCTAGGTGCGCCTGGTCGGAAAAGCCACCCTCTGCAGCGGCGTCCGACAAGGTAGAGCCGCCCGCCAGGGACTTGGAGGCGCGCTCAAGTTTGTTCCAGATGATCCATTGCGACAGCGAAACGCCCATCTGGTGAGTGGCGACGCAGCGCAAGCGCGGGCTGGACAGGCCGACCGCGTTGGCCGCACGGCTTACGCAGCCGGGGCCGTCGCGGTCCAGGCGCAGAATGTTCAAGGCCTTATAGAGGCGCTGATCGATGGGCGGCGTGATCGCCAGCAACCGTGCGAGCGCCTCGACAAACTGCGGCAGGGACGTGGTGCGGCGAAAACACTCCAGCAGTTCGTCACTGGCCAGAGCGATGCCGTTGTCATGCAACAAGGCTTTGAGGGCGCGGCCCAGTGGAGTGTCCGGGCTGATGTAGACAAAGGCCACTGGATGCTTGTCGGCCACCGCACGGTGCTCGACGTTGGGGCCGATGATCACCCCGGCCGCGCGGATCAGCTGGCCGGGCAACTGCAGCTTGACGGGCTGGTGCACGCCGATGCACAGCTGAATGGCGACATGGGAGTGGGCAGTATTTTGATCCGCGCGCCCAATGTAGCCGGCCCATGAATCACCAAAGGTAACGCTGCCATCCCACATGTAAGGTCTTCCTGACGCTAAGGGTGAGTTTTTCGGTGTGCAGGGTAGGCTTGCACAGGTCTGGATTCAAGCACCGAGCATGCATTGACCGCTGCTGAATGTAATTAACTAATTGATATCTATAAAGATAGTTAAATGAGGTGGAAATTCTTATGTATGAGTAGAGATACAAAGCCGTACATTTAATTGACGCCATCAAAACGCCACCCTAAGATCGCAAAAAATAATGGCACAACGCCATGCAGAGGGATCTGGAAATGTGGCGTTTTATGCGTCGGACCAGGCTTGGCCTGTTGTCCGTTCTTCTCAGCCTGGGCACTGTCGGACTCGCGCACGCCGCCCCCCCGCAGAACACCCCCGGCATCACCGATCTGATTCGCGACCGCCAGGACCGCCTGCTCGAAGAGCAGCAAAAGCGCCTTGAAGACCTCAAGGACCTGCCCGGCAAGTCCGCTGCCCCTGCGGCACCGACCACGCCCGCTGACACCCGTTGCTTCCCGATCAAAACCGTCGAGCTTGCCGGCGCCGACGCGTTGTCCGAAGGCGAGCGCGCTGAGTTGATCAAGCCCTACATCGGCCAATGCCTGGGCGTGCCGCAGCTCAACGCGGTGCTCAAGGTGATCACCGACCGCTACCTCGCAAAAGGGCTGGTGACCAGCCGCGCTTATCTGCCACAACAGGACCTTTCCAGCGGCAACCTCAAGATCCAAGTGGTCGAAGGCAAACTCGAAAGTTTGCAAGGCGCCGAAGGCAGCGGCATCACCGACCGCCAGTTGGCGATGAGCTTCCCCGGCAAGACCGGCGAGTTGCTCAACCTGCGCGAGATCGAGCAGATGGTCGACCAGCTCAACCGCCTGCCATCGAACCAGGCGCAGATGGAGTTGGCGCCGGGCAAGGCCGTGGGCGGCAGTGATGTGCTGGTTAAAAACACCCCGCAAAAGCCTTGGCGTGTCGGCTTGTCACGGCACAACGGCGGCCAGCGCAGCACCGGCGAGCAGCAGTGGGGCGCGAGCCTGGATTGGGATAACCCGCTGGGTTTGGCCGATCAGCTTTCATTGCGCGGCGGCCATGATGCAGTCAGCGATCACCAGAAAACTTCGCGCAACTCGATGCTCAATTACAGCCTGCCGTTCGGCTGGTGGAACCTCACCTACACCTACAGCGAAAGTGAATACCGCTCCCAGGCCCAGGCGAATAATTTCAAGTTCAAGCAGACCGGCGACAGCCAGAACCACCAGTTGCGCCTGGAGCGCGTGATCCATCGCGACGCGCTGAGCAAAACCTCGCTGAGCACCGGCGTGGCCTACCTGCGCACCAATAACTTCATCGAAGACAGCAAGCTGGCGCTGAGCAGCAACCGCCTCAGCGAAGCCCAATTCGGCATCAACCACGGCCGGCGCATCGGCAGCGCATTCCTCAACATCGACCTGGGCATGCAAAACGGCATCGGCGCATTCGACGCCCAAGCCAATCACGACCCAAAACCCGGCCAGGCCGATGCGCGCTACCGCAAATACACCGCCACGGTGAGCTACTTGTACCCGTTCAAGGTGTGGGGCGAGTCGCTGAGTTTCAGCAGCCTGATGACCGGCCAGCACAGCGAAGACGTGCTGTTCAGCCCGCAGCGCATGAGCTTGGGCGGGCAGTCATCGATTCGCGGCTACAAGGACCAGATGCTCTCCGGCGACAGCGGCGGCTACTGGCGCAACGACCTGCGCTGGAGCCGTCCGGTGACCTGGGCCTGGCTGCAGCCGGTGTTCGGCGAATACGGCACCAGCCTCGGTTACGACCAGGGCGTGATCAGCCGTGACCGCTACAACGCCGAGCAGCATGGGCGCATGAGCAGCAACTCGGTGGAGCTGTTTGCGCGCGGCCAGAATGTCGCCGCCACGGTGACCTTTGCCCACTCTTTGGAACGACCCGGTGCGATCACGGAACGTGAAGCGCCGATTTACTTCCGTATGGATTTTTTCCTTTAAATTTTTTAACGCCCTCGGGCATCGGGACATGACATGGACGTTCGTCAGTTTGCCTTCCTCGCGCGCCAGCCTTCTGCTGCCGTAAAAAGCCGCTCCAAGTTCCTGGGGCTGCCTAAACGTGGGTTAGCGTTGATCCTGGCCAACGCCATGTTCTGGCAGCCGCTGCTGGCCCAGGCGGATGGCATTGTGGTGAGCGCGCCGGGCACGGGCCTGGCGCAAGCGGGCAACGGCGTGCCGATCATCAACATCGCCGCGCCGAACGCCAACGGCCTGTCGCACAACCAGTTCCATGACTACAACGTCGGCGCCAACGGGGTCATTCTCAACAACGCCACCGGGCGTACTCAGTCCACCCAGCTGGGCGGCATCATCGTCGGCAACCCGAATTTCCAAGGCACCGCCGCCACTATCATCCTCAACGAAGTCAACGGCGGCAGCCCCAGCCAATTGCGCGGCTACACGGAAGTGGCGGGGCAATCAGCGCATGTGATCGTGGCCAACCCTTACGGCATCAGCTGTAACGGCTGCGGCTTTATCAACACCCCGCAAGCCACATTGACTACCGGTAAAGCCGTGATCGAAAACGGCCAGATCAGCCGTTACCAAGTCGACAAAGGCAACGTCGCCATTGAAGGCGCCGGCCTGAATGCCAGCAACGTCGACCAGTTCGAAATCATCACCCGCGCCACCACCATCAACGCGCAGATCCAGGCGAAAAAACTCACCATCGTCGCCGGTCGCAACGACGTCGACGCACGTACCTTGAACGCCACGGCACGCGCGGCGGATGGCAGCCAGGCGCCGGATTTGGCGATTGACTCGTCGGCGCTCGGCGGCATGTACGTGGGCGCGGTCAAGTTGGTCGGCACCGAGGCCGGTGTGGGCGTGCGGTTGTCGGGTGACATGGTGGCTGGCGGCGATATTCAGATCGACGCCGCAGGCAACGTGGTGATGGGCCAGACCTCGGCCGGTACGGCCGTAAACGTGAAGGCTCAGAGCGTCGAAGCCAAAGGCGCGGTCTACGCCGGTACGGATTTGTCGATCAAAACCCAAGGCGCACTGACCAACCAACAAACCCTCGCCGCTAAAGACAGCATCACGCTGGACGCGGGCGGGCGGTTGACCAACAACGGCATTATCGAAGCCGGTGTCAACCCCGACAACAGCCGCAACACCCAAGGCGACGTACGCCTGACCGTTCAAGCCCTCGACAACACCGGCAAGACCGTCATCGCCAGCCGCGACCTCAGCGTCACAACCGGCGAACTCGCCAACCAGCGCGGCACGCTGAGCGCCCAACGCGCTGCACAGCTGACCGCCACGCAGATCGACAACCAAAACCAAGGCCGAATCCTCAGCGCCGGCAGCCTCGCCATAAATGCCGACCAACTGCTCAACAGCCAAGGCGGCCTGGTCACCAGCACCGGCAACCTTACGGCGGGTATCGGCCAACTGGTCAACCGCAGTGGCGAACTGTCGAGCCAGGCGCAGGTTACGCTGCAACTGGCGGCGTTGGATAACGTGGCGGGGCTGGTATCGGCGGGGCAGTTGTTGAGCCTGAATGCCGCAGGCCAGGTGAATAACCAGCACGGCAGCTTGCGCGGCGATGTGCGCCTGGACTTGAAAGCCGGCCACGTCGACAACAGCGAAGGCGGGCGCATCAGCGGCAGGCAGGCGCTCAATGCCAATGTCGCAAGCCTCGATCAGCACAATGATGGCCGTCTCTTCGGCCAGGGCGCCGTCAGCCTCGACCTCAATCGCGGGCACCTGAATAACAACGGTGGCGTGATCAATGCGCCGGGCCAATTACTGTTGAGCAACCTCAGCAGCGTCGATAACAGAGGCGGCGAGATCTCCAGCAGCCAGGCCTTTACCCTGGCCGCCGACACCCTGAACAACGGCAACGCCAAGCTCTTAAGTGAACAGGCGCTGACCGTGCGCATCGCCCAGGCGCTCGACAACACCCAAGGGCTGGTCTCGGCCAAAGCCCTGGATATGCGTGCCGGCAGCCTGAATAACAGTGGCGGCACACTCAGCGCCGGTGACGGCCTGCTCGCGCAGATCGACGCGGCACTGGATAACCGCAACGGCAAAGTGTTGGCGCGAACCGCATCGGTCAACAGCGCGTCACTGGACAATCGCCAGGGGCTGCTGCAAGGCGACACCACCCTCAACCTCAGCAGCCTCGGCCTAATCGATAACCGCCAGGGCACGCTGTTCGCCGGGCAGGCGGTTGATATCAGTGCCGGCAGCCTCGATAACAGCGGCGGCAAGCTGGTCAGTGACGGACGCCTGACTGCGCTGATCAGCGCGCAGTTGCTGAACCAAACCGGCCTTTTAAGTGCGGTGGGCCAACTGCAAATCAGCGCCGCCAGCCTCGACAACAGCGCCAAAGGCAACCTCTTCAGCCAGGCGGGCGTGAGCCTCGACCTGAACCATGGCCATCTGAATAACCAGGGCGGCTTGATCCACGCGCCGGGTGTGTTGCTGCTGAGCAACCTCAACAGCGTCGACAACCAGGGCGGAGAAATTTCTACTGCTCAGGCGCTGGATTTCAACGCTGCAAGCCTCGATAACCGCAGCGGCAAATTGCTCAGCGAGCAAGGGCTGTTGGTACGTGTAGCCCAAGCGCTGGATAACACCAAGGGCTTGATCGCCTCCACCGGCCTGGACCTGCGGGCCAACAGCCTGATCAACGCTGAAGGTGAACTCAAAATACGTGACGACGTGAACGTACTCGTCACCACTGCGCTGGACAATCGCCAAGGCAAAATTGTCGGCGCGACCACCACCGTAAACAGTTCGACACTGGACAACAGCAAAGGTCTGCTCCAGGGCGACAGCCTGCTGACCGTCACCAACGCGGGAATTGCGATCAACCGTGGCGGCCGCTTTATCAGCGGCCAGCGTCTGAACCTGAACGTCGGCCAGTTCGACAATCAGGGCGGTGAAGTGTCCAGCGTCAGCGACCTGTCCTTGGTCGGCAGCCAGTTCGATAACAGTAACGGCGGACGCGTGCTGGCCAATGGCGCGGTGCAACTGACTGTCGATAACGTGAACAATCAACAAGGCACCGTGCGCGGCGATGGCAACCTCACACTGCAAGCCGCCACGCTGACCAACGACGGTGGCCGCATCAGCAGTGGCGCGGCGCAGGTGTTGGCTCTCACGGGGGGCATCAGCAACCGCAACGGTGAATTGCTCAGTGCCATGGCGTTGACCCTGAACAGTGCCAGCCTGGACAACCGTGGCGGCAAACTGATGGGCGACGGTGCCGTGCGCGTCACCACCGGCAGCTTGAACAACCAGTACAGTGGGCGCCTGACCAGTGCAGATCGCCTCGACCTGACAGCGGGGCAGGTGGATAACCGCTTTGACGGCCATATCGCCAGCAACCAAGCGCTTAACGCCAGCGTTACCGGCCTCGACCAGCGCGGTGGCGGCGAGCTTTACAGCCTCAGTGACCTGACGCTGGACATGCACCAGGGGCAGCTCAATAACGCCGGTGGGCTGATCCATGCGCCCGGGCAACTGCTGCTCAAGAACCTGAACAGCGTCGCCAACCAGAACGGCGAGATCTCCAGCGAGCAGGCGTTCACCCTGACCGCGCAAAGCCTGGATAACAGCAATGGCCAGGTGCTCAGCGATCAGGCGTTGACGCTCAAGATCGACCAGGCGCTGATCAACGTCAAAGGTCTGGTTTCTGCTGCCGGGATCAGTGCCGACGCAGCACGTCTGGATAACAGCGGCGGGGTGTTCAGCAGTTCCAAAGGCTTGGCGCTGAACCTCGGTGCCGACTTGCTCAATGTTGGCGGTGAGGTCTCAAGCAGCGGCGCGAGTGTGGTCAACACCATGACGTTGAATAACCGCAACGGCCAAGTGATGGGCGATATAAGCCTGGCCCTGACGACGACCGGCGCAGTGGTCAACCAGGGCGGCACCTTGGGCAGCGGGCAACGTTTGAACGTCACGTCAGCCAGCCTGGACAACAGCCAGTCCGGCAGCCTGGTGAGCGATGGTGGTGTGACCGTGAAGGTCGATGGCCTGTTGGATAACCAAGCCAAAGGCAGCGTGTTGGCCAAAGGGATCATGGATATCCAAGCGGGTAGCGTGGACAACCGTGAAGGTCGCCTGTCCGGACAGAACCTGCTGACCTTACGCGGCAGCAGCCTGGATAACCGTGGCGGCGCGGTGCGTGCCAATCAGAACCTGGACCTGCAAATCGGCCAGATAGACAACCGTAACGGAGTGCTCAACAGCAAGCAGGCACTGGCAATCACTGGCCAAACCCTGACCAACCAGGGTGGCCTGGCCAGCGCTATCGGGCCGGTGCGCTTGAGCCTGGACAGCATCGATAACACCAAGGGCCGGATTGCCAGCCAGGACGATCTTGACGCCAGCGTCGGCGTGTTGAACCAGCAGGGCGGCGAGCTGGTTGCCCAGGGCAACCTGACGCTCAACGCCGATGCTGTCGACAACCGTGACAAAGGCCTGATCGCTGCGACAAAAGCGCTGAAACTGAAGGCCGACAGCGTCGACAACCGCGCCGGGGAAATTTCCAGCCAGCAAAGCATTGAACTCAGCGGCCAGCGTCTCGATAACAGCGGCGGCAAGCTGCTGGCGGGGACCGCGCTGGAACTGGTGATGGCGCAGGTGATCAACCAGGCCAAAGGCTTGGTCTTTGCGCAAGACACGCACCTTATCGGCGCCAGCCTGGACAATACGGATGGCACCGTCGGTGGTCAGCGCTCGCTGGTGCTGCAACTGTCGGCGGGGCTGGACAACACACGCGGCAAGCTCACCAGCGAAGGCCTGCTGGAGTTGGCTGCCCAGCGTATCGATAACACCGGTGGCAGCCTCTCCAGTGCCGGTCCGCTGGCCATCACCAGCGTCACGGATTTGATCAATACAGGTGGCACCGTCGAGAGTGCGCAAAGCCTTAAGCTGGCTAGTGCCAGCCTCGATAACGCCAACGGTCTGATCAAAAGCCAGGGCGCCGCAACCCTCACTACCGGCGTCCTTAAAAACGCTGTCGACGGGCGTGTCACCAGTGGCGACAGCCTTGATCTTACGGCCACCCAATTGACCAACAGCGGGCATATCGGCAGCGTTGGTGTGCTGAATGCCAACCTCACCGGGCTCACCCAACTGGGCGGCGCCGAGCTGTTGAGCACCACGCAACTGAACCTCGACTTGCACGAGGGCGAGCTGGTCAACGTCGGGTTGATCAACGCACCGATCCTGGTGCTGAATAACCTCGCCAGCATCAACAACCAACACGGTGAGATCTCCAGTCAGAACGCCTTCACCCTGGCGGCTAAAAACCTCGATAACAGCAATGGCAAGCTCATCAGCAATCAGGCGCTGACCTTGCGCGTTGAACAGGTGCTGGCCAACGTCAAAGGCCAGGTCAGTGCCGCCAGCCTCAACGCACGCAGCACGCAACTGAACAATGCCGATGGCTTGCTCAGCGGTCGCGGTGGTGTGGACATCAGCGCCACTG
The DNA here is from genome assembly GCF_059716225.1 of Pseudomonas sp. LBUM1640. Lineage (NCBI taxonomy): Bacteria > Pseudomonadati > Pseudomonadota > Gammaproteobacteria > Pseudomonadales > Pseudomonadaceae > Pseudomonas > Pseudomonas sp. LBUM1640. Next base: position 3,582,537 of record NZ_CP166816.1, on the reverse strand, counting down.
AGTCGATGGATAACCAGCGCGGCAGTTTGATTGCCGACGGTGCCTTGCTGTTGGCCAGCGCGGTGCTCAATAACCGTGGCGGCGAGATTGCCGGCAAGGCCCACGTCACGGTTAACGCAGGAAGCGTGGATAACCAGAACGGCAAGCTGATCAGCACCGACGGCCTGCAGCTGAGTGCTGCCACGCTGGACAACCGCAACGGTCTGGTAGGCGCGACAAAAGCGCTGAAACTCGACGTGGGATCTGTCGACAACCGCGCCGGCGAGCTGACCGGCAACGCCGACGTCAGCATCACCGGCCAGCAGTTGAACAACAGCGACAAAGGCACCGTGTTTGCCGGCGGCGCTTTGAACCTGGCAGTTGATCAAGTCATCAACCGCACCCTCGGTGAATTGAACGGCCAGCGCCTGACCCTTATCGGCAGCTCGCTGGACAATAACGAGGGCAAGCTGCTCAGCCAACAACCGCTGGTGCTGGAACTGACGGGCGATCTGGACAACAGCCAGGGCGTGCTGAGCAGCGAAGACACGCTGAGCGTCAAAGCGCGCAGCCTCAACAACAGCAAGGGCAGCGTTTCCAGCGCCCAAGGCTTGAATGTCGCCGTCACCGACAGCGTGAACAACCAGGACGGCACGTTGCTCACCGACGGCAACCTGGTCGTACACAGCGCTAGCCTCGCCAACCAGCAGGGCACCCTCAGCGGCAAAGGCCCGGTCTCGGTCAGCACGGGCGTGCTGAATAACCAAGGTGGGCGCCTCAACAGCGGCGACACCCTGGCGTTGAGCACCGGGCAACTTAACAACGGCGGCAGTATCGGCGGCGAGAAGGGCGTAACCGCCAGCGTCACCGGGCTGGACCAGCAAGGTGGCAAGCTGTTCAGCAACGCCGGCTTGAGCCTGGACCTGAACAACGGCGGGTTGAACAACGCGGGTGGTTTGATCAATGCCAAAGGTCCGTTGCTTTTGACTAACCTCAACACCGTCACCAACCAGAACGGCGAAATTTCCAGCGGCCAAGCCTTCACCCTGGCCGCGCAAACACTGGATAACAGCAACGGCAAACTGCTGAGCAATCAGGGCCTGACACTGCGCATTAACCAGGCGTTGACCAACCTCAAAGGCCTTATTGGTGCCACCAGCCTGGATGCGCGTGCGGCGACCGTGGACAACCGTGGCGGCACCTTGACCAGCCGCAGCGGCCTGCAACTGACCAGCGACGGCCTGCTGAACAACGGCGACCAAGGCTTGATCAGCGCAACCCAAGCGTTGACGGTGCACAGCGCAGACCTGAGTAACCAGAAAGGCAGCGTGCTCGGCGGCGCCGTCACGCTCAACGCCATGGCCCTGGACAACAGCGCAGGCGGCCTGATCAATAGCCAGAGCACCTTGAACCTGACCGCCGCCAGCCTCAACACCGGCAACACGGGCGAAGTGTCGGCCAAAGGCACGTTGAGCATCGGCGTTAACGGCCTGGCAGTCGCGGGCGGGCGGATCGTCGGCGAGCAGGGCGTGGCCCTCGACCTCAACAACAGCGACCTGGATAACCGTAATGGCCTGATTCTCGCCAACGGCCCACTGACCCTTAACAACCTGCGCGACCTCAACAACCAGGGCGGCGAAATCTCCAGCCAGCAAAGCTTTTCGCTGGCGGCGCGCAGCCTGGACAACAGCGCCGGCAAGCTGATCAGCAGCCAGGCGTTGACCCTCAACGCTGCCAGCCTGGTTAACAGCGCAAACGGCCTGATGTCCGGTTGGCAAGGCCTGAATGTCAACGGTGGCAACCTCGACAACCGCGACCACGGCACGCTGTCCAGTCGCAACGGCGCGATCGATGTGCGCCTGACCGGCGCGCTGCAAAACAACACTGATGGCGCGCTCGTCAGCCAAGGGCGGTTGGATGTCCGTGCCGCCAGCCTGGATAACCGTGACAAAGGAGTGATTTCCAGCGGCGGCGCGCAGAACCTGACGGTCAGCGGGGCGCTGGTGAACGGCGACGGCGGCTTGATCGACAGCGGTGCCACGCTGGATCTGCAAGCGGCGACCCTGGCCAACCAGTCAAGCATCACAGCACAACAAGCACTGACCTTCACTGGGGGCGACCTGACCAACAACGGCGGCACCCTGGCGAGTAACGGTCGCTTGACCCTTGACCTGCTCGGCAACCTCAATAACAGTGGCGGCAAACTCGCCAGCGCCGGGCCGTTGCTGCTGCAACGGGCCAACCAGGTCTACAACGACGCAGGTGGCCAGATCGTCAGCCAAGGCCTGTTGACGCTGTTCACCGGCGGCCTGAATAACAGCGAGCGTGGCACCATCGCCGGCAAGGAACGGGTGGCAATCACCAGCACCGGCGCGGTGCAAAACCAAACCGACGGCTTGATCTACAGCCAGGACGCTGACGTGCAGTTGAGCGCGGCTAGCCTCAATAACGCCAATGGCTCGGTGCAGGGCCAGACCGGCCTGGGCTTGAGCGTTAACGGCGACATCGACAACAGCGACGGCAAGCTCGTTGCGCAAACCGGTGACCTCAACGTCAAGGCCGGCAACCTGGACAACCGTGGCGGCACACTTGCCAGCCTCAAGGGGTTGCTGGATGCGCAACTGGCCGGTGCTTTGAATAACCTGGGTGGCACCACCCAAGGCCAGCGCCTGAACCTGCTCGCCAACAGCCTCAATAACCAAAGCGGCCGCGTGGCTGCGCAGACGGGCGACCTATGGGTCAACACCCAGGATTTCGCCAACACCAGCGGCGCCGTGTACGCCAAGGGCGTGTTGAAAGTAGGCGCTCAAAGCCTGGATAACACTGCCGGACAGATGGCCGGTGGCGCGATTGACCTGAGTAGCAACGCTGCGCTGACCAACCGCAATGGCGTGATCGAGAGCGACAGTACGCTGAGCGTGACGGCGAGCAACCTCGATAACCAGGGCGGCAAACTGCGTGCGCTGGGCCGCGACGGCAAGACGCTGTTCCAGATCGGCAGTGTGTTTGATAACCGCAGTGGCGTGGTGGAAACCGCCAATACTGACCTGACCCTGGCCGCCAACAGCTTCCAGAACAGCGATGGCCGCTTGCTGCACCTGGGTGACGGCAACTTCGACATCTCTCTGCCGAACGTTACCGGGGCTGGTGGCAGCATCGTCACCCGTGGCGGCTTGACCCTCAACGCCGACACCTGGAACAACAGCAGCGTGATCCAGGCCGGCCGGCTGAACGTTAACGTCAATAACTTTACCCAGTCAGAGACCGGGCAACTGCTGGCGTCCACGCGCCTGGAAGGCAAGGGCGGTAATTGGACCAACAACGGGCTGATCGCCAGCGACGGCAGCATGGCCCTGCAAGTGACCGGCACGTATCAGGGCAACGGCAAGGTCAGCAGCGTAGGCGCCCTGGACATGTCGGCGGCGCAATTGAGCCTCAATGAAGCGGCGAGCATCGCTGCCGGTGGTATCACCAACGTCACCGTTGGTGGGCAGTTGACCAACCGTGGACGGTTAACCTCCAACAGCGCGTTGAACATCAACGCCGGTGGCGTCAGCAACTTCGGCACCTTGGCCAGCGGACAAAACCTGCTGATCAATACACAAACCCTGACCAATGATCGCGTGCGCGTGGGTGCAGGTTCAGCGCTGATCAGCGGCGGCGACATGAAGCTGCAGGTGGGCACGCTGACCAACAGCTACAGCGACATTTACAGCCTCGGCGGGGTCGAGGTGGGCGGGTACAACGGCGCTGAGCGCGCGGCGCGGGTGGATAACCTGTCGGGGCGGATTGAGTCGACGGGGGATATGTCGCTGAAGGCGGCGGTTGTGACGAACAAGATGGAGAGTTTTAGTGTTAAGGCGACCAGCTTGGTGTCTTCCTCGATCGGGGTGAGGTGCTATGACTGTAACTATGTGGGACAGAACGGGGTGTTCACCTCCCATTTGGTTTGGCAGCAAAAATTTAACGTCGAGGCCACCGGCGAGCAGGTGGTTGCAAACTTGGTGTCCGGTAAAAAATTGAACGTGCAGGGTGATAAGTTCGAGAACTTTAACTCTGCTGTGACCGCCGTCAGCGACATCAGTATTGCAGTCAATGACTTTGTGAATACCGCCAGCGCAATGGGTGGCTATACCAGTCTGAAATATATAGCGGAGAGTGTCAGATTTTTTGTGTGCGGGCCGGTAACGGCCTGCCGTCAGGCAGGCCTTAGTTTTACCAGGTTGGCCTGATAAATCGATCTCCATACAGGATCGCAAATTGATTCATCGCGTTCTTCCAGTCGTGTGCCGGCTTACCCCAATTTGCGGTGATGTTGCGTAAGCCCAACCAAATTAGCTTCGTCGCGGCATCATCTGTTGGGAAGTGGCCTCTGGTCTTGATGATTTTGCGCAACTGAGCATTGATACTCTCGATGGCGTTCGTTGTGTAGATCACTTTACGTATGGCCGGGGGAAACACGAAGAACGGGATAACGCGATCCCAGGCACGTTTCCAGGCCTTTACGACCGTTGGATATTGCTTGCCCCAAGGGCCGACTTCGAAGGCTAACAGCGCTTGTTCAGCAGCGTCAGCGTTGAGTGCCTGATAGATCGGCTTCAATGCTTTCGCTAGCTCGCGGCGTTTATCCCAAGGCGCGTAATCAAGGCTGTTGCGGATCAAATGCACAATGCAGGTCTGTAACGTCGTCTCAGGAAATACTGCGCTTAGGGCTTCAGGCATACCTTTAAGGCCATCAGTTACTGCGATCAAAACGTCCTCGACACCTCGAGTTTTCAGGTCGTTGAAAACCTTCATCCAAAACTTCGCACCTTCGGTTGTTTCAATCCAAATGCCCAAGATGTCTCGAGTTCCATCCGGTAAGACACCCAGCGCCAGGTAGATCGCTTTGTTGCGAACCAAACCTTCGTCGCGAATTTTGACTCGCAATGCGTCGAAGAAAATCACTGGGTACATCGGTTCAAGTGGTCGTTGTTGCCAGGCAGTTACTTCGTCTAAAACCGCATCGGTAACTGAGCTGATGAAGTCGTGAGAGACGTCTGTTCCGTACTGTTCAGATAGAAATGCACGGATCTCACGAACCGTCATGCCTCGGGCATACATTGCAATGATCTTGTCGTCGAAACCAGTAAAGCGTCGTTCGTGCTTGGGGATCAGGATCGGCGCAAAGCTTCCATCGCGATCCCTGGGAATGTCTAGGCGAAGCGGGCCGTCATCGGTGAGCACCGTTTTACTGCTCTTGCCGTTGCGCTGGTTGCTCGAATCCTCAGGGCGCTCGGCGCCCTGAGGATAACCAAGGTGGTGACCCAGCTCAGCACCAAGGGCTCGCTCGATCAGTGCCTTTTTGAACGCCATCGACGCATCCTGAATGGCTTCGGCACTCATCGGGCCGCTGACGAACTGGTCGATCAGCTCTTTTGGAATGGTTGGAAGGTCTCGCGGGGCCTCACGGGCCAGTTTCTTTTTGGTCGGCATACATGCACCTCTTCAGCAATGTTATGCCCGAACACAAAATTTATGACAGTCCCATATAGCGATGCGCCCGTCCATTGATTTGTGGGGCAAGTTGCTGACGTACAATGCTATCAACGACCCAACGTATAATAAGAATATTCACTTCTGGAACGCGGCCGAGCAAGAATCAATTGTCGGACTTAAGCAGCCCAGCGATCGAGGTCAAAGCTTTGCGACTTACTCGTATAACTTTGGCCCCAAGGGCGGGTCCGGTGCGACCATTCCTAAAGTCAGGTACACACCCGGTGTAACAAGCCAGGCACCCGCAGAAATTATCAATGCCACTCCGTTCGCCGAAAAAATAATCGCGGCCGATGGGGCGAGCTTTGTACCCGCCATTATCCAGAGTGGCGGTAACGTTGCGATCAACGCCACTAACAAAATCACCAACGGCGTCGAGCGCTCCTTCACTACAACTGCTGCCGGCGCATCGCGCAGCACCAATACCCAGGTTGCAGGAACGGGCAACACCACCGTCATCAACCTCAATCGCCAACTGCCTCCGGACCTGGCTCAGCAGCAGGTCAACCCCGTAACCCTGCGCGGCTTCAGCTTGCCCACCGGTAAAAATGGCCTGTTCCGCCTGAGTGAGGACGGCGCCAGCGCCCAACCGACCGGCCAAGGGCATTCCGGTGCGCAAAGTTGGACGATGGGCGGGGCTGATATCGATTTGGCCCAGCGTCAAAAAGCCCTGCCTGAAAGCCAGGGCAGAACCCTTCAGTTGGACGGCGCGGCCCAGGTTGCGGCAGACACCCACCAGGTCGTGGTCGCCGCCCGTGAAGCCAACGGCATCAACGTCCAGGCCCGCACCGTCGATGCATCCGTCGTCGGTAATGCGGACGCCGGCATCGTATTGCCGGGGCGCACTTCGGGTACGGATATTACGCGGGTAGATGGCATCAGCGCGGGCAACACAACGGGAGCGCCCGCCGTCGGCGGTCTGAACACAGCGGACAGGGACCCTCGAAACCTCGTGACGGCGCCGGGAAGTTTGCCATCCCTGAATGTGCCAGGCGTGTCCAGCGCTGAACGCGACACCCGCGTAGGCGCCAATCAGTCCGGTGGTTTGAACCTGCCTGACCTGACCCCGCTGGCCTCCGCCGCGTTGGTTTCCTCAGGCGCAAGCGGCCAAACCCTCAACCGGGTACAAGGCTTGCCGGGCAGCAAGGCGGTGTCGCAGCCGCACAAATACCTGATCGAAACCAACCCGGTGCTCACCGACCTCAAGCAATTCATGAGCTCGGACTACCTGCTCGCAGGCTTGGGTTACAACCCGGATGAAAGCGCCAAGCGCTTGGGCGATGGCCTCTACGAACAACGCCTGATTCAGCAGGCGATTGTCGAGCGCACCGGCCAACGCTTTATCGACGGCCAGACCTCGGACGAGGCGGTGTTCCGTTACTTGATGGATAACGCCATCCGCAGCAAACAGACCCTCGATTTGTCGGTGGGTGTGTCGCTGACGGGGCAGCAAGTCGCTGCGCTGACCCACGACATCGTCTGGCTGGAAGAGCATGAGGTCAATGGTGAAAAAGTCCTGGTGCCGGTGGTGTACCTGGCCCAGGCCGAAAACCGCCTGGCACCGAATGGCGCGCTGATCGCGGGTCAGGATGTGAGCTTGATCGCCGGTAAAAACCTGGAAAACGCCGGCACATTGCGCGCCAGCAACAACCTGTCGGCGGTAGCGGGCAATGACTTGGTCAACAGTGGCTTGATCGAAGCGGGCAAGCGCGTGGACCTGCTGGCGGGCAACAACATCGTCAACAAAGCCGGCGGCATTATTGCCGGGCGCGATGTGTCGATGACGGCGGTCAATGGCGACGTGATCAACGAACGCAGCATTACCAGCGCGGGCTACAACATCGGCTTCTCGAAGAACACCGATTACATCGACAGCGCCGCCCGTATCGAAGCGGCCAACGACCTCGGCATCCGGGCTGGTCGCGACGTCACCAGCGCCGGCGGTGTGCTTCAGAGTGGCAATGACACCACCATCGTTGCAGGGCGCGATGTAAATCTGGTTTCCGCGCAACAGCACGACACCATGAACGGCGGCAAGCGTAATCGCGCCGAGGAAGTGACCCAGAACGGTTCCAGTGTCGAGGCCGGTCGTGACCTGAAAGTCAGCGCAGGGCGAGACTTCACCGCAATCGCCAGCGAAATCGACGCCAAGCGCGACGTCGCGATGAGCGCAGCCGGCGATATGTACTTTGCCTCAGGCGCTGACGAGCAACACTCCTACTCCAAGACATCGAGCACCAAACGCCAGGAGGATCACGTCAGCCAGGTCGCCACCACCGTGGCAGCGGGCCGTGATGTGACCTTGAGTGCGGGCAAAGACCTGGCGTTGATCGCCAGCCGTATCAGCGCAGGGGACGAAGCCTATCTGGTCGCAGGCAATAACCTCGGGCTGCTTTCTGCCGAAGACAGCGACTATTCGCTGTACGACATGAAGCGCGGAGGCGGCTTCGGTTCAGGCAAAACCCAGCGCGATGAAGTGACTAAAGTCAAAAACATCGGCAGCGAAATCAAGACCGGTGGTGATCTCACCATTCAGAGCCTGGGTGACCAGAAGTACCAGGTCGCCAAGTTGGAAAGTGGCGAAGACCTGGCGATTGTCAGTGGTGGGGCGGTGACTTTTGAGGGGATGAAGGACCTTCATCAGGAAAGTCATGAGAAGAGCAAAAGCAGTTTTGCCTGGACCAGCGCGAAGGGCCAGGGCAATACCGATGAAACCCTGCGCCAAAGTGTATTGATTGCCAAAGGCGATATGACCATCAAAGCTGTTGATGGCTTGAAAATCGACATCAAACACATTGATCAGAAGACCGTTAGCCAGACTATCGATGCAATGGTGCAGGCAGACCCGCAACTGGCATGGCTCAAGGACGCTGAGAAACGAGGGGATGTGGATTGGCGGCAGGTTAAGGAGATTCACGACAGTTTCAAATACAGCAACTCAGGGCTTGGAGTCGGAGCCCAACTGGTCATAGCCATCGTCATGGCCTATTTCGTAGGGCCCATGGCAATGGATGCACTGACTGCTGCGGGTGCCAGCACGGCAGTTGCTGCAGGTGGTGCTGCGGTTGCTACCAGCGCGGCAACCAACGCGACGGTTAGCTTTGTCAATAACCGCGGCGATCTCGGTGCTGTAATAAAGGATACGACCTCTAACGATGCTCTAAAAGGCTACGTGGTCAATGGGCTAACATCAGGACTCGCAGTAGGTGTTTTCGGCGATCTGACGGGTACGCAAGTAGACCCGTTGACCGGGAAAATCAAGATTGACCTAACGACCATAAATGGCATCGGTCGATTCGCTGCCACTCAGATATTGCAAAACGGTACGTCAACAGCGCTGAGTAAGGTGCTGGGGATGGATGCAAGTTTTGGCGGAGCGCTGACCACGTCGTTGCTCAATACAGTGGCAGCCGCAAGTTTCGATGCGGTCGGAGGGCAGCGGATGGTCGACGGCAGCGCCGACAAGATAGCGGTCCATGCACTGATCGGTGGTTTACTGGCGCAGGCGTCGGGGAGCAGTTTCCTGGCGGGGGCAGTGGCCGCAGGTGCGAACGAAGCCCTCGCCACTCAATTGCGACGCACGGTGACGCAGTTGGATCCGCAACAACGAGATCTGCTGTTGACCTCCGCCTCTCAACTGGTGGGATTGTTGTCGGCTGCCCTGGCGGGTGGCGACGCCGAAGCGCTGGAGACAGGTGCATGGATTGCTAAAAATGCCACCCAATATAACTTTCTGAACCACTATGAAATGGTGGACTTCGTTGGGGACATGAATGCCTGCGCAGGGAGCGACATCTGCTATCGGAACACGTGGACAGCGCAGTACGGTAATACAAACTATAGCCAGCTGAGTCAGGATAACCTCAAAGATGCCTTGGGCACTGTTGGGCCTGCCAGGGCTAATGCCCTGCTAGGCGAAATCCATGGTGGTCTTGCTGCCTTAGGTGAGTTGCAATGCACATCACCTGTCTGTGATACGTACAAGTTTACATTGATCGACAGAGCTTTGACGGCAAGAGCCGAGCTGCAAAAAGTATACGCTGAAGGTCCTGGAATCATAGGTGGGATACTGCTCGGGCCGATTGGGGCGGTGGGCGGCTCGGTTCGAGGTAGCAGCACGGCAGCGGAAGCGAGTGGGATTGAAAAGGCGTATGCTTATTGGGCTGGAGTGCGGGAAGCAAAAAACATCCCAACTATAGCTAAAGGTTTTGTACCGGCGGAACGGACGGGCTTGGAGTTTGAGATAAAGTCTGTTTCTGGTGCGGAGGGACATATAAGCGTTGAGCTTTCAGCAAGGCAAAAATTTGACAGTTCAGGGAAAGCCGTCAGCAGTAACTATGCTCAATCTGACCTGCTTGCTAGATATTCTCCTGAAGGAGAGTTATATATCGATTGGTATGGTACTACAGTGACGGGTCGCGGGGTTGGTAGTGAAATGGTATCAAGGGCCATAGAAACTGTTGGTCCAGGCAATGTTAAATCTGTTGCAGCGCAGTTAGGTCATACAAATCTAGAAGCTTTTAGAGCGGCAACGGCTTCGGGATTGACTAGAGAACAAGCTATATGGTTAACACCGCTTGGAAAAACAATGAATGCTTTAGGGTTTACTAAAGCTGAAATATCTGGAGCTGGTAGCGGTGTGAGATTTCTACCTTAACGTGGAGAGCAATTTTGGAAAAAGTCGAGGCGATTCGGCAACTCGTAAACGTCGGGCGGGCTAGAGATGTCTTGGCTTTTGTCGAGGGCGACTCTTCATATGTAACCAGTGAGAGCGTTGGCGCACCTCAAGAGTTGGAGTGTCGGCGCTTGTGGATTCTAGTTGTTCACCATTTGCGGTTCGTTTCGGAGTATGGCGCTCACTCGTCAGGAATAATGAAAGACGGAAAGTATTTAACTGCGTTTTCCCAGGAGTTTGATCGGTGGCTTCAAATCGGTGCACCTGGAGTTTCCAGTGAGGATCTTGATGTGTACCTAAAGGATTTTCCGTTGTAATGATAGCGACGTATATCTGAGGCAGAGAGGAAGGGTGGCCCTGAGATATACATCGGTAGACGGGTCCTCAATAGATTGATAGAAGGCAGCTTTGAAAAAGAAGGCTTACGTAAATGGTGCCAGATCACCGTAATTTAAATCGTGGGCTGGCCCGTATTGAACGCTAAATCAAATTGGCGAGGGCATAGCAGGAGGGGGCGCACGTGCGGGAGCTACAGGAGCAACCGACGCAAGTGTTGGGGCAGGAAGAGCGTCAGGTTCAGTTGGCGAAGCAATTGAAACGGGCGGAACGAAAACCACTGTAGAGGTTTCCAAAAATGGATTAGGGCCTTCTTATCGGCCGGCCGATAGCGAAAGGCTTGAAAAGATATTGGACTCTTATTATGGTGCGGTTAAGACGGGTAACAGAGTCGGAAATGGCGGGTTAGCTGACGCTGTTCGTTATGAGAAATCTACGGGCGAATTGTTGTCCCCGGCAGGGCACGAGCAAAAAGCCATCGAAGTAAGTAAACGGCTTGGTGATCTGATTAGAAATGCCGAGAACCAACCTGCGGGGAATTATCCTTACACTCAAAGGGATATAAATTTTGCTAAACAGCTTGTAAAGGATCTCGAAAATGCTCTCGGACGATGAGTACTTTAAAAAAAGCCTTTTATGGCTCGCATCGCAATTTTCAATTTCAAAGACGCAACTAGAAGATGCATTGAGTGATCTGGGTGGCGTGTCAGGAGTTATAAATAATGGGTACTACATTTCTGCATACGAGTCATTAGGCGCTGTGGTTGTGCAGGAAGTGACGTCTGGTGACTTACTTAAGATCGTAAAAGACAGTGAGTTGGCTTTGGATCACAATGTTGAATGTATGTATTATTTTGTCGAGTCAATAGTCGATCATGCATTGCTACAGGGCTGTAGTGCGGAAGTGCTGATAGGTGTTGCGCCAGAAAGTTGCAAAAAATTTTTACGCAAGCGCTTTTTGCCGGAGCAGGATATATGAGGCGCAGGATAATCAAAGTCAGAGCTTTATAGTTACATCGTCGCGTGGTGCATGCGGATCTCCGTCAGCAACTTGCTGAAATTAACCCCCTCGTCCGCCAGTCGACGGCGCAACGTCGCTTCACTGACTGCCAACTCATAGCCGGCGAGTGCGGCGTCCAGGGTTGCTCGGGCGCTTTGGCGAGCAGTCGAGGCGCTCACTATGGGCTTACTTCAGCTCTTCAGGGGGGCGCTGAGCTGAAAGGGCAACCCCCACCCCGTAGAGCAACCCACCGGCAATGATAAACAGCATCAACATGTAAAAAATGTAGTGAGCCGGCTGCGTTGCCAGCACGATGCCACACAGCACCGGCCCTAGCGCCGCGCCGATGTTGCTTAAGTTCTGTGCGGCGTAATACATGCCGCGCAGGTGACTCGGTGCAATGTTGTCGATAAACATGTATTCGGCCGGGAAGACGATGATTTCGCCCAGGGTAAAAATCGCCATGGACGCCATCCATACCATCAACGTGGTCGACAGGGCAAAACCGCCAAGCCCGACGAGAAACAGGCTGAGTCCCGCCGCGAGCCAAACGTTCAGGTGTCGACCGGAAATGCGCTTGCCAATGCTGTATTGCAGGCTGATCACCATCAGGGCGTTGGTCGCAACGACCGTACTGATAGTCCGGTAGGCCGCGTGGGGCGTGGTGGTCACAATCAGGTACTGCGAGAGGTAAGCGGTGAACTGGCCAAATACCACGGCACTCAACACCCCGCCGAGGGTGAAGCACACCAGGCGGTAATCGCGCAGCAGCAGTTTGCCGACGGCCAGAAAGGGCGCGGGTTTGGGCTGTGCCTCGCCAGTCGCCAAGCCCCTGTCGCCCCACACGAAGTAAACAAAAAAGAACCCGGCGCCAAGCCCCGCCGAGAGCAAAAACGGCAGGCTGATGTCGAGGGCGGCCACGCCCGCGCCGAGGAACGGGCCGACGGCATAGCCGATATTGGTCAGCGTGTATTTGATCGAAAACACTTCGCTGCGCTGGTCCACAGGGAGCAGGCTGCCAAACCCGGCTTTCACCGTGATATCGATGACCGCATACGCCAGGTTGATTGACACCAGGCACAGATAAAACAGCCACAGCGCGGATGCGCCGTACGCGCCCAGAAAGCCCAGCGTGAACACGCCGCAGCAGGTGAGGATCAGCCGGTAACTGGACAGCCTGTCGACGAGAAAGCCGCCGTACAGGCTCAACAGCGAGCCGATGATCAGCGTGCTGCCGATCACCAGGCCGATATCGGCGATGCTCAAGCCAAAATTGCCTGACAAGTAAATCACCAGATAAGGCAGGGTGATCGCGCGGGCCAGGGTTAATACCAATGACGCAGACAGCAGCAGGTTAAGGGTGGAGGGATAGGTTTTCAGCGTGGCGAGCATTCGGGCCTCATCGTCCATTTACAGGGTGCAAGCGACACAGCTTACTGGTGAGGTGAATTCTGATTTAGGATGCTTTCTATCGAAAGCCAAGAATTGAATTCATGAATAAGGAACGTCAATGTTTTCCTCCGAACGCTTGAAGGGTATCGACGTGTTTGTCTGCGTCTCGGAGCACGGCAGCTTCGCGGCGGCGGCCGAGAAAATGAACCTGACGGCCTCTGCCATCAGTAAAAGCATCGCCAGGTTGGAAAAACGCTTGGGCGCCCGACTGTTTCAACGGACGACGCGTACACTGGCGCTGACCGACGCGGGCACGGCGTTCCTGCGTACGTGCACCGGGGTGCTGGCCGACCTGGAAGAGGCCGAGTTGTCACTGCACAGCGAAAGTACCGGGCCGCGCGGGCGAGTGCGCATTGACCTGCCAGGCCCATTCGGTCGCACGCAGGTACTGCCGATCCTGCTGCCCTGGATGAATGAGCATCCGTTGCTGGTGCCGCACATATCCTTCTGCGATGGGTTGGTAGACCCATTCCAGGCTGGCGTCGACATCGTGGTTCGTATCGGCAATGCGGATGTTTGGCCGCAGACGGTAGGGCACAGGCTGCTCGCGCGCGAGCGGCACGTGTTTTGTGCATCGCCTGCGTACCTGGCTCGCCATGGCACGCCGTTGTCAGAGGGCGACCTTGAGCACCATCAATGCATTGCCTACGGCTGGGTTGACGGACGCATCAGCCCTTGGCGGTACACCAGCGAGCAGGGCGTGACGCAGCATAGGCAAGTTACGCCGCAACTGGTGGTGGGCAATGGCGATGGACTGGTGATGGCTGCACGGGCGGGCTGCGGCATCGTCCAGTTACCCTCGTGGCTGATTGAGCAGCAGCTACAAGAAGGGGCACTGGTTGAGGTGCTGCCGCACCTGGCGACTGAAGGGTTTGAGGTCACCTTGGCCTGGGTCAAAAGCCGTCAAGCACAGCCCAAGGTTCGCGTAGTGCTTGAGGCATTGGTGGCGGGGCTGAGTGACTTTGAATGAGTCGGGCCAATCGGTGGAGTCAACTGAAGGCGGTCGGAACGCTATAACGAAAAAACCCGCCAATAAGGCGGGTTTTAAAGGGTTCCACGGACTTTGCTGGCTGCCAGTGGAACAAAAGATGGTGCCCGAAGCCGGAATCGAACCGGCACGCCCTTACGAGCGGGGGATTTTAAGTCCCATGCGTCTACCAGTTTCGCCATTCGGGCGGCAGCGCGGTGCAGCAGGGTTGGGAATATATAGACCCACGCGCTTGGATGCAAGGTCGAAGCTTGAGTTTATCGCATTCATGCAAAGCTGAAAAAGCTTGTAGGATCAGTGATCTACACCGGAAACCTGGCGCTGTGGGGAGGTTCTTGATACCGGCCGAAACGCTCCTGCCAAGAACTGACACGGGTGTGAAATAGAGTGAGGTTTCACTTTCAAGCCAGGTTCACTCATGAAATTCGCCTCCGTCCGTCTCGTTACCCAGCAATTTGAGCAACTCCTCCAGTTCTATCAAAAGCTTTCTACCCTTGAACCCCGGCATCTCGCGGAGGGCTTTGCTGAGGTGCATTTTGATGGCGTCGTCTTGGCGATCAGCGATGAGCGTTTGATCCGCCTGCATAACCACGGGCTAGCCGTTGCGGCGAGCAACCGCTCGGCGATCCTGGAGTTTCAAGTGGAGGAGGTGGAGGCCGTCGTGCTGCGGGTCAGCAGCGTGAACGTGGTAATGCCCGCGACGAAAATGCCATGGGGTAACACGTCCGCGCTGCTCCAGGACCCAGATCAGAACTGGGTGAATATTTTTTCAAAGCCCGAATAGGTCAGGCGCTCAGACAAATGGCTGACCGCTGAAACCGCGTGGCAAACGCTGCAACCCAGGCAGGTCGGTGAGGCGTTGTGTCCAGGCGCTGCGCCAGTCGCTGGCAGTGTGGGTGCGGGCTTTGCGCGCGGAGCGGCGCGCGGCATTGCGCTGGGTGCGGCGCGCCTCTTTGTAGGCGTCGGTATTGCGGCAGGTACGGCATTTGACCCGGTTCAGCTCAGTGCTGGAGGTGAGGTTGCTGCCGTGATGGCCGCAGGCTAAATGCCCGGCGACCTTGAAGTGAGTGACCATGTAAGCGTCTCCTTCTTATGGGGGTACGCGCCGCCAAAAGCAGTGGTTGCGCGCGAGCAGGGCGGGGCAATTAACCCCGGCGCCTTATGGTTACGACCCCAGGCGTGGCGCAGCGTTCGGTTTTGCACTTACATGGGTTCACGCTACCCTGTGCCGCCACACTCATAAAAAGGAATGAATGATGAGCGTCGAAACCCTGCCGCTGGAAGGCAGTTGCCGCTGTAACCGTGTGCGTTTCAGTGTCAGCCTGCCGCCGGTGATCACCATGGCGTGCCATTGCAGCGGCTGCCAGAAAATGACCGCCAGCGCCTTCTCCCTCAGCGCCCTGATTCCCGCCAGCGGCTTCACCGTGACCCAAGGCTGCCCGGTGATTGGCGGTTTGCACGGTGTGGATCGCCATTATTGCTGCCCGCACTGCATGAGCTGGCTGTTTACGCGGCCCCATGGCATCGACGAGTTCGTCAACGTGCGTGCTGCCTTGCTGGATAATGCCCACGACTACGTGCCGTTTATGGAAACCTGGACCAGTGAAAAGCTGCCGTGGGCCGCCACGCCCGCCGTCGAAAGCTTTGCACAATTACCTGCGCCGCAAGACTTCCCACGCTTGATGCAGGCCTACACCGCGTTCAACGCGCGCTGAGTTCAGTCAATCAGCGCCAGCAGGTCGGTATCGCCCACGTCCACGCCCGCCTGGGTCAGCAACGTGGTTGCCTGGCCTCGGTGGTGAGTCTGGTGGTTGAAAAAATGCACCAGCAGGCCGAAGAACGGCTTGGTGTTCGCCACGCCGCGCATGTTGTGGTAGTTGAGGTGTTGATCCAGGTCGGGCTCGCGCAGGCTCTGGGCCCAGTCGATGATGAGTCGATCCAGCCAGGTGCGATGGGCTGACAGCTCGCGGATATCGGCAAAGGCCAGCCGCTTGAGGTCGGTGGGTGTGGCAATCACACTTAATGGCGCCAGCGCCGAAAAGCCTGCCGGGTGCTGGGCGAAGCGCTTGAGCCAGACGGTATCACCGAGCGCCAGATGATTGAGGGTGCCGAGAATCGAGCCGAAGAATGCCTGCCGATCCGCCTCTAATTCATTGTCTGTCAGCTTGTCAGCGGCGGCGTAGACCTTGCGGTTCATCCACTGGTTGTAGTTGGCCATCAACGCGATGTGTTCAATGCGGTTCACGTGTGTGCTCTCTCAATGGCGCGATGTCGCCATCATAAAGCGTGCCCGCCCGGCGGTCATGGTGTTCCACTGGCAGCGGGCTATGGTTGTTGAATGCCAATATTGCGCCTTCGGAGGGTGACACCATGAACACCAGCAATCTACTCGAACAGCTGTTGCGTGCCGGGCAGCAAGGCGGCGCCGCCTCAGGCGCAGGGTTAGGCGGGCTGCTCGGCGGTTTATTGAAAGGCACCAGCACCGGTAACGCCTCGGCGGGTGGTGGCCTGGGTGGGTTATTGGGTGGCCTCGGCGGTTTGTTGGGTGGCGCACCGGCCAGTGGTACGACGCAGGCGCGCTCCGGGGGGATGAACTACGCGGCGCTGGCGTCGTTGGGGATGGCGGCCTTTCAGGCGTACCAGGCCTGGCAACGCCAGCAGGCGACGGCGCCGCAGCAAGCCATCCAGACGGTGGACCAGCTGCAAGGCCCCGAAGCTGAAGCGCATAGTCATGCGTTGTTGCGTGCACTCATCGCAGCGGCCAAGGCGGATGGCAAGATCGATGAGCAGGAGCAGCAGATGATCTCTACCGAGCTCGGCCGCCACACCGATGACCCGCAGCTGCAGCAGTGGCTCGATGCTGAAGTCGCCAAGCCGCTGGATGCAGCGGATTTCGCTGAGTATGCGAAAGATCCTGCGGTGGCTTCGGAGGTCTACCTGGCCAGCGTGATGCTGGTGAACGATCAACAGGATGCAGAGCGTAGTTACCTGGATGACCTGGCAGGGCAGTTGCAGATCGACCCGCAGCTGCAACTGCAGCTGGAGCAGCAGGCTAAAGCTTAGAGTGGCGACAGCAAAAGCAGAGCAGCACCATCGCTAACTGAATGTAATGAGATCCAGATGTGGGAGCGGGCTTGCTCGCGAATGCAGTGGGGCAGTTACAAATGAGCTGACTGACCCAACGCATTCGCGAGCAAGCCCGCTCCCACAGGTTGTCCGAGTCAAACTAGAAACGCACCGTAGCACCGGTAGTCAGCCACTGGTTGCGGTCCCCGCTCAAGCTTTGCCCAACCACCACATCCACATCAACCAGTTGGCCTATATGGAAGCGCGGCCCGGCCTGCCAGGCTTGGTCGCCGCCTTCCTGGCCGTAGCGCTCACCTATCAGTGTCAACGCATCCGCCAGTTGATACTCGAACCCGGTCCCCCACGTCAGCCGGTGATTCTGCTCACCGCCGTTATAGGCATGTGTCCAACCGCCATTAATGTTCAGACGCAATGCTTCGACGGGTTGCCAAGTCAACGGCACGTTCAAATCTGCGCCATCAAACGCATGGTGGCGGTCCAACGCAAAATGCGACGTTGCCGAAACCGCCAGCTGCAGCCCCACGTCATCGCGTGACCACACCTGGGCCTTCACTTGCGGGCTGACCTGCGTTTCGGCATCGCCTGCATTGCTGGCGCGCGCGAGTGCGGCGCTCCATTGCACGGAGGGCAGTGCGCCAAAGGTGCAGGCCGGGTTCAAGGTCTGGTTATGGATGTTGCCTTGGTGCCGATCGGCCGTGTACCAGCCGTCCACATTGCATTCGCCCGGCGCGTTGACCGCGCCGTCGTCAACCACATAAGCACCTCCGGCCGCGTGGGCCTTGGAAAACAGCGCGATGAGCAAAACAAGGCCCAGGGTCACGCCGATAAACGTCAGGTTACGTTGCAGTGCACGCCGCTTGGCCGGTGGCAACAGCAACAGGCTATGGCGGGCGCCGCGATAGTGACGCGCGCGGTATTTGGCAAACCCATCGTTGCGAAGAGGCGTGTGTTTTTTGTGCATGATGCACCTCGCTTGAATTCAGCTTTCTACGGTCAGCACCGAAATGCCGCTGGCTTTGGCCTGGCAGACCAACTCCGAGGTGTCGTCACCACCCGGCAGGGCGATGACCACGTCGGGGCGGCTGTCGGCCAGCATGAAATGGTTGCGCTGGCGTTCCGCCTGCTTGCCGTGGCGTTGCCAATTGGGCGGGTAGCGCACCACGTCGATGCCGATTTCCCGCGCCCATTCCTCAACGTCACTGCCCAGGAATTGGTTGCCACCGTGAATCAATACCTGCACCGGGCGCAGGCGGTGGTAGGCGTCCAGCACTTGGCGGGACTTTTTGGTGTCGGCGTAATGACGACCTGCACAGATCAAGACGCGCATATTCGAAATCCTTGTGTTGCACGGTGGCGGCCGGGCGACCGCTACCGTTTAAACGGCGGGGGTGATCAGTACCACTGCTTGAAGCGGCGGATGTAGATCGTTTTCATCAGTTGAGCCACGCAGCAGTAGGCGAGCAGGGTGCCGACCAACCATGGGAAGTACGCCAGCGGCAGCGGCTCCAGGCCCACCAGGGTGCCCAGCGGCGAGAACGGCACGTAGATCCCCAGCCCGATGACGATGGCGGTCATCATCAACACTGGCCAGGCGGCCGTGCTCTGGAAGAATGGGATCTTGCGGGTGCGCAGCATGTGCACCACCAGGGTTTGCGAGAGCAGCCCTTCGATAAACCAGCCGGACTGGAACAGGGTCTGCATTTCCACACTGTTGGCGCTGAACACGTACCACATCAGTGCAAAGGTGGTGATGTCGAAGATCGACGAGGTCGGCCCGATCCAGATCATGAAGCGGCCAATGTTTTTCGCATCCCACTTGCGTGGTTTGGCCAGGTATTCCTTGTCCATCTTGTCCCACGGCAAGGCCAGCTGGGAGATGTCGTACATCAGGTTTTGCAGCAGCAGGTGGATCGCCAGCATTGGCATGAACGGAATGAACGCACTGGCTACCAGCACCGAGAACACGTTGCCGAAGTTGGAACTGGCGGTCATGTTCAGGTACTTCATGATATTGCCGAAGGTTTCGCGGCCCTTGAGCACGCCTTCTTCCAGCACCATCAGGCTCTTTTCCAGCAGGATGATGTCGGCCGATTCCTTGGCGATGTCCGTGCCGCTGTCCACCGAGATACCCACGTCGGCATCGCGCAGCGCTGGCGCATCGTTGATGCCGTCACCGAGGAAGCCGACGGTGTGGCCGTTGGCTTGCAGTGCCTTGAGCACGCGGGATTTCTGCAGCGGCGTCAGCTTGGCGAATACCGTGCGTTCTTCCACGCGGCGCATCAGGGTCGCGTCGTCCATTGCTTCGATTTCAAAGCCCAGCAGCGGCAGGCCTGGCTCGAGGCCAACCTGGCGGCAGATCTTGCTGGTGACCACAGCGTTGTCGCCAGTCAGCACTTTCACCGCCACGCCGATTTGTTGCAGCGCCGCAATCGCCGGGCCTGCAGTTTCCTTCGGTGGATCCAGGAAGGTCAGGAAACCCTGGATGATCAGGTTGCGCTCATCGGCCGTGGTGTATTGCTGGCGCGCCAAGGATTTAGGGATGTTGCGGGTGGCGACCACCAGCACACGGAAACCGTCTTCGTTGTAGTCGTTGGCCAGCGCCAGCAGCTCGTTACGGCGGCGATCATCCAGCGGCACCGCAGCACCATCTTCCATCACATGGGTGGAAATGCTCAGCATTTCTTCGACGGCGCCCTTGCACACCAGCAACTGGTCGCCGGCAGCGTCCTTGACCACGATCGACAGGCGACGGCGCACGAAGTCGAACGGCAATTCGTCGACCTTGCTGTAGGCAAATGGCAGCTGGAACTTGGGGTTGTGTTCCGAGAACTGCACCACGGCCTGGTCCATCAGGTTCTTCATGCCGCTCTGGTGGTAGCTGTTCAGCCAGGCCAGGGACAGCACCGCATCATCACGTTGGCCGAAGGCGTTGACGTGGTGTTCGAGGATGATTTTGTCCTGGGTCAGAGTGCCGGTCTTGTCGGTGCACAGCACGTCCATCGAGCCGAAGTTTTGGATCGCATTCAGGCGTTTGACCACCACTTTGCGCTTGGCCATGGCGGTAGCGCCCTTGGCCAGGTTGGCGCTGACGATCATCGGCAGCATTTCCGGGGTCAGGCCCACGGCCACCGCCAGGGCAAACAGGAACGCATCGCCCCAGTCGCCTTTGGAGAAGCCATTGAGCAGGAATACGATGGGCACCATCACCAGCATGAAACGGATCAACAGCCAGCTGACGCTGTTCACGCCACGGTCGAACGCCGTTTGTACCCGCGAGCCGACAATCGCTTTGGCCAGCGAGCCAAAGTAGGTGCGCGGCCCGGTGGCGACCACCACGGCTTTGGCGCGTCCGCTGACCACGTTAGTGCCCATGAAGCAGATGTTCGGCAGGTCCAGCAGGTTGCCTTGGTCGGCGGCCAGCGAGGAGGCGGATTTCTGCGTGACGTCGCCCAGTGTGTCGTACTTTTCGACCGGCAAGGCTTCGCCGGTCAGCACGGCCTGGCTGATAAACAGGTCGCGGGATTCGATCAGACGGATATCGGCCGGGATCATGTCGCCGGCTGACAGCTGCACGATATCGCCGGCCACCAGCTCGCGCATCGGCACTTCGCGCAGCGTTGGTTGCGCGCCGACGTGCTCACGGCGCAGCACAGTGGCAGTGGTGCGCACCATGGCTTTGAGGGCTTCGGCGGATTTGGCCGAGCGGTGTTCCTGCCAGAAGCGCAGCAGGCTGCTGAGCAGGACCATGGTCATGATGATGATGACTTTGGTCAGGTCGACTTCTTCACCGGCCTGCAACGGCAGCCAGTAGTCGGTGACAAAGCTGATGCCGGCCAGGGTCAGCAGCACATAGATGAAGGGGTTGTTCAGTGCCTGCAGGAACTGGACGATGGCGTGAGGCGGCTTGTCATGGGCCACTTCGTTATAGCCTTCGCGTTGCAGGCGCGCCGAGGCGTCCAGTTCGGTCAGGCCATCCTGGGTGGCGCGCACATTGGCAAGGGTGGCCTGCAGGCCATTCTGGGCTTCACGGGCGGCACGCATCGACAGTTTGGTGTCGGTTGCAGTGCCATTTTTCTTGTGCAAAGGCGTGTTTTTTACGGCGCTCATTGTCTGTACTCCTGTCGCCAATTCTCGACAAAACATACCCGGTACTTACCTGAATACAGGCGAGCGAAAGCATGCCGAGCCGCGGACTTCGCGATCGGTTTAAATAAGGTGTTCACATAACTTTTACAGGGCCCGCCAAACGCGCGTTAGTTAACTAACGCGCAGCGGGCCACTACTGGACTTGTTCATAAAGAACTCCAGGCTATTGATCAGGAAGTTGCTGTTTCCAGCCGGTTTAAGCGGCGCGCATACTCAGGTAAACACCGAGCAGCAGGCTGGCTTGAGCCAGTGTGGAAACCTGGGGTCTCTGCGGGTCTTGAGGGTCGGCGTGGTCCCAGTGCTGCAGCAGTTGGCCGCTGGCAGGGCAGATACGCCAGCGCGCCAGCACAGGGGTCGGGCGCGCTTGGTCTTTACTGGCTTGAGGGAGGGGTGCAGCAAAGGTGCCCCGGGTAGGCGAGAAGCCTACTGGCTCACGGCACAGCTTGGCGCGCAGGGCTGCCGCTCGCGTACGTACATCTGGCAAAACTAAAAGTTGGAAGGTCATAACACACCTCGGGACCGGACGGGCGACCGGTGAGGCAGTTACGGTGGAGCATCAAGCTCTAGCGCAGCTTACCGGACCTGGAAGGCGAGTCCTGTCATATTCTGGGTTTGGCGCCCGATGCCCGCGTTAGCGGTGCTCGGACAGCGACTAGATACTGTGTCCATTGGCTTCTTTTGTGAGGTTTAAAAAAGGCCCCAGTTGCGGGCACGGGCAATCTACTCAGACGGTTACAAAATGTCAACGCATGATTAATTAAATTAACCCGTGTTCAGAGTTCATTCAGACAAGCCGCACAGCAACTTCCGGGGTATATAACTTCATATACCTTGTGTTGCAAGAACGGCCAGATAGATCAATACCACGCCACACGCACCGTAACTGATGCGCTGCCACAGCGGTGATGCGTTCTTGCGTAACAGATTGACCAGCGCCGCTATCAGAAAACACGAGAGCACTGACGCCAGCATGAAGCCCGCAAAAAACATCAGAGTTTGCCCATGGCTCGGTGTGGCGCCGACGATACCCGACAAGGCGCTGCCGAGTGCGCCCCAGTAAACAATGTTCTTCGGGTTGGCCAAGGAAATGGCCGCGCCCACCGCCAGCGCATTCTGCCCGGAACTGGCCGGTGCGGTGCCCGCTTGGGGCAAGTGCCAGGCGTCGAGCAAACTGCGCACGCCCAGCCAGGCCAGGTAAAGCGCGCAGACGGCAGTCAGCGGCACCCGCACGGCATCATGCGCAATCAGCAGGGCGATACCGGTGAGGCCGATCACCGCCCAGACCGCGTCACCCACCAGCGAGCCGATCTGCACCAGCAAGGCTGGGGTAAAACCGTGGAGCAACCCACGGCGTAAGGTTTCCGCCAGCACTGCGCCGGGTGAGAGGCAAAACACAAAGCCGAAGACCAGCGCGTAAAAAAAGATCGTCAACATGCCCGCGTTCCTTCAGAAGATGCGCGCAGTGTGCCAGTGAGTGGTGCGGCCGTCTTGAACCAGATTGCGCAATTCAGCGTTTGAACACGCTTTGATAGCGCCCGGGGGTGGTGCCATAGGCGGCGCGAAAGTGTCGATTGAGGTGGCTCTGGTCGGCAAAGCCCAGGTCATGGGCGACGTCGCTGGCCGAGACGCCGTTGCGCAACAGGCCCTTGGCACGGCAGGTGCGCAGTTGCATTGCCCATTGCCTGGTGCTCAACCCGGTTTCTTTCTGAAAGGCGCGCAACAGGTGGAACTTGGACAGGCCCAGCTCGTTGCCCAGTGGGTCCAGCGGCGGCGACTGGTGCAGTTGCGAAGCGAGCAATTCCTGGGCGCGGCTGATCAGGCTTTTGCCAATTTTCGCCACGCGGGGCAGGCGCACACCGCTGACGCCGATCACGCATTCATCATGGCTGTGGCGGGCAAAGGTCAGGCCGGTGCAGGTTGTACTGCTGACTTCGTAATTGCCCAGCCAGGCGTGTTGAATGGCGCTCATCGCTATAGCTCGGTTACAGGATAGGCATGAGCATACGCCGGCAGCGTGGGTCAGATCGACCGTTGATTGACGCGCTGCGACAGCTCGGCAGCGCTTTCCTTGCGCTGCGAGTAGCGGTCGACCAGGTCCGGGCGCTCGCGCAGCAACAGGGTGAACTTCACCAGTTCTTCCATCACATCGACGACACGGTCATAGAGCGCCGACGGCTTCATGCGGTCCTGGTCATCGAACTCCATGAATGCCTTGGGCACCGAGGATTGATTGGGGATGGTGAACATGCGCATCCAACGGCCCAGCACGCGCAGTTGGTTGACGGTGTTGAAAGATTGCGAACCGCCGGACACCTGCATCACCGCCAAGGTCTTGCCTTGGGTGGGCCGAACAGCGCCCAGGGCCAGCGGCACCCAATCGAGTTGTGCCTTGAACACGGCCGACATCGAGCCGTGCCGTTCCGGCGAGCACCACACCTGGCCTTCGGACCATTGCATCAGGTCCAACAGCTCCTGGACTTTGGGGTGATCGTTGGGCGCATCGTCCGGCAGCGGCAGGCCCGATGGATTGAAAATTTGCGTGTCGGCGCCGAAGTGACGCAACAGGCGCGCGGCTTCTTCCACCAGCAAGCGGCTGAATGAACGGGGCCGCGTGGAGCCGTACAGCAACAGAATGCGCGGCGCGTGCGCGGGGCCGGTGTGCAGCGGCGTTGAAAGGGTTGTATCCAGACTGGGCAGGGTGGTCATCAGCGTCTCCGGTCACATCCGCGCAATGCGGTCGAGTTCAGCCTTCAGTTCAATCGGGCCGAGGCGGGCAAAGGGCAGCGCAAAAAACGCCTGGCAGCGAGTGGCGATGATGTTGAGGGTGGCGTTAAAAGCGGCCTCGACGCGGGTGTCGTCACCGTGCAGTTCAGAGGGGTCTTCCAACCCCCAGTGCGCCTTCAATGCCGGCCCGAAATACACCGGGCAGGCTTCGCCGGCAGCCTTGTCGCACACGGTGATGACCACGTCCGGCGGGCTGCCTTCAAAGGCTTCATTGCCCTTGCTGTACAAACCTTCGGTGCTGATGCCCGCCGCCTGCAGCGTGCTCAGGCTGCGCGGCAGGACCTGGCCCTTGGGAAAGCTGCCGGAACTGATCGCTTCGAAGCCTTTCGGCGCCAAGTGGTTGAACACCGCTTCGGACAAGATGCTGCGACAGCTGTTGGCGGTACACATGAACAGGACTTTCATTGCAGTCTCTCCGTCAGATACTCAGGCGCAAGGCGAGCGCCGCGAGGGTGATTAACAGCACCGGCAAGGTCAGCACAATGCCAACCTTGAAGTAGTAACCCCAAGTGATGGTGATGCCCTTGCGCGCAAGGATGTGCAGCCATAACAAGGTGGCCAGGCTACCGATAGGGGTGATTTTCGGGCCCAGGTCACTGCCGATCACATTGGCGTAGATCATCGCGTCCTTGACCACGCCCGCGGCATGGCTGGACTCGATGGACAGTGCGCCGATCAGCACCGTGGGCAAGTTGTTCATCGCCGACGACAGCAGCGCCGTCAGCACGCCGGTGCCCATGGCCGCGCCCCACACGCCGTAGGTGGCGAAGGTGTCGAGCCAGGTGGCCAGGTAGGTGGTCAAGCCAGCGTTACGCAGGCCGTAGACCACCAGGTACATGCCCAGGGAAAAGATCACGATCTGCCACGGCGCTTCTTTGAGCACTTTGCGCGTGGAAATCGTGTGGCCCTTGGCGGCGATCACTAGAAGCAATACGGCGCACACGGCAGAAATCGCGCTGATGGGAATGCCCAGCGGCTCCAGGGCGAAACAGCCGACCAGCAGAATACCGAGCACCCACCAACCGGCACGGAACGTCGCGCGGTCGTGGATGGCGCTGGCCGGGTCTTCGAGGTCGGCCGGGTCGTAGGCCTCTGGAATGTCACGGCGGAAAAACCACAGCAGCACCGCCAGGGTTGCTGCAACGCTGACGAAGTTCACCGGCACCATCACTGCGGCGTATTCGTTGAAGCCGATCTTGAAGTAGTCCGCCGAGACGATGTTGACCAGGTTCGACACCACCAGCGGCAAGCTCGCCGTGTCGGCGATAAACCCCGCGCCCATCACGAAGGCCAGGGTCGCCGCCGGGGAAAAGCGCAGGGCCAGCAGCATCGACATCACGATCGGTGTGAGGATCAACGCCGCACCGTCGTTGGCAAACAATGCCGAGACCAGGGCGCCGAGCAGCACCATATAAGCGAACAACCGTCGGCCACGCCCACGGCCCCAACGTGCCACATGCAGCGCGGTCCAGGCGAAGAACCCGGCTTCATCAAGCAACAGGCTGATGATGATCAGCGCAACAAAAGTGCCGGTGGCGTTCCAGATGATGTGCCACACCACCGGGATATCGGCCAGGCTGATCACACCGCACGCCAGGGCGAGGATCGCGCCCATCGTTGCACTCCAACCGACCCCAAGGCCTTTGGGCTGCCAGATGACCAGGACAATGGTGAAGATAAAAATCGCAATCGCGACAAGCATGAATAAACGCTCCGATGGCTCAGCAGCAGGTGCTGGCCCGTTGTGGTCTGTCGCCCATTGCATCAAGACGCAGTGCGTCGTTCTGCAACCATGGCTGGTTGGCTTGCAAGGTGGTGCCCAGCACGTCTGTCACCCAGGCGGGCAGTGCCGGATTGATGCGGTAATAGACCCATTGGCCCTGGCGACGATCCAGCAATAGCCCGCAGCTGCGCAGTTGCGCCAGGTGGCGAGAGATTTTTGGCTGGCTGTCGTCCAGAGCATGGATCAGCTCGCACACGCAAAGTTCGCCCTCGCGCAGGATCAACAGTGCCAATCGCGTTCGCGTGGCATCTGCCAGGCATTTGAACAGTGTGGGAGGGGTGAAGAGGTCTGACATAATCAAGGTCTTTGTACATATGGTTATCCGAATATACCGATACACATATATGTAGGTCAAATCCTGAATTCGATTGACATGGATCAAATCCCCGCAAATCGACCACAAGTGACTGAAATTAAAATGAAACACGAATGTCCTAAAGTGCCTGCCCATTGCTGATGAAGGAAGAACCCGCGTGACCCGTGCCACTCGCAACCTGCGCAAGACCCTCGATTCCGTCGCGGACAATAACGAAACCGCGGCGTTTGACCTGATGCGTGCCGTCGAAAAACTCGGCGATGAAGTGCTGCGCCAACGCCTGCTCAACACCATTCACCGGCTCAACCAGGATGCCCATGAGCTGCGCGAAGCGCGTGACTCGGTGGAGCAGGTCTCGGTAAAGCTCGCCTGAGCACGATCGTTCAAGACAAGCCCTTTATGACGCTGGCATGCTTGTCGACTGTCTGTCGATGAGCCGTCTCCATGCCTACAGCCTTACCTCATTACGCCTTCGGTCGCGGCGCTATCGCCGTTATCCCCTTGTCCCTGGCCTGTGCGCCTTGGGGGCTGCTCGCCGGTTCCATGGCCATTGACGCGCAATTTACCCCGCTGCAAGCCCAAGGGTTGTCCGCCATCGTATTCGCCGGTGCCGCGCAGTTGGTCGCCATCGGTATGGTCAAGAGTGGCGCCAGCCTGATTTCGATTGTGTTGACCACGCTGCTGCTGACTTCCCAGCACTTGCTTTATGGCATGCATATGCGCTCGACGCTGTCGTCGCTCAATGCGCGCTGGCGCATGAGCTTGGGTTTTTTGCTGACTGACGAATTTTTTGCGCTGGTTAATCACTATGACCGTGAGACCTTCAACCGCTGGTATGCACTGGGCGTCGGCCTGACGTTTTATATCATCTGGAACCTGTTTACCTTGGCCGGTATTGTGCTGGGCAAAAGCATTCCCGGCCTTGATCAGTTGGGGTTGGAGTTCTCGATTGCGGCGACGTTTATTGCGTTGATCACGCCGGTGGTGCGTGATGTGCCCACGGTGGTGTGTGTGGCGGTTTCGTTGTTTTGCTCGGTGTGGTTGAGTTACTTGCACTGGGAATCGGCGGTGGTGGTCTCGGGTGTGCTGGGGATGAGCGCGGGGTTTGCCTGCAAGCGGCTGGGGGTAGGGCAGCGATGATCTACGTGATGATTGTGGCGATGGGGCTGGTGGTGTTTTTTAACCGCTATGTGTTTATTGAACCTCGTCTGCCTGTGCGTCTGAACCGCGGGGCGCGGGAGTTTCTTGGGTTTGCGGTGCCGGGGATGCTGACCGCGATTTGTGGGCCGATTATTTTTCTCGCGGATCATCGGTTGAATTTGAGTTTGGCTAATCCTTACTTGGTGGCGGGTGTTTGTGCGGTGGCGTTGATGTTCTGGACGCGCAGTGTGTTGATTACTGTGCTGCTGAGTATGGGGTTGTTTTATTTGTTTCGTTGGTGGGTTTGATACGCAGGTCTCGTTGGGTTTTGGGGGCATATGGGGGCATATCCGTTGCTGCGGTAACGGCTTCGTATGGTTCCGCTCTTACAGCGGGTCACTTTTGGCAAACGCCCGGAATGCCGGCCCAGCCAAAAGTAACCAAAAGGTCTTTGCCCCACCACTCGGTGCCTCGCCTAGGCTCGGCATGCCAGAACGAAGGCCCGGTTCCGCGGGTCGCCGCGATGGGCCATCCCTGGCCCAGCGCGGCTAAACCGGCATCCCTGCCGGTTTACCCGCTCCACCGCGCCTACGTTCGGCCATCGTGGTTAACGGGGCCTGTCAGATCAAGATCAAAATCTACAGCACGGCGGCCTAGTAGCCGACCTGAGTGGTTGAAGCAAAAGCAGGGCAACAGCAGAGCAAAAACAGATCAAAAGCAGAGCTGCTTTTCTGTGGGAGCTGGCTTGCCTGCGATGCAGACACCTCGGTACATCAGGCATACCCAGGTGATGCTTTCGCAGGCAAGCCAGCTCCCACATTTGACCGAGTACACACATCTACCTGATGTACTGAGCTCAAATGTGGGAGCACGGCGGCCTAGTAGCCGACCTGAGTGGTTGAAGCAAAAGCAGGGCAACAGCACAGCAAAAACAGATCAGAAGCAGAGCTGCTTTTCTGTGGGAGCTGGCTTGCCTGCGATGCAGACACCTCGGTACATCAGGTACACCGATTTGATGCCTTCGCAGCGGTTCGGCGGTCCGACAAGCCAGCTCCCACATTTGACCGAGTCACACACATCCACCTGATGTACTGAGCTCCAAAATGTGGGAGCGGGCTTGCTCGCGAATGGGGTGGGTCAGCCACCAAATGCATCAACTGACACACCGCCATCGCGAGCAAGCTCCCTCCCACATTTAACCCAGTTCAGTTTCCAGGATCAGGTCGGCTGTCAGGCTGCCTCGCTTTTGCTTTTGATCTAACCACTCAGGTCGGCTACTAGGCCGCCGTGCTGTAGATTTTGATCTTGATCTTAGGCGCCCCGTTAAACCACGCTGGCCGAACGCAGGTATTACGGAGCGGGTAAACCGGCAGGGATGCCGGTTTAGCCGCGACGGGGCAGGGACGGCCCGTCGCGGCGGCCCGCGGAGTAATGCCGGAGAGAGGGCACACCGAGCCGGAGGCGAGGTGCCGAGTGGTGGGGCAAGAGCCTTTTGGTTACTTTTGGGCTCTTTTCAAAAGTGACCCGCTGTAAGAGCGGAACCGATACCCGCCATCACCCAAACAACGGATATGTACGCAATCCAACCCAACCCCAAGGCAAAAAAAAGCCCGCGGGAGGGCGGGCAGAAGGGAGACTTCTTAAAAATGAGCCTGCCAACTATAGGCAGCACAACCTCCCTTCACAGTGAAACTAAATTCATTCGGCAGCAGCTGACGCCTTCTTCTTGGCTTTGGCCTCAGCCGCCAGGCATTCCAGCGCGAACTGCTCGGTGTAGGTCATCTGGATCGGCGTGCTTTCGCCTTTCACGGTACGCGCGCCATCAAGGATGTAACGGATACGCTTGTCGGTAACGCCGATGCGCTTGGCGATCCACGTGGGCGTCTGGCCGATGCGGCTGATCAGCTTGTCGGCGTAGTCGG
Source organism: Pseudomonas sp. LBUM1640 (assembly GCF_059716225.1). Lineage (NCBI taxonomy): Bacteria > Pseudomonadati > Pseudomonadota > Gammaproteobacteria > Pseudomonadales > Pseudomonadaceae > Pseudomonas > Pseudomonas sp. LBUM1640. The sequence goes on along the minus strand of NZ_CP166816.1, from coordinate 3,553,394 downwards.
TGGAAGGGTTGTAGCGTTCGGCGTTGGGGGTCATCGGTTTTCCAGGTGCAAACGAGGTCGTAAGTAGGCGCCAGGGTGACGTAATAATCCTTGGGTGTCGCCTGCAAATGGTAGAGTCGCGGTTTTTCCAAGGAAGCGATGGCATGCGAAAGCTGGTAATTGGCGCATTGGTGGTGGCAGCACTGTCCGGTTGCGCGGGTTCGAAAATGAAAGAGGCGCGCACCGGCACGCCTTACAAGACCCTGGCGTCGGAGAAGGCCCCACTGGTGGTTGCCCAATGCATCCAGTTCGGTTGGCAGGATGAGACCGTATTCGGCGTTGACGCCGGCGGCTTCAAGGAGCCGATCGAAGCCGGCGGTTATACGGTGTACACCACCGGCGGCGACTATTTCGTCGACGTGCGCAGCGCGGGTGCCGGTTCTACCGTGAATTACTTCGCGGGCCAGGATTCGATGCCGGCAAAACGTCGTTTGGCCGCACTCGCGACCTGTCTGTAGGCTGTCGCCTAAGCGTTTTTCGGAAATGCCTGGCGGGACAGCCGCCGGGCATTCGCTTATCATTCCTCCCGCTCGCTCGACGTGATGGCTCTTTACCAGTACACGGACGTCGAGGCCGAAACGTCGGGCGGGCCTCTTTTGTTCCTTATCGCGGCATGTAACCCAAGTGCCAGCGCCGGGGAATCTTCAGCGACACCAACCCCAGCAACGCGGCCAATGCGCCACTGACCAGCAGCGCCTTGAGGCCGAGCTGATGCTCCAACAGTGCGCCAATCACCGCACCGACAAACATCCCCGCCCACGGGATCAGTTGCACCCGCCAGCCATTGCGCCGCTCTCCGAGTATCCAGCGGCCCAGCCCGCGACCAAAGCGTGACAGCGCCCCGGTCACATAGGTCAGGCCCACCGGCAAACCGTTGACCTCTTCTACCGCCGCATTGAGCATGCCCATGGCAATGATCGCCGCGAGCAACGCCGGCAATGTATCGGCAAACGGCCACAAGGCCGCGCCGCATAACAAGGCCGCAATGCACAACAGCAAGGGCAGCGCATGCCGCCTGGCGATGCGGCTGACCACCACGCCCAACGCGTTGCCGACCACGAACATCGCGATCAGCAACAACAACCGCCCCGTAAGGCCCAAGTCCCCCGCGCCAATTGCCACCGCCAGCCGCGTGGTATTACCGCTCATGAACGAGACAAAATCGCCACTGGCCATAAAACCAATGGCGTCGGTCATGCCGGCCAGCACGGAAAGACTGGCCACCAACATCAAACCGACCCGGCCGCGCCAACGTTGCCGATGAGCCAGGGCGGCATTGGCGTAAGGTTTGCGCGATGCAGGCAGCATGGGGCCGGGCTCCTTGGTGAGATTATTCGGCCACCACCGTAGGACGCTTTGAGCGTGCGCGCAATGACCTCAGACACATGCCAGCCTCCAGCCCCGACTTTGCCAGGTTAAAACGTGCGTCGGCCTGATCGCCTGCACAAACGCCTCGTCATGGGACACCACCACCATCGCCCCGGTAAAACCCTGCAACGCCTGTTCAAAGGCCTGCACGGATTCCAGGTCCAGGTGGTTGGTGGGCTCATCCAGCAACAGCAGTTGGGCCGGGACTTTGCGCCACAAGGCAATCGCCATCGCCGCTTTTAAGCGTTCGCCGCCACTCAACTGGTCGGTGGGTTGAGTCACGCGCATTGCGTCCAGTTGCAACAAGGCCAGGCGCGTGCGCAGTTCGCCTTCGGCCAGCGGTGTGTCGAGCCGGTTGAGCTGTTCGACGATGCTGCGTTCGTCCTCCAATAGCGCCAAGTGTTGATCGATATAAGCGCTGGGTACTTGCACGGAGCATTCGCCGCTGACGGGCTGCCACAGGCCTGCCAGCAGTTTGAGCAGGGTGGATTTGCCGCAGCCGTTCGGCCCGTGCACGGCAACGCGCACCGGGCCCATCAGGTTGAGTGTGAGGTAAGTAGAAGGCGACTGCGGATCCAGCCACGGCAGCTGCGCATGCTCCAAGGTCAGGACGTGGCGACCGTTGGGCACTGCCGAGCCAGGCAAGGCGAGCAGGGTGGGCGTTTCGTCGACGACGCGTTCGTAGGCCTGACGCACCTGCACATCAAGCTCGTTTTTATACGCGCGGTGTGCACTGCGCGCGGTGCTGACAATTTCCGTGGCGGCGCCTTTCCAGCGGGCTTTGGTGAACCGATCGACGTTGGCGGTCTCGGCATGCTTGCGTGAGCGGGCGGCGTTGCGTTGCAAACTGTCGTGGTCTTTTTGCAGGCGCTTGTGCTCGCGGCTACGTTGCAGGCGCGCGTGCTCAAGGGCTGCAACGCCAGCCTGCTGCTCGGTGTTGCGTTGCAGGCGGTAGGCATCGTAATTGCCGCCATACGCGCGCGCGCCGAGGGGCGACAGCTCGAGGATGCGGCCCATGGTGTTGAGCAATTGCCGATCATGGCTGACCACCACCAAGCCGCCGTGCCAGCCTGCCAGTACCCGCAACAGCCAATCACGGCCGTCGCTGTCGAGGTGGTTGGTGGGCTCATCGAGAATCAGCAACTGCGGTTCGGTCAACAGTGCACCGATCACCGCGACCCTGGCCAATTGGCCGCCGCTGAGCTGTTTGGCCGGTGTATCCGCATCCAGGTGTGGCAAGCCTGCGGCGCCCAGTGCGGTGCGCAGGCGTTCGGCAAGGTCCCAGCGATCGTCGATCAGCGCCAGGTCGTCCACCCGCGCTTCGCCCCGAGCCATGCGTGCAAGTGCGGCCAACACGTTGGCGGTGCCGGTGACATCGGCGATGGTTTCGCCCGGTTGAACCGCCACTGCCTGGGCGACGTAAGCCACGCTGGCTGAGCGCTTCAGCGTGCCGGAAGAGGGCGCCAGCACCCCGGCAATCAATTTGGCGAGGATGCTTTTACCGCGACCATTACGGCCGACAATCCCGGTGGGCGTGTGATCAATCGACAGGTTGAGGTCTTTCAGCAAGGTGTCGCCATTGGCGAACTGGAAAGATACGTGTTGCAGAGAAACGAGTACGGGCAGCCGGTTGACGTCAGTCATCAGCACCTCCAAAAAAATGTCGAACAGGCCAACAAGCGCGCCAGGCGGCTCGTTGCAGTTACATTTTGGAAGGCTTAGTTGTTCACGTCGGCGGTCATCCCGGGAGTCAGAAGGGACGCAGAGGCTAACCCACCTTGGCGTTCTTCGGCAAGTCGGCGGCCAACTGCTCGAGGAACATCGCCAGTGCGACTTCTTCGGCTTTCAAGCCCTTGCGCACCCGTGGCTTGGGCAGCCTGGACAGCTGGCCCAGGCTGAAATGCTCCAGTACGGCCGGGTGGATATAGCACTTGCGGCACACCGCCGGGGTATTGCCCAGTTGCTTGGCGACGTCTTGGACCGTTGCTACCACGTGCCGCTTGGCATCGGATTCCGGCTGCCATTCCAGTTCGCGCAACACGGCCAAGGCGAGGGCGGTGCCGGCCCAGGTGCGGTAATCCTTGGCGGTGAAATCGGCGCCCGTCAGGCTGTGCAAGTAGGCGTTGACGTCGTGGGAACTGACGGTATGCCGCTCACCGTCTTCATCCAGGTACTGAAACAGGTTTTGCCCAGGCAGCTCCAGGCAGCGCTTGACCACCGTGGCCAGGCGCCGGTCCTTGACGCTGATCTGATGCTCCACGCCACTCTTGCCGCGAAACTGGAATTGGATCTCGCTGCCCTTGATCTCCACATGGCGGGTGCGCAAGGTGGTCAGCCCGTAGGATTTGTTGTCCCGCGCGTACTGGGTATTGCCGACGCGAATCAGCGTGGCGTCCAGCAGCATCACCACCGTGGCCAACACTTTGTCCCGGGTGAAACCGGGTTCGGCGATTTGTGCTTCTAATTTCGCGCGCAATTTTGGCAAGGCATTACCGAACTCTTGCAGGCGTGAGTACTTGTCGCTGTCACGCACTTCACGCCAGCGCGGGTGGTAACGGTATTGCTTGCGACCGCGTGCATCGCGGCCAGTAGCTTGCAGATGGCCAAGCGGGTCGGCGCAGATCCACACGTCGGTGTAGGCGGGCGGTACAGCCAGTGAGTTCAGGCGTTTGATCTCGTCGGCATCGGTGATGCCTACACCTTTGGCGTCGAAATACTGGAACTTGCCGCGCAGCTTTTTGCGGCGGATACCCGGTTGGGTGTCGTCTACGTAATGCAGGTCGCGGGGCAGGTCGGCAAGCAGTGCGGAGTCGGGCATGGTGCAAATTCCTTGGCGGTAATCAGGCCGGTATGTCTGATTGACCGCAGGGTTTTGCATGGGTGCCAAATAGTTATGCGAGTACGGCTACCGCCTTGATTTGCGCCCACAGCCTCAGACCGGGCTGCAGTTGCAGTTGGTCGCGGGAGAACCGCGTAATGCGCGCCAGCAGCGGCGTGCCGCCAACGTCCAGGCGCACCAGCACATGGGCATTGTTATCCGCAGAAGTCTCCTGGGTAACCGTCACCGGCAGGCGATTGAGGATGCTGCTGGGTTCTTGCCCATACAAGCTGAGGCTGACATCTCGGGCCTGCACCTTGATGCGCAGCGGCTTGCCCACTGCCAGCGGCGCGTGCGCCACGCGTATCTGCAACGGGCTGTCGGGCAATTGCAGTGTGAGCAATTGATAGTGCTCATCGTAGGCACTGACCGTGCCATTGATCACCACGCCGGCGTCGTCACCCAAGGCCATCGGCAGGTCGAGCCGGGCGAGGGTTTCACCAATGGGCCCGCTGGCAAGGGCTTTGCCGTCGCTGAGCAAGACGATGTGATCGGCCAGCCGCGCCACTTCGTCCTGGGCGTGGCTGACGTACAGCATGGGTATGTCCAGTTCATCGTGCAGGCGTTCGAGGTACGGCAAAATCTCGCTTTTGCGTTTGCTGTCCAGGGCCGCCAGCGGTTCATCCATCAACAACAATTGCGGGCTGGTGAGCAGCGCGCGGGCGATGCCAATGCGCTGGCGCTCACCGCCGGACAAGTGCTGCGGGTGGCGCTCAAGCAGGTGGCCGATACCCAGCAGTTCGGTGGCGTGGGCCATGTCCACCCGACGAAGCTTGCGTGGAATACGCTTGAGGCCAAACTCCAGATTGGCGCGCACTGACAGATGGGGAAACAGGCTCGCTTCCTGGAACACATAACCCAGCGCGCGCTTGTGCGGCGGCACAAACAGGCCCTTGCGGCTGTCTTGCCAGACCTCATCGTTGATCTGCACAAAGCCGTCCTCGGCCTGCTCCAGCCCGGCGATGCAGCGCAGGCAGGTGGTTTTGCCCGAACCGGAATGCCCGTACAACGCGGTCACGCCACGGCCGGGTAAATTCAACGCCACATCCAACGCAAAGCCGGAGTAATTCAGTTGCAGGCGTATATCAATCATCGCGATCAGCTCCAGCCCATCTTGGTTTTACGGCTTGAGTAGAGCGCCAGCAATACGAGGAAGGCGAACACCACCATGGAACCGGCCAACCAGTGGGCCTGGGCGTATTCCATGGCCTCGACGTGGTCGTAGATCTGCACCGAGACCACGCGCGTCTTGTCGGGGATATTGCCGCCGATCATCAGCACCACGCCAAATTCACCGACGGTGTGGGCGAAACCGAGAATCGACGCGGTGATAAACCCCGGGCGGGCCAGGGGCAGGATCACCGTGAAAAACGTGTCCCAGGGGTTGGCGCGCAGCGTTGCGGCGACCTCCAGCGGGCGCGTACCGATGGCGGAGAAGGCGTTTTGCAACGGCTGCACCACAAACGGCATGGAATAGATCACCGAGCCGATCACCAGCCCGGTAAAGCTGAACGTCAGGGTGCCCAGCCCCAGCCATTGCGTGAACTGGCCGAAGTAGCCATTGGGGCCCATGGTCAACAACAGGTAGAAGCCGATGACCGTGGGTGGCAACACCAACGGCAGAGCGACAATCGCACCAATGGGGCCGCGCCACCAGGAACGGGTGCGCGACAGCCACAGGGCAATCGGAGTGCCGATGACCAGCAGGATCACGGTGGTCAGTGACGCCAGTTTGATGGTCAGCCAGATCGCGGAAAAATCGGCACTCGACAGCGGCATTTAGTTGGCCAGCTCATAACCGTAGGACTTGATCACCGCAGCGGCTTTAGGGCCTTTGAGGTAGTCGACCAGGGCTTTGGCGGCGGCGCTGTCCTTGCCTTTGTTGAGGATCACGGCGTCCTGTTTGATCGGGTCATGCATCGAGGCTGGAACGACCCACGCCGAACCGCTGGTGACTTTGCCGTCTTTGTAGATTTGCGACAGGGCGACAAAGCCCAGTTCAGCGTTACCGGTGGAGACAAACTGGAAGGCCTGGGTGATGTTCTGGCCTTCAACGAGCTTGTCCTTGACCTTGTCGGTCAAGCCTTCTTTAGCCAACACTTGGGTGGCGGCCAGGCCGTAGGGCGCGGCTTTCGGGTTGGCGATGGACAGGTGCTTGAATTCATTCTTCTTCAGCACCTCACCTTTGGCATCCACATAACCGTCCTTGGCCGACCACAGCGCCAGGGTGCCGACCGCGTAAGTGAAGCGCGAACCTTTGACGGTGTCGCCTTCGGTTTCGAGTTTTTGCGGGGTGGTGTCGTCGGCGCTGAGGAACACTTCGAACGGCGCGCCGTTCTTGATCTGCGTGTAGAACTGGCCGGTGGCGCCGTAGGCTGCAACCAGTTTATGGCCGGTGTCTTTTTCGAAATCGGCGGCAATCGCCTGGATCGGTGCGGTGAAGTTGGCCGCAACGGCAACCTGTACTTCATCCGCCTGGGCTGAGCCAAAGGCACAGGCGGCAATCAGGGTGGCGAGGGCCGTGGGGGCCAGGCGTGAGGCGCGGATCAACATGAAGCAGCTCCTTTGAAGGTGTACGGCTCGTTATAGGTAGAAGGCGTTACCGCTATGTATGGGAATATATAGCGGTTGGCCATTGCCGGTACAGTGCAAAGTTGCCGTAACTGTCAACGTTGGTTGAACTTGGCCAGCGCCTGCTCGGCCAATTCGCGGGTCAGGTCATAGGTGGATACGTCTTTACCCAGACGCAAGGCTTGGCCTGACCACAGATTGCTGAAACCGGCTTCATCCTTGGCTTTGAGCGGCATCAAGGCGCCGCCAGACGTGGGGAAGGCAGGCGCATGCGGGTGGATCGCGCCGAGTTCACGCATCACGCGGTTGACAATGCCCCGCGCCGGGCGGCCCGTGAACACGTTGGTCAGCGCGGTTTCGCTGGCCTGGGCGTGACGCAACGCGTGATGGTGGGAGGCATTGACGCTGGCTTCGGGGGTAAACAGGTACGCCGTGCCGATTTGCACCGCTGAAGCGCCCAGGGCGAATGCCGCGACAATGCCACGCGCATCACCGATACCGCCGGCGGCAATCACCGGCACGCTGACCGCGTCGACAATTTGCGGCAGCAGTGCCATCAGGCCGATCTGGGTGTTGAGGTCGTCACTGAGAAACAACCCGCGATGCCCACCCGCCTCAATACCCATCGCAATGATCGCATCGCAACCCTGCTGTTCCAGCCAGATGGCTTCTTCCACGGTGGTGGCCGATGACAGCACCTTGGCGCCGGTGGCTTTTACCCGGTCGAGCAAGGCTTTTTCCGGCAGGCCAAAGTGAAAACTCGCTACCTCGGGGCGGAACTCCTCGACCACTTGGCAAGCGGCGTCGTTGAAGGGCGCACGGTTGGACACGGGCGTTGGCGCATCAAAATCGGCGCCGAGTTCACGGTAGTAGGGCTCCAGCAAGTCCTTCCAGCGACGGTCACCGGTTTGGTTGGCGTCAGGCGGCTGATGGCAGAAGAAATTCACGTTGATAGGCCGCGAGCTTGCCTGGCGGATAGCGGCCAAGGCTTCGCGCAATTGCTCGATAGTCAGCGCGGCGGCGGGCATTGAGCCGAGCGCGCCAGCCTCGTTCGCGGCGATGACCATGGCGGTGGTCGTTGCCCCGGCCATCGGGGCCTGGATGATGGGTACTTCAATACCCAGCAGGTCAAGAATTCGCGTGTCAGGCCAGGTGCTCATCGGATGCGTCTCCAGCGTTAGTAAGGCTTTTCGCTGTTTTAGCAGGGCCATCGGCACCCGGCCAGTCTGTTTTATTCACTGGACGAGGGCGCAGTTTCGTGCCCCGCCATTAGTCGATTGCATGCCCAAGCACGGCGTGAATGCGCTCGGCGATATGGGCGGCGTGGGTTTCCAATGCGAAGTGGCCAGTGTCCAGCAGTTCCACCACGGCATTGGCGTTGTCGCCCTTGTAGGCATGCGCGCCAGGCGGAATGAAGAACGGGTCGTGCTGGCCCCAAATCACCAGCGTGGGCACTTGGCTGGCTTTAAAGAATGCCTGGAACGCCGGGTACAGCGTGAGGTTGTTGCGGTAGTCGAGGAACAGGTCCAACTGGATTTCGTCGTTGCCGGGGCGTTGCATCAACAGCACATCCAGCATGTAGGACTCCGGCGCGACCAACTCCGGCTGATTCACGCCGTGCAAGTACTGATAGCGCGTGCCTTCCAGATTGATCACATTGTTGCGGATCACCTCGCGATTGGCTTGGCTCGGCTCGGCCCAGTAGGCCCGAATCGGCGCCCAGGCATCGCCCAGCCCCTGCAGGTAAGCGTTGCCGTTTTGCGAGACCAGCGCGCTGACCCGCTCCGGATGCGCCACCGCCAGCCGCAGGCCTACCGGTGCGCCGTAATCGAACACGTACAGGGCGTAGCGGCTCAGCTTCAACGCATCGACGAAATGCCCGACGGTGATCGCCAGGTCATCGAAGCGGTAGTGGTAATTGCGCTCGGCCGGTACTTCGGTGAAGCCAAAGCCAGGTAAGTCGGGAGCGATAACCCGAAAGCGCGTGGCAAGCAGCGGGATCAGGTCGCGGAACATGTGCGACGAGCTGGGAAAACCATGCAGCAGCAACATGACCGGGGCGGCGGGGTCGCCGGCTTCGCGGTAGAACATGCGCACGCCATCGACATCGACGTGGTGGTAGCGAACGACAGGGGCTGCGATAGACATGACGGAACACCTTTGTAACTTGATAAAGTGTGATTACGGGTTACCTGATTAAAAGCTGCGCCCAAAAAAGTAACCTGTCAAATTAATTATGGAGGTTACGTGTTTGCATGCTGTAACTATCAAGCCACTAAAATAGCGGTTACGATTGCACGGTGCTCAAGAGGACGAATCATGGCCACCCCCACACCTGCAGCAACACCTTCAGAACCCTATGTGCTGGCCGATGACCCGGTGCTGGACATGCTCAATACCTTGGCGACTATCGATGGCGTGCCGTGGGATTTTTGGAAGGTTGATGCCGATGTGACGCGCTGGCTGGTGCGCCTTGAGTGGGCCCAGGAGGGGAGTATTCCCGCGTTTGAAGAGGGTGCCTTGCTCAGCGCAGCCCGCGAATTGCGCGAGGTTATTCGCGAACTGGTGGCTGCGCGTAAGAACGGTGAGGCGGGCAACCCGGCTGCCCTCAATTGCTTTTTACGCAAAGCGGTCAGCCACCCGCAGTTAGTCTGGCCTGCGTCGGGTGTGCCGCAGCTGGAGCGCCAGCGTAAGCAGCAGACGGCTGAGCAATTTTTGTCGCCGATTGCCGAAGCAGCCGCTCATTTATTGGTCGCCGGCGACTTCAACTTGATTCGTCGCTGCGAGCATCCGGAATGCATCCTGTGGTTTTATGATCGGACCAAGGCCCACAAGCGCCGCTGGTGCAGCATGGCCTTGTGTGGCAACCGGCATAAGGTTGCTGAGTTTCGTAAACGCAAAGCTTTGTGAGCGCAACGGGCGCTTTCTGTTCAGCGCGTCTCACGCTCCAGCAACTGCCGTTTGCGTTCGACGCCCCAACGGTAGCCCGACAGCTCGCCATTACTGCGCACCACGCGGTGGCAGGGGATCGCGACTGCCAGGTGGTTGGCGCCGCAAGCCTGGGCCACGGCGCGAAAGGACTTCGGAGCGCCGATCCGCAGGGCAATCTGCGCGTAGCTGGCGGTGCTGCCCACCGGGATTTCGCGCAGCGCCTGCCACACCCGTTCCTGGAACGCGGTGCCGCGTAAATCCAGGGGCAAATCCAGACCCAGCGCAGGTGCCTCGATAAAGCCCACGACTTGGGCAACCAACTGTTCAAAGTCTCGGTCCGCACCGACCAACTCGGCCTTGGGGAATTGGTCTTGCAGGTCACGCACCAACTTGTCCGGGTCGTCCCCCAGCAGAATCGCGCAAACGCCCCGTTGACTCTGGGCCACCAGAATCGCCCCCAAGGAGCATTGGCCCACTGCAAAACGTATTTCGCTATGGGTGCCACCGGCCTTGTAGTCGCTGGGCTTCATGCCGAGCAGTTGATCAGCGGATTCATAAAAGCGGCTGTTGGAGTTGAAGCCTGCGTCATACAGCGCATCGGTCACCGAGTGCTGCCCCTTCAGGCCGTCGCGTACTTTGCGCGAGCGCAGGGCGCTGGCGTAACCCTTTGGGGTCAGGCCGGTGATGGCTTTGAAGACGCGATGAAAATGAAACGAACTCAACCCGGCGAGACGCGCGAGTACGTCCAGGCTGGGCGGCGTTTCGGCCTGTTCTATTTTCCGGCACGCATCGGCCACCAGTTGCCCGTGGTGCGCGGCCAATTGAGTCTGATCACCGCGGGCGCGTTTGCTGGGCCGGTAACCCGCCGCTTCGGCCTGTTCGGGGTTGTCGAAGAATTCGATGTTTTCCGGCCGTGGCACACGTGAGGCGCTGCTGGGGCGGCAATACACGCCGGTGGTTTTTACGCCGTACACAAACAGCGTGTCGGCCTTGGCATCGCGGGCGACGATGGCGGCCCAGCGGGGGTCTTGTTCGTTGTTCATGGCCTGCACTCTTGACGGGGCTCCGGCAGATTAACCGCGCGGGCCACTCTCGGCACTCGCAAGCTTGCGGTCAAATTAACCCGCGGTGCGAAAGGTCAGGTTGATGCGTTGCGGGCCCATGATCGGATGCACCCCGTCCTTGATTGGCATCACCCCATGAAAGCGCAAGCGATCGACCCCACCCCAAACCACGACATCACCGTGAAACAGGGAGATCTTTTGCGTGCGGCTGCCGCGTTCATGGCCGCCGAACAGGAAAATCGCCGGCAAGCCCAGGGATACGGAGACCACGGGGGCGCCGTAGCGGCGTTCGTTCTTGTCTTGGTGCAGGGACATCTTGGCGCCGGGCACATAGCGGTTGATCAGGCAGGCATCTGGGGCGAAGTCGCTGAAGCCGGCCTCTGCCGCCGCCCGCACAGCCAGTTCGCGCAAGGCGTCAGGCATGGCAGGCCACGGTTGCTGGCTGCGCGGGTCAAGGGGGCTGTAACGATAGCCGCTGCTGTCGGTGGTCCAGCCCAGTTCGCCGCAACTGCTCAGTGCCGCGGACATGGTAAAGCCACCGGGTGTGACCATCTGCCGAAACGGGGATTGGGCTAATATCCGTCGCAACTCAGGTAACAGTCGCTCAATCCAGGGCAGGGCGTAGCCCCTTAGCACGTAAGACTCTTCGCCAATCTGTTCGCGCCCCGTGGGTTGTTGCAGGGCGTCATCGGCGAACAGATCGGCAGTCGGGCCTGGCATGGCTTACAGCGCCTTGCTCACGGTGATGTCAGTGATTGCGTCAGAGGCGTCGTGAATTTTCGCCAGGGCTTGTTTGGCCTCTTCCACGTCGTTGCTTTGCAACTGCGCGAATTCAAAGCGGCGTTCGCCGTTGAGCTTGTACTTGATGACGTATTTAGTCGTGGTAGTCACAGCTGTTTTCCTGTCGAGTGTGCGGGTCAGCTCAGCTTGGTGCTGGTGCGCCGAACGATGCTAATTTTATGGGACAGCGCCGGTTTGCGCGTAACGCTGATGGCGCGGCGCGTCACCACATCCAGGGTGATGTTCCAGAAACCGGTGCTGGGGGCGGTGATTTTCGCCGGGAACTTGTCGAAGGCGCCGCCGTGGTAGGTGTGGCGGCCACCGTTCTTGAAGCTGCGAAAGTTGGCGTCGCTCATCAGGCGAATGTTGCAGGTTTGCGAGCATTCGATGACAACGATGTCGCCCTCGTTGAGGTGCTCGCGCTGGTGGATGAATTTCATGGGGTGTCTCCAGAAGGGCTTTTTCTGAAAAATCAGAATGATACGTAGGTTAAGATGGAGTTTATCAGCCCCAGCGAGTTTATTATCGGGTCGTCGTCGACGACTTCGACAATTTAAAACAGTTATTCACCGTGTTTTCAGAGATAAATCCTACATTGGCGGGAGAAATTTACTCTCTACGCTGTCGTAGGGTCTTTATCGGAGGTTTTAGTATGAAGTGGAGTGTGTTGGTTCTGGCCTTGGCGTTAGGTGGGTGTGCTTCGGTTGCAGATATCAAGCAGACCCCGCCAACGTTGGTGGTCATTTCAGGGAAGAAGCCGCCGGAATATGCCGCGTGCGTGGTGCGTAAACTGGCCGAGACTCGTCGTCCGCCGCAGATAGAACCGCATAAGGACGGTGTACAAGTGATTGTGCCGCAGAAATTCTCGGCTGACCCTTCGGCGATCTTGGAGATTGAGGAGCGCTCAAGCGGCAGCAGTATCAAGCTCTACGAGAGTATGTCCAATGTACCGATCCGCCCTGGCGACGTGAAGAAAGCCGCGGAGGAATGTATTTCCGGCTGAGCCCCCCAGGCTCATCCCGTGCACTCGAATCCGATAAAAAAGCCTGGCCCTGCCGATGCAGCGCCAGGCTTTTTTTTGTACTGATTTTTTGGGTGTTGTCGCAAGAGGGTCATTACCCTACCATTTGTAGGCTTATGCGATTGTGAGCTAAGCATATAACTATAAAAATGGAGCCGTGATGATGTCTCTGGAACGCGTTTTAATGGGTGGCGCATTGATGCTGCTGCTAGGCAATGCCCACGCATTGGATGGGAAAAAGATTTTTACCGAAGGTGGTTCACAGCCTGGCGCGATGCCGTGTGTGGCCTGTCATGGCGCCGATGGGCTAGGGCTCGCCGCGGCAGGATTTCCCCGGCTGGCGGGGTTGCCTGCAGCGTATGTGCGAAAACAACTGGCGGACTTCAGCAGCGGCGCACGCACTAACCCGGTGATGCAGCCCCTGGCCAAGGCGTTGACTGACCCCGAAATCGCTGCGCTCAGCCAGGCCGTGGCGGCGATGCCGTTCCCGGTTCCGGCCACGGTGCAGCGCAGCGAAATGCCCGGCAACGCGGCGCAGAAACTCGCCCTGCAAGGCGCCTGGGAGCGGCAGATCCCCGCTTGCGTCAGTTGCCATGGGCCTGCCGGAGTAGGGGTCGGCGACGCATTCCCAGCGTTGGCCGGCCAGCCTGCCGCCTACCTGACGGCGCAACTGACAGCCTGGCAGAACGGCACTCGACGCAATGACCCCAACGATTTGATGGGCCACATTGCCAAGTCCCTTACGCCCGAAGAAGTGCAGGGCGTCGCCCACTACTTCGCGTCGCTGCCTCTGGAGGCAAAGCCATGAAGCGCTTCATGTTTGCGCCCGCGTTGGGCCTGCTCCTGGCACTGCCAGCCCATGCCGCCACGATTGCCATGGAGGACCAGTCGCAATTGCAGCCCTTGGCAGCGCACCCGGTCGCCAATCAATTCCAGCCGCCTCAAGAAAGCGAATTGCCTGACAACGCCTACGGCAAATTGGTGCGGCAGGGTTACGCCTTGTTCGTCGACACCAAGCGCCTGGCACCGCAATTTGTCGGTAACGGGCTCAACTGCAGCAACTGTCACCTCGACCAGGGCCGCCTTGCCAACTCAGCACCGCTGTGGGGCGCGTACCCGATGTATCCCGCTTATCGAAAGAAGAACGACAAGGTCAACACCTTCGCCGAGCGTTTACAGGGCTGCTTTCAATTCAGCATGAACGGCGGCACGCCACCTGCGGCGGACAGCCCCGAGATAACCGCGCTGTCGGTGTACGCCTACTGGTTGGCCAGCAAGGCGCCCTTGGGTGTAGAGCTGCCGGGGCGCGGTTATCCCGATGTGGCGCAACCGGCCAATGGCTACAACCTGGCGTCGGGTGCCGAGGTTTATAAAGGGCAATGCGCGGTGTGCCATGGTGGCGAAGGGCAGGGGCAGAAGGTCGGCGACAGCTTCGTCATGCCGCCGCTATGGGGTAAAGACTCCTACAACTGGGGCGCCGGCATGCACCGAATCAATACGGCGGCGTCTTTCATCAAACACAACATGCCATTGGGCAAGGGCGGCAGTTTGAGCGACCAGCAGGCCTGGGATGTCGCTGCTTACGTCAACAGCCATGAGCGGCCGCAGGATCCGCGCCTGGTGGAAGGCTCAGTGGAGAAAACCCGCGTCAAGTTTCACGCCAATGATGGCGTCAATCTCTATGGGCAAACCGTCGATGGCGTGTTGATCGGGCAAGGCATCCGTTAAACTACGGCCATTCAATGCCAAAAATGCCGCGCAAGCCTTGAGGTTGCGCGGCATTTGTCTTTTTTGGGAAACCGCCATGAAACGTGAACACGTCAAAGCACGCTATGCCGAGGGCCAGATATCGGCCACCCATGTCATACAAAACCCTGCCGACCTGGGCGAGTGGATCGTCTTCTTCAAGAAAAGCGGCGGGCGCAGTTACTTCCTGGTGGATGATCAGGATGAAGTCGAGTCGTTCCCACGCCTGGATGACCTGATCGAGCTATTGCGCGACCTGGGCATCAAGTTCGCCGAAATTCACCTGTAGCCTGCGGGTTACTTGCAGACCACAACCACGCTGCGGCTTTTGAAGTTGCCGACGTCTTTGCCCAGGGTTTTGTCGCTTTCTTTCAGCGATGGCGTGCCGTCAGTGCCGACGATGCGGTAGCCGGTGCCCGCGCACGAAGCGTCGGCTTTTTCGTAGCAACTGGCCCAGGAGTTGGCCTCGCCCGAACAGTCAATCGTCAGGCCTTGCTCGCCGTTTTTCAGGAAAGTGTCGGAGGTAGTGGTGCAACCGGTCATCAGCACCAGGGCCGCAGTCAGTGCCAGGATTTTGTTCATGTGTGGGGTCGTCGTCGAGGGTATTGGAGGGGCGCTGACACTGTCGTGGGGCGTTTGCAGCAGATTATAGCGAACGGCCATCAAGGTACAGACAAACACAAAAAAGCCCCGCTAAACGGGGCTTTGTGCGCGGGGCGTTTGTACTTACTTGCTCTTCGGGCGCTTGCTCGATGCATGACCGGCTTCATCCACAAACACTTCGGCGACTGCAACAGCCATGGCTTCGGTCGGGAATACCCCGGCAACGCTGTCGCCGTGGAAGTTGATCAAGTGCCAGCCGTCTGCGCGCTGGGTGATCAGGTAGCCGTTTACACCTTTTGGTTCTGACATCTATTAACAATCTCGTGGTCTGGTTCAAGGGCGCAATGATAGCGCCAAATGGCCTGCGCCCGCCGAAGTTATTCCACATCAGTGCCCTCGGCTTGAAAGCATGCTAAAAGGGATGTAGCCCTCAGAAACATTGGCTTGTAGGTTGTTTACGTGTTGAGGGTGACGGTACTTGTCGGAAGATAAGTGGAACTTACGCCGACATTTTTTCTCTATGTTGACATCGCAACGCCAGCAGGACCCATTGTAAGGTGACTGCGGCCTGATTAGACTGCGCCGAATTCCGTACGCACAGCCCTTTGTAAGGACTCATATGATCAAGAAATGCTTGTTCCCAGCAGCCGGTTACGGCACTCGCTTCTTGCCAGCGACCAAAGCCATGCCCAAAGAGATGCTGCCGGTGGTGAACAAGCCACTGATTCAGTACGGCGTCGAAGAGGCACTGGATGCCGGCCTGAACGAAATCTCCATCGTCACCGGCCGTGGTAAGCGCGCGCTGGAAGACCATTTCGACATCAGCTACGAGCTGGAAAACCAGATCAAGGGCACTGACAAGGAAAAATACCTGGTCGGTATCCGTAAATTGCTCGACGAGTGCTCGTTTTCCTACACCCGTCAGACCCAGATGAAAGGCCTCGGCCACGCCATCCTCACCGGCCGCCCACTGATCGGTGACGAGCCGTTCGCCGTGGTTCTGGCAGATGACCTGTGCGTTAACCTGGAAGGCGACGGCGTACTGACCCAGATGGTCAAGCTGTACCAGAAATACCGTTGCACCATCGTTGCAGTGATGGAAGTTAACCCGACCGAAACCAACAAGTACGGCGTGATTGCCGGTGACGACATTGGTGATGGCCTGATCCGCGTACGCGACATGGTCGAGAAGCCAGCGCCGGAAGACGCGCCGTCTAACCTCGCGATCATCGGTCGTTACATCCTCACGCCGGACATCTTCAAGCTGATCGAAGAAACCGAGCCAGGCAAGGGTGGCGAGATCCAGATCACCGACGCTCTGTTGAAGCAAGCCAAAGACGGTTGTGTGATTGCCTACAAGTTTAAGGGTCAGCGTTTCGACTGCGGTGGCGCTGAAGGCTACATCGAGGCGACCAACTTCTGCTACGAGCACTTCTACAAAACTGGCAAGGCTTACTGATTCACGCTTGCTGGTTGTTTTAAGAGAAAGCCACCTTCGGGTGGCTTTTTCGTTTTTCAGCCCCATCTAAATCGGTATGCTGATGTCCTGCCGAGGAGAGTGAAATGGCCTACGATTTTGACCTGTATGTAATTGGCGCCGGTTCCGGCGGTGTTCGCGCGGCGCGGTTTGCTGCTGGTTTTGGCGCCAAGGTGGCTGTGGCGGAAAGCCGTTACCTGGGCGGCACCTGCGTTAACGTCGGCTGCGTGCCAAAAAAACTGTTGGTGTACGGTGCGCATTTCGCCGAGGACTTCGAACAAGCCAGCGGTTTTGGCTGGTCGCTGGGTGAGGCGAATTTTGATTGGGCGACCTTGATCGCCAACAAGGACCGCGAAATCAACCGCCTCAATGGCATCTACCGTAACCTGCTGGTCAACAGCGGCGTGACCCTGCATGAAGGCCATGCGCGTGTGGTGGATCCGCACCAGGTAGAGATTAACGGCGAACGCTTTACCGCCAAACACATCCTGATCGCAACGGGCGGCTGGCCGCAGATCCCGCAAATCCCGGGGCATGAACACGCGATTGGCTCCAACGAGGCGTTCTTCCTGAAGGAGCTGCCTAAACGTGTGCTGGTAGTCGGCGGCGGTTACATTGCTGTCGAGTTCGCGGGTATTTTCCATGGTTTGGGCGCACAGACTACGCTGCTGTATCGCGGCGATCTGTTCCTGCGCGGCTTTGATGGTTCGGTGCGCACGCACCTGAAGGAAGAATTGACCAAGCGTGGCCTGGACCTGCAATTTAATGCCGATATCCAGCGCATCGACAAGCAAGCGGACGGCAGCCTCAAGGCCACCTTGAAAGATGGCCGCGTACTCGAAGCAGACTGTGTGTTCTACGCCACTGGCCGTCGCCCGATGCTGGACAACCTGGGCCTGGAAAATACCGGCGTCAAGTTGGACGAGCGTGGTTTTGTTGAAGTGGATGACCTGTACCAGACCGCCGAGCCGTCGATCCTGGCGCTCGGCGATGTGATTGGTCGTGTGCAATTAACGCCAGTCGCCCTGGCCGAAGGCATGGCGGTGGCACGTCGCCTGTTCAAGCCTGAGCAGTATCGTGCGGTTGACTACGCGATGATCCCGACGGCGGTGTTCAGCCTGCCGAACATCGGCACCGTCGGCCTCACCGAGGAAGAGGCGAAGAAGAACGGCCACAAGGTACAGGTCTTCGAAAGCCGCTTCCGGCCGATGAAGCTGACGTTGACCGACTGCCAGGAAAAAACCTTGATGAAACTGGTGGTCGACGCCGACACCGACAAGGTGCTGGGTTGCCACATGGTCGGGCCGGACGCTGGCGAAATCGTGCAAGGCCTGGCGATCGCGCTCAAGGCGGGCGCGACCAAGCAGCATTTCGATGAAACCATCGGCGTGCATCCCACGGCGGCGGAAGAATTCGTCACCATGCGCACGCCTGTGGCTGGCTGATCAGCCTTGCGGGGTTGCTTCTGGCGCTGCTGCAACGGCAGCCGCCAGGCGCAATGCCTCGATACTGGCCTGAGCCTTGATAAGGTCCAGCTCCAGGCTCTTGTTGCTCTGCTGGTGCTCGGTCAGTGCTTGCTGGCGTGACTGGCTTTCCAGCACGGCAACCCGTAGGCGCTCCTGAAGCAAGGTGCGTTCGCTTTCAATCAGGCTCACCTGTTCGCTGAGCTTGTGCTGCACGGCTTGGTCTTTGCGGGTTTGTTCCTGCAAAGCGGCCAATTCCTTCGCGGTCACGCGGTGCTCGATCAGCAGTCGCTCATTGTCACGATGCAGCTGCGTGATCTCATCCTGACGCACCATCGCGCTTTGCTGGGCCTGGCGCAGTTCCGCCTGCACCTGTTGCACCTGGCCTTCATGGCGGCGCTGTTCCTGCTCGCGCTGCTCCTTGATCGCAGTGCGGTAATGCTCCAGGGCATCCCGGGCGTGCAGGTGCTTTTCTTCCAGTGAGCGAATCTGCTCGTCTTTGTCGCTGATACGTAGCTCGTAATCGCAGCACGCCTGGCTGAGCCCGGCGTTGCGGGTTTGCTCGGTTTGCAGGCTGGTGCTGGCGGTTTGCAGGGCGGCGCTTTCTTCTGCCAGTGCGCAAGCCTGGATTTCAAATTGCTGTTTGAGCTCGGTGTGAGCTGTCTCCAGCGTTTCTAGCTGGGCGAGCAGGGCGGCTTTGTGCTGTTCGAAGTGTGCCAGGGCCAGGTCGATGGGCTCCTGGGCTTTGTCTTTAAGGCGTTGGGCCAGGCGTGCGACCAGTTCGCCCAGCTCGTCATCAATCGGCGCCTCGGTGATGGTCAGCCGGCTTTCGCTGTCGTCCAGCTCCTTTAAGTAGCGATGAATCGTGGTTTTCGAGCCGGTGTTGCCCATCTCGATACGCACCGCATCGATGCTGGGGTTTTCGCCACGGGCCAGGATTGCCAAGCGTGCCGTTTGAACTACTGCTTTGTTTATGCCGCCGCGCGCCATGGGGTCTCCGTCGATTTCGTACTGTGGTACAGGGTATGTAGATACATACTGTAACATGAACGAAAGTGCGTTTAAATTGTTGATTTAACAGGTGGGATATTGGCGTATTATCCCGTGTCATAGCCGTTTTAAGCGCGGATTCACCCTGTAGCAGTACGAATGGGCCTTTCATGAGCGATCTGGATCGGTATCTCAACGCCGCCACCCGCGATAACACACGCCGCAGTTACCGTGCGGCCATCGAGCACTTCGAAGTGAGTTGGGGCGGGTTCCTGCCCGCTACCAGCGACAGCGTGGCTCGCTACCTGGTGGCGCATGCCGGCGTGCTGGCGGTCAACACCCTGAAATTGCGGCTTTCAGCACTCGCGCAGTGGCACGCCAGCCAAGGTTTCCCTGACCCGACCAAGGCACCGGTGGTGCGCAAGGTGCTCAAGGGCATTCGCGCCGTGCACCCGGCGCAGGAGAAGCAAGCAGAGCCGCTGCAGGTCAAGCATCTCGAACAAGTCGTTGCTTCACTGGAGGCAGAAGCGCTTCAGGCGAGCCAAGACCAGGACTTAGCACAGCTGCTACGCGCCAAGCGCGACACTGCATTGATCCTGTTGGGCTTCTGGCGGGGGTTTCGCAGTGATGAGTTGTGCCGCCTGAACATCGAGCATGTGCAAGCAGTGCCGGGCGCCGGCATCAGCTTGTACTTGCCGCGCAGCAAAAGTGACCGCGACAACCTCGGCAAGACCTACCAGACCCCGGCGTTATTGCGCCTGTGCCCGGTGCAAGCCTACAGCGACTGGCTGAGCGCTTCGGGCCTGGTGCGTGGCCCGGTGTTTCGTGGGATTGATCGCTGGGGCAACCTGGGCGAGGAGGGCCTGCACCCCAACAGCGTGATCCCACTGTTGCGTCAAGCGCTGGAGCGCGCTGGCATTCCTGCCGACCTGTACACCAGCCACTCGCTGCGCCGCGGCTTTGCTACCTGGGCCCATCGCAGTGGCTGGGACTTGAAGTCACTGATGAGTTATGTCGGTTGGAACGACATGAAATCGGCAATGCGCTATGTTGAAGCGACGCCCTTTCTCGGGATGACCTTGGCGACCCAGCCGCTGATTTGAGATTTCTTCTATTAATACAGTTACCTGATAGAGAAAACCAATCGTCAGCATCAGGTTTGCCAATGAGCCATCGACCGAAAGAGTCGGTAGGATTCACCTCATCAACTTCTTAACCCTGACGGAGAGTCATCGATGCCTATCATCAACAGCCAAGTAAAACCGTTCAAAGCTACCGCGTACAAAAACGGCAACTTCGTAGACGTGTCGGACGCTGACCTGAAAGGCAAATGGTCCGTCGTGTTCTTCTACCCAGCCGACTTCACTTTCGTTTGCCCAACTGAGTTGGAAGACCTGGCTGACAACTACGCCGAATTCCAGAAGCTGGGCGTCGAAATCTACAGCGTTTCCACCGATACCCACTTTGCTCACGCTGCCTGGCACAACACTTCGCCAGCCATCGGCAAAATCCAGTACACCATGATCGGCGACCCAACCCTGACCATCTCCCGCAACTTCGACGTGCTGATCGAAGAAGCTGGCCTGGCTGACCGCGGTACATTCGTGATCAACCCAGAAGGTCAGATCAAGATCGTTGAACTGAACGACGGCGGTGTTGGCCGTGACGCTTCCGAGCTGCTGCGCAAAATCAAGGCTGCTCAGTATGTTGCTGCCCACCCAGGCGAAGTGTGCCCAGCCAAGTGGAAAGAAGGCGAAGCGACTCTGGCTCCGTCCCTCGACCTGGTCGGCAAGATCTAAGTCTGTGAAATACCTGCTCTTGAGAAAGCGGCGCGGGACTACCGCACCTAAGTAAGCAGCTTCCGCCCCCAAAACGCCCGGGCGAGATTCGCTCGGGCGTTTTTTTGTCTGCAATAAACCGAATTAATAGGAAATCGCCCGTATGTTGGACGCCAATCTTAAAGCTCAGTTGAAGTCATACCTGGAACGGGTCACCCAGCCGATCGAGATCGTCGCCTCCCTCGACGACGGTGCGAAATCCCAGGAAATGCTTGCCCTTTTGCAGGACGTGACCAGCCTCACCACGCTGATCACCCTGAAAACCGATGGCGATGATGCGCGCAAGCCATCGTTCTCCATCAACCGCCCGGGTGCGGATATCAGCCTGCGTTTCGCCGGCATCCCAATGGGCCATGAATTTACTTCGTTGGTGCTGGCCCTGCTGCAAGTCGGTGGCCACCCGTCGAAGGCCAGTGTCGAAGTGATTGAACAGATCCGCGCCCTTAAAGGCGAGTTCAGCTTCGAGACGTACTTCTCGCTGTCCTGCCAGAACTGCCCGGACGTGGTCCAGGCGCTGAACCTGATGGCCGTGCTCAACCCGAACATCCGTCACGTCGCCATCGACGGCGCGCTGTTCCAGGCTGAAGTCGATGAGCGCCAGGTTATGGCGGTGCCAAGCGTCTACCTCAATGGTGTGAATTTTGGCCAGGGCCGCATGGGCCTGGAAGAAATCCTCGCCAAGCTCGACACCAGCGGTATCGAAAAAGCTGCCGAGAAAATCAGTGCCAAAGACGCCTTTGATGTACTGGTCGTCGGCGGTGGCCCCGCCGGTTCGGCAGCCGCCATCTACGCCGCACGTAAAGGTATCCGCACCGGCGTGGCAGCTGAACGCTTTGGCGGGCAAGTGCTGGACACCATGTCCATCGAGAACTTCATCTCGGTGCAAGAGACCGAAGGTCCTAAACTGGCCAGCGCCCTTGAAGCCCACGTGCGTCAGTACGACGTGGACATCATGAACCTGCAACGTGCCAGCAGCTTGGTTCCGGCGAAAAACGCCGGCGGCTTGCACGAGATTCGCTTTGAAAGCGGTGCGACGCTCAAGTCCAAGACCTTGATCCTGGCCACGGGCGCCCGCTGGCGCGAAATGGGTGTGCCAGGCGAGCAGGAATACAAAGCCAAGGGCGTGTGCTTCTGCCCGCACTGCGACGGCCCGTTGTTCAAAGGCAAGCGTGTGGCAGTGATCGGCGGCGGCAACTCCGGCGTTGAAGCAGCCATCGACCTGGCCGGTATCGTCAGCCACGTGACCCTGCTGGAGTTCGACAGCAAGTTGCGCGCCGACGCTGTGTTGCAGCGCAAGCTCTACAGCCTGCCGAACGTCGACGTGATTACTAGCGCGCTGACCAGTGAAGTCAAAGGCGATGGCCAGAAAGTCACCGGCCTGGCGTACAAGGATCGCGACAGCGGTGAGTTCAAGACCATCGACCTGGAAGGCATCTTTGTGCAGATCGGTCTGCTGCCCAACACTGACTGGCTCAAAGGCACTGTAGAACTGACCCCGCGCGGCGAGATCATTGTCGATGCGCGTGGCGAGACTTCACTGCCCGGTGTATTTGCCGCCGGCGACGTAACGACTGTGCCGTACAAGCAGATCGTGATCGCGGTAGGTGAGGGCGCCAAGGCTTCCCTGAGTGCTTTCGATCACCTGATCCGCACTTCCGCACCGGCGTAAATCCGGGCCCGCAAATGAAAAACCCCATGAGTGATCATGGGGTTTTTTTGTCGTTCCCACTCTTCGAGTGGTATGCCTGCGGTGACGCGCCGCGTCACAAAGTAGGCTTACATCGGTGCTGGCTGGATAATCTCAACCCAGTACGCATCCGGGTCCTTGATGAAGGCCAGGCTTTTCATGCGGCCATCGCTCAGGCGCTTCTGGAAATCGCAGCCCAGGGCTTCGAAACGCTCGCATGCGGCGACGATATCCGGCACCGAGATGCAGATGTGGCCAAAGCCACGCGGGTCAGTGTTGCCGTTGTGGTAGGCAAAGTCGGCATCGTTTTCGGTGCCATGGTTGTGGGTCAGTTCCAGGATGCCCGGGATCGACTTCATCCACTGGGTGCGCTCGGCGGCGTCGGCCGGGATCTGGGCCTTGTCGACCAGGGCCAGGAAGTACAGGCTGAATTCGGCTTCCGGGAAGTCGCGCTTTTCCACCAGGGAAAAACCCAGCACGCGGGTGTAGAAATCCAGCGACTTGGTGATGTCCTTGACCCGCAGCATGGTGTGGTTGAACACGAAGTTCGCGGTGGCGGTGTCAGGTTGGGCGGTGACGCCCGGGAAAGTGTTCAGATCGTGCAGGCTCATGGGCCCTCCAGAAAAAAATGGGGCAAACGCGACTTGAAATAATAGGCGCGGTCCGTTGGCTTGCGGCAAGCATCCCTGCAGCCGAGCCATGATACGCAAGGCCCGCCCACGGCGCCAAATGAAAAAGGTCACGCAGCGCTTGCGACCAGCAGGTGTCGGGCTCAAACTTTGGCGCTTGACCCTTGGGTGTTTTTCGTAATGATTGAATTTCGTAAATCGCTGTTGAGCTCTATGTGTTTCCTGTTGGTCAGCCCATTTGTGACCGCGGCCGACCCGGAAGTTCATTGGCCCAGCGGCTGGCAAGTCGAAGAAGTGGAATCGGATGGCGAGGCGCCCATAAAACCCCAAGCCGTGTCGCGCCAGCGCGCGATCAAGAACGACGAAAATGGCAACACCTTGATGGTCATGGAGTTAACCGGCACACCGATAGAGGCTGGGCACAAAGTTAATCTTCAAGGTGTATTGCTGGACATGCGCAAATCGATCCAGAAAGACTTTGCGCAAAGCGGTTACCAAAGCGTGTGCAGCAAGATGCACCCCAGCACATTGAGCCGTCTTGACGCACTGGAAACTACTTGCGTGATTACTGAGAACGGGCGACACGTGTTGTCGCAAACATTGGTCGGCGCAATCGATACCGATAAAGCCTATGTTTTTTCATACGCCGGCCAAGCTGAAGCCTACGAGGCCAGCAAGGAAGAAGTCGGTTCGGTACGCGACAGCCTGAAACTTTGAATGCAGTAGGTTGATCGATGTTGAACGAAGTGAGCGGGGCGTTAAGTTCGTTTTCGAACCTTTAAACAAAACGCCCCGCGTAGGCGGGGCGTTTTGTTAGTGCGTTGCGATCAGCCGCGCAGCCAGGAATCTACAGTGGCGGCGCCATACTGTTCTTTCCAGGCTTTCAGGCCGCGGTGGTTGCCGCCTTTGGTTTCGATCAGCTCGCCGGTGTGCGGGTTGCTATACACTTTGACCACGCGTGCGCGGCGCTGTTTTGGTGCAGCGGCGAGCGTGGCGCCGGCCTTGCCAGGGTTTGGATCAAGGATCGAGATGATGTCGCGCAGGCCTTTGCCATAGTGCTTCATCAAGCCCTGCAGCTTTTCTTCAAATTCGATTTCTTTCTTCAGGCCGGCGTCGTTCTTCAAAGATTCCAGCTGGGCAAGCTGCTCTTGAAGGGCTTTTTCTGCTGCGCGAAATTCGGCGAGTCTGGACAAAATCTATACTCCAATAATGGTGTTTGCTGACATCAACTGCAGACAAAGCAATAAGCCAAGCGCTTATAAGGTGACTCAAAGAAAGAGGCCTTTCTGCGAGTTCAGCACAGGCAGGAAAAATTGTAGTAGTTAATGCCCCACGAGTAAATCACGTCTTTTGCCTAAATAAGATTATTTCATCAAGCGCAGTAGGTGGCTATTCAATGGCTGCTCAGCGACTTAATGAATTCTTCACACGGTAACGGCCGACCAAACAGGTAACCTTGCAGGAAATCCACACCGTGTGCCGCCAGATAGTCGCACTGCTCGGCTGTTTCCACCCCCTCGGCAACGATGCCCAGGTCCAGCTTGCCGGAGAGTTCGATGATACTGTCGAGAATATGCCGCGAGAGTGCATCCGCACCAATCATGGCCACAAAGCTTTGATCGATCTTCAAGTAATCGACATTGAAGTTGCGCAAGTAACCCAGGCTGGAATGGCCGGTGCCAAAGTCATCAATCGCAATCATCACCCCCAGTTCATGCAGGGCGTCGAACAGGCGACGGGTGATATCGGTTGGCTTGATCAGCTCCCGCTCGGTCAACTCCAGCACCAGCGTGACCTGGCCAGGCTCGAACGCGGCCAAAAACACTCGACAGTCCTCAACCAGGTCCAGGTCCTCGCAGTGGCGTGCGGTGATATTCACGCCGATATGAAAGCCCGGACTGAAGCGCGCGGCATGCGGGGCGAGTTGTTCAGCCGTCTGGCGCAGCAAGGCGCGGGTCATCGGCACAATCAGCCCGGAATGCTCCGCCAATGGTATAAACAAGTCAGGGCGCACCAAGCCTTCCTTCGGATGCTGCCAACGCATCAGCACTTCACAGCCGGCCCATTCACGCGTATCACCACGCACCACAGGCTGGAAATACGGGATGAACTCGTTGGCGCCCAAGGCGCGCTGCAACTCATGGGTCGGCGCGGACGAGCGCTTTTGCAGCCAGTGCGCAAGCACGCCTGCCAGCACACCAAAGAACACCAGCAGGCTGAACAGCGCCGGGTAGCGTGCTTCCATATAGCGCCACACTTCACCGGACGGCATGCCGGCCTCGACGCTGTAGTGATAGCGCTCTGAAGCCAGATAATGATGGGCCACGGCAAACTCCGGCACCGGCGTGTTGTGTACCTTGCCGTCGGCGTCCAGCCAGTTGGGCCCCACTTGCAGAACCAGGTCTGTGTAGCGGCTTATCAGGCGCAGCGCGTTGGTCAGGTGGTAGCCGTCAACCGAGGCGAACGCCGCCTTGTCACCGTCGACCAAGCGGTAAACCAGCAGCGCAGTGTCCGGTGTTACCGGGTTGCCGTTCATTAACCACAGCGTGCCGTCCACATAATCATCCGGGTTGACGGGCGACTGGTAGTTACCCCCGAACAGCGAGCTGCAATAGATGTTTTTCTGCCAGGACAGCGTGGTTGCCCGCACAAAGGGCCGACGCGTGACTTGTTCACGCAGCGCCAGTTGCGCGCCGTTGTCACACGGCTGGCCTGCCAGTGGCAGCAAGGTTTGGGCGGCGAGGGCGGTGTTGTTGAGCATCAGGTCAAACTGGCGCACAGCCTCCTGGGCAGTCTGCGCAGTGCTTTGTTGCAGCGTGCGTTCAGCCTGCCAATACAGGATGACGATGCCCAATGCGATCGGCAGCACGCCGCTGAACGCTGTGATCAAGTAGCGGGTAGCGCGTTTGCGCGGGCCGTTGACGGTCAGGGGCATGGGAGGAACGGCCTGTCACAGGGTGGGAAAAGCACTGAAGGCGCTGATCAGAATAATTGGATGATAGATGGCGTGGCCGAAATAAGCTCGCCATACCTGACCGTTCGGCTAGTCGGCAGCACTAGAAATCAATGCCTTGTGCCAAGTGAATAAACGCAAGGGTCGCGGGCGTCGACTGACGTTGATCCAGCACCGCCAGGCCGATGTCACGACTGACGGGTGGCGAGAGCGGGCGCACCTGGTAACGCGCGTTCGGCGCCTCGGGCAGCGACGCCTGCGCCACCACACTCACGCCGTCGCCTCGGCTGACTGCCTCCAGGGTGCTGAGCAGTTGCGAGCATCGGTAACGCACATTCGGTGTCAACTGCGCGGCACTGAATAAACGCGAGACCAGCTCCTGCGAGCCGGCGTCGGTAAGAATGAACGGGTCGTCACACAGCGCCTTCAATTCCACGCAAGGCTGCGCGGCCAGCGGGTGTGCGGCGGGAAGCAGCGCAACCATCTGGTCCTGGAACAGCGCAAACGTATCGAAACGCTCCTGTCCCAGCACCACAAAACCTACGTCGATACGTCGCTCATCCAGCCACTGGGTCACTTGGCGGTCCGGGCCTTCATCCACATGCACTTCAATGCCCGGATGCTCGCGCCTGAACTGCTTGAGAATGCGCGGCAGCAGGCGATTGGACGAGGTTGGGCCGAACGAACCGATGCGCAGGGTGCCACGCTTCATGCCACGGGCATCCGAGGCTTCCTGTTGCAGGGTATCGGCAACGCCCAAGAGCGTGCGTGCGCGCATCAGCAGTTGCTGGCCGATATCACTGAGTTCGACTTGGGACTGATGGCGCCGAAACAGTTCGACGCCCAACGCCTGTTCAAGGGCCTTGATCGCATGGGACACGGCTGACTGGCTGATGCCCAGGCGGTGGGCGGCGTGAGTGAAGCTTTGCAGCTCGGCCACCCGAGAGAAGATTTCCAGTTGCGTGAGCGTCATGAGTGTTTACTCATTTTACAATGACCTGTCATTAGCCAGAGGATACCCCAATCCTGACACTCACAGAGCACCGCCGATGACGCTTTCGACCGACCGCCTGACCTACCTCAAGCTTGCCGCTGTCACCATGATCTGGGGCGCGACCTTCGTGGCAGGCCGCTACCTGGCCGCTGACGTTGACCCGCTGCTGGCCGCGACGTTGCGTTTTGTGCTGGCAAGTGCAGCGCTGCTGGGGTTCATGGCCTTTGCGCGGGTGCGCCTGGCTCGGCCCAGTGTGGCGCAGCTCGTGCAATTGGCGATGCTGGGGTTCTTCGGCATTTTTTTCTACAACCTGTGTTTCTTTTACGGCCTGCAATACATCAACGCATCGCGGGCGTCGCTGATCGTCGCGTTAAACCCGGCGGTGATCGGCCTGGCTGCGTGGCTGCTGTACAAGGAGCGTTTGGGCGCGGCCAAATGCTTGGGCATTGCCTTGTGCCTGGGCGGCGCAGGCGTGGTCATCGTCAGCCGCAACCCGCAACTGTTGCAGGGCGCCGACAATGCCTGGCGCGGCGACTTGCTGATTTTCGGCTGCGTGGTGGGGTGGGGCGTGTACTCGCTGTTTTCCCGTAGCCTCAACCAAAGCCTGGGGCCATTGCAAACCGTGACCTGGTCCATTCTGTTGGGCACGGCGATGCTGACGATCACCACGCTCGTCGGCGGCAAGCTCAGCTTAAGTGCCTTGAGCGCCATTCACCTGCCGCAACTGCTCAGCCTGCTCTACCTGGGTATCTTCGGCTCAGCGCTGGCCTATATTGCCTGGTACGACGGCATCCGCCGCATCGGCGCAACCCGCGCCGGCGTGTTCATTGCGCTTAACCCGCTGACGGCGGTCATCTGTGGCGCTGTGTTGTTGGGTGAGCAACTGACCGCGCCGATGCTGCTGGGTGGGGCGGTGATCCTGCTGGGCATTTATCTGTGCAACAAACCCCTTGCACCGGCCCGGCCATTGGGGCTTTGATAAGAGTGCGGACAAACACTGTTACGCTGTGTAGAATCGATTTACGCATACAAGAATATGGACTTGCGCTCACGCAAGCCTCGGCCGTCAGAGACTGATGTAACCATGAAGCTACTCGGCTCCCCCCTCATCTTTGGTGACTTCCTCGCCCGCAGCGTGCGAGGCCTCTCCTGTGCGCCGCCCTCCAACCTCATCCTTGCTCGCAAATAACTATTTGTTCACTACAAGAATGAGGCGCCGAAAATGGCCGACCAATACGAAAACCCAATGGGCCTGATGGGCTTTGAATTCATCGAATTCGCATCGCCAACCCCCGGCACCCTGGAGCCGATCTTCGAGATCATGGGCTTCACCAAAGTCGCGTCCCACCGTTCCAAGAATGTGCACCTGTATCGCCAGGGCGAGATCAACCTGATCCTCAACAATCAGCCCGACAGCCTCGCGTCGTACTTTGCGGCCGAACACGGCCCGTCGGTATGTGGCATGGCGTTTCGTGTCAAAGACTCGCAACAGGCTTACAACCGCGCCTTGGAACTCGGCGCACAGCCGATCCATATCGAAACCGGCCCGATGGAGCTGAACCTGCCGGCCATCAAGGGCATCGGCGGCGCGCCGCTGTACCTGATCGACCGTTTCGGCGAAGGCAGCTCGATCTACGACATCGACTTCGTGTACCTCGAAGGTGTGGACCGCAACCCGGTGGGCGCCGGGCTCAAGGTCATCGACCACCTGACCCACAACGTGTATCGCGGGCGCATGGTCTATTGGGCCAACTTCTACGAGAAGCTGTTTAACTTCCGCGAAGCGCGCTACTTCGACATCAAGGGCGAATACACCGGCCTGACCTCCAAGGCCATGAGCGCTCCAGATGGCATGATCCGCATCCCGCTGAATGAAGAGTCGTCCAAGGGCGCCGGCCAGATCGAAGAGTTCCTGATGCAGTTCAACGGCGAGGGCATCCAGCACGTGGCGTTCCTCACCGACGACTTGATTAAAACCTGGGATGCGTTGAAAAAGATCGGCATGCGCTTCATGACCGCGCCGCCAGACACCTACTACGAAATGCTTGAAGGCCGCCTGCCGAACCACGGCGAGCCGGTGGACCAGCTGCAAGCACGCGGCATTTTGCTCGACGGTTCGTCGATTGCCGGCGACAAGCGCCTGCTGCTGCAGATCTTCTCGGAGACCCTGATGGGCCCGGTGTTCTTCGAATTCATCCAGCGCAAGGGCGACGATGGGTTTGGCGAGGGCAACTTCAAGGCGCTATTCGAGTCGATCGAGCGTGACCAGGTGCGTCGTGGCGTTTTGACCGCCGACTAAGTGCACAAAAGCCCGGCCGAGGTTAACCCCTCGGCCGGGCTTTTTATTGCCTGCCAATCACGCTTTGCGCTGACGCACCAAGTGCTTGAAACCCTCGTACACCAGCACCATCACCGCCAGCCAGATCGGGATATAGGTCAGCCACTGGCCGCCCTTGATGCCTTCGCCCAATATCAACGCCACCGCCAGCAGCAATACCGGTTCCACGTAGCTGAGCAGCCCGAACAGGCTGAAAGGCAGCAAGCGGCTGGCCACGATATAGCTCACCAGCGCCGAGGCACTGATCACGCCCAGCAGCGGAATCAGCGCGTACAGCTTCGGATGAATATCCATCACCGCAAAGCCTTGTTCGCCGTGCTGCACAAACCACCAGGCCACGGGCAGCATCAGCGCCATGTCCAGCCATAAGCCGCCCAGGTGATCGGTGGTCAGGTATTTGCGCACCACAAAATAGATCGGGTAACCAATGATCACCACCAGTGTCGCCCAGGAAAAACCACCGGCCTGATACAACTCGTTCAGCACGCCGAGCGCGGCAAAAAACACCGCGATCTGCTGCAGGCGCGACAAGCGTTCGCCGTACACCAGACGCCCGGTCAGCACCATGGTCAGCGGTAGCAGGAAGTAACCCACCGACACATCCAGGCTGCGCCCATTGAGCGGTGCCCACATAAACAGCCACAGTTGCACACCCAGCAACGCCGACGACAGCAGCACACCGCCGATCAGCCGCGGTTTGCTCGCCAGCATTCGCAGCAGTTCCCACACCCTGCGCCATTCGCCGCTGATGATCATGAACACCGTCATGCACGGCACGGTCAGCAGCATGCGCCAACCGAAAATTTCCAGGCCGCTCAATGGCGTGAGCAGCGAGGTGAAGTAATACATCACGGCAAACAACACCGAGGCCAATACCGACAACACAACACCTTTAGACACACTGTCCTCGCGAAAGCCGAATTATTCAAAAAGAAGAGGTATTCAGGGGGGAATATAGGGGGCGCGACAGCTTTTGTCACATCAATTACGTCGCTCTAATGGAACAAATTCCCACGGTAATTCCACATAAGTACAACGGCACTTGGTGAGCGTACCCAGAAGTCGTATTTCACGGAAAGTTTCACATGACCCCTGTGTGTCATGTGAAAACCTCAACTAATGGAACGAAGGTATTCATCGCGACCTCAAGCGTGTTCTCCGTTCTGTCGTTCACCAAGAACTTGGCGGAGAGCATACCTGGAAGTTTAGGGCTTTAGCATTCTACAGAGAGTGAATTTTATGACCGTCGTCTCACCCTATTATGGTTCATCACAAGCTACCTTCAGCACCCTGCCGGGTATTATAGGTCGATTTGGGGAAAGCCGGCCGTTTCCTACCGATAACACACCTGCCTGGAAAAAACTTGATGTCTATAAAACATTTTCTGAGTCGTTGGCGAGAGATACAGAGCTCGGTGTACTGACGGCGGGTGGTAAAGAGCTGCTTGATGCGGCGGTATCTCCAAACCCTTCGACTCAGCCTCGCGTAACTGTTTCCAACTTTAACGTGGGGCCTCATTACGCCAAGGACATGTTTTTTGTTAGGCGCGAACCGATCGAGCCAGGCAAAGTCAACTTCGTACTGTATATGCCGGAGAAGGGCTTTAAATCAAATTATGAGTTCAAAAGCTATCAGGAAATGGATGGTTTCTTGAAAAGCCTGGCGAAAAAACCCGACTCACTTAACGCATTTCTTGCCCACTTTGCAGACAAAACAGAATCTGCTGCCGTCAGGGTACACCTCCTGGAGCTGGCATCCACACCTGAAGGCAGCCAGCGCACGGTGCTGACGGGGCCCGGCAAACAGATCATGGGGAATGTGTTTGAACACTTGGATCAGTCAAGTGAAAACCCCACAACCTTTATTTATGTCAATGGCCTCGTCAATCAGCAGTTGGAGTCGCTCGATTCTGGCAGGCCCACTTACAGTGGCGTGAGACCCGATGGGGAGAAAGTGGTTTACCGGTACGACAAGAGCGGTCACCTGTTAGGCTCCGGTGATAAAGGAAACTTTTATTTCCTGATAAACGGTGCAAACAGTAAGTTGCCGCTTGTTCCAATCACGTTGCAACAGTTAAGAGTGGTCGCCTTTGGTGATGACCCCACGCTGCTATGCACCAACGCGATCGCAAACTTTCTTGAGCATCCATTTTCCGGCGTTTCAACGCTACTTCAAGGGCTGGGTGTCGATAAAAGCACTGCCGATTCTGTAGAGCAAGGTCTGGATAATCCAGTCACTGGCGTATTGCTCTTTCTAAATAAAAATAATGATATCGGTAGGGTGTTCGGTCTGCCAAAGAGTGAAATGGACGAGGCACTTTCCTATTTTGGTAGTACGGCCCAAGGGTTTGTTCCTACCTATGGCACCTACCGGGCTGTCGCGGAGGTATTGGCGAAGATGATGAGGCGAGAGCCTGTGACGGCGCAAGAGGCCAGAGATGCCGCCAATGGGTTAGGTGTGAAAGCGGATTTAAACTTCTTACGCACGTAACGAACAAGGCTGCCCACATAGGTCATGTGGGCGGTTGTATTATCGAGAAATACGACCCGATACAAAATGGCTCACATCATTAAACCCTGGCGTAGACGAATGCCCCGGCGTCACCAGCGAGTCAATAAATGCTTCATCCTCAGCCGTGATCTTCACATCCAGCGCCCCGGTGTACGCATCCCACTGCGCCTGCGTACGCGGCCCGACAATCGCTGAGCTTACCGCCGAGTTATTCAGTACCCAGGCAATCGCAAACTCGACAATGCCCACGCCACGTCCTTGGGTGTATTGCTGAATCTGCTGGGCGATGCGCAGCGACTCCACCCGCCATTCGGTTTCCAGAATGCGCTTGTCCTGGCGCGCCGCGCGGCTGCCGGCCTCGGGTTTCACGTCGGGTGCGTACTTGCCGCTGAGCACACCCCGCGCCAACGGGCTATAAGGCACCACGCCCAAGCCGTAGGCCGCCGCGGCGGTGATCTGCTCGACCTCGGCCTGGCGATTGACGATGTTGTACAGCGGCTGGCTGATGATCGGCTTGTCCACGCCCAGACGCTCGGCCACGCGAATGACCTCGGCGATACGCCAGCCGCGGTAGTTGGACAGGCCCCAATAGCGGATCTTGCCCTGGCGGATCAGGTCGCCAATGGCCGACACCGTGACTTCCAGCGGCGTGTCGTGGTCTTCGCGGTGCAGGTAGTAGATGTCCAGGTAGTCAGTGTCCAGGCGCGTGAGGCTGGCTTCCAGGGCGTTGAAAATGCGCTTGCGGCTCAAGCCGCTGCGGTTGGGCAAGCCGTCGGTGGGGCCGATCGCGACCTTGGAAGCCACCACCCAATCCGAACGGTGGCGGGCAATCGCCTCGCCGACGATTTCTTCGGAGCGCCCGCCGGTGTAGACGTCGGCGGTGTCGATAAAATTGATGCCCTGGTCCCAGGCCTTGTCGATGATGCGCAGCGAGTCTTCGGTGTTGGTCTGTTCGCCAAACATCATGGTGCCCAGGGTCAGTGCGCTGACCTTCAACCCGGACTGGCCCAATGTGCGATAAATCATGCAAAGCTCCTCATGGCAGGAAAACGTGAACCATGCAATAGCAGACTCGAGGGCTCTGGAACAAGCCCTGGGCGCATTTGTTCATGCGCTCAGCAAGGCCTGACAGCGCGCCTGGAGAAAACGGTGCAGCACTTTCACCCGTTCCGACACTTGCAGCCGGTGCGGGCACATCAGGTTGAAAGGCGTCGGCTCGCCTTGCCAGTCGGGCAACAGCGGCACCAGGCGCCCGGCGCGGATATCGCTGGCAATGTCCAGGTGGGCTTTATAGGCGATGCCATGGCCGGCCAAGGCCCAGCGGCGCACGATTTCGCCGTCGTCGCTCAGGTAATCGCCCGTCACCTCGACCTCCTGCAACACGGCGCCTTGGCGAAAATACCAGGTGTTGTTGGCCTGCCCTCGGCGCATGTAGCGCAGCGTGCTGTGCTGCGCCAGATCCGCCGGCGTGTGGGGTGTGCCGTGACGCGCCAGGTAGTCGGGGCTGGCGCAGGGGATGCGGTGGTGGCCGGGCACCACGGGCAGCGCCACCAGGCTCGAATCGCGTGGCACACCAAAGCGCAGGGCAATGTCGACGGTGTCACGGAACAAATCGGCGTTGCTGTCGTTGAGCAACAACTGCAAGCGGATGTTCGGGTGTTCGCATTTGAATTCGTCCAGCCAGCCCAGCAGCACATTGCGGCCAAAATCAGACGGCGCCGCCAACTGCAATAAACCACTGAGGCTCTGGCCTTGCTGCTTGATTGCCTGCTCGCCTTCCGACAACGCTTCCAAGGCCACCCGAACGCTGTCCAGATAGCGCCGCCCCTCTTCGGTCAGGCGCATGCTGCGCGTGGAGCGGGCGAGCAGGCGGATGCCCAGCCGGGTCTCCAGGCGTTTAAGCGCGATACTCGCCGCCGCCGGTGTGAGGTTGAGGCTGCGCGCCGCCGCCGACAGGCTGCCGTTGTCGGCAGTGCGCACGAACACTTCAAGGTCCAGGGTTGAGCTCATTTGTAAAAATCCTTTAAAGATCTTGTCGTTTTACCGGGATTTTTCCGTGATTGCCAAGCTGGGAAGATGAACGCTCACTTTCTCAGCCAGGTAGTTACCCCATGACCTCTTCCCTCAGCGGTAAAACCGTCATCGTGATTGGCGGCAGCAGCGGTATCGGCGCCGCCGTGGCCAAGGCCGCCGCAGCGCGTGGCGCACAGGTGGTGCTGGCCGGGCGCCGGTTAACGTCCAGTGTCGACAACGGTGTACGCAGCGAGCCGGTCGACGTGACCGACAGTGCGTCCTTGCAGCGTTTATTCGAGGCGGTGGGGCGTTTCGACCATCTGGTCTTTACCTCCGGGCCGTCGGTGCGGGCCAAGCCCTTGATCGAAACCGACCTGGCCGAAGCCCAGGACAATTTCAATGTGAAGCTCTGGGGCTCGCTGCGCGCAATTCAACGGGCGCTGCCATTTCTCGACGAGCACGGCAGCATCAGCCTGACCTCGGGCCAACTGGGCCGCAAGTTGGCGCCTGGCCAGTTCATCAAGACCGCTATCAACGCTGCAACCGAGGCGCTGGGCAAGCAATTGGCGAAAGAACTGGCACCGCGCCGGGTCAATGTGATCAGCCCCGGGGTGATCGATACGCCCGCTTATGCAGGGTTGGCAGAAGAACAGCGCGTGGCGATGTTTGCCAAGGCCGGTGGGGCGTTACCGGTTGGGCGAGTAGGGCAGGCTGAAGAGGTGGCAGCGGGCTATGTGCTGGCCATGGAAAATGGCTTCATGACCGGCGCCGTGATCGACATCGACGGCGGCGGTCTGTTGTAAACACAGGAAAGAAATGTGTGAGCGGGCTTGCTCGCGAAAGCGATGGTTCAGTCAATACATTCGGTGGCTGACACACTGCATTCGCGAGCAAGCCCGCCCACTTTGATCTCATTGCTGCTGAAAAAGCGCTATACCTTCAAGGTCCGCGTCATGCGCAGCGCCAACACACTGCCGGCCACAATCACCGCCGCCAGCAAGTACAACGCCATATCCGTGGACCCGGTGGCATCCTTCACAAACCCTACGATGTAAGGGCTGAGGAACCCGGCCATCTGGCCCATGGAGTTGATCAGTGCCAAGCCGCCTGCCGCTGCGCCCGCACTGAGCATGGCGGTCGGCACCGGCCAGAACATCGGCAGGCCGGTGAGGGCGCCCATGGTGGCGATGGTCAGGCCGAGAATTGCAATTGCCGGTGTGGTGGCGAAATTCACCGCGATCACCAGGCCGGCAGCGCCCATCAACATCGGCACCACCAAGTGCCAGCGACGCTCCTTGCGCAAGTCGGCGGAGCGGCCCACCAGCAACATGAACACCGCGGCCAGCAGATACGGAATCGCACTGAGCCAGCCAATCACCAGGTTATCGCTGAAGCCCAGGTTCTTGATGATCGACGGCAGCCAGAAGTTGATGGCGTAGACGCCGCTCTGGATGCAGAAATAAATCAGGCCGAACGCCCAGATGGCCGGGTTCTTGAACACTTCGCCCAAGGAATCGGTGCTGGTTTTCGGCTTGTTCGCCAGGTCAGTCGCTTGATCGGCTTCCAGCACCGCGCGCTCATGCGGCGTGAGCCACTTGGCGTTGGCAAAGCTGTCGCTCAGCAGGAAGTAGGCGAGGGCGCCGAGGATCACGGTTGGGATGCCTTGCAGCAGGAACATCCACTGCCAGCCAGCCAGGCCACCTTGGCCGGCGGCGAAGTGGTTGAGAATCCAGCCGGAGAACGGGCTGCCGAGCAAACCGGAGACCGGGATCGCCGACATGAACAGCGCCATGATGCGCCCACGGCGGAAGGTCGGGAACCACTGCGAGAGGTACAGCACCACACCTGGGAAGAAGCCGGCTTCGGCGGCGCCGGTCAGCAGGCGCAAGCCGTAGAAATGCGTCGGTGTAGTCACGAACAACAGGCAGGTAGACAGCGTGCCCCACACGATCATCATCAGCGCAATCCAGCGCCGTGGGCCGAACTTGGTCAGCGCCAGGTTGCTTGGCACGCCGCACAGCACGTAGCCGATAAAGAAGATCCCGGCACCCAGGCCGTAGACGGTCTCGCTGAATTTCAATGCATCGAGCATCTGCAACTTGGCAAAGCCAACGTTCACCCGGTCAAGGTAGTTGAACAGGTAGCAGATAAAAATGAAGGGGATCAGGCGCAGGGTAATGCGCTTGTAGATGGCGTTTTTATCGTCATCGGTGGCCAGTGTGGCAGCGGCGCTCTGTGACATGGCAGTCTCTCTTTATTATGATTTTTGGCGATGCGAAGGTAACGTTGATCGCCCAATGAGTCTCGGCCACCTGGCGGGGCGCTGTCTTTGTGCTCGCGCACAGTCAGGCAGGGTTTGCGCTGTGCCTATGAACAACGCGCTTTTTTCAGGAATTTAGCCCCATGTTCGAGCTGGATCATGACTTGGCGCAGGATATCGTCAATCGCACCATGGCCATCCTGCCCTATAACGTCAACGTCATGGACAGCCAGGGCCTGATTCTCGGCAGCGGCGAGCCCGAGCGTATCAATACCCGGCATGAAGGCGCGCAGCTGGTCCTGGCCAACGGCCGGGTAGTGGAAATCGACGGCCAGACCGCCAAGCACCTCAAAGGCGTGCAGCCCGGCATCAACCTGCCACTGATGCACGATCAACGCCTGATCGGCGTGCTGGGCATTACCGGCGAACCCGAGCTGTTGCGCACGTATGCCGAACTGGTACGCATGACGGCCGAGATGTTGGTCAGCCAACGCCATCAGCAAGCTGAGCAACAATGGCGGCGCCAGCGTTGTGATGACTTGCTGGCGTTGCTGCTGGCTGAAAGCGGTGATTCGCCGCGCCTGGTCGATGAGGCCCAACAACTGGGGCTCAAGCCGCAGCTGGCGCGCACGCCCTATCTGTTTGAACTGGGCGTAGGCCAATCGGCAGATGCACTGAGCGCCTGGCTGACCAGCCGTTACCCGGACAGCTGGTGCGTGAGCTCGGCGCAGTTTTCGCTGTTGTGGTGCCGGCCAGCTGCGGCCCAAGTCGACAACCCACGGCTGCTGGAGAAACTCCAGGGCCTGGGTTGGAACATCCTGCGTGTGGCTGTCGGCGGTCAAGCGGATGGCCTGGCAGGTTTGCGCCGTTGCTATCGGCGGGTCGGCGACTTGCTGGCTTACGGTCGGGATATTTTGCCCCAGTCACAGCTGTTGACCCTTAATCGCTATCGCCTGCCGGTGATGCTGTGGCGTCATCGTAACGACGATGCGCTGGATGAGTTACTCAACCCTTTGCGCAAAGTCTTGGCCAAGGACACGAACGGCCAGCTGCTTGCCACCTTGCGCAGTTGGTGCGAACACGACGGCCAAAGCCAGGCCTGTGCCGATGCCTTGGGTATTCACCGTAACAGCCTGCGCTACCGCATGGAGCGCATCGCCGAACTCAGCGGCGTCGATCCGCTGACCCTCGACGGCATGCTCGCCCTCTACCTCGGCGTACAGCTATTGCCCCAGGCTTTGTCGGAATGAACAACAAACCTCACCCACACTTGTGCATCGGACCGGCGTTATTGCCGCAGCCAACTGGCAGCATGGGCGTTATAAAAACCGGAGAAAGCCCATGAAAATCATCATCGCCCCCGACTCGTTCAAGGACAGCCTGAGTGCCGAAGGCGTCGCCCAGGCCATTGCCGAAGGGTTGGCTCAGGTGTGGCCGGATGCGCAATTGGTCCAGTGCCCGATGGCGGATGGCGGTGAAGGCACGGTGGATGCGGTACTCGCTGCGTGCAACGGCGAGTTGCGCAGCCAGTCGGTGCGAGGCCCCCTGGGTAACACGGTTGACGCGCGCTGGGGGTGGTTGGCTGAGAGTCACACTGCAATCATTGAGATGGCTGAAGCCAGCGGCTTGCAACTGGTTCGGCCGGGGCAGCGTGACGCCTGTTCGAGTAGCACGTACGGCACCGGCCAACTGATTCACGCGGCGCTGGAGGCGGGCGCGCAACGCGTCATCCTGGCGATTGGCGGCAGTGCCACCAACGACGGCGGCGCGGGGGCGCTGCAAGCGCTGGGCGTGGAGCTGTTCGATGCACAAGGCCAAGCGTTGCTGCCGGGTGGCCTGGCGTTGGCCGGCCTGGAGCGTATCAACCTTGAGCGCCTGGACCCACGGTTGGCGCAGGTGCGGTTTGAGATTGCTGCTGATGTGAACAACCCGCTGTGTGGCCCGCAGGGTGCTTCGGCGATTTTTGGTCCGCAGAAAGGCGCTAATCCGCAGCAGGTCGAACAATTGGACGCGGCGCTTGGCCACTTTGCCGATCATTGCGCCAAGGTGTTGCGCAAAGACGTGCGCAATGAGCCTGGCAGCGGTGCCGCGGGCGGCTTGGGGTTTGCCGCCAAAGCCTTTCTCGGTGCGCAGTTCCGCGCGGGTGTGGAGGTTGTTGCCGAGCTGGTTGGTCTGGACGCGGCCGTGCGCGGTGCGGACCTGGTGATCACCGGCGAGGGCCGTTTCGACGCCCAGACGTTGCGCGGTAAAACTCCGTTTGGCGTCGCCCGCATTGCCCGGCAGCACGGCGTTCCGGTCATCGTGATCGCCGGCACTTTGGGCGATGGCTACGAGCAAATGTACGCCCACGGTGTGGATGCTGCGTTTGCCTTGCCGTCCGGGCCAATGAGCCTGGAACAAGCCTGTCATGAAGCACCGCGTTTGCTGCGCGAGCGTGCGGCAGACGCCGCTCGTTTGTGGCGGGCGGCGACGCGAGGGTGAACCTGTTGCGCGTGGGCTCAATCTGACACGAAGCAAGTCGCAATACGGTCGGGTTTACGACCGTACGCCAGGTAATCACCCACATTACGGTTCACGCAGGCGCTCAGGTCGGCGAAAGAAACACCGTGCTGATTAACCCCCTTGAGCAACACCAGGCGGGTATTGGGCAAGCTGCGGAAGGCGTTAAGGGCGCCCGATGCAGGTGTTTGACCGTCGTACTCGGCCTGAACCATCACGATGCTGTCAGCCTGTGCAAGTTTATCCAGCGGCACACCGGCCAGCGGCTTGGCGCTCCAACCTGCGCAATGCCTGGCCTGGAAAAAACTGCCTCCGACCGGGTAGCGGGCGGCATACTGGTTTTCCTTCTCGACCCAGAATGCGTCGTTCGCCGCAGGCGAGTCATTGCACAACACGGTACTGCGTACAGACACGGCCGGGCCGAGCTTTAACGGGCCCGGTTCGATGTCATTCCAGGGCGCCGGGTTACGGATGACACTGAGCAGCTGCGTAAATGCACTGTTCGCCTGTTGGTTAATGTCGGGGTCGGGGCTGAACCGATAAGCCTTGGCTTTTTTCTGTAATTGCGCGTCTTTCAGCTCGGGCGACTGGCGTAACCAGTCGCTGAGTGCGCGCGCCGCCACCAAGTATTCGATTGAGCTGTAAAACTCGCTGTCAGAGCGCAGGGCGACGCGCACCTGGGGCAGCAAGCCTGTAAAAATCTCGCCGATGGCCCGGGGATCGTTGCCCATTTGGTAAGCCTTCGGGTTTTCGGCAGCGCGCTGCGCAACAAAACGCGTGAAGATCCGCTCCTTCTCTGGCGCCTGGATCAACGAGGCGTTCTGGAAGGTCGAGGTCCAGTCGGTATTGGAGTCCAGCACCATGCGTCCGACGTGCTCGGGAAACAGGCCCGCGTACCAGGCGCCCAGCCACGTACCGTAGGAGTTGCCAAAATAGTTGAGGGTGGGTTCTTTGAGCGCGAGGCGCACGAACTCCATGTCCCGCGCGGTTTGCTCCGTATTGATGTAAGGCGCGATCCGCTGGCTGGCGCAACCCCTGGCCAATACCCCGGCGTTATGCCGGATCGCCTCGATATTGGCCGCGCTGCGATCTTCGGTGATGTCGTTTTGCGCCACAATCATTTCGTCGGACTGGCATACCAGTT
Source organism: Pseudomonas sp. LBUM1640 (assembly GCF_059716225.1). NCBI lineage: Bacteria > Pseudomonadati > Pseudomonadota > Gammaproteobacteria > Pseudomonadales > Pseudomonadaceae > Pseudomonas > Pseudomonas sp. LBUM1640. Next base: position 3,513,597 of record NZ_CP166816.1, on the reverse strand, counting down.
GCGCGTCCGGCGTACTGCCTAGCCCACGGGGGGTTATGCCGATGATGTCATACGTATTCGTCAGGTGCTGATAGGCCTCACCATCGGGCATATCCGCGTAACTTTTCCATAGCGACGCCAAGACCACAGCAAACCCGCTGCCATCGGCACCCGGGCCGCCAGGGTTGGTAAACAGTGCTCCCGCGCGCTTTTGCGGTTCCAGGGCTGCAACGCGGGTGATGTCCAGCTTGAGGTTACCGAGCCTGGGTTTGAGGTGATCCAACGGCACGGTCGCGATACCGCACTGTGTCCTGGAGACCACTTCCGGGTCCAGCCCGCTGATGGGGCGACCCTCGCAGTCCGGTAGCCATCTGATACCCAGCTGGGGTTGCGGTCTGGTTCCGCAAGCACTGACCGCCAGTAACAGGGCCACACCAATGCTGGCGACGATCGCCCGTTGTTTCATCATTACGCCGATACATCCTGTTCATGCTTGGAAGCTGCAAAGTATTGCAAAATCGGTTGAGCAGGCCTGTAGGAAGCCGATGCGTTTGGGGCAGGTAAACTCTGAGAGCTCACGTGGCTTTCCATAGTGCAGGCTTGCGTCCTACACTGGCCTGCCTCTTGTCTTTCAAAGGATGAAACACAATGCACACACCTGAACCCCATATCGTGATCCAGCGCTTTACTGAAGCCCACCTGGAAGGCGTGGCCGCGCTCTATAACGAACCGGCCGTATGCCGTCAGGTGCTGCAAATGCCTTTCCAGTCAGTCGAAGCCTGGCGCAACAAGCTGGAGCTGGATAACGAGCGGCGGCTACAGCTGGTGGCCGTGCATGGCGGTGAGGTGATCGGCCAGCTTGGCCTGGAACAAACCCTGCGGGTGCGCCGCAGCCATGTCGGCTCATTCGGCATGGGCGTGGCCACGGCCTGGCAGGGCAAGGGCGTGGGCTCGAAGCTGTTGGCGGCGGCGCTGGACGTGGCCGACAACTGGATGAACCTGCGCCGCGTGGAACTGACGGTGTACGCCGACAACGAAGCGGCACAAAGCCTGTACCGAAAATTCGGTTTTGAAGTCGAAGGCCTGTTGCGTGATTACGCCCTGCGTGACGGTAAGTTTGTCGACACCGTCAGTATGGCGCGCCTGCGCAAGTCGGCTTAATCCCCCAGAGCAAACGCCACCGCAGCCTGCGCATGCAGCTCGGTGGTGTCCAACAGCGGCAAGTCGCTGTGCTCTGGCTTGATCAGCAGGCCGATTTCCGTACAACCGAGGATGATCGCCTGGGCGCCACGCGCGGCCAGCGACTCGATCACGCGTTGATAGACCTGGCGCGATGCGTCACTGATCACCCCGACACATAACTCTTCATAGATGATCCGGTGCACAGCGTGGCGCTCGTCCGCGTCAGGCACCAGCACGGTCAGGCCTTGAGCAGCCAGGCGCGCTTTGAGAAAGTCCTGTTCCATGGTGAATGCGGTGCCGAGCAGGCCAACCGTCAGCGTGCCGGCCTCAACAGCGGCTTGACCTGCCGCATCAGCAATGTGCAGGAACGGGATCGACACCGCCGCCTCGATGCGCGGCGCTACCAGGTGCATGGTGTTGGTACACAGCACCACGCACTCGGCGCCACCGGCTTGCAAGCGGCGCGCGGCCTCTTCGAGGATCAGCGCGGCGTCATCCCAACGGCCGGCATGCTGGGCCTGTTCCACCGGGCCGAAATCCACGCTGTACATCAGCAGTTGCGCCGAGCGCAGCGGACCCAGCTGATCGCGTACGCGCTGGTTGATGATGCGGTAATACTCGGCGCTGGACTCCCAGCTCATGCCGCCGATAAGGCCGATGGTACGCATGCGATGCTCCGGACAGGGGATGTGGCCTCACCTTACCCATCGGCCGCAGTTTAGTCATACGCAGTTACCCGCAGAATGACCGGTGCAGTTTCACATCTAAAGCGATCCGCGCATCAAAAGATCACCAGGCTGGTGTGCCGCGGCCGTAGCCGGCCAAACGTGGTCCAGGGCAGATCAAGGTTCATTTGCGGCCACATCAATTGCGACGCGATCCACACGCCCATGGCCATGCCCACCACGCCCCACACCAGGGTCGCGATGACGAATTGGCGGACGACTTTATAGTTATAGGCCTGTTCGATTGTTGCACTGCTCATGCTCAGCCCTCCCACGGTTCCAAGTGGCGGGCACTGTAGGAAGCATGGGCAAAACAAAACAGGCTCAGAGAAAGCTCATTCCTACGGATCAGCGCCAGCTCGCTGTCGCGCAGGCGTTAATCGTACGGCCAGGCGCAGCATCTGCCATGATCACCGCTTGCAACCTGGCTCACCCAAGGAGTTCCGCAATGGACGATGTACAGCAACTGGGCGAGATGCTTCGTCATTACGCCGACAGCGAAGCGCACAAAAAACAGCAATTTGATGTGCAATCGGCCCGCTGGGCGCAAAAGCTCGGCGAGCTGTTCGGGCAGATCGAGCAGTGGCTGGAGCCGGTCAAGACCGTTGGCTTGCTGGAAGTCCAGCGTGAAGCCTATGTCGCCAGCGGCCCGAGCCTGCCGGTTGAGACATCGACCTTCAAGACCGAAAAACTGACGGTGCAGATCACTGGCAAGACCGTGGAGTTCGTACCGGAAGTCATGGGCGCTGGCGGCTCGATTTCGGTGTCGGTGATGGGCCTGACCGCCGCGCGGCACGGCAGCGTATCGCTGGTGCTGCCGGCGGATAAAAACGACTGGCTGTGGAAGAAAACCAATGGCCTGAAAGACCCGGACACCTACGCCTTCGATGCCAACTTCCTGGCGGCGCAGCTGCAGAGCCTGATCCCTCGCGAGCGCGGCTGAGCAATTTGACGCGGCGTTGGCTATACCTATAGCTCGATGTTTCGATGATCGCCTCCAGGGAGCTCAATGATGAAACTAAGGCTAATGGTCAGCGCACTATGCGTCGCGTCAATCACACTGGCAGGGTGTGCCAGCAAGGTCACCCAGCCGGACGAGTATTCCGGCTTTCTCTCGGACTACAGCCAACTCAAAGAGGCCAAGTCACCTTCGGGTGCCGAGGTGATGCGCTGGGTCGATCCCAACCTGGACTTGAGCCGCTACAACGCGGTGTTTATCGAACCGACCCAGTTTTATCCCAAACCCCAGGCCACCGCGAAAATCCCGGACAGCACCCTGAACGGCATTAACAGTTACTACAACCAGGCGCTCAAGCGCGAACTGGCCAAGTCACTGCCGATCGCCAACACCCCCGGGCCAGGTGTGATTGTGGTGCGCGCGGCCATCACCGCGGTCAGCAGCAAAACCGAAAGCCTCAAGCCTTACGAATATGTGCCTGTGGCCTTGGTCGCCGCGGCAGTCAGCACCGGCACCGGCATTCGCGACCAGGAAACCACCCTGGGCACCGAAGCGCAGTTCCTTGACGGTGCCAGTGGCAAGGTGATTGCCCAAGTGGTGCGCAAAGGCACCGGCAAGCCGCTGTCCAACGACTCGCAGGTGATGAAGGCCGATGACGTCAGAGGCGTTATCGATGGCTGGGCGTCGGACCTGCATCAGTCCTTTGTGAAGCTGAAAAAACGCTAAGGACTAAAACGCGTTCCGTGCTGGCCGGTTGTAGTAGCTGAGCAGGGCGTCGTAGCGGCGGGTGACGAGGTAGTAGTCGTCACTCAGCTGTTGCGGCGGCGCGTGGTCGAGCCAGTTTTGAAGCATGCTTTGCAAGGCGTTGAGGTAGTCATCGGCGGGACCTCTGAGGGTGTACCAGAGGTGCAGGGTTTCATCGTTGAGGTTTTTATTCGGGATTTTGTCCACGAACGCGGCACTGCGCTCGTTGGCGCGCTGTACCGCAGCGGTCAATGCCGCCAGGGTCTTAGGTGTCAGGTTGGCCTCGCGTACACCGCTGTCAATCTGGTTGACCGCCTGGCGTGCGGTGATCATGTAGTCGAGCAACTGCCAGTGCAGGTCCTGACCCAGGCGCGCTTGCAGCAAGGCCAGCTGTGCAGGGCGCAGGCGTTGCTCTTCCAGCGCCAGCGCGTTGCGCAGCTCGGTGGAGATGGCCGTGTAGGCTTGTCCATCTCTGCTGAGGTCCTCCTCGTAGCGTTGCTGCATCGCCCCGCCGAACTCCCGTACTCGAGACGAAGCGTTCAGCGTCGAGATGATTTTTCGCAGGCTCGACAGGTACTCGGCGGTCATGCCGATCAAGGGGCTGTCAGGTTGTTGATGCGCAAGCTTGGTGGTCATCGTGGGCGCGCACACGTCTTTCTGGATCTGGCGTGCCTGCGGCTCGTTATTGTCGCCAAATTCCTCGCGTGAGCGGGCGTAGCGGCCCACCGGCAACGAAGTTTGTACTTCAGGCTCGGCGTCGGGTTGTGGTGGGTGAGCGGCCCGCTGGAGGGTCAACCGGGTGTCGCGGTCGACGCGATTCATGCAATCGATGATCGGCGCCAACGCGCTGGCAGAGGCCGTTTGCGGGCTGTCGAGCTGATCCACCCACAGCTCGATCACTTGGATTTGTGTACCGGCGCCGGTCAGGCCGAACAACATCAGCATAAAGACCACGCCAACAGGCAATAACAGGCTCGGGTTCATTGGGTGGCCTCCTGGCCGTACCATTGCGCGTGTGTCGCCGGCGCCTGGCAGGGCTCGGCGGATTGCGGCATGCGGCTGCACACGCGCTCGGTCCATTGCTGCAGGCCCTGGTTGCGACTGACCTGATGGCGGCTGTCGAGGTATTTAAACCCGGCGAACACCAGCGCAAAGGCAATGGCACCCAGGCCGATTGCACCGATAGCCTTGCGCGGGAAGATGGCGGCCCATTCCTTCACACTCAGGCGTGCTCGGCGTTTGCCCGCGCCGATGGCCGCCAATACCGCCACCAGCGTCAGGCCGGCGACAGGGCCGAACTGAACACTGACGGCAATGCTCATGGCCGCACCCGGGATCAGGTCGCGCACGGGCAACAGCGGTAAACGGGTAGGGCTCAGGCCGCGTGGCAGTTTTGCTGCGAGGCGTTCATCCAACACACGCAACCGATGCGCCAACGGGCGCCACACTTGCCAGGCCAACGCGCCAACGGCCATGTAGGCCATCGACCACGCCAACGCCTCACCCGCGGTGCCCACCAGCGCGCCAGCCTGCCAGGGCGCCTGGAGCAGCGCACCGGCCAGGCAGCCCAGCACAATCGCTACCAGCAGCGGCAACGTGTCGATGGCGGTTTCCCAATCCTGCCAAAAATAAGGTGTGCCACCCGGCATGGCGAGTGCAACCTCGGGGTGGTCAGCTTTGAGGGTCGCGGCCAACGTTCGGCACGCATCCCAGTCTTGTTCACTCAACCGCTGGGCAAAGGCGCGGCGTTGGCCCAGGGACATCGGCGCCAGCATCAACCGCGCAGCGCGCTGCTGTGGAGTGTCCGGTGCGGTGGCCGCCAACGCACGCTGATGGGCCATGAAGACCGGGCCTTGCTGGCGCCGCAACAGGTGCTGCCATTCGTCTGCGGGGCAAGCGTGCTCGCCGCCATACCAGTCCTGGCCGGCGCGCACGGCCTCAAACACCGCAGGCGACCAGAAATGGCTTTCGGTCAGCATGGTTGCCAGCATTTGGTTAAACCACTGGGTATGCGCCGGCTGTTTGAGCCACGGCTGTTCAAAGCGCGCCGCATAAGCGGCGAGAAAACCCGCTTCGTCACGCTGAGCCATGGCCAGGGCCAGTGAATATTGGAGAGCCATCTTGCATTGATTGGCCAGGGCGTCGATCAAGTCGTCCGGCAATTCCAGGCGTTGCCAGGCGCTCAGCCACTGAAACGTATCAAACGCCCAGCGGCGATCTTCTTCGCTGACCTCGTCGTCCGAGAGGCAGCGTTTGAGTAACGCCACTTCGAATTCCAGCCCACGACCTGCGGCCATCGCCTGCTGGTAGTGCGCCTGCAAGGTGTCGGCGGCGACGGCCATTGGCGCCTCGGCCACGGTGCAGGTGTCCTGCTCTTGTGCCCATTGCTGCCAGTTCAACGCTTGTTCGTAAGCTTCGCGCAGCCGCTGAAACCCTTCGGCGTCTTCATCCGGCCGGGTTTTCTTTAACAACGTCGCGTAGTGGCGCTTGATCGTGCGGCTATCGGCATCCGAGGGCAGGCCGAGTACATCCCAGCAAGTCATGTGCGGTACAACTCCATAAAATCACCGCACGCACCTTACCTGCTTTATTGCCTGGTAAACCAGCGGTAGACAGCGAAGGCGTTGCCCGGCCGAAGCCTGTTGCGGCCGGGCACGGGTATTACTTGAGCGGCGTCAACGGCGGCAGCTTCCATTGGCCCACTTCAGGCGTTGGCAGGTAGATCCGCAGCACGGCGTAAAACGGACCGGGCGGGGCCGGCAGCCAGTTGCTCTGTTCGGCCTTCGGCGGTTCGTGGTGCTGCAATGCCAGAGTCAGGCCGCCGTCGGCGTCCCGCTTGAGGTTAGGCAGCATCTGCGAATTGATTTGGTAGCGCTTCTTGAGGTTGGGTGCCAGCAGCTTGGTTTTGGCGTCGTACATGGTCAGCGACCAGAACGCTTGCGCGGGCGGTAGCTGGTCCTTGGCAAAGTGCACGGTGTAGCTGTGACGCGCACCGTTAGCCGGTTTGCCTTCGCTGTCGACGTGGTAGCTCAGGTATACGGCTTCATCGGGAGAGTTGCCGAAAATGCCCAGATCAGCGCCAGCGTAGCGGTAGAGGTAGTTGTTTTTAAGGCGGTCACGGCTGCCAAACAGGTCACCGCTGGACACTTGGTGAGTGTCGATTTTGTCTTTCTTGAACGCCGCAAACTCAGCCCTGGCGTCGGCAATCCCATCTTCCAGGGCTTTACGTTGTTCGGCGCTCAACGCTTTGAGCTTGAACGGTGCCCCAGGGGCGATACCGATTTTGGCAAAGCGTGCCAGCAGGTCTTTTTCGCTGTCTTGCGGCGCAGCGAAAGACAACATGAAGTTCAAGTAACGGAACAGCTGAGGGCCTTCAGTCATGGTGGCCATTGGCTTGGGCCAGACGACTTTAGGCACCGGGGCCGGCGCTGCCTGTTTTACGTAGCGGCTCAGCGGCTGCACTTTGTAGCCGTTCTGGATTTGCTTGACCTTGTTCAGGTCCTTCTCGTCAAACAGCTGCGTGCGGTACAGGGCATAGGCGATATTGCTTTCGCTGTAGACCACGCGGTCGACGTCGACCGGCTGCTGACCTTTCCAGTCGGGGCCGGCGATCATGTAATGGCCGCCATTGTTGCCGGTGCTGCGCGTGCCCAGGTACGCGATGTTCTGCGTGTAGAGGTCGATCAACTGCACCGAGTAGTAACGGTTGTCTTCGATCTTCGGCAGGGTCAGCACCAACGGTTCTTTGCGCAGGTCCATCCACACGAAGGAGTAGGGCGTGTCGGAGTTCGGGGTGGCGAATGCAGTGTCCTTGGGGGTGAACACTTGGGCGGTATTGCCGATATGGTTAAACGGTGCCTTGAAGTTGGCACCGCCTTTATCAACGGCCTGGGTATAGAGCGTCTTGTACATCGCCACTACCGGGTAGCCATACAGATAGGCTTCCTTGGCAATGGCGCGGGCTTCGGCAGGGGTTGCCGTGAAGTCGGCCAAGGCGCCGGTGCTCATGAGTATCGAGAGGCTCGCCAACAGCAGGCGCGTCGGTTTTCCAATCATGTTGTTGCGTCCTTCCACAGTGCTTTATATAGGGCGGGGAGATCAATGCGCCGAGTTTCCAGTTTTATTGGCCGGACGTCACGTTAATCCCTGCAAAATGCAGGCGCGGGGTCATTACACTGCTTTGCGAGAGTCGACATGCCGCGCCGCCGTAGCGGCGCCTGGGTTTGGGAGGGGATCAGGCCAGCATGCCTTTGACTTTGTCGCGCAATTGCTCGATGGAGAAGGGCTTGCCAATCACCTGCATGCCGGGCGGCACGTCGATGCTTTCGGCATAGCCGCTGGCGAACAGCACCGGCAGAGCAGGGCGCAACTCCCGCACCTTGGTTGCCAGTTGTTTACCGTCCATATCGGGCAGGCCTACGTCGGTCATCATCAGGTCGATCACCTGATGGGTATTCTCGACGATCTTCAACGCCGCTTCAGCGTCTGCCGCTTCAACCACCGTGAACTCCAATTCTTCGAGTACATCGACGATCAGCATGCGCACGATGGCGTCGTCTTCGACTACAAGGATGGTGGAGGAAGCAGCGGACATAGGGGAAATTCCTGATGAGTTGGTAGTGCAGGCCTTTAGTCATTTAACGACCCTTCTCATCCCTGAGTCCTGTCGATCCAGGTAAGTTCCCCCAGACATCGAAACATTGTGGCGCTAACGGGCGGCAATGTCGCGTGCTGTGAGAGGGCGCTGCAGGGCAAGGCCAGGTAAGCGCCCGGCAGGCACTGCGCGCCGGGCGTTCGTTTCATTCAAACCTGTCGATCAAGTAAGGTCATCGTAATCTTCGAAATTAACTTTCGAGGCTTCGCCGTTTTGTGCAGGAAATTCAACTTTAGGACGAGCGACCGTGTCAGTGTAAGAGGGTAGCTTCGGCTTGGCTGGAAGCGGAACGCCGTCTGCATCAAAACGAACTGGATTGTAGTCTGGACTGTGTGTGTAGATGCTTCGACCGTCCGCAGTTCTGCCTGTCTCTATGTACTTAACAGCTTGGTGTTTTCTTTTGCCAATGACCGTATCGTCAATATAGTCCCGCAGGCGGGCTTTATTCGCAAATGTCCGTGCAGCTAAATCTTCCATGACAGGATTATTGACATGCATTTTCCCCACGAACCCTTCAACGGGTTTATGGGTGATTTTTGCAAATTGCGCAGCAAATGAATTAGCGCCGCCTGACGCGGAATGACACATGGTTAAACGAATTTCTACGTATTTGTCCAGCTTAACACCCTGTGCTTTCAGTAAATCAAATAACTCATTGGGGGTTAGCTCTGTACCATTCACCGCCATGAGGGCTGAACTTGCCTCCTTATTTAGATGGCCATGGGCATCCAAGGTCAGGCGAAGGCCGCGTTTTGTTGTGTCTGCGGACATCGCCAGGCCAGTACCCAAAACCTTGTAATCTTGCATCACGCCCGCCATGGCTACGCTTTGAGGCGTAAACATAGCAAGCGGCTTGCCATAGTGGCGGCCGGTAATGGGGCTGTAGCCATACCATTTGCCCTCGTGCAGCACCGCAGCACCTTCGTAGGTGCCGTCTACACCTTTGTAGGTGCCCGTTGCGACGACACCCTGGTTTTTACTGGCAACCTTAAGTAGCTCGTAACTGCCCGTTGCGCCTTTGAGCTTATTCACCAACTCAGCGCCCTTGGTAAACGTTTTATTAATCAGGGTGCCACCGAGCGCTATGGCACCGACCGGGCCATTGAGTGGGTTGAGCACATCAATAGCGGCGGTGCCAACGAACTTCACGGCCCTGGTGATCTTTGAGGTCGCGTTCAAACCGTGCCCCAAGCCTTTTACGGCTTGCGCAGCCTTGCCCACGCCCACAGTGAGTAATCCGAATATATCAAGGGCTAAATCTTTTACGGTGTCGCCGTAGTTGCCTTTCCCGAGGTTGACGATGGCAGACCGAAATGGAATCAGGTTGAGCAGGAACTGACCAATCGCCGCATCACCTGACCGGTCATGATCGAAAGACGTCACGCCCTTGGAATAGTTAAGTAAAGACTCATCATCCAATTTCAGGGACTTGACATAAAAATCGGCAATGTTATTGGTCCGGTCGGAGTCGTAGCTCTTGGGGATCGCAGTAGCGTTTTTGTTCTCCTCGGAGTTCGGGGCAGGCGAGTCAGTGAAGGGGTGATAGGCCTCAATAAGAGAGAAGGTTTGTTCCGATTGCTCATTCGGTTTTGGATTGTCAACAGGGTCGAAGAGTTTTTTTAATCGGTCATTTTCTTTAGTGACAGTGCCGGTGCTGGCGTCAAATTTGTACAGATTGCCGCCGTCCTTGTCCTTGAACGTGGTTTTCACGTACAGCACATGCCCACGGTTCACCTTTTCGATGCGGTTACCCGCTGTTTTCTTGTAGTCATTGCAGGAGAAATATTCGAGTTTGCCGTATTCAAGGTTTTTTTGATCAGCTAACGGCAATTCGGAAATCAGGTGTTTAACCATCAGGTAGTTACCTTCTTTCTGCGCCTTTATCGCCGGGTCATACTCGCTATTGAATTCTGTGTTGGGAACAGTAAGTTTGTCGGTGCGTGCAAAGTTGTTGAACGCATCGATTGGCACCCGACTGTCGTTGGTGATCCATTTAAACTTTTCCCCAAGTTTTTCACCCTCCATCGCAACGTCAAGCATCGAGCGTGGCCTTGGATCACCGGTCGGCGCGCGGCCTTCTCCCGTATAGCGCTTCGCCAACACTTTGGCTTCAAAAACCTTCGGGTCAAGCTCCGGAAACTCCTCTTTAAGGCACCTGAGCGCAATCGCCTTTCGATTGGGTATCGGCGTATACAGCGACGTAGAAGCAGTCGTTAACGCTTGCAGTCGACTGTTATAGGCCACTCTGACCCGTTCGATGTCGGTCTCCGACGGCTCGTGCTCTATGGGTACAAACCGGCCATCGACACCGCGCCATGAGGTTTCCGGAAGTGTCAGTATACCTTTGGCCACACCCCAATCTTTAAGGGCTTCGCGCTGGGCAACTTGAACGTCGACGGTGTCGCTCGGCAGGGATTCCGCCGCAGCAAGAACCTCGACGTAGGTCATGCTCGCGACCTTGCCGGGCGTCTGTGCTTCGATCTTGCTGGCTGCAATGGTCAGCTGTGACCAGAGGATACCGCCGACGGTGACGTGTTTTGGAATGTCTTTAATCAAATACTGCGGGGCCAGCCTACCCAACAGCAAGTGGGTCGCGAGTTTAACGGTCGCAGGGGTTGCGCGCCCTTCGTGGATCAGCTCTCCGCCTAGACACTCGACTACCAGCGAGGGCGATTCGCCCCAATGCGAGGGTTCGTCCAACTGATTCCCGGCTATTTTGTTGCGTTCAGCAAACCAGATGGAGTCCGGATCGAGCCTAATGTTAATCGCGGTCAATAGATAATCGTAAATACTGCTTTCGGTCGGTATGCCCTTCAGGTGCGCCTGCAGCGCTTGCCCTAGTACTTGGGCCTTGGGTGAGTCGAGCAATTTTTGAAGCGCCAGAGACGGGTTTTGCAGCTCGCTATGCGTCAACGAAACGCCTTCCATCAAGTAATGCAACGTGCCATTGCCATGCCTTGGCAATGGCAGGCCAGGCACGCCCGTACCACTTGAAAAGAGGAATGCGCGAATGCGCTCCTGGTCCTCTTGCGGCATCGGAATGGGCCAGGAACGCGCGCCCCCAAAATTTCCCAGCGCAGGTGTTGAGGCCTGTTGCTCAATTTGATTGGCCAGTGAACTGAGTTGATCGCCGGTCGTTGGCAACTCAAAACCGAGATCGGTGATAGCGGTCGCCAATGTTGGCGGTGTGGAGCTGGCCAATGCATAGGTCGAACCTGCAAAAGGCACCTCAATTTGGCTTTTCAATGCGCTTGAAATCTGCGGCGGGGTAAGGGGCTTGCCATCATTCCGGGTATTCATTTGGCGAAGCTGGTCGACCAGATTGAAAAGATTTTGCTTATCGGCCGAGAGCTGTTCCACGGTTTTGGTGGGTGACGTAGGAGCTGGGGAAGCGCTTTGGAAGGTTGACACGGTTGCAGTGCCGGAGGCGCCTTGCTTAGGAAGTTCAGGCGCTTTGATGGCGGCGCCGGAGGAAGTATTTACTAGTTGCTGAGTAACGCTGGAAATGCTCATTTAGCTTACCTTGGTCGGTCAGAAAAGACGCCTTCCCAAAGATCTTCCGTGTTCCTGAGGCGCAGTCCTGAGTGCCATAACAGTGAAAGTTCGTTCCTCATTGGCTGTAGGAATCTGTTTTAAGGTGTGTAAATGAGTCGAAGAAACCGGCAGGAATCAGCGCGAAATCTACACGCAGTGCGTAGGTTTTTGCGACAGATCAGCGCGCAAACATAGCCCTGGCCCCTGATGTTCGGGCAAACTCTCCCTTTTTCCGTACCTGGCCAAGGCATGCCCATGACTCCCGCGTCGTCTGTCGATGAAAAGAGCTTTCGTAAACTGCTGAGCCGCAACGTGGCGCTGCCTCTGGGCGTGGGCGTGCTCAGTGCGGCATTTTTCGTCGTGCTGATTACCTACCTGTTGTCGGTGATCCAGTGGGTGGAGCACACCGACCGGGTTATCAATAACCTCAATGAGTCGTCCAAGCTGACGGTTGACCTGGAAACCGGGTTGCGTGGCTTCCTGATCACGGGCGACGAGCATTTCCTCGACCCGTATGAAGTGGCAAAGCCGCGCATCATTGGCGATTTGCGTAATTTGCAGGAGCTGGTGGCGGATAACCCGCAACAGGTGGATCGCCTTAAACGCCTGGAGGCGATGCAGGCCGAGTGGAATAAGTACGCGCAATCGATGATCGACCTGCAGCGCAGCAGCGGTGATTACCGCGCGGCGGTGAAGGCTGGCCGGGGCAAGAGCCTGACCGACACCATTCGCCAGGAATATGTGGACGCCGTAGCCATGGAGCAGCAGTTCCGTGTTAGCCGCAACGCGGATGTCACCCGTACGACTGTGATCAGTGTCACTTTGTACCTGGCGTTCGTGCTCGGGCTGAGCGGTTTCCTCGCCTATGTTGGAAGGAAGAATTTAATCGCCTTATCAGAGAGTTACAGTGCAAACCTCGCGTCGCAACAGAAGATTGCACGGCGCCTGGAACAGCAAGCCTGGCTGCGCAACGGCCAGACCGAACTGGCCGAGCAGGTACTCGGCCAACTGAGTTTGAACATGCTGGGCCGCAATATCCTGCAGTTCTTTGCCCAATACATGGGCTCCGCCGTCGCGGCGCTGTATGTGCGAGAAGAGCATGGCGGTCTCAAGCGCGTGGCCACCTATGGTTTCTCCCGCGAACAAGAGCAGCAGGAACAATCGATCTACAGCGACGAAGGCATTGTTGGGCAGGCCGCCCAGCTCGATCGCCTGATTCGCCTGGACGATGTGCCGGTGGACTACTTCAAGGTCAGTTCGGGCCTGGGTGAAGGCCCGACCCGCAGCGTTCTGGTGATGCCAACCAGTGATGACGACCGTGTCAACGGGGTGATCGAACTCGGTTTCCTGCGCCCGCTGCAAGAGCGTGACGTCGAACTGCTGGAACTGATTGCCGGCAATATCGGCACGTCCATCGAAGCCGCGCGCTACCGTCAGCGCCTGCAGGAAGTATTGGCCGAAACCCAGCAGCTCAACGAAGAGCTGCAAGTGCAGCAGGAAGAACTCAAGACCGCCAACGAAGAACTCGAAGAGCAGTCGCGCATCCTCAAGGAATCCCAGGCCCACCTGGAAACCCAGCAAGCCGAACTTGAGCAGACCAACGAGCAGTTGGCCGAGCAAACCCAGACCCTGGCCGAGCAGCGCGACGCCATGGACCAAAAAAACGTTGAACTCAACAAAGCCCAGCTTGAACTGGAAGACCGCGCCGACGAATTGCAGCGCTCCAGCAAGTACAAGTCCGAATTCCTCGCCAACATGTCCCACGAGCTGCGCACACCACTGAACAGCTCGCTGATCCTGGCCAAGCTGTTGGCGGAAAACCCCCAGGAAAACCTCAGCGCCGAGCAGGTCAAGTTTGCCGAGTCGATTTACTCGGCCGGCAATGACTTGCTCAACCTGATCAACGACATCCTGGATATTTCCAAGGTAGAGGCCGGCAAGCTCGAAGTGCGTCCGGAAAACTCCAGCGTCGTGCGCCTGGTGGACGGGCTGCGCGGCATGTTCGAACCGCTGGCCGCCGACCGCAAGCTAAGTTTCCAGGTGGAGGTTCAGGAAGGTGCACCGACGCTGTTGTTTACCGACCGCCAGCGCCTGGAGCAGATCCTCAAAAACCTGTTGTCCAACGCGGTCAAGTTCACTGAACAAGGCGAGGTCAGCCTGTCGGTGTCGGGTGCGCCGGGCGAGGGCATTGCGTTTACGGTGCGTGACTCCGGCATCGGCATTGCCCCCGATCAGCAGGAAAGCATCTTTGAAGCCTTCCGTCAGGCCGATGGCACCACCAACCGCCGCTACGGCGGCACGGGCCTGGGCTTGTCGATCTCCCGCGACCTGGCAACGTTGCTCGGCGGCTCTATCAGCGTGACCAGCGAACCGGGCAAGGGCAGTGTGTTTACCTTGGTACTGCCGCAGCAGTACGTGGAGCGCGAGGAGGGCGCCGCGCCTGTCGAGCCGCCGCGCCAAGTAGTGGCTGCGCCGACACCCAAGCCCATCGCGATCTCGCCGTTGCCGGTGGCGGATGCCCAGCAGATCCCGCGCTTTGCCGATGACCGCGACAAGGCACCGTTCACCACCCGCTGCATCCTGGTGGTGGAAGACGAACCGAACTTCGCGCGCATTCTGTTCGACCTGGCCCACGAGCTGGGCTACAACTGCCTGGTTGCCCATGGCGCGGACGAAGGCTACAGCCTGGCCGAGGAATTCGTCCCGGACGCGATCCTGCTGGACATGCGCCTGCCGGACCATTCCGGGCTGACCGTACTGCAACGCCTGAAAGAACACGCCAGCACCCGCCACATTCCCGTGCACGTGATTTCCGTGGAAGACCGCGTCGAAGCCGCCATGCACATGGGCGCCATCGGTTACGCCGTCAAGCCGACCACCCGCGAAGAGCTCAAGGACGTATTTGCGCGCCTGGAGGCCAAGCTGACCCAGAAGGTCAAGCGCGTATTGCTGGTGGAGGACGATGACCTGCAGCGCGACAGCATTGCCCGCCTGATCGGCGACGACGACATTGAAATCACCGATGTCGGTTATGCCCAGGCCGCCCTGGACCTGCTGCGCACCAACATCTACGACTGCATGATCATCGACCTCAAGCTGCCGGACATGCTCGGCAACGAGCTGCTCAAGCGCATGGCCACCGAGGATATCTGCTCGTTCCCGCCGGTAATCGTCTACACCGGGCGCAACCTGACCCGCGATGAAGAAGCCGAGCTGCGCAAGTATTCGCGCTCGATCATCATCAAGGGCGCACGCTCACCTGAACGCTTGCTGGACGAAGTGACACTCTTTCTGCACAAAGTCGAATCCCAGCTGTCCCATGACCGCCAGAAGATGCTCAAGACCGCGCGCAGCCGCGACAAGGTCTTCGAGGGGCGCAAGATCCTGTTGGTAGACGACGATGTGCGTAACATCTTCGCCCTGACCAGCGCCCTGGAGCACAAGGGCGCCGTGGTGGTGATCGGGCGTAACGGCCGTGAGGCCATCGACAAACTCAATGAAGTCGACGATATCGACCTGGTGCTGATGGACGTGATGATGCCGGAAATGGACGGTTACGAGGCGACCGCCTTGATTCGCCAGGACCCGCGCTGGAAAAAGCTGCCGATCATTGCGGTGACAGCCAAGGCCATGAAGGACGATCAGGAACGTTGCCTCGCGGCGGGCTCCAACGATTACCTGGCCAAGCCGATTGATCTGGACCGTCTGTTCTCACTGATTCGCGTATGGCTACCCAAGATGGAACGCATTTAAGTGGAGAACGTTTTTTTGGAAAAAAGCAGCGACATTGAGCTGCGCCTGCTGATTGAGGCGATTTACCTCAAGTACAGCTACGACTTTCGAGACTATTCCGGTGCGTCGGTCAAACGCCGCGTGGCGCATGCCCTGCGTCAGTTTGACTGCGCAACCATTTCCGCACTGCAGGAGCGGGTGTTGCACGACCCGGCTGCGTTCATGCAGTTGCTGCAATTTCTGACGATTCCGGTCAGCGAGATGTTTCGCGACCCATCGCACTTCCTGGCTATACGCCAGGAAGTGGTGCCATTGCTCAAGACCTACCCGTCGATCAAGATCTGGATCGCCGGCTGCAGCACGGGGGAGGAGGTGTACTCCATGGCGATCCTGCTGCGTGAAGAGGGTTTGCTGGAGCGCACCATCATTTACGCGACGGATATCAACCCCGCCTCCCTGGATAAAGCCAAGCAGGGGATTTTTTCCCTGGAGAATGTTCGCGCCTACACTGCCAACTATCAGCAGGCCGGCGGCCAATGTTCATTTGCCGACTACTACACCGCGGCCTACGATTACGCGATCTTCGACAAGACCCTGCGCGAGAACGTCACCTTTGCCGATCATAGTTTGGCGACTGATAGTGTATTCTCAGAGACTCAATTAATTTCATGCCGTAACGTACTGATTTATTTCAATAAAAAATTGCAGGATCGTGCGTTCGGATTGTTTCATGAGTCGCTGTGTCATCGCGGCTTCCTGGTGCTGGGCAGTAAGGAAACCCTGGATTTTTCTGCCTATAGCAAGCAATTCGAACCCTTGGTCAAGCAGGAACGGATCTACCGAAAATCATGAACGACGCGCAAGCCAACCCGATCAGCGGGATTGAGGCCATCGTCGTCGGCGCTTCCGCCGGCGGCGTCGAGGCGTTGCTGAAGATATTTGGCGAGCTGCCTGAGGGCTTTGGCCTGCCGATCATTGCGGTGCTGCACCTGCCGGATGAGCGTCGCAGCCAGTTGGCGGAAGTGTTTGCACGGCGCCTGCGTATTCCGGTGAAGGAAGCGCAAGACAAGCAAGCAATCGAGGCGGGCACTGTGTACTTCGCCGGGCCCGGCTATCACCTCTCGGTAGAGCATGACCGCAGCCTGTCCTTGAGCCAGGAAGACCGTGTGCATCATTCGCGGCCTGCCATCGATTACCTGTTTTCGTCAGCCGCCGATGCCTACGGCAAGCGGTTGCTCGCGATCCTACTGACCGGCGCCAACCAGGATGGCGCCCGTGGACTGGTCCACGTCAAACAATCGGGTGGCACTACCGTCGTCCAAGACCCCACTGAAGCACGGATTGCCGTGATGCCGTTGGCGGCCCTGGCGTTGCATACACCCGACCATATTCTGACCTTGAGCCGCATTGCCTCATTGCTCGCTTCCCTGGAATCTTCCCCATGTTAAGTAATATCCAGGCCAAACTGCTGATCGTCGACGATCTGCCGGAAAACCTGCTGGCCCTCGAAGCGCTGATCAAGCGCGAGGATCGCCAGGTCTACAAGGCATTGAGTGCCGATGAGGCCTTGTCACTGTTGCTGGAGCACGAGTTCGCCATGGCGATTCTCGACGTGCAGATGCCCGGCATGAACGGTTTCGAGCTGGCCGAACTGATGCGCGGCACCGAAAAAACCAAAAATATCCCGATTGTGTTCGTCAGCGCCGCCGGCCGCGAACTCAACTATGCCTTCAAGGGTTATGAAAGCGGCGCCGTCGACTTCCTGCACAAACCGTTGGATATCCACGCGGTAAAGAGCAAGGTCAATGTGTTCGTCGACCTGTATCGCCAGAGCAAGGCCATGAAACTGCAGGTGGAAGCCCTGGAGCGCAGCCGTCGCGAGCAGGAGCTGCTACTGACGCGCCTGCAAGCCACCCAGGCCGAACTGGAGCAAGCGGTGCGCATGCGCGATGACTTCATGTCGATCGTCGCGCACGAAGTGCGTACGCCGCTTAACGGCCTGATCCTCGAAACCCAGCTGCGCAAGATGCACTTGGCCCGGGATAACGCCGCGGCGTTCACCCTGGACAAGATGCACGCGATGGTCGACCGCGATGAGCGCCAGATCAAAAGCCTGATACGCCTGATTGAAGACATGCTCGACGTGTCGCGCATCCGCACCGGCAAACTGTCGATTCGCCCGGCGCGTTTCGACCTCACCCAGTTGGTGCACAACCTGGTGGAAAACTTCGCACCGCAAGTGGCGGCGGCCGAGTCCTCGATGCACTTGGAGACCGAAGGCCCGGTGGAGGGCAATTGGGATGAGTTTCGCATCGAGCAAGTGGTATCCAACCTGCTGACCAACGCCTTGCGCTATGGGGCCAAAAGCCCGGTAGAGGTGCGCGTGTACACCGCGCATGGCGAAGCGCGGGTTGAGGTGCGCGACCATGGCATCGGCATCAGCGAAGACAACCAGAAGCGTATTTTTCAGCAGTTCGAGCGGGTGTCCGCCAGCCACGTCTCGGCGGGCCTGGGCCTGGGGCTGTTTATTTCCGAGCAGATCGTGGCGGCCCACGGCGGCACCATCGAAGTGCAAAGCCAGATAGGCGAGGGTGCGCTGTTCCGGGTGTGCCTGCCGCTTGAGGTGTCGACATGAAATCAATCGTCACCTCGACGCAACCTCTGCGTGACCCCATGGTCGTAACTGCAGCAATTGACCGGACAAAGGCTTCCCATGAGTGAAGATGCACAAGATGTCGTTCTGATCGTCGAGGACGACGAATCCATTATGTTTGTGCTGGGTGAATACCTGGCAGGGTTGGGCTATCGGGTCTTGAAGGCAATTGATGGGGAGCAGGCCTTCGAGATCCTCGCGACCAAGCCGCACCTGGACCTGATGGTCACCGACTACCGCCTGCCGGGCGGCATTTCCGGGGTGCAGATCGCTGAGCCGGCGATCAAGCTGCGGCCGGAATTGAAAGTGATCTTTATCAGCGGTTACCCGCAAGAAATCCTCGACTGCAACAGCCCGATCACGCGTAACGCGCCGATCCTGGCCAAGCCGTTTGACCTGGATACGCTGCAAGAGCATATCCAGCGTTTGCTGGCCTGACTGCTAGCTTGCCCGCGATCTGCCGGCGAGAGTAGCTCCTCGCCGACAACCTCGATGTCAGTCAATAAAACCCAATACCTCCTGCTTTTGGCGTTGCGTGAACTCGCTCACTGGACGATTGCCTTCGATCAACTCGAATGTCCCATTCGGCTTGACGTCAATGCCACTGGCGGTAGTGATCGTGATTGAGTTCGGGTGCTGAGTGGCCAGATCCCGCAGCAGCGTTTCCCCGTTTTGCTCCTGCTTCAACACCGACGCTATTCCGTATGGGCGCCAGGTGTTGTCGCCTCCCACCACAATAAGTTTTGCAGCACCGTCGCCAAATGAAGCCTGTGCGTCTCTCAGTGCCTTGGATTGCAGTTCGTTCAACGAGCTGCCTCGCAGGTGCATCAGGGTTCGCTTGTGGTAAATACCCTCCTTGAGGTCCGAAAGAATCACGATCGCCGTGCAGTCGCTGATACCGCGGGTAGTGAGCACAGTGCGGGTGTCGATGACCGTTGCCGAATCGTATTCTGGAACAAACACCGATTCCGGCTTGGCGGAGGCTGCCGTTGCGGCGTTTGCAGGTACGGATTCAGGCTGTACCGTACTGCGTGGTGGGAACAGAGAGTCTTCGTACAGATGCGTTACCGATTTTCGATTAACACTGGCCGCATTTATCCATGAGTCGTCATGTACGCTGATTTTGAACTCAAGCGTGTTTGTCGTGCTGCCGTACGTTGTGTACTGAATCGGCAGCTTTTTATCATTGAAGATTTTGTCCAGGCCACGCTTCATCATTTCCGGGTCTGAAAAGGTAGCGATACCGAAATTTGGATCATAGAAAAAGTATTTTCTATTCACGCCTTCGCCCGCCACGCCGGCCATTACCGCGTGCCCGGGCATACTCATCATCAGCGTTTTGTTGCCTATCGTGCTGGCCAACTCAGGGACAATCTCCACAGGTGAGATTTGTCGAGTCGGCTGTGCCCCATGAAACATGACAGGGCTGGTCACCTG
This sequence comes from Pseudomonas sp. LBUM1640, assembly GCF_059716225.1. Lineage (NCBI taxonomy): Bacteria > Pseudomonadati > Pseudomonadota > Gammaproteobacteria > Pseudomonadales > Pseudomonadaceae > Pseudomonas > Pseudomonas sp. LBUM1640. Next base: position 3,493,999 of record NZ_CP166816.1, on the reverse strand, counting down.
TTTTTGCACATCGCTGAGTGCAGATATGAACTTTCTAGCCGGCGCAGCGGTGGGATTGGCCGCCGCTTCGAATAAGTTACCCATCAACGTCAGTTCCTTTCCCTCCTCAATTGCATGAGCCATTACGCGTGAAAGTGCCGCACATTGCCCTCCGCTGAGCGGATTGACTTGGCTGAGGTAGAGCACCTGCGGCAGGGGTATCAGCGTTCCGCCCACAGAACTTACATTTTCCGAAAACTTATTGGCACTCCTCAGCCCATGTTGAACAGCGAGCCGTTCACGGTGCCGGGCGAGAATCCCCAGTTCTTGCGCCGTCAGTGTTTTATGGTTGACGGCCAACTTCATTACGTCTTCAGCTTTCATCTTCGCCGAGTAGCCCGCAACGTCCTTGGGCAAGCCACCGTTGTAACCGTTTTCAAATAACGCCTTGTTCGGGCCGTTTTTAGTGTTTTCAAGCAATTCGCTCCACTCTTTTTGGATCCGCTTTGACTCGGGTGACTGGGACTGAATAAAGCTTTGCCATTTTCCGAGTTCATCAAGGTCGGCACGCGCAGAAGGTAAGAAACCGTCGAGGGGGACGCCACAAGGCTTCCGGGTGACTGCGTCGAGCGCATACCATTTTCCAGTCTTCATCACCCCTGCGCCCTCAACGATTACGCCCTGGGCCTTGAATGTACCGATCGCGCCTGCATCGAATTGTTTGAACGCCTTGATCACATCATAGTTGGAAGCGGCCCCGGTCAACGTTCTGACACCTTTGAGACCTTTCGACAGCACGGTTTTGCCGCCTTTTGCCACAGCGCCCAACAACGCACCCACACCGTCCAAGGGGTTGAGCGAGCCAATGGCGGCACGCCCAAGGATACTTGCGACACGGCTGACATGTTGGCCTACCGTGGCCCCGGCCTTGAGGACTTTAGCGCCTTTTGCAGCGGCCCCAAGACCGATGACAAAGCCCAGGGCGTCCAGCGCCAAATCACCAATGCCCGCGCCAATATTACCTTGCTGAAAGTTACGAATGGCAGAACGAAGAGGAATAAGGTCGAGTAAAAACTCACGCGCCCTTTTATAAAATGGAACTTCCGTGTCGAACGTGGTCGTGCCCTTGGCTGCGCTTGCGTACTCTCGAATGCCGGTGTCTTTAACCATGGCATCAGCGATGTATTGCGTGCGCTCGCTGAAGTAACTGTCAGGGACGCCAGTGTCACCTTTGGGGAAGAGGATGTGGGCGTTGTAGTTGCCGTCAGGCACTACCGGCTCCAGATGAGTCTGACTAATGCCTGCGCGGAATTCAGTAGGTTTTGGCTGCGGGGCAAACGCGCTTGTCGCGTGGCGTACGTGAATGCTATTAGTCGATAAATTCAGGGTATAGACGCGTGTTTCACCCGCCAGCTCACTCTTTATCTTCAAGCAGTTGGGGGTCGCTCTTTTTTCGGTGGTTGCGCCGAAATTATTCGTTTGAAAGAGGATCTCCTTGACGATAGTCAATCTGCCATTCTCAATAAACTTGCGCTCTGGCAGCGGTAGTTTAGAGATCAGGTTTTTGGTTTGCGCCGCTACGGCCGCTTCAACGTTATTAAAATAAAGTGGAAGGTCGCGTTTAAAATCTGCCTCAACCTTATAAATACTCGGCACTTGGTCAGCACGTTGCCTGATCAACGACACGTCTATCTCGGTGTTACTGGAAACCATCGTGCGCTCAGAATGCTCCAGCATGCCTTTACGGTAAATGTCCGAAATAGAGTAAGGGCCTGGCTCATCGCGATTTTCGGGCGTGAAGGTTATGCACTTGTCGTCAAAAGGTAAGTCGCCGTACACCTGTTTCAAGTTATCCCGTGCCCTGCGCGGAAAGTCGGGCATATCCGTTGCGAGCGTCTTGGAAGCGGCGCTCAACTCAGCCACTTGCTTGCTGAAGGCCGCCCTTACGGTGCCCATCTGCGCCTCGGTGTATTCATCGCGGCTGTTCGGCGTGATCAAGCCATGGACGACGCCCCAATCTTTCAGGGCGGTGTATTGAGCTGTCTGTTCAACTAACCGGTCTTCAGCGGTAACCGGTGCCAGGTCGGCACGCAGCATGACTTGCGCAAACGTCATGTGGCTGCTCGAGCCGGGAGCCTGCGCCTCGATACGCGCTACTGCGGTACTCAACGTCACCCACGTGTGGGTCCCGTAGGTCACTTGCTCGGGTATGTCCTTGACCAGGAGTTCCGGCGCCTTGCGCGACAAGAGTAAATGCACAGCAATGGGGGCCATCTGCGCCGTGGCTTTTTTCTGGCGGATCAAGTGATCAGCCAGCGCCTTGCGAATGGCGGACGGGTGTTGGTTCCAGTGGCTGCTGCTGGTCAGGTCAAATCCTGCGGCCTTGGTTCTTGAGGAGGCCGGTGGGTTGGTAAAGATACTCTCCTTGTCAAGCGAGGCGTGGATCTGTGCCAGTACCCAGTCATTGATGCTTTGAGGCGTCGCTATTCCCTGGAAGGCGTCCTGAGTGTCCGCGCCCATCTTTTGAGCTTTGTCTGATTGGAGGATCTCGCCGATCACCTGATGCGGAAAATGATTGAGGGTGTTCGTTCCCCAGTGAAGGTTGCGGGTCAAATAGCCAAGGATAGACGAGTCTGGCGTCCATTCCAGGAATGTAACCGACCTGGAATGGAGCTTGCGCTGCGCCTCGTTACTCAGCGGTACGGGCCAAGACAGCGCTCCGCCACCATCGCCGTGGGCAGGCGTTACAGGTGGAGCGGTCTGCAGCGCTTGCGCAAGGTTCATCAGCTCATCAAAGTTCTGTGGAAGGCGCATGCCTTGGTCAACCATGAACTGATACAGGCTGACGGTTGCGCCGGGTTTCAGGTTGTGCTGCCAGTAATAGGAAGAAGCAGGATCTACCTGCAATGTAATACGTTTAAAGGCGTCTTGATGGGCGGGGGTAAAGGGTTTTACGCGATCTTCGGCAGTCTTGAAGGGCCAAAAGCTTTCCACATAGCCGGGCTGCGACGTGATTTCCACCTCCGCCAACTTAAGGTGCAGCTCGGTACGTATCTGCGTACATAGGGCGGTTTGATTATTCAAATCGCCCAGTCCCGACGCTTCATGACTCAGGTCGCCCCTGAGATCATTGACCGAAAAAGGTTGAGCTTGCAGCTGCTCGGCACGTTGCATCAGGAGTTTCTTGTAATCAGGTGAGCTGACGCGGAAGTCGCTGGGGATAACTTCGCCATAAAAACGCGCGACGTCTTGCGCACTGGCGGTATTTTGCGCCCCGACCCTGACGAGGCCACCGGAAGGCGCCAGCGCTTTGACTGCACTCACGAGCAGGGGCCAGCCGATGAAGTCGTGGTAGTTGATGGACTGGGTTACGCCCGCGACCGAGCAGACGATGTTTCCGGGCGTGGCATTGATCATTAAGCCTTTGGACAGATCAATATTTTTCTCTTCGGCCCAGCTCTTCATCTGCGGGCTTTTGAGCAGGTTATGCAGATGGGTTCGCCATTGCCCGAACGTCGACGTCGGCGGAATATTATTGATGATTGAGTCGTGAGGATCCTGAATCGGTTCGGCCTGTACACACTTAAGCAGCGTGTCGGCGTACAACCTTGTCAATGCTTTGTCACCGCTGGCCTCAGGTGTTTCATCGGTCGGTTGCGTGGTGCTTATCACTGAGCCTTGGGCGGAGGAGAGGGCCTGTGATCTCCCCTCGGCGGGCTGGATGACACTGCGGGGCCAACGCGGGGCAGATTGGAGCAGATTGGAAACGGATATATTCATTGATGGAATTTTCCCCCGGTCGATGCGGATTTAGGTTTTTCGTACGTACGCCTTAGCGTTTCGTGGAGAAAAACACGCATCGATTCCATCTTTTCCTACTAAAGTCGTATCCGCTCGTTGCTAGCCCTGGATCATCTCCCGCACTTTTGCCGTCAACAGATCAAACGTGAACGGCTTGGTGATCAGCTGCATCCCCGTGTCGAGAAACCCACCGCGCACCGCAGCGTGCTCGGCGTAACCGGTAATAAACAACACCTTGAGGTCCGGCCGTAGCTGCCGACCGATCTCCGCCATCTGCCGGCCGTTCATGCCGGGCAGGCCAACGTCGCTGATCAGCAGGTCGATACGCTGCTCAGACTCGATAATGGGCAGCGCCGTATCGGCATCACCCGCCTCGACGAAGGCATAGCCCAGCTCTTTGAGCACTGCGCACACCAGCACTCGCACCGCCGGGTCATCCTCTACGATCAACACCGTTTCACCGGCATTGGCGAACGGCAGCAGTGTTGGGTTCAGCGGCTCTTGCGTGATCATTTCGCCGACGAAACGCGGCAGGAACAGGCTGACGGTGGTGCCGTTGCCGACTTCACTGTGGATCGTTACATGGCCATGGGACTGGCGGGCAAAGCCATAGATCATCGACAAGCCAAGGCCGGTGCCTTGGCCGATGGGTTTGGTGGTGAAAAACGGATCGAATACGCGGCCCATCAGGTGTTCCGGGATACCACAGCCGGTGTCGCTGACGCTCAGTTCGACGTAGTCACCGGGCGTCAACGTGCCGTAGGCGGCGGTGAATACGCTGTCGAGGTGGCGATTGGTGGTTTCAACCACCAATTGGCCGCCGCCGGGCATCGCGTCCCGCGCATTGATCACCAGGTTGAGCAGGGCGCTTTCCAGTTGGTTGGGGTCGGCTTCGGCGGTCCAGAGGTGTTCGGTAAGGCGCATCTGCAGGGCGATGCTTTCGTTGATGCTGCGTTGCAGCAGCTCGCCCATCGACGTCACCAACTGGTTGATGTCCACGGGCTTGGAGTCCAGCGATTGGCGCCTGGAAAACGCCAGCAAACGGTGGGTCAGGCCGGCGGCGCGGTTAGCCGACGTCACGCCCAGGTCGATCAGGCTGTCGAGGTCGTCGAGCTTGCCGCGCGACACGCGTCGGCGCAGCAGCTCGAGGCTGCCGATAATCCCGGTGAGCATATTGTTGAAGTCATGGGCAATGCCGCCGGTCAATTGGCCCACGGCTTCCATTTTTTGTGACTGGCGCAACGCTTCTTCGTTGTTACGCAGTTGCGCCGTACGTTCTTCGACTTGCTGTTCCAGGGTCTCCAGCGTGCGCTGGAGGCGCAGCTCGCTTTCGCTCAAGTCGATCAAACGGTCGCGGGCTTCATATTGCCGCCGTCGACCGCGCAGGGCTGCACTCACCAGGCTGATCAGCGTCACCGGATGGAAGGGCCGCTCCAAAAAAGTCACGTTGCCCAGCAGCCCGCCCAGGTGCGAGGAGCCGTTCTGTTCGGTTCCGCCGTGGTGAGTCATCAACACAATCGGCAAGTCCGACCAGGCCGGCTGTTGATGCAAGTGCTCCAGCAGCGGTTCGATATCTACGCCGCGCAGGGCTTCGGCGGCAATCACCAGCAAGCCGGCGCCCTGTTCCAGGGCTTCGCATAAATGTGTCAGGCCACTGGCAATGATGCCGCTGTAACCGGCTTCGTTAAGCATCATCAGCGCCAGTGAGCCGTCACGGCCCAAGGGCGCCAGGATGATCGCACGCTCGGACGTGGGAGACAGGCGGGTCACTAGCCCTCATCCTTGAGCAGAGGCGAGCCGGCGCCCATGTACGTCGGAATGCCGCGCAGCACGCCCTGGAAATTGTCCAGGGGTTCGCCCACCGTCATGCCACGGCTGCCGATGCGGTATTCGCGAATCGTCGACTCGTGGGCACCGGTGCGTTTCTTGATGATCGAAATGGCTCGGCGCACTTTGCCCAAGGCTTCGAAGTAGCGCAGCAGAATCACGGTGTCAGCCAGGTAAGTGATGTCGACCGGCGCTTGCATGTCGCCGACCAGCCCGTGCTGGGCAACGGTCATGAAGGTCGCCGCGCCCCGGCGGTTCAGGTACAGCAGCAATTCATGCATGTGCAGGATCAGCGCGTTTTCTTCCGGCATGGCGGCCTGGTAGCCGTTGATGCTGTCGATGACCACGGTTTTGATCCCGCCTTCGTCGACGCAACGGCGTACCCGGTGCGAGAACTCGCCGGGAGACAGCTCGGCGGCGTCAACCTGCTCAATCAGCAGATTGCCAGTGGCTTGCAGCGCGGCCAGGTCAATGCCCATGTTGCGCATACGTTCGAACAACAAACCCAGCTCTTCATCGAAGATGAACAGCGCGGCTTTTTCGCCACGGGCCACGGCGGCAGCGGCAAAGACCATCGAAATCAGCGACTTGCCCGTACCGGCCGGGCCGAGGATCAAGCTGCTGGAACCGGTCTCGACGCCGCCGCCCATCAGGTCGTCCAGCGCGGTGATGCCGCTGCTCAGGGTCTGGCGCATGTAACCGCCGCGATGCTCAGCCGCCACCAGGCGCGGGAACACATGGATGCCGTCGCCCATGATGGTGAAGTCGTGGAAACCGCCGCGGTATTTCTGGCCACGGTATTTCACCACCCGCACGCGGCGGCGTTCGGCGCCGTAGCTGGGGGTCAACTCTTCCAGGCGAATCACGCCGTGCGCCACGCTGTGCACGGTTTTATCCAGGGATTCGGTGGTCAAATCGTCCAGCAAAAGCACCGTGGCGTCGTAGCGCACAAAGTAGTGCTTGATCGCCAGGATCTGGCGGCGATAACGCAAGGAGCTTTGCGCCAGCAGGCGGATCTCCGACAGGCTGTCGAGCACCACGCGGGTCGGCTTGACCCGCTCGACCACTTCAAAGATCTGGCGGGTGGCTTCGCCCAGTTCCAGGTCAGAGGAGTACAGCAAGCTCTGCTGGTGGTCAGCATTGAGCAAGTTTTCCGGTGGGGTGAGTTCGAAGATATGGATGTTGTCAGCCAGGTCCCAGCCGTGGGACTTGGCGCCCTGGCGCAATTCGCGCTCGGTTTCGGACAGGGTGATATACAGGGATCGCTCACCGTTTTTCGCGCCGGCTTGCAGAAAGTGCAGCGCTACGGTGGTTTTGCCGGTGCCAGGTTCGCCTTCCAAAAGGAACAGGTGGCTGCGTGATAGCCCGCCGGAAAGAATGTCATCAAGACCTTCGATACCGGTGGCCGCCTTTTCACTGAACAGCTCTTTGGATGTAGACAAGAAGTGCCCTCGGGTCACGTACAAGTAGAGGAGCGCGCCGCCTTGGGCGCGCCATATTTACTTGACCGTAGTGGCCCGTGGCGGTTCAACGTTTGCTGATATTTGTACAATGCGGCTTTGGATTTACAAGTTTTTCAGCCGGGTTAAAGGCCTTGCTGCAGGGCCGGGTCGTCTGGGTTCTGTTGCTCAAGCTGGGCCAGCAAAACTTGCACGTTCTGCAATTGGCCGGTTTCTTTCCAGTAGTTGACCAGCAACACGCGGGCTTTGCGGTTGGCGGGATGGCGTTGAATGATTTCTTCCAACTGGCGTTGGGCCGCTTCCAGTTCTTCCTGGGCGTGCAGGGTGGTGGCCAGGTCGTAACGGTAGTCTTGATTGTCCGGCTCCAGCTCCACCGCCTTGGACAGGCCGAGCAGGGCGTAAGGGCGCTCGCCATGGTGCAGCAGCCACATGCCCAGCGCGTGCTGCAAGTAGGCGGATTCCGGGTGCGCCGCCAGTTGCCGCGCCAGCAATTGGCGGGATTCGTCTGTCTTGCCTTGCTTGTCCAACAGCTCGATCTGCGCCACCACGGCTTGCAGGTTGTCCGGCTGCAAACGCATGGCCTGCTCCAGCGCATTTTGCGCGTCCGGCAGCAGAACGCTGTGGATGTACAGGCGCGCCAACTGAATCCAGCCTTCAGCGGTTTCGGGCTGGCCCTTGAGCTTTTTCACGAACTCATCGAGTACCTGCTGCAAAGGGCCGAAATACAGGCCCAAGGTATCCGGCGACAGGCCGAGCAAGGCATTGGCGGCAGCAAAGCGCACTTCCTGTTCGGGATCATCCAGCACGGGCCCCAGTAACAAGACGCGTTGGCCGCTGGGCACCAGGCCGACGATGCTGTGGATCGCCGCCTCACGCACCAACGGCGAATCATTGGCCAAGTCCTTATCGGCGAGCTTCAGTGCCTGGGGGCTTGGGTAGTTGGGCAATTCAGCGTGCAATGCCGCGCGCCGTTCAGGCGACAGGTCCGGTCGCCCAAGCTGTTGATACAGCACCCGCGCCGCGCCTGGTTCACCGTTATGTGCCTGTTTCAAGGCTTTGGCGTAACCATGGGCAATGGCCGGCGGCACGGCCACCGGAGTTGCGCGGGAGAAAAACCAGGTGAGCAATACAATTAACAACAGGGCGCACAGGCCGATGATGGAGTAACGGCGTGACTTTGACATGCAGGCGTCCAAAAGCTGGGGGCAGCTATCGCAAAGCCATCAGCTTCGGTCAGACCACGGCGGGTGTCAAACCCACATCAGGTCAACACGTAGTCAATCGGCTCCAAAGCAGGCGGCAAGTCGACTTCGCCCAGCGCCGCGAGAATCTCACGCTCCAGAGTGCGCACGATGGCATTGCAGGGCAGGTCGTTTTCATCAAAGCCGAACGGGTCTTCCAGGTCGTCGCCAATTTCATCCAGGCCAAAGAAGGTGTAGCTGACGATGGCGGTGAACACCGGCGTCAACCAACCCAATGGCTCGGCCATGGCGAACGGCAGCAGAATGCAGAACAGGTAAATGGTGCGGTGCAGCAGCAAGGTATAGGGGAAGGGCAGTGGCGTGTGTTTGATCCGCTCGCACGCGGCCTGCACCTGGCTCAGGCTGACCAGTCGGGTTTCCAGCTGGGTGTAGCGCCATTCGCTGATCACGCCTTGTACGGCCAGCTGGGAAAACCGCGCACCCAACTGTTGCACTACATGGTCGGGGAGGTTGGGGTGCGCCGGGTCAACGCCGATCCAGGGTTTTATCGCGCAAGCCTCGTCCTCATGGCGCAGGCGCGCAACCAAACCATGCGCAAAGCCGCAAAGGCCACGCAGCAACCCGGCACGTTGAACCGGGTCACCCAGCACCTGGGTTTCGCGAATCAGCGAGCGCACCTCAATGACCATCTGCCCCAACTGCTTGCGGCCTTCCCACCAGCGGTCGTAGCAGGCGTTATTACGAAAGCTCATGAAGATCGACAGCGACAACCCCAGCAAGGTGAAGGGCGTGGCATTGACCTTGGAAAAATAGGCCGGGTGCAGGGTTTCGACCAGCACGATCACCGAGGCCAGTAACGTAACCAGCAGGCTGCGCAGGGCAATGCGCTTGGCAATCGAACCCTTGAGGGAAAACAGGATACCCAGGAGGTTGGGTTTGGGACGCACAATCATCGCGGGGAAGCTTCTTCGGTGGCGCAGGCCATCAGGTTAGAAGCTGGAATGAGGTGCGTCCAATCACTTGCGCCAACAGCATCATCGGCAGGGTCTATCAGCACCCTAACGAGGTGTCGCGCAGCCACAAATATTTGGAAACAGGCGGACGCTTACCTTCGCAGAGTTCGAATCCTATGATCACCGACCGGTTAGTCGCGGGCCAAATGATCCCTAAACTTAAAAGGAAGCTACGCATGTTGCTCAAGCGTATTTTTTTGGTCGCCGGTCTGCTGCTCGCCGTCCCGGCATTGGCCATCGAACTGAGAACCAGCCCCGCCATTGATGAAGTATTCAAGAACGCCAACGTAACCGGCACATTCGTGTTGTATGACACGAAGACTGGCCAGTGGGTTGGCCATGATCAGAAACGCGCTGCGACACGCTTTATTCCTGCGTCCACGTTCAAGATTCCCAATAGCCTGATCGGCTTGCAGACCGCCAGCGTCAGCAGCGTCGACGAGGTGTTCTATCGCCACGATGGCAAGCCGCAGATGCTCAAAGCCTGGGAAAAAGATATGAGCCTGCGGGAGGCTATCAGTACGTCCAATGTTTTGGCTTATCAGGAGCTTGCGCGGCGTATCGGCTTGAAGCCGATGCAAGCGAACCTGAATACACTCGACTATGGTAACCGCATCATCGGCAACTCAGTGGAGACATTCTGGCTCGACGATTCGCTGCAGATCAGTGCTATCGAGCAAGTAATATTTCTTACCCTCCTCGCACAAGGGAAATTGCCATACCCGGCGGCCGTTCAAACAGAGGTACGGGAAATCATCAAGCTGGAGACAGGAACAGATTGGACCCTGTACGGCAAGACTGGCTGGGCCGGGAAGGATGACCCAGGCATCGGCTGGTTTGTAGGGTGGGTCGAACAAGCAGGAAATATCCATGTATTTGCCTTGAATATCGATGTACCGCGCGACAGTGCGCCGCCGACCTTGCCGACGGCGTTGGCAAAGCGGGTGGGCATCACCAAAGCGAGCTTGGCGGCAGCAGGTGTGGACCTTTCACCGGCAAATCAAATAAAGCGTGTACACATTCCTGGCTCCGACTTTCCAGTGTCGCAGGCCGTTGTGGTGCCACCCAATGCACATACCTATCTGCTCAGCGGAATGCTGCCGAACGTGGCCGACAAAAGCGCCCCGAAAGACACCGTGCAAGCCTATGGGAGTACGCAGGTCCAGACCGTCTCCGTGCTTGGCCGTATAGAGGCCGCCCTGGCCAGGCAAGCGCTGACCATGGGCGACATCGTTCAATTGCGGGTCTATCTGGTGGGTGACCCCCGCAGTAAGGGCAAACTGGACCTCGCAGGCTTCCATGCAGGTTACAACCAGTTTTTTGCAACCGGCAATCAACCGAATAAACCGGTACGCATGGTTGTGCAGGTCGCTGGGCTCGCGCTGCCGGGTGCTCTGGTTGAGCTCGAAGCCACAGCCGCCAAAGTGCACTAACCCTCAATATTTACCCGTATCTGCCGTGCAGTGCGGGTAACGCCAGTGGCGAATTAACTATTGGCCAAACCAGTCAGCCAAGTTGAAGGCTTTGACCATTGCTGCTGTAAGGCTCTAGAGCGACTATTTCCGCGATTTACATGCTCAAAAATGTCCTGAAAATAAAAAACACAAGGATTTGAAGCGATGCGTGAGTATTTGGCTGCCACCACCGAGTTTGATTACCAGCACACCGTCGACGCCGCACTGGCCGGTAACCTGCAGGCGCTGAATGCCTGTGTGGAATGCTGCGACCGACACGCGTTGCCGGGGCGCATCGCGTTATTTTGGGAGGGCAAGGACGGGCAAAGCGCGACGTCGACCTTCACCCAGTTGCAAGACCAGGCAGCCCGCTTCGCTAATTTCCTGTTGGCCCAGGGCGTCAAACGCGGTGACAAGGTGGCGGGCCTGCTGCCACGCACGGCGGAACTGCTGGTGGTGGTGTTCGCCACGTGGCGCATCGGCGCGGTCTATCAACCATTGTTCACCGCGTTCGGGCCCAAGGCCATTGAGCATCGGCTGAACAGCTCCGGCGCGGCCTTGGTGGTCACTGATGCGATAAACCGGCCCAAGCTGGCCGACGTTGAGGGCTGCCCGACCATTGTCACGGTTGCCGGCGCCAAGGGCGAAGGCATCGTGCGGGGCGATTACAGCTTTTGGGCTGAATTGCCCAATTATTCAAATGTCTGCGAGCCGGTGTTGCTGGGCGCAGACGACCCATTCCTGCTGATGTTCACCTCGGGTACCACGGGCCCGTCGAAAGCCTTGTCGGTGCCGCTCAAGGCGATTGTTGCGTTCCAGAGCTACACCCGCGACGCGGTGGACCTGCGCCCCGAAGACGCGTTCTGGAACGTGGCCGACCCGGGCTGGGCCTACGGCATCTATTTCGGCGTGACCGGGCCGTTGTCCATGGGCCACCCGATCACCTTCTACGATGGGCCGTTCACCCTGGAGAGCACGTGCCGGGTGATTAACAAATACGCGATAACCAACCTCACCGGCTCGCCGACCGCGTACCGCCTGCTGATTGCCGGTGGCGAGCAGTTCGCCCGCTCGATCAAGGGCAAGCTGCGCATTGTCAGCAGCGCGGGCGAGCCGTTGAACCCAGAGGTGATCCGCTGGTTCGCCGATAACCTGGGCGTGACCATTCATGACCACTACGGCCAGACCGAGCTGGGCATGGTGTTGTGCAACCACCACGGTCTTGAGCACCCGGTGCATGTCGGCTCGGCCGGGTTTGCCTCGCCGGGGCATCGCATTGTGGTGCTGGATGACGATCACCAGGAACTCTCTGCCGGCCAGCCGGGAATCCTGGCCATTGACCGTGAACAGTCGCCGATGTGCTGGTTCGCCGGCTACGAGGGCGTGAAGACCAAGGCGTTTGTCGGCAAGTACTACCTCAGTGGCGACACCGTGGAGCTGAACCCGGACGCCAGCATCAGTTTTGTCGGGCGCAGTGACGATGTGATCACCACCTCCGGCTACCGCGTAGGCCCGTTCGACGTGGAAAGCGCCTTGGTCGAGCACCCGGCCGTGGTCGAAGCCGCCGTGGTCGGCAAGCCGGACCCGGAACGCACCGAGCTGGTAAAGGCCTTCGTGGTGATCAACGCGCAGTACCGCGCCACCCCGGAGCTCGCCGAAGAGCTGCGCCTGCACGTGCGCAAGCGCCTTGCCGCGCATGCCTACCCGCGAGAAATCGAATTTGTCAGCGACTTGCCCAAGACCCCGAGCGGCAAGCTGCAGCGTTTTATTTTGCGTAATCAGGAAATCGCCAAGGCTCAAGCGGCACTGGCGTGATCTCTTTCAAAGGAAATAAAGATGCAGATTGAAAACAAGGTATTCCTGGTCAGCGGCGGCGCTTCGGGCCTCGGCGCGGCCACCGCAGAAATGCTGGTAGCCGCCGGCGCCAAGGTGATGTTGGTCGACCTGAATGCCGAGGCCGTCGCGGCCAAGGCCAAACAGCTCGGTGATAACGCTCGCAGCGCGGTGGCGGATATCAGCCAGCAAGCCGCTGCCGAAGCGGCCGTGCAAGCCGCTGTCGCCGCCTTTGGCGGGTTGCATGGGCTGGTGAACTGCGCGGGCGTGGTGCGCGGCGAAAAAATCCTCGGCAAAAACGGCCCGCACGCCCTGGCCAGCTTCGCCCAGGTGATCAACGTCAACCTGATCGGCAGCTTCAACCTGTTGCGCCTGGCCGCTGCGGCCATCGCCGAAACCGAGGCGAATGCCGATGGCGAACGCGGCGTGATCATCAACACCGCCTCAGTGGCAGCCTTTGACGGGCAGATCGGCCAGGCGGCGTATGCGGCGTCCAAAGGCGCCATCGCCAGCCTGACGCTGCCGGCCGCCCGCGAACTGGCGCGCTTCGGCATTCGGGTCATGACCATCGCCCCGGGCATTTTCGAAACGCCGATGATGGCCGGCATGACCCCTGAGGTGCGCGACTCCCTGGCGGCCGGCGTGCCATTCCCGCCACGCCTGGGCAAACCGGCCGAGTACGCCGCGCTGGTGCGGCACATCATTGAAAACAGCATGCTCAACGGCGAGGTGATCCGTCTCGACGGTGCCTTGCGCATGGCAGCCAAGTAAGGAGGATTTTTTATGAACGATCCCATCGTTATCGTCAGCGCCGTACGCACGCCCATGGGCGGGTTCCAGGGCGACCTCAAAGGCCTGACCGCGCCGCAATTGGGCGCCGCCGCGATTCGCGCCGCCGTCGAACGTGCCGGCATTGCCACCGATGCCGTGGATGAAGTGTTGTTTGGCTGCGTTCTGCCCGCAGGCCTTGGCCAGGCGCCAGCGCGTCAGGCCGCCTTGGGCGCCGGGTTGGACAAGGGCACCCGCTGCACCACGCTCAACAAAATGTGCGGCTCGGGCATGGAAGCGACCATTCTTGCCCATGATTCATTGTTGGCCGGCAGTGTTGATGTGGTCATCGCCGGTGGCATGGAAAGCATGTCCAACGCGCCGTACCTGCTGGACCGCGCCCGCAGCGGCTACCGCATGGGCCACGGCAAGGTGCTCGACCATATGTTCCTCGACGGCCTCGAAGACGCCTACGACAAGGGCCGCCTGATGGGCACCTTTGCCGAAGACTGCGCCGAGCACAACGGCTTGAGCCGTGAGGCCCAGGATGCTTTCGCCATTGCCTCGCTGACCCGTGCCCAAGAGGCGATCACCCACGGCAGCTTTGCCGCCGAGATCGTCGCGGTGCAGGTCACCGTGGGCAAAGAGCAAAAAACCATCCTGCATGACGAACAACCACCGAAAGCCAGGCTGGACAAGATTGCCAGCCTGAAACCGGCATTCCGCGAAGGCGGCACGGTGACGGCGGCCAACTCCAGCTCGATTTCCGACGGCGCGGCGGCGTTGCTGTTGATGCGTCAGTCCGAGGCGGATAAACGCGGTCTCAAACCGTTGGCAGTGATCCACGGGCATGCGGCATTTGCCGATGAGCCGGGGTTGTTCCCGGTGGCGCCGGTGGGCGCGATTCGCAAGTTGATGAGCAAGACCGGCTGGAACCTCGGCGACGTGGACCTGTTCGAGATCAACGAAGCCTTTGCAGTGGTCAGTCTCGTCACCATGAGCAAGCTGGAAATCCCCCACAGCAAGGTCAATGTCCACGGCGGCGCCTGCGCCTTGGGCCACCCGATTGGTGCATCGGGTGCGCGCATTCTGGTGACGTTGCTCTCTGCCCTGCGCCAGAAAGGCCTCAAGCGCGGTGTTGCCGCCATCTGTATCGGCGGTGGTGAAGCCACGGCCATGGCCGTTGAATGCGTGTATTAAGGACCGTTTATGCTGCCCAATGACGAACAACTGCAAATCAGCGACGCGGCTCGGCAATTTGCCCAAGAGCGTTTAAAACCCTTCGCCGCCGAATGGGACCGCGAGCATCGCTTTCCCAAGGAAGCCATCGGCGAAATGGCCGAACTGGGCTTTTTCGGCATGCTGGTGCCCGAACAATGGGGCGGTTGCGACACCGGCTACCTGGCCTATGCGATGGCTCTGGAGGAAATCGCTGCGGGTGACGGCGCCTGCTCGACCATCATGAGCGTGCACAACTCGGTGGGCTGCGTGCCGATTCTCAAATTCGGCAACGATCAGCAGAAAGAACAGTTCCTCAAGCCCTTGGCCAGCGGTGCCATGCTCGGCGCCTTTGCGTTGACCGAACCGCAGGCCGGCTCCGATGCCAGCAGCCTGAAAACCCGCGCACGCCTGCAAGGCGATCACTATGTGCTCAACGGCTGCAAGCAGTTCATCACCTCCGGGCAGAACGCCGGAATCGTGATTGTGTTTGCGGTCACCGACCCGGCCGCCGGCAAGCGTGGGATCAGCGCCTTTATCGTGCCGACCGACTCACCGGGCTACACGGTCGCGCGGGTCGAAGACAAACTCGGCCAGCATGCGTCCGACACCTGCCAGATCCTGTTTGAAGACGTAAAAGTGCCGGTGGCCAATCGGCTTGGGGAGGAGGGCGAAGGCTACAAAATCGCCCTGGCCAACCTGGAAGGTGGCCGCGTGGGCATCGCCTCGCAATCGGTGGGCATGGCCCGCGCTGCGTTTGAAGCCGCCCGCGACTATGCACGTGAGCGCGAAAGCTTTGGCAAAGCCCTGATCGAACACCAGGCCGTGGCGTTCCGCCTGGCGGACATGGCCACGCAAATCGCGGTCGCCCGGCAAATGGTGCATTACGCCGCCGCCTTGCGCGACAGCGGCAAACCGGCTTTGGTCGAGGCCTCGATGGCCAAGCTGTTCGCCTCGGAAATGGCCGAAAAAGTCTGCTCGGCCGCCTTGCAAACCTTGGGCGGTTACGGTTACCTGAGCGACTTCCCCTTGGAGCGGATCTACCGCGATGTGCGGGTCTGCCAGATTTACGAAGGCACCAGCGATATCCAGCGCATGGTCATCTCACGCAATCTTTAAGGAGCCGATACATGAGTTACGAAACCATTTTGCTTGAAGTGCAGGGCCGCGTCGGGCTGATTACTCTTAATCGCCCGCAAGCCCTGAACGCCTTGAATGCACAACTGGTCAGCGAGCTGAACCAGGCTTTGGATGGCCTGGAAGCCAACCCTGAAATCGGCTGCATCGTGCTGGCCGGCTCGAAAAAAGCCTTCGCCGCCGGGGCTGATATCAAGGAAATGGCCGAGCTGACCTACCCGCAGATCTACCTGGACGACCTGTTCAGCGACAGCGACCGCGTGGCCAACCGCCGCAAGCCGATCATTGCCGCCGTCAACGGCTTCGCCCTGGGTGGCGGCTGCGAACTCGCGTTGATGTGCGACTTCATCCTGGCGGGCGATGGCGCCAAGTTCGGCCAACCGGAAATCAACCTCGGCGTACTGCCGGGCATGGGCGGCACCCAGCGCCTGACCCGCGCGGTGGGCAAGGCCAAGGCCATGGAAATGTGCCTGACCGGGCGTTTTATCGATGCGGTGGAAGCCGAGCGCTGCGGGATCGTGGCGCGCATTGTAGCGGCCGATGAGCTGCTGGAAGAGGCGTTGAAGGTGGCGACACTGATCGCCGGCAAATCGGTGCCCATCAGCATGATGGTCAAGGAAAGCGTCAACCGCGCGTTTGAAGTGAGCCTGTCCGAAGGCGTGCGCTTTGAACGCCGAGTGTTTCATGCAGCGTTTGCGACGCAGGATCAGAAGGAAGGCATGGCGGCGTTTGTGGCCAAGCGCGCGCCGGAGTTCAAAGACAAGTAACCCGATCTCAACAACACTGGAGATCAACCTGTGGGAGCTGGCTTGCTCGCGAATGCGGTGGATCAGTCGGTACATTCGGTGACTGATACTCCGTATTCGCAGGCAAGCCAGCTCCCGCATTGGTTCTGCGGTGTATTGGTTAGAGTGGGTAGTTCTTGAGTTCGCTGGCAATCGCCATCCCGTAGGCGCGCGCCGGTGTTCAAAGACAAGTAACCCGATCTCAACAACACTGGAGCTCAAAATATGGGAGCGGGCTTGCTCGCGAATGCGGTGGATCAGTCGGTACATTCGGTGACTGATACTCCGTATTCGCAGGCAAGCCAGCTCCCACATTGGTTCTGCAGTGTATTGGTTAGAGTGGGTAGTTCTTGAGTTCGCTGGCAATCGCCATCCCGTAGGCGCGCGCCGGTGTTCAAAGATAAATAACCCGATCTCAACAACACTGGAGCTCAAAATGTGGGAGCTGGCTTGCCTGCGATAGCATCACCTCGGTCTTTCACCTAAACCGAGGTGCCTGTATCGCAGGCAAGCCAGCTCCCACTTTGGTTTGCGGTGTCTAGGTTAGAGCTGGTAGTGCTTGAGCTCTCGCGCGATCACCATCCGCTGAATCTCGCTGGTGCCCTCGTAAATCTGCGTGATCCGCGCGTCCCGGTAGTACCGCTCCACCGGGTAGTCTTCCAGATACCCATACCCGCCATGAATCTGCATCGCCGAGGAGCAAACCTTTTCGGCCATTTCCGAGGCGAACAGCTTGGCCTGGGAGGCTTCCGACAGACACGGTTTGCCGGCACTGCGCAGGCGCGCGGCGTGCAGGATCAGCAAACGTGCGGCATTCAGGCGGGTTTGCATGTCGGCCAACAGGTTGGCGACACTCTGGTGCTCAATGATCGCCTGGTTGAATTGCACTCGGTCGCGGGCATATGCCAGCGCCGCTTCAAACGCCGCACGGGCGATGCCCAGGGCCTGGGCAGCAATGCCAATGCGGCCGCCTTCGAGGTTGGACAGGGCAATGGCCAAGCCTTTGCCGCGCTCGCCGAGCAGGTTGGCTTCGGGCACCGTGCACTGGTTGAGGGTGACGGCGCAGGTGTCCGAGGCCCGAATGCCCATTTTGTGTTCCGTGCGGTCGACCACAAACCCCGGCGTGGCCGTGGGCACCAGAAAGGCGGACAGGCCTTTCTTGCCCAAATCCGGGTCGGTCACTGCAAACACGATGGCCAACTTGGCGCGCTTGCCATTGCTCACGAACTGTTTGGCGCCGTTGATCACCCATTGGCCATCACGCAGTTCGGCGCGGGTGCGCAGGTTGTGGGCTTCGGAACCGGCCTGGGGTTCGGTCAGGCAGAAGCAACCGATGGCCTGGCCACTGGCGAGGTCAGGCAGCCAGGCTTGCTTCTGTTCTTGTGTGCCGTAGTTGAGGATTGGCCCGCAACCCACTGAATTATGGATACTCATCAGGGCGCCGGTGGCGCCGTCACCGGCGGAGATTTCTTCGACGGCCAGGGCGTACGCAACGTAATCGACATAGGTGCCGCCCCATTCTTCGGGCACTACCATGCCCAGCAAGCCCAGTTGGCCCATCTTGGCGACCAGGGCATCATCGATCCAGCCGGCTTTTTCCCAGGCTTGGGCGTGAGGGGCGATTTCGCCACGGGCAAAGTCGCGCGCCATGTCGCGAATCATCACTTGTTCTTCTGTGTATTCAATATCTTGCATGGCTTATCTCCCAACCTGCTTGAAGTTTAGAAAGAAGCTCTCGACATGGCTGGCGTCCAGCTCATGGACCGCGGGCGGGTTCCAAACAGGGGCTTTATCCTTGTCGATGATCAATGCGCGAACGCCCTCGATCAGGTCGCCGCGCTCGAACCACTGGCGATCCAAGTGCAGTTCCAACGCGAAGCACTGCTCCAGCGGCAGGCGGCGGCCACGGCGGAGCATCTCCAGGGTGACAGCCATTGCCAGCGGCGAGCGGGTTTGCATCAGGTTGACGGTGGTCAGCGCCCAGTCATGCGTGTCGGCGACGGTGACTTGCTGCAACTGCTCGACGATGCTGGGCACGTCCGGCAGGGCAAAGAAATGGTCGATGGCCGGGCGCAACGCCGCCAGCGGCGGGTCGGGCAATTGCTGCACAGCCAATTTGGCGAGTAAGCCTTGCAAGTCCTTGAGTGGCGAGTCCTGCCATTGCAGGCGGTCAAGCTTCAGGTCCAGGTCGCTGAGCTTGACGCTGTCGATGTACCAGTCGGCCAACCCGCAATACAGGGCGTCGGCGGCGCGAATCTGTACGCCGGTCACGCCGAGGTAAACCCCCAGCTCTCCGGGAATGCGTGGCAGGAAGTAGCTGCCGCCCACGTCTGGAAAATAACCAATGGCCACTTCCGGCATCGCCAGACGGCTGCGTTCAGTCACCACGCGCAGATCGGCGCCCTGCACCAGGCCCATGCCACCGCCCAGGACGAACCCGTCCATCAGTGCCAATACCGGCTTGCGGTAATGATGAATGGCCAGGTCGAGGGCGTACTCCTCGACGAAAAAGTCTTCGTGCAGGCTGTCACCGTTCTTGAAGCTGTCATAAAGGGAACGAATGTCGCCACCGGCGCAGAAGGCTTTTTCGCCGGCGCCGCGCAATACCACGGCGTAGACCTGCGGGTCGTCCTCCCAGGCCTGCAGGTGTGTGGTCAGGTTGCGGACCATGTCCAGCGTAATGGCGTTCAAGCCGGCGGGGCGATTGAGGGTGAGGTGGCCGATGTGGTTGCGGACCTCGGCCAGCACTTCTTCCTGAAGAGTCTCGGCGCGGCTTGCTTGGGATGAAACCTGAGCAGTCATCTGTAACTCCCTGCTTTTATTGTTCTTTATCAAGATGTTCGCGGACGAACCTTCTTGTGATCGTACCAGTGCAAATTTGCCCAGTACAACCCAGAATCATGCAGGTCGTTTTTGCATTTATGCAGCAGGACGGCTGGCCAGCACTTCGCCAATGCTGCGGCGTCGCGCATGGCCTTCTGCCGCGTGGATCAGTTGCTCAAGCTCCGTCGGTGCGACGTCGTAGAACTGCTCCATTTCAGCCAAGGCCCGCTTCAAGTCGACCGCGGTGATCGACGGGTCGGTGACCGGCGCAGCGGTGCCCATGACAACGCTCGGCGACTCAAGCGTACCCTTGGGGTAACGCGTGCGCGTGACGTTGTTATAGGCCAGCGCACACGCCAGCAGTGCTCCTGCGCCGAGCATGACCGGCGCCAGTTCCTGCCAACCGAGGGCAATCGACGCCGGGTCGGCGAGTACCAGGGTCATGGCCAGGCCGCCTGCGGGCGGGTGCAGGCAACGTAGCCAGCACATCAGGATTACGGTCATGCCCGCCGCGAGGCAGGCGCTGCCCAACGTGCGCCCCAATACCCGCGCGACCAGCAGTGCCACAACCCCGGCACACAGGTAGCTACCGATAATCGACCATGGCTGGGCCAGCGCACCGGAGGACACCGCAAACAGCAGCACGGCCGAAGCACCGAGCGGGCCGAGCAAGTGCAGGGCCACCTGCATACCAAACACTTGGGCACATACCCATACACTGAACAGCGTGCCCAAGGCCATGCCGATGGCGGCGCGGCTCCATTCGGCGGGGCGGGTATTGATGGCGGTGGGTAACCAGCGAGCGAGCATCGTACGGATCCATAAACAGCGGGCAAAAAAAAAGCTCGTCTGGTTTCCCGGAAGAGCCCTTTGAAAGTTCCAACATTTGGGGGAGGAACCCGCACAGTGTGCCGACCTTGATGCGTGATCGCCAATGCATATTAATGGAGGTTGAATGCAAGAAAAGTGCAGTTAAGTGGTTTCACTGGGCGGGATCAAGCGCTACTGCTGCGCCAGCGCAGTGCTCAGGTGGCCCAGTACACGAGTATCCGTCTCTTCGTTGAACAGGTGTCTTTGCAGGTTTTCCTGCAGCGCAGGGTCGTCGGCCAGTGGCCCCTTCAGCGCGACCAAGGCGTCACGCAATTCCATCAATCGATCCAGACTTGGTACAGGAATAAGTAACAGATCTTCCGGCACGGCATTGCCCTCTTAATGAAGTAAGTCACGGTGTTTTATGTGGCCTACGGCATGCTTGTAGTGATGCAGCGTGCACTTACCCCAGCCTGTCGAACTCGTGGTAGTAGATAGTTGATGCACTGGCAACGAGTCTACATTTGGGTTCCAGGCGCCGGAAGACAAAGTGCGCCAGCCGTTACGCATAGCTACGTAGGCGTTTTCTTGGTGGTTATGACGAAAAACG
Organism: Pseudomonas sp. LBUM1640; assembly: GCF_059716225.1. Classification (NCBI taxonomy): domain Bacteria; kingdom Pseudomonadati; phylum Pseudomonadota; class Gammaproteobacteria; order Pseudomonadales; family Pseudomonadaceae; genus Pseudomonas; species Pseudomonas sp. LBUM1640. Next base: position 3,473,279 of record NZ_CP166816.1, on the reverse strand, counting down.
CCCACTCTTCAAAGAGTGGGCGTTGTTTATTAAACGGCGGCTGTAAACGCGATCAAGGCGCGGAGGGCTTGGCCAGATGCAGCAACACATAAGGGTCTTTATCGAACTCCCCGGTCAGCGTCGGGGTGAGCGAACGCAAGCGCGGGTCTTGCAACCGATTAAAGTCCTGAGCACTCATCACCAGCCAGGCAGGCGCTTGCAGCGGCGCCAGGTCAGCGGATGACCGGGTAAACAGCGGCACCTTATCGCAGTCGAAGTTGACCATGAACTTGATGGCCTTGGCGTCTTTACCCAAGCCATGCAGGACCACCGGTGCCGGTTGCTGCATGATCTGGGCTTTGACCGCGAGGCTGAACGTGCGGGTGTCGTAGAGCGCGCGCTCCAGCGGTTCGACCACCACAATGTAGGTCGACCACAGTGCAAGCACCGCAGCGAATGCCGGAGCCAGAGGCCGCCACCGAGGCTTCAACACCGCCAGCAGTGCCAGCACTTGCAGCACGCCAAGCACCGCGAAGATCAGCCCAAGACTGCTGAGCTGTTCCGGGTAACGCCGCCGCGCAACCACCAGGCCGATCACCAACAGCGCCGGTAACAGCGTCCAGAGGCCCAACATAAAACCGCGCAACCAAGCAAACAGTCGCCCTTGGGTGACCTGGAACGGGTAGGCCGCGATGATCGCCGCCATCGGCAGCATCGGCAGGATGTAGCGGGCTTTTTTCGCCTGAGGCACCGACAAACCCAGCATCACCAGCAAACCGGCTGCCGCGCAGTACAACACCAACTGCAACGCCGGGCCTGGGGTGCGACGCCCGCCCGCCACTACAGCCAGCAGCACCAACAGTGCCAGCGGGTAGGCCAGGGCATAATTGCCGATGGAACTGGTGAAGTAATACAACACGCCGCCGGAGCCTTCGGTGCCGTCCATGCGCCCAAGGAACTGCATGCGGATCACGTCCTGCATGAAGTCCTCGCCACCACTGAGCTTGGCCAGTAGCAGCAACAGGCCGACACACGCCGCCAGCAGCGCCAGGGCGATCAGACCGAACGAGAACAGTTGGCGCCATTGCCGGTTGAGCACGTAATAGCTGCACAACACACCCGTTGGAATCACCAGGCCGATGGGCCCGCGGATGGCAAAGCCGATAATCAGCAGCAGGAACAACCAGTGCAGGCGTTTGGCGGCGCCGAAGTGATCGTGCGCATAACCCAGGTAAAACACCGCCAGGGCAACGGCGGCGAGCATCTGGTCCAGGGACACCGCGCGGGTTTCACTGATAAAGGTGCTGCTGAGCAGCAACATCGCGATGCTGAGCAGGCCCCAGCGCGTGGAGTAGGGCGCTGTCAGGCGATACACCAGCGTGACGATCAGCGCCGACGCGATGGACGTGGGCAGCCAAGCGGTAAAGCTGGTGACCTGGCCAAACGGCAACGACAACACCCACGTCAGCAGCGTCGAGGTCGCCAGGTAATCGGCGTAAGGCTGGCCGTAGGTGGTGGGGAAGAAACTCGGCCCATGGCGCAGCATTTCCTGGGCGAACACCACGAAGCGCGAGTCGAAGCCGATAATTGCCTGGTGCCAGTTACCGATAATAAACAGCACCAGGGCCAGGAGCCCAAGCCCCAGCGACTGGTGACGGATCGTTGCGTTGAGCAATGGCGGATGAGCTTTGTTCACGTCTCAGGCTTCCTTGGCCTGCTGCACCCAGTTTTGCTGAGGGATCGGCAGTTCGCAGGAGTCACCCCGGCCCATTGGGAAATACTTGAAGCCTTTGCGTGCCAGGCGCTCACCGTCGTACAGGTTGCGACCGTCGAAGATCACCGGGTTTTTCAGGCGATCATGGATCAGGTCGAAGTCCGGTGCCTTGAACTGCTGCCATTCAGTGCAGACGATCAGCGCATCGGCGCCGCTCAACGCCGATTCCGGCGTGCCCAGCAGGGTCAGGCGCGACTCGTCGCCGTAGATGCGCTGGGTTTCCTGCATGGCTTCAGGGTCAAACGCACGCACATTGGCGCCCGCCGCCCACAGCGCTTCCATCAGCACGCGGCTGGGCGCATCGCGCATGTCATCGGTGTTGGGCTTGAAGGCCAGGCCCCACAAGGCGAACGTCTTGCCCTGCAGGTTGCCCTTGAAGTAAGCATTGATGCGCTCGAACAGCTTGCTCTTCTGGCGTTGGTTGATGGCTTCCACGGCTTCGAGCAGGTCGCTGGAGCAATTGGCCTCTTTGGCGCTGTGGATCAGGGCGCGCATGTCCTTGGGGAAGCACGAGCCGCCGTAGCCGCAACCGGGGTAGATGAAGTGGTAGCCGATGCGCGAGTCGGCGCCGATGCCCAGGCGTACGGCTTCGATGTCGGCGCCCAAGTGCTCGGCCAGCTCGGCGATCTGGTTGATAAAGCTGATCTTGGTGGCCAGCATGCAGTTGGCGGCGTACTTGGTCAGTTCGGCGCTGCGCAGGTCCATGAAGATGATGCGGTCGTGGTTGCGGTTGAACGGCGCGTACAGGTCGCGCATCACTTCCCGCACTTGTTCACGCTCGCAGCCGATGATGATGCGGTCCGGGCGACGGCAGTCGGCAACGGCCGAGCCTTCCTTGAGGAATTCCGGGTTGGAGACGATATCGAACTCCAGGTGGCGGCCGGCCACGCGCAGGTTCTTTTCGATATGGGCGCGCAAGGTGTCACCGGTGCCAACGGGAACGGTGGATTTTTCCACCAGGATCACCGGTTCCACGCGGTGGCGGGACACCGCATCACCCACCGACAGCACATATTTCAGGTCGGCCGAGCCGTCTTCGTCCGACGGCGTGCCCACGGCGATAAACAGTACTTCACCGTGCTCAACCGCAAGTTTTTCATCGAAGGTGAAGTGCAGGCGTCCGCTTTCCAGGTTTTCCTTGACCATGGCCGCCAGCCCCGGCTCGAAAATGGTCACGTGGCCTTTTTGCAGCGACTCGACCTTGCTCTTGTCAACGTCCATGCAGATCACATCGTGACCGACTTCGGCCAATACGGTGGCTTGCACCAGACCGACGTAACCACTACCAAATACACTGATTTTCATGGGGCATTCCTGGGGCTTGCAACGCTAGCACGACGAGAGTTAATAACCAGTACTCCAAGGATGACCAAGGCCACCCCCAGGGTTTTTGAAAGCGAAAAATGTTCGTTGAACACCGGCAGGCTGGCGGCCAGCAGGTACACCAGCGCGTAGCTGATGCTGAGCAGCGAATAAGCGCGGCCCAGCGGTAAATGCTTGAGTGCACCGAGCCAGCAGAGCATCGACAGCGCATAGGCGATGATCGCCAGGATCACCACGGCCAGGGCGCCCATATCGATGCTGTTGCTGTTGAACGCGTTCAGCCACTCGGCAGGCAGCGGCAGGCGCGTCATGCTCCAGCGCATGCCCAACTGGGCGGCGCTGACCAGGCCGACACTGCCCAAGGCCAGGGCAAAGCCTTGAACCCGGCTCATACGTGACGCCCCAGCAACACCACACCGCCGATCACCAGCGCCACGCCCAGCCAGTGACGGCCATCGATGTGCTCATGAAAGACAAAGCGCGCCATCAGCGTGACCAGTACAAAATTCAGGCTGAGCATGGGGTAGGCGATGCCCACTTCCAGGCGCTGCAACACCAGCAGCCACACCAGCAAGCCCAGGCCCAGGCACACCAGCGCCGCCCACAGCCAGGGCGAACGCAGTTTGGGTGCCCAACCGTCCGGCTGGTCGCGCCAGCTTTCCACGGCAAACTTCTGCGAAACCTGGCCCATGCACGTGAGCAGGCACGCGCTGAGTAAAAGAACCAGGGTGATCATGGCGCGGCCTGTGGAAAGATCAGGATCACCAGGTTGCCTTGCTCATAGCGCTTGCCGTCCTGGGGCAGCAAGTTCACTTCGGCGACTTCATCCTCGCCCTTGACCCGCATGACCACACCGACCGGCCCTTGTTTGCGCGCATCAGTCATCCATTGCTGGACCTGAGAGGTGCCGATCTTGCGGTGGGCCGTGTCTGCGTAGGCGATGCCGTATTTCACTTCACCGACGGTGTTGTAAAGCGCGACATCCGGGCGCCCGAGGCGCCAAGACAACGCCGACGCCGCGCCCAGGTCATTGCTGAGCAAGGCGGTGGTCGATTGCAACTCCTGCTGGTGGTCGATGATGAACTGATCCGGGATCTTGTTGTAAACCACCGAGTGGGGCAGTGCGCCAGGCACGAGCAGCACCAGCAAGCCGCTGCCAATCAGCGGCGCCGCCCACAGTTTCAATGGGCGAGCGGCTTGCAGCAGGTTGGCGATGATCCAGCCGAACAAGCAGGCAAAGACCAGCACCAGGCTGAGGGTTTCCTCGCCGTGTTCGTACACCGGTTTCTTCAGTTGGAACCAGCTGAGTGCCAGCAAGGCCAGCACACCGAACGCCAAATTCAGCCAGCCGTTGATGCGCAGTGCGCGGCCATGGCCCTGTGCAAGTTTGTCGCTCAGGGTTGCACCCATCAGCAGGGCCAATGGCAGCAGGCACGGCATGATGTAGGACGGCAGCTTGCCTTTGGCCAGGCTGAAGAAGGCCAGGGGCATCAACAGCCACAACAGCAGAAACGCGGTTTTAGGCAGGCGTTTTTCCCGCCACGCGTGTTTAACGGTGGACGGCAGCAGGGCCACCCACGGCAACGAGAACGCGACCATCAACGGCAGGTAATACCAGAACGGCTCGGCATGCTGGGCGTCGTCCCCGGCAAAGCGTTGGATATGCTCGTGCCAGAAGAAGAAGTTCCAGTAGTCCGGCTCTTGCAGGTGCACGGCCAGCGCCCACGGCAGGCTGACCACAACGGCGACGACGACCGCGACCACGCCATAGCCAAGCAATTCACGAAAGCGTTTCTGCCAGATCGCATAGGGCAGGGCAATCAGCACCGGCAGCAACCAGGCGAGAAAACCCTTGGTCATGAAGCCCATGCCGCAGGCAAAGCCGAGCAAGGCCCAGGAGCCTAAACGGCCACGGCGCGTGGTGCTGTCGAAACAGAACCAGAGTGCCACGCCGGTCAGGTTGACCCAGAAGGTGAACTGCGGGTCCAGGTTGGCATAACCGCCGAGCAAGGCCACGCTGACAAAGCTCATGTACAGCACGGTGCTGACCAGGCTTTTTTGCGGGTCATTCCACAGCCGGCGCGACACCCAATAAACCAGCAGGATGCTCAACCCGGTGCTCAAGGCCGAGGCAAAACGCACGCCGAACAGGTTCTGCCCGAAGATCGCCTGGCCCAGCGCGATCATCCAGTAGCCAGCGGCAGGCTTTTCAAAGTAGCGAATGCCCATGAAGTGCGGCGACGCCCACTTACCGGTCAGCAGCATTTCCTGGCTGATCTGTGCGTAACGGGTTTCATCCGGAATCCACAGGCCGTGAGTGGCCAGCGGTAACAGGTAAAACGCGCCAAAGGCCAACAGGAGCAGGGGCAATGCCCAGCGCCGGATCATGCCTGCTGCACTCCGAGCCAACCCTCGCGACCGCTCAGCGCGCCACGCACCAGCTGTTGCTGGGGCAGGGTGGTCACATCCGCAGGCAACAGGTCGCCCAGGGGAGTGAAGTCGATGCCGCGCTGCCCGGCCTGGGCGAGCAACTGACGAAAATCTTCAGCCATCAGAATCCCTTCTACTTCTGCGTGGATCGTGTAGACGTTCAGCTTCGACTCAGTAAACCGGTCAAGAATGAAGCTGTTGAAGTCTTTGGCAGCCACCACCGGCCCAACGACTTCGTCGAAGGTCGGCAGGTCTACCGGAATTTGTGGGGTGCCCGCACTGCCATCGGCCAAGGTCGGACGAAACAGGCTGGTGCCCCGGCAATCGCTGTTGTAGCGAAAATTGAAGCCTTGCTTGGCTTGCACCACGCGCTCATCGGCGCGCCAGCCGGCGGCCGCTGAGCAGTCGATGCGCTCACCCAGAATGTCGCTCAAGGTGTCGACGCCACGGCGGATCTGTTCGACCAGCTGTGCGTCGCTCCAACGCCCGGTGTTGGCCTGCCAGCCGTGGTGGTCCCACGCATGCAGGCCAACCTCATGGCCGGCGGCCTTGGCCTGGCGCATTAAATGCCCCAGGTCACGGCCAATCGGTTTGCCCGGCCAGGCGGTGCCGGCCAGCAAAATGTCCCAGCCATACAGCCCGGCGGCATTGGAACGCAGCATCTTCCACAGAAATTGCGGGCGGATGAGGCGCCATAAGTGGCGCCCCATGTTGTCCGGCCCAACGCTGAAGAAGAACGTCGCTTTTACCCCTGCTTCATCCAGGGATTCGAGCAACCGCGGCACACCTTCACGGGTGCCACGGTAGGTGTCGACGTCAATGCGCAAGCCTGCCTTCATTACTTGTTGTCCGCGATTTCGAGCATGGCTTCACGCAGGAAGAAGTCCAGGGTGTTGCCGATGGTTTCGCTCATCTCAACGGTTGGCTCCCAGTTCAGCAGGCGCTTGGCGTTTTCGATGCTTGGCTTGCGGTGCGCCACGTCCTGGTAACCGGTGCCGTAGAACGCCTTGCTTTCTACGTCGCGGAAACCGGCGAACGGTGGGAAGTTGCTGCGCAGCGGGTGAGCTTCGAACTGACGCAGCAGCTCTTCGCCCAGCTGACGGATGCTGGCTTCGTTTTCCGGGTTGCCGATGTTGATGATCTGGCCATTGCAGACATCGTTGTCGTTATCAATGATGCGGGCCAGTGCTTCGATGCCGTCGGCGATGTCAGTGAAGCAACGCTTCTGCTCGCCACCGTCGAACAGGCGGATTGGCGTGCCTTCCACCAGGTTCAGGATCAGCTGGGTGATGGCGCGGGAGCTGCCGATGCGGGCCGAGTCCAGGCGGTCCAGGCGCGGGCCCATCCAGTTGAATGGGCGGAACAGGGTGAAGTTCAGGCCTTTGTCGCCGTAAGCCCAGATCACGCGGTCCAGCAGTTGCTTGGAGACCGAGTAGATCCAGCGCTGCTTGTTGACCGGGCCGACGACCAGGTTGGAGGTGTCTTCGTCGAAGTACTGGTCCTGGCACATGCCATAGACTTCGGAGGTCGACGGGAAGATCACGCGCTTGTTGTACTTGACGCAGTAGCGAACCAGCTTGAGGTTCTCTTCGAAGTCCAGCTCGAACACCCGCAGCGGGTTACGGGTGTATTCGATTGGGGTGGCGATGGCGACCAGCGGCAGTACCACGTCGCACTTCTTGATGTGGTACTCGATCCACTCGGAGTGAATGCTGATATCGCCTTCCACGTAATGGAAGTTGGGGTGGCTGCGCAGGCGCTCGATGGCGTCGGAGCCGATGTCCAGGCCGTAGATTTCGTAACGGTCGTCACGCAGCAGGCGCTCGGACAAGTGGTTACCGATGAAACCGTTCACACCCAGGATCAGCACGCGGGTACGGCGTGGCTTGCGGCCCGACTCGGCGCCGCGCAATACGGAACCGTCCACCAGGCCCAGTTCATCGGCCAGGGACGGGCCAGCCAGGTACAGGCCATTGGCGTTGCGCTGGCCGAACTTGACCACCAGGGAATCTTCACCGCAGGCGATGCGCAGCGGGTTGACGCTGATTACGCGACCTGGCGCCAGGCCTTCGTTGCCCTTGACCACTTCGGCTTGCCAGACGATCAGTTTGTGCTCGCCGACGGCGCAGAAAGCGCCTGGGTACGGTTGAGTCACGGCGCGAACCAGGTTGAACAGTTCTTCAGCCGGCTTTTTCCAGTCCAGCTTGCCATCGGCGGCGGTGCGGCGGCCGAAGTAGGTGGCTTGGCTTTCGTCCTGAGCGGTTTCAGCCAGCTTGCCTTGAGCCAGTTGCGGCAGGGCGTCACGCAGCAGGCTGGTGGCGGCGTCACGCAGTTTGGCGTGCAGGGTCAAGCCGGTGTCGGTGCGGTCGATGACGACTTTCTGCTGGGCCAGGATCGCGCCGGCATCGGCACGCTTGACCATACGGTGCAGGGTCACGCCGGTTTCGGTTTCGCCGTTGACCAGTACCCAGTTGGCCGGTGCGCGGCCGCGGTATTTGGGCAGCAAGGAGCCGTGCAGGTTGAACGCGCCTTTTTTGGCGGTGACCAGCAGGGCCTCGCTCAGCAGGTTGCGGTAGTAGAACGAGAAGATGTAATCCGGGTTCAGCTTGGCAATGCGCTCGATCCACAGTGGGTGGTTGGCGTCTTCCGGTGCATGCACCGGGATGCCGTTGCGGGCACACAGTTGGGCGACGGAGCCGTAGAAATTGTTTTCCTTGGGGTCGTCGGCATGGGTGAACACGGCAGCAATTTCGTAACCCGCATTGAGCAGGGCTTCAATACCAGCACAGCCAATATCGTGGTAAGCGAAGACAACAGCTTTTGAATTCATGACGAAACCTGATCGGAAGGAGAAGTAGTAGAGGTGGTGGTATGGGAGGACACCAGGCCGTCAACGACGACCACTGGAGTCGGTGCTGCCGGTTGGTTGCGCAGCACTTTTTCAATGAAGAAACGTGGGCGGGCGCGCACATCGCTGTACATGCGGCCCAGGTATTCACCCAACAGGCCCATGCCGATGAACTGGCCGCCGGTGAACACGAAGAGCACCGCGAACAAGACGAACATGCCGTCGCCGGCCCACTGAGCGCCAAAGGCCAGGCGCAGGACGATCAACGCCAGGGCAAACAGCACGCCCAGGGCGGCGAGGCTGAAGCCTACAATGCTCAGCAGGCGCAGCGGCGTGGTGGTCATGCAGGTCAGCAGGTCGAACATCAGGCTGATCAAGCGCATCGGGCTGTATTTGGACTCGCCATGTTCACGCTCGGCGTGATGCACCAGGATCTCGGTGGTGTGGCGGGCAAAACCGTTGGCCAGGATCGGGATGAAGGTGCTGCGCTCGCGGCAGGCGAGCATGGCGTCGACGATGGTGCGCCGATAGGCGCGCAGCATGCAGCCGTAGTCGGTCATGGCCACGCCGGTGGAGCGTTGCACGGCCAGGTTGATCAGGCGCGAAGGCCAGCGGCGAAAGGCCGAGTCCTGGCGGTTGTTGCGTACGGTGGCAACCACGTCGTAGCCCAGGGCGGCTTGTTCGACCAGGCGCGGGATTTCTTCCGGGGGGTTCTGCAGGTCGGCGTCGAGGGTGATCACCACCTCGCCCCGGCACTGTTCGAAGCCGGCCATGATCGCCGCATGTTGGCCGTAATTACGGTTGAGGATCACCGCCACTACGTTGCTGCCTTCTTGCGCGGCAGCGTCCTCCAGCAATTGGGCCGAATTGTCGCGACTACCATCATCCACCAGGATGATTTCGTATTCGTAAGCCAGTTGCTTGCAGGCTGCCGTCGTGCGACGCAGCAATTCAGGCAGGCTCTCTTGTTCGTTGTAGACCGGGATAACGATCGACACGCAATGAATAGGGTAGGGTTTCAAAGATTCATGACCTCGGGGCTATTGCAGGTTGGAGCGTGAAAACAGCAGTCATCAGCGGCTGAATGCTCAGAAAACTGATTGAACCTGGCAGCGGTTGGCGGTGTGCATTCGACGTTCCTGGGACGGGCAATGGTTTCTTCCATGGGCAACTGCAGTAAAGACGAAAAGTCGCAAAGGTAAAACGTAATCAACAGGTTAGTCGTAGGACACGCGGCTCGTTCTCAAGTCCTGTGGCCAAGATTAAGCGCAAAAATGTTGAACGAATATGAAAGGCGGATGAAAAACTCGTTTATTTGACAGGTAGACAGCTAGGGTTCAGCTAAGTAATAGAGCCGCCAGGGGTGCCTTTGATGGGTAAAACCCCGGCGTTTTTTCGACACCACTGTGTGCGGTCGGCGTTATTCAACAAACTTCTCTGCATTGCCCCTCAAGTGCCGGTAAAGTAAGCCATCTCTTGCCAGGGTACTCGGATGAATAGCGTGCAGCTTTTACGCGGCCAGTTGCGGCCCGCGTTGATGGGATTGTTGATGGCCGTGGCCTGTGTCACGACCGTACGGGCCGATGACGGGGTTGCGCTCACCACGGTCGACCAAGTGCCGGAAGGCGTTGAAGTGCGCGGTAAACAAGTCGCGGCGTATACCTGGGACGACCGCCAAGGCAAGAATCTATTGGTGCTCGCCGAGCAGGTCAGCGAGCGTGACGACGACGGCACCCAGACTGCATTTGTCTACGCAGCCCAGTATTTGCTGGGCGGCGACCATCCCAAGCGCGTGTGGATGCTCTACGACGACGTGCAGCATTGCCAATTCGATGCGGCGCTGCGCTTTGACATGGCGGCGACCAAGGTCACCGACCTTGCGGGCGATGGCATCACCCAGGCCACCGTGGGCTATTCGCGTACCTGCACCAGTGATGTCAGCCCCAACGAATTCAAGTTGATCATGCATGTCGGCAAGTCCCAGAAGTACCGCCTGCGCGGCGTTGATCGCGTCGGCGCGAGCTGGTGGGACGAGGAAGCCGGTGCTTTGCGTGGCATGCCGTTGCCCAAGGATTGCAGTGTGGCGGCGCAGCAGGCCTTGGTCAGTCAGTACAAGGAGCAGGGCACCGAGTTGCCCCTGCCGGGCTGTTATGGCGATGAAAAAGACTTTGCCAAGGCCCCGGACAGCTACCTGGCGTTCATGCGTCAGCATTGGTTCGCGTTGATGCAAAAACAGGACACCGACTGGAGCCAATCCCAGACCCAGCCTCAACCCGAGGACCCGACCGAGGATGACGAGTCAGCCCCGTGATTTTGTGCCAGGGCCGGTCCTGCGTTAGACTCAGCCCTCGCCAATTCACTAAATACCTCGATTAAACAATGGCTTGCTTGAGGTATTTAATCCAAGGGCTGATCTACCTTGACTGAGTCTATCCGTAACCCGCTGACCCTCTACCTCACCCGTCTGGCCCCCTCCAGCCAACTGACCATGCGCTACGTGCTGCAGGATGCCGCCGACCGCCTGGGCTTTGACGACATCAACCTCGAAGACATCGACTGGCACCTGTTGCAACCCGAACACGTGATTGCCCTGGTCGCCGCGCTGCGCGAGGACGGCTATGCGCCGAACACGTCATCGCTGTATGTGAATGCGGTGCGCGGGGTGATGAACGAAGCCTGGCGCATGAGCCTGATCAGCCAGGATCACCTGTTGAAGATGCGCTCGGTCAAGGCCACGCCCGGTACACGCCTGGGCCAGGGGCGTAACCTGCGCCGTACGCTGATCCGCGAAATGATGGACGTCTGCGCCGCCGACCCGCGCCCACAGGGCCTGCGGGACGCGGCGGTCATCGGCATTCTGTATGGCTCGGGCATGCGTAAGTCGGAATCGGTAAACCTTGACCTTGCGCAGATCAACTTCGCAGAACGCAGCTTGCGCGTAACCGGCAAAGGCAATAAGGAGCTGATCAAGTACGCGCCGGCCTGGGCCTTTGAAAAGCTCACGGCGTGGCTGGAGTTTCGCCGCGAACACCTCAAGGAAGGCGAGCAGGACGATACGTTCTTGTTCAATCGCATCCGTCGGGGCAGCCATATCACTCGCGAGCGCATCACCAAGCACGCGATTTACTACATTGCCCGTCAGCGCGGCGAACAGGTGGGGGTGAAGATCATGCCGCATGATTTCCGGCGTTCGTTCATCACCCGAGTGATTGAGGAGCATGACCTGTCGATCGCGCAGAAACTGGCCCACCACACCAATATCCAGACCACCGCCAGCTACGACGTGCGCGACGACAATGAGCGGCGGCGGGCGGTGGATAGGTTTGATTTATAGTTTTTAGCGCAGATCGAAATGTGTGCAGGCTTTGTGTGGCGAGGGCGCTTGCTCCCGTTCGAGTGCGTAGCGCTCGCTCGCTTTTTAGGGGCGCTTCGCACCCCAGCGGGAGCAAGCTCCCTCGCCACAGAAGCCAGCTGCCACATTTGGGCGTGTGTAAGCGTCAGAGGATTGGCTTGCCGCCGGTCACCGCATAGCGTGAGCCGGAAATGTAGCTGGCTTCATCGCTGGCCAACAACACATAGATCGGTGCCACTTCCACCGGCTGGCCGGGGCGGCCCAGCGGGGTTTCGCTGCCGAAGCTCTTCACGTCTTCATCGGTCATGGTCGACACGATCAGCGGTGTCCAGATCGGGCCCGGCGCTACGCTGTTGACGCGGATGCCCTTGCTGCCGAGCAACTGCGCCAAGCCACCGGTGAAGTTGGCGATGGCGCCCTTGGTGGCGGCATAGGCCAGCAGTGTTGGCTTGGGCATGTCCGAATTGACCGAGCTGGTGTTGATGATCGAACTGCCGGGTTTCATATGGGGCAGGGCGGCCTTGCAGATCCGAAACATCGCGGTGATGTTGATATCGAACGTCTTGACCCATTCCTCGTCCTCGATCTCTTCGAGGGTTTCGTGGGACATCTGGAACGCGGCGTTGTTGACCAGCACGTCAATGCGGCCGAACTGTTCGACGGTTTTGTCGACCAGCGCCTGGCAGGTGGCTTTTTGCGCAATGTCACCCGGCAGCAGCAGGCATTGGCGGCCAGCTTCTTCGACCCAGCGCGCAGTTTCCTGGGCGTCTTCATGCTCGTCCAGATAGGCGATGGCCACGTCGGCGCCTTCTCGGGCGAAAGCGATGGCCACAGCGCGACCGATGCCGCTGTCGGCACCGGTGATCAAGGCGATCTTGTTGGCCAGCCGCCCGGTGCCTTTGTAGCTCTTCTCGCCGCAATCGGGGTAAGGGTCCATTTTCTTTTGGGTACCGGGCACGGTTTGGGCTTGAGGGGCGAACGGTGGGCGAGGGTAGTCAGTCATTTGCGTCTCCATAGATCTTGAAGGGTGCTATGGAGTTAGTAGTTTTGCCCGCGCCGATAGTTGTAACGGATATCGGGCAGGCCCGACGAATGGTTCACTGGCGCGCAGGCAAAAACTCATTGAGCGCCAGCTCCTGAGTATTTTCAGTGGGTTGGCGGCGTGTGCAGGCCGTTGGATGCCAAGCGTGTCGGTAGACGGCTCAAGGTCCACAAGGTGACAAGCATCGCGGCGACCGCACACAGGGCAATGCCAATCAACATCGGCGCCGGCGTGTGGTCGGCGAACACACCCACCAAGGTCATGGATACCGCCGCCGTAATCATCTGAATCGCCCCCAGCAGCGCCGATGCAGAACCCGCCACGGCGCCGTGATCCTCCATGGACAAAACGCCGGCGGCCGGCAATAACAGGCCGAGAAAACCGAAACCGATAAACAGCAGCGCCATCATCAAGGCCAGGTTGTCGCTCCACACCGTGGTGGCGGCCAGCAACGTCATGACCACGGCCACGCCCACCACCGACCAGCGAATCAGCGGGGCCAGGCCAAAGCGTGCGCTCAGGCGTGCAGTCAGTTGGCTCATCGCGAAAAATGAGGCGGCGTTCAGCGCAAAGCACAGGCTGAACTGTGTAGGCGTGAGGCCGAAATACTCGATGTAAACGAACGGCGCGCTGCCGATAAACACAAAGAACGTTGCCAAACCAAACCCGCACACCACGGACAGGCCGGTGAATACCGGGTCGCGCAGCAACGCACCGTAACTGCCGATCGCGCTGCCCAGGGTCTTGCCCAGGCGGCGCTCGGCTGGGTGGGTTTCGGGCAATTGCACGATGGTCATGACCAGGCACAGCACGGCCACCACCGCCAGCACGGCAAACACTTCACGCCAACTCCAGAGCGCGATCACCACGCTGCCGGCCAGCGGCGCCAGGATCGGTGAAACGCTCATCACCAGCATCAGCAACGCCATCAAGCGTGCCGCTTCGTGGCCGGTATACAGGTCGCGAACAATCGCGCGTGGAATCACCATGCCGGCGCATGCGCCAAACGCTTGCAGCGCACGAAAACCGATGAGCACCTCGATGGTGGGGGCCAGCGCACAACCGACGCTGGCCACGGCGAAAATCACCAAACCGGCATAGATCGGTGGCTTGCGACCGTACACATCGCTGATCGGCCCGTAGAACAGCTGGCACACGCCGATGATCATGAAGAATACCGTCAGGCTCATCTGCACGGCAGCCGGTGATGCCTGCAGGCTGGCGCCCAGTGTGGGTAGCGCGGGCAAGTAGCTGTCGATGGCGAACGGGCCAATGGCGGTGATCAACCCCAGCAGCAAGGCGAGGTGGGCAATACTTCGAGGCATGGGGCGTTCCGGGTCACAGCAAAAAGATCGGCCAGCTTAGAGATGGCCCCGAGGGTGCACAAGGTGGTGTTTACACAGACGCTACATTTCCCCGCCTTTGCACTTTTTCTCCCATGGCGTCGGCAACGTTGATCGCTCAGCGCAAAAATAGATTGAATAATCACACCTAATGTTATTTAAATAACAAAACAAGAGCGCCCCGACCTGCCTGGTCGTGCCGCAACAAGGTGGGATAGCAATGAGCAAGATCGCAGTCATCGGCAGCAATATGGTGGATTTGATTACCTACATCGACCGCATGCCGGCCCAGGGTGAAACCCTGGAGGCGCCGGGCTTTGCCCTGGGTTGCGGTGGCAAAGGCGCCAACCAGGCGGTGGCGGCAGCCAAGCTTGGCGCCGATGTATTGATGTTGAGCAAGGTCGGCGACGACATGTTTGCCGACAACACCTTGGCCAATTTCCAGCGCTTTGGCATCGACACCCGCCATGTGCAGCGGGTGCCCGGCGTTTCCAGCGGCGTAGCGCCGATTTTTGTGCAGGCCGACTCCCATAACAGCATTTTGATCGTCAAAGGCGCGAATGCGCATTTGTTGCCGGCGGATATCGATGCGGCGGCAGCCGACCTGCGTGAGTGCACGCTGATCGTGCTGCAGTTGGAGATCAACCTGGCGACGGTTTACTACGCCATCGAATTCGCGCAACGGCATGGCATCGCGGTGCTGCTCAACCCTGCACCGGCGCTGGCCGGGCTGAGTGCCAAGCACTTGGCGCAGCTGGATTTTTTGATCCCCAACGAATCAGAACTGGCGTTGATCACAGGCCGTGTCGTGGACTCGCCGGACGCCGCCCGCAGTGCCGCACGCACCTTGGTGGCCAGCGGCATTCGCCATGTGATCGTCACCCTCGGCGAGCAGGGGGCCTTGTACGTGGGCGAGGAGGGCGAGTTCCAAGTGCCGGGCCAGCGGGTTGTCGCCCGTGACACCACCGGCGCCGGCGACGCCTTTATCGGTTGCTTCATTCAGCACTGGAACCGCGATGGCGGCATTCGTCAGGCCATGGAACAGGCAGTGGCGTATTCCGCGTGCTCGGTAACGGCGCTGGGTACCCAGACGTCCTATCCCGACAGCGAAGCGTTCGCCCGCTTCCAGCAACAGCGTTAAGCCTTTCAATTCAGCCCGGAGAACAATAATGAACAAACCTGCGCTGCAACAGACACCCGATGGTTTTTACCTGAACCGCACGCCCTGGTTCGCCTTTATCCTGCTGTGCAGCATCTTTGCGTTATGGGCCGCGGCGGCGAGCATGAACGACGTACTGATCGCGCACTTCAAGAAAGCGTTTTTGCTCAGCGATTTCCAGACGGCCTTTGTGCAGTCGGCGTTTTACCTGGGCTACTTTTTTGTGGCCATTCCGGCCGCGATGGTGGTGCGCCGCTTGAGCTACAAGAGCACGATCCTGATCGGTTTGCTGCTGTACATGCTCGGTTGCCTGTTGTTTTTCCCTGCGGCGTCCACCGCCAAGTACGGCATGTTCCTGCTGGCTCTGTTCGTGATTGCCGCCGGTCTGTCGTTTCTGGAAACCGCGTGCAACACCTACTCGACGCTGATGGGGCCACGAGAAACCGGGACGCGGCGCTTGAACATCTCGCAGACCTTTCACCCCTTCGGCGCGATGGCCGGGGTGTACGTGGGCAGCTTCGTGATGTTCAAGGACACCGACGCGACCACTGAGCAACTCAAGCAGATGAGCGTCTCCGAGGCGGCGGTGCAGCAGTTGCAAATGATCCAGTCCACGCTGTTGCCCTACAAGTGGATGATCGCCGTGCTGGTGCTGATGTTTATCCTGATCGCCATTACCCGGTTCCCCGCCTGCAAGGGCAACCAGCCGGCGGGCAGCAAACCGGGCAGCATTCGTCAAAGCTTGGGTCGGTTGTGGCGTAACCCGCGCTTTACCTTTGGCGTACTGGCGCAGTTTCTGTATGTGGGCGCGCAGGTCGGCGTGTGGAGTTTCACCATTCGCCTGGCCATGCAAATGGGCGGTATGAATGAGCGCAGCGCGTCATGGTTTTTGCTGACCACCTTTGCGGCTTACTTTGTTGGCAAGTTGATTGCCAACCTGCTGATGCGGCGTCTGCACCCGGCCAAGGTATTGGCGATCTACGGCGTGCTGTGCATCGTGCTGCTGGCCTACACGATTCTAGTGCCGAACATCTCGGCGGTGTATGCGGCGGTCGGCGTGAGTATTTTTCTCGGCCCTTGCTGGCCGACCATTTACGGCCTGACCATCGATGGCCTGGGTGAAGACACCGGTGTCGGCGGTTCATTGCTGGTGATGAGCATTGTTGGTGGCGGGGTGATTCCGATCTTCCAGGGCCTGTTGTCCGACGCCAGCGGTGGCAACATGCAGCTGGCGTACAGCGTGCCGCTGCTGTGCTTTATCGTGATCGTGATGTACGCAGTCAAATGCCTGCGCCAGTCAGACACATTACCGTCGGGTGCGGCAACGGCGGTGGCCTCATGAATACGCGTATCGCGCTGTACCCTGCGGTGTTTGCCGAGCAGAAAAGGACGCTTTTACAGTCTGAGGGTTTCAAGGTCAGCGCATGGGCCTACCCGTCCGGGGTGTTGGCGGTGAGCCTGGAAAACAGCCGTGGGCGCCTGGTGGTGCTGCCTTATCAAGGGCAGATGATCTGGTCAGCGGTGTTCGAGGGGTGCGACCTGACCATGACCAACCTGTTCGACCAGCCCCAGCCCAGCCCGACAGTGATCGATACCTATGGCTGCTTCATGTTTCACAGCGGCATGCTGCGCAATGGCTGCCCGGCGCCGGATGACACGCATGCCTTGCACGGCGAAATGCCCTGCGCGCCGATGGACACGGCCTGGCTGGAAATAGGCGAGGGCTTTGTGCGCCTGGGCGGCTCCTATCAATATGCCAAGGGTTTCGGCGATAGCTACCGCGCGTGTCCCAGCGTGACGTTGCGTGCCGATTCGGCATTGTTCGATATCGACATGGACGTGACGAACCTGGCTGGTAAACCCATGGACCTGATGTACATGGCACACATGAACTACGCCTATGTGGCCGGCGCTCGGTTCGTCGAGCCGCTGGGCATGCAGCGTTTGCGGCTGCGCACCAGTGTGCCGGACCACGTCAAGCCGACGCCTGACTGGAGCGCCTACATGGCGCAGCTCGCCGAGCAACCAGCCCAGCTGGTCAGCCTCGAGCAGCCGGCGCTGTACGACCCTGAAATCGTGTTTTTCTTCGACGGCGTCGGCACAGACGCCAGGGGCCACGCACATTTTTTGCTGGACCACCCTGATGGCGCGGCGTTCTACACCCGTTATCGTCCCGAGCAATTCGAGCACGCCGCACGCTGGATCCTGCACTCAGTTGATCAGCAAGTGGCGGCGTTCGTACTGCCATCAACCTGCGAACCCGAAGGCTATAACGCAGAGAAAGCCAAGGGCCACGTGCGTTCGCTGGCGGCCGGGGCCAGCGCCTCATTTAGCGTGACCACCGGCTACTTGAGCGCGCAGGAGCGGCTGACGTTACTGGGTTAAACCAGCAATTGCGCGCCGCTGGCCTGGATGGCGTCTTGGTAGACGCGGGGGATTTTCTTGTCGCTGACCACGTACTGAAAGTCTTCCAGGGCGGCGAAGTGAGCGGTGCGCACCGTGTCGAACTTGCTGAAGTCGGCGAGCAGCACACGCTGCTGGGCCTGGCGCAAAACCTTTTGCTTGACCTCGACTTCATTGAAGTTGAAGCACGTCACGCCAAACGCCTGGCTGACGCCGGCGGCGGTCACGAAGGCCCATGTCAGGCGCACGCTGTCGAGAATGCTGCTTTCGGCACTGCTTTCAAACACCTGGTTCTTGCGGTGAAAGGTGCCGCCGCACAACACAATGTGGCAGTTGGGCTTGTTCTGCAGCTTGAGCAGCACGTTCAACGAGCTGCACACGGCGGTGAACTCCAGCTCATCAGGGATGAAATCAATGACAAAGGGCGAGGTGGTGCCGCAGTCAAAAAACACCGTGTCACCGGGTTGTATCAACCGTGCGGCGAGTTTGCCGATGCGACGTTTTTCTTCGACGTGGCGCGTGTCCTGGTCGGCTACCCGGTAATCACTGGCCTCAGTGCCGACCCGGGTGATGTAGCCGCCCAGCAGACGCACGTGATCGCTGAAGTGGTTGAGATCACGGCGCAGGGTCATCTCGGAAACGTCCAGCAGCGCAGCCATTTCCCGCAGGTGAATGGCGTTCTGGTCCTGCAAGGCTTGTTGGATAAGCTTAAGTCGCTCGGCTTTTTTACTGTCCACGCGTATTCCAGGGCTTGATTGTTGGTGTTAGATAAGTAACATTTAATGATATTATTGTAACGCATTAATGTGAGCGCTGTGACAAGCAGCCCACGATCATTGGCAACATACAGGCAAGGGCACGTTAAATGAATACACTTCAACCCGCAGCATTGGCCAAGTACATCGATCACACCTTGCTGGCGCCCGACGCCTCCCGTGCGCAGATTCGCACCCTGTGCGAGGAAGCCATGCAGCACGGCTTTTATTCGGTGTGCCTGAACTCCGGGCAAGTGCCTTACGCCGCTGCGTGCCTGAGCGACAAGACCGTGTTGATTTGTGCAGTGGTGGGCTTTCCACTGGGCGCCGGCCTGAGCGACACCAAGGCGTTTGAAGCCGAACGGGCAATTGCCGCCGGGGCAGGGGAGATCGACATGGTGCTCAACATCGGCTGGCTGAAGGACGGCTTGCTGGACGCGGTACGCGAAGACATCGCGCTGGTTCACAAGGCCTGCGGTGCAGTGCCGTTGAAGGTCATCCTGGAAACCTGCCTGATGAACGACGAACAGAAAGTCCAGGCGTGTGAAATCTGCCGGGATTTGGGCGTGGCGTTCGTCAAGACGTCCACCGGGTTCAGCAAAAGCGGCGCGACCGTTGAGGACGTTGCACTGATGCGCAAAACCGTGGGCGCGGCGGTTGGGGTCAAGGCGTCTGGTGGCGTGCGTGATTATCCGACGGCAGTGAAGATGATTGAGGCCGGGGCAACGCGCTTGGGCAGCAGTTCGGGGATTGCTATTGTGGGTGGGGCGATGACGGCGGCCAGTGGTTACTGACACGCACTAATATAACTAAACTAAATGACTATTTAGTTTAGTTATAATTAAAAGGAATATGCCCGGCGGGAGAGGGCACCTCAAAGAACTTTCGGTAGTTCCGTGCCATTCAGCATCTTATTGCCTGGGCCTATGAATTCGAATTCATCGCTGTAAGCGTAAATCTGTCTAGTGGCATTGCGAATAGTGCTGCTATTAAGTGCAGCAACAGCTTCTTTGTCTAATGAAATTATTCTTTCTGTTGCCTCATAATCACCGATCACAGCAAAATTCTTATTCAGTGGAATAAATACGCTCACATCTTTTAATGCAAAACCAAGCCCCCAACCATCGTCAATTCGAGATGGGTGAGGTATTAGGTTTACGGGGTAATCTGAGGTGACAAACCCTGGTGAATCTTCGCCAGCTTTAAGGAAAATCCATTTTCTATCGAGTAGGCATTGATGAATATCCCCAATAATATTCAGCTCCAGTGATGCATGTTTAGATGTATTCATCTCTAAGGCAGCAGCAGCCCCTGGTGATTTCAAACCTTCCTGTCCCAAAGCCGAGATAATAAGTATCTGGTTAAGAGGTTGGACGCTCTCCGCAAATGATTGCCTATCACGTGGGTTTCTAGTCGCGAAAAGTGAAAAAAGTAGCAGGACAGCTTCACGATCCAACGCATTTGAAAAATTACCACATTCTAAAACTCGCTTGAGTGCACCAAGTGAAGGTCCCTCAAGCTCATTTGCATAGGTTGTCTCAAGAATATTGGGATCTGGATGGCCGTCTAGCCGATTAAAGTGATCCTCTCCGGCGACCTTTTTTACGTTTTGCGGAAATCCTTTCTTGGCATCTAGGTCAACGCAATGGACGACATAATGCTTTCCTGATTTCGCAAAGCCTCTCAAATATCCAGCTGAAACATAGTGGTGGTAGATCGGTTCGTTCATATCAGACTCATGGTCGTGCCATTCGATGTGTTGAAGGTAACTCATGCCCCCGATTTTCGCGTCCGCGAAAACGCCGGTGTGAGCCAGTGCCAAGCTTCAAATCTGACCGCCAGAGCCCCCCATCTCCGCATAGGACGGTTCGCATAATGTATATTATGTTAAATCATGTGTCATGCTGGATAAGGGGATATCCTTTCCGGCCGTCGGTGATCAGCTCGCGCTTTTACATCTGAGGCCGTTGCGAAAATACTGGAGTTCGGTAGGTGTGTTCGACATCCTCTTACGACGGCCCGCCATACGGATCCGGTTTAGGTTGAACCTCTGTTACTTAGGTGGACTCCCAAATCTAAATCCAGGAGAAACGTATGACCCAGACAGCTTTGGTCGTAGGCGCCAGCGGCATCGTCGGCAGCGCCATCACTCAGTTACTCATCGACAACAAGTGGCAGGTTGCCGCGCTATCGAGGCAACCGTCGCAATCGCAAGGCGTGATCCCCGTCGCGGCAGACCTCCGAGATCCAGCTTCGCTGAAACATGCGTTTGCGGATCTGAAACCTACTCATGTGTTCATCACCACATGGTCACGGCAAGCCACGGAGGCCGAAAACATTCGCGTTAATGCCGCCATGGTTCGCAATGTGCTCGCCGCCATTCGACCAGCCAAGAGCGTTGAGCACGTAGCACTGGTTACTGGCCTGAAACACTACCTCGGCCCTTTCGAAGCCTATGGTAAAGGCAGCCTTCCGCAAACACCGTTCCGCGAAGAGCAGGGTCGTCTGAATGTCGAGAATTTCTATTACGCCCAAGAGGACGAACTTTTCGCCGCTGCTGAAAAGGACGGCTTCACATGGAGCGTTCATCGCCCGCATACCGTCACCGGGGTTGCCGTAGGCAACGCGATGAATATGGCAGCCACCCTCGCCGTCTACGCCTCGATTTGCAAACAAACCAATCGCCCTTTTGTATTTCCGGGATCAAGAGTGCAGTGGGACAGCCTCACCGATATGACGGATGCACGGCAATTGGCGAAACAACAACTGTGGGCGGCCACCACGCCGGCTGCGGCCAACCAGGCATTCAATGTCACTAATGGCGATGTGTTTCGCTGGAAATGGATGTGGAGCCGAATTGCCGAATACTTCGACTTGCCTGCTGCCGATTATCCCTCCTCACTCTCACCTCTTGAGAAGCAAATGGCGGAAGACCAAGCCGTGTGGACGCAAATAGTCGCGGAGCACGGCTTGAAAGAATCCGATACTGGTCGCCTGATATCCCCATGGCATACCGATGCAGACCTTGGTCGACCAATCGAAGTCGTCACTGATATGTCGAAAAGCCGTGCAATGGGCTTCACCGCCTACCAAGCGAGCGATCAAGCATTTTTCGATGTGTTCGACAAACTACGCGAGATGCGCTTGATACCCTAGGCCGTTCAAGAGCGGAATAACGTTCGTGGGGCCCTGGAGACAATCGGCGAGAACGCTGGCCACATCAAGCAAGGTCTAGCCGGGCTCAAAAAGCTCCCACGAGGCAGCCGTTTTTTGATTTTGATCTCAAACGCGTCTTTGGCTGAGTGATTTCCGTCAGCAGACGAAAAGCAACGACTGCTTGATCTCCTGGATACTGGGAAGTCAAAGCTTCAAGAAATAGGCAAGCTGGAAAAGGTGGAGCTTTGGCTCAGCTCGCAGTAACGTCAATGGAGCAATAGGAATGCAGCCCGCACAGGGCGAGCACAACGAGGGCAATGGATATGCGCAAAAAATCTCAACCGTGGCTTGTCCCGCTTCTGATTCTTATCGCTGTCTTATGGGCAATGGGGAAGAAAGACACACCTCCAAGCCAAGTTAGACCCAACCCCCCTCCTCCCGCTAACTCCCTGGTGTCAGCTCCTCTCCCTGCGGCTCAACCTATACAGACCTCCCCGAGTTATCGGTTTGTGAATGCGGATAGACTGAACCTGCGGAATGAGCCGGCAGGGAAGGTAATTTCAACCCTGACGCGTGGAGACAAGATACAAGTCTTTGAATGGAGAGATGATTGGGCTCGTGTCAGCGCCGATGGCCAACCAGCCAGATGGCTGTCATCCAAAAGCCTCTGCGACGCGGTACATTGCTACGTAATCTCCAGGCCGGAAACAACTCGCCCTGCACGCCTTTCACCTCAGCCGATACCTAGGCAAACCCCGAGTTACGGATCCTCCTGCACTTGTTCATCTGGAACAGTCTGCATAGGGCCACGGGGCGGTAGGTACTGCATTACTTCTGGCGGGAACAAGCGCTACGGTGTTTGAGCGAAGGTCGCAGGGCTGCGCGACAATCCCTGCACCCAGTCAGTCGAGCTCTAATGTCTCAGTTGATTTTACTTCTAACCTCGACGCGTGGCATTGCTGCCATAAGCACTACTGATCCAGCCTTGGTCGAAGGCAGCACAGCCTGAGGAAGCTAGGGCGTTAAGCCCTAGCAGATCTCACTTCTTCTTTTTTGCAGGTTTCTCTGCCTTCTCTGATTTCTTCGCCTTTTCAGGCTTGCTATCAGCTTTTTTTACAGATTTCTTTGGTTCGGAATCTTTCTTCTTATCTTTCTTTTCGGAAGATTTTGAAAGAGTCGATGCTGCTGCGGATTTCTTTGCTGGTGAGGACTTTTTGTCTTTCAAGTCCTTGCTCGCGTTCGAAGCTTCACCTTTGCTTTTCTTGTCGTCTTTAGCCACGTTGACCACCTCGCAGAGTTTGCCGTTGTTGGCAAAATGCCTGTGCAATTCTTCACAAGCTAATCATTAGGTGAGCGCTTTCACGGGCGGTTCAAATTTTTATTGCGTCGAAATAGACTGGCCAAGTCACCCTGAACGGTTTTCCAAGGATAGTTCCTCCATATCAGTGGTGGATGGAAGAGCCAAATACGGTTCGCCTCGAAGGGCTGCTTCTGGCCGATAGCAGCCCTCCGCAACGGGCAGCTATGGACCCAAAGCTGACATCAGGCGATGGATGCTCTTGGCCAATAGCCGTGATCAAGCAACCAGCGTAATCTTTCGGCCTTCTCGCACAATTGAGGCAAGCAACAGATGACGGAACAGCTTTGCGTTGTATTCATTCCGGCGCTTTCGGTGGCTTTGCAAAGCGCCGAAACGAAAAAAGGCTCCCCACTTACAGAGTCCGAGGCACTCAAAATCCGTGATCAAGCGACGTGTGTTGCAGTTCCATTCGACGTCGCCCTGGATATGGAGAACGAACGTGGCTTCCGGGACTTAG
Source organism: Pseudomonas sp. LBUM1640 (assembly GCF_059716225.1). Taxonomy (NCBI): domain Bacteria; kingdom Pseudomonadati; phylum Pseudomonadota; class Gammaproteobacteria; order Pseudomonadales; family Pseudomonadaceae; genus Pseudomonas; species Pseudomonas sp. LBUM1640. Next base: position 3,449,898 of record NZ_CP166816.1, on the reverse strand, counting down.
TTGCCGAGGACTGCTGGAATGAATGGCAGCGACTACGGCTCTTGATGAAGAAATGACCCCTCTGAATTGCACCAATACTCAGTCATAAGATGCAGTCTTCACCTGCCCATTGCTGCCGAAATGAGAGGCAGCTCTTGGCCGATAGCTGCCTGCCGCGACGGGCAGCAACCGGCCGATAGTGCAGAACATGTTGCCGAGCAGCATTTATTCTGGCCACCTCTTTGCTATGTACCTTCGCGTGCCTGATCTCGCTGGTAGATGGCCGTGCGGGTTTGTTAGATCGACAGATCCGCGCCCTCCTCCAAGCCGTTTTTGATAAGGCCACGGAGAATATGCGCATTCACTCTCATGACCAAAAGCGGGCGCACTCTGTGAAACGCATCGGCATGCGGGATCGCGGTTGGCGACGTAACAAGAGCCCCCTCAAAAACTTCGTTTACCATCACCCCTCTTAACTATTCCAATGGAACCGACAAATACCGCAAATCCAAAGGTAATAAAGTGCTCGGAATGTTCTGATAGCTAACCGGCCGCAGGAATCGGCGGATGGCCATGGTGCCCACCGATGTGGCGCCAAAATTGGTCGACGCCGGATACGGCCCGCCGTGCACCATCGCCTCGCTCACTTCGACCCCCGTCGGGAACCCATTGGCCAGGATACGCCCGGCCTTGCGCTCCAGAATCGGCAGCAGGCGCCGGGCTTCATCGGTATCGGCCGGTTCCATATGGAGAGTGCAGGTCAGTTGCCCCTCAAGCGAACGCGCCACCTGCAATAACTCATCAGCATTCGCCACGGTCACGACCAGGCCAAGCGGGCCAAACACTTCGTGCCCGAGTGATGCATTGGCCAGCCATTCGCGGCCCGTAGTTGCAAACAGATAGGGCGTTGCCTGGCGCAGCTCACAGGTGGTGGTCAGCACCTCACGCACACCGACCGACTCCGCCACCCGATCACGCCCGGCCCGATAGGCTGCGGCAATCCCCTCGGTGAGCATGACTTGCGCGCCCACCGGTTCCAGCGCCTGTACTACCGCCCGGATAAACGCAGTGGCCTCCTCGCCCTGGACCAGCACGGCAACCCCCGGGTTGGTGCAGAACTGTCCGGCGCCCTGGGTCAGCGAACCGGCCCAGCCCTTGGCAACCTCCAACCCACGTTCGCGCACGGCGTGAGGCATCAGAAACATCGGGTTCACCGAGCCCAGCTCGCCATAAAACGCAATCGGCTCAAAGCGCTTGGCACACAGGTCAAACAGCGCCCGGCCTGCGGCAAGCGAACCGGTAAAGCCGACTGCCTTGATCAGCGGATGCTGCACCAGGCGCTGCCCCACCGCCCGGGAGCCTCCGTGGACAAGGCTGAACACGCCTGGGTGAACCGCACATTTTTCAATCGCGGCGTGAATCGCCTCGGCCACGATCTCACTCGTTCCCGGATGCGCCTCATGCCCCTTGACCACCACCGGGCAGCCGGCGGCCAGCGCAGAGGCTACATCGCCGCCCGCAGTGGAGAACGCCAGGGGAAAGTTTGACGCACCAAACACCGCCACAGGCCCAAGGGGACGCTGCATCAGCCGAATATCCGGGCGCGGCAGCGGCTGACGATCCGGCAGCGGCACGTCATGCCGCCGGTCCAGGTAATCACCCGCCAAAATATGTGCGGCAAACAGCCGAAGCTGGCCCACGGTGCGACCCCGCTCGCCCTGGAGCCGCGCCTCGGGCAAGCCGGTTTCCAGCGAGCCGATCGCGGTGATCGTCTCGGCGCGTGCCTCGATTTCATCGGCAATCGCATTCAGAAACGTCGCCCGTGCTTCCCTCGTCGAGTAACCAAAGCTCCAGAAAGCCTCTTCGGCCGCCTCACAGGCACGGTTCACCAGGTCGACATTACCTGCTGAAAAATGGCTGACCGGGCCGTCGGTCGGTGCATTGGAAAAGGTCGTGTCGGTCGCGACCCACTGCCCCGCGATAAGGTGCTTGCCGTGCGCAGTAAAAGACATTGGCGTTTCCTGAAATGGGATGAGTTAACCGAAATACCGCACGCGAATGGCGTCGATGGCGACCGCGATAAAAATCATCACGCCACCAATCATGCCGACGTAGAACGAAGGCACATTCACAATGGCCAGGCCGACCTGGATGACCGTCAGCAGTAACACACCGCCCAGTACCCCCTTCACGTTGCCGCGCCCGCCAAACACACTGACGCCGCCAATAATCGGCGCCGCAATCGCGTAAAGCAGGTAGCTGGAGCCTTGGCTCGACGTGATTGCCATCTGCCAGGAAGCCAGCAGGAAGCCGGCCAGTGCGGCCAGGAAACCTGAAATCGTGTAGGTAATGACCTTCACCCGGTCGACGCGGATACCGGCGGAATTCGACGCGATCGGGTTACCACCCACCGCATAGATCGAACGGCCCAGCACCGTGCGCCGCAGCACGACGCCCATCACCACCAGCGCCAGTAGAAAAACCACCGGCATCAATGGCCAGCCATCAATCGTCACCTGGCCGATCCAGATGTAGCCGTCGGCCATGTTGGTCAACGTGGTGCCCTGGGTCAGGGCCAGCAAGGCGCCCTGCAAAATGATCATCATCGCCAGGGTTTCAATCAGCGACACCATCTTCAGACGAGTAATACACAGCCCGTTAAAGAAGCCGATCAAGGTACCCACCAGCAGGCCGATGAACACGGCCAGGTACCACGGCAACCCCCAGCTGGAGTAGGCCAGAGCCCCCACCGCCGAGGAGAAACCGGCATTGGCCGGAATCGACAGGTCGATTTCCGCCACCAACAGCGGCAACGCCACTGCCAGCCCCAGGGTGCCCAGCACCGTGGCCTGCACCATCACGTTCTGCAGGTTGAACAGGGTGAAGAAGAATTCGTTGAAGGCGCCGAACAGCGCCACCAGCGCGATCAGCCAAATCCACACCACGTTGTGTAAAACCCAACCCAATACTGCTGGGCCGTTGATCTTGGTCGCGGCAGGCGACACCCGGTTGACGGGCCTGGCGATAGTTTCCATTTCGGCGTCTCCACTCTTATTCTTTTTCAACTGCTGGATCCTTGTACGGATGCGCGAATGCGCTCGACGGTAATGTCCTCTCCCGTCAATGTTTCCTTGATCGTGCCTTGATCGAAGATGCACACACGGTCCACTGCGCGCACCAGTTCATCGGTGTCGCTGGAGATGATGATCACCGCTACGCCGGCATCGCTGAGTTCATCGATGATGCGCAGTACGTCCTGCTTCACCCCCATGTCGATGCCACGGGTCGGCTCGTCGACCATCAGCAAGCGTGGCTGAGTGGCGAGCACGCGACCCAGGCAGACCTTCTGCTGGTTGCCACCGCTGAGGGTGTTCACCGAATAATCCGGGTTGGGCGACTTGACGCCCATCGCCGCAAAGTAGTGATCGATCACCAAGGTTTCGGCCTGGGTGTCGATAAAACCGAGTCGGGTTCGCGCCCCCAGAGAGGACATGGCGATGTTGCTGCCAATGGACATCTGCCCCACCGCCCCGTCCTTGCGGCGATCATCGGAGAGGTAGGCGATGCCCGTCTCGAACGCCGCGCTCGGCGATCGCGGTAATGGCCGTATCGCTTCGCCATTGATCGAGAGCGTGCCCATCGACGGATGCAGCCCGAAGATGGCACGGGCCATTTCCTTTGCACCGGCGCCCGGCAGGCCGGTGAACCCCACTACTTCGCCTGGCGCAATATCGAGGCGGTCCAACGCCAGGCATTTGCCCCGTACACCGCGCAACGAAACCGCCGCGGGCTTGCCGGCATGATTACGGCGTTTGCGCTGGAACAACTCCACGCCATGGCCAATCACCAATTCGGTGAGCTGCTCCGAGGTCAGCTCGGTGAGGTCATCGCGAGTGCCGGCCAGGCTGCCGTCACGCAACACGGTGACCGCGTCGCAGATCTCGAGAATTTCGTCGTTGTAGTGGGAGATGAAGATGAAGGTCACGCCCTCGCCTTTCAGGCGCAGCATGAAGTCGAACAACTGTCGCCGGTCGACCACCGTCAACGACGCCGTCGGCTCATCGAGAATGATGACCTTGCCCCCGGAAAACATTGCCCGCAGGATATTCAGCTTGCGCCGCGCCACCGCGTCGAGGCTGCCGGCCAGTGCCTGGGGGGCGATGCCCGAGCCATCGAGCATTCGCGTGGCGTCGGCGCCCAACTGTTTCCAGTCAATCAGCCCGTTACGGGTCGGCCAAATGCCCAGCATCAGGTTCTCGGCAGCCGTCAGATTACCGATGATCATCGGCTCCTGGGTCACCAGAAATACCCCGGCCTGCTCCATCGCCTTGACGTCCACCTGCTTGAGCGCACGGCCATCCATGAGAATGTGCCCGGAGGTCGGGATGACCTGACCCGAGATGATCCCCACCAGCGTGGATTTACCCGCGCCGTTCTCGCCCAGCAGCCCGTGGATCGAGCCGCGACGAATCTGTGTGGACACACCACGCAAGGCATGCACCGGGCCATAGCTTTTTGCGACGTTATCGATCATCAGGATCGTGTCGTCAGGCATTGGGTGTAAGGTCATTTTATTATTCTCACCATTACCTTGTCGGAGAAACATCGCAGCAGAGCTTCACTCTGCAGCGACAAGCCATCACTTGGAGGACACACCCCACACTTTCTCGGCAACGTAGCCCCAGTGGCGTTTGTCGTCGGCGTTTTCCGGGGTAATCATGAACGCCGGAATAATCAGCGCCGGGCCGGTCTTGCTCTGGACAATTTCACCGCTTTCCCAGAAGTAGTCCTTGTTCTGGTAGGTGCCGAGGGGCACCGCCTCGCCCTTGAGGGCGTGCTTGGTGATCATCTCGACGGCAATCTGGCCATACGCCACTGGGTCCTGGGAAACACAGCCGTCCATATAGCGGTCCCTGATCCACTCAAGGGCTGCCGGCTCGCCATCAATGTTGATGAAAATGACATGGCCTTTTTCACCGATTTTCTTCCAGCGGTCTTTCTGCTTGAGGGCCGCGACGATACCGCGCGAGGGTGAGTCCGAAGGGGCATGCACCGCGTCCAGGTCGGGGAATTCCGAGAGGGTGGACAGCGTTACCGACTGCATTTTGTCCAACTGGCCTTCGGTGGGCCGGGCCAGGTATTTGATCTGCGGGTACTTGGCGAACACCGAGTCCATACCCTCCTTGCGCAGGCGCCAGGCCACCGACGCCAGGGCGCCGAAACAGTTGAGAACCGTACCTTTGGGGCTGCCGTATTTGTCCACCAGGCGCTTGACGATTTCTTCGGCGGCCATCACGCCACCCTTGAAGTTATCGAAGCTGACGGTGATCGCCACATCGCCGCCGTCGGCCGGGGTATCAATGATGCCCACCGGAATCTTGCGTTGGTTGTAGCGCTTGATCGCGGAGACAATTGCCTGGCTGTCGATGGGGTCAGAGATGATCGCCGTCGGCTGGGACAGCATCAGGCTCTGCCATTGCCCCAGTTGGGTGGTGGTGTCGAAGCTGGCGTTGGTCGCCTGGAATTTTCCGGAGAGTGCCTGTACGGCTCGCTTGACTGACTCTTCCTGGATCACGAAGAAGTAGTAGTCCAAACTCTTGTTCGAGTAGGCAATCGACAGTGGCGCCGCCGCAAACGCGCTGCGCCCCAGCATGGCACCCAACCCAAGTACTACACCGCCAGCCAGCACGTTACGGCGGCTTACGTTTGATAGATCGACTTTTTTCATGGAAGTATCTCCGACTTATTATTGTAGGTTTAATACTGTCTTTCGCCTTCTTTCACGCAGGTGCAGCCTTGCTCCGGGCAGCGGATACGGTTATCGCATCCGCACGTAGGAAGACCCGTCGAAACATCCTACGACCATGCCCACCGCCTCGCGGGTGAACAGGCCGTTTTCCACTACGCCAGGAATACGGTTGAGTTCGATCTCCAACGGTGCCGGGTCGCTGATGACCGGGCCACAATGGCAATCGAGAATGAAGTTGCCGCTGTCAGTGACCACCGGCTCGCCGTTGCGCAGGCGGCGGATGATGTTGACCTCGGTAATGCCCTGCTCGGCCAATACCTGTTTCACCAGGCGCTCGGTCTGCTTCCAGCCAAACTGCACCACTTCCACCGGCAGCGGGAACTGGCCCAGGCTATCGACGATTTTGGTTTCGTCGCACACGCAGATCATGCGTTTGGAGGCATGGGCAATGATCTTTTCCCACAGCAGGCAGGCACCGCCGCCCTTGATCATGTTGAACTGGCGGTCGATCTCGTCGGGGCCATCGACGGTCAGGTCGAGCTCACCGATTTCGTTCGGGTCGGTAATCTCGATGCCCACTTCACGCGCCACCTCATTGGTCGAGCGAGAGGTAGTGGTGCAGGTCACTTGCAGGCCGGCGGCAACCAGCTTGCCCAGTTCACGAACGAAGAAGTGCGAGGTGGTCCCGGAACCCAGGCCCAACTTCATGCCGTCGTGCACGAACTCTTCGATCACTCGGCGCGCCGCGACTTTCTTGGCTTCGTTCTGTTGGTTACTCATTTACGCCTCCTACTTGGGCAGTGTTCCCACAGGCTGTGGGTCAAATCTTGTCGGTTCGCCATGAGTCGAGGGCGGTCAGTTGATCGGGGAACTGACTGCCACTGGCGATCGCAATCGCCGCGACCAGCATGTTGGTCACCAGGTGATGGTTCAGCCGCGACGCCAGCGGCGTCATCAACTCGGTATGTTCATAGGGCTTCACCGCGATCAACACGTCGCTGACCCGTGCCAGCGGGCTGTCATCGGCAGCAATCGACACCACTTTCGCCCCGGCCTTACGCGCCGCAATGGCCACATCAACCATCTGCCGGGTGTGCCCCGACTGGGAAAAGATCAACGCGACTTCACCGGCCCGCGCCCCTTCGGCATGCATCTCCTGGCGCTTGCCACCCAACAAGGCCTGGCAACGCATGCCCAGGCGCTGAAACTTGTGCTCGGCGTCCAGCGCGTTGACCACGGAAATGCCGGTGGCGTAGATCCCGGTCCAGGCGGCGGCCTGTAACAAGTGCGCAGCGTCGGCGACGGTTTGCGGCTGAAGGTCTTCCTCCAGCCGCTGGATCGCGTTCAGCGAGTTGCGGCAGGTCTTGCGCACAATGTTTTCGATGCTGTCATCGGGGATGATCTGCTCGTAGGCAAACGGCGCCGACGGCACCAGGCTCTGCACCAGGTGCAGCTTGAATGCCTGGTAACTCTCAAAGCCAAAACGCCGGCAAAAACGCATCACAGTCGGGTCGCTGACCGCACAGGTTTCCGAGAGCTTGGCCATGCTCATTTGCAGGACCTTGGCCGGCGAGGTGGAGACAAAGTTGGCCACCCGGCGTTCAGCCCGGTGCATGTCTTTGCTTTCATCAATAATGCGTTGCAGCAAACTGTCGCTCATATCCGCTCCTTGGCGATTTGTGGGCTGCGTTGTAACAGATCAGCCAAACGGTTCAAGCGCTGCTCACGAGAAACTTCCACATTGGGACCGCCGCCCCAAGGCACTACAAAAAACACCACGCCCGCCGCCTGCGCCGTCACCTGGTCGACCCGGGTGTCACCCACGTAGGCCCAGGCGTTGTCTGCCAGGTTCATGGCCTCGGCCACCGCAAGCAGGTGCCGTGGGTCCGGTTTGCATGCCGGTACCGCGTCGGCGCCCAGGGCCACTTCGAACAACCCGGCCAAGCCCAGTTGCTCCAGCAGCTTGCCGGTGACGGCGTGGTTTTTGTTGGTGCAGATCCCCAGGCGAATCCCCGCATCGTGCAGTGCCTGAAGGTCTTCACGCACATGCGGGTAAAACCGCGTGCTGCCCGCCGGGTCGTCCATGTAAGCCTGCAAATAGCCGTCGAGCGCGCGCTGCACCTGCAGGTCGTCATAGGCAATGCCGAGGTCTTCAAGGATGTCGACGATCAAGCGACGAGGCCCGTTGCCGAGAAAACCTTCGACATGCACAGGGTCAAGATCAGGCCAGTCGTTCAGCGCAAAGCCGACATTCAGGGCTTTGGCGATATCGAATGCGCTGTCGATGAGCGTCCCGTCAAGATCGAAAATGAGCGCGCTATAGACGGACATGAAAAGACTCCTAATCAAAAAGAGGGGCACCGAGCTCGACAAAGGTTTCCCTGAGCGTCGGATAAAGGCTGTGATAGATGCGATGCGCCTGAGCGAAGACCTCGGCAGTGGCGGCATCCGGTGCCTGGCGCGTAATCGCCCGGCAGCTTGCCGCCGCGCTGGCCGAATCGGCCCACACTCCCACGGCCAGTCCGGCCACCAGCGCAGCACCGAACGCGGCCCCTTCGGCGGCACCCTCGGTGGTCAGCACGTCGCAGCCGAAAATATCCGCCTGAAGCTGGCGCCACAGCGGCGAACGCGCGCCGCCGCCGGAGGCTTTGATCACACGGCCCGCAATGCCCAGGGGCTGCATCAGCGCGTGCATGTCGGCGAGTGCGTGCACGGCCCCCTCCATCACAGCGCGCGCCATGTCGCCACGGTTATGGCGGCCAGTCAGGCCAACGAAGGCCGCGCGCAGTTGCGGGTCTGGATAGGGGCAGCGTTCACCATTCAAATAAGGCAGGAACAACAGGCCATGGGCGCCCGGCGCGCTGTCGCCCGCCTCGGCCATGATCTGATCGAACGAAGCACCGGCACAAAAGGTGTCGCGGAACCAGTTCATCGAACCGCCGGCATTCAAGGACACGCCCATGCAATGCCACTTGTCCGCCGCGACGTTGCAAAACACCTGCAAGCGACCGTCGGGGTTGTCCTGGGGTGCATCCAGGGCCGCCGCAAGAATCCCGGCGGTGCCGATGGTGGTTTGCAATTCGCCCGGCGCAATCACCCCGGAGCCGATGGTCTGGATGACCGAATCACCACCACCGCCAGCCACCGGCAAGCCTGCGGGCAGGCCGAACAACTGCGCGCCTGCCGCGCTGATACGGCCCGAAATCACTTGGGACTCGAACACCGGCGGCAGCAAGGCCGGATCAATCCCCAGCGTCTCGACCAGGCCGGTCGCCCATTGCCGCAAGCGCACATTGAACAGGCCGGTACCCGAGGCGTCCGAGACTTCGCTGGCGACCTCGCCGGTCAGGCGCAGGCGCAGGTAGTCCTTGGGGTTGAGCACGCAGGTCGTGCGTGCAAACAGTTCCGGCTCGTGGCGTTGCATCCAAAGGATCTTGCCGCCGGTGTAACCCACCAGCATCCGATTATTGGTGGCCGCCAACAAACCCTCGATGCCACCCGCGGTCTCGGTGATCCATTCACATTCGGCGGCGTTGCGCTGATCGTTCCACAGGATTGCCGGGCGCAACACGCGCTGCGACGCATCCAGCGGCACCAGCCCGTGCATTTGCCCGGACAGCCCCACACACAGCAACTCCACGCCTGGCGTCCTGGCCAGCACGCCGGCAATGGCGCGGCGTGCGCCTTCTATCCACAGTTCAGGGACTTGTTCAGTCCAGCCGGGCCTGGGTTGCGAGAGCGGGTACATCGCCGTGTCGGTGGCAATCACCGCGCCGTGGATATCGAGCAGCAATGCCTTGCAACCCGAGGTGCCTATATCAATGCCAATGAGTGCCTGCATGGCTCAATTCCCTACACCATGGTGCAGACGGATATGCTTGAAGTTGAAGTACTCCAGCAACCCTTCGCGACCATGCTCGTAACCCACACCACTCTGTTTGCGGCCACCGTAGGGCGCATTCATGATCCCGGCGTCGACGTTGTTGATGGCCACGTTGCCGTAGTCCAGCCGGGCCGACAGCGTATGAATCTCGGCCAGGTCGCGGGCATAGACGTAAGACGCCAGGCCATAAGGGGTGTCGTTGGCCAACGCGATCGCTTCGGCCAGGTCGTCGAACGGTGCAACGCCCACCAGCGGGCCGAAGGTTTCTTCGCTCATGACCAGCATCTGGTGCGTGCAGTCGGCGACGACGGTTGGGCGCATAAAATGCCCATTCGCATATTCGGCACCCTCAGGCGCCTTGCCGCCGGCGATCAAGCGAGCGCCCCTGGCCAGTGCGTCCTCCAGGTGCGCGCGGGTTTTATTCAGGGGTTCGGCGGAGGCCATCGCGCCCAGGTCCGCGCCTGGATGTTCAAGGCCGTTGTGCACACTCAGGGCATCGGCGGCAGCGCCCAGCTTGCTGAGGAATACCTCGTAAAGGGAGCGGTGGACATAGATGCGGTTGATCGCGATACAAATCTGCCCGCAATTACGGAAACTGCGGCGGGCCGCGCCTTTCACGGCGGCATCCAGGTCGGCGCTGGCCGTCACCACCATCGGGCAATTGCCGCCCAACTCCAGTGACAGGCGCTTGACCTGCGGGCAAGTGCGCTGGATATGCAGGCCAACGGCGCTGGAGCCGGTAAAGGCCACTTTGCTGATCTGCGGGTGCTCTACCAAGGCTTGCCCGACCTGCGAGCCCTTGCCGGTCAACACGTTGACCACACCAGCCGGAATCCCGGCTTCCATGCATTTTTGCGCAATCGCCAAGGCGGTATAGGGCGTTAATTCAGCGGGTTTGATCACAATCGTGCAACCCGCCGCCAGGCTGGCGCAGAGTTTCCAGCCCACCAGCTCCGCCGGGTAGTTCCACGGCGTAATCGCCGCAACGACACCGATCGGCTCACGCACCACCAGGCTCTGAAAACCCGGCTGGTCGTTGGGCACGATCTCGCCGTGTACGCGGGTCGCTTCCTCGGCATAAAAGTGGCAGGCCTCGGCGAGCTTCAGCACTTCGCCCTTGGCCTCGTTCACGGGCTTGCCTTGTTCTGCCGTCATGATCTGCGCCATGTTCAGCGCGTCAGCACGGATCAGGTCGCCCAAGCGATGCAGAGCACTGGCGCGGGTTTTCGGTAACTCGCGGGACCAGGCGGCAAAAGCGTGATGGGCGGCAGACACCGCCTCTTCGATTTCCTGCGCGGTGGCGGCAGCGATGTGGCCGAGCACTTCACCTGTCGCGGGGTTCTCCACCGGCAAGCGACCGCCCGCGCCTTGACGGAATTGGCCATTGATAAACAAAGCGCCTTGGAGCGCGGCAATCGACTCGGAGAGAGAATTATTGTTATGCATGGGACTGCTCCGTCACCTATCTCTGCGGTTGAACCACTGACTTAATTCAAAAATATAGTATTGCTAGATTTTTGCAATAGCCCGTTGAAAACTCATACTTCTCAGCTCCGCACTCAAATCGATCACTTACGCCTGAAACACTTAATATTCGTCTTGTTTTTCAATATTTTAGTACTAAAAGACAGGTTTTAACCGGAAAAAAGCGATTTCTTTCATGCGAGATGGCTTGACCGTGCTTAAAATCAAAACGTAGCATTACTAGATATCAACAATAAGGAAACCTGCTCATGCTGCCCATCTCACTTAAAAACGCCAAACTGGTAGGTCGGGTCTGGCTTCCCGGCAAAGGCCCCTGCGTGGTTATCCTGCGGGAAAACGTGCTGATTGATGTCACCTCATCCGTGGTATCCATGGCCGATTTTCTCGACAACAACCCCGCCGAACGCTTCGACACACTGTCTGGCGAGCCCATTGGCGATCTCGCCGACCTGATCCTTGAGCCCTCCGAGATGGGCTATCACTCCGACCGCCCTTGCCTGCTGGCGCCCTGCGACTTCCAGGCCTTGAAAGCCTGCGGCGTGACCTTTGCCAGAAGTATGGTCGAACGTGTGATTGATGAACGAACTGCCGGCGACCCGGGCCGTGCCAACGAGTTGCGCGCGCTGATCGGCTCACTGATTGGCGATAGCCTGTCCAGCGTTCAGGCCGGCTCACCGAAGGCCGCCGAGATCAAGGCCGCCTTGATTGCCGAAGGGTTGTGGTCCCAATACCTGGAAGTGGGCATCGGCCCCGACGCTGAGGTGTTCACCAAATCCCAGCCCATGGCGGCAGTGGGTTATGGCGCACAGGTCGGCATCAACCGTATCTCGCAATGGAACAACCCCGAACCGGAAGTGGTACTGGCGGTGGACAGCCAAGGCAACATTCGCGGCGCCACCCTTGGCAATGACGTGAACCTGCGCGACGTTGAGGGCCGCTCCGCCCTGCTGCTGGGCAAAGCAAAAGACAACAACGCCTCCTGCTCGATCGGCCCGTTTATCCGCCTGTTTGATGAACACTTCACGCTCACCGACATTGAAAACGCGACCCTGACGTTGTCGGTCAGCGGCCTCGACGGTTTTGAAATGTCCGGCGGCTCCAACATGGCCGAGATCAGCCGTAAACCGGCCAACCTGGTCGCGCAGGCGTGCAATGACTCGCACCAGTATCCCGATGGCTTCATGTTGTTCCTCGGTACGATGTTCGCGCCAACCCAGGACCGGGAGAAAAAGGGTTCCGGCTTTACCCATAAGCCTGGCGACCTGGTGGATATATCCACACCGCTGCTCGGCACCCTGCGCAATACCGTGGTTTATTCCGACGAGGCAGCGCCCTGGACCTACGGCACACGCGCCCTGATGCGCAACCTGGCAAAACGGGGGCTGTTATGAGCCAGGCGAACCTGAAATTCGTGGTCACCGACCAGGCCTTCGGCAATACCCGCCATGAACAGGCCGCCGCCGCCGCAGCAGGTGCTGTATTCGTTGAGCACCAGTGCCGCACGGAGGATGAAACCCTCGAAGCCGTGCGTGGCGCCCAGGCCGTGTTGAATAATTTTGCGCCGATGACGCACCGCGTGATGGAGGCCATGGCGCCGGGCGCAGTGGTGGTGCGTTACGGCGTCGGGGTGGATAACGTCGACCTGGTCGCCGCCAAGGCATTGGGCATACGGGTGTGCAATGTGCCGGACTACGGGGTTGAAGAAGTGGCGGACCACGCCGCCGCCATGACCCTGGCGCTGGCCCGCAAGCTGGATTATTACGGCACCGGCATTCAGGGCGGCGAATGGAAAATCGCGCAGATGGTCGACGGCATACGCTCCTTGCGCGACACCACCGTCGGCCTGATCGGCCTGGGCCGCATTGCCCGCGCCTACGCCGCGCGCATGGCGGCATTCGGCTGTACCGTTGTCGGCTATGACCCTTACGTCACCAACCAACAGGCCCGCGCTTGCGGTATAGAGCCAATGTCACGCGAAGAGGTGATCAACTGCGCCAACGTGTTGTCGCTACACGTGCCACTGACTCCCGAGACGCGCCATGTCATCAACGTTGATGCCTTGGCCCGCATGCCCAAGGGCGCCATCCTGATCAACTGCTCTCGCGGCGGGCTGATTGATGAAACGGCGTTGGCTGCCGCGCTGGTCAGCGGGCACCTGACCGGCGCCGGGCTTGATGTGTTTGAAAAGGAGCCGCTGCCCGCCACTTCGCCCCTGCGCACGGCGCCGCATGTGCTTATGTCACCGCATGCGGCCTTCTTCTCGGACGCGTCAGTAGATGCACTGCAACGACTGGCCAGCGAAGAAGCCCTGCGCGGCCTTCGTGGCGAGGCCCTGCGCTGCCCACTGACCTGAGAGGCAGACGATGAACTACCTTGAAAAACAATCGCTGAACGGCAAGCTCGCCCTGGTAACCGGGGCGGGCCAGGGTATCGGAGCAGCCATCGCCGAGGCGTTGGCCGCCACCGGTGCCGAAGTCATCTGCACCGACATTGTGCGCGAACGCGCCCAGTCCACCGCACACGACCTGAACACCAAGGGCTACAGGGCCCGGGCCGAAGCCCTGGACGTGACCGACAGCGCGGCGATCAACACCCTGGCCGCCTCCCTCCCAGCGCTGGACATATTGGTGTGTAACGCCGGAATCGTCACCAACACCCCCGCTGAAGCAATGACCGATGAGGAATGGGACAAGGTCATTACCGTCAACCTGACGGGCGTGTTCCGCACGTGCAGGGGCTTTGGGCGGCGAATGCTGGAGGCCGGGCGCGGCTCAATCATCAACATCGGCTCGATGTCCGGGCTGGTGGTGAACGTACCCCAGCCGCAGTGCCACTACAACGCATCGAAGGCAGGCGTGCATCAGCTGACCAAGTCGTTGGCGGTGGAATGGGCAAAACGCGGCGTTCGGGTAAACGCCGTTGCCCCGACGTATATAGAGACGCCACTGCTGCACGGGCTGGAAAATCAGCCGGGCCTGATTCAGAAGTGGCTGGACATGACGCCCGCCGAACGGATGGGGCAGCCCCATGAAGTCGCTTCACTTGTTCAGTTTCTTGCATCGGAAGCGTCCAGCCTACTGACGGGTTCAATCATCACGGCCGACGCTGGCTATACATGCATATGAGGTGTCATCAAACATAAATATATTCTTAGGGCATGCTGTATTTAAAAATAAGATTCCGTGTGCCTGATACACGCTGAGATAAAGCATACTGCGGAGCGCATTAATGTTCACCTGACTATCGATTTCGAGACGTCATTGATCGGCCAACAAGCGAATACCCTTGAATGGAGGGTTGAGTGGATCAAACGCTAAAGTTTCAAGCGCTGCAGTATTCGGCCTTCGACGGTTGAAACAGCTTGGGTTAATGGAAAAGCGATGATGAAATAAATCACGGCAATCAACGTTAATACTTCAATGGGGTGCCCCGTCGCACTGGATACATTGCGGCCCACGAACATCATATCCACCATGCCGACAGCCGAAACTATGGCTGACTCCTTGAACACTGAGACAGCGTTCGACAATAAAGTCGGTGCTGCCCGTAACAACGATTGGGGAAGGATCACATACAGCATCATGACGCGCCCCGGAATGCCCAGCGCAACACTCGCATCCCATTGTTCTTTCTCGATAGTCGCAAACGCCGACCGGAAAGACTCGCTGCAGATGGCCGCCATGTACATCATCAGTGCAAAGAACGCAGAAAAGAACGGGCTAGTCTCAATTCCAAATAGAACCGGGAAGCAAAAGAACACCCAAAACAGCTGAATCAGTACGGGAACACCACGCAAAAACTCAACAATGGCTGTAGCAATCGCTGAAAGAACGAAAGAGCTGTAGGTCCTTATGTAGGCGAGGAAAAATCCTACCACCGCGCCCACCAAGATGGCTGCCAGCGCCACTTGTAACGTGATCAGCAGCCCCGAGCCTATCACCGGCAAAAACTTCCAGAGTATCGAAAAGTCGAACGTGTACGTCATGATCGGCCCCTTACTTTAAGTCGATCAATCGACTGGTACGCTTGCCGACAAACTCGACGATGCGACTCATGACCAGGGAAATCAGAAAGTAGACCCCCGCCGCTACTGTAAAAACTTCTACCGGTCGATACGTTTGCGAGGCCAATTGCTTGGATTCATACATCAAGTCGTTGACGGCAACGAGTGCCACCAACGCACTTTGCTGGATCATGCCGATGCTGTTGGTCAACAACACGGGCACCGCCAGCCTCAGGGCCTGGGGGAAAACCACGAAACGGTAATACTGCGTGCGCTTGAGCCCAAGCGCCACGGCCGCATCGCTATGAGCACTCGGTACTGCCTGAATCGCCGCCCGATAAGCCTCTGCGTTATACGCCGTCAGATTCAGGGAAAACACGATCACGCCCATAGTGAAGGGTTCCCAGAACACATTGAACAGCACCGGTACGCAGTAAAAGAACCACACCACCTGCACCAGTGCGGGCGTGCAGCGAAAAATTTCTATGTACGCTCGAATCGGCAACCGTACGATGCTGTAAGGGCTGATGGAGAGCAACGCAACAACAAAGCCGGTGAAAGTAGAGATCGTAATCGTGAGCGCTGAAAGTTCCAATGTAATAAGCAAGCCGGACCAGAGCTGCCCGGCGTTATTAATGACGGAGTGGAAGTTCATTATTCAACCCTCACTCGGACCCACCGGACCTGATTGATTTCAGAAACTCTCGGGTTCGCGGCATTTTGGGCGAACCAAAGAACTCTTTGGGAGGCGCGGATTCAACAATAATGCCCCCGGCACAAAATACTATTTCGGTTGCAATATTCTTCGCAAAGCTCATGTCGTGCGTCACGATCATCATAGGCATGCCTGCATCGGCTAACTCCGACATCATGCCCTCCACTTCAAACACTAACTCTGGGTCCAGGGCCGAAGTCACCTCATCGAATAGCATTAACTTGGGGTCAAGCATTAAAGCGCGAGCAATTGCCACCCGTTGCTTTTGGCCACCGGACAACCTTGCGGGGGGGGCATCCAGTTTGGTAGCCAACCCAAATCGCTCCAGCAGACTCTCGGCCTTTTCATTTGCCACCCTGGGCGATACTCCATGGGCACGCACCGGCGCCAACGTCAGGTTCTGTCGAACCGTCAAATGAGGAAACAGCGTGTAATGCTGAAACACCATGCCGATTTGCTTTTGCAACTTACGGTTGATCACGGTCTTGCCATTGCGCCCGGTGGAAACGTAACGCTCGCCATCCATTTCGATGCAACCGGAGTCAATATCTTCTAGCCCCATGACACAGCGCAGCATGGTGCTTTTTCCGCCACCGCTGGGTCCTACAATAACCAGTCGGTCATTGCGCTCGATCAGGCGGTCCAAGCCGTTGAGGACTTTGAGCGCGCCGAGGCCATAACTTTTATGCAAGTTCGAAATCTTGATGAACACGTCGGACACCTCGGTATCTCTCACAAGAACTGTGCAACGGAACCGCCGACTGGCGGCCCCGGTCACTACCATCGTTCGAATCGTTACTGGGCGGTTGGCTTGGCAGAGTACTTCTGGGTAAGACGACCAACGCTGCCGTCTGCCGCTTTCTGTTCGATGAAAATATTGAAAGCCTCAATGTCGTCCAGGGGGACCGAACGACGGAAACCATAGGCTATCCCCTGTTTTGCCAGCGCCGGGTCCGGCGTTGCAGCGACAGCCCAACCCTCGTTGGCATTGATGAACAGTTGGTTAGTGACCGAGTCAGCGACTGATACATCAGCACGACGACTCGAAACCGCGAGACCTACATCACCAATGTTAGGCAGCTTCAGAATCTTGGCTTTGTGAACCCGGGCAGACAGTGCCTGCTCTTCGGCGGTCCCGCCTACGACGGCAAAGGTAATGTTTTCGTTATCAAAGTTTTTTGAAAAGTCGCTGATTGCTTTAATTTTTGGGTTGTCTTTGTTGTAGACCAGTGACACTTCAAAGAACCGCGAGGGCTCACTGAAATGAATGACCATCGCCCGCTGTGGTTTACGGTTGATCGCCATGGCCACATCCCATTTATTGCTGTTGAGGCCGGCGATCATATTGTCCCAGTCGGTGTCGACGAACTGGACCTTGACTCCCCCCAGCTCCTTGTCGGCAAATTCGCGAAGCAGATCCACGAAAATGCCGCTGTACTCTCCGGTTTGCGGATCGCGAATCACATCGGGTGGTGCCAAGCCGGCGCCCGCTCGGAGTACACCTGCCTTTTGTGCATTAGCCCACAGCGGCTCCGTGGCGGGCTCAGCCGCCATCGCCAAGTCTGAAAACACGAGTACTGCAACGACTGTGGCGAAAGCTGTTTGAGTGAAGCGCTTCAAGTAATTTTTCATGGAAATCGTTCCGGTTGTGTTGAGCAGGAACCAGCTTCTGGTTCGTCAATAGGCAGGAATGCAACCAATTTTTTATTATGTAAACGTTTACATGACATCATCTTTCCAAAAGAGAGTCAAGGGAGGTAACAATTTTTTAAAAGTCGGAAATAGCCCGTATTTACTGGGCGAAAAGCGCACTCAAAGAAGTCAAAAAAGAAATAAATGCTTCTTTTTGAGTCTTTTTTTCTGAAAATTGCCTTGCGTCAGGACTGAAAAAACCAGCGAGAAGGCGACACTCGGGGAGAATGAAATGCAGAGCGGTGGGACCGTAATCACCCTGCATTACAGCGATCAGCAACGACCGCTGTGTTGTAAGCGTCACTGTTGCACACGTTGGGGCTGGAAGACTGATGCAGTTGTTTACTGACGCGGCAGCGGCTCCACCTACATTGGTCCATGCACCGCATTCGTCACCTCGCTTGGTGTAATACCAAAACGTCCACCCCCATAATCACGGACTGCCGTAATGCTGCACCTCGGTCGCAGAAGGATCGAAGCGCCCTTCCATCTCGGTAACAAACCCCTTCAATGGCATCAAGCGCTCTCCTGCATACCCTGGGTATTGCTCCTGATATGGCGGCGCATCAGACAAACTGCGTAATTGGTCAAGGCTTTGCGCCACGTAGGCAACGCTGACAAACTGCGCGCCTGTGCGGTCGTTCACCCAGCGTTCAAACGCGATAGTGCCACCAGGCGCTGCGTCATTTTCGGGGTATTCAGCGATTTTCCAGTCGAAACCCAGCAACGTGCGCAACTGGGCGATGTTGCTGTCGTGGCCCACGTACGCCAACCATTTGGTACCCGGCGGGCTGCCCAGGGAGGCAGGTTGCAGGGCCAGGAGGATTTGTCCGAGCAATTGCGAAGCACCCCGCTGGGCAATGTAAGGTACGTGATTGCTCAACGCGTACTTGCCCGAACGCAACACCATCAAGCGCGATACATCTGCCGCGCTGCGCCCTTCGCCAAACGCCACCTGGTCCAGTGGCAGGCCTTCGGCGTATTGCATGCGAAAGGTTTCGCTCATGGCCGCGCCCACGCTCAACGGACCGCTGAGCTTAATGGTGCCGGCCTTCTCTTTCAGCGCCCAGGGTTGCTCGCTCAGGGCACAACTCTTTTTCCCGCAGGGCGTCGGCACGCCGACCAATTGCTGCATGGCCAATACAGGCGCGGCGAAGCGCTCGCGAGCGACGTCGACGCTGCCGCCCATGGCAGCCAGCATCGCCGCCTGGGTGCGCGCCGGGTCCAGTGGCGCCAGGCCATTTTCATCGCCGTGGAACAGCCGGTCTTCACTTTCGCGCACATGATGTACGGCTACGCCGCAGCCCGGGAACATCCCCTCGAGCAACGCCGCACTGGTGGCCTGGGTACGTGCTACCGGGCTGGACCACACGTAGGCCTCCCCCGCCTGCGGGCACTGCCCGGCCTTGAACAGGCCGAGCGAATCCAGCGTGCGGCGCTGCCATTGGCCCAGCAGCACGGTGGCAGCGCGGCCGTGGGCGGTTAACTGGCCGTCCTGGGTACCAAACGCCGGCCAGGTCTTGGCTGACCAGCGTTGCAACTCGGCGGTGTCGGTAGCCGGGCGGATGCCGTGGCGCATCACCAGCACCACCTTGTCCAGGCGCAGGCCGGAGGTGTTCAGTGGCGCGGCCACCGATGGAAGCGCCAGGCACACGCCCAGCGCCAAACCCGCGTACTTCGATAACGTCGACTTCATCATCACGGGCCTAGAAGTCATAGCGGGTATTGAGGCTTAACGTACGTGGCGAACCCGGCTGCAGGTAGTTTTCCTGGTAGTAGGTCCAGTACTTCTTGTTGGCAAGGTTGGTGACGTTAGCCCCCAAGGTCAGCGCATGGCCATCGCCCAGACGCAGACGATAACCGCCCCCGGCATCGAACAGGCTGTAGGCCGGCAGGGAGTGCACGTTGCCCGAGTCCACCGCCATTTCGCCGATACGCTGGGCGCCGGTGTGCAGGAACATCCCCGGCACCATGGGCACACGGTACGTGACCTGCGTCGCGGCCTGATAGTGCGCCGCACCGGCTGCACGGTTTCCGTCCACACCGTCCCCCGCGTCGTGGTAAGCCGAGTCCAGCGACATGACGCTACCTTCCACGGTCAGGTCCGGTGTGGCATCGACGCTCGCGTTCAGTTCCAGGCCCTGATAGCGGACGGTGCCGCTTTGCACGTAGACGTTGGCGTCGTTGGTGTACTCGGCGCCACGGTCAATGCGAAACGCTGCGGCGGTGGCACTCCAGTTACGCTGCTGGGCTTTCACGCCCACCTCGTATTGCTTGCTGCGCAGCGGGCCCAGGGTCTGGTCGGAGTTGACGGCAGTGGTAGGCGCAGTACCGCCGCTCTCCAGGGATTCGACGTAACTGGCGTACAGCGTCACGTCCTGGGTCGGCTTGTACATCAACGCCACGGTCGGGGTTGCCGGACGGGCCTTGTATTGCGTCGCCGAGGAGGTGGCGGAGTCGTGGGTTTGCTCACGGAAGTTTTCGTTGCGAAGGCCCGCCAGCAACGACCAGTGCTCGCCCAGGCCGATAGTGTCGCTGGCGAACACCGCACTTTCCTTGACGTTGTCGTCGCCATAGGTGCCGCCGCTGTAGTCGATGTTGTACACCGAGAAAATCGTCGGGTTGTACAGGTTGCCTTTGCCCACGGTGGTTTTGGGAGTGACCACGGATTTGTCCGAGTTCAGTTGCGAATAGCTGGCGCCCAGTACCAGGTCGTGAGTGAACCATCCCGTGGTGAACTTGCCTTCCAGGGTGCCCATGGTGTCGTTGTAGTCGTAAGCGTGGTACTCGGACGTGACCTTGTCGGTGTAGGCGCCGGCGTCGCTGGAAATCTGGTATTGGTCCTTCGCGTAACGGCGTGTCGAATCGGTGTAGCGGTACGCCAGTTTACCGGTCCAGTCGGGCGAAAACTTGTAGGTGGCGCTCACGGTCGACAGGCTGTAGTCGACATCGGTGTAGGAGCCGTTGCTGTACAAGCGCTTGCTGCCATCAATCGGGCTGGGCAAGGCGTTCTTGGTGTTGACGATGATGTCGGTGCCGCCGCTGGTAGTGCGCTTCTGGTACAGGGTGTCGAAGTCGACGCTCAGGTCATCGCTGAGCTGTGCGTTCAGGGCCACGCCGACCGCCGTGCGGTTGACCTTGGCGTCACCCGAAGCGGCATCGCCCTCCTCGTGCACTACGTTGACCCGGTAGCCGAAACGCGGGTCATCCAGGCGCCCTCCGGCGTCCAGATGTTCCTTGTAGAGGTTGTCGGACTGGTAACCGGCGTCGACGCTGAGGGTGGTCTTGTCGGTAGGCCGCTTGGTCACGTAGTTGACGATGCCACCCGGGCTGCCGAAGCCATACATGAAGCCCGACAGGCCTTTAAGCACATCGACCCGCTCGAACATCTCGAGAGGCATTTCCACACCGCGGTTGATGTTGGCCATGCCGTCGACCTTGTAGCCGTTCAGGTCATCCAGGGGCAGGCCGCGAACGGCCAGTGTGGCTGGGTGGGTGCCGTAGCTGGAACTGATGGAGGTGACCGAGGCGTCGTACTTGACGGCCTCAGACAGGATGCCCGCCTGACGCGCCTGGATTTCGTCGCTGCTAACGCTCCTGAACGAGAACGGCGTGTCGATCACCGCGTGGCTGCCCAAGGCACCGCTGTTGGTCTGTTGGTGTAACGCCGGTTTGCGCTTGGCAGCCTTTACTGTGACTTGAGGCAACGTGGCCAACGTACTGTCGTCGATGGCCGCGGGAACATCGGCCGCAAAAGACGGCAAGGCCAGGGCAAACGCTGCGAAACCGAGACCTGCACGCAGATACAACGGGGATTTGCGAAACATGACTGCACCTTCGAAAACGGCCGTTCACGGCCTGGTTGATTTCTGTGGCGCGCACTTCGCCGTGGCCGGCTGTAACAGCCGACCGAGGGCGTTGGACGAAGGCGACGCGGTTGTTAAGGCGTTACGGCCTGGGTCACAAAGCCGATCTTGTCCAGGCCACCGGACTGCGCAGCAGCCATTACCTGCACCACCTTTTCATAGGGGGTGTTGCGCTCGGCACGCAGATGCAACTCCGGCACAGGCTGACGTGCGGCGGCCTCGGCTATCAGTGGAGGCAAGTCAATGTCGCTGATGTCGCGGTCGTCCCAATGCAGGTGCCCGTCGCTGTCCAGCGCCAGGTCCACGAAGGGTGGCGGCTTGTTGTCTTGCTGCGCGGCGGCCTTGGGCAAGTCAATCTTCACCGCGTGCTGGATGGCCGGGACGGTGATGATGAAGATCACCAACAGCACCAGCATCACGTCCACCAGTGGCGTGGTGTTGATCTCGGGATTGAAGCCGTCCTCTTCCAGATCGTCACCGTCCAGCAACCCACCGGCCATCAGACGTACTCCGCCTGAGCGTTGAACGTGCTGCGCGCAGGCTGCCCACCGCGCGGGGTAGCACGGGCGCCGATCACCAGCAGGTCGTGCAGCTCGAAGGCAAACTTGCCCAGTTCAGCCAATGTCTGTTTGTTACTGCGCACCAGCAGGTTGTAGCCCAGGGTGGCCGGAATGGCCACGGCCAGACCCAGGGCGGTCATGATCAGGGTTTCACCGACGGGGCCTGCGACCTTGTCGATGCTCGCGTCGCCGGTCAGGCCGATCTTCATCAACGCGTGATAGATGCCCCACACAGTGCCGAGCAAGCCGACAAAGGGTGCACTGGAACCCACAGTGGCCAAAACCGCCATGCCGCCTTGCAATTGCCCGCCCACGGTCAGGGTGGCTTGGCGCAAGGCGCGGGTCAGCCATTCACTGAAGGCTGGCGGGTTCATGTCGCCATCCAGCGCATCACGGTGCTGGCGTGCGGCGCTGACGCCGGCGTGGGTGAGTTCGGCGTAGGCGCTGCGATGACCCAGTTGTTGCACGCCATCCTTGAGCGTCGCTGCGTTCCAGAACGCCGCCAGCAATTTCGGTGAGCGCAGGCGATGCAGTGCCAGGCGCACCAGCTTGTCGAGCATCACGTACCAAGACGCAACCGACATCACCAACAACATCAGGGCTACCCCGCGGGTGACAAAATCGGCCTCTTGCCACAAAACATTCAAACCCAGTGTTCCGGTTTCCATGTGTATTTCCTTTCTTTGAGGTGAGCGCTGCCCTGACCGGGAGGCCCTTCGTTAAAAGTGGGCGGGGTTAAACCTGCATGAGTGCTAACTGTCGAGCTGGAATCGCAGCGGGACGATCACGTAAACCGACACCGCATGCCCCTCCTCCAGATAAGGCTTGAACAGTGCGCCGCGTACCGCCGCCCTGCCCGCCTCGTCGAGGTTGCCGAAGCCGGAGGAACGCACCACGTCCACCGCGCCGGGCTTGCCGTGTTCGTCCACCAGCACCCGCAGAATTACGGTGCCCTCGTGGCCCTCTTCGCGGGCACTGTCGGGGTATTCGGGTTGCGGTTCATGCACGTATTCGACGCCACGGGTGAGTGTCTTGGGTTGAGGCGGTGGTGCGGGAGTTGGCGCTGGAGTTGGCATGACTGCTGGTGCGGCGGCCGCCGTGCTGGTAGTCGCGGGGGCGGTTGTTGCGACGGCCGCAACGGGGCGTTGCAGCACATGCGGCTTGGCCACGGGTTTAGGCCGGACGACTGGCTGAACGGCCACAGGCGGCGGAGCGACCGAGGCAACGGGCGGTGGTGGTGCGGGTGCGGGTGCGGCAGTGGCGGCTGGCGCCGGACTCGGTTCATTGATGACCGAAGCGTAAATAGTACGAATCACCGGTGGTGCAAACGCCGGGGTCGATGACCGGCTCACCACGCTCAATGCCACCACATGCACCGCCACCACCAGCGCCACCGCGCAGCCTCTGCGCAGTAATCGTGAGGCATTGCCGGCAGGCAATGGCTGAAGGTGCAGCAGGGGTGTCAGCGTCGCATCCACGATTGATTTCCTCCAGGCCGGTAGCCGGGTACATCGGGCGCATTCCCTGCGAAAGTTGGGCCCGAGGCCCTGTATAGGCGCCTCGTGACAGGTGTCGCAGGAATATAGGAGTGACGAATGACAGATGCGTGACAGAGAAGGATTATCAAGTAAGCAGTTTGTTACAACTACGTCGGCGCCAACCGGCAAGACCTCCTAAACGGTCATTACGGGATTGAATCCACGTCACACGCCTCTTTGTGGCTGCTCAATGGCGCGCTCATGCTGGTCGGTATTGGCAGCGCAATGTTGCTCTCTGCGCTGGCTCTGCTCGTATGTTTTGGCGTGAGCGTGTTCGTGTCGCGCCGTCCCTGAGCGCAGGGTGCCTACTGCTCCCACTGGGGATAGCTGAATCGCTCAGCCAGAAAAGTGATCTGAATGCCTCACGCCCACCCCTCGAGGCGCAATGTTGCGCGGATCAACCGCTGCTCCTCGACTTCGATTTCCTTGAGGTTCTCACAAATGCTACGCAGGTGAGCAATGGCCGCTTTGCGCGCTTGGTCCGGCATACGCCCGATCACGGCGTTATAGAGCCTTGCGTGCTGGCGGTCGATTTGGCGTTTTTGCGGCTCGCGGTGATAGAGATTATTGACCGAGGCAAACACCGTATTGAGCAGCAGGTCTGTGAGCGAACGCAGCGTCTGTACCAGCACCGGATTGTGTGAGGCCTCGCAGATTGCCAAATGAAAGGCATGATCAAGCCGGGCATGCTCGCCGGTATCCAGACTTCGGGTATGTGCGTCAACCAGCGTCTGGTAGCTACGGGTGATCAGTACAAAATCGGCCTCGGTCCCGCGTAATGCAGCCAAGCGTGCGGACTCCCCTTCAAGAAGGCTGCGTACCTCGAACAGATCGTAAAGTGTGCGTGGCTGCGAGCTGAAAAGATGCATCAGCGGCGACGCAGCACCGTGGCTCGACAGGTCGGCAACGTACGACCCCTTGCCGTGCTCTGTGTCGATAATTCCACGCGCACGCAACAGCTTTAACCCCTCGCGAAGCGCCGTACGGGATACGCCAAGTTTCTCGGTCAGGCGCCGTTCGGACGGCAACAATTGCCCGGTCTTGAACACACCGTCCACGATCAAGCGCTCGATGCGTTCACAGACCACGTCTGCGACCTGGGGATTTCGTCTTGAACCTGTGCCGTCCATCCTGCCTCCGAGTGGTATTACCAGTACAAGCTTCTTTTTACAGGTATCCAATACCAGAGATTAACTACATGTTTTTAAACTTATTTATCTGATATCCAAAAACACAATAAATAAAAAACTGGTTCGACCAGTAAAACATCGCATAGACAGTAAAACGCCTCAGGTCAATGATGCAAGCCAGCCGTAACCGCAACAGCCTCTAATAAAAACAATTGAGAGTTGCCACCTGCCTATGAACATTCTCTACGATGAGCGCGTCGACGGCGCTCTGCCTGACGTCGACAAATACGCACTTGTAAAGGCGCTGCAGGCGCGATTGCCCGATCTGGAGATCCTGCAGCAGCAAGAAGAACTCAAGCCCTACGAATGCGACGGCCTGTCGGCCTATCGCACCACGCCAATGGTGGTGGTACTGCCCCGCCACCTCGATGAAGTTCAGGGTGTGCTCAGGCTGTGTCATGAGCGCCAGGTACCGGTGGTGGTGCGAGGTGCAGGAACGGGCTTGTCGGGCGGTGCCCTGCCGCTGGAAAAAGGCGTGCTGCTGGTGATGGCGCGTTTTAACCAGATACTGCACATCGACCCGGATGCGCGTACCGCCAGGGTTCAGCCTGGGGTGCGCAACCTGGCGATTTCCCAGGCGAGCGCGCCGTATGGCCTTTACTACGCACCGGACCCCTCCTCCCAGATCGCCTGCTCCATCGGCGGAAACGTTGCCGAAAACGCCGGCGGCGTGCACTGCCTTAAATACGGGCTGACGGTACACAACCTCCTTAAGGTCGACATCCTCACCGTTGAAGGCGACTACCTGAGCCTGGGCTCGAACGCCTTCGACTCTCCAGGTTTTGACCTGCTGGCCTTGTTTACCGGCTCTGAAGGCATGCTGGGCGTGATCACCGAAGTGACGGTCAAACTGCTGCCAAAACCGCAGTCTGCGAAGGTGCTGCTGGCTGCCTTCGATTCTGTGGAAAAGGCTGGGCGCGCGGTCGGCGACATCATTGCTGCCGGGATTATTCCCGGTGGCCTGGAGATGATGGACAACCTGGCGATACGTGCCGCCGAAGACTTTATTCACGCCGGCTACCCGGTCGACGCACAAGCCATTCTGCTCTGTGAACTGGACGGTGTTGAAGCCGACGTGCATGAAGACTGCGACAGAGTCCGCCAAGTGCTTGAGCTGGCGGGCGCCACCGAAGTACGCCAAGCCCGGGATGAGGCAGAGCGCGTGCGGTTCTGGGCAGGACGCAAGAACGCGTTCCCGGCGGTGGGCCGGCTGTCACCGGACTATTACTGCATGGACGGCACCATTCCACGGCGCGAATTGCCCGGTGTACTGCAGGCCATCGCCGCGCTATCTGCTGAGTACGACCTGCGGGTGGCCAACGTCTTTCATGCCGGTGACGGCAATATGCACCCGCTGATTCTGTTTGATGCCAACCAGACGGGCGAACTCGAGCGTGCCGAAGCGCTGGGCGGCAAGATCCTGGAGTTATGCGTGAAGGTCGGCGGCAGCATCACCGGTGAACACGGTGTGGGCCGCGAGAAGATCAACCAGATGTGCGCGCAGTTCAACAGCGACGAGCTGACCCTGTTCCATGCGGTCAAGGCAGCGTTCGACCCGAGCGGGCTGCTCAACCCAGGCAAGAATATTCCGACCCTGCATCGCTGCGCCGAGTTTGGCGCGATGCACGTTCATATGGGCCAGCTGCCCTTCCCTGAACTGGAGCGTTTCTGATGCGCAATCAACTCGATATCGATGCCAGTGGTGCGCTGCTGGAGCAGGTCAATCAAGCGTTGCGCGATGCAACGCCTTTACGTATCCAGGGTTCCAACAGCAAAGCGTTCCTGGGGCGCAGCGTTGCCGGTGATGTACTCGATACCCGGGCCCACCGCGGCATCGTCAGCTACGACCCCACCGAACTGGTCATAACCGCACGCTGTGGCACGCCATTGGCGGAGCTTTCCCAGGTATTGGACGCGGCGCAGCAGATGCTGCCTTGCGAGCCTCCAGGCTTCGCTGGCACCGCCACGGTTGGCGGCATGATTGCCAGCGGGTTGTCGGGGCCACGGCGCCCCTGGTCGGGGTCGGTGCGCGACTTCGTCCTGGGAACCCGGGTGATTACAGGCCAGGGCAAGCATCTGCGCTTTGGCGGTGAGGTCATGAAGAACGTCGCCGGTTACGACGTGTCGCGGTTGATGGCCAGCAGTTACGGAACACTGGGCCTGATCACCGAAGTTTCCCTCAAGGTGCTTCCCAAGCCTCGTCAAACCTTGAGCATCAGCCTGGAAATGGGCAGCGAACGTGCCTTGCAGCACTTGGCGCAATGGGGTCAGCAACCGTTGCCAATCAGTGCGGCGTGTCATGACGGTGAACGCCTGCACCTGCGACTGGAAGGCGGTGAAGGCTCGGTAGCTGCGGCCCATGACCGGCTCGGTGGCGAGCTGCTGGACGGTTCGTACTGGGCCGATCTCAACGAGCATCGATTGAGCTTCTTCGATGCGGGTCAACCACTTTGGCGGCTGTCGCTACCGAACAACACACCGATGCTCGACTTGCCCGGCCAGCAATTGATCGACTGGGCCGGGGCCCAGCGTTGGCTTAAGTCTGGCGCCGACGCTGCGTTGATTCGCCAGGTTGTCGAAAAAGCCGGTGGGCATGTGACCTGCTATAGCCACGGCCACGCCGATAGCCCGTTCCAGCCGCTACCGGCGGCTCTGATGCGCTATCACCAAAACCTCAAGCGGCACCTGGACCCCAGCGCAATCTTCAACCCCGGACGCCTTTACGCGGAGCTTTGAGTGATGCAGACCACCTTGAGTGAACACGCCAGCCAACTCCCACGCGCCGCGGAAGCAGAACGCATCCTGCGCAGTTGTGTGCACTGCGGCTTTTGCAATGCAACCTGCCCGACCTACCAGCTGCTGGGTGATGAGCTGGATGGGCCCCGAGGCCGCATCTACTTGATCAAGCAGGTTCTGGAAGGCAATGAAGTCACCCGCAAGACCCAGGAACACCTGGATCGCTGCCTGTCCTGCCGTAATTGCGAAACCACCTGCCCCTCCGGCGTGGAGTACCACAACCTGCTGGATATCGGCCGGGCGGTGGTTGATGCGGCGGTGCAAAGACCCCTTGCCCAGCGGCTCCTGCGCCAAGGGTTACGCAAACTGGTGCCTAATCCTGGGTTGTTCAAAGGTTTGATTGGCAGCGGCCAGGTCTTGCGTGCATTGCTGCCAGGCCACCTCGAATCAAAATTGCCGCGCAGCGCTGAGCCGGCCAAGCAGCGCCCCGTCTCCCTGCATGCGCGCAAGATGCTGATCCTGGAAGGCTGCGTGCAATCAAGCCTTTCGCCCAACACGAACGCGGCTGCCGTGCGGGTTCTCGATCAACTCCAGATCAGTGTCACCTCGATCAAACAGGCCGGCTGCTGCGGCGCGGTGGAATACCACCTGGACGCTCAAGCGGCCGGGCTTGATCGAGCCCGTCGAAACATTGATGCCTGGTGGCCGAGCATCGAGCTTGGGGCCGAAGCCATTGTGCAGACGGCCAGTGGCTGTGGGGCGTTCATCAAGGAATATGGTCACTTGCTGAGCACCGACCCGGCCTACGCCGACAAGGCAAGAAGGGTCAGCGCCCTGGCCAAAGACCTGGTTGAAGTGCTACGTGACGAGCAACTGGAGCGGCTGGGAGTTAAAAGCGCTCAATCAATTGCCTTCCATTGCCCCTGCACCTTGCAGCACGCGCAGAAGCTCGGCGGAGCCGTCGAGGCGGTGCTCACAAGCCTTGGCTTCAACCTCACCGCTGTTGCGGATGGTCACTTGTGCTGTGGGTCGGCGGGCACCTATTCAATTACCCAACCCGAACTGTCACTGCAACTGCGTGACAACAAACTCAATGCCCTGGAAAGCGGAAAACCCGACGTGATCGCCACGGCCAATATTGGCTGCCAGACCCACCTCAGTGGCGCGGGTCGCACCCCTGTGCGGCATTGGATCGAGTTGGTTGAAGCTGCGTTGCCCTGACCGAACCCCTGGAGAAGCCCCATGAAAAGCAAAGCCATATTGAGTCAACTCGAAATCAACCAAATCCTGAACGCTGCACGTGCCGAAGCACACAATAACCAGTGGGCGGTGACCATCGCGATTGTTGATGACGGCGGCCACCCTCTGATGCTCGAACGCTTGGACGGTTGCGCCGCGATCAGCGCCTACATCGCCGTTGAAAAGGCGCGCACCTCCGCATTGGGTCGACGCGAATCCAAAGGCTACGAAGACATGGTCAATGGTGGGCGGCACGCCTTTTTATCAGCGCCATTGCTGACATCCCTGGAAGGCGGCGTACCGATTTTCGCCGATGGGCAAGTGATAGGGGCCGTCGGGGTTTCCGGCGTTAAAGCCGAGCAGGATGCACAGGTCGCGAGGGCTGGCGCGCAATGCGTGAGCTGAACACAAAAGCAAAGCAACCGAATGAACACCGTATGATGGAGATGCACAAAGTGACCGATTTCGTTAACTGCCATGGCCTTAAAGTCGCCCCCGTCCTGCAGCATTTTGTGGATGCTCGGGTGTTGCCCGGAACGCAGCTTTCCCCTGAAGCGTTCTGGAG
The DNA here is from genome assembly GCF_059716225.1 of Pseudomonas sp. LBUM1640. Classification (NCBI taxonomy): domain Bacteria; kingdom Pseudomonadati; phylum Pseudomonadota; class Gammaproteobacteria; order Pseudomonadales; family Pseudomonadaceae; genus Pseudomonas; species Pseudomonas sp. LBUM1640. Next base: position 3,420,698 of record NZ_CP166816.1, on the reverse strand, counting down.
CGGTTTTGCAAGCCTGGTGCATGATTTGGCCCCCCAGAACCGCGCGCTATTGGCTGAACGTGATCGGCTGCAGATGGAACTGGACGACTGGCACCGAACCCATCCGGGGCCCGTCACCGACATGCAGGCCTATCAGGAATTTTTGGCGGAAATTGGCTACCTGCAACCGCAACCCGACGACGTCAACGTCACCACCAGCAACGTTGACACCGAGGTTAGCGTGCAAGCAGGGCCGCAACTGGTGGTGCCTGCGGTTAACGCGCGCTACGCGCTGAATGCCGCGAATGCACGCTGGGGGTCGCTGTACGACGCGCTCTACGGTACGGATGCGATCCCTCATGAGCACGGTGCCGAACCTGGCGCACGTTACAACCCGGTGCGTGGAGCCAGGGTTATTGCGTTTGCACGTGCTTTCCTGGATGGGGCATTTCCTTTGAGCAATGGCTCACACGCAGCCGTTGCTCAGTACACGGTCGAAGGCGCAACACTGCGGGCGACTCTGCAAGATGGCACCCAGGCAGTGTTGTCGGATACCACACAATACACCGGGTACCAGGGTGTGCCGACAGATCCGGTCGCCATTTTGCTGAAACACAATGACCTGCATGTGGAAATACAAATCGACCGGCAAAGCCTCATCGGTCAAAGCGATGGTGCGGGCGTCAAGGATCTGCTGATTGAGTCCGCACTTTCCACGATCATCGATTGCGAAGACTCGGTGGCAGCGGTCGACGCGCAAGACAAAGTCCAGGTCTACAGCAACTGGTTGGGCCTGATGAAGGGCGACCTGACGGAAAGCCTCGAGAAAAATGGCAAAACCATTATCCGCCGCCTCAACCCGGACCGGGTGTACACAGCCGCAGATGGCAGCTCGTTGACACTCCCTGGGCGCTCATTGCTTTTCATCCGCAACGTCGGGCACCTGATGACCTGCCCGGCCATTCTCGATAACACCGGGCTTGAAATTCCAGAGGGCATTCTCGACGGCGTCATCACCAGCCTGATTGCTCTGCACGACCTGCAGCGCAAGGGCAACTCACGCACTGGCAGTGTCTACATTGTTAAGCCGAAAATGCATGGCCCTGCCGAAGTCGCTTTCGCCGACCACGTGTTCAACCGTATCGAGGACCTGCTTGGGCTCCCACGGCACACGCTGAAGATTGGCATCATGGATGAGGAGCGACGCACCAGTATTAACCTGAAGGCCTGCATCGCCGAAGCGTCGTCAAGGGTAGCGTTTATCAATACCGGGTTCCTGGATCGAACCGGCGATGAAATGCACACGTCCATGGAAGCCGGCGCGATGTTGCGTAAGGGCGACATGAAAAACACCGCCTGGATCAAGGCCTATGAGCTTAATAACGTGCTGGTCGGGCTGGACTGCAAGCTGCGCGGGCGAGCCCAGATAGGCAAGGGCATGTGGGCCATGCCCGATCGGATGGCAGATATGTTGGCGCAGAAAATCGCCCATCCAAAGTCGGGTGCGAATACCGCTTGGGTCCCCTCCCCGACAGCCGCCACATTGCACGCACTGCACTATCACCAAGTCAGCGTACGAGCGGTGCAGGAGTCACTCGAAGGCACCCGGTCGGGCAGCACCCGGCAAACGCTTCTGGATGGATTGCTCAGCGTGCCGGTTGTTACCGACAACGAGTGGTCGGCGGATGAAATCCGCCAGGAAGTCGAAAACAACGCGCAGGGTTTACTGGGCTATGTGGTGCGCTGGGTCGAACAGGGTATTGGTTGTTCGAAGGTTCCCGATATCCATAACGTGGGATTGATGGAGGATCGCGCAACCCTGCGTATTTCCAGCCAACACATGGCCAACTGGCTGAGGCATGGGGTTATTACTGAAGCTCAAGCCCTGGAGGTCCTGCAACGTATGGCACGGGTGGTCGATGAGCAAAACGCGGCAGACCCCCACTATGCCCCGATGGCGCCTGACTTCTACAGTTCGTTGGCATTTCAAGCGGCTTGCGCGCTGGTGTTCGAAGGACGAGCCCAACCCAATGGTTATACCGAACCGCTGTTGCATAAATTTCGGCTCACGTTCAAGCAGTCGACGGTTTAAACCATTCGGAACAGGTTTCACCTGCGCCGCCAGCGCCCGATGCATTGCGTCGGGCATTGGCGCTTTGGCAGGTAGCGGCGGGCACTCTGGGTTTAGGAGCACCGTCGATCCGTCACCCTTCGCCGCATCTCGTCCTTCACCCGCACACGCCCAGCGTTACGAATTTTCTCATCGTCGGACCGCGAAAGTAATCGATTACATAGCCGAGCACTAAAACAGAGCAGCGAATGTGACATATCAGCTCATTTTGATCGTTGAAAGTCTTTAAAGGCTGTAAATACGGACTATATTCTATCAATAGAACGTAAAACTCCGCAAAAGACTGGCATATGAAGGCAGTCAAGGCCGCTGAAAATCGATATGGCACGCTTTCTGCTTTTGCAGATGTAAAGGATTACATTACTTACCATCAACCAAAGGTATGAAGAATGAACGTGAAGCAGAAACTGGTTACCACCACCGCTCTGGTGTCGCTGATGGCAGCCGCGGCACCCGCCATGGCAGACAAACTCGACGACGTGATCTCGGCAGGCGAGCTTAAATGCGGCGTCATGCTGGACTACCCGCCTAACGGTTTCCGTGACTCGTCCAATAACCCGACAGGTTATGACGTCGAGTATTGCCAGGACCTGGCCAAGGCGTTGGGTGTCAAACCGGTGATTGTCGAAACGCCCTCCCCTCAGCGTATTCCGGCGCTATTGTCGAGCCAGGTCGATATCTCGATTGCCAGCGCAACCATCACCCTGGAGCGCGCAAAAACGGTCGCCTTTACCTCTCCTTATTCCTCATACAGCTTTGTCGTGGTCGCGCGCAAAGACGCGAACATCAAAACGTTTGATGATTTGAAAGGCAAGCGTGTAGCCGGCGTACGTGGTGCAGCAGAAGACTCGCTGTTCCAGAACTACTTCAAGAAATGGAATGACGCCAGCGGCCAATACCTTACCGTCAGCAATGACAGTGACCGAAACCTTGCACTGGCCCAAGGCAAGGTCGACGCCTTTATCGTCAATGTTCAAGCGGCCAGCGAGCTGATAAAACTGCCTCAGTACCAGGCGTTTCATACCTGCTGCGATGCCCCGTTTCCCAAGGACACTGTTGGGATGATGGTGACACGCGACAGTACAGACTTCCTTCGTTTCACCAACTTGTTTCTGCACCAGCAGCAAGTGAGTGGCCGTTACGCAGAGCTGTACAAGAAGTGGTATCAAGCCGACGCCCCTGCCCTGGACAAGCTTTAATTACGTTGAACGGTGGGAGCCTTCGGGCTCTCACCCTATTGAAGGAGGGGCGATGCCTTGAACTATCACTTCCAATGGGCGCCAGTATGGAAGGCGTTCCCCGACTTGCTGCCCGGGTTGCTCATGACCCTGGAACTGACGCTGCTCGCGTTCGTTCTCGGGTCAGTGATTGCATTCGTATTGACTTGGGGTAAATCCTCGAGCAATCAATTCGCGAAGGGAATCTGCGTCAGCTGGATCGAGATTGCGCGCAATACTCCGTGTTTGTTCCAGATCTATATGGCGTACTTCGGCCTGGGGGCACTCGGCGTTGATGTGAACTCCTTCTATGCCGTGCTGGGCGCTATTACGTTCAACACGGCCGGGTACCTGGCTGAAGTGATTCGCGGCGGAATAGAAGGTGTTGACCCGCGGCAATACCGTGCGGGTACCGCTCTGGGAATGAACCGGCGCCAAACATTCGTGCGAATCATCCTTCCTCAATTGGTGCCGTTGATTTTGCCTGGCGCCGGTAACCAGTTGATCTGGAGTCTGCTGAACACGTCGTTGGGCATGGTTGTTGGCCTTCAGGAACTAACCGGAGCCACTTACACCGCCCAGTCGCTGACCTTTCGCTCGTTCGAGTTTTTTATTGCTACCGCAATCATCTATTACGTGCTCGCCAAGTTGGTGACGCTGATGCTTTACGGGGCCGCTCGGCTGTACGGCGGAAAACGGAGAGCTCAAGCATGAACAGTGTGCCGTTATTCTCGGGGCTGCAGCCCAATGACCTTCTCTACTTGCTCCAGGGGGCAGGACACACACTCTGGCTCGCGCTCTGGGCGATCCTTTTGGGCACATTGCTGGGCTTTTTGATGGGCTGGCTGAGATCGGTATCAAAGATCGGCAATGGCCTGATCATGATACTGGTGGATGTTTCCCGCTCTGTTCCGCTGCTTATACAGTTAATCGTAGTGAACGCTGCGTTGGCCGCCTTTCGTTTTCCGTTAAGCCCGTTCTTGTGCAGCGCACTCGTACTCACCTTGTACATGGCCTCGTTCTGCTCGGAAATCTACAAGGGTGGATTCGAGGCGGTACCGCAAAACCTGCAGAAGGCGGCACGGTCTCTCGGCATGAGCTACCTGCAGGCATTCGTCAGCGTCACCGCGCCTATCATGCTGCGGCGCACATTTGCCTCATGGATCGGCATTGTCCTGGGTGTCCTGAAGGATACCTCCCTGGCTGCGGTCATTGGCTACATAGAGCTTCTGCGTGGATCACAAATCATCGTTACCCGAACTCAGGAGCCACTGTTGGTGCTGCTGATCGTCGGCGTCTTTTACTTCCTGTTGTGCTACCCCATCGCTCGTTTGGGTGCCAAAGTTGAAAAAGGTCTAAGTCAATGATCGAAATCAAGAACGTCCATAAGTCCTACGGCAACCTGAGCATTTTGAAGGGTGTCGACATGAGTGTTGAAAAGGGTGAAGTGGTATCGATTATCGGGCCAAGCGGCTCTGGAAAATCAACCCTGCTTCAGTGCATCAATGGCTTGGAAAGCATCAGTGACGGCAATATTTGTGTCGATGGCATCGATGTTTTCTCGCGAGCTACTGACCTCAATGCGCTTCGGGCGAATGTAGGCATTGTGTTCCAGCAGTACAACGTATTCCCCCACCTTTCAGTGCTCGACAACGCGGCATTGGCCCTCAAGGTTGTTCGCAAGATGAAGCGCCAGAATGCCGAGGAAGTGGCCTACGCCCAGCTCGAAAAAGTCGGGCTGGGCGATAAGGCGAACATGTCCCCTACCCAGCTATCCGGTGGCCAACAACAGCGCCTGGCGATCGCTCGCGCCTTGGCGATGCAGCCTCGGTACATGCTGTTTGACGAAGTCACCGCTGCACTTGATCCGCAGTTGGTACGTGAGGTGCTCGATACGCTGTTGATGTTGTCGACTGAAGGGATGACGATGGTGCTCGTCACGCATGAAATTGCCTTTGCCCGAGAGGTTTCCAGCCGGGTTGCCTTCTTCGACGCCGGCAAGATCGCAGAGATTGGCCCTGCGGCCCAAGTCATCGACTCACCCAGGAACGTGCGTACGCAGCAATTCCTTTCCCATCAGATTCACTGACAAACACAAACGGCGACGCACATTCATGGAGGGCGTCGCCGTTGTCTATGGGTTACTGCTGAAACGCTGTATTCGATTACATTAAAGCTCGAAGATCAGAACACCGTACTGAGCAACTGCTTGCTGACCGCTTCCTCAATGCTCAACGCGGCCAGCCACGAGGTTTTAACGTTGTCTGGCAGAGGATTATTGACCAGTCGAATCGACAACTCGCCAAACGCCCCCTTGGCGTTCACTTCGTGAACGTTTTTTGCAACAGTCGGGTCCGCGATCAGCTCCACCTGTGTGTGATCAAAACCCACGCCCGACAACGCAACGGCCGCCGTGACGTTTGCATTTTTTGGGAAGCGAACTGATGCAAGGGCGGCCGTACCTCTGAAGATGGTCGTTGGCACTTTGATCTGATCCAGATCGAATGCGTCCTCGGCAGGCGTCCCAGCCCATGCCTTGGGAGGTTTACGACCGATATACAACACTTCATCAAGGCCTGCAGAGCGAGCGGAGCGCAGGGCATCCAAACCACCGATTGCGCCAGAAACGAGGATCAAGCGTGCGCCACCGGATTGTGCGGCGTGCTCAAGAGTCGCCGCCAACGCCTTATCAGCCAGCGCGCCGATAGAGGCGATGACGACATCGACTCCTGCGTTGAGGAAAGCCGGCACTGCATGAACAACCGCGCTGTGCCCTGCACACTCGATGACCAGGTCTGGTTTCCAGTCGATCAGATCCTGAACTTCAGTAAATAACTCGACCTTGCGACCTTTGGCATAGCCATCAACATCAGCAGCGTGACTAATCGCAGCATAGGAAGCCAATGGCAGGTGCCGGGCTTGCAAGGCGTTCAGGACACGCTTGCCGATCGCTCCAAGCCCGATGATCCCGACGCGCTTGATTTTATGGGTACTCATGCTAGGGACTCCCAGAATTGACGAAGCAGTAATGAGTAATATTGAGTACACGTAACCGGTGGGAAGTGGCCGCCACTGAGCTCTACAAGACTGGCGCCCGGAATCAGGCTGGCAAGTTCCTGCGAGTGGTGAAAAGGGATGATGTAGTCATCCTTGGCACCTATCACCCAGGTGGGCAGCTTGAGTGACGCCAACTCGTCACGGCGGTTGAAGTTCAAAAGCATCTCCATACGCGCGTAGGTCATCTCGACATCCAGCGATGAGCTTTCTTCAAAATCCAGCGGATGCTCCGCTGCGAAATGCTCGCCATACCAGGTGGACGGGTAAGCGACCAGGCGAGTCAGCGCGTTGTAGGCAGTGCCTCCGAGCTTGATCAGCAGGTATTGGCGGTAGGCAAAAAAGTCCTTGAAGCGCTTGTCGGGCTTCGCCCAGCCGCAGCTCAACACGATGCTCTTCACCCGTTCCGGGTGATCCAGCGCCATGCTTTGCGCGACCAATGAACCGGTCGAGTGCCCTAAAATATGCGCAGACTCAACGCCCTTCTCATCCAGCAGCCCGACCAGAGCATCCTTGATACCGAGGATAGTGGGTGCGCCTTCAATTTCGCTCTGGCCTACTCCTGGATGGTCGAACGTAATGACCCGGTAGTCATGCTTGAGCAGATTGACGACGGGCTTCCAGAAGTCGGCCAGCCCGCCCAGCCCTGATATCAACACCACAGGGATGCCCGCTCCCTCCTCATGGGCGTAGAGCTTTTTGGCCATGTCATCAGTCTCATTTTTTGGTGTAGGCGAAAAGGCCCGTGGACTCGATTTGGTCGATGTTCTCGGGCCGTTCAAACGGCTCAGGGGCCGCCTCGCCGTGCTGACGAGGGCGACCTATATCACGGAAGAACGTCTCCAGGCCGCTGGGCGTCATAAACCAAACCCAGTGCAAATCGACGTCGCCGTCGTTGCTGAATGTGTGGGAGTTGTGTTTGCCCAAAAACAACGTCGCGCCAGGCTCAAGCTTGAAGACCTTGCCATCGACCACGGCGGTTCCGGTGCCGGAAACGAAATGCAGGACCTCTTCGTTCATCACATGGGCATGCTCACGAACACGGCCACCCGGCGGAAGCAATTGGGTGCCCACAGAGAAGTTGTGATTCATCTCGAACAGCTGGGGTGACACCGCAACCGATACGTAGCCGTTAGCCGGCTTGGGCTGCCAGTAACTCACCTCCGTCTCGCGAGTGACGTACACCAGCGTTCCTTTAACGTCTGGCGTTTCGTTTGAATCAATTGCCTTGTTAGTCATGAAAACCTCCGTCAGCCTTGCTGGATGAACCGGTAAAGACCTGCTTTACCGGCTGGTAATCGTTTACATATCAAGATAAAAAAACAGCCTCTACCGGGTGGGCTCCCGACAGTTCCAGCCGAGGCCCCAGCCAATCATCAGCTATTTTTACGCCAGGTATCGCTCAGGGTGTAGCCGGTTGGGAATGGATCATTTGGGTCAAGAACATACTGGTGAAAGCCGGTGAGGAACGCTTGGCCGCTGATGGCCGGGCGAATGCCGGCGCGATCGCCTACCGTCAGCGTCTCGACGATTTCACCGACAAACTCAGTGCTCAGAATAGACTCGTGAATCAGCTTCTCGCCCGGCTTGATCTGGCCCCGCGCATGCATGACGGCCAGGCGTGCGCTGGTGCCCGTGCCGCAGGGCGAGCGATCAAGACGGCCAGGGGACACGATCACGCCATTGCGCGAACGCTTGCCTTGAGGGTCATCGCGCATTGGCCCGGCAAAGAGGGTCTGGTTGATGGTGTGAATTTCGGGTTGTTCGGGGTGTACCGCGGGGATTTGCTCTGCGGCCGCCGCCTTGATGGTCTCCCCAACGCTGACCAGCGTTGCCGCTTCGTCAGGTGTAATGTCGAAACCAAGCGATTGAGCATCTGCCAGCACGTAGATCATGCCGCCATACGCCACGTCGACTTTAAGCGTACCCAGCCCGGGTACTTCTATGTGCTTGTCGAGGGCAAATACGAAGCATGGGACGTTAGTGAACTTCACACTCAGGCATTTGCCATCCTGGCAGCGTGCTTCAACACGCACGAGGCCACCCGGGGCTTCGAGGGTCAGACGAGTAACAGGCTCGACCATCGCAATCATGCCGGTCTCAAGCAACGCGGTGACTGTACAGATCGTGTTGCTACCCGACATCGGCGGGTAGAACTCGGATTCCATAATGACAAAGCCGGCATCCGCTTCCGGGTGCGATGAAGGCAACACCAGGTTGATGCACTGGGTCACGGTGCCGCGAGGTTCCTGAAGCAAGAATTTACGCAGGTCATCGCCCTGGGTTTCCAGGTATTTCATCTTGTCGAACATGGTTTTCCCTGGCACATCCAGGACACCACCGGTAATCACATCATTGCGCTCACCGGCAACGTGAGCCCCGACAACATTGATCATTCGTTTGAATTTCATAGGTCACTTTTCTGAGTCATTGAGAAGTAATCCAGCCGATGTGTCCGGACGTCAGCTGCGCAGAACGCGTAATGGCTTGAGAGAACGTGTTTCTACGACCAGCGATGCCTGGATGTCGACGTGGGGGGCCTCGAGGTCGGCACCCATGACGACCACCTGGTTGGGGTCTGAAAACTCCGTCGCCCAAAGGCCGCACACCTGAGATCGGCCTTCAGCTACTGCGCGATTGATTTGCTGGATCACAGCACCTGCCTTGCCCGTTGGACAGCGATATTTATGCAGGTAACGAACCGGCGCGAGGCTATCGATGACCGTTTCAAGCCTGGGTATAAGCACTTGCAGGAACTGCTGGCTGACCTGGGCTGCTGCCTGAGGCAAAAAAATTTCTCGCCATGCATCTACTTTGATCAATTGCGCCCTCAAGCGGGCCCGCTCGTCCAGGGATTCATACCGCCAAAGGTGCCGAAAGGTGACGTTGTCCCCTACTCGCTCCTGCCACAGGCCTTGCAACTTGCCATATTTATCACCCCGAATCGGCATACAAAGGCCCTCGAAAAGAGTCCAGTATTTTTCCCAGGCTTGAGTGGTGAATTGGTATTCGCGCAGTTCATCGATCATCGGCATGTCCTCACCAGGCGGTGTAGCCACCGTCCACAGTGAACATCGCGCCCGTTGCGAAACTGGAATCCTGAGAAGCCAGGAACAAAATCACGTTGGCGATATCGATTGGCTCGCCCATTTTGTTCAATGGCGAACGTGCTTCCAGCCCTTTTTTGAACGCTACCGGGTCTGGAACGGTTTCGAAAATCTTGTCGTAATAGCTGGAAGCAATCACGCCTGGCGCCACACTGTTCACACGAACGCCTTCAAGGGCATGGTCAAGGGCCATCGCACGCGTCAGCGCTGCAACGCCGCCTTTGGCAGCAACGTAAGCTGCGCGATCCTTGATACCCACCACAGAAATAGTAGATGCCAGGTTCACGACCGCCCCGCCGCCACGTCGAATAATTTCAGGAATGGCGTATTTCGAGCACAGAAATACACCCTTCAGGTTGACGTTGATGACCTCGTCCCAGGTTTGCTCATCGACGGTGACGACAGTTCCCAGCGTACCGAAACCTGCGTTATTCACCAGGATGTCGATGCCGCCGAAATGCGCCACGGCTTTTTCAACCATCGCCTGGACCTGAGCCGCATCAGAAACATCAGCCTGAACCGCAAATGCCTGGCTGCCCAGTGCTTGTGCTACGGCCAGCGCTTGCTCGATGTTGCGATCGGCGACGATAACCTTGGCGCCCTCAGCCACGAACAGCTTGGCGGTCGCTTCACCAATACCCGCACCGGCGCCCGTAATCAGTGCAACCTTGTCTTGTAATTTCATCGTTCAATTCCTTCACATATCACTAAAAAAGCATCATTGGAAAACAGAACGCACTGAAGCCAAGCGAATAGCGGACTGTTCAATGTAAACGTTTACATACCGTAGCTCAAAATATCAACAAATAATCACCTTAGGAAGATGCTTGTAGAAATCTCTGTGTTGGATGGAATCCGTAAAGCAAATCGCATGCCCGTCAGCAGGCGCCTTGTTTTGCAGGCCTGCGGGCCCCTGCCTGGGCAATATCAGCCTCTACGCCCGCCCCCAATCGAGCCTTTGTGTGTGTTACTGCACTGCCTGTGTGCGAAAAATGGTAACGTTTACTGAAATTGATTACATTGCGCAAAGCAGGCCTTTGAAGCCAGCTGGAGCGGCGCCCGTAGGGGGATTTTGTCCGCGGCGGCCCCTTCACCGGCGTGCTCTTTTTTTTTGATGCGGGACGGGACGCAATACCGCAGAATCGGGATATATAGCCGTGCAAACGGCTCCAGGGAGCAGGCTGTAGGCTGAGTGAGCGGTAATCGATATCAGTCGCTAAACGCCGCGTCTTCATCTGCATGCGCCATCATGAGGAATCTGTGTGAGTATTAAGCGAAATCCATCGGGACGGGTAAACGTCACGGATGTGGCAAAAGCTGCCGGTGTTTCGGTGGCCACCGTCTCCAGGAGCTTCAATTTACCCCATCATGTTCGGGACGACGTGCGAGAAAAAGTCCTGCAGACGGCGAGTAAAATGGGCTATACACCCAACTCTGCAGCCAAGGCCTTGAGGCTTCAAAAGACCCACGTTATTGGGGCGATCATCCCCACACTTGACCATTCCATTTACGCGACGATGGTCAAAAGCTTCCAGAACAAACTCGCAGAGTACGGTTACGTCGTCTACGTACTTAGCTGCGGATTTGATTCAAATGCAATCGCCGACAACGTACGGTTGCTGGTCGAACGGGGTGCCGAGGCTCTGCTGATCGTGGGGGATATCGCCGACCCTGACCTGATCCGGTACCTCAAGGAGTACCGCATGCCGGTGGTCTGTACGTACTCCTACTTTGAAGACAAGGCTTTTCCCTTCATCGGCTTCGATAATTACCTGGCCACGAAACAGATGACGGAATACCTGCTTGGTCTTGGGCACCGCCACATGGCGATGCTAACCGGCCCTATGCAAGGTAATGATCGCCAACAGGCACGCCACAAAGCATTCATTGATGCGCTCACTGTATCCAAATCCAAATGCACTCACTTCACCTACGAAAGCGCCGGCGGATACACCATTGAGTTCGGTGAAAAAACCCTTCGCCGAATCCGCCTGGAATACCCGGATGTGACCGCGATAATTTGCAACAGCGACGTTATCGCTTTTGGCGTTCTCTCAGCGTGCAAAAAGCTGGGTATTGATGTGCCCAGGGAGATGTCGGTAGTGGGGTATGACAATCTCGAGTTCGCTGAATACCTGGACCCTCCCCTGACGACGCTTGCAGTACCCGCAGGAGAGATGGGGCTGAGGAGTGCCGAGGCGCTGATCGCAAACTTGAAAAACGGTACCGAGATCAAACCGCTGCTGCTCGGTACTCAGTTGATGATCCGTCAATCCAGCCACTCAATCGAGTAGCCCTCGCGCTCTGAGGCCAGCGAGGCAGAATGGCTGTCTGAAAAAGCTGGATGTCACCTTACAGGGGCGGGAGTCCAAGGTGAAAATATCAGCAGTATAGAGGGCTCATCTCGGCATCGAGTAGGAGGCGGATTTACATCCGCCGTCCTCTCACACCACCGTACGTACGGTTCCGTATACGGCGGTTCAGGTTATGCGATTAAGCCGGTTTATCGTATCCAGTATCGAGACCAGTCCCAAACGATCCCATAGTTTCTTCGGTAGCGCCTGATTCATATGTGACGCTCCCGAGTTCCACCAAGGGCCTCGACCATTGAAGGCAGACTTACACGCACGGGCTTCGTCCAGCCCCAGGCGCATCAGGTTACGCGCCCTCGTAGAGGGCCGTTTCCATTGGCGCCACACGACACACCGAAGTTTGTGCCGCACCCAACCGTCCAGCGCCTCAAGGGGTCTTTTGCTCTGGCTCAGCTTGAAGTAACTAGCCCAGCCACGTAGCACCGGATTTAGTCGCTCGATAAGACTGACGACTTTGTAACCCTGTGCCCCGCGTAGCAACGCTCTGAGACGGTCGCGCAAGCGACCAAGGCTCATTTCTGCCACCCGCAGCCTCGGCTGTTTATTCCAGCTCATCCCATAACCCAAATAATCACAGACCCACGGCCGTGCCACGCGGCTCTTTTCCCGATTCAACGTCAGCTTCAGACGCTGATTCAAGAAACGCTCAACTCCTGCCAGCACTCGCTCGCCAGCACGGAGACTACGTACATAAATGTTCGCATCGTCGGCATAACGAACGAAGCGATGGCCCCGCCGCTCCAACTCCCGGTCGAGTTCGTTGAGCAGGATGTTCGACAGCAACGGCGAGAGCGGGCCGCCTTGCGGCGTCCCTTCCTGCCGTCGGCTGGCGATCCCGCCCGACATAACTCCCGCTTCAAGGTAACGGCGGATCAGTCTGAGCACGCGTTTGTCTTCGACATGACGCTCAACTTTGGCCATCAACACGTCGTGATTCACTCGATCAAAGAACTTCTCAAGATCAAGTTCCACGCACCAGCGGTGGCCCGCCGCCACATGGCCGCGAGCGGTTTCGATGGCTTGATGGGCGCTTCTGCCCGGACGAAAACCGTAGCTGTAATCCGAGAACAGGGGATCGAAGATCGGCGTGAGCTGTTGCAGCAAAGCCTGTTGGATCAGGCGATCCACGACATTGGGGATACCCAGTTGGCGTGTTCCACCCTTGGGTTTGGGGATTTCGACAGCGCGTACACCTTGCGGGTGATACTCGCCGGCCAGCAGCCTTGCCTTGAGGGTCGGCCAATACTGTTTCACGTGGCCCGCCAACTGGTCGACCGTCATGCCATCGGCACCCGGTGCGCCCTTGTTGCTGACCACGCGTTGATACGCACGCTTGAGGTTGGCGGGTGCAAGCACCCGCGCCATCAGCGTGTCCGGCTCCGCGTTCGTCCACGTCACAGACGCCGCCGATGTCTGCGCACTGCCAGCCGCAAACCCCGGATTCCGTCCGGGACTTGGGGTTACAGCTCTCGTGTTGAGAGATTTCTGCTTTATCGACATTCGACGAGACTCTGACGCCTACTGGCGGCATAACCTGTTCGGCCCTTGGTGGCGTGGTTTTTTTTCCGCCACTTACTACGGCCTCGGCTGACTTCTGCATGTTCATCCCGTCGCCTCTCGACGCTCGGTAGCACAGTGGCAAACCTGCAGATCTCCCAGGGTAATTCGCGCGACCTTCCTGCTTATGCCTGTCGGATATACGTCACAGCGTTCCGTGCAAGTATTGGGCTTTGACGATTATGGCCGCCTTACCCCGCTGTGCAGCCTCATCCGCTTCCTGTTCGTCAGGCCAGCATTTTGCCTCGGGCTTCCTTCAGATTCGCAGTCACCCGCGACACCCTTGCCTCTGGCTAACACTTCCCCTTGCCGGGTGTGTAGAGGACTTTCACCTCCAAGTCATTCGACTCACCACCACAGTGAGTCGAACAGCACCAGTCATGGCGCTGCGCGCCATGCCTGGCGCACCAAAAAAAAGGCGCCTGAATCAGGCGCCTAAATCCATCCTCCACACCCAAAGAGCGAAACTGGAGGGCGGTGAAGCATTCAACTCTTCATGGCGAATAGCTGACCCGGCATCAGCGTGTGAGTGTCGAGCCAACTGACCAAGCCATTGTTACTTCAGCGTCTTAATCGACACTATGCTGGCTGTCTTTCCATCGGCGCGAAACCCAAACGCAACCTTGTCCCCAGGCTTCAGGCTTGCCAGTTGTTGGGTTGTTGCGTTGAAGGACATGGTCATTGCTGGCCAACTCATAGCCGGGATGGGGCCATGAGCGATCGTTACCAAGTGCTTCTCAGTGTCAATCGCCTTAACGATGCCTTGCGCACTGACTCCGGACACCTCCATGGCTGTCTGCCTGCTCATGCTCTGCATTGATTCGCCCCCCATATTCATCTCCTCTGCATAGGCATTGAGAGAGAGCGCGGCCAAGGCGGTTACGATTGCAATGAGAGTCAGTTTCATACCATTTTTCCTTCTAAGGTCGTCGTTACCACGGGAAGATGAGGGCGTTGCTTCAGGCGCTAAACCGTCCGAATGACGAACAGATGCGGACCAACCCATGTAATCGTTTATGGATTTCATACTTACGACTCCTGTAATGCTTCACTGCGCGTCATTTAGGAATCCACGCAGACATGCCATCCTGCCAAGGCAGAATGAGACTCAAGGGGGGGGAATACAGGAATCAGATACGCGGAGGTCGCCACACCCCGGGCGGGGTATAAGTGGGCAGGAAGTCGCTGAAAAGGGAAAGCATCATGGGCCTGGCAAAGCGGGTGACCGATTTCACAATCGACACTTGCAACACGCTGGCGCTCTTGCATTCCTGACCTGGCTTGCAGGGTTTACTGTGATCGGAGGGGCTTTTAATGTCGTAACAGCAGTCCTGACCCATGTCCCCCGTCATCGCCACGCCCGCTTCTTTCATTGGGCATGGTTCAACCGGCGCCTGAAAGCCCGCCATCCCGCTGAGGGAAAACGCCAGGGCAAACAGAAAAATGAGGCAGCATCGCAGGTAGCGTTTCATACGGGGAAGTCTAGCGGCCGGTAATGGACTGTACAATTACGAATTTGTCAGGAAGAGCCTGTCGGGTAGTGTCTAAAAGTCAAAATTCACAACCAACGAATGTAGGCCATCGCAGGAACACAATGCCCGCATTCGGCAACCCTATCGGGTGCTTTTGATCATGTCGGCGACCTTTTCGCCGATCATGATGCACACCGAGTTGGGGTTACCTGAAATCAGCGTTGGCATAATCGACGCGTCGGCCACTCGCAGCCCCTCGATGCCATGCACCTTGAGATCCGGCCCAACTACCGCCTGTTTATCTACCCCCATGCGGCAGGTGCCTGAAGGGTGCAGCGCGGCATGGGCTTCCTGGTGACAGAATTCCCTCATGGCTTCTCGCGAGCGTACGCTCACATCCGGTACATGCCGCCGTGCCACATAGGGTTTGAAAGCCGCCTGGGCCATGATCTGTTCGCCAATCAGACAACCGTCCACCAGGCTTTCGATGTCGTACGGATCGGAAAAATAGTTCGGTACAATGCGTGGCGGTGACATCGGGTCGGCTGAATACAGCTCCACATAACCCCTGGACCTTGGCCGTATCTGCCCCAGGTTCAAGGTGCAGCCATTGCCGCCGGGCACCGAATCCACGCCCTCCTCGATGCCCGCGCCCACCACCATGAAATACTGGATATCCGGATGCGCCGCTGTCTTGTCGCCCCACCAGAACGCCCCGCCTTCAATCAGGTTGGACGCCGCCGGGCCTTGCCGGAACAGCGCGTACTGCAACCCCGCCATGAGTTTCCACCAAGGCTTTTTGTATTTGTCATAGCTGTGCGGGCCGGTCAGCTCATACACCAGCGATATTTCAATATGGTCCTGCAGGTTCTGCCCCACGCCGGGCAAATCCTGAACAACTTTAATTCCGTGTTTCTCCAACTGCGCGGCGGGCCCGATCCCGGACAACATCAACAACCGGGGTGAGTTGATCGCGCCGCAGGACAGGATGATTTCCTTGTCGGCGTGCATCACCTGGCGCACGCCCTTCTCCAGGTATTCGACACCAACAGCCTTGTTACCCTGCATCAGGATACGCAGCACCCGGCAACCGGTCTTCACCGTCAGGTTCTTGCGCGACTTGGCGGGCGCCAGGTAGGCCACGGCGGCGCTGCTGCGAAAACCGTTCTTGGCGGTGATCTGGTACAGCCCGCAGCCTTCGGGTTGGCCCGAGTTGAAGTCGTCGTTATAGGGCAATCCGTACTGCTGGCAGGCGCGCAGCCAGACCTTGGTCAAGGGGTGAATATTGATCGGGTCCGACACGCCCAACGGCCCGCCGACACCGTGTACCTCATTGCAGAAACGCTCGTTGTCTTCAGCCTTTTTGAAGTACGGCAGCACGTCCTTGTACGACCAGCCGGCAGCGCCCTGCTCGGCCCAGCCATCGTAGTCGGCGGGCACGCCACGGATGTAAATCATCGCGTTCACCGAGCTGCCACCGCCGAGCACGCTGGCCTGGACCATCGTCGGCGTTTCGCTGCGGTGCTGGTCCTCGGTGGGCTCCCAGGCATAGCGCTTGAGCAGCGGGCCCTGGGCAGTCTTGTAGTAGGCGCCGGGAATATGGATGTAGGGGCTGCGATCGCGCGGCCCTTCCTCGAACAGCACCACTGACACACCTTCCTCCTCGCTCAGGCGCGATGCGACCGTGCAGCCTGTGGAGCCGCCCCCGATTACGATGAAATCCACCATGACAACCTCAGATCTTTTTAGTATTCAGCCAGTGTTAAAACGCGCGTTATCGACCGACCAGGCCGGTTAACAGCGTCTTCAATTGTTGGGCGACGACGTAGCTGTTTTGCTGCTGCTGTTTTTTGCAGAACAACTCGCAACTCCACCAACCGACGTAACCGGTAGCCTTTACCGCGGCGGTCCACTCGGCCAGGTCGAGCACCCCGCTGCCGGTGGGAACATCGCGCAGCACTTCTTCATTCGGGATGCCGCCTTCGAAGGCCAGCGAGTCGCAGACATGCACGCCGTAGATCACGCCCTTGTCGAGCCTGGCGACGTCCGCAGGGGTAACGCCGCTGGTAAAGCAATGCCAGTAGTCGATCACCATCTTCACGTTGCTGCGCCCGGTGCGTTCGATCAGTTGCAGTTGGTGGTCCAGGGTATTGAGTGGCGTCCAGGACAGCGCTTCCAGATAAAGCAGCAGGCCGTATTGCTTGGCCACATCGGCCAGCTCCGCCAGGTTGCTGGCCGTGCGAGCGTACTGTTCGGCTTGATCCAGCCCCAGCAAACCCGAGTAATGGTCGCTCTTGCCCCTCGCCTGGAAATCAATCACCGCCTGCACATTGATCGGGCCGGTGAGCACTTGTACGCCTTTGGCGCCGACCAGGATCGCTAACTCAAACAGCCGCTCAGCTTCCTTGAACAGCTCATCGCGCTCGGCACCCTGGCGCTCGATATCCCGCAGGTAGCCGATGCCGGTGACAGGTACGTCTTTGAGCAGTGCTTGAAGTTCCGCCTCGCAATAGCCGGCCTGCAGATACCCTTCCAGCTTGCCACTGTTGATCTCCAGCGCGTCAAAACCCAGTGCCTGTGCGATGTCGATATCCATCGCCAGGGTCGAGTGTTTGGCGACGGTGGAATGCAGGGCGAGACTATTATTTTGGGTTGCCATATGACGCTCCTACGGTTGAATAACGGTCAGCCAAGGCACCCACGGCCAGCGCCGCAGCGTCCAGCCGAGCCTGGGGCAAAGTGCCCTGGGCGACGGCGGTGACAATTGCCCGAGCGATTTTCGGCACCTGCGCCATGGCGCCGGCAGAAATCAGCAACAGGTCAGCCCCGGCATTCAACGCGGCCACTGCGACCTCGCCGAGGGACATCTGGCCGATGGTCGAGCGGTGATCGAGGTCGATGGTCATCACCAGCCCCTTGAAGCCCAACTCCTGGCGCAACACGCCGATCAGTTCCGGCGATATCGAGGCCGCCGTGGGCGGTGTGCACGCGGCGAATATCGCCGGGCCCATCATCACCGCATCCGCCCCCGCCTCGATCCCGGCCTGGAACCCCGGCCAATAGGCACGCAGTTGCTTCATGGATTCGCTGACCACCGCCGTTTCAGTCGACGGCTGCTGAAACAGCACCGGATGCCCGGGGAAGTGCTTCAGGGTACTGGCCATCCCGGCCCGCCGCACGCCACGCACATACGCACCGACCATCGCCGCCGTCTGCTGCACGTCGTCCGAAAGCGTGCGCCCTGCCAGCCACACATTGGGGCCGCCAACAACATCCGCCGTCGGCGACAGCAACAGATTGACCCCGGTCTTGCGCACGGCGGTCGCAACCTTGAAGCAGGCCTGCTCCAGCGCCGCGCAGTCCATCGCCCTTGCCACGTCGGGTTCAGGCAGCGCCGGGGTGATCCCTTGCAAGCGGTGCACGGCGGATATGTCGGCGTCTGCCGCCAGCAGCAGCGGCCCGCCGAGCGCGGTGGCCGTGCCGGTAAAGCGTTGCCAGGTGTCCAGGGTTTCGGTTTCCAGGCGGCTGGCGCTCATTTTTCCGCTGACGTATTCCTCGCCCGTCTCACCAAACAACAGACTGCGCCCGCCATTCCCGAGAAACCGGCGCACGTCATCCGTCATCTGTACGTCCAGCAACACCGGGAACAGTACGCCGTAAGCCTTGCTTTTATTCGCGCTCATGGTTAGTCCCCTGGGTCGCGATTGCCAACTGGCGGACCCTGGCGGCTGCATCCAGCAACACCTGGCGATCCAGCGTGCCTTCGTGAACGGCGGCGACGATCGCATCGGCGATGCTGTCCAGGCCGGACTCGCTGGAAACCAGCAACAGGTGCGCACCGGCCACCAGCGACGCGACAGCGGTGTCGGGAATGGTGTTGCCGCGCAGAATGGAAACCGCGTCCAGATCATCGGAAATGATCAGGCCTTCGAAGCCGAGGGTGTCGCGCAGTACGCCGATAACCTTGGATGAGGTGGAGGCCGAGTGATCGGCATCAATCGCAGGGAACACCGCCGGGCCTGGCATGATGGCTTTCACGCCGGTGGCGATGACCTGCTTGAACACTTCAAGGTTGTCATGCAGCAATTCCAGCGGACCCGGCACGGTGGCTTCGGCAATGGCCGGGTCGTGTTCGGTGACGTAATGCCCGGGGAAGTGCTTGGCGGTGGCGATCACACCGGCGCGCTGCACCCCACGAATAAACGCGCAGGACACCCGGCTGACTTCCACCGGGTCGGCGCCGAGGTGACGGTTATGCAGCCACGGATTGGCGCCGGTGACCACGTCCACGATCGGCGCCAGAAACAGATTCACCCCCAGCTCACGGGCCACGGTGGCCATCTCGAAGCACCGTTGCTCGATGTCCTGGGCACTGAGGCCCTGGAGCTGCGCCCGGGAAGCGACCGCCGGGACCAGTTGGTGCAGGCGCTCGATCCCGCCGAGTTCCTGGTCTACAGCGATCAATACCGCAGAACCCGCCAAAGCCGTAGCTTCCTTAACGACATTGACAAAATCAGCCTTGGACTCGGCTGCCTTGCGCGCCGGGCTCATGCCTCGGCCAACGTATTCATCGCGGGTTTCCCCGAGCAACAGGGACACACCACCACGGCTCAGGTAACGGCGCACGTTGTCGTCCAGGTGCAAATCCCCGAACGCGGGAAGCAGTACCGAATACGCGGCGCTATGCAGTTCGCTTGACATTGCTTTTCCTCAACAGCGTTATGGTGAGCGGAACGCTCGACTCGGTGGTTGCGCGGCGATGCCACGCATCAATTCAATTACAGCGGGAACGGTACCCAGGCACGCCGCTGGTGGGATTCGACGCAGGCCTGGGACAACAGCACCCCGCGCACGCCCTCCTGGATATCCGGCAACGGCACGCGGGTCGCCGTGCGCCACTGCGCCCCGGCCTCCAGGGCGTCGGAGAAGTCGGCGTACAACACCGCGAGCGCTTCCAGATAGCCCTCGGTATTGCCCGCCGGCAGGCTGGTGAAGGTCAGCGTCTGGGGCATGTTGTCTGCCTGGCCACGCCGGTAAATGCGGTCGGCGCCGTCGATGGGTGTGAACAGCAGGGTTTCCGGTGACTCCTGGCGCCATTCGAGCGAGGCCAGGCTGCCGACGATCTTGAAGCGTAAGCCGTTGCGATGCCCAGGCGCCGCGAAGCTGGCCCACAACAAGCCGTCTACGCCGCCGTCGAACTCCAGTTGCACCACGCAGGTGTCGTCCAGTGCCCAACCCGGCACCACGCTGGTCAACTTGGCGTTGAGCTGGTTGCAGCGCTGCCCGGAAAGAAACTCCAGCAGGTTGAACGCGTGGGTACCGACGTCGCCCAACGCACCGGTGGGGCCGGCCTTTTGCGGGTCACCGCGCCACGCCAGGCTGTTGCTTAAGCCGGCCACGCCGGGCGCCAGCCACTCCAGCAAATATTCCACGTAGAGGAAGCGCAACTCCCCCAGCTCACCGGCCTGGATCCGACTGCGGGCGTCCCTCACCATCGGATAACCCTGGTAGGTGTAGGTCAGCGCAAAAAACGTCCCGTGGCGCTCGGCAAGGCTCGCCAGCTCGAGGGCTTCGTGGGGATGGTGGACCAGGGGCTTGTCGCAGATCACCGGGATGCCCGCTTCCAGAAACAACCGGCACGGCTCGAAATGCAGGTGATTGGGCGTCACGATGACCACCGCCTCGATCGGGTCGGGCCGGCGCGACTCGGCGGCGGCCATGGCCTCGAACGACAGGTAGATGCGATCGGCTTCAATATTGAGCGCAGCGCCCGCCTCAAGGCATTTGTCCGCGTCCGACGAGAAGGCCCCGGCGACGATGTCGAAGCGATTACACAGGCGCATCGCGGCACGGTGGTAACTGGCGAAGTAAGCGCCCTGCCCGCCACCGACCATGCCGACCTTGAGTCGCCGCTTTCCTGGAATGTCGCCGGTCAACCTTGCCATCACCCAATCCTCCGCAAAAAGCATGGGCCGAGTATCAAGGGTGATGTTTGTTTCCACCATTTCGCACCCTGGGTGATACCTGACGCGGACTGAAGCACTCACAAGCAGCACGCGGTGTTACCCGCGGCGTTTCAATGTGTTACTGGGCGCCGTGATTCTGCGACTGAAACTACGATGCCGCGCTTGTCGGCGGTGCCGAACAGCCAGCAAAAGCGCTTACAATCTGACGCATTCAGTCGCTTTAAAACTTCATGAAGAAACTTATACAAACGGCACGAAAGATGCTTCGGTAATGACTGAAATTTTCAAACGCTTAAACGGTTATTAAGGTTATACGAAGGGTTATTCGATAACTGCGCTATAACTTTAATAACTGGCGCCTTAACCCAGCCAAGTACATCGAGATAATAATGCACAGTCGCCCGGACGCATCCCCCCTGTCGTTAGCCGCCGCCACTTCGCACCCCGAGCGACAGCAGGCGCGCAGTGACTTGCAGGCCAATGTGCAAAAGAACCTGAGCACCCTGGTCGAGTCCTGCCGGTCGGTAGCCGATATGTGTCGCAAAGTTGATGTGAATCGCCAGCAGTTCAACAAGTACCTGGTGGGCCAGCACGTTCCGTCGCAGAAGATCCTTCAGAAGATCGGGCGTTACTTCATGATGGAAGCGGAAGACCTGTTCCGTCCGCCCGCCGAGTTCAAAAAGTTCTATGAAGGCTATGAAAACGAATTGCCGACCGGCTTGCGGGCCTCGGAGCAGTTCAATCATTTCCTGCCGCTGGCCAAGCAGTCGGCAGACGTGCTTGAAGACTATCTGGGTGTGTATTACCGCTATCACAATTCGTCGATCTACAAGGGGCGCATCCTGCGTTCTGTCACCTGCCTGTACCGGGCCGATTCGATGGTGCAGTACGTCACCGTGGAGCGGTTTCCGTTGCGCGATGGCAGCGGCAAGATCGGTTATTCATTCACCTACCACGGGTTCTGTTTGCTGTTGGGCGATCGCCTGTTCATGGTGGATTTCGAAGGCAAGCAGCGTAACGAGATGACGTTTTCGATCCTGACGCCGCAGCACCGTCGGCCGATCCGCTTTCTGTATGGGTTAGTGACGGGTGTAGCCTCGTCCTCGTTTCGCCAGCCCTTCTCTACGCGCATGGCGCTGGGGCTGGTGGACAAGGGCAAGATCCGCAAGCATCACTTGCGCAATGCAACGGTGCTGTTGCCCAGTGATCAGTCGATCCCGCTGGATGTGCGTGAGTACATGACCGGCGACAACGCCACTATCGTCTGGGGCGGTCAGGACTGAGGAGCTTGCAGGGGCTGGCGCGTGGTCATCATTTCGACCAGCGACGGGCCCTTGCTGTTCAGGGCCTTGACGAGGGTCGCGTTGAGTTGTGAGGCGTGTTCGACGCGCCAGGCTTCAAGGCCGAAGTTACGGGCGATGCCGGCGAAGTCCGGGGCGTAGGGCTTGCCATCGGGCAGGTTGAATTCACCAGCCCGGTGTTGCTCGATGGGTGACGTTTGTACGTCGTTTACGGCGTCGTCAGCGCTGCTGTTGAAGACCAGAAATACCACCGGAATGCTGTGCATCACGCACACGGCCATCTCTTGCATCGATTGCAGGAAATCCCGATTGCCCACGGCGCAGACCACTTGGCGCGCAGGCATGGCGAGCTTGGCGCCGATTGCCGCCGGGACCGCCCAGCCGAGGGTGGCGGGGTTGCCGGCGCAGAGGTGCCTGCCGGGGTAATGCACCGGGAACATTTCGCGGGCCATGGGCTGTGTGGGCCCGGCACCGAGGACGAGGAGCGCATCGTGTTCCAGCACGGAGCGTGAGGCGCGGCCTTCGCGCAGTACGGTTATTTTTCGCGGGGTGGGTTGGGGTTCTGCGCGCAGGGTGGCGAGTGGCAGGCTGGCGTTGGTGGAGGCGCGTTGGAGGCTGTCGTCGATGGACAGGCTAACCGGGCCGGAATGGGCGCTCAGCATGGTGTCGAAGGCTTGGCGCAGGGCTTGGGGTAGCTGTTGTATGGTCTGGACTGTCGTCTGGTCTTTCAAGACGTTGACCGATACCGTTTCGGCCTCGGCGTTGCTGATGACCATTAGTGCGCAGGCGTCCTGATGCGCGGTGGCCAGGGCTCCCAGGGCTGAGGGGATGCCCAGCGGACCGGTCAGTACGACGGCCATAGGGCGCCCGCACGCGCGAAAGTAGCCGTCGGCGAGGTGCACGGCGCTGTGGGCCTGGATGACGTGGATGAACGGGATGTCGGTGCCTGGGGTCAGCAGTGCTTCGACCAGGGCCCGGGAGCCGTCGCCCGGGATGCCGGCTACGTAGTCGACACTGTTGGCTTTCAGTGCCTTGGCGATGATTTGGCCACCTGTGAGTTTCACTTAACACTCCAGCGAATGCGCGGCGTCTGGGCCGGGGATCGGGCTTGGAGTATTCGCCTGATGCGGGGTGGGCTCAATTTCGCACCTTGGGTAAAAGAGACGCAGATTGACGCAGATGCGGGGGTTTGGGGGGCGTTGCTGGGTTTGGGGTGGATATCCGTTATTTGGGTGATGGCTTCGATGGGTTCCGCTCTTACAGCGGCTCACTTTTGAAAAGCGCAAAAGTAAGCAAAACGCTCTTGCCCCACCACTCGGCACCTCGCTTAGGCTCGGTGTGCCCTCTCTCCGGCATTACTACGCGGGCCGCCGTGCTTTTGATTTTGATCTGACTGCCCCATTTAGCCCGAGGCCGAACGCCGAGCCACAGCGAGGCGCCGACAGGCAGGGCAGAGCCCTTTGCTTACTTTGGGCTGGGCCGGCATTCCGGCTTTTCCAAAGTGAGCCGCTGTAAGAGCGCAACCCTAAGCAGCCGTTACCGCAGCAACGGATATGTACTCAATCCCCCACCAAAACCCCAAACCCAGAAGCCTGCGCCGATTAGGTCACTTCAATGCGTCAGAGTGCGTCGCTTTTAACCCCCCTGCGAAATTGAGCCCCCCGCCTCCCGGCTCAATACTCAACCCATGAAAACAACAAGCCGAGCCTATCAAGCGCTGGGCGCACCGCTTCAGGCCTGCAACTCCATAGCCCGGAAAAAGCGTGCGTCGCCCAGCCCAGGAAGAGTCAATCGGAACAGTGGAGGCCTTACCACCCTCCCCAGCAGCATGGAGTCAATGCTGGCCATAACACTGCCGATCCAACTGACTGCATACAAAAGGAAGCACCCGGCCACGCCGCCGGGCCCACGCCTTGCAAGTCGCTCAACGTTCGCACCCACCACCCCAGGCAGGAACTCGAAATGAAAAAAGAAATAGAGACGGGTTATGGTTTGACCGGCATTGACTTCAATTCCCTCAGCTTGAAACGACGCTCGTTTCTGCTGGGCGCTGCCGCCTCTGCCGCAGGCTTGTACCTCGGCTCGTTCGTGCCCAGCGCATTTGCCGCCACCACCGGCCACCTGGAAATCCTCGGTTGGGAAGGTGAAACCGGCGACGCCGAACTTGCCGACTGGCGCAAGCAGCGCAACGTCACCGTGCGCTCCAGCTATGCCAGCAACCAGGACGACATCACCGCACGGTTGGCAGGCTCCGATCCGGTGCAACTCGACCTGACCATGTACGCCCTGGGCTACGAAAAGATCTATCAGGAAATGGGCCTGCTCAAGGCCATCGACACCACGAAAATCCCCAACTATTCCGCCGACAATACCCTCGCGCTGTTCTACAAGGGCAGCCGCTGGTACTGGGACGGCAAGCAATGGGGCATCCCGTTGCTGTGGGGCATGAACACCATTATCTACAACCCCAAGAACGTCAAAAAACCTACCCAATACACCGACCTGCTGGACCCGAAACTCAAGGGCAAGCTGACCTTTGTCGATGACGGCACCTCGAACTGGTCGCTGATCGCGACCATCGCAGGCTACGGCGACAAATACCCCAACCTGACCCGCGCCGAATTCAACGATGCCTTCGAAAAACTAAAGCCGTACCGTGATCAGTGCCGGGTGTTTGCCGCCTCTTCGGGCGACGCGGTGTCGCTGCTGGTGTCGGGTGAAGTGGACGCGGTGTTCTCGGCCTCCGCCAACACCCCGAGCGAAACCATCAAACGTGGCGTGACCACTGCCCTGTCGGTACCCACCGAAGGCGCAGCGCTTTGGTGCGATGCGTTGTTCATCCCGAAAACCGCAAAGGACATTCCCCTGGCCCTGGAATTCATCAACAAGACCCTCGAGCCCGACATCCAGGCCAAGATGGCGACCACGATGTTCTCCGGCGTAGTCAACCCCAAGGCCGTGCCGCTGCTGCCCGAGGACCTTAGAAACACTTTCGACTACGCGAACCTGGACAGCTTTTTCGAGAAATCCAAACTCTATGGCCAACCGCCCCTGAGCTCCGAAAAATATGTGACCTATGCTGAATGGATCGATCAGTGGGCGAACTTCAAGGGTTCGTTCTAGAGCGCTTGGCACGCCGGTGCAGGCAGCCGTGGGGCGAGGGTTCACCAACACCCGCCCCACGGGTCAACGCGCCCTGACTATCGAATAAAAACGCAAAGGCAATCTCATCATGACCGTAGTCAACAATACCGAGTCCATGCCCCTGGACGACCGGGATTCAAGGGTCGGCAAACACATGAAGATCGACAAGAGAACCCTCAGCGGGTATTGGCTGGCGTCGCCACCGTTGCTGTTTCTGGTGGTGTTCTTTCTGATTCCGTCAGTGCTGCTGCTGGTCGCCAGTTTCTGGACCGCCAAGACCTTCAGCATGGAACCCGCCGCCACCCTGGCCAACTATGCCAAGGCCCTGAGCGCCAGCGGGTTTTATGACTCGTTGTGGATCGCCCTGCAAAACGGTTTCTGGACTGCCCTGCTCTCCACCGTGATCAGTGCGCCGGTAGCCTATTACATCGTGTACCGCACGCGCTCCAACGCCGTGTTGTACCTGGCGCTGGTGTCGTGGTTTTCCAGCTATCTGGTGCGGGTCTACGCGTGGCGCTCGATCCTGGGTACCAACGGCGTGATCAACTCCACACTGTTGCACTTCGGCCTGATCGACCAGCCGCTGGATTGGCTGGTGTTCAGCAAGTTCGCGGTGGTGCTGACCCTGGTGCACATCATGCTGCCTTTCACCCTGTTACTGCTGGTGTCGGGCCTGCGGGACATCAAGAAGGACTACCTGGAAGCGGCCGCCGACCTCGGCGCCGGCGGCGTCACCATTCTGTGGCGGGTGATCATGCCGATGGCGCACAAGAGCATCGTCAGCTCGTTCATGTTCACCTTCGTGCTCGCCGCCAGCGACTACGTCACCCCCCAATTGCTGGGTGGCCGGGATGCGATGACCACCGGGCTGGTGATCGCCAACCAGTTCCGTTCGGTGGGTAACTGGCCACTGGGGGCGGCGATGGCCTATCTGCTGTTGATCGTGTTCATGCTGGTGTACGCGTTGCTGCTGGCGGTATTGCGCGCTGCCAACCTGGCACCCGGCAAGCGTTACCACGACTGAATACCGCCCATAAAAAAGGTAACTCGCCATGATCCGGCTATTCACTTACGTCTACATGCTGTTCCTCTACGCGCCCATCGCGATTATCGCGCTGTTCAGCTTCCACTCGTCGGCCTCGTTGTCGTTCCCGTTCGAGGGTTTTTCCACGCGCTGGTATGAGGCGCTGTTCAGCAGTTCAGACTTTATGACAGCCCTGACCAACAGCGCGATCGTCGCCGCTGGCTCGGCGATTCTTACCACGCTGCTGGGCACGTTCTCGGCCCTGGCGCTGATGCGCATGAAAGGCCGGGTAAAGGCCGTGTTCGCGTTCATGAACTTCGCACCCATCGCCTTGCCCGGTTTGTTCCTGGGGATTGCGCTGGTGATTTTCTTCTCGCTGATCGGCCTGCCCCGCTCGCTGCTGACGGTGATCATCGGCCATACGCTGTTCACCTTTCCGTTCTTTGTGGAGTCGGTGCGTTCGCGGCTGGAGTATTTCGACCTGTCGTTCGAGGAGGCCGCGCGCGACCTCGGCGCCTCGCCCCTCAAGGCGTTCTGGCTGGTGACGCTGCCCATCATCGGGCCAACCATCGCCGGCGCCGCGATCCTCGCGGTGGCGCTGTCGATGGATGAATTCCTGATCACCGTGTTCGTCACCGGCAGCGACACCACGCTGCCGCTCATGATTCTTTCGATGATGCGCCGCGCCGTCAGCCCCACCATCAATGCCGCCTCGGTATTCATGCTGGTGGTGACCATCGCCATCATCGCCATCGCCGGCCTGGTCATGACCCTGCGTCGTCGCCGCCTCGAACTTGAACGTGCTGAAACTGCAGAGTAATCAACATGACCAACAGTATTGAACTGACCGGAATTTCCAAGAGCTACGGCAACCTCACTGCCCTGGGCAAAGTCGACCTGACGGTCAAGCGCAACGAGATCCTGACCCTGCTCGGCCCCAGCGGCTGCGGCAAGACCACCCTGATGCGCATCATCGCCGGCTTCGAAGAGCCCACCACCGGCAAAGTGGTGATCGACGGCAAGGACTCCACCGCCCTGGCGCCTGAACACCGCCCGGTGAACATGGTGTTTCAGAAATACGCGCTGTTCCCGCACCTGGACGTGTTCGACAACGTGGCCTTCGGGTTGCGCCTGAAGAAGAAGCCCAAGGATGAGATCAAGCGTGAAGTGAACAAGGCGCTGGAACTGGTGCAACTGGAAAGCTTCAAGAGCCGCTGGATCTCCGAACTCAGCGGCGGGCAGGCGCAACGTGTGGCCCTGGCCCGCGCACTGGTGAACCGCCCGGCAGTACTGCTGCTGGATGAACCCCTGGCGGCTCTGGACCTGAAGATTCGCCACCATATGCTCAACGAGATCAAGCGCATCCACGAAGAGACCTCCACCACCTTTGTGTATGTGACCCACGACCAGGATGAAGCGATGATCCTGTCAGACCGTGTGGTGCTGCTGAACAAGGGTGGCATCGAGCAGATCGGCGGGCCGCAGGAGATGTATTGGTCGCCGCGCACCTTGTTCGCCGCCAAGTTCTTCGGCGATACCAATATCGTCAACGGCACGTATGGGCTGGGTGGCGTGGTCGACTTGCCGTTCGGGCGCTATGCCCATACCGCCAAAAGCGGCGTGGTTGCGGGGCCGGTTAATGTGTCGATCCGCCCCGAAACCATCGGCCTTGAGCCCGCACTGGGCGCCACGCTGGCCGACGGCGCGTTTGCCGGCAAGGTCAAGGACACTTCGTTCATCGGCAACCGGGTGATCTACCGCGTGGAAGTGGCCGGCGGCACGCTCGACCTCAAATGCCAGCAACTGCCCACACCTGGCAGCCACGCATTGCCGCCTGGCACGAACGTGGCACTGACCTGCAAGCCGGAAAGCTTTGTGGTGATACCGGCCTGATGTTTTGAACAAGGGGCCTGGCTGAATCAGCCGAGGTTCATTTTTTACGCTGGATCATCCGCTCTTTCACGGGAGCCTGGTCCGGCGTTTTTTTTGCCCCGGGGGAAAATAATAATGGTCGATTACATCGTGGTCGGGGGCGGGTCAGCCGGGTGTGTGATTGCTGCACGGCTGAGCGAAAATCCCGAGGCACGCGTGGTGCTGCTTGAGGAAGGACCGAGGGACACCCATCCGCTTATTCATCTGCCGGTGGGCTTCTACAAGACCAGCCAGGGCAACCTGGTGGAGCATTACCCCTGGGAGCCGCCCGCGGACTACATCGGCGCGCCCAAGCCGAGCATGGTGCAGGCGCGAGTGCTGGGCGGCGGCAGCTCGGTGAACGCCATGGTGTACCTGCGCGGGCAACCGGCGGATTACGACAGTTGGGCCCAGGGCTGGGCTTATAAGGACGTGCTGCCGTTTTTCAGGAAGTGCGAGACCAACGACCGCTTCAGCAATGAAGCCCATGGCACCGACGGCCCGGTGGGTGTCAGCGACCAGCGCTATACCCATCCGCTGACCAAATTCTGGCTGCAAGCCTGCCAGCAGGCCGGGTTGGCGTATAACGCGGACTTCAACTCCGGAGTTCAGGACGGTTGTGGGCTGTATCAAATCAACGCCCGCGACGGGCTGCGTTCGAGCACTTCGGTGGCGTATCTGAAGCCGGCCCGGCGGCGCCCTAACCTCACGATTAAAACCGGCTGCCGAGTGCTGCGGGTGCTGCTCGAAAAGGGCCGTGCAACGGGGGTTGAATACGTTGAAAAAGGCCAGCGCCAGATCCTGCGGGCCGAACTCGAAGTGATCATCAGCGCCGGCGCGATCAACAGCCCGAGGTTACTGATGCTCTCGGGGATCGGCCCTGCCGGGCATCTGCAGGATACGGGCATCAAGGTGCTGCATGACTTGCCAGGCGTCGGGCAGAACCTGCAGGACCATATTGAAGTCTCGCTGATCAATGAACTGCGTCGGCCCCTGAGCTACGACAAGTACAAAAAGCCCCAGTGGAAACTGGCCGCTGGCTTGCAGTACGCACTGTTTCGCGAAGGCCCGGTGACGTCCAATGTGGTGGAAGGCGGCGCGTTCTGGCGCACCTCACTGGCCGAGGGCCGGGCGGACGCGCAGTACTGTTTTATGGCCGGTGCCGGTGTCGAAGCCGGCGTGGGCTCGGTGCCGGGTGGCAATGGCTGCACGTTGAACGTGTGCCAGACCCGCCCGCGCTCCGTGGGCTCGGTGCAACTGCGCAGTGCAGACCCGACGGACTTGCCGGTGATCAGACCCAACTATTTGAGCGATCCGTTTGACCTGGCGTGCATGGTTGAAGCGACCGAGTTTGGCCGGCATATCCTGGCTCAGGAGGCCATGGCCGGGCATATCCTGCGCGAGCATATGCCTGCGCAGCCGTTGCGTAGCCGTGAGGATTACCGCCGGTTTGTGCGGCAACAGGCGCATGCTGCGCTGCATCCTGTGGGCACCTGCAAGATGGGCTCGGATGCGCGGGCGGTGGTGGACAGTGTGTTGCGGGTGCATGGGATTGAGGGGTTGCGGGTGGCCGACAACTCGATTGCGCCAACGTTATGTTCGAGCAATACCAATGCGTTGGCGATCATGATCGGTGAGAAGGCAGCGGATCATATTTTGCGGGTGTGAAGGGCCTGATCGTTCCCACGCTCCGCGTGGGAATGCATACCGTGACGCTGCGCGTCACCATTGCACAGGATTTCAGCGTTGCGTCGATAGCAGGACGCGGAGCGTCCAGGGCGGCATTCCCACGCAGAGCGTGGGAACGATCATCAAAGCAGTTCTTAGGCGGGTTTGCTGTAGCGGCGAATCCGGATATCCGCCTGCTCCTTGTGCCCCGCAAACCCTTCCATGCCGCAAAGCCGCGAGCAGTACTCGCCCACCAGGACCGACGCCTCATCCGTCAGCACCCGCTGATAGGTGCAGGTCTTGATGAACTTGCCGACCCACAGCCCGCCGGTGTACCGCGCGGTCCCGGTGGTAGGCAATGTATGGTTGGTGCCAATCACCTTGTCGCCATAGGAAACGTTAGTCCGCTCGCCGAGGAACAACGCGCCGTAATTGGTCATGTGCTCCAGGAAATACAAAGGGTCGCGAGTCATCACCTGCACGTGCTCGGAGGCGACGCGGTCGGCTTCCTGCACCAGTTCGTCGACGGTGTCGCACAGAATAATCTCGCCATAATCCCGCCAGGCGATGGAAGCCACCGGCGCAGTGGACAAGATCGCCAGCTGACGCTCAATCTCCGCCGGCAGCGTTTCCGCCAACTCAGCACTGTTGGTCAAGAACACCGCAGGCGAATTAACCCCGTGCTCCGCCTGCCCCAACAAATCGGCAGCAATAATCTCCACATCGCTGCTGTCATCAGCAATCACCAACGTTTCAGTAGGCCCGGCAATCAAGTCGATACCAATCTTGCCGAATAACTGACGCTTGGCCTCAGCCACATACGCATTACCCGGCCCGACGATCATATCCACCGGCTTGAACGTATCGGTCCCTAACGCAAACGCGGCAATCGCCTGCACCCCGCCCACGCAATAGATCTCATCGGCACCGGCCAAATACATCGCCGTCACAATGGCCGGATGCGGCTTGCCATCAAACGGCGGCGCGGCGGCCACAACGCGCTTCACCCCCGCTACCTTGGCCGTCAGTACGCTCATATGCGCCGACGCCAGCAACGGATACTTGCCGCCCGGTATGTAGCAGGCCACCGAGTTCACCGGAATATTGCGGTGCCCCAGGATCACCCCCGGCAACGTCTCGACTTCCACATCGTGCATCGAGGCTTTTTGTACCTCGGCAAACCGCCGAACCTGCGCCTGGGCAAAGGTGATATCGCCAATTTCCTGCTCGGAAAGGCTCGCCACGCACGCCGCAACTTCTTCGTCGGTCAGCCGGAAAGACACGGGCGACCACTGATCAAACTGCTTCGAATATTCACGCACGGCCGCGTCGCCATTGCGGGCGACGTTGGCGATGATTTGCTCAACGGTATCGCGGACTTGGGCAGCAATCTCGGCTTGGGCTTCGACCGGTTTAGGTGTTTTCAGGTAACGAATCATCAGTGGCTCCAGGTGGTTCTTGAGGGCACGCGACATGCCCCCCGGCATTGGCAACCATCTTTTCCTACCCCCCTGCCCCCGGCAATTTCGCAGCCACCCTATAGATGACGCAACCTGACGCAACGCAGACGCAGTGTTGAAGCACTCCCGAGGTCGCTAACGTTATTCGTATAACCGCTCACGAAAAATAGGCGAGCCCCATTGACTTAGTGTTTCGTAGTGATAGGTTAAATAAGCGGTTATACGTATAACCTAATAATCACACCCAACGTAAAGAGGTGATCAACCGTGAGTCGAGTCTTGTATCTATTCGGTGGCTGGCCCGGCCATTTCCCCTACGAAATTGCGGCATGGGCGCGCACCGTTTTCCAGGAGCTGGATTTCGAGGTCGAAGAGTCCACCGACATCTTCACACTGGACAGGGACTTGACCGGTTATGACCTGATCGTGATCGGCTGGAACAACGCGGTCACCACCGAGACGCTCACCGCCTCCCAGGAAAACCACCTGCTGCAAGCGATCGAAAGCGGCACCGGCCTGGTGGGTTGGCACGGCGCAGGCGCGGCGTTTCGCGCCAGCCTCAAATATCACTGGGTGCTCGGCGGCTCATTCCTCGAACACCCGATGGGCGAAGGCTTTCCCCACCCGTATCAGGTCAACGTCATCGACCACAGCCACGAGGTGACCCAAGGCGTCGAGGATTTCGAGGTACGGTCCGAGCAGTACTACATGCAGGTCGACCCGAACATTCACGTTCTGGCCGAAACCACCTTCGACGGCAACCCCTTCCCCTG
This sequence comes from Pseudomonas sp. LBUM1640, assembly GCF_059716225.1. NCBI lineage: Bacteria > Pseudomonadati > Pseudomonadota > Gammaproteobacteria > Pseudomonadales > Pseudomonadaceae > Pseudomonas > Pseudomonas sp. LBUM1640. The sequence continues at coordinate 3,388,562 of NZ_CP166816.1, read as the reverse complement.
GCTCAACGGCCATCGCAGCCCAGTGGCCTGGGTGCGCCAGTGGGGCCAGGGCCGGGTGTTCTATCACTCCATCGGGCACGACACCAGCAACCTCGCCGACCCGAATATCCGCCGCCTGACCAAGCAAGGCCTGAACTGGGCAACACGCGCACGTGCAACCAGTACCGGACCCACCGACGCAAACACCCCCGTTTCATCAACCCAAGGAGTCCTGTCATGACTAAATTGACCGGTAGCCAGATCGTGGCTCAAACCCTGAAAAATTATGGCGTCGAATACGTCGCCGGTATCCCTGGCCACGGTATCTGGACCCTGACGGACGCCTTCCTCGAGGAAGACTCCAAGCTCAAGTTCATCCAGGTGTTCCATGAGCAGAGCGCGGTTCACCTCGCCGACGGTTACTACCGGGTGAGCGGCAAGCCGATGGCGGCGGTGACCTCCATCGGTGCCGGCGCCACCAACACCGTGATCGGCATGGCCACCGCGTTTACCGACTCCACCAGCCTGATGCTGATCACCGGCGGGCCACCCACTCACATGCGTGGCCACGGTTTGTTGCAGGAGCTGGAACGCTACACCGACAACGACTTCCCGAAAATTGCCGAAGCCGTGACCAAGCGTCATTGGGTGGCGACCCGCGTTGAAGAGCTGCCATTCATGATGCACCGCGCCTGGAGCGCGATGGTCACCGGGCGCCCAGGCCCTGTGCACCTGGAAATCCCGATGGACGTGCAGGCCGAGGCCGCTGAAGTGACCCTGCATGCCCTCGAAGAACGTACTCCGATCGGTAAATGCTTCCCGGATCCGGCAGCCACCGCCCGCGCGGTGCAAGAGCTTAAACTGAGCAAGCGCCCGGTGCTGGTGATCGGCGGCGGCGTGATTACCGGCGAAGCCAGTGCGGAACTGTTCGCCCTGGCCGAAGCCTGGAAGATCCCGGTGGTGACCACCTGGAACGGCAAAAGCGGCTTCCCGGAAGATCACCCGTTGTTCGCCGGCAGCGTCGGCCAGACCGGTACCCTGTGCGGCAATAAAGTCGCATCCACCGCCGATGTGATCATCGCCGTGGGCTGCCGTTTCACTGACTGGTCGTCGTCCAGCTATGCCAAGGGCGTGACCTTTGCGATCCCGCCGTCGAAGCTGATCCACATCGACATCGACCCGCACGAGATCGGCAAGAATTACCCGGTGACCGTGGGGATTTGTGCCGACGCCAAATACGCGCTCGCCGCCATCGTTGAAAGCCTGAAAGGCGAGACGGTCGAGCGCGAAGAGTACCTGAACGACCTGCGCGGTTATCAGGAAGAATGGGAAACCAAGCTGGCGGGCCGTCGTGACTCCGATCGCTTCCCGTTCACCTCACAACGCCCCCTCGGCGCGCTGCGCAAAGTGTTCCCGCGCAACACCATCGTGGTGGTCGGCTCGGGCAACACCCAGGGCGCGGTCAAGCAGACCTTCCCGGTCTATACGCCACGTACGCACCTGACCTCCGGCGGCTTCTCGTCCATGGGCTGGGCCGTGCCTGCCGCTATCGGCGCCAAGCTGGCTGCGCCTGACCAGCCGGTGGTGTGCATTCTCGGGGATGGCGATTTCCTGATGACCTCCCAGGAAATTGCGATCTGCGTGACCAACAATATCCCTGTGGTGTTCCTGATCCAGAACAACGCCGGCTACATGTCGATTCGCGGTGGCCAACGCAAGCAGACCAGCCGCCATATCGGCACCGAGTTCAACCACCCGGACGGCACGCCCTACAGCCCGGATTTCAAGGCAGTGGGCGAAGCCTTCGGCCTCAAGTCCTACCGTGTGGAGCGCCCGGAAGACCTCGAGCCGATCCTGCAGGAAGCGCTGGATTTGAACGTGCCGGTGCTGATCGAAGTACCGACCGACCGCGACGCAGCCGGCCCTTGGGTGCCGGGCTGGTGGGACTTCCCGATTCCGGAATACATCACCGACGAACGCCAGGATGAGTACTGGCAGATCCGTAATTCCGAACAACACCTGTAAACGCTGGAGCGGCTCACATGAGTGATGCATTGATTTCGCATCATGCAGAGCTGAACCCACAATCGGGGGCGTCGCGCGAACCGCGCGCCCTCGGCGTGGTGACGCCTGATGCAGATGGCACGATCAACTGTGATGTGGTGATTATCGGCTCGGGCATGGGCGGTTCGACCTTCGCCCATGCCTTGCGTGACAGCGGGCTGGATATCGTGATCGTCGAACGGGGTGATTTCCTGCCGCGTGAGATCCAGAACTGGAGCGCTGAAGCGGTGTTCAGCCAAGGGCGCTATCGTAATGCCGAACCGTGGCTGGACCAGGCCAACCAAGCGTTTTCGCCGGGAGTGTTTTATTACGTCGGCGGCAACACCAAGTTCTACGGCGCCATGCTGCCACGGTTTCGCGAGGCGGATTTCGGCGAGATCCAGCATGCCGAGGGCGTGTCTCCTGCGTGGCCCGTCAGCTATGCCGAATTTGAGCCGTGGTACGCCGAAGCGGAAAAACTCTACCGCGTGCATGGCCAGGCCGGCATCGACCCCAGCGAACCCTGGCGTTCAGGGCCCTTTCCGCAACCGGCACTGAAGCATGACCCGGCCCTGGTTGCGCTGGAGCAAAGCATGCAGCGCGCCGGGCTCAAGCCGTTCGTGATGCCGGCGGCGGTGGACTATGGCGATGGCGGCAATTGCGTGTTGTGTTCAAGCTGCGATGGCTATCCGTGCCTGATGGATGCCAAGGCCGACGCCGAAGTTTCTGCGCTTAGGCCCGCCCTGCGCAATGGCAGCGTTCGGCTGATGACTCGCACCACGATCAAGCAGCTGAACACCGGTAGCGATGGCAAAACCGTGACTCAAGCGCGGGGTCTGTTCGATGGGCGCGAGGTGACACTGCGTGCTAAACGCTTCGTGCTGGCGTGCGGCGCAGTCAACAGCGCGGCGTTGTTGTTCAAGTCTGCGAACGCTCAACATCCTCACGGCCTGGGCAACAGCTCCGGGCAGTTGGGGCGTAACTACATGGTGCACAACAGTACCTTCATGCTGGCGGTGGACCCGCGACGCAAGAACAACGTGACCTTCCAGAAAACCCTGGCCATCAACGACTGGTACAGCGCCAGCCCGCACAACGCATTCCCCTTGGGTAACGTGCAGATGCTGGGAAAAATCCGCGAGCCGATGATCAGTGCCATGCGGCCCTGGCTGCCGAAATTTGCTTCTCGCTATATCACTGACCACAGCGTCGACCTTTACCTGACCTCGGAAGATCTGCCGACCCAGGACAACCGCGTCACCTACGACGTGCAGCGCGAGGCGATCAAGGTTCACTGGACGCCGAACAACCTCAAGGCCCATGAAGGCCTGGTGAGCAAGGCCACCCAGACCATGCGTGACGCGGGGTATCCGCTGATCCTCAAGGCGCGCATGGGCATCGCGACGAACTCCCACCAGTGCGGCACTGCCGTGATGGGCAAGGACCCGGCCACCAGCGTGCTGGACCTGAACTGCAAGCTGCATGACCTGGAGAACGTGTGGGTGGTGGACAGCTCGTTCTTCCCGTCGTCGGCGGCGGTCAATCCGGCACTGACCATCGCGGCGAATGCCCTCAGGGTAGCGGCACACTTCAAGGGACAGCCCGGGTAAAGGTGGGAGCCGGCCGGCCTGCGATGCAGTCGACTCGGTCTGTCAGTGGTATTGAGTCGATGCCATCGCAGGCAAAACAGGATCAGGCGTCTGCCGGCTGGATACTGCGAGTCGAGGTGCGCACCACCAGCTTGGTGGCGAAGATCTTCTGCTCGGGCGCAAGCGGCGCATCGGCGGGGGCATTCAGTTGCTCGGTCAGCAAGCGTGCGGCGTATACGCCCTTCTCCACCATAGGCTGGGCAATGGTGGTCAAACCGAGCTGCACCGCCTCGGGGATATCATCAAAACCAATCACCGAAAGCGTCTCCGGGACCTGGCGATTGAGGGCGTGGGCGGTTTTCATGCAGGCAATCGCCATCACGTCCGAACACGCTACCACCGCCGTGACTTCGTTGGAGGTCAGCAACGTAAACGCCGCGGCCTGCCCCGACGTGGAGTCCAGCCCGCCGGCCTCGATCACGCTGAGGTCTGCGAACACCAGGCCGGCAGCAGTGGCCGCCTCCACGTAACCGGTAAGGCGCTCGCGAACAATTCGCTCGCTGGCGCTCTTGAAGCGTTGCAGGTCGATCGGGCCGCGATAACCGTCCGGGTTGAGGCGATCAATAATGACGCCGATCTTGCGGTGGCCCAGGTCCAGCAGGTGCTGCATCTGCGTGCGGGCGGCGCCGCGATCGTCGATGCCGACAAAAAACGAATTCTCCACCAGCGGCGAGTCGATCACCACGAACGGAATGCTGTGCTTGACCACCGCCAGCACCGCCGGGTGGTCATCGGGCAGGGTCGAGATAATCAGGCCATCCACCAGCCCGCGCAGGGCCAGGCTGCCGTGGTTGGCAGCTTGCCCCCGGCCCACCAGACGGTTGTTGTTGAGCGGGAACAGTGTCAACGCGACATTTTCCAACTCGCCCACCTCACTGATACCGCGCAGCATGGCAATGGTGCACGGATCGGCAAATGCCAGGGATAACTTGTCCATCATCATCAACCCGATCGCCCCGATCTTGCCCGAGCGCAGGCTGCGACCCAGCACATTGGGACCTGGGTAACCCAGCGAAGCAGCCACTTCGAGAATATGCTCGCGCTGGGCCGGGGACAGTTTTGAGGGTCGATTGTAGGCGTAAGACACCGCAGGCTGGGACACCCCTGCCGCCAGTGCTACGTCTTTCATTGAAACGGCCATCGCTTGCTTCCCAATCCTTTTGAAACCTCATGCGAGGTCATGAAAAAACAGGCGCTCAGTGTACCCGTTGAGAGGAAACCTTCGGAACCAGTCGTGTGGCACTGAACATGATCGCGACCATCAGCGAGGCAACCGCCAGCAGCGCCCAGGATAAATTCGTCGCATGGGCGAACAAGCCGATCACCGCCGGGCCCATCAGGATACCCAGATAACCGAGGCTGGTGGCCGCGGCAATCGCCAACTCCCCCGGCATGGTCTTTTGTGCGCCCGCCAGGGACAGGTAGACCGGCGCGATGTTGGCCAAACCGATACCAATGACGGCAAAGCCCACCAGGTTCACCAGCCAGTTCGTTGCGAGCACCACCGTGAGGAACCCAAGGATAACAATCAAACCGCCGCCCACCAGCACCACGCGGGCACCGAGCTTGAGCAGAATCCGGTCGCCACTCAATCGCCCCAGCGCCATCATCACGGCGAAGCACGCGTAGCCCAGGCCCGCGATGGAAGGTTCAACATCACGCACCTGGGTCAGGAACACCGCACTCCAGTCGAGAATCGCGCCTTCCGCCAGAAAGGCGAACAGGCACAGCACCCCCAGCACCAGGACTTTGCGCGTGGGTCGCACAAAGATCGGGGCGCCTTCATCGCCGCTGCGTCCGAGCATTTGCCGCCCGTAGCTCAGGACAAACGCAGCCAGAGCCGCCATCACCGCACTGCTGGCCATCAGCGGCGTGGCGCCCAGCCAGAGCAGCGCGGTGATTCCCGCCGCACTGACGATCGTGCCCAGGCTGAAAAGGCCATGAAAGCCCGACATCAGCGACCGGCCTGTCGCGCGCTCAACCATCACGCCTTGCACGTTCATCGTCACATCCACCGCGCCGCACCCGGCACCGAACACGGTCAGGGCAAACATCAAGCCTATGAATGAATGGGTGGTCGCCAGCAGAGGCAGCGTCAGGAATACCAGGGTGATCCCGATGTGCATGGTAAAGCGGCAGCCTTTGCGGGCGTTCAGGATGCCCGCCAGCGGCATCATCACCAGCGAGCCCAGGCCCAGGCACAGCAGCAAAATGCCCAACGCACCATCATCGACCCCGGCCCGGCTGCGCGCATAGGGAACCAGCGGCGCCCAAGCGCCCATGCACAGGCCGGACAGCAGAAACGTCAAGCGATAGGCCGGCATATGCGGCGTGGAGCATGGCACCAACAACTCTTGAGACGACACGCAAACCCCGACACCCGGACAAGTAGAGTTATACGTATAACCTAAAATCAAGACGTCGGCCACTGCCTTGTTACTGTTACATATTATGGTCTACCGAAGCATTGACAGCCCACAGGGTGCAGGTTTTACTTCCGCAAGGTTATTCGTATAACCCCCCCCCCCAGTGCATAACCACCCCATAAAAACAACAGGGACCATGCAGCGTGATAAGCACTCTTGAGAAAACACCGATTCCCCCGCGTATTCGCAAGGCACGTATCGCCACCTTTCTCGGCTTCATGATGATCGGCGCCATGATGTACATCTGGTCCACCGGTGTGAGCGTGTTCAGGACGCAACTGGGTTTGACGGGTGAATCCGGGGATTCAAGCTTCGGCTTGATTGCCCTCGGGGTCGGCGTTGGTTCCGCAGCCGGCGCGTTGCTGGTCGGCCGGCTGCTGGACACCTTCGGCGCAAAGCCGGTGATTACCCTGGGCGCACTCGCCTATCCCCTGTCGATTATCCCGCTGGGCTTCGTCAATGGTTTCTGGTTTGCGCTGTGTTTCGGCTGCGTGTTGGGGCTGTTGCGCGGCGCCCTGGATACCGCCTTGAATGCCCATGGCGTGCAGGTGGAGCGGTTTTATCGACGCTCGATCATGTCCGGCTTCCATGCCTTCTATTCCCTGGGTGGTTTCCTGCTGGGCATGGTGTGCAGTTGGCTGACCCGGTTCTACACCGACAGCGTGCTGGTGCCCTACACCGTGCTGGGCCTCGCGATGTTCATCCTGGGCGGTGTATTCAGCCGATGGTTATTGGGCAAACACGACGTGCCAAACGCCCAGCTCGACGACTGGCAAGCCGGCAGCCAGTCCCGGGACGAAACCGGCAAGGGCCCCTCGACCAAGACGCTGCTGGTGATGATTGCCCTTGGCGCCCTGCTGCTGGGCAGCATGATGGGTGAGAACGCGATTGCCGACTGGGGCCAGGAATATATTCGCCGGGAGTTCGAAACCACCACCACGACCGCAGGCATGGCGGTCTCGCTGTTCGTCGGTGCGTCATTCGTGGGGCGGCTTTTTGGCGACCGCCTGGCGGCCGCGTTCGGTAATGCGCAGGTGGTGTTTGGATGCGGCACACTGTGCGTACTCGGCATGGTCGTCACAATTTTGGGCAGCACGGCCGTCACCGGCATTATCGGTTTCGCGATGTTTGGCCTAGGCCTTTCGTGCATCGCTCCGTTGATGATCTCCGCCGCCGGGCGCCGAGATCCGGCACATGCCGGGCGTAACATCGGGATTGTCAACTGCATCGGCTTTTCCGGGATGCTGGCGGGCCCTGCTGTGATCACGGTGATCGTCAGCAACTTCGGCCTGGGCAAGTTGATGTTTTTCCCACTGGTGATGCTCGCTTTAATGGCAATGCTCGGGCCACTGCTGATACGTGCGCCGAGACAAAGCGTTTGTGGAAAACCACTAATCGACGCATCACATAGCAGAGCGGGTGGTATTCGTGACCCGCTAGAATCGTTACCGCAGTAGCAGCAAACTTACCAGAATCAGGCATTTTGCATTTTGGATGATCAACGCAGAATCGGATGTTTGGGTTGAGATCAAACGGCCGCTTTTCTGCGGATTAAGTCAATGAACAGCCTCAATTCGCGACTAATATGATGCCCCTTGAGCAGCATTCCGAACGGTGCGAGTTGCACCTGCAATCCCCCAGGCGTAATAACCGCTGAGATGGACTCTCAGCGTCAGGCAAAGCCGTCGAATCGAATAGTCGCCCGCGCGCTGCTTGATAAAGGCGTACTTCAGCCGCACTCCTTGGCAAAGTACGCGGCGGCCTTTTTTAATCAGTGACGCGCTTGAGTTTCGCTCGCAGATGACCCAGTTCAGCTAGCAGATCGTCGTCCTACTGTCGTTCTTCTTAAGGTTTGCTGTAGCGCTTTATCCAGGCATAGAGGCCATGCGTCGACACGCCAAGACGCGCCGCCACATCAGCGACAGGCAGCTTCTTTTCGGTCACTTGATTGACCGCTTGGATTTTGAATTCTTCGGGATAACGCGGGTTGCTCATGGCACCTCCTGATTGGCCTCAGTTTAAGGCAAAGAGGTGTCTACGAAACCCGGGGCGATTCAACGGCACCCTCGAATCTATGCACTAGTACTAGCGATCAAATGCGGCTTGAAGTTCTGCATGACCGCTGACACCGCTCTGCAGCAAGAGCATGAGAAGCAGGCGCGCCTTTTGAGGGCTCAGATCGCCGGCCATCACTGCACCCGCTTCGTAGGTGGTCTTGCCGCCGCCAACGAAACCATAGACCGGCATTGTGCGGCCGTTGGGCACTCGGGTCGCAACCACCACCGGTACGTTCTTCGAAAGGGCGTACTTGACCGCCTCGAACATAGAGACGTTCATGTTGCCCATGCCAACAGCTTGCACCACGATGCCTTTGGCACCCTGGTCGACGGCGTAGCGCAGCAGCGATCCATCGGCCCCACCGAACATGGCTAGAATCTCTACGCGCGGCATCTCTGCGGTACCGATGTCGATATGCTGGCGGCGCAGCGGTGCGTTAGTGAAGACGACCTTGTCCTCCCAGACCTCGCCAAGAAAGCCGAAGTCACCAGACTTGAAGGTCTCGACATCTCCTGTGTGAGTCTTGGTGACGCTGCGCGCCGCATTGATCTGGTTGTTCATCGCCAACATTACGCCCTTGCCGCGGGCTTGCTCCGTGGTAGCAATGCGGATGGCATTGAGCAGGTTTCGCGGACCATCGAAATCGGGCGAGGATGCATTACGCTGCGCACCGATCAGGATTACCGGCTTGTCGGACTTGACGGTAAGGTCCAGCCAGTAAGCCGTTTCCTCCATCGTATCGGTGCCGTGCGCGATGACGACGCCGGCGACCTCGGGACGCGCGAGCGCATCATCAACGGCCTTAGTGAGACGTGTCCACCACTTCGCTTCGACATAGTTGGCCGACATGTTCGAGAAGTTGTTGACTTCGACGATCGCGTATTTGCCGGCATCCGGCACCGTCTGCATCAGGTCATCTCCCGAAATCGCGGGGACGACACCTTTGGTCAGCGGGTCGATCTTCATGGCTATCGTCCCGCCCGTGGCGATGAATTGCACCACAGGTTGTGCTTGGGCTGATGCATCCATCGCCGCGAGGCACATCGCCAAAGTCACAAGCGTTTTTCTCATTGTCCTCATGCATGAATAGTTGCGCCAGGTGGCAACCTGGGAGGTTTTATCGCCATATTGCGTAGCCGAAGCGCTCAGAACGGTTCCAATCGAAATTTCCATTCATCCATCCAAATTTTTTGTGGTGTTGGGATTGGGTTTCAAGCAGCAATGAGAATGTTGTTGCGACAGATCTTATGCACTGCTGGGACCAGCGTCTATCTCACACGAGAAAATCTGAACATTCAGAGGGGGTATGGATGAAGACAATTGAAAAGTTGTGACCGGGACGACACTCTCCATAGAGTCCCCTAGCAGAATGGGGAACCCAGAAAAGGATTGACCAGCGATAATCAACTCCTCAGCCGCCCACACAAGCTCTATCTACAGTTCTCTACGCTGATCAGAAATCCAACTCCTTTGTCTGCTTTGATAGAGAAGTCATCGACCATTTCTCGAGCAATGTCTACGAGCTTCTAAGGGTTTGTTTCTAAGAAGGTACATATCTAACGATTCACCAGTACCAGATGACTGGCCGTCTGGGCCCCTGATTCAGGCGAGGTTTATTCGCTCGACTGGGGGCAAGCTGCTGTGGGCTGGTGCAGCTGTCCAGCGAGCTTAAGGATCAGTCAGCGATAAACGCTTCGGCAGCGTTTCGATCAGAGCCTCTTCATCGAATGCCTCAACGTACTCACGCACGGCGCGGTTGCTTACCTCCCCAAAGAACCATCCAAGAGAGCGTTGATTGGCGCTCTAGCGTTCGGTTATTTACCGGTAACGATGCTCCTGTCATCCGCCGGGATCCGCAGAAATTGGATGAACGCGACACCCGACATCAAGGCCTTGATCGCGGCCAACCCCCTGACTCGACTGCCTATGCGTGCGGTCGACCCAATGCCACTCGCCGGGGTATTGGCCGGCGCGTGAGCGTGTCCTTCAAATAAGTTTATGGATCATCCAGCCGTGCATCGCATGCAGGGAAACTGCAGTTTCTCTGCGCCGTACAGGCTTACGAATGTCAGGTTAAAACTCACGGACTCCACCCTCAACCTCGTACGCGGTGATGCCGTGCTGCGCCTTTTCGATGATTCAAGACACTTAATGCTGTACGAAAACACAGTATTGGACATTCTGTCTTTTAAAAGATATTTTGTCACATCGCATTGAACACGCTACGGCCATGGCAAGGAAATGTTCAACGACATGAAGGTTTGCCAGGACCGGCAAATGCCTTTGGGTAATTGAATAAAAACAACACGGGGGCACCTTGACGTGCACCTACCTTTATGACTCCTGCCGCTTTCTAAGTGGAGTACGTCTCATGTCCGTAACCTTGAACACCCACATCGCAAAAAAACCGATGTATTACTCTCTCTCCTTCCAACTTGCTATTGGCCTGGTCCTTGGCGCAATCGTTGGAGCCCTTTGGCCATACTTTGGCGCACAGCTGAATCCGATAGCGGTCGCCTTTGTAAAACTCATCAAGATGGTCGCCGGCCTTATTGTATTTCTGACTATCGTCACCGGCTTTGCGCAGATGAAACGCGGGGCGGGCTTAGGACGCTTGGGCGCAGTGTCGCTGCTGTACTTTGAGATTGTCAGCATCTTCGCCCTTCTACTAGGACTGGTCCTGGCAAACGTATTTAAACCCGGCCTAGGGCTCTCGATTCCCGTTGACGGCGTCGCCAGCGTTGCAACAATCGCCGAAAGTGGTAAAGCGCTCTCGACCGTAGACTTCCTGCTCAATGTGATCCCGAAAACCGTATTTGACGCTCTGGCAGGCGGAGTGATGCTGCAGATTTTGCTTGTGTCACTGCTGTTCGGTTATGCGCTGTTCGCCCTGGGGGAGAAAGCAAAACCTTTAACCGACCTGCTGTCGCTGGCAACAGATGCGACGTTCAAGGTTGTAGACATCGTTATCAAACTTGCACCTATCGGTGTTTTTGGTGCCGCCGCCTTCACCTTGGGCAAGTTCGGTTTGTCGGCACTTTTGCCACTGGCCAAGCTTGTAGGCTTGGTTTATCTGGGCTGCCTGATCCTATTCCTCGTGGTTTTTAGCCTGGTCGCCTATTTGACCAAGTTCAGCTTGTGGTCGTTTTTGAAACACATCAAAGAAGAGATGATTATTGCGTTCACCACCACTTCGGCGGAAGCGGCGCTGCCCGGCCTGATGCGTAAACTGGAAACCGCAGGTTGCAGTAAAAGTGTGGTGGGTTTCGTGGTACCCACGGGCTACTCGTTCAATCTGGATGGATCGTCCATTTACATGACCCTGGCCGCACTTTTCATCGCCCAGGCCGCGGGTCTGGATCTAGGCTGGAGTGAGCAAATCGCTCTGTTGCTGGTGTTCCTCCTAACCTCCAAGGGCATTGCGTCGGTCACCGGAGGCGCATTCGTTACCCTGGCTGCCTCGCTGGCCATGTTTCCCGATATTCCTCTGGCAGGCGTTGCTCTAATTCTTGGTGTCGACCGCTTGATGGATGCGATGCGCACCTTGACCAACGTGGCCGGCAACGGAGTTGCAACTATGGCCATCTCCTACTGGCAGGGCCAACGCATCGATCCCAGATGAAACCATCGAAGCACTTGATACGCAGGACGCAATGAGTGTTCCTGAACTTGCACTGACCTGAGACAAAGACATGAAAGAAGCCTATTACATCGAACCATTGAGCGGCGCGCGTTTTGCCATCGATACACCTCGCTGGTGTTCAGACGAATTCGATCCGCTGCTAATCAATCGTCAGCCGGGTATCTCGCGCGATGAGATCGAAAAGTCGACACGTTCGTTGTGGCGCTACAGTGCGTCGCTACCGGTAGAAATCGCCTCGCCGATCTCGATGGGTGAAGGCTGCACTCCTCTCGTGCAGAAGACATGGGGTGACCACCGACCGTTCTTCAAGCTGGAGTGGTTCAACCCAACCAGCAGTTTCAAGGACCGCGGCACCACAGTAATGCTTTCTTACCTGCGGCAGTTGGGTGTCGATGCCGTGCTGGAAGACAGCTCGGGAAATGGCGGTGCCTCAGTAGCGGCTTATGGGGCTGCAGGTGGCATGCGCGTGAAGATACTTGCGCCATCTTCAACTTCAACCGCGAAGGTTGCCCAGATGTTGGCCTACGGCGCAGAAGTGCAACTGGTCGACGGGCCCCGCGAAGAGTCACAACATGAGGCGGTACGGCAGTCCAAGTCCATCTTCTACTCCAGCCACAACTGGCAGCCGTTTTTTCTGGAAGGTACCAAGTCGATCGCCTATGAACTGTGGGAAGACTTCAACTTCGATATACCGGACAACATCATCATTCCGGTAGGCGCTGGCAGTAACTTGATCGGCTGCGACTTGGGCTTCAAAGAGCTTTTGGCAGCAGGCCAGATCAAAAAGCTGCCCCGCCTCTTCTGCGCGCAACCGTTGAACTGCTCTCCGGTCGATGCCAGTTTCAAAGCTGGCGTCGACAGCCCTGTCGATAGAGCCGTTACGAAAACCATCGCCGAAGGTACGTCGATCAAAAATCCTCTGCGTCTGCGCCAGATGATCGCGGCAATCAGAGAGAGTGGCGGTCAAACCGTAGCCGTAACCGATGATCAGATTATCACTGCACTCAAACGCCTGGCATTGCAGGGATTGTTACCTGAGCCGACCTCCTGCTCCGCAGTCGCTGCGATGGACGTTCTGATTAATCAGGGAACAATCCGGGCCAATGAAAAAACGGTGGTTCTGATCACCGGCACTGGAGTGAAGACCGCACCCTTCATCGCTGAACTGTTCAGTGAGAGGGCGTAAAGGACCACTGCCGAACGTCGCCAGCTTCTATTCACTGGCCTCTTTCACCGAAGATTGATTCGCTTGCATATTTTGGCAGCCTGCAGGGTCGCTAATGACACTCGAGCGTTTGTAGAGTAGCGCCCTGCTGGCAATTCGCGCATCCGGCGAGTTTGAATGAATTTTGTGAATCAGGGGTTTAGGAAGATCTATGAAAAACAGAACCGAACATCTGAATCTTCTGGAGCAATTGAAGCTGGTCGCTGAAGGACTGGGGGAAACCTTTGCACCATTCTGCGAGGTGGTGGTCCACGATCTGCAAGATGCGAAGCATGCGATCTACGCTATCCATAACAATCTGTCTGGACGCGGCATCGGCGACCCAGCCACAGAACTTGGGCTGGCACGTATTGCTGATCCTGAGTTTCCCGAAGTGATAGCCAACTACGCCAATCGTTTCGCTGATGGCCGACAGGCTAAAAGCACTTCGATCGGTATCAGGGACTCCAAAGGAAAATACGTTGCCGCTCTCTGCATGAACGTCGACCTGACGCTTTTCCAGAGCGTGCAATCGGCTATAAGCCAGTTCACTAGCGTAGAAGCGCGGGTGACCGAAACGCTTGATACCGACAGTGCCGGAACGATCAGGGCCAAAATCGATCAGTTCGCCGCGCGCTTGGCCAGCACTCCTCGCTCACTAAAACCTGAAGACCGTCGCGCTCTACTCAGAGAACTGCGGGATTCGGGATGCCTTGAAATTCGTAAGTCAATGGAGGTTGTGGCGCAGCACTTAGGTGTATCTCGCGCCGCCGTGTACAACTATGCGAAATGACGCAAAACTGCTTGTTCTGGACAAAAACCATGTTGAGTCACTGCTGACGCACGACGATGTGTTGTACGCAGTTCATGAAGCCTTCGTCTTGCACAGCCAAGACGAAGGCCGAGTTTTTCCGGTTGTTCGGGAGTCCTTGGTAACCGGGGGCGTTTTTGGAATCAAATCCGGCGACGTCCAGAGCCAGAACCTGTTGGGTTATAAGGCAGCAGGATTTTGGCCATCCAACCGAAAGGTGGGGGGCGAACCACATCAAGCAACAGTCATGCTGTTCGATCCTGAAACTGGACGTCCTACTTGCCTGATCGACGGCAACGCTATTACCACCGTTCGCACCGGCGCTGCAGGTGGTTTAGGTCTCGAACTTTTCGCCCGACCTGAGAGCACTAAAATCTGCGTAATCGGCAGCGGTGTACAGGCGCGTATTCAGTTGCAATTTGCATTGAGAATGCTGCCATCCATGGAGTTCGCTCAGTACGTCACCTATGACGGTCAACGAGATCTGGCGTTTGAGTCAATCTTTGCCAATCAGTGTGACTTGGCCCATTCCAAACATCCAAGTCTGGCAGTAAGCGGCAGCGACGTCGTTGTGACCGCCACACCCGGCGGCGGGGAACTGTTCAAACTCGAGGCAGTACAACCGGGAACGCACATCAACTGTGTCGGTACCGATACACGAGGTAAGCGTGAACTTCCGAGTGGTCTACTGGAACAAGCTCGGGTTTTTGTCGATGACCGCATTCAGGCACAGCAGATCGGCGAAACCCAGTGGGCTCCTTCTATCCACTGCACGGAGATCGGCGATGTGCTCAGCGGTAAAGAAGGCTTTGAACGTCGCCCTGGAGACATCACCATTTTCGATATGACAGGGTTGGCACTTCAGGACTTGACCGTGGCTCGCATGCTCCAAACCAAAGCAAATGAGCGCGGACTGGGCATACAACTTCCCTGGCCTTGGTAAGGCTGGCTTCATAATTTCTACACAACTGAACTTCTAATTTCGCCTGGGGAAATGTATTCCCTTTGTGCTTCTCATTCGGATGAAACTCATGTCGAACGCAATTTTCTGCGCCAATAGCCTTGAAATCACTCCTCCAGTTGGCCATTACTCCCATGTCTGCATAGCAGGCAATTTCATCATGATTTCCGGCCAGTTACCGGTTGACCCTCAAGGCAAGCCCTTGAACAACCATTGTTTCGAAGACCAGGCCAATCAAGTGCTGGCCAACCTGGAAAGTTGCCTACAGACAGCCGGCGTCGACAAAAACAGTTTGGTTCAGGTGAGGATTTATGTGACCGATATCCAGCAATGGCCGCTTTTCAATAAAATCTACGCGCAGTGGATTGGTGATCATCGCCCGGCACGTGCGGTGGCGGGCGTCGCGGAGTTGCATTACGGCGTAGCCGTAGAAGTCGAAGCAATGGCCCTCGCCGCCGTTTAATGGGTGCTTAAATTCCTCGGGCGCTCTGGTCAGCATTGTCTTGAAGAACCAGAGTTGATATTCGGGCGGGCATTGCCAACCGACTTCCAAGCTCAGTTGGCTTCACGCCTTCGTCAAAGGATTGAGCGCGGAAGAGAACCAACGAATGGCGCCTCAAGATCCCTCCCTTCGACATGAAGCTCTCGGCCAAAAGCGGTCACTCCGTCTCGCTAACGAAACAGGGGAGTGCTTGCGCGGTTTATTTTTCTAGCCAAGACAAGAAAGAAGATATGGAAGCATTTATTGCCCAACGCCCGGCTGCGTTTGAATGGCGATAAACGCAGACGGCCTGCGTTAATGCTAACGGCCGCGATGGTTCCCTGCACTTTTTCCCCGTAGTGAGAGTTTGCCATCGGTCCTGGGAAACCTCCGATGGCAACCACCGAAACTAGCAATTCAGGATTGGTTTACAAAGCCTGAACTATATTTTCAGTTGCTTGAAGTGAGCCTACACAGGTGTTACACCACGGTCCATGATTGCAGAAAGCCTTGGAGTAAAACCTCGCTGGTTGCGGCGATTTCGTTCTCAAGGGATAGCCAAAACGCACTCAAAGCTTGTTTGCTTTCATCTACGTAATCGGCAGGAAAAGTTCACTGGGAGACGCCATTTGCGAAATTGCACTCCACCTGTCCAACCGATTGAATCGGTACTGCCCCTCCCCTGCATTCGATCCTGGTCAATACCTTTATAAAGCATGTTTGGCTGAAAGCTGCGCATTGCTTCCGGTGGCGAAAGAAAGAGATCGCTCCAAAGCACCTTGTCCGAGTGCTTAGGAAATCGGGGACGATTCAGTCAGCGCGTTTGCGGGTTACGAAGCTGGTATCCAGCAGGTATGACCTAGGGACGGCATGGCTCAAACCACCTGCTTTGGTTCTCTTCGTCACAGCGCAGCAACGAGTGTGCGCCACGGGCAACCCCAATGAAGAAACAAGTTCGATACGATGTTCCTATGCCTGAGGCAACCGCGAATCTTTCAGGCATATCGTGCCATGCGGTACCTGAACACAGCGCCCATTGGATGCCGTTGAGCATCAGGCGGTCGTTGTTCAGGGGGCGTCCCATTTTCTGTGACCCTCGCTTACTCCCCAGGAAGCGTCGAATACGGTTGCTTTATCCGAGGCAATATTGCTTGACTTACTTTATTGCATTACTGCTACTGTTTTTGCGCAGTGAAATGTCTTCGGATCAACCTTGGACTCAGTGAAAAAGCTGAGCTTATTCAATCAGCCTGCCTGCATATAGGCGCTATTTTTCGCATAGAAGGGAATGTTAATGGATGTTTCACCACGAATATCTCTCACCTCTCAAGGACCGGAGTTTTCTCGAATCGTGTATGGCATGTGGCGCTTGAACGAGTGGTCTCTATCGGTCTGCGAACGCCAGGAACTTATTGAGGCAGCACTCGAACTAGGGGTGACGAGCTTCGATCACGCGGACATTTACGGTGGCTATCAGTCCGAAGAGTTGTTTGGTGAAGCGCTCGCGGCAGCACCGCACTTGCGCAAACACATGCAGCTTGTCAGCAAGTGTGGAATCAAGCTGATCTCTTCTCGGCGGCCAGAGCATCGACTCAAGAGTTACGACACGAGCTTCAGTCACATTGTCGCGTCAGCCGAAAGCTCACTACGAGCCCTGCGCACCGAGTACCTTGACTTACTATTAATACATCGTCCTGATCCGTTGATGGATGCAGATGAAGTTGCACGCGCATTCATGGTGTTGCGCCAGGAGGGAAAAGTTCGCCATTTCGGCGTGTCGAATTTCTCACCGGCTCAGTTTACGCTGCTCCAGGACCGGTTGGTCGCCAATGGTATGACATTGGTCACGAATCAGGTCGAATGCTCATTGCTGCACTTGGACCCTGTCTACGATGGGACGTTTGACCAAGCCCAACAGTTGAAGTGCGCTCCAATACTGTGGTCGCCACTCGCCGGCGGAAGTATTTTTACCGATTCAGGCCCGGTGGCCAAGCGAATCAGGGAAAGCCTCACACGCATAGGAGAGCAATTGGGCGAGTCTGCAACAACGGTTCTTATGGCTTGGTTGCTTGCGCTGCCATGCCAACCGTTGCCGATTGTAGGATCGAGACGTCTCGATGTTTTACGTGAATCGGTACGTGCTTGCCAGCTAGCCATTACGAAAGATCACTGGTTCGAACTTCTGCTCTCGGCACAGGGGAGCGAAGTACCGTAATGAGTGGTGATTCGGCAGGTGAGAGCTGGATTGCCGCACGGAAAATCTCGATAGCCAAACTGCCCTACTAGACACTCGATTTGCGAAAAACACCTAGAGATTTGGAGAAAACACTTCAGCCAACCTTCCCTGGCTCGGTTGGTCCATCAACCGGGCCTGCCTGTTTAGAGGATATTCAACGGATATTCGGTAATCAGGCGCGTCTGCACCAGGTGCCCTCCGGTGGATGCATCGCCATCGTGCAAAGCCTCGCGCAGACGGAAGGACAGTTTCTTGGCCGGGCCGCTCTGTACTACGTATTTCACTTCGGCGTCGGTTTCGTGTTCCTGGTCGTTTGCACCATAGAACCCGGTGTAGGCCGAATTGCCGGGAGTATGCGTTCCGTCGATGCCGGAACCGCGGATATGACGGGCCATGAAGCTCAGGCCAGGGGCGCCAAAGGTGCTCATGTCCAGGTCATAGCGCATCTGCCAGGACCTCTCGCCCGGGCCGTTGAAGTCGGAGTACTGCACCGAGTCAGCGAGGTTGATTGAGTTTCCGTAACGGCCGGCACCGACGCCTGCGTTGGTCTCTCCAAAACCGACATAGTCGAATGGCTCGTTACCATCAACCTTCTGTCCGGCCAGGGTGAAGGTCTGCGCGCCAACGGTGTAGGCCGCCGCCAGCGAGGCTGCAGTGGTGTCGATGGTCCCGGCCTTGGCGCTGCCGTCGTCCAGTGTGCGATAGAGGTTGAAGTCCAGCGCGACGGATTGGTCAGTGGTCAGTGGATGAACAAGGTTCAAGTTGACGTAGTACTGATTCCAGACGTCTTCCAGGTGAGCTCCGTACAGCGACGCGGTGAACTCCTTGCTGAACTGGTACTTGCCCCCCGCGAAGCTGGCCGACGGTGCCGCCACACCTGCATAGCTGGCGAGAATGTCGCCGCTGCGCGAGGTGGTGGTGTTACCGGTGCCCGAGGTGTAATGGCCGGCCTCCAGGTTCAGGCCGGTGATCTCATGGCTGTCGATCTGCAAGCCCGATGCTGTCTGTGGCATCAGGTAGTTATCGGCAGTGGCGAACACTGGCGCCGTGGGCTGCAAGTCGCCGATCTTGAGCGTGGTGTTGGAAACACGGAACTTGATGTCACCACCGGCCTTCGCATAGCCTCGATCCGGATTGCCATTGGCGTCGGATGGAATGGTCGGGCCACCGGCACGGTCGGTGTTCCCATCGATGCGCAACGCCAAGTCGGCAAACGCATCAATGCCGATGCCAACGGTGCCTTGGGTGA
This sequence comes from Pseudomonas sp. LBUM1640, assembly GCF_059716225.1. Classification (NCBI taxonomy): domain Bacteria; kingdom Pseudomonadati; phylum Pseudomonadota; class Gammaproteobacteria; order Pseudomonadales; family Pseudomonadaceae; genus Pseudomonas; species Pseudomonas sp. LBUM1640. The sequence goes on along the minus strand of NZ_CP166816.1, from coordinate 3,369,822 downwards.
AGCCCGAACTGTAGGTCGCCATCAGCGCCTGGCTCCAGTCACGGGTATGGCTGCCGCTGCCGTTCTGGTTCCAGAACACGTTGCGGTTGAGAATGTTTAAACTGCTGTCCGCGACAAAACCCTTGGCGTCGGACTGATCGCTTGCATAGCTGATGGCCGGCAAGGCAAATGCCAGCGCCACGGCCAAGGTGTTGAGTTGAAGTAGCGGTTGGCGTTTTCTCATTATTTGCTCCTGTGCACGAGTTCGTGTTTGAGCATTAAGGCGACAGCCCAGACCATCAACAAATGAAACTGGATGAATATTTTGATATCAGACCTGGCTCCTGGATAGGCGATGTCTGCGCATCCGTAGCCACCTTTTTCGTTGATACCTCGCCCGCACAAACATCGAGCACACACGTCCGAAATCGGGCACATAAGTAACAAGTAGCACCGACCGCCCTACCCTCCAGCGTACCGTCGATTGCGCCCAGCCCTTGTGAACCGGGGGTTTTACCACTCCGTCAAAAATTGGCATAGGCTTTGCTTATTCTGAAAATCATCTGATATATCAGATGATTTTCAGGAGTGAGCATGACCGAACCTAGCGACTTTTCCAGCCATCGCCAGAGCGCGATAGCCCCCACAAAAAGCGCAGCCCAACTGCGCGAACTGGCCTATGCGCAGATCAAGCAGCGGATTATCAGTTGCGAGTTTCGTCCTGGCGATGCAATCAACGAAGCGCAACTGATTGCCGCCCTGGGTATCGGCCGAACCCCCATCCACCAGGCGCTGCACCGCCTGGAAGTGGAAGGCATGGTCACCATCATGCCGCGCAAAGGCGTGATGGTGACCGCGCTGTCACTCAACGATGTACTCGACATGATCGAAGTGCGCGTGAGCAACGAACAGCTGTGCGTCAAGCTCGCCGTTGAGCGCGCCAAAGACACCGACATCCAGGCCATGCGCGACATCCTCGAGCGCACCCCTGCCCTTTTAGCCAAACACGATGTGGCAGGGCTGATGGCGCTGGACCTGCAATTTCACATGTCGATCTCGGCCGCCGCCCACAACCGCGTGCTGGCCGAGCTGCTGCGCAACCTGCACGAAAAACAGGCACGGTTCTGGTACCTGACCCTGTCCGAAAACCACCACAGCGAACGCATCTACGACGAGCACCTGCAAATCCTTGAAGCGGTGGAACAGCGCGACGGCACTGCCGCCATTGCCGCGATCCATCACCACATTGACGATTTCCGCCGCGCCATCATGCGCACGCTTTGATCACTCAACACGAGAGCTTTTTATGACTCAGCTAACTTTCCACGTCGTCGGTCAAGGCGAACACAACGCCAGCATCAAACACTTGATCATCGCCGGCTGGGCTGGCCGTAACAGTGAAGCGGTCGAGCACCACATCGCCGAACTGGAAGCGCTGGGCGTACGCCGCCCGACCCAGGTGCCATGCTTCTACCGCGTGTCTGCCAGCCTGTTGAACAACGCCGAGACGATTCAGGTGCCGGGCAAGGATTCTTCCGGCGAGACCGAATTCGTGCTGATCCCCAGCGAGCAAGGCCTGTTGATCGGCCTGGGCTCGGACCACACCGACCGCAAGGTCGAAAGCTACGACGTGACCGTGTCCAAGCAGATGTGCGACAAGCCCATCGCCCAACAGGTGTGGCGCTACACCGAAGTGCAGCCGCATTGGGATGACTTGGTCATGCGCACCTGGCGTGTTCGCGATGGCGTGCGCGAACTGTACCAGCAAGGGCCGGTGACCAACCTGCTGGCGCCGGAAACCCTGCTGGCCAAACTCAACAGCGACGCCGCGCTGCCGGCCGACACCGCGATGTTCTGCGGCACGCAATCGGTCATCGGCGAGCTGGGTTATGGCGAAGCCTTTGAAATGGAACTGTTCGACCCTGTCCTCAACCGCAGCCTGCGCCACCAGTATGGTGTCGAATCGCTGCCTGTCGCCGAGTAAGCCCACGATGACCACGATTGCAGCGTTCGCCCTGGCCCTTGCCGAGGGTCGCACCACCAGTGAAGCATTGGTCAATGAGGCGTTGAAGCGCATTGCAGCGCATCGCGCGTCAGGCGGCGTGGCCTATGTCAGCGTCGACGCCGACAGCGCCTTGCAGGCAGCACGCGCCAGCGACCTGGCGCGCGCATCCGGCTATGTGCCGTCGGCGCTGGCCGGGTTGCCCGTGTCGATCAAGGATCTGTTTGACGTGGCCGGCCAGGTCACAGCGGCCGGCTCGCAGTTACTCGCCGACGCCCCGCCCGCCCGCCGCGATGCGCGGGTTGTCGAGCGCCTGAGAGCGGCGGGCGCGATACTGCTCGGGCGCACCAACATGAGTGAGTTTGCCTTTTCCGGGCTGGGCTTGAACCCGCACTACGGCACACCGTTCACGCCCTGTGCCGATGGGCGTATCGCCGGTGGCTCCAGCTCCGGCGCTGCCGTAAGCGTGGCACTGGGCATGGCGGTGGCAGGCTTGGGCACCGACACCGGTGGCTCTATCCGCATCCCTGCCGCGTTCTGCAACCTCACCGGTTTCAAACCCAGCGCCAGCCGTGTACCGATGGCCGGCACCTTTCCTTTAGCCGCCAGCCTCGACTCAGTCGGCGCGCTGTCAAACAGCGTCGCCGACTGCATCCTGCTGGACCAGATACTCAGCGGCCAATCGCTCGATACCCGCGCCGCGCCGTTGGCCGGGCTGCGCCTGGCGGTCACCCGCGATGTGGTGCTCGAACAACTGGACGCCACCGTGGCGGCTGCGTTCGAGCGCAGCCTGGAACTGCTTGCCAAGGCCGGTGCAAGCATTCGCTGGTTCGACTTCCCGGAGCTGCACGAACTGCCGCGCATCAATGCTGCAGGCGGGCTCACGGCCGCCGAAGCCTGGCATGGCCATCGCCAATGGCTCGAAGGTGATCACAGCGAAGCCTATGACCCACGCGTTGCGCAACGCATACGCCGTGGCGCGGCCATCAGTGCCGCCGATTACCTGGACATCCACGACGAACGCCAACGCCTGATCAGCGTGGCGCGTGAACGCCTGGGCGATGCCGATGCGTGGTTGCTGCCGAGTGTCGCGGTGGTGCCGCCAAAACTGGCCGACCTGGCCGATGATGCGGCCTTTTTCGCCACCAACGGCCTGGTCTTGCGCAATACCAGCGTGCTGAATTTTCTTGACGGCTGCGCCCTCAGCCTGCCGTGTCAGCGCGGCGACGAACTGCCCGTAGGCCTGTCGATTGCCGGCCTGCACGGTCAGGACGCGCGGGTGTTGCAAGTGTCTCGCTCGATCGAGGCTCTGTTGCGCGAAAGCACGTAATACACCGTCGTTGAGCCAACGGCAGGCGCGTCCTGCCGTGGGTTCAACCACTGACTCACCGCAAAAAAATCCACGGCGGCCGCCCGTGCGCCCGCACTCGCCTGCCAATCGGCTTGCGTAGCCCACTGCGCAACGAATTGACGAGACACTTTATGAACCCAAGTAACGCAACGTCATCGCTGGAACTGGACCACACGCCGATGCCCGACGAAGTGGCTGTGGTGTATCGCAAGATCGCCTGGCGGCTGCTGCCGTTCCTGGTATTCCTGTTCGTACTGGCCTGGATCGACCGGGTCAACGTCGGTTTCGCCAAGCTGGCGATGCTGCAGGACCTGGGGTTCAGCGAAGCCGTCTATGGCCTGGGCGCCGGGATATTTTTCATTGGTTACTTCTTCTTCGAAGTGCCGAGCAACCTGCTGCTTGAGAAGATCGGCGCGCGGCGCACGCTGGCGCGCATCACGATTATGTGGGGCCTGACGTCCGTCGCCATGGCCTATGTCGAAAGTGCCTGGTCGTTCTACGTGTTGCGGTTCTTGCTCGGCGCCTTCGAGGCGGGCTTCTTCCCCGGCGTGGTGCTGTACCTGACCTACTGGTTTCCGGCGGCGCAGCGCGCAAAGATCAACGGCATGTTCATGACTTCTTTCGCCATCGCCGGCGTGGTCGGTGGCCCGCTGGCCGGGTTTATCATGAGCCGTATGGTCGGGGTCGGCAGCCTGGCCAACTGGCAATGGCTGTTTATTCTCGAAGGCATTCCCTCGGTGATCGCAGGTTTTCTGGTGCTGCGCTACCTGCCGGAAAAACCCATCAATGCCAAATGGCTGAGCCCGGCGCAACGCAAGATGGTCAGCGACACCATCGCCCTCGAAGACAAGGCGCCCGGCAAACACAGTGACCTGCGTTCGCTGATTCGTTACCCCAAGCTGTGGCTGTGTGCGCTGGTGTATTTCTGCCTGGTCAGCGGCAACGCGACCATTGCGTTCTGGACCCCGTCGGTGATCAAGGCGCTGGGCGTGGATGACACCCTGCACATCGGCCTGCTCTCCTCGATCCCGTTTATTTTGGGCACCGTGGCAATGCTGTGGAACGGCTTTCATTCCGATAAAACCTCGGAACGCCGCGTGCATTGCGCCATGGCTGCGCTGCTGGCCGGGCTCGGGCTGATTGGCACCGGGTTGTTTATCGGCAACGCCGTTCTGGCATTGATCGCCCTGACTATTGCGGCCATGGGCATCCTTGCTGCGTTCCCGGTGTTCTGGTCGATTCCGGGCGCGTTTCTTGCCGGCACCGCCGCCGCCGGCGGCATTGCCTTGATCAACTGCATCGGCAACCTGGCGGGGTTTGTCGCGCCTTACATGATCGGCTGGCTCAAGACCCTGACCGGCAGCCTGGCTGCCGGCCTGTACATGGTCGCCGCCTTTGAAATACTCGCCTGCTTGCTGCTGCTGGTGCTATTCAAAGGGATCAAAGTCAGCAAATCACCGGTTTAGCGGGTTTGCATTCGGGTGGACTCGTGGAGGGTCACTGTTCACACACCCTCCTCAAAGATGGCAACCGCCCTCACAAAACCGGCCGAGGCGTGTTTAATCTTGTAGGGGAAACACGAGACCTCAAAGCCGTGGGCCGGCAACGTTTCCAGATTAGAGAGTTTCTCCATCTGTCCGTAACCGATCTCCCGTCCAGCCTTGTGCCCTTCCCATATCAGGGAACTGTCTCCGGTGGCGGCAAACCGAACACGGGTATGGCTGAACGGCGCGTCCCAGCTCCACGCATCGGTGCCTACCACACGCACACCTCGCTCGAGCAAGTACAAGGTGCCTTCACGGCCGATACCCACGCCCGCGTCGAGGTAGCCAGGCTGGCCAAACAACGCGCCTGCGCGGGTGTTGACCAGCACAATATCCAGCGGTTGCAGCACGTGATCGATGCGTTTGAGTTCGGCCTCGATCTCTGCTGCGGTGACCACATGCCCATCCGGAAGGTGGCGAAAATCCAGCTTCACACCGGGGCGCAGGCACCACTCCAGCGGCAATTCATCAATGCCGTAGGCCGGCTTGCCGCCATCCGTGGTAGATGCGTAATGCCACGGTGCGTCCATATGCGTACCGCTGTGGGTGGTGATGTCCAGCCGTTCTGCAGCCCAGGCCTCCTGACCGGGCATGTCTTCAATGTTCAGGCCGGGAAACATCGCCAGCAGTTCTTCGATTCCGGTCTGATGGTCGGCGTACTTGATTTTCGGCAGCAGCGGCGGCGGATCGGTGTAGGGGTTGTTTTCCAACGTGACGGACAGGTCCACGAGTCGACGTTTGCGTTCAGTCATGACAGTGCCTTTTGTGTCAGAGAAGTAGCATCCACTACGCGCTGATCGATAGCGCCGAATACCGATTCGCCTTCGCCGTCCAGCGCCTCGATGCGGATGCGGTCGCCAAAGTTCATGAACCCGGTCAGAGGCTTGCCTTGTTCGATCATCTCGATGGCCCGTCGCTCGGAGATGCACGCCGACCCTGCCGCACGGTCGACGTTGGACACCGTGCCGGAGCCAATGATGGTACCTGCACGCAGGCGCCGGGTGCGGGCGGCGTGCGCGATCAGGTCCGCGAAACTGAAGCTCATTTCGGCGCCATTGGGCGCACCGAACCAGCTTTGGTTCCAGGTGACCGTCAACGGCAGGCATACCCGTCCATCTCGCCATGCATTGCCGAGCGCTTCGGGGGTAACGGCCACCGGCGAAAAACTTGATGAGGGCTTGGCCTGCAAAAAGCCGAAACCGGTGCTCACCTCATGCAGCAGAAACCCGCGCAGGCTCACGTCGTTGACCAGCAGCACCAGCCGCACGTATTGCAATGCCTGGTCGGCGGGGCAGCCCATCGGCACCTCGCCGACGATCACTGCAAATTCGCCCTCGAAATCGATATTGTGGTTCACCTCCGGTAACGGGACGTCATCGCACGGCCCAAGGAAGTCGTCGCTGGCGCCTTGGTACATCAAGGGGATGCGCTCGTCTTTCATGGGTGCCAGGTCGAAGGCCTTCTGCAGCAAGTGTGCGTGGTTGAGAAACGCCGAACCGTCACACCACTGATAGGCGCGCGGCAGCGGCGCAGCAACGAGGGTCGGGTCGAATGCAAACGCCTCGAACGCCCAGCCCTGGTTGAGCGCCTGATACTGCAAGTTCAACACCTGTTCGGCCTCGGTCCAGTTGTCCAAGGCCTGTTGCAAGGTGGCAAAGGGCTTCGCGATCACCGCACTGCGCAAATCCCGGGAGACCACCACCAACTGGCCGTCGCGCTGGCCATTTTTTAACGTAGCAAGTTTCATCGAAGCCTCCTTCTGAAGGGAAAACAGCGGTCGTGTCAATGCAGCACCAAGTCATCGGCGACCTGAATCGGGTCCAGCAAGCGCTTGCCCGCAATGGCCGGAGCAATCAGCGATATCAGCGCCGCCAGCAACAGCCCCCAGCCCACCAGTGCCACTGCGCCGACGCGGCCATCCGCAGCGCCGGACAAGGCCATCACCAGTAAAGGGCTGGCAAACTGGCCACCGAAAAACCCCGCATTGAACAGGCCGGTGCCCTTGCCACGGTGCTCGATGCTCAAGGTCGACAGCGCCCAACTCAGCACCGTGGGCAACGCCAGGCCTCCGCCTAGACCGTTGACCATCACCGCGATGATCACCGTGCGGTAGTCCACGGCATTGGCCAGCATCAGGATGCCGACTCCGGAAGTCAGAAAACCCAGTGCCAGCAGCAGACCTGGCCCGAAACGACTCAGGCGGCGGAACAGCAGCGCACCGAGAAACACCGCTGAATGGCCCAGGCCGATCGCCATGCCGATGCGTTGCGGCGAGTCGATGCCAATGTGTTCCAGCAGGAAACCGGTTTGTACCGGCACGATAAAAAAGCCCAGCGCGACGAGAATCGTCATGGCGCAAATCACCGACAGCGAGCGCAACGGAAACGCGCTGGTTTGCGACGCCTGGACCACCGCATTGGCGCGGCGCAGCGGCTCGCTTAACGCCAAGTGCATCAGCGGTGCAAACACCAGGCCGACGATGTACAGCGCAAACGGCACGCGCCAGCCGTGCTCGCCAATGAGTCCGCCGAGCATGAAAAATGCGGTGGCCGAGAGTGAGGTGACGATGGTCTGCCACGAAAGCAATTGCACACGCTCGCGGCCGTCGTAGTAGTCACCGATCAGCGCCGTGCAGCAGGTCATGATCGCCGCCTCTGCAAGGCCCAATCCGGCGCGGCTGAGCAGGATCATGTTGAGGTCGTCCAGCAGCAACGGCAGCGGCCCGCAGATGCCATACAGCAGCATCGCCACTACCAGCAGGCGCTTGCGCCCGATGCGGTCGGAAAGCCAGCCGGCAAAGGGCGAAAACAGCGCGATCATCAGCGCCGGCAGTGTCAGCACGATGGGCACCAGCAGCCCGACATTGGCCGTGCCGGCGAAGTGTTCGGCGATACGTGGCAACACCGGCGCAATCAACACGCCGCCCAGCACCGGCAGGCAACTGCCGAGCAACAACAATATGCCCGAACCGCGCCGACGCGGCACGAGAGCGGCTTGCGAGAACTGACTCATGAGGCTTTTCCTGTTGTTGTTATCGAGTGTTCGGAAGCGTCAACTGCTGCCGGCGAGGGCAGCAGGAAATACGCCAGGGCCGGCAGCAGCACCAGCGCGCCGACCATGTTCAGCAAAAACATGAACGCCAGCAGAATGCCCATGTCGGCCTGGAACTTGATCGGTGAAAACGCCCAGGTGGCCACGCCGACTGCCAGGGTCACGCCGGTCAGCATTACCACTTTGCCGGTGAACAGCAGCGCCTGGTAATACGCCTGGGACAGGTTGTCTCCGGCCTTGCGTCGCGCCAGCAGAATGCTCATCACGTACAGCGCATAATCCACGCCGATGCCCACGCCCAGTGCAATCACCGGCAAGGTCGCAACCTTGACGCCGATGCCCAGCCACACCATCAGGACTTCGCACAGGATCGAGGTGAGCATCAGCGGAAGAATCACGCAGACCACCGCCGCCACCGAGCGGAAAGTCAGCAGGCACAACACGATTACCGCACCGTACACCCAGTAGAGCATGTCGTGGTTGGCCTGCTTGACCACGATGTTGGTCGCGGCCTCGATTCCGGCATTACCGGCGGCCAGCAAAAACTTCACATCCTGTGTGTCGTTGGCCTGGGCGAACGCTTGCACTTCATCAACCAGGCGCGTGAGGGTCACCGCCTTGTGGTCGCGCAGGTAGGTGTAGAGCGTGAGCGTATTGCAGCTCTGGTTGAACAGCTCGCGCGGCGCCCGCCCGGTGATCGAATTGAGCAACGCCTGGTTTTGCGTCAGGTCGTACCACTTCGGGTTGCCTTCGCTCATGCCCACCAACAGGCTGCGATTGAGGCTCGCCAGGGACGCAGTGGACTCAACGCCCGGTAACTGATGCAAGCGCCACTCCAATGCATCTATGCGCATCAGCGTGGCGTAATCGGCGCAGGCGCCTTCAGGGGTGCGCACGATCACCGCAAACACATCGCTGCTGGCACCGTAGTGCGCCACCATAAACGCGTTGTCGCGGTTATAGCGTGAGTCGGCGCGCAGCTCCGGCGCGCCGGCGTCCAGGTCGCCGACTTGCAGTTGCTGGCTGATCCACCAGCCACCCCCGCCGAGCAACGCGCTGACGATCAGCGTGACCGTCGCCCAACGGCGCTGGGTGAAGCGATCCAGGAACGCCCACAGCGCATGCTTCTGCCCGTGCCGGGCGGCCTCTTCACTGCGCAGGCTACGGGCTGCAGCGCGGGCGCTGACCCCGAAATAGCTGAGCAGAATCGGCAGCAGGATCAGGTTGGTAAACACCAGTACCGCGACACCGATGCTGGCGATTAACGCCAGGTCTTGAATGACCTTGATGTCGATCAGCATCAACACGCCGAAGCCCACTGCATCGCACAACAACGCGGTAAGGCCGGCGAGGAACAGCCGTCGAAAGGTAAAACGCGCCGCCACCTGGCGGTGCATGCCGCGCCCGATGTCTTGCATGATGCCGTTCATTTTCTGCGCGCCGTGGCTCATGCCGATGGCCAACACCAGAAACGGCACCAGCACCGAATACGGGTCGAGCTCAAATCCGAGCAACGCCACCAGGCCCAGTTGCCACACCACAGCGATCAACGAGCAGGCCATCACCAGCAAGGTGCTGCGCAGGCAGCGGGTGAACGCGTAGAGCATCAGGGTGGCGATCACGATCGCCGCGGCAAAAAACAGCAGCACCTGGCGCAAGCCCTCGATCAGGTCACCGACCACTTTGACGAAACCGGTGATGTGCAGGGTCAAGCCCTGCGCCTGGAACTCGGCACGCAGTTGCTCCAGTTGTTGCGACAAGGCGCTGTAGTCCAGCGGCTTGCCGGTTTGCGCGTCGATGTCCATCAACGGTACGAAGATCAGGCTGGAGTGGCCGTCGAGAGCGATGGTCTGGCCGATCTCACCCGAGCGCGCAGCATTCAGGCGCACGGTTTCCAGGCTGCCGGGCGAGCCGTCGTAGTCGTCGGGGATCACTCGACCGCCTTCCACGCCCTCTTCTGTCACGGCCATCCAGCGCATGTTGGGGGTCCACAGCGACTTCATGAAAGGCCGGTCGACACCCGGCAACAGGAACACTTTGTCGTTAAGACGCGCCAGCAACTCCAGGTAGTGCGCGTCATAGATCGAATCGCCGGGCGCTTCGACGGCGATGCGCACGGCATTGCCCAGGCCGGTGAGCTCCTGTCGGTTGGCCAGGTAGTTGGCGATGTAGGGATGCCCAGTGGGAATCATTTTTTCGAAGCTGGCGTTAAGCCCCAGGCGCGTGCTCGCGGCGCCCAGGCCGAGGGTCAGCAGCAGGCACAGCCACAGCACCAGGCCGCGATGGTTGAACAACGCGCGTTCGACCAGCGAACCGGAACGACGGTCGAATGCCTGGAGATTCTGTAGCGCGGGATTACTCAGATCGGTCATTGCGCTTTCACCTGTTCCACGTGCTGGATGCCCCGTGCGCCTACCGTGATCCATTGGCCGTCTGCCGCCTGGGCAAATGCCGCCACGGCGCTCGACTGCCCTTGCTCACGCAGCGCGGCGCCCGGCGTGCTGAGCAGCAGATGGCCGCCCTGGTCGGCGAGCATCACGCCTGCGCTTCCCAGCGAACGTGCCGCCATAACGCTGCTGTTGAAAGGATTGCTCACGGCTTGCCAGTGCTCGCCTTGATCGTTGCTGCGCCAAACGTTGCCCTTCAGACCGGCGACTAATACGTCGCCATCCGGGGCCAGGTCGACGGCAAAAAAACTGCCGTCATAGGGGCTGTTCAAGCGGGTGAAACTCGTGCCACCGTCCGCCGATGTCCACAGGGCGCCCTGTTCGCCGGCGATGTAGATACGCGGGCCCTGGGCGGCGATTGCGTACAGGTGATTGCCCGCCGGGTTGGGCAAGCGGTCGACCCAGGATTGCCAGGTGGCACCGCCGTCCGTGGTGTGCAGGATCAGACCGAAGGCGCCCACCACGGTGCCTTCGCGGTCGTTGCTGAAGTGAACTGCCAGCCAGGGTTTGTCGGCACCGTCGGCGACGAACCCTTGAGCAGTTTTGAGCTGCTGCTGATTGCCGGCAGGCACCGCATCAAGCACTCGTTGCGCGGCGAGTTTGCCGTCAAGCTGAAGCGTCCAGTGCTCACCGGCATCGACGGTGTGCAGCACCACGCCCGCATGCCCGACCGCCCAGCCTTGCAAAGCAGAAGCAAAGCTCACCGACGTGAGGCTCACGCTGGCAGGTACCGAGGCTTGGCGCCAATGTTGGCCGTTGTCGTCCGAGAGCAGTATCAGCCCTCGCTCGCCTACGGCCACCAGGCGGTTGCCGGCGCGGGTGATGTCGATCAGCACCGCCCGTTCCGGCGCGCTTACCTTGAGTGCCGGGCGCAGCAATACATCGCTGACCGGCGCTTCACCGGCCTGGGTTGCCAGGCTCACACCGAGCAGTCCCAGCGCCAGCCAGAAGGGATAACGAGGCATCAACGCACACCATCGGCAGCCAGGCCGTCCGGGCTGAAATCACTGTCGGGGAACGGCGCGACGACATCGTTGTGCACGCGTTTTTCGGTGACCACGTTGTGGGCCATCCAGGCACCGGTTTGCAGGTCGTACTGGCCGTACAAACCGCGCACCAGCCCGGGCAATTGCGGCATCAAGTACGGAAGCTGGAAGTAGGTGCGCCAGAGTTTTTGATTGGCGTCCCAACTGTCGCCGAGCACAGCCATCCAAGTGTCCTCGTCTACATACAAGCGGCGCTTGGGCATGCTGTGGCGCTTGCCTGCAACCAGATTGCCTTCGATCACCCACACGCGGTGCAGCTCCCAACGCATGTGGTCGGGGTTGAGGAAGCGCTCGCTGAGGACGGCATCATCCTTGGCCGGTTGCAGGATCTTGTTGCTGTTGTACGGAATCAGCATTTCCTGCTTGCCGACGATCTTCCAGTCGTAGCGGTCCAGCGGGCCGGTGAACACCGAGACTTCGTCGAAGTTGGCCACGCCGGAACTGGTAGGCGTCGGTGTGTCATACGACGAGACTGGCAACTTGCGCACCCGGCGCTGGCCGGCCAGGTAGACCCAGGATTGCGGGCCGCCGTTGGCGTAGTCCAGCGGTTCGCGGCCCAGCAGCGCTTCACCGACGCGTTGCGGCGGGCCGAGGTTGACCAGCCGAGTCATCCAGTACACGCCCTTGTACTCGGTTTTGCCGTCCTGGAAGTAATACGGCATCTCGCGCTGTGCCTGCACGGTGGCTGACAGGATGCGCTGGCCACTGGCGGTGATCACATACACGTTGTAGTCGTTTTTCCAGGCCACGCCGCGCCAGCTCAGGTGATGGTTCCAGATAACCTCGGCGCCGTTGGTGGGGATCGGAAATGGAATGCCGCCGCTGGCGCCTTCCAGGGTGTTGCCCTGATTGGTCAGGTGCGCGCTGGTGGCGTTTTTCAGGGTGTTGTCGTAGACCCATTGCGGCGCGGCGGCGGTGCGCCGGGTCGGGTACACATCGATACGGTAGGTCGGGTATTTGGCGAACAGCGCTTTTTGCCCGTCGCTGAGTTTGCCGGCGTACTGCGCAACGTTTTGCGCAGTGACCGAGTACAGCGGTTTGTCATTGGCAAAGTAGTCCGGCAGCCGCGGCCCCGGGTTGACGCCAGCCGGTACTTGGGTAAAACCCTTGTCCCAGGCGGGAATACTGCCATCGGCGTTGCCGGCGCGCTCGGCGCCCAACGGGGTCAGCGTGGACTTGAGTTGCTGGGCTTGGGCATCGGTCGCCGCCCAGCCTGAGGGCGCAATGGCCACTAGCAAACCCGCGAGCATCAACGGTTGGAGTTTCATGAAACGCACCTCTGTTTATTATTGTTGTGCTGCTGTGCTTAGAACGATCGCTGGACGGTAAAGGCAATGAAGTCGCGGTCCTTGAGCGGTTGCCCGTAAGTGTTGGCATTACGGCTGTCCAGGAAGTTATCGCTGCCGCCGATATAGCGCGTGTAGTTGAGGCCGGCCTTCCAGGTTTGCAGGTACTCAAGCGCTACGCCGAGACTCACGTCACCGCCCTTGTCGCCCACGCCGTTGTTGAACTTGCTGATGACAGACGAGCGTCCCTTGGGGTTGTAGCCAAGCCCAAGGGGCACACTCAGGTCGACACCGGGGTACACCTGGAAAAAGTTCGGCGTGAAGCTCATCCGCAGGCCCCAGGCATCGCGCTCACTGTTGGGGTCCAGCGCGGCGGCGTTTTTGGTGATGCTGGTGCGTCGGTGCCACGCCACTTCGCCGGCCAGGCTGGCGGAATCCCAAATGCCATTGCTGTTGAACGAGTAGAGGCTGGAGAGCTGGGCGTGCAGCGAGTTGCCTACGGCATACAAGGCATGGCTGTCGTTGTCTCCCAGGCCCGTCGGGTTCGCCTGGGAGAGGCTGACCAGCGGCGTATTGCGCCGCACCGAGACTTCGCCGGCGACGTTGGCGTCGCCCACCGAGGTACTGAAGCTGGCGCCAAAGGCGCGAATCCCTTCGGCGTACACCAATTCATACTCACCCAACTGGCCGGTCTGCACGTTAGGACCGGTAGCATTGGTTCGCGTGTAAATCATCGGGTCCTTGGCGTGGTAGCGGATCGCGTACAGGCCAAAATCGGTGTTCCAGTCCTCTGGTGAAAAACGTATCGACAAACCGTACTGCCCTTTGTCGTCAGCCTTGATGTCCTTGCCGCGAAAAAACGCCAGGGGTTGTCTGTTGGGGCCGATCGGGCCGCCGACAATCAAGCGCTCGCCGCCCTCACCCACGGCATCCGAGGTGGAAAAGTAACTGCCTACAGCGGGGATACGGTTCTCTTCCCACGCAAACTGGTAGTACCCGGCCACCGATATGTTCGGCCGCAGTTGAATCTGCCCGGAAAACTGATTGACCGGGCGAATCAATTCCTTGAACGGGGTATTGGGTACCGAGGTGGCCTTGATGATGTCCACCGGTGCTTGTCCGCCCGCAATGCCGTTGGCACCGAAGAACAGGCTTTCGCCCCACAGCACGGTGTGCCGGCCCAGGCGGAAGCTGGTGGGCAGTTCGCCGAGGTTGCCCTTGCCGAAGACAAACGCATCGAGGATCTCGGCATCGCTGCCGTGCAGCTTGCGGGTATCGTCAGTGAAGTGGTCATAACGAACTGAACGCTGGTTGGCGGTGGCCGCAGAATCGTTGTCGTTGCTGCCTTCGTAAATGCTGTCATACCAGCCAGCCGCACTGACGCGGGCGCCGAAGTTGTTATAACGCGCATCGAATTCGGACAGGATATTCAGCCGATTGGAGATCAGGCCCTTGTTGAAGTTGCGGTCGCTGTCGTCTTGGTTAACCGCGCTGACGAGCTTGCTGTCACGGTCTTTGACGCGCCAGGCGGCGTTGTACTTGAGGGTGTTGTCCCAGCGCAGGCGCAGGTCAGAATCACCGGTATCGATTTCAAAAGCACCCGCCTGTGGCAGGTAGCCAACAGCGGCGATTGCGGCAGCCAACGCGGCCGTCTGGCGGCAGCTCATAGGTATCCGTCTCATTTGTTCCAACCTCTGACTTGTTATTTTTGTCTTTAAAGGTCTGTTGCGAACATGCGTACATGCAGTTCTTGAGAAGGATGATAGGGACGGCCAAACAATCCGAACAATCGATTATCGGGATGCTATTCATCCAAAAAAAATGATACAACGCAGCAGGCTCATCCCGGAGGCATCGCCATGCGTTTTCATCACTTGGATTTGAATTTGCTGGTGGTTCTCGACACCTTGCTCACGGAACAAAACATCACCCGCGCCGCCGAGCTTCTGAATGTCAGCCAGTCAGCCGCCAGCGGTTTGCTGGCCCGATTACGAGAGTATTTCGATGATGAGTTGCTGGTGCAGGTAGGTCGCAAAATGCTGCCGACGCCGCTGGCGCAGAGCCTGGCGGAACCGGTGCGACGGGTGCTACTGGATATTCAGTCAACCATCGTCAACAAACCGGAATTTGACCCGCGGACCTGCAAGCGTCACTTCAAGCTGATCGCCACCGACTTTGTAACCACCGTGATTCTCGGGCCTCTCACTCAGCGGCTGCAGCAACGAGCGCCACACATCACCCTCGACATTCAGCATGCTTCCGATCGCTACAACCAGATGCTGACCCAGGGCGAGGTGGATTTCGTGATCATGCCAGATCAATACCTGTCGAACCTGCATGCCAAGGAGTTGCTGTTCGAGGATGACTACCAATGTGTGGTCTGGTCGCAAAATACTCTGGTAGGCGAGCAGTTAAGCTTGGAGGAGTACCTGAAACTGGGCCACATTGCCGTCAACTTCGGCAGTGCGCGCGAGCCGAGTTTCAGTGAAAAAATCCTGCAGGGTTATGACCACGTGCGACGGGTTGAACTGACCACCAGCAGCTTCAATACGGTGCCACATCTGCTGGTGGGTACCCAGCGGGTCGCGGTAATACCACGCAGCTTGACGTCCCTGTATGGCGAATTCCTGTCATTGCGAGCGCTGGCGCCGCCGTTCGAAATGCCCTTGCTGCGTGAATTCACCCTGTGGAATAAAGTGCTCGACAGTGACCCGGCACATCGTTGGATACGCAATTTGCTTCAGGAAATCGCTGCGGAATATACCCTACGCACGGCCAAGCTTCACCGCTCGTATCATCCTGAACGTAAAGGTTAGCTAAACGCAGTATTTCTCCATGCAGAGGAACTACGCACTACGGGTGCTGACGTGGCGCTCTTGCCGCCACTGCCCGGGAGCCTTTCCGGTGACTGCCTTGAATGCTCGGCTGAGCGCAACATCGGAGCCATAGCCGGTCTGTTCGGCCACCGCCGCAATAGAGTGACCGGCTGCCAGTAAAAGCTTGGCTTGGTAGATACGCCAGGTACCGATGTAAGTCATCGGCGGCACACCAATGACAGACTTGAAGAGCGCCGCGAACGAAGAGCGCGACATCGCCGCATCCCGGGCGAGGTGCTCTAACGTCCAGGGGCGGGCCAGGTCAGCATGAATCTGGTGCAGCGTCCCGGCAAGCTGGTGGTGGCTCAGGCCGGCAAGCCAGCCGTCCGGCATATTGCCCTCGGAGGCCGCCCATAGCCGGATCGCCTGGATGAACACAACGTCCAGAAGCCGGCTGACGATATACGGTGCGCCGAGCCCATCCTGTGCCTCTTCTGCACCAATCTGCTCAAGGATTAACAGCATCCGCCCCGCATCAGGGGCAGCCATTGCGACATGCACGACGTTCGGCAGCAGCGCCGACAAGGGCTCGCCCGCGGCATGATCAAAGGTGAATAACGTCGAGAAGAACTCACACACCTCCCCGTCGCCACCGAAGGAAACCGTGTTTCCAGTCACGTGATCGGCCACCTCCCAACAGGGGATTGCATTGCGGCCCGGCGCATCACCAAGGATGCCCTCGACGCCTTGCTTGATGATGAGGCAATCCCCTGCGCTGACAACGACCGGAGGCTGGTCGGCCCGGGTGAACCAACACTGCCCTTTGGCGATGACCACCAACCTTGCTTGGGCACCACTGTCGAAAGAAATCGCCCAAGGGCTGTGCCCGCGCAGACGGACGAACAGCGAGCTCTCAAGGCGCATCGCATTCAGGACGGAGTTAAACGGGTTCACTCGGGCACACTTTGGACGATGGGTTAGTAATTCGATATTCCTGGCAATGGATCATCCAGTCAAGCCGAACCAATATGGTCCCACAGGCCGATAAGGCGCCCACCATTGGAAATGACATGAAGGTTTATCGTTTACAGACCATCGGCTCAATCGACGGCCTGGAGCTTTGCGAAGAGCCGGTTCCCACACCTGGGGCCGGCGAAGTTCTGATCCGGATCATGGCGACCTCACTGAACTTTCGAGACCTCGCCATTCTGAATGGTTCGATGCCCTTTGACGTGGAGAAAGGGCGAGTACCGCTGTCGGACGCGGCGGGAATCGTTGAAGCCGTGGGACCTGGCGTAACCCGCTTCGAGGTAGGTGATCGAGTGGTGAACGCCTTTGCACCGGGTTGGACCTCAGGGCCGCTTCGCGAATTCGCGCCGCAGTACGGCATTCACCTCGATGGATGGTCTGGCGAATATCGCTGCGTCAACCAGCACGAGGTCGTCGCCATACCCACGTCAATGAGTTTCGCCAATGCGGCTACGCTACCCTGCGCGGCGGTCACCGCTTGGTCTGCGTTAATCGGTGTAGGGCCGCACCAACGCGTCTTGACTCAAGGCACTGGCGGCGTATCGCTGTTCGCGGTCCAGCTTGCCAAGGCCGCCGGTGCAGAAGTGATTGCGACAACATCGTCACCAGAGAAGGCGGCACGGCTTCGCGAATTGGGTGCGGACCATGTCATCAATTATATCGAGACGCCCAACTGGGGTGAGGCCGTTAAGGCAATTGCTGGCGGTCGAGGTGTGGACCGCGTGGTTGATGTGGGCGGTCCCGGAACCTTGGCCCAGTCGGTTAAGGCCGTTGCGATCGGCGGCCAGATCTCGATGGTTGGCGTCCTGGCATCAGGCGAAATGCCTGGCTTCATGGAGATGTTTTTGAGCCAGGCACGGTTCCAGCCAATCGCGACGGGCAGCCGCCAAGATCTGGAAGATGTCATCGCAACGGTAGTTCAACACCGTCTGCAGCCGGTGATTGACCGCACTTTCGCCTTCGACGCCGCCCGCAGCGCATGGCAGCACTTCGCTACGCGCAACCTGTTCGGCAAGGTCGTCATCACGCAGGACCCGTGAATGGCCCTGAGTCAAACGTTAGGGAAGCGCTGATCAACTTGCTGCAAATGCGCAGCAAGTTGAAAACCTCGTGCCGTTCGGCGCTATTTCTCGCGAATCTAGGGAGGGTAAATCCAGGCCTTCAAGTATCGGCAGCCGTATCGAGCGCGTAGCCATGTGTTCACTGCGGTCCCACTGCAGCACGTCCACGCTTCATGAGGGCGAGCGATAAATCGAAGCCGACGCGTTCGGCGATCTCACGCTATAGATCTCTCAATCCTTAGAAAAACCCTGAAAAGCGACGCGGGAAAAAACTTTAAAACAACACTAGACGACCGGTCTAATTACAAATACAGTAGCCACACATTCACCCCACCCGACAAAAGGAATACACCAATGAACACGCGTACCAAGCTGGCCGCATTCATCTCCTCATTGGCGTTCGTCGCCCATGTCGGTATCGCCGCCGCCCAGGACGCCGCGGCATGCCGTATCGCTGGAAGTGCCATCGAGCCACGTCGCGATGCTGTCTTATCCGCAACAAGTCGCGGACCTGATCATCAAGGCCGCCAAATAATTTAACGCCGACCACGTAATAGACGACCAGTTTAATTAATCCCGCAACGCCACACTGAAAACAGGCTACTGAGCATGAAAATTCTTATGGTACTCACCTCCCACGACACCTTGGGCAACACCGGCCGTAAAACCGGTTTCTGGCTGGAAGAATTGGCAGCGCCCTACTACGCCTTTCTCGCGGCCAACGCCGACATCGTTCTGGCCTCGCCAAAAGGCGGCCAGCCACCCCTGGATCCGAAGAGCAACGAACCATCGTTCCAGACGGATGTAACCCGCCGCTTCGAGAACGATGCCGCGGCGACCGCCCAGCTCGCGAACACCGTGCGACTGGACAGCGTTTCGCAAGATGATTTTGACGCCGTGTTCTACCCAGGCGGCCACGGCCCGCTGTGGGACCTGGCGGAAGATCCAAAGTCGATCCAACTGATTGAAGCATTCCTGGCCGCCGGCAAACCTGCCGCCTTGGTGTGCCACGCGCCCGGCGTACTGCGCCACGTGAAAAAGCGCGACGGCACACCGCTGGTCGCCGGCAAAAAAGTTGCCGGTTTCACCAATACCGAGGAAGAAGCAGTCGGCCTGACCAACGTCGTGCCCTTTCTGGTTGAAGACATGCTGATCGCCAACGGCGGCCTGTACTCCAAGGGCGCTGACTGGTCCTCCTACGTGGTCAGCGACGGCCTGCTGATCACTGGCCAAAACCCGACCTCGTCCACCGAAGCCGCCCAGGTCCTGATCGCCAAGCTCAATCAACTCAACGTCATTAAATAAGTAAAACCGCCCTGTAAACGCTCTATACCGCAGTCGCCACCGCAAGCGGTGGCCATGATGGCCGCGCTGTTTCCAGCGACAAAAACTTCGACGTAAAACTGGCCACTCCAAAAGGACACCGACATGAACTGGTAATCGAAGGATCCCATCGCCCATGAAAACGCCCGACCTTTATGGTCGGCTTTTTCGTTACCGACCTACGAGACGAATGCGTGGAGCACCACTGTCAAGCCGCCGCACGAAGTGCGTAAAATCGAGACCGCTAGTAGACCGATCAACTATAACCGACTACCATTTCCCGATGAATACTCCAAAGACCCGCGAAACATCCGACGTCCGCCAGGGAATCCTTGATGTAGGCCAGCGAATCATGGCCGCCAAAGGGTACACCGCCGTGGGCTTGAACGAGATCCTGGCCGCTGCCGGTGTGCCAAAGGGTTCTTTCTATCATTACTTCGGCTCCAAAGACGCGTTTGGCGAAGCCTTGCTCGAGAACTATTTCGAGGCCTACCTCGATGATATCGATCAGAGGCTCGCTCAGCCCGACCTGACGATGGCGCAACGGCTACTGAACTATTTTCACATCTGGCAGGACACCCAGTCTTTCCAGGATTGTCAGGGCAAGTGCCTGGCGGTGAAGTTGGGCGTGGAAGTTGCTGACCTTTCCGAAGCCATGCGTGCCGTCCTCATGCGCGGTACAGCCGGAATCACAGATCGACTTGCGAGTGGAATTGAGACGGGTGTGGCTGAGGGTTCACTGATCATCACCAGTAGCCCTCACGACGCTGCGCAGAGCCTCTATCAATTGTGGGTCGGCGCCAGTGTCATGGTTAAAATTACGAAAAGTGTCCAGCCCTTCGAGACGGCGATGGCCACCACCCGCCAGATTCTCAACCTGCCTTGATTCATGCGGTGAATGGTGCCTCGCCCATTGCGGTGCGGCACTGCGCTTGAGGCATCTCACTGCTCGGGCGCTGGGTCATTCAGCGCTTCAGAGCAGGTCTGACAGGAGAATCTTCAGCTGTAGGAAAACAAACCACACAAAACAGCTGCCGCTGGCCAGGAACAGGCTAATAAGCACGAGCCGACTCCATGGGCGCATCGTGTTCTGCCACTGCGCGACAATTCGAGTGAATGCCAGCGCAGAAGCGTCGGTGCGAAACAAGTAGATCAGACCTTCTGCATAGGCAGACACCGTCAGATTCCGCGCGGTTGGTAAGCGCGATTGAAAGTCCAGCGAGTTGTCGAACCAGCGCACCACCAAGTCGCCCTCCTTGCCTTCCTTAGCCATAGCCGCCTCGCTCTTGTTCATGACGCTCAAGTGGAGGTTACGCAGTGGCGTATTAAGTGGGCAAATTCGATGCCCTGGCATGAATTCCTGGTACTCGCTGGGCTTGAAACCCACCCGCCAGAACACGGTAGATGTCAGTTGGGCATACTCATGAAATGCATACTCGAGCCGCGCGGAGGCGAAATCACCAAAGCCACCGTAGGCTGCAATGTCACCCTGGCGAGTGATAGCAAGCGCAATCTGGTGTTGATCGGACTCAGGCCTGATGCTGCCCACATCCAGCTCATAGGGTTTAATGCTCCACCAGCGTCGCAGCTCATCTTCAACGAGTGCGAGCAGCCAGCGGCGCCCTTCAATGCCAAGGTACTCATCCTTGCCGGCAAGCGTGCGTTTTAGCAGAACCGGACATCTGCACTCCAACCAAGTCACCGCCAACAAGTAGAAGCCCCCGCCGACCAGCAACCAGCTCAAAGGCCCGATCGCCGCCTCCGCGCCTTTCAGCGGGGGAGCTGCCTGAAGGAATGCGGCAACCAAGCCCCCCACCGCGGCGAGCTTGATACCGGCACCCGACTTCATCCGCGACCAGAACGCCCAACTCGTTATCTGTCGAAACCGGTGATACGCCATCTCCTGGCGCGTGTTGCGTCGCTCAGCAAGGGCAGGCCTATAGACCTCTTCATTCGGAAACTCATCGTAAAACCAGGAGATCCAACTGAACTCAAACCGCTTCTCTCGACGTTTGTAACGACGGTGCTCTTTTTCCGATTCCGCTATCTGCCGGCGCATCTCGTCGGTGAGCACAAAAGCCTTTTTAGGCTTCACGATTGAATCGCTTTGGTTGTTTTGGTTTGCGGCTTCTGTTGGCTGGTGTTCAGTTGACAATGTGTTGTTCCCTCAGCAAAAACGACGCCCCCCACGCCAACGGCGCCAACCCCAAATGCGCCGCCAACGTCTGGCCAATATCAGCAAAGCTACCCCGCTCGCCCAACCAGCCAGCCGCCACGCCTGTACCATAAGCCAATACGGGCACATGCTCACGCGTATGATCGCTGCCGGGACGAGACGGGTCGCAACCGTGGTCGGCGCTGATGATCAGCAACGTTTGCGGGTCCATCAACGCCAGTAACGCCGGCAGCCTGCGGTCGAAGGCTTCCAGCGCGGTAGCGTAACCGATGAGGTCTCGGCGGTGGCCATAGAGCATGTCAAAGTCGACGAAGTTGGCAAACACCAGGCTGTTGTCTGGCGCCTCCTGGCAGGCCCTGAGTGTGGCATCGAACAGCGCATCGTTGCCGTCCGCCTTGTACAACCGGCTGATGCCTCGGTGCGCGAAGATATCACCGATCTTGCCCACCGCATGCACGGTGCCACCGGCTTCGCAGAGACGATCAAGCAATGTCGCCGACGGCGGTGGCACGGTGTAGTCGCGGCGATTGCCGGTGCGACGAAACTCGCCTGCGTGCTCACCGGTGAACGGCCGGGCAATGACCCTGCCGACGGTGTATTCATCGCACAAATCACGCGCGATTTCACACACCCGGTACAGCTCATCAAGCCCGAAATGGCTTTCATGGGCGGCGATCTGCATCACGCTGTCGGCCGAGGTGTAGCAAATCGGCTGCTTGCTGTGGATGTGCGCCTCACCCAAGTCGTCCAGTACGGTGGTGCCCGAGGCATGGCAGTTGCCCAGGATACCCGGCAACCCTGCCCGCTCAATCAGCTCGGCCAGCAACGCTGGCGGGAAAGAGTCGACCGGCTGCTCGAAATAACCCCAGTCGAACAACACCGGCACGCCCATCATTTCCCAATGCCCGGACGGCGTGTCCTTGCCTGAAGATTGTTCCCGCGCATGGCCGAAGGCGCCGATCGGTGCCGCGCCCCCCCAGTTGCCCGGCAACGGGCCGTCACCACTGGCCGCCGCGGCGGCACCCAACCCCAACCGGCCCAGGTTCGGCAGGCACAAAGGCCCCCGGCGCAACGGCCCATCGGCATCGCCACGGGCGCACGCCTCGGCGATGTGGCGCAGGGTGTCGGCGCCTGTATCGCCAAAAAGAGCGGCGTCGGCACTGGCACCGATGCCCAACGAGTCCAGCACCAACACGATGGCCTTGCTCATAGTATTTCCTGGATCAAATCACGGGCGGCCGGGCTTTCACCGCCTAACCGATAGGCTGCGCGCAAAGCGGCTGCGCCCTGCGCGGCCTGCTCCTGATTGCGTGCGTGAACCCAACCCAGGGGCCGTTGCGCGTTTACCTGCTCACCGACAAAGGCCAGCTCGCTGAAGCCCACGGACAGGTCCAACACGTCATCTGGATGACTGCGTCCGCCCCCCAATGCCACTACCGCCAAGCCCACCGCCCGCGTGTCGATCCCGGTGACGCGCCCCTCTTCTTCGGACCACACCGGCACCGACACGGCGGCCTTGGGTAAATGCTCTTCGGCGTTGCGGGTAAAGCCCTGCGGGCCGCCCAGCGCACTGACCATTTGCTCAAATCGCTGCAAAGCCGCCCCGCTCTGCCAGGCCTGAAGCAATTGATCACGGGCCTGGGCGTCATCCCGAGCCAGGCCGGCCATCGTCAGTGCCTGGGTGGCCAGCGCCAAGGTCACCGCCCACAGGCGCTCACTGCGCACCTCGCCCTTGAGCAGGGCGACTGCTTCAGCAACTTCCAGGGCATTGCCGGCACTGCGTGCCAGCGGCTGGTTCATGTCGGTGATCAGCGCGCGGGTGTTGACCCCGGCACCGTTGGCCACCGCGACAATGCTGGTGGCCAGCTCGCGCGCCTGCTCAGGTTCGGCCATGAAGGCGCCGTTGCCGGTTTTCACATCCATGATCAAGACGTCGAGGCCGGCAGCGAGTTTTTTGCCGAGGATCGACGCGGTGATCAGATCAATCGACTCCACCGACCCGGTCACATCGCGGATCACATACAAACGCTTGTCCGCCGGCGCCAGGTTGGCCGTCTGCCCGATGATTGCGCAGCCGACTTCAGCCACCACCGTGTGCAGGCGCTCCTGGCTGGGTTGGCAGTCGTAGCCAGGGATGCTTTCGAGCTTGTCCAGCGTGCCGCCGGTATGCCCCAGGCCACGCCCGGAAATCATCGGCACGTAACAGCCGCAGGCCGCCAGCAACGGCGCGAGCAGCAAGCTGATCATATCGCCGACGCCACCGGTGGAATGCTTGTCGACTATCGGCCCCGGCAGCGCCCACTTCAGCACTTGGCCGGAGTCGCGCATCGCCTCGGTCAAGGCGATGCGTTCGCTTACGTCCATGCCCTTGATGAACACCGCCATGGCGAACGCCGCTACCTGCCCATCGCTGAGGCTGCCGTCGGCAATGCCGGCGACAAACCGTTGAATGTCCATTGCGGCCAGGGCGTGCCCGTCGCGTTTACGGCGAATCACTTCTTGTGGCAACCACATACCGTACTCCTTACAGCGAAATGAAAAAGCCGACAATCGCCGCACTCATCAGGTTAGAAAGCGTGCCGCCGATCATCGCCCGCAAACCCAGCCGCGCCAGTTCCTGACGCCGTTGCGGGGCGATACCCGTCAGGCCGCCCAACTGGATGGCAATCGAAGACAGATTGGCAAAACCGCACAGGGCAAAGGTGACGATCACTTGGGTGTGCACCGACAACAGCGGCACACCGGCTTCGGCGGCCTTGGCCGGGGTCAGGTAGTTAGCCAGGTCGGCATAGGCGACGAACTCGTTGAGCACCAGCTTTTCGCCGATAAAACCGCCAGCCAGGACCGCCTCATGCCACGGCACGCCGAGCAGAAAAGCGATGGGCGCCAACACGTGCCCGAGGACCAGTTGCAAGGTCAACTGTGGATAACCAAACCAGTTGCCCGCCCAGCCCAGCAGCCCGTTGAACAGGGCGATCAACGCGATAAATGCCAGCAGCATGGCACCCACCGACAAGGCCAGACGCAAGCCGACCTGGGCGCCCTCGGCAGCGGCGTCGATGATATTGGTGGGTCGATTCTCGGCCTGGCCCAGTTCCTCGATCACCTGTTCGGTTCGGGCGGGTTCGGTTTCCGGCTCCATGAGCTTGGCCATCAACAGCGCCCCCGGCGCCGACATGAAACACGCCGCGATCAAGTACTTGAGTTCCACCCCCAGCCCGGCATAACCCAACAGCACCGAACCTGCCACCGCCGCGAAACCGCCGACCATCACCGCGAATAACTCGGAGCGCGTCAGCTTGGCAATGAATGGGCGCACCACCAGCGGCACCTCCGACTGGCCGATGAAAATCGCCGAAGTCACCACCATCGACTCGATACGGCTGGTGCCCAGCAACAGGCGCAGGCCGCCGCCCACCAGTCGTATGATCCAGCCCATCACGCCAATGTAATACAGCACCGAGATAAAGCTGCCGAAGAACACGATCATCGGCAATACCCGGATAGCGAATACAAACCCGCCACTGCCGAACACTTCAAACATGTGCGGCGAACTCAGGCCGCCGAACAAAAACTCGATGCCTTTGTTAGCGTAGAGCTGCAGTGACGCTACCGCCCCCGACAGCGAGGCCAGCACCGTCTGGCCCCAGGGCACGTACAGCGCAAACGCGCCGATCAATACCTGGATCACAAACGCGACCGAAACCGTGCGCCAGTTGATCGAGCGGCGCTGATGAGATAAAGCAATGGCAATGAGAATAAGGGTCGCTATTCCGACAAGACTGATCATGCAGGCGTCTCAACAATGGACCAAGCGGATGCAGGCCCGCAGGCCTGCCCAGGATTAGAAAGCGTCGAAGGCGCCCGGCAGCAATTGCGCCAGGGTCCAGGTGCGCGTGGCGGCCGGGTCACTGCCCTGGCAAATCACCACCGCATCCTTGGCCATCAACTCCAGCATCACCTGGCGGCAGGCACCGCAAGGGCTTATCAGTGAAACGTTGGGTGCATAAACCGCCATGGCCTTGAAACTGCCCGGCGCATGGCCCTGGCTGATGGCGCTGAACAAGGCGCTACGCTCGGCACAGTTGGTCAGCCCGTAGGAGATGTTCTCCACGTTGCAGCCCTGTATGACCTCACCGTCGGCAGTCAGCAACGCCGCGCCCACCGGGAAATGCGAGTAAGGCGAGTACGTGCTCTGGGCGGCACGCTTGGCCTGTTCCATCAAACGCTGTTCAATTGTCATTCACAGGGTCATCCCTTCTTATTGCGAGCACGTCCAGGGCGGTCGTGACGCTATTGTGGTGTTATTTAAATAACAATTGATGTGAATATTCAATCTTTTTCTGCGCCTGTGAACACAGGAAGTCGCCCAAACCCTTGGCTGCCTCAAGTGCACGCGTATATCGGTAAGCGTCTGCCCGACACGCCTTGCGCATACGTCGGGCATTCCATCATGCGTATTTCAGTGCATTGCCATCTATGTGGCAGATTTTGTGGCGCGGGGGGGGTTGGGCTTGAAGGGTTTTAGGAAGGGTTCAGGCAATAAACACGCTGGAAGGCGTGCGCAAGTGTTTGACAACCAGGTCACGCAATCCATACGGGGTAAAGAACCTGGTTGCCAAACACGAATTGAGTTTGCGACTGAATCGGTTGGGTGTATTCAGGACGGGTCTTAAAACTCCATAACCCCACGCATTTTATTGGGAAGCAGACAGTTGTTTTTGCAAACGTTCAACTTCTTCCTCGAGCGTAGCAATGTGCTCACATAAAAGTGCTTTAAGTTTATCGTCTGCAGCGACGAGTCGGGTTGCTGAAAAGGATCCCTCAAGCCTACCGACAATCTCGTTATTCATGCTTCGTCTGTCGGCCTTTGCGGTGGTCTTGATTTTCGCGTGTAACTCACTTGGAAGGCGGA
Organism: Pseudomonas sp. LBUM1640; assembly: GCF_059716225.1. Lineage (NCBI taxonomy): Bacteria > Pseudomonadati > Pseudomonadota > Gammaproteobacteria > Pseudomonadales > Pseudomonadaceae > Pseudomonas > Pseudomonas sp. LBUM1640. The sequence continues at coordinate 3,343,796 of NZ_CP166816.1, read as the reverse complement.
CGATAAAAGCCTCAAGGTTGTTCGACATGTGACGCTCTAGCTGCTGTAAAGGAGAAATATCATATGAGTATCATTCGACAGATTTCTCTAGGAACTTTCTGAAAAACGCGGCTGAATTTTCCCCAGTTCCGCCAATTTCCTCTTGGTTTACCTCCCCGGCAATCATCGAAGGACGCGATAGATCTCAGAAACCACCTGCAGCGTTGCGTCTTCAATCGTTCCTTCATTACGGCATAACACCCAGCCGTGCTCTGCAATCGCTCGCTCGAACGCCTGCGTACACGCGACTTGTTCCTCCAGTTTATGGATCACCGTACTGCTCAGCCCACGCCGTCGTGCCGCGGCCCGCGCCCATGAAATATCAGGGGCGGTGACAACCCCGACATGCAGGTCCGGCACTTGAACGTTTCGATCAATGTTCAACTGTAGAATTTCTGCAAACGGGACTATCCGGCGAAACGCCGCATCAGATGGGTACCAGCGATCAATCAGCACGATGCTGCCTGGTGGCTGTTTAGCGAGTACGTTTTCGGATATCCAGGCACGGCTATCAGCAAAGCGCCCACACACCTCCAACTCCAAATCCCGGGTGGGGTTTCTGACGAATTGGTTTACGAGGGTCATGGTTTCACGCCGATAGGGATCGCTTTTTTTCTCGCAAAGCCGGATCACCTTTTTGTTGCCTGCCCTCAGGGCTTTCGTGACGGCTTCCAACAGCGTGGTTTTGCCGGTGCCCTTGGGCCCATCCAGAGAAACAAACAGAGGACGATTCATTCTTCAACTAATAATTGATGTAGGCATTGGTGAACTCTATCTGAATTTATGCCTGAGGGTCCCCAAAACCCCGAGTTAAAGCCGCTTATTAACACCCGTCATTGCCCCTATTTAAATGACGTATCTGCCCTTCCTAGGTATGCTCCGCGTTTATTACCGATCATTGCTACCGGGATGCCAGCCCAAGCCTCTGCTGCCCAGGCGCAGCTTATGAAGCCGTATCCTCAAGGACGTTTGAACGATGAGTACCCCCGCGCTGGACATCAGCAGCCTGACGCCACTGCCTTACCACCAGCAGGTGGTCGACTACCTGAAAACCAGTGAACCTGCCGTGTGGAGCTGGGCCTCGTCCCTGGGCGTGCAGCAGGAACATGCCCAGGATGTGCGTGCGCAATTGCTGCGCGACACCTATCGCCTGAGCCCCGAGACTCACCCACAGGCCTATCAGGCCTGTGAAGCGGCGTTGCAGCAGTTGCAGATCCAGGCGCCCGCCACGCTCTACCAGGCCGGCGACGGCGCGATGAATGCGAGCCTGTATTACCTGGCCGGTGAAGTGCATGTGGTGTTTTACGGGCCGATCCTTGAACGGCTCGACGCCCAGGAGCTGCTGGCGTTGCTGGGGCATGAGCTGGCCCATTACCGTTTGTGGTCGGAGCACGACGGCGACTTTCTCACTGCCGAGCGCATTCTCAACCACGCGATGGCCGACGCGTATACGCCGCCCAGCCTGGAACAGACCGCACGTTTATATAGCCTGCACACCGAAATCTACGCCGACCGCGGCGCGGCGCTGGTGGCCGGTGGACCTGAAGCGTCCATCACCTCGCTGGTGAAGATTCACACCGGGATTGTCAGCGTCGACGCCGCGAGCTATCTGCAGCAGGCCCGCGAGTTGGATGGCAAGGATGCGCAAGTGTCCCAGGGCCTGTCGCACCCGGAGACGTTTCTGCGTTCCCAGGCGGTAGACAGTTGGTGGCAGCAGCTCCCGGAGACAGACGCCTGGCTGCACCGCCGCTTGCGCGGGCCGCTGTCGCTCAGTCGCCTGGATGTGACCGACCAGGTCGAGCTGACCGCCCTCACCCGCGGCTTTATCGCCAGCTTTATCGGCGCCTCTATTTTGCAGTCGGAGGCGGTGCTCAATCAGGTGCGTGGCTTCTTTCCCGATTGGAAGACCACTGAAACGCCGCGGGACCTCACCACGCTGAATGCAGAACGTATCGATGCAAGCATCCACGAATACCTGCACTTCATCATGCTCGACCTGAGCCTGAGCGACCGTGACCTGCGTGATGAAGCCTTACTGCACGCGGCGCGCACGGCAAAGAAGCTCGGCAGCGCCGACGACTTTATCAGCGTGCTCAAGCGCGATATCAAACTACCCAAACGTGAGCTCGACCCGATCGTTCGCGCGCTCAAAGCGGAGGTCGACACATGGACCCAGTAACCCAACCCGTCACCTTCACGCAATTGTTGCAGAGCCACGATGGCGCCGCCGTGCCCATCGACGATGTGTTGTTCCTGGCGCTCCCATTGCTGCGCCAGGTGGCGCAACTGCATGAACTGGGGCGTGTCGCCCAGCTCAGCTACCTTGACGTGCTGCAAGGCCCAGAGCGCACCCTGCACCTGCGCGACCCCGAAGGCGTACCGCCGCGCCTGGCGCTGGACGCGATCAAGCAGGTGCAGCCGAACCCTGAGTCGGCGCTGAACATCGTCGGCAAGGTCCGCCTGACCCGTGATTCGGAAACGGGCGTGGCGTTTACCGACCTGCAAGTGCAGGAAGACCCACACCAGGCCATCGATCACCCGGTGTTCCTCACGGACTTGCACAGCTGGGAGCATCGTCTCGGTCATCACGACGAAATCACCGATATTTTCCAACTTGGCCAGCTGTTGGCATGCCTGGCCTGCGGGTTGGATTTTGCCGATATCAACGACCTCAAAACCTTTGCCCGGCACCGGCGCAACCTGTTCCAGCTCAATGGCCGGCTCAACCCGGTGCTGGCCAACCTGATCGTCGAGATGACTGAGCTTAACCGCCATGAGCGCGCCACCGATGTCGGTTCGCTGGCGCGGCGCCTGGAATCCTGGCGCGAGCAGCCGGCCAGCCTGGATGTCGAGCGTGTGCTGGCCCAGGCTGAAGGCCCGGCGTCGCGGCGCACGGTGGTGCTGGAGCATCTGCGCAACCGGCTGTTCGACCTGTCGCGGCGCAATCGCCTGCTGTACTTCCGGCCGACCCAGGCCAACGTCAACTTGACCGTGGCCAGCGTACCGCTGGTGATGCAGATTGAAAGCATCCGGCCCGAGGCGTTGTGCACCTGGCAGCCGACTTTCGGTGGTTTCTCCGAGCAAGTATTGAGCGGCAAGCCTGTTGGCCTGCAGCAATGGCTGCGGTTTGAAGACCAGACCTGGCTGCAGGCGTCCCTGGAACGCCTCATCCAGGAAACCCGTCGCGACCGCGCCGAGTTCGGCTTCAGCAACCTGCGTCTGGTCGTCGCCTTCATGCGCTGGCACAACCTCAAGGACACGCCCGAAGAGCGCATCGTCACCCCGCTGCTGTGGCTGCCGGTGGAGCTGAGCCGCAAAAAAGGCGTGCGCGACCAGTTCATGTTGCAGTGCGATGAAACCGAGGCAGAATTCAACCCGGTTCTGCGTCATCAGTTGCGCCAGCTTTACGATATCCAGCTGCCAGAAACCGTCGACCTGCAAAAGACCTCGCTGGAAGACATCCACGCCGATATTGCGCGTCAGATCAAACTGACCGAGCCCGGCGTGGAGTTGCGCCTGCAAAGCAAGCCGCAAATCGAACTGATCCACCAGAAGGCGGTGCAGCACCTGCACCACTTCCAGCGCCGCCGCGCGCGTCAGCGCTCGGCCATGCCCTTGGTGAAGCCGGACTTCAGCTACGACCGCGAAGATTACCGCCCGCTGGGCCTGCAATTGTTCCAGCAAAAAGTGCTGCCCAGCCAGTTACCGCTGCGCATGGCGGTAGGCGGCAAACCTTCGCTGCGCGACCAGCACCCACAAATGGTCGCCAGCAGCACCGAAAACAGCACCTACTCCATGCCCGAGAATCAGGGGCACCGCTACGCCTGGGATATCGACCTGACGCAGGTGACCCTGGCCAACTTCAACTATCGCAAGATGTCGCTGGTGCGCGATTACGCGCAGTTGATCGACGAACCGGCGCAAAACGAAGCGTTTGACCGGATGTTTTCCATCGAGCCGCGCGAGGTTGAGGTCCATGCTCCGGACCCGATCCCGTTGCCCGAGCAATGGAACGTGGTGGCCGGCGACGCCACTCAGAACGCCGCCGTCAGCCTGGCCCGCACCGGGCGTAACTTCATCATTCAAGGGCCGCCGGGCACCGGTAAGTCGCAGACCATCACCAACCTGATTGCCGACTACGCCGGGCGCGGCCTGCGCGTATTGTTTGTGTGCGAAAAACGCGCAGCACTCGATGTGGTGTTCCACCGCCTGCAACAGAGTGAGCTGGGCGATTTGTGCTGCCTGATTCATGACTCCCAGACCGACAAGAAGGCCTTCGTGGGCGACCTGCGCGAGTGTTATGAACGCTGGATTGCCGGCGACGCCCAATCGCCCCAACTGCAAGCCCGACGCAGCGCCACGCTGGCGACCCTCGAGCAACAGCTGGGCCTGATCGAGCGCTTCGAACAGGCCATGGCCGGGGTGCCGGAGACGTTGGCGTGCTCGGTGCGCGAGCTGGTGCGGCATCTGATCGAACTGCCTGCTGTGTCGGCAAAGCTGCCGCCCGAGGTGCTGGAACGCTTGCCCGAATGGCGTCACTGGCAGGCCCAACGTGAGCTGACCGGCCGTTTGTATCAGGCGATCAACGAGCGTTTCGGCCTCGACAGTTTTGCCCGTCACCCTTTCAGTCATCTGGCCTCAAGCCTCATCACCCACGAGCATGCCTATGGCCAGCTCAAGGCGTTCCTCGATGAAGCCAGCGGCTTGATCGACAGTGTCGAGCAGTTACTGGAGTCATCCTCGAGCTTGATATCCAGTGACACACGCCTGGCGGATGCGCGCGTGCTGACCGAGGCCGCCGAGCAATTGACCGGTGCCAACCTGGCGGCGCACCTCGACTTGCTGGAGCCCGGCTCAGCGGGTTCCCAGACGCTGCAAGCCGAACAGACGGCGTTGCAAACGCTGACCGTGCAACACCACAACGCCAGCGAAACCACCCGCCATTGGCGCGACAAACTCGCGCCCCAGGACACCCAGGCCGCCCAGGATCTGGTGCAGCGCCTGGAAGGCTCGCCATTGCGTTGGCTGCAACCGTCCTGGTGGCGGCTGCGTGGCGAGCTGCAACGGCGCTACGACTTCAGCCAACACGCCATCCGCCCCAGCTACCGCAGCGTGCTCGACAACCTGGCCGCGGAACAGCGCGCCACCGCCCAATTGCAGGCCGAGCAGCAACGCTTGCAAGGTCGCTATGGCGTGCAGGATATCGACCTGTTCGTGCACAACCTGCACGCCCTGCTCCAGCAACTGAGCGCTTCACCGTTATTGCGCCAGTGGGTCGAAGGCCTGCGCGACAACCCGGATGCCCTGCCCCGTGTACGCCAGGAAGCCAGCCTGCGCCAGCCGGTTGAACGGCTGAGCGAGTTGGTTGCGCAACACTGTGTGTTCGAACCGGCACCAAGCCTGGGCGCGTTGGCCGAATACCTGCGCGACCTGCGTGAAGAACTCGACGAACTGCCCGACGCCCTGCCCCTGCTCAATGAGCTGCACCAGGCCGATCCCGTTTGCCTGTTGGCCGTGCAACAGCATGCCTTGGCGCAACCCGCACTGGATGGCTTGATTGCCCAGGAGAACCTGACCCGCCTGTATCGCGCCAACCCGCAGTTGGCGCGCTTCGATGGCGCGGCCCTGGGCCTGGCGGCGCGTCAGGTCAGCCAGGCGCAAAGCAGCCTGCTCAAGCATAACGCCCATGTGCTCAGCGCCACGCTGCACCAACGCTTCCTGGAACATGTGAAGCACTCGGCGATGTCGGTGACCCAACTGGACGCCCAGGCCCGCGAGTTCAAGAAAACCTATGCCAAGGGCCGCCGCGAACTGGAGCACGAACTGGGCAAGACCATGCGCTATCGCTCCATCCGCGAAATGGCGAGTGGCGACAGCGGCCGGGTGATCAACGACCTCAAGCCCATCTGGCTGATGAGCCCGCTGTCGGTGTCCGACACCCTGCCGCTGACCCCGGACCTGTTCGACGTGGTGATTTTCGACGAAGCCAGCCAGATCCCCAGCGAAGAAGCCGTGCCGGCCTTGAGCCGTGCGCAGCAGGTGATTGTGGTGGGTGACGAGATGCAGTTGCCACCGACCAACTTCTTCTCCAGCGCCGGCGACCAAGACGATAACGAACTGGTTGCCATGGAAGACGGCGAACAGATTGCAATCAACCTCGATGCCGACAGCCTGCTCAGCCAGGCTGCGCGCAATTTGCCAGCGACCCTGCTGGCCTGGCACTACCGCAGCCGTCATGAAGCGTTGATCAGCTTCTCCAATGCGGCGTTCTACGAAGGCCGGTTGATCACCATTCCCGACCGTCGCATCGAGCGCCCTGCCCCGGCCCAGGCCGCCCTGGACTCCACCGATGCCCAGGCAGTCTTGCAGGGCGCCGACACGCTGCTCGACAGCCCGATCAGCTTCTTGAAGATGAGCGATGGCGTCTACCTCAGCCGCAGTAACTTGGCCGAAGCACGGTATATCGCCAACCTGGTGCGTGAACTACTGCAACGCGAGACCGGCCTGAGCCTGGGCATCGTGGCGTTCTCCGAAGCCCAGCAAGGCGCCATCGAACAGGCCCTGGAAGACTTGGCTGCCAGCGACTCAGCCTTTGCCACCCGCCTTGAGCGCGAATACGTGCGTGAAGACGCCGGGCAGTTCAATGGCCTGTTCGTCAAGAACCTGGAAAACGTCCAGGGTGATGAACGCGACGTGATCATCCTGAGCATCTGCTACGCGCCGGGACCGAACGGCAAGATGCTGATGAACTTTGGCCCGATCAACCAGCGCGGCGGCGAAAAACGCCTGAATGTGATCTTCAGCCGCGCGCGCAAGCGCATGGCGATCGTCTCCAGCATTGAAGCCGATGCCATCACCAACACCCACAACGACGGTGCCGCGGCATTGCGCGCTTTCCTGCAATTCGCCCAGGCCAGCGCCAGCGGGGATGCGCCACGCTCCCAGGGCATCCTCGCCAACCTCAACCCAGGCGCCAAGCAATCCTTTGCCGTCAGCCTGCCCAAGGACACCCTGCGCACAGCGCTTGCCGCCGCGTTGCGCAAACGTGGGCATACGGTGCAGGAATATGTCGGGCGCTCACAGTTGCGCTGCGACCTGGCAATCAGTGACGCCAACGGTGAACACTTCAGCCTCGGCGTGCTGCTCGACAGCGATACCGCGGCGGCGGCCAACGTGCGTGAGCGTTACATCTTCCGCCCGACCGTGCTGCGCAGTTTTGGCTGGAAGATCATCGACGTGCTCAGTCATGACTGGCTGCACGACCCGCAAGACGTGCTTAACCGCATCGAAGCGCTGCTGCGTGGCGAAGAGGCACCCGCGCTGGCAGAGCCGGAACAAACCGTGGAACCGGAGCCGCAACCGATTGAGGTAGAGCCGCTGCCAGCGCCTGACGCGGCGACGCCGATGCGCGAGTTCACCTTTGGTGAAGGTAACTCCAACAAGTTCTGGCGAATTGGCGTCACAGAGGCGGAGGTGGTGGTGAACTTCGGCCGCATCGGCACCAAGGGCCAGACGTTGATCAAGTCGCTTGAAAGCCCTGAACGGGCGTTGCGTGAGGTGGAGAAGTTGATCGCGGAGAAGCTGCGTAAAGGCTATCAAGAACAGGTGGGGGCGAACTGAACCTACCGACGCTGGGCGGCGACTCATGCGCCCAGCGTCGGCTCCGGCTTTATCCCTACACCGGCCAATGCGCACACAGCTTGACCAGTTCATCCACCACATACCTCACCTTCGGCCGCAGGTGCGATACCTTCGGCCACACGGCATGTACATCCACCGCTTCCGGTTCGTAGGTGTGCAGCACCTCAACCAAGCGCCCCGCGTCGATATCGCCCTGGAACAGGCTACGCGGCATCTGGCACAGGCCGGTGCCGGCAACCGCCGCTAGAATCATGGCGTCGCCATCGCCGATCTGATGGGCCGCGGGAGGCGCGTACCACTGCGTATGCCCTGCCTGCATGACTCGCCACGCCAAAGGCTGGCCGCGTCGGTGCCCGACAATGCAGCGGTGGTGGCTCAGGTCTTCCAGGGTGTGCGGCACTCCAAACCGTGCCAGGTAACCCGGCGCGGCACAAATGGCCCAGCGTTGGCGCGTCAACCTGCGCGCTACCAACCCACTGGTGTCCTGCAATTCGCCGAAGCGCACCAGCAAATCAATCCCCTCCTCGAACGGATCCACCAGGTGGTCGGAAAACGTCAGGCTCAAGTGCAGCGACGGGTATTTATTGGCGATCTCAAATAGCAAGGGCGCAACCACGCGACGACCGAACGCCACCGGCACATCGACACGCAGGCGCCCGGAAGGCTCACCACCGCCCGGCCCCAAGCCACTTTCAGCAGTGCCGATTTCTTCCAGGGCCGTAGAGCACGCCACGAAATAGGCTTCGCCATCGGCGGTCAGAGAAATCCGCCGTGTTGTGCGATGGAACAGCTGCGTACCCAGGCGCTCTTCAAGACGCGCGATGGCTTTGCCCACGGCGGATTTCGACAGCCCCAACCGCTCCGCAGCCTGAGTGAAGCTGGCCGAACGCGCGGCGACGACAAAGGTGATAACACCCTGGAAGGAATCGATAGGGACCATGCCGCACTCGCTGATTGTAGAGTTTTAGTCTACCCAGATTATAGCCAGAGGCCGTTTACCACCAGCTTGTTCAACAGTAGGATGGATTCCAGTCAAACAACGGTGCACATCGCGCACCTCTCCCAGATCAATGTCCCAAGAGGAATACACCATGCCCGTCGTACGAGTGAGCTGGTTCGAAGGTAAAGAACACGCACAAAAAGCCGCAGTTGCCGCCGACATCACCGAAAGCATCGTCAAACACACCGGCACCGATGCCAATTACATCTACGTCATTTTTGAAGACGTTGCGCCGTCCGACTGGGCGGGTGCCGGCAAACTGTTTGCAGACGCCCCCGACAAGTCTTGAGCGCCTGCCACTCAACAGGTGCCGCCTGGCGCCTCTTACGGAAACCCAACATGCACCCTTATATTTCCTGCCTGTTCACCCTCGCGGTACAGCCCGCAGCGTTCGCCGAATTCAAGGCGCTGATCACCACCATCGTGACGGCCACTCGTGCCGAACCCGGCACCCTGGTTTACGAATACAGCGCCAACGAAGACACCAGCACCGTGCATATCCTTGAGCGCTACAACGCTGATGCCGTGGTCAGCCACGTCGACACCACGTTTGCACCGTTCGGCCAGCGCTTCCTGGAGCTGTGCAGCATCACCAGCCTGGTGGTGTACGGCACGCCGGATGCCGAGATCCGCAAGCGCCTGGACCCATTCGGCGCGGTATACATGACCCCGTTCGACGGTTTTAGCCGCCAAACCGCGGAATCCTCAACCCCAAACTCTCCCGCAACGTCGTCCCTTCATACGCCGTGCGATACACCCCACGCGCCTGCAACAACGGTATGACTTCTTGGGTAAACCGCGTGAACTGCTGCGGATGCCCAATATAGATATTGAACCCATCCACCGCCCGCGCTTCAAACCATTCCGCCATTTTCCGCGCAACCGTGTCCGCCGTTCCCACAAACGCTCCCGGCCGCAGTTGCCGTCCAAACTCCACCGCCTGGCGCAACGTAAACCGGTTCTCCCGCGCCTGATCAGCGATGCGTTTGGCATTGGTGAAAAAGCTGCTGCGCGCGGCCTCCAGGCTCTCTTGCGGGAACGGCGCATCGAGGTCGTACTGGCTGAAATCATGCCAGCCGAAATTACGCCCAAACTCCTTCAGCGCCAGCGCAAAACTGTGATCGGCCTGATGGTAGTGCTGCTCGATTTCGCGCGCCTGCGCGTCGGTGTCGCCCACATAGATCTCGGCGCCGGGCATCACCAGCAATTGCTCCGGGTCGCGACCGAGTCGCGCCGCCCGGCCCTTTATGTCCCGGTAAAACGCCTGGCCCTGTTCGATGCTGGCCGCGTGGGTGAAGATCACGTCCGCCGTGGCGGCGCCCAGGTCGCGGCCTTGCTCTGAGTCGCCGGCCTGGAAGATCACCGGCTGGCCTTGGGGTGAGCGTTGGATATTCAGCGGGCCGACCACAGAAAAGTGCTCGCCCTTGTGGTTCAGGCTGTGCAGTTTGCTCGGGTCAAGAAACTGACCGGTGGCCCTGTCGCGCACAAACGCATCATCCTCATAGGAATTCCACAGGCCCTGCACCACCTGGACATGCTCGGCGGCGCGGCCGTAGCGGGTGTCGTAGTCATAATGCTCGTCGCGGCTGTAGTTGCCGGCGGTGCCGGCGTCGCCGCTGGTGACCACGTTCCAGCCCGCGCGGCCTTTGCTGATCAGGTCGAGTGAGGCCAGGCGCCGTGCGACGTTGTAGGGCGAGTTGTATGAGGTGGTCAGCGTACCGACCAAGCCCAAGTGTCGCGTGCTGACGGCCAGTGCCGATAGCAGCGTCAGTGGCTCCAGGCGGTTCAGGTAGTGCGATGGCGAGCCTTTGGTGATGAACTGGCTGTCGACGATAAACATCAAGTCGAACAGCGCCGCCTCGGCCTGGCGGGCAATGTCGATGTACCAGTCGACGTTGACGCTGGCATCGGCGGGCAGTTGCGGATCAAGCCATAGGTTGTGGCGACCCGGCCCGCCGCAACCCATGGTCAAGGCGCCGAGTTTGAGCTGTCTGTTGGTCATGTCAGCAGTATTCCTTGAAGCGTTCAGGGCTGGGTTTTGGCGACGGCTGGCTGCAGGGCTGCCGAGAAGGAATTGTCGAACAGACTGGCGGCCGAGTAAGACTTGACCAGGCCAAGGCTTGCGAAAAAGTCCACAGTCTTTTGCGCTTCTACCGGCGATTGGGCCGTGAGCGGTTCGACCGTGGTGCGCGCTCGGGCAAACCACGCGCGTGCGATGTTAGCGTCGGCGCGGGTGCGTTTGGCCCAGGCATCGGCATAGGCGTCGGCGTTGGCCGGGTTTTCGCGCACCCAGTCACGGGCTTTTTTCAGGCGTTGCAGAAAATCACTGATTTGCGCCCGCTTGGCATCGACGGCCTTGGCGTTGGCGGCAATGAAACTCTGGGCCGGGATCAGGCCCTCAGCGGTTGCGAGCACGCGGGCACCTTGGCGTTCCTGTTGAGTGACGTAGGGTTCCCACGTGGCGATGACGTCAACCGAACCGCCCTCCAGCGCATGGGAGGCATCGAGGGCGCTGAGGTAGCGCAGCTCCAGCGAGTCGTGCGGGACGCCGGCTTTGTCCAGCGCAGTGAGCAGCAATTGCTGGCTCCAGGAGCCCTTCCAGACGGCGGCACGCTTGCCGGCAAGATCGGCCAGGCTGTGAATCGACGAGTCCTTTCTGACCAGGATCGCCACGCCTTCGAGGTTTTGCCGGCTGACTGCAATCACCTTGATCGGCGCGCCCAATGCGCCCAGGAACAGCACTGGCGCATCACCGAGCAAGCCGATATCCAGGCTGTTGGCATTCAGCGCTTCGGCAACCGGCGAGCCTGCGGTGAATTGCTTCCATTCAAGCGTGTAGGGCAGGTTTTCAAGCACCCCCGCCGCTTCCATCACGGCTTGGGCGTTGTAGCTTTGGTCACCGACCACCAGCGTTTGCGCGTTCGCGGTCAGGCACAGCACGGCGGCGGCCAACCCGGCCGCCAGTTTTGTCAGGTAACGCACGTTCGTCTCCAAGTGCCTTGTCAGGCATTCAAGTCGATCCGCACGCGCGGTCTCGGCAGTGTTCGTAAGGGCTCATACGATGCGGTTATAACCAGCGCCTGTAAAATACTGATAACGCATAACGTAATGCATAAATAATGCGGCAACCGCATTTTCAGATAACAGCTAATTCAGCGGCACATTGCGCAGTGCCCGGCGGCGCCTACACTGATTTAAACCTCGGTACGCCGCGCCTTTTTTAAGCGGCCCAGGCGGATCACCCTGCACGCATTACTCAACAATAAAAGCAGTTAACCAACTGATTACTTAGAGTAAATATGAAAGATCAGCTTCGCCGGCGTGCATCAGGGGTGGCGCCCATCCGTGCCCTATTCCAGCCACCACCACGGCTGGCGACCCTGAGCCTGCTGTGCATCGCCCTCGCCGGCTGCACGGTTGGGCCAGACTTCACGCGCCCCGATGTGCCGTCGAATGCCGGCTATTCAAAGGACAAAATCACCACCACCGCCCAGGCAGACATCGACGCCGGTGGCGCGGCGCAGCGGCTGATCGCCGGCATGGATATCCCTGGGCAATGGTGGGCGCTGTTCCGCTCGCCGCCACTCAACGCTTTGGTCGAAGAGGCCCTGCGTGCCAACCCGGATGTCAGCGCTGCTCAGGCGGCATTACGCCAGGCCAACGAGCGGGTGTATGCCGACCAGGCTTCGCTGTTTCCTTCGGTGAGCGGCAATGTGCAGAAAGCCCGCGAGAAAGTCTCGGGCGTGACCTCGGGCATCCCGGAGTCGCCGATTCTTACGGTGAGTTCGGCGTCGCTCAGCGTGTCCTACGCCCCGGATGTGTTCGGCGGCACCCGCCGGCAAATCGAATCGACCACGGCGCAAGCCGAGTACGAGCGCTTTCAGCTGGAGGCGACTTACCTCACGTTAACCGCCAACGTGGTCAACACGGCAGTCAACCTGGCCTCCCTGCGTGATCAAGTCGCGGCCACCGAGGAAATCATCAAACTGCAGGGCGGCCAGCTCGACCTGCTTCAAGCTCAGCGGCGACTCGGCGCCATCGGCGACAGCGACGTGCTCACGCAGCAAACCGCTCTGGCGCAAACCCGCGCCACCTTGCCGCCGCTGCAAAAGCAGTTGGCACAAACGCGCAACCAGTTGATGGCGTACCTGGGGCGCTTTCCGAATCAGGACCAAGGCGAACGCTTCAACCTGGCCTCCTTGCACCTGCCTGAAGAACTGCCGGTCAGCCTGCCCTCGGCCATTGTCGGCCAGCGGCCGGATGTGCGCTCGGCGCAAGCGCAACTGCATCAGGCCAGCGCCAATATCGGCGTGGCCGTCGCCAATCAATTGCCGCAGTTCAGCATTACCGGGTCGCTGGGATCCACGGTGGCCAGTGGCACCAAGCTGTTTTCGTCCGGCAGCGGCGTCTGGAGCCTGGCCGGTTCAATCACCCAGCCGATCTTTGATGCCGGCGCACTCGAACATCGCAAACGCGCGGCCGTGGCCGCCTATGACGAGTCCGCCGCGCGCTATCGCGGCACGGTGATCACCGCGTTCCAGGACGTGGCCAACGCGCTGCGGGCGCTGCAGGCGGATGCCGATGCGCTCAACCAACAGGTCGTGGCTGAGCGCTCCGCGCAAGCCAACCTGGATTTGGTGCAAGCCCAGTTCCGCCTCGGCGCGGTGGCGTATATCAACTTGCTCACCGCCCAGCAAACCTACCAGAACACCGCACTCGCACGCGTGAAGGCCCAGGCCGCCCGGTACAGCGACACCACGGCGTTGTTCCAGGCATTGGGCGGTGGCTGGTGGAACCGCACGGACGTGGACCCCGCCACGAAGGGCACGCCGGACCGCTTCGGCCTGCCGTCGTGGCAAGAGATCATGCCAGCCAGCAATAAGGCTGCACCTCAATTGAATCATTGAAACAGTGAGAAACCCCATGGCTGACGTTCAGACTGCCTCTGCCCTGCCCCCCGAGCCCGGCGTACCGCGCAAGCGTCGCCTGTGGCGGCCGATGCTCATCATGGTCGTGGTGGTGCTGGTGATCGTCGCGATCATTGCCGGGTTGAAATTCGTGCAGATTTCGGCGCTGATCGCTCAATCCAAAGCGCCGTTGCCTGCCGCCGCGGTGACGGCCATGCAGGTGCCGTTCAGTGAGTGGCAACCGAGCGTCTCCGCCGTGGGCTCGATGAAAGCGGTGCGCGGCGTGGACGTGACCACGGAAGTCGGCGGCATCGTGCGCACCCTGGGCTTCACGCCAGGCCAAGAAGTCGCGGCCCAGGCGCTGCTGGTGCAGCTGAATGCCGACTCGGATATCGCGCAATTGCACGCCCTGGAAGCAACCGCGGACCTCGCCGGTATCGTGCTCAAGCGCGACAAGGCGCAACTGGCGGTAAACGCCATCTCCCAAGCCCAGGTCGACACCGACACCGCCGACTTGAAGGCCAAACTCGCCGCCGCCGAACAACAGCGCGCGCTGGTGGCGAAAAAAACCATTCGCGCACCGTTTGCCGGGCGCATCGGCGTTACCAGCGTCAACCCTGGGCAATACCTCAACCCCGGTGACAAAATCGCCACGCTGCAGACCTTTGATCCCATCTACATCGACTTCTCGGTGCCGCAGACCCAGCTGGAGGCCATCGCCATCGGCCAAAGCGTGGCCGTGACGGCCGATGGCCTGGCGAATAAAACCTTCACGGGGAAAATCAGCACCATCGATACGCAGTTCGACTCGACCACACGCAACGTCACCGTCGAAGCCACCGTTGAAAACCCCAAGCGAAGCCTGGTGCCCGGCATGTTCGCGCGCGCCGTGGTCAACTCCGGCACCACTCAGCGTTACCTCACGGTTCCGCAAACGTCAGTCACCTACAACCCTTACGGCACCACGGTGTTCATCGCCACGTCGAGCAAAAACGACAAAGGCGAAGAGGTACTCACTGCGCAACAAACCTTCATCAAGACCGGGCCGACCCGCGGCGACCAGGTCGCGGTGCTGTCGGGCGCGAAGGAAGGCGACCTGTTGATCACCAGCGGCCAGATGAAACTCAAGAACGGCTCGCCGGTGAAGGTCGATAACAGCGCCGCTCCGCTGAACGACCCGGCGCCGACGCCCCAAGAACATTAAAGGTGTCCCATGAAGCTTACCGATACCTTTATTCATCGGCCGGTGTGGGCCGTGGTGGTTTCGCTGTTCATCCTGATCCTGGGGCTGCGTTCGATCTTTGAATTGCCGGTGAACCAATGGCCGCGCACCGAAAATACCGTGGTCACCATCACCACCGCCTACTACGGTGCGGACGCGTCCACAGTCGCGGGCTTTATCACCCAGCCGCTGGAGTCGGCCATCGCCCAGGCCCAAGGCATCGACTATCTATCCTCGACCAGCATCACCGGTGTCTCGACGATTACCGCCACGCTGCGCTTGAACTACGACGCCAGCAAGGCGCTCACCGAGATCAATACCCAGGTCAACTCGGTCAAGAACCAACTGCCGGCGCAGTCCCAGGAGCCGGTGCTGACCATCGCCGTCGGGCAGACCACCGACGCCATGTACCTGGGCTTCTACAGCGACACACTGCCCACCAACAACATCACCGACTACTTGGTGCGGGTGGTCAAGCCCAAGCTGGATTCGATCCAGGGCGTACAAACCGCAGAGATCCTCGGCGGGCGCCAATTTGCCCTGCGTGCCTGGCTGGACCCGGAAAAACTGGCGGCGCACAACGTGACGGCGCAGGACGTCTCAACAGCCCTGGCCAATAACAATTACCTGTCGGCTGTGGGCTCGACCCGTGGGCAAACCGTGACCGTTGACCTGACCGCCGGCACCGACCTGCACACCGTGGATGAATTCAAGCGCCTGGTGATCAAGCAAAAAGGCGATGCACTGGTGTACCTGGAGGATGTGGCCACCGTGACCCTCGGTGCGGAAAGCTACGACAGCAGCGTGGCGTTTTCCGGCAAACGATCGGTGTTCATCGGCATCAAGGCGGCGCCCACCGCAAATATCCTGACCGTCGCCGACAGCGTGCGTGAGGCGTTCCCCGAGCTGCAATCGCAACTGCCGTCCGGCGTGCGCGGCGAGATCGTGTATGACTCCACAGAGTTCATCAACACCTCGATTTACGAGGTGGTGAAGACCCTGGTCGAGGCGATGATCATTGTTTCGGTGGTGATCTACCTGTTCCTCGGCTCATTGCGCGCGGTGATTGTGCCGCTGGTGGCGATCCCGCTGTCGCTGGTCGGGACCTTCTTCATCATGTACCTGCTCGGCTATTCGATTAACCTGCTGACCCTGCTCGCGCTGGTATTGGCGATTGGCCTGGTGGTGGACGACGCGATTATCGTGGTGGAAAACGTCGACCGGCATATCAAGGAAGAAGGCAAAGGCGTGCTGGAGGCCGCGCTGATCGCGGCGCGGGAACTGGGCGGCCCGATCATCGCGATGACCGTGGTGCTGGTGGCCGCCTACGTGCCCATCGGCCTGCGCAGCGGCCTCACCGGGGCGCTGTTCAAGGAATTCTGTTTCTCGCTGGCGGGCGCCGTGACCGTGTCGGCCGTGGTGGCGTTGACGCTGTCGCCGATGATGACCTCCAAGCTGTTCAAAACCGGGCAGGAAGAAGGTCGTTTCGCGCGCAAGCTCGACCAGTACTTTGACTGGCTGCGCGGGCGTTACCACCGCGTATTGTCCGGTGGGCTGGACATCTGGCCGGTGCTGGTGACCTTTGGGTTTGTGCTGTTCCTGCTGGTCGCCGCCAGTGGCATGACCGCCAAAAGCGAACTGTCGCCCACCGAAGACCAAGGGCTGGTGTTCATGCAGATCAAAGGCCCGCCGACGGCCTCGCCGCAGCAGATGGAGCGCATTGCCGACCAGGCTTTCCAGATCGCCAACAAAGAAACTGAATACGCGCAGATGTTCCAGCTGACCGGGCTGCCCATCCTCAACCAAGGCTTGGGCGGCGTATTGCTCAAATCCTGGGGCGACCGCACGCGCTCCCAGGCCCAGTTGATTCTGGATCTGCAGCAAAAATGGAACCAGGTGCCGGGCGCAACCATCGCCGCCTTCCCACTGCCGTCGCTGCCCGGCGCCCAAGGCTTGCCGGTGCAGTTTGTGATCACCACCACCGACTCGGTGGAAAACCTCAACGAAGTGGCCCAGGCGGTCATGGCCGAGGCGCAGAAACAACAGCTGTTCTGGTTCGCCGACATGGACTTGAAACTGGACAAGCCGCAAGCCAAGTTAGTGGTTGATCGAGAAAAGATCGCCGCATTGGGCATGACCCAGGCCGACGTCGGTGCCGCGCTGTCTGCTGCGTTGGGCGGCAACTACGTGAACTACTTCTCGACGGCCGGGCGCTCCTACAAGGTTATTCCCCAAGTGCTGCAGGTTAACCGCCTCAACCCGGAGCAAGTGCTCGATTACTACATCCGCACGCCCGCAGGCGCGATGATCCAGGCGCGCACAGTGGCGCACATCGAGACCTCAACCCAGCCGGAATCGATCAACCACTTCCAGCAACTCAACTCGGCGACCTTGTCGGGCGTGAGTGGCGTGGCCCAAGGCGAACTGTTGGCCAAACTCAACACCATCCTCACCAACGTGGCGCCCTCGGGTTACACCTCCGACTTTGCTGGCGAGTCGCGCCAGTTCATCCAGGAGTCAGGAGGCTTCTTCGGTTTGCTGATGTTCTCGATCCTGATCGTCTACCTGGCGTTGGCCTTCCAGTTCGAGAGCTTCCGCGACCCCGTGGTGATTCTATTCTCGGTGCCGCCTGCACTGTTCGGCGCGCTGGCTTTCATCACCATGGGCTACGCCTCGATCAACGTGTATACCCAAGTGGGCCTGGTGACGCTGCTGGGGTTGATCACCAAGCACGGCATCCTGATCGTGCAGTTCGCCAACGAATTGCAGCGCGCCGGGCACAGCAAGCGTGAAGCCATCGAAGAAGCGGCCGGCGTGCGGTTGCGCCCGATCCTGATGACCACCGCCGCCATGGTGCTCGGCGTGGTGCCGCTGGTGTGGGCTTCAGGTGCCGGTGCTGCGGGGCGGCATGATATGGGCCTGGTGATCTTTGCCGGGTTGTCGATTGGTACGCTGCTGACGCTGTTTATGGTGCCGGCGATGTATATGTTTATTGGGGAAACGCATCATCAGGAAGCTGAAGCTGCCACCGTGAGCTGAGGACCATGGGAGCCTCTAGCAATGGAGGCGAAATGACATACACTAATGCCCTTTTTGAATTCAGGCCTCTAAGGGACTAGGTATGGTTGATGAAGTAGAACGACTCGACGAAATGGAGCAGCTCGACGAGAGAAATGTTCACGCCCACAACTTATTCCACTCATTCCGCTCAGTACGCACCGACTTGGCGCCAGATCGCTTTAATGCGCTACTGCTGTACTTCGTCACTTATCTGATTCAGACAGCCTATAAAAGTGACGAGGATGGCGTGGAGCGAGTCTTCGTTCGACGCGCCATCCCGGTCGTGGTTGAGGGTATGACTCAACTGATCGGCCGCCACTCTAAAGGCCTTGCGAACAGAGACGGGCTGATTGAGGCGCTGTCTGAAGACCTTCTTACCCAGCTGATGGACCAGTTCCAGTACATGGAACCCCGTGTAAGTAAAAACACCGGCTTCGCACGGCGTGTGTTCGACGTAATGCTCCGTCGGGTTTTGAGAGAAGACTGGCACATCAGCTTGTTCCATTCCCACGTGGTGGCAATACTCGCCGTGAGCCTGGGCAAGACCAACACACGCATCATCGAAACCTTCCCTTACAGCGGTGCGGCCTCTGTCACCGCCCAAGTTCTGAAAAAAGACATCGATACATCTTACCGAGAAAGGTATGGCTACCCTTACCAGCATCAGGACCTGATCAACCTGCGCTTGCAGGTGCGTGGCCTGTCGCTGCACCCGCTCGCCGAAATTGATACCGGTGACATGATTTTGGTCGATGGCGCCCAGCAACTGGAGCCTGGACATTCAGCCATTGCAACATTGGAACAGTTGATCGACCTGGGAGATCTGAGCAACTCGGTGCTTGTGATTGTAGATCCAGCCCAGAGCGGTGAGTTGCCCCAGGCGTTGCGCGATCACATTCAAAAGCACAATTTGTTGGAAGCGGTGATTGATCTGCCGAGCAAGGACGCCTTCGAGAACGGCACGGTGTTCACTGCATGGCTGTTGAATACTGACAGGGACAGAGACAACGCTGGGGAAACACTGTGCATCAACGCCACGCGGATGCAAGAAGACGCGGGATATTTCGAGCTTGCCGGGGTTTGCGCCGCGATCATCAAACGGTGGCGTTCATCCCAGTACAAGATCGATGCTAGGTTCTTGAAAGAGTGTTTCGATAGCGCCCTTATCCCAGAAGTACTCAACCATTTCAAAGATCATTACAGAAACCTTCCTGGCCTATGCCGTGCCCTCCCCATTGAGGCAGTTCTGCGCGCCACAGAGATCACTGCAGACAAACTCATCGGCCAAGAGGCATTTGATCTAAAACTTTACAGGCCGGAAATAAGTCCTCTGCGAGACATACTCATAGGTCCTCAGACGGTCCCCAGTTGCACCTACATAATTGGGAACAATGGTACGGGTAAAAGCTTGCTGCTCAGGGACCTGATTGACGATCTTGGCCAGGCAAACCTCAACTCGGTCGGTATCGCTTTCAGTGCGCTTGATCGTTTTCCAGACGAGTCGTCTGAAGCGCCGTTGTTCGACTATCAAGGCGCTCGCCGTCATCCCGACGATCCATTCCAGCTGGATTGGCTGCACGGGCTCGGTCTGGCGCTACACGGTATTTATCAAGAATCCCATCGATTGAATATCTTCACCGAAGCACTGGAATTGCTCGCGTTCAATCATCGTCACTACCTTGTTCCCGTCAGTGATCCACATAACCCAATCACCCACTGGGAGCGCGGAATTTCCAGCTTCGAACTCCATGAAGGTGTGAGCGTGTCCCTGGGAGACAAACGCTATGAGCCCGGAATACTGCAAAGAGAAGATAGCCCCATAGCACCCTTCAGTGACTTGAGCTCCGGCGAGCAACAAGTGCTCTCTCTGTTAATCAAGGTCTGCGCCAAGGCCGATCAGCACACAGTTGTTCTCATCGACGAGCCGGAAATCAGCTTGCACGTGAGTTGGCAGCAGCAACTGCCAGGCTTACTGTCGTTTATCGCCCAGGCGTTTGATTGCTCGTTCGTCGTGGCAACTCACTCTCCCATCATTGTGGCGAATGCACGCGATGCAAACATCCACTGTTTTCTGGCACAAGATCGGCAGCTGATTCCTATCCCGGCGCATCAGCGCCACTCCGTTGAGTCCATCCTGCTTGACGGTTTCAACACCTATACCCCCGATAACACCGAGGTCAGCGAACGTTGCGCGGTTTTAGTATCACGGGCAATCCAAGTGACTAACCAGCCAGGAAAGGTCGATCATCGCCAGAGAAAAAAATTGATCCAACCGCTTCAAGCGCTGAGAGCAAAACTTGAGGCAACCGCATCCGTTCAACGCGATCAACGCTTCCAGCAAGACCTTACGTTGATCGGCCAAGCGATAGCCGCCATTGAAGAGCTGTTTAAACGCGCAAAAAAAGGCGCGCAGCCATGAGCGCGACCTTGAGCGATAGTGAACAGCTGGCCCAACGCGAGGCTTATCTGCTACGAGCGCATGAAGTCGCCAGCCATATCAACGACACCGTAAAATTTCTGCGCACGATAAAGCGGCATTCGTACCTTAAAGCCGATGCCTGGAAAGAGCTTTCGGCCCACAATGAAGCCAAGACCAGCGGGGTGACGGGCCCGCTGATCAAGCAGGCGTTTCGCAAATTTGTCGTTGAGTTGCAGGGCAACCGTTGCTGTTATTGCCGCCGCTGGTTACTCAACATCGCCCACGCCAAGCCCATCGAACACATTCTGCCCAGAGCCCACTACCCGCAGTTCTCGTTGAGCTTCTGGAATTTGGCTGTCGCCTGTTTTGACTGCAACCAGCTAAAGCAGGCGAGCAACTGGAGCACCGTTGCGCTGCATCAACTCAACTACCCGAAAGCAAAGATGTGCACTGAATTCTTCCACGCACGCTTTCACCGCTACGGGGAGCATGTCAGTTATGAACGCAGGGAAAGCAATCACTCTAGCAATGTCACTTACACGGGGCATACGTCACAAGGCAAACACCTATGCCGGGAAATGCTCTACATCATTGCCGCTCGTGAGAATCTCTATAGCAACAACCCGACCCTGGCAGAAGCCGTTACCAGCATTCAGCAATTTCAAGATCGACACCCAAGCGGTGAATTACCCTGCCTGGACGCTTTCCGTAACGGGCTGAACAAGTCAATGCAACTGCAACTGGACGATAGCGGCGTGGATGCAGGTCCGCTCAAGCGTTAGCCACTCGTGGGTCGCTGAAAAGCATAGTGGGGTAGCCCTGCACGACCCGCTAACTTCTGAATGCCTTCTCTCCTTCAAAATGCCGAGGCCGCAACTGGATTACTTCACTGCACTGACCGCCTTCGTCGCAGCCGCTGACGGAAACAATTTCTCGCGCGCGGCCGAGCGCCTCGGCATCAAGGCGTCAAGGCGTCAAGGCGTCAAGGCGTCAAGGCGTCAACGGTCTCCCGCTATGTGAAGGACCTGGAACAGAAAAATATCGGTAAAATATCCGGGGTCAGACCACCATTATTCAAATGTAGCCTGACCCCAATTTTATGATTATTAAGATGTGGTCTGACCCCAATTACTTTTTAAGATTAAAGGGTGCTTCAAGGAGCCCAACAAAGCCCGCAGCATCACCCAGTAGAACAATGGCCGCTCTGTTCTCAAGTGTTGTTTACCCAACAATCGGTCCACTCGCTTGATCGCATGTTTTGGATACGCCTGCCCTGGCATAAAACGTCCCAGCGCTGTCAGCGTCAGGCGACGGCCTTGCAGTAACGAACTGACACAACTCATCAGCGTTGTCAGGCGGCGAGAATGGATTGAAGGCAGTGCTTGAGCGAGCGCTCTGTGTAAAAATCGGATGGCCTGCATAGGTTCGGGTTCTTGTTTTTGTGTGGTGCAAACCAAGTTGCCGACTCATGCAGGCCTCTTCAATATTCCAACTTATTGATTTTTAGTAAGAAGAATCGGGGATTCCTCAGGGTCTGACCCCAATTACTTTGACCCCAATTACTCACTGAAAAAATCCGGTCGAGGTACTTTAGGCATGTTCTCGTAAGCTTTCAAAACAGTTTGTAACGGTGTCAGAATTTCATCGTTATGCCAGTAGACAATCTTGAGCCATGTAGCTGCACGAATATATTGCCCACCGCCCAACCAAGTTTTTTTTGTAAATTAGCCTGAAGCATTTATCTGCCAGCTTTAAAAAGTTCGTCTTCATCAAACTCCTGACGGGTCGTTCGATGAAGGCACAAAGCATAGCCAAAGTCTCGGGGCTTCAAAGCGCTGGATAGCAATATTTCTCTTTTGCCACTCCAACGTTGATACATCTCAATACTTGAGCACTGCTACGAAACTTGTTATCCCACAAAGTGACTCACCTGTAGCTGAGTTGACAGACACTAAATCCGCGCCGTGCGTGCCTATAGCATCGCCGTACTGGACTACCGTTTGATTGGGCAAGGCGGCAACATCATTTGCCAACTTCAACTCGCCGACATAGCCGTTAACCTGGGAGTTAGCAATGTTAGGATTGGAGGAGCCCAGCGTTTTGGGCGTGTACTCTAGGCCATCCACTGGATCAGGTAGACGCGGATCAAGTGGAACACCGTTGCTCACTCAAGGTAAAGCGGCGCCGGCGTCACCTGTCAGGTCCTCCAAGACTTTTGCACCTTATTACATTCGAAGTAATACCTTGAACCGTATTAATTTAAGTCCGACCATTGTAAAAGATGGTTTCCTATTGATGCAATTAAGAAGCTTGAAAAGCTATCCCAAGTTTTAGTTATCGAACTCTGACCTTCAAAAAACTGAAACACTGGCGGATCGTCAGAGACCGGTAGAAAATAATTAATTTCATATCCTTGATGCATGCAGAATACCTTAGCATCCGTAGGCAGCAAATCAGAGAGACCTAACTCATCAAGCAACTCATTCGCCTCAAACTTTAGGCTAAGTAATCTCGGATAAAATATATCAACACCACAAAAAATCTTACCCGCCGAACGCCCCGCAATCGTCAAAAACTCACGATATGCCAAAGGAACTTTACAACCAAAATGTTGCTCGATTGATGCAATATCCACTTCGGAGCAACCAACAAGAGTAGAATCTAAAATTACTCCCCGCAGCACTAACTCATGAAAAATATCCCGAACGTTTTTCATCTTGGCTTTCCTGTTTCTACTTTAACAATCACACCGGGGAACCTTTGTTGAAACTGACTTATAACCCCGCTGCATGAAACGCAAACTGGGAGCTCTGAGTAAATATTCACGACCCCTTGTGACGAGGGGGTTAGCTTATCTTCCAAACTCGACAATATTTTATACTCTGAGTCCATTGTCCTTGGATTGTTACCAGTTTGTATTGTGTCGAAGACCTGTTTTTCAGGGACATCGACCGTTCCAGGGCGCTTCGCTAGCCCGCTTACCCCTACAAGCTCAGCGCTTTGTCCATCAATTGAATACTCAGCAACAGCAATATACCTACCGCTACCAACATTTAGCTCCGAGCGAACTTGCACCGCCCGTTCAGATAATCTTGCTAATTCATTGGCGGCGGCAGCCTCTTTTGCACCACAAAAATTAACTTTGTGGGCTCGGGACTGCATCTTGACCATTTATAAATACTGAAACCACACTGCCTTCCCAACCATAAAAAATTAGTCCTTTATCGAAATACTCCACTTCGAAGCTTCCATCAGCTACCCCCCCTTGCCCTACGACATCAACCGACACTCCGGGCTCAAGCCAATACTCTTCAGCCCAAGGCTCGATAATAAGCAGCATGACTTCAGATGTTCCATTGATGCAGCTTATTTTCATGATGTCTTTTTAATTCCAGTTATCTAATATTTTCTGCATAAGCTCAACACGATTTTTCGCAGTAATATTATGTGCATTCCTAGAGAACTCGTTAGAGCAAAAGTCTTTCCACTGTGTAGCCATCTCACGCGTCAATCCTTGCTCTTGCATTGAGGCAACCTCTGAGGAACTGATGGTCTCTAGACGCTGTAATGCCCCTTCTGGCCTAGCTCCCCATCCAACTACGTCCTTCCCAAATTGGCTTTGGGTCATTCCTTCAGGAATCAATGGCCGATCTAGTTTGGGAATTTCTGGGTTGGTTACTCCCTTGGGAATATCACTAACCGCCTCAGTCGCTTTTGCACCAAATCAATTCGATATTACAAAAAGATCATACTACTGAAACAAAATCCGGCCGAGGTACTTTAGGCATATTTTCGTAAGCTTTCAAAACAGTTTGTAACGGTGTCAGAGTTTCATTGTTGTGCCAGTAGACAATTTTGAGCCATGTAGCTGCACGAATATATTGCCCACCGCCCAACCAAGTTTTTTGCAAATTGGCCTGAAGCATTTTTCTGCCAGCTTTAAAAAGTTCGTCTTCATCAAACTCCTGACGGGCCGTTCGATGAAGGCACAAAGCATAGCCAAAGTCTCGGGGCTTCAAAGCGCTGGATAGCAATATTTCTCTTTTGCCACTCCAACGTTGATACATCTCAATACTTGAGCACTGCTACGATACTTGTTATCCCACAAAGTGACTTCACCTGTAGTTGAGTCGACAGACACTAAATCCGCGCCGTGCGTGCCTATAGCATAGGCCGTACTGGACTACCGTTTGATTGGGCAAGGCGGCAACATCATTTGCCAACTTCAACTCGCCGACATAGCCGTTAACCTGGGAGTTAGCAATGTTAGGATTGGAGGAGCCCAGCGTTTTTTGCGTGTACTCTAGGCCAGCCACAGGATCAGGTAGACGCGGATCAAGTGGAACACCGTTGCTCACTCGAGGTAGAGCGTCGCCGGCGTCACCTGTCAGGCTCTCCGAGACTTTTGCACCTGTAAAGTTCGCATCGTTAGCCGCAGGTGTACTGTCACCTACTACTTTTTTTTCACCAGACAGTAAATCGGTCGCAGGTCCTTTTGCACCAAGGGACGCACCCTTTGCCTTTTACTCTAGACAGATGTGGTGACAGGCTCCAATGAAACCGCCATTTCTAACGGAACTTCCAAATAGTTTATGCCGCCGTCCGGTGCAGGCTGTTTTTTTAATTCATCTAGAGCAAAAACAATCTGCACTCGGCATCCAACTCGGAAGAGTGAAATATCCGTCTTATCGTTGACATAAATACCTTCAGCACGAACTGAGCCATCATCCAAAAGTAAATCGATACCATTGTTTTCGTTGCCGCCGTCCTGGCCTGCGACATACGCACGGTGAACGATACCAGAAACAAACAATAACGGCATTTTTCGCTGCTGGATA
Source organism: Pseudomonas sp. LBUM1640 (assembly GCF_059716225.1). Lineage (NCBI taxonomy): Bacteria > Pseudomonadati > Pseudomonadota > Gammaproteobacteria > Pseudomonadales > Pseudomonadaceae > Pseudomonas > Pseudomonas sp. LBUM1640. The sequence goes on along the minus strand of NZ_CP166816.1, from coordinate 3,318,670 downwards.
TTTACCCACCACTCTGGCGACCCATAAAGCCCATATGTGCCTTTAAGTCCTAGTGCGGGTTTAGATTGATTGACTGTAAGCGCTTGTGCCGCTGCAACCCGCTCCGGGTCAGCCTTTAGCTTTTCGGAGTGCTTATATACCAACTTCATCGGCCCGCTCGCCTTTTCTAAGCACAACAACATCAATGACCTCCTTTAGGGCCCAACGCAAAGTCCACAATGTTCTGATTGAGGATATCGATAGCCTTGCCTTGCCCAAGCTGCGTCGTCATCTGTCCGCCCTCAACTTTGAAGCGCGCATTTGTTTGCATCCAACTTCCTGAGTTGACATATTGGGAAACTGAATAGCTGCCGGTTTATTTGCTGCAATTCCAATTTCTTGAAGAGCATCGGATGTTCCCGGCGCTACCGTGATTTTTACCGTCACACCGTCATATTTTGACGAATATAGCACAGAGGGAGAAATTGAAGTTTCAGTAGTAGGCGGTAACTTACCAGATTCTGTAAACTGCAAATACTGTTCTTTAGACATTGTGCGATACATGATTTCATTCCCGTACGCATCGTGCTCCAGAACAGGGCTGAGCGGGTTTTTCGATCTGGAAACAGGGAATCCAATTTCTGCGGCTGCATTATTTGCACCCGCCTCCAAAACATTCCGCTCAACCAGCGTACCAGCTTCCGAATCAGTCAGAGCACTAGTTGCATTTGGGTTTTTTGTGACAACCCCTTTTGCACCTAGTCAATGACTTGAAAAAAGGTAACAGTAGGACCGTAATCCTGATCTGAATTCGAAACATCAACAGAAAATTTACGTTCTGGGAATTTGTCTTTTAGGACTAGCCGCCATGACAAAGCAATAGTTTCAGCTAGCTGTTCAAAAACAACATCATCAACCTCATCAGTACAGCCTGAAAAAACATCGTACAAGTGAGTATGATTCATTATTTTTTCAACTGCGCGCGCATCACCGTCAAACTTTTTTAGCCATACAACGAAAACATCATGATCGTATTTAGCGCTTAAAAAAATCGCGCCTTGGCTAACAAAAAAATCAGGAAACAACAGCCTGCAAAATAGCAGACAGTCTTCAGGATTGCACATGGCGCTAACATAAGAAAATATATCTATATTATCTTTCTTAGCCCAGCCTGACGCCCATAACTCGTATCTGCTTAAACCACTAAACTGTCTAAGAGTATCAACTTTCATCATGGAATCTCATTCGGATTGGTAGGCCGTGGAGCCAGTTTCGTAGAAGGCGACTGAACTCTTATTGTCCCGTCCGGCAACGTATTTCTACCATACTCTATTACATGTGGTGTCGACACATCAGCATGAGCTGCACCTGTAACGTCAACCCGCTTAACAATCATCCCAGCTGAATCATAGACAGCGTAGCTGGTGATATTTCCTTGATTATCGGCCCGATACACAGCTCCATTCGCTGGGCCACCGTCTAGCTTAAAGCGGCCGCTAATCTGAGTAGCGTTTTCAAGCGGACCTCCTGCAAGATCATTTGCGTTGCGAGGAACAGAATTGAAGCTCGTCGACCCTTTTGCACCGACACCATCTAACTCAAGTGCTGCACCCGCCCCGCTCTCCTCCAAACCCAGCGTGGAAGGTAACGCACCGCCAGCTTCGCTGCCAGCCGATACCGCCTTCCCGATAGTCACAGCGCCTATCGCAGCAATCCCGGCCAATCCCTCCTCAGGCAACATGGCAATCTGCCCGATTTGGACGTCTTGCTCCTGTGCCTTTGCTATCTGCTCGCTGTGCCCGATGCCGTTGTAGAGCGTTTCATCCTCGCTGGCTGAGCGAAAGGCTGTTTTCAAAAAGTCTAAAGCTGTTTGGGAATTGGCAGCCGTCCATTCAGCTTTCTGTTCCGGTGTTCCGGCAAAGGGGAAGTCGTAAGTGGTAATGGCGCCATTCTGCTTCAAGCCGCTTAACGCGGCGCCCGCCAGCCCCCCACCGACTTTGCTGACCATTTCGTCGTAGTACTGTTGATATGAATCAACCAGAAAGGACCGCTCTGCGTCGGTTAGCGGGTCTCCAGCCGCAACTTTCGAGCGCAGGTAATCGCTCTGCTGATCGCGTTGTTGCAATTCCTTGTATTCAGCTGCCTGCTGAACTGTCGCAGTACCGTGTTCCAGTGCCTGACGATCTGCCTCTCGACGGGCTATCGAATTCGGCCCCAGGAAATTGTTCTGCGTAGCATTTTCCGCCACGGAAGCACCAATCGAGGCATTCCCGCCTGTCGCCGTGGCGGCAAGGATGCCAACCAGCCCTGACAGCGCGACCAGCCTCTGCTGCGCTTGCTGCAGGGTCAGCGAATTGGCCGTCGCAGGATCAGGCATGACCAGGTCCGACAAGCTCTTGACGACAGCTTCGTCAGCCCCCGCTGCCAACGCGCCCGTCTTGAAATCCCCGCCTTGAGCGACGGATAGAACGCCGCCGAGCAAGGCATGCATGCCGATCTTGGTCAACGAACCGTCGGGCAGGTAAGTCCCTCCGATATCGTTAGCTACCGTTGCGCCACCGACGTTAATCGCGGCACCGGCCAGCGAGCTAACCAGATTGCCCTGCAGACTCCCGCCCTCGACAGCCGTTTTAGCAACGGCATTGGCAACCGAGGTGACAGCCGCCTTTTCGAGGTTGTCCACGCTGAACACGGTAGGGTTGTAAGGCAGCTCGTAGCCTATTCCCGCAGTAAGTCCCGCCAACACATCGCTTTTAAGGCTTGATGTCGAGAGTGCGTCCTTCAGGGTCGCGCCCAGATTCCCTTTGTTATTGATCAAACTCACCGCACCACTGCTGGCCATTGAGGTCAACACGGCCGAGGCCATCATGTTCCCCAAGCCAGCGGTGGTCGCATCAACAGCGGCAGTCGTTGCAGTGGCTGCGACTTCAGCTGTAGCCGCAGCCATGGTCGACCCAGCGCCAGCCCCGGACATTGCAGCCACCGCGCCACTCGCCGCCCCCGCCGTCAGCACCGAGACAATGATGATGATCGCCAGCATCGCGCCTTCGCCCAAGCTGGAATGGCTGTACTTGTAGGCGTCGTGCATTTCCTTGACTTGCTGCCAGTTCACATCGCCGCGGGCTTCGGCATCTTTCAACCACGCCAGGCTCGGGTCAGCCTTGACCATGACATCGATGGTTTGCGCAACCGTGTTTTGATCGATCTGCTTGATGCCGATATTCAAGCCGTTCACCGCATTGATGACGGTCTGCCCCTTGGCCGTCATCTCGGTCTGGCGAAGGGTTTCATCGGTACTGCCTTTCCCTGACATCGACGTCCACGCCAGGCTGGAATCGCTCTTGCTGTGGCTCTCCTGGTGCAGATCCTTCACCGCCTCAAACGAAATGCTCCCGCCACTGTTCAGCGACAGGTTCGCACCGCTATCAAGCTTGGCGTTCTGGTACACCTGGTCGCCGCCGCTGATCAGCGATAGCGCCCCGCCTGTTTGGATCTGACTCCCCACATTGCGAACATCAGTCACTTCATCATGCTGAGTCTTCAGCGCGCCAAAGCCACCTTTCTTCTTCATGTCGTACAGCGAGTAATCACTGTCTTGCGCAGCATTCAGATCAAGCGTGTTGCCGGCATACAAATACGCCTCATCCCCCGCCGTCACCCGGCTCGCCGTCAACCCCAGGTCTTGCCCGGCGCTCAGCGCCACGTCGCCACCGGCCTTCACCGTGGTCGACACCTGGCTCACATGGTCGTCTTCACTCTTGACCTTTTTCGAGGTAAACGAGGCATGGGATTCGTCCGCCGCCGACGACAGCGACAGATCGCCCACTGCCGACATCGTCACATCGCGCTTGGCATCGATCTCACTCGCCACCGCGCTGATGTCCCGCCCCGCCTGTACCTTCAAATCACCGCCGGCATCCACGCGGCTGCCGTACTGGGTCACGCTGCTGTCCTTGAACAGCCCGCTCACCGTGTTGCTATTGTCGCCTTCGGCCGCGACGAGGTTGACGTCGCGCCCGGCCTTGATCGTGGTGTCGGCGCCGCTGCTGGTTACCCCGCCTACGCTGTCGACGTCGCGGCCGGCTTGCAGGCTCAGGTTGTTCGCAGCTTCGATGCGTGCGGCGCTGTCCACGGAGTCGGTGTGTTCGGTGCGGTAGCCGCTGCTGCTGTCATGGCTGGTGACGCTGCGCTCGTTGAGGATGTCGCCATTGGTGGCGGTCAGGTTCACGTCGCGCCCGGCGATGATGCCGCCAGCGGTGTTGACGATGCTGTTGCCGGCCAGCAGGTCCAGGCGGTTGCCGGCCTGGATCAGGCCGCTGTTGCTGAGGTCGTTGCCGGCCTGGGCCGACAGGTTATTGCTGGCCCGCAAGGTACCGACGTTGTCCAGGTTCTGGCCGGCGATCAGGTTGACGTCGTTACCGGCGATCAACGCGCCGTCCGGGGCCAGGCGGTTGTTGGCCTGGGCCAGGTAGACCACGGGCACCAGGACGTTTTCGCCGTTCACTTGCTCGTTCTCGAGCCACACGATGTCGTGGGTCAGCGCCGCGACTTGGGCCGAAGTGAGGCTCACACCCACACTTAGGCCAAGTTGCTGTTTGCTGCTGATGGCGTTGTCCATCAGGTACTTGAGCATGCCCGAGTCGGAGTTCTGGCCGTCGATGAAGCGTTGGCCGGTGCGGGCCACCACCGCTTGTTCGACCAAGCGTTGCTCGTAGAGGCCGTCGCCGAGGCGCTTGGCGCTGTCGTCGGGGTTGTAGCCAAGGCCGGAAAGCAGGTAGTCCGAGCTCATGAACTGCTTGAGGTCGGTGAGCACCGGGTTGGTTTCGATCAGGTATTTCTGTGGCTGCGACACCGGCTGGGTGTTTGGCAGGCCCTGTACACGGGCGATGCTTTGGCTGGCTATCAGGGACGGGTTATCGATCACACCGGGTTTGTGCGGTGTGTTCGGGAGGGATGCAACAATCGCTGGCGCTGCGCTGCTGCGGTCCGGGCTTTGAATGCTGGCGCCGCCGCCGTCGCTGATCGCGCCAACGCCGCTGCCACTGGCGCCAATGCCGCTGGCTTGGCGGCTGGCCAGGTCAAGTTGAACGCTGTTGGCCGTGTCGGGGGCCGGCGCACTCACCTGTATCAATCGGCCGGCGGTCGAGGGCGCGGTGATTGGATGCGCGTCCAATTGAAGACTGGCGCCACTCACGGACCAGCCCGGTGCGCTGTTATTGGAAGCCGTGGCGCTGCTGCCCTGCCCGCTCAGGCGGAACAGGCCGTTTTGCCCGGTTGGCAGGCTGAACCCCGGCAAGGTCAGTGGGTTGATTTGCCGCTGGGCCAGGTCGGGCGGCAGTTGCCCGTTGACGGTGATACGGGTGGAGAACGCACTCGCACCGCTCGCGCCAGCCGCGCCAGTGCCGGTTTTGGCACCCGCACCGACGTAAGTGAAACCTGGTCGCACCACGCTGTTATCAAGGTCGGCCTGCGCCCTGACGTTGACCGCGCCACCCGCCTGAATCACCCCGGCGTAGCTTTGGTCGCCGCCGCCGATCTGGGTGACGGTGCGCAACACCGTACGCTCAGCCTCGGTGATACCGATGAACGAGGCCATGGCGCCCTGCAGACCACTCAGGTCATTGGGGTTGTAGCTGGCGCCGCCAATGGAGTAACGGCTATTGAACGCTGCGGCGGCGTCGTACCACATTTCGGGATGGCGGGTACGCTCGGACACGAACAGGCGCGAGGTATCGGTTTCGCCGGTTTCAACGCCACTGTTGGTCAGGTTGTTGACGGCAACGCTGAGGTTGCCGCCCGCGCCGATAGTGCTGCTGGCATTGACGACGTCGCCGCCGGCAATGCTGAGGTTTTGCCCGGCGGTGATGCTGGAGGCGGCGCTGGAGGCCGTCACTTCGAGCTTTTCGCGCTGATCGATTTGCCACAGGTGGTTCTGTTTGCCGCTGCAATCACCCGCGTAGTTCGGGCCTTCGATGCAGGGGAATTCCGTGATCGAGGCGGTGTAGATGCCGCCCGCGCTGGTGGTGAGTACCGCGCGCACGTTCTGAAGGGTGCTGGCGGCCAGGCTCATATTGCCGTCGCTTTGCAGGCTCGACGAACTGTTGACGATCGCCGTGGCAAAGCCGCCTTGGCCGTCGCGGTCGATGCTCAGGTTGCCCAGGCTGTAGACGTCGGCGTAGCTGTTGGTCAGCGTGTCGACGCGCAGGCTCATGTCGCCACCGCTGAATATCAGGCCATGGTCATTGAGCAAGGCGCCGGTGGTGGCGGTGAGCTTCTGAGCGCTGCCGAGGGTTGCGGTGTTGTTTATCGCGCCGGCATTGATGATCAGGTCGTTGGCCGAGGTCAGCCGCCCGGCGTTGTTCAGGGTGCCGGTGATAGTGGCGCTGGTGAGGCCGCCGCCGGCCACGCTGGCGGTGCTGCTCAGGTTCAGTTGCGCGGCGCTCAGGCTCAGGTCGCCCTGGCTGGTGATGCGCCCAGCGCCGTTGAGCGTGCCGCCTACATGCAGGTCGAGGCTGCCGTCACTGGCGATCAGGCCGTTGGTGGACCAGTTGCCGCCCGTACCGCTAAACGCGTTGCTGGCCAGCAATTGGCCGTCGGTGGTCTGGTTGAGGGTGTTGACGGTGACCGTCAGCCGCCCGGCCTGGATCACGCTGTTGTTGGTCCAGGTGTCCTGGGCGACGGTCAACCCGCCGCGCGTCACCAGGCTGCCGCCGACGCTGTTGAGGTTGCTCGGCGCAATCGTGAAGTTGCCATTGCCGACGTGCAGCACGCTGCCGCCGACGTTCTGCAGGCCGCCGGCACCGAGTATCAGGTTGCTGTTGGCGGTTTCAAGCACACCGTTAGTGTTGTCCAGCAGGCCGCCGATGGCGAACTCGGTGGTGCCCGCGTTGCCCAGGGCGCGCAAGCGGCCGTTGCCGTTGTCAAGGCTGGCGGCGCTGACCTTTAGGGTGGTTTGGCTTTCGACGATACCCAGGCGGTTATTCAATGCGCCGCGCAGGCTCAGGTCGATCTGTTGGCCGGCGATCTGGCCGTCGTTATCGCCACTGTTGTCGAAGTCGTTAGCGCTGACGCTCACCAGGCCCGTGGCATAGATGCCGCCGTTACGGTTGTCGACGTTGCCGGTGGTGATGAGCGCATCGCCGCCTTGGGCAGAGACACGTCCGCCATAGTTATCAATCATCGCCGCCAACAGGTTGAGGCGCTGGCCCTGCACCGTGCCGCCCTGGCGGTTGTTGTTCAAGTCGTAGCCGTTGCGCAGCACGCCCACCAGTTGCGCCTGCACTGCGCCGTTGAGGCTGGCGAGCGTGCCGCCACGATTGTCGAGGCTGTTGGCGTTGAGCGTCAGGTCACCGGTTTGCGCAAGTAATTTGCCGCTCTGGTTATCCACGTCGCCGCTGGTGTTGAGGGTGAGGCCGTTCTGGCCCTGCACCACGCCGCGAGCGTTGGCCAGCCCGGCAGCCTGTAACTGCACGCCAGCGCCCTGGCTGTAAATTAAGCCGTCGGCGTTGTTTTGCAGCATGCCATTCGTGTTGATCGCCACGTTGCCGGTGCCCGCGAGGGTGCCGTGTTGGCTGTTGTCGATTGCACCGGCAAACAGGCTCAGCAGGTTCTGGCTGACTATCTGCCCGCCCTGGTTATTGACCTGGTTGGCACGCTGCACCAGCAACGGACCGGCGCTGGCCAGTGTGCCGTTGGTGTTAATCAGGTTGCCGAGCAGGTTGAGGTTCACTGCGGCGTTGCCTGCCAGGGTGCCGGCGTTGTTGCTCAGGTCGGTGGCACTCACCGCCAGCGCCTGCTGCGCGTTGATCTTGCCGGCGTCGTTGCCCAGGGTCGCTGCCTGAACGTCCAGGGTCGCGCCGCTGTCGATCAAACCGCCGCCACTGTTGTTGAGCAGGCCGCTGACCGTCAGGCCCTGCCCCGCAGCGCTGGACAGAATCCCGCCACTGCTGTTGTCGAGGCTGGTCGCGTTAATGTCCAGCCGGCCCTGGCTGACCAGCGCACCGGCGCCGCTGTTGAGCAGCGCGCCCGTGAGGTTGACGGCCATCGCGCCGCTGCGGCTGGAAAACGTGCCGTTGTTGCGGTTGTCGAGGCTACCGCCGCTGAAGCTGAGGCTCTGCCAGCCCGACACCAGGCCATTGGCGTTGATCAGGTTGGCCGCGCCGAGGGTCAGTGCCTGGCTGCTGATCAGCTTGCCGGCGCTGTTGTCCAGCGTACGCGCGGCCAGCGTCAGGTTCTGCTGGCTGGAGACTTCACCCCCTTGGTTGTTTAGGTCACGCAGGTGGTTAATCGTCAGCGGGCCTTTGCCGAGGATCAGGCCGCCGTGGTTATCCAGGTCGCCGTTATTCAGGTCGCCGTTGCTCAGGTCCAGGGTCACGCGTTGCTCGCCTGTCACCCGGCCGTTTGCCGAGGTCAACGTGCCGGTGCTCAGGTCGAGCGTACCCAGGGCCGACACTTCACCGCCGTTGCCGGTATTCAGGCTGGCCGCCGTGAGGTTCAGGTTGCCTTGGCTGTGGAGCAGGCCAAGGCCGGTGTTGTTCAGCAGGCCGTCGCTGGCCAGTTGCAGGTCGCCCCGGCTGTTCAGGGTGCCGTTGCTGTTGTCCACCGAGGCGGCGTGGGCGTCGAGGCCGGCAGCACCGATCAGGCCCTTGATGTTTGTCAGCGCCTGGTTGATGCGCAGGGTCAGCGCTTGGTTACTGAGCAGCTTGCCGTTGCTGTTGTCGAGGGTGCGCGCGGCCAGCGTGAAAGCCTGGCCGCTGGAGATTTCACCGTTGCTGTTGGAGACGTCGGTGAGGTGGTTCAGTTGCAGCGCCCCGGCCGAATTGATCAAACCGCCGCTGTTGTTCAACACGCCGTTGTTCACGTCGAGCGTCAGCGCGCCGTTGCTGAACAGCTTGCCGCCTTGCTGGTCCAGGCCGTTCACGCTGACGGTCAGTGCGTTGCTGCTGCCGATGCTGCCGCCGTTGCTAAGGTGGCCGGCGGTGAGGTTCAGGGTGTCGCCGCTGCTGATGCTGCCGTTCTGGTTACTCAGGTCACCGGTGATCAGCGCCACCGCACCTTTAGCACTGAGGCTGCCTTGGCCGTTACTCACCCCGAGGCTGTTCAGGCTCAGGGCGCCGTCGGTCACCAGTTCGCCGCCGAGGTTATTGACCTGGCCGCGCAGGCCCAGCGTGAGGTCTTGTGCGCTGGAAATGCTGCCTTGGGCATTGTTGAGGTTGGCGGCGCTGAGGCTCAGTTGGCTTTCACTGCTCAACACGCCCTGAGTGTTGTCGACGTCACCGGTCAGGGTCAGCATCAGCGGCTGCTGGCTGAAAACCTTGCCGCCGCTGTTGTCCAGCGTCGAGCCGCTGAGTGTCACGCGCTGGCCGTTGAGCTGGCCCAGCGTGCGGTTAAGCAGTTGGTCGACGGTCAGGCTCAGGGCGTTCGCCGCGAACAGCTTGCCGCCGTCGCTGTTGTCCAGGCGCTGGGCATTCACGCTGACATCGGCGCTGCCGGTCAACTCGCCCGCGCGGTTGTCGATGCTGCCCACGCCCAGTGTCAGTGCGTGTGTAGCGCCGACCAGACCCAAGCGGTTATCCAGGCTGGCAGCGCTGATGTGCAAGGTATCGGTGCTGACCAACTGGCCTTGCTGGTTGTTGATGGCGTTGGCGTTGAGCGTGGTGTCGGCCTTGCCGGCCACTTGACCACTGCGGTTGTCCAGGCTGGCGGTGGTGAGCAGCAGCGCACCATCGCCGACCAGGCTGCCGCGCTGGTTGGTGAGTTGGTCACGGGCAGTGATGTCGACCCCGGCATGGCTGCTGATGATGCCGTCGGTGTTATCCAGTTGCGCGCTGCGCGCGGTGAAACCTGCGGCGCTGATGTGGCCGTTGACGTTGCCCAGTTGCTGGTCTGCAGTGAGGCTCAGGGCCTGATTGCTGATGAGTTTGCCGTTGCTGTTGTCCAGGCTGTGCGCCGCCAGCGAGAACGCGTTCTGGCTGGAGATTTCGCCGCCCTGGTTACTCAGGTTGCCCAGGTTGCTCAGCAGCAGGATTGGCGCATTGATCAAGCCGCCGTTGCTCAGGTCGCCGCCGTTGAGGTTCAGGTTCAGCTGGGTGTTGCTGAACAGTTGGCCGCCCTGCTGGGTCAGGCCGGTGACGCTGGCGGTCAGTACATCGGCGCTGGCGATACGCCCGCCGTTGTTGACCTGGGTCGCGGCCAGGTCGAGCTTGCCGGTGCTGGTGAGGGCACCGCCGGTGGCGTTGTTGAACTGGCCGGTGGTGACGCTGGCTGCGCCGTCACTTTTGATCAGGCCTTGCTGGCTGTTGTCGAGGCTGGCGCTGGTGAGTGTCAGGCCGTGTGCCGAATCGAAGGTGCCGCCCAGGTTCAACAGGTCGCCAGTGCTGGTCACACTGAGCATGCCCGCGCTGGTCACCTTGCCAGCGCTGTTGTCGAGGCGTTGGCCGAGCAGCGTCAGGTCGCCTTCGCTGCTAAGAGTGCCGCCGGCATTGATCAGGCTGGCACCCGGCAATGCGGCCGGCGCCAGTTGAATCGCCAGCGAGTGCTGGGCGGCCACGCTGCCTTGGGTGTTGTCCAGGCGCGTGCCGACAAGGTGCGCATCCTGCGCGTATATCAGCCCTTCGGCCTGGTTGATCACCTGGGCCACGGCCAGTTCCAGTGCCGTCGCGGCAAGCAGCTTGCCGCCGCTGTTGTCCAATTGCTGGCCGGCCAGCGCGACGTCTTGCTGGCTGGAAATCTCCCCGGCGCGGTTGTCGGTGCTGTCGACCTCCAGTTTCAGCGCTTTTGTCGCCGCTACCAGCCCGCCGTTGCTGTTGTCGAGGGTGTTGGCATTCAGCGTCAGCGCCCCCTGGGCCGTCAGCTCCCCGCCTTGTTGAGTCAGTGTCCCCAAGGTTGCGTCGAGGTCGCCTTGGCTGGCGATACGGCCCTTGGCGTTGCTGACGCTATCGAAGGCCAGGTGCAGCGGACCGGTGGCGCTGATCAAGCCATTACTGTTATTCAGCGACTGGCCAACAAAGCCCAGCGCCTGCTGGCTGTTGATCACGCCCTGGCGGTTATCCACCTGGCCGGTGTGCAGATTCAGGTTCTGGTTGGCACGCATCAACCCGTTGCGGTTGTCCAGGCTGGCGGACTGGATGCTCACCGCGCCCTTGGCCAGCACGCTGCCTTGCGCATGGTTGTCGAGCAGGCCGTCTACGGTTGCGTTCAGGCTGCCATCGCTGACGAGGCTGCCGGACTGGCTGTTGTCCAGGCTGGCAGACTTCACTTGCAAGCGCTGGCCGGCGCCGAGGGTGCCGCCCTGATTGCCGAGTGCGCCGATAACGCTCAGGTCGAGGCTGTTATCGCCCAGCACCTGCCCGCCCTTGTTGCTCAGCGCCGTGGCATTGACCACGCTGGCACCGGCGCTCGACACCTCGCCGCCGTCGTTGCCCAGGCTGCCGCCCACGCTCACCGCCAAATCCGTCGAGCTGCTGAGCAAGCCGTGGGTGTTGTCCAGCGTGCCCACTTGCGCTTTGAGCCCGGCTGCCGAAATTTCACCGTTGAGGTTCGCCAGCAACTGGTCGACCTGCAGGGTCAGCGCCTGGTCGCTGATCACCTTGCCGCCGCTGTTGTCGAGGTTCTGCGCGGCAAACGTAAAGGCCTGCGCGCTGGAGATTTCACCGCCACTGTTGCCCACCGTGGCGAGATGGCTGAGCAGCAGCGCGCCTGGGGTATTGATCAGGCCACCGGCGTTGTCCAATTGCGCGTGGTTCAGCTCCAGGGTCAGGCTGCGGGCGCTGTACAACTGGCCGCCCCGGTTGCTGATCGCCCCCTGGCTGGTGAGCGCCCATGGCCCGGCGCTGCTGATGGCCCCGCCGTCGTTGATCAGGTTGCCTACTTGCGCGCCAAAACTGCTATCGCTGCGCACCACACCTTGGGTGTTATTGAGCTGATTGCGCAGTACCAACGACAGGTCGTCTTTGGCGTACACGCTGCCTTGGCCACTGTTGTCCAGGCTGCCCGCATTGAGGCTGACGGTGTGTTGCCCGCTGAGAATGCCTTTGAGGCTGTTGTCGAGGCTGTCGGCGTTCAGTTGCAGATCACCGGTGGCGGCGAACAGGCCGGCCTGATTGAGCAGTTGCCCGGCGATCTGTGCCGTGAGCTGGCCGTTGCTGGTCAGGCTGCCGTTGGTGTTGTTCAGGCTCGCCGCCCTCACGTCGAAGGCTTGGCCGGCTACCAAAGTACCCTGGCGGTTATCAATCGCGCCCGTGCCAACAAGGCTCAGGCGGGTGTCGCCCTGCACCCGGCCCTGACGGTTATCCAGCGTGCCCACGTTGACCGAAGCGGTGCGCGCCAGCACCTGCCCGTTGCGGTTATCCAGCAAGCCGCCGTTGAGGTTCAGGCTGAGGTCTGCGGCGCTGACAATCCGGCCTTGGCTCTGGTTGTCCAACTGATCGGCGTTGATCTGGCCCTGGCGCTGGGCGCTGAGGGTACCGTGCCGGTTGACCAGCGCAGCGGCATTCACCGTCAAGTCACGGCTGGCGATGACGGTGTTATCGGTGTTGTCCAGGGTTTGCGCAGCCAGGCGCACATCGCCGTTGGTATTGCGGCTGTTATCGGCATTTACGCCCGCTTCGATAATGCCGCTGTTGCTCAGGCGAGCGCCGCTGTCGAGCGTGATGCTGTCGCGGGCTGCCAGGTTGTTGGAGTTGCTGAGGTCGCCTTGGGCCTTGATCGCCAGGTCTGTACCGGCATACACCGCGCCTTGGGTTTCCAGGCTTTGGGCGGTCACATTCAAGGCAGTGCCGGCCGAGGTTTGTCCCAGGGTCAGGTGCCCGTTGGCATCGATACGGATATCCCCACCGGCAACCATGTTGCCGGCAAGCCGCACCCCAACGCCTGCCTCAGTGCCCACCAGCCTGATCGTACCGGCGTACATCCCGCCCAACGCCGATGAGTCGATCGCCAGCGTCGGTGCGGCACTGCCGTCAGCCGCCCGTGCGGTGGCATTCAAGGTGGCGGCGTCGACGTCATTGCGCCCGGCGATGATGGCCAGCTTTTGTGCCTGAATCTGCGCGTTGATGTGCGCGGCGCGGGTGATGATTTCGAACTGACCAACGTTGCTCGCGTTCACACCGTCGCCATCAACCGACACACTGCCCTGGTCCACCTGGTAGCGGCTGATCTTGCCGTTTTCAATCACAGCCTGGCCGGTGGTCAACGTCACCTGCGGCGTGTTGATAAAGCCGCAACCGTTGCAGCTCACGCCGTAAGGGTTGGCGACAATCACATGCGCTGACTGCCCCGCCACTTCGGTGTAGCCGCGCAACTGGCTCGGGCTGCCGCCGTTGACTTCGTTAAGGATGGTGCTGGCGGCCTGCCCGGTGAAGTTGGGGTTGCCGACAATGATCCCGCCCAGCTGTGTGCTTTGGGTGCGGTCGGTGACGTTATTGAGGATCAGGCCTTGCGTGCCGACGTTGTAGTCATGGAACTGGTTATGGGACAGGCCCGCCGCATTCGGCGCCGCGATGTTGACAATCGGTACGCCATTGCCGGCTTGCGCCAGCGTGGTGCCGGGCGCATTCACAACAATGCCGTCCGCCTGCGCCAGCAACGGCTGCCAGAACAGCGCGTTCACCAGAATCAGCGCCAGCCCGCGTTTGGGCAGGCCCAGAAACGACGTGCGGTTTTTTAGCGCTGCGCAAGGCTGGCGCGCAAGAAAGGCGAACTGGCGGACGTCCATGTGAAGTCTCGATGCACGAAGGCAAAAAAGTTAAAGAAAGAAATCCAGGCGCAAATAGATCGGTGCTTCACGCTCGGTGATGGCGTCCGGTCGCTCCAGCGAATGCGCAAAGGTCACGGTGGCGGCGACGTTCGGGCCGCGGGCAAACAGCTCCAGCGCGTCACTGGTCATGCGCCCGTGCTGGTCCGGGTTGTAGCGCCCGTGGCTGATCACGCCCTGGTCATAGCCGAGGCTGCTGCCGTACTCGGCAAACACCGCGTGCATCCAGTTCCAGGTCACCGGGCGGGTCCAGCGCAGGTCGTTGCGCCAGTAACCGCCGCTGTCGCCGGTGAGGGATTGGTCCTGATAACCACGAATCGACGACTGCCCGCCAAGGCTGGTGCGCTGTGGGCTGAACAGCACGTCTTCACTGTGTTGCCCGGTGATCAGGCTGCTGAAACTGAATGACTCATCCCACAGCTTGAACGGCTGCAAATAGCTGAGGGTGGCTGTGTATTTGCGGTAGCGCGCGTCGGGCTGCCCGGCTTTGACGTCGCGATTGCTTTGCGCATCGAAGGCGCCGATGCCGTCTTGCATGCCCAGGTCGATGTTGAGAAAAGCACCGCCGATGCGCCGGCCATGGTTGATGCCGAACTGGGCTTCGCTGATGCGGTTGCTGCTCAGGGCCAGCTTGCTGTCTTCGATGTAGTTGTGGGTGCTGAGGTAGGACACGCCTGTGTTCAGCGAGGTTTTGCTCAGCGCATCGCGATAGATCACCCGCTCCAGGCGCAGTTGGTGGTTCTGGCTGTCGCCGCTCTGCTTGAAGCTGAAACCGTTGGCCTGGGCCTGGGAGCGGTATTCGCTTTCGCTGTAGCTGTAGGTGAGGTTCCACCAGCCGAACGGCAGGTTGTAATTGAGCATCGCGTTGCGCGAATTCTTGCTGGTATCACTGACCACGTCGTGCCCGGCGCGCAGCGAGAGTTGGTCGGACAACCCCAGCGGGTTATCCCAATCCAAGCTGGTGCCAGCCTGTTGGCGACCGGTGCTGCGCTGGCCGTCGTTGCTGTAGGACACACCGGCGCGCCAGGGCTTTTGCGGGTTGTTCTTGACCAGCACGTCGCTGCCGCCCACGGCCTTGCCCGGCGCCAGCTCCATTTGCGCTTGATTCGACGGCAAGCGATTGAGCTGGTCAACCATCTGCTCGATCTCCCGCAGGTTGAGCACATCACCGGGCTTGCCGGGAAACACCTGGGCCAGCTGGCGCTCGGAAAAGCCACTGCCCTCAGCGCCCTTCAAGCCTTCGAGGCGGCCCTCCACCACCTGTACCTTCAGGTTGCCGCTGGACAGATCCTGTTGTGGCAAATAGGCGCGGCTGGTCACCATGCCTTTGTCGATGTAGCGCTCGGTGATGGTTTTAAGCAGCGCATTGAGCTGCGCCACGCCCAGGCATTGCCCGGTATAAGGCGCCAGCATCTGCGTGCGTTCGTTGGCGCCAAGCGCGTCTGCGCCACTCAGTTCGGGGGTCTTGATTGGGAAACAGCGATTGTCCGCAGCAACGTTTGGCGCGGGTAACGGTGTGGCGTTGCCGGGCAGGTCCTTAATGTCGTCCAGGCGGCGGCGCTGTTCTTCGAGGAGTCGGTCCTGGCGGTCGCGGATCAGGTCGGTATCACCCGGGTTGGGCGCCGCCTGCAGCGTCATGGCCACCGCAAGACTTGTCAGCGCCAGCGCATAGCAACTCACTGTGAGGATTGAAACGCGCATGGCCATTCCCTTGACTAAATGGCGTAGTGCCATCACTGGACGGCGATACTATGGACACATTTTTTTGGCGTCAATTTGTCAAACATGAAACTTTTACAAAATGTTTCATGTTTGTATTCTGGCTAAAACAGCGGCATTGGTTTATGAGCCGCGAACGGTTTTTGGGTTGTCCATCGCCGAACTGTGAACCGAGGATCCATACAACCTGCGTGCGCAACGCACGTTGACCAGCAGCACCTCGACCCTCAGCGCCTGCCCCGCACGCCACCGGTCGCCTTGGAAAAAGCGCGACTGCTGTCATCGGCCCGCAACATAACCCTGCCTAGAATCCCGCCCGGAGATAGGTCACACCCGTCTTCCTGACCCCATACGTCAGTCATTGACCAACACCGCTCCATCGATTGTCAGCATCGGCCTTTGAGGTTCATCCTCGGGCCGTTTTTCAAGGACTGGAATCTACGCGCGTAGATAGCTGTGGAACAAGGGATCGAGTGGTGCCTGGCACATCCTCAGATCGGGAGTTTTTTGATGTCCATGCTTGAACAAACCGCCTATCCCGCCTCGTCGGCAGGCCGTGGCGCCGCGGATGAAAGTCTGTCCACCCCGCGTGGGCGCCGGGAGATGTACCGCGCCACTCTTGCCTGCTGGTTGGGCACGGCAATGGAATATGCCGACTTTGCTCTGTATGGGTTGGCGGCCGGTCTGATCTTCGGCGACGTGTTTTTTCCCAATGTCACACCGGCCATGGCCTTGTTGTCGACCTTCGCGACCTGGTCGGTCGGTTTCGTGGCGCGCCCCATCGGCGCATTGTTCTTCGGCTGGCTGGGCGACCGCCAGGGCCGCAAGGTGGTGATGGTCTCCACTGTTGTGCTGATGGGCGCTTCTACTACGTTGATCGGCCTGATCCCCAGTTACGCGTCCATCGGCATCTGGGCTCCGACCTGCCTGGTGCTGCTGCGGTTCACCCAAGGCTTTGGCGCCGGCGCCGAGCTCGCGGCGGGCACTGTGATGCTCGGCGAATTCGCACCGGCCAAGCGCCGGGGGCTGGTGTCTTCGGTGATCGCCTTGGGCTCCAACAGCGGTACGTTAGTGGCCTCGTTGGTGTGGTTGGCGGTGATACAGATGGATCAACAGCAACTGCAGGACTGGGGCTGGCGTATCCCGTTCCTGTGCAGTTCGCTGATCGCGCTGGCTGCGTTGTGGCTACGACGCAACCTGCAGGAAACCCCGGTGTTCGAACAAAGAAAGGCCGAACTGCAAGCTCAGCGCGACACACGAAGGGCCGCCCTGCCCTTGCACACGCCATCAGCCGGTGTCTGGAAAAACCGCCGCGCGTTCCTGACCATGGTGGGTTTGCGCATCGGCGAAAACGGCCCGTCCTACCTGGCTCAGGGGTTTATCGTCGGCTATGTGGTGAAAGTGCTGACTGTGAACAAGTCGGTCGCAACCCAGGCGGTGTTGATTGCTTCAATCCTGGGTTTCCTGATCATCCCGCTGGCCGGCTGGCTGTCCGACCGTTTCGGCCGCCGCATGGTGTACCGCGGGTTTTGCCTGTTATTGATGCTCTATGCATTTCCGGCGTTCATGCTGCTCGATTCCCGCGACCCGCTGATCGTCACCGCCACCATGGTGGTCGGCATGGGCCTGGCATCACTGGGCATTTTCGGTGTGCAAGCGGCGTGGAGCGTCGAGATGTTCGGCGTGAAAAACCGCTACACCCAGTTGGCGTTGGCCAAGGAGCTCGGCTCGATTCTCTCGGGCGGCACTGCACCATTGATTGCGGCGGCGCTGTTGTCTTGGACCGGCCATTGGTGGCCGATCGCAACCTACTTTGCCGCCATGGCCAGCATTGGTTTCTTCACCACGTTTGTCGCCCCGGAAACCCGTGGTCGCGACCTCAACGCGCTGGAAGATGCCATCTAACGCAGACCCTTCACCCGTAAAAACCAGCACCCCCTGACGCCTCGTAGAAGGCGCCAACCCGCACGACTGTGAATCAGCAGCCGGGCGAAGCCATGCCTGAAAAACGGCACATTAATAGGAGCGTCGTCATGAAAAGATCCACCCTGGCACTCGCGATAACGGCAACATTCCTGGCCCAGCAGGCCCTGGCCGCAGGTTTCGTCGATGACAGCAGCGCTACCCTCGGCGCACGCACATTCTACTTGCGCAGTGATAACCCCACTACGCCCGGCGTCGACCAGAACCAACTCACCCAAGGTTTCAAACTCGATTATCTGTCGGGTTTTACCCAAGGCACCGTGGGCTTTGGTATTGATCTGCAAGCACTGCAGGCATTCAATCTGTCCGGCGGCACCCAGCATCCGAGTGCCACGACACAGAACTCGCTTTCCCCGGTAAGCGCCGACGGCAGCCCGGTCGACGACTGGAGCCGCCTGGCCGGCAATGCCAAGGTCCGGCTCTCCAAGACCGAGTTTCACGCAGGCGGCGCACTCTCCCCCAACCTGCCGATTCTCGTCGCCAATGATGGCCGGCTGCTGCCACAAACCTTTGAAGGTGTAACGATGACCTCCAGGGAAATCGACAACCTGACGATCAATGCCGGGCAACTGGACCGTTCTACCGGTCGCGCGTCATCCAACGCCACCGCGTTAGCCGTTGCGGGCGGCACCGAGGGCAGCACGTTCACCTACGCCGGCGCCGATTGGAAACCCAACAAAGACACCACCGTACAACTCTACCGTGCCAACCTCAGCGACTATTACAACCAGACCTTCCTGGGTCTGTTGAACACCACCCAGCTTGATGGCAATTCACGCTTCAAAACCGACTTGCGCTACTTCAACAGCACCTCCCAAGGCAAAAACGGCCAGCCCGGGTATGTGTTCAACAACAACGGGGGCTACGCCAGCAACCCCGGCAAAGTCGATAACACTACCTGGAGCGCCGCATTCACCTACACCCTGGGCGGCCACGCGGTCATGCTCGGCCGCCAGCAAGTGTCCGACTCCGGCGGCGTGGTGTACCTCAACCAGGGCAACGTGCTGGACGGCAACGGCAACAACCAAGGCAATGGCGGCGCGAGCGTGTACCTGATCACTGACGTGATGGACAACTCCTTCATCCGTGCCGGCGAAAACACCTCTTTCGGCCAGTACTCCTATGACTTTGCGGCCCTGGGCATACCCGGCCTGACCACGTCAGTACTCTACCTGCATGGCGATAACATTCGATCAGCCGGCGGCGAGCGCTATTCGGAGTGGGAACGTGATGCACGTATCGACTATGTGGTGCAAAGCGGGGCCCTCAAAGGCTTGGGCGCGACCCTGCGCGAAGGCAGTTTGCGCAGCGGTGTTCCAAATGTCGGCGCGGTCGATCAGGCCCGCGTTATCTTCAGCTACACCTACGCCCTGTTCTAAAAAGTGCGCGCGCGCAGACGCCGCGGGTCATCAAACTGCAACAAAACCGAAGGGATAATGTCGTTTATGAAAAGTCGGTGCTGCCCCGTGTCTGCCACCCCTTTTCTATTTTTTTAACCCCAGGGTCTACGCGGGTAGACCCTCTGCCAAGCCCTCTGCTGGGGAAGGTTCCTTGACCAGACAACACACAAGCCGCGCCACTCGCGATGACGTCGCCCGTGAAGCGGGCACCTCGGTGGCGGTCGTCAGCTATGTGATCAACAACGGCCCCAGGCCCGTGGCCAAAGCCACCCGGCAACGCGTACTGGACGCCATCAAAGCCACCGGCTACCGCCCCAACGGCGTGGCCCAGGCACTGGCGTCGGGCAAGACCAGGACCTACGGGTTGATCGTCCCGAACATCTCCAACACCTTCATCGCCTCCTTTGCCCATGCGCTGCAACAAGAGGCGCTGGATAACGGGCTGGTGATCCTGCTGGGGGATTCCGGTGATTGCCGTACACGCGAATTGAGCCTGATCAACAGCCTGCTCAGCCAGCGCGTCGACGGCCTGTTCTACACCAGCGTCGACCGTCACCCTCACATCGAACTGATCCAGGCCAGCGGCACGCCGTTTGTCATGCTCGACCGTGTCGACCCCGAGCTGCGCGTCAACATGTTGCGAGTCGACGAACGCGCCGCGGCCCGACAAGTCACCGCGCACCTGCTCAGCCATGGTTACCGCGACGTCGGCATCATCTGCGGCCATGCACAAATGCTCAACGCCCAGGACCGTCTCAACGGCTGGCGCGACGCACTGAATGACGCCGGGGTTGAAGCGCACCCGCACTGGATCTTTCCTGCCAGCTACACCCGCCAGGGCGGTTATGACGCCACTCAACGCATGCTGGCGAACGGCAGCCCTCCGCGCGCGCTGTTCTGTTCCAACGAGGCGCAAGCCATCGGTTGCGTACGGGCCCTGTCGGAACATGGCCTTAAGGTGCCGGAGCACGTCGCGCTGGTGTGCTTCAACGGCACCGAGGCCTCGGCGTTTTGTACCCCGTCCCTGACCACCGTGTGCCAGCCCGTCAAGGAGATGGCCAAGGCAGCCATTTCGATGCTGCTGGCCTGGGACGGCGAGGTGAAGTTGCAAGAGTTTTCCCATCGCCTGGTGCTGGGTGAATCCTGCGGATGCACGGCGGCAAACACCCCGCGCGCCTGAAACAAGAAAACAAGAAGGTGAAATGAAGCGTTTAATTATTGATTGCGACCCCGGCAACGGGATTGCAGGCGCAAATGTTGACGACGGCCTGGCGTTGGCGCTGGCATTGGCGGCCCCCGGGCTGAACCTTGAACTGGTCACCACCGTCGCGGGCAACACGCCCAGCGCCATAGGCTACAACGTGGCCCAGGATTTGATGGTCCGGGTCGGTCGACCGATGCAGGTGGTACAGGGCAGCACACAGGCCTTGGAAGAACCCGCCGCCCCCTGGCGCGAGGCCTTGGACAACGGCGTACACAAGCGCCAGCTCGCGCATTTATGGCAAGGCGTACGCGCGCCCGCGGCATACCAGGCCCCCGCGTTGCAGGCGGCTGACGCGATGGGTCAGTTGATTTGTGCCAACCCTGGGGAAATCACCCTGGTCGCGATCGGCCCCTTGACCAACGTTGCACAAGCGCTGCAACGCTACCCGCAGATGACCGTCGCCGTGAGGCAAATTGTGATCATGGGCGGCGTGTTTGGCCTGGACGACTACATCAAGGACACCAACTTCGGCTTCGATCCCGAAGCCGCCCACCAAGTCCTCAACAGCGGTGCAAACATCACCCTGGTGCCGCTGGATGTCACCACCCAGACCCTGATGACCCACTCCGACCTCGACCGTATCGCACAGATCGACACGCCACTCGCTGCATTTGTCTGCGAAACCTTCCGCCCCTGGATCGATTACTCGATGACCACCCGTGGCCTGCCCGGTTGCTGGATCCACGACGCTCTGGTCATCGCCTGGCTGCTTGACCCCGACATCGCCACCGCCAGTGCCTATTTTGCCGATATTGAACTGCGCGCAGGTCGTACACGCGGTAAAACCTGGCGTTACAAGCAACCGCTGCGCCTGGATGTGGGCATTGAGGCGCCTGCCGGCCGCCCGATTAACGTGCTGCAAACCGTGGACAACGGCCGGTTGCTGGCGCTCATAGAACGGCACTTGCGCGCGTCCATTCCCAAACCGTGAACCGAAGATCCATAGGTTTGGCGCATGCCTCATGCTCAAACGTCATAATCCCCCGTTCGCCTGCGTGGTAATCTGGCGCCACCACGAATAGACATTGATCGTCACTTGACGATGACCAGAGCCAGGAAAGAACATGCCAAAGATTTCTCACTCAGCGCTACGCCGCAACTTCCGTGAACTGCTTGCAAAACAAATCTGCGTTGAAACCGCCTCCGTCTTCGACCCCATGTCTGCGCGTATCGCCGCCGACCTGGGCTTCGAAGTCGGCATCCTGGGTGGTTCGGTCGCATCGTTGCAGGTCCTCGCGGCACCCGATTTTGCGTTGATCACGCTGAGTGAGTTCGTTGAACAGGCCACCCGCATTGGCCGTGTCGCCCAACTGCCGTTCATTGCCGACGCCGACCACGGTTACGGCAATGCGCTGAACGTGATGCGCACTGTCGAGGAGCTTGAGCGCGCAGGCGTCGCGGCACTGACGATTGAAGACACGTTGTTGCCCGCACAATTTGGGCGTAAGTCCACCGACCTGATTTCCGTCGAGGAAGGCATCGGCAAAGTGAAGGCCGCCCTCGAGGCGCGGGTCGACCCTGCGCTGTCGATCATCGCCCGCACCAATGCCGGTGTGTTGCCGACCGCAGACGTAATCGCGCGCACCAAGGCCTATGAAAAGGCCGGTGCCGATGGCATCTGCATGGTCGGCGTCAAAGACTTCAACCACCTTGAACAGATCGCCGAAAACCTCACGGTGCCGCTGATGCTGGTGACCTACGGCAACCCGCAGCTCAATGACAGCGAACGCCTGGCCGCGTTGGGCGTACGCGTTGTGGTAGCCGGCCATGGCGCTTACTTCGCCTCGATCAAGGCGACTTACGACAGCCTGCGCGCCCAACGCAAACTGACCAGCAGCACCACGAACCTCAGCGCGACTGAGCTGACGCATACCTACACGCTGCCGGAAAGTTATGTGGCGTGGGCGCAAGAGTTCATGGATGTGAAAGAGTAAGCGTCAGTCAATCGGCGGCCAGTACCGACTGGCCGCCGCTCTCAGTCAGTAATTGGCGCTGGGATTCCCCACGTCCACGTAGCCATTTTTTGGCGCAATGATCACGTCCAACGGCGGCGGCGTAACACCGAAGTCATCGAGCTGGTCCTTGAGCCCGGTGTACCACTCTTCCTGCTGTTTTTTGCGCGCATTGTCGGCTTTGATGTCGGCAATGATCGCGTAGATCAGCCCGCCCACGGCGGCGATGCCGCCGACTGCGCCAGCCAATGCGCCCGCAGCCCCGCCAATCACGCCTGCCGCCTCTGCAACGCCCGCCGCCACCGTGGTAATGCGCGGCACTACGTAAGTGGCGACCTCCACCACGCCGGCCACGGCCGACAGGCCATTGAGCCCAGCGAAGGTGCCCTGGAAGCCGGCCCCGACCTTGTCGCCACTCTGCGCCGAGTTCTTGGCGGAAATCGCCCCGGTAACCAAGCCCAACACGTTACCCGCCACGCCGCCCAGGCTCTTGCCGACGTTCTCCACGTCCTTCACATACTTGGGCGCGTCAAACTTGTAGGTGCCTTGTTGGGTGCGGTCGAACTGGTCCTGGACAAACTTGGCGCCGCCTTCCAGGAACAGCCCGGCCGCCTGGAACGACTGCCCAACCGTTTGCGCCGTGCTGCCGCCCTTGCCGGCGGCGATGCGCGTGCCGATGGCGCCTGCCAGCAACACGCCGGACACGCCATGCATGACCCCGGCCTTGTACGTTGCGCTGACCCCGGCCGGCAGTTTACCGCCCCAGGTGCTTTGGACTTTCTTGATCGCGTCGTCGAACTTGGCGCCCCCGCGCATGGCGTCTTCCACCGCACGAATGCCACTGATGATGTCGGCGGTTTTCGGCGGTGCTTCGCCGGGCGCGGTGAACGCGGCAATGTTGTCGTTGATCACTTGCTCAAGGCGCGGGTCGTTGGCGCCGGTCACCCCCAGGCCGCGGTAGAAATCGTCGATGGACTGGCCTTTAAGCAGGTCTTCGCGGCCCAGTTTGGTGGCCGCGTCGTTGAAGCTTGAGCTGCCTGCCTGCACGGTCTTGTCGTCGAGTACTGCGTCGAAGATGGCCTTGTTCACGCCGGACTGAATCACCGCCTTGTCTGCCGGCACGCCGCTGGCGATCAGGTCGTTGATCTGCTTGCCGGAGGTGATGTCGGCGTACTCGGCCTTGACCTTGTCCTTGATCGCCTGCGGGGCGTTTTCCAGGGCTTTTTTGTAGTCCGGCTGCTTGCCGAGAGCCTGGGCGTAGAAATCCGGGTACTTGATAAAACTCGACAGCGCATCCGTGGTGCTGCCGCCCTTGACGGCGAAGGCACTTTCCAGCGCGTCGGTACTCGATGACGCTTCCAGGCGCCGTTCCATCTCAGCTTTCAGGGCCGGGTCGGCGGCCACCGTTTTCTGCAGTTGCTCGGTGCCTTGGGTGTTGAGGAACTGCTGCACGTCCGGGTCTTTGCTGAGCCTGTCGATACGGCCTTGCACATCCTTGATAAAGTCCTCACGCTGCTGACCCGGTGACGGGCCGTCGCCTGACCACTCATTGGCCGCATCCGGCCCCTGGTGCGCGAACGCATCCGCGCCGGCCTTGTAGTTGGCAAGGCCGGTGGACAGCTGGATGATCGCGGCGGTTTTGTCCGCACCGCTGGCGCTGCTGTTGCCGCTGACGAAATAGTCGGCGCCGACCTTGGAGGCGTTACCGCCAGCGGCCTTGACCGCGTCTTCGGTGGCCTTGGCGTTCATGTCCTTGATCTGGTCGTCGGCGCTGTTGCCATCCAGGCCTTTGAGGTTGTCATAGCCGTACTTGCCGAAGTCCTGCAGGCGCCCGGCTTCCGTACCGTGGCGGGCTTCGCCATCCTTGGTGAAGCCGTCGATGCGGCCATTGCCGACGTTGCCGCCGTCAATGTGCTTGCCGGTCTCGTCGTAGTTCTCGACATAGTTGAGCACCTGCGCCGCACGCCAGGCCGCATCGGGGTCGTGCTCGAAGTCGCCGACGCGCTCGCGCAGCGTGTCTTTGACCCCACTCTGGTTGCCGAGGTTTTTCAGCAAGGGGTTGTCGTCGATGATCTGTTGGGCGCTGCGGGTATCGCCCAGCGGGCGCCCTTCGCCGGGCAGTGGCAAGTGATTGGACGGCACGTCACCCTTGGGCGGCGCCTTGGGTTGGGTGGCGGGGAGATCGCCCTTGAGGGTGTCCCAGCCGTACTTGCCAAAATCCTGCAGGCGCCCGGCCTCAGTACCGTGGCGCGCATCACCGCCCTTGGTAAACCCGTCGATCTTGCCGTTACCGGCGTCGTTGAGTTCCGAGCGTTTAACCGTGGGTTTGCCGTTTTCGTCGAGTTTTTCGATGTGCTCCAGCACTCGGCTGGCTCGGTAAGCCGCGTCCGGGTCATGCTCGAAGTCCCCCACACGCTCACGCAGTTTGTCTTTCACGCCACTCTGGTTGCCAAGGTTCTTGAGCAACGGGTTGTCGTCGATGATCTGCTGCGCGCTGCGAAAGTCGCCTTGAGGCCGCTTTGTATCAGGCCCGAGGCGGTTGTCGCCGGGCTGATTGTCTACCGCCCTGGACACCGCTTTATTCCAGTTGGGGTTAGCGCCCACTTTGGGTGTGCTGTCGACCGGGTTGACCTGCATGACCGCTCTCCTTGATATGGCGTGGGAGAGAGGATTATTGGCGGGTAAGTGCAACAGTCATGTTACACACAAATAATCGGGACGAGCAGAGTCATATCGCCACTAGTTAGTGGCAAACTCTACGTATCAATCTTTATATAAGTTTATTTAACTAAGCCTAAAAAATCCGCCGCAGAGCCTGCGGCGGCAAACCAAAGGTTTTTTGTCGAAGCAGAGCGGCTAAGACCCTATCAAAGCTACACCTGTTCCCGATTAAAAAACGTGAAGTTTAATTAATCGAGTTTAATCCTCGGCACCGCTGTAACCCTCGAAAAATATGATAAAAATCAGTTTCGACGACCACGTCGAACACAATAAAAACGGCATGCCGCTCACTGAAAAATCTGCCAACAAAACTCATGCGCCATTTCAACAATTGCGGTATTTCTGTGCACGCGTTAATTATTCCGGGGAAGTAACAACATGATCAAACAGTGGAGCCTGTTAACACTGGTGGAGTGCGCCAGCGTCAGCCAAACCGGTTTTAACCTGACCAGCAGCGAAAGCGCCAAGGTCGGGGCCATCAACAACACCACGTACTCGGTGGCTGCGACCTACTCGTTCCTGGCAGCCCATACGACGGTGCCGATGGCGACCACCACGAGACGGATGTGGAGGCCAAATACGTGCTGCAGAGCGGCCCGGCGAAAAACCTGTCGCTGCGTGTGCGTGACGCCATGGTTTCCTCGGATGCCGACCAGCGCGATGGCAAACTGAACGAGCTGCGGGTGATCGTCGACTACCCGTTCACCCTGCTGTAAGCAGCACAGGTGCGCCGGTATAATCTGCGCAGGCCGGCGCCATTCAAGGCCTCACTACAGCGCCGAAGTACTCGGTCGCTTGCTGCATTTCGAAATAGGCCTGCGCGGCATTAAGCGTGGGTGCAGGGCCATGCAGAAAGAGTGTGACATGCTGGCCCTCGGTCAAGAGCTTGGCAGCAGGATCAGTGAGTTTGAATTTGGCCCTGATCGGCACCGGCTTGTTGTCCGTCGTGAACTTAAGCCAGGTCACGACCAAGATAACGTGGCTCAACACACGGACCGTCGCCCCTGCATGGGTGACCAGCCGATCACATCCCAATAACGAGGTGTCCTTTTGGGTCGCGGTTAGTTGGGCGAAAGCGTCGAAGTAGCTCAATGGTTGGCCTGCGATCGTCAACGGGGTTTGATGACGGTCGCTCACCGACATTGAAGACCAGGCATCAACGACTTCAGCCAACGTGCCGAGGTGGATGACCGCCGGCGCGGCCGTTACCCGCACGATCAAAGCTTTCATGTCATCCACCGATGGCTTGGCATTCTTGCGCCGGGTAGCAAGTTTGCCCAAGTGGCTAGGAACGTGCGGCGCGGGTGACGAGGCCGGTCTTGGCGTTGATACGCCGGGCACCGCGGATGCATGCGACTTTTCTTTTTCGTTGTCACAACCCGGCTTGTGGGAATTGAGTGCTTTGAAAAAGTAGTTACCTATTGTCGAAATTGAAGCGACGACTTCGTTGAGGCAACAAGGGCAAAAATAAAAAAGATCTTTGTCACTATGGGCAAAGCTGGCCGATACATTCGCATCCATGTCCCAACACACTGCTGTCGTCATCAACTCGTTTGCCATTCGATGTCCTTACCATTGATAGCCGGATATTTAGGGCGAGAGATTACCTATCGATCTTCTCATCGACCACAAAAAAGGGCGCCGTGACCTTACCGCGCCCTGTGTTTAAACTGTGCGCCAACCTTCTTCCCAGCTTATTTCAGAGGCACCCATGGCCAACCACGACCTGTCCTACACCCCCGACCCGGATGCCGATTCGATCTCCTCCGACGTCATCGGCTTCAACGGCATCCTGGTTTCCACCCAGATCCCGACCCGCGCCGACGGCAGCCTGGAACTGGGCGACATCACCCTGCAAAGCGAATGCACCCTGCAAGCGCTGAAAGTCGCACTGGAGAAAGCCGGCAGCTCCATGGACCGCGTGATGCACCTGACCATCTACCTGACCGACATGGTTGACCGTGCTGCGTTCAACGAAGTCTACAAGCGCTATTTCGCCAAGCCATGGCCGGTTCGCGCAGCGGTAGGCGTGGCTGCATTGGCCGTGGAAGGCATGCGTGTGGAAGTCACCGCAATGGCGGCCCAGGCCTGAGTTCTCACTGGCAATACACCTCAAAATGTGGGAGCGGGCTTGCTCGCGAATGCGGTGGGGCAGTCACACATGAGCTGACTGAAACACCGCATTCGCGGGCAAGCCCGCTCCCACATTGGATCGGCGGCGCCTTAGCGCATTCGGCAATGCAGCCCTGCGGTAGATGCCGGTCGGGCATTTCACAGCTACAATGCGCGCCTCGACCGTGACAAGCCTGACTAAAAAAACTATGTCCTTGCCCAAGCATCACCTGGAATTGCTCAGCCCTGCCCGCGATGTCGCCATCGCACGCGAGGCTATCTTGCATGGCGCCGACGCCATCTACATCGGCGGCCCAAGCTTCGGCGCCCGCCACAATGCGTGTAATGAGGTGAGCGATATCGCTCAACTGGTCGAATTCGCCCGCCGTTACCACGCCCGCGTGTTCACCACCATCAACACCATCCTGCACGACAACGAGCTGGAGCCCGCGCGCAAGCTGATCCATCAGCTGTACGAGGCCGGTGTCGATGCGTTGATCGTGCAAGACCTGGGCGTGATGGAGCTGGATATTCCGCCCATCGAGCTGCACGCCAGCACCCAGACCGACATTCGCACCCTGGGCCGCGCCAAGTTTCTCGACCAGGCCGGTTTCTCGCAGTTGGTATTGGCCCGTGAGCTGAACCTGCAAGAGATCCGCGCCATCGCCGATGAAACCGATGCCGCCATCGAGTTCTTTATCCACGGTGCCCTGTGCGTGGCGTTCTCTGGGCAGTGCAATATTTCCCACGCGCAGAATGGCCGCAGCGCCAACCGTGGCGACTGTTCCCAGGCCTGCCGCCTGCCGTACACCTTGAAAGATGACCAGGGCCGCGTGGTGGCCTTTGAAAAACACCTGCTGTCGATGAAAGACAACAACCAGAGCGCCAACATCCGCGCGCTGGTCGAGGCCGGTGTGCGTTCGTTCAAGATCGAAGGCCGCTACAAGGACATGGGCTATGTGAAGAACATCACCGCCTATTACCGTCAGCGCCTCGACGACGTCCTTGAAGACCGCCCGGACCTGGCGCGCGCTTCCAGCGGCCGTACTGCGCACTTCTTCCTGCCCGACCCGGAAAAAACCTTCCACCGTGGCAGCACCGACTACTTCGTCACCGACCGCAAGGTCGACATCGGCGCGTTCGACACGCCAACCTTCACCGGCCTGCCGGTGGGTGTGGTGGAAAAAGCCGGCAAGCGCGACTTGCAGGTGGTCACCCATGAGCCGCTGTCCAACGGCGATGGCCTCAATGTGCTGATCAAGCGCGAAGTCGTGGGTTTCCGCGCCAACATCGCCGAACCCAAAGGCGAGTTCGAAGAAGACGGCCAGAAACGCTACCGCTACCGCGTCGAGCCAAACGAAATGCCGGCCGGCCTGCACCAGTTGCGCCCGAACCACCCGCTGAATCGCAACCTGGACCATAACTGGCAACACGCCCTGCTCAAGACCTCGGCCGAGCGCCGTATTGGCTTGGCATGGTTCGCACGCTTGCGTGAAGACCAGTTGGACGTGACCGCAACCAGCGAAGAAGGCATCAGCGCCAGCGTCACCCTGCCCGGCCCGTTTGGCGCGGCCAACAAGCCGGAACAGGCGCTGGACACCCTGCGCGACCTGCTTGGCCAACTCGGCACCACCGAGTACCACGCCACAAATATCGAGCTGGACGCGCCGCAGGCGTTTTTCATCCCCAACTCGCAGCTCAAGGCGTTGCGCCGTGAAGTGATCGAGGCGCTGACCGCCGCTCGCGTCGCGGCTCACCCGCGCGGTGGGCGCAAGGCCGAGACGTCACCGCCGCCGGTGTACCCGGAAGCGCACTTGTCGTTCCTGGCCAACGTCTACAACCAGAAAGCCCGTGACTTCTATTACCGTCACGGCGTAAAGCTGATCGACGCGGCCTTCGAAGCCCACGAAGAAACCGGCGAAGTGCCGGTGATGATCACCAAGCACTGCCTGCGGTTCTCGTTCAACCTGTGCCCTAAACAGGCCAAGGGTGTGACGGGTGTGAAGACCAAAGTGGCGCCAATGCAACTGATTCATGGCGATGAAGTGCTGACCTTGAAGTTCGACTGCAAACCGTGCGAGATGCACGTGGTGGGCAAGATCAAGGGGCACATCCTGGGCTTGCCGCTGCCGGGCAGCGGCGTGGGCCATTTCGACCCGGAAAACATCATCTTTCAGGGCACGCACTAACCTTTGGGGAGCGGGGCCACCACCAGCCCCGCTGCAACCCCGCTGCCGCCAGCAGAATCGCAACAACCCCCAGCCATTGCAGCCAACCCAGGCGATGCCCAAAGGCAATCCAGTCGACAAAAATCGCCGCAATCGGGTAGATAAACGACAGCGCACCGGTAATCGCGGTCGGCAGTTTCTGGATCGCCCCGTACAGCAACACATACATCAGGCCGGTGTGCACCACGCCCAACGTGACCAGCGCAGCCCAGGCATGGGACGCTGCAGGTAAGCTGTTCCAAGGCACTAACGGCGCCAGCAACAGTGCGCCAGTGATCACTTGAATCAACGCCATCAAGTGCGGCGGCACTTCCTTCAAGCGCTTGATGATCAGCGCCGCAATCGCATACAAAAACGCCGCGCCCAAGGCCAGGGCGATACCCACCCGATAATCCCCGCCACCGCTTTGCTGCTCGCCATGGGCGGTGACAATCGCCAACATGCCGAGGAATGCCACGCTCAACCACACGAGCTTCTGCACGGTGATCTTTTCACCCAGAAACAGCGCCGCCAGCATCACCAACATGAATGGCTGTACGTTGTACACCGCGGTACTGATAGCGATGGACGCACGTGAATAGGATTCGAACAACAGCAGCCAGTTACCAACGATGGCCACGCCGCTGAGTATCGCCAGACCGAGCTTGGCCCAGGTCAGCAGGTTCAGCCGCAGGTAACCCAACATCGCGCACACCAGCAACAACGTCAGCGCGCCGATCACGCAGCGCCAGAACACCACTTCGATCACCGATACGCCAGACACCAGCACAAACCAGCCGATGGTGCCCGAAATCAGCATGGCGGCGACCATTTCCCATGACCCGCGACGAGTAGATGTGTCCACGATGCAAGCTCCTCAAGTGAGGCACAATTATGGCAATCTGCTGGTTGGCGACGCCAGCGACTAAAATAGGCAAACAACCTCAATCACCTTTTCTTATTAGGCGCACAGCATGATTGACACTATCGACCAGCAACTGATCGCGGCCTTGATGGACGACTCGCGCCTGTCGCTCAAGGCCTTGGCGGGCATCACCGGGCTGTCTTCGCCCAGCGTCGGCGAGCGCCTGCGCCGCCTGGAAGAGCGCGGCGTGCTGACCCATTACACCGTCGACATCGACCCCAAACACTTCGGCTACCTGCTGCAAGCTATCGTGCGTATCCGCCCGTTGCCCGGCAAGTTGCAGGAGGTGGAGCGCCAGATCCAGGCCATCCCCGAGTTCACCGAATGCGACAAGGTCACCGGCGAGGACTGCTTTATTGCGCGCCTGCACGTGCGCACCATGGACCACCTCGACACGCTGCTCGACCGGCTCAACGCCTATGCCGAAACCAACACCGCCATCGTCAAGAAAACCCCACTCAAACGTCGCTTGCCGCCGCTGGCCGATTAGTGATTCTGTGTCACTAACGCAATGACCTGATCGCTATTCTGTCATCGCCGGCCAAACTTTATGCTGGGCTCCACTCATTGGAACCCACAGGTGTAAAGCGCATGTACGTTATTACTGGCATCACAGGCAAAGTCGGCGGCGCCCTGGCGCGTAACCTCCTTAACGCAGGGCTGCCCGTTCGCGCGGTGATTCGCGACGCCGGCAAGGCGGCTTATTGGGCGGACCAGGGTTGCGAAATCGCATTTGCCGCGATGGAAGATGCGCAAGCGCTGACTGAAGCGTTCAAGGGTGCAACCGGCGTATTCATCCTGCCGCCACCGGGCTTCGACCCACAGCCTGGGTTTCCTGAAGCGCGCGCGGTAATTGCAGCGGTCAGCCAGGCCCTCCAAGCCGCCGCACCGCAAAAAGTCTTGTGCCTGTCGACCATCGGCGCGCAGGCCACAGAACTCAACCTGCTGACCCAGCGCACGCTGATGGAGCAAGCGTTGCGCGCCCTGGACATCCCCGTGACCTTCCTGCGCCCAGGCTGGTTTATGGAAAACGCAGCGTACGATGTCACCACCGCGCGCGACACCGGCGTGATCCATAGCTTCCTGCAACCGCTCGACAAGCGCGTGCCGATGGTTGCCACCGCCGACATCGGCACACTCGCCGCGCAGTTGTTGCAGCAAGACTGGGCCGGCCAGCGCGTGGTCGAATTGGAAAGCCAGTGGGTCAGCCCGAACGACATCGCCCAGACCCTGACGCACGTGCTCGGCCGTGAGGTGCGTGCTGAAGTGGTTGAGCGCGATACCTGGGAACCGCTGCTGCGTGGCCAAGGCGCGCAACACCCATTGCCGCGCATGCGCATGGTCGATGGATTCAACGAAGGCTGGATCTGTTTTGAGCATGATCAAGTGCTCAAGGGAGCCACCTCGCTGGAAAGCGTGCTGCGCACCCTGGCCGGTTAACCCGCTTAATCCCCTCAGTTATGCGAACGCAGAGCTCAAAGCGACGAAGATTAAATGTGGGGGCGGGCTTGCTCGCGAATGCGGTGAGTCAGTCAACTCTTATGTAGCTGACCCACCGCTTTCGCGAGCAAGCCCGCTCCCACAGGGGCGCTGCGTTTAACTGAACAATTATGTGATTCTCTACAACCCGCAGGCGGCTCAGTCGTGCAACGCCTTCGCCGCCGCCAGCAACCCCCGGAACTTGCGATAGCGCGCCTCAAGCACCGGCTGTTGCTTCACATCAGGCCAATACCGCGCCTTGACCGGCATGCCCGCCTGCAACAACTCCGCGCCCTGCCCGATCGAAAGAAACCCCAACTTCGCCGCCCCGATGCAGGCGCTTAATTCACTGCCCTGCAAGGTGAAAATCTCGCGTTGCAGAATATTCGCCAACAGCTGC
Source organism: Pseudomonas sp. LBUM1640 (assembly GCF_059716225.1). NCBI lineage: Bacteria > Pseudomonadati > Pseudomonadota > Gammaproteobacteria > Pseudomonadales > Pseudomonadaceae > Pseudomonas > Pseudomonas sp. LBUM1640. The sequence goes on along the minus strand of NZ_CP166816.1, from coordinate 3,286,776 downwards.
GCCCAATACTCGCTGCGCGCGCCGCCGCCCACCAAGGCGCATGCCCCCACGCTGGCGCCGGCTGACTGCACGGCGTGCAAGGCATCCAGCAAGCCAAAACCCACGCCTTCCATCACGGCATAACCGAGCATCGCCGGTGTGCAATCGTGGCCCAGGCTCATGAACCCGCCACGCAGCAACGGGTCGTTATGCGGCGTACGCTCACCGGCGAGGTAAGGCAAAAACAGCGGCGTGCCCACAGGCACTGGCTGTGTAATCGGCAATTGCGCCTGCACCTGATCCAGTAGCGTTTGTTCGTCCTGGGTGCCGGTTAGCCGCGTCACCCAGCGCAAGCAACTGGCGCCGGCCAGCATGGCGCCCATGGTGTACCAGCGATTGGGCAGCGCGTGGCAGAAGCTGTGCACGGCACTGGTTGGGTTGCCGACGGCGTGATCGGTGATCGCGACGATGGCCGCGCTGGTGCCCAGCGTAATGAAACCGTCACCCGCATTGATTGCGCCGATGCCGACGGCCGCCACCGGGTTGTCGCCGCCGCCCCCGGCAATCACCACCTCGGCAGACAGCCCCAGCCGTGCTGCAACACTCGGTGTCAAACCCGCACTCGCCGCGCCGCCCTCGACCAATCGGGGCATCTGTGCAGGCGCAAGGCCGGTGGCGCGCACCATCGGCGCAAACCATTCGCGCTGTGCCACATCCAGCCACAGCGTGCCGGCAGCATCCGACATCTCACTGATGCGCTTGCCACTCAGGCGCAAACGCAGGTAATCCTTGGGCGACAGCACGCAGTCAATTGCCTTGAACACCTCGGGTTCATGCTGTTGCAGCCACAGCAGTTTGGGTGCGGTCAGCCCGGCCATGGGCAAGCTGCCGGTAATCTCGGCAAAGCCAGGCCCGAGCTGTTGTGCTTGGGCAACGGCGCGGGAATCGTCCCAGAGGATCGCCGGGTACAACACGCGGTCGTCATCGCCGAGCAGCACCGCGCCGTGCATCTGCCCCGACAACCCGATACACGCCACATGACTAAACGCCGCATGGGCGCGCAACGCGTCGAGCGCCTGTAAGCAGGCCTGCCACCAGTCTTGCGGCGCCTGCTCGGACCAGCCGCTGTGGCGCCGCGAAACATTCAAGCGCACACCGGCGTGGGCGAGTACGGCGCCCTCGGCGTCCATCAGGATCGCCTTGAGTTCGGACGTGCCAAGATCAATACCAAGGGAAACAGGACTGCTCATACGTGGGTCATTCCGATCAAATACAGCCACATGAATTACGGTATTGCAGGCTCGGCGCCAGGCGCACACTCTGCACAGGCGCACCGGGCGAGGCCATGCGTTGCAGCAGCATCTGCACCGCTCGCGCGCCCAGCTCCTTCACGGGCTGGGCAATCAAGGTCAGGCGCGGCACGAAAAAATCCGCCCAATCAAAATCGTCAAAGCCCACCAGGGCGATCTGCCCCGGCACCTCAACCTGCGCGTCACGCAGGGCGTGCATGGCGCCCAGCGTCATCAGGTTATTGCCCGCCATGATCGCCGTCGGTGGCGCGGCCAGGGCCAGCAACTGCGCAGTGGCAGCACGCGCCGGCTGACTGTTGGAGTCGCCGTTGACCAGCAGCTGCGCGTCGAACGGCAAACCTGCCGCGAGCAAGGCGGCACGATAACCCGCCACGCGCTCATCGGTAGTACCCAGCCCCGCGCGCCCGGCGATAAAGCCGATACGGCGGTGCCCATGTTCAATCAGGTGCGCGACCAGGGCCTGGGTGGACTGGGTGTTCTCCACCCCGATCTGGTCAAACTGCTCACTCATCATGCGGTCCACCAGCACCGTCGGCATCTCATTGGCCTGCAGGTATTGCAGGGCTTTTGAGCCGGTGGACGGTGCCAGCAAAATCCCGTCAACGCGCCGATGATGCAGCGCTGTGACCACCCGCAGCTCCTGCTCCGGGTCGTCGTGGGGGTCGACAAACAGCATCATGTAACCGTGCTTGGCGCATTCGGTTTCAATCGCGTGCACGGTTTCGCTGAAGTAGTGGTTGGACAGCGCCGAGATCGCCACGCCAATCGTGCTGGTACTCGAGCGGGCCAGCGAGCGCGCCAGGGTATTGGGGATGTAGCCCAACTCCTGAATCGCGCGCTGCACCGCCTGCACCGTGGCCTCGCTGACCTTGCGAGTGCCGTTCAACACGTGGGACACGGTCGACGTCGACACCCCCGCCCTGCTTGCCACGTCATCCATGGTGACCACGACGCTTTCCCCTTCAATGGATCAATGTTTGCTCGACCAGCCGCTGTACGTACCGACGTTGTCACGGGTGATCAGTTTTGGCGTGAGCAGGGTAACCGCTTCGGCCGGGGCTTTGTCATTGAGAATGTCGTTGCCCACATTCACTGCCGTCTGCGCCATGGCCCACGGGTCCTGGCTGGCCGAGGCCTGGATTTGCGTATCGGTCTTCAGTGCGTGTTCGATGTCCGGTGCGCCGTCCACCGAGGTAATGAGGATGCCGCTGCGTTTGAGCTGCTTGGCCGCCAAATCACTGCCAATCGCTTGTGGATCATTGATTGCGAACAGGCCATCGATTTTCGGGAAACGCGTGAGATAGCCCTGCATCACATTCAGGCCGCCTTCGCGCGAGCCTTTGCCGTCCTGGTCATCGGACAGCACCTTGATGCCCGGTGCGGAGGCGAACGCGGCCTTGCAACCTTTGACGCGGTCGGTCACGGCGGTGACTTGCGGGCCATTCTGGATGATCACATTGCCCTTGCCCGCGAGCTTGTCCACCAGGAACTGGCAGGCCAGCTTACCGGCTTCGACGTTGTCGGTTTGCACCGTGGCATTCACACCTTTGGCGTCCACATCCACCGCCACCACGACGATGCCGGCATCCCGGGCTTTCTTGATCGCCGAGGCCATCGCCGATGGGTCGACGGCATTGAGCAGGATCAGGTCGACCTTGGACGAGATGAAGTTATCGATCTGCGAAAATTGCTTGCTCAGGTCATAGTCGGCCGACACCGACGTCACCTTGACGTTGGGGTTCAGCTCTTTGGCCCGCGCCGTGGCGCCGTCGGCCAGGGTCACGAAATACGGGTTGCCGAGCGAGCCCATGCTGATGCCGACGGCCTTGAGTTCGCGGGCTTGGACCACGTTGGACATCACGGCAGCCAAGGCAATAACGGGAAACAGGCGTTTGAAGTTCATGCGGGTCTCTCTTGTGATTGTTGTTGGAGTGAATCAGGTGCGTGCGCCGGATTGGCGATAACGATCCAGCGCCACCGCGCCGATGATCACGATGCCCTTGATGATGTACTGCCAGATATCCGAGACCCCCAGCAGCACCAGGCCATTGGTGAGTACCGCGATAATCAGCGCGCCGATCAGCGTGCCGCCGATGGTACCCACGCCGCCGGTAAAACTGGTGCCACCGAGGATCACCGCAGCAATCGCGTCCAGCTCATAGGACTGCCCCAGTTGCAGGCCGTTGGCAGCGAACAGGCGCGAGGCACTCATCACCGCACCCAGCCCGGCCAATGCCCCGGACATCGCGTAGACAAACAGCAGCACCTTCCACACCTTGATCCCCGACAGCCGCGCTGCTTCCGGGTTGCCGCCGACCGAATAGATCTGCACACCCATGACTGTGCGGCGCAGGATGAACCACGACAGCACCACCACGGCCACGGCAATGATCACCAGCCACGGCACGCCAAGTACCGAATCGTTGCCGATAAACGCAAACGGCAGGTCGGGGTTAAACACGGTTTTGTCATCCGCCAGCAACCGCGCCAGGCCACGCATGGCGGTGAGTGCGCCGAGGGTGACGATAAACGGCGGCAGACGCATGAAGGCGATCAAGCCGCCGTTGACCAAGCCCAGTAACAGACCGAAACCGACGCCGGCCGCAATCCCGAACATGCCAAATTGCGGCGACATCGAGGCCTGTAACGCGACGACGGCGGAGGCCGCCAGAATCGCGCCGACGGACAGGTCGATACCCGCAGTGAGAATCACAAAGGTCATGCCCGCCGCCAGCACCACATTCACCGAGGCCTGCTGAGTGATGATCGACAGATTCTGCACGGTAAGGAAGTTTTCGCTGGCCAGGGCAAACCCCACCAGCAGCAATATCAGCACCGGCAACATGCCGACGGTGCGCATCAGTTCGCGAATGCGCTCCGCCTTGCCGACGGGTGCGAGGGGCAGTGTGTTGTTGTTTGAATCAGCCATGGGCAGCCACCTGATCGCCACCGGTGGCGAGGTCAATAATGCGTTCTTGGGAAATAGCGTGGCCCGATGCCCCGCCGACTTCGGCCACCAACTGGCCTTCGCGCATGATCAGCACGCGGTCGCAGGTGCCGATGATTTCCGGCAGCTCGCTGGAGATCACCACGATGCCAACGCCCGCAAGCGCCAGTTGATTGATGATGCGGTAGATCTCGGACTTGGAGCCGATGTCCACGCCGCGCGTCGGTTCGTCGAGGATCAGCACATGGGGCTTGACCTCCAGCAGCCGCGCCAACAGCACTTTTTGCTGATTGCCGCCACTCAATGCGCCGACATTGACCTTGCCCGACGCCACGCGAATCGACAGTGACTTGATCGCATCATTCGCGCGTTGCAACCCGTGGCCGCGATCCAGCACGCCACCGGCATGCGCGTCCGGCACACAGGCGCACACGTTGATGTTGTCGGCCACGCTCATGTCGAGAAACAGCCCCTGGGCCTTGCGGTCTTCGGTGAGGTACACCACGCCGGCGCGAATCGCGTCCGCCGGGTTGCGCAGTTGGGTCACGGTCTTACCGACCACTTCAAGCGTGCCGCAGGTGCGCGGGTCGGCGGCGAAGATCAGCCGCGCCAACTCCGTGCGCCCTGCCCCGACCAGCCCGGCAATGCCCAATACCTCACCGGCATGCAGGTCGAAGCTGCAGTTGCGCACGCGCTTGCCATCGGCCATGTCACGCACACGCATCACCACGTTGCCGGGGTTGTAGGCGGCGTGTTCCTTCTTGTAGAAGCCGGACAGGTCGCGACCGACCATCATTTTCACCAGCACTTCGGCTGACAAGGCTTCGCGAGTCAATTCACCGATGTACTGGCCGTCGCGTAGCACCGAGACCCGGTCCGACAACTCGTAGATCTCGGCCATGCGGTGGCTGATATAGATGATCGCCAGGCCCTGGCTGCGCAGCTGCTTGATCAAGGCAAACAGGCGGTCGGTCTCACGGGACGAGAGTGGCGTGGTGGGCTCGTCCATCACCAGGATCCTGGCGTGGGCATGCAGCGCGCGGGCAATTTCCACCAACTGGCGCTCGGCAATCGACAGGCTGCTGACCGGCGTGGCGGGTTTGAACTCGGCGCCCAGGCGTTGCAGCACCTCAATGCAGCCTTCCTGCATGCCCTTGCGGTCGATGGTCCAGCCGCGCCGCAGTTCGCGGCCCAGGTAGATGTTCTCGGCCACGCTCAGGTTCGGGCACAGGCTCAGTTCCTGGTAGATCACAGCAATGCCGAGGGTTTTGGCGGTGGCGGGGTCGAAGGTGGCAACGGGCTGGCCGTCGATGCGGATTGTACCGCCGGGGTCGGCCTGGTAAGCGCCGGAAAGGATTTTCATCAGGGTCGATTTGCCGGCGCCGTTCTCCCCCATCAACGCGTGAATTTCACCGGGGTAGACCTTCAGGCCGACATTCTTGAGCACGCGCAAACCATTGAAGGTTTTGCTGATGCCCTGCATCTCAAGCAAGGGTTCAAGGCTCATGGATGAGCTCCTGGAATTATTATTTTTGTAGTCGAGTGCTGCCGACTCTAGTCCAGTTACATTTCCTTACGCAAGCGCTTGCGTGTGCCGTTTATCGTTTGATTAAACGTTTCATCAAGTGCTGGAGCGTAAAACACGTGTTTTTAGGACTCGCATGAAATGAAATTTACAAGACAGAGGAATAGAACCCTCGACCCGCACGTTCTGCCCACAGTCATTGTGGGAAAATCAGGACGCGTCATGGCCTCCAACGCATGTATGTAACGCCGAAAAACGTCGCACAAATCTGCAATGAACTGCTTGATGTGGGGTTGGCGATCAAGGCAAAAAGCCAGAATTGCCCGGTGAAAGGTCCGTTTATGTTTGGGCTAAGGTAGTCGGGCTGGCGCAGGGTAATTTGGCTGATCGCTGACCTGCATTTGTGTGGTAGCTGGTTTGCCTGCGATGGCCATGGGTATCTACACATCTTTTTTACGAATTGAATTCTGCGGGTGTCGTGGGGGGCGCGGGTACATATCCGTTGCTGCGGTATTGGCTGATATTGGTTCCGCCCTTACGGCGGGTCACTTTTGGAAAAGAGCCCCAAAAGTAACCAAAAGGGCTCTTGCCCCACCACTCGGCACCTCGCCTAGGCTCGGTGTGCCCTCTCTCCGGCATTACTCCGCGGGCCGCCGCGACGGGCCGTCCCTGCCCCGTCGCGGCTAAACCGGCGTCCTGCCGGTTTACCCGCTCCGTAATACCTGCGTTCGGCCAGCGTGGTTTAACGGGGCGCCTAAGATCAAGATCAAGATCAAAATCTACAGCACGGCGGCCTAGTAGCCGACCTGAGTGGTTAGATCAAAAGCAAACTCGAGGCGGCCTGGCAGCCGACCTGTTTACTGAAGCTGTTCTCGGTCTAATTGTGGGAGCTGGCTTGCCTGCGAAGGCATCGACTGTGTCTCACTGATTTACCGAGTTGTCTGCATCGCAGGCAAGCCAGCTCCCACAGAAAAGCAGCTCTGCTTCTGATCTGTTTTTGCTGTGCTGTTGCCCTGCTTTTGCTTCAACCACTCAGGTCGGCTACTAGGCCGCCGTGCTCTGCTTTTGATCTTGATTTTGATCTGACAGGCCCCGTTAACCACGATGGCCGAACGCAGGCTTGAATCCGTGGGTAACCCGGCAGGACGCCGGGTTAGCCGCGCTGGGCCAAGGATGGCCCATCGCGGCGGCCCACGGATTCAAGCCGGAGTGAGGGCATGCCGAGCCTTAGCGAGGCACCGAGTGGTGGGGCAAAGACCTTTTGGTTACTTTTGGGGCGTTTGCCAAAAGTGACTCGCTGTAAGAGCGAAACCATACGAAGCCGTTACCGCAGCAACGGATATGTACTCAATCTACCTAACCCCATCGCAGGCAAGCCAGCTCCCACAGAAAAGCGGAGCTGCACTACGGGTCCAGCACCCCGCCACTGTAGCTGTCGGACAACCGCGTGCCGGTAAACTTGGCCACCACCGAACCCTGCGCCACCAACCGCTCGCGGTGGCGGGTAACCATGCGGCCGGTCTGCGCGGCGTGCAAAATCACTTCTGACGTTGGGTCGCCGGGGCGGCCGATGATCCGGGCGAAACGCTGGCCTTCTTCGACCTGATCACCCAGGCCGGTTTCAAACACCAGCACTCCGGCGCAGGGCGCAAGGATGGTTTCCATGCAGCCCATGTCCACTACTTCGCCTTGCCATTCACTGATGGCCGCCACTTCATCAATCACGCCGTTGATGCACAGCCAGGCCCATAACCCATCGGCATCCTGCTGCGCCAGCGCATCACTGACATCCGCTTGGCCGCGCAATTCGATAGTCGCCGCCAAGCGCGGCGCGCCGTGGTTGATGAGGGTTTCTTCGAAGGAGCCGTCACCGCCGTCATCCCAGACGATCACCACGTCCACCTGCAACGCCGCCGCCAGCGCCAGGCCTTGCTCTGGCCAGAAGCTGCGGTGAATGTAGAGATAAGGCAGTGCCTCATCGTCGGTGTGCAGGTCCAGCACCAGTTCGGCGGCGGCGGCTAACTGCACCAGGCTTTTTTGCCACTGCGCCAGGTTGCTCGCCGGGCGCTCCATGGCCAGGGAATGATCGAAGGCACGGTTGAAGTTCTGCCCGGTGGCCTCGTGAAAACGCCCCAGCAACTTGCCCTGGCGAAATTGGCCGATACCGAAGGGGTTCGCCTGGGGCACGACGGTCACCGTGCCTTTGAGACGACCCTGATCCTGGCACGCCTGCAAGCGCGGCAGCAGCTGATGCAGCACCAGCATCCCGGCGATTTCATCGGCGTGCACGCCCGCTTGCAGGTGCACCGTAGGCCCGCTGCCGTCGCCTTCAAAGCGCCAGGCGCCGATGTGCAGCACGTTGCCGGAATCACCGGCCACCTGCCACGAAAGGTCTTTTGCCATGCCTTGCCCTCCTCACATTATTTTATCGCTAGAGATTGAACACACGTTCAACTAACCTTAGCGCTCTGGTCTTTCATCAAAGGCATTCCCGTGACCGTCGACCCTCCCAAACTGCGCCGTGCCGACCCCGATGAACGTCGGGACCTGCTGATTGCCGCCACCCTCACCAGCCTTTCCCGCGACGGGCATGCCGGCATTTCCGTGCGCAAGATCGCGGCGCAAGCCGGGGTTTCGGTGGGTTTGCTCAACCATCATTTCGGCAGCATCGATGCGCTGATCGCCGAGACCTACCACAAGCTGGCCAGTGAATTGACCCGCGCGCTGTGGGCTCAAGTCGAGTTGGCCGAAGGCGCCGCCGCACGCCTGGATGCGTTTCTCAGTGCATCCTTTTCGCCGCGCGTCATGGACCCCGACCTGCTCGGCGTGTGGGTGGTGTTCTGGAGCCTGATCCGCCACTCGCCCCACGTAAACCAGGCCCACGAAAACAGCTATCGCGCCTACCTGGCACTGATCCAGGCGCTGCTCGATGACTTGGCCCGCAGCGAAAACCTGGTGATCCACGACAGCCACCTGGCTGCCATCGGTCTATCGGCGATGCTTGACGGGCTCTGGCTCGAGGGGTGCCTCAACCCCGGCACTTTCAGCCCCGCCAACGGCTTGCACATCTGCCGCTGCTGGGTACAGGGGTTGCGTCACGGCGCATTCAGCGCCGACCACGTCCTGTGATTCAGGGTGACGCGCGCTGAGCATCGCCAAGGTGCCGCTGACTGCAATCAGCACCGCGCCGATGATCAACGACACATCCATCGACGTGCCCCAGATCAGGCTCGACAGCAGAAACGCCCAGATCAACCCGGTGTATTCGAACGGCGCGAGCAAGGTTGCGGTGGCCCGGCGGAAACTCGCAAACAGCAGGAACTGACCGATACCGCCGACCAGACCGGCGGCCAACATGCCCAGCCACGCGGGTGTCGGCGCCGGGGTGTGGGTCCAGGGCAAGGTCACGGCCATGCAGATCACGAACACCACATTGGTGATCAACATCTGCTCCAGCACCGAGGTGGTCGGGTCGACCTGGCGCAGTTGGATATAGGTGAATGCCCAACACAACGCAGCGGCCAACGTCAGGGCGATGGGCAGCGGGTCGACCATATTGCTCGGGCGACAGGCGATCACGACACCGACAAAGCCGATGATCAGCGCAACCCATTGGCCCCGGCTGGCGCGCTCCTTGAGGATCAGCGCCGCGAGCAGCGTGACCATGATCGGCGCAGAGAAATACAACGTGGTCATTTCCGCCAGGGTCAGGTCCTTGGCGGCGGTGTAATACAGCAACCACGCCAGCAACGACAGCAGCCCGCGAATGATCAGCAGCCTGCGGCTGACCGAGGTCCAGGCCCGGCGCAACAAGCCCATACGCCCGGCGATTACACACGCGCCGACCACCACCAGGCTGCGCCAGAACAGAATGCTGAACACCGAATAATCGGCCACCAGCCATTTGATCACGGCGTCCTGCAACGCCAGGAACGCGTAGGCCAGCGAGCACAGGGCAATCCCTTGCAACGAACGGTTCTGGTTCATCCCACCGACCTGCGCAGTGGCGTGCCGCGCCGTTCGGCGATGGCGTAGACGCCTTCGATAAGGAAGGTCAGGCACAGGTAGACACCAGCCACCAATAGCAAGGGTTGGTAGATTTGCAAGGTCTGCGCCCGCACCACGTTGGCTGCGCCCAGCAGGTCGACCACGGCAATTGTCGAGGCCAGTGCAGTGGACTTGAGCAACATCACCGTCTCCCCGGCCAGGGTCGGTAGCAGCAGCCGCATCGCCCGTGGCAAACGCACGCGCAGCAAGGCCTGGCGCGCGGTCATGCCAAAGGCAGACGCGGCCTCCATTTCGCCCTTGGGCACCGCCAGCAGGCCACCGCGAATCACTTCACCCACATAGGCGCCCACCGACAGCACCAGGGCAAATACGATGTACCAATAGCCGTCGCGCAAAAATGGCCACAGGAAGCTGCCACGCACCATCGGGAACTGAGCAAACAAACTGCCCAGCCCGTAGTAGAAAATGTAGATCTGGATCAACAGCGGCGTGCCGCGCAGCACACTGGTGTAGGCCAGTGCACCGCGCGCCAACCATTTGCGCCGCGACAAGCGGGCCAACGCCACCAGTACCGCCAGGGCAAAGCCCAGCACTGCTGAGATCGCCAGCAGCGTCAAGGTGGTCTGCAGCCCCTTGGCGATCAGCCCCGCGTAATAGCTTATCCACTCAGGCATGGGCCGCTCACTCGACAACCGGCATCCAGCGACGAATACGTCGCTCCAGGCGCCCGGACAGGTAGTTGGAAGCCAGCGTCACCAGGTAATACAAGGCGGCGGCCGTGAGGTAGAACAGCAAATAGTGACGCGTGGAACCCGCCGCCTGCTTGGCGGTGTACAGCAGTTCGTTGGTGCCGACCACGCTGATCAAGGCGCTGTCCTTGATCAGGTTGATCCACAGGTTGGACATACCGGCCAAGGCGTAGGGCGCCATGATCGGCAAGGTCACCCGGCGAAACAGGCCAAACCCGCTCAAGCCAAACGCACGCGCCGCTTCGATCTGGCCGTGGGGAATCGCCAGGATTGCCGCACGGAAAATCTCCGAGGCGTACGCGCCTTGAACCAAGCCCAATACCAGGATAGCCACCAACGGGCCGCTGATATTCACCTGCTCGAACCCCAGCCACAGCATCAGCGCATTGAGGCCCATGGAGCCTGCGTAGTACAGCAGCAGGATCAGCAGCAGTTCCGGTACTGCGCGAAACACCGTGGTGTAGCCGCGCATGAGGAGTGCAATCGGGCGCGGTGCGCTGAGCTTGGCGCAGGCCACCACCAAGCCGATCAACAACCCTACGGCAAACGAGCCTGCAGAAATTTGCAGGGTCATCCATAACCCTTTAAGCAGCGCGTTGCCCCATCCTTGTTCACCAAAGCTGAGGAGATCGAGCATTATTCGGTCTTCTGGGCGATTTGCTGGTACGGGCTGTCGCAGGTCTTGCTCACATACGCCGGGGTGTCGCTACGCTTGCACGGGCTGACTGACACACCGAAGTAATGCTGGGACAGGTCATCAAAGTCCTTGCTCACCAGCAGCTCGCCGATGGCCTTGTCCAGACGCGCCTTGAGCGCGGTGTCTTCCTTGCGCAGACCGGCGCCGACACCACGGCCGATGATCGGGTCGTAGGGCACGCTGGCGATATGCGCCAGGCCGCTGGCTTCCGGGGTTTTGACCATCATGGCGATGGCGGTGTCGTCGGCCATCATGTAGTCGATACGCCCGGCTATCAGGTCGGCGTTGGCCGACTCCTGGGTGTCGTAGTACTTAAGGTCGGCGATGTTTTCGTAATATTTTTTCAGGTAATTGGCGCTGACCGTGGAGATCTGCACACCGATCAACTTGCCCTTGAGACCTTCAGGGGTGATGTCCACGGTCGCGCCCTTGGGGCCCGCCACACCGAGCAGCGAATCGTAATAGGCGCGACTGAAAGCGATCTGCTTTTCGCGCTCATCGGTGACCGACATCGAGGAGAAAATCACGTCGACCTTCTTTGCCAGCAACGACGGGATGATGCCGTCCCATGCCACTTCCTTGATCTGACACTCGGCTTTCATGCCTTCACACAGCTTGTGGATCAGGTCGACTTCAAAGCCGGACCACTGGCCGTTGCCGCCCTTTACGGTAAACGGTGGGTAGGGTTCCGCCGCCACCGCGAACACGATGGGTTTTTCTGCCGCCTGGGTAAACCCTGCGGCCAACATCAACACTGCACTGCTCAACCACGTTGCCATGCGTCTGGATTTCATGATTTGCCCCGTCTTTTTTGGTGTTAGCGAGTTTGATGCGCGTTGACGAATTGTCGGCAACGCTCACTGCGTGGGTCGATAAACACCGAGTCCGGCGTGCCGGTTTCCTCGATCATGCCTTGGTGCAGAAAAGCCACTTTGGAGGACACATCCCGGGCGAAGGCCATTTCATGGGTGACCAGGATCATGGTGCGGCCTTCTTCGGCCAGCGAGCGGATAACGCGCAGCACTTCGCCCACCAGTTCCGGGTCGAGGGCTGAGGTGGGTTCGTCGAACAGCATGACTTTGGGGCGCATGGCCAACGCGCGGGCAATGGCCACCCGTTGCTGCTGGCCGCCGGAAAGAAACGCCGGGTATTCGTTGCGTTTGGCGGCCAGGCCCACGCGGTCGAGCAAGGCTTCGGCACGCTCAATGGCCTCGGAACGGCTTTCACCCAGTACCTGGGTGGGCGCTTCGATCAGGTTTTCCAGCACGGTGCGGTGCGGCCACAGGTTGAAGTTCTGGAACACCATGCCCAGGGTCGAGCGGATGCGCACCAGTTGCTTGGCGTCGGCCACCAGTGGCGCACCGGGGGTGCCGTAATTCAACTTGATGCTTTCGCCATCGACGAGGATGCTGCCCTGGTCGGGCACTTCGAGCATGTTGATGCAGCGCAGCAAGGTGCTTTTACCCGAGCCGCTGGCGCCGATCAGCGAGATAACCTCGCCTTCGTGGGCGGTCAGCGAAATGCCCTTGAGCACTTCGATATTGCCAAAGCGCTTATGCAGGTCGATGACTTCAATCATCTTCTTGGCTTGGGCCGGTTGCACCACCTCGATCTTCGGCGCGGCCGCGATACGCGGCTCACCCGACAGCTTGGCGACGAACGCGACGATGCGTTGGCAGGCCGCGGCCAGGCGTTCTTCACCGAGGGTGAAGGACAAGCGCACGAAACCTTGCGCCGGCTCACCAAAGGCGGCCGCGTCGAGCACCGACACGCCCGCTTCGCGGAACAACCGCCAGGCGAAATCCAATGAGCCCAGGCCGGTGCCGCGCACGTCCACCAGCACAAACATGCCCGCTTGCGGCGCCTGCACCTTGATCCCCGGGCACGCGCTGAGGCCGGCGACGACCAGGTCACGGCGGCGCCGGTAGATTTCGCGCATGCCCACCGTCACCTCCTCATGGGCCAGAACCGCCGCGGTGGCAGCTTCCATCACGAAACCGGGCAAGCCATACAGCATGCTCAGCACCAGGGTTTCTGCATGAACGACCATCTGCGGCGCGGCAATGATCCAGCCGATCCGCCAGCCGGTCATGGCGTGGGATTTGGACAAACTGCCGATCACAATGCAGCGCTCAGCCATGCCCGGCAACGCGGCCAGGCTGTGGTAGTGGCCGTCAAATACCAGGCTTTCGTAGACCTCATCCACCACCACCCACAGGTCATGGGCGATGGCCAGCTCGGCAATCGCTTGCAGCTCTTGCGGGTTGAGGACTACGCCGGTGGGGTTGTTCGGGTTGGAGAAGAAAATCGCCCGGGTGCGCGGGGTAATCGCCGCGGCGAGCCGTTGCGCATCCAGGCGAAACCCTGACTCCGGCGAACATGGCACGCGCGTAAGCGTCGCGCCGCTGGCCTTGAGCGTGGCTTCGTAGGTGACGTACATCGGGTCGAGCACCAGCACTTCATCACCGGCTTGCAGCAGGCACAGGGAGCTGATGAACAAGGCGTTCTGCGCACCCGCCACGATGATCACGTTGTCGGCGCTCAATGGGCGCGACAGGGTTTTGCTGTAGCGCGCAGCAACCGCATCGCGCAATGTCGGGCGACCGGGGATCTCGGTGTAGTGGGTGTCACCGCCGCGCAACGCACTCACGGCGGCATCGGTGATAAAGGACGGCGTGGCGAAATCGGGGTCGCCGACGCTGAGGATGATGATGTCTTCGCCTTGGCTGGCAGCCTGGAACGCCGCGTGGTGGATGTCCCAGGCGGCTACGCCCTGCCCTGCAATTCGTTCAACGAAGGGGGAAAACCGCATGCCAGGGCCTCTCGTTCAAGAAGAAAAAGCGCGAACCCGTTTGCGTGCAAATGGGTGGATGCGGTCAACATAGTGCAAACTGAACACTCGTTCAATGGATAGGTTTGGGTGGGTGTCGTTTATCGGTTAAAGAGGTCGTGAATGAAGCTTGCCTGATGCGGGCACGCCTACATTTGATCGAGTTTCAGGTTAACCATCAGCCTGACTGCAACCCGCTGGCGCCGGGTGGGTTCATCAAGTCACAGCGGTAGTCCTGCAGCTCGCCGGCCGAACCCAGGTTCAGTTCAGTCAATGCCAGGTGCGTGGCCAGCAGTACCAGGCTGCCATCGGCGCGGGGCGTCATCAGCACGCTGTACTGGCTCATCGCGTCGCCCTGCGCATCCACGTATTCACGCAACACGGCCAATGGGTCGAGCGCATCGGCATCCGCCGCCGAGAGCGTGCGGGCACTGTAGGTGTGCCCCATCAGGCGAGTCGGCAACACCTGCCACTGCGCATCAAGGTGACGGGTTTGGCTATTGAGCACGGCAAAGACATCCGGGCGCAGGCAAGCGATGTGCACATGCAGCTGGTTCTGTGAGCGGCCGTAGCGCGAGTTGATTGCCACCGACACGAACTTATCCGGAATCGGTTTTGTCAGCCCTTCAGACAACACAGCGCGGTGCCGCCAGGCCTGGGCAAAGTAATGCGGCAGTAACTGACGGCCAAGGGCGGCGTCTTCAATGCCGGTGACTTTGTCGACCGGGATCAGCAGGTCATGCAACGGGCCGTTGCGGTCTTTGAACAGCGTGTAGCCACGGTCCAGGTCCACCGCCAGGCACGGGCCGGGGTTTTGCTGCTGTTGCTGATGGGGCACGCATTGCTGGCTGACGATGTGCCACAGGGCATCGGGGTTGCCCCGCCATTGCCAGGCCCCGACCAGCGCAAGCCCACAGAGCAAACCACCGGCGATCTTGAATAGGGAACCGCGTTTCATGCAAAACCTCAACGTACGGAGATGTCAGTTATTGTTGTCGCTGACATCCCTGTCGCGTGTCCCGTCTCGCAAATACGATCCTCTTTCGACGAGTGGCTGTTGTTGTCAGGCAACGCAGCATGGCGACAACAGACGCCGTCTAAAAGGGTCAGTTTTTGTGAGACGGGACACCTGGTTTAACGTTTGGGCGGGGCCATAAATTCCGGCCCGATTGGATCTTTTATCGTGCTGGCGAGGATACGGTCGATATGTGTCAGGTCATCGGCACTCAACTGCCAGCCGAACGCCTCTTCATAGCCGCGTAATTGTTCCGGCCGACGCGCGCCCCACAGCGCAATCGTCGGGCCTTGATCGAGCACCCAGCGCAGCGCCAACGCCAGCACTGACTTGCCGTGGCATTCGCGGGCATAGCTATCCAGCGCCGCCACGGCGGCCAGGTATTGCTCAAACCGCGGCGCCTTGAACTTCGGGTCGAGCGCGCGCACATCGTCACCGCCAAAGCGGGTGGCCGAATGCATGCTGCCGGCCAGCAACCCTCGGCACAGCGGGCCATAGGCCAATACCACCAGGGAATGCTGCTTGGCGTACGGCAGGATATTGCTGTCGATGGCGCGTTCGAACAGGTTGTACGGCGGCTGCACGGTGGCCAACGCGGTGTGGCGGCTGAAATCGTCCATTTGCGCGCAGGAGTAATTACTCACACCGACGGCCAGAATCTTGCCCTCACGGCGCAGTTGCTCAAGCGTTTCGGCGGTTTCCTCCTGGGCCACCAACGGGTCGGGCCAGTGCACCTGGTACAGGTCGATGTAGTCGGTTTCCAAACGCCGCAACGAGTCTTCAACTTCTTTACGAATACGTTGGGCCGTGGCATTGCGCCGGGGGGTACCATCGTCCCATTGCAAGCCGGCTTTGGTCGCGATCACCGCGCTATGGCGCACACCGTGCAACGCCTTGCCGATCAGCTCTTCGGACAGGCCAAACCCATACACCGGCGCCGTGTCGATCAGGTTGATGCCGTTTAACAAGGCATGGCGGATGGTTCGGCTCGACTGCTCATTATCCGCGCCACCCCACAAATGCCCGCCCATGGACCAAGTGCCGAGGGCAACCCGCGAGACCGCCTTATCAATCCCGGCTATGCGCAGGGTCTCGATACTCATGAAAAATTCCTTGTGCCAGCAACAATACATAGAAAAGCAATTACTCTAGATCATCCCAGGTTGAATAGGGCTCAACGCCCCGTACAACCGAACTCCTACTAAAGAGGCTTGTAATGGCTGCGTTTAATCGTTCCGAATTGGCCGATCTCAATGTGTTCATGGCGATCATCCGCCGCCGCAGTTTCCGCCATGCGGCCCACGAACTTGGGGTGACCACCTCGGCGTTGAGCCACACCATGCGCAACCTGGAAACCCGCCTCGGCGTGAAGCTGCTGTACCGCACCAGCCGCGCCGTGGAGCCGACTGACGCGGGCACCCTGCTCGCAGAAAAACTCACCCTGGGGTTTGCGACGATCCAGGACGGCCTCGACACGCTTGAGCTGTATCGCGAAGCGCCGATTGGCCGCCTGCGCCTGAACGTGCCACACGATGCCTCCGTGCTGCTGTTGGCACCGATCCTCGGCGATTTCGCCAACGCTTACCCGCAACTGCGCCTGGACCTGATCGTTGAAGACCATCTGATCGACATCATTGCCGAGGGCTACGACGCCGGTATCCGCTATGGCGCGACCGTGCCCCAGGACATGGTCGCGGTGCCGCTGACCGGCGCGTTGCGCTGGATCATGGTCGCCTCCCCCGCCTACCTCGCCCGCTGCGGCACACCGCAGGCACCCAAGGACCTGCTGCAGCACGCCTGCATCCGTATGTACCTGGGTGACAAGACCACTTACAAATGGGAACTGGGCAATGGCCCGCGCCAACAACGTATCGACGTGCCCGGCAACTTCAGCGCGGCCGACACCGAGACCATCGTGAATGCGGCGTTGCAGGGTGTGGGGGTGGCTTATTGCCTGTCCAACCGCGTGCAACAGGAACTGGCGGACGGCCGCCTGGTGGAAATCCTGCCGGACTGGGCATGCATCGGCGAACCGTTATGTATGTACTACCCCAGTCGTCGCCAGTCGCAGCCGGGCTTGCGTCAGTTGATGGACATGATCCGCCTGAAAACCATCGGCTCGCAGTTGATGGCGCCACATTGAACCTGTGCCGGCAGTGGCTGCGGCGCTCGACACACAGCGTAACGACATAAAAACCGAGCCAAGGAATCAATACCACCCTGAGCACAACATAAGGTAAACGCCTCGGGAGCCTTCTAGACCGGGGCTTCCCTGTTATTTCTCAGGCGACAGACCTTATGCACAGCGTTTCCCATCGCATTCCCGATATCCCTCACCCGTCACAGGCGCCAGCACCTTCCCCCCTGCCGCCGCTGCACAGGCAAAAACGTGACGACGCTTCCCCGCCGCAACTCGAAGTCACCACGCGTGCAGGGGGAGACCGTGAATTGGCAACGCAGTACTCGATTGCCCTGAGCCTGGCCGGACGGCGTATCAACGTTGACGACTTCGACTACATTCCTCCCCACTCCACATTCGGCCAATGGTGGCGGCACTTGCATGACGCCTTCCAATCACCCGACGTTCAACAGTGGATTCAGACTGTAGGTATCGACCCCGCGTCGATAAAACTCCACCCGAAATCCGGTCAAGTTTCCTTCTGCCTTGAGCGCTATCTCGACCCACTGCAGAGTGTGCATACGGTCGGCCAAGACGATAACCAGTGGGCCGCCCTCAGTGGGCCGATCCTTCAGGCCGCACGCGTGATTGGCGCAGAGGCTCCTTTTGCACCGCCGGTCGAGCGCCCGAGCGAACCGGTTCCGTGGTGGCTAGTGGGGCGTTTTTATAAAGAACGGCAGGACCTTACGTTCCCCGGGATGCTTAGCCGCGCTGACGAGCTTAGCCAGGGCCAGCACTTTAAAAGCCTTGATCCAACCCGCTTTGCCGGCTTGATCAAATCGCGCAGTGAGGACGCACTCCAAGACCAAAAAGCGCTTCTGGGTGACATTCGCAACCGGCACCTGGCTGGCGAAACGCTGGGGCGTCTCGCGAAGGCTTTGAACACTGGCAGCAAACAGGCCGGGCAAATCCAGTCCGAACTGCAGAACACCGTCCCGCTATCCGCCGACGGCACCTATTGGCCAACAGGTCCTGACACCCCCAACGAAGTCAGCCTGCAGCAACTGCTCCAGGATCATGGCTGGGACATCCCCACCACCCACGAACAGGTGGTGAACCTGGCAAACGCCCTGACCACCACGCCCCCCAAGGCTGCCACCCACGGCGACCTGGGTGGCGCGCTGAGTTGGCCTGTTCCGCTTGACCAGCAAAGCCAGGAACAACTGAGGGCAGACATACGCACGGGTACGCTCGGCGCAATCGCGTTGAGCCCCTTTAAAAACGTGCTCGATTACCTGCTCAACGGCAGGCCAATCTCTGCGCAGGAGCAAAACAACCCGCGACTGTTAATCGATGACTTGGTCAAATCGCCCAGAGGCAGTGCACTGGGCAAGGCCCTTGAGGCCACATTCGCGGCCCGCTCGGTTAAAGGCACCGCCACCGACTGGCTGCTGGCGGCCTTGAGCGTGGGAAGCAAAGGCGGCTCGGGTGGCGCAACCGAAATCGAGGGCTATAGGCTGGTGTCAGTTGCCAACCACAACAAATCTGCGTCGGCGGTCGTGGAGGCGTTGGCGGCTCATCTGGTGTCCAACAACAAGGCCTCCTCCGCGCAAACAGCACGGGTACAAGCTCACCTTATGCTCGCCAGCCGAGCGCCGGAATTCCTGGTCCAGGACATCCCCAAAGAGGTAGGTGCAGGCACCCACAGTTGGGTCAGTTTCACCACGGCGGTCGCGCGCATAGAAGCAAAAGCGCCCGGCGCGACAGCCGGTATGAGCTATGCGCACATCATGCTCGCCGCCAGCACTGCCCCGATCACCGATGAAGAACGCCAGGCTGAATATGCCGCTCAGAACCAGGCGATCAAGGAATGGGCGGCCCCCAATGGCATGGACTACCCGACGACCGATACCGCCTTGGCCGCTGTGCGCAAGGAGTTCGATACGCAGCTGCGTGAGCTGAGCGAGGCCGCTGCCACGCCAGACTTAGAGATGCCGACGACCGTCGCCATAGCGACCGAACACTTGAAAATAGCCTTGCCGGGCATGGACCCAAAGCTGTTCGAGAAAAAATGTATTACCTCAAAGCCCTCCAACCGCCACTTCCCCGGCCCTTACTCACTGTTGGACCTGTATATCGACGGCAGAGCGCTGGTAGGCGCACCACCCGACTCGAACAGTGACTGGGGCAGCACGGGGCGTACTATTTTCAAAATCCTGACGGGAGGCGGTATCAGCATTGCAGCTGACGGGACGCCTGGCGTGTGGGTCTCATCATCAGATGAGTTGAAGATCAACGAGGTGCTGCCAAAACTCAAAGACCTGCCACGCCCGACGGAGCAGTTTGATGAGGACTATTCGAAATATGCCAACGCCGTCAAAAAGACCACGTCGGCGCAGCTCAAATACCTGATTTCCAAAATGCCGCTTGAAGACAAGCAGAATCTGGAGTTCGGCAAAATAACCGTGCGCAGAGAGGTTGACTACGACAGGCCGGATTATCCCCTGCGTACTGAAGACGGCGTGCTGCTGGTCGAGACTGAACGCAACGTTAACGGCAACCTGCACGTGATGACGTATGCAATCGACCGGCTGAAGGGCACCGTCACCCGGCGGCCGGGCAAGACGTATGCTGAAAAAGCGCCAACCGAGGGTTGGTACCCGTCCAAAGGTAAAAGATACGACCGGATAAAGCCTGCGGGCCAGTACTCACCTGGGATCACGGACGAAAGCCAAAGTGCGCACGGTGTGCCCAAGAGCTTCACCAGTGCCCGAACCCAATACCTCGTTGATGCAGTGCTCGAGGATATGGATCTGCCTGCGGTACGCCGATACGCCAAGGGGGCAACAACCTATGAGACTGAAGTCCCAACCTACAAAATCGTTCAAGAGATTGCCCTGAACCTGATCCCGTTCAGGTCCGCCATTAACAATTTCAAAGAGGGCAAGGTTACCGACGGCCTTGTCGATCTGGCCTTCGATATCTTTGGTTTCGCGGTCGGCCTCGGCGCCGCCGCCAAGGGCGCGAAAGGCGTATTGGCCGGCGCGTCCGCGCTCTCCAAAGTCGGCCACGTGTCCAGGATTATCGGCCGGGCAGCGGTTGGCGCACTTAACCCCGTGGGCGGTATTGATGATCTGGCGCGGGGTGTTTTCAAGGCCGGGCGCTTTGTGGCCAATAAAACCTATAAGGGTGTCAAACAACTGCGCGCCTCGTATTCGGGTGTCAATCTGCTTGAGTTGGCAAAAAGAGGCGATGTTGCGCAGGGAACACTCCAAGCGGCCAATAGTGCGGGCAGCACTAAAGCCCTGGCCCAACTCGATGAGGCGACCCATCAGTGGTACGCCTTCGATCCACGCACGAAGCAAGCCTTCGGCAAACCGCGGGCGAACTTCATCCCCGACCCGCCCATGCGCGCCGACCCCAACAGTTTGCGCGCAATCGCAAGTGAAGACGCCGTGCAAAACGCCAGCCGGCATCACGGCCTGGTGGCAACCGGCAGGTTCAAGGTCGGACAAGAAACGGTCGAGGGACAGGCCGTGATGTTCCAGGGTAACTGGCATCAATACGATGCCTTGAACAAACGCGCCTTTGGCCCACCGCTGCGCGATTTCACCCCCAGCCGCGTTGCAGCCAATGGTGACGTCAGAACACTGGACCGCACTCTATTGGGCTATGAAGCCAAATACCTCGCCTCGCACGCATTATCGACCCAAGGTTTACAGAGCAACGTGTATGTGGGGCTGAGTAAAAAAGAATATATACGGGTCGATGGGTTGCTGTATGAATCGCGGTTAAAGGACGGCCAGCGCGTCATCCTCCACCCCAAAGGCGCGGGCCCGGATATACCGGTCAAAGACCTGGGCGCATCCGGATGGGTGCCCGCCGCAAGAGCCGAGCAGCTGCTGGGGGGCGCGGGCAGCGCCCCTGTACGCTGGAATTTGGGCAACGGTATTTTTGCGGTGCCGATGGATGATATTAAACTCACGAAACATTCCGCCTCGCCCTTCTCGCTCAACTATCAGGGGGTTGATCGTGACGTCACCTTCAACAGTACAGCCGGCGCCTGGACAGAAAGCCGACTCATTGAAGGGACCGATAAAATACACACTCACTATTACTGGAGAACGGGCAAAGGCAAATGGCAGCGCGGAACGATTGATGAGTTTTCAAACGCCAAGAAGCTGGAATCGAAAACGTACAAGCTGGCTGATATTGCGACGCCGCTGGTTGTAAACATTCCGAAAAACGTAAAACCTGTGCCGGCCCAGCTGCACTACTTTTGGGCAGGCCAGGAGATGCCTTCGCACTTGATCGACAACCTGGCCAAGAATGCCAATCAGGCCCCGGGGTACAAATCCATTCTTCATGTTGATGCCGACAGCCCGGCTATTTTCCAACAGATAAAGGCCAAACTGCAGAGCAAGGTCCCCGGCGTGACCGTCGTGAATCTGCATGAGGATGAGGCCTTCAAACAGGTGAAGAATAGCGAGATGTACACCTACTTCCGGCAAGGGCAAGGGAAAAACCTGGCCGCTGCTTCGGACGTGGCACGCTATCCGATCATGCATAAACATGGCGGGGTGTACCTCGATACCGATGATGTCATTCAAGGCAAGATCAGTGCCGATTCGCTGGTGGCCGGCGCGGACGACGTGCTGCTTGGCGCGCCGAGTGTGCATAGGGTCACCGACTATAAAACCTTCTACAACACGAGCAATTTTGCTACACGTTCGGGTAATCCTGTGCTTGAAAACATGATCACTGAGATGAACAAACGGTTCGCCGCGAACAAAGCCTACTTCGCGGCCAGTCGACCGACTGTTTCCCGAGGGGCTGATGGCGCGGTTATCTACACCCCTGAGTTCCTCGATTATGAGAAAAAAATCTTCGATACCGTGGGGCCTAATACGTTTAACGACGTCCTGAAGTCGAAAAGACCCGATATGTACGACCTGGGAATTGATGGACTCACCAAGGAAGCCGAGGTAACCGATCGAGTGCTCGTGGCGAAGGGCCCGATTGTCGACGTCACAACGGACGTACGTGAGGCCTACAACAGAAATGGTATTGCGCCTCCAGACCTTCTGCATAACCAGATACAGAAGATGAAGGAACATTACTTTCCGCTTCGCTATCAGTTCAACATCAAGGTGGGTGCCGAGCACTCCTGGATCGGAACCTGATCGAAGTACATTGAACCAGCACCCGGCCGTCGTCCTCCAACCTGGACAGACCACGGCCCGGTGCACGCTCGATGACATTTATTCTATGGTTGGCCGTACTGGGTGCGGTATTGCTGACCCTCGCCCTCACCTCCTCCTACCTGCGCTGGATGCCGGTGACCACCTCGGCGGTGTGCCTGTTGCTGGGCGTCGCCATCGGCCCGCTCGGCGTCGACCTGTTGCACCTTGATATCAAAGGCTCCGCACGCTGGATGGAGCACCTGACAGAAGTCGCGGTGCTGTTTTCCCTGTTTGTCAGCGGCTTGAAACTGCGGTTGCCACTGCGGCATCGCACCTGGCGCGTTGCGTATGGCATGGCAGGGCCGGTGATGCTGCTGACCATCCTCGGTGTATGCCTGGCGCTGCATTACCTGTTTGCGTTGCCATGGGGTGTTTCGCTGTTGGTCGGCGCCATTCTTGCGCCCACCGATCCGGTGCTGGCTGGGCTGGTTCAGGTCAACAATGCTCAAGACTATGACGCGCTGCGGTTTGGCTTGTCCGGCGAAGCCGGGTTGAACGATGGCACTGCGTTTCCCTTTGTGATCTTTGCACTGCTGTTCATGCAACACGGCGGGTTTGACGGCGACTGGCTCGGTGGCTGGGTGTTGAAAAACCTGCTGTGGGCCGTGCCGGTCGGGCTGTTGACCGGCTACTGGATGGGCCGCGGTATCGGTCGTATGACGTTGTGGATGCGCATTACCAATGAAGACAGCACCTTGTCGCCCAACGATTACCTGACCCTGGCATTGATTGCCCTGGCGTACGTGGTGGCTGAAGCGCTGGGCGGCTATGGCTTTCTGTCGGTATTTGCCGCCGGGCTGGGCCTGCGCCAGGCCGAATTCAAATCCACCGGCAACTCGCAAACCCCCTCGGAGCATTTGGCGCTGCCGGTGGTCGGCCACCTGGAGGTGGAGCCGGATAGAGCGTTAAAGGGGGATGTGAGTGAGCTGGCGGATACGCAAATCGCCGCCGGGGTGATGATGGGCGACATGCTGTCGTTCGGGAGCCTGGTGGAACGTTCGATGGAGGTATTTCTGGTCACCGTGCTGGGCATCGTGCTGATCAGCCATTGGGATTGGCGAGCACTGCCAGTGGCGGCGCTGCTGTTCTGCGTGATTCGACCCGTCAGTGTGCTGGCGATGCCGTGGGGCAAGTTGATCGATTACCGCCAGCGCGGCTTGATTGGCTGGTTCGGCATTCGCGGCATCGGCAGCATCTACTACCTGTTCTACGCGCTCAACCACGGGCTGATCGGCACCAGCAGCGCAGTGGCGGTGAACCTTACCGTGTCAGTGATCGCCTTGAGCATCGTCGTGCATGGCCTCAGTACCCAGCCGATGCTGGCGTGGTATGAGCGACGTGCCAAGTAACGCCACCATCACCCGGACATCAAGCCAGGACAGTGAGGCAATATGCGGTAAATGATTGACGGACACTTTCAGGGAATGACTTGGGAAGTTTCAGACACATAGAGGGGGTATTCAACAGATTAACCCTACCGATGCCCGTCTGATTTTCCCATACTGAGACCCGAATGATATCAGCCTCCTCCAGTGTTTCCACGTTGCAAAACGGCCCCAACCCTACGGCCAGTGCGCCAGCAGCAGCCAATGAACAGCCCGCCCCCACGCACCACGTTGGCCTGTCTTCCCCTCCGGTGTTACCCGCCGATGCTCACACCGAGGGCGATAACGAACTGGCGCCGCTCTACCGTGCGGCACTGCTTGAGATCAACGGCGATGCGACGCATGACGCCGCCATCCACGTCTATCCCATTCCCTCAACCTCAACGTTCGGGCAGTGGTGGTCGCAGATGGGCCTCGCGATGCAATCCCAGGAAATTCGCCAATGGATGACTGAAGTTGGCGTGGACCCTACAACAGTCGTGCTCAAACCCGGCTCGGGTGAGATTTCATTCAGACTCAAGCGTGAACGTGACCCGCAACGTGTGCTGCACACATTGAACCAGAGTGATGCACGCTGGGCAGCGATAAGCGGGCCGGTGCTGGCGGCAGCGGAGATTGTCGTGGTGGGCGATGACGCGGCCAGCGTAAACCCTCCCCAGAGTGCTGACAGCGAGCGCGCTCCGCTCGAAACAATCAGACAGTTTTATCAAGAACCCGCAACACCCACACGCGCTGCTGCCCAGGCGCGCGCCGTGGAGCTTCTGCGGGATAAGTCATTTGTTCAACTGCCCCCGGAGCAGGATCGGGCATTGAGTAAAAGCCGCAGTCAAACCGTGCTTGAGCGCCATAGGTCCGCTTTGGGCGATATCGATAGCCGATACCAGGCCAGCTACAACCTGCAGGATCTGTCCAGGCGTGTTCAGAACGGTGATGAAGACGAAGTCGGGATTGACGATGAACTGATCAAGCTGAAGGTCTATGTACCCCAAGACAGCAGTTACAAGCCGGCCAAGGCGGACAAGTCCAACGGCATAAGCCTCAGGCAGTATCTCGATGACCACGGGATGAACATCCCCAGCACCCTCGAACAATTGGACAACCTCGCTAAAGCGCTGATGACGCCCGAACCTCACGCGCCCGTGCACGGCGATTACTCGGGAGCCTTGGGGTGGCCTCAGCCTGTCGACCCCACGATTTACCAGGACTTGAAGGTCATGATCGCTCAAGGCAAGCCGGGGGGTATTGACCTGGGCGCCTTCAAGAACGTGCTGGAGTACCTGTTGGATAAATGGCCGATTTCCGCGCCTGAGGCACGTAACCCACGGCTTTTGATCGACAACCTGGTGGGGTCGCCCAAGGGCAAGGCGCTGGGTGCTGCCCTTCAAGCCGAGTTCGACGCGAAGTCAGTCAAAGGTAGCGCAGATGACTGGCTGCTGGCCGCTTTGAGCGTGGACAAGCACGCTGAGACGGCCGTTGAAAACGACGATTCCCCCCTGAATATCGAAGGGTATCGGTTGATGACAGCCGGCAACGCAGGCAAGACCGCCGCAACGGTCTTAAATGAGTTGCACGTGTCACTGGTGACGGGTGGCAAGGTGACGAGTCTTCAAACCGCCGGCCTTTACTCGACCTTGAGGCTCTCCACGCGAGCGCCGGAGTTTCTCGTAAAACAAATACCGGACGCGATCGTGCTGGGCTCGCATTCCTGGGTCAGTTTTGTGACCGCGGTGGGTCGTATCGAAGCAAAATCTCCCGGTGCGACAGCGGCGATGACGTATTGGGAGGTCATGCACTACGCAAGCATTGCCCCCGTCACCGTTGAAGAGCAGCGCCATGAATACCTCGCTCAAAGCCAAGCGCTCAAGGACTGGGCGGTGGCCCACGGGCTGGGATTCCCCCAGACCAGTGAAGCGATGGAAGCGGTACGTACGGCTTTCAATGCTCAGATCGGCGAGCTTAAAGCTGCCGCACTGACCTCTATTGAAACCGTCCCCACGATGAGCGACACGGCACTCCCCTTGCTGAAAAAGGCACTGCCGGGCATGAGTACCGAGCAGCTTGAAAAAAAGTGCATCACCCTGCAGCCCTCCAACAGGCATTTTCCTGGCCCTTACTCAGTGCTGGACCTGTGCAGGGATGGGCGCGCAGCGGTCTCTGCGCCCCCTGGTCCGAACGACGACCTTGGAGCGTTCGGCCGGCAAGCCCTGGCCCTACAACCAGGGGTGGGTTTAGCCATAGATCATGGCGCGGTAAAGCACCCGCCAACAGGCACATGGGTTTCTTCATCACCCGACGTTGATATTCAGAAGGCGCTCAATGCGATCAAGTCGATTGGGGACATTAGCCCGACATTCGATGCGGCATTCTCGAATTTCGCCACTGACCTGGAAAAAACCACAAAGGCCCAGATCAAGCACATGATTTCGGCACTGCCGCTGGAGGACCGTCAGAATCTGGAGTACGGAAAAATAACCGTCGTCAAACAAATGAACCTTTCCAGGAAAAATACCGGGCAGCCCAGACGCAAACGTGCCACTGAAGGCAGCGTGTTGGTCAAGACGGAACGCAACGGCAAGTTCAAGACGTATGATATCAATCGTTTGAAAAGCGAGATTATCCCGCGTCGTGACCTGGGAGACTTTGAGACGGGCGACCGTACGAACGTAGGTATCCGCCCTTACACACTGTTTGAAGTCATCACGCCCAGCGGTGAATACGCACCGGGGTTGACCGATGAGGCTACTGGCACCCCAGGTGTTCCACGCAGTTTCAGCAGTGACAGGACCGCTTATATAGTCGACGCTGTGCTCAAGGACATTGACCTGCCTGCTGCCAGGCAATCAGCCAAGGGCTTGACCACCTTCGACACCGAAGTACCCACACATGAAAGTGTTGGGGAGTTTGCCCTGAACCTGATCCCGTTTCGCTCGGCGATCGTCAACTTTCAAAAGGGCAACTTTAATGAGGCTGCCAACGATCTGATCGTGGATATCTTTGGTTTCGTGATAGGCGCAGGTGTCGCGGCCAGAGGTGCTAAAGCCCTGGCCGCCGGGGCTTCGGCCTTGGGCAAGGTCGCCCAGGTCGTGAAGATTGTCGGGCGAGCGGCCGTGGGCAGCCTCAATCCCTTGAGCGGTATTGATGATCTGGCCCGTAGCGCCTGGGCCGGAACGCGCAGGACATTAGCGGCGACGCAAAAGGGCATCAATTATTTACGTGGGACCACGCGCAGTGTGGACCTGCTGGATGTGATCAAACACCCAGACATCGCCCAGGGCACCTACAAGTCGGCGCAGGGTATCAATGAAGGCACGGCCCTGGCCAAGCTGGATGAACCAACCAGCACCTGGTACGCCTATGATCCACGCAAAAAGCACGTGTATGGAAAACCCCTGAAAGGCTTTATCGCCCAAAGGTCCGCACCCATCGACGGCAGCGTCGCAGGCAAGATCGATGACAGCCTGCTCAGCCGGGGTTTGAGGAGTGACAATGTCGTGCGCATGGGTGGCCCCATGCACAATCTGAAATTTATCGGCAGCCAGATGCACACCTTTGAGGACACCTACAAAGGCACTACGCGCCTGAACATCTCCGCCCATGGTGTCGCACCCGGGCCCTCTGATCCACTGCTGTTCAACGGCACCAAAGTCGTGGTTGACGGCGTCGCGTATGACGCAGAAGGCCTGCTGGAGTTATTGAAAAGTAAGAATGTTAACCCGATGCATTACGATAATGTGCGCTTGCTGGTCTGCCACGGCGCGGACGGTATCAGTACATCCTTCGCGCATGAGTTTCAAACCCTTATCGAACGTCCCGTCAAAGCCTTTGAAGGGCCAGTAACCATGAATTACGGCGCCACCGGTGTGACCGCTGACCGTAATCAACTGGCGGTGAAACTCAATCAACGGTATCGGGGGCTTACACCCGAGAAGGCCAAGGCGATGGCGAGCATTCTAATTCGAGATGAGGCCGCAAAAGGGACGGCGCATGAAGTCTTTAAACGCCACGGGCAAAAGATCATCGTCGACACCACGCCCCTGGACGGCTTGCCTTCGAGCCAAGAAACCTTCATCAACTACCGCCCACGTCATTTTTCTTGAGCACACGGCCGTGGCTACGCCGACGGGCGAGCCACGGCCGAGCACTGGCCAGGTTAGTCAGGCTGGTTCTCGGTGTGGCCGACATCCGCTGCGTCATCCAGATCGTTCAGCGGCACTTGCGCATCATCCATCAATGAGCCCGGGTCTTCGTTGCCCGGGTCATTGAGTTCTTCTTCGTCGACTTTTGACATGACCGTCTCCTCTAACCGCCTTGGGTGTCGATATCAGCATCGGTTTCAGGCTTGGGCTCAGGCGTTGGCTTGAAATCCGGGCTGTAGTCGTTGTCCTTGGCTTTGGGGTCTTTCGCCGGCGTTGGGTCTTTAGGCGCATCGGCGGCGGTGCCGGGGGCCGGTTCGCCGCCGTCGATAGCCGGGTCGTTGCGGTTGCTGACTTGCGGATCGTTACTTGTGGTCATGGGTCACCTCTTCGCAGTTTTGGAAAACACAGGCTGCGTCAAGGTAAGGTCCTGCATGGGGCGATGAAGTTCCAATTGTCTTATGAGACCGGGTTATCGACCTGAATATAAAACGCGTAAGCGCCCAGCAATACCCAGAACACCATGAACAGCCACGGCGCACGCATCGAGAACAGCAGCGACTTGCGATAGCCCTTGTGAGACGACTCGGTCTCACAGAACAGTGGCGAATCGTCATAAGCCAAGCCCATCACCGGCTCGCTGCGCAGCAGTTCGCTCTGCTTGTAATGCCAATGGTCGATGATTTCGTACGCAGCACGGATACCCGGCCAGGCGTTGAGGGAGCTGAGCACACCAAGGGAGGCCAGGAACACCGGCACTATCAAGGTGAAAAACTTGCCCCATTCCGGGTTCAGGTTGCCCATGCCGGAGACAAAGGCGATGACCAAAAATGACTGCGCGGTGAGGTAGGCGTCGGTACGGTTGGCCAGGATGGTGGTTTCGTACTGGATCTCGCGCCGATAAAAGTCGAGTCGGTCCTTGGGTGAACCGAAGATCTTGGCGTTGTGTTCACTGTGTTCGTTCACGACCGCTTCGGGGGTGCTTGGAGAGATGATTCTGGGCACGACGGTGCTCCACACTGTTTCGAGTCTTGTTAGAAGAATCGGGGCTGCGCGAAGTTCAAGTTTGTTCATGCACCATTTTGGAACACGGCATGCACTCTTGTGGCGAGCGGGCCGTTGTAGTGAGTGAGCTTGCTCGCGCCGGGCTGCGCAGCAGCCCCAAAAAAAGCGGGAGCGCTGCGCACTCCAGCGGGAGCAAGCTCCCCCGCCACAAGGTAAATCACTGTTGCGCCCAGTTTCGGCACAAGCATTGCTTTATCCATTCATCTGCCCGGATACAGGAGCATTCGTTACCCCCCGACCCAGAGCCGACCCCATAAGAAAGTAAGGACCAGGCCTGTTGGCACCCTGCGCCACGGGTTCATAAAAAAATGCGTTTTTTAAAGCGGCAGTGCCACTCAAGCTTCCTTAGGCACTGACAAGGTACTGGAATGGCTCGATCTTTCTTTGATGAAATGAATGACGCAGACGGCGTGTGCCGTGCGCATTATCAGGATTTCTCCCGCTGGCTGGCCAATACGCCGCCGGAACTGCTGGCCCAGAGGCGCCGCGAAGCCGACTTATTGTTCCACCGCGCCGGGATCACCTTCACCCTCTACGGCGACGAGCAGGACACCGAGCGCCTGATCCCCTTCGACATCATCCCGCGCAGCATTCCCGCCAGTGAATGGAGCGTGATCGAACGCGGCTGTATCCAGCGGGTCAATGCGCTGAACATGTTCCTTGCCGACATCTACCACGACCAGCGCATCATCAAGGCCGGGATCATTCCGGCGGACCAGGTGCTGGGCAACGAGGGTTATCAGAAGGCAATGGTCGGGCTGGACCTGCACCGTGGCATCTATTCGCATATTTCCGGGGTCGACCTGGTGCGCGACGGCGACGGCACCTACTACGTGCTCGAAGACAACCTGCGCACCCCCAGCGGCGTGAGCTACATGCTCGAAGACCGCAAGATGATGATGCGCCTGTTCCCCGAAGTGTTCGCCAAACAGCGCATTGCGCCGGTGGACCACTACCCCAACCTGCTGCTCAAGACCCTGAAAAGCTCCAGCCGCCTGGACAACCCCAATGTGGTGGTATTGACGCCCGGGCGCTTCAACAGCGCATTCTTTGAACACGCGTTCCTCGCCCGGGAAATGGGCGTGGAGCTGGTCGAAGGTGCCGACCTGTTCGTGCATGACCTCAAGGTGTTCATGCGCACCACCGACGGCCCCAAGCCGGTGGACGTGATTTACCGGCGAATCGACGACGCTTTCCTCGACCCCAAAGCCTTCAACCCTGACTCGATGCTCGGCGTACCCGGCCTGGTGGCTGCCTACTGCGCCGGCAACGTGGTGCTCGCCAACGCCATCGGCACCGGCGTGGCTGACGACAAATCCATCTACCCGTATGTGCCGGAGATGATCCGCTTCTACCTGGATGAAGAGCCGATCCTGCAAAACGTGCCGACCTTCCAGTGCCGTAAACCGGATGAGCTGTCCCATGTTCTGGCGCACCTGCCGGAACTGGTGGTCAAGGAAACCCAGGGCTCCGGCGGCTACGGCATGCTGGTCGGCCCTGCGTCAACGGCCGCCGAGATCGAAGACTTCCGCCAACGCATCAAGGCGCGCCCGCACGCGTATATCGCCCAACCGACCCTGAGCCTGTCCACCTGCCCCACCTTTGTCGAAAACGGCATCGCGCCACGGCATATCGACCTGCGCCCGTTCGTGCTCTCGGGCAAGGAAACTCGCCTGGTGCCCGGCGGCCTGACCCGCGTGGCACTCAAGGAAGGCTCGTTGATCGTCAACTCGTCGCAAGGCGGCGGAACCAAGGACACCTGGGTGGTGGAGGGCTGAGTATGTTGAGTAGAACCGCCGCAGATCTGTACTGGATGTCCCGTTACCTGGAGCGCGCCGAAAACCTGGCGCGCATGCTCGAAGTCAGTTATTCGCTGTCGCTGATGCCCCAGGCCGGGCACAGCGATGGCCTGGACGAACTGGCCATGTCGTTGCTCAGCAGCGGCACACTCGAGAGTTACCTGGAGCGTCACAAACAACTGGACGCGATGCGCATGCTGCACTTCTTCGCGCTCGACGAAGAAAACCCCGCCAGTATCTACAACTGCCTGCGCGCTGCCAGGGGCAATGCCCATGCGGTACGCGGGCGCATTACCGCCGACATGTGGGAAAACCTCAACGCCACCTGGCTGGAAATGCGCAGCATCGCTGCCGGTGGCCTGGCACGCCACGGCATCAGCCACTTCTGTGACTGGGTCAAGCAGCGCTCGCACCTGTTTCGGGGCGCTACGTCCGGCACCATCATGCGTAACGATGCGTATCGGTTTATTCGCCTGGGCACCTTTGTCGAGCGCGCAGACAACACCTTGCGCTTGCTGGATGCGCGCTATGAGATGTTTGGCGAGGAGTCGGAGGAAGTCAGCGATTTGTCGGCGCGCGGTTATTACCAGTGGAGCGCCCTGCTCCGCGCGTTGTCGTCATTCGAGGCGTATACCGAGCTTTACCCGAATGCGTTGAATGCGCGCTCGGTGTCGGAGTTGCTGTTGTTGCGCAGTGATGTGCCGCGTTCGTTGCATGCGTGTATTGAGGAGTTGAGCCATATCCTGGCGGACTTGCCCGGCAGTTATGGGCGCACGGCGCAGCGCCTGGCGGCTGAGTTTGAGGCGCGGCTGCGCTATACCGGGATCGATGAAATCCTCGAAGACGGCCTGCACAGCCGGCTCACGGACTTTATTGACACGGTACGCGAGCTGGCGCGCGCGATTCATAGCTCGTATCTGGAAGTGGTGTGAGTTGCAGTCACTTAACTGTCAGTTCGGGTGATTGACCCTGCTTCTGTGCCGCTCTTATGTTGGGCAGGTGAAAGGCCTTCCCACCCTAAGAACAGGTACAGAGCATGTCCGAACTGACACTGACACCCGCCGCCGCCCAAACCTTGCAACGCTGGCACACCATGCTGGCGGGTCGCGATCTTCAATCGCTGCCTGAACTGCTGGCGCCTGATGCCGTCTTCCGCTCGCCCATGGCGCACACGCCCTACCCTGGCGCGCCCGTGGTGTCGATGATTCTCAACACGGTGATCAAGGTGTTTGAAGACTTCAAATATCATCGCGAACTGGCTACGGGCGATGGGCTCAGTGTGGTGTTGGAGTTCAGCGCGCGGGTGGGTGACAAGCAGCTTAAGGGCATTGATCTGATTCGCTTTAATGAGCTGGGGCAGATCGTTGAGTTTGAAGTGATGGTGCGGCCGTTGAGTGGGCTGCAGGCGTTGGGTGAGGAAATGGGGCGGCGGTTGGCGCCATATCTGGCGAAAGCCAAGGGATGATTGTTCCCACGTTCTGCGTGGGAATACCGACTGTGACGTTGCGCGTCACGCCTTTAAAAGCGGACGCGGAGCGTCGATTGCGCAATTCCCACGCGCAGCGTGGGAACTATCGCTCTATCGCTGGTAGGGGTTATTGGTTTTTGACCAGCACCGGTTCTGCTCGGTATTGGTCCGGGAACAGCTTTTTCAGCTGCGCCACTTTCGGCAGGTCATTGATCACGATGTACGGGTAAGACGGGTTCTCGGTCAGGAAGTCCTGGTGATAGGACTCGGCCGGGTAAAACGCCTTGCCCATCTCCACTTTGGTCACGATGGGTTTATCGAAGGCCTTGGCCGCGTCCAACTGCGCGATATAGGCCTGGGCGACTTTTTGCTGCTCGGCAGTCTGCGCAAAAATTTCCGAACGGTATTGGGTGCCGCTGTCCGGGCCCTGGCGGTTCAGTTCGGTGGGGTTGTGGGCCACCGAGAAGTAGATCTGCAACAGCTTGCCATAGCTGACCTTGGTCGGGTCGTACGTCACCGATACAGACTCGGCGTGGCCGGTATCGCCGCCGCTGACTGACTCGTACTGCGCGGTGTTCGCCGCACCACCGTCATAGCCGGACACCGCGTTTTTCACGCCTTGCACATGCTGGAACACGCCTTGGACGCCCCAGAAGCAGCCACCGGCAAACACGGCGGTTTGCAGGTTGCCGGACTCGGCGGGCAGGTCCAGTGCGGGCGGCGCGATCATCACGGCATCGTCGGAGGCGCCGAAGGAGAAGGCTGAGCTTTGGCCGACGAAAGCAGCGAAGGCCAACACCGGAAAAAATTTGAGCAGTTTCATCACGGTCACTCCAGTGCAGCTGAATAGACGGGGTCGAAATGTGGGAGCGGGCTTGCTCGCGAATGCGCAGTATCAGAGACAGGTGTGCCGACTGACACACCGCATTCGGGAGCAAGCCCCCTCCCACATTGATTGGGTTAGCCACTCAGAGGTTGAGTGCTCAGGTCAAGAAATCGGTTAACCGAAGGTGAAGGCATACGCCGACACGTGCGGGTCGAGGAATTCGATGCTGAAGGTGCGATCCTTCACGCCGCTTGGCTGGCGCACCAGCTGATACAAACGCTGCTCGGTCACCGTGCCGCTGCCGTCCGGGCCCACATCGGTGCCGTGGGCATCGCCGGGGGCCTGGCCGTCAATCGTCACCTTGAAACGCACCGGCTTGCCATCGGCGCCCGGTCCCAGCACCAGGTGCAGGTCACGAGCGTGGAAGCGGTAGACGATGCGCCCACCCGCCTGATCGAGGCTGGCTTGTTGGCCGCCGACGTTCCACTGGCCTTGCAGGGTCCAGTTGTTCAACGCCAGGTTGCCGGCGGCCGGGTAATTCACCACCTTGTCAGTGCCCAAGGTGGCGGTGCTGACGAAGTTTTCCGCCCGCTGAAAGCCCAGGTAGGTTTCCGGCGATTGCACCTCGTTCATGTCCGGTGCTTGCTCCACGCCCTTGGCGTCTGCCTCGATCAGGCCCCCGGCGACATTTGGCGCGCCGGCTTCACGCAACAGTTGCTGAATCACGCGCTCAGACTCGGCGTAGTCGCCTTCGCCAAAGTGGTGATAACGGATCTGGCCCTTGGCATCGGCAAAATAATGCGCCGGCCAGTATTGGTTATTGAAGGCGCGCCAGATCTTGTAGTTGTTGTCGATAGCCACCGGGTAAGTAATGCCAAGGTCGTTCATGGCCTTGGTGACATTGTTCACGTCACGCTCAAAGGCAAATTCCGGGGCGTGTACGCCGATCACCACCAACCCCTGGTCTTTGTATTTCTCGGCCCAGGCTTTGACATACGGCAAGGTGCGCAGGCAGTTGATGCAGGAGTAGGTCCAGAAATCCACCAGCACTACTTTGCCTTTCAGCGCTTGCGCGGTCAGTGGCGGGCTGTTGAGCCACTGCACGGCGCCCTCCAGCGGCGCCAGCGTGCCTTCGATCGGCAAGGCGTCGCTGTGGCTGGCAGCGGCCATCATCGCGCCACCGGCCATCATCGCCCCGCTCTTCTGTTCTGGCTTGGCACTGAGTTTGTCCACCAGGCTTTGCTCCAGGCCACCGGTGGAGGCCGTCGACAACCGCGACAGCACGCCGGTGTCCAGGCCCAGGGCGATGGCAGCCACACCGGCCAGCATCAGCGCGCCAAGGCCACGGCGCAGCCACTCCCCGGCACCCAGGGACTTTTTCATGAAGCCAAAGACTTTACCGCCGACCAGCAGCGCCAACGCCAGGGAAGTCGCAGCACCGGCTGCGTAGGCCAGCAAGAGCAAGGTAGTGCCGATGCTGGCACCCTGCAGCGCGGCGCCCGTAAGCACCAGCCCGAGGATCGGCCCGGCGCACGGCGCCCACAGCAAACCGGTGGCCACGCCGATCAGGAACGAGGCGCCCGGACGCGGCTTGGCATCGGCCCCAGCGGCTTCGGACAAGCGACTGCCGGCGGCCACCAACGGGCGCGTCAGACGCTCCGACAGTTGCGGCAACAGCAGCGTGAGACCGAACAGGGCAACGCACAGCAACGCGAGCCAACGCCCGTATTGATTGACTTGCACCACCCAGCCGCCGCCCACTGCCGCCAGCGAGGCCACCAGGGCGAATGTCACCGCCATCCCCGCTAACAGCGGCAAGCCACTGCGCATAAACGGCTGCCCGGTGCGAGCGAAGACAAAAGGCAGAACAGGCAGGATGCACGGGCTGACAATTGTGAGCACGCCGCCCAAATACGCGAGAACCAGAAGCCACATGGGATCTTCCCTTATAAGTATTGATAAACATCGGCTTAAGCCGCCGTGAAGGTCATGGCCGCGCCATTCATGCAATAACGCAGGCCGGTAGGTGCCGGGCCGTCGTCGAACACGTGTCCTTGGTGACCGCCGCAACGGCGGCAATGGATTTCCTTGCGCACCACGCCGTAGGAGGTGTCGACGTGGCTGGCGACGGCGTTGTCCAGCGGCTGCCAGAGGCTGGGCCAACCGGTGTGGCTGTCGAATTTGGTCGTCGAGGAGAACAGCGCCAACGCGCAACCCGCGCAGGCGAAGGTGCCGGTGCGGTGCTCATCGTTGAGCGCGCTGGTGTAAGGGCGTTCGGTGCCCTCCTCGCGCAGGATGTCGAACTGTTCGGCGCTGAGCAGGCTGCGCCATTGGGCCTCGGTGTGGTTGACCTCGAAGGTTTCGGCGGCCTCGACTTCGGTGATCATGTTGATTTGTTTGAGCAGGCCACCGGCCAGGACGGCGACACCCAGGCCGCCTGTGGCCAGCAGTATTTGTCGGCGTGAGTACATATGTTGCTCCTCAACCTGTAAGCATTCGTGGCTGGCGTGGAAGATGTGGCTCGCGCTGGGCTGCGTAGGGGACCCAGAAAAATCGGGAGCGCTGCGCACTCCAGCGCGAGCAAGCTCGCTCGCCACAACAGCGGGTTTGCATTGGGGTGATCGTGGGGCTTGGGCGGTCGCGAAATCCTCACGCAGAGTTAAACAATTCGTGATAACTACAGGGTTGCAAAACCCGCACAATGCGCGAACTACAAGTGAAGGTTTATTAAATGGAACAGCCCAAACGCGTCCTGGTGGTCGAGGACGATGCGCACATTGCCGACTTGATTTGCCTGCACCTGCGCGATGAGCAATTTGAGGTGGTGCACAGCGCCGATGGCAACGAAGGCCTGCGCCTGCTCGAACAAGGCGGCTGGGACGCGCTGATCCTCGACTTGATGCTGCCCGGCGTCGACGGTCTGGAAATCTGCCGCCGTGCCCGTGCCATGACGCGCTACACACCGATCATCATCACCAGCGCGCGCTCCAGCGAATTGCACCGCATCCTTGGCCTGGAACTGGGCGCCGATGACTACCTGGCCAAGCCGTTTTCAATGCCGGAGCTGGTGGCGCGGGTCAAGGCGCTGCTGCGCCGGGTCGATGCCATGGCGCGCAACCTGAAGATGGACGCCGGCAGCCTCGACCTTGGCCAACTGTTCATCAACCCGTTGACCCGCGACGCCACCCTGCAAGGCCAGCGCCTGGACCTCACGCCGCGCGAATTCGACCTGCTGTATTTCTTCGCCCGCCAGCCGGGCAAAGTCTTCTCGCGAATGGACCTGCTCAACGCCGTGTGGGGCTACAGCCACGAAGGTTATGAACACACCGTCAACACCCATATCAACCGACTGCGCGCCAAGGTCGAGGCCGACCCGGCCAACCCGGCGCTCATCCTCACGGTGTGGGGCCGTGGCTATAAGTTCGCCGAGAATTCACCATGAAACTGACCCTGACCCAGCGCCTGTCGGTGGTGTTCGCCGTATTGCTGGTGATCTGCAGCGGCACCTCGGCCTGGCTGCAGGTGCGTTCCAACCGCATGCACGAACTGGAAGTGGTGCAAGGCCTGTCCCGTGACCTGGCCGCGCATATCGCCCGCGACACCCAACTGATGGACGCCGACGGCCTCAAGCCCGAGGCGGTGCGCACCCTCTTCAGCCAGTTGATGCTGGTCAACCCGAGCGTCGAAGTGTACTTGCTCGATATCGACGGGCGCGTGGTCGGGAATGCCGCCCCGAGCGGGCATTTGCTGCGTGATCACGTTGACCTGGCGCCCGTTCGGCGCTTCCTCAGCGGCGCGATGCTGCCGATCCTCGGCGACGACCCGCGCAGCGTCGATGGGCGCAAGGTGTTCAGCGCAGCGCCACTCAAAGCCAACGGTCAGCAAACCGGCTTTCTGTATGTAGTGCTGCTGGGTGAAGCTCACGATGTGTACGACGCCAAAGACGCGACGGGCATGGCGCTGAAGATCGCCTTGTGGTCTATCGGTCTGGTCGCCCTGCTCTGCCTGTTGGCAGGCCTGATCGCGTTCGCCTGGATCACCCGACCGCTGCGCCAATTGACCGACAAGGTTGGCCAATTCGATATCAACGGCGCGCCAAAACCTGCGCAAATCAATGCCGCCGAACTCGACAGCGGCGATGAAATCGCCGTGCTCGACCACGCCTTTGTACAAATGGAAAACCGCCTCGGTGAGCAATGGCGCGCCATCACCCACCAGGACCAGGAACGCCGGGAAATGGTCGCGAACATTTCCCACGACCTGCGCACACCGCTGGCGTCGCTGCATGGCTACCTGGAAACGCTGTCGCTCAAGGATGCCAGCCTGAGCCCTGAAGAACGCCGCCGTTACCTGGGCATCGCGCTGGACCAGAGCCGCAAGGTCGGCGGCCTGGCCCAGTCATTGCTGGAACTGGTGCGCCTGGAACATGGTTTCGTGCAACCGGTGATCGAAGGCTTTTCATTGCCGGACCTGGTGCAAGACATCTTCCAGAAGTTCGAACTTACCGCCGAAGCCCGATCCATCACCCTCACCGCCACCTTGCCACCAAAGGTGCCGACGGTGCTGGCCGACCTGGGCCTGATCGAACGCGTGCTGACCAACCTGCTCGACAACGCCCTGCGTCATACACCGGTTAACGGTGAAGTCGAAGTGATTCTGGCGCCTGAAGCCAATGGCGTGGCCGTCACCGTTACCGACAGCGGCCCTGGCATCGATGCCGAGCTGCGCGAGGGCTTGTTTCTACGCGCCTTTACCATCGGCGGTGCACGCCGCGATGGCGGCCTGGGCCTGCGCATCGTGCACCGCATCCTGCAATTGCACGGGCGCAGCATCCAGTTGGTGGAACGCCCGGGGCACGGTGCGACCTTTACGTTCTCTCTAGAAACACGAGCATCAGCGCGTTGACCGCTGCGCTTGCTCGTTCTGGATCCAGTGACCGCAGGAACGCTCGCGGTATTCACGTGGCGAGCAATTCATCTCACGCTTGAATGCGCTGCTGAAAGCGCTGTCCGACTGATAACCCAACGCCTGGCCGATACTGGACACACTGCTGCCAGAGGTGTTCAAGGCCTTTATCGCCAAGTGCATACGCCAGCGGGTCAGGTACTCCTGAGGGGCCATCCCGACCCGCTGCTTGAAGTGCAAGGCAAACGTGGAACGCGACTGATTGGCCACACCGGCCATTTCGCTCAAGGTCCAACGCCGCGCCGGGGCGGCGTGCACTTGCGCAAGTACCGGTGCCAGCCGTGGGTCGGTCAATGCCGCCAGCCAGCCTTGGGTACTGGCGCCCAAAGAAGACTGATAGAGGCGCAGGATTTGCACCAGCATCATTTGCGCCAAATGTTCGGTCATCAGCGCCGCGCCGGGCTTTGGGCCGGCGTATTCGAGGGCGAGACGCTCCAGGCACCAACGCAATACGCCGGCCTGCTCGGCGCTGGCGCTGATGCGCACCACCGGCGGCAACCCATCGAGCAACAAGCGAGCCTCGTCACCGTAGGTAAACAGCCCGCCAATCAGAAACAGATCCAGCGTGTCGCCCAGCCTGGCAATGCCGCCCACAGCGTCTCGATAGACCCTGCGCGCATCGATGCCCGCATGCACAAGGTTGCTCGACAATCGCCAGGGACGATTGTGTGTCAGCAAAAAACAATCGCCCTCGCTCAAGCGAATCGGCACCGGCTCGCCCTCCACATCCAGCCAACAATTACCTTGCACCACTGCATTGAACTTGATGCCATCCGGCGGCGGAAAATTCACCGCCCACGTGCCGCCAGCCTTCAAGCCCGCAAATAAAGTGCGGTGGCTTTTCAGCAAGGCCAACACCTCAGACAGGGTATCCATAATAAATATCACCGGACGATCGCGATAGAAATATGGACGTTAGGCCATTCCGCGTCCGGCTTCCAACGAAAAATATAAGCCTGCCCCAAACGGAGAAGCGCTATGACGCGTAAACAAGCCCCTATCAATGCAGATCACGCCCAGCGCTCTGGCGTGCATGCCTGGGCCATCGGCCCGGAGCAGGCCGAAAAACTCTGGGCGCTGAGCCAACAACTCTGCGGCATCACGCTTGAGTGACGGGCGCCCACCAGCGCGGCAACAATTGGCGCACCCGCGCCTCACCGGCTCGCCCTCCACCTCCAGCCAACAATTGCCTTGCACCACTGCATTGAACTTGATGCCATCCGGCGGCGGAAAATTCACTGCCCACGTGCCGCCAGCCTTCAAGCCCGCAAATAAAGTGCGGTGGCTTTTCAGCAAGGCCAACACCTCAGACAGGGTATCCATAATAAATATCACCGGACGATCGCGATAGAAATATGGACGTTAGGCCATTCCGCGTCCGGCTTCCAACGAAGAATATAAGCCTACCCCAAACGGAGAAGCGCTATGACGCGTAAACAAGCCCCTATCAATACAGATCACGCCCAGCGCTCTGGCGTGCATGCCTGGGCCATCGACCCGGAGCAGGCCGAAAAACTCTGGGCGCTGAGCCAACAACTCTGCGGCATCACGCTTGAGTGACGGGCGCCCACCAGCGCGGCAACAATTGGCGCACCCGCGCCTCGCCAAAGCGGTCGTCAATCAACATCACCACGCCCTCATCCTGTTGGCTGCGGATCACCCGGCCCGCCGCCTGCACCACTTTCTGGATGCCGGGATACAGATAGGTGTAGTCGTAGCCGGAACCGAAGATCGAGCCCATGCGCGCCTTCATTTGCTCGTTGATCGGGTTCAGTTGCGGTAGGCCGAGGGTTGCAATGAACGCCCCGATCAGGCGCGTACCGGGTAAATCAATGCCTTCACCAAACGCGCCGCCGAGCACGGCAAAGCCGATGCCCCGGCTGTGCTGGGTGAACTGATCCAGAAAGCCTTGGCGCTCGGCCTCGGCCATGCCGCGTGACTGCAACCACAGCGCAATCTGCGGGTGTCGCTCGGCCATCAACTGCGCCACCTGTTGCAGGTAATCGAAGCTGCTGAAGAATGCCAGGTAGTTGCCCGGCCTCTGCACAAATTGCCCGGCGATCAGCTCGACTATCGGCGCCAGGGAGGCCTGGCGATGCACAAAGCGCGTGGAGATTTCATCGACGATGCGCACCTGCAGTTGCTCGGCCTTGAACGGCGACTCCACATCGACCCACGCGGTATCCGCCGGCAGGCCGAGCAAGTCTGCGTAGTAGTGCCGCGGGCTCAAGGTCGCAGAAAACAGCACGCTGCTGCGCGCGGCAGTCAGCCTGGGGCGGATGAACTCGGCGGGCACCACGTTGCGCAGGCACAGGGTTGACGCGCTGCGCTTGCCGCCGAACTGGCGCTTGCTGATATCAAAGATGAAGTGTTCGTTGAACAGCTCGGCGACCTTGGCAAATTGCAGCGCCTCGAAATACAACGCTTGCAGGTCGCCGCTGAGGGCTTCGGGGTGGTCGTTGAAGTAGTCGCCCATGGCACGGGTGCACAGGCTCAGAGCCTGGAGCAGTTTGTCGGGTTTGGTGGCATAGGCCTGGTACGGCGCGAGCTGGTCCTTATGCAGGGCGTTCCATTCGCGATTGAGGCGTTGCAAGGGTTTCTTCAACGGCTCGGGCGCAATGTCGCGCACGGTCTTGAGGCTGTATTGGTCGAGGCTGGCGCTGTACATCGAACGGGCGCGCTCCACCAGGTTATGGGCTTCGTCCACCAACACGGCAGCGCGCCATTGGTTCAACTGGGCCAGGCCGAACAGCATCGCGCCGAAGTCAAAATAGTAGTTGTAGTCAGCAACCACCAAGTCGGTCCAGCGTGCCATTTCCTGGCTCAGGTAATACGGGCAGACCGCGTGAGCCAAGGCCACGTCGCGCAAGTTGCGTTGGTCCAGCAGGCGCACCTTGGACGCGGCCGCGCGTGCGGCAGGCAGGCGATCGTAAAAGCCCCTGGCCAACGGGCAGGAATCGCCGTGACAGGCTTTGTCCAGGTGCTCGCAAGCCTTGTCCCGCGCGACCAGTTCGAGCACGCGCAGCGGCAAGTCGGGGCTGCTGTCATAGAGGACTTGGGCGGCATCCAGGGCCAACTTGCGGCCGGGTGTCTTGGCGGTAAGGAAAAACACTTTGTCCAATTGCTGCGGCGCCAGGGCCTTGAGCAGCGGGAAGATCGTGCCGACGGTCTTGCCGATGCCGGTGGGCGCCTGGGCCATCAGGCAACGGCCGGTGCTGACCGCCTTGTACACCGATTCGGCCAACGAGCGCTGGCCGGGGCGAAACTCGGCGTGGGGAAACGCCAGGGCTTGTGCAGCCCTGTTGCGCGCGTCGCGGTGCTGCATCTCCAGGCGAGCCCAGCCCAGGAACAGCGCGCATTGCTGGTTGAAGAAGACTTCGAGGTCGCAGGCCTGAAAGCGCTGGTTGAGCAGGGTTTCGCCTTCGCCGACGATGTCAAAGTACACCAGCGCCAGGTCGATCTCGCTGAGACCAAGCTTCTGGCACATCAACCAGCCATACACCTTGACCTGCGCCCAATGCAGTTGCCGGTGGTTGGCGGGCTGGGCGTCGAGGTCGCCGCGATAGGTCTTCACCTCTTCCAGGCGATTGCTGTCCGGGTCGTAACCGTCTGCCCTGCCCCGTACCTTGAGCTGCTGGTATTCACCTTCCAGCGCTACCTCATTCTGATAGTGCGCACTGCGCCGCGAGGCCACCGTGCGATGCCCGACGATGCCTTCCTGGGCGCTGGGCGACGGGGTGAAACGCAGGTCGAGGTCGCCGACCTTGGCCGTGAACTCACACAGGGCCCGCACCGCCACGCTATAGCTCAAGCGGGCTCTGCCCAGCGCACATAACAGACGGTGACCGGCATCTGGTATTCGCCACAGAACTCCAGCCAGCGCAGCTGGTTGTCTTGCAGTCGATCGCCCGGACCTTTGACCTCGATCATGCGGTAGGTTTTTTGCGCGGGCCAGAACTGGATCAAATCGGGCATGCCGGTGCGGTTGGCGCGGATGTCCAACAGCAGCCGTTCAAACCAGTAGCGCAGGTGTTCGGCGGGCAAACAGGCCAAGGCTTGCTCGAGCAGCTCTTCGCTGAGCAGGTTCCAGAATACGAAAGGCGACTGGATGCCCCCTTTCTCCACGTAGCGTTGGCGGATAGTCGCCTTGTAACGCTCATCCCCAAGCTGTTCAAAGCACGCCGCGAACAACGGTGCGCGGCGCTGATGGAAGTCCTCGCTGTGCAGGTCCACCGGCCCACGCTGGAACGGGTGGAAAAACGAACCCGGTAACGGCGCGAAAATCGCTTCCCAGCACAACAGCCCGAACAACGAATTGATCAGGCCGTTCTCGACGTAATGCACCGGCGCATCGGGCTCGCTCAGGTGGGCCTGCACGCAATACTCCACCGACATCAGCGGCTCAGGAGTCGCCAGCGCCAGATCCAGCCGCGTGACGGGGCGCGGCTTGGTTTTGGGCAGCGCCGGCTCGCCTAGCTTGCGCCGCAGGCGTGGCAGCACGCGCAACACATGCTGCTGCTCGGCGGCGCTTTCTGGGGTGTGTTGCGCGGCGCACGCCAGGGCCATGGCTTGCGGGTAATCCTCCTGACGTTCCAGCACGCGGATCAGGCGTGAACGCGCACCGGGATAGGTGCAATCACGGTAGATCTGTGCGGCCATCGCCAATTCGGCGCTGCGTTCACAATACTGGCCGACCTGGAACAACAGCTTGGCGCGACGCTTTTCCAGCCACGGGTTGTCAGTCGCAAGCGTTGCGACCTGTGCCAGCACCTCGTCCAACGCCTCTCCCGCCTCAAAGGCCTGCTGGCACTGGTGCAGGAACACAAACCCGTGCACATCGTCGCGTGTGCGCAGGCCACGGGACTCGGCGCAGAACGCGACCTTTTCGTAGGTGTAGATACCCAGGTCAGCCAGCACGAACTCCGACCAGTCCTGGTGCAGATTGCCGAAGAACATCAGGCGCAGGCGGTCACACAGGTCCATCACGCTGAGGCTGTAGAGCACATCGCCGAGGTCCGGGCACCACTGGGCAAAGCTGCGCGGCTGCGTGAACTGCGCCGCCAGTGGTTCCAGCCAGTCGGCCTTCTTGCCCTTTGGCTGGTCGATCCACGGTTTGAAGGCCGCGAGGATTTCACTTTTTTGCAGCACCGCAAACAACGCCTCAAAACCCAACGGGCCTTGGTCGTCAACCCAACCCTGCGCCACCAGTGCCAGCGCGGCCGTACGGGTGCAACCGATCTCGAGGTAATTGAGCTTGCTCGCACGAAAGTGCACGCCCTTGCGCATCACCATGCGCACCAACAGGGCCTGGGACGCTTGCGGCAACCTGTCAAATTGCTGAATGAAATGCTGTTCGTCCGCGTCGAGCAGGTCAGCATAGCGTTGCCCCAGCCAGTGCAGCACTTGGCGGAAGTTATGCAGGTAATACAAGGGGTCGTCGAGGGGGTTGGCCATGTCGCACGCCGATCAAATACTGGTTATGCATACAGAGTGCCGTCGCAAATCACTTGTTGCAATCGGTAATAGATAAATGGCGCACGCAACTTTTCTTATAAAAGTGATCAGATAGCTCTGTTGATGGCGTAACATTTACGGCCCGCAGCGCCTGGCGCGGGACTTTTCAGGGTTAAAGGTAAGGGTTATGAACATGAAGAATTTGGGGC
This sequence comes from Pseudomonas sp. LBUM1640, assembly GCF_059716225.1. Classification (NCBI taxonomy): domain Bacteria; kingdom Pseudomonadati; phylum Pseudomonadota; class Gammaproteobacteria; order Pseudomonadales; family Pseudomonadaceae; genus Pseudomonas; species Pseudomonas sp. LBUM1640. The sequence continues at coordinate 3,243,050 of NZ_CP166816.1, read as the reverse complement.
TGCCACTGGTTGCACTCACTTTTCTGCTATTGACCGGTTGCTCGACGCAAACCGTGGTGACATTGCAAAATGGCACGCAGTACTTGACCAAGGACACCCCAAACACCAAAACAACCGACGGCTTCTATGAGTTTACAGACATTGCCGGCAAGCACGTTCGCGTGAAAGCCGCCGATGTTGCGACGGTACGCAAAGAAAAGTGATAACAAAAAGCCCCGCAATGCGGGGCTTTTTGTTGCAGACCGACACTGTCCGCACCGCGTCTATGGTTACGGTTATGGCTCCCCCCACCGGCCGTATTGGGGCGGTGGCTGGCGGGGGCAGCACTGGCATTGATCAGCCGATGCTGACGCCATCCGTCCATAGGCCGCCGTGCCCGACGCCGACCAGCGTCACCGAGTCGGCGCCAAACGTGAGCACTGTATCGGCGCCGACCACTTTCGCGTGGTCACGCAGGTCGGTGCTCCCCTCCACGTCCTTGAACACCAGTTTGTCGGTCGGCTGGTAGCCGATCACGCGATCATTGCCAAAGTGGCCGCTGAACAGAAAGGTGTTATGCCCGCTGTTATCGCGGAGGGTGTCATTACCTTTACCGCCCTCGATAAAGTCCGCGCCCTTGCCGCCCTGGATCAGATCGTTGCCGTCACTGCCGATAATGAACGTGTTGCCTTTGTGTGGCTCGGCATTGCGGTTGAGGTCTTGCACCCAGGTGTTGGCTCGCGCCGGGTCGGACAGGTTGGCGACGATCACCGTGGAGTCGCGGGTCATCTGCTCGTAGAAGCCGGACTCGAGGATGCGGGTCATGCCATCGCCATACGCCGTGGGCAAATGCGAGACCCAGGTCGGCAGGTTGACGATGGAAAACGGCAGCACATTCCACAACGTCGAGGCGTACTGGTCGTTGAAGCTGACGATATTGTCGGTGGTCGACTCATGGGGTTTGTCGTGCACGCCCAAAGACGACAGGTTGACGGATGAGCCGTCCAATGCGCGGAACACCGGGTCGTTTTCATAGCCGATATTGAGCACCTTGTCGCCGGCGCTCTGGGTGGGCGAGGCATAGGCCACGTAGTTGGAATCCTTATAGAACCCCGACCATTTGTTAGCGCTCAAATCCGCCATGCTGTTGACCGCCAAGCCGCCCAGGCTGTGGCCGCTGACCACCACATCCTTGCCGGTCAGGCCATGGGCGCCAGCGTAGTCGGCGACATTCTTGAGCAGGCCGCCAAAGGCTTCGCCAGCGTAATTTTTTGCGTAATCCTTAGGCCCCAAGGCCGCGAGCAAATCGCTGATCAGGTCGCCGATGGAGTCGCTGATCAAGGTTTCCCGTGGCCCTGACGTTCCGCGAAAACCGATGCCGATTTCGAGCAACTTGCCCGCGTCATCGTACTTGCCCTGCACCTCGACCTGGGCTGTGGTGTAGCCGGCTTTTTCGCCAAAGAACGTGCCGCGTGCGTCGACCTTGCCGGCGTAGCCCAGGGCGCTGGCGCTGATGGGCGTCCACCCGGCTTTTTGCACCGCTTCAAGGGCGGCTTTTTCCGAGTCGGGGTTCCAGGGAATGCCAGGGATCACGCCCTGGGAGTCCGTGCTGCCGAGCAGCGCCCCCACCAATGTGGCCGGCAAACCCAAGCCCAGCCCGTTGTGCTGATAACCCACGGCAAAGCCGTTATCGAGGTTGTGATAGGAATACAACGTGATCGCCATGGCATCGGCGAACAACGCTTTGGAGCCCTCGGAACCGAGGTTTTTATAGTCAAAGATACCCATGGTTGGTACTGCCTCTCTGTTGTTGAATTTGTCGAGAAAGCGAAAACACCCGTATCCACAGTGGCAACCGGCTTTATGTGAAAGCGGGCTTATGTGGAGGCCGAGCTTATGTGGGAGCGGGCTTGCTCGCGAATGCGGTGCACCAGCCAATAAATCCGTTAACTGACACACCGCTTTCGCGAGCAAGCCCGCTCCCACATGAAACCCAGCTCTACATTAAGCCGGTCGTGCGTGTTTAGAACGCCCAGTCGAGGCTCAACCCCACCCCGTGCACTTTGTCCTTGCTGGCCAGCAAACCGTTGTAATCAAAGTTCACCCGCGCCTCCTTGCTCAGCGCCAGGCTCACCCGCGCACCGACCAGCGCCGCATCCCGCACCATCGGCGCACTTTCCACCGCAAACGAAGGCCCGCCCGAGGCAAACGCCAGGTGCCGCTCGGCATCAGTGCTGCTCAAATTGTGCTGCCAACCCAAGGTGCCAGACACCTCCAACTGCTGGTGATCATTCACATTGAACGTCTTCAACGCACGCACGCCCAAGGTGCTCAACACCACATCGCGGCTGTCGTCATGACCTTTCAACGCGGCCGCATCGCCCTTCTCGGTAAAACCATCGGTGTCCAGGTGCACATAGGCCAAGCTGGCGAACGGCTCCAGGGCCAGCGGCTGCAGGTTGACGCGGTACGCCGCCTCACCGAACACCTGCGTGCTGTTCGCATCGACTTTGACTTTCTGCTTGCCGGCCACCTCACCGTATTGCAGGTCACGCTTCACATCCGCGCGATGCCAGCTGTAGGTCGCGCCGCCACTCAAGCGCCAGGCGCCGATCTCATGCCCGGCGTACGCGCCAAAGTGGTAACTGTCCACCGAAGCACGGCTGTGGGTGCCATCGCCCATGTTCAACGAGGTGTCGCTGTAGCCGGCGACCAAGCCGATACGGGTTGCTTCGTCCAGCGCGCCATCCACGCCGGCGAGCATGCCGCCGACGGACGTGGTGTAGCCCGCCGTGTCACTGCGGCTGTCGGTCTTGCCCCACGCGCCCAACGCCTTGACCCACACGTTGCCACGGCTGTCGACGGTTTGGCTGCTCGCGCCCATCTCGCCATTGCGCAGGCGTTCGCCCACCGCTTCACGCACATAACGGCTGTCATTGACCAGCGCGGTTTCCAACGCCGGGTAGATTTCGCCGGACAATTGCTGGAACGCGCCCTGTGCCGCGGCCGCGTTCGGCGCCAACAGCACGCTTTCATACACCGCGTTGCCCGCGCCCAATTGCTCAGTCGCCGCCGCCACCGCGCGCTGGTTTGGCGTCGCCGCCGCACTCGCGAAGCTGTTGGCTGTGCGCGCGACGTCCAACTGCACGCCGTTGGCCGCATAGTTCAGCGTGCCACCGATGAACAGGTAATCAGGCAGCACCGAACCGAAGCTGCCGGTAATGCCACCCGCCGCTTGCAGGATGTTGTACTGGCGACCGATCAAGCTTTGCGCTTGTGCGCTGCTCAGCAGTGTCGGGCTGTTTTCCAGCGCCAAGGTCACGGTGCCGCCATTGAGCGTGGCCGTGCCGCCTGCGACGATTCGGTCGCTGCTGGTCGGCGACAGCTCTACCGCGTAGGTGGAGCCAGCGTCGAAGGTCACGTTGCCTGCCACATTCAGTGTGCCGATGGAATTGCCCGGCGCCACGGTGCCGCCGTTTTTTGCGGTCAGCGAACCGATGCGCCCGGAGCCACCCACCTTGCCGCTCTGGCTGACGGTGACGTCGGAGGTGACCGAGCCATTGATCGCCAGCAAGCCCTGATTGACCAAAGTCGGGCCGCTGTAGGTGTTGGTGCCGGTCAGCACCAGCGCGCCGATGCCCTGCTTGGTCAGGCCGCCGTGGCCGGAAATGTCATTGCTCCACACATCCAGCCCACAGTGCACGTCGTTGCAGATGCGTTGCGTGGGTTTGCCGGCATCCACCACGGCGCCAATGCCTGGCAGGTCCGCCACGAATTGCCCGCTGCCATACGCGCCGTCGATACGAAACTCAGCCGGAATGTCCTCGGCGGTGATGAACATGCCAGGGCCATTGACGGCCTTGCCCAGGTTGATCATGCCCCAGCCGTACAGCGAGTCGATGCCCGGCGCGCCGAGGTCGGTGGCGGTGGTTTTGAGCAGCGTGGAGACCTGCTCACCGTTCATGTACGGGAAGCGCTCCATCAGCACCGCCGCACTGCCGGCCACATGCGGCGCGGCCATCGAAGTGCCGTTGAAGTTGGCGTAGTCGTTGGTGAGGTTTTCCAGGCTCGTGCCGTTGATGATCGAGCTGTAGATCTTGGTGCCGGGCGCCGACACACAAAAGCTCGCCGCATAACCACAGCGCGAAGAGAAGGTGCTGATCACATACGGATCAGGGCTCGCGGTGTTCGGATTCTGCTGCAACGCCGCTACCGACAGCCAGTTTGGCGCGATCTCCGGCACAAAATACGCCAGGCCCGAGATCGCATCCGGGTTGTTACGGTTGTAGTCGTTACCGGCAGCAAAAATCGTCAGCACGCCGCTGCGGGCCGCGTCGATTGCGCCCTGGTAAGCGCCACCGGCAATCGTGCCGAGGATCGGCCGGATGTTATTGAACTGCGCTTGCGCTTCATTGACCGTGAAGTTGGGGAACGCCGGATCGCGGCCGCCGTTGGCGTACTGGTCACCGATGCCGATACCCCAGCTGTTATTGATGATTCGCGCGCCGCTGGCGACCAGTGCATCCCAACCGGCTTTGTACACCGCGCCGTCGTTGCCAAGGATGATCCCGTCTTCCGGGCCGGGGTCACCGTTTTCGGCGCTGATGATCTGGGCGTTGAACGCCACGCCGTGCATCGGCCCACCGTCGCGGTTACCGGCAGCAATACCGCCGACGTGCGTGCCGTGGTTACCCAGCTTGCCGTTGGAGCCCAGGGACGGCGTGCCGTCGTAGCGAAACGCATCACCGGCCTTCACCGGGATATACGGGTCGGTGTACTGGCGGATGCCCTCGGTGACAATCGTCACCACTTTGCCGGGGCTGGCGAATTCCGGGTGCTGGGCGTACACCGGCTGGTCGAAGATCCCCAGCTTGACGCCCTTGCCCGTATAGCCCGCGGCATAGGCCGCATCTGCATGCACAGCGCCCAGGCCCCAATCGGCCTTGAACTCATCGCTGCGCCAACTGGCGGCGTCGCCCAGCTTGCCGGTTTCCACATAGGGTGCGGCCTGGGCGGTCCCCAGGCTTGCCAGGCAGCACAGCAACGCGCCGTATGGCACGCAGCTCAGGGCCTTGAGCGGGTAGCCCGGGCCTGTGTGAGTGGCGGTAGTTAACCCTGACTTACGTTTGTTCACGGTGACCTTCCTTAGTTTTCTTATTGCACTTTTTTGGAAATCCAAACCGATCGTTCCCACGCTTCCCGTGGAAACGCCTCATGTGACGCTCTGCGTCATGCTTTGGACGCAGAGCGTCCCGGGCTGCATTCCCACGCAGAGCGTGTGAACGATCTTGTTAAACTCAGAACTGCCAGTTCAGGCTCAACCCCACGCCCTGGGTTTTCTCGCGCCCGCCCAACTGCCCGTTGTAATCGAGGTTGACTCGCGTGGCCTTGCTCAACGCCAGGCTGGCCTGCACGCCAACCAACGCCGCATCGCGCAGCAATGGCGAACTGCGCACCGCAAATGAAGGCCCGCCTGCGACAAACGCCAAGTGTTCTTCGGATTCAACAGCGGTAAGGCTGTGCTGCCAGCCCAGCGAGCCGGACAGTTCCAACTGCTGGTGATCATTCAGAGGCAGCGTTTTCAAGGCGCGCACACCCAGGGTGCTGAGCACCGCATCACGCCGATCACTGCTGCGCTCCAGGGCGGCCGCGTCGCCTTTTTCGTGGAATGAATCACTGTCCAAATGCACATACGCCAGGTTGGCGAACGGTTCCAGCGCCAGCGGTTGCAGGTGAATGCGGTAAGCCGCCTCGGTGAACAACTGGGCCGTGCGCGCCTCCAGTTTGGCCTTTTGCTTGCCGCTGACTTCACCGTATTGCAGCTCGCGTTTCACATCACCGCGATGCCAGCTGTAGGCGCCGCCGACGCTCACACGCCAGTCGCCCAGCTCACGCCCGGCATAGGCGCCGAAGTGGTAACTGTCGATGGACGCCGAGGAATGTGTGCCGCTGCCCATGCTCAATGAGCTGTCGCTGTAACCGGCGACCACGCCCACGCGGGTCTGCTCATCCAGCGCCCCGTCGACACCGGCCAGCAGCCCGCCAATGGAGGTTGTGGCCCCCGCCGTTTCACTGCGGCTGTCGCTCTTGCCCCAGGCGCCGAGCGCCTTGAGCCACAGGTTGCTTTCGCCGTTTACCGGCACATGGCGCAGGCGTTCGCCCACGGCATCGCGCAGTTGCAGGCTGTCGTTGATCAACATCGCGCCAATCGCCGGGTAGATTTCGCCGGACAATTGCTGCAAGCCTTGTTGGGCCGCGGCAAGGGAGTCGGACTGCAACACGCTTTCGTACACAGGGTTACCCGCGCCCAGTTGCTCGGCGGCGACGGCCACATTGCGCTGGTTGCGCGTGGCGGCGACGCTGGCGAATGTGGCGTCGTTGCGTACCACGTCCAACTGCACGCCGTTGGCGGCGTAGTCGAGGGTGCCGCCGACGAACAGATAGTTGGGCAATACCTGACCAAACTGACCCTGGATGCCACCGGCTGCCTGGAGGATGCTGTACTGGCGGCCAATCAAGCTTTGCGCCTGGCTTTGGCTGAGCAGCGTGGGGCTGTTTTCCAGCGCCAGGGTGATGGTGCCGCCGCCCAGTATGGCCTTGCCACCGGCGACAATGCGGTCGCTGCTGGTTGGCGTCAGCTCCACGGCATAGGTGGAACCCGCGCCCAGGTTCACATCGCCGGCAACCTGCAACGTGCCGACGGAATTGCCCGGCGCGACGCGGCCGCCGCTGTTCACTGACAACGCGGCAATCCGCCCGGAACCGCCAAGGGTGCCGCTGTCATTCACGGTCACTGCCGAGGCCAACGAGCCGTTTACCGCCAGCAAACCGCCGTTGACGGTGGTCGCGCCGCGATAGGTGCTGTCACCGCTGAGCAGCAAGCTACCGGCGCCGGACTTGATCAGGCTGCCTTCATACACACGGTTCGCGGCGGCTTGGTCGCGCGCGCTGCCGACCGCGTAATCGGTTTGGTCTTGCTGGCTGGCGTTCGCGCCCACGCCGTTTTGCCACCCCTTGTCGATCAGGGTTTGCTGCCAGGCCGTGTGCTCGGCGCGGTCTTCGGCCTGGCGCTGGAGCAACGCCTGGTCGGAAATGCCATTGCTCCACACATCGCCCTGCCCGGCTGCCAGGCTTACAGTCATCGCCCCCAGCAATTGCCCCGGCCCGTGCATCGCCCGGCCCAGGTCCGGCACGCCCCAGCCGACGATGGTATTGGGCGCCTGGGTGATCGAGCCGTCGAGTTGCGTGGCCGTGGTCAACAGCACCTGCAACGCTTGCTCGTTGTTCATGTACGGGTAGCGTTCCATCACCAGCGCCAACGCGCCCGTGGCATGTGGCGCCGACATCGAGGTGCCGGATTTCACGCCATAACCGCCGCCCGGCACGGTACTGTTGATCAGCGCGCCGGGGGTGGAAATGCACCAGTACTTGGCGATGCCGCACTTGTTGTATTTCTGGTTATTTGCCTTGTCCAGGCCCGACACCGCCAACCAGTGGCCTTCCAGTTCCGGCTGGAAATACGGCAAGGCCGAGCGCACGCTGGCATTCGCGTAACCGCTGTTGCCGGCGCTGAACACATTGATAACGCCGGCCTTGGCCACGTCCGCCGCCGCATCCAGCCAGGTGCCCTGGTTGTAATGCTGGGCGTAGGCGGCATGCAGGTCGCCGAGGGTCTGGTAGCTGACATTCGGCGGCTGGCTGCCCCAGCTGTTGTTGATGGCGCGCACGCCGGAATCCACCAACGCGCTGTACACCGCCTTGAAGTACTTGGGGTCCGGGGTGGGGCCGAACAGGAAGCTGTCGTTGGCGTTGGTATTGCCCACGTAGACTTGCGCGTTGTACGCCACGCCGTGCATGCCCACACCGTCGCGCGCGGCGCCCATAGTGCCGGTGACGTGGGTGCCATGGGAGTCGTTGTTGGGGTTGAGCGCCCCGGTGGTGCTGAACGGGCTGCCATTGACGTAAGTGCCGGTGGCCGTGACCGGGTGGAATCGGTCTTTGGCGGCTTCCGGGTGATCAGCATCGAACCCGGAGTCCAGCGCGCCGATTTTCACGCCACTGCCGCTGATCCCGGCGGCGTAGGCTTCATCGGCCTTCATGCGGCCCAGGCCCCAATCGCTCTGGTACTCGGCGGAACGCCAGCTGGCGGGGTTACCCGGTAAACCTGTCTCGGTGTACTGCGCCTGTGCCGCAACGGACAGCAGGAGCAAGGACCCGGCGGTAAACGGTCTGAAGCGAGGTGAATCGGTGATCATCTAAACCCTCCTTATTGTTTTTATACGTGCTCATTTCATCGGGCCAAAGGCCTCGTCGACTTTCGCCAGCTCGGTGTCGCGCAAGTTGCCCGCGTAGTAGTGCAATTTGGTCCAGGCCATCAAATAGTCGTAACGCGCCTGGGCCAGGTCGCGGCGGGTGGTGTACAGCTGCTGCTCGGCGTTCAGCGCGTCGAGGTTGACCCGCTCGCCGCCGAGGATGCTTTGCTGGGTCGACACCACCAGCGCCTCGGCCGACGTCAGGGCCTTTTGATACGCGCGCAATTTGCTCACCCCCGACAGGCACGCACTGAATTGGCGGCGCAGCTCGATCAGGGTTTCGCGGGTCTTGCCTTCCAGCTCGTACTCGGCCTGTTCCATGCTGCGGCTGGCCTGGCGGGTGGACGCGGAGATGCCGCCACCGGCATACAACGGCAGGCTGACTTCAACGCCGATGGTGTTGGTGTCATAGCGCTGGTTGTAGGTGTTGCCGCTGTCGGATTCCTGTTTGCGCGCACTGGCATACGCGGTGACCTTCGGCAAATGCCCGGCGCGGTTGCGCTCCACTTCATAACGCGCCACTTCCACCGCTTGGCGTTGGGAGGCGAGCGTGGGGTTGTTGCTGATCGCCAGCTCATGCCAGGTGGCGTAGTTGGCCGGGGTCAGGGTGAAGGCGGCGAAGCTTTGGTTCAGCGGCGCCAAGTCGTTGATGTTGACGCTCTGCACGCCGATCAACGCGCCCAGTTCCCGTAAAGACGCGTCCTGCTCATCGAGCGCCTGGATCTCTTCGGCGGTGGCCAACTCGTAACGTGATTCGGCCTCCAGAATATCGGTGCGCGTGCCCTCGCCCTGCTGGAACAGGTGCTGGTTTTGCTGGAACTGCTGCTCGAAGGCCTTCTTTTTTGCGCGGGCGATGTCGATCTGGTCCTGGGCGAACAACGCCTGGGTGTAGTAACTCAGTACGCGCACCAGCAACGCCTGGCTCTTGTCGCGAAAGCTTTCATCGGCAAACAACGACTGGGCCACGCCCTTGCGGTAGTTGGCATAGGCTTCGTAGTCGAACAACGGCTGTTGCAGGCTGAAGGTCGAGCCGTAACTGTTGTAGTTGCGGTCGTCGCGATAGGTGCCGCCGCGCCCGTCTGGCAGGTGCGCTTCGGAGTTGTTGCGGCCCTTGTTGTAGTTGTACGACAGCTTGGGCAACAGCCCGGCGCGGCCGATGGTGCGGTTTTCCAGGCCGGCGTCGCGCTCCTTGATCGCGCCGAGAAACACCGGATCGTTACGCAATGCCTGCTCGTAGACATCGAACGGGCCCATGGCCGCCTGGGCAGAGCCGCACACCAGAAACAGGGAAATGAACAGCGACTTCATGCTCATTCCTCGGTCAATGCAGAGCCGGCGCGATCCAGCAGCGGCTTGAACAGGTAATTGAGCAACGAGCGCTCGCCGGTGCGCACGAACATCTCGGCGGGCATGCCTGGCTTGATCACCAGGCCATGCAGTTTCTCCAACGCGGCTTCACTCACGGTGGTGCGCAGCACGTAGTACGGCTGGCCGGTTTTTTCATCGAGCATCTGGTCGGCGGAAATCAGGCTGACTTCGCCCGGTACGCGCGGAGTGCGGCTCTGGTTGAAGGCGGTGAAAAGGATATCCACCGGCAAGTGCGTGCCGACCTTGTCCACCAAGTGCACCGGCAAATGCCCTTCGACCTCCAGGCGCGTGCCCTGGGGCACGATCTCCAGCAGGGTTTCACCGGCACGCACCACCGCGCCTTCGGTGTGCACGCTGAGGTTGACCGCAATGCCATCGGCCGGCGCGTTGATTTCGCTGTGCTGCAGGTCGAACCCGGCTGAGGTGAGTTGCTGTTCCAGGGTCAGGCTGCGCAGTTGAGCGTCGGCCAGTTGGCTGCGCACCTCCTTCTGATATTCCTCGCTGTGCTGCTGCAACTTGAGGCGTGACTCAAGGATGCCCTGCTCCACCCGGCCGCTTTCGCCGGTGTTCTGCGCCAGGTCCTGCTGCACTTGGGACAGTTGGCGCTGGTAATCGAGCAAGCGATTGCGCGGGATATAGCCGTTGTCGGCCAAAGGCTGCAAGTTAGCCAGTTGATCGCGCAGGGATTGAGCCTGGGCGGACAAGTCGCTGCGCGCGCGGCGCATGCCGTTGAGTTGCGAAGTGGCGCCGTCGATATTCGCGCGAATCCCGGCTTGTTCACGGGAAAACGCCTCGCGGCGGCTGCTGAACAATTGGCGCTGGCCTTCCATTACCAATGCCAGGGCCGGGTCGGGGTTGGTGCTCAGCTCGGTGGGAAAGGTGATGCTGGAACGGTTGTCGCGTTCGCTCTGCCAGCGCGCCGCGCTGGCCCAGGCCATGCGGTACTGAGCTTGCAGGGATTGCACGTCGGCCTGGTTCTGGGTCTGGTCGAGGCGAAACAGCGGCTGGCCTTGCTTGACCAGCTCGCCCTCCTTCACCAGGATCCGGCTGACCACGCCGGGGCTGAAGGTTTGCACGGCTTTGCGCTTGCCCGACACCACCACCGTGCCTTGCACCGGGATACCTTGGTCAAGTGGGGCCAGGCTGGCCCAGAGGAAGAAGCCGCCGGCGCAAACGATGGTCAGCAGCCAACCCATTTTTACGAAAAAACCGGCGTCGCGTTCTTTGAAGCGCTGTTCAAATGTAAGGCTGCTCATGCGCCTGGATTCCTTCCGGCTTGGTACTGACGACTGAAACTCACCCCAGTCTTTTCTTTGGGTGCTTCCTGCTGGCCGGACAACGCGCGCAGCACTTCCTGGCTAGGGCCAAACGCCTGCAAACGGCCTTCGTTGAGCACCAGCAACTTGTCGGCCTGGGCCAGCGCCGAGGACCGGTGTGTCACCAGCACTACGCTGCTGCCTTGGGCTTTCATCTGCACGATGGCGCTGGCCAGCGCGGCTTCGCCGACGGTGTCGAGGTTGGAGTTGGGTTCATCCAGCACAATCAGGCGCGGCCCGCCGTACAGCGCGCGGGCCAGGGCCACGCGTTGTTTCTGGCCACCGGACAGGCCGCCGCCGTTGTCGCCCAGCACGGTGTCGTAGCCCTGCGGCAGGCGCAGGATCAGTTCATGCACACCGGCCTGCTGCGCCGCCTGCACCACGAGTTCCGGGTCGGCCTCGCGAAACCGCGCGATGTTGTCGGCGATGCTGCCGCTGAACAGTTCGATGTCCTGGGGCAAGTAGCCGATATGCGGGCCGAGGTCATTGCGGTCCCAGCGGTGAATGTCTGCGCCGTCCAGGCGCACGGTGCCGGCCAGGGTCGGCCACACACCCACCAGCACGCGGGCCAGGGTGGATTTACCCGAGCCCGACGCGCCAAGCACGCCGAGCACTTCGCCGGCACCGAGGTTGAAGCTGACTTGCTGCAAGGTCGCCATGCGCCGCGCGGGCGGGCCCGCGCTGACTTGCTCGAAACTCACCTGGCCCTTGGGCGCCGGCAAGGCCATGTGTTCGACTTCCGGCGGGAACTCACGCAGCAACTCGTCGAGCCGCTGGTAGGCCAACTTGGCCGAACTCCACTGCTTCCACACCGCAATCAGCTGGTCGATGGGGCTGAGCACGCGGCCCATCAGGATGGAACCGGCGATCATCATCCCAGCGGTCATATCGCCCTTGATCACCAGCAAGGCGCCCAGGCCCAGCACCAAGGATTGCAGGCACAGGCGCAAGGATTTACTGAGCGAGGTGATCACCGACCCGGTGTCACTGGCCTTGTTCTGATAGCCGAGAAATTGCGAATGCACCGCGAACCAGCGGGTGCGCAACGCGCCGAGCATGCCCATGGCCTGGATCGTTTCGGCGTTGTGCAAATGGCTGGTGGCCAACTGAGTCGACTGCTGGGAAAACGCGCCCGCCTCGCCCAGCGGTTTTTTGGTCAGGTATTCATTCAGGCAGGCCAGTGCGATCAGCAGCACCGCGCCCGCCGTGGCCAGCACGCCGAGCCACACATTGAAGAGGAAAATCACGAACAGATAGATGGGAAACCACGGCGCATCAAAGAACGCAAACAGCGCCGGGCCGGTGATGAATTGGCGGATCGCAGTCAGGTCACCGAGCGATTGCCCGGCGTGCCCCTGGCCGCGTTGCAGGTTGCGTTCAAACGCGGCTTTGTACACGCGCAAGTTGAAACGCCGCTCCAGTTGGCTGCCGATGCGGATCACGATAAAACTGCGAATGACTTCCAGCGTGCCGATAAACGCGAAGAAGCCCACCACCATCAACGTCAACATCACCAGGGTGGTTTCGTTCTGGGAGGACAACACACGGTCATACACTTGCAGCATGTAAATCGACGGCACCAGCATCAACAGGTTAATTAATGCCGTGAAGAAGCCGATGCTGATCAAAATACTCTTGTATTCACCCAACGCCCTGAACAAGGGCGCAACCGCATGGGACTTCGCCATATCTTCTGATCTTCCCTGAAGCGAATTACGCGCAATAGTTGCCCAGGCCCTGAATAAGGACGGCCAACTATTAAAATCGAGTTATATGCTTATAACTTTTTAATTAAGGTGTTCGTTGCAGTACAAGTTCCGGTATGGAAGCTGTGCGGCCTTTATATTCACCGTCTTTTTCACGGTTCAAATGGATAATACCGCTGCCTTCGGCGTTCATCAGCCAGATACCGTCCGGGGTCGGCGTCCAGGTCAGGGGCTTCTCGCCCAGCCATTGCGTGACACACGCGACATCACCCGCCAAGGCGTTCGCCTGTTCCAGCAAGTCCAACGCGCACACCTGATCCTGCTGGTGCAACTGCCAGTGCCCGGCCAATTGGGCGGGGCTGGGTAAAACTTGACTGCTAGCCATTGCGTGGGCTCCTGCCGAGATGAACAACACCTGTGAAGCACAGGCGATCAAATGAGAAAAACGCGGCATCTTCTGCTCCATCATAGAGCGCGGCGCCGGAGCGCCGCGCGCTTTACATCACGCTACGATGTCGCTGGCAACCGCCTGGCCAACGGTGGTGACGAGGAAATCCGCCACGCCGTGCCCGGAGAAGTCCACGGCCAAGGTGCCAAGGTTTGTGCCCGAGGCATAGCTCAGTACAGCATCGTTGGCATGGCCGGTAAACGCACTGACGAAGTTCAGGCCTGCACCTTTGGTGATACCGGACAGGTCGATCTTGTCCGAACCCGAGGTGAAGTCAAAGATCTTGTCCGCCGCACCTGGCTTGGAATCGGAGCTGGCACCGAACACAAAGGTGTCGTTGCCGGCGCCGCCCCACAGTTGGTCCGCACCGCCACCGCCGTAGATGATGTCGTTGCCGGCACCGCCTTTGATGGTGTTGGCGGCGTTGTTACCAATGATCAGGTCGTTGCCCGAACCACCGAACGCGTTCTCGACGGTAACGCCCTTGGCGATGGACACGTTGCCCACCAAGCCGCCAACGTCGGAGAACGAGGCCTCATTGAGGTTGATCTTCTGGTTCTGGGTGAAGCCGGAGAAGTCCAGGGTGTCGTTGCCGCCACCGTCCCATACCGAGAACACCAGCTTGTCGGCATTGGAGGCGGCGCTGTAGAAATCACGCCCGGTGTTGGAGTTGAAACCGTAGGTGGTGTCACCGGCACGGGTGCTGTAGTTGGCGCCGTAGAGCTCTTGGATCGCGGCGATGTCGTCGATCAGCGGGCCCGAGGCGTACGCTTCGACGCCGCCTTTGGTGAAGTTCTGGTTGGTGTTGCTCTCGCTCCAGTAACTCATGACGCTGTAGCCACGCGTGTCCTGTCCATAGTCCGCGTCTTTGTAGGTCGGGTTGCCAGTCCCGGCGTTGTAGTCGCCAGGGTGAGCCAGGCCCAGGGTGTGGCCGATTTCGTGGGTCAGGGTCTGCCGGCCGTAGTTGTTCAAGTCCGGGGTCTTGTTCGGCGTGTAGCTGCTGTTGGTCAGGTACCACGAAGTGCCGTCGTAGCCTGCGCCGGTGCCGGGCAGGTAAGCGAAGGCTGCCGCGCCGTCCTGGCCGCCGCTGTAGTTGCCGAAGGTCATGTGCGTGTCGCCGCCCGAGGCGCTTTCGGTAAAGCTCACGTTGGCGACATCCGCCCAGGATTGCATGGCCAGTACGGCCTGTGCTTTCTGCTGGGTGTTGAACTGGCTGAACCCGGAGATGCCATGTTTGTTCATGGTCGCCGAGGAAGCCGAGGTGAGGAAGGTGTAGGTCAGATCGATCTTGCCGTTGTGGTTCACATCTTTGTACGCGGCGCCATCACGCAGCAGGTGGTCAGCTGCCTGGTCCACCGTCCAGGACGGTTTGCCATTGACCGTGAGGTTGCCGCCACGGTCATACAGATGGCTGAAGCTATCGATTTGCGAGTAAGCGGTGCTGGCTTGCGCTGCAGAAACAATAGCTTTGTCTTTTACTTTTGACATAAACGTACTTCCTTGTTTGCAAGTGCATCAGTCTTTGGTCGATAGGAACCCCGCGGGCGAGATCGTCCTATCACTCGCCTCTTTTGAAGGCGTATCGAAACTGACACAACTTGAAATCTTTCGTCTACAAATATTTCCGCAGTGAAAATGTGACGTGGATTCAACTTGAGGAAGTCGCAGGCAGTGTTTATTGGGGACAATTGCGTTTGCGCAACAGCGCCGGCCCGAGTGATATTTAAATATTAAATAGCAGTAAAGCCGCTCAACTTGAGCGGCGCACTTGGATAATGGATCCAATATATTGTCACGGTGTCATTGGCGACATTAAAGAGCCACTACTTACTGTATTAATTAGAGTTGCCCCCTATTACCGGGACACACGCCAACCCGACTTACGTAATGCGTTCAATAATGTGTCGTCGGCCAACCCTGGCACCGTGACGCCGTCTTCGGTGGTCATGTCCTCGCCGGCCAGCATGGCGTTGATGATCGCCTCCTCGACCGCCTCTGCCGCCGCGCTGAACAACGGCGAAATATGGTCGTTATTGACCATCTGCAACGCGGTGCTCAGCGGTAGGTTTTTACGCCCATAATCCGCCGGCGGCAGCTCCCGGTTGCCGGTGGCGAACGCCAGGAACAGGTCGCCGCTGGAATCCTCGGTGCCGCCACCGGTACGTGCAATACCAATGGAGGCGCGTTGCGCCAGGCGCTGACATTGGTGTGGCAGCAAGGGCGCGTCGGTGGCGATGATCACCACAATCGAGCCCATGCCCGGTGTGCCGCGCGCGGCGAACGGCGAAGGAATGTCCATCAGTTGGCGGCCTACCGGGTAACCATCCACCCGCAGCTCCTGGCGTTTGCCGTGGTTGGCCTGCACCAGTACGCCGACGGTCCAGCCGCCCTGCTCTGCCGGCAAGCACCGCGACGCCGTGCCAATGCCGCCCTTGAATTCGTGGCAGATCATCCCGGTGCCGCCGCCCACCGCGCCCTCCTGCACTGCGCCGCTGTCAGCGTTATCCAGCGCCTGGCGCACATGCTCAGGCTGCACATGCTGGCCCCAGATATCGTTGAGCAGGCCGTCATAGGTTTCCATCACCACCGGCATGCACCAGTACACCGCCGGGTCCGCCAGGCGCTCACGTTCCAGGGCGATCAAGGTGTCACGCACAATGCCAAGGCTGTGGGTATTGGTGATGGCCAGCGGCGTGGTCAGCAGCCCCGACTCGCTGATCCACTCAAGGCCGGTAGCGTCGCCATTACCGTTGAGTACGTGATACCCGGCGAAACACGGCTGGTGTCGCGCCTCGCCCTCGCGCGGCTGCACCACGGTGACGCCGGTGCGCACCTGTTTGCCGCCGATACGCGTCTTGAGCGTACTGTGGCCGACCCGGACACCCGGAACATCGGTGATGGCATTCAATTCGCCGGGCGTGCCCAGCCCCAACGTGATGCCCATTTGACGTGCACGCATAGCCACTCCTTACAATTTTTGATACGCCGGACTCAACCGGCCACTGATGCAATACAAAATCACCGACAGCGCCAGCAAGCCGATGATGATCATGATGTCGCGCACTGACGCCGCGTAGATCAAGGTCACCAGCAGATAACCCGCGCCCAGCACGGCCAACACTGCCGGCAGGGGCCACAACGGCATGCGATAGGGATGCTCGCGATCACGCAGCAACACCCGGCTCATCAGCGCGCACAAGGCTACCGCCAGGTACACCAGCATGATCAGCAAGACGCTGAACGAGGTGAGGTCCGCCAGGTTGGAGCTGAAACTCAGCAACGCCGACGGGATGGCAAGGAACAGCGTCGCCAGCCACGGTGAATCCCAGCGCGGGTGAATGCGCGTGAACAGTGTGTTGATGCTCGGCGTCCACAGCGCATCGCGACCGCTGCTGAACACCACGCGGCCAATCTGGATGACGATGGCGACAATCGCGTTGAACACTGATAGGAAAATCCCCGCGCTGACCAGCCGCGACAAGGTTTCATTGCCATGGCTGGTGAGCAGGTAGCCGATGGGGTCCGGGCTGCTGATCATCGCACTCAACGACGGCGCGCCGATCAACAGCGCGGTGATGGGCACCAGTTCGATCACCACCACCAGCCCCAACGACCACAACACCGCTTTGTGTACGCCTTTGCCGCCGCACTTCATGTCTTCGGCCAGCAACACGGCCGGGCCATACCCGTTGTACGAGAACAACCCAATACCGACCGCACCGATCACCAAGCCCCACGGCGCCAGGTGCAGCACGCCGTTTTCGGCGATTTGCGGCGCAAACAACACGCTGGCCGGCTGCACCGGGTTACCAAAACCGATACACACAATGACCAGCAATGCCGCGATTTCCAGCAACAAGCAGGTGCCCGTGATCCAGGCGTTGAGCTTGATATTGAGGATGCCCAAGGCGTAGCTGCACACCACGATGACCAGGGCGACGGTTTGCGAATCGAATGTCGTGCCCAAGGCATTGTTCAAGTAGGTCGCCGCGCCAGTGGCCAGCACCGGCGGGATAAACAGCAACATCACCAGCACGGTCAGGAAGGTCGCATAACCGGCCATGCCGCCAAATACCCGCTTGGCGTACACGTACTCGCCACCGGCGCTGTTGTGCGCACGGCCCAGTTCGGCGTAACAGAAGGCGAACATCAGGGCGAGTAAACCGGCCATGACAAATGCCAGGAATACGCCACTGCCCGCTTGCTGGATGGCAAACGGTGCAATCACAAACACGGAACTGGCCGGCGTGACTGCCGAAACGGTAATGGCCACCACATCGAACACGCTCAGGGTGGGTTTGAGCACGCCGTCTGGCGCGGGGGAAGCACTCATGTCGTTATCCTCTGTCGTTGTTTTTGGTCTGAGGCAGAAACGAAAAGTCGGGCTTTTGCGGGTTATGTTTCCCACTGGATGGATGAGAAAGTAAACGCTGCGTTTATGTCAGCCAATTCCCCTATTGGCGTACTCCCCTTGACGGTACTCGCTAAAAGCCGAACCCTTGGCCGATCTTTTGATGGCCGGAGCCTGTGATATGAGCCTGTTCAGAGAGGTCGGCATGCACGCAGGCCTGGGCCGCACCGTCGCGCACATCGGCACCGAGCGGTTCTGGAAGCAGTTGGTGCTGTTGCTGCACCAATGCCTGCCGTTCGATAACGCGCTGGCGATTTTCTATCCTGCCGACGGCCCACCCCAGGCCCTGGAGGAATACGACGCCCAGCCCAGCAGCAAACCGGCGTCGATGCTGGCGTACCTCAACGGCCTGTATTTGCTCGACCCGTTTTACCAGGCCTGCCGCGAAGGCTATGCCAGTGGTGTGTATCGACTGGAGGAAGTCGCGCCGGACCATTTTCGCCAGAGTGAATACTTCCTCAACTACTTCCACGACAACGTGCTCGAGGACGAGGTGCAGTTCATCCTGCAAGTGCCGGGTACAGGGACATTGTCGTTGTCGCTGGGCATGCACAGGCGGTTCAGCGTTGAGGAAACCGGGCTGATGACCCTGCTGGCGGCCTGGGTGCTGCCGTTGATGCAGCAGCATTGGCAGCAAAGCACTCAGCGCGCGCCGGCCATGGACAGCCAGATCAGGGATGCGCTGAGCCATTTCGGCAGTGGCGTGCTCTCGGACCGCGAACTCGAAGTGGCCCGCCTGATACTGCGCGGGTTCTCATCCAAAGCCATGGCCGAGCGCCTGAAGATCTCGCCGGACACCGTGAAGGTGCACCGGCGACACCTGTACGCGAAGCTGGATATTGCCTCACAGCCGGAGCTGTTTTCGCTGTTTATCCAGTCGTTGGGGCATGACCTGGAAAATCCGTAGCCATAGCGCTGCTCTGATTCGCGGGGCATTGAACCTAACCAAAGTGTCAGGTATACCTCGTGCATGAGCCAACTCACTATAAACGTCGTTTCACCTCACTCCGACGATGCAGCCCTTTCAATGTCGCAAAGTTTATCGACATTGATTGGCCAAGGCGCGTTGGTCCGCGTGATCAGTTGCTTCACGACATCGACATGGGCCCCTCGGCTTGAGGCGTCAACGCCCCTAAATGCCATCACGTCAATCCGCTATCAGGAAGACCTCACGTTTGTGCGCCAACTGGGGTCTCAAGCCACCCTGCACCACTTGGGTATGGTCGACGAACCTCTGCGCCCGCCCAGCGAGCCACTGTCTCACTCGGCCCATGGACCCGATAGCCCCTTGGTACAGGTGCTGGCCGATGCGCTGAGGCAGACGGGTTTCCCACAAGGTGTCTGGATGGTTCCCATGGCGGTCAGACATCCAGACCACCTTATTGCACTGTGGGCAGGCCTTGCCGCAGCCGGGAGTGGCCCGCTGGTGATTTACGAAGATATGCCCTACGCATTAGCGTTCACGCCCGATGAAATCGCTCGTCAGACACGCCACTTCAGCCAGCTCATCCAACGCCCTCTCCTGCCGGGGACGCTGGGGCAATTTGATGCACGGCGGTGGAGCGATTTGATCGCCTGCTATGCCTCGCAATTCTGCGCGACAGAAGTTGCGCAATGGGCTGCTCAAATCGAGTCCAGAGGCGGTGAGCGACTGTGGCTGACCGCACCGGCAGCCGCATTGCTCCTCCCACCCTCAGGTTAAATCCTTGGCATAAATGACGAACTCTCCACACACGAACCCATCGAAATACCTGCGGTAGAAGGTGGGTGAACGTGGGTCGGACCATTGCATGCGTGCAAAGGTGTGGCCACGACGTTGAAGGTCTGTCATACACGATTCGAGCAAACAACGGAATGCGTTTGCGCTGCGGTGACCGGGGTGAATACCGGCAGGGCCGATGACACCCAAAGGCGCATTATTGGCGCCTGCTACGCAGAATCCCATTACCTGCCCTGCGCGCGCAACGACATAGGCGATGGGCTCGGCGCGTCCTAATGCCATCCGCACTTCTGCCAGAAATGCCGGGAAATGCTCACCGCAAAATGCCATTAATTGCTGCGCTTGAACCTGCGTCGTGATCGCACAAATTTCCCCATCGGAACACGGTGTGCTGAACGACTGGTGCTGAAGATCGACCCCCATATCATAGGTATTGACGACGCCACTGTAGCCCATCGCCTGTGCGAACTTGGCGATAGCCAAGTCATTGAGAGGCGCCCCGGGGTATAGATAGTTAGGCAGCGAGCAGTACAGCCAGAGACGGGAAGCCTCATCACTGCTGGCTTGTGACTCAGCAGCGCGTATCAGCCTGGAAGCGACTGCGCGACGTCGAAAAGCAGGGTCCACCAGCAATGTCCGTACGCCCGCAACCCGGCGCCCTGCCGGCCCATGTACAGCCATCGAAACCGCGCCCACCAGGACCCCGGACACATGACAGAGAATAAGGCGTTCCACCGGCAGTTCGGACTTCGGGTATAGCTTCTCTTCAATGAGCGCCTGATGCTGGCGGAACTCCGGCATGCACCTGCGCGCAAGGCGTCCAATCGATGCGGCCTGGGCCACCCGCTCGCTGTAGGTGAGCAGGGTTTGTACAGAAAATGACTTATCCATGGCGCAATACCCCCGGCCGCTCATGTAAGGACGTTCTCGTTGAGAGAGCGTTTGAGATTTGCGTGAAAGTACTGCAGTGCATCTTCGTTACGGCCAAAGACAAAATGCTCGATTGCGCCTGACTCAATCGAATGCTGCACCAAGGCGGCGGTGGAAAAATCCTCGTCGTACACTGACTCGCACAAAAACGCCCAGTTTTTATCCCACAGGGTTTGTGCCCGGTCCGCCAGTTTCCCATCAGGTCTTAGCAATGCTGTGCGCACCACGCAATTGCCGGCGCTGGTGCCGGGGTAAAAGCTGTAGACCTCGACATGATGGCGCTGAAGCAAATAGACCGTATTGGGGTACAGAAAATAAATCAGCAAAATATGCTCGCCAATATCGTCGGCCCCGACCTCTGTTTCCGCTCGAGCCAGAGAGGGACGAGCGGCGGCGATGCGCGAATGACGCTCAAGGCGGTCATGCACCATGACCGCTCGGTAAAAGTGGGGGGCGATAGTTTCCTTGTGAAGCGTGGCGACATGGAAAATTTCTAAAAAAGTCTCCACCCCCAACTTCCAGTTGAACGGCAACCTGTCTTCACGCTGGTGCGCAATCTTTTGCATGCGCGGTAAGTATTCGGCCAGGTCTTGATCCATCTCGCGCCCCAGAAAAGCAGACAAATCACAGGGTTCAGCGCCAGGTAACTGAACCCAGATAAGACCATGCCTGACCTGCACACAAAGCGCCTTGAGCCCGACATCTTGGCGATCAAGACCCTGGAAAGCGGCGGTATTGGCCACGGACAGGCACGCCCCCGAATTGTCATAAGCCCAGCCATGGTATTGACAGACAAACGTCTTCTGTTTGCCATGTGCCTCGCGGCACAACCTATTCCCACGATGCCGGCAGATGTTGACGAGCGCACGGATTTCCCCGTGCTCATCCTTAGTCAGTAACACCGGCACACCAACCAGTTCCCGTGTGATGAAAGACCCGATGTCGGGCAGTTCTGCTTCATAGCCTGCGATAAACGGATATTGCGTAAAAAGCACCGACTGCTCTGCCTGAAACACCGCGTGATTTTTATAACCGTCAACAGGATGAAACTGATAGGTCTCGGCAAGCGATGAGGTACTGCTGCCAAGCAACACCTTGAGTTGTTCTGCAATCTCTCTTTTCCTCTGAGCGCGCATGGCGTAACTCCTGTTATTGGATCGTGAACTCCCATTGCCTTTCAGGAAGTCAGCCCTGCTCCGGGTAGAGCGTCGCGTCGGGCCTCCAGATAATCGGGGTCGTTCGACCATCCTCGTATAACCAGGGGCGCCGTCGGTCCCAGTCGATCTCTACGACTTCGCAATTCTCCAATTCGACCCCCAACATGGTTTTGAAGAAACCGCGGTGACCGATAACCGCAACTGATTCGCAAGGCGTCGCTTTGAGCATCTCCCAGGTACGGCCGACCCGTTCAGCGAGCGGTTCTTCCCCGCTCCACCAAGCCTGCTCGACACCGGACAAGTCGAACTCTGGAAAGGTACTGGCCAGGTGCCCTGGCGCCGAGCCGACATCGCACTCATGCACAACGTCCTCCCGCAAATGTGTCGATACCTGAATGATCGAGCTCAACCCACATAAGCGGGCGGTCTGCAGTGCTCGTGAATAAGGGGATGTAAAAGCAGCGTCATATACGCGTCCCTTGAGCCAGTTCTTCAGTTGCCGGGCCTGGTGCTCGCCAATTAATGTCAGCTCGGGGTCCGGCATCGTCGGACGCGCGGCGCCCGCCAGCCAGGCAGCATTGAACGGCGTCTGACCATGGCGGATAAAAGTAATGTGCATCCGTACCTCCTTACTGTCGTTTTTTTTGGGGCGCAATGCCGGTTTTAAAATAAATCAGTGCTACCACTAACGGCAGCACATAACTGATCGGTATGCTGATCCACACTGCATCCACACCCAGTCTCGAACGAAATAAATAAATAAAGGGCAAGCAAATCAAGAACTGCGTAATCGAAAACGTCAGCAAGGGCACGACGTAAACTTTATTGGCACGCAGTACGCCAAATAACACAACCGAAGAACTGAACAGCACAATGAAACCCGCAGCGAGGGTGTTGAGATGACTGCCAATCCTGCGTGCCTCCGGGTCGTGGGGTAATAACCAATCAAAAATCAGTTCTATCGAAAAAATACTAATGATCACCAAGACCGACGTAATTAATACATTGCACGAGACCGCCGCTTTGGTGAGCTCCCCAACTTCTTTACGGTCACCGCGGCCCAACTGCTGCGCCACCAAGGCCGAAGTGCCCGAGGCCAGCGCCAAGGCGGGCATCTGAATGTAATTCCATACTTGCGTGACGACCACGTAAGCCGCTGTGCTGGTTGAGCCGAAACCATTCACCAAGGCGAACAACATCAACGAATACACTGAGCCGAGAAAAATTTGCAGGCACAAAGGTGCCCCCTCTTTTATCATCTCTGCTGTTGTTTTGATTGAATAGCCCTTCATAAGGAGATAGTGAATACCTCCTTTTAGAATCGGGTGGCGACGGTGCATGTGCAACAGTAAACCTGACAGTGCCAGTGTTTGGGAAAGAAATGCTGACCAGCCCGCCCCCCGAATCCCCAGGGCTGGCAACCCTCCCCAGCCGAGTATCAATAGCGGCGTCAACCCCGCGTCCAATAACACGGCGACAGCGATCCAGGCGAAAGGGCTCTTTGTTTCGCCCACGCCTCTGAGTGCCAGCATGACAAATAAGAATAACAGCATGGAGAACATAGACAGGCACATGACGCGTAAATAACTGACGGCCATCGCCCGTGAGTCAACAGGCACGTTGATCAATGAGATAATCTGCGGGGTAAACACCCAGACAGCCACACTCAGAAACACAGCCAGGACACTAAAACCAAGCATTGTCTCGTAAAATGTTTTTCTAATCGTATTGATATGGGCCGCGCCAGCAGCACGGCCAACTTGCAGCATGACTGCATTCGGCAACCCCGACAGTACACCAATGATCAAAAAGACAACCATATTGGCATTTGAGGACGCTGCCAGCGCAGACGGCCCCAACAATCGGCTGATATAGGCGACATTGATAGATCCAGTAAGCGACTGCAAAAAACTGATGGCGAGCACGGGCATACTGAACATAAGAAGTGCAGCAACACGGCTTATAAAGGGCTGTGCTCTCACGTTCGATCCCGCGGCGGTGCGTCAAGGCGTTGATCCGTCGGGAGTAATTGCTTCTGCAAGTTAGCAATCTGCCAATGCAACTGGCTTCTCAATACCGGGTTGACCGCCAGGAACGTTTCATAGCGTTCAAGCAACCAGCGGCATTCCTCAATGCGCCGTTCGTGATTGGCGACACCCGTGAGCCTGGACTGGTGATGATTGTGCAATCGAAGGTGCGCACCAGGAACAATGCCCGCTTGAAAATCGGCAAGTACCAGGCGGAAAAAAAGATCCGTGTCCTCTACGGTACGCAAACGCTCATTAAAACCGCCGACTTTCTTTAAACAATCCGCCTTTACTGTTACCCCGAAGCCTATCCCAATTGAAAAAAGGTCCTCAAGCGCGCTGGCGTTTGGCGCGTGTGATACAGAGAACGTGCGAGTGGTGGTCGTAAATTCGGTGGTGTTCCGTGCAGAATAATTGAGCAGTTCGGCACCACACCACGTAAAGAAGACACGCCCTTGCGCACCGATTAGCGTCGCATGGGTTTCTTCCAGAAAT
The DNA here is from genome assembly GCF_059716225.1 of Pseudomonas sp. LBUM1640. Lineage (NCBI taxonomy): Bacteria > Pseudomonadati > Pseudomonadota > Gammaproteobacteria > Pseudomonadales > Pseudomonadaceae > Pseudomonas > Pseudomonas sp. LBUM1640. The sequence continues at coordinate 3,219,181 of NZ_CP166816.1, read as the reverse complement.
GACGCCAAGTATTCGTCATCATCGTCAAGAAAAGTAATGTACCGCCCTCGACTGGCTTCGATGCCGGTGTTTCGCGCGCTGGCAGCGCCCTGATTGCTATTCTGATAAATTAATCGCAACGGTAAATCAGCGAATTCCTCGACAGCCGGAGCACATGACGGTGTTGAACCGTCATCGACAACAATCACTTCAAAATCCCTGAATCGTTGCGCACGCACGCTGAGCAACGCCCGTTTTAAAAGCGTGGGGCGATTGTAAGTCGGAATAACGATTGAAAAGTACGGCGCGGATCCATTCTGCAAAGCCTGCATGTGATACTCCATTCTTCAGGTGGTTGTTCGCGGCTTCATGGGGTTCGCGTCAACCACAACGCTTTCAAGGCCGTGCGATTGACTTTCCCATTGGGGGTGAGCGGTAAAGACTCAAGTGCAATGTATTGATCCGGTAACTTATGCGCTTCAAGTACGCTGCTTAAATGTTCATGTAGGTGTTCGACGCGCGTATCGTGCAACGGGTGCAATACGACGAAAGCCACTAACCTGTCGTGCTCGGCATCCCATATCACCGCAGCGGCTTTAATAAAAGGGCAGGCATACAGACAACTTTCTATTTCACTCAGTGATATCCGATAAGCCCGTCGCTTGATCAACATATCCTGTCGACCGACCAAGAAGATAAAACCGTCCGAATCAAGGTAACCGTAGTCGCCTGTGTGCAGGCGCTGCTGCCTATTCACAGTACGAAACACGTCGTTATTGTTAACGGTTTTACCACCGGTCCAGTAGCTGGCGACATGCTCCCCGGCAACCACTAATTCACCGACCTCCCCAGGCATTAGAGATGCGCCGTGCTCATCACATACCCATACGTGAGTACCCGCCAATGGGCGTCCCACGGAACCCTTTTTGGACAGATACTCTTCGGGAAGCAATATAGACACCCGTTTGCACTCGGTCAGGCCATACATAGGGAACACTTCAACGTGGGGAAGGAAACCTTGCATCTCGTCAATCAGCTGCGTTTGCAGGGTTTGTCCGGTGCTGGTGATGGACCTCAGTGCCAAACCATCACACCCATGAGGACGCATCCTGAATTGATAAACCATGACCTCCCATAAACTGGGCACCAACGGCAAAAGGGTGATGTGATCCTGCTTGATAGCGCTTACCAGCAGCGCCGACGTCGGCGCAGGGGAGCGTAAGACGACATGCGCGCGCGCCTGGCAAGCAAGAAATATCTGATAAAGGCCATAGTCAAATGACAGGGGCAAATAGCAGGCAATCACGTCATCATCGCGGTAACTGAGTCTCTGCTGAATGGCTGCAAGTACGAACTGCAAGCCACTGTCGCTGATGGCGACACCCTTGGGCTGTCCGGTGGAGCCGGACGTGTACAAAATGCAAACTGTACCGTTCTGGACATAGGGCGAATCTCGTCGGGTATCCAACCACCCTGCCGTACTCAGGGGGTGAATATTTACTGCCTGATAGCGAGGATCAGCGACCCTGTCCCCGATGATTAACGCCGGGCAACAATCGCGCAAAATGTAGTCCATTGTCACTGCAGATGTACCAGGGTCGACAATGACAAATACGCACTTCAACTTCGCACACGCAAAGGCAAGAAGGGCCGTTTGCATCGCAGTGCTATTCACTATCAGTACCCGTTCACCTGCCTGAAGACCCAGGGCATTTAGTTGCGTTGAATAAGCAATGACTGCTGAGTTGAACGCTCGGTAGGTCAGCGTAGTGGTGCCCATCGAGACAAATGGCCGGGCACCCGCCAGTGCCACCGCAACGTTCAGTAATTCAGTCAAACATACGCGATCAGTCTCCACTGTCATAAGATCACTCCCTGCTGGTCGCCTGATGGACGCTGCGCAGCACCGGCGTGTGGTCTCACAACCGGGTTCACTTGATCAGCCCCGTCGGGCCGCTGATCCAAGCGGCATATTCCTGATGGGACAGCATGGCCATGCGCTCGATAATCGATAAACCTAAACGTACGTCCACGCCGTCCCGATTCATGGAGTACAACAATTTCTCATCGGAAAATGTTCTGGGGCTATTCAGCATGTTTACGCCAAATACGACACCCACCACTTCAATGACCTGCCTCAGAATGTTTCGAAGTGCCTCATTGTGTACCGATGACCACAGCGCTTCAGGCTGTTGCAAAGCGTTGAAGTGTAAAAAAACATCCAAGTACGAGCGCAAAGAAGGTGCACTGCGAAGTACAGTGCCCGGTAAATAAGACTCTCGATAGAGGTGCAACGCCAGATTGATGAAGCCGTCCTGTTCATTGAGTACATAAAATCCGTCACCGCGTACCACGCGATCCAGCTCTGCCTGCGTCACACAATGAAACTGATCCCCGTGCCATCCCGACGTAAAGGCGACGTCCACCATAAAAGCCTTCAGCTGCTTGCCCGGTGCCAGCTTATGCAGGTGCGGAAGGTGATCGGGGCTCAAACGATACTGAAGTTGGACCGCTCGGCTGAGAGGTTTAATGGTCTCGGTGTGCCTGCTGTAGGCGCCAGGCAGGTAGCCATCCTCCGCCAGCACTGTTTGTATCGCCTTGGCATTTTCAGGGGCGACCAACAGATCAATGTCCTCATAAGGACGATGAAAGTGTTTTTTATATAAATTGGCCAGGGCCGGGCCCTTGCGTATTGCGTAAGGAATGCCTGAATGTTCCAGTAAGCCACCCAGTCGCTGAGCTTCCTGGCGATGTTCTTGTGCGCGAAGTTCTTCATGGCGCACCAACACGTGCATCGCTTCGGCCAGGCGAGCTGGAAACTCAAACGCGTTTTCGGTCAATACACTGTTGACGACAGGTAGCAATTTATTACGAATACTGTACTCAAAAACATTAGGCAATAACGTGGGAACATCAACGCACGCTGGACTACTTTCGCCCATGTAACATCTTATAACTTCAATTAATTGTTGCATGTTCGTTCTCCCTTTTCCCCTTTGAGGTCGCTAACTGCAGCCCAGCCGCTCACCGTCGCGCAGAAGCTGCCCGGAGTAACCATCATCCGGTAATGAAGCGGCAATCAAGACACCTGATGCGCCCATGGCCACAGAACGCGGTGCTGCCTCGCCCCCCATTTCAGTCCGTATCCATCCCGGGCACACCGAATTGATCTTGATGTTGTACTGGCTTTCCCTGGCCGCGAGGATCTTAGTCAGTGTATTAACCGCTGCCTTTGAGGTGCGATATGCAACCGCTGTCCCTTCCAGCTCAACACATCGGCCCATGCCACTTGAGACATTTACTATCCGTCCATAGTTGTTTAGGCGCATGCCCTCAATAAATGCATCCGTCACGGCGTAAGTACCAATAAGGTTGACCGTTAACGTGTCGGCAAACTGCGCCGCGTTACAGGCATGAACATCCCTTCTTGGGTCATCCAGGAACACGCCTGCGTTATTGACCAGTATGTCCAGCCGGCCAAATTTCCCGATGATGAACGCCCTGCAACGCTTGATGGACAGCCCATCGCTGACATCGAGAGGGAAAACCTCAACACCGGGCATGGTTGCCACCGCATGCTGTTCCGCCCCCGTGATGCCCGTCACATCTCGAGCGCAGAGCACAACCCGAGCGCCGTACGCCGCCAACTGGCGGCATATCTCAAGACCCAGTCCGCGCGCACCTCCCGTCACCAGCGCCACTTTGCCGTGGAGCGCTTGAGGGGTTGCACGGGTGTAAATCCGATCAGCTCTTTGCATAAGTCACACTGCGGTGTAGCCGCCGTCGATCATCAGGTTCGTGCCGGTGATAAATCCCGCCAGCGGCGATAACAAAAAGGCGATAGCGTTTGCCACTTCCATCGGCTCTCCCATTCTCTTCAAAAGATGCAGCCCGCCGAGATCAGGTGCGCTATCGGCGCCTGCTCGATCAAGCCCACGGTGCTCCTTGATGTAACGCTCATTGGATTCAGTCCAGATCGACCCGGGGCTCACGGAGTTCGCACGTATGCCTTTTGCCGCAAGGTCCAGCGCCATGCATTTCGTCATCGTCAGCAACGCGCCTTTGGAGGCGTTGTAAGTTGCGAAACCCGGCTGAGCAACCAGTGCAGAAATAGAGCACACGTTCACAATAGCCCCTCCTCCCCCGACGCTCATTTGCTCGACCGCAAGTCGGCTGCACAGGGCTGGGGAAACCACGTTAGTGTGTAAAACGGCATGCCATTCCTCGGGCTCAGCCTCCAAACCCTTCATCAAAAATTGGGCGGCATTGTTCACTAACCCCCAAAGCGGTTTATCAAGGGTGCGTGAAATGGTCGCGAATAATTCATGGACCTGGCCCACAGAATCCAAGTCGGCCACCAACGGAATAACGCCGGCTAACCCTTCGGTAGTTTCACGCAGCAAGGCCTCATCTCGGTCAACCGCGATAACGCAGGCCCCGCAGCGAGACAGTAGCGACACCACAGCGCGTCCGATGCCCGATGCGCCGCCGGTTACGACGATCCCTCGCCCTTTCAGGGCAAAATCGAGAGGGTTCTCGCCTTGTTCATCCGCAGCGCGGTTATAAACCTGACTCATGCTTTTGCTCCTAGCACACGCGGATGACGCCGCCGCGAATGAAGTCCGTTGAGATCTCATGGACACGCGCCAATTGAGCCTCGACGATCGTTTTCACTCGAGGCTCCAGCTCTTTCAACTTGTCGGTGGGCGCGCTTATTACAACGTTCACATCAACGGGCGATTTCAAAGGCGCCCCCTTGACCGTGGAAATACCTACCCTGCATGGATACCCAGCCGCCTCGTAAACGGTCTTGGCAATATTGCTGGCCAAAGCGTTGTAAAGCTTGCCGGTATGGTCCAGCGGGTTCTTGCCGGCCACCGCTTCAATGCTCATCTCGCGCCCAGGGGTGATCAACCCGTTCATGCGGTTTCCCCTTCCGGTAACGCCAACATCACCGGTGTCAGCTACCGTACCGGTGACGGTGAGGTAGGCTCGTTTCCAGCGACGCTCGGGGTTGATCACAAGCTCGGTAGGCTGGTCCCATCGGCTTAGCAGCCATGCCCCCAAATGCTCTTCAAGCGCATCGCATTTCTCCATGTAGTCTTCATAGGACGCCACGCAATCGGCAATAAATGGCACGTTGACCACTAACGAAAAAAGCGCACCCTTCCTCCAGCCCACGGTTTTGATATCTGAACCCAGGTAATCAAAATGCTCAGCGCCCTCTCCATGCAGCAGATACTCATCGACGTTGAGGACCATCTCCTCAAGTATCGAAAGAGGGAAATAAGCCGAGCACACGTTACAGTCGTTGGACACGAGCTCGGCATCGCTGACCCCATTCAAGTCGTTCGCATTAGCCGGCCGATAACGAGATGGCGCCTGCCCAGGGCCTCGGCCTGAACGAACTCTATTAGTGACGAGCAAATCTTTGTCCGGTGAAAAGTTGCGCAGTGTCGTCGAGAGCACACTGATGGCGGCCTGCTTGAAAATAGCCGTGACAGGAATCTCGATGTCGCCCACCCAGGTCGCGGCTTTGCCGGCCAGAATGACCTCGTAAGGGGTGAGCAAGCGGCCCTCATTGAAGCCTATGTCGGCTTCTCCTCCGATCAACATCACCTTATCGAACCAGTGATGTGCGACGCGTCCAAAGTGTTTTATGCAGAACTGGCAGTACAGAACCGACGTCAATTCCGATATTTGATCGCACAAGGTATCCGGGTGCCCGTAACCTTTGCGCTCGACTGTTTCCGTGCCTGGCCAATCTGCTTGATTGCTTGAATCCGTGACGATCGATACGTTGCTCATACTCAACCTCTCCTTGTTAAGAAACCCACTTTTGCGGGGCTTTGAACAGTCGCTGACATACATAGGAAAGGTCTATCTTCTCAGCACCCGCGTTGCGTGCTTTAACACTTAATAGCGCATCAAGTCCGATCGGCGCCGCATTAGGACTGTCTTCCACTTCGAGCTTCACTTCCAGCCGAATTTCCATGCCGAGAAACCCTTCTGTGACGATATTGATATAGCCAACCTTTCTATCTTTTAAAGAGGGAACGTAGTCACTTGGGCCAATGCCCAACATTGACTTATCTATATCCAGCAAGTCTGAAAGCGCCGCAGCTTTGGTATGTCGCTTTGCCGCGCTTCTGTCCCCGTCACGCATATTCAGGAAGTCACAGTTGCCGCCAATGTTCAGCTGGTAGGTATTTTTTACCTTCAGCCCGCGCTCTTTGAATAGTTCAAGCAACACTTGATGGACCGTTGTGGAGCCGACATGACTGCGCATGTCGTCACCCAGCAACACCAGGCCCGCCTCTTTGAACGCCATCGCAAATGCATTCGAGTTGGCGAGCACTGCGGGCGTGCAGTTAATTAGGTTACAACCTGCATCCAGTGCTGCCTTTGCATAGAGCTCTGCGGCCTGTTGAGAACCGACCGGCAAATACATAATAAGCGTTTCAACTTTATATTCTTTCAAGGCTTTTACAACGTGCGCCTGATCGCAGGACCTGGATTTCGGATCCACCTCAATGCAGGCTTCCAGTGCCGGGCAGAGACCATCCAAGAGCGGGCCAGCAATGACCGGCGCATTGAGAGGGGGCAAATCAATATAAGATGTCGTGCAATTTGGCGCCTGGCTGACCGCGTCAGATATATCTTTACCGGTCTTTGCCACGTTAACATCGAACCCCAGCACAGTGCGCAGTCCGGCAATGTCCTCCCGTGTTCTTGGCGCAATTAATGAGGTGAAACTTAATGTTCCAAGACGCGCTGCCTCAATACTCTGCAGCAAACTCCACGCGCAGTTACCCACTCCAACGATTGCAATATTCATCGTTATTCCCCTTGATTAAACGTGCAAAATTCTGCACTTGACGTAACAGGCGCACTGCGACAACCGCTAGAACATCAACACCACGCCCAGCTTCTTTGATACTCATCAGACGCTATTTATCGTGCGCCCTCAGAGCCTTGCTCTCCCGCCGCTTCCATTGGCAACTCTACCCCCCCCCATTGACTGGCCAAACGCCTGAACCATCGAGCAAATAACGCGGACAGTTCATTACCTGACTCGCGACTCATGAGTCCACGCGAATAGTCCCAGGAAAAAATAAGCCGATTGGCCGTGAAATAGACCCCGCCACTCATGGGGTATACGCGCGTTGCGTCTTGCGTGAATCGGGCGGTGTTAAAGGTACGCTGGCTTTTTTCTACTCCGAACACGGAGCGGTCCTGATTCGGCTGCAACTTTATATTGAGTGAAATTTGCGGAAGGGGCAGTTCGCGCATACTGTTGCGCACCGAGGTGTCGGCACCGATCTCTCTTAATACTCCATAACTTTTCCCCGTGCGAAGCGTGTTCAAAAGCGCGTGCCGGCCCTTGATCGCGGTTTCGCCCTTGGCAAATGCCGGGAGGATGACGGGGACAACTTCGCTCAACCAGCCGACTGTTCGCCGGGTATCCGCGCCCAGTACACTTTCCCGACCATGGGTGACCAACCCCAGGTTGACCGATGGCACGCCAAACCAATCACACAGCGCGTACCCGACGGCCATTAACACCAATTGAGCAGGGGTTAAGCCTCGCTGGGACAAGACTAAAAAGAACAGCTCTTTATTCTCGATGAAGATGCTGGAAATACTGTAATCGGAGCAGCATTCCTGATGCTTCACCCTGTCATCAGATGCCCGCGCAAACAGCTTGGAAGTCAGCTCCCACGGCTGCCGTTGCCAGTATTGCAACTGTTGTTCTGCTCGCTGGTTCCAATAACCGATGCAGCGTGCTGAGTAATCCGACAATGTGATTGAAACGGGAGCAAGTGTTAAAAGTTGCTGGCGGCGGTGTGCCTGATAAAGATCGAGCAATTCATCATTAACGAGCCGAAAAGAGAGGTCATCCACTATCAAGTGATGGGCAATGACACACAGGAATCCGCGTTCAGATTTTTTCAATCCTCCTGCCAGCACGCGGACTAGCGCACCTGAAAAATCCAGTGCGGTAACGACGTCCTCCAGCACATCGTTTACTTCTGCACCGGCTTGCGCTTCGTCTTGCACATCCGAGTCAATCCACGTGATAGGCAACTCATCCAGATTCGGCTTGATTGCCTCGCACCACCCAAGTGGCGTCATGCTCCCTTGCAAGCGCAAACCCTCGTGGCGATCACACAGAGCACGTACAGCGTGTTCCAGCGCATCTCGATCAAGCGGACCATCAAGCACCCACAATGGGCTGCAGACCGTCCATGCACGCAGCTGCTGCTCCCTTTTGAAAAAGTAGGAAAAGCGATTGGCGGGCGGGAACATTGCAGGATCATGATGGGTGACGATAGGTGGCCCCTTATCGTTTTGAGCGCGCAACACATTCATCAAATCGCCGACAGAAGCACAGCCCTGCAGCAGGGCGAATGGGTGCGTTGTGCCAAATGTCAGCGCAAGGGCACTGGCATATCCACTTAACGAGGCAACACCGTTCGGCAAATCGGTAATTAACCGTTCAGGGTAGACGTCGCGGCTGCCCGTCATACGCCATAGTAAGCAGGTAATTCGGGCTTCAATATCAATGCTTTCCATAGCATGTACCTTGCGCTGTTAATCGTTTTAAAAAGGTACGGCATACCCAGAAAAATCACGCAGGTACTGTTGTACGGGAGTACCGAATTCATCCGCCGTAACTTTTCCGTCTCGCAAGTGTGCCGCCACACCGTAAGGTCCAGAAAGATGCGCAGCAGCAAGCACACCTGACAGCGTCACCTTCTCAGGCAACGGAATAGCCCCCTCGAACTGCTCCATTAGAATATGGAAGTTGTGCTGCAGCAGTTCACGAATAATAAGTTCCTGCTTATCACCGTTTAACACATCCGCCAATGCCGTAACGCCCGACTTCCCTGTGAACACACCCTGCCATTCGTTGACATCAGTTGCAATAACCGCCGGCACTTCGGTCTGAATAAGTGTTCGCGTTTTTCCGTCCAGCCAAGTGTCCTGCGGGACATCGCCTCGATATATTATTTCAAGCCCCGGTAAAAATGGCGAGCTGCTACTATCACTCCGTGCGGGCTGATAATAACCAAGTGCCTGTAGCGCAGCCTCGCCAAATTGATAACCCACAAACCCGAGAGCATTGATCGAGTGATATTGCATGTTATTAATACACGCGGGATCAGCAGGATCAAATAAATGAATCACGCCTAACGTTTGGAAATACTCATTGACCGTCATCTGCGCCTGCACAACCTGGCCTGTGGCTGGGTTGCGCAGACAACGCCCTGGCTGAGTAACTTTTACATAGGCAATGACCGGAACATCCACGTTTTCGACGTACCAATCAAACCGTGATGGCGATAGCCCAGACTCCACTGCCAGCAGTGTCATAAGGAACATGTCGAACGTTTTATGTGATTGCACGTCGCCGTCTCCATTTAATAAGGTGCCCACGCACAGTACGGTGTTACTTGAACCGCTCAGCTCAGCGCTTCCACTGCCTCAATCACCAAGGCCACTTGCAGTGTCAGCTCGAGATCTCCCTCCAGCCTTAACACTTTGCCACTGCACTGGCCCAGCCAGGCTTCATGTGATGCACGCGACCGTCCTGGCCGGCCGCCCTGCTCGTATTGAGCTGCCCAATCGATAAAAGCAGGATCAATATCCGTATATAAACGCCGCTCCCGCTCTATCAATCGCTGCACACGTATTGATGTATCCAGCACCCTGAATACCACTAGGTCAAACGCGTTTTCCAACGCGCTTCCCCAATTGACAATCGAACCGGAGACAACACTATTCTGCTCACCGCCCAAGGCATCGAGCATATTTAACAAGCGTGTTGTTTCATCTACCTTTCGTGTAAAGGGCGGCGTCTTGTCCAACCATTGAAAGTCGTCCGTTTCAAGGTGACGCCATGCTAGTTGTACAGCCAACGCGGCCGACAACGTCGACGTGCCGGAACCTGGTCCACCCATGACCAATACGCGCAGGGGCCTTATTTTAATTGCCGAAGCTGCAGTGCTCATCTTTATTCGTCACACATTAAATATAGAAACAACTTACAGGTTCGTGACACTTAACGAAACCCCTTAATCGCATCAATTCCGATAGAACGTCGTAAACTGTCATTACTGTACATCAGTTTGGCAGAGAGCAAATCTCTATATAGCCGCTCAACCCCCAACGGTGCATCGGCGCGATACCCTTTGCCCAGACCGGACAACTCCAATATTTTATCAACAATAACGACCACTTGCTCCGAGACATACACCTTCAACCCATTGACCCGTGTAATCAAATCAAAGTCAACGCCGTCAGTCGAGTGGCATAGAAATCTCTTATAACATTCGACGGTATGATCCAGCATGCCTTCGATAGCCAGTAATTTGACCTTCACGTCTGCAATTCTTGACACGTAAAGATCAGACTTTAATTTAACGCCTAATACTTGCTTATTGGCAGCATCTTGCTCAAGCATTCTGTCAAACAGACCTTGCACCGCTCCCAGCCAACTGGCGGCCCAGAGAATCTGCCCACTCGGTACAAAGTGCCTTAAAGCCATCAAGCGGTAGTTTTCGGGAAGAATATTCTCGGAGCTTGTCTTTATCTGAAACGTCATAGGGATGCTTTGCGTGCCGCGCACCCCCATAGCGTCCCATTCACCGGTGGATTCAACACGCCCATCCTGTCGGCTGACGAGCACAAACCTCACATCCGTGTCAGGCGCCTGCTCATCTGCCCTCATGGTGACCAGATAGTAGAGCGATTGAAGGCCGTAACTGACCGTTGGTGCGGTTCGCTCGAATGCGATCCGACCGTCCTTCTGCGTCATTATCGGTGCGAGCGCTCGAAAGATGTCGCCCCCCTTCCCGACTTCGGAGGTGACCGAGGCAATCAATACCCCCTCCTCGACCACTTGCTCAAGTGCCTGGACCGCAGCCCGACTTAGGCTCTGGGCTAACACTGCGACTTGCTGGGAGTGCATGCTCCAGATCAACGCTGTGGAAAGACACCCTTTACCTATCACCCGCGCGACGGATGCCAACTGTTCAATTTCCAACCCCAGTCCGCCGGTCGCTTTCGGCACGGCCGCACCCATCAGGCCGTGGCGACGGATAAGCGCAAGATTTTCTACCGGAAACTGATTCAATTTATCGGCGCTTACTGCTCCCTCCAACAGCTGCGAACGGCTGGCTTCTTCCAGCGAGGTCAACATTGAGTCAAACATGCTCATGGTCCCCGGCACTCGATTGCACTCCACAGGGTGTGCACCGTATCGAACATTTCGGCGCTGAGTTCCTCGTCAGCAATAACAATGCCCAATTGCGTCTCCAGCTCTACGAGCAGACTGATCGTATCCAGGGAATCGATGCCTATTTCAGTGAGGTAAGTTTCTGGAAGCAATTGACTGCCATGCTTGTTGAAACCCTGCAGGACGCTGAGGAACTTTTCGTAGGCGTCCTGTGATACGTAATCATGCTCTTGCATCTGCACACTGCTCCCAAACTAATTTTAGCGCGAGGGCGCGCTTGACTTTGCCCTTGACGATTAACACTTCGACGGGTATTGGCTTGCCCAGAAAAGCAACGAGGCTGGCGGTAAGCCCATAAGCCCCGACATTTTCAATGGTGAGCAACTCACCCTCTTGAACAGGCCGTAGTGATACATCTCGCGCCACAATATCCAGGGGCGTGCAAAGCGGCCCTACAACGGTGGCCAAGTGCGCCGCCTGGTGCTGAACGTGCGTGCACTGCAACGGTACGATGTCTACCTTTTGGCGCAGTGTTCTACTCAAACCAGACATCCCGCCCAGACAATGCACGCCCGCATCGGTCAAGATGAAATCACGACCTTTACTTGACTTGTTTTCCAGCACCCGAAAAATAAGGGTGCCCGATGAGGCCGCCAGAAAACGCCCCGACTCGAACCAGCACTCAATGCCCCGATCCGAAGCTTGCAACACTAGGTCGTTGATCCGTTGCTCAATACTGCCTAAGCAAACCTCACCTTTTTGCGCATAAGGCCAAGGAAATCCTCCACCGAAATTGATCACGGACAGTGGGCAACCCAGCACTTGAGCCACCTCGTCCAAGACGGCGAGGGACGTCTCGCAGGCGTCGACGATGTTCTGCAATGGTTCTATCTGAGTGCCCAGGTAGGTGTGGACCCCCATAAGCCGCAGGTGTGTCAGCCCTTTGATGGTGATTTTGTTTGATTGGATATGCTCGATATCCATTCCAAACTGCGAAGCGACGCCGGTCATCGACAGTCTTGCACTGGCACGAATATGGGGGTTTACCCGAATGATCACGTCCGGTTTCAGGCCTGACAGCTCCGCCTGCTGGTCCAGTAATACCAACTGAGAAACCGACTCTACGGAAAACTGTCGGACGCCATGCGCCAAGGCATATCTCATCTCTTGCGGTGTCTGAGCAGGGCCGCCGTATAACACATGACCACGCGCCTCAGGGCTGACGGCATTCAACTCGGCAGTCGAGGTGACTTCTACCCCCACTCCCTCGGCGGAGAGCTCATTGGCCAATAACGGATTTGCCTTGGCTGAGTAAAACAGCTTGGCCTTCGACGTTACAGTTCGGCGTAGTTCGGATAACCGCAATTGGACGGTATCCAAGTTATAAACGTACAAAGGGCTGCCGTAGCTGGCTACCAGTGTCCGAAACAGATTGGCGTTATCCACGACCAGCTCCTTCATGTCCATGGGCACTCTGAAATCGGCTCAAATCATCAGCACGAGGCGTGGCCGCGAGTGAGCGTGGAACGGTCATGCGATAAATAACCGGGTCAACAAATCACACGCGCTCGACGTATGGTTCAGCCCATTACTCATCAAATAAGAGGGAACGGTGTGTGCCGGGACATTCGCCGGCGGTAGCCCGTCGTTCGGGATCAAATGCTTCAAAAACGGTGCGTGGCTGATGCCTGGAATTTCTATTTGTGGAAATGAGTGCCTACGATAAAGTGCCACGCCCTCTTCGCTGGGCAGTAACGTGAGCGCGGGCTCATCCCTACTGTCGGTCGCATCCAGATAGATAATCGCGCACAACGGTTGGCGGGCGACAATCCGAATGTCATACATAGCCTGCAACTCGAACGGAAAAACATGCACCACCGGCGGCAGTATTTGATCCTTACTACACGGCAATACAATGCCTTTGCTTAACGGATGACTAAGCGCCACCGACGGTGCATTGTCCTTATCCAGATTCAGCTTGAGTACGCCGAGCATGTCGGTTCTGATGCGCAAGGACCTTGGCCAGCCCTGGCAGCTCCAGTGACCACTCTCGTATTTCACGGAGACATTGTCGTTACTGATAAAGCCGACGCCAAAACGACGCATCATTGCCATAGCCAGCGTAGTCTTGCCGCTCTTTTTATCGCCGGCCAAAATGACCGAACCTGCACGTGTTGAAATCGCGGCAGCATGCAAAAATTGATGCCCGGCGGCCAAATTTTCAATTCTTAGCAAATGGGAAACTATTCTGGCGACCAGCAACGGCGCGAAGGCTTCCTCATCACAGGTGAGGCAGATTTTTTTAGTGTGATGATCCACCGATACCTGCTGCCTGGGTTCACCCTCACCGCTGAATATTTGATATTCACCACTTGCGTCTGCAAGAGCAGGGGTGACCCATTGCAAGGTCCAACCTGCAGGGGGAGACTCACGAGCCTCAATGCTGACAAAAGGATCTAACAATATCCCCAGGCGCTCAACCAGGTCCGCCGGCATAAGGAGTGCCAGATGGGCCGAGTCTACAGTTGCCACCCACGACGCCACTTCAATCCTAGACATTTGCTTTGTCCTTGAGTGAGTCGTGCAAACAGCGCTGGGCAACATCACGCTCGACGTGAGCTTGAGCCATCCATAACGACAACATCTCGCGCGCACTTACGGCCGATGTGGCAACGGCAGTAGTGGAGGAAAATTCAGATAAAGCAGTGCCCGTGCGATAATCGACACGGGCACCGATGAAAGCAATCGATGCCGCATTCGCGCACTGCTCGTCTGCTTGACTATCCCCGACAAACATACAGTCTTGAGGCTTGGCGTTAAGCACCCGCATGATGTGCAGTAAGCAATCAGCGTCAGGTTTAGCCTTTCCTTCAGCCGCGCACACCGTCACAGCGAACACACCCTGGAGCTTGAGTTTTTTAAGATCAGCCTCAAATCGTTGACGGGACCTTCCCGTCGCCACGCACATCACGACACCCTCGCGGTGAAGAGAGTCAAGTATCTGCGGCATGCCTGCCTTCAAACCCGCGGCGCGCTCAAGTAAAGCAAAAGCGATAGGTGCCCGCGCACGAAAAGACTCAGCCTGAAGGGCTGGTAAATTGCTCGCGACCGCCTCAATGAGGTTGCCTCCCTCAAACGGGCGCGTCAGTAGTGCGGCGATGGGTTCACTTAACGGGATACCAAGGGCGTTGAGTACTTGGCCAGCGGCAACTTCCAATAAGCCTTCAGAATCATATAACGTGCCGTCCCAGTCAAAAATAACCACTTTCCTGGCAGTCATTTCCTGAACCTCCTTGCAGTGAGCGTTAATGAGTGTTTTATCCTTCGCTCAAAATTGTGTGTATCCCTTTAACTGTGGGTCCTACCGTCAACTGATATTCGCTCATGACATCAAGGCACTCACGATAATTAAGATCTTCACACTGTGTATGCAGTATTAGCTGTAGGGTCGACACTGTGTCAGTCGGGGCGGTATAGCGATTGAGCACCGGCAATAACGAAGGTTGATGTAACCCGATATATTGACGAAACAGTTCACGGGTCTCATACGTTTTATCAAAACGACTTAGAAACCCCACGCCCAGAAGCGAATCGAGTGCATTGGGGGCAATATGCAAGGCATTTCTTGATATGGCGATATTGCCGAAGCCCACTTGTTCCCGAGCCCGATAGAGTTGGTGCCGAATCGAGCCATGACAGGCAGACTCAGGGGCGACGCTACCAATCACTTGCTCACGAACTTGAGAGAGTGGCAGCGACGTTTTGAGTCGAAAACACAGCAACTGCCCTCCGGATTGACAGAGCCAAGACTCCTGAGCAGGGTAAAAGCCATTCATCACCGCGAAGGTGTGAGCGCCCTTGGTCAAGCGGCAGGCGTATAAGCCTGGGCCTACCTTCACCGCTGCGCCCTTGTCCCAATCCTCAGACAACCAGGCGGCGTCGCCTTCCCAGAACGTTTCGAGCGCCTCGAATGCGGTGTAAACCTGTGTAGGCGGGTCGTGTTTCATACACTCATGCACGGCTTGAACAGCCCAGGGGGTGGGCTCGGTGGCCAGCGAGCGCAAGATTCGATACTGCCCCCGCACCATACCGCGAGCCTCTGCCGAATCTGCTGTCAGCAGGACAGCCTGGTCAACTTCGCCTATTTCCATCAGGGGCAAAAAGACTGTCTTCAGGGCGTGCAAAAGTTGATCTTTGTGTTGGATCGACAGCAGTTCAGGCTTCAAAAAGAGGAAGTGCTCTTCAATACCGCCTTCGTGCAAACCGGTGCAGACGGCGCTGGCAACATCGACAATCTGGCCAACGGCTATACACCTATCAGTTAGGGGCCGCGACGTGCCACCTAGAATCAAATCACTGAGTTGCTCAAGCGTTACTTTTTTCATCTCACTTCCCTTTGAGATCCATCTTCCTGAACCGCTTAGAGCAACTGCCGGAGAGGCATTCATGATCTTCAGCGAACGCTGGATCAAAAGGCTCTAATTTCAAAAGCCACTCATTTGTCTCTTTTTAATATTGAAAAAAAAATCCTTCAACGCAAGCGGTTTTTATACTTTTAATAAGATTTCGCCCTCTACCGAGGGGCGACCCTAGTGATTTTCACCTTTCTAATCATGACGTTATAGACAATAACCCGACTAACAAATTGGACCGACACGCCCGGTCACGGCCATGCGCCCCAAGTGATGGCTAGTTGATAGCTCCGCTGCGTATTTTTTAGTTATTTGGTAATTAGCCAAAAAAAGATATTGCCCTTCATCCGCCGCCACACAAGCGTCTCAGTGG
Organism: Pseudomonas sp. LBUM1640; assembly: GCF_059716225.1. Classification (NCBI taxonomy): domain Bacteria; kingdom Pseudomonadati; phylum Pseudomonadota; class Gammaproteobacteria; order Pseudomonadales; family Pseudomonadaceae; genus Pseudomonas; species Pseudomonas sp. LBUM1640. Next base: position 3,203,175 of record NZ_CP166816.1, on the reverse strand, counting down.
ATATTCGAGCATAACAAGATGTTTTCATTTGGCTTAGCGCCTTGACACCTGAATGCATCATTGCTAAACAAAAAAAGGCGTTTTTTCTTCACCGAGAAAATTACGCCATGGACTCAAGTTCGCGGCAGGCGCACTAGGAAGACCTACTTCCCGCCACTTGCTGAATCAGGGACGATCACTGTTCACTTGGAACAAACCGAAAGGAATCGGGCATGCCGATATTTGTGCTACGCAACAAAACTTGTCAGCCCACCCGCCATAGTTCCCTGAGCAATTTGACTAAAAGGCATGTAAATCGCCCTTTCGGTTTCTGTACCGGCGAGCCCGGTGCTCGCCCATGAAGGGCTTGATAGGCGCCTGCGTTTCACTGGCCGTGGAGGCACTGTGAACGGCTCTGATTTACTGCGCAACATCGATCATGAGAGCAAGATCCAGCAGGTCGCTGGGGCTTTTCTCGGCGCTCCCGTTCGGCTCTTGTCGGCGGTCCGCCAAGGCAGGAAAACGCTACACCAGGCGTTCAGCTCGGGCATTTCCAATAAATTTTTCCTGGAAGCCGAGACGCTCGAACGATTTGTCCTGAAAGAAGCCCCCCATTACGCCAACTCATTACCCTTTTGTCGCGCATCTCTACAATTTCAACAGCACTTGAGCAGAAGTGGGTTGTTAATTCCGCAATACCATTGCCTGTCAGACGACCACACAATATTTCACTTTGTGCTGCTGGAAGATGGTCGCCACAGGATATTCACGCTTCAACGATTGGCCGACGCCAGCGAATTTCCTTCCATGCCTATGATCATCAAGGGCGCGGTAGACGCCTTGTATTCATTACACACGGCAGCGCTGTCCCTGCCCAGCAACAACTTGCCGCACCACAATGTGTTCGATTGCGTCAGTGATTTGCTCACGCAAGGACGAATCGAACTTGAACCCAAACTGAACGGCCAGTGGTTGCAACACAAAACCGAGGTAGTGGAGCTGATCAAAGCGTTCTCATGGCAGGTTAACCACTATAAAGCCCAGGCAGAATCAGTTGGCTATTTCGAGGCTATCCAGCCGGTACACGGCGATTTTCATCTGAACAATTTATTATTCAGTAGCACGGGCGCCGTGTCGGCAATCCTGGATTTTGACGACGCCAAAAACGATAACCCGATTCAGGATTTCGCACGCCTGGCAGTCAGCCTTTGCATTTTCAGGTTCCAGGCTGATCCTCAGCGGCCACTTGCACTACTGCCCACTTCGATCGACCTGCCGCTACTGGTTGAACTGCTTACTTACGCACAAGGCGTTGAGCGCGATTGGATAACTAAGGCGCCCTTTGTTCCGACGCTAAAGTGCATAGCATTACAGATGGCTTTCATCGGGCTTCTTTCCGGAATGTACGGTACTGCCCAATTACAAGCGCTCCGACTTTTTCCGGAAATGTTGGACGCCGGATGCCAAGAACTGGATGCCCTGATCACAAAGGATCAAACACATGGAATATCGTGACCTGCCCTGCCGAAAGAATGTTCGAACCCTTCTTCTTAATCCGCATAATCAAATCCTATTGATGAAGGTTGCACTGCCCGACCGGACGTTCTGGTGCACGTTAGGTGGAGGAATCCATCCAGACGAGAGTCTTGAGCACGCTGCGCAACGTGAGCTTTTTGAAGAAGCAGGGTACCGTCCGGAAGAGCTTTGCGAAGGACATCTGGTGTGGAAGGGCCAACATATATTAATGCGCAACAGCACGCTTTATCTGCTGGATGAGTCTTTCTTGCTATACCGAGTAACGCGCGTCGACTTCACAACCTTGCATCAAACCGACGAAGAAAAAGCGGTCGTTAAAGAGCTGCGCTGGTGGACCCTAGAAGAGATCAACAATACCCGACAACATATTGTGCCACCACGCCTCGGAGAGCATTTGCAACGTCTCCTCGACCAAGGTCCTCCATCCTCTCCAGAACTCATTCAGCTAGCAGATGAGTCATGACGGCCCTCGATGAACGTTCGTTTCACTTGCGCCGACTCATCGCGCAGGCACTTATCGGTGCCGACATGGGGCATGTCGGGCCATCGTTATCATTGGTTGAGATTTTGCGCGTGCTGTATGACTCAGTCCTGAGTTTTCAGTGCCAGCGACCCGACTGGCCAGACCGCGACCGGTTGATTCTCAGCAAAGGCCATGGCTGCGCGGCGCTCTACGCCATTCTTGCAGACAAGGGCTTCTTCCCATTGGCGGCGCTTTCCACTTTTTGCTCTCAGGAATCGATGTTGGGAGGTCACCCGGAAAAGTTGAAGATCCCAGGCGTGGAGGCATCTGCCGGCTCACTTGGACACGGGCTCTCAATAGGCGTGGGTATGGCCGTGGCAGCCCGCCTGCGTCGACAGACCTATCGCACATTTGTCATCACAGGCGACGGCGAACTCAACGAAGGTTCGATTTGGGAGGCTGCCATGCATGCCAGCAAACATCGATTAGCCAATCTGACAGTGATTGTCGACTGTAACGACCTGCAGTGTTATGGGCGAACGGACCATGTGCTTGACATGAAGCCTCTAGCCGAGAAATGGCGCAGCTTTGGCTTTAATGCGATGACCGTTGATGGTCACGACCTGACGGCACTGAGAGACGCATTCAGCAGGCCGCCCTCGTCAGGGGGGTCGCCCTTGGCGGTCATCTGCAAAACACTCAAAGGCAAGGGTCTACCCATCGCCGAGGGTAACCCCCATTGGCACCATAAGGCTAACTTCAGCACAGAGGACGTGCTGATGATCAAGCGCGCGTTTCAGGGAGAACTCAGTGAGAAAAGCTTGTTCTGAAAAAATTGTCGAGATGGCTCTGGATGACCCTAGGATCGTGTTCATCGGCTCCGATCTGGGCGCAGGCGCTATGGCCAGATTTCAAGAACTAAGGCCGGAGCGTTTTTTCATGGAGGGCATTTCCGAACAACACATTGTCGGATTCGCCGCAGGCTTGGCGATGGAGGGGTTCGTGCCGGTGGTCAACACCATCGCTACATTCCTGACTCGTCGTGCATTTGAACAGATTGCGATGGATATCTGTCTGCAAAAACTTCCCGTCATTCTCATGGGTAACGGTGCAGGATTAGTCTATGCCCACCTGGGCCCAAGCCATTTGGCTGTTGACGATATAGCACTGCTTCGCTTGATGCCTGACATGACCGTGTTATGCCCTGGAGATGCGACGGAAGCGCGCATGCTCCTTGAGCAGGCCATCGAGAATCAAACGCCTGCGTACATCAGGATCGGCCCCGCGAATACACCAGATTTACCTGATACCGGCGGGTCGCCCCTGATCGGTGTACCGGTGAGTCTTCTCAATGCGGACGAGGTGATTATTTTTTCCACAGGGTCTGTAACGCATCAGGCGCTGGCCGCTGCCCGCTTATTAAGGGCGTGGGGCATTGAGGCTGGGGTGATCCATGTGCACACCGTAAAACCGCTCTGCCTGGATCAGGTCATTGACGGCCTGCGAAAAGCGAAACTGATCGTTACCGTCGAGGAACACAATCGTACAGGCGGCCTCGCAAGTGCACTGCTTGAAGGGCTTTGCGACGCCAAGTTCCCATGCCCTGTCTTCTTGCGCCTGGGCATTCCTGACTGTTATCCGGATGGCTACGGAGACCAAGCCTATTTGCTTGAAAAGTATGGATTGAGCGCCGATAAAATTGCGCACTCCGTACGCTTGACCTACCTGTCGCTCTGAGAACGGAGTCTGCCTCATGATAATAAATGCCGCAGAATTGCCCCGTACGCTGGAGTACGACATTTGCGTGATCGGCTCAGGCCCTGCGGCACTGACGTTCGCCGGCCAGTTTCTAGAAGGTAGAAGCAACCTTAAAGTGCTGCTGGTCGAGAGTGGTGAAACGCTGGACCCCGCCTATGCCAATGAACACGATGAGTCATTGTCGCGGCGCTACAGCGGCCTGCAAACATCTGCCCAGTCCCTTTATGGGGGCCGGCTATCCGGCTGGCTCGAAACGAACAAGCCGGATTATCTAAGCGAGAGCCGCTTACGGGCGTTTGGCGGTACTGGCAACGTATGGAGCGGCTGGTTATGCGCACTGGAACGCCTCGACCTGGAGCGCGGTAAATGGCCCATTCCGTATGGGCAAATGATGAGGTTTTACGAAAAAGTCTGCGCGTATTATCAAATCCCGCCACGCTGGTGCCTGGATGCCCAAGTGGAGGACACGGGTGGCGCCTGGAAGTCTCTGCCGTTACCTTCCCAGATGTTTCGCACACGACCGCTGCTTGCGCGGCGCATTAATTTCGGCCAGCTTTTCAGGGAAAGGCTGGTTCACTCTGAGAATGTAGATCTGCTCCTGGGAGCCAATGCGGCACGTATCGATACGCGCGGCGTCACCCCGTCAAAGTCGGCACACCAGTTGACCATCGTGCCTACACAGGCGCCCTCTTCCGCCATTGAACATAGCGTGTCAGCTTCCACCTTTGTCATAGCCGCCGGCTGTATCGAAAGCACGCGACTGCTGGAGGCCTCCGAGTTAGGAGCGGCTTCAGGCGCATTGGGTCAATATTTTCAAGAGCACTTTTACATTTGGAACGCCGGTACTTTCCAGATGACCGAAAATTGTGCTCCTTATCGGCCCCTGTATTTTCAGGAAAAGACACTCAGCGTTTCACCAAGAGACTCCGTTGTAGGAATGATCGTGCCAACCACTCGCTACCTTACCGAAAAGGGAGGAGGTACCTTTCGTGCCATCCTGGGCGGTGGGCCGGGCATTCCTGGAACGTTGAACCTCTGCTGCGAACAACTCCCGGAACACTCAAACCATATCGTCATTGATAACGTGGCGCCCCACACTCGCACAGCGGCACAAGGAAGGGTCCATGTGCATAATGAACTGAGCGCTGCTGACACTAAAACCATTGAAAACGCTGTCATGAGTTTGGGCGAAAGCCTGCTAAGCAGTGGCCTGATCACGCACTTCAATCCTGCACCGTTCGACATTGCTCCTACTCAGTGGCAAGCCCCGCACCGACTCGCGCCCGGCAATCACCCAAGTGGCACTACCCGCATGTCCTCAGACCCAAGCCAAGGGGTGGTAAACAGCGATTGTAAAGTCCACGGAGTCGACAACGTCTATGTCGCAAGCGCCAGCGTGTTTCCCACTGGAGGCTATGCCAACCCCACCCTTACGCTAATGGCCCTGGCCCTGCGACTGGCCGAAACACTACAGGAGCGCGGATAAAAATGGACTTGGGTCTCAGAGGCAAACGCATCCTGATTGCTGGAGCCAGCAAAGGCATAGGCCGTAGCCTGGTCGAAACTTTTTATACCGAAGGTTGCCGAGTGGCCTATTGCGCTCGTGACGAAGCACGCTTGAATCAGGTGATGCAAAGCCTGAATGCGACTGAAGACAATATGCTGCCCTACGCGCTAGATGTACAAGACACTGCAGCGTTCGAGCTTATGATTAAACAAACCGTGTCCCGATGGGGAGGAATCGACTGCTTTATCTGGAACATCAGCGCTCAAAGCAGTAGCTGGTCGACTGGGTTCAAAGTTGACATTGAGTCATGCGTCAACTGCATGGATTTGATCATTCCGTTTCTCAAGGCCGCACAGGGTGGGTCAGTTGTTGCGGTTGCTTCGCGCGTCGCTTCTATAGGTATTCCCAATAATAAGCCTTACGCCGCACTGAAAGCTGCGTTGGTCCATTACATGGCTTCGTTGAGTCAAGAGCTCGTGGGGGAAGGCATCAGAGTCAATTGCGTTTCTCCCAGCGAGGTGATGTCTGAGGGCAGCGTGTGGGCCAGATTACGAGAGGATGAGCCTGAAAAATATCAACGGGCCTTGAACAGAAGCCCGCTTGGTCGGATGGCCACTCCCACAGAGGTCGCTCAAGCCGTGGCGTTTCTCGCCAGCCCGGCAGCAAGTTATATATCCGGCATCAATTTGCAGGTGGACGCAGGCGGCCATCAAGCCGTCAATTACTAAACATAAACGCGACGCAGCGCCTATGGACCTGGATAAATGCTGTCTAAACCAGCGACTTTTGACTGTAATGGTCAAAAGCCTCCAGCAAATCGTGCAGGCTCATCTTCCCGAGATCTACAGCTTCAGCGCCGCTGGCGGCGACGCATATACGAAATCGCGCGTTAGGCAAAGCAGGCCGATGGTTTTTGAATGATTTGTCCCATCGGCTGTGCATGTAATGGTACGAAGACGAAAAGCGTCAGCGGTTTGGTTATCCGAGGCCAAGGGGCTGACGCTGTTAATCGAACCGGCTATGCAGGGCTTGCCCAGTGCACCAATCGCCTCAACGCCCGGTACGAATGGTGTTCCACACCCGCGTACGAATCCGGTCGATGTTCAGCGGCATCGCCTCCAGTGCAAACAACTTGCCCATCATTTCCGGGCTCGGGTACACCTTGGTGTCGGCTTTGATCGCCGGGTCCACCAGGCTGTCGGCCGCGGCGTTACCGTTGGCGTAGTGCACGTAGTTGGTGATGCTGGCCATCACTTCCGGGCGCAGCAGGTAGTTCATGAACGCGTAACCGGCCTTTTCGTCAGGCGCATCGGCAGGCATGGCGACCATGTCGAACCAGATGGCGGCGCCTTCCTTGGGAATGTTGTAGCCGATGTTCACGCCGTTCTTGGCTTCCTTGGCGCGGCTTTCGGCCTGCAGGATGTCGCCGGAGAAACCGACCGCCACGCAAATATCGCCATTGGCCAGGTCAGCGGTGTATTTCGAGGAGTGGAAGTACGCTACGTACGGCCGCACTTTCATCAGCAGGTCTTCAGCCTTCTTGTAGTCCTCGGCCTTTTTGCTGTGGTGCGGCAGGCCCAGGTAGTTAAGCGCTGCGGGCAGCAGTTCCGGGCCGTTGTCGAGGATCGCCACGCCGCACTTTTGCAGCTTGGCCATGTTCTCCGGCTTGAAGATCAGGTCCCAGGAGTCCACCGGCGCGTTGTCGCCCAGCACCGCCTTGACCTTGTCGATGTTGTAGCCGATGCCGGTGCTGCCCCACAGGTACGGGAAGCCGTGCGCGTTGCCCGGGTCGTTGTTTTCCAGGGCCTTGAGCAGCACCGGGTTGAGGTTTTTCCAGTTCGGCAACTGGCGCTTGTCGAGCTTCTTCAGGGCACCGCCCTGGATCTGCCGGGCCATGAAGTGGTTGGACGGGAACACCACGTCGTAGCCGGATTTGCCGGTCATCAACTTGCCGTCGAGGGTTTCATTGCTGTCGTACACGTCGTAGGTGAAACCGATGCCGGTTTCTTTCTGGAAGTTCTTGGTGGTGTCCGGCGCAATGTAGTCCGACCAGTTGTAGATCTTCACCGTCTCGGCGGCCTGGCTGATAGAGGCCACCAACATCAAGGGCAACAGGGCAATGGCTTTCATGGTTCGATTTCCTGGCGGTTTTAGGGCTGTTTTTATGGCAGGCGATCAAGGATCAAAGCGTTACAGAATCAATACGTAGGTCTTGCGCACGGTTTCCTGGATATCCCAGATACCGGTGCTGTTGGCCGGCAACATCAGTGCATCGCCGGCTTGTATGTGGACGGTTTCACCGTTGTCGGGAGTGAAGGTGCAACGGCCCTGGATAAAGTGGCAAAACTCCTGGGATTTGATCTGCCGACGCCAGCGGCCCGGGGTGCAGGCCCAGATGCCGGTTTCGACGCCGTCGTTGCGTTCCACACTCAAGGTGGAGGCCACGGCGATGGGTTCGCCCAAGGGCACGGCCACCGGTGACGAATCCGGCAAGTGGGCATTCAGCGTGTCTTTGAATTGAGTGATGCTCATGGGTTTTCCCGTGTGAGTGAAACGGTTTAGTGCATGAAACCTTCCATGAACCCGGCCACGCCGGTCGCCAGCTTGCGGCGCCAAGGCGCGGTGTTGGGGTTGGCCAACACCTGGTCTTCATGGACAAAGCTGCGAATGATCGCGTTGTAGCCCAACCAGCGGCACGGCTCGGGCTCCCAGGCTTTCAACGCGTCCACGCCACGCTCGCGGATCACCCAGGGCTGGGTGGTCAGCGGCGTGTCGAGGCCCAGAATCAGGTCGGCCAAGGTGCGGCCACCCAGGTTGGTGGCGCCTACGCCCTCCCCGCCGTAGCCGCCGGACAGCGCGATGCCGGTCTTGTGGTCGCAGAGCATGTGCGGGCGGAAGTTGCGCGACATGCCGAGGTTGCCGCCCCATGAGTGGGTAATCCGCGCGTTCTTGAGCTGCGGGAAGAGTTCGCCGAACAGGTAGCGACGCAGCTCCACTTCGCTGTCGGTGAGGTCGAAGTTGTGGCGCAACTTACCGGCGAACTGGTAGCCGCCACGCGCGCCGAACACCAGGCGGTTGTCGGCTGAGCGCTGGCCGTAAGTGACCTGGCGGCTGCTTTCGCCGAACGCCTGGCCATGCTCCAGGCCGATTTCGGCCCAGGTGCTGGCGGGCAGCGGTTCGGTGGCGACAATCAGGCTTTGCACCGGTAACTGATAGCGACCCAACGGCGGCAACGTAGTCGCATACCCCTCGACCGCCGGCACCACCCAAGCGGCACGCACGCTGGCCTTGGCCGTGCGCAGGCTGCCGGACTGCCAATGGGTGACCGGGCTGTTTTCGTAGATCGTGACGCCCATGCTCTCCACCGCCCGCGCCAGGCCGCGCACTAACTTGGCCGGGTTGATGGTCGCGACATGGGGTGCATAGATACCGCCATAGGGCCTGGCGATGCGGACCTGTTCGGCCAGCTGTTGCGGGCCAAGCCAACGGTAATCGTCTTGCGTCAGGCCCTGGGCGTAGAGTTTGTCGAGGTAGCGGCGCAGGCTGCCTTCCTGCTCGGGGTAACGCGCGGCGCAGTACAGGGCACCGCCCTTGCGGTAGTCGCAATCGATGCCTTCACGGGCCAGCACCTGGGCGACTTCATCGGGAATGCCGTGCAGCAGGTCAAACGAGGCGCGGCGCTGTTGTGGGGAAAGCCCGGCCAGCAGGCGGTCTTCGCCGAGCAAATTGCCCATCAGCCAGCCGCCGTTGCGACCAGAAGCGCCGAAACCTGCGGTCTGCGCTTCGATAATCGCAATTTTCAGCTCCGGCGCCTGGCGCTTCAGGTAATAGGCAGTCCACAGGCCGGTGTAACCGGCACCGATAATGGCCACATTGACGTCCAGGTCATGCTCCAAGGATGGCCGCGCCACCAGCGGGTCATCCAACTGGTCCATCCATAAACTGATAGTGCGCCATGCCGGCATGCCAAGCTCCCCAACCTTATTTCGATAGGCTGGATCCTAGAGCGCAGCGTTATGGGCTGTCTTGCGCGCGTGCACGCAGGGAAATTTGTTTGACGTAAGCCTTGGGCGATTGGCCGGTATGCTGGCGAAACGCACTGTAGAACGCCGACAGCGAATTGAAACCGGCGGCGAACGCCAGGTCATCGACCTTTATCGGCGGCAGGGCTTTATCCAGGGCGGCCAGCAAATGCTGGAGCCGGGCCTGGTTAACGTAACGGTAGAAGCTCTGCCCCAGCACCTGGTTCAACAGGTACGAAATCTGATTGCGGCTGTAGCCACACTCCTTGGCCACCCGCTGCAGGTCCAGTTCCGGGTCCAGGTAAGGTTGTTTGAGCTGGAAGTACTGCTGCAGGTCATTGGCCATATGCCCCAATTGCTGGGGCGACAGGCCCAGGCGGCTGACCGTGGGGCGCAGGGCTTGGGTTGGCTGCTCATGCACCAGCGAGGCGTATTCGTTGACCCGCCAGATCAGCCCATCGCGCACGGTGATGGCCTCGCTGGTGCGAAACGAAACCAGCCCCTGGCCGCCGCGCAAGGTAATGCGGTACTGGATGAACGCGGTGTCGCCATCGGCGCGGATGCGGTCGGTGTGTTCGATGGCCTCATCGGCGCCGCGCGGCATGCTGGCTTGCAGGTACTCACGCAGCTCGGCATAACCGATGACGCGGTTCTGGAAGAAGTCGTGGTACTGGATGTCGGGGTGGTAGTAGGCCATCACGCCATCCAGGTCACGATGGCGCCAGCACAGGTGGTGACGCAAGACCAGCTCGCCGGTGGCTTGGGTGTTCTGGCAATCATCGGCTGGGGCGATGCTGGGCATGTAGGGCTCTACGACGGATAAACGGCTGAGAGTGCCGAACTTTAGCGGTGCCTTCAAGGGTTAAAGGACGCTTATCGGTAGTGGCGTTTCGCCTAGTTTGTAGTAGGACATGACGCACATCAATTTAATCGAAAACAACCGCCGAACGGGACCAAAAAAGTCACCTTGAACATGCGAACGAGTGCTATTTTTGAAGTTCTTCGATGCCAAGACCAGTGAAGGTCATGGCCCCCTGCCGCGAGCTAAAGGAAGCGCTCAATGAACAAGGTGGGCAACATGAATAAAGTGACGTTCCCCAACGCCTGCCAGCTGATGCGCTGGCATTTTCATCCAATGGGCTTCGAGGGCAGCATGGACGCCCCGGGCAGCATGGTCGCCCGCCTGTTTGACCGAGCGAGCGGCGAGACGCTGATAGCCATTGCCGGCATCCCCTGCGCAACCGTGATGAATGCGGCCGATGTAGAGCGCATTATCGAGGCGGTGGAGGATGAACTGGAGTGTTTTGTGCCGCCGCTGTCGTTGCGGGCCTGACGCCCGATCTGACGGGCACTACAGCACTAATGTGGGGGGCGGGCTTGCTCGCGATGGCAGCACCTCGGTTTATCAGTGGAACCGAGGTGATGCCATCGCATGCATTGGTATCTACACATCTTTTTACGAATTGAATTCTGCGGTTGTCGTGTGGGGGGGCTGGGTACATATCCGTTATTTGGGTGATGGCTGAAATTGGTTTCGCCCTTACGGCGAGTCACTTTGGAAAAGCACCAAAGTAACCAAAGTGCTCTTGCCCCACCACTCGGCACCTCGCCTCCGGCTCGGTGTGCCCTCTCTCCGGCATTACTCCGCGGGCCGCCGCGACGGGCCGTCCCTGCCCCGTCGCGGCTAAACCGGCGTCCTGCCGGTTTACCCGCTCCGTAATACCTGCGTTCGGCCAGCGTGGTTTAACGGGGCGCCTAAGATCAAAATCAAGATCAAGATCTACAGCACGGCGGCCTAGTAGCCGACCTGAGTGGTTAGATCAAAAGCAAAGTCGAGGCGGCCTGACAGCCGACCTGCTTACTGAAGCTGTTCTCGGTCTAATTGTGGGAGCTGGCTTGCCTGCGAAGGCATCAACTGGGTATGCCTGATGTACCGAGGTGTCTGCATCGCAGGCAAGCCAGCTCCCACAGAAAAGCAGCTCTGTTTCTGATCTGTTCTTGCTCTGCTTTTGCCCTGCTTTTGCTTCAACCACTCAGGTCGGCTACTAGGCCGCCGTGCTGTAGATTTTGATCTTGATCTGACAGGCCCCGTTAACCACGATGGCCGAACGCAGGCTTGAATCCGTGGGTAACCCGGCAGGACGCCGGGTTAGCCGCGCTGGGCCAAGGATGGCCCATCGCGGCGGCCCACGGATTCAAGCCGGAGTGAGGGCATGCCGAGCCTAGGCGAGGCACCGAGTGGTGGGGCAAAGACCTTTTGGTTACTTTTGGGGCGTTTGCCAAAAGTGACTCGCTGTAAGAGCGAAACCATAAGCGGCCGTTACCGCAGCAACGGATATGTACTCAATCTACCTAACCCCATCGCAGGCAAGCCAGCCCCCACACAAGCCCGCTCCCACTTTTAAGGCATGCGCTAGCCGCGCTGATCGTCGAAAAACGCTTTTTTCCCATCGACCCGCTCTGAAGCCCTGGGCACGTTCACGCCCTGGCCTTCGGGCTTCTCCACATACCAATAGCAATGGCTAACGGCTCGCGTAATACCGACATACGCCAGGCGCAGCACTTCGTCTTTTTGCGCAGTGTCATACGGCTCGCTGTCACCGTCCTTGCCCAGACCTGCCATGCGGTAAACCTGGTTCTTGTAAGGCGAACTGGTCATATGCTGGCAATCCCCAAGCAGAAATACTGCATCCGCTTGCAGGCCTTTGGCACTGTGATAGGTCAGCTGCTTGAGTCGACGAGCTGGCGGCGGCAAGCTGGAATCCACATTAACAACAGACTGTATATGCTCTTGAATCAATAACTTATCGCTGCTTTTTCGATAAAGCATCAACACAGATTCGCCTCTTTGGTAGTGCTCCAACAACTGCCGACCCAACTCAGCGTCGTCTCGCTCACGTACCGTTACGGGCACCAAAACCTTGGGTTCACCACTGGCCTTGGCCTTCTTGCCGGGAATCGCTGGCGCAGCCCGCACGATATGCTCGGCAGCGTCGATGACGTGCTGGTGGCTACGGTAGTTCTCACTCAGCATCACGCGGGTGGTGGTCGGTGACGGGAATTCCTTGTTGAAGTCCATGAAGTACTTGGGCGAACTGCCGCGCCAACCGTAGATGGACTGCCAGTCATCGCCCACGCACAGTAGGGACGAGCGCTGCGCGCCACGGCCCACGTGCATTGCCGGGCCACGGCTGCGGATTTCACGCAGGCTGGCGCGAATCCACGAAACGATCTGCGGCGATACGTCCTGGAACTCGTCAATCATCAGGTGCGACATCGGCCGCAACAGCGGATCACTGAGCAGCTTGAGGTTTTCCGGGGAGTTCTCGCCGAACAGCGAGAACATGCGGTTGTAGGTCATGACGGGCGGCGATTGGTCGAGCAGATGGTCTTCCAGGGCTTTCCAGAAAATGCTCAGGGCTTCAAAGAAGCACCGGTCCGGGTCGTCCTTGGCGAAGCTCATCTGGCCGACGGCGGTCGGCACGTCCAACCCGAGGTTCTCGATAAACCCGGCGGCCATGACAAAACTGTCCAGCAGCGGCGCGGACGCCAACTCGCCTTTTACCTTGTAGTCAAAACCCGGCCCGGCGCTGGCGTCACCGGCCAAGCTACTTAAAAGGCGCTTTGACGACTCATAGCTATCCAACCATATCAAAGGCTTACGACAGAAAGCTTGAAACAAGGTGCGCTTTACCGCCCACTCGGCGCGCACCGAAAGCTTCGAGTTGGGCCGACTGATCTGGGCGTTTTCCCGTGAATCGAAGCCCAGCACCACCCAGGCATCCAGCTCAGGAATGTAGCCGTGGCAATGAAACTGCGCACCATTGATTTCGAAGGTCTGCCGGCTCGGCTCGATACCCTTGATCGGCCAGGCACCGGCACGAAACCAGAGGTCTTCGATCACATCGCAGAGTTCTTCATCACGCTTGGCGGCCAGCTCGGTCACGGCCACGCGCTTCTGCACATCCGGGTGGTCACGCTCCAGCTCCTTGAGCTGCAAGCCATGGCGCGCCAACGGCGCAATCAACTCACGGAAGCGTTCATGGCGCCCGTGCAGTCGGTGATAGCAGGCATTCATCTGTTGGCGCTGGGCGTCACTGATGCGCAGGTCGAACGGGTTACTGTCAACGTCCTCGAAACCGCTGCTGAGGTTTTCAAACGCCTGCAACCGCTCAAAGCCCGGCAAGCTGCGCACCATCGGCAGAATGCGCGAGTGGAAGGTACGCACCACGGCCTGGGCTTCTTTGCTGCCAAGGGGTTGGCCCCACAGGCTGAGAATTTCCATGAGCTTGTGGATGAAGTCCTTGCGCGACTCGCGGGTGAACGTCACCACGGTCATCGAGCTGAGTTCAAAGCCCAGGTAATGGGTGAGCAGCAGGATGCGCAGCACCAGCGAGGTCGACTTACCCGCCCCGGCGCCGGCAATCACCGAGGTCGACGGGGTGTCGCTGAAGATCATTTTCCATTGCGCGGCACTCGGCTGCGCATGGGCCGCCAGCAAGCGCGCGACATCCGCCTTCATGCGCTTTTTCACGTCAGCGGTAAGCGGTAGCCGCCAGTCGTCGAACAGGCTGTCATCCACGCCCGGCGCGCGGTGTTCATCCGGGCGAAAGTCACGGATGAGCAACACCTGCCGGCCTTCTTCAATACCCTCAGCCTTGCCCTCGCGATAGCCATACTCCACACCGGCCTCGTGCCCGCTGCGGAAACCGTCGGCCTGGCCGTGCAGCCAGGAAAACCGATGCTGCGCACGCAAACGCGTCAGGCCGTGGCCGAATAAACGCGCAGCCAGCCGTTTTAACAAAGGCATTTCGGCCAGTGGGCGTAGGTCAGGGGGCAGATCAGGCGTTTGTTGCGGCACGCGGACTCCAGCAATGAGGTTGGTTTTAGCGAAGGCGCCATGGTCGCCGGAATCGGCGCCGAGTTCCAGCCAATTGCTTTATTGTCATGCAGTTAGACGACGAAGTGAAAGTCAAAACGCCAGCAACCAATCGAATTGTTAGATCGGAATCAGGCATTTTTTACGCTTTTTATCGATCAAGCGCTGTTGGATCATGGGCGCCATCAACAGGAGACTCTCATGCTTGAACTTCGACCTTTCAATACCCTGGGTGGCGCCCACCATGGCTGGCTTGACGCCCATCACCACTTTTCGTTTGCCGAGTACCACGACCCCAAACGTATGCACTGGGGCAACCTGCGGGTGTGGAACGACGACATCATCGCACCGGGCACCGGTTTCCCACAGCACCCGCACCGCGACATGGAAATCATCACCTATGTGCGTGAAGGCGCGATCAGCCACGCCGACAACCTCGGCAACAAGGGCCGCACCGAGGCTGGCGATGTGCAGGTGATGAGTGCAGGCACCGGCATTGCCCACAGTGAATACAACCTGGAAGCGGCGCCGACCAAGATCTTCCAAGTCTGGATTATTCCGAATGAAGCCGGTCTGCCGCCTTCTTGGGGCGCCAAACCTTTTCCCAAGGGTGATCGCGAAGGTTTTGTGACGCTGGCCAGCGGTAAGGCTGGCGATAACGAAAGCCTGCGCATTCGCGCCGATGCACGCCTGGTGGCGGCCAACCTGAAAGCGGGGGAAAGTGCTGAATATCAACTGGACAGCGGGCGCCGTGCGTATCTGGTCCCGGCGACCGGAGTGATTGAAGTCAATGGCTTGCGGGCGCAAGCTCGAGACGGTGTCGCGGTTGAGGATGAGCAGGTGCTGCGGGTGACGGCGATTGAGGACAGCGAGATCGTGCTGGTCGATTTGGCCTGATCTAAGCCCCCCAACCCAAAACGACTGTGGGAGCTGGCTTGCCTGCGATTGCATCACTGCGGTGTGACGATACACCGAGGTATCCGCATCGCAGGCAAGCCAGCTCCCACCTTTACTGCAGCGTGTCAGTTATTGGGAAATGGCGCCGTCCACCAACACTTGGGCCTCTTCCACCAACTGCTTAAGGTGGTCTTCGCCAATAAAGCTCTCGGCGTAGATCTTGTAGATGTCCTCGGTGCCCGATGGCCGCGCGGCAAACCAGCCGTTCTCGGTCATCACTTTCAAGCCGCCGATGGCCTGGTTGTTACCCGGCGCGTGGCTGAGGATCTGCTGGATGCTTTCCCCGGCCAATTGCGTGGAAGTCACCTGCTCCGGCGACAATTTGCCCAGCAAGGCTTTCTGCGCCGGGGTGGCTTTGGCGTCAACGCGAATCGCAAACGGCTCGCCCAGGGCGTCAGTCAGGCCACGGTAGATCTGGCTTGGGTCTTGGCCTTTGCGCGAGGTCATTTCGGCCGCCAGCAAGGCCGGGATCAGGCCGTCCTTGTCGGTGCTCCACACGGTGCCGTCCTTGCGCAGGAAGGACGCGCCGGCGCTTTCTTCACCGCCAAAGCCCAGTGAGCCTTCGAACAAACCCTCGGCAAACCATTTGAAGCCCACCGGCACTTCGTACAGACGACGGCCGATACGCGCGGCGACGCGGTCGATCAAGCCACTGCTGACCACGGTCTTGCCCACGGCCGCATCGGCGCGCCACTGCGGACGGTTCTGGAACAGGTAGTCGATGGACACGGCCAGGTAATTGTTCGGCGCGAGCAGGCCGCCGGACGGCGTGACGATGCCGTGGCGGTCGTGGTCCGGGTCGCAGGCGAAGGCCACGTCGAAACGCTCCTTCAGGCCGATCAGGCCTTGCATCGCGTAGCTGGAGGACGGGTCCATGCGAATCTGGCCGTCCCAGTCGACGCTCATGAAGCGGAAGGTGGAATCGACTTCGGTGTTGACCACCTCCAGGTTCAAACGATAGTGCTCGGCAATCGCCGACCAGTAGCGCACCCCCGCTCCACCCAAAGGATCAACGCCCAGGCGCAGGTCAGCGCTGCGGATGGCGTCCATGTCGATCACATTGACCAGGTCGGCCACGTAGCTGTTGAGGTAATCGTGGCGGTGTGTGGTATCAACCTTGAGCGCCTGGGCGTGGGTGATGCGCTTGACCCCGGCCAGCTTATTGGCCAGCAGCTCATTGGCCTTGGCTTCGATCCACTTGGTGACGTGGGTATCGGCCGGACCGCCGTTGGGTGGGTTGTACTTGTAGCCGCCGCTTTGTGGCGGGTTGTGCGACGGCGTGATGACGATGCCGTCGGCCAAACCGCTGGTGCGGCCACGGTTGTAGCAAATGATCGCGTGGGAAATCGCCGGGGTCGGCGTGTATTCATCGCCTTCGGCCAGCATCACGTGAACGCCGTTGGCAGCCAGCACTTCCAGCGCACTGGCACCGGCCGGCGTCGACAGCGCATGGGTGTCCAGGCCGACAAACAAAGGCCCGTTGATGCCTTGGGCTTCACGGTACAGGCAAATAGCCTGGCTGATGGCAAGTACATGCCATTCGTTAAAGCTCAGCTCGAAGGAGCTGCCACGGTGCCCGGAAGTACCAAAGGCCACGCGCTGGGTGGAGATCGCTGCATCAGGCTGGCCGGTGTAATAGGCCGTGACCAGTCGCGGGATATCCACCAGCAACTGAGCTGGCGCCGGTTTGCCCGCAAAAGGACTGATTGTCATGCATAAACCTCGAAAAGAAGGATTTGGAGAAAAAATGACAGTTTACTGGGAGTTGGACTACTGCGCGACGGTATCGATCCTACGCCCGCAAGAGAAATTTAATGCATTCAACCCAGTTGCGCCTGCCGCAGTGCTTCGCCCAGTGCAGCCAGGGCAATCTCCAGGTTCGGCTGCCCGTGAAAGGTGTGGCTCACACGCACATGCTGGTGGTGCAGACCACTGAGGCTGAATAGCTCCCCAGGCGCCACCACCACCTGGCGGGCCAGCAGCTGCTGGAACACTTGGCACATGTCCACGGCATGGGCAGAGCCTAGCCAGAACGTGGCACCGCCGGCGGGCATCCGATAGGTCACTTGATCACCCAGATGGTGGTCCAGGCGCAGGCTCATTTCGCCCGCTTGCTCGCGCAATAACTGGCGCAACGTAGTCAAGTGCTGGTCGATTTGCCCACTCTGATAGAGCCGGGCAATGGCGCGTTGGCGAATCGCGGATAATCGAAACGAGCGCAACAGAAACTGGCGCTGCAATTCGCCGCTCATGTGCCGGGACAGCACATAGCCATACGGCGCCTCTGGCCCGAGTGTTTTCTCGAAGGATGAAAACACCACCAGTCGGTCTGGGTTGACCAGGTCGCGCAGCACAGCCTGCTGAGGCTGAAAACCCAGCTCACTGCAGGTGTCATTCTCCAGCAACCAACACCCGTACCGATCAAGCAACCGCGCCACTTCCAGACGTTCGCGTGGCCGCATGGCAATGCCCGATGGCAGGCTGACCGCCGATGAAAGCAACACCAGATTCACTGTTTCCTCGCGCAGTATCGCTTCGAGCGCAGTCAGCTCCAGGCTGCCATCGGGCGCCCATGGCAACTCGATAATGCGCACCCCGGCATCCTGCAGCACGCGCAGGATCAGCCAGTCACAGGGAGACTCGACAATCACCGTGGAGCCCCGTAGCCCCAGCACCTCGATGAGAATGTCGAGCACGCCTCGCAGGTCGGCGCCGATGTACACGTCGTCGGCGTGCCAACAGCGGCTCGGCGAAGAGGTGTACCGCGCCGCCAACGCCGCGCGCAGCTCCCAGACCCCGCAAGGCTGGGACCAGGACTGCAAGTGCCGTGGATGCTGGCGCACGAGCTCGCGCTCGAGTCGTAGCAACGTAGTGTCCAGCGACGCCAGCAGCGCGGGCTCATCGGCGCTGAGCACCATCATGCCAGGGCGTCGAGCAGCGACGTAGAGGCGCTCGAGTAAATCCCCACTGGGCAATGTCGAGGGGCTGCTGGCGAGGGGCCAGGCGTAATAGCCTGACTTGGCCACTGAATACACCCGGCCTTCTTTTTCCAACAGTGAGTACGCGTACTGAATGGTAGAGATCGATACATTCAGGCGCTGGGATAACTGGCGCAGAGAGGGCAGTTTCACCCGGGTATCGGTACTGACCTCGTTGATCAGGTTGATCATGTAGCGATAGACCGCCTGATAGGCAAAATCCGCCTGCCGCACACCGCGCAGCGTCATCGCCCGGACAGCTGGAAGGCCAGGTCGCCGTCGGCCATACACCGCTCATGACGACCGCTGTGCGCACGCCCGCCTGGCACCAGTGTTACCGGCCGTTTGCGGTACAGGTGCTGGAGCAAAGGCAGCGGCACCCCACTGGTGTCGGCAACCCAGTGTTGCAGCATCTCGGCAGCAGGTTTGCCCTGCAGCACTTTGTGCAGTTCAGGCAGTGCCACCAGCATGCCGGGGTGGCATTGGCGCAAATAACCTTCCAACCGTTCACCGTGATGGATGAACGGTGAGAACAGCAGGCAGATCAGTTGGTTTTCATCGAGGCCAAAGAACTGCTGGGCAAGGTTGCTCGACAAGGCGCGCCCTTCGCGGCTGACGGCTTGGGTTATCAGCTCGTCGGGGATCTGCCGACGACGCAGGTACTCCGACGCCTGCAGCAAGAAACCTTCCACGCCCTCCTCGTAATCCAACGCCCGCAGGCATTCGGCCTGCAAGCCTCGCAGGTGCGCCATCAACAGCGGATTGGCGAAGGTGGGGTGGCTGAAATGAAAACCCAGCGGGTCCGGCGTATAAGCCATGAACTCAGTGAGCACAGGCGCGCGTGCGCGGTCAGTGCCCTCGAACAGGTCGGCAACACCGATGTACGCCAAGTGGCGGTGCCCACCGGGGCTGACGTCCGCTTTGGGTACATAGTGCTCGCCAAACAGGTCACGGTAGAAGTCGTCGCTCCATTCGTCCATACGGCTGAACAACCCGGTGAGCGAGGTGGGCTTGCCCGTTGGAGGCGTGACTTCCTTGGCCTGAGCGGATTTTTTCAGCCAGGCGAGCAACTGGCCCTGCTTGCGTGCGGAATCGCCGCTGACCAACGCATGCACCCCGCCGCTCCAGGCAGTGACACGCTGATAGAAATCCCCCAACGCCAGGTAGGTGTCATTGCACAGCGTCGCGCGAACGTCACCGGAGGTCAGGTGCCCGATCATTACCCGTTGGCGCTGGCTGGATTCACGCCCCGGGGTCGACGCCGGGCGCTGGTAGTTGAACGGCAGCACCTGTTCATTTTCCACCATCAGTAGCTCAACCCGGTCGTCGTCATGGAAAAACAGTCGACTGTATCCGCGATGGATCGTATCAAGGGTTTCCTGAGTCATGCCCACGTGGCGCAGCGTAGCGACCCGCAACTGGAACGTCCTGGGCGCTCGCCCGGCGATGCTCAATTGCGCGGCACGCAACAGTGCCAGCGTGTAACTGCTGACTTCACCGCCGCCGTGGGCCACCAGCACCTTGTAATCGCCTATCTGCTCCATGCCACCCGCCGCCACGACAATACGCTGGATCAACAATTGAAGTGCGGTGCGTTCGGCACGCGTGAAGTACCCAATCAACCGCTGCTGAACTTGTTGATAAACATAATTCATGGCCTGTTCGTGAATAGCGCTCATAGTTCTACTACCTGAGTTGAAATATCAGTTTCAAACAACTACCGAGCGTAGTTGCTCGATCCAGTGCATCTGTAAAAGTGTCGCCCGCCTACCGTGCTCGCAAAACACAAACACTAGCACCCGGTAACAAATCGACATGGGCTGCGTACTTGGTCATCCATGGGGTATTCCTGCGGCCTGACGCCTTTGCGCCAGTGGTCCGGTGCCGATAGCGACACCCTTAGGAAGCTTCCGACAGCCTCCTACACCCCATTAACCTGAAATTAAAAGATTTGCCTGACAAATATAATCCGTCAAACGTTGAGCCTCGCTTGCGCGTTGTTTGAAAGCCGTCTTCAAAGTATCCGCGCCCTCGGGCAGGGGCAGAGGCTGCACTCTTAGTTGCAGAAAGTGCCTGCAGGAATTTCTGTACATCAATCATTACTCAATCCTTGAGTTGAAAGTGAAGACGCAATTATCAGGGCTGGAATTATGATTAACAGATACAGAACTTAGGCAAAAACCAGTTCAGATGATCATCCGGCGAAAGGCGGATAACGCAGACACAACGACGCCGCACTGAATTTCAGGGCGGCGCCAGGGAGAAAGGTATCGTTTACAGGACCGAGCGGTTATTTACCGCGTCGGGCAACCCGCAGGTTAAGCCCTGTCAAATGGCGCATTTGCCCCATACGCCCAGGGCTTGGAATACTCCTTTGCGAATATTCCTACACATCAAACAGCTTCAACCTGCAGTGCTACGCGCTCACGGCACGGGCATTCGTCCATATAACGGTGCGCTTCCACGAACTGGTTGAATGGAAACACCGTGGTTTTCAGCGGCACCAGCACGCGATCGGCCGTCAGTTGGTTGATATCACGCAAGGCACGCTGCAACGCAACCTGATCCTGAATGATGCCCAGCTCCGGCTTACCGGTGAAGTTGCCGATGCAGTGCACAAAGAACTGAATGTTCTTCTGGAACGCTGCACAGGCCGGGAATGGCGTCTGGTTGCCCCCTTGCAGGCCGTAGAGCACCAGGCTGCCACGCGGCGCCAGCACATCACCGAGCAATGACATCTGCGGGCCACCCAAGCCATCGAACACCACGTCAACGCCGCGGTTATCGGTGAACTTGTTGATCTGCATGAGCAAATCCTGTTCTTCGGTGACAATCACCTTTTCTGCCCCGAGGGACAGCAGGTACTCACGCTCCGAACTGTCCTTGGTCGCGGCAATCACCCGCACACCCAGGGCCTTGCCCAGCTGTACAAACGAGGGGCCGGCACAATGGCTGGCGTCGGTAACCAAGGCAAATTGACCGGGTTTGACCCGCGCCAGGTCCACATACGCAAAGTAGGCAATCAGCAACGGCGTGTAGTGCACGCTGGCTTCAATCGGGCTCAAGACATCCGGGTAACGGGTCAAGGCCGAACGGGGCAAGACGATCTGTTCGCCATACACCGGGTAATCATTGGGGCTCTCGGCCGGAAAACTGGCCACTTTATCGCCCACTGCCAAGTCATCCACGCCGTCGCCGAGGGCTACAACCACCCCGGCCATCTCATGGCCAAGGCCGGACGGCAGACGTGCATGGGAAGACGCCAGGTTCTGGCGCCACAAAATGTCATACCAACTGATGCCAATCGCGTCGACACGCACCTGCACTTCGCCCGGTGCGGGCTGCGCGGCTACATGCTCTTCGCACTTGAGCACCTCGGCCGGACCAAACTTGTGAAAACGAATCGTGCGGGACATCGCAAACCTCGTCAAAGTAACCTCTAATGCCATGAACTCTATCTGGGCTTTCCGGGTAAGACCACCGGTCGCCGTTAATAGTCGACATGCCTGTCATTGATTCCGCAACTGAGGAATTGACCTCAGCGCGTGTAGAAAAACTCAATTGGGCTGTAGGAAAACTCAATTAGCCGGTGCAGAGTACCAGCCTTTGCCCGTAAGATTCATGCCGGTCATGCTTCTAAATGAACCCAAGGGTTCTTGTATGGCCGCTCTCGTCAAGCATGCTGACTCTTCCAGGACACAAGATGAACCGTAACGACCTGCGTCGTGTCGACCTGAACCTCTTGATCGTATTCGAAACCCTGATGCATGAGCGCAGCGTGACCCGCGCCGCCGAGAAGCTGTTTCTCGGCCAGCCGGCCATCAGCGCGGCCTTGTCGCGCCTGCGTGGTCTGTTCGATGACCCGCTGTTTGTGCGCACCGGGCGCAGCATGGAGCCTTCGGCACGCGCCGTGGAAATCTTCGCCCTGCTCTCCCCGGCCCTGGACTCGATTTCCACCGCCGTCAGCCGCGCCGCCGAATTCGACCCGGCCACCAGCACAGCCGTGTTCCGTATCGGCCTGTCCGACGACGTCGAATTCGCCCTGCTGCCGCAACTGCTCAAACGCCTGCGTGCCGAAGCCCCAGGCATCGTGCTGGTGGTGCGCCGCGTCAATTACATCCTGATGCCGGGCCTGTTGGCCTCCGGTGAAATCTCCATCGGCGTCAGCTACACCGCCGACCTGCCCGCCAACGCCAAACGCAAGGTACTGCGCCGCAGCCTGCCGAAACTGCTGCGCGCCGACAGCGTGCCCGGCTCGCTGAGCCTGGATGACTTCTGCGCCCGCCCCCACGCGCTGGTGTCGTTCGCCGGCGACCTGAGCGGGTTTATTGATGAAGAGCTGGAAAAACTCGACCGCAAACGCCACGTGGTCTTGGCCGTGCCGCAATTCAACGGGCTGGGGACTTTGCTGGCGGGCACTGACATCCTGGCGACCGTGCCGGATTATGCGGCTGAGGCGCTGACGTCTGCAGGTGGCTTGCGCGCTGAAGACCCGCCGTTGCCGGTGCGCTCGTTTGAATTGCACATGGCGTGGCGTGGGTCGCAGGATAATGATCCGGGGGAGCGTTGGTTGCGGTCGCGGATTCAGATGTTTTTTGGGGATCCCGACAGTCTTTAGTCGTCATTGCCATCGCTCCAGCGCGGGAACGATGGCAATGACGCTCTGCGTCAAAAGAAGCCGACGCAGAGCGCCCGGTGCAACACTCCCACCCGAAGCACCGCGCCTCAACAGATAAACAGGCTCAAGGGAATTGCACCTTACAACCTGACAGGGCAATCGAGCGCCCATCGGACACAACAAACTGATCACCGTCAATTCGGGCAAGGAGCAATCCACGGGCCTTTGCTCCAGCCTCAACGGCCTCCCGCCAGCCCTCTATATCACCATGGTAAGAGAGAGCATGGAACTGAAGACCATCCGGCAGATGAATCTTGCAACTGTCAGAAACAACCCCACCGCTGGTGGCCCTTATCACACCTGCCGAGTCCAGGAGAGCGTTGAACTGCTTCTTTGCCTTACTCTTGCCATCATCCTCGTAGTAAACAAACTCCACGCCCTCAACAGGACTTAAGCCGGGTACGGCACGCTGCCCTCGCTGCTCAATGGCGCCGCCTAGAATTTTCTCCAACGCCTCCCGATCACTGCTCATTACATACCTCACTTAGCTGCCGGGGTAATTACAAACTTGATGTTTTTTATTCCCGCATCGGTAAATATTTTTGAGTAATAACTGGCCAACTCTGGGCTGTTCGTAGGTCACAACCTGCGAGCCTATCAATCAACCAACGCCGCCCGACGCACCACTGCCCATGGCGCCATCAAGCGCTGCGGGGTCTGGCAGGCTTTACGCTTGAGCACGAAGTGGCGGCACTTCTCGGCGAATTGCTGGCGGTTGTGCACCATGTCCAACTGCATCTGTTCCAGCTCGGCTTCACGGCAGCGTTCAACCTGTGCAACCTCCATCGCGGCTTTACGTGCGCGGGCCATGGCGTATTG
Source organism: Pseudomonas sp. LBUM1640 (assembly GCF_059716225.1). Taxonomy (NCBI): domain Bacteria; kingdom Pseudomonadati; phylum Pseudomonadota; class Gammaproteobacteria; order Pseudomonadales; family Pseudomonadaceae; genus Pseudomonas; species Pseudomonas sp. LBUM1640. Next base: position 3,179,599 of record NZ_CP166816.1, on the reverse strand, counting down.
CTCATCGGTCAACGCGCTACCGGCCTGCTGCAAAAGCCAGCGGCTGAATGCGTGCGGGCAACGTGGGCCGATGCCCTGGATCATTCCGTATTGCTTTGCGTGCAACGCACTGATCGGCAGGCAGGCTTCGGTGAGCTGGTGGGCGACCTCACTGCCCACGGCGCGTGGCAGGCTGTAGGTCCAGTATTCGGAGCCGTATAAGCCCATGGTTTTGTAGTGTGGGTTGAGGACGACACCCTCGCGGGCCAATACGATGTCGGCGGCCAGCGCCAGCATTACGCCGCCGGCGCCGGCGCTGCCGGTCAGGCCGCTGATCACCAGTTGCCGGGCCGTGAGCAGTTCGTGGCAAACATCGTCGATCGCTTGAATGTTGGCCCAGGCTTCCAGGCCCGGCACGTCGGCAGCCTGGATGACGTTGAGGTGCACGCCATTGGAGAAACTGCCGCGCCCGCCCTTGATCAACAGCACTTTGGTGTCTCGCGCCTTGGCCCAGCGCAGCGCCGCTACCAGTCGCCGGCATTGCTCGGTGCTCATGGCGCCGTTGTAGAACTCAAACGTCAGCTCGCCGACATGGCCGGACTCTCGATAGCGAATCGGTTGATAGGCCTGCTCATTGAACATTGGGTTGGCGATGGAGCCATCCAGAACCGGAATATCGGCCAGCGCCTCAGCCAATAAGTGGCGGGCCGGCAGCTTGAAGGTTTCCTCCCCTGGCTGGGCTTTGCGTTTAAGCGAGCCGATCCACAGGCTCTGGTCACCGGCCGCCACCAGCACCGCGTCGTCCTGTACCGCTAGGATCTGACCCGGCGTGCCTTGGCGTGAATCCAGGTGCGCGTCGAAGAGGTAATACTGCCCGCCCTGAAGGCTTGCCAGCACACCAGGCTGGCCATCGGCGGCGTCGATGCTAAGTTTGATGAAGCGTGCGCAATCGAACCAACTGAAGGTGCGATCAGCCTGTGTCATGTTCGGCTGCAAACGCCCGATGACGTTGGCTTGGGTGTAATCGAGCGGCACCGGGACGAACCCCTTGGCGAATTTTGCCACCACGTCGCGGATGCAAGAGAGGGCGGCGTCACTCACCGCGCCGTTGTACAGCTCGGATTTGCGCACATCGGCGGGCATGTCGAATTCACAGGTCGACCAGACCGGCCCGGCGTCCATTTCCTCCACCGCCTGCAAGGCCGTCACGCCCCAGCGGCTGACCTGCTGGCTGATGGCCCAGTCCAGCGCACTGGCGCCACGGTCGCCGACGATACCCGGATGGATAATCACCACCGGGCGATCCAGATTGCTCCAAAGCTGCTGCGGCACTCGATCTTTCAGAAAGGGGCAGATCACCAGGTCGGCACCTGATTCCTCGATCTGCTGGCACACCGAGGCCGCATCGGTGAACAGTACAACGCTGGGCACATGACCCGACTGGCGCAAATCCAGCCAGGCCCGCTGGGTCAAGCCGTTGAACGCCGACGCTAATAACATGATCTTCAATGACCGCATGGCTGACTCATCCTTGAGAATGCGCGGCCAGAGACACTCACTGAGCCCTCCCTGGCCTTTGATGGAAGCACAAGGTTAGAGGGCGTGCGAGGCAGGCCACCTGATCGAGATCAATCTTGTGTCAGCGAGTCATTCATGAGCGATCAGTGGCGCAGGCGGTTCAGCCTGTGTCAGACCGGTGTGCCAGGCTCAATGTCGTACGCCTTCTGAACCAGCTCAGCGCGCTTGCCCAGGCCCTCGCTGCTCTTACGCGTCCAGGCGGCGTCCATCTGCTTGCGCTGCGGGTCAATAATTTCCTTGGGCTCGACATTCCGATAGCTGTCGATAGTGCCGGTAATCACGCCGATGGTCGTTTCAAAGACCGGCTCCGGGTCGTACTGCTCATGCGCAAAGGCCAGCTTGCTGTAGTCGAAAAGACGCGTGGCCGGGTCGTCTTGCCAGGTCTTCCAGGACTCGAACATCCGGTCGTTGAACCCGGTCAGAAACGGCCCTGGGTTGACCGTTGCCACTTCAATGCCGAACTCCTTGAGTTCGAGGCTCATTGACTCTGCAATGGCTTCCACCGCGTGCTTGGAGGACGAATAGGCACCGGCAAAAGGGTCGGCCGTGAGGCCTGCAACCGACGACATGAAGACGATCTTGCCCTTTTTCCTGTTGGCCATTTTCTTGGCGATGAGCTGAGTCAGCATCAATGGGCCGATCACATTCACCTCATACTGACGGCGCAGGTTTTCGGCAGGAATATCGACGGTCGCCCCGCCTTCCGAAATGCCGGCGTTATTGAGCAGTACGTCGACATCCCATTGCGCCGCCTTCAGCCGGTCGCCTTCGTGCGTCACGTCAAGCTTCTCGATACGAAGGCTGACGCCACGGCGCTTGGCTTCCTGTTCAAGGGCATGCACCTGCGCGACGATTTCGACGCCGGCGATAACGTCCTGGCCTTGCTTGGCCAGCCTGAGGGCAACTTCAAAGCCGAATCCCGTACCTGCGCCAGTAATTAGAACAGCCATGATTTTCTCCTGGTGTGTGGTAACAAAGAGGGGGTTGGACGAGGTGCTTTTCGTCCGCACATGAGGTATCTGGCTAGGGCTAAGCATGCGCGTTCAACTAATAGGCACATGGGCTGACGAGTGGTTACGCAGGCTATCCTGAAAAAAATCTGAATCATTGGGCCACATCCGCCTCTGTCTTTTATGCACTTAGAGAGTGAAGGAGTTAGCTTGAACGATCTGGATTGGGTGCAGTGGCCCGCCATGCTGGTGACGGTGATGGCGGCGTGGCTGATCGGTTCTCAGCGCCCGGCGCGAAGGATGACCGGGTTTTTCTGCTTTATCGTCAGCAATATCTTGTGGGTTATCTGGGGCGTGTACGCCGGGGCCTATGCATTGATCGTGCTGCAGGTGTGCCTCTGCTTGATGAACCTGCGCGGGTGCAAAAAGAACTTTCGCACTCACTAGGCGCGCGCTTCAAGAGCTCCCGTTGGCGCGCAGGTTCTTTGTGAACCCACGCGCGTTCATGCCCAGCAACACGCATTCGAGGGTGATCAGTGCGTACGCATTCGCGTACAGCCCCCACGCGACCCACAAGACATTGCTGATGATGAAACCCCAAAAGGCGAGCATGCGCCGCCGGGGTCGCTGAGAGCCGATAAACCACGCCGAGACCACGGTCACGACCATCGCCGGCCACTGCACCCAGTCAATAAGGCCCACGCCTCACCCGGCCCCAAGCGTAACGTTGGCGCTGGCGCAAGGCTCGCCGCCAACATGCCCCGTGCCCGTCACAAGGGAAGCCAGGTACTCGCCAAACCCACCGCGACACTTGTAGTCCCGACGCGCACTGGTGACCACAGGATTGGTCGCCGTCCAGACAATCCGCGCGCCAATTCTTTCCAGGTCGGCCACCAACCGCACGTCCTCGTGCGCCGCCAAATGCTGGAACCCGCCCGCGTTCCGATAGGCATCGGCGCTCAGGCCCAGGTTGGCCCCGTGGATATGGCGGTGGTTCTCGGTGAACTGGTACAACTCAAGGTAGCGTGAACGAACCGATTCACCGTACTCGCTCCAGCTGTCGACCTCGACGGTCCCACACACTGCATCGGCGCCAAACTCAATCTGACGCACTAGCCAATCTTCAGGCACGACTGTGTCAGCGTCGGTGAATGCAAGCCATTGGGCGCCCGCTTCGAGCAGTTGCTCTGCGCCTGATGCCCTGGCCTTGCCCACGTTTCGAACGCTCACGTGGAGCGTGGCAATGCCCATGGCCGACACCCGTGCGGCCGTGTCGTCGGAACACGCGTCCAACACCACCAACAGCGTAACCGGTTGATGTTCAAGGGCCGGATGCTCAATGGCGCGTTGAACGGACGCGAGGCAGGCACTGATGTGCCTCTCTTCGTTATGGGCAGGTATCACTATCCCTATCATTGACGTTCCCTCCACCAGGCAAAGTGTCTACAGCTATCGACAGGGCCCTGATGCAGAAGGTTTAAAGAATCTGCAGGCGCAGCCAAACAACGGCTTCAGACAAGGTCACGGTGATTAAACGGAACGTCGGTCGCGCCACAGGCTCACATACTTCAGGTGTTTGATGCACCTGAGCTCAGGGACTTCTCGCCATGAAAAACGCCCACGCGATGCCAACGCCTGTGGAAGCACTGAGCCTCACCGTGCCCGCGCTGCGTTCGCCCAAAAAGCCACGCGACTGAACACCCCATCCACTCAAACAGGTCAACCATCATGCCTTACGATTATCACGGTATCGCCAGTGTCATCACTGCCTCGCGTCACATGGGAACACACTCGGATGAACACCTTAATGAGTCAGTAAGTATTCAATTGACCTGCAGCGACAAGCCAACGATTGCGCGCTTGAGTTTCGCCACGCCACTCCAATGGCCCGGCCACCCCAACTGTGTCGTGATCAACCTGCCGGACGGTTCATCGGTAGGCGGTGTGATTGTCGAAATCGAAAAGTCGGCCGATGACCCTGGCTGGGTAACGTTTACAGTGGATGACTAAGGCGTTTTAAACGGCCTCAATTCGCACAGCCGTATCAGCCATTAACACCGCAAGAACCGGAGTGTTTGCCACGTAGCGACGCCGTACATTGGCCTGCCTGAGCGCTGGCGCTGTCTATTGCTGACGCCAGCGCCTGATTGCCCGAGGCCGCCATGAACCGTATCGCTTGTGCCACTCAACGTTTGGAATGGCAAAATCTGCGCCTGCAACTCGACCAGGAAGGCTTTGCAGTACTGCCCGGTTTTCTTGGCCATTGCGCGCGCTCTGAGGCTGACTGGCGTGAGAAATCCTCAGGCTTATTGAGTAGTCTCGAACACGGTTTTTATCCTGCGCTCGCGCAGGTTGCAAACCAGTGGAACGAACTGGGGTTTACGCTCAGTTTTCACCTGGCTCCGGGGCCAGGGCATGACGGATAAGCCCGTCTGGCTGCTGATGGGCAGCGATGGCAAACCCTACTTCAGCCTGCAGGCCGGAAGGCTGGGCGGCCACCGTCGCGGCAAACACTACGGCACGCTGGATTGTCGCGCTGCGCTGCAGGCTATCGCGCGCGGAGGGTATGTGAAAAACCGCGTGTTTTTTCTCAATCGAGCCTGCGCCATCGCGGCAGGCTATCGCCCGTGTGCCGTCTGTATGCCCGCCGACTATCGTCAATGGAAAAACGCCCTATGAACATTCAAACCGACGTGGAGAACATCAACTGGCCAGCGGTCGACGCGGCGTTGATGAGCCAAGGTTTTGCCTTACTCCCGCCGTTGCTGACTCGGCAAACCTGCCAACAATTGGCTGCGCTCTACACGGATGAAAAACGCTTTCGCAGTCGTATTGTCATGGAGCGCTACGCGTTTGGCCGGGGGGAATACCAGTACTTCAGCTATCCCCTGCCGCCAATCGTTGAAGACCTTCGAACGCGCCTGTACCAACAGCTTGCACCGGTCGCCAACCGCTGGCACGCGGCATTGAAGATCAGTGAGCGATTCCCGCACACCCACAGCGAGTTCAAACAGCGCTGTCATCAAGCAGGCCAATGCAGACCCACACCTTTGATGCTGCGCTATCGGGAAAATGACTACACCTGCCTGCATCAAGACCTGTACGGCGCGCAGGTGTTTCCTTTCCAGGTGGTGTTCCTTCTAGACCAGCCAGGGCTGGACTTCGAAGGCGGCGAGTTCGTCCTCACCCACACCGGCGCCAACAGGCCCGGCCGGGCAGAGGTCATCACCCTGGAACAGGGCCAGGCACTCATTTTTGCGGTCAACAGCCGCCCGGTGCGCTCCGCGCGAGGGTTCTGCCGAGTCAGTGTGCGCCACGGGGTGAGCCGCCTTCATCGGGGTGAGCGCAGGACACTCGGCATCATCTTCCACGACGCCCAATGAACCCGCTACGCTGCGCCCCTTCCCCGATCCCCGGTGAAGCCCTTCTCCCGCACGGCGTTACTCGCTCGCTTGGGAAATTCATCCACCAAACACGACCCATCAGCCGTGATTGGCCTACGATTAAAGGCCTGACGCGCAGAGGTGATGCAATGAGCTTAAAAAACAAGATTACCCAGCAACTGTGCGAGCTACAGCGTCGCCCTGATTGAAGGCAGCAACGAATAAACCCTATTGATCGGAGAGCTACCATGCACCCGCAAAAAACCGCGATAGTTTTGATTGAATACCAGAACGACTTCACCACCCCCGGCGGCGTGTTCCATGACGCGGTGAAAGACGTCATGCAAAAGACCAACATGCTGGCAAACACCGCCACCACGATTGAACAGGCACGCAAGCTGGGCGTGAAGATCATTCACTTACCCATCCACTTTGCCGACGGCTACCCTGAGCTGACCACGCGCTCCTACGGCATCCTCAAAGGCGTGGCCGATGGCAACGCGTTTCGCGCCGGCAGTTGGGGCGCCGAGATCACCGACGCGCTGAAACGCGAACCCACCGATATTGTGATCGAGGGCAAACGCGGGCTGGATGCTTTCGCCACGACGGGGCTGGACCTGGTGCTGCGTAACAACGGCATCCAGAACCTGGTCGTCGCCGGCTTCCTGACTAACTGCTGCGTCGAAGGCACCGTTCGTTCAGGCTATGAAAAAGGTTATGACGTGGTGACCTTGACCGATTGCACCGCCACGTTCAGTGAAGAGCAACAGCACGCAGCCGAGCAGTTTACCTTGCCGATGTTTTCGCAAACCCTGGCACACACAGCGTTTCTGCAAGCGCTGAGCGCCAAATAAAAAAGGGGCGACTCAGACTGAGTCGCCCACCGCGCAGCCATGCAGATGCGCAGGGTTGCAGGCGGTTTGCGCCTGGGCGCTTATGCCAGAAAAACGCTTACAAAGCAGCGCTAGCGGTGCCTGACCACGCTGTCCTCCAGCGCCACGCGCCCCACCTCCACGCCATTCGACGCCGATTGCGGGTCAGCATGCCCGAAGGAAATCCCGAACATCAGCTTCAGCTGCGCACTCACGCCCAGCACTTCTCGTACCGTATCGGCATACATCCCCAACAATGTCTGAGGAATCCCGCCCAGACCGCGCGCCTGCAACGAGAGCAGGAAGGTCTGCGCATACATGCCGATATCCCCCGCCGAACGCACGTAATCGCTGATCTGCGGCATGAACAAAAAGGCCACATGCGGCGCGTCGAAAAACTTCAGGTTGTGCCGCAGGCAGGCTGCGCGGGCTGCGTGGTCATCGCGGCCAATATCAATCGCCTCATAGCGCGCGCGGCCGCTGGCCTGGGCACGTTCGGCAAACACACCGGTGTAGGCCGCCATGTCGAACTCAAAATCCGCGGTGAAATGCTGACGGTCGTCGGCAGCCAGCAACGCAGCTGACAGCCGGTCGCGGGTCTCGCCGCTGACCAGGTGCACCTGCCAGGGTTGGGTGTTGCAGTTCGACGGGCTGTGCTGGGCATCGAGCAGCACGCCGTTGATTTGGTGTTCCGGCAACGGCGTCGGCAAAAACTGGCGCGTGACACGGCGGCTACGGGCGATGTCTTGGAAGATGTCTGGCGGGTTCATCGGAGTTCTCCTGGAAAAGGTGCTAGCTTATTCACCACCCTAATCAGGATAAATGCACTGATGATTGGCACATTAACAACTATAAGTGAGGGCTGATGGACAAGTTTCGCGCCATGCAGGTGTTTGTCACCGCCACCGATGCAGGCTCTTTTGCCGCCGCCGCCAACACACTGGACCTCTCGCCGCAGATGATCGCGCGCTACATCGAACACTTGGAGCAACACCTGCAGGTGCGCCTGCTCAACCGCACCACCCGGCGCCAGCAACTGACCGAGTTCGGCCGTGCCTACTACGCGCGATGTGTGCGTGTGCTGGCCGACGTCGAAGCGGCTGATGCATTAGCCCTGGAGACCCACGCCCAGCCCATGGGCGCACTGAAGATCAGCGCGCCGCAAAACTTCGGCGCGCAGAGCTTGATGCCGGTGATCAACCAATTTTTGGCGCAGCATCCGCGAGTAGAAATCGACCTGGACCTCACCGATCGCTACGTCGACCTGATTGCAGAGAGCGTTGAAGTGGCCTTTCGCATCGGCGAACCCGGCATCGCCGACAGCACCAGCCTGGTGGTGCGCCCGCTACGTCCTTACCAACTGCTGGTGTGCGCCGCCCCGGCGTACTTGCAGGCGCACGGCACGCCGCTGCAGCCCAGTGAACTGGCCAGCCACGCGTGCCTGGGCTATGTGTTCAGCGACCGGGTGATGGACAAACAATGGGTGTTCACCCGCCACGGCAAAGCCTATCCGGTGCAGGTCGGCAGTCGCTTGCGGGTCAACAGCGCCGACGCGCAGCTCAAGGCCGCCATCGCCGGTTTCGGCATCGTGATGGCGGCGCTCGACCTGCTCGCCCCCGCACTGGCCAGCGGCCAATTGGTGCGTGTCCTGCCCACTTACGAAGGCCCGTCAAAACCCATGAGCCTGATTTACCCGGCTGACCGCCAGCGCACCGCAAAACTGCGGCATTTTATCGATGCGTCGATCAGCGCCTTCGGCCCCTAAAGCATCGGCGAATGGCTGACCACCCGCAGCGCCAGGCCCTCGTAAGCATCCAGCGTGATGGTGAATTCACCTTCGGCAGTCAGATCGCCCTCAACCCGTTCATTGATGATGTCCACCACCGGGCCCGGCGCGATATTGGGCAAGTGCAGGGTCTCGGTGATCGCGGTGGCGCCGAAGTTGAGCGCGGTAATCTGCGTGCCCTTCCCGGCCGGTAATTCGTGAACCATGATCAGCAAGCCCGGATGCTCGACATCCGGCACCAGAATCTGCCGGCTGGCGGCGATGCCGTAGGCACCGCGCACCGCGAGGATTTTTTGCAGCTGCGAGGCGAACGACTGCGGGTCCTGTAACTGGCTGTTGAGGCTGCCATACAAGGTTTTCGAGCGCGGCATCTGCCCCGCCGACAGTTCGGCCTCGGGGTTCAGGTCCACCAGGTCGTAGGCGCCGCGATGCACCCAACGGGTATCGCCATCGGCCATCAAATGCGCGACTTCATCGGCCGCCAACGGCAGTGCACCGACCAGGTCCCAGCCCGACAAGGCAAACACCCCGGGCTGCATGGCGTTGTACATCACCAACAACAAATGGATCTGCCGGATCTGCTCGATATCGGCCGGCGTAATCGCATCCAGGTCACGAATACCCAAGGCTGCGGTGATGATGCTGGCGGTGGTACAAGACACGCCGTTGGTGACGAACTTGAGGTTATACGGCGCATGCTCGCCAGCCAGGCGCTCATACATCTGTTCGCGGATATGCTCGCGCAAAATGTTGCCGGGGAACGTCTGGCCCTGAAAGAGGTAGCTGTCGTGGGCGTGCAAGGTCCAGAAGTGCACCAGTTCCAGGGTCAGCTCATCGTGGTTCTGCAACGCATGGATCAACGAACCGGGGTCGATGCCCTGGCTGTGCATCTCGCGCAGCATCAGGCGCAGAAACTCGGTGTCGCCCATCAGCAACGCATGCTGGTACGCCGGGCGCGTGATGAAGTCATAGGAAAGGTCGGCGCCGCCATGGGACATGGCGGCGATGTCGTCGACGGTGAGGTTCAACTCCTGAAAGCTGAACCCACCGGCCTTGCGAATCGCGCCGCCCAGCAGCTGATTGCCGGTGATCGACAGCGGATGGCTTTCCGACCACGCACCGCCCTCCAGCTTGCGCTCCACACCCAGGAAGCCGTTGGCGTCCAGGCGCAGGATTTTGGCCCCCATCACGTCAATTGCATGCAAGGCGTCGCCAATGATCATCTGCTGCGCCGCGAACGAAGGGTCCAGCCAGTTCAGCGACGGTTGGCCTTCCTTGAAGTAATGCAGGTAGACCCAGCGCCGAGGCTTGCCGTCCACGCCGACCACCACTGGGGTTGCGCTCCAGTCGGTTTCCTTCACCCCAGGCTCGAAAAAGATCACCCGCTGCAGCTGGCCGACGATGTAATGCTTGTCACGCAGCGCATCCACCTGCAAGGGGCTGAGGTTCTGCGCGTCACGGCCTTCGGCGACGTCGGGCAACATCGGCCAGTCTTCTTCGCGGATTTCCACCATGTGATAGAGGCCGGGATAGTCCTCGTACGCCATTTCGGCCAGGCGAAAATCCGCGCCTTTGCCGGTGTGCGACGGGATCACGTCGTCGATGATCACCGCATTGTGCGCGGCGGCCATGCGCGTCAGGGCTTGCAACTGCGCCTCGGTGCCCAGCTGCGGGTCGATTTCAAAACTGATGCGGTCAAAATTGCCGTCGATGGTCGGCGTATGCCGCGTACCGGACAGCCCACCGGACTTCTTCAGCGGGCCGTTGTGAATGCCCTGGATGCCAATTTTCGACAGCGCGTGCCACAGGCTTTCATCCCCCAACGCCTCGAGTACCGTGCCGTTTTCACGGGTCACAATCGAGGCCGGGTACGCGGTAAACCACACCGACGACAAGGCGGTAGCATCACGCGGCCGGGTATGCGCGTACGGCTGCTGCCACAAGCGGCCCTGGCCCGAATAGAGCTTGGCGCGCTGGCGCGCCGCGTGCAGCATCGATTGCTCAACCAGCCAGTTCACATGATCGTTGTCCGCCGCCGTCATAAGCCCATTACCTGTATGCGTGAAAAGGTTACTCGTAAGCATAGGAGCGGCGACGGGGGCGATTCGTTGCATTGCAACGCCGGTAACTACTCCAACTGTCGATATTGCCTCGGCGTAAACCCGGTCAATGCCTTGAACTGGCGAGTAAACGCGCTGTGGTCGGTGTAGCCGCATTGCAGCGCGACGTCGGTGATCGGCAGATCGGTATGCAGCAACCGGTGCGCATGTTCCAGGCGTACTTTCTGGATCATCTGCCGCGGCGTCAGGTGGAACACGCGCTTGCAGTAGCGTTCCAGCTGCGCCACGGAAATCCCCGCGATGCGCGTCAGTTCACCGAGGCTGACGCGCCGGTTGAAATGCGTTCGAATGTATTCATCCACGGCGGCCAGGCGCTGGTACGCCGGGTGGGTTTCGCTGGCGGTTTGCAGGTCGACCGAAATACCCGCCAGGCCGATGATCTGGCCGTCATCACTGTACAGGGGCCATTTGTGCGTCAGGCACCAGCCGGGTTCGCGGGTGCCATAGAGGTGCAGTTCCAGCTGGTCCTCAAGCACAAAACCCTGCTCCAGCACACGCCGGTCCTGCTCGGTATAACCCGGCCCAAGTTGCGCCGGGAACACTTCGGCGCTGGTCTTGCCCAGCAGCGGTTGCAGCTGCTTGAGGCCGCAGCGTTGCACCAGCGTGCGGTTGGCGAGCACGTAGCGCGCCTCAATATCCTTGATAAAAATCGCGGCGTTGGGGATCACATCCAGCATCGGCAACAGCTGCGCCACGCCTGCCAACAGCTGCTGCATGTTGTGGGGGCGATTCGCCTGAAAAAGGCTCGCAAACGCGCTTGGCAACATGAACTGGTCTCCCCGTTTTTTGAGCAGATTGCCGCATGCCGATGTGACTGTCGAGCGCGGCAAACTGTGCCGAATTCGTCATCCACACACACGCAAAACATCAATCGCCACGCCCTTGATGCGTTCAGGATAGGGCCACTACCTGCCTATCCAATAACTCACAACAAGGCGCCGCCATGTCTGCTCAAGGCAAGTTCAAGAAACAACTTTCACTGATGGACCTCACCTTTATCGGGCTGGGCGCCATCTTTGGTTCGGGCTGGCTGTTTGCGGCCAGCCACGTCTCGGCCATCGCCGGGCCTGCGGGGATTATTTCCTGGCTGATCGGCGGTTTCGCCGTGCTGCTGTTGGGCATTGTGTACTGCGAACTGGGCGCCGCCCTGCCCCGCGCCGGTGGCGTGGTGCGTTACCCGGTGTATTCCCATGGCCCGTTGCTGGGCTACCTGATGGGGTTTATCACGCTGATTGCGTTTTCAAGCCTGGTGGCGATTGAAGTGGTCGCCTCGCGCCAATACGCCGCCGCCTGGTTTCCCGAGCTGACCAAGGCCGGTTCCAGCGACCCGACTACCCTCGGCTGGCTGATGCAATTCGCTTTGCTGTGCCTGTTCTTTATCCTCAACTACCGCAGCGTGAAAACCTTCGCCATCGCCAATAACCTGGTGAGCGTGTTCAAGTTCATCGTGCCGCTGCTGGTGATTGGCGTGCTGTTCACCTTCTTCAAGCCGGCGAATTTTCAGGTGCAGGGGTTTGCGCCGTTCGGGCTGTCGGGCATTGAGATGGCCGTGTCGGCCGGCGGGGTGATCTTTGCGTACTTGGGCCTCACGCCGATCATCTCGGTGGCCAGTGAAGTGAAGAACCCGCAACGTACTATTCCGATTGCGTTGATCCTCTCCGTACTGCTGTCGACGGCGATTTATGTGCTGTTGCAAACCGCGTTCCTTGGCGGCGTCCCGACCGAGATGCTTGCCAACGGTTGGGCCGGAATCAGCAAGGAACTGGCGCTGCCATATCGTGATATCGCCCTCGCGCTGGGCGTGGGCTGGTTGGCCTACCTGGTGGTGGCCGACGCGGTGATCTCGCCCAGCGGCTGCGGCAATATCTACATGAACGCCACCCCGCGCGTGGTGTATGGCTGGGCGCAGACCGGCACGTTCTTCAAGGTCTTCACGCGTATCGATGAAAAATCCGGTATTCCGCGCCCGGCACTGTGGCTGACCTTTGGGCTGTCGGTGTTCTGGACCCTGCCGTTTCCGTCCTGGGAAGCGCTGATCAATGTGGTGTCGGCGGCGTTGATCTTAAGCTACGCCGTTGCCCCGGTGACCGTCGCCGCGCTGCGCCGCAATGCACCGCAGATGGCGCGGCCGTTCCGGGTCAAGGGCATGGCGGTGCTCGGCCCGCTGTCATTCATCATTGCCGCGCTGATCGTGTACTGGTCAGGCTGGAGCACGGTGTCGTGGCTGCTCGGCCTGCAAATCCTGATGTTTGTGGTGTACCTGCTGTGCGCCCGCTGGGTGCCGACGGCGCACCTGAATATCAAGCAGCAAGTGCGTTCCTCGGCGTGGCTGATCGGCTTCTACGCGGTGACCATTCTGCTCTCCAAGCTCGGCAGCTTCGGTGGCATCGGCGTGCTCAGCCACCCGTTCGACACGCTGGTGGTCGCGGCCTGCGCCTTGGGCATCTATTACTGGGGGGCTGCCACCGGCGTGCCGGCGCACCTGGTGCGCCTGGAAAGTGAAGACGACGAAAGCGAAGCCGTCAGCACGCCTCGCCACGCTGCGCCCTTGGCCCCGGCCACTTACTGAATGGAGCGTTTTATGAAGCGCCTGAATGTCATCGACTCCCACACCGGCGGCGAACCGACACGGCTGGTAATGAGCGGTTTTCCTGCGCTCACCGGCACCAGCATTGCCGACCAACTCGACAACCTGCGCACCGAGCACGACCAATGGCGCCGCGCCTGCCTGCTGGAGCCGCGTGGCAATGACGTACTGGTCGGCGCGCTGTACTGCGAACCGGTCACGCCCGGCGCCACCTGCGGGGTGATCTTCTTCAACAACGCCGGCTACCTGGGCATGTGCGGCCACGGCACCATCGGGTTGGTCGCCTCGTTGCACCACCTGGGCCGTATCCAGCCCGGCGTGCACACCCTCGACACGCCGGTCGGCCCCGTCGCGGCCACCTTGCACGAAGACGGCAGCGTGACCCTGCGCAACGTGCCCGCCTACCGCCATCGTCATCAGGTGGCGGTGGACGTGCCTGGCACTGGCGTGGTTTACGGCGACATTGCCTGGGGCGGCAACTGGTTTTTCCTGGTGTCGCAGCATGGGCAAACGCTTGAAATGGACAATGTCGACGCCCTCACCGACTACACCTGGGCGATGCTCAAGGCCCTGGAAAATCAAGGTGTCCACGGTGCAGACGGTGCGCTGATCGACCATATCGAACTGTTCGCAGACGACCCAAACGCCAACAGCCGCAACTTCGTGATGTGCCCCGGCAAAGCCTACGACCGCTCGCCGTGCGGCACCGGCACCAGCGCCAAGCTCGCGTGCCTGGCCGCCGACGGCAAACTCGCGCCCGGCGCCACCTGGGTACAAGCCAGCATCACCGGCAGCCAATTCGAAGGCCGTTATGAATGGGACGGCGAACGCGTGCGCCCCTTCATCACCGGCCGCGCCTACATGACCGCCGACAGCACCTTGCTGATCGACGAGCAGGACCCTTTCGCCTGGGGCATCTGAGCCCAGGCCTTATTTAACTGAACGCTGGAGTTAGAACAATGAGCGACAACATCTTCACCGGCTGCATCCCCGCCTTGATGACCCCGTGCACGCGTGAGCGCAAGCCGGACTTCGATGCCCTGGTGGCCAAGGGCCGCGAACTGATCGATATCGGCATGAGCGCCGTGGTGTACTGCGGCTCCATGGGTGATTGGCCGTTGCTCACCGAAGCCGAGCGCCAGGAAGGCGTGGCACGCCTGGTGGGCGCCGGTGTGCCGACCATCGTCGGCACTGGCGCCGTGAACAGCCGTGAGGCGGTGGCTCACGCCGCGCATGCGGCCAACGTCGGCGCGCATGGCTTGATGGTGATCCCGCGCGTGCTGTCGCGTGGCGCTTCGGCCACCGCGCAAAAGGCGCACTTCTCGGCCATCCTCAAGGCCGCGCCAAACCTGCCCGCGGTGATCTACAACAGCCCGTATTACGGCTTTGCCACCCGCGCCGACCTGTTCTTTGAACTGCGCAGCGAACACCCGAACCTGATCGGCTTCAAGGAATTCGGCGGCGCTGCCGACCTGCGCTACGCGGCGGAAAATATCACCTCCCAGGACGATAACGTGACCCTGATGGTCGGCGTCGACACCCAGGTGGTGCACGGTTTCGTCAACTGCAACGCTACCGGCGCGATCACCGGCATCGGTAATGCCCTGCCACGCGAAGTGCTGCAACTGGTGGCCCTGAGCAAACAAGCCGCCAAAGGCGACGCCAAGGCGCGGCGCCTGGCCCGCGAGTTGGAAGCGGCGCTGGCCGTGCTGTCGTCTTTCGACGAAGGCTGCGACCTGGTGCTGTATTACAAACACCTGATGGTGCTCAACGGTGACAACGGCTACGCACTGCACTTCAACCAAACCGACGTGCTCAGCGATGCCCAGCGTCGTTACGCCGAGCACCAGTACGCGCTGTTCCGCCAGTGGTACGCGAACTGGTCGGCGGAACAGAACCTCGCCTGACCTTGCGCGCCGCTGTGGTGCTCACAGCGGCTAACCCCCTTTTTTCCAGGACGATGCCATGACTCTGACGGGCAAGATGCTGATCGGTCAGCAAAGTATCGGCGGCCATCGCGAAGCGATCCGGGCCATCAACCCCACCACCGACACCCCCTTGGAACCCGCCTATGCCGGTGGCAATGGCGAGCATGTCGAACAGGCGTGCGCCTTGGCGTGGGCTGCGTTCGACACTTATCGCGAGACCGCGTTGGCTGATCGCGCCACGTTTCTTGAGGCGATTGCCGACAACATTGAAGCCTTGGGCGATGCATTGATCGACCGCGCGGTGGCCGAAACCGGCCTGCCGCGCGCGCGTATTCACGGCGAACGCGGCCGCACCTGCGGGCAGTTGCGCACCTTCGCCCGCACCGTGCGCGCCGGTGAATGGCTGGATGTGCGCGTGGACACCGCGCAACCTGAACGCCAGCCGCTGCCGCGTGCAGACCTGCGTCAACGCCATGTGCCTCTCGGGCCGGTGGCGGTGTTTGGCGCGAGTAATTTCCCGTTGGCGTTCTCGGTGGCGGGCGGCGATAGCGCCTCGGCACTGGCGGCCGGTTGCCCGGTGATCGTCAAGGCCCACAGCGCCCATCCCGGCACCAGCGAGCTGGTCGGTCGCGCAGTGGCCAAGGCCGTTAATGACGCTGGTTTACCGCAAGGCGTGTTTTCGTTGTTGTACGGTTCCGGTCGCGAGGTGGGCATTGCGCTGGTCACCGACCCGCGTATCAAGGCCGTCGGGTTTACCGGCTCGCGCAGCGGTGGCGTGGCCCTGACCCGGGCGGCGCAGGCGCGGCCGGAGCCGATTGCGGTGTATGCCGAGATGAGTTCGATCAACCCGGTGTATCTGTTTCCCGCCGCGCTGCAGGCGCGGGCCGACGGGCTGGCGCAGGGGTTTGTGGCGTCGTTGACCCAGGGCGCCGGGCAGTTCTGCACCAACCCGGGCTTGGTCATTGCCGTCGCCAGCAGCACACTTGAGCGCTTTATCGCCACAGCGAGCCAGCTGCTGCCAGGTTGTGCGGCGCAGACCATGCTGACGCCGGGTATTTTCAGTGCTTACCAAACCGGTGTGGGCGCGCTGGCAGACCATGCCCAGGTGGTCGCAACAGGCGCAGCGGCCGCAGGCCCTAACCAGTGCCAGGCGCACCTGTTCGTCACCCAGGCCAAGGCGTTTTTGGCCGATGAACACCTGCAAGCGGAGGTGTTCGGCGCCGCTTCGTTGGTGGTTGTGTGCGCCAACGACGAAGAAGTACGCCAGGTCTCGGAACATTTGGAAGGCCAACTGACTGCCACTCTGCACGTGGATGAGAATGACCTGGCACGCGCCAAGGCGTTGCTCCCGGTGCTTGAGCGCAAAGCCGGGCGCTTGCTGGTCAACGGCTGGCCGACCGGCGTGGAAGTGTGTGACGCCATGGTCCACGGCGGCCCTTTCCCCGCCACCTCGGATTCGCGCAGCACTTCGGTCGGCACGGCGGCGATCCTGCGTTTCCTGCGCCCGGTGTGCTATCAGGACTTCCCGGACAGCCTGCTGCCTGGCGCGCTGCAACACGACAACCCGCTGCGGTTACGGCGTTTGCTCGACGGCCAGAGAGAGGCTTAGGCCATGCCAGATTCCAACACTGGCGATATCGCCGTGGTCGGCGCCGGCATTATCGGCGTTGCCTGCGCCCTGCAATTGGCGCGACACGGCCAGTGCGTGGTGGTCATCGACCCGCAGGAGCCCGGCATGGGCGCCTCGTACGGCAATGCCGGGCACCTGGCGACCGAGCAGGTGTTTCCCATCGCCGATGTGTCGATCCTGAAGCGCCTGCCCGCAATGCTGATGGACCCGATGGGCCCGCTGCGCCTGGACTGGAGATACCTGCCCCGCGCCCTGCCCTGGTTTGTACGCCTGCTGCTGAACCTGCGCCCGGCCAACTATGGGCGCACCGTGGCGGGTATTCGTGCGCTGAATGAAAGCAGCCTGGGCGCCTGGCAACGCTTGCTGCAGGTGATTGACCGCCCACACCTGTTGCGTGAAGACGGCTCGTTACTGGTGTTTGAACGCGCCGAATCGCGCGAGGCCATCGATGCATTGCAACAGCGCATGCAGCAACAAAACGTGCCGGTGGAGTTCTGGTCGAGCACTGCGGTGCGCAAGGCCGCGCCGCAGTTGAGCGAGGCAGTACAAGGCGGCTTGTTTTTCCCCAGTACCGGGCATTTTCTCGACCCGCACAAAGTGGTCTGCGAATTGGTCGCAGC
Organism: Pseudomonas sp. LBUM1640; assembly: GCF_059716225.1. NCBI lineage: Bacteria > Pseudomonadati > Pseudomonadota > Gammaproteobacteria > Pseudomonadales > Pseudomonadaceae > Pseudomonas > Pseudomonas sp. LBUM1640. The sequence goes on along the minus strand of NZ_CP166816.1, from coordinate 3,162,166 downwards.
AGCCAAGGCCGAAGGGGTGCGGTTTCTCAAGCAGCGCGTTTTGGATGGGCGCCTGACACTGGATGGCGTGTCGTTGATCACCGATCAAGGCCCGCTCACCACGCGCCAGGTGCTGATTGCCTGCGGCGCACATTCGGCCAAACTGACTGCCGCACTCACCGGCAAAACCGTGCCGCTGGACACCGAGCGCGGCTACCACTTGATGCTGCCCCAGGAGCAACAACGCCTGCCCTTTGCCGTCACCTCATGGGAGCGCAAATTCATCATGACGCCCATGGCCGATGGCCTGCGCCTGGCCGGCACCGTCGAATTCGCCGGCCTCAAGCGCCCGCCGAACATGCAACGCGCCTGGCAACTGCACCGGCTGAGCCAGGGGTTGTTTCGCCACGACCTCAGCGCGCAAGGTGCCACGCCGTGGATGGGGTTTCGCCCTTCCCTGCCCGACTCGCTGCCGATCATTGATCGGGTGTGCGACGGCAAAGTGCTGCTTGCGTTTGGGCATCAGCATCTGGGGCTGACGCAAGCGGCGGTGACGGCGGAGATGGTGGTGCAGTTGGCTGCTGCCAACACCACACTTTCCGGCCTACCGGCGCTTGCGCCGTATCGCTTGGATCGATTTTGAGAAGACCTAAGGCCAAGGTGGGAGCTGGCTTGCCTGCGATGGCATCACTTCGGTGTAACTCAAAGACCGAGTCGTCTGCATCGCAGCGGTGCGGCGATCCAACAAGCCAGCTCCCACATCCAACCTGCTTCGGTTGGCAGGCTGTATGCCTTGGCTGAAAGTTGAGCCACAAAACAGAGGGTTCTCCCATTCAATCAGTCACTGCTCCAAGGCACGGTGCATGGCGCACGCAAAAATCAGAAATGTCCGGCGATGTGAGTAGGAACGCTTTCACAGGTCCCCGCCTGTTCGCCACAACCCAGCTGGAACACAGGTTTAGCGCGATAGCATTGTGCCAAATACGTGGTGCTTCTGGCGGTGCGCCGCCCACATTCGCCCTGCGTAAACATCAGGTCACGATTCATCCGGTCCAAGGCAAAAAGTAGCTGATAAAACCAACGCAACTCTTTGCGTGCGAGACCGCTGCCATGAAAAAAAAGCCCTCATCCGCCGCCTCCAATGCCTGGTGTTGGGTTGGCAAGCTGACGCCACCGTTGACACTGCTGACAGCGTTGCCTCGTTCGGCCTTGCTGGCCTCGTTCAGCCAGCGTGCAAGGAGCCCTGTGGTGCTGGTGATCGCGCCTGCCGGCTTCGGCAAAACGACGCTAATGATGCAGTGGCGCCAAGCCCTGCTGTCAGCCACACCCCCTGCGACCATCGCCTGGCTGTCACTGGATGAGGCCGACGGCGACCCCAATCGCTTCTTGTCTTACCTGATCCTGACGCTGGAACATGCAGGCCTTGATCTTGGGCACCTTTCAAGCCTGGCGCACGCGCAATCACTGGATATGCAGCCGGAGCGCACGATCACTGCCTTGCTCCAGGCAATGGCGCGTGAAAACCGAAGAGTCACCCTGTTTCTTGACGACTATCACACGGCGTCAAACCCTAAACTCGACCCCATCGTTCAATCGCTGCTGGAACAGGCCACGCCATGGCTCGATTGGGTGGTCAGTGCCCGGCAACGGCCTGGCTGGCCCCTCGCGCAATGGAAAGCCAACGGTTGGGTGCACGAAATATCCGCCCAGGCATTGACGTTAACACCCGCCGAGACCGCGACCATCCTGGGCCCCGAAATACCGACCGCAGAGCTGCATGAGCTGCACGAAAGAACAGAAGGCTGGGCGGTGGCCGTGCAACTGGCCAGGCTATGGCGCGGCAGTGGCGAGACATCGCTGTATGGCTTGAATGCGTTCTCCGGTCGTGTCACCGACATGGCCGATTACCTGACCGGGCAAGTAGTGCAGCGTCTGTCCGTTGAATGCCAGGCGTTTGTGCGGGACATGGCATTGCTGCAGCGCTTCAACGCCGAGCTGGCCGACGCAGTACGTGGCCGTAGCGACAGTGCGCAATTGCTAGCGCAGCTGACGCATCTGGACGCCCTGCTCGTACCTCTGGATGCCGACCGTCAGTGGTTTCGTCACCACCGGCTTTTCCAGGATTTTCTCAATCAGAACATTGACGCCAAAACCGCCCACAACATCCTTCAGGCGGCAGCTCGATGGCTGGCACAGGAACGGGACTGGTTGCAAGCGATCAGCTATGCATTGCGCGCACACGACATCCGACTGGCCGTGGACCTGCTGATACAAGCCGGCGGTTGGGAGCTGGTACTGCACAACGGTATCCGCTACTCAGAAAGCCTGCTGCGCCAATTCGACAAAAAAACCCTCGGCACCGAACCCGACCTTTTGCTGCTTCAGGTGTATTTACACGCCAAGCTCGGTGAACACGCGCTTGCCAGCCAATTGCTCGATTTGGCAAGGGACCGCGTCCAGGCAGACCGACGACTGGCGCGAGGTTTTCATGTGATCCAGGCGTTGGCGAATGTCTACGTCGATCGCTTCGAGCTGCTCCATTGCGAAAAAGAGCCAGACGACAACCTGCTCACCGCTGCGACGCTGGAGTGCATTTATGCCATTCAGGCCATGAAGCAGGGGCAACTGCCCGAGGCCCTGCAACGGGTCCGCTCGGCACATGTCAAGATGCGTGCGGCCGCCAACCCACGGGGTGAGAATTACTGTCGAATCCATGAGACGCAAATCCTCGCCTTGGCAGGTGATATCCATCTGTCGGCGCAGTTGGTCGACGCCACGGTGACCATTGCCGACACCCAATTCGGCAGCGAGAGTTCCGTGAGAGCTGTGGCGGGCTGCCTCAAGGCGCAGCACCTGTATTGGCGAGGCGCCTGGGCCGAGGCAACACCTTGGCTGCGCGACGGTTGGGCTTCTCTCAAGCACACCGAAGGCTGGCTGGATGTCGCCGCCGTGACCGCCGAAGTGGCATGGCGCACCTCACTGCGCAACCTTGGCCTGCAGCCGACCTTACTGGAACTTGCCCAAGTGGGCCAACTCGCCACCGCGCGCAACTGGCAGCGCTTGACCGGCTTGGTCAACGCGTGGCGAGTCGATCTGCTGGTGCAAGCCGGCGCCTTGACGCAAGCGCGTCAGGAGGCCGTCGCGAATCATCTGGAAAGCGCCGCGAAAAACCTTGATGACTGGCGCAACCATGAGGCCGCCACCTTGGCACTGGCCAGGCTGCAGTTCGCAACGGGGGCATCCGCTGACGCACTCAATCGCCTGCAACAGGCGGCCAGAAGCTTTCAGGAGCGCGGCTTGCTGCTGCCAGCCTGGCGCCTGCAACTGCTCGCCTTGGCGGCCCACGGCAAAGGCCATCGCGCTGAGCAAAGCGGGATTTTTGCAGCGATCCCGGCCCAGGCATTGCCCGGCCTGCTACTGGAAGCCGGGCCTTGCATACTGCCCGCGCTGGAAGCCTGCGCCGACACCGCACACCGCCAACACGCGATCATCACCCGCCTGCGCGGGTGGCGCGCCCACCCTGTGCGCTCACGTATGTCTTTCAGTGCCAAGGAGACACAGATCCTTACCTTGCTCGTTGAAGGCCAGTCGAACAAAGCCATTGCGCTGGCGATGGATATTTCCGAAAACACCGTGAAATTTCATCTCAAGCACGTGTTTACCAAGCTCCGTGTCGACAGCCGCACCGCCGCCACGGCCGCCGCGTTGCGTCTGGGCCTGCTCGACGCGCCGCATTGACCCACCAACCTACCCATACGGGTAGTCGACTCGCCCAAATCTCCATCACCTACCCGCCCTGCTCGTAGCCTGCGCCGAGCAGCGCGCCCTAGCATCCGTCAACGCCAGCGAGAGACTCTCGCCTGGCTCCCATGACAACGTAAGTACAGCAGGAGATGCCCTGTGGGACAGGACGGCAAAACAGTGCGCGTGGCCACCGATGTCGGCGGGACCTTTACCGACCTCGTGTATTTCGAACATGACCCGGCCACCGGCGAACAGACGATTCGTACGGCCAAGGTCGACACCACCCCACCGAACTTCGCCCAGGGCGTGCTCAATGTCATCCGCAAGGCCGACGTGGATTTGGCTACGGTAGACTTCCTGGCCCACGGCACCACCGTGGTGATTAATGCGTTGACCGAGCGCCGTGGCGTCAAGACCGGGCTGATAACCACCCAGGGTTTTCGCGATGTGCTGGAAATCGCCCGCGCCAATCGCCCGGACTACTTCAACCTCAAATGGGTGAAGCCAGCCCCGTTTGTGACACGCTATTTGCGTCGCGAAATAACCGGGCGCCTGCACACCAACGGCCAGGAGCGCCAACCCCTGGACCTTGCCCAAGTCGCACCGATCATCGAAGCCTTTCGCGCCGACAACGTGCAAGCCATTGCGATCTGCTTGCTGCACGCCTATGCCAACCCGGCCCATGAACAGGCCGTGCTGGAGGAAGTACGCAGGCTCTGGCCGCAGGTCTCAGTGGTGGCTTCCCACCAGATCACCCGTGAATGGCGTGAGTACGAGCGCACCAGCACGACGGTACTGTCAGCCTATGTGCAGCCCATTGCCGCACGCTACCTCGATGACCTGGCCAGCGGTTTGCGCGACGGCGGCTACAAGGCACCGCTCTACATCATGCAATCGAACTGTGGCATCGACAGTGTGGAGCATGCGCGGGAAACACCGATCACCATGGTCGAATCCGGCCCGGCCAGTGGGTTTTGGGCGGCTGCCGAACTGGGGCGGCTGATCGACGAGCCGAACGTGCTGGGCCTGGACATCGGCGGCACCACCGCCAAGTGCGCGCTGATTCGCAAAGGCCAAGTGTCGATCAAAACCGACTACTGGATTGAGCGTAACCGGATCAACGCGGGTTACCCGATCATGGTGCCCGTGGTAGACCTGGTGGAAATCGGCAACGGCGGCGGCTCCATCGCCTGGGTCGATGACTTTGACAAACTGCACGTCGGCCCGCACTCCGCCGGCGCGGTGCCGGGCCCCGCCGCTTATGGCAATGGCGGCACGCTGATCACTACCACCGATGCCAACCTGATGCTGGGGCGGATCAACCCGGAATACTTTTGCGGCGGCAATGTGACGGCCGACCTGCCAGCCGTCGTACGCGGGCTGAACACCCTGGGCCAGCGCCTGCAGTTGCCGCCTGATGAGGTTGCGCGCGGCATCGTGCGCCTGGCCAACGACAATATGGTCAACGCGTTGAAGCTGGTGTCGTTGAGCCGCGGCCACGACCCACGAGAGTTGACCTTGATGGCCTTCGGCGGCGGTGGCGCCATGCATGCCGTTGCACTCGCCCAGGAATTGGGTGTGCAAAAGGTCATCGTCCCGCGCAGCGCCTCGGTGTTCTCGGCCTGGGGCATGACGCTCTCGGATTTGCGCCGCGACCTGTTTATCAACCGATTTGTGCAGGCCGCCTACTCCATTGAGCTGGAGCAGGCCCAAGTGTTTCTGGATTCGTTGACGGCGGCCGCCCGCGAACAGTTCGTCGAGCAGGCCATCGCGCCGGCGCACGTTAACGTTGAGGTGTATTGCAAGCTGCGTTACCAGAACCAGGAGCATTCAGTAGAAGTGCTGCTCGGCCCGCACGAACGCCTCGACGCTGGGTGGGCCGTGATCGAACAACGCTTCCACCACCTCTACGAGCAGCACTACACCTATTGCCTGCAAGCGCCCGTGGAGATCATCGGTTTCCACTTGGTGGCCATCGCCCAGATCGGCAAGCTGGCTCCGCAGGCGCTGCCGATGACCGGCCGCTTGGTGAGTGAGGCCTGCAAGGGTCGGCGACGCGTCGACTATGCCCAGGAAGGCATTCACGAAGCGAGTCTCTACGACTATGCATTGCTCGAACCCATGATGACCTTTTCCGGCCCGGCCATTGTCGAGGACGCAGGCACCACCGTGGTCGTACACCCCGGCAACCGCGTGCAGGTGGATCGCCTGGGCAACCTGCACATCCTGATCAACGGCTGAAGGAGTAGCGCCATGAGTACCCTCGATATCTTTACACGCGACATCATCCAGAATTCGCTCCAGGCCATCGCCGACGAAATGTTCACCGCCATGCGCAAAGCCGCCATGAGCCCGGTGATCTACGAAGTGCTGGACATGGGCACGGGCATCACCGATGCCCAGGGCGAAATCGCCAGCTCCGGCGCAGGTATTCCGGCCTTTGTCGGCGTGCTGGACAAAGCCGTGAAAAAAATACGCCAGCATCATCCGTTGCCGAGTGACATCCAGGAAGGCGATGTTTTTATCAGCAATGACCCCCATGACGGTGCAGTGACGCATCTGAACGACGTCGTGTTGGCCATGCCGGTGTTCGCCGACGGCCATCTGGTGGCCTGGACCGCCAACATTGCGCACTGGAATGATGTGGGCGGCCGAGTACCGGGTTCGTTGTCGACCGACGCCACGGATATTTTCCAGGAAGGGTTGCGCCTGGCCTCGGTCAAGTTGATCAGCCAGGGCCAACCGATCCGTTCGGTCTTGCAGATTTTGCGTGCCAACACGCGTATGCCGGACTTTATGGAAGGTGACTTGTGGGCGGGCGTTGCCGCCGTTCGCGGTGGCGCAGTGCGCTTGCGCGAACTCACGGAGAAATACGGCACGGACCTGTTCTTGCTGGCGATGAAAGACTTCATGGATTTGGGCGAGAAAGTCTCGCTGAAGGCGCTGGCCGCATTGCCTGCCGGGCAGCTTAACCTTGAGGAGCTGCAAGATGACGGCAGCGTGTTCAAGGTACGCATTGATATTCGCCACAGCGAACTGGTCATCGACCTGCGGGAAAACCCCGACCAGTGCCAGGGGCCGACCAACCTCAGCCGCGACGGTGCGGTGGTGGCGGCGCAAATGGCGTTCAAGGCGTTGACGGCGCCGCAAGGCATTACCAATGGCGGCACGTTTCGCCCGCTGCGGGTGCTGACACGCCCGGGCTCGTTGTTTGACGCGCTGCCGCCGGCCGCCGAGGGTTTTTATTTCGAGAACCTGATTCGGGTGCATGACCTGATCTTGTGCTGCCTCGCCCAGCAATTTCCCGAGCGCTTGCCCGCGGGCAATTTCGCCTCGGTGTGCGCCACGATCATTGGCGGCGTGCACCCGGACACCGGCCGCCCCTTCACGCTGGTCGAGCCGGAAATCGGCGGATGGGGCGCCGAGCCCGGGCGCGACGGCAACAACGCCGTGTACTCCGGGCTGCATGGCGAGACCTATAACTGCCCGGCCGAAATCTGCGAGGCCCGCTATGGGCTGTATGTGGAGCGCCTGGCACTGAACGACGAGCCCGGTGGGCACGGCCAGTTCCGAGGTGGTCGCGGCGTGTGCATCGACTACCGGATTCGCGCCGATGACAGCTTCATGACCTGCGGCTACACCCGCTCGGTCATCCCGCCCTGGGGCCTGGAGCAAGGCGGCGAAGGCACGCCCAACTACGTCGAAGTGATCCGCACAGACGGTCAGCACGAGCGCTACTGCATGGCCAGCGGCGTTGCCCTGAAGGCCGGTGACCTGGTCAGGGTGCGCACCGGCGCGGGCGGAGGCTATGGCCCTGCACGCCTGCGCGACCCAAACGCTGTTCGCGAGGACCTGAAAAATAGCTACATCGACGCCGATACAGCGCGCTCGGTTTACGGCCTCACGCTTTAGCCCTGGGGCGCGTTGTGCGCCCTGACGCTCGGCCTACCAGAACAACAACAAAAAGAGAGCACCACTATGAAGCTGCAACACTCGTCGCGCTTAAGCGTAGCGCCCGCGCTTGCCCTGATTTTGGCTTTCACCCCCACCGCACAGGCTGATCAGTTCATCGGTTTCGCCCAACCGGGCCTCCCCGGAAAGTGGGCGCTGGAATCTTTCCCGGTGTTCAACCGCACGCAGAATGGCGACGTGCGAGCGGGCAGCAATACCGTCCTGACGTACTTCTCCGAAACCGGTTTTACCGGCACGCAGCGTGATCAGTTGCAAATATGGGTGGGCGCCGATGCGGGTTACATCGGCCGCAGCGGCACACGCAACAATGGCGACTGGGGTATCGCCTCGCCCAACCTGGGCCTGGCTTACTACTACAACGTGGTGCAGCCCACCAGCGAGTACGGAGCCGATGATTTCACCACGTTCTGGGTCAACCCCACGCTCTCGCTGGAGTTTCCCAATGGCAACGATGAAGGAACCGGTTACGGTGCATTTGCCAACCGTTATGGTGCCAGCTTCAGCGTCGCCAATTATCTGCGCGTAGGGCGCTACGCCGCCACGTTTACGCCGGTTGGCATTCATTACGCCTCGCGTAATCGTCACTCAACCGACCTTGGCAACGGCGACCCCACACGGCTGCAAGGCGGTGTCAGCCTGTGGTTTGCCAACATCGCCGCCGGGTATTTGGTCACCGATGACTTATGGCTCGGTGTGCACCACGCCTATCACATCAACAACCGCACGGCCTCGGACTTCAAGGAGTCGCGTCAAGGCAAGATTGGCCCGGCAATGACCTACACGGGTTTCAGCAAACAGGGGCTCTATCTGTCGAGCAACCTGAACGTTGACTACTACCACAGCGACAACCTGCCCCGTTCCAATAGCTTGACCATGGCGCTGGTGAAGTTTTTCTAGCCCCCCTCAAATCCACTATGAGGAATACCCTATGGACAGCACTACCCGTCTGCTCGAACCCCATGACATGCCGGTTATCGTGCGTTGGCTCAACCCGATTGGTTGCCCGACCTTCGACGCGCCTATCGCCGAGTTATTGCACGCTATCAAACAACCTTCCACCGAAGTTGAAGTGGTGTCGTTCGACCTGAACCCAAGCCCCACCCACCTGGAATACCGCGCCTACGAGGCACTCACCTATGAGCGCAGCGTGCGCATCGCCCGCGATTGCGCGCAGTCGGGTGTGGATGCGTTGGTGCTCGGCTGTTTTTACGACCCGGCCTTGGCGGATGCCCGTGAAATCTCCGGTAAAACCCTGGTCGTCGGGCCTTGCCAGGCGAGCCTGCAGGTGGCTGCACACTTGGCCAATCGTTTCTCGATCATTGTCGGGCGCACCAAGTGGATCGAGCAGATGCGACGCCTGGTGCAGAGCTACGGTGCCGGCGACCGGTTGGCGTCCATGCGACCGTTGGGCATGGGCGTGGACGAGTTCCAGCTAGACCACGCGCTGACCCGCCGCAAGATCATCGAGCAGGCCCGGCGTGCCGTCGACGAGGACGGCGCCGAGGCGATCATCCTCGGCTGCACGATTGAATTCGGCTTCTTCGAGGAAGTGCAACGGGAGGTCGGCGTGCCGGTGATCGACCCGGTGGTCGCGGCCTTCAAAGTGGCCGAAGCCATGGCCGGGATGAAGCGCAGGTTCGGCTGGCGGCCGAGCCGAGTGGGCAGTTGTGAGCCGCCACCGGAAGCCGAAATCGAACGCTTCGGTTTGTTCCAGGGCCCCGCCCCCATCGGCAATCGCGTCAGAGCCTAAGCCTAAAAAGGATAGCCACCATGAGTGATATGCCCTCCACGCTTGAAAACACTGCGCCACTCGATCGCAACGTCGGTGACGTGTTCAGAGACGTGCCACTGACGCGCAGCCATTTGCGCTGCTGCCTGGTGTTGTTCTGTGTGTTTGCGATTGAAGCCTGGGAGATGATGATCATCGTCTACACGGCGCCGCTGATTGCTGCGGATTTTGCCCTGGATGCACTCGCGGTCGGCCATCTGATCGGCGCGATGTTCATCGGTATGCTGCTGGGCGCCTTGGCCTGGGGCAAAGTAGCCGAACGGATTGGGCGCAAGCGCGCCATTATCTGGAGCCTTGGCACCTATGGCGTGATCTCCCTGGGCAGCGCGTTTGCACCGGATTATTCAACCCTGTATGCCCTGCGGTTACTGTCCGGGGTGGCAGCCGTGGGCATGATAGTGGTGACCTTTGCGCATTTTCAGGAACTGCTGCCGGTACGCCAGCGCGGAGCGTTGACGGTGTATCTCGCCTCGGGGTGGCCAATCGGCATGCTGCTCGCGCTGGGTGCCACGGTGTGGCTGCTGCCGTACGGTTGGCGCGCGATTATCGTGCTGAGTTCACTTGGCGGGTTATGGGCGATTGCCGTAGCGCGTTGGGTGCCGGAGTCGCCTTACTGGCTGGCGTCCGTGGGGCGTCAGGCAGAAGCAAAAGCCGCCATCTTTAGCTTGAGTCGGGGCGCGGTGCTGATTCCGCAAGCGTGTGAACTGCAGGTTGATCGCACGACGTCCGGCCACCAGCGCGAGCTGTTCAGTGGCGCCCTGCTCAAGGTCAGCCTGCTGCAAATCACCGTCAACTTCACGTTTTCGTGGGGTTATTGGGGCTTGCAAACCTGGCTGCCGACCTTGCTCCAGCAGCGTGGCTTGAGCCTGCCGCAAAGCTACGGTTTTATTGCCTTGTCGGCGCTGTGCATGATTCCGGGATACATGGCCGCGTCGTATTTGACGGGGCGCCTGGGGCGTAAAAAAGTCGTCGTGGGCTTTATTGGCGCCTCGGCGCTCGCCGGTTACGGCTTCGCCAATGCCCAGAGCTTGGAGATGCTTTACCTGAGCAACTTCGCCCTGGCTTTTTTCAGCCTCGGCGCCTGGGGCGTATGGGGCACCTGGGTCAGCGAGTTGTACCCGACGGCCCTGCGCACCGTGGGCTATGGCTGGGCCATATTCGCCCAGCGCCTGGCGAACGTGGCGGCGCCGTCGCTGATCGGTGCGCTGATCGCCTATGGCTCCTCGTTCAACCTGACCACCACCCTCATCAATGGGTTTCTGCTGATCTCGATGCTGCTCGCCGCCTTCATCCCCGAAACGGAAGGCGAGGCATTGCGCTGAAGCCGCACGGTTTCAGCGTCGAATCCGACTCGCCCAACGGCGCGCGGCTGGCAGCCAACGCCAGCAGATCCGGATTGAATACCGACCCTGGACGGCTCCCGATACCTCTCGGGAACCCCACATTCATCTTGGAAACGGAGTTCCCATGCCTAACCCACCCTCGCCAAGCAGTTTGGTTTTTGCCATGCAGCGCGGACCTTTTCAAAATAACGGCGCGTCGCCGTGGTATTGCATGCTCAACCTCGGCACACCGGGGCAATCGTTGAAGTTCTGCATTGATTCAGGCACCAACATCAACTGGATCACCTCCACGCTCTGCCCGGACGATCAATGCGTGCATTTCGCTGATGGCCGGTTTGACATTCAAGCGTCCAGCACCTTCAGCTTTACCGATTGCCTGAGCCGGCCTTACAGCTTTGGCCCGTGGGGCACGATGCAAGTCGAGTCGGCCGCAGACGTGTTGACGACGCCTGCAGATGCTCACTTGCACACCCAGTTGTTGTTGGCCACCGCCTATGACGGTGAGCAATTCCAGCAGCTCGACTGGGACGGCGCGCTTGGCCTGCCGAGCAGCAGCGCGTATGTGGACGGTCGCAATTCGTTTGTGCTGCAGACGTTGATGCGCGAGGGCCAACTCGACCCTGCCTACCCTTTTGTGGCCTTTGACTGGAACAGCCATGAGCGCAGGGGCAGCTGCCGAATGGGCGCCGTCGACCCATCGAAAACCCAAGGCCCGCAGCTGTTTCTACCGTGGTCGGCCTACACCGCCTTGCCGGGCGTGGAATACATCTGGTCAACCGACCTCAAGTCATATTCGGTAGGCACGGAACAACTGGCGTACGACATCAAGTTCGCTATCGACTCCGGCTCTTCGCGGTTCAAGGGCGATGACACGCTGATGCGCCAGACCCTGGCCCGCATTGCCCTGGGCGATCAGCCCGAGGTTGTACTGGGGTTCGCCGACGGTGAAATAACATTGGGGGCCGACCTCTACAATTGCCTGATCGAAGAAGGTCCGCAAAAAGGCCAGGTGTTGCCGCAGTTCAATCCACTGGGTCTGCACGACTTGGTGCTGGTGGGCTCGGTGGTGATGGAGTACTGCTACACGGTGTATGAGTACCACGTGGTGAAATGCTCCAACACGGTTTATTCGCTGGCCCCGGTGGGCGTCTGGCTATTCAATCGCGCCGATGGCCCGCAGATCATCACGCGGTCTTCATCCAGGCGCTTCGTGCCCGGCAAACGTACTGTGCTCAACAATGAAGTCATGCCAACGCGCACCGCCTCGGTCGCAGGTACGTGGAAGAACGACTATGGCTCGGTAATGACCCTGCACATGTCAGGGCAACACGTGCAGGGCATTTATCAATCGTCGACAGGTTCCAGCGGGCGTTACCAGGTGATCGGGAGCTCACCAGGGCCAGGCGCCACGCCCGCGCTGAACCAACCCTTGGCGTTAGCCATTGAGTGGCACGACGTTGACGAACACACGCAGGATCCCAGTTGGCACTGGGTCTCCGGCTTAAGTGGCCAGCTGAGTGTTACCGACACAGGCGATGTGCTGAGCCTCTCGCACCTGTTGGTCGCGTCGAGTGATTTTCCTGACTTGGCCAGCCGAGGAAACTACCTCGACAAGCTGGTTTATCGCCGAGTGGCGCCGCAACCGCACGTCAGTCCCGATGCTTGCATTGCATCAATGCCGCTCGAAAACGATTTGGCGGGCGAGTGGGTCGCGGGTGACAAAACCACCCTGGCACTGACGGTTGAGTCTGACAGCCAGCATCGTTTCGGGCGTGTGAACGGGCTCTGCATGTCGGGCGGTGTCGTCGCCGAAGTCGCCGGTTTTACCGATATCAACGCCGTCGCGAGCGAGCTTGCAGTTCAATCGGTGAGTTTAACGGTAACCGATACGCAGGCCGGCACGGTTTCGGCACTCTGCGGGGTATTGGATCGGGCGGCGAAAACCCTGAATCTGTTGGTGCTCGCAAGTTCGCCTGTGGCCCCCGCACAGGCTTACCTGGCGACGAAAATTTCGTCGTTAAGCTTCACCCGCGCTACTTCACCAACCGTTTTTCCTTCGACGGGCGATATCCGAAATACGCGCTGTAGCATTTACTGAAATGGCTCGGCGACACAAACCCGCACGCCACCAGCACATCCACTTGCGACAGCTCGGTGTGCTGCAACAAACGCCGCGCCTCGGTGACGCGCAGCTCCATGTAATAGCGTTGCGGTGTAGTGCCCAGTTGCTCCTTGAACAGCCGCTCCAGCTGGCGCCGGGAGCGGCCGGCATAGACGGCGAGTTGGTCCAGCTCCAGGGGTTCTTCGAGGTTGGCGTCCATCAGCTTGACCACTTCGCGCAGCGGCGCGCTGACGCAGACGTTTTCCGTGGGTTTTATGCGCCGGTAGCGCGACTCTTCGAACGACAGGATGTCTTCAATACCTTCGACCAAGGCTTTGCCATGCAGGTCTTTGATCCAGTTCAGGGCCATGTGAAAAGAGCCCGAGGGGCTGGAGGCCGTCAGCCGGTCGCGGTCGATCACATAAGGTTCACTGGTGGCCTGGGCGGCCTTGGCGACTTCCGCCAACGCCGGGCGATGTTCCGGGTGAATGGCGCAGCGGTAGCCCTGCAACAGCCCGGCGCGACCGAGGAACCACGCGCCATTCCACAAGCCAGCGAGGCTGACACCCTGTTCGGCGGCGGTGCGCAACAGCTGGATGAGTTCTTCGCCGGCTTTGAGCTCGGTGCGAAAGCCTCCGCAGATAACCAGCAATTGCAGGTCGGGCAGCGCTGAGAGTTGCAGGCGTGCGTCGGGGCGGATCACCAGGCCCAGGTCGCTGATGACCTCGCCCTCGCCGCAACCGAAGGTCCGTGTGGCAAACAATTCGGGACGCAGCAGATTGGCGGTGATGAGGGTGTCGAGGGTCTGGGTGAATGCGGGCAGGGAGAAGTGTTCAAGCAGCAGGAACCCGACACGCGTGGCCGCCGCCGTCTGCTGGGGGGGTTCATTCAGGTAGCGCAGGTTCTTGCCCTTCATGCCACCGCTGAACTGGCGTCTTTCCATCGAGGCTTAGCCCACTCTTATTATTGATGCCGTGGGCGCCATCTTAGAGGATTGCGGCGCCAAATCGACGAAAACGTGGCATCCAGTTATCCAGGATCTGCGCCGAAGCCAGCACATGATGCGCACGGCCGATCAGCAGCCGACGCGGCACAAACCCGATGTAGCGTGAATCTGCGCTGTTATCGCGGTTATCACCCAACATGAAGTAGCTGTCGGCCGGCACCACGACGGGACCAAAATCGCGCAGTGCACGCACCGCCGGCATAAATTGCACGGTGCGCTGGCTGGTGTTCGCCCGCTCGGTCAGCTTGATACCCGGCACAGATTGGCCAGGTAGAAGAGGCTCGTTGATGGCCTGCTCATCCGAGTAGCTGGCCGGCACACCGTTGATCCACAGCACCTCGTTCTTCATTTGCAGGGTGTCGCCAGGGATGCCGACGATACGCTTGATCAAGCGCACACCGTCTTTGGGCGAGGTGAACGTCACCACGTCACCCCGCTGCGGGTTATCCAGCTTGAGCAGCGAAATATCCGTGAGCGGCACCTTGAGGTCATACGCGACGCGGTTCACCAGCACTACATCGCCTTCTACCAGGGTGGGACGCATGGAGCCGGAGGGGATCGGGTTCCAGTCGGCCAGCGAGGTGCGGAACACCCCAAAACACAGCCAGAAAATGATGGCGTAACGGTATTTGCTCAATAGACTTCGCATACATCCTCGCACAGCAAAAGCGGCGCAGAGCAGGCTCCACCCAGGCCACGGTCATTTTTTGAAACATTCATGCTTGCCGGTGAAGATTACATTAAGGCACGCCCCTATACCCTCACGCACAGGCATTGAGGGCTGATCTTCATAAACCTGCCCGCGTCTCAAGCCCGCAGTTAAGCCGTCACGGCCCCATCTGATACGGTTTTTTCTTTGCTATCTGCGTCTGTATCGAAAACTGCCTGGGGCGGAGAATAGGCCCATTCCCGACACCCTTGAGCGCGGCAGGAATGTTCTTGCCGCCCCCTTCCCTTCGGAGGCCTTATGACCAAGATGGCACTTTTCCTGTTCGGCTTTTTAGTGCTGACCATCGGCATTGGTTTGCTGGCGACTATCTCGCCGGTCTAAGTTGCCAACGGTGCTGGCTATTTCAATGAGTAACCAGCATCGGGTACAGCGACAGCACCAACAACCCCGCCATCGACCCATTGAACACTCTCACCCAACGCGGCTCGCGCAACACATTGCGCAAGCCGGTGCCACACCCCACCCAGACACACACGCTGGGCAAATTGACCAGCGCAAACACCAGAGCGATCACCAGCACATTGGTCACATAACCCTCGGCTGGCGTATAGGTGGTAATCGCGCCCAACGCCATTATCCACGCCTTGGGGTTGACCCACTGGAACGCTGCCGCGCCAAGGAAAGTCATCGGCTTGCCGTGCTCATCGCTACTGTCGGACATGCCGCCCGCGGTCGCGATTTTCCACGCCAGGTACAGCAAATAGGTCGCGCCCACATAACGCAGCACCGTGTAGGCCCACGGGAACACCTTGAACACTTCACCCAAGCCCAGGCCGACCGAAATCACCAACAGCATGAAGCCAACGCTGATCCCCAGCGCATGGGGCATCGAGCGGCGAAACCCGAAGTTCACCCCCGAGGCCAGCAACATGGTGTTGTTGGGCCCTGGGGTGATCGAGGACACAAAGGCGAACAGCACAAAGGCCGACAGCAGGCTGGTAGACATGAACATGACGCAGTATCCGAGCGGCGAAGGTATACCTGCGACAGTAGTGGGTTCTGGGCCCACTCGCCCCGTACAGCTAAGGGCGGATAGAGGAATACACTTTGGCCTTGTCGAGCAGTTCGCGACAGTGTTCGGCGGTTTGTTGCGTAGCCTCCACCATCGGCAGCTGCCCTATTCCGTCAAGAATGACCGGGCACGCATGGGGAATGCCCGCAAGCCAGGTTTGCGCACTGGCGAGGATCACGGTTTCTCCGACAGTGGCGATGAGATTGCTTTCACTGATCGGTATACTTGGTCACGTTGCTTGAATGTGCTCTGAACACATCACAAAAGGAGCAGGGATGAATGTGATCAGGTTCTTACTGATTATGCTGTTGGTGCCATTCGGTAGCGATTTGGGTTTCACCTATGAAAAGCCGCGCCGGGTGTTCACACGCAAGTTTGTAGCACTCTGTGTGATGGTGGCGGTGCTTGAGTTGCTGATCCTGAACGACATCTACACCAAATAACCCCGCCTCCCCGGTTTAAAACAGTTCCCGATAACACGCCGGGAACCGTTTATCCGGCTGACAACCTGCGTCACTCAGTTTTGTGGGCGTTGCTTGGTGGAGTCCAGTTCGGCTTTTTTGGCCGTGGAAATTTCTGTGATCTGCGCAGACTTGGCGATCGCCAGGTCGAACGTGTCCTGCATTTTCGCAATGGCGTCGGTCGCCGTGCCCTTGAGCCCACCGTTGGCAGCCCAATCAAAGTTCCACACCCCGGACAGGTTGTCGGCGCCGGCTACGTCGTGGGTTTCGATGGCGGTAAACACGTCAGGGTGTTTTTCCATGTACTTGGCAGCGTCGGAAACGTCGGTGGGCACCTTACCTGAGGCATTGTTGGCCAACTGCGTCAGCTCCTGCTTGGTGATGGCCGACTTGCCCGACTGGCGCATGTAATCGGCGATAACCTTACTGGACTTGGCAATGTTCAACTTGTCGTCGAACGTAGAAGGCGAGGACTTTGGCGTGTTCGACCCGCCGGACGCGGGCGTTACGGTAGTAGACATCGGCGCTGCTCCCTCAATGGAACGAATGAAATCGTCGTGCTGACGATACCCCGACGCGGACGTTAGCATGGGCAAAGGGCCATTCCCCATGCTTCACAACATTTCACAACGGCAGGCCGATTTTCGCAGCGTTTTCCGGGCCTTCCCAGCCGCTGTCAGTCGTACTTCGGTGGCGGCGGCGGTGGTGTCGGCGCCCTGGTCGGTCGCACGTTTCGGCTCTTGCCTGAATTGACGTTGATCGCATCACGCAAATACTTGCGGTCTATGACAGGGGCCTGAGTTGGCTGTTGATCATTCATTGTCTGCCTCCGATTTTGACTTCAAAAACTCTACCCATTGCACGTCTGCATTAGCGACAAGCAATCGAGCGGTATCCTGTACCTCAATAATCTCGCCCTCCACCAGCCACGCCGGAAAGCCCATCAAAAAATGCCCCACTTGAGGGTCGACGGGCCAAACATCGGGATAACCCATCAAGCGCCGACCGTCCTTCATATGCAGCACAACCCATTGATCAAGGTTTCGCGAAAATGCGAGCGTCCATTCGCTGACCGAGGCTTTTGACGTAAACCCCAAGCGCCTGGCCACTCGGTAAAGCGCGTCGTGCTGAGATAGAAACGCAAGCGTCAAACCCATCATCACCGCCAAGGTCACTGACCAGGCGGTGCCTGTCCGGGTGGTCCAGTGCCCAAACGAATACCAGCGGCCGAAGAACAGGCATAACGCCTCAAGACTTTCCACCAACACCTGGATCACACCCGTACAGATCAACGCCTGGAGGACTCTTTCAAAGTGACTGGGTTTTATGACGTCAGCCAGCCAGTAAAAAATAGCCGTGGCCACAAAGCCTGATATCAAAGACTGCACAATCGGCAGCACTTCGTTGACGATCTCGTTCATTCCATTGCCCGATCAATCTCCAAGTCAGCTCACAGGGTAAGCAACGAACCGGCGTCTGAGTGCAGGCCATCAGCGGAAAAACGCAGTTAGGGACATTTCGTACGACACTTCGCGAACTTACCCGGGATAACAACCACGCACGCACCTGAAGTCACCGGCTGCTGAACTCACCCCTTACGCAGGTAAGCAAACATATGTGGCACATAATCCGCCTTGCCCAACGGCACACCGTTATGGCGCAGGATGCTGTACGCCGTCATCAGGTGAAAATAGAACTGCGGCGTGGCCCAATTAACCGCGTATTCGTCGCCGGTCATCTCAAAGGCGATGCCGCCGGGCAGCTCGATGGCGATTGATGCCTGCGCTCGGCGTTCAATCAAGGCGCGATCAGCGCCTGCGAGGTTTTCCAGTGTGTGGTCGATCAGCGCAACCGCCGCGCTCATTGTTGCCGGTGTCTCCAGCGTAATCACCGCATGCCCACTCAGTCGGTCGACCGCCTCCCGCGCCTGGGTGCAGGCGTAGCGAACCTGGGTCGCCAGGGTGTGCATGTCCGGTGCCAGGCGTGAATCGAGCAGGTTTTGCGGGTCGAAGGCCAGCGCCGCAGCGTGCGCCTGGCCCTTGGCAAGCAGGCCTTTAAGCGAGGTCAGCATCTGCGCGAAGCAGGGAACCGTGGTGGTATAGACCGACATCGTGACTTCCTTGCAGGGGGTTAAAAAATGCCATCAACTGGCGTGCACGCCTCGCTGGCTCACCAGCCCTTCCAGTGTAAACCGTGCCTGCATCAGCACCACGTCCCGCACCAGCTCCATTTCCTTCTGGCTCACCTCGGCCCACTTCAGCGCTTCGAGCAACTTGGGCTTCTGCACCCGGAACGCCAGGCCTTGGGTGAACAACGCCATCGAGTGAATCACCGTGCGCTCGTCCTCTACGGCAAAACCGGCCAAGCGCGCGATCAGTTGGCGGATAACCCGGCCAATCCGCGCCTTGAAACGGTCTTCAAACGCCGTCGTCGCGCTTTCCGGGCATAGACCGGCTTGGTGGCGATCAAGAAACGCGCGCCACGCCGTGGTCTGCGGGCTGTCCTGGATGGTCGACACAACCGTGCCGAGGATACCCAACGACACCTCGATCAAGGTTTTATCCTCAGCCTCAAGATCGGCCAACGCGCACTCTGCGGCTTCCACGCAAGGCCTCATCTTGCGCCATAGCAGCGCGATCAAGTGCTCGACGCACTCCAGGTACACGCCTTCCTTGCCATCGAAGTAGTACTGGATCGCCGGTGCATTGACCCCGGCCGCCGTGGCGATGTCGCGGGTGGACGCGCCGTCGTAGCCGCGCTCGCCAAACACCACGACCGCCGCCTCGACAATACGCGCGCGGGTTTCTTCGCCACGCTGATAACCACCTTCGGCGGCAGGTTTATGTCGTGCCATGTGCAGCTCCTTTCGAATACCGGATCAAAATATACCAGTTGACAAAAATTCGCGAAAAATAGAATTTATTCCACCCGTTATAAATCTGGAGTGACCCGATGTCCGCTGCACTGCCCTCCCCTCAGGTCATTCCTGAAGACACCGTCAACGGCCAACGCGGCAAGGCGCGACGCATACTCCTCACGATTGCCACCGTCGCGCTGTTGATCGGCCTGGGCTGGGGCGCCTGGTGGTGGCTGACCGGGCGCTTTATCGAAACCACCGACGACGCCTATCTGCAAGCTGACAGCATCAGCGTGGCGCCAAAAATCAATGGCTATGTCGCCGACGTGCTGGTGGGCGACAACCAGACCGTAAAACGCGGCGACGTGCTGGTGCGCCTGGATGCGCGCAAATACCAGGCCGTCAGCGACGAAGCCTCGGCGACGATTGCCGCGCGCACCGCCGACTACGCCAAAGCCCAGGCCGACCTGGTGCAGCAGGACTCGACCATTGCCGAAGCCCGCGCCCAGCTGCAAGGCGCCGAAGCCGATGCAAAACACGCGCAGACCGAAGTCGCCCGCTACGCACCGTTGGCACGCTCCGGCGCCGAGCCGCAAGAACGCCTGGCACAACTGGATAACCAACTGGCCCAAGCGCGCAGCAGCGTGGCGGCCAAACAGGCCGCCTTGCGCTCCAGCCAGACCCGCTACGGCACGCTTGAGGCGCAGCTCAAACAGGCCCAGGCGCAACTCGGCGTGGCCAAGGCCAGCGAAGCGCAGAGCCAATTGGACGTGGATGACGCCGTGATCCGCAGCCCACTTGACGGCCGTGTGGCGGATCGCGGCGCGCGTGTCGGCCAGTACGTACAACCCGGCACGCGCTTGCTGACGGTGGTGCCGATCAGCGCGATTTACCTCACCGCCAACTACAAGGAAACCCAAATCGGCGAAATGCGCCCCGGCCAGTCAGTCATCGTGCATGTGGACGCGCTGCCCGGTCGCGACCTGCAGGGCTATATCGACAGCCTCTCTCCCGGCACCGGTGCGCAGTTCGCGTTGCTGCCACCGTCGAATGCCACCGGCAACTTCACCAAAATCGTGCAGCGCGTACCGGTGCGTATCGCCCTGGATGTGCCGGATGACGTGCGGATGGCCTTGATGCCTGGCCTGTCGGCGACCGTTGAAGTGGACACCCGCACCCACGCTGCGGATGCCAACCATGGCTGAGGCGCTGATGAGCGAGGGGGCCGCACAGAAACCGCGCAACGCCTCGCTGACCGACTGGATCGCCGTCGCTGCCGGTGCACTCGGCGCCTTGCTGGCGACGCTGGACGTGTCGATCACCAACTCGGCACTGCCGCAGATCCAGGGGCAAATCGGCGCGACCGGCACGGAAGGCACGTGGATCGCCACCGGCTACCTGATGTCGGAAATCGTCATGATCCCCCTCGCCGCCTGGCTGACGCGCGTATTCGGTTTACGCCGATTCCTGATCGGCACGGCGCTGATGTTCAGCGCCTTTTCGATGTTCTGCGGTCTGTCGGCCAGCCTCGGTGCGATGATCGCCGGGCGCATCGGCCAGGGCTTTGCCGGCGGCGCAATGATCCCCACCGCACAAACCATCGTGCGCACGCGCCTGCCGCCGCACCAACTGGCGATTGGCACGACGCTGTTCGGCATGACCGTGATCCTCGGCCCCTTGCTCGGCCCGGTCATCGGCGGCTGGCTCACGGAAAATATCAACTGGCGCTGGTGCTTCTTTCTCAACCTGCCCATCAGCATCGCGCTGATCACCCTGCTGATCACCGGCCTGCCAACTGAACGCATGAACCTGCAACGCTTCATCAGCGCCGACTGGCTGGGCATCCTCGGCCTTGCCATGGGCCTCAGTTCACTTACGGTGGTGCTTGAAGAAGGCCAGCGCGAACACTGGTTCGACTCCCTGCTGATCTGCTGGCTGAGCATCGCCACGGTCACCGGTTTCTTCCTGATTGCGGTCGGGCAATTTCGGTCAAGTACGCCAATCCTGCGCCTGCAACTGGTGCTCAACAAAAGCTTCGGCAGCGTGCTGTTGATCGGCACCGCCGTTGGCGCGGGGATCTATGGCACGGCGTACCTGGTGCCGCAGTTCCTCGGCATCCTGTCCGGCTACAACGCCCAACAGTCCGGCTCGATTATGTTGCTGTCGGGTATTCCAGCCTTCCTGCTCATGCCGATTCTGCCGCGCATGCTTGGCCGCTACGACCTGCGCTGGATGGTCGGCGCCGGGCTGTTGCTGTATTGGGCCAGCTGCTTTGTCGACACCCAACTGACGGCCGACAGCGTCGGGCACGACTTCGTCTGGTCGCAGCTGCTGCGCGGTTTCGGGCAGATCCTGGTGATGATGCCGCTGAGCCAATTGTCCATGCGCTCGGTGGAAACCCGCGACGCCGGGGACGCTGCCGGGCTTTACAACATGTCGCGCAACTTGGGCGGCACCCTCGGCCTGGCCTTGCTCGGCGTGCTGATGGACCGGCGCAGCCACTTTCATGACGACAGGCTGCGCGAAGGCATCCTGGCCAACAGCCAATTGGCTCAGGACCACATGGCCAGCAGCACCGCCAGCTACCTGGCGCAAACCGGCGACGCCTCCACGTCATCGTTGCAGGCGTTGGCCCAACTCGCCAACGACATCGCCCGACAGGCCTCGGTGATGGCCTACAACGACTCGTTTTATGTCCTGGGACT
Organism: Pseudomonas sp. LBUM1640; assembly: GCF_059716225.1. NCBI lineage: Bacteria > Pseudomonadati > Pseudomonadota > Gammaproteobacteria > Pseudomonadales > Pseudomonadaceae > Pseudomonas > Pseudomonas sp. LBUM1640. The sequence continues at coordinate 3,140,467 of NZ_CP166816.1, read as the reverse complement.
CGCGATGCTGGCGTGCCTGCCCCTGATCTTCATCCTGAAAAAGCGCACGGTACAACGATGACTCTTCGCACCTTTCCCCTCCTCCTCAGCGTTGCGCTGCTGTCTGCCTGCACCGTCGGCCCGGACTACCACGGCGCGCCCGATGTCGCGCCAAAAACCCTGGCGGCCGGGCACTTGCCACACGCCCAAAGCAGCGCGCAAAACAGCCCTGCTGTCGCGCAATGGTGGCGGACCCTGGGCGATGCGCAACTCAACGCGTTGGTCGAGCAAGCCCTGCAGAACAGCCCGGACATCGCCACCGCCCAGGCACGCCTGAGGCAATCGCGTGCCAGCCTCAGCGGCGCGCAGGCCAACGCGATGCCCAAGGTCACCGGTGACGCGGCGATGCTCAAACTGCGCTCACCCGACACCTCGGCACTGGGTGGCAACAGTGGCGGCGGCCGAGGCCCGTTGAGCCTGTACCTTGCCGGCTTCGATGCCAGCTGGGAAGCCGACCTGTTCGGCGGCACCCGCCGCGCCGTCGAAGCCGCACAAGCAGAAGCCGACGCCTCTCAAGCACAACTGGCCGATGCCCAGGTGCAATTGGCTGCCGAAATCGTCCAGGCCTACACCGACCTGCGCGACCAGCAAGCGCGCCTGGCGCTGGTGGAGGCCAGCGTCGACATCGAAAACCAGGCCCTGAACCTGACCCAGCAACGCCGTGACCGTGGCGTGGCCTCCCAGTTGCAACTGGAACAGGTGCTCACCCAGGCCGAAAACACCCAGGCCCAACGCCTGCCGCTGCAAGCCGCCATCGTCGAATCCCTTGACCAACTCGGCCTGCTCTGTGGCCTGGAACCTGGCGAACTGGATGGCCAACTCGCCACCGCGCGTGCCCTTCCCGCCATTCCCGACTCTGTGCCGGTTGCCGACCCAGCCGCGCTGTTGAAGGCACGCCCTGACATCCGCACGGCCGAGCGAAAACTGGCCTCGAGCAATGCGCAGATCGGCGAGAAAACCGCCGATTGGTTCCCCAAGCTGAGCCTGATGGGCGACCTGTCATTCTCGGCCGGCGACCCTGGGCACTTGGCGCGCAAGGACAACGGCACGTGGCTGATCCTGCCCCGTATCACCTGGAACGCATTGGATTTCGGCCGCGTTGCCGCCAGCGTCAAGGGCGCCGAGGCCGGGCGTGACGAGGCGCTGGCGCAGTACAAGAGTGTGGTGCTGAGTGCGTTGCGGGATGCGGACGTGGCGTTGGCGCGGTACGGCTATCAGCGCCAAAATGTGCTGCTGCTACGCAATGTCGAATCTTCGGCGGTGCGTGCGGCCGACCTGACACGCCAGCGCTATCGCGCAGGCACCGCAAGCACGCTGGATTGGCTGGATGCGGAACGCACACGGTATCAGGCTCAGGAGAGCCGGCTATCGGCAGATGCAGAGTTACTGAAGGATTTTGCCTCGCTGCACAAGGCGCTTGGGCTTGGCTGGACGCTGTGAGCCGACGACTGCCAGGAAATCAACTACCCTGAGCCTGCATTTTGTCGGCTGAGGTCGCCCATTTTCGTCTCCTGCAGAGGTTCATACCATGAATGCCCCAGTCATCCTGATCACCGGCGGAAGTCGCGGCGTAGGCGCAGCCACTGCGCGGCTGGCCGCTGAGCGCGGCTACGATGTAGCGATCAGCTTCGTGTCCGACGAAGCAGCAGCCCTCGCCGTGGCCAATGATGTAAAAGCCGCCGGGCGTCGCGCCCTGGCGATACGCGCCGACAGCGCAGACCCGGCGCACGTCGCCGCATTGTTCGCCGAGATTGACCGTGAGTTCGGGCGCATCGACGTACTGGTCAACAACGCCGCCATACTTGGGCGGCAATCGCGCCTGGAAGACCTCGACTTCGCAAGGATGCAACGTGTCTTCGCGGTCAACGCCATCGGCCCGATGCTGTGTTCGCAGCACGCCATCAAGCGCATGTCCCATCGCTACAACGGCCGTGGTGGCGCGGTGATCAACATCTCCTCAGGCGCGGCCCGCCTCGGCAGCCCGAACGAATACGTCGACTACGCCGCCTCAAAAGGCGCCCTGGAGTCCTTCACCATCGGCTTCGCCAAAGAAGTCGCACGGGACGGCATCCGCGTAAACTGCGTGCGCCCGGGGCACATCTACACCGACATGCACGCCAGTGGCGGAGAGCCGGGCCGGGTGGACCGGGTCAGGGACACAATCCCCATGGGCCGCGGCGGACAACCCGAAGAAGTGGCACGGGCAATATTGTGGCTGGCGAGCGATGAAGCTTCGTTTATTACCGGGACGTTTCTTGACGTGACTGGGGGCAAGTGAGAGGAAAGGATGCCGATGATCAAGATTCACCAAGCGACAAAAGCCGATATCGATGTGCTGCGTGAAATTGGATGCGAAACATACCGGGAGCATTTTTCGACGATTTGGTCGCCTGCCGGTATGCAGGCTTTTCTTGATCAAGACTTTTCAGTCGATGCGCTGAGCCAATCCATTGAAGCATCTGACCGGCATGTGTGGCTTATAGCCTCAGACAGTGACGGTAAAACGGTAGGGTTTGCCAAAGTTAACGGGTCAACACCCGCGCCTGTTAATGGGGCCGTGGGGACTGAACTGCAAAAAATCTACTTCCTCAAATCTGCCGCCGGGCACGGTTATGGGAAGCAACTGTTGCAGTTCATTCATGATCAGGCGGTGCAGCGTGGGCAAGATTTGCTGTGGCTGGACGTGCTCAAAACCAATTCAAATGCGCGGGGCTTTTATGAGGCGTTTGGCTTCAAGCAAATCGGTGAAATCCCGTTCAACACAGACCTGGCCGAAATCGGCATGATGGTGATGGGATTGGCGCTGAAGCAACCGCAGGCGGGGAAATAGATGGACGAATTGATACAAGGGCTCGACGGGCCGAGGACGGCTCAGCAGGAGCTGTTTTATGACCTTGAGGATGCAGCGGCGGTGATTGGGTGGTCGGTGGTTGAGCTGACAGCCATGGCCGCCGATGCCAGAACCCCTGCCGAGGCGGTAGCGCTGATGAAAATGTGTGCGTTGCTGGCAGCTCAGCAGGAAAAGATCGGCGGGTATGCGGGGGAAGTTAAAGAGCAACGCATCAGCAGGGCTGAGCAGGACCTGCGTTCATCGCACCCGCTCAATAAAGATAATGAATAGCCCCATGGTTATGAAACCAAAGCCATAAAACGCCTTGAACCATTTTTGCCAGGACTGCGGCACTGCCGGTCTAAAGAGAAAGCGTCACCTGCCGGAATATGCTCTTTCGCGGGTCAAGTAAATCACGACACCTGTCGCGACGAGCGCCAATCCAACGATCATGATCATGTGCGACCTCTCGAAGTAAACCTGACAGCGCAAAGACTTGGGCTCGCTGCTCATTGGATGAATAGAGCTTTTGCAATCGAGCGCAGACCACTGCTTTCAAGGGCTTGGCCAAATCTTTTCCGATACAGCACAAATTTTGAATGTGGTGGCGCCGCACAGTCTAGCTTCGGACATTTCCCACAGCCTGCCGAGGTTGAGCCATAGGAAGCTATTTGGCTAGGATTCGCCGTCGCAGTAAATCCTGTGGCCGGGTGTCGCAACCTGAAGTAATCTGAGGCGCGGTAGCGCCATAGCTCTGTAGCAGGCGCTTTTTTTGTGCCTGCTCACCGCATCTATGGTGGACCGTGTGAGGCGGGCTTTTGCCCGGCCGGTTTCCTCAGAGACTGGTTTGCGACCCTCGCACGGTCCACCACCCACCCGTGTCGCAACGGCGGTGGTGGCCTCTTAATTTTCTGAGGATAAAGAGGATGTTTTCTACACATCGAAACTACCGAGTTATTGAAGCAAAAATCAGTGCTGCGCAGTGGCATTCGGCTGTGAATGCACACTCAATTAATCGCACATTGGAATCTCACTCATGAAAACACGCACAGCTGATGAAGACCTTCCGACCAGTGTATTCAAAGTGAGGCCAGACTTGAGTTCAGAAGAAGCATTAGTGAATGCTTGTGAGCTTCTGATATCGGCGTCGGTAATGGCTAATGAACAAGCGATCACCGCGAGTGGTTCGCAGCGTTTCCAAACATTCGGATTGGCCCACTTGATTGAAAGTGCGCAGCTTCTAGTGAATGACGCGCTGGAGAAAACGAGCCCGATAAATCCCTGATTATCGGCTCAAATGTTGAGCAATACATCCCAAATGCTGGGAATACGTATTAAATTCCAGCCAATAAAAAACCCCGTAGACATTAATCTACGGGGCTTTTAAGAGTGGAGGCCGAGGTCGGAATCGAACCGGCGTAGGCGGATTTGCAATCCGCTGCATAACCATTTTGCTACTCGGCCTCAAACGATCAATGCCCTTACCACTGACATTCACCGCATAAAAACGTGAGTGGGCTATAGAACCCTGCCTCTACTCTAACTCATTGAATACAATGAAGTTTTAAATGCTTCGTTGCGTTCGATGGGCGCCATTATGTACGCATTTGCTTTTGCCTGCAACCCCTTGATTTCAAAAATATTTCGTATTGGCATCAAGGGGTTGCACGCCTGCCCTACTCCTTGATGAGCTGCTGCTGATACTGCGGGTCGGCCTTGATCTGGGCTTCGGTGAAGGGCAGCGGGCGCAGTTTTTTCTCGGAGAAGGCTTGGGTTTGGTCCTTTGCGTATTTCGATTGAGGGTTGCTGGATTCGGAGAATGCCAGTACACCAAGTGCTTGAGGGCCTTTGTCGTCGAAGGTGACGATTTGCAGGTAGCTGCTGCCGCTGACGACTTCGCGTTTGCCGTCGGCGCGGGGCACGGTTTGCATGGCGTTGTAGATGCCCAACTCTTGCGGCCCGCCGTGGATGGGAATTTGGCCCGAGACTTGGATGTCGCCCCAGCGGGTCAGGCCGAGTTTGGCGACGTCTGCTGTGGAAGCCAGCATGGCTTCGCGCAGGGCTTTGGCGACGGGTTCACGGTCGATGGCCAGGCCGCGTGGCGTGGTCAGGGGTTGCGCGGGGTCGAAGGCGATGCGCCAGGCGTCGGGGAGTTGCTGCAGGTGCTCGAACAGGTTGATGAAGTGCACCAGGCCGACGCCGCTGTCGAGGTTGGCGCGCTGGTCCCAGGCTTTCAGGCTGGCACACAGCGGTTGCAAGGCCGCAGCGTCGGCGCCGAGCTGTTTGGCGCAAAACGCCAACAAGTCGGGCATGACTTGGCCGGCGAGATAGACCTCGTTGTCCATGACCATGTTTTGCAGGTCGGCCACGCTGATCGGCTGTTTTTCCAGGGATTGCAGGCGTTGCACGGCGAAGCGCGCGCGTGGGCCGAGGCCGATGTGGTCTTGGCTGATCACTGGCGAGAAGCCGGTGAGCGGCGCCTTGGGGTTGGCCAGCCAGGCCGAGTCGTTGGAGTGTTGCACGTAGTCGGTGCGCTGCAGTTGCGGCAGTTGGTCGGCGGCGAAGATGCCGGGCTGTGCGGCACGTGGGTCTACATCCCAGGCGCAGGCGCTGTGGGCGCCATCGAGCATGATCATTTGCAGGCCGGCCCGTGGGTCGCTGCACTGCGCGAGTTTGGCCGCGCTGACGTTGGGCACCACCGACAGGTTCATGTACAGGCTCTGGCCCTGGTCGTCGGCGGCCACCGTGTTGACCCACGGGATGCCTTGCAGGGTGTGCACCGAGGTTTGCAGTGCCTTGACGCTGGTGGCGCGATTCATCGCGTACCACTGCTGTAATACGCGGTCATTGCCCAGGTTGGCGTCGCGCAGGCTGAAGGCGTAGTGGTTGTCCCAATCCAGCTTGCCGGGCCATTGCACCACGGGGCCGAATTGCGAGCTGTACACCGTATGCGGCTGGGCCTTGAGGCTGCCGTCGGCTTGCCTGACCTGCACCGTCACCGAGGTTTTCTGCAGGGCAATGGATTTGCCGTCGAGCAGGTAGCGCGTGGCGTCCTTGGGGTCGAGGGTCAAGCGGTACAGGGTGAAATGCTTGGAGGTGTCGACGGTGTGGGTCCAGGCCACATGCTGGTTGAAGCCGATATTGATCACCGGTAAGCCCGGCAATGCGGCGCCCATCACGTCGAGTTGGCCGGGAATGGTCAGGTGCATCTCATAAAAGCGCATGCCGCCGACCCATGGGAAATGCGGGTTGGCCAACAGCATGCCACGGCCATTAAACGAACGATCACGGCCTACCGCCACGGCGTTACTGCCACGGTCGAGGTTGAAGCGTTGCTGATTGGCAGCGGCCAACTCAAAGGCTTTCACGCTGGGTTGCACACTGGCAGTGGCTTGAGGCGGTGTGGCGCCGACCAACGCTTCGGCGAATTGGCCGACTCCGCCTTCCACCAGCAGCCTGCGCGTCAGCTTGACCAAATCCCCGGTCACAAGCGGCCGTACCCACGCTGCCTGACACTGCGCCGGCACGCCCTGCTCTTTCAGGTAACGGTTATAGCCTGCGACGTAACCTTCAATGCGCTGCTGGATCTGCGGGGTTTGTGCTTTCCAGAAGGCGGCAACCGCCTCGGGTGTATTCAGCCAAGTGAAAAACACGTCACTGGCGAGGTTGTTGCGCTCTTCCAGGGTCGCCTGTTCAGGGCCGAAAAACCTGGCGCGCTCGCCATTCACCGTGACCACTTCATTGGCCAGCAGGCACAGGTTGTCCTGGGCATACGCGTAGCCGATGCCATAGCCCAGGCCACGCTCGTCATTGGCGCGAATATGCGGCACGCCGTAGGTGGTGCGACGAATCTCCGCCGATGTCTGTGCCACTTGCTCACGCGCCGATGCGGCGAGACTCAAGCCCAGCAACACCCCGGCCACGCACACTTTGGACAACCCGTTGGACATAATCACGCCAGCTCCACTGTCAAATTGAACACCCTCACAAGGGGCAGTTACCCCTGCGTAAGGACGCAATCAACCGGGAATAATTTAGCCGTAGCGCGCGTTTATTTAGGACGCGCGCGCTGTGACAAATTCGATACCGACAAAATTTCTACATCCGGCACTTCATGATTTTGCTCGCTCGTTCGTCTTATTAGATAAGAGCGCCATCATTTTCCTGATCAGGCTCTGATAAGGAGTTTTTTGCATGTACAACTCGCAACTGCCCACGGACGGACCAACACCTGCCGCCGACGCCAATTTTGGCGGCGGCACCCGCGCGTTCGGCAAAGCGGCCGAACAGCAAGGCAACCAGCGTATTCGCCATTTGCTTAAGTGTTTCGGCTTGCGCACCAGCCTGATTCGGCTGAAGGTCATCGACGCCCTGCTCACCGCTGCCGACAACCAGCGCACCCTTGGCGTACGCGGCGTGCACAGCCATTTGCTGGAGCTGGGCATTCCGTTGTCGTTTCTCAGCGTGCGTGAGGTGCTCAAGCGCCTGTGCAGCGAGGGCGTGATCACCCTCAATGCCGATAAAAGCTACAGCCTCCACGAAGAGGCTGCCAAAGTGCTCGACGGCCGCGCCTGAGTCACACTCAGAAGTTAGGCTTGACCTTGCGACGCATGATGCCGTTGATCACCACCACGGTCACCGCCACGCCAATGGCGATGTACTGGAACGTTTTCTCGCTGATAACCCCGGTGTTCTGCAGGTAGGACAGGCCAAACATCGTCCCCAGCACCACAAGGGAAATCAGAATCGAATATTTCAAACGTTGCTTTTGGGTCATGACGGGTTCCTGAACCTGATAGATGTATCCACTTTGTATCGTCGAGCATGCCAAACACATACCCAGTGACGGGGATGGATGCGGGTCGACAGGGTCGTATGTTACAGGCGATGAAAAGCTTTGGCTTGTTCCACGCCAGATTGACCCTGTAAGTACCCTAGAGGATGTTGAAATGCTTCGTCGAATCACACTGCTGATTCCATTGCTGATCATGCTGAGCATGAGCGGCTGCTTCTTTTTCCCACACGGTGGCGGTGGCGGCTGGCACGACCACCGCTATGACGGCGGCCGAGGCTACGAGCACCGCTGACCGTGCTTTTGTCTCGCTTTCCAGGCCGGAAAGCGAGACACGTGGCGCCCTCCTCCGCCCTGCCCCATTGCGGGTGCAACCTGCGTAAAACCGAACTGCCCTGCCCCCATTGATTCCGCCGCCGTGGCAACGTCACGCGCAGACATTGTTTTCTTTGCTTACGCTTTACGAGCCTGTTCACCCGGAACGCTTGTCGCCGATTCGCACACCCAGTAGCGCGTTTTAGGCAGCATCACGCTGCTCTTTCTGCGCGCCAATGTGCATATCAGCCAGGTGAACAAAGATGATTTCGACCCGTAGTTCGCAGTCCACCGTCTACCTCCCTCCAGCCCTTGCTTCGGCAGATGTTGCGCAACCTCCCGCGCAAACCCATGCTGACCCAGCCCTTACAGTCTCGCTGCCAGACGGCCGTCAGGCGCTCAAAACCGCTATAGGGGACTGGCGTGACCTGCAAACCCTCGTACAGACGCTGAATACAGCCATCGCAACACTCCCAGAGGGCGCCGAGCCGGCACAGGTGGCTACAACCTTGAAATCGACCTGGATGCCCATCGACGCACAGTCTTCATTTCGCCAGGAGCAGCAACTGACACGCCCGACCGTCAGCCTTGAAACATTCATCAAGGACCTGGATGTTTTGATGCCTCTTTCGGTGGCGGACCTCAAAGAGTTGGCGCAGCAATTGACTGAAAACCCGGTAAGTCACCCACTGGGCAATTTAGCGGGCGCCTTGTCATGGTCACGGCCACTGAGCGTTGAGCAACAACGAGCAGTGGTCAAAGTCGTCACAGCTAACAGCGCGAGCCTGGAAGGTTTGCCCTTGCGAAATTCCGGCTGGAGCGCGCTGGATTATCTGGCCGACGCGGTATCGCTCTCGCCCGCCGACTGGCAAGACCCGGCTAAAGCCTTGGGAAAACTGCTCGACTCACCCAGGTCGCAGGCGTTGGGTGAAGCGATCCAAACCCAGCTCAATGGCATTGCCACGGACACCAGCGTCAACGATTACGTATTAGCCGCCATCCAGCTGGGGCTTGACCACGAATCCATTGACCAACCTTCCCGCAGCCGTATTGCAGGCTTCAATATGAATGCCCAAGCCTTCTGGAACCGACCGCCCGCGCTCGTTATCAGCCACCTGACAGAACAACTGATCGTCAGCGGCAAGGCGTCCATGCAAACGGCTGCGTTGGGCGCCCGCCTGCTGTTGGCACGGGCCGCTCCCCAGTTTCTGGTCAAGGACCTCCCCGCCAGCGTGACCATTGGCAGCATGGCGTGGGCGAACCTGTGCCTGGCCGTGGCGCGCATCGAAGCCCAGACCCCAGGCAAGACGGCGTTGATGAGTTTCGGTGAGGTCATGCTGGCTGCGCAAGACACTCCGCCCGCCAGCGAATTGGCACAAAAAACCGTGCTGATGGAATGGGCCGTTGCCAATCAGGTGCCCTATCAGACATTAGAAGGCTTGAAGGTCGTCGATGATGTCGAGAGCGCCCGCACAGCGTTCAACCAGCAGCAAAGTGATTTGAAAGCGGCCTCCAAACCGCTTGAAACGCCTATGCCCAATCGAAAAGCGATGGCATTGGCCTTGCTGGAAAAGAACTACGACAAAAACATCGACTTTGAAGCCAAAAGCCTGCGTATTCACAATGGCACCGGGGTCCCACACGCCCGCTTCCTTTATCGGTATTCGATGCTGGACGTCACCATGCAGGGGATGAAACTCGACGACACTTGGCGCACGCAGGACGACAACATTAACCTCGCGGCATTTATTCAACTCACCAACAGCCCTGCATACAATATTCCTACCGCCTTTGACGAGGCATTCAAGAATGTCACCACTGCCTACAAAGACATCAAACAGAAACTGATGATGAACGCCATTATCCAGCTGCCTTTTGAGGATCGATTCCAGTTCAACTTCGGCGACATCAAGTTCTTCAAGGAAAACTCTTACAGGATCTCAAGTGTTCCTTTTGTCGGTGAACGTCTGTTCCATTCGAGCACGACGATACTGATACAAACCGAGTACAACGCAAAAAAACAGTCATATTCTTACGACGCCGAAAAGGGCACCCTTAAAAAAATCCTGACCCATCCGACAGACCGCGAGCCCGAATATGTCTCCGACGAAGTCACCCGGATCGAGGAGTATACCCCCGACAAACCCGATCACCTGCGTGAGGAAAAGCCCCATTGGGCGCAAAACCCCAACACCTTCAGTAACAGCCGAATTCAGAACGTGGCAGCAGCGGTGGTCAAGGGGCTGGGGATTGATAGTGAAGCCGTCAAACGCTTGGCCCAAGGCAGAACAGCGGCAGAACAGCAAAGGGACACGCTCTCCTCGATAGGCGAGTTTTTGCTCGACCTTATCCCTCTCAGATCAGCCATCGTCAATTTCAAGAACGGCAACTATAAGGACGGCGCAACCGACCTGGTGTTTGATGTGTTCGGTCTACTCACCGCAGGTGTGGGTATGGTGGGGAAGTTGGCAAACGTGGCTGGCAAGGCCGGCACCGCCGTCTCTAAATTAGCCCACAGCGGCCGAATCATCGGGGCGAGTGCCTTCAGCGCATTCAACCCGCTCGGTGGCCTGGGTGACCTGACGGTAGGCGCCGGCAAGCTCGCCATACAAACCAAGGATTCCGTGGGTGCCGGCATTCAAAAACTGCGGGGCACAGCCACAGGCGCTGAGCTGGTCGAAGCGAGCAAACACTTTGACTCCGCCGCAACAGGCACTTTCAAAGCGGGCGAGCGCACCGTCGAGGCCAGTGCGGTCAAGCAGCATGGCCATTGGTATGCGTACGATGCACCGACACAGGCCGCTTATGGTACGCCAATCACTAATTTCAACCCGGTGCATACGTTGATGCCCCCCTCGCCTGTCACCCATTTCCAGCAGGGGCAAGTGAATGCTCACCGTAGCAACCGATTTAACCCCTATAAAAAAACCAGCCAACCGAAGACAGCAGCGGTCGTCACTAAAACCGACCACCTGGACGCCGTCACCGACGAATACGTAAGGCACATCAAGGGGGCCCCTACCGAAGCGCATTTCACGCCAAGCCGGCAGCAGGCGACAAAAGCACGTTTCGAACAGGAGATGAATGCCTCTTATAAAAAAATGGACCCGCTGAACCCAACGAATCGCCCCACGATGCCGGTAACAAAACCCTACGAAACAGTGCCCGATTTGATCGAAAAAGCCTTGGACAACTCGAATATCGTGGTATTTGGCGAGAACCACTCGAGCCTGGCCACCTTCCGCACGCTGGACGAGAACATTGCGTTGTTCAAGCGTAAGAACGTCAAGGTAATCGGTATTGAGGGCGTCGTTTATGACAATAAGGGGCTGCTCAAGGATGACGGAATGGGCCATACCGGCCTCGGCCTTAGAGCTAACGACCCGGATTTGAATTTGCAAACGCTGATCAAAAAATTCCAGGATAACGGCATCGAGGTCGTGCCACTCGACCACTTTTATCTAACGCGCCACCGGCATGACCGCAGTTTCTATACGGGCCAAAGCACCGCCGACCGAAACCTGCAGCGGCTCAAGGAATTCAACTACTACGCCGCGCGCGAGCTTGAACAGCACACACACAAGGGCAAAGTGATTGCCTTGGTGGGGCGCCAACACATCAACACCACTCAAGGTGTGACGGGCCTGGCGGAGGCAACCGGAGGCATCGGCATCGGCGTGTACGAACGAGCGGGTATGAAGGTGGGCTATGGCACACAATCGGTGGGCAATCGTCCTGACCCGATGGGCGCTATCGATGATGCAGTGGACATGGCGGGGGACCTGCAAATCTTTATGCCAGAGCGGCCCTGACGTAGCCTTGAGCAAGTGCCTGCGCAGCCGGCAGGCACGTGCTGACTCAATCAGCCCGCGTGCACCCAGCGCTGATGCAACCAGCGTGCAAACGCATCGAGGGCAAAGCCCAGCAGCCCGATCAACAGCACCATCGCCATCAACTCTGAATACGCCAGCCGGTCACGCGTGTCGAGGATGTAGTAGCCCAGCCCCGCACTGACCCCGAGCATTTCGCACGGCACCAGCACAATCCACACAATCCCGATGGCCAGTCGCACGCCGGTCAGCACATGCCCCACGACACCGGGAATAATCACCCGACGCAAGGTTTCCCAGCGTGTCGCACTCAGGCTCTTACTCAACTGCAACCAGCGCGGGTCCAGCTGACGCACGCCGGCGGCAGTGTTGAGCATGATCGGCCACACGGCGGCAAAGGCCAGCAGGAAGTAGATCGGCTGATCGCCCACACCCATCAACATCACCACGATGGGCATCCAGGACAGCGGTGAAATCATTCGCAAAAACTGGAAGGCCGGCGTCGTCGCCGCCTCAAGGTTGCGCGAACTGCCCACCAGCAACCCCAGCGGCACGCCCACCAGCAACGCCAGGAACAACCCGACGAAGATACGTTTCAGGCTCACCGCGATGTGCAGATACAGTTCGCCGCGCCCGAGTAATTCCCACAGGCTGCTGCAGGTCGCCGCCAGTGAGAAGCGCGCCGACAAGCCGTCGGCGTCGCCGAGTATCTTCACGCCCAGCCACCACACACACAGCAAACCCGCCAAGCCACTCAGCCCCAGCAACCAGCCCGGGATTCTGCCGGTTTTCAAACGCCAATCTCCTCGTGCCGTTCATAGCCATCCGGCAGGCCGAAGGTTTTCATACCGCCCACCGACTCGATTGCGTTGCGCACAAACCGGTCATCCACCAGGTCTTTGGCGACGAAGGTCGGGTCGAGGTCGGCGAGGAACTTCTTGTCGCCTTCGATCAACGTGTCCTTCAAGCGCCGTACCAGTTCTTCGGTGTAGCTGGGGAATGGGTAAGGCTGGAAGTCGATGCGGTGCTCGTCCCAATTGGCGTGCTGGATCGCGCCATCGGCCAGGTAAGCGGCGCGGTCGCCGGCAGCCGGGGCCAATACTTTGCTCAACACCGGCTCTGCATGTGGCGTGTAGCGGTTCGGGCCGTCCTTGGACAACAGCTTCACCGCCTCTTCGCGGTTGTCGCGCGTCCACACCTGCGCCTTGACGATGGCATTCACCACCTTTTGCGACCATTGCGGGCGATTGGTCAGGTCGTGCTCGTGCATAAACACCACGCAGCACGCGTGGTTGCGCCACACGTCGCCGGTAAAGCGCTGCACGCGACCGACCTTGAGGTTTTCCGCCAGGGCGTTGAACGGCTCGGCGACGATGTAGCCGTCGATACGGCTGCTGGCCAAGGCCGGGGGCATGTCGGAGGGCGGCAACACGATCAGGTTGACTTCATTGGCGGCAATGGCAGAGCCGGCAGCGCGTGCCACGGGTGTCAGGCCGTTATCGCGAAACAGTTGCTGCACCACCACGTTGTGGATCGAGTACCAGAACGGAATCGCCACCGATTTGCCGCCCAGTTGTTTCACATCAGTAATGCCTGGCGAGACCGTCAAGCCTGAGCCGCCGACGTGGTTCCAGGCCACCACTTTGGCTGGCACTTGGCTGCCATAGCGCGCCCACACCGTCATCGGCGACAACAGGTGAATCACGTTGACCTGCCCGGAAATAAACGCCTCGATCACCTGCGCCCAACTGCGTAACAGCACCGGGCGCTCGGCCTTGATGCCTTCGGCTTCGAACAGGCCATTGTTATGCGCAACCAACAGCGGCGTGGCGTCGGTGATCGGCAAGTAGCCGATGCGTACCGGCGCGTCCGGCTCGCTGGCGGCGCGGGCTTGCAAGCTGCTCAGCAGCGGTAAGGCACCGGCGGCGCTGAGCACCGCCGAGAGTTTGAGAAAGTCGCGGCGCGAGTGGGTCAGGTCATCCAGACACATAGCTGGGCTCCAGTTGTTCAAGAGGGTTGGGTTGAGGGCGGCTCGCCTGCCGTAAGGTTTTCAAGATGTCGATACGCAGCGCGCCGATAGCCTCTACCTGCTCTTCGCGCGGTTGCGCCAGGTCGATGTGCCATTCGCCCAGCGTGCGTGCCGGGCGGTTGCCCAGCAGCAGGATACGGTCGGACAGCAGCAGCGCTTCATCAATATCGTGAGTAATCAATACCGCCGCCGAGCCTTGCTCGCGGTTGACCTTGAGCAGCAGGTGCTGCATGTCGGTGCGGGTGACTTCATCCAATGCGCCGAACGGCTCATCCAGCAATAACACTTGCGGCTGCCGCGCCAGGCAGCGGGCCAACGCCGTGCGCTGCGCCATCCCGCCGGACAACTGCGCCGGGAACTGCTGACGCGCATGTTCCAGCCCCACCGCGGCGATGGCGTGGTCAACACGGCGGCGCCGTTCTTCAGGGCTCAAATGCGGTTGGCGGGCAAAATCCAAACCAAAGGCAACGTTTTTTTCCAGGTTCAGCCAGGGCAACAGGCTGGGGTCTTGAAAGGCCACCGCCACGCGTGGATGCGGGCCGTCCAGCGGCTCGCCCAGCACCTGCACGCCACCGCCCTGGGGCGTCTGCAAACCGGCGAGCACGCGCAACAGGCTGGACTTGCCGACGCCGCTGGGACCAAGGATCGACACCACTTCACCCGCCTGCAAGTGCAAGTCAAACCCTTGCAGCACCGGGCCACTGGCATACCCCAGGCAAATCCCCTGGGCACTCAATACCGCCTGGCTCATAGCGCAGCCTGGCGTTGCAGCTCGGTGCGCAGTTGCACCAGGCTCGGCGTGACGATGGGCACGAAGGCCGACTCGCGCCAGCGCCGTGCAAAACCGCTGCCGTGGGCAGTGAGGTAAGCCTTGCCGCCGCTGGCCTGAAGCTCAAGCTGCACGGCACTCGCAGCGGTTTCCGCCAGGGCGATACGCAGCTTGAACAAGGGCACTGGCTCGGCGGTAAATCGCCCTGCCAGCAGGCCTTTTTTCAGGTCGTCTACCAAATGGTCCAGGGTCACGCGCAGCGCTTCCAACTCATCGCGCAACACCGTGCGGCTCGACCCCAAATGGTTGGCCACTTCCGCCAGCGAACGCCGGGCCAGGCCGATCGACATACCGCATTGCAAGCCCAGAAACGCCGGGCGTACCGCCGGGAGGAACTTGCGCGCATCCTCATGCAACAACCAGTCACGGCTCAGCTCAACGCCTTCCAAACCAAGGGCTGCCGTGTTGCTTGATTGCAACCCCAGCAGTTCCAGGTCGCGCGAGCGCTGCAAGCCCGCCACCGAATCCGGAATCGCCAGGATAAACGGCGCGCCGCCCCCGGCATGCTCGATGGCCGCCGCGGCCACAAAGCCGTTCTTGCGCAGGTTGGTCACCCAATGCAGACGACCGTTGAGGGTCCAGCCGTCCTCGGTCGGCTCGGCGCTGATTTGCAGGGTCTCGATGCCTGACAAAAACTTCATCGCGTTCGACAGCCCGGTGGCCCCGGCCAGTTTGCCGCTGAGCAAGTCCGGCAACAGTTGCTCGCGCAGCCGCTCATTGGGGCTCTGCAACAAATACTCGATAAAAGACCGCTGGCCCCAGCACACAAACGCCGCCGCCAGGGAATGGCTGGCAACATTGGCGATGGCCTCCACCGCACCGGTCACATCGCCGCCCAGGCCGCCGAGGGCTTTTGGCACGCCGATACGTAATACATTGGCTTCTGCCAGCCGTGGCAGCACTTCCTGTGGATCGCAACTGCCCACGTCCAGGGCCTGCGCTTGAACGTCGAGCCAACGGCTCAAGATTGGGTCAAGCATTCGTTTCTCCTTATTACAGCAGGTAGACCATCGCCCATTCAGCTTGCCGGTTTTTCCCAACGGTATTGCGTCAGCTCCGGGTTCAGCGGCGTACGGGCAAACACGTTAGCGAAGTTGCACAGGGTTGCCAGGCTTACGCCCAAAATAACTTCCAGGGCCTGGCCTTCGGAATAGCCGGCAGCACGGAACGCCTCGAAACCTGCGTCGCTGACGTCACCGCGTGTGGCGATCACTTCACGGGTGAAGGCGGCGAGTGTCTCATAGCGGGCATTGGGCAATTCACCTTGCTGGCGCAGCGCATCAATCACCGCCTCCGGCAGCTTGGCCTTGTGGCGCGCGACGGCGGTGTGGCCGGCCACGCAGAAGTCGCAGCCGTGGGTAGTGGCGGCAATCAATTGCACCACTTCGCGGTCGGCCAGGCTCAGCTCAGCCTTGGCGTTGAGGCCGGAGACGGTGATATAGGTTTCCAGAGCTGCCGGTGCGTTGGCCAATACGGCGAGCAGATTCGGAATGAAGCCCGAGCCTTTCAGGGCGTTTTCCAGGAAGGGTTTGGCAGCTTCTGGTGCGGTTTCCGGCGTCAACAACGGTACACGGGACATGGAGTGGTCTCCTGATGGGTTCGTGTACCCAGTCTGTTGGTTATAAAAAATCGTCTCAATAGGCTAAAGTAGCGATTACTTGCTCTAGAGTCTTTCGCTTAGATGAATTCGTCCAGTGCACTTGTCGATTGGTTATTAGACAGCCTCGAACTCAACACCAGTTTGTTCCACGTGGGGCGTTACTGCGGCGATTGGCACGCGAGCACCCATGGCCTGGCCAGGGCGAGTTTCCACCTGATCGTGCAAGGCCAGTGCTGGCTGCATATCGACGGTGAACCTGGCCCGCACCACTTGAACAATGGCGACGCGGTATTTCTACTGCGCGACTTGGTTTATCAGCTGTCTGGCGAAGCGACGGCGGCCGCCGCGCAGGAATGCCCGCGCCGCCCGATGCTACCGCTGGACAGCGCCGCCAATGATGGCGTGGGCCTGGTCTGCGGCTTTTTTCACTTCCATTCCGGCTTATCGGCGCTGATCGTCGACACCCTGCCCGCCTGGATCATCCTGCGTGCCGGCGACCCTTCGCTGACCGCCGCGCGCAACCTGTTCGAGTTGATCCTGCAAGAGTGCGAACGCACCCCGGCGCCTTCTTCCGCGCTGCTCGAACGCCTTTGCCACCTGTTGTTTCTGTACGTGCTGCGCCAGCAAGTACTCGACAACACCGAACTTGGCGGCCTCGCTGCCCTGGGCCGGCAGCCGGCGTTCGCCAAGCTGTTGGAACAACTGATCGCTCGCCCCGCCGATGCCTGGACGTTGGAAAGCATGGCGGCCTGCACCGGGCTGTCGCGCTCGGCGTTTTTCAAACGGTTTAACGAGCTGTGTGGCCAATCACCCGGGCAGGTGCTGCTGATGATGCGCATGCGCCATGCGTGTCGGCTGTTCAAGGAAGACCAGACGGTGGCGGATGTGGCGCTGGCAGTCGGTTACCAATCGGTGGCGGCGTTTACCCGGGCGTTTCACAAGGTCACCGGGCAGCAGCCCGGCGCCTACCGCAAGGCTCAGGCCTAGCGTCGCAAACCCTGCCAGGGCAGGCGCGCGGTAAACCGTTACGCCAACGTTACAAATTCGACCGCAGCCCTCAAGGGAAGGGAATCTACTGCAGCGCCGACACGCCGATAGCGGATGTACGTGCCGGCTGAAAGAGCAAGGAACTGTCTTGTTCGCGGGGCCCACACAATGGTCCCTACCTGACAGACAACGGAACACCGGACGATGACCCCAACTCGGCCTAGCTACGCCGCGCAGCCCGACAACCGCCTGCACAAGCGCGACACAACGGAGCCGGCGCCCCACGTGTCGATTTACACCGTCCCCAGCTTTTCCGCACCCGGCACAGGACGCACTCGAACCCACAGCGAGAGCGTGCACAACGACGGTTACGTAAAAATCACGCAGGAGGCCAAGTGGGATCTGTCAGTTCGCCCGCCCAAGATTGAGCGCATCACCCTGGTGGTGGAAACCGGTAGTGCTGCCGACACGGTTCATGTCAGCAAACACCCCGACGGCAGTCTGCAAATTCAGATCAATGGCAGGTCGTACGCGTTTGACGCCAAGGGCAAAAACGGCGAGCCCCTCGAGCTGCATATCAAGACTCACGCCGGGAATGACCTTGTCTCCATCAGCCCAAGCGTCAGCAACTCTGTCACTGTCGAAGGGGGTGATGGGCATGACACCCTCATTGCCGGTGCAGGTATTACCAGGCTGCTGGGCGGTGCAGGCGACGACAAGCTTTGGCTGGGCGCGGGCACCGGTTACGCCGAAGGCAATGACGGCAATGATTTGATCGTTGGCGGAACGGGCAATGCGGTCATCTACGGCAACAACGGTGATGATCGCCTCTATGCCGGCAGAGGTTGCGCCAGCAAACAAAGCTATGTAGACGGCGGAAATGGCAACGACCAGCTGTATGCCGGCAACGGGCATACGATCCTTCACGGCGGTATGGGAAACGATCATTTGCTGGGGCACGACCGCACCACGTTCTACACCGGCAAAGGTCAGGACCAGATCTGGCACAACCGGCGCGGTGATCTTATTTACGCCCAAGCTGGCGATACCTACGAGCGTTCCCAAGGCTCTATGTTTACCGAGGTCAAGGGCAGCGTCGCCGGCAATGGCGGCTTCAAGGTCAATGGTCGCGCCGAATTCATACAACGGGTAACCGACGATTTCGAGTTCCTGCGCAGCTCGCCCACTGGGCAAAAGATACTGGCGGACATGGACAAAGAAGCCCTGAAAGCCGGGGGCCACGTCCAGATTCAGGAATCCACCGAGGGCAGCCATTATCGGTTTCGCAGCCGTGAACTGAGCAGCGCGCAACGTGCAGGTAAACGCACCCTAGCGCCTGAAGACTCCAGAAATGGGATGGTCACTCACAACACGCCCGGCTCACGCGCCGATGCAGGGTTGCTGGGTTACGACCCAAAGGTTGTGGGCGACCCAAGAGGCCTGCTGTTCATCCCGCCGGTGGTAGGCCTGGTGCATGAAATCGGGCATGCCTACAACGGTGCGACGGGTACAACCCTACCCGGCAAAACCTGGGACCGTTCGGCGTACGACCGCAACTTCTCAGGTTTTGTCAGGAACCTTGAACTCCAGGTCGTCGGCCTGCCCAGTACCGCACAGCCTTTTGACTTCGATAACGCCGCCGCTACCCCACCCACCACGACCAACCCCGAGCACTTCACGGAAAATGGCATGCACCGTGAAATGGGCAGGCCTTTGCGTAACAGCTACCTTGTCTGACCTATGGGCCGCACTCAGGCCTGGCGTTGCAACCCCGTGCCGGGTCGGGCACACAGCTCAACCAACCAATCCACAAATACCCGCACCCGCTGCGACAATTGGCGGTGCGGCGGGTATAGCGCGGTCAGCGCCATGGCGGGCACCGGCAGCTGTGGCAGCACGTGCACCAGCGTGCCCTTGGCCAGTTGCTGCATGGCGTGATAGTGCGGCGCCTGGATCAGCCCGTAGCCGGCTTCGCAGGCGGCGAAATACGCATCGGAACTGTTCACCGCGACGACCTTCGGCAAGTTGACCGCGCGTAACTCGGGGCCAATCTGGAACTCCAGGCCAAAACGTTTGCCGCTGGCGCTGGAGAGGTACTCGACCATCTGGTGACCTGCCAGATCGTCCAGGCTCGCGGGCACACCCATGCGCGCAAGGTACGCGGGGCTGGCCAACGTCAGTTGATCCATCACGGCCAGCGGCCGCGCCACCAGCGATTCGTCCAGGGCCAGGCCACCGCGCAGCACGCAGTCCACGCCTTCGCGGATCAAGTCCACGGGGCGGTCGTTAAGGCCGATTTCCAGCTCGATCAGCGGGTAGCGTGCGGTAAAGCTTGGCAACGCGGGAATCACGATCAACCGGCCAATGCCCGAGGGCATATCGATGCTTAACGTGCCGCGAGGGTTTTGGCGACTCACGGAAAACACCGCCTCGGTTTCTTCCAGGTCCGTCAATAACTGCACACAACGCTGGTAGTAGGCAGCGCCGTCCAGGGTCGGGCTGACCTGGCGCGTAGTCCGTTGCAACAGCTGCACGCCCAAGTGTGCTTCCAGCTGTTTGATCAGGACAGTCACCGATGCTCGGGGCAGTTGCAGGCTATCGGCCGCTTTGGCAAACCCGCCCAACTCAACAATCCGTGTGAACACGCGCATCGCGTTGAATCGGTCCACGTGACGACTCCTTCAGCCACTGTTTAGAAATTACGAATAGTGATAGTGCTTTTAGCCGGTTTATCTGAGTTTTGTCGAGGATAACAATAGCGACCTTCCCAACCCAGGCGCTAAACCTATGCACACTCGTCAACTCGGCAAGAACGGCCCTCACGTCTCCACCATCGGCCTCGGCTGCATGGGCATGACCGATTTCTACACCACCGGCACCGATACCCAGGAAGCCATCGCGACCCTGCACCGCGCGCTGGAGTTGGGCGTGACGCTGCTCGACACCGCCGACATGTACGGCCCCCACACCAATGAAGCACTGATCGGCAAAGCCATCGCCGGCAAGCGTGACCAGGTGTTCCTGGCCAGCAAATTCGGGTTTGTGCGCGACCCGGCGAACCCGACGGTGCGCGGCGTGAATGGCCGCCCTGAATACATCCGCGAGGCCATTGACGGCACCCTGAAACGCCTGGGCGTCGAAACCCTGGACCTCTACTACCAGCACCGTGTCGACCCCGAAGTGGCCATCGAAGAGACCGTCGGCGCCATGGCCGAGCTGGTCAAGCAAGGCAAGGTGCGTTACCTGGGCTTGAGCGAAGCGTCCGCCGCCAGCCTGGAACGTGCGCACAAGGTGCATCCGATCAGTGCCCTGCAAAGCGAATATTCGCTATGGAGCCGCGACCAGGAAGACAACGGTTGCCTGGCAGCCTGCCAACGCCTTGGCATCGCCTTTGTGCCCTACAGCCCATTGGGGCGCGGCTTTCTCACCGGCGCGCTGAAAAGCCCGGATGACTTCGCCGCCGACGACTACCGCCGCTCCAGCCCGCGCTTCCAAGGCGAAAACTTTGCTAAAAACCTGCGGTTGGTGGATCAGGTCAAGGCGCTGGCCGCTGAAAAAAGCATCACTGCCGGGCAATTGGCATTGGCCTGGGTACTCGCACAAGGCGATTACCTGATCCCGATTCCCGGGACCAAGCAGCGCAAGTACCTGGAAGAAAACGTGGCGGCAGTCGATATCACGCTCAGCCCTGCCGAATTGGCCGCCCTGGCATCGATCTTCCCGGCGGGCGCTACGGCGGGTGCGCGCTACCCCGAAGCCTCGATGGGGTTGGTGAACCAATAGCAACCGTGGGCGGAACATGCTGTGCGGCGCTGACAGCGTTTGCCTGCGGGTTCACACGGCAACGGTGCAGCGCCTGCACGACATATTTCGCAGAAAGATCCCGCGCAGTCAGCTGGAACGGTTTCGGCAGCAGCTCCACGTAATGGGTAGCCCTGATAAGCAATCAGGCCTATAACAATTCAATGTGAAGGATTCACAAATGCTGCTTCCCCTGGCTTATTCGGCCGCCCCTCCCAAACCTCCCACTGCCCCTGCCCCGTTCGTCAAGCCTCAGCCGTCGCCCTACGACCCACCCGCCGACTTGACGCCCGGCCCCGTTAACCGCAGGACGCACCCAGTGCTGGTCGACGGGGATATCAAAATCAGCCGACTCATAGACTGGGATACGTCGGACCCTAAAAACCCGCAGATTGTGCAGAATTGGCTTCTGGTGGAAACCGGTGACCACTCCGACCATATCCATGTACGCAGTTGGCCGGGCAACCGGCTGAAAATTTTAATCAACGGCACCTCGCATCTACTCGACATCAACGAAAAGCCTGACCTGGAACAGAGCCTCTGGATCAAAGCCAAGGGCGGCGATGACACGGTCATTATCGACGCTGATGTCACACTGCGTGTCGACATTGAAGGCGGCGATGGCGCCGACTACCTCCAGGCGGGAGGCGGCAGGAGCAGGCTCTTTGGAGGGCGCGGCAGCGACTTCCTGCGACTGGGCAGCGGCCTGGGTTACGCCGAAGGCAATGAAGACGACGATGCGATCATCGGTGGCACAGGCTCTGTCGTGATGTACGGCAACCAAGGTGATGACCGGCTTTATGCCGGGTCAGGCCCCGCGACCAAACAGAGTTACCTGGACGGTGGCGATGGCCGGGATTTTCTTCATGCAGGTAGCGGGCACAGCGTTCTGCATGGTGGCAACGACGATGATCGTTTGGCCGGGTATGACCGCACGACCTTCTACACGGGCAAAGGCCGCGACCAGATCTGGAATAATCAGCGCGAAGATCGCATTTACGCCGACGCCAATGACCGGTACGACAAAACCCAAGGTTCGGCGTTCACCGAGGTGAAACCGAGCAACGTCGGGGAACAGGGTTTCACCGTGCAGGGAGACGCACGGTTCCAGCAACGCGTAACCGACGACTTTGAATTTTTGCGCAGTTCGCCCTTAGGCCAGCTGGCCCTGGCGAAAATGGATGAACTCGCAGGAGTGAATGGCGGCAAGGTAACGATCACGCCGGCGCCCCCCGGCGTTAACGCCTACGAGTTTGTGAGCACCGCACTGGACACAATGACACCTGAGGCAAAAAATAAGGCTACCGCCACCGACTATGGCACCATCACCGACGGCGCCCCTGGCGCCCGTGCGGATCGCGGCTCAATTTTCTATGACGCCCAGTCGATCCTCGAAAGTGCCGACCAAACCAACACGACCGTCCCTGTCACTGCCCTCTTTCATGAGATTGCCCATGCCTACAATGGCGCCACCGGCACATTCCTGGCCGGTCAGAGCAGCGAGCAACTGGAGTCCGGGGAATCGGAACCGGTCAATAATGATGAGCTCCAAGCCGTCGGCCTACCCAACAGCGCTAAACCGTTTGACTTGGATCTCGACCCCCTGACGCCGCCCGGCACGTTCAATCCAAAACAGTTCACCGAGAACGCCCTGAACGCAGAGATGGACAAGCCCTTGAGGAAACTCTACGCGTTTGAGACCAGCGATCAGGGTAACGGCACCTGATACCCCGCGCTGCGCATTGGTCGCCAGTGAAATGGCCAGGCCTGAACGCAGGCGCTAAATGATCTGGAGGCTGCACCGGCGACCTGGCAGGTCGCCGGTGCAGGCGCGCCATGAAATGCCTGGTCGAAAACCCTTCGCCGTCCACAGGAACCCTTTTGATTGGATTCCCACGCAAGAGTATTCCTGACGCCCCGTCAGGTCTTTCACGATCAGCCTGAAGGACATACCGATGCAGTTACCCCTCGCCCATTCTCCCGCAACCCGTTCTCGCTACACGGCGTCTACCGAGCCGGACAAGCCCAAACCGTCACCCTATGACCCACCGTCCGACCTCACGCCAGGAATGAACGTGAGAACCCATACACTGCTTGAAAAGGATGATGTGAAGTTCAGTCGGGAAATCGCGTGGGCCAACGACGACCCCAAAAAAAATCCGAAAATCGTATCGAACCGGATCGTGGTGGAAACCGGCGACGGCGCAGACCAGATCCACGTGCGCAATTGGCCGGGCGACAAGCTGCAGTTCACCGTCAATGGCAAGTCGTACCTGCTCGATGCCAAAGAAAAACAAGGGCCGGCACAGGGCCTCTGGTTCAAGACCAATGGCGGCAATGACTCGGTCATCATCGACGACGACGTCAAGATTCGCGTGGACATTGACGGCGGCGAGGGTGACGACTACATGCAGGCCGGTGGTGGCAGGACCCGATTCTATGGAGGACGCGGCAACGACTTCATGCGGCTGGGCAGCGGTCTTGGTTACGCCGAAGGCAATGAGGACGACGACACAATCATTGGGGGAACCGGCCATGCCGTGATGTACGGCAACAAAGGCCGCGACCGTCTGTTCGGTGGTTTGGGCCCCGCGACCAAGCAGAGCCACTTGGACGGCGGTGACGACGAGGACGAACTGTATTCAGGCAACGGACATAGCGTTCTACATGGCGGCAAGGGTGATGATCTATTGGTGGGACACGACCGCACGACGTTCTATACCGGGAAGGGCAACGACCGCATCTGGAATAATCGGCTCAAGGATCGCATTTACGCCGGTGCCAATGATGTGTTCGACCGCACTCAAGGCTCGGCGTTTACCGAGGTGAAACCGAGCAATGCCGGCGAGAAGGGTTTCGAGGTGCAAGGCGCGGAAGACTTCAAACAACACGTCGCCGACGATCTTGAGTTTTTCCGCAGTTCGCCTCTCGGTCAACAGACGCTCACCGAGATGGACAAGCTCGCCGTGGCAAATGGCGGCAAGGTCACTATCGATGAAACCAGCTTTGGCTCAAAGTATCAGTTTTTCAGTAACGAACTGGGTAATTGGACGCCTGAGTCAGGCAAACTCGGCGACTCGACATTCGGCAGTATTGTTAATGGCGCCCCCGGCTCTCCAGCAGACCTCGCCTGGATCGGTTATAACCCGGCAGCTATCCTCGAAAGCGCTGACGGCAACTACATGATAACGCCGGCAATCGCCCTATTTCATGAGATTGGCCACGCCTACAATGGCGCTACCGGCACCCACCTGTTGGGTGAGACCGTCGAACATCCAGCACCCGACAAACCGTTGCCCGTCAACAATCTTGAACGCCAAGTCGTGGGCTTACCCAGCGATGCAGAACCCTTTGACTTTGATAACGACCCCTCGACGCCTCCGAGTACGATCAACCCGAAACCGTTCACGGAGAACGGCTTGAACGAAGAAATGGGTAAATCGTCAAGACCCGCTTACCTATTCAAAAAAAGCGCCCAGGGACGCGGTATCTAATACACCGCAATACCTAAGCAACCGCGCCACCAACGGTTGATATACGTAGCGAGGCAGGCAACTGACCTCGCTACATGAAATTAAACAACGTTGCACCCTCGTACCTAAAGCTCTTCCTTCCCAGGCCGATAGCCCGATGAAGCTCTAACACAGCCGCGTCGATAATAAACGCTTCGTAAGGACGACCCCCATGCCCCCATTACGCTCCATCCAAACCCGCTACACCGTGTTTCTGGTGCTGTTCGTCCTGGTGCTATTTGTGTTGACCGTCGTGGGCATCGGCCAGTTGGTCGCCCCCACGCTAAAACACACCGAAGAACAAGTGGTGCTCAACCGCATCGCTGAAGTGGCCGTGCAGATCCAAGGCGAACTGAATAAGGTTCAGGCCCAGCAACGCAGCATCACCCAAACCATTCCCCTGCTCGACAGCGATGCCATCGACAAGGTGCTGCCCGGCCTGGTGGACCAGTATGGCGAGCTGAAGGTCTTCGGCGGCGGCATCTGGCCACTGCCCAACCAGCGCACCCCGGGGCGTAACAAACACAGCACGTTCTGGCACCGTGATGCCTCGGGCAAGCTGGCGGTCAACACCTTCTGGAACAGTGACGCCGCGCCCAACTATTACGACCAGAGCTGGTACAAAGGCGGCCTGGCCTCGCCACGCGGCCAGTGCGCCTGGGCAGCTGCCTACAAGGATGATGCCAGCCAGGAGCCGCGCACCAACTGCGCCATGGCGATCCAGCGTGACGGAGCGGCGTACGGCGTCGCCACCATCGACGTGACCCTGGGGTTCTTCAATGACCTGGTGGCCAGCAAGGAGAAAGACATCGGCGGGCAGATGCTGATCGTCGAGGGCGACGGCAAGATCATCAGCAACAGCACACGCCTCAGCGGCCCGGTGGTGTTGAAGAACATCAGCGAACTGGCCGGTACGTCAGCCTTTGCCGCCCAGGTCAGCAAGGCGCTTGCCCATCGCGACCAGGCGCTGCAGCGCAGTGAATTCGACAACCAGGGTGTGGCCAGCACCTTCTACATGCGCCCGATCGAGGGCACGCCCTGGTTCCTCGCCACCGCCCTGCCCACTTCGCTGATCACCGCCCAGCGCGATGACGTGCTCGGCACCCTGGCGATGCTGCAAGTTCCCATGGTGTTGCTGCTGGTGCTGTTGGCGTTCTACGCGATCCGCCAGTTGGTACAGCGCATGAAGTCGCTGAGAACCAATATCGACGCACTGTCCGCCGGCGATGCCGACCTGACGCGGCGCATCACCATCCGTGCCGAGGATGAAATGGGCGCAATCGGCCATTCGGTCAACCGCTTTATCATCTACCTGCAAAACATGATCGGTGAAGTGACCCAAGCTACAGGCGCGATGGCCTCGGGGCTTGAGCAATTGCAGCAAACCTCGGCGCAGACCAATCGGATTCTGGTGCGGCATGCCTCAGAGACAGACCAGACGGTCACCGCCATTACTGAGATGAGCTCCACCGCCGACACCGTTGCGCAAAACGCGGCTGAGACGGCGTCGTTCACCCAGCGCGCCAACGAACACGCCGACCGCTCCCGCGTCGTGGTGGGTGAAGCCTCCAGCAGTGTCAGCGCCTTGATCGGCGAAGTGGCCAGCGCCACCCACACCGTGGAAAACATGCGCCAGGACGCCGCGCGCATCACTGAAACCCTGGGCGTGATCGGCGCAATTGCCGGCCAGACCAACCTGTTGGCACTCAACGCCGCGATTGAAGCGGCACGTGCCGGTGAGCAAGGCCGTGGTTTTGCGGTGGTGGCCGACGAAGTTCGGGCACTGGCCGCACGCACCCAGGCCAGTACCTCGCAGATCAATGAGATGCTCGCGCGCCTCACCACGGGCGTGAGCTCGTCGGTGACGGCCATGGAAAACACCCAGGCCAGCTGCCAGTCGGCGGCGGATGCCACAGCACGGGTGAATACAGGCCTGGACGAAATGGCCGGCTCGGTCAGCCATATCAACAACCTCAGCACCCAGATCGCCACGGCCGCCGAGCAGCAAAGCGCGGTGACCGAGGAGATCAACCGCAGCATGGTGCAGATCCGCCATATGGTTGAAGAACTGGTGGAAAGCGGCCATGCCACTGAAACCAATACGCAAAGCCTGCTGGATGCCAATGGCCGGGTGATTGCGTTGATGAGCCGCTTCAAAGTGCGCTGATAAATGAGTGAAACACTCCCGTGCAAAACACGGGAGTGGGACTAATCTGACATCTCCTAGTGCAAAGTCTCGCCACACAGGAGGTGTGTCATGCACGCTGTAGAGCATTCAAGCCGCTTGGAGCGGATCAGCCAGGAACGCTTTATCGACGCCCCCATCGAGGTCGTTTACGACTACGTGACCCAGCCCGACCGCTGGCACGAGTGGCACCCCACCTCCCTCAGTGCCGACACCGGCACCACTGGCTCACTCCCGGTCGGCACCCGTTTCACCGAAGTCATCGACCTGCTGGGCGTGCGCGTACCCATGAGTTATCGCGTGCAGATTGCCCGCCGGCCAACCGAATTCAAGACCGTGTTCACCTCCCTGGCCGTAGATGGCTCCCTTCACTATTTCTTGCAGGCCCATCGCGGCGGCACGCTGTTCAAACGCGTATTGACCTACGAAACCGAACTGCAACTCGCCACCTTGCAGGCGCGCATGGTCGAACTGTCGGCCATTGCACTGGATCAGCTCAAGCATCGGCTGGAAAACCCTGCCTTCGTATAATTTGGAAACATTACTGAAACGGTGACTCACCTGTGGGCGCTGGCTTGCCTGCGATGACACCGTCATGATCGCCGCCATCTATTGGCTCCCTCCTACTCCCGAGACACTCCATGAAAACCACCGTGCGACTGGCCCTGCTTTCAGCCCTGCTCACCTCCAGCCTGGCCCAGGCTGCCGACCTGATCCCTATCGACGTGCATCGTGACGCCAACTGCGGCTGCTGCAAAAAGTGGATCAGCCACTTGGAAAGCAACGGTTTCAAGGTCGACGACCATGTTGAAGCCGACATGCGCGCCGTCAAGCAGCGCCTGGGCGTGGCGCCGCGTCTGGCCTCGTGCCACACCGCCGTCATCGACGGCAAGTTCGTCGAAGGCCATGTACCCGCCGAACACGTGATGGCCCTGCGCAAACGCACCGACTTGCTCGGCATCGCGGCACCGGGGATGCCGATGGGTTCACCGGGCATGGAAATGGACGGGAAGAGCGATGCGTATCAAGTCATCGGCCTGACCCGTGAAGGTCAAGACGTGGTAGTGGCCGACTACCCGGCCCATTAATCAATGCTCGCCGGTTACCTGGGGCTATTTTTCGCCGCCTTCGGCGCCGCCACGCTGTTGCCGATGCAATCGGAGGCGCTGCTGGTGGGCTTGTTGATCAGCGGGCATTACAACCTGGGCTGGCTGCTCACGCTCGCCACCCTGGGTAACGTGTTGGGCTCGGTGGTCAATTGGTGGCTGGGGCGCTCGGTGGAGCGCTTCAAGGACCGGCGCTGGTTTCCGGTCAGCCCCCGGCACCTGGAAAAGGCCCGCACGCACTACCAGCGCTGGGGGCATTGGTCGTTGTTGCTCAGTTGGGTGCCGATTATCGGCGACCCGCTGACCTTGGTGGCGGGCGTCATGCGCGAGCCATTCTGGCGGTTCCTGCTCATGGTCACGCTGGCCAAAGGTGCTCGATATGCAGTGCTGGCAGTGTTGACCCTGAGCCAGCTGGCGAACGCATAGGTGACGACCGTTGGTCGCAACTGTCATTTTTGACAGCTATACGCGTCAACCGCTGACACCTTAATTTCCTACTCGTACGCCTGGCGATATGGACATTTTCCAGTAGGAAATTTCTGTTTTGGTCCGTCTTTGAGCTGTGTCTATCGGCCGCCTCAAACGGTTAATCCTCGATTAATCGGTCGCCAACAGCATCCGATTTTTCACTGGAGAAACCTATGCAACCGAAGCACGCGCTCTACCTCGCGGGCCTGTTACTTGCCGCCACCCTCACCGGCTGTGCCACCAGCCAGAAAGACACCTACGGCCCCGAGCTGCAGGGTTTCAAGTACCCGTATCCGGTCGAGCGGTTCAAATTCTCATCCCAGGGCCAATCGTTGCAAATGGGTTACATGGACGTGAAGCCCAAGGGCACACCGAATGGCCGCAGCATCGTGCTGATGCACGGCAAGAACTTTTGCAGTGCCACCTGGGAAGGCTCGATCAAGGCGCTGAGCGACGCCGGTTACCGCGTAGTGGCGCCGGACCAGATCGGCTTCTGTACCTCCAGCAAGCCGGACCACTACCAGTACAGCTTCCAGCAACTGGCAATCAACACTCATCAACTGCTGGAAAAACTCGGGATTAAAAAGGCCACGCTCCTGGGGCATTCCACCGGCGGTATGCTCGCCACTCGCTACGCCTTGATGTATCCGGCGCAAACCGAACAACTGGCGATGGTCAACCCCATTGGCCTGGAAGACTGGCAAGCCATCGGCGTGCCCTACCGCACCGTCGACCAATGGGCGCAAGCCGACAGCAAACTGACCTACGAAGGCGTGCGTAGCTATCAACAGACCAACTACTACCTGGGACGCTGGGAACCTGCGTACGACCGCTGGGTAGACATGCTGGTGGGGCTCTACAACGGGCCCGGCAAGCAGGAGGTGGTGTGGAACTCAGCGCTGATCTGGGACATGATCTTCACCCAGCCGGTGTACTACGAGTTCAAGAACTTGCAGATGCCGACCCTGCTGCTCATTGGCACCTCCGACACCACAGCCCTCAACCGCGACCTGGCATCACCGCCAGTCAGGGCGAAAATCGGCAACTACCATGTACTGGGCAAGCAAGTCGCCAAGTTGATTCCCCGCGCAACGCTGGTGGAATTCGCCGACCGGGGCCATTCGCCGCAAATCGAAGACCCTGACCAGTTTCACGCGGCACTGCTCAAAGGCTTGAAAGCGCTGTAACCCAGCGGGGCGCCAGCGATGTCGCGGCGCCCCGTTAATCCGCGCTTAATCCCCGCTTAATCCTCCCGCCACAGCATCCGGGCACTGTTTCCGGAGACTGCCCCATGCCACTGATCCGTTCACTGTGCGCCGCCAGCCTGCTGGCCAGCTGCACCCTTCCCGCCTTCGCCGCCCCTGAAGGCCCGGCCTACGGCCCCGAGCTGCAAGGCTTCCAGTACCCCTATCCGGTCGAACATTTCAATTTTCAGTCCCAAGGCAAAACCCTGCAAATGGGCTATATGGACGTGCCCGCCCAAGGCAAGGCTAACGGGCGCAGCGTGGTGCTGATGCACGGCAAGAACTTCTGCGGCGCCACCTGGGATGAATCGATAAAAGCCCTGAGCAATGCCGGTTACCGCGTGATCGCGCCGGACCAGATCGGCTTCTGTACCTCCAGCAAGCCGGACCACTACCAGTACAGCTTCCAGCAACTGGCGCTCAACACCCACCAACTGCTGGATAAACTCGGCATTCAAAAAGCCACCCTCGTTGG
Source organism: Pseudomonas sp. LBUM1640 (assembly GCF_059716225.1). Taxonomy (NCBI): domain Bacteria; kingdom Pseudomonadati; phylum Pseudomonadota; class Gammaproteobacteria; order Pseudomonadales; family Pseudomonadaceae; genus Pseudomonas; species Pseudomonas sp. LBUM1640. The sequence goes on along the minus strand of NZ_CP166816.1, from coordinate 3,110,425 downwards.
CCACTCCACCGGCGGCATGCTCGCCACCCGTTATGCCCTGCTGTATCCGGCGCAAACCGAGCAGCTGGCGCTGGTCAACCCGATTGGCCTGGAAGATTGGAAAGCCCTGGGCGTGCCTTATCGCAGCGTCGACCAATGGTATGAACGCGAGCTGAAACTCAGCGCCGAAGGCATTCGCCAATACGAACTCAACACCTATTACGTGGGGCGTTGGAAGCCTGAGTACGACCGTTGGGTCGACATGCTCGCGGGGTTGAATAAAGGGCCTGGGCATACCCAGGTTGCCTGGAACTCGGCGCTGCTTTACGACATGATCTTCACCCAGCCGGTGTACTACGAGTTCAAGAATCTGCAGATGCCCACCCTGCTGCTGATCGGCACGTCCGACACTACCGCCATCGGCAGCGATATCGCGCCGCCTGCGGTCAAGGCCAAACTCGGCCATTACGACGTGCTGGGCAAGCAAGCGGCCAAGTTGATCCCGCATGCAACCCTGGTGGAATTCCCCGGCCTTGGGCATGCGCCGCAAATGGAAGAACCGGCCCAGTTTAATAAAACGCTGTTGCAGGGTTTGAATGCCCTTTAATCCAACCTTTTTCGAGGCACTCGTGAATGTCGGTACAGATCGCAGTCATTGATGATTGGCAGAATGTGGCCAGTGGCGTGGTGGACTGGTCGGTCTTGAACGCGGTGGGCCACGTGCACTTCCTGCACGATTACCCCGCGGATACGGCGGTGATGATCGAGCGTTTGCAGGGTTTCGAGGTGATTTGCGTGATGCGCGAACGCACCACCTTCGACAAAGCCCTGCTGCAAGACCTGCCCAACCTCAAGCTGCTGGTGACCGGCGGCATGCGCAACGCGGCCATCGACATTCCGGCCGCCAAGGCCCTGGGCATCCAGGTGTGCGGCACCGACAGCTATAAACAGGCGGCGCCGGAGCTGACGTGGGCGTTGATCATGGCGTGCACCCGTAACTTGTTGGTCGAAGCCAACGCCCTGCGGGACGGCGGCTGGCAGGTTGGCTTGGGCGGCGACCTGTACGGCAAGACATTGGGCATTCTCGGGCTGGGCAGCATTGGCCAGAAAGTCGCGCAGTTTGCCCAGGTGTTCGGCATGCGCGTGATTGCCTGGAGTGAAAACCTTACGCCTGAGCGGGCAGCCGAATCGGGCGTCACCTGGGTCAGCAAACGCGAGTTGTTTGAACAGGCCGATATCCTCAGCGTGCACCTGGTGCTCAGCGAGCGCAGCCGCGGCCTGGTGGATGCCGAGGCGTTGGGCTGGATGAAACCGACTGCGCGGTTGGTGAACACCGCGCGCGGGCCGATTGTGGATGAACAGGCGCTGGTCGCGGCACTGTCCGCCGGGCGCTTGGCGGGAGCGGCGCTGGACGTTTATAGCGAAGAGCCACTACCCAGTGATCATCCGTTCCGGCGTTTGCCCAACGTGTTAGCCACGCCCCATGTAGGGTATGTGAGCGAGCAGAATTACCGGCAGTTTTATCAGCAGATAATTGAGGATGTTCAAGCCTGGGCTGGCGGCGCGCCCATTCGCGGGCTGGGCTGACGCACCAATCAAGGGCGTACGCACTACTGTGGCAAGGGAGCTTGCTCCCTCGCCCCAACAACCCCACCGATCCCCGTGGATCACCACGTTTTCAACCTTGCATAACGTTACAAGTTTTTTGTCCTACAAAAATATCCTAGAAACCCTACAGGCTCTGGGATCTGTCCTAGACTCATGACCGATGGGTCCGTTCCAAAACAAAAACCCCGCAAAAAATCGAAACTTTCCAACTCTGCCATAGGTCCAGTTTTTAAGGGAGGCGAGTGCACGCGGTTCACACCAAATGCCCGTCCATCCAATCTTTTTGACCAATTCGTGCAACTGGCATACGCCTTGCCAGTTTGTACAGTGCTTGTGCGCCTGGCCGCAGGATGCGGTCATCGGAGCTAATGGCAGCGGGCCATTAGCCGACCAGATATGTGGGAGAGAACTATGATCAGTGCTGCAGTAGATACTCAGGGAGAGCGTTTTAGTCAGCCGGCAGGGGGACCGACATCGTTGGCCGACCTGCCCAACACTGTGCGGCCGATCGTGAGTCAGAACCCCAATCGAAAAAAAGTCTTGTTTGTGACCTCCGAATTCGCCGACCTGGTGAAAACCGGCGGCCTGGGCGACGTGTCCGCTGCCCTGCCCCGCGCCATGGCGCACTTGCATGATGTGCGCGTGCTGATCCCCGGCTACCCGCAGGTGATGGAGAGCGATAACCCGATCCACATCATCGGCGAGCTGGGTGGCCACGCGGCGCTGCCGCCTTGCAAGATCGGGCGCATGGACCTCAAGGATGGCTTGGTCATCTATGTATTGATCTGCCCTGAGCTCTACGAGCGCGAAGGCACGCCCTACGGTGCCAACAACGGCCGCGACTGGCCCGACAACCATATTCGTTTTGCCCGCCTGGGCCTGGCCGCCGCCGACATGGCCGCCAACCTGGCGCAGATCCACTGGTGCCCGGACCTGGTGCACGCCCACGACTGGCCCGCTGGCCTGGCCCCGGCGTATATGCACTGGCGTGGTTCACGCACGCCCACCCTGTTCACCATTCATAACCTCGCCTATCAAGGTGTGGTCAGCCTGGCCTCAACGCCTGAGCTGGGCATTCCGCCGCATGCCTTGCAACAAGAGGGCATGGAGTTCTACGGCAAAATGTCGTTCCTCAAGGCCGGCATGGCCTATTCCAGCCATATCACCACGGTGAGCGCCACGTACGCCCAGGAAATCACCACCCCGGAATTCGGCTGCGGCCTCGATGGTTTCCTCGCCGCCAAGACCCAGCAAGGCCTGCTCAGTGGCATTCCCAACGGCATCGACGAAAGCTGGGAAACCTCCACCGACACGCACCTGACCCACAACTTCAATATCGGTGACTGGGAAGGCAAGGCGGTTAATGCCGCCCATGTGCGCGAACTGTTCGGCCTGCACGATTCCACCGGCCCACTGTTCGCGGTGGTGTCGCGCCTGGTCTATCAAAAAGGCCTGGACCTCACCGAAGCGGTCAGCAGCTTTATCGTCGAAAACGGCGGCCAGATCGCGATTATCGGTCGCGGCGAGCCGGAAGAAGAACACGCCATGCGTGAATTGGCCCTGCGTTTTCCCGGCCAGGTTGGCGTGCGCATCGGCTTCAATGAAACCGACGCCCGCCGCATGTTTGCCGGCAGCGACTTCCTGCTGATGCCTTCGCGTTACGAACCCTGCGGCCTGAGCCAGATGTATGCGCAGCGCTTCGGTTCATTGCCGGTGGCGCGCAATACCGGCGGCCTTGCCGACACCATTGAAAATGGCGTCACCGGGTTCCTGTTCAATGAGTCCACGGTAGACAGCTACGAAGAGGCGCTTAGCCGCGCGTTTCGCGTGTTTGCCAATAAAGGCTTGCTCAACGCCATGCGCAGCCGCGCCATGACTCAACCCTTCAACTGGTGCCAGGCGGTGGAACCCTACGCCGAGCTGTACGAACAACTGGTGGCTAAAGCACTGGGGAAATCCGCTAAATAATCAAGGGAGGGCTTCATAGATGCCGTCACGGACTCTGGAAACCTGGCCCCACGGCGCAATCATGCTGGACGCGCAACACACGCGTTTTGCCCTGTGGGCGCCAGACGCGTTTTATGTCAGCGTTGAATTGGAAGACGGCAAATCAATCGCCATGCTGCCTCAGGCAGAAGGCTGGTTTGAGGTAGAGATGAAGTGCCCGGCGGGCACTCGCTACCGCTACAACATCGACGGCGAAATGGATGTACCCGACCCCGCGTCCAGGGCCCAGGCCTTGGATGTGCACGGTTGGAGCGTGGTCGTCGACCCGCTCGCCTATCAATGGCGCCACTGCAACTGGCAAGGCCGCCCGTGGCATGAGGCCGTGATCTACGAGCTGCATGTCGGCGCACTGGGCGGCTACGCTGCGGTTGAACAGCAACTGCCTCGCCTGGCCGAGCTGGGCATTACCGCCATTGAACTGATGCCGTTGGCGCAATTTCCCGGCGAGCGCAATTGGGGTTACGACGGGGTCCTGCCCTACGCGCCCCAAGCCTCGTACGGCACGCCCGAACAACTCAAGCAACTGATCGACAGTGCCCACGAACACGGCCTCGCGGTGATGCTCGACGTGGTCTACAACCACTTTGGCCCCGACGGCAATTACCTGGGCCAATACGCCAAGCGCTTCTTTCAAGAAGACGTGCACACGCCCTGGGGCGCCGGCATCGATTTTGATCGCCGCGAAGTACGCGACTTCTTCCTCGATAACGCGCTGATGTGGCTGCTGGAATACCGCTTCGATGGCCTGCGCCTGGACGCGGTGCACGCCATCGACAATCCGGGTTTCCTCAAGGAACTGGCCCACCGCGTACGCCAACAGGTGGATACCGGCCGTCACGTGTGGCTGGTGCTGGAAAACGAGCTCAACCAGGCCAGCCTGCTGACGCATGATTTCGATGCGCAGTGGAACGATGACTTCCATAACGTCTTGCATGTGTTGCTGACCGGCGAAACCGACGCCTACTACAGCGACTTCGCCGAAAACCCTACGGACAAACTGGCGCGCTGCCTGGGCGAAGGCTTCATCTATCAAGGCCACACCACCCGCCATGGCCATGCGCGCGGCGAACCCAGTGCTGACTTGCCACCCAGCGCCTTCGTGGCGTTTTTGCAGAACCACGACCAGATCGGCAACCGCGCCCTGGGCGAACGCCTGCATCAGCTGTGCTCACCCCAGGCGCTCAAGGCGGCCACCACATTATTGCTGATGTCGCCGATGATCCCGCTGATGTTCATGGGCGACGAAGTCAACGCCGACGCGCCATTCCTGTTTTTCACCGACCATCATGGCGAACTGGCCGAAGCCGTGCGCGAAGGCCGGCGCAACGAGTTCGCCGACTTTGCGGCCTTCAAGGACCCCGAGCGGCGCGAACACATCCCCGACCCGAATGCCCTGCCGACCTTTATGCAATCGGCGCCCGGCTTTGCCGAGAACGCACACAGCCAGCTTTACCGGCACCTGCTGAGCTTGCGTCACCTGCATATCGTGCCGCACCTGCCCGGCAGTATCGCGCTGGGCGCACAGGTACTGGCTGATGGCGCCGTCACCGCGCGCTGGCGCCTGGGCAACGGCAGCGTGTTGCAGATTGACCTGAACCTCGGCGCCACGCCGTTGGCTTACCCCGCGCCGCCGCACCTGCTATTCGAGACGCCTGCCACGGATGAGGCGCACTTGGCGCCGTTCAGCGCACGCGTCGCCTTATTCCCTGTTGGAGAGCACCTTTGAGCGAAGCGAACCTGGAAATACTCGCCAGCCGCGCGGGCCTGGCCGTCGATTGGATCGACGCAAACGGCCGCCCGCAACATGTGAAACCCGACGCCCTGCGCGCCGTTCTCAAAGGCCTGGGCCACCCGGCCGATACCGACGCCGAGATCGATGCCAGCTTGCTCGAACTGGAGCAGGTGCAAAAAGACAAACACCTGCCGCCGTTGATGACCGTCGACAGCGGCGAAGGCCTGGACCTGGCGCGCTACTTCGCTGCGGACACGCCATGCCGGGTCAGCCTGGAAGACGGCGAAACCCTGGAATTGCGCCTCGATGGCGATGGGGTGCTGCCCGGCGTCATTGCGCTGGGCTACCACCAAGTGCATATCAATGACCAAACGTTCACCCTGGCCGTGGCGCCCACGCACTGCTACAGCGTGGCCGAAGCCGTCGACAGCCAACCGGCCCGCGCCTGGGGCATCAGCGCCCAACTGTATGCACTGCGCCGTCTGGGCGACGGTGGTTTTGGCGACACCCAGGCCTTGGAGCACCTGGCGCGCTCCGCCGCCGAACGCGGCGCCGATGCCCTGGCAATCAGCCCGATGCACGCGATGTTCAGTGCCGACACCGAGCGCTACAGCCCCTACTCGCCTTCCAGCCGCTTGTTTCTCAATAGCCTGTACGCCTCGCCCGCCTGCATCCTTGGCGAGCGTGAAGTGCGCAGCGCCATTGACGCCCTCGGGCTGGCGGATGAGTTACACACCCTTGAGCAACACACCCTGATCGACTGGCCCGCCGCCGCCAAGGCCAAGCAGCGCCTGTTGCGCGCCTTGTATGAAGATTTCCGCCATGGCGGGCATCCACTGCACGCCGATTTCCTGAGCTTTCGCCAAGCCGGTGGCGAAGCCCTGGAAAACCACTGCCGTTTCGAAGCTGTGCAAGCCGTGCGCGCCGCCGCGGGTGAAGCACTCGACTGGCGGCACTGGCCCGAGGCCTGGCGCACCCCGCAGAGCCCGGCGCTGGCGCAGTTCGCCGATGAAAATCGCGATGAGATCGGCTACTTCGCCTTCAGCCAGTGGTTAATCGCGCGTTGCCTGGAGCGTGCGCAACAAGCCGCGCGGGGCAGCGGCATGGGCGTCGGCCTGATTGCCGACCTGGCCGTGGGCGCCGACGGCGGTGGCAGCCAGGCCTGGAGCCGCCAGGATGAATTGCTGGCCAACCTCACGGTGGGCGCGCCGCCCGATATCCTCAACCGCGCCGGCCAAGGCTGGGGCATCTCGGCGTTTTCCCCGGAAGGCCTCAAACGTCATGGTTTCCGCGCCTTTATCGAGATGCTGCGCGCCAACTTCGCCCACGCCGGCGGCCTGCGCATCGACCACGTGATGGGCCTGCAGCGCCTGTGGGTGATCCCCATGGACGCCTCGCCGCGCGAAGGCGCCTATCTGTATTACCCGGTCGACGATATGTTGCGGCTGTTGGCACTGGAATCTCAGCGCCACCAGGCGATTGTGCTGGGTGAAGACCTGGGCACCGTGCCCGACGGCCTGCGCGAAAAACTCATCGGCCGTTCGATCCTGGGCATGCGCGTGTTGCTGTTCGAACAAGGCCACGATGGCCAGTTCAAACCGATCCTCGACTGGCCGGACAACGCCTTGGCGACCACCAGCACCCACGACTTGCCAACCCTCAATGGCTGGTGGCACAGCCGCGACATCGAGTGGAACATTCAGCTTGGCCTGATCGACGCGCCGACCGTGGAGCAATGGAGTGAGCACCGCCTGCGCGAACGCCAGGCGCTGCGCCAGGCCTTGAGCCAGGACCCGCAAAACTTCGTCGATGAGATCCGCAACGACACCGACCATATGATCGACGCCAGCGTGCGCTACCTGGGCCACACCCGTGCGCCGCTGGTGTTGCTGCCGCTGGAAGATGCGCTGGGCATCGAGGAACAAGCCAACCTGCCCGGCACCACCGACACCCATCCCAATTGGCGTCGCCGCCTGCCGGGCGAGGCCGCCAGCCTGCTCGACAACGCCGGAGCCGCACGCCGCCTCGAACTGCTGGCCGTCGCGCGCAACCAAGCCCATGAGCGTGACCGATGAAAGATTTGCCCCTGCGCGCGACCCAGCGCCTGCAATTCCATAAAGGTTTTACCCTGGATGACGCGGTACCGCTGGTGCCGTACTTTGCCCAATTGGGCATCAGCCACCTGTACGCCTCGCCGCTGCTCAGCGCCCGCGCCGGGTCAATGCACGGCTACGACGTGGTCGACCCGACCACAGTCAACCCGGAACTGGGCGGCGAAGCGGCCTTGCGCCGCCTGGTTGCGGCGTTGCGTGAACACGATATGGGGCTGATCCTCGATATCGTCTCCAACCACATGGCCGTGGGCGGCGCGGATAACCCGTGGTGGCTGGACCTGCTGGAGTGGGGCCGCTTGAGCGCCTACAGCGAGTTCTTCGACATCCAATGGCACTCGCCCGACCCGTTGCTCAAGGGCCAGCTGCTGATGCCGTTTCTGGGCAGCGACTACGGTGAAGCCCTGCAAACCGGCACCCTGGCGCTGCATTTCGACGCCGAACACGGCGCTTTTTACGTCGGACATTACGAGCACCGCTTCCCGATCTGCCCGCGCGATTACGCGCTGATCCTGGGCAGCGATGAGCTGCTCAAGCCTTTGGCCGACCGCTTCAGCGCCCTTGCCTACCAAGACGACGCCTACCACGAAGCGGCTTGGCTCAAGCAGGCGCTGGCCGAACGCGCCACTGAAGGCGAGGTACTGCACGCCATTGAACAGCGCCTGACCCAGTTCGACGGGCGCCAACCCGATGGCTTTGACCGCCTGCACTCATTGCTCGAGCAACAAGCTTACCGCCTCGCCAGCTGGCGAACCGCTGCGGACGATATCAACTGGCGGCGCTTCTTCGACGTCAACGAGCTGGGCGGCCTGCGTGTGGAACGCAGCGCCGTGTTTGAAGCCACCCATGGCAAGATCTTCGAATTGATCAGCGAAGGCCTGGTGGATGGCCTGCGCATCGACCATATCGACGGGCTCGCCGACCCACGCGGTTACTGCCGCAAGCTGCGCCGTCGGGTGGATTCGCTGGCGCCCGAGCGGCACCTGCCAATCTTTGTCGAGAAAATCCTCGGCGAAGGCGAAAGCCTGCGCGAAGACTGGAAAGTCGACGGCACCACCGGCTACGAATTCATGAATCAGCTGTCGCTGCTGCAACATGATCCGCAAGGCTTTGCGCCGCTCGCCGAGCTGTGGACCCGCCACAGCGAACGGCCCGCGGCGTTTATCGAAGAGGCTTGGCTGGCCCGCCAGCAGATCCTCAACGGTTCCCTGGCCGGCGACTTTGAAAGCGTGGCCCAAGCCCTGCTGCAAGTGGCCCGTGATGATGTGATGACCCGCGACCTGACCCTGGGCGCGATCCGCCGTGCCTTGCAGGCATTGATCGTGCACTTCCCGGTGTACCGCACCTATATCAGCGCGCGCGGGCGCAGCGAACGCGATGATGTGTTTTTCCTGCAAGCCCTGGCCGGTGCCCGCAGCACCTTGAGCGAAGGTGACTGGCCGGTGCTCGATCACCTCGAAAAATGGCTCGGCGGGCAACCCTGGCGTAATCGCCCGGTAGGCCGTGAGCGCAAGATACTCAAGCATGCCTGCGTGCGGTTCCAGCAACTGACGTCGCCGGCCGCCGCCAAGGCCGTGGAAGACACCGCGTTCTATCGCTCGGCGGTGCTGCTGTCGCGTAACGACGTGGGCTTCAGCACTGAGCAGTTCAGTGCGCCCGTGGCCGAGTTTCACGCGGTCAATCAACAACGTTTGCAGACCTTTCCCGACAACCTGCTGGCCACCGCCACCCACGACCACAAACGCGGCGAAGACACCCGCGCGCGCTTGGCCGTACTCAGCGAATGCGCGCCGTGGTACGCCGAGCAGGTCGAACACTGGCGCACCCTCGCGGCACCGTTGCGCGACGATGCCAGCAGCCCTTCTGCCGGTGACGAGCTGATCCTTTATCAAGTGCTGCTGGGCAGTTGGCCGCTGGACGCGAACCCGGACATGCAGGGCTATGAACAGCGTCTGTGGCAATGGCAGCAAAAAGCCCTGCGCGAAGCCAAGCTACAAAGCAGCTGGAGCGCGCCCAACGAGGCCTACGAACACAGTGTAGAAGCCTTCCTCACGCGCCTGCTGCTCAGCGAAGAAGGCAACGCATTGCGCAGCGCCCTCGGCAACGCCGCCCACGCCATCGCTGCGGCTGGCGCGATAAACGGCCTGGCGCAAACCTTGCTTCGTCTCACCGTGCCGGGTGTGCCGGACCTGTACCAGGGCGATGAGTTCTGGGACTTCAGCCTGGTGGACCCGGACAACCGCCGCCCAGTGGATTTCAACGCACGGCAACGCGCGCTGGATGCACCACCGGGCACTGGCGAATTGTTGTCCCACTGGCGCGACGGGCGTATCAAACAGGCGCTGATTGCCGAAGTTTTGGCCTTGCGCAAGGCTGATTCCGAGATCTTCCACAGCGGCCGCTACACACCGCTGCAGGTCATTGGCGAACACGCTGAGCACGTCGTCGCATTCTGCCGCGAGTCTCAAGGCAAACACCTGCTGGTGGTGGTGCCACGCTGGCCCCATCGCCTGCTGAAAAACGGTGAATTGCCCCACATCAATGCGCAGGTTTGGGGCGATACGCGGGTGAAATTACCGTTCGCCGTGACAACACAAAACTGGAAGGGACTTTTTCATACAGGCGCAGTCACACCAAACAAGGAGCTGTTGATCAGCGCTGCCCTGGGGGATTTCCCGGTCAATGTCTTTATCAATCCTGATGATCAAGAAAGCTGAAACTTTTCTGTGAGGAGCTTGTGATGAGTACTGAAGACAAACGCATTCGCGAACTGGCGCACCAGATCTGGGAGTCCGAAGGCAAACCCCACGGGGAGGACGCGCGCCACTGGGAGATGGCCCGCAAGCTGGCCGAAGCCGAAGCGCTGACGCCGAGCAAACCCAAGGCCGCCGCCAAGCCCAAGACGGCCCCCAAGCCTGCGGCAAAAGCCAAGCCACCGGCGCCAGCCGCCAGCAAGCCGGCGCCGCCTGCCGCGAAAAAGCCGGCAGCAGCGAAAAAGCCCAAGCCGTAAGGCTTTCGACCTCACGGGCCGCCTGCCGACACTGTCGGCGGCGGTCACTTCATTTTCCACTGCGTCAGCTGAACGATCGCCAGCACGGTCGCGCTCGGCCCGAAAAAAGACCCTTGCAGGAGCAACTCAATGAGCAAACCCGAAAAAAGCCAACCGACGCCGGAAAACGAGCCGTCGCGGATTCGTGAAGGTTTGCCCTTCCCCCTCGGCGCCACCTGGGACGGCCTGGGCGTCAACTTCGCGCTGTTCTCGGCCAACGCCACGAAAGTCGAGCTGTGTTTATTCGACGATACCGGCGAAATCGAGCTGGAACGTATCGAACTGCCCGAATACACCGATGAAACCTTCCACGGCTACCTGCCCGACGCCCACCCTGGGCTGATTTACGGCTACCGCGTGTATGGGGCGTATGACCCGGCCAACGGCCACCGTTTCAACCACAACAAATTGCTGATCGACCCCTACGCCAAACAGCTGGTGGGCGAACTCAAATGGTCCGAAGCGCTGTTCGGCTACACCATCGGCCACCCCGATGACGACCTCAGTTTCGACGAACGTGACAGCGCGCCTTTCGTGCCCAAGTGCAAGGTCATCGACCCGGCGCACACCTGGGGCAACGACCAGCCGGTGCGCGTGCCGTGGGACCGCACGATCATCTATGAAACCCACCTGCGCGGCATCAGCATGCGCCACCCTTCGGTGGGCGAGTCGGTGCGTGGCACCTGCGCCGGGCTGATGGAAGATGACGTGCTCAAGCACATCCGCCAGCTGGGCGTATCGTCGGTCGAACTGCTGCCGGTGCATGCGTTCGTCAATGACCAGCACCTGCTGCAAAAAGGCATGACCAACTATTGGGGCTACAACAGCATCGCCTTCTTCGCGCCAGACCCGCGTTACCTGGCCAGCGGCAAGATCGCCGAGTTCAAGGAAATGGTCGCGCACCTGCACGAAGCCAAGCTGGAAGTGATCCTCGACGTGGTCTACAACCACACCGCCGAAGGCAACGAGCGTGGCCCGACGCTGTCCATGCGCGGTATCGACAACGCCTCGTACTACCGCTTGATGCCCGACGACAAGCGCTTCTACATCAACGATTCCGGCACTGGTAACACCCTGGACCTGAGCCACCCGTGCGTGCTGCAAATGGTCACCGACTCCCTGCGCTACTGGGCCACCGAGATGCACGTGGACGGTTTTCGCTTTGACTTGGCGACCATTCTGGGCCGCTACCGCGATGGCTTCGACGAGCGCCACAGCTTCCTCGTGGCCTGCCGCCAGGACCCCGTGCTGCGCCAGCTGAAAATGATCGCCGAACCCTGGGACTGTGGCCCCGGCGGCTATCAAGTGGGTAAATTCCCGCCGGGCTGGGTGGAATGGAACGACCGTTTCCGCGACACCGTGCGCGCGTTCTGGAAAGGCGACGACGGCCAGCTGGCGGACTTCGCTGCGCGCATGACCGCGTCCGGTGAGATGTTCAACCAACGCGGTCGGCGCCCCTACAGCTCGGTGAACTTCATCACCGCCCACGACGGTTTTACCTTGCACGACCTGGTGTCGTACAACGACAAACACAACGAGGCCAACGACGAGAACAACCAGGACGGCAGCAATAACAACCTGTCCTGGAACCATGGCGTCGAAGGCCCCACCGAAGACCCGGAAATCAACGCGCTGCGCCTGCGCCAGATGCGCAACTTCTTCGCCACCCTGCTGCTGGCCCAAGGCACGCCCATGCTGGTGGCCGGTGACGAATTCGCCCGCACCCAGCACGGCAACAACAATGCCTACTGCCAAGACAGTGAGATCGGCTGGGTCAACTGGGACCTGGACGACGACGGCAAGGCGCTGCTCAAGTTTGTGAAACGCTTGATCAAGCTGCGCCTGGCGTACCCGATCCTGCGCCGTGGGCGCTTCCTGGTCGGGGATTACAACGAAGACATCGGCGTCAAAGATGTCACCTGGCTGGCGCCGGACGGCAGCGAGATGAGCAACGAGCAGTGGCAAGACAGCCATGGCCGCTGCCTGGGCATGCTGATGGACGGCCGCGCCCAGGAAACCGGGATTCGTCGACCAGGTGGCGATGCGACCTTGCTGCTGGTGGTCAACGCCCACCACGACATGGTGAATTTCCGCCTGCCGCCCGTGCCGGAAGGCGAGTTCTGGACCTGCATGCTCGACACCAACGAGCCGGCGGTGCGTGGCCAGGAACGCTTTGACTTCGAGCACGAGTACGCCGTGACCGGCCGCTCGCTGTTACTGTTTGAACTGCAGCACGACGAGGTGTGAGATGGCCCTGCATGGATTCCTTCAAGGCTACCGCAGCTATGCGGATACGCAGGCGCTGGGGAATGCTCTGAAGGCGCTTCAGGAAGAAGGCCTGGACCAACTGCCGTTGCCCGGCAGCGGCGAGACGTTAGAGCGCTTCAGCCGCCTGGCCCAGGTGGCGGGGCATGATTTGCGCCTGTGCAAGCTGTTCGAAGGGCACACCGACGCCTTGGCAATCATTGCCGAGCTGGACAGCCCGTTACCGCCTCTGGGCAGCCTCTGGGGCATGTGGGCTGCCGAACCGCCGACGGCCAAGGTGCGCGTGCGTCGCGACGGCCATCGGTTGATTGTCGACGGGCGCAAGGCCTGGTGTTCCGGGGCGGCAGTGGTCAGCCACGGGTTGTTGACCGCCTGGGACGAAGAAGATCGCCAGCAATTGGTCGCCGTGGACATGCACCAGCCCGGCATCACCGTAACAAATGAGGGCTGGAACGCCGTAGGCATGGCGGCCACGGGCAGCGTCGAGATTACCTTTGACGACGCCAAGGGGATCGCGGTCGGCAGGCCGGGTGATTACTTGGCCCGTCCAGGCTTTTGGCAAGGCGGCGTCGGCATCGCAGCCTGCTGGTATGGCGGCGCACAACGCCTGGGCGAAGTGCTGCGCGCGCACTGCGCCAAGCGCCCTGAACCGCATGCCCTGGCCCACTTGGGCGCGGTGGACAGTGTGCTGAACAGTGCCGCGTGTGTACTGCGTGACAGTGCCGCACAGATCGACCGTGAACCTCGCGCCGATGCCCGACAGTTGGCCCAGCAGGCACGCGCATGCATCGAAGATACCGTCGAACAGGTCATCCAGCATGTCGGCCGCGCGGTCGGCGCGGGGCCTTATTGCAAGGACCCGCATTTTGCGCAATTGATGGCGGATTTGCCGGTGTACGTGCGGCAAAGCCATGCCGAACGTGACCTGGAGGCGTTGGGCGAGCTGGTCGCCGGCGATTCCACACGGAGGTGGCATTTATGAAAGCTAACCCGATTGTCGGCCAAGGCACCCCGTTGCATCAGTGGCAAGCGTCATCCCATATGGCCCAATTGCCGCACATCAGCATCGAGCAGTTGGTGCCCGAGGGCTATCGTGCAGTCATCGTCGCCCCGCATCCGGATGACGAAGTGCTCGGCTGTGGCGGCCTGTTGCAAGGCTTGGCGCTGCTCGGCAGGCCGATTCAGTTGATTTCCGTGACCGACGGCAGCGCCAGCCATCCAGGCTCCAGGCGTTGGCCGGTGGAACGCCTGGGTGTGGTGCGCCCGCAAGAGTCGGCCCAAGCCCTGCACCGTCTCGGCTTGCCACTGCACAGCCTGAAATGGCTGCGCGCAGGCTTTGCCGACAGCCAGGTGGCAGCACGTGAAGAGCACCTTTGCACGTTTATCCAACGCTATCTCAAGCCCACCGATGTGGTGTTCACTACGTGGCGCGAAGACGGTCATTGCGACCATGAAGCCGTCGGCCGCGCCAGTGCCAAGGCCGCCCAAGCGGTGGGCGCCGTTCTCTACGAACTACCGGTCTGGACCTGGCACTGGGCGACTCCCGAAGACAGCCAGGTGCCCTGGCATCGCGCCCGCAAGATCCTGCTGACACCCGCGGCGGTCGCGCGCAAACGCCACGCGATTCATGCCTTTGCCAGCCAGTTGGAAGGCGACCCGCAGATCGGCCTGCCACCCGTGCTCGCGCCCTACGTGGTGGAACGCTTGCTGCAACCTTTTGAAGTGGTATTTGTATGAGCATCGCCACGCCCTATTTTGATCAACTGTTCGCCGGCAATGACGACCCTTGGGCGTTTCGCCAGCGCTGGTACGAGCGGCGCAAACGTGCCCTGACGCTGGCGGTGCTGACCCGATCCCGCTACACCTCGATATTCGAGCCCGGCTGCGCCAACGGTGAGCTGAGTGCCGACCTGGCGCCACGCTGTGATCGCCTGGTGTGTTGTGACACGGCCGCTGCCGCCGTGGCACTGGCGAAAAACCGCTTACTGGGATTCCCCCACGCGCAAGTGCAACAAAGCCGCCTGCCCGAACAATGGCCAACAGGGCCCTTTGAACTGATCGTGTTGAGCGAACTGTGCTACTACCTCGACGCCGATGATTTGCATCGCTTGATTGACTGCGCCCTCGCCTCCTTGACCGAGAACGGGCAGCTGCTTGCCTGCCACTGGCGCCCAGTCATCGAAGGCTGCCCACAGACCGCCGAACAGGTACACGACCTGCTGCAACAACGCCTGGGCATGGCGCGTATCGTGCAGCATCACGAGAGCGATTTCCTACTCGACCTGTGGAGCCGCGACGGCACCTCGGTTGCTTCCCACGAGGGCTTGCGATGATCGGCATTCTGATCCCGGTGCACAACGAAGAAGCACTATTGGGCGAGTGCCTGAGCGCCGCGATGATCGCCGCGAGCCATCCCGAGTTGCAGGGCGAAGCGGTACAGATACTCGCGGTGCTCGACAGCTGCAGCGATGGCAGTGCCGACATCGCCCAGGCCTATCCAGTGCAGAGCCTGCACGTACAAGCACGCAACGTTGGCCATGTGCGCGGAGTGGGCGCGCGCCATCTGCTTAATCAAGGCGCGCGCTGGATTTCCTGCACCGACGCCGACAGCCGGGTCGCCCCCGACTGGCTGGTGGCGCAGTTGGCGCTCGGCGTCGACGCGGTGTGCGGCACGGTGACCCTCGACGCCTGGAGTGAAGGCTTCGACCCGGCCGCACAAATTCGCTACACCCAAGCGTATGAGGCGCGCGACGGCCACCGGCATATACACGGCGCCAACCTGGGCGTGAGTGCGGGCGCCTATGTGCAGGCCGGTGGTTTTGAGCCGCTGGCGTGTCACGAAGATGTGCAGTTGGTGCGCAACCTGGAACGTTGCGGTGCGTCAATCGCCTGGAGCCACATCCCGCAAGTCATCACCAGCGCCCGCCTCGACAGCCGCGCTCAAGGTGGTTTTGGCGACTACTTGAAAAGCCTGATGCAAGCCACCTGAAAAAAATCGACATTACAAGCTGCAAAAGCGACCAATCCTTGACTATGCTGAAGACGCCTTGCTGGTACTCCAAGGTTGGAGTGCCGCAATAGCGCAGCGGAGCTTGCGCTGACAAAAAGAGCGTCGTCCCGTCAACGGGGTACGACCCAGCCGCCATAGACAAGGATGTGACACCCATGAAGCCTAGCGCTTTAAGCGAGGGCCGCCGCGGCCCCGCACAAATCTGGAACAGCGCCCCGCAGTTGGCGCAAATCCCTGCAATTACCCCCTGCGCTCTGGTGCCACCCGGTGCACGCGTGGTGGTCATCGCCCCCCATCCGGGCGATGAGGTCTTGGCGTGTGGGGGTTTGCTGCAGCTGCTCAGCACCTTGGAGCACCCGCTCCTGCTGATTTCGATCACCGACGGCAGCGCCAGCCACCCAGGCTCTAACGCCTGGCCGGCGAGCCGCCTGAGTGTGATTCGCCCCCAGGAAAGCGCCGAAGCGCTGCGCCGCCTGGGCATGCCGTTGCACAGTTTGAAGTGGATTCGTGGCGGTTTTTGCGACGATGCGCTGGCCGCCCGTGAGCAGCCGATGAGCCAATTTATCGCGCGTTACCTGCAACCCGGCGATGTGGTGTTCACCACCTGGCGCAACGACGGCAATGACGACCATGATGCCGTTGGCCGTGCCAGCGCCAAGGCCTGCAGCCTGGTGGGCGCGCGGCTCTATGAACTGCCCATCTGGGCCTGGCATTGGCCGGTGCGCGAAGGCGCGCTCATCCCTTGGCAGCGAGCACGTAAGGTGCGCCTGGATACCTGGCGCATTGCACGCAAGCTTCACGCGGCCCACGCGTATGCGAGCCAACTGGTCGGCGACCCGGCCATCGGTTTGGCGCCGATGCTCGCCCAGGAGCTGCTGGAGCGGATGCGCGAGCCGTATGAAATCGTGTTCGCATAGGGCGCGAGGCTTATGTATCACACTGTGTACAGCACGGCCGGTGATACACAGCGTTTAACCCGGGGCACTTCCTGAAACATGCCCGATACAGCACAACGGTCAACTGAGCACCAGGCACACATCAGCCGCAGGAGGCTCGCCATGCGCACTCAGTTGACTCACCGTTTCAAACACCGCCCGCTCTTCCTGGCGTTTGCACTGTTGCAGTTGGGCGCCATGGGCCTGGCCCACGCCGAGATGCCCGAGCCGCAAACGCCGGCCAGCCATAGCCAAACGGCGTTCGGCGGGCTTAAACACATCAAGGCCGGCCTGCTCGATGTGGCCTACGCCGAGGTCGGCCCGGCCAACGGCCACGTGGTGATCCTGCTGCACGGCTGGCCCTACGACATCGACAGTTACGCCAACGTCGCGCCGCTGCTGGCAGCCAAAGGCTACCGAGTACTGATCCCGTACGCCCGCGGCTATGGCGACACGCATTTTCTGTCGGATAAAACCCTGCGCAACGGCGAGCCTGCGGCGCTGGCGCAGGATGTGATCGACTTCATGGACGCGCTGAAGATCAAGCAAGCGGTGCTGGGCGGCTACGACTGGGGCGCGCGCTCGGCGGATATCGTCTCGGCGCTGTGGCCGGAACGCGTGAAAGCGTTGGTCTCGGTAAGCGGCTATTTAATCGGCAATCAGGCCGCCGGCAAGAACCCTCTGCCCCCCAAAGCTGAATCGCAGTGGTGGTATCAGTTTTACTTTGCCACCGAGCGCGGCGCCGCCGGCTACCAGAAAAACACCCACGATTTTGCCAAGCTGATCTGGCAAACCGCCTCGCCGAAATGGGCATTTGACGACGCCACCTTCGAGCGCAGTGCCAAAGGCCTGGAAAACCCCAACCACGTTGCGATCACGGTCTTCAACTACCGCTGGCGCCTGGGCCTGGTGCAGGGCGAGGCACGCTACGACGCACTGGAACAAAAGCTCGCCCAGTCGCCCACCATCGGCGTACCGACCATCACCCTGGAAGGTGACGCCAACGGCGCCCCGCACCCTCAACCTGAGGACTACGCCAAGCGTTTCACCGGCAAGTATGAATTCCGCCTGATCAACGGCGGCATTGGCCACAACCTGCCGCAGGAAGCACCGGCGGCGTTCGCCAAGGCGATCGTCGATGCGGATCACCTGTAAGGTTTTCGCTACCGTCTTTACTCCATAGCGAGTCAGTGCGTGGCCTCCACGTCGTGCGCAGTGACGTTCATGGCTGCCTGCGCAGTGAACCGTTTACGAACGCGCGACAACGGGTAGGCAACTCCCAGCCAGATAAACCAGGCGGGCATCACACACAACGCCAGTCGCGTGTCCGGACGCAATGCGAGCAGGCACAACACAAAGCAATAAATGCCCATGTATTCGCGGGCGGCGTGGTGACCCGGTGGCCGGCACAGGGCGAAGGCGCTGTTGTGGCCTTCGCTGTACAGCGGCCTGACCCAGTGGCAAACCCTGATCAAATTGGCTTCGCTGATTATTCTTCCACCGATTGCCGAAGAGCTGATGATGCGCCACTACCTGCTGCGCCTGTTTCCCTACGAGCGCAGTGTGGCCTGGAAGTGGACGGCGGTGATTGTCACGTCCGCGCTGTTCGCCAGCGTGCATACCCAATATGACAGCTGGGACACTCTGGTCTTGATCTTCGTGGTCGGTTGCCTGTTCGCCTGGGCGAGGATCGCCAGTGGCGGTTTGCTGGTGCCTATCTTGCTGCACATGCTGGCCGAAGTGGTGGGGTCGAGCCTGGACTGGACTTGGACGTGGGCCGGGCTTTACGGCTCAGCCTAGCGACTATTCGGAGTGGGCGTAACACCCGATGTTCACGCCTGCTCCCCGCAATAAATGGCAAACACGCCCTCCCTTCGAATGTGAAAAATTCGTTAACAAATTCTCTCCCAAGGCTTTTTCCTACAGGCTCAATCTGCCAAACTGATGCGAATAATTATCAACATCTTTATTATTCGCCATGGACGGCGCTCGGGGAGAGTCCGTTCCATGGCTGTGCAAACACAATTCGGCAAGCGTTTTTCACCCAATCTGATCGCGATGGCGGTGTGTATCGCCACCTCACACACAGCCTTCGCCGCTGATGCGGAACAACCGCCAGCGGTGGTTGAGCTGGGCGCGACGCAAATCAACACCGAGCAACAACTTGGCACGACCACCGAGGGCAGCCAGTCCTACACCACCGGTTCGATGGCCACAGCGACCAAACTGCCCCTCACCCTGCGTGAAACCCCACAAGCTGTCACCGTGATTACGCGTCAGCGCATGGACGACCAGGCGATGACCAGCATCAACGACGTGGTCAGAGCGACGCCTGGCTTGTTTCTCAACTTCTCCGACGGCCCCGGTCGGCAGGGGTACACCGCGCGCGGTTTCAACATCGACAACCTGATGTATGACGGCATCCCAACCGGCTACAACGGTGTTGATGTGGGCGCCCAGCCGAACCTGGCGATGTTCGACCGCGTCGAGATCGTGCGCGGCGCCACGGGCCTGGTCACCGGTGCCGGCAACCCTTCGGCGGCCATCAACCTGATCCGCAAACGGCCACTGGATGAGCAGAAAGTCACCCTGACCGGCGCCGCCGGCAGCTGGGACGACTACCGTGGCGAGCTGGATGCCTCCAGCCCACTCAACGACAGTGGCACCTGGCGCGGCCGGGTCGTCACCTCCTACCGTGACGCGAACAGCTTCATCGACAAAGCCAAGGAAGATCACGGCCTGTTCTACGCTGTCACCGAAGCTGACCTGAGTGAAGACACGACGCTGACGCTCGGTTTTTCCAACCAGAAGGACAAGACCAATTACTTCTGGGGTGCTTCGATGGTCGGCCAGGATGGCCATCACCTGGACCTGCCGCGCGCCTACAACCCTGGCACGCGCTGGGAGAACAAGGACCAGGAGATCAACACCGTATTCGCCGAACTGCGCCAACGCCTGGCCAACGACTGGAGCCTGCAGGTCAACGCCAACTACGCCGAACAGAACGCGTTGTTCTCGGGCTCCTACCAGTCGCGCTGGGTCAACAACACACCGGCGCGCACGGTCTACCAGGCCGCCTACGATGAAAATCAGGCGGGCGTCGATGCCTTCGCCAGCGGCCCGTTCCAGGCGTTCGGGCGCACCCACGAACTGGTGGTAGGCGCCAGCAAGCGCATCTACGACATGACCACCCACAATTACAGCCCGTACGACATGAACTGGCCCCTCACGGCGGGCAAACCGGATTTCGTCCACACCAACAACCAGCGCGAAGTCACCACTCAAGAAGGCGTCTACGTGACCACCCGCCTGAGCCTGGCCGACCCGCTGAAGCTGATTCTCGGCGGGCGCCTGGACTGGTACGACTACGACAACCGGGATGGCGACGGCGACTACCATGTCACCCGCAACCTCACCCGCTACGCCGGCCTGATCTACGAACTGGACGAGCATCACTCGGTGTACGTCAGCTACAGCGACATTTTCACACCGCAGAGTGCAAAGGATGCGTCCGCCACCCCGCTCAAACCGATTGTCGGCAAAAACTATGAGGTTGGCATCAAGGGTGAATACCTCGGCGGCGCGCTGAATGCGAGCGTGGCGCTGTTCCGCGTCGACCAGGAAAACCGCGCCGTGAACGTGGTCGTGCCAAACTGCCCGCAAGCCTCGTGCAATGAAGCCTCCGGCGAGATTCGCAGCCAGGGTATCGACTTCGAACTGCAAGGCGCGCTCACCGAAAACTGGCAGGTCGGCGGTGGCTACACCTATGCGCGTACGCACACCATCAAGGATGACGCCAACCCGCAGTTGGTCAACAAACAGTTCGACACCGACACACCCGAGCATCTGTTCAAGTTGACCACCCGCTATAACTTCCAAGGCCCACTGGAAAAGCTCCGCGTTGGCGGCAACATTTCCTGGCAGAGCCGCCTGTACAACGACCTAAAAGTGGCGGATGGCAGCACGTACCGGCTACAACAGGGCAGCTACGCCGTCACCGACCTGATGGCCGGCTACCGGGTCAGCCAGCACCTGGACCTGCAGCTCAACGCCAACAATATCTTCGACCGTCGCTATTACTCGACCATCGCCAACTCGGTCAGCTACGGCGGCGATGCCTACGGCAACCCACGCAACATGATGCTCACCGCCAAGTACAGCTTCTGATCAACCTTGCAGCCTCGGCTATCCATTCGGATAGCCGTTCTTAAAGTCCCGCTCAGGAATGCCGATAACGCTATGGCGTCCCTGAATCTGAAAAAAATCGAACACCTGCTTCACTCCACGGGCGGCCCGCGTGGCACGCCGCATGCTTAGCAGTTACCGGATCGACCACATGGAGTAAGAGTGAATGCCGACCCGCACGCGTTTTTTCGAGCATTACCGCAAGGCTGACCGCATCATGTTGGCGCTGGTCTGGCTGATGTTTCTGTTCTCCGTAGGCCTGGCGTTCTGGCACGACACATTGCTGCAGGCCGTGATCATCGGCGGCGGCACCAGTGTGGTGCTGACGGCACTCTATCGCGCTCTCGGCGGCACCCGCCTGATGCGCTGCTTATTAGGTGCCGGCTTGATGGTGATGGCAGCCCTGCACATCAACCAGGCGCAGGGCGTGATCGAATCACACTTCGGCATTTTTGCGCTGCTGGCGGTGTTGACGTTCTACCGCGACTGGCTGCCGATCCTGGTTGCGGCAGCAACGATCGCCGTGCACCACGTGGTCTTCCATGCGCTACAACATCAAGGCTTCCCAGTGTTTGTGATGGCACACCACGGCGGCTGGAGCATGGTATTCGTCCACGCCTTCTACGTGGTGATGGAAACCATCGCCCTGCTCTACCTGGCCATTCACAGCCAGCGCGAAGCGGTCGAGAGCCAGGAAATGCTCGAGAAGATGCTCGCCGTGACCACCCAGCTCACCGTCGAAACCGCCCAAGGTGAAGGCAAGGTGCACGTGTCCCTGGCCAAGCGTTTTGACCACTTCCTGCAGCAAATCACCCACCTGATCGACGGCGTCGCCCGCGACTCCCACGGCCTCGGCCAACTCGGCCAGGAACTGGCCAGCGCCAGCGGCACCCTGGAAAAAGGGGCACGCCATCAGTTGGCCGAAATCACCCAAATGACCGGCTCGATGCAGCGCATGGAAGACGCCATGGGCCACATCACCGTGCACGTCGAACAGGCCGTCGAGCACGCAGGCCAGGCCAGTAAACAAATCGTGCGCGGCCAGGAAAGCGTCGGCCGCGCCCAGCATGAAATCAGCCAATTGGCCTCACGCATCAACGGCACTAACGAAACCGTGCAAGGCCTGGCGGTGCAGGCGGAACAGATCGGTTCGGTACTCGAAGTGATCAGCAGCATCGCCAACCAGACCAACCTGCTCGCCCTCAACGCCGCCATCGAAGCCGCCCGCGCCGGCGAACAAGGCCGAGGCTTTGCCGTGGTCGCCGACGAAGTGCGCAGCCTGGCCCAGCGTACGGCGGTCTCCACCCAGGAAATCAAACAAATCATCGAAGGCTTGCAGCACGGCAGCCGTCAAGCCGTCGAGGCCATGCACGACAGCCAGCAAGGCGTGGAGCGTTGCGTGCAAGACAGCCAAGTGGCAGTGGAAATGCTGCAGGCGGTGGGCGCCGATATTGCGCACATCGACGCGTTGAATGGGCGGATTGTGACGACCACCCGCGAGCAATCCACGGCGAACCTGGAGATCGTCGGGCGGTTGCAGTCAGTACAGAGCATTGCGCAAAGCACGGCAGATGATGTGGAGACGCTGGCGCGCAGCAGCGAGCGGTTACCGCCGATTGCAGTGCGGTTGGATGCGTTGGGGAGGCGGTTTCATCAGTGAGCCCTAAGTCGGAGAGTTCTGCGATCCCACTACTTTCCTACTCGTGGTTTTGTGCTGGTGCAGTCTTCCAAATGAAGTCATATGCCAACATAGACAGCCTTCACATGTACACGCAGCACTGGATTGAACGACTTAAACACTAGGAAGAAAGGCATGTCAGAATTAGCTAAACGAGAAGAAAATGGCAAAAAGGGTGAACGAAGAACGGACGCAATTTTATTAGATAGATTTTGGGTATTACAGCGGTCGGTTGACGTCGACGGCGCCGATTTTCTTGTTCAAACGCAGTCAAACACACTGCAGGAATTACGCAAAAATTCGAGACAAATTCAAGTCCTAGGAATTATACAAGCAAAATTTTTTGAAGGCAGCAACGAAGTAAAAATCCACAAGAGATATGTATTAGACAATGCCGAACCTAGATCAGATTTTTTCTGCCTAATTCACACAGATGACGCCGAAGGTGAAAGTGTCCATTTTTTCCTTTCCGCACACGACATTTTAAGCACGTTAAAAGAAACTGACTGCGGAAACTACTATTCTTTCAGAGTGACAAAAAACCTGCCATTCATACAATATAAAAATTTAAAAAAATCTGCTATTTTAGATAAAATCGAAAGCGGGATCGCAAATGCAGAGGCCCAGCGCAATAGGGATTTTACGCAACGTTTATTCTCAGCCCACTTTAACGCAACCCTCCATTTCGATGACGCGCCAGACTTTAAATATTACTTAAAATACCTAGACGGTGTAAAAGTAGTGCTATGTGAAAATCAGAAAACCCATCAAAAATATTTATTAGATACACGCCGGGATCTTTTCGAAAACCAAGGCTCCTATGACTGGGGAAGCGGGGGCACTGGCAGTAAGTTCCTGACTGCTTGCATTGTCGCGCATCATCTAAATGGCGCGCCTCCCTCTCCCGTTCAAACAAGGTCCGCACTTGAAAATTTAATTTCAACGCTTACACCCGGCGCCGAACACACCATTACAACAAAGACGCTAGAGGCTGCGCTAGCGAAAGGCGTCAACGCCACAAAAGGACTTCTTGAAAAGGCAAAATTCCACCTGCCTAAACACAACTTATACAACCGCGAAATGTTCATCATCATCAGAAGAACAAATGAAAAACTAGAGGTGCAAGAACCCTTCGGAGAAAAACTTACCATCACATTAAAAGATCAAGAAATCATCTCAGCTCTGGATATTTTTCTACCGCTCTCACGCAACAGTATTGATGTATTTAAGCCCGACTTACTGATCGGCGCTTACGTCACGAGAGACACTAACAACGCCATCATTAAAATACACTCGTTAGGCCCACTTTTATATGACAACTAACTGGCAAGGCAGTTAGAAACTGCGGGCGCGAAGTTCTTGCTGACAACATTACGTTCATCGCGCCAACTTCTTCGTATAAAGACGGCATGTCTCCCCTGGTCGTGATCTGTAACAGCGAGACTAATAGTTATTCTCGCGAAGCGACAACGGCGATTCCACCAAGCGTTGCTCTTCCTATTTCAGCTTTCGTTTCAATCGCCGCAGATTATTGTTAACGATTAACTTGTGCACCTGGCCGACCGGCACCATGTAGGCGCGGCCAAACGCGTTATGGGTGACCACCGATGAAGTGACCGTGAACACACGCTCGCTGATCGACAGGCAAATCATCACATCCAGGTGCCGGTCGCGCTCGGTCAGCACCAGCCTGTCGGGGGCGCTGTGTTCTACCAGAAAGAAGTCCAGGTGCTCGCCCACTTGCACGCTGTCTCGGCGGGTGCCGGAAAACCCGCCGATGCGCTTTATGCCAAACAATGCGGAAATCGCGTCCCGAATTCGGAACGCCAGCTGCAACAACGGCCCCGGTTCGGCGGTCATGATGTTCCAGGCTTCAAGCGCGGTGACTTCAGACGGCAGCAGGGTTGACCGGCAGTCGTAGTAATCCAGTTCAGACGGTGCGCGCAGGGTGTGAGCAATAGGGGTGGTCACCAAACATTCTCTCCTTGGCCAGATGCCTTACAAATGATTTCGACGGCTAACAATCAGCTACTCTCCTGCGCAGGTATTTCCCACCTCGCAACTCATAATTTCTTACGCACGATAGGGCTTTATCCATGACTGGCTGGGACGCTTTTTATGCTGATGCCGAACGTCGAGGCCCCTCGCCACTTTTATCCCGGGCCATAAAACTCATGGCAAACCACACCGACAACCGCCAAGCCATTGACCTGGGATGCGGCGCGGGAATGGAAGCGCAGCAACTGATGCAGTCGGGCTGGGATGTGCTGGCTGTCGATAACGCGCCTGAGGCCATTACCCGAACCCGTGCGAACTGTTCAGGGCCATCTGTGGGCGTGCTGACAACCTGCCTATCCGATTTCGAACACTTGCCTGATTTACCCCGAGCTGGCCTGATCCATGCCGGCCTGGCCCTGCCCTTTTGCCGCCCAACACATTTCAAGCAGCTTTGGGATCAAGTGCTGCAGGCTCTGGAACCGGGCGGAGTATTTGTCGGGCATTTTTTTGGTCTCCAGCATAGCTGGGCAACGCGTACGCACATGACTTTCCACACCGAGCAGGCCGTACGCGATATGTGCGACGGTTTGGAGGTTGCGCTGCTTCGTGAGTCGCAGACATCAACCCAAACCCCTTGCGGATCACTGGACTGGCACCGCTTCGATTTGATCGCTCGCAAGCCCTCTCACCCTTAGAAACAGGCGAGCATTATTATTGTGGCGAGCGGGCTTTGCTGACTCACTCCAGTTCCCGCATCAGGCCACGCCCCCTTGCACCGTCCGATTTGCTCGCCGCCTTCCTGCAACATCGACACGATGCTGCAGCTGTACCGCCAAGAACCTTGCTGAACAGGGTCCGCAAACTCGGGCAAGGGCTGAGGGTTCCGGCTAGCCGGATAGAATCACTTGAAATGGTCGTAGGCATCAACAATGTAAGCCAACTCTCTGCCGGGCGCTTTCAATTCGGCTTCACGTACGGCCAAGTGAGCCTCACTGATCTTGAATGGCATTTCTGCGAGCGCTTTGAATTTGAGTTTGGTCAACGACTCGAGTACCTCCGCAGCGCCAGTAACAATGGTTCTCAGGTTGCTGGTCGAGAATTTCGTTTTCTGGATTTTCATGTATTGCTGGTACTCATCCAGAAGGCACAGAACCTCATCCTTAAGGTGATCGGGGTTCATGTCCTTGCGTTCGGAGGTTTTGTTCATCCAGTGTTTCAGACGCCTGAATTTGATCTTCGCTTCCTCATCATTTCGCCAATCGACTATCGCTTCCCATGGAGTGTCGAGGCCGGGTTGAGGAACATTGGCAAGCAGCAGATCAAGAACTAGATTTTGGTTGCCTTGGGACGCAGCCTTGGATTGCTGTTGTTTCAGGGATCTGCTGTCAAGGATGATGGGGATGTTATGCAACGAGTTGCGGATTCCGGAGATTCCCAATTCAGGCGTCGCTTCCATGAACAATTCGCGACGGGTCATTTCCGAGAGCGTTTCTTCGAACGAACCTTTCCCCGGCTGAAAGTAATGCGTGCTATGTGCTGTCCTGATGACCCATACCGGGAGGTTGCGGTCAAAATCTTCCATCTCGAACCCTGACGATATTGGTTCTTGCGCTGGAGCATCCAGAACACCATTTTTGAACAGGTAGTCGAGATCGACTGAGACGCGGCGAATTTGATCTTCGTTGTAGTAGGCGACTGACAAGGGAAAGCGCGCACGTTTCGCACGGGGAATGCTGGTCAGGAACACTAGGGCTATCTTGTCGACCATCAAGGCGGATTTCTTCAGGCTTTCCAGCGAGGCCTCTCCAACAAAGGGCAGCAAAGCGGTTCCAGCGTTGTCCATGAGCACATTCCAAGCAAGTAATGGAGCAGGATGTAAACCCGACATCCCGTCAGGTCCGTGAGTCGCCAGGCAGAATGCCAATACTGCCACACCTATTCAACCCGCCCCGCCTGCCTCGCCGGCACCACATTCGCGTTCGAGGTCGCTGCCAGATCCTCCTGCTGAAACCGCGATGTGGGCGCACGATCACTCTTTAGAGCATCATCGGTGCCCGTCCGGGCAACGCTTGGCTGATTAGCGCCAACATCGATAGACGGCGATCGAACATCCACCCAATGATCAAGATAATCAGCAAGGACGTCGCACTGAAAACCGACAGCCTGGGGCCACTTGCCTTTAACGAGCACTAATCTCCTGCACCCTCCCCATCGCATGCATCGGGAAAGTTAAATCAGCACTCTCCCACCTTATTAGCACTGCGCATGAAATCAACAAACGCACGCAGCTTGCCGGGCATGTGTTTACGATGGGGGTAGTAAAGATGAAACGCATCGTCCATGCCGCTGTGCTGCTTCAATATCTGACTAAGCGTACCGTTTTCTAACGCTTGCTTCGCGAAGTCCTCGAAAACGAAACCAATGCCTTGGCCTTGTATTGCCGCATCAAGGACGGATCTCATTTCGTCAAAAATAAAACGCCCTTGAACATCGATTTGAACCATTTGCCCGCCATCGTCGAACTTCCATTCAAAGAATCTTCCGCCAACTGAATACCGCTGACGAATGCAGTTGTGCTTCAGCAGTTGCTCCAGCGTCTGTGGCTCAACCCGCGTGCTGAAGTAATCAGGCGCAGCCACCACAATTCTTTTTTGTGCCGCTCCCAGTTGTACCGCGACCATGTCGTTTTGCACTCTTTTGCCCATGCGCATGCCGATATCGAAACCGGCATTAACGATATCGCCAAGTTGGTTATCCAGTGATACCTCGACATTAATCAGCGGGAATTTTTCCATAAAGGCGGTTAGATGCGGTTCGATCAAGATGCGGTATGCAACGTACGAAGAGTTGAGGCGCACTGTGCCCGATGGTTGATCAGTCGCGAGCAAGACTTGTGACAAGGAGTCTCTAATCAAAGCAAGCGCAGGTGCTAATGCTGCGTTCAATGACGCGCCGGCCTCGGTCAGGCTGACACTGCGTGTTGTTCGATTGAATAGCCGCACATTGAGTTGCGCTTCTACACTTTTGATCGTGCGTGATACCGCCGTTGGCGTGACACCGATTTCTGCGGCGGCGCGAGCGAAGTTCAAATGTCTGGCGGCAGCCTCGAAGGTTAAAAGACCGGGGAAATGCACCGGCGGCAAAGGAAGTGAACCCTCTATGCCCTCAGCGCGCGTCGGGCTCTGCATTATGACTTTTTTGATCATACTGTATCCACGCCTATGACTATTTACGTCATTATTATTGACCTCCATAGTTGATACAGCAAGGCGTTTCCTCCGGCAGAACAGTTATCACTAGGAATCACAATGGCACTCAACAACCCATCAACGGATCTTTTCACTCCAATAACTTTAGGCGCCTTATCTCTGGCTAACCGTATTGTCATGGCCCCGTTAACGCGCAGCCGCATGGGGCCAGAAGGCGTACCCAACGAAATGCACGCCCGCTACTACGCACAACGTGCCAGCGCCGGTCTGATCATTAGTGAAGCGACCAATATTTCCGAGCAAGCGCGGGGGTATGCATTGACGCCAGGCATCTGGACTGAAGCGCACGTAGCAGGCTGGAAACGGGTAACAGATGCGGTGCATGCCGCGGGTGGACTTATTGTTTGCCAACTGTGGCATGTGGGGCGCTTCTCGCATGTGGACCTGCAGCCCGATGGCACGGCACCGGTAGCGCCCTCGGCGATTAAAGCCGAAGGCCAGACCTTCACGGAAAAGGGAATGATGGACGTCTCCATGCCGCGAGCGCTGGAAACATCCGAGATCCCAGACATTATCGAGCAGTACCGACACGCCGCCGCATGCGCAAAACGCGCCGGCTTTGATGGTGTTGAAGTGCACTCTGCCAATAGCTATTTGCTCGATCAGTTCCTGCGCGACTCTACCAATCAGCGAACCGACCACTATGGGGGTTCGATTGAGAATCGCACACGACTCACGCTGGAAGTAACCGCCGCAGTCGTCGAGATCTGGGGTCATGACCGCGTTGGCATTCGCCTCTCTCCCGTGACGCCAGATGCCGGCAACACGCCCTTGGACAGCCAGGTAATGCACACTTATGGCTATCTGATTGAGCAACTGAATCGCTTCCAGCTCGCCTATATGCATTTTGTCGAGGGCGCTACCGCTACGTCACGCACTGTTCCCGAGAACGTAGATCTCGATGCGTTACGTGCACGGTTCAAAGGCCCCTACATCGGCAACAACAATTACGACATCGAACTGGCCGTTACCCGCCGTGCTGAAGACAAGGTCGATGCAGTGGCTTTTGGTCGCCCGTTTATTGCCAATCCGGATTTGGTGCGTCGATTAAAAGAAGGTGCAGAACTCGCTGTTGCGCCACGCGAAACCTATTACGGTAACGGCGCAAAGGGTTACACCGATTGGCCTACGCTCGCTGGATAAGCCAACTGGGTAACACTTCAAAAGTGAGACCTTGGGCCCCAGCGGATGGACGCCGGGGTTGATCTTAGTGCCAGCCAAAAGTGGCCGTTTTTTTAACATGACTCGAATTAACAACCAGGAATACAAACATGAACAAACCTACTTATGTGCCGGAATATCAAGCCATCGTCGAGGTACTGAACAAATATAACGAAGGCTGCAAGCAGGCCAAAAGCAGCATCATGAAGCCAGCTTTCAGTGAGCAAGCAACGATGTTTAGCGTCGATGGCGACGGTAAGTTGACCGGTGGCCCGATTCAGACATTGTTCGATGGTATTGACAGCGCGTTCCGCCCTTCTCCTGAAGCTCAAGGTGTAATCGTCAAAATCGACATCGTAGGCACCGCTGCCAGCGCGCGCATCGACACCAATGACGTATCGGGCTTTTGCTTTACAGATTTCTTCAACCTGCTGAAAGTCGATGGCAAGTGGACAGTCGTCAACAAGATCTTCCACACCCACGTCGCACCTTGAATATCTGCCTTCCTTGAGCACACGGCAGATGAGGCTTTCAACCTCATCTGTCGGGCTTTTTTTTGCAGCCGAGCGGCGCTGCAACTGTGCGTCCGGCACACCGTCTGAAATCCGCTGACGTCGATCGCCTGACGGCAGGCGTAGCAAAGTAATAGAACAGGCCGCTATTTAATGACGCACACACTCAGGCGATAAAAAGGAAACAGCATGAAACCTCTCACCTCCGCTTTCGCCCTTTCCGTCGTGGCCCTGTCGCTTGGTAGCGCCGCTGCAGCCGAACGGCCCGGCGTCGAGCACAACGTAGCAAAATTCTTGCAGTCCCTTGAGGGCGGCCAGACGCTCGACAGCATGTCGCCGACCGATGCCCGCGCCGCGCTGGCGGGTGCCCAGGCCGCCTCCAACGTGGCCTTGCCGGCAGCTGAGGTCAGCGAAAAGACGATTCGTGTCAATGACAGCGACCTGAAACTGACCATCGTGCGCCCGGCCGGCAGCCAACAGAAGACCCTGCCCGCGTTCATGTACTTCCACGGTGGCGGCTGGGTGCTGGGCGACTTCCCAACACACGAACGGCTGGTGCGTGACCTGGTGGCGGGCTCTGGCGCGGTGGCGGTGTTCGTTAACTACAGCCTGTCGCCTGAGGCGGGATACGGCGTTGCCATCGAGCAAGCCTATGCCGCAACCAAATGGGTGGCCGAGCATGGCCATGAGCTCAACGTCGACGGCAAGCGCCTGGCCGTAGCGGGTAACAGCGCAGGTGGCAACCTGGCCGCAGCTGTTGCCCTGATGGCGAACGAGAAAGGCTCACCTGCACTGCGTTCGCAACTATTGCTGTGCCCGGTAACCGATGCAAACTTCGACACGCCGTCGTACCAGGAGTTTGCCAACGGCTACTTCCTGACCAAAGACCTCATGGTGTGGTTCTGGGACAACTACACAACCGACGTCGAGGCACGCAAGCAGATTTACGCATCGCCGCTGCAGGCGACGCCCGAGCAGTTGAAAGGCTTGCCGCCGACGTTGATCCAGACTGCTGAATTCGATGTCCTGCGCGATGAAGCCGAAGCTTACGGCCGCAAGCTCGACGCTGCGGGTGTGCAGGTGAAGTCGGTGCGCTACAACGGCATGATTCACGATTTTGGGCTATCGAACGCGTTCAACCATCTGCCGGCAGTGCAAAGCGCGATCGCGCAAGCATCGCAAGAACTCAAGACGAACCTAAGCCAGTCATTGCAAAAACAATGAGCCCGCAGGTCACGGCAACGCTGCGGCATTCATGACAAAAAACACGCCACTCATTTCATCGCGAGGCTACAGCGGCACAAAGTGTCTCGCGATGTCACTGCGTTTTTTTGCAGCTGAACATTAATCAGCACATGCAACCCTTAATTAGGAACAACTAAATGAAAACGACTGTTCTCAGGGCGTTAGTTTTCGTGGCAATGGTGACGGGCCTAAGCGTGACTGCTCAAGCAGAAGAACTACCGCGCGATCAACACGCTGTCAGTAGTAAAGCCATGAACAACCCTGCCTATGTACAAGAATACCAAGCCATCACCGAAGTGCTAAGCACGTACATCGAGGGCTGCAAGCAAGCCAAGAGCAGCATCATGAAGCCCGCATTCAGCAAGAATGCAACGATGTACGGCGTCGGCGCCGATGGCCAGTTGGTAGGCGGCCCGATTCAAAGCCTCTTCGATGGGGTCGACAAGGATTTCCGACCCTCTCCTAACGCACAGGCCGCTATCACCAGCATCGAGATCGTGGGTACCGCGGCGAGTGCTCGCATCGACGCCAACGACATGTCTGGTATTTCCTTCACAGACTTCTTTCATCTGCTGAAGGTCGATGGCAAGTGGACTGTGGTCAGCAAGATTTACTACACACATCCAAATCATTAAATCCTCAATCAGCGCGCTCAATGCACAAGCACATCTAAAAGATCACATCAGGTTCCCACCGTAGCGCAGCTTAAACTGACGCATGAATTGGGAACCCATAGCCTCGCCAGCGAACCCAGATAAGCTGACGCGTGCAGGGGCGGAGTTATTCGAGATTGATGAATACGACCAGCCGTTCGTAGCGGGATGCTCAGCATGGCTGGCCTGCAAACTGATTACTGAGGCGCATGGTCAGATACCCGTGTATTCAAGAATGGGCATTGGCAACTCGAAAACTGGCTTTGTAAATGGGTGTGGTTAATCTCCGTTTTTGGCCAAAAGCGGACGTTTGCCTCGCTAAAGCCAACGTCTGACCTGGCTGCAGTATCGCGTGAATTCTCTCCCGAAAAGACTGGCAAGGGCCCGCTCCTCCGGCCCGATCTGAAAGATGTTCATGTACATCACGAAGCCCAGCACACCTAGGAGTGCCGGTGGCCAGGCGAGAAAGATTGACCAGGCTATCAGGACTGTGGCGAAGCCTAAGTACATGGGGTTGCGTGTATATCTGTAGACGCCCGAGCTGACCAGAGCCGAAGCCGTTTCCGGCTTCAGCGGGTTGACCGTGGTGCGAGCCCTGCGAAAGGACAGCACGCCGGCTAGACAAATAGCTACGCCTGCTAGCAACACCACCAGCGCCAGGCGAGTGCGCCACTCGATAGTCAGCTCCATGGCACCCGGTAAGTATCGAGCAGCGAACCCCATCAATAAGCCGAAAAGGGTAGCAACCAGCGGCGGAGGGATGCGGTTGTCCATCATGAATTCCTATTAAATACGGGCGTGCTACCAGAGTGAGGGTTATAGCCACTATAGGGTCAAGCACCAGGAGCACGATGGAGACTGCGGGGCAGCTAGCCCGTATCACCCAGATCAAGGCCGCGATCAACCGCTACTACAATCAGTGAATCGCTGCGGATAGTGAGCGACCGCCTCTGGCCGACTGCTGCCTCTCACGAAGGTCTGCAATCGGCCAAAAAAGGAAAAACAGCTTTCCCCCCAAGAGTTAGCCGTAGTGGCGGTGCTGGAAAAGATCTATTCACTTGCGGAGGGGCCTGAGGAGTTGCTGGGCGACATAACCGGTGAGCCGTGAACAGACACCAGGATTAAGTCGATGAGAACCATGGTGATAGGCGCAAGCAAAGGCTGGAACACAGAGGAACACGGCATGACCCGAAACGAACTCGCCGACCTTTACCGAGGCTATATCGACTGCCTCAACCATCAGGATTGGCAACACCTCGGCGACTTCGTCCACCCGCAGGTGACCTATAACGGCACCCGCGTCGGCCTGGCAGGCTACCGCGCGATGCTGGAACGGGACTTTCGCGAAATTCCCGACCTGGTGTTCCGCATCCAACTGCTGGTCGCCGACCCGCCCACGGTAGCCAGCCGGTTGAATTTCAACGTGAGCCCACGAGGGGAATTCTTCGGGCTGCCGATCAACGGCAGGAGGGTTTCCTTCGATGAAAACGTATTCTATGAAGTCGTCGACGGGAAAATCGCGCACGTCTGGTCGGTGATTGATAAGGCGGCGATTGAACAACAGCTTTGATTGATAAAAACCGTGGAGAGCCGAGATGAACAACAAAAACACTCTATGCCTCTGGTACAACGGCACCGCCCTGGAAGCCGCGACGTTCTATGCCAAGACCTTCCCGGACAGCGCCGTGAAAGCCGTACACCACGCGCCGGGCGACTACCCGGCCGGTAAACAGGGCGACGTGTTGACCGTCGAGTTCACTGTTCTGGGCATCCCCTGCCTGGGCCTCAACGGTGGGCCTGCATTCGCGCACACTGAAGCGTTTTCCTTCCAGGTGGCAACGGACGATCAGGCCGAAACCGACCGTTATTGGCACGCCATCATCGACAACGGTGGCCAGGCCAGTGCGTGTGGCTGGTGCAAGGACAAGTGGGGGTTATCGTGGCAGATCTCTCCGCGCGTGCTGACCGAGGCGGTAACCCACCCCGACCCGGTCATCGCCAAGCGCGCCTTTGACGCGATGATGACCATGACCAAAATCGACGTGGCCGCCATCGAAGCCGCCGTGGCCGGGGACTGACTTGTGTGGCGAGCGGCTTGGTGTGGCGAGCCAACTCCCACACCCGACCGCGTTCTGGCATCCTGACACCCCAAAGTCGTCGAACGCGAGCTGTCAGCCCATGAACCACGGCATCAAACTTGAACCTCGCACGATCTCCGTGCCGCAATCGATCAGCCCCCAAGCCCAGGCGACTCTCCATCGCCTGGTCGGCGCCGACGGCGTGCCTCTCAACGCGCTGCACGCGATGCCTCCCCCTGCGGACCATGACGGCTGGCGCGTTCTGCAAACCGCCGTCGCCCAGAACTACGCCAACGCCGGGCAAGCCGCGGCCCTGCGGGCCAGCCTGCACACCCTCAACGTCGAAAACGCCACCGTGCACGTCGCCACCCCCGCAACTGCCACATCCTTCGCCTATATCGACCTGCACGGTGGTGCGCTGGTGTTCGGTGGCGGCGAGAACTGCCGCATCGCTGCTGGCAAACAAGCCGACCTGCACGACGTGATCTGCTACGGCGTGGACTACCGCATGCCACCCGACCATCCCTACCCCGCAGCGCTGGATGACTGCCTGGCCACCTACCGCCACGTGCTCAAGCATCACGCGCCGGAACATATCGTGATCGGCGGGCGTTCGGCGGGCGGCAACCTCGCGGCGGCCATGGTATTGCGCGCCCGTGACGAAGGCTTGCCGTTGCCAGCGGCGCTGGTGCTGCTGTCGCCTGAAGTCGACCTCACCGAGTCCGGCGACAGTTTCCAGGTAAACCGCACCGTTGACGTGGTGCTGCCCAACCCACTGATGAACGTGAATCTGCTGTATGCCAACGGCGCGGACTTGTCCCACCCGTACCTGTCGCCGCTGTTCGGCGATTTTACGCAGGGCTTCCCGCCGACGTTCCTGCAAAGCGGCACGCGGGATCTGTTCCTGTCCAACACCGTGCGCCTGCACCGCGCCTTGCGCCAGGCGCGGGTGCCGGCGCAGCTGCATGTGTTCGAGGCCATGCCCCATGGCGGTTTCATGGGCGCGCCGGAAGATGCGGAGCTGGCCGCCGAGATCGCCGATTTTGTGCGCGAGCAACTCCGGCGGGGTTGACACATCCCGTCACATCCGCTGAAGATGAAAGCCTTATTCAGGGTGTTCCCGCGCATGTCTGCATCGTCTTTCGTTAACCTTTGCGTTATTGGCTTGATGGCCAAGGCGCAAGGTTGCGTGGCGCACGCCCTCAAATCGAAGAAACAGTCGCTCATGTGACCGGGGCGCGCTGTCCCGTCAGATGAGCTGACAGGACATTGAGCGCGACGGACCTCCCTCCCTTTGCACAATCCCTCTGCCCTTCTGACGGTGACTTAAGCGGTCAACCATCAGGAGAAAGTGCATGTCATCGTTTCAAGGTATCTGGGTTCCCGTGGTCACGCCGTTTCATGACGGCGCCATCGACTTTATCGGCCTGCGCCGGCTGGTCAGCCACCTGCTGGAAAAGCACGTGGCCGGGATCATGGTGTGCACCACCACCGGCGAAGCCGCTTCGCTCAGCCGCCAAGAACAGTTGGCCGTGCTCGATGCGGTGTTACAGCTGGCGCCCGCGCACCGCGTGGTGATGGGCCTGGCGGGCAACAACCAGATTGAACTGCTGCAGTTCCAGGGCGAAATCCTCAAGCGCCCGCTGGCCGGTTTGCTGGTGCCGGCACCGAGCTACATCCGCCCTTCCCAGGCTGGCCTTGAAGCGTTTTTCCGCACGGTGGCCGATGCCTCCAGCGTGCCGATTGTGCTGTATGACATTCCTTACCGTACCGGCGTGACCTTTGAACAAGCCACGCTGCTGAACATCGTCAAGCATCAACGCATCGTCGCGATCAAGGACTGCGGCGGTAACCTGGCGACCACCTTGGCGCTGCTCGCCAGTGGCGAGGTGGATGTGCTGTGTGGCGAGGACATGCAGATGTTCAACGCGCTGTGCCTGGGCGCCAGTGGCGCGATTGCGGCCTCGGCGCATGTACGTACCGAGGACTTTGTGGCGCTGTGCCAGCAAGTGCGGGATAACCAACTGAGCGAAGCCCGGGCAACGTTTTTCAACTTGATACCACTGATCAGCACGCTGTTTATGGAGCCCAACCCGGCGCCGGTGAAGGCTGCGTTGGCGCTGGAAGGGTTGATCAGCAGTGAGTTGCGCGCACCGATGCAAACGGCCAGCACTGCGGTGATAGAGCGCTTGCAGCAGGTTTCAAGGCGCGGCGAATAACCGTCAACACCCGCTCATGCGCCAAAAAAAGACATCCAACGGACCGCCCGGTTGCGACCGGCGCGATCCCGGCCTATGTTCCAAGCCATGCTTTACATTTTTGCTGTCCCCCTTCCTACGCCTATACGTACCCAGGTGACAACATGCCCACGCTTTCCCGTCCCGCCGTACTCGAACTGATCGGCAATACGCCGCTGGTCAAGGTCAGCCGTTTTGATACCGGCCTGTGCACGCTGTTTCTCAAGCTTGAATCGCAAAACCCCGGTGGTTCGATCAAGGACCGCATCGGCCTGGCGATGATCGACGCCGCCGAGCGCGACGGCCGCCTGCGCCCCGGCGGCACCATCATCGAAGCCACCGCCGGCAACACCGGCTTGGGCCTGGCGCTGGTCGGCCGGGCCAAAGGCTACCGCGTGGTGCTGGTGGTGCCCGACAAAATGTCCACCGAAAAGGTGCTGCACTTGAAGGCCATGGGCGCCGAGGTGCATATCACCCGCTCCGACGTCGGCAAGGGCCACCCCGAGTATTACCAGGATATGGCCGCGCGTTTGGCCAAGGACATTCCCGATTCCTTCTTCGCCGACCAATTCAACAACCCGGCCAACCCGCTGGCCCACGAAACCAGTACCGCGCCGGAGATCTGGGCGCAAACCCAGCATGATGTGGACGCGATTGTGGTGGGCGTCGGTTCGGCCGGCACCCTCACCGGCCTGACCCGCTTCTTCAAACGGGTGCAACCGGACTTGGCCATGGTATTGGCCGACCCGGTGGGCTCGGTGATGGCTGAATACAGCCGCAGTGGCAAGATGCAAACCCCAGGCTCGTGGGCCGTAGAGGGCATCGGCGAGGACTTCATTCCCTCGATTGCCGACCTGTCCAGCGTGCGCCACGCCTATTCCATCAGCGATGAAGAAAGCTTCGACCACGCCCGCCAATTGCTCAAGGCCGAAGGCATTCTGGGCGGTTCGTCCACCGGTACCCTGCTCGCCGCCGCCTTGCGTTATTGCCGCGAGCAGACCGAGCCCAAACGCGTGGTCACCTTCGTCTGCGACACCGGCACGCGCTACCTGTCCAAGGTCTACAACGACCAGTGGATGAACGACGCGGGCCTGCTGCACTACAAACACTACGGCGACCTGCGCGACTTGATCTCCCGCCGCTTCGAGGATGGCCGCGTAATCAGCGTCGGCCCCGATGACACCTTGCTTACAGCCTTCCAGCGCATGCGCCTGGCCGACGTGTCGCAACTGCCGGTGCTGGTGGATGGCCAGAAGCTGGTCGGCGTAATCGATGAGTCCGACATTCTGTTGGGGTTGCATCACGACGCCGCAGACTTTTCCATGCTTGTCGCCAGCGCCATGTCCGACACCTTGCAAACCCTGGCCCCGAGTGCCAGCCTCGCAGAGCTGCAGGCGGAACTCGATCGCGGCCTGGTCGCCATCATTGCTGACGACTCAGGCTTCCATGGCCTGATCACTCGCGTCGACCTGCTTAATCACCTACGGAGATCCCTTGCATGAGTCAGCCTGATAAAAGCGCCTTTGCCACCCGCGTGATCCACGCCGGGCAATCACCCGACCCGACCACGGGAGCGCTGATGCCGCCGATCTATGCCAACTCCACCTATTTGCAAGACAGCCCCGGCGTGCACAAGGGCTTTGACTACGGTCGCTCGCATAACCCGACGCGTTTCGCCCTGGAGCGTTGCGTGGCCGACCTTGAAGGCGGCAGCCAGGCATTTGCCTTTGCCTCGGGGCTGGCGGCGATTTCCACCGTGCTGGAACTGCTCGATGCCGGCGCGCATATCGTCTCCGGCAATGACCTGTACGGGGGCACCTTCCGCCTGTTCGACAAGGTGCGCCAACGCAGCGCCGGGCACCGCTTCAGCTTTGTCGACTTAAGCGACCTGTCGGCGTTTGAAGCGTCGCTGCAAGACGACACGCGCATGGTCTGGGTCGAGACCCCGAGCAACCCGCTGCTGAGCCTCACGGACCTGAGCGCCATCGCACGCATCTGCCGCGACCGCGGCATCCTCTGCGTGGCCGACAACACCTTCGCCAGCCCGTGGATCCAGCGTCCGCTCGAGCTGGGTTTCGACATCGTGGTGCACTCCACCACCAAATACCTTAACGGCCACTCCGACGTGATCGGCGGCATCGCCATCGTCGGCCACAACCCTGAGCTGGCCGAGCGCCTGGGTTTCCTGCAAAACTCGGTGGGTGCGATTGCCGGCCCGTTCGATGCCTTCCTGACCCTGCGCGGCGTGAAAACCCTGGCGCTGCGCATGGAGCGCCATTGCAGCAATGCCCTGGATTTGGCCACCTGGCTGGAACAGCAGCCGCAAGTCTCGCGCGTTTACTACCCAGGCCTGCCGTCCCACCCGCAACATGAGCTGGCACGCAAGCAAATGCGCGGTTTTGGCGGGATGATTTCAGTCGACCTGAACAGTGATCTGGCGGGCGCAACACGCTTCCTGGAAAACGTGAAGATCTTTGCGTTGGCCGAGAGCCTCGGCGGCGTCGAAAGCCTGATCGAACACCCGGCGATCATGACCCATGCCAGCATTCCAGCGGCGACGCGGGCGCAGCTGGGCATTGGCGATGGCTTGGTGCGGCTGTCGGTGGGTGTTGAAGATGTGGAAGACCTGCGGGCCGACTTGGCGCAGGCGTTGGCGCTGATCTAACCCAAACCGCCCTGACAACGAAGATCCAAATGTGGGAGCTGGCTTGCCTACGAAGGCGGCGTATCAGTCACTGGATATATAGACTGACCCACCGCTTTCGCGAGCAAGCCCGCTCCCACATTAGGTGTAGCGTCACCCTTTAAATAATGTTGCCACCCGCAGGTTTGGCAGTGGCGCTGACCTAAAGCCAGGTCTCGGTCAAATGTGGGAGCTGGCTTGCCTGCGAAGGCGGCGTATCAGTCACTGGATATATAGACTGAACCACCGCTTTCGCGAGCAAGCCCGCTCCCACATTAGGTCTAGCGTAACCCTGAATAATCTTGGCACCCGCAGGTTTGGCACTGGCGCTGACCTAAAGCCAGGTCTCGGTCAAATGTGGGAGCTGGCTTGCCTGCGAAGGCGGCGTATCAGTCACTGGATATATAGACTGAACCACCGCTTTCGCGAGCAAGCCCGCTCCCACATTAGGTGTAGCGTCACCCTTTAAATAATGTTGCCACCCGCAGGTTTGGCAGTGGCGCTGACCTAAAGCCAGGTCTCGGCCAAAGGTGGGAGCTGGCTTGCCTGCGAAGGCGGCGTATCAGTCACCGGATATATAGACTGACCCACCGCTTTCGCGAGCAAGCCCGCTTCCACATTAGG
The DNA here is from genome assembly GCF_059716225.1 of Pseudomonas sp. LBUM1640. Classification (NCBI taxonomy): domain Bacteria; kingdom Pseudomonadati; phylum Pseudomonadota; class Gammaproteobacteria; order Pseudomonadales; family Pseudomonadaceae; genus Pseudomonas; species Pseudomonas sp. LBUM1640. The sequence continues at coordinate 3,071,406 of NZ_CP166816.1, read as the reverse complement.
TCTAGCGTCACCCTGAATAATCTTGGCACCCGCAGGTTTGGCAGTGGCGCTGACCTAAAGCCAGGTCTCGGTCAAAGGTGGGAGCGGGCTTGCCTGCGAAGGCGGCGTATCAGTCACCGGATACATAGACTGACCCACCGCTTTCGCGAGCAAGCCCGCTCCCACATTAGGTCTAGCGTAACCCTTTAAATAATGTTGCCACCCGCAGGTTTGGCAGTGGCGCTGACCTAAAGGCAGGTTTCGGTCAAATGTGGGAGCTGGCTTGCCTGCGATGCAGGCACCTTGGTGTTTCAGATGTACCGAGGTGATGCTATCGCAGGCAAGCCAGCTCCCACAGGGTTTTACGCGTCAGGCTGAGGTGATGTTGGCGCGTGCCGAGTGCAGCTTTTTATAGCTGTCGATCAAGCGCAAATGCCGGTCCAGGCCTTCCAACTTCATGCTGGTCGGCGTCAAGCCATAGAAACGCACCGTGCCGTTGACCGAGCCGATCACCGCGTCCATGCGCTCGTTACCAAACATGCGACGGAAGTTGGCCTCGTAATCCTCGAGTTCCAAGTCCTCGTCCAACTGCATCTCCAGCACCGCATTCACCGCCTGGTAGAACAGGCCACGCTCAGCGGTGTTGTCGTTGTACTGCAGGAACATCTCCACGCACTCTTTAGCCTCTTCGTATTGCTGCAAGGCGAGGTAGATCAGCAGTTTCAACTCGAGGATGGTCAGCTGACCCCATGCGGTGTTGTCGTCGAATTCGATGCCGATCAAGGTGGTGATGTCGGTGTAGTCGTCCAGCTCGCTCTCCACCAGGCGCTCAGCCAGTGCCTTGAGCTCGTCTTCACTGAGGCTGTGCAGGTTGAGGATATCGGCACGGAAAAACAGCGCCTTGTTGGTGTTGTCCCAGATCAGATCGTCCACCGGATAGATTTCCGAGTAGTCCGGCACCAGGATGCGGCAGGCCGTTGCGCCGAGGTGCTCGTACACCGCCATGTAGGACTCTTTGCCCATACCTTCGAGAATGCCGAACAAGGTCGCGGCTTCCTGGGCGTTGGAGTCTTCACCGTGGCCCGAGAAATCCCACTCGACGAATTCGTAATCCGACTGGGCGCTGAAGAAGCGCCACGAGACCACACCGCTGGAATCGATAAAGTGTTCGACGAAGTTGTTCGGCTCGGTCACTGCGTGGCCTTCGAAGGTCGGCTGCGGCAAATCGTTCAAGCCTTCGAAGCTGCGGCCCTGGAGCAGTTCAGTGAGGCTGCGCTCCAGCGCCACTTCCAGGCTTGGGTGAGCGCCGAACGAGGCAAATACGCCGCCGGTGCGCGGGTTCATCAAGGTCACGCACATCACCGGGAATTCACCGCCCAGCGACGCATCCTTGACCAGCACCGGGAAGCCTTGGGCTTCCAGGCCTTGAATACCGGCGAGAATCCCCGGGTATTTGGCGATCACTTCAGCGGGTACGTCCGGCAGCGCGAATTCGCCTTCGATGATTTCGCGTTTCACCGCGCGCTCGAAAATCTCCGACAGGCACTGCACCTGGGCTTCAGCCAGGGTATTGCCCGCGCTCATGCCGTTGCTGAGGTAGAGGTTTTCGATCAGGTTGGACGGGAAGTACACCACCTCGCCATCGGACTGGCGCACGAATGGCAAAGAAACAATGCCGCGTTCTTCATTACCCGAGTTGGTGTCGTACAGGTGCGAGCCGCGCAGCTCGCCATCGCGGTTGTAGATTTTCAGGCAGTAGGCGTCGAGGATTTCAGGCGGCAGCTCATCGTTGCGGCCCGGCTGGAACCAACGCTCATCCGGGTAATGCACGAACGGCGCGTTGGCCAGTTCCTCACCCCAGAACTGGTCGTTGTAGAAGAAGTTGCAGTTGAGCCGCTCGATAAACTCGCCCAATGCCGACGCCAGCGCGCCTTCCTTGGTTGCGCCCTTGCCGTTGGTGAAGCACATCGGCGAGTGTGCATCGCGGATATGCAGCGACCACACGTTGGGCACGATATTGCGCCACGAGGCGATTTCAATCTTCATGCCCAGGCCGGCGAGGATGCCCGACATGTTGGCGATGGTCTGCTCCAGCGGCAGGTCTTTGCCCGCGATGTAAGTGCCTGCCTCTGAAGTAGAATCAGGCATCAGCAACGCCTGGGCATCGGCGTCGAGGTTTTCCACCTCTTCAATCACGAATTCCGGTCCGGCCTGCACGACTTTCTTCACGGTGCAACGGTCGATGGAACGCAGGATGCCCTGGCGGTCTTTGTCGGAGATGTCCGCCGGCAACTCGACCTGGATCTTGAAGATCTGGTTGTAGCGGTTTTCCGGGTCGACGATGTTGTTCTGCGACAGGCGAATATTGTCCGTGGGGATATTGCGCGTTTCGCAGTACAGCTTCACAAAGTACGCCGCACACAACGCCGACGAAGCCAGGAAGTAATCGAACGGCCCCGGTGCCGAACCATCGCCTTTGTAGCGAATCGGTTGGTCGGCAATTACCGTGAAGTCATCGAACTTGGCTTCAAGCCGAAGGTTGTCGAGAAAGTTGACCTTAATTTCCATGCGGGCACACCAGAATAACGAGCTAAACAAATTGGCCGCCATTATGAAGATTTTCGCCGGGAAGTCTCAGGGTTTTCCGAATGGCCTGCCGATCGGTGCTAACGTTTCCCTCAACCTAACGCCGAAGCCATGCGCCCATGTCCATCACCGATAACCTCCTCGCCTTCACCTTCGCCGCCACCCTGCTGACCCTCACGCCTGGGCTCGACACCGCCTTGGTGCTGCGCACTGCCACGGTCGAAGGCAAGCGCCAGGCGCTGCATGCCACACTGGGCATCAACGCCGGCTGCCTGTTGTGGGGCGCGGCCGTGGCCTTTGGGCTGGGCGCGTTGATTGCAGTGTCGGAGGTGGCGTTCAACCTGCTCAAGTATTGCGGTGCGGCTTACCTGGCCTGGCTGGGTATGAACATGCTGTTGCGGCCGCGCCGCTCACTGTCGTCGGTTGAGGCCGATGGCAAGCCCAGCGGCAACTGGTTCCTCAAGGGCATGCTGGGCAATGTGCTGAACCCCAAGGTGGGGATTTTCTACGTGTCGTTCCTGCCGCAGTTTATCCCCCAAGGCCATTCATTGATCGCCTGGACCTTCGGCCTGGTGAGCATTCATGTGGTGCTCGGCCTGGTCTGGTCGCTGCTGTTGATCGGCGCCACCCGGCCGCTGTCCGGGTTCCTGCGCCGGGAACAGGTGATCCAGTGGATGGACCGCACCACCGGCCTGATCTTTGTGTTGTTTGCCGCGCGCCTGGCGTTCAGCAGGCGCTGAGTGCAGGCTGTTTAGCCAACAGCACCCACGCCACCACCAACGACATCGCCACCGCGACGGCACCCGCCAGGTACACCGACGCCACGCCCGCAGCACCGGCCAAGGCGCCGGCCAGCGGGCTGCTGATGCCCAGCGCAATATCGAGGAACGCCACGTACGCGCCCATGGCCAGCCCACGGGTTTGTGGCGGCGCGCGCTTGATCGCCTCCACGCCAAAACCCGGGAATGCCAGCGAATAACCGAAGCCGGTCAACGCCGCGCCCAGATAGGCCATCTCCGGTGAACCTGCGCGCCAGATCAGCAACTGCCCCGCCGCTTCGATCACCACGCACACCAGCGCAACCCTGGCACCGCCGAGTTTGTCCGGCAAGTGCCCGAAGAAGATCCGCGCGCCAATAAACGCCAGGCCAAATGCCGTGAAGGCGAACGACGCATTGCCCCAGTCCTTGGACGCAAACAACAGCGCGATAAACGCGGTGATCACCCCAAACCCGATACTCGAAAACGCCAGCCCCAGGCCCGGCAACCACACCGCACCGAGCACCGTATAAAAGGAGGTGCGCCGCAGACTGGTGGGCGCGACGCCCTTGGCCCCCGCCACAATGGCAAACGCGAACAGTGGCAACAGCATCGTCGCGACACAGATGCCACTGAAGCCCCACTGGCTATTGATCGCCACGCCCAAGGGCGCACCCAGCGCAAATGCGGCATAGATCGCAATGCCGATCCAGGCCATGACCTTGCCGGCATTTTGCGGCCCGACCAGGCCCATGCCCCAGCCCATGGAACCGGTGACAATCAGGCTTTCGCCCAGCGCCAGCACCACACGCCCGGCGAGCAGGACCCACACCGACAACGCCGGGGTGTCGACAAAGGCCAGCGACGCCAGGTACAGCACCCCGGAGCTGGCCGCCACCAGCATGCCGATCAACAGGGCAAGCTTGGGCCCACGCATGTCGGCAAAATTGCCGGCCCAGGCCCGCGACAGCAATGCTGCGGCGAACTGCGCACCGACCAAGCCGCCGACCACGACCGTGCTCATGCCCAGCGTGTGGTTCAGGTGCAACGGCAGCACCGGCAACTGCAGGCCGATGATCAGGAAACCGACGAACACCGCCAGGGTGATCGGCAGCAGTTTCAGCACGACATTTTGATTCATGAAAACCGCCTGTCAGAGGGTGAAGTAATCAGTTTGATCGAGGTCTGTCAGCAAGTCCGGCCCGCTGGGCGCCCAACCGAGCAGGTCGCGGGTTTGCGCGCTGGGGGCGGCCATGTCGGCCCCGGCCATCATCGCGAACCAGCCGGTGGCTCCCGTGACAAATACGTGCATAAAGGTCGCTCCTGTCAGCGCAGGCGAATCGAAAGTTCGATGTCATCGGCAAACGGCACGGACAGATAGCCGTTCGCAGGCTCGCGCACGTGCGCCAGGTATTGCGGGCAATAGTCAGTGTTGTCGGCCACCACCAGCGCGCCGGGCCGCAGGTGTTTTTCAACCAGGTTCAGCACGTCGCCATATAAAGCCTTGGCGCCGTCCAGCAGCAACAGGTCGACGGCCTCAGGCAAGTCGCTGGCCAGCGTCACGAGTGCATCGCCTTCACGGATGTCGATCAGCTCGCTCACGCCGCCTTCGATGAAATGCTCGCGCGCCAGGGCGATTTTTGACGGCTCGAACTCGCTGCCAATCAGCACACCGCCGCCGTTGTCGCGCAGTGCGGCGGCCAGGAACAAAGTGGACAGGCCAAACGAAGTACCAAACTCAACAATAGCCCGCGCTTTGCTGCTGCGTGCCAGCATGTAGAGCAAGTTGCCGGTGTCGCGGGAGACCGGCAGCCACAGGTCTTTGAGCAGCGTGTAGAGCTCAAGGTAGTCGGTTTTGCTGTGCATCAGGCGGTCACGCTCTTCGCCCGATACGCTGTTGATGATCGGGCTGGTGGCCGCATTGGCTTGTGCGTAGAGGCGTTCGATCAGGGGCGCCAGTGGCGCAGTGGTCAGGGTCGTCATGATTGATTTCCGTCAAGGTGGGGCTAACATGCGACTAATCCGTCGCATTAAAAGTATGCGAGTGATTCGTCGCATTCGCTATTCGCGTTAGCCCCGCCGCTGGAGCCCCAGATGACAACCCGCCAGACCGCCCGTATTTCCTCACGCAAACAGCCACAACAGGCGCGTTCCACCGAACTGGTGGCGGCGATCCTGGAGGCGGCTATTCAGGTTTTGGCCAAGGAAGGCGCCACGCGTTTCACCACCGCGCGGGTGGCGGAAAAAGCCGGCGTGAGTGTAGGGTCGGTGTATCAATACTTCCCCAACAAGGCGGCGATCCTGTTTCGCTTGCAGAGCGATGAGTGGCAGCAGACCACGCAGATGTTGCGCCGCATCCTGGAACAAACCGACATCGCGCCGCTTGAACGTCTACGCACCTTAGTGCATGCGTTTATCCATTCCGAATGCGAAGAAGCGCAGATGCGTGTAGCCCTCAACGACGCCGCGCCGTTGTACCGCGATGCGCCCGAAGCCGTGGAAGTACGCGCGGCAGGCCAGCAAGCATTTGAGACGTTCATGCTTGAATTACTGCCCCACGTGCCTGAACAGACGCGCGCACTGGCCTGCGATTTGATCCTGACCACGCTCAGTTCGGTGGGCAAGGATTTTTCCGGCAGCCCGCGAACAACCCGCGAGATCGAGGCGTACGCCGATGGCATGGCGGACATGTTTCGCGCCTACGTGACTGCGCTCAATCAACCCTGATTGTTTAACAAAGCCATAACTGAAGGTACACAAACGGCGATTGAACGCGACCGCGCGCGATGGGAGCATCGGCAACCATGATTTCGCTATTGCGTGTGTTCCGTCGCCACCTGCAACCTTCCTTCCCGAAGGTGCAGGCGCGTCCCTGCGAAAATCCACTGTTCAATATCATCCTGGCCTTCTGGGCGCTGTGGCATTGCCGTCATGCGCGTCCGCCCGATGCACACCTCTGATTAATCCGAAACGGCCTCGCCGACATTCATTTATCAGAAGGATCACACCATGACCGCAGCCATGCGCCCGGCCATCGGTGCTGCCCAGCGCAGCGCCTCGTATTACACCGCCAGCCTCAATGACGCCACCCACTACCCGACGCTGCACGGCCAGGTCAGTGTTGACGTGGTGATTATCGGCGGCGGCTTTACCGGCGTCGCCAGCGCCGTCGAGCTGGCCGAACGCGGGCTCAAGGTCGCGATTGTCGAGAGCAATCGCATCGGCTGGGGCGCCAGCGGGCGCAATGGTGGGCAAGTCACCGGCAGCCTGTCGGGCGACGAGGCTATGCGTGAGCAAATGCGCAGCCGCCTGGGCGCTGAGGTCGACGATTTCATCTGGCACCTGCGCTGGCGCGGCCATGAAATCATCGAGCAACGGGTCCACAAGTACGCGATTTCCTGCGACCTCAAGCACGGCCACTTGCATGCCGCGATGAAACCCGCGCACCTGCACGAACTGCGCGCCTTTCACGACGAAGCGCAACGGCGTGGCATGGGCGATCAGGTCAGCCTGCTCGATCAGGCCGGTGTGCGTCAGCAGCTGGGCAGCGAGCTGTACCTGGGCGCACTGAAAAATACCCGCAACCTGCACCTGCACCCGCTCAATCTCTGCCTGGGCGAAGCGCGCGCGGCGCACAGTCTGGGCGCGTTGATTTACGAGAACTCCGAAGTGCTGGAAATCGTGCATGGCGACCGGCCGGCAGTGGTCACAGCCCTTGGCCGCATCGACGCGCGCCAAGTGCTGCTGGCCGGCGACGTGTACCACACGCTCGAACCCAAACAGCTCAAGGGCAAGATCTTCCCGGCCATGGGCGGCATCGTCACCACCGCGCCGCTGGGCGAGCTGGCGCAGCAAATTAACCCGCACGACCTGGCGGTGTACGACTGCCGGTTTGTGCTCGACTACTACCGCCTGACGGGGGACGGACGCTTGCTGTTCGGCGGCGGCGCCAACTATTCCGGGCGCGATTCACGCGACATCGCAGCCGAGCTGCGCCCGTGTATCGAGCGCACGTTCCCGGCGCTCAAAGGCGTGGACATCGAGTTCCAGTGGAGTTGTGCGATGGGCATTGTGATGAATCGCATCCCGCAGCTGGGCAAGCTGTCGGATAACGTCTGGTACTGCCAGGGCTACTCGGGGCACGGCATCGCCACCAGCCACATCATGGGCGAAATCATGGCTGAAGCACTGACCGGCACCCTGGAAAAGTTCGACACCTTTGCGGGGTGCAAGCACATCAAGGTGCCGCTGGGCGACGTGTTCGGCAACCCGATGCTGGCGGTGGGCATGTGGTACTACCAGATGCTCGAGAAGCTGCGCTGAGCGTTTTGTTTGCCAGTCAGGTTTCAATGGCTATTCACTCGCGCTTCTCAAGCCTGGTTTAAAATCGCAGCCTTGGTTGCGATCTACCAAAGTGACACTACGCTAAACATAGGTCTGCGGGCAGCCGTTCGGGAAAGTGCCGATTCGCCAGGGCGGATTTCAATAAGGAACCATTGAAATCGGGTGAACGACTGTGAAAAACATCACGTTAGTATCGAGCGTACTGTTCTGTGCCTTATTGACCAGCGGCTGTGCCGTGAATCGACAACTTGAAACTCGCGTAGTGTGGAGTTCGAGTTGTATTGGTGAAGTGCAGGGAACAGACACCAGTCGCAGTCTCTTCCTTGGGGCTGTCGCGGTAGCCCTTGTTCCCAAATTGGTCGAAGGCGCGGTTGACTCCGCGGCCACGGCGTTGAAAAAGGCGGGCGAACGTGCCGAGTTGGCACGCTCAAGTGGCCAGGTGCTGAGCCAACCTTATGCGGTAAGCGCAGATGCTGACCTCAATATCTCGCCAGAACACGGTTGCCTGATTGTCGCCAGGGGCCAATTTGCACCGCAGACGCCCTCTGACCAAAAAAAAGCTCCAACAGGCAGTCAAGCCGTAGCCGAACTGAAAAACTATGTGCTGATTTATCAGGCAACGGTTCAGGCATTGAAGGGTGAGCCCTACTTCCAGTTGGTCCCCTACCGTCTTAAAGTTGGCACCTTCGAAGGATCATCCTTCTGGTCACCCAAGCACCGCGATTTCAATATTGCCCTGTCTCTCACCACCCCCGGAGGTGACAAGCCGTTCGCGTCGACTGTCCTCACGTTCGAAAACATTCCGGAAAACCTGGATGAGGGCGCGAATAGTTGGGTGCTTGCAGACAAGACAACTGCGCCACTGCCACTGCCCCCATTGCCCGAATCAGGTAAGAAGGCGCAGGCCAAGCAAGAGGCGTTTGTGGCGCCGTATATCCTGGCCAACTCCGTGCAGGCCAGCCTGGCAAAACCTTCACCCTCACGGCCAGAGCTACCGTCGAACCCGCTGGCTTCAAAAGACATCCAGTTAAAGATCGATAGGTTGTGCAAGGACGTGCAGGCCTACAACAAGGTCTATCCGAAAAGCCCGATCTCCGACCCTCAGTGTGCCTACGCCAGCACGCTTGCACGCAGCGAAGTCGACAAAGCGATACTCGCCAAACAGTCCCCCAAAGCGCTGGAAGGGTGGGCAAACGCTGTTTGTCATTCCCCGGAATGCGGGAATCGGCCTGAACCCCCAGTTAAAGCGCAAGCCAGGTTCGGCTACATGCTGATGAATGCCTCGATTGTCGAATCGAGGCAAGGCAACAAGTTCGCGGCGTTTCTTGGCGATGCTTTAGGGGGTGCCAAAGGCGATATCGCGAAAGCCGCCACACAGCAGATCATTCCGTCCCAGAGGCAGGCGGTAGAGGATGCCGAGGACGCGGCCAAGCGGACGGCGCACCATACGACAATTCTTGCCGACCTTACGGTCACGCAATCTGAGCAGCAACTTGCCGAGCTGCTTGCTGAAGTCCCAGCGCCTGCGGGATCGGATGTCACGCAATCGCGAGCCTCACTGATCAAGGCCAAAATCGCGGCAAACGACGCGTATCGCACCGCGGACCTGCCGCTTCCCTATCCGGAGCTTCAGTAATGAACCGCCGCGCAGGGTTGGCAATCCTGATATTGCTGCTACTCATGGCGGGCTCCGACAGTTGGGCGGCGCCCCCGCTGCCCAATGGGCCGAGCCTGCTCTCCACCGCCAAACCGGATATCTACCAGGGCGATGAAGCCCAGGCCTACAACAGCCTTTGGCAGGTTGCCCTGGTGTATCGCTCACTGCCTCATGTGGAGGGGCTATTCTGTGGCGGCACGGTGATTGGCGGGCAATGGGTATTAACCGCCGCGCATTGCTTCTATAACCCGACCACCTGCGAACAGACCGTCAAAATCATCAATTTCTATGTGGCACATGGCAGTGTTTCCCTGGGTAAGCGGGTTCAACTGGAGTCTGCAGAAAAAGTGATATTTGCGCCAAACTGGGACTGCAGGACCAGGCGTGGGGATGTGGCGCTCGTCAAACTGAGCCAAATAATCGAATTGCAAACGGTGAAGCTGGCTGATTCAGCCGAGTCTGAGTTGATTCTGAAACCGAACGCACCCGCATTGATATCCGGTTGGGGCATCACTGAACTGGGTACGCGCTCAGTGGATTTGATGGAAGCACCTATTAAGATCGTCGACTTCACTACGTGCAGCAAAGCCTACAAAGAAGCACTTCCTGATAAAACGGTATGTGCAGGCGACGGTGTTCACGACAGCTGCACAGGCGACAGTGGAGGCCCCTTGTTTATCCGCTCAAAAAACGGCCAGGCCACTCAGTTGGGTGTCGTCGGCTTTGGCCGGGGTTGCGCGAAGAAGGAGTTTCCCGGGGTGTACGCGCGGGTCGCGGACTACAAAGAGTGGATAACGACGCAAACATCACCGAAATGCACCGCGGCCGATATAGAGGCCAGGCGGTGTTGAAGTTTCAAGGGTGTTTTTATCGCGCACGGTGATCAGTGCGGGGGCCCATTCGCCGGGGGCCTCGGGCACCTCCGGGAACAGCACTTCGACCAGGTACTGGCCGCTGGGGTCATTGACCGACACCGAGCGTGGTTCTAGGAAGGCGTGTGGCTGGGCATCGGCGTCAACAACCACCCAGCAGGTCGATAGCGCGATCAACTGGCGGTGACGTTCGACGCTCATCGTGGTGGTGTCGCCAGCCAGATCAAGCCGTCGATACGGCGGAACACTTGGGCGGCGCTCAGCTCAACGCGCCGCAGCAGCGACGCGTCATCGGGTAGAGCAAGACGAATGTGGGCGAGTATGGACTCGCTTAATAGATCGATGTTCTTCAACGTACGACTCACCCCAGAGACAACAACCCAAGCATTCTTGCTGATATCTGGCGCCGCAGTGTAAAGGCAAACGGCGCCCGCTTTCGAACAAATCCCTGTTTGCGCCCACGCATTCGCTGCTATGTTTAGCTCCTGATCAGCAAAAGGCCATGCCATGGAACCGTTAGCGACAGATGCAGCTTTGCTGATCATTGACATGCAGCAAGGCATGAACGACCCGAAGCTTGGGCGCCGCAACAACCCGGATGCCGAACGGCACATCCAGCAGCTTCTGGGCGCCTGGAGGCGATCTCAACGTCCCGTCATCCATGTGCGGCACATATCTCGCACCCCAGGCTCGGTATTCTGGCCGGGCCAGCCAGGCTGTGAATTCCAGCAGGCGCTGGCGCCGCTCAAACATGAACACGTGGTGGAAAAAAACGTCCCGGATGCGTTCACCGCCACTGGCCTGGAACGCTGGCTGCACCTGCGTTCGATCAAGCAGCTGGTAATCGTCGGGGTGATCACTAATAACTCCGTGGAGTCGACCGCACGCTCCGCCGGCAACCTGGGTTTTGATGTGATCGTGGCCGCAGACGCCTGCTATACGTTTGATCAAACCGATTTATCGGGGCGGCTCTGGCTTGCAGAGGAGGTGCATGCGCTGTCCTTGAGTAACCTGGCGATGGACTACGCTCGGGTGATCGAAACGGTCGACATTCTCGCCAGCGCTTAAGCTTTAAAAACGCCCGCCTTCACCAGCATTTCAATCAACCCCTCGGGCCATACCGTCTCCTCGGTCAAGCGCAGCGCCTGGGCGGACCACCAGTGATGGTCTGCCATCACCTGCGTCTCTTCCAACGTCCACTCGGCCCTGGACAGTGCCTCGCTGGCGGCGTGAACGATGAAGTAGTGCTCAATCGCCAACACCGTCTCGCCACTGGGCAGCATCAGCGCAAAACTGCGCTCGGCCACAGGCTCGCCCACGGCGCTGACCACAATGCCGGTTTCTTCGCGCAGTTCACGCAGGGCGGCCGCGTGGAAGGTTTCGCCCGCCTCGACGCCGCCGCCAGGCGTGGCCCAGTAATTCCTGCCGGCCAGTGCGCCATCTTTATGCACGAACCTGAACAGCAGGACTTCGCCCGTGGGGTTTATAACCAATAACCGTGACGCTTTGCGCTCGCGCATTGGCGCTACTCCTTGTTTGTATGGGTTTGCAAATAGGCTTTGAGCAGCAGCGTGGTCTGTTGCTCAAGCCCCGCTTCGAATGCAGGCGACGCGTTCCCTTCGAGCAGGGTCCGCACCGGGCCGACGATAGCGCTCAGGGCAATGCCCGCGGTCAGGATCGGCGCGTCGAACTGCGCATCCGGTGCTGTCTCCAGCATGGCGGCGATCACCGCCACCATGCGCGTGTTGATGCGCGCGACCAACTCGGCGCCGCCCCGCTCGCCCGCAATCGCATATAACGCCTTGGAAACGCCCTGGTCGCGCAACTTGGCGCTCACCAGCGCCGTCACCAGGCCGGACGCCATCTCGGCCACCGGCATGCCTTGATGACGGCTACAGGCCAACTCGACAGCCTCGGCCACCCACTCCAAATGTTTTTGCAGCACGGCGGCCAGCAGCGCATCGCGGTTCGGGTAGTACTGATAGAGACTGCCCACCGACATGCCTGCGCGCTCAGCCACACGGGTCGTGGTACAGCGGATCAGGCCCTGCTGGGTCAAAACCTGAAGGGTTGCCGTGTGCAATGCCTCGACGGTGGCGACCGAGCGCGCCTGAACCGCTGATTTTCTTGGTTTTAACGTGGTTTTGACGGTGCTCATGGAATGCGAATTCCAATATCTGAAGGATCCTTCATATTAAAGCCTTACTCAGATGACGCAAGGGTGACAGCAATGACGGGCTTGGCAAACAGCGGCACATTCACCTTGGGCGACCGCCAGGTCAACCGCATCGGTTACGGCGCGATGCAACTGGCCGGCCCCGGCGTATTCGGCCCGCCCAAGGATAGTGCGGGCGCATTGGCGGTGCTGCGCGAGGCTATCGCCGCCGGCGTGAACCATATCGACACCAGTGATTTCTACGGGCCGCATATCACCAATCAGCTGATTCGCGAGGCGCTGCACCCGTACCGGGACGACCTCACCCTCGTCACCAAGATCGGCGCGCGCCGTGACAACGAAGGCGGCTGGCATGCCGCGCCGTCCAAGCAAGAACTGACACAGGCCGTGCATGACAACCTGCGCAACCTCGGGCTGGACGTACTCGACGTGGTCAACTTCCGCGCGTCCCATAACCTGATGGGCCCCGGCGAAGGTTCCAACGAAGCGCCATTGACCGTGCTGGCCGAGCTGCAACAACAAGGGTTGGTGCGCCATATCGGCATCAGCAACGTGACCCCGACTCAGGTGGCCGAGGCGCGCAAAATCGTCCAGTTCGTGTGCGTGCAGAACCTCTACAACATCGCCCATCAGCACGATAACGCGCTGATCGACGAACTGGCCCGCGATGGCATCGCTTACGTGCCGTTCTTCCCGCTGGGCGGTTTCACTCCGGTTCAGTCATCGACGCTGACGAATGTCGGCCAACGACTGTGCGTGACACCCAAGCAATTGGCGCTGGCATGGCTGCTGCGACGCTCGCCGAACATTTTGCTGATTCCCGGCACCTCGTCGGTGGCGCATTTACATGAAAACCTGGCCGTCGGCGAACTGGAATTATCCGATGAGACATTCGCTGAGCTGAGTGCCATTGCGGGCTGAAACATACGTTACACGGGCGCCCCGGCTTCGACGCGGAGTGCCCTTTCACCCAGTCGCTCTACCAGCCTCACCAAATAGCCGTCCGGGTCCTGCACCAGAAACTCACGCTGCCCGACCTCGACCTCGCCAGCCCTGTACCACACCTCCTGGCTCGCCTTGAACAAGGGATACGCCGCCGCGTCCAGCCGTTGAATCACTGGCAGTACCGCCGCCACGTCAATCTGCAGATTCATGCCGCGCCCGAATGGCCGCGCAAGCGCGGCGGTCAGCCATTGGTTGGCGAGCGGGTCGACCTGCTCAAGCATCACCTGGGCGCCATCCAGGTCAAGGTAGGCAAAGCCGTCTTCCAGGCGTTGGTAAGCGACCTTGAAGCCTACCAACGTCACCCAGAATTCGAGGCTGTCACTCAGGTTGCTCACCATCAGTTCCGGGACCAGCTTGTTTCTGTGCATCATCCTGCGTTCCTTGTGGATGTCAGCAACTGCGCGATCTTCGTACGCAGCTCGCCGTGTTGTGCTTCTGCGTAAGGCGTGGCGGTCTTCCAGTCATAGAACCAGACGGGCATCTTGCGCTTGTCCTCCGGCTCCGTGGCGTAGCGAGGAAAGACATGGCAGTGCAACTCCGGCTCGGAGTTACCGAGGATCTCGTAGTTCATGCGCAACGCGCCAGTCGCCGCCAGCACTGCGTCACCAAGGCGGGCCATATCGAGCAGATAGATCGCGCGGGCTTCGGCATCCAGGTCATTCAAACTGGCAACCACCGGGTCGGGCAACAGCAGGCAGTAACCGGGCAGAAATTGCACATCGCCCATCACCGCCCAGCCCGAGGCCATGCGGCAAATGACCTTATCGTTGGCGCCGTTGCGGGCCAGTGCAACGCGTTGTGAAATCAGTGGCATGCAGTGTCCTTAATGATGATGTGCAACTCAGGCGAGCGAACATAACGTTGTTTCGGCAGGCTTAGCCATGTTTACTAACCTCACACGTTCCACCACAGGACATTGACCGATGCGAATCACCTGCCTGCACACGGCGCACAGCAACGTCGCGGTGTTTGACGCTGCTGCTCAAGCACTCGGCATAGGGCCCGATGTACTGCGCCATGCAGTGCGGCCCGACCTGCTCGCCGCCGCAGAACAGGCCGGTGGCCTGACCGTGGAGATTACCAACGCGACAATCTCGGCACTGCGCCTGCTGGCTGTTGAGGCCGATGCGGTGGTGCTCACCTGCTCAACCTTGGGGCCGGCGGTTGAAGAGCTTTCGACAAGCCTGAAGGTGCCCATTTTACGCACCGATGAAGCGCTGGCCGCAGCAGCAGTTCAGGCAGGTGGCAACATCGCCGTCTTGTGTGCTGTGGAGAGTACCTTGGCGCCTACCTCTCGCCTGTTCGAGCACGCCGCGTCGGTGAATGTGCAACTGGTGTCAGGCGCCTGGGCGCTGTTCAAGGCGGGCGACCTCGACGGCTACCTGAGTGCCATCGCCAACGCGGCAGACCGCGCCTATGTGGACGGCGCGTCTGTCGTGGCCCTGGCCCAGGCCTCCATGAGTGGCGCCGCCGCACGGGTCACCGCAGGCCCGCCGCCCCTCACCAGCGCAACTGCAGGCTTGAGTGCCGCCGTGCAAGCCCTCCACAATCGTCGATAACCCGCTGCAAATGAATCGCCACCGCCTTAGCAAACCGGCGCTTCGGCGTTTTCGTCTCAGGTTGATGCTGCCCAACAGGGCTGTATTTCGAGCTTCGAGCATCTTGTGTGCCATGCCCGTCGGGGGCGCACCGTCAGCGACAAGTGCCTGGCCCAGCGTGCGTTACGCGAAGAACAGGTGTCGCTCGCGGTAGGCGCTTCAGCTGTTCAGTCCACCTTGCGCCACCATGGCGCGCCATGCCTGAACGCTCGGCCGCAGGTCCATCCTGGCATGCCATGCATGCAGCGCCACGCATTCCTCGGGTATCGGCGAGGCGAATATCAACCCGCCCAGTACCGCAATGTCAGCCGTTGAAAACACGCTGATCACGCCCATCAGTTCGACCTCGGCGCGGCCAGCCCCAGGCCGACTTGCAGCAGGTAGCCTTCCAGCCGTTCGAGCGCGGCTGAGGACACGAACGCGCCGATGTAGCCGTCAGGGCGTACCAGCACCCAATCCCCAACGACCAGCTCATACGCGCGTTGCAACTGCCCATGCTCATCCACGAGCTCGCACTGCGGGCCGATGTGATGAATGTGCAACCCAGGCCGAGGTGCCACCGCGCCGGGTGTGACGCCATAGCCCAGCAGCGTCCAATGCGCGCCTTTGTACAGGTCGAACACGCGCAGCGCTTGGCCGCTGGCACCGCGCAGTTGCGCATCCGGCGCGCGGTCACCCGCCAGCAGGCGGCCGCTGCGCTCGGCGTGCTCCAGTGCCAGTGATGAGTGCGCGTAGCCGATGTCCAGTTGATGCACTTCCCTGCCCCGGCGCATGTCGCCACGCTGCAGGCCGTCGAGCAATTTGGTCGACAAGCCCAGCACCGCAGCGGCTATCGGGCGCCGCTCTTGCTCGTAACTGTCGAGCAGCGTTTCAGGTGCGCCGTTGGCCACGGCCGCCAGTTTCCAGCCCAGGTTGTAGGCGTCCTGCACGCTGGTGTTGAGGCCCTGGCCACCGGTTGGCGGATGGATATGCGCAGCGTCGCCGACCAGAAACACCTGGCCGACACGGTAGTGATCGGCCAACCGCGCATTCATGTTGTAGGCCGAGGCCCACGACACCGACTGCACTTGAATATCATCGCGCCCGGTGCGATCGGCCAGGATTGCCGTCAGCCCTTCGGCGCTGAGATCGACCGCAGCCTGCAGCGGGATCGGCGCCTGGATCTGGAACAGCTCGGTGCCGGCCAGCGGGCACACGGCGATCTGCCGGAGCATGTCGCCTTCGCCGAAACGGTGCCAGTAGTCTGCGCAAAGGCCGGACAACTGCACATCCGCGACCAGTGCACGCACGCCCAGGGTCTTGCCGGGGAAGCCGATATCCAGGGCGTGACGCACAAAACTGCGACCGCCATCGGCGCCTACCAGCCAGCTCACGCGCACAGATTGTGTGCCGGTGTTATCGGCCAGCTGCACGCTGACACCCTCGGCGTCCTGCTCGAACGCCACCAACTCGCACGCAAACTCCGGCGCGTGGCCCAGCTCAAGCAAGCGTTCGCGCAGCACGCGTTCGGTGAGAAATTGCGCCACCATCAACGGGTGTTGATACGGCTCGGCCGCCGTCGGCGCGTTGTGTTCAATGGAGTTGGTCTCGTTGTAGCTGCCGTCGTCGCGGTAGCGCCGCTCAGTCGGATAGACTCCACCCACAGCGAACAGGCGATCCAGAATCCCAAGGTCTTCGAACAGTTCCTGAGACCGCGGCTGAATGCCCTTGCCCCGCGAACCGTGAAAAGGCTCGGCGTTTTTCTCGACCAGGCGAAAGCTGATACCACGGCGTGCCAGGTCAATCGCCAGGGTCAAGCCGGCCGCACCGGCACCGCAAATCAGTACATCGACAGCGCATTGCTCGTTCATACTGGATCACCTATATGTGCAATACGCACATATTAAGATGGAGAAACACCGTGTCAAGAAAAAGCGTGCAAAACGCACATATAAGCGCGCAACTGCGTGACCTGCATGATTCGCTGGTGGAAATTGTCGGGGTGATGAACCGCCCCCAGCGTGACGAGGCGATGGTGCGCGAGGCCGGGATTTCCCTGGACCGTGCGCTGTTTCCGCTGCTGGTGCTGGTTGAGCGGCTCGGCCCGATTGGCGTGGTCGAACTGGCCGACCGCGTGGGCCGCGACTACACCACCGTCAGCCGCCAGGTGGCGAAACTCGAAAGCCTGGGCCTGATCCTGCGCCAGGAAAGCGCCGTGGACCGCCGCGTGCGCGAGTCGGTCATCACCGAAAAAGGCAAGGCCATGACCGACCGCGTGGATGACGCCCGTGAACGCATGGGCGTGTCGATCTTCTCGACCTGGGACGAAGGCGATGTCGAAAACCTGGTGCGCTTGATGCGCAAGTTCGCCGCGGACATCAAGGACGATTCGATACTGGCGACCCAAGATATACGCTGACCCACCTCAGATCAGCATATCGACACAGATATCGCGGCTTTCAGGGGTTCGCAAACTTCTGTAAATGACGCAGAGCCGAACACGTTCATACGCCAATCGTATGAGCCTGCAACTGCGCAACCAACTCCGTGACCAGCGGGTTGGGCCGCTCGCTGTTCCAGGCCACGGCGGTGGTGACCACATTGAGTTTTTGGGTCAATGCGCGCATCACCACATTGCTCGGCGCCAGTTTCTTCAACGACGCCGGCACCAGCGCAATGCCCTGGCCGCAGCTGACAAAGGCGATTTGCGAGGCCACCGAGCGCACCTCATGCAGGTCGATGTCGCCCGCCTCCAGGGCGGGCACGGCCTCGACACTGTCGATCTCGCGCACTGACACGGTGAGGTGCGGGTATTGCTGCTTAAGTGAGTTGATCAGGCCCGGCAGTACATCGAACATCGCCGTGGAGATCGCGCCGATAGTGAGCATGCCCGACTGCCCCGCCACCGCCTCTTCCACCGCCAGCTCCAGGCGTTCGAGCTGCTCGGCGAACGTGCGCACCGCCGGCAAAATGGCCGCGCCCACCGGCGTAAGCTTGGCGGCGCGGCCGAAGTTCTGTTCTTCGGCGACGGCGAGGAACAGTCAGAGGTGGCGAATCAGGCGGAAGTTAATCATAGGCTCGGCGTATGCATGATGAGTTTGAACGCCAATATACCTATCTATGCCTGCGGTAAAACCATCCAGCTCACAAAGGCCTGCAGCCGCGTGGAAAAGGCCGCGCGTTCGGCACTCGGGTTGCGCGCCTCAAACAGGAAGTAGGCGATCTGAATGCGCATCGTCGGGTAATGCTGCACGAACAACGCGACGTGCTCTTCAAGGCTGTGTGGCCAGCCTGAGGCATCTGCCGCCCTCAAGGTGTGCGTCGCCCGAATCAGCTTGCGCGCCGCTTCGCGTTGCAGGCGATGGCGTTGCTGTTCAGTGCTGGCATGCTCGATGCGCGCAAGATAGGCCGTAAGCACCTGTTCGAAGTCGCCATTGAGCGCCATGGCGATGTCTCGCGACGGCGCAAATCGCTCGAAGCGCAGTGAGAGGTCCTCGCCCCACACGCACCGGCAATGATGCTTGAGCCAAAAGCCCCAGCGGTTAATGTTCTCGGGCGCCAGCACCTCGGCGCGGTGGCCGATATCGAAGTCGATCTTGGTCACGCGCGCCTGCCGTTGCTCCAGCGCCTGGCGCAGCCGCTCCAACTGCTCAAGCACCTGCGCAGTGGGCGGGTCGCCGAGTACCAGCGTGAGATCAAGGTCGGAGTCGCCGGGGCTGGCATCGCCCCTGGCAACGCTGCCATACAGATAAAGGCTGTGCAGCCCCAAACCTGCCTGCGCAAGCGTCGCACATACATCGGCCAGCAACGGCTGGAACTCAGGCTGCAGGGGCGCATCGCCTACGGTGAGTACAAAACCGTGCGCATCAACACCTTGAACGGCGCTCATGGGCGATGCACTTCAATCACCAAACCTTCGGCCTCACTCGGCACACAGAAGTGCCGGGTGATCAGCTCAAATTCGGCATCGGTTGCGGCAAAATCATGCTCGCCCAGGGCATTGCGCGCATGCAGGCGCGCGCGGCAGGTGGCATCGTCCAACTCGAGGTAATGCAGGCAGTGCGGCACCTGAGCCGTCTGCGCCAGGCCGAGCAGCCATTCGCGATTGGCCAGTGTGTTGGCAGGGAAATCCAGCACCACGTTGACGCTCGATTGCAGCAGGTTGATCACCAGCGGCCCCACCACCCCGCGAACACGCTGGGCGCAGCGCAGGTAATCGGCAATCGACAGGATCTCGGCGGGATACAGCTGCGCGAGCCAATGGTCTTCGCTGAGCACGACGGCGGCGTGCTCAACGGCCAGGGTGTTAGCCAGGGTGGATTTGCCGGAGGCGATCTTGCCGCACAGCAGGTGCAGGGTTGGCATGGAGCGGGTCCTTTTGTAGAGCCATCGAGCATTAATGCCAGCCCACTAATAGAGCAGGCAACCATTAACCTGTGGCGAGGGAGCTTGCTCCCGCTGGACTGCGTAGCAGTCCCATTTTGCAGGGCCACTTCGCGGCCCAACGGGAGCAAGCGCCCTTGCCACAGTCATGGCATCAGCCGCCAAGCATGGCATTTTTTCAGGCCGAACGATGTTGCCAATACTCATAAAATGCCAGCGCCGCGACGTTCTTGTCCTTGGCCTCGAGCATGATGTCGAAACGGTCGAGAAACTGCAGCGCGTAATCGTTGGTCCAGCGGTTCCACATCTGCGCGCTGTGGGCATACAGGTCGCGCTTGGAGACTACTTTCAACAACGCGTCCATCTCCAGCTTGTGCTCGGCGTCGAAACCCAGTGCTTGCAGGCTTTCCTGGGGCTGGGAGTAATGCATCGTGGGGCGCACGCCGCGCCAGCTGTCGATCACGCGGGCGACGCGTGGCGAATCGGGGTCGATGTATTCGTCTTCGTTGATCCAGCAGTGGTGGATGTCCAGCACCACTGGCGCCAGGTCGGCCACTTGCAGGCAGTGGTCCAGGCCGTAAGTCTTTTCGTCGTTCTCGAAAGTGATGCAGTTGCGCGCCACCTCCGACAGGCGTGACCACACGGCACGCGTGCCTTCAACGCCCAAGCGGCCGGCAATGTGCACGTTGCACTTGAGGTCCTGGAAGCGTCGGCCGTAGCCCATCATGCGGATCATGTCGGCGTGGTATTCGAACTCGGCCACACTGTTTTCCACCACGCCGGGGTTTTCCGAGCCCAGCACGCAGTACTGCCCTGGGTGGAATGACAAGCGAATATCTGAGGCGCGCGCCAGCTCGCCGATGGCCGCAAACCCCTCGATCAACTGGCGTTGGATCGCGGGGTCTTTGTACACGCCAGCGACTTTCGGGTGGCTGTAGAACGGCAACAGGTCGCTGCTCAGGCGCAGCATGCGCAACGTCGGCGGCAGCTCGGCAACGTAGGCCAGCAGGCGCAATTGGGCCGCGAGGTTATGCGTGATGATCTCGACCAACTTGTCGCGGGCCACTGACGGCGCCACGCCTTCCAGCCAACGCAGCGTGGTGGTGCGCGGGTTGAACGGGCCCTCAATCAACTTCAAGGCGCTGGCCGAAAGCTGACGTTCGGAATGCTTGTACTGGCAGACGAAACCGATGCGCGGGTGAGTCATAACAATGCCTGGCAGGGACAAAGGGCTGGATGATACGCCGTTAGGCTCAGGCCTACCCAGCGGGTTCATAATATTTCGACACGAAATACCCTGAACTTTCTGACAAACGCTGTGCTCCTTTCCTATGCGCTGCCCCGACCCCAGGGGCGTTGTACAACAAGGAGCCGCCATCAACATGACTACCCTTCCCGTCTATAGAAGCTCAACGCCGGGGCCGCTGCATGCGACCTTATTGGCCGGCACCGTGCCGCTGTTTCTCGGCGCCTTGCTCAGTGACATCGCCTACACCCAGACCTACCAGATTCAATGGGCCAACTTCGCCTCCTGGCTGATCGCCGGTGCGCTGGTCTTCGCTGGGTTCGCCTTGTTGTTTGCGCTGGTCAATCTGCTGCGCGCCGAGCGCAAGGCGGGTCAGCCCGTTGTGTATGTCCTGCTGCTGTTGGCCACCTGGGTACTGGGCCTGATCAATGCGTTCCAGCATGCCAAGGATGCTTACGCTGCCATGCCCGCCGGGCTTGTGCTGTCGGTGATCGTCACCGTGCTGACGCTGGCCGCGACCTGGACCGGCCTGCGCACAGGAGGTGCCAAATGAAAACGTCCCATACACTGACCCTACTCAGCACGGCCCTGTTGCTGGCTGCCTGTGGTGGCGAAGGCGACAAAACCCAAGCCCGTGGCCCTGACCCCAAATTACCCGAGCAACAAAGCAGCCTGTTGCCGAGCATGAAAATTGCCGAGCCCACGCCTTGGGGCGAGCAAAAACCCAAGGTGCCGCAGGGCTACAGCGTCACCGCCATCGCCACCGACTTGGCCATCCCCCGGCAAACCCTGGTGCTGCCCAACGGCGACATCCTCGTTGCCGAAGGACGAGGCGGCAGCGCGGCCAAGCTCAAGCCCAAGGACGTAATTGCCAGCGTGATCAAGGCCAAGGGCAACACCCAGATCAAGGGCGGCAACCGCCTCACCCTGCTGCGCGATGCCGACGGTGACGGCACGTATGAACTGAAAACCGTGTTCGCCGACAACCTCAACGCGCCTTATGGCCTGGCCTTCGCCGACGGCAAACTCTATGTCGCCAACCAGGACGCACTGGTGCGCTTCGACTATGCCGACGGCCAGACCAAGGCCAGTGGCCCGCCGACCACAATCACCGACCTGCCGGCGCAGATCAACCACCACTGGACCAAGTCCCTGGCCGTAAGCGAGGACGGGCGCCAGCTCTACGTGGGGATCGGCTCCAACAGCAACATCACCGAGCGCGGCATGGAAGTGGAAATCGACCGAGCGATGGTTTGGCAGATCGATGCCGCCACCGGCGCGCACAAACCCTACGCCACCGGTATTCGCAACCCGACGGCGCTGACCATTCAACCGGGCTCCGGGCAACTGTGGGCAGTGGCCAACGAGCGCGATGAACTGGGCCCCGACCTGGTGCCGGACTACCTGACCTCGGTGCGTGAAGGCGCGTTCTACGGCTGGCCCTACAGCTATTGGGGCCAGAACGTCGACCCGCGTGCGCAACCGCAGAACCCGGCGAAAGTCGCCAGTGCGATCAAACCCGATTACAGCCTGGGCTCCCACGTTGCTGCGTTGGGCGTGGACTTTTCCATCCCTGCCATGGGTGAGACATTCGCCGACGGCGTATTTGTCGGCGAGCACGGCAGTTGGAACCGCGACAACCCGGTGGGCTACAAAGTGATCTTCGTGCCGTTCAGTAACGGTAAACCGGCCGGTGAGCCCATCGATTTCGCCACCGGCTTTCGCGGTGATGACGGCAAGACACGTGGGCGCCCGGTGGGCGTGACGGTGGACCCCAAAGGTGCGCTGATCATCGCCGATGATTTGGCCAACACGATTTGGCGGGTAACGCGAAACCGCTAAACAAAGTGTTTGACTTGGTTGCCTGAAGCAACAATATAATTGCCTCAGGCAACCATCCGAGCACCCTCATGTCTACGACTCTTGTCGAACGCGCCGCGATCATTCGTGGTTTCAACCGTTTCTACACTCACCAGATCGGCGTACTGCAGGAACACCTGCTGCAAAGCGACTTCTCCCTCACCGAAATCCGCGTGATGTACGAACTCTCCTCGCGTGGCGACCTGACCAGTGCCGACCTGTGCCAAATGCTCGGCCTCGATGCGGGTTACCTGAGCCGGCTGATCAGCGGGTTTGAAAAGAAAGGCCTGATCCAAAAAGTCCGCTCCGTCACCGATGCGCGCGCAGTGCAATTGCACCTCAGCGACCTCGGCCGCGCGGTGCTGGCGCCGCTGGAACACAAAACCCAGCAAGAGGTCATCGCCTTGCTTCAAGCCTTGCCCGAACCGCAGCAACAGCAACTGACTGGCGCCATGCAGCGGATCCAGACGCTGCTGCAAGGCCGCTCGCCAAGCTACCTGCTGCGCGACCCGCAACCGGGTGACATGGGTTTGGTGGTGCAACAGCAAGCGGCGCTGTATGCACGTGAGTACAACTGGAATTGGGAGTTTGAAGCGTTGGTGGCGGAGATCGTCGCCAAATACCTGCGCGAATTTGACCCAACGGGCGAGCGCTGCTGGATCGCGGAAAAGGATGGCGAAGTGGTGGGTTCAATCTTCTTGGTGCGCCATGACGAGACCACCGCCAAGCTGCGCATGCTCTACGTCGACGCCAGCGCGCGCGGCATGGGCATCGGCCAGCGCCTGGTGGACGAATGCCTGCGCTTTGCGCGCAATGCAGGTTACAAAAGCATGCTGCTGTGGACGGTGAACACGCTGACCGATGCACGCAAGCTGTATCTGAAAGCCGGGTTTAGCTTGGTTGAAGAAGAGGCCACGGTCAGTTTCGGCAAGGCGCTGGTGAGTGAAACCTGGACACGCGAGTTGTAATGCAGGCCCCATGTGGGAGCGGGCTTGCTCGCGAAGGCGGTGGATCAGGCACTCATAAGTCGACTGACACCCCGCCTTCGCGAGCAAGCCCGCTCCCACATTTGATCTTCGCTGCTTTGAGATAACTGAGTTACAGGTCAGTGATTTCCTTATGGCGCGGCACCAGCGCCTTCATCACGCTCCACGCCACCAGGTAGGCCAGTGCACAGATCGCGAACATGATCATGTAGCCGGTGTGAATATCGTTAATGGACTTGTAGTAGTCGAACACCCAACCACCAATCTTGGTCATCACCACCCCGCCCAAACCACCGGCCATGCCGCCGATGCCGACCACCGAGGCCACGGTTTTCTGCGGGAACATATCGGACACGGTGGTGAAGATGTTGCACGACCACGCCTGATGCGCCGAGGCGCCCACGCCGATCAACAGCACCGGCACCCAGAAGCTCAGGTAGCCGAACGGCTGCGCCAGCAACACCACCAGCGGGAACAGCGCGATCACCAGCATGGCTTTCATGCGGCCATCATAGGGGGCATCGCCGCGCGCCATGAAGTAACTGGGGAACCAGCCACCGCCGATACTGCCGACCATGGTCATGCTGTACAGCACGGCCAGCGGCATCACGATGTCGGCGCCTTTCATGCCGTATTGCGCCGACAGGTAGGTGGGCAGCCAGAACAGGAAGAACCACCACACGCCGTCGGTCATGAACTTGCCGAAGGCAAACGCCCAAGTCTGGCGATAGGTCAGCAGCTTGAACCACGAGACTTTTTTCGGGATTGTACCGGCGGGTTCAGGCGTGAACGGTTGTACTGTCTGGTCGCTGCGGATATAGGCCAGTTCTGCAGCCGACAGGCGTTTTTGCTGCTCCGGTTTTTCGTAAACCATCGCCCACACCGCGACCCACACAAAGCCCAACATGCCGATGACCATGAAGGCCGCTTCCCAGCCCCACATCCCGGCAATCAAGGGCACACAGATCGGCGCCAGAATAGCCCCCACGTTAGCCCCGGAGTTGAAGATACCGGTGGCAAACGAGCGTTCTTTTTTCGGGAAGTATTCGGCGGTGGCCTTGATCGCGATGGGGAAGTTACCCGCCTCGCCAATCGCCAGCA
This sequence comes from Pseudomonas sp. LBUM1640, assembly GCF_059716225.1. Taxonomy (NCBI): domain Bacteria; kingdom Pseudomonadati; phylum Pseudomonadota; class Gammaproteobacteria; order Pseudomonadales; family Pseudomonadaceae; genus Pseudomonas; species Pseudomonas sp. LBUM1640. The sequence continues at coordinate 3,046,876 of NZ_CP166816.1, read as the reverse complement.
CGGCGCGTGACAGCATGAAGCCGGCAATCGACACCGGAATCACCGCCAGGCCAATGGCACCGCTGACCGCCGCGATGCCCTCGCCCATTGGCACCGAGAACGCATGCATGATCGCGCCAGTCGACCAGATACAGATCGCCACCACATAAGCGGCCTTGGTGCCGATCTTGTCGACAAAGCGTCCGGCAAACAGCATGGAGATCGCATAGACAAACTGGAAGACCGCCGCAATGTTGGCGTAGTCCGTGTTGCTCCAGCCAAATTGCGTCGACAGCTGCGGCGCTAAAAGGCTGAGGACCTGGCGGTCGAGGTAATTGACGGTAGTGGCGAAGAACAACATCGCGCAGATGGTCCAGCGATAGTTGCCGACGGCCGTGCCGACGCGATGGGCGTTGAGGGGCTCATTCAAATTCATGGCATCACTTTTTATTTTTGTTAGGTAGGACATACGTAACGTCATATGTCGTCGTACAACTGTGACTTTTATAGCGGGCTCCCTGGGCGGTGTCAATCTCAAAGATTGCCGTTTATTGAGCTATCAGGCCGATATAGAAAGGTTCAATCAGCGGCAGTTGTAGGATGACAAATCCGTAATACCAGGCTTGGCGCCTGGCCCGGCACATCGTCAAGCTCGCCGAAAGGCTGCATGCCGAGCTTTTCCAGGACGCGAATTGACGCTGCGTGATCAGGTCGCACCAACCCGAACACGGCCGGCAGCCCAAGTGTTTCGAACGCCAGCGCCAGCGCATCACGGCCAAGCTGCGTGGCATAGCCCTGCCCCCAGGCTTCGACGGCAAAGCGATAACCCAGGTTGATGCGCCGCTCGGTCAGGTAGTTAAGCGGCGCCACACCGCCAAAGCCTATGACGTGCTCGGGTTGCTCGCTGCGCGCAATCGCCCACCAGCCGTAGCCTTCAGTGGCCCATTGTTCACGCCAGCGGTCCAGCAAGCGCTGGGCATCGGCCAGGCTGGCCATCGGGCCGCTTGGGTTGAACAGGTTGGTCTGCGGGTCGGCGAAGATCGCGAACAATCGCTGCACATCGCTGGGTTCGGGCTTACGGTAGATCAGGCGTGAGGTGGCGGCAGGCATCCGAGTAATTCCTTCTTGAAGCCATGAAGTTCAATTCATTTGCAAAAAAAGGTAAATAGCGGTGAATTATTTCATGTCCGCTTGTATCTGAACTGACAGAGCGGTGCCATTGCAACGATGGCACCTCCCCTGTTCTGTTTTAGAGTGGCCCGCATGAAATTACGTAAAAAAAGCGTCAAACCCATCGGATTGAAAGACATCACCATCGTCGACGACGCCAAGGTGCGCAAGGCAATCACCGCCGCCGCACTGGGTAACGCCATGGAATGGTTCGACTTCGGCGTCTACGGTTTTGTCGCCTATGTGCTCGGCAAGGTGTTCTTCCCCGATGCCTCGCCCAGCGTACAAATGATCGCCGCTTTGGGCACCTTCTCCGTGCCGTTCCTGATTCGCCCGCTGGGTGGCCTGTTCTTCGGCGCCCTGGGTGACAAATACGGACGGCAGAAAGTCCTCGCCGCCACCATCGTGATCATGTCCTTGAGCACCTTCGCCATCGGCCTGATTCCCGGGTATGCCTCGATTGGCATCTGGGCGCCGATCCTGCTGTTGCTGTGCAAAATGGCTCAAGGTTTCTCGGTGGGCGGTGAATACACCGGCGCGTCGATCTTTGTTGCCGAATATGCCCCGGACCGCAAACGCGGGTTCCTCGGCAGCTGGCTGGACTTCGGCTCCATCGCCGGCTTCGTGCTCGGCGCCGGTGTGGTGGTGCTGATCTCGACGATAGTGGGCGAAGCCGATTTCGAAGCCTGGGGCTGGCGCCTGCCGTTCTTCCTCGCCCTGCCCCTGGGCCTCATCGGCCTGTACCTGCGTCACGCGCTGGAAGAAACCCCAGCGTTCCAACAGCACATGGACAAACTCGAGCAAGGCGACCGTCAAGGCCTGACCCACGGCCCCAAAGTGTCGTTCAAAGAGGTCGCCACCCAGCACTGGCGCAGCCTGCTGACCTGCATCGGGATCGTCGCGGCCACGAACGTGACGTACTACATGCTGCTGACCTACATGCCCAGCTACCTGTCGCATAACCTGCATTACAAAGAAAACAGCGGCGTACTGATCATCATCGCGATCATGGTCGGCATGCTGTTCGTGCAGCCGTTCATTGGTTTTATCAGCGACAAGATCGGCCGTAAGCCCTTCATCATCGCCGGCAGCATCGGCCTGCTGTTTCTGTCCATCCCGGCGTTCATGCTGATCACCAGCGGCAAGATCGGCCTGATTTTCGCTGGCCTGCTGATTCTCGCGGTGATCCTGAACTTCTTTATTGGCGTAATGGCCTCGACACTGCCGGCGATGTTCCCCACGCACTTGCGCTACAGCGCGCTGGCCAGTGCGTTCAACGTCTCGGTATTGATCGCCGGCCTTACCCCTACAGCGGTCGCCTGGCTGGTGGAAAGCACCAATGACCTGTACATGCCCGCCTACTACCTGATGGTGTTTGCCGTGGTCGGCCTGGTCACCGGCCTGACCATGAAAGAAACCGCCAACAAGCCCCTGCGCGGCGCGGCACCGGCCGCCTCGGACATGGAAGAAGCCAAGGAAATCCTGCAAGAGCACCACGACAATATCGAGCAGAAAATCGAAGACATCGACGCCGAAATTGCCGCACTCGAAGCCAAGCGCCAGAACCTGGTGCAACAGCACCCACGCATTAACTAAGACCTGACCGTGCGTGGTGGCCCAGGCCGCCACGCCATTGGAGTGCTCAAGCATGCTTCCAAGCGTCACCGCAGCACATGCATTACTCAGCGCCGATGAGCGCGCCGCCATCGCCGAAATCGAAGCCACCACCAGCATCTTGCAATTGGTCACCCGCCTGACCGGCATGCGCTTTGCCGGTATCGCCAAATTCACTGACCAGGAATGGGTCGTGTGTTCGGCCTATGACCCGCTGGAAATGGGGATTAATGCCGGCGACGTACTCGACCTGGAAACCACCCTGTGCAGTGAGTTCTGCATCAATCCCCAGACCTTGTTCATCCCGCAAATCAGCCAGAACGGCCGTTTTGCCGCACGCCCGGTGGTCAAGCAATACGCCATCGAGAGTTATGCCGGCGCGCCGATCTTCCTGCCCGATGGCCGCCTGTTCGGCGCGCTGTGTGCGCTGGACTCACGCGCGATGCTGTTTGACGATCCCAACTTGCCGGAAACCCTGAGCCTGTTTGCGCGGCTGATTGGCTGTATTTTTTTCGCTAACCTGACAACGACTGATCAGTAACCGCCGCTCTGCCCCGCAGCGCAGCAATATCGCGCTTTGGCGGCACGCCGAACAATCGGCTGTACTCGCGACTGAACTGTGAAGGGCTTTCATAACCCACTTGGAACGCTGCACTGGACACGTCCTGATGCTCGTTCAACATCAAACGTCGCGCCTCGTTCAAGCGCAACCACTTCTGATACTGCAACGGGCTCATGGCCGTCAGCTGGCGAAAGTGATGGTGAAAAGTGGCCGCGCTCATTTGTACGCGCGCGGCCAACTCATCCACGCGCAGCGGTTCTCCGTAATTGAGTTTCAGCCAGTCGATCGCCTTGGCAATTCGATAGCCCGGCCCATCCACGGAACAGATCTGGCGCAATCGGCTGGACTGGTCGCTCTTCAACAACCGGTAATGAATCTCGCGCTGAATCAGGGGCGCGAGTACCGGTATCGCCTCAGGCTCATCCAGCAATGCAACCAGGCGCGCGAAAGACGCCAGTATGCCTTCGGTGACAGTGCCAATACCCACCCCCTTCAATACCGCCCGCTCACGCGTCGGCGGCGCATCACTCTGGGCAATCAGCTCGGCGAGGATGCGCAGATCCAGCTTGAAGGTAAGGCCCAGGCACGGCGCCAAGGGGCTGGCGGCCAGTACTTGCGAATTGGCCGGGATGTCCAGTGACGTGACCAGAAACCGCGAAGTGTCGTACGTATAGCCCTCGCCACCGACCCACAACTGCTTCTCGCCCTGGGCAACCAGGACGATGCTCGGCTCGACCATGCACACCACCGGCGCTGCGGGCTGCTCACGCCGATAAAAGCCCAGGCCCGGGATCGGCATGGGGTAGTCGCCGGGTGCCGCGACCCGCGCGGCAATCGACTGAACCAGGGTTTGCAGAGGCGATTGGGAGATGTGCTGTGTCTTCATGGCGGGCTCTTTCTTTTCTTCACTGGACTTTACCGCGCCAGCCCCTTGGCGTCCCAAGTGAGCACGCACACTCAGAGGATCAGGCAAGTATTCCAGTGGAACACACTACAGAACCTTCGAGCGCACCGGGAAAATGGGCCACCCCACTTCGCCAAGGATCAACCAATGAAACGCCTACTGCTCGGCCTGGGTTTGCTGGTGAGTTCTTTTTCTTCAATGGGAGCCGACATGTCCAACGGTGCTGACAACTTCTACAAAAGCGACACAGTGACGATGGAAAAGGTCACCTTCAATAATCAGTACGGCATGCAAGTCGCGGGCACTCTGTTCTTGCCCAAGCGTATTGCGCCAGGCTCAAAAAATTCGGCCATTATCGTCGGCCATCCGATGGGCGCCGTCAAAGAACAGAGCGCCAATCTCTACGCCACAAAAATGGCTGAACAAGGCTTTGTGAGCCTGTCCCTTGACCTGTCGTTCTGGGGCGCAAGCGCGGGCTCGCCGCGCAACGCGGTGCTGCCTGACCTCTACGCCGAGGACTTCAGCGCCGCCGTGGACTTCCTCGGCACTCAGCCGCTGGTCGACCGTGAGCGCATTGGCGTCATCGGCATTTGCGGCAGTGGCAGCTTCGCCATTGCCGCAGCGAAGATCGACCCACGCCTGAAGGCCATCGCCACGGTCAGCATGTACGATATGGGGGCGGCCAACCGCAACGGCCTCAAGCATGGCGTGACGCTGGAGCAACGCCAACAGCTGCTGCTGCAGGCGGCCAACCAACGCTACGTGGAGTTCCAGGGCGGCAACACGGCGTATACCGGCGGCACGCCACACACACTCACCGGTGATGCCGTAGGTGACGAGTTTTACGATTTTTACCGTAGCCCACGCGGCGAGTTCACCCCGGCGGGCGCGTCGGCGCAAACCACTACGCGGCCCACGCTGACCAGCAACGTGAAGTTCATGAACTTCTACCCGTTCAACGACATCGAGACGCTCTCCCCGCGCCCACTGCTGCTGATTGCCGGCGCCGACGCGCACTCCCGTGAGTTCAGCGAAGACGCCTACCAGCGTGCCGCCGAGCCCAAGGAGCTGCTGATTATCCCAGGCGCCGGCCATGTCGACCTTTACGACCGGGTCAACCTGATCCCGTTCGCCAAGCTCACCACTTTCTTCAAAGGCAACCTGCAGTAATGTCCAATCATACTCACACGCATCGCTGGGGCGCCGTGTTCGCCATGGCATTGGCCGCGTTCGCCCTGGTGGCCTCTGAATTCATGCCCGTCAGCCTGCTGACGCCGTTGGCGGCCGACCTGCACATCTCTGAAGGCCAGGCCGGCCAAGGCATTTCAGTGTCTGGGCTGTTCGCCTTGCTTACCAGCCTGGCCATTGCCGCAGTGGCCGCGCGGGTTGATCGCAAACGCTTGTTGTTGGCGCTGACCTTGCTGATGATCCTGTCCGGAACAGTGGTGGCGCTGGCGCCGAACTACCTGACGTTTATGCTCGGCCGTGCGTTGATCGGCGTGGCTATTGGCGGCTTCTGGGCGCTGTCCGCCGCTACCGCGATGCGCCTGGTGCCCGCCGCGCAAGTGCCGCGTGCCTTAGCGATCGTCAATGGCGGGAACGCCCTGGCGACGGTGATTGCGGCGCCGCTGGGCAGCTTCCTCGGTGGCCTGATCGGTTGGCGTGGCGCGTTCTTCTGCGTTGTACCGGTCGCTATTGTTGCCAGCGTATGGCTGCTGATAAGCCTGCCTTCGATCAAGGCGGACGCTGCAGCCAAGACCGGCAACGTATTTCGCCTGATGAAGAGCGCGCCCGTGGCCTTGGGCATGGCGGCCGCCAGTGTGTTCTTTATGGGCCAGTTCATGCTGTTCACTTACCTGCGCCCGTTCTTGGAAAACGTTACTCAGGTCAGTGTGGCTACGCTGTCACTCATGTTATTGGTGCTGGGGCTGGCTGGGCTTGCGGGGACGTTCCTGATTGAGCGCTTTGTGCGAAACAGCCTCTACCTGACGCTGATGGTCATCCCACTGTTGATGGCACTGATCGCCCTAGGGCTGGTTGCGTGGGGCAGTTCGCCAATGGCTACCACTGCTTTGCTGGGCCTGTGGGGGCTGGTGGCCACAGCGGCTCCGGTGGGCTGGTGGACCTGGCTTTCGAGAGTACTGCCGGACGATGCCGAGGCAGGAGGCGGCCTGATGGTCGCAATCATCCAATTGGCAATCGCCTCCGGTGCCACCCTAGGTGGCGCAGTGTTCGACCTGAGCGGCTACCGGGCGACGTTTGAACTCAGCGCAGCGTTGCTGGGTGTCGCCAGCCTGTTGGCTTACCTGACCTCGCGGCGCGCTACAGCGGCGTACGTGGCCACCCCAGCTACCTGAAAAACCGACTCGGCGTCTTGCCAAACTGTTTCTTGAACATGCTGGTAAAGGCGCTCGGGCTTTCATAGCCCAATTCGATGGCCACATCGATGATTTTCTCCCCCACCGCAATGCGCTCCAGTGCCAGCAGCAAGCGCGCCTGTTGGCGCCATTGGCCGAAGGTCAGGCCGGTTTCCTTGCGGAACAGCCGCTGGATGGTTTTCTGGTCAAGGTCCAGCCGTTCACTCCAATCCGCCACCGTCGACGCATCACCTGGCTCGTGTTGCAGCGCCTGGCAAATACGGTTGATGCGCAGGTCCGCCGGCTGGGGCAACGACAGCGGTAGCGCGGGCAGAATGGCCAGTTCATCGAGGATCAGGTGCATGATCCGGGCGTCGCGCGAGTCCTCCGCGTACGGCGGCTTCAGGCTGACCGACGCCTTGATCAGTTCGCTCAGCAGCGGCGAAACACTCACGGTCTTGGGCTCGCTCGGCAAGTTGGGAAAACTGTCCGGGCGCACAAACACACTGCGCATTTTCAACGTGCCGACGCAGCGCAGCGAATGCACTTGCCCGCAGGGCATCCAGAAACCGCGATTGGGCGGCACCGTCCACTGATTCAGCGCCGAGTACACCACCATCACGCCTTCGATGGCGTACAGCAGTTGATGCTTCTCGTGGCTGTGATCGGGGATCACCCAATTTTCGGGGTAATCGGTGGCGGAACTGATGACAGCCCAGTCGCCCTCGTCGATTTCCCGTAGAAATACATCCAATGGTTTGATGATTTCGCCCTTTTTGCGATGGTTGGCGCCCGAATTTCGCGAGACAGGCATTTACAGCGAATCTAGCATAAACACCGCAACATTTAGAAATGGGCAGCGAGCTCAAGTACTCGCCGCCTCTGTTCGCTGCCTTGTATGGAATGCCTGCATGTCGAGCCTCACCGCGTCACCCGCCGCTGCCACCGCTGCGCCGCAAGTAAGCCCGTTGGTTATGCGCGTCCTTGGCGCTTGCGCCCTGGCGCACATGATCAATGACCTGATCCAGGCCGTGCTGCCGTCGGTCTACCCGATGCTCAAAGCCAACTACGGGCTGAGCTTTACCCAGGTGGGCCTGATCACTCTGACTTTCCAACTGACCGCGTCCTTGCTGCAACCCTGGATCGGCTACCACACCGACCGTCATCCCAAGCCCTGGCTGCTGCCGGCCGGCATGGTGTGCACCTTGATCGGCATTCTGATGCTGGCGTTTGTCGGCACCTTCCCCGCTATCCTGCTCGCGGCGGCGCTGGTCGGCGTTGGCTCGTCGACCTTCCACCCGGAAACCTCGCGCGTGGCGCGCCTGGCCTCTGGTGGCCGCTACGGCCTGGCGCAATCGACCTTCCAGGTCGGCGGCAACACCGGCAGCGCCTTCGGCCCGTTGCTCGCGGCGGCGATCATCATTCCCTACGGCCAAACCCATATCGCCTGGTTCGGGCTGTTCGCGGTGTTCGCCATTTTGGTGCTGTACGGCCTGAGCCGCTGGTATCGCCACCACCTCAACCTGTTCAAGCTCAAGCAAGGCGGCAAAGCCACCCACGGCTTGTCCAAAGGCCGCGTGACGTTTGCGCTGGTGGTGCTGGCGCTGCTGGTGTTTTCCAAATACTTCTACATGACCAGCCTGACCAGCTACTTCACCTTCTACCTGATCGAGAAGTTTCAGCTGTCGGTGGCCAGCTCGCAGATGTACCTGTTCCTGTTCCTGGGTGCGGTGGCCGTGGGCACCTTCGCCGGAGGCCCGATTGGCGACAAGATCGGCCGCAAGAAGGTCATCTGGTTCTCGATCCTGGGCGCTGCGCCATTCACCTTGGCCCTGCCTTACGTCGACCTGTTCTGGACCGCCGTGCTCAGCGTGGTGATCGGCTTTATCATCGCCTCGGCCTTCTCGGCCATTGTGGTATTCGCCCAGGAACTGGTGCCGGGCAATGTGGGAATGATCGCCGGTATCTTCTTCGGCCTGATGTTCGGTTTCAGCGGGATAGGTGCCGCGCTGCTCGGCGTGCTCGCCGACAACCACGGCATCGAGTACGTCTACAAAATCTGCTCGTTCCTGCCACTGGCGGGCATCTTGACGATATTGCTGCCCTCGACCAAAGGCGTCTGACTGGCCAATCATCAGCCGGCCGTGTGTTGGGGCCCGGAATGCTCTGAAAAACCTGGGGGTGCGCTTACAATCCCGACTTCAAGCGCACACCCAGGCAGACCCGGCACGAAATAACGCTCGGCCCTCCTACGATTTTGACCCTTAGCGTCGCGCTCGCAGCGGCGGCTGCACTGTACCGGGCCGTTAAATGGCGCAGCGTGCGCGAGCCATCGCTGCTGTTCTGGGCCGCTGGCTTTGCGACCATCAGCCTCGGCACCACTACGTGGCCAAGGCGCTGTCGGTGGTGATCCCGGGCACGCTGATCGACCTCGCCGCGTTCAAGGGCCGGTGACCTCGAGCATCGGTGCCAATCTGTTCGACCAGCCACCGCCGAGCCTCACAGCATTGATCGAACAGGGCGACACCACGCTCTACGAAACCAAGCGCGGCGGGCGTGACAGCATTCGGTTGGTGGATCGTACAGGGGCCGGTTCGTACGCTTAGGAACAGGAGGCAGTTTTCTTTCGTGCAGTACAGATGCGTCGTACATGTAAATGGAACTAAATCGCCTACCCAACCACCCATGCTGGGTCAGTAGATGCCAAGAAGAGCGAAAAACCATGATAGTGAAATCTCCTCCGACTTATCATTCCGACTATTCAATTGATCCGTTGTCCGCTGAAGCGCCCAATGCGGCGTCGACGGTTAGAAATAAACGTGGCGTAGCTGGTAAATTTAACTTATGGCCGCAACACGGGACACTGACTATCGCGTTCATGAACACCCCTGAGCACGAAAAAGAATTTATAAAAAAAAGCATAGAAGACACTTACGGCCCTCTCATCAACTTACAGCTAAAATTTGTTGAAGGTTCTAAAGGCGACGTCCGCATATCCACCGGCAAGGAAGAAAAGGGAACCTGGTCATACTTTGGAACTGAAGCGTTAAAAGTTCCGCCGAATGAGCCGACTATGCATATTGACTATCCTCCCGACACGGGAGATCTTTCAGCGAATATCCTCCATGAATTTGGGCATGCACTCGGCCTGCTGCATGAGCATCAACATCCCGATAGAACGCTTGAATTCAATATACGAGAAACTTACAAACATTTCGAAAACGAATACAAGTGGCGCGTACCACACACCTACCACAATATTTTTAAAAAAGCCGACCCTGCCGACGTCATCACGTCACCCTATGATCAACAATCAATCATGCACTACGACATGAGCGATACAATACTATGGAAGCAACCGTCGACTGGCGCTAATTACGTGCTCAGTGAAAATGACAAAGCATTTCTGCAGACGCTTTACCCGCACTACAAGGGTCGCCCCCGGAACCGACCACAAAGGCCGCGTTAATAGCTATCCTTTGTGCCAACGGGACCGGCGCACTGTATTTCACAGTGCGCGCTCATCTAGCGCTCTCTAATAAAACGTTATAAAGGAAGGCGTATCAACAACCCCGCCCCGGCGATTCTGCTGGGCAGCGAGTGGCAAGTGCTCGCGGCCAACGCCAGCACCGGCCTGTTGTTTGAGTTGGTGGGGATCACGCCCACTGCAACCGACGGGCTGAACCTGCTGACCACGCTGTTGCAACCAGACGGCCTGGGCGATCACCTGATCAACGCTGAAGAGATCCGCACCTTGGCCTGGCAACGCGCAACCCGCGAAGCGCTGGGCAATCCTGCATTGGCGGGGTTACTGGCACGTTTGCCGGTGCCGAGCTGCACTGAAGGGGTGGAAAACGCATGAAGACGGAGCTTGATGGGGCTGCTACGCAGCCCAACGCGAGCAAGCTCGCTCGCCACAAGAGACGGGGAAGTCGTCGTTGTTCATAGCAACCTCAGAACCACCAGGCCACCCAGCCCAAACAAGCAAACCACGCCCAGCCCGTAAGCCAGCGTGCGCCAGGGCTGCAGTTCCGTCAGATACGTCACCGTGTGCGCCATCCGGGCCGTAGTAAAACCCACGAATAGCCAGCCAGTGACAACGCTGGAAGTGGCCAAGGCTATGCACAACCCGCCCAACACCCAAAACAGCGGAATGTTTTCCAGGTCATTCGCCCAGACCCTTTTCGCCCTGCTGACTTGCGGCAGTTCCTCCGATCGTGCCGTGCAACTGAAAAAAGCGGCGTCTTCAAGGTTGGTGAACGCCAGCCGCCGAATCCGGAAGAACCCCTGGTAGCAGGAAATCGCAAACATCTTCAGGCACAACACCAGCACACACCCTGCATAGACATACAAGGGGTCATTCATCTCCGAACCCATTCACAACGATATAGAGCAACGGCCCCACCGACACAAACACCGCCGTCAGCAAAAAATACGGCACCAGCGATACAACCGAGCGCCCTCGCGCCCGCGCATCCCGGTACATCCACACACACGCAAGCAGCGCCATCAGATACAGGTCGATCACCACCTGTGCGGTGTCCGGCTTCGACATCAGTTCCTGCCCAAAGGCCAGCAGCGACTGCTGCGCCGTGAGCATCGTGGCCAGGGTATACAGCGAAAATCCGAGCAAGCCGGCCAGGGCGATATAGGGTCTGTGCATGGTCTCTTTCCTTGAAGTGATCGAGGTTCAACATAGTGATAAGGTTGCGCCTCTCGCAATGACCTCGGAGGTCATGATCAGGCCATGGACACCTCTTCAACCGCCGGCCAACACCTGCGCCAATTGCGTCGACACGCCACGCTCAGCCAGTTGGACCTGGCCTTGATCACGGGTGTTTCCCAGCGCCACCTCAGTTGCATCGAAACCGGCCGCGCCAAGCCAAGCCCTGGCACGTTGCATAACCTGCTGACGGCGTTGCAGGCCCCGCTGGAGCAGTGCAACCAGGTGTTCCTCGCTGCCGGTTACGCGCCGCGTTACACCGCCACCCCACTCGCCTCCCCGGCCATGGCCGCCATTCGTGAAGCCGTCAGCCATGTATTGCACGCCAACAACCCCGCCCCGGCGATTCTGCTGGGCAGCGAGTGGCAAGTGCTCGCGGCCAACGCCAGCACCGGCCTGTTGTTTGAGCTGGTGGGGATCACGCCCACTGCAGCCGACGGGCTGAACCTGCTGACCACGCTGTTGCAACCAGACGGCCTGGGCGATCACCTGATCAACGCTGAAGAGATCCGCACCTTGGCCTGGCAACGCGCAACCCGCGAAGCGCTGGGCAATCCTGCATTGGCGCAATTACTGGCACGTTTGCCGGTGCCGAACTGCACTGAGCCGCCCAATGAACGACCGCCGCTGGTATTGACGCGCATCCGCTCAAATCGCGGTGAGCTGAATTTTCTATCAACCTTCACCACTTTTGGCATGCCCCAGGACATCACCCTCACGTCGCTGCGTATCGAGCATCTGATTCCCGCTGACGAGCCGACGTGGCAGGTAATGCGCGCCGCCTATGCGGATTATGCAGCGCTGGTTTTGTGAAATATCTGTACGTAGACTGCCGCCATACCTCCCACTTGAAGGCGGCGAAAAAACGTGATGCAAGTTACCGAAGTCTCCATTGCCCAACTGCGCGCGGCGCTTGAAAGCGGCCAGACCACTGCCGTTGAACTGGTTAAGGCTTACCTGGCGCGGATCGAGGCCTATGACGGGCCGCAAACCGCGACCGCATTAAACGCCGTGGTGGTGCGCAATCCCGAGGCGCTCAAAGAGGCCGAGGCGAGCGACGCGCGCCGGGCGAAAGGCCAAACCTTGGGGCCATTGGATGGCATTCCCTATACCGCCAAGGACAGCTACCTGGTCAAGGGCCTGACGGCTGCATCCGGCAGCCCGGCCTTCGCCAAGCTGGTGGCGCAGCGCGACGCCTTCACCATCGAACGCCTGCGGGCGGGCGGGGCCATCTGCCTGGGCAAGACCAATATGCCGCCGATGGCCAATGGCGGCATGCAGCGCGGTGTGTATGGCCGCGCAGAAAGCCCGTATAACGCCGACTACCTCACCGCACCGTTTGCCTCCGGCTCGTCCAACGGCGCGGGCACGGCCACGGCTGCCAGCTTCGCGGCCTTCGGCCTGGCCGAAGAAACCTGGTCGAGCGGGCGCGGCCCGGCGTCCAACAACGGCCTGTGCGCCTACACGCCCTCGCGTGGGGTGATTTCGGTGCGCGGCAACTGGCCGTTGACGCCGACCATGGACGTGGTGGTGCCGTATGCGCGCACCATGGCCGACTTGCTTGAAGTACTTGATGTGGTGGTCGCTGAAGACCCAAACCCGCGCGGCGACCTGTGGCGCCTGCAGCCATGGGTGCCGATCCCCAGCGTGGCCTCGGTGCGCCCGGCGTCCTACGCTGAACTGGCGGTTAACAGCGCAGCCCTCGCCGGTAAACGCTTTGGCGTACCGCGCATGTACATCAATGCCGACCCCGAGGCCGGCACCCGCGAGAAGCCCGGAATCGGCGGGCCGACCGGGCAAAAGATCAACACCCGCGCCAGCGTGATCGACCTGTGGCACGCCGCACGCCAGGCGTTGGAAGCGGCCGGCGCCGAAGTAATCGAGGTGGACTTCCCCTTGGTGTCCAACTGCGAAGGCGACCGCCCTGGCACGCCGACGGTGTTTACCCGTGGCTTGGTCTCCAAGGAGTTTTTGCACGACGAATTGTGGGAACTGTCGGCCTGGGCGTTCGATGATTTCCTGCGCGCCAACGACGACCCGGCGCTCAATCGCCTGGCGGATGTCGACGGGCCGAAGATCTTCCCGCACGACCCCGGCACCCTGCCCAACCGTGAGGACGACCTGGCCGCCGGCATGGATGAATATGTGCGCATGGCCGAGCGCGGCATCACGCCGTGGAACGAGATCAGCACGGTGCCGGATGGCCTGCGCGGCCTGGAGCAAACCCGGCGCATCGACCTGGAAGACTGGATGGACACGCTGGGGCTGGATGCAGTGCTGTTCCCGACCGTGGCCGATGTGGGCCCGGCGGATGCCGATATCAATGAAGCCAGCGCCGACATCGCCTGGAGCAACGGCGTCTGGGTGGCCAATGGCAACCTCGCGATTCGCCACCTGGGCGTGCCCACCGTCACGGTGCCGATGGGGGTGATGGCGGACATCGGCATGCCCGTGGGGCTGACCTTCGCCGGGCGCGCCTACGACGATTCGGCGCTGCTGCGCTTTGCGTCGGCGTATGAAGCCACCGGCAGCAAACGCCTGATCCCGCCACGCACGCCGGCGTTGGCAGCAGAATAAACACGGGCAAAAAATGTGGGAGCGGGCTTGCCTGCGATAGCCATAGGTATCTACGCAACTTTTTGTGTTGCATTAGGCCTGTGGCGGGTTTAGGTAGATTGAGTACATATCCGTTGCTGCGGTAACGGCTTCGTATGGTTCCGCTCTTACAGCGGGTCACTTTTGTAAAGACACAAAAGTAACCAAAAAGTCTTTGCCCCACCACTCGGTGCCTCGCTTAGGCTCGGCATGCCCGCACGCAGGCTTGAATCCGTGGGCCGCCGCGATGGGCCATCCTTGGCCCATCGCGGCTAACCCGGCGTCCTGCCGGGTTACCCACGGATTCAAGCCTGCGTTCGGCCATCGTGGTTAATGGGGCCTGTCAGATCAAAATCAAAAGCAGAGCACGGCGGCCTAGTAGCCGACCTGAGTGGTTGAAGCAAAAGCAGATCAAGAACAGAGCAGAAGCAGAGCTGCTTTTCTGTGGGAGCTGGCTTGTCGGACCGCCGAACCGCTGCGATGCAGACACCTCGGTACATCAGGCATACCCAGGTGATGCCTTTGCAGCGGTTCGGCGGTCCAACAAGCCAGCTCCCACATTGACCGAGTACACACATCTACCTGATGTACTGAGCTCAAAATGTGGGAGCGGGCTTGCTCGCGAATGCGGTGGGCCAGTTACAAATAAACTGACAGACACACCGCATTCGCGAGCAAGCCCGCTCCCACAATTAGACCGAGAACAGCTTCAGTAAGCAGGTCGGCTGTCAGGCCGCCTTGGCTTTGCTTTTGATTCAACCACTCAGGTCGGCTACCAGGCCGCCGTGCTGTAGATCTTGATCTTGATTTTGATCTTGATCTTAGGCGCCCCGTTAAACCACGCTGGCCGAACGCAGGCTTTGGAGCGGGGGTAAACCGGCAGGACGCCGGTTTAGCCGCGCTGGGCCATGGATGGCCCATCGCGGCGGCCCCCGCTCCAAAGCCTGCGTGAGGGCACACCGAGCCGGAGGCGAGGTGCCGAGTGGTGGGGCAAGAGCACTTTGGTTACTTTGGTGCTTTTCCAAAGTGACCCGCCGTAAGGGCGGAACCCATATCAGCCAATACCGCAGCAACGGATATGTACCCAGCGCCCCCCCACGACAACCGCAGCATTCAATTCGTAAAAAAGATGTGTAGATACCTATGCTGCGATAGCGGTGGGTCAGCCGGCATATTTGTCACTGACAAATAGCTATCGCAGGCAAGCCCGCTCCCACAGGTTTAGGCTGTATTTCAAATCAGGCCATGTACGGCACGGCGATCAGCAGGATGGCGGTGCCATGGGCGGCGGTCGCTGGCAGCACGCCATAGCGCATGCGCACCAGCGCGCAGGCCAGCCCTTCGATCAGGGTAAACAGCAGCACCGGCCAGCCGAGTTGGGTGACGCTCAACGCCAGGAAGGCATGGCACGCCGCAAACGCTACGCCGCTGATCAATGCCGCGCGCAAGGGCGTCACTTGTTGTTCCAGGTAACCCTGCAAGCACCCGCGAAACAGCACCTCTTCCAACGCATTGGCGCCATAGGCCAAGACCACCATGCCCGGTAGCCACACCCAATAGCCGTGAATCTCGGACGCCTCGATGCCTTGATAAACCCGCAGCGGCACGCCGATCAAACTGCCCACGACAAGCCCTACGCCAAGGCCAACAACCGGGTTGCCGATGCACCAGCGCACCAGCCGCCACAACTCAGGTGCCAGGCGTGCCAGCAGCATAATCAACAACACCGACAGCCCACCCAGTGCCGCCAGCACGAACGCATTGGCGCTGAATGCGATCTGCACGTCGCTGCTGAGCGCCCACAGGCCCAGCGGCGTCATCGCGTCACGCATCAGCACAAACGCTGCCAGCAGGATCAGGATGCGCATCGCGCGCAGCGCCCTGGGCGTCAGCGCGAACCACAGGCCAAACAGCAACAGGCCCGGCGCCACGTAGACGCCGTAATTGATCAATACTGCCAAGCCTTGGGTGATCATGGGCGACTCAGCCGTGTGCGACAGCAATCATGTCGACCTCGACCGCCGCCGACTTCGGCAACTGCATCACCCCAACCGAAGTCCGTGTATGCACCCCGGCGCTGCCCAGGATCTCGTGCAGCAGGTCCGAAGCACCATTGGCTACTTCACTTTGCTGATCAAAATCCTCAGCGCTGCGCACATACACGGTGATACGCGGGATCGCCTTGACCTGGTCCAACGACCCCAGCGCCTGCTTGAGCAAGCCCAGACAACGCAGCGCGCTTATACCGGCGGCAATTTGCGCCTGGGCCAGGCTCAGGCTGTCACCGACTTTGCCCGGCAGTACAATCGTGTCGCCCACGCGCGGAATCTGGCCGCTGATGTACAGGTGGTCGCCGTCGCGAACCAACGGCGTGTAATTGCCGCCGACTTTGAATTCGTCCAGTTGATAGCCGATACGCTGCTGGGCGGCCTGGTATTTTTCATCGCGTGTCATGGGCGTGAATCCTCGTGTCGACGTTGCCACTCATCCACCACATCGCCCAGGGTCTTGGGGGTGTCGTTGCGAATCCAGGCCATGAATGGCCGGTCGAACTTGAACGCTGGCCCACAGTGTTCAAGCATGAAACGGCGTACGTTTTGGGTATTTTTGTAGTGTCGGGTCACGGGAGTGGCGCGAGTGAGGGCGGCGCTGTGCCAGTCCAAATCCATTTTGGCTCTCGGGAGGTTTGTTGTGTGGGCAGTAGCATAGCGATGTGCTAGTCGGGCAGGAAGCTGCATGACGAAGCGCTCAGGTATTTGCGCAGTGTTGGGACGTCGTACAAGAAACTACAACGCTTATAACGGCTAAACCGCTAATCTTTTCAAGATATTTCAAAATTTCACTTTCCTTCCTCACCTGAAATATTGCATGGTTGTACGACGACTTAAATTGTCGCGTCCGCCCCCAACAACAATAAGGAAACACCCATGCCAAACGTCAAAGTGCTGATCGGTTTTCTGTGCCTGTTCACCGGCTACGTCGCAGCTGCGCCTGCCCCCGCCGAGAAGGATGTGGCCCAAGCGGTCGACCAACTGACTCAAGCCATGCTGCACCTGGACCTCAAGCAGCTTCACGCGTTGACCTCCGACAAACTCACCTACGGCCACTCCAGCGGCAAGGTGCAGAACAAAGCGCAATTTATCGCTGACCTTGAAACCCACACCAGCGCCTTCAAAACCCTCGAAATGCAGAACCAGACCATCACCCTCGACGGCGACACCGCGCTGGTGCGCAACCACTTTCACGCACTGGCGGTGAACAGCGGCGTCGATACGCCGACCGACATCGACAACTTCCAGGTCTGGCAGAAGCAAAAAGGCAAATGGCTGCTGATCGGGCGTCAGGCTTACAAGTACTGATCGCGCTGGGTGCGGCTCACCACCGCACCACTTCGCGTACCTTCATCAGCGCCTCACGCAGCGCCCCCATATCCACCGAGCCCAGCGCCAACCGCAACGCATGCGGCACGGTCGCCGACACCGCAAACGGCTCGGCGGTGGACACGCAAATACCTTCGCGCTGCAACCCCATGGCAACCTGATCAGCCCGCGCATCTTCCCCCAGCGGCAACCACAAAAAATACGATGAAGGGTGGCTGATGTACTCCACGCCTTTGAGCACTTGCGCCGCCAAGGCCTGTCGCGCCTGGGCATCCTGGCGTTTTTGCGCTTCCAACTGAGCGACGGTGCCGTCCTCGATCCAGGCCACGGCCAGCGCGCTCATCACCCCGGGCACGTTCCAGGTGGTGGCCATGATGGTGCGTTCCAGCTTCTTTACCCACACCGTCGGCGCTGCAATAAACCCAACGCGCAAACCGGTGGCAACGCTCTTGGAAAACCCGCCGACGTACACCGTGCGCTCAGGTGCCAAGGTCGCCAGGGGCGGCGGAGCCTCTGCGGCCAGAAACGCGTAGGCCGCGTCCTCGATGATCATCAGGTTGTGCTGACGGGCAATGCTGACCAGTTGCTCGCGTTGCGCCAGGCTCATCACCCAGCCCAACGGGTTATGTAAGGTCGGAATGCTGTACACCGCGCGCACCGGGCGTTTGCTGCACAGGCGTTGCAGTGCATCCAGATCCGGGCCGCTGGCGGTGACCGCGATTGCGACGATTTCCAGGTGCAGGGTTTCGGCCAGCACCTTGAAGCCTGAATACGTCAGCGCATCAACCGCGATCACATCGCCGGGCTTGAGCAGCGCCATCATCGTCACTGCCAACCCATGCTGGGCGCCGCTGACCACCAGCACCTGCTCGGCCTCGACGTTCAGCCCTCGGCTCAACAGATGCCGCGCCACTGCCGCGCGCTCGTGCAGGCGGCCGGCGTGGGGCTGGTAACGCAGCAAGGCTTCGAGGTCGCCCGACAGCGCCAGTTGGCGCAAGGCCGTGCGCAACAGATCAGCCTGGCCAGGCAGCGATGGGTAGTTGAAGTTGAGGTCGAGCATGCCGGTTCCTACGCTCATCTGCCCACTGCCCTGCCCTGGCGGTAGCGAGATCTCACGCACGAACGTGCCACGCCCGGTTTCACCGCTGACCAGGCCCATGGCCTCTAGCTCGGTGTACACCCGGCTGGCCGTGACCAGCGCCAGGCCATGGTCGGCAGCCAATTGTCGGTGCGTTGGCAGGCGCGTACCGGGCAGCAGTTTGCCGCTGCGGATGTCCTCGGCAAAGGTGTCGACCAACGACTTGTAGCGGGCGCGTGGCATTGGCGATGTATCCATGACAATTTTTTGATTGTCTTAATCTTCAATCCTAGGATGGCCAAACGCAACTTATCCTTTTCGGACACGCCCCCATGGAACGTACTTCACGGCTCAGCTCCCTCGACAGCAGCACCCAAGGTTGGATCAACGGTTTTATCGGCGTGGTGATTTTCAGCGGCTCATTGCCGGCCACGCGCCTGGCGGTGATGGAATTCGACCCGGTGTTCCTGACCATGATTCGCGCCACGTTGGCCGCCGCACTGGGGCTGTGCCTGCTGTGGCTGTTCAAGGAGAAACGCCCCGTGCGCAGCCAATGGGCGCCGCTGGCAATCGTCGCGCTCGGCGTGGTCATTGGCTTCCCGCTGCTGACAGCACTGGCGCTGCAATACGTAACCTCGGCCCACTCCATCGTCTTCATCGGCCTGCTGCCCCTGGCCACGGCGGTGTTTGGCGTGCTGCGTGGCGGTGAGCGGCCGCGCCCGGTGTTCTGGTTGTTTTCGATTCTCGGCAGCCTGCTGGTAATGGGCTACGCCTTCGCCCAAGGCTTGAGCGCCGCGCCGGCCGGTGACGTGCTGATGCTGCTGGCGGTGCTGGTGTGCGGTTTGGGCTATGCCGAGGGCGCCAAGCTGTCGCGCAGCCTCGGCGGCTGGCAGGTAATCTCCTGGGCGCTGGTGCTGTCGCTGCCGGTGGTGGCGCCGCTGAGTGTGATCCTCGCCCCCACAACCCTGGCCGGCATCAGCCTGCCGGCCTGGTTGAGCCTGGGCTATGTGGCACTGTTCAGCATGCTGATCGGTTTTGTGTTCTGGTATCGCGGCCTGGCCCAGGGTGGCATCGGCGCCGTCGGCCAATTGCAGTTGCTGCAACCGTTCTTCGGCCTGGCGCTGGCGGCGGGCCTGCTGCATGAGCAGGTCAGCCTGGGCATGCTGCTGGTGACCGTTGCGGTGATCGGCTGCGTAGCGGGTGCAAAAAGGTTCGCGCGTTAGCGCTGCGGCGCGACCATCTTGAATTTGATGTTGATGTCGTTGGACACCACGCTGTTGCCCGCCCATTCGCCCTCGCCGATCTTGAAGTCGGCGCGCTTGAGCACGAATTCACCGTCGAACACGCCAATGCCGCTTTGCTCCTTGAGCAGCACAGTGATGTCCACCGGCCGCGTGATGCCTTTGATCGTCAGGTTGCCGGTGATCTTGTAGCGGTTATCGCCCAGCGCGGTGGCGCCGTTGGATTCATACACACCGACCGGATAGGCCGCGGTGTCGAACCAAGCGGGTTGCTGCAGCTGGGTATTGGCGTCCTGGCTGCCGGCATCGATGCTGGCGAGCTGGATCTTGAGCAACGCATGCGCCGCCTCAGGCTTTTGCGTATCGAAGCTCAGGGTGCCCTCAAAGTCGCTGAAGGTGCCGTACACCCGCTGCCCGAACTGCTGAAAGGTAAAGCTGATCTGGCTGGCCGTGCGGTTGACGTCTTTGAATTCCACGGCCTGCGCGTTGGCAAACCAACCGAAGATCAGCGCCAGCAGGAACACCTTGGACATTCGACGCTTCATGCAACACTCCACAAGAGAAAAGGACACAGGTGCTGAGCTAACACGCCATGCCATGGATTTATTCCCTTTCGGTGCGCGCCCTGCTACACAGAGTAGTCGCCAAAAGAAACAATAAGGACTTTGCATGCACACCCCTTCCCTGCAGGACACCACCGCCCCCGAAGGCATCTGCTATGGCTGCGGCGGCAGCAACCCGCACGGCCTGCACATCAAGAGCCGTTGGGATGCCGATGGCGTCCATGTCATCGCCGAGCATCAGCCCGAGGCCAAATACAGCGGCTGGCCCGAACTGGTCTACGGCGGCCTGATCGCCATGCTGGTGGACTGCCACTCCAACTGGACCGCCATGGCCTATCACTACCGCGCCGAACAGCGCGAACCCGGCAGCCTGCCGCGCATCGACTGCGTCACCGGCAACCTGGGCATCAAATTCATCAAGCCCACGCCCATGGGCGTAACGCTGAGCCTGCGCGCGCGGGTCGAGGGCGAAGTGGGGCGTAAAAGCCGCGTGGTCTGCGAGGTGTACGCCGGTGACGTGCTCACCGAAATCGGCGACTCGGTCTTTGTGCGCGTCGACACCCGGCAACTGTCAGACTCCGCCCATGGCCGCGTGCGCTGATCCTGGTCTACATTGACTGGCACCGCCAATCGAGGATTGCACCGATGACTCGTCTCACCGCGAAAGACTTTGCCCCCGAACTGCTGGAACTCTACGACGGCTACGCCCACGGCAAGCTCAACCGCCGCGAATTTCTCGACCGCGCCGCGCTGTTCACCTTCGGCGGCCTCACCGCCTCCGCACTGCTGGCGGCCCTGAGCCCCAACTACGCGCTGGCCGAACAAGTCAAATTCACCGACCCGGACATCATCGCCGACTACATCACCTACCCCTCGCCCAAAGGCAACGGCACCGTGCGCGGCTACCTGGTACGCCCGGCCAAAGCCAGCGGCAAACTGCCGGCCGTGGTGGTGGTTCACGAAAACCGCGGCCTCAACCCGTATATCGAAGACGTCGCCCGCCGCCTGGCCAAAGCCGGCTTCATCGCCCTGGCGCCCGACGGCCTGACCTCCGTGGGCGGCTATCCCGGCAACGATGAAAAAGGCGTGGAGCTGCAACAGAAAGTCGACCCCGAAAAGCTCATGAACGACTTCTTCGCCGCCATTGAATGGCTGATGCACCACGACAGCAGCACCGGCAAAGTCGGGATAACCGGCTTCTGCTATGGCGGCGGCGTGACCAATGCGGCGGCGGTGGCTTACCCGGAATTGGGTGCAGCGGTGTCGTTCTACGGGCGTCAACCGGAAGCCAAGGACGTGCCACGCATCAAGGCGCCGATCATGCTGCATTACGGCGAGTTGGATACGCGGATCAATGAGGGTTGGCCGGCGTATGAAAAAGCGTTGAAGGCGGCGGGTACGACGTACGAGGCGTATATCTACAAGGGCGCCAACCATGGGTTTCACAATGATTCGACGCCAAGGTATGACGAAGCGGCGGCGAATCTGGCATGGGAAAGAACGCTTGGCTGGTTCCACAAATACCTGGCCTAGCTGCGATCTAAACTGTGGGAGCTGGCTTGCCTGCGATGGCGGTCTTCCAGTGAAAAATATGCTGGCTGGCCCGACGCTATCGCAGGCAAGCCAGCTCCCACATTTGATCGGTGTTGGTTGATCGACATGCATTGTTAAAGGCCAGCAATCCATATCCCTTTAATTTGCAGGAAGTTTCCTAGACAATCCTTCGGCCTTGCGCCTGCTCACGCCACTGGCTAGCCTTCGCTCTGTCGCTGCACATCAGCGATCGGGTGTGGAAACCTGGGAATCAGTAGGCGCAAAGCGCCAGCACCATCAGACCGATGTCGGCGTTTTCTTTTCGCCTTCAGAAAGCTATATGGCGGCTGTTCGTGGGCAGACTTCGGTCTGACCGGGTCCTACTGCCTGGTTTTCCACCCTGCGTACAGCTGCCACCCTTTGTCGTGTGGAAACGACATCAGGATGGCTCCCATTTTCAGTAGGAGCTTATGCATGAGCAAAATTGTCCCGGACCCACCCCGCGCCATCCCAGACCGCGAAGTCTTCGAGCGCGCCCTAAGTCACTACCTGCAACCCGCCTCACCACCATTCTTTACCGTGCACCAAGACCTCAGCTTCGAAGACGCCCTCGCCCAAACCTGCGACCTGCTGCGCTGTGCTGCAGCCACCGCCGCCGAAACCCTCCAAGGCCTGACCGGCGATCAACGCCACATGGCCGGCGCCACCGAACACCTGATCGACATGGCTCGCACACTGGCCGACCGCGCACTGGATTGCCTGCAACCCAAGGCATAAGCCACAACCCCTGACACGACACCACCCAAAATGTGGGAGCGGGCTTGCTCGCGAAGGCGGTGGGTCAGTACCGGATCAGTTGGCTGACACACCGCCTTCGCGAGCAAGCCCGCTCCCACATTGAGCAGTCGCAGTTTTCCAGATCAGTGTTCTAGGGCATACCGCCGACAATGGTTGAGATAACCCTGCTCATGGCTGCCCACCAATTGCACCACACTGGTCCATAACCACGACGGTGCATCCAGCTGTTTGGAGCGGTTTTCCTGCAAAACCGCCATCCACTGTTTGCGCGTATCGCGGTCCATCTGCCGGGCGTGGGCGATGCCGACCACGCGCGCCAGGTAACCGGCGGCGTGCAGGGCGTCGGTTTCGCTGAGTTCATCCAGTTCCAGTTTCATGTCCTGGGGCAGCAGCTCGCGGATGAAGAGTCCGTGGTCCAAAAAGCGCGTCGCCAGCATGCGCTCACCCAAGCCCGGTGACAGCTTACGTGCGCCCTCCACCACCCGCCGCGCGTTATCCCTGGTCATCTTCGCGCGCAACCCACGCGGTGCAGCAGCGCCGACGGCTTGCTTGATGTCGATCAGGCAGTATTCCTGATCATCCTTCATTTCTTCGAGCATGCGCGCGGTGGTCACCTCTGGCAGGTCCGAGCCACGTCCACAAATGTTTCATTATGTTTCAAAAAAAGTGGCGCAAGGCCTGATTCATTCATAAGCCGCGCCAAATAATCCCACGTTAATCCGTCTTTCTAATCGCCCCGCCTTGCGCGCTAGCATCGGCCTTACTCGATGCAGCGAGTCACAACCCTAACTGCACACATCCACAAACACTGCCGCCCTAACAAAAGAGATAAAGCAGATGAATGACGTGATGAACACCGCACCCCAGGCGCCCAAGATCAACCTGGTCAAGGCCCGTGGCTCGCTGGTTTGGGACGACCAAGGCAAGGAATACATCGACTGCACCGCCCAGGCGTGGTCGAACAACCTGGGGGCCAACGACCCTCGCGTGGTGGAGGCGGCTATTGCGCAATTGCGCGACATGACCCACATCCGCCCCAACTTCGGCTCGCCCGCCCACACCCGATTGGTGGCGAAACTGCGCGAAGTCTCGCCCGCCTCGCTCAACCAAATGGGCTTTGCCCTGCATGGCAGCCTCGCCGGTGAAATGGCGATGAAACTGGCCTTCAAGAACCGCCCCGGCGCGCAGAACCTGTTAGTGCTGCAAGACGGTTACCACGGCCGCTCCCTGGCCACCCTCGGTGCCAGCTGGCCGCACCCGAATAACCCGTTCCTGGCGATTCAGCCGCGCTTTACCCGCGTGCCGCACCCCAACCCGTATCGCACCCGACTCGGGCTGGACCCGCAAACCGAATCCCAGCTGTGCCTGGGTCTGCTCGAAGACACCATTGTCAAAGGCGTCGACGGTGGCGTGGCGGCGTTAATGATGGAGCCGATCCAGGGCAATGGCGGGCATATAGAGTTCCCGCGTTCGTACTACAAAGGTGTGCGCGAGATCTGTGATCGCCTCGGCGTGCTGTTGATTTTCGATGAGGTGCAAACCGGTTTCGGACGCATGGGCACCATGTGGGCGGCGGATTATTACGACGTGCTGCCCGACATCATTGTGTTCGGCAAAGGCGTGGGCGGCGGCTTCCCGCTGGCTGGCATCCTGGCCGCTGACACACTCAAGTGGTTTGATGAAGGTGAGGAAGCGCTGACGTTTGGCCACTTCCCGGTGTCCCTCGCGGCGGGTTACGCCGCTGTCGAAGCCATTGTCGCCGACGGCCTGTGCGACAAGGCGCGCGACTCGGGCGAGTACATCACTGCACGGCTTAAAGAGATGCAAACCCGCCACCCGTTGATCGGCGACGTGCGCTGCCCGGGCCTGATGGCCTCCATCGAACTGGTCAAGGACCGCACCACCAAGGAGCCCGCGTGCCGCGAGTCCCAGGAGGTCTATCGCCTTGGGCTGGAGCGCGGCGTATTGTTTGGCGAGAGCCGCTATGCGGGCCTGGGCAACCTGATCAAGGTCAAGCCGCCGCTGGACATCGAACGCCCGCTGCTGGCCAAGGCCCTCGACGTGCTGGATGAAGTGATCGGCATCATCGAGGAGCAACGGCCATGAGCACGATTGTCGAAACCCCCGTCACCGCCCCACCGAATGTCCAGGCCCCGCTGTCCAGCGACGACGCCGACCTGGCGAGCTTAGGCTACGAGCAGAAGATGCACCGCACCATGAGTGCCTTCACCTCGTTTGCCCTGGCCTTCTCCATGGTCTCGATCAACACCGGCGTGGTCACGCTGTTTGCCGACCCGTTCAACCGAGTCGGCGGCATCGGCATCCTGCTGTGGCTGCTGGTGATCCCGCTGGTGTGTTGCATCGTGATGGTTTACTGCCATTTGGCCGGGCGCATTCCACTCACCGGCTATGCCTATCAATGGTCAAGCCGCTTGGCCGGTAATCACTTCGGCTGGTTCACCGGTTGGGTGGCGTTCACCTCGTTTGTGGCCGGCACGGCGGCCACCTCGGCAGCCATCGGCACAGTGTTTGCGCCGGAGATCTGGGCCAACCCCACCCAGGGCCAGATCCAGGGCCTGAGCATCGGCGCGACGCTGGTGGTGGGGCTGTTGAATATCTGCGGGATTCGCCTGGCCACGCGGATCAACGACATCGGCGCGATCATCGAGATCATCGGCACGGTGCTGCTGGCGATTGCCTTGTTCTTTGGCGTGTTTTTCTTTTTCGAACACACCCAAGGCGTCGCGATCCTGACCTCGGCGCAGCCGGTGAGTAACGGCGAAATCAGCTTCACCACCCTCGCCCTCGCCACCTTGTTGCCGGTGTCGGTGCTGCTGGGCTGGGAAGGCGCCGCGGACCTGTCCGAAGAAACCAAAGACCCGCGCCGCGCCGCACCCCGGGCGATGATTCGCGCGGTGCTAGTGTCCAGCGTGCTGGGTTTTGTGGTGTTTGCGCTGCTCAGCATTGCGATACCGGGCTCGGTCAGCGAGTTGCTCAGCCACAGTAAAAACCCGGTGATCAATATCGTTCGCCTGCAACTGGGCAACGCCGCCGGTATCGGCATGATCGTGATTGCCTTCGCCTCGATCCTGGCGTGCCTGATCGCCAATATGGCGGTGGCCACGCGCATGACCTTCGCGCTGTCGCGGGACAACATGCTGCCGGGCTCCAAGGTGCTGGCCAAGATCAACCCGCACTTCGGCACACCGGTGGCGGCCATCGTCTTGATCACTGCCATCGCCGTACTGCTCAACCTGGCCAGCGGCGGGTTTGTCACGGCGATCTACTCGATGGTCGGCCTGACCTATTACTGCACCTACCTGCTGACCTTGATCGCTGCCTTCCTGGCCTACCGCAACGGCCGCATGCCCGGCGCACCGGACGGTGTGTTCAGCCTGGGCCGCTGGCTGTTGCCGATGATCCTGCTGGGCGGCGCCTGGGCCATCGCGGTGATCCTCACCCTCAGCGTGCCTGAAGAAAGCCACACCGGTGCGATCACCACCGGCGTTACACTGGGCGTCGGCGTGCTGTGGTGGTTATTCTCGCTGCGCACGCGCCTCAACAATGGCAGCGCGGGGCCGAGCAGTAAGCTGCTCGATCACTAGCCACGCACAAAACCCCGGCAACGGGGTTTTGCTTGTCACTCTCAAGGAGATCTATCGATGTTTGCCCAGGCGACCTGGCTCAACCCGCCACAACAGTGGACCCGCGAAGACGACCGGCTGACGGTCACCACCGATGCCCACACCGATTTCTGGCGCGAAACCCACTACGGCTTTGTGCGCGACAACGGCCACTTTTTGTTTGTGCAAACGCCAGGGGAATTTACCGCCCAGGTGAAAATCCAGGGTGGGTTTGCGCATCTGTACGATCAGGCCGGGTTGATGGTGCGTGTGGATGAAGCGCATTGGGTGAAGATCGGCGCAGAGCTGTCTGATGGCGTAACGCTGCTCAGCAGTGTGTTGACCGATGGTGTGTCGGACTGGGCCACCGGCGTATTCCCCGGCGACCCGCAGGCGTTCTGGATTCGCGCGACGGTGGCCAACGGCGTATTACGCGTGCAGGTCTCGGTGGACGGTGTGAGCTGGCCGTTGGTGCGGTTGGCGCCCTTCCCTGTTGCGGCGTCGTATCAGGTCGGGCCGTACTGCTGCACGCCTGAGCGCGGCGGCCTGGAGGTGAGCTTTTCCGAGTGGCAAGTCGACGCGCCGAACGGCAAATCTTTGCACGACCTGTCCTGACTAGCCGCGGCTGCTCGCCACTTCCACTGCCAGTTCGGCAAAGTTGCGCGCGGCCATGCTCGGGTGCGGCGGCAAGGCCACCGCCACTTCGCACATCGGCATGTCGCTGATCACCGGGAACGCCAAGCCAGGCCGTGCGTAAAAGCGCGCGGTGGACAAGGCGGTGATGCTGATACCGCGCTCCGACGCCACCGCCTGCAATTCGGTTTCCACCGTCGAGGCTTCGTGCACGATGGGCGCCGGTTGCCCGTTGCGGTAGGCATCGGCGGTCCAGTAACTGCGCCATACGCCGCTGCCGGGCGCGGCGATAATCGGCTCATCCAGCAAGTCATGCACGCTGACGCGGCTCTCGCCGGCCAATCGATGACTGGAGGCCAGGCAGGCCACGCACGGTTCGGCAACCAAGGTGTGCAACTCGATATCCGGTAACCCCAGCGGTGGGCGCAGCACGGCCACGTCCATACCGGCATCGATGCCGGCGTGGGGTGAAGCAAAGTCGTATTCGCGTACCACCAGTTCAATCTGGGGATAGCGTTTAGCGAACACGCTGAGAATCTGCGGCATCAAATCCACGCCAGCACCGATCAGGAAGCCCACATTCAAGCAACCGCGCACACCGCGCGCATGCTCGCGAGCCGCCTGTACCAGCCGGCCGACGCCATTGACGATCTCGCGAGCCTCCACCAACAGCGCCTGGCCCGCATCGGTCAGCGCAACGTTGCGGGTATTGCGCTCGAACAGCTGCACGTCCAGCAACGCCTCGAACTGGCGAATGGTCTGCGACAAGGCCGGTTGGGAGACATGCAAGCGCGTGGCGGCACGGACGAAGCTGAGCTCTTCGGCCACAACCACAAAGGCCTTGAGTTGACGGATGTCCACGCCGGAAGTCTGCATCGGGTCTCCTGTTGATCGGGGGGCTGTGCCTGGCTCGAGAATGGCACGACTCAGGCGTTGGCGGATACAGCTTGCAGCCACGCTTTGAACGCCAGCATCGCCGGGGTTTCGGCGCGCGACTGCAAGCGTGTCAGCCAGTAACTGCCGGTGGTAATACCCACCTCGAACGGCTGGCGCACCAGATCACTCTCCAATTGCCGCGAAAACATCATCGCCGGGGCCAGCGCCACACCGATGCCTTGCAGCGCCGCCTCCATCATCGCCAGCGACGAATCGAACACGATGCTGCGTGGTACGACGGTGTCGGCGGGCAGGCCTGCGGCCTGGAACCATTGGGTCCACTCATCGGCGCGGTAGGAGCGCAGCAGCGTGTGCTTCAACAGGTCGGCGGGCGTGCGCAATTGCTCGGCCAGCGTGGGCGTACACAGCACGGTCAGCGGCGCTGCGAGCAGTTCGCAGGCGTCCGTGCCGTGCCAGGCCCCAGCGCCGAAACGGATCGCGTAATCCAAGCCTTCGGCGGCCACGTCGACGCGGTTGTTGTGGGTGGACAGGCGCAGGTCGATAAACGGGTAGCGCGCCTGAAAGTCCGGCAGGCGTGGCAGCAGCCAACCCACGGTAAAGGTGCCCACCGCGCCCACGGTGAGTACTTCACGGTAGTGCCCGCCTTCGAACTGGCTGAGGGTCTGGGCGATGCGGTCAAACGATTCGCGCACCACCGGCAGCAGGGTCTCGCCCTCGCTGGTCAGCATCAAACCGCGTGGCAGGCGCTTGAACAAGGTGACATTGAGCTGTGCTTCAAGGCTTTTCACTTGATGGCTGACCGCCGCCTGGGTCACACACAGCTCAATGGCGGCCCGGGTAAAGCTCAAGTGGCGGGCCGACGCCTCAAAGGCGCGCAAGGCATTGAGCGGCAGATGGGAACGCAGCATGCTTGACCCCAGATTTTCTAATGGCTGGTGCGAGATATGATCGTTTGTTCGCGGCCGGCAAACTGTCTACATTTGCCTCGCCTGCGCAGGCTCTCTATTTAATCGATCACCTCATGGAAGCGACATCATGCCCCAACTTTCTCTGTTTGGAGTGCGTAATTTAACCGCCCTGGCTTTGTTGGTAGCGGCCAGCCACTGCCTGGCGGCAACCGACCTGCAAGCCGTGGTAGACGCCAGCGTAAAACCGTTGATGCAACAACAGGCCATTCCGGGCCTGGCGGTGGCCGTGGTTCAGAACGGCAAGGTGCAATACTTTAACTACGGCACGGCTTCAAAAGAAACCCAGCAACCGGTCAGCGAAAACACCCTGTTCGAGATCGGCTCGGTGAGCAAAACCTTCACCGCCACCCTCGGCGGTTACGCCCAGGCGACCGGCAAGCTCAAGCTGTCGGACACCGCCAGCCAGCACCTGCCCGCGTTGGCCGGCAGCGCCTTCGACCAGATCAGCCTGCTGCAACTGGCGACCTACACCCCCGGTGGCCTGCCCCTGCAGTTCCCGGACGCGGCCGACAGCGCGGAGACCATGCTCGGCTACTTCCAGCATTGGAAACCGACATACGCACCAGGCACACAACGCCTGTATTCCAACCCGAGCATCGGGCTGTTCGGCTACCTGTCGGCGCAAAGCCTTGGCCAACCGTTCAACGTGGCCATGGAGAAAACCCTGCTGCCCAAGCTGGGCTTGAACAACACCCACGTCAGCGTACCCGCTGAAAAATCCAGCCTGTACGCCCAGGGCTATGACAAGCACCAGAAGCCTGTACGCGTCAGCCCCGGCGCACTCGACAGCGAAGCCTACGGCATCAAGACCAGCGCCCAGGACCTGGCTCACTACGTGATGGTCAACCTGCACCCGGAAACCCTGGAAAAACCGCTGCAACAAGCGATTGCCGCGACTCACGCGGGTTACTACACCGTGAACGGCATGACCCAGGGCCTGGGTTGGGAACGCTACCCTTACCCGATCACGCTGCAAGCCTTGCTGGAGGGCAACTCCACGCCCATGGCGATGGAACCGCATAAGGTCAATTGGCTGACACCGGCGCAGCCGCAACCGGCCAACGTGCTGTACAACAAAACCGGCTCGACCGGCGGTTTTGGCGCCTACGTGGTGTATGTGCCGAGCAAGGACATGGGCGTGGTGATGCTGGCGAACAAGAACTACCCGAATGCTGAGCGGGTGAAGGTGGCGCATGCGATCTTGAGCGCGATGGACAAATAAGGCCGGGCGACAATCAACTGTGGGAGCGGGCTTGCTCGCGAATGCAGTGGGTCAGTTACACATGAGCTGACTGACCCACCGCTTTCGCGAGCAAGCCCGCTCCCACATTTTGGATCTTCATTGTGATGAGCGCTGTGTACACCTAGGAGCCGCCATACACTTCGATCTCGCCGACCTGCGCCTGTTTATCCATATCGCTGAATCCCCCAGCCGCCGCCAGTGCGCGGATCAAGGCGCTCGAAGGCCAACTCGATACGCGCCTGCTGTACCGCGACAGCCGTGGCCAGCCCCGTTGAAGCGGCGGGTTTGCAGGTGCTGCACGAAGGCAGCACGTTGTTGAGCTTTTTGCGTGAACACGTGGAGCGGCTCGGCAAGCATTTGTCGTTGCGTATCCAGGTGTCGAGCTTCGAGGCGATTTGCCGGATGGTCGAGGCCGGTGTGGGCATCGGCATCATTCCAGAGTCCGCCGCGGTACGGCACAGCCGCACTATGCAATTGGTGACGGTGAAGCTCGATGAGCCCTGGGCGATTCGCGAGCGCAGCATCCTGGTGCGCGAACTGGAAGCCTTGCCGGGCACCATTCGGGCGTTGATCGCCACCCTGATGCCGGACACACTCAGTGCAGGCTGATGTTGCGCTGGCTGGCGTTATCGATATTGATATGGCTCAGGCGGCCCTGCCCGTCGAACAGCAACAGATCAGACCCCAGGCGGCGAAGCTGGGCCGGCGTTTGCGGCCAGTGCAACGTGACGCAAAGCCGATCGCTGGTGCGGTGGATCACGTGCCAGCAGGTATCCTGCTGCTCAACCCGATAATTGATCAGCAACCAATCCTCAAATAGATACGGGCTGACGGACTCATCCCATTCTTCTTCCGGCAAGTTGCCAGGCAGCTTGTAGCGCTTTCGAACCCCTTGCTGCTTAAGGATCAGAGTGGGTGTTCCATCGTCGTGCTTGATCCGATACTGCGCCGATTCAGCGGTGGCACTGGGAACCTGGAAGTCCGTCGCTACGATGTCAAACGCGCTTTCGCGGCTGACCAGACGCCGCTCCGGCAGGCGATAATGCCACAGCATCAGGCACCCACCCGGCGCTGACAACCACAGGTATTCGTTGTGCTCATCCACCTTGATGGTTCGCACCGACTCCGGCAGGTCACTCACATGCCAGAGCGTTTCAAAGCCACGGTCAACATCCACCACGCGCAACTGCGGGCCTTTGCCGATGGTCCAACTGCTGCCATCAAACGCGTTTGCAAAGACATCCATGGCCAGTACACCGAGGTCTTTGGCGACACGATTGACCAGGTCAAGTTTGCTGACGCGCCATATATTCCCCCGCCAGATCAGCACCAACGCGACCTGTCGGCTATGGGCAATAACGATTTTTTGCGCCGGCACCGCAAAGTGAAACAACACTGCGCCCGCCGCATCCACCACCATCACACCGGCCTCGCCCAACGCCACCAGGTAACGTTCGTCTTCCAGCGGCGCTGCGTCGAAAATCGGCCGGCTGCCAGCGGCCGGCGCTGACCATTCGCGGGTGTCGCCCAAACGGTCCAGCGAGACCACCGGCGCTCGCTTCAGCGCCTGGCCCGGCAAGTCTGCCTGCAGCGATTTATCCCGACTCATCTTGACCAGCGCCTGCAGCTGATTGTGCGTCAGCTGCCCTTGATCGCTGAATTGATCGGCCAGAATCGCGTGCACGGTGGCACCGGCCAGCCAGGCCAAAGCGGTGGTGTGCGTCTTGTGCAGCAACAAGGCCTGCGCCAGGGCGGCGCGTTCGCCGGCGCGGGCGGGGTCGTCACGCAATTGCTCGACCCAGGGCCCGTAAGCGTGCAGCGTTTCGGGCAACAGGATCGCGCGTTTGACCAGCGCCTCAATGCCCAAGCGCCCGCCGGCAGCCTCGGCATTGAGCAACCATTGCGCGGCGCGTGGGCGCTCAGCCGGCAGGCTCCAGATCACATCGACGGCTTGCAACCACAGGCCTTTGGCGATCAATGACTCGGCCCACTCCAGGCGCAAGCGCTCGGCGATTTCCGGTGACTTGGCCTGCAGCATCACCACGGCATCGGCGAAAGCATTGTCGCGCCGCGCCACCAGCACGGCGCGCTGCCAGTGCTCGGCCAGGCACAGCAGGCGCACGATTACCGCAGGCGGCATGTCCCACGCCAGGGCCAGGTCGGCAGCCTGCTGGTAGCGTGCATGTTTCTCCAGGTAGTCGAGGGCTTGCTGATGCTCCTTGAGCAATTCGGCGAGCACAAACACCGCTTCTTCGATACGCCCGGCACGGTCCAGGCGCTCAAAGGTCTGTCGATACACCTGCGCCAAGTGCGCGGCCAAGTCTTCTTCGAACAGCATCGAGCGTGCGGGGCCATCCTGTTGGCTGAGGTTCAGGTCCTGGCGGCGCTGGGGCGTCCCAAAGCTCTGTTCGCCACTGGACTTGCCGCTGTTCAAGGGGATCGCGTGACGCAAGGCTTCTTCGAAATTGCCGTCCTCAAACATCTCCAACATGCGCTGCATGTAGGCGGCCTGGCGTTTGCCATACAGCTTGGAGAGCTGCGAATGCTGGGTTAG
This sequence comes from Pseudomonas sp. LBUM1640, assembly GCF_059716225.1. Taxonomy (NCBI): domain Bacteria; kingdom Pseudomonadati; phylum Pseudomonadota; class Gammaproteobacteria; order Pseudomonadales; family Pseudomonadaceae; genus Pseudomonas; species Pseudomonas sp. LBUM1640. Next base: position 3,014,461 of record NZ_CP166816.1, on the reverse strand, counting down.
CCGGGTTAACAGACGGCGCCACGCGGCAGGTTTATGTCTGCGTGGGGTGGCGCGCGCCGCGATGCCTGGGTTAGCGGATGCCGGGGCAACAGGCCTGGGCGCCGCCTTGGCGGGTGCCGACGCGCCACGGTGCAGGAAGCGGTTCAAGCCGAAGAGTAACGCGGTGATCACAACCATCCAGATTACGGCGCCCAGGAGCATGCCGCTGAACGACTGTGTGTGGGTGGCAAGTTCGGCTGCAGGCTCGCTTTGGCCAAAGAGGCGGATCAGCCCACCCAACAGCAACAAGCCAATCACGATTTTCAGCACCGGGGACGAGACTTCCCGGGCAGTATTCGCGTGGTTTTGCGCAGACGACGCGCTGGCGCCAGCCCCTGTACTCGGCGTGGGACGCTGGCGCTCCAGTAGCGCTTGCATCACCGCTGCACGCTCCGGGCTGACCGGCTCCAGTGGCCCACCGAGGATTTCGCGCAAGTCGGTGACCACCGCGTCCGGCACCGTGGCAGGCAACGGGGTATGGCAGTCGAATGTGTCGAGCAGTGTGTAGGTATTGATGTCGAGCCACAGCCCAGGCGTCAGCACGTGAGCATCGCGCAACTGCAGGCCGTGAACCTGGCTGCCGCGTACCAGCCACAGGTCGGCAGCAGCCAGCCCCCGCAGTTCCTCGGGGTGCAGCGCAGCAGACGACAAGCCCCGGCCCTGGCGGATCAGCGGCCAGCCGTGCAGGCTTTCGCAGTGCATTGGGCACGGCGTATGGAACTGCAGCAAATCACCGTCGGCAAAGCGATAGGCGCGCGCGTCGGTTTGCCAATACTCGAGGATCAAGCGCCTGCGCTCGCCTTCATCAAAGCGCTCGCCGGCAAACCATAGGCCGTCAATCTGTTGGTGGCCGGTCAGTACCGGGCGGCGAATCAGCATCCGTTCTGGGTCAAGCATTGGCACCTTCCTGAGTCAGCTGCGGTGCCTGGTTGCACATCACTTGCAGGCGCATGGCGCGCTCGGCTACCGAGTAAACCAGCAATTCGCGTTCGGTGGTCAGTACGGCGATCAAGCCGCTCATGGGGCAAAAGCTCGCGCGAGCAATCGGCGCCGAGGTGGTAAACAGATTGCGCTGTTGCCCCTCGATGTACAGCCCGACGCTGTGCTGGTTCGGCCCCAGCAGCACCAGTGAGTAGAGCTGCCGTTGGCCGAACGCGTGGTGCAGGCCGATGGCTTTCCAGCCCGGCGCCAAGTCGATCTGTTCGTGTTTCGCCGGAAAGCTTTCATGGGTCACCAGGCGCCAACTCTGGTGGCCGTCGTGGGTGGTCAGCAGCGCGCAACCGCCGCAGTATTGGCGCCAGTAAAAGTTGGCGGCCAACAGCACTTGGCTGACGCCCTCGGCCGAGCCGACGGCATGACCATTGGTGCGTAAACCGTCAGCAGACCCCGAATACGCGACGATCTGCCCGCCTTCGCTGCGCGCATAGGCGATGGTCAAAGGGTCGACCTGCACCAGGCTCAACACGTCGTCCGCCACCCGGCAGAGTTGACGCGACTTCCAGTAGGCAAGCCGTCCCTGGTTGTCCAGCAGGTACACACGCACTGAGTTCTGACCGTGCAGCCAGACACTCGGCAGGAACGTCGCGGTGCCCGGTGGCAGTTGCAGCTGTTCACGGGTGGGTTTGTCGACGGTGGGCATACCGGGGATGTTCCAGAACGTCAGGCTATCGTTATCGCTCAACACGGCACCGAGGCTACGGTGGTGAAAGGTGGTGCTCAATACGCGCTGATGCTTGCCCCACAGCCGGCGCCGTACCTCCAGGGACTTTTTCTGGTTCTTGTGCGGCAGTTTGATCACCACCATGCCCGACTCATCGAGCAGGCGCAGCGCCACATAGTTACCGGCGCTGGAGATCACAGGCGGCAAGGTCAAGGCGACCCGTGGCACTGCCCGTGCGAGATTCGACGGCGGCGCCTGGATTTCATCGTCGAACTGGCCTTTGAGCAGCTGCACCGCGCGCGCCTCATCCGGTATAGGCAAAATCACACGCCGCATCGACCCGGTGTGCAACTCAAAGGACAGGCTGTGCCCGTCCAGGCTGCGCTGCACCTGCACCCGATGCGTACAGGTCTTGGTTGTGTCCTTGGGCAAGCGCTGCCCGACTGTCCAGCACTCACCCAGCGTCTCGCCCTGCGCGGCCAGCCATTCATGCCAGGCGTGCCAGTGCGCCGGGGCGACACTTTCATAGGTGCGGGCCTTGAGCAGCCGTTTGAGCTGCGCCGGGCTATCGAGTTCATGCAGCACCGGCGCGGCTTGCAGGATGCCCCAGCGCAACTGCGCCCCCGCTTCCTCAGCGCGCCGGGCCAACAGCATCAGCAAAGCGATGTGCACCAACCGCGCGGCGCCCAACTGCAGGGGGCCTGCGTCGAAGAGCACGATAATCAGGCGATTGGCTTCACGGGCGCGGTACTGCGGCGCCAGGAACATATGCTCGCCGCCGACCGCGCGACGCATAAACTCATCGGGCACTTCGTCAGCCAGCAGCCATTCGCTGGAGAGCAGCCGTTCATAAGGCCCACGGCGTTGCAGATCACCCACGCCGTCAGGTTCCGGCACACCGCCCTGCTGCATGCCGCGCAGTGGCCCAAGCACCGGGTTCAGACGCCCCAGCAGGTCGGCGAACAGCGGCAGATGCTCCGGCGCAAACCACTCCAGCCATTGCCGCCAGGGTTGCAGGGCTTCAGGCAGTTGCATCGCGCGCGCCCCAGTAAGTGGCGATGCGCTGAAGATGCTCGACAGACACCGGCAACAGGCGATCCAGCGGCACCACCGCTTGCGGTTCGCGCCACAACAACAAGGGCGAGCGTTTGAAATGCGCCGACAGCGTCTGGCCGAGCAGGTCCACCGGCACTGTCGGCTGCCAACTGGTGGGTAGCCACACCCCTGGCGCACTGGGGTGGGTGGCGGCGTATTCCACACCGTCAACCCACGGCAAATCAACCGCCGCCCCGGTGACGACCAATACGTCGCCGCTGGCGGTGGCCTGCAAGCGCGAAGCCTGTTCAGCCGCGAGCAGCAGCAAGCGCGCATGCAAACGGCGCGCGACATCGCCCCAGGCCACTGCAGCCTGAGGGTCCGCGGGCACCTGCCGCGGGCGCCAGGCCCAGGTCTGTGTGCCGGCACTCATGGCGTCGGCGTCAGCAATCGGGCCAGTTGGCTGCGCACGTGCTGCAAGGGTTCCGGCAGTGTCTGGCTATTGAAGTTGGCGTCGATCTCGCGCAACAGGCCTTCGAGCGCCGGGCTGGCCGGCGGTTCGCTGCGGGCCAAGTAGTCTTGCGCGGTTTCCAGCAAGCGGTTCAGGCGCGACATCGGCTGCAAGGTGGCCTCTTCGACCGCGCTGAACAAATGGCTGTTGCTGGACGCCGCAAACAGGTCGCGCAGCACTTCGCGGCCATGTTGCTGGGTTTCCTTGGTGGGCAGCACATACAGCAATGGCCACAGGTCGGCGTCGCTGGCTTCCAGGCGCCCGCCCAGCAAGGCTGCGGCCGCGATCAGCCGTTGGGACTTGACGATGCGGCGGTCCGACAGCTGGATGCCTGCTTCGCGCAGGCGACGAATTGCCTGGGCCAGCGCCGGACGCACCGCGCCCAGGTCAACGTTTTTCAGGGCCTGGCTCAGCGTGTCCAACTGGGCCAGCCCCAGCAACTGCTGCATCGGCCGCTGTTCCGACTGCCAACCGCCCGCCAGCATGGCTTCCAATTGGTTGTCTGGCACCGACTCGACGAACAGGTGCAACAGGAAGCGGTCGCCAAACGCCGCCAGCGCTTCATCGTCCGGCAAGCCGTTGGCAGCCCCGACACACACGCGCAGCGGGCATTGGATCTGGGTATGGCCACGGCGAAAGCGGCGCTCGTTGAGAACGCCCAACAGGGTATTGAGGATGGCGGTGGAGCCCAGGAAGACTTCATCGAGAAACACGATATCGGCCTCCGGCAGCATGCCGCTGACGTCGGTTTCCACCGTGCCTTCACGCAGTTTCTTCAGGTCCACAGCGCCGAACAGCTCCGACGGCTCGGTGAAACGCCCCAGCAAGTACTCGAAGTAGCGCCCACCCATGGACTGCGCCACACGGCGTACCACGGCGCTTTTGGCCGTACCGGGCGGGCCGATGACCAGAATGTGCTCCTGGGCAACCGCCGCCAGCACAATCAGCTCGGCCAATTGCTCACGCCCAACCAACCCTTCGGTGGCCGTACGCACAGCGTGGCGGATTTGCGCGGCAGCGCTTTGCAACTGAGCAATCATGGGCGTCTTCCCTGAAACCAAAGCGAGGAATCTTGCCTGAGGCTAAGGTATTAGCAAAGTGTTGTTACAAACTGCCTTGAGGAGTCACCCCATGCAACTCGAAGGATCCTGCCATTGCGGCGCCGTGACATTCAGCCTGAACAGCCAGCATCCCTATCCCTACCAGCGTTGCTACTGCTCGATCTGCCGCAAAACCCAAGGCGGCGGTGGTTATGCGATCAACCTTGCCGGTGATACGCAAAGCCTGAAGGTACAAGGGCGCAGGCAGATCTCGATCTACCACGCCCGGCTCAAGCCCGAGGGCGACAGCCGCGCGCACGCGAGCAGCGCCGAACGGCATTTTTGCTCGCAGTGCGGCAGCGCCCTGTGGCTGTTCAGCCCGGAGTGGCCGGAGCTGATCCACCCGTTTGCCTCGGTCATCGACACGCCGTTGCCGGTGCCGCCGGAACACACACACCTGATGCTCGGTTCGAAGGCGCCGTGGGTGGAGGTCAGCGTGCGCAAGGGCGACCTGCAGTTCGACGAATACCCCGAAGAGTCCATCGCCCAGTGGCATGAACGCTTAGGGCTTGCGCGTTAACAGTCTTTGACAGTTTCCCGACAAAGCTCTCAAAGATTGTTGGCCATCGCCGCCCTAGCATTCGAGCATCCAAATCACCATCCGGGTGCTCTTCATGTTTCGCACATTGCGCGGTATTGCGCTATTGGGTTGCCTGCTGGGCACGCTCGGTTGCCATGGGCAACCGCCTGCCCCGCCGCCGATTCCCAAGGGTGATTACGGCGCGATCATTCGTTACCTGCAAGCGCGTATTCCGCGGGACATGGCCCGCGAAAATGTGCCAGGGCTGTCGATTGCGCTGGTCAATGGCCAGGAGCTGATTTGGGCGCGCGGTTTCGGCATGGCCGACAAGGCCCAGGGCGTGCCGGTCACGCCGAACACGGCGTTTCGTGCCGGCGGCATCTCCAAACTGCTCACCGCCACGGCCGCGTTGCAGCTGGTCGAGCAGCAGCGCCTGGCCCTGGATGCGCCGATCCAGCAGGCCCTGCGCGAGTTCTATGTGCGCTCGCGCTTTCACACCGACCAAGGCGCCGCCGACCGCGATATCACCCTGCGCCGCTTGCTCAGCCATCAGTCTGGCTTGCCCAGTGAACACCTGCGCGACCTGCGCAGCACCTTCGCCATGGGCCAAATGCCGATGCGTGTGTCCGGCGTCTGGCTGAGCAGCCTACCCGGCTCGCAGGTGGCGTACTCCAACCTGGGTTATTCGCTGGTGGGCGCGGCCATTGAGCGGGTCAGCAATAAAAGCTTTGAAGCGCAGATGCAGACCCGTCTGCTCAAGCCGCTGGAGATGAGCCAGTCGAGCTTTCTGGGCACCGGCACGCAGCTGAGCTTTCGCGCCTTGGGCTACGAGGACGGCGTTGCAAGTACCGACGCCCAAGTGCGCGACCTTGCTGCAGGAGGGTTGTGGGCCAGCCCGAAAGACTTGAGCCACTACGTGCAGATGCTGTTCGCCCATGGCGTCTACAAACGCAGCCGCGTGCTGGCCAGCGCGTCGATTGACGCCATGTTCACCCAGCAAAACACTGGCAATGCGCTGGATTTCGATTGCCAGATGGGCCTGGGCTGGTTCCTCGCACCGTGCGGCGATGAGCCGGTCGCCCCCGGTGTGCGCACCTACCAGCACAGCGGCGGTGGCGATGACTTTGCCGCGCAGTTGACCCTGCTGCCGGACCAGCAACTGGCGGTGATCATCATGGCCAATGACAGCAACGCCGAAGAACTGGTCGCCAGCCTCGCCACCAGCGCCCTGCGCCTGATGCTGCAGGCGCAAACCGGCGATGCAATCTGCGCCGACGACTGCCAGGCCCCCAGCCATGGGCTCAAGTTGCGCCACGTGCCGGCCGCTGTTGACCGCAAACGCCTGGCCGGGTTTTACGCGACGGCCTGGGGCGTATTCCGTATCAAGGACGATAACAACCGGCTGGCCGGCGAGTTGGCCGGGTTCGACTTCGAGTTGTTGCGCGACGAAACCGGCTGGCTGCGGGCGCAGAAGAAGGTCCTCGGTTTTTGGCTCAAAGACCTCGGTGACCTCGGCCGCGTGCAACTCGACGTGGTCACGGTACAGGGCCGCCAGATGCTCACTGCCCGCAGCCACGGCCAGCGCATCGCTATTGGCGAGCGCATTGATCCGCCGCCGCTGCCCCTGGCGTGGGCCGACACCATCGGTACTTACCAAGTCCTCAATACCCACGAGCCCGACGCGCCGTTAAGTGGCATCAGCGTGCGCCTGGAAGAAGGTTTCCTGGTGATTCGCGGCCAATTGCACGACGAGCCGCTGACCGACTACATCCTGCTTCCGGTCGACAACGCCCACGCGGTGCTGGCCGGCAACGGCTACGGCCTGGGCGACACCGTGAGCCGCCAGGTTAACGGCCTCAGCGCTTCGGGCTACTCCTTCAAACGCACGAACTCCCCCCACAACCGCCTGAATTTCTAACACGGACGAAACCCTGATGCGCTCAAAAAACCTCTGCCTGTCGTTCACCTCGCTGTGCCTGCTCGCAGCTGCGGACACCGCGATTGCCGAAGACTGGCAATACAGCCTCAAGGCCGGCGTGGCCAACGCGCCCCGCTACAGCGGCAGCGACGAGCGTATGACTGCGCCGCTGCTGGGCGGCAAAGTCGTCAGCCCTTGGGGGATTTTTCTCGACACCGACAAGGGCCTGGGCTGGGGTTACGAAGGCAACGCCCTGAGCTTCAGCGCCTACGTCGGCGCCAGCAGTTCACGCAAGGATAAAAACCAAAGCCTGCATGCCGGTTCCAAACGCCTCAAAGGCATGGGCGAGATCAAGTCACGCCCGCAACTGGGCGTCAGTGCCGCCTATAACTTGGGCGGCGTGATCGTCGGTGCCACCCTGGAACATGCACTCAAGGAAGATGACCACAAGGACACTGGCAAGGCCTACACCCACCTGGAACTGAGCCTGGGCACCAATCTGTATGAAGGCCGCTTTGGCTCCGTGGATGCCAGCCTCAGCAGCCACTTCGGCGACCGCCAATACCTGCAGACCTGGTACGGCGTCACCACCGGCCAGGCCGCGCAAAGTCGCTTCAAGGCCTACAAGGCCGGTGCGGGCAATATCAGCAACGGCATGAATTTGGTGTGGAGCGTGCCGATCAGCGAGCACACCCAGTTCTCGACCTTGCTGGATGTGCAGTATCTGGCGGATGAGGCAGGCAAGAGCCCCATTGTTGAGCGGCGGTTGCAGACGTCTGTGATGGGTGTGCTGGAATACAGTTTCTAACTTGATAACCCAATCGGGCAATGTGGGAGCGGGCTTGCTCGCGAAAGCGGTGGATCAGTCAGTACATTTTTAACTGACAGACCGCATTCGCGAGCAAGCCCGCTCCCACAATTTAACCGAGTTCGGCCGTCAGACTTCTGTGCTTTGCTTTTCTGTGGGAGCTGGCTTGCCTGCGATGCAGACACCTCGGTACATCAGGCACACCGAGTCGATGCCTTCGCAGGCAAGCCAGCTCCCACATTTGATTGAGTTTGGCGTCCACTATCAGGTCGGCTGTCAGGCCGCCCAGGCTTTGCTTTTGATTCAACCACTCAGGTCGGCTACTAGGCCGCCGTGCTGTAGATTTTGATCTTGATTTTGATCTTAGGCGCCCCGTTAAACCACGCTGGCCGAACGCAGGCTTTGGAGCGGGGGTAAACCGGCAGGACGCCGGTTTAGCCGCGCTGGGCCAAGGATGGCCCATCGCGGCGGCCCCCGCTCCAAAGCCTGCGTGAGGGCACACCGAGCCGGAGGCGAGGTGCCGAGTGGTGGGGCAAGAGCCTTTTGGTTACTTTTGGGCTCTTTTCAAAAGTGACCCGCTGTAAGAGCGGAACCAATACAAGCCATCACCCAAACAACGGATATGTACTCAGCGCCCCCCCGCCAATCACAGCACTCAACCCGTAAAAAAAACATGTGTAGATACCTGGGCGCATCGCAGGCAAGCCAGCTCCCACCCTGAATCAGTTACCACGCTGGCCCCTTGCTAAAGTCAGGCCTAATCGGCATACGCCCAGGTCATTCTGAACGACGCCCCGCCCCACTCCGAATCAAGCACTTGCACCTGCCCGCCATGCCATTGGCTGACCCGCTTGACCAACGCCAGGCCCAGGCCGAAGCCGCCGGTACGGCGGTCGCGACTGGTGTCCAGGCGCAGGAAGGGTTCGAAGATCTTCGCTCGGCCCTCCATCGGCACGCCAGGGCCATCGTCATTGACCCGCACTTCGTAACCGCTGCCGAATTTGACCAGCGACACTTCCACACGGCGCTCGGCGTAGCGAATGGCATTGCGCAGCAGGTTGATCACCGCACGGGCCATGAAGCGCGGCTCGATCTGGATAAAATCGACCTCACAGGTGCGCAGAGACAACTGCACCCCCGCCGCCTCAGCCTCCAGGGCCACGCTGCCAATCACGCTGTCGAGCCAACTGTGCGCCTCGATGTTCTCCCGAGTGACCTGGGTAGCACCGCGCTCCAGGCTGGCGTAGGTCAGTAGTTCAGAGACCATTTCTTCCAGCTCGCCCAGGTCGGCGTACATGTCGGCGATCAGTTCGCGGCTCTGGCGCGGGTCGGGTTGTTGCTTGAGTTGGTCCAGTTCGAACGACAAGCGCGCAATCGGCGTGCGCAATTCGTGGGACACGGCGTTGGTCAGTTCACGCTGGTTGGCGATCAGGCTTTCGATACGCTCGGCCATCTGGTTGAAGTGCCCGGCAAGTTCGCGCACGGTGGAGCGGCGCGGCAGCAGGATGCGCGACGCCAAGTCGTTATCGCCAAAGCGTTGCGCGGCCAGGCGAATATGCTCCAGGTCGCGCCAGTGTGGGCGCACCCAGAAATACAGCACGATGGCCAGGCTCACGCCGAGGAAACCGTAGGCCCACAGGTACAACCATTTGGGCTCTTCCGGCAGTTTGATTTGCAGCAATTGCGGGCCACCATCAATCGGGCTCAGGAACTCCATAAAGTCCCCGCGCACGACCAGTTGGCCGTCAGCCAGCAGTTTTTGTTCGCGTTCGTTCAGCGCCAACGCATCACGCGGCACCAACTTGAGGCGTAAACCGTAATGCGGTTGAAGCTCGGCCAGACGCGCGTCGCGGGCGGCCCCCTGGACGGGCCGCAGTTGCTCCACCAGGCCATAGGCCGGGCCGCGCAGGGCTTCGCGGTTATAGACTTCGTTGGCTTCGGGCAATAACTCGTCGAAGGTGTAGTTGACCAGCCAGATGGCCCCTGCCAGGCCAAGTGCCAGGATCACATACAGACGCAGAAACAGGCGCAGCATCTAAACCTCCCACGCGAACGGGTTGAACAGGTAGCCCTTGCCCCAGATGGTCTTGATGCACACCGGCTCACGCGGGTTGTCATTGAGCTTGCCGCGCAGTTTGCTGATGTAAACGTCGACGCTGCGGTTAAGGCCGTCAAAGGCGATACCGCGCATGCTATTAAGAATGTCGTCGCGGGAGAGGATCTTCCCCGAACTGCTGGCCAGCAGCCACAGCAACTCGAATTCCATGGTGGTGAGGTCGATCCTTTCATCACCCAGTCTGACCACCCGGCAACTGCGATCAATCGACAGCCGGCCGAACTCCAACGAGCCGCGAACGCTGGGCTCGGGCACTTGGCGACGTTGCAGGGCGCGCAGCCGTGCGAGCAATACCGGCGGTTTGATCGGTTTGATCACGTAGTCATCGGCACCCGACTCCAGGCCGAGGATGTGGTCCAGGTCGTCTTCCTTGGCCGTCAGAATCACAATAGGCGTGTCAGACACATTACGAATTTCGCGGCACACGTGCAGGCCGCTCTGGCCCGGCAACATCAGGTCGAGTACAACAATCTTCGGCTTGAAGTCGAGGAACGCCGCCAGGGCTTCATCACCCCGATGCACCACGCGCACCTCGAAACCGTGTTGCGACAGAAAGTGCGCGATCAGCCCTGCCAGCTTCTCATCGTCCTCAACGAGCAGGACCTTGCCCAGACCCAGGTTTTCCATAAATTCTCAGTGTAAGAGCGCGAATTGAAGTGCCGGTATTATAGATGGCGAGCGGGTCGCAAGAGGTACTGTGCAAGAGGAGAATTCCGACGTTCCTGGTGGTTTTTTGCAGAAACTTCATGTTTTTAAAAGTTTTTTACATTTACCGCGTACTTTTTAACTTGCTTGACGGCGCGTGCAGCCGCCCTCCTCGCCGCTCAATCCGATCCATTGTCGCAGCGCTATAGCAACGGGCCAACTGCGAATTATCATGTAATAAATCATCAAACCATTCATGAACTACACTGCGGCATAGTTTGATTTCATTCATACAAGAGTCACTCACTATGCGCCTTGTTCGATCACAGAAAAGTAACCCTGGAAAACCCCTGCGTAACGTTTCAACCCTCGCCGTGCTTGTCAGTGTCTTAGCCGGATGCAGTAACGGCTCCGTGCCCGGTGCCGCCCCTGACAAGGCCAGGTTTATCAACCCGGCCGGTCTTTCCACCCCCACCGGCTACACGCATGTCGTAGAAGCCCCTGTGGGGCGCACACTGTATATTTCCGGGCAAATTGCCTTCGACAAAAATGGACAACTTGTTGGCCCAGGTGATTTCACCGCTCAAACTGAACAGGTGTTTGCCAATCTGAAAGTTGCATTGGAGGCGAGTGGCGCGACCTTTAATGATGTGGTCAAGCTGGGGGTTTATGTCACCGATGTGAGCCAGCTAAGTGCATTCCGAACAGTGCGCGATAAATATATCAATCAGAAAAATCCGCCCGCCAGCACGCTGGTTGAAGTATCGCAATTTATTCGCAAAGAGTTGCTGGTAGAAATAGACGCTGTCGTCGTAGTGCCTGCTCAGCCGTCAAGTGCAAGGTAGGGTGGTAACCGACTCGCCCGGTGCCGAACTTAAAAAGCCGTTCTACTCGCAAAAAACGCTGTTCACGTTACACTCGCAACTTGCGATTCGCGCGCTGGCGCAGATGACCCATGGAAATCAAGGAAGGCATTGAACCGCTTTCAGTTGTCGCGTTGATTCACTGAAACGGGAGCAGCATGCGTAAGGACTACCTGGCTTTTTTTACTTCACTGTTCCTGTCGCGGCTGGCGGACCAGATCCTGCTGTTTATCGTGCCACTGGTGGTGTTCCAGACCACCAACAGCGTGTCATGGGCGGGGCTGGCGTTTTTTGTCGAGTCACTGCCGCGTTACCTCGCCTTCCCGGTGTGCGGTGCATTGTGCGACAAGTTTTCGCCGGTGCGTATTCTGCACATCAGCCAGGTGTACCGAGCGCTGGCCTGTGTAGTGGCGGTGGTGCTGTACGGAGCGTTCGACGGTATCTATTGGCTGGTGATCCTGTCGGCGCTGTGCGGCGTGTTGACGACCCAGGGCATCATGGCGCGGGAAGTCGTGATGCCGCATATCTTCAAGCATTACACCTATGCCAAAACCTTGTCCTACTCGCAAATTGCCGACCAGAGCGGCCTGGTGCTGGGGCCGCTGGTAGCGGCGCTGATGCTGGAAGTCTGGGCCTGGCATTGGGTAGTCATCGGGATTGCCGGGCTATTTGTGCTGGCGGACTTGGCGATGTGGGTGTGGCAGCGCAACACCACGGTAACCCTTGAACGTTTTGATCAGCATCAGGATCTCTGGCTGCAACCACTGCGCATCGCCTTCGGGCATATCCGCAACTTGGTGGAATTGAAGCGAATCATCACCTTGGCGGTCGGCGTGAATCTGATTATCGGGGTGACGCTGGCCACCTCGGCGGCGATGGTCACAGGCCAATTTGCAGCGGGCAAAGATGCCTATGCCTTGCTGCAAGCGGTGGGCGCCGTGGTGACGATTGGAATTCTGTTTTACCTGGCGCGCGCCACACTGCCATTGAAAGTGATGGGTGGGCTGTCGTATTCGATGATTGGCGTGGGCGCGTTGATCACCGCCATCAGCCCCGGCATATGGGCCTACACGGTCGGTTTCCTGCTGGTCACCGGCTTCGACAAGATGTTCAACGTGTACCTGCGCAGCACCCGTCAGCGGGTGATTCCAGTGCAGGATTTCGGCAAAACAGTCGGCGTGATTACCTTGCTGAACAACCTGTCCCAACCCTTGGCGGGTTTGTTGGTTGGGGTATTGGCGGCGCCACTGGGCACGCAAACGGTGATCCTGCTGCTGGCGGGTATCACCGCGCTGCTCGGCGTGGCGGTGGCCTCAGGCTGGCACGCCACTGTGAAAGCGGAACTCGATGTCGGGTGATTCGATCAGTTCCTGCTCGGCCGCCCTCACCCGCTCGATCACCTGGGCGATGTCCTTGGCGTCGCCGTACTGGTAAGCCAGTTTCAAGTAACCCTGGAAGTGCCGGGCCTCGCTTTTGAGCAAGCCGAAATAGAACTTGCCGAGTTCTTCGTCCAAATGCGGCACCAGTGCTTCGAAACGCTCGCAACTGCGCGCTTCGATAAAGGCCCCGACCACCAGCGTATCCACCAGTTTGACCGGCTCGTGGCTGCGCACCACTTTGCGCAAACCCGACGCATAACGGCCGGCGTGCAGTTGGCGCAGTTCGACTTTGCGCTTCTTGATCAGGCGCATGACTTGCTCGTGGTGCACCAGCTCTTCGCGGGCCAGGCGCGACATCATGCTGATCAGGTCAACATGGGCGTGGTACTTGGCGATCAGGCTCAGGGCGGTGCTGGCGGCTTTGAATTCGCTAATATCTGCATTACCGCTACGAACCTGTGCATGCCACCCGACACAAAAGCAGCCCCTTATATTTTCAGCCAATGTTTATCCTGTGATATTCGCATGTTATAAATTATTCATCTGAACGAAAAGCCCCGCCAGTGCAGCATACCTAGCACCAGAACATCGGCGGCACCCAAACTTAATTAATATAACGAAGGTCAATAATGCCCTATGCGGTAGGTTATGCTCGTTTTTCGAGTACAAAACAAGGAAAAGGCACTAGTTTAGCTAGACAACAAGAACTAATAGCCGAATGGATTGAAAACAATCCAAGCTACAAGTTATACCCAAAAAAGTTCGAAGACCTAGGGCGATCAGCATCCAAAGGTGACCATCTAAAACATGGTTTCGGACAACTACTGGAAGCCATAAACCAAGGCGAAATAAAAGAAGGTGATGTAATACTCGTGGAAGCAATCGACCGCATTGGTAGATTGCAAGAAATGGAAATGATCTCCTTAATCAATCAGATCGTCAGCGCAAAGGTACAAATAATAACATTACAAGACAACTGTACATATGGCCCAATCATAAAATCCGAGCAGATATGGTCTTTAGTCGGAAAGGTACAGCAGGCATATATGTACAGCGCCTCACTGTCAGAACGAATCAAGAAAAGTTACAGGGCACGTGAAAAGCTTGCCGCAAATGGCATCATCCCAAAACGTAGGACACCAATCTGGCTTGATTCAAATGGAATAATAAAAGATGAAATCGCCCTGGCGATGAAAGGAGCCTTTGAGGATGCACTAGCCGGAATCGGGGAAAGAAGAATCCTGAAACGGTTAATTAGCATGCATATAACGTTTGCAAAAATCAACCCAAGCACAATTAGACGTTGGCTTACCAACAGAATAGCAATCGGGTACTGGAAGGAATGGAAAATCTACCCTCCCATTGTTTCAGAAGAACTATTCTACCAAGTGCAGCAGCGATTTTCAGACGAGTACAAGCCTGCAACAGCAGCACGCACACACTTCCTATCCGGGCTTATCAAATGTGGTGAATGCGGCGCAAACATGCAGGTAAAAATCAACAAACACAGCCCATTCACTATGCGCTGTACAACTCGTTGTGCTTACGGCGACTTAAGGTGCCAGAACAACAAATCTTTTCCAGTGCCTATTTTGCTACACATCTGCAACGACACTGCAACACTGGCTGTTGAAACGGCCATGAAAAACCTGGAGCTTTCTACAAGCAGGAAAAAACTTATCGTCATTGAAGGGCAGTTACGCAATATCAGTGAAAAGATACAAACCCTTGTGACATCCCTGATGAAGTACGGGCAGGTCCCAGAGATAGATGTGCAAATTGCCGCACTGACAAAGGAAAGAAAAAACCTGGAACGCGATAAGATTTTCATTATAGATGACAGCACAGAAAAAAACTCCACATACAACATGGCATGGGATTACCAATACGAACTGATTGCAGACCACCCGATGAGACTAAATGCTTTACTTCAATCCGCTGCATTCAATATAAAGTGCTACACCAATGGTCGCATTGAGGCAAGCACCAAGGGCAACGAGTTTAGCAAATGCACGTACGAAGGATATGACAGAAAAAAACAAGCATATCGAATTTCGACTGCCGCCCAAATTCATCACATAACAAACCGAGAAGGGACATTAACAAAAGAGCGCTTGGAGCTTTTCAAAAACATGCTTGCTATACAACGTTCACAAGGCATTAACACGTTAGCACCAGTTGAAACCTCCCCCAAAGAACAAGCGATGTATGATTTTTATACATCCTTCAGCAACTGACCGCACAGAGCACCACCCGATCAGAAAATTGATGACTTACAAACACACATTTCGCCTAAAACCAGCGGCGGGCTTGGCCCAGCGCGATATCGAAACACAGGATATTTAATTCTCTATTGTCAAACCAACAACCATCAAAGGAATCAGCTACGCCATACGCCTAAGCTAGAAAACATGACCACTTCACCGAAGCAACGGTACATCCAAGACAATTACATGGGAGTACCAATCAAATGCAATGCTGGATACCCATCATTTGAAAACATAATTCAAGCACTTTACGTACTGGTATATGGTGCGACAGAAACGCTACGACACCCCAGAGGCTATCACGTCAGAACACGATTCACAGACAAAATGTCCCCAGCCGAATACAGCGCCAACATCAACAACTACTACAGGAAAAAATCCAACTATTTACCATTGAGGGTTACCGTTACTGAAAATGACGAAACTGGGGTACATCATCATCACGCCATCATTCTCAATGACAAAAAAGATAAAAAAGCAAGCCTTCAACATATACATGCCAAACTCAAACACGAAGGAAAACTAGCGGACTATTCCATAATCGGCCCGGATCATGACGCATACGGCCACCACTTACAAAGTCTGGAAGACTTAGACAGCTTTTTCAAGTGGATGACATATCTAGCCAAGATCAAATCGAAACCAAATAGACACCAACTGTGGAGTGGAAGTAGAAAGGTCACGTCATTACTGAAACAATGGCGCAAGAATGGCAAACCAAACTTACGCCTTGCCAAACAACACACGCTTACAGAAAACCCCCTGGAAGGCGATCTAGGAGCTTTTGTCGGCCTCTAGCTGGACAGCTAGCGACAGGAAACCAAAGCAGCCCAAAGAGGCCCACAGGCTGCCAGAAGCCGCATCAAGACCAAGGCGCACAGTTAATCAAAGTGTCAAATCAGCTGGCTTTAATTTCATAGTGAATAACCTATAACGATTGACGTCAGATGGTTTCATTTCTTGCATCTCACTCAAGCGACCAATATTTTTCAATGCGGCTACGGCAGACTTGTCAAACAATGTGTCACCACTGCTCTTAGTCACAACAACCGAATCAACCACACCGTCCATTTTCAGCGCGATTTGCAATTCAACCTCTAACCCGCTCTGTAACGATGGTGGCCTAGACCAGCCTTCAGAGGCTCTTGCCTTGATCATATCCTCAAAAGCTGCGCCAATATCTATTTCATTAATTAATTCAGGAGCAAACTTTGTTGCCGCGACGACAGGCGGAAAAACCAAGCAGTTTCTCAAGTATATTCCCAGACCAAATTCGACGCGCCGACATTGGAAAAACAACTCTTGTCCCGCATCAAAATTCGCGGCAAATTCAATGAAAGGTTGAATTCCTAAAATTTCTGATTTGCTTCCAGATGTTTTCCATGGCCAAGCCTGATAACCAGCCAAATGCACAGTAGCGGCGGCACTCTTCCCTTGATCAATAACCAAGAAGGCCCCTTGGTCATCCATCATGACCTTACTGACCCTTCCACGGTATATACCAGGTTTACTGAATTTAATCTGGGCTCTTGCTTGGTTAGATTGATATTCCTTTGCAATTTGCTTCGTATCCATCGCCTGATCAAAATGCCACCCAGTGGTGTCCAACATTTCATGCATACGCGTATTGAATTGCCCCCATGCAGTAGGGTCAGTTGTGGCGGCATATGTTACAGACGCCATAGTTGACAAAAACATGAACAACGGAAACCTCATAAAAGTACCTTTTTAGTGCTAGGAGTTGTTTCGTGCTTTCAACAAGCACATATCAATCATCATGATAAAATTAGCAAACATCCAAACCAGAAGTAAGTGCTCCCATGGGCTACGTATGAAGATTGCGACGACTAGCGCGCCACCGAGAATACCCGCGACCCAACGTTTCATGTACAAGTAGCCAGCCCCTGGAAGCAATGTATTCAGCGTGATTGCCGCCAACAGGCTTTTCGATCTTACTTTGACCACAGTAGATTCATGACTGGCTGATATTTTTCGCATTACGGCCCCTTTCTGAATCAGTTGCTGGCGCTTCGCTGAACACGTAGGCGCCGCAGTGTCGATGGGATACCGCAAATGAACAGGATGACCGAAAGGATAAGCGTCACAGCCGCAACGACTACCCCCACGCCAAGGGCCTGCCGGATGCTGGAGACGTATCCAAACTCCAGCGAACAGATACCGATCAGGCTTGCCAAGGGCATGCTGATTGCTGCGATGAAAATAGATGCGTATAGCTTCATACCGACCTCAGTTACTGTGAATTTGCACTCAATATTCACAGTATACTGTGAGGACGTGCGAACAGCCATCACCGACAGTGACCCGTCTTTGAGATGGGGCTGCAAACGTGGATATCGGCTTAGCTTTCGGAAAGGTACTGCGGCAAAAACGCAAGGAAGCTGGACTGACCCAGGAACAGCTTGCACATGATGCTGATATACAGCGTAACTACGTCAGTCTGATAGAACGGGGGATTCACTACCCTACGATTGCGATACTGTTTAAGCTAGCAAACGCCTTGAAGTGCTCCCCCTCTGTATTGATATCCGATTTGGAAAACATGCTTGACGAGCACCCTTAGTCCATATCGCTGCTCACAATCGACTGCTTGCACTACTAACTCGATCAATATCACTACCCCATCACGATGGCCGCAGTAACGCCTGAAAGTCGCTTTCACCCAAGATGCGAATTTTTTGCCCCTTTGAAATTAGTTGTTCGGCTTTGAGGTGTTTTGAGCTCTTATTTTTCCCGGCCAATCGGGTGATGTCTTGATCACCAACTACCAGTAGCGTGGTTTGCTTCGTGACTCCCAGGCCGATCTCGCAACCACCTTCTGCGGCCATGGCAGACGCGTCTTGGCGCGGGATGGACAGTGCTCCAGTAAACACTACGACGTTCCCTGCTAAGACACCGTCTTGATTGACCGATAGCCCTTCTACTGCATTCAGTGCAGACAGCGGCATGTTGACGAGCGAGCACCACTCCGAAGCCGTGGACCCGGTATGAGCGATTGCACGAAGCAATATCTCCCCCGCAGCACGCGCATCTTCTAGGGCATCATGATGCTCGAAAGGAATTTCAAAAAAGGACGCAAGATTCTTCAATCCGTAGCCCGACCGGGAGAACTCGGACCATGCTCGGCGGGCAACCTTCGCGGTGTCAAGCCAAGAACAATCAAAATGGGGCAAGTCCGCATTTTGACAAGCTCGCAGTGTCGCTGTGCGATCAAACGGCATATGGCTAGCCACGATTTGCCCCGTCACAAAAGGCAAAATCTGATCATAAACGTCGGACCAAGATGGAGCTGACGAGACCATCGATTCGTCAATTCCATGCACAGAAACGTTCATCGGGTGAAAGTAATCGTTCGGATTAACAAACGAACTCCATGTTTCGTGCAATTGACCTGCTCGAAATACGGCAATTCCCACCTGACAGATGCTGGCAAGATTGGGGTTTGCGGTCTCAACGTCGATGACTGTGAAATCCATTTGCTACCTCGTAACGTCGATTATCAACTCCATTTACTTCGACCAGGCTAAGCGGCAGACCAGAGCGAAATACCTTCATAAACCTATCAACTGGATGAAGTGATTGCAAATTGATGGCTCGCACAGGGCCTGTGAATCGGTTTTGCAGAATATTCATCGGCCTTATTCCCAAGGGCTCGTCAACCGATGCGGCACCCCAAGAGCCAGACGGACTCTTTCCAGTAGAAATATGCAGCCCAATCGGCACCGTATGTCATCCAGTGCAGCTCAGGGTGAATGCAGATAGAAAGACCACTGAAAGATAGCTTCCTACGTATTATTCCATTTCGACTCGATACCAGCCGTTATGAAAATACCAGCAGCAACGAGGACTCCGATAACCCAAGGCCGACTATCAAATAGGTCTACTTATCTGGTAGTCCGATTACCTCACGCTTGACACTACCAAAAACCTATTGCAGATAGCTATATGATAGAATTATCATTTATCTATCAAAACAACGACCAAAGGATAATCAAAATTGAAGTCACACCTATATCTCAGAGCCAGCACTAAAGACCAAGACGCACTACGTGCCAAGGCAAGCCTTGAATCATTCGCAAGCGAGAAGGGCCTCACCATTGCTGGCATCTACTCCGAACACATCAGTGGTACTACGCTAGATCGTCCACAGTTGATGCGATTGCTGGATGCAGCACAATCCGGTGAATGCATTGTCTGTGAAAGTGTTGACCGTTTAAGCCGCCTATCCCAAACGGATTGGGAAACACTGAAAGCCAAGATCAAAGCAAAAGGTCTACGTCTCGTCATTGCAGATCTGCCTACAAGCCACATGGTAATTGAAGACAAGGGAATTACCGGCCAGATAATGGAAGTCATCAACAGTATGCTGTTAGACCTAATGGCGACGATGGCGCGTCTTGATCAAGAAAAACGTGTTGAACGGATCAAGCAAGGATTGGAAAACAAACGCCTTGCAGACCCGAACTGGACGCCTACAGGGAAAGGCAAGAACGTAGAGAAGTGGGCAAAGGTACAGTCATTGATGGCTAAACATCCAACAATGTCGGCTGATGACATCGCCAAACTCGCGGACGTAGGGATTGCGACCGTATACCGGATCAAACGCGGTACACCGAGCTCGCATTAAAATCCATGAACATTATGACCAAGCACTGTACAAGCACCTTGCCACAGCAAAGGCTTGTACAGATTGATCTAATCAGGCTCGTGAATAGCGAAATTGTTTTTTCACATTCTGAGCAAGAAATTGGCCTCTGGATGGTGCAGCCCGCATCGCTTCAAAAACATGCTGGGGCACATCAAAATAATGATACGTCCCCGTTGTTTTGAACTCGATAATTAGGATCAGTGATTCATCATCAAAACCAACTCTTGCTATCGTTGATGACTCTGGACTTTCAAAAAAATCAATCATCTGTAGGTTCCACTCCTTCATTCCCTTGGGGAGCCACTACAATTGCTGGCTCATGTTCGTAACGAGAAGACTGTTTTCGCCACTGTTTCACTAGTATAGAGTAATCAGATACGCCCACTTCTTGGGCCCAACCTCCAGGCCCTTCAAAAAGCTGACTGCCCTGATCATTAACTTGCCTAACTACTACCTTCGGGTCGACGCTGTCGGGTCTCTGCCCAATCGGTGGCGGCGTAATCAATGCTCGGATTGGCAGGCTTACAGCTTCACCGACCACAATTGCTTCCCCCGTACGTAGCACGGGCAACATCTCGAACAAGCCTTTCAGGTTATCCGCTGCGGCACTGGCTATATGTCCACGATCACTATCATTCGCCAGTCGGAGCGCGAACAACGTTCCACATTGAGAGAGAATAGTCGTATCGATCTCTGCTGGACGCTGGCTAACTAGCATCATACCGACGCCATACTTTCGACCCTCTTTTGCAATGCGCCTTACAACTGCTGAAGCAGAACCTTCATTTTCGCGTGATAGGTACGCATGGGCCTCTTCCAGCACGAGCAATAGTGGACGTTCTCGCCCACCTTCCGGTAAGTTTCGAGCCCAAAAGATTGCGTCATATAATACCCTAAGCATTGCGCCAATCAGATCACTTAGAATGTTCGACGGAATTCCCGATAGGTCAAGAATTGAAACCGGTCGATCAGAGCCGATCCAGTCGCGCAATAATTCATCGACGTCCTTGACCACATGACCATCTAGTGCGGGAGCCCAATCACCGGGCCGAAACAAAAATGCCAATCTGGGATCACGCAGCTTGGATGCTAAAGAAGCAAGTTGGGCACGTATCCCAATTGTTCCCGAGCCTAGTTGGACACGTTCATCAGCGGCCCCTGTAGTTTTAACAGTTCTGTAGAGCGGCGGACGCACGCTCATCGCGTCACCCAACTCCTGCGGGTGCCCAGTATTGTCTAGAACGTATGCATGCTCGACCTCCCCTGCCGCCGCGCCCGGCCTGGGAATAAGCGTGTGGTGTTCACGGCGATGAAGTTCAAACCATAATTTATGAATGCAGAACGGGACCGGAGTGTCGGCTGTAACATCCTCAAGTTCTACTCCAGTACGAGGATAATTCAACAATGCTTCACGCTTCAGCTCGACGATTGCGTCTGTTACAGCAGAAGCTTGGGCATCATTTAACCGCCCAAATGCGAACGGTACTAGCTCATCAAAACTCAATGCCCAAAACGGGATATTCAACGCTGTCTCATTTTGTGCTGAATCAGCAGAGACCCTAAAAACGGTAGACCTATTTGAAAGCGCTTTCGCGTATTCCCCATGTATATCCAAGACTAAAATTCGTGCAGCAGGATATCTCGACGGGTCTGAAAGCGCATTTAATAGCCCGGCGACTGTTGTTGATTTGCCAGACCCTGTTGTGCCCACCACTGCACTATGCCTAGTTATCAGGCGATTGATATTCACTAAAGCCGGAATTGCTTCTGCACTAGCAAGGTGTCCTATCGGAACGTAGTCTTGCGGATCGACAGCCCCGTAGATGGCTGCCAAGTCTGCGTGAGTTACCACGTGGACACGGTCATCAACTGTTGGATGTTGTGAGATACCACGTTCAAATCGACCACCACGCTGTCCCTCACCAACCATCTGAACCTTGATCCAACGGTTTCCGTAAGCCCGCTTATCATCGCCTGAATCGGGTGCTGCTCCTGCACCTACTTGAGAAACGACGCCGTAGAGGTCAACAAACCCCAAAGGAATCCGCACAAAACTACCGACTTGACCAATTCGATACCCTTCACCACCGACAAAACCTAGCCCTGTGGCTGTATCATCATTCAGTTCAACTGTTACTGAAGACCCAAATACATCTTGGACAATACCTATGAAGGTAGGATCACGCTTCATGATTGGTGCCCACATCGGAACTCTGATTGAGTTGATGGGCGAGAAACTGCCCTAGCTTTTTGAAATCACCTAACCCGAACTTGCATTGCTCTATGTCGTTTTCAGTTACGCTGCTGACAGCTACGCCATGTAATGAATGGCTATCCTGTGACGTGGCATTCCAGTTCCGGTTCAACGTTCCCAGGACCGCGCCATCTTCGGCAAGAATACTTAGGTTAGGTTGCCGCGTCGCGCACAGGATTGCTTCAGAATATTGACTACGGGCCCCATAAAGTAAACCGAAGCACATGGCTGTAGGGTTACTACGTAAGCCATTCATGATCACCTCATTGAGATGCTGGTCCGCGAACGAGTATCCACAACAAACTAATATCGCCTGTCCTCGCCCCAGGAAGTCCCGTAATCGATCAAGCATTGCCAAGTAAGGAAGACGACGACTCTGGTCATATTTCAAATGTGACGGATAGATCATCTGGCGATCCGCACCATCACCATTATTCTTGCGAATAACGTCATTTTCAGGTGTGCGCCACCAATTTATCGACCCATGTAACTTCCACACCCGAGCCCAACGCGCAGGCAAGATATCTGTTTCCATTGAAGAAAGATCGAAAAATGCTTCACGCGCGCCTACAAAACCATCGAAATACGGAACTTTATGCGACTCTAATGCCTGCTCCATTAGCAAGTCATAGTTTGGGGTAAAAACCTCAACAGCATGCGCCCTAGCAATACCACTCATCCATGCAGCAAGCTTGTGATAGGGCGTTCCTTCACCTGGAAGTGGGACGCCCACCACACCTGCGGTAAGTTCGCAGATTCGCTTATCCAAGGCCTGTAGCTTCGGCTTGGTCAATCCATTGATATCACCGTCCCTAACAACATCAATGAGCGCTCGCAAATGGCTGAGAATCTCTTCAATATTCGGGGATGCCCCAACACCGAAACGTCCAATTAGTGCTGTGTAATCAGCGCTAAGCTCCGCATCAGCCGTAAGGGTGGTTGCTACCAACGAGGTCAAACCTGCAATGTCGGGAATCAGGGGAGCGGTGTTTCCATTACCAGCATCAACGCGAATAGACATTGGGCAGCCAGCCCCCAACAAAAATGCAATACGCATTTTATTTGGTGCAAGGGCTTGCTGTAGAAGGGACGACTGTCGATAGGGGCAGTGAGCAAAGCCTGACATGAACGCTCATCCTTGATCTTCAAAATGAAGTCAACTGGGCTTCGGCTTTTGGCTCCGAACTCAGCAGTGATAGCCATACGCTACCGCTCAAAGACACACACTGTCCACTACCCGCAATATCTCACGCGTTAGCAACTGTTTCAGAGGACGAGCCAGTGCCCGAACCACGGCACTAGATGGTAGGAACCCCGCTATGGAAGCGAAACTCAGTATCCGCAGATTGGATCAAGTTTTGCTCTACATCTCTAACCTTCTCGATGACTCTGTCTACATCGGCAGCGTCACCGTACTGGTATGCAAGCTTCAGATAGCCCTGAAAATGCCGTGCCTCGCTTTTCAGCAACCCGTAATAGAACCGCCCCAACTCTTCGTCCAAATGCGGCACGAGCGCTTCAAACCGCTCACAGCTACGCGCCTCGATGATCGCACCCACCACCAACGTATCAACCAGCTTCACCGGTTCATGGCTTCTTACCACCGCACGTAGTCCCGATGCATAACGACTAGCCGATAACGGTCGCCATTCGATTTTACGCTTCTTCATCAACCGCAAAACCTGCTCATGATGCACAAGTTCTTCACGAGCGAGCCGGGACATCATGATGACCAAATCAGAATACGCACCGTACTTGGCAATCATGCTAAGCGCAGTGCTAGCGGCTTTGAATTCACAGTTTTTGTGATCAATCAGCATTACGTCTTGCTCGCGCAGAGCCGCCTCAACCCAGGCATCAGGGGTCCGGCATCCTAGGAATTCATGGACTTCAGGCAGCATCGAGATTTCTCACATTTCGTAGTTGTATTGCCGCCTTTTTCTCGCAGTTCTTGTGGTCGATCAGCAGGGTTTCCTGATCAGCCAAAGCAGCCTGGACCCAGGCGTCGGGGGTGCGGCAGCCGAGGAATTCGTGGATTTCGGGCAGGTTCATCGGGCTCACGGGCAAAAGGATCACAAAAGGGCGCCGATTATACCGACACCGCCGCAGACCACCAGCCACCGGCTTTGATGTGCATCAACATGACGTCTGGCGGGCAGCAACTATAGTTGTTCGAAGCGCCCTTTTTTCCGTCTCTGGAGATCCGTCCATGCAAGCTATCCGCAGCATCCTGGTGGTTATCGAGCCCGAGCATTCGGAAAGCCTGGCCCTCAAGCGCGCCAAGCTGATCGCCGGGGTCACCGGCGCGCACCTGCATTTGCTGGTCTGCGACAAGAAACATGAACACTCGGCGCTGCTGAGCCTGCTCAAATCCGGTTTGCAGGAGGACGGTTACAGCGTGACCACCGAACAGGCATGGAATGACAGCCTGCATGAAACCATCATCGACGTGCAGCAGGCCGAGGGCTGCGGGCTGGTGATCAAGCAGCACTTCGCCGACAGCCCGTTGAAAAAGGCCTTGTTGACCCCGGCCGACTGGAAACTGTTGCGCTACTGCCCTACCCCGGTGCTGCTGGTAAAAACGGCCACGCCGTGGGCCGACAAGGTGGTGCTGGCGGCGATTGATGTGGGCAACAACGACAGTGAACACCAGGCACTGCACAACACCATCATTGACCACGGGTTCCAAATAGCGAGCCTGGCCAAGGCGCAACTGCACGTGATCAGCGCTCATCCGTCGCCGATGTTGTCGGCGGCAGACCCGACGTTTCAGCTCAAGGAAACCATCGAAGCGCGCTATCGCGAGCAGTGCAAGGCATTCCAGGCCGAATTCGACGTGGATGACGCACACCTGCATATCGAGGAAGGCCCGGCAGACGTGTTGATCCCCCATGCGGCGCATAAGTGGCAGGCGGCGGTGACAATTATCGGCACGGTGGCGCGCACCGGTATTTCCGGGGCGTTGATCGGCAATACGGCGGAAGTGGTGCTGGATGCGGTGGAAAGCGATGTGCTGGTGCTCAAGCCGCAGGAGCTGATGGATCATCTGGAAGAGTTGGCCACTAAAGCCTGACACCGCTCTTTCAGACCATAAGATCAAATGTGGGAGCGGGCTTGCTCGCGAATACGGTGGGTCAGTCAACATCTGTATCAACTGACAGACCGCATTCGCGAGCAAGCCCGCTCCCACATTTTTGATTTGTATTGTCAGTCAGCAAATGCATCCCGCAAGAAACCCGGGGCGATATAGCGCTGGTAATGCGCCTCCGACAGGATAAAAAACTCACGATCAATAGCATCGCGCAGTTCCGGCAACGCCCAATCGCGAAACTCCGGCATCAGCACCATCCCGTAAGCCTCCAGGTTGGAAATCACCCGCGCCCCTCGGGCAATCAACTGGTAGGCCCAGCAGTACTCGGACTGGTGCGGCACGAAGCGGATCTTGCGCTGCTCCAACTGCCCACGCAGCATCTTGGGGTCGAAAACCTCCAGTTTACCGGCCATCACCTGCACCAACAGCTGCTCAAGCCGCAGCCACACCGCGCGTTTTTCTTCTTCGTTATAGCCGTTCCACTGGATCACCTCGTGGTGGAAACGCTTGCAGCCCCGGCACACCAGATCGCCGTAAACCGTGGAGCACAGGCCGACGCAGGGGGTCTTGATGGTTTGGTTGGACATGGGCAGCGACACACAAATCAGCGAAACAGTGCGCCATGTTAGCCCTTTGTCTAAGGTTGATCACCCAGCAAACTTGGTTAGGCAACTTACCTTTAGATTTTTTTTGCCGTAGAATCATCCGGCCTTGTAAGGCGCCAATAATCCGCTGGAAGCTGTTTTCAAAGCGTCACGAGCACAGTCGTTCCTTCAGAACGGTGTTGGCGATGGTTATTACCCGGTAGGTAACAGCCAGCGCCAACCCTCATCAGCTCCGTTCTGCAGGCGTAAAACTTTGAAAGCAGCTTCTGTGAGGAATGCCGGCAGCGCTGGCTTTGCGGCCCAAAAAGCCCCCGAGCGCATGCGTGCCGTTCATTTCTGGATGAGCGTCCCGTGGGACCACTGATGAGGGTAATAACTGTGCTTGAAGCCTACCGCAAACATATCGAAGAGCGCGCAGCACTGGGTATCGTTCCCCAGCCGCTTAACGCCGAACAAACCGCAGGCCTGGTTGAGCTGCTGAAAAACCCCCCGGCTGGCGAAGAAGAATTCCTCGTTGACCTGATCACCAACCGCATTCCACCAGGCGTTGACGAAGCTGCCTACGTCAAGGCCGGTTTCCTGTCTGCCCTGGCCAAGGGCGAAGCCACTTCCCCCCTGATCGACAAGAAACGCGCTGTTGAACTGCTCGGCACCATGCAAGGCGGCTACAACATCGTGACCCTGGTCGAGCTGCTGGACGACGCCGAACTGGCCCCCGTCGCTGCCGCCCAACTCAAGCACACCCTGCTGATGTTCGATGCGTTCCACGACGTCGCGGAAAAAGCCAAGAACGGCAACGAACACGCTAAAGCCGTGATCCAGTCCTGGGCCGACGGCGAGTGGTTCAAGAACCGCCCAACCCTGGCCGACAAGATCAGCCTGCGCGTGTTCAAGGTCACCGGCGAAACCAACACCGACGACCTGTCTCCTGCGCCGGATGCCTGGTCCCGTCCGGACATCCCGCTGCATGCCCTGGCCATGCTGAAAATGGCTCGCGAAGGCATCGTGCCGGACGAGCAAGGCAAGACCGGCCCGATGAAGCAGATCGAAGAGATGCGCGGCCAAGGCTTCCCGATCGCCTACGTCGGTGACGTGGTCGGCACCGGTTCGTCGCGTAAATCGGCAACCAACTCGGTACTGTGGTTCTTCGGCGACGACGTTCCTTACGTGCCGAACAAGCGCGCTGGCGGCTTCTGCTTCGGCAGCAAGATCGCTCCCATCTTCTACAACACCATGGAAGATGCCGGCGCACTGCCCATCGAGTTCGACGTTACCAACATGAACATGGGCGACGTGATCGACCTGTACCCGCATGCTGGCAAAGTCTGCAAACACGGCACTGATGAAGTCCTGACCACCTTCGAAATGAAGACCCCGGTGCTGTTGGACGAAGTGCGTGCCGGTGGCCGTATCCCGTTGATCATCGGCCGTGGCCTGACCGAGAAGGCTCGCACCGAACTCGGCCTGCCGCCTTCGACCCTGTTCAAACTGCCGGAAGCGCCGGCTGAAAGCGACAAGGGCTTCACCCTGGCTCAGAAAATGGTCGGTCGCGCATGCGGCCTGGCAGAAGGCAAAGGCGTTCGTCCTGGCACCTACTGCGAGCCGAAGATGACCACCGTGGGTTCCCAGGACACCACCGGTCCAATGACCCGTGATGAACTCAAAGACCTGGCGTGCCTGGGCTTCTCGACCGATCTGGTGATGCAGTCCTTCTGCCACACCGCGGCGTACCCTAAGCCGATCGACGTGACCACCCACCATACCCTGCCTGACTTCATCATGACCCGTGGCGGTGTATCGCTGCGTCCAGGCGACGGCATCATCCACAGCTGGCTGAACCGCATGCTGCTGCCGGACACCGTCGGCACCGGTGGTGACTCCCACACCCGTTTCCCGATGGGCATCTCGTTCCCGGCCGGCTCTGGCCTGGTCGCGTTCGCTGCAGCCACCGGCGTAATGCCACTGGACATGCCGGAATCGATCCTGGTGCGCTTCAAAGGCAAAATGCAACCTGGCATCACCCTGCGTGACCTGGTTCATGCCATTCCTTACTACGCGATCCAGGCTGGCCTGCTGACCGTAGAGAAGAAAGGCAAGAAGAACGCCTTCTCCGGCCGCATCCTGGAAATCGAAGGCCTGAACGACCTGACGCTGGAGCAAGCTTTCGAGCTGTCCGACGCCTCGGCTGAACGTTCGGCTGCCGGTTGCACCATCAAGCTGTCCAAAGACTCCGTCACCGAGTACCTGAACTCCAACATCACCCTGCTGCGCTGGATGATCGGCGAAGGCTACGGCGATGCACGTACCCTGGAACGTCGCGCCCAAGCGATGGAAGCCTGGGTTGCCAACCCGGAGTTGATGGAAGCCGATGCCGACGCGGAATACGCCGAAATCATCGAAATCGACCTGGCCGAAATCAACGAGCCGATCCTCTGCGCACCGAACGACCCGGACGACGCCCGTCTGTTGTCCAGCGTTGCCGGCGAGAAGATCGACGAAGTGTTCATCGGTTCGTGCATGACCAACATCGGTCACTTCCGCGCTGCCGGCAAGTTGCTGGAACAGGTCAAGGGTCAGCTGCCAACCCGTCTGTGGCTGTCGCCGCCGACCAAGATGGACGCTCACCAACTGACCGAAGAAGGCTACTACGGCATCTACGGCAAGGCTGGCGCGCGCATGGAAATGCCGGGCTGCTCGCTGTGCATGGGTAACCAGGCACGTGTAGAGCCGAACTCGACCGTTGTGTCGACCTCGACCCGTAACTTCCCGAACCGTCTGGGTGATGGCGCCAACGTTTACCTGGCTTCAGCTGAGCTGGCGGCAGTCTCCTCTACCCTGGGTCGCCTGCCGACCGTCGAAGAGTACATGGGCTACGCGGCCAAGCTGGACACCATGTCCGGTGAAGTCTATCGCTACCTGAACTTCGACCAGATCGCCGAGTTCCGCAAAATCGCAGCAAGCGCAAACATCCCGGTGCTTCAAGCCTAAGGGTGTGTTGATGTAGCTACAAAATCAGCGCCGCGTATCGCAAGATGCGCGGCGTTTTTTTATGCCTGGGATTGATGGTTCCCACGCTCAGCGTGGAATGCCGCCCGTGACGCTACGCGTCACGCTTTGCACGCTCAGGATTTACCTCCCAGAGCAAGCTGCACCGCACCATCAACGCTCAAGCCACTGAGCAGGACCTGTGGCGCAACCGCTTCCGGCAAGGCTTGCAGCACCTCCATCGCCCCATGCCGCACACGCGCCAACACCAGGCGCTTGCCCTCCCCGTGCACTTGCGCAAAAAACGCTGCAAGCGCCTCGATACTGGTGCCGTCCAGGTCGGGAGACTCTTCCAGGCTGAGCACCACCGCCTCTACCTGCGACTGACGCATCAAACGCAACGCCGCACCAAGAATGCGTTCGGCATTCGCGAAAAACAGCGCCTCGCTGGGCCGCACTATCAACAGGCCCGGCACTTGCACAGCATCGGCATGGTGCTGACGATCAACAAAGTCATGACTGTCAGCCAGGCGCCCAAGCACTTGGATATCGGCCGATGACATCTGGCGCAACATCAGCACCACACTGATGGCCACCGCCACCAGCAAGCCATCCAGCACACCCAGCACCAGCACTGCCGCCACGGCACAGATCACCAGCAAACGGTCGCGACGCCATACAAAGTAGCGCCCCAGAGGCTGCAGGCTCAAACCACGGCCCAACGCGTAGATGACGATGGCCGCGAGCACCGGCTCCGGCGTCAGTGCGACATAGGGCAGCACCGTCAGCACGATCACCAGCACCACCAGCGCGGCAACGATTCCGGCCAGGCGTGAACCGGCCCCAGCGGCTTCATTGGCCGAGGTCGCCGAATAACCGGCACCGGCCGGCATGCCGTGAAACAGCCCGGATATCAGGTTAGCCGCACCCAGCGCGAGCAAGTCGCGGTTGGATGACACACGGTCGCCGTGTTTAAGCGCGAACGAGCTGATGGAACCGTAGGACTCCGCATACAGGATCATGACCAAGGCAAACGCCAGCTCGCCCAGGCGCAGCCAGTCCGCGAATGGCAGGAGCGGTAAATGCCCCAATTCCAGACGCAGGTCGATCAGACCGATCAGCGCCACACCGTGGGCCTGCAAATCCAGGTACTGCCCGGCAACGATGCCCAGGACCACGACCAGAAGGCCGCCCGGCAGGCGTGGAATACGCGCGCACAACCACAACACCATCAACGCGGTTGCCGCGACCCATGCCGCCGACCAGTTCCACTGGGGTAGCTGCTCCAGTAGTTGCGGCAGGAAGCGGATCAGGTTGTTGTCACTCAGATGCACACCGACCACGCTGGCCAGTTGTTTAAGGATGATGGTCAGCGCCAGGCCGAAGGCAAACCCGCGCAACACCGGCTTAGCGATAAACGAGGTTACACCGCCGAGCTTGAACAACCCGGCCAGCAGGAACAGCACGCCGGTAATCAGCACCAGCCCGAACGCCAGGGCAAGCCTCAGCGCCGGGTCACCGCCCGCCAGGCTGGCGGTGGCGGCAGCCAGTACCGCTGCCGAAGACGACGTCGCCGAGACAATCGCAAAGCGGCTGGTGCCGAACAGGCCGTAGCACACCAGCCCGGCAAACAGCGCAATCACCCCGGCCTGGGGCGGCAGCGCGGCGATGCTGGAATAGGCCACGGCCTCCGGCAGCAGCAAACCGGCAATGGATAACCCCGCGAGTATGTCCTGGGTACGACTGGACGGCGCAACAACGTTTTGAGTCTTCAAGCAGCCCATCCTGGCGAATAAAACCTGCGTCAGCTTAGCCCTCATTGCCTTGCTGTGGTTGAGCCAGGACAGGGTTTCCAAGCATAGAGTAGGAGGCGGATTCACATCCGCCGTCCTCTCACACCACCGTACGTACGGTTCCGTATACGGCGGTTCAGGTTATGCGGTTAAGCCGGTTTATCGTGTCCAGTATTGAGACCAGCCCGAGTCTGTCCCACAGTTTCTTCGGCAACGCCTGATTCATGTGTGACGCTCCCGAGTTCCACCATGGGCCTCGACCGTTAAAGGCAGATTTACAGGCGCGATCTTCAGTGAGCCCCAAGCGTATTAGGTTACGCGCCCTCGTGGAGGGCCGTTTCCATTGGCGCCACAAGACACACCGAAGTTTATGCCGCACCCAGCCGTCCAACTTTTCGAGGGCCTTTTTGCCCTGACTCAGCTTGAAGTAGCCCGCCCAACCGCGCAAAACAGGGTTTATTCGCTCGATAGTCCTGACCATCTTGCAACCCCGCGCTCCGCGCAGAAGAACTCTGAGTCGATCACGCAAGCGGCCCAGGCTCATCGTTGCCACTCTTAGCCTCGGCTGTTGATGCCAGCTCATCCCGTAACCCAGGTAATCGCAAACCCATGGCCGTGCCACGTGGCTCTTTTCCCGATTCAGCGTCAGTTTCAGACGCTGATTCAGGAAACGCTCAACTCCGGCCAGCACTCGTTCGCCTGCACGGAGACTACGTACATAAATGTTCGCATCGTCGGCATAACGAACGAAGCGATGGCCCCGCCGCTCCAACTCCCGGTCGAGTTCGTTGAGCAGGATGTTCGACAGCAACGGCGAGAGCGGGCCGCCTTGCGGCGTCCCTTCCTGCCGTCGGCTGGCGATCCCGCCCGACATAACTCCCGCTTCAAGGTAACGGCGGATCAGTCTGAGTACGCGTTTGTCTTCGACATGACGCTCAACTTTGGCCATCAACACGTCGTGATTCACTCGATCAAAGAACTTCTCAAGATCAAGTTCCACGCACCAGCGGTAACCCGCTGCAACATGGTCACGGGCTGTTTCGATGGCTTGATGGGCGCTTCTGCCCGGACGAAAACCGTAGCTGTAGTCCGAGAACAGAGGGTCGAAGATCGGCGAGAGCTGTTGCAGCAGCGCCTGCTGGATCAGGCGATCCACGACATTGGGAATGCCCAATTGGCGTGTTCCACCCTTGGGTTTGGGGATTTCGACAGCGCGTACACCTTGCGGGTGATACTCGCCGACCAGCAACCGAGCCTTGAGGATCGGCCAATACTGTTTCACATAGCCCGCCAACTGGTCGACCGTCATGCCATCGGCACCCGGTGCGCCCTTGTTGCTGACCACGCGTTGATACGCACGCTTGAGGTTGGCGGGTGCAAGCACCCGCGCCATCAGCGTGTCCGGCTCCGCGTTCGTCCACGTCACAGACGCCGCCGATGTCTGCGCACTGCCAGCCGCAAACCCCGGATTCCGTCCGGGACTTGGGGTTACAGCTCTCGTGTTGAGAGATTTCTGCTTTATCGACATTCGACGAGACTCTGACGCCTACTGGCGGCATAACCTGTTCGGCCCTTGGTGGCGTGGTTTTTTTTCCGCCACTTACTACGGCCTCGGCTGACTTCTGCAGGCTCATCCCGTCGCCTCTCGACGCCGGTAGCACAGTGGCAAACCTACAGATCTCCCAGGGTAATTCGCGCGACCTTCCTGCTTATGCCTGTCGGATATACGTCGTAGCGTTCCGTGCAAGTATTGGGCTTTAACGATTTATGCCGTCTTACCCCGCTACGCCGCCTCTATCCGCTTCCTGTTCGTCAGGCCAGCATTTTGCCTCGGGCTTCCTTCAGATTCGCAGTCACCCGCGACACCCTTGCCTCTGGCTAACACTTCCCCTTGCCGGGTGTGTAGAGGACTTTCACCTCCAAGTCACCAGCGAGGCCACCACAGCCAAGCTGGTTGCGCTTCGCGCAACGCGCCATGCCTGGCGCACACAAAAAAAACCGATTCGCGCAATGCGCGAATCGGCTTGGGTGTGTGCCGCCTGCGGTCAGGAGAGCAGCGAGTAGATCAACGCGGTAATCGCGACCAAACCGACGGCGGTGACAAACACGTTGGACGCCTGCCCACGGTACTTGGCCATGGCCGGCACCTTGCGGATCGCATACATCGGCATCAGGAACAGGATCGACGCGATGATCGGGCCACCCAGGGTCTCGATCATGCCGAGGATGCTCGGGTTCAGCGTGGCGACGATCCAGCACACCACCAGCATGAACGCGGCGGTCATACGGTCCAGGGACTTGGCTGCCGGGCGGCGGCCAGTCTTGAGCACCAGGCCTTTGAGGCCTTCACTGGCGCCGATGTAGTGGCCCAGGAACGACTTGGCAATCGCCACGAACGCAATCAACGGCGCGGCGAAGGCGATGGTCGGGTTGTCAAAGTGGTTGGCCAGGTACGACAGGATCGACAGGTTCTGCGCTTTCGCCTCGGCCAATTGCGCCGGCGTCAGGGTCAACACGCAGCTGAACACGAAGAACAGCACCATCACCACCATCAACAGGTGCGCGCGGCAGAGGATCTGCGAACTGCGCTCATCGGCGTGCGCGCCGTACTGGCGCTTCTGGTCCACTGCAAAAGCCGAGATGATCGGCGAATGGTTGAACGAGAACACCATGACCGGAATCGCCAGCCACAGCGTGTTGAGCAACGCCGACGGCGCCGGGACTTCACTGGCGGTGCTGAGAATGCCGCCGGTCCAGTGCGGGATCAGGTACACAGCCAGGAACAGCAACGCGACGATAAACGGATACACCATCAGGCTCATGGCCTTGACGATCACCTGCTCACCGCAGCGCACCACGGCCAGCAGGCCGAGGATCAGCACAAACGCCAGGATCGCGCGTGGCGGCGGCATGATGTGCAGTTGGTGTTCCATGAAGCTGCTGACGGTGTTGGTCAGTGCCACGCTGTAGATCAGCAGGATCGGGAAGATCGCGAAGAAGTACAGCAAGGTGATCAGTGCGCCGGCCTTGAGGCCGAAATGTTCTTCGACCACATCGGTGATGTCGGAGCCTTCGCGACCGGACAGTACGAAACGGGTCAGGCCACGGTGGGCAAAGAACGTCATCGGAAATGCCAGCAGCGCCAGGATCACCAGTGGCCAGAAGCCCCCGAGCCCCGCGTTGATTGGCAAAAACAAAGTGCCGGCGCCGATGGCGGTGCCGAACAGGCCCAGCATCCAGGTGGTGTCCTGGCGGCTCCAGCTTGTGAGGGTTGCAGGTGTCGTTGCATAGCGTTCGTCGACGCTATTGGCCTGATCATTCATCCGGTCGGATCTCCGCATTTCCATAGCCGGGACGAGTCAGAAAAACCTGACAGGCAGCGCCCCGACCATAACAAGCGCGCGATTGTCCGGGATTCTCTTGAATAAGCAAAGACTTAGCTGAGGAACGGTTAGGCGGTGCAGGTGCTTGAGCGTAGCCGCAGGCAGCGGTTTTCATAGGTTTTCAGAATTTTTTGGGCTTTTTTCACGATCTTTGGCTGGCCGACGATGAGCCTGTGAAAAAATTCCACTTGCAGGGCTGCTCTCTAAAAAAGCCCCGACAAACCAAAACTACGGGCGAGACCATTCGCTGATCAGAGGGAATGATCTTTGGCGTCCAAAAGCAGGAGAACACTGGCCTTTTTTAGAATTTCGATATCCCGATCTTTCTGCCTGAGCAGGGCCTTAAGTTCCTGAATGTTCTTCTGGTCGGTAGTGATCGCCTTTGTGCCAGCCATTGCGGATCCGGCGCGCTCTTTACGCACCTGCTCGACCCAGCGGCGCAAAGCCGTAGGGCCGATATCCAAACTCGCGCAAATTTCGGGAACAGGCAGGTTTTGATCAAGCACCATGCTTGCGGCGTTGACTTTGAACTCGCTGGAATAGGACTTTCGCATCATCTGCACACCCAAGGTTTGGGCGCCATCATATATGCGTGCGATCGACCCAATGCCACTCGCCGGCGTATTGGCCGACGCGTGAGCGTGTCCTTCAAATAAGCTTATGGATCATCCAGCCGTGCATCGCATGCAGGGAAACTGCGGTTTCTCTGCGCCGTACAGGCTTACGAATGTCAGGTTCACACTCACGGACTCCACCCTCAAGCTCGTACGCAGTGATGTCGTGCTGCGCCTTTTCGATGACCCAAGACACTCATAGCTGTACGAAAAAACAGCATTGGACATTTTGTCTTGCAGTGGATTGGCGATCAATTGCGGCATCTCGTACCAAACATAACTGCCAGGTACGGAACACATGCCAATTTTTTTGAAAAAAGAAAGTCAAGAATGATGCAGCCGGCATCGGTTTTACGTGGTCATTCAGCGATCAGCATGCCAATCGATACTGAAAGCCCATGGTTTTAGCGGCCTGCGCAGGGCTACTGCATGCCCGGATAAATTGTTTGAGTGCGACCCCAGCTTTGCGCAGGCGCTGCGCGCAAAGGCGCCATCACGACCGCCCCACACCTCAATCTTTAGGAAAGTTCTTACAACAAAAATAGACAAAACCCGCATCTAAATTATTTGCTCACCCAAACACAGTGATAATTGTTACAGGAATATACCCAGCCATTGAGTCACTCCCGAACCTGAAACTAATATCCACCGTCGTAATTAACTTCTACCGTCGCACCGATGGCAAAACATCAACGCCCCCTCACTGACGCCTCAGGAGTTCGACAATGCGAACACATATTCTTGCCTTTACTGGCGTGTTTCTTATAAGTGCACTCAGCTCGTCTGCAAGTTACGCCAAACCCGTTGAGCCTGTATCGGACGCTCACGCGCTGGCCACCTCGCCTCAATGGTTGACCACCAAGGTCTATATCGAGGGCGAGCCGGAACGGGACGTCAAGGCCAATTACCCCGGCGTGGTGGGGATATCGATGTGGGACCCGCAGCGCAACCGTTATGAATTCTTTTATACCGACACAGGCCGGTCAAAACACGCCGATGGCGGTGGCGGTTACTTCCTGGTCACCGGCGACAAGAAGACCCATATTCTGGTCCCTGACCTTGGACCGAACAGAACCATCGTGCGAAGGTTGGAAAAACTTGATGACCATGAATTCACTTACTCCCGCGAAGTGCCTCGCGACATGGTGGCCACCAACCCCTCCGTTCGAATTTATGTGGTTCACGCCCCTTACAATGGCCCGATAAAGACGGCAATGTCGAACTAGTCAAACATTCAATACGTCCTAAACGCAACTTGGCCATCCTCCAACAATAACAAGCGAGTTACTCAAGATGACTATAAGTAGCCCAATCAAGTCGCTGTTCATTCCTGCACTGCTGGCGGCCACCCTGCTACCAGGCGCGGTCACCGTACAGGCCAACCCCGCCCCTTCCGCAAATACTATTGCTGTCACACCCGATAACGCCGTCATGTTGACCGTGTTCCTCAAGCACGACCAGTCACGACCGTTAAGCGCGTTGAAAACACAACTTGCCGAGCAGGCATTTCATAAAGTTTTCCCGCCCGCCGGGGTGGAGGTTGTCAGTTGGAATGTAACCATGGGCATTGGCCAGGTGATCGTGCTGCGCCTGCCGGCGCGACGTCTTGCCGAAGTTAATCTGGCGATTGAAAACTCCGCCTGGGGTGTTTACACAACGGAGTTCTTTCCGACATACGACTTCATGCCCATCGCACAGCGAGAGCAAACCAAGGCGCGACAGGTTGGCGCTACGCAGGAGTGATAGCCCGGCGGCTGCAAGATTAGGCCGGTCAGCGCCCCTCTATCGCCATGGACGGCGCTTTTACAGACTTCAGCACCCCCTGAATAATACATTCCCCAACAAATCTATTTTAGACCGGCTGTTATTCCTGTACTTTCAGACAGCACCCGTATTTACCCTGAGAGCCCCGCCATGCCTCGCGTTTCCCGCAAACAAGCCGAACTCAACCGTGAAATCATCGTCGAGGCTGCCACGCACCTGTTTCGTGAGCGCGGGCTGCACGGTATCAGCCTGTCGGATGTGATGGCCGCCGCCGGCCTGACCCACGGAGGTTTCTACGGGCACTTTGCGTCCAAGGAAGCCTTGGCCACCGAGGCCTGCCAGAAGGCATTCGAGCAATCGAACCTGGGCTGGCAGGAAAAACTCGAGCGCAGTGAGGGCCCGCAGTTCGCACGCGAAGCGATTCTGGGCCATTATTTTTCAGCCACCCACCGCGACAATCCCGGCGACGGCTGCCCCATATCGGCCTTCACCCCGGACATGTGCCATGAGCCTGCTGACACGGCGTTACACCGCGCGTTTGTCGATGGCGTTGAACAGTCACTGGATATCTTTGCGCAGGTTCAGAATGAAGACCGCCAGGCCATGCTGGCCAAGTACGCGATGATGATCGGCGCCGTCACTCTGGCGCGTGCGACACGCGGCAGCAGCCTGTCAGACGAATTCCTGGAGGCCGCGCGAAACACACTGTTGCCCGAGAAGAAACCGGATGCACCCGTTGACAGCCGCGCGCCCAGCCCAGCATGATCGGGGCATGAACCTTATTCAGCTGCACCTCACCCGCACCACCACCACGACCGCTTATGGCGGGTCGTGCGGTTGCTGTGGGGGCTTGAACTAGAAACACCCCGGATTCAACCCAAGGCCCCGCCAGCAATGGACGGGGCCTTTTTTATGGCCCTCCGGCCCCTTCAGAGCCTCGGCGACGGGCGCTTGGCGCCACGCGGCAAACCGGCGCCGGCACGCGGGTCAGAGGGGCTCGTTGGTTCCTGCGGCCTTGCCAGCCACCCTGCGGTCTTTTGTGCCTGCTCCACGTAGCGCTCAAACAAGCGCTTCATCCCGTGGATGTCGAGCATCAGGAAAGGCTGACGGGTCCACACAATGATCTTCTTCTGCTCCACAATCGCGCCGGTCAGAATCGGCGGGTGATCCAGCCCCAGCAGGTTGGTCTGCAGGAGGATCGCCAAGGTCTGCGGATCGTCGAAGCGCTCGGCGGAAATCGGCAGCAAACAACTGACGGTGAGAAAGTCGGGGGGCGATTCGCGCAGCTCAACCTTCAGGCCGCCTTCCAGGGTCATGACATAGTCGGGGCTTTCCTCCAGCCCACTGGCGTCGATTTTCATCAGTTGGAAAACCGGCTGCAGGATTTGTTTCAAGCGGCTTTGCATGGGGCAGGCTCCTGGGTTGCGACAACGGCCTGTA
Source organism: Pseudomonas sp. LBUM1640 (assembly GCF_059716225.1). Classification (NCBI taxonomy): domain Bacteria; kingdom Pseudomonadati; phylum Pseudomonadota; class Gammaproteobacteria; order Pseudomonadales; family Pseudomonadaceae; genus Pseudomonas; species Pseudomonas sp. LBUM1640. The sequence goes on along the minus strand of NZ_CP166816.1, from coordinate 2,977,005 downwards.
ACGGCGTATTTCGATAGGCAGTGAGTGGTTAAAGGACCGGTTGGGTTCCCGCTTTCCAGGGCTGCTCCCTTGCAGGCATACCTTTCAACGCCCAGATGACCTCTTGGCCCTCGCCCCCTTGCGCGCCGAAAATGCAATTACAGAATAATCAATCAACATATAATCAAATATTTTAATAATTAACATATAACCAAAAAGAACTTCACAGCCGGTTTTTATGAGCATAACGTGAACCTCTCACCGACCCCTTCTCCAGGCAGAGGTAGCCAAACCCTCATTCGATCTGCCTGGAGCCTGCATCCCATGGTTTTTGTTTCCCCCTTCAAACGCCTGCTCCTGGGCACCGCCGAGTCTGTAAACTTCATTCCTTGAAGAAGCTCAAAGATGGCTTCTGGTGCCTCTGTGTAATCTTCTAAAATCCGTGCGACCTCCTCGGCCGAGAGCTCTGCGCGCTCAAGGCACTGCTGTAGGGGGATAACCGCGCGTCCTCGGTTTTTGCGCCGCTCGATTTTTTCCAAATTTTCAATAACGTCTGGTTTCTTGCTTGCTGCCACCCCAAGGAAAAAGTGGACGTGAGCTGGCTCGAACACGGTCGCTGACTTTTGAAGGTTCGCTCCCGGACGACATGGCACACGACCATCGGGTATGGGGCCTGATCGGCATGTTGCGCGGTGCGGAGTTTTCCCAAGGTTTTGAACGGGCGCCCGATGGCGGCCTGGTGGACGAAGGCAAACCGGTCCAACTGCTGCCCGGCCAGGTTGAGGCGGTGTCGCCCAAGGTCGGGGATATCCATCAGGTCAGCAATGCCCACAGCGACCAGGTGTCGATCAGCATTCACGTGTACGGCGCCAATATTGGTGCCGTGCGCCGTGCGGTGTATCAGCCCGACGGCAGCGAGAAACTGTTTATCTGCGGTTATTCCAACGCCTACCTCCCGAACATCTGGGATTTGTCCAAAGAAAAGAGCTCTGCCCTATGACCACCGTATCGAACCGCAGCTTCGCCCAGATTCGCCAGGCCCTGTTGGACCGTGAAGAAGTCGCCTTGGTCGACGTGCGCAAAGAAGCGCCCTTTGCCGAGTCGCACCCGCTGTTCGCTGCGAATATCCCACTGTCCAAGCTGGAGCTGGAGGTGTATTCGCGCATTCCCCGTCGCGATACCCAAGTGACGGTCTACGACAATGGCGAAGGGTTGGCCAAACGCGCCGCCGCACGCCTGGTTGCGTTGGGCTACACCCAGGTCAGCCTGCTCGAAGGTGGCCTGGACGGCTGGCGGCGCGCCGGTGGCGAGTTGTTTATCGACGTCAACGTACCGAGCAAGGCCTTCGGCGAGTTGGTTGAGAGCGAGCGCCACACGCCCTCGTTGGCCGCCGAAGAAGTGCTGGCGCGCGACGGCACCCACGGTTTCTACGTGATCTGAGCCGCCCACGCCTGCCTGCATCCCTAATAGGGTGCAGGCTAGCTCTTCGCGATGGTGGTTTCGATCAGCGGTTTATTATCAAGCGAGCGCATCCGACTCTGCCCCAGGGCCAGAGCGTCCTTTTCACCTTCGAAGGCAAATCCCATCACCGGCCCAGGACGCATGTCACTGGGCCCATTTGCATCGCCTGTTCGAAAGTGAGTCGCGCCGCCCCACACAATCGCCTTGCTCATGGATGCGCTTGACAGCTCTCGGACAAGCGCCATGTCCCACGCACCATTCAACGCCAGCCTTTTTCTCATGTAGGCCAATGACTCACGCAGATTGGTAGGTGCCGGCCCCGCAACAGCGCGGTCGATGCCGACTACTTTTATGCCGGCATTCTTTAAGTCACAGATCGCCTTGGCCACGCGACCGGTCCATTCGTAACCATGCTTGCCCCAGTCCTTATTCAAAAAATCCTGAACGGCGCCCTCGCCATGGGCCAAGGCAGCTTGAAAGGCAGCATTCTCTGAATACTTGACGAACTCAACCCCGGCCATTTCGACCCCAGCCTCTTTGAGTTTACTGGCCGCCCCGCTGACGAATGCTGGAATCCCAAGTTTGCCGTGGGTGTCAGCCAGGTAAGTCACCTCATTCTTCGCGCACAGGCTCGCCAATATTTCCTGGGCGGGCATATCGATATGCCCGCTTCTATCGACTGGAAACTGCGGAACAACAACCTTGGAAGCAACGGGTGATGCCTTGGGTGTGCCAACGCTTTGCGATGCAATCGCAGGCTGCCTAAAAACGTGGTTTACAGGACCAACAGGGTTCATCGAATTGCCTCACTAGGTGGGAACATCGGGAGCGCTTCGCCGCACAGTTTTTTCAAGCATTTCCGTGAGTGGGTAACCACGCAGATGGGTTCCCTGAGACTTGCGCCAGAACGCAGGCATCACTGCGCAGTGGCGCCGCGCCTATTTCGCCCGCAGCCAGGAACCTGACCCCGGTTTTCCCCACTCATTTAGATTTGAATGGCTGAAAACTGAAGGTAAGCAATGAACTACCAAGACTCGTTTCAAAAACTGGTCAATCACCTGTTCCTGATGATGCGCCGCCCTGCACCGACGCTTGAGCATGGCGCGTGCGTTGACCTCGTTTTGGCCAACGGCGCAACGATCCAGATCCACCTCGCCGACGCCAACGTCACACTCAGCACATCAACCCCGCTTCACCGTGGCTACAGCGCTGACTTCCTCCTTGAACTGCTGCAGATCAACCTCAACGTGGACGCCGCACACAGCATTGTTGTGAGCGCACTGGCTGCCGAGGAGCTGATTGTGGTGTGGGGCAAAGAGTCGCTCTCGGCACTCACCCCGGAAGGTTTCGTGGAGTACTTCGACCGGTTCTGCCATCACGTCGACGTCATCACCCGGCACAACGTTGCAAAACCACGGGACAAACAGACCTCCGCGGCCAGCGACCTGAACAAAAGTCTGTTGACCCAGCAAAGCATCACACTCAAGTAAACACGCCACAGGACCTCTGCAATGAGAATTCAAAACAGCGTCATCGCCCCACACATCCTCATCAAGGCTCATGACCAGGATGACTACAACAAAGCCGAGTCAGCCCTTACCAAGCTCGCGAGCAGGCCCAACGGTAGAAGCCTGATTGCTGAAATTGGCAAGCTCAGCACCAACGGCAGAGCCATGACGATCAGCGTGGTTGATGCCCATACCAATACCACCGCACGGCCCAAGCTCACCACGCAACAGGCCGCTGCCAACGGTGTACCAGACTCAGAGTTCAGCCAGGAGAACAACGCCATAGCCTCAAAGCTTGCGTTTAAAAGCGGAATGCAAAAAGGCACTGGCACGAGCACCAACGTGGACTTCAACCATAAGCAATATGTGGCCGTCGACGAGGCAGGCATGCCGTTCCTGGACTCCAACAAAAAACTCTCATTCGTCTCCCTGGCCCACGAAATGGTGCACGGCTATCGGATCATGAAAGGTACTTACACCGGCGGTGTGGGCGACCGCTATACCGCAGGTACCCCGGCTGCGAATGAGGAAGAACGCGCCGTCGGCCTGGGCAAGTACAAGAACGAAGCGTTTACCGAAAACAGCATACGGACAGAACATGGACTTCCCCTGCGCAACCAATACGCGGCCGACAGCTCTCGCGGCTGATACACAAGCAAAAAAAAGCCCCGGGAGCGAACCCTCGGGGCTTTTTTGAACTCGCCGATCAGACCTCGGAGCCACCTTGCGGATCAACCCCCCGCGCCGGGCGCTGGCGTAACCGGTTCGCCAACCCGGCGACTGTATTGGCACCCGCCTCGGCGGCCGACGACAGACCTTCGGCCACAGCGGTTGCCGCACTCATCGCCTTGGCTGGCACGTCTTCTTGCAACGTCTTGGTCGCAGCCTTGCTGGCCGGATCAGTCAACACACCCAACGCTCCGTAAGCACCAAACGTCATCGCCGACATGCCAACGTTGGTGGCGCCGTCTGCGGCAGCGATGGCCGCTGGCGAGAACCCCGCCTTGGCCGCAGCGCCCTTGACCAGGCTACGGGCTACGGTTGCCAAGGCTCCGCCACCGCCCAGCGCCAAACCGTTAGCCGTTGCACTGCTGGCTGAAATGACGCCCCTCAGGGACTTGGCCGTATCCGTCATGATGTCCAGCGGCAGTTTGGCCAAGCGCTTGCCACTGTTGATCAACGGGTCGCGCGTGGGGCTGCAATCCCTGAGGGTTTCATACTGCTTTTTCCAATCCTGGCGCCCGAACAGGTATTCGGGGCCGGCGCGGTGGGCGTGCAGGTCACTGCGGCGCGTGGCCACCGCATACCCGGCGCCAGCCGCCATGCCGCCGGCCGAACCAAACACCGTATTCGCCGCCGCAGCCGCCTTGGGGTGGCCGGTGCCCATCAATGCCGTTGCCACCAGGCCCCGGGCGACGTTACTCAAACTGAACGTCTGATTCGCCAGCGCCGAATCCAGCGCATGTCGGCCCAGGTTCTCCGACCCCCTGGCCTCCTGTGCGTGCTGCATCACCGGCTCAAGCACCTCTGCCGGCGCTTTGAGCCACATTGAATCATGGGTAGTACGCCCCAGCACGCCATTGGCTGCGGTGTCGATCGCGCCCGAAAACGCACCCGCAATAAACCCGGTATAGGACGGGTTTCCAGCAGCCTTTTCAGTGATGTCCGGCACCTTGTCGAGCAGCACCGAGGCCACTGCAAAAGGTGCCGAACCCATCGCCCCCAATGCCGGCAATGTTACCCGATCCATACGCGTGGCCTTGTCGAGCAAACGCTCCACATCGGCCGCCGTCTGCCCCATCGCCTGCAATTGCCCGGCGCGGTCCTTGACCAATGCGCCAAGAGCCTGCTTGTTGTCGGGCGTTTCATGCGGGGCAAAAATATCCGCCATCTTTTGCTCCAGGTCCAACAGCACCTGGGGATCATTGACGCTACTGACCGGCGCGGCGCCGGCTGTCGCGCTATGGCCCAGCGGCTGCATCTGGATGCCCTGGTTGCGTCGCTCTACTTCAAATGCCAACTCTGGCAATACCGGTGGATGAGAACTGATTCTTGGGGGATTACTCATAGTTACAGCCTCCTGCCAAATCGGGTAGCAAAGTACTGCCTACACGGGTGAATAATGTTTTTAAGCCGGTAATTGCCCCTGGCCGCTGCCGATGATCTGGGCGAAGTTCTGCACGTTTTTCACGTAGTCCGGGTCGCCCACGCCGCCGACGTCCGCCAGGTTATTGCGGTTGACCTTGTCCGGCCCCGAGTTGTACGCACGCAGCGCCGCACCGATATCACCGCCAAACGCCTTGCTCTGGTCACGCAGATAGAGCGCGCCGGCCATGATGTTGTCGTGGATCGCGTTGCCGTTGAATTTGTCCGGGTTCTCGCTCTTCATTTGCGCAGCAGTGTCGGCGTTGACCTGCATCAAGCCGCCATCGGTCTTGCCGTTGACGTTGGTGCTGGACGCATTCGAATCGCCACGGGATTCGGCCCAGATCTGCCCGGCGATAACGCTGGCGGGCATCCCGGTTTTCTGTGCGGCTTCCTGGATGTCGGCGCGATACGGTTCCAGTGCCGGCGGCAGGTGCAAGTCACCGCTGCCAGTCACGCTGGTGTTGCCCGACGCAGCGCTCGCAGGCGCGTTGCCGGCCGCCGGGGCAGCTTGCGCTGGAGCAGCAGCGCCACCGCCCTGGTTAGCCACGCCGCTACTTGGAATTTGCGGGGCAGGCTTGGACGAGCCAGAATCGCCGCTATCGGACCCCGAGTCGCCATTTTTTTGCATCAGTGACTGCAGGAACTGCATCACCACCTTGAGGATGTCTTCGATCATCTGATTGAGCGAACCACTCTGGTCCGCGTCACTTTTCTGATCAGCCGACTTGGGCTGTGTGGTGGTCGAGGAAGGGTCTGAAGGCGTGCCGAAGTCGATAGGTTTATCCGGGCGTGCAGCAGTCAGCTCCTTGGCCCCGGCAGGCGCGCCCTGCCCAGCTTGCCCATGCTGCGCTGAGGCAGGCTGGGCACCCTGGCCCAGCACTTTCTCAAGGTCTTTCTCAATGTCTTGAATCGCGGTCCGCAGCGACGCAGGGGAAATATTCAAAGCAGTACTCCTTGGTGACTAATCTCAGGAACGAGGTGTGTTGATCAATGCGGTTTGGGGATGCCGAACTGGTTGAGCGTCGGGTCGACGTTATGGTCGAACGCCTTGGCTTCTGCGTGCTTCTTCACCGCCGCAATGATCGCGGCGATGGCCAGGCCAATACTGGCAAGGGCATCCACAGCCCAGCCGATAGGGCCGGCAGCGGCGCCGATAACGCTGGCAGCCATGGCCCCGGCAGCTTCTGCACCCACTGCCACCCCCACGCGAATCGCCGCACCGGCCGCCATGCGGCCCAGGCCCACGGTGGCTTCGTGGCCCGCCATCGAGCGCACCGCGTCCACACCGTCCTTGACGCCGCTGATGCCCTTCTTGACGTCATCCACGTCGTCTTTGACGTTCTGCGCCTTTTGCGTGGCCGTCATCGCCAGGGTCGCGGTGGCAGTTGCATCCCCATTAGCCGCGCTGTTGAGGAAGCTGCGACCGGCCTTGGACTGCTGCAAGGCATCGAGGGTAGAACTCTGGAAGCCCGCCTGCTGGCCGCCGACAAACGCGGGCGGCAATACGCTTTCATAGGCCGCGCGGTGATCGTTCACGGTTTGCAGCGCCTGGGTGGCGTCGGGTTTCTTGCCACTCAGGCCCTGCTGCAACTCGCCGCCCTGGGTGAAGTTGGCCTGGTAAGCGTCCTGCATTTTCCATTGCAGCGCAGGCTGGTTGCCCAGCACCTGCTGCGCCGTCGGCACCTTGGCGTTGGGGCCAAGCAAATCCTGCTGCAACTGCAACTGGGCCGACAGGCCGTTGGCCGCGCCGCTGTAGTCGGGCGCCGCGGCACCCTTTTTCATGTTCTTCTCGGCCGTTCCCATATCCGCGCTCAGGGCCGAGCCGTTGTTGACGTTCTTCATCTGGTCGTAAACCGCCTTGGTCAGCGAGGGGTCGCTGGCTACCAGGGCTTTTTCCTGTTCCGGCACGGCTTTTTGCAGATAGGCCTGCACGTCCGGGTCGTTTTGCAATTGGCTGATATCGTCGGACAGGGCTTTTTCGGTATCGCCGGTTTTGCGCAGGTCGCTGCCTGCATCGACGCTCAGTTTGGTCTGTTGCAACTTGACCATCACCGCCGCTTTTTGCGCGCCGGAGTAATTCTGCGGGTTCTTGAAAACGTCGGCGCCCAGCTTGCTGATATCGACGTTGGCCGCCGCATTGATGGTCGCGGCATCGCTGACCATGCTGGCGAATTCGCCGCCATTTTTTGGCGCCTGGTTTTTAATCCAGCCACTGATATTTGCCGCGTTGAACAAGCCATCCGGGCTATGGGCCGCCAGCGCGTGACCCGACAGCCCGCCTTGATCGAGCAGGTTGAAAAAGCCCGGTTGCGACCAGGTCTTGGCGGCTTGACGTGTCACACCCGCCAGCCCCGGGTTGCTGTTTTGCAACGCGGCCAGGCCGGCCTGATCGGTGAGGCCATCAACCTTGGTCTGGCCGTTGGCACCTGCGGCGTGCGCCGGGTCCGCAGCGGCAGTCAAGGGTTCGTTGGCGCGCATCACCGACGCGGAGATCACCATTTGCAGCGATTGCTCGTCGGCGTTCGGGTTGGCCTTCTGGTACGCCGCCAGGTCCTTGCTGGCGCCGTCGGCGGAGCTTTGCATCTGGCTGACGAACTTGCTGAGGTCTTTGTTGTTGATGATCCCGTCGGCCTTGGGGTTGATCGCGGTATCGATGGCATTTTTCAGCGCCGGGTTGGCCTTGATGAACGCCATGGCCTGCGCACCATTGGCCCCGCCTTCCTGGGCCATCTGCGCGGCGGCGATGGGTCGGTTGAGTTCTTTTTCGGCTTGCAACTGCTGGTCGGGCGGCAGGTTCGCGACCATCGGCGCCCAGCGCTTCAAGGCATCCGGGGTGTTGTATTTGGAGTCGTCCAGGAACTTGCCGCTGTCACTGGCAGGCGCTACCGAGCTGGTCGCTGGTGCCGCGGGTGGTGCTGCCGGGGCCGCGCCTTGCACGGGCGCTGCCGCCGTTGTCGGCGCAGATGCTGTTGCAGGCGCAGCGCCTGAAGCTGCGCCTGCCCCTGGCGCCGACGCAGGGCCGGGTGCCGACTGCGGGTCAGCCGGCGGGTTGAACAAGTTCTTCATGAACTGATCAATCTGATTTTTGAACGAGTTCAACTCAGTGCCCAGCTGCTTCTCGAAATCCGCGATCTGGGCGTTGCCCGCATTCAGCGTATCTTGCGTTTGCTTCAGGAACTCCAGCGGCTGAGCCTGGGAGCCGAACTGCACGCCGCCGCTTTTGGCAGGCCCAGCATCGCCCTGAGCGTCCGACGCTGCGGGCGACGCCTGGGAATCTGCGACAGAGCTGCTACTGGAAAACGGGGAATTGGAAATGCGCATAGGGGCCGCCACTTTCTGTTGGACATTTGTAATGCGTGGGACCAGAGCCACAAGAGGTTCCCTCCTCCTGTGTAATTAATTGGCCATCTGTGCCGCGCAGATCAAAATCCGCTGGAGACTCGCCGCTTGAGTTGCTCACGCGCCCGCGACAGCCGCGAGCGCACCGTCCCCACCGGCACCCCGAGTTGCGAGGCGGTGTCCAGGTAGTTGCCCTCCATTTCCATTGAGACGTGGATGATCTCCTGCATGTTCAGCGGCAAGGTGGCGATGGCACCCACCACCCGCACCAGTTGACGGCTGCCGTTGACCTCGCTGAAGACATCGCTCTGATCGGTAATATCCAGCACTTCACGCTCCTCCAGGCAGGCCTGGAATGGCTGGTTGTAGAGCTGGCGAAAATGGCTGCGAATCAGGTTCATCGCGATACCGCACAGCCAGGTCAGCAGCAGCGATTCATTGCGAAATTTATGCTCGTTTCGCAACGCTTCAAGAAAGGTGCCTTGCAGCAGGTCCTCGACATCATCGGGGTTCATCACCTTCTTTCTGATGAACAACCGAACCTTCTGCAACAGCGTCTCATCGAGTTGGCGAAGCGCGGAGATATGAGTGGAAAACGTCAGCGAATCGATCACACACATGGACAAATACCATTTCAAGATATGTCCGGCTTATAGAGCGATATACATGCCATAAATACACAAGGCCTATCTGGCTGTTTTATAAGCATATTTTTTCTAAGGCTTTTGAAAAAATGCAAGATTCTGCACAAACGTATCTTGATCAATACATATTTATGCACACTTTTTCTATTGCCTTATTAAGTGGAACCTGTTTTCAAAAACTCCCACTCACTACGCATGATCCCTTGCGTTCAGTGCCGCGCCATGAAAATTTCCGCGTTCAACCCCATCGTCGCGATCCAGCCTGTTTTCCCGGTTACGCCAAGGCCCGAAGCCACGTCTGCGGCGATGGCGCCGACGATCGCCAAAGACCAGGGCAGCACGCCGCAGCAAGTTGCCCGATTCACCTCGGCACTGATCCAGCAAAGCCAGTCACTGAGCCAGCGCGACCTGGTGATCAGCAGCACGGCGCTGCAGTCCAAAGCGATGAAACTGGGTGAGCTGTACCAGTTGCTGATGGGCACCCAAGACTTGAACCTCGATTCCGTGGTGCGCAATTTGCGCAAGGAACTCAAGCGCAAGGTGATCGACAACAGCATCCTCGATGAGGTGCTGCGCTCGGCCGGCGGCGATGCGGCAAAAGCCCATGTGATGCTGCAAGCCGCCGCGCGCCAAGCCTTTAACGAAGGTGCCAGCGAGGAGCACGTGCTGCTGTCACAGCAACTGCGGGTGCTGCGTCACCAACACGGTAACCGCGCACGCGCGGGCATCAACACGGCCCGCGCCTTTGCCCGCTCCAGCCTTAACCCACGCCGCCGGCAAACCCTGCGCGACCTTTACTACAACGGCGTAGTGGGCCAACCCACGATTTCCAGCCTGATCGACACCCTCCTCGGCCAGGAAGAAGGCGAGCACCACTTCGAGCCGACCCTGCGCGACCTGCGCAGCGCGATCGCCGACGACATGGCCGCCTTCACCCCGTCCAGCACCCGCCAGCAACTGCGCACGCTGATGCACGGCCTTAATACCGCCCGTCATGTATCCACCTTGTTGCACAACTGCGAACACTTGCTGGGGCGCATGCGCGGCAAGAACCCGGCGTTGCAGCTCAACGCACCGACCTTTCTCAAGCACCTGCTGGTGTTGTCGGGCAAGGGCATGAACGTGCATGAAACCCTGCAGCTGACGCAATTTATTGGTGGCTCACAACTCAAGCATCAGCTGTCGTTTCTCAATGGCCTGCGTCCGATGCTGCAACAGTTGCCGATCCTGTTGTGGAAAGACCTCAAGGCCCGTCAGAACGCCCTGGGCAACTTGCTGATGCTGATGGCCGAGTTGACCCAGCAAGAGCAAAAACTGGCCAAGGGGCGACCTGTCTGATGCACAAGATCGTCAACCTGCTGAACCAGATCGCCCTGGCGGCCATGCGCCGCTCCGAGATCGTGGGGGCATTTGTGGTGCTGGCCATCGTGTTCATGATGATCACGCCGCTGCCGACCTGGCTGGTTGATATCCTGATTGCGGTCAACATCTGCATCTCCTGCCTGCTGATCATGCTGGCCATGCACCTGCCCCGGCCCCTGGCTTTCTCGACGTTTCCGTCGGTGCTGCTGATCACCACCATGTTTCGCCTGGCGCTGTCGATTTCGACCACGCGCCTGATCCTGCTGAACCAGGATGCCGGCCACATCGTCCAGGCCTTCGGCCAGTTCGTGGTGGGCGGCAACCTGGCGGTGGGCATGGTGATCTTCATGATCCTCACGGTGGTCAACTTTCTGGTGATCACCAAGGGCTCGGAACGGGTTGCCGAAGTGGGCGCACGCTTTACCCTCGATGCGATGCCCGGCAAGCAAATGTCCATCGACAGCGACCTGCGCGCCAACCTGATCAACGTGCAGGAAGCCAAGCGCCGGCGCTCTGAGCTGGGCAAGGAAAGCCAGCTGTTCGGGGCCATGGACGGAGCGATGAAGTTCGTCAATGGCGACGCCATCGCCAGCCTGATCATCGTGGCCATCAACATGATTGGCGGCATCTCCATCGGCGTTATCCAACATGGCATGAGCGCCGGCGATGCGGTGCAGCTCTACACCGTGCTGACCATCGGCGACGGCCTGATCGCGCAGATTCCGGCCCTGCTGATCTCCGTGACCTCGGGCATGATCATCACGCGCGTGAGCAACGACAACGCGGCGGCCGACGCCAACATCGGCCGCGAAATTGCCGAACAGATCACCAGCCAGCCCAAAGCGTGGATCATCGCCTCGGTGGCCATGCTCGGCTTTGCCGCCATGCCGGGAATGCCCACCGCCGTATTTATCACCATCGCCATCATTTGCAGCCTTGGCGGTTTCCTGCAATTGCAGCGGGCCAAACCCAAGGTGGTGACCGAACAACCGGTACACGTCGCCCCCGAGAACAATGGCAAGGAAGACTTGCGGATGTTCCTGCCCAGCCGGCAGTTTGTGCTGCAATTTCACCCCTCACAGAACCGTGCACTGGTGGAATCACTGGTCAGCGAGATCCGTCAGCGTCGCAACCGCCTGGTGGTCAATTACGGCCTGACGTTGCCCTCGTTCATCATCGAATACCTGTCCCATCTCGAGCAGGACGAGTTCCGCTTCGTGGTCTACGAAGTGCCGATGTTCAAGGCCACCCTGAGCCAGACCCATGTCGCCATTGACGGCCAGGCACAAGTCGTCGATCAGCTGGAACAGGCCATCACCGGCACCGTGGACCGCCAGGAAAGCCAATGGCTGTGGATGCCCGTCGACGCGCCACAGTTGCAGAGCCTGCCGGTGGTGACCGCCAGCACATTGATCATCGAGCGCATGGAGCGCGCCTTGCAGGTATGTGGGCCACAATTTATCGGTTTGCAGGAAACCAAGGCGATCCTCGGCTGGCTGGAGTCGGAACAACCGGAAGTGGCCCAGGAGCTGCAGCGCGTGGTGCCGCTGGCGCGTTTTTCCCAGGTGCTGCAACGCCTGGCATCGGAATGCGTACCGCTGCGCGGCGTACGGGTGATTGCCGAAACGCTGATCGAACACGGCCAGCACGAACGCGACGTCACCGCCCTAAACGACTATGTGCGCATCGCCCTCAAATCCCTGATCTACAACCAGTATTGCAGCGCGGTTGGCCTGCAAGTGTGGCTGCTGACCCCGGAAAGCGAAGGCATCCTGCGCGACAGCTTGCGCCAGACCCAGACCGAAACCTTTTTTGCCCTCAACAGCGAGTCCAGCCTGTTGCTGGTACAGCAACTGCGCATGGCGTTCCCGCTGCGCTCCACCGAGCGCGCGGTGATGTTGGTGGCCCAGGATTTGCGCAGCCCGCTACGCACGCTGCTGCAAGATGAATTCCACCATGTGCCGGTGCTGTCCTTCGCCGAAATCAGCAATGCCGCCGAAGTCAAAGTGCTGGGTCGCTTCGACCTGGAAGACGAGTATTCCCCACAGGAAGAAGACGACTATGCCGCCTGACACCTGGAGCCTCTGCGATGTTTGAACTGCGCGTACTCAATGGCCTGCACCAGGGCGCCGCACTGCCGCTGATCGGCGAGCAATGGCTGATCGGCGCCCATGCCGACCATGACCTGGCGCTGTACGACCCAGGCATCGCTGCGCTGCATTGTCGCCTGAGCCGTACCGAAGCGGGCTGGGCGCTGGACGCCGAACAAAGCCTGATCAACGACGCCGAAGGGCATGCCCTCGCCACCACCGTGCTGACCCCCAACCAGACCTTTGTGCTCGGCAATGTGTGGTTGTGCCTGGCGCCTGCCGAAGAGGCGTGGCCACAAGTGCCAATGCTGGTGGCGCCGACCCGGCCGCCGGTGCACGAGCCGATCGCCGCACCGCGCCCGCTGCCGCCGCCGCGCGTGTCGCGGCTAAAGCTGGCGTGCGGGGTGCTGGCCGGTTTGGTCGTCGGTGCGGCAGGCGCCTCTTGGGGCTTGAGCCGCACTGTGGCCGCACCGGCGCCAGCGGCCGTCGCGCAACAGCGCCCGCCCGCCGCAGCACCCGCCAAACCCGTGCAGGCGCCAGCATCGGACAAGATCAACCTGACCAGCCGTGATGAAGTACGGCGCCGCCTCAGCACCTTGCTCAGTGATCGCCTGCTGACCGAGGTCAGTGTGGAGGACAGCGACGACGGCCTGGTCCTCCAGGGGCACCTTAAAGACGACGCGCTGCCGATCTACACGCGCATGCTCAAGGGCTTCAACGAACGCTTTGCATCGGCTGTGCCGGTGCTCGACAAAGTCACCGCCGTGGGCACCGGCCTGCCGTTTGCCATTGTGCAAATCATCTCGGGCAACAACGCGCACTTGGTAACGGCCGACGGCCACCGGATGTACATCGGCGACCAGTTAAAGGGGCTGCGCCTCACGCGCCTGGATGAGCAGCACATCGAGTTCGACGGCGACCAGCACATCGAGATGCACTGGTGAACCCCGCCCTCGCCCGCTGGACCGAGGAGCAGCGCACACGCCTGGCCCACTGCTCGGCCGTGCGCATCAGCGGGCGGGTGTCGGCGGTCAGCGGGATCTTGCTGGAGTGCCAGGTACCGGCGGCCAAAATCGGCGACCTGTGCCAGGTCAGCAAGGGCGACGGCAGCACCATGCTCGCGGAAATCGTCGGCTTTACCCCCCAATGCACCTTGCTCAGCGCCCTTGGCACGCCCGAAGGCATCCAGGTCGGGGCGCGCATAGAACCGCTGGGCATGGCCCATCGCATTGGCGTGGATGACCAACTGTTGGGGCGCGTGCTCGATGGTTTCGGCCGACCGCTGTTGGGCGATGGCGACGGCGCCTTCGCCGGCTTGCACGACCCGCGCACCACCACCCCGGTGATTGCCGCCGCGTTGCCGCCGATGCAGAAACCACGTATCAGCAATGCGCTGCCTACCGGCATTCGCGCGATTGACAGTGCCATTCTGATCGGTGAAGGGCAGCGCGTCGGCCTCTTCGCCGGCGCCGGTTGCGGCAAAACCACGCTGCTGGCGGAGATGGCCCGCAACATCGACTGCGACGTGATTGTTTTCGGCCTGATTGGTGAGCGCGGGCGCGAACTGCGTGAATTCCTCGACCATGAACTGGATGACGAACTGCGCCAGCGCTCGGTGCTGATCTGCGCCACTTCCGACCGTTCGAGCATGGAGCGTGCCCGCGCGGCCTTCACCGCCACGGCCATTGCCGAAGCCTACCGCCAGCGCGGCCTGAAAGTGCTGTTACTGATCGACTCGCTGACGCGTTTTGCCCGCGCCCAACGGGAAATCGGGATTGCCGCCGGTGAGCCCCTGGGGCGCGGCGGCCTGCCGCCGTCGGTGTACACCTTGCTGCCGCAGCTGGTGGAGCGCGCCGGCATGAGTGAAAACGGCTCGATTACCGCGATTTATACGGTGCTGATCGAGGCCGACTCGATGAACGACCCGGTGGCCGACGAAGTGCGCTCGCTGCTGGACGGGCACATTGTGTTGTCGCGCAAGTTGGCCGAACGCGGGCACTACCCCGCCATCGACGTGCCGGCCAGCATCAGCCGGATCCTGGGCAATATCACCAGCCGCGAACACGTGCGCAACAACAACCGCCTGCGCCAGTTAATGGCCGCCTACCGACAAGTGGAAATGCTCCTGCGCCTGGGGGAATACCAGGCTGGGACGGATCCGGTCACCGACTGCGCGGTGCACCTGCACGAAACCATCAACCAGTTCCTGCGCCAGGACCTGCGGGAGCCTGTGAGCCTTGACGACACCCTGGCGCGCCTCGATTACATCACCTCGCAATTACCGGATTGAACATGGACGAAGACCTGGAAGTAGAGCTGGACCGCGCTGCATTGGAGCACGCTATCGGCGTCCTGAAACCGTTGCGACAACACCGTCAGGCAAGCGCCGAGCGTGCTCGCCGGCAAATCGATCAGGAGCTGCACCAGCTCCACGAGCAGTTGCTGATCAGCACGGCTTCGCTCAATCAGGAACGCGATAACCAGAAGCTGCGCCGCCGACAGCTGTCGGACACGCACCTGGAAAGAACCATGGAGCTGAGCGACATCGACCGTTGGCACGAAAAGGAGCGACGCATGCTCGACCGCCTTGCGCACATCCGTCAGAGCGTCAGCCAGTTGCGCGGGCGCATCGAGGAGCAGGAACACCAACTGCAGCAGGCGCAGCAAGCCGTCAAGGCGCGCCAGCGTGCGGTGGAAAAACTCGCCTGCATGAGTGAGAGCCTTGATGAGAACTGAGCCGATCAAGCACCTGGCACCGCCCCCGGCGCCGGCAAAAACCGCCGCCGTGCCCGCCACGCCTTATCCGCCCGGCAACCCGCCGCCCAAGCGCAGTGACGCTCTGCGCAACCGTCAGGCCGACAGCCGAGTGCTGAGTGACAGCAGCCCGCAGCTGGACGCCGACGGTGTGCTCTTTGAGCAATTGATCGCGCCGCTGCCGGGCGAGCAGGACGATCAGTCCGGCTCACAGGACGGTGGGAGCAGCCATTTTTCAATGTTCACGCCCATCGAGGGCGTCCCGACACAGCTGGTCGATGAACTGGCACTGCGGCTGCCAGACGTGGGCAATCGCCCGTTCAGCGCCACCCTGCTGATGCCCAACCTGGGCAAGGTGCAGATCCAGGCGCAAAAAAATCCCGGCCATTGGGCGATCCGCCTGAGCTTCTCGCGTCGCGATGTGCTGGAGCGCCTGGGCCGCCATCAGCCCGCCTGCGAGGAGGCGTTTTCCCAGGCCCTGGGCCATGCCGTGGAGCTGTCTCTACAGCCGGCGGGTGATGCATGAAAGCCCTGGTACTGCGGCGCATGTCATCGACGATGGCGAACGCGTGCCAGGCGCTGGGGCGCGGACGCTGGCTGGCGTATGGCAGCGGCGAAACGTCCGGGTACCTGACCCTGGGCCCTTTGCTGCCGCCTGGCAGCTACCCCGATGACCTGCGCCTGAACCTGTCGAGCAAACACGGCCCGCTGCAACTGAGCAACGCCGACGCGCTGTTGAGCCTGCTGGGGGAAACCCCGGTCATTGCCGCTGGAGAACTGCAAGCGTGGTACTGGCAGTTGATCAATCAACAGTTTCCAGACGCTATTTACGACCTGCTTTCGCCTCTCGAACCCTTACCGCAGGCTCGCCCACCGCTGGCCGAGTGCCTGGAGTGCCGCATCAGTGTCGAGCGCGGCGGCGAGCGGGTCCACGGAGTAGTGAAGTGCAGCGCCGACACCCTGCTACAGCTGTTCGATGCCGCCCCTTGGCACTACCTCGAACAGCAATGGCCGCAGGACTGGCCCTTGCACTACCCGCTGGAACTCGGCCGCTTGCAGCTGAGCGTCAATGAACTGCGCTCATTACGCCCCGGCGATGTGTTGCTGCCCGCCACCCCGCGCTTCGACCCCCAGGGCCAGGGCCGATTGCAGTTGGGTGAGCGCCTGTGGCGCGTACACAGCGAAACCTTGAACGACCATTTGCAGCTGCGGCTGATTCACGAGGAAGACCTGCACCATGAATGAGCCACACTTTGGGGCCGACAGCGACGTGGGCGAGGAAGAAGCCAGTGTCCCGTTCGACGAAGAACCTGGGCAACCCTGGGACGACCACGCCCCGACAGACATGCCAGCTCACGACGCCGCGCCCGCCTCGGCGCTGAACGGTTTGAGCCTTGAACTGACGGTACGCGCAGGCGCTGTCAGCCTTACCCTCGACGCGCTGCAACGCCTGGCGCCGGGTTCGGTGGTGGGTATTACCGGCATCGCGCCAGGTGAAGCCACCTTGTGCCATGGCGAACGTGTGGTTGCCCACGGTGAGCTGGTAGACGTAGATGGGCGCCTGGGCCTGCGGATTACCCGTGTGGTGTTTGATCGATGATTCTGGACGGCATGAACCCGATCATGCTCGCGCTGTTTTTGGGCGCGCTGTCGTTGATCCCGCTGTTTCTGATCGTCTGCACGGCGTTCCTGAAGATCTCCATGGTGCTGCTGATCACCCGCAACGCCATCGGCGTGCAACAGGTGCCGCCGAACATCGCGATGTATGGCATTGCCCTGGCCGCGACGCTGTTCGTCATGGCCCCGGTGGCCCATGAGATTCAGCAACGGATCAACGACAACCCGCTGCAGATCGGCACCACCGAAAAGCTCGAGGCCAGCGCCAACACGGTCATCCAGCCGTTGTTGCACTTCATGACCCGCAATACAGACCCGGATGTGCAGGCCCATCTGCTGGAAAACACCCACCGCATGTGGCCGGCCGAGATGGCCGATAAAGCCACCAGCAACGACCTGCTGCTGGCGATCCCGGCGTTCGTGCTCTCGGAGCTGCAGGCCGGGTTTCAGATCGGCTTTCTGATCTACATCCCGTTCATTGTGATTGACCTGATCGTTTCCAACCTGCTGCTGGCGCTGGGCATGCAAATGGTGTCGCCGATGACCATTTCGCTGCCCCTCAAGCTGCTGCTGTTCGTGCTCGTGCAAGGCTGGTCACGCTTGCTCGACAGCCTGTTCTATTCCTATCTGTGAGTGTGGCCGTGGAAGCGTTGGAGCTGTTCAAGCAAGGCATGTATCTGGTGGTGATCCTTACCGCCCCGCCGTTGCTGGTGGCGGTATTGGTGGGCGTGCTGACCTCGCTGTTGCAGGCCCTGACGCAGATTCAGGACCAGACCCTGCCCTTCGGCGTCAAGCTGGCCGCCGTGGGCCTGACCCTGGCCGCCACCGGGCGCTGGATCGGCGTGGAGCTGATCTCGTTCATCAACCTGGCGTTCGACCTGATCGCACGCACCGGTGGCGCGCATTGATTCCGTTTGACGGCGAGCATCTGTTCGAGCTGATGCTCGGCACGGGGCTGGCCATGGCGCGGATTCTGCCGTGCATGATCCTGGTGCCGGCGTTCTGCTTCAAATACTTGAAGGGGCCGCTGCGCTACGGCGTGACCATTGCTGTCTCACTGATCCCGGCGCCGAGCATCGGCCGGGTGCTGGCGGCACAGAACGACGACTGGTTTTTAATCGCCGGCCTGCTGGTCAAGGAGTCGGTGCTGGGCATCTTCCTGGGCCTGTTGCTGTACGCGCCGTTCTGGATGTTTGCCACCGCCGGCGCCCTGCTGGACAGCCAGCGCGGCGCCCTGAGTGGCGGCCAGCTCAACCCGTCCCTGGGGCCGGACGCCACGCCCCTGGGTGAGTTGTTCCAGGAAATGCTGATCATGCTGGTGATCCTGTCGGGTGGCCTGTCGCTGATCACCCAAGTGATCTGGGACAGCTACGTGATCTGGCCGCCCACCGCCTGGTTGCCCGGCATGGATATCCAGGGCCTCGACGTGTTTCTCGGGGAGCTGAACCGCACCCTGCAGCACGCCCTGCTGTACGCCGCGCCGTTCATTGGCTTGCTGCTGCTGATCGAAGCGGCCTTCGCCATCGTAGGCCTGTATGCCCAGCAACTCAACGTGTCGGTGTTGGCGATGCCGGCCAAGAGCATGGCCGGTCTGCTGTTTTTGCTGGTGTACCTGCCGACCTTGCTGGATTTTGGTAACGGCGAACTCAAGCACTGGCTGGACCTGAAGTTCATCCTCGGCCAGATCGTGCACGTGCCATGAGTGAAAAAACCGAAAAGGCCACGCCCAAGGCCGAACGCGATGCGCGGGAAAAAGGCCAGGTCGGGCAGAGCCAGGACCTGACCAAGCTGTTGGTGCTGCTGGGCGTCAGCGAGGTGTGCCTGGGGGCCGCCGATGACAGCGTGAACCGCCTGCAAACGCTGATCGCGCTGCCCTTGCAACGGTTGCGCGAACCGTTCATGCACACCTTGGTGGAGTTGGGTGGCGAAGCCGTGTGGACACTTGTCTCCTTCACCTTGATGACCATTGGCGTGGCGATCCTGATGCGCCTGGTGGGCAGCTGGCTGCAAATCGGGTTCCTGTTTGCGCCCAAGGCATTGAAAATCGACCTGGGCAAAATAAACCCCATCTCGCACCTCAAGCAGATGTTTTCCGGGCAAAGCCTGATGAACCTGCTAATGAGTATCCTCAAGGCCTTGGTGATCGCCATCACCCTCTACGTCTCCATCAAGCCGCTACTGGGCAAGCTGGTGTTGCTGGCCGACACCGACCTGACCACCTACTGGCATGCGTTGCTCGCGGTGTTTCGCAGTGTGCTGCACGCCACCCTGGGCTTGTTGCTGGTCATGGCGATGGTCGACTTCGCCATGCAGAAGTACTTCCACGCGAAAAAACTGCGCATGAGCCACGAGGACATCAAGACCGAATACAAGCAGTCCGAGGGCGACCCGCATGTCAAAGGCCATCGCAAACACCTGGCTCAGGAACTGCTCAACGGCGCGCCGCCACCGCCGCGCAAACCCGTCGAAGAGGCCGATGTGCTGCTGGTCAACCCCACGCACTATGCGGTGGCGCTGTACTACCGGCCCGGGCAGACGCCGCTGCCGGTGATTCATTGCAAGGGCGAGGACGAGGACGCTTTGGCGCTGATCAAGCGCGCGCAAAAAGCCAAGATCCCGGTAGTGCAATGCGTGTGGCTGGCACGGGCGTTGTACAAGGTCAGAACCGGCCGCCATATCCCGCGGCCCACGCTGTTGGAAGTGGCGCATATCTATCAGGTGATCAAGCAATTGGACGAGGTCACGGCAGACATCATTCAGCTCGAAGAACCCTGATCCAGAGCGGTTAATTCACGAAACTGCAATATTAAAAGGTTTCAATACGAGTCAAAACTTTCGGAAGTCTGACCGATGAAATCCGCACCTTCATTGCCCCTCGAAAAAACCGTCGGCGCCTGGTTGCTCGAGGCTGGCGAACGCCTCGGCGTGCCCCCTGCCCTGGCCCGGGATTTTGCCCGGGATGCCGTGCTGAATTTGCCCGGCATGACCTTGCAACTTTCTCCCTGGCAAACTCTACCGGTACCGCAATGGGTCGCCTTGGGACTGCTGCGACGTCCCAACGGATTGCCTGTCGAAACCTGGAGCGAACTGTTGTTGCGGGCCAACTGCGGGGTGTCGGCGATGAGCAGTTGCAGCCTGGCCATGAGCGAAACCGGCGAAGGCTTGCTGGTGCAACGCCTGACCTCGCGCCCCGATGCAGACGGCGCACAACTGAGCGACGAGTTGGGCCACCTGCTGGCGCTGGGCGAAAGCCTGGTAGCCGCCGCCACAGCACTCAACGCCGGGCCGGGAAGCGCCGGTACACCCGCCGGCCCCGTACCGGCCCAGGCCGCACCCAGCCTTGAATCGGCCCACGCCGCCCTGCACCAGGACTGGCACCGGCCATTGCTGCTAAGCGCCCTGCAGCGCCTGGGCGTCAGCGCACCAGTGCCGGAGCAGATCCACACCGTGGGCGTGATCCAAGCCAACGGACGCAGCTTCGAAGTGATCGCCGACGGCGACCGCTGCCACTTGCTGGTCAGCACGCCGATCGAGACCGCCCTGCGCACCCCAAGCCAACGCGAACGCTGCCTGCGGGCCAACCTGCAATTGATCCTGTTGACCCACAGCGCCGTAGCCCTTGCGCCACACGGCAGCACACTGCAAGCGCGCTGGAACAGCACCGCGCTGAACGGCGAAGACTTCGCCGACTGGCTGCTGGATTTCGGCGTGCTGGCCGACAGTTTTGCCACCCCACCTTCACCCGCTGCCACCACACCAAGGAACCCTGCATGGACATGAGAAGACCTGCCCCGGCAGGTGGCATGGCGCCGCCAAACCCGGCCATCGCGTTGCAACCCCTGCGCCGCACGCGTACGCCTGACGAGCTGGAACGCGGCGAACCGGCAGCCCCACCACCCGGCTATACCGCACGCGCAGCGGCGCAAGTCAGCGGGTTGGGGCAAGCCTTCCATCGCAGCTACCTGGCGCCCGGCTGGAAAGCCGCCGGCAGTGCCTGGACCAGCGTCAGCGGCTATGGCGTAGCCGCAGGCCACAACCTCAAGCAGGGCGCAGTGCAAGTCTGGAGCGACAGCGCCGCCAACCTGCCGTCCGGGCGCACCACCCTGGCCGCCGCCGGGCAGACCTTGCAGCAAATGGCGACCTGCGGCGTGCCCACCTACCTGCGCGAAGTGGCGTTCATGCACACCTATAGCGCGCTGGCCGACGGGCTGGCGAAAAAAAGCCCGGGGGGTGCGCTGGCCTTGCAGGCGGCGATTTCCCTGGCCTCGGTCGCCACCCAAATCTACGTGCGTCAGCCGCGCCTGGATCGGTTGGGCAACGAGTCCAGTGTGGCGGTGCGCGGCCACTTTGCCCTCAGCGAACGGAAATGGAACGCCCTGCTGCCGGCCAAACAAGACGCGCTACGCCAGCAAATGCAGCGGGATTCGCGCAACGTCACGCGTAACCAGATCATTGCCGAAGCGGTCTACCTGGGCATGGGCGCATTGGGTGCTTCACGGGGTGACGGCGCGCTGAGTGCGCGGGTGCTGGCGACGCAACTGCGCAATGTGATCTATGCGATTACCCGCGAGTCGATGCAAGCCAGCCTGAGCATGACCGGCAAGCATGGCCCGACCAAGACCCATGGCATCCACCAGGACGATATGTCGGTGTTGGGCTGGGCCTACGGGACCATGACGCTGAGCATGGGCTTTGTGCAGGATTCCATCAGCCCGAAAGTGCTGCCGCCCGGGCAGACACTCACCAGCCCGGCGTTGCTGGATGATCATCATCAACCGCTGCGCGGGGATGCGCTGGCCGAATCGATCCAATCGTTGGCGGGTACGCGTGCGGCGTTCAATACGGTGATTGCGGTGCTCGACAATCACCTGCAAAAGCACTTCGATACCCAGCGTGCGGGGACCACCCAGCAGTGGAAGCCGAGCTTGCCACTGGAGGATTATGGGCGGGTGCTGGACCAATCGCCGGCGCGGGTGGCTTGGACGAGCCTGGCCAGTGCGATCAACATGGCGACCGGCGAATTATTGCGCGGTAAATTGCCGCCGGCATTGGCGGGGTTTCTGGGTAATGCCAGCAGTGCGGCGGTGATGGGGTTGGCTTATCGCACTACCAACCAGACGTTTCAGGCGCATGCGAGTGTGCGTAAGGCGGTGGCTGCGGGGTTGGCTTGAATGGCTGAGTACATATCCGTTATTTGGGTAACGGCTGATATTGGTTCCGCTTTTACAGCGGGTCACTTTTGCAAGGACCGGAATGCCGGCCCAGTCAAAAGTAACCAAAAGGTCCTCGCCCCAACACTCGGTGCCTCGCTATGGCTCGGCATGCCCGCAATCCGCCAAAGACCGCTAACTTCGTCATCGAAAAGGATGTAAGGGCCAGAGCAACAGCAACAGCAGAGCCATACTCGGTCAAAGGTGGGAGCTGACTTGTCGAATCGTCGCACCGCTGCGATAGCATCAACTTGGTGTACCTGATGTACCGAGGTGTCTGCATCGCAGGCAAGCCCGCTCCCACATTTAGACCCATGCCTTTCAAGGTCTTGGTTTAAAATCCCCCCCAAACTTCAGTCAGGATGACGAAACCATGTGGGAAAAGGTTCTAGAGCGGTTCGAAAAACAAGCACCGGCCAGTGTCATGACCAAGCTGGTATTAGAGCAGGCCGTACCTGCCGAATGGGTTGATAAGGTGTTCAATGATCACCGCCAACGTCAGTACTCCCGTGAGCTTTTATTTTCAACCGTTGTAGAGCTGATGTCCCTAGTTTCATTGGGCCTGAGACCCTCTCTACACGCGGCAGCGCGCAAGATGGAGGGGCTTTCAGTCACCCTTTCGGCGCTCTATGACAAGATTAATCGGACCGAGCCCGAGCTGCTTCGAGCCCTGATTTCGGGTAGCGCAGAGCGTTTAGAGCCGACCATAAAAACGCTCGGCCATTCATCGATCCTACCCGGCTGGCAATTGCGTATTGTTGACGGCAACCACCTGCCCTCCACTGAAAAACGTCTTGGTGCTTTGCGCGCTGAACGAGCTGCGGCTCGCCCGGGCTTTTCCGTAGTGGCCTACGACCCTGATCTGGATTTAGTCGTTGATCTTCAGCCTTGTGAAGACGCCCATGCCAGCGAGCGGGTCAGTGTTTTACCGCTGTTGGCCCGCGCAAGCGCGGGCCAACTGTGGGTGGCTGACCGGCTCTACTGCACGCTGCCGGTCCTACAAGCCTGCGAAGACACGGGGGCTTCGTTCATCGTTCGCGAACACAGCAAACATCCTCGCATAATTCAGGAAAGCGACTGGCAAGAGTCAGGGATCGTCGACAGCGGAAGCGTTCGTGAGCAAATCATTGAAGTAAAAGGTGGCCGCCGCTGGCGACGCGTTGAGTTGAGCCTGCAAACGGCAAATGATTCAGGCGATTCGGTGATGCGGTTCTGGAGCAACTTGCCCGACACCATTAGCGCTCGGCAAATAGCCGATTTGTACCGCCGCCGCTGGAGTATTGAGGGAATGTTCCAACGCCTTGAATCGGTGCTGGACAGTGAGATTAAGAGCCTTGGTAGCCCTAAAGCCGCGCTGCTGGGCTTTGCCTCAGCGGTTCTGGCTTACAACGTTTTGTCGGTTCTCAAACGCAGTGTTGATCAGGCCCACCGCGAAACGCAGCCAGCGGGTTGGGAGGCCTCGATTTACCATTTGGCGGTGCATGTTCGCAGTGATTATCAGGGAATGCAGATCGCATTGCCTGCGGAGAATTTCCCTATTGAAAAGACCTCGCAAGGGCTGGCAGAGCGGTTGTTGGCCCTGGCGAGGTTGATCAAACCCAAGGCCGTCGCGAAAAGTCCTCGTGGTCCTAAAGTCGCCAAACCTAAGGAGTGGCTGGAAGGTAAAGCTGCACGGGCCCATGTCTCAACAGCTCGGGTGCTCAAGGCTGCCAAGTCGGATAAACAAACTTAAACATGACTTTAAACGGATCTTTAAACGCAGACCTTGAAAGGCATGACATTTAGACCGCGTTGCATCAGGTAGATAGGCTTTGGATTTGCACTTGACCTGGCTTTTGCTTTAACCACTCAGGTCGGCGTTCAGGCCGCCGTGCTGTAGATCTTGATCTTGATCTGAGGCACCCCGTTAACCACGATGGCCGGAGAGGGCACACCGAGCAATAGCGAGGTGCCAAGTGGTGGGGCGTGACTTTTTGGTTACTTTTGACTGGGCCGGCATTCCGGTCTTTACAAAAGTGACCCGCCGTCAGGGCGGAACCCTAAGCAGCCGTTACCGCACCAACGGATATACACACCATCACCCCACCCCCCCAACCCCCGCCAACATCAACTGATGCTCGCAAATATCATCCAGCGCCCCGCCACCCTGAAACGTCAGCGGCGCCGCATGCCACACCACAAAATCCCGCTGCGAATCAAGCGACAAAAAATAATCCGGAAACAGGTGCGACTGGGTAAACCGCCGCTCCAGCGCCCCACGCAATTGCTGCGGCTGCAGCGTGCGGCTGTCGATATGCAACGCAATCCCCCAGTCATGATGCTCACGACGACTCACAAAGGACACCCCGTGAGCTACCGGCCAAACCGCAGCTTGCCCAGCCGCTACCCGCTCATAGAATTCCGCTTTCTCTGACACTCGGATCATGATGCTCAATCTCTCAATGGCACGACTGTAAAGTCTTGGGTCCTTTGTGGGGTATCCAGTCCCGGTCGCATATCCTCGGGCCACCAGATCACCAGCTCGCGATCGTTCGAATCAGGCCGCTCGCAAGCAGCCCCGGTGCAACCCGCCGGGTGCATCGCACACCCCGCCAAGGTCGCGCACAGTAGGCAAAAACCGATCAACACGAAGGGCTTCATGGCTTCGCCTCCCGCAGTAATGAGACACGCGTGGTAGCCGTGGCCTTCAGTGCCTGAGGCTGACGCACCGCCACAAACACTTCACTTTCCGCACCGGGTTGCAACCAGGCATGCGGCCAGGCACTCACCCCCAGCACCCAGCGTCCGCCGCAGGTGCTTTCATCCAGGCGTACCGGTTGCGCACTGGTGTTGCGGGCAACCACCACGCCAACACTCCAGGTGGTGCGCTCGTACCACTGGGTACGTTTGCCATCGATCACAATACCCGGCTGTTGGTCGCACAGGCTTTGCGGCACAAACAACGGCACCTTGCTCTCGCTGAAACCCGCCGGCTGCACGTTGTTGAGCAGCTGTGTGAACGCACGCTGCACATCGATGCGGGTTGGCTGCACGCCGTCGTGCCGGTCATCGATGCGCTTCATGGCCGCGTCTACGTCGTTGGGGTCGCCACTTTCCACGTAGCGCGCCGGGTCAACCTGGTCGCCAATCAAGCGCGGCGTGAGGATGAACAGACGCTCACGCTTGCTGGTGTGATGGCTGTTGGAGGTGAACAGCAGTTTGCCGATCCAGGGGATGTCGCCGAGCCAGGGGATCTTGCGAACTTTGTCATCGGTTTCCTGTACGTGGAAACCACCCACCACCAGCGATCCATGCTCGGCGATAACCGCCTGGGTGCTGACGTTGCCCGTGCGCACACTCGGCTTGGTGTCGTCCAGCACCGACTGCTCTATCTGCCCGTCCTCAATGTCGAGGATCAACTGCACTTCGGATTTGCCGCCGTGGGATAACGAACGCGGAATCACCTGCAAGCTGGTGCCCGCCGTGATCGGTTGAATATCGGCCACCCGCTCACCCGTGGCGGTGAGGTATTCGGTACGGCTGAAATCAATCACCGCCGGCTGGTTCTCAAGCGTCAGGATCGACGGATTCCCCACCACCGTGGCCGCGCCCTTGCCTTCCAGGGCATGGATGGCCAGGGCAAAACGCCCGGAGTTTTCCGCCGACAAGGTCGAGTTGGAGCCTGAGTCCAGCAGCGAAGAAGTCACATTGGTGCCGCCAAACCACACGTTCCAGTTGCTTGACAGCTCCGCAAGGTCATCGCGGTTGATATCCAGAATCACCGCATCGATTTCAATCAGGTTGCGCGGGATGTCCAGCTGTTTGACCAGCCGTTCATACAACGCCTTGCGCTTGGGCGAGTCGTAGATCAGCACCGCGTTGTTACGCACATCGGCGGTCACGCGGATTTTCGATTTGCTCGAGCCGCTGCCGCCTTTCGGGTTGAGCAGGCCGGATCCCGACAACACCCGGTCCAGGCCTTGTTGCAGGTTTTCGGTGTCGACGTTGCCGAGCAACGACGCCCCGCCGCCATACGGGGTGCTGCCGTAGTTGTTGCTGGTGCCCGAGGAGCCGGTGCCCAGCGCCGTGCCCAGACCACCACCCAACCCGGCGCCTTGCAGCAGGTTGAGGTTATTGATCGAGTCGCCACGTGAGCGGCTGTCGAGCAAATCCTGGAGGATGCTCGCCACACCGGCAACCGTCAGTGTCTCGTCGCGGTACTTGATGCTGCGGTCGGCGGCGTTGGCGTAACGCAGCGGCAGCACCACCACGTCTTGCTTTTCATCCGGCTTGTCGACGGTCTTGCTGTACTCGCGCACAAACTGCACGTAACGCGGTGGGCCGCTGACCAGCACCACACCGTCGTCCGACAGCGCGCCCCAGCCGAACCTTGGGTCCAGCAAACCGACATCGCTCAACGCGGTCTTGAGGTCATCCACCGCATCCGGGGAAACCTCGATGCGCGCCGAGGTCTGCTCGCTGGTATTGCTGACATACAAGGTGTCGTTGTAGACGAACCACTGGAAGTGATGTTCCTGGCCCAGGCGATCCAGAAACGCTTCGGGGCTGGCGGCACGGATACGGCCATCGACTACGCCGGCAATCGGCGCCATCTCAAGGCCGATGCCGAACTCCTTGGCGAAGGCTTGCAACGTGGTGGACAGGTCGGTTTGCTGCGCATCATAGGAATACGCCACGTGCTTCCAGTTCGGCGGCACGGCCGCGAACGCCGAGGCGCTCAAGCACATCAATAGCCACGGCAACCAGCGGTAGGCCTTCTGCATTTCACACTCCAGGGAGCCAGTTGGGGGTTACGGCACGGGACTCGGCAGGGTGCGAATCAAGCACGCTTTGGTGCATCTGGCTGAGCATCGCCCCACGCTGGTTGGCCAGGCTTTGCAGAATGCCCAGCACTGCGTCAACCGTGCACGGCAACGCCAGCCAGTACACCAGCACCAGGCATTTGCTTTCGGGGTCAATGGCCAAGCCACCGTCGCAGTGGCAGGCCACACTTGCGCCGCCCAGGCTGAGGATGGCCATCAGGCGCTCCGGGGCGCTGGCGTCATAGGGGTCGAGCACGTCGATACTGCAGCGCAAACCGCCTTCCACAGGCGACAACCGGGCGTTGGCATCATCGATCCAGCAATCGAGCGGCGCGCCGCCCGGCTGCTCGAACCATTGGCTCAGGACCGCGACAAAATCACTGAATTCCATCGATGATCGACTTGGTGATGCCGTGCTCGGCACGCAGTCCTTCGTTCATCACCGAGGTGGTGGTGGCCATCTTCTGCGCCGCGTCGGCGAAGGCCCGGAAGTCTTCAGGTGAGGCGGTGTCTTCAGCGTCCAGGGCCGCCGTGTCAGTGCTGCCCTGATTGCGGGTGAAGTTGTGCTCAAGGTGGGTTTGCAGGGACTTGAAGCTGATCATGCGGAGGGCTCCATGAATTTTGTTACAAAGTGAGTGGAACAAACCCCGACACAGGTTCCACGCTTTCTATCAATTCACAGGAGAAATAATCGCGATTTTTGATCAGCCACCCGGAGCAAGCATGCAGCGTTGCAAGCCGGCCCAGTCGAGGTCGAACTCCCCGGCTTCATTGCTCAAGCGCAACGCATCGATGGGCATCGAGCCGTCTTCGCGCAATTGCCACAACGCGGCAAAGCGACTGCTGGCGACCCACGCTTGCACCTGCGCAAACACCTGTGGGTGGCAGCTCAGCGTGGCACCGGTGGCGTGGCTTTGGCCAGCAGCCAGATGAGTGATCAAGACCTGGGCGCGTTCGCCGAGGGTACATTCGCCGAACAAGCGCTCAATCGCCTGGTTAAGCAATTGCCGGGCGGCCTGCACCACATTGTCATGCGCCGCCTGGGCCTGGGTTTCGATACCTTGCAAAAAGGCCCCGGCGTCTTCCCAGAATTGCGCGCTGGCCTGATCAATCACCTGTTGGCGCTGATGCTGGACCTCAAGCAGCAGCGCCTCTGCCTGCTCGCGCGCCCGCGCCAGCAGGTCGACGGCCGCCTGGGAATCACGAAATTGTTCATGGCGCACAATGCCCACGGGGGCTGCGTACTGATCGCCGAGCGATAATGTTCTACGCACTAACATGCTGGATTACGCCTCACGTCAACACCTTCCACAACACTGCGTGCCACAAGGCATCGAGTTTGCGCGCCGGCACATTCAACGCCGGCACCAGAACGTCATCCGGTGCCCAGGCCAAACGCAGGCGCGACCAGCAGCCCTCCCCCAACCAGGCACCGAGCAAGCACCGTGCATCAAACACCTCGGCCCCCAGCCAAAGCCCGGGGCGCAGCGCCTTGGCCAAGCCCCGGCACCATGACCATTGCTCATCCGAAACCTGTGCCTGCAACGCTGGGTTGGCAAAACAGATTGCCGCCACCAGCGCCAAGGCCTGGGTTTGCTGTTGCTCAGTGAGCGACAGCCAATGCATGGCATCAACCTGAGGCACGGGCGGTTGGGAGGGCGTAACGCCCAGGCAATTCAACAGGTCAGTGTGCCGGCTGCGCGACACCGGGGTGAACGGCGCCAGTTGGGGTTGCCAACCTGGATGCATCCAGCGCCAGGTGCAGCACCACCAGTTGGCCCAGTCGGCCTCGGTCACAGACGCGCCGGGTAGTTGGCGCCGGAACGGCCAGGGCGCAAGCGCCCGAGCAACCCGGCACGCCAGTCAGGTCGCAGCAGTAGCGCAAGCACAAGCAACACCACTAACCCGCCCAGCGCCAGCGCGATAACCAGCATGCTCCAGAAACCGGCGTCGTCGCTGTTGATCAGGAATGGCCCGAAATTGACCAGGGTCTGCTTGTCTTTGAATTCCACCGCCGGCACAAAAATGATCGAGAATTTTTTCGAGTTGGCCGAGTCCTGGCTCATCCCCGGAATGCTGCTGGCGACCATCTGCTGGATACGCCCGCGCACACTGTCGGGGTCGAGCACCGACGCGGCATACTTGATAAACACCGCGGCCGACGCCGGCTGCACCGGTTCGCCCGGCGCAATGCGCTCCGGCAGCACCACATGTACCCGTGCCACAATCACCCCGTCGATTTGCGACAAGGTCGACTCAAGCTCCTGGGACAACGCATAGATATAGCGGGCGCGCTCTTCCAGCGGGGTAGAGATCACCCCTTCCTTCTTGAAGATTTCGCCCAGGCTCGCGCGGGCGTGGTGAGGCAAGCCTGCGGCATCGAGCACCCGCACTGCACGGTTGATATCGCCAGCCGCCACCAGCACGGTCACGCCGAGCTTCTCCATCTGCTTGTGGGCCGTGATGTGTTCGTCGGCCAGTTTAGCGATCACGTCGTTGGAGTCCTGCTCGGTCAGGCCACCGAACAGTACGGTGTCGTCGCTGCAACCGGCCAGCAACAACAGGCATACAACCACCAATAAACGAGGGAATTTCACGCCGGGCCTACTGCAGGTTGGTCAGTTTATCGAGGGCCTGAGCACTCTTGTTCACCACTTTGGTGGTCATCGCCATTTGCAGGGAGTACTGCGACAGCGCCTGGCTCATTTTCACCATGTCCATCGGCTCGCTGGTGCCGGAGGCCGCCTTCATCGAGCGCATGGCCTGTTGCGACAGGTGCTGCTGGGTGCCGATGCGCTCGGAAAGCGCGCCCATCAGGCCATCGGCCAGCCCGGCAGGCTCGTGATCGCTGCGCATCGCGCTATTGAATAGATCGACATCCGCCTGGGAAGGCCCGGAAACCATCTCGTGTTCGTGATCCAGAGCGAGGCTCTTGAAGGAATTGACGCTGGAAATGGTCACGGGGGGGGTTCTCCGGAAAACGGTGTCGAAAGGTGCAATTAACAGTACAAGCCCTGGGTTCAGGAAACGCCTGCACTCATCACGGATAGAATGCTTTGCGCCGCCTGCGCCGCAGAAGCCTGCTGGTTCTGGTCCTGCATTTGAGGGCTTTGCGCGTCGTGGTGATGGTGGTGGCCACCCTGCTGGGCGCCTTGCATGCCGGAGGCGGCACCCAACAATTGTTCAAGCTGCTGCAGTATTTGCTGGAGCTGCTGCTGCTGCGAATTAGCCGCAGGTGCGTCAGCCGAATCTGCCGAGTCATCACTGCCCGAATCATCCGCGCTTGCTTGTGGCGTGCCGAGGCCGCCCTGTGTGGTGGTGCCGCTGTCATCCGACGCATCGTCGTCCGAAGCGTCGCTCTGCAGATCGTTTTGCGGGCTGCCCAAACCGCCCGCGGTGCTTTGCGGGGCTGCTGAGCCGCTGACGCTGTCGGAGCCGTCCATCTGTTGCGAAATCTGCTCAAGCGCAGCACGAAATTTCGAGGTTTCGTCTTTGTTGAGGTAGTTGTCTTCGTTGAGTTCCTTGCGCCACGAACCCGAATCCGGCGTACCAAAGGCGGCCTTGTTCTGGTCCATGAAGTCAGCCACTTTACGCAGCAGCGGCTTGTCCGCATTCGAGAAGGTCGAACCATCACCTTCAGGGGTCAGTGCCTGGTTGAGCCCCGCCTTGCCCAGCCCCTTCATGACCTGCGACATCAGGTCCTGGCCGCCACCCATTCCGGCGCTGGCCGAGGCGCCAAAATTATTGCCCAGCGTGTTTTTGATCAGGTCCGACACCGCTTTTTTGACGCTATCGGCGTTTTGCCCGATACCGAGCGCGGCGAAGGGATTGTCTTTTTTAAGCTGCTGCTCAACCATTTTCCCAAGCGGCGTATCGGTATCCAGGTGTCCGCTGGACGTCAACGCGTTGGTAATGTGGTCCACCACCCCGTTGAGGGCTTGTGGTGTCTTGGAACCGGCCAGATCCTGGAGCGCGCCATCGCGTGGAATGACGGTTCCGATATGCAGGGCGGCTGAATTGACGAAGCCAGAATTTGCCATGAGGAGATCTCGCTAAGGATCAAAATAGCCCTCCGAAGACTCGGAGGGCTCAGAAATGATTAGTAGCTGATGGCTTTGGCGAGCTGAGCGGTGCCGGAGATTTCTTTCTCCGCGGAGTCAGTCTTGGCGTTGGCGATGGCCTGCAGGGTGTTCAATTGCTGGGTCTGCATGGCTTGCTGGCCTTGGGCAATGATCAGCTGGGCGGACTGGGCGTCCTGCTGCTTCATCATCATTTCCTGAGCGCTGGCAGCCTGGCTGTTGGTCTGGTCAGTCATGCCCTGTTGCAGGCTGGCGTTGCCGCTTACAGTGCCGGCTGCTTGTGCCGCGCCCTGTAACGCATTGATACCGGTGTTGGCTGCGTTTGCTGCGGCGTTAGCAAAGCCACCTGTAGGACGGATAGGGTTTGTCATGGTCATCACTCCCAATATTCACTCGCGTCAGTACGAGGTAATAATTTGTGGAGAATTCGTGGATACAGGTTCCACATTTTTTTCAAGAGCCGAACTTTTTCCGAATATGTCCAAGCATTTGATGCGGTGATACAGCGTCCGGCGCGGTATACCCAGCTCCACGCACGCCGCGTCGATGCTGTGGTCGTGCCGCTTGAGCGCCTCCCGGATCAGCACCCGTTCGATCACCCGCATTTGCGCCTTGAGGGTCTGGCCTTCGTGCTCGCCAGGCGTGTCCGGCCCCAGGAATGGAAACCCTAGGGCAAAGCGCTTGGCGGCCGATTTGAGCTCGCGGATATTGCCCGGCCAGGAGTGGCTGAGCAGCACCTGAATGATCGAGGGGCACAATGTCTTGTGAGTGGCCCCCAGGCCTTGGGCGGCGGCGTCCACGAACTTGGAAAAAAGCGGAATGATCTGCTCCCGACGCTCACGCAGCGCCGGCAACTGGATGGTCAACACGTTGAGACGAAAATAAAGGTCACGGCGAAACCGGCCCTGCTCCACCAGCTCCGACAACGAACGCTGCGCCGAGGCGATCACGCAGATATCCAGCGCAATGGTGGTGGTCGACCCCAAACGTTCGATGGCCCGCACCTCCAACACGCGCAAGAGCTTGGCTTGCAGGCTCAAGGGCATGCTGTCAATTTCATCCAGGTACAAGGTGCCACCTTGCGCCGCCTCTATGTAGCCTTTGCGTGAGCGATTGGCACCGGTAAAGGCGCCGTTAACCACTCCGAACAATTCACTCTCAGCCAGTGATTCCGGGATCGCCGCACAGTTCATCGCCACAAAACTGCCTTTGCGCCCCGACAGCGTATGGATGCGCTCTGCAAGGGTGTCCTTACCCGTCCCAGTCTCGCCAGACAACAGCAAATCAATGCCCAGCAACGAAGTACTTTGCGCAATGACTTTAAGGTCGGGAAAATCGTTGATGCCGTCATGCTCGCCATGGAAATAATCGCGCACAGTCATATAAACAACCTCCCAATCGGCTTACTCAATCCAGTCCCCGATCCTTAAGACTGCGATATAGATTCAATGTAACTGCCCCATGACATTTCGATGGGTGACGAATGCACTTGCTACTTACGGCAATTGTTTTCGTTGCAGGTTTGACAGCAAGAAGCAAGTAAATAAACCGAACGCTTATTCTAATTTCAGGCATCGCTATAACACTCAACCTGAATGAGAGCCGAACGAGCGCTCACCCAACGTGCCTGGCGGCAGCCATCCTTACAGAACCGACAAGTCTTGATAGGACTCAAGAAACCGCAAGCGGCACCTCACGGCGCGTTTGCACGCGAGGCATTACATGTTTTTTATTATCTAAAGGCGCAACAAACATTAGCCGCCATATGTTTGACAGACTAAATATCTTCGACACTAAAAGGTTCAAAAAATTGACTCAACAGCGTCGAACACGCCTTTTTCAATTCACTACTAAGCCGCTGCCTCCTTGGATCCCGCTGCTTGTAGCGCCAGAGAATACATTTGAATCAAAACATGTCAATCGCCATATAAAATCTGGAATGTTGAGTTTCTCTCAACAAGGCTGAAAAATAAGCGCCTTGCCCACCCGTGTATAAAAATACTTTAAGTGCCACTACTGGAAGCAACTCCAGCAAACATTGAAGGTCCGCCGTTATTAACGGTAGTTGAGTTTTATTGGCACACGACATTGTTAAAAAAACTCGGAACCTGAATGCACTTATTCCCCACTCACCTTGCGGGCCGCTGCGTAATTTTTACGCAGCGCCCAAAAAAAGCCTCAAAGGCAACGTGTGCGCCTGGAGAATAAAAATATGGCTAACGAACACTTTCGCCAGTGGGTAGATGAGATCTGCCAACTGACCCAGATCCCCCGTGCGTCCGTGTTGTACGAATCCCCCCAACTGACTGTTCGCGGCGTTGATTTTTCTCTGCGCCCGCTCGAGAACGCCGAGGCGGAAACGGTACTCATGCATGCTGACTTCGGCCCCCTGCCCGCGCGCCAACGGGAGGCAATTTTATTGCGCCTGCTGGACACCAACTTCCACCTGATAGATGGCATACGCCACAGCAGTTTTTCGCATAACGAACACACCGGCCACGTGATGTTCGGCAGTGCCCTGGCACTGGAAAGCACCACGGCGGCGCAGGTTCTGCTGCTGATGGGGCATATTGCCGAGTATGCCCAAGCGTGGCGCCAACATTACTTTCTCGACGACCAGCGCACGCGCGCGAGGGCTTTTTGATGCGCACTCCCGGGATCAACCAAGGCCCCACGCCGGCCATCGTCCATAGCGAAGTTCACGAAACACCCAGCGGCGATATTGGCTTGGTGCGCCTGGCCTCCAGGCCACCCAGCGACCTTGCGCCCACGCCCAGCGCCGCGTCCAGCGCCACCCTCAAAAGCTATGCGCAGCGCCAGCGCCCTTCTACGTCTTTGGCCAGGGAAGCCGCCGCGCTGGCCCAATCCATCAAGGCCGGCGCCGGCAGCCCACTGGAAACTGCCCAGAAAATGATGGTGCTCGAGGGCAAATATTTGCTCGAACAGTCCCATGCCGCCTTCCAGACCATTGCCGAGAAGCTCTTCCCGGAAGTGGACGAACACCTGAGCCCGGTGATCAACGATGAGTTGCTCAGCCATGCGCAAACGTCCCGCCTGGAGCTGCACAAGGCACTGGCCAAGCTGAGCAAAATGCCGGGCGATACCCCAGACGTTGCTGCTTACGGGCGCGTACTCAAACAGGCCGTGCAGGCTCAGACCGAACTGTTTGCCGGCAAAGTCGCGCTCTACCAGGAAGTGCTGGCGCAGCCCGAACTGTCGGCCACCGACCGTGCCCACATCGAGCGTAGCGAGCACGCCTTCGCCCGTTATGCGCAACAGGTCGCCACGCAAATCCCCGGTGCGTTGAAACAGGCATCAGCCAAGGCTGAAGCGACGGTCAAGGCTCTGCATCACCTGCACCAACCGGCCAAGGAATGGGAGGACATCAGCCATCAGCTCAAGGCTCTGGTCCGCCAGACCAGCGCCGAAGGCGAGTTCAAGGATGCCTTGGACAACGCCCGCTTGCCCGATGTGCTGGAGGAGCTGCACCAACATAACGACGGTTGGGCCGCGACCACTAAAGCGTTCGTCGCCGGTGCCGTGCCGCAAATGCTCGCCTCGGGCCTGGCCTTTGGCTTTGCCCGTGCGGTGGTGGAGTCGGCGATCCCCCACGACTTGCCCAAGCAGGTATTTGCCGCCGGCGTGACCATGGCCGCCGCCCATGAAGTGGGTACCAACCTGCTCAAGCCGATCGGGCAGGAGTTGGTCGGCCCGTGGAACCTCAAGCCGATCAAAGCCTCGGAAGTCATCCCCAACCCCAACCCACGGGTCAGTATCCTGGGGCAGATCCAGCCGCTGAGCGATGCAGCCAAAACCCAGGCCAAGCAAGCCGTGGACGATTTACGCAGCCGCCATTTGAACGCCCAGCAAGCGAATAAAAACGGTACCGGTATCGGCGAGGCCCAAGCCTTTGGCGCGTTCGGCCTGGCACAAGGTATTCGCCGCGCCATTGGCTTTGCCGCGCCGCAACTGCACGTCAACGATTACGGCCCGCGAACACTCACCTCCATGGGCGGCGGGCTGCTGATGGGTGGGGTGCAATCGAGCAGTCAATTGCGCAGCACCACGCCCGACCAACGCGGCCGTGAACTGCCGACTCACACCTTCAAGAGCACCGATAAACCCTTGGCCCAGCGCATTGCCAAGGCCACCAGCGATGCGGTGCTGGCCAGTGACCCGAGTGAAAGCGAGGTGCGCCAGAGCCTGCTGAGCAAGACCTTCGGTTCGCTGATCGGCCTGGGTAATGCGGCAGCGGTGAGTACCGTGGCCCGCACTCTCGGCTCCGACACCTTGGCGCAGAAATTCGGCCAGGTGGTGATGGCTGCACTGGGGTCGCCGGCGCTGTTGATTCCCGCGTATGCCGCCTTCCAATCCGGGCCGGAAACCAAGGCACACACTGCTGCGCTCAAGGCTGCGCAGTTGCCGGGCACCGCGGCGCAGGCCAGTGCGCCAAACTTTCCGCGCACCCGCACGGCCTTGCAGAACATGCGGGCGCCGGATCGCGCCGATTTACCCCACGGTTCATTGCCTGGCACCTGGGGGCGCACCGCAGAAAACACCTACCACCGGGTGCGTGGTGGGTTGCAGATTGCATCGCAACTGCCTACTGAAACTCTTGAGCATGCGCCACAACTGCTCAAGGCCGCACCAGCTGCTCTGGCCAGTGCCGCAGGTTCGATGGGCAAGGCTTTGAGTGGTTCGCACAGCGTCGTCGAGACAGACATTCCTGACCCGCAGCCACCTGGGGCATTTCCTCTGGGATAAATTTCTACCTGGCAGTGGGCCTGGGTGATATAGAGCGAAATCAGATCCCGCGTACGCTGTGGATCTGCTTTTCTGTGGGGGCTGGCTGCTGTGTTGAAACTGGTTTTTGTGTGGGAGCTGGCTTGCCTGCGATAGCGGTTTGTTGGTGTACCCCGACCTACCCAGCCCATAGACCCGCTATCACAGGCAAACCACCCCCCCACATTTGAATGCGTTCAGCTTCCAGGATCAAGCCAGACACCAACGCCAAGCTAAACGCGGCCAGCTGTTTTCAATCACCGCAACAAGGAACCGGATGCCCCAAACCCCCACTCATTGATTTGGCCTGCGATTCCTGAGAACACCCTATGCCATTAGCCCCGCCTGGCGCCCGGTTCCGTGCAGATCCGGCGCTGTTCAACACCCCCAACTCCGCCCATCGAGTATCGACAAACCAGGTATTGGTGCCCCAGACCAGCCAACACGGGGGTTATACGACACGCGTGTCGAACCAGGAAATGGACATGCTGCTCGCAGCCAACCGGGCGGTTTCCGACACCTGGCAAGTGTTGAACAAAGGCTCGGGCAACCAGGAAAAGCACCTGGGCATGCAATACGAGGCATACGACAGCCAACGCAACACCCGCCGAGCGGACCTCAACCTCACCCAATACGAGTTCAAGCAACGCCTGGTCCAGTTGGGCCTGCACCCAGTCACCATCGTCGCCCACCCACCTCTGCGCCTTGAGTACACGGAGTTTCCATGCCCATAACCCCAAGCAGTTTCCCGCTCACTGGCAGCCCCGCGCTGTACAACACCGATAACCCGCACCACCGCGTGCCGATCAACCAGGTACTCGCCGACTCCACCGACGCCATCCTCGGTCGGCACCAGGTCACCGTGCAACGCGTCTCCAAAGGAGAAATGAAAGCGCTGACAGTGGGAAACCAGGCGATCGATGACACCTGGCGGATACTGAATAAAGGCTCGGGCAACCAGCAACGGCATATCGTGCGCACCCACGGCGACTCCTTCAAACGCACGGGCCTGGCACAGACAGAGTTCAAACAAATGGGGCGTGACGGTTGGGACCGTGCGCGCATCGCCGCGCGCTTCCAGGCAGGTAACTGCTCGGAAATGGCCTCGGTCTGCGCCGCCCTCTGCGCCACCTCGGGCCTGAACAAGCCGGTTTCGGTGCTGTACTCAACCCAGCGCGACCACGCCGTAACCGAAATAGGCGACCACCGCATGCCCGAAGGCAGTGTGATCGTCGATGCCTGGCCGGACTTTGGACGCGCCATGCGCAGGCAGGATTTCGCCCTGATCGACCAGCAGCCCATGGTGTTGAACCACTTCGAGCCGCGTCACGACCCGGATTTACGCAACCGCTTGCTGTACGACGCGAAGGCGAGCCAGGCCGAGGTCGACAACAATTTCAGGCTCATCGCCCCGGACCTACCCTCCGACGGCGACAAGCTGGTCAAGCACGCCTTGAACCAAGGTGGGGTTTACGCCCAGCGCCACACCGCAAAAAACCTGGGCATGCATTACCAATACAAAAGCAGCAAGGGCGAGTCCCAGTACTTGGACCTCAACCTTTCGCAGGCACAGTTCAAGGATCGCCTGATCCAGTTGGGGCTCGACCCCAAGACCGGCAAAGTCCCGAGCAAATCACTGTTTGCGCCCTTGATGCGCGCCATTGGCATTGCCCGCGCACGCACGCCCTCCGTCAGCGCCGCCGCCGCGCCCGTCATCTTGCCCTGGGAGGCTCCGGCTGTGCGCCCACGCCATGCCTCAACAGCAGCCGCAGAACGCCCGCACGCCCCGCGTGAAGAACGGCGCCGTGCGCCCTCGGCAGAGCCGCGCAGCCGGGCCACCGCCACCGCCGACACCCGTGCGCCGCGCGCAGAACGCCATCGCTCGGCCTCGGTTGACCCACGCGGACGTGCCCCCGCCCCAGCGTCACGCGCGCCTCGGGAAAGCCGTCGCGAGCCAGAAATAGACTCACGGAGCAGACGCACCACCGAAGCCCCTCGCACCTCCCGTTCTGAGCGTCACCGCGAGCCTTCGGCGGATGTCCGATCGCGGCCAGCCGAAAGCTCACGCGCCCACCGCCACACCTCGCACGACCGCCACCCGATGATGACACCGGCCAGACGCGAGCGCGCCGATACGTTCATTGCCACGCTCAATCGCCGACCTGTGAGTTAACCCACAAACGTTGGCTCCCACACCCAAAAGCGGAGTGACTTTATGGCCTTAACCACGCAACTTCTTCCATTGGCCGGCAGCCCGAGTCTTTACAACACCGGCGACTCCAACCACCGTGTGCCAATTCACAAAATGCTCACCCACTCCGCTATCGCGTCCGTGAGCACCCGGCATCGGGACAGTGTAAAAAACGTTTCCCACCGGGAGATGGATGCGCTGCTGGTGGCCAACCAGGCGATCGACGACACCTGGCAAATCCTCAATCGCGGCTCTGCCAACCAGCAGCGGCACCTGCTCAGCACCGCCGCGCGTTTTGCCGCCGGTGGGGAAATGGCGGCCGTATGCGCCCTGCTCGCCACCAGTACGGGGATCAACCAACCCGTCTCGTTGCTCAGTTCAACGGTGCACGACCATGCCGTCGCAGAAATCGGTGACCATCGCATCACCGATAAAACCATCATCATCGATGCCTGGCCGGAATTCGGCCGCGCCATCCGCAGAAAAGACTTCACCCTGCTGGGTGAGCGCCCGAACATTCAGCACACCTACGCGCCGCAGCCCGCACAACCACAGGAGCGCATGCGGTTGCTGTATGACAACAAAGTGTCCCAGAAGCAGATCGACACCGACTTCGCCACGCTTTATCCGAGGATGCCCAAGGACGGTAAAAAACTGCTGCAGGAACTGCAGCGCACCGCGCCCGGCTATGCGCAGCAACACGGGGCGAAAAACCTGAACGTGCGTTACCAGGGTGAAAACAGCCAGGGGATTTTCCGCCAGGTTGACCTTAACCTCACGTAAGGCTCGACGCTCCAGCAACCGAACGGTCTCCCAGTGCAGCCCAAACAGTTGAGCCACGTGCAGTGTGGGAAGGCGCTCGCAGGCTTGAATGACCGCCTCGGCCAAACGCCGCGTCATGCGGGCATAGCGGTCCAGCCAACTGACGGCCTCCATACGTTTACCGCAGTCACGACAGCCAACACGCCTGAGCAACACGCTGAGGCGCACCGCACGGCCGAGAATCGGCAAATCGCGGACAGTTCGCTCGCAATACTGATGCGTGGTTGAACAGGTTTTTTGGCAGCCGCTACAGGAAGGGAATCGGGTGGCGTGGGGAATCAGGTCGATCTGAAGTGCGTCGCCATCAGGCTTGATCGTGACGACAGAAAAGCCCTCCCAAAAAGGAAGGAAAGTATTAATATCGCGCATAAGAACGCCGGTTTGTTAGATGTGTTTGCTCGCACGAACATCATCAATCAAATCGGCGTTCTTGTTTCTATGTTTCCCGGGATTCCGTGAAGAACCTTTTTTATGGCCCCGCCACCTGGCCACTGCAAGGAGCAAGACCATGGCAAACGCCCTGCTGATCATCGATATGCAAAACGGTTTATACGATGGCCCGGAAAAACCCTTCGAGCGCGAACGTGTGCTGGATACCATCAACCAGCTGATTCAGCGCGCCCGCGCCGCTAAGGCGCCCATCTTCGTTGCCCGCCACACCGGTCCGGCGGGCTCGCCAATAGAAGCTGGGAGCCCCCTTTGGCAACTGTGGCCCGGCCTGGATGTCGACGAAACCTGTGACCACCTGTTCAATAAAACCCGCCCCAGCTGCTTTTTGGGCACTGACCTCGCACAGCAGTTGGCGGCGGCGCAGGTCGATGAACTGGTGATTGTGGGGATGAAAACTCAGTTCTGCATCGACACCACCTGCCGAGTTGCCGTGGAACTTGGGTTTTCGGTGATCTTGCCGGAGGACGGCCATACCTGCATGGACACCCCGGCGTTATCGGCCGAGGCGATCATCGAGCATCACAATGCGACCCTGGCTGGGGCGTTTGTGAAGCGGGTGGAAGCGCAAAATATTGAGTTCTAGCGCCACCCAGGCGGGATTTTTATGACTGAACAAAACGTTCCGTCTTACAAATCCCGCATACTCCCCCCTCAAACCCTTCAGGAAGAGCCTTCCGATGCCCACCACTGTTCTGGTTCTGGTTGAAACCATCAACGAATACCTGCAAATCATCGAGAGCAACGACTTTCACGTGATTCTGGCCCCGACACCGGCCGAACGCGCCCAGGCGATCAAAGCCCACGGTGGGCAGATCAAGGCCGTGCTGACGCGTGGCCCGCTGGGGCTGTATGCCGAGGAAATCGCCGCGTTGCCGTTGCTGGAGATCATCTGCGTGATCGGCGCCGGCTACGAACATGTGGACCTGCAGGCGGCAGCCAATCGCGGCATCGTCGTCACCAACGGCGCCGGCGTGAATGCACCGTCAGTGGCCGACCACGCCATGGCGCTGCTGCTGTCGCTGGTGCGCGGCATTCCCCAGACCGACGCGGCGGTGCGGCGCAGTGAGTGGCCGAAGGTGATGCGCCCGTCCCTGGGCGGCAAGCAACTGGGGATTCTCGGGCTTGGCGCGGTGGGCATGGAGATCGCCAAGCGCGCCGCCCTCGGCTTCGGCATGGAGGTGAGCTATCACAACCGCCAGCCCCGCGATGATGTGGATTACACCTATTGCGCAACCGCCGTGGAACTGGCGCGTACCTCGGACTTCCTGATCCTGGCCACACCTGGCGGTGCGAGCACCCGTCACCTGATCGATCGCCACGCCCTGGATGCGCTTGGGCCGAACGGTTACCTGGTGAACATCGGGCGCGGCAGCGTGGTGGTCACCGCCGACCTGGTGGCCGCCCTTGAGCAGCGGCGTATTGGCGGTGCGGCACTGGATGTGTTCGACGATGAGCCCAAAGTGCCGGACGCCCTCAAGCGTCTGAGCAATACCGTGCTTACCTCCCACGTGGCCGGCCTGTCGCCCGAAGCCGCCCACGACACCGTGCAGCGCGTGGCCGACAACCTGGTTGAATACTTTGCCGGCCGCGCTGTTCTTACACCCGTGACATTGCCGCCACGCAACTAGTAGCGAATAGCCAGCGCCGACGTAAAACTTGACTACACTGCTCTGCGGGGATGCTCAGGACGTCGGTGCATGACCGGCGAAGGAACGCACAATGTTTGGCCATGGACTCGGCCCGGCCCGCCAACGCGGGGCTATCGGCTTGATGGGCGCGGTTACCCTTGGGGTCGCGTTGTTGTTTCTGCTGCTGGTGGTCGACAGTGGCCGCCTGTACCTGGAGAAGCGCAAGTTGCAGCGTGTGGTTGACACCGCGGCGCTGGAAGCGGTGAGCCGCAGCGGCAAGTGTGTGGCGCCCACTAACACTGCCGCACAATTCGCGGCTGAAAGCGCGGCGCGCAACACCTTCAAAATCGATGCAAACCGCACGCTGGCCATTGCCTGCGGCACCCTGGCCACCGGCGCTGATTTTATGCGCACCTTCAGCGCCGACCCCGCCAAAGCCGACGCCATCCAGGTGATTGCCACCCATCGGGTGCACACCAGCATCGCCCACGGCCTGCTCACGCTGTTCTCGGCACAACCGGTCAACCTGACCACGCTCCTGAGCGCCACAGCCGTGGCCGCGGCACCCGCGCCTACGGTCGCGTCACTCACCGTTCGCAGCACGTTATTGACCGTGGACAGCACCAAGTCTGC
Organism: Pseudomonas sp. LBUM1640; assembly: GCF_059716225.1. NCBI lineage: Bacteria > Pseudomonadati > Pseudomonadota > Gammaproteobacteria > Pseudomonadales > Pseudomonadaceae > Pseudomonas > Pseudomonas sp. LBUM1640. Next base: position 2,935,506 of record NZ_CP166816.1, on the reverse strand, counting down.
AGCACTCAATGCGCTGATCGGCGGTTTGCTGGGCGGCAAATTGCAGCTCGACGCGGTGGGCTGGAATGGCTTGATCAATACCGATATCAGCTTGCTCAAGTACCTGGATGCCTTGGCTATCCAACTGAACGTCAGCGCGGGTCACTACGACCAGTTGCTCAAGACCGATGCGACGGTTGGCCAATTGATTCAAGCCGCCATCGATGTGCTCAAGCTGGGCGGTGATGCAGTCAAGGTGGTGATCAACAACCTTGAAGCCATCAAGCTGATCGCGCCGGGTACGCAGATCCTGCACCTGGGCGACTTGATCAATATCCAGAACGGCACGGACAAGAGTGCGCTGGACGTGAACCTGCAACTGTTCAACCTGATCCAGGGCTTTGTGCAGTTGTCGAACAAGGCCAGCGCGGTCGCCGTGGAGTTGCCGGTGGATGTGCTGGGCCTGATCGGTGTCACCGTCTCAACCAAAGTGATCGAACCCGCGCAGGTCTCCAGCATTGGCAACCCGAAGGACATCGGCAAGCAACCCATCTATGTGCGAACCGCCCAGGTGCGCACCTTGATTTCGGTAAAACTGCCGATTGTCACGCAGGTCAATAACGTACTGGGTGGTCTGGTGCAGACACTCAATGACCTGCTGGGCGGCCTGCTTGGGTTGCTCGACCCCAATTGCTGCCTGGTCGCCAGCCTTGAAATCGGCGACAAACTCGACATCGCCCTGGAAGCTGCCGGTGGCAGTGCCAAGGTCACGGATTACAGTTGCGACAGCGGTAAAAAATCATTGTCGGTGCTCGGCGAAACTTCTGCATTACACGTGGTGATTGGTCAGGTCGATCCGAAGAATCTGTATTCATCCCAAGACGAGCTCAGCGCCGACGAGTACCCGGTGGTGGATATCGGCACAAAAACCTGCAAGCGCGGCACGGGAGTCTGTGGCGACAGGCAGGCGTTTGCGGCAGGCGGCCTGGGCATCCGCGTCGACAGCAAAGTCTCGAGGACCGAGCGCGCGCACACCTACACCGAGCCGCCCGCCGTTAACCAGCCACCGACCTATTATCAGTTCGCCGCCTCGAATGTGGTCAGCAGCCTCAAGGAAACACTCACCGGCGTCCAACTGATCAACCATCCGCCGAAAATGGCCAGCCTGCTGGGCGCCGTACTTGGCCTGGTCACAGGCCTGGTCAACGGCTTGCTTTCAACGCTCGGCGGGTTGATTGCCGGGCTGCTCGGCCCCCTGCTCGACCCGATCGTCAACAACCTGCTCGCCGGCCTTGGCATCGACCTGGCAAAAGTCGAAATCGGTGCCAACCTGTCCTGCAACCCCGGTGGCCGGGCCATGCTGGTGATTTGAGCGCATCAGGCCCGCTGATCATCGGCCAACACGCTAACCTATTAAGCCGCCCCGACCTTGTCGCTGGGCGGCGGCGCGCATTAGATTAGCCAATAGTCCAAGGCCTTTAAAATAAGCAGAAGGGATAAGCATGGCGCTTAACGACCAATCGACCCAGATTCGCCCAGGCGAAGAACTTGATGCCAGCCTCATCGATCCCTACCTCAAGGCCCATATTCCGGGCCTGAGCGGCACGGTCACGATCAGCCAGTTCCCCGGTGGCGCGTCCAACCTGACCTACCTGCTGGAATACCCGGGCCAGGAATTCGTGCTGCGCCGCCCGCCCTTTGGCCATAAAGCCAAGTCCGCCCATGACATGGGCCGCGAGTACCGCATTCTCAACCAGCTCAAGGACGGCTTCCCGTATTGCCCCAAGGCCTACGTGCACTGCACTGACGAGTCAGTGATCGGCGCCGAGTTCTATGTGATGGAGCGGGTCAACGGCATCATTCTGCGTTCCGACCTGCCGGCCGAACTGGGCCTGGACACAGCCAAGACCGAAGCCCTGTGCAAAAGCTTTATCGACAAGTTCGTCGAGCTGCACCAAGTGGATTACGCCGCCTGCGGCCTGGCCGACCTGGGCAAGCCCGAAGGCTATGTAGCACGGCAGATTCGCGGCTGGAGCGACCGTTACGAAAAAGCCCTGACCCCGGACGCCCCCAGCTGGGAAGCAGTGCGCGCCTGGCTCAATGACAAGATGCCGGCCGACCACCCGACCTCCAGCATCGTGCACAACGACTACCGCTTCGACAACGTGATCCTGGACCCCAACAACCCGATGCAGATCATCGGCGTGCTGGACTGGGAACTCACCACCCTGGGCGACCCGCTGATGGATTTGGGCAACACCCTCGCCTACTGGATCGAAGCCGCCGACCCGGCACCGGTGCAACTGATGCGCCGCCAGCCGAGCAATGCCCCCGGCATGCTCACCCGCCGCCAGTTCGTGGACTACTACGCCGAGCGCTCCGGCATCCAGATCGACAATTTCGACTTCTACTACACCTATGGCCTGTTCCGTTTGGCCGGCATCGTGCAGCAGATCTACTACCGCTTCTTCCACGGCCAGACCCAGGACAAACGCTTTGCGCAGTTCATCCACATGAACAAGCTGCTGGAGCAAATGAGCCTGAACGTGATCGGCAAATCCACCCTTTAAGGAGTTGTTATGTCCAAGACCCACCTGTTCGACCTCGATGGCAAGATTGCCTTTGTGTCCGGCGCCAGCCGCGGTATCGGTGAAGCCATTGCCAAACTCCTGGCCCAGCAAGGCGCCCACGTGATCGTCTCCAGCCGTAAGCTGGAAGGCTGCCAGCACGTAGCCGACGCGATCATCGCCGACGGCGGCAAAGCCACCGCCGTGGCCTGCCACATTGGTGAAATGGAGCAGATCACCCAAGTGTTCGCCGGCATCCGTGAACAGTTCGGGCGCCTGGATATCCTGGTCAACAACGCCGCGACCAACCCGCAATTCTGCAATGTGCTGGACACCGACCTGGGCGCGTTCCAGAAGACCGTGGACGTGAACATTCGCGGCTACTTCTTCATGTCGGTGGAAGCCGGCAAGCTGATGCGTGACAACGGCGGCGGCAGCATCATCAACGTGGCGTCGATCAACGGGATTTCTCCGGGCGTATTCCAGGGCATCTACTCGGTGACCAAGGCCGCCGTGATCAACATGACCAAGGTATTCGCCAAGGAATGCGCGGCATTCGGCATTCGTTGCAACGCGCTGCTGCCGGGCCTGACCGACACCAAGTTCGCCTCGGCGCTGGTGAAGAACGATGCGATCCTGAAAATGGCCCTGGCGCAGATCCCGCTCAAGCGCGTGGCCGACCCCAGCGAAATGGCCGGCGCGGTGTTGTTCCTGGCCAGCGATGCGTCCAGCTACACCACCGGTGTGTCGCTGAATGTGGACGGCGGTTTCCTGTCCTGATCACGCGTTCGGCGGTTGCTGGCGAAAGCTCACCGCCAGGCGGTTCCAGCCACTGATGCTGGACACCGCCATGGTCAGGTCGACCAGCTCCTGCTCGCTGAACTCCACGCGGACCGCGCTGTAGAGCTCATCCGAGACACTGCAAGTCGGCAGCGTCGCCACCGACTCGCTCCAGGCCAATGCGGCCTTCTCCCGCGCGTTAAAAAACGGTGAATCACGCCACACACACAGCGCAAACAAGCGTCGCTCGCTCTCGCCCCGCTGGCGCGCCGCCATTGAGTGCATATCGGTGCAGAACCCGCAGTGGTTGAGCTGCGAGACGCGGATCTTGATCAATTCCAGCAGTGGTTTTTCGATGGACAGCTCAAAGGTCGCCGCCTCAAGCATCAACATGCCTTTAAGCGCTTGCGGTGAGGCGGTGTAGTAATCCAGACGGGGTTCCATGGGCGGCTCTCGGGCAGGGCAAGTCATCACGTCCCAGCCTAGAGGCCTCACGCCATAAGCTCTATAGCCAATCGAGCGGTTTATGTGCAGACCATTTTGAGTGCGCCACACGAGCGCGTAATCTGGGGCGCAGAGTGTGTGCCTCAGGAAAAAACATGGAACTGCACGTAGTCATCAACGGCCGCAAAGACCTGGCCGAACAACTGTACCGGCAGTTGCGTGAAGCCATCGCATCCGGGCGCCTGGCTGCCGGTGCGCAACTGCCGCCCAGCCGTTTGCTGGCCGAGCAAATCGGCGTATCGCGCAAAACCGTGTCGGACACCTACGCCACCCTGACCTACGAAGGCCTGCTGGTGGGCAAGACCGGGCGTGGCACCTTCGTCAACGCCCATGCGGTGCAGACCGAGCGCGTGCAAACCGCCGCCGACCTGGCCTGTGCCGCCAACCTGAGCAAATGGGCGGCGCTGCCCTCGCCCATGCGCCACCCCACACGCGACAGTACCCTGCGTTATGAGTTTATTGGTGGCGCCACCACCCGTAATCAATTCCCCCAGGATGAATGGCGACGGTGTACCCAGGATGCTTTACGGCGTATCGCCCGGGACAGCGGCTTCTACAGCCAGCCTGAAGGGGTGCCGGCACTGCGCGAGGCCATTGCCGGGCATATCGCCTTTTCCCGTGGGGTGAAATGCCGCGCCGACGACATCGTGGTCACCAATGGCGCGCAACAGGCGCTGGACCTGATCGCACGCGTGGTGCTGGAACCGGGCATCACCGTCGCCATGGAAGACCCCGGCTACAGCCCGGCGCGCCAGTTGTTCATGGCCATGGGCGCCAACGTCGCCGGGGTGCCGGTCGACGAGCAAGGCATTCAGGTCGATAAAATCCCCGAGGGTACGCGGCTGATCTACGTGACGCCGTCCCACCAGTTCCCGCTCGGCATGCCCATGAGCGTGGCGCGCCGCGAAGCCTTGCTGGCGCGTGCATTCGAGCTGGGGGCGATCATTATCGAGGACGACTACGACAGCGAATTCCGCTACGAGGGCCGCCCCACCGACTCGCTGCAAAGCATGGACACCCGCGGCGTCGTCACGTATGTCGGGACCTTCTCGAAAACCTTGCTGCCAGAGTTACGCCTGGGCTACGCGGTGCTGCCACCGGCCATTTACCCGGCGGTGCTCAAGGCCAAGCAACTGACCGATCAACACAGCTCAACACTGCCGCAGTGGGCACTGGCCAAGTTCATCAGCGAAGGCTACCTGCTCAAGCATATCCGCCGCTGCCACACGGTGTATGCCGGGCGCCGCGAGCGCATCCTGCAGCGCCTGGCGGGTGATTTGTCGCCGTGGTTCGACGCCGTGCCCACCGAAGCGGGGTTTCATATGGCGGCGCTGTGCAAGGTGGCGGTGAATATCCCGTTGCTGATGGAGTTGGCGCGGCGGGTTGAAGTGGGGTTGTACCCGGTGGACGTGTTCTTCCATGACACACCCGTGCGGCCTGGCTTGATTATTGGCTTTGGTGCCATCGAGCTGCTGGACATCGACCCGGCGCTGGACAGGGTGCGCGATATTCTGCAGCAGATTGGCTAGCGGGTTTTTCGCTGGATTGGTCATTGGTCCCCTGCTCTCTGCGGCGTAGGGTGAAGAGGTCTCGAACTTCTCGGAAACCTCATCATGAAACGACTGCTCGCTGCCACCCTGATGCTCGCCTCGCTCAGCGCCTTCGCCCACGAGCCGGTGTACAACCAGGAATCGATCAAGGTGCTGCAGGAGCACGCCTTGAGCAATGTGCCCGGCAAGAAAACCATCATGCTCACCGTCGATTACGCGCCGGGCCAGGCCACTGTGCCGCACAGCCACACCGGCACCGCCGTAGCGTATGTGCTGCAAGGCGAGATCACCTCGCGGGTCAACGATGAGAAGGCGATTACCTACAAGGTCGGTGAGTCGTTCTATGAACCGGCCGGTTCGCGGCACTTTGAATCGAGCAATGCCAGCCAGACAAAGCCCGCCAAGCTGCTGGTGGTGATGGTGCTGGATGACAAGGCTGAGGTGCTGACGCCGCTTGCGCAGTAACTGGCCACACAGTTGGGGTTGGGGCTGATGGGTGTATATCCGTTATTGGGTGATGGCTTGTATTGGTTCCGCCCTTACGGCGGGTCACTTTTGAAAAGAGCCCAAAAGTAACCAAAAGGCTCTTGCCCCACCACTCGGCACCTCGCTTAGGCTCGGTGTGCCCTCACGCAGGCTTTGGAGCGGGGGCCGCCGCGATGGGCCATCCTTGGCCCAGCGCGGCTAAACCGGCGTCCTGCCGGTTTACCCCCGCTCCAAAGCCTGCGTTCGGCCAGCGTGGTTGACGGGGCGCCTAAGATCAAAATCAAGATCAAGATCTACAGCACGGCGGCCTAGTAGCCGACCTGAGTGGTTGAATCAAAAGCGAAAGCGAGGCGGCCTGACAGCCGACCTGTTTACTGAAGCTGTTCTCGGTCTAATTGTGGGAGCGGGCTTGCTCGCGAATGCGGTGTGTCAGTCAGTTTATTTGTAACTGGCCCACCGCATTCGCGAGCAAGCCCGCTCCCACATTTTGAGCTCAGTACATCAGGTAGATGTGTGTACTCGGTCAAAGGTGGGAGCTGGCTTGCCTGCGAAGGCATCAACTGGGTTTGCCTGATGTACCGAGGTGTCTGCATCGCAGGCAAGCCAGCTCCCACAGAAAAGCAGCTCTGCTTTTGATCTGTTCTTGCCCTGCTTTTGCTTCAACCACTCAGGTCGGCTACTAGGCCGCCGTGCTGTAGATTTTGATCTGACAGGCCCCGTTAACCACGATGGCCGAACGCAGGCTTGAATCCGTGGGTAACCCGGCAGGACGCCGGGTTAGCCGCGCTGGGCCAAGGATGGCCCATCGCGGCGGCCCACGGATTCAAGCCGGAGTGAGGGCATGCCGAGCCTAGGCGACAGGTACCTTGACACGTACCGCGTTTGTAAAAAAGTGACTCGCTGTAAGAGCGAAACCCTAAGCGGCCGTTACCGCAGCAACGGATATACACTCAGCCTGCCAAAAAAAATCGCCCCCTATGTTGATCACACCAAGACAAAAGACTCAGGGCCGCTTGAACTCCCGCCGCAGTTGCTCAATCTGCGCCCGGCAAGCACAGCCCTCCAAGTGGTCATTGACCATGCCCATCGCCTGCATCAACGCATACATCGTGGTCGGGCCGACAAAGGTCCAGCCGCGCTTCTTCAACGCCTTCGACAACCGCACCGACGCCGGTGACGTCGGGTTGCCTGTCCAATAAGCCAGGTCCACCACGGCCGGGCGCTCCTGCTCCGTCGGCTCAAACGCCCATATCCACCGCGCCAGCGACCCGGTTTCGTCCACCAACTCGCAGGCCTTGCGCGCATTGTTGATGGTCGACACGATCTTGGCCCGATTACGCACGATGCCAGGATCATTCATCAGGCGGTCTATGTCGGCCTCGCCGTACTGCGCCACGCGGCGAAAATCAAAGCCCTCGAACGCCACCCGAAACTGCTCGCGCTTGCGCAAGATGGTGATCCACGCCATGCCCGCCTGAAACCCTTCCAGGCAAATCTTCTCGTACAGCTGGATATCATCCGCCACCGGCACGCCCCACTCGTGGTCGTGGTAACGCGGGTACTGCGCCGCCGCTGTGCGCCAGGTGCAGTGGGTCAGCCCTGTGGCGTCCGTGGTCAGTCCTGGTTTGTCCATCGATCACCTCGCGTATCAAGGCGCGGATCATAAGCGAATTTTTTTCCACGCCGCCAACCGCTCAAGCATCGCGCTTGCCGACCAACTGGTCAGACCGGGACCTGCAAACCGCCGAATATTTACTTGTGGTTTGAAAAAAACCCAGCGTAGACTGGCCGCGCACTGGACTTACCGGTAAGACCACAACAATTAAGCCCTGGAACCACCAGGGCACCGAATAGAGATCCCTCCCATGCTCAGATGGTGCTCGCGTTCGATTTTCCTGCAAGTCGTGATTGGTCTGATGCTCGGCATCGCCTGCGGCCTGGCCCTTCCCGAATTCTCCACACAACTCAAACCCCTGGGTGACGGCTTCATCAAGCTGATCAAGATGCTGATTGGCCTGATCGTATTCTGTGTGGTGGTCAGCGGTATTTCCGGTGCCGGCGACTTGAAGAAAGTCGGGCGCATCGGCCTCAAGTCGGTGATCTACTTTGAAGTGTTGACCACCGTCGCCCTGGTGATCGGCCTCATCATGGCCTTCAGTACCGGCATCGGCACCGGCGCCAATATCCACCTGGAGCAGTTGTCCTCCGCCGGCCTCACTGAGTTGGCCGACAAGGGCCAACATATTCGCGGCACCAGCCAGTTCCTGATGGACCTGATACCCAACTCGGTGATCGGCGCCTTCGCCGACAACAATGTGCTGCAAGTGCTGCTGTTCTCGGTGCTGTTCGGCAGCGCGCTGAACCTGGTGGGCGAAGCGGCTTCGGGTATCTCGCGGTTGATCAACGAGCTGAGCCACGTGATCTTCCGCATCATGGGCATGATCGTGCGCCTGGCGCCGATTGGCGTGTTCGGCGCCATCGCTTTCACCACCAGCACCTACGGCCTGGATTCGCTGCAACACCTGGGCAGCCTGGTGGGCTTGTTCTACCTGACCTGCTTTGCCTTTGTCGGCCTGGTGCTTGGCCTGGTGATGCGCCTGTCCGGCCTGCGCATGCTGGCGCTGCTCAAGTACCTGCGCGAAGAACTGCTGATCGTGATGGGCACCGCTTCGTCCGACGCGGTGCTGCCACAGATCATGCGTAAACTCGAGCACTTGGGCATCGGCAGCTCAACGGTAGGCCTGGTGATTCCGACGGGTTACTCGTTCAACCTCGACGGCTTCTCCATCTACCTGACCCTGGCCATCGTGTTTATCGCCAACGCCACCGGCACGCCACTGTCGATGACCGACTTGCTGACGATCCTGCTGGTGTCGCTGATCACCTCCAAAGGCGCGCATGGGATACCGGGCTCGGCGCTGGTGATTCTGGCGGCCACGCTCACCGCCATCCCGGCGATTCCGGTGGTGGGCCTGGTGCTGGTATTGGCGGTGGACTGGTTCATGGGCATTGGCCGTGCGCTAACCAACCTGATCGGCAACTGTGTCGCCACCGTGGCCATTGCCCGCTGGGAAAAAGACATCGACATCCAGCGCGCCAACAAGGTGCTCGACGGCCAGCAGGGCTATGCCTTCCAGGCCAAGAAGCCGGTGCTGCCGGCGCATCAGGAGTTCTGATCAGCGCTCAAGCACGACACAAATAAAGGGTGGGAGCTGGCTTGCCTGCGATAACGGTGGGTCAGCAATAGAGATGTTGACTGACCGTCAGTCATCGCAGGCAAGCCAGCTCCCACACTGGATCGTCACAAGACTCACCAATGTATTTACACCATCAAGGAGACGTAGAAGTGATCAGCACCTCAACCGTCGTCAATTCAGTCGTAGAAAAACTGCGCGCCGCACTCAAGCGTGGCCAGTGGCGGCGTGGCGAAATGCTGCCCGGCCAACGGGAGCTGGCCGAACAAATGGGCATCAGCCGCCCCAGCCTGCGCGAAGCGGTGATCGTGCTGGAAACCCTCGGCCTGGTGCGCTCGATGCCCGGCAAAGGCGTGGTGGTACTCGAAACCAGCGTCAGCGACCCGCACGCCAGCGATGCGGTGGCGGATGCCACGCTCGAAGACATCCTGCAACTGCGCTACACCCTCGAGCCGTTTATCGTCGGCCTGGTCGCTCAATCCATCAGCAGCAAGGAAGTCGGGCAACTGCGCCTCACGCTGATGGATATGCGCGAGGCCCTCGACGCCGGCGATGCCGAGGCGGGGATGAACGCCTACATCGGCTTTCATGAAGAACTGTTTGCACTCACCTCCAACCCGATCTTCCAGAACGTGGTGCAACAGACCAGCAACGCGCTCAAGCAAAGCGCCCAGGTGCTGCGCAACTCGCCCGAACACCTGGCCGAACGCCTGCAGGAAAACGAAGCCGTGGTGCGCGCCATCCGCAACAAAAACAGCGCCCTGGCCAGTGCCGAGATGCGTCGGCATATCCTCCAGGAAGGCTTGCGCATGGGCATTCGCTTGAACATCCCGGACGACCATCTGGGCAGCTGATTTTTTGGAGACCGGCCATGACCGCCCACGCCCTGCAACGCCACCCTACCCTCCCGGCCCTGCGCCTAGTGGCAGGCAAAAAGCCCTCGGTGGATGACATCTACCCGCGCTTGTTCGATGCCATCCTCGAACAACGCATCGCGCCTTCCAGCCGCTTCACTGAGGAAGGCCTGGGCGATATCTTTGGGGTGAGCCGCAGCGTGATTCGCCGGGTGCTGGCCAAGCTGTCCCATCAGCAAGTGATCATCCTGCGCCCCAACCAGCGCGCCCAGGTCGCCGCGCCGGATGCCCAGCAGACGCAGCAAATTCTGGAAGCGCGGCGGCTGACGGAAATCACCGTGGTTCAGCTGGCCTGCGCCCAGGCCACGCCAACGCAAATCCGCCAGTTACGCGAGTTGATCGCCCGGGAACGTGAGTGCATCGAGCGCGACCAGCGCGGGCCGGCGATTCGCCTGTCCGGGGAATTTCACCTGCAACTGGCCGCGATGGCGCGTAACGCGCCCTTGGCGCAGTTCCTCAACAGCCTGGTGCCGTTGACGTCGTTGATCATTGCCCAATACGAGGCGCAAGCCTGCACGTATTGCGCGTGGCAGGAACATGTGGCGATTGTTGACGCGGTCGAACAACGCGACGTGAAGCGCGCGGTCAGCCTGATGACCCAGCATTTGGATCATCTGGAAGCGAAACTGCTGACACTCAACTGACAGCCACAACCGAACCGGTTTGTTGCGCCATCAGGTGTCCTCTCGCTTGATCCACTTGGGCACGGTGGGCGCCTGATAACTCAGCAACGCAGCCAGCAAACGCTCTACGTTCGGCTCAACAATGAGCATGTCACGGTGCACCGGCTTGAGAAACGCCTCGGCGACCACATTGTCGAGGAACGCGGCCAGGCCGTCATAGAAACCGTTGATGTTCAGCAATGCGCAAGGTTTGGCATGCTGACCCAATTGCGCCCACGTCCACACCTCGAACAACTCCTCAAACGTGCCGATACCGCCGGGCAGCGCGATAAAGCCGTCGGACAGTTCGGCCATCAGTGCTTTGCGCTCGTGCATGGAGCCGACGATTCGCAGGTCTTGAAGGCCGGTGTGGGCCAGCTCTTTCTCGGCCAGAAACCCCGGCATCACACCGATCACTTCACCGCCACTCGCCAGCGCGGCATCGGCAACCGCCCCCATCAAGCCCACCGAGGCGCCACCGTAGACCAGGCCGATGCCCGCCTTGGCCAGCGCATGCCCCAGTTGAGCCGCCATTTCCGAATACACCGGCAACCGGCCCGGGCTTGAACCCGAAAAAATACAAAGTCGCATACAGCCTCACTTGATCTGGTTGTGTTGGAGTACAACCCTCATTTAACGACGCTGATGAATCAGCGCCGAGCCTATCCGCACACGGCAGGCTACCGCATACATGACGTAATCGCACAACAGGGTTTATACGATAGAAAGGTTTTTTGCGTATTTACTGACAGCACAGATGACCAACTATCCGCACAATGCGGGCACTCCAGAAAGCCTTACACGCGGGTGAATACCTCTATGCAAGCCCTGACCTTTACGCTAATCGCTGCCCTGTTCATTCCCTTTGCACAAGCAGGTGACAAGGCAGCGACCGACACTCATGTCATCACCGATGCGAACCCTGTGTGGTTGCTTGAACGGCCCTACCCAGAAGGCCCGATGTTGGCCGCACGTACCTTTGGTGGCAGCGCTTACGGTGATCACCATATGAAGGCTAACCTTGTGATCAGCTGTCACCCGCAGAACCCAAAAGCCGGCCTGTCGCTGGAGATCATCCCGCAATCACTGGGCTGGGACGCCGACCCATTTGAAGGCAAGGATGCCAGCGCAGATGGGCCACTGAGTATCACGACAGGCACACGCGCCGCCGTCGAACACGTGGTCAATGGCGTCTGGAATTACGGCGGGATTTTCCAGATGGGTTTGGTCTTTGAACTCAGCACCTCTGTCCCGCGAGAGGAATTAGCCTACTGGGCCACCGATGCCTCGCGCGGGCAAACCCTGACACTTTCTTTGGCCCCCGCCACTGAGGGCGGCAAGCCGCTGACGGCATCGTTCTTATTGCCGGCAGACAACAACGGGTTGAAGAAAGCCATCCAGCCTTGCCTGGATAATGCCAGCGCGGCTACACGCTAACCTGAGGAGATCAAACTGTGGGAGCGGGCTTGCTCGCTCCCACACTTGCCCAGTGCTGTTTGGTAAATCGCGGCTCAACAAAAAGCCCCCGCATCTCACGATACGGGGGCTTTTGTTTTACTGCAGGATCAAGCCGATTGCAGCACCGACTGACCACTCAACGCCAGGTCCAGCAGTTCACGGTTGGCGACCGCGTACATGGCGTAGTCCGTGCCGACAGCAGCACGAATTTCCACCATCATTGCGCGCCAGCGATCGGCCATGTCCTGGTGCTGCTCAAGCCACAGGGCCACGCGGGCTTCCATGTCTTGTGGCGCGTCGGCCATTTGCAGTACCGAGATGGTGATCGCCCGTTGCTGCCAGTCCACATCGTCGCGGAACGCTTCGCGAGCCTGGGCCTGCCAGTTGTTGGCCACCGGCAGATCGCTGATCTGCTGCAAGTACCATGGCAGGTCCAGGGCGCTGCCGACGGCGAAGTAGGCCTTGGCCACGTCGGCGGCGTCATGCCCGGTGACGTCGGCGGCTTCGATGATCGGCAGCAAGGTGTACAGGTGAGTGGTGCCTGCAACCATGCGCGCCAACAATTCCGGTACGCCGGCTTCGGTGTAGGCCTGGTAGCGGTTCTGCCAACCTTCGCGGGTCGGGCCCTCCAGCAGTTCGTCGAGCTTGAGGCCCAACGCCGCCAAGTGCGGACCGAAGTGCGCGGTGTCACGGCCAGCATCCTGCTCGTTGCGACGGCTGCGCAGGAACCAGCGCGTAGCGCGGCGGCCCAGGCGCATCAACTCGTCCATCAGCTCCAGTTGCACGTCGGCGGAAACCTGGTGGTCCAGGGCTTCGATCTGACGGAACCAGTGCGGGAGATGGAAGATGTCACGCACGATCACATAGGCGCCCGCCACGTTCGCCGGGCTCATGCCAGTCGACTCTTTGAGCCGTTGCACGAAGGTGATGCCCATGTGGTTGACCAGGTCGTTGGCGATCTGGGTGCTGACGATTTCGCGCTTGAGGCGATGGCGACGCATGGCTTCGCCGAACTTGGCGACCAGGCTCGGTGGGAACGCGGTCTCCATGTCGCGGGTCAGGTAATCGTCATCCGGCACCAGCGACTTGAGCAGCGCTTCCTTGAGGTCGATCTTGCTGTAGGAGATCAACACCGACAGCTCCGGACGGGTCAGGCCCTTGCCGGTCGCGGCGCGCTCGGTGAGCTGCTCCTCGGTCGGCAGGTACTCGATGGCGCGGTCCAGCTTGCCACGGCCTTCCAGGTCGCTCATCAGGCGTTTGTACTCGGCAGCACGCTCGTAGGCACGGCGCGCAGCCAGGGACAGCGCCTGGGTCTGCTTGTAGTTGTTGCCCAACACCAGGTTGCCGACTTCGTCGGTCATGCTCGCCAGCAACTGGTTGCGTTGCTTGTCGGTCATGTCACCGGCCTGCACCACTTCGTTGAGCAGGATCTTGATGTTCACTTCGTGGTCGGAGCAGTCCACACCACCGGCGTTGTCGATGAAGTCGGTGTTGGAACCGCCGCCATTGAGGCCGAATTCCACACGACCCAATTGGGTCATGCCGAGGTTACCGCCCTCGCCCACCACTTTGCAGCGCAGCTCGTTGCCGTTGACGCGCAGCGCGTCGTTGGCCTTGTCGCCCACATCGGCATGGCTTTCGGTGCTGGCCTTGACGTAAGTACCGATGCCGCCGTTCCACAACAGGTCCACCGGCGCCTTGAGCAAGGCGTTCAGCAGTTCGGTCGGGGTCAGCTTGTCGGCCTGGATGTCGAAGCGCTCTTTCATCTGTGGCGAGATGGCAATGCTCTTCGCGCTGCGCGAGAAGATACCGCCGCCTTCAGACATGATGCTGGTGTCGTAGTCGGACCAGGCCGAACGCGGCAACTCGAACATGCGCTGGCGCTCGACAAAGCTGGTCGCCGGGTTCGGGTTCGGGTCGATGAAGATGTGCAGGTGGTTAAAGGCCGCGACCAGTTGCAGCTTGTCCGACATCAACAAGCCGTTACCGAACACGTCACCGGCCATATCGCCGACGCCGACCACGGTGATGCTGTCTTCCTGCACGTTGATGCCGCGCTCACGGAAGTGACGCTGCACACCGACCCACGCGCCCTTGGCGGTGATGCCCATTTTCTTGTGGTCGTAACCGGCCGAACCACCGGAGGCGAACGCATCGCCCAGCCAGAAGCCGTAGTCGATGGCGATGCCGTTGGCGATGTCGGAGAAGGTCGCAGTGCCCTTGTCCGCCGCCACAACCAGGTACGGGTCATCGTCGTCATGGCGCACGACATTGGCCGGTGGCACCAGGGCGCCGTCTTTGAGGTTGTCGGTGATGTCCAACAAGCCGGAAATGAAGATGCGGTAGCAGGCGATGCCCTCGGCCGCGATCTCGTCGCGGGTGCCGCCCAGTGGCAGGCGACGCGGCAGGAAGCCGCCCTTCGCACCCACGGGCACGATCACCGAGTTCTTCACTTGCTGGGCTTTTACCAGGCCCAACACTTCAGTACGGAAGTCTTCTTCACGGTCGGACCAGCGCAGGCCACCGCGCGCCACGTTGCCAAAGCGCAGGTGCACGCCTTCAACACGCGGCGAGTAAACGAAGATTTCAAACTTCGGCACCGGCTTAGGCAGCTCGGGAATCGCACGCGGGTCGAACTTGAAGCTGAAGTACGACTTGTTCTGGCCGTTGGCGTCGGTCTGGTAGAAGTTGGTGCGCAGGGTGGCCTTGATCAGGTCCAGGTAGCGACGCAGGATGCGGTCTTCGTTGAGCACCTGAACATCGTCCAGGGCGGTGAGGATCGCTTGTTCCAGGCGTTGTTGCTTGTCTTCCAGGTCATCGGCGGTGAGCTTGCGCGCCAAGTAGAAGCGCGTCTTGAACAACCGGGTCAACTCGCGGGCGATGTCGGTGTGGTTATTCAAGGTGCTGGCGATGTAACCGAGGTCGAAGCCCAGGCGGATTTGCTTCAAGTAACGCGCGTAGGCACGCAGCAGCGCCACGTCGCGCCATGGCAGGCCGGCGGTGAGCACCAAACGGTTGAACGCATCGTTTTCGGCATCGCCGTGGACGATGTGCACAAACGCGTCCTGCAGGGTGTCGTTGAGCTGCTGGATGTCCAGGTTCACGCCTTCGGCGGCGATGAACGCGAAATCATGAATCCAGAACTCGCGGCCATTGGCATGGCGCAGGCGGTACGGGAATTCACCCAGCACACGCAGGCCGAGGTTTTCCAGGATCGGCAGCACGTCGGACAGTGCCAGCGGCGTGTCCGCGTGATAGAGCTTGCAATGCAGCTCGCGCTGGCCGGAGACCTGGCCCAGCGGCTGATAGAAGCTCATCACCAGCGGGTTGGCTTCGGTCAAGCTGTTGAGGTGCTGCATGTCGACCACGGCCGAATGCGCAGCAAAACGCTCGCGGTAGCCGGCCGGGAAGCCTTTCGGGAAATCCGCCAGCACGTTGGTGCCGTGGGCTTCGCCGAAGCTTTCGACCACAAGGCTTGAGTAGTCGTCCTGCCAGCTGCGGCAGGCCTGCACCACTTCTTTTTCCAGTTGCAGCGGGTCGATGTCCAGGCGGTTCTTGGGGTCAACCCGCAGAATCAGCTGTACACGGGCCAGCACGGATTCGGAGAAGAACGTCCAGAATTCGCAGTCCGAGGCTTTCAGGCGATCCATCAGCACTTGCTGGATCTTCTGGCGCACTTCGGTGGAATAAATGTCGCGCGGCACATAGGCCAGGCAATAGCAGAAACGACCGTACGGGTCTTTGCGCAGGAACACGCGAATCTTGTTGCGTTCCTGGATCTGCACAATCGACATCACAGTGCTGAACAGCTCGTCGACTGGCGTCTGGAACAGGTCATCACGCGGCAGCACTTCTACCACTTGGGCAAGCTCTTTGCCCAAATGCGCCTTGGGCTGGAAGCCCGAGCGGCGTTCGATTTCGGCGACCTTACGGCGGATATACGGGATCACGCGTACGCTTTCGCCATACACCGACGAGGTGTAGAGGCCCATGAAGCGGTGTTCCTTGATGACCTTGCCGTCGGCGCTGATCTCACGGATCGACACATAGTCCGGATACGCCGGGCGGTGCACGCGGCTTGGGTGCGCGGCCTTGGCGAACGACAGCACGGTCGGCTCACGCAGGTAGGCCACGGCGTAGTCTTCAATGCGCAGGTCATCAAAGGTGAGGCCGGCACGCAGCAGCTTGGTCAGGCCGAGGAAGGAATTGGCGTCATATTCGATATGACCGCCGTCCTTGTCGTCACGGACCACGAATTCTTCATAGCCGAGGAAGGTGAAGTGGTTGCCCACCAGCCATTCCAGGAAGTTCTTGATCTCGGCTTTTTCTTCGCCGTCGATGCTGAACTGGCTGGCGTCGATACCGGCCAGCAGGTCCTGGACCTTGGCTTTCATCGGTTCGAAATCGGCCACGGCCACGCGCACTTCGCCCAGTACCTGCTCAAGCTCTTTGCTCAGCACGTTGAGTTCGGCGGCATTGGCGCAGCGGTCGATTTCCAGGTACATCAGCGATTCTTGCTGGATGCCCTCGCCCTGGGTGCCTTTAGGCAGGATTTCCAGGAGTTCGCCCTTCTTGCCACGGCGCACGCTGAGCACGGTGGTTTGCAGGGTGTGAATGCTGTAGCCACGACGGTTCAGCTCGGTGCGTACCGAGTCCACCAGGAAGGGCAAGTCATGGTGCAGCACTTCGACCGCGGTGTGGGTCGATTGCCAGCCATGACGTTCGTAATCGGGGTTGTAGACCCGCACTTGCGGTTGGGTGTGATCAAAGCGCTCAAGCAGGCGCCAGGCAGACAAGGTGCAACCGGCCAGGTCGGAAAGGCGACGCTGGGTCAGTTCATCCAGGGAAATAATGCCGAAAAATTGTTCAGCGAACAGCGCCACTTGTGGCAGTGCCTGTTCACTGATGTGCTGCGCCAGTGCCGCTTGCAGTTGATGCTGGAAGTCGGCCTTGCTGGCTGCGGTGAAGAACGCCATCTGTGGTACTCCGCTTGGGCTTGTTATTGATGGAAGCGTCGCGTGTTATCCCCTTGCGGGGAGACCGTCAGCGCTGTTCGTCGGTGCTGATAACAAGCACCATAAACGAATCAGGGTGACAGGTGGGTGAAGCTGGACAAGACAATCAGGTCACATACAACTTCCATAAGATGTGCGCCCTGCAGGGCGACGGTACGACGGGCAGGTCAGACTCCCGGCACAGGGCACATCCGTTGCGCAGCTTAACGAGTGTAGGAAGACAGCTGCTTGCGATGCTGCGACATATTCGGTCATCGGTACGCAGGCTTGGGGTTGCGACTTGCGCAACCCGGATTTTTCCGCAGAAAAACCGGCTGATTTCACGCTGGCGAGTACCGAAAATGACTGGTATTGCCCGTCAGGTCATGCTCTGGGTCTGACATACGATGCAGCACAAAATTCGCCGCAATGGCACAATTGCCTGGCTGCGCCCTCCCCCCAGACAGGATTTCCCATGCTGCAACTGAACACCGACGCACTGATGGCCACCCCGTGCGACGACGAAGAAGACAACATGGCCATGCTCTGCTGCCACGGTAAAAACGGCGAGATGTTCATGCTCACCCGTTACCCGGACGAAGATGAAGTCGAACTGACTTGGGATTACGAGCCCTCGACCCTGGATGGGCTGAAGGTCACGCTAAGCAACACGACGTTGCGGGTGGAGTTGGCGGCGGGCGATGCCGATGCGCTGGGTGGCAAGGATCATCTGGAAATTCTCCACAGCACCGCCGCGTCGGATTTGGCTGAAGTTGAGGAAACCTTGCAGAACATTCTTAAGGGCACTGGTACGTTCACCCGAATCTAAGCTGCATCAACGATCAAATGTGGGAGGGGGCTCGCCCCCGATAGCAGTCGATCAGTCACAGATGTATAAACTGATCCACCGCTATCGGGGGCAAGCCCCCTCCCACATTGACCCTGTTCCCATACAAATTTCCTACAAGATTTGCCAAAAATACCCGTCACGCCGTTAGTCGCCACCCCCCTCGATGCATTAAAGTAAGCGCCCCAGGCCCGGCGTTTTTTTTTCGACGCCCAGGCTCACCTCTCCAGGAACCGTCATCGATGGAACATCGTGAAGCGCTGCTCGCGCTGCGAACCTTTCTTTCTACGCAGATTCTCGGCCAGGAAAAACTCATCGATCGCTTGCTGATCGCGCTGCTGGCTGACGGGCATATGCTGGTGGAAGGCGCACCGGGCCTGGCCAAGACCAAGGCCATCAAAGAGTTGGCCGAAGGCATCGAAGCGCAGTTCCATCGTATCCAGTTCACCCCCGACCTGTTGCCCGCCGACATCACCGGCACCGAGATCTATCGCCCGGAAACCGGCAGCTTCGTGTTCCAGCAAGGGCCGATCTTCCACAACCTGGTGCTGGCGGATGAAATCAACCGCGCCCCCGCCAAGGTGCAATCGGCGTTGCTTGAAGCCATGGCCGAACGCCAGGTCAGCGTGGGGCGCAGTACTTACGAGCTGTCGCCGCTGTTTCTGGTGATGGCCACGCAAAACCCCATCGAGCAGGAAGGCACCTACCCGCTGCCCGAAGCCCAGCTCGACCGCTTCCTGATGCACGTCAAAATTGGTTTCCCGGACGCCGCCGTCGAACGGCGCATCCTGCAGCAGGCCCGTGGTGAGGCGCTCAATGGCGAAACCAAGCCCGAGCGCCGCGTCAGCCAGCAGGCAATCTTTGCTGCACGCAAGGAAATCCTCGGCCTGTACATGGCCGACGCGGTAGAGGAATACCTGGTGCAATTGGTGATGGCCACGCGCACCCCGGCCAAGTTCGACCCGGAAATGGCCGAGTGGATCGCCTACGGCGCCAGCCCGCGCGGCTCCATCGCCCTCGACCGCTGCGCCCGCGCCCATGCCTGGCTGGCCGGTCGCGACTTTGTGAGCCCGGAAGATATCCAGGCGGTGCTGTTCGACGTGCTGCGCCACCGCATCATTCTGTCGTTCGAAGCGGAAGCGGCCGGCATCGACCAGGACCGCGTGGTGCAGCGCATTCTCGACGTCGTTGCCGTCGCTTGAAACCCATGAACGCAAGCGATGGGATTCGCGTCACGCTCAGCGAACTGATTGAGATGCGCCACCGCGTGCGCGAAGTGCAACTGTTTTCCACGCCGAGCCAGCGCAGCCCGCTGATCGGCCTGCACCATTCCAAGCTGCGCGGGCGTGGTGTCGACTTTGACCAGGTGCGCGTGTACCAGGCCGGCGACGATGTGCGCACCATCGACTGGCGCGTGACGGCGCGCACCCAGGAGCCGCACACCAAACTGTTCCATGAAGAACGCGAACGGCCGATTTTTATCATGGTTGAGCAAAGCTGCCGGCTGTTTTTCGGCTCCGGCCAGATGTTCAAGTCGGTGCTCGCCGCGCAAGCCGCCAGCCTGATCGGTTGGGCGGCGCTGGGGCATAACGACCGCGTCGGCGGGCTGGTGTTTGGCGACAGCGAGCACTACGAAATCAAGCCCCGGCGCAGCAAACAAAGCCTGCTGCAACTGCTCAACCGCTTGGTGCGCGTCAACCAGAGCTTGAATACTGAAAGCCGCCCCGAAGCCGACGCCTTGGGCATGGCCCTGCGCCGTGGCCGTGAAGTGTTGCGCCCCGGCAGCCTGGTCATCGTGATTTGCGATGAGCGCGCACTGACCGAAGGCGCCGAGCAACAGCTGAGTTTGTTGTCACGCCATTGCGACCTGCTGCTGTTGCCGATCTCCGACCCACTGGACCACGCTCTGCCCGCAGCCGGGCTACTACGTTTCGCGGAACGCGGCGCACAGCTGGAACTGGACACGCTGAACTTCGATTTGCGCCAGGCCTATAAGGCCCAGGCCGAAGCCCGCGTCGCACGCTGGGAACTGCTCGCGCAAAAGCTGCGCATCCTGCTGATGCCGTTGAGCACCCAGAGCGAAATGGTCGAGCAACTGCGCGAGTACTTGAACCCGCAACGCCCGGTTAAAAAGCAATGAGCAGCCTTGATCAACTGCAACCGCTGATCGCCCCGCCGGCCATTGGCTTTTGGCCACCTGCGCCGGGTTGGTGGCTGTTGCTGCTGGTGATTCCGCTGCTGGGTTGGGGGTTGTGGTCGCTGCGTCGCTTGCTGCCCACGCGCCGCCCGGTGGCGCGCGCCGAACAGCCGCTTGACCCACTGCGCATCGCCGCCCTGGCCGAGCTGGCCTTGATGCCCAAGCCTTACGACGGCGCACCTGCCGGCGCGTGGCTGCAACAACTCAACGGCCTGCTCAAACGCCTGTGCCGCAACGACTACCCCTACAGCCAAAGCCACACCCTCAACGGCCGCAAATGGCTGGCGTTCCTCGACAACCGCTGCCCGGCCGCCGGCCTCACGCGCTGGATGGTGCTGGTGGAAGGCGCCTACAAACCCGAATGCAAACTCGACGACAAGGCCATCGCCGGCCTGACCCAGGCGGTCGACACCTGGATTCGCAAACATGTTTGAGTTCGCCTGGCCGTGGATCTTCGCCCTGTTGCCATTACCGTGGTTGATGCGGCTCATCTTGCCGGTGGCTGACAGTGGCGAGCCTGCGCTGAAAGTCAGCTACCTCGCCGACCTCGAAGGCCTGGCCCGCCGCCGCGCGCGGGCCAACCTGCCCGGCTGGCGCCAGCAGGCACCGTTCGTGGTGCTGTGGCTGCTCTTGCTCACCGCCGCCGCCCGCCCGGAATGGCTCGGCGAACCGCTGCCGATTGCCGCCAGCGGTCGCGACCTGCTGGTGGCGGTGGACGTGTCCGGCTCCATGGACTTCCCCGACATGCATTGGCAGGACGACGACGTCAGCCGCCTCAGCCTGGTGCAACATTTGCTCGGCGACTTCCTCGAAAGCCGCGAAGGCGACCGCGTCGGCCTGATCCTGTTTGGCAGCCAGGCCTACCTGCAAGCCCCGCTGACCTTCGACCGGCGCACCGTGCGCACCTGGCTGGACGAAGCGCGCATCGGCATTGCCGGCAAGAACACCGCCATCGGCGATGCGATTGGCCTGGCCTTGAAACGCCTGCGCCAGCGCCCGGCACAAAGCCGTGTACTGATCCTGGTTACCGACGGCGCCAACAACGCCGGGCAGATCGACCCGCTGACCGCCGCGCGCCTGGCCGCTGAAGAAGGCGTGAAAATCTACCCGATCGGCATTGGCGCCGATCCGGAGCAAACCGGTTCTTTGGGCATCCTCGGCGTCAACCCGAGCCTGGACCTGGACGAGCCCGCGTTGAAAGCCATCGCCGAGGCCACCGGTGGCCGCTATTTCCGCGCCCGCGACGGTGACGAACTGCAAAAGATCAAGGAAACCCTCGACCAGCTTGAGCCGGTCGCCCAACAACCGACCCAGGCCCGCCCGGCCCAGGCGCTGTACAGCGCGCCATTGGCCCTGGCGCTGGTGCTCAGCATGTTGCTGGTGATCCAGGAGCGCTGGCCCAACAACGCGCTGCAGCGCCTGTTCAATAAACTCTCGAGCAAGGGCAATTTCCTGCAACAGCACCCTGAATGGCGCCAGCGCCTTAAACGCCTGCGCTTGCGGAGGCGTCGATGATCGACCTCTGGCCGCACTGGTTCCGCCCTTGGTGGCTGTTGCTGTTGCCGCTGCTTGGCTGGTTGCTGTGGCAACTGTGGCATCGGCAAAAGCGCGCCGGGCGTTGGCAGATGATCCTGCCACCGGCGTTTCATGCGGTGTTGCTCAGTGGTGGCAACGGTCGCGAGAGCAAATCACCGTGGGTGGTGCTGGGCATCGCCTGGCTGTTGGCCGTGCTGGCATTGCTCGGCCCCAGCTGGCAACGGGTTGAACAGCCCAGTCAGAAACCCGCCGACCCGGTGGTGGTGCTGCTGGAATTGACGCCCGAAATGCTCGCCACCGACAGCCCGCCCAATCGCCTGGAGCAAGCCCGGCGCAAGCTGTATGACT
Source organism: Pseudomonas sp. LBUM1640 (assembly GCF_059716225.1). NCBI lineage: Bacteria > Pseudomonadati > Pseudomonadota > Gammaproteobacteria > Pseudomonadales > Pseudomonadaceae > Pseudomonas > Pseudomonas sp. LBUM1640. The sequence continues at coordinate 2,913,490 of NZ_CP166816.1, read as the reverse complement.
TGCTGCAAGCACGCGCCGATGCGCCAACCGCCATCATCGTGTACGCCGGGAGTGCCCACACGCTGGTGCCGCTGTCGGATGACCTGGCCACCAGCCGCAACCTGCTCGAAGCCTTGCGCCCCTCGATCATGCCCGAGCCCGGCCATCGCGCCGACCTTGCCGTGGAGAAAGCCCTGGGTTTGCTCAAGCAAGCCGGCCTTGGCCAGGGCCGCCTGTTGCTGGTCGGTTCCTCGCTGTCGAAACAGGAACGCCAAGGTATTCGGTTGCAGTTACAAGGTGCCCAGGCGCCGAGCTTGTCGATCCTCGGCATCGGCAGCCGCGAAGGCACACCGGTAACCCAGGAAAGCGGCGAGTTCCTCAAGGACGAACAGGGCGCGATTCTGGTGCCGCGTCTCGACAGCCCGACCCTCAAGGCCTTCGCCAGCGAAATGGGCGGCCGCTACCGCGCCGCGCGTCTGGACGACAAGGACCTGCGCCAACTCAACCTGCTCGACAGCTCGCAAAACCTGCGCAATGACGGCCAATTGCTGCACCTCGACACCTGGGCCGACCAGGGTTACTGGCTGCTCCTGCCGCTGTTGCTGCTGGCTGCCTGCGCCGGGCGCCGCGGCTGGTTGTTCTGTTTGCCTTTGCTGTTAATGGGCGCGCCGCAACCGAGCTATGCCTTCGAACTCCAGGACCTGTGGCTGCGCCCCGACCAGCAAGGCCAATACCTGCTGAAGAAAAAGCGCCCCGCCGAAGCCGCTGAACACTTCGAGAACCCACAATGGCAAGGCGTGGCCCTGTATGAGGCGGGCAATTACGCCGAGGCGATCAAGCGTTTTGCGCTGAGCAATGACGCCTACTCCCACTACAATCGCGGCAATGCCCTGGCCAAGTCCGGCGAACTGGAAGCGGCCATCGACGCCTACGAACAGGCGCTGGAAGCCCAGCCCGACCTGCAACCGGCACTGAAAAACAAAGCCCTGGTGGAAAGCGTGATGCAGCAACAAGCACAGCCAGAGCCCACCAAGCCTGCAAAAAACGAGGATGACGAAACCACCCAACCCGGCCAAACTGCGCAACCAGGCACCAGCGGGCAAAGCGCCACGGGCGGCGAGCAATCGCCCCAGGGCCAGGGCGAGGCCGGCACCGGCGATACCCAGAACGGCGCCACACCCAAGGCGGGCGGCAACGACGTACCGGGCAGCGAGCTGGGCGATGAACACACCACTACTCCGCCGTTGCGCCCCGCCGATGCCACGATTGACGGCGAGCACCGTCAGGCGCTGGAGCAATGGCTGCGAGAAATCCCGGACAACCCCGGTGAACTGCTGCGCCGCAAATTCTGGTACGAACAGCAACAACATCAGGACAAGACTCGATGAGCCGCCGCACCACCCTTCTGCTCCTGCTTGCGTTATCGGCAGGCTCCGCCCAGGCGGCGAACCTGGTCGCCAGCGTTGACCGCAGCCGCCTCAATTCCGGGGAAACGGTGGAGCTGACGGTCGAGTCCAGCGATGTCACCCAGTTCGGCAAACCCGACCTGTCACCGCTGGATGCGCAGTTCGAAGTCAGCGGCACGCGCCAGATCAACCAACTCACCACGCTGGGCGGCGACAACCACGCCACCACACGCTGGATCATCACCCTGCTGCCCAAGGAAAACGGCACCGTGGTGATCCCGCCGCTGCAAGTGGGCGAGCTCAAGACCCAGCCGATCAGCCTGCAAGTGGTAGAAACCGTAAGCCAGAACACCAGCGCCGAACTGGCGCCGGTGTTCATCGAAGCCAACCTTGATCAAACCAGCGTGTACGTCCAGGCCCAGGCGTTGCTGACCGTGCGCGTGTACCACTCGGTGTCGCTGTACGACGACAGCAGCCTCACGCCGTTGCAAATCCCCGATGCCCGCATCGAGCAATTGGGCGAGTCGCGCACCTACGAAAAAGTCATCAACAGCATTCGCCATGGCGTGATCGAAACCCGCTACGCGATCTATCCGCAGCACAGCGGCGCCCTGGTGATACCGGCGCAGACCTTCAGCGCTACGCTGGTGGAATCGCGCCCGCCGCAGGAGAACACACTGCAGGGCACCAAGCCGGGCAAGCTGATCCACGTCAGCTCAGCCGAGCTGGCGCTGAGTGTCAAACCCAAACCCGCACTGTACCCGGCCGACGCGCCTTGGATACCTGCACGCAGCCTGACCCTGACGCAAGCCTGGAACCCGGAGCCGGACCACGTGCAAGTCGGCGACTCGCTGACCCGCAGCCTTACCGTCAAGGCTGAAGGCCTGTCCAGCGCGCAACTGCCGGCCCTGCCCAGCATCGACATCAACGGCCTGCGTCGCTACCCCGACCAACCGGTGCTCGGCAACCAGAACAACGACCACGGCCTCATCGGCAGCCGCGAAGACCGCGAAGCCCTGGTGCCGACCCGCGCCGGCGCCGTCGAGTTGCCTGCCGTGGAAGTGGTGTGGTGGAACACCCACGAGGATCACCTCGAACGCACCCACCTGCCGGCCCGCACCCTGCAAGTGGCGACTAACCCGAGCCTGGTGGTCGACACACCTGCCACGCCGACGGTGATCACCGCACCGGACGATAACCGCCTGTGGTTATGGCAACTGAGCACGTTGCTATTGGTCTGCACCACCCTGCTGGGCTTCGGCCTGTGGTGGCGTGCGCGCCGCCAACCCGCCGTGCAACGTGCCGCGCAGACCGGCCCGAGCCCGCGTACGCTGCTCGATGACCTCAAGCGCGCCACCCAGGCCAACGACCCACACGCCACGCGCCAGGCGCTGGATGCCTGGGCGCGGCAACAGCCGGAAACCCTGGCAGATATGGCGGCGCGGTTTGTGCCGTTGTCGGATGCGTTGGACGGGCTCAACGGCGCGCTCTACAGCGAGGGCGGGCATTTCTGGCTGGGCGAAGACCTGTGGCGCGCAGTCAAGGCCATTCCGGTTGCCGAGCGTGAGCAAGACCCGGCCACCGACACCACCAGCCTGCCGCCGCTGTATCCCAAATAAACATCACGCTAACTGACACCCAGAAGCCCCCTGTGGGAGCGGGCTTGCTCGCGAATGCGGTCTATCGGCATCGCTTTAATCTGCTGGATGTCGCCTAGGCGATCCTTGATCTTGCACTTGCTCACGCCACTTAACCCTGTCGGAAAAAATGTAGAGGTGACACATCGGACGCGCGGCTATACAGGTAGGCAATGTTTTCCTGATCGAACCGGTTGTCTTCCTTACCGGGGCCATAGTCGCCAATGCCGATATCCAATTCCCGCAGCAGTTCAGGCCGGGCTAGCAGTTCCAGGGCGACTTCTTGTGCCTGTGCAGAAAAGGTTCTGCTGCTGGGCACCAAGCCGGCAGCTTCTTTGAGCTCATTAACATTTACAAAGCGGTCATTCGCGCCAGTGGCGAATTCGCGAAAATGCTCGGCTACCTGGCCGATTAGACGCCGGTCGGTCCAGTGTGGGTGAGGCCCTTGTGTAAGCGGCCCGTCCTCGCGGTGAGCAAGCCGATGATTGTAAGAGAGTGCGCCATAGCCGTCCTCGGCAAACGCTTGCCACATACGGGCCGGTGTTCCATCAAGCGCATAGCCGCTGCGGGTGAAACCTTCCAGCACACCGTTGTTCGCCTCCTTACCGCGACTTTGCCCCGTCGCAGTAAGAGACGAATCAATCCAATTAAGCACTCTGGCCGCATTGTAGGCGGCATCCGCTCTCGCAACAGGGTCTGGATTACTGGAGGTCCAATTTCCCAATTTGTCATAGGCCAATTCAACGTAAATGTTCTTTTCATGCTGCGGCTTTTTCACGAACGTTTCGCCGTTGACTGTATAGACCAAGTAACGACGAATACCTTTTTGGCTGTCCAGCATTTTGAGCACAGGGTTGTCGTTAATGATTTGCTCGGCAGTTCGAATATCACCAGGGGGCCGTTTTACATTTTCCCTGGGGGCAAAATGCTGATTTTTTTCACTGTAGGGCTGGCCTGTTTCTGCGGTAGGAGACTTAACCGTTGCTGGAAAGAACGCCTGTGCAGAGTAGTCGCGACAATCAGGTGTAACGGGCGAGAGAATGTTAGACATTAGTTAGTTTCTCTAGAATACAAACGAAAAGTCTCTGCCAATGCAGGTGTCGAAATTGATGGGCGGATATCATCAATCTGATTCCCGCGCAGAGACCTGTTCAGCGGGCCTGTAACCCAGGCCAATCGTTAACGATAAGTGTCGCGGTAGTTGCCTTCAGGGGTCACATTCGCGTCATTTGTCCATTCCAGCCGATGATCGCGATTCAGAATGTGGTAGCCCTGCTCGATAAAACCCTCCCACGCCCCGGCCGGCGTGCCGAATGCGGCATTGCCGTTGCGGGTGTAGCCCTCCAGGACGCCGTTGTTCGAATATTCACCACGGTCTTTGCCCACTGCGCTCAACGACGTATCAATCCAGTTGAGCACCCGCGCAGCATTGTAGGCAGCGTCCGCCCTCGACGCCGGGTCAGGGTTGCTGGCGGTCCAATCACCCAGGCGTTCCTTAATGAGTGCCAGGTGGCGCTCTTTTTGAGGCCCCAGATTTTTTAGAATCGGGTTGTCGAGAATAATCTGCTCAGCACTACGACGATCATTCTCCGGTCGCGTGACGTTTTGCCTGGGAACACTGCGCAAGTCCTTCTCGCCGGTGTTCGACGCGGAAGAAACAGCGGGCGAGACAACTGCCCTCGAGGTGCCTAGTAGTTGGGTAACTACAGGCACAACTACCGGGAATGCAGAAAGTAAAATATTCATATGAATAACACTCTTATAAAGACTCGAAGGGATCCGCCACTGGGCAGCTTACAAACAAGTGGTTGGCACCCGACCACCAACCAGTTCCCTGTTAACTGGCGTGTTTGTCACGCGGAATTAAAGGCCAGCAATCCACATCGTTATAAGTTGCAGGACGCTTCCCTAAAGGCTTTTTTACTGTGGGAGCGGGCTTGCTCGCGAAGGCGGAATATCCGTCACATATAGGCTGGCTGAACCAGCTTTTTCGCGAGCAAGCCCGCTCCCACATTGGTTTTTTGTTGCCGGATGGACATGCATTGTTAAAGGCCAGCAATCCATATCCCTTTAATTTGCGGGAAGTTTCCTAGACAATCCTTTGGCCTTGCGCCTGCTCAGTCCACTGGCTAGCCTTCGCTCTGTCGCTGCATATCAGCGATCAGGGGTGAGATCCTGTCGATAGGGGTGCCAAGTGTCACAACCGCGAGCAACATGCTCTATGGCGGCTGTGTGCGGGCAGACTTCGGTCTGGCCGGGGGGCTCCTACCGGTTATCTCACCCCGCACATAGCTGCCACCTTTTGTCGAGTGAGATCTGCAAAAGAATGGCTCCCAATCTTTTAGGAGTTTCATTCATGCATAAAATCGTCCCAGACCCACCCCGCTTCACCCTCGACCGCGAAATCTTTGAGCGCGCCCTGAGCCACTATCTACAACCCGACACACCGCCGTCTTTCACCGTGCATCACGACCTTAGCTTCGAAGACGCCCTCGCCCACATCTGCGACCTGTTGCGCTGCGCTGCTGCCACCGCAGCCGTTTCCACCCAAGAGCTGACCGGTGATCAACGCGCCATTGCCGGCGCCACCGAGCACTTGATCAACCAGGCTAAAACCCTCGCCAACCGCGCGCTGGACTGCTTGCACGCCGGGTAACCCCTGTGGGAGCTGGCTTGCCTGCGATGGCCATAGGTATCTACACATCTTTTTTTCGGGTTGAGTGCTGTGGTTGTCGTGGGGGGCGCTGGGTGCATATCCGTTGCTGCGGTATTGGCTGATATTGGTTCCGCCCTTACGGCGGGTCACTTTTGGAAAAGAGCCCCAAAAGTAACCAAAAGGGCTCTTGCCCCACCACTCGGCACCTCGCTTAGGCTCGGTGTGCCCTCACGCAGGCTTTGGAGCGGGGGCCGCCGCGATGGGCCATCCTTGGCCCAGCGCGGCTAAACCGGCGTCCTGCCGGTTTACCCCCGCTCCAAAGCCTGCGTTCGGCCAGCGTGGTTTAACGGGGCGCCTAAGATCAAAATCAAGATCAAGATCAAGATCTACAGCACGGCGGCCTAGTAGCCGACCTGAGTGGTTAGATCAAAAGCGAAAGCGAGGCAGTGTGTCAGTTGATGCATTTGGTGGCTGACCCACCGCATTCGCGAGCAAGCCCGCTCCCACATTTGGAGCTCAGTACATCAGGTAGATGTGTGTACTCGGTCAAATGTGGGAGCTGGCTTGCCTGCGATGCAGACACCTCTGTACATCAGGCATACCCTGTTGATGCAATCGCAGGCAAGCCAGCTCCCACAGAAAAGCAGCTCTGCTTCTGATCTGTTTTTGCTGTGCTGTTGCCCTGCTTCTGCTTCAACCACTCAGGTCGGCTACTAGGCCGCCGTGCTGTAGATTTTGATCTTGATCTGACAGGCCCCGTTAACCACGATGGCCGAACGCAGGCTTGAATCCGTGGGTAACCCGGCAGGACGCCGGGTTAGCCGCGCTGGGCCAAGGATGGCCCATCGCGGCGGCCCACGGATTCAAGCCGGAGTGAGGGCATGCCGAGCCTAAGCGAGGCACCGAGTGGTGGGGCAAAGACCTTTTGGTTACTTTTGGGGCGTTCCCTCCGTGTCAGGCTACCTGTCGCTCTTATCGATGGAATCATTCATTCAAGAGGGCGAAGGTGCATAGCAATGTCCAAGATGTCCAAGCGTTATGATGACGACTTCAAAGATTGGGCGGTCCAGCAGATGATGCCGCCGCTCAATCGCTCGGTGGCAGAACTCGCTATCGCGCTCAACGTCACGCCACAGTCGCTGCGTAACTGGAGACAAATGGCTAGAGATAAAGGGTTAATCGTTCCGGGAAATGGCAAGACCAGTGATCAATGGTCCAGTGCCGATAAATTCAACGCCGTCATGGAAACCGCGCCTTTAAGCGAGGTGGAAGTTTCTCAGTACTGCCGAATCAAAGGTATTTACCCAGAGCAAATCCAGCAGTGGCGCGAGGCCTGCCAAAACGCGAACCCGCTTGCAGACCTGAAGCTCAGCGTAGAAAAAACCGCTGAGCAGCAACGGATTAAAGAACTGGAGCGCCAGTTGAACCGCGCGAATGCCGGTCGTGCCGAAGCGGAGGCTTTGTTGGAACTCAGAAAAAAAGCCAATGCGATCTGGGGCAAGGACAAGGAAGACTGATCAGCGCCTCTGATCGTATGCAAGCCATGAAGTTAATAGCGGAGGCGGTGCTCAGCGGGGCTCGTCGTTATCGGGCGTGTAATGAGCTGGGATTGAGCTTGCGCACCGTTCAGCGCTGGAAGCATACCGATTGCGACCAGCGCCAGGTAACTCAGAGGGCAGCACCGTTCAACAAGCTCAGCGAGGCAGAACGTCAAAGCGTGCTTGATGCTGCGAATCAGGCTGGCTACGCCAGCCTGACACCGCACCAAATTGTGCCCAAACTGGCAGATGAAGGGATCTATCTGGCGTCTGAGTCGACGTTTTATCGTGTGCTAAAAGCGGCCAACCAGAATGTACGCCGGGGCCGTGCCAAGGCGCCAAAACCTCGAGTACTGACGACGCACCGTGCCGATGCCCCAAACCAGGTGTGGTGCTGGGATATCACTTGGCTGCCGAGCACGGTCAAGGGTCGTTTTTTCTACTGGTATATGGTTAAGGACATCTACAGCCGAAAGCTGGTGGCCAATGAAGTACATGAAGTAGAGAGCGCCGAACATGCCTGTAAATTGCTCGAAAAAGGCTGTTTGCGAGAGAAAACAGCAGGCCGCCCACTGGTGTTGCACTCGGATAATGGCAACGTCATGAGAGGCTCCCTGCTGCGTGAAAGCATGGTTGCGCTAGGGATCGAGTCGTCATTTAGCCGGCCCCGGGTGAGCAATGACAATGCTTACGCCGAAGCACTTTTTCGCACTGCGAAATATTGCCCGCTCTGGCCCGACCAGCCATTTGACTCGGTGACTGAAGCAAGGCTCTGGGTGCAAAAATTTGTCGAGTGGTACAGCGAAGATCATCGCCACAGCGCCTTGAAATACGTAACGCCAAACGAGCGACACGAAGGAACGGCAACTGCTCTGTTACAGGCCAGATCAGCGCTTTATGAGGAGGCCAGAAAAGCCAATCCAAGCCGCTGGAGCACCAAAATACGCAACTGGAAGTTGACACATGCGGTGTATCTGAACCCCGAGCGCCCTGAACCACGGAGCGCTGCGGGTTAGCACAAGCAGTACCAAGGCGACAGGTACCTTGACACGTACCGCGTTTGCCAAAAGTGACTCGCTGTAAGAGCGAAACCCTAAGCCGCCGTTACCGCAGCAACGGATATGTACTCAATCTACTTAAACCCATCACAGGCAAGCCACACACAGCTGATCTGGGTCACCCACGGGCACTGTGTGGGCTTTTACAGGTAAACTCCCCTCCTTTTCATCTTCTCCACGGAGTTCGCCTTGCGTCTGTTCCACACCTCCGACTGGCACCTCGGCCAAAACCTGCATGGCCAGGAACGCGACTTCGAACACGCCTGTTTCCTCGAGTGGCTGCTGGGCCAATTAAAGGCCGAGCAGCCGAATGTGCTGCTGATCGCCGGCGACATCTTCGACACGGTCAACCCGCCGCTCAAAGCCCAGGAGCGCCTGTATGACTTCATCATCAGCGCCCACGAACAAAACCCGACACTCACGATTGTGATGATCGCCGGCAACCACGACTCCGGTTCACGCATCGAACTGCCCGCGCCGTTGATGCGCCGCCTGCGCACGCATGCCTTGGGCCGCGTGCTGTGGCTGGATGACGGCCAACTGGATGCCGAGCGCTTGCTGATCCCGCTGCCCGACGCCAAAGGCAAGATCGCCGCGTGGTGCCTGGCGCTGCCGTTTTTGCGCCCGGCGGAAGTCACCGGCGCGCAGTTGGGTGATGATTACTTGCGCGGCATCGGCCAGGTACATGAACGGTTGATTGCCGCCGCCAATACCAAACGCAAAAAAGGCCAGGCGCTGATTGCCATCAGCCACGCGCACATGGCTGGCGGCTCGGTGTCGGAAGACTCCGAGCGCAGCCTGATCATTGGCAATGCCGAAGCGCTGCCCGCCAAACTGTTCGATGCCAGCGTGGCGTATGTGGCCCTCGGCCATTTGCACAAGCCGCAGCGGGTGAATGGCGAGGACAGGATTCGCTACAGTGGCTCGCCGATTCCTTTGTCGTTTTCCGAAATCGGCTACAAGCATCAGATTCTCGATGTGACCTTCCAGGGCCAACGCCTGGTGAGTGTCGAGCCGCTACTGATTCCACGTTCGGTCAACCTGCAACGCCTGGAAGCTGCGCCGCTGGCAGATATCCTCCAGCAGTTGGCCGACCTGCCCGACATCGACTTGCTGGCCGAAACCCAGCGCCACCCGTGGCTCGAAGTGCGCGTGCGCCTTGACGAGCCGCAACCGGACCTGCGCCAGCAAATCGAAACCGCCCTGCAAGGCAAGGCCGTGCGGCTGGTGCGCATCGCCGCTGAATACGCCGGCAAACGCGGCAGCGACGACACGGACGACGAGCGCCTGATCGAACTCGACCAGCTCACGCCTCAAGAACTGTTCAGTCGCGCCTGGCAGGACAGCTACGGCAGTGAAGTGGATGAACAGACCTTGAAGGATTTCGCCGTGCTGCTCCAGGAAGTGCAACAGGAGGGCGAACAGCCATGAAGATTCTCGCCATTCGCCTGAAAAACCTCGCCTCCCTGGCGGGCCCGTTTGAAATCGACTTTACCGCCGAGCCCCTGGCCAGCGCCGGTTTGTTCGCGATTACCGGGCCGACCGGCGCGGGTAAAAGTACCCTGCTCGATGCGCTGTGCCTGGCGCTGTTTGGTGCGGTGCCGCGCCTGGGCGATACCGGCCAGGCCAAGATGCCGGATGCCGACAGCGATATTTCCATCGGCGACCCGCGCACCCTGCTGCGCCGCGGCACCGGCGGCGGGTATGCCGAGGTGGATTTTGTCGGCGTCAACGGCCGTCGCTACCGGGCGCGCTGGGAAGCCAACCGCGCCCGCGACAAGGCCAGCGGCAAGTTGCAGAACAGCCGGCAAAGCCTGATCGACCTGGACAGTGACCAACTGCTCGCCAGCCAGAAGACCGAATACAAGACCCAGCTGGAACTGGCCCTGGGCCTGAACTTCGAGCAATTCACCCGTGCGGTGTTGCTGGCGCAAAGCGAGTTCAGCGCCTTCCTCAAGGCCAACGACAACGAGCGCAGCGAACTGCTGGAAAAGCTCACCGACACCGCGCTCTACACCCAGCTTGGCCGCCGCGCCTTCGACAAGGCCAAGGACGCCAAGGATGCGCATAAACAGCTGCAAGACCAGGCCACCGGCGTGGTGCCCCTGGCCCCTGAAGCCCGTGCCGAGCTTGATCAACAGCTCGCCGAGGCCCAGCAACAGCTCAAGACCCAGCAGGCCCAGCTCAAACAGCTGGAGCTGCAACACACCTGGCTCAAGGAACTGCGCGAATGGCAGGAGCGCCAGCAAAATGCGACTGAGCAACTGCAACGGGCGCAGGCGGAGTGGGACGGCCAAGGCGCGCAACGCCAGGATTTGAGCCGCCTGGAGCACTTGGCGCCGCAACGCCATCAGTTCGCTAGGCAGGCTGAAATCGGCACCTTGCTGACGCCCCTCGCTGCGCAGATTCAGCAGCACATCGAGCAGCAAGCCGAACTGCATGCGCGTCAGGAACAGGCGCAACAGCAGCAAACCGCCGCCCAGGCAGCACTGGCTGACGCGCTGAAAAACCAGGCCGACGCCGTGCCATTGCTGCGCCAAGCCTTTGAAGAACAAAGCACCCTCGCCCACCTGACCAAGGACCTGGCCAAACGCACCGAGGACAAACAGCAACATGAAAAGGCGTGCGCCGAAGGCCAAACCTTGTTCAAGGGTTTGCAGGACACGCACAGCCAGGTCGCCGAGCGCTTGCAGCGCCTGGCCGCCGAGCTTGAGCGCAGCGCCGCCCTTGCGCCGCTGAGCGATGCCTGGGGCGCCTACCGCGACCGCCTGCAACAACTGATGCTGATCGGCAATCGCTTGAACAAAGGCCAAGGCGAGCTGCCGCAGCTTGAACAGCGTGCCACCAGCGCCGCCGAGCAATTCGCCCAGCAGCGCGATGCATTGGACCTGCTGTATCAGGAAGCTGGCGCCGAACCACACGCCGTCGCCGAACAGATCCAGCTGCTCGCCAGCCTGTTGCAGGACAATCGCAAGCAACAACGCGCCTTTGAAGACCTGACACGCCTGTGGGACAACCAGCAACAGCTTGATCAACAGAGCGCCAACCTCACACAAAGACTCGCGGACGCGCAGCAGCAGCGTGAACAACTGAACCAGACCGGCCTGCAAACCAAGGCCGAGCTGAGCGTGGCCGAGCAAACCTTGACGGTGACCAAGCAACTGCTGGAACGCCAACGCCTGGCGCGCAGTGCCAGCGTCGAGGAATTGCGTGAGCAGTTGCAGGATGATCAGCCGTGCCCGGTGTGCGGCAGCCATGAACACCCGTATCACCAGCCTGAAGCCTTGCTGCAAAGCCTCGGCCGGCATGACGAAAACGAAGAAGCCACGGCGCAGAAGGCCGTCGACCTGCTCAAGGAAAAACTCACCGAGCTGCGGGGTGAAGTGGGCGGTTTGATTGCCCAGCAAAAGGAATTCCTGCAACAGCAGGAGCACTTGGCGACGCAGCAGCAAGCACTGAAGCCCAGCCTGGATGCGCACCCGCTGTGCGCCTCGCTGTTCAATCAGGACGCGGCCAAGCGCAGCGACTGGCTGGCCCAGCAGTTGGCGAAACTTGCGCAAAGCATCACCCAGCACGAACAACGCCAAGGCGCCCTGCTCAACCTGCAGCAAAATGCCGGGCGTTTGCAGCAGCAACTGCAAGCCGCCCAGGACGCGAGCCAGCAGGCGCGGCAGTTGCTGGTGGACCAGCAGCGCGAGCTGTCCAACGACCGCGAACGCCTCGACGAAGAACTCAACGCCTTCGCCAGCCTGTTGCCCGCTGAAACCCTCGAAGGCCTGCGCCGCGAACCGGCCGCGACCTTTATGCAGCTGGACCAGCAGGTCAGCCAGCGCCTGGAACAGCTGGGCCACCAGCGCGATGAACTGGCGGAGCAGCAGGAACGCCAGCAGGCCATCGAGAAAGAACAGACCCATCAACAGCATCGCCAACAGCAACTGGACGCCTTGCACCAACACGTCAGCGAATTGGCCACGCAACAACAGGCGGCCGAGGAAAAACTGCGCGCCCTGCTGGGCGATCACGCCAGCGCCGAACAGTGGCAACACCAGCTTGACCAAACGGTGGTGCAGTCGCGCCAGCGCGAGACCGATGCCAATCAACAGCTGCAAGATATCCGCAATGCCCTGATCCAATTGGCCGCCGACCTCAAGGCCCAGCAGGAACGCCTACAGGCCCTCACCGCCGAGCAGCAACACCTCGGCGAGCGCCTGGGCGAATGGCGCACCCTGCACCCCGAACTGGATGACGACGGGCTCACGCGTTTGCTGGCCTTTGATGACAGCCAGATCGGTGAATTGCGCCAGCAGTTGCAACACAGCGAAAAAGCCGTCGAACAAGCCAAGGTGCTGCTGCAAGAGCGCGAGCAACGCTTGGCCGAACACCAAGCGCTGCACAACGGCAACCTGGAGGCCGAACAGCTCGATAGCCGCTTGGCCGCGCTCAACCTGCAATTTGCCGAGGGCGAGAAACACTGCGCCGAGCTGCGTGCACGCCAGGCCGAAGACCAACGCCGCCAGGACGCCAACCACGCCCTGGCCGAACAGATCACCCAGGCCTACGAAGAATGGCAGCGCTGGGCACGCCTGAATGCGTTGATCGGCTCAGCCACCGGCGACACCTTCCGCAAGATCGCCCAGGCCTACAACCTCGACTTGCTGGTACACCACGCCAACGTGCAACTGCGCCAACTGGTGCGCCGCTACCGCCTCAAACGCGGCGGCAGCATGCTCGGGCTGTTGGTGATGGACACGGAAATGGGCGATGAACTGCGCTCGGTGCACTCGTTGTCCGGTGGCGAAACGTTCCTGGTGTCGCTGGCGCTGGCCTTGGGCCTGGCGTCGATGGCGTCGAGCACGTTGAAGATTGAGTCGCTGTTTATCGACGAAGGCTTTGGCAGCCTCGACCCCGAGTCGCTGCAGTTGGCGATGGACGCGCTGGACGGTTTGCAGGCCCAAGGCCGCAAGGTGGCGGTGATTTCCCACGTGCAGGAAATGCACGAGCGCATCCCGGTGCAGATCCAGGTCAAGCGCCAGGGCAATGGCTTGAGCACCCTGGAGGTCAAGTGAGCGCGGCGCTGCTGTATTCGTTTCGACGCTGCCCGTATGCGATGCGGGCGCGCTTGGCCTTGCGCTATTCGGGGGTGCCTGTGCAGATCGTCGAGGTGAGCTTAAAGGCCAAGCCAGCCGAAATGCTGGCGCTGTCGCCCAAAGGCACGGTGCCGGTATTGAGCGTGGATGACCACGTCATTGAGGAAAGCCTGGAGATCATGCAGTGGGCGTTGGCGCAGCACGATCCAGAGGATTGGTTGCTGCACGGTGACCCAAAGGTGCTGGCGTTGATCGCCGAGAATGACCAGGTGTTCAAACATCACTTGAATCGATACAAGTATGCCGAGCGCTACCCGGAGCAGCCGATGGAACACTATCGGGCCGAGGGTGAGGTGTTTTTGCACAAGCTGGAAGGGTTGCTTTTGCAGAACGACTACTTGCTGGCCGACCATTTGAGCTTGGCCGATACAGCACTGGCGCCATTTGTGCGCCAGTTTGCCCATGTGGATCGCGAATGGTTTGCGGGGGCCCCGTATCCGAAGTTGCAACAATGGCTAAAACAATTTTTGGCCAGCGCGTTATTTATCGAAATAATGAAAAAGACCATTTGAAACAAAAACTCGACACCTTAATCATTGAACAACACGCCTGCAATTATCCAGTGACTTATTAATCCACGCGCAACAATTAACAACGATTACGCACTCGCCCAGTAATAAAAAATGGCTACTATCCGCCGATGGAACTGCCCCAGAAGTTTGGGGACATTCAACGTGTCAATCCGAGGAGTGTAGTGTGAGTTCAATATCAGCGCGTCCAGTTATCAATAGTTACACGGCCCCGATGACTATCCCCCTGCCAAAGGCTGTACCACCGCCGGCTCATATAACCCATGATCAAATCGAGACCGCACCGAAGTTAAAGCATCACAGCAGGGGAAGAGCGCTTTCCTCTACGCCGTCCATTCAAACGTCACCGGCAGATCGATCCGAAAGCACACTGCCTCCTCTCTCAACTGACCCCCTTGGCGATGCCGTGCGCCATCAGTTTTCCGGGCGTCCGACCCTACGATCAGTCGTATCAGAGTTGTTGCGTGAGACCCTGCGCAACGGTACGGCAAACGAGGAAATCGACATCACCCACCTCGTCGTCAGCGAACCTGACCCCGATAACCCCACACAGTACAAACAGACCCCGCTTGTGGAGCTCGCCCTTGACTACCTGGTGAACGGCACGGCATTGGATTTCACCGGTGACCGCACACTGGTCGACACGCGCTCGCGCCTGACACAAGGTGCTACGGTTTCAACCGATAACACCCTGACAATAGACATGCGTGCACTCGAACATGCCGTACGCAATTTACCGACCCAGCTCCAACCCGCCTTCATCAGTAGCGTGGTGAGCTATTGGAACAGCCCGGCGTATGCCGCGCCCGCCAAGGGGCAAGAGGCCACCGCCCCAGCCATCAGTCGCAGGCAATGGTTCAGCGACATCCTGCGAGACAACCTGCGCATCACCGGGCTGAAACATCCAGGCCTGGACGATGTGCAACGCGAGACCCTGGACCAAGTGGTCAGATACCCCGATCAATCAGTGCGGCCGGAACCAAGCGGGACTACCAAAGCGTCGGTTTTCACCCTCAACACGGGCTTGAAACACGACCCGGATTCGTGGGACGCCTATACGGACGAACTCCTGATTGTGCGGACGGTGGGAGACCGGGAGGTGGTTCTGCTGTACACACCCAATGGCGAAATCACACCCTACAACTCCCTCCAGGATTTCCGGCGCGCCTGGGAGCAACGCCTCGACGAACAGTTCCCTCTCGATCAATTGAGGTTTGGCCTTGAAGAACCGGAGGGGTCAATCTTCGACACGCAGGCTGATAACATCCTGCATCACAGCCTGCGCAACCTCAGCGCGCTACCCACGCCTGATCCCGGGCAAGGCACAAAAGACCTGAACGACCAATTTGCCCAGGCGAGCGACCCCGTCTCCGGTTTTGTCACCGCGTTCAAGACAGACCCACAGGTTCTTGAGCAAACCCGAAAAAGCCTGCCCGAATGGCTACGCCATGCCAATGACCGTGATCGTTATGCCTACCGAACTCTGGGTTTGCAGTTAGCCAGCACCCTGCACCGTAATCAAGGACGCTCATACAACCACGGCATCCCGGACATCACGCTGTTTGCGCAGCAGCAGCTCGATGCAAAATTGCCGAAGGGATACGCCGCCAAGGACCTGAGCGTCGTCTTCAAGGTGGCAGTCGGGACACTGGTCGGCGGGTATATCGAACGCGTTCCCATGAGCCTGACGGCGATGGCGTTAGAGAATCTTGCGGGCCTGCCCAAAGGCGAAATGGAGGTGTACCACAACGGTCAGCGCGTACCTGAATTGGAGAGCGGTAACGCGCTCAAAAAGCTCGTCCAGGAAGTCGATATCGGGAAGAACTATCCAGACCTGATTAAACGTACGCTATTGGGTGATAGTCCGGATACGCAAGAACGCCGCTCGCTGTTCGCCGAGCAGCTGGCTGTCGAGTTACCCCTGCAGGCCCTGGAACTCGCCCTGCAGAAAGACGCCGGCTTCAGCGCCCGCAGTTACCGTTTTGTCGAAGCGATCGTCAGCCCGGGCGCCGGAAAAAAAATCGCGGATGGCCAGGAAATCGTCATCCGGCCCCTGGCGTTTCTGCGCACACCCGACGCGCAGCCAGACGTTGTCGACAATATGTTTTTGATCGAACCCAAGGACACCGCGTCCGGCCCACACATCCTATATCGCCCGCTGATATCTGACGCGCCCTTGCTGGAGTTCTCCACACATGCAGCGTTGATGGAGGCGATTGCCAAACCGGGCAAGGTGCAAACCAGCATGCTCGCCTGGCTGCCCGACAAGAAGACACGTGACGTTTACGCGCATAACGGGTTTCGAGAGCCTCATGTCCATCACTTCTATCAAGGCGATGACTCCCAACCCTACGAAGCGGCAAAGCCCGCAACGCTGGCAACGGAGGGCTATGACAATGCTGCGACACTCCTTGAGGGCCTGCATGACGGCAAGCTGATGGACCGCTTTTACGACGCCAACGCCCACAGCCTGACGAGCCTCGCCGAGCAGCAATCGGTGTCGAACAGCGAGAGTCGCTGGGCCTCTCTCAAGGAAGGCGGGTTCCTGGTACTCAATGCCGTGCTGCCTGCCCTGCGTACACCGGGCATGGTGTTGGGCGCCATGATGCAGCTGGACTCGATACACAATGACCTTGAAACGCTGGACGACGATGGGAAAAAGGACAAATCAGCGGCGGTGGTGGATCTATTACTGAACATGATGTTTGCCATCGCGCCTCTCAGCACGCACGAGGCGCCTCATAGCCTGGGCGACGGCAGTTATGTAGCCGACAGGTTAGCGCATACGGTCGACGACTCATCCGTAACCTCAGGCAAAGACCCTGTCAGGCGAGTACCGGACGATATCAACCATGCCCTCCGATTCCCTCACTTGCACCCACGCACTCGGCTGGTGGACCTGATCAATTCATTCGAAGTACCGGAACCGCCCCACCCCGGCCTCCCTATCGCGAAAGGACGGCTTGCGGGCCTGTACAGAATCGACGGTAAGCTGCATGCCAAAGCCAACGAAAAATGGTATCGGGTAGGTGCCGACCTGGACCAAGTGTTCCTGCTCGACGGTAACGACACGTGCCGCTCAGGCCCGTTCCTGAAACCCACGGTCGACGGCAACTGGGAATTCAAGAACGTCGAGCGTCTCAAGGGTGGGCAGAAGACCTCGGCCGATGACAACGAAATCGACACTCAGTATGAAACACTGAAACCACAAATAACGGCCTTGGATAAAAAACTCGAGTTTTCGAAAAGCCTTCTGTCCAAAACGCTGGAAGCTTATAAAAAAGACCGCGCTGAGCTGCTCGTGCGGTGGCAGTCTGTTGATCCTAGCGTGCCCGACAGTGAAGCCCATACGCGCCATCAGGAACAACTGGCATTGACCACACGCTCCCGAACGCAACTACGCAGGATGCTCGAAACCCACCGTACGAATTTGACACTAAGCGGCGACTTGAAGCGCTCCGCAGTGGACCTACTGACCCCCAAGAAAAGCACGCAAAAATCGTCCGTCTATCAGGCCGAGCGCTCCGAGCTATTTCTGAAATTATTTGAAGAGCAGCAGGCCCTTCAAAAGGTCTATCAAACCTTTGTTGGAGAAAGCCGGTATGGTTCGGATGGCGAACCTCTGGCCAAGATTACACAAAACGCCAAAGATATAAGTTCGAGTGGTTATCAAAAATATATTTCAACCCTGGAAAACACGGTTGATCAGAATGAACAGTTGCTGCGTTATTTGGGCGAGCGTTCGGCACTGCTCGACGAGTGGGCAAATGACTCGCCTATCGGAAGAGAGCACGCCAAGTATATGGGCGAGCGGCTGAATGCCGAGAAGGCATTACTGATACCCGATGCAAACCTCAGGGATAAGTTAGGTGCCGCCAAAGACACTCTCGACAGCGCGCGAAAAGCACTGCAATCCGACCCTTCGAACGATCAATTGCGTGTCGATAACGAAGACGCTGAGCTGCGTTTACTTAAACTGGCTACCGAGCTAAAAATCAATCACCTCAACGCTGAATTGGCCATTAATAAAGCGAACGTCAAACTCAAGAAAGGCAACAAAAAAGTCCTGATCGAACTAAGCGACAGAAAAACAGCATTGGCGGTCATGATGGTAAAAGCCAAGCTGACACTTGAACAGTGTGCCACCCGATTGCAACTCAGCGACTCAAGGCTCGCACTGAGCAACGACCCTTCCAATACCCAGCTCGAAAACGACATCCGGCTGGCGGAGAAAAAACTCGAAGAGATCAAACAACAGCTTGCCATGCCCGACGTCATCGATGAACTGGCCGGTGAGCGAAAATACACCCGAGTGGATCAAGAAAAAATCCCGGCATCCGATCCCAACGAAGACCTCAAGCTGAAACTGAATACCTTAGCGTTAATCAGAGAGCTGAGCCTGAACAAAGCGAATCAAGAGACTTACCCGCCGGCAGATCTCAAAATCGGAACGCGTATCAGCGAGCTGCTGTTGGCGCCTACAGTGAAGCTCCACTGGGAGCTGCTCGCCGGGACTGATTTTTCTGTGGCAGAGCGCCGGTCGAAACTGACACAGCTGACTGACACGTATGAAAGCCTGCTGGAAGACTGCCGCCAACTCCAGGCCAGCCATTCGGTCATCATTCGCCCAAAATACAATGACCTGCTGATCAAACGTCTTGATGAGCTGCTCGAAAATATCAAGGCGCAGCAAGACACACTGAACCAGGCAGAAAGGGACAGCGCCTTGAAGTTGCCCTCCACTTCCGGGGAGGCACAAAACCGACAACCGTCTATTGATCGCAAACAATCAGACTCCCCAGCACGTGTACGTACTGAGATACAGGAAGAAGAGGCCGCCGAGCCCGCAGTGAACAGCCCAACCCTGGTGCCACCTACGGTGCCAAAGCTCTCGCTCAACGCCTTGAAGGCTCAGGGGCAAACGTTGATAAAACTATGGGAGCAACAGGAACGGTTAGTGTTGCACGAGAAAAAGAAGCTCAAACAGCCTGACGAACTTCAAAAGATCAAACCGCTTGATTGGGATCACATGCTGCAAGAGCCGGCGTCGAACCTGCTTGAGCTTGCCAGCAAGACCGAAGCCACGCACGGCGATGATCCTGCTTGTGCGCAGCTTGTCGAGCAATGGCGCACACGTGCTGAGGCCATGCAAAAAAGCACCTACGAACATGTGCGAGACGCCTACGTGCTTCAGGTGCCCTCTGCCGCCAATGTTGCTTACCTGTTCAATCAGCGTCTGGTCACCATAGAACCTGTAAAACAGGTGTTTTTTACCCGAGCGGGTGATGCGTTCACCGAGTACGTCGTGCGCGACAGCCAAGAACCCAATAACGTCCTATGGTATGCACATTTCCACTACACAACCAAAGAAGACGCGCTGACAAGTCCCGCCAGCCATACATTTGCGCATCTGAAAATACCCAGCCAACAAAAACTGACCCAAAAGGACTTGAACAGGATGGCGGGGAAAAACAAGCCGTCCGACAAAATTGAAGATGGGAGAATTCGCTCGCCGCTGGATGAGATATTCCTGAACGCCTAGCCTTAGCGCCCTCCCCTCAGCGATGTTCAGCACGCGCTGACGGGCTATTTCCCGATCGAGGCGCAACAAAGGAAACGGCTGAATTCGCTCGATGCACAAACGCCAAACCACTCGAACGGCAGAATCTGCGTTCCAGTGGTTTGGCGTCTGCCGGGTGCAGGGTCAATCAACGCTCACTGCTGGTTTTTGTGATCCAGTGCGGCGTAGAAGTTGGCGCTTTGTTGCAGGTATTTCTGGGTGTAGGCGCTGGTGCTGGATTTTTTACCGGCAACGTCCACGCTGGCGGCGGCTGGCAATGCCACGGTGGCGGAAACGGCGGAAGCGGCGATGATGGAGAAGAGGTTCAAGTTCATGTCGGTAACCCTTGTGTTCGTTCGTTTAGGTGGCCGGGGAAGGCCTTGGAACCAAACTTACGCCCGAGGGGCTGAACCTTAGAAATGCTTTGAAACAGTAGCCGCTATTAATAGAATTAATACAGAGGGTCAGGCCCCGCACTGCGGGGCCTGTGGCTTATTGACGCACCAGGAACTTGAGGTCGCTGGGGGCATCAATCGGCAATTTCTGCACGGTTTTACCCAGCAGGCCGGTCTTGGGGTCGCGCTCGACGACTACGATTTCATTGCTTTTCTGGTTGGCGATCAGCAAGAACTTGCCGCTCGGGTCGAGGCTGAACTCGCGCGGGTGGTCACCTTCGACGGAACGGCGCTGCAGTTCCTTGAGGTGCGCGGTGGCCGGGTCGATGCTGAATACCAGCATCTGGTTGGCGGTGCCGCGGTTGCTGACGTAGAGGAACTTGCCATCGCTTGAAGCGTGCAGCGCGGCGCCCGCCTTGTCGGATACCGGTTGCCCGGCGGCAAAGTCCACCAACTGGGTTTGGCTGAGTTTGCCGTCGTTGTAATCGAATACCGCGACCTGGGCGCTCATCTCGGTGGTCAGCCAGGCATGCTTGCCATCGGCGCTGAACAACAAGTGGCGCGGGCCGCTGCCCGGTGGTAATTGCACAAAGGCTGGATCGGCCGGGGTCAATGGCTGTTCATGATTGGCCTTGGGGTCGTAGTGGTAGGCAAACACCTTGTCTGCCCCCAAGTCCTGAACAAACACATACTTGCCGTCCGGCGACGACACCACCGAATGCACGTGGTTGGAGGCCTGGCGCTCAGGGTTCACCCGGCTGGCCGAGTGCCCGCTGAGCTGCACTGGCGCCGACAACTTGCCATTGGCGTCGACCGGCAGCACCGCGAGGCTGCCGCCCGGATCTTCCAGCACCGAATAATTGGCCACGAACAGGTAGCGCCCATCAGCGGCAACGCTGGAGTGGGTCGGCTCATTGCCCAGGCTCTGCACCTGGTTGATCAGGCTGAGCTGATGATTCTGCGGGTCGATGCTGTAGCTGCTGACGCGGCCGACCGGGTCTTTCTGGCCCGGGCCGTTCTCGTTGACCACAAACAGGTGCTTCTGGTCTTTGGAAATCGTCAGCCACGAAGGGTTGGCCGCCTTCGCCGCCAGCACCGGTTTGCCGCTGAACTGGCCGGTACGGCTGTCAAATTGCAAGCGGTAGATGCCTTCGCTGGTGCCTGCGGTGTAGCTGCCCACCAGCAGTTCATAGGTGTCGGCCGGCGCGGCTTGCACCGACATCGCACCGACACTGCCCGCCATCAGCAGGGGCCAGAATTTACGCATCATCATCCGCTTCGTCCTCATCGTTATTGTTGCCGGTGACGCCGCTCATGCAGACCAGGCGATGCTCGCCCGAGTCACCGGTAAGGGTCCAGCTTTGCAACGTTTGATCAAAGATCGCCGCGTTGACCTGCTCCAGGCTGAAACTCCAGCGCTTTTCGGCGCGACCGTCCATGCAGGTGATCAGTAACTTCTGTTCATCCAGGCTGAAGTCGAAGGTGTGCAGCCCATCGATTTCAACCATCTGGCAGTCTTTAAAAGCGTCGAGCAAGGTAGCGGTGTCGGCAGTCATAACCATCAATCATCAAGAGGAAAGACCTCATGATAGGTCAAATCGTTGCATCGGCCTAAGGCCGTGCAATGCAAAACGCCGTGGCACAGGCCACGGCGTTTTGGTCACAGCGACAGATCAGTGGGCAAACAACGAATTGCCCTTCTGCCCCGCCAGCTTCTCCGGTTTGATCAGGAACCGCGCCAATGCCGGCAACAGCCACAGCGCGCCGAACATGTTCCACAGCAACATGAAAGTCAGCATCAGGCCCATGTCGGCCTGGAACTTGATGGCCGAGAAGATCCAGGTGCACACGCCGATCGCCAGACACAGGCCGGTGAACAGCACGGCCTTGCCGGTGGATTTGAGTGTTTGGTAGTACGCCTCTTGCAACGGCAAACCGGCGCGCAGGAAGCTCTCCAGGCGGCTGTAGATGTAGATGCCGTAGTCCACGCCAATCCCCACGCCCAGGGCCACCACCGGCAAGGTCGCGACCTTGACGCCGATGCCCATGAACGCCATCAGCGCGTTGCCCAGCACCGAGGTCAGCACCAGCGGCAGCACGATGCACAGTGTCGCCGCCCAGGAGCGGAAGGTGATCATGCACATGGTCGCCACGCACAGGTACACCAGGATAAGAATGGTCAGTTCCGACTCTTTGATCACCTCGTTGGTCGCCGCTTCGATCCCGGCGTTACCGGCTGCGAGGATGAACTCCAGGCCGTCCTTGTTGTTTTCCTTGGCGAAGTCCTGCACTGCATGCACCGCACGGTCGAGGGTTTCGGCCTTGTGGTCGTTGAGGAACACCAGCACCGGCGCCAGCGAGCAATTGTTGTTGTACAGGCCGTCGGCCCGGGCGATGGAGTTGTTCAGCACGTCGGGGTTACGCGACAGGGTTTCCCATTTCAGGTTGCCCTCGTTCATGCCCTTGATCATCTGCTTGGACACGGTCACCAGCGAGATCGCCGATTGCACGCCTTCGGTGTTCTGCATCTTCCACATCAACTGGTCGATGGGCGCCATGGCTTCATAGCGCGAGCAGCCTTCGGCACGGGTTTTGACCATCACCACCAGCACGTCGGAACTGGTGGAGTAGTTGCTGATGATGAAGTTGTTGTCTTTGTTGTAGCGCGAATCCGGGCGCAGTTCCGGCGCGCCTTGGTCGAGGTCGCCGATTTTCAGGTTCTGGCTGTACCAGAGGCCGCCGCCGAAGGCGATCAGCGCCAGCAAGATCGAGACCGGCGCGACTTTCGGGCTGGCGAATTTGGACAGCAGGCGCCAGAACGGGTGTTCGCGGTGCGCATCCTTCTTGCTCTTGGCGATGGCGCGCTTGCTGATGCCGACGTAGGAAATCGCCACCGGCAGCAGGATCAGGTTGGTGAACACGATCACCGCCACGCCAATGGAGGCGCCGATGGCCAGTTCGCGGATCACACCGATGTCGATGATCAGCAGCGTGATGAAACCCACCGCGTCGGCGAGGATCGCGATCATCCCCGGCAGGAACAGTTGCCGGAATGTGCGTCGGGCCGCCGTCAGTGCGTTGTCCGCTTCACTCGATTGCAGCGCAATACCGTTGATCTTCTGCACGCCATGGGAAATACCGATGGCGAAAATCAGGAACGGCACCAGCATCGAATACGGATCGAGGCCGAAACCAAAAAAGTGCATCAGCCCCAGTTGCCAGACCACCGCCACCAGCGTGGTGCTCAACACCGCGACGGTGCTGCGCAGGCAGTTGGTGAACCACAGCAGCAGAATCAGGGTGATGACGAACGCGATGCCGAAGAACATCACCACCATCACCAGGCCGTCGATCAGGTCGCCGACCTTCTTGGCAAACCCGACGATGTGGATCTTGACGTTGGGGTTCTGCGCTTCGAATTTGTCGCGGATCTTGTCTTCGAGTTCATGGGAGAACTTGCGGTAGTCCAGGGCGAGTAATTTGCCCTGGTCTTGCGGGTCCGGGTAGGACTCCAGCAGCGGAATGTCGACGATGCTCGACTTGAAATCGTTAGCCACCAGGCGCCCGACCTGGCCGGACTTGAGCACGTTATTGCGCAGCTGATCGAGGCTTTGTGGCGAGCCGTTATAGCTTTGCGGGATCACTTCACCGCCGGCAAAGCCTTCCTCGGTGACTTCGGTCCAGCGCACGCTGGGGCTCCACAGCGACTTGAGGCCCGAGCGGTCGACGCCGGAGATGTAGAACACCTCGTCGTTGATCTGGCGCAGGGTCTCCATGTACTCCTTTGTGAAGATGTCACCGTCCTTGGCTTCCACCGAGATGCGCACCGTGTTGCCCAGGTTGGCCAGGTCGTTGCGGTGCTCCATCATCTTTTCGATGAAGGGGTGCTTGAGCGGGATCATCTTTTCAAAGCTGGTGGACGGGCGAATCAACGTCGCCTGCCAGAACAGGAAGATACTCACCAGCAGGCAGATGACGATGACTGCCGGGCGGTTGTTGAAGATCAGGCGCTCAAGAAAGGTCGCTTTATCGTTGTGATGACTGCTCATTCTTTGCCCGCCTTCTTATTGTTTTGTCGGTTCGGCGCCGGTAGGTGTGGCAACACGAACACCACCCTGCCCGACCAGAATCAAGTTGCCATTGCCTGCCGCCGTGACCGCCGAGAGTGAAATGCGGTCCGGGCGATTGAACACGCTGAAGGTCTGCCCGTCGTCGTGGCTGACCACCACGCTGCCGCCGTTACCGACCACTACCAGCGAGCCGTCATCGAGCAATGTGGCGCCCGACAAGCCGAACTCCAGGGCACCGCGCGCGGCGTTCAGGTCGACCTGCTGCCAGGTGCTGCCGAAATCCGTGGAGCGGTAAAGGTTGCCGCGCAGGCCATAGGCCAACAGGGTGTGTGGTTGAGCGGTGCTGATTACGCCAAACAGCGAGCCTTCATACGGGCCTTCAAGTTTTTCCCAGGTCTGGCCGTCGTCGCTGGAGCGGAACATGCTGCCCTGCTCGCCGACGATAAACAGGCCGGCATCCTTGATGTGCGCGATGGCATTGAGGTGAAACTGGTCTTCGTTGTCGAGGCGCTCGCTCACGTCATCCCAGGTTTTGCCGCCGTCAGTGGTTTCGATCAACGCACCGTAGGCGCCCACGGCCAGGCCGTGCGCGGCGTCCTTGAACCAGATGTCGAGCAACGGCGCTTCGCGCTTGAGGTCTTGATATTGCTGGGTCCAGGTGGCACCGCCGTCGACGCTTGCGAGAATTTGCGCATCATGGCCGACGGCCCAGCCGTGTTTATCGTCGACGAAAAACACCGCCGTGAGCAGTTGCCGGGTGGGCACTTTGGCTTGGGCCCAAGTGCTGCCTTGATCATCGGAATAGAGGATGTGCCCGCGATCACCGACCGCGACCAAGCGTTTGCCTGCGTGGACCACATCGATCATCAAGCCTTTGGCGGCCTTGGCGGTTTCAATCGCAAACACCGGTTGTGCGCTGGTATCGTCGGCTGCCAGCACGGGCGTCGACAACACCCCAAGCAGCGAGAGCGCTGTGGCCAGCATCGCAACCCTGCGGGCGGCCCGCGGGCGGCAAACAACCCAACCCATGACAGGCTCACTCATAGACCTTTCTCCCGATTTATTATTGTTAGGTCGTCTCGCCTTCCCGGGCTCTGAAACCTGCAATCTAGAGCGCCTGGAGGAAGCAGGGGCCATCCTATCGGGCTTTCGAATCGTCTGACAATCGGCGCTACGTTATCTTTTGTTAACTGACGGCTTTTGGCCATGGGCTGAATATGCCTGCATTACTGCGCTTGATGATCGTCCTCTGATCGTTCCCACGCGGAGCGTGGGCATGCATCCCGTGGCGCTCTGCGTCGCTGGCACGTGCTTTAACGGTGGGACGCGGAGCGTCCTATGCGGCATTACCACGCGGAGCGTGGGAACGATCAGTGAAAATGAATTTTTATTCCATCTATTGAATTTTGGGAATATTTATTCCATTAATGACGTTCTTGAAAACAATAATTCAAAGGACCACGGCTATGCGTGAACTCGGAATCGGCCTGATCGGCACGGGCTTCATGGGGCGCGCTCACGCCCTGGCGTTCAACAATGCCCGCGCGGTCTTCGAACTGCCGGTACACCTCACGTTGGCCGCCCTGGCCGATGCCGACACCGAACGCGCGCAACGCTGCGCCACCGCCTGGGGGTTTGCCCAGGCCCATGGCGACTGGCAGGCGTTGATCAACGACCCTAAGGTCGATGTGGTAGCCATCACCACGCCCAATCATTTGCACTTTCCCATGGCCATGGCGGCGATTGCGGCGGGCAAGGCGGTGTATTGCGAAAAACCACTGGCCGTCAGCCTGGAGCAAGCCGACACCATGCGCCGCGCCGCGAGTGCGGCCGGGGTGGTGACGCGGGTCGGCTACAACTATCAGCACAACCCGATGATCGGTCTGGCACGGCAGATGATTGCCAAGGGTGAGCTGGGCGAGATCATCAGCTTCCAGGGCGAGTTCAGCGAGGACTTCATGGCCGACCCGAGTTCGCCCTGGTCGTGGCGCTGCGAGGTGGAACATGCCGGGGGTGCCCTGGCGGATTTGGGCAGCCACCTGTTGTCGATGGCGCACTACTTGGTTGGCGAGGTGCACAGCGTGTGCGCCGACACCCAGACCGTCCACACCCAACGCCCTGCCACCCAAGGCAGCAACGATCGCAAACCCATCGCGGTGGATGACCAGGTGCATGCCCTGCTGCGATTCGCCAATGGCGCGCGGGGCACGGTGAGCAGCAGTTGGCTCAAGCACGGCTACAAGAACCACCTGAGTTTTGAAATCAGCGGCACTCAAGGCACGTTGGCGTTCGATCAAGAGCGTTTGAATGAACTGCGTGTCTGCCGCGCCGGCGAGGACGGGTCCCAGCGTGTACTGGCCGGCCCCGCCCTGCCCGGCTATGCCGCCTTCAGCCCAGCGGCCGGGCATCAACTGGGCTATAACGAGTTGAAGACCCTGGAAGTGCACGAGTTGATCATGGCACTGGCGGGGCAAGGCGCGGACGGCACTGACTTTGACGCCGCCTGGGCGGTAGAACGACTGGCAACCGCCATACGCCTGGCCGCCCTACAAGAGCGCTGGGTCAACGTCAGCGAGCTTTAACTACACGGGCTCCTCGCCTTGGTTGGCGCTCACCTCAAGCGTGCGCCGCCAAGCGTGGGCGCAGCGCCTTGGTGTGGGGCATACCTAACGTCATGCACAAGAATGGTTAATACACTCCGTGGCCAATTACTTTAACCCAGTAACTTTTCTGTTAGCCCCTACAATGACAATCCGACGCACTTACTTTACTTATCACACTCCCCTCGCCAAACTTAAACAAGGCACTTACTTGCTCTTCCTACAACAATCATTCTAAGTCACACATAGACATATACCCCGCATTGGCATTTGTTACTGAACAGCTTACTTTGGTGTTTCACGCCTATTAGCGTTTTTATTACTTCCACCTCCACCTTTTGCCAGGGATTGCCATGTCTGTCATTCGAACAAACACGCCTACATTTTTTTATGCCCTAAAGCACAACTTGGATAATCCATCACCCCCCGTTAAACAGGACCTGCCAACGTCTTCCGCTTCTGGGAATATCGCCTCACAGCTCACCCGTGAAAATTATAGAATCTGGGACAGGAACGGCGACGGTAAAATAACCATCGGCTATACATTTTTCAGTGCATCCGACCCTCAAGAGTCCTGGCGTAATAACAGTGGAATGCAGGAATTCAGCGACGCCAGAAAAAAAGCCTTCAGAAGTTCAATCAAGGCGTGGGAGGACGTGATTAAGGTCAAGTTTACCGAGAATGCAAAAAATGCCGACGCCCTGTTGGTCGTTCATGGCAATAACGGTGTGGGCGGGTCCGCCACATTGCCTCATTCCGGTAAAAACATGAACATCGCGATCGGCTTGGGCGACAAGCGTTCAGGCTTAAACTCCTCAATGGTTCACGAGATCGGCCATAGCCTGGGGCTGGTGCACCCAACCGGGCAGCACCCCGAGAATAACAAGACCCATACGGCCATGTCCTACAACACGCATTTTTGGCGGCCCCGTGATGAGAATGGCGTCAGCGTATCGGACAGCACATCAACCCCGATGATGCGTGACATTACCGCCGGGCAGCATCTCTACGGCGCCAACACTAATACCCGTACGGGCGATACCACTTACGGTTTCAACTCCAATGCTGAGCGCGATTACTACAGTTTGACCTCCGCCGATGACCTGGCCGCCTTCTGCATATGGGATAGCGGCGGAAATGACACCCTGGATGTTTCGGGCTACAAGCAAAACCAGAAGATCAACCTGAACGCGGAACAGCTTTCGGACGTAGGCAACAGGGTAGGCAACGTGTCCATCGCCAAGGGCGTTGTCGTGGAAAACGCCATCGGTGGTTCGGGGCGTGATCAATTGATTGGCAACGCTGCAAACAATCGCCTAACCGGAGGGGCCGGCGGCGACACACTCTACGGCGGCGGCGGTGCTGATACTTTTGTATACCGGCGCGCCAGCGACTCCCCGTTGAGAAGTCCGGACATCCTCAAGGACTTTGTCAGTGGTGTCGATAAAATCGAACTTTCCGAGGTCCTGAAAGAAGCGGGTATTTCAAAGCTGACATTCATCAACGCGCCGCCCGGCAAAGCCGGGACAATGACAGGTCAGAAAGGCGAACTGATGCTGGACTATGATCAAAAAACCAAGCTGCATAGAGTGGTACTCGATGTGGGTGGCGACGCCAACTCCGCGTTAGTGATCCTCAGCAAGAACCCGATTAAACCCGGCGATATATTGACCGACACCCAACCACAATCGGTAGTTACTCCACCCGCACCAAAACCCAAACCTACTCACCCTAAAACATTCAATTATGACGCCGTCTCCGACTCACCCTACTACAACTCACGTATCCTGACGAACTTCGCGACCGGCAAGGACAAAATCGACTTAAGCAACATGAGTAAAAACACAGACGTAATGTTCAACCACGTCAACGCGTACACGGGGCGAGTTGGCGACACTGTTATTACGTTTTACCCGCCAACCCAGAAGTACTACATCGGCATTGATATGACCGGAGATCGCAGGACCGACTTTTTGATAAGAAGTACCAAGCCGATCAAGCGCGACGATGTTATAGGCGTGAAGTTCCAGTAAAGCGGATGGTTCAAAGCACTCAGGCTGGGAGCGGCACATCACCGCTCCCGCACCGGTTGCAGATCAAATAACGAAACGCGCGACCATCCCATTCAAATCCACCGCCAGGCGCGACAGCTCATGGCTGGCGGCACTGGTCTGGTTGGCTCCGGCCGCTGACTGGGTCGCCAGGTCGCGGATGTTGACCAGGTTGCGGTCCACTTCGCGGGAAACCTGGGCCTGTTCTTCCGACGCGCTGGCAATCACCAGGTTGCGCTCGTTGATCAAGCTGATGGACTGGGTGATCTGCTCCAGTGCCACCCCAGCGGCGCGGGCCATTTCCAAGGTGGTTTGGGTGCGTTGGTTGCTTTGCTGCATCGACTGCACCGCTTCACCCGTGCCGGTCTGGATACCGGCAACCATTTTTTCGATCTCCTGGGTCGACTGCGCGGTGCGATGCGCCAATGCCCGTACTTCATCGGCCACCACTGCAAAGCCACGCCCGGCCTCACCGGCGCGGGCGGCTTCAATCGCCGCGTTGAGTGCCAGCAGGTTGGTCTGTTCGGCAATCGCGCGGATCACGTCGAGTACCTTGCCAATATCACGCCCTTGGGTCGCCAGGCCCTCAATCATCACCGAGGTATTTTGCACATCCTGGGTCATGGTCTGAATCGCGCCGACAGTTTCCACCACACGATCACGGCCCTCACGCGCCGCCTGGTTGGATTGGCTGGAGGCTTCGGAGGTGGAGACCGCGTTGCGCGCCACTTCTTCCACGGCGGCGGTCATCTCGTTGACGGCGGTGGCGGCCTGGTCGAT
This sequence comes from Pseudomonas sp. LBUM1640, assembly GCF_059716225.1. NCBI lineage: Bacteria > Pseudomonadati > Pseudomonadota > Gammaproteobacteria > Pseudomonadales > Pseudomonadaceae > Pseudomonas > Pseudomonas sp. LBUM1640. The sequence goes on along the minus strand of NZ_CP166816.1, from coordinate 2,884,083 downwards.
TTCGTTGTTCTGTTGTTGCAGGCCTTTGGAGGCCTCCTCGGTGACTGCGCTCAACTCTTCGGCGGCAGACGCCAGTTGCGTGGCTGAACCGGCAATGTGCTGGATGGTCTGGCGCAGGTTGGTTTGCATCGCCGACAAGGCGCCAAGCAGGCGCGCAGGTTCGTCATTGCCTTGGTCTTCGATGAGTTTGGTCAGGTTGCCACCGGCAATGGTTTCGGCCACTTCCACCGCTTTACGCAGCGGCGCAACGATGCTGCGAGTCAACAGCCAGGCCAGCAACACGGTCATCAGCGCCGCCACTACCGAAACGGCAATCACGCCGGTTATCGCGCCCTGATAGCTCTGCCCGGCTTCATCGTCGGCTTGCTTGGCATCCGCCGCGTTGATCGCGATCAGCTTGTTGAGCTGCTCGCCCATCTGGTCGGTGCCGTCCTTGATGCGCGTGTTGATCAACGTACGCATCTCATCAACTTTGCCTTGTTTGGACAACGCCAGCATTTCGGCCTGTGCCTGGAAGTAGTTGTTCAGGGTGCTGACAAAGGTCTTGTACAAGGCCGCCTCTTCGGTGCCGGTGGGGAGCCCGGCGTAACCTGCCTGGGCAGTTTTCACCTTGCCGACGAGTACGCCAATTCGGGTTTCGGCTTCCTGCAGGCTGGCAGGTTCCCGGTTGACCAACACGCGGAACGAGAGAATGCGCAGGCGCAGTACGTTTTCGGTGATGTTGCCCAGGTAAGTGACGCTGGGCAGTTGCGTGGCGTTCATGTCCACCGAGGACTGACGGATCTGCGTCATGCGGCTAACGGCGAACACCCCCAATAGCACCACTAACAACGCAATGAAGGCGAAACCCAGAAACGCGCGCGGAGCAATATTCAGATTACGAAGGGACATAGGGGTGCTCTCGAGAAGTAGTGTTGGCGAGCGTCCCTGCCGCGACACGATCAGTCGGCGTCAACGCGCTGCTCTGACCTTTGCGCACCCTTGTTGTAATAGTTGGGTGGGCTTACCAAAGGTATCGGCAGGTGTGTGAATTTTATGCAGGAAGTTTCGAAAAAATTCTTACACACTTCTGACAGCCGGTACTTTCTGGCATCCTGCGCGCCCCTTTCCCTACTGGGCCTGTATTTTGTCTGACACTCAAACCCCTCGCCCCCGCTATAAATCCGACCTGATCTACGGCTTGGAAGACCGTCCGCACTTTACCGCCGCGATTTTCGCTGCACTGCAACATGTGCTCGCCAGCTTCGTCGGCATCATCACCCCCACCTTGATCGTCGGCGGCGTGCTTGGCCTTGAAAGCGAAGTGCCGTACCTGGTGAGCATGGCGCTGTTTGTGTCAGGGCTCGGCACGTTTGTGCAGGCGCGAAAATTCGGCCCGGTCGGTTCGGGCCTGTTATGCCTGCAGGGCACCAGCTTTTCGTTTATCAGCGTGATCCTCAGCGCCGGCTTTATGGTCAAGGCCCGGGGCGGCGGCACCGATGAAATTCTCTCGACCATCTTTGGTATCTGCTTTTTCGCGGCGTTTATCGAAGTGGTGCTCAGCCAGTTCATCGGCAAACTGCGCAAACTGATCACCCCGGTGGTGACCGGCACCATCATTACCTTGATGGGCTTGTCGCTGATTAAGGTGGCGGTCACCGACATGGCCGGGGGTTTTGGCGCCAGCGACTTGGGCGCAGCGAGCAACATGGGCCTGGCGGCGCTGGTGCTGCTGACCATTGTGGTCCTGAACCGCTTCAGCAACCCGTTCCTGCGCTTGGGTTCGATCGTGATCGGCCTGACGCTGGGTTTTGTCGTGGCCTGGTGGATCGGCCGCGTCGACCTGGCGGCGTTGCCTCACGTGCCGCTGATCAGCGTGCCCGTGCCGTTCAAATACGGTTTCTCGTTCGACTGGGTGGCGTTTATCCCGGTCGCAGTGATCTTCCTGATTTCGCCGCTGGAGGCCGCGGGTGACTTGACCGCCAACTCGATGATTTCCCAGCAACCGGTCAAAGGCCCGCTGTATATCAAGCGCATCAAGTCAGGCCTGCTGGCTGATGGCCTGAACTCGGCGATGGCGGCGACCTTCAACAGCCTGCCGATGGTGACGTTCGCCCAGAACAATGGGGTAATCCAGCTGACCGGCGTGGCCAGCCGCTATGTGGCGTATTTTATCGCCGGCCTGCTGGTGCTGCTGGGGCTGTTCCCGATGATCGGCGCGGTCCTGCAATTGATGCCCAAGCCGGTACTCGGCGGCGCCACCCTGATCATGTTCGGCACCGTGGCCGTGGCCGGCATCAAGATCCTCGCCGAAGCCGGGCTGCACCGACGCAATGTGCTGATCGTGGCAATCTCGCTGGGCATGGGCCTGGGCGTGGCCGCCGTGCCGGAAGTGCTGCGCGACCTGCCCAAGGCGTTGCACAACATCTTCGAATCGCCGATCACCGTGGGCGCGTTCTGTGCAATCCTGCTGAACATTTTCCTGCCGGAAGAGTTCATAGAGCTGGAAGAAGATGAATTTGATCCGGAGTCCTCTACCCTCAAGGTCATGCAGGATCCGGACGTCACGAAATAGGAGCACCTTTTATATGCGCAAGCTCATGGTTCTATCGTTATTGCTGCTGACCTTGAGCGCCTGCGCGCTGTTCCCCAATCGTGACCCGGTGAATATCACCGTGGTGGGCATCGAGCCCCTGCAAAGCCAGGACCTGGAAGTGCGCTTTGCCGTGAAACTGCGGGTGCAAAACCCCAATGAAACGGCGATCGACTACAACGGCGTGGCCCTGGACCTGGACGTCAATGGCCGGCCATTGGCGTCGGGGGTGAGTGATCAATCAGGCTCCATCCCACGCTTTTCCGAGACCGTGCTGACCGTGCCGGTCAGCGTTTCGGCGTTTTCCGTGTTGCGCCAGACCTTGGGCCTGAGCCAGACGCAAAGCTTGAACAACCTGCCCTACGTGCTGCGCGGCAAACTGGCGGGTGGGCTGTTCGGCACCATGCGCTTTGTCGATCGCGGCACCTTGAACGTGCCGAACACGGCCACTTGGTAAATGCCATGCAACCAACGTTGTTCACCGAAAGGCTGATCCTGCGCCCGCTGACCCTGGACGATGCCGAGGCCATCCAGCAGCAATTCGCGCATTGGGAAGTGGTGCGCTACCTCAGCGACGAGGTGCCTTGGCCCTTCCCGGCCGACGGTGCGCGCCGCTATCTGGAACAGGTCGCCTTGCCGGGCATGGCCCGTGGCGACCAATGGCATTGGTCGATCTGCCTCAAAAATGCGCCGGAACAGTTGATCGGCAATATCAACCTGACGGACGAGCAAGACGACAACCGAGGCTTCTGGCTGGGCCCGCAGTGGCAAGGCCAGGGTTTTATGACCGAAGCCAGTGCGGCGGTGACCGAGTACTGGTTCGATGTGCTCAAGCGCCCGCTGATGCGTGTGCCCAAAGCCGCACCCAACCACGGATCGCGGCGCATATCAGAACGCACCGGCATGCGCTTGATCAGGACGCAGGCAGGCCAATTTGTCGCAGGCACCTTCCCGCGGGACATTTGGGAGATGACCCGCGAGGAGTGGTTCGCGTCACACTCCTCCAAACGCTGAAAAGCCAATGTGGGAGCTGGCTTGCCTGCGATAGCGGCGTGTCAGTTAACATAGCTGTGCCTGACACGGCGCTATCGCAGGCAAGCCAGCTCCCACAGGTTTTCTACCGCGTTTTAGTCAGTGAGCGTGCGCACGCCTGGTTTGGCGCGCTCATCCACCACCAGCTCGAAAATATCCGGCCGCGCGTAATGCCCCACCACGTCATAGTCATAACGCGCCCGCACCAAATCATCGGTGTTGATCTGCGCCGTCAACAGCCCCGCCTCCCCGAGCAACGGCCCGGCCAGAATGTCGCCCATCGGCCCGACAATCACACTACCGCCGGCGATCAACGGGCGCTCTGACGGCCAGTTGGCCACCTGTACGCCCAGCGCCTGCGGCGATGCCTGCACCTGGCACGCGCTCACTACAAAACAGCGACCCTCATGGGCAATATGGCGCATGCTCACCTGCCACATTTCACGCTCATCCACCGTTGGCGCGCACCAGACTTCCACGCCCTTGGCGTACATCGCCGTGCGCAGCAACGGCATCATGTTTTCCCAGCACACCGCGCCACCCACGCGGCCTACCGCGGTGTCGATCACCGGCAAGGTCGAGCCATCGCCTTTGCCCCAGATCAACCGTTCGGTGCCGGTGGGCATCAACTTGCGGTGCTTGGCCACCAGGCCGCCCGAGGGTTCGAAGTACAGCACCGTGCAGTACAAGGTACTGGCACTGCGCTCAATCACACCGATCACCAGGCTGGCACCGGTGCGCGCAGACAACCCAGCCAGCGCCTCGGTCTCGACGCCCGGCACGTCGATGGCATTGGCAAAATACCGCGCGAAGGCTTCGCGGCCTTCCGGCAAGCGATAACCCAACTGGGTGCCGAAGCTTTCGCCCTTGGGATAGCCACCCAGCACGGCCTCGGGCAGCACCACCAATTGCACCGCGCTACGGCGTATTTCGTCCTCATAGGACAGGATTTGCGTCAGGGTCTCAGCCTTGCCACCGGGCAGCGAACCGATTTGCAAAGCAGCCACTGTTGAAACAGGCATCACGATCACTCCGAATAAGGGGGGTTGCCCATTCTCCAGCCAGCCTCGATCATGAATAAAGCCCACCTCAGTGCTAAATGATATGAGCCAAATCAATATCGCCCAGGTTGATTTGAACCTGCTGAAAACCTTCGAAGCCCTGCATGATGAGTCCAGTGCCAGCCGCGCGGCGTTGCGCCTGGGCGTCACCCAATCGGCGATCAGCGCAGGCTTGCGCCGTTTACGCGAGGTGTATGGCGATCAACTGTTCGTGCGCACCGGTCGTGGCTTGGCGCCGACGTTGCGCGCCAATCAATTGAAACCGGTGATCAGCGAAGCGTTGGACCGCTGCCGCCAGAGCCTGGCGATGATTAACCCAGACCACCCGCACTATCACGGGCGCTCGGTGGTGCTGGGCTTATCCGATGATTTCGAGATCGCCCATGGCCGTCGACTGATCGAGGAAATTGCACGGCGAGCGCCGAAACTGCGGGTGATCTTCCGCCAGACCCACAGCCAAATCGTTGCCGCGGCCCTGCTCGACCGCAGCCTTGACCTGGCAATCACAGCCGGTGGGTTTGCCGAGCGCAGGCTGAGCCGCCAAGTGCTGGGCGAAGGTGACTACCGCTGCCTGGTCGACCCACACAGCCTGGCGACAGACCAGCACCGCATCAGCCTGGCGGAATTCGTCACACGCGAGCATGTGCTGGTGTCATCAGGCGGGTTTATCGGGATTACCGATGAAGGGCTGGCGGCGCACGGGTTGGGCCGCCAGGTGTGTGCGTCGACCAGCCACTTTGCCGCGTTGCCGTTTTTACTCAAGGGCAGCACGGCGGTGGCGACAATTCCCGGGCATGCCGCCGAGGCGATTGCGCAGATGACCGGCTTGCGCGTGCTGCCCTGCCCGCTGGCGCTGCCGCGCTACCCGGTGGAGCTGGGTTGGCGCACCCAGGCCCAGCTTGATCCGCTGTTGCTTAAAGTACGTGAGGCGATTGTGGCGTGCTTTATTTAGCCGCCGCCATCAGCTTGTTGACTTCGCTGCGCACCATGTTGGAAAACTCCGGCGGCGACATGCCGTCAAGCTCGGCGCGCACCCACTCGGCCCACTTGCCTTTGCGCTTGGCGCGCTCGCCGAACAACCGCGCCGCTTCGCCTTTGGCCTTGCCCAGGTTGGTTTGCCACAGGTCGTAGAGGCGGGACTTTTCATCTTCCAGCTCGGCGCGCTCGGCGAGGGTTTTGTTGGCCAGATTGAAGCTCATGTTGAATTACCTGCTGCACAAATAGGTGACATCTTACACTGTGGGCCGAAATATCCTGATTCGGATTTTGCCCTCAAATAGCGCGAGGCAAAAAAACTGCAACTTTTGCCGCCGCCCGATACTCCATTGTTCACTGTCACTTTCACTCGCAAGGAGTCACACAATGGCCCGTAAAACCGCCGCCCAAGCTGTCGAAGACCAAATCAAGGATCAAGCCTTCAGTGAACTGACGGCGTTGATCGAAGAATCGGACAAACTGCTCAAGAGCAGCGCTTCCCTGGTAGGCGAGGAAGGTGAAACCTTGCGCGAACAGGTTGCCATCAAGCTCAAACAGGCGCTGGACTCGGTGTCCAACGTGCGTGAACGCAGCAAGCCGGTGGTCGATGCCACCGAAACCTACATCGGTGGCCACCCGTGGCAGACCGTGGCGATTTCCGCAGGCTTTGGCCTGGTGGTGGGCCTGTTGCTGGGCCGTCGCAACTAATCCAGCGCAGCTAAGTCATCCCAACTAAGCCATCGCAACTACACCCTTGAGGCTGCGCCGCTGGCGCAGCCCCTTTTAGCCTTCGGCGAGTGCCTGCAACTGCTCAAGGTCCTTCGCGTCAATCGCGATACCTGTTTCCTGCGACTTCGCCCGTGTGCGATGGCGCCGATCCCCCGGCAACCGCCGCAACCCCGCCGCATGCATCTGCCGCACCAGTTCCTGGCTGCGCTCGGCAAAGTTTTGCCCAGCCGTTTTGCCCGGGTCGATCAGGATCAACAACTGCCCGGTCCAGGGCGTGCGTGCGCCGGGATGATCCGACCAATTGAATTCAAACGAGAAGTTTCCACCCGTCAGGGCTGCCGCCAGTAATTCGACCATCATCGACAACGCCGAGCCCTTGTGCCCGCCAAACGGCAGCAACGCCCCGCCCTCAAGAATGGCCCTGGGGTCCTGGGTCGGCTGGCCCAGGCTGTCGACGCCCATGCCCGGCGGCAAGCGCTCGCCCTTGCGTGCGGCAATTTGTACGTCGCCATGGGCGATGGCGCTGGTGGCCAGGTCGAACACAATGGGCGCGCCGTCTGCACGTGGGGCGGCGAATGCGATGGGGTTGGTGCCGAACAGTGGGCGGTCGGCGCCATGGGGCACGACACAGGTCATGCTGTTGACCACGCTCAGCGCCACCAGCCCTTCTTCGGCGAAAGGTTCGACATCGGGCCACAACGCGGCGAAATGATGGGAGTTGTGAATAGCCAGCAGCGCAATCCCGGCACTGCGGGCTTTTTCCACCAGCAATGAGCGTGCGGCTGCCAGCGCGGGTTGAGCGAAGCCATTACAGGCGTCTACCCGCACAAAGCCGGAAGCCACGTCCGTGACCACGGGTGTGGCCTTGCCGTCGACCCAGCCGCTGGCCAGGGTGCTCAGGTAACCGGGGATGCGGAAGATGCCATGGCTATGGGCGCCATCGCGCTCGGCGCTGGCGCAATTGTGCGCCAGGAGGGCCGCCACCTCTGACGAGGCCCCATGCCTGACGAATACCTGGTGTAGCAAAGCCACCAGTTCAGTGAAACCGATGAAGGTTGAAGCCGTGGCAACTGTCGGAGACTGCGCAGACATTTGAAGCTCCGTTTTTATGATTGGATGGGGGCAACGAATGGACATTCAGGCGGTTGATTAAACACCACGCACTGCGCCTGCTGTCAACTTGCGCACGGCCTCATTATTTACCCCCGCTCGCCGCGGACGCGTCCTTACCCTGTGGTTTCCTCTGCACAATGGAAACAGACTATGGTCCGCCTGACCCCACCGTATTTCTTCGACGAATTCCTGCTCCCTATCAGCAGATGCACACTCAGTGAGCGCGAGCTTGAGCTGGGGCTGACGGTCAAGGACCTCAATTGGCTGCATAACCTGTATTACGCCACTGACGCCGCCCGCCAGGATGCCCTGCGCGACCATCCCATGTGTGTCGAAAAGCTGTTGATCAGCGTGGAAGGCCAAGCAGCGATTCCACTGGCCGGCGCGTTTTTGATAAGCCCCACACCGGACGAGGGCAAGGCCCTGCTTTACACGCCCTATGGCGGCATTCAAGTGTCTGGCAGCCACGCCGCGCTGCTGCTCGAGGTCGGCGAGCAGTTGGCGGACCCGGTGCAGCGCGTTGACTTGATGAGGTTTTTGTCGATTGCCCAACGCAACGCATTACCCGTTGGCACGGCCATGACGTTGAGCACCGCCACGATCGAAGGAATTGTCATGGCCGACCAGGAGCAGACCCTGCAAGCCTGCCAGCAGGCCAACGTACACGCCATGCTTTTGCAACTGCAAAAAATCCCCGCCTTGCCAGACATGCTCAATACGCTGCTCGGCATCATGGCGCGCCCTTACTTCCCAGGCCTGGATCAGCGCGACACGCGGGTGAACTGTTTTGTACAAAACCCGGACGAAAGCAATCGGCGCTGGGTGGATTCCCTACCATTAAGCGAAGCACTCCTACGGTTTTACCTGAAACATGCCTGGCCTTCGGCGCAAACCCGCGAGTTCTTTAACCCCAAACATGTCACCAGCGCCTTCACCCACGCCCAACTGGACCAAGATCAACAGTACTGGGAAACGCTGATCGAACAGACCTCCAGCACCCTGTCAAAGCTGCTGGACAGCCTGCTGCAAACTTACTGGAACGAAGACATCGGCAGCGGCACCTCACGCCTGGATCTTTTCGCCCAGGTTATCGCTGACAAGTTTCGCGTCGATGTACTGTTCAAGCGCCAGGAACAGATTATCAGCGCCGACGAAAGTCACACTCTCCAGGCCGCGTTCATCAGCGACCAGTCCGCTCGCAGCGCCTATGCGACAAAACTGAGCGTGGAAAAAGTCCGCATCCACGCGCCGTACCAGCACTACGTGGAGCTGGCCAGCACGCTGATGATCCACGAAACCTGTGCTTACCTTTACACGCAGTCTCGTGGCTTGCAGATACTCAAAGACCGCAATGATTTGAAAGATACTTTATTGAGCATGCTCAAGACTGCAGGGCATAAAGATGAATTGCTCAACTTCCTGTCCCTGGACGAGCGCAACACGTTTACCGGCCTGGACCAGATAAACGTTGCCTTCCGGCCTATCACCGGCAGCGTTTTTACCGGCATGGTCCAAGATATTGCACTCAAACAAACCAACAATATGCACTACGCGCTAGAGCTTCACCGCAACAGCGATGGCCAAGTAGATCTGGCCGCCCTGCTCGATTGCGCACTGGATGTGCGCATCATGCTGGATGATCGCCTGGCACCACTGGAGACCAATGGCCGCTGGACCGTCCACCCTGTCACACGCGGTAATGACGTAAAGGCAGAGCTCGCCAAACGGCACTTGCGGCGCCTGGAGGCCGCCGAGGCCGAGCTGGCTATCGAACGCCAAAAGCATCCGACATTACGAGGCATGGCCGCTCTGGCCCTGGACGCGGAGTTGCAGTTACAGCGTTTGGATCTCAAGGCTGATGAGGTCTACATCAACACCTACGACACGCCCGCCCAAGAACGGGAAGAGCGCCCGCCAGTGTCTTCCCTGGGCATGGTTGAACACTTCATCGAGCGTCTGAGTCTTGAGGCGCGCCCGATTCCCAAGTCCGACAAGGTCTGGTTTTACAAAAAAATCGAGCCACATGTAGCACTGAAGTTACCCGCTCTAACCCTGAGCACCTTCAACAGGGTGATTGAGCGCACCATGAAAGTGTTTGCCAACACCGAGATGCGCGAACTCCCTCGCCTGTTCCTCGGCAACGCCAGCGATAAACATGCCCGCTCGATGCTCCTTGGTTTGAGCAGCGAGGCCGAATTGAGGCGACTGGATAAAACCATCAACGCCCGCAGCTATGCGGTACTTGACACCGTCCTGCAGCCCGACAGCCTTTTGCGCCTGACCCGGCATGGCCTCAACGGCTTTCTGCCGGACGCCTACTCATTGACACTGGGCATTGGCACCCTTGCTGAACCCAAGCCCCTTGCCAACACGTTTGTACTGACTGAACGCGGCGGTATCGATCCCGAGCGCTCCGGCCAAGTCGTGCTCTGGACACCCCGGAATGGGCATGAGGTATTTACCTCGATTCAAACCTTGCGCGAAGAATTAACACAGCGCCTGGAGCACCCGATCAAGCGCTTGAGCCTGCTGGAAAACCTGCCAATCTCCCTGCATATACCCCATCAGGTTTATCGACTGGGCCCACTGCAACGCATTGACGACAACGTATTGAATAATCGCCTGGAAACCTATAACGCCTACGTCATGGACAAGGTTGATCACTTGCTTTCCATGAAGCTGCCCGCGCGGGCCTTGCAAGACCGCCTGGATACGGTCTTGGAACAGCCGGCGCCGACCAACCTTGCAAGGACCATCGCGGTGGCCCGCATGATGAGCAACCAGCAGGCCCTGCCCGTCTGGTTGGCCATGGCGTCGCCGGAGGATCAGGCTCACCAAGCAGAGCTACTGGAGCAATACCACAACAGCGCCCCCGACGAACAAGACTTCCTGCATGACATCACGCCCATCCGCAAACATGCGTTCACGGCGCTTCAGGCACTACTCAAGAAACGTTTTCCCGACCAAACGCTCAACCCCGATGACATCGTGATCCCCATGCATCAGGCCCTCGATATCCATGATTACAGCCTGACCGACTTTGCCTTGCGGCACTGGCCGGAGCTGAATGCCGAAATCATCAGCCCACGCTCATGTACCGCCACGCCCCTGCCGGCCACGCTCGACGGGACTGCAGTGATCCAGATGGTCAGACAATTGGATCTGAAAACCGTCTACCAGAACCTGTTGCGAAGCCACCTGGACACCCAAACTGATGCCGCGCGCAAACGCCGGCGTCTATTCTGCCGACAACTGCCCTGGCAACTGTTGCAATACGCCCACGAGCAAAGGCTGCAAGAACGTCTTTCAGCGGCGGCCCAGAGTCTCGTCCAGCAGGTGTTCAACATGCCCGACGCCGTGGCACGTGAGGCGCTCGACGGTACAACCGCCATGATGCGTCCACTGGAGCTGATCGCGACCGAAGGTGCCAGCACCGTCAAGGTAGTGGGCATGTACCTGATCAGCGCTAAAACCACCGGCATCGGCCCCGTGGTGCTGTACGCGCCCTACAGCGAAAACCATGTGCTCAAGGAATACGCGACCGAGCAGGCGTTGCTGGACGAGCTGAACCGGCCGGGCGTGCTTCAGGACTGCGTCATACAGCACCTGGAGGCCGCGCATCAGGCGACTTACAGCAGACTGCTGCAAAACAACCAACAGAGCCCCTCCGACATCCGTCTCGGCTCGTCGGCCATCGGCGGGAACCTCCTTCACTACCTGTTCGATGAGACCAAACAGGTCCTGCACAAGATGCTGGCCTGCCAATTCGAGAAAGGTGCCAAGGTGTTATGGGACAAAGTGACCCAGTTTTTCAGCGAGAAAATCCCTACAGCCGTGCAGTTCATGGCTGGAAAGCTCTCGTATCCTCTGACGGTTTGGCGTGCCTACACACTGTTCAAGCGCTCCGCCGAAGAGCTGCAACTGCACCAGTGGAAGGCGGCGCTTAAGGACTTTATCTTGGGCGTGGCGGAAATGGCCGCTTTGCGCGGTGCGCTTGAAGGCACCGAGAAACCGCTCCCCCTGGAAACAGCGATGCCGCAGGCCGAGTTGCCAGACGAATCACTGCCCACCGCCACCTCCTTGGCAACCCTGGATATCACCGCCTCCGCGCGCACGCAGTTGCAGCCTTTCGAGGATCACGAAATCGCCCTCAAGGATCTGGAAAAGAGCAACCTCACCCATACCTATAAAGATAATAAAACCTTGAAAAACTACGTGCCAGTGGAAGGCAAGGTTTATTCAGTCAAAAAAACCGCAGAACACTGGCGCCTGGCCAACGACGAACATAATGGACCACATGTTGGTCGCAATGCACAAGGCCACTGGGTATTGGACCTCAACCACCAAGACACACGCTTCGGCGCAATCCAGTCGCTTATGCGGGAGCGATACGAGCATCGGTTGGGGATCAACATTGAAGCGACGGGAATCCGGGCAATTGGCGCACTTGCACAGTGGAAAGCCCAAGTCATCAAAGAAGCCTTGAATATGGCGACCCACTACGCCCTCACCTGCAAGCGCAACATCGCGCTCTTTTCAGTACTACGCAATCCCACTAGCCGGGTAGGCCTTTTTTTAGGGGAAATGTTCAGTGTCGTCAGCCTGCCCCCTGCTCAAGTGCAGAAAATCAAGAACATCGTCGATGAGATCCTTGGTGAGTTAAGCGACCATAGCTTGACCGGACCAGACTCCATGCGCTTTGTCATCGGATCCAGCCGACTGAATCCGGAAAGTAGTTTCGCCTTTACTAGGCGAGGTGATATTAAAAACAGGCTGTATTTGGTCACTCGATTCTTTCACCCGGACCTGGGTATTTACTACAACCACCTCAACGCCCCCTTCGATGCGCCATCCCATGCCAGAGCAAGCACCCTGATTCACGAACTGACGCACTCAAAACTCGATACTGAAGACATCGCCTACCTTAATAGCATGCTGCCGTTCTCTGAACTCATCAGCCCAGCGCAGCCTCGCGGCAAGGCACTGAGGGACGAGTTGGAGGCTCAACGCAGTACTGCGTTGTCCACGCAGACGCCTTCGGCGAGACTGTTCAAGATTCAAGTCAGCAAAGGGGTCTGGAAAGACTTCGGAAATGACACTAAAACCAGTGATATTAAACGAAAAGTTTTCAGTACCACTGGCGCCAAAAACCTTGATGACGCCCGACAAGTCTTCATGACCGACCCCGACAAACGGATTGACACCATTTTGGCCAATGCCGATTCAGTAACCTACCTGATTACTCACTTGGGCCGCCTGTTGGACCCGGGGGCCTGAGCAGCCCCCGGGAAGGCCTCAGTCTTTCTGGTCACGCAGGATATTGCCGGAGGCGCCGTCAATGCGCGCTTCATAAACGATGCCGTCGGACTTGCGACCTTTGACTTCCCAATAGCCGTTGTCATCGGCTTCGGCACTGTAGACCTCGATGTAGCCGGCCTTGGTCTTGGCGGTCTCAATGGCCTTCTCGATAGGAATCCACCCCGCGCCGGGCTTATCGGCGAAGGCGGCGCCGGCACTGAGCAGCGCGGTGGTTGCACACAGGGCGATTAAGGTTTTCTTCAGCATGTTCGTTCTCCATTGTGGGAATGACGGACTCGTGTCCTGTGATTTCTGATGTTTTCAAACGAGAATAAGTTCCAATTGATGTGCAATCGCCATGATGGCTGTTCTCGCCATCCGCCTCGAGGGGTTAGAATGTGTGAAATCAGGATGAGTTAATGAGCGAAAAGTCCCTTTCAGAAGCCGAATATGACGCCATCACCGACGCCGCCGCGCATTGGTGCATGCGCCTGCATGCCGGTGATTGCACGGCAGTCGAACGTCAGTCTTTTGCGCAATGGCACGATGCCGATCCGCTGCACGCGTTCGAATATGCCGCCATGCTGGAAATCTGGGACGTGGCTGACCACCTGCCGCGCAGCGAGCCGTCGCCGGTGGTAGTGCCGTTCAAGCCGCGCAGCCGATTGCGCACTTACGCCGTGGCTGCAGCGATCTGCCTCGCTGCCTTGCCGCTGGCAGCCTTCACCGGCTGGGAAGCAGGTTGGTTGCCCAGTTCCTTTGAGCATTTCGACGCTGCCAATGGCCTGCGCAAGGTCACCCTCGGCGACGGCAGCCAGGTAGAGTTGAACCTGGGCACCGAGTTGGTCTACAGCAATTACAAGGACCAGCGCCAAGTCACCTTGAAAAAGGGCGAAGCGTTTTTCAACGTCACCCATGACAGCCGTCACCCGTTTATTGTGAAAGCGGGTGAAGGACAGGTGCGCGTCACCGGCACCCAATTCAACGTCTGGAAATATGAAGACCAGGTCCGGGTGATGTTGCTGGAAGGCTCGGTGCAGATTTCCAGCGACACACTGCACGCGAGCGTGCCGCTCAGCCCTGGAATGCAAGCCAGCTACGACCAGGGCGACGCCAGCCCGCAAGTCGCTGCGATCAACCCCAATGACGCAGGCCTGGCATGGCGCCAGGGCAAGTTGGTGCTCGACAACCTGGCCCTGGCCGACGCGTTGCCATTGATCAACCGCTACCTGAACAAACCGGTGATGCTGGCAGATGCCAGTACCGGGGCGATTCGCATCGGCGGCATTTACAACATCAACGAGGTCAACAACCTCATCCCTTCCTTGCCCAAGGTTTTGCCGGTCTACCTGACCCAGAATCAGGACGGCAACCCCGTGCTCAACTCCATCCCGCGTAAAGCGCCAAAGGGCTGAACCTGCCTGCACCCACGGGCTGGCGTGTGCCTGTAGTGTCCATTTTTGAAACACCTCCCCCGTCTGAATCGCCCGCCTGGTGCGGATTCAGGGTTTTGCCAGGCGTACTGTTACATCGCTGAGACAGCCGGCAGGTGGGGCTGCGCATATCCCGATGCGTGGCGAGTGTCTCTTTGATGAAACACCTCGGCCACCACTTCCCCTCGATTTAATCGCAACCTACTGAATATCAATAAAAAATCAAAAGCGGCACGCGTTCTGCTCTTTCCCTAACAGCGCTGTTTAGGGTCAGCGCGAAGAATAAGGAACATTGCCGTGGACACACACAATCAAGGCTTATTGAGCCTCCTGCTGATCAGCGGTGCATTGAGTGCCAGCGTGAGCCTTCCAGTGCTCGCGGCAGGTGACGGTGTGATCGTGATTGAACGCCAGGTGCAACCGTATTCGATAGGCCGTGCACGCAGCGTCGACCCCTACCCCACCACCGTCAATGCCAACCCGTCTGCGCAAATCTTCCATGCCTCCAACAATGAGCTCAGCGACAACGACATCGCGGGCATCAGCAGTGGCTCAAGCATTACGCGCAGCATCATGCCCAACGGCGATATCACCGGCCTGAACAATATCGGCAGTGGCAACAACCTGGGCGCAGGCAGCGCAGCGGGCCACAGCGGCAGCGGCGGCGGCATCGCCGGCACGGTAAACGGCGCGATATCCAGCGGCCTCGCCCCACTGAGCAACATCAGCGGCATGGTCGGGGGGGCAATGAAATGACCCGCTCATGGATGCTTCTTGCCGCGCTCAGCTGCACAGCCGCCCTGGCCGACAGCACCCACAACGCGACCATCGATAACTCGGGCAAGCAATACAACGGCGTTGTCACGGTCAACCAGGCCGCCGGCGATCAGCAACAGCTGAGCAACAACGTTGCCATTGCCGTGGGCCGCAACGCCCAGACGAACATCGCCGTCACGCAAAAAATCAGCGGTGCGGCCGCCGACCGCGCCCTCAACGCCAAAGCCGCGATCCAGGGCAACTCTTTCAGTAGTGGCAACGGTGCACTGAGCGTCAATCAGTCTGCCGGGGCCCAGAACCAGATGATCAATGCCGTGCGAATCAGCGTCAGCGCTGGCCCGCAAAGCATCGACGACAGCGTCATGTCGCAACAGAACGTTGCGCTTGCAACCGACTCAGGGTTGACCCCTATCACTGGCAGCCGCCAGGTCGTTACCAGCGACCAGGCCTTCACCGGCAGCCGTGGAGTGGTTCAGGTCAACCAGAGCGCCGGGGTGGGGAACCGAGTGGCTAACACCCTGAATGTACGACTCAACTGATGGAGCTGAGTCGATAGTTAGACCGTACCAACACTTAACCAACTAATTAGAAGCAAGGAGATACACCATGAAACCTACAATGGCTCTTAAACCACTGGCTTTCGCTCTCGCTGCGCTCATGGCTGTTGCTGCTCAAGCGAGTCCACCGCCTGCGCCAACCACGGCTGCCGCAACCACGCTTGACGGTCAAAGCAACCACTCCAACGTGGTGATCAATGACAAAACCAAAAACAACGCTTCGGCCAATGACTCCTACAACCACATCAGTGGCGTAGCGAACGGCAACGTGCTGAGCGGTGACAACAACCAAGGCAAAAACGACGTGGCCATCGTTTCCGGTGATGCCGACTTCGTGTTCGCCAGCGCCGGTACCGCACAATCGAACACCGGCAACTTCGTGCTCAACAGCGGCACCAAAAACAACGCTTCGCTCAACGACAGCGGCAACAACGCGTCGGGCATCATTCAGTTGAACGCTGCGTCGGGCACCTCCAACCAAGCCAGCAACAGCACTGCCATTGCCTCGGGCAATGGCGATGGTGGCGCAGCAGCGGTCACCGGTGTGCAGGACGTGTCGGGCAACCTGACTCTCAACCTGAGCAGCGGCCACGGCTGGAGCACCAAACCTGTCGTCAACAACGCCAGCGTGAACAACTCGATGAACTACAGCTCTGGGGTGTCGAACTCCAACGTTCTGTCGGGCAGCAACAACCAGGGTCAGAACAACGTAGCAATCACTCGCTTCTGATCCAGATAGGGCCTTGGCAACAAGGCCCTTTTTATTTCCAGTGTCCAACAGGTCATACGATCATGCGCCTCGTTGCCGCCCTCCTTCTGCTCGCACTCACCGGCCAGGCCTTGGCAGGGCAAGTGGCAATCGTCATGCCCGGCGGTGGGTTGATGTACAAGAAGGTCGAGAGCATCCGCGAACGCAAATTCGCCAACCTGGTGGAACAGAAAACCGATTTCAGCTGCGGCGCCGCCGCGCTGGCGACCATCTTGCGCCAAGCCTATTGGATGGACGTGGATGAAGACCACGTCATCAAGGGCATGCTGGTCAACGCCGACCAGGACCTGGTGCGCACCCAGGGCTTCTCGATGCTCGACATGAAGCGCTACCTGGAAAGCATCCACATGCGCGCCAAGGGCTACCGGATTACGCCTGAGGTGCTGATTACCGTGAAAGTGCCCGTCGTCGTGCTGCTGGATATTCGCGGCTACAAGCACTTTGTGGTGCTGCAGCGTGCCGACAAGGACTGGGTATATATCGGCGACCCCGTGCTGGGTAACAAGCGCTATGCCAAAGACGATTTTGTCAAAGGCTGGAACGGCATTGTGTTCGCGGTGATCGGCGAGGGCTATGACAAGACCAATGCCCTGCTCACGCCGCCCACCCCGCTGACCGCCAAGAACCCGCTGAACGCGTTCAGCCCGGTACGCGACAGTGAATTGATGGAATTCGGTTTTATCCAGAGCGACTTCTTCTAGAAGCGCAATAAGGAGCAGGACGCTCCAGGAGCAAACGATGAACACTCTCCGTTGGCTGACGGTCATGTGCCTGGCAGCCTCAGCACCTGTTTATGCTTCGTCGGTGTTCAAGCCGATTGAACTCAAGGACTCGGAAATGGCTGACCTGCGTGGGCGTTATGTGATGCCCGGGCGGATTGTCAGCTTTGGCATTGTGATGAGCAGCACCTGGACCAACGCCGCCGGTGCGACCGTCACCGGCACCGCCAACATGCAGGTCAACTCATCCACCATCACCCCGCAGTTCTACGTGCAGATTACCGGTAACGACGGCAGCGGCGTGATCAAGCAGCCGCAAGGCACCGGCACCGTCGTGGGTGGCGCCGGCCTGGGCAGCGGCCAAGGCGTCGTGCAAAGCGTGCGCGCAGCCGGTGATGGCAATACAGCCACCAACGGCGTCGACATCAACGTCAACAAAAACGGCTTGGCACCCGCCAACTACGTGCAGTCTGGGCAAGCATTGATGGCAGGCCAGCCGATTACCGGTGGCACTGCGGCAGGCCAAGTCACGGTCACGGCCAAGAACGGCGGGCTGCAAATGGCGCTCCTGGCCAATAACAACCAGGGCAACGTGGTGCAGCAAATCGGCGGTGGCAACGTCCTGCAAGGCACGATTATTCAAGGCAACAGCAATTTCGTGAACAACCTGACCCAGCTCAATGTTGTCCTGGGTAACAACGGCTTGAACAACATCACGCAGAACCTGAACCTTGATCAACTCAAGGGCCTTCGCCCTGCAGGTTATTGAACTACGCTGATCCACGACACTTACGCATTAGAAAGGGACGGCTTATTTCATGCATCGATCGTTATCGTTACGTGCCGTGGTTTGTTTGAGTACGCTCCTCCCCGCATCCGTGCTTTATGCCGCGCCGGATACCGACATTGAAAGTTTGAAACAGGAGCTGATGGAGCTCAAGCAACGCTATGAAGTGCAGCAAAAAGCACTGGCCGTATTGGAGCAACGTGTTCGACAAGTAGAAGACCAGCCCGCCACACCCGCCCCGAAACGCTTGGCCAAATCACCTGCCGACTTCCAGAAAGGCGGCACCACGGTGGCCGGTAATACGCGCGGCGTCGGCGCCGCTGCGGCCTCCGGCGGCGCAGCGGGTGGCAGTTCATACGGGCAGAGCCTGAAGGACGACTCCGCCCCGGCGCAAAGCGTGAGCAACTTGTACAACGAAGCCAGCGGCTTTTTTGGCAACGGCAAGTTCAGCTTTGAAACCGGCATCACCTATGCCCGCTACGACGCACGCCAGTTGTCACTAAACGGTTTTCTGGCGCTGGACTCGATTTTCCTCGGCAATATCAACCTGGATCGAATCAAGTCGGACAGCTGGACCCTGGACCTCACCGGCCGTTACAACCTGGATAACCGTTGGCAGTTCGACTTGAACGTGCCGGTGGTCTACCGCGAGTCGACCTACCAATCGGGGGGTGCCGGCGGCAACTCCAACGCCACATCGGAAGGGACGGTCACCCGCGACCCGACCATCGGCGATGTCAACTTCGGTATTGCGTACAAGTTTCTCGACGAAAGCGCCAGCCTGCCGGATGCGGTGGTGTCGGTACGCGTCAAGGCCCCTACCGGCCAGGAACCGTATGGCATCAAGCTGATCGAGCAACCTGGCAACGATAACCTCGCCGTACCGGAAAACCTGCCTACGGGTAACGGTGTGTGGTCGGTGACGCCGGGCATTTCCCTGGTCAAGACCTTCGACCCGGCTGTGCTGTTCGGCTCGCTGTCCTATACCCACAACTTCGAAGACTCGTTCAGCGACATCAGCCCCAACGTCAACCAGAAAATCCCCGGCAAAATCAGCCTGGGCGACAGCTTCCAGTTCGGCGTGGGCGTAGCCTTTGCCCTCAACGAGAAGATGAGTATGTCGTTTTCGGTTTCCGACCTGGTACAACGCAAAAGCAAGGTCAAGCAGAGCGGCCAGGACTGGCAGTCGGTGGTGTCCAGCGATGCCAACGCCGGTTATTTCAACGTGGGCATGACGATTGCGGCGTCGGATAACCTGACGATTGTGCCGAACCTGTCGATTGGGATGACGGATGATGCGCCGGACTTTACGTTCAGTTTGAAGTTTCCGTATTACTTCTAGGGACAGCGGGACGCGGAGCGTCCCAAGCTACATTCCTTTGCTGCGCGTGGGAACGATCAAGGAAAAGCCCCGCAACGATAAGGGTCGTTGCGGGGCTTTTCGGTTTACCCGCCCTAGCGGATCTGGTGTTTGTGCAGCAACCGGTAGAACGTCGGCCGGGAAACCCCCAGCACACGGGCCGCGACACTCAGGTTGTCGCTGTGCCGGTTGAGCACATCGCACAGCGCCTGACGTTCGGCGCGGTGCTTGTAATCTTCCAGTGTAGCCATCGGCGGCGCGAATGCCTGCTCGCCTTGCAGTCCCAGATCAACGGCTTCGATCTGGCGCCCTTCAGCCAGCACCAGGCCACGGCGCACGCGGTTGGCCAACTCGCGCACATTGCCCGGCCACGGGTGTTGCCCCATCGCCACCAGCGCATCTTCGCTGAAACTGCGCGGGCGCCGGCCGGTTTCCTGGCTGTAGAAGCGTGAAAAGTGATTGGCCAGCATCGCCACGTCACCATGGCGCTCGCGCAGCGGAGCGGTGATCACCTGCAGGACATTGAGTCGGTAATACAGGTCTTCACGAAAGGTGCCCTTCGCAACTGCCGCCTCCAGGTCGACGTGGGTCGCCGCCAGTACGCGCACATCCACCGGGATGGGTTGGCTGCCGCCGACGCGCTCGATTTGTTTTTCCTGCAGAAAACGCAGCAGGTTGGCTTGCAGCTCCATCGGCAAATCGCCGATTTCATCGAGAAACAGCGTGCCGCCGTGGGCCGCCTCAATGCGCCCGACTTTGCGCTGGTGCGCGCCGGTAAACGCACCTTTCTCATGGCCGAACAGTTCGGACTGGATCAGGTGTTCGGGAATCGCACCGCAGTTGATCGCGACAAACGGCTTGGCATGGCGCTGGGATTGGCGATGCAGGGTCTTGGCCACCAGCTCTTTGCCGGTGCCGCTGTCGCCGCGAATCAGTACCGGTGATTCCGTGGGCGCGAGCTTAGCCAGCAATTTGCGCAGTTCGCGGATGGGGCGGCTATCGCCGAGCAACTCATGTTCGGGCTCGTCGACCAACGCGTAGCCTTTGCCCCGCAGGCGTGCCATACCGAATGCGCGCCCCAGCGTGACCTGCACGCGTGCGACATCAAACGGTAGCGTGTGGAAGTCAAAAAACCACTCACACACAAAGTCCCCGACATTTTGCAGGCGCAGGACATCCTGGCTGAGCACGGCGATCCATTCGGTGCCGCTGCGGCTGATCAACTCCTTGACCGCTTCAGGGCGCACCAGATGCTCGGGCTGCAAACGCAGCAAGCCCACGTCACAGGACCGATCACCCACTGCGCCTAACGCGCAGCTGTCCACTTCCCAACCGGCGGTGCGCAGGCCGGGCAATAGCTCATGGCAGTCGTCACAGGGATCGACCACCAGCAGGCGACGTTGCACAGGTGTAACGACCATGACTATTCCTTGGCGCCAGAATTATTAAAATTATTTAGAAACAAGGGCTTGTGAAGCCTGGCGCTAACACTAGCAAGGTATTGACGCGCGCCTTGTACCGTTTCGCTATAAGTGTTGGCAAAAAGCCACTTCCGCAATTTTCGGGGTAAAAACTCAAGGCGCGTTAAAACGTTCATTCAGCTTCCAAAACAGGCGCTTACATGACGTTAATCACGAAAAGTTGAAATTTCTTGCTCTAACATGTGACCCGTACCCCGCCATCGTGCATCAGTACAAGTAACTCACCGTTTGGCCCGCCCAACCAACGGCACACACTTGAATGGGCATTTTAGAGAGAAGACCCACATGAACGCCCCGCTCCGCATCAACGAAGCTCTTTTGATCGCAGACCGTGCTTTCCAGCCCTTTCAGTGCGTGGCCTGGCACGATGGCAACGGCGCCCTCAGCCTGAGCGTCATCGACCGTACCAATACCCGTATCGGCAGCAAACAGCTGTCTTCGAGCACCTATACCGACCCGGCGCAACTGGAAGACTTGTTGTTGCAGGCGCGCGCCGAACTCGACAAAGATGGCCACCAGTTACAGTCGTGGGCAATGCCGAAGTAAGTCGATGGGGTAACTTCCGATCATTGCCCTTAACCAGAAACAATGATCGGAAGTTCGCTGTTAGAGCGGCGGTTATTCAACTGGGCGCCGTTATCGCGCCGCGAGAATAAACCGCTCTATTGCTTCTGCCGCGCCATCCTCGACATTACTGCCGGTGACGACACTGGCTTGACGCTTGACCACTTCCTCCGCCTGGCCCATGGCAATCGACAACCCTGCCACGTGAAACATCGCCGGGTCGTTGCCGCCGTCACCGATGGCCAGTGTTTGCTCAAGCGGCACGCCAAGGTGCGCGGCCAGGGTTTTCAAGGCTTCACCCTTGTTGGCGAGCATGGCGGTCACGTCGAGGTACACCGGTTGCGAGCGCGAAACATGCGCCAACCCTTCTACTTTGGGTTGCAACTGCGCTTCCAGCGCTTTGAGCAGCGGCGCGTTGTTACTGGCCGCGACGATCTTGTCGACTCGATCCAGGTAGGGTTCGAAACTCTCCACCACCACCGGCCCGTAACCCAAACCGTCCGCTTCCCGCGCGACCATCGGGCCAGGCGGGTCACGGCGCAGCCAATCACCGTCGGCGAACAGCCAGACTTCTACGTCAGGCTCTGCGCTGAACAGCGCCAACGCCACCAACGCCGCTTCTGCCGGCAGGTGATGCGCCAGCAGGATGCTGCCATCGGGGTTGACCAACGTACCGCCATTAAACCCCGCCACCGGCACATCGATGCCGAACGCCTCGACCATCTGCATCATGGCCTTGGGCGGCCGCCCGCTGGCCAGGCTGAAGAACACCCCCGCATCGCGCAATGCGCGCACCGTGTCGATGGTGCGCTGACTGGGGGTGTGATCGGGACGCAGCAGTGTGCCGTCCATATCACTCAGTACAAACCGGATGGGGTGGATCGCAGCGTCACTCATCCGAGGCTATGCCAGGTACGGCCATCGCGGGCCAACAAGGCATCGGCGGCGGCTGGGCCATCTTCACCGGCCTTGTAGGCCTGGATGCCGTCGTCCTCTTTCCAGGCATCCAGGAACGGCTGCACCGCACGCCATCCGTTCTCGATGTTGTCGGCGCGCTGGAACAGGGTCTGATCACCGGTCATGCAGTCGTAGATGAGGGTTTCGTAACCCGTCGACGGCTGCATCTCGAAGAAGTCCTTGTAGTCAAACCCCAGCTCGATATTGGCCATCTCCAGGGTTGGCCCAGGCTTTTTGGCCAGCAGGTCGAACCACATGCCTTCGTTCGGCTGGATCTGGATCTTGAGGTAAGTGGGCTTGAGCTCATCGACTTCGGTATCGCGAAACTGCGCATAGGGCGCGTGCTTGAAGCAGATCACGATTTCAGTGTCGCGAATGCTCATGCGCTTGCCGGTGCGCAGGTAGAACGGCACGCCAACCCAGCGCCAGTTGTCGATCATCACCTTGAGGGCAACAAACGTCTCAGTGCTGCTATCGGGCGCCACGTTGGCTTCTTCGCGGTAGCCGGGCAGCGACTTGCCGCCGATTTGGCCGGCGGTGTACTGGCCGCGTACCGAGTTGGCCCGCGCATCTTCCAGGGACCAGGGCCGGATGGCACCGACGACCTTGGCTTTCTCGCCACGCACCGCATCGGCGCCAAACGCCGCCGGCGGCTCCATGGCCACCATCGCCAGCAACTGGAACAGGTGGTTGGGCACCATGTCGCGCAGGGTGCCGGTTTTTTCGAAGAAATTACCCCGGGTTTCCACGCCGACGGTTTCGGCCGCGGTGATTTGTACGTGATCGATGTAGTGGTTGTTCCAGAACGCTTCGAACAGCACGTTGGAGAAACGGCTGATAAGAATGTTCTGCACCGTTTCCTTGCCCAGGTAATGGTCGATGCGATAGATCTGCTTCTCGCTCATCACCTTGAGCAGGCATGCGTTCAGCGCTTCGGCAGTGGCCAGGTCGGAGCCGAAGGGCTTCTCGATCACCACACGGCGAAAGCCCTCATCGGTTTCGTTGAGCAAACCAGCGCTACCCAGGCGCTGCACCACTTCACTGAAGAAGCGCGGTGCAGTGGCCAGGTAGAACACCGCATTGGCCGTGCCGCTGTCGGCGATTTTCTTGCCGATATCGGCGTAGGTGCTGTCGTCGAGGAAATCGCCCTCGACGTAGCTGATGCCTTTGGCCAATTGCGCCCACAGCTCAGGGTCCAGGGCGTTATCGCCATTGCCCTTGACCTTGCTCGCGGCCTCGGTGCGAATGAAGTCCTCGAGTTTCTTGGCAAAGTCAGCGTCACTGATGGCGTTGTGATCAACGCCAACAATGCGCAAGCCGTCGCCCAGCAAACCATCACGACTCAGGTTGTACAGCGCCGGCATGAGCAGGCGCTTGACCAGGTCGCCATGGGCGCCAAACAGAAACAGCGTGGTGGGTGGAGCGGGTTCGGCCTTGGGTTTCTTGCCGTTAACGGTCATTTTTTGGAAGTCTCCACATGGCCGCCAAAGCCGAAGCGCATGGCAGACAACATTTTGTCACCGTAGGTGCTCTGCTGGCGGGAACGGAAACGCGCGAACAACGAGGTGGACAGCACCGGCACCGGCACCGCTTGTTCCATGGCCGCCTCGATGGTCCAGCGGCCTTCGCCACTGTCGGCCACGGAGCCCGAGTAGCCGTCGAGTTTCGGGTCGGTGGCTAAAGCGTCGGCGGTCAGGTCCAGCAACCACGACGAAACCACACTGCCGCGGCGCCAGACTTCGGCGATATCGGCGACGTTGAGATCAAAGCGCTGATCCTGCGCCAGGTTTTCCGAGTTCTTGGTCTTGAGGATGTCAAAACCTTCGGCGAAGGCCTGCATCATCCCGTACTCGATGCCGTTGTGAATCATCTTCACAAAATGCCCGGAACCGGCCGGGCCTGCGTGAATGTAGCCATGCTCGGCACGGCTGTCTGCCTGGGCGGAACGGTCCTTGGTGCGTGGGATAGTGCCCAGGCCCGGGGCCAGGCTGGCGAAAATCGGGTCCAGACGCTGCACGGTCTCGGCGTCGCCACCGATCATCATGCAATAGCCGCGCTCCAGCCCCCAGACGCCGCCGGAAGTACCGACGTCGACGTAATGCAGGCCTTTTTCCGACAGCGCCTTGGCACGGCGCACGTCGTCCTTATAATTGGTGTTGCCGCCATCGATGATCACGTCACCGTCTTCCAACAGTTCACTCAATTCATTGATGGTGCTTTCAGTCGGGTCGCCTGCAGGCAGCATGACCCATATGGCGCGCGGCTTTTGCAGGCCGGCTACCAGGGCTTTCAAGTCGGCGACGCCGGTGGCGCCCTCCTCGCTCAAGCCTTTGACGAATGCTTCGTTACGGTCGTATACAACGGTGGTATGCCCATTGAGCATCAGGCGCCGCGCAATGTTACCGCCCATGCGGCCTAGTCCGATAATCCCCAGTTGCATGTGCTGATGCTCCTAACTACTAAATAAATGTGTGACATAGTTTATAGCGCAATGAGGCTAATGAGGGTTAGTCCAGAGCGGATCCGTGTAGTTTCATGACAAAAAATTGCCATCGTTTCAGCATCACTGCTGGAAAAGTCACACGACCATGAAAAATAAAAAAGTTCCATTGATTCAAAAAAGAATTCAGAATTGCTTCCGACTGGTGTCCAGAACCTCCCTTCAAGCGTTCCAGCACCGCGATCTACCGGCTATTTGCGAGGTAAGCAATGAGCACAGCACAGATGACCCGCCCGCCACAGACCCTCTATGTCAGCGTCCGTCGCGATGAATTGCGCCAGTTGAAAGACGAACGCGATCAGCTGCAGCAGGAAGTCCTGCGCCTGCGCTCATCCCTTCAGGCCCAGATCAACCAAACGTCCGGCACCCAGCCCGCACTTTGCTGAACGTGAGCTGAACGAACCGTTCAGGAATAACTCACGAAGTTTTCACACCCTCCTCCCGATACTCCCGCCGAATAGGGCCGCCCACGTGTGACGGCCCCCGTGTTGCGCGCGCTCCTGCGTGGCAACTGGCAATTATTGGGTTGGAGCGCTGGATGGCGATGTTCAAACGCAGCACCACGTCTGCGAAAGGCTTTGATTGGGCCGGCCTTGGCTGGCTATTTCTGTTTTTCTGGTATTTCTCGGGTATTACCCAACTCCTGATCCAACTGACCGGCACCTCCGGGTTCAGTGGCTTTCGCCAAGCCTTCTTCCTGAGTGCGTTCTGGTTGGCGCCGATGTTGCTGTTCCCACGCCAAACACGCGTGCTCGCGGCGTTTATCGGCGTGGTGCTGTGGGCCTGTTCCATGGCCAGCCTGGGTTACTTCTTCATCTATCAGCAGGAATTTTCGCAAAGCGTCATCTTCATCATGTTCGAATCGAACATCTCTGAAGCCGGCGAATACGCGACCCAATACTTCGCCTGGTGGATTGTGCTGGCGTTCATCGCCCATACCGCCTTGGCGGTTTTCCTGTGGACCCGCCTGCGCCCGGTGTATCTGCCGCGCGGCCAGTCGATTCTGGCGGCGACTGCGATTGTATTGGCGGTGGTCGGTTACCCGCTGGTCAAGCAGATTGCGACCAACCCTACGATGGAACTGGCCATCGACGGCTTCGAATCGCGTGTCGAGCCCGCCGTGCCATGGCAGATGATCGTTGCCTACCGCCGCTACACCGAACAACTCAACAGCATGCAAGGCATGCTGAACAGTGCCAGCCAGATCCCGCCCTTGAAGAACCTCAAGGACACCATGGCCGGCCAGCCGTCCACGTTGGTGCTGGTGATCGGCGAATCCACCAATCGCCAGCGCATGAGCCTCTACGGTTACCCGCGCAACACCACGCCGGAACTGGACGAGCTGCGCGACCAACTGGCGGTGTTCGATAACGTCATTACCCCGCGCCCCTACACCATTGAAGCGCTGCAACAGGTCCTGACCTTCGCCGATGAAGAGAACCCGGACCTGTACCTCAAGACGCCGTCGATTGTCAGCGTGATGAAGCAGGCCGGCTACAAAACCTACTGGATTACCAACCAGCAGACCATGACCAAGCGCAACACCATGCTCACAACCTTTTCCGAGCAGGCCGACGAGCAGGTTTACCTCAATAACAACCGCAATCAGAACGCTCGCCAATATGATGGCGACGTGCTGGAGCCCTTTGCCAAGGCCATGGCCGATCCCACCGAACGCAAGTTCATCGTGGTGCACCTGCTGGGCACCCATATGAGCTATCAGTACCGCTACCCGCCGACCTTTAACAAGTTCACCGATCGCCAAGGCGTACCGGCCGGCATCAGCGATGAACAGTTGCCGGTCTACAACAGCTACGACAATGCGGTGCTGTACAACGACTTCGTGGTGTCGAGCCTGATCAAGGACTACGCCAAAACCGACCCGAACGGCTTCCTGCTGTACCTGTCGGACCACGGCGAGGACGTGTACGACTCGGTCGGCCACAGCACCCTGGGACGTAACGAGGGTAAGCCTACCGCGCCGATGTACACCATCCCATTCATGGCATACGCCTCGCCGAAGTGGCGGGAAACCCACGACTGGAGCTTCGCAAGCAGCCTGCAGCGCCCCTCCAGCAGCTCGCAATTGATTCACACCTGGGCGGACCTCGCCGGGTTGAGCTTCGATGAGTGGGACCGCAGCAAAAGCCTGGTCAATGCCAGCTTCAAGCCACGCCCACTGATGATTGGCGACCCCTATATAGCCCAGAAAAAAGGCCTGATTGATTTCAGCATGATCAAGCCGAAGAAACCGGATGCGGCTGAGGTGGTTGCCAAGTAGGCAAGGCTTTCGAAACACTAAGATAACAATCATTCTCGTTTAAACCTAAAGTTCCACGCCTCCTTTCGTCTTTGAGCCAAGGCCTTTTCTTACTGAGAAGGTCGCAAAGACGACAAGGAGTCTGCCGCGATGTTCGTGCCCTTTACCCGTTCCATGACCCTCACCCTTGGCCTGTTCGGCGCCGTTTTGAGCCCGGAGCTGCTGGCTGAAACCGACCCCGAACACCCGCCGCCCCAAACCCTTGAGCTGGGCGCTACCCGCATCACCGCCGAAGGCCTGGGCGCCACCACCGAGCACACCGGGGCCTACACCACTGGCTCGATGAGCACGGCCACCAAGCTGAACCTGTCCATCAAGGAAACCCCGCAGTCGATCTCGGTGATCA
Organism: Pseudomonas sp. LBUM1640; assembly: GCF_059716225.1. NCBI lineage: Bacteria > Pseudomonadati > Pseudomonadota > Gammaproteobacteria > Pseudomonadales > Pseudomonadaceae > Pseudomonas > Pseudomonas sp. LBUM1640. The sequence continues at coordinate 2,856,733 of NZ_CP166816.1, read as the reverse complement.
CCCGTCAGCAGATGGATGACTTCAACCTCAATACCCTGACCGACGTGCTGCGCCAGACCACCGGCGTCAACGTCCAGCACTATGACTCCGACCGCGTCTACTACTCCTCCCGTGGCTACGGCATCACCAATTACCAGATTGACGGGATGCTCAATACCTTCGGCTATATGAAGTCGGACGCTGACACCATCATCTACGACCACATCGAGGTCGTACGCGGCGCCACGGGCTTGACCACCGGCGCAGGCGACCCCTCGGCCACGGTCAATATGGTACGCAAGCGCCCCACCGCTCAATGGCAGGCGCAAACCGGCGTGAGCGGTGGCAGCCATGACAACTACTACAGCTACGTGGACGTGGGTGGCCCGCTGGCATTTGACGGCCGCTTGCGCGGGCGTAGCGTGCTGGCTTACCGCGACAGCAAGTCGTTCCGTGACAACTACGGACTGCAGCGGGCGGTGGGCTACGGCATTCTGGAGGGCGATCTTTCAGACGACACCGTGCTGGCCGTAGGCTTTGACTACCAGGACAAGCACGTGCAGGGCACCTCCTGGGGCACCATTCCATACTGGAACAGCCAGGGCGGCAAGGCCGGGCTGTCGCGCTCCACCAACATGGCGGCGCACTGGAGCTCCTGGCCGCTGACGGACAAAACCACCTTCGCGACGCTGGACCATCGGCTCACCGGTGACTGGCATCTGAAGGCGGCCTATACCCATCGGCAAAGCGACACCGACGGCAAGGTGTACTACGGCGGTGCAGGCTTCCCCAATGCAGATCGCAGCGGCATGAACGCCTGGAACAGCCATATGCTCGGCACCTCGCGAATGGAGGCGATTGACCTCAACCTCGCCGGGACTTATGCGCTTCTGGGTCGCGAACATAAGCTGATGGTGGGTTATGGCGAAGCCGCACAACGCGACACCTCACCGTTTATGCGCCCAGGCAAAACACCTGCCGGGTACAACAACATCGACGATTGGAAATACATGGGCGGGATCGGCAAGTTTCCGGACACGGTCACACAGCTCAAGGGTGAGCACAGCAATAAAAAACAGAAGGCGGGTTACCTGGCCACTCAGTTGAACCTGACGGATCGCCTGCATGCGGTGCTGGGCAGCCGCTATGGCAGTTGGGAATACGCAAAAGCCGCTCCGACCTATGACGCCAATGACCAGCGGACACAGAACGACACGTCCCGCCAGACCCATAACGATATGTGGACGCCTTATGCCGGGCTGCTCTATGACCTGACGCCGGAGTACACGGTCTACGCCAGCTACACCGATATTTTCAAACCACAGGATTCCGTCGACGTGGGTAAGAAATATCTGGAGCCCGTCGTGGGCAGCAACTACGAGGTAGGTCTCAAAGGCAGCCTGCTGCAAGAGCGCCTGAATGTGGCCGCGGCTTATTTCTGGAGCACCCAGGACAACGTGGCAGAACTGGACGACTCCGTGCCGCGCAACCCGACCACGGGTGAGGAGTATTACAAATCAGGGGGTAAAGGTAACAAGGTGAACGGCTTCGAACTGGAAGTCGCGGGTGAGGTGATGCCCGATTGGAATGTGACCGCGGGCTACACCTACACCCACTCGCTGAATGGCTCGGGCAAACGCAACAATACCCAGCAACCGCTCAACCTGCTGAAGGTCTCCAGCGCCTACCGGCTGCCAGGCGAATGGCGCAACCTCACAGTGGGTGGCGCGGTGAATTGGCAGAGCGACATGTATGACTTCAGCAATCGGCCGACCGGCGCGCGGGATGGCGAGGGCAACCGGATCACCGAGCGGGCGAAGATCACCCAACAGGCCTACACCGTGGTCAACCTGATGTCGCGCTACCAGTTCGACGAACATGTTTCGGCGTCGATCAACGTGAACAATCTATTTGATAAAAAATATTACGAACGTGTCGGGTTTTATAATGGCGTGTATTGGGGAGATCCGCGCTCCCTCACGCTTGCCTTGGACTGGCGGCTTTAAACCCGGCCCAGAAGTTAACAAAAACGTTAACTTCTGGGCCGTTCCACGTTAATTCCCACTTAATAAGACACCGCCATAGTCGCCCCATGAACCGGATCAAGGAGTGATCGGACACCTTTCACTCTTAATGGGAATACTGCCATGAAACTTTCTACCTTGATGCTCGCCAGCCTGATGACCCTGACCTCCGTTGCCGCCTTTGCAGAAGGCGGTTCAGAGCGCTCCAAGCAGTTTTACAACGACTTCACCTTCATGCAGCAAAAGACTCACGGCAAAGCCGATCCAACGGCGATTGCCGATGGCAAGAGTGTAAAGTCGAACACTGGAGAACAATCCAATACAGAGAAACAGCCGAACAGCTGATTTAATACTTAGTTAATCCGCATTACCCTGTGCCCTTCCGCTCCGTTGGCAAAGGTTAACTTGGCGCCATTTAATGGCGCCTTTTTTTTGCGCTGCTTTTTAATAACGTCGGCTATTAACGGCAACTATTAAAGCGGTTTATTCCAGAACAGCATGCGCCCGTGAGCAGGGTCAAAGATCGAATCATCAAAACCGAACTTGCGATACGCCGCCTGAGCCACGTCATTGCCCTCGAGCACCTCCAGGGTGATCTTGCAGCAACCTCGCTGGCGGGCGATTTCCTCGACCTTCTGCAACATTTTCTGACTCAAACCCAAGCCACGAAACTGATTCATTACCACCACGTCGTGAACATTCACCAGCGGGCGGCAGGCGAAGGTCGAAAACCCTTCAAAGCAATTGACCAAACCTGCCGGCTCGCCACCGACAAACGCCAGTACGCTGAACGCGTGGGGGCGCTTGGCCAGTTCGGCGGGCAATTGCTGCAGCAGGTCGGCAGGCAACGTGTGACCGCCACCCATCGGATCTTCGGCGTAATGGTTAAGCACCAGGCCAATCGCCTCGGCATGCACAGGGTTGGTGTAGCTGGCTTGCAGCACCAGGATGTCTGGGGTGTCCATTTCCTTCCTCAATAACGACAACAAGGGAATAGGCTCCCTTTGAGGGGAACGATTGTAAGCGCCTAGTCGACAGTAGATGAAGGAGATTAACTACAAATACCCGACGGAAAGCGCGAAGGGTCTGCGCATTAATAGGCCCCATCAGGTAGGGATTTGTCCTATGCGCCGAAACGCAGAAGCTGCATCTCTTGTAAGCGGCTCAAGGTGCGTCGAAATGCAAACTCCAGATAGCCTTCGGTGTAGAGATCTTCCAGCGGCACGCGGGCCTCGATAAACAACGGCACTTTGCGGTCGTAGCACTCGTCCACCAAGGCGATGAAGCGCCGCACACTGTCATCGTGCACCGACAATTGTGGCAGCTCACGATCACCCGCCACCACACGCTGGGCAGCATCTTCAGTGCCTCGGGCAATGCGGCCGGGGCGTGCTTGCGCACTCAAATTGGGTACTTCACCCAGCAGGATGGTGTGGAAGCGATCACACAGCAGCATAAAGTCCATCGCGGCCAGCGGCTGCTCGCACAAGTCACAGTAGCGGCACCAGAGCACCGTATCGCTGGCCTGCCCCGCCACAATCGAGCGAAAGCCGACACTGACCGGCCCACTGCTCACCGCCTGCCCTTCACTCAGCTGTTTGAACACCGTGGCAAGGGCGTCCGGCTGGTCGACCCAGTAACGCTGCAGGCCCACACTGGGACGCAAACGGTGATCTTCGCCACCGTCTACTGCCACCACCTGCATATGCTGCTTGATCGCCGCAATGCCCGGCAGGAAGCGCTCACGATTGAAGCCGCCGGCGTAGAGCTGATCGGGGGGCTGATTCGACGTGCAGACCATCACCACGCCTTGCTCGAACATCACCTGGAACAAGCGGCCGAGAATGATCGCGTCACCGATGTCACTCACAAACAGCTCGTCGAAACACAGCACCCGCACCTCCTGGCTGAGTTCCCGGGCCAAGGCCTGCAGCGGGTCGTGAATACCGCTGAGCTGGAACGAACGCTGATGCACCCAGCCCATGAAGTGATGGAAATGCTGACGCCGCGCGGGCACTCGCAGGCTTTGGTAGAACTGGTCCATCAACCAGGTTTTGCCCCGCCCCACCGGCCCCCACAGGTAAACACCGGTGATCGGTGAACAGCCTTGATGCAAGGCTTCGTGGCAGTGTTGCAACGCGTCAACCGCCCGGCGCTGGGCGTCGTCGGGCACGAAACCTGGCTGGGCGATGGCGTGTTGGTAAGCGGCGAGAGGCGAGTCGAAAGTCATGCGCGCCAGTATGACTTAGACGGAGATATCCAGCCGCGAAATCTTGCCTTGCTCGTTCAGGCGAAAGGTGTAGCGCAGCTCAAGCGGGCTGCCGGGAAAATTGCCGGAAACCACGTTACTGACCAACACCTTGCCGGTACGATGCTGCACGTTGTAGGGACAGCAGCTTCGTACAACTATCTAAAAAACGAAAATAATGAACACGCTTTAACTCGACACAACGAAAACGCTCCCCACGAAAAATAACCCCCCCAGATCTAAAGCAACCCAAAACATTCTAAAATACGCATTACCCAACACAACACAAACCAAAGTCAAGTATAGTCATTCCCATCCAAATTTTTAATTATGCTATAGATAGTTTTTTTCGCCATAGAGTTTCCTTGTTCCGTAAAATACCTCAACTGCCCAAAAAAATCGTTAGGAATCTCTGCAAAATTAGTTTTTCCATACAGCGCGATTTTTTGCTTAAAGATTTTATAAACATCAGGCACATACCCTGGCTCCCTCTTAGCAGCCAAGAGCAGTTCAATATCTTCATCATCAAACATAGAGACAAGCTCTTTCGTGGAAAAAACTGGGGTTCCGCGCTCCGCACTCAAAGCAATCAATATTGTGCGAAGACACCAAACCAACCTCTTATTTATATAAAAATAATTTTTAAAATTTTCGATATTTAAAAGTAGAGCAAACCCTAGGTCCGAAGCTCTTGAGATCTCTATATTGTAGTTGGGCCGCAACTTGAAGGCCGACCGCACTCTATCGAAACTCGAATCCGGATCATATATAACTATCGCTTCGCGCACAATATGAAGAAAAAAAAGATCACCACCTTCAGCTCTACTCATAGCTAAATCAAATGGATAACAGGCAACATTCGTTGCCCCATGAAAGACCATTCGGTATCGATCATCATTAGTTATGGCAAATAAATCAGTATCGGAGCTTAGCGTATGATCATTACGAGCTCGACTACCATACAAAGCCATAGACATTATAGCCATTACATTACCCGACTTATACGATTTACCAAAACCGGTACCATGATCGCGTACCACCACAATCCCAGAAAAGCGTTTCCTGCATAAAGCAACTGTTTCCCCATGCAAGACTCTAGCGTTGAGTGCTTTGTATAACCTATTAGAAAAGTAATATCAAAAGCTTTGATCAACCCGAGCGCAATACTGCTTTGCTCCCAAGCATAACCCATCGCAAAGATAAGCGTCATGGCAAGACCAAATATAGCTGGCTTTGCAATACTCTGCCCCCAACCATTAAGCCAGCCTGACAAACTAAGTATCATTAACTCAAAAGACAATACCCACCCTACGACTTTATTAAACTTCTTTTTTGGCCCATTGACTGAATTAAATCGCGCTTTGCTACGTCCGGCCTTTACTGCCTGAGTGAGATAGGATTTCACCCCAGTATAATAAGCATTATCATCACCGTGATGCTCACCACCCTGCATTAACATTCTGGACAATTTCGCTTTAGATTGATCAAGGCGCCAAACCTGGTACTCTGCGGTCACACCTTCTTTATCAAGAACAGCACCATCTAAATTTGTATATCCAGAGTTCACAAGCCCACAAGCGTCAGAAACCAATGTATTAACTAGCTGGGTTCCGCCATTAAAAGTCGTATTCTCCCACGTGCATTCGTGAAAGAAGCAGTCCTTGAACTCCGCCAAAGTAAAAGAACAGCTTACAAACTTGCAATCATTGAACTTTGCCTTACTCCATACGGATCCGTTCCCCAGATCACACTTAGTAAAACTGCATTTTGAAAACTTTATTTGGCCATGTTCAAACTTCCCAGAAAAATCACACGTATCAAAATTTATCTCCCAAAAGGAAATTCTCTTCTCTTGTCCGATTTTTTTTTGATGCGCATCGAGTGTGACAGCATCAAATTTAAACTTCGTCGGCCCCTTATTATTCGTAAAATCCCAATTACCAGGATTTAGCTGGATATTTTTTTGGGTGTACAAACAATCCCACCATGCGTATATCCTTTTACTCATAAAATCACATTCCGTATGCAAGCTATAAATAGTCGGGGCGTAAGCCATTCGCGCCCGGGATCATACATCGATTCCGAGAGAATGTGTCCGGAAGGCGGTGATAGATCTTCTCGCTTACCAAAATTTGCACCGCTCGCTTTTCCTTGCCTAATAGTTAGCCGTGCCAGCAGCAAAATATCAACTCCTCCTCGCCCACCGGTTATCTGAGACGAAAAAAAACGGCCTGATCAGGCCGTTTTTTTTAACCGCAGAACTTAGGCGAGGCTCTTGCTGACCACCTCGAACACATCACTCGAAAGCTCGCCGGATGCACGAATGCGCTCCAACTGCGCCTTCATCAACGCCTGACGCGCGCTGTCGTATTTGCGCCAGCGGGTCAACGGTGCCAACTGGCGCGAAGCGATCTGCGGGTTGAACCCGTTCAACTGGATCACCAGGTCCGCGAGGAAACGGTAGCCCGAGCCATCTGCTGCGTGGAAGTTGATCAGGTTTTGCCCGGCAAACGCGCCGATCAGTGCGCGCACCTTGTTCGGGTTCTTGATGTTGAACGCCGGGTGTTCCATCAACGCTTTGACCCGTGCCAGCCCGCCCGGCAAGGTGCTGCCGGCCTGAACGCTGAACCACTGGTCCATGACCAATGGGTTGTCTTTGAAGTTTTCGGCAAACACCGCCAGTGCCTTGGCCTTCTCCGCCTCGAACGGTGAATTCACCAGTACGGCCAGCGCGGTCAGGCGCTCAGTCATGTTGTCGCTGGTGTCGAACTGGTCCAGCGTCGCCGCCAGCACTTCAGGCTTGCCGCTGAGCATCAGGTACGACAGCGCGATGTTCTGCAAGGCGCGGCGCGCAAAGTGCTCGGCCGCCGCCATGTATGGCGTTTGCTTGGACAGCTCGCGATTGGCCTGGTAGCGCAGCCACAGCGATTCGTACACGTTGTCGGCCAGTTGCTTACGGGCAAACTCACGGGCAGCGTGGATCGCGTCGACATCCGCCAATTCGCTGATTTCGGTCAGGTAGGCCTCACTCGGCAACGACAACATTTCAGCAACCATCGCCTGGTCCAGGCTTTCATCACTGAGCACCGTGCGCAGCGCATCGATCAGGCGCTGATCGAGCTTCAACGGCCGACCTGCCTGATGCTGACCAATCAACTCCTGCAACACCTGCACCGACAGTTGCTGGCCGGCGTCCCAACGGTTGAAACCGTCGCTGTCGTGCTGCATCAGGAACATCAACTGGTCGCGGTTGTACGGGAAGCTCAGCTTCACCGGCGCCGAGAAGCCACGCAGCAAGGACGGCAAAGGCTGTTCAGCGATATCGACGAAGGTGAACGTCTGCTCGGCTTCAGTCACCGAGATCACCCGCGACGTGCCACCTGCAGTCGCTTCACCGGCCAGGCGCAAGGCAATGCCGGCGCCCTGCGCGTCCAGCAAGCCCAATTCCACCGGGATCACGAACGGCAGTTTTTCGACCTTGTCCGGGGTTTCCGGGCAGCTCTGGCGGAAGGTCAGGCTGTAGGTCTTGGCAGCAGCGTCGTAGGACTCGCTTACCGCCAAACGTGGCGTGCCGGCCTGGCTGTACCAGCGTTTGAACTGGCTGAGGTCGGCGCCGTTGGCATCTTCCATGGCCTTGATGAAATCGTCACAGGTCACGGCCTGGCCGTCATGGCGTTCGAAGTACAGGTCGCTGCCTTTACGGAAGCCCTCAGCGCCGAGCAAGGTGTGGATCATGCCGACCACTTCCGAGCCTTTTTCGTACACGGTCAGGGTGTAGAAGTTAGAGATTTCGATGAAGCTGTCCGGGCGCACGGCATGCGCCATGGGACCTGCGTCTTCGGCGAACTGGTGTGTGCGCAGGTACGCCACGTCCTGGATGCGCTTGACCGTCGCCGAGTTCATGTCGGCGGAGAAGCCGGAATCACGGAACACCGTGAAGCCTTCTTTGAGCGACAGCTGGAACCAGTCGCGGCAGGTCACGCGGTTGCCCGACCAGTTGTGGAAGTATTCGTGGGCGACGATCGCCTCGACGCGCTGGTGCGCGGCGTCGGTGGCGGTTTCGGCGCGGGCCAGCACGGCGCTGGAGTTGAAGATATTGAGGCCCTTGTTCTCCATGGCGCCCATGTTGAAGTCATTCACCGCCACGATCATGAAGATGTCGAGGTCGTACTCGCGGCCGTAGGTCTCTTCGTCCCAGCGCATGGATTTTTTCAGGCTGTTCATGGCGTGCTGGCACTTGTCGATGTTTTCCGGCTCGACGTAGATGCGCAGCGCCACTTCACGGTTGGTCATGGTGGTGAAGGTGTCTTCAACGCACCACAAATCACCGGCCACCAGCGCGAACAGGTAAGCGGGTTTCTTGAACGGGTCTTCCCAGGTCGCCCAGTGGCGGCCGTCTTCATCAGGGCCGCTGGCAATCGGGTTGCCGTTGGACAGCAGCACCGGGTAGCTGTGCTGCTCGGCGATCACCGTGGTGGTGAACACGCTCATCACGTCCGGTCGGTCGAGGTAATAGGTGATTTTGCGGAAGCCTTCGGCCTCGCACTGGGTGCAGAACATGCCGCTGGATTTGTACAGGCCTTCCAGCGCGGTGTTGGTTTCCGGGTGGATGCGCACGCTGGTGTCGACCGTGAAGGTGTCGCTGGTCGGGTGCAGGGTCAGGTGGCTGTCGGTCAGCTGGTAGTCAGCCTCCGTCAGTTCCTTGTCGCCCAGGTTGACGGTCAACAGCTCCAGCTGCTGGCCATCGAGCACCAGCGGCGGCAAGCCGGCGCCGCGCTCGGGGTTGCGCCGCATCACCAGCTGCGCGTGGACCAGGCTGTGGTCCTCGAACAACTCGAAGGTCAGGTGCGTCTCTTCGATCAGGTAGTCCGGCGCCTGATAGTCCTTCAGGTAAATCATCTTCGGTTGTTCGGTGCGCATGGGTGGCATCCTTTTACTGATGCACGGCGAGCTGGTAGGCCGTGTACTTACGAATGTTGATAACGCCGGTGTCGAAGATCAGGTATTGGCCCTTGATCCCCAGCAGCGTGCCTTCGGCAATCGGGTTCTTGTCCAGATTGAAGCTGACGATCTTGGCGGGATACTGCTCCACCGGGTAACGGATTTCGAGCGGTTCGATGTCGGTCACAGGTTGGATGGCCTGCAGGCCAAAGCGTTCCTGCAAACTCAGCAGGCCTTCGGCGCACGAGGCAAACAACTCATCACGCACCTGCTTGAGGTCAACGGTTTGCGCGTCGCCCTTGAGCAACGCACGCCAGTTGGTCTTGTCGGCCACTTGGCTGCGGAACAGGTCTTCGACGAAGCCGGATTGTTGGCGGGTCGCAACACGCATGATCGGCAGCGCCTGGCTGGCGCCCTGGTCGAGCCAACGGGTCGGCAACTGGGTGGCACGCGTGATACCGACCTTGATGCCCGACGAGTTGGCCAGGTACACCACGTGGTCGGTCATGCAGAACTGCTCGCCCCAACCCGGATCACGGCAAGTGCCGGCGTCGTAATGGCAACGCTCGGGGCTCATGATGCACAGGTCACACTGGGCCAGTTTGGTCATGCACGGGTAGCAATAACCCTGGCTGAAACTGGTTTTGGTCTTGCGGCCGCAATGGCTGCAATGGATGGCACCGAGAAACTCCAGGCGCACGTGAGTGCCGATCAACGGGTTGACCGGCACCTCGGTGTCGCCGAGGCGAAACGCGTATTGAACGGTCGGCTCACCCAGTTGCGCCGACATTTTGCTGACTGCACCGCGACCAATTTCAATCAATGGATCGCATCCGACTTGAACAGAATATTCGCCACCGGCGCCGATTTGGACGCGCATTCCTGCGGGCCCATGTAGCCGGTGCGCTGGTCTTCCGGCAGGTTCTGGATTTCCCAGGCGATCACCGCCTGCAGGGACAGTTCACGCTGCTCGGCGGTGAGCTTGCGGCCATCGGACCACTTGCCGATTTCCACGGCGAGCTTGAGGCTCTCGTAGATGTCCGGGGTGATGTTTTCAATCATTTCAGCAAAAGACGACATGTGCACAACCTCTTGATAACGGTCGCTGGTTCAGCGAATACAATAATGACAATTGACGGCCGGGCTCGATACCGGCGCGTCAGAACTCCTTGGACAACTTGACCTGGACCAGCTCCTTTTCCAGCAAGCGCTTGAAGATCTGCGGCGCCGCGAAGGTATAGGCCGCAAACGCCAGCCACACCCAGTCAATCATCTGGGCCACTTGCGGGTAACCCTGGGCTGCCAGGGTGATGACCACCACACGATAGACCACGAACATAAACAGCAGCAGGACAATGGCGCGGGTGGCGCTGCGCTCGTTCATCCAACTGTTGAAGCGCCACCAGGCGCCGAGAAATATATTGCTGCGGGCTTTTACCGCCGTCAGCAGGTGCAGCGCCGCGACATTCGTGGCGTTTTCCTGCAGGGCCCAGATCGCATGGTCGCGGGCGCCATTGATATCGCCTTCGCGCAGCAGCAAATGCCCAAGCACCACCACTGCACCGGCATTGCTCGGATCGGCCTGTAACGCCTGGCGCGCGAACTGATGGGCCTGGTCCCAATGGCCGCTGGCACGGTGGAACTGCGCCATCGCGACCAGATTGGAAGCGTCGTCGGGGGCCAGCTCCAGGGCTTTTTCCAGCGGCTCGCGGCTCTGCGCCAGGCGGCCGGTCAATTGATACAGCTCGGCCAGGCAGCGGTAATTGATGGGGTTGAGCGGTTCCATATCCAGCAGTTGGGTCAGGTGTTCCTGGGCCAGGCTGAATTTGCGCAGGGCGATCGCCACCTGGGCGGCCGCGTAGTGGGCCAGCGGCATTTGCGCATCGGCTGCGAGAGCCAGCTGCACCTCACGCTTGGCCGCATGCACGCGCCGCATATTCATCAAGCAGATAGCCAGCAACGCATGGGCTTCGGCTGAATGCGGGTCGCTGGCCAGCAGTTGGCGCAACGCATCGATGGCGCCGTCATTGTGGTCAGCCTGCAAACGCTGATAAGCCAGTTGCAGCAGGTAATCGGTATTCATCAGCTCACCACCAGATACCAGAGGGTGCTGGGCACCCATTTGACGACCATGCTCTTGAGCACAAAGCCACCAATCAATGCCAAAGGCAGACCAAAACGGTTGAGGACGCCGCCGTAGTACTGGTAAATCTCGATGGTCGCGTTCTGCTGCATATACAACAGGTAACCGATGCTCAATTTCCACACCACCAGCACCAGCAAGGCATATTGGATCTCGGCCTGGGACTGGATGTAGCCAAAGCCCACCAATTGCAGCAACCCGAAGCCGATCACCACGCTGCCCACCAGCGCCACGCCGGCCAGGACCCATTCGCGCACGCGCGTCGGGCTGCCCACGGCAATCGAGTTGAACACAAACCATGGCAAGCCCAGCCAGGCACCGCCCAGCATCAGGCCCAGCAATGGCCAGAGCGGTGAAACCGCCCACTTCGCCAAGGCACCCGGGCGCGGTTCATCTTCAATGCGGTATCCGCCGTACTGCGCCATCAGCGACCCTTCCCGTGTTTGTCGAGGAAGGCCAGCACCTCGTCATATTGATTGCCTTCATTGGCATATCGCGCGTAATTGCGCGCCGTGGTCAGCCACTCCAAGGTGGTGGCACGCACGTCTTTCAATGCTGCCTTGAAATGACGGTCGCAAATCGCCTGTTCGGCGCCACTCTCGATAGAGGCTTCAATCGCCTCATCGGCAGCGGTTTCCACCAACTCGCTGAGGTCCGCGCCCGAGAACCCCGAGGTGTTCTTGGCCAGGAAGGCAAAGTCGATGTCATCGGCCATCGGCCGCCCTTTCATCATCACCTTGAGCATGCTTTCGCGCGCCGCACGGTCCGGCGGCGGCACAAACAGCACGCGGTCAAAGCGGCCAGGGCGACGGAATGCCGAATCCACCGACCACGGCACGTTGGTCGCGGCGAGAATCAACACCCCGTGGTTGTCATTGGTAAAGCCGTCCATCTCGGACAGGAACTGGCTGACCAGTTTTGACGAGGTCGATTCGCGGGTGTTGGAGCGTTTGCCGCCGAGCGCCTCGACTTCATCGAAGAACATCACCGCAGGCGCCTGGGCCCGTGCCTGTTCGAACAGCGCGTGCAACTTGCGCTCGGACTCGCCGATGTACATGTCCAGCACATCGGAAATGGCCACATTGAAAAACGTCGCCTTGCACTCCCCGGCCGTGGCGCGGGCCAACAACGTCTTGCCGCAGCCCGGTGGGCCGTAAAGCAGCACGCCGCCGCCGACCTTCTTGCGAAAGCGCTGGAACAGCCCGGGTTTTTGATACGGCAGGATGATCTTTTTGTGGATGGTCTTTTTCAGCTCATCCAGGCCACCGATATCGTCAAAGGTCAGGGTTTCCTTTTCGGGCACCAGCAGGCGCACCACTTCGCTCTGATCGGTGTCGTCATTGGAAATCACGCGCAGGCGCGGGCGCCCTTCTGCTGCCGGAAAGTCCAGCACCGACACATTCAAGCGGCGCCACAGTGCCATGTCTTCCAGCGCCGGGTTGGCAGCGACTGCCGCGCGGTATTCCACCTGGGCTTCCTTGAGACGCTCCAACGCCGCCAGTGCGCGCGCCTTGAGCAGCCGGGCGGCAGGGTCTTCACCTTCAACCAGTTGCAAGGCACGCCCAGCATCGCCTGCGGCAAGGCACAGCTGCGCCGCAGCCAGTTTAAGGGCGGCGGCGTCGGGCCACTGTTCAAGGTCGGCCGGCAGCAGGTTAAGCCCGCGCTCATGCTCGCCACGCTCAAGGCTGGCGCCGAGCAGCATAGTCAGCAGCGCGACATTGCCGGGCGCCGCAGACAACGCGGCCTCCAACTGGTCGAACGTCGAATCATCCATGGTGCTTCCTTAAAAGTTCAGTGACGGTACGCGCAGGCTCATGTGATCACCTCCGGCCGTTCAACATCGACCCACACAAACTTGCGCGGATCCAGTTGGGTTTCCTGGTCCAACCGGTACGCCACCAGCTTGCCGTACAGCACGGCGCTGTAGTCCAGGCAGGCCAGGTTTTCGCGGATCGGTGCCGGTTTGCCGCTGCGCCAGTAATGCCCGACGAACAACATCGGTTCGTCGACGCCATAGCGCAGCAGGGAATTTTTTTCGGTCGACGACAGCGGCGTACGCGCCACCGGCTCCGGCAGTGCATCGGGTTGGAACACGATGTCGCCGTAGGTTTTCGGGTCGTCTTCCCAGAATTTAGTGCGAAAGAACGAGCGCGTCAGGCCATCGCCACCGGTCAGCGTCAGGCCATCCGGCAGGCGCATGTCGGTGCCGCGCAACAAACGGTCGAAGGCGTTGCAGGCAAAACTGCCCGGCACGGCGGCGGCCTGCAGGAAGTGCTGGTCGATGCAGCCATCCGGGAATGTCGCGCGCAGCGGCTGGATAAAGCCCTCGTCCCAACATGCATGCACCACACGGAAACGCCCGGCGTCGACAAACAGCGGCATGTCGTAGAACCAGCCGAGGAAGTCGTGCCAGTCGGCCGGGTGATGCTCAAATTGGGTCAGGGTTTCGTGGATCAACCGCGCGTGGCGTGGGTTGTGCTCGCGCACGAACTGCTTGCCACTGCCCGGCGGCGCGGGTGTGCTCCAGCCCAGCGCGTTGAACTCGTGGTTGCCCATGATGCACAGCGCCTGGCCGGCCTCGGCCATGTCGTGGACGATATGCAGCGCCTCGCGAATGCGCGGGCCACGGTCGATGATATCGCCGAGGAACACCGCCATGCGCGACGGATGACGCCAGGTGCCGCCCTGCTTGTGGTAGCCCAGCCGGTCAAGCAAGTGCTCAAGGGTATGAGCGCAACCGTGCACGTCACCAATCAGGTCGTAGCTACGCGCGGGATCGAGCATCAGTCGCCTCCACCCCCCAAGCGGCTGCCCCAGCCCAACTTGGTACGACACACTTCGTAGTAGTTGTGATCCAGTGGGTGGATCAACCGCAACTTCTGCGCCTTTTTGCTCACGGTGATGGTGTCACCGGGGGCGCAGGTGAAATGGTTCTGCCCGTCACAGGAGACTTGCGGGTAGATTTGCATGTCTTTGGACACCACAATTTTCAGCTCACTGTTGCCGTCGACCACAATTGGCCGGCTGGACAACATATGGGGGTACATCGGCACGATCACAATGGCATCCAGCTTGGGGTGCATGATCGGGCCACCCGCCGACAGCGCATAGGCCGTAGAACCGGTGGGCGTGGCCACGATCAAGCCGTCGGCCTTCTGGCTGCACACGAACTGGCCGTCGATATACAGCTCGAACTCGATCATCCGCGTGGACTTGCCGGGGTGCAGCACCACGTCGTTGAGTGCATCGCCCTGGCCGATGGCTTCGCCGTGGCGGCGCACTTCGGCCTGCAGCAGGAAGCGGTTTTCCACCAGGTAATGGCCGTCGAGCACCTTGGCCACTTCGACTTCCAGATCATCCGGGCGAATATCGGTAAGGAACCCCAGGCTGCCCCGGTTGATCCCCAGCACCGGCACGTTATGCCGCGCCAGGGCTCTGGCCGCGCCGAGCAGGCTGCCGTCACCGCCGACCACGATGACCATGTCGCAGACTTCGCCGAGCATTTTGCGCGACGAGGTTTGCAAGCCATGGCCCGGCAGGATTTCGGCGATGGTGTCTTCGAGGATCACGTGCAGGTGGCGCTCGAGCAGAAACTTTTTCAGTCGGCGGACGGTGTCCAGCACCTGGGTACTGCCCAGGCGACCGATAATGCCGATATTGCGAAATTGCTCCATGGGGCTCCTGCGGGATTGGGGTGTGGCGAAAAACAACGATTATGGGCGAAAGGCCGCGTCAGGCAAAATCCTTTGTCGCCGTGAAGGCTTGATGACAATGGTTCTCAGCCACCTGCACTACGCTTAAAAGGCTATGCTCGGACCATGACTGTGTTCCCGGATTTGCACAACCTGCCCCGCCAACTGCGCCACCCCGAAGTGCGCGACTTGGCGTGGGTGATGCTCGCCCCGCCAATGCTCGCGCAAACGCCCTGGCCGCAGCGCCACCCGCTGGCCGGCAGTGACTGGGTGCAGGCCCCGCATCTGCTGGAGAAATGGTTACGTGCGCTCGATCAAGACAGCAGCGCCTTGCAGCATTGGCTAAGCCTTGCCCGCACGCGGCGCCTGGGCCTGTATTACGAGCGCCTGTGGCAATTTGCCGTGCAGCACGCGCCGGGCGTGGAACTGCTCGCCGCCAACCTGCCGATCCGCCGGGCCGGGCATACCTTGGGTGAGCTGGACATGCTGCTGCGCGACCGCGATGGCGTGCACCATCTGGAACTGGCGATCAAACTCTATCTGGGGCCGCAGCACGGCAACGGCCAGGACCCCGCGCAATGGCTGGGCCCCGGCTGCCATGACCGGCTGGACCGCAAGCTGGCCCACCTTGCCCAGCATCAATTGCCGATTTCGGCACGCCCGGAAAGCCGCGAAGCGCTGGCAACGCTGGATATCCAGCAGTTTGATGCGCATCTTTGGCTGGGCGGGTACTTGCTCTACCCCTGGCCCGGCGAGGCTGAATCACCCCACGGCGCCCATCCCCAGCATTTGCGCGGGCGCTGGCTGCATCAGCGCGATTGGCCGGCGTTCGTCCGTGGCAGCCCGTCGGGCCGCTGGCAACCCTTGCCCAGGCACGCCTGGCTGGCGCCAGCGTATTACGCGCAACCTGAAGTATGGAGTGAGGAACAGATGCAAGGCTGGCTGGCGGAGTTGGACCCCATGGCACCCGCGCAGCTATTGGTGCGGCTGGTTCGCAACGGTGAGGATTGGGAGGAAGCCGAACGCCTGTTCCTGGTGGCGGACCTGTGGCCAAACGTCCCAGGCGTTACTTGACCTTCAAGTGCCGCGCATACCAGGGCCGCCTCGGCACACGCTTGAACAACGCCTGCAGGCCCTCGTCTTCGGCCGCGAAGGTAATGCGCAACGCCAGTTTCATGGTCTCCGGGTCCATCTCCATCGACCGGCCCATCTGCAGCCCCGGCGTGGTGCTGCAACCGTGAGTGTCCGGGCCCAGCCATGGGTCGCCCACTTCTACCCAGCGCCCCTGCGCAAACCAGGCCACGCCGTTGACCTCAAGCCGGCTGACTTCGCCTGGATTGAAGCGCTCATGGGCGCGGAACCAGTCTTCGATGCGGTCATCGATCCAGCCGTGAAAATGCCAGAACACCGGGTTTACATGGGATGAAAACGGGTCACCGAGAAAGTCATTCTCCGCCGCGTACCAGCGCGCGGCAAAGTCCGCTGGGTCGCGGGCGAACGGCACCGGCGCACCGTTGGAGGGGTCACGGGGCACCGACGCCCAGCGCATGTGCAGCCAGTCGTGCAGGCCCAGTTCCATCTCGGAACCGAGCTGCCCAAGGGTCAGTTTGGCCAGGTAACGCGGGTCGCGGTATTGCGACTCCCAGACCTGGAAGTTGCTGTGATAGGTCTCGGCCGCCTTGATATCGCCGACCCACTGGGTGTAGTCGGCGTCATCCGGTGCCGACCAACCGGGCGGCAGTGAAAAGCCGTCGTGGTTGTCGAAGTAACGCACAAAGCCCAGGCGATCACGCTCCAGCGCCGGCTGCGGTTCAGGAAATTGCGGCCACGACGGCAGGTCTTGCATGGAGCGTGCAGTGCCGAGCATATGGCGGTGCATGAAAAAAAAGTCGATACCCGAACCGTTGCGGTCCTTGCGCTTGCCACGGGCGTCGCGCTCCTCGCCGCGCGGCCCGGGTTGCCAGCCGATGCCGCGCAGGGCGTCGCGCTTGTCTTGTGAGAGTTTGTGCCACTGGTCACGGGTGGCATGCCACAGCTGGTGAAACAGGCGGTGTTCGGGCGCAATCAGCCAGGCCAGCAGCGTCGGGTTGAGGCCAATGCGTTGGCGGGCTTCAGGAAACAGCTGTTTGTGGGCGATAAAGCGGTTGTCGCGCTCGGTCAACGCCAAGGGGCGGTCGAGGTTGAGGATCTGCCCGCTGAGGGTGCTGCTGCCGGCGTTGGCGAAGTCGGCCCAGACTTCGTCGAGAGTCATCTTGAACTCATAGGCCGGCGCACCGTTGGCCGCATCGCGGTCGATCAGGCGCCAGTAGAGCACGGCGCCCTCGCCGGTCAGCACGTCACCGAGCACGCGGTAGCGCGGCTCACCTTCGGCGCGCAGGTTCTCGGCAGTGTCCAGGTAACCGCGCAGGCCACGCCCGCGCGGGGCGATGTCCAGCAGCAGTTCCAGGCCTTGCAGCGGTAAGCCTTTTAAACCGGCATCGCGGCCTTCCAGGCGCAGGCTCCACACACCACGCAAAATGTTCGCCAGGTGCTGGCCTTCGATGTCGGCCAAATCTACCGTGGCCTCGCCCGGAGTAATGGGGAATTCTTCTTCACGCGTCAGCTCGCGATGGGCATAAAAGGCCGCCGGCACGGCGGCGCCGGTCAGCGCCAGGCCTGCGATGAACCCACGTCGAGAGATCGTCATTGTCTACCTTAGGAAACGGCTTAATCAGAGCTAGAACGTTTGCAACGCCGAGAAATTTACCGCCATGCCACCCAGGCCTAAATTTCCCCCGCCATGGCTCGTTCTTCCCTGATAGCAAAGGCCTCAACTGACTGAGATGGCAATGACAAAATCACGTTCAAAAAAGGCGCTGTTTATCGGCCTGCCATTGGCATTGGCCATCGGCGCCGGGGCTGGCTACCTGGCCTGGGATTACTGGTTGCGCGGCAATGCCGGTTACCCGCTGGAGGTGATCAAGCAGGCCAATGAAATGCAGGACCGCCTGCTGTCGTTCGACAGCCACATCACCGTGCCCATGGATTTTGGCACCGCAGGCAATGAGGCCGATAAAGATGGCAGCGGCCAGTTCGACTTGGCCAAGGCCGCACGCGGGCGGTTGTCGGGCGCGGCCCTGACGATTTTCGGCTGGCCGGAAATCTGGAACGGCCCCAACGCGCCGCACAAACCCACCGAGGGTTTTGTCGAGGAGGCCCGCCATGAGCAGGAGGTGCGCTACAAGATCATCTCCGGCATGGTGCGCGACTTCCCCAACCAGGTCGGCATCGCCTACACCCCGGACGATTTCCGGCGCCTGCATGGTGAGGGCAAGTTTGCGGTGTTTATCAGCATGCTCAACGCCTACCCGCTGGGCAACGACCTGAACCAACTGGACCTGTGGGCGGCGCGCGGCATGCGCATGTTCGGCTTCAGCTATATCGGCAACAACGCCTGGTCCGACTCGTCGCGCCCACTGCCGTTTTTCAATGACAGCACCGATGCCCTCGAAGGGCTCTCGCCCATCGGCCAGCAAGCGGTGCATCGCCTCAATGACCTGGGCGTGATCATCGACGTGTCGCAAATGTCGACCAAGGCCCTGGAGCAAGTGGCGCAATTGAGCCGCACGCCGATGGTGGCGTCCCACTCGGCGCCGCGGGCGTCGGTGGACATCCCGCGCAACCTCAGCGACAAAGAGCTGCAGTTGATCAAAAACAGCGGCGGCGTGGTGCAGGTGGTGGGCTTCCCGGCCTATTTACGCCCGCTGAGCCAGCCGACCCAGGACAAACTCAACGCCCTGCGCGCGCGTTTCGATTTGCCGCCGCTGCCCAACCTGGCCATGGCGTTGATGCCTGGCGACGCAATTATCGCCGCCTGGTCCGAGCAAAAGTTCGGCCAGTACGCCAGCGGGCTGTACGCCATTCTCGACGAAGAACCCAAGGCCACGCTCAAGGACTGGGGCGATGCCATCGACTACACCGTGCGCAAGATCGGCATCGATCACGTCGGCATCTCGTCGGACTTCAACGACGGCGGCGGCATCCAGGGCTGGGAGAACGTCGGCGAGGTGCGCAACGTCACCGCCGAGCTGATCCAGCGCGGTTATTCCGAAGCCGATATCGCCAAGCTGTGGGGAGGCAACTTCCTGCGGGTGTGGGACCAGGTACAAAAAGCCGCCAAACCATTGGCCAACCGCTAACCACCTAGAAGCAAGTCCATGACCGACCGCCGTACATTTCTCAAGCAGGCCGGCGTATTCGCCGCCAGCCTGCCGTTGGGGGCTGCCCTCCTCCCGCAGGCTCTGGCAGCCGAACCGGCAGCCGCTACGAACGACCCATGGACGGGGCTCAAACAGCTGTTCAACCAGGACCCGAACTACCTGCACTTTTCCAACTTCCTGGTCACTTCACATCCAAGGCCTGTGCGCGAAGCGATTGACCGCTATCGCCAACAGATCGATCGCAACCCGGGCCTTGCGATGGACTGGGGCCTTGAGGAAACCTGGCAACGTGAAGGCCAGGTGCGCGAATGGGCCGGCCGCTACCTGAACGCCAAGCCGCCACAGATCGCGCTCACCGGCAGCACATCGGAAGGCCTGGCGATGATCTACGGCGGCATTAAGCTGCGGCCCGGCCAGGAAATCCTGACCACCGAGCACGAACACTACGCCACGCAAAACGTGCTGGATTTTCGCGTCGCCCGGCAAGGCACACAGGTGCGCCGAATCCGCCTGTTCGAGCAGGCCAGCCAGGTCTCCAGCGACGAAGTGCTGGGCAATATCAAGCGCAACATCCGCCCCAATACCCGCGTGCTGGGCATGACCTGGGTGCAATCCGGCAGCGGCGTGAAGCTGCCCATTGGTGAGATCGGCAAGCTGGTCGACGAACTCAACCGCAACCGTGACGAGCAGGATCGCATTCTCTACGTGGTCGACGGCGTGCATGGCTTCGGCGTGGAAAACCTCGACTTCCCGGCCATGCACTGCGACTTCTTTATCGCCGGCACCCACAAATGGATGTTCGGCCCACGCGGCACCGGGCTGGTCTGCGCCCGCGACAGCGAAAACAAATACGTCACGCCGATGGTGCCGACCTTTTCCGAAGACACCAACTTCGCCACCACCATGACACCCGGTGGTTACCACGCCTTCGAGCATCGCTGGGCGGCGGACGAGGCCTTCAAGCTGCACCTGCAACTGGGCAAGGCGCCGGTGCAGGCGCGTATTCACGCACTCAACACCGAGCTCAAAGACCAATTGCTGGCTCACCCGCAGATCGAACTGGTCACGCCGCGCAGCCCTGAGCTGTCGGCAGGTTTCACCTTCTTCCGCGTCAAGGGCCAGGACAGCGAAGCCGTGGTCGCGCACATGATGAAAAACCGCGTGGTGATCGATGCGGTGGACCGCGATGTCGGCCCGGTGATTCGCACCTCACCCGGCCTGCTTAACAGCTCGGATGAGATCCAGCGCTTCATGACCCTGTTGAGCCAACGGTTGTGACCCCACTTTTTCCTTTGAACGAGATGCCCACATGACTCCATCCCGACTCAACCCCCTGACTGCCCTGGCGCTGACCGCCCTGTGCGGTGCACTGCTGCCCGGCTTGGCCCAGGCCGCCGCCCCGCAGCCGGGCAAGGTATTCAAGGACTGCAAGGACTGCCCCGAAATGGTCGTGCTGCCTGCCGGCACCTTCACCATGGGCACCCCGGAAGACGAAGTCGGCCGCGAGCCCGACGAAGGCCCGATGCATGACGTGACCTTCGCCAAACCCTTCGCCATGAGCCGCTTCCACGTCACGGCGGGCGAATGGGACAGATACGTGCGCCAGACCGGCATCAAGATTGCCAGTGGTGATGACCGCCCAGGCCGCGAATGCATCGCCAGCAAGCCGCGCTACCCGCAAGGCCCGCGCCAGCCGGCGGTGTGCATGGACATGGACGACATCAAAAACTACGTGACCTGGCTGTCGAAAAAGACCGGGCAGAAGTACCAGATGGTCAGTGAAGCGCAGCGTGAATACGCCGCCCGTGCCGGCTCAACCGGTCCGTTCCCATTTCCTTTCGATGAAGGCAAGGGCTACAGCATCGCCGAACATGCCAACACCTATGGCCCGGCGGATGGCTACAGCTACTCGTCGCCGGTCGGCAGCTACCCGCCAAACGCGTTTGGCATGTACGACATGCACGGCAATGTCTACGAGCGGGTTGCCGACTGCGAACACCCCAACTACGTCGGCGCGCCCACCGACGGCAGCGCGTGGATCGAACCGAACTGCGAGAGCTACCAGATTCGCGGCAATGACTGGGGCGAAGCGCCGGTGTTTTCGCGCTCGGGCAACCGCAATAACATCTACCCGCAGACGCGCGGTGACTGGATTGGCTTTCGGGTAGTGCGCGAGCTCTAAGAACAGAGCGGGCTTGCCCGCGATGGCCATAGGTATCTACACATCTTTTTTCGGGTTGAGTGCTGTGGTTGTCGTGGGGGGGGGCGCTGGGTGCATATCCGTTGCTGCGGTAACGGCGACTATTGGTTCCGCTCTTACAGCGGGTCACTTTTGGAAAAGAGCCCCAAAAGTAACCAAAAGGGCTCTTGCCCCACCACTCGGCACCTCGCTTAGGCTCGGTGTGCCCTCACGCAGGCTTTGGAGCGGGGGCCGCCGCGATGGGCCATCCTTGGCCCAGCGCGGCTAAACCGGCGTCCTGCCGGTTTACCCCCGCTCCAAAGCCTGCGTTCGGCCAGCGTGGTTTAACGGGGCGCCTAAGATCAAAATCAAGATCAAGATCTACAGCACGGCGGCCTAGTAGCCGACCTGAGTGGTTGAATCAAAAGCAAAAGCAGAGGCGGCCTGACGGCCGACCTGCTCTTGGAAGCTGAACTGGGTTAAATGTGGGAGGGGGCTTGCTCCCGATGGCGGTGTGTCAGTCAGTTTATTTGTAACTGACACACCGCATTCGCGAGCAAGCCCGCTCCCACATTTTGGATCGCAGTACATCAGGTAGATGTGTGTACTCGGTCAAAGGTGGGAGCTGGCTTGCCTGCGAAGGCATCACCTGGGTATGCCTGATGTACCGGGGTGTCCGCATCGCAGGCAAGCCAGCTCCCACAGAAAAGCAGCTCTGCTTCTGATCTGTTTTTGCTGTGCTGTTGCCCTGCTTTTGCTTCAACCACTCAGGTCGGCTACTAGGCCGCCGTGCTGTAGATTTTGATCTTGATCTGACAGGCCCCGTTAACCACGATGGCCGAACGCAGGCTTGAATCCGTGGGTAACCCGGCAGGACGCCGGGTTAGCCGCGCTGGGCCAAGGATGGCCCATCGCGGCGGCCCACGGATTCAAGCCGGAGTGAGGGCATGCCGAGCCTTAGCGAGGCACCGAGTGGTGGGGCAAAGACCTTTTGGTTACTTTTGGGGCGTTTGCCAAAAGTGACCCGCTGTAAGAGCGGAACCATACGAAGCCGTTACCGCAGCAACGGATATGTACTCAATTTACCTAAACCCACCACAGGCTCAGCACCACACAAAAAGTTGCGTAGATACCTATGCCTATCGCAGGCAAGCCAGCTCCCCCATTTTGGATCTGCATGCACCCAATAGGGCTATGTTCAAGCCTGCTTGGCCAACAACGCCAACCCTTCATGCAACGCCGGGAACAGGCTGTTGTTGAAGTTGTTCCAGCGCAGTTCGAGGATGGTGTCCTCGGGCGAAATCTCGGTTTTCAGCACGTCGTGGAACACTTCACCCGAGTCAATGCCATTGTCCACGTAGTGAAACGACGCCCCAGTGAGGTACAACGGCTCCGACGGCGTGGTGGCCTTGGTCGCCCAGTCCACCACCGTTTGCCCACGCGCGCCGTACAACGCATTCCAGGTGGCGTAAGCCCCACGGCGTTCGTAAGGCGATTCGATACGGGTAATGCCTGGGTGAATGTTCATGATGCGTCGCGCAAACGGCGCGCCCGGCCGCACCAGCTCATCCAGAATCACCAGCAAACCATCCAGCACCACGATATCGGCCTTCAACTCCACCAGGGTGTCATGCAGGCGACGCTCGAAATCCTGCTTGCCGGCGATGTGTTCGGCGCTGCCGCGCGGCAGCCGGCGATAGGTAGACGGCACGCTCAGCAACAGGTCGTTGACCCGCTGGCCTTGCACCTGCAAGTCGGCCGGGTACAGCCATTGGCGGCCTGGCTTATAAGCAAAGCCGTAGTCGCGGACCAACTGCTGGTCCCGCGGGTTCTGCTCGTCATCGTCGTAGACCACGCCGACCAGGTTATAGGCCTCGCCCAGCGGTGTGTCGTTCAGCGAACCCACCAGAAATTCCAGCACCGACTTCATGTAGCGCTCGTGGTCTTTGTAGGCCACCGGCTGCCCGGCCTTGTCGGCAGCGGCATTTCTCAGGGACCACACATACACCAGGTTCTTTTTCGTCATTTTTAGCTCTCGCTGAGTGGACTGCGCACAGCGTCGATACACGTGCGCCTACAGCACAAGAACGAACCAGCCCTGCCGCAATTTATCCCTGTGCACTGCCGCCGAGCACATCGCGCTAAATACTCGCGCCGACGCTTCGTTTGTCATGGGTAAGGGTCTGTGTGCCCAGCCCCTCTTTTCACTCTCCGGGATGTATTTATGACCGACCCCAAACGCAGCGCCTTCAAGGGGCTGCTCGCCTTGCTCAGGCCATTTCGTACCATCGTGACGGTTTCCGTCGCCCTCGGCATGGCGGGCGGTTTGGCCATCACCTTGCTGCTGGCCACCATCAATAATGCGCTGCATTCGGCCAACGGCATGACCCAAGGCGTGGTCCTGACCTTTGCGGCGCTGTGCGTGCTGGCCCTGATCAGCTCGATCATTTCGGACATCGGCACCAACTACGTCGGGCAACGCATCATCGCCGCCTTGCGCAAAGACTTGGGCGAAAAAGTCCTCTCGGCGCCCATCGGGCAGATCGAGCGCTATCGCTCTCACCGCCTGATTCCGGTGCTGACCCATGACGTCGACACCATCAGTGACTTTTCCTTCGCTTTCACGCCGTTGGCCATCGCCGCCACGGTCACCCTCGGCTGCCTGGGTTACCTGGCCTATCTGTCGGTGCCGATGTTCCTGATGATGGTGGTGGCGATCATTATCGGCAGTGCCGTGCAGTTCATCGCCGGCGGCAAGGGTATCCAGGGCTTCGATCTGGCGCGCAGCCATGAGGATGAACTGCAGCGCTATTACAACGCGATCGCTTCCGGTGCCAAGGAGTTGCGCATGCACCGGCCACGGCGTTTTCGCATGAACACCCATCGTATCCAGGAAACCGCCGACCGCATCAGTGACATCCAGGTGCGCTCGGTCAACATCTACATCCTCGCCAAGACGTTTGGCTCGATGCTGTTCTTCGTAGTAATCGGCCTGGCCCTGGCGATGCAGGCCTACAACCCGAACCCGGACCCTACCGTGATCACCGGCTTCGTCCTGGTACTGCTGTACATGAAAGGCCCGTTGGAACATCTGCTCGGTTACCTGCCGGTAGTGGGCAAGGCCAAGATCGCGTTTGGCCGTATCAGCGAATTGTCGGAGCGCTTCTCCTCCCCCGAACCGCACCTGCTGATGGATGACAGCGAAGCACCGAAACCGGTGGTCAACAGCCTGGAGCTGCGCGGCGTAAGCTACAGCCCGCCGGCGATTGAAGGCAGCGAACCGTTCCACCTGGGGCCGATCAACCTGAGTATCAAGCAAGGCGATATCGTGTTCATCGTCGGCGAGAATGGCAGCGGCAAAACCACCCTGATCAAACTGCTGCTGGGCCTCTACCCGCCCCAGGCGGGCGAGATTCGCCTCAACGGCGAGGCCGTGACCGACCCCGAGCGCGACGACTACCGCCAACTGTTCACGACGATTTTTTCCGACTACTACCTGTTCGACGACCTGGTGCAGGGCAGCGCCACCCAGTCACTGGACAGCGCCGCCAAATACCTGGAACGCCTGGAAATTGCGCACAAAGTCAGCGTGAAAGACGGCGTTTTCAGCACCACCGACCTGTCCACCGGCCAGCGCAAGCGCCTGGCACTGGTCAATGCATGGCTCGAAGAACGCCCGGTGCTGGTGTTCGACGAATGGGCCGCCGACCAGGACCCGGCTTTCCGCCGAATCTTCTACACCGAGCTGCTGCCGGACCTCAAGCGCCTGGGCAAAACCATCATCGTGATCAGCCACGACGACCGCTACTTCGACATCGCCGATCAATTGGTACGCCTGCGTGCCGGTCAGGTCGTGCACGAAATGGAACCTGCTTGAAAATTCTTTTCCGGTTTTTCCAAGTAGGAACGTCTCACTAGTGGTAATGAGAACAATACTCAATAGACACCTATAACTTGCCCACTTAAACATAGAAGAGAAAGCATCCATGCCAGCAAGACTCGGTCTCAGCCCTCTGAGCAAAGCGCTATCCATGCGCCGGGCCCTGAACATCAATCTTCTTCCGAGCGCCCTGGCCCTGGCGATATCGCTGCCGGTTGCAGGTTATGCGCAGGCGCAGGAGATCGAGCTGGATATTCCTGCACAGTCGCTGGGGAGCGCGCTGCAGGAATTCGGGCGCCAGACCAACGTGCAGGTGCTGTACAGCCCCAGCGATGTGCAGGGCAAGAGCAGCCGTGCGGTCAAGGGCAAGATGCAGCCGCAGCAGGCCATTGATACCTTGCTCGGTGGCACTGAGACGACTCACAGCCTCAACGGCAACTCGTTGACCGTAACCGCTGCCGGTACAACTACAGGGCTGGAGTTGAGCCCTACCCAGGTGACCGGCAACGCGTTGGGCAACATCACCGAGGACTCCGGTTCCTACACGCCGGGCACCATCGCCACGGCCACCCGCTTGACCCTGACGCCGCGGCAAACCCCGCAGTCGATCACGGTAATCACCCGCCAGCACATCCAAGACTTCGGCCTGAATAACGTTGATGACGTGATGCGCCACACCCCGGGCATCACCGTGTCGGCCTATGACACCGACCGCACCAACTACTATTCCCGGGGTTTTTCGGTCAACAGTTTCCAGTACGACGGCATTCCGTCCACTGTGCGCAACGTCGGCTATTCGGCGGGCAACACCCTGAGCGACATGGCGATCTATGACCGCGTCGAGATACTCAAGGGCGCCACCGGCCTGCTTAACGGCGCAGGCTCTTTGGGCGCAACCATCAACCTGATTCGCAAGAAACCCACCTCGCAATTCAAGGGCCATGTACAGCTGGGCGCAGGCTCCTGGGACAACTACCGCAGCGAAGTCGACGTCAGCGGCCCGTTGACCGACAGCGGCAACGTGCGTGGTCGCGCAGTGGCGGCGTATCAAGACAAAAAGTCCTTCATGGACCACTACTCACGCAAGACCGAAACCTACTACGGCATTACCGAGTTCGACCTGTCCCCCGACACCATGCTGACCGTGGGCTTCGACTACCAGGACAACATTCCACAAGGCTCGAGCTGGTCCGGTTCCTTCCCGCTGGTAAACTCCGACGGCAGCATCAACAAGATGCCGCGCTCCTACAACAACGGCACCACCTGGAGTTCCTGGGAGCAAAACACCCGCACCGCGTTTGCCATGCTCGAGCATGACCTGGGCGATGGCTGGGTTACCAAATTCCAACTCGACCACAAGATCAACAGCTACCACGCCGACCTCGGCTCTATCCAGTTCGTCCAGCCGGCAGCCGATGGCACCGCGGATATCAACGGGCAGAAGTACACCGGCGAAACCAAAAGCACCTCCGCCGACCTGTATGCCACCGGGCCTTTCAGCCTGTTCGGTCGCGACCATGAACTGGTGGTGGGCGGCTCGATCGGCACCTCGCGCTGGCAAGGTAAAGGTTATTGGTCGCCGGAATGGCCAGGCGGCAACAAAATCGATTTCTACAACTGGAATGGCAAGATCGCCAAGCCTATCTACGGCCCGGTCCAACAGTACACCGACGACACCATCCGTCAGACTGGTTATTACGTGACCACCCGCTTGAACGTGATGGATGACCTCAACGTGATCATCGGCGGGCGCGTTGCCAACTACCACGTCACCGGCAACAACCCGTCGTATAAAGAAACCGGCAGGTTCATTCCTTATGCCGGTGTGATCTACGACCTGAACGACAACTTCTCGCTGTACACCAGCTACACCGATATTTTCCAACCCCAGGAAAGCACCTATAAGGACCGCGACGAAAAACTGCTGGAACCGGACGAAGGGCAAAACTACGAGTTGGGCCTGAAGGGCGAGTTCTTCGACGGTCGCCTCAACACCAGCATCGCGTACTTCGAGGTGCATGAGACCAATCGTCCGATCTCGGACGATGCCTACAACAACCAGACACCGGCTCCGAGAAACTGGGCGTTCAAGAGTTCCAAGGCCGTCACCAAAGGCTATGAAGCGGAGATCTCCGGTGAGTTGAGCCCAGGCTGGCAACTCCAGGGTGGCTACACTCATAAGATCGTACGGGACGAAGACGGCAAGAAGCTCTCCACTTTCGAACCCGAACACCAGGTCAACCTGAACACCACCTACAAACTCAAGGGCGATCTGGACAAGTTCACCGTTGGTGGCGGCGTGCGCTGGCAGACCAAAGCCTGGAATGAAATCTACAACAGGCCGCTCGATAAAAACCAGGACATCACCCAGTCGTCCTATACGGTGGTGGACCTGATGACCCGCTATCAGGTCACCAAAAACCTCTCGGCGACCGTCAACTTCAACAACATCTTCGACACGACCTACTACACCAACGTGGGCTTCTACGACTCGGCTGCCTATGGCGAGCCGCGTAACGTGATGGTCAGCACCCGCTGGGACTTCTGACCTGATGCACTGATGCACTGATCGCCCAGGCGATCAGCCCAACGCCCGATGAAAGCGCCGCTTTCATCGGGCTTTTTTTGTGCCTGTGTATTGAGGTGTGCTCCCACAGAAAAGCACGTCTGCGGCACTCTTTTTTATGCCTGCCCGGCCTGAAATCCAGCACAAAAAAACCCGGATCGATGATCCGGGTTGTTTCGTGCAGTGGCCCCTTACTCCATGGCGGCCACCAAACTGTTGATGAACTCGGCACTGTCGATAATCCCGTCATGATCGGTGTCGATCATCACTGAACGCTCGATGCGCCCCTGGCCAATCACACCGGCCATGTTTTGCTCGATCAGGTCTTTGAACTGCCCGGCGCGGCTCAACGAGGCCCACCAGCAACTGACCGGCGCCTGGATCGGCTTGAAGTCAGCTGCTGCCAAACGCTCGCTCAACGCACGGTCAACCTCCCAGGAAATCTGCGCCTCGTTGCCGCGCAATAGCTCTTCCTTGATGCCGGTGAAAGCCTCGCCCAAGGTCTGCTCGGCCCAGGCCACAAACGCGTGCCATTGCCCGGCCTCATCCGCAGCCTGTCGCTGGCACTGCTGCCACGCGCCTTCAATCTGCTCGGCAAACGCCGGGAACATCACCCCAAGCAACGCCGCGCGCCGTTCGCTGGCCGACACCTCACGCTCATCCTCAATGACCACCGCGTCCCAATAAGGCTTGAGCCACTGCGGCGGCGCGGAGTCGATCCAGCCGACAAACTCGACCTTGCGTCCTGCTTGCTCCAGCGCGTAAGCGACTTCCATCGCCAGGTTACCGCCCAGCGACCAACCGGCCAGGCGATAAGCGCCCTGTGGCTGAGCCGCCAGCAATTGCGCGGCGTAATCGTCAACCATCGCCTGCCACTGCGGCACCGCCGCGCCCTCTTCCACCAGCGCACGGCAGATCACCCCATACACCGGGCGTTGCTCGCGTAGCGCCAAGGCTATGGCGGTGTAGCAATGCACCGAGCCAAAGCTTGGGTGGAACATGAACAGCGGCGTACCTTGGGTCTGGCTGTTGAGCTTGACGATCAACTCGCTGCGCGCGCTGCCCTGCAGGCAATTGACCTGCCCACGCACGGTGGGGTTGAGCATCAATTGGCTGACGGACAGGTTGACCCCGCTGACCTGCCGGATACGCTCCTTGAGCAACAGCACACGTAACGAATGACCGCCCAACTCAAAGAAGTTGTCGTTCAGCCCTACCCGCTCAACGTCGAGGACCTCGCTCCAGATCGCCGCAATCTGCTGCTCAATCTCGCTGTGCGGCGCCTGATACGCCTCTGCGCCGTTTGCTTCAGGTTTGGGCAGTGCCTTGCGATCCAGCTTGCCATTGGGGCTCAGCGGCATCTGCGCCAACACAACCCATTGCGCGGGCACCATGTAATCCGGCAACTGCGCAGCCAGGTGAGCAGCGACGAGTGCCTTCCAATCCTCACAAGGCGCCTGCAACACCACGTAACCCACCAGGTGCGTGCCGTCCACGGCCAGCACGGCCGCTTCACGCACGCTGGCATGCTCCAGCAGGCGCGCCTCGATTTCTCCCAACTCGATGCGCAGGCCGCGCAGCTTGACCTGATGGTCAATGCGCCCGGCATACTCGATCACACCATCGTCGCGATAACGCGCGAGGTCGCCGCTACGGTACAGGCGCTCGCCGCTGCCGAACGGGTCAGTCACAAAACGTTCAGCGGTCAACGCCGGCCGACGGTGATACCCCCGCGCCAGGCCAATACCGCCCAGGTACAACTCGCCCAACACGCCCACCGGCGCGGGTTCCAGGTTGCTGTCCAGCACGTAGCAGCCCAGGTTGGCGATAGGCCGGCCAATCGGCACGGCATCACGGCCTTCCTCGACACAGGTCCAGTGGGTCACATCGATGGCGGCCTCCGTCGGCCCATACAAGTTGTACAACTGGGCCGCGGGCAGCTTGGCAAATGCCTGTTGCTGGGCGTCCACCGGCAATGCTTCACCGCTGCACACAATGCGTTGCAGGCTATGGCAGGAGCCCACCGCCGCGTCCTGCAAGAAGGCTTGCAGCATGGACGGTACAAAGTG
The DNA here is from genome assembly GCF_059716225.1 of Pseudomonas sp. LBUM1640. Classification (NCBI taxonomy): domain Bacteria; kingdom Pseudomonadati; phylum Pseudomonadota; class Gammaproteobacteria; order Pseudomonadales; family Pseudomonadaceae; genus Pseudomonas; species Pseudomonas sp. LBUM1640. The sequence goes on along the minus strand of NZ_CP166816.1, from coordinate 2,826,813 downwards.
CAGCGTGGTGACTTGCTCGGCGTTGATCAGGCTGACCAACCGGGCCGGGTCGCGATGAGCCCCCGGCGCCGCCACCACCAGGCGTGCGCCGGTCATCAGCGGCCAGAAGAACTCCCAGACCGACACGTCAAAACTGAACGGGGTCTTCTGCAACACCGTATCGCGGCCATCCAGGCCATACGCCTGCTGCATCCAGCAAAGTCGATTGGTCAACGCCGAATGCCGATTGCCGGCGCCCTTGGGCTGCCCGGTCGAGCCCGAGGTGTAGATCACATAGGCGAGGTTTTCGCCATCCACTGCGACATCAGGATTATGCTCACTGTAGCCTTCAAGCCATGTCTCGCCGATCTCCAGCACCAGGCTTCGCACGCCTGCCGGGATCGGCAGTTGCTGCAACAAGTGAGCCTGGGTCAGCAGCAAACTCACACCACTGTCCTGCAGCATGTAGCTGAGTCGATCACGCGGGTATTCCGGGTCCAGCGGCACATACGCACCACCGGCCTTAAGCACAGCCAACAGGCCGACGACCATCTCGATGGAGCGCTCCACTGCCAGCCCCACCAGCACGTCCGGCCCGACACCGGCTGCCATCAAGCGATGCGCCAGGCGATTGGCCCGACGGTTCAGCTCGGCGTAACTCAGCTGCTGCCCGGCAAACGCCAGAGCCGGGGCGTCTGGCGTACGCAGCACCTGGGCCTCAATCAACTGATGCACGCCCTGATGCAGCGGGTAGCTCTGCGTCGTGGCGTTCCAGGCCTGCAGTGTCTGGCGCTCGGCCTGCGTTACCGACGGCAGTGCAGCCAGGCACTGCTCGGCATCCTTAATCAAGGCACTCAGCAACTGCTGGAAGTGCTCGGCCAGGCGCTGGATATGCGTGGCGCTGAAGGCCTGCCGGTCGTAGTTGAATTCAAGCCCCAGGCTGTCGCCCATGCCTAACAGCACAGTCAACGGGTAGTGCGTCTGCTCGAGGCTGTGCACGGCACCAAAGCGCAGACCCGACGGCGCGCCCTGCTCCAACGCCTCGGACACCGGGTAGTTCTCGAACACCAGGATGCTGTCGAACAGCGCCTCGCCACCCAACCCGGCCCAGCGCTGGATCTCGAACAGCGGCGTGTGCTCTTGCTCACGCAAACGCACGTTCTGCGCCTGTATCTGCTGCAGCCATTGGCTGACCGACATCTGCGCCTCAGGCGTGGCCACCACGGGCAGCGTGTTGATAAACAAACCGACTTGCTGCTCGATACCACGCAACTCGGCCGGGCGGCCCGCCACGGTGGCGCCGAAGGCCACGGTGGCCTGCCCGGTGTGATGCTGCAACAGCAATAGCCAGGCGGCTTGCACCAGGGTATTGAGGGTGACCTTGTTGCTTTGGGCGAACGCTTTGAGGCGTTCGGTGTGAGCGGCGTCAAAACTCAGGCGATGTTCGCCATTGGCCGCCAACGCAGCGGGCTCATCGTGCGACGGGTCACGTGCCAGGCGCGTAGGCGCTTGCAGGTTCACCAGCTGCGCTTTCCAGAAGGTTTCGCTGACGGCTTTGTTCTGCGCCTGCAGCCAGGCGATGTAATCGCGATAACGCCCGCTCGGTGCAGCCAGCGGCTCGCCGGCATAGTGTTGCAACACCTCACCAAACAGCTGCGAACCGCTCCAGCCGTCCATCAGGATGTGGTGATTGGTGTAGATCAGGTGATAACTCGACACACCCGTGCGGATCACCGACAGGCTCAACAGCGGCGCCTGTTCCAGCACAAAACCCTGAGCCCGCGCCGACTCGGCCAGGCTGTCGAGTGCCGTGAGGCAATCTGCGCGGCCCTGCCAGTCAAGTTCCTCGAGCGGCATGCGCCGCTGCTTGTAGACCACCTGCAACGGCTGCTCCACATCGGTCTGCCAGAGGAAGCCGCTGCGCAGAATCTCATGCCGGTCGACAGCCGCCTGCCAGGCCTGGCGGAAGCGCGGCACGTCCAGGCCGTCCACATCGATGCGCATTTGGTTGATGTAGTCGCCCGAACCTTCGCCATACAGCGACTGGAACAACATGCCTTGCTGCATCGGCGACAGCGGGTAGAGGTCTTCAACCTCAGAGACGCTCAGTGGCAACGCATCCAGCTGGCCTTGAGACAAGCGCGCCAGCGGGAAGTCCGACGGCGTTACGCCTTGGTTGGCCGCCGCGCAGCAATGCTCGATCAAGCTTTTGAGTTCCAACGCGTAGTCATCCGCCAACTGCTGCACGGTCGCTTGCGCGAACATTTCCTGGCTGAAGCTCCAGTTCAACTTCAGCTCACCGCCATAGACCTGGCCATTGATTTCCAGCCAGTTACCCAGCGGCGCATCCAGGCTTTGCTCGGCACCACTGCCATCACCGGACGGCGCGAACAGACCTGCCTGTTCGCCGCCCTCGAAACTGCCGTCAAACTGCCCCAGATAGTTAAAGGTGATACGCGGGCGCGGCAACGCGCCCAATGCTTGTTGCGCCTCGGCATTGCCCAGGTAACGCAAGGCACCAAAGCCCAGGCCTTTATCCGGGACGGCGCGCAGTTGTTCCTTGATCTGTTTGAGCGAGCCTGCCAGGGAGTCGGTCGGTGTCAATTGCAACGGATAGAGGCTGGTAAACCAACCGACGGTGCGGGTCAGGTCGATCTCATCGAACAGGTCCTCGCGGCCGTGGCCTTCCAGGCGGATCAGCATCGACGCGTCACCGGTCCAGCGCACCATCACGCGCGCCAGGGCCGTCAGCAGCAGGTCGTTGATCTGGGTACGGTAGGCGCTCGGGGCGTCTTGCAACAGGCGTCGGGTAAACCCTTGATCCAGGTGCGTCGTCACACTCAGTGCATGACGGTTGCTCACGCTGGCCTGCGGGTCGGCACCCGGCAAACCGGCGCGGCTGCCATGCAACTGGGCCTGCCACCACGCCAACTCCTGGGTCAGCGCTGCAGTGCCGGCGTACGTTTGCAAGCGCTCGGCCCAGGCGCGGGTGGAGCTGGTCTTGGCCGGCAGTGCCACACGCGCGCCTTCAGCCAGTTGGCGGTAGGCGGTTTGCAGGTCTTCCAACAGGATGCGCCACGACACACCGTCCACCACCAAGTGATGGATCACCAGCAGCAAGCGTTGCGAGCCGTCGGCCATGCCGACCAATACCGCGCGCAGCAAGGGGCCTTGGCTCAGGTCGAGACTGCGCTGGGCCTCATCGCCCAGGGCCTCAAGCTCTTCGACAGTATTGAGCGTGGTCTGCCACAGCACCTGTTCGGCCTGATGCTGCTGCGCAGCTCGATACGCCGCGTTCCAGCCCTCTGCGCCTTGTACAAACGTGGTGCGCAGGGCGTCGTGATGCACAACCAACGCCTCTAGCGCCGCCACCAGCACCGGCACCTCCAGCCGTTGGTGCGGTTGCAGCACCACCGACTGGTTCCAGTGCTCACGCTGCGGGATGTCATCGGCAAAAAACGCATGCTGGATCGGCAGCAGCAATAACTCGCCGGTCAGCGCTGACTGATCCAACACCACCGCGCCCTCGCCTTCGCGGGCGACCGCCGCCAGGCTTTGGACGGTCTGATGCTGGAACAGGTCTTTGGGCGTGAACCGCACACCCGCTTGGCGGGCACGGCTGACCACCTGGATCGAGATGATCGAGTCGCCACCCAACTCGAAGAAGTTGTCATGCAAGCCCACACGCGGCAGGCGCAGCACGTCCGACCAGATCGCGGCGATCTTCTGCTCCAGGTCACTCTGCGGCGCAACGTACACCTGCTGCATCTGGCTCACGTCGGGCAGCGGCAAGCCTTTGCGATCCAGCTTGCCGTTGGGGGTGAGCGGCATGCGCGCCAGGAACATCAAGTGCGTGGGCACCATGTAGTCCGGCAGCCGCGTTTTCAAGGCGCGGCGCAACGCTTCGCGGCCGTTCGATTGCGCCACGGCATCGTCGATCAATGCCGCGTCCAACGGCACCACATAGGCGACCAACTGCTTACCGTTCGGGCCTTCCTGGGCCACCACCACGGTTTCACCGACACTGTCCTGCTCGCGCAAGCGGGCTTCGATTTCACCCAGTTCGATACGGAAACCACGGATTTTCACTTGGTGGTCGACACGGCCCAGGTAGTCCACCACGCCGTCCGGGCGGCCACGCGTCAAGTCGCCGCTGCGGTACACACGGCTGCCGGGTTTGCCGAACGGGTCCGGCACAAAACGCTCGGCGGTGAGTGCCGGGCGCTCCAGGTAACCCCGCGCCACGCCCTCACCGCCCAGGTACAGCTCGCCGGCCACGCCGATGGGTTGCAGGTTGAGTTGCGCGTCCAATACGTAGCCGCTGCGGTTGCCCAACAACGTACCAATCGGCGCGTAGACGGCGCCGCACGGGTCGCCCTTGCGCGCCTTCCACAACAGCGGCGTCACCACGGTTTCGGTGGGGCCGTAGCCGTTGAACAGGTAGGTCGGTTTGAGCGCACGCCAGGCCAGGTCGTAGCTCGCCTGCGCCACCGCGTCACCGCCAAAGCAGTAAACGCGCACTGCCGGTGGGTTGCCGTCGCGCTCGGCGTGTTCAGCCAGTTGTTGCAGGTATACTGGCGGGAATACCGCCATGGTCACGTTGTGGCGGTGCATTTGTGCGTAGGTGTATTCCGGCAGCCACAGGCTGTCATCGCGGATCAGCACGCTGGCGCCGTTGATCAACGGGTGCATCCAGCCTTCGTGCGAGCCGTCGAAGGCGAACGACATGAAGTGCAGTTCGCAATCGGCCGGGCCGGTTTCATAGCGCTCGCCGGTCGCGATGATATGCGCCACCAACGGGCCGTGGGACACCGCCACGCCCTTCGGCATGCCGGTGGAGCCGGAGGTGTAGATCACGTAGGCCAGGTTGTCGCCGTCCAATGCGACCTGTGGATCGGTGTCGTCATCCTTGGCCCAGGCTTCGGTGCGATCAACCGCGAGCGCTTCCAGCCCCTGCGGAATCGGTAGCCGCTGCTGCACAGCCGAGTGGGTGAGCAACAGTTTGGCGCGGCTGTCTTGCATCATGTACAGCAAGCGGTCGCGTGGGTATTCCACGTCCAACGGCACGTACACGCCACCGGCTTTCATCACCGCGAGGAACGCCACCATGATCTCGGCACTGCGCGGCATGGCGATGGCCACGCGTACTTCCGGGCCGACACCGCGGGCAATCAAGGCGTGCGCCAGGCGGTTGGCCTGGCGGTCGAGTTCGCCGTAAGTCAGGGTTTGCGAATCGAATTTAACCGCCACGGCATCCGGGGTTTCCCGGGCGCGGTCAGCGACCCTTTCGTGCACCAGGCGTTTGGCCGAGAAGCCCGAATCAGTGCAAGTCCACAGGTGCAGAATCTGTTGCTGCTCTGCGCTGTCCAGCAGCGGCAGTTGGCTGAGGGTTTGCTGCGGGTTGGCGACCATGCCCTGCAACAGGTTCTGCCAATGGCGAGCCATACGCTGCACGGTGGCGGCTTCAAACAGGTCCTGGGCATAACCGAGCGTGGCCCAGATGCCTTCGGTGGATTCCTGGATATCCAGGTCCAGGTCGAAATGCGCGGTCTTGCTCTCCCAGTCCAGCCCTTCCACCCGCAGGTGCGGCAGTTGGTGTTGGACCTGCGCCTGGCCCACATCGGTCTGATGGTTGAACATCACTTGGAACAACGGGTTGTGGCTCAGGCTGCGTTCCGGCTGCAAGGCCTCCACCAGTTGCTCGAACGGCAGGTCCTGATGCGCCTGGGCATCCAGCGCGCGCTGACGCGTGTGCTGCAACAACTGCTCGACGCTCATCTGGCCATGCAGGTCGGCCTTGAGCACCTGAGTGTTGACGAAAAAGCCGATCAGGCGCTCGGTCTCGCTGCGATTGCGGTTGGCAATCGGCACGCCGACGCGGATCTCTTCCTGGCCGCTGTAGCGGTGCAGCAAGGTCTGGAATGACGCCAGCAACAGCATGAACAACGTCACGCCTTGCTGCTGGGCCAACGCCTTGAGGTCGTGGGCCAGTGCCGGTGCCAGCTCGATAGCCAGGCGCGCGCCACGGTGGCTTTGCACGGCTGGGCGTGGATGATCGAACGGCAGCTCCAACACGCTCTGCTCACCGCCCAGCACATCGCGCCAGTACGCCAGTTGACGGGTCTTTTCGCCCGCGTCCATCCAGTTGCGTTGCCACACGGCATAGTCGGCGTACTGGATCGGCAGCACCGGCAATTGCACGCCCTGCCCTTGGCTGTAAGCGGCATAGAGCTGCACCAACTCCTCCACCACCAACTGCATCGACCAACCATCGGACACAATGTGATGCTGAACCAGCACCAGCACATGCTCATCAGCGGCCAGACGCAACAGCGTCACGCGCAGCAAAGGCCCTTGTTGCAGGTCGAACGGCTGGGCGATTTCAGCTTCTACGCGCGCCTTAAGCTGGGCTTCCTCGACATCGCCACGCGCTATCTGCACCGACGCCAGCGGGTCAATCACCTGCACCGCGCCGTCGTGGGTCTGGCGCACATGGGTGCGCAGGCTTTCATGGCGGGCCAGCAACGTGTCGAAACTGCGCTGCAGCGCCGCCGCGTCCAACTGCCCTTTCAAGCGCAGGGCGCTAGGTACGTGGTACGCGGCGCTTTGCGGCTCCAACTGCCAGAGAAACCACTGGCGCTCCTGGGCATACGACAACGGCAACGGCTGCTCACGCTCCACCGGCACCAGCGCCGGAGCCTTCGGGGCCGTCGGGGAACAGGCTTCGATGGCGGCGACAAAACCGTCCAGGCGCGGCTGCTCGAACAGAGCCTTGAGTGGCACTTCCAGGTTCAGCGCCTGACGAATGCGCGAGACCACCTGCATCGCCAGCAGCGAATGCCCGCCCAGTTCGAAGAAATGCTGCGTCAGGCCTACACGCTCAGCGCCGAGGATAGCGGCCCAGATCGCGGCAACCTGCTGTTGCAGCGTGGTGACTGGCGCTTGCCAATCGGCTTGCACCGACGTGGCATCGGGTTTAGGCAGGGCCTGACGGTCCAGCTTGCCATTGGGGTTCAACGGCATGTGCGTGAGGAAGATCAGGTGCGCCGGCACCATGTAATCCGGCAATTGCTCGCGCAGCGTGGCCTTGAGCTGTTCACCCGCGCCAACCTGCTCTTGCTCGGACAGCGCCTGCGTGGGCACCACGTAGGCCAGCAGTTGGTTGTCAGCCGCCAGCAGCAGGGTTTCGCGCACGCCTGCTTGAGCCAACAGCAACGCCTCGATCTCACCCAGCTCAATGCGAAAACCACGGATCTTGACCTGATGATCGACCCGCCCGACATACTCGATGATCCCATCGGCGCGACCGCGGGCCAGGTCACCGGTGCGGTACAGGCGCGCGCCCGAGTGGCCGAAAGGGTCGGCGACAAAACGTTCGGCGGTCAACCCAGGTTGCTGCAAATAAGCACGCGCCAGGCCACTTTCACTGGCGATATACAGCTCACCCACGGCACCGACCGGCAACAGGTTCAAATCGCGATCGAGCACATACAACCCACGCCCACTCAGCGCGCGGCCGATAGGGCTGGCGCTGGCGCCGATTACGGTGGTGTCGTCGCTGCAATCCAACACACTGGACACCACGGTCGCCTCGGTAGGCCCGTAGGTATTGAGCAGGCGTACATGCCCAAGCCCTGCTTGACACCACAGCGCCGGGCCATCCAGCGGCATGGCTTCGCCGCCGATATGGATCTGGCGCAGTGCGCCGTAAGCGCGTGGGCCGGCTGCCAGGCAATCCTGCAAGAAAAGTTTCCAGTAGGCCGTGGGCAAGTCGGCCAGGGTAATGCCCTGGGCAATAATCTGCCGGTACAGCTCGGCACCGTCCCACAGTTGCGGGCCACGCAGCACCACGGTGGCACCGAGGGTCAGCGCCGGGTACAGCTGCTCGACGAAACCGTCGAAGTTCAGGGTCGCGAACTGCAACACCCGGTCATCCGCGGTCAGGCACGAATAGTCGGCGGCAATGCGCGCGAACTCACTCAAGGCGGCATGATTGATGGCCACGCCCTTGGGTTTGCCGGTAGAGCCTGAGGTGTAAATCACGTAGGCCAGGCTGCGCGGTTCGAAGTCGAGCCGCAGATTGTGCTCGGCACACTGCGCCCATTGAGCATCGGCCAAATCGATGTCCAGGGCCGACACGTGCTCAGGCAACGGCAGGCGCTCACGCAGCGATGACTGGGTCAGCACCAACCGCACGCCGCTGTCTTCGAGCATGTGCACCAGGCGCTCACGCGGGTATTCAGGGTCGAGTGGCACATAGGCGCCGCCCGCCTTGAGCACCGCCAGCAGGCTCACCACCATCGCAAACGAGCGCTCCACGGCGATGCCGACCAGCACTTCCGGGCCTACGCCCTCGGCAATCAGGTAGTGGGCCAGCCGGTTGGCCTGGCGGTTCAACTCGCCATAGCTGATGGCCTGCTCATCCAACGCCAAGGCTTGGCGTTGCGGGTGCTGCTCAGTCTGTACTTCGAACAGCTGATGCACCGCGTGCAGTTCAAAACCGGTGGCCGGCGCGTTCCACTCCTGGCGTATCACCTGGTGTTCGGCGGCGCTGAGCATCGTTATGTCGCTGAGACGGCTATGAGGTGCACTCACCACCGCGTGCAGCAGGTTCTGCCAATGCTGCGCCAAACGCTCAATCGTTGCGGCGTCGAACAAGTCGGTGGCGTAGGTCAGCGCCGCCCAAATGCCTTCTGCGGATTCATGGGTGTCCAGGCTCAAATCGAAGTGCGTGGTCTGGCTGTCCCAGTCCAGTTCCGAAACCCGCAGGCCCGGCAATTGCTGACCTTCGCGCCTGCCCTGGGCGTCCGTCTGGTGGTTGAACATCACTTGGAACAAAGGGTTGTGGCTCAGGCTGCGCTCGGGCTGCAACGCCACCACCAGTTGTTCGAACGGCAGGTCCTGATGGGCCTGGGCTTCCAGGGAGCGGCGCTTGGTCTGTTGCAGCAGTTCGACGAAGGACATCTGCCCGTCAAGGTCGGCCTTGAGCACCTGGGTGTTGACGAAAAAACCGATCAGCCGCTCGGTTTCGACACGGTTGCGGTTGGCAATCGGCACGCCGATACGAATGTCCGACTGCCCGCTGTAGCGATAAAGCAAGGTCTGGAACGCGGCCAGCAACAGCATGAACGGGGTGGCGCCCTCTTGCTGCGCAAGGCGCTTGATACCGCTGACCAGTGCCGCTGGCAGGTGCACCTGCAAGCTGTTGCCGCGATGGCTTTGCTGGGCCGGTCGCGGGTGGTCGAGGGGCAATTCCAGCACAGGCTGCTCGCCGCCCAGCAGGGCCTGCCAGTAAGCCAACTGGCGGGCTTTCTCGCCTGCCTCCATCCAACCGCGCTGCCACAGGGCATAGTCAGCGTACTGGATCGGCAGGTCCGGCAATTCCAGGCTTCGGCCCTGGCTGCAGGCGGCATAGAGCTGCACGAGTTCCTCGACCATCACCTGCATCGACCAGCCATCGGAAATGATGTGGTGCTGCACCATCACCAGCACATATTCATCGTCAGCCAGTTGCAGCAGCGTCACGCGTAGCAGCGGCGCCTGGAGCAGATCGAAGGGCCGCGCAACCTCGGCTTCCACCTGTGCCATCAGGTGCTGTTCGTCCGTGCGCCGCTGCACAATTTCAACGCGGGCCTCAGGCATTACGGCCTGCAACAGTTGCTCGCCGTCCTGCACCAGGCGGGTACGCAGGCTTTCGTGGCGGGCCAGCAAACGGTCAAAACTGTGTTGCAGCGCCGCCAGGTCCAGCTGGCCTTGCAGGCGCAGCGCACCCGGAATGTGATAAGTAGCGCTGTCAGGGTCCAACTGCCAGAGAAACCACTGGCGTTCCTGGGCGTAAGACAAGGGCACTGCGTCGACATCGTGTCGGGTTGGCGCAATCGGCAATTGCGCAAAGCTCATGCCGCGCGCTTGCAGGCGCTGATAAAACTGCTGACGTTGTTCAAGCGGCAGGCGAAGAAAGCGCGAGACCAGATCGATATTAGGGTTGGAAAGCATGGTTCAAATCGCCTCTAGTTCGCTCAAAAAGTCACGAAGATCATCAAAATCTTCCGCGCTGCCGGCGCGGAAGGTGGCTGCAGCCTGCACATAGGCGCGCAGCGTTTCGGTCTGGAACACCTCGACCAGGGGCACTTCCAGGCCCAGCTCGGACTGCACCCGCGACGTGATCTGGATCGCCAGCAAAGAATGGCCGCCGACTTCGAAGAAGTTGTCGTCCAGGCCCACTTGCGGCAGGCGCAACACTTCGGCCCAGATCGCTGCAATCTGCTGTTCCAGTTCAGTTTCGGGGGCCACATAACGTTGCTGCATCAGGCTCGCATCCGGCGCGGGCAAGCCCTTGCGGTCGAGCTTGCCGTTGGGGGTCAGCGGCATCTGCGCCAGGAACATGAAGTGCGTGGGCACCATGTAGTCCGGCAGTCGAGTCTTAAGGGCCCGGCGCAAAGCGTCACGGAACTCGGCCTGGTCGATCAGGGCTGGGTCGGCCGGCACGACATAGGCCACCAGTTGCTTGCCGGTCGGGCCTTCGTGGGCCACCACCACGGTTTCACCGACACTGCCCTGCTCGCGCAAGCGGGCTTCGATTTCACCCAGCTCGATACGGAAACCACGGATTTTCACTTGGTGGTCGACACGGCCCAGGTAGTCCACCACGCCGTCCGGGCGGCCACGGGTCAAGTCGCCGCTGCGGTACACACGGCTGCCGGGTTTGCCGAACGGGTCCGGCACAAAACGCTCGGCGGTCAGCGCCGGGCGCTCCAGGTAACCCCGGGCCACGCCCTCACCGCCCAGGTACAACTCGCCGGCCACGCCGATGGGTTGCAGGTTCAACTGGGCATCCAACACGTAGCCGCTGCGGTTGCCCAACAACGTACCAATCGGTGCGTAGACGGCGCCGCACGGGTCGCCCTTGCGCGCTTTCCACAGCAACGGCGTCACCACGGTTTCCGTCGGGCCGTAGCCGTTGAACAGGTAGGTCGGCTTGAGCGCCCGCCACGCCAGGTCGTAGCTTGCTTGAGCGACAGCATCGCCACCAAAGCAGTAAACGCGCACTGCCGGTGGGTTGCCGTCGCGCTCGGCGTGTTCAGCCAGTTGTTGCAGGTATACCGGCGGGAATACCGCCATGGTCACGTTGTGGCGGTGCATTTGTGCGTAGGTGTATTCCGGCAACCACAGGCTGTCATCGCGGATCAGCACGCTGGCGCCGTTGATCAACGGGTGCATCCAGCCTTCGTGCGAGCCGTCGAAGGCGAACGACATGAAGTGCAGCTCGCAATCGGCCGGGCCGGTTTCATAACGCTCGCCGGTGGCGATGATGTGCGCCACCAATGGGCCGTGGGACACCGCCACGCCTTTGGGCATACCGGTGGAGCCGGAGGTGTAGATCACGTAGGCCAGGTTGTCGCCGTCCAGTGCGACCTGTGGCGCGGCGGCGCTGCAGTTGGCCCAGTCCTCGGTGCAGTCGATTGCCAGGGTGTTCAAGCCCTCCGGTATCGGCAATTGCTGCAAGGCACGGGTGTGCGTCAGCAGTAATTGGGCGCGACTGTCGTCCATCATGTAGAGCAGGCGATCACGCGGGTACTCAATGTCCAGCGGCACATACACGCCACCGGCTTTGAGCACGGCGAGGAACGCCACCATAATCTCGGCACTGCGCGGCATGGCAATGGCCACGCGCACTTCCGGGCCCACGCCACGGGCGATCAGCGCATGCGCCAGGCGATTGGCCTGGCTGTCGAGTTCGCCGTAGGTCAGGGTGTGCGCATCGAATTTTACCGCCACGGCATTTGGGGTTTCCCGCGCACGGTCAGCGACCATTTCGTGCACCAGACGCTGGGCCGAGAAGCCCGAATCGGTGCAATCCCACAGCTGCAAAATGTGCTGCTGCTCATCCGGGTTCAGCAGGTTCAGTTGCCCGATGGCCTGTTGCTGATCGTCGACCATGGCCTGCAACAGGTTTTGCCAATGCCCGGCCATGCGTTCGATGGTGGCGTGGGCAAACAGGTCGGTGGCGTAACTCAGGGACGCACGCAGCGCCTCGCTGGATTCCTCCACATCCAGCGCCAGGTCGAACTGGGCAACCCCTTCATCGCCGTTCAACACCTCGACCTGCAGGCCCGACAAACGCTGCAAATGGCTGCCCGCCGAGGTCACGCGGTGGTTGAACAGCACTTGGAACAATGGGCTCAGGCTCATGCTGCGTTCCGGCTGCAGCGCCTCCACCAATTGCTCGAAAGGCAGGTCCTGGTGCGCTTGAGCATCCAGGGAGCGTTGACGCACTTGGTGCAACAGGTGCGTCACGCTCATCTGGCCGTTGATGTCGGCCTTGAGCACTTGGGTATTGACGAAGAAGCCGATCAGGCCTTCGGTTTCAAGGCGGTTGCGGTTGGCGATCGGCACGCCGACGCGTACGTCTTCCTGGCCGCTGTAGCGATGCAGCAAGGCCTGGTAGGCCGCCAGCAACACCATCGGCAACGTCACCCCGGCCTTATTCGCCAGGCTGCGCAAGCCGGCCAACAATTGCGGGGGCAGTTCAATGCCCAGGCGTGCACCGCGATGGGTCGGCAACGCCGGGCGCTGGTAATCAAATGGCAACTCCAGTACCGGCTGCTCGCCACCCAACTGCTCACGCCAGTAAGTCAGCTGGCGCGCTTTCTCGCCGGCTTCCATCCAATTGCGTTGCCACACGGCATAGTCGGCGTACTGGATCGGCAAGGCGGGCAGCTGCGGTGTGTGGCCATCACTGAATGCGGCGTAGAGTTTCACCAGCTCCTCGACCATCAGCTGCATCGACCAGCCATCGGAGACGATGTGGTGCTGCACCAGCGTCAGGACGTGATCGTCCTCGGCAAGACGCAACAACTTGACCCGCAGCAACGGCCCACGCAGCAGGTCGAACGGCTGCGCAACCGCCTCGGCCAGCTGCGCCTTGAGCCCGGCTTCATCGGTATCGCAACGTTCGATTTCGATCAGGCCCAGTTCTTCGATCACTTGCACCGCGCCGCCGGCCTCCTGGCGCAGGTGCGTACGCAGGCTTTCATGGCGCGCCAGCAACGTATCAACACTGCGTTGCAGCGCGGCTACGTCCAGCATGCCTTTCAAACGCAGGGCGCTGGGGATGTGGTACGCCGAGCTTTGCGGGTCGAGTTGCCAGAGGAACCATTGGCGCTCCTGGGCGTAAGACAGCGGCAACGGTTGCCCGCGGTCGGCCTTGAGCAGGGCCGGCGCGGTGACGCCCTCCTCGCCCAATGCGCGCACGAAATCAGCCAGCACAGGCTGTTCGAACAGGCGCTTGAGCGCCACCTCCAGCCCCAGTGCCTGGCGTACTCGTGACACCACACGCGTGGCCAGCAGCGAATGCCCGCCCAGTTCAAAGAAGTGGTCGTCGAGGCCCACTTGCGGCACCTCGAGCACTTGCGCCCAAATGGCCGCGACGTGTTGTTCGCGTTGACTGACAGGCGCCACAAAGGCTTTGAGCAACAGCTCGGCATCTGCCTTGGGCAGCGCCTTGCGGTCGAGCTTGCCGTTGGGGGTCAAGGGCAGGCTATCAAGAAATACCAGCTGTGCAGGCACCATGTAGTCCGGCAAGCGCTCGCGCAGATCAGCCTTGTACTGGTCACGCAGGGTCGCCTGCTGTTCGGCGGTGAAGGTCACCAGATAGGCGATCAAACGGTCGTTGTCGGCCAGTACCACGGCTTCGCGCACCGCCGCGTGTTCACGCAGGCAGGCTTCGATCTCACCCAGTTCGATACGGAAACCGCGCACCTTGACCTGATGGTCCACGCGGCCGATGTACTCCACCACGCCGTCAGGGCGATAGCGCGCCAGGTCGCCGGTGCGGTACAGGCGCTCACCGGGTGCACCATAAGGGTTGGGCACGAAGCGTTCGGCAGTGAGCGATGGCCGCGCGTGATAACCGCGCGCCAGGCCGACCCCGCCGATCAGCAATTCACCGGCGGCCCCCTGCGGGCAGGGCGTCAGCCCGGCGTTAAGAATAAACAACGAGGTATTGGCAATCGGGCGCCCGACAAAAGGCTGCGCCTGCGCCAGACGATGGGCCGCCGACCAGATGGTGGTTTCCGTCGGGCCATAGAGGTTCCACACCGGGCCCTGCAGGTCGAGCAGCCGTTGAGCCAGATCGACCGGCAGCGCTTCGCCGCCACACAGGCACTTGATGCCCTGCAGCAGAGGCGCGCGCGGGCTTTCCAGCAGCATGCGCCAGGTCGAAGGCGTGGCTTGCAGCACACTGACGGATTGGCCGTGTACCAGATCGAGAATCGCCTCCGGGTCGAGGGCCAGTTCCTGACCGCTCAGCAACACCGTGGCGCCGACGGTCAGCGGCACGTACAGCTCGAGGGCGAAGATGTCGAACGAGAAGGTGGTCAGCGACAGCACCCGCGCATCACTGGCAATTTCCAGGGTGGCGGCCATGCCAGAGGTAAAGCTGCACAGCGCCTGATGACGCACCATCACGCCCTTGGGCTTGCCGGTGGAACCGGAGGTGTAGATCACGTAGGCCAGGTGTTCCGGCGTGACATTGACGTGCGGGTTGTGTTCGTCGCCGACGGCATCATCGACCAGCAACACGTGCAGGCCGTGCGGTTGCGCCAAGCGGCCGACCAGCTGTGGCTGGGTCAGCAATACCCGAGCCTGGCTGTCTTCAAGCATGAACGCCAGGCGGTCCGCCGGGAACTGCGGATCAAGCGGCACATAGGCGCCACCGGCCTTCAGGGTTGCCAGCAGGCCCACCACCATGTCCAGCGAGCGCTCGACATGCACGGCCACCAACACGTCAGGGCCGACGCCGGCCGTAATCAGGCGATGAGCCAGGCGGTTGGCGCGGCGGTTGAGTTCGCGGTAACTCAGGGCGTCACCATTGAACTGCAGCGCGCTCGCGTCCGGCGTTGCCAGCACTTGCGCTTCGAACAGTTGATGCACGCAACGCGTGTGCGGGTAATCGGTGTGGCTGTCATTCCAGCTGTGCAGGGTCTGCTGCCATTGCTGCTGGCTGAGCATCGGCAGGTCATCCAGCGCTTGCGAGGCGTCATTCACCACCGCACGCAGCAGGTTCTGCCAATGCTGCGCCAGGCGCGCCAACGTCGCGGGCTCGAACAAGTCCGTGGCGTAGGACAGCGAGGCCCAAAGGCCTTCGGTGGACTCTTCGGTTTCCAGGTTCAAATCAAATTGGGTGGTGTGACCTGCCCAATCCAACGGCTGCAAGGCCAGGCCCGGCAGCTGCACCGGGCCGGCACGCAGGGTGTCCTGGTGATTGAACATCACCTGGAACAGCGGGTTGTGGCTGAGGCTGCGCTCTGGCTGCAGCGCTTCCACCAGTTGTTCGAACGGCAGGTCTTGATGGGCCTGGGCCTCCAGGGCGCGCTGCTTGACCTGGGCGAGCAATTGGCTGAAGGCCATCTGCCCGTCAAGGTCGACCTGGATGACCTGGGTGTTGACGAAGAAGCCGATAAGTCGCTCAGTTTCAAGGCGGTTGCGGTTGGCGATTGGCACCCCGACACGCAGCCGGTTCTGGCCACTGTAGCGATGCAGCAGGGTTTGGAACGAGGCCAGCAAGAGCATGAACACGGTCACGTCTTCGCGCTGGGCCAACGCTTTCAGGTCGGCCAACAGCGCAGGCTCAAGCTGAACCTGCTGACGCGCGCCGCGAAAGCTCTGCACTGCCGGGCGCGGGTGGTCCAGGGGCAGTTCCAGCAGCGGATGCTCATCACCCAGGCGTTGTTGCCAGTAATCGAGCTGACGCTGCTTTTCACCGGCCGCCATCCAATTGCGTTGCCACACGGCATAGTCGGCGTACTGGATCGGCAGCGCCGGCAACGGCGCCTGGCCCTGATACAGCGCCACCAACTCATCCACCATCACCTGCATCGACCAACCGTCGGAGATGATGTGGTGCTGGGTGATGACCAGCACATGGTGATCGGCCTCGATCACCAGCAGTTTGACGCGCATCAGCGGGCCGCTGCGCAGGTCGAACGGGCGCTGGATTTCCTGCTCAACACAGGCCTGGATCGCCGCCGCCTCTGCCCTCGCCTGCTCGACAGGCATCGCCAGGGTGGGTTGGATCACCTGCCAGGTCTGCTCACCGTCTTCCACAAAGGTGGTGCGTAACGGTTCATGGCGCAACACCAAGGCCTGGACCGCGCGCTCCAGCGCGGTGATGTCCAGATGGCCGCGTAGATGCAGTGCTGTGGGCACGTGATACGCGGCGCTGGTTGGGTCCAGTTGCCACAAAAACCACTGGCGTTCCTGGGCGAAAGACAGTGCCATCGGCTGCCCCCGTTCCAGGGCCACCAACGGCTGAGCACTCTGCTGATGCAACCCCGAACAGGCCGTGGCAAACGCTTGCAACGTCGGCTGCTCAAAGAGTGCCCGCAATGGCACTTCCAGCTTCAACGCATGCCGCACGCGGGAAATCACCTGAGTGGCCAGCAACGAATGGCCGCCCAGTTCAAAGAAGTGATCCGTGAGGCCGACCTGTTCAACCTGCAGCACCGCTTGCCAGATCGTCGCCAATTGCATTTGCAGCGGAGTTTGTGGCGCCACATAGGCCTGTTGACGCAGATTCAGGTCAGGCGCCGGCAGCGCACGGCGGTCAAGCTTGCCGTTGTTGTTCAGTGGCAAGGCGTCCAGCACTTGCCAGTGCCCCGGCACCATGTAGTCCGGCAGCGACTCGCGCAAGGTGGCCGCCAGTGCCAAAGCATCCAGCGTTTGACCGTGGGCGGGCACCACATAGGCGACCAATTGCAGGCCGATTGCACTCGGCAGGGCGATGACCGCGGCTTCACGCACCTGCGGCAAGGCTTGCAGGCAGGCCTCGATTTCGCCCATTTCGATGCGGTAACCGCGAATTTTTACCTGATGGTCGATACGCCCCACGTACTCCAGCGCCCCGGTGGCGTTGTAACGCGCCAGGTCACCGCTGCGGTACAGCCGAGCGCCCGGTACGCTGGAAAACGGGTCAGGCAAGAAGCGCTCGGCGGTCAAGGCCGGGCGGTCGAAATAACGCTGGGCCAGGCCTGCTTCGGCGCCAATGCACAGTTCGCCGACGCCGTCGGTGGCGAGCAGTTCGAAACCACTGTCGAGCACATACAGCGAACGGCCGGCGATGGCGCGGCCAATCGGCACGCCGAACGCATCACTGGCGTCCGCCAGTTGGCAGTCGTGCACGCTGGACACCACCGTCGCCTCGGTCGGCCCATAGGTGTTAACCAGGCGCACGTGGCTGAGCCCCGCAGCGTGCCAGGCCCGTACGCCTTCCACCGACATCGCCTCGCCTCCCACATGCACTTGGCGCAAGTTGCCCAAGGAGCGGCGGTCGACGGCACACTCCTTGGCCAGCAAATACCAGTAAGCGGCCGGCAAGTCGGCCAGGGTCACGCGCTGCTCGACGATCTCGCGCGCCAGTTGCCCGGCGTCCCACAGCTCATCGCCGCGCATGATCAAGGCCGCGCCCACGCACAGTGGCGGGTAGCACTGCTCGACA
Source organism: Pseudomonas sp. LBUM1640 (assembly GCF_059716225.1). Taxonomy (NCBI): domain Bacteria; kingdom Pseudomonadati; phylum Pseudomonadota; class Gammaproteobacteria; order Pseudomonadales; family Pseudomonadaceae; genus Pseudomonas; species Pseudomonas sp. LBUM1640. The sequence goes on along the minus strand of NZ_CP166816.1, from coordinate 2,809,337 downwards.
AAGCCGTCGAAGCTGAAGGTCGCAAATTGCAGCACGCGGTCTTCTGCACTCAGCCGGCTATAGGCCTGGGCGCTGTCGCAGAACTGGCCGAGGGCGCCATGGTCAATGGCCACGCCTTTGGGCAGGCCGGTGGAACCGGAGGTGTAGATCACATAGGCGAGGTCGGCAGCCGTTGCGGAGTTGGCTGGATTGGTCGCCGGGTAGCTGTGCAGCTCCTCACCGGTCGCACTGAAATCCAAACAGGCCAACCCTTGCGGCAGCGGTAGATCGGCGAGCAAACCGGTTTCGCAGAGCAGCAGGTCCAGGCGACTGTCCGCGAGCATGTAGGCCAGGCGTTCGGCTGGGTATTTCGGGTCCAGCGGCACATAGGCAGCGCCGCTTTTGAGCACCGCCAGCAAGCTGACGATCAACTGCGGGCCGCGCCGACTGGCCAGGCCCACGCGCTGGCCCGGCCCCACACCGAGTGCCAACAGGCGATGAGCCAGGCGATTGGCCCGCGCATTGAGCTGGGCATAGCTCAGGCGCTCACTGCCCGCCTGTACCGCCAGCGCGTCAGGCGTGGCGTGGGCCTGGGCGGCGATGCGCTCATGCACACGCAGATGATGCGGGCCGGGCCCGGCGGCTTGGCTCAGGGTGAGCACGTCGTGCTGTGCGGCGGCGTCCAGCAGTTGCAGGTTGCCCAGCGGCGCACTGGCGTCCGCCACCAGCTGCACCAACAGGTGACACAGGTTGGCGCCCAGCCGCGTGACCTGTTGCTCACTGAAGTGCGCGCGGTCGTAGCTGAAGTCCAGGCGCAGGCCGGCACCCAGCTCCACGCCCAGGGTCAACGGGTAGTTGGTGCGTTCATGGTTGTGCATCCGGCCGAAGCTCAGGCCTGCGGGCGCGCCTTGCTTCAACGCTTCGGCCACCGGGAAGTTTTCGAACACCAGCAAGGTATCGAACAACGCCGCACCTTGCTGACCGCCCCACGCCTGGATGTCGTAGAGCGGTACGTGTTCATGGTCGCGCAAGCTCAGGTTCAGGGCTTGCAGCTCACTGAGCCAAGTGCTGGCCGACTGAGCCGGTGAAGCCGCGCTGATGATCGGCAAGGTGTTGATGAACAAGCCCAGTTGCTGCTCGATGCCCGGCAACGGCGCCGAACGGCCGGCGACGGTGGCGCCGAACGCCACGCAATCCTGGCCGCTGTAACGCTGCAGCAACAGGCTCCAGGCGCCTTGCAGCACGGTATTGAGCGTGACTTTTTGTTGACGGGCAAATTCGCCGAGGGCCTGGGTAAAGTCGTTGCCCAGCAGCACTTGATGGTCAGCCATACCCTCGCCGTCGACCGGCGTACGCAGTGCTTGCGCCAGTAAGGTCGGCGCTTGCAACGGCGCCAGGGCATTTTTCCAGAACGCCTCGCCCGAAGGCTGCCGTTGCAGCCAGCCCAGGTAATCGCGGAACTGCCCCAGCGGGGCCGGCAAGGCCTGGCCTGCATAGTGGGCAAGCACTTCGCCGAGCAACTGCGCGTTGCTCCAGCCATCCATGAGGATGTGGTGGCTGGTGAACATGAAGTGCCAGGCAGAGCCCGCGCCGCGCACCAGCATCAGCCGAAACAGCGGTGCGGTATTGAGTTCAAAGCCACGTGAACGCTCGGCATCGGCCAGCGCATCGAGGTCGGCATGTAGGTCTTCAATCACTTGCAACTGCACGTCGACCTGACGCTTGATCACCTGATGGGCGCTGTCCAGGCCCAGCCAGTGGAAGCTGCTGCGCAAGATGTCATGGCGGTCCAGCGCCGCTTGCCAGGCACGGCCGAAGGTCAGCAGGTCCAGGCCATCGATGTCCAGGCGCAGTTGGTTGATATAGGCCTGGGCCTCGGGCGCGTACACGGTATGGAACAGCATGCCCTGCTGCATCGGCGACAGCGGGTAGAGGTCAGCGATATCCGGACCCGCTACCGGCAGCGCATCCAGCTGCTGCTGGGTCAGGCGCGCCAACGGGAAGTCCGACGGCGTCACCTGCCCTGCCGGCGTTGCGCAGCAATGCTCGATCACGGCCTTGAGTTCGGTGGTGTAGTCGTCGGCCAGGCGCTGAAGGGTGGCGGCGTTGAACATCTCACGGCTGAAACCCCATTGCAGCGACAACTCACCGCCATACACCTGCCCTTCCACTGTCAGCCAGTTGGCCAACGGCGCTTCAGGGGCCTGGGCCTGGCCGCTGCCCTCGGCTGCCGGAATGAACAGCGCCGCCTCGTTGAACTGGCGGTCGAACTGCCCCAAATAGTTGAAGGTGATACGCGGCGCGGCCAGGCCGGCCAAGGTTTCGCGCGATTGCGGGTTACCCAGGTAGCGCAGCAGGCCGTAGCCCAGGCCCTTGTCCGGGACGGCGCGCAGTTGCTCCTTGACCGACTTGATCGCGGTCGACAGTTCGCCGTCTGCCTGCAAGCGTACTGGGAACAGGCTGGTGAACCAGCCGACGGTACGGCTCAGGTCAACGGCGTCGAACAGGTCTTCACGACCGTGCCCTTCCAGCTGAATCAAGGCGGCTGATTGGCCGCTCCAACGGCTGATCACCCGCGCCAGCGCCGTCAGCAGCAGGTCGTTGACCTGGGTGCGATAGGCCGCCGGGGCGTCCTGCAGCAGTTGGCGGGTGTGCTCGGCGTCGAGGCGTGTTTCGAGTTTGCTGCCCAGGTGGTTTTGCAGGCCGCCCTGAGGGTTGTCGCACGGTAATTCGGCGTCGCTGGACTGGGCCAGCCAGAAAGGAAGCTGATCGTCGAGGGTGTGTGCGTGGGCCTGTAACTGCTGCGCCCAGTGCTGATAGCTGCTGGTCTTGGCCGGCAATGTGGCTTCGCGGTAAGCCTGTTGCAGGTCTTCGAGCAGGATGCGCCAGGACACGCCGTCGACTGCCAGGTGATGCACCACCAGCAGCAGGCGTTGGGTGCCATCGGCCATCTGCACTAACGCTGCGCGCACCAGCGGGCCTTGTTGCAGGTCCAGGCTGCGTTGGGCTTCATCGCACAGCGCGGCCAATTGCGTGTCGTCGGCCGCCTGGGTTTGCCACAGCGCCGACTCGGCGACGGGCGCGCCGTGGGCTTGCTGCCAGATATCGCCCTGCTGCACAAAACGCAGGCGCAACACATCGTGGTGGTTGATCAGTTGCGTCAGCGCCGCCTCCAGGCGCGCAGGCTGCAGCGACTCGCGCGGGGTCAGCAGCAACGACTGGTTCCAATGGTGCCGTGCCGGGATTGCCTGGGCGAAAAAACTTTGCTGCACCGGCGTCAGGATCACCTCACCCATGACCGGTGCTTGATCGATAACCGCCGCCTGTTCAAAGGCGGCTACCAGCGCCAGGCTGCGCACGCTCTGATACTGGAACAGGTCGCGCGGGCTGAGACGAATGCCTGCCTGACGCGCGCGGCTGACCACCTGGATGGAGATGATCGAGTCGCCGCCCAGCTCGAAGAAGTTGTCGTCCAGGCCGACCTGTTCCACGCCGAGCACGTCACTCCAGATCGCCGCCAAGGCCTTTTGCAATTCGCTGGAGGGCGCGACAAACGCTTGTTGCGGAGCCGCATCTGGCAGCGGCAGCGCCTTACGGTCGAGCTTGCCATTGGCGGTGACTGGCAGCTTGGCCAGGTGCACCATATGGGTCGGCACCATGTACTCCGGCAGGCTGCTGAGCAGCCACGCCTTGAGGTCGGTCGGCGCTTCGCCGTCGATCACCAGGTACGCCACCAGTTGCTTGCCGCCCTGCACCAGCACCACCGCTTCACGGACCGAAGGATGTTGCATCAGGCGCGTTTCGATCTCGCCGAGTTCGATGCGCAAGCCGCGCAGCTTCACTTGATGGTCGAGACGACCGAGGTATTCGATCACGCCATCGGCGCGCTGGCACACGCGGTCGCCGGTGCGGTACAAGCGCTCGCCGTGGATAAATGGGCTGGGCACAAAACGCTCGGCCGTCAGCGCCGGGCGGCGGTGGTAACTGCGCGCCAGGCCCGTGCCACCCAGGTACAACTCGCCGGACACGCCCGCAGGCACCGGGTTGAGCTGAGCATCGAGCACGTAGGTGGCAAGGTTGGCGATAGGCCGGCCGATCGGCACGCTGTCGGCGCCTTCATCGACGCAGGTCCAGTGGGTCACGTCGATAGCGGCTTCTGTCGGGCCGTAGAGGTTGAACAAACCCGCCTGTGGCAGCTTGGCGAAGACTTGCAGCTGCGCATCCAATGGCAAGGCCTCACCACTGCACACAATACGTTTGAGGCCGGTGCACGCTTGTACGCCCGACTCATGAATAAACGCCTGCAACATCGACGGTACGAAGTGCAAGGTGGTGATGGCATGGCGGCCAATGGTTTCGATCAGGCGTGCCGGCTCGCGATGTTCGCCAGGCGCGGCGATCACCAGGCGGGCGCCGGTCATCAATGGCCAGAAGAATTCCCATACCGACACGTCAAAACTGAACGGGGTTTTCTGCAGGACCGCATCGCTGGCATCCAACCCATAGGCCCGTTGCATCCAGCACAAGCGGTTGGCCAGCGCACGATGGCTGTTGCCGGCGCCTTTGGGCTTGCCGGTGGAACCTGAGGTGTAGATCACATAAGCCAGGTTGAGCGCGTGGATAGCCACGGCGGGCGATGCACTGCTGTAGGCGTCGAGCCAGGTTGGCGCCTGGTCCAGGGCAATCACCTGGATGCCTTCGGTTGGCAGCAACGCCAGCAGGCTGTGTTGGCTGAGCAGCAACGCGATGCCGCTGTCTTCAATCATGTAGGCCAGGCGTTCCTGCGGGTACTCCGGGTCCAGCGGCACGTAGGCACCGCCCGCCTTGAGAATCGCGAGCAGGCCCACCACCATTTCGACGGAGCGCTCTACGCAGATGCCCACCAGCACATCCGGGCCCACGCCCTGCTCGCGCAACGCATGCGCCAGTTGGTTGGCACGGGCGTCGAGCTGGGCGTAGGTCAACGTGGTGCCACCAAACACCAGGGCTGGCGCGTGCGGCGTGCGTTGCACCTGGTCTTCGATCAGTTGATGGATGCCGCGCTCGGTCGGGTATGCCTCGGCCGTCTGGTTCCAGGCATGGGTCAACACTTGCTGGTCTTCAGCAGCCAGCATCGGCAACTCACCGATGCGCTGTTCGCCATCGGCCACCATGGCCTGCAACAGGCTGATCCAGTGCTCGGCCATACGCGCGATGGAGGGCGCATCAAACAGGTCGTTGGCGTAGGTCAGCGCGGCGTGCAAAGTGCCGGATTTTTCATAGGTATCGAGGGTCAGGTCGAATTGGGTAGTACGGCCCTGCCACTCCACCAAGGACAGCTCCAGGCCGGACGCGGTGCTGACCGAGGCGATGTCCGCCACCACCGGTTGATGGTTGTACATGACTTGGAACAGCGGCGTATGGCTGAGGCTGCGCTCAACCTTCAGGGCTTCCACCAAGCGTTCGAAGGGTAATTCCTGATGGTCCTGGGCACCCAGCGCGTGCTCCTTGATGCCTTGCAGCAGCTCGGCAACGCGGGTCTGCCCGGTCAGTTCGGTGCGCAGCACCTGGGTGTTGACGAAGAAACCGATCAGCCCTTCGACTTCACTGCGGTTACGGTTGGCGATGGGCACGCCGACGCGGATATCGCCCTGGCCGGTGTAGCGATGCAACAGCACGTTGAAGGCGCCCAGCAGCCACATGAACAAGGTGACGTTGTGCTGTTGCGCGCAACTGCGCAGTTGCGCGGCCAGGCCTGAATCAATCGCAAAAGTGTGGCGCGTGCCTTGGTAGCTGGGCATGGCCGGGCGCGAGCGATCCGTCGGCAGTTCCAATACCGGATGCTCATCGCCCAGACGTGCCTGCCAGTATTCCAGCTGCCGAGCCTGTTCCCCTGCTTCCAGCCAGCGGCGCTGCCACAGGGCATAGTCGCTGTACTGGATCGGCAACGCTGGCAATTGCGGCGCCTCGTTGCGCTCATGGGCGTCGTAGCAGCGGATGAACTCGTCGATCAGCACGTTCATCGACCAACCGTCGGAGACGATGTGGTGCAAGGTCAGCAGCAGCACGTGCTCTTGCGCGTCGAGCTTGAGCAATTGCACGCGCAGCAGCGGGCCGTGTTCGAGGTCGAACGGCAGCAGCGATTGACGCGTCGCGGCTTCGTTGACGGCCTGCTCACGCGCAGCGGGGCTCAAGGCACTGAAATCCAGGTGCTCGACGGCCAGCGATGGCTCTACCGCAACTTGAGTCAGGCGCTCATCGACCTGGCGCTGGAACACCGTACGCAAGGTTTCATGCCGCGCCACCAGGCTGGCGAACGCTTGCTCCAGCGCGCGCAGACTGAGTGCACCCTTGAGCCGCACCGCGCCGGGCAGGTTGTAGGCGCCGCTGGCCGGGTCCAATTGCCACAGAAACCACATGCGCTGCTGCGCGTAGGACAGTGCCTGACGGTCCTCGGCCTCCACCCCTGCCGGAATCGGAAACCGGGAAAAATCCACGCCTTCTTTCTGCAGGGCTTGCAGGAACACTTGGCGTTTTTCCAGGGGCAACCCGATAAACCGGCGAGCAAGTTTCAAGGAGTCTTCAGCATTCATTTCTTGGAGTCCGGAGCAATAGGCAGGAAGCACAAAGGCACGTCGTCCCTATAAAACGAACCGGGCGGGGAAAAATTAGCGGGGGATGAAAGGCTTGGAGCGAGCTGTCATCAAGGGTTACATCAATGTCGGGAAAGACACACCAAGACGAGCTAGCATTGACGAACACCACATTTTGCAACTACATTTAGTTACACGCAGGGAACGCCGTGTCCAAAAATGAAAAGCTGCTCGCCAAACTGCTCAACGAGCACATGGCCTTTACCTGGCCTGAGCTCGTAACGCTGCTGCATCGCCTTGGCTACACACAGATTGAAGGGGCTGGAAGCCGGGTCAAGTTCGACATCGGCGACCCCAGTGCAATGATCACCTTGCACAAGCCTCACCCCGGCAACGAACTGAAACACTACATTCGGCGCCAGATCATCGAACAATTGAAATCAGGAGAACTGATTCAGTGAACAACCAACTGAAACACAACGGCTACATCGGCTCCATCGAAGCCAGCCTCGAAGACAACTGCCTGTTTGGCAAAGTGCTGTTTATCAAGGCGCTGGTCAGCTATGAGGGCAAAACTGTTGCGGAGCTCGACGTGGCCTTTCGAGAGGCCGTGGAAGACTATCTCGCTACGTGCCACACCCTGGGGCAAACGCCGGAAAAGCCTTGCAAGGGCTCATTCAACGTACGGGTCGGCCATGACCTGCATCTGGCTGCGGCCCTGGCAGCGACCCGTAAGAAAGTGACGCTCAACGACCTGACACGCCAGGCGTTGAACGAGTTTTTGCAACATCATTGTGCCGAAGCTGTTCCGGCGATCGGTTGATCAGCCTAACTTTCGATAGCCCAGCACGGCCGAGCCCAACACCACCGCACCTGCCACCAACGCCACCCAGAACCCGCTGGTGGCGCCGAAATGGTCGATCATCCAACCGGAGCTGGCGGCGCCAATGGCCACGCCGATGCTCAGGCCGGTGATCAGCCAGGTCATGCCTTCGGTCAGGCGGCTGGGCGGGACGATTTGCTCCACCAGTGCCATGGACACGATCAGCGTCGGGGCGAAGAACAGGCCCGAGATGAAGATCGCCACGGCCAGCCCGGGAATATTGCTTACCAGCAGCAACGGCAAGGTGGTCAACGCCGTCGCTACGCCGCAGAACAGGAATTGTCGGGGCAACGGCGCCTTGAGCTTGAGTGTGCCGAACGCCAACCCCGCCAGGCACGAACCGATGGCGTACACCGACAAAACAATGCTTGCCGCTGCCGGTTGGCCCTGATGCTGGGCAAAAGCGACACTGACCACATCGACCACGCCGACGATCACGCCCATGGCCAGCAGCAGCGTCATCAGGATCAGCACCGAAGGTGAGGCGATCAGCCAGCGGCCGTGGTGGCCCTGATGTTCATGCACCGGCGGCTCAGTCGCGCGTTGCAACACGAAGGTAGTCACGCCCACCGCCAGCAGCAGCGCTGCCACCAAGGGCCCGGCTTCAGGGAACAGCACTACGCTCAGACCGACTGAGATCGGTGGGCCGATGATAAAACACACCTCGTCCAGCACCGACTCAAGGGCAAACGCGGTCTGCAACTTGGGCTGGCCGCGGTACAACTCGGTCCAGCGCGCGCGCACCATGGCCGACATATTGGGCATGCAACCGGCCAGGGCGGCGAACACAAACAACGTCCAATTCGGCGCCTGCAACCGAGTGCACAACAGCAACAGCAACAGCGCCCCACCGCCCATCAGCGCCGCTATCGGCAGCACCCTGCCCTGGCTATAGCGGTCCACTAACCGTGACACCTGCGGCGCGCAAAACGCCGTGGCCAGGGCAAACACCGCGGCCACCGCGCCCGCCAGGCCATAGCCACCATGCACTTGCGACAGCATGGTGATCACACCGATACCCGTCATCGATATCGGCATGCGCGCAAGCATGCCGGCCAGCACAAAAGCCCTGCTACCGGGCGCCTGGAATAACTCGGCGTAAGGGTTTGCCATCCTGCTTGACCTCTTTTTCGGCGCCCTGAAACTTGCTATCTGCAGCGATCAAGGCAAAATACATACGGTGCGTATGTGACAAAGCATGCGCAACATACGCACCGTATGTCAATCACTCAAAATACCCTTGCGAGCCTTATCATGAGCCGAGCCCGTGCCGAAATGATCGAAGACACCCGCGCCCGGCTGATCGCCAGCGCCCGCCAGGCCTTCGCCACGCAAGGCTACGCCCACACGTCGATGGACGACTTTACCGCCCGCGCCGGTTTGACACGGGGCGCGTTGTACCACCACTTTGGTGACAAGAAAGGCCTGTTGGCGGCAGTGGTGGCCCAACTCGACGGCGAGATGGATGCGCGCTTGCAGCTCATCACCGATCAGGCAACCGACCTCTGGGACGGATTCCGCGAACGCTGCCGTGCCTACCTGCGCATGGCACAGGACGCGGAAATTCAGCGCATTGTTTTACAAGATGCACCTGCGGTTCTAGGCGCCACTGAATCAAGCCATCAGCAACACTGTGTGGATTCCCTGGCCGCCGTGCTGGAACACCTGATGCGTGAGCGTATCATCGAACCGGCTGCCAGCCAGGCGCTGGCGCGCCTGATCAATGGCAGCCTGGTCAGTACCGCCTTGTGGATCGCTGCCGATGAAGACCCGGACCAGCGACTGGAAGAAAGCCTGCAAGGGCTGGAACTGTTCCTGCGGGGGCTGAAGCAGCCACCGGCAGCCCTTCCAGGCAAAACCTAAACACTCGAGACAGCCCGCCAGCCCTTTTCCCGGAGCCCATCATGCAGCGCATCGGTTTCATCACCTTTCCCGGCTTCGGCGTCATGAGCTTCGCTGCGCTGTCCGTCTTCGAGAGTGCCAACAGCGCCGTGGGCAAGGCCCATTACGATGTCAGACTGCTCTCCGAACAGGGCGGGCCGGTACACAGCTCCCTGGGCGTGGTGGTGCACACCGAACGCTTTGATCAGACCGCGTTCGACACAGTAATCATCGGCGGCGGCAGTGACCGCGAATTCACCGCGCCGCTACTGGCCTACCTGCGCCACGCCGCCGGCCACACGCGTCGTCTCGCGGCCACCTGCTCCGGTACCTTTTTTCTGGCACAGGCGGGCTTGCTCGACGGCGTACGGGCGACCACCCACTGGTTCTTTGCCGACGAATTTCGCGCGCGCTATCCCAAGGTCCAGCTGAAAGAAGAGCGGTTGTTTGTGATTGACGGGGCAATCTGGACCAGCGCCGGCATGACCGCCGGCATTGATCAGGCATTGGCGATGGTTGAAGCCGATCTGGGGCCAGCAGTCGCCCGCGCCGTGTCGAAAACCTTCATTCTTCAGAGCCGTCGCGTCGCAGGCCAGCCACAACGCTCGGTGCTGCTGGATATGGAACACAAGACCGACCGCATTCAGGCCGCCATGACGTACATGCGCAATAACCTGCATCGCGCCCTGCCGTTGAGTGAACTGGCAGACGCCGCGCACCTGAGCCTGCGCCAGTTCAGCCGCGCGTTTCACGCACAAACCGGGCTTTCACCGGCCAAGGCCGTGGAAAAGCTGCGGATCGAGGTGGCCGTGGCGTTGATCCAGGATGGGCGCCACCCCCTCGACAACATCGCCCGCCAGACCGGGTTTGGCGACAGCGAGCGTATGCGCCGGGCCTTCATTCGCCAATTCGGCGAGCCGCCACGGGTGATACGACGCACGGCGCGAAACCCCGACGATGCGAGCTCAATGTCCAGAAACGAGGGTTAAATGGCCTTTGCCGTTGTTTGAGCTGGCCTAAGCTTGACCTCAGCGACCATCCCCTGAGGAACCCTTATGAAACGTTGTGCACTGGCCGTTGGCGCCCTCTTCTCATTACTTGCTCTCACCCCTGCTTTCGCGACCCCGCAAGAGGACGAAACCCGGGCGTTCTTCACGCGATTTGTCGCAGCGCAAAACGCCCATGACCTCACCCGGATCAGGGCCATGCTCTGGGATTCACCGAAGATGCTCTGGTTTGCCCGGGGCGAAGCCAACTGGGGCCCGGATGCCGTCGTCAGCAAACTCAAGGAGTACTACAAGGGCACCTGGCAGCTGCAACCCGACATGAGCCACTTCAGTGTGGCGATGCTGAACGACGACGTGGCCCAACTGATGGTGCCGGTCGCCTTTACCCGAGGCCATCCAGGCGAGGCCGCTCAGGTGGATACCTTCCTGATCAGCCAGACGTTATTGAAAGGCAAGGACGGCTGGCATGTCGCAAGCATCATGCCGCTGGCCGATACCCACTTCAAATAATCACACCAACCGCTTGATCTGCTTATGCCGCCACACCAGGCGGTAGTAGGCAGTCTGCAGCGCCAGCATCGCCAGGTAGGTCACCGGAAACGCCATCCACACGCCTTCCAGACCGAAGTGCGCGTTGAGCAGGTAGGCCATCGGCAGCTCAACACACAGTACGCAGAAAATCGAGATGGCGACCGGCATCAGCACTACGCCGCTGGCGCGCATGATCCCGCCGACCACCGCCTGGAAGCCGAAGACCAAAACGCTCCACAGCATGATGTGCAGCAGGTGTTCGGCATTCAGTCGCGCCGCATCGTCGGTAATGAACAGCCCCAGCAACCAACGCGACAGCACGTAGCCGAGCACAATCAGGCCGCCGGTCAGGCAGGTGTTGATGACCAGCCCCGTGCGCAGGATCGGCCCGATACGCTCCAGGCGCCCGGCACCAATCGCCTGGGCACCGAGAATCGAGGCGGTGATCGCAATCGACAGCGCCGGGAACTGCACGTAATTGACGATCTGCGTCACCGCGCCATACGCCGCCGTGGCTTGCGAGCCGTGGCTGTTGACCAGCGCGAGGATGACCAATTCCGACAGCGACAGCACCACCATCTGCAAGCCGGTCGGCAGGCCGATACGCAGGACTTTGCCGAGGATCGCGCGGTCCAGGCGCAAGGCGGCGAGCAGCTCACGGTCCGGTGCCATCACGTGGTTTTTGTGGCGCAGGCGCAGTATCAGAAACAGCATCGCCGAGGCGTTGCCCACCAGCCCGGCATACACCGCACTCTGGATGCCCATGGGCGGCAAGCCGATCCAGCCGCGAATCAGTGCCGGGGTCAACAACAGGCCAACCAGGGTCGAAACCATCAGTGCCAGCAACGGTGAAACCGTATCGCTGACGCCGCGCAGCAACTGGGTGTAGAGAATGAAGACCAGCAACAGCGGCATGATCAGCATCATCACCTGGGCGTAACCCACGGCATCGTCGAGCACATCTATCGGGGTGCCCAACGCCTGTAAGGCCGGGCGCGCGAACAGGCTGCCGAGCACGGCCGCGATCAAGCCCACCAGCGCGCCCAACGTCAGGGTCGCGCCGGTGATCACCTTGACCAAGCCGGTTTCCTGGGCGCCCCAGGCCTGGCCGATCAGCACCGAAGCACCGGCGCCAAGGCCGATCACCAGGGCGATAAAGAAAAACACGATGGGAAACATCCCCGACACCGCCGCCAGCGCCTGGGTGCCGAGCATTTGCCCGACATAAATGCCGTTGAGCGTGCCGGAAAAGCTTTGCAGAAAATTCGACAGCACCATCGGTGCCAGAAAAACCAGGTAGATCTGCCACAACGGCCGTTGTTGGGTGACTTGCATGGTGGTTCGAGTCCCGGAATTATTGTTAGACGGGGAAAGCATTGCGCGACAGCCACGCCAGGTAGGCCTGCACGTCGATGGGCCAGTGCGCGATCTTAGTTGCAAAAGCCGCCGCCTCCTCAGCGAACAGCGCACGCGAGGCCTCTTCAAAACCGGGCAAGTCGCCGCCAATGGCACTCATGAAACGATAGCTGGCTTCTTTGGCCTGGCGCGCCTGATCACGTGCCGCATGGGCATTGCGCGCTTCATCCACCAACCGGCGCAAGGCCGCCGAGGCGCCACCGCGCTGTTGGCCCAGCCACTCCCAGTGACGCGGCAGCAGGGTGACTTCCCGCGCGACCACGCCCAGCTTTGGCCGCCCAACCGAAGGGGCTGCAGGCGGTTCTTCATCGATTGGCACTTGTGCAGGTTGCTCAGGCGCATAGCCGCTTGGCCACGGGTAATCGACCTGGGTGCCGGTGGCGTCATCAAAGACCAGAAAGGTGCCCGCCGTCAGGTCCAGAGCTGCCAGGGTAACGGCCACATCCGAATAAGGACCGGCCGCCACGCGCTGGTGACGAACAAAGGCAGTGCACGAGGGCGCTTTTTGCGTAGGCATGATTTATTACCCGGATGTTATTTGTTTTACCCGGGTTATATTAGCCGCAATTTCGGAGCATGCAAGCCTATTGTGGTGAAACGTCCAAGCGCTCACCGCGCATCGCCACGTGCATGCCTTGCACTGTCGGGTCACGCAGCACGCATTCAGCAATCGCCGGTTCCAGCTCGACCCGCAAGCGTCGGCCCAACGCCCGTGCACCGAAGCGTGCATCGTGCTGGCGACACAGCCACGCTCTTGCCGGCTCATCCACACTTAACCAGCGTTGCTGCGCCGCCAAGCGCTGATTGAGCTTGCCCAGCTCAACCTCCAGCAACGCCTCCAGCCAGTGGCTGTCGATGGGTTCGAACATCAAGATGCGGTCGATGCGATTAAGAAACTCCGGCTCGAAATGACCGTGCAGCGCCTCCTCCAACACCGCCGCCTCACCCCGTACAAACACCCGCAACAGCCGGCGCCAGCCCTGGGCGAAACGTTGGCGATGCCGCCGCGCCTGTTGCGCGCCGATATTGCTGGTCATGAAGATCAGGCTGTTGCGAAAGTCCAAGGTGCGCGTACCACCCGCCAAGGTCAGTTGGCCGTTTTCCAGAATGCCCAGCAGGCTGCGCACCACTTCCTGGCTGGCTTTTTCCAGTTCATCGAACAACACGATGCCAGGGCGACTGTAGCTGCCCTGGATCAATTCGCTGTTGAACAGGCTGATGCCCTCCTTGCTGCCCACGTACCCCGGCGGCGCGCCAGTCAGTGCGGCGGCGTAGTGCTCCTGGGCCAAGGTGTGCATGTCGATACGGCAAAACCCGTCAGCGCGGCCATGCAGCGCCTGGGCCAACAGGCGCACCACTTCGGTTTTGCCCACACCGGTCGGCCCCATGAACAGGTTGACGCTCAATGGCCGGTCGCGCTCACCGATGTCCGCCTTGACCACCTTGAGCAAGCCCTCCACCTGGGCCAGCGCCGCCTCCTGGCCAACGATGCGGCTGCGCAATAACGCCATCACCTGCGCCGGTTCAAAGGTAAAACGCATGCCCTACTCCGCCGTTTTTTCTTTACCGCCATGGGGCAGTTGCCCCACCGGGCACTCGGCGACACCCACGGTGCTGCGGGTGATTTTCTCGACATTCTCCTGGGCCTTTTGCGCATCCAACACCCAGGTGCGGTAGAACTCGAACGGGCAGTCGGCCACGCCCTTGTCGCCGTCGCCCGAGGCGTGCAGGCCGGTGTAGCCACGGTGCAGCAACTTGAACAGGTGATTTTGCGACTGGTCATTGGCCCGCGCATCGCGAATCTGCGACACCGACAACTGCGCGTACTGAATGCCCATCTCCTCCTCGCCGCACTCGCCCAGGGTGCGCCCGTCAAAGCCGATGATCGCCGAGTGGCCGAAGTACGAATACACACCGTCGAAACCTGCCGCATTCGCCACCGCCACATAGCAGTTATTCGCCCAGGCCATGCTCTTGGACATTTGCACCTGCTGCTCCTTGGCCGGGTACATATAGCCCTGGCAGCGCACGATCAACTCGGCGCCTTTCATCGCGCAATCACGCCAGATTTCCGGGTAATTACCGTCATCGCAGATGATCAGGCTGATCTTCATGCCCTTGGGCCCGTCGCACACATAGGTGCGATCACCGGGATACCAGCCTTCGATAGGGCACCAGGGAATGCACTTGCGGTAGCGCTGCACGATTTCGCCGAGGTTATTGATCAGCACCAGCGTGTTGTATGGCGCCTTGTGCGGGTGCTCCTCGTGACGCTCGCCGGTCAGCGAGAACACGCCCCAGGTGTTCGCCTGACGGCACGCCGCCGAAAATATCGCGGTCTCGTCGCCTGGAATACTCGCGGCAGTCGCCATCATCTCATCGTGGTCGTACATGATGCCCATGGTGCTGTATTCCGGGAACACCACCAGGTCCATGCCGGGCAGGCCTTGCTTCATGCCGAGAATAATCTCGGCAATCTTCTTCGCGTTGTCGATGACCTCGGCCTTGCTGTGCAGGCGCGGCATCTTGTAGTTCACCACCGCGACACCGACGGTGTCCGGGCTGCTGGAAATGTCGCCATGACGCATAACATCGCTCCTGGTCTAGTGACTGATCATCCACGGCCGAGGCCCGGTTTTGGTTTTGAGGCCCAAGGGGTTGGCCTTGCTCGGTTCGACTTTCCTGGTGGTGCCGCAACAGCTGCAACCCGCCGGGTGCCGGCGATTTTCCTGGTACTCGCCCACCGTCTGCGGCGCATGGGCGCTGCGCTCGTTGCCGGCGATGGCTTTGCGCTGGTTGGTCGACAGCGTTTGCAGTGCCGGGGCCGAGACCATCAGTTGCCCACCCGGCCCTTCGCAGTACGGGCATTGGCTGGGTTCATTGCGCTGGGCAATCGGGCGCAACATAGTGAAAGTGCCGCACGTCTGGCAGGCGTATTCGTAGGTCGGCATGGCTACAGGTCCGGGGCGATGGGCAGGTCGATGCTGCCGTCGAGAAATTTGGTCGGCCCGTTGGCATTGGGGTTGATATCGAACTCGAAGATTTCCGTAGGCAACCACAACGTGGCGCAGGCATTCGGAATATCCACCACGCCGCTGATGTGCCCCTGCACCGGCGCCGAACCGAGCAACGCATAGCCCTGGGCTGGCGAATAGCCGAACTTGGTCAAGTAGTTGATCGCATTGAGGCAGGCCTGGCGGTAGGCGACATTGACGTCCAGGTAGTGCTGCTGGCCCTGTTCGTCCACCGAGATGCCTTCGAAGATCAGGTAATTCTTATAGTTCGGGGTGATCGGGCTTGGCTTGAACACCGGGTTTTTGATCCCGTACTTGGCCATGCCACCCTTGATCAGCTCGACCTTCATGTGCACCCAGCCAGCCATTTCGATGGCGCCGCAAAAGGTGATTTCGCCATCGCCCTGGCTGAAGTGCAGGTCGCCCACCGACAGCCCGGCGCCGTTGACGTAGACCGGGAAGAAAATCTTCGACCCCCGCGACAAATCCTTGATATCGCAGTTACCGCCATGCTCACGCGGCGGCACCGTGCGCGCGCCGGTTGCAGCGGCGTCGTCACGGGCCTGGCCCTTGAGCTTGCCCATATGCGCGGTGGCGGCCAGCGGCGCGTTGGCCAGCGGCGGCACGCGGGTGGGGTTGGTGTCGATCAGTTCCTGCTCGCGGCGGTTCCAGTCGGCGAGCATCACCGGGTCGGGCAGGCAGCCGATCAGGCCGGGGTGGATTAACCCTGCGAAGTTAACCCCTGGAATGTGCCGCGAGCTGGTGAACATGCCCTTGAAATCCCAGATGGCTTTTTGTGCGCTGGGGAAATGGTCAGTGAGAAAGCCGCCGCCGTTCTGGCGCGAGAAGAAGCCGTTGAAGCCCCATTGCGAGTCGGCCTTGGCGCCGATGTCGAGCAGGTCCACCACCAGCAAATCACCCGGTTCGGCGCCGTGCACACCCACCGGGCCCGACAGGTAATGCACGGTGGACAGGTCCACGTCACGCACGTCACTGGCGTCGTCGTTGTTCTTGATCGCGCCGGCGGTCCAGTCGTAGGTTTCCAGGATGAAGTCATCGCCAGGCTTCACCCAGCACGCCATCGGGATATCCGGGTGCCAGCGGTTATGGATATTTTCGTTTTCGGTGACGGGCTGGTTGAGGTCGACTTTGATCAGCGTTTCGGTCATGGACTGGCTCCTGAGCGGATGGTGTGGCGCGTTGAATCCAGTCTCGGCGAGCCGGGGGAAACGGGGAATACGTTGGATGACGTATGAGTTTTTCAGAGCAGACGTAAAACAACTGTGGGAGCGGGCTTGCTCGCGAATGCGGTGTGTCAGTCAACAGCTATGTCGACGGGTACACCGCATTCGCGAGCAAGCCCGCTCCCACATTGGACTGTGTTGTTTTAGACGGACAGGTAACGGCTTATGGTCGCCTCATCCACGCGGTCGCGGGTCTCTTCGATCACGAAGCGGCCCTTCTCGATCACCAGAAAGCGGTCGGCGATTTCCAGGGTGAACGACAGCACTTGCTCCGACACCACGATGGTCAAATCGCGCAGGGTGCGAATCTCTTTCAGCGTGCGCGCAATGTCCTTGATGATCGACGGCTGAATGCCCTCCGTCGGCTCATCGAGCAACAACACCTTGGGGTTCGTCGCCAACGCCCGCGCAATCGCCAACTGCTGTTGCTGCCCACCCGACAGGTTACCGCCCTTGCGCGACTGCATGTCATGCAGCACCGGAAACAGCGCGTACAGATCCTCCGGCACCTTGCCGCGAGCCGACGCCGGCAGCCCGGTCTGGATATTCTCCAGCACCGTCATGCTCGGGAAAATCATGCGTCCCTGGGGCACATAGGCAATCCCGCGCGCCACCCGTTCATGGGTTTCCAGCGCCGACACATCGTGGCCGTCCACACTGACCTGGCCTTTCCACTGCGGCAAAATACCCATCAGGCTCTTGAACAGCGTGGTCTTGCCCATGCCATTGCGGCCCATCACCGCGACGATTTCGCGCTTGGCCACATTCAGCTGCAGATCGTGGAGGATCTGGCTCTGCCCATAACCACAGGACAACTGGTCGATCTTGAACATGCCGGATTCCTCAGTGGCCCAAATACACTTCGATGACTTTAGGGTTGCTTTGCACCGACTCCATGCTGCCCTCGGCCAGCACCTTGCCCTGGTGCAGTACCGTGACTTTGTGGGCGATGCTTTTGACGAATTCCATGTCGTGCTCGATCACCAGCACCGAGCGGCCCTGGCTGATGCGGTTGAGCAACTCGGCAGTTTGCGCGCGCTCGTTGACGCTCATGCCGGCTACCGGCTCGTCAAGCATCAGCAGCTCCGGGTCTTGCATCAGCAGCATGCCGATCTCCAGCCACTGCTTTTGGCCGTGGGACAGCAGGTCGGCCTGTTGTTGCAGCAAGTCGCCGAGGAAAATCTCCCGCGCCACTTCTTCCACCCGCGCGATCACCTGGGCATTGCGCTTAAAGAACAGCGCGCCCCAGACCTTGCGCCCGGCCGGGTAAGACATCTCCAGGTTCTCGAACACCGTGAGGTTTTCGTAGATCGACGGGTTCTGGAACTTGCGCCCCACACCTGCGCGCACGATGTTGTACTCGCGCATCTTGGTCAGTTCCTGGCCGTCGAACTGGATGCTGCCGCTGGTGGCGCGGGTCTTGCCGCAGATCAGGTCGAGCACCGTGGTTTTGCCGGCGCCATTGGGGCCGATCACCACGCGTACTTCGTTGCGGTCGATGTACAGGTTGAGGTTGTCGACTGCCTTGAAGCCGTCGAACGACACGGTGAGGCCTTCGATGGCCAACACCGGTTTTTTCATTTCAAAGCCGACGGCGGTCATGGTTGGGTCTCCAGGATTTTGCTTTTGGCCTTGGCTTTAACCGGCGGGTTCGCCGGGGTTGCGGCGAGGGGTTTGCGTCGCAACAATTTAGCCAACGCCTGGCGCCCATGGCTGTCCCACAACCCGGCCAGGCCATTGGGGAAGTACATGACCACAGCGATAAACAGCCCGCCCATCAAGTACAGCCACAACTCCGGGAAAGATTCGGAAAAGTAGGTCTTGCCATAATTCACCAGCAACGCGCCATACACCGCGCCGAGCAGCGACATACGCCCACCTACTGCGGCAAAAATCACCATCTCGATCGACGGCACGATGCCGACGAACGACGGCGACATAAACCCCACCTGCAAGGCAAACATCGCCCCGCCAATCGCCGAAAACGCGGCGGCCACACAGAACACAAAAATCTTGAAGCTGGCCACGTCATAGCCGGAAAAGCGCACGCGCTCTTCCTTGTCGCGCATCGCCATCAGCAGCCGGCCGAGCTTGGACGCGAGGATAAAGCGGCCGATAAAGATGCAACCGAACAGCAAACCAGCGTTGATGAAGTACAGGATCATCTTCGCGCTATCGGTGCGCAGGTCCCAGCCGAGCAGGGTCTTGAGGTCGGTGATGCCGTTGACGCCACCGGTCAGGCCCTGCTGGCCGACGATCAGCACCGTGAGGATCAGCGCAATCGCCTGGGTGACGATGGAGAAATACACATCGCCCACACGCCTTTTGAACAGCGCCATGCCGATGATAAACGCCAGCAGCACCGGCACCGCGATCACCGCGAATACGGTAAAGCTGAAACTGTGAAACGGCTGCCACAGCCAGGGCAACTCGGTGATCTGGTTCCAGTCCATAAAGTCCGGGATGCCGGGTGTGGACTGGATTTTGGTGCTCTCAGGGTCCGAGGCTTCCAACTTGAGGAACATCGCCATGCAGTAGCCGCCAACGCCAAAGAATACGCCCTGCCCCAGACTGAGAATGCCGCCATAGCCCCAGCACAGCACCAGCCCCACCGCGACGAACGCGTAAGTCAGGTACTTGCCGACCATGTTCAAGCGGAACGCGTCGAGCGTCAGAGGGAACACCACCAGGATCAGCAGTGCCAGCAGCACAATGCCGATCAGGTTTTGCTGGCCGCCCAGCAGCTTATCTAAAGCCTTCATCCGGTCGCCTCTACTTGCGCACTTTGATGGAGAACAGCCCTTGCGGGCGCAGCATCAGGATCAGAATTACCGAGGACAATGTGAGAACCTTGGCCATCGAACCGCTGAGGAAAAACTCCGACAGCGATTGGGTCTGGGCAATCACGAACGCCGAGGCGATGGTGCCGAACAGGCTCTGCGCACCACCGAACACCACCACCAGGAAGGTGTCGACGATGTACTGCGAACCCGCCGTCGGCCCGGTGGAACCGATGGTAGTGAACGCCGCCCCCGCGACCCCGGCCACGCCACAGCCGAGGGCGAATGTCATGCGGTCGACCTTGCGTGTATTGATGCCCACTGCACGGCTCATCAGGCGGTTCTGCACGGTGGCGCGCACCTGCAGGCCCCAGCGTGAGCGGTACAGCATCAGGAAGATCGTCGCCGTCAGTACCAAGGTCAGGCCCATCATGAACAGGCCATTGCGTGGGATTTCGATGGCGTCGGTGAAGTTCACCGAGCCCATCAGCCAGGCTGGCGGTTCGGCACTGACTTCACGCGCGCCGAACACCGAGCGAAAGGTTTGCTGCATCACCAGGGACAACCCCCACGTAGCAAGCAACGTATCCAGCGGCCGCTTGTACAACCGGCTGATCATCGCCCACTCCACCAGCCAGCCGACGGCGCCGGCCACCAGGAATGACAAGGCGATGGCAAAGAAAAAGTAATAGGGTTGAAAGCTCGGCGCAAAGTGCGCGGTGAGGCTGGAACACACGTAAGTGGTGTAGGCGCCGATGGTCAGGAACTCACCGTGGGCCATGTTGATCACGCCCATCTGGCCAAAAATGATCGCCAGCCCCAATGCCATCAGCAACAGCACGCAGAACACGGACAAGCCGTTGAACCCCTGCATCGCCGCGATGGCTCCAAATTCCGATAGCCATTCCATGATGATGGTCTCCTGAGCGGGAGGTGATGAATGAAATGCGCTGTGCTTTTGTTCTGCTTTATGTGGGAGCTGGCTTGCCTGCGATGCTGGCGACTCGGTCTTTCAGTTACACCGAGGTGATGCCAGCGCAGGCAAGCCAGCTCCCACACAAAGCCAGTTCCCACATTCAGATCGATGCCAGACCTGAAGTTACTGGTAGCCTTTAGGGAAAGGATTCGGCTCGATCAGATCCGACTCGTAGATCACCTTGAACTGGCCGTTGGGCTGCACTTCGCCGATGCGCGACTTGCTCCACAGGTGATGGTTCTCGTGGATCTTCACGTAGCCTTCCGGCGCGTTTTTCAGCTCGATGCCTGGGGACGCAGCAACCACTTTATCCACGTCAAAACTGCCGGCCTTCTCCACCGCCGCTTTCCACAACCAGGGGCCTAGGTAGGCGGCCTGGGTCACGTCGCCGATCACTGCGTCCTTGCCGTACTTGGCCTTGAAGGCTTCGACGAAGGCTTTGTTGTTCGGGTTGTCCAGGCTCTGGAAGTACTTCATCGAGGCATAGAAGCCGGCCATGTTTTCGCCGCCGATGCCGAGCAGTTCGTCTTCGGTGACCGACAGGGTCAGCAGGGTTTGTTTGGACGAGTTCACACCTGCCGCATTCAACTGTTTGTAGAACGCCACGTTGGAGCCGCCCACCACCGCCGCGAACACCACGTCAGGCTTTTTCAGCTTGACCTTGTTGATCAGCGAGCCGAACTGGGTGTTGCCCAGCGGGTAATAGTCTTCGCCGACCACCGTGCCGTGCAGCACGTTTTCAATGTGCTTGCGCGCGATCTTCATCGAGGTGCGCGGCCAGATGTAGTCCGAGCCCACCAGGTAGAAGGTCTTGGCGCCCTTGGTCTTGGCGATCCAGTCGAGGCTGGCGAGGATTTGCTGCGTGGCTTCCTGGCCGGTGTAGATCACGTTTTTCGACTGTTCCAGGCCTTCGTAGAAGGTCGGGTAGTAGAGCAAGCCGTTTTCTTTCTCGAAGATCGGCAGCACGGCTTTACGCGAGGCCGAGGTCCAGCAGCCAAATACGGCGGCGACCTTGTCGTTGACCAGCAACTTCTTGGCTTTTTCAGCAAAGGTTGGCCAGTCGGAGGCGCCGTCTTCCTGGATCACCTTGATCTGGCGGCCCAGGATCCCGCCCGACGCGTTGATCTGTTCGATGGCCAGGCGTTCGGCCTGGATCGAACCGGTTTCGGAAATCGCCATGGTGCCGGTGGCCGAGTGCAACTG
The DNA here is from genome assembly GCF_059716225.1 of Pseudomonas sp. LBUM1640. Taxonomy (NCBI): domain Bacteria; kingdom Pseudomonadati; phylum Pseudomonadota; class Gammaproteobacteria; order Pseudomonadales; family Pseudomonadaceae; genus Pseudomonas; species Pseudomonas sp. LBUM1640. Next base: position 2,787,851 of record NZ_CP166816.1, on the reverse strand, counting down.
GCCGACGGTGACTTCGGTGGGGGTCACGGCCAGGCCTTCGTTATCGGCCAGCACGCCCTGGCTGAACAGAGCGGCCGCCAGTAAGGACAAGGCCAACAGCGGTGTGGAGCGGATCAATCGTGGTGCCATGGGGCGACTCCTCTGCAATGAGGGGTTCAGCATGGCGGCAGCGGCCCCGTGCGGGTATACGCAGCCTGACGTAACGGCGTACGTCATTTGACGTATGCCGTTGCGCACCAATGCAGGGCAGGATCGCGTCCGCCCAAACACCACAAGCCCATGTGGGAGCGGGCTTGCTCGCGAAGGCGGTGCATCAGCCACAGATGTCCAAGCTGACCCACCGCATTCGCGAGCAAGCCCGCTCCCACATTTGGATCTGCGGCGCCTGTCAGGGCATGGAACTTGCTCATTCAACCTCGACCCTTCTGCGGAGTCCTCCACCGTGCACCCCACCTCTGGCACCCAGCGCATCGTCAAGATCCGCCGCGACTACAACACCTGGGTCGCCGACGAGACCATGGAAGACTACGCCCTGCGCTACACGCCCAAATCCTTTCGCAAATGGTCGGAACTGCGCATTGCCAACACCGCGCTGGGCGCCGTTTCATTTCTGGCCCTGGAAGCCATCGGCGGCGTGCTGGCCTTGAGTTACGGCTTCACCAACACCTTCTGGGCAATTCTGACCGTCAGCCTGGTGATCTTCCTCACCGGCCTGCCCATCAGCTATTACGCCGCGCGTTACGGCGTAGACATGGACCTGCTGACCCGTGGCGCCGGCTTCGGCTATATCGGCTCGACCATTACCTCGCTGATCTACGCCAGCTTCACCTTTCTGTTTTTCGCCCTGGAAGCGGCGATCATGGCCCTGGCCCTGGAGTTGTATTTCCATATCCCGCTGGCCATCGCCTACGTGATCTGCTCGCTGCTGGTGATTCCGCTGGTGGCCTACGGCGTGACCCTGATCAGCCGCCTGCAATTGTGGACGCAACCGCTCTGGCTGCTGTTGCTGGTGCTGCCCTACGGCTTCGTCTGGTGGAAAAACCCCGACGCCTTCAGCGACTGGACCAGCTTTGTCGGGCGCAGCGGCGACGGCGGCGCGTTCAATCTGTTGGCGTTCTGCGCCGCCTGCACTGTGGCGCTGTCGCTGGTGACGCAAATCGGCGAACAGGTGGACTACTTGCGCTTCCTGCCGGAAAAAACCGCCGCCAACCGCAAGCGTTGGTGGGCCGCCCTGCTCTGCGCCGGGCCCGGCTGGATCATCCCCGGCGCGTTGAAAATGTTCGCCGGGGCGTTCCTGGCGTTTCTCGCCCTGCAACATGAAATCCCCATGGAACGCGCTGCCGAGCCGACTCAGATGTACCTCGTCGCGTTCCGCTATGTGTTCAGCTCGCCGGAATGGGCGCTCGGCGCGATGGTGCTGTTCGTGTTCATCTCGCAGATGAAGATCAACCTGACCAACGCCTACGCCGGCTCCCTGGCCTGGTCGAACTTCTTCGCCCGCGTGACCCACAGCCACCCCGGCCGCGTGGTGTGGCTGGTGTTCAACGTGGCCATCGCGCTGATGCTGATGGAGCTGGGCGTGTTCGATGTGATCGACCAGGTGCTGGGGCTCTACGCCAATATCGCGATTGCCTGGATCGGCACGCTGGTGGCGGATCTGGTGATCAACAAGCCGTTGGGCCTGTCGCCCAAACACATCGAGTTCAAGCGCGCGCACCTCTACGACATCAACCCGGTGGGCGTCGGCTCGATGCTGATTGCCTCGTTGCTGTCGATCCTCGCCCACTTCGGCCTGTTCGGCGCCCTCGCCCAGGCCGCGCCGCCCTTCGTGGCGCTGGGCACGGCGCTGATCATGGCGCCGCTGTTGGCCTGGCTGACCCGCGGCAAGTACTACATCGCGCGCACCAGCGACGTGCAGTTGATTCACCCGGTGGCGCCCGCGACCCACGCGGTGTGCGGGCTGTGCAGCAACCCGTTCGAAACCGCCGACATGGCGTTCTGCCCGGCCTACAGCACGCCGATCTGTTCGCTGTGTTGCTCGCTGGATGCGCGTTGCGGTGACCGTTGCAAGCCCCACGCGCGACTGGTCACGCAGTTCGAAGGTGTATTGCGCTGGCTGCTGCCCAACACCTTGATGCCGCGCCTGCATACGCGGCTGGCGCATTACCTGGGGTTGTTATTGGTGCTGGTGCTGCTGCTCGCAGGCGCGCTGGCGCTGATCTACGTACAGGCCGCCCAGGGGCTGCCGCATTCCGAGACCTTGTATCAGGCGTTCTTCAAGGCCTTCCTCACGCTCTCGGTTTTGGCTGCCGTGCTCGCGTGGTGGGTGGTGCTGACCCGTGAAAGCCGCCGCGTCGCCCAGGAAGAATCCGACCGCCAAACCCTGCTCTTGATGCAGGAAATCGACGCCCACAGCCTCACCGACCAAGCCTTGCAGCAGGCCAAGGAAGCCTCGGAAGCGGCAAACGCCGCCAAAAGCCGCTACGTCACCGGGCTGTCCCACGAGCTGCGCACACCGCTGAACAGCATCCTGGGGTTCACCCAGATCCTGCAGCGCGACACCGCCATGCCCGAGCAACATCAGGATGCCCTGGCGACCATCCTGCGCAGCGGCTCGCACCTGTTGTCACTGATCGATGGCCTGCTCGACGTGGCCAAGATCGAGGCTGGCAAACTGCGCCTGGAACTTACCGAAATCCCCTTCCCCGAGCTGATCCACGACCTCGAACAGATGTTCACCCCGCAAGCCCAGGACAAGGGCTTGCGCTTTCGCCTCGACTGCGTCGGCAAGATCCCGGCGGTGGTGCGCGGTGACGAAAAACGCGTGCGCCAGATCCTGATCAACCTGCTCGGCAACGCGGTCAACTTCACGGACAGCGGCGAGGTGTGCCTGCGGGTCAGCTACATGCGCGAGACCGCCAATTTTGAAATCATCGACACGGGCATCGGCATTGACCCTGGGCAGATCGAGCGGATTTTCCAACCGTTCGAACGCGGCGATCTGATGCGCCAGGACAAAGGCGTGGGCCTGGGGCTGACCATCACACGCATGCTTACCGCGCTGATGGGCGGTGAGTTGCGCGTCACCAGCGAGCTGGACAAAGGCACGTGTTTCCAGGTGCGGCTGTTCCTCTCCCAAGTGCGCGCGCCACAAGCCGTGGTGCATGTGGAGCACGACATCATCGGTTATCACGGTGTGCGCCGGCGCATTCTGGTGGTGGACGACCATGTGGACCATCGCAAGGTGCTCAGCGGCATGCTCACGCCGCTGGGTTTTGAGGTGATCCAGGCCAGCAATGGCCAGGACGCGATTCGCCAGGTCGCGTTGCTGGCGCCGGACTTGATCCTGATGGACCTGTCGATGCCGACCCTGGATGGCTGGGAAACCAGCCGCCTGATCCGCCGCAATGCACTGTCCAGCGCGCCGATCATCGTGATCTCGGCCAACGCTTTTACCGATGACCGTGAACGCAGCATCGCCGCCGCGTGCAACGACTACCTGGCCAAGCCGGTGCGCACGCCGGAACTGCTGGGGCGCCTGCAACTGCACTTGGATTTGCAGTGGTTGCGCCGCACCAAAACCTCCACGCCACCCGCGCCGCCCAGCGTATTGCCCAGCCGTGATGACCTCGCCGCCCTCGCCGAACTCAGCGCCATCGGCTACGTGCGCGGCCTGCATGAAAAACTCGACACCCTCCTGGAACAACGCCCGGACGCCGCGCCTTTCATCAGCAAAGTGCGCGGTCTGCTCAAGGGCTTTCGCCTGGATGAACTCAACCGAACCCTCAAGGAGGCCGAAGATGAATGCTCTCACCCACAGCACTGAACCCGGCGTGGTGCTGATCGTCGATGACACCCCGGACAACCTGGCCATGCTCTCCGATGCCCTCGACGACGCCGGCTACATGGTGCTGGTGGCGCTCGATGGCCTCAGCGCGTTGAACCGTGTGCAACGAAGGCGCCCCGACTTGATTCTGCTGGACGCGATGATGCCGGGGCTGGATGGTTTTGAGACGTGCCGCAGGCTCAAGGCGCAACCGGCCAGCGCGGATATCCCGGTAGTGTTCATGACCGGGCTGACCGACAGCAAGCATGTGGTGCAAGGCTTTGAGGTGGGTGGCAGCGATTACGTGACCAAGCCGATCCAGACCGATGAAGTACTGGCGCGGGTCGCGGCGCATTTGCGCACGTCACGGATTTTGCTCTCGGCGCGGGCGGCGACGCAGCCGAGTGTGTTGACCCTGGAAGACGCGCCGGCACAAAGGCTGCTGTGCGCCAGGTTTCAGCTGACCGAGCGTGAGGTGGAAGTGCTGCGTTGGGTGGCGTGCGGGAAAACCAACCGGGATATTGGCGATATTCTGGGGCTGAGCCCCAGGACGGTGAATAAGCATTTGGAGCATGTGTATGTGAAGCTCGGCGTGGAGACTCGCACGGCCGCCACGTCAGTCGCCTTGGCCGCCATCTGAATGTGTGTGAGGCTTGTGTGGGAGCGGGCTTGCTCGCGAATGCGGTGTATCAGTTGACATACCCTTAGCTGACCCACCGTATTCGCGAGCAAGCCCGCTCCCACAGTTGGATCTCAGCACATCAGGCAGAGGATGTGCTGATCTAAAACCTCAGGCCGTACTCGGTCAATGTGGGAGCTGGCTTGCCTGCGATGGCATCGACTGGTTCTGCCTGATTCACCGAGGTGCCTGCATCGCAGGCAAGCCAGCTCCCACCTGGATTTCCGTCGGCAGACAGACGGGTTATCCACCAAAGGTCTGCGAAGGCCGGCGCAACGTCGGATCAAACGGGTTGATCCTCGGCCCAATTGCCGCCGCCTCACGCTTGAGCAACTCCACCACCATCGGCAATCGGCTCGGCCCCAGCCGATCGCTGATGGTCGCCACACTCAACGCCGCCACCGCGTGCCCATCCCGATTCAGAATCGGCACCGCCAACCCGGCCATGCCTTCGAGCACACCGGTATTGCGCGCCGCGTAGCCCAAGCGCCGCACGTTCTCCACTTCCGAACGCAGCAGCACCTCGTCATACAGGTGAAAATCCTTGAGCCGAGGCAGGTTGTAGCGAATCACCGTCTCACGCTCTTCCTGGGGCAAGAACGCGAGGATCGCCAGGCTGCCCTGCCCCACGCCTAACGCCACACGCCCACCGATATCGCCGGTAAACGTGCGGATTGGATAAGGCCCCTCACTGCGGTCCAGGCAGATCGCATCAAAACCGCTGCGCGCCAGCAGGAACAGCGAATCGCCCAACGACGCACTCAGGCGCAACATGCTCGGGCGCACCAGGTCGCGCAGGTTGCCGGTCTTGCCGGCATTGGCCGCCAGGGCGAAAAACTCCAGGCTCAAGCGGTAGCGCTTGCTGCGCGCATCCTGCTCGACCATGCCCTCGTCCATCAGGCTGCGCAGCAGACGGTGAGTGGTGGGCTGCGACAGGCCGACTTGCTGCGCAAGTTGGGTGACGCGTTCGCCGCCTTCCGGCACCTCGCCCAAGGTACGCAGCAGCGCGAACAAACGAGACACACTGCCTGCACCGACTTCTTTGCCGCTTTCATTCCGCTCAGTGGAATCCATAACACTTAATCTCGGCATAAATTCTGGTGAATGAATAAATATGAAAATAATAGTCCGCTCATTGAAATTCCATCTTCCGCCCATCCTAGTCTTCGTCCTAATCTGCGTCCACAGGGGCGAAATGAACAACAAATGGCAGCCGACTTGAGATCGAGCGCCAACGCACCCGCAACACCTATTTCGCATCTGCCCAAAACAAAAAAGCGCGTTTCGACGCGACTCAAAAAAGGTGGAACGCAGACATGGCATTTCTCCAACTCAACGCCTTGAGCAAACGCTACGGCGCCGTCGATGCGGTAGTCGCAACCGACCTTGCGGTAGAAAAAGGCGAGTTCGTTTCCCTGCTCGGCCCTTCGGGCTGCGGTAAGACCACCACCCTGCAAATGATCGCCGGCTTCGTGGAGGTAAGCGGCGGGCAGATCCTGCTCGACGGCCGCGACATCACCCACGCCAAACCCGCCAGCCGTGGCCTGGGCGTGGTGTTCCAGAGCTACGCGCTGTTCCCGCACATGACTGTTCGCGACAACGTCGCCTTCGGCCTGAAGATGCGCAAAGTGCCGGCCGCCGAGATCACCAGCAAGGTCAAAACCGTGTTGGAGCTGGTGCGCCTGGCCCCCCACGCCGAGCGCTACCCGCGTGAACTCTCCGGTGGCCAGCGCCAGCGTGTAGCCCTGGCCCGCGCACTGGTGATCGAACCGCCGATGCTGCTGCTCGATGAACCGCTGTCCAACCTCGACGCCAACCTGCGCGAAGAGATGCAGTTTGAAATCCGCCGCATCCAGTGCGCCGTGGGCATCACCACCTTGATGGTCACCCACGACCAGGCCGAAGCGCTGTCGATCAGCGACCGCGTAGTGGTGATGCAGGCCGGGCGCGTGACCCAGATCGACGCGCCCTACACACTCTACGAACACCCGCGCACGCGCTTCATCTCGGACTTCGTCGGCAAAGCCAACCTGCTGCCGGGCGACTACGACGAACTCGGCACCCCGCAGGTGCGCCACACCAGCGGCGACGGCGAGCTGACCCTGAGCCTGCGCCCGGAAAAAATCACCTTGGTGGAGGCCGGCACCGGCCGCGTGCAAGGCAAAGTGCTCGACAGCTACTTCTTCGGCAGCCAATGGCTGTACCGCATCCACACCTCGCTCGGCGAAATCACCGTGGTACGCAGCAACGACGGCAGCGCGCCGCTCGGTTGCGGCGCGGCGGTGGGCCTGGACTGGCACGCCGGCCTGCTGCGCGTGCTGGCGGTGGATGAGGTGCGCGCATGAGTCGGGGTTATTTGCTGTCGTTGCCGGCTCTGGCGCTGTTTACCGTGCTGTTGATTCTGCCGCTGGTGATGACGCTGGTGCTGTCGTTCAACGTGTTCGACTATCAAGTCGGCGTGAAGGCGGATGAATGGACCTTGGCGCATTACCTGTCGCTGTTCAGCGATGCGTACTTCTATGAGATTTTCTGGCGCACCTTCTGGATCAGCGCGCTGGTGACTTTGCTGTGTGTGGTGATCGGCGTGCCCGAGGCCTACATCCTCAGCCGCATGGGCACCCCGTGGCGCTCGATATTCCTGATTCTGATCCTTACGCCGTTGTTGATTTCGGTGGTGGTGCGCGCCTTCGGCTGGAGCCTGCTGCTCGGCGCCGACGGGCTGGTCAACCAAGTGATCCAGGCCCTCGGCGGGCGCCCGGTAAAGCTTCTGTACACGCCGTTCGCAGTGATCATCGCGCTGGTGCACGTGATGCTGCCGTTCATGATCATTCCGGTGTGGACCTCGCTGCAAAAGCTCGACCCGTCGGCTGAACAGGCGGCGCTGTCACTGGGCGCGAGCCAGCTCACGGTGATGCGCAAGATCGTGTTGCCGCAGGTCATGCCCGGCGTGTTGTCCGGCACCTTGATTGTGTTCGGCCTGGCGGCCAGCTCGTTTGCGATCCCCGGCCTGCTCGGCGGCCGACGCCTGAAAATGGTCGCCACGGTGGTGTACGACCAGTACCTCTCGGAACTCAACTGGCCCATGGGCGCGACCATCGCGGTGGTGCTGCTGTTGGTCAACCTGCTGATCATGCTGAGCTGGAACCGCATGGTTGAAAGCCGCTACAAAAAGTCCCTGGGGGTTTAAGCGCATGTCCAGAAACGGTCCTTTGGCCCTCGGCTTCCACGGTTTGGTAGTGCTGTTCATGATGGCGCCGCTGGTGGTGGTGTGCCTGGTGGCCTTCACCCCGGAAAACACCTTGAGCCTGCCGACGTCGGGCTTCTCGCTGCGCTGGTTTCGCGCGGTGTTCGAGCGTGCCGACTTTATCCAGGCGTTCTATAACAGCCTGATCCTGGCGTTTACCGCCGCTAGCCTGGCCACGCTGATCGCAGTGCCGGCGGCCTTGGCGATCAGCCGCTATCAATTCCCGGGGCGCAACTTTTTCAGTGCGTTGTTCCTCTCGCCGATCATCATTCCGCACTTGGTGCTGGGCGTGGCGATGCTGCGCTTGTTTGCGCTGATGGGCGTGAATGGCAGCTTCACCTGGCTGATGCTCGCCCACGTGGTGATCATCACCCCGTATGTGCTGCGCCTGGTGCTGGCGGCGGCAATCGGCATTGATCGCAGTGCCGAACAAGCGGCCGAGTCGCTGGGCGCCAGCCGCTTTACGCTGTTTCGCCAGATCACCTTGCCGATGATTTTGCCCGGCGTGGCCGGCGGCTGGTTGCTGGCGTTCATCAACAGTTTCGATGAAGTAACCCTGTCGATCTTCGTCAGCTCGCCGGCCACACAAACCCTGCCAGTGCGCATGTACGTGTATGCCACCGAGTCCATCGACCCGATGATGGCGGCCGTGTCGGCGCTGGTGATTGCGTTGACCGCAGCAACGATGATTCTGCTCGACCGGGTCTACGGCCTGGACCGCGTGCTGGTGGGGAAACATTGATGGCGCTGTTCAAACGATTGGCCGAAACCCAGCGCCCCGCTGTGGCCTTCACCCTCGATGGGCAACCCGCCACGGGTTTGCTCGGCGACACGTTACTGACCGCCGTGCTGACCTGCGCCGAGCACCTGCGCGGCAGCGATTTCAGCGCCGAACGCCGCGCCGGGTTTTGCCTGATGGGCGCTTGCCAGGATTGCTGGGTAAGGCTTGAAGATGGGCGCCGCGTGCGCGCCTGTTCGACGTTATTGGAAGAAGGCCAGGCGATCAGCCGCGATCCGGGGCGCCAAGCATGAAGCCGATTGTGATTGTGGGCGCAGGCCCGGCGGGCATCAGTGCGGCACGCACCCTGCTCGACCATGGCATTAGGCCGTGTCTGGTGGATGAAAGCCTGCGCGGTGGCGGGCAAATTTACCGGCGCCAACCGGCCAACTTCCAGCGCTCGGCCAAGCAGCTGTATGGCTTTGAAGCGAGCAAGGCCGAGGCCGTGCATCGCACGCTGGATGAACTGGCGCCGTTGATCGACTACCGGCCCGAAACCTTGGTGTGGAACGCCGAGGGCGGTCGCCTGGATATGCTCAACGACGGCCGCGCCGAGAGCCTCGAATACGCGCGGATCATCGTCGCCACCGGCGCTACCGACCGTATCCTGCCAGTGCCAGGCTGGACGCTACCCGGTGTCTACAGCCTGGGCGCGGCGCAAATCGCCTTGAAGTATCAGGGTTGCGCTATCGGCGAGCGGGTGGCGTTCTGTGGCAGCGGGCCGTTGTTGTACCTGGTGGCTTATCAATACGCCAAAGCGGGGGCCAAGGTGGTCGCGGTGCTCGACAGTGCGCCGTTCAGCGCGCAGTGCCGCGCCTTGCCGGCGCTGCTTGGGCAACCGGCAACGCTGGCCAAAGGTTTGTATTACCGCGCCTGGCTCACAGCCCATGGCATTCCCGTGCATCAGGGCGCGACACTCACGCAGATCGATGGCGAACAACGGGTGACTGGCATTCGCTGGGGCGAGCACGCACTGCAATGCGATGCCGTGGCCTTCGCCCATGCCTTGCGCAGCGAGACACAACTGGCGGATTTGCTCGGCTGTGAATTTGCCTGGAACAGCTTGAACCGCGCCTGGTTGCCAGAGCGCGACAGCGCTGGGCGCAGCAGCGTCAACGGTGTGTATTTAGCGGGCGATGGAGCCGGGATCATGGGCGCCGATGCTGCGCAAATGGCCGGTGAGCGTGCGGCGTTGGCGGTGTTGGAAGATTCCGGCATTGCCATCGATCATCGCCGCCCTTTGGCGCTGGAGCAAAAGTTGGCGGGTATCCAACGCTTTCGCCAAGGCCTGGAAACCGCTTTCCCGTTCCCCGAACAATGGGCTGCGCAAGCACCGGATGCGTTGATCCTGTGCCGCTGCGAGGAAGTCAGCGTCGGCGATGTGCGCGCGGTGGTGGACGAAGGCCACTGGGAAATCAATCGGGTCAAGGCCCATTGCCGCGTGGCCATGGGCCGTTGCCAGGGCCGCATGTGCGGGCTGGCGGCGGCCGAGATTGTCGCCGAACGCAGTGGCCGCGGGATTGAACAGATCGGCCGCCTGCGTGGCCAGGCACCGATCAAGCCGCTGCCGTTTGGTGTGCAGGTGCAGCCATGATCGACGTGATCGTATTGGGCGGCGGCATCGTCGGCGCTTCGGCGGCCTTGATGCTGGCGCACAAAGGCCAGCGCGTGGCGCTGGTAGAGCGGGATTTTTGTGGCTCGCATTCCAGCGGTGTGAACTACGGCGGCGTGCGCCGTCAGGGTCGGCCATTGCATCAATTGCCGCTGTCGCAGCGCGCCCATCAATTGTGGGCCGACTTGCCGGGGCTGATCGGCATCGATGGCGAGTATGTGCGCTCCGGGCATTTGAAGCTGGCGCGCAGTCACGCGGACTTTGCCGCGCTGCAGACCTATGCCGAACAAACCCGAGGCTTTGGGCTGGGTCTGCAATTGTTGGATCACGCCGAACTGCGCGCACGGTTCCCGTGGGTCGGCGATATCGCGGTCGGCGCTTCGTTGTGCCCTGAAGACGGCCACGCCAACCCGCGCCTGGTCTCGCCCGCCTTCGCTCGTGCAGCGCAGCGTCTCGGCGCCTCGGTTTACGAGCAGGCTGAAGTGATACGAATCGAACATGACGGCCAACAGTTCCAAGTGCACTGCGCCAACGGCTTGCACCTGCAAGCGCCGTGGCTGCTCAACTGTGCCGGCGCCTGGGCCGGGACCGTCGCCGCGCAGTTTGGCGAACCCGTGCCGATGACCTCGGCGCACCCGGCGATGCTGGTGACCGAACCCTTGCCGGTGGTGATGAGCGTGAGTACCGGCGTTGAAGGCGGCGGTATTTACGCCCGCCAGGTCGCCCGCGGCAATTGCATCCTCGGCGGCGGCCGTGGCTTTGCGCTGAGCCCGCTGACGGCGCGTGCGGGGCAAGCGGCGGTGTTGGAGATCCTGCGCAACGCTGGCGAGTTGTACCCCTTTCTCAAAGGTGCCCAGGCCATTCGTACCTGGAGCGGCACCGAAGGTTACTTACCCGATCATGAGCCGGTGATCGGCCCCAGCAGCACCCAACCTGGCCTGCTCCACGGTTTCGGCTTTGCCGGCGCCGGGTTCCAGCTCGGCCCAGCGGTCGGTGAAGCCCTGGCAGAGATCGTCTGCAGCGGGGCCAGCCGCCACCCCATCGAAGCGTTTTCCATCCGTCGTTTCCAAGCCTGAGAGGAAAAACCCCATGCCCACACGTATCGCGCTGTCCAGCTTGACCCTCGCGTTGCTCGCGACCACCGCCCATGCCGCGCCCACGCTGTACCTGGGCATGAACGGCGGCACCATGGAACGGGTGTACGCCGACAAGGTGCTGCCCGCGTTCGAAAAGGCCAATAACGTCAAGGTGGTGATCGTGCCCGGCACCTCGTCGGACATTCTCGCCAAGGTCCAGGCCAACAAAGACAACCCGCAAATGCACGTGATGTTCCTCGACGACGGCATCATGTACCGCGCCATCTCCATGGGCCTGTGCGACAAACTCGCGCCGAGCGCGCCCCTGGAGCAGATTCCGGCCAAAGCCAAGATCAAGGATGAAGCGGTGGCCGTGACCCTGGGCGTCACGGGCCTGGGTTACAACGCCAAGATGTTCAAGGAAAAAGGCTGGGCCGCGCCCACCTCGTGGATGGACTTGGCCGATCCCCGCTTCAAAGACAAGGTGGTGTTCCAGTCCCTGGCCTCCTCCACCTTCGGCCTGCACGGCTTTTTGATGTTCAACCGCATCCAGGGCGGCTCTGAAACAGACGTGGAGCCGGGCTTCAAGGCCTGGCCAAAAACCATTGGCCCCAACGTGCTGGAATACATCGCCAGTTCCGCGAAGATCTCCGAGATGGTGCAAACCGACGAAGCCGCGATCTTCCCCCTGACGCCGACCCAGGTCACCACGCAAAAACTGCTCGGCATTCCGATGGAATATGCGCAACCCAAGGAAGGCGCCGTGGTGCTCAACGTGGCCGAATGCGTGATTGCGCGTAACGACCAGCCGGAACTGGCGCAGAAACTCGCAGCGTTTTTGCTGACCGCGCAAGCCCAGGCGCCGGCATTGGAAGAAGGCGACCAGATTCCGTCCAACCCAACCACGCCGACCACCGATAAAACCCGCGCGCGGGTAGAGGCCATGCAGGGTTACCTGCAGACGGCGATTTCGATTGATTGGGACCAGGTGAACCAGGCGCGGCCGGAGTGGAACGCGCGGTGGAGTCGCTCGATCGAGCGCTGATGATCGTTCCCACGCTCCGCGTGGGAATGCATCCCGTGACGCTCCGCGTCACTCTTGTGATGGTACGCGGAGCGTCCCAGGCGGCGTTCCCACGCTCTGCGTGGAAACGATCACGGGGCAATCGGCAGTGCTCGCTTATGCGCTGTCTTGCTGTAGGCGCCTTCAACAATGGCTCGCACCCGCTCACTCACTGGCTCGCCCATCAGGTACGCGTCGATCTCTGCATAAGAGCAGCCATAGGCATGCTCATCCAACTTACCCGGCGCCAATTCTTCGAGGTCGGCGGTCGGGTGTTTGTGCACCAGGTTCGCGGGGCCGCCGAGCGAAGCAGCCAATAGCCGCACCTGGGTTTTGGTCAGGCCCGACAGCGGTGCCAGGTCGCAGGCGCCGTCGCCGAACTTGGTGAAAAAGCCCATCAACGCTTCGGCGCCATGGTCGGTGCCGACCACCAAACCGCTATGCAGGTTGGCCACGGCGTACTGGGCGATCATCCGCGTGCGCGCCTTGACGTTACCCTTGATGAAATCGACATGGGCGGCGCTGGCTTCGGTTGCGGTGAGGCTGGCCATCAGGCCGTCGACGCTGGCGGCGATGTTCAGGGTGTCGATGTGATCCGGGCTGATGAAATCCAGGGAGGCCTGGGCATCACGTTCATCAGCCTGGGTTTTATACGGCAGGCGCATGGCGATAAAGCGCGCTGCGTAGTCTTCGGCACGCAGTTGCTCCACGGCCAACTGGCACAGACGGCCGGCCGTCAGGGAATCGACGCCGCCACTGATGCCCAGCACCAAGGCCTTGCAGCCAGAGCCGCGCAACGTGCGCTTGATGAAATCGATGCGCTGCTGAATCTCCTGCGGCTCGCCGCCCATGACCAGCTCGCGGTTGATCTTCAGTTCCTGCGCGATACGTTCTTGGGTTTGCATGTCACACCTCCACATTGCCGACATTGAACACCTTCGCGGCGTACTGCAAAAACGAAGCGTCTTCGCAGACGTTCTTGATCGGGTCATCGGAAAACTTCACCACCGGCTCGCCGTGCACCCGCACCAGCTTCATCACGATGCTCAATGGCTCGACACCTTCCACATCGCACGCCAGGCTGGTGCCCATACCGAAACCGAACTTGGCCTTGCCGCGCACGTGCCGCAGGATCGGCAGGCATTTTTCGAAGTTCAGGCCGTCGGAGAACATCAGGTCCTTGGTCATCGGGTCGATGCCCAGTTCTTTATAGCGAGCCAGGACTTTGTCGGCCCAGACGATAGGATCACCGGAGTCCTGGCGCAGACCGTCGTAGAGCTTGGCGAAGTACAGGTCAAAGTCCTTGAGGAAAAAATCGGTGCTGATGCAGTCGGTCAAGGCGATGCCGAGGCGGCCACGGTATTCACGCACCCAGTTTTCCAGCGCGGCGTTCTGGCTCTCGCGCAGACGCCCCAGTTGCTGGTGCACCATCAGCCACTGGTGGGCCATGGTGCCGATCAGCGGCAGGTCGAATTCGTAAGCCAGGTGCGCGTTGCTGGTGCCGATGAACTGGCCGGGGAAGTCGCGACGCATGATATCGATGACTTCGCGCTGAGCCTTGAACGACAGGCGCCGGCGCGTGGAGAAATCAGAAACGCGCAGGTCGGCCAGTTCGTCGCGGCTGAGGTTTTTTTCCAGCCAGTCGAACTTCTGGTAGAGCTTGCGGGTGACGTCTTCGAGGGTCACGTCAGGGTATTTGTCGCGGTTGCGCAACTCGCTGAACAAGGCCAACACCGGCTGTTCGAACATGATGCAGTGCAGCATCGGGCCGACCACGCGGATGTTCAGCTGGCCATCAACTTCGCTGACGTGGATATAGCGCAGGTTGAAGCGGAACAGGCCAAGGAAGCGCTCGTAATCCGGGGTCAGGTATTCGCGAAAGCGTGGGTTGAACAGAAAGCGCAATTCACCTTCGCGCATCTGCAGGCCGGCGAGTTTTTCCAGCTCGTCGCGCAGTTGCGGGATCAGGTGGCCGAGCTTTTCCTTGGCGCGGACAATGAAGTTGTATTCCACGTCAACGTTCGGGTGCTGGTGCAGCACGGCCTGCATCATGGTGAAGGTGTAGTAGTCGGTGTCGAGCAAGCCTTGAATCACCGGGGACTCGTAGTCGTAGGCACTTTCCATGCTGTTTCTCCTTAACGCGTGGCCATCGCGGCCAGTTCTTCGCGGGTGCTGCTGATGACAGCACCGGCCTTGAGCAACTCATTCACCGCCTGTACGCCGCCCTCCTCGCTGATGCCTCGGCAGGCCGGCAGGTGCAGCACCACTTCCAGGCCGGCCTTGAGCAGTTGCAAGGCGGTGGTCTTGACGCAGTAATCCAGGGCCAGGCCACCGACAATCACGCGGCGCACGCCATGGGCGTTCAGGTACTCGATGACGCCCGTGGACAGTTTGTCGTGCAGGTCGTGGTAGCAGGCGCCGTAAGGGTGCAGGTCGGGTTCGACGCCTTTCCAGATGAAGTAGTCGTAGTCATACGGTGTGGGCAATTCGTCCAGCAGCGTAAACCCCTCGGTGCCCGGCACGCAGTGGCTCACCCAGGTGACATCGGCGTGGGCAAGGCCGGTGGGTTGCAGCATCTCGCTGTGCTGCGTAACCACCCACGGAGCATGCGGGGTGTGCGCGTCTTTGCTGCCGACGCGATGGCCGGCCAAACTGGCCATGTAGTTGAGTTCGGCACCGATCTGGTCGCCACCGATCACCGGCAATTCGTTGGGGCACAGGGGCGTGAAGCTCTTCTGGGCGTCGACATCGAATGAAGCAATGGCAGTTTTCGAAAGGGTCATGGTGATTCTCCGGTGGCCTGGAAACAAAAGTACACGTCATGTACTTTCACTGCAAGAAACATTTGGTTATCTATGCTGGAGCACGTACATGACATATTTATTCGATCCGTTAGACTGTGCCCCACCGCTGTTCAGAAGGATGTCACATGCCACTTAGCGCCTACCTCCACACCGTCGACCTGTGCGTGCTGTTCTATTGCCGCGCCTCCGGGGATTTGAAGCTGCTGCTGAACAAGCGCGAAGCCGAGCCCTTTGCCGGGCATTGGGCCTTGCCGGGCGTGGTGGTCAATGGCGGCGTGCAAGATCTGAGCCTCAAGGATGCGGTGGAGCGTTTGCGAGCCAGCGACAAGGTGGGCTTTGAGCTGGCCTGGAGTGAGCAAGTAGGCACGGTGGGTGATGCGTTTCGCGACCCACGTTGCTGGTCGTCGTCCACCTACTACTTGGCGATCGTGGCCGATGCGGTGACGCTGGGTGAGCATCAAGGCTGGTTTGCGCTGAATGCGGTGGCCGATGGCGGTATCAAGTTGCCGTTCGATCACAACCTGATCGTGGCCGCCGTGCAGGAGCGGCTGTTGTCCAAGTCGCTGTACAGCAATGTGCCGCTGATGTTTTTGGGCGATGAGTTCAGCGCGCCGGAAGCGACCACGATCTTTTCCTTGGTGCTGGCTCGGCCGGTGTTGAAGACCAGTATTCGTCAGCGTTTGTTGAAGCTGACTGAGGCAGGGTATTTGCGCGAGACAGGGCGCAAGAAGCAAGGCGATGGCGGCCGGCCCCAGGCGACGGTGGAAAACCTCAAGCCGGGGGAGGTGTATTTTTTTGATCGCAGTTTTGCTGACTGACTCGATATCACCAACAATGAAGATCAAATGTGGGAGCGGGCTTGCTCGCGAAAGCAGTGTGTCAGTCAGCGGATGTGTTAGCTGACCCACCGCATTCGCGAGCAAGCCCGCTCCCACATTTTTGATTTGTGTAAGGCTAGTTCATCCAGTTGCCGCCATCGACGTTGTAGGTTTGGGCGACTACATAGTCGGCGTCTTTCGACGCTAGAAAGACAGCCATCCCGGTCAAATCCTCCGCCGTGCCCATGCGCCCAAACGGCACCTCAGCCCCGACCCGCTTCTTCTTCTCCCCCGGCGGTAACCCCTCATGCTTGGCAAACAGCGCATCCACCCCGTCCCAATGCTCGCCGTCCACCACGCCGGGGGCGATGGCGTTGACGTTGATGCCCTGCTTGATCAGGTTCAACCCCGCCGATTGCGTGAGGCTGATCACCGCTGCCTTGGTCGCGCAATAGATCGCCACCAACGGCTCGCCCCGCCGCCCGGCCTGGCTGGCCATGTTGATGATCTTGCCGCCGTGGCCCTGGCTGATCATCTGCCGGGCGGCGGCTTGCAGGGTAAACAACGTGCCGGCGACATTGATCGAAAACAGCCGTTCATAGCTGTCGCGGGTGATGTCGACAATCGGCGCCAGGTCGAACAGCGCGGCGTTGTTAATCAGAATGTCGAGCTTGCCGGCATGGCCCACCACAGCGGCAATCGCGGCGTCGATGGAGGCTTGGTCGGTGACGTCCATCTCGACGGCATACGCCTGTGGGCCCAGCTCAGCCGCCGTGGCCTGGGCGCGTTGCAGGTTGATGTCGGCGATGGCAACCGTTGCGCCTTCGGCAATGTAGGCCTGGGCAAAGGCGCGGCCGATGCCGCGCGCCGATCCGGTGATCAGCGCGCTCTTACCTTCGAGTCGTTTCATGGGGCTGTCCTGTAGAAATTACTTCGGGTAGCCGGCGCGTTTCATCTCGCGCTCGGTGGTGGACTGAGCTTCGAGCAGCGCCTGATCAACCGTCATGCCGCCCGTGAGCGCCGCCGAGAACAGCTTGCCGACGGAAGTGCCGATGGCCTGGAACTCCGGAATGGTCACGTACTGAATGCCCACGTACGGCACCGGCTTGGCCGAGGGATGCGCGGGGTCAGCGTGCTTCATCATCTCCAGCGTCACCTGGGCAAACGGCGCGGCGTTCAAGTAAGCCTCGTTATAGGTGGACTGGCGGGTGCCGGGCGGTACGTTGGTAATGCCTTCTTTATCGGCGACCAGTTGGATGTAATCCTTGGACGTTGCCCACGTGATGAACGCCTTGGCGGCGTCTTTGTGCTTGGAGGTCGCCGGAATCGCCAGGGACCAGGCATAGAGCCAGGAAGAGCCTTTGTCGGTGACTTCGGTGGGGGCCGCAGCAAAACCCACGTCGTCGGCGACCTTGCTTTGGCTCTTGTCGGTGGTGAAGGAGCCGGCAACGCTGGCATCCACCCAGATCGCGCATTTGCCGCTGTTGAACAGCGCCAGGGTTTCGTTGAAGCCGTTGCTGGAGACGCCGGGCGGGCCGTAGTTCTTCAGGGTATTGACGTAATAGTTGGCGGCCGCCGTCCACTCAGGGCTGGTCAATTCAGGCTTCCACTGCTCATCGAACCAGCGCGCGCCGAAGGCGTTGGCCATGGTGCTCAGCAACGCGATGTTCTCACCCCAACCGGCCTTGCCGCGCAGGCACATGCCGTATTGGCCTTTGTCTTTGGCGGTGAGTTTGGCGGCGAATTCACCGAGCTGGGTCCAGGTCGGGTGCGCGGGCATGCTCAAGCCGGCCTGTTTGAACAGGTCGGTGCGGTAGTAGGTCACGGTGCTTTCGCCGTAAAACGGCAAGGCGTACAGGGTGTTGTTGACCGACAGGCCCTGGCGCACCGCCGGGAAAATGTCCTCGGCGTCGTAGTCAGCAGGCAATTGAGTCAGTGGTTCCAGCCAGTGCTTGGCGCCCCATAACGGCGTCTCGTAGGTGCCGATGGTGAGCACGTCGAACTGGCCGCCCTGGGTGGCGATATCGGTAGTGAGGCGCTGGCGCAGCACGTTTTCTTCAAGTACCACCCAATTGAGCTTGATGTCCGGGTGCTGCGCCTCGAACACCTTGGACAGGCGCTGCATGCGGATCATGTCGCTGTTGTTGACTGTGGCGATGGTGACGGTGTCGGCGGCGTAGCTGGGCATGGCCAAGGCCAGGCCAGACAGCAGAAACAGGGCTTGCGGGAGCTTTAACATGGCGGTTTCCACCTGTTGTTTTTGTTGTTGAGTGCCGATTACAGCAGCTTGGCCAAGCCCTCACAAACGACTGGCGCATGCTCGGCTGATACTTTTTTAACCTGATCTTTGGGATCAAAAAAGTATCAGTGCCAGGCGAAACCGGGGGTAGCGCACCTGTTGCCAACGGGCGTATTTTGCAGTGATTCCATAAATAAAAGAGGCATCACCATGCCCATCAGCCGCGCCCAGCTGTTCGAGCACCGCCCCGCCGAACTCGAAGTCATCCTGCCCGAGCCAGACCACTGCTTCCGCTGGTTCGAACATGACTACCCTTACGACCTGGCGCGCTGGAACCACCACCCCGAGTTCGAAATACACCTGATCCGCCAAGGCAGTGGCAAGTTGGTGGCGGGCGACTATATCGGCGCATTCAGCGCCGGGCATGTCGCGCTGATCGGCCCGGATTTGCCCCACGACTGGATCGGCGAGCTGGCTCCCGGCGAATACCTGACCGGGCGCGACGTGGTGCTGCAATTCGACGGCGCCGCCCTCCTCGCCCTGCGCAAAACTTTGCCGGAACTCGGCGACCTGCAACCACTGTTCGAGCACGCCCGACGCGGCCTGCAATTTCGCGGCGACACCGCCGTACAGGCCGCGCGCTTGATGGAAGACATCGGCAACGCCCACGGCCTGCAACGGCTGATCCTGTTCCTGCAACTGCTCGACACCCTCAAAAACGCCCCGGCGCCGCATGTGCAGGCACTGGCCAGCGCCTGCTACGCCCCAACCTTGGACGCGCGCAGCGCCGAGCGCATCAACAAAGCCTTTGATTACCTGATGCGCGAGCTGACGGGCGACCTGCGCCTGTCGGTCATCGCGCAACAGCTGGAGATGAGTGAACCGGGCTTCTCACGCTTCTTCAAGCGCAACACCGGCCACGGGTTTATCGACCTGATGCGCAAGTTCCGCGTACAGCGCGCCTGCCGGCTGCTGCTGCAAAGCGATATGTCGGTGGCGGATATCTGCTTTGAAGTGGGCTACGCCAACCTGTCCAACTTCAACCGACATTTTCGAATCGAGATGAACCAAACGCCCAGCGAGTATCGGCGCGAAACGGCGATGCATTTGTTTAACCGCATCGAGAAATTGACACCCAGTCATTTCTGATCAAAAGGTCGATTAATTCCTGTTTTTTCCATTTCATTCAAGCCATTGAGCAAAGTTGGTACAGCCTGTGCAAACGTTTGCGGAACGAACTTGGTAGGCAAGTTCTCCATTACCCGAGGAATCGGGTCAAACCGCGTACGAATAGGGATTTTCCATGCACCCCACCTCAAGGCGTCCTGCTTCCTTTGGTGTTTCCCTGCTACTGGCCGCCGTTACGGGAGTACTCAGTGCACCCATTTTGGCGCAGGAAAAACCTGCCGATGACTCAGCACAGGGCGAAACCTTGGCCCCCGAAGCCAGCCCGACGAAAAAAGGCGCGTACCTGTCGCAATGGTTCAACCAGGACCTGACGCTGATCGGCAGCAAAGACATCAGCTTCGGCCCTAAACCGCAGGATGACGTTTACCTGGAATACGAATACTTCGGCCGTAAAGGCCCGTTCGAGTTGTACGGCTATATCGACGTGCCGAAGATTCTAGGCATCGGTAACAGTAATGACAAAGGCGCATGGGACCATGGCTCACCGGTCTTTATGGAACACGAACCGCGTATCTCCATCGACTATTTGGCCGGTCGCAGCCTGGCCATCGGGCCGTTCAAGGAATGGTATGTGGCGTTTGACTGGATCTACGACCACGGCAGCAACAAGGCCAACCGCGCCAACACCTTGTACAGCGGCCTGGGCACCGACATCGACACGCACTCGCGGGTTAACCTGTCGGCCAACTTCTATGGGCGCTACCAGTGGGAAAACTATGGCGCGAGCAATGAATACCAGTGGGACGGCTATCGCGCACAAATGAAGTACATCGTGCCCCTCGGCAAGTTCGATAACGGCGCTTCGCTGACCTACATCGGCTTTACCAACTACGATTTCGGCTCGGACCTGCACAAGGACAACCCGGCGCGCACCGCCAATTCCGTGGTGGCCACCAACGTGCTGCTGTACTCGTTCACCCACCTGCGTTTTACCCTGGTCGGCCGTTACTTTCATAACGGCGGCAACTGGGAAGATGGCAGCGAGCTGAATTTCGGCGAAGGCAACTTCCGCGCCCGCTCGGATGGCTGGGGCTACTACGCCGGCGTCGGCTACCAATTCTGATCAAGGAGTATTAGATGAAAGTGTTTACTCGTCTCTCGCTGGCCATTGGCCTGGCGTTTTTGCCCCATGTAGTGCTGGCGGATACGCCGGCGCCGATCAAGCCTAAAGTGATGCTGATCACCATGTTCGCCCCCGAGGCGCAAACCTGGATCGACCGCCTGGAACTCAAGCAGGAAGTGCGCGTGCCCGGCCTCTCCGCCGAATACCCGGTGATCCGCTGCAACACCCAGGACGTGTGCCTGCTGGTCACCGGCATGGGCCAGACCAACGCCGCCGCGTCCACCCTGGCCCTCGCCTTGTCGCCCAAGTTTGATTTGCGCCAGAGCTACTTTTTGATCGCCGGGATCGCCGGCATCAGCCCAAAACACGGCACCATCGGCACCGCCGCCTGGGCGCATTACCTGGTGGAATTCGGCACCCAGTGGGAACTCGATTCGCGCGATGCGCCTAAAGACTGGCCGACCGGTTACATCGGCATCAACACCAAAGGCCCCAACGAAAAACCGCCGTTGGACTACAAGACCGAAGTATTTGAGCTCAACCCCAAGCTGCAAGCCAAGGCCTTTGCCCTGTCGCACAAGGTTGAGCTGAGCGAAAGCAAGGAGTCCAGCGCCTGGCGCAAACACTACCCTGCCGCCCCGGCCAACCAGCCGCCGCAGGTCACCCGCTGCGACACCCTGGCGGGCAACACCTGGTTCTCCGGCACGCGCCTGAGCGAGCGCGCCGAGGTCTGGACCAAGCTGCTCACCGACAACAAAGGCGAGTACTGCACCACCCAGCAGGAAGACAACTCCACCTATGAAGCCCTGCTGCGCGCCAGCCGCGAAGGTTTGGTGGATATCCAGCGCCTGGCGGTGGTGCGTGCAGGCTCGGATTTCGACCGGCCGTACCCTGGCTACAGCGAGGTGGACAACCTGCTGAAATACGCCGACCAAGGCGGGTTTGTGCCGGCGCTGGAGAACCTGTATCGCACGGGTAACCCGCTGGTACAGGCAATCCTCAAAAACTGGTCCGCCTGGGAAAAAGGCGTCCCAGAAGCCTAGTAAAGATCAAACGGTGGGAGCGGGCTTGCTCGCGAATGCGGTGTTCCAGTCAACCTTTCTGTGACTGACCCACCGCTTTCGCGAGCAAGCCCGCTCCCACATTTTTGACTGTGTTAAGGCTCGCGATCGTTAATTCGTCGGATGGGCCACGTTCAGGGCCTTATCCACCAATAGCTGCACCCCTTCCAGCATTCGGCAGATGCCCAACGCAACATTACGTTGCGACCCTTCGATTTCAAACGCCATATGGTTGGCAATCTCGCTGATGGACGCCAAGTCCTGGGAAGCATTGACCAGCAAGGTTTCCGTGCCCAGATCGGCGCGCACGGTGAAGAGCCCATCGGTGGGTTCGGGGATGGGTTTTCCGGGGTTGAGGTAGTGGTTGATCGCGCGGTAGGCCACTTCGTGCAGGGTGCTGGTATCGAAGTCTTGTTGGCTTGGGGGATTTGGGCTGTCTTTGATCATGGTGGAACTCCTGGTAGTGGAGCTGCCATCACTCGCGGTCAAACGAAGTGGGGTGGCAGCTGAACGCGGGTTGACCGACCGGAACCAGGGATCCGGCATACCCGAAGGTATCCCGCGCACAGCTGCCGCGACACGATACATCAAGCGTAGAAAAAACGCCTGATATAGGTCTTGGGTGCTGTAGCGCACTGGTTTAGTCGGACGGTCAAATCCGATCGCTGAATGGTCAGCGACGGCAGTGAGGTTAGTCAGCGCCCTTCCGAGCGACAACCTGAAACCTTTGTGGGAAACGTCCGAGTCAAACCAGTTCCCAAAGCCTGATGAAGATCAAAATGTGGGAGCGGGCTTGCCCGCGATGGCGGCCTATCAGTTAAAAATTGTTGGCTGACCTACCGCTATCGCAGCATAGGTATCTACACATCTTTTTTACGAATTTAGTGCTGTGGTGGTTGCGGGGGGGCGCTGGGTACATATCCGTTGTTTGGGTGATGGCGGATATTGGTTCCGCTCTTACAGCGGGTCACTTTTGGAAAAGAGCCCCAAAAGTAACCAAAAGGGCTCTTGCCCCACCACTCGGCACCTCGCTCACGCTTCGGTGTGCCCTCACTCCGGCTTTGGAGCGGGGGCCGCCGCGATGGGCCATCCATGGCCCAGCGCGGCTAAACCGGCGTCCTGCCGGTTTACCCCCGCTCCAAAGCCTGCGTTCGGCCAGCGTGGTTTAACGGGGCGCCTAAGATCAAAATCAAGATCAAGATCAAGATCAAGATCAAAAGCAAGAGCACGGCGGCCTGGCAGCCGACCTGTTTACTGAAGCTGTTCTCGGTCTAATTGTGGGAGCGGGCTTGCTCGCGAATGCGGTGTGTCAGTCAGCTTATTTGTAACTGACACACCCCATTCGCGAGCAAGCCCGCTCCCACATTTTGGAGCTCAGTACATCAGGTAGATGTGTGTACTCGGTCAAAGGTGGGAGCTGGCTTGCCTGCGATGGCCTCAACTGGTTATGCCTGATGTACCGAGTTGCCTGCATCGCAGGCAAGCCAGCTCCCACAGAAAAGCAGCTCTGCTTCTGATCTGTTTTTGCTGTGCTGTTGCCCTGCTTTTGCTTCAACCACTCAGGTCGGCTACTAGGCCGCCGTGCTGTAGATTTTGATCTGTTTTTGATTTTGATCTGACAGGCCCCGTTAACCACGATGGCCGCAAGTAGGCACGGTGGAGCGGGTAAACCGGCAGGGATGCCGGTTTAGCCGCGCTGGGCCATGGATGGCCCATCGCGGCGACCCGCGGAAACGGGCCGGAGTGCGGGCATGCCGAGCCTAAGCGAGGCACCGAGTGGTGGGGCAAAGACCTTTTGGTTACTTTTGGGGCGTTTGCCAAAAGTGACTCGCTGTAAGAGCGAAACCATAGGTGGCCGTTACCGCAGCAACGGATATGTACTCAATCTACCCAAACCGAGGTAATGCCATCGCAGGCAAGCCAGCACACACATTGGCGAGTGAGTTAAGGCAGGAAGATGATCTTGTCCGCACTGCCCTTGTTCACTTCTTCGTAACACTGCACCCCATCCGCCAACGCCACTTCGCGCAGCCCCGTCGGCAGCGGCAACGACCCTTCATCAAAAAAGCGCCCAAACTGCTCCAGCATCACCGCGCACTGCTCGCAGTTGTAGAGCAGTGAGTTGATCCCCACCACCGAACCGCCTTTGCGATACAGGGCCAGGGCCGGCAGTTGCACATGCCCATCCACCGGCGCGGCGATGATTGCGATGCGGCCGAACGGGGCCAAACCGGCGACAGCCGCCGGCAACCAGAAACCGGTGGTGTCAAAGATCACATCCGCGCCGCCCTTGAACACGGCATTGACCTGCGCACCCAATTCTTCGGGCTTGCCCAGCGTGATCGCGTCAAACCCTTGAGCCTGCAGCACCTCAACCTGATCAGCCTTGCGCACCGCCGCCAGCACCTGCGCACCGCGGATCTTCGCCAACGCCAACGCCGCGCTGCCCACGGCGCCATTCGCACCGATTACCAGCAACCGTGTGCCTTTAGCGACACCGCTACGTTCCAGCGCATCCCACGCGGTGGTGTACGGCACGCCAAGGCTGGCGGCCTGGGCGAAACTCAAATGAGTGGGCTTATGCGCCACACCCTTGGCCGACACGGTGAGGTATTGGGCATGGGAACCGTCGGCGAAAAAACCGAGGTCGCGCCCCGTGCCCCACACCTCTTGACCGACCAGTTCCTGCGGCCCCTCTACCACGATGCCAGCGAAGTCCCGGCCAGGAATACGCGGCAATGTGGTGTAGGGAAAACGGCCAAGCACGTTTTTAACATCGCTGGGGTTCAGGCCGGCCGCTTTGATCTGGACCAGTACTTCACCGGCAGCCGGCACCGGCTTGGCGACGTCAATGAAACTCAGGGCGGCGAGGTCGCCGGTGGCAGAAAATTGCAGTGCTTTCATGACCAATATCCATCGAAAGGGAAAAGGGAATCAGGACAACCAACCGCTGACCCACTCGCGCCCCATGGGCCAGAGCTTCTCGCCGAGCAACATGCCCATCAGACCCACCAGCGCGATGGCGGGCGGCGCGGGCGAGCGGAAGTCCAAGGCACCGTAGATCACGCCGACAAACAGGCCGATGGCGAGGGAAATCAGGTAGTTCATGGGGGCGGCGCCTTGTAGGTTGATGCGCTCAGTGTAGTGAGCCCATTCCTGAAGCATCGGCCAAGTGCTTCAGGATTTCGGCCAAACCCTCAGCCCGTGTATTGCGACGGCGCCACACCCAGTTCACGGCGGAACATGTCGCTGAAGCTGCTCGGCGAATAGCCCAAAGACCGCGCAATACCACTCACCGACTGGCCCTGGATCAGCTCCGCCACCGCCGTGGCCAGTTGCACTTGGCGGCGCCATTGCGCAAAGCCCATGCCCAGGTTGCTCTGAAACAGCCGCGCCAGGGTGCGCACGCTGGCACCCGCCGCCTCGGCGTGTTGCTCGAAAGGGGTCGCTAGCGAGGGCGACGCCATCACGGCCTGGCAGGCGTTGATCAAGCGGCGGTCCGCGTCCACCGGCATGGCGATGCGGATCTGCGAACGGCGCGCCCGCTGCAATTCCAACAGGGCCAGGCCGACCACGGCGTCGTAGTAAGCCGTATCGCCGTTATCGCCCTGATCGACCAGCGTCACGATCAGCTCGCGCAACAGCCCGCCCACTTCAATTACCTGTACCTGGCTGTCCAGCGTCGCCGCCAAGGCCGGGCGCAGGTAGATATTGCGCATCTGCAAGTCGGAAACCACGCGAATGCCGTGCTCCACGCCCGGCGGCAGCCACACTGCACGTTGCGGCGGCACTACCAAGGCTTCCCGAGGGGTTTCGACCCACATCACGCCGCTCATGGCATACAGCAGCTGCCCCCAGTCGTGGCTATGCGGTTCTACATACAACCCACGCGGGTAGGTGCGCGCCAGGGGTTGCACGGGCACGGCGTGATCACTGAGGTCGGGAGGCGCAGCCAGGGCCATGAGCGATACATCATCAAGGGTGAACGGCCATGGTAATGATGGCCGCCCGACAATCCGAGTGAATTTTTACCGCCCATTAAGATCATTTGCTTACACCATGAGGGTTGGGAGCACTCACAATGGACTTTTCAGAACCGGTCAATGGCAAGGCGCGCATTGACTACACCCAGGACACACTCTTTGGGCCGATGGCCAAACATGTTGAGTGCCACGTGAGCGTACAACGCACGCCTGAGCGCACCGTATTGCGGGTATTCCAGCCGCTGCCGGACGATCTGCACGCCGCGCAAACCGTGGTGTTTGCCCTGGAGGGGCGACGCACCAGCGCAGTGGTCAAAGGTCGCCAGCGTATGGCGGACCACAGCGTCAGGTTTGAACTCAAACCCCAATAAAAAGAGGCCGGAAAACCGGCCTCCCGCTCACACGCTTAACCGTGAGCCGACTTATCGCACTCACAGCCCGTTGGCGCCGCACACGGCTCACCATGGGCATGGTGCTCGGCACAGCCCTGGCAGCAGTAGCCTTTGCCTTCCTTCATTACCGCGTCGGCGCCCAGTACACATTTGCAGTGTGGGCAAGCACAGGTTGTATCTGGCATGGTCAGACTCCTTTTCATGGTCGTCCAGGTGCTGCGAACGCAACACCTTAAACAATGACTCCCGGCAAGGCGCCAAGGTTCAGCCCATTAATCGGCCTGACGGGTATTGCTGCGATACATGAACACCAGCGCCAAGGCCAGACAGAGCATCGCCACGATGCGGCTGCCCGACAGCTCGATGGCCGGGTTACCGAGCCAGCCGAAGTTGTCGATCAGCATGCCCATGCCCAGTTGCCCGACAATCACCGCCACGGTCGCCACCGCCGTACCGACGATGGGCACCGCGCCGACCATGACCATCATGTACACCACGCCGAACAACGCGCCGGTCAATTGCCACTTCGGCACGTCCAGCAGGCTGACGGCCTGGGCCGGTTCAAAGAAGAAAATCAGCAGCGCAGTAGTGATCGCACCCACCGCAAAGGTCAACAAGCTGCTGCGCAGCACGCCCACCGCCTGGCCCAAGCGGCCGTTGATGGCAGCCTGCACACTCAGCACCGCACCTGCAGCGATCACCAGTACCAATAACAGAATCAGATTCATCGCCTTACCCTCGTGCAATCAAAACCAGTGCCGCCACAATCAACGCCAACGCTGTCCAGCGCTCACCGTTGACGCGCTTGCGCGCGGTGCCGAACCAGCCGAAATGGTCGATCAGCACGCTCTTGCCCACCTGGCCCGACAGAATCGCGATCATGGTCATGGCGATACCGATATGCGGCGTGGCCAAGGTCAGCACCACTACGTACATCGGCCCCAGGAACCCGCCGATCAACTGCCAGCGCGGCAAGTCAGTCAGCGCCGGGCCCTTTTGCGGGCCGCTGAACAGCAACAGCAGAAACAGGATCGCCGTGCCCACGCCAAAGATGCTCAAGGTCGCCCACAGGTGCCCCACCTGCACGCCCAGCGGCCCGAGCAAACCGGCCTCCACCGACAGGCCCATGCCCGCCAGAATCACTAGGGGCAACAACAACAGCCGTAGAAGGTTTTTTTTCGGCGTGGCCTGGGCCACACCCTCAATCGAACGTGCCTGCATACATCACCTGCGCTTCAAGAAGTGAACATGGCGCGCATTATCCGGTGGTCGTGCTGTGCGATAAATGGGAGCATGCGGATAACACCTTTGCGCATTACGCACAGCTTGGAGGCCATGATGCAGGGCTTGAATGAATTGAGTTTCAAGGCGTTACGCCTGTTTGTCGCGGTGCTCGATCACGGCAGCTTTTCTGAAGTGGCGCGCCGTGAAAGCCTGGCGCCCTCCTCCATTTCGCGGCAGATCCAGCTGATGGAGCAGGCGCTCGGCCAACAGTTGCTGTACCGTCACACCCGCGCCGTCAGCCCCACTGAGGCCGGGCGCCTGCTCGGGCATCATGCGCGGTTGATGCTGGAACAACTGGAGACAGCGGGTCAGGCGTTGCAGGAACAGGAAAGCGAACCCAGCGGCCTGGTACGCATCAATGCGCCGATGGTGTTCGGCCAGCGTCACCTGTCACCCTGGCTGGGCGAGTTGTGCCGCCGCTACCCGAAACTGCAACTGGATATCCAGCAAACCGACACCTACGTCGACCCGCTGCAAGATGGCACCGACCTGCTGTTTCGTATCGGCGTGCTCAACGACTCCGGCATGCAGGCACGCATCTTCGCGCCCCAGCGCTTTCGCATCGCCGCCAGCCCCGCCTATCTGGCCCGGCATGGCACACCGCGTCACCCCGATGAGCTGGCTAACCACCAGTGCCTGGCCTACAAAGGCATCACCGGCCAGCAACGCTGGTTCTTCCGCCGCGACCAGGGCGACTGGACGCCCTACAGCGTCAAAGGCCCGATCACCGGCAACCACGCCGACACCCTCACCCACGCGGCCGAGCAAGGCTTGGGGCTGGTGGTGTTTCCGTCCTGGTTGATTGGCGAAGGCTTGCGTGCGGGCACCTTGCAGGCGGTGCTCACCGAGTACGACGTGGCAACCACGCTGGAGCCACAGCAGATTGCGGCGTTGTGGCCAGGCAGCCGGCGGCTGTCGCTGAAGGTGCGCACGGTGATTGATTATTTCGTCGAGTGTTTTGGCGCGGTGCCGTATTGGGATCGGTGAGCTGGCTCGGGGTTACGCGGTAAAAATTCCTCGTCGAAAAAGTAGGCCCATTCTGATTTTACGGGCCACCATTCCCGGGCACAGTACGCTGCGCCAGACTCTGGTTACTTCCGCACAGGAGAGACGCCATGAAGGCACCGCGCACCGCAATCACCGTTTCGTCAGACCAAGCCAACGCTGATCGTTCAGAGCGGGTTCATCAGGCCAGTACCGGCCAAACCATCATTATTACCAAGAATGGATGTGCACTGGCCCGGCGTGTGCCGGCCGCGCAATCCCACGGGAAGCGACTCGGCTCAATGAGAGGAAAATGGGTTATTGCGGACGACTTTGATGCGCCACTACCTGACGACTTGCTGAACGCATTTGAGGCAGGCCTATGAACAGTCAACTCTGATCAAAACAACCACTGCCCAATCAACCACGCGTTCGCCCCACTGATCACCGCAAACAGAAACCACGCCAATAGCCGTGTAGGCAAGCGGTTAACAAACGGCCCCATCAGTTGCTTGTCATCGGTCATGCGGATCAGCGGGTACAGCGCAAACGGCAACTGCAGGCTGAGCACCACCTGGCTGAGAATCAGCAACTTGCCGATAGCATCGTCGCCCATCAGCCACACCCCGAGGAACGCCGGGATCAGTGCCAGGCCACGGGTGATCAGGCGGCGCTGCCAGCAGGGAATACGCAGGTTGAGGTAACCCTCCATGATCACTTGCCCCGCGATAGTGCCGGTGAAGGTCGAACTCTGCCCGGAGGCCAGCAACGCCACACCAAACAGGATACTCGCGAACGCCCCGCCCACCAGTGGGTCAAGCAGGTGGTAGGCGTCCTGGATCTCGACCACGTCGGTGTGGCCGGTCTTGTAGAACGCGGCAGCGGCCAGTACCAGGATCGCAGCGTTGACCAGCAAGGCCAGGGCCAGGGAGCCGATGGTGTCGATACGCGCCAGTTTGACCGCGTCCTGTTTGCTGGCGAGGTCTTTGCCGATCAGCCGGGTTTGCACAATGGAGGTGTGCAGGTAGAGGTTGTGCGGCATGACGGTAGCGCCGAGGATGCCGATGGCCAGGTACAACGGCGCAGCATCGCTGATGGCCGACAGTGACGGGGTGAAACCGCTCAATACGTCTGGCCAGTAGGGTTTAATCAGCACCAGTTCGATAAAGAAGCACACGCCGATGGTTGCGACCAGCGCCAGCATTATCGCTTCGAGGCGACGGAAACCGCGGTTTTGCAGGGCCAGTATCAACAGCGTGTCGAACGCGGTAATGACGATGCCGGTGGTCAGCGACACACCGAGCAGCAGGTGAAACGCCAGGGCGCAGCCGAGCACTTCAGCAAGGTCGGTGGCAATAATCGAGATTTCCGCCAACACCCACTGCGTGCGCGCAGAGCGTTTGCTGTAGCGCTCACGGCACAGTTGCGCCAAGTCTTTGCCGGTGGCGATGCCCAGCCGTGAGCACAGGCACTGCACCGCCATGCCTGCCAGGCTGGCCAGCAGCACCACGAACAAAAGGTTGTAGCCGTAGCGAGAACCGGCCTCGATGGCTGTCGCCCAGTTGCCGGGGTCCATGTAGCCGATGGAGATCAGCAGGCCGGGGCCGGCGAACATCAGTGCCCGTTTGAAAAACGAAGCCTTGGGGTCAACGAGCACGGAGCCGGCTACTTCCGGCGGGCAGAACGGGGCGGTAGCGATTTTCGGCAGGCTGAATTTCACGCGGTATCCCAGGCAAACACACAAGTCAGAGCCGCAGCTTATCAGTCCGACGCGACCGTGCGCATCACCGTCTCCCGAGGCAGGTCAAACGCGTCCACGACCTGCACCACCAGGTCCAGCTCCTGGTTCAGCGCCTCGCGCTCCATGCGCTGGCGAATCATGCCGACCATCAACACCGATAACGTGGTAATCGAGTAAGCCGGGCCAGAAAACGCCCGCACACCCGTGACCAGCAACATCGCCGCCGCCAATGCCTGGCCCACCACCGGAATCGCCGTGGCGGCGCCGCGCCGCACGATAAACCCGGTCAACCCCGCTAACGCCGTGCCACTCAAGGCGGTGGTGGCTGAGCGGCCAATGTCGATGCGGTTGAACAAGCCCTGCTCTTTTTGCGCGGCAGCCTTGAGTTCGGCGTCGAAGGCCTGGCGGTCGGCGCGGCTGAGTTTGTCTTTGTATTGCTCGATCAGTTTCTCGGCGACCTGGGCTTCGATGTCCGCCAGTAAAACGGTTTCCAGCGGTTCATCGAACTTGATCCCCAGCCGCTGCGCCACATCTTCGGCGATCTGGCGATAACTCACGCCATGGCCACGGGCAATGTTCATGAAGCTGTCACCGCCCATGCGCTGCAGTTCGATGGCCAGTTTCAACGGTTCGCGCACAGTGGCATCGATAGACGCGCTGCGCTTTTGCGCCATCAACTCGGCCAGAAACTTCAGCTCGTCCGGCCGTGCCTGCACCAACGCGGGGAACAGCTCCACGTCCTCTTCGGCAAAGCGCACTTCAGTGCTGCGCTGATCGGCGCGGATCATGCCGCGCCGTTCCTGCAACAGGTCGGTGTATTGCACCACCGTTTTCAACTGCGGCCAATAAGCCGCATGGTCGAAGGTAGTCAGGTGCACATTGGTGACCTTGGCCTTGAGTGCCGGCGTGACCTCAATCGCGTAGCGACCAATACAACGCTCGGTGTCGGGTTTCATGGCCAGCGCCCAGTCCTTGCTGGAATGGCAGTTGATCACCCGCCCGTTGAGCGGCGCCGACACTTGATCCCACGGGCTGGACGTACAGATCGCCCCGCCCATCAGCAACAAGTTGTTCAAGGGCAGCTCGCGCGCCACCTCGGGGCTGGCCAGTACACTCTTGACCACGATGCGCACGCCGAGGGAATGGCCGATCAGGTTGATGCGCCGCACCGTCAGCGACTCGGCGTGCAGGTAGCTGGCCAGCTCCGGCAACAAGGTCTTGGCCACTTCATCGACACGCGCCTCGACACTTTTGTAATGGTCGAGGAAATAGGCAATCGCCTTGCCCACGCCCACCGTCGCCGCACCCAGGCCGCCACCGCCGAGCATCGAGGTCATCACATCCTTGAACGGCGCAAACAGGTTTTCCAGAAAGTGCCCGGCCGGCCAGAACAGCATCAGGTTGGTCGAGCCTTCGATGCTCGCCAATTGTTGCTTGAAATTGCCCAGTTGCTGGCGGTTGAAGAACGCCGAGTAACCGTGAACGTAGAGATTGAGCACATCCCCCTGAGGCTCGCCGCACAGTACAAACGTGGGCTTGCGGGTGCGGTGCATTTCATCCCACTGGTGTTGCATGGGCCGGTGACTCCTGGTGACGATGGACGGCGATAGTAACAAAGCGTGGCGTTGGGGAAGGTGAATCCTGACCGACGTGTGCCATTTTCAGAACAGTGACGCCGCCCTGGATTTGGCCAGGTAGCGCGCCGGGGAATCCCCCAGGTTGCGCCGAAACACCGAGGTAAAGGCGCTGGAACTGCTGAAACCCAGCGCGAACGCCACCTCGGTGATCGACGCACCGTGGCTGAGCCGCGCGGTCGCTTCCAGCAAGCAGACCTGCTGGCGCCAGGCCACGAATGTCATGCCGGTGCTGTCGTGGAAATGACGCGTGAAGGTACGTCGACTCATGTTCGACCACTCAGCCATTTCATCGAGGGAGACGGCTTGCGTAGGTGCGTCCAGAAACCGCTGGCAAGCACGCGCCAGACGCGGCTCGCCGGGTAACGGCGCACTGAGGGGCAATGCCGGCAGCGTGCCAATTTCATCGATCAGCAGCGTCAAGACGCAGTGCTGCCGCACACTGGCCACTGCCGTGGGTTCGATGGCCAGCGCCGCTTCCAGCAAGTGCCTGAGCAAGGGCGACACCTCGAATACCTGGCAACCAGCCCCCAGCCCTGCCCGCTCGGCCGCTTGAGCATCGAGGTAGGTATTGAGCATGACCACATCGCCGCGCATGTGCATTTCATGGGGCACACCACCCGGCACCCAGATCGCACGCTGCGGGGGCACTACCCAATTGCCCAGGTCGGTAAACATTTTCAGTGCGCCGGTGGCGGCGTAGGCAAATTGGCCGCGCGGGTGGGTATGCCGCGCGAACACAGTGCCAGAGGGGTATTCGCGCAAAGTGACCAGCGCTTCGGGGTCGTTGTTATCAAAGGTCGGCATCATGGCCCGATATTGTCAAAATACGACCTGGCATGGCAAGCGGGCCATTACTTTACGCCCTAGTATTCACGCCTTTGAAGACGCTGGCTCAAAGGAACGTCCATGCAGAAGAAACATCTGGCGCTTGCCCTATTGGTCACGTTGGTCTGGGGGCTGAATTTTCCCATCACCAAACTGGGCCTGCGCTCAATCGACCCGTTTGCGCTCACCGGCATTCGCTTTGCCCTCGCCGCCTTGCCACTGGTGTTCTTCATCAGGCGCCCCGCCGTCAAATTCCGCTACGTGGCCGCTTACGGCGTGATCTTCGGGCTGGGCATGTGGGGCGTGATCAACTATGGCATTCATATCGGCGTCAGCCCGGGGATCGCCTCGCTGATCATTCAACTCAGCGTGTTTTTCACGCTTGGCTGGGGCTACCTGCTGTTCAAGGAAAAGATCCGTGCTGCGCAGTGGGTTGGCGCTGTTCTCGCGTTGATCGGCCTGGCAGGGATCATCGCCAACCAGACAGGCGAGCACGCGGTACTTGGGGTTTTGTTCATTGTGTTCAGTGCCCTGGCATGGAGTGTCGGCAACGTGATCATCAAGGCATCAGGGGTGAAGGAAATCTTCTCGTTCATGGTGTGGGCCAGCCTGTTTCCGCCGATCCCACTGTTCCTCATGGCGTGGTGGCTGCACGGCAACGCCACCTTTGCACGCTTGCCCGACAGCCTCGACCTGACCGTCGTGTTGTCGATCCTGTTTCAGGTTTACCTGGCCACACACTTTGCCTACTGGGGTTGGAATTCGCTGCTCAAGGCATACCCCGTATCGAGCGTGGCGCCACTGTCGCTGCTGATTCCGGTATTCGCCATTGCCAGTTCGATGCTGATGTTGGACGAGCACGTGTCCATACCCAACCTGATCGCGATGGCTGTGATTATTCTCGGCTTGGCAATCGGGCTTTATCGCAAGCGAATTGTGCAGATTGATGGATAGTCATGGCATAAACCCGGGGTTTTGTTCGCGCATTCGCTCCACTAGCCTTCGCCGGGTCTTGTACTGAACCGAGGAAGCACCATGAGCAAGCCCGAATTTTTCGTCACCCCAGGCTACGGCGATTACATGCGCGAACACCTGCACTATTCCCAGGCGGTGAAAATCGGTAATCGCGTGGAGACCTCAGGCCAGGGCGGCTGGGACGATGAGTTCCAGATCCCCAGCGACCTTGGCGAAGAAATCGCCCAGGCCTTCCATAACCTGGAGCGCACCTTGGCCACCGCAGGCGCGGGTTGGGAGCATGTGATTCACGTCAACTCCTACCATGTCGGCGGCTTCCCTGCGGCGGTCAACGAGGCGATGGTCAAGCAGTACCGCCGGTACATGCCCGACCATGCGCCTGTCTGGACACAAGTCGGCGTCGAGGCCCTGGGCTTGCCGACCATGCGCGTAGAGATCCGCGTGACGGCGATTATTCCCTGACACCGAAGGTACGTATCACCCACTCGGTAAACACCTTGAGCCGGGCGCTTTGATGGCGGTTCGGTGGGTAGAGGATATGCAACGGCGTGGCCGGGCGTGACCAGTCTGGCAACACGTTGATCAGTTGGCCGCTGTCGAGGTAGTACTGCACGATGGATTTAAAGTGCTGCCCGACACCCAGCCCGGCGATCAGCATTTCCTTGAGCCCGTTGCCTTCATTGGTGGAAAAGGCGCAGTCGTTGACTTCGACACGCTGCCCGTTTTTTTCAAAAATCAGCGGCTCCGGCTTGCCCGAGCCGGTAAAGAAATAGCCGGCTTTGAGGTGGTTGTTCTGCAGGTCTTCGGGCGACTTCGGCAAGCCCCTGCGCTGCACATAACTGGGCGCTGCGCAGGTCAGGTATTCAAGGTCGGCCACCTTGCGCCCGATCATCGCCATGTCGTCCAACTTGCCGGCACGAATCACACAATCGACGCCCTCCCCGACGATATTCACCGCACGGTCGCTGATGCCCAAGGCGATGGTGATATCGGGATACTCACGATGGAAATCCACCAGCGCCGGAATCAACAGGCAGTTGGCAAATGACGCCGGCGCATCGACCCGCAGGTGCCCGCCCGGCTTGAGGATTTGCCCGCGCGCGGCGCTGTCCACCTCATCCAGCTCAGCCACCAGGCGCCGGGCATGGCCATAGTATTCCAGCCCTTCAAGCGTCGGCGCCAAGGCGCGAGTGGTGCGATGCATCAGCTTGATGCCCAGGTGTTGCTCAAGGTCGGTGATCAGTTTGCTGACCGTGGAGCGCGGCAGCGCCAACTGGTCGGACGCACGGCTGAATGAACCGGTGTCGACAACACGGACAAAGGCGCGCATGGCGAGGAGTTGGTTCACGGGCGTGGCCTATTGAGCGGGGGAAGAGGTGTATTGTCCATGAACCTAAATAATGCGGATAGAACAACGACAACCCTCATTCAGCTTGGTATACCCGTGGAGAGCGGGCTCGCCACAAAGAGCCTGCAGCTGCGTTGGTCATCAAAAACCAGCGCAAAAAAAACCGCCCTTTCGGGCGGTTAAAGGTGCTCGGCCTTGATCAGAAACCGAGGGAGAAACTGATCGTCATCGCGTGGTCCTTGTCATTACGCGACAACTGCCCCGAATAGCCCAGGCCCAGCTTGCCGTTCTGGCTGATCTGGTAATCCACACCCG
This sequence comes from Pseudomonas sp. LBUM1640, assembly GCF_059716225.1. NCBI lineage: Bacteria > Pseudomonadati > Pseudomonadota > Gammaproteobacteria > Pseudomonadales > Pseudomonadaceae > Pseudomonas > Pseudomonas sp. LBUM1640. The sequence continues at coordinate 2,752,916 of NZ_CP166816.1, read as the reverse complement.
CTTCCACCACCGCGCTGTCCTTGGCGATCGGCACACCTTGGGTGCTGAACGAAGCGCCGCCGTTGATAAAGCTCAGGTCGGCATCAGGCTTGGTGTCACCGAACGCGTGACGCCAGCCCAGGCTGCCGCGCGGGGTGATTTTCGAGCCGTTGCCCAAGGTGATGGTCTGGCCGATGCGCACGCCCAAGGTCGAGAAGGTCACGTCCTGGTCGGCATCGCCGCGCAGGGCTGCCGAACCGCCTTTTTCCTTGATTGTGTCGCTGTCGTAGTTGACGTAGGCCAGGCCGGCGAAAGGCTCCAGGGCTACGCCGCCGGTTTCAATCGTGTAACCCACTTCACCGAAGACTTGCGCACTGCGTGCCTTGTAGTCGGCTTTGAGGCGTTGGCCTTCACCGCCCACCGCCACGTCGCGTTTGCTTTCGATGTCATGCCAGCTGTACGCCACGCCCATGCGTGCGGCGAAGGCTTCTTGCTGATACGCGGTGTAGGCCATCAAGTGGTAGCTGTCGACGTCGGCGCTGGAGCTGCGGCGCTTGGCGTCCAGGTCGCTGCGGGTGTAGCCGGCGGCCACGCCGACGCGCCAGGCGTCATCCACTTGTTTATCGGTGCCGAGCAGGAAGCCGCCGAGGTTGCGGTCCAGCTTGGCGGTGTTGCTGTCACCGCCCATGTGGCCCCAGGTGCCAAGCACGCGCATCCAGCCGACCATCTCGCCATGGCAACCGGCGCTGCTCAGGCGGTTTTCACTCGGCGCCAAGCTGTTGCGCGGGTCGTCCTCGCGGTAGCAGCCAGGTTGGCGCAGGCGCTCATTGACCGCGTCACGGATGTAACGCGAATCTTCAAGCAGGGCGCTGGCAGTGCTGGCGTGGATCTCGCCGGACAAGCTGTCGAAGGCCGCCCGCGCCCCGGCCGCATCGGCGTTGAGCAGTGCATTTTGCACCGCCACCCCGCCCACTGCGGCCCCACTGCCCAATGCCGCTGCGACGCCACGCTGATTACCCGTAGCCGCCACGCTGGCGTAGCTGACATTGTTACGGCTGACCGCCAACGCTACCTGAGTAGCGCTGTAGTTCAACGACGTGGTGAGGAACGCCAGGTTCTCCAGATTGGTAGTGCTGAAGGTGCCGTTCACCGCGCCCGCCGTCAGCAGTGTGTAGGTGGTCGGGCCGGCGTACGGCGCCAGGTTGATCACATTCAAGGTGCCGCCCAGGTTGGCCGTACCACCGACAGCCAGGGAGCCGGTCACCGAAGGCGTGATGACCAAGTTGAGTGCGCCCGTGCTGGCGTTGGTGAAGTTACCGGCCACCGTCAGCTTGCCGCCATCGGGGGTGACGCTGCCGTTGTTGACCAGCGAGCCGACACTGCCGTTGCCAGTCAGGCCTGCGCCATTGGCCACCGTCACCTGCCCGCCCAGCACCGTGCCGGGGTTGGCCGCATTGCCGACCTGCAACACGCCTTGGTCGACCGCCACAGTGCCGCTGAACGGCTGGTTGCCAGTCAGCAACAGCGCGCCTGTGCCCTGCTTGGTGACCGTGCCGGTGCCGGCGAGGCTGCCGTTGAAGGTGCCATTGGTGTTCTGCACAAACAGCATGCGCGCATTGTTCAGGAACCGACCTTGCAAGCTCAGCGTGTTACCGGCCAGCGTACCGCCGCTGACGGTGGTGCCTCCGCTGTAGGTATTGGCGCCGGTCAGCAACAAGGTGCCCGCATCGAGTTTGTCGATGCTGCCGGTGCCGACGATCGGCGCGGCAATTTCGGTGGTGACGCCCGAATTGATGCGTACCGCCGCCGTGCCGGTCGGCGTCAACGTGCCGCCGGCACCCGCCGTCAGCGTGTAGCCAGCGTCCAGCACTTGCAGGCCGGTGAAGCTTTGGTTGCCGACCACGGTGACGGTGCCGCCCTGCCCCGCGAACACCGCAAACTGGTTGTTCGACACCTGACCCTGGGTGCCTGTAGGGTCGGTCCAGTTGGTGCCTGGGCCCCAGGTGCCGCTGCCACCGGTGATGGTGCCATCCGGGTTGGTGACGCCGCCGTTCCAGAACTGGATTTGCCCTGGCGTGGTTTGCACCAGCAGGTTGAGCTGGTTGGCCAACGAGGTCTGCAGGGCTACGTTGCCCAGGCCGACGGGCAGCGAGCCAACGGTCAAGCCGTTGTCAGTCAAGCTGCCGCCGTAGCGGAACAGTTGGTAAACGCCGATGCCAAAGCCGCCGGCGTCAGTGACGTTGAGGGTGCCATCCAGGGTCAGGTTACCCGCGACATTCACCGCCGTGGTGGACGCACCCGGTGCACCGAGGGCGAAATCCAGCGTGGTGCCCGACGACAACGCCAGCGACCCCACCGACAAAGGCGTCGCCGCCCCGGCCTTGAGGATCGAGCCATCGGCCATGTTCACGGCACCGCCGAGGGTGCCGCTGCCGCCGAGGGTCGCGCCGCTGGCCACTTGTACCGCCGCACTGTTCAAGGTGCCGTTGACCAGCAAGCTGCCGGCGTTGACGTTGGTGTTGCCGGTGAAGGTGTTGTTGCCGGTCAACAGCAACTCGCCGGTGCCGGTTTTATTCAACACGCCAGCACCGGTCAGGTTGCCGGTGTAAGTGCCGTTGGCGGCCTGCTCAAAGGTCAAGGTCGCGTTGTTGGCAATCGCCCCTTGAAGGCTGGAGGTGTTGCCGCTGGTGGTGCCGGCGTTGAGTGTGGTGCCACCGCTGTAAGTGTTGGCGCCGGTCAACAACAGCGCACCGTTGCCGTTTTTCACCAGGCTGCCGGTGCCGCTGACCACGCCGCTGAGGGCCAGGTCATGGCTGCCGGCCAGGGTCAGCGGGCCGCCGAGGTTGATCGCGTTGGCCAGTTGCAGGTCGGTGCTGCCGTCCAGTTGGGCGGCGCCGCCCACGGTGAGCGCACCGGTGCCCAGCGCGGCGTTGTTGCCGAGGATCAGTTGACCGGCATTCAGCCCGGTGCCGCCGCTGTAGGTATTGGCGCCGTTGAGGGTCACGGTCGACGCGCCATTTTTCAGCAGGCTGCCGTTGCCGCTGATCACCCCATTGAGCGTCAGCGCATGGCTGCCGCCGATGGCCAGCGCACCATTGAGTACCGCAGCGTTGCCCAGCGTAACGGCAGCGTTGCTGTCCAGGGTGGTGCCGGCAGCCGCGGTCAGCGCGCCCGTGCCCAGTGCACTGTTGCTGCCGACCACCAGCGTACCGCCATTGAGCGCAGTGCCGCCGGTGTAGGTGTTGCTGCCGTTGAGCACCAGGGTGCCGCTGTCGAGCTTGGCCAGAGTGCCGGTGCCGCCGAGGGTTACGCCCAAGGTGGCGGTGGCGTTCGGGTCGACACGGATCGCGGTGTTGCCGGTGCCGCCATTCACCAGGTTGAGCACGCCCGCCGTGCCGGAGACCAGGTTATAGCCATCGGTGACGAACTGCATGCCGGTGATGCTTTGCGTGCCGTCCACGGTCACAGTACCGGCCGTGCCCTGGAACACCGCAAAACTGTTAGCCCAGCTCTGGTTGAGGCTGCCGTCGACGTTGGTCCAGTTGGTGGTTCCGGTGCCCCAACTGCCGCTGCCGCCGTCGATGGCACCGTTGCCGAGCAGGTTGGCGCCATCCCAGAATTGCACGGTGGTGTTGGGCGCCGTCACCAGCAGGTTGACCTTGTTGCTGACGGCGGTCTGCACCTGCACGTCGCCTGGGGTCACACTGCCTGGCAGCGTGCCGAGGGTCAGACCGTTGTCGGTCAACGCGCCGCCGTAGTTGATGATGTTGTAGACGCCGCTGCCAAAGCCGCCGACATCGGTGACATTGAGGTTGCCGTCCAGGGTCAGGTCGCCGCCGACGTTCAGCAGCCCGCTGCCACCGCCGACCACGGGCGTGCCCAGGCCGACATCCAGGTTGGCATTGCCGCCCAGCACCAGTGAGCCCACCGACAGCGCGCTGCCGGTAGCCAGGCTGATATGCCCACCGTCGGCCACCGTCACCGCGCCCGCCACTGAGCCGCTGCCGGCCAACGTGGCGCCGTTGTTCACCGCCACGGTGCCGCTGGCCAGCGAGCCGCTGACATTCAAGGTGCCGCCGTTGACGTTGGCGGCGCCGCTGATGCCATTGGTGCCGGTCAGGTTAAGCACACCGCTGCCGTTTTTATCCAGGTTGCCGGCACCGGTCAACGCACCGTCAAAGGTGTTGTTGAGGTTGCTGCCACCCACCGCCAATGTACTGCCGCCCGCCACCTGAGCCACGCCGTTACCTGCCAGTGTATTCAGGCTGGCATTGCCGCCCAGGTTGAGACTGGCACCCGTGCCCACGGTGACGCCGGACGTGCTGCCCAGCGCACCATTGCCCACCGTGGTCAGGCTACCGCCCAGCACATTCAAGGGCCCGGTGAAGGTGTTGTTGCCACTGAGCAGCAGGTCGGCACCGCCGTTCTTGATCAGTGCTGCGTTACCGGCGAGCACGCCGGCCAGGGTCAGGTTGTTGGTGCCGGCCACGCTCAGGTCGCCGTTGAGGTTAATGGCGTTGGCCATTACCAGCGGCACACTGTTGTCCAGCGTGGCGGCGCCACCCACCGTCAACGCCCCCGAACCCAGCGCCGTGGCGTTGCCGACGGTTAGCGTACCGGCGTTCAACGCCGTACCGCCGCTGTAGGTATTGGCACCATTAAGGGTCACATTGGCCGTACCGTTCTTAGCCAGGCCACCGGCCCCGCTGAGTACACCCCCCAAGGTCAGGTCATTGCTGCCGGCGAACCCCAGGTTGGCATTCAACACCACGTCGTTGCCCACGCTCAGCACCGCGTTGTTGTCCAACGTCGAAGCACCGCCCACCGTAAGGTTACCCAGGCCCAACGCCGAGTTATTGCCCAGGGTCAGTGTGCCGGCGTTCAAGGTGGTGCCACCGAGGAAGGCATTCGTACCGTTGAGGGTCAGGTTGGCCGCGCCATTTTTGCTCAGGCTGCCGGCGCCATTAATCGCGCCACCCAGCGTCAGGTCGGCGGTGCCGCCGATCCCCAGGTTGCCGGCCAGGTTGATCGTGTTATTGGCGCTGACGAGGGTGCTGGCGTCCAGCGTGGTGCCGTTCGCCGCATTCAAGACGCCACTGCCCAGCGCCGTGTTGGACGCCAGGATGAGCCCACCCGCATTCAAGGCCACCGGGCCGAGGAAGGTGTTATTACCCCCCAGCGTCAGGGCGGCTGCGCCGTTCTTGATCAGCCCACCGGTGCCGCCAATCACACCATTGAGGGTCAGCCCATTGCTGCCCGCGACCGTCAGGTTGCCGTTCAAGATGACGCTGTTGCCCAGCGTAATCGCGGCATTGCTGTCCAGGGTTGTACCGGCCGCAGCGGTCAGTTGGCCCACGCCCAGGGCCGTGTTGCTGCCCACCACCAGCTTCCCGCCATTGAGCAAGGTGCCACCGGTGTAGGTATTGGCGCCGCTGAGCACCAAGGTGCCCGCATCCAGCTTGGCCAGGGTGCCCGCGCCGTCGATGTTGACGCCGATGGTCGCCGTGGCGCCGGGGTCGACGCGCATCGCCACGTTGCCGCCGCTGCCGTTGACAGCCGTCAGTTGCCCGGCAGCACCATTGACCAGGTTGTAGCCGTCGGTGACGAATTGCATACCGGTAAAGGTTTGCGGGCCGTCCACGCTGACCGTGCCCGCCGTGCCCTGGAATACCGCGAAATCGCTGGCCCAGGTTTGGTTGAGTGTGCCGTTGGCATTGGTCCAGTTGGTGCCCGCGCTGGTCCAAGTACCGCTGCCGCCATCGACGCTGCCATTGGGAATGGTTTGGCTGCCGTCCCAGTAACGAATAATGGTATTGGGTGCCGAGACTTCGACGTTGATCTGGTTCGCCACACCGGTCTGCACCGCCAGGTCGCCCAGGGCGTAACCCACCGGCACGCCGGCCACATTCAGGCCCAGGTCAGTCAAGGCGCCGGTGTAGTTGATCAGGCGGTAGACGCCTACGCCAAACCCACCGGCATCCGTCACGTTCAGGTTGCCATCGAGGGTCAGGTTGCCGCCGATGTTGAGCAGCGAGGTGGTGGACGGTGTGCCCAGCGCCACATCCAGATTGGCGCTCGAAGCCAGCACCAAGGAACCGGCCGACAGCGTATTGCCGCTGCTCAGCGCCAGGTGCGCGCCATTGTTGACGTTCACACCCCCCAACGCCGAGCCGGTGCCGGTCAGCGTACCGCCGCTGTTGACGTTGATCTGGCTGCTGCCCAGTGAACCACTGAGGTTCAAGGTGCCTGCATTGATGGCGGTGTTGCCGGTGAGGCCGTTGATGCCGGTGAGGTTGAGCGTACCGGTGCCGACTTTGATCAGCCCACCCGTACCGCTGATTCCACCGTCAAAGGTGCTGGTGCCGTTGTTGCCGCCAACCGTCAGGAGGTTGCCGCCGACCTGCACGTCACCCGCACCGCTCAAACTGGCCACGTTGGCGTCAACCCCAAGCTGCAGGCTCGCACCTGCGCTGACGCTGGCGCCGGGCCCATTGCCCAGGGCATTGGCATTCAACAGCGTGAGGCTGCCAGACAGTACATCCACGCCGCCGGTGAAGGTATTGTTGCCGGCCAGGGTCAGGTCAGCCAGGCCATTTTTGATCAGGTTGCCGGCGCCACTGATCACACCGTTCAGGCTCAAGTCGTTGTTGCCGGCGATGCTCAGGTCGGCGTTGAGCGCAATGGCGTTGCCGATTCCGAAGGCTGCGCTGTTGTCCAACGTCGCCGCGCCGCCGACGGTCAGTGCACCGCTGCCCAAGCCATTGGCGTTGCCCAGGGTCAAGGTCCCGGCATTCAGTGTGGTGCCGCCGCTGAAAGTGTTGTTGCCGTTAAGCGTCAGGTTGGCCGCGCCGTTCTTGATCAAGGCGCTGGCGCCGCTGACAACGCCGCCAAGGGTCAGCCCATTGCTGCCGCCCACGCTCAGGCCTGCATTCAAGGCAACGTTATTGGCCAGCGAGACAGGCGCGTTGCTGTCCAGGGTCGCGGCGCCAGCGACGATCAGGTTACCAAGGCCCAGGGCCGCGTTGGTGCCGACGGTCAGGGTGCCCGCATTAAGGGTGGTGTCGCCCAGGAAGCCATTGTTGCCGTTGAGAATCAGGTTGGCTGCGCCATTTTTGGTCAGGCTGCCTGCGCCATTCACAACACCCGCGAGTGTCAGGTCAGCAGTACCACCGATGCCCAGGTTACCGATAATGTTCACCGCGTTGGCCAAGGTCACAGCCGCATTGGCATCCAACGTTGTGCCCGCCGCGGTGCTCAATGTGCCGCCACCCAACGCGCCTGTGGCGCCGACCACCAGCTTGCCGGCATTCAGCGCGGTGTTGCCCAGGTAACTGTTCGCGTGGTTGAGGACCAGGTCGGCGGCGCCGTTCTTGACCAAGCCACCGATGCCTGCGATTGCACCGCCCAAGGTCAAGGCGTTGGTGCCACCCACCGTCAGGTTGCCACCCAGGTTGATGTTATTGCCCAGGTTCACGCCAACGCTGGCATCCAGCGTGGTCCCCGCCGCCGCATTTAACGCCCCGCTGCCCAGCGCGGTGTCGGAGCCGACAATCAGGGTGCCGGCGTTCAGCGCAGTGGTGCCGCTGTAGGTGTTGGCGCCACTGAGGGTGAGGCTCGACGCACCGGTTTTGATCAAACCCGACGCACCGCTGATGATGCCGCCGAGGGTCAGTGCGTTGGTGCCGCCTGCCGTGAGGTTGGCATTGAGGGTGATCGCATTATTGACGGCAAGCGCCGCATTGCTATTTAAGGTAGCCGCGCCGCCCACGGTCAGGCCACCGGTGCCCAGCGCGGCCGCGTTGCCCAACGTGAGGGTGCCGGCATTCAAGGTGGTGCCGCCCTGGAAGGTGTTGGCGCCGCTGAGCACCACGCTGGAGGCGCCGTTTTTGATCAATGCGCCGGCGCCATCAATCACCCCGTTCAGGGTCAGTGGGTTGGTGCCGGCCAACGTCAGGTTGGCGCCCAAATTGATGGCATTGGCCAGGTTGATGCCGGCACTGTTATCCAGCGTCGACGTGCCGGTCACGCTCAGCGCGCCAGTGCCCAGGGCCAGATCGTTGCCGACGTTCAACGTGCCGCCGTTGAGGATGGTGCCGGCGAGGAAGGTGTTGGCACCGCTGAGAATCAAGGCGGCCGTGCCGTTCTTGGTCAACCCGCCTGCGCCGCTGACGGTGCCGGTCAAACCAAGGTTACTGGTACCGCCGATATTCAGGTTGCCGGTCAGGTCCAGTCCGTTGTTCAGGCTGATTGCACTGCTGGCATCCAGCGTGGTGTTGTTGGCCGTACTCAGCGTGCCGCCGACCCCAAGGGCCGTATTGTTACCCAGTACCAGCGAGCCGGCATTCAGGCTGGTGTTGCCGGTGAAGGTATTCGCGCCGCTGAGGTTCAAGGCAGCCGTGCCGTTTTTAATCAGGCTGCCGGTGCCGGAGATGATGCCGCCCAGGCCCAACGCCTGAGTGCCGCCGAGCGTCAATTCGCCCGTCAGACCGACCGCGTTGCCGAGGGTGACGGCCGTGCTTGCATCCAGCGAGGTGCCCCCTGCGGTATTCAGCGCGCCCGAGCCCAAAGCGGTATTGGAACCGACCACCAGGCCACCGCCATTAAGCGAGGTGATCCCGGTGCGGGTGTTGTTGCCGGTCACGGTGAGCAGGCTTGCGCCGGTTTTGATCAAGCCACCGGTCCCCGACATCAACCCGCTCAGGGTCAGCGGGTTGGTCCCGGTCAGGGTAAGGTCGCCGGCCAGGGCCACGTTATTGGTCAGAGCAGACGCCCCACTGGCGTCCAGGTTGGCAGCGCCGGTCACGCTCAACGCACCGCTGCCCAGGGCGTTGCCATTGCCCAGCACCAAGGTGCCGGCGCCCAGGCTGGTGGTGCCGGTGTAGCTGCTGTTGTCGCCGTTGAGGGTCAGGCTGCCGGTGCCGCCTTTGCTGATGCCCGATGCGCCGCTGATCGCGCCCGCCAGGGTCAGTGCGCCTGTGCCGGTGGCCGTCATGGCACCGTTGAGGGTGATCAGGTTGTTCAGGTTGATCGTACCGGGCGCCGACAGTGACGTCGCACCCGTGAACGTAATCGTGCCGGTACTCAAGGCCTGGTTGTTGCCCAGTTGCACCGTGCCGCCGTTGAGCGTGGTGTTGCCCAGATAAGTGTTGGCGCCCGTCAGCGACAGTTGGCCGGAGCCAACCTTGGTCAAGCCGCCGGAGCCTGAGATCACCCCGGACAACGTCGTGGCGTTGGTGCCCTGTACGGTGAGGCCGCCAGCGCCGAGGGCCACCAGGTTACTGACGTTCAAGCCCGCGTTACCCGCCTGCAGAATGCCGCCGTTGGAGGTCAGCACGCCGCTACCAAACGTCGCATTATTGTTGAACTGCGCTATGCCGCCATTGAGCGTGGTGCTGCCCGATACCAGAGGACCTTGCAGCGTCCAGGTGCCGCTGTTGAGGGTCAGGTTGTTGAAGTTGATATAGTTGGCGCTCGACACCGTGCCGACACCGGTGGTGCCGCCGCCGACGCCGACCGGGTTCTGCAGGATCAGCGAGTTGGTGCCCCCTGCCCCGCCATCTACCGTGCCGGTAGGGCCAAAGGTCAAGTTGATGCCAATCAGCCCGCCCAAGCCCACGCTGATTTGGACACCGTCACCGACGCTGACGCTGGAGCCGGTAACCGCGGTAAACGTGTTGGTGCTGCTCGCCCCCATCGACACGCCGCCCGTGATTGCACCGGCGTTGGTAAACGTGTTGCCCGCAGCGGAGGTTTCGAACGCCACCCGCCCGTTGATGACGCCGGTGGCGCCGTTGACCATATTGACCTGAGAGCCGCCGTATACGCCCACCACTGGTGTGTCGGCCAGCGTAATGCCGCCCACCGACAAACCGGTGGACGTAATCGTGCCGTTATTGGTGATGCTCGTGGTGCCGGCGGCCGCGTTGTTAACCGCCAGTGCCAGGCCGCCGATGCTCGACAGGTTGAGCCCGAGCAACATGCCGGTGCCGCGCATGATGCCGCTGGCATTGTTGAGCACGCTGACCGTACTCGTCGCCCCCGTACCGATGAAGGCACCGCCGCTCAATACCGACACCAGGCCCAAAAGGGCCGGGTCCAGGGTGCCGGAGTTGTTCAAGCTGATGTTGACGCCGGTGAGGTCCATCACGTGGCCGCCCAGCGTTGCATTCATCTGCGCGCCGGCGTTGACGTTCACGGTCAAGCCGTTGGTGGCGCTGCTGAAGTTGTTGAGAAACAGCGGCAGGCTCGGCACGCCCGTGCAGGTCACGGTAGACCCCGCCGTGGAACAGGTGGCCAAGGCCTCGGGACTCGCCAGGCCCACCATCAACCCCACGATTCCCAGTCGAATGGCCATATTCAGGGGGGCAATACGCGACACACCGGCAGCAGCAAGTCTTCTTTCCACGTGACACTCCTTCGTGGTTCAAGCTTTTCATCCATGAATGCGCAGAAGCCCAACACTCGTGACCCGCACGCATCAAATTCGAAATACCTGACCGTGGCGACAACTGATCTAGTTTGTCGAAACGGTAGTAGACCTACGGAAAAGTCATTGAATTAAATGGTATTAATACTTTCGTAAACCCTCAGTAAGAATGGGATTACAGCCAACATCCATTGATTCTCGCGACAAAAATACAAGTTTCTAAATGTTAAAAAGCGCTCTAATGGCGCCCTGTCGATTCGCTTTAAAGAGCCTGGAGTTCGCAATGCCCCATGAAGGCAACCTGTTACAAGCAGCCGTGGTGTTTCTGCTCGCCGCCGTGCTGACCGTACCGTTGGCCAAGCGTCTGCAACTGGGCGCGGTGCTGGGCTATCTGTTCGCCGGTGTGATCATCGGCCCGTCGGTGTTGGGCCTGATCGGCAACCCGCAAAGCGTGGCGCAGTTTTCTGAATTGGGTGTGGTGTTGCTGTTGTTCATCATCGGCTTGGAGCTGTCGCCGAAGCGCTTGTGGGTGATGCGCAAGGCGGTGTTCGGCGTCGGCCTGGCCCAGGTGTTGTTGACGGGTTTGGTGATGGGCGTGGTGGCGCTGTGGCTGTTTGGCCAGTCATGGAACAGCGCGATTGTGCTGGGCCTGGGCCTGGCGCTGTCCTCCACGGCGTTCGGCCTGCAAAGCCTGGCCGAGCGCAAGGAGCTGAACCAGCCTCATGGGCGCCTGGCGTTTGCGATTCTGCTGTTCCAGGACATCGCCGCGATCCCGCTGATTGCCATGGTGCCGCTGCTGGCCGGCAGCGATCACCCGACCACCGAAGCCCAGGGCCTGCAACACGTGTTGCAGATCCTCGGCAGCATCGCCGTGGTCATCATTGGCGGGCGCTACCTGTTGCGCCCGGTGTTTCGCATCGTCGCCAAAACCGGCCTGCGCGAAGTGTCTACCGCCACCGCGCTGCTGGTGGTGATCGGCACCGCCTGGCTAATGGAGCTGGTGGGTGTGTCGATGGCCCTCGGCGCGTTCCTCGCGGGGCTGCTGCTGGCGGACTCGGAATACCGCCACGAACTCGAATCGCAGATCGAGCCGTTCAAGGGCCTGCTGCTCGGCCTGTTTTTTATCAGTGTGGGCATGGGCGCCAACCTCAGCCTGCTGCTCAGCTCGCCGCTGGTGGTGATCGGCCTGACCTTGTTGCTGATCGGGTTGAAGCTGCCGCTGCTGTACGCGGTCGGTCGGGTGGTTGGCGACCTTAACCGCGAAAGCGCGTTGCGCCTGGGCGTGGTGTTGGCGGCCGGCGGTGAGTTCGCCTTTGTGGTGTTCAAGATCGGCCGCGACCAAGGCTTGTTCGAACCGCATCTGTACGATGTGCTGGTGCTGACCATCACCCTGTCCATGGCCGTGACGCCGCTGCTGCTCTTGGTGTGCCCGAAGCTGTTCAAGCCCAAGGTCAAACCGGTGGAAGTACCCGAGGAATACCGCGCCATCGAGAGCGATGCGCCGCGTGTGGTGATTGCCGGCATGGGCCGTATGGGCCAGATCGTGGCGCGGATCCTGCGCGCGCAAAACATCTCGTTCATCGCCCTCGACACCTCGGTGGAAACCATCGAACTGACCCGCAGTTTCGGCGGCATGCCGGTGTTCTATGGCGACCCGCAGCGCCCGGAGATCCTGCACGCGGCCAAAGTCGACCAGGCTGAATTTTTCGTGATCGCCATGGACGACCCGGAGATCAACATCAAGACCGCCGAACGGGTGCGCAACCTCTACCCGCACATGAAAATCATCGCCCGCGCCCGGAACCGGCAGCACGTCCACCGCCTGGTGGACCTGGACGCTTCACCCGTGCGCGAGACGTTTTACTCCAGCCTGGAAATGAGCCGCCGCACCCTGGTCGGCCTAGGCTTGACCCAGGCCCAGGCCGATGCACGCATCACCCGTTTCAAAAACCATGACCTGCAAGTGCTCGCCGCGCAGCACGCGGTGTACGACGACGCCGCCAAGGTCATGCAAACCGCCCAGGAAGCCCGTACCGAGCTGGCGCGACTGTTTGAGATGGATCGGCTCGAAGAAGAGTCCGAGAAGGTGTAAAACAGGGGATGAACGAACTAGCGAAATTTCTGACAGAATATGCCGCAATTTCGTTCATCCCTGGAGCGCTTCATGGCCACCTTCACCAAGACCGCCGCCCTGCTGGCCCTCGCGCTCACCGCCGGCAGCGTGTTCGCAGCGAGCAAGCCGACCACCCCACAAACTATCTCGACCCTGGGCGGCAAGTTCACCTTCAGCCTGCCCAAGGCCTACGTCGCTGACACCCTGCCAACCGGCAAGGTTGAAGATGGCACCGCCAATACCCAAGGCACGCTGTACGCCAACTCGATCAGCAAAAGTGTGGTGATCGTCGCCGAAACCGTGCGCAACGATGGCGCAACGATCAAAGACAATGACCCGCAGTTCCTCGATGGCGCCGTGGCCGGTTTCGTCAAGGACCAGAGCGCCGCCCTGCCTGACTTCAAAAAGCTCAACGAGAAGAAACTGACCTTCAAAGGCCTGGGCCTGCGCCAAGTGGACAGCACCGCCACCCAGGGCGGCGGCAAGACCTTGAACTCCACGTTCCTCGGTGGCTCGGGCAACCACTTGCTGGTGATCCAGGCGATTTCGCGGGCGGATGATGTGAAGGGGCATGCTGAGCTGGTGAAGCAGATTACTGGCGGCAAGTAACCTCATACCTGACAACACAAACCCAATGTGGGAGCGGGCTTGCTCGCGAAGGCGGCGGGTCAGTCAGCTCATTTGCAACTGGCCCAGCGCATTCGCGAGCAAGCCCGCTCCCACATTTGGATCTCACTACATCAGCTGGATGTGGTGCTGGTGTGCTATCGCAAACACCCCCTTTTCCACATTTTTAAACCGTGTTTACTTCAGGCTTTTCTCCAGCCAGGCCTTCAGGTCCTGCACTTCCGCCTCGCTCACCGTATGCGGCATGCCCGGATAGCCATGAAACTCCGGTTTCAACCCAAGCCCCACCAACACCTCGTTCGCCCGCGTGGCCGAGGCATACGGCAGCGCCTGGTCCAACGTGCCGTGGCCGATAAAGATCGCCAACTTGCCCAGTGATTGACTGGGCTTGAGCTCAGCCTTGAGCACCGGCAACACACTGCCACTCAGCGCCGCAATCCCGCGCACCCACTCAGGTTTTCGCAAGCCCACCTCGTAAGACATGATCGCGCCCTGGCTGAACCCCACCAGGAACACCCGATCACTTTGCGTGTGGTATTTGGCCGTGGCTTTGCCGACAAAGTCTTCGATCAGCTTGGCGCTGCGCTGCAGGTCGGCGGTTTCGCCGTCGTAATCGCCGTCACCCGGCGTCTTGGTAAACCAGCGATAGCCGTGCGGGTCCACCGGCATTGGCGCGCGCACCGACAGATAGGTCCAGGTCGATGGCAACGCGTCCTTGATGCCAAACAGGTCTTCCTCGTTGCTGCCGAAACCGTGCAAAAAAATCACCAGCGGTTGGTTGCGCGCATCGCTCCGGGTCTGTTCCAGGTAAGACAACGGCAAGTCGGTGTGCAGCGTGGCGTCGGCATGAGCGGCGCCGGCCACCAGGGTCAGCGCCAGGGCAAACAGTTTGAGCATGGGGAAGCTACCTCAGGGTTTGCGCAACAAATAAGTGTCCATGATCCAACCATTTTGCAGGCGCGCCGCCTTGCGCACCCGTTCGATTTCTTCAGCCACTTCACTGACTTTGCCACTGATGAGGATTTCGTCCGGCGTGCCCAGGTAGGCGCCCCAGTAAATATCCATTTCCTGGTTGGCCACGCTGCGGTAGGAATCCTCGGCGTCGAGCATCACCACCAACGTGTCCGCATCACTCGCCTGCCCTGCCGCCAACCGGCGTCCGGTGGTGATCTCGATGGAACGGCCGATGCGGTTCAGCGGTACTTTGTGCTGGGCCGCCAGGGCCTGCACGCTGGTGATGCCGGGGATCACTTCGAACTCGAATTCGATGCGGCCACTGGCGAGAATCGCCTGCAGGATACGGATGGTGCTGTCGTACAGCGCAGGGTCGCCCCAGGCGAGGAAAGCGCCGACTTCACCGTCAGCCATTTCCTCGTTGATCATGCGTTCGAAGGTGTGCTGCTTGTCACGGTTGAGGTCTTGCACGGCGGTGGTGTAATCAATATCACCGCGCACGCGCTCGGGGCAGTCGGCCTCGACGAAACGGTAGCCGGGCTCGGTGATGTAGGTCTCGCAGATCTCGCGGCGCAGGTCGATCAGCTTGTCTTTGCTCTGGCCCTTGTCCATCAGGAAAAACACGTCGGTGCGGTTCAGCGCCTTCACGGCCTGCATCGTGATGTAGTCAGGGTTGCCGGCACCAATGCCGATGATCAGGATGCGTTTCATGGGTTGCTCTCATTGCGGGGCGTGGATTTTGCCATGTTCACGCGCTCAGGCGTGAGTTTCCAGACGCAGGCGCCACACGTTGTTAAAGCGCAGTTCGGTGGTGGACAGTGGCTCGACGTCAATCCGGTAGAACATCGAGACAGGGAACTGCAAGACGTACAGCATCGCGGCGCGAATCACAAATGGGTGGGTGATGGCCACTACCTGACCGGGCTGGGTTTCGAGGGTTTTCATCCACTGCGCGACCCGCGTACAAATCTGCTCCACCGACTCGCCGCCGTGGGGCGCACTGGCGCTGTCGGTCATCCAGGCCGTTAGCGCGTGGTTGTCGATCTCGCCGATGGCCTGGCCTTTCCAAGCGCCAAAATCACCGTCGCGCAGGGCTTCTTCGATCTGCGCGTTATCGCCGAACATGCCCGCTGTCTGGCGGGCTCTGGCCTCAGGCCCGCACACCAGGCGCGGGCTTTTCTTGAAGCGGCCGGCCTGAGATAACGCCGCGCGCTGCCAGTCCATTGCGACGGATTCGTCATCGGCAAACCGCGCCTGCTTTTGCGACGCGGTCGCGGCATGGCAGATCAGTGTCAAACGTGTGGCAGGCAACGCAGCGTGCTCCGAAGACCAGAATCAAGCCTGCAAGACTGGCCCAGTTAACGCTATCGCGCAACGCCTTGCGCCAGATAGAGCACCTGGTAGCCCGTTCCCAGGCGGTCCATCTCCAGCGCGTTCGCCGACAAGGTAAACCGCACCAGCCGCCATGCCTGCACATCCAGCGCCAGGAATACCGCGAACGTATCATTGCTATCCGCCAACTGCTGATTGCGCCGTTTTGCCTCGGCCAATACCCCGGCGCGATCTGCTCCAGGCTCCAGCGGCCACTCTTCTCGGTACAGGCTCAACGCGTTCTGCGCCGGCCCGCGCTGCACGTCCAGCGCCAGCCAGCTCTCGATATCCGGGCGGCCAAAGCTGTCGAGCACCTTCTGAAAACGCTCACCCAGCAAAAAGTCGGCGGCCTGCAACGGGTCGGCCCACAGGTACACCGACGCATACACATTGCCCGTCGTCTGCCCGCGTTCCTGGGCGATAAACGCCTTGAACAGCAGCCCTTCGGCGTGATCCCACAACGGCCCCAGTTGCGCGGCGCGCCGGCGGATCACGTCCATGTCGTAGTCGGCAGGCAGGCGGTGTGAATACTGTTTGGCAAACATGGCAAAGCTCCTGTGCAAGATGAGGGTTCAGCTTGCGCAGCGGTGATGATTTCAACAAGATATGACCCGATATAAGTGCGATAAGGATTTGATATGACTGATGCACTCAAACCCTTGGATATCGATACCGTCCAAGCCTTCGTACTGGTCGCTGATTTCGCCAGTTTCACCCGCGTCGCCGAAGCCCTCGACACCTCCCAGGCCGCCATCAGCCTCAAGCTCAAACGCCTGGAAGAACGCCTCGGCTATCGCCTGCTGGTACGCACCCCACGTCATGTACGGTTGTCGCCCCAAGGCGAGCGTTTCATCGTCGCCGCTCGCGCCCTGCTCAATGCCCATGAACGTGCACTGGGCGACATGGGCACCCACACAACGCGGCGGCTGGTGATCGGTATCAGCGACCATGTGGCCGGGCCAGACTTACCGACGTGGCTCAGCCGACTCGCGGCCTACGACCCACTGGTGATTCTTGAAGTGCGCATCGCCTCGTCCCGCGACCTGGTGGCCGCTTTTGATCGCAATGAGCTGGACGCGGTGATCGTGCGCAACGAAGGCGACCGCCAGGACGGCGACGTGTTGGCGGTGGAGCGTTTTGGCTGGTTTGCCGCACCGACGTGGCAACACAGCCCCGGCACACCGCTGCGCATGGCGACCATGGCGGCGCCGTGTGGTGTTCGGCATTTGGCGGTCAGGGCATTGGAGGCAGCGCGTATCGACTGGGCAGAAGTGTTTGTCGGCGGCGGCGTGATGGCCGTGGGTGCGGCGGTGAGCGCCGGGTTGGGCGTCGCCGCCCTCGCCCATCGCGTGGCCCCGGCCGGGGCGGTGGACGTGAGCGAGCAATACGGTTTGCCCGCACTCCCGGTCAGTGAAGTGGTCCTGCATAGCCGGATCAGCGACGCGCGGTCCCGCGAAACGCTGCGGGCCTTGAGTGCAACGTTTCGCGGCGTATTGCAGCGCTGACCTGATTTTTAAACGCCGTAATCGTTCAAGAGGCTGGCGCCAATACAGCCGCCGCCGGTGACGTCACCGGGCTGCCACTGGCGACAAAATCCTCTTTGCGCAGCACCACCAGGGCGATCAACGACACCACGCCAGTCGCCACGTAGAAGTACCACGGGGAGGTGATATCGCCGGTCACCTTGATCAGCCACGTGGAGATCAGCGGCGCGCTGCCGCCGAACACCGCGACCGGCACGTTGTACGCCACCGCAATCCCGGTGGAGCGGATGCGCGTCGGCAGCAGTTCACTCATCAGCGCATAGGTGGACGAGGCATACAGCCCGAACAGAATCGCCACCGCCATCAACGGCGCAAAGAACGTCGCGGGGGTGGCGGTGGGCGCCGACTTGAACAGCCAGAACATCGCCAAGGTGGCCAAGGTGCCGATCACCATCAGGAACGGTTTGCGCCCGTATTTATCGGTGAACGCACCGCCGAACGGCATCACGAAGGCCGCCGAGAAACTCGCGACAAACACGTAGAGCAAGGTGGTGCCGCTGTCGAACTTGAGGATCTTGGCCATGTAGGTTGAGGCGAAGGTCAGCACCAGGTAGAAGATCGAGCTGTGCAAGGTGATGATAAAAAACACCAGGGCGATTGCGCGCTTCCACTGCCAGACTTCGCGCAGCGGTGCGCGGGAGGTTTGGCCGGCGCGTTGCAGGGCGAGGAATTCCGGGCTGTCTTCGAGCTTGAGGCGGATGTACATGGAGATAAAGCCCAACGGTGCGGCGATCAGGAACGGCACGCGCCAGGCCCATTCCTGCATCACGTCGGCCCCCAGAATCCAGGTCATGCCATTGGCCACGGCGCCGCCCAGCAGCAGGCCGAGTACGGCGGTGACCATCAACCAGCACGTGGCAAAGCCGCGTCGACCGGGGCCGGCATATTCGGAGATAAAGCTGGTCACGGTGCCGATCTCGCCACCGGCCGAGAAGCCCTGCACACAGCGCACCAGAATCAGCAGGATCGGCGCGACGATGCCGAGGGTGGCATAGGTCGGCAACAGGCCGAGCATGACGGTGGAACCGGTCATCATCACCAGCGCCATGATCAGGGTTTTGCGGCGGCCGATCTTGTCCGCCAACGGGCCGAAGAACAGCCCGCCCAGTGGCCGGATGAAAAAGCTCAGGGCGAACGCTGCGAAGCTGGCCAGCAGGCTGGTGGTGGGGTCATCGGAGACGAAAAAGGCCTGGCCGATGTACACGGCGAGAAAGCCGTAGACGCCGTAGTCATACCACTCGATCAGGTGACCGGAAGTGGCACCGAGAAACGCACGGCGCCGTTTGCGAACTGTGTCTTGCGCTTGATTGCCCATCGAAGGGACTCCTTGTCTGATGATCTGTCCATGTACAGCGGGTCTAGGGAAGCGCGGCGATACTCGCTGCTTTCAACGCCTGCCGCAAGTCAGTCTTGAGGATTTTGCCATAGCTGTTCTTGGGTAAATCATCGCGAAACAGGTACTTTTTCGGTTTTTTGAACGAGGCCATGCGCTCCAGAAACCACGCGGTCAGCGCGGCTGCGTCAAGCGGCTGACCGCTGCGCGTCACCACAAACGCCACCACCGATTCGCCCCATTGCGCATCCGGCTCACCCACCACACACACCTCGAACACCTCGGGATGCTGCGCCAAGACTTCCTCGACTTCACGCGGGTACACATTGCTGCCGCCGGTGATGATCACGTCCTTGGAACGGTCCGTGAGGGTCAGGTAGCCGGCCGGGTCGAGAAAGCCGATATCGCCGGTCAACAGCCAACCCTCCACCAGGGCCTGGCGAGTGGCCTCGGGGTTGCGCCAGTAGCCGTGCATCACCGTGGCGCCGCGCACGGCAATTTCGCCGCGCTCACCCGTCGGCACCGGCTGGTGCTGTGCGTCGAGAATACGGATCTCCACACAGGATTGCGCATGCCCCACGGAGGCGGCCAGCGCTGCCCAGCCCTCGCGTTGGCGGTCGGCGATCAGGGCGCGGGGCAGCACGCTGATGGTCATCGGGCTTTCGCCCTGGCCGTAAATCTGCACCAGCCGCGGGCCGAAGGTGTCGACGGCCGCGCACAGGTCAGCCAGGTACATCGGGCCACCGCCGTAGACGATGGTCTTGATGCCTTCGCCGCCATAGCCCTGACCACGCGCCTGTTCAACCATGCGCTTGACCATGGTCGGTGCGGCAAACAACGAAACCTCGCGCAACTCGACGGCCAAGCCGAACAGCTCGGCGGCGTCGAAACCCTGAGAGGCAGGCACCACATGGCGTGCGCCACAGCGCACATGAATGAAGTTGTAGAGCCCGGCGCCGTGGGACATGGGCGCGGCGTACAGCACAGCGTCGTCGGCGCTGACGGCGTCGACATCCGTGGGGTAACACAGCGACATCGCGATCAAATTGCCATGGGACAGCATCACGCCTTTGGAGCGCCCGGTGGTGCCGGAGGTGTAGAACAGCCAGGCGAGGTCTTGATCCTGGCGTGGCACCGGTTGCGCCAAGGTCGGCCAGCCACGGGTAGGCGGCAGCGTGTGGCCGTCCAGTTCCTTGCAGCGCTGCGGCAAGTCTCGCAACGCCGAAAACACCCGGCCGCCATCGGTAAAGATAACCCGCGCCTCGGCGTTATCTGCGATCCACGCGGCTTCAGCCGGGTGCAGTTTGGCGTTGATCGGCACGACCACCCCGCCCATCCACCAGATGGCGTAGAGCAACTCCAGGTAATCGCAGCTGTTCTTCATCAGCACGGCGACCGCATCACCCGCCACCAGCCCGTGCTGGTCTACCAGGTGCGCGGCGCGCTGGCGAACGTGAGCGGCAAAGGTCGCGTAATCGGCCACTTGCCGCGTGCCTTCGAACAACGCCGGGCGTTGCGGGTCGCGACGCTGGGTGTCGTGCAACCAGTTGGCAATGTTCATGGCTCAGTACCTGCGCGCGTGCAGGACCGAGGCGTAGTTGGCGACGGCCATGCCGCCCATATTGAACACCAGGCCGAACTCCGGGTTAGCCGCGGCCAGGCCGATCGGTTCGCCGGTCAACTGCCGGAACGCCAGGGCATGCATCGACACACCGGTGGCGCCAACCGGATGCCCCTTGGCCTTGAGCCCGCCGGAGAGGTTCACCGGCAGCCGCCCGCCCGCGCGCACCACGCCGCTGTCGAGCACGCGATGGCCCTCGCCTTTGGGCGCCAGGCCCATGGCTTCGTAGATCAGCAGCTCGGCGATGGTGAAGCAGTCGTGTACCTCGGCGAAACTCAGGTCGGCCAAGGTGATATTCGCCCCGCGCAACGCCGAGTGGATCGCCCGTTGCGGGCCTTCAAAGGCCAGGATGTCACGCTGGGCGATGGGCAGGCAGTCGTTGACCTGGGTCATCGCGCGAATCTGTACATCACGGCGAAACGCCCGCGCACGCTTGGGCGAGGCCAGGATGATCGCGGCGGCGCCGTCGCTGATCAACGAGCAATCGGTGAGGCGCAGCGACTCAGCCACAAACGGGTTGCTCTTGGACACATTGTTGCAGTGCTCAAAATCCATCACCCGGTGCATCTGCGCCAAGGGGTTGGCCATCGCATTGGAGTGGTTCTTGGTGGCAATGGCCGCCATCGAGCCCAGCGGGCAGTGGTAGCGCTCGGTGTATTGGCGCGCCGCACGGCCGAACAACTGCGGGAAACTCAAGCCGGCTTCGGCCGGGTCGTTCTGATAACCCGCACCTGCCAGGGCCTGCGTGACCTCGGCGGTGGACGTGTGGGTCATCTTCTCGGCGCCCACCACCAGCACCAGTTCGGCGCTGCCGGACAGAATCGCATTGACCCCCGCCTGAATCGCCGCCGAGCCGGACGCGCAGGCGTTTTCACAGCGGGTGGCCGGCTTGAAGCGCAGGCCAGGGTCAGCCTGCAACAGCAGCGACGCTGCAAACCCGTCTGGCACCAGGCCCGAGTTGAAGTGGCCGAGGAACAACGCATCGATTTCTGACGCATCAATGGCCGCGTCCGCCAAGGCTTCGCGGGTAACCTGTACGATCAGGTCTTCAAGGGTGGCGCCTTCCAGGCGACCAAAACGCGAATGACCGGCGGCAACAATGGAGACGCAATCAGCTGGCATAATCAATTTTCTTCTGTTTTTGGTGCGGACATTTACCTACAATGACTCACCGCTGGGCGCTCGCCAATTCGTGTAACTACTTACATGGATAAGTAGCCCGGTGAGAAAAGCAACGAGGCAGGATGCCCAATGAACGCGTTTACACAGCAACTCCACGATATCGAACGCCTGGCGTTCCAGCTCTCCCCCGCCCCGCAACTGGTCACCCGCAACCGCGTGATGGTCGACTGCAATGAGGCCTTTTTACAGTTGTTCGGCTATTCGCGCGACGAATTGGTCAACCAGCTGACCCTGCTGATTTACCCGTCCCAGGCCGACTATCACGCCATCGGCAAGCGTAGCCATGACTGGTTGCTGGAGAGCGAGAACGGCTTCTACTCCGACGAACGCTTCATGCAGCACAAAAACGGCGAAGTGTTCTGGGCCAAGTCCCACGGCTACACCCTCACGCCCAAAGACCCGTTCAAGCTGATGATCTGGCACTTCGAGCGCCTGGACCGCACCCACCAAGGCACCGGCGACCTGACGCCACGGGAGCGGGAAGTGGCGATGCACATCGTCAACGGCCTCAAGTCCAAGGAAATCGCGCAACGCCTGGCCATCTCGCACCGCACGGTAGAGGTACACAGGGCACGGCTGATGAAGAAACTGGAGGTAAAAAACATTGTGGAGCTGGTGTCGAAGATGATTTTCGTCGGCGGACGCGCCTGGTTATAGCCAACCATTACAAACCCCGGTCCTGCACTGGCTACGCTGAGAATGCTCAAAAGGAGCTTTCCCACGCAGTTACGTTTAAAGGACTAATGTCATGGCACACTCCGACCGTTCCTCACCCGCCACCCAACCCCGCAAAACCCCGCCCTCCGTCGAGAGCAGCGGTTCCAACCTGCTCACCCTGGACAATGCCGGCCCGTGCAAATGGGCTTCTGGGTGCCCAACCGCGTGTGGGCCACGGCCAACTTCCTGGTGCCGCTGCGCGACTACATCGCCGCCATGAAGGCCGCCGGCACCCTTGCGCCCATGCAGCCACAACTGGTGGCGTTCAAGCACTGGGTCACCACCCACAGCGTGTACCGCATGTGGGTCATGTCGATGATCGAGCAGTCCAACGCGTTCGTGCTGACCCTGCCGCCGCACACCCGCGACAAGATCAAGACTAAAGATGGCGACGCCTTGTGGATCAAGGACTACGACAGCTTCTTCGAGATCCTCAACGAGATCGTTACCACCTCGTCCTCCTTCAACGATACCGCCCAAGTGGGCACGCCGATGAATGCCTTCCTGGCGATTTCCATGGCCACCGAAGCCGGCGTCGCGCTGTTTCATGACACCACCTTCAATGAGCAATTCAAAAAGGTGCTCGACACCTGGAACGCCTACCTCAAAAGCCCGCAATCGCTGGACAAACTCGACATCAACAACCCCGAGAAGCCCGGCTCATGGATCTCCAAGGCCGCCTGGAAAGCCGGTGTATGGCACCAGATGGAGTGCGACCCGAAAAAGCCCGGCTATGGCTACGATTCCTGGAACGCGTTTTTCATCCGCAAGTTCGTGCCCGGCGCCCGGCCGTTCCAGGGCGACGCGCAAACGCAGGTCGACATTGGCTGTGAAACCACGCCGTGGGAGTACCAGAACAACATCGCCTTCGAGAGCGACTTCTGGATCAAGGACGTCAATTACTCACTGCTGGACCTGTTCGCCGGCCAGCGCGACTGGGCCAAGCATTTTGAAGGCGGGCAGCTTTACCAGGGCTTCCTCTCCGCCACCCACTACCATCGCTGGAACGCGCCGCTGGATGGCACGCTGCTGCGTTCATGGGTGCAACCGGGCACCTACTTCGCTCAGCGCCCCGCCCAGAAAGAGGGCCAGGGCACGTGGGAAGGTACTGAGTCGCAACCCTACTTGGGCCATGTGGCAGCCCGCGCCATCTTTATCTTCGAACACCCCACCTGCGGGTATGTGGCGCTGATCTGCATCGGCATGGTGGAAGTGTCGACCTGCATCATTGAACCGGCGTTTATCGTCGATGAAGGCAGCAAGCCGGTGAAGATCACCCGCGGCACCGAAATCGGCCACTTCGAGTTCGGCGGTTCTACCCACATGATGGTGTTCCAGCGTGACCGGGTGCGCCTTGAAGAGTGGGCCCTCAACGCGGTGAAGCACCGTCAGGCGGCGAACCCAACGCCTATGGGCAGTGTGATTGCAACTGCACTGGACACTCAAAAACCTAAGTGACCCGGGGGGCAGCGGCGGCGTGCTGTGCACCGCCGTGTCTGGCCGGATCAGGGTGGGGGCGACGATTCTTTGCGAGCACTTGTCGGCCTGATAAACCGCGAATGCTTCGATGTTGGGTTGCCTTTGATACTGCACAGCTTTTGGGGGCATATCCGTTATTTGGGTGATGGCGGGTATTGGTTCCGCTCTTACAGCGGGTCACTTTTGAAAAGAGCCCAAAAGTAACCAAAAGGCTCTTGCCCCACCACTCGGCACCTCGCTTAGGCTCGGTGTGCCCTCACGCAGGCTTTGGAGCGGGGGCCGCCGCGATGGGCCATCCTTGGCCCAGCGCGGCTAAACCGGCGTCCTGCCGGTTTACCCCCGCTCCAAAGCCTGCGTTCGGCCAGCGTGGTTGACGGGGCGCCTAAGATCAAAATCAAGATCAAGATCTACAGCACGGCGGCCTAGTAGCCGACCTGAGTGGTTGAATCAAAAGCAAAGCCAAGGCGGCCTGACAGCCGACCTGCTTACTGAAGCTGTTCTCGGTCTAATTGTGGGAGCGGGCTTGCTCGCGAATGCGGTGTGTCAGTCAGTTTATTTGTAACTGGCCCACCGCATTCGCGAGCAAGCCCGCTCCCACATTTTGAGCTCAGTACATCAGGTAGATGTGTGTGTGTACTCGGTCAATGTGGGAGCTGGCTTGCCTGCGAAGGGATCAACTGGGTTTGCCTGATGTACCGAGGTGTCTGCATCGCAGGCAAGCCAGCTCCCACAGAAAAGCAGCTCTGCTTTTGCCTTGTTTTTGCCCTGCTTTTGCTTCAACCACTCAGGTCGGCTACTAGGCCGCCGTGCTCTTGCTTTTGATCTTGATCTGACAGGCCCCGTTAACCACGATGGCCGCACGTAGGCACGGTGGAGCGGGTAAACCGGCAGGGATGCCGGTTTAGCCGCGCTGGGCCAGGGATGGCCCATCGCGGCGACCCGCGGAACCGGGCCGGAGTGCGGGCATGCCGAGCCTAAGCGAGGCACCGAGTGGTGGGGCAAAGACCTTTTGGTTACTTTTGGCTGGGCCGGCATTCCGGGCGTTTGCCAAAAGTGACTCGCTGTAAGAGCGAAACCATAGGTGGCCGTTACCGCAGCAACGGATATGTACTCACCCCCCCAAGATCACATCGCCACGTCGCTTTCCTTCTTCAAACTCTCCATATCAATCACAAAGCGATACTTCACATCGCCCTTGAGCATCCGCTCATACGCCTCATTAATGCCCTGAATATCGATCATCTCAATGTCCGAAACAATCTTGTGCCTGGCGCAAAAGTCCAGCATGTCCTGGGTTTCCTGAATGCCACCGATCAAAGAGCCGGCCAGGCTGCGGCGCTTGAAGATCAAGTTGAACACCGTAGGCGACGGATGCGGGCTATCAGGCGCGCCCACCAACGTCATGGTGCCGTCGCGCTTAAGCAAGTTGAGAAACGCATCCAGGTCATGCGGCGCAGCGACAGTATTGAGAATGAAGTCCAGACTGTTGACCACCTTGGCCATTTCGTCCGCGTTCTTCGACACCACCACTTGGTCAGCACCCAAGCGCAAGCCATCTTCGCGCTTGTTCGGCGAAGTGGTAAACAACGTGACGTGAGCACCCATCGCATGGGCGATCTTCACCGCCATATGCCCCAGCCCACCGAGCCCGACCACGCCGACTTTCTTGCCGGGGCCCACCTTCCAGTGGTGCAGTGGCGAATAGGTGGTGATCCCGGCGCACAGCAGCGGCGCCACGGCGGCCAGGTTCGCATCATCGTGGGAGATGCGCAGCACGAACTTCTCCTTGACCACGATGTTGTCCGAATAGCCGCCAAAGGTATTTTCACCGCCGAACACCGGGCCGTTGTAGGTGCCGGTAAAACCGTTCTCGCAGTATTGTTCCTCGCCCTCGGCGCAGGATGCGCAGTGCTGGCAGCTGTCGACCATACAACCGACACCGGCCAAGTCACCGACCTTGAATGTCTTCACATTGGCACCGACCGCCGTAACGCGGCCGACGATTTCATGGCCCGGCACCGACGGGTACAAGGTGTTGTGCCACTCGTTACGCGCGGTGTGCAGGTCGGAGTGGCACACGCCGCAATACAGAATGTCGATCTGCACGTCATCCGCGCCCGGCGCGCGGCGCTCGAAGGTAAAGGGCTTGAGCGTATCCTTGGAATCCCGCGCGGCGTAGCTGTAAGTCTTGGCCATTTGGTTCACCTGTTGATCTGACGGTAGAGGTCAGTGGACCCACATAGACGCTGAACCGTTCAACCGAGCACATCCGTACAAGCCCTTCGTCCGGTTTACCGCAATAGTGAGGCTGAGCGTTTTGCCCCCTGAACCCAAGGAGTTTTCCATGAGCACATTCGTTGCCAAAGACGGTACGCAGATCTACTTCAAGGACTGGGGCAGCGGCAAGCCCGTGCTGTTCAGCCATGGTTGGCCGCTGGATGCCGACATGTGGGAATACCAGATGGAATACCTGAGCAGCCGTGGCTTTCGCACCATCGCCTTCGACCGCCGGGGTTTTGGCCGCTCGGACCAGCCGTGGACTGGCAACGACTACGACACCTTCGCCGACGACATCGCCCAATTGATCGAACACCTGGACCTCAAGGACGTGACCCTGGTGGGCTTCTCCATGGGCGGCGGCGACGTGGCGCGCTATATCGCCCGCCATGGCAGTGCCCGCGTGGCCGGCCTGGTGCTGCTGGGCGCCGTCACGCCGATTTTCGGCCAGAAACCCGACTACCCGCAGGGCGTGCCGACCGAGGTGTTCGACGGCATCAAGGCCGGGTTGCTCAAGGACCGCGCGCAATTTATCAGCGACTTCAACACGCCGTTCTATGGCATCAACAAGGGCCAGAAAGTCTCCCCAGGCGTACTGACCCAAACCCTGCAAATCGCGCTGCTGGCGTCGCTCAAATCGACCGTGGACTGCGTCACCGTGTTCTCCGAGACCGACTTCCGCCCGGACATGGCCACGATCGACGTGCCGACCCTGGTGATCCACGGTGACGGCGACCAGATCGTACCGTTCGAGACCACCGGCAAAGTCGCGGCCGAAATGATCAAGGGCGCGCAATTGAAGGTGTACAAGGATGCGCCGCACGGTTTCGCAGCCACCCATACCCAGCAGTTGAACGAAGATTTGTTGGCGTTCCTGAACCGCTGAAACAACTGAATCACCCGCTCCTTGTTTGGCCGGGCTTGCCCGGCCTTTTTTATTCAGGCACACCGCTGACTGAGCGCCAGGCGGCCCGGCCCCGCGACCAGAATGCTGGTGAAGATGATCAACAGCAGCCAGCCAAACTGCCCTTCAAACAACGTCCACTGCGGATGCACCACCAGCAGGGCCACCCACAGCACGGCCAGGATCGGCAAGCACGCCAGGCGCACCAGCACCCCGACGATGATCAGCAGCGGGCACAGCACTTCGGCAAAAATCGCCAGCAACAACGTGACGTGGGCGCCGAGGTGAAACGGGGCTTCGATCAACGCCAACTGCTCGCTGTAGTGCAGCAGCTTGGGCAAGCCATGCACCCACAACAGAAACAGCGCCCCGCTGACGCGCAGAAACAACAGCCCGAGTGCCTGGTACTTTGATTCGTTCATAAACGCCTGTCCCCGTAGAATCGACCGGCGCCTGTGCGCCGGAGCCGGGGCGATTGTGTCGGCACAGGCGCTGGCAGACTTGCAGGCATGTGCTGACATGCCAGCGTTCCTGTTGAATCAACGGCCGCGTATTGTGGTCCCACTCTCTACGCTCCCGGTTAAAGGAATTGCACGATGAACCTGCCCAAAGAAATGACCCTGATCGAAATCACCACCCCAGGCGGCCCTGAAGTGCTGCAACCGCGCCGCGCCGACGTGCCGGTGGCAGGCGCCGGTGAGATCCTGATTCGCGTACACGCCGCCGGGGTCAACCGCCCCGATGCTTTGCAGCGTGCCGGCAAATACCCGATGAAACCTGGCATGAACCCGATCCCAGGGCTGGAAGTGGCCGGTGAAGTGGCCGCAGTGGGCGAAGGTGTCAGCGAATACGCGGTTGGCGACAAGGTCTGCGCCCTGACCAATGGCGGTGGTTATGCGCAGTTTTGCACGGTGCCGGCGAGCCAGGCCTTGCCCATCCCCGAAGGCATGGACTGGATTCAAGCCGCTGCCGTGCCGGAAACCTTCTTCACCGTCTGGGCCAACCTGTTCGGCCTTGGCGATGCGCACACCGGCCAGCGCGTGCTGATCCACGGCGGCACCAGCGGCATCGGCACCACCGCGTTGATGCTCTGCCGCGAGTACGGTATCCAGGCGTTCGCCACCGCCGGCAGCGCCGACAAATGTGCGGCTATTGCCAAGCTGGGCGCAGAGCCGATCAACTACCGCGAGCAGGACTTCGCCGAGGTCATCGCGCAAAAAACTGACGGCAAAGGCGTGGATGTGATCCTCGACATCATGGGTGCCTCGTACCTCAACAACAACCTCAAGGCCCTGGGCATGGACGGGCACTTGGTCATGCTGGGGTTCCTCGGTGGCGGCAAGGCCAATGACGTCGACCTGCTGACCATCCTCGGCAAACGCGCCGTCATCACCGGTTCGCTGCTGCGTGCACGCACCAAGGACGAAAAGGCCGCCATCGCCGAACAACTGCGCGAGTACGTGTGGCCGGTGCTGGCCGCTGGACGATGCCTGCCAATCATCGACAAGATGTACGAATACACCGACGCCGCCCAAGCCCATGCGCGGATGGAAGGCGGCGACCATATTGGCAAGATTGTGTTGCGGGTGGAATGAATACCAGCGCCCCCGTGTGGCGAGGGAGCTTGCTCCCGCTGGGGTGCGAAGCAGCCCTAAAACCCGCGACCGCGATCAGCCAGGCCAATCACCCGTGTAGGGTTTGGGAGGGCTTCGCCCTCCAGCGGGAGCAAGCTCCCTCGCCACAGGGATCAAGCAAACCTGGCTATCCGGCGTACGTCGGGTAATCGGTACGGCAAGATTGTGTTGCGAGTGCAATGAACACCAGCGCCCCCGTGTGGCGAGGGAGCTTGCTCCCGCTGGGGTGCGAAGCAGCCCTAAAACCAGCGACCGCAATCAGTCAGGCCAATCACCGATGCAGGCTTTGGGAGGGCTTCGCCCTCCAGCGGGAGCAAGCTCCCTCGCCACATTAGTCCGGGTGGCTGCTGAACTGGCCGCCGGGCGATGCCTGCGGATGATCGACAACGTGTACCCAACACCAACGCCCCCCTTGTGGCGAGGGAGCTTGCTCCCGCTGGGCTGCGCAGCGGCCCTAAAGCCCGCGACCGCGATCAGCCAGGCAAATCACCCGTGTAGGGTTTGGGAGGGCTTCGCCCTCCCGCGGGAGCAAGCTCCCTCGCCACATTAGTCCGGGTGGCTGCTGAACTGACCGCCGGGCTATGCCTGCGGATGATCGACAACGTGTACCCAACACCAGCGCCCCCCTTGTGGCGAGGGAGCTTGCTCCCGCTGGGCTGCGCAGCAGCCCTAAAACCCGCGAGCGCGATCAGCCAGGCAAATCACCCGTGTAGGCTTTGGGAGGGCTTCGCCCTCCAGCGGGAGCAAGCTCCCTCGCCACACAGGTCAAGCCAATTCGCCTATCCGGCGTACACCGGGTAATCGGTATAGCCAAGCTGCGAGCCGCCATACATGCCCTCTGCGCGCAGCGGGTTCAGCGGCCAGCCGTTGAACAGCCGCTGCGGCAAATCCGGGTTGGCGATAAACGGGCGGCCGAATGCAATCAAGTCCGCCAGCCCGGCCTCCACCAGTTTCGCACCGCGCTCAGCGGTGTAGCGCCCAGCGTAGATGATCCGCCCGCTGAAGGTGCTGCGCACCGCTTGGCGGAAGGATTCGGGCAGGTCCGGCGCGTTGTCCCAATCAGCCTCGGCGATGGACACATAGGCGATGCCCGACGCTTGCAGCACCTTGATCGCTTCGATGTAGGTGTGATGCGGGTCTTCTTCCACCAGGCCGATGTACACGCGGTCCTGGTCGGTGCCGCTGAACAACGGTGAAAAACGCACACCCAGGCGTTCCGGCCCGACCACGGCGGTTACCGCTTCAACGATCTCGCGCAGGAAACGCAGGCGGTTGTGCAGCGAGCCGCCGTACTCGTCATCACGCTGGTTGGCGTGGGCCGAAATGAACTGGTTGACCAGGTAGCCATTCGCCGCGTGGATTTCCACACCGTCAAACCCGGCATCCAACGCATTGCGCGCGGCCTGTGCGTAATGCCCGACCAATTCCTCGATCTCAAGCACGCTCAAGGCACGCGGCACGGGCGGCTGCTTCAGCTCACCCACCCCAGGCCCGGTTTCGATAAAGGCTTTGGCCTGCTCGGCCGCAATGGCAGACGGCGCGACCGGCGCGGCGCCGTCCGGCTGCAGCGCATTGTGGGACACGCGGCCCACATGCCAGAGTTGCGCAAAGATCACCCCGCCTTCGGCATGCACGGCATCGGTCACTTGGCGCCAGCCGTCGATCTGCGCTGGCGTGTAGATACCCGGCGTCCAGGCGTAACCCTGGCCGCGCGGCTCGATCTGCGTGCCTTCGCTGACCATGAAACCGGCCGTGGCGCGCTGGCGGTAATACTCGGCCATCAGGCCCGTGGCGATATCACCGGGTTGCGCGCTGCGTTGGCGCGTCAGAGGCGGCAAGACAACACGGTTATTGAGCGTGTGATGCCCCAGCTTTACCGGGGTATTTAAACTATCAGTCATTTGAAACTTCCAAATTCAGGGCGAGCAAAAGCATTGGCGGCTCTTGAGAGCCGCCAATCAATAAAGCGATTAATTAACTCAGGCGGTGAGTTTGAGCAGTGCCTTGGCCACATCACTCGAACTGGCAGGATTCTGCCCCGTCACCAACAAACCATCTTCCAATACAAAGGTTTGCCAATCTGCGCCCTTCTCATAGTGGCCGCCAAGTGCCTTGAAATCATCTTCGATCAGGAACGGCACCACATCGGTCAGGCCTACAGCGGCTTCTTCGGAATTGGAGAAACCCGTAACACGACGGCCCTTGACCAGCGGGTCGCCATTCACAGCCTTGACGTGACGCAACGCGCCCGGTGCATGGCAGACAAAACCAATGGGCTTGCCGGCGCGCTCGAACGACTCGATCAACGCGATGGAAACAGGCGATTGCGCCAAGTCCCACAGTGGGCCATGCCCCCCTGGGTAGAACACCGTGTCGAAGTCGTCGGCGTTGACCGAGTCCAGCTTGACGGTGTTGGCCAGGGCCTGCTGGGCAGCCGGGTCGGCAGCAAAGCGCCGGGTTTGCTCGGTTTGTGCATCCGGCTGGTCGCTGACGGGGTCCAGCGGCGGCTGGCCACCGGCCGGGGATGCCAGCACCAGCTCAGCACCGGCGTCCTTGAACGTGTAATACGGTGCAGCGAACTCTTCGAGCCAGAAGCCGGTTTTACGACCGGTAGTGCCAAGCTGGTCGTGAGAGGTCAGTACCATTAATACTTTCATTTTCAAGTCCTCCATCGAGGTGCATGTCGGTGTATTCAGGGCAACCCGACAGCGGTCGGGTCAGCGGCAGCGCCTCGTCAAAAGGCGCGGGTGTTCGGTGATCTTGCTTATGACGCTGGTCTTCAACCATAGCGCATCAAATGGGTGGCCCCCTACCCTCACAAGATTAGACCAGTCGTCTATTTCGTTAAGGGGATGTTAGCCGTCGAGAAAAACTTCAACAATGTCATATCCGCAAGGATTTCGGACACGCGGCAACGGCGGTTGCCGTTTCCCCGTTACACGCCGACAATCCCCCTCTTGCGCGCCACTTGGAGAATGACGATGCACAGCGTTGCGCTGATGGTTTACCCGAACTTCCAGTCCCTGAGCCTCAGCCTGGGCTCGGTGTTCGAGTGCGCGAACCTGCTGCGCGGCGAACCGGCCTATGAGTTCCACCTGGTGTCGCAAAGTGGCGGCGCCGTCATGACCTCCCAGGGTTTTTCGGTGAATACCACACCGATTCGCGCGCAGGGTTATGACACGCTGATCGTCAGCGGCTACCTGGAGTTTCGCCTGCCGGAGGCTAACCTGCTGGAGCTGGTCAAGGCGGCATCCGCGCAATCGCGGCGCGTGGCCTCGCTGTGCATGGGCATTTTCGTCCTCGCCGAAGCCGGCTTGCTCGAAGGCAAGCGCACCACCACCCACTGGATTCACGCACCCGCGTTCCGCAAGCGCTACCCGCATATTCAGCTGGATGAAGACAAACTGTTTGTGGTGGACGGCCAGGTATGGACCGGCGCCGGCATGAGCGCCGGTGTGGACATGGCACTGGCGATGGTGGAGGCCGACTTGGGCGGCGACCTCGCCCGGCGCATTGCGCGCAAATTGGTGATTGCCCAGCGCCGCGGCAGTGAACAATCGCAATTGTCAGCCTTGTTGGAACTGGACCCAAAATCCGACCGCGTGCAACTGGCCCTGGCCTATGCGCGCGAGAACCTGACCCACGAGCTGTCGGTGGAAGCCCTGGCTGGCGTGGCTCGGCTGAGCCCACGCCAATTCAGCCGAGTGTTTCGTGAAGAGACCGGGCAAACACCGGCCAAGGCCATCGAGTCGCTGCGGGTGGAAGCCGCCCGGGCGATGATGGAAACCAGCCGTCACCCGGTCGAAGTGGTGGCCCGCGAAACCGGCTTTGGTGATCGCGAGCGCATGCGCCAGGCGTTTCTGCGCGCATTCGGGCAACCGCCGCAAGCGATGCAGCAGGTGTTCAACGTGGGTGCCTAGCGACAGTGGTAAGGACTTTCGCTTTTGAGTTCTTCACCCGTGTCCAGGTCACGGATGGTGACCGTGCCCTTTGGGTTATTCATGCAAAACGCATTGCGAATAGAGTAGATGCCCCGGCCTTGGGTGGTGAACTCCATCTTGGCCGGCGCGCCGGTGGCGTCTACGGCGGTGACCTTGTAGTTACCCGACATCGTCAGGCAGCCGCCCAAGGTCAGCAATACGCCAGCGCAAACGACGACTTTGAACGAAGAGAAGGTGTTCATTTCGCATCCTTGTGAAATCAGGGCCCAACCGGCCGACGAGTCTGGGAGCCGTCATGCCCGGTTAAGTTCAACGTCGTGTTTAATGCAGCGCCGCCCGCGTGATCAAATAACTCACCAACTGCGGATCATCGTCCAGTTCAATCGTCTGCGCCGGGCGCGGCAGGTTATCCAGCACCGCACGCCAGAACGCCTGGGACACTTCATCCTGGTCATAGAAACGCACCAGCCAATTCGCCTCGCCGCTGCTCAACACCTGGGTGGCGATGGCGCGGCCGATGCCTTTGCGGCGGTAACGCTTGAGGATGAACAAATCAGCCAATTCCAGAGCATCCATGCCCGGTAATTCACTGCCTTCGATCAGCAGGAAGCCGGCGATATAGCCATCGACCAGCAGCAGATTTGCGCTCCACTGCGGGTCTTGCCAGTAGCGGGTCAGGTGCTCGTCATGGATGTAGAAACGGCCATCCGCCTCGACGTCTTCCTGTTCCCAATCCGACGACTCGTAGGCGTAGTACTGGTAAAGATTGCGGATCAGCTCAGACGCATCGGGGCCGGTCTGGATCAATTCGACAGTGGTTTCAGGCATTGGGCTCTCAGTGAAAATTACGCAAGGCCTCATTGTTCACAAAACTCATACACACGCCAATACATTGCATAACCTTTCTGCTTGCTGAACCGATTGCGGATTTGTTTGGCTCGGCCGAAAATCTTGAAACATTTAGAATAAACTTCGCTGAATACTCTTTTTCTCAAGCCCTTTTTCAAGGACATGTACTTTGACCAACGTCTGTTCCGCCGGCCTGGATGTGGGCTTTGCCTCCCTGGATTACCTGCAGATTCTGATCCTGGGGGTGATCCAGGGCATTACTGAGCTGCTGCCGGTGTCGTCCACGGCCCACATGCGCGTAGTGCCGGCCTTGCTCGGCTGGCAGGACCCGGGTTCGGCGTTTTCGGCGGCGATGCAGTTGGCGGCGCTGGCGGCAGTGGTGAGTTATTTCTGGCGCGATGTGTGCCAGGTCACGACCGGAAGTATCAGCGCAGTGCGCCGGGGCGACTACAACGACCAGTGGTTCAAGTTAGCCGTAGCGATTGTGCTGGCGACCCTTCCGATCGGGATTGCAGGCTTGGCGCTGTCTTCGACCTTGAACACCTGCAACTCGCCTTTGCGCGGCCTGATGGTGATCGGCATCTCCTGCGTGGTGATGGCGGTGCTGCTGGCCGCCGCTGAGTTGCGTGCACGCCATACGCGCGACATGAGCCAGATGCGCCTGCGCGATGCGTTGATTGTCGGTATTGCGCAGATTGGCGCGCTGATTCCTGGCGTATCGCGTTCCGGCTCCACGCTGACCGCCGCGCTGTTTCTGAACTTCAAGCGTGAAGAAGCCGCGCGCTTTTCCTTTCTGCTGGGCCTGCCCGCCATCGCCCTCGCCGGCTTGAAAGAGCTGTGGGTGTTGCTGCACGCCGACCTGCCTGCCCACGCTTGGTCGCACTTGATCTTCGGCCTGGTGGTCGCCAGCATCTCGGCGTTCTTCGCCATCTGGGGCCTGATGCGCTTCCTTGAACGGTTCTCCACCTGGCCGTTCGTGATCTACCGCGCGCTGCTGGGGATCTTTTTGATTGTGGCGGTCAGCACCGGGCTGTTGAGCTAAGTGGCAGGCTCGCGCTCGGCCCATCGGGTGGGGTGGGGGCTTCATCGCCCTGCGCGCCGGCGAGCGCGTAGGGCTACAGGCCCAATTGGCGGGCGAATGACAGCGTATTTGAGCGCTAGCGCGCCCGGCACTCCACCAGTAACCCGCCCTCCTCGCGCACACGGCTTTCGATTACCACCGGCAGGAAGCGCTGGATCACCGTCATATTGCTGTGCAAATGCTCGCTCATGTGTGGCGTGGTAAAGCGCCCGCCGCCTGCCAACGCCATCGGCAACAGCAGTTGATCCGCCAGGTGCTCACCCACCGCCGTGTCGGTGCTCTGCCATTCCACCACCTGGTCGATCGCCTCGTCAGCCACGGTCTCGGCGCGCACAGTGGCCATGCCAAACGCGCTAAACACCTCGGTGACGTGCGTGTGCACGTATTCGAGCATCAGCACATTGCCCGGCCCCTGCTGCGGGTCAATCTCAACCGGGAATAACTGCGCCTCGCTGAAGCCCAGGCGCTGGCGAACACGTTTGAACTCACGCGCGCTGACCTGGGCGGGCAGCCCGGCATTCAGAGTGATGGCGCGTTTTTCCAACAGTTTGCCGCGCTGCATCAGCTGCAACGGCAGCAACTGCGATGGCTGGATAAACACCTCAATTTCACCACCACCCGCCGGGACGAAACCATGGCGGTTGAGGTTCAATTCGACACACGCGCCCATGCGTCGCAACAGTGGCAGCCAGGCCCGCTGCAAAAAATCCACCGGCGGCGCCAGCGGGTTATGCGTGCCGCCGCTGATCGTCACATGGCTGGCGGTCGGCGCGCGCAATAACGCGGGTAACAGCGTCTGCAACACCAGCGTGCAACTGCCGGCCGTGCCGATGGCAAAGCGGTACTCGCCGCCTTGAATCGGCCCGGGCTCAAACACCAGGGTCTGCGAGCCCAACTCAGCCCCTTGCACCTGGGCACCACACACCTGCGCGGCGGCCAGCACGGCCGTCAGGTGCTGGCGCATCAAGCCTGGCCGGCTGCGTTTGGCGCGAATGTTTTTGATGCGCAAGCCAAGCCCGGTCACCATCGACAGGCTCAAGCCACTGCGCAGCACCTGGCCACCGCCGATGGCGCCGTCGAGTTCAATCACGTCCTGTTTCATGTTCATCCTTATGCGTAGCGGTTGACGGTGTGCCGCAGGTATTGGTCGAGTCGGTGCGAGTCTGCTTGCGTACGTGGCAATACCGGCACGCTGCGTTCCAGTTCGCGCAGGATAAATTCATGCAGCGTCCTGCGGCGTGGGCCGCTAGCGACTTCTCCGGCGCTGCGCTTGAGGGCCAGCAATGTCTCGATTTCATCGAGCAGTTGCGAGTCGTCCACCGTGCTCAACAAGTCGGTAAAGGTCATCGGGGGCCGCCCCAGGCCTAAGTCGATCCAGCGCACCGCCAGCAACGGCCGTAACGCATAAAAGTACTTTTTGAAACGCACCGTGTCCCCCTGCAAATGTCCATGCAAGGTCTTCTTGGCCATCGACAAGTAATGATTACGCGCCGCTGGCGGGCTGTAGAACGCCTCGGCCAAGGCACGCAGTTGCGCCGTCGCCTCAGTCTCCTGGCGATACACCAGTGGCGAATCCAGCCACTCCAGCAACGTGGGGTTGGATTTGCGCAACAGGCCCAAGGTCTTGCGCAACTCCCAGCCGCTCACGTCCAATTCGTCATCCAGCGGACGTTCGATCACGTCCCGCGGCGTATCCACCTGTACAAACCAATCAGGCTTCTCCACGTAGACAAAGCGCACGTCGTAGTCACTGTCGGTGGAGGCAAAACCCCAGGCGCGGCTGCCGGATTCGCAGGCATACAGCACGGTCACATTGCGCTCGCGCTCGATGCGCGACAATTCATCCAGCACCCGCGCACGCATGGCGTCGCTCAATGGGTGTCGTTCATCCTTTTCCATCGTTGTTCCCCTCTTAACCTTTTACGCACACCACTTGACGCAAGGTGTGCAGCACTTCCACCAGCTCGCGCTGGGCGTGCATGACTTTGTCGATGTCCTTGTAGGCCATCGGTATTTCATCGATCACATCGGCGTCCTTGCGGCACTCCACGTGGGCTGTCGCACGGATCTGGTCGGCCACCGTGAAGGTGTTTTTGGCCTTGGTGCGGCTCATGGTGCGACCGGCACCGTGGCTGCATGAGCAAAACGACTCTTCGTTGCCCAGGCCGCGCACGATGAAGCTTTTAGCGCCCATGGAACCCGGAATAATCCCCAGCTCACCCTTCTTCGCTGACACCGCGCCCTTGCGCGTCACCAGAATTTCCTCACCAAAGTGCCGCTCTTTTTGCACATAGTTGTGATGGCAATTCACGGCTTCCAACGCCACTTCAAACGGCTTGCTGATCACCTGGCGCGTGGCCTGGACCACCGCGCGCATCATCAACTCGCGGTTCTGGCGGGCAAAGTCCTGGGCCCAGCCCACCGCCTCCACGTAGTCATCGAAGTGCTGGCTGCCTTCTTCGAAATAGGCCAGGTCGCGGTCCGGCAAGTTGGCCAGGTGCTGGCGCATGTCCGCCTGGGCCAGCTGGATAAACAGGTTGCCGATGGCGTTGCCCACACCGCGCGAGCCGCTGTGCAGCATGAACCAGACACGGTTGGCTTCATCCAGGCACACCTCGACGAAGTGGTTACCCGTGCCGAGCGTGCCCAAATGCTGGCGGTTGTTGCTGCGCTCAAGCTGCGGGTATTTGTCGGTGATCGCCTTGAAGCGCGGGTGAAGCATCGCCCATACCTGATCGGCCTGGGCTGGCACGTCTTCCCAGGCACCTTTGTCGCGACCTTTACGGCTACGGGTGCGCCCATGGGGCACCGCAGCTTCGATGGCGCAGCGCAACCCGTGAAGGTTGTCCGGCAAGTCGCTGGCGGTCAGCGTGGTGCGCGCGGCGATCATCCCGCAACCGATATCCACGCCCACCGCCGCCGGGATAATCGCGCCCACCGTGGGGATCACGCTGCCGATGGTCGAGCCCTTGCCCAGGTGCACGTCCGGCATCACCGCGAGGTGTTTGAAGATAAACGGCATCTTGGCGGTGTTCATCAATTGCTGGCGGGCCTCGGGCTCCACCGGCACGCCTTCGGTCCAGAGTTTGATCGGCTTGCCGTTGGCCACTTCCAGCAGTTGATAGGTCTTCTCTTGCATGATTTCGATTCTTTCTTGTAGGCCGTCACTGCGGCGTTGACAGGGCTATAGCAGCGGTCGTGCCAGCTTTTCACGCTTTTCGCTAAAATCACTTATCTAATTGTTTTATATAAGTATTTAAAATTTATCGGTTTTATTAACTAAAAAGCGGTGACAAAACTGCCAGCCTATTTCTATCCTTATCTATCGTTATTTATATTTTGGTCTAGCCATGAAACACAAGCGCACGGTCGCCATCGGGTTTATCGGTTCCAAACTGGATCGCGTCGGCAAGGGCGCCAACCGCTGGAACCATTGGCGCCCCAGCGTCGGCCTGTGCCAACAAGCCGATGTGCTGATTGATCGCCTGGAGCTGATCCACGACGTCGATGCCCGCGACGTCAGCCTCGCCGAACGGGTGCGCGCCGACATCCTGCAGATCTCACCGCACACCGAGGTGCGCCTGCACGCGATGCCGCTGCACAACCCTTGGGACTTTGAAGAGGTCTACGCCGCGCTGCATGACTTCACCACCGACTATGCCTTCAATACCGAACACGAGGACTACCTCGTGCACATCACCACCGGCACCCACGTCGCGCAAATTTGCTGGTTCCTGCTGACCGAGGCGCGCAACCTGCCGGCGCGCTTGATCCAGACCGCGCCTGCACGGCGTGGCGATGACACCGCGCCGGCCACCGGCACCCACACACTGATCGACCTTGACCTGTCGCGCTACGACCGCATTGCCTCGCGCTTTGCCCACAAACGCCTGGAGGGCCTGGCGTTTCTCAAGTCGGGGATTGCCACGCGCAATGTCGCCTTCAACGGCTCCATCGAACAGATCGAACGCGTTGCGGTGCGCTCCAAGGCGCCGATGCTGCTGATCGGCCCCACTGGCGCCGGCAAGTCATTCCTGGCCCGGCGCATCTACGAACTCAAGCGCAGCCGCCACCAAGTGCAAGGGCGCTTTGTCGAAGTGAACTGCGCCACCCTGCGTGGCGACGGTGCGATGTCGGCACTGTTCGGGCACATCAAGGGCGCCTTCACCGGCGCCCAAAACGCACGGGACGGCCTGCTGCGCGCGGCGGACGGCGGCATGCTGTTCCTCGATGAAATCGGCGAGCTGGGGCTGGACGAGCAAGCCATGCTGCTCAAGGCCATCGAAGAAAAACGCTTTTACCCACTGGGCGCCGACCAGGAGGTAGCCAGTGACTTCCTGATCATCGCCGGCACCCACCGCGACCTGCGCGGGCGGGTGGCCCAGGGGCTGTTTCGCGAAGACCTGTATGCGCGTATCAACCTGTGGACCTTTGACCTGCCCGGCCTGGCGGGCCGCCGTGAGGATATCGAACCCAACCTCGATTTCGAACTGGAGCGCCACGCCCGCGAGCAAGGCCGCCGCGTGCGCTTCAACCTGGAAGCACGGCGCCGTTACTTGGCGTTCGCCTGCTCCAGCGAAGCGGCGTGGCTGGGTAACTTTCGTGAGTTGTCTGCGTCGATCACGCGTATGGCGACGTTGGCGGACAGTGGGCGTATTGATGAGGCCCAGGCTGAAGAGGAAATTCAACGGTTGCGCTATGCCTGGGG
Source organism: Pseudomonas sp. LBUM1640 (assembly GCF_059716225.1). NCBI lineage: Bacteria > Pseudomonadati > Pseudomonadota > Gammaproteobacteria > Pseudomonadales > Pseudomonadaceae > Pseudomonas > Pseudomonas sp. LBUM1640. The sequence continues at coordinate 2,714,176 of NZ_CP166816.1, read as the reverse complement.
CCTGTCTGCGCCGCTGGCTGAATGGCAGGCCTTGCTACCTGCGGATCTGGATCTGTTTGATCAGTTGCAACTGAAGGCGGTGATTGAGGTGTGCTTGCAGGCAGACAGCCTGTCCGATGCGGGGCGCCGGCTGTTCGGTGTGTCGCGACAGGCCAAGGCGCAGCCGAATGACGCGGACCGTTTACGCAAGTACCTGGCGCGGTTTGCGATTGATTGGAAGCAGTTGGTAGCGCTCAAGTAGAGCGGGTTGTTTTGACGGGTTTGGGTGCATATCCGTTATTTGGGTGATGGCTGAAATGGGTTCCGCCCTTACGGCGGGTCACTTTGGAAAAGCACCAAAGTAACCAAAGTGCTCTTGCCCCACCACTCGGCACCTCGCTGTGGCTCGGTGTGCCCGAACGCAGGCATCACGAAGCGGGCCGCCGCGACGGGGCGTCCCTGCCCCGTCGCGGCTAAACCGGCGTCCTGCCGGTTTACCCGCTCCGTAATACCTGCGTTCGGCCAGCGTGGTTAACGGGGCGCCTAAGATCAAAATCAAGATCAAAATCTACAGCACGGCGGCCTAGTAGCCGACCTGAGTGGTTGAATCAAAAGCAAAGCCAAGGCGGCCTGACAGCCGACCTGTTGTTGGAAACTGAACTCGGTTAACTGTGGGAGGGGCTTGCTCCCGATGGCGGTGTGTCAGTCAGCTTATTTGTAAATGACCCACCGCATTCGCGAGCAAGCCCGCTCCCACATTTGGAGCTCAGTACATCAGGTAGATGTGTGTGTACTCGGTCAAATGTGGGAGCTGGCTTGTCGGACCGCCGAACCGCTGCGAAGGCATCAACTGGGTTTGCCTGATATACCGAGGTGTCTGCATCGCAGGCAAGCCAGCTCCCACAGAAAAGCAGCTCTGTTTTTGATCTGTTCCTGCTGTGCTGTTGCCCTGCTTTTGCTTCAACCACTCAGGTCGGCTACCAGGCCGCCGTGCTGTAGATTTTGATCTTGATCTGACAGGCCCCGTTAACCACGATGGCCGAACGCAGGCTTGAATCCGTGGGTAACCCGGCAGGACGCCGGGTTAGCCGCGCTGGGCCAAGGATGGCCCATCGCGGCGGCCCACGGATTCAAGCCGGAGTGAGGGCATGCCGAGCCTTAGCGAGGCACCGAGTGGTGGGGCAAAGACCTTTTGGTTACTTTTGGGGCGTTTGCCAAAAGTGACCCGCCGTAAGGGCGGAACCCTAATCCGCCATTACCGCAGCAACGGATATGTACTCAACCAAAAAAAACCCCATCAGTCCAAATCACTAGCATCATGCCGCTCACGCAACTGCTCCGAAACCTCCCCCGAAACCCGATTCACCCTGCGCCCCCGCTGCACCGCAGGCCTCAGCTCAATCGCCTCAGCCCAACGCAGTACATGCTTGTACTCATGCACCGATAAAAACTCCGCCGACGCCCCATACAAGCGGCCTTTGACCAACCCACCATACCAAGGCCAAATCGCAATATCGGCAATGGTGTACTCATCCCCCGCAATATACTCACTCACCGCCAACCGCTGATCCAGCACATCCAGCTGCCGCTTGGTCTCCATGGCAAACCGATTAATCGCATACTCCATCTTGCTCGGCGCATACGCATAAAAATGCCCAAACCCACCGCCCAGATACGGCGCGCTGCCCATCTGCCAGAACAACCACGACAAACACTCCGCACGCGCCGCAGGCTCAGTCGGCAAAAACGCCCCAAACTTCTCCGCCAGGTACTGCAAAATCGCCCCCGACTCAAACACCCGAATCGGCGTATCGCCACTGCGATCCAGCAACGCCGGGATCTTCGAGTTCGGGTTCACCGCCACAAACCCACTGCCAAACTGATCACCGTCACCGATCTTGATCAGCCAGGCATCGTATTCCGCGCCGGTATGCCCCAAGGCCAACAACTCTTCCAGCAAAATAGTGACCTTCTGCCCATTGGGCGTGGCCAGGGAATACAGCTGCAGAGGGTGCTTGCCGACCGGCAGCTCCTGGTCATGCGTCGCACCGGCGATAGGCCGGTTGATACTGGCAAAGGTGCCGCCGCTTTCAGTGTCCCAGGTCCAGACTTTCGGGGGTACGTACTCGGTCATGCTCACTTCTCCTTAGTTTCAATAGGGTTCGACGCAGCCAATTGAGCCACATTCCAGCCGCCGCCCAGCGCCTTGATCAGGCCCACATTGGCGCTCAATTGCTAAGTTTGCAATTGCAAAACACTGCGCTTGGCTTCCAGCGCCGCCATCAAACAGCGTGCCCACCAGTGACGGGCCGATAGCCCAGAACAGGTTCGGCGCGCTGAGCAAGCGGGCAAACTCATCACTCTGATAACCGCCTTGGGCGCTCAAAGTGACCTGCGGGAACCACGCCGCCTTGGCGACGCCAATCCGCGCATTGGCCGCAGCAATGCGACGCTCGGCGGCAGCGATATCCGGGCGGCGTTGCAACAGGCTGGAAGGCACCCCGGTCGGCACATTCGGCAAGACTTTGGCGCGGCCTGAATTCAAGGCTGCGGCGACCGCGTTTGAACAAAAAATCCGCCACTGCCGGTCCCAACCTGCAGCGCCTTGCCAGTCAACTGGAACGCCACCCTGCCTTCAAGAAGTACCCCATCGAATAACCGGCCTACACCCAACCGCCGTCCACAATAAAGTTCTGCGCCGAACACATCGCCGACACATCGGAGGCAAGAAACAGCGCCATATTGGCGATGTGCTCGGGCAATACACTGCCGGGCAAACACTGGCTGCGGCTGATCAATTCCTTGGCCGCATCGTCGACCCACATCGCCAGCTGTTTCTCTGTCATCACCCAACCCGGCACCAAGGTGTTCACCCGAATACGGCTGGGGCCCAGCTCCCGCGCCAGCGCTCGGGTCATGCCATGGGCCGCCGCCTTGCTGGCGGCGTACACCGGGTAGCCGGCGGAGGCCATCATCCAACCGACCGAACCCAGGTTGATAATTGCCCCGCCGCCCGCGCTTTTCATCATCGGCACCACCGCTTTGGCGGCGAAGAATGCATGCTTGAGGTTGACCGCGATCAGCCTGTCGAACATCTGCGAGTCGATTTCCTCCAGGCTGTGGCGCACGTCGTTGGCCGCGTTGTTCACCAGCACGGTGATCGGCCCCAGCGTGTGTTCAAAACGCGCTATCGCGGCCTTGTAGGCGATTTCATCGGTGATGTCGCAACACACGAACTCAACGCTATGCCCCTGGGCACTCAACAACGCCGCCAGCCGCTCGCCCTGGCTCTGCGCGCGATCCACAAAGGCCACCTTGGCGCCCTGCGCGGCGAAGGCGCGCACCATGAATTCGCCAATGCCCGAGGCACCTCCGGAAATCAATACGGCCTTACCCTGAAGGTCGGGATAAACGGCCTGTTCAGTACTCATATAACGATTGCCTCGATCAATTAGTCTTATTTTATTTTGCGTAATCGGCGTTAAAGGCTATAAATTCGCTGTCAACCTGACGAAATATCGCACATTAGTAGAACTATTCCACTCAAAACAACAAAAGGAAGTTCGACCATGAAGCACCCTAGACACCTGCTTTCGGGCCTCGCCCTGTCCATGTTGATTGCCAGCGGCGCCGCCCAGGCCGCAGGGCTTACCAGCGAACACAAGCCATTCGGCAAAACCAACGACGGCACCGCCGTCGAGCAATACATCTTGCGCAACAGCCATGGCATGCAAGCCACGGTAATCACTTACGGCGGCGTGTTGCAGTCGCTGAAAGTGCCGGACAAAAACGGCAACGTCGATGACGTGGTACTCGGTTTCGATGACGTGCAGGGCTACCAGAGTGGCACGGCGTTTTTCGGTGCGACCATCGGGCGCTTCGGCAATCGCCTCGCCGGTGGCGCCTTCGAACTTGACGGCAAACGCTACCAGGTGCCGCTCAACGATGGCCCCAACTCGCTGCATGGCGGCGCGCAGGGGTTCGACAAGCACGTGTGGCAAGCCGAGCCGGTCAAGGGCAAGGACTCGGTCGGCGTGAAGCTGAGCTACCTGTCCAAGGACGGTGAAATGGGCTTCCCCGGCAACCTGAAGACCGAGGTCACCTACAGCCTCAACGATAAAAACGAACTGCACATCGCCTACACGGCCAGCACCGACAAACCGACGGTGCTGAACCTCACCAACCACAGCTACTTCAACCTTGCCGGCGCAGGCAATGGCGACATCCTCAAGCAAGTCGCGACCTTGCATGCCAGCCACTACACGCCGGTGAATGCCACCTTGATCCCGACCGGCGAACTGGCCCCGGTCAAGGGCACGCCGATGGATTTCCTCAAACCTACGCCTATCGGTCAGCATATCAAGGACGACCACCCGCAGCTCAAGTTCGCCGAGCCCAAACAAGGCGGGTTTGACTTCAACTGGGCACTGGATAACAAAGGCGATATCAAGCAACTCGCCGCCGATATACATGACCCGGCGTCCGGCCGACGTTTGCAGCTCTACACCACCGAGCCGGGTGTGCAGTTCTACACCAGCAACTTCCTGGATGGCACGGTCAAGGGTAAAGCTGGCAAAACCTATGCGCACTGGAGCGCGTTTACCCTGGAGACGCAGCACTTCCCGGATGCGCCCAACCAACCCAAATTTGCCTCGACTCGCTTGAACCCGGGGCAAACCTACACCCACAACACCGTGTTCAAATTCTCCGCCGATTAAACGGTGGGGGCTGGCTTATCGGATCGCCGCACCGCTGCGATGGCACCGACTGGTTTTGCCTGATGGACCGAGGTGCCTGCATCGCAGGCAAGCCAGCTCCCACAGAAATGCAGAGCACTGCGGTGCTGGCAGCTGAACTCGGTCAAATTGTGGGAGCGGGCTTGCTCGCGAATGCGGTGGATCAGTTACAGATAAGCTGACTGACCCACCGCATTCGCGAGCAAGCCCGCTCCCACATTTGGAGCTCAGTACATCAGGTAGATGTGTGTACTCGGTCAAAGGTGGGAGCTGGCTTGTCGGACCGCCGAACCGCTGCGATGGCATCAACTGGTTATGCCTGATGCACCGAGGTGCCTGCATCGCAGGCAAGCCAGCTCCTACAGAAAAGCAGAGCACCGCGGTGCTGGCATCTGAACTCGGACAAAACTGTGGGAGCGGCGGTGCGAGCAAGCCAGCGCCCACATTTTTTGATTGCCTCAGTTCCACAGGCCGATTTTTTCCAGCTCCTGCTTGAAGTTCTCGCGGGTGATCAGCGTCACTTCATCCATGGCGGTGTACTTCGGGGGTTCCTTGCCGGTGGTGACCCAGTCGAACATCATCTTCGCGGTGTTGTAGCCTTCAATGTGCGGGCTTGGCAGCATCGAGCCGAAGAAGCCGCTGTCAGGCTTTTTCAGTTCGCCGATGGCATCGGTGCCATTGATACCGATGCCGATGACGTTGGCGGCGGCAAAACCGGCCGTTTCAGTGGCGCGTACGCCGCCGAGCACGGTGTTGTCGTTCATGCCACCGATGATCAGGTTCTTGGCGCCGCTTGGCAGCTTGACCAGTGCCGAGTTGGTGGCGTCCATGCTGCCCGGTACGTCGAGGGTCTTGGCGGCGGTGAACAGAATGTGGTCCTTGGGAACGCCGGCCTCTTCCAGGGATTTGACCGAGCCGTCAGTGCGTTTTTTTCCGGTGTCGAGTTCGTTGAAGGTGTTGATCACCGCATAGGTGTCCTTCCAGTCCCAGCCGCGCTTTTTCGCCTCGGCCGCCATCGCCGCGCCCTGCTTCTGGCCGACCTCAAACGCGGCCATGCCCAGGTACGGCACGTCCTCCATGAAGTTGCCCTTGGCATCGACGAAGCGATCATCCACCGCAATCACTTTCAAGCCGTTGGCCTTGGCCTTGGCGACAATCGCCGGGCCCAGAGACACGTCCGGCGGGCAGATCACAAAGCCCTTGGCGCCGTTGGCCGCCAGGCTGTCGATAGCCGAAAGGGTTTTCTCGCCATCGGGCACGGCGATCTTGATCACCTTGAAGCCATGCTCCTTGCCGGCTTTTTCGGCAAAGGCCCATTCGGTCTGGAACCACGGTTCTTCAGCCTGCTTGACCAGAAAGCCGATCTTCACTTCTTCGGCGGCCAGCAACAGGCCGCTCAAGCTCAGGGCTGACACCGCCACAGCGGCGCAGCAAAGGGAACGCAAACCACGACGACGATTCATACGGGTGACTCCTTGTTGTTGTTTTTGAATGTCAGGATTTAACCGGCAAAGCGGTGACAGGGTTTGCCTGGCACGTCGACCTCGATGGCTAATACCGCGCCATCCAAGGGGTGATCCAATGGGCTGGCGGCGCTGGTGATATAGAGCGTGGTGAGGTTCGGGCCACCGAATACACAACTGGTGGGACGGCTGACGGGCAGTTCGATGACGCGGTCCACTGCACCGTCCGGCGTCAGGCGCAGCAGGCAACTGCCGTCCCAACGGGCGTTCCAGATGTAGCCCTGGCTGTCCATCGCCGAGCCGTCCGGGCCGCCGCGTGAATGCGGGCCGAACCACACGTGCGCCGGGTCGAGCTGGCCACCCGCCTGGATCGAGTGTCGGTAGAGCGTGCCGTCCAGGCTGTCGCCGAAATGCACCTGAGTGCCGTCCTCGTTCCACAGCAAAGTATTGGGAATGCCCAGGCCGTGCAGCAGCGGCGTGACCTGCGCATCGGCATCAATGCGAAACAGGCCGCCGGAACGCCGCGTGATCGGCAGGTCTTCGCCCTGCTCGCCAATGTTGTTCTGCATGGTGCCCAGCCACAGACGGCCTTGGGCATCGCAGCGCGCTTCATTGCCACGGTTGCCGGGTTGCGGGTCGGCCACGCACAGCAGGGTCAGGGCTTCGGTTTCAAGGTTCAGCCGGTACACGCCGCTGCTCAGCGTGACCAACGCATCGCCGCTTTCACACGGGATGAACGCCGAGACGTGCTCAGGCAACTGCCAGATCTGCAAGTGCCCGCCCAGCAGACGCAGCGCCTGTTTGCCGGCGATATTGACCCAATACAGTGCCTGGGTCGGCACGTCCCAAAACGGGCCCTCCCCCAACTGCGCTCGGTGCGCAGTGACTGCGGTACACGACATAAAACCTCCTGGTGTCTACAGTGGGTCGCGCGATGGCGTGCCATCTACCAGCCGCTGGATACGCAACGGGTTGGCGTTTTTCAACGCGTCGGGCAGCAGGCTATCAGGGTAATTCTGCAAGCACACGGGGCGCAGGAAGCGGTCGATGGCCAGGCTGCCGACCGAGGTGCCACGCGCATCCGAGGTGGCGGGGTAAGGGCCGCCGTGGACCATGGAGTCGCAGACCTCAACGCCGGTCGGGTAACCATTGAGCAGGATGCGGCCAACCTTCTGCTCCAGCAACGGCGTCAGTTCAGGGAACTGCGCAAAGTCGGCTGGCTCGCCAATGATCGTCGCCGTCAGTTGACCGCGCAGGCCGTGCAAGGCGGCGCTGAGTTGGGCCTGGTCAGCCACTTCCACGAACACGGTCGTCGGGCCGAACACTTCTTCCTGCAGCACTTCATCGCCGTCGATCAGCAGGCTGGCTTGGGCCTTGAACAGCTGCGGTTGCGCCTGATTGCCCGCCTGGGCAGCGCCCGCCAGATGCTGGATGCCAGGGTGCGCGAGCAGCGTTTTAAGGCCTTTGCCGTAGCTGCCGAGGGTGCCAGCGTTGAGCATGGTTTGCGCGGGTTGATCGCCGATCAGCTGCGCCACTTGCTGGGTGAACGTGGTAAAGGCTGGCGAGGCAATGCCGATCACCAAGCCAGGGTTGGTGCAGAACTGGCCACAGCCTTGCACCACTGAGGCGGTCAGGTCGCGGGCGATCGTTTGCGCCCGCGCCTGCAAGGCCTGGGGCAACACGATGACCGGGTTGATGCTCGACATCTCGGCAAACACCGGGATCGGCTGCGGGCGTGCCGCTGCCATGTCGCACAACGCGCGGCCGCCCTTGAGTGAGCCGGTAAAGCCGACGGCCTGGATCGCCGGGTGCTTGACCAGCGCCTCACCGACGCCGCCGCCGAAGATCATATTGAACACGCCGGCCGGCATTTCGGTGGCTTCGGCCGCCCGCAGGATGGCATCGGCAACGCGCTCGGCGGTCGCCATGTGCCCGCTGTGGGCCTTGAACACCACCGGGCAACCCGCCGCCAGCGCAGCCGCCGTGTCGCCACCCGCCGTGGAAAACGCCAGGGGAAAGTTGCTCGCGCCAAACACGGCCACCGGGCCCAGGCCGATGCGGTAGTGGCGCAGGTCCGGGCGCGGCACTGGCTGGCGGTCGGGCAAGGCGCTGTCGATGCGTGCGCCGTAGAAATCACCGCGCCGCAGCACTGTTGCGAACAGGCGCATCTGGCCGCTGGTACGCCCGCGTTCGCCTTTGATACGCGCGGCAGGTAAAGCGGTTTCGCGGCAGACCAGCTCGACGAAATCATCACCCAGCGCGTCCAGCTCATCGGCTATTGCATCGAGAAACTGCGCGCGGCGCGAGGCACTCAACGTACGGTACGCCGGGTAAGCGGCGGCGGCGGCCTTGGCGGCGGCGTCGACTTCCTCCGGGGTGGCTTGGTAAAACACTTGGGCCAAGGCTTCGCCGCTGTTGGCGTCGATGCTTTTGAGCGTAACGCCGCCGTTGGCGCTGCGCTGGCCGCCGATGTAGTTGTGGCCGAGGAACTGGGTCATGGTGCTCTCCTTAAAGGGGGATGACAGTGCCGGGTTCGAACGCCGCGTCGGCCTTGCCGACAGTGTTGACCAGCGGCGCCCCGAATTCGGCCTGGCTGATCTCGAACACATCGCCCGGTTGGGTACGTATACCGTCAGCGAATGACAGCGTGGCGGTGCCGAAGAAATGAATGTGCACATCGCCAGGCGTCAGGAACTGGCTGTATTTGAAGTGGTGGTATTCGAGGTTTTCCAGGCTGTGGCACATATTGGCCTCGCCACTGAGGAATTCGTTCCGCCAGATTTCCTCACCGTCACGCAGGATGCGGCTGGTGCCCGCCAGGTGCTGGGGCAAATCACCCACGCGCAGTTCCGGGCCATAGCTGCAACTGCGCAGTTTGGAGTGGGCCAGGTACAGGTAGTTTTTGCGCTCCATCACATGGTCGGAAAACTCGTTGCCCACGGCGAAGCCCAGTCGATAGGGTTTGCCGTCGTGGCCAATCACGTAGAGGCCGCCGATTTCCGGCTCTTCACCGGCGTCGTCGGCAAACGGCGGCACCGGGAACGCCTGGCCCGGGCGCACCACGATGCTGCCGTCGCCCTTGTAGAACCATTCCGGTTGTACGCCTGCTTGGCCGGCCGGTGGTTTGCCGCCCTCCACGCCCCATTTGAAGATGCGCATGGTGTCAGTCAGGGCGCTGTCGTCAGCGGCATGCTGGTGCATTTTGTCCCGCGCCGAGGCACTGCCCAGGTGGGTCAGGCCGGTGCCACTGATGAGCATGTGGGCCGGGTCCGGGTGGTCGAGTGGCGGCAGGATTTTCAGGTCGGCGAGCAACGCGGCGTAGTCGTAGCTGTTGCCCAGGCCCAAACGGTCGACCTGTTGCTGCAACTTGACGCCCGCCTCGATGGCCGCCAGCGCCAACTCACGCACGCTGCGTGCGGTCTGCACTTCGCGCAGTTTGCTGCCTTGCACCACGCCGACGCGGCGCTCACCATTACGCAATTCGAACTGAACTAAACGCATCAAACTTCTCCAGGATTAAGTCCGCGTGGCGCCACGCGCACTGGCGGCGAATTGGTCGGCGGGCAGCACGTGCTTGCGCTCCAACACGCGGTAGACCACGCCGGTCAAGACAAGCCCGAACACCATCACGCCGGACAAGAAATACAAACCCGAAGCCAGGTTGCCGGTGTGCTCCTTGAGCGCGCCGATCACAAACGGGCCGATATAGCCGCCGAGGTTGCCCACCGAGTTGATCAGCGCAATGCCCGCCGCCGCACTGGCGCCGGCGAAGAACCGCCCCGGCAAGGTCCAGAACACCGCCGTGCAGGAGAACAGCGCGAACGCCGCCAGGCACAGCGCGGCCATTTGCAGCACCGGCACACTCAGCCAGGCACTGAAGAAAAGGCCAATGGCACCCAGCACATAGAGCACGGCGAGGTGGCCGTAACGGTCATTCAGACGGTCGGAACTGCGCGGGATGATCAGCAGCCCGATGATGCCGAAAATGTACGGCACCGCTGAGACGAAACCGGTCACCAGGTCACTCCCGCCGAACTGCTTGATCAGCGTCGGCAGCCACAGGCCCAGCCCATAGATGCTCAAGGTCACCGGCAGGTAGAACAGCGCCAGCAGCAACACGCGTTTGTCTTTCAGCGCATGCAGCGGGTTGCCATGGCGAGTCTGGCCGTACGCTTGCAGGTCTTTATTGAGCTCGCCGGTAAGCCAGGTTTTCTCGTCCTCGCTCATCCACTTGACCTGCTGGGGGCCGTCCGGCAAAAAACGCAGCACCGGCCAGGTCAGCAGCAAAGCCGGGGTGCCGATGACGATAAACAGCCACTGCCAGCCGTGCAGGCCGAGGATGCCGTCCATGCCCAACAAGCCGCCGGACACGGGGCCGGTGATCATCATCGCAATGGGTTGGGACAGGATAAACAGCCCGAGAATCTTGCCGCGATGGCGCACCGGGAACCATTGGGTGATGTAGTACAGCACGCCCGGAAAGAACCCCGCCTCTGCCGCGCCGAGCAAAAAGCGCATCACATAAAAGCTCTGCGGCCCTTGCACGAAGGCCATGCCGATGGTGATCGCGCCCCAGGTCAGCATGATGCGCGCGAACCAGCGCCGCGCGCCGAAGCGGTCGAGCATCAGGTTGCTGGGAATCTCGAAAAGAAAATAGCCAATAAAGAACAGCCCGGCGCCTAAACCATAAGCCGCATCACCGATGCCCACGTCGGCGCCCATGTGCAATTTGGCAAAGCCCACGGCGGAGCGGTCCACGTAGGCGATCAGGTACAGCAGGATCAGGAAGGGAATCAGTTTCAGCGTGATGCGCCGTATAAGCCGCAGTTCCTGGCTCATGGGGGTCGATCTCCGATTGTTGTTTTTATAGAAGCTCGGGGGCCGCCTCCGGCGAAATTCAGCCAGGGTCACGCCTCAGTTGAGGTCGACTATATAGTATGACTATTTGCAAAACAACACTTCCAAACCCACGATTTTGCGCTTATGTTTAAACGAATTTAGAACATATAGTCATACAATAAGAGAGTCGATCATGCCTGATAAAAAGCCCGCCCTGCGCTCTGCCCAGTGGTTTGGCACCGCCGACAAGAACGGTTTCATGTACCGCAGCTGGATGAAGAACCAGGGCATTGCTGACCATCAGTTCCATGGCAAGCCGATCATCGGCATCTGCAATACCTGGTCGGAGCTGACCCCGTGCAACGCGCATTTCCGCCAGATCGCCGAGCACGTCAAACGCGGCGTGATCGAGGCCGGAGGCTTCCCGGTGGAATTCCCGGTGTTCTCCAACGGTGAATCCAACCTGCGCCCCACCGCCATGCTCACCCGCAACCTGGCGAGCATGGACGTGGAAGAGGCGATTCGCGGCAACCCCATTGACGGCGTCGTGCTGCTGACCGGTTGCGACAAAACCACCCCGGCGCTGCTGATGGGCGCGGCCAGTTGCGACGTGCCGGCCATCGTCGTCACCGGTGGGCCGATGCTCAACGGCAAGCACAAAGGCCAGGACATCGGCTCGGGCACGGTGGTGTGGCAGCTCAGTGAACAGGTCAAGGCCGGCACGATCACCCTGGATGATTTCCTCGCGGCCGAAGGCGGCATGTCGCGCTCGGCCGGCACCTGCAACACCATGGGCACCGCGTCGACCATGGCCTGCATGGCCGAGGCACTGGGCACTTCCCTGCCCCACAACGCAGCGATTCCAGCGGTGGATGCGCGGCGCTATGTGCTGGCGCATATGTCCGGCATGCGTGCGGTAGAGATGGTGCGCGAAGACTTGAAGCTGTCGAAGATCCTCACCAAAGAGGCGTTTGAAAATGCGATCCGCGTCAATGCGGCTATCGGTGGTTCGACCAACGCGGTGATCCACTTGAAAGCCATCGCCGGGCGCATCGGCGTCCAGCTCGACCTGGATGACTGGACGCGCATGGGCCGTGGCATGCCGACGATTGTTGACCTGCAGCCGTCGGGGCGTTTCCTGATGGAAGAGTTCTACTATGCCGGCGGCCTGCCCGCCGTGCTGCGCCGCCTGGGCGAGGCTAACCTGATCCCGCACCCGAATGCCTTGACCGTCAACGGCAAATCCCTGGGCGAAAACACCAAGGACTCGCCGATCTACGGCCAGGACGAAGTGATCCGCACGCTCGACAACCCAATCCGCGCCGACGGCGGTATTTGCGTGCTGCGCGGCAACCTCGCGCCGCTGGGCGCCGTGCTCAAGCCGTCGGCCGCCAGCGCAGAGCTGATGCAGCACCGTGGCCGCGCGGTGGTGTTCGAGGACTTCGACATGTACAAGGCGCGCATCAATGACCCGGAACTGGATGTGGACGCCAACTCGATCCTGGTCATGAAGAACTGCGGGCCCAAGGGTTACCCCGGTATGGCCGAAGTCGGCAACATGGGCTTGCCGGCCAAGCTGCTGGCCCAGGGCGTGACTGACATGGTACGGATTTCCGATGCGCGCATGAGCGGCACGGCCTACGGCACGGTGGTGTTGCATGTGGCACCGGAAGCCGCCGCCGGCGGGCCGTTGGCCACGGTCAAGGAAGGCGACTGGATTGAGCTCGACTGCGCCAATGGCCGCCTGCACCTGGACATCCCCGACGCAGAGCTGGCGGCGCGCATGGCGGACCTGGCGCCACCACAAAAGTTGATCGTCGGCGGCTACCGCCAGCTGTACATCGACCATGTGCTGCAAGCCGACCAAGGCTGTGACTTTGACTTCCTGGTGGGCTGCCGTGGGGCTGAAGTCCCCCGTCATTCCCACTAATTGGGATGCTATGATGCCGCTTATTTAGCCAGAGCCTCCCGTTCGTTATGGATCACCAGCCGCCCAAGCCGCGCAAGAGCATGCATGCCCAGATCGTTCAGGACTTGGGCATGCACATCGTTTCCGGTCGCTTCAAGCCCGAAGAACGCCTGCCCATGGAGGCCACGCTGTGCGAGGAGTACAAGGTCAGCCGCTCGGTGCTGCGTGAGGCGACGCGGGTGCTCAGCGCCAAGGGCCTGGTGTATTCCAAACCACGGGTGGGCGCCGTGGTGCGGCCGCGCTTGAAATGGCACTTGCTCGACCCGGACGTGCTGTCCTGGCTGATGCAGACCACGCCTCACAGCGAGTTCTTCAATACCCTGGCGGGCGTGCGGCGCATCCTCGAACCGGAAATCGCCGCCATGGCGGCGACCACCGCCACCGATGAAGACATCGCCACCATCGAAAAAGCCTACCTGGGCATGGAAACCGCCAAAACCCACGACGCGCTGTTGCAGGCCGACCTGGACTTCCACCGCGCCATCGCCGACGCCACCCGCAACGACCTGCTCGCCTACATGTGCAACATGCTCTCGCTGCCGCTGCGCGAGTCGATCAACATCACCAACCGCCGGCCGGACATCCAGGGCCTGAGCCTGCCGCGCCACAAGGCGATCCTCACCGCCATCCAGAACCGCGACGCCCTCGGCGCCCGGCACGCCTCGCTGGTGCAACTGGATGACACGCGGGTGGCGCTGGACACGGTGATGAACGTGCTGACCCCGCTGTAAATCCATCGTCTACGCTCAGGGGGTCAGTTCGAGGAACCGACCATGTGTGGACGACTTTCGCAGTACCGCGGTATTCATGACTTCGTGGCGGCCTTGAGCATGCCCAATGCCCTGCTCAACAACGTGGGCGAGCTGCCGCTTGAGCGCTACAACGTGGCGCCCTCCACGCCCGTCGCGCTGCTGTACCTGGAAAATGACCGGCGGCATGCCGACCGGGTGCGCTGGGGTTGGCGCCCGCACTGGGCCAAGGACCGCGCGCCACCGATCAATGCGCGGGTCGAAAAAGTCGCCAACGGCCCGTTCTTTCGCGCGATCTGGCCGCACCGCGCGATTGCGCCGGTCGATAACTGGTTTGAATGGGTGGATGAAGGCGGCCCGAAAAAGCAGCCCTACCTGATTCGTCGCCGCGACGGCGCACCGGTGCTGTGTGCCGCCATCGGCCAACTGCCCGACGCCGATGAGGGCGCGGGCGTTGACGATGGGTTTGTGATCATCACCGCCGACAGCGCCGGCGGCATGGTCGATATTCATGATCGCCGGCCGGTGGTGCTGAGCCCCGAGCTGGCCCGCGAATGGCTGGACCCGGCGACCAACCGCGGCCGCGCCGAGCAGATGGTGCTGTTTCAGGGCGAGCCGCCAGAGGTGTTCGAGTGGTTCAAGGTCGACAGCGCGGTCGGCAACCCACGCCACGACGGGCGCCCGGTGATTCAGCCCAGCGGTGACTGAACAGGCTCCAACAGCGCAATCAACTGCGGCTCAATACAAGCCTCAACAATCTCCAGCACCGCGAGTGTCACCGGCAGCTTGAAACGTCGCCGGCCGGCGCTGCCGGGGTTGACGTACAAGGTTGCGCCGCGCCACTCGATCAAGGGCTTGTGCGAGTGGCCGGTGATCACCAGCCGCGTGTGCGGAGCCAGTAACGCGGGCACGTCGGCAATGTCATGCACGACCAGGGTTTGCCAGCCCTTCAGATCAATACTCAGATGGTCCGGCACCTGCTGCGCCCAGGCCGCGTCCAGGTCATTGTTGCCGCGCACCACGTGCACGGGCGCGATGTGCGCCAATTGTTCAAGAATGTCCGGCCCGCCGATATCGCCCGCATGGATGATCTGTTCACAGCCTTGCAACGCCGCTATGGCTTCAGGCCGCAGCAAGCCGTGGGTGTCGGATATCACGCCAATTTTCATAGAGCCTCCTGACGGTTATAAACATTGACCGCACGCGACTTAAACGATTCAGGTCTTTGGCGAACCTTTCCCCCCAAACCAGCGTCCGAGCTAGGGCATTGTTGCTTACCGCTCGCCGCGAGGTCCTCGTTTGAAAGCCGCCATCATCAAAAAATACCGCCTGATTATCAAGACCATGGGCTATGTGGGCTGGGCTTTGTTCTGGTTATTGTTATGGGATGTCGCCGTCACGGTGGATTTCATGCTGTTTCTCACCACCAAGATCAATTTGCCGCTGATGCCGCTGACGCTGCTGGGTTCGGCGCTGGTGGTGCTGATCAGTTTTCGCAACAGCAGCGCCTATAACCGCTGGTGGGAAGCCCGTACGCTGTGGGGCGCGATGGTGAATAACTCGCGCAGTTTTGCCCGCCAGGTGCTGACCTTGCTGGACGACCCGGACGGCGAGGTGAACCCGGTCAAAGCCACCTTGCTACGCCGCCATGTGGCCTATGTGAATTGCCTGGCGGCGCACCTCAAGGGCCAGCCGTGCCCGGATGAGGTGCGGGCATTTATCCCTGCGGACGAATTCGCGCGCAACGGCGCCACCAACAACTTTGCCAATGACATCCTTACCGGCTCGGCGGCGCTGCTGGCCAAGGAGTACAAGGCCGGTCACCTGGACAGCATTCGCCTGGCGCGGCTGGAATCGACCCTTGTGGACTTGTCCAACGCCCAGGGCGGCATGGAGCGTATCGCCAATACGCCGCTGCCCTACCCTTACGTGTATTTCCCGCGCCTGTTCATTTCGCTGTTCTGCCTGATCGTGCCAGTCGGGTTGGTGGAATCGCTGGGCTGGTTCACCCCACTGGCCTCGACGGTGGTGGGCTTTATGCTGCTGGCGATCGAGCGCATCGGCACCGACCTGCAAAGCCCGTTTCACTCCAGTGAGCATCAGATCCAGATGGAAACCATCTGCGAAACCATCGAGAAAAACCTGCAGTCGATGCAGCGTGATGCGCTGGGTGGCGAGCGTATCGGCTGACCGCACGTCTGCCCATCATTTGACGCCTCAAGTGCCCGCTGCCCCGGTCGATACATCGGGGTAAGCATGGGCCGCTTCCCTTCTAAAAAACACATGCGACGCTCACCGCTACCGTTTCCCCTTGCCAAAATTATAAATACCCGCGGGAGAAGTCATGAATATCAAGCAAAAGCTGACCTGGGCGTTTGCCGCTGTCGCGTGCGTGCCGGTTATCCTGGTGGCCGTGCTCGTCGTGTTGAACCTGCGCGAGGGCGCCTTGGCGAATTTCCTCGACAGCAGTGGCCGTGAGATCCGCCAGATCGACAATGGCATGAAGCAATTCTTCGACGGCATCAGCCAGAACGTCGAGTATGTGGCCAAGGACCCGCGTGTTGTCGCGGCTAAAGACCTCAAGAGCTACGCCGGCGCCGATGCTGCGCAAATCCCGCTGACCCCGACAAACACTGAGCTGCTGGCGATTTTCGACCAGTTTGCCAAGAGCCACCCGAGCACCGCCTACCTGTCGCTGGGCTTGAAGGACGGGGGCTACGCCAGCTGGCCTGATGACACCAAACTGAATAACTACGACCCGCGCGTACGCCCCTGGTATCAGGCGGCCCTCGCGGCGCCGGGCAAAACCGTGCGCACCGGTGCCTACTATTGGGCGCCGGACGATGTGTCGCTGATCGGCACCGTGCACACCGTCGCCGACGCCAGCGGCAATGTGCTGGGCGTGGTCGGCCTGGACGTGTCGCTCAAGCAGCTCACGGAACTGGTGAGGAATATCAAGCTCGGTGACAGCGGCTACCTGATGTTGGTGGAAGCCAACGGCAATGTGCTGGTGGACCCCAGCGATGCCAAGCACAACTTCAAGCCCATGGCTGACCTGGGCGCCAACTACGCCGAGCTGGCCAAGCGCGGCGATGGCGTGACCCAGGTCGACATCAATGGCGTGACCTACATGGCCAACGTCGTCAGCTCCAAGGACTTGGGCTGGCGGTTTATCGGCTTGATCAAACGTGATGAAGTGATGGCCCAAGCCTCCAGCCTGACTTGGCTGATCGCCGCCATTGCGGCGGTACTGGCGGTGGTTTTTGCGATTGTCGGCGCCAGCTTTGCCCGGGTCATCGTGCGCCCGATTCGCGGGGTCGCCGATGGCCTGCAAGAGATTGCCGAAGGTGAAGGCGACCTGACCCGTCAACTCAAGGTCGAGGGCAAGGACGAAACAGCCAGCCTGGCAGGCTGGTTCAACCAGTTCCTGAGCATGATCGCCCAGTTGGTGCAGCGTATCGGCAGTGCTTCCAGCGACCTGCAAACGGCCGCCGCCGACACCCGCGAAGTCGCCCATAACATGAACCAGGCCGCCGGCCGCCAGCGCGAAGCCGTGGAACTGGTGAGCACCGCGTTCAATGAAATGGTCGCCACCGCCAATGAAGTTGCGCGCTCGTGCAGCGCTGCCGCGTCGAGTGCCGACGAAGGTTACCGCGACGTGCACGACGGCCAGCAGCACATCGGCGAAGCCACCGGCAGCGTGCTCAAGCTGAGCGAAGACCTGCAGCGCTCGACTCAGACCATGCAGTTGCTGGAGCAGGACAGCAAGAACATCAACACTATTCTCGACACCATCCGCTCAATCGCCGAACAGACCAACCTGCTGGCGCTCAACGCAGCTATCGAGGCCGCACGCGCCGGCGACCAGGGCCGTGGCTTTGCGGTGGTCGCCGACGAGGTGCGCGCCCTGGCCCGGCGCACCGCCGACTCCACCGGCGAGATCGACAGCCTGTTGGGCAACCTCGCCCGCCGCACCCAGGAAGTCACCCAGCAAATGCAGGGCAGTCTGCTGGTGTCGCACACCAGCGTGGAACGCATCCAGCAGGCCCGCGACAGCTTCGACAAGATCCGTGGCTCGGTGGACTCGATTCGCGACCAGAACACCCAGATCGCCACGGCCGCCGAAGAGCAGCACCAGGTGGCCGAAGAGATCAACCGGCACATCGCGCAGATCCATGCCGATGCGCAGTTGGTGGAAGGCTTTGCCCACTCGGCGCAAACCGGGTCGGGCCGCTTGACGGATATTTCCGGTCAGCTCAAGGGGTTGGTGGGGCGTTTCAAGTTTTAGCTCGCCAACGCGGCGGTGAGCCACTCACCGCCTCCCCGGCTTAGCCCAATTGCGCGTCCACCTTCAGCTCGGTGGAGCGCCCGCTGGCCTTGAAGTAGATCAGCACCACCACGCCCAGCGCCAACCAGCAGGTGCCGCCGACCTTGGCGTAGATATCCGAATTAACCAACACATAACTGATGATTACAAAACCGATCAGCGGCACCAGCCCATGCACCACCCGCCGACCGGCGCCGCGGTAGTGCCACACCACGGCCACATGAAGCAGCAGGAAAGCGCTCAGCGCACCAAAGTTGCACATCGATGCCAACAGGTCGATCTGCCCGACAAACAACAGCCCCAGCACCAGGCTCAAGCCCGCCACCAGCAACGTGGCGCGTTGCGGTACGCCGGTGACCGGGTGCACCTGGCTGAGGAACTGCGGCAGTTGACGGTCGCGGGCCATGGCGAACAGCAGGCGTGAGGTCGCCGCCTGGGCCACCAGCGAGTTGGCAATCGCAGCGCCAATGGCCACGGCCAGGGCAATCACGATTTGCAGCCACGGGCCAGCTACCAGCCGGCCGATTTCATAGAACGCATTGTTCGACGCATCGGGGTTCGGGTACTGGATCAGGTTAGGCTGCAGCAACGCCGCCAGCCAGGTTTGCAGCATGAACAGCGCCGCGACCAACGCCAGCGCCCACAGGG
Source organism: Pseudomonas sp. LBUM1640 (assembly GCF_059716225.1). Taxonomy (NCBI): domain Bacteria; kingdom Pseudomonadati; phylum Pseudomonadota; class Gammaproteobacteria; order Pseudomonadales; family Pseudomonadaceae; genus Pseudomonas; species Pseudomonas sp. LBUM1640. The sequence continues at coordinate 2,695,466 of NZ_CP166816.1, read as the reverse complement.
TCGCGCGGCCAACGGCGCGGCTGCCACCACGGGTTTCTTCGGACAGGGTGGAGATCGCATCAAAGCCCAGGAACGACAACACCGCCACCGACAATGCGCTGAAGATCAGCGGCATGGAGAATTCAGCCGGGTTGTACAGCGGCTTCATCGTCCAGCTCGCACCGTTGACGCCGTTGCTGATCGCGATACTGGCCAGCACCACAAACACCACCAGCACCACCAGTTGCCCGTAGAGGAACCAGCGGTTGGCGCGGGCAGTGGTCTGGATGCCACGCCAGTTGACCAAGGTATTGAGCACCACGAAAAACACGATCCACAGCGGCTGGGGAATGCCGGGAATCACGTTGGCCATGGCGTTGGCGCCGATCACGTAGAGCAAGGTCGGCACCAGCAAATAGTCGAGCAGAATTGCCCAGCCCGCAAGGAACCCCAGCTGGCTGTTCAAGCCGCGCCCGACGTAGGCATACACCGAACCTGCCACCGGGAACGCATGGGACATCTGTTGGTAGCTGATGGCCGTGAACAGCATGGCGACGAAGCCGATCAGGTAGGTCAGCGGCACCATGCCGTGGCTGGCGTCAAACACGCCGCCGAAGATCGAGAACGGTGCGAGTGGCACCATGAAGACCATGCCGTAGATCAACAGGTCACCCAGGCTGAGCTGGCGCTTGAGTTGCTGGGTATAGCCGAAACGCGCGAGCTGCGCGCTGTCGCCGGGTGTGGAAGTGTCGGTCATGTGGGCGCTCCGAACGGGTTGGACTGAAGCTTCACTCTAAGGCCACGGCGGTTCGGGCTGTATCCTGAAAAGTACTAGGTTTTCGGCCTTGGCAGAGTGTTTGCTTGGGCAAATGCGCATCCCACTGCCCGGAGGCGCCATGCACACCGACCTGATGACATTCAGCGAGCAGCTCGCCCACCTGACCCGCCTGGACGCGTGCCTGGCACATGTGCAGGCGGCGACCAACCCGCTGGGGTTCAAGACGCTGATCTACGACTACGCGCCGGTGCCGGTGAGCCATGAAGGCGCGCTGATCACGCCGTCGGTGTTCATGGCGCTGAATGCGCCGGTAGATATGCACGAGCTGTGGTGCGCGGGCGGTTACTACCAGATCGACCCGGTGCAGCAATGCGCAGCGCGCAGGACGACGCCGTTTGTGTGGTCGTTCAGCACCGATACCCACTGGAACGGCACATTGACCGACGCGCATCGCCCGGTGGCCCACTACATCCGCGACTACGGCCTGAGCACCGGCCTGACCGTGCCGCTGCACTTGCCGGACGGCGGCTTTGCCACGCTCACTGCCATCGTCGATGGCAGCCCGGCCAATGCCGAGCAACTGGCCCAGCAGCACCTTGGCGACATGCTGGTGCTGGCCCATACCTTTCAGGCCCGCGCCAGCGAGTTGCTGGCGCCGACGGAGCGGTGCTGCAGCCATGTTCACCTCACCCGCCGCGAGCGCGAGTGCCTGCAGCATTCAGCCAAGGGTCTGTCGGCCAAGGGCATTGCCGCTACCCTCAACCGCTCCGAAGCCACGGTCAACCTGCACCTGATTGCCGCCGCAAGAAAGTTGGGTGCACGCAATCGCGTCGAAGCCGTGGCGCGTGGCTTGCACTACCGACTGGTGGAAGTCTGAGAACCTAGCATTTTTACCAGTGCACCTGGCGCGCGGTTTTGATTAGCCTGTAACGCATTGATCCCAATGAGGTACAGAGCATGCAGGTACGCGAAGGTTATGCCGATTTCCGTGGCTATCGGACGTGGTTCCGGGTCACCGGCGACTTGAATTCAGGGCGCCTGCCCTTGATCGTTGCCCACGGCGGCCCGGGCTGCACCCATGATTACGTCGACAGTTTCAAAGACCTGGCCACCACCGGCCGCGCGGTGGTGCACTACGACCAAGTCGGTAATGGCCGCTCGACGCATCTGCCTGGCGCCTCCACCGATTTCTGGACCGTGGCGTTGTTCCTGGCGGAATTGAACAACCTGATTGAGCATCTGGAAATCAGCGACTACGCGCTGCTGGGCCAGTCCTGGGGCGGCATGCTCGGCGCCGAACATGCGGTGCGTCAACCGGTCGGCTTGAAGGCGCTGATTATTGCCAACTCGCCAGCGTCGATGGATTTGTGGCGCGCGGCGGCCAATGAACTGCGCCAGGCGTTGCCGCCCGAGGTGCAGGCGACGTTGCTGCACCATGAGGCTGCGGGCACCACCGACAGCGCCGAATACCACGCAGCCGCAGAAGTGTTTTACGCGCGGCATGTGTGCCGTATCCAGCCGGAGCCTGCCGACGTTGCGCGCACCAATGCCGCCATCAAGGACGACCCCACCGTCTACCACGCGATGAATGGCCCCACCGAATTCCATGTGATCGGCAGCATGCGCAACTGGACGATCATTGATCGGCTACCGCGCATCCAGGTGCCGACGCTGCTGATTTCCGGTCGCTTCGATGAAGCCACACCGGCCACCGTGCAACCGTTTGCCGATGGCATCAGCGACGTGCGCTGGCAGATTTTCGAGCAGTCCAGCCATATGCCGCACGTTGAGGAACGTGAAGCGTGCATGGCGTGTGTAGACGGGTTTCTCACCTCGCTGGCGTGAGACCCAGCCCTCTGTGGCGAGCAGGCTTGCTCGCCACACCATCATCCCCAAGTCTGTAAAAGACTATTACCAAGCAGAATGTACTAACCAGTTACTTATCTTGCTAAAATCGCGTCTTTGCCCACTCACATTCGAGTCCTGTCGACATGAAACGAGCATCGCGCGCCGCTGGCGCCTCTAGATTCCTCCTCCTGGGCCTGGGCATCGTCATTGCCCTGCTCGGCGTGGCCCTGGCCGTTGGCGGCGCCAAACTGGTCAGCCTGGGCGGTTCCTGGTACTTCCTGACGGGTGGCGTGGCCATGGCCGTTTCCGGCCTGCTGATTGCCCGGCGCAAACCGGCTGGTGCGTGGTGGTTCGCCGCCTTTCTGGTCGGCACGGCGGTGTGGGCGGTGGCGGACGTCGGGCTGGTGTACTGGCCGCTGTTCTCGCGGCTGTTCATGTTTGCGGTGATCGGCGTGGTGGTGGCGCTGGTGTATCCGCTGCTGGCCGGCAAACCCGCACGCGGTGCGTATGGCATTGCTGGCGTATTGGCGCTGGGGGTGGCCGTCGCTGCGGGCAATATGTTCGTCGCCCACCCAAGCGTGGCGCCGACCGGCAAAGGCCCTGGCATCACGCCGGTGGCTGCGGCCGACGCGCAGAAAGACTGGGCGCACTACGGCAATACCGAAGGCGGCAGCCGTTTTGCGGCGCTGGACCAGATCAACCGCGACACCGTCAATAAACTCAAAGTAGCGTGGACCTACCACACCGGCGACGTGGCCATCAGCGACGGCAACGGTGCCGAAGACCAACTTACGCCCCTGCAAATTGGCAACAAGGTGTATATCTGCACCCCGCACAACAACCTGATCGCGCTGGATGCTGACACCGGCAAAGAACTGTGGAAGAACGACGTCAACGCCAAGTCGGCGGTATGGCAGCGCTGCCGTGGCATGGCGTATTTCGACGCCACCGCGCCCCTCGCCCAGCCGACCCAGCCGAACAGCTCGCCGATCATGGCCGCCAGCGTGCCTGCCGGTGCCCAATGCCAACGCCGTCTGCTGACCAACACCATTGATGCGCGCCTGATCGCGGTGGATGCCGACACCGGCAAATTCTGCGAAGACTTCGGCAACCACGGCCAGGTGGATTTGAAAGCCGGCCTGGGCAATGTGCCGGACAGCTACTACCAATTGTCTTCGGCGCCGTTAATGGCCGGCACCACCGTGGTGGTGGGCGGGCGCGTGGCGGATAACGTGCAAACCGACATGCCAGGCGGCGTGATCCGTGGTTTCGACGTCATCAGCGGGCAAATGCGCTGGGCCTTCGACCCAGGCAACCCGCAAGACAAACAAGCCCCTGCAGCCGGCAGCACCTATGTGCGCAGCACGCCGAACAGCTGGGCGCCGATGTCTTACGACCCGCTGATGAACACGGTTTTCCTGCCGATGGGCAGCTCATCCACCGACATCTACGGCGTGGAACGCACCCAACTCAACCACAAATACGGCGCCTCGGTGCTGGCCCTGGACGCCTCCACCGGCGCGCAAAAGTGGGTGTACCAAACCGTCCACAATGACCTGTGGGACTTCGACCTGCCGATGCAGCCGAGCCTCATCGACTTCACCCCACCGGGCAGCGACACGGCTGTGCCTGCCGTGGTGATCGGCACCAAGGCCGGGCAAATCTATGTGCTCGACCGCGCCACCGGCAAGCCGCTGACCGACGTCAAGGAAGTGCCGGTCAAGGCCGCGAACATCCCTGACGAACCTTACTCGCTGACCCAGCCAAAATCGCTCGGTATGCCGCAGATCGGCGCGCAAACCTTGCGCGAATCGGACATGTGGGGCGCCACGCCGTACGACCAGTTGCTGTGCCGCATCGACTTCAAAGGCATGCGCTACGAAGGCCTGTACACCGCGCCGGGCACCGACAAATCGCTGAGTTTCCCGGGGTCATTGGGCGGCATGAACTGGGGCAGCATTTCCACCGACCCAGTGCATGGCTTTATCTTCGTCAACGACATGCGCCTGGGCCTGTGGATCCAGATGGTGCCATCGCAGAACAAGGCCCAGGCTTCGTCCGGTGGTGAAGCGCTGAACACCGGCATGGGCGCCGTGCCGCTCAAGGGCACGCCGTATGCGGTGAACAAAAACCGCTTCCTGTCCGTGGCCGGCATTCCGTGCCAGGCGCCGCCATTCGGCACCCTGACCGCCATCGACATGAAGACCCAGCAGATCGCCTGGCAAGTGCCGGTCGGCACCGTGGAAGACACCGGCCCCTTGGGCATCCGCATGCACCTGCCGATCAAGGTTGGCCTGCCGACGCTGGGCGGCACGCTGTCCACTCAGGGCGGCCTGATCTTTATTGCGGGCACCCAGGACTTCTACCTGCGCGCCTTCAACAGCGGCAACGGTGATGAAGTCTGGAAGGCCCGCCTGCCCGTGGGCAGCCAAGGCGGCCCGATGACCTACGTGTCGCCGAAAACCGGCAAACAGTACATCGTCATCACCGCTGGCGGCGCGCGACAGTCCACCGACCGTGGCGACTTCGTGATCGCCTACGCCCTGCCATAACCACCCTCTGTTCGCGCGGTGCCCACCGGCAGCGCGCGCGCCTTTATACACATGCAGTTTGGAAAATCCCGCATGACCCCCACTTCTCACATGCCCCTTGGCCGCCTCGTGCTGGGCCTGGCTTTGGCTGCCGCCCTGCCCGTTCAAGCCGACGACACCACCCTGACCGGCGACTGGGGCGGCCTGCGCCGTGAACTCGACGAGCAAGGCCTCCGCTTCACCGGCGACTACAGCGGCGAGACCGCCTACAACGCTAACGGCGGCCAACACCGCTCGGCGCGCTACTCGCAAAACATCAAGCTGGGCGTGCAGTTCGACCTGGGCAAGCTCTACGGCTTCAACAATGGCGACCGCATCCAGCTGACCATCAACGACCGGCGCGGCAATAGTGCCTCCGAAGACTTGGTGGGCAACCGCTTGCCCATCCAGGAAAACTACGGCGGCCTCTACACGCGCCTCACCGAGTTGAGCTACGAACGCACGCTGTTCACCCCGGCGCTGAACCTCAAGCTGGGCTACATGGCGATGGGCAATGACCTCGGCGGTCTCGACAGCGGCATCCTGTGCAACTTCATGAACGCCGGTTTCTGCGGGCACCCGCTGAACATGTCCGGTGGCAGCGGCTGGGCCAACTACCCGAACGCGCACCTCGGCGCGCGGGTGAAATACGACTTTTCGCCAGCGTGGCAACTGCGCGTGGCGGCGTTCAATGTCGACCCGTCGAGCAATGGCAACACCAGCCGCGCGTGGCACTTGGGGCCCAAACACACCACCGGCACCGTGGTGCCCATCGAGCTGGTTTACAAGCACGCGGGCACGCTGCCGGGCGAGTACAAGCTGGGGTATTACTACGACAGCTCAGACGTAAAACGCATCGGCAGCAACAAGGAGGTCAGCGGTCGCGGCGGCCACTACCTGCTGATCGACCAGGCGGTGTGGGCGTCCAGCTCGTCTGCGGGGCGCGTGTTGCATGCCTTCGGCCAATACTCGGCCGCCAGTGAGGCCGCCTCGCCATTCAGCAAGTGGTACGGCGCGGGCGTGGTGCTGTACAAGCCGTTCGAAGGTCGCCCGCGCGACACACTGGCCCTGGGTTATGGCCGTGCGGTGCCGAACCCGCGCAGTCGTGAGGTGCAGGAGTTGGCGGCATTTAACGCTGGGGCGGACTACCCCAACCTGAACAATGCCGAGCAACTGATCGAGCTCAGTTATGGCTACCAGGCCACGCCGTGGCTGACGTTGCGCCCGGATGTGCAATACATCATCGAGCCGGGGGCGTTTTCCGGTGTGGATATCGATAATGCATTGGTATTGGGCTTACAAGTGAAAGCCATTTTCTGACGAGATGATGGCCTGGGCGCGAGCGACACCGGCTTGTCGCGCCTAGGTCACCGTGGTTGTATCACCATTCACCGAATCAAACGCCATCCCGACTACCCCTGCTCTCTCGAAGCGACGTTTGACTTCTTCACTGACGATGATTGCGCCCAAATAGTGTTTGAGCCTGAAAATATCTCGGCAACCGACTTTTACCGGGTCAATAACGAGCCTAGTAAAGCCGCGATAATCCCCCGCCAGGTCCGGCCTCACCGGATCATCTACGGTATACCGCTGATATTCCGATCGTTGTTCATCAACGCATTCAACCTGCGTCTCGATGATCATCACGAAATAGTCCTGTTCAACGTGCGTGTCCGCGATGTGCACCGGCTCAAGTACGAGGTGCTGATAAGGCTCATCCACCTCCGGCAAGCCCACTAATGCATCACGCGCTCTTCTGCTCAATACCGGGACACTGCCATAACCCGCCAGGGCGTAATCAACCTCAGCCCCTTCGAACCTGACGTCGAGGGTGTAACTGCCAGGCTCCATGTAATTGACCGGCGGATCTCTGAAGTGCCAGTTGTCAACGTGCCGTATAGCGCCAAGCACCCACTTGCCCGGTACGGCGTGATCCGGTCGGAGTAAGTAATACCGCATGTCCTTCATCCTTTTTATTTGCACCCGCTGACGTTATGAAGTAACTGAGTGCTGATGCTACTGCGCCGAACACTGAATATAAAATGATAGATCGTTCCCCACGTTCCACGTGGGACTGCAGCCCGTGACGCTCTGCGTCACATGCGCGCAAGGTCCGAACTCCGCGCTGGCTGGCGGGACGCGGAGCGCCCCATGAGGCATTCCCACGCAGAGCGTGGGAACGATCGAATAACCCAGGTATAAAATACTACGCAGGGGATTAGTAAATGATCTCGCCATTAAAAATATTATAAATATGATCGGGCGTTTTGGAAGGTGACGATATATAGACAAACAGTTTGTCGTCGAACTCTTTCACCGCCATTATCTTCATCACTTCCCTAGGCCCGATTGCCACATGATCCTTCATTAAGTCGGCTGACAGGTTCTTTTTTGGCACTAACTCATCAAACACATAGACCACCTGTTTTTTCGCATTATTTCGACCCCCTGCCACACGTTTCGCCCAGTCCTCCCATCCAATTGAGTTATGCACGGTCGTCGAGGCTGACTGCACACCGGGATCTTGAAAAACCTTGCCAACGCCCTCTTTAATTCTTTTTGCGCCTTCCGGCGTGACGAAGGCTGAACGATAGGCTTTACCTTCATAAGCAACAAGCTGATTAAACTCATCAAGAAATGCCTCAAGCTCTGGCGTGCTTCTACCGGCTCGCAGCGGCACGTTAACAAAATCAGAATCTGCGTGAGTATAGGTTTCAATATGCTCAAAATAATCGGCATTACTTTTATCAGAGAGCTCGGTCAACGTCGCCGCAAACGCTTGCGTTTCTAGTTCAGTGGGAGGGGTGGCTGCATGCTTGTATTTTTCAATAACAACCTCCAGCGCCTCGCGTGCCTGCCTGTATCGTCGTGAAAAAACTTCCGCGACCGTCCCCCCGCCCCTTTTGCCCTCTAGTCTCCATACGTTCGCCTCATCAGGCGCAGCAATTTTGCCGCTGCTTCCCAACTTTTGTGGGTCACGTGCGTCTGGTATACGCAACAGGTAATGCACCCCGTCCCCCGCATCAGGATGATAAGCGGCATAGTATGTTCGGCCCCTGAACTTAATCTCTCGCATTCCGGGAAAAGACAAAGGCGCGTCTAGCGCGGGCGTTATTTCAGGCCCGGCCGTGACTGACGCGGGAACTTCATCCGCCGTGACTGGAGACTGGGGTGTTCGCACCAATTCCAATTCGCTCGTCGACGAATCAAATCGCCAACTGTAATGTTCGGTGTCAAGGGCCTTAACCCTGATGAGCTGCTCACCCACCCCATACTCTGCGCCAATGGGCGCAAGCTCGTGCGCCAGTTGCAGGGCCGAAATCACCGCTGCGGCAGTGCCACCAACCCGATCGTTGGCCGTCATGCCGTAGAGGGAATCATGCACGCCAAAGACAATATTACCGAGGGTGCCAGGGAGGGGTAAATAACCGAACGTATTCCCCCAAAATTCTTTCGCCGCCTTCCATTCTTGTTGCGAGGAACCAAATACCTCTGCCCGGTCTGACGCGATCGCGTTGTTGGCGTTCACCTCTTCATAGTGGCCGGCAATACTGGAATAAAGGCCACCGAACTTCAGCGTATAATCACTGTCGCGCGACTGAGTATAATTAAAGGTCTCCCACACCGGCACCGCTTTATCACTTAATAAACCGGAACGCCCTGGAAAAGTGGCATGATTACCCGCAATAAAATCATCAAGCACATCGCCCGCCTTCGGCCAATGGGCATCTTTGCCGCCTTGCTTGTCATCCGCATTGAAACTACGGAGCACAGGGTCACGGTTTTGTTTAGCCCAGCTAGCAAAATCACCGTCGCCCTTTATTTCATTGACCGTGCCGTTCTTCAGGTCAATCATCAAACCCGTATTGGGTCTATTGTCGACATTACCGTCAAAGGGGTGGTAAGGAATAAAAGCATAGCCCGCCAGTGGATAACCATAAATATTGGGCACAATGACTTGTCCATTTCGCTGCACGGTGCGATTGACCGCCTCTTTAGCATCATGGCTTAACCGATCAAAACTATTCTTGTCATTCGCCAGGCTTTGCAAGGTTCCGCGCACAACATAGGCGTCCGCCTTGCCCGAGCGCGTTGCCAGTAGACGCCAAGCATTCGACAGGGGCCCCGATATCTCGCGCTCCCAATGATGCTGAAGTTTCTCGCCAGCCGATTCCAGATCGCTGACCTTGCTGCGATCTTTTTGCTCGATATGCATCGACTGGAAGTTGATCGGGCCGCCGCGCTCCACTTTATCGTGCGCAAGAGCACCGGCGGCAATCTCCCATGCAAAGTAAGTGCGTGGGTGACTGCTGGTCAGCTTATCCGGGTTTCCACGCCCTACGTAGGTGTTGAACGTTACGGTGATTTTTTCATGTGGGTCGTACCCCGCAGCCAATAACCCGGCGCTAAAATAACCCGCGGGTTCCAGGAACTGACGAGCCTGCTGGAATCTGATATTGCGTTCGCCTTCATTACCGCTTTCTACGCTTCTGACCAACGCCACTACTCGCTCCGCATAGTCATCTATGCGCGGCAACCGCTGTTGCAGCGTATCGGTCGCAGAGAGCGGACAAACGGTGGCAGTTCCATAAATGACCGTATTGCAAAGAACCTCGTTTGAAACAGACTTGGCTAAAATAGCCGACGTGGCCTGGCGCCAGTCAGAGGCGTTGTGTCGAACAACAAGAAACCCTCCTGCCTCACTCGAATACAATGGATCGCCGGGCTGTACTTCGTCGGGTTGCTGTATGGAAGGCTGATCTGAGACGTTGTTTCGAACGGTGGCAGATGTTCCCGCCATCTCCGAATATACTTGACCGTCGGGCTGCTGTAAGGAGGGTGGAATGATAGCCACTGCAGGTTTGCCTTTTCAGAAAGTTGGAATTACCCACCTGCCAGTTAAAATACGACCGGGGTTTAAACACCGACAGCGTCTTATTCACATTGCATTTTATGGGGCGTTTTATGCGGGTGTATTTTTCACACACGGATCACACGATCCTGCTCACATCAACAGCCGAGTAAGTCGTACCCACAGGTGTTTAGGTTCCTTCCATAAGAAGGCCGTATGTTGCACAGTGTTTTTGCAGGTAGAGGGTAGAAGTGGTCAAGACAGAAGGTTAAGAGCCGTTCTAACGCTCGTCTTCAGACGGGTCTTTTGCAGCGCGTGAGAATGATCGGTTAGTGGCCTTTGGTCATGGTTTGTAAAAGGCCAGCAAGGCGTGTCGCTTTTAATTGCAGGACGTTTCCTAGACAATCCCTGCCGCCTTGTGCCTGTTGGAAGGGGTGGCTAGTCTTCGCTGCGTCGCTGGATTTCAGCGATCGGGTTTAGCAGCCTGACTTCAATAGGCACACGGTTCACTTCTGCTTTTATGGTGGCTGTGCGTGGGGCACCTTCGGGTGCGCTGGTTTTCCTATTGACCGGTCTGCTAACCCGCGTACAGCTGCCACCCTCGTTTAGCAGCGTTGGCGGTAGCTTCCTTGCTCAATAGGAGTTACACCATGAACAAAGTCGTCCCCGACCCACCCCTCAGTTCTGCCAAAGCCCGCGCCGCGTTCAACCGCGCCATCGACCATTACCTGCCCACCCAAGGTGTGCCAATCGAAGACTTGAGCTTCGAAGATGCCCTGCTCTACACCGCCAGTTTGCTCGACAGTGCTTCGGCCACGACGCTCAATTGCAGTGAACTGCTGCCAAGCCCCGAGCGGGCGAAGATTCTGGCGGTGTGGCATTTGCTGGAAATGGCCAGGACCACGGTGGATCGCTCAATCGAATGCCTGAAACCTGATACACGGTAAAAAATGTGGGAGCGGGCTTGCTCGCGAATGCAGGGTGTCAGTCGCCAAATGTGCTGACTGATACGCCGCATTCGCGAGCAAGCCCGCTCCCACAGTTGATCTACGGTGTTATTGGCCTACTTGGACACCGGCATCGCAAACTCCGCGCCCTGCTCAATGCTCTCTGACCAGCGCTGCATGATCGACTTCTGCTTGGTGTAGAAGCGCACGCCCTCAGTGCCGTAGGCGTGCATGTCACCAAACAAGCTTTTCTTCCAGCCACCAAACCCGTGCCAGGCCATCGGCACCGGGATCGGTACGTTGATGCCAACCATGCCCACTTCGATACGCCGCGCAAACTCGCGGGCGATGTTGCCGTCTCGGGTGAAGCAGCTCACGCCATTGCCGAATTCGTGGTCGTTGACCAGCTTGATCGCCTCGCCGAAGTCATTCACGCGCACGCAGGCCAGCACCGGGCCGAAGATTTCTTCGCGGTAGATGCTCATGTCTTGGGTCACGTGGTCGAACAAGGTTGCACCGAGCCAAAAGCCATTTTCCAGGCCGGGTTCGGTGGGCACGTAGTCACGCCCGTCGAGCAGCAATTGCGCACCGGCTTGCACGCCTTGTTCGATGTAGCCGCTGATGCGCTCCCGTGCGGCGCGCGACACAATCGGGCCCATCTCGGCCTTTAAATCGCGGCCGTCGGTGATGCGCAGTTGCTTGGCGCGCCCGGTCAAAGCGGCGATAACCTTGTCGCCCACATCGCCCACCAGCACGGCCACCGAGATGGCCATGCAGCGCTCGCCAGCACTGCCGTAGGCGGCGCCCATCAGCGCGTCGACGGTTTTTTCGATGTCTGCATCGGGCATCACCACCATGTGATTCTTAGCACCACCCAAGCCTTGCACGCGCTTGCCGTTACGCGCGCCGGTTTCGTAGATGTAGTGCGCAATCGGCGTGGAGCCGACAAAACTCACGGCCTTGACGTCCGGGTGTTCGATCAGTGCATCCACCGCTTCCTTGTCGCCCTGCACCACATTGAACACGCCTTTGGGCAAGCCGGCTTCATGCAGCAGTTCGGCCATGAACAGCGACGCGCTCGGGTCGGTCGGGCTTGGCTTGAGGATGAAGGTGTTGCCCGCCGCAATGGCGATAGGGTACATCCACATCGGCACCATCACCGGGAAGTTGAACGGCGTGACGCCGGCCACCACGCCCAACGGTTGGCGCATCGTCCAGTTGTCCATGCCGCGGGAAACCTGATCGGAATGCTCGCCCTTGAGCAGATTGGGAATGCCGCAGGCGAATTCGAGAATATCGATACCCCGGTCGACTTCGCCCTGGGCGTCGGTGAACACCTTGCCTTGTTCAGCGACGATGATGCGCGCCAAGTCGTCTTTGCGTTCGCGCAGCAGGTGCAGGTATTCGAACAAGACACGGGCGCGGCGGATCGGCGGCGTGTCGGCCCAGCTTGCGAAAGCAGCGTGGGCGGCGGCGACGGCTTCACTCACGGTCTGGCGGCTGGCCAGCGCAACGCGGCCGGTTACTTCACCAGTGGCCGGGTTGTAGACGTCCTGATAGCGATCATCGCGGCTCACGCGCTGGTCGTTGATGTAGTGCTCAATCGTGGTGGTCATGGCAGATAATCCCAGGTCGGTAGCGTTGGAACACACGATAGACTTCCGATTTGTTCCAAACTAGAGCAGAATCCAGAACTTATTGTCCTTATAGGCGAACAATAGAAGCATGGAAAAGGCTGAGATCGAGGGGCTGTGGACCCATATTCATTGGCTGTCGGTGCTTGAGGAGCAAGGCACCTACACCGCTGCCGCTGCGCGCCTGGGGGTAAGCAAGTCCGCGGTCAGCCAGCGCATCTCGGACCTCGAAAAAGCCACCGGCACGCGGTTGGTCACCCGCACCACACGCAGCGTACGGCTGACCGATGCAGGGCTGTCTTTAACCCGTGAAGTGCGCAGCGCCTATGAACACATCGCCCGCAGTTTCTCGTCGGTGCGCGACTCTGCCGGGGAAATTCGCGGGCTGGTGCGCCTCACCGCGCCAGTGGCGTTTGCCCGTCAGCAGTTGGTGCCGCACCTGTCGGAATTTTTGCAGCTGTACCCGCAGGTGCGCATCCAACTGGATGTGTCGGATGCTTTGAGTTCGTTGGCCGCCGAGGGTTACGATCTGGCGGTGCGGCACGGCTTTCAGGTGCCGGAAACCCATGTGGCGTGGAAGCTGTGCGACACCACCTCAGTGTTGGTCGCCTCACAGGACTATTTGCAACGTCACGGCGAGCCGCGCGAACCCGGCGACCTCACCTCGCACAACTGCCTGTACTACCCACGGGGCACCGACCAGCCGGCGTGGACCTTCGAACGCGGCGGCAAAAAGGTGCAACGGGTCACCGTGCCCATCGCCGGCAGCTTTTCGACCAACAACAGTGAGGCGCTGCGCGACTCGGCGCTCAACCACTTGGGCATCGCCCTGCTCCCGGACTTCAGCGCGCATGCCGCGCTGGCCAGTGGCAAGTTGGTGCAGGTGCTCAAGGGCTGGACGCTCAAAGGCGCGTTTGCCGATGAGATTTACCTGATACGGCCGTACTCGCCCCATGTGCCCAAGTCGGTGAGTGCGTTGGTGGGGTTCCTGAAGGAAAAGCTGTCGGGTGGCTTTCGTTTCGTTGGGTGAGCTCCACCGGGCCCGCAACGGCGACTTCACGCGTGAGAAAGTCGATCAACGTACGCGCCTTTCACTGCAACTTATGTCAGCGCCACGCCGTTATTAACCGGAGCCATTCTCGACAATCCAAACCAACTGGAACGTGAGCTGAGAGCATCGATGCAAAAAACCGAAACCGCCGTGTGCATTTCACGCGGTTTTCACAGTCGAGCGCCTAGTCTGGATTCAGCTCCTAAGCGAACACCTTTAAGCCCGCGCCCCCATCGTGGGCTTTTCTTTGCCTGCGATTTGGATCGCGACAGTCTCGAGCCTGACGCGATAAAAATGTTTTAATGCGGCCGCTATCAATCACCGCGACAACAGCGCTAAATGCCTGCCTGCACTGAAAGGGATTTCATGAAAAAGCGACTTCCTGGTCTTTGAAAACCCCTCCCTGTTTACCCGTCAAGGCGACGCAATAAAGGGCGAGCGAATCATCGTCAATAAAAATGACGAGGGCGTTCTCCCACTCACCACCACGCAAACCTTTACCGGGCGCTTTGACGGCGACAAGCTCGACAGGGCGCACAGCAGCACCGCCCTGCAACACTTACGTCGAGCGGCTTTCGTTACTATTTTGTTGTTTTTTAACGCCTTTCCCGGTCTTTCGCTCGTATTGATGGTGAACAAACCACACCACCAAAAGCAGGCCTGCCAAGCCAAAAACGAACAGCAGCAGCTCTATTGCGGGACCTTCGTGTGAAAACATTTTTCGTTCCTCGTCCTGAAGTCGCACGACCCAGAAAAGGCCGCACCCGAAATTGTTCGTAACAATTCAAACATTTTCAGGTTAGCGATCAAAACGGCTCATGGCAACCCTAAATAGCGGTGAAACCATTGATCTAGACGGGTTGCCTATCGAACAACAGCATCGCGAGCGTCTTCGCAAGCGTGGAAAATGCTTTAATGCCCGCCCGATCACAACAAATGGAATTGGCCTGATGAACAGATATCTCCTGTATTCGCTGTTGGCACTGGTCGCCGGATGTAGCACGGGGCCCTATCTGCATCCCGAATCTTCAATAGGCCAGAACGCCCTGCTTGACCGCACGTGCCCCGGCCCCAAAGCTGCGATGAGCGTTGAGCCGTTATCTGAAGCGCTCAATTGGGTTCACGTGCTGGTGTATGTCGCGCCACCGGACAGCTACAGCGGGTACGGCAAACCGCGCTCCGTTGAGACCGAGCTTCGTGTGTTCGGCCGTCTCTACAGACCGCGCCAGCTCGATCAACACGTAGCGCTGTGGGTCAGTGCCACGTCACCACTGGTCACCGTGCAATTGGCGTCGGGACACACCTATCAGGTCAGTGTCGAGTTGCTGAAGACCGGCTTTGACCCAAAGGAGATATCCAGTTCCGACCTCAAGGGCACGCCCTTGGGCAAAGGCGATATGGACGACTTCACCCTGACCTTTCCGGATATTTTCGTGAACGGCGAAAAACTACCCATGGCGCCCATTCACTTCAAGAAACGTGAAGAGCGCTATGCACCGGTGTTCAATTGCTGAGTTGATCCCCCACAACTTTTAATTGTCGGGATGCTCACTGGCGACCGAATCGGCAGCGTCCACATCCGACATGTCCTCTTCAAGCGGCGCATCGTCCTCCGGCGGCAATGGAACCGCTTCGTCATCACGCCGAGGATCATGGCCGGTTTCATTGTCCGTGCCGCGCGTGACGGCCTGCTGGGATAGATTGCCTGGGGCTTTCTCGTTGATGTCCATGCTGGCTCTCCACTCTGGCACGCGGAAAACCCGCGCTTAAACTTGAGAGGCGGCACCGCTTGCAAAGTGCAGAGCGTTAGACGAATGGCTCCCAAAGAAGGCGTTTCAAGCACGCCCGACGAACAGTAAAAAAAATTGGAGCATCGGCTCATCAGGTGCGAACAGCAGGTTTCCCTGCCCCACTCGCGCTGAGCATTGGCGCCCTGTATAAAGGCAGCATTTTTGACATTGCCGACAGGGAGACAGCCAAATGGCATTTCTGACAGACACTCAACTCAAGGAAATGGGCTTCAAGAAGCTGGGCAAGCAGGTAAAGATCAGCGACAAAGCCTCCCTCTACAACTGCGATCAACGTTCAATCGGCGACAACAGCCGCATTGATGTTTTTTGCGTGATCCGGTACGGGAAAAGTAACCCTTGGCCGGAACGTGCACATCGCTATTTTCAGCAACGTGGCCGGCGGCGAGTCAGGTGTGACCATGTAGGACTTTTCCGGCCTGGCCTACGGCTGCCAAGTGTTCACTCAGTCAGATGACTACTCAGGTAAAACACTGACCAACCCAACCGTCCCCAGCGCCTACAAGACCGAAACCAAAAGCCCTGTCCATATCGGTCGGCACGTGATCATAGGCACCCACTCAATCGTGCTTCCGGGTGTAAACCTGGCAGAGGGATGTTCTGTAGGAGCTATGACCATGGTGACCAAATCCACCGAGGCCCGGGGGATATACTTCGGCATTCCGGCCAAGCGCTTAAAGAACAGAAGCCGTGACCTTCTTGATCTTGAAGCTGAGTACCTTGCTTCGAAAAACGATTAATCCATAGCGAATTTACCGAGCCCGTCAGCGTGCTACAGCCCTGGCGTTGGCTTGGCGCATTCACCTCACCCCGACATTATTGGCGTACACGCTTGGGCCCTGCCTGAAAGCTTCGTGGCGCCAATAGAATAAAAACCCCACCAGCTAGTTCCTTTCAATATAAATACCTGTGAGAACTGACAGTTACCCCCTGCTAAAAGCGGCGTATGTTCAAAACGCAACCGCAGCCCTAAATGAATAGGGGCACACACAGCATAGGGAGATGAACATGGCTCACAATCCAATGGGTACGGACCCGGTCGATTCCGAAAACGACCCGATCTTTAACGCAACCACTCAAAAACGCAACGTGGTCGACCCACGCACCGGTCTATTTGAGACCTATTTCCGAACGAGCTCGATAATCGCCAACAACGGCAATGGGCCGGTGATTGATATGAGCCTCAACTACACGCCAGTCGTCAACAATAAAGCGGCATTGGGAGACGGTATTTTTTACGCGATGACCCACTATGATCGAACCCGTCAAAAGTTGACGCTGCACTCGGGTGAAGTGCTGGAAGTATCTCCATATGTAGGGCTAAAACATCCAGCTGTTATTGTAACTTGGTTGGATCGCATCGAAAGACTGACGGTGCTCAGCAAGGGAGGCAGAAAAGAAACGCTCGCACGGATGGAAGGCACAGATTTTTATTTGCCGGAATATTTGACCACCGATGGTTATAACAGTGTGAATTTCACCTGGATAAAAAGAGAACAAAAAATAAATGGCAAGTCTTATTTTCAGGTTCTGTTGGCCAGCATCCAAGAGCAGCCCGGCCGCACCCTGCTCAAAGTCGAATATACCCCCGCCCCCCAGACACAACACCGGCAGTTGAGCGCGTCAAGTTTATCTTCTGGCCTGATGATGCAGCACAAACTCTGACTTATACCCTGGATATCAAGGATTACGCCCTGCAGTCCGTGAGCCTGGGAAATGACATTCAGATGACCTTAGAGTACGACGAGCATACCAAATGCGGCTGGCTGATGAGAAAGGTCAAGACCGTCGATGGCGTCGAAGAAACGGTTGAATACAAAGACAATGGGCTGACCTTCCCAGACAACCCGAAGTTGTCGGCATTGCCCTGCGTCAGCACGCACACCTTGACACCCAATGGGGGCGGGACGCCTGTTATCACAACGTATGTCTATAAGCGTGATGACGAGGATGCATACAGAACCATCATGAGTGAGGGCGTGCCGGCAATCCGCACCACGGTTTATCAATACGATAAAGACCATAACGTCAAATCAGAAACCGTAACCCAGGGTACTGCCGAAACCAAAAAAGAATACGACAATAAAGTAGAGAGCTCACTGCTTCACCTCAATATCACTACCACTTACAAAAAAGCAAATAAAAGCCGTGCGGAAAAAATTATAAACAAACTACTCAAGGGCCCCGCCCTGGAGAGCAATGAGCAAAATGATATTTTTACTCAAATTGAGTATTCTAACGTCCATGGCGAAAGACATTTAGACTCATTAATGAAGGACATTTTTAACGCATCCAAAAAAGGCCCGGGGGACACACCGCAACCCCACTGGCGTTACAATGAGGCTTACAGTGAATTTGATTTTTCCCATGTTGCCGCCGAAGTACTTCGTATGCCGCCGGGCCTATTAAAGACTTTGCTCCCCGGCCTCGACCCCATTATCGGCCGCAATTTAGACGTTCAGCAGTTCAAAGTTCACAGCTATACCACTGTGCCCGGAATGAGTGAGGGAAAGCTGCGCAGTACATTGCAAGTCAATCTTGCCAGCAATGACCTTAACCGTAAATTTGCCGAAGCCGCATTGACCGGCAAGGAATATCAATACTACGAAGAGGACGGCTTTCGCAAAGGGCGCCCAAAAAGCATCCTCCAGTCCACACTCAAAAACAGTACCCTGGAACCCATTGTAAAGGAACCCTTGCGCACTTTCGATTACGCTCTGGGAGGCACGGGCAACATCGAACGGACCACCACGACCACCGATACCGATGACCAAGGTAACCAACGTACCTCGTCAGAAACCCTCAGCACCCTCAATGGCAGCCTTATTCGCCAGGTCGACACCGACGGCAACCGTACCGAGTACACCTATAACCCATCTGGCCAACTGGCTACTCTCACGGTGTGCGCGCAAAGCCCGATCTATCGCCAAGTCACCACTTACACCTACCCGGCGCCGGGCCAGATGCAAGTTACCGAGCCCAACGGGGAAACCCGTTTAAGCCAGTACGATGGCCGAGACCGTTTGGTGAATGAATACCGGCTTGAAGGTGACCAAAAAAAACTGACCAAAACCGTCAGCTACGACCGCATCGGACGTGAATTACGTACCACCCTTTATGATTATGTGTTGGATGGCTTACGCGTCAGCCATTGGCAGGAAAATCAATACGATGACTGGAACCAGGTCTGCGGCATCACGTATAGCGACGGCCGGGAGGACTTCGATTTCTACGATCCCGTCGCGTTGACGCGCACGCAGTGGACGGGAAAAGCCACCGACAAGCACGCTACAGTCACCTCCTTTAACCCGGATAAGACGATCAAAAAAATCGAATGGAAAGGCCAGGATGGCAAGGTCTACCAAACCCAGACAGCCAGCTACAGCCATTTCAAACTGGTCACGCGGCTGCACACCGACGGCGAGCTGGGCGAAACCACCATTGATTACACCTACGATGGCAGCGGCCGCCTGCTGAGCGAAAAACATAGCGAAAAAGCCAAAGGGTTACTCGCGCCAAGCCTTGTCTACACCTACCACTACACCTACCTCCCGCAATGTCTACTGCATGAGGCCGAACAGGTGGAGATCGAGTTCGATGGCAAACGCCAGCGCCTCGGTAAACGCACCTTCGACAGTTGGGGCCGAGTCACGTCCATGACACGTGGTACCTGCACCGAAACCTACACCTATACCGGCGCCAGCAAGGTGCCAACATCAACCGAGACCGCTGAAGGCAGCGTACTGCAGCATGAATACATCAAGGAGCTGGGTAACCGCCTGGCCAAAACCCAAACCGCTAACGCCGGCGAACAAAAGACCTTCACTTACGCCTACGGAACACAGGGTATCGCGACGGCCAGCGAAGGCGAGCATTTGCTCAAGTACACCCATGACCGCTATCTACACGTGACCCAACAGCACGTAGAAACGCAGCCAGACCAAATCAAAGAGGTGCTCTCGAACTACACAATGAGAGGGCGCGCGAACGAGATTACAGACGCGCTGGGTAATAGGACAGTTTTGGCTTACAGCCTACTAAAGGCACAGTGCCTTTCCACCGACAGTCGTCACTTTAGAAGCGATAATGATTACGATGAGCAAGGACGACTTCGGCTGGAAACGATTAAAGGCTACCTGAACTCGCGCGATCCGATCATCAGCTTCGATGTGAACTATGCCTACGATTCACAACACCGAGAAACCAGCCGCCAATTTACACTCAGCGGCAAAGTTGACCTCACGTTGGCAAGCACCTACTACGCCGATGACAAATTGAAGTCGGTGCAGCTCAAACAAGGTAGCACCGTGCTGGGCTCGCGCAGCCTGACCTACACCCCGGGTGGGCGACTCAAGGCCTGCACCACCACCGGTGTATGGCGACCGAAGACGCCCAAGAACAAAGACATCGACAAGCAGGAGTTTACTTACGACGCATTGGGTAATGTCACCACGTGTATCACCACTTTTGGCACCGCGAAAAATACCGCGACCTACACCTATGACGGCTTGAATGGTTTCCGCCTGAAAACGCTTAAGAACGATCATGCGGACTACCCCACCGCGCTCGCCACCTTGAGTTATGACCTGGCCGGGCGGATGACCCAGGACCAGTCCGGTAAAAAGTACACCTATGACTGGCTGGGGCGATTGACCCAGGCCGGAAGTACCCGGTACAGCTACGACCCCTCGGACCGCTTGATGACCCGCGAGCAAGACGGCGAAAAAAACCAACTTATCTATGACGGGTTCAACGTATGTGGCGAGTATTCACTTGGGAGCGATGATGCTTATCGCAACCTTTACCCTGGTAGCTCGGCCTGCACGGTGCAACAGATCAAACGCTCCGGGGTGGTGAGAACGCTGTTTGAACTGCGTGATGCCAATGGGACCGTATGCGTCAGCTACGACATGAACGCCGAAACCTTTAAGCACCACGCTTATACAGCCTGGGGCGAGCATTTTTCCGACGAGCCCGACTCGATGCTGGGCTTCAACGGCGAATACCGCGACTCCGCCACTGGCCAGACCCCGCTGGGTACGGCGGACCGTTGGTATGACCCGCGGAAAATGGGTTTCGGACAACTGGACACCTTAAGCCCATTTGGGGACGGTGGCCCGAACATGTATGGCTACTGTCCCAACGGCGATCCTATCAATTATCAAGACCCCAGCGGGCACCAAGACGTGCAGGCCCAATGGACGGCCCGCTATGGAGGTATGCAGGTTCAGCCACTCGGGCTCGGATCCTCAGGCGCATTGATCAGCGCCTTCATTTGGGGAGGGGTTGGCTTACTCTCAACCTTCTTAACAGGCGGTTTAACGCTCCTGGTGTTGGCCTCGTTGGCCGCGATCTCGCTTGGCACAGCTGTCGCATCAGTATTGACCAGCGATTCCAATCCCGATCTGTCCAAGGCGCTGGGCTGGATATCCCTGGGGGCGGGAGCACTCGGTGGCCTGGCCTCGCTGGCGGGAAAAACGGCGACTCTCTCCATGTACTTGGCGCGAACCGCTTTGGCGACTGCCAGAAACCTCGTGGGTAAAGCGGTTCCCACCGCAACAACCGTACTCAGACAAGTGGGACAGCTCAAGGAGGTTGGGCGTTTAAGCATGAAGGCGCGATTCTTAAAGGAAATTGGATTCAACGCAAACGCGCTGACATTCAAGGAAGCCATAAAAAGCTTCAGCGTCGGTGAGATCAATACAATCCTCTTCGTCACCACGGGGGCCTTGGGGAATACAAACGCGCTCGAATCCGAATCCCTCCAGACTGGCAACACCCTTGTCGGCGACCTTACGTGGCTTCCTTGGGGAAACTTCATGAAAAATTGGGGATTCCGCATCCGCTTCCGTTGAAAACCTTGATAAGGCGGCGTGACCGCCTCCACAAACTGCGCACAGACGGGTTATAAAACCCAAATCGCAGGCAAAAAAAATCCCGCAGCACCTCGGTGCGCGGGATTTCCTTTTATGTTTGGCGGGAAACCAGGGATTCGAACCCTGGGAACGCTATTAACGTTCGCCGGTTTTCAAGACCGGTGCATTCAACCACTCTGCCAATTTCCCTTTTGCATCACAGGATTATAGTAGCCCATCCCGTGTCAGCGGGCGCCATAATACCCGAATGAAACACACTGTCAAACTCTTGCCATGGCTTGTTACAGAGCGTCTGTTATGATCCTTGCGACTGAATGTTTCAAAACTGAAGGAGTGTCGCCATGCGCGAACAGAATTACGCAGTGAATGGTCACGCGCAGGCTGAGCAGCTTGAAGTCAGCCGCGTGTTGCGCAATACGTACGGCTTGCTCGCCCTTACCCTCGCATTCAGCGGCGTGATGGCGTATGTAGCGCAGCAAATGCGCGTTGGCTACCCGAATATCTTTGTCGTGCTGATCGGCTTCTACGGTCTGTTTTTCCTGACCAACAAGCTGCGCGACTCGGCCTGGGGCCTGGTGTCGGCGTTTGCCCTGACCGGTTTCATGGGTTTCATCCTCGGCCCGATCCTTAACCGTTACCTCGGCATGGCCGGTGGCGCCGAAGTGGTCAGCTCGGCCTTTGCCATGACTGCCCTGGTGTTTGGTGGCCTGTCGGCCTACGTGCTGATCAGCCGCAAGGACATGAGCTTCCTGGGTGGTTTCATCACCGCAGGCTTCTTCGTGCTGCTGGCGGCCGTTGTAGCTGGCATGTTCTTCCAGATCAGCGGGCTGCAGTTGGCGATCAGCGCCGGTTTCGTGCTGTTCTCCTCCGTGTGCATCCTGTTCCAGACCAGTGCCATCATCCACGGCGGTGAGCGTAACTACATCATGGCAACCATCAGCCTGTATGTATCGATCTACAACCTGTTCATCAGCCTGTTGCAGATCTTCGGCATCATGAGCCGTGATGACTGATTGCTAGCGCTATAAAAAATGCCCCGTATCGTGAGATACGGGGCATTTTTGTTTCTGGAGGTTCAGTACCTGTTTGGTTCCATTTCCAGGTCAACCTTGAAGCGTTCAGCAATGTCCTGCTGGATACGCAGCGCCAGGTTGGCAATGTCGTGCCCTGTGGCCGCGCCATAGTTGACCAGCACCAGCGCCTGCAGCTTATGCACGCCTGCATCGCCCTCACGAAAGCCTTTCCAGCCGGCCTTGTCGATCAACCAGCCAGCAGCGAGCTTCATCTGCCCGTCCGCCTGCGGGTACGCCACCAGGTCCGGATAAAGCGCTTGTAGCTCTGCGGCCAGCACCTGGGACACCAGCGGGTTCTTGAAAAAGCTCCCTGCATTGCCCAACTCAGCCGGGTCCGGCAGTTTTTCGCGACGGATGCTGCAGATCGCCCGGCTGACGTCGCTGGGCGTGGCCTCAGTGATCCCCTGCGCGGCCAGGCGCTGCTGCACCGGGCCGTAGTCGAGTTTCAGGTGGCTGACGCGACTTAAGGCAAAGCGCACGCGCAAGATCAACCAGCGTCCGGCCTCGTGCTTGAACAGGCTGTCACGGTAGGCAAAGTTGCACGCTTGCGGGCTGAAATCGCGCAGCTCGCCGGTGTGGCGATCCAAGGCCGTCAGGCCGGCAAACACATCCTTGATCTCCACACCGTAGGCACCGATGTTCTGCATCGGCGCAGCGCCGACGGTGCCGGGGATCAGGCTGAGGTTTTCCAGGCCGCAAAAACCGTGTTCCAAGGTCCACAGTACAAACGGATGCCAGGCTTCGCCCGCTTCGGCCTCGACCACCACGTGCAGGCCATCATCCTGCAGCACGCGAATGCCTTGGGTTGCCATGCGCAGCACCACCGCCTGGATATCCTGGGTCAGCAGCAAGTTGCTACCACCGCCAATCACCAGCAGCGGCAACGCTTGTGCAGCCGCGTAGGCCAGGGCTTCGCGAACATCGGCGTCGCTGTGGGCTTCGGCGAACAACTGGGCGCGCACATCGATACCAAAGCTGTTGAATGGCTTGAGCGATACCTGCGCAAGCACCTGCAAGGTCATAACCGCCCCTTCAATTCGATCACCAATAAATCACAGGCGCGCTCGATCAGGTCGAGCACGCGTTCAAAGCCTTGTTCGCCTTCGTAATAAGGGTCTGGCACTTCGTCCACTTCAGCGTCATAACGGCGCAGGAACAAGTCCACTTCCGCCTTGCCCTGCCCCAGATGCAGCGCCTTGAGGTTGCGCAGGTTGCTGTTGTCCATGGCCAGGATCAGGTCATAACGCGCAAAGTCGGCGCGCGAGACCTGCTGGGCACGCTGGGCCGACAGGTCATAACCGCGCACCAGTGCAGCACGCTGGCTACGCTGGTCCGGCGGGTTGCCGACATGCCAGTCGCCGGTGCCGGCCGACGCTACCTCGACCTGACCGGCCAAGCCCGCTTCGCGCAACTTGTGGCGCAACACGCCCTCGGCGGTGGGCGAGCGGCAGATATTGCCCAGGCAGACAAACAGGACTTCCATCAAGCCCCCAGCAGGCGACGGACGCGCTCCAGGTCTTCCTGAGTGTCGACGCCAGCCGGTGGCGCTTCCAGCGCATCGCCCACATGAATACGCACGCCGTGCCACAGGGCACGCAGTTGCTCCAGGGATTCGGTGTTTTCCAGCCAGCACGGGCCCCAACTGACGAAGTCATGCAGGAAACCGGCGCGGTAGGCGTAGATGCCGATGTGGCGGCGGTACGGCACACCCTCCGGCAGTACGTCGGGGTGTTTGGCGAAGGCGTCGCGCGCCCAAGGCAAGATAGAACGGCTGAACGTCAGCGCCAGCCCATTGATATCGGTGACCACCTTGACCACGCTCGGGTTGAGCAGGGTGTCGATATCTTCAATCGGCTCGGCCAGGGTCGCCATACGCGCCTCGCCATGGGCGGCCAGGTTGGCGGCCACCTGGTCGATCACGCACGGTGGGATCAACGGCTCGTCGCCCTGCACGTTAACCACGATTGCATCCGCCGCCAGGCCGAGCTGCGTGGCTACTTCGGCCAGGCGGTCGGTGCCGGAGTTGTGGTCTTCGCGGGTCAGTACCGCTTCGGCGCCAAAACCCTTGCAGGCTTCGATGATGCGCGGGTCATCGGTGGCGACCACTACCCGTTCGGCGCTGCTTTTGCAGGCTTGTTCCCACACCAGCTGAATCATCGGCTTGTTGCCGATCAATTGCAGCGGCTTGCCCGGCAGACGGGTCGAGGCGTAGCGCGAGGGGATGATAACGGTAAAGGCAGTGGTCATTTATCCAGACGCTCATCGGTGGTCAGGGTGCGGGCTTCGCTCTCCAGCATCACCGGGATGCCATCACGGATCGGGTACGCCAAGCCGGCGCCTTTGCTGATCAGCTCGGTTTTGTCGGCGCTGAGCTTGAGCGGGCCTTTGCAGATCGGGCAAGCGAGGATGTCGAGCAGTTTGGTGTCCATGAGTGTTTCCTGGAAAAAAGCGATTTAAGGCAAGAGTCGGTCGGGCAGCAAGCGCATCAGTTGCCTGTCGAACCAGGCAACAAATGCCGGCGACGGCAGCGCATCCACCGCAAGATACCACCAGTCTGGCTGGGCAAAGGCGCGGCACTTCACCGCGTCTTTTTCGGTCATGACCAAGGGTAATGACGGCGTGAAATTCAAGACCTCGGCGCTGTAAGGCGCGTGGTCGGCAAACGCATGGGGTATCGGCCGCCAGTGTAGCGTTTCAAGGGTATTGAAGAAACGTTTCGGGTTACCGATACCGGCAACCGCATGCACCTGCTGGCCAACCGGGAAATGATCAGCCGGTTGGCGCTCACCGGTTTTCAAGTTGATCAGCGCCGTGGGCAACAGGCGGAAGGCGAAGCCGCCCTCACGATCAGCCTCGGCGCCGTTATAAAGCACCGCATCGACACTTTGCAGACGCTCCACCGGTTCGCGCAAAGGCCCGGCCGGCAGGCAACGACGGTTGCCCAGGCCGCGTGCGGCGTCGATCAGCACCAGTTCAAGGTCGCGGGCCAGGCGGTAATGCTGCAGGCCGTCGTCGGAAAGGATCAGATCCAGCGGCTCGCTGGCCAGCAGTGCTTTCACGGCGCGGCTACGGTCGGGGTCAATCATCAGCGGCACGCCGCAGCGTTGCACGATCAGCAGTGGCTCGTCGCCGGCCACTTCAGGGCTGTGACTGGCTTCAACCCGCCACGGCAATTGCGGCGGCTTGGCGCCGTAGCCACGGCTGACCACTCCGACGCGCAAGCCACTGCGCCGGCAGTGCTCGATCAGCCACAGGATCAGCGGCGTCTTGCCCGTACCGCCCACAGTGATATTACCGACCACCACCACCGGCACCGGCGACTGGTAGATCTCGCCCTCACCCGCGAGAAAGCGTGCACGCTTGCGTTGCACCACACGGCGATACAAAGACTCCAGCGGGCGCAGCAGCATCAGCGCCGGATGGCCCTCGTACCAGGCCTTGAGCAAACGATCGGACATAGCCATCAGGGTTGCGCCGCCGCCTCAACGGTGGTCATGCGCAAATGGGTGAAGCCGAGCTTGCCGGCGGCGTCCATCGCGGTGATCACGGCTTGATGCTGGGTTTTGCCATCTGCGCTGATGGACAGCGGCATTTGGGTATCGCCGCCGGATTCTTTCTGCAGGGCATCCATCAGGCTGTTGAGGTCGTTCTTTTCCAGCAATTGGTTATTCACCGAAAACACACCGTCAGCGCTGATGGCGATGTCCAGTTGCTTGACTTCCTGGTCCTCGGCCGGCGAGCCGCTCACCGCTTCCGGCAAGTCGACACGCAGCTGGGTTTGCCGGGTGAAGGTGGTGGTGACGACAAAAAACAGCAGCAGGATGAACACCACGTCGATCAATGACGCCAGGTTGATATCGACATTTTCCCGACGCTTGCGGCGAAATTTCACACTCGGCCCTCGACGAAATCGACATCACGATCACCCTGCACCACTTCCACCAGCTTGATTGCCTCCTGCTCCATGCCCACCACCAGTTCATCGATGCGGCGCTGCAGGAAACGGTGGAAAAACACCGAGGGAATACCGACCATCAGGCCCGCAGCGGTGGTGATCAGCGCCTTGGAGATACCGCCCGCCAGCACGGCGGCGTTAGTGGTCATGCCCGAGCCCATGAAGGAGCTGAAAATATCAATCATGCCCAGCACCGTGCCCAGCAGGCCAAGCAACGGCGCCATGGCGGCAATGGTGCCGAGCGCGTTGATATAGCGCTCCATTTCATGAATGACTCGGGCGGCCGCCTCTTCAATGCACTCTTTCATGATCTCGCGACCATGCTTGGAGTTGGCGAGGCCTGCGGCGAGGATTTCACCCAAGGGCGAATTGGCGCGCAGTTCCTTGAGTTTATCTTTGTCCAGTTGCTTGTTCTTGATCCAGCCCCACACCTGCCCCAACAAATGCTCGGGCGTGATACGACTGGCGCGCAGGGTCCACAGGCGTTCGGCGACGATGCCGAGTGCGGCGATGGAGCTCAAGATGATCGGCAACATCATCCAGCCGCCGGATTTGACCAATTCCCACACAGTGAATGTCCCCTCGAAAAAGTGCGCCACTTTACCATATAGGTTCGCCAGCGGGGCTCGTCGGCCATAGACCCGCCCGTGCCGGGCCTTGGCCCTTGGTAACGCTGCATCAGGGTAGCGCTTCGCGCCAGAACCGGCGTTGACTGCGCGCAACAACTGGGGGTGCAAAGGCGCCCAGTTGCAGACGTACGGCACCTTGCACGGCGCTGTCGTACACACGAGCGCCCACCACCTGATAACGCTGCATCACCTGGGGGTGGGGATGGCCGAATGCGTTGCCACGGCCCCGGGAAATCAGCACCGACTTGGGCGCAAGCCGCTCTAGAAAAGGCCCGGATGAAGAGCTGCGGCTGCCGTGGTGCGGCGCTTGCAACCAATCGGTCGGTACGGCCAAGGGAGACGCGAGAAAAGCCTGTTCAGCAGCGCGATCAATGTCGCCGGTCAGCAGCAGGCGCTCGCCATTGGCCTGAACCCGTAGCACACAGGATTTCGGGTTGCTGCTAGCGGCACCTGGCCATCTCCACACCTCGAATAACACGCCATCCCACTCCCATTGCTCACCACTGACACAGGGCTGAACAGCGAGCAATGCTGGCAATCCCTCGACCTCCCCGCCAACAACCCGCTTCACCGCAAGCGCAAGGGCCACCGCTGCCGCCCCGCCAGCATGATCGGCGTGGGCGTGGCTGATCAGCATCATGTCCAATGCCTCTACTCCGAGCTTTTTCAAGGCTGGCAGTACCACACGCGCGCCAAGATCAAACGCCCCCGAACGCGGCCCTGCGTCATATAGCAAGGTGTGATGGCGTGTGCGCAGGATCAACGCCTGCCCCTGGCCGACGTCCAACTGCGTCACCTCCACTTGCCCATGCGGCACCCACTGCCTGGGCGGAAAGATCGCCAGCAACAGCATTGGCCAGCCCAGCAGCCGAAACGGCACGCCTTTGGGCAACAGCAACACCACCGCACCCGCCAGGCTCACTAACCAATAACCCAACGGCACCTCAGCCGGTATCCAGGCCGGTCGTTGCCCTGCCAACAGCGCCAACCCCTTGAACAGCCCATCCAGCGCCCCACCGGCCAACCACAGCAAGCCCTCGCCTAAAAACGGTACGGCCAGCAGCGCAGTTCCCAGCAGTGCCAACGGCAACACCACGAAGCTGATCCAGGGCACGGCAAACAAATTGGCCACGGGCGCACTGAGGCTGATGGGCAAACCCAGCACCAGCAATACGGGAAACAAGCCAATGGCGACCAGACATTGAGGCCGCGTCCATAACTGCCACAAGCTCCAGGCGCCCAAACGCCCGCTGAATGCCAGCACCAAAACCGCGACGGCGGCAAACGACAACCAGAAGCCAGGCTGCAAACTGGCCAATGGCTCCAGCATCAATACGCCATTGAGAGCCAGCAACAACGGCCACCAGGCGCCCAAATGCCGAAAGCGCAGACGCCATAGCAATACCAACCCGACCATCACACACGCCCGCTGCACCGGCACGCCGAACCCCGCCAACATGCCGTAGCCCAGCGCGGCGGCCAACGCCAGGGCGCACGCCCATGGCAGCCACGGCAAGGCTCGGGGCCAGCAACCGTAACGCGCAAGCCCGGCTACCAAGCCGTAGATCAGCCCCGCCAGCAACCCGATGTGCTGGCCCGAAATCACCAGCAGATGCACCGTGCCGGTGTCCTGCAACACTCGCCAGTCCTCAGCGCCCAACCCCGAGCCGTCGCCCAGCACCAGCGCCGCCAAGCCGGCCTCGCGGCCCTGGGCATCCACGCTACTCAGGCGCTGCCGGAGGCTGTCGCGCCAGGCGTTACGGGCTGGCGCAAGGCGCTGGCCATCCTTCACCGAGCCGGTTGCGCCAATACGCTGGGCCAGCAGCCAAGCCTCATAGTCAAAGCCATGAAAGTTGAGCAACCCCGACGGCCGCTTCAGCGTGACCGCCAGACGCCAACGCTCGCCACTGTTTACCGGCGGGCCAGCGTGCCACGACACGCGGATGCGCTTAGGCAGTTGAGTCTTGCGCGACCGGCTGTCGGTCAATTCGAAGCGCACGCCGGTACTCGTCTGTTGCGGCAGCCCGACCACACGCCCCTCTATCCAACGCGTCTGGCCATCCAGTACAGGCTTGAGGCGATCATCCAATGCCCACTGCGCGCTGATGCAGGCCCAACTCAAGCCCAGTAGGAAAAACGCCAACGGGTGGGTACGAAAGGGCAACAGCATCAACGCCACAACCAACATTGCCAGCAGCCAACCGGTAGAAGGCAAGGCTGGGAAAAATCGCAGCGATAGCAGGCCAAGTCCGAGCGCAAACATCCCAGTTCTCATGAATCATCCTTTTCAAGTGATCCATCAGTCTTAGTCGGGCGCCCAACACAGCCTATGATGTTTTGTCACAAAGTCTGAATTTTCTGTTTATAGAATGCGGGCATACTTGCCCCTCGAACTGACCTGGACCCCTTATGCCCCGGCGCTTATTCAAACGGTACATGCCCGACCCCACGAGTATCCGGGAACACAAGTCCTTACGATTTCTCGGCAAGTTGCTGCATGACCCCAACCTCTGGCACCTGAACCGGCACTCAGTGGCACGCGCCATGGCGGTCGGTTTGTTCGCGGCATTCATCCCGATTCCCTTGCAGATGTTATTGGCGGCGGTCCTGGCGATTGTGGTGCGCGGCAACATGCCCATCGCCGTCAGCCTGGTGTGGCTGACCAACCCGATCACCATGCCGTTTGTGTTCGTCGGCACCTACCTGACCGGCGCCTGGCTGATGAACGTGCCGCCGCGCAGCCTGCCCGACAACCTGACCTGGGAATGGATCAGCAGCCAATTGAGCACGCTGTGGCAGCCGTTCCTGCTGGGTTCGGTGGTGCTGGGGTTGGTGCTGGGCGTGCTGGCCTACTGCCTGACCATGGGTTATTGGCGCTGGTGGGTCGCGCACCAGTGGAAGAAGCGCAAAAAGCGCCGCGCGTGAGGGCTGACAGGCCGGCAGACGCATCCGCCGGCTGTTCGCCCACCCTACGCCAAGAAACCCCCGCTAGCCCCCTGCCCCGCTTGACCCGCCCACCGTCAGGCGCGCTTGCGCCACGCCCTCCCCATCGCGCGAAGATTGCCGCCAATCATTAATTTGCGAGATTCCAGACCGCGCAAATGGCTACACTGCGCAAGTGGCGCGGGCCGGATGCCTGCGCGGATGATTGATATCAATGTGGTAGCAGGAGAGTGGCGTGCTTAGAAGAATGGGGATAAAAGGCCGCGTACTGTTGCTGACCTTATTACCGACCAGCCTGATGGCTCTGTTGTTGGGGGGCTATTTCACCTGGATGCAGCTGTCGGAGTTGCAAACCCAATTGCTGCAGCGCGGCGAAATGATCGCCGAGCAATTGGCGCCGCTGGTGGCCCCGGCCCTGAGCAGCAGTAACGCCGACCTGCTGGAACGCATCGCCACCCAATCCCTGGAACAGCCCGACGTACGCGCGGTGTCGTTCCTGGCGCCGGACCGCTCGCCCCTCGCCCACGCCGGCCCGACCATGCTCAACCAGGCACCGATCGGCAATAGCTCCCACCTGCTGCAGCGTACCGGCAATGACGCGACACGCTACCTGCTGCCGGTGTTTGGCCGCCATCGCAACCTCGCCGGCGAGCTGATTCCGGACGAAGCCGACCGCCTGCTGGGCTGGGTCGAAGTGGAGCTGTCACACAATGGCATGCTGCTGCGCGGCTATCGCAGCCTGTTCGCCAGCCTGCTGTTAATTGCCATCGGCCTGATCTGCACCGCCGCGCTGGCACTGCGTATCAGCCGCACGATCAATTCACCCATCGGCCAGATCAAACAGGCCGTGGCCCAGCTCAAGGACGGCAACCTGGAAACCCGTTTGCCGCTGCTGGGCAGCCAGGAACTGGACCAACTCGCTTCGGGCATCAACCGCATGGCCGAGACCCTGCAAAATGCCCAGGAAGAGCTGCAGCACAGCATCGACCAGGCCACTGAAGACGTGCGCCAGAACCTGGAAACCATCGAAATCCAAAACATCGAGCTGGACCTGGCGCGCAAAGAAGCCCTGGAGGCCAGCCGTATCAAATCGGAATTCCTGGCCAATATGAGCCATGAAATCCGCACCCCGCTCAACGGCATCCTCGGCTTTACCCACCTGCTGCAAAAAAGCGAACTGTCGCCGCGGCAGTTGGATTACCTGGGCACCATCGAAAAATCCGCCGATAACTTGTTGGGCATCATCAACGAGATCCTCGACTTCTCGAAAATCGAAGCCGGCAAGCTGGTGCTCGACAGCGTGCCCTTCAACCTGCGCGACTTGCTGCAGGACACCTTGACCATCCTTGCTCCCGCGGCGCATGCCAAGCAGCTCGAACTGGTCAGCCTGGTCTACCGCGACACGCCGCTGGCGCTGGTCGGCGACCCGTTGCGCCTCAAGCAGATCCTCACCAACCTGATCAGCAATGCGATCAAGTTCACCCGCGAAGGCACCATCGTGGCCCGGGCGATGATCGAGGACGAACAAGAAGACAGCGTGCAACTGCGCATCAGTGTGCAGGACACCGGCATCGGCCTGTCCAACCAGGACGTACGCGCGTTGTTCCAGGCCTTCAGCCAGGCCGACAATTCGCTGTCACGCCAACCGGGCGGCACCGGCCTGGGCCTGGTGATCTCCAAGCGGCTGATCGAGCAGATGGGTGGCGAAATCGGTGTAGACAGCACGCCGGGCGAAGGTTCGGAGTTCTGGATCAGCCTGAGCCTGCCCAAGACCCGTGACGACGTCGACGATCTGCCTTCTGCGCCGTTGCTCGGCCGGCGTGTGGCCGTGCTGGAAAACCACGAACTGGCGCGCCAGGCCCTGCAACACCAGCTGGAAGACTGCGGCCTGGAAGTCACGCCGTTCAACACCCTGGAAAGCCTGACCAACGGCATCACCAGCGCGCACCAGACTGAACAGGCCATTGACCTGGCGGTGCTCGGCGTCACCGCCAATGACATCCCACCCGAACGCCTCAACCAGCATCTGTGGGACCTTGAGCACCTGGGTTGCAAGGTGTTGGTGCTGTGCCCGACCACGGAACAGATGCTGTTCAACCAATCGGTGCCTAACCCCAACAGCCAATTGCAGGCCAAACCGGCCTGTACGCGCAAGTTGCGCCGCGCCCTCGCCGACCTGATCAGCCCGCGCCCCTCGCGCAGCGAACCCGGCGAGCCGCTGTCCAGCCGCGCACCGCGCGTACTCTGCGTGGACGACAACCCGGCGAACCTGCTGCTGGTGCAAACCCTGCTCGAAGACATGGGTGCCAAGGTCCAGGCGGTGGAAAGCGGTTACGCCGCCATCGACGCCGTGAAGCAGGAAACCTTCGACCTGGTATTGATGGACGTACAAATGCCCGGCATGGATGGCCGCCAAAGCACCGAGGCGATCCGCCAATGGGAAAGCGAGCGCCACGGCACGCCGTTGCCGGTGGTCGCCCTCACGGCTCACGCCATGGCCAACGAAAAACGCGCCCTGCTGCAAAGCGGCATGGACGACTACCTGACCAAACCCATCAGCGAACGGCAACTGGCCCAGGTGGTGTTGAAATGGACCGGTCTGGCCCTGCGCAATCAAGGGCCGGAACGCGTGACCGATGGCATTGGCAACGGTGCGCAACTGTTAGTGCTGGACCATGAAGAAGGCCTGCGCCTGGCCGCCAACAAGGCTGATCTGGCGGCCGATATGCTCGCCATGCTGCTGGCGTCTCTGGAAGCCGACCGCCTGGCCATTACCGTCGCCCGCGAAGCCAATGACAACAACGCCCTGATCGAACGCGTTCATCGCCTGCACGGCGCCACCCGCTACTGCGGCGTGCCGCAATTGCGCGCCGCCTGCCAACGCGCGGAAACCTTGCTCAAGCAAGACGATGCCAAAGCCATGGCTGCGCTGGACGAATTGGACATGGCGATTGCCCGGCTGGCCAGCGAGGCGCGCGTCAGCGCTTGAGGCCTTTTTGTGGGAGTGGGCTTGCCCGCGATAGCGCGGTGTCAGTCGAGCATCTGGTGTCTGATGCGCCGCCATCGCGGGCAAGCCCGCTCCCACAGAGATGTGTATTTATTCAGTCAGTGCAGGGAGCTTTTTAATGCGCGTGATTCTTTTCAGCAGCCAGACCTACGACCGCGACAGTTTTCTCGGCGAGCCGCTGCCGGCAGGTATGGAGCTGCACTTCCAGCCCGCCCGGCTCAACCTAGACACCGTGGCCCTGGCCGAACATCACGACGTGGTCTGCGCCTTTATCAACGATGACCTCAGTGCCCCGGTGCTGGAGCAGTTAGCCGCAGGCGGTACGCGCCTGATTGCCCTGCGTTCGGCCGGTTACAACCATGTCGACCTGCCCGCCGCCAAGCACCTGGGCCTGACCATCGTGCGCGTGCCGGCCTACTCGCCGCACGCGGTGGCCGAGCATGCCGTGGCCCTGATCCTCGCCCTCAATCGCCGCCTGCACCGCGCCTATAACCGCACCCGTGACGGTGATTTCAGCCTGCATGGGCTGACCGGCTTCGACTTGGTGGGCAAAACCGTCGGCGTGGTCGGCACCGGGCAGATCGGCGCCACGTTCGCCAAGATCATGGCCGGGTTCGGCTGCCGGTTGCTGGCCTATGACCCCTTCCCCAACCCGCAGGTCCAGGCCCTCGGCGCCGACTACGTGAGCCTGCCCGAGTTAGTCTCCCAGGCGCAGATCATCAGCCTGCACTGCCCGCTGACTGCCGACAGCAAACACCTGATCAACGCCCGTTCCCTGGCCCAGATGCAACACGGCGCAATGTTGATCAACACCGGTCGCGGCGGCCTGGTTGATACGCCAGCGCTGATCGAAGCCCTCAAAGTCGGCCAACTCGGCTACCTGGGGCTGGACGTGTATGAAGAAGAAGCCCAGCTGTTTTTCGAGGACCGCTCCGACCTGCCGCTGCAAGACGACGTGCTCGCGCGCCTGTTGACCTTCCCCAACGTGATCATCACCGCACACCAGGCGTTCCTCACCCGCGAGGCCCTGGCGGCGATCGCCGGCACCACCTTGAGCAACATTGCCGCGTGGGCCGAGGGCCAGGCGCAAAACCGCGTCGAAGGATGATCAGCGGTCACATACCAGGCTCATGATGGGCCGGCACCCGTGATAGGATGCCGCGCCTATTTGGAGGATCCATGGCCGAACACGATTTCCGCTTCAGCTTGCTGAGCCCGCAACACACCCTGATCGAATGCCGCGCCCTGGTGCCGGGCCGTTATCAAGTCACCGGCAACGGTGGTTCGATCAAGCATGGCGACGTGCTGATCGTCACCCTGCGTGGCAGTAAAACCCTGTCGATGCGCCTGACCGTCGAAGGTGATGCGCGCTACTCCATTCGCCCGGCAGGCCAATGGGTCGCCATGGCCCAAGGGCCGAAATTCGGCGAGCTGGAGATTCATACCTGGAAGGTCAACTGCGACAGCTGCGACAACGTGCTGGAGTTTGAATTCGCGGTAGAAACCAAGCTGACCAAAGAGCCATTGCCTCCGGCCGCCAACGCGCGCGTCAAGGAATTGGGCTGGAGCAGCGAAGGTGACAAGCACCGCTGCCCGAAATGCCAGCAGGCAGCACAATGAAAGGCCTGCTTCTGCTCGCGGCCGTCGGGGTTGGCCTGACGGGCTGCGCCGGCGATGCGGTGAAGCTCAAGCAGGATCACAGCTACGTGGTGGAATGGATTGGTGAGCGGCCGCTGATGGATTACGCGCACCTGACCGTCACCCTCGGCGCCGATGGTCGCGCCTATGGCAATGGCGGCTGCAACCACTGGTTTGCGCCGTACACCGTGGCGGGCGACAAGCTGAGCTTCGGCAAGATCGGCAGCACCCGCAAACTCTGCGCCGAGGCTTTGATGGAGCAGGAGCACCGCTTCTTCCAGGCCCTGCAAGGCGTCGATCGCTGGGACATCTCGCCGATTGAACAGACGCGTTTCTGGCCGGCCGAAGGCAAGCCGATTCGCCTGTGGCTTGAAGAGGGCTGACAGGCCCAATCTGTGCATGGCCGGGGTCTAAATGTGGGAGGGGGCTTGCTCCCGAAAGCGGTGGGTCAGTCAGCTTATGTATTGACTGACACACTGCCTTCGGGAGCAAGCCCCCTCCCACATTTGATTGGGTACAACTCTCTAGCCGCGCAAGGCCTTAAGCTTGGCCAGTACCCCTTGCGCCGTCTGCTCACCCATCAACTGCTCGCGCACCTTGCCCTTGTCATCAATGATGTAGGTAACCGGCAACGCCTCGCTGCGCGGAATATCGAAAATCTCTTCGGGGTTCTGGGCCAGTACGGTGAACTTGATGCCCAGCTTCTCGCTGGCGGCCTTGAGCTCTTCACCCTGCACGTTGTCAAAGTTGACCCCGAACACCCCCACATTCTGAGCTTTCAGTTGCTCGGCCAACGCATTGAGCTCCGGAATTTCCGTGCGGCACGGGCCACACCATTCGGCCCAGTAGTTGACCACCACCCATTGCTTGTCCAAGCGTTCGGACGCGACTTTTTTGCCGTATTGGTCAACGCCGTAATCGTTACCGCAGCCGCTGAGCAGCAGGGTTGTGATGATCGCCAATGCACCGATCAGTCGCCTTGTCATGGGGTAATCCTTCGCAAAAAATGAACGTTGGCTGCGACCTATCGCCTCTTACGGTTTAAGGACAGGACGCTGCGCAGGTAGAATACCCGCCACCTTACGCAAGATGCGACCCGCACATGACCGATCTGACGCTTTATCACAACCCGCGCTGCTCGAAATCTCGCGGTGCGCTCGAATTGCTGGAAGCCCGCGGCCTGACGCCCACCGTCGTACGCTACCTGGAAACGCCGCTGAACGCCGCGCAAATAAAGGCTCTGCTGGGCAAGCTGGGCATCAGCGCGCGCCAACTGCTGCGCACCGGCGAAGACGAATACAAAACCCTTAACCTGGCCGACGCTAGCCTCAGTGAAGCGCAACTGATTGTTGCCATCGCCGAGCACCCGAAGTTGATGGAGCGCCCGATCCTGGAAACCGCCGATAAAGCCGTGATTGGCCGCCCACCGGAAAACGTGCTGGAGCTGCTGCCGTGACTGCGCCCTATGTACTGGTGTTGTATTACAGCCGCAACGGCTCGGTAAGCGAAATGGCCCGGCACATTGCCCGGGGCATCGAGCAAGGCGGCCTGGAAGCGCGCTTGCGCACTGTGCCGGCGATCTCCACCGAGTGCGAAGCCGTGGCGCCGAGTATCCCGGACGAGGGTGCGCTGTATGCAAGCCTGGATGATTTGAAAAACTGCTCGGGCCTGGCCCTGGGCAGCCCGACGCGCTTCGGCAACATGGCCGCGCCGCTCAAATACTTCCTTGATGGCACCAGCAACCTGTGGCTCACCGGTGCCCTGGTCGGCAAGCCAGCCGGCGTGTTCACCTCCACCGCCAGCCTGCACGGCGGCCAGGAAACCACGCTGATGTCGATGCTGCTGCCATTGCTGCACCACGGCATGCTGATCACCGGCCTGCCCTACAGCGAACAAGCGCTGCTCGACACCCAGGGCGGCGGCACGCCGTATGGCGCCAGCCATCACTCGGGGCCTGACGGCAAGCGCATGCTCGACCAACACGAGATCACCCTGTGCCGCGCCCTGGGCCTGCGCCTGGCCACCACCGCCATGCTGCTGGAGAACGGCCGTGGCCAGAAAGCCTAAGGTCCTGCCACCCCAGGCGTGGCTGGAACCACGGGTCAAGGTGGCACGTGCACTGAGCCTGCTGGCGTTTCTCGGCCTGATCGGGTTGCTGTGCGTGTATTACCTGTTCGTCGCCGACCTGCACGGCGCACGCCCGTGGGTGATCCTGCTGATCGAACTGGTGCCGCTGCTGGTGCTGGCGCCGGGCATGCTGCTGGGCAGCGCGCGCGGGCATTCGTGGATGTGCTTTGTGGTGAATTTGTATTTCATCAAGGGCGCGCTGGCGGCGTATGACCCGAACCGGCAGTGGTTCGGGGTGCTGGAGATGCTCGCGAGCCTGGCGGTGTTTTGCACGGCGTTGTTGTATGTGCGCTGGCGGCATCAACTGAATAGGCGGTTGGCTGAGGCCTGATAGAGATTCGGCGCCTGATAGTCAGTCTTCGCGAGCAAGCCCGCTCCCACATTTGTCCGCGTACATCCTTTGGAATGCGGTCGAATGTGGGAGCTGGCTTGCCTGCGAAGGCCTCACCTCGGTCTCAATGGTTGACGGTGTAAGCCAACATCATCGACAGCTGGCACATCGGCCGCCCACTCTCGGCATGCCACTGGTTGAACGCCCCTTGCACCGTCGCTAAATCGCGCAGGCTGGTCGGCGCTTTGTCGACGATCTTCTGCGCGTTCAACGCCGCCACCACGTCATAGCTCGGCACAAGCGTGTCCTTGCCCACCATGCGCAAGAAGCGCGGCGCCGACAGCCCGCCCAACTGGTGGCCGTGCTTGCTCAGGTATTTCCACAAACCGACGATATCGGTCACCGGCCACTCGGCGATAAACGCGCCAAAACTGCCTTTTTCCTGCTCGATGTCCAAAATCATCTGCGCATTGCGCGGCACGCTCTTGAGCTTGCCGAGGTGACGAATGATGCGCGTGTCCTGCATCAAGCGCTCCAGGTGCTCCGCGCCCATCAACACGACCTTTTCCGGGTCGAAGCCAAAAAACACCTGCTCGAACGCGGGCCACTTGCCATCCACCACGCTGTGCTTGAGCCCGGCGCGAAACACGCGCAGCGCCAGGGTCGACAGGTAGCGATCATCACTGATCTTGCGCAATTGCGCCGGGGTCTTGGGCACAGGCAGGTGGGCTTCCAGCTCGGCCGCCGAACCGAAGCGGTTCAGACAATATTCGTGCAGCCACTTGTAATCGCGCATGCCCTCTCCTGGGGTTTGAATTGAAAACGGCGCTCGCAAGCGCCGTGTGTCAGAGCATTGAATGGGCTCAGAGGTTCACAACATTGACGAAGCGCGACGCGGCGCTCTCGTCAATCTTCAGGCTCGTGAAGTCAAACAGGTTGCGGTCGGCCAGCTGCGACGGCTGCACATTCTGCAGGCTGCGGAAGATGCTTTCGGTGCGACCTGGGGTTTTGCGCTCCCAGTCCACGAGCATTTCCTTGACCACCTGGCGCTGCAGGTTTTCCTGGGAGCCGCACAGGTTGCACGGGATAATCGGGAATTGCTTGAAGTCGGAGTAGGCCTGGATGTCTTTCTCGTTGCAATACGCCAGCGGACGGATCACCACGTTGCGTCCGTCATCGGCGCGCAGCTTGGGCGGCATGGCCTTGAGGGAGCCGTTGAAGAACATATTGAGGAAGAAGGTTTCGACGATGTCATCGCGGTGATGACCGAGGGCCATCTTGGTCGCGCCGATCTCATCGGCAAAGGTGTACAGCGTGCCACGACGCAGGCGCGAGCACAGCGAGCAGGTGGTCTTGCCTTCCGGGATCAGTTCCTTGACCACCGAGTAGGTGTCTTTTTCGACGATGTGGTACTCGACGCCCAGCGCTTTGAGGTAGGCCGGCAGTACGTGCTCGGGAAAGCCCGGTTGTTTCTGGTCCATGTTGACGGCGACGATCTCGAACTTGATCGGTGCGACCTTTTGCAGGTGCAGCAGCACGTCGAGCAGGGTGTAGCTGTCTTTGCCGCCAGAGAGGCAGACCATGACCTTGTCGCCGTCCTCGATCATGTTGAAATCGGCGACCGCTTCACCGGCCAGGCGACGCAGGCGTTTTTGCAGTTTGTTCTGGTTGACCGTAAGAGTGCCCATGGCGCTTGGATCCGCTAGAGGTGTGTGACGAAAAGCCGGGTATTTTACTGCTAAGACTGGCCGAGATCCAATGTGGGAGCGGGCTTGCTCGCGAAAGCGGTGTACCTGTGATGAATGTATCAACTGACACAACGCCTTCGCGAGCAAGCCCGCTCCCACATTTCTAATCGCGCCTCGCCTGACAGACCCCGCCGCGATTAGGGCCAACGTTTACAGCGCAATTTGCTCTAAAGCCTTACAGTTTTTCCGGTCATCAGTTCCTATACTGCGACGTGAGGTCGCACATAACTATCCAGGACCTTTGAGGCCATTTGGCCCGTGGGCGCTCCGATGGGGGGCGATGGTAATAACGACAGGAGTGACTGGCATGATCCATCACGTCGTGGGGCTATTTACCCATCCCGACCAGGAATGGCGGGAAATTCGTGGCGATAAAGAAGAAA
Organism: Pseudomonas sp. LBUM1640; assembly: GCF_059716225.1. Lineage (NCBI taxonomy): Bacteria > Pseudomonadati > Pseudomonadota > Gammaproteobacteria > Pseudomonadales > Pseudomonadaceae > Pseudomonas > Pseudomonas sp. LBUM1640. The sequence continues at coordinate 2,656,289 of NZ_CP166816.1, read as the reverse complement.
GTATCGGCCACATGTACCTCACTCACACCCTGATTCTCGCGGCGATCCCCGCCGTTTCCGCTTTTATCGGCACCACTCAGGTCGGCTGGGTCATCGGCAACCGCGCCCCGGTCATGCTGACCCAGGAAAGCGCGTTGTGGATGACGATCATGTCGTACGCCGCCATGCTCGGCGGCGTAGCGGTGATGGGTGCGTTCATTCACTGGATGGCCCGCACTTACGACGCCAGCCCCAGCATGGCGCGGTGCGTGGCGTTTGCCACCTACACCGCGACACCGCTGTTTATCGGCGGGCTGGCGGCGCTGTACCCGCATATGTGGCTGGGGATGGTGGTGGGCACGGCCGCCATCTGCTACACGGTGTATTTGCTCTATGTAGGGCTGCCGACGTTCATGAGCATCGACCCGGACGAAGGCTTCCTGTTTTCCAGCTCGGTGCTGGCGGTAGGCCTGGTGGTGCTGGTGGCGATCATGGCGTTCACCGTCATCGTCTGGGGCCTGGGCGTAGGCCCGATCTATACCAATTAAACTGAGAAAACCCTAGGCAAGGCCACCGCAAGGTGGCTTTGTGCGTTATGCATGACCATTCGGCGCCTGACAGATTCGGAAACACCTGCTTTTGCGGCATACTGGACGTCTCTGGAGATATGGTCAGCATGCCCGAGCAACTCAATACCCGCGTCGAAGATTGTTTCCTACAAGCCGAATCCTTTTTTAAACGAAGCTTCAAACGCCCCCAGGTCAGCCTCAAGCTGCGGGGCCAAAAGGCCGGTGTCGCGCATTTGCACGAGAACCTGCTGCGTTTCAACCCACAGTTGTACCGTGAAAACAGCCAACATTTCCTGAAACAGACCGTGGCCCATGAGGTTGCGCACCTGATTGCCCATCAATTGTTTGGCGAACGCATCCAGCCCCATGGCGAGGAATGGCAATTGATCATGCGCGGAGTTTACGAACTGCCGCCGGATCGCTGCCACACCTATGAAATCAAACGCCGGCAAGTGACCCGGTATATCTACCGCTGCCCGTGTGCCGACAGTGATTTCCCGTTTTCGGCCCAGCGTCATGGCTTGGTGAACCAGGGGCGCCGGTATTTGTGTCGGCGGTGCCGGCATACCTTGGTGTACACCGGGCAAACTCGGGTGGAGTGAGGGCCCTATCGCAGGCAAGCCCCACAGTATTCAGCGGTCGACATGACAAACCGGTCCAATGTGGGAGCTGGCTTGCCTGCGAAGGCGTCAGATCAGGCACTACCCAACGACCTTGGCTCGCCGCAATGCTTCTATCCGCTGAGCACTCAAGCCTAACTCAGCCAACACCTCATCACTGTGCGCCCCCACAGCCGCTCCAATATGCCGAGCCTCTGGCAACCCCTCTGAAAACTTCAGCGGGCAAGCAATTTGCGCTTGAGTCGAGCCATCGCCCCGTGGCACCTGGCTGACCAACTCCCGCGCCTTCAGCTGCGGATGCTCCACCGCTTCACTCAGGCTCAATACCGGCTCCACGCACGCATCCACGCCCGCAAACAACTCGCGCAACTCATCAAAGCTACGCTTCTCAAACTCGACCTGCAGCGCCAGCTTGAGGGCTTTTTGCTGTTCAGGCTTGGGTGACAGGCCTTGCACCGCCAACTCCGGCCGCCCCAGCGCCTCGCACAATTGCTGCATAAACGCGGGCTCCAGGCTGCCGACCGACATCCAGCGCCCATCCCGGGAGCGGTAGTAATCGTAAAAACTGCCGCCGTTGAGCACATGCGTTTCCCATTCCGGCTCCACCCCACACGCCAGGTAACCCGCGCCGGCCATGGCGTTCAGGCTGAATGAGCAATCGGTCATGCTCACATCCAGGTATTGGCCAACCCCGCTGTGCTGCCGCGCAATCACCGCCGCCAGCAACCCCACTACCGCGTGCAGCGAGCCACCGCCGACATCCGCCAATTGCACTCCCAGCGGCAGTGGGCCGCTGCCCTGGCGCCCGGTGTGGCTGGCGATGCCCGCCAGCGCCAGGTAGTTGATATCGTGCCCGGCGCGCCCCTTGTAGGGGCCGGTTTGGCCGTAGCCGGTGATCGACACATAAATCAGCCTGGGGTTGATCGCCTTCAGCGCTGCATACCCCAACCCCAAGCGCTCCATCACGCCGGGACGAAACTGTTCAAGGACAATGTCGTAGTCCTTGACCAACTCCCGCACGATCTGCAGCGCCTCGGCCTGCTTGAGATCCAGCGCCAAACTGCGCTTGTTGCGATTGAGGTAGGCATGGCTCGCCGAGGTGCCCCGGTCATGGGGCGGCAACACCCGCAACAGGTCAATGCGCGTCGGTGATTCGATCCGCAGCACCTCGGCGCCCATGTCCGCCAGCATCAAGGACGCAAACGGGCCAGGCAGCAAGGTGGAAAAATCCAGCACTTTAAGGGACGCCAAGGGACCTGACATGGAGACTCCATTTGGGTTTCGAATGCCCACAGCGTAGGCAGGCTTGGCCCTACCGGCAATCGTCAGAACGATCAGCGACAGTGACCGTTTTGATCACGGCGGGCTTTTTCGCGGCGCCGGCTTTATCATTGGCCCACGTTTGCTTGCAGAGTGTTCCATGAAGTTTGCAATTGCTGTGTTTTCTGCCGCCCATGCGCCCTCCTCGCGCCGCGCCCTGCTGTTCGCCCAGGCGGCGCTTGCCGGCGGGCATGAGATTGTGCGGCTGTTCTTTTATCAGGACGGCGTGTACAGCGCCTCCGATAACATCGTTGCGCCCCAGGATGAGCAAGACATTGCCCGGCAATGGCGCGAGTTGGTAAACCAGCACTCGCTCGACGCCGTGGTGTGCATCGCCGCCGCCTTGCGCCGTGGCGTGCTCAACAACGAAGAAGCCACGCGCTATCAACGTAGCGCGGTGAACCTGGCGGCGCCATGGGTGCTGTCGGGCCTTGGGCAGCTGCATGACGCCGCCCAGGCTGCCGACCGCCTGATCTGTTTTGGAGGGCCGTGACATGTCCAAATCTTTATTGGTGATCAGCCGCCAGGCCCCGTGGGCCGGGCCGAACGCGCGCGAAGCGCTGGATATCGTGCTGGCCGGTGGCGCGTTTGACCTGCCGATTGGCCTGTTATTCATGGATGACGGCGTGTTTCAACTGGCGCCGCACCAGAACGCCAAGGCCGTGCAGCAAAAAGACCTCAGCGCCAACTTGCAGGCGCTGGGCCTGTTTGGCATCGACGACGTGTTCGCCTGCAGCCACAGCCTGGCTGAGCGCGGCCTGGCATCGCCCGCCAGCGCCCAACCACTGAGCAGCGAAGCAATCTCCCAACTGATTGACCGTTACGACCAGGTGATTACCCTCTGATGTCGACTTTACATGTGGTGTCCCACTCCCCGTTTACCGACAGCCGCCTGGCCAGTTGCCTGCGTGTGTGCGGCAGCGAGGACGCAATCCTGCTGTGCGGCGATGGCGCTTACGGCCTGCACAACCCCGCCCTGCAAACCAAAGGCGTGAAAGTCTTTGTGCTGGCCGAAGACATGCAGGCGCGCAACCTGCCCCTGCCGGACTGGGCCGACAGCGTGGACTACCCAGGTTTTGTGCAGTTGTCGATCGACTACGACAAGGTCAACACCTGGCTATGAACACCCTGACCGTAGGTTCACGCACCCTCGAACTGGACAAGGACGGCTACCTCGTCGACCTCAATGACTGGTCCGCCGAGGTCGCCAATGCCCTCGCCGCCGCCGAACCGCTGGAATTGACCGCCGCCCACTGGGAAATCCTCGAACTGCTGCGCGGCTTCTATGCAGAATTCCAGCTGTCGCCCGCCACGCGCCCGCTGATCAAGTACACCGCCTTGAAGCTGGGCCCGGAAAAGGGCAACAGCCTGCACCTCAACACCTTGTTCAACGGCACTCCCGCCAAACTCGCCGCCAAGCTGGCGGGCCTGCCCAGGCCGACGAATTGCTTATGACCGACTTTGCCCCGCTGACCCTTGAAACCCCTGCCGAGCACCCGTTTGCGCAGTTCGTGCGCATCCTGGGCAAAGGCAAGCGCGGTGCGCGCAACCTCACCCGCGAGGAAGCCCGTGAAGCCATGGGCATGCTGCTCGACGAAAAAGTCGAAGACACCCAGCTCGGCGCGTTCCTGATGCTGCTGCGTCATAAAGAAGAAAGCCCGGAAGAACTCGCCGGTTTCACCGAGGCCGTGCGCGAACGCCTGAATGCGCCGACGCTGAATGTGGATGTCGACTGGCCGACCTATGCCGGCAAGAAACGCCACCTGCCGTGGTATCTGCTGGCGGCCAAGTGCCTGGCGCAAAACGGCGTGCGCATTCTTATGCACGGCGGTGGTGCTCACACCGCTGGCCGGCTGTACACCGAGCAACTGCTCGAAGGCCTGCAAATCCCCTTGTGCCGTAACTGGCAACAGGTCGAGACGGCCTTTGAGCAAGGCAACCTGGCGTTTATTCCACTGGGCGATTGGGCACCGCAGTTGCAGCGCATGATTGACCTGCGCAACACCTTGGGCCTGCGCTCACCGGTCCACTCACTGGCGCGCCTGCTCAACCCGCTGAACGCCCGTTGCGGCCTGCAAAGCATCTTCCACCCCGGTTACCAAGGCGTGCACCGCGATGCCAGCGGCCTGCTCGGTGACAACGTGATTGTGGTCAAGGGCGATGGCGGCGAGGTCGAGATCAACCCGGACACGATCAGCCACCTGTACGGCACCACCGGCGGCGAAAGCTGGGACGAAGAGTGGCCCGCCCTCTCCGCTCAACGCCACGTCAAACCGGCCAGCCTGGAACCCGAGCATCTGAAAGCGCTGTGGCGCGGTGACGTCGAGGACAGCTACCCGCAACTGGCCCTGATCGCCACCATGGCCCTGGCCTTGCGCGGTCTCGGCCACCCACGGGAACAGGCCTTCGAACTGGCCCAGCAATACTGGGACGCACGGGACAAATCGATTTAATCGATCATTTGCGCCCGGTCTTTGCGCTTTTAGTTCGAACTCATCCCTTTAGACTGGGCTCCAACGCTTACTAGCAGAGGAGCCAGTCATGGGTTTGCTGATCGAAGGACACTGGAAAGACCAGTGGTACGAAAGTAGCGCAGACGGCGCTTTCCAGCGCGAACAGGCGCAACGGCGCAATTGGGTCACCGCCGACGGCGAGCCTGGCCCGAGCGGCGAAGGGGGCTTCCAGGCCGAAGCAGGCCGCTACCACCTGTACGTTTCCCTCGCCTGCCCCTGGGCCCATCGCACCCTGATCCTGCGCAAGCTCAAGGGCCTGGAAAGCCTGATCGATGTGTCCGTGGTCAGCTGGTTGATGTTGGAAAACGGCTGGACCTTCGACAAGGCCCACGGCTCCACCGGCGACACGCTTGATGGTTTTGACTACATGCATCAGCGCTACACCGCCGACACTGCCGACTACACCGGCCGCGTCACCGTGCCAGTGCTGTGGGACAAAAAGCTCAAGCGCATCGTGAGCAATGAATCGGCGGAGATCATCCGCATGTTCAACAGCGCGTTTAACGAGCTGACCGGCAACACGCTGGATTTCTACCCCGAGGCGTTACGCTCGACAATCGACGCGCTGAACGAACGCATCTACCCCGCCGTGAACAACGGCGTGTACCGCGCAGGCTTCGCCACTTCGCAAAAAGCCTATGAAAGCGCGTTTGACGATGTGTTTGCCGAGCTGGATCACTTGGAGCAGCACCTGGGTGAGCATCGCTACTTGGCCGGTGAGTACCTGACTGAAGCCGATGTGCGACTGTTCACCACGCTGATTCGTTTTGATGCGGTGTATTACAGCCACTTCAAATGCAATGTGCGGCGGATTGCCGATTACCCGAATTTGTCGAACTGGCTGAAAGAGATGTATCAGTGGCCGGGGGTGGCCGAGACGGTGGATTTTGCACATATCAAAGGGCATTACTACGCGAGCCATCGCACGATTAATCCAACCGGGATTGTGCCGAAGGGGGCGTTGCAGGGGTTTGATGCCGGGCATGATCGTGAGCGATTAAACGGTAAAGGTGTCTCAAGCTGAGAACACCTTGTGGGGAGGGAGCTTGCTCCTTCCCCACAGGTAGGGTGTCAAACCTGGGATTGCGCGCCTTCAAACCACTTCAGCTTCTCGCGCAACACCACCACCTCACCGACGATCACCAAGGTAGGCGCATGCACTTCATGCTCCGCCACCATGCGTGGCAGGTCCGCCAATGTGCCGGTGAAGACACGCTGGTTGGATGTGGTGCCCTGCTGGATCAACGCCGCCGGGGTAGCCGCCGCACGCCCATGCTTGATCAACTGCTCGCAGATGATCGGCAAGCCGATCAAGCCCATATAGAACACCAGGGTCTGCGACGGGCCAACGAGGTCATGCCAAGGCAGGTCCGAGGTGCCGTTCTTCAAATGCCCGGTGATGAAGCGTACCGATTGCGCATAGTCGCGGTGGGTCAGTGGAATCCCGGCATACGCCGCGCAACCACTGGCTGCGGTAATCCCCGGCACCACCTGGAACGGAATGCCATGGGCCGCCAGCTCTTCGATTTCTTCGCCACCCCGGCCAAAGATGAACGGGTCGCCACCTTTGAGGCGCAGCACACGCTTGCCTTGCTTGGCCAAATCCACCAACTGCTGGTTGATCTGGTCTTGCGGCACCGCGTGGTCGGCGCGACGTTTGCCGACATACACACGCTCGGCATCACGACGGCACAACTCGAGAATCGCCGGTGCTACCAAGCGGTCGTAAAGCACCACGTCGGCTTGCTGCATCAGGCGCAGGGCGCGGAAGGTCAGCAGGTCCGGATCACCCGGGCCTGCGCCCACCAAATAGACTTCGCCCGGCGCATGCGGCGGTTTGCCGTTGACTTTCTCGACCAGCAAACGCTCGGCCTCATCGCCCTGCCCGGCTAGCTGGCGGTCGGCAATCGGGCCCTGGAAAACTTCTTCCCAGAACGCACGGCGCTGCTGCACATCCGGATACAAACCTTTGACCTGGGCACGAAAACGCGCCGCCAACCCAGCCAATTGGCCATAGGTGGACGGAATCCAGGTTTCCAGCTTGGCGCGGATCAGGCGTGCCAGCACCGGCGCATCGCCGCCGCTGGACACGGCAATCACCAAGGGCGAGCGGTCGACAATCGCCGGGAAGATCACGCTGCACAACGCCGGCGCATCCACCACATTGACCGGTACGCAACGACGCTTGGCATCACTGGACACTTGCGCGTTCAGTGGCTCGTCGTCGGTCGCGGCGATGATCAGGGTGCAACCGTCGAGGTCGGCCTCCTGATAACCACGCAAAATCAGTTCCCCGCCACTGCCCAGTACCAGTTCATGCAACTGGTCTTCGATCTGGGGAGCAACCACCCGCAGCAACGCACCGGCGTCGGCCAGCAGCCGGGATTTGCGCAAAGCAATCTCCCCGCCACCGACGACCAACACACGACTGCCGCGCAGGTTATGAAACAGCGGCAGAAATTCCATTTAACCGATGACCTCAACGCCCGCCATGTACGGCTTGAGCACCTCAGGCACACGGATCGAACCGTCAGCCTGCTGGTAGTTTTCCAGCACGGCCACCAGGGTACGGCCTACCGCCAGGCCCGAACCGTTGAGGGTGTGCACCAGTTCCGGCTTGCCGGTTTCCGGGTTACGGAAACGCGCCTGCATGCGACGCGCCTGGAAATCACCGCAGTTGGAGCACGACGAAATCTCGCGGTATTTGTCCTGGCTCGGCACCCACACTTCGAGGTCGTAGGTTTTCACGGCACTGAAACCCATGTCGCCGGTGCACAGCGCCAGAACGCGGTACGGCAGCTCCAGCAGTTGCAGCACGCGTTCGGCGTTGGCGGTCAGGCCTTCCAGGGCTTCCATGGACGTCGACGGCTCGACCACTTGCACCATCTCGACCTTGTCGAACTGGTGCTGGCGGATCATGCCGCGGGTATCGCGACCCGAGGCACCGGCTTCACTGCGAAAGCATGGGCTGTGGGCGACCAGTTTCAACGGCAGTTGCTTGGCGTCGAGGATCTCGCCAGCCACGATGTTGGTCAGCGACACTTCAGCGGTCGGGATCAGGTACAGGTCGGCTTCGCCGTCGCGGCTGATCTTGAACAGGTCTTCTTCGAATTTCGGCAGTTGGCTGGTGCCCATCAACGCCGGGGCTTGCACCAGGTACGGGGTGTAAGCCTCTTCGTAGCCGTGCTCGCCGGTGTGCAGGTTGATCATGAACTGCGCCAGGGCACGGTGCATGCGCGCGATTGGACCGCGCAGCAAGGCAAAGCGTGCGCCGGACATTTTGGCGGCGGTTTCGAAATCCAGGCCACCGGTCAGTTCGCCCAAGGCAACGTGGTCCTTGATTTCGAAATCAAAGGCTTTCGGCGTGCCCCAGCGGCGTACTTCGACGTTGCCGTCTTCGTCTTCGCCAACCGGCACGGATTCGTGCGGCAGGTTGGGGATGCCCAGCAGGATCGAGTCCAGCTCGCCCTGAATACCTTCCAGCTCAACTTTACCGTCGGACAGCTCAGTGCCCATGCGCTCGACATCTGCCATCAGCGGCGCGATGTCTTCACCGCGCTGCTTGGCCTGGCCGATGGATTTGGAACGCGCATTACGCTCAGCCTGCAGTGCTTCGGTGCGGGTCTGGACGGTCTTGCGCTGTTCTTCCAGCGCTTCGATGCGCGCAACATCCAAGGCAAAGCCACGGGATGCCAGGCGGTCCGCTACGTCCTGAAGGTTGCTACGTAACAGTTTGGAATCGAGCATGTCGGTCTCTCGTTTATCAAAGTTTGGTCAAGGACAGGCCGGCCCAGGTGGCGAGCAGCCCGCCGAACACGCTGATGCCCAAGTAGCCGAAGGCAACCAGGGCTTGCCCGCTTTCCAGCAGGCGCAGCGTATCCAGTGAAAAGGATGAAAAGGTCGTCAGACCGCCTACAAAGCCGACAATCAAGCCGGCGCGAATCTCAATCGGCACGTCCGGGCGCAACAGGAACCAACCGTACAACAGCCCGATGATCAAGCAGCCCACCAGGTTGACCGCCAAGGTCGCCGCATAAAAATGCTTCGGCCAATTGGCGCTCACCCAAGTACCGGTGGCGAAACGCAACAATGTACCAGCGATGCCGGCTACGGACACGGCAAGAATTGTCTTGAGCACTACTTTCTCCGCTGTTTGGGGCTGAGGCGATCAAGTTGGGCGAGGTGGTTGAGCTTTTCGCCGATCTTCAGCTCCAGGCCACGGGGCACCGGCTGGTAGAACGGCTGCGGCTCAAGCTCATCGGGGAAATAGTCTTCGCCGGCCGCATAGGCGTCCGGCTCGTCATGGGCATAGCGGTATTCATCGCCGTAGCCCAGTTGCTTCATAAGCTTGGTCGGCGCGTTGCGCAGGTGCAGCGGCACCTCCAGCGAGCCGTGTTCGGCGGCGGCGCGCAGGGCCGACTTGAAACCCATGTACACCGCGTTGCTTTTTGGCGCGCAGGCCAGGTAAGTAATGGCCTGCGCCACCGCCAACTCGCCTTCCGGGCTGCCCAGGCGCTCCTGCACTTCCCAGGCAGCGAGGCACAGGCTCAGCGCACGCGGGTCGGCGTTGCCGATGTCTTCGCTGGCCATGCGTACCACGCGGCGCGCGAGGTACAGCGGGTCGCAACCGCCGTCGATCATCCGCGCAAACCAGTACAGCGCGCCATCCGGGTTGGAACCGCGCACGGATTTGTGCAGCGCCGAGATCTGGTCATAAAAGGCTTCGCCGCCTTTGTCAAAGCGGCGGCGGGTGTCGCCGAGCAGGCTTTGCAACAGGTCGACGCCAATCTCGCTGTTGTCTTCAGCCAGGTCGGAAGCGTTCTCCAGCAGGTTGAGAAAGCGGCGACCGTCGCCATCGGCGGCGCTCATCAAAATCTTGAAGCCTTCGTCGCTGAGACTCAGCTGGCGCTTGCCCAAGCCCTTGTCTTCGCTCAAGGCGCGCTGCAACAGTTTGCGCATCGCCGCTTCGTCCAGGCTCTTGAGCACATAGACCCGCGCCCGCGAGAGCAATGCATTGTTGAGTTCAAACGAAGGGTTTTCGGTGGTTGCGCCGATAAAAATCAGCGTGCCGTCTTCGACATACGGCAAAAACGCGTCCTGCTGCGACTTGTTGAAGCGATGCACTTCATCAACAAATAAAATGGTGCGCTTGCCGTATTGCCCGGCCTGCTGCTTGGCCACCTCAACCGCCTGGCGGATCTCCTTGACCCCGGCCAGCACCGCCGAGACCGTCTCAAAGTGCGCATCCGAGACCTTCGCCAGCAGCCGCGCCAGGGTGGTTTTACCCACGCCCGGCGGCCCCCAGAAAATCATCGAGTGCAGTGCACCCTGCTCCAGGGCTTCGCGCAAAGGTTTGCCGCGAGCGAGCAGGTGTTCTTGCCCGACGTACTCATCCAGGTTGGTCGAACGCAAGCGCGCGGCCAGGGGTTGAGCAATCGGGTCACTTCGAAACAGATCCATGGGCAGCGCTTGAAACCTCTGAGCAGTTTATTCCTGGATCACGTCGGCACCCTTGGGGATGACGAACTTGAACTTGGAGGCATCCACAGCACCGTTGGCCTTGACTGCGGAGAACAGGATGTCGGTGCGCTGACCAACACTGTCGATCAGGCGCATGTTATTGATCACGCCGTTGCCGAACGACAATTGCAGGCTGTCGAACAGCGTGTCCTTGGATTTGGGCTTGAGGGTGAACTCAATCACGTTGCTGGTTTGCTTGGAGGTGATATCAAAGCTGTCGCTGATCTTCGACACATCGCCCGACAGCAGCAGCGCCGGGGTCTGGTTCAAACGCGGGTCAAGCTTCTTGATGGTCGCCTGCTCCAGGTCCGGGTCCCACAGGGTGACTTTCTGGCCGTCGGAAACGATGGTCTGTTCGTTCGGCGCGTCGGTCTTCCAATAGAACAGGCCTGGGCGCTGCACGGCCATTTCACCGGCGGTTTCCTGCAACCGGGTGCCACCGCCATCCAGGGTCAGCTGGGAGAAGCGCGCGGTCAGGGTCTTGGATTTGTCCAACAGGTTGGTCAGGCTGGCCACAGAGGCCGGGTCAGCGTGAGCCGAAACGGCGGTCAGGGCCAGTGCCGGCAACAACAGCATGCGGATAAGACGCATGGGAGTCCTCATTGAGTCGTTAGGGCGTGCCGCGTGCTGCCACGCGGCACGAGATCAGTCGCGCATCTGCCCGGGGGCGATGACTTCGCGCGAACCGTTGGTGTTCATTGCGGTCACGACGCCGGCGTTTTCCATGGATTCGATCATGCGGGCGGCGCGGTTGTAGCCGATTTTCAGTTTGCGCTGCACCGCAGAGATCGAGGCACGGCGGCTTTCCAGCACGAAGGCCACGGCTTCGTCGTACAGCGCGTCGGTTTCGGCGTCATCGTCGCCACCGCTGCTGCCACCGTCGAAGCCGCTGCCGGCCTCTTCGACACCGGCGAGGATATCGTCGTTGTATTCCGGTGCGCCGCGCAGTTTCCAGGCTTCCACCACGCGGTGTACTTCGTCATCGGAAACAAACGCGCCGTGAACCCGGATCGGCAGGCTGGTGCCCGGTGGCATGTAGAGCATGTCACCGTGGCCCAGCAGCTGTTCGGCGCCGCCCTGGTCAATGATGGTGCGCGAGTCAATCTTGCTGGAGACCTGGAACGCCATGCGCGTAGGAATGTTGGCCTTGATCAAGCCGGTGATCACGTCCACCGATGGCCGCTGGGTGGCCAGGATCAAGTGGATACCGGCCGCACGCGCCTTCTGGGCGATACGCGCGATCAGCTCTTCAACCTTCTTGCCGACGATCATCATCATGTCGGCAAATTCGTCGACCACCACCACAATGGTCGGCAGCTTGACCAACAGCGGCGCTTCGTCGTGGATGCTTTCGCGCTTGTACAGCGGATCGGTCAGCGGCGTGCCGGCGTCCTGGGCTTCCTTGACCTTGGCGTTGAAGCCCGACAAGTTACGTACGCCCATCTTCGCCATCAGCTTGTAGCGGCGCTCCATCTCGGCCACGCTCCAGCGCAAGGCGTTGGCGGCGTCCTTCATGTCGGTGACCACCGGGCACAGCAGGTGCGGAATGCCTTCGTAGATCGACAGTTCCAACATCTTCGGGTCGATCATGATCAGCTTGGCGTCATCGGGGCCGGACTTGAACAGGATCGACAGGATCATCGCGTTCACGCCCACGGACTTACCGGAACCGGTCGTACCGGCTACCAGCAAGTGCGGCATCTTCGCCAGGTCGGTGATCACTGGCTTGCCGCCGATGTCGTGGCCCAGGGCCAGGGTGACCGGCGATTTGAAGTTGTCGTATTCCGGCGTCGACAGCACTTCGGAGAAGCGCACGATCTGGCGGTCTTCGTTGGGAATCTCGATGCCCACGGTGGTCTTGCCGGGGATCACTTCCACCACACGTACACTGGTCACGGCCAGGGAACGCGCCAAGTCTTTCGCCAGGTTGGAGATGCGGCTGACCTTGACGCCGGCAGCCGGCTGGATTTCGTAACGGGTAATCACCGGGCCTGGGTGGATCGAATCCACGGAGACTTCGACGCCGAATTCCTTGAGCTTGATTTCCAGCAGATGGCCGACAGCCGCCAGGGACTCCGGGGAATAATTGAGTTGTTTCTTTTCGGCCGGGTCGAGAATCGAGATCGGCGGCAAGGTGCCTTCCACGGCGCTGTCGACAAACAACGGCGCCTGTTTCTCTTTTTGCACGCGATGGCTCGGCTCGGGCGCCTTGGGCGGCGCCGGGGCGATCACTGGCGGCACCTGCTTCTCGCGGTCCGACATGTGCTTGCTCAGGGCCTGCTCGCGTTCGATCAGGCGTTCCTTGACCTTGGCCTGCTCGCGCCGGTCCGGGGTGGTCGGGGCTACCACCTCATTGACGCGGGTATCCACCTCGCGCAGCTGCGCAACCATGCGTTTGCGATCAACGCGGGCCGACCACCAGCGGTTGGCGGCGCCCTGGAACAATTCGAGCAGGTCGAGGGTGATCTTGCCGGTCACGTCCATCACCTTGAACCACGACAGGTCGGTGAACACCGTGAGGCCGAACAGGAACAATGCGATAAACATCAAGGTGCTGCCCTGGATGTTCAGGGTCTTGCGCGCCAGATCGCCGAGGCTTTCGCCCAGCGCACCGCCCGCGCCCGCCGGCAGGCCGGTGGGTGCATGGAAGTGAATATGTGCCAACGCGGCGCCGGACAGCACCAGGAACACCAGGCCGATCAAGCGCCAGGAGAACAGCCAGCCGCTCCACTGCCACGGCTCGTGACGCTGGCGGAAGATCTGCCAGGTCTTGATCGCCAGCAGCAGCGGGAAGATATACGCGAAGTAACCCAACACCATAAACAGGATGTCGGCGCTGTAGGAACCGGCGGGGCCGCCGAAGTTCTGCACGTCTTCGATCTTGCTGTTGTGGCTCCAGCCTGGATCGTCCTTGCCATAGGTGAGCAAGGCCATCATCAGGAACAGGCACAGCGCGCCGATGGCGATCAGTGCGCCTTCCTTGAGTCGGTAGTGCAGGTGCTGGCGCCAGGCCGGCACGACTGCTGCTTTAGGTGTTGCGGCGGATTTCTTCAAAACGGGTCTTTTCCTGCGCCTTTAGCGCGTCCATCTGTTGAATGACTGCAATACTGCCCAATCCGAGCAGCTGAAAATTAACCACTATCGGTGAATCTACGTTTAACACCCGGTGATATTCGGGCGAAATGGCGATAACGCCATAATGGCCGCATTGTACGGGTTTGCGCCCACGATGCCACGCCCTTGCCCATCACCGCACAGCATAGACAATTCAAGTGTCACAGCATGTTCAATTTGAGCATGCATTGTCTTTGCTGACAAAGGCTTATGAGCTGTTTTTAGCAATCCAGGCAAGCTTGGCAAATGGCCTGCATGCGCCAGACCCGATTACGACCGCGCCCAAGGGGTAGAGTTGCAGCAACACGCGCTCACGCTAATCCGGGCCGATGTCCGATTCGGGCTGGCCCCACAGCGCTGCGTCGACAATAATCATCTCTCTTGCGGCAGGCGACCTACCTGCCACTGCCCTCCCCTTCCGTAAGCCTGGATGCCATGCTGACCTGGTTGCAACGCGATTCCCTGACTTTTCCGCCGCTGGCCAAGGCCATGCGCGAACCCAATGGCCTGCTTGCCGCCGGTGGCGACTTGTCGGCCGAACGACTGATCCAGGCCTACCGACACGGCTGCTTTCCGTGGTTTTCCGAAGGCCAGCCCATCCTCTGGTGGTCACCGGACCCGCGCACGGTGATATTTCCCGACGAGCTGCACATCTCGCGCAGTCTCGGCAAATTGTTGCGCCAGCAGCGTTACACCGTGACCTTTGACCAGGACTTCGCCGCCGTCATCCAAGCGTGCGCCGCGCCACGCAGCTATGCCGATGGCACCTGGATCACCGAAGGCATCCAAAGCGCCTACCTGGCGCTGCACCAGCGCGGTTACGCGCATTCCGTGGAGGTGTGGGACCAGGGAGAACTGGTCGGCGGCCTGTATGGCCTGGCGATGGGCCAATTGTTCTTTGGCGAGTCGATGTTCAGCCGCGCCGATAACGCTTCAAAATTCGGCTTCGCCACGCTGACTCGGCAGCTGCAGGCCTGGGGTTTTGTGCTGATTGACTGCCAAATGCCCAATGACCACCTGCACAGCCTCGGTGCCCGCGCCATACCGCGCAGCGACTTTGCTGGCTTCCTGCACAACCATTTGGACCAACCCAGCTCTGGACCGTGGGTTTCCTAGGCGACTTCCTCGCACCTGGCTTACACTTATTTCAAAGCTTACCCCGAGGGTTGATCATGACCGAGCTGGCGCGCTTGAAGTTTTATGCCACTCAAGCCCACTCTTGCAGCTATCTGCCCGACGAGCAGGCCACCACGCTGTTCCTCGACCCCAGCCAGCCAATGGACGTGCACGTGTATGCCGACCTGTCGGAGATGGGGTTTCGGCGCAGCGGCGATCACCTGTACCGCCCCCATTGCCAGAACTGCAATGCGTGCGTGCCGGCGCGCATCCCGGCTGCGCAATTTTTGCCGGACCGCAACCAGAAACGCATCCTCAAGCGCAATGCAGACCTGACGATCACCGCCACCAAGCCGCACTTCAGCGAAGAATATTTCGACCTCTACCAGCGCTACATCGAGCAACGTCATGCCGACGGCGACATGTTCCCGCCCAGCCGCGATCAGTTTTCGACGTTCCTGGTGCGCGACCTGCCCTTTTCGCGTTTCTACGAGTTCCGCCTGGACGGGCGCCTGCTGGCGGTCGCTGTGACCGACTTGCTGCCCAACGGCCTGTCGGCGGTGTACACCTTCTATGAGCCGGCCGAAGAACGCCGCAGCCTGGGACGCTTTGCGATCCTGTGGCAAATCGGCGAAGCCCTGCGCCAGGAACTGGAAGCGGTGTACCTCGGATACTGGATCAAAAACTGCAAAAAGATGAACTACAAGACCCAATATCGGCCCATTGAGCTACTGATTAATCAAAGATGGGTAACGCTTAACTAGAACCCCTTGGCTTAAACACCCTTTTTCGGGCACAATGCACGCCGCTTTTGCCTGGCGCAGTTGCACCGGGCCATTCACTGGATACCGAGGGCTTTACTGCATGTCGAAAGAAGACAGCTTCGAAATGGAAGGCACTGTCGTCGACACCCTGCCCAACACCATGTTTCGTGTGGAGTTGGAAAATGGGCACGTCGTAACCGCGCATATCTCCGGCAAGATGCGCAAGAACTACATTCGTATTCTTACCGGCGACAAAGTGCGCGTCGAGCTGACGCCCTATGACTTGAGCAAAGGGCGCATCACTTACCGCGCTCGTTAATCAAGTCAATACAAAACGCCCGGTTATGCCGGGCGTTTTTGTGTGTGCGCTGTTTACCTGACACCACAAAATCCTGTGGGAGCGGGCTTGCTCGCGAAGGCGGTGTGCCCGTTACAGATGAGTCAACTGATCGGCCGCCTTCGCGAGCAAGCCCGCTCCCACATTTGATCTTCGGTGCCTGGGACAGACAGCAAAAAGGCGCCTTTCGGCGCCTTTTTGCTGTGTTGCAGTTCGCTATCAGGCCATTTCTGCCGTGGTTTCGAACTCGAAGGTCAGCTCGCCGTCCTTCAGGTCGATGTGCACCACACCGCCATGGTCGGAAAGCTCGCCGAACAGGATCTCTTCGGCCAGCGGCCGCTTGATCTTGTCCTGAATCAGACGCGCCATTGGGCGAGCGCCCATTGCCGCGTCGTAGCCACCTTCGGCGATCCAACTGCGCGCCGCTTCCGTCACATCCAGCTGCACGCGCTTGTCTTCCAACTGCGCTTGAAGCTCGGTAAGGAACTTGTCCACCACGCTTTTGATAACCTCATGGCTGAGGCGACCAAATTGGATAATGGTGTCCAGACGGTTGCGGAACTCCGGCGTGAAGCTTTTCTTGATCACTTCCATCGCATCGGAAGAGTGATCCTGATGCGTAAAGCCGATCGAAGCCCGCGCGGCGGTTTCGGCGCCGGCGTTGGTGGTCATGATCACGATCACGTTGCGAAAGTCCGCCTTGCGCCCGTTGTTGTCGGTCAGGGTGCCGTGGTCCATGACCTGCAGCAGCAGGTTGAAGACTTCCGGGTGGGCCTTCTCGATTTCATCGAGGAGCAATACGCAGTGCGGCTGTTTGGTGATCGCCTCGGTCAACAGGCCGCCCTGGTCGAACCCGACATAGCCCGGAGGCGCACCGATCAGGCGCGACACGGTGTGGCGCTCCATGTATTCGGACATGTCGAAGCGTACCAATTCGATCCCCATGGCCTTGGCCAACTGCCGCGCCGCTTCGGTCTTGCCGACGCCGGTCGGGCCTGCGAACAGGAACGAACCGACAGGCTTGTCCGGCGACTTGAGGCCCGCGCGCGACAACTTGATCGCGGTGGACAGCGCATCGATGGCAGCATCCTGACCGAACACGGTGAGCTTGAGGTCGCGCTCCAGGTTACGCAGCAGCTCCTTGTCGGAACTGTTGACGTGTTTTGGCGGAATCCGCGCGATCTTCGCCACGATGTCCTCGACTTGAGGCACGTCGATGCGCTTCACACGTTTCTCAACCGGCTGCAGGCGCTGGTAGGCACCCGCCTCGTCGATCACGTCGATAGCCTTGTCCGGCATGTGCCGGTCATTGATGTAACGCGACGCCAGCTCAGCAGCGGCACGCAGCGCCTCATCGGTGTACTCGATGCCGTGGTGCGCTTCGAAACGCCCCTTGAGACCGCGCAGGATGCCGATGGTGTCTTCAACCGAAGGCTCGGACACGTCGACTTTCTGGAAGCGGCGTGCCAAGGCACGGTCTTTCTCGAAAATGCCACGGAATTCCTGGAACGTGGTCGAACCGATGCAGCGGATATCACCCGAGGACAGCAGCGGCTTGAGCAGGTTCGAGGCATCCATCACCCCACCGGATGCCGCACCGGCACCAATAATGGTGTGGATTTCATCAATAAACAGGATCGCCTGCGGGCGTTTTTTCAGCTCGCCGAGCAGCGCTTTGAAGCGCTTCTCGAAATCGCCACGGTACTTGGTCCCGGCGAGCAACGCGCCCAGGTCCAGGGAGTAGACAACGCTGTTGGCCAGCAGGTCAGGCACCTGGTTATCGACAATGCGCTTGGCCAGGCCTTCAGCGATCGCGGTTTTACCCACACCCGCCTCACCCACCAGCAACGGATTGTTCTTGCGACGACGCGCGAGGATCTGCGCTACACGCTCAACCTCAAGCTCACGCCCCACCAGCGGATCGATCCGCCCCTGGCGCGCCAGTTCATTGAGGTTGCTGGCATAGGCATCCAGTGGATTGCCCGAAGAAGAAGACTCACCGCCCTCGTCGTCCTGCATATCCTGCTCACCCTCGGAATGATCGCCGTGCCCAGGCACTTTGGAGATACCGTGGGCGATGTAGTTGACGACATCAATACGGGCAACGCTCTGCTGTTTCAGCAGGAACACCGCCTGGCTTTCCTGTTCGCTGAAGATCGCCACAAGCACATTGGCGCCTGTGACTTCACGCTTACCGGAGCTCTGTACATGGAAAACAGCGCGCTGCAATACCCGCTGGAAGCCCAGGGTTGGCTGGGTTTCGCGGTCCTCGTCATGCACGGGGATCAGTGGCGTTGTGGAGTCGATAAACTCCTGCAGGTCATGCTTGAGTTTGTCGAGGTTGGCGCCGCACGCACGTAGAACGGTGGCGGCAGCTTCGTTATCCAAAAGTGCCAGCAGCAGGTGTTCGACGGTCATGAATTCATGACGCTTCGAACGGGCCTCCTTGAAGGCAAGATTGAGGGTGACTTCGAGCTCGCGGTTTAACATAGCTTCACCTCATACCCAAGTGGTCGGCGTTAACCGTCCTTCTCGATTTCACAGAGTAGCGGATGCTGGCTTTCCCTGGCGTACTGGTTGACCTGCATTGCCTTTGTCTCGGCGATGTCACGGGTAAACACTCCACATACTGCCCGTCCTTCTGTGTGAACGGCCAGCATTACCTTGGTCGCCAACTCGCGGTTCAGGTTAAAAAACACCTCGAGTACTTCGACCACGAAATCCATCGGTGTGTAGTCATCATTGAACAAAACCACCTTGTACATCGGCGGCGCCTGTAAGGCAGGCTTCGCCTCCTGAACAGCAATGCCTGCAGAACCGTCGTCATCATGTTCCTGATCCGGGCGATCCTGATTGAATGTTAGTCGAATCTGGCTGTTTGCATGCATGGAAAGAAAGGTTCGTCAGTGGTTCAAATACAGTGGTGGGGGCGACCTGTCAGAATTTCAACTCTGACTATACGGTCGCCTTGACTATCGGCGAATCGGTGTTACAACCAATAGAGCCCACAGTGGGTAAAAAAGGTCCGCGCAGTCAACCTTATTTATTCGGGTTAGGACGGATAAACTGGATGATACTCCAGTGATGGAGTCTGGTGCAGAGGGATATGGTTATGTCTGGCGTCAAGATCGGAAAGGTCAAATGGTTCAACAATGCCAAAGGGTATGGCTTTATCAATGAAGACGGTAAGACCGAAGACCTCTTCGCGCATTACTCAGCGATCACCATGGAGGGGTACAAGACGCTGAAAGCGGGCCAAGCCGTACAGTTCGACATCGTTCAGGGCCCCAAAGGCCTCCACGCTGTCGCCATCTGCGCAGCATGCGTGGCTGAACTTAGAAAAGCCCACGACGACACTCACGACAAGGGGCTCAAGACTGATCAACCTACTCAATCAAAAAAGAAACAAACGGCCTGATCAGCGCTTGAACAACTAAAAAACCGGCGGCCTGATTCATCAGAGCCGCCGGTTTTTTTATAGCCTCAGACTCACATATGCGAAATCAACGCATCGCCAAAGCCCGAGGACGACACCAACTTGGCGCCCTCCATCAAGCGCTCGAAGTCATAGGTCACGGTCTTGGCCGAAATGGCGCCATTGGTGCCCTTGATAATCAAGTCAGCCGCTTCCGTCCAGCCCATGTGCCGCAGCATCATTTCTGCCGACAGAATCAATGAACCCGGGTTGACCTGATCCTTGCCGGCATACTTGGGCGCAGTGCCGTGGGTGGCTTCGAACATGGCCACGGTGTCCGACAGGTTGGCCCCCGGTGCAATACCGATACCGCCCACCTCCGCCGCCAGGGCGTCGGAAAGGTAGTCACCGTTAAGGTTGAGCGTAGCGATCACATCATACTCAGCCGGACGCAGCAGGATTTGCTGAAGCATGGCGTCGGCAATTGCGTCCTTGACCACCACATTCTTGCCGGTTTTCGGGTTTTTGAACTGCATCCATGGGCCGCCGTCGAGCAGGGTCGCGCCAAACTCTTTCTCGGCGATGCCGTAGGCCCATTCTTTGAAGGCACCCTCGGTGAACTTCATGATGTTGCCTTTGTGCACGATGGTCAGCGAATCACGGTCGTTATCCACTACATATTGCAGGGCTTTGCGCGCCAGGCGCTCGGTGCCCTCTTTGGAAACTGGCTTGATGCCAATCCCGCAGTCCTGATCGAAGCGGATTTTGGTGACACCCATTTCTTCTTTCAAGAACTTGATGACCTTGATCGCCTCCGGCGAACCGGCTTTCCATTCGATACCGGCGTAAATATCCTCGGAGTTCTCACGGAAAATAGTCATGTCAACATCGCCGGGCTTCTTGACCGGGCTGGGCACACCTTCAAACCACCGCACCGGGCGCAGGCACACATACAGGTCGAGCTGTTGGCGCAGCGCCACGTTCAACGAACGAATGCCACCACCGACCGGGGTCGTCAACGGGCCTTTGATGGAAACCACGTAGTCCTTGACCGCATCCAGGGTTTCCTGGGGCAGCCAGGTGTCCTGGTCGTAAACTTGAGTTGCTTTCTCGCCGGCATACACCTCCATCCAGGAGATTTTGCGCTTGCCGCCATAAGCCTTTTCAACAGCTGCGTCGACTACCTTGATCATCACCGGGCTGATGTCGACGCCAATACCGTCACCTTCTATATAAGGGATGATCGGTTGATCAGGAACATTGAGAGAATGGTCTGCATTGACGGTGATTTTGTCGCCGACTGCCGGAACCTGAATCTTCTTGTATCCCATGCTGAACTCCATCTATGGATTGAACATCTGGCTGCGTTCGAGCCTACTCCAGATAAAAGGCGACTGAAACCTCGCGCCCCGCTCATTTGCCTCGAAAACAGCATAATTTGTCGCCTACAAGCCTGAAAGAAACGGCAAAATCGCCAATCTTGAGCATATCGTGCGACTTTGGTCGCACCTGGCAACCTGCGACCTTTAGACCAATGGACGACACACCTTTTGTATGAAGGCTCGGCGTAAGCATAGCGACCTATGTATAATGCCGCCGCTGACCCAAGAGTCACGACGGTGGACCGCTCTAGAACGATGCCCTCCGCCAGAAAGCAGGACTACTACAATAGTCCACCCGCTTGACGCTCGACTGATGCAACCCAACATCACCGCGAAGAAACCTCGACATTTCGCTCATGGATGACTTTGAACGAACGCGCTCCACCCGGCGCATCTCGAGTTTCTGCGCACGCTTTCAGCAAAGAAGAGAGTTAATCCGAATATGCCCACCCGCTCGAAGATCATCTACACCTTCACCGACGAAGCCCCAGCCCTCGCCACCTATTCACTGCTGCCTATCGTAGAGGCCTTCACCGCTTCCGCTGATATTGCTGTGGAAACCCGCGACATTTCCCTCGCCGCGCGCATCCTCGCAAGCTTCCCCGAGCAACTGGGCGCCAAGGCTATCCCGGACCACCTCGCCGAACTGGGCGACCTGGCCGTTACGCCTGAAGCCAACATCATCAAGCTGCCTAACATCAGCGCCTCGACGCCGCAGCTGCAAGCGGCGATCAAGGAACTGCAGGCCCAGGGCTACGCCCTGCCGGACTACCCGGAAACCGTAACCACCGACGCGGAAAAAGAAACCCGTGCACGTTACGACAAGGTCAAGGGCAGCGCCGTGAACCCGGTACTGCGCGAAGGCAACTCCGACCGCCGCGCACCGCTGTCGGTCAAGAACTATGCGCGCAAGCACCCGCACAAAATGGGCGCCTGGGCAGCTGACTCCAAGTCGCACATCGCGCACATGAGCAACGGCGACTTCTACGGCAGCGAAAAAGCCGTACAGATCGAAGCCGCTGACGCGGTGAAGATCGAGCTGATCGCCAAAGACGGCACCGCGACCGTCTTGAAAGAAAAGACCTCGCTACAGGCCGGCGAAATCATCGACACCGCCGTGCTGAGCAAAAAAGCCCTGCGCAGCTTCATCGCCGCTGAAATCGAAGACGCCAAGAAACAAGGCGTGCTGCTGTCGGTTCACCTCAAAGCCACCATGATGAAGGTCTCCGACCCGATCATGTTCGGCCAGATCGTTGCCGAGTTCTATAAAGACGCCCTGGCCAAGCACGCCCCGTTGCTTGCGCAGATCGGCTTCAACCTGAACAACGGCATCGGCGACCTGTACGCTCGCATCAAGGCCCTGCCTGCCGAGCAACAGGCGCAAATCGAAGCTGACATTCAAGCGGTCTACGCCGCTCGCCCATCGCTGGCGATGGTCAACTCCGACAAAGGCATCACCAACCTGCACGTGCCGAGCGACGTTATTGTCGACGCCTCGATGCCGGCCATGATCCGTGACTCCGGCAAAATGTGGGGCACCGACGGCCAGCTGCACGACACCAAGGCGGTGATCCCGGATCGCTGCTACGCCACCATCTACCAAGCCGTCATCGAAGACTGCAAGGCCAATGGCGCTTTCGACCCAACCACCATGGGCAGCGTGCCAAACGTTGGCCTGATGGCGAAGAAAGCCGAAGAGTACGGCTCCCACGACAAGACCTTCCAGATCAAGGCTGACGGCGTTGTCCGCGTCACCGACAGCAAGGGCAACCTGCTGATGGAACAGGCTGTTGAAGCCGGCGACATCTTCCGCATGTGCCAGACCCAAGACGCGCCGATCCAGGACTGGGTCAAACTGGCCGTCAATCGTGCCCGCGCCAGCAACACCCCGGCCATCTTCTGGCTGGACCCACAGCGCGCGCACGACGGCGTGGTAGTCGAGAAGGTTCAAGCCTACCTCAAAGACCACAACACCGACGGCCTGGACATCCGCATCATGTCGCCGGTCGACGCGATGAAGTTCACCCTGGAGCGCACCCGCAAGGGCCTGGACACCATCTCGGTGACCGGTAACGTATTGCGCGACTACCTGACCGACCTGTTCCCGATCATGGAACTGGGCACCAGCGCCAAGATGCTGTCGATTGTGCCGCTGATGAATGGCGGCGGCCTGTTCGAAACCGGCGCCGGCGGTTCGGCTCCCAAGCACGTGCAGCAACTGGTTGAAGAAAACTTCCTGCGCTGGGATTCCCTGGGCGAGTTCCTGGCCCTGGCGGCCTCCCTTGAGCATTTGGGTGTGACGTACAACAACCCGAAAGCCCTGGTACTCTCCAAGACCCTGGACCAGGCCACCGGCCAGTTCCTTGACAACAACAAGTCGCCATCGCGCAAAGTTGGCAACATCGACAACCGCGGCAGCCACTTCTACCTGGCGCTGTACTGGGCTCAAGCCCTGGCCGCCCAGACCGAAGACACTGCACTGCAAGCGCAGTTCGGCGAACTGGCCAAAACCCTGAGCGACAACGAGGCGACCATCGTTGCCGAGCTGAACGCCGTACAGGGCAAGCCAGTGGACATCGGCGGCTACTACGCGCCGAGCCCAGAGCTGACCAGCAAAGCCATGCGTCCAAGCAACACCCTCAACGCGGCCATTGCCAAGTTGAAGTAAGGTTGTAAGGATGCAAAGAAGCCCCGGCCCCGTGCCGGGGCTTCTGTTTGTGCCCAGCGTTTTTTTTCTGAAACAACCGGATAAAAATGTGGGAGCGGGCTTGCTCGCGAATGCGGTGTACCAGTCGCCCGATGCATAATCTGACCCACCGCATTCGCGAGCAAGCCCGCTCCCACACTGACCGGTGCCGACAGTAAAATTCCTGCACACTTGATCGAGGCCGTTTTATGACCTGGCAACCCCACATCACCGTCGCCACTATCGTCGAAGACAACGGCCGCTTCCTGATGGTCGAAGAGCTCAAAGGCGGCCGCGCCGTGCTCAATCAGCCTGCCGGCCACCTGGACCCGAACGAAACCCTGACCGAAGCCGCCATGCGCGAAACCCTCGAAGAAACCGGCTGGGACGTCGAAGCCACCGGCATTGTCGGGATCTACCTGTACACCGCGCCCAGCAATGGCGTGACCTATCAGCGCGTGTGCTTCACCGCCAGGGCCTTGAAACACCACCCGGACTATCAGCTCGACGACGGCATCGTCCGCGCCCGCTGGCTGACCCGTGACGAGCTGATGGCCCTGCGCGACGACTGGCGCAGCGAGCTGATCATCCGCTGTATCGATGATTATCTGGCCGGCCAGCGCCACAGTCTCGAATTGATCCGCCCTTCTCTTTAGCCTTGCGGGCGCGAGCCTGCTAGAATCGCGTCCTTTTTCAAGACACCCGTTGAAACCCTATGCGTGATCCAGCCCCTTCTGACACACAAAAGAAGCGCGTCATCGTCGGCATGTCCGGCGGCGTGGATTCTTCCGTTTCCGCCGTTCTGCTCATGGAGCAGGGTTATGAGGTGGAAGGCCTGTTCATGAAGAACTGGGAAGAAGACGATGGAACGGAATATTGCACCGCCATGGACGACCTGGCGGACGCCCAGGCCGTGTGTGACAAGATCGGTATCAAGCTGCACACCGCCAACTTCGCCGCCGAGTACTGGGACAACGTGTTCGAGCACTTCCTGGCCGAATACAAGGCCGGCCGCACGCCGAACCCGGACATCCTGTGTAACCGCGAAATCAAGTTCAAGGCGTTCCTCGACTACGCCATGATCCTGGGTGCCGACCTCATCGCCACCGGCCACTACGTGCGCCGTCGCGACGTTGATGGCCGCACAGAGCTGCTCAAAGGCCTGGACCCGAACAAGGACCAGAGCTACTTCCTGCACGCCGTCGGCGGCGAACAGATCGCCAAGACCCTGTTCCCGGTGGGCGAGCTGGAAAAACCCGAAGTGCGCAAGATTGCCGAGCAGCACGGCCTGGCCACCGCCAAGAAAAAGGACTCCACTGGGATCTGCTTTATCGGCGAGCGCCGCTTCAGCGATTTCCTCAAGCAGTACCTGCCGGCACAACCGGGCGAAATCAAAACCACCGAAGGTGAGGTCATTGGCCGCCACCACGGCCTGATGTACCACACCATTGGCCAGCGCCAGGGCCTGGGCATCGGCGGTTTGAAAGACGCCGGTGAAGAGCCGTGGTACGTGCTGGTCAAGGATCTTGAGAACAACGTGCTGATCGTTGGCCAGGGCAATGAACACCCGTTGCTGTTTTCCGGCGCCCTGCTCGCCTCCGAGATCTATTGGGTCAACCCAATCGACCTGAGCACCCCGCGCCGCCTGACCGCCAAAGTGCGCTATCGCCAGAGCGACCAGCCCTGCACCCTGGAAAAAACCGCCAACGGCTATCGCGCCACCTTTGATGACCCGCAACGCGCGGTCACACCCGGCCAGTCCGTGGTGTTCTATGACGGCGAAATTTGCCTGGGTGGCGGTGTGATTGAAGTCGCCGAAGCCTGGAGCAACCCGGCATGAGCCCGACCCAGGAGCAATTGACCGCACTGGGCGGGGTTTTCCTCGCTGCGGTGCTCGTAGACAAGATCGCCAAGACTGGCCAGGTCACCGAGGCAGGCCTGACCTGCATGCTCGGCAGCCTGCTGATCCGCGACCCCAAGGACACCTTGGAGGTCTACGGTGGCGACGATCTGGCGTTGCGTGAAGGTTATCGCGCGCTGATTGGCGCCCTGGAGCGCGACCCCAGCACTCTGCAGCGTGAGCCCTTGCGCTACGCCCTGTCGATGCTCGGCCTTGAGCGCCAGCTGGCCAAGCGTGACGACATGCTCGAAACCATCGGCAAGCGCCTGCCGCAGATCCAATCCCAGGTGGAACACTTCGGCCCGGCCCACGAAAACGTGATCGCCGCCTGTGGCGCGCTGTACCAGGACACCTTGAGCACCTTGCGCCAGCGCATTCAGGTGCACGGCGACATGCGCAACCTGCAACAACCGAACAACGCCTCGAAAATCCGCGCCCTGCTCCTGGCCGGTATTCGTTCGGCGCGGTTGTGGCGCCAGTTGGGCGGTCATCGCTGGCAGTTAGTGATCAGCCGACGCAAATTGCTCAAAGAGCTTTACCCGTTGATGCGCAACGAATAAGTCGCAGCAACCTGATTGTTTATCGCCTCACGCGTAATACGCCGGTCAGTTGGCAACGGACCGGCG
Organism: Pseudomonas sp. LBUM1640; assembly: GCF_059716225.1. Lineage (NCBI taxonomy): Bacteria > Pseudomonadati > Pseudomonadota > Gammaproteobacteria > Pseudomonadales > Pseudomonadaceae > Pseudomonas > Pseudomonas sp. LBUM1640. Next base: position 2,630,428 of record NZ_CP166816.1, on the reverse strand, counting down.
GATTTTTTCATGTATGATACGCGCCCCATTTCGTTGCCCGACTGTCCGAGAACACCCCATGCAGCTTTCTTCGCTCACTGCGGTTTCCCCTGTTGACGGCCGCTACGCCGGCAAAACCCAGGCCCTGCGCCCTATTTTCAGCGAATACGGCTTGATCCGTGCGCGTGTCCTGGTTGAAGTGCGCTGGCTCCAGCGCCTCGCCGCCCACTCTGCCATCAGCGAAGTGCCGGCGTTTTCCGCCGAAGCCAACGCTGTATTGAACAGCCTGGCGGAAAACTTCTCCCTGGAGCACGCCGAGCGTGTGAAAGAGATCGAGCGCACCACCAACCACGACGTTAAAGCCATCGAATACCTGCTCAAAGAGCAAGCGGCCAAGCTGCCGGAACTGGCCAAGGTCAGCGAGTTCATCCACTTTGCCTGCACCAGCGAGGACATCAACAACCTGTCCCACGCCCTGATGCTGCGCGAAGGCCGTGATGACGTGATGCTGCCGCTGATGCGCCAGACCGCCAACGCCATTCGCGAACTGGCCATCCGTTTCGCCGACGTGCCGATGCTGTCGCGCACCCACGGTCAGCCGGCCTCGCCGACCACGCTGGGTAAAGAACTGGCCAACGTGGTGTACCGCCTGGAGCGCCAGATCGCTCAAGTCGCCGCCGTACCGCTGCTGGGCAAGATCAACGGCGCCGTGGGCAACTACAACGCCCACCTCTCGGCCTACCCGGAAATCGACTGGGAAGAAAACGCCCGCGCCTTCATCGAAGACGAGCTGGGCCTGGGCTTCAACCCGTACACCACGCAGATCGAACCGCACGACTACATTGCCGAGCTGTTCGACGCCATTGCGCGCTTCAACACCATCCTGATCGACTTTGATCGCGATATCTGGGGCTACATCTCCCTGGGCTACTTCAAGCAGCGCACCATTGCCGGTGAGATCGGTTCGTCGACCATGCCGCACAAGGTCAACCCGATTGACTTCGAAAACTCCGAAGGCAACCTCGGCATCGCCAACGCCCTGTTCCAGCACCTGGCCAGCAAGTTGCCGATCTCCCGCTGGCAGCGCGACCTGACCGACTCCACCGTACTGCGCAACCTCGGCGTGGGCTTCGCTCACAGCGTGATCGCGTACGAAGCCAGCCTCAAGGGCATCAGCAAGCTGGAACTCAACGCGCAGAAAATCGCCGCTGACCTGGACGCGTGCTGGGAAGTATTGGCCGAGCCGATCCAGACCGTGATGCGCCGCTACAACATCGAAAACCCCTACGAGAAGCTCAAAGAATTGACGCGCGGCAAGGGCATCAGCCCCGAGGCGCTGCAAACTTTCATCGACGGCCTGGACATGCCAGCCGCTGCCAAGGCCGAGCTGAAACTGCTCACCCCGGCCAACTACATCGGCAACGCGGTGGCCCAAGCCAAGCGCATCTGATTTAGCGCAAGCCCTCTTGAGACGCCCGGCCGCGCCGGGCGTTTTTATTCCTGTCTTAAAAGTGCTTTCTTTCAATAGGTTACACATGAATCCTGATATTCCTCTTCAACTTCTGGGCGGCATCACGGCACGCGAGTTCCTGCGCGACTATTGGCAGAAAAAACCGCTGCTGATCCGCCAGGCCATTCCTGATTTCGAAAGCCCGATTGATGCCGACGAACTGGCAGGCCTGGCGCTGGAAGAAGAAGTTGAATCGCGCCTGGTGATCGAACACGGCGAGCGCCCCTGGGAACTGCGTCGCGGCCCGTTCGCCGAAGATGCCTTCAGCACCCTGCCAGAGCGTGAGTGGACCCTGCTGGTGCAGGCCGTCGACCAGTTCGTGCCGGAAGTGGCCGAGCTGCTGGAGCACTTCCGCTTCCTGCCAAGCTGGCGCATCGACGATGTGATGATCAGCTTCGCCGCACCCGGCGGCAGCGTTGGCCCGCACTTCGATAACTACGACGTGTTCCTGCTGCAAGCCCAAGGCAAGCGCAACTGGAAAATCGGCCAGATGTGCAACTCCGAAAGCCCGCTGCTGCAGCACGCGGACCTGCGCATCCTGGCCGAATTCGAACAAAGTGAAGAATGGGTGCTGGAGCCGGGCGACATGCTTTACCTGCCGCCGCGCCTGGCGCACTTCGGCATTGCCGAAGATGATTGCATGACCTACTCGGTGGGCTTCCGTGCGCCAAGTGCGGCTGAAGTGCTGACCCACTTCACCGACTTCCTCAGCCAGTACCTGACGGACGAAGAGCGCTACACCGACGCTGACGCCCAACCGGTCAGCGACCCGCATCAGATTCAGGGCGACGCCCTCGACCGCCTGAAAAGCCTGCTGGCCGAGCACATGAGCGATGAGCGCATGCTGCTGACCTGGTTCGGCCAGTTCATGACCGAGCCACGCTACCCGGAACTGGTGGCCGGCGAAGAGTTGGGCGAAGAAGACTTTATCAACAGCCTGGAAGGCGGCGCGATACTGATCCGCAACCCAAGCGCGCGCATGGCGTGGTCGGAAGTCGACGACGACGTGCTGCTGTTCGCCAGCGGCCAGAGCCGTTACCTGCCAGGTAAACTGCGCGAGCTGCTCAAGCTGGTGTGCTCGGCCGATGCACTGCACAGCGAAAACCTTGGCGCATGGCTCGCGGACGAAGATGGCCGCGATCTGCTGTGCGAACTGGTCAAGCAAGGAAGCCTGGGATTTGCCGATGAATAAGATTCACGTAAGTGTCGCGGACTGGCGAAAGGATATCGACGAGATTCGGCGCATTCGTGAAGCGGTGTTTATCGCTGAACAATCGGTTCCACCTGAGCTTGAGTGGGACGCGGACGACGCGGACGCCGTGCATTTCCTGGCATTCGAAGGCGACTTTCCGATAGGCACCGCACGCCTGCTGCCCAGCGGCGAGATCGGGCGCGTATCGGTGCTCAAGGACTGGCGCGGCTTGAAAGTCGGCGACAAGCTGATGGAAGCCGTGATTGGCCTGGCCGAGCAACGTGGCCAAACCAAACAGTTCCTGAGTGCCCAGGTGTATGCGGCGCCGTTTTATGAGCGGCTGGGTTTCAAGATTGTCAGCGATGAGTTTCTTGAAGTCGGGATTCCGCATGTCGATATGGTGCGCGAGGGCTGATCCAAAACCCAGTCGCTCCCTTCGCGAGCAAGCCCGCTCCCACACTTGACCGAGTAGATCCTTTGGAATGCGGTCGAATGTGGGAGCGGGCTTGCTCGCGAAGGCAATTTCAGCAACACCCAAAAATGCCCTGCTACGCCAGGGCATTTTGCCGTCTACGATTCAACTTGCGACCTGCCAGGCCGACAAACTGGCACTATCACGCCTAAATGACTCGCAGAGATAACGGACATGTCCCTACGCACCCTGCTCACCGCCCTCCTCCTGACCGCCAGCGCCTCGGCAATCGCCGACACCGCAGTCGTCAACCTGAGCAATCGCACCAGCGCCGACCTGCTGCCTGTGGCGCAGAACTTCATCGGCAAGGACGGCACCGTCAGCGCCTACGGCAACCAGCTTATTGTTAACGCTGACCCTGGCAAGATCCAGGACCTGCGCGCCCTGCTCGCGCAGCTGGACACGCCCGCCAAGCGTCTGCTGATCACCGTCGACACCAATGAAAACAACCAGCAGAACAGCGGCGACAGCCAGACCCGCATCATCAGCTACGGCACCGCCAGCCGTGACGGCGGCATCCAGCAGATCCAGGCCAGCGAAGGCGTGCCCGCGCTGATTCAGGTCGGCCAGAGCGTGCCGCTGACCACCACCCAGCCTGACGCCTATGGTCGCCCGCAAAACCAGACCCAGTATCGCAACGTCACCCAAGGCTTTTACGTCACTGCCAGCGTCACCGGCGAGACCGTACACCTGGCCATCAGTACCAACCGTGACCGCATGAGCCAGGAACGTCCCGATGTAGTGAACGTGCAAAGTACCGACACAACTGTCAGCGGCCGCTTGGGTGAATGGATCCCGCTGGCCGGCATCAATCGCGAGACCCAGGCCGATAAATCCTCTACAACCCGCAGCTACTCTACTCAGGGCCGCGATGACCTGACTTTGCGGGTCAAGGTCGACGCCCTGAACTGAAGCACCGAAAACTGACTGATGAGTCGTCTTAGACTAAAGATGTAGTGCTTTGAAAAAAGCACTACAAAACATTTGACGATCCAAAAAAGCCTGTGCATGATGGCCTCGCTCCCGCTAATCAGGGGCCCTGGCAAGGGCCTTCGGATCGCCGCTCTAAGCTACCCACCTGAGCCGATTCGTGTCTGTACCGCCCACAAGGTGTGTTTGACGAGGTTGCGACTGGAACGAAGTTGTCCCGAGGGACGGAAGCTAACCAGGTAACCCGGCTACACACTGATGAACCGTACAAAGGCCCACGATGCCCGAAGACCGTTCGCAGTTCGCCCTTACCTGCTCGACTCCTCCTCTCGCAATGCGTTCGTCCCGTCGCCTTCCCCGCCAAACCTGACTTGACCGCCTAAGCTTCTGGTCAGCGAGCAGCCATCACCACGCATTGATTACGTGGCTGGCAAACGGAATTTTCAACCTAGTAGATTTTCCATAAAAGACGCGACGAGGTTTTTCCCCATGGCACTGACACGCGAACAGCAAATTGCAGCCCTTGAAAAAGACTGGGCTGAAAACCCACGCTGGAAAGGCGTAACTCGCGCTTATTCCGCTGCTGACGTCGTCCGCCTGCGTGGCTCGGTTCAACCTGAGCACACCTTTGCAAAACTCGGCGCCGAGAAACTGTGGAAGCTGGTCACCCAGGGTGCCAAGCCGTCCTTCCGCCCCGAGAAAGATTTCGTCAACTGCATGGGCGCCCTCACTGGCGGCCAGGCAGTCCAACAGGTGAAAGCCGGTATCCAGGCGATCTACCTGTCCGGCTGGCAAGTGGCAGCGGACAACAACTCCGCTGAATCCATGTACCCCGACCAATCGCTGTACCCGGTGGACTCTGTACCCACCGTGGTCAAGCGCATCAACAACTCGTTCCGCCGTGCCGACCAGATCCAGTGGAAAGCCGGTAAAGGCCCGGGCGACGAAGGCTACATCGACTACTTCGCACCGATCGTGGCCGACGCTGAAGCCGGTTTCGGCGGCGTACTGAACGCCTACGAGCTGATGAAGAGCATGATCGAGGCTGGCGCTGCCGGCGTGCACTTCGAAGACCAGCTGGCTTCAGTGAAAAAATGCGGCCACATGGGCGGCAAGGTACTGGTTCCGACCCAGGAAGCTGTGCAGAAGCTGACCGCTGCTCGCCTGGCCGCTGACGTGGCCGGTACACCGACCATCATCCTGGCCCGTACCGACGCCAACGCGGCTGACTTGCTGACCTCCGATTGCGACCCGTATGACCAGCCGTTCGTCACCGGCGAACGTACCCAGGAAGGCTTCTATAAAGTCCGCGCCGGTCTCGACCAGGCCATCGCTCGCGGCCTGGCCTACGCACCGTACGCCGACCTGATCTGGTGCGAAACCGCCAAGCCAGACCTGGACGAAGCGCGTCGCTTTGCTGAAGCGATCAAGAAGGAATACCCGGACCAACTGCTGTCCTACAACTGCTCGCCTTCTTTCAACTGGAAGAAGAACCTGGACGACGCGACTATCGCCAAGTTCCAGCGCGAACTGTCCGCCATGGGCTACAAGCACCAGTTCATCACCCTGGCCGGCATTCACAACATGTGGCACAGCATGTTCAACCTGGCGCACGACTACGCTCGCAACGACATGACTGCCTACGTGAAACTGCAGGAGCAGGAGTTCGCTGACGCGGCCAAGGGTTACACCTTTGTGGCGCACCAGCAGGAGGTGGGCACTGGCTACTTCGACGACATGACCACCGTGATCCAGGGCGGCACCTCGTCCGTGACTGCGCTGACCGGCTCGACGGAAGAAGAACAGTTCCATTGATTGATTGATTGATTGATTGAGTACACGGCCATTGCGGCTCCATGGAAGACCTAACCGCAATGCCGCACGATCTGACGCCCCGACTGGTTCGGGGCGTTTTTTTGCGTGTTTGAATGGGGGTGTATATCCGTTATTTGGGTGATGGCGGGTATCGGTTCCGCTCTTACAGCGGGTCACTTTTGGAAAAGAGCCCCAAAAGTAACCAAAAGGGCTCTTGCCCCACCACTCGGCACCTCGCTTAGGCTCGGTGTGCCCGCACTCCGGCTTTGGAGCGGGGGCCGCCGCGATGGGCCATCCATGGCCCAGCGCGGCTAAACCGGCGTCCTGCCGGTTTACCCCCGCTCCAAAGCCTGCGTTCGGCCAGCGTGGTTTAACGGGGCGCCTAAGATCAAGATCAAGATCTACAGCACGGCGGCCTAGTAGCCGACCTGAGTGGTTGAATCAAAAGCAAAGCCAAGGCGGCCTGACAGCCGACCTGCTTACTGAATCTGTTCTCGGTCTAATTGTGGGAGCGGGCTTGCTCGCGAATGCGGTGTGTCAGTCAGTTTATTTGTAACTGGCCCACCGCATTCGCGAGCAAGCCCGCTCCCACATTTTGGATCTCAGTACATCAGGTAGATGTGTGTACTCGGTCAAAGGTGGGAGCTGGCTTGCCTGCAAAGGCATCAACTCGGTGTACCTGATGTACCGAGGTGTCTGCATCGCAGGCAAGCCAGCTCCCACAGAAAAGCAGCTCTGCTTCTGATCTGCTTTTGCCCTGTTTTTGCCCTGCTTTTGCTTCAACCACTCAGGTCGGCTACTAGGCCGCCGTGCTGTAGATTTTGATCTTGATCTGACAGGCCCCGTTAACCACGATGGCCGAACGCAGGCTTGAATCCGTGGGTAACCCGGCAGGACGCCGGTTTAGCCGCGCTGGGCCAAGGATGGCCCATCGCGGCGGCCCACGGATTCAAGCCGGAGTGAGGGCATGCCGAGCCTAGGCGAGGCACCGAGTGGTGGGGCAAAGACCTTTTGGTTACTTTGGCTGGGCCGGCATTCCGGGCGTTTGCCAAAAGTGACCCGCTGTAAGAGCGGAACCCCACGAAGCCGTTACCGCAGCAACGGATATGCACACCAATCACCCCCCACAATTCCCCAAAATCCCCTCCCCCGCAAACGCCCGCCGAACAAACCCGGTCGAATCCCGCAGCGACCCATTAACCGCCCCGGAATGATCCAACTCCGGATAAAAATGCCATTCAACCCGATCCCCCGCCTTACACGCATCCCGCACCAAAGCCTTCTGCCCCGGCACAAACACATCACGGTCCTTGCCCCCGGTGCCAAAAAACACCGGAATATCCGTCTTCAGCGAGGGATACGCCGACTCACGATTAACGAGGTCCAGCGCCCCCGTGGGCGAACGCTTGAAACTGTTATTGAAGGTCAGCCCATCCGCCACCACTCGCTGCTCAATAGCATGCAGACACGCCTCCTGGCTGGCCTTGAACGCCGGCAGCGCCTGCTCGGCCAGGTAATCAGCCGGCACAAAAGACGAATCCAGCAAGCTGGCAGTGCTCAGGCGCAACACGTTATAGGCAAACGTCGGCACCACCGAACGCCGCGCATTTTCAAGCTCCAGGCTTTTGCCCTGGGCATGCACAGAAGCATAGGGCGTCCCCGTCGCCACCACCCCCACAATGTCCACCTCCGGCGCGTAGCCCTTGGCCGACACCGCCGTGGCAAACGCCGCCCGGCCGCCCTGGGATTGCCCAAACACCACCACCCGTTTCGACAACCTGAACTGCGCAGCGCCGACCGCACGGATGCTGTCCAGCACGCCATAAGCCAGCGGCCGCGTCAGCCCGTAAGGATGCAACCCCGGCGTACCCAGCCCCTGATAATCGGTGGCAACAATCGCATACCCCTGGTCGAGCCAATAATTGAGGTAGCGTGTATCCCGTGGGCTGCGCGCGTTCAGCGATGGCGCGCAACGATCAGCACTGCCGACCGTACCATGCGCCCACGCCATCAGCGGCCAACCACCCGCGGGCGGTATGCCCTTGGGCACAAACAGCGCACCGGACACCGCAATGGGTGTGATGGTGTCGAGCCCATCGGTGGAGGAATACAGAATCCGCAGGTTCTGCCCAGCCGACGCCAAACTCTGTTGCGGCGTCAATGCTTCGCTGCGCAGCAGCGTCCCCGGCGCTTTCGGCACCGGGTCAGTCCAGGTATAGAACGTGTCGGCAGCGCTGCTACTGCCCACCACCAGCACACACAGCCAGGCACACCAGCGCATCAAACGTCACCAGCCTTCTTTCAACATGCGCAACTCCAGGTGCTGCAACAGCATGATGGTTTTGCCGTCGACAATCTCACCGCTTTGCACCATCGACAAGGCGTGCTCAAAGCCCAACTCCAACACTTCAATATCTTCCCCCTCGTCGATCAGGCCGCCGCCGCTGCCGACCCGATCCGCCGCGTGGTACTCGCCGATAAAGAAGTGAATCCGCTCGGTCACCGAGCCTGGGCTCATGAACGCCGCATAGATTTTTTCTACACGGCCGACGCGGTAGCCGGTCTCCTCTTCGGCCTCCAGGCGAATGCGTTCCTCCGGGCTGGCGTTATCCAGCAAACCGGCTGCAGCCTCGATCAAGTAACCGGGGTAATCATTAACGAAGGTGGGCATGCGGAACTGCCGGATCAACAGCACCGTGCGCTGCTCGCGGTTGTACAACAGGATGGTCGCGCCATTACCCCGGTCATACACCTCACGGGTCTGGGCTTGCCAGCTGCCATCCCTGCGACGCAGGTCGAAGCTGTATTTTTTCAACAGATACCAGTTGTCCGAAAGGGTTTCTTCGGCGGTGATGCGCACGGGACTGTTCTGCATGGTCGGGCCCTTGTTCAAATGCGCAGGAGCATGTCGCGCCGACATCGTCAGCGTCAAGCCGGCCCGGCCTCAACCACCGGGGTTTGCTTAATGCGCTCCCACGCGGCGGCAACCGCTTGAGCGCTGTCGGCCTTGATCCGCGCCAGATTGCGCGGGTACTCCACCCCGGGGTTTTCAGTGAACCGCGTTGCGGTAAATTGGCCATTGCTGGCACGCAGGATGTAGCCGCTGTCCTGGCACTGCGCCGAGGCGAGGAACAGCACGCCCGGCGTCACCCAGTCCGGCTTGAGTTCGTCCGGCTCCTCGGTCACGCCCCACATACGCGTCTTGGCCACCGGCGAGATCGCGTTGACGCGTATCCCGGCTTCAGCACCTTCATGGCTCAGTGCGTTCATGATGCCCAGTTGCGCCATCTTGCCAGCGCTGTAGGCCACCAGGCCGGTTTGCTCGTATTGCGTGTACATAGCGCGGTCGCTGGTGGTCAGGATGATACGCGGCGCGGTTGACTGCAGCAGGTGCGGCCACGCGTGCTTGCACAACCAAAGCGGCGCGTAGAGGTTGATGTCCATGGCACGTTGCAGGAACGCAGCGTCGAGGTCGGCAATGTTCTGGTAACCCACCCAACCGGCGTTGTGGATCAGAATATCGAGCTGGCCGAATGCCTCGATGGCATCAGCGATCAGTTGCCGGCAGCCTTCATCCGTGGATAAGTCGCCGCCATGCCCCACCACCGTCAGCCCTTCGGCACGCAGGGCCTCGGCAGCCGCTTGAACCACCGACGCATCGGTGCCTGCGCCGACCTTGTCGGCCCCACTGTCGCTGATCACAACACGCGCGCCAGCAAGGGCCAGTGCCCGTGCATAACTGAGGCCCAGCCCGCGTGCGCCGCCGGTGACGATTGCGGTTTTACCGGTGAAATCCATGTGTTTGCTCTCCTGTTCAGCCCACCACCCTAACAACCCGTGTGCGCATTGTTCAATGCTGTAACACTTTGCAAGCAATCCCCATTCACGGCTGTCGAATTAATTCCTGCCACCAGAAGCCATCTGGTAAAACCCGAGCTTCGCTTTAGTCCTGGAACCTTCATGTCATCTCGTTTTCTCTCTCGCCTGGGCCTGCGCTGGTTTCCCCTGCTGTGCATGGCGCTGTTGATCGTCGGCCTGCCGGTGGGTTGCGCCGTGCTGCAACACAAAGAGCGCGAGCTGGTGTTTCGCATCGAGCCGGGCACGGCCGGTTGGTTTACCGGCCTGCCCAAGGCGGTACAGGAATTCGATATCAAGCCCGCCAGTTTCAAATCGGGGCAGAACCTTCACGGCTGGTGGTATCCGGCAGACAACAAGGACGCGCCGGCGATCCTCTACTTGCACGGCGTACGCTGGAACCTCACCGGCCAGCTGTTTCGCATCGAGCAATTGCACGCGCTGGGCTTCTCGGTGCTGGCCATCGACTATCGCGGCTTCGGCCAAAGCCACGGCGATTTACCTTCGGAAACCACCGTGTATGAAGACGCACGCATCGCCTGGGAACGCTTCCAGGTGTTGCAACCCGACCCAGGCAAACGCCTGATCTACGGGCATTCCCTGGGGGGCGCAGTGGCCATCGACCTCGCGGCAGAGTTGAGCAAGCAGACACCCGTGCCCGTGCGCGGGCTGGTGATCGAATCCACCTTCACCTCGCTGGGAGATGCGGCCGCCGCCGTGGCCAATACCTCATTGCCGGTGCGTTGGTTGCTGTCGCAAAAATTCGACTCCATCGACAAGATAGCCGACGTGCATATGCCGCTGCTGGTGGTGCACGGCCTGGCCGATCAGTACGTGCCGCCGCGTTTCAGCCAACAATTGTTTGAAGCCGCGCAGGAACCCAAGCGGCTGTTGCTGGTGCCGGGCGCCACCCATAACAACAGCATGAACCTGGCCGGGCGCAGTTACGGGCAGGCGCTGGACACCTTGATGCGAACCAAGGCGCCAGCACAGGTCGTGACGCACTCCACAGGCCGTGATGGCGACTCATAAAACTGCTTTTCGGCACTGGGTTCGCGCTTGGCTGTCAAGCGTAAACCCTGCCCATACTGGCCCGCGTCGAAAGTTGATCAAATATTAACCGAGGGTTAAATCGCCAACCCTGCCGGGCCTTCGCAAAGTTATCCACAGAGATACCCACGGTTTTCGTGGACAACTCTTTTTACTTTTTTACGTTTTTTTTGCTCAGTAAACGCCTGTGGGAAACGTACCTGGCAGCAAAATCTCGCGATTCACAGCGCGTATATCGTTATAGCCACACAGCGCCATCGACACGTCCAACTCACGGGCGATGATGTCAAGGGCCCTGGTCACGCCCGCTTCGCCCATAGCACCCAAACCGTACAAATGCGCTCGACCGATCAGGGTGCCTTTGGCACCCAATGCCATCGCCTTGAGCACGTCCTGGCCGGAGCGGATGCCACCGTCCAGCCACACTTCAATCTGCTCTCCCACCGCCTCAACAATTGCCGGCAGCTGGCTGATACTCGACGGTGCGCCGTCCAGCTGACGGCCACCGTGGTTGCTCACCACCAACGCATCCGCGCCGGAATTGGCCGCCAGGCGCGCATCTTCCACATCGAGGATGCCCTTGATAATCAGCTTGCCGCCCCAGCATTTCTTGATCCACTCCACATCGTCCCAACTCAGGCGCGGGTCGAATTGCTGGGCGGTCCACGACGACAGCGAACTCATGTCCGCCACGCCTTTTACGTGGCCGACGATGTTGCCGAAACCACGGCGCTTAGTGCCCAGCATGCCCATTACCCAGCGTGGCTTGGTGGCCATATTGAGGATATTCGGCAGGGTCAGTTTGGGCGGCGCCGACAAGCCGTTAATCAAGTCCTTGTGGCGTTGCCCAAGGATCTGCAAATCGAGGGTCAGTACCAGCGCATCGACGCCGGCAGCTTTGGCGCGCTCGATCAACTGCTCGATAAACCCCCGGTCGCGCATCACATACAGCTGAAACCAGAACGGCTGGCCGACGTGCTCGGCGATGTCCTCGAGCGAGCAGATACTCATGGTCGACAAGGTGTAGCGCAGGCCGAACGCGGCAGCGGCGCGGGCGGTGAGGATCTCGCCATCGGCATGCTGCATCCCCGCAAGCCCCGTCGGCGCCAGGGCAACCGGCATGGCCATGTCCTGGCCGATCATGGTGGCGCGAATCGAGCGCTCATCAATATTGCGCGCCACACGCTGGCGGAATTTGATGCGGGCAAAATCACTTTCATTCGCCCGGTAAGTGCTTTCAGTCCAGGAGCCGGAGTCGGCGTAGTCGTAGAACATCCGTGGGACACGTTTTTGCGCCAGCTTGCGTAAGTCTTCGATGGTTGTAATCAACGACATCTAGGTCACCTCTCCCTGAACTGAGCCCAGAGAGTAACCGCCCATCGACCGTGCAACCAGTCATTGCGTTTGTATCGACAGAAGCCTAATCTCGCATAAAACCGCACAAAGACGCACAAACATGCATAACACTCATCAAGCCATTGACCTGCCTTCGTTACGCAAACAGAAAATCCTGTTGCTGCTGGAGCGCGACGGCAAAGTCACCGCCTCTGAATTGGTTGACCACTTTGCCGTGTCCCAGGACACCATTCGCCGCGACCTGGGTGAACTGGCCGCCGCCGGACTGTTGCAACGTGTGCACGGCGGCGCCCTGCCCCGGCCCAAAGACACCGGCAAGGACTTCTTCACCCGCGTCGGCGAGACCAACGAGGTCAAGCGCCACTTGGCGCAACTGGCGGCTGATCGCGTGGAAGACGGCCAGATTGTGCTGTTCGATTCCGGCTCCACCACGCTGCAGATTGCCCAATCCTTACCGCGTTCGATCCGCCTGACCGTGGTCACCCCGTCGCCGATGATTGCCATCGCCCTGGCCGACCATCGCGATGTGAAAGTGATTTTGGCCGGCGGCCAACTCAACCCTGCCACCTTGTCGACCAGCGGCCAGGAAGCCGTGCGCCTGATCCAGAGCATCAAGGCCGACCTGCTGTTTACCGGCGTGTGCGCATTGCATCCGCAAGTTGGCATCAGCTCGCTGCATTTCGATGAAGTGGCGGTCAAGCAAGCTCTGCTCGACAGCGCCTCCCACGTGGTGGCCGTGACCATGGCGGACAAGCTCGGCGCGGTGGAACCCTTTGTGGTGGGCCCCTGCAGTCGCATCCATACGCTGATTACCGAATGGCATGTGCAGGGTGTTGAGGCGTATGAGCAGTTAGGGCTGGAAGTGCTGCGGGTCGAGGTCGAGTAGGTATAAGGCGTCGGCCACGGCATGGCCGCTGGCGGTGTTGTCGAAGATGCACCAGGTGGGAATGCCCGCTGCAACGGATGCGTTCAGCTGGCGCGCAAACGCCTGCACACGTTCCGGCCCATAAGCGCTGTGATAAATGCGCGGCGAGCCATGCAGACGCCAATACTGCACACCCTGCCAGCCTGGGCCCGCGTCGATGACGGGTGGGTCGGCGACCACCCGGCCGATGTGCAACGCCTGCAACAACGCCTCAGCTTCAAGCCATGAGGGGTGACGCGGTTCGAGTACTACGGCACCGAAAAACCGCTGGCGTAATGCAGTGAAAAACGCCGTAGCGACAGCAGGTTCATAGCTCAGCGAAGGCGGTAATTGAACCAGCAAACAACCCAGCTTTTCATCCAATTGCAGGCTCTGCTCAAGAAACTCATCCAGCGCCGTTTCGCATCGCTGCAAGCGCAGTTCATGGGTGATGCGTTTGGGCACCTTGACCGAAAAACGAAACGCCGGCGGCACCGATTGCGCCCAGCGCTCATAGGTCTTGGGCAGGTGCGGCCGATAAAACGAACTGTTGATCTCCACCGCATTAAAGCGCGAGGCATAGCGCTGCAAATGCGTGCCTTCACCTGCAAACGCCGGCCAGTGCTCACGGGGCAAACTCCACCCCGCACACCCGACGTAAAGCGCTGGCGTCAAAACAGTACCTTGGCGGCATCGCGCATGAAAATCTCGATGGTTTTGGGCCCCACGCCGTCGAACTCACCCAAGCGTTTTTCGAAGGCCAGGCGATCTTCGCTGGCGCTGCGGATATGGCTGATCTTGCCGCCGTACTCGGCGTTCAGTTTGGCACTGAGGTCGAGCAGCCGCTGCGCGGTGGTTTCGTCATAACGCACGTAATGCGCGCGCCCGAGCATCGTCACCAGCTCACGCGAGGTGCAGTGCTGCAACTTGCGCGCGGTATCGCGGCCCTGCTCCTCCACAATCACCTTGTAGGCCTGCGCCGCGATCGGCGCCTGAATGCGCTTGCCCATCAAGAAACTGGCGATAAACCACTTGAACAAGCTGCCGTCATCTTCGGGCTTGAGCTCAATGCCCAATTCAGACGCCGTAATCGACTTGGCCATGCTCAGTGGCCCAGCTTGCGCTCGGCCTCGGCGGCCTGCTCGTTGATGGCGTCGGTCTGACGTTCGGTGTCCTTGATCGAGGTGGGCGTGAGCACCTTGTCAACGGTTGCAGTCTTCGGGTTAGGGCGCTCCAGGGTCTGGCCCTTGGCGGGCTTTTCAGTGCCTTTCTGAGCGTCTTGCGAACTGATAGGGGCTGGGGTTTTATCGGCAGTCACAGTCTTTCTCCAAGCAGTTGAAGGCCCGCAAAAAATAGCGGGCAGCTATGCAGCAGAGCCCGTCGGATTTCGATAGTTCAAGGAAATTGCCGTGCAGCACCACCGGAGAAAAAAGCGCGAATTAATTTAAACCTTTTGCCGAGGGCCCCGCTCAACAGTCAGGTACGGCATCACGCCACTGTTGATTTCAAGGAGATCCACCATGACTACTCTGCTGATGAAACAAATGGGCCTGACCTTTGTGCTGGTTGCAGGCTCGATTTCCACGGCCATGGCCGCCACGTCCAACAGCTTCGTCGACGACGCCGCGCAAGGCGGTATCACTGAGGTGGAAGCCGGCAAGCTGGCCCTGGAAAAAAGCCGCGCGGCCGACGTGAAAACGTTCGCCCAACACATGGTCACTGACCACACCAAAGCCAACGAGGAACTCGCGGCATTGGCGAAGAAGCTGGATATCGAAGTGCCGGATGATGCCGCCCTGACCGACAAGGCCAAGAAAGCCATATTGGAAATGCGCGACGAATCGTTCGACAAGGCTTACGCCAACAACCAGGTGGCCGCCCATGAAAAAACCGTTGAATTGTTCAAGAAGGAAGCCGCTTCCTCGGACCACGCCGAGTTGAAGGCTTTCGCCAGCAAGACCCTGCCGACCCTTGAAGCCCACCTGAAAATGGCCAAGGAGCTGCAAGCCAAGTACGACCATTAATTTTCACTGACCCAGGAGACACTCGACCATGAGTTCGCAACTCAACGGCAAGAAAATCCTCATCATCACCTCCAACACCGGCATCGAGCGCGATGAGCTGGTCAAGCCGCTGGAAGCGCTGCGCGGGTATGGCGCCACGGTGATACACGCTTCCAGCAAAGGCGGCACCACCCAGACCTTCGTCGGTGACACCGAGAAGGACAAAACGGTGGAGTCCGACGCGAAGCTGTCGGAGGTGGCGGGCGGTGATTTTGACGCGCTGGTCATTCCCGGCGGTACTGTCAACGCCGATACATTGCGCCAGGATGCTGCGGCGTTGGCCCTGATCAACGACTTCGCCAAGGCGGGTAAAACCATCGCCGCGATCTGCCACGGGCCGTGGGCGCTGATCAACGCAGGCGTGATCAAGGGCAAGACCCTGACCTCCTACAAAAGCGTGCGCATCGACCTGGAAAACGCCGGTGCGGCCGGTTGGGTGGACGCAGAGGTCAAGGAGTGCAAGGCCAATGGCTGGACCTTGATCACCTCGCGTACGCCGGATGACTTGCCGGCGTTCAGCGAGGCAATTGCCAGGGCGGTTGCCGGCTAAACCAGCCGTTTGACGCAAAAAACAGGCGCCCCATGGGGCGCCTGTTTATCGTGTTGCTTGGCGTCAGCTTTTGCGCTGATCAGCCATCTCGCGTTTTGGCCCGAACATGGCCCAGACAATCAGCCCGAACAGCGGCACAAAAATCAGAATAATCAACCACAACCCCTTGGTCTCCCAGCCACTGGTGCTGCGCAATACGACGTTGATGGCCCACAATTCCAAAATCAACAGAACAACCGCCAAAATGATCCAGATAGTTTCCAATTGCATAGTTCACCTCCTGAGGTCTATGCATTAGGTCAAGCAGATCGCCCGAGGGTTCCATCCGATTTGCAGCCAAGCGCTCACGCCCAACGGTTGCGGCTAATCCGGCGCGACCTTCTAGACTGAACACTGAATCACCTCGCCTGCATTGAATTAAGGAGGTTTGGGATGACCGAGCACGTTATCCACTTTCACTGCCAGATCGACCAGGGCACCACGGAACGCTTTCGCGACTGCTGCCTGGATGCTATCGGCGAAGGCGCCAGCTCCCTGCTGCTGAACCTGTCGACCACCGGTGGCAGCACCAATTTCGGCTTTACCCTCTACACCTTCCTCAAGGCGCTGCCGGTGCCGTTGTGCGCGATTAACGCGGGCAATATCGAATCCATGGGCATCATCATGTTCCTGGCGGCCGACCGCCGCATCACCACGCCGCACTCGCGTTTTCTGATCCACCCGATGAACTGGTATTTCAGCCAGAGTTCAGTGGACCACCAGCGCCTGCGCGAATACCTGTCGAGCCTGGACAACGACCTGGCGCGCTACGTGAAGATCTATGAGCTGGAAACCACTCAGGCCGAGACCCAGCTGGATATTTTCAAGTGCCTGTCGGCTGAGGAAAAAGTCATCGCCGCGCATGAATCGCTGGCTTACGGGATCGCCCATGAGGTGCAGCAGGTGGTGTTTGCTGAAGACATCAAGCATTGGAAGGTCAGTGGTGGCTAGGTGTGGTGTATTGCAATCCGCCCGGTGCCCGACCATGCAAGCTGCACGAAGACGGTGACGGCCGACTACGTTTATATCGTTGATTAACAAAGAATTTATAAAATCGTTCAAGTTGGTACACCTGATGCAACCTTTAACGCACGAGGTGCGCATTTCGACGCGCCCGCACGCTATCCGTGAGGTTCCACCATGAATGCCATCGACCTTCTCAAGGCTGACCATGAACGCGTCAAAGCGCTGTTGACTCAACTGAGCGAGTCCACCGAACGCGGTGTCAAGAAACGCACTGAACTGTTGGCCAAACTCGAAATGGAAATCAGCCTGCACACAAGGCTTGAAGAAGAGATTCTGTACCCCGCCTTTCGCAAAGCCGGCGGCAAAGAGCAGGACATCATGTACCACGAAGCCAAGGAAGAGCACCGCACTGTCGACGCCTTGGTACTGCCCGACCTGAAACAGACCGAGCCTTCGACCACCGAATTTTCCGGCCGCGTAAAAGTGGTCAAGGAACTGTTGGAGCACCATATCGAAGAGGAAGAAACCGAAATGTTTCCTCAGGCGAAAAAACTGCTCGGCAAGACCGTGCTTGAAGCACTGGGCGCAGAAATGGAAGCCATGAAAGCGGCGCACAAAAAAGCCCTGGGCGCCAAGCCGCTCGCGGCTTGATGGCCGTTCGTCGCATGGGCCCGAACTTTTTCAAACTTTGATTCCGATTACGCATTCCCAATTATGCGACACCGTTGATTCATTCATTGAAGAGGGATTTGAAGATGGCTACCAGCGGAAAACCCACCCCAGGTGCAGGCGGTAAAGCCAAGCCAGATGCAGCCAAGAAAAGCGGCGGCCAAGGCTCCGGCGGCAATGTTGCCAATGACCGTGAAAAAGCTTCTGAAGCCGGTAAAAAAGGCGGGGCACACAGCTCCGGCGGCGGCAATAAGAAG
The DNA here is from genome assembly GCF_059716225.1 of Pseudomonas sp. LBUM1640. Classification (NCBI taxonomy): domain Bacteria; kingdom Pseudomonadati; phylum Pseudomonadota; class Gammaproteobacteria; order Pseudomonadales; family Pseudomonadaceae; genus Pseudomonas; species Pseudomonas sp. LBUM1640. The sequence continues at coordinate 2,612,821 of NZ_CP166816.1, read as the reverse complement.
TCTTGATTGACGCGTTACCGTGGCCCGGGTTTTCCGGGCTTCGGTTCAAGCAAGGGGATAGAGTCATGAAGACCAGTATTTCCCACAGGATGTTGCTTATCGCCGGTTTGTCAGCCCTGCTCGCAAGCCCTGCCTTCGCCGCCTTCGGCGATGCCATTACACCCGCGACGAACTCGCTGAGCGGTAACAGCGCCGCCGGTTCGGCCTTGCCTCCAGGCACCTACCCCAGCAGCCCTTCCGACAGCGATAAAAAAGCTGACACGCCGCCAAAAGAAAAGGCGTCTACCAGCGGCACTACGCCCAAGCAGCCCGACAGCAAAAAAACCAAGAAGAAGGCGCCGCGTAACGGCAGCTAACGGCCCTCGCGTTGGTCAAACTGCTCCCGCGCGTGGCGAAAACCCTCGCCGTTTTCCACCACCCAGGTCCACAGCGGAATCATGTGTACCAGCAACTGCGTGCCGAGCGCCGACAGCGCGTATTCGACCTTGGGCGGCACTTCCTGAAAGTCATGGCGCACCACCAGCCCATCGCGTTCCAGCTGGCGCAAGGTGCGCGTCAGCATGCGCTGGGTGACGCCCTGCATGCGCCGGCCGATCTCGGCGTGGCGTAAGCGTCCGGACACGCCCAGCACGTGCACGATGCCCAATGACCAGCGGTTGCCAGCATGCGTCAGCACCTCGCGCTTAAGGCCGTCATCGTCAGCGCTCAAGGCGTCGCAAGCGGCTTGCGAGCGGCGGATGATCTCGTCGTTATCCATGCGGGTCTCCCGGTATCACTGGTGTGCCTTCTTATGCGCGGCGATTAATTCTGCAAGCATGCCACGACTTTCAACACAGACGGAGAACCCTATGAGCGCCTCTTCCATTCTGGTACTCGGTGCCGGTGAACTGGGCATGGCCGTACTGCGCGAACTGGCCGCCTTGGCCACGCCGCAGACCACGCGCATTGCCGTGTTGCTGCGCCCCGCCAGCTTGCATGCTGCGCCGGCGCAGACATTACGTGCGCTGGGTGTCGAGTTGTTGGCCGGCGACCTGCAGCACGACAGCCAAAGCACGCTCGCCACGCTCTTTTCGCCCTTCGCCACCGTGATCTGCTGCACGGGTTTCGCCGCAGGCCCCGGCACTCAAACCAAACTCGCACGGGCAGCCATTGAAGGCGGTGTACAACGTTATATACCTTGGCAGTTTGGCGTGGATTACGACGTGATCGGGCGTGGCAGCCCGCAGGATACGTTCGATGAGCAACTGGATGTACGTGACCTGTTACGCGGGCAACAAGGCACCCAATGGCTGATTATCTCCACCGGCATGTTCACCAGCTTTCTATTCGAACCCGCGTTCGGCGTGGTCGACCTGGCGCAGAACCGCGTGCATGCGCTGGGTGACTGGGACACCGCCGTCACGGTGACCACACCGCACGATATCGGCCGGCTGACCGCACAGATCGTGCTGGCCGAACCCGCGCTCAGCAACCAAGTGGTGTACACCGCTGGCGATACGCTGACCTATGGGCAGTTGGCCGATACGGTGGATGCAGCACTTGGGATCACACTCAAGCGCGAGCGTTGGTCAGTGCCGACATTGCTGGAGGGCTTGGCCCACAACCCCGACGACAATTTGCAGAAGTACCGCGCGGTATTCGCCCAAGGTCACGGCGTGGCCTGGGACCCCGCCGCGACCTTCAACGCTCAGCAACACATCGGCGTGACCAGCGTCGCGCAATGGATTCGCCAGCACCTCACGGCACCGGCAACCAGCCACTGAAACCACCCTGCCGGGTCAGCGGGCACCAGGCAAAATCCCACGCTGTGGCCGGTAAGCCTTGGTGTTCCACGCCAGCAACCGCGGCGCCCTTCCAATCGACAACCCTGGAACCTCGCCAGGCCAGGACCACGCCCTGCGCCTGGCTGTCATCGGTATTAATCCAACAGGCAGCCGCCGCGGCCATAAAGGCTTCGATGGGCTCGTCATCAATGTGCGCTCGATAGGCCGAGCCCAACAGCCAACGGCAGACGTTCAGGTGATACGTCCAATCCAGCGGCGGTTGGTTGCGATACGCCCAGGTCATGAAGCTGCGAAACAGGTTCAACCCTTCTGGCGGGTCGAGCTTGAGCAGCGCCGGGCAGATGTCGAACAAGGTGTGCCAATACGGCAGCAGACGCGCATCCAGGTGCACGAAGCAGCGGGAGTTGCTCGGGTATTCAGGCAGTGTGGGTTCCGCGCGCAGGCGGCGGGACGCCTTGCTGGCCAGGCGGCTGGCGCCTGCAGGCAATAGAGGGGTCATGAAACGCACTCACAGTCGTGACGATAGAACGCCTCCTGATCACAGGAAGCCCAAGGCACACGTCAGAATGCAGGGGAAGCGCGGGGGTTGGCCGAGGGCCAGGAATAGCGTGGCGGGGCCTTGTTGCGTCGCTCATGGGCCGGGCGCGGAGTTTGCCCCAGGCCCAACAGCCACGCCAGGCCGATGAGGAATACGATGGCGACGGTCACGGCCGAACACACCGGACAGGCAAAGTAGTTCGAGATGTTGCCAGAAGACGGGTTACCTAACCCTTTGTCGGAAAGTGGCGCCTGGCTACCGTCCACCGAACAGAAGGCCCCGCCGATGCCATTGAGCTGCTGGCCGAGCATCTGCCCATGCCCCAAACCGCAGGCGAACAGGTTCATCAGCACGCAAAAGTACAGGGCCCAGGCGATCAGCGAACGGTCAGGGTGGCTCAATTTCATGGCGGCGACTCTACCACCGAAGCCCTGACGGGATGAAGCATCGCGCGCCCCTGTGGCAGAACGTCGCAGATTACGTGGGCTGGCCGGGGTTGATAGACTGTGCACCCGCATCATTACTCCTTTTCAAAGCCTGAACTGTAGATCCAGAGCAATGCAGGCGTTTCACAGGATGCACAGTTGATGAGTACGTTATTCACCCGCCGCAAAGTGCTGACCGGTATGGGCCTGCTGGGCCTGGGCAGCCTGCTGGGCGGCTGTGACTACAGCCCCAAGCTGAACTTCAAGTACGGCAAGGACCTCAGTGACAAGATCATGGGCCGCACCTTCAAGCTCAAGAACACCGACGGCGAAACCGTCACCCTGAGCTCGTTCCGTGGCCTGATGCCGGTGGTGTTCTTCGGCTTTACCCAGTGCCCCGCCGTATGCCCGACCACCCTGGCGCGCGCCGCCCAGGCCAAGAAGCTGATGGGCCGCGACGGCGAGATCATGCAAGTGGTGTTCATCACCCTCGACCCCGAGCGTGACACACCGCAAATTCTCGACAAATACGTCAAGGCCTTCGACCCAAGCTTCGAAGCGCTGTATGGCACCCCGGAAGAAATCGCCGTGGCCGCCAAAGAGTTCGGGATCTTTTATGAAAAGATCCCCGCCGGCGACACCTACACCCTGTCGCACACGGCCACCAGTTTTGTCTTCGACACCCGCGGCAACCTGCGCCTGGGCCTGTCGGCATCCCTTACCGCTAAAGAGTGCGCAGAAGACCTGCTCACCGTCATGGAGGTCTGCTAATGACTGCCGCTCAACACCTCAAACGCACCCTGATCGGCTTGTCCTTGCTGGGGCTTGCGGCGCACGCCAGCGCCCAGGTAATGGTGACCGATGCGTGGGTGCGCGCTTCTGTGCCGGGGCAGCCGTCCAGCGGCGCGTTCATGACCGTGACCGCCGACAGCGACAGCAAACTGCTCAGCGTGGCGTCGCCGGTGGCCAAGGACGTGCAGATCCATGAAATGAGCATGAAGGACGATGTCATGCGCATGGGCCCGGTGGATTCGGTGGCGCTGCCTGCCGGTAAAGCGGTCAAGCTCGACCCGAACGGTTACCACGTGATGCTGATGGGCCTGACCGGGCAGATCAAGGAAGGCGACGTGGTGCCGCTGACGCTGACCGTGGAAAACGCCAAGGGTGAAAAACAGTCGATTGAAGTGAAAGCGCCGGCCCGTGGGTTGGATGGTATGGACCATAGCAAGATGCACTAAACCGCTTCTGTGGTGACGGTGGCTGTTGTGACAAGCCCACTTAGTGTGGAAAGCGGGCTTGTCGCACGCACTCCATATCTAAAACCTCTGCCATCAACACTTACGCAATATTTTCAATCTGCCAACCAACCCGATAGCCTGATTCTGCCGCGCGCGCATCACAGCGCACGACGGCTCATAATTCCAAAAATAATCGGGTATCCCTGTGAACACATCCCCCCGCGCCCTCAAAAGCCTGCTTCACCTGGCTGTGGCCTTCGCCCTGTTCAACAGCGTCAGCGCCTATGCGGCCAACACCGGCGAACTGCCCTGCACCACCACCGAGCAATGCGCGGCCCAGGCGGCCAAAGTCGGCGCCACGCCCGATAGCTCCAACACCGAGCACAAGGCCAAGGGCGACCCGACGCAAACCCAGTTCGCCTGGCTGAACCGCATCAACAAAGCCTCAATCGTAATGCTCACCGAAGAAGGCATCGTCAAGCCCGAGATGGGCCAGAAGATCGCCGGAGGCGTGCGGTACGCCATCGCCCAGGCCGACCAGCCCGGCGGTACACGCCCCAGCGACGTGCTGCAGCTGGAAAAAATCATGACCGACAAGATCGGCCCTGAAGCCTCGTTGATCCACTCCGGCCGCAGCCGCCAGGACATGCTCGCCACCTACCGCCTGGCCGCCCTGCGCAGCCAAGTGCTGGCCTACAGCGAGGCCCTGAATGCCACGCGCTTGCGCCTGCTGAACATCGCCGACAAGAACGTCGACACGCTGGTGCCTGCCTACACCAACGGCGTGCAGGCCATGCCCATCAGCTATGCGCATTATCTGCTGGCGTTTGAAGCTGCGTTCGACCGCGATGGCCAGCGCATACGCGAGCTCTACACCCGCTTGAACCAGAGCCCGATGGGCACCGCCGTGTTGGCGAACTCAGCTTACCCGCTGAACCGTGAACGCCTGGCTGAGTTGCTGGGCTTTGATGGCGTGCGCGAGAACTCACTGGATTCGAGCCAGGTCTCGACCTACGACATTCCCATCGAGGCAGCCAACCTGGCGTCGTCGTCGGCGATTCGCGTGGGCGCGATGATTGGCGATATCCACACCCAGTACCACCAGATCCGCCCATGGTTACTGCTGGATGAAGAAGCCACCTACACCAGCAGCGCCATGCCGCAAAAACGCAACCCCGGTTTGCTGATGCGGGCACGTGAAAGTGCCTCGGACGTGGTCGGCCTGGCCCAGGCCGTCACCTTGCGTGCACACAACGTCACCCCCGGCATGACCGACTACAAGTTTGCCTTCGACTCGCTGGGCGTGTTCCGCTCGACCCAAGAGATGTTCAACAGCATGGACGCGGTACTCGACGCGCTGCGGATCAACCCGCAGCGCGCGCTGCAAGAACTGGAAGCGGAATGGACCACCTCAATGGAGCTGGCCGACACCCTGGAGCGCCAATACAAGGTGCCGTTCCGCATCGGGCACAGCTTTGCCTCGTTGATCGTCACCGAAGCTCGCAGCAACGGCACCACACCGAAAACCTTCGCGTATGCCGACGCGCAAAAGCTGTATAGCCAGGCGGCCGACAAGTACAAGTGGACGCCCAATACCTTGCCGCTGGATGAGGCGGGCTTTCGTGCGGCGTTGTCGCCGACCACCATGGTACAAACGCGCAAAGGCACCGGCGGCCCGCAGCCGCAAGAGGTCAAGCGCATGCTGGTGGAGGCGCGCACGGCGTTGGAAGCGGATCAGCAATGGTTGAAAGAGCGGCGTGAGAAGCTGCAGAAAGCTGAAAGCAATCTGGACAAGGCCTTCGACAAGCTGGCCGACAGCAAGCGCTGAACAGATTGTGGTGACCGGGGGCTTTGGGCATATTGACTGCCGGGCCGCCTGCGGCCGCACACCTCACGTCTTGTCACGGGATAGGCCACCATGGAACTTCGCCATTTACGCTATTTCATCATGGTGGCCGAAGAACGACATTTCACCCGTGCCGCTGCGCGCCTGAATATGCAACAACCCCCCCTCAGCCAACAGATCCGTGCCCTGGAGCAAGAGCTCGGTTTCGACCTGTTCAAGCGCCACCCCAAGGGCGTGGACCTGACCGCCGGTGGCCTGGTGTTCCTTGAAGAAGCACAGATCATCCTCGCCCGTGTGGAGCACGGCGCCCTCAAGGCCTCGCGCGTCGCCCAAGGCGTCGAAGGCACCCTGGCGCTCGGCTTTACCAGCTCCGCCGCTGCTCACGCGCTGATCCCGCGCATCATCCGCGCTTACCGCGAGCGCTATCCTGCCGTCGAATTGACGATCAACGAAGGCAGCGCCCGCGAATTGACCGAAGCCGCCATCGAAAAACGCATCGACATCGGCATCCTGCGCGCGCCGGTCAGCACCCATCAGAGCCTGACCTTCCACCGCCTGCTTAACGAAGAAATGCTGCTCGTCCTGCCCATCGGCCATCCGCTGCTAAGCGACGCCGGCAGCGCCCTGCCGCTCACCGCGCTCAAAGACGAACGCTTCATCCTGGTCCGCCGCCCTGGCGCGCCGGGCATGTACGCCAACCTGATCAAGGCCTGCCAGAACGCCGGTTTCGAACCCAGGATCGCCTTTGAAGTGGAACGCATGCTCACCAACGTCAGCCTGGTGGCGGCCGGCGAAGGCATCTCGGTAGTGCCGGCCTCGATGCGCGATGTGCACCGCGAGAGCGTGGTGTACTGCCGGATCAAGGACGCCAGGCCAACGCTGCTGGCGCCGATCACCCTGGTGCGGCGCGCGTTCAATCCGTCGGCGCCACTGCAGAATTTTATTGGCTTGGCACGTATGTTGGCGGTGGTTTATCGCAAGGGTTGAGTCATCGCGTGAACGCGCTTGGTGAGCAGTTCAACTGCGCTAGTAATCAGGTAAATGATAGGCCCGCGAGCTTCAATGCCCATCATAAAATACACATCCTGGACTCAATTGCCGAAGTAAACTCAAGCAACCTCGCACGCAGGTCGTTGTACTCAGTAGCGCAGATTATGATCTCACCTAGAAAGTCCGAGTTATCTTGGGGGCTGTCGGTAACGTAATCTCCAACGTGCTTTGAGTATCGATAATCGCTCACCTCTACGCCAAGCTCAGCGCCGATTTGTTCGATATCCGCAAGCGCCGTTAGTGTCCCAGACGTTGGAGCTTTAATTAGCCGGATACCGGCGTAGCACTGAGCAACTGGCGACATGGGGTGAACAACACCGGTAACAGCCCACCGCACCCACATTTCCCAAGGATTGAGATCCTTAAATGATAACTGGGCCAAGTCCCAAATGTGCAGACCTGCCGGTCGCATGTTTGTTTCTACTGCTGCGGTAAATCCTGATCGAGAAAATATTTCGTTATGATAAGCCCCACCACTTGGCACAAGTCGGCGCATGTGATGCCCTGCTGCGTCAACCTGGAGGCGGATATCTTCGGATAAGGGTGCAGGCACAATTTGCTGTATTTCTGCGCGGAACGCCCCCGTTGTTGTCTGCTTTTCGGTGATCCATGTGCATCCCGCCACATAGTCCCAGCTGTACTCTTGAGCGTTCTCGATCAACTCTTCAACGATAACGCCGGCAGTGTGATAGCGGCTCATGTCCGACCAGATGGCATCACACTGGTCGAGGGACGAAACGACGTGGCAGCCGCGGCTATTCCCTTCGTTCGCCGGTTTGACGAACGCCCGACCGCCGAGCTCAGCTACAACGCTCTGGAACTGCTCTTTTGATCGGACATGAACGCAACGAACGGGCTTATAACCTGGAATGTGAGCCCGACTGTTCGCATCCCGGTCACGAAAGACGCGTTTATCGAGGCCCGCGAGCGCATCGCCCGGATCAATCCCCGGCAGGCCAAAATGTTTGGCAAGGTTCGCCCCAAGCGGTACTCCGGCATCTGAAAACGGCAAGATGCCGATTGGCTCAAACTTGAAATACTCGAGTGCTCGGCACACCCTTTGAGTCGCCTCATCCAACGAGTCGTAGGTGAGCGTGCACGCGAGTACTTCATCTGCGGCGTGGCGATCAGCCTCTTCAATTGTCGGCGTCACCAGTAGCAGTTTCGCTCCGAAGAGCTGTTGGCAGGCGTTGCGTATTTTTGGGATGTCATAAATTCGGACATTATTGTATCCAACGACGATCAAGCATTTTTCCATTTCTCTACCCGCCCTTCGGTTAAATATTACCCAAGCAAACAGTTAGCCGCACCTCGATCGGTCAAACTCAAGAGCACGCTCATGCCCCTGCGGGCGTCACCAGAAACAATGGCCACCCGCTAATTAACAGTAACGACTGGCTCTACGCCCTCAATGCCGTCTATTCCTAATCCGGGACCGTCACTGAGTACCAACTTATTCGCCAACATAGTCACCCCACCCATAACAGGGTTGTGAGCGATCAACGCCATGGGGTCGAGATCAATAAACCTGAAGTTCCGGCCGGAACAAAAACTCGCGATGGCTGCGACCCCTATGGGCGATTCCATCAGGCAGGTGGCTGCGCAAATTTTTGAGCGTAGCTGAGCGAGGTCGTAGACCATCCTCGCGGCGCGGATACCACCCAGTTTCATGAGCTTGATGGCGACCCCATCTATTAACTCGTCACTGATGAGATCAACGGCTGCGTGCGGTGATGAACAACTTTCGTCCGCTAGCACAGGAATGCGTGAGGCCGCGGCTAATCGAGCAAGAGAGGAAGGTTCGGTTGACAACACTGGCTGCTCTATAAAAGAGAGATTTGCTCCGATAGCGTCCATGCGCACCGCAAATTTCAAAGCGTCCTTTTCACTCCACGCCTGATTGGCGTCGACGCCGATCTCAACCTGCCCCCCTACCGAACGTCGTATTTCCTGGACCCGTCTAATATCGGTGTCTATTCCCTGATCGGACCCAAGTTTGAGCTTCAACGTAGTAAAACCATTGCTGACAGCGGCGCAGGCGTCGCTGACCATTTCATCAAGCGAATTGTGGGAAATGGACATGCCGGTTGTTAGCTGATTGTTATTACCACCGAGAAAGCGATAAAGAGGAAACCCTGCTGCCTGAGCGATCAGGTCGTGTACGGCCATGTCAATTGACGCTTTGGCGGCCGAGTGTCCGACAACAGCATGGTCTATTGCGGTCAGGAGCTGTTCGAAGCCAGCGATATCATTGCCGATCAATCTTGGCGCGAACATGTCTTTCACAACCGACAGTATTGAGTCGACACTTTCGCCGTTCATTCGCACAGCGGGGGTCGCAACGCCATGACCCCGTAGACCGCAATCCGTTTCGATCTGGACAACGACGTCCTCAATACTTTCAACATAACGAAGTGCTGAAACAAACGGCTTGCGCAGTGGTATCCGCAGCACACCAAGTTTAATTCTTTTAATTCTCATTCTATCAAACCGCCTTTGATCTGCTGGGCACATTCGAGCCTACGATAATCAGCACCGCCGTTATCAGAAAGACACCGCCCAGCACTGACACTATTGAAGCGGCCATTTCCGAAGTATAGTAACGTGAGACCAAGGCACATAAACCACCGCCAACGCCGACGGAGACCTCCTTGATAAACAGGCAGTTGTTTCGCGCACCGAAAACGTCCAGGTAACTGGCAAAGCATTCGACTATTGAAAGCGTCAACACCCACATAAGTGCCCCGTAGAATGTGGCAGCCTGAAATACTCCCGGGTTTGCAATCACACAGAGGCCAATGAACATCGCCAAAAACGTTGCAGTCATCGCCCCCCTGTCGCCGGTGATCCGCCCTGTAATCCTGACGACCGCCTGTTGAAAAGCAACTATAAAAAAGCTGCTCGCAAGGACAATCAAACCGTACCACTGCGCAAGGCTTCCCGTGGTTGTAACGATGTACTGCGGCAGCAGGGTAAATGGGCTGTACAACTTGATGCCCATTGTTAACCCCAAGAGCACCCACGCCAGCCGGACAGCCATTGATGCATTACTGCCTGCGGGAAGATCGACGCGCGCCCGGGACAGAGCGGCGTATCGGGCAATATACGCAGCAATCAACAAAACCATAAAACAGACTGACGCAACAACAGCGTTACTCTGCACCGGTAATGAAAGGGCGATGCCGGCAACTATCACGCCCGAGTTTATCGCAATTTTATTCCGTGAAGCGGCACTAATATTTTCGGCAGCATACGCTCTTATCAGGTAGCCAGCGACACTGACACCCGTGCCTATCAACACAGCCCCCATCACCAGAAAAATCTGGCCAGGCAGTAACAACAACAGGGTGCCGAGCGCCGCGACCAGTATAGCTACAGGGATTGAGTTCCTCCTGAAATGTAAAAAAAACAAAGGAGAAAAGATCAAACAAAAACGACTACCAAAGATAAGTAGCGCGTTCGATATGGGATCAAACCATAACGTAGCACGCCCCAAAATTGTATACAGCGCGGCCGCGACAATCAGCCTGACAATGAAAATACCTTTCATTAGTTATCCTTGATGTAACCGAAGACACGAGCCGGCTGAGCGCTCTCTCAGGGTAACAAATACGCGCCGTACTCCTGTACCAAGGACAAATTGTGCCGAGGGCCTTTGCTTCGAAAGAGAAGACGTGGTGTGTCATGAAAATTTATTGCATGGAGGTTAGCGGGGTACTCAACACCCAACGGTATGACTGGCCGGGCATGCAAAACCTTGTAATTTGCCATGATAAAAAAAGTGCCCGTCGCGGCAGCTGAATATACGGGCGTCCATGAGGGGATTTTCAGGCGTAGCGTTCGAAGAAACTCGGCGTCATCAGAGCGGGTCGGAATCATACGTTCGCCAACGTCGGTATCAATGCGAAAATCAAGGTAAAGTTGAACCCCATAAACCGGGTCATATTGAACAAGTTTACGCTCAAAACTTTTTGATGAACGGACGTTCTTTCCTGATCGAAAAACAGCGGTTATCTGTGCAAGTCGCGATAACTCTGCCTCACTCAGACACTCAATAATCGTTTTTACTGGAAAACATTGTGTTGGGGTGGCTGTTTTGTCTCGACAGACTGTGAGTGCAAGAAGGTCAGTTGATTCAGCCTCGTACAAATCATCGCAGTGAGGTGTAATTTCGCCGGCACCGTTCCCCCAGTCGCGATATTTTTCACCGCCGGCTTTCAGAAACAGAGCCTTGTGATGTTCATAGGGATACTTAACATCTCGAAGATGAAACAGTTCACACAGCGCTTCATGAACGATCAGCGCAAGGCGATAGTTGTCCGTATGGAAGACACCTGTCAAACACACTGCCGACACCCCATTCTTTCCGACACGCTCAAAATAATCTTTGTCGTCTTTTCGCAACACAGTGCTCAACAAAGAGATCAACTGTAGCTTTAACGCATGATTGGACGGGTCCGAATGATGAGCCTCCCACCAGCGTTCCACGTGCTCGGCTACATAATTTACATCCCGCGTGACGACGTGTTCTCGGCGAATCTGATCGCGTATAAAACCAGGCGTTAGTTTCATTTAAAATCCCTTTAAATCCCATGGGCATCTTGCCTTGTTAAGGAGAGATCCTGCTTCCTAGCATCGTGCAACACACATGATGGTAAATCCCCGTCGACCGCCAATACCTGACAGGTGCTTAACCAACGCGTAAATTCGAATTTATACTAGTCCAATGATCACAAATAACCAGTCCAACCCCGAAAAAAGCTGCTTCCTACAGACCAACAGGAAGTGACTGTAGTACCCAACGAGGCATCCCCTCGTTATTTTTTATGGATATCGTACTGTCTGAAACAGCAGTCCAGCGCTTAGTAATGATAATTCAGGGTATTAATGCCAGGTTGTATCAACAACAGTAAGGGGAACAGCAACTGGGTTCGCTTTTTGGAAAACGCCTAACCAAAGGCTGAAAAACGCTTGCCCGTTAACCTAATGGGCAAGCTGGTTCCTGGCTTAATACCAGAGAGGTCAATCCACCACAAATAGCTTGGCGCCAGTGACCGTAGATGACCGATGCCCTTCCATGTCATTGCCCACCTGGTAACTCATCCCGGCCGTCAGGGTGAACTGGCGGCCGTCTTCCAGCTCTGTGTGCAATTCTCCTTCGAGACACAGCAGCACATGCCCGCGCCAGCACCAGTGATCGGCCAGGTAACCTGGGGTGTACTCGACCATGCGCACGCGGGTGGTGCCAAAGTGGCCGGTGCGCCACAGCGCACTGCCGGTGACGCCTGGGTGAAGTTCGGGTTCGACGGTGGACCAGTCGGTGGTGCCAAACGGGACAGCGGTCAGTTCCATGGTGAGCTCGGTGGTCAGTTAACGTGCCTCGACCCTATCCGCCCGACACGCGTAGCGATAGACACAGATCGACGGCTTTTGTGGGATACAGCCGCCCGCGCTTGTTATCCTGCCTGCCCTGCTCTCATGGACGCGTGCTTATGCAGATCGACCCCGCTTTCATCCTTTACGAAACCGAGCACTGGCAGCTTAACCACCACCTGGCGTCGAAGCTGCCAGGTTACCTGATGCTGGGTGCCAAAGCGCCAATCGACTCGCTCGCCGATATGCCGGAGGCCGCGCTGGCGGAACTGGGGGGCTTGCTGGCGAAAACCCAGCGGGTGATGGAGGCGCAGTTGCAGCCAAAATGGTTGTATATCAGCCGCTATGGGCACATGCCGGGCTTGCCGCTGCACTTTCATTTCATCCCGGTATATGACTGGGTAGAGCACGCGTTCTGGCAGGACCCGCGTTATCGCCTGCTGCAAAACTTTGGCGCGCAGGACCTGGCGCAGACGCTGACTGATGGGGCGGAGTTGACGCTGTTTGTGTGGCGCGAATTCAGTGAGAGTCTGACACCGCCGGTGATTCAGGGGGATTCGGTTGAGCGGGTTATCGAGCGGTTACGCGCGGCATTTCAAGCCTGACCGTGCCCCCTGTGCGAGCTGGCTGCGAAGGCGGCGGCACTGTTGGAATAGTTGTTGCCTGACCCACCGCTTTCGCGGCCTCGCTAAAGCTCGACGGCTCCCACAGGGGATTCGCTGTGTGGGTTAAATCGCGGTTTGTTGCTTGACCATCGGGGCGGTGAGTGAAGATCCAGTGTGGGAGCTGTCGAGCCTTGGCGAGGCTGCGAAGGCGGCGGTACTGTTGGAATAGTTGTGCCTGACCCACCGCTTTCGCGGCCTCGCTAAAGCTCGACGGCTCCCACAGGGGATTCGCGGTGTTGGTTAAATTGCGGTTAGGCGCTTTACCATCGGGGCGGTGAGTGAAGATCCAGTGTGGGAGCTGTCGAGCCTTGGCGAGGCTGCGAAGGCGGCGGTACTGTTGGAATAGTGTTGCCTGACCCACCGCTTTCGCGGCCTCGCTAAAGCTCGACGGCTCCCACAGGGGATTCGCTGTGTGGGTTAAATCGCGGTTTGTTGCTTGACCATCGAGGTGGTGAGTGAAGATCCAGTGTGGGAGCTGTCGAGCCTTGGCGAGGCTGCGAAGGCGGCGGTACTGTTGGAATAGTGTTGCCTGACCCACCGCTTTCGCGGCCTCGCTAAAGCTCGACGGCTCCCACAGGGGGTTCGCTGTGTGGGTTAAATCGCGGTTTGTTGCTTGACCATCGGGGCGGTGAGTGAAGATCCAGTGTGGGAGCTGTCGAGCCTTGGCGAGGCTGCGAAGGCGGCGGTACTGTTGGAATAGTGTTGCCTGACCCACCGCTTTCGCGGCCTCGCTAAAGCTCGACGGCTCCCACAGGGGATTCGCTGTGTGGGTTAAATCGCGGTTTGTTGCTTGACCATCGGGGCGGTGAGTGAAGATCCAGTGTGGGAGCTGTCGAGCCTTGGCGAGGCTGCGAAGGCGGCGGCACTGTTGGAATAGTTGTTGCCTGACCCACCGCTTTCGCGGCCTCGCTAGAGCTCGACGGCTCCCACAGGGGATTCGCGGTGTGGGTTAAATCGCGGTTTGTTGCTTGACCATCGGGGCGGTGAGTGAAGATCCAGTGTGGGAGCTGTCGAGCCTTGGCGAGGCTGCGAAGGCGGCGGCACTGTTGGAATAGTTGTTGCCTGACCCACCGCTTTCGCGGCCTCGCTAAAGCTCGACGGCTCCCACAGGGGATACGCGGTGTTGGTTAGATCGCGGTTAGCCGCTTGATCATTGGGATGCACGCCAGCGCTAGCCCCGATGGTGAGTGGTAGACCGCCTGTACATCACCCACGTAACCGCACGCCCGGTAGAAGCTCGTCGCGTTCAAGGTCGCGTCCAGCACCACCGCTTCAATCGCCAGTTCCCGCGCAACGTTTTCCAAGTGATCCAGCATCGCCTTGCCATACCCGCGCCCAGTGAAGGCGGGCAGCACAAACAACGCACCCACTTCGTTGTTGTCGAGGTCGAGCATGCCGGTGACCACCGGCTCACCGTTCACCCAGCCCAGGTAAAACAGTTTATCCATCAGCGCGCTGTAACCGTCTTCGGCGCGGCCACGGGTCCACAGCAGCATCTGTTCGCAAGTGTAGGCGCCGATGCATTGGCTGCGGATGGCCAACAGGCGAATGTCAAACGCCGCCTGGGCGTCCGCTGGGGTGGCGCGTTTGATCTCTAGCATTGCTCTCTCCGTCCATGACCTCATCGTGCCATTAGCACACTTGTGCTAATCGACCCCTGTACCCGGCGGCGCTATATTCCCCGGCACTTCCAGCGCTCCCCCCGGCACCGTGCGTTTATCGCGCGTGGGCGTAGTGCGCGCTGAAAAAACCATAACAACCCCAAGGAAGAAACACCATGAACCTGCACTCCCCCGTTACCCGTCTCACCCTGCTTGGCGCCCTGATCATTGGCGCTGCCGGCTGCAGCAATATGAAACCCACCGAAGATCACCTCAAGACGCTGTCGGAAACCAACCTGGGTGAACCGGTGAAACGTATTTCCAATGTGCGCAGCGACACCACGACGACCTATTACACTGCCAACACCGCGTCCGGTGATTACAACTGCACAGTCCCGAGCGGCGTTGCCGGGGCACTGCACGTTATAGGCAGCTACGGGATGATCAAGCCTGCAGCCTACTGCCAACCCAAAGGCGCACGAGGTAACCCACTGCAGGGGTTCATTCGGTAATGGCCTGCTGGCTCAAGTCCCGCAGAACACCGCGCAGTTCAGCGGGCCGCACCGGTTTGGAGAGAATCGCGATCTGACGGTCATGCAAGGCGGCCTGGATTTTCTCCACGTCGTGCCCGGTCAGGATCAACGCCGGCACCGCCCAGCCGCGTTGCTGGCGCAGGGCGTCGATGCACTCGATGCCGGTGGCGTGGTTGCCCAGGTCATAGTCGGCCACGATGATGTCGCAGCCGCTGACCAGGTCCTGCCCGCTGGATTCGGCCTGCACCTCACACCCCCAGCGCTCCAGCAAGGCCTGGGTGGCCAGCAGCACGTTGTGGTCATCTTCCACCAGGCAGACTTTCAGACCGGTCAGCAAGCCGGCCTGGCGCGCATCGTCGCGCACGGCCGGTTGGCGTGGCGCGGTAGCCCGTGCCAGGCCATACAGGCTCACAGAAGTGCCATGCCCCACCCGTGAACGCAGGCTCACTTGCACGCCCATCAACTGCCCCAGGCGCTTGACGATGGACAGCCCCAGGCCCACGCCTTCGACGTCCTTGTCACGCAATTGGCGCACCCGATAAAACTCTTCGAAGACCTTCGCCTGATGCTCCTCGGCAATCCCCCGCCCTTGGTCATGCACCTGCACCGACAAACCACCGTCGCGCATGCGCACGCCGATCAGCACCGGTCGTTGCGCGCCGTATTTAAAGCAATTGGAGAGCAGGTTTTGCACCATCGTCGCCAACATCGCGGGGTCGACCTGCACCCAATACGCACACGGCCGCAGGCGCAGTTCCACCCCAGCCCACTGCGCCGCCTCGGCGTGCTGACGCACCAGGTCGGCGAGGAATTCGCCGAGGTGGATCACCTGGTATTTGGGCAGCAAGCGGCCGTTGTCGAGCGTGTAAAGGTCAAGAATCGAGCGAAACAGCTGCGACACGTTGAGCAGCGAGCGGTCGATATTGTCCACCAACCGCTGCTCGTCATCCCCGAGCTTTGCTTCACGCAAGCACGCAGTGAACAGGCCAATGGAGTGGATAGGCTGGCGCAGGTCGTGGCTGGCCTGTGCCAGAAAACGCGACTTTTCCAGGTTGGCGGCGATGGCTTCTTCGGAGGCCTTGCGCGTGCGTTCGAGCAAGATATGGGCGTACACCGGAATCACCGTGCTGGTGATCATCAGCATCAGCACCATGAACGGCTGCGCCTGCCAGAGTGGCGTCAGCCGATACACGATCAGCAGTGCAAGCAAGGCCAAGCCCGTGGCAATCGCCAGGTAGCGCGAGCCATAGCGCATGCCATTGCCGAGGTTGACCCACACCATCACTGCATACAGCGGCAACGCCGCTTCACCGCCCACCACCAGGCCGAACGAGGTGCCAGTGTAGTCGTGGACCATGCCGAAAACCCGCCGCGCCGGGTAATGCCCGGGCCAGCGCGCGATCACTTGGCGCAGCGCGATGGAGGCCAGCAAAAACACGAAGATATACAGGACGACCGGCAGGTAGGTGCTGATCGAATGCCCAGGCAAAAAACCCAGCGCGCCGATGTACACAATGGCGATGGCGGCCACCACAATGCGCAGGTTGGCCTGGTCGAGTTCGGAGTTGGTCTCATGACTCATGGGGTACGTCCTTGTGCGGCAATCGATCTATCCTCTACGCCCCAGCGGCGTCCCTGTGGCGCGGTGCTAAAGTAGCATGCCACAGCACAATTTTGCCCCAGGAAGGAGCACACCATGACCGGCCGGATCATCATCGCCGACGACCACCCGATGTTTCGCGAGGGCATGCTGCGCACCGCGCAGCGACTGCTGCCCGAGGCCGTGGTGCACGAGGCTGGCGACCTGGACACAGTGCAGGCGCTGATTGGCGATGGCAGCGACGTCGACACGCTGATCCTCGACCTGCGCTTTCCCGGCCTGACCTGCATGAGCCAACTGGCCGCCCTGCGCCAGCAACTGCGGCGCACCACCTTGATCGTAGTGTCGATGGTGGATGACCCGGCGCTGATCGATCAGGTCATGGCCTTGGGCGCCGATGGTTTTATCGGCAAAAACATCACCCCGGATGAAATCGGCCAGGCGCTGCTGGCGATCCGCGAGGGCGAAGTGCTGGTCAAATTCGCGCCTTCGGGCCTGCTGCCGCTGGACACCCACACCCTCACCGCCCGCCAGCAAGAGGTGCTGCGCCTGATCGCCCAAGGCAAGACCAACAAGGAAATCGCCAAGGCCCTGGCGATCTCGCCGTTTACCGTGCGCATTCACGTGTCGTCACTGCTGCGCAGCTTGAAGGTGCCCTCGCGCGCGGCGGCGGCCGTGAAGTATTCCGGCGAGTTCTAGGCGTTTTCGTGGCCGGAGCGCGTGAATGAATAACGGTCGATATCCGTGCGCAGTGTCCAACCCTGGCCCTGCCAATACTGGGCGGCGCGGGTGTTGGTTTTGAACACGTCGAGGTGGCATTTGTAGATGCCCAGGTGCTCCAGCGCATCCAGGCAACGCTGGGTCAACGCCTGCGCGATGCCCTGGCGGCGATAGTCCGGCAGCACCAGTAAATGTTGCAGATAACCCCGCCGGCCGTCATGGCCGCACATTACGCAGGCGATCACCTGGCCGTCAGCTTCAGCGACAAAGCTCATCTGCGGGTTGCGCGCCAGGTAGCGTTCGGTGGCCGCGCGAGAGTCGGCATCGCGCAGGGAAATGCCAGGAGTGTTTTGCATGAGGGCGAGAATGGCGTCGTAGTCGGCGGTGGTCATTACGCGGATCGTCGGCATGACATCTATCCAATCTGGGAGCGGCTTGCTCGCGAAGGCGGTGGGTCAGTGAAGGCTATAGTGACTGAAAAACCGCCTTCGCGAGCAAGCCCGCTCCCCTATTTTTTGATCGGCGGCGTTACGCACACCGCTCTGCATCCGATATTTATGCTCTGTTCAAAGCTTAATAATATTTTATTAAAAACCGCCCTCCCCCTAGCCTTTAAGTCATGCCCAAGCTGAATCCAACTGCATTACGCAAGGACAGACACATGACGCAAGCAATAACAACAATAGACACGCTGGTAGTCGGCGCCGGTCAGGCTGGCGTGGCCATGAGCGAGCACCTGAGCAAGCAAGGCGTGCCGCACTTGGTGCTGGAGCGCAGCCGTATTGCCGAGCGCTGGCGCACCGGGCGTTGGGATTCGTTGGTGGCCAACGGGCCGGCCTGGCATGACCGCTTTCCGGGCCTGCAATTCGATGACGTGGCCGCCGATGGCTTCGCGCCAAAAGAGCGTGTGGCGGATTACTTTGAAGCCTATGCACGCAAGTTCAACGCACCGATCCGCACCGGTGTGGACGTGACCTCAGTGGTACGCAATGTCGGCCGCCCTGGCTTTACCGTGCACACCAGCGAAGGCGTGATCGAAGCCAACCGCGTCATCGCCGCCACCGGGCCGTTCCAGAAACCGGTGATTCCGGCGATTGCGCCTAAAGACACCGCGCTGCATCAGATTCACTCCGCCGACTACCGCAACCCCGCGCAACTGCCAGCCGGCGCCGTGCTGGTGGTAGGCGCAGGCTCGTCCGGCGTGCAGATCGCCGATGAGTTGCAGCGTTCCGGTCGCCAGGTGTACCTGTCGGTCGGTGCTCACGACCGCCCACCACGCGCCTACCGCAACCGCGATTTCTGCTGGTGGCTGGGGGTGTTGGGCGAGTGGGATCAAGCCGCGATGAAGCCCGGCCGCGAGCACGTGACCATTGCCGTAAGCGGCGCCCACGGCGGCAAGACCATTGATTTTCGCGAGCTGGCCCAGCAAGGCATGACCCTGGTCGGCTTGACCCAAGCCTTCAACGGCACCACCGCCACGTTCCAACCCAACCTGGTGGAAAACCTGGCACGCGGCGATGAGAACTACCTCGCCCTGCTGGATGCGGCGGACGCCTATATCCAGCGCAATGGCCTCGACCTGCCGCTGGAGCCCCAAGCCCGCCGTGTGTTCCCGGATGCCGAGTGCATCAAAAAACCGATTCTGGAACTGGACCTGGCCAAGGCCGGTATTACCTCGATCATCTGGGCCACCGGGTTTGCCGTGGACTACAGCTGGCTGAAAGTCGATGCGTTTGACGCCGCCGGCAAACCGCAACACCAACGCGGCGTGGCCGCCGAGTCGGGTATCTACTTCCTCGGTTTGCCGTGGCAATCGCGCCGTGGCTCGTCATTTATCTGGGGCGTATGGCACGACGCCAAATACGTGGCCGACCATATTGCCATCCAGCGCCAATACCTCGAGTACCGCGCAGCCGCACCGGTGGTTCACACATCGCCTGTCAGCGCCTGATCACTATTTTCTGGAGTTTTTTTGATGCCTACTCACACTCGCATCCGCATGTTCAACACCAAACAAACCTACCCCAACCAGAGCCTGGATAACGACCTGTGCCAAGCCGTGCGCGCCGGCAATACCGTGTACGTGCGCGGTCAGGTGGGCACTGATTTCGACGGCAAACTGATTGGTCTCGGCGACCCGCGTGCCCAAGCCGAACAAGCGATGAAAAACGTCAAGCAACTGCTTGAGGAAGCCGGTTCCGACCTGTCGCACATCGTCAAGACCACCACCTACCTGATCGACCCGCGCTACCGCGAGCCGGTGTACCAGGAAGTCGGCAAGTGGCTCAAAGGCGTGTTCCCGATCTCCACCGGGCTGGTGGTGTCGGCCCTGGGCCAGCCGCAGTGGCTGATGGAAATTGACGTGATCGCCGTTATTCCCGAATAAGGAGCCACCCATGACCTTTTCCATCGTCGCCCGTTGCGCGGACACCGGCCAGCTGGGCATCGCCATCAGCTCATCGAGCATCGCCGTGGGCGCCCGTTGCCCGTGGTTGCGGCCCGGTGTGGGTGCGGTCTCGACCCAAAACATCACGTTGCCGGCGCTGGGCCCGGACGTGCTCGACCTGCTCGAACAAGGCCTTGAGCCGGCCGCCGCCGTCGACAAAGCCCTGACGCGCAACGGCTATAGCCAATACCGGCAACTGACGGCGATTGATCACCTGGGCCGCAGCGTGCATTTCAGCGGCAGCGAAACCCTCGGCACCCACAACGCGGTGTCGGGCGAACAGTGCGTGGCGGCGGGCAATATGCTCGCCGACCGCGCGGTGATCGAGGCGATGGTCAAGGCGTTCGAACACGGCGAAGGCCAGCTGGCAGACCGGCTGTTGGCCGCCATGCACGCCGCCATCGCCGCCGGCGGCGAAGCCGGGCCGGTGCATTCCGCCGCCGTGGTGGTGGTGGGCGAACTGACCTGGCCGATCATCAACCTGCGCGTGGATTGGGCGGATGAAAACCCAATTGGCGAACTGCAAAAACTCTGGGACGCCTACCGCCCGCAGGTGCAGGACTACATCGACCGCGCCCTCGCCCCCGACCGCTCCCCCGGCTACGGCGTGGCCGGTGACGCACGATGAGCAGCAGCCGCCAATTGCTGCAAACGCTGGTGGGGTTTGATACCACCAGCCGCGAGTCCAACCTGCAGTTGATCGAGTACGTGCGCGATTACCTTGCAGGGTTCGGCGTGGCCAGTGAGTTGGTCTACAACGAGGAACGCAGCAAGGCCAACTTGTTTGCCAGCCTCGGCCCGGCGGACCTGCCGGGCATTGTGCTGTCGGGGCACACCGATGTGGTGCCGGTGGACGGCCAGCCGTGGACAGTGCCGGCGTTTGAATTGACCGAGCGCGACGGCAAGCTGTTTGGCCGTGGCACGGCGGACATGAAGGGTTACATCGCCTGCGTGCTGGCGCTGGTGCCGGCGTTGGTCGAGGCAGATCTGTGCCTGCCGGTGCACATCGCCCTGTCTTACGACGAGGAAGTCGGTTGCCTGGGTGTGCGCTCGTTGCTCAAGGTGCTGGAGCAACGGCCAGTGAAGCCGATGCTGTGCATTATCGGCGAGCCCACTGAGCTTAAGCCGGTACTCGGCCACAAGGGCAAGTTGGCGATGCGCTGTGATGTGCATGGCGAGGCGTGCCACTCGGCGTATGCGCCGTATGGCGTGAATGCCATCGAACACGCGGCCGAGTTGATCGGTGAACTGGGCCGCATTGGCCAGCGCCTGCGCGAGCAGCAGGACCCGCGCTTTGACCCGCCGTTCAGCACGGTGCAGACCGGTGTGATTTCGGGTGGCAAGGCGCTGAACATCGTGCCAGCGGATTGCCGGTTTGATTTCGAAATTCGCGCGTTGCCGTCGCAGGATCCCGGCGAAGTGGCTTCAGCACTGCAGGCTTACGCTGAGCAACAGGTGTTGCCGCGCATGCAGGCCGTGAGTGCGCAGAGTGCGATTCGGTTTACTGAGTTGTCGGCGTATCCCGGCTTGGTCACCGACGAGCGTAGCCAGGCGGCGCAGTTGATTGCGGCGTTTTGCGGCTCCAGGGATTTTGGCACGGTGGCGTTTGGCACCGAGGGCGGGTTGTTTGACGCGGTGGGCATTCCCACGGTGGTGTGTGGGCCGGGGAGCATGGACCAAGGGCATAAGCCGGATGAGTTTGTGAGTGTGGAGCAGTTGGCCGGCTGTGATGCCATGTTGCTGCGCATGCTCGATTCGATTCGCGCCTGAGCCGAATACCAACCTGTCACCCTATGCAAAACCCTGTGGGAGCCGGCTCGCCCGCGATGGCGGTGGTTCTGTCAGCACATGAGCCAGCCGACCCACCGCCATCGCAGGCAAGCCAGCTCCCACATTTAGACCTGTGCTCATCCTGGCCGCCCGATAGTCAGTCGCCCTCATGCAGTACGAGCCTGGGCCGCCTATTTACCCGACAACACAGGGCAAATGTGGGAGCGGGCTTGCTCGCGAATGCAGTGTGTCAGTCACCCGATGTGCTGGCTGACCCACCGCTTTCGCGAGCAAGCCAGCTCCCACATTTTTGACCTGTGCTCAGGCCCAATCCTCGCGCGTCCACCGTGAATGCTGGGTTCGATTGGCACGTGAGCCGAGCACAGCCCTGACTGGCAAGATACATCTACTGTGGGAGCTGACTTGCCAGCTCCCACTGTAGATGTGTGCTCATCCTGGCCGCCCGATAGTCAGTCGCCCTCATGCAGTACGAGCCGGGGCCGCCTATTTACCCGACAACACAGGGCAAATGTGGGAGCGGGCTTGCTCGCGAATGCAGTGTGTCAGTCACCCGATGTGCTGGCTGACCCACCGCTTTCGCGAGCAAGCCCGCTCCCGCATTTTTGACCTGTGTTCAGGCCCAATCCTCGCGCGTCCACCGTGAATGCTGGGTTGGATTGGCGCGTAAGCCGAGCACAGCCCTGACTGGCAAGATACATCTACTGTGGGAGCTGGCTTACCAGCTCCCACATTTAGATCTGTGTTCATCCTGGCCACCCGATAGTCAGTCGCCCTCATGCAGTACGAGCCTGGGCCGCCTATTTACCCGACAACACAGGGCAAATGTGGGAGCGGGCTTGCTCGCGAATGCAGTGTGTCAGTCACCCGATGTGCTGGCTGATCCACCGCTTTCGCGAGCAAGCCAGCTCCCACATTTTTGACCTGTGTTCAGGCCCAATCCTCGCGCGTCCGCCGTGAATGCTGGGGTCGATTGGCGCGTGAGCCGAGCACAGCCCTGACTGGCAAGATACATCTACTGTGGGAGCTGGCTTGCCTGCGATGGCGGTGGATCATTTGCAGAAGTGCTGGCTGACACACCGCCATCGCGGGCCCGCTCCCACAGGGGTTCTCTATGGGTTGTTAGATAGCATTTCAGGTTTAGCCGAGCAAACGGGCAAGTTCTTCGCGGCAGTAATCGACGAATAGCTGCACCGGCTTGGTCAACGGCGCTCGTCGTAGCCAAACGGCCGACAACCCCGAACCCGTGACTGTTTCAGCCAATGGCACACACACCACCTTCTGCCCGTCATAGGTGTACTCGGTAAACGGCTTGGTCACCAAAATCGAAAACCCAAACCCGCGCCCCACCATGCCCCGCACCATCTCAATCGACGGTGAGCTGAACACGATATTCGGCGTCAACCCACGTTCTTCAAAGATGCTCACGAAGTACGTCCGGCTCGGCAGCACATCCAGCAAAATCATCGGCTCGAGCACCAGATCCGCCAGCGACACTTTGGCCTGCTGCGCAAAGCGGTGATCTGCCGGGAGCAACGCATACGGCTGCTGCGGCGGCATCAACGGCGTGGTCTCGATGGTGCCACCCAAGTCATGCTCAAACAGCATCGCCACATCGATACTGCCCGCCGTCAGCGCCTGCACCAGCTCTTGCTGCTCGCCGTCGCGAATACGGATTTCCACCCCCGGCCACAGCGCCTTGAAGCCGGCAATCAAACGCGGCAAGTACAACGGCGCCACCGTTTCAAAGCAGCCGATGTCGATCTGCCCCGCCACCACATCATTGTCCGCCAGGGCGTTTTGCTCGAACTCATGGGCCACCCGCAGCAGCTCCAGCGCCTTGCGATAAAACCGCGCGCCGCTGGGCGTGAGCGAAACACCCTGGGCGTGATGGCGGATAAACAGCTGCACGCCAAAGCTGTCTTCCAGCTGCTTGATCGCCGTGGACACCGACGGCTGCGCGATATACAGCTTGCGCGACGCCTCGGCAACGCTGCCGCACTCGGCCGTGGTAACAAAATATCTGAGCTGGCGCAGGTTATAGGCAGCCATCGGGACCTCCGAAAACGTGGGGCTTCGCCCCAAACAAGTGCGCGAAAATCGGCTTTTTCACACTGATTCAAGCACCTGCAACATACCGGAGCAAAAAATCCGGCGAGATACTTTTTTTAAGGTCTATAGCAACAAACTTACTAATTTACCTCCCCGCGCCCATTGCAGATGATCACTCCAACAACAAAGCGCCGCACGTGCAGCGCACAGCGAAGTACGTCAACGTACTCACCTTGCCTTGGAGCTCGTCATGGTTACCACTGCAACATCCTCCGCCCCGCTTATCGAAAAACACACGATTGGATACGTGCCCCCGGAAGATCGCCATGGAAAGGTAAGAGACCTGTTCACCCTGTGGTTCGGCGGCAACATCGCGCCGTTGCCGATCGTTACCGGTGCGCTGGGTGTGCAACTGTTTCACCTGAACCTGCTGTGGGGCATCGTCGCCATCCTCGTCGGCCACCTGGTTGGCGGCGTGCTGATGGCGCTGCACTCAGCCCAAGGCCCGCAAATGGGCATCCCGCAAATGATCCAGAGCCGCGCGCAATTCGGCTCACTCGGCGCACTGCTGGTGGTGGTGATCGCCGGCGTCATGTACATCGGCTTCTTCGCCTCCAACATCGTGCTGGCGGGTAAATCCCTGCACGGCGTGGTCGACAGCGTGCCCGTGCCGGTCGGCATCGTGATCGGCGCCATCGGGTCCGGCATCATCGGCATCATCGGCTACCGCTTTATCCACGTGCTCAACCGCATCGGCACCTGGGTGCTCGGCGCCGGCATCGTGCTGGGCTTCGGCTACATCTTCACCCACGTGCAAACCACGGACTTCCTGACCCGTGGCAGCTTCAACATCGCAGGCGTGCTGGCCACCGTGTCCCTCGCCGCGCTGTGGCAGATCGCTTTCGCGCCCTACGTGTCGGATTACTCCCGCTACCTGCCGGCCGACGTGCCCGTCGCCTCCACCTTCTGGACCACCTACCTGGGCTCCGCCCTCGGCTCCAGCCTGGCCTTCATCTTCGGCGCCGTCGCCGTGCTCGCCACCCCAGTCGGCATGGACACCATGGACGCCGTCAAACTCGCCACCGGCGCCATCGGCCCGCTGATGCTCGTGCTGTTTTTGCTCAGCGTGATCAGCCACAACGCCCTCAACCTGTACGGCGCGGTGCTGTCGATCATCACCCTGGTACAGACCTTCGCCTACCGCTGGATACCCACCGCCAAAAGCCGCGCGGTGATCTCCATCCTCGTACTCGCCGCCTGCGCCATTGCGGCCGTGTTCGCCTCCAAAGACTTCATCGGCCACTTCGTCGACATGGTGCTGGTGCTGCTGGTGGTACTGGTGCCGTGGACGGCGATCAACCTGATCGACTTTTACGCGATCCACAAAGGCAAATACGACATTGCGTCGATCTTTCGCGTGGATGGCGGGATATACGGCAAGTACAACCCGCAAGCGCTGCTGGCGTATGCCATCGGGATTGCGGTGCAGATTCCGTTTATGAACACGCCGCTGTATGTAGGGCCAATTTCGGAACACATTAACGGCGCGGATTTGTCCTGGGTGGTGGGGTTGGTGGTGACGTCGCCGTTGTATTTTTGGTTGGCGAGTCGGGACAGTGCGTATAAGCGCCGAATGGATGGGGGGAAGTTGGTGAGTGGGGTTTGAGGTAGCTGAATGTAGTGGTTTGAGAGTGATTGAAAGGACCATCCATATCGTGGCTTTGCGGCTGGGGTGTGGGTGGTTTTTTCGTTTTTGGAGGGGCTGCGAAATTGAGCGCCGTGTGAGCGACAAAATAAAGCTGCCCGTTATTCCTGTGCCTAGGACAGAATGAGATCTTCCTCAGACTCTTCGGCGTTGCACACCATGGACGACTGTCGCTTCACACCGGAACAGGTGGCATCCCGATCTGGCATTGCTCAGGTGGATAAGGACGTGAGGCAATGGTTAGTGGGACTTCCCATCGCTGAGAGACTCGATTTTCTAAAGCAACTGTGGCCACTGAACTACCGATACACACTCAAACTGCTCCAGGCTGCACAGCTACCGAGGCAGGAAAACGAGGGTATGTTCAGGCACTGGCTGCGTACTGGCCAGCACAATACGGCGCAGGAACTTATCAAGCGGTTAGAGCCGGTTTTGGGGGAGAGAAAGTTCTGGCAGATTGCTTCGCAGGAGGCGCTTTCGCCGATTATGCGGGAGTTCATGAATTACTATGGCGGTGGGCGCCTGGATTCTCAACTCGACGAAAAATAAACCTCGTGAACTCCAGCCGTTCCAAATATCGGGTATCAGTGCCAATCCTTTATGCAGTGCATGCATTGTCGCGCCTTCCAGGTTCTCAGCTGCCCACCGCAGAACGAGCAGAAGGCCACCTTTTACGCGCATCGCATCCTCATTCGATGGGCGAAGTACTCCCACACAATTTTGGGATCAATATTTTCCCGTCGTACTATCTCGTCTACTACTGCCTGATCACCCGCCTCATGGAAGATTCCGATAGTTGATAGCGTTTCAAGCGAAGGGCAAAAAGCCGTTATCAAATCGCCGCATCGATCACAAATGCGTTGGGCGTTCTGGGAAATCATAAGCTCAATCCATGCGCGTAAACTCCGAACGGTATCTTGAGCGTGCATCGCTGGAAATAGAAAAACAAAAAATTGGTGGCAGACCATAATTTTCAAATGCACGTAAACGTGGTCTTCGCCCTATTGCACTAGGCTGGCTTGCGAACAGAGCAACGCAGACTGGCCACTGACCTAAAGCTTGCTGCATACCCGTCGATAACCTCTAGGAAACCCGCCAATCATGGAGTGATTAAATGGCACTTTCCGTCAGCGCAACCTACCTCCCACCGGCTAACACCCTTCTCACGCCTTCCGGACAGAAGCTCGAGCCCCAGCCGTTGACGGATGCCAACAAGAACACCCTGGCCAATGCCACACCAGCGGCCATCTACCACCCCAGTGAAGGCGCCAGCACCATGACGACACCGCTGGAGGTCGTCGACACCTGGGTCGGCCGCTCCCAGTCACCGGACTTCCGTCGATTCGCTGATATCGCCGCCGGCGCACACCAGACGCTGAAAACCTCCTTCCAAGCCTTCCAGGCAACGCTGTCGACCAACGCGCCCGACCTTGCCAGCAAAAAGTACGGCTTCACGGTCGAGGCCGACGGCACGCTCAAAGTGCTCGATACCGCCGGCCAGCTCAGCAGCTCGGACACCCAGCGGCTCACGGACCTGCTCAACAAATCCCTTGGGCTTAAAGCGGCAGCCGTGGCGTATCGCGATGCGTCCATTGATTTGGTGGACGCTGATTCGCCATGGTCGGGGAGTTATATGGGGTTCTACAGCCTGACTAAGGAGAATTTCGCTAAGACTATTGATCTGGCGCCGTTGTTTAAAGATACGCACACCATGGTGCCCGGAGAGTTCAGGAGCGCGACGTTTTTCACTCAGTTGTCTGATAAAGGCGAACGGGCGACGCGGGAGACGGAGGCTGCGATGTTTGAGCGGCGGGCGGCGCAGGGGTTTGTGGTGCGGGTGTGATTTTAGGAAAAACGGGGTCTGACCCTGAGGGATCCATGACGGGGCCGTCCCCATTGATAATAATTGGGCAGAGAACCAGATCCGACCATAGGCTCTTGGGCGCAAGAACTGGCTCTTCGCCGGGTCGCTACGCAGCGGAAAGCGGGCGGCGGCGATCATGAGCTTGATCCAGTCTGCGCGGCTGAATGGTCATGATCCGTATGCCTATCTAAAGGATGTTCTCACGCGCCTGCCGACGCAGCGGGCGAGTGAAATCGAGCAACTGCTTCCGCATAAGTGGCAGCCGGTTTGATCACGCAAGACTTGATGCCCGGACGTATACCGAGAAAACACCGTTACCGAACGTCATATTTGCGTACAAATTAGGCAGGGACTTCACATTGAAACGCTTCAAGTGCCCACGCTATAAGGAGCCAATTCCTTGGCGTTTGGAGTCATTGCATGACTGTCAAATTTCGTTCGGCCCGCCGCGATGATGCGCGCGAAATTGCTCGTTTATTCCAAATCACTTCTGAAGGGGCGTCGAATTACATCTGGAGCCAGTTGGCGGAGCCTGGGCAAGACCTACTAGACGTCGGTGCCATCCGATACGCTCGAGAAGAGGTCGATTTCTCATACCAGAACTGCCTCATCGCTGAAGCCAAAGAGCGTGTTGTTGGAATGATGCATAGCTACGTGATGCGTGAAGATCCCAACACCATTCCCACCTCCGACCCTGTGCTGGCGCCCTATTGCGAAATGGAGATCCCCGGCACACTCTATATTTCAAGCTTAGCGCTTCACGATGGCTGGCGAAATTTGGGCTTTGGAGTGCGCTTTCTTGAGTTCGCTCAGGTGCGCGCCGAGGAACTAGAGCTAAACGGCCTAAGCCTCATAGACTACGCGGCAAACACGGGAGCCCGGCGTTTCTACGAGCGACAGGGCTTCAAGATCGTAAAGACTTGCCAGGTCGTGCCCCATTCGATGATCCGCGTTACCGGTGAGGCCTACCTCATGCATCGGCCATAGATGACTTGGCCGGACGCATACGCAGCTGAGTTCAATATTCTGCTTTCACACAGCTTAACGATAAGAACGTCGTGACACGAAAACGCTCGCCGTCTTGTCGCACGCTGATCGCGGCAGCCCAAAAAGTGCCTAGATCTGGGTCTAGCAAGCGCTCGAATACCTTGAGGCTGAAATAGGTAACTACTCGATGAGGGTCGGCTGTTAGATGACTGAACTGCGCACTCAGGACATGATAGAACTTGGCGAACTTGCGTTCTTTGAGACATCTGCCCAGACCTGAGGGCGCCGACCATAAAGTTGAAACAGCCGGATATTTGCTTTGGCCTCGTTCCCTGAGCTCACTCCATTGAGGAATGCGGCTAGGTCCTTAGCTAGGGATCGGGATGCATTTGGCGTCAGGATCTCGTGCAGCGCATCCAAAACGTCTCCATGCCGGCTCGCAACCGTTGTCACGGCCGTACCCAAGGCGCTGCCCTAGGCTATCCCGCCACGCCGTCAAACGTGAGGCTAAGCCAGTAGAAAACGTGCAGAGACGGGCTATATTTTAACGCCAACGATGAATTGCCCCACGTGCTGAAAGCTGCCCTTGGATTCCTGCTCGTGAGGGTCCAGGCTAATGACCGCCTCAGGCCGTTTGCTGCGTTAACGTTCGAAGTCTCGCGGCTATTTTCGCCCCGTTGCGCGAGGAACCAACCGCCACTTTCTGGTAATCACATCTGCAATCTGGATCCCTCAGGGTCTGCCCCCGTTTTTTTCCAGAATGAGTTCGCGGTAAATGGCCGTGAATTTAACAATGATAGGAATCTCATATGACGAACAAAACGACAACACCCCCCGCAATACTGTTGGCAGCATCGCTGCTGCTGGCATGTGCCAGCACCCAGGCGACTCCCCTCCAATGCACCTGCAGCGCAACCATGTCCAATCTGACGGTGGCGCGCGACGCGCGCGCTTCTCCAGCATTAGACGCCGCGCAATTACGCTATCGCAGCCCCGGCAAGTGCGAGGCGGAGGTAAGTAGTGACGGCAATCAGATCAATGGCTACTTCAGAAGCAAAGTAGAGATCCGGCCGTTGCATGCGAAGAAGAGCAGCATAGAGAACGACACCATCTGGTTCGACTATGACAAAGCCGAAGGGGCATTACTGAGGACCAACTATGTAGCGGTAGACAAGGATGCTGCCGACAAAATGCACTATGAAAAACAGGGGCAGACCTTGAGTTTGAAGGTCATTGAAGACATCCGCTATGCTCCGTCCGCAGGCACGGTGCCTTATACGCTGCGCAAGGATGGCAGAGTCACAATCACGCTGACGTGCCCGACGTCCGGCCGCAATTGAGGTCGCAGGAACCTACATTGGAGAATGGGAAAACTTAGGCACAATCGAACACTATATCCATACCGCCAGTGGCGTCGGCCAATAAGGGGACGTTTGTCCCTAATGCACTGAGAGTTGATGGGCGACCTCCGAGTGCAGGCTGATAGAACATCTATAACCAGTCAGCTGGAGCTCTAATTTCTGAGACTGCAAAACAGCGATGGCTTAAGCGATGATATCAGTCGTCGCGGCCTGCCCGATCGTACCAGGTCGAACGCACATGCCTGAGCAGGTCTGGGAATCGACGCAAACTCTCCTAAAATCCCGCCAGAAACGTCTCACAAGCTTGAGAGACGCATCCACTTTACCAACCCTCTCTACATCCCAATTGCCTTTAAAAATAAGGTGTAGAGCGCTTAACCGTAGCTGTGACCGGACGCCCAAAACAGTCACCGCTTGCGCGAACCATACCTACGACCACGACACCCTCCGTTGCCTCACCACAATCAGCTCTCTATAGTTCGCTCCGTCGCCAGCTTGATCGGCGATGGGATTCGCAGCCCTAAAAAAGAATTACCACCAAACCCGTTAAACCCGACAGACCCGATTCCCGGTGATGCCCTGTTCGACGGCTATTCAATACTTTTTCTTTCTTAGGGATTTCCACCTTGAAAACTCAACAGCCGCCCCGCCGCTTCACCCCCATGTCCCAAACCGCAACCGACTACCCCGTGCTCCTCATCGACAGCGACGCCCCGCTCAGCGAGCTCCACGCTTGCGCCAGCGAGCGCCTGAACGCTGCCCTCGCCTACCTGCACCTGATGGCCTGTTCCAATGTGTCCGACTATGCCGAGCACGACATCAATACCGTCGCCAATACCGCTCGGATCATGGTTCAGGATGTGGCGGATGTGTTTACGGTGATGGAGCGGCGGGGGTTTGATTTGGCTGCTGTGGGTTGATGTGATGTGAGTTGTGAGGAAACCCGCTTCGGCGGGTTTTCTGGTTTTTGGGGAGGTGGGAGTTGGGGTTGGTCTGGATGTTCGGGTGTCTGTGCGGCCGCCTTCGCAGCCTCGCTGGGGCTCGACAGCTCCCACAGTTTGAGCTTTGTTCGACGCCCTGCCCGGCGATGCCGCCCGCTGTTTTGAAATCGAAACCACTGCCTATGAAGGCGACGAAACCGCGACGCTGAAAAAGATCGCTACGCGGATTGCGCAGTACTCCGAAGGCTTTTTGATTCTGGAGGCGGACGACGAGGTGGTGGGTTTTATCAACTGTGGTTGAGCCCATCAGGTGGTGATGTCGGATGAGGCGGTCAAGGGGTTGATGGGGCATTCGGCCGTGGCGCCGAATGGGGTACAGCTATGTGCGGCCTTCGCCTTCGGATCATGGCGGAATGGCGTGGCATAAGAGGGTGATGGCTTTTTTTAATTGCCATCCTGGGACTAATCCTTTTTGTCGCGGCCCTCGTAATGAGGCCCCTACCCCGATGCCGAACGCATGCTTGATATGGCGCGCAGTTGTCTCGGGTGGCGTCGGTGCGGGGGGGTTGGGCCCACTGGCGCTATAGAGCAGGCAAAAACTCGTCTCGATTTTCTATAAAAATATAGCGCCATGGCAGGTTGAATGCTCTGCAAGATCGGTGGACCGTCGTCACTTGACGATCACTGCACAGGAATATTCACCATGATAGGAATCAAGCCGCCATGGCTATCGAACAACCCTCAGCCAGAAGTTGCGCAAATACGCATGCCGCCGCCGCCTGGCATGCCTGATCGGGAACAGATTCGAGTGATAGTGGACGTAAAAAACATACTCAAAGCGATAGAGGTCTTTTTTGCCGTTGCAGAATCAAACGGCCTGCTACAACCGGATGTGAGCGTCGGGAAGCCGTTCTTGATTGCGCAAGGTCGTCCTGCAAAGCGGGGGCTGCGCCTCTCGTTAAGGTTTCATCCAGACCGTGCCGATGGCACTTTCAGCCCAGCCCATTTGGAGAACGTCAACCGTGTTGGCCCTCAAATTGATGGGGCGCTGCACAAGGCCAGAATCCCGGACTACTCCCCAATGGAATAACGCTGCCGATCAGGATTGCGGTTGCACCTCGTCGATAGGCACTGGGCGCTGACCCGGCCTTGATGGTGTTGGTGCGGCCGCCTTCGCAGCCTCGCTGGGGTTCCACAGCTCCCACAGTTTGAGCTTTGTTCGACGCCGCCACGGCCGTTATGATGTGGCCTTTCGCTTAACGCCCCAGGAAACGCCCATGCCCGCCCTCACCTTTCGCAACGCCCTGCCCGGCGATGCTGCCCGTTGTTTTGAAATCG
This sequence comes from Pseudomonas sp. LBUM1640, assembly GCF_059716225.1. NCBI lineage: Bacteria > Pseudomonadati > Pseudomonadota > Gammaproteobacteria > Pseudomonadales > Pseudomonadaceae > Pseudomonas > Pseudomonas sp. LBUM1640. Next base: position 2,580,966 of record NZ_CP166816.1, on the reverse strand, counting down.
AGATCACCGCCTACGAAGGCGACGAAGCCGCGACCCTGGAAAAAATCGCCACGCGCATCGCGCAGTACCCCGAGGGCTTTTTGATTCTGGAGGCCGATGGCGCGGTGGTGGGTTTTATCAACTGTGGTTGCGCCCATCAGGTGGCGATGTCGGATGAGGCGTTCAAGGAGTTGGTGGGGCATGCCGCCGAGGCGCCGAATGTGGTGATCATGTCGGTGGTGGTCGACCCGGCGCATCAGGGCAAGGGGTATTCCAAGCTGCTGATGACTGAGTTTGTGCAGCGCATGCGCGCGCTGGGCAAGCAGACGATTCACTTGATGTGCAAAGAGCAGCACGTGCCGTTGTACACGCGCATGGGGTACAGCTATGTGCAGCCTTCGCCGTCGGATCACGGCGGCATGGCGTGGCATGAGATGGTGATGGCGCTTTAAGCGGTTAGCTTTCTCAGCGCCTTTGTGTGTCGGGATTTGTGACGGTAACTCGGTGCTCAGAGGGCAACTGTATTTCAGCACGTAAGAACCTTTTCTCCCTCGCCAAACGCTGATGATCATCGTGAAACTTCAAACGATGATTTCAGCCATGTACTACAGCCACACAGCTCACACCGTGAGCACAGCGAGTGGGGGTATTGCCTCGTAACATCCGCCCGAAATCACCTCATTGAACGCCCTCCCACTGCTCGGTAACTTAGGTTCCGATCAGTCAAAAAAGTGTTGGCTGTTCTTTTTTGTTAAACATCAGAGAGGTGCAATCATGGTTTCAATCGGTGTTTCTATCGGTTCAGCGCACGCTTATTACGAAGCCCGCACGCACGGCAATGAAAAACCAACCCCCACGCCTCCTGGAGACGGGCGCGGTAATGACACCCTGGAGGCGGACAAACCACGTGGTTTTCCACATGATCGGATTTACGAGCATGTAACACCGGCCCAGGTCGACGACGATGATTTTAATTCGTACTTCGGCTCACTGCGTGAACAACATTTCAAGCAGCCTGAAGCAGCTCATGCCGACAGCGACAAACCAAGGCTCAACCGTACCGATACAACTGCGGGGAATGATGCCGAAGTGTTCGACCACACCACACAACATTGGCAACCCACCCAGAACGCCGGCAATGGCCAGTACAAAGCGCTTGGCGATCCTTACCGTGAGGCTATAGATTTCGAGATCTACGCCGGGCAGCAGGCGTAAGGTAACCGGCGGTAGGGAGTGCGGCGAACGTGCTGCGTACCGCCTGACAGGCACCTATTGAGAGGCAATGATGAGCGCACCCCTCGTTGAAATCAGCGACCAACCCAACCCCGACGCCGAGCGCCTGCTGGGCAACGGCCTTGCCGCGTTCAATGAGGCCATCACCGGTGCCAATGATCGCCTGCCGCTCACGGTGTTGATCAAAGACCCCATCACCCAGGAAATTCTCGGCGGTATTACCGGCAAAACCTCTTTGGGCATGGCCTTTCTCGATCTTTTCCACTTGCCCGACTCGCTGCGCGGCGCGGGCCTGGGCAGCCAGTTGCTGCACGCTTTCGAAGACGAGGCGCGGCGTCGGGGTTGCCGGAATGCGGTGTTGTACACGATCAGCTTCCAGGCGCCGGGGTTTTACGAGAAGCATGGGTGGGTAAGGTTTGGCGAGATACCCTGTACGCCAGCGGGCAGCAGCCGGGTGTTTTTGTCCAAACAGCTTTGAGCATTGGGGTTCTACGACGTGCCGTGGTTGATACAAGCCACGGCCATTGCGGAAACACCTGCTACTGAGCGCCTTTGGCCCAATGGGATGATCCGGGTTTGATCAACCCGGAACTGCCCTCATGGAAGACTTTCGCGCCCTCGCTCAGACGTGGGGTACGCCGCCCGACGATACCGCGCAGGCTGTCACGTTCAGCCCATCGGCCACCTACTTGAATGCGCGCCAGGCCCTGCGCGTCACAGGTGACCGCGCGTTGCTCGATCAATTGATCAGCCTGCTTTCTCCCACGCAGGGCCAGGCATTGTCGCTCCCCTCTCGGCCGGTGCCGATTGCCGAGCACTCACTGCTGGGTCAGTGGAGCAAGGTTTTTATCAAAGCTATCAACGGCAACGGTTTTATGGCCTGGGCCCACGCGCGGGGTTTTGATTTACAGACGCTGCGTCTGCGCACCAGCACATTGCGTGTTATCGCCCACGGCCAGCTCAAGGTGTTTAACCTGGCCGACGCGTCGGCTTGGTGGGCGCTCGCCAACCCCATCATCTACATCGGCCAAGTGGTCGACCCGATGGCACTGGGCTGGCCCTACATTGACCCGAAAACGGAGGCCGCAGCACTGACGTTGCCGTTGAACCTGGTACTGGCCTTCCATGGTTTGCCGGTGCCCGCCAATCGCCTCCAGGCACTCACCCTGGTCGAAGAGCTGCGTGCCTTGCAGAGCTTCCCTGGGTTTGACGACAGCGGCCGCAGCAAATCGATGATCTACGCTGAATTGCGCGAACAGTCGCGCGACTACCTGCAACTGGCCGACGCCCTGCACCCATTCGCCGAGGGGCAAGACGCCGCTTCGGGCATAGACGTTTACCGCCGACGCCTGCAGTTGGCATCCGACTCGCGGTTGGCCAAACACATCAAAGAGGCGGCGGACTTGTTACAGGCGATTAACGCCGAAAACGACCCGTGTTCGACAACCGATGCGCCGGGCTCTGCGTACTTCGACTATCAGCGAAAACGCCTGTGTGTAGCCGTGCGTGACGATGAGGGTGAGTTGCAAACCCGCATACCGGCCGAACCTGATGCGCGCTGGCACAGGCTGGTGGCGCTCAGCGAACAACTGCAAATTGATATCTACCCGGACCATAGCCTCAGCGTTGCCAGCGTCTTGCAAGCTTACGCCATTGATCGCCCGCTGGATGCGCCAGCGATCAGCGCCCTGACGCAACGCCTGCGCGAATGGCCCATGCCGGCAGTGCCGGTGGTGCTCAGTTCTGCGCGGGCCTTTACCGAGCTTTACTACTATGTTCAATATGTTGGCCTGTTAAATGATCACTATACGATCTGCACTGGGCTGGCCAAGGTGATCGGCGGCGGGGTATTAGAGGGGCCTGGCGGCCTTGGGATGTTTGTCAACGGCGACCCGGACACGCTTCAGCCGCTGGTGAACAAAGCCTATGCACAATTGCGTGTTCTGACTGAGAACCCAGCCTTCCTGGCCATTCGTAAGCGCGAACGCATCGCCCCCGACAGCCATGTATTGCTGGGAGCCTCTGGCAGCGTTGGCGCAATCGACCTGGACGGCAACTGGAAAATACTGACCGATGCGGTGATGAGCGACGCCGATTTGGCAGAGCTGCTGCAGCGGCTCCAGAAAGTAGCCGCCAAGGCCGGTGGTCATCTGCGCACCAATGACCTGATCAGCCTCAGCCAGGCGTTGAAGATGTACAAAGTCAGGTTGCCCGATACGCTGCAAGAGGCTCGTCAAATACTGCAGCGCCTGGAACTCAACCCGCCCTCTCCGCCCGGCCAAAATGATTACTGGCGGGCACTCAAGCCGCTGGATGACGCTCAGCCCTCGGCGTGGAAGCTGTTGGTTCTGCATCGCCAGCCGATCTTGACAACCAGCGCCACGTTCCTGGAAGGCCAGAGTGTGCCGCTGTTCGAGTACCTGGGGAGTGCCGGGCTGGCCGGCAAGTCCGTTGCGGATGTGCGGGCTGAAGCGGATTTTCTGATGGTACGCCTGTTGGCATCGCCCCAGGCCCAGCAACTCGGCGAAGCACTGTCGAACACCTTGCAGTGGCACGGCAGCCGCAACGGGCTGATACTGGCCGCGTTGATCCTGAGCCTGGACCCCGCGCCGGAAACCCATCCCACACGCCTCAATTACCTCGACTGGCACGCTGCCGACTGCTGGGGCGAGCCCGTGTCGTTTGTACGCTACCAGATCGAGGTCAGCCTGCGCGGGCTCAGCGCGCCGGTCGCAGCCCTTGCAGCCCATCTGATCCTCTGTGAAAAAAGTCCGCAGTTGCTCGTGCGTGACATCCCTGAAATAACCCCCTGCCTGAGCTCGCAAGCCTGGGTGCTGTTCCGCCATCATGTCGACTGGATGGAAAACGTCATTCCGGGCAGCTCGCGTCTGTTGAACTACAAGCACACCATGACCCTGGCGAACCTTACGCCGCAAGACGGCTGGAGGCTCTATCTCGCCAGCAACGAAGTCAAGTGGCCGATCCTGGAGTGGGCCGTGGTCAATGGCGTGCTGCCACCCAAGACAGGTTATGACTCACAGGAATTTAGCAGTGCACTGAAGGCGCTGAACGGTCAACGTGCGCGCCTGACATCAACGCTGCAAGCGTTTGACCGGCCCATTGTTACGCTGCGCCAGACGGCCCTGGATGATTTGCGCAGGGTCTACCCCGACAATGGTTTATTGGAAGCCCGTGTATTGATGTGGCTGCCGGAGCATTCGCCCTTTTCCGAAGACGGCCAGTTCGAGGGCGTGCATACCGGCCCCAAGTACTCGTTCGTCGACCTGCATATGGCTGCAAGCCTGGACGTTACCTCACACCGCTGGCATTCCTCGAACAAGGCGATCAAGTACAGAGAAATGGCCAAGCGCTTTCATTTGCTGGGGCAGATCAACGGCGTGTTTTTTAACGCCTTCAGTCAGAAGCTTGGGCAGTTGCAGGCCGCCTATGGGGAGTCGATCCGTTGTGGCTTGGCGGACCTGACGTTGGCGCGGCGCGAAGCCCTGGAATATGGCGAGGTGCGGTTTTTCAGCCTGAGCCGGCTGAGCTCCACGCCGAACACCGCCGCCGAAGTAGGTCGCCTGGGTGTGCTGGTGTACGTGTTCTATTACCACGACGAACACTTCTATGAGTTTTTCCCCCGACAACTGTTGATCCGTCCTCGACGCGACCTTGATTACAAACAAATCATGCACGCCGTCAACGCTGCCACCCCGCAACCCTGGATGCGTTTCGACTGGCCAGCCTATAAACACGGGGCGCTGCCTGCCGAGATCGCCGCCACTGCGCCAAGCACGGACCTGCTGATCAGCAAGCTCGACCGCGACCTGCCGGGCGCTACCGATATTCCAGGGTTGGATGCCCTGGGCCTGCGCGTACCGCGCACCTTCGATTCAGCACGCTCGCGCGCGCTGACAAAAATCATCGTCGAGCACCACCTGCTGCAGGATGGCCAGGCATTGCGTGCAAAAGCCAGGCAGCCGATCACCCTGCAGGCCGCCGCGAGCGGCCGCGACCCTTGGGCGGAATACCTGCGCGACAGGGCGCTGGTGCTGGGTTGAGGCTTGAACAATGGCGGGTTTTGTATAAGGCTGCTCTCCTGCGCATTTGATCGCCGCAAGGGAGCCTGCCCATGACCGCCGCTACAGCACCGCGCTTCTGGCGTGACGCGCGCTTGCCGTTCATCGAAGCGCGGACCATCGCCGACGGGCGCAAGGTCACTTACACGCGTCACGCCCACGAGCATTTTTCCATCGGCGCGATCACCACCGGGCGCAGTTATTACCACTATGGCGCGCAGACCTTCCAGATCAGCGCCGGTACGGTGGTGTTGATGAACCCCGGCGATGTGCATGCGTGCAACCCGATCCACGACCAGCCTTGGTCGTATCACATGCTGTACCTCGACACGCCCTGGCTGACCGACTTGCAATACCAGTTGGGCTTCAGCACCGAGCAGGGTTATCGCCCGTTCAATACGCCGCACACCCGCGATACGGGGCTGTATAACGGCTTGCTCGAGCTGTACGCGATTCTGCTGGATGAGCACGCCGAACTGCTGCAAAAGCAAAGCGCATTGGTGAGTTATTTCACTGAGGTGCAGCAGCGCTTGAACCCCTCTCTGACGCCGGTGCGTGAGGTTAATCACAAGCTGGAGCGCGCCGCCGAGTTCATCCGCGCGCACTGCACCGAGGCGTTGAAACTCGAAGAAATTTGCCTGGCGGCTGAGTTGTCGCCGTCGTACCTGATCCGCGCGTTCAAGCAGTATTACGGGCTGACGCCGCACGCCTTTCTGGTCAACCGGCGCATTCAGTTTGCGCGCACCCAATTGCGCAACGGCGAGCTGATCGCCGATGTGGCGCTGGCCGCCGGTTTTGCCGACCAGGCGCATTTTCAGCGCGCGTTCAAACAGCATTTCGCCGCTACACCGGGGCAGTACCGCGACTTGCTCAAGCCATCAGCAAATAACCCACACTGGCCACCAGCAACGCGGCCATTGAGCGGTTGAACAGGCGTACGCCTTGCGGGTTGCTCAAGTAGCGCCGCAGGAAGGTCCCGGCGTAGGCCCAGCACGCTACCGACAGGTAGCAGATCACCAGGTACAGCGCCGCGAACAGCCATACTTGCGCGGCGTCGCCATCGGCCACAAACAAACCCATCCCCGCCACGCAGGCCAGCCAGGCTTTAGGGTTGAGCCATTGCATGATCGCGCCGTAGAGCATCGACGGCGCGGTGGCGGTGCCATCGGCGTCGAGCCGGCCATTGTCCACCGCGAGTTTCCAGGCCATGTACAGCAAGAAGGCCACACCGCCCCACTGAATCAGCTGGGTCAGGATCGGCCAGCGCACCAGCACTTCATGCAGCCCCAAGCCAATCAACACCAGCAACAAGGTGAAGCCGACAGCGGCGCCGAACACGTGCTTCTGGCTGGCAGCAAAGCCGAAGCGCGCGCCCGAGCTGAGTGCGACCACATTGACCGGCCCCGGCGTGATGGAGGTGGCTAAAGCGAAGGCAGCCATGGAAATGATCAAGCTCATTGCAGTTCCTTTTTGTGATGCCAAGCGACGATGGCCTCACGGTAAACGGCTGAACGGGCGTGGTATTGAACAAAATCACCCTGAGCCCAAGACCCGGCATTGTTCAATGCCGCACTCTTGGGCTTCCTCGGCAGCAAATAGACCCTGTACCCTGTCGGCGCGCACCGGTTGCGCCCACAGTTTCCAGCCATGTCAGGACGCCAATGCCCAACCCCATTCCTCGCCGGCGCGATGCCGCCGTCACCCGCGACGCCATTTTGTTGTCTGCGCGCAAGGCGTTTGCCCTAACCGGCTACGAAGGCACCGGGCTGGGTGAAATCGCCGCCGGTGCCGGGGTGACCGTGATGCTGGTCAACCGCTACTTCGCCTCCAAGGAGCAGCTGTTTGCCGAGGTGATCGCCGAGGCATTGGCCAACCCCATGGTCCTGACGCCAGACAACCTCAGCTCAAAAAACCTTGGCCGCACCATCGCTACCGCCTTGGTCAGCATCACCGAAGCCGGCAGCACGCCGCTGGAAGGTTTCCTGATCATGCTGCATTCGGCGTCGAGCAAACGCGCGGCGGCGATTGGTCGCGAGCACCTCGAAAAAGGTCACCAGGCGACCATGGCCGCCGCGCTCCAGGGCGCGTATCACCAAGAGCGCGCAGCGCTGGTGATGGCCTTGGTTGCGGGCTTTCAGGTGATGCGCCAGATGCTGGAACTGTCGGCGCTGGCCAAGGCGGACCCGCAGGTGTTGATCGACTTGCTGACGCCACTGTTCCAGCAGTTGGTAGATGGAAAACCCGCCTGACTCACCTGCGTGACAATGTCTTCGAGGCCCAGCACACGGCCATCTTCAGCCGTTGATCAATGAAAAGTGCGCGCCCACCCCGGCGCGTACGCCCTCGCCCACCGCCAACGCCACGGAGCCGGCGGCCAAAGAGGTGTCGCCACAGGCAAACACACCGGCCACGGAGGTCTGGCGGGTGTCGATGGTGTGCACGTAGGCGCCCGTGGGGCCGTCGACCAATTCACAGCCCAACTGCTCGGCCAACGGGCTGATGCGGGTGCGCGACATCGTGAAGACGCCGTCCAGCGCAATGACGCGGCCGTCTGCCAATTCCAGATCGGCGCGTTCGCCGCTGATGCGTCTGACCGGTGTGCTTTCCACCGAAACGCCACGTCGATCCAACTGCGCCTGTTGCTCGGCATCCGGCGTGAACACGCCATTGGTGAACAAGGTGGTAGTGCCCCAGTCCGGCAACATCAGCGCGTGATGCATCGCCAACGGTGAGGTGGCCAACACGCCGATGCGGCCCTGGTCCAGCTCGTAGCCGTGGCAGTAAGGGCAGTGAAACACCCGCGTGCCCCAGCGTTCCTGCAGGCCTTCGATGGCGGGTAATGCGTCGACCACACCGGTGGCGAGGATCAAACGCTTGGCTTTGAACTCGCCATTGCATTGGGTGCGCAGGCTGAAACCGCCCTGCTCCGCCACAGCCTGCACCACGCTGTCCTGCACCCAGGTCACCGTCGGGTATTCCATCAACTGGCTGCGGCCCTCGGCAGCAATGACGCCCGGTGCCTGGCCGTCCTGGCCGAGGAAGCCATGGGAAGTGGCGGCAAACCGATTACGCCGCTGCCCCGCGTCGATCATCAGCACATTGCGCCGCGCCCGCGCCAATTGCAGGCCCGCGGACAGGCCGGCATAGCTGCCGCCCACAATAATGACGTCATGCACCATGACAGTAACCTCAGGTTATGCGCACACGGTTGTCCGCGCGCTTTCACGACACACCATAAGTTACGTAAAAATACCGCGTCAAGAGTCTCGCAACTTTTTAGGTTACGAACGATACTTTGCGTCGAATCGACTTGAGGTTTTTTGATGAGAAACGACACCCGCCTCTCGCGCATGCTGCATGTGCTGATCCATATGGGCCGCCATGAAGAGCGCGCCACCTCGGACACCATCGCGCAGATGCTCGGCACCAACCCGGTGGTGGTGCGGCGCACCCTGGGGTTGCTCAAGGAGCAAGGCTACGTGCGCTCGGAAAAGGGCCATCAGGGCGGCTGGAGCCTGGGCAAACCCTTGAGTGAGATTACCTTGCTGGATATTCACAACGCGCTGGGCACGCCGTCGATATTTGCCGTCGGCTTGTCCACCGACCACCCGCAATGCCTGGTGGAACAGGCCGTAAACGCGGCGCTGACGGACGCGTTCGACCAGGCGCAGGCGCTATTGATGGCGCGTTTGGGCGATGTGACGCTGGCGCAGTTGGCGGATGATTTTGACGAGCGCTACCGCGTCGCGATGGCGCCTTCAACGGATTAAAGCCCGCGACTGCGCAACCACTGCAAAAAGCCTTTTTTGACCGGCACCACGGGCGCTTCCTGGGTAAGGGCCTGCGCCGCGTGCACGCGGAAATCCAGCAGCGCCTTCATCGCCTCGCTGATGTCGTGGCGCGCATCCAGGCAGGGTTTCAGGTATTCCTTTTCGATGCGGTACAGCGTGCAAAAGGTCTTGGCGGAAAAATCCGCCAGCGTCGCCTGATCGGACAGGATTCCCGCCTCGCCAATCACCTCGCCTGGGCCCATGCGCCCGGCTTCGAAGGTGTGGCCGCCCTTGATCAACATCACCGAGACCACGCCGGACTCGACGATAAACAAGTGATCGCTGACCTCGCCTGCCGGCAGAATCATGTCGCCGGCGCGGTAGGTGTGCAGGGTCATGTTCTGGCTGAAGGTGTCTTTCTCCTCCTGGCGCAGCGTGGAGAAAATCGACGAACGCTCCAGCAGCGCCCGCGCGCCAGACATCGCCGCTGGCGTGCTGCCTTCGGTGGCGGACAGCAGGCCCACGCCCGCCGCCTGCAAGTGCCGGAAGGCCAGGTCATAAAGTTGGTTGCGCACTTCGCGCTTGAGGGGCATGGCCGGCACAAAGCCGCTGATTTCGTATTCGACGCCGCCGCTGGCGGAGGTCTTGAACGCTACGCTCGGCGCGGGTTTGGCCAACAGCGGCCGGCAACCTTGCATGGCGCGCTCCAGCGCCTCGATCACGGTTTGCGGGCGCGCATGCGGGCTGACTTGCAGGCTGACCGCCAGGCCGAACATGTCCGCCGGGCGTGAGAAATTGATGATCTTGGCCTTGGCCGCCAGCGAGTTGGGGATCACCGCCATGCTGCCCTGGGAGGTTTGCAGGCGTGTGGCGCGCCAGTCGATGTCGGTGACGCGGCCTTCGGTGCCGTCGATGGAGATCCAGTCATCCAGTTGATACGGCTTGGTGGTGTTGAGCACGATCCCGGAAAACACGTCGCTCAGGGTGCTTTGCAACGCCAGGCCGACGATGATCGCTACGGCGCCGGAGGTGGCGAGCACGCCCTTGACCGGCAGGTCGAGCACGTAGGCCATGGCGGCGATGATCGCGATCAAGAAAATCACCGCGCCCATCAAGTCCTGCAGCAGCCGCCCGCCGTGCCCGACGCGCTGCATCATCACCGTGCCAAGCAACACCGTCAGGGTGCGCGCAGCGAACAGCCACCAACCAATTTGCAAGGCCGTGGCCGCCAGGTGCAAGGCAGTGTTGTCGGCATACGGCGCGAGTTGCATGGGGTTCATGCCGTCGTTGAACAGCACGGCGCTGTACACGGCAAAAATCGCCAGGCGCGCCGCGAGTTTCCAGTTGGCGAGGTTGGCGGAAATAAGCCGCCACACGGCGATGTCGATAAAGATCAGCGCCACGGCGCACAACATCGGGTGATCGGCGATAAATGAGGGCATCCAGGCGACTCCACAGTACGTGCCGAGAAGATCGCATGAATTGCAGATGTGGGGTATAGCGCAGAACAAAATGTGGGAGCTGGCTTGCCTGCGATACAGACACCTCGGTGTATCAGTGACTCCGAGGTGATGCTATCGCAGGCAAGCCAGCTCCCACAGGGGTATTGCGGTGAGCCGTTAGTTTTGCATCTGCCCAAACTGGCCGGATTGGTAGTCGGCAAACGCCTGGTGAATCTCCTGCTCGGTGTTCATCACGAACGGGCCGTGGCCGACGATAGGCTCATCAATCGGTTCACCGCTGAGCAGCAGCACTTTGGCGTCGTCGTTGGCCTCCAACGTGATGTGTTCACCGTCGCGCTCGAACAATGCCAGTTGCCCTTGGCGTGCGACTTCCACGCCATTGACCAGCACGGTGCCGCGCAGGATTACCAGCGCGGTATTGCGCCCGGCATGCAGGTCCAGCGTGACCGCTTTACCGGCGTTCAGCCGCAAGTCCCACACGTCAATCGGCGTGAAGGTACGCGCCGGCCCTTGAGTACCGGAAAATTTACCGGCGATCAGGCGCAATTGCCCGGCGTCGTTGGCCAACGGCAGCACCGGAATATCGCCGTCGACGATAGTCTGGTAACCGGCGTCGGCCATTTTGTCCTTGGCCGGCAGGTTGACCCACAGTTGCACCATCTCCAGCGCCCCGCCGCTGCGGGCAAAGGCTTGGGAATGGAATTCTTCGTGAATGATGCCTTTCGCCGCTGTCATCCATTGCACATCGCCGGGGCCGATTTTGCCACCGGCGCCAGTGGAATCGCGATGCTCGACTTCGCCGTCATACACGATGGTCACGGTTTCAAAGCCGCGATGCGGGTGTTGGCCTACGCCACGACGTTGCTCGGTGGGGGTGAAATCGGCGGGGCCGGCGTGGTCCAGCAACAGGAATGGGCTGATGTGCTTGCCCATGGCGTCGTAGGAAAACAGCGTGCGCACCGGAAAGCCGTCGCCGACCCAATGGGCGCGCGGGCTGGTGTAGATGCCGATGATTTTTTTCATGGTGGTCCTCCAAAGTACCTACACCCTAAGTCCGTAGGCCTTGGAGCACTAGCCGGCAAAAGCGGCCCTGATCGTCCTACGTATAGGACAATCCCTTGACCGGGCGTTGTCGCAACAGGTGGAACGCCACAAACGCCGTGACCGCAAAGCTCGCCTGGATAATGATCATTGGTGTGGCACTGCCATCGCGTAAATGGCTCAGCAACAGACCGCTGCACGTCGCGCCAAACATCTGCGAAAAACCCATCAAACCTGCCGCCAAGCCCGCGCGGTGGGCGTTGGGCATTACCCCGCCCGTTACCGAGCCGGGCAGTACCAGGCCGCCGCCGAGTGTGACCAGCGCCACCGGAATATCCAGGCCCAGCACCGACAGGCCGAACAGCTCATAAACCAGCACCGCCGAAACCCCGCCGAGGGCCACCAGTGTCACGCCCATCGCCACAATCCGTTGTGGCCCCAGGCGCATGATATTGCGCCGGGTGTAGGTGGAGCCGACGATCAGCATCGACACAATCACACCAAAGTTGATGCCGTACTCAAGGCTGCTGAAGCCCAGCAGGTTGATAAACACCGCCGATGAACCGGCGATCACCGCAAACATCGCCCCATAGGTACAGGCCAGGGCCACGGCATAGGCCCGGTATTGGCGGCCCTTGAGCAAGTCCAGGTATTGCCCGCCCAGGGTGCGCCAATGGCCGGCCTTGGGGTCGAGGGTGTGGTTGCTCTCGCGAAAGAACAGCAGCGCCAACACCAGCACGACGCTGCCAATGATCAGCGCCAGCACGATCGGCGCATGCCAGCCCAGCAGCTTGATCAGCAGCCCGCCAATCATCGGCGCGACGACGATGGCGTAGAGCATGCCGATCATGGTCAGCGCCAGGGCCGGGCCCGCTTCGGCCTGCCACACATCGCGCACCACGGTGCGCGCCAACACCAGCGCAGCGCAGGCGCCGAGGCCTTGCAGCACGCGGGCGGCAATGAACTGGCCGATGTCGTTGACCAGCAACATCGCCAAGGTCGCCAGCACATACAACGCCAGGCCGCCGATCAGCACCGGGCGGCGGCCGATACGGTCCGACAGCGGCCCGAACAGCAACTGCCCCAGGCCAAAGGCGGCGACAAACGCCGACAGCGCCATCAAGGCCGCACCCGCTGGCGCCGCCAGCGCCTGCTCGATGGCGCCAAGGCCTGGGATGATCAATTGGGTCGACACTTCACCCAATGCCGTGAGGGCCACCAGTAAAAACAGCAAGCTAAGCGAGGGTGCCGGGGCGTTTGCCATGGGGAATATCCGGGGGCTGGATTAATTTATATTTCGACCATAATATGCGTAAAAAATTATGTCCATAATTTTTTATTCGCTGGTCACCTCTGGAGCCCGTCATGAACCCTCTTCCCCTGCGTCTTCTCACGCCGCTGGCCCTGTTGATCTTCCTCAGCGGCTGCAACAGCAAGGCCGACACCGCCGCCGATGTGCCCCAGCCGCGCCCGGTGCTGGCCGCCAAGGTAGAAGCGGCCGGCACCCAGCAAAGCGCCTATACCGGTGTGGTGGCTGCCCGCACAGAAAGCGACCTGGGCTTCCGGGTCAGCGGCAAGGTCATCGAACGCAAGGTCGACCCCGGCCAGCACGTTTCCCGTGGCGACACCCTGCTGGTGCTGGACATCGGCGACTTCGAACTGGCCCTGCGCTCAGCCAAGAACCGCGTAAACGCCGCTCAAGCGCAACTGCGTCAGCGCCGTGACGATGAAAACCGCTACCAGCGCCTGGCCAATACCGGCGCGGTGTCGCGGCAGGTCTTCGACCAGTCGGCGACCAACCTGCGCGTCGCCGAAGCCGAGCTGGCCTCGGCGCAATCGGACGCCAGCCAGATCGAAAACCGCCGTACTTACTCAGTGCTCAAGGCCGACGGCGACGGCATCATCACCGACGTGCGCGTAGACCGTGGCCACGTCGTCGCCGAAGGGCAAATCGTCGCGCGCCTGGCCCATGACGGCGCCCGCGAAGCCATCGTCAACCTGCCGGAAAACCAGCGCGACCAAGCCTCGCAGAAAGCCCTGGCCTTCCCTTTCGGCGCGCCGGACCAGGCCGTAACCGCCACTCTGCGCGAGCTGTCCGCCAGCGCCGACCCGACCACCCGCACCTACCGCGCGCGCTACGTGTTGCACGGCGCCGTTGACCGTTTCGCCCTCGGCTCGACCATCACCGTCCGCCTGCAAGGCAACGGCCAGGCGCAACAAACCCGCGTGCCCATTGGTGCGCTACAGGACGCCGGGCAAGGCACCGGCGTCTGGTTGATCGGTGATGACGACAAGGTTAGCTTCGCGCCCGTCAAGGTCGCCAGCCTCGGCCAGGAAGACGCCCTGCTCGACAGCGGCCTCACACCCGGCCAGACCATCGTCGCCCTCGGCGCTCACCTGCTGCACAGCGGCGACGCGGTGCGCTTGCTGCCCGCCCAAGCACTGGCCCTCAACCGCAAACAGGACCACTGAGCATGCGCGGCATCAACCTCTCCGAGCTGGCGGTGAAACACCGCGCAGTCACGCTGTTTCTGATCATCGCGATCCTCGCCGCCGGGGTCTTCTCGTTCGGCAAACTGGGGCGCGCCGAAGACCCGTCGTTTACCGTCAAGGTCATGACCATTACCGCCGCCTGGCCCGGCGCTACCGCCCAGGAAATGCAGGAGCAAGTCGCCGACCGCCTGGAAAAGCGCCTGCAGGAACTGGACTACTACGACCGCGTGGAGACCATCGCCCAGCCGGGTTTTGTGTCGATGCGCATGACCTACAAAGAGTCCACACGCCCGAGCGAAATCCAGGAGCTGTTCTACCAAACCCGCAAAAAACTCAGCGATGAAGCGGCGAAACTGCCCAAAGGCGTGATCGGGCCGTTCTTCAACGATGAATATTCCGACGTGTACTTCGCCCTGTACGCCCTCGAAGCCGAGCACCTGCCGCATCGCCAGCAAGTGCAAATGGCCGAAGAGTTGCGCCAGGGCTTGCTCAACCTGCCCGGCGTGAAAAAGGTCAATATCCTTGGCGAACAGGCCCAGCGGATCTTTGTCGAGTTCTCGTATGAACGCCTGGCGACACTGGGCATCAAGCCGGACCAGATCTTCGCCGCCCTCGCCGCGCAGAATGCCGTGGCGCCGTCGGGCTTCGTCGAAACCGCGGGCGCCCGCGCCTATATCCGCATCGACGGTGCCTTCGACAGCCTCGCGCTGATCGAAAACGTGCCGCTGGAAGTCAACGGCCGCGTGCTGCGCATTGCCGATGTGGCCAAGGTCAGTCGCGGCTATGAAGACCCGCCCAGCTACCGTATTCGTCACCAGGGCGACCCGGCGTTGATGCTCGGCGTGATCATGGAGAAGCACTGGAACGGCCTGGAACTGGACAAAAGCCTCAAGGCCCAGGAAGCCAGAATCCAGGCCGACCTGCCGCTGGGGGTGAACTTCGCCAAGGTTGCCGACCAGGCAAAAAACATCAGCCTGGCGGTGAATGAATTCATGCTCAAATTCTTCGTCGCCCTGGCCGTGGTGATGGTCATCAGCCTGTTGGCGCTGGGTTTTCGCGTCGGGTTGGTGGTGGCCGCTGCAGTGCCGCTGACCTTGTCGGTGGTGTTTGTGATCATGCTGCTGACCGGGCGTGAGTTCGACCGCATTACCCTCGGCGCGCTGATCATTTCCCTGGGTTTGCTGGTGGATGACGCGATCATCGCCATCGAGATGATGGTGGTGAAACTCGAGGAAGGGTTTGACCGGGTTCACGCCGCCACCTTCGCCTGGAGCTCCACTGCCGCGCCGATGCTGACCGGCACGCTGGTGACCATCATCGGCTTTCTGCCGGTGGGTTTTGCGCGCTCGGGCGCCGGAGAATATGCCGGCAATATCTTCTGGATCGTCGGCTTTGCGCTGATCTCGTCGTGGCTGGTGGCGGTGGTGTTCACGCCGTATCTAGGCGTGAAATTGCTGCCGCAAATCAAGCCGGTGCCTGGCGGCCACGATGCCATTTACGCCGGCCGTTACTACCAGAAACTGCGTCATTTAGTCGAAGCCTGCGTGCGCAGGCGCTGGTGGGTGACTGGGCTGGTAGTGGCCGCCTTTGTGGTGTGCGGCTTGGGCATGGGCGTGGTGAAGAAGCAGTTTTTCCCCAACTCCGACCGTTCCGAGTTGATTCTTGAGGTGTACATGCCGCCCGGCAGCGCGTTCAAAAGCACCGAGGCGGTGGCGGCGCAGCTGGAAAAAGCCCTGCTGCAGGAGCCACAGACAAGCGTGGTCGATACCTATGTGGGCGGCGGCGCGCCACGCTTTTTCCTGTCGCTGAACCCCGAGTTGCCCGACCCGGCGTTTGCCAAGCTGATCGTGCAAACCCCGGACTCGCATGCCCGCGATGCGTTGAAACTGCGCATGCGTGAGCGCATTGCTGCCGGTGAGTTCCCCTCCGCGCGGGTGCGGGTCACGCAGCTGCTGTTCGGGCCGCCCGTGCCGTTTCCGGTGGTGTTTCGTGTGTCGGGGCCAAATGTGGATGTGCTGCGTGGGTTGTCTGAAGACGTGCGCCGAGTGGTGGCTGCCAACACGCTGACCAGGGACGCCTTCCTCGATTGGGGCGAACGCACCAGCGGTTACCGCCTGGTGCTCGACCAAGATCGCCTGCGCTTGCTGGGTTTCACGCCTAACGAGGTCAAATCGCAGCTCAACGCCTTGCTCAGTGGCAACCCGATCACCGAGGTGCGCGAAGGCAATCGCACGGTGTCTGTGGTTGCGCGCGCCCAAGGCAACCAGCGCGAAAACCTCGGTAACCTCAACAACATGACCCTGACCAACAGCGCCGGCACCTCGGTGCCGCTGGCCCAGGTCGGGCATTTTCAGGCAGTGATGGAAGAACCGATCCTCAAGCGCCGCAACCGCGCCAGCACCGTGGAAGTGCGCGCCGACATCATCGACGGCGTGCAACCGCCCGACGTGGAAATGGCCGTGTACAAAGACCTGCAGCCACTGATCGCCAAATTGCCCGCCGGTTACCAGATCGACATCGGCGGCCCGGTGGAAGAAAGCGCCAAGGCCAACGTCGCCCTGGCCGCGCTGTTTCCGATCATGATCCTGCTGACCCTCACGGTGATCATGTTCCAGGTGCGCTCGTTCGGCGTAATGTTCATGGTCTTCGCCACCGCGCCGCTGGGCCTGATTGGCGCAGTGCCAACCTTGCTGCTGTTTAACCAGCCATTCGGGTTTAACGCCATTCTGGGGTTGATCGGGATTGGCGGCATTCTGATGCGCAACACGCTGATCTTCACCGACCAGATTCGCCAAAACCAGGCACACGGCATGCCGATTCACGAGGCGATTGTCGAAGCCACGGTGCGCCGCGCACGGCCGGTGATTTTGACGGCGTTGGCAGCGGCGCTGGCGTTTATCCCGCTGACGCTGTCGGTGTTCTGGTCTTCGTTGGCCTATGTGCTGATCGGCGGCGTGCTGGTGGGCACGGTGTTGACGCTGTTATTCCTGCCGGCGCTGTGCAGTTTGGTGCTTGGGCGGGAGAGGACGAAGACTACCGAAACATCCCACGTAACCGCCGGATAAGCTCTACAGATATCGCCTGAAAACCTCTGCAAAGTCCTTCGCCTGATCACACAGTGCGAGGGATTGCAGATGGTTTCTTTGGTTAAAGCCTCGGTTCATGGGGCTGTCGCTTGAACACGGCCATCGGCAGGCTGGCCCTGGCCCCAATGGATGCAAAGACGGTGGACGTTGAAACCGTCTTGCGTGACTTTCGGGAATGCCTGAACACCTTTGATGAATGGGCGTCCAGCTTCTGGAGCTTTTCGGCGCTGGACGTCGAACAGGTATTTAAAGTCGGGGAGGAAGTGGCGCTGGTCGCCCCCATCAACCGCTCCATCATTCCCAGCAGCACCGTCGCCACCTGCCAGGCCAACGGCACCTTGACCCTGGTGCACATGTTCCAGAGTGCTCAGTTCGTGCCCATTGGCAACACGCCCGTGGTGTTGCAACGCATCGACCCCAACGGTGGCCCGCTGGGCGAGCCGATCCACAAGACCATCGGCCCCAGCGGCGTTCTCGAAATCACCGAGTGTGATCGCAACCAGCAGTACCGAATCAATTTCTATCCCAACGTTTCCAAGGATCACGTCAAGGCGCTGTATGCGTCTTATCAGTCGGTGATCGAAGATCTGGAAGTGCGTCTGCACGACGAGTGGAACGGCACGTTTCAGGCGCAGTGGAAAACCTATACGGACGCTACTCCGCTGGACCGGCGTCGGGTGCTGGAGGCAGCCTTTCTCAATGGCATGGGCAAAGCGCTTTACAGCCTGTGGGACAACATAACGCAGCTGTTCGACATGTTGGCGGACATCAAGCCCAACAGCGAAAAGTTGCTGCACTACATCTCCCAAACCGAACTCGATGAGCTGCTGAAGCTCGGCAACGACGCGATCGCCATCGGCCTGCTGGTGCTCAGCGATGAGCCGCTGTTATTCATCTATGTGTCGGCGATGGTCAGCTGGATGCGCATGCTGCCACCGCAAGAAATGAATGAGCTGATGGGGCAAATCACTGGCGAGGTATTGATCAACCTGCTGCTGATCTGGGCGACGGCGGGTATGGGCGTGGCGGTGCGTCTGGGTACGCAGGTGCTGGGGCACATGAAGTCTGGACGCGGGCGGGATCTGCTGGAGTTGCTGGCTAAAAAGCTGGTGATGCCCCGGTTGGAGTCGCATGCCGAGGTGGTTAAGCCGTTGCTGCTGGGTAGTGCGGCGACGCCGATCAAGACGGTGCCGGTTGCGTCGTTGAAGGCAGGGGATCAGTTGGTATCCAACCCGGTGCCTGCGGTTCGCAGCAAAACGCAGCGGACGGCGTTGGTGCGCCAGGAACCTGTCGATGATGTGCCGGCCTCTGCGAAGAATCCCCAGGGCGATGCGGCAGCACCTGCGGATAAAACCGCCACCAATGGCTGCCCGGTGTCGATGGTCACCGGGGAGGAATTGCTGACCCTTACCGATGGCGCGCTGGACGGGATTTTGCCGTTTGAGTGGACGCGGTTGTACCGCACCAGTGCGGTCGAAGTGGATTGCGGGTTGGGGTTTGGTTGGAGTCATGCGCTGGCGCAGCGGTTGGTGGTTGCGGGTAATTCGGTGGTTTGGACGGATCATGAGAATCGCTCGACTGCCCTGCCCTTGCCGACTGTTGCTCGTCCGGCGATTACCAATAGCTTGGCCGAAGCGGCGATCTATTTGGGTGCTCTGCCCGATGAGTTGGTGCTGGCTCAGGCATCAAGGTTTTATCACTTCCGCGACGGTGTGCTGACGGCTATCAGCGATGCGTATGACAACCGGCTGCGGATTTCTCGTGATCGTTTGGGGCGGATTGAGCGGCTGGATAACGGTGTCGGCCGTTGTTTGTTTTTGCGCTACGAACTGGGCCGCATTGTGGCGGTGGACTATCAGGTTCATCGCGCCAAAGGGCGAGAGCCGTATGTGTGGGTGACCGAGCAGAACGTCGTTTCCTACGCATACGATGATGCTGGACGACTGGTATCGGCGACCAATGCTGTCGGTGAAAGCGAGGTTTATCGGTACGACGCTCAGCATGTCATTCTTGAGCGGCAGTTGGCCGGTGGGGCGAGTTTCTTTTGGGCGTGGGAACGGTCTGGTAAGGCCGCGCGATGTGTTCGGCACTGGGCCAGTTTTTCGCAGATGGACACGCGGTATGCGTGGGAGGACGGCGGCAAGGTCACGGTTCACAACGCTGATGGCAGCCAGGAAGTGTATGTCCATGACCAGCGCGCGCGGCTGGTGCAGCGGATTGATCCTGACGGTGCTGAGCACTTCAAATCCTATGACGACCAGGGCCGGCTGACGGTTGAGCAGGACCCGCTGGGGGCGGTGACGGCGTATCAGTATGACGACGCCGGGCGTCTAGTGGCGCTGTTTCCGGGAGAGGATGAGCCGACTGCCTACGAGCATGACAACGGATTCGTACGGGTTGTGCGGCGTGGTCTTGCCGTCTGGAAGTATGAGCGGAACGACCAGGGCGACGTCATCCGTAAGACAGATCCTGACGGTCACGCTACGGACTACACCTACAACAAGCACGGGCAACTGTCCGGGGTTTGGTATCCCGATCACAGTTGTCATCGGCTGGTTTGGAATGAGCGTGGGCAGCTTACCGAAGAGCAACTGCCCAATGGCGGGATCAAGCGTTATCGCTATGACGATGTGGGACAGCAGGTTGCGCGTGAGGATGAACATGGGGCGCTGACCCAGTATCAGTGGGACGCGGCCGGGCGCTTGTTGAAACTCACCCAGCCCGATGGCGCCACGCGCGAATTCAGCTACAACCCCTACGGAAAAATCACCTCCGAACGTGACGAATTGGGCCACGTCACCCGCTACGAATACGCCGACGGCCTGCACCTGATCAGCCGCCGCATTAATGCCGATGGCACCCAGGTCAACTACCGCTACGACAACACCCGGTTACTCCTGACCGAGATCGAAAACGAAGTCGGCGAAACCTACCAACTCGACTACCACCCCAACGGGTTGATCCAGCAGGAAACCGGTTTTGACGGTCAGCGCACGGCGTACGTCTACGACCTCAACGGCAACCTGCTGGAGAAAATCGAACACGGCGACGATGGCAGTCAGCTCATCACCCGTTACGAGCGAGACCCTTCCGGCCGCCTCGTACGAAAAACCCTTCCCGACGCTGGCGTTGTTGATTACGCCTACGACCGCCAAGGCAACCTCCTCAGCGTCGACGACGGCCACTGGGCGTTAGCCTACGAGTACGACAGCCAAAACCGCCTCACCGCCGACCACCAAGGCTGGGGCACCCTGCGCTACGGCTACGACACCTGCGGCCAACTGAAAAACCTGCGCCTGCCGGACAACAACCGCCTCACCTTCAACCACAACAAAGGCGGCCACCTCGCCACCGTCGAACTGAATGGCAAAACCCTAACGTCCCACCTGTTCAAAACCGGCCGCGAACGCCAACGCCAACAAGGCCAACTGCTCAGCCACTACCACTACGACGAACAAAACCGGCTGCACGCCCACGCGGTGACCCAAGAGGACCACAAGCACTACCGCCGCCACTACGACTACGACAAAACCGGCAACCTCACCCGCCTGCTCGACACCCGCAAAGGCGAGCATCACTACCACTACGACCCCCTCGCCCGCCTGACCCGCGCGGATCACTCGCAAGACCAGCAGGAACGCTTCGGCCACGACCCGGCCGGCAACCTGCTGATGCAAGACCGCCCCGGCCCGGACATCGTGGCGGGGAATCGGTTGATGATTCAGGGCGATCATCATTATGACTATGACGCGTTTGGCAACCTGATCCGCCAACGGCGCGGCAAGGGCCATCAACTCGTCACCGAGTATCGCTACGACTGCCAGCACCGCTTGATCGGCATCACCCAGCCCAACGGGCAAACCGCCAGCTATCGCTATGACCCGTTTGGTCGGCGCATCAGCAAAACCGTCGAAGGCATAACGACGGAGTTTTTCTGGCAAGGCGACAAGCTGGTTGCGGAGCATCACGCCGATCGGCATCGCAGTTATATCTACGAGCCGGACAGCTTCCGTCCGTTGGCCCTACTGGAAGGCTTTGGACCGAAAGACACCCAGCCCTTCCACTACCAACTCGACCACCTAGGCACACCACAGGAACTCACCGCCCCCGACGGCGAAATCGTCTGGTCCGCGCACTACCGCGCCTACGGCCAGATCAGTCGCCTCGACATAGATAAACTCGACAACCCACTGCGCTTCCAAGGCCAATATTTCGATCAGGAAAGCGGCCTGCACTACAACCGCCATCGCTACTACAATCCAGATATTGGTCGTTACCTGACGCCTGATCCAGTGAAGCTGGCGGGTGGGATCAACGCGTACCAGTACGTGCCCAATCCCACCGGATGGGTAGATCCGCTAGGCTTGAACACATGTCCCGGGGGGGATGGATGCAAGCCAGACAGTTCTGTTCAAAATCCGACAGCAGGGGTTGAACACGGGGAACCCGCTTTACCGCAACAGGCACGCGCACAGCGACAGGCACGCATTAGTAAGCTTGGAGAAGCCAACGCCTACCGGCGTTTATCAGAACTAGAGGGGTCTATTCCAAGGGCACACTTCTTGGAAAAACACGGTGCTCAGACGACACTGGAATCTCAACGTGAGCGAGTAATAACAGCTAGAAACCCCACCACAGGGGAAATTGAGACGTTCGATAGAGGGCGAAGAGCGGGTGAACCAAGGCCACCCAGTGCGGCCACACGCTTTCTGAGCCATAGAGATCAATTAAATGCAATTGACCGTGCACTGTTAATTTTCAGACTTAATGGTAGACCAGACACACCTGACCCGATGGATATGGGAAAGATTATAGGTGAGGGCTACAGAAGAGATGGCCTGACATATGGAACACAGAGAAAAGCAATCGTCTACTTGAACCGAGACGGAAAACCTATCACTGCCTTTACGGAGTTTTAAAAATGAAACGACGCCCAAAACTTACCATACTTCGCGGACTGCTATTTACTTACTGCATTGAAAACACTAGGAACCTAGAGAGAGAGGAAATTATAGCTTCGAAAAACATCAACGACCCCAAAGAGCTTGCGGAACTTTTCGACGTATTGACTAAGCCAGAATTCTTCTCATATAAAGAAGATGAGCAACAGTGGTTTATAGATACGCTCGATTATTTTTTGGCTATAGATGAAGATTTTGAGTCTGTCTTTTACCTCTTTGACACATACTTCGAAGATGAAATAATTGACAAGAAAGCCTTCATGATGGTGCTACTCGGACAGCTCAAAAACTACAAGAGAGAAACGATCGAAGGAAAACCAATACAAGATCAAACCCTCTAAAACCTTCTACCCAAAAGTAAAATAAATCTATGCAGCTTAGCACTCAATTCAAAAGCCACAGGATGCAACTCGCTGCCCTGAATGAAGCCACCACAAGAACAGATCGTAACTTGGAGCCTTTCACAGGGGAGGATTACTACGGAAACCCTATAGCCCGAGTGGAATTACAGGGCTGTGGAAAAGGATACATACCAAACCCCTGCGACCCGAACAATCCAATATATGACGATGACATGAATACAGCGATCGCGAAATTTGACCGCGAAACCAAAAGCCTCTATACCGTATTTCCAGTGAGTGACGATCAATGTTAAAACACCCTTTTCTAAATACACCCTACCAACCAAAGATTCGTTACTTCCTTTCACCATTCGATATTTATGACCGTGAAGAAACCTTGGGCGAGACATTTTCAACCTACAACATCGACCTTAGATCAGACAGAGAAAAATTAATAAAAAAATACATAATAGACAAAAGCTCAGATTTGAATTATCGGCATCGAAAACTTTTAGTCGCCACTTTAGGAACTGCGCTTGATGACAAAACTTATGACTTTTCGCGAGAGTTGAACCAGGCCCCGGGATTTTACTGCTCCTTACCCTGGGGATGGAGCAATATGGAGAATCCAAGAGGTTTCTTCGAGGACATTTATAGGTTGACGAATGAGTGGTGGAAAGATGACCTCAAAAAAGCCAGCCTCGAAGACCAGTCAAAATGGTGAAACACCTGTATCACAGGCGCGCCCCCAACCGTGTGGCGAGCGAGCTTGCTCGCGCTGGGCTGCGAAGCAGCCCCAATAAATCCGACGCGGTTCTACAGCCAGATCCGCGTCGCCAGTTTCAGGGCTGCTAGGGCAAGCCTGCTCGCCACAATGAGCCTGCTCACCAGAGAACGAGGTTCACCCTCAGAAAATGAGTGAACCCAGCGCCCCAATCACCGCTTCGAAAGCTCCACAATCATTCGGCTAAGCAGATAAATCCGCGGCGCCACACTCTCCACCTCGGCATACTCCTCAGGCGTATGTATGTTGCCCCCGACAATCCCAAACCCATCCAACGTCGGCGTGCCAACCCCGGCCGACAAGCTCGCATCCGCCGCCCCGCCGCTGCCTTCAATGGTCAACTTACGCCCCAACTCCCCGTAAATCCCTTGGGCGATCGCCACCAACTTATCCGACTCGGGCGTTTGTGGCATCGGCGGTAAACCGCGCAGCAAACTGGTCTTCACTTCGGTGTCCGGGATCAATTTGTTGGCCGACACGCGGGCCAGGTCTTTCTCGATCCGATCAAACTCTTCCGGCAACGCCGCGCGTACATCCGCCTTGGCGGTGGCTTGGTCGGGAATGACGTTGGTGCGGTCACCGGCCTTGATCACAGTGAAGTTGATGGTGGTTTTCTTCTCTTCATCGCCCAGTTTGCCCAGTTGCAGGATCTGGTGCGCCGCTTCCATCGCGGCGTTACGACCCAGCTCCGGGGCGACGCCGGCGTGGGCGGCTTTGCCTTTGACTTCGACCACGGCGGTGGCACTGCCTTTGCGCCATACCACCAGGCCATCGGCTGGGCGGCCGGGTTCGAGGTTGAGGGTAACGTCGTGGCCTTTGGCGGTGGTGCGGATCAGCTCGGAGGCGGCTTCGGAGCCGGTTTCTTCGCTGGCGTCGAGCAGGAAGGTGATTTGGGCGTAGTCCTTGAAACCTTGGTTTTTCAGGACTTTCAACGCGTAGATGCCGGCGACGATGCCGCCTTTGTCATCCATCACGCCGGGGCCATAGGCGCGGCCGTCTTTGATGTGGAATGGGCGCTCGGCGGCCGAACCTTCCTTGAACACGGTGTCCATGTGCGCCATCAGCAGGATCTTGGCTTTGCCGGTGCCTTTGAGGGTGGCGATCACGTGGCTGTTGTTAGCGGCCTTGTCCGGCACCAGTTCGATGCTGAAACCCAGCTGCTTCAATTCATCCACGGCGATGTCGCGCACTTGGGTCAGGCCGGGCTCGTAGCCGGAGCCCGAATCAATATTCACCAGGCGTTCGAGCAGTTTCAGCGCCTCGGCCTTGTACTGTTCAGAATCGGCCTGGATCTGTTTGTGGGGTTCGGCGCTGTAGGCCGGCACGGCGAAGGACAAGGCCAGGGTCGCGGCCAGGAGGGTACGGGAGAAGGTGAAGAGCATGGACCGATCCTTGTGTTTTTGTTGGGAGGGGCTGCAACACCCTACCCCACTAGACCGAACGCAACCAACTCCCTTGCACGGAACTCACGCGGTTACGCCCGCTGCTCTTGGCCTCGTACAACGCCTGGTCGGCGTCGTTGAGCCAACTGGTGGAATCGGCGTGCGCCGCTTGGTATGGCGCCAGGCCGATGCTCAAGCTGGCGCGCAGCGTCGGGTCCTGGGCATACGCCAACGCGTTGAAGCGGTCGCGCAAGGCGTCCATCACTTCGGTGGCGCGGTGCAGGGGCATGTCCGGCAGGATCACACAGAACTCATCGCCGCCATAGCGCCCGGCGAGGTCGGTGGCGCGCAGGTTCTGGCGCAGTATTTTGCTCAATTGGCGCAGCACGATATCGCCGGTGACATGGCCGTAGGTATCGTTGATGGTCTTGAAATGGTCGATGTCGATCAGCGCGATGGCGGCGCCCACCTGCTCCCGGCGGCAGCGTTGGAATTCGATCTCCAGATGGTCCTTCCAGGCGCCGTGATTGAGCAGGCCGGACAGGCTGTCAGTGCGGCTCAGGGCCAGTAACTCGCGTTTGTGTCGGGCCAGGGTCACGGCCTGGCGATAGCAGATCCAGCCCAGGACCAACGGGTACACCATCAAGATCGGCAGGCAGGCGTAGAGCTGGGCCTCGGTGGTCACGGCGATAAACGCGGGGGCGAACAGCAGCAGCGACGTGCCGATGCCCAATGCCTGTGCCACCCAGCCCGCCAACATGAAGCGTGGCCCGCCGATGGCGACGTTATTCATGGTCATCATCGACAGCGTGGTCACGCTGGGCAGCGGGTTGAAGTGCATGGCGCCGACCCAGAACCCGCCGCAAAAGGAATCGAACAGCAGGTTACGGCGTTCGCTGCGCAGTGAGTTGCTGGCGCGGCGCGACCATTGATAGGCAATGTGCGGCCAGACAAAGGCATTGATCAGCATCCAGGCCCACACCCACAGCGGCGGGTGCAAGGGGTACATGCCAAACACCACGCACACAAAACCCAGCGTCAGCCCCAAGGTGCGCGATTTATACAACCGTGAAGCGAGCGGAAGTCCATTTCCTCCGGCAGCTGACATGGTCTGGTGTGATCCTGGATGAATGCCTGGAGTCTATCAGGGTAACGGCAATGCGCCACTACCGCTCATAAGCCCGATCTAAAGGGCATCAGTGCGAAAAACCGCGCGCCAACATCAACGCTACACCCAGCAACAACAATGCCGTCACCCGCTGCAACAACACCCGACGCCTGGGGTTTTCAAGCACGTGCTTGATGCGCTGGCCGAAATAGCAGTACAGGCAACCGCTGGCAAATTGCAGCGCCAGAAATGTCAGCCCGAGGATGGCGATATCCACCGCCGAAGTGTGCTCCCCGCCCCCGGCAAACTGTGGGAATACGGCGCTGAACAGGATGATGGTCTTGGGGTTGGAAAACCCGGTCAACAGGCCTTTGCCGAACAGGCTGCGCGAACCTTCCACAGCACCGCCCTGGTTGATCGACACGCCGCTGCTGGTCCACTGTTTGTAGGCCAGATAAAGGATGTAGGCCACGCCCACACACTGGAGGGTCTGGGTAATGGCGAGGTTGCCTTTGATCAATTGTGCAAAGCCCACGGCAAAGATCAGGATCGAAATCAGGTACGACACACTGGCGCCGACCTGCGCCGGGATCGAGCGGCGCAAGCCGTCCTTCAAGCCCAGGCTCAACAGCAGCAGGGTCATCGGGCCGGGGCTGAAGGTCATGGTGGCGCAAAACAGCAGAAAGTAGAGAAACGAAGAAAGTGTTAACGCACTTGTCATGGGCCCAGACCTCAGTTGGAAGAAGCAACAGCGAAGGAACGGGCCAGCTCAGCCAGGGCGGCCTTCGCGCTCTGGTGAGCGGTTTCAAATGCCACCAGGCCCTTCCAGTGGGTGTCGACGATAGCCTGCACCACATCGGCGTAGTCGCCATTGCCAGCGCCTTGCACACCAGTGTTGTCGCTGAAGCAAATACCCTTGATCAGCGCGTGGTACTTGCGCACCACCTGCGCCGACAAGCCGTTATCGAGGTGGGCGTTGCCCGCGTCGAGCAAGCAGTACACGTTGCGGTGCGCGTGCAGGTGCTCGAACACAGCGGCGAATTGCGCTTCGTCGGTGAATATCCGGTAGTTGACATAGTGGGACAGGCTCTCCAGGTAGATATCCGTACCGTTGGCCTGCGCATACTGCGCCAGCGCCTGCACCGATTTGAGGTAATACGCCAGGGCAACCTGCTTGGCCTCCTGCACCCTTTGCGGCCCGACGATGCAGCCGCCATGGATGATCAACGGCGCACCCAAACGGCTGGCAATATCGATCTCTTTTTCCACGTACTCCACCGCCGCCGTGCGGAAAGCACCGACATCGCTGCCCAGCGGCGCCTTGAAGTTGCTGTGGAATATCGGCTGAACGCCGCTGGCTGCACTCTGCTCCTGCAGGCCGGCGATGCGCGCATCGGTCCAGTCCTCGACCCTTTCGCCCAACAGGCTGCCGTGGATGTACCAGTGGGTGCAGCCACTTTCAATGGCGCTTTGCAGGCCTTTTTCCGCCCCCAGGTATTTCTGTTGGACCAGGCCGGTACAGAACGGCACGCTGGGGTTGAGCTGTGGGTTTGGCATGGCGTGATCCGTGTCGTTGGTGGCGCGCAGTCTAGAGCGCCAGCCTTGCACAGGGCAGGTAAAGTAATGCCTAATTCGGCCTAACTTTACCGGTAAAAATGACCGGTGAAATCACTGAAAAAAATGCCAGGAAGGTCTATGTTTGTTTCCGCCATCGCGTTTGTGCAAGGCACGCCCAAGGTCCAGCAGATTGTCGAAGCGTTCAGCCAGGCCATCGAGAATGGTGAATGGGCGCCCGGCAGCAAGCTGCCTTCGGTGCGTGCATTGACCCAGACCCTGGGCGTCAGCAAATTCACCCTCAATGAGGCGCTGGACCGCCTGCGCGGGCGCAACCTGCTGACCTCAAGCCAAGGTCGCGGCTACTTTGTGGCGATGGACACCGCCCGCCCCGCGTCGGTGACCTGGGTCGACCTGTTACCCCAAGACTTGCTCAGCGTGTTGCGCCGCCCCTTGGTCACCGCCAGCGGCGAGCTGCGCCCCGGCAGTGGCCACTTGCCGGAAGATTGGCTGAACAGCGAAGCCATCCGCCAAGCCATGCGCAGCGTGGTGCGCGCGCCGTCGTTGCGCATCGCCGGGCTGGGCACGCCAGCCGGGCTATTGCCATTGCGCCAGGCCCTGCAACAGAAGCTGCACGCCGAAGGGCTGGCGGTGCCGGTGGAGCAAATCATCACCACGCCCAACACCGTGCAAGGCCTGGACATGCTCATGCGCTTGCTCGCGCGCCCCGGCGACACCGTGCTGCTGGACGCACCGTGCTACTTCAACTTCCACGCCAACCTGGCCCTGCATGGCGTCAAGGTGGTGACTGTCCAGCGGCGCCCCGACGGCTTTGACTTCGCCGCCCTCGAACAACTGCTGGCCGAACACCGCCCCAGCCTGTACCTGACCACCAGCGTGCTGCATAACCCCACCGGCCACTCTTTCAGCCCCGGCCAGGCGTTTCGCCTGCTGCAACTGACCCAGCAATACCACTGCCATATCATCGAGGACGACCTCTACGGCGACCTGCACCCCAACCCGCCACCACGCCTGGCCGCCCTCGCCGGCCTGGACCAGGTCACCTACCTGTCGGGGTTCTCCAAGATCCTCAGCGCCAACACCCGCGTCAGCTATGTGGTGGCCGCGCCACAACTGGCGGCGAACCTGACCAATATGAAGTTGATGAGCGGCGGCGTGACCTCGGAGCTGTTCGAGCAGATCGTCTACCGCATGCTCAGCGAAGGCAGCTATGCCAAGCATCGCAAACGCATGGTGCAGCGGCTGATGGAAGCCGGCGGGCGCGTTGAGCAATGGCTGAAACGTTGCGGCTGCGAGCTGCCGATGGCGTATGAAGGCGGGATGTTTATCTGGGCGCACCTGCCGCCGGGCGTGAACGGTGAGTTGCTGGCCCAGGAGGCGTTGCAACACAGCCTGGTGTTGGCGCCGGGCGCGTTGTTCGGCTACGACCCGGCGCACCTCAATTCGATGCGTTTCAATGTGGCCCACAGTGATGAGGCGCAGGTGCAGCGCGTGTTCGAGGCGTTGCTGCTCAAGGCCTTGGCAAGTTAAGCGTTTATCGACGATGCGCCAGTGACCTCACACAGCGATCGCCCAGGCCCAGCGTCAACGTCACCCCGGCCACCAGCGCCGGCAACGCTTCGGGCAGCAGTACTTTGAGGATCACATGGCGAACGTCACCGCCCATCGCGTGAGGATGAAGGACGCCGGGCGCTGGCCCGTCGGCTTTTTTGCTTCGCTGTGTATCTCGTTACCGCCAGATACACTGCAATACAAAGGGCACAAGGCAAAGCCTGCGTCGATGGCTAGACTGCGGCCCATGAGCATTTAACGAGGAACGCAGCATGGATCATGTCGACCATATCCTGATCGTCGATGACGACCGCGAGATCCGCGAGCTGGTGGGCAATTACCTGAAGAAAAACGGCATGCGCACCACGGTGGTCGCCGATGGTCGCCAGATGCGCAGCTTCCTGGACACCACGCCGGTTGACCTGATCGTGCTGGACATCATGATGCCCGGCGACGATGGTTTGCAGCTGTGCCGCGAGCTGCGGGTGGGCAAGCACAAGGCCACGCCAGTGCTGATGCTCACCGCGCGCAACGATGAAACCGACCGCATCATCGGCCTCGAAATGGGCGCCGACGATTACCTGGTCAAACCCTTCGCCGCCCGCGAATTGCTGGCGCGCATCAACGCCGTGCTGCGCCGCACGCGCATGCTGCCGCCGAACCTGGTGGTGAGTGAAACCGGGCGGTTGATTCGTTTTGGGCGCTGGCGCCTGGACACCACCGCCCGCCATCTGCTCGACGAAGACGACACACTGGTGGCCTTGAGCGGCGCCGAATATCGCCTGTTGCGGGTGTTCCTCGATCACCCGCAGCGCGTGCTCAACCGCGATCAATTGCTCAACCTGACACAGGGCCGTGACGCGGACCTGTTCGACCGTTCCATCGACTTGCTGGTCAGTCGCTTGCGCCAACGCCTGCTGGATGACGCCCGCGAACCGGCCTATATCAAGACCGTGCGCAGCGAGGGTTATGTGTTCTCCCTGGCCGTGGAAATCCTCGGGGCCGAGCAATGAAGTGGCGCTTGGGCTGGCCACGCACGCTGGCGTCGCAGTTGTCGCTGATCTTCCTGATCAGCCTGGTCTGCGCCCATGGGTTGTCATTCAGCGCGCAGTTCTACGAGCGTTACATCAGCGCGCGCACGGCGATGCTTGGCAACCTGGAGAACGACGTGTCCACCTCGGTGGCAATCCTCGACCGCCTGCCCGCCAACGAGCGTGCCAGTTGGCTGCCGCGTATCGACCGCCAAAATTATCACTACCTGCTCAGTGCCGGCGAGGCCGGCGAGCCGATGAGCCGTGATGACATGCCGATGGCCGCCACCTCGATTGCGGACGCGCTGGGCGAGCAGTACGTGCTGAACTTTCGCGACATTCCCGGCCTGCAGAAGCACTTCCAGGCGCACTTGACCCTGGCTGACGGCAACCCGATCACCATCGACGTGCGCCCCGCCGCTGTGCCCGTGGCGTATTGGTTGCCGGTGGTGCTGACCCTGCAGTTGGCGCTGTTGCTGGGCTGCACCTGGCTGGCGGTACGCCTGGCGATTCGCCCGTTGACCCGGCTGGCCCGCGCCGTGGAAACCCTCGACCCTAACGCCCACCCCACGCCGCTGGACGAACACGGCCCCACCGAAGTCGCGCATGCCGCGGCGGCGTTCAATCAAATGCAACAACGCATCGCCGAATACCTCAAGGAGCGCATGCAGATCCTGGCGGCCATTTCCCACGACCTGCAAACACCGATTACCCGCATGAAGCTGCGCGCCGAGTTCATGGAGGACTGCGCCGAGCGCGACAAACTCTGGAGTGACCTGGGCGAAATGGAACACCTGGTGCGCGAAGGCGTGGCCTATGCGCGCAGCGTGCACGGGGCTACCGAAGCCAGCCACCGCATCAACCTCGACGCCTTTCTCGACAGCCTGGTGTTTGACTATCAGGACATGCACAAGCAGGTCAGCCTCACCGGTAAAAGCTCGGTGGTGCTGGACACCCGCCCCCACGCCCTGCGCCGGGTGCTGGTGAACCTGGTCGACAATGCGCTGAAATTCGCCGGCAGTGCGCAGCTGGAAGTCGGCTCGACGACAGCCGGGCAGCTGTCGATCAAGGTGCTCGACCGTGGGCCGGGGATTGCCGAGGACGAACTGGTGCAGGTCATGCAGCCGTTTTATCGGGTGGAAAGCTCACGCAATCGCGGCACCGGCGGCACCGGGCTGGGCTTGGCGATTGCGCAGCAATTGGCGGTGGCGGTCGGCGGTTCACTGACGTTGAGCAACCGCGCCGAGGGAGGCTTATGTGCCGAGATTCGGCTGAGCCTGTAGCGCCGTCACTTCATGCGTATTGCTAATATATTGATCTTAAAATAATTCACTTTTTTAATACTTAGGTTAGAACCAACAGGCATTTTACAGACTCGGCCAGTCCCCTTACTTTTGACCCGAGTGACCGACCCCACGCCCGGAGGAGGTGTTGAACCCCGTACCTGACAAGGACTGACCATGAGCATTGAATTCATCGGCTATATCGGCGGCCATCACGCTTCCGAGATTTACCCGCGCAGCGGCCCCACCCTGCAACCGGACTACGTCGAAACCGTGGCCCGCGCCCACGAAGAGGCCGGTTTCGACCGCGCCCTGGTGGCCTTCCACTCCAACAGCCCGGACAGCACACTGATCGCCTCGCATGCGGCCAGCGTCACCCAAAAGCTGCAGTTACTGATCGCCCATCGCCCGGGTTTTGCGCAGCCTACGCTGGCTGCGCGCCAGTTCAGCACCCTGGACGTCTTCAACGGCGGGCGCACGGCCGTGCACATCATCACTGGCGGCGATGACCGCGAACTGCGCGCCGATGGCAGCCACATCGGCAAGGACGAACGCTACGCACGCACCGACGAATACCTCAGCGTGGTACGCCAGGAATGGACCAGCGAGAAACCCTTCGATTTCTCAGGCACCTACTACCAGGTAGAAGGCGCGCACTCGACGGTGAAGTCGCCGCAACAGCCGCATATTCCGTTGTACTTCGGTGGTTCTTCAGCGGCGGCGATTGCGGTGGCGGGCAAGCATGCCGATGTGTATGCGCTGTGGGGGGAAACCTATGAGCAAGTGCGCGACATTGTGACCCAGGTGCGGGCCGAGGCGGCCAAGCATGGGCGTACGATTCGCTTCAGTTTGTCGTTGCGGCCAATCCTGGCCGAGACCGAGGAACTGGCGTGGGCGCGTGCTGAGACGATCCTGCAGCAGGCGACGGCGTTGGCTGAAAAGAATGGGTTTGTGCGGCGTGAACCGCCGAACGAAGGCTCGCGCCGGTTGTTGGCGGCGGCGGCGCAAGGGTCGCGGCTGGATAAGCGGTTGTGGACGGGGATTGCAGGGTTATTGGGCGCGCAAGGCAATTCCACCTCATTGGTGGGTACAGCTGAGCAAGTCGCGGAGGCGTTGTTAGATTATTACGATTTGGGGATCAGTACATTTTTGATTCGAGGGTTTGATCCGCTTAATGATGCGATTGACTATGGCAAGAAGTTGATTCCGCTGACGCGGCAACGGGTTGCTGAGCGTGAACAGGCTAAGCAAGTGGCTTGAGTTTGGCTTGGTTGCGGGGGTGCTGGGTACATATCCGTTGTTTGGGTGATGGCTTGGATTGGTTCCGCTCTTACAGCGGGTCACTTTTGAAAAGAGCCCAAAAGTAACCAAAAGGCTCTTGCCCCACCACTCGGCACCTCGCCTAGGCTCGGTGTGCCCGCACTCCGGCTTTGGAGCGGGGGCCGCCGCGATGGGCCATCCTTGGCCCAGCGCGGCTAAACCGGCGTCCTGCCGGTTTACCCCCGCTCCAAAGCCTGCGTTCGGCCAGCGTGGTTGACGGGGCGCCTAAGATCAAAATCAAGATCAAGATCTACAGCACGGCGGCCTAGTAGCCGACCTGAGTGGTTAGATCAAAAGCAAACTCGAGGCGGCCTGACAGCCGACCTGTTTACTGAAGCTGTTCTCGGTCTAATTGTGGGAGCGGGCTTGCTCGCGAATGCGGTGTGTCAGTCAGCTTATTTGTAACTGACCCACCGCATTCGCGAGCAAGCCCGCTCCCACATTTTGAGCTCAGTACATCAGGTAGATGTGTGTACTCGGTCAAAGGTGGGAGCTGGCTTGCCTGCGAAGGCATCAACTCGGTGTACCTGATGTACCGAGGTGTCTGCATCGCAGGCAAGCCAGCTCCCACAGAAAAGCAGATCTGCCTTTGCCCTGTTTTTGCTGTGCTGTTGCCCTGCTTTTGCTTCAACCACTCAGGTCGGCTACTAGGCCGCCGTGCTGTAGATTTTGATCTTGATCTGACAGGCCCCGTTAACCACGATGGCCGCAAGTAGGCACGGTGGAGCGGGTAAACCGGCAGGGATGCCGGTTTAGCCGCGCTGGGCCAGGGATGGCCCATCGCGGCGACCCGCGGAAACGGGCCGGAGTGCGGGCATGCCGAGCCTAAGCGAGGCACCGAGTGGTGGGGCAAAGACCTTTTGGTTACTTTTGGGGCGTTTGCCAAAAGTGACCCGCTGTAAGAGCGGAACCCTAAGTGGCCGTTACCGCAGCAACGGATATGTACTCAAATCTACCTAACCCCAAGATCAGTTCTTATACTCGGTATCAGCCCGCTCAAGCTGGCGAATCAACGCATTCCAATGCCGCGCCACCCCCGGCCCAGCCCCATTGCTGAACACCTTGGCCTGCTCTTCAACCTTGGCCACCACCTCCACCGGTGGAAAGATCAACTGCGCATTCCCCCCCACCTGCGCCGCCACCTGGATAGTGCACGCACGCTCCAGCCCCTGCAGCTGCTGAAAGGCATGCTCCACACTGACGCCCGCCGTCAACAACCCATGGTTACGCAAAATCATCACACTCTTATCGCCGAGGTCCGCCACCAACCGCTCACGCTCATCCAGGTCCAGCGCCACGCCTTCATAACCGTGGTAAGCCACACGCCCGGAGAACGCGATGGAATGCTGGGAAATCGGCAACAAGCCATCCTTCTGCGCCGACACCGCAATACCGTCTCGGGTGTGAGTGTGCAGCACCGCTTGCAGGTCGTGGCGAGCGCCGTGAATGGCACTGTGAATCACATAGCCGGCGTAGTTGATACCCAACCCCGTAGGGTCATCGACGATGGTGCCATCGAGGTCGACCTTGACCAGGTTGGACGCACTGATCTCATCGAACAACAACCCAAAGGCATTGATCAGGAAATGCTCGTCCGGCCCCGGCACACGGGCGGAGAAGTGCGTGTAGATGTGATCGGTCCACTTGTACAACGCTGCCAGCCGATAGGCCGCGGCCAGTTTGACGCGCACCTCCCACTCTTCTGGCGTGACGCGCTGGCGAACATTGCTGGAGACGCTGGAGATCGAGGTGACGCTGCTCATGGCAAAACTTCCTGGATGGCCTTAAGGACTTCCAGTCAGCCTATGGGATGCAAAAAAATATTAAAAAGCACATTTTAATCTAAGCTAATTATTATATTTTTTTATGATAGTTCCCACGCAGAGCGTAGGAACGAGCATCAACAGGGATCAGGCGGCGTTGCGGATTTTGTGCAACGACGCCGCCACCAACTTGCCAAACGCATCCACCGGCCCTTGCAGGTTGCCGAGAAAATGCGGATAGATCAGCCACAAATCCATCACCGGCTTGAAATCCTTGAGCGGCATGACCGCCAGTTGATCACGGTGAGCGCTGCGTTCCAGTAATGGCCGTGGCACCAGGCCCAAACCCAGACCGTCTGCCACCAAACCCAACTGCAACTCCGTGCCGAAGGTTTCCAGGTTCACCCGCAGCGCCAAACCCTGATCGGACAACGTACGCTGCAAACCCGCACGGAAACCGCAGCCATCCGGGTTGAGAATCCAGCCGTTCTGGTACACATCCGCCAGCTTGCACGGCTTCTTCGGCAACTGCGCCTTGGCGCACACCACCACCAGTTCCATCTTGCCGATGGACTCGCCGACGATGTTATCGGGAAAAATCTTGCCCGCCGGAAACAGCGCTGCCGCCGCGTCCAGCTCGCCGCGCTCGATCTTGCCGACCAGTTGGCTGCCCCAGCCGGTGGCGACCTGGGCGCGCAGGTCGGCGTATTCGGTGCGCAGGTGCTTGAGCGCATCCAGCAGCACCACATCGCCGATGGTCTGCGGCACGCCCAGGCGCAACACGCCGGTGGGCGGCGCATCGGTTGCCACCAGTTCGCGCAGGGCATCCATTTCACGCAGGATCAGCCGGCATTGTTCATAAACCCGGGTGCCGATCAGCGTAGGCTTCAGGGGCTTGGTATTGCGGTCGAACAGTTCCACACCCAGCGCCTGCTCGAAGTTCTGCACGCGGCGGGTGATGGCCGGCTGGGTCAATTGCAACGACTCGGCGGCATGGCTGATGGACTGGCAACGAATCACTTCGACAAAGGCATCGATATCGTCAATTTTCATTTGGGCCGCACATAGAGAACAGTCATTAAGATGTGTGTGAAGCATAGTTGCCGGAACGCTGGCTGGATAGCCCGGGCTGCGATCGATAACGTATAACGCTATGCAGAACGGGCCTAAATTACCTTCGGCTATAAGCTAATCATTAAAAAATAGCATATTAACTATAAACATTATGCTTATATAAACCCATCAACAGAACGATGGAATTGCCATGACCCAGGCCCGACACCCCGAGAGACTCCGAGCCTTTATTGGCGCCCTGGCGGAATTGATCGACGGCAACCCACGTGAAGGCGACCTGCTGCACCGTGGCGGCAAGCTGTTGGCGCAACTGGTCAGTCATGATGACTGGCTCCCCGACGAATACGCCCAACCCGACCCCGAGCGCTACCAGCAATTCTTGCTGCATGCCGATTCGCGCCAGCGCTTCAGCATCGTCAGTTTCGTGTGGGGGCCGGGGCAAAGCACGCCGATTCATGACCACCGCGTGTGGGGCCTGATCGGCATGCTGCGCGGTTCGGAGTTTTCCCAAGGCTTTGAGCGCGCGCCCGACGGCAGCCTGATCGCCGAAGGCAAGCCGATTCAGTTGCTGCCGGGTCAGGTCGAGGCCGTGTCGCCCAAAGTCGGCGACATTCATCAGGTCAGCAATGCCCACAGTGACCAGGTGTCGATCAGTATTCATGTGTACGGCGCCAATATCGGTGCCGTGCGCCGCGCGGTGTATCAACCCGACGGCAGTGAGAAACTGTTTATTTCCGGTTATTCCAACGCCTACCTCCCGAACATCTGGGATTTGTCCAAAGAAAAGAGCCCTGCCCTATGACCACCGTATCGAACCGCAGCTTTGCCCAGATTCGCCAGGCCCTGTTGGACCGTGAAGAAGTCGCCCTGATCGACGTGCGCGAAGAAGCGCCGTTTGCCGAGTCCCACCCGCTGTTCGCTGCGAATATCCCGCTGTCCAAATTGGAGCTTGAGGCGTACGCACGCATTCCGCGCCGCGATACCCAGGTCACCGTTTACGATAATGGCGAGGGGCTGGCCGCGCGTGCCGCCGAGCGCCTGGTTGCGCTGGGCTACTCCCAAGTCAGCCTGCTTGAAGGTGGGTTGAACGGTTGGCGCGAAGCCGGTGGCGAGTTGTTTATCGACGTCAACGTGCCGAGCAAAGCCTTTGGCGAGTTGGTTGAGAGCGAGCGTCATACGCCGTCCCTGGCCGCCGAAGAAGTGCAGGCCCTGCTCGACAGCCAGGCCGACGTGGTGGTGCTCGACGCGCGCCGCTTCGACGAATACCAGACCATGAGCATTCCTACCGGCATCAGCGTGCCCGGTGCCGAGCTGGTGCTGCGCGCCCGTGAACTGGCGCCGGACCCGGCCACGCGCATTATCGTCAACTGCGCCGGGCGCACGCGCAGCATTATTGGCACTCAATCGCTGATCAACTCTGGCATCGCCAACCCGGTGTCGGCGCTGCGTAACGGCACTATCGGCTGGACCCTGGCCGGGCAGACACTCGCCCATGGCCAGTCGCGCCGCTTTGCGCCAACCTCTGAAGCACATCGCCAGATCGCCGCCCAGGACGCTCGCCGTGTTGCCGACAAAGCCCGCGTCGGCCGCGCCACCCTGGCCGACCTGCAACGCTGGCAGCAGGAAACCACGCGCACCACTTACCTGTTCGATGTGCGCACCCCGGAAGAATTCGAAGCCGGCCATGTGCCCGGCGCACGCTCCACACCGGGCGGCCAGTTGGTGCAGGAAACCGACCACGTCGCCAGCGTGCGCGGCGCGCGCCTGGTGCTGGCGGATGATGACGGCGTGCGCGCCAATATGTCTGCCTCCTGGCTCGCACAGCTGGGCTGGGACGTGCAGGTGCTGGACGGCCTGCAACTCGCGCACTTCAGCGAAACAGGCGCCTGGGTCGCGCCGGTTCCGGCGCCGCCGCAAGCCGAACTGATCAGCCCGCACACCCTGGCAGAGTGGCTCACCCACGGCGACACCGCCGTGCTGGATTTCACCCCGAGCGTCAATTACGTCAAGCGCCACATCCCCGGCGCCCACTGGGTCTTGCGCGCGCAATTGCCGCAGGCGCTGACCAAAGTGCCGCCCGCCGAACGTTATGTGCTGACGTGCGGCACCAGCCAGCTGGCACGCCTGGCGGTGGCCGACGTCGAGGCGCTGACCGGCAAGCCGGTGTTCCTGCTGCAAGGCGGCACCACCCACTGGATCGCCGAGCAACTGCCGTTGCAAGCCGGTGAAACCCACTTGGCTTCGCCGCGTATCGACCGCTACCGCCGACCGTACGAAGGCACCGACAGCCCCAAGGAAGCCATGCAGGCTTACCTGGATTGGGAGTTCGGCCTGGTCAAGCAACTGGCCCGCGACGGCACCCATGGTTTCTATGTGATCTGATTCACCTGCACGCCTGCCCCGGACCGGGGCGGGCCTCACCGACCCCTTTCCAGGCGGAG
Organism: Pseudomonas sp. LBUM1640; assembly: GCF_059716225.1. NCBI lineage: Bacteria > Pseudomonadati > Pseudomonadota > Gammaproteobacteria > Pseudomonadales > Pseudomonadaceae > Pseudomonas > Pseudomonas sp. LBUM1640. Next base: position 2,543,208 of record NZ_CP166816.1, on the reverse strand, counting down.
GTAAACCACACCTTTTTACTTTGCCTGGAATCTATAACTCATGGTTTTTACCACTGCGTTCAAACGCCTGATGCTGGGCGCCGCCCTCGCCTTTGGCCTGATCACCACCGCCCAGGCCGCCGACCTGCAACCGCTGCGGGTGGCCAACCAAAAATCGACGATCAAGGCACTGCTGCAAGCCAGCGGCGAAACCAACAATGTGCCTTACGAAATCCAGTGGTCGGAGTTCCCTTCCGCCTCGCCGCTGGGCGAAGCCTTGAATGCCGGCGCCGTGGATGTCGGTGCGCTCGGTGATGCGCCGTATGTGTTTGCTCTGGGTGCCGGCGCCTCGCTCAAGGTGGTCAGCATCATCCACGCCGAAGGGCGCAACACCACCGCCCTGGTGGTGCCCAAGGATTCACCGATCAAAAACGTGGCCGATCTCAAGGGCAAAAAAATCGTCACCGGGCGTGGCTCCATCGGTCATTACCTGGCGATCAAGGCTCTGGCCAGCGCGGGACTGACGACCAACGATGTGCAGTTCATTTTTCTGCTGCCCGCCGAATCCCGCCTGGTGCTGGATAACGGCACTGTCGACGCCTGGGCCACATGGGACCCTTACACCACGGTCGTCACCTCTCAAAGCCAGGCCAGGGTTCTGGTCAGTGGCAACCATCTGCTGAGCAACCACCTGTACTTCGCCGCCACAGACCAGGCCATCAGCGAAAAACGCGTACAGCTGGACGACTTTGTCGCCCGCGTCGATCGCGCTTATGCGTGGGCCAACACGCACCCCAATGAATACGCCGCCGCCCAATCGAAAATCACCGGCCTGCCGTTGGCGGTGCACATCGAGGTGGCCAAAGACACCCATTTGAGCCCCGTCGTGATCGACGACAGCGTGATCAGCGGCCTGCAAGCCACGGCCGACACCTATCAGAAAGAAGGCCTGCTGCCCAACCACATCGACGTGTCGCAGGGCTTCGACAAGAGCTTTAACGCCAGCCGTTTCCCCACTTCCCAAGCATCGCGCTAAGCAAGGAGCAGCACATGAGCAAGCCAGGTCAATTGAAGCCACGCCATTTGAAGCTAGGTGCCATGGTTCACGGCGTCGGTCACGGCTGGGGCGAATGGCGCCACCCGCAGGCGCAACCGAATGCCAGCACCCATTTTGGTTTCTACAAGCAGCAGACTGAGCTGGCCGAAGGCGCCAAATTCGACTTCGTGTTCATCGCCGACAGCCTGCATATCCACGCCAAATCCAGCCCGCATTACCTCAACCGTTTTGAACCACTGACGATTCTCTCGGCCCTCGCCGCGTTGACCACCCACATCGGCCTGGTCGCCACGGTGACGGTCAGCTACACCGAGCCCTACCAGGTGGCACGCCAGTTCGCTTCCCTGGACCATATCAGCGGCGGCCGCGCCGGTTGGAACGTGGTCACCTCATGGCTCAGCGGCACCGCCGATAACTTCGGCAAGGCCGAGCACCCACCGCATGCCGTGCGCTACCGCATCGCCAAGGAACACCTGAACGTGGTCAAGGGCCTGTGGGACTCCTGGGAAGACGACGCCTTTGCCTACAACAAACAAAGCGGCGAGTTTTTCACCCCGGGCAAGCTGCACGCGCTGAACCACAAAGGCGAGTTCTTCTCGGTCAAAGGCCCGCTGAACATCGCGCGCTCGCGCCAGGGCCAGCCGGCGATTTTTCAAGCGGGCACGTCGGAGGATGGACGCAACTTTGCCGCCGAGCACTCCGATGCGATTTTCGTGCACGTTGAAACGATCGACGAAGGCAAGGCCTACACCGCTGACTTGAAGCGCCGCGCCCAAGGTTTTGGCCGCGACCCCGCCAGCCTGTCGATCCTGCCGGGCATCCGCCCGATTGTCGGGCGGGATGCGGCCGAGGTGGAAAGCCGCTATCAACAGGCCGTGGACCTGGTCACCGTGGAGGACGCGATTGTCGCCCTCGGCCGCCCGTTCAATGACCACGACTTCAGCAAGTACCCACTTGACGCGCCGTTCCCGGAGCTCGGCGACCTGGGTGCCAACAGCCAGAAAGGCGGCTCCGAGCGCATCAAGCAACTGGCCAAGGACGAAGGCCTGACCCTGCGCGAAGTCGCCCTGCGTTTCTCACGGCCCAAGCGTGATTTCGTCGGCACCGCCGAACAAGTCGCCGATGCCATCCAGACCTGGTTCGAGACCGGCGCCAGCGATGGTTTCATCATCAATTCGGTGCTGCCCGATGGCTTGCAGTACTTCACCGAATTGGTGGTGCCGGTGCTGCAAGAGCGCGGCCTGTTCCGTACCGAGTACAGCGGCCACACGCTGCGCGACAACCTCGGCCTGGAGGTGCCCGCCAACCGCTACAGCGTCGGTGCCGATGTCGAAGAACCCCAGGAGGCGCTGGCATGAGCGAACCCCTCAACCGTCCGTTGGCCGAGCTGCATGCCGACCGTGTGGCTACCGGGGCGCCGGCGGCGTTGCGGGTGGTGGAGCGGTTATTGGGCCAACAGCCTGTGCGACTGGCCATCTAAGCCCACAATTCCCATGTGGGAGCGGGCTTGCTCGCGAATACGGTGGCTCAGTTAATGAATATGTCTCCTGACACACCGCTTTCGCGAGCAAGCCCGCTCCCACATTTTTGACCGAGTACATTCTCATGACGTCCCAACCTTCCTTACGCTCCGTGGAAGTCGCCAACTTCGACGCCTTGCTCGAACGCCTCAGCGTTGAGCTGGCGAGCACCGCGCACCTGTACGACGACAGCGGCGCCTTCCCCCACGAGAATTTCAAGCTGCTGCATGACCACGGCCTGGTCGCCCTCACCGTGCCCAAGGCCCTGGGCGGCGGCGGTGCGAGCCTGCCCCTGGCGCGCAAGGCAATCAGCGCGATTGCCAAGGGCGAGCCGTCCACCGCGCTGATCCTGGTGATGCAGTACCTGCAACACACGCGCCTGCAAGACAGCAAGACCTGGCCACAACACCTGCGCGTGCAAGTCGCCGCAGATGCGGTGCGCAACGGCGCGCTGATCAACGCCTTGCGCGTCGAACCCGATCTGGGCACGCCAGCCCGTGGCGGCCTGCCGGCGACCACCGCCGTGCGCACCGCCGAGGGCTGGCGCCTCAGCGGGCGCAAGATTTACTCCACTGGCAGCCACGGCCTGAGCTGGTTCAGCGTGTGGGCGCGCAGTGATGACGCCGACCCGTTGGTGGGCGCCTGGCTGGTGCGCAAGGACAGCCCCGGCGTGAGCATCATCGACACCTGGGACCACCTCGGCATGCGCGCCACGTGCAGCCATGAGGTGGTGCTCGACAACGTGCTGGTGCCGCTGGACCACGCCGTCAGCGTCAGCCCGTGGAGCGCGCCACAGCCGGAGCTCGATGGTGATGGTTTTGTGTGGATGTCGGTGCTGCTGTCGTCGGTGTATGACGCCGTGGCCCAAGCCGCACGCGACTGGCTGGTGAACTGGCTGGCAGAGCGCAAGCCGTCCAATCTCGGCGCAACCCTGTCGACCTTGCCGCGCTTTCAGGAAACCGTCGGCCATATCGACACGCTGCTGTTTGCCAACCGCAGCCTGCTGGATGCCGCCGCTGAGGGCCACACGCCTGCCGCAAATGCCGCGCAGTTGAAGTACCTGGTGACCGGCAACGCGATCCGCGCGGTCGAATTGGCCATCGAAGCCTCGGGCAACCCTGGCCTGTCACGCCACAGCCCGCTGCAACGCCACTACCGCGACGTGCTGTGCAGTCGCGTGCATACCCCACAAAACGACGCCGTACTGCAAGGCGTCGGCAAAGCTGTGTTCGCCCAACGTGGCCCAAAATGAATAAGGAGCGCTCATGAGTCAGGTGATTATTGCCAGCCAGCTGGACGAAGATTACAACGCAGTGATCCGCGAACGCCTCGCCTCGATTCATCCCGAAGCCCAGGTGATCGGCGTGCCTGTCGGTGTGCCGAGTGACCTGCCGCCCCAGGCCAATATCCTGCTGCTGCGCCCGATCAACGTGCGTGGCTACACCGCACCGGTCACCCCGCCGCCCGGCTGGCCGTATGGTGCGCAGTGGGTGCATCTGGTCTCGTCGGGCATCGACTTCTACCCGCAATGGCTGTTCAACGGCCCACCGGTTACCACCTCGCGCGGCAGTGCCGCCGATAACCTCGCCGAGTTCGCCCTGGCGGCGATCTTTGCCGCCTCCAAGCATTTGCCGGATATCTGGGTGAAGGATGCCCAGTGGAATTTCACCGCACTGCGCCCCCTCAAGGGCACCACCCTGGGCATTCTCGGCTTTGGTGCGATTGGTAAAAGCCTTGCGCAAAAGGCCTTGGCACTCGGCATCAACGTGGTCGCGTTGCGCCAAAGCCCTGCATCTTTTGAAGTGGACGGCGTAGAAGCCGCTCGGGATATTCACGACCTGTTCGCCCGCGCCGACCATCTGGTGCTGGCGGCGCCACTGACCGAGCGCACGCGGCATATCGTTAACCGCGATGTGCTCGGCAGCGCCAAGCCGGGGTTGCACCTGATCAACATTGCGCGCGGTGGTTTGCTGGATCAAGAGGCGTTGTTGGAGGCGCTGGACAACGGGCAGATCGGGCTGGCCTCCCTGGATGTGACCGAGCCGGAACCGCTGCCGGATGGGCATCCGTTGTACAGCCATCCGCGGGTAAGGTTGTCGCCGCATACCTCGGCGATTTCGACTAACAGCAAAGAGGAGATTGCCGATACGTTCCTGGCGAATTTGCAGCGGTATGTGGACGGTTCGGAGCTGGCCAACCTCGTCGATCTCTGAGCCGCACATCAATCAAAATGTGGGAGCGGGCTTGCTCGCGAAGGCGGTGGATCAGTCAGCTTATTTGTAACTGATGCATCGCATTCGCGAGCAAGCCCGCTCCCACAGTTGTTCTGTGTGGTGTCAGTGATTTAGCAACCACCCGCCAGGCGTTCACGCAAGAATTCCACCAGCGCCTGCACCGGCCGTGAGCTTTGTCGGTGCTGAGGATACACGGCCGACAGCGTCAGGGCTTCCGGGGCGAAGTCTTCCAGAAGCGTGACCAGGCGCCCATCTTTCAACGCCTCAGCGACGATAAACGTCGGCAGGTACGTGACGCCCAGCCCGGCAATCGCTGTGTCGCGCAACAACTCGCCGTTATTCACGCGCATGCGCCCGCTGACATTCACCGCGTGCAGCTTGCCCTTGGTCTGGAAACGCCATTGCACTTGGCGGCCGTGGCCGTAGGGCAGGCAGTCGTGGTGGGCCAGGTCTTCGGGTTTAAGCGGCGTGCCGCGCTGGGCCAGGTACGCGGGGCTGGCGCAATACACGCGCTCAACGCTGGCGATACGCCGCGCGATCAAGGTGGAGTCTTCAAGGGTGCCGATGCGTAACACCAGGTCGTAACCTTCGCCGATCAAATCCACCGGACGGTCGCTGAGGTCGACTTCTACCGACACGTGCGGGTGGCGTTGCAGGAACGAAGGCAACAGGCAGCCCAAGTGGGCCATGGCAAACGACAATGGCGCGCTGAGGCGGATGGTGCCGCGCGGCTCGCTGTTCTGGCCGGCGATGCCCTGCTCCACTTGCTCGACGTCACCGAGCAGGCGCAAAGCGGATTCGTAGTAACTCTGGCCGAGCGGCGTGACGTCCAGGCGGCGCGTGGAGCGGTTAAGCAGGCGCACGCCCAGGCGATCTTCCAACTGGATCAGGCGGCGGCTGACGAACTGCTTGGACAGCCCCAGTTGCTCGGCGGCAGCGGTGAAGCTGCCAGACTCCATGACCTGGCAGAACAGGCGCATGTCTTCAAAGGGGTTCATTGTCACTTCTCGGTGGACATTTAGCGGCTTTATAGCGGGTCTGTCGCCACATCACAACCGATCGTTCCCACGCTCTGCGTCCCGCTTGCGACTTGTGTGAGCTGACGCGCAGCGTCACAGGAGGCATTCCCACGCGGAGCGTGGGAACGATCGGATCGGGTGGGGGTTACTTAGCCGTAAACGCCGAGTAGCTGTTCATCAGGTTGCGGTAGTTGGGAATGCGCGGCGACAGCAGGTTGGCCAGGCCTTCCATGTCGTTGCGCCAGTCGATCTGCAGCTCGCAGGCCACCGAGAACCAGTTCACCAAGTGTGCACCGGCCGCGCTCATGCGCGCCCACGAAGCGCGTTGCACGGCCTCGTTGAAAGTGCCGGAAGCATCGGTGACCACAAACACTTCAAAACCTTCAGCCAGCGCAGCCAGGGTCGGGAAGGTCACACACACGTCGGTGACCACACCGGCAATGATCAATTGCTTGCGGCCGGTGGCTTTCACTGCCTTGACGAAGTCTTCGTTGTCCCAGGCGTTGATCTGGCCTGGGCGCGGGATGTACGGCGCGTCCGGGAACAGCTCTTTAAGCTCCGGCACCAGTGGGCCGTTGGGGCCGGTTTCAAAGCTGGTGGTGAGGATGGTCGGCAGCTTGAAGAACTTGGCTACATCAGCCAGCGCCAGCACGTTGTTCTTGAATTCGTTGGGCGAGAAATCCTGCACCAGCGAGATCAAACCGGTTTGGTGATCCACCAACAGCACCACGGCGTCGTCTTTGTTCAAGCGTTTGTAAGTCATGGTGAAGCTCCTTTGGGGTTTTTTTAAAAAGCAAAACACGAGCAGCCAAACGCGCCCCAGAAACCCTGGAAGTCGCTGACCGGCACGCTGGAAAGGCGCGCTTTTTCATGGCTATGGGCATGCACGCCGCACGGGCCGCTGCATTGATGGACTTGGGCTTGCACAGGCGAGCTTGGGCGCCAGTGGCCCGGCACCTTGACCACTGGCGACCAGTCCGGCAGCACCGGCACGCGCGGCGGTGCGAAATCTTCGAAGTCGCCGGCGCCATACACCACTTTGCCGCCGACCACGGTCAGCACCGATTCGATCCACTTGATTGCTTCTTCATCGACGCTGAAAAAGTCCGCCGACAGGGCCGCCACGTCCGCCAACTGGCCGACCTTGATCTGGCCTTTCTTGCCCTGCTCCGACGAGAACCAGGCGCTGCCGTGGGTGAACAGCTCCAACGCGGTGAGGCGCGGCAGGCCTTCGGCGTGCAGCTCCAGGCCACCGACCGTGCGGCCGCTGACCATCCAATACAGCGAGGTCCAGGGGTTGTAGCTCGACACCCGCGTGGCGTCGGTGCCCGCCCCTACCGGCACGCCTTCAGCGAGCATGCGCTTGATCGGCGGCGTGGCTTCGGCGGCCTTGGCGCCGTAGCGCTCGACAAAATATTCGCCCTGGAACGCCATGCGATCCTGGATCGCAATACCGCCGCCCAAGGCGCGCACGCGCTCGATGTTTTTCGGCGTGATGGTTTCGGCATGATCGAAAAACCACGGCAGGCTATTGAACGGGATGTCGCGGTTGACCTTCTCGAACACGTCGAGCATGCGCGAGATGGATTCGTCATACGTGGCGTGCAGGCGAAACGGCCAGCGCTGCTCGACCAAATGGCGAACCACGGGCTCCAGTTCCTGTTCCATGGTCAGCGGCAAGTCGGGGCGCGGTTCGAGGAAGTCTTCGAAGTCCGCCGCCGAAAACACCAGCATTTCACCGGCGCCGTTGTGGCGCAGGTAGTCATCGCCCTGGTGCAGGGTGACGCTGGCGGTCCAATGCTTGAAATCGCTGAGCTCTTCCTTGGGCTTTTGCGTGAACAGGTTGTAGGCGATGCGCACCGTCAACTGCTCATCCTTGGCCAGTTGCTCGATCACCGCATAGTCATCGGGGTAGTTCTGGAAACCACCGCCGGCATCGATGGCACTGGTGAGGCCCAGGCGATTGAGTTCACGCATGAACTGGCGGGTCGAGTTGACCTGGTATTCCAGGGGCAATTTCGGCCCCTTGGCCAGGGTTGCATACAGGATCATCGCGTTGGGCCGCGCCACCAGCATGCCGGTGGGGTTGCCGTTGCTGTCGCGCACGATCTCGCCGCCCGGCGGGTTCGGCGTGTCCTTGGTATAACCGGCCACACGCAGGGCGGCGCGGTTGAGCAAGGCGCGGTCGTACAGGTGCAGCACGAACACCGGCGTATCCGGTGCGGCCTGGTTCAACTCTTCCAGGGTCGGCATGCGCTTTTCAGCGAACTGGAACTCGTTCCAGCCGCCTACTACGCGCACCCATTGCGGCGTGGGCGTGCGGTCCGCCTGATCCTTGAGCATGCGTAGCGCATCGGCCAGGGACGGCACGCCTTCCCACCGCAGTTCGAGGTTGTAATTCAACCCGCCACGGATCAGGTGCAGGTGCGAGTCGTTGAGACCGGGGATCACGGTGCGGCCCTTGAGGTCGATGACCTGGGTGCCACTGCCCCGCAAGGCCATGGCTTCGCCGTCGGTGCCGACCGCGACAAAGCGGCCCTGATGGATGGCGACGGCGGTTGCGCGCGGGTTTTCACGGTCCACGGTGTGGAACTGGCCATTGAACAGAATCAGATCGGCGTTCATAGGGTTTCCTTTACAGAGGCTTCAAGCCAGGGAGCGAACAGGCGCGTGGCGGCCGGCATCAGCAGGTAGACCACCAGCACCACGATGGTGACGGTGACCAGGAAGGTGGCGACCACGTAGTTGGACAGGAACGGGTGCAGGCGTAACACCGGGCCCCAGATGATCGGGATCAGCAGGGTCAGTGGCAGGATCACAAACAGGGTCACCACCGCTTGTTTCCAGCGCGGGGGTTTGGCGGCGCTGTCGGCCAGGGGGGCGAACCAGAATTCGTTGACGGCACCGATTTCGGTGTTGTCGCCGTCGGCGAGCATGGGTGTGGCTTCGTTGATCAGGGCTTGGCGTTCGGGGGAGTCGAGCCAGCGTTTGAGGTCGTCGGTGGAGCGGTAGCGCAGGACGCAGGTGAACAGCGCCAGGCGGTTTTGTTTGCTGCGTACGACGTCGACGCCGAGGTGGCCGGGGCGTTCGCCGGCGATGCGCACGATGCGGCGTAGCCAGGCTTCGTAGTCGGCTTCGTGGCCGGGTTTTATGAGGTGTTTGACGACCAGGGTGACGACTTCGTCGGGGCTGGTTTTGGGTGTTGGGTCCATGGTTTTGATTCCCCCCTGGAGAGTTGTGCGATGGGGGGAGTTTGGGGGGCTTTGGGGTTTGGGAATTGGATGTATGTGCTGTTTGGCGTGGCGGCCTCTGGGCCGACCAGGCTGGCTTTTTCGGAGTACATATCCATTTCTGCGGTCACGGCGGGTATTGGTTCCGCCCTTACGGCGGGTCACTTTGGAAAAGCACCAAAGTAACCAAAGTGCTCTTGCCCCACCACTCGGCACCTCGCCTCCGGCTCGGTGTGCCCTCACGCAGGCTTTGGAGCGGGGGCCGCCGCGATGGGCCATCCTTGGCCCAGCGCGGCTAAACCGGCGTCCTGCCGGTTTACCCCCGCTCCAAAGCCTGCGTTCGGCCAGCGTGGTTGACGGGGCGCCTAAGATCAAAATCAAGATCAAAAGCAAGAGCACGGCGGCCTAGTAGCCGACCTGAGTGGTTAGATCAAAAGCGAAAGCGAGGCGGCCTGACAGCCGACCTGTTTACTGAAGCTGTTCTCGGTCTAATTGTGGGAGCGGGCTTGCTCGCGAATGCGGTGTGTCAGTCAGTTTATTTGTAACTGGCCCACCGCATTCGCGAGCAAGCCCGCTCCCACATTTTGAGCTCAGTACATCAGGTAGATGTGTGTACTCGGTCAAAGGTGGGAGCTGGCTTGCCTGCGATAGCATCAACTGTGTCTTACTGATGTACCGAGGTGTCTGCATCGCAGGCAAGCCAGCTCCCACACAAAAGCAGCTCTGCTTCTGATCTGCTTCTGATCTGTTTTTGCCCTGTTTTTGCCCTGCTGTTGCTTCAACCACTCAGGTCGGCTACTAGGCCGCCGTGCTCTGCTTTTGATCTGCTTTTGATCTTGATCTGACAGGCCCCGTTAACCACGATGGCCGGAGTGTGGGCACACCGAGCCTAGGCGAGGTGCCGAGTGGTGGGGCAAAGACCTTTTGGTTACTTTTGGCTGGGCCGGCATTCCGGGCGTTTGCCAAAAGTGACCCGCTGTAAGAGCGGAACCCTAAGCCGCCGTTACCGCAGCAACGGATATGTACTCAATCAAAAAGCCCGCGACATATGCTCCCCGATCCGCGCCCGCAACCACCGCTCCGCCGGATCATTATCATGCACCCCACTCCAAACCATCGACAACTGCGCCGCCTCTATCTCAAACGGCGGATCCTGCGCGCGTAACACCGTCCCCTCAGTCAAAGCACACGCCGCATAATCCGGCACCGTCGCAATAATCTGGGTCCCCGCCAACAACGCGCGCAACCCACTGAATTGCGGCACCGCCAACACCACACGCCGAGCCCGGCCAATCCGCGCCAGGTCCAGGTCGATATTGCCACTCAGATCCCCCGAAAACGACACCATCGCATGCGGTCGCTCACAGTAATCATCCAGGCTTAACGGCGCCTCCCCGTCATCCCCACGCAATACCTTGCACGGAATATCGCGCAGCTTCTTGCGCTTGGCATTCGCCGGCAATTCCGTGGTGTAACTCACCCCCACGGAAATCTCCCCACTGGCCAACAACGCCGACATCAACAGGTAATTGGCCCGACGCACCACCACCACAATCCCGGGGGCCTCCTCGCGCAGTTGACTGAGCAACGGCGGAAACAACCCAAACTCCGCATCATCCGACAGGCCAATACGAAACACCGCGCAACGGGTGGAAGGATCAAAATCCTTGGCACGGCTGACCGCGCCCGAAATGGTGTCCATGGCCGGTTGTAACTCCTTGAGTATCGCCACCGCTCGCGGCGTAGGCTCCATGCCCCGCCCGCTGCGCAGCAGCAACGGGTCGTCGAACAAATCCCGCAGCCGCCCCAGCGCCGCACTCACCGCCGGTTGGCCCATAAAGAGCTTTTCAGCCACCCGGGTCAGGTTCTTCTCGAACATCAACGCTTCGAAAATCACCAACAGGTTCATGTCGACGCGGCGCAGGTCGTTGCGGTTCATGGCGGTTTCCAAACAGTTTTCAGACCAGCAGATAAGCACACAAATCCGCCCGGCGGTTGCACGCGTGTGCTGTCTTTTCCAGGCCATGACCTGGCGAAATTAACAACGATTAACTCGTCAGCCAGGCGGTCCGGCGCCAACAATGAAGCGGTCTACACTGGATCCATTCACCGGGAACGCTCCCATCGACTACGGAAATTTGTCATGGCCCGACTTGAGTACTGTGCTCCGCGTTTTTCCACGACCGGCGGCCTCTGCCCTCGGCGCGAGCGTATTGCCAAACAGCTGATCCTCGCCAACCTCGGTGAAAGCCTGGCAATTGCCGACCTGGCGCAGGCTTGCGCGCTGTCGCGCAGCCACTTTTCCCGTGCGTTCAAATGCACCACCGGGCTGTCGCCGCAGGAATGGATTCGCCAACAGCGCATCCAACGGGCCAAGGAGTTGATCGTCGAGTCGTCCTTAAGCCTGACGCAAATCAGCCTGGAATGCGGTTTTTGCGACCAGGCGCACTTCTGCCATATGTTCACGCGCAGTGAAGGGGTCAACCCGATGACCTGGCGAAATCACCACCTACGTCACAAACCGCAAGTGATTGCGGCCTAGTGGTCTGCACACGCCTGGAATATGCTGGCCAGACCCTTTTCCCCGAGCATCGGCCGCCATGAGTGACCTCCGCGACCAGGCCGTGCATTTCGGCCCTTACCGCATCCACCCGGGCCAACGCCTGGTGCTGGAGGCCGGTCGGCCGTTGCGCCTGGGGCGGCGCGCGGTGGACATCTTGCTGATCCTGCTGGAGCATGCCGGCAATGTGGTGAGCAAGCAGGAACTGATCGCACGGGTGTGGCCGAAAACGGTGGTGGAAGACGGCAACCTGCGGGTGCACATGGCCGCGCTGCGCAAGGCGTTGGGCGATGGCCAGGCCGGGCAGCGCTATATCGTCACCGTGGCCCAGCGTGGCTACAGTTTTGTCGCGCCACTGAGCATCGAACCGATGACGATTGCCGCCGATGGCGTTGCCCACAGCCAGGGCCATAACCTGCCGCTGCGCCGTACCCGCATGATCGGCCGCGAGGCGCTGATCGATGCGCTGGTGCAGCAACTGCCGCAACACCGCTTTATCACCCTGACCGGCGCGGGCGGCATCGGCAAGACCACCGTGGCGCTGCGTGTGGCGGAATTGCTGATCGGGCATTACCGCGACGGCATTCGCCTGCTCGACCTGGCACCGCTGAGCGCACCGTCGATGATCGTGCCCAACCTTGCCGCGCTGCTCGATCTTACGCCCGCCGAGCATGAGCCCCTGCTCACCCTCGCCCGCAGCCTGCACACACGTCAGTTGCTGCTGGTGATCGACAACTGCGAACACCTGCTCGACGACATTGCCCTGATCAGCGAAACCCTGCTGCGCCATGCGCCCCACGTGCACATCCTCGCCACCAGCCGCGAAGCCCTGCGGGCCGAGGGTGAATACGTGCAGCGCCTCGAACCGCTGGCCTGCCCGCCCGCCAACGGCAATCGTGCCCAAGCCCTCGGCTACCCGGCATTGCAACTGCTGATCGAACGCGCCATGTCGCATCACGACAGTTTTGAACTCAGCGAAGCAGAACTGCCGCTCGCCATCGATATCTGCCAGCGCCTGGAGGGCATTCCCCTGGCGATTGAGTTGGTGGCCGCGCAGATCCAGCGCTTCGGCCTGCCGGAGCTGCTGGTGCAGATGGAAGACAACCTTCGCCTGCTGACCCGTGGCCGACGCAGCGCCCTGCCCCGCCAGCAAACCCTGCGGGCCACGCTGGATTGGAGTTTTGAGTTGCTCACGGCGTGCGAGCAGGTTTGCCTGCGCCGCCTGGCGGTGTTTCGCGGCGGGTTCAGTTTGGCCAGCGCGGCGGCAGTGATCGCCGGGGAGCGGATCGCGCCGAACGAGGTGCTGGGCTCGATCACCCAGTTGGTGGCCAAGTCGCTGCTCAACGTGGAAGCTGGCGACGATGAAATGGCCTACCGCTTGCTGGATATCACCCGCACGTACGCGCTGGAAAAGCTCAGCGTGGCCGCCGAACTCGAGGCCACCCGTGAACGCCATGCAGCACGTTGCCTGGCGCTGATGGAGCAGGCGCAGGAGGACTGGGAACTGATCGCGACCCAGGCGTGGATCAACCGCTATGCCCCGCTGCGCGAAGACATCCGCGCCGCCCTCGACGGGTGCCTGGGCGACCAGGGCGTGCACCTGCTGGGTATTCGCCTGACAGTCAGCGCAATGCCGCTGTGGCAGGAATTATCCCTGCTGCGCGAGCACGGGCTGTACGTGGGCAAAGCCCTGGCGCGACTGGCACAGTCGAGCGCGCCAAGCCAGCGCTTGCACATGGCGCTGCAACTGGCGCTGGGCAGCTTTTCCTATCACGCCCAGGGCGGTACGCCGCAAACCCTTCAAGCGTTTGCCTGCGCGCGGCGCCTGGCCGAAGCCGGCAAAGACCTGGGCGGGCAGTTACGCGCGGTGTCAGGCCATATGGCGGTCAACCTGTGCAGCGGCAACTACCGTGAGGCCTTGGCGCAGAGCCTGCATTTTGATCAACTTGGCCCGCAATCCGAGCCCTTGCTGGACCTCAGCGCCCAGCGCTTGCGGGTGCTGGCGCAACACTTTGCCGGCAACCAGGCGTTGGCGCTGCACAACGCCGAACAAGTGATCCAGCGCATGGCCCACAGCGGCCATCTCAATCGGTTTACCCATGGCTTCGGCGTGCAATACGACCAGAGTGTGGCGTCCTTGACCATTCTTGCGCGCACCCTGTGGCTACGGGGCTTTCCCGAGCGCGCCTGGCGCACCGCGAACCAGGCGTTGGAACTGGCGCTGCAAATCAACCACGGCACCTCGATTTGCTACACCCTGGCCCTGGCCGGCGTGGTGATCGCCCGCTACAACGGCGACAGCGCCGCGGCGCGTACGCTGCTTGACCTGTTGCTGCAACAGGCTCAAAAACACTCGGTGCAGTTGTTCCACACCTGGGCGCGGCACTACCAGGGCACGGCGCCGCCTGAGGATTTGCAAGGGCTGGGCCTGGTCCAGGACACGCTGGTGACCTTCAACGCCATCGACGTCGATGACGTCATGTTTGAGCGCGCCAGAAGCGGCGCAGCCGGTTGGTGCACCGCCGAGATTCTGCGTGTGCGCGCCGAGGCATTGGTTGACACGCGCATGCGCGAAGCGCTGCTGCTGGAGGCGCTCGGCCTGGCGCACCAGCAAGGCGCCCTGGCCTTTGAATTACGCAGCGCCACGTCACTGGCGCACGTGTGGCAAAGCCAAGGGCGCGTGCAGGCGGCTCGCGAGCTGTTGACCTCGGTCTACCAGCACTTCAGCGAAGGTTTTGCCACCCACGACCTAGTTCGCGTACGCCGCCTGCTCGACGAGTTGCAAGACAAACGGCCGGCCTGAGAACGGCCCCAGGTAATGCCCATAACCTTGCTGCAAACGCGCCACCTGCACAGGGTCGCGCAATTGCGCCAGCGCGTAGCTGCGCAGGCTGTTGAGCAGGCGGTAGCGCGCAGGACCAGGGCCCGGTTCCACCGTCAGCATCGAGGTGGCCGCCAGACGTGCCAGCAGGTAGGACAGGTCGGCGTGCTCCAGCTCGGTGCCCGCCACCAGCTCGCTCAGAAGCGGCAAGGTCACGGCCATTTTGAACAGCGCCAACTGCAAAAACAGCCAACGCTGCGGCAGACTCAGGCGCTCGTAAGTCCAGTCCAGCGCAGCGGCCAGGGATTGATGGCGCTCCACCGCCGTGCGTCGGCCACGGGTCAACACCTGCACGCCTTTTTGCAGCTGTTCCTGTAAGCCGCGTATGCCCAGGGCCTCGACTTGGGCCGCCGCCAGTTCCAGGGCCAGTGGAATGCCGTCGAGGCGCCGGCAGATATCGCGCAGGGGTGCCAAGTCCTGCGGGCGCAGCACAAACCCCTGCTGACCGGCACGTACCCGCGCGACAAATAATTGCACTGCCGGATAGGCCATCGCCTGCTCGACATTGCCCCAGGCGCAGGGCATCGGCAACGCCAGCCTGGGCACGCGTTGCACCCATTCGCCGGGCACTTGCATGGCTTCGCGACTGGTCACCACCACCGTCACCTGGGGCGCTTTGTGTTGCAGCGCGCGCACCAGATGGCGGCAGGCGCCGAGCAGCACGTCGGCGCCATCGAGTACCAGCAACAGGTGGCGCGCAGCCAACTGCTCGCACAGTGCATCGGCGCTGCCACAGGGTTGCAGGTTCAGGGTCGCGGCCAGATGACGCAGCATTTGGCTAGGCGCTTGCACCGTCGCCAAGTCCACCCACCACACACCGTCGCGATAACGCGGCAGCATCCGTTCGGCCAAGGCCTGGGCCAGGCTGCTCTTGCCCACGCCGGCACAGCCGGTGAGCATGATCAGGCGGTGGTCGGACAGCCGCCGCACCAGTGCGCCCAACAGCTCATCACGGCCTAGCACCGGGCTGAGCCGGGCGGCCAAATTGTGCCAGGGCAGCGCCGATGCAGCCGTCGACGGCGCCATAAAGCAGTAGCCACGCAAGGGCTCATTGAGGATATAGCGCTGCCCGTCCAGCGCACGGCGCAGCGCCGCGATGTGCACGCGCAAGTTGTTCTCTTCCACCACGCTGCACGGCCAGACCCGGGCAAGCAGCGTGTCCTTGCTGACAAAGTGCCCTGGCGTTTCCAGCAATACCGCCAGGATATCCAGTGCACGCCCACCCAGCGGCACCGGCAGGCCTGCCTTGCTGACCAGGCGTTGTTGCCGGTGAAAGGTGTAGGGGCCGAAGCTCACTGCGTGTGGGTTGTTCATCGGGGTAACGGCGCTGAAACACCCGGTCTTGGGCGTTTGCGCATCCTTTTCCATGGGCCTGTCGCTATCTTGCCAGCTCGCCGTGACAGGACAATGCTGGCACGGGGAGCGACACGGACAATCAGGTGCGCGAAACAGACATGCCGTTGTTAACTGAACTGCTGGCGGTATTGAGTCGGGTTGAGGCCGAGCTTGTCGCTGAACAGAAAACGCATATGCCGCACGCTGCCAAAACCTGCGTGAAACGCCACGGTCTTGAGCGGCAGGTCGGTGGTTTCCAGCAAGTACCGGGCGCGGTCGATGCGCGCGCCTTGCAGGAACGCCATGGGCGTCATCTGTACCTCCTTGGCGAACAGTCGCGCAAAGTGGCGCGCACTCATGCCCGCCAATGCGGCCATGGCGTCGATGGTAAACGGCTGGTCCAGCTGGGCCAGCACTTGGTTCTGCACGCGGGTGATCGCGGTTTCCAGCGGTGCCACCGCGGCGGTCATCGGGCTGAACTGGGCTTGGCCACCCTGGCGCTTCATCACCACCAGCAACACTTTGGCCACGTCCACCGCCACCTGTTTGCCGTGGTCCTGGGCGACGACCGCCAGCGCCAGGTCGATACCGGCGGTCACCCCGCCGGAGGTGATCAAGCGGCCATCCTGCAAGTAGATGCGATCGGTCTCGACAATCGCCTTGGGGAAGCCTTTGATCAGGCGCTCGGTGTAATGCCAGTGCGTGGTGGCGCGGTGGCCGTCGAGCAGCCCGGCATGCCCCAGCACAAAGGCGCCGGTGCAGATCGAGCCGAAGCGTCGTGCCCTGGGCGCTGCGGCCTTTAGCCAGGGCAGCAGCGCCGGATGACATTCGTTATAGGCACCGGGGCCACCCGGCACCAGCAGCAGGTCATAGGCGGCGTCGGCCTGGTCGAGCAACAGGTCGGGCTGCACGTGCACACCATTGGAAGCGCGCAGCGGGCCCGGCTCGGTACCGATAGTCAGGACCTGATAATGGTCCGCCGCTGGCAGGTAGCGATTGGCGATGGAAAACACTTCAAGTGGACCTGCCATGTCCAGCAGAAGGAAGTCCGGAAACAGCGCCATAGCCACGGTTTTCATGAACAGAAAAGCCCATCGAGAAGGAAGTCGAGGCGGTATTATGGCACGCCGCTTACTGTCAACCTCAACGAGACAGTTATTCAGAATTCAGCTTCTTAATGAATTACCTGCTAACCATTAATCTTCTTCTCAACGCAAGAGCCCTGCATCACGCAGCCCGCTCTCACTTGAGGACAAGACCATGCTGACCCTTCGCAAAGCTTCGGACCGCGGCGCCGCCAATCACGGTTGGTTGAAGTCGTTCCACACCTTCTCGTTCGCCAGCTACTGGAACCCCGCCGAGCAGGGGTTTTCCGACCTGCTGGTGATCAACGATGACCGCGTCGCTGCCGGCAAAGGCTTCGGCCAGCACCCGCACCGCGACATGGAGATTTTCTCCTATGTGCTCGAAGGCGCCCTGGAACACAAGGACACCTTGGGCACCGGCTCGGTGATTCGCCCTGGCGATGTGCAACTGATGAGCGCCGGCAGCGGCGTGGCCCACAGCGAGTTCAACCATAGCCAGACGCAGGGCGTGCACTTCCTGCAAATCTGGATCGTACCGAATGTGGCCGGCGCCGAACCGCGCTATCAACAGGAACACTTCAGCGCGGCGCAAAAACGTGGGCGCTTGCAGTTGATCATCTCGCCGGATGGCGCCGAGGGTTCGCTGAATGTTCGCCAGGACGCACGGGTGTATGCCGGGCTGTTCAACGGTGCCGAAACCGCGACCCTGGACTTGCCGCCCGATCGCCACGTGTACATCCATGTGGCCCGGGGCAGCGTTGACGTCAACGGCCAGTGTTTGCAGGAAGGCGACGGCGCCCGAGTGCGCGATGAACGCCAGATTAGCCTGAGCCACGGCGAGGATGCCGAGGTGCTGGTCTTCGACCTGCGCCCTCAGGACCGGCCGCAGATGCCTTGACTATCACCGCGGTGGCCGGCCCCAAAACGGGTCATCGCTGGCATCGATAGTCACCATCAGTGCAATGAAGTTCTCTTAAAAAAACCAACGCGTAACATCAAACCCATGCCAAACGGCACCCAACTAAAACACTCGGAGCACACCACCATGAAACGCCAACTCTTGCTTAGCCTCGCTTTCTCGGTACTCGCTGCAAACGCTTTTGCTCACCCGGTTGTCGCTGAAGGCGGCGCGGATCGCCTGCAAGGCAACCACGTAGCCGAAGGCGGTTCGGATCGTCTGCTGGAACGTCGTGTGGCTGAAGGCGGAGCTGATCGCCTGCAGGAACGTGGCCTGGCTGAAGGCGGTGCCGATCGCCTGCAGGAACGTGGCCTGGCTGAAGGTGGTGCGGATCGCCTGCAGGAACGTGGCCTGGCTGAAGGCGGTGCCGATCGCCTGCAGGAACGTGGCCTGGCTGAAGGCGGTGCGGATCGCCTGCAGGGTAACAACGCCTAACCCCGCACTGTTCGCGGGGCACCCCAAACCGGCCTGATCAGCCGGTTTTTTTTCGTCTGCGGTTAATGCAGGTCGCGGTCTATCCACAACACCGCTTTGCCGATTTGTTGGCGTGCCTCAATGCGCGCATGAACGTGCTGCACCGTCTCCAGGCTGTAATGCCCTTCGATGTCCACCGTCAGCGAACCCTCGAGCATCGCCGCAAATACCGCGTTGGCACGCCGTTGCACGGTCGAGCCATCGGCCATGTGGTCGGCCAGCCGTGGCCGCGTCAAAAACAGCGAACCCGCCTCACCCAACTCAATCGGGTCAAGGTCTGTCAATGAGCCGGAGACGTTGCCGTAATTGACGATCAAACCGCCTGTGCGACAGGCACGGAAACTTTCGCGCAAGGTGTTTTTGCCCACTGAGTCGAAGACCACGTCCACCCCTCGCCCGCCTGTCGCTTGCAGGACCTGATCGGCAAACCGGTCATAGGTCCAGGCCTGATCAGCGCCGCGCTGAAGCGCAATCGCACATTTCTCGGCGGTGCTGCCGGTGGTAAACACCGTGGCACCCAACCGACGCGCCATTTGCACCAGCAGTTGGCCGATGCTGCCGGACGCCGCATGAACCAGGCAGGTGCTGCCCGCGCGCAACCGGGCGACATCGTCAATCAGGTAGTGCGCGGTGCAGCCCTGAAACATCGCCGCAGCGGCCTGATCGAAGCGAATCGCGGTGGGGATCTGCGCAATTTTTTCGACCGGCACATTGGCGTATTCGGCGTAGGCGCCCCAGGCAATGCACCACGCCACACGGTCGCCCACGGCCAGATGGCTCACGCCCGGACCGACGTCCACCACCACACCGGCGCCTTCCATGCCCAAGGTGCACGGCAGGCGCACCGGGTAGGTCACTGAACTGGCGTATTTGCCCTGGCGCGTATGAATGTCCATAAAATTGATCCCGGCACAGGCCACTTTGACCAAAACATGCCCCGCCGTGACCTGGGGTTTGGCAACGTCGTGGCGCAGTTGGGCGACTTCGGGGCCGCCGTAGGTTTGCAGGGTGATGGCTTTCATGGGGGAACAACTCCGTTTGCACTGGGAAGCGGGCATGGTAAAAGGACCTGTTCGGTTGGAATATTCCCCAATCTTTCCCAGCCTCTGTGCGGAAATAACCCGATGTTTGATTGGCAGGATCTGTATTACTTCACCGTCTTGGCCCGCACCCAGTCGCTGTCGGCGGCCGCCCGTGAGCTGCAGGTGGAACACGCGACCGTCGGGCGACGGGTCGATGCGCTGGAAAAAGCCCTCGGCGTGAAACTCGTCGACCGCCTGCCACGCAGCCGCCCGCTCACGGCGCAGGGCTCGGCGTTGGCCGAGCTGGCGGCAGGCATGGGCGAAATGGCCACCGAAGTCATGCGCCTGTCGCGCGTGGCTTCCATCGAACTGGCCGGCACGGTGCGCGTCAGTTGCCCGCCGTCCATTGCCAACCACTGCATCGCGCCGCACGTGGCAAGGCTGCGCGAGCAATACCCGCAGCTGAACCTGGTGCTGATGCCGTCCACCCAACTCGCCGCGCTGGACAAGGGCGAAGCCGATATCGCCTTGCGCACGGTGCGCCCCGACGAAGACGCGCTGGTGCGCCGCAAGGTCGGCGTGGTGCGCTTCGGGCTGTATGGCACGCCTGCGTACAAACAACTGCCCGCAGCCCAATGGAGGTTTATTGCCTACGACAGCAGCCGTGATCACTTGCCGCAACAGGCGTGGCTGCACCAATTGCGCGGCCAACGCCCGATCGTGTTTGCCGCCAGTGAGTTGATTACCCAGCAAATGGCCGCCCGCGCGCATGCCGGTGCGGTGGTGTTGCCCACGCTGGTGGGCGATCACGATTCGCTGTTGGCGCGGTTACCCACAGCCAGCGACGGGCCGATGCGCGATATCTGGCTCACGGTGTACCCGGATATGCGCCGTTCGCCGTCGGTGAAAGTGGTGATGGAGTTTTTGGTGGCGTGCATCGAAGGTGAGGCGCAGTTGCGCCGGTGAGTCCCCTGAGCCACGACAAAAATATGGTCATCTTCTCTGAGGCGCGCGCTCCTTGGCCAACATATCCTTGGCGACTTTACGCGTGGTCGCAGCGCCCCCAATTGTGCGCTGCAGATGGCCTCGTCCATCATTAAGATGTCGACCAGGTATCGGGTAACGGCGAAAGCGCAACCCTACCCAGCCGTTACCGCAGCAACGGCTATGCCCGCATCAAAAAAAGCTACCAACTACCGCCTAACCCCAACAACCCCAATATCTTGCGCCGCAATTCCACCAGATAAGCATCATCACGATGCCGTGGGTAAGGCCGATCAATCGTCAATTGCGCCTGAATCTTCGCCGGGCGGTCGCTGAACACAATCACGCGATTAGCCAGCAGCAAAGCCTCTTCCACGTCATGGGTCACGAGCAACGCCGTGTACCCCTGACGCTGCCACAACTCGATAAGCTCCTTTTGCATAGTGATACGCGTCAGTGAATCCAGCTTGCCCAGCGGTTCATCCAGGATCAGCAGCCGTGGCTGATTCACCAGCGCACGGGCCAGCGCCACCCGCTGCGCCATGCCGCCAGAAAGTTGCCGCGGGTATGCCCGTGCAAACTGGCTGAGGCCGACTTTTTCAAGCGCCTCATCGACCTTGGCCGAATCGGTCTTGAGCAAGCCTTGAGCCTCCAGCCCCAGCGCGACGTTGTCCCACACGCGGCGCCACGGGTACAGCGTCGGGTCCTGAAAAACCACCACCCGGCTCGGATCCGGGCCGGTGATGGGTTCACCATCGGCCAACAACCGGCCGGCATCCGCCGGTTCCAACCCGGCCACCAGGCGCAGCAACGTAGATTTGCCGCACCCTGACGGCCCCAGCAGCGCGACGAACTCACCCGGCGCCACGTCCAGCGAGACCCGCTCCAGCACCGGCAAATGCTCACCGTCCAGTGCAAAGCCATGGCTGAGGTTTTCAACCCGCAGCGCCAGGCCCCTTGAGGCCTCCACTGCCTGTGCCAGCGCTACCATTTCATCGCTCCTTTCTGCCAGGCCAGTAACCGGTCACGCACCAGGAACAACCCGGTGATCAACCCCGAACACGCCAACGCCATGATCAGTAACGCGGCATACATATTCGCGTAGGCCGCCCACCCCTGAGCCCATTGCAAGTACCAGCCGATGCCGGATTTAACCCCCATCATTTCCGCCACCACCAGCGTCGAAAACGAGGCGCCGAGGCCCATGAACAGACCGACGAATACATGCGGCAACGCGGCTGGAATCGCCACTTTAAAAATCAGAAAACCCGGCTTGGCGCCCAGGGTTCGCGCTACGTCGTAATAGGCTTTATCCACACTCGCCACGCCGGACCACGTCAGCACCGTGACCGGAAACCAGGTCGCCAGGGCGATCAGGAAAACACTCGCGCTCCAACTGCTGGGAAACAGGAAAAAACACAACGGCAGCAACGCCGTCGACGGCACCGGCCCGAGGATGCGCAACACTGGGTGCAGCCAGTAGCCAATGCGTGTGGACCAGCCGATAGCCACGCCTGCGACGAAACCGGTGGCCGCGCCCAAGGCCACGCCCGAACCCAGCAGCAGCGCCGAATGCAGCAGGCTGTCGGCCAGGCGCCCATAGTCTTCGATGTACACCGCGAGCAAGGCCTGGGGCGGCGCGAAGAACGGCACCGGCAGCAGCGCCAGTTTGGCGGTGAGCAATTCCCAAATACCCAGCAACACCGGCAAGGCGATCAACCACGGGCCGGCACTGCGCAGGCGCTGCCCCACCCTGGAAAAATATCGACCCAACAGGCTCACCACAATGAACAGCGCGGCCACGCCCACACACAAGTTGGCCAGCCCTTGTGTCAACGGCCAGTTGCGTACGGCGTTGGGCCAATAGCTGATTAACAAGGCAACGGCCAGCCAGGCGGCCACGACTGTTGCGCCACGCCGCCAGAGCGTGAACGTCAGAGGCGGGTCAAGGGTTGTCGCATCAACTGAAGACATCGGCGGTAATCTCCTTGGCAAACGCCACCGGGTCGGTGCTTTTGCTGATCACTTCCACGGTTTTCAGGTCGGTGACATAGGTGGTGATTTCCTGCGTCAGCGCCGCGCCGATGGCATGGTGGCCGTGGGTGTGATCGTGCAGGATCGCCTGCACTTCTTCGGTGGAGGTGTTCAGCGCAAAGGCCTGAAAACCCTTGGCGACTTCTTCTGGGTGCTGCACCGAATAATCATGGGCTTCAAGAATTGCCTGGGTCAGTGCCGCGACCACACGTTTGTCTTCGCGCACCAGTTTGCCGGTGACGCCCACCACGCAACAGCTGAGGTTGGCGTATTCCTCCACCAGGTTAGTGGACAGCTCCCGCGCTACGCCGGACTTGATCAAGCGGTACATGAATGGGTCGCTGCCGCTGACCGCCTGCACTTCGCCACGCTCCAGCGCAGTGCCCAGCAGGTCGGCCGGGTACAGGCGCCACTCCACATCACGCACCGGATCGACGCCGTGTTTTTTCAGCAAGATCGAAAAGAAATTGCGGTCAGGGCTGGCCATGTCAGTCACGCCAATTGCCTTGCCCTTGAGGTCTTCAAGCGTGGAGACGCCGCCGTTCAACGCACTGAGCAACCGCAGGCAGCCACCGTGGGTGCCGGCGGTGAGCCTCACATCAAAGCCCTGCTCCAGCGCCTTGAGCCAACGCAGCGCCATGCCTATGCCCGCGTCGGCCTTGCCGGTGGCGATGGCTTCGAGCAGCACTTCGGTGGAGTTGCCGAAGTTGACCAGTTCAACGTCGAGGTTGTGTTTCTTGAAAAAGCCCTGGCCGTGGGCGATCACCACGGGGGCCAGGCACACCGCGTTGAGGTTGACTGCCAGCTTGAGTGAACGCGGCGCATCAAGGCGGATGAAATCGCCGGTGCCCGCAGGTTCTGCAAGCGTGTTGTGCCCCGCGTGTTCGTCGGCTGCCAAGCCCAAGCGTGGCAGCGACATCAGTACCGGGCTGGCCAGGGTAATGCCGGCCAGGCCCAAGAGGCGGCGGCGGGTTAAGTGATCAAAAGCAGCCATGCGCAATATCCCTTTTAGATTGATGTACTTGCTGATGTGACCCGTGTGAGCTGGCTTGCCTGCGATGGCGGTGTTTCAGCCAGCAGTGATGCAACTGCCCCATTGCTATCGCTGGCAAGCCAGCGCCCACATTGACTGCGTTCAGTGTGTGAGATCCGCCAACCCCAAATGCTCACGCAACGTCGAGCCTTCATACGCCTTACGGAACAAGCCCTTGCGCTGCAAATGCGGAATCACGCTCTCGACAAATTCAGTGAATGAGCCCGGCAAATACCCCGGTGAAATCACAAACCCGTCACAGCCGCCCTGCTCGAACAGCTCGGCCAATTGGTCGGCGATCTGCGCGCCGGTGCCCACCAGTTGCGGCACGCGCACGCTGCTGGCGAAGATGCGGCCGAGTTGCTCCAGGGTGGTTTCCGGGCCTTGCATCAGCAGCTTTTCGGCCGCAGCGGCATGAATCAGCGGCGACTGGGCGATCTCGGCCAGGGTGGCCGACAGCGGGAAGGGCGACAGGTCCACATTGAGCTGCGAAGCGAGTGTGACCAGCCCCAGTTCGGGCCGCGCCAGGGCATTGTGCTTGTCGCGTTTGGCGCGGGCTTCGGCTTCGCTGCCGCCAATAAATGGCATCACCGCCGTCAGCACTTTGCAGCTGTCGGCGTCACGACCTTGCTGCATCACCTGGGCACGCACGTCATCGCGAAAAGCACGCATGGCCGCCAAGTGCGGGTGAATGGTGAAAATCGCCTCGGCCCAGCGCGCGCCAAACCGCCGACCACGCCCGGACGAGCCGGCCTGGATCAGCACCGGTCGGCCCTGAGGTGTGCGCGGAATATTCAACGGGCCTTCGACCTTGAACCACTCGCCCTGATGCTGCACCGAGGTAATCAAGGCCGGGTCGGCGAGCACGCCGCTTTCGCGGTCCAGCTTGAGGGCGTCCTTGCCCCAGCTGTTCCAGAGTTTCAGGGCGACTTCGACAAATTCATCGGCGCGGTCGTAGCGCAGGTCGTGTTCCAGGTGCTTGTCCTTGCCGAACAGGCGCCCTTCGCTGTCGTTCATCGAGGTGACGATATTCCACGCCGCACGGCCCTTGGACAGGTGGTCGAGGGTGGCGAACTCACGGGCGATATGCGCCGGTTCGTAGTAGGTGGTGGAGCGTGTCGCGCCCAGGCCCAGCTTGCTGGTCTGGCCGATCAGATAAGAAAGAATCGGCAGCGGGTCGAGGCGCGTAGCGTCCTGGGCGCCGTAGCGCAAGGCGAACTCACGCGAGCCGCCCATCTGGTCGCCAACGGCCAGGCGGTCGGCGAAGAACAGGAAGTCGAACAGGCCCTCTTCCACCACCTTGGCGATGCGTGAGTAGTAGTCAGGGTCGAGGTAATTGCCGACGGTTTCCGGGTGGCGCCACACAGCGTGGCTGTGCACCACCGGCCCACTCAGGAGGAAGGCTGACAAATGGATCTGGCGGCTCATGGTTTGGGTGCCCACACGGTGATGTCGGTGATTTTCAGCGGCTTGGGAATCAGCTTGGCGGCGTAGTAGGTATCGGCGATGCGTTGCTGCTCGGCGAGATTTTGCAGCTTGACCGGGATGATGTCGTAGCTGCGGCGGCTATTGGCGCGCTCCACCGTGGCCGGCGGGATATTGCCCCACAGCGGCCCAAGCATTTGCGCGGCGTCCTTGGGGTGGGCTTTGACCCATTGGCCGGTCTCGCGCAGGGTATCGAAGGTGACTTGCAGCACGTCCGGGTGCGCCTTGGCGAACGTGGTAGTCGCCAAATAGAAGCGGTTGTAGTTGGCCAGGCCGTCGTTGCCGTCGGCGATCACGCGCACGTGATGGTCGAGTTGCTGGGTGGCGAGGAACGGGTCCCAGATCACCCAGGCATCCACGCTGCCATTGGCAAACGCGGCTGCGCCGTCCGGTGCCTCGAGGTAACGCGGGGTGATATCGGCCAGGGTCAGGCCGGCTTTTTTCAGCGCCGCGATCAGCAGGAAGTTGCTGCCCGAGCCCTTGGACACGGCGACGGTCTTGCCCTTGAGGTCGGCGATGCGGTGAATCGGCGATTGGTCTTGCACGATGAGCGCCTGGGCGCCAGGCGATGCGTTTTCCTGGGCGTAGTAGGTCAACGGCGCGTCGGCAGCTTGAGTGAACAGCGCAAAGGCGTCGGCCACATCGGCGTGCAAATCGACACTGCCGGCGTTCAACGAGCTGAGCAGGCCGGTGCTGAATTCATGCCAGTTGACGGTGAAACCCAAAGGCTTGAGACGCTGTTCGAGCTGGCCATTTTGCTTGAGCAGAATCCACAGTGTGGAAGAACGCTGGTAGCTGATGTCCAGGGTCTGCTCGGCATGGGCCGCCGCTGCGGCGAACAGCAGGCTGGCGGCGAGGATAAGTTTTTTCAACGTCATGGAAGGCCTTGGCGTGGGTGAGGTGTAGGAAGCTGCATATGCCAAAAGACGACATAAGGCCTGGCAGACAAGCTAACTCGATTATATTAATGACGAGTAATTATGAAAGAACCCTATAATTCTATGGTTATGCCCAATTCGTCGGAACACGTGAAAAGCGCCCTAAGCTCAGATCGAAAGAGTATTTATCGAAAGCTTTTTAGAACTTTATGCTTGGCCATATTTCGCTGAATATCGAGCGCGCCATGCCTATTCGTCGTCCCCTCTGCCTCGTGATCGGGCTGCTGGCTTTTTCTGTCGCAGCGAGCGCCGAAGCCCAGCAAACCGTGCGCATCGGTTACCAGAAATCCTCGACCCTGATCACCCTGCTGAAAACCCAGGGCACCCTGGAAAAGGCCCTCAAGGCCGACAACATCGACGTGAGCTGGCACGAGTTCCCCAGTGGCCTGCCGCTGCTCGAAGCATTGAACGTGGGCAACGTCGATATCAGCGCCGACGTGGCCGACACCGTGCCGATCTTCGCCCAGGCCGCCCAGGCCAAACTCACCTATTTCGCCCAGGAAGCGCCCTCGCCTTCGGCCCAGGCCATCGTGGTGCGCAAGGACTCACCGATCCAGCAGCTGGCGGATTTGAAAGGCAAAAAAATCGCAGTGACCAAGGCCGCCGGCACCCACTATTTGCTGATCGCCGCGCTGGCTAAAGCAGGCTTGGTGTTCGCGGATATCGAGCCGGCTTATCTGTCGCCAGCCGATGGCCGCGCTGCGTTCGAGAACAACAAGGTCGATGCCTGGGTCACCTGGGAACCGTTCCTCACCAGCGTGCAGCGTCAACTGCCAACCCGCACCCTGGCCGACGGCGCAGGCCTTGCCAGTTACAAGCGCTATTACCTGACCGGCACGCCCTACGCCAAGGCGCATCCCGAGGTGTTGAAGGTGGTATATGAGCAGTTGGAAAAAGCCGGCACGTGGGTGAAAACCAACCCGCAAGACGCGGCGAAAGTGCTCGGCCCGCTGTGGGGCAACCTGGATGTGGCCACGGTGGAAGCCGCCAACGCGCACCGCAGCTATCAGGTGCAGCCAGTGACGGTGGATCAGTTGGGTGAACAGCAGAAGATTGCGGACGCGTTCTTCAAGGCGGGGTTGTTGCCCAAGGCGGTGGATGCCAAGGATGTAGACACCTGGAAGCCGTGAGGGATG
Organism: Pseudomonas sp. LBUM1640; assembly: GCF_059716225.1. Taxonomy (NCBI): domain Bacteria; kingdom Pseudomonadati; phylum Pseudomonadota; class Gammaproteobacteria; order Pseudomonadales; family Pseudomonadaceae; genus Pseudomonas; species Pseudomonas sp. LBUM1640. Next base: position 2,516,244 of record NZ_CP166816.1, on the reverse strand, counting down.
TAGCCAGGCCTCACTCAGTAAACGCGTCTTGCAATAAAACTATCGCCCTTTGATCTAAGCACCTGTCAATTGTCACAGTAGACGGCCCCCGCCATGCTTTTTAGTCTGTAGTGGTAAACCCACCACGCAAGGAGCATCACCATGGCAATCGTCGAAACCTACAAGGGCTATCAAATTGAAGAGGGGCCAACGGGCGGCCGTTACGACAGCAATAACAACCTGGTCGGTCAGGTAACGGCCTACACCGCTATAAGTCCGACGGGAGTCAGGAGCATTACCAAACCTACGTTAGCTGAGGCGAGGGGTTACATTGATAACTTATTCGTGGATCCTCCTGATTGCGGCGGTGAGATCTTTTAATAAGCGAGCGCTAAATGGGTCGCACATGACCATGGAAGGAGAAAGGTTCATTTGGCTGCCTAACCGGGTTGCCGCATAAAGGGCTTTCTCTCCTTCCGTTCAAGTCACCGAGCATGATTTTCGCCATGCACGCGCTCTACATCATCGACGTCACCGAGCATCGCGCCGCTTGGATGTGCAGCTGTTCCAGAACCGCTGGCCGCAGAAGAATGAAGAGATATACGCGCAACAGCGTCCCCAACACGATTGCTGGATGTAATTGGGCGCACGTTGCGGGCCCGCACGGCGTAAACGAAAACGGGCGACCTCGCGGTCGCCCTCTATGAAATCCAGCCCATCAGCGGTACTGCACTGAATCAGAACGGCCCTTTCGTCATCACCCGCTCATCAATAAACCCACGCAACATCGCAATCTGCCGTGTGTAGGCATCACTCAAACAACTCACCTTCGCTCCGCACGTGCGGCGCTGCTTAAGCCAGGCAGCCTGCCCGTCCATCAATGAGCCGCGCCCGCCCATGGCCATGAAGTGCTTGTTCAAGTCGTAGAGCAACGCCATGGTGACATCCTGGTCGTTGAGACTGCGGTTGGCGCAGATGGCGATCTCGTCAGCAGCCTTGGCCTTGGCGCAGTCAAAACTGGCGGCTTGGCTGCAAAGGCTGAGCATCAAGGTGCAAATACCGGTGAAGAGTGCAGGTTTGATCAATGAACGTGGCATCGAGAGTCGGCTCCGAGGCAAATGGGCGGCGTTATAGGTAGGCCCGCCGCCGCCGAAAAAGTTCTCGGGAAAATGCCCCATGCGTTTAGTCGCGCTCGCCCAGTGCACGGGCGGCCAACGCACCGAGTATCCCGCCCACGATCGGCGCCAGCCAGAACAGCCAGAGTTGCGACAGGTACTCACCACCGGCAAACAACGCCGGGCCAGTACTGCGAGCCGGGTTGACCGAGGTGTTGGTGACGGGGATCAGAACCAGGTGAATCAAGGTCAGCGCCAGGCCGATGGCGATCGGCGCAAACCCGGCAGCTGCGCCCGGTGCAGTGACCCGCATGATGATCAGGACAAAGAAGAACGTGGCGATCACTTCGGCCAGCAACGCAGCAAACAGGTCGAATTTGCCTGGGCTGAGCGGGCCATAACCGTTGGCGGCAAAACCACCCACCGCGAAATCCGGCTGCCCGTTGGCGATCTCGTAGAGTGCCGCAGCGGCGAGTATCGCGCCGACTACCTGCACCGCAATGTACGGCAGCACATCAACGCTGCGAACACGCCGCCCGACCCATAAACCAATGGTCACCGCGGGGTTGAAATGCCCGCCGGAAATGCCGCCTACCGCGTAGGCCATGGTGAGTACGGTGAGACCAAACGCCAGGGAAACGCCGACAAAACCAATACCCAGCTCTGGGAATGCCGCCGCCAGAATGGCGCTGCCACAGCCGCCGAACGTCAGCCAGAAGGTACCTAGAAACTCTGCGGTCAAACGTTTTTGCACAATCGACTCCATTGCTTTCCAAGTGCCACGGCCCTTGTTCAAGGTCGTGGCAATCGCCGTCACCACGGGATGTGGCAGGCCCGGCGCGACGGTAGCAATGGGCATCAAAACGCCCTGTAAGATTTGTCTGGTTTTACTCAATGTGCGGCGTTTTGCGCGTCAGGTGCGCGCCACACCCTGCCCATACCGATGAATCGCCAGGCAGTACCCAATCAACGCCACCGCCGCGAGCAAGCCGCCCGCCGCGCCGATCCAGGCGAAGCCGAAGTGGCTGCCGACCCAACTGCCCATGAGCGCACCGCCGCCGATGCCGATGTTGTAGATGCCGGAAAACATCGCCATGGCCACGTCGGTGGCGTCCGGTGCGAGCACCAGCACCTTCGATTGCATGGCCAGGCCAAAGCCCATGATCGCCATGCCCCAGAACACGCTCAGGCCCACCAGGTAGGACTCGGCACCGCTCAACGGCAGCATCAACGCCAGGCACGCGGCGAGCAGGAACACCGCGCTGACCACAAAGATATGCGGGTTGAAACGGTGCACCAGGCTGAACAGCAGCGAACCGATGATGCCCGCGCCGCCGAACACCAGCAGGAACAGGGTCACCACATTGCCGCTCAGGCCGGCGACGCCTTCGACAAAGGGTTCGATGTAGCTGTAGGCGGTGAATTGCGCGGTCACCACCATGGCGGTGAGCACGTAAAGCGCCACCAGCGCCGGGCGTTTGAACAACATCGGCAGGCTGCGCAGCGAACCGGAGTTCTGGCTCGGCAGCAGCGGCAAGGTGCGCGCCAACCAGAACACCAGGGCGGCGGCAAACGCGGCGATCACCAGGAACGTAGTGCGCCAGCCCATGGCTTCGCCAAGCAGGCGACCCAGCGGAATGCCCAAGACCATCGCCAGTGACGTGCCGGTGGCCAGCAGGCCGAGGGCTTGCACCTGTTTGCCTTCTGGCGCCAGGCGCACGGCCAGGGAGGCGGTGATCGACCAGAACAGCGCATGGGACAACGCGATGCCGATGCGGCTGACCATCAGCAAGCCGAAGCTGGTGGCGACGCTGGAGAGGATATGGCTGGCGATAAACAAGCCAAACAACACGATCAGCAACTTGCGCCGCTCGACGTTACGCGTCAGCAGCATCACCGGCAGCGAGGTCAGCGATACGATCCAGGCATAGATGGTGAGCATCAAGCCGACGCTGGCGATGGGCATGTCGAAGCTGGCGCCGATGGCGCTGAGCAGGCCGACCGGCACGAATTCGGTGGTATTGAATACAAACGCGGCCAGCGCGAGGGCGATGACCGGTTGCCAATTGGCTTGGGGGGTTGCGGCTGAAATGCTCATTGGCGGGCGAGGTACTCTGGCGATGATCCAACGGCCACGCAGAACAGCGCCGCCGCCGAGCATTCTATAGGTTTCTCGGCCCGTTGTTGACGCGGATCGTCGCCCGGAGGCTTACGGCGAGGTCATGGTGATCACGTAATTGCCCGACTGGATCGGCTTGCCGGCACTGTCCACCAGCAGATAGCGCTGGTCGTAATAGCGCCCGTTGCCGCTGTCCGCCACCAGCTTCACGTGGGCGGCATTGACGCTGGCCACCGGCGCCACATTGCGCACATCAAAGCGGCTGCCGCGGTTAGAAGTGGCGCAACCTGTCAGTTCCATCACCGCGCCGCTGCGCGCATTTGTCGCACACCCAGGCTCCACGATAGCGCCGGTGAACACAATGGTACCCTGCCCCACTGTCTGTGCCGCAGCACAGGCACCCGCCCAGAGGCAAAACAGGCCGGTAACTACCGAAATACCTTTAACGTTCATGCCGACACTCCTTATTGGGCTCTCTATAAGGGTAGTCGTCTGGCCGCGCGTTAACTTGAGGTGATTCGGCTCAGGGTGTGATCTGGATCACGGATCCACCTGCCCCATCATCTCGGGGATGCTTTCCGGCCGATTGGCGTAGCGTTGTGCCAGCGCCGCGCACACCATCAACTGGATTTGGTGAAACAGCATCAGTGGCAGAATCAACACGCCCATGGTCGCCCCGGCGAACAACACCTGGGCCATCGGCACACCCGTCGCCAGGCTTTTCTTCGAGCCGCAGAACAAGATGGTGATGCGGTCTTCCTGACTGAAGCCGAAAGCCTTGCCCAGCAGGGTGGACGCCACCAGCACCAAGGCCAGCAGCACGCAACAGGCCACTACCAGACCGCCGAGCTCCCACAGTGGGATCTGGTGCCAGATGCCTTCGTTGACCGCTTCGCTGAACGCGCCGAAGACCACCAGCAGAATCGAGCCTTGGTCGACGAACTTCAGCCAGGATTTATTGCGGCCGACCCAGTCGCCGATCCAGCGGCGGGCAATTTGGCCCGCAACAAAAGGCAGCAGCAGTTGCACGCTGATCTTCAGGATCGCGTCGACGGTGGAGCCGCCGTCGCCATGCACGTTGAGCAACAACGTCACCAGCAACGGCGTGAGGAAGATGCCGAACAGGCTCGACGCCGCCGCGCTGCAGATCGCCGCGGGAATGTTGCCACGCGCCAGGGACGTGAAGGCAATCGCCGATTGCACGGTGGCTGGCAAGGCGCAAAGGTAAAGCATGCCCATGTACAGGTCTTTGCCGATCAGCGGCGACAGCAGCGGCTTAAGTGCCAGGCCCAGCAAGGGGAACAGCACGAACGTGAGGCTGAATACCAGCAGGTGCAGGCGCCAATGCCCGGCCCCGGCAACGATGGCCTGGCGCGACAGCTTGGCGCCATGCAGGAAAAACAGCAGCGCGATGGCCAGGTTAGTGACCCAGCCGAAGGCCACGGCGGTCTGGCCGCTGGCGGGCAGCAATGAAGCGAGGATCACCGTGGCGATCAGCGTCAGGGTGAAGTTGTCGGGCAGAAAACGTGGGCGGGTCATAAGCAAATCTTCCAGGGGTTGCCAAGCGCATCGTTGCGACTCTAACGTAACGGCTTATTACCGACTAACGCCAATGAGCCAGTAAATGCCGCCTAAAGGACATGAAAAGACGGTCCGCCGCAGTGTACCCGGGCTTTCCAGCCTGCCACGGCCGGTGTATGGGCGCACTGAATCGCTGCCCAATCGGGCCCTGACCCGCCGCCACAGCCACCCGTGGGTGCAATTGTCCTACGCGATTTCCGGGGTGCTGGAGATCCAGACCAGCGTCGGCCGCTTCGTCGCGCCACCCCAGCGTGCGGTGTGGATTCCCGCGGGCGTGCCGCACCGGGTGTTCAGCTCGCCGCACACGGAAATGCGCAGCCTGTACCTCGACTGCAGCGTCACCGCCTGGGCGGCAGAGCGTTGTCAGGTGTTGGAGGTGAGCAGCTTGTTACGTGAGTTGATCCGCAGCTTCAGTGAGCTGCCGGTGGAATATGCCGAGGACGGGCCGGATGGGCGTCTGGCCCAGGTGGTGCTGGACCAGCTGGCCGCCGCGCCGCAGGTGGATTTGATGCTGCCTTTGCCGCTGGACCCGCGATTACGTCAGGTTTATCGCAGCTTGAATCTGCATCCGGAGCAGCAGACGACTTTGGGGGATTGGGGCCGAAAGCTGGGGGTGAGTGAGAAGACGCTGAGTCGGTTGTTTCTGAGTGATACAGGGCTGACGTTTCGCGCTTGGCGTCAGCGGTTGCGCCTGCTTAGCGCCCTGCCCGCCCTGGAGCAAGGTGAGCGGGTGACGGACGTGGCGTTGGGGTGTGGGTATGAGTCGACTTCGGCGTTTATTGCGGCGTTTCGGCAGCAGTTTGATGCGACACCGGGGGAGTTTTTTCGTTGATTTTTGGGGTGGGGGGTGGGGTTAGGTAGGTGGGGTACATATCCGTTATTTGGGTGATGGCTGATATGGGTTCCGCTCTTACAGCGGGTCACTTTTGAAAAGAGCCCAAAAGTAACCAAAAGGCTCTTGCCCCACCACTCGGCACCTCGCCTCCGGCTCGGTGTGCCCTCACGCAGGCTTTGGAGCGGGGGCCGCCGCGATGGGCCATCCTTGGCCCAGCGCGGCTAAACCGGCGTCCTGCCGGTTTACCCCCGCTCCAAAGCCTGCGTTCGGCCAGCGTGGTTGACGGGGCGCCTAAGATCAAAATCAAGATCAAAATCTACAGCACGGCGGCCTAGTAGCCGACCTGAGTGGTTAGATCAAAAGCGAAAGCGAGGCGGTGTGTCAGTTGATGCATTTGGTGGCTGGCCCACCGCATTCGCGAGCAAGCCCGCTCCCACATTTTGGATCGCAGTGCATCAGGTAGATGTGTGTACTCGGTCAAAGGTGGGAGCTGGCTTGTCGGACCGCCGAACCGCTGCGAAGGCATCAACTGGTTATGCCTGATGTACCGAGGTGTCTGCATCGCAGGCAAGCCAGCTCCCACAGAAAAGCAGCTCTGCTTCTGATCTGTTTTTGCCCTGCTTTTGCTTCTACCACTCAGGTCGGCTACTAGGCCGCCGTGCTGTAGATTTTGATCTTGATCTGACAGGCCCCGTTAACCACGATGGCCGAACGCAGGCTTGAATCCGTGGGTAACCCGGCAGGACGCCGGGTTAGCCGCGCTGGGCCAAGGATGGCCCATCGCGGCGGCCCACGGATTCAAGCCGGAGTGAGGGCATGCCGAGCCTAGGCGAGGCACCGAGTGGTGGGGCAAAGACCTTTTGGTTACTTTTGGGGCGTTTGCCAAAAGTGACTCGCTGTAAGAGCGAAACCCTAAGTGGCCGTTACCGCAGCAACGGATATGTACCCCGACCAACCACCTGCCCCACCACAATCAGCCATTTATCCGCATTCCAAATGCAGGCCAACTCAACTCCCATTCCCACCATGAGCCTCTTCAAAGAAGTAATCCTTCCAGCTCGCCGCCTTGTTCTTCAACACACCCAGTTCCTGCAATTTCTCGGCATAGATATAGGTACGCTGCGGCACGATGGTGAAATCAATTTCCGGGTCCTGAACGATTTTCTCCACCAACTCCAACGGCAGCTTGGATTCCTCGACACGGATATACGCCTTGGCCGCAGCCGGCTTGTCGGCCTTGATGATCGTCTCGGCCTCGGCCAGCGCGTCGTAGAACGCCTTGTAAGTCTTAGGGTTCTCGTCGTGGAATTTCTGCGTGGTGTAAAGCACGTTGAACGTCGCCTGCCCACCCAGGATGTCGTAGGAACTGAGCACCTTGTGCACCTTAGGATTGAGCAATTCCTGGTACTGGAACGGCGGGCTGGAGAAGTGCGAATTGATCTCCGAACCACCGGCAATCAACGCCGCCGTAGCATCCGGGTGGGCCAGGCTGATAGAGATGTCGTCAAACTTCTTGTAGTTGGCGTCGCCGAACTGCTTGGCGGTTTCGATCTGCAAGGTGCGCGATTGGAAGCCCACACCCGCCGCGGGCACGGCGATGCGGTCTTTCTCGGTGAAGTCCTTGAGGGTCTTCACATTCGGATTATTGGTCAGCAGGTAATTAGGCATCGACCCAAGGGAAGCTATCGCCTTGACGTTCTGCTTGCCCTTGGTGCGGTCCCACAGCGTGAGCATCGGCGGCACACCGGCCGACACCACGTCCAGGGCGCCGGCCAGCAGCGATTCATTCATCGCAGTGGCCCCGGAAATGCTGTTCCATTCCACCTTGATATCCAGGCCTTGCTCCTTGCCGTGTTTCTCGATCAAGTGCTGGTCGCGCACCACGTCGAGGATCAAGTAGCCAATGCCGAATTGCTGGGCAATGCTGATCTTGCCTTCGGCCTGGGCGCCGGGGCTGAGCAAGGCGCTTGCAGCCGCCAGGGACGCGGCCAGGAGGGTCAGGGAGGAACGCTTGAAAGTCATCGGGAATCTGCCGCGTTTTCGAGAAGGTAATGGAGCCTAGCGGCGATTTTTAAGACTTGAAAAGAATATCTGGATCTATTCTTATGCAATAAACCAGTGGCATTGAGCTGCTATATTGCGCCACTGCTTCACTCGCCATGAGTCGCTCCCATGTTGCGCACCAACCTCAATGAAATGCTGATCTTCATGGCCGTGGTCGACGGTGCCAGCTTTGTCGCGGGCGGCCAAGCCATGGGGCTGACGCGCTCGGCGGCCGGCAAGGCGGTGATGCGCCTGGAAGACAGCCTCGGCGTGCGCCTGCTGAACCGCACCACGCGCACCTTGAGCCTGACGGATGAAGGCCGTGCGCTTTACGATCAAGGTGTGCAGATTCTGGCCGCCGTCGACACCGCGCAAACCACCATCGGCCAGCCCAGCGGTACACCGCGCGGGCTCCTGCGCCTGACACTGCCCGATGCCTTCGGGCGCCGCGTCATCCTGCCGCTGCTCAATACCTACTTGAACACCTGGCCCGAGGTGCAGGTGGACGTCAGTTTCAGCGACCGCATGGCCGACATCGTCGAGGACGGCTTCGACTTGGCGATTCGCATTGGCGGCGAGCATGCCGACCGCCAGTTGGTATCGCGCGTGGTTGCACGCTACCGGGCGTTGCTCTGCGCCGCGCCCGGCTACCTCGTCGAACACGGCGCACCCCGCGACACCGACGCCCTCGCCCAGCATGACTGCCTGTATTTCAGCAGCCGTACACGTAAACAGAGCTGGCGCTTTCGCGATGCCCAAGGCGAATGGTTCAAGGCCCCCGGCCGCAGCCGCCTGCGCCTGGACAGCGGCGAAGCGTTGCGCGACGCCGCAGTGGCAGGCATGGGCATTGCCCTGCTGCCGGACTTCCTGATCGCCGACGACCTGGCCAACGGGCGCCTGGTGCCGGTGCTGCCGGACCTGGACGCCGGCAACGTCGAAATCATGGCCATGTACCCGAGCAAGCGTTACCTGGAACCTCGGGTCCGGCGCTTTATCGACTTACTGGCCGAGCAACTGCCGGGCTGATCAATCGGCGTGGGCCACGGCCTTGATCTCGACGATCTGCGCATCCGACGCCAGGTAGTTCACGCCGACCAGGGTGGCGGCCGGGCGATGCGTGCCGATGTAGTCCTTCCACACCGCCACCACCGCCTCGAAATCACGCTTAGCGTGCACCAGGTAAATATCCACGGCGGCAATGTTCGAGCGGCCGACGCCAAAGCCGGCCAGCACGTGGTCGAGGTTCTCCAAGGTTTTACGGGTTTGCGCTGCGGCGTCGCCATCGACGAATTCGCCTTCCAGCGTGTGGGAAAACTGCCCAGCAATAAAAATCGTGCCGTTGACGCTGTAGCCCTGGCTGACGCTGTTGCCCTCTTCCCAGGCAACACCATGGTTATAGATAGACGTGTGAGTGCTCATTTGAATGTCCTGTGGGGGTTGATTGGGGAAACTCTAACAAGGTCATTGGCGAACGGACGTCGACACTGAAGCGAGCACCGTTCGCGCAAAAAATCCCCATGGGCACCGCCTGACTGGTATTGTGCCGCGCTTTGAAATACACCTGCCGACCTGCGAGGAAATGGACGTTGAACACTGACGATAAAATGACTGGGGACTTGTTCGAGGTGGATAAGCGCCTGTCACTCAAGCCCGTGGTGGACTTCAACACCTACCTGCGCAGCGCGTTCGGCGACGGCCCATGCACCTGCGTACGCTGCGCCGCCAGCCCTGGCGATGAAACCGGCTACGCGTTCCAGCACACCTTCAACGTCGACGGCAAACCCACCCACCGCCGCTTTGCCTCCACGGCGGGCAGTGATGTGTTGATGAAGCTCAAGCAAGCGTGGCTGTCGTACACCAAGGCCGAGTTGCCGCTCAGCGGCGTGCTGGTGCTGGACACGGTGAAAGAGTTTGTCGAGCCGCAGTTGCACAAGCGCCTGGCGCCGCTGTTTCTGGCCAGTGGGTTGGTCAAGGATGTGGATGGCGAGTTGCAGATTCAGCCACAGGCCCTGAGCTGATTGCGCGAATGCCTGCATTGACTGTGGGAGCTGGCTTGCCTGCGATAGCGTTGGGTCAGTCAACACTGTACTGACTGACAGATTGCCATCGCAGGCAAGCCAGCTCCCACATTGGATCTGCTTATGGCGCAATGACGAAGCAGCACCTGAGTGCCGCTTCGTATTGCCCGATACGCTTACTTACGCGCCGCCTCCCACGACTTGAGCAAATCGCTGTAAGCCACGGTTTCCCCTTTCGGCTTTTCGTTGGCCAGTTTCGGCTTCGGTGCGCCCGGCTGATCGAACCAATACTGAGCATCACGCTCGGGGTTCATTTTCGGGCCGCACACCGGCTGCACCTTGGAGCGTTCCAGGCGCGTCATGATCGCGTCCTGTTCCTTGGCCAGGTTGTCCAGCGCCTGCTGCGGGGTTTTCTCGCCGCTGGCGGCGGCCGCAATGTTGCTCCACCACAGTTGCGCCAGCCGTGGGTAGTCCGGCACGTTAGTGCCGGTCGGCGTCCACTCGACGCGGGCCGGGCTGCGGTAGAACTCCACCAAGCCACCGAGTTTCGGCGCCAGGTCGGTCATGGCCTGGGAGTTGATGTCGGACTCACGAATCGGCGTCAGGCCCACAATGGTTTTCTTCAGCGAGACGGTTTTCGAGGTCACGAACTGTGCGTAGAGCCAGGCCGCGAGTTTCTGTTTCTCAGGCGTCGACTTGAGGAAGGTCCAGGAACCCACGTCCTGGTAACCCTTCTTCATGCCCTTTTCCCAATAAGGCCCGACCGGCGATGGGGCCATGCGCCACTTCGGCGTGCCGTCGGCGTTCACCACCGGCAAGCCCGGCTTGGTCATGTCGGCGGTAAACGCGGTGTACCAGAAGATCTGCTGGGCAATGTTGCCCTGGGACGGCACCGGGCCGGATTCGGAGAACGTCATGCCGGCCGCTTCCGGTGGCGCGTAGGCTTTCATCCAGTCCACGTATTTCTGCGTGGCGAATACCGCGGCCGGGCCGTTGGTGTCGCCGCCGCGCGTTACGCTGGAGCCCACCGGGTGGCAGTCCTCCACGCGAATGCCCCACTCGTCCACCGGCAAACCGTTGGGCAGGCCCTTGTCGCCACCACCGGCCATCGAGAACCAGGCATCGGTGAAGCGCCAGCCCAGTGACGGGTCTTTTTTGCCGTAGTCCATGTGCCCATAAATACGTTTGCCGTCGATTTCCTTGACGTCTTCGCTGAAGAATTTGGCGATGTCTTCATAGGCCGACCAGTTCACCGGCACGCCGAGGTCATAGCCGTATTTTTCCTTGAACTTGGCTTTCAGCTCCGGGCGCTCGAACCAGTCGGCGCGGAACCAGTAGAGGTTGGCGAATTGCTGGTCGGGTAGCTGGTAGATCTTGCCGTCTGGCGCGGTGGTGAAGGAGATGCCGATAAAGTCCTTGATATCCAGGGTCGGCGAGGTGAAGTCCTTGCCCTCGTTGGCCATCAGGTCGGTGATCGATTCGGTCTTGCCATAGCGAAAGTGCGTACCGATCAAGTCGGAATCGTTGACCCAGCCGTCATAGATGTTCTTGTCGGACTGCATCTGGGTTTGCAGCTTTTCCACCACGTCGCCTTCCTGCAGCAAGTCGTGGGTCAGCTTGATCCCGGTGATTTCGCTGAAGGCCTTGGCCAGCACCTTGGATTCATATTCGTGGGTGGTGAGGGTTTCCGACACCACGTTGATCTTCATCCCACGGAACGGTTCCGCCGCCTTGATAAACCACTTCAACTCTTCGAGCTGTTGGGCTTCGGTGAGGGTGGACGGTTTGAACTCGCTGCCGATCCATTTTTTCGCCGCATCTTCATACGCATCGGCCCAGGCCGTGGCGCTCAAACCGCTGAGGGCCAGTACGGCGGCCAATGAAATGCTATGTCGCAGCTTATTGTTTTTATTCAACATAGAGACCTCCTGGTTGTTTATTCACGGAGCACTAGCCCCAACGCATCACACACAACAGCCACACCAGGGACAGCGCAGTCGCCACCCAGATGCTCCAGCCGGTTACGCCAATCACCAGTAAATGCAGGTAGGCGCTGCCGAGAAGACCGATAAACAAACGATCACCACGGGTGGTGCTGATCGGCAACAAACCGCGCCGAGGGATGCTCGGCGAGCGCAGCTCCCAAGTGGTCATGCCCGCCAGCAGCAAGGCAATGCCCGCAAAGAACAACGCGGTGGGGGTGGTCCAGGCCATCCATTCCATAATCGACTCCTCAGACCCGGCCGAGGGCAAAGCCCTTGGCCACGTGGTTGCGAACAAACCAGATCACCAGCATGCCGGGCAGGATGGTCAACACCCCCGCCGCTGCCAGCACGCCCCAATCGATACCCGAGGCCGAGACCGTGCGGGTCATCACCGCCGCGATGGGCTTGGCGTTGACCGACGTCAAGGTGCGCGCCAGCAACAGCTCGACCCAGGAAAACATGAAGCAGAAAAACGCCGTTACGCCGATGCCGGAGCCGATCAGCGGGATAAAGATCTTCACGAAGAACTTGGGAAAGCTATAGCCGTCAATGTAGGCGGTTTCGTCGATTTCCTTGGGTACCCCAGACATGAAGCCTTCCAAAATCCACACCGCCAACGGCACGTTGAACAGGCAATGGGCCAGGGCCACGGCGATGTGCGTATCGAACAAGCCAATGGACGAATACAGCTGAAAAAACGGCAGCAGGAACACCGCGGGCGGCGCCATGCGGTTGGTCAGCAGCCAGAAGAACAGGTGCTTGTCACCGAGGAAACGGTAGCGCGAGAAGGCATACGCCGCCGGCAATGCCACGCTCAGGGAAATCACCGTGTTCAGGCTCACGTAGTACAGCGAGTTGAGGTAGCCGGTGTACCAGCTCGGGTCGGTGAAGATCACTTTGTAGTTGGCCAGGGTGAAATCCTGCGGAAACAGCGTCAGCCCGCCAAGGATTTCGGTGTTGCTCTTGAAGGACATGTTCAGCAACCAGTAAATCGGCACCAGCAGGAACAGGATGTAGATGAGTAAGGGGATCAGCTTGCGTTTGCTCATGTTGGCGGCCTCAGCGGTTGGCGTCGGAGTGGGTCATGGCGGTGTAGAACAGCCAGGACACCAACAGGATGATCAGGAAGTACACCAGGGAAAACGCCGCCGCCGGGCCCAGGTCGAATTGGCCTACAGCCATCTGGGTCAGCGTCTGGCTGAGGAAGGTGGTGGCATTACCCGGCCCGCCACCCGTCAATACAAAGGGCTCGGTGTAAATCATGAAACTGTCCATAAAGCGCAGCATCACCGCGATCAGCAGCACGCTTTTCATCTTCGGCAACTGGATATGTCGGAACACCGCCCAGGCGGATGCGCGATCAATCCGCGCGGCCTGGTAGTACACGTCCGGAATCGCCCGCAGCCCCGAGTAACACAGCAGCGCCACCAACGAGGTCCAGTGCCACACGTCCATCACCAACACGGTGACCCAAGCGTCCATGGTGTTGGCTGCATAGTTGTAGTTGATGCCCATGGCGTTGAGGGTTGAACCGAGCAAGCCGATATCGGCACGGCCGAAGATCTGCCAGATGGTGCCCACCACGTTCCACGGAATCAGCAGCGGAATGGCGAGGATAATCAGCACCAGCGACGACCAACGGCCCTTGGTCGGCATGGTCAGGGCGATGGCGATACCCAATGGAATTTCGATCAACAGCACGCAGGCCGAGTAGATGAACTGACGCAGCAACGAGTCGTGTAAACGCGGGTCGAGCAGCACCTGCTTGTACCAGTCGGCGCCGACGAAGTAACGGCTGGACTGGTCGAAGATGTCCTGCACCGAATAGTTGACCACGGTCATCATCGGGATCACCGCACTGAACGCCACCAGCAGGAACACCGGCAACACCAGCCACCAGGCCTTGTTGTTCTGCACCTTGTTCATGGCTGCACCTCCAGCAGGTAGTCATCGGCGTAGACCATCAGCCATTGCGCGGGGAAGCTGATCGAGGCTTGGCTTTCGGGCACCGGTTTGTCTTCGGCCAGGCGCACTTTCAACGCTGCGCCGTCGAGGTTGAGGGTCATGATCTTGTAGGTGCCGAGGTCTTCAAGGTGTGTGACATCGGCCTGCAAGGCGTCAGGGTTGTACTCGTCCCACACGTGGATAAATTCCGGGCGAATGCCCACCTGCAGTGTCTGGTAGTCGGTGTCGCGGATACGCTGCTGCAACGCTTCGGACAAAGGCAGCAACGTGCCGGCAAAACGCACCCCGCCCGCCTCGGCTTGCACTTGGATCAGGTTCATCCCCGGGCTGCCGATGAAGTAGCCGACAAAGGTGTGGCTCGGCCGCTCGAACAACTCGCGCGGGGTGCCAAACTGCACGATCTGCCCGCCATACATCACCGCGATCTTGTCGGCAAAGGTCGAGGCTTCGAGCTGGTCGTGGGTCACGTAGACCATGGTGATGTTGAACTGCTCGTGGATCTGCTTGAGCTTGCGCCGCAGTTTCCACTTCAGGTGCGGGTCGATCACCGTCAGCGGCTCATCGAACAGGATCGCCGACACGTCGTCACGCACCAGGCCACGGCCCATGGAGACTTTCTGTTTTTCATCAGCGGTGAGGTTGCGCGCCTTTTTACTCAGCAGGTTTTGCAGGTCGAGGACTTCGGCGATTTCCTGCACTTTGCTGTGAATTTTCGCCTCGGCCATGCCTTGGTTACGCAGCGGAAAGGCCAGGTTGTCGAACACCGTCATGGTGTCGTACACCACCGGAAACTGGAACACCTGAGCGATGTTGCGTTTTTCCGGGGTGAGGTCGTTGACCACTTTATGGTCGAACAGCACCTGGCCTTCCGACGGGCTGAGCAGCCCGGAGATGATATTCAGCAACGTCGACTTGCCGCACCCCGACGGCCCGAGCAAGGCGTAGGCTCCGCCCTGCTCCCACACGTGGTTCATTTCCCGAATCGCGTAGTCTTCAGGGCCGGCCGGCGTAGGGCTATAGCTGTGGGCGAGGTTCTGCAAATGGATCTCGGCCATCAGGCAACCCTCGCAACGCGGCGCCCGGGGGCCTGGACCAAACGGCCCTGACCATCGAACACAAACAGTTTATGGGTGGGGATATACACGCGGATCGGCGCATCGACGTCGTACTCGTGTACCCCCGGCAGGTGCAGCACCAGCAGAAAATGTTCGCTGCGCACGTGCAGGAAGGTTTCCGAACCACTGATCTCGGCGACTTCCACGGTCACGGCCAGCTCCAGGTCATCGTCGTTGCTTGGCACCAGGCTGATATGACTGGGGCGCACGCCAAAGCGGAACTCGCCCTCGCCGATGGGGCGCAGGTCGACGTTGAGCGGGAAGTGCACGAAGTTGGCAAAACTCACTTCATTGCCGCTGATTCGTCCCGGCATCAGGTTGATCGGTGGCTCGGAAAACAGCTCAGCCGCCAGCACGGTTTGCGGCTGGTGATACACCTCGGCGGCCTTGCCGCTCTGGATCACCCGGCCCTCATGCAAAATCGTGGTGGTGCCGCCAAGGGCCAGGGCTTCGTTGGGTTCGGTGGTGGCGTAGATGGCGATGGTGTGGCGTGCCTTGAACAGCTCGCGCATTTCCTGACGCAGCTCTTCGCGCAGTTTGTAGTCCAGGTTCACCAGCGGCTCATCGAACAGGATCAACTCGGCGTCTTTGACCAGCGCACGGGCCATGGCCGTGCGTTGCTGCTGGCCACCGGACAGCTCCAGCGGGTGGCGCTGCAGGAACTTCTCGATGCGCAGCATCTTCGCGGTTTCGAGCACCTTGCTCTGGATCAGCTCGTTGGACACACCGGCCTGGCGCAACGGCGAGGCGATGTTCTCGAACACGGTCATGGTCGGGTAGTTGATGAACTGCTGGTAGACCATCGACACATTGCGCAGACGCACCGGCTTTTGCGTGACGTCGACGCCGTTCATCAGGATGCGCCCGCTGTCGGGCTTGTCCAGGCCGGCCATCAGGCGCATCAGGCTGGTCTTGCCGGACAGGGTGCGGCCGAGCAACACGTTGAAGGAACCGGCTTCGAAACGCAGGTTGGCGTCGTCGATCCAGGTCTGGCCTTCGACGACGCGGGAGACATTTTCCAGGGTCAATGACATGACACGCCCTTTTTATTATTGGAATGAATCTGGCAACCATGCAGAGCGAGTTTCGTGCCAGAAGTGGCAGGTGATTGATCTGTAAGCAAATGCGGAAAAAGCAGTGTTCAAGGATGAACACAACTGAACAATCCCGGCTGAACAATTGAACAGGCGCGGGGTTGACAATGAACAGTTGTGAACAACAATTGATGGGCGACACCCGCCAGCTTGTGCAAGCCCAATAACAATAAAAATGAAGGTCGCCCCATGGCCGAACCCTTGGCTCACGACACCCTTATTCAGGATTCCTGGCGGCGTTGCCGCGCATTTGGCCTGGATCACCAGAGCACACCCAGCTTTGACCAACTGCCCGCCGAGGGCATCAGCCAATTGCTGGAAAGCCAGCATTCGCTGGTGCAGACCACGCATCAGGAAGTGCTGCCCTACTACGAAAACATCTTGAGCAATTCCAACTGCCTGATCATGTTGGCCGACAACCAGGGCCAGGTCCTGACATCGTGGGGCACCCAGCGGTTTATCGAGCCGAAACTGGCGCGCGGTTTCAGCGCCGGCGCCAGTTGGCAGGAGCGCAGCAGCGGCACCAATGCCATCGGCACCGCACTGGCCTGTGCCCAAGCGGTGCACATCGAGCACGATGAACACTTCCTTAAGGCCAACCGTTTCATGACCGGCTCCGCGGCGCCGATCTTTGACGCCCAACGCGAAATCATTGCGGTGCTGGATGTGTCCAGCGACAGCTATTTGCCGCCCTCCCACACCTTGGGCATGGTCAAGATGATGAGCCAGACCGTGGAAAACCGGCTGATCCTCAACTTGTTTCGCGGCGAGCATTTCCAATTGACCTTCAATACCGGCCTGAACAACCTCGACAGCCAGTGGGCGGGCCTGCTGATTTTTGATGAGAGCGGTCAGGTGCTGTCGGCCAACCGCCGCGCGGATAACCTGCTGGGCATCAGTTTGTCGCGGGTGCTGATCGACAGTCTGTTCAAGGTGTCATTGCTGGAGTTGTTGAATCAGCCTGAAGGCTTGCCGTTTTCGCTACAGGCGGCGGGACGCAATCGGTTTCAGTGTTTACTCAAACGCCCGAAGCAGATGCCGGTGCAGGCGCGAGTGTTCAGTGAGCCCAAACCCAGCAAACCTGCGGTCATAAAACCGACCTCAATTAGCCTCAAGACCCTGCATTTTGGCGATGTGCGCGTGGAAAAAGCCGTGCGCCAGGCCGAACGTCTGCTGGAAAAGGACATACCGCTGCTGATTCACGGCGAGACCGGCGTGGGCAAAGAGGTGTTCGTCAAAGCCCTGCACCAGGCCAGCTCGCGCAGCGCGCAGGCGTTTATCGCGGTGAACTGTGCGGCGATCCCCGCGGAGTTGGTCGAATCGGAACTGTTCGGCTACGAAAAAGGCGCCTTCACGGGCGCCAATCAGAAAGGCAGCATCGGCCTGATACGCAAGGCCGACAAGGGCACGCTGTTTCTCGATGAAATCGGTGACATGCCGCTGCCGACCCAGGCCCGGCTGCTGCGCGTGCTGCAGGAACGCTGCGTGCAACCGGTGGGCAGCAGCGAGGTGTTCCCGGTGGACCTGCGCATCATCTCCGCCACCAACTGCGCGCTACGCGAATGGGTGCAGGCCGGGCGCTTTCGGGAGGATTTGTATTACCGCATCGGCGGCCTGACCCTGGAGCTGCCGCCGTTGCGCGAACGCACCGACAAACAGGCGCTGTTCCAGCAGTTGTGGCAGCAGCACCGCGAGCCGAGCCAATGGGCCGGGCTGAGCAGCGAGGTGCTGGCATTGTTTGAACAGCACCCGTGGCCGGGGAATTTGCGCCAGGTCAGCAGCGTATTGCAGGTGGCGCTGGCGATGGCCGAGGAACAGCCGGTGCGCCCGGAACACCTGCCGGATGATTTTTTTGTGGATTTGAACGTGACGGCGCCATTGCCTGCCAGCGAGTGGTGTATGGAGGATGGCATTGACCTGACGCAACGCTTGAAGGCAGCGGGCGGGAACATTTCCCACCTTGCGCGGGAATTGGGCGTGAGCCGCAATACCCTGTACAAGCGCCTGCGCCAGAACGAACGCTGAGCTAACGCGGCTTGACCACCACCAGCAGGTCGGTGAAATACTCCACCTGGATCGGCAAATTGTCGGCGAGTGCTGCGAGCGCGGCCGCCGTGTCGTCGAGCTTGAACACGCCGGACACGCGCAGGTTTTTCAACGCTTGTGCATCGAAACGTACCAGGCCATGGCGGTAGCTGGCCAAGGTTTGCAGCACCTCGCTCAATGGCTGGTCGTTGACCTTGAGCAGGCCACGGGTCCACGCGTCCGAGTCGGTGTTGCCAATCGCTTGCGGCGCCTGGGCGCGGCCATGGTCGAGGACCGAGCGCTGGCCGGCTGAGACCTTGACGCCCTCTTTGCCCTCGCCTTTGACCGCCACGCTGGACTCGATCACCGTGACCACGGTGGTGCCGTCCGCCGCGCGCTTGACCATATAGCGCGTGCCCAATGCCGTGGCCGTGCCCTGGTCGGTGCGCACCACGAAGGGCCGTTGCGCATCCTTGGCCACCTCGACCCACAGCTCGCCTTGCAGCAGTTCGATCACACGTTGGTGGCCGTCGAACTTCACGTCCACTGCCGAGTTGCTGTTGAGCTGCAACCGGCTGCCGTCTTCGAGGGCGACCTGGCGGCGTTCGCCGACGCCGGTGCGCTGGTCGGCCATCCATACCGGCACGCGCTCCAACCCCACCCAACCGCAGAGCAATACGCCGAGTAAACCCAGCACCTGTGCGCCACGCGAGCGTTGTGGGGCGAAGGCACGATTAAGGGCGATGCGCGCCGGTTGCGCCGGCAAGGCGTCGAAGTTGCCCCACAGCACGCGCATGCGTTCGATGGCCACGGCGTGGCGCGGGTCGGCCTGGCACCAGGTGTTGAAGGCGTGGCGGTCGGCATCGGTGACATCTTCGTCGTTCAGTCGTGTCAGCCAATTCGCCGCTTGCTGGATGATGTGTTCGGTGTTCACGACAGCGGGTCCGTCACGTGCAAGCTGTGATAGCAATGCACCAGGGCCGTGGAAATGTAGTTTTTGACCGTGCTGGGAGATACATCCAGGCACGTGGCGATCTCGCTGTAGGTCAGCCCGTCAAGGCGACTCAACAGGAATGCTTCACGGGTTTTCGCCGGCAGGCCGGCGAGCATTTCGGCGATGCGCTCCAGGGCTTGCAGTGCCACATGCACCGCAGCAGGGTCGGGCATGCCGGCGTCTTCGCACTGGAGCACCAGGGCCTCCATGTACGCCCTTTCGATGCGCCGCCGCCGCGCGCCATCGATCAGCAGGCGCCCAGCGGTGGTGGCGAGAAAGGCGCGGGGTTCCTTGATGGCTTGCGGCTCGGCCAGCATCAATACGCGAATGAACGCATCGTGGGCCAGGTCGGCGGCGTACTGGGAACAGCCGAGTTTTTTGCGCAGCCAGCCGTGCAACCAGCCGTGATGCTCGCTGTACATTGCCGTGAGGGTCTGCTGACGGGCGCAATCGCCCGGCGCGGCCGGAATGTCATGCATACGCAAAAACTTCTCAAATGGGAAATGTTACCAATTGCGCGAACAATGCCAGTAAAACGGTGTGGGGGCAAGGGGCTCTCCGGTAAGCCCTGATGCTGTTCGGTTAAGAAAGGCGGACGGGCGAACGAAGCAGGTTGAATGTGGGAACTGCCTGGGATGGGCATAGGTATCTACGCAACTTTTTGTGTTGCATTAGGCCTGTGGCGGGGTTAGGTAGATTGAGTACATATCCGTTGCTGCGGTAACGGCTTCGTAGGGTTCCGCTCTTACAGCGGGTCACTTTTGGCAAACGCCCCAAAAGTAACCAAAAGGTCTTTGCCCCACCACTCGGTGCCTCGCCTAGGCTCGGCATGCCCGCACTCCGGCCCGTTTCCGCGGGTCGCCGCGATGGGCCATCCCTGGCCCAGCGCGGCTAAACCGGCATCCCTGCCGGTTTACCCGCTCCACCGTGCCTACTTGCGGCCATCGTGGTTAACGGGGCCTGTCAGATCAAAATCAAGATCAAGATCTACAGCACGGCGGCCTAGTAGCCGACCTGAGTGGTTGAAGCAAAAACAGGGCAAAAGCAGAGCAAAAGCAGAGCTGCTTTTCTGTGGGAGCTGGCTTGCCTGCGATGCAGACACCTCGGTACATCAGGCAAACCCAGTTGATGCCTTCGCAGGCAAGCCAGCTCCCACATTTGACCGAGTACACACACATCTACCTGATGTACTGAGCTCAAAATGTGGGAGCGGGCTTGCTCGCGAATGCGGTGTGTCAGTTACAAATAAGCTGACTGACACACCGCATTCGCGAGCAAGCCCGCTCCCACAATTAGACCGAGAACAGTTTCAGTAAACAGGTCGGCTGTCAGGCCGCCTCGCTTTCGCTTTTGATCTAACCACTCAGGTCGGCTACTAGGCCGCCGTGCTCTTGCTTTTGATCTTGATCTTGATCTTAGGCGCCCCGTCAACCACGCTGGCCGAACGCAGGCTTTGGAGCGGGGGTAAACCGGCAGGACGCCGGTTTAGCCGCGCTGGGCCAAGGATGGCCCATCGCGGCGGCCCCCGCTCCAAAGCCGGAGTGCGGGCACACCGAGCCTAGGCGAGGTGCCGAGTGGTGGGGCAAGAGCCTTTTGGTTACTTTTGGGCTCTTTTCAAAAGTGACCCGCTGTAAGAGCGGAACCCATATCAGCCCTAACCCAAATAACGGATATGTACCCAGCGCCCCCAGCACCACCACAGAACTAAATTAGTAAAAAAGATGTGTAGATACCTATGCAGCGATGCAGGCAAGCCAGCGCCCACATTCGAGTGGTGGCAGGCTTAACGCCAGCTCCACGACACACCGGTATAGATACCCCGACCGTCTGCAGGTGTAGACCGCGCCACATCCAAGCCCTTGTCGTCGTAACCCGGCGTGACCGTATTGGCATAGCGCCGGTTGGTGAGGTTGCGCAGGTCGACCCACGCTTGCCAGTCCTGTTTCGGCGCGTCGTAACCGAAGGTCGCGCCCAGTGTGGTATAGGCCGCAGCGTAGTAAGAGTTGGCGTAGTCCACCGCCACACGCGATGAGTGCTCGGTGTTGAGGCTGGTGTACAAACCGGTCGGATGGCTGTAGCGCAGTTGCGCCTGGTAGTAATGCGTGGGAATGCCCGGCAAGGTGTTGTCGCCGAAACGGTCGTCGTCACGGTAATGGAAGTCGCTGTAAGTGTAGGCCTGGCGCAAAGCCAGCTGGCCGTTGCGCCCGCCGTCCCACAACGGGCTGAGCAGGCTCAGTTCCACGCCTTGGTGCACGGTGGGGCTGGCGTTGGCTTCGGCGACAACCGCGTTGCTGGTGGCGGTTTGCGCCTGGGTTTCCACGGTGAGCAGTTCGTGGCGCACTTCGGAGCGGTACAGCGCCAGGTCCCACTGGCCAAACCATTGTTCACCACGGCCGCCGATCTCCAGCGTGGTGGCGGTCTGATTGCGCAAACTCACGCCTTCGCGGGCCAGCCCTGTGGCCGGCCCACTCGTAAAGTATTTATTGGAACCCCAGATCATCGACCACGCATGCGGTGGCTCGACCGAGCGGCTCAGGTTGCCGTACACCTGCAATTGCGGGGTGAAGTCATAGCGCAGGCCAATGCGCGGCGCGTAATCCCAATCGTGCTGGCTGAGCGGCGCCTGACCTTCGGGGTAGGTCACCTGGGTTTCGCGGCGGGTGTAGATCGCGGCAAGGCCGGTGGTCAGCCACAAATCCTCGACCAGTTCCAGGTCATTGCCGATGTGCAGCACGGTGTCGGAACCCAGGTAGCTGTAATCGCGGGTCTTGGTGCCGGGCGCGTAATACTTCGCGGGATCAGCGGAAGGCACGCGCACATATTCCGAAGCGCCGTTATTGGGCATCGCCTGAGTGGTGCGCAGGCCAAGCGTGGTTTTGCTGTCGTGACCGAACAGCCTGTCCTGGCGGATGTAGTTCAAGGTGCCACTCACGTCGGTGTAGGCGACTTTGAGGCGGTTGGTGCCTTCGCGCAGGTCCATCGGGTAGTCGTGATAGGCCAGCCCGACCTCGACGCGGGCGTTGTCATCGAGCTGCAAGGTGGTCTTGTTGGCGAGCCAGGTCGAGCCGGGTTGCAGGCGTTTAGAATCACGCGCGGCGTTGAGGCTGTTGGCGGCCGTTGGGTCATGGCTGATCTGGTAACGCGTCAGCTTGCCGGGCGTGTCGTTGGTGGTTTCGCGGTAGCGAAAATAGAACCGCGTCTGCAGGTCCGGGTTGAAGCGGTAGCCGAAGTTGGCCGCAATGCCCTTGCCGGTGCCGGCGCTCTGGTGCTGGTAGCCGTCGGACTCCGAGTCGGTCAGGCTGATGTAGTAGTCGGCATCCCCCAGCACCTGGCCGGAGCTGATCTCGCGCTGGGCATAGCCGCGGCTGCCCAGTTCATAACGCACTTGCAGCTTGGGCGCGTCATAGCCCGTGCGGGTGACATAGTTGACCGAGCCACCCAAGGCCAGCGCGCCCTGATCAAAACCATTGGCGCCGCGCAGCACTTCGACACGGCTTTGCCACAGCGGGTCCTTGAGTTCGTAAGGTGTGCCACCAGGGCCGGTCAGCGGCAGACCGTCGAACATTTCATACAGGCCGGAGGCGTGGGAGCCTGGGCTGCGGTTCAAGCCCGAACCCCGGATCGAGAGTTTCACGCCTTCATTGTTCGCCGCCTTGGCGTACACCCCGGCCTGGTACTTGAACACATCTTCGTTGGTGCTCACGCGCCCCTGCTGCACGCTGCTCATGTCGATGTAGTTGGTGCCACCGGGCACGCTTTTGAGTTGCGCCTGGGCCACCTCGCCTGCGCTGGCTTCGCTGCTGGTGACCTCGACCGGCGCCAATTGCAGTGCTTCGGCATGCGCCAGTGAACTCAAGGCCAGGGCGGCAAAAAGAAGCGGAGGTTGGCGCAACAGCATGGGCAAGTCCTTGGAATTCGGGGGCGTGACAGGCCTGGGCCATCACGCGAACAGTGATGGGAAGGCAAGCAGGCTCATCAAGTCACGCCTTATTAACGGACCAGACCCTTCCCACAACAGCATCGGACACCGTCATCGACTTCAGCCTCCACCGCACAGGCGGCGCCCTCCAGTGATAAGCCGGGCGTCGCTGTGGATAGGCGATTCAAATCTTAAGACCAATCGCACAGAAATAAACGATCTAACCGGCGTTAAAAACCCAGCCACTCGCCTGGTCGACGCCAAGTTGCAGAGACCGCATCAAGTCATCCGCCTCCGTTCCCGCTGGGAACCTGAACCCACACATTTCATCGCACGCCAGCACATCGGCGAGGGCTTCGCGCAATTGCGCCTCCGTCGGTGCGTCACGCAGCAGTTTGTGGGCGGCCAATAACACGTCGGCGGCGGCGCCTTGGGCACTGGCCGCATCGATCACCGCGAACAAGATAAATCGCAGACGGACTTCGCGATCAGTAGGCCAAACCGTTTTTTGCTTACCCAAGGCAGGCACTCATCGTTAGGAAAAGTCCGAGGCTATTGCCGACCGAGGGTATGTTTCAAGCAGAGGGGGGCAAGATAGGCCGTTTCCTACATAGCAAAGGGAAATGCCGCACTGTCTGATCTGGCGACGCATCACTGCACCGGCAAAAAGTTCATCAGCAGCAAGCTCTGCGCATAATTGAGCGCGACGCGCCGGTAGCGCTCATCGAGCATCTGGGCGAGCAGGTCGAGGCGCGCGACCACTTTGCCGAACTCCACGGCAAAGCTGAGGTTGCTGCCCTCCTCCGATATCTCATTGGAGAACAACAGCAATACGCCATTGGCGTCCTGACGCTGGCTGAGCAACCAGGTGGCTTTCTCGATATTGCGCGCGGCATTGCTGACAAATTGCGGGTTGATTGAGTCGGTTATATAAAACTGGGTGCGACCGCCGTGCGCGGTCACGATCATACTGCCGATGGCATAGATAAACGCCCCGACCCGGTCGCCGCGAAACTCCGGGCTTAACGAATAGCTCAACGCGACCAGGTCACGACGGTCGCCCAGCGCCGGCAAGGGTTGACGGTTTTCGATGGCCTGGCGGATCTCCCGCGCAGCACTCACCGCATCCGGGTAACCCGATTGCCGCCACTGGTTGGGGTTACGCAGGTAAAGCTTATTCATCAGCAGGTACAGGCTTTTCAGGTTGTCGCGCATGCTCAGGGTTGCCATGCGATCAACGCTGGTTTGAAAGAATTCATCGGGTTTGCCATCGCTGAACTGCCTGGCGATATCGCGGCCCTGTTGCTGGCTGCAACCTGTCGCGCACAGCATAAACACCGCCGCAAACAGCAGCGGCCATCGGCTGATAAAAGCAATTAACGTTCGATCCATCGGCACCGGGTCTGGCTGCTGTCCACGCGCAGGATGAGCGCGGTCGTGACAGGGATAGATCAAGAGAATGAAAAAAAGTGCGGTATGCAGGCGTAGATCAGCAAAGGACTACAGGTTTGCGGCCGTGCGGCGTGGTGCAATCCTGTTGAATACTTGCCTAATCCTACGGACTTATCGGCGATTGCATAGATTGGCCTTGCAGCGTGGTCTAGAGTTCAACGATGGGCGATCAATCGCCCGGCAGTTATAAGAAAAGCCACACCAACCGTTGATCAGCAGGTGAGTCATGGAACTACGTATTAACCAAAAGGCCTATCAAGTCGATGCCGACGCTGATACGCCGTTGCTGTGGGTGATCCGCGATGACCTGGGGCTGACCGGCACCAAGTACGGCTGCGGCCTGGCCCAGTGCGGCGCCTGCTCGGTGCTGGTGGACGGCAACGTGGTGCGCTCTTGCGTGACGCCGGTGGCCGGTGTGGTCGGCCGTGAGATCACCACCATCGAGGCGATTGAGGCCGACGATGTGGGTAAGCGCGTGGTTGCGGCCTGGGTCGAGCATCAGGTGGCGCAGTGCGGTTACTGCCAGTCCGGGCAAGTGATGGCGGCCACCGCGCTGCTCAAGCACACCCCGGCACCCAGTGATGCGCAGATCGAAGCGGCGATGATCAACCTGTGCCGCTGCGGCACCTATAACGCCATTCGTACCGCCGTGCATGACTTGGCTGCACAGCCTGCCAAGCAGGAGAGCGTCTGATGAACACGCGCGATGAAAGCCTCGATGCGCCATTGGGCGACCCGGTCAACCTTTCCCGCCGACGCTTTCTGGCCAGTACCGCCGTGGGCGCGCTGGTGATCGGCTTTGGCCTGCCGCTGGGTTCAGGCAGGGTTTACGCCGCCACGGCCAACGCGGCAGAGCGCGGCACCCAAGTGCCGGCGTTTCTGGAGATTCGCCCCGACGGCAGCGTGCGCCTGCTCAGCCCCTTCATGGAAGGCGGCCAGGGCACGCATACCGCCATGGCGCAGATTGTCGGTGAAGAGCTGGACGCCGACCCCGCCACTTTTGTGGTCGAGGCCGCGCCGCCCGGCGACGCCTATGTGGTGATGGAAAACGGCATGCGCATCACCGGCGGCAGCATGTCGGTGCGCATGAGCTACCCGACCATGCGTCGCCTAGGCGCCCTGGCCCGCGCCATGTTGCTGCAGGCCGGCGCCGAGCAATTGGGTGTGCCCGTGGCCGAACTGACCACGCAACCTGGCCGCGTCGTGCATGCCGCTTCCGGCCGCTCGCTGGGCTACGGCGAATTGGCCGGGCGCGCCCTGGACATGCCGGTGCCCGACCCGGCCACCATTACGCTGCGCGACCCGAGCCAGTTCCGCTGGATCGGCAAGCCGGTAAAACGCCTGGACGCCTACGACAAATCCACCGGCAAGGCGCAATACAGCATCGACCTCAAAGTCGACGGCATGCTCCACGCCGCCGTCCAACATGCCCCACGCCTGGGCATGACCGTGGGCAGCCTGCGCAACCAGTCACAGGTCGAGGCCATGAAGGGCGTGCACTCGGTGCATCAACTGCCCGGCGCCGTGGCCGTGGTGGCCGAACGCTGGTGGCACGCCAAGCGCGCGGTGGAAGCGATCCAGGTGGAATGGCTGGAAGCCGCTGCCGATTCAACCGTTCGTGCGATGCCGGCGGATTTTTCCAGCGACAAGTACCGCGACTTCCTCGCCGCCCAACAAGGCCCGGCGCGTGATGACGAGAACGAAGGCGATGTAGCCGGCGCGCTGGCAAACGCCAAGACCAAAGTCGAAGCCACCTACCATAACCAGTACGTCAATCACGCCCAGCTGGAGCCGCCTTCTGCCCTGGCACGCTTCAACCCCGACGGCACGCTGGAAGTGTGGCTGCCGAACCAGGCGCCCGACATGTTCCGCGCCGATATCGCCAAGCGCACCGGCCTCGACACCGCGAAAATCACTCTGCATTCACCGCTGCTCGGCGGTTTTTTCGGCCGGCATTTCCTGTATGACTCGGCCAACCCTTACCCGCAAGCCATCGCATTGGCCAAAGCGGTGGGTCGCCCGGTCAAGCTGATCTGGAGCCGTGAAGAAGAGTTCCTGCGCGATGTGCTGCGCCCGGTCGCCGTGGTCAAGTTCCGCGCCGCGCTGGACGCGCAAGGGTTGCCGGTGGCGATTGAAGCCGTGAGTGCCACCGAAGGCCCCAGCGAAGCCATCGCCGGCAAACAAGGCGACAAAATCGACCCCACGGCCCTCGAAGGGCTGTCGGGCAAGAGCTACGCGATTCCCAACAAGCGCATTGCGCAAATTTACGTCAAAGGCCCGACCATGCTCGGCTACTGGCGCTCGGTGGGCAATTCGCTGAATGACTTCTTCTACGAAGCGTTCCTCGATGAACTGGCCGACAAAGGTGGCCATGACCCGTACGAACTGCGCCTGCATTTACTGCGCGATAACCCGCGGCTGACCACGCTGTTGCAAGCGGTGGGCGAGTTGTCCGGTGGTTGGAAACGCGGCCCCTACACCGCAGAAGACGGCAGCCGCCGTGCGCGTGGCGTGGCCATGGCCTCGCCGTTCGGCTCCCACGCGGCGGTAGTCGCCGAAGTGTCGATCGAAAACGGCCAGGTCAAGGTGCACCACATCTGGCAAGCCATCGACCCGGGCAGCATCGTCAACCCGGCGATTGTTGAAGCGCAAGTGAATGGCGCAGTAGCCCTGGGCTTGTCGCAAACCTTGCTGGAGGAAGCGGTGTACGTGGACGGCAAGCCACGGGCGCGCAATTACGACCTGTATCCGATCCTGCCGCTGTCGCGGATGGCGCAGGTGCACGTCAAGATCGTCGAGAGTGGTGAAAAAATGGGTGGCATCGGTGAGCCTCCACTGCCCGCCGTGGCACCCGCCGTGGCCAATGCGGTGGCGCACCTGACGGGCCAGCGGATTCGCAGCCTGCCCCTGAGCCGATACACCTTCGCCTGACCGACAAGGAACGCCCATGAACAACCGACGATTGGCTAGAACCGCAGGCTGGCTGGTGCTGGCCGGCGCGGTCGCAGCAGGCGTACTGGCCTGGTACGTGACCCGCCAGCCCGCCTCGCCTTTTGAGCAACAACCCGCCGCCAGCTTTGACCCGGCACTGATCAGCCGCGGCGAGTACGTCGCCCGCGTCAGCGACTGCGTGGCCTGCCACAGTTTGCCGGGCAAGGCGCCGTTCGCCGGTGGCCTGGAGATGGCCACGCCGTTAGGCGCGATTCACGCCACCAACATCACGCCCGACCGCGACACCGGCATCGGCGCCTACACCCCGGCCGACTTCGACCGCGCGGTGCGCCACGGCGTCGCGCCGGGTGGGCGCCGACTTTACCCGGCCATGCCCTACCCGTCCTACGCCAAGCTCAGCGATGACGACATGCGTGCGCTGTATGCGTTTTTCATGCAGGGCGTGGAGCCGGCCAAGCAGCCCAACATCGAAAGCAGTATTCCCTGGCCGCTGAATATGCGCTGGCCCATCGCCCTGTGGAACGGTGTCTTCGCACCCAACGCGACCTACGCGGCCAAACCTGCCCAGGACGCGCTGTGGAACCGTGGCGCCTACATCGTCCAAGGCCCGGGCCACTGCGGCAGCTGCCACACGCCGCGCGGCCTGGCGTTCAACGAGAAGGCATTGGATGAATCCGGCGCGCCCTACCTGGCTGGCGCGCTGCTCGACGGTTGGTATGCACCGAGCTTGCGCCAGGACCACAACACCGGGTTGGGGCGCTGGAGCGAGGACGAGATCGTGCGGTTCCTCAAGACCGGGCGCAACCAGCATGCGGTGGTGTATGGCTCGATGACCGAGGCGTTCAACAACTCGACGCAGTTCATGAGCGATGAGGATTTGAACGCCATCGCACGCTACCTCAAGTCCCTGCCTGGCGACCCGCAGCGCGACGGTTCGCCGTGGCAGTATCAGGCGGCGTCCGTTGACACCCGCGCGCCAGGCGCCCACACCTACGCCACGCGCTGCGCGTCCTGCCATGGCCTGGACGGCAAGGGCCAGCCGGAGTGGATGCCACCGCTGGCGGGCGCCACCTCGTCACTGGCCAAGGAAAACGCGTCGGCGATCAACATCACGCTCAATGGCTCACAGCGCATCGTGACGGCGGGTGTGCCGGACGCCTACCGCATGCCGGCGTTTCGTGAGCAATTGTCGGATGCGGAAATCGCGCAGGTGCTGAGCTACGTACGTGGCACCTGGGGCAACAACGGCGGTGCAGTGGATGCAGCGGCGGTGAACACGCTGCGTGGGCACACCGACCCGGCGAGCAGCAGCCCGATTATTCTGCATATGCGTTAAGGCCCGGATCGCAGATCGTTCCCACGCTCCGCGTGGGAATACCGCCCGTGCCGCTCTGCGTCACCCGTACGCGTGCGTTGGCTGGCGGGACGCGGAGCGTCCCAGGAGGCATTCCCACGCAGAGCGTAGGAACGATCTGATTAGTGGCATTGAGTCATGGTTTGTAAAGGGCCAGCAAGGCGTGTCTCTTTAAATTGCAGGACGTTTCCTAGACAATCCCTGCCGCCTTGTGCCTGTTGGATTCGATGGCTAGTCTGCGATCCGTCACTGCTTATCAGTGATCGGGTTTAGTCGCTCGGGTCTTACGTGGCGCATGGTTCTCCGTGAAGTTTCATGGTGGCTGTGCGTAGGGCACCTTCGGGTGCGCCGGTTTTCCATGTGACCGGTCGACTAACCTGCGTACAGCCGCCACCCAACGTTTAGTCGCGACGGGTGTCAGCTCCAACCATGTGGAGTTACACCATGAAAAAAGTCGTCCCCGATCCACCCCGCAATGCCACCAAAGACCGCGCCGCCTTCAACCGCGCCATCGACCATTACCTGCCCACACAAGGTGTTCAAATCGAAGACCTGAGCTTCGAAGACGCCCTGCTCTACACCTCAAGCTTGCTCGACAGCGCTTCGGCCACGACACTCAACTGCAGTGAGCAACTGCCTAACCCCGAGCGAGCGAAAATTCTGGCGGTGTGGCATTTGCTGGAAATGGCCAAGACCACCGTGGACCGCTCCATCGAGTGCCTGAACCCCGCCAAAGCCCCGGCCTAAGCGCGGTCGATCGTTCCCACGCTCCCGCGTGGGAACGCATCCCGTGACGCTCTGCGTCACCCGTACGCAGCATCGAAACATGCGTGGGCTGGCGGGACGCGGAGCGCCCCATGAGGCATTCCCACGCAGAGCGTGGGAACGATCTGAGGATTCTGGCCGTGTGGCTGGCCAAGACCACCGTGGACCGCGACCATCCGCTGAATGTCAGCGCCCCAGCTGCCTTATTTATCTTCGCTGGGACATTGCCGAAATAAACTAAAAGTCCATAATGGACAAAATAGTTTATACGCGGAGATAACTATGTCCAGCACACCTCACGTAATCAACCAGGCGCAAGCGCGTGAATTACTCGCCCAAGTCGATGTGCCCCACATCCTGCGCAAGCTGTTTCGCGACTTGGCGGCCGGGCAAGCGGTGCAACCGGCGCAGCAGCTTGTAGAGTTCCCGCAAGGCGCCGGCGACTTCATCAATTACCTGGGTGTGCTGGCTGAAGATCAGGTGTACGGCATCAAGACCTCGCCTTACATCGTGCGCGAGCAAGAGCCGCTGGTGACCGCGTGGACGCTGCTGATGTCGATGCGCACCGGCCAGCCCTTGCTGCTCTGCGATGCTGCCGAGCTGACCACCGCGCGCACGGCGGCCACTACAGCGTTGGCCGTGGACGCCCTGGCGCCGGCGGTAGCCCAGCGCCTGGCGATTATCGGCAGCGGCAAGGTCGCGCAGGCGCACTTGCGCTACGTGCAGAACCTGCGCGACTGGCAAAGCATCCGCCTCTACTCGCCAAGCCTTGGCCGCGCAGGCGCTGACACCCTCGCCCACCTCAAAGGCCTGGACCCACGGCTGAGCCTGGCTCAGACCTGCGATGCCGCCCTGCAAGACGCCGACGTCATCCTACTCTGCACCTCATCGGCAGGCCCGGTCATCGACCCAAAACGCTTGCGCAAACCCGCGCTGATCACCTCCATCAGCACCAACGCCCCGCGCGCCCATGAAGTGCCGCCTGAGAGCCTCGAGCACATGCACGTGTTCTGCGACTATCGCCAGACCACCCCGGGCGCGGCCGGTGAAATGCTGATCGCCAGTGAACGGCACGGCTGGGACAAGCGCGCCATCGTCGGCGACTTGCCCGAGTTGCTCAGCGACATGGCGCAACGCCCGGACTACGATCGCCACGTGTTTTTCCGCTCCATCGGCCTGGGCCTGGAAGACATCGCGCTGGCCAATGCCCTCTATCAACTCCAGCGCTAAGCACCTTTTCAGGAGAGGTTCATGAGCCACGCAGACTTCATCATTATCGGCGGCGGGATTGCCGGCGCCTCCACGGGTTTCTGGTTGTCGCAGCACGGCAAAGTGCTGGTGCTGGAGCGCGAAAACCACCCGGCCTATCACTCCACCGGGCGTTCGGCGGCGCTCTACACGGCGGCTTATGGCACCCCGCAGGTGCGCGCACTGACCTTGGCCAGCCGTGAGTTTTTCGACAACCCACCCGCAGGCTTCTGCGAGCATCCGCTGCTGACGCCACGCGGCGAAATGACCGTGGATTTCAGTGGCGACCCGGCGGAATTGGACAGCCAATACCTGAGCGCCAAAGCCACGGTGCCGCAGGTCGAGCGCCTGAGTGCCGACGAGGCCTGCGCGCGGTTGCCGATACTGCGCCGCGAAAAAGTCCATGGCGCGATCTTCGACCCCACCGCCAGCGACATCGACACCGACGCCCTGCACCAAGGCTACTTGCGCGGCATTCGGCGTAACCACAGCGAAGTGCGCACCGACAGCCACGTGTTGGGCTTGAGCCGTGACGCTGACGGCCTATGGCATGTGCGAACCCAGGACGCCACCTACACCGCACCCATCATCATCAACGCCGCTGGCGCGTGGGCCGACCATATCGGCGGGCTGGCCGGCGCGGCGTCCATCGGCCTGCAACCCAAGCGCCGCTCGGCGTTTATCTTCGCCGGGCCCGAGGGCTTGGACACCCACCATTGGCCGATGCTGGTGGCGCTCGACGAAGCCTTCTATATGAAGCCCGACGCCGGCATGTTCCTGGGCTCGCCGGCCAATGCCGACCCGGTCGAGGCACAGGATGTGCAGCCCGAAGAGCTGGACATCGCGATGGGCATTTATCAGATCGAAGAGGCCACCACCTTGACCATCCGCCGCCCGACACGGACCTGGGCTGGCCTGCGCAGTTTTGTCCACGACGGTGATTTGCTCTCGGGTTTCGATCCCCAGATGCCTGGGCTGTTCTGGGTGGCGGCGCAAGGCGGTTATGGCATCCAAACATCACCGGCCATGGGCCAGGCGAGTGCGGCCTTGGTGCGCGGCGCGCCGCTGCCGGAGCAACTGACGCGGTTCGGCCTGGACGCTGGTATGCTCTCGCCCGTCCGCCTGGAGCCGCATTGATGAACACCGCCGAACACGACAAGGTTATGCAAAATTTCCGCGCGATTGCCGATGCGATCGCCACGCTGTTCTTCCCCCACGCCGAAGTGGTGCTGCATGACCTGCGCACGCAAAAAGTCGATTACATCGCCAATAACCTGTCCAAACGCGCCCTCGGTGATGACTCATCGCTGGAGGACATGCTCAGCGATGACATCAGCGAAGTGAATATCGGCCCGTACGAAAAGCTCAATTGGGACGGTCAGAAAATTCGCAGTTTGAGCACTTTGCTCCACGACCACAAAGGGCGCAGGCTCGCGGTATTGTGCATCAACCTGAATATCTCGCTGTTCGAAAACGCCAAGGCGGCGCTGGACCTGTTTTTGTCGCCAAGCAAGCTGATCCCGCAGCCAGACTCGCTGTTTCGTGATGACTGGCAGGAACGCATCAACACCTTCTTACATGCCTGGATGCGCGAGCGTCAGTTGAGCCTGAACCTGCTGAGCCGTGACCATAAGCGCGAACTGGTGCTGGCGCTGCACGCCGAGGGCGCGTTCAAGGGCAAGAGTGCTTCGAACTATGTGGCGAATGTGCTGGGGATGGGGCGGGCGACGGTGTACAAGCATCTCAAGGAATTGAAGGGCTGAGCGAGTGGCCTTGAAGTGAGCGGGCTTACCCTGGTAACCGGTAACCTGTGGCGAGGGAGCTTGCTCCCTGGGGCGCGAAGCGGCCCAAAAAATGCGACTGCTGCGCAGTCCAGCGGGAGCAAGCTCCCTCGCCACAGTTACAGTATTCGGCCTTAACTGATGTGCATTAGAGCAAGCCAGTTCCCACATTGGCCTAGGCTATTTTCATACTCAGTCGCCGTAGATATCCGACTTGAAGTACTTCTGTGAAATCTTCTGATACTCGCCACTCGCACGAATGCCGTCGATGGCCGCATTCAATTCGCTGACCAACGCGGTATTGCCCTTGCGCACCGCGATCCCGGCGCCCTCGCCCACGTATTTCGGGTCCTTGAGTTCCGGGCCGACGAAGGCGTAGCCCTTGCCGCGTGGCATCGACAGGAAGTCACTCAGGGGGATGGTGTCGGCAAAAATCGCATCCAGGCGCCCCGACGCCAGGTCCATGTAGATTTCTTCGTTGTTGCTGTAGCGCTTGACGTTGATGCCCTTGGGCTCAAACACCTCGGTGGCATAGCGATCAGTGGTGGTGGCCCGTTGCACGCCGACCGTCTTGCCTTTGAGGCTGGCGTACTGGTCATCCACGACTGCGCCGTCCTTCATCACCAGGCGCGACGAAGTGAAGTAATACTTGTGGGTGAAGTCCACTGACTTCTTACGGTCTTCATTGATGGTCATGGACGACAAGGCCATGTCGATTTTCTTCACCTTGAGGGAAGGAATCAGGCCGTCGAACTCGCCTTCCACCCACACGCACTTGGCTTTCATCTGCGCGCACAAAGCGTTGCCGATGTCGTAGTCGAACCCCTCGATCTTGCCCTCTTGCGTCTTGGACGCGAACGGTGGGTACGCCGCCTCGATGCCAATGCGCAGGGGTTTGTCGGCCGCCAGCACGTGGCTGGAAGCAATCAGGCTAAGGGCCAAGGTCAGGGGTAGCGCGGTGATCAGCGTGCGTTTCTTCATGATCGTTGTCTCGCAAGTTGTTGTTGGTTTGGCAAGAAGTGAAGAAAGAAGGGCCGGCGGAGCATTTTTTTGTACTTATAATTCCATATTGGACTTTTGTGTATTTTCCGTCAATCCATGCCTGCGCCATAAAACCGCCCATGCCGCTCCATATCGCCCGGGCACACTGGACGCCCGGAGACGGCACAAAGGCTTGAGGTTTTCATGGTCAGTACCATGACGGCGAGCATCATGCTGATGGCTTCCTCCCTGGCTGCGGCGGTTGATGCAGAGGCGCTCTGCAGCGAAAAAAACCATCGCTGTCGACCGCAATGCTTTTTCTTACAGCTAACTCCCACGAAACGCGTCGACAGCGTCCGACATGACAAACGTGAAACAGCTGTTTCTAATACGCCAACTTTCCAGGTGAATAGGATCTTCTTCATGCCCAACGCTCACGGGCCTGTCGGCCACCTCTGTACTCGTCTCCTTGATCGTTGAATCGTCGTCGCACTGCCGCGAGCCTCACAGAGGTGAACCTGTGACGCTTAAAACCCATGCTAGCCCCGACGTCGTGAGCTCATTGCACCCATGATCAAGGCGAGTCGCTGACCGGCATGCACACTCGCCAGCGGGACAATACGCTGCAGTTTTTTAAGCCCGAACACGAGCCAGAGGAAGGCGTTCATGGCAATCACGCAAAACACCCGGTTGGCGCAGGTCAACAGCCCTCTGGGCGATGATGTCCTGCTGCTGCAGAGCATGACAGGCAGCGAAGAGCTGGGGCGCCTGTTCCACTACGAGTTGGAACTGACCTGCGAAGACCGGGCTATCAAATTCGATCAGTTACTGGGCAAGCCCATGGGCCTGACCCTGGAACTGGACGGCGGCGCCCAACGCTACTTCCACGGCATTGCCAGCAGTTGCCGGCAACAGACCGGCCACGGCCAGTTTGCGGGTTACCGCGTCAGCCTGCGGCCGTGGTTCTGGCTGCTCACGCGCACTTCGGACTGCCGAATTTTCCAGAACAAAACAGTGCCGGACATCATCAAGCAGGTCTTTCGCGACCTCGGTTTCTCCGACTTTGAAGACAGCCTGAGCGGCACCTACCGCGAGTGGGAATATTGCGTGCAGTACCGCGAAACCAGCTTCGACTTCGTCAGCCGATTGATGGAGCAGGAGGGCATCTATTATTACTTTCGCCATGAACAGACGCGCCATGTACTGGTGTTAGCCGACGCCTATGGTGCCCACTCCACGGCGGCAGACTACGCCTCGGTGCCCTTCTACCCGGCCGACCGGCAAATGCGCGAACGCGACCACTTCTACGACTGGCAACTGGCGCGAGAAGTACAACCCGGCTCACTGGCGCTCAACGACTATGACTTTCAACGCCCGCGCGCCAGCCTGGAGGTGCGCTCCATTGTGCCGCGCACCCACAGCAACGCCGATCATGCGCTCTACGACTACCCGGGCGAATACGCCCAGTGCAACGATGGCGAGCAATATGCGCGTACACGCATTGAAGCCATCCATAGCCAGTTCGAGCGCGTGCAGCTGCGCGGCTGTGCCCGCGGCCTGGGCTGCGGCCATTTGTTCAACCTGACCGGCTACGACCGTACAGACCAAAACCGCGAATACCTGGCAGTGGTCGCACGCTATCAAATCCGCCAGGACCCCTATGAAAGCGGGCAGACAACCCTGGCCGAACAGTTCATCGGTGAGCTGGACTGCATGGATGCCAGCCAAGTCTTTCGTGCTCTGCCCCTGACTCCCAAACCTATCGTGCGCGGGCCGCAGACCGCCGTGGTGGTTGGCCCCCGTGGCGAGGAGATTTGGACCGACCAGTACGGCCGGGTCAAAGTGCATTTCCACTGGGATCGCCACGACCACTCCAACGAAAACAGCTCCTGCTGGATTCGCGTGTCGCAGGCGTGGGCCGGCAAGAACTGGGGCGCCATGCACATCCCGCGAATCGGTCAGGAAGTGATCGTCAGTTTTCTCGAAGGTGATCCGGATCGCCCGATTATTACCGGGCGTGTCTACAACGCCGAACAGACAGTGCCCTACGCGCTGCCGGCCAATGCCACCCAAAGCGGGGTGAAAAGCCGTTCAAGCAAGGATGGCTCACCGGCCAACTTCAATGAAATCCGCATGGAAGACAAGAAAGGCGCGGAGCAACTGTTCATTCACGCCGAGAAGAACCAGGACATCGAGGTCGAGAACGACGAAACCCATTGGGTCGGCCATGACCGCAGCAAGACCGTCGACAACGACGAAACCGTGCACGTCAAACACGACCGTACTGAAACCGTGGGCAATCACGAAACCATTACCATCGGGGTGAACCGTACCGAAGAGGTTGGCAGCGACGAGACCATCACCATTGGCGTCAATCGTACCGAGCATGTGGGTAGCAACGAGACCATCACCATTGGCGCGAATCGCACGGAGAAGGTCGGCGCCAACGAAAAAATCAGCATCGTCGGCAACCGCACCGAAGACGTGGGCGGCAACGAGACGCTCGACGTCACGGGCAACCGTGGCGAAACGGTCATCGGCAACGAACGTATCAACATCAACGGCAACCAAAGCACCCAGATAGGCCAGAACGAATCCCGCGACGTCGCCCAGAACCGGTCCACCGGCATCACGCAGAACGACAGCCTGAACGTTGGCAAGCACTTCGTACTCACCGCCGGCGATTCCATCAGCCTGACCACAGGCGCGGCCAGTATCACCCTGAAGAAGGACGGAACCATCATGATTCGCGGCAAGAACATCACCCTTAACGGTTCCGGCGCCATCAACCTCAAGGCCATCAAGAACGTGGTGATCAAAGGGCAGAAGATCCTGCAGAACTAGGACAGTGGAGGTACGTATATGACGGTTCAGTTCCCGCTCCCCCCCCATGCCCGCATCGACGCGGTGGTCATCGGCACCCTGCTCGACCTGCCGCACGCGGGTGCGCCCACGGTCACTTATCCAGGCTGCCCGAGCCGCAGCGGCATCGTCGCGCGTTGCACCGCCGTGCTGAGCCCGGCAGATATCGGCAGCCAAGTGGCGCTGATGTTCGAAGGCGGCGACCCGGCCCTGCCGCTGGTCATCGGCCACCTGCTCGGCGCACAGGCCTCACCGGCTCCGGTCGCCAGTGTACGGCTGGATGACCAGTGCCTGGCGTTGAGCGCCGAACGCGAGATCGTGCTGCGTTGCGGCAAAGCCAGCATCACCCTGACTCGCGCGGGCAAAGTGATTATCCAGGGCGCCTACCTGTCCAGCCGTTCCAGCGGGGTCAACCGCCTCAAGGGCGGCTCGGTGCAGATCAACTAAACAGGTATTCGGCCCTATGGAACTACTCAACGCCAGCCCACTGATCGCTGCCTATACCCTGGGTATGGAGCGCGATGGCCGCGAATCCCTGGTCGTGGTGGCCAAAGGCACGTTCAACCTGCCGCTGGACGGCCGCGCCGCGACCCTGGCGAGCACACAGCAACCGCTGCTGATGGCCGACACCTTCCTCGGCGAACCCGGCCTCAGCGCGCCGCACCAGGAAATGGACTTCGCCCCGGCCAAGCGATTCTGCGATGTGCTGGTGTGTGGCAAGGCCTATGCACCCGGCGGGCGGCCAGTGACGCAGTTGACGGCGGGCATTCGCGTCGGTCGCATGAGCAAGGCCTTTTCGGTCCTTGGCCCGAGGCGCTGGCAACCGGGGTTATTGGGTGTTTCTCCAGGCTCACCGCAACCTTTTACCGAACAGAGCATCACCTACGACCAGGCCTATGGCGGCTCCCATCCCACGGTGAACGCCCCCCACCTGCGTGATTGCTACCTGGACAACCCAAGCGGTTGTGGCTGGCACCCGCGCGGCATGGACAGCGCGCGTATCGTCGGCAGGCCAATGCCCAACACCGAGGAAGTGGGCAAGCCGATCAACAGCCCCAGCGGCACCTTCCGCCCTATGGCCCTGGGCCCCATCGGCCGTAGCTGGCCACAGCGCGCCCGCTTCGCCGGTACTTACGACGATGCCTGGCTGGCCGACTGCTTTCCGTTTCTACCCGGGGATTTCGACCCGCGCTACTTTCAGGCAGCCCCTGAGGACCAGCAGATTGATCACCTGCGCGGCGGCGAAGATGTGCTGCTGCTAAACCTCACTGCCCAAGAGCGCGCAGGCTTTCGGATCCCGGAAATGGAGGTGCCGGTGACCTTCTTTCTGAAAAAAGGCGGCCATCAGACGGTATCGGCGGTGATCGACACGTTGCTGATCGACACAGACGCCGGCCAGGTGCAAATGACCTGGCGGGTGTCCCGTGTGCTACGGCGTAACGTGTTCGAAATTGCCCAAGTGCTGGTCGGCACCATGCCCACCGGCTGGTGGCGTGCCCGAGCCATGGGCAAGGACTATTACCCCTCGCTTGGGGCGTTGGTAAAAGCCAAACGCGCCCCCGAGGGAGCCGACGTATGAGTGCACTTTGTATTGTCGGCTCCGGCATGGTCAGCGCTGTCGGCCTCAGCGCACCGGCGAGCTGCGCGGCGATCCGCTGCGCCATCGACAACTTTCAGGAAACCCGCTTCATTGCCCGTGGCGGCGAATGGCTGATTGCCGCCAGCGTGCCGTTGGAACACCCCTGGCGCGGCCGCACCAAGTTGATCAAGATGGCCGCCCGCGCCATCGCCGAGGCACTGCAGAGCCGCCCCGACGTCGACCCGCAAACCACCCCGCTGCTGCTGGGGGTGGCGGAAGCCGAGCGCCCCGGTCGTCTTGCGGGTGTGGACAAGGGGCTGCTGCACGCCATCGAAGCCGAGCTGGGCCTGCGCTTTCATCCTGCCTCCGACATCA
The DNA here is from genome assembly GCF_059716225.1 of Pseudomonas sp. LBUM1640. Classification (NCBI taxonomy): domain Bacteria; kingdom Pseudomonadati; phylum Pseudomonadota; class Gammaproteobacteria; order Pseudomonadales; family Pseudomonadaceae; genus Pseudomonas; species Pseudomonas sp. LBUM1640. Next base: position 2,478,108 of record NZ_CP166816.1, on the reverse strand, counting down.
TCGCCCAGGGCCGGGTCAGCGCCGCCGTGGCCCTGCTGAACGCGCGCACGCTGATCTACCAGGGCGGCCATCGTCATGTGCTGATTGCCGGCGTCGACTCCTTCCTGAACGGTGCGACCCTGTCTGCTTTCGACGCACGCGAACGCTTGCTCACCAGTAAAAACTCCAACGGTTTTATCCCCGGCGAAGGTGCCGCCGCCGTGGTGCTGGCCGCCCCCGTTGCCAGCGAAACACCGCAATTGGTCTGCATCGGCCTGGGTTTCGGCCTGGAGCACGCCACCGTTGAGGCCGACGACATTCCGCTGCGCGCCGAAGGCCTGACCCAGGCGGTCCGCGCCGCCCTGCGCGAAGCCGGCTGCGGGCTGGAGCAGATGGATTATCGGCTGACGGATATTTCCGGCGAACAGTATTACTTCAAGGAAGCCTCCCTGGCCCTGAGCCGCAGCCTGCGGGTACGCAAGGAATTCTTCCACCTCTGGCACCCGGCCGACTGCATCGGCGAAGTCGGCGCCGCCATCGGCCCGGCGATGCTCGCCGTGGCACTGGCCGCCAGCCGCAAAGGCTACGGCGAAGGGCCGAACATCTTCTGCCACCTGGGCAACGACGCCGGCCAACGCGCCGCCGCGCTGCTCAGCTACCGCACCGTGGGAGCTGCCTGATGGCCAACCAAGTCTTTGCCAACAATATGGAAGTGTCCTGCAAAGCGGCCGACGGCAAGTCGATCGCGTGCTTTCCGGATGTGTGCTTTACCCCACCCTTGGCCCCGCCCACGCCGCTGGGCGTGCCCATCCCCTACCCCAACACCGGCCTGGCCAAGGACACGACCAAGGGCAGTCGAACCGTGAAGATCAGTGGTAAGGAAGTGATGCTCAAGGACCAGAGCCACTTCAAGACCAGCTATGGGGATGAAGCGGCCAATACGCCCAAAAAAGGCGTGGTCACCAGCAAGATCAAGGGCAAGGTGTATTTCACCTCGTGGTCGATGGATGTGAAGTACGAAGGCAAGAACGTCGTGCGCCACATGGACCTGACCACCCATAACCACGCCTCCCAGCCGGGTAATACCGTGCCCTGGCCCTATATGAACCGGATGGCACTCGCCAACAAGTCGGGCCAATGCGAAAAAGAGAAAGAGCAGGCGAAAACGGCTTGCAAGAACACCACACAGGACAAGTTCTGCCCGGATGTAACCACCCTATACGCCGCGCTCGACGCCAGGAAAGCCGCCAAGGAAAAGGCAGGCAAGGGGTTCGAACGCGACCCTGCCTGGCAGAGCAACCACGCCGCCGTCCTAGGCGAGTATTCGACCTTGGCAAAGACCATCAACGATGACGCTTGCCAACAAGCGATGCGCTGTTTTCTCCGCCCCTACAAGCCCAGAAAATGTTGCAAGGGACAAACCGGTGACCACCTTATCGATTCGGCGTCCTTTACCGACGGGCCGGCCTCTGCGGGCCAACCCAGAAACAAGCACCCGACAAAAGCCGGGTGGAGCAACTACAAGACCGACAAAGCCCCGGTGATATGCGCAGAAGGGCCCAACCAAACCACCGCCACCCATGGCCAGTTGCATACCCGTCGTGGGGTGGTGGCGTTGCAGGCGGCGGATGCGAACGGTGAATGGTCGAGAGCCAAGGCTACGGAGACAGGGGCGCTGGCTGCCATTCTAACCTTTCCGGACTCCAACTGTTCACAGGAGTGTTTGGAAGCTCAGTTGAACGCGTATCACGACACAGCGAAGGACGAGGGCGAGGAACGGCCGATTAAGGCCTGTGCGTCCATGACTAGCGATCCACTTCAGCGCTCCAAGACTTGGGCTGAGATGAAAGCCCGTGTTCGTACCCGTTAACTTACTCACATCAGGAGACCACCATGGACACTCAAGATCCCGCATTCAGCGAACTCAGCATTTCTACCGGAGTGGTTCGATACTCAGACCTCAGTTATTTAATTACCACGCACGACGCCGTTATCAACGAAGGTTACACAGATTCAATATTATGCTGTTTGGATACTGGAACTTGGTACGCCGATGCAGTTCCATGGCTTGCCTGTTCTGGAACGGTCTGCCACGTGCCGATCGAACGTTACCTGATGCTGGGCACCAGTGGATCAGTAGTCGCCATTGGTAGCGGCTCAAAAAGCGAAGAATCCATCGCCACCTGCGGCGTCAACCCAAAAAAACGCGGCCCTCTGCGCGAAATCCGTGGCATCGCAAAAGGTCGAGCCTACGCCGTAGGCACCTGCCGGCAAGCCTACCTTCGCGAGGGTGAAGATCAGTGGCGTTGCATTGACCAGAGCGCCCAGGTCGGTGACACACCGATCACCTCCACCAGCTTTGAGTCCATCGATGGCTTCAGCGAACAGGAAATCTATACCGTCGGCTGGGAAGGCGAAATCTGGCAGTACGACGGCGCCCTCTTCACCCAGCGCAACAGCCCGACCAACCTGGCACTTTACAAAGTTCGCTGCGCGCCGGACGGTTTTGTCTATGCCTGCGGCCAGCTCGGCACCTTGCTTCGGGGCCGCGACGATCAATGGGAAATAATCGAACATGAAAGCACCCGCGAAGACCTCTGGGGCATGGAAGTTTTCGATGGGCAGGTGTACGTGTCTTCCACCCATTTCGTCTACCGGCTTGAGGACGGCAAGCTCACGCCGGTGGATTTCGGCGATGACGTTCCACAGACCTGCTATCACCTGAGCGCCGCCGACGGGATCATGTGGTCCATGGGGCCCAAGGATGTGATGCAGTTCGACGGTTCAAGCTGGACGCGGTGCCTGCGCATTGACTAACCCGACGCGAGCGGCCTGCCCCTGCACAAGGACCGGCGACAGATGAACACACTGCCCGTGGTGCTTGACCTTCACGTCGAAGAAGCGAGTTTTCTCGCGGTCCTGCGTGGCTACGCTTTACACGCGCCGCATTACGACCTGGACGACCTGCGCAAACTCGACGAGCGCATCGACGCACACCTGGACGGCTTGCGAATCGCCGGCTCAACAGGCTTGGACACATTAGTGGCCCAGCTCGGCCCACAGTCGATTGGCGAGCTGTTCGCCAGTACGGTGCTGGCGTTCGAGGCGGCCGATGCGACCGTGCTGTCGCAGCTCGGCGCACACGTGAGAAGTGCCGAGCAAACGCAGCGCGGTTTTCTGATGGCCTTGGGGTGGCTCGACTGGGCGCACGTAGCGCCCTGGATCGACCGTATGCTCGCCACCCCTGAGCCGCTGTTCCGCCGCCTCGGCCTGGCCGCCTGCGGCATGCATCGCCACGATCCTGGCCCCGCCTTGTTGAACGGGCTGGCGCATGCCGACCCCGGCGTGCTGGCACGTGCCGCGCGTACTGCCGGCGAACTGCGCCGGTACGACCTGATGCCGACCCTGCGTGCCCACTGCCTGCATAAGGACCCAGCCACGCGCTTCTGGGCCAATTGGGCCATCGCGCAAATGGGCGATGAGCACGCCCTGGAGCCACTGCGGCAATTTGCCGAGCAACCGGGTGAGTTCCAGTACCGCGCGCTGTGTGTGGTGCTGGCCTGGCAAAAGCGCGAGCTCAGCTTCACGTGGGTCCAACAATGGGTGCAGCACCCCGAGCAGCGCCGCATCGGCATCCAGGCTCTGGGGCTGCTGGGCGATCCGGCCAGCGTGCCGTGGCTGATCGAGCAGATGAGCGAACTGCCTTATGCCCGCGTTGCCGGCGAAGCCTTCAGCCTGATCACCGGCGCTGACTTGGCGCTGCTCGACCTGGAACTGCAAGACCTGCCGGATTTCGATGCCGGACCGAACGACGACCCCGAGGACACCCATGTGCTGATGGACCCCGATGAGAACCTGCCCTGGCCCGACCCGCAGTCAATCACAGCCTGGTGGCAGGCCCATGGCCGTGATTTTGCGGCGGGCGTCGGCCACATACTGGGGCTGGCGCACAGCGAAAGCAGCTTTCACCAAGCACTTGCCCGCGGCCAACAACGCCAGCGCATTGCCGCCGCCTGCGGCCTCGCCCGCTTTCGGCCAACCGACGTACTGTTCCCCACCAGCGCACCGGCCTGGCGGCAAAAGAGGCTGTTGTGAGGCTACCCTGCCCCTAAAACCTTAAGTGCAACAATTATTGCCCGCCTCCATCGTTCCTCCACAAAACCTCCCATAAAAACGCACGTTGGTGGCGCACAATCGCGCTGACTACGGCCGGACGCCCTTACCCAGAAGCTATGATCAACACTTGAAAACGTGGCCATGGACAGCAGCCACGACACGGCAGATAACCGCCAGCACAGGGAGGCGACGGCGCGCGACCTATTCACCGAGCAGACCATGAATGATTTTCCCGTTGCATCGCTGCCCCGACCGGACACCGCCCGGGAAACCCAGGCGCTTGTGTTGATTGCAGAAGACGAGCCAGAGATCGCCGACATTCTGATTGCCTACCTCAAGCGCAGTGGCTTTCGTACCGCCCACGCCGTCGACGGCCGACGCGCGCTGGACATGCACCAGGCGCTCAAGCCGGACCTGCTGTTGCTGGACGTGCTGATGCCGCAGGTGGATGGCTGGCAGGTACTTGCCGAAGTGCGCCATCGCGGCAACACGCCGGTGATCATGCTGACGGCGCAGGATCAGGACATGGACAAACTGATGGGCCTGCGCATCGGCGCCGACGATTACATCGTCAAACCGTTCAACCCGGCCGAGGTGGTGGCCCGCACCCAGGCGGTGCTGCGGCGTTCCCTCGATTACAGCTACCGCGCCAGCCCCACGGTGCTGCGGGTGGATGCGTTTGAAATCGACCTGGAAAGTTATGAAGTCACGGTGACTATCGCCGGTAAAAAAGTGCCGCTGGCCTTGACCGTCACCGAATTCCGCTTGCTGGCCCAGTTGGCCAAAGCGCCAAAACGCGTGTTCACCCGCGCCGAACTGCTGGCTCAATGTTCTCCGGAAAGCGACAGCCTGGAACGCACAGTCGACAGCCATATCAGCAAACTGCGCCGCAAGATCGAAGACATCGGGTTGCAGGGCGTGCCGACCAGCATCCGGGGCGTCGGCTACCGGTTTGGGAGTGCCGCGTGAAAATGCTCAATGGCTTGAGCCGTCAGATCATTTTGTCCATGTCCGCCGTGGTGTTGTGCGTAATCGCGCTGGCCGTCATTGGCTCTTATATTTTTTATGCCTTGTTATGGACGTATTGGCCGCTCACGGACGAAGAAGTGAATGAATGGTTGCCGGCCAATATCGAGTGGCTGTGGATGGGCTTGACCACCTGCGTGAGCCTCGCGGTGGGTTCCATCGTCGCCATGAAGTTATCTAGACGGATCCTCATGCCGTTGAACTCGGTAGCCGAGAACCTGCGCAAACTGGCGGACGGCAACCTGGATGTGCAAGCCGTGGCCGGCGACCAGTCCATTGGGGAGGCGGCCATCCTGGTGGATGACTTTAATAGCATGGCCAAACGCTTGCAGCGCATGGCGCAAGAACAGGCGTTCTGGAATGCGGCGATTGCCCACGAATTGCGCACGCCCCTGACCATCCTGCGCGGGCGCCTGCAAGGCTTGGCCGAAGGCGTATTCGAACCGGACACCTCACAGTTCTACAGCCTGCTGGGCCAGGTGGAAGGCTTGACGCGTGTGATCGAGGATTTGCGGGTCGTCGGCCTGGCTGACAGCGGCTACCTGGAACTCAACCTGCTGGAAGCCGACCTGGCCACGGGGATTGAAGAGGATGTGCGGCTGTTCGAACCGAGCCTGGTGGACGCAGGGTTTGCACTGCAACTGGACCTGCAACGCCGCACGATGCGCTGCGACCCGGCCAGGATCCGCCAGGCCCTGTTGGCGTTGCTGGACAATATCCGTCGGCATGCGACGCCGGGAAACGTCGTCGTGCACCTGAGCACGCGCGATGCAATCAACTATTTGCGCGTGCGCGATGACGGCCCCGGCATCGACGCGGGCTTTGCCAAGCATATGTTCGAGGCTTTCCAGCGCGGCGAAAACTCCCGCTCCCGCGCCCAAGGTGGCAGCGGCCTGGGCCTGGCGGTGGTACGCGCCATTGCCCTCGCCCATGGCGGCGCCGTGACCTGCCGCAGAATGGAAAACGGCGGAACGCTGTTCGAACTCAGCTGGCATGCGTGATTTAACCAGGGGCTGCGATGCGAATTTTTTCCGGGTGGTTCAAGCGAACCGCCCGCTATCGACACTTTGCTTTGTTGGATGCCCACGGTGTGTGCAGGGCATTCAAGAGCTGTGGTGAACAACCTGCCGGCGAGCACTGGGTAGAAGTTGAACACGTCAACCTGGCCTGGCTGGGAAGTGCGCTGCCCAAGCGCGCCCGGATCGTTTAGCAACCTACGTGGCCTGGACCTATGTCAACTGCACAACAACACTTTGTCAACGCCTACTTATCAACCCTTGAAGACGCGCTGCGGCTGCATACCGTGCGGCTCAAAAAACTACAGCGCTACTGGGTCCCGCTGCAGCAACGCGCCCCCAAGTGGGTGCTGGTGTTGTGGGTGGTGGGCGTCGCCGTGTCAGTCACGACCCAGTGCTACTGTCATTGGCTGGTGACCGCCCCGATGATTTGTGGATTGATCGTGGCGGAAATCATCATCGACGAGAGGCAAATGACCCTGCTATTGCGCGCGGATGCAGCACGCGACTTGCTCAGAGAGGCTCGGGAAAACGGCCGGTAATAACCCGCAGCCGGCAAAGAGCAACAGCGGGCACACAGGAAAATTCCCACCACAGTTATCGACAGTTCTTGCGAACTTCCCTACATACGATGACCGCGTCAAAACATAGCATTGATCACCGACTCACTTTATAAGTTTAAAAGGCCGTGATCGCTACCATGTCATCTCTCGGAACATTGCACGTGGACGGTGTACTGTGCATCAGTCTTGAAGAGCGCGAAGACCGCCGCGCTTTACTCCAAAGTGAATTTGCAGACTGCAACTTGAATATTGAGTTTTATATTGCAAAACGAGATATCAACCCTGAACGCGGGTGCTTCACTTCTCATCAGGCGTGCGCGGCATTGGCGCTTGAACGCGGCTACAAAAACGTCCTGATCCTGGAAGATGACGCCACGCTGGTAGGGGTTAAAAGCTCGACAGTGCAACGTATCAACCAGTTTTTGTCCACAAGACAGCCCGACCTGTTTTACCTTGGCGTTACGCTGGGCACCATGTGGCTGACGTGGAACTTAAATATCACACGATGCAGGGCCAAAGGCACTCACGCGTATATCCTTTCCAGTGCTGCTTGCAAAAAACTACTCACATTTGAATACTTCGACCATCCCATAGACAGGCTCTACTCTAAACACTTCAAGGCGTATTGCGCATTCCCGATGATCTGCCAACAACAGCCTGAGGAAATAAACCCAAGCGATATAAGTTCAGGCGCCACTGTTGATTTTTGGGAACGTAATTGGAAAAGGCAATATCAAGAAATCTTTCGGAATCTTGGAAAAACATTAATCAGAAAGGATTTCTAGCTGCAGTTATACGCTCATCGGGATCCCCGCCCAGAAATCGAGTGGCATTAGCCGTCAATATTGATCGACGGCTAAAGCCCCCTATCTACCGCTACTTACAGCCGAGCCGGCTCAGTAACTGGCCCTGCTTCGCCTTCAGCGCGACCTGCACCGATGGCGGCAAATTGCTCCAGAACGTCAGCCCCGAGCGCACCTCGATCTGGTTCACCGGCACCTGATAGTCACAGAAGTTCGCCCCCTTCGGCGTTTCCTGATTCATCACAAACGAAGCATAAACACCGCTTTCAGGTGAACGGCCCACAAAGATAATTTTCCAGTAACCACTGGGAATCGTGTGAACCTTGTTTGTACCCGGAAGCGTGCCCACAAAATGCTCATACAGTGGCCCCGTGGTGACGTACACCTGATCAATGCCTGACTGTTTGCTGAGGTTGCGCTCCTGGTCTTCAAGGTGCGCCCAAGGCCCTTGGTTGAGATCGGCCTTCTGCGGGGTGATGTTCGACAAGTAATTGAGGGTGTGCCAGTCAGGAACGCCCGCCATCGAAGCAAGATTGGCCTGATGGCCGCGGTCGACTTTGAGCGCGACATTCGCGCCGTTGTAATCCACCGGGTCGAGGGTTTCGCCGGCGGGAATATCCGGGTCGGTCTGCCAGTCGCGGGGGCGACCGCTGGCCGGTGTGTCCTTGGTGATTTTGTACGAGACCCAGTTGGCAAATTTGGTCGAGCCATTGTTGTTCAGCGTATACGCCTGGCGGTTCAGCGTCAGCGGGCTTCCGCCGGTCGGGCAACCCACTGAGCAGTTGTCGAACAGCAATGCCTGCTGGGGCTGGGTAGAGACTGCGGATTCACGCGTTCTATCGGGTGTAGTACAAGCCGCAACGAGCGGAATCAGCAGAAATGCCAGGTGCTTTAACTGCATACGTCCTTGCATGGTGTAGCTCCTTGGGGTGAGTCAATGACAACGGCAAATGCCGAGCCGACTGCTGCGGTTCCATCGCGAGTCGACATAAACATTAAACCACTTTAAACATTGCAAAATAACGTTCCGACGTTTATTGGGTTCATCTCAGCCGAGCGCTGAAACTAGCGCCCATTCCGAACAAGCGCGCCAAACCGTTGCAGGTGATCAACAATGGCACCAGTCTTTCTGAGGCTGAAGCACTGGAACAACGATTGATCGCGGTCGCCGGCGCATTGCTTGCGAAGGCGCAGTTTGTGCCCAGCGGGCAAATCGAGAACCTGGATGAGCACGACCCCGAGCTTGTCTATTTCAAAGACCTCATCACGGCCAGGCAACCGTAAAATTCGCGAGATGGCTGACACATCACCGACTCGGTAAGCCTGTGAGGATTGTGGTCGGCATCGCGTGGCAAGGTGGCTGTTCGATGGGGAGTGCCGGCTCAACACCCACCCGGAAGCTCATTTGGCAGGCGCCCGGCAAACTCACCTGCCCGACCCTGCGCTAAAGGGTAAGGGTGCCCACCTGAAAATACGTGGCCGGCCATGCTAAAGCACCTGAGGTGACCTACAGTTCAACGTCGTGCCTGTATGACATGAAGGCATTGTCATAGGGGAACACACCACGAAGCGTACGGCTCAGTATAGGTCTGCCACTTCGCGCCTATCAGCCGGCGTAGCATGAGGAGAGCCTTTGTCCACTTCCAAGCTGACTTCACGTGTCTTCAGCACGCCACGTCATACGACGCACTATGTAGAGTCGGGACCTGCCGATGGGCCATTGATGATGTTCCTGCACGGTTGGCCGGAGCTCAGTCTGATCTGGCGCGCGCAGATGGAAGCGTTCGCTGCCGAAGGCTGGCACTGCGTGGCACCCGACATGCGCGGCTATGGTGCCTCTTCTGCGCCAGCAGCCATCAGTGCGTACACGATTGAAAATATCGTGGCAGACATGGCAGAACTTCACGACCATCTCGGTGGAATGCCCGCCATTTGGGTGGGCCACGATTGGGGCAGCGTTGTGGCAGGTGAATGGGTCGCTCATGAACCTCTGCGCAGTCGCGGGGTTGTGCTGATTTCGGTCCCTTACTTCCCCACCACGAACGCGCTGGCGACGCTTGTCCCGCTGATTGACCGAGCGATCTACCCAGCGGACCAGTACCCAGATGGTCAATGGGACTATTACCGCTACTACAACACCCATTTTGCGTCCGCCGTTGCTGATCTTGATGCAGACAAAGCCGCATCGCTGGCGTCGATCTATCGACGAGGCGACCCTGCGAACATCGCCAAGGTTGCATCAAATGCCGAAGTGACCAGCAAAGGGGGCCGGTTTGGCCAAGCGCACCGTGCTCCCCCCACCCGTCCAGACCTCGCGCTCTGGCCGGAGGCGGACTTCGCTGCACTGGTGCGCACGTTTGAGAAGCACGGTTTCCGCGCGCCCTGCGCGTGGTATCTAAACGACGATGCCAACATCGATTATGCCCATCGAGCGCCCAATGGCGGGCGCTTGTCCTTGCCCGTACTGTTTGTGAACGGCGATTACGACCCGATGAATAGCATCAAAGGCAATCAGTTGGGCGATCCAATGCGGGCGGCTTGCGCAGATCTCACCGTGACGAGCCTACCCGGCGGGCATTGGCTGCCGGTGGAGTGCAAGACAGAACTCGTTGAAGCCATAAGCACCTGGCTACAGAGTAGACAGTTTCGATAACGTATCTAACGGCCCTGAGTTTCAGTGACTTTCCGTAGAAACAAATAAACACCGCTGGCTCTTTCGTCAAATTTCAGGCAAAAAAAAGCCACTCTACTCAGGCTCCCCCTCCCTCCTTAGACTCCGACGCCGTAAGGAATAGGCCTTGCACATGCCGTGATTAGACCTTACGGCGGGTGAGAAGCGACCTTGCTGCCACTACGAAAATCTAAGACATCGTGACAATGACAAGAACCTTCGCCGCTGCTGCCTTGTTGGTGCTGACCACTGCCTTGACGGGCTGCGCTACCAACCCCAATGTGCTGCAGATGCACAAAGTGACGGCCAAAACGCTGGGTCTGGCCTCTACGGACGAGCTGACCATGGGGCCGGTGAAAAAAGGCGAGCCTGACTTTCTGGGCGGCGCCGACCTGACCTATGAAGCCACCACTGCCAAGGGGCGAAAATTCAACTGTGCAACCTACATGTCGCCAGGTTTCCTGCTGGATCCACCGAAGTATTCGCGGCTGACCTGCACGAAATAAACAGTCGCCCCCTTGTCTCCGGTGCAGGCCTATATCGCCCCACCGGCGACACGTCCAATCAATACGCAACCGCGCTCCATCCCATTGTTTGAGGCACCCGCCTCGCCAGGCGCAACGGGGTTCTGTCCCCTTGGGGGCGAGCCTCCCTGTAATGACACACCTACACGCGTGACTGAGCAATGCTCATTACGTCGAGGAGGTTCTTGAAGGATTCGCTGCCGCCACAGTAATACCCGCAAGATTCTGTTCGTGTGAAACAGTCAATTTCACAAATCGTTGTTGGCGCAGAGTCTCGATGACGTACAGCATTCTTGCCAATAGCTCGTTACCTTTTTCGTAAACCTGACAACACACAACTATTGCGAAAAGACGCTCGCCGCGCTCAGTCGCTGCAGCATTCTCTATCTGCTTCAAGTAAAAATCCTGCAAACCGCGACTGCTGATGGCCGCAGGCAATTTGTCGGGTCGCAACGTAGGCGCCGCCAAGTTGTCTGGATCTGTTATCAGCTCTGAATGAAGCACACTGATTGCTGCGCGATTGTAGAATGCAAACGTTTTGGAACTGCCGGTTACGTACGCTTGCACAACTCGCGCAATTACATCGCTGTTGCTTCGGGTTGCCAAGCTGCTCGCAACTAGCCACGCTACCGCACTGGCTAACGCTTGAGGGTCAGGCGGGCTCGGCGGCACGAGCGTTGACAGCTTTAAGGCGTTCAGATGCTTAGTAACGCGCTCAACGTTAACGCCCTCAACTTCAATGTCCGCTTCAACCTTGAGCTGTAGCTGGGCCGCCGTTTGAGTAGCGTTATGGTGCCTCTCGAGCAAAAACTTTCTCAGCGCAGTTACCTGCGCAAACCCTATACGCTGACGCAGCTCATTTTCCTTGCTGGAGCGTAACGTCACCAAGTGGCTGACTTGCTTGAGCGAGTCCGTTTTTGTTTGTGATGCACTCGTACCGGGTGCGGAATTCAAACTCGCCCACAGTCTGTTAAGTTGCTTATCAACACTGCCTGCGAACGAAGCGGGAAAATGCACCACGGTGTAACTGGCGCTGTCTATGAAGCGGCTCCCTCCCGCGACCCCACTACGTGCCCAGCCCCCCATGTCATCGCTGGCGGCAACCGAAGAGGTGTAGCGTTTGTATAAAAGCACACGGGTTGCATTCTTCTCTAGCGTTGCAAAACGAGACGCCCAATCTACCAAGCTGCCCGCATAGGCTCGACGCACGTTAGATGAACCGTATTGCGGCATCGTTAGATCAACGACAATCTGTGTTCCAGACTTTTTAGCCAGCAATGCAAAGTGGTGTGCGGGTAGCTCGCTGCTGGGATGGTCAAACATCAGTACACCCAGCACCTCGACTACCCAACCATCGGCCTCCATCACCGATTTGGCTAAGGACGATGCGTCGTAGGCATTGCCGTGAGGCCATTTGACCCAGCCTGTAATTGCCAACTGAGATTCGGAGCGTTCAAAACATCGAACAAGGTCAGCTACAAGTGGCGCCAACACATTGGATGTCGGTTGGAAATAAAGCCCTACCGTCACCAGGTCTTCGGAAAGAGGGGGGACGGGCTTATTCTTATCGATGATTGCGGGTATTGCCGTACGAGCGAGACCGCTGATTTGCCTGATCAATCGGCCGACAGGTGCTTTGAGACTATTGGCATCGCCAATCAACTCAGCGGCCAGAAGCAATGCCCCAAGTTTCCCTTCTTTGATGTAGCGTTCGTAATCAGTGCTGCGATCAGCATTGTTCGCCAACTCCACGCTTGACCACAGCCCGATGCTGTTGATAGTGACCTGTGTCAGGGTGTTGACAACCAAGGCACTGACTCCAAGTGTGGGTGGCAGCAAAATTGCAACCATGGCCGATACTGCTCGCAAAGCGGTCTGACGCAAGCGCAGTCTGGACGCGACGTACTGCTCTCTGCTGGTAAAAACCAGGAAGTTCATGTCTGATTTTGCTTGCACAATGGCCTGCAATCGCAATGAAGCTTCCCAGTTTGGCGTGAACTGGAAGCTCAGTCTGGGCCTGACGACAAAGCGCGAGGTTGTCATAATGCGTACGCGCCATGTTCGCAGATCGTCAATCGTCAACAGCAATTGTTGTGATAAGGACAGGTGCGGCTCGATAAAGCTGAGGAGCCTTTTAAGATAGGTATCGGAACCCTGACTTGAGTTCCAGTCAAACACCGTAGTGGCGTTTGGCAGAGCCGGATTAAGGGAAACCAGTAGCGCTGTATCTGAGCCTCTGGTCAGTGCAATAAGTGACGGGACTACTTCGTGATTGAGCAACACCAATTGAGGGGCGAGGTCTGCGACCAGATAATCGGCCGCCACCCCACTAAACTCTGCCGATGTTGGCTGTGAGTCAAAGTACACAGCCACCCGAGCCATCGCAATGGATTGGCAGGTGGTCGCGAATACTTTTTTGAACTCAGCTTCGCTTGAGAGTTTTTCAAGATCTTTGTAAAACTCATCAGATAGCTTGTCCCGAATCGACTTGATGACCTCGATCATCTTCTTATTGATCAGGCCACTCTTCGAATAGACGTCGATCTCGCGCTCCCAGACGCTTCTTTGCCGTTCCGGCTCTCCCAGTGCGACTTGCAGGACAGTGAAGAGTTTATGACTTTTTAAGTGGGCAGAGGCCGCGCCTGCGGCATAAACAAACCCGGTGTTGCCCTCAACGTACTTGAACACCAAGGTATCGGTGAACTGGACCTTCTCGAGGGAACCGCTGTCCAGTCCCGCACTGGCCAGACAACGTCGAATCAATTGCTCAAGGTATGGACGAGCGTCCAGCGTCTTGCCATCAGCTTGGTTCAATGCTTCCCATATACTCAGTGTCGGCACCTCGTCCGGCGTGGCTGTCGGGACACTGTCTGCTTCTATCTGGGCAGTAGGGAAGCGATGGTTTCCGGGATTCAACCACTGAGCCAGGGGTTTTTCCACGACCTTGAAGTCAACGCCATTGATCTCGGAGTCATGCCAGGCAAAGATCCGATAGCCGTTGGCTGGTCGTGTAGCAACGATCGTTCCATTGTCCTGCAATATGCCGTATGCAAGACCATCGACCCGATGATTGATGTAGGTTGCCACATAGAATGGCCAATCCTGTGCTCCGTGAAACTTCGGAGGAACTGTAATAGGGTAGCGAGTGACTCTACCGGTCGAAGTGCGGACCGTGACTTCGAGTTGCTTACTTTCCGACAAAGCCGCCGGAACACTGATATTGATTGACAGTAACTGCCATCGGTCTACCAGTGTGACGGTGATTGATGTGTCCTCTCCTGCCAAATGACTGACCCAAATATCATGCTCACTGATAGCCGTCGCTACGGGGCAGGTCGTGGCTGTGCAAGTTGGATCATCATCCTGCGCTGAGTTAATACGCAGGAAAGTCATCGAGCGATTGACATGAGTAGCGACAGCGCAAAGCCACTCAGTATGGTTGGCATGTTTTTTGTAGATGCTGATATATAAGTCATCAACGACGCTCTCGCCACGTCCGGACAATTTTATATAGATATCCTGATTGCGCAGTTTTATGCCAGCCATGGAAAGTGTCTGCGTGGACTTACTGAATATATGCCCCGATGCTACAGGCTCCTCAATGGCAGGAGGGGATCGACCTGATAATGGCGCACGCTCTAACTGCTCACGGAGGTAATTGAATAGATTATCCTTGTTTAGCATGCTCGCGGCGCTGCTGATGAATTCGGGATAGCGAATGCTGGTCTTTAAACGACTATTGGTCATCAGTTCCTTGCTTGTCGGCCACCCCAATGCCCCATTGATGGCCGACCAGAGGGAGTATTCTTGAACCTCATGAGCAATAAGCGAGTCTTCTGATTCATTCTTTTCGCTTTCATAAATACTAAACGCCACAGGTATCCGATAATCGCGGGTAACCAGAACTGCATCCGTGGCAGCCATTGAAGCTGTCTCAAGAGTCTGAATTAGCCAACTGTCGAACATATCTCCAGAAGCGATTTGTTCAAGACGCTTCAGGCTAATTGAGTCATTGTCATTCATTGACTGTCCTGCGCCTTCGTTCAATCATTAGTGAGTAGGGAGTCGCCGTTGCAAGGGATTTGCCCCGTATCAAGCTTCTGTACGATATCGATTGTTCTCAGCTGGGCGGCATACCTATGCATCACCTCACAAATACCACGCTCATAAATACGGATATCCCCACGACCCCATGGTTTGAGGCACCCGCCTCGTCAGGCTGATCCACTGCAGGCACTCACGTTTGCAGGATTACGTCATGACTGCCTTCCCTCTGTCTCACCTCCGCCGAGGCCTGCTCGCAGGACTGCTCGGCATGCCCCTTTCCGCCCTGGCCCTCAACAGTGCGCAGATCACTGCCTCGATCGCTTCGCCCGACTGTTTGAACTTCCGCGTCGTCGGGGTCTGCTACTGGCTGTTCTGCACCAACTTCGGTTGCTCGGTGCGCACCTCGCCCAAGGTCCGGCATTACGTTCCTGATGCGGTGGTGTCGAGCTACCCGCCTGGTGGTTCTTTATGCACTCGCTGTCCAAGGCCATCACCGGCGCGGCGGTGGCAGCCATCCCCTGTGGTACCGACCTGCGGCAGATGCGCATGGACATCGACGCCACGCGGATCCGCGATCCCTTACTGGCCCAGGAAGTGGCCGATTTCAGTCACGCCTGCTACGGCCCAGCGCGGGCCCGGTTGTTCATGAAGCGGCCGACGTTGCGCTACCGACCCGAAATGCAGATGGCTCAATTCAAATCCGAGATGGCTCAGCAAGAGACCAAACTCTTGATCCGCATGGGCATGATGTTCTCTGCCGCTGTGGGTATCTTGGTCGGCGCGATGAAGCTCTTTCAGTAATCACACGCTATCAGGCAACGTACGCGACAACTTCCCCCAAACGGGAGGTTGTCGCGTTTCTCCTCTTCAAGCACTCACAGGCGCTTGACTCAATCGCTGCCCATTTGCGCACACGCCGTCGCAATTCGACGCAAGGCCGCCTGATCTTCCTCAGGCATCGCCCTATAAGCCGTCAGCACATCGGACGCCTGACTGTCGAGGTTATCAGTGCACAACAGCACTCGACGCCCCGTCAGCAGATAAAACACATCCACGCCCCGAGCGGCGACGGCCATCAGGTACTGGATCCGGGGAGTGCGTTCACCGTTCTCGTAACGAAACTGTGTATTGATGCTGACGCCCCCAATGGCGGCCATTTCGCTCGCCGCTCGCCATTGAAAGACATCTCCTACAGATCATGCTCATCGATTCGCAGGAGCCGTCTTGATTGCGTCTACGTAATTGAAGTGCATGGATGGCGCTAACTAGGATGTCGCAGCTCACCAACCTTCCGGAATTGAGCCCCCACATCTCTACTAGCCCAGGAATCAGATCGACCATGCGCAATAAAAACACTACAAGCTTGCGCAAGCGCCTGCTCGCTTGCTCATCTTTCGCCCTCTTGTCGTTAAGCGCAGCACCCGCCTTGGCCACCGACTGGTGGATGATCTTCGGCACCGGCGACACCCCCAACAGAGATCTGTTCTTCGCCGATGCCCAGTCCGTGAAAGCGGTAAAAGAACACCCAGGCAATACGCTGCTGAACGTCATGCAAGTGTTTGAAAGCCCCAACAGCCCCAACTACGTCAGTTACACGCTTGAGCTGCGTTGCCCTGAGCGACAACTCAGGGTGAACACGGCCACCGCCTATCTGCGCGCCGGTGCCACTACAGTGCTGCCTGCACCTAAACGCTGGGTTCCGGTACCCAAGAGCTGGCTGGAGCGCGGCTATGATTTCGCCTGCGCCCCGGACAAACGCAAGTCCAACGCCATGATGCCGATGGGTGTTGGCTCCATCGATAATGTACAACTAGTGGCGATCACACAGCAGGGATTGTTCAACCAGTTGCCGGGCAACCAGCCGATCCGTATTGAGGCCACCAAGAGCAGCACCGCGGACGTGATGCGCGACCTCAACTTCCTCTTGGGTGCACCCGAGAAAAAATGACCCTCGGCGCCAATAGGCACCTTCGAGCAATGAGTGATCGACATGAAATACAAAGGCGCATTGGCCTTGGCAATAGTGCTGCTGCAGACCGGCTGCGTGAGCTTCGACAACGTCCCGGAAATGTACGCGCGCAGCCAATGGAAGGGCCGTCCGGCGCAGGACGCCATCGATTTCTTTGGTCCGCCGCAGAAAATGGATCGTACCGCGGACGGCAAACAGGTCGTGATGCAGTGGTACCGGGACACCTCCTACAACAGCAATGAAGTGGTGTCACGAAGCTCGGAAATGCAGGGCAACGTGATGGTGCATACCGACTATTGGGCAACGGTAAACAACCCTAATCGCTGCATCATTTCGGTCACCGTCGACCAAGACAAGAAGGTCGTCGAGTTCGAGGCGGATGATGGCAAATTGTTGCTGTCCAATGGCTGCAAATCGGTCAAGTTTGGGCCGCTGTAGGCTGACTACGCGGCTCTAGAAGAACAAAAAATGCCGCTTACAAAAGTCACTTTTACCCATAAGGACCCTCCTCGACAATGAAGTCCATCATCGCCGCCATTCCACCTGCCATGCTGCTCCTTTCAGGCTGCGCAACACCGAAATATTGGGAAGCCACCGGCGGCAGTCCTGTCCTATCAACAGGGGCCGTTTGAGTACGGCCAAAGCAGGGAGTCCCAAGGTTTGGCGATCGCCACGGGGCGCTGCCAATTTTGGGACTACAAGCGCGCAGAGCCCTCTGGCGAAGAAAAATCCGTATGCCGCACCATGGGGCAACTCCATTGCCTGGAGACCACTGCCATACAAGACTACCGCTGCAAAGCGTGACACCGGACCAAGGTGTCACGGCGGGCCGGAAGGTGATCATATCCCCCGGCCCAACGAAAAGCGCACATGTCGCGATCAGCCCTTCCGCCCGCACATTTCATCAAATTCCTATTGCACGACGGGCGCAGTCAAAACACCCTTTTGATACCTCGCTCACACACCTTCGTGCTTCCCGTCACACAATGTCCCGCCCCACTCCTCGCCTCGATTGCGCCCGTCTCGCCGTGTTGCGTCCCGGCGATTCCCTTGAGCAGCTGCAGACGGCACTCGGGGAGGCCTGGTTGCCACCACGCGCAAAAGACGATGGCTGGTGGCGACCCGCTCAACATCTGGACGGGTTCATGGCGCGTATCGGAGCGGATGCGCGATTAGTATCGGTTTGCTTCTACGGCCATTTTTCCATGCGCTGCCGCGTGGAAAATCTGCATATAAATTTACCCCTGACCTCCGCACAGACGCGACAACCCGCACTGCGCCGCCTGGAATCCGTGTCAGGCCCGCGGCGTGATGTGCATTACATGCGCACCAGTGACGGCCATCACCTCTATGTGCAGGTCTACCATAGCCGTATTCGGCGCTTGTGTCTGGAGGGCGACGGCGGTCACCACCACCCTTGACCTCTTCTGCCTGAAGCACATTGGTGACCTACACGCTTGACTAACCGAACCGGTCACGCCCCAGCACAGGCCATTGAAGCGATTCCGGGAGAAGCCAGCGCATGGCCGCTGCCACCCGATGCACGCGTTGTTTTGAACAACGCGGTCGCCATCCTCAAACGACAACTTGCAGACTCAATGGACTCTGTTCTCAAAACAACCTTGCAGGTTCTCCGACGCTATTGCACCACGAATGGCTCAATCGGCTTGAACACTCCGGTCTTGGTCATTTGACGGCGCAGCTCGAATACCCCCAACGCCTCGATCACATCGATCGAAGGCAGTTGAGTGAAATCCACCTTGTCCCAGTCGTCGCGACTCACCTTGACGGAGTACAGGTAGTCATCGCGTAAGCGCCCGGTTGCGGGGTCACGCCGTTGTGAGTAGCCAGATAGCACCACCGTTTCCGCCAACGGCAGCGCCGCGAAGGATTCGCCAATCAAGCGAAAGGCAATGCCATGGACATGGGCCATGTACAACCGCTGCAAACGTGTCGTTGACAGGTATTTGACCGAGAGTTTGAGGCCACGACTGGGCACATCCGCCGTGCGATTGGGCATGTCCTCGATTTCCGGTAGATCCACGTCCAGCACGAGCGTGCGGCCATCCTCCAGCACCTCAAATGCCACTGTGGTTTCCCGAGGCCAGGCGATGCCCTGCAACGTTTCTTCCAGCCAAGCGGCCATCGCTTCCGGCTGGGTGTAGATACGCTCTTCAATCCATTGCTGTCGATCGAGCATCGCCGTCTTGAATTGCTCCCGCGCCGCACACCAGACCTGGTACGCCGCCACGTAGTCGGCCTCGGCCCGCACATTGGCTGCGGCCACGCGTTGCACGCGTTTTTTGAACAACCGATCCCACCAGGACGGCTGGCGGAATTGCGGTGCGGGTGGTTCTGGCGTTTGGAAGGCGTCCGGCACAAAGACGGGACGAACCGCACTGTCCGGTGCATCCCAATGCAGGCGCCCCAATTCATCAATGGCCTGATTGATTTCGTCGCATTTGCGCTGGATCAGACCAAGGATCGCGTCCCGGTTCTGCTTCTTCACCGCGTCGACATGCGCCTCTGAGAGAGGACAACCCTGAGCATCGCAGAAAGTCAGCAGACCGGTATCATCCACCGCGCAGGTCACCGCCAACGTTGTAGAGGCAGCAGGTGAAACGGCCGCACCGGGTCGGGCGCCCCCTGTCAGCCGGTGGCTGCTGGAGAACCCACCCAGGCTGGTATTCAGGCGAGCACCACGCTTGCTGATACCGACGCTCGCGCCGCGTGGGCCCAGCGTCCAGCCGACACCCGAGCCACTCAGGTTCATGCGTACACCTGGGGCCAACTTGATAGATTTACGAAATCGAATAGCCACTCAACAATCTTCCTTGTTATTGGATCTCAGCGCGGGCGTCTCTGCCGGGTTAACCGACAGTGACGACACTTTCCTTCGCGCACAGGCTTATCCTTGAGCGGCACGCCCTAGCGCCACCGCCGCGGCTGCTCGCATCGCAGGGGTATACCGCGTGTTGGTGGACTTGATCAGCCCAACCAGAAACGCCCTCACCTCACCCCCTCCCACATACCCCAAGCCATCAATGGCTGCCGTGCGAATCGACGGGGTATACGTGGTACTCGTACTCTTGATGACATCGATCAAAAACGTAACTGGCTCTTCCGGACTCATAGCGTGCTTCGCTCCTTGAACCTGCTGAATTGACCATCACAGCTTATCGCCATCATGCCCCTCTGCCCATGCACTACCTGGCACGTTGCGGCGCATCCCTGTAACAAAATACGTCGACAGCGGCACAGGCTATCAACCTCACCAAAGCCCACAGGATAGACCCCAATGCGCTTGGCTCCCTGACTCAACCACGATGGTCTTGCAAGGCCACACACAGGGTTTTGCACGTTTTATTGAAGTTGCTCGGCGACACTATTTCGATCGGCACCCTCCCATTGAATTGCGCACAGGGCTGCGACAGCGCCCGGTACACCGTCCAGCTATCCGCCTCGGCCGCCTCCCCCAGCACAGCCTGGACCAATGAATGGCGCACAGGGTCCAACTGCCAGTCAGGTATCCGATGCCCACGATTGCCCAGACTGATCGCCAATAAGCGTCGTGCCTTGATATCGCGATTGATCTGATCGCGGGATTTGCCCACCAGCCGGGCGAACGCCTGAACTGAAAGATTGTGAGGGGCTTCAAAGTCGTCCAACATCGCCTGCCGTTGCTGCTGGATAGCAGACGGTGGTGCGGCCTCCACCGGCTCAGGTGGCTGAGGCGTTTGGGGAACCGCCGATAACCGCAGACTCGCCCGCTCAGTCACCGGCGCCGAGGGCGAGCTGGGCATGACCAGAACCTTCAAAGACGCGGAGGGGTTCAATTCGGCACCCTCGGCAGGCAAAGCTGAACCCTCCAGACGAATGGTCAAATGCGTGCTGGCCGCCTCCACCCGCCCCTGCTCCAGCAGATCCAGGCGATCGGCCCAGTCCTGCATCATGCGGCGACGCAACTCCACATATTCGGCATGATTGTAGGCGGCGCTGACCTTGTCCGGGTCCGCATGGGACAACTGCGCATCCACCCAGACCTTCGGATAGCCGATTTCATGCAGCACCGTGGACAGGGTCGCCCGTATCCCGTGCCCAGTCAGTTGATCGGCGTACCCCATCCGGCGTAACGCACCGTTGAGCGTGTTTTCGCTGATCCGCTTGCCCAGGTCGCTGCGATGGCTCAACAGGTAACGCTGGGCCGGCCGCATCTGCTGAAGCAGGTAACGCACCACCTCCAGCGCCTGTACCGACAGCGGCACAATATAGGGAGGAATGTCCTGGGAACGCTTGCCTTCCTTACGCATTTCCAGCTGCAGTTGCTTAACCACTTCCGGGGGAATGATCCACAGCGCCTGATCAAGGTCAAATTGGTCGGGCGTCGCCCAGCGAAGCTCCCCGGTCCGCACCCCCGTGAGCAGCAACAAGCGGATGCCCAGCTGGGTTTGAGGCATCCCACCGTAACCGCGCAAGGTGCGCAGCAACGCCGGAAGCTCGGTGATACGCAAGAAGGGGTGATGGGCCACAGGCGGTTTGGGAGCCGCCACCACATCCAAGTCCGAAGCGGGGTTCTGCTCCAGACCCGATGCTTTCACCAAGGCGAAACGAAACAGCTGGTTGAACCAGGTTCGGCACTTCTCTGCCGTGGTGAAGGCGCGGCGTTGTTCGATCCTTGCCAGTACCTCCAGCAAGTCCGGGCGCCTGATCTCAAAGAGTGATCGCTTACCCAGGGTGGGCAGTACATCCTTGTTGAAGATACGGCGGATTTGAGCCAGGGTACTTTGACGGCCATCCTTGAGCGTCAGGGCCCGGTGCGCGACCCAACGGTCAAACATGCTTTTGAACGTGTTTTGATCCGCCTGCCGGACGACATGACGGGTGTGTTTGCGGTGAACCCGAGGGTTGATCCCCTTGGCCAGCAACGCGCGTGCCTCATCCCGCAGAGCGCGGGCCTCCCGCAGACCGACTTCGGGATAGGTCCCCAACGACATGCGTTTTTGCTTGCCAGCCCAGCAGTAGCGAAAGTGCCACGAACGCCCACCCGAGGCCGTCACAGCCAGAGACAGGCCATCAATATCACCGAGGGTATAGTCTTTGCCGGTCGCCTTGGCCTGGCGAACCGCTGCATCTGAGAGTGCCATAGTACGAGCTCCTGAATAGAGGATTCAGGGATAGATGCTCGTTACCTCAAACGCTCCTCTCCAGCAACAAACCGCACCGCGACCACCCGGATTTCATGGACTAACTTCTGGACTAAAAAAGTCCGGATACCGGTGGTTTTCGGTGGATCGCACTGGAACGAAAAAAGACGCCTAAGCGTCTATTTTCAATGACTTACAGACTTCCATGGAACTCTGTAGATCGATAATTGGAGCGGGAAACGAGACTCGAACTCGCGACCCCGACCTTGGCAAGGTCGTGCTCTACCAACTGAGCTATTCCCGCGTCTTGGTGGTGCGCATTCTATAGAATTATCAGAACCCGTCAACCCCTTGATTCAAAAAAGTTTTATTTCTTTTCCACAGTGGTGCGCAGGTGAGGCCAGGCAGCGCGCAAATACTGGAGCATGGACCACAAGGTCAGGCCGGCGGCGATCAGCAGCAAGGCGTATCCAGTAAGCACCCAGAACGAGAAGTCCGACGGGTTGGCCAGCAGGATCACCAGTGCAAGCATTTGCGCGGCGGTTTTCCATTTGCCCATGTTGGAGACGGCTACGTGGGCGCGGGCGCCGATTTCAGCCATCCATTCGCGCAGGGCCGAGACGACGATCTCGCGGCCGATGATCACGGCGGCCGGCAGGGTCAGCCACAGGTTGCCATGCTCCTGCACCAGCAGGACCAGGGCGACCGCAACCATCAGTTTGTCGGCCACCGGGTCCAGGAACGCGCCAAAGGGCGTGCTCTGCTCCAGACGACGAGCCAGATAGCCGTCGAGCCAGTCGGTTGCGGCGGCGAAGGCAAACACTGAACTGGAGGCGGCATAGCTCCATTCGTACGGCAAATAGAACAGCAAAATGAAAATCGGGATAAGCAGGACGCGTAGAACGGTGATCAGATTAGGGATATTCATCGGCACAACTGGCTACGAGGTGGAAAGGCATTCTATTCGCTATGCAGATTCGCATAAATCAACTCAGCGAGCTTTTTACTGATACCGGGTGCTTTGGCAATTTCGTCAATGCTGGCACGGGAAAGCTCCTGCAAGCCACCAAAATGTTTAAGCAGGTCACGACGGCGTGTCGGTCCCACGCCTGCCACCCCTTCCAGGGTTGAGGTTCGTCGGGTTTTGCCGCGACGGGCGCGGTGGCCGGTAATGGCAAAACGGTGGGCTTCGTCGCGGATCTGTTGAATCAAGTGCAGCGCGGGTGAGTCGCCCTTCAAAGTGAACTCATGGGCGGCATCATTCAAGTACAACGTCTCGAAACCGGCCTTGCGTGTGGCACCCTTGGCCACGCCGAGCAGGATAAGGTCGGGCACCGCCAGTTCATTGAGCACGTCACGGGCCATGGACAGCTGGCCCTTGCCGCCGTCCACCAGCAGGATATCGGGCAGCTTGCCCTCCCCGTCCTTCAACTTGCTGAAGCGCCGCGTCAGGGCTTGATGCATGGCGGCATAGTCATCGCCGGGGGTCACGCCTTCGATGTTGTAGCGCCGGTAGTCGGATTTGATCGGCCCCTCCGGCCCGAACACCACGCAGGACGCCACCGTGGCTTCACCGCTGGAATGGCTGATGTCGTAACACTCCAGACGCTGGGGCGGTTCGTCCAGGTTGAGGACTTCGGCAAGGGCGTCGAAACGTGCCGCCACGTGCTGTCGATTGGCCAGACGCGCGCTCAGGGCCTGCTCGGCATTCGTCACCGCCAGTTGCTGCCAGCGGGCACGGGTGCCACGCACGCGGTGGCTGATGTCCAGCTCGCGGCCGCGCAGCTCGTGGATGGCCTCGATCAGTGTGGGGAAGTCTTCGTGCACCACGTTGACGATCAGCTCCGAGGGCAAATCGCGCTCGGGGCTGCTGACATAGTACTGGCCGAGGAAGGCCGCCATGACTTCAGCTACCTCCTCATCAATGCCCGTCTGCGGGAAGAAGTTCTTGCTGCCCAGCACCCGGCCGCCACGCACGCTGATCAGGTGCACACAGGCGCCGCCTGGGTTGACGAAGGCGGCGATCACGTCGACGTCGCCCGTGCCGCCTTCCATGCTCTGCTGGTCCTGGACACGGCGCAGCAGGGAGATCTGGTCACGCAGCTCGGCGGCGCGCTCAAAATCCAGCGTACTGGCAGCCTGCTCCATGGCGCTGGAGAGTTCATCGGTGAGCGCATTACTGCGTCCTTCGAGGAACATCACCGAATGGCGCACATCCTCGGCGTACTCCGCCGGTTCAACCAGGCCCACGCACGGTGCCTTGCAGCGCTTGATCTGGTATTGCAGGCATGGCCGCGTACGGTTTTTGTAAAAGCTGTCTTCGCACTGGCGCACAAAAAAGGTCTTTTGCAGCAGGCTCAAGCTTTCGCGGATCGCACCGGCACTTGGATAAGGGCCGAAATATTTGCCCTTCTGCTTCTTCGCGCCACGGTGAATGCTCAGCCGTGGGAAATTGCCGTCGGATAAAAACACGTAGGGGTAGGATTTATCGTCGCGCAGCAGGATGTTGTAGGGCGGCCGCCACTCCTTGATCAGCGTCTGCTCAAGCAGCAGCGCTTCGGTTTCATTGGCAGTGATGGTGGTTTCGACCTGGGCAATACGCGCCACCAGGGCCGCGGTCTTTGGCGCCAAGCCGGTCTTGCGAAAGTAGCTCGCCAGGCGGTTCTTGAGGTTCTTGGCTTTGCCCACGTAAAGCAGGCGTGCCTCGCTGTCGAACATGCGGTACACGCCGGGGCGGCCACTGCAGGTTGAGAGAAAGGCACTCGGATCAAACGGTGTGGTCATGTCAGGCGCTGGCGTCCACCATGCCGTGGCGCACCGCGAGCAGGGTCAATTCAACATCACTGCTGATGGCGAGCTTCTCGAAGATGCGATAGCGGTAGGTGTTGACGGTCTTGGGCGACAGGCACAGCTTGTCGGAGATGGTCTGCACTTTCTGGCAACCAACGATCATCAGGGCGATCTGGATTTCCCGCTCCGACAGCGCATCAAACGGCGAGTCACTGGTGGGCTGGAACGACTTGATCGCCAACTGCTGGGCGATCTGCGGGCTGATATAACGCTGGCCGGCAAACACCAGGCGAATGGCTTGCACCATCTCTGCCAGGCCTGCGCCTTTGGTCAAGTAACCGGCCGCACCCGCCTGTAGCAGACGTGTCGGAAACGGGTCCTCTTCGCACACGGTAACCACCACGACTTTAATGTCCGGATGGCTGCGCAACAATTTGGTAGTGGCACCAAGACCGCCGATCCCAGGCATCTTGACGTCCATCAAAACCACATCGGGTTTCAACTCCCGGGCCTTGATCAGGGATTCCTCCCCCGACTCGGCCTGACCGACTACTTGCAGGCCATCGATGTCAGCCAGCATTCGTGTAATGCCTGTACGAACGAGATCATGGTCATCGACTACTAGCACCCTAATCAAGCAGACACCTCGCGATATGGTCTTATAGGTTGCTGAACACCTTAGCAAAAAACCAAGGCGCAGACCTAGCTGCAAGCGTCATATATATAGTGTTTACGCACACTATCGGCTTGCGCCTTGCGGCAGACAACCGATTTTACTGAGCAAAAGGTCAGCTTTGCGGGGAAGATGGCTTGTGTTTTGCGCTCTGCGACACGCAGTGTTCCGCCAGTGTGGAGGTAAGGCGGCGGATAGCGTCCTGATCTTCCTTGAACATCGCCCGGTAGTCTTCCAGGATTTTCTCTTCAAGCTGGCTCAGGTTTTCCAGCTGGATAGGCGTAGGGCTTCCGGTGAGCACATATAAAACATCCACACCACGCTCGGCCACCCGTGACAAATAGTCCGCCTTGGGCGCACGGCCACCGCTCTCGTACTTGCCTTGGGCGTTTGCTTCAACGCCGCCGATTTCACCAAACATTTTCTGCGACAGGCCAAGACGTTCTCTCTCCTGCCTTAAACGCGAACCGATTCCACTCATTTGGATGTATGATCCTATCTGGCACACCCCTAGAGGTGACACACTCATCTCGTTTTACACAAACTTGAACGGTTTTGAACTATGCCCGGTATTCGCACTGCTGCACAAGCCAAGGCTTGGTTGGAACATCAAGGCAAGTCAGTTCAAGCGTTTGCCCGGGAACACGGCGTTGATCCGGCCACGACGTATCAAGTGCTCGCGGGGCGTAAAAAGGGACGGCGCGGGGAAGCCCATAAGGTGGCAGTCCTGCTGGGCATGAAAGAAGGGATTATCGTGGATGAGCCCGTTGCTCAAAACCGCGATACGGAAGCTGTTTCCTGACAGCAGTATGCGCTTATTCGTACGGCGTGCCTGTTATTAGTCCGACTGGGCTGCGTGACACTCACGCTCCATGCACCAGAAGCAGTTATCTTCCCTGACAATGCTCAGCCCTTGCCTCAAATAGAGGGCTCTGGCCGGATTGATCTTGAACACTGTCAGGCGCAGCCACCCCAGCCCTTGCACGCGCGCTTTCAGAACCATCTGCTCCAACACCCAACTGCCAGCGCCCTGCCCGCGACACGCTTCGATCAAGTGCAGTTCGCGAATAAACAGCGCATCGTCGTCGTAGCTCAAGCTGATAAAACCAATGACCTCATCGTCGCAGCAGATCATCCAGCTTTCTCGAGCCGCCCAGCCAACATCAAAGCCGTCGTTTGACCATATGAAGCCGTAATGCTCGTAATAGCGATCCATCGCCTGGCGGGTAAGGGTGCGCGCAAACGAGCGGTCCTGGTCCGTGGCCGCGCGCAAGTGAAATGCCATTGCCTGCTCCTTTCCGATTCAGATTGCCAGGTGCCGCCCGGTCCAGCGCCCGCCCTGCCGCTGGGCGATCACCAACGCACTGCCAACGCCAGGTGCTGCGCTGATCAAACCCTGCGCGCCCCAAATCGCGCTGCGCCCTGCACATGTCCAGCCGCCCGTCGGGCCACCGTGATTGGCCATCAGCACGAGCATGCCATGTTCAGTCGCATAGCCCTCGAGCAATGAGGCGTCAGTGGCATAACCGCCCTCGCTGATCAGTACGCCCGCGGCATACACGTTAGCCCCCGATTCTGCCGCAGCACGCGGGTGACTGGCATCGGAAAAGTCAGCGCACACCGCCAGCGCAAACCGATCTTCACCCCATTCGAGTAATGCGCCGCCCTGCCCTGGGATAAACGCCACTTCTTCGCCTGGGTGCAGATGCTGCTTGGTATAGACCCTCAGCGAACCGTCCGCCCCCAACACCAGTGCGCCGATCAACACGCCTGTGTGGGGTGCCAGGCGAATCGGCATCCCCACCACCACCGTCAACCGCAGTTCCCGCGCCATCTCGCGCAACGGCATAAGCACGGCGTCATCAGGCGCTATCGCCAAACCGGCCGCCAATGACGGCTCATAGCCCGTCAATGACAGCTCTGGAAACACCAGCAATTGCACGCCTTGTTCCGCCGCCGCCTGCATAAACGCCACGTGCCGCTGGATATTGGCCGGCAGGTCGCCTGCGATGGAGAGGGTTTGGGCAGCAGCGAGGGTCAAGGCAGTCATGGTCGCGTCCTGGCAATCATTATCAAAGTGTAATCAGCATATCGGTACTCGCTCCATAGCCGTAAGTACCTCACGCGATAGAAATTACTGATTGAACCCAACCGTGCGCCTCTAGTAAGCTCAGCCCATCATTTGGAGACACACCATGTTGCAACTCACCCACATTCAGGTTTGCCCTGCTGCCAGCGCTTCGCGCTCGGTGTCGGCTACCCGCGTGAACGGTTTGAGCGCACTGGCCAGCTTTTATTTTGGGTATTGGTTTAGCCACTGGCGCGCCTGATACCTGAAATCGGCGCCCACTACTCAAGGGGTCGCCTACCAGAGAAATCTAACCCCCGGTCGGCTCCCCGACCGGGGGTTTCGTTTTTTCAGGCCCTATAAATTTTGCAGATTACTCAGAGGAATAAAGACATGAACTACGCCACCTATTACCGCTACGACACCTGCACTGCATGGCGATTTAGCAAGCTCCGTTCGGGCCAGCCTGCCGCCTCCGATCGGTCACCTATCGGTGGCAAGCCAACACACGTAGCCACTACGGCCAATTGTCGAACACCCCAGTAGGGCAGAGCGTGCGGGAACAGCCCGCCGCTTGCCCAGGAAGCCTTGAATATGAACTCTGCCACCGCCGCTTTGCCTGTTGCCAACCTGTCCAGCGCCAACGAGGCCCTGACCCAGCGCCTGCCCAGCTCCCTTGAGCTCAAGCACCAACTGCCCCTCAGCCCGTTCCTCCACGAACAGATCCACGCCCATCGCCAAGCCGTGCGCGCCATTCTCAATGGCGAAGATTCACGTTTGCTGGTGATTGTCGGCCCGTGCTCGATCCACGACCCCGAGTCGGCCATGGAATACGCGCGCAACCTCAAGAAGCTGGCGCTTGAAGTCAGCGACCAGATGCTGCTGGTGATCCGCGCCTACGTTGAAAAACCGCGCACCACCATCGGTTGGAAAGGCCTGGCCTACGACCCGCATTTAGATGGCAGTGATGACATGGCCGCAGGCTTGACCCTGTCCCGCGAGTTGATGCGCGAAATGCTGCGCCTGGGCCTGCCGGTCGCCACCGAGCTGCTGCAACCCATGGCTGCCGGCTACTTCGATGACCTGCTCAGTTGGGTCGCGATTGGCGCGCGCACCACCGAATCGCAGATCCACCGCGAAATGGCCAGTGGCCTGGGCATGCCCGTCGGCTTCAAGAACGGCACCGACGGCGGCGTCGCGATTGCCTGTGATGCAATGCGCTCGGCGTCACACCCGCACCGCCACTTCGGCGTCGACAGCCAGGGCCATCCGGCGATCATCCAGACCCCGGGCAACCCCGACACCCACCTGGTGCTGCGCGGCGGTCACCGTGGGCCGAACTACGATGCGCAAAGCGTGGCGCAGGTAAAACACGACCTGGCCACGTCCAAGGTCGCGCCACGGATCATGGTCGATTGCAGCCACGCCAACAGTGGCAAAGACCCGCTGCGTCAACCGGCAGTGTTCAACGAGGTGCTGGAACAGCGCCTGCAAGGCGACACCTCGCTGATCGGCATGATGCTCGAAAGCCACCTGTTCGAAGGTTGCCAGCCGTTGAGTGCGTCGATGAAATACGGCGTGTCGGTGACCGATGGTTGCCTGGGCTGGGACGGCACCGAGCAGTTGTTGCGCAGTGCGGCCGAGCGTTTGCGGGAACACCACAAAAGCAACTGATCCATGGAGATCAAAATGTGGAAGCGGGCTTGCTCGCGAAAGCGGTGGATCAGTCAGCACATTTGGCACTGATAGACCGCATTCGCGAGCGAGCCCGCTCCCACATTTGGACCGTGCATGACTCAAGTCAGGGGATACAACGCTTCATCAAATTGCGCCAATTTCGGAAACGCCAAAGGCTGCTCTTGCGTCAGCCCTTGCAGCCGCTGCTCGTACCCCAGCAGAAAATCGCGCCGCGCCTCATCACTGATATACGGCACATGCCACGCCACAAACGGCGCCAGCACTTCATACCCGACATACGCCAGCGTACCGCGCAGAATCGGTTGCAACATAGCCTCCAACGGCCCATGAATCGCGCCCTCGCCAAACATATGCTCGCGCCCGCCCAGGGTCACCGTGACCAACGCCCGCTTGCCCGCCAGGCCGCCCTGATCGTAAAAACGCTTGCCGCCGTAACACACGCCCGACACCAGCACCCGGTCGATCCAGCCCTTGAGCATCGCCGGCGCCGAAAACCAGAAAATCGGAAAGTTGAGGATCAGCAAGTCAGCCCATAGCAGCTTATCCAGTTCGCCCTGGATATCCGTCGCAATCGACTGCTTCTTTACACCCAGGCGCTGCTCGAGGGCATACACCAGATAGTCGGGATTCTCCCGCGTTGAAAAATCCGCGGCCGAGGCCACCGGGTTCCACTGCATGGCATACAGGTCACTCACCTGCACCTCGTGCCCCTGGGCCCGCAACGTGGTGGCCGCCTGATCGCGCAAGGCAGCAGTAAAGGACTGCGGCTCAGGGTGCGCGTGAACGATCAAAACCTTCATGTGAACTCCTCAAACGGTGGGCGCCGCCCGTTGGGCCAGCAAATGATCGAGCCAGTCCGGGTCCATTTCCGGCTCCGATGAAAACAACAGGCCGGTGTAGTCCTGGTACGGCGGGGTAAAAATTTGGTTGCGGCTGCCCTGGTCGACCACCCTGCCCTGCTGCATCACCACCACCTCATCGGCAATCGCGCGCACAGTGGCGACGTCATGGGTGATAAACAGGTAAGCCACACCCAGTTGCTGCTGGATGCGGTTGAGCAACTTCAGCACGCCTTCAGCCACCAGTTGGTCGAGGGCCGAGGTGACTTCGTCGCAGATGATCAACTGCGGGTCGGCCGCCAGCGCGCGGGCGATGCAGATGCGTTGCTTCTGCCCGCCGGACAGCTCGCGAGGTTGGCGCTCCATGAACACTGCCGGGTCCAGCTCGATCATCTCCAGCAATTGGGCAACCCGTGCACGCATTTCTTTACCCTTGAGGCCCAGGTAAAACGTCAGCGGCCGGCCGATGATGTCGACGATACGCTGGCGCGGGTTCAGTGCTGTGTCGGGGATCTGGTAGATCATCTGGATGCGCCGCAACTGCTCCTTGCTGCGCTGCCGAAAATCCACCGGCAGCGCTTCGCCGTCATACAACACCTGCCCCGCCGTGGCCGGCAACAGCCCGGTAATCAAACGTGCGGTGGAGCTTTTGCCGCTGCCGGACTCACCGATCACCGCCAGGGTCTGGCCGCGATACAGCTGCATCGACACATCATGCAGCACCGGTTGATGCCCATAACTGGCACACACCTGGCGCACGTCCAGCAGCGGCGCTTCCTGGGCCGGGCAGGCCTTGGGCTCGGTGCGAAAACTGCGCACCGCCCACAAGGATTTGGTGTAGTCCTGTTGCGGCTGGCTGAGCATGCTGCGGGTGTCGGCTTCCTCCACCCGCTTGCCGTGGCGCAGCACCATGATGCGGTCGGCCATCTGCGCGACCACCGCCAAATCGTGGCTGATGTACAGCGCGGCGCTGCCGAAGGTTTTCACCGCGTCGCGAATCGCCGCCAGCACTTCGATCTGGGTGGTGACGTCAAGGGCAGTGGTGGGCTCGTCGAAGATGATCAGGTCCGGGTGGCAGGCCATGGCCATCGCCGTCATGACCCGCTGCAACTGCCCGCCCGAGACTTGGTGGGGGTAGCGTTGGCCGATGGTCTCAGGGTTGGGCAGGCGCAACACGCGGTACAACGCCACCGCCTCGCGCTCGGCCTGGGCGCGGCTGATACCGCCGTTGACCACCGCCGTTTCCACATGCTGGTCGATCAGGCGGTGCGCCGGGTTGAACGA
The DNA here is from genome assembly GCF_059716225.1 of Pseudomonas sp. LBUM1640. Taxonomy (NCBI): domain Bacteria; kingdom Pseudomonadati; phylum Pseudomonadota; class Gammaproteobacteria; order Pseudomonadales; family Pseudomonadaceae; genus Pseudomonas; species Pseudomonas sp. LBUM1640. The sequence goes on along the minus strand of NZ_CP166816.1, from coordinate 2,446,898 downwards.
CGCCGCCGCGCTTTGCGCCACATAGGCGATGCGTAGGCCCCGCAATTTACGCAGGGCCTCGGGCTTGGCCTTCAGCAACTCAATACCGTCAAAACACACCGAGCCCCCGACAATGCGGCAGCCATCGCGCGCGTAGCCCATCGCCGCCAGGCCGAGGGTGGATTTACCCGCCCCCGACTCGCCGATCAGGCCCAGCACCTCGCCGCGCTGCAAGGTCAAATCGATGCCTTTGATCAGCGGGTGCCAGGCGTCTTCGTAATGCCCCTCGACCTGCAGGTTGCGGATTTCCAGCAATGGCGTGTCCATCCTCAGCACTCCTTCAGGCCGCTGGATTTATGCAGCATCCAGTCGACGACAAAATTCACGCTGACCGTAATCAACGCCACCGCCAGCGCCGGCAGCAACGGGCTGATATCGCCAAAGGTGATCAACACCGCGTTGTCGCGCACCATGCTGCCCCAGTCGGCGGTAGGCGGTTGAATGCCCAGGCCGAGGAACGACAACGCGCTGATAAACAGGAACACAAAGCAGAAACGCAGGCCGAACTCAGCAATCAACGGCGCGGCGGCGTTGGGCAATACTTCGCGAGTGACCAGCCACCACAGCCCTTCGCCACGCAAGCGCGCCGCTTCGACAAAGTCCTGCACCACCACGGTCATTGCCACGGCGCGGGACAGGCGAAACACCCGCGTCGAATCCAGCAGCGCAATCACCAGCACCAGCGAGGTGGCGTTGGTGCCCACCACGCTGAGGATCAGCAAGGCGAAAATCAGCTGCGGGATCGCCATCAGGATATCCACTACACGCGACAAGCCCTGGTCGATCCAGCCGCCCTTGATCGCCGCCACCAGGCCGTTCAACCCCCCGAGCAGAAACGCCAGCGTGGTGGTGAGGAAGGCGATGCCCAAGGTGTTGCGCGCGCCGTAGACGAGGCGGCTGAACATATCGCGCCCCAGGTTATCGGTGCCCAGCAGAAACTGGCCGCTCCAGGGCGCGAAGCCCTCGCCCACCACCTGGGTTTCGCCATACGGCGCCAGCAGCGGTGCAAACAGCGCCACGGCGATGTACACCACAATGATCAACAGGCCGAACTTGGCGCTCAACGGCGCCCTGGCCACTTGGCTCAACAGGCTCATGGTCTACCCCTTGGGATGCATCAGGCGTGGGTTGCTGGCGATGGACAGCACGTCCGCCGAGGTATTGAGCAGAATGTAGGTGGCGGCAAAGATCAGGCTGCACGCCTGCACCACCGGGATGTCGCGCTTGGCTACCGAGTCCACCAACAACTGGCCCAACCCTGGGTACACAAACACCACCTCGACCACCACCACGCCCACCACCAGGTACGCGAGGTTCAGCGCGACCACGTTGACGATCGGCGCCAGCGCATTGGGCAATGCATGCCGCCAGATAATCCGCGACTGGCTGATGCCCTTGAGCCGGGCCATTTCGATGTAGGGGCTGGCCAGCAGGTTGATCAAGGAGGCGCGGGTCATGCGCATCATCTGCGCGATCACCACCAGACTCAGCGTCGCCACCGGTAATACGGAGCGCACAAGGACCGTGCCGAATGACGCGTCCGGCGCCAGGTTGGACAGGCTGGGAAACCAGCCGAGCTTCACCGAAAACACCAGGATCAGCAGGTACGCGACAAAAAACTCCGGGAACGACACAGCGCTCAAGGCCGTGGTGTTGAGCAGGCGATCAAACCAGCTGTTGCGGTACAGCGCCGCGAGCATGCCCAGCACCAGCGCGGTGGGCACCGAGACCAATGCCGCCAGCGCCGCCAGGCTCAGCGTATTGCCCAGGCGCGCACCGATCAGCTCGGCGATAGGCCGCTGGTTGGCCAGTGAGGCGCCCAGATCGCCGTGCAGCAGGCGCACCAGCCATTGCGCAAAGCGCGTGAATGGCGGCAAATCCAGGCCCAACTGCGCGCGAAACGCCGCCACGGTTTCCGGGGTAGCGGACTGGCCGAGCATGGCCTGGGCGATGTCGCCCGGCAGCATGCCCACGGCGAGGAAGATAATCACCGAGACCGCGAACAACGACAGCACGCCGAGGGCCAGGCGTTGGAGGATGAGTGTTAACAAGCTATTCATGAGTGCATTGCTCCTGCTCCAGAAACCACCATAAATCCCCTGTGGGAGCGGGCTTGCTCGCGAAAGCGGTCAGTCAGTTGATGCATGTGTTGACTGACACACAGCCTTCGCGAGCAAGCCCGCTCCCACATTGGATCTTCATTGTTTGGAGGTCTCTAGGCCTGCCACCACCGTTCGATCAACCGCAACCCATCCAACTCACCATAAGGCGCAGTCAGTGGTCCATGGTTGACCCGGTTCGAACGCGCCGCTACGGAGCTGGCAAACAGCGGCACAATCGCACCGCCATCGTCCCGGCACAGGGCCTGCATTTCGTTGTACATCTCCTGGCGCAACGGCGCGTTCATCTCGCCACGGGCGGCGGTGAGCAGTTGGTTGAAGCGCGCGTTATCCCAGTGGGTTTCGTTCCAGGCCGCGCCTTTGGCGTAGCCGATGCTGAACATGCGGTCGGCGGTCAGGCTGCTGTACCAAAATGAGGTGGTGAACGGCTGCTTCATCCACACGTTGGAGAAGTACCCGTCGGCCGGTTCGCGCACCACATCGATGTCAATACCGGCCTGGCGCGCCTGCTCCTTGAACAGCACCGAGGCATCCACCGCACCGGTGTAGGCGGCGTCCGAAGCTTGCAGGCGCACCTTGAGCGACTCCACCCCGGCCTTGCGCAAGTAAAAGCGCGACTTGTCCGGGTCGTACGTGCGCTGCTCCAGCGCGGCGTTGATAAAGCGGCTGCCCGGCTGGATCGGGTGGTCGTTGCCCACCAGGCCATAGCCGTGCAACACCGAAGCCAGCAGGGTTTCGCGGTTGATGGCGTGTTTCATCGCCATGCGAATGTCGTTGTTCTTGAATTCGTTGCTGTCGCACAGCATCGGGAAGGTGTAGTGCTGGGCACCCTTGGTTTCTTCAATCACCAAACCTGGGTTGCGCTTGAGCAACGCCACGGTTTTCAAGTCGACTTTGTTGATCACATCGACTTGCCCGGTCACCAGCGCGTTCACCCGCGCCGCGCCGTCGGCAATGGCCAGTAATTCAGCACTGGCGAAGTGCGCGCGGCCGGGTTTCCAGTAATCGGGGTAGCGCTCCAGGTCCATGCGCACGCCGGGTTCAAAGCTTTTCAGGCGGTAGCCGCTGGTGCCCACGCCGGCCTGCCAATCGGCCGCGCCGTCTTTGGCGGGCATGATCACCAGGTGGTAATCGGCGACCACATAGGCAAAATCCGCATTGCCCGAATGCAACTCGAACACCACCGCGTCACCGCCCTTGGCGCTGACGCTGGCGACATCGCCGAGCACAGTCTTGGCCGCCGAGGTGGAATCCTTGCTCAGGTGATGGTTGATCGACGCCACCACGTCGTCGGCCGTCAGGCTTTTGCCGTTGTGGAAGGTCACACCCTGACGCAGGTGGAAGGTCCACACGCGCGCGTCCGGGGTGGATTCAAAGCGTTCGGCCAGTTCGGGGATCGCGGTGCCGTCCACGGCAATTTCCGTCAGCGTGTTGTACACCGCCGAGAAGCCGACGAAGGTAAAGGTGTCGACCCAGGAACCGGGGTCACGCGAATCGGTGGTGCTGCCGCCGGCCAGGCCCAGGCGCAACACACCGCCTGGCTTTGGCACCGCGTCTTCGGCGAGCGCGTGTAACGGCAGGCCCATGGAAAACGCTGCCGCCACCGCGCCCGCTACCGCGCTGTGTTTGAGGAAGTCCCGTCGGTGCATCGCTTGAGTCATTTTGTTGTTGTTTTCGCTCATGGTCTTGCTCCTTTAAAGATCAACAGGCATAGGCATGCTTCAACTCGATCAAAGTCACGCCGTTGCGTTTGAAACCGTTGCGCAGGTCCGTCTGCAATTCATCCAGGTTTTTTGGCTGGTTCACGGTGCACCCGAACGCCTGGGCGAAGAGTGCGAAATCCGGGTTGCGCGGCAGCACGCCGATGGGTTCGATGTCCAGGCTGAGCATGTCATCGCGGATCTGGCCGAGGGCGTCGTTGTTCCACAGCAGCACCACCAGCGGGCTGTCCAGTTCCTCCACGGCGGTCGCCAGTTCCTGAGCGGTGTAGAGAAAACCGCCATCGCCCACCAGCACCAGCCCCGGGCGCTGCGGCGCACCGAACTTGGCGCCAATACCGGCGGGCAAGCCATAGCCCAAGGTGCCGTAGCCGGTGGGGTGCAGCCAGCTGCGCGGCGTGCGGCTCGGGTAGGCATAGTTGCCGGTGTAGGCGAGCTGGGTCATGTCACTGCTGATAAAGGCGTTGGCGGGCAGCTCAGCCTCGATGCGGTCGAGAATGGCTTGGTGGATCGACTGCAGCGGGCCATGCCCCAGCGCTACGGCCTGGAGCAAGGTGGCGACTTTTTTGATCGCCGCTTCAGGGTTACGCGGCGCCGTCGGCAAGCGCGCAAGCAACGCCAAAACCGTTTGATTGGCATCGCCGTGCAGCGCCACCGCGCACGGGTAAAAATCATTGAATTTGCGTGGGTCGATATCCACGCGCAGCAGCTCACCGTTGATGGGCAAACGCTCGCGCCAATAATCGGTGTCGGCCATTTCCGTGCCGACCGCCAGCACCACATCGGCCTCGCTGATCAGTTGCCAACCGGGTTCGATGCACAGGGTTGAACCGGCATTGAGCGGGTCGTTGACCGGCAGTAAACCCTTGCCCGCAACGCTGGTGAAAAACGGCGCCGCCAGCTGCGTACTCAAACGCTGCAAGGCCTGCGCCGCCGCCAGGGCACCCCCGCCAGCAATGATCATCGGGCGCTTGGCCGAGGCGAGTCTGGCCGCCGCCTGCTCCAGCACCTCGGCCGCTGGCAAGCCACGCCCAGGACCGCGTACCACCTCATTGCTCCAGTCCCATTCAATCGGTGCCGACAACACATCCAGTGGCACCGAGATATGCACCGGCCGTGGCCGCTCGCTGTCGAACACCGCGTAAGCGCGGGCCACCAGCTCGGGCAAATCCTCGGCACTTAACGCCACCGCTGAAAACGCGGTGATGGGCGCAGTGATCGAGCGTTGGTCCTGAGTTTCATGCAGGCTGCCCCAGCCCATTCCGAGGCTGGCAAGGTGATTGACACTGGAGATCACCAGCATTGGGATCGAGTCGGCGTAGGCCTGGCCGATGGCAGTGGCAGCATTGGTCACGCCGGGGCCGGTGATTACAAAGCATACCCCTGGCTTGCCGCTGACTCGGGCGTACCCGTCGGCCATAAAACCAGCGCCCTGTTCGTGGCGCGTGAGCACATGGCGAATGCCACTGCCGGGCAGGCCGCGATACAGCTCCAGCGTATGCACGCCGGGAATGCCGAACACCGTGTCAACGCCATAGTTGGCCAGTAGCCGTACCAAAGCCTGGCCGCCGGTCATGGTTTTATTGTGCATGGCTATCTCCTAGACGAATCAATGCATCGACCGCCGTGGCGCCCCTGGCATTGACCAACAATGGGTTCACATCCAGTTCCAGTAACTGCCCGGCATTCGCGCAGGCGTAGTCGGCCACCGCACGGATGGCCGCGACCAGCGCGTCCATGTCCGCCACTTCGCGCCCGCGAAACCCTTGCAGCAAGGCGGCGCTGCGCAGGCTGAGCAAGGCGTTGCGAATCGCCTCATCGGTGGTCGGCAGCAGCAGGCTGCGGCTGTCCTGGAGCAACTCCACAAGGATGCCGCCGGCGCCGATCACCAGCGCCAGGCCGAAATCATTTTCACGCTTGATGCCCACGATCAACTCGGCCAAGGGCTTTGTTGCCATGGATTCGAGCAGTAATTGATCGAAGACGACAGCGGGCGCATACACCGCGATTTGCCTGCGCATATGCTCAAGCGCGGCGGTCAGGGCGAAGCCATCTTGCAGGTTCAACGCGACGGCCCCGGCTTCAGTTTTATGCGGCAAATGCGCGCTGACGGCCTTGAGCACCAGCGGATAACCCAGCAGCTTCGCATCGGCAATCGCCCGCCCCGGCGTACTCAATACAGCGGCTGGCGTACTCAGGCCAAAGGCGCGCAAGGCTTGTTTGGACGCCCACTCATCCAGAGCCAGGCTCTGGCCGTCGAGTGCTTGCGGGCAAAGCGGTTCGAGGATCGACTCGCCACGTTCGAGCAAGACCCGCCGCTGGTGTTGGTAACCGGCAATACGGCCCCACGCCGCGAGCGCATCCTCAACGCCTTGCAACGCAGCAATGCCTTGGGCGTGCAGACGCTCGCGAGCCTGTCGCGGCAGCAATTCGGGAAACGCCGAGGTGACAAAACCGCTCTTGCCGTGGCGGCTGAGCGCCGCGCAGAACAACTCCAGCAGCAGGTCACATTCCTTGCGTTCACCGGTAAATTCGGCCGGGTAATCGAGCACCAGCATCGCCGCATCGGCGTCGGTGCGCAGGGCCGTGTCGAGCATGCTGTTAAGGGCTTCGCGGTCGCCCCAGATGGCAGTGGTGAAGTCCAGCGGGTTGACCAGGTTGGCGTAGCTGGGCAGCACCTGCGCCAGTTCACTGCGCTGGTGGTTATCCAGCTTCGGCAAGGCCAGATGGTTGCGCTCGGCGTAGTCGGCAATCAGCCCCGCGTCACCCCCCGAGCAGGCCAGGGCGATCAGGCTTTTGCCGGCAGGAAGATTGCCGCAGGCTGCGGCTTTCAAGGTTTCGACGAAACTCACCGGGCCGCTGACGCGGATCACCCCCAAGCGGGCAAACAGGCTGTCGTAGAGCGCATCGGAGCCCGAGAGCGAACTGGTGTGACTCAACGCCAACTCGGCACCCATCTGCGAAACGCCGGTTTTCAACGCGATGATCGGGATGCCTTTTTCCAAGGCCTTGTGCGCCGCGCGAGCAAAGCCCGGCACATTCTTCAAACCCTCCAGGTGCAGGCCGATAGCGGTAACGCGCGGTTCATCGAGCAGCACGTCCATCAATTCGGCAACGCCCAGTTGCGCCTGGTTGCCCACCGAGGCCATGTAGGCCACCGGCAACGAGCGGTCGCTCATCGACAGGTTATAGGCGAAGTTGCCGCTCTGGGTGAGCACCGCCACGCCCTTCTCCACCGCTTTGCCGCCATGCGCCACCGGCCACAGCGCCGAGCTGTGCAGGTAATCGAGCAGGCCGTAGCAGTTGGGGCCGAGCAAGGCCATGTCGCCTGCGGCCTTGAGCAATTGCTGTTGCAAGGCGGCACCGGCAGTCCCGGTTTCGGCAAACCCCGAGGCGTAGCAAATCGCGCCGCCAGTGCCGATGGCGGCGAGCTCCGCCACGCAGCTCAGCGTCAGTTCACGGTTGGTGGCGATAAACACCGCATCCGGGCCGCATGGTAAATCAGCGACGCGGCGTACACACGGGATGCCGTCAAGGCTGTCATGCTGCGGGTTGACCAGCCACATCTGCCCGGTAAAACCGCCGTCTGCGCAGCGCTTGAGGGCGCGCGCCATGCTGCGCCCGCCGACAAAGGCCAGGTGCCGAGGCGCCAGCAGGCGCTTGAGGTTGTCGCGAATAGCCTGGGACATAAGCATTCTCCGCGCCGATCAGCGCAACAACGGCCGCAACAGTTCACGGGCGATGATATGGCGCTGGATTTCCGAAGTGCCTTCCCAGATCCGTTCGATCCGCGCGTTGCGCCAGATGCGCTCCACCGGGCCTTCGTCCATCAAGCCCATGCCGCCGAATATCTGCACGGCTTCATCGGCAACTTTGCCCAGGGTTTCACTGGCAAACAGCTTGGCCATGCCGGCCTCACCGTCGGTCATGCTGCCTTGGTCCATCTTCCACGCGGTGTGCAGGGTCAGCAGTTCGGCGGCGCGAATCTGCGTGGCCATGTCGGCCAGCTTGAAACTCACGCCTTGGTAGGTGCCGATGGGCTGGCCGAACTGCTTGCGGTCCGCCGCCCATTGCAGCGATACATCCAACGCCCGCTGGGCCTGGCCGACGCAGTTGGCGGCGACCATCACGCGCCCGGCGGTGAGCCAGGCATTGGCGACATCCCAGCCTTTACCGACTTCGCCGAGCACCTTGGACGCAGGCACGCGGCAGTCGTCGAAGAACATTTCATAAGTGTGATAGCCGCGGTTGCTCACGCACTTGGGGCCACGGCGGATGGTCATGCCCGGCGTGCCGCGATCAACCAGGAACGAGGTCACGGCATTGCGCTGGCGGCCGTTGTGTTCGTAGGTGTCGGTCACCGCAAACACGATGGCGAAATCGGCGTGACCGGCGTGGCTGATGAAGTGCTTGCTGCCGTTGATCACGAAGTCATCGCCGCTGCGCACGGCGCGGGTCTTGATCGCATTCGCGTCGGAACCGGCGCCCGGTTCGGTCAGGGCAAAGCAGTCGATTTTCTGGCCCTGCACGCAGGGCAACAGGTAGTCGTCAACCTGCGCGCCAGTGCAGGCCATGAGGATTTTCGAAGGCCGCGCGACGAACACGTGCAGCGCCCACGAAACCTTGGACAGCTCCCGCTCGATCAGCGCCTGGGACAGGTAATCCAGGCCGCCACCGCCCACCGCTTCGGGCATGTTGAAGGCGTAGAAACCGGCGGCAATCGCCTTGTCACGAATCTGCGCGGCAAGCTCGGGCGAAACCTCGTCGGCACGGTCCACCGCGGCTTCATGGGGCAGTAATTCCTTGGCGACAAAACTGCGTACCGCGTCCACCAACATGTCTTGTTCTTGGCTGAGTTGGAAATTCATGGCGCTACCTGCTCGGGGGTGTTGTTGTTATTTGCCGCAGAAATTCGGTGAGCGCTTTTCCGTGGACGCTCGCAGAGCCTCGATGCCATCGGCGCTGCGCCCGCACAACAGGCCGGCAGCCAGTTCGGCCTGCAGTTGCTCGGGCAGGCTGCGGTCGGCGCCTTCGCGGATCAGCGTCTTGGTCTGGGCGAAGGCAAAGGTCGGGCCGTTGGCCAGGCGGGTGGCCAGCTGCGTGGTGTGGGCGTGCAGTTGCTCATCGGCGACCACTTCGCCCACCAGGCCGGCGGCCAGTGCGCGGTCGGCACTCCACAGTTCATCGAGGAACAGCAAACGCTTGGCCTGTTCGCTGCCGATCAGGCGCGGCAAGTGCCAGCTGGCTCCGGCGTCCGGCGAGTACGCCATGCTGGTGTAGCCGGCCTTGAAGCGCGCCGATTGGGCGGCGATGCGCAGGTCGCAGCACAGGGTCAAGTCCATGCCGGCGCCGACGGCGGTGCCGTTGATCGCAGCAATCGTGGGTTTGTCGAGGGTGTGCAGGCAGGTCATCAGGGCGTGGGCGGTTTCGGTCCAGCCGTAGGTTTCCAGGGCGCCACGCGCTTGAGCCTCGGCCCATTCGGCGAGGTCGGCACCGGCGCAGAAGCTGCGGCCGCTGCCGGTCAACACCACTGCGCGCACGGCGGGGTCGCGGTTGAACGTGTCGAGCAAGGCATGCAGGTGCTTGAGGGTCGGGATGTCCAATGCATTGCGCTGCGGGCCACGGTTGAGGGTGATCCAGGCAACGCCTGCTTGCACGTCGGTGAGCACGGGCGAATCGGTAGTCATGGCTTCCTCGAATTATTTTAATTGGCTTGAGGGGTGCGACATGGCGAGATACTAAACGAGTGTTCAGCAAGGAGGCAATCGGCAAACTGCAAATATTTTCAGAGGGGAATTACCGGCCTGAACATTGCGTTCAGGCGGCGGGAAAGGTTCAGGGTTTGAGCTGATAACGCTGGCGACCGCCGCTCTGCAAGCCGTCGACCCAGGCCTCGCAAATCTGAATGCCCTGCTCCGGCGTGAAGGTGCCGGGGTTGAGCCCCGACTCCAACCACAACCCGTCGAGCAAGGCGCTCAAGCCAATGGCAGCGAGGTCGGCGTCGAACTGCTCCCAGCCCTCTTCCTTGGCCATGTCAGTCAGGGCTGAGCGCATGATGGTGCGGTATTCGCCATAGGAATGTTCGTGGGCCTGGTTGATCGCGGGCGCCGTTTTCACCGCGCCCCAGAACACCAGCCAGGCATCGAGCAACTGCGGGTCGAGCAATTCAGCCGAAAACGAACCCCGAAACAACGCCGACAGCCGCTCGCGAGGGTCCGGCGGCGCTTTGGCCATGGTCTCGCGCAGCAGGCTCATGACTTGGCCGGTGATCGTGCGGTAGGCCTCGGCCACCAGCTCATCCTTGCCGGAGTAGTGGTGGCTGATCAGCCCGACCGACACCCCGGCCTCGGCGCTGATCTTGCGGATCGACGCGCCCTGGAAACCGTCACGCTTGAGGCATGTGAGCGTCGCCTGGACCAGGTTGGCCTTGCGCAATTGCGGCTCCATGCGGGAGAAACGTGATTCCTGGGTCATGGGGCGGTGTCCTCATTGAGTCGGCTGCACGACTCTACATCAGTCCCGGAACCCCGGCGACACCCGATCCAGCATCCGCAGCAACGCCGCCCACGCGAGCTGCATGGCGTCCGGGTCGGTCAGCTCGCCCTCCTCCAGCACCCGGCCTGGGTTATTGAATTGCTGTTCGGTGTAAGCGCAGACCTCAGCGGGCGGCAAGATCAATGTGCCGCAGGCTTGCGCCGCGATCTGAATCTCACAGGCTTTCTCCAGGTAGTACATGCGCAAGAACGCCTGGCTGACCGTCTCGCCTACTGTCAGCAAACCGTGGTTGCACAGCATCAGCACCGGCTTGTCGCCCAGGTCATGCACCAATCGGCGCTGCTCAGCCATATCCAGGGCGACGCCTTCGTAGGCGTGGTAGGCGACCTTGCCGTAGAACTCCATCGAGATCTGGTTGACCGGCAACAACCCGCATTCCAGCGCGGCCACCGCACAGCCTGCACGGGTGTGGGTATGCAGCACGCACTGGGCATCTTCGCGCGCGCCGTGGATCGCGCTGTGGATGACAAAACCGGCCGGGTTGACGGCGTAAGGCGATGGTTCCACCGCACGGCCATCCAGGCCGATCTTTACCAGGCTGGAGGCGGTTATTTCATCGAACATCAACCCGTAGGGGTTGATCAGGAAGTGGTGCTCAGGCCCGGGAACACGCACCGAGATGTGGGTGAAGATCAGGTCGCTCATGCGGTAGTGCGCGATCAGTCGATAGCACGCGGCAAGCTCTTCGCGCAGTTGCTGTTCGGCGGAGTGAGTCATTTTTATTCTCCAGGCACGGGGTTGGGGAAGGCGACGCTAATCCAGGGACCAGTAAAAAAACAAGTTGATTTTTTACTGGCGCTCGCCTCCTATAGAAAAATAACAATAACAGCGCCTGGAGTAATCGCACCATGTCGCACCCTGCCTTTGCCCACCTGTTCGCGCCGTTGCAACTGCGCGGCAAACGCCTGAAAAACCGCATCATGTCCAGCGGGCATGACACGTCGATGCCCACCGATAACCGGGTTAACGCGCAGTTGATCGCCTATCACCGTGCGCGGGCCGAAGGCGGTGTGGGGCTGATTGTGCTGCAGGTTGCGGGGGTGCATGACAGCGCGCGCTATACCTCGCATGTGTTGATGGCCACTGACGATGCCTGCATCGATGGCTACCGCGAATTGGCCCAGGCCTGCCATGCCCATGACACGGTGGTGCTGTCGCAGATCTTCCATCCGGGGCGGGAAATCATGGAGTCGGCAGACGGTTTGCTGGCCGTGGCGTATTCGGCGTCAGGGGTGCCCAACGAGCGCTTTCGGGTCATGCCACGGGCGCTGGACCAGGCGATGATCGATGAGCTCGTCGCCGGTTACGCGGCGGCCGCCAGGCGCTTGTATCAAGCCGGGATTGATGGCGTGGAAGTGGTCGCCAGCCACGGGTATCTGCCGGCGCAGTTTCTCAACCCGCGGGTTAACCGGCGCACCGATGACTACAACGGTTCACTTGAACAGCGGCTGAGGTTTTTGCGGGAGATTATCGCGGCGGTGCGCGGGGCAACCGATGAGCATTTCATCATCGGCCTGCGCATTTCTGCCGATGAACGCGACAGTGAGGGCCTTACCGAAAGCGAATCCCTGGAGGCCGTGCAACGCCTGCAATCGCAGTTGGACTTTGTACACATCGTCGCCGGCACCTCGGCGTCTTTGGGCGGCGCGATCCATATCGTACCGCCCATGGCCATCGCTGCCGCATACCTTGCGGATGAGGCGGCGACGTTCAAGGCCAGCCTGTCGGTCCCGCTGTTTGTCACCGGGCGGATAAACCAACCCCAAGAGGCCGAGTTGATCCTGGCCCGAGGCCAGGCCGATGTGTGCGGCATGACGCGCGCGCTGATTTGTGACCCGCTGATGCCGGCCAAAACCCTCGACGGCCGCGCCGAAGATGTGCGCGCGTGCATCGCCTGCAATCAGGCGTGTATCGGCCACTTTCACAAGGGCTTGCCGATTTCCTGTATCCAGCATCCCGAGACCGGGCGCGAATTGATTTTCGCCACCCTGCAACCGGCGTCAACGCGCCGGCGAATCATGGTGGTTGGCGGTGGGCCGGCCGGCATGAAAGCGGCGGCCGTGGCCGCGCAACGCGGGCACGACGTGACGTTGTACGAGGCCAGCGGGCAATTGGGTGGGCAAGTGCTGTTGGCGCAATTGCTGCCACGGCGCAGTGAGTTCGGCGGCGCCAGCACCAACCTGCAGCGCGAGATGGCGTTGGCGGGTGTTCGCGTGGTGCGCAACACCCGCGTCGACCGGGCGCTTGTGGAGCAGGAGCAACCTGATCACGTCATCATCGCCACCGGCGCCGAGCCCTATTGGCCGGCCTTTGAGCAAGGCGGTGAATTGCAGGTGGTGGACGCCTGGCAAGTGTTGCGCGAGGCGGTTGTGCTGGGCCGTTCGGTGGTGGTGGTCGACTGGCGTTGCGACTGGATCGGCCCAGGCATTGCCGAGCGCCTGAGGCGCGCCGGCCATCACGTGCAATTGGCGGTGAATGGCACCCACTGCGGGGAAAACCTGCCGCTGTACGTACGTGATCAACTGGCTGGAGAGCTGCACCGCCTGGCTATTCCGATCATCCCCTACGCGCGCCTTTACGGCTGCGATGACAGCACCGTCTACCTGCAACACACCGCCAGCGGCGAGCCGATGCTACTGGAGAATATCGACAGCCTGGTGTTGTGCCAGGGCCATCAGCCGGTGGACACTCTGGGCGCAGAGCTGCAAGGGCGGGTGCCCTTTGATCGCATCGGCGACTGCCTGGCGCCGCGCACTGCCGAAGAGGCAATTTACGAAGGACTCAAGGTCGCATGGAACCTTTGAACAACGAACCGCAGCAACTGTTTCTCGGCACGCGCATTCGCGGCCTGCGCAAGGCGCGCGGCCTGACGCTGACCGAGCTGGCGCAGCTCAGTGAATTGACCGCCGGTTATCTCAGCCAGTTGGAACGTAACCTGGCGTATCCGTCGATCCCGGCGCTGTTCAATATTGCCCGTAGCCTGGGGGTGACCATCCAATGGTTCTTCGCCAGTGAGACCGTCCCGGCCCCCGCGGATGAAGGCTACGTGGTGCGTAAAAACAACCGTCAGAGCATCCGCTATGAAGATGGCATCGTCGACCAATTGCTGACGCCGTTGCCCAACCATCAACTGGAAATGCTGCAGTCGAGCTTTCCCCCCGGCACCTACAGCCAGCAGAGCTACAGCCATGAAGGCGAGGAAGCGGGCTACGTGTTGAGCGGGCAGTTTGAGTTGTGGGTGGGCGAGCGGCATTTTCTGCTGGAGGCGGGCGACAGCTTCAGCTTTGCCAGCAGCGAACCGCACCGGTATGGCAACCCGGGCAAGGTGCCGACGGTGGTGATCTGGGTGATTACGCCGCCAACGTTTTAGGCCGCTTGTACACAGGCGAGCGTTGCCTGCAAGGATTGGCGAAGGTGGCGTGGCATGCCATCAATCGATGCGGCGCGACAACGTCACGGTGTTGCTGGCCCGGTTCGACCGCTGAACGCCCTCACGGCCACTTGAATACGGGTCATGGCATGGTCCAGGCTGGCAGTGGATGTTATGGAATACCGCGCTGCGCCCCTGCCTGGCAAGTGAAGTCGCCTTTTTATAGCGAATGGCACTCGTGACTTCTGGTAAAGAGTCCTTTTCGAATTCGACGGTTTTTCCGAAGGAACGAGGGGCCGATACTCGACTCCATTGTTCACACCCCTTCAGGAGTTACTGATGTCTACCCCTACCCAAAACGTCCCCGCCTTCGGCCTCGGCACCTTCCGCCTGCAAGGCCAGGTGGTGATCGACTCCGTGAGCACCGGCCTTGCGCTGGGCTACCGCGTCATCGACACCGCACAGATCTACGAAAACGAAGCCGATGTCGGCCAGGCCATTGCCGACAGTGGTGTGCCGCGTGACGAGCTGTTTATCACCAGCAAGATCTGGATCGCCAACTTCGCCGAAGGCCAGTTGGTTCCCAGCCTTAAAGAGAGCCTGCGCAAGCTCAAGACGGACTACCTGGACCTGACCCTGATCCACTGGCCATCGCCGGAAGACCAGGTGCCTGTGGCCGAATTCATGGGCCAATTACTGGAAGCCAAACGCCTGGGCCTGACGCGCCAGATCGGTATCTCCAACTTCACGATTGACCTGATGAAGCAGGCCACTGCCGCGGTGGGCGCCGAGAACATTGCCACCAACCAGGTCGAGTTGCACCCCTACCTGCAAAACCAGAAAGTGGTGGATTTCGCTACCGCCCACGGTATCCAGATCACTTCGTACATGACGCTGGCGTATGGCGAAGTGCTCAAAGACCCGGTGATTGAGCAAATCGCCGAACGCCATCAAGCCACCCCCGCACAAGTGACCCTGGCATGGGCGATGCAGTTGGGTTACGCGGTGATCCCATCGTCGACCAAACGCGCCAACCTGGAGAGCAACCTCAAGGCCCTGCAACTGACCTTGAGCCCTGCCGACATGGCGCAAATCGCGGGCCTGGAACGTGGCCATCGCCTGACCAGCCCCAAGGGCATCGCACCTAAGTGGGACTAAACCACGGTTGCAGGCTGGCCGGATAATTCCCGCAGCCACGGCAACACCCGCAGGCCACGGGAGGCCTGCGGTGGGTCGATGATGTCCATGAAGTGTTCGAGATTGACGGTGTCTGGCGCGCCGGGCAGCCGTACCAACACGCTGGGTGTTACATCGGATTGGCCCAGGTCCTGGTGATCGTAGACCAGCGCATGGCGTACCTGCGGCTGCGGCCCGTCGGCATGGGCCATCAACCCCGCATTAATGATCAGCACGTCAAATGGTTCGGCCGGGATGGCGGTGAGAATCTGCAGCTCTTCGAAGGTGTGCACCGGGACAATCCGGTGATACCCCAACTGGTTGAGCATTTTTTCTATGTACAGCCGGTGCAGGTGCTGTTCATCGGCAATCAGGATGGTCAGTGCTTTGTTCGGCATGGCAAATCCCTGGGCAGGCTGTGCTCGTCAGTGAGCATCGCCCATTCTCCAGACATATCTCGAAGACAAAATCAGGCTTATTCCCACTTATTGTAGGAATTTTCCCAAATCCGCCAAATGACCATCAACCATCGTCAATGCCGATTGCAATAAGCACTCAGGTAATGATGCAGCTCGCCGATTGCCTCACCGACGGCGTCAACCGCCGAGCCCAAAGCCTTACGCTCCTGTCGTTGACAGACCGACTCGAGCGTTTCACAACAGGCAATCAGCGCCTGGGCCTTGACCATTCGTGCCCCGCCCTTGGCGCGGTGAGCAAGGTCATGCAGCGCGTGAAAATTCGTTGTGTGTTGCAGCGACGGGAGCAGCGCGCGGTCAGCTTCCAAGCTATCGAGCAACGGCTCAAGCAGCTCCTTCAGCGCGGCGTGATCGTCCCCCGTCAACGAGATTAACGTGCTCAAATCGAACGCCACTTCAGTTGCATCTGGACGAGGAAGGGCCGTGAGCGTGGCCAGGGCTGAGCGCAAGTCCTCAAGCCCGGCAGGCTTGAACAGGCAATCATCCATGCCCGCTTGACGGCAACGCTGGGTTTCTTCCGGTTGTGCATTGGCGGTGAACCCCAGCAGCAGGCACGGTTCCAGGCCTTGCTCACGTTCTTGCGCGCGGATGTCACGCGCCAAGGTGTAGCCATCCTTGAGAGGCATGTTGCAATCGGTGATCACGGCATCAGGCTGCCGGGTTTTCCACAGTTCAAGCCCCTCGATACCGTCTTCGGCTGTGATGATGCGGTGCCCCAGGAAGCTCAATTGCCGGGCCAGCAGCAGGCGGTTGGCCGGGTAGTCATCCACCACCAGAATGTCCAATGCACGCACCGGCTGCACGGCGGGGCCTGGGGCTGAAACCTCGACCGCCAATGCAGCCGTCCTGGCCAACAGCAACGTCACGTCGACCCGCGTACCTTGGCCGAGCACACTGCTCAACTGCAGATTGCCCTCCATCATTTCACACAGATTTCGGCTGATCACCAGGCCCAACCCCGAACCGCTACGCGCCGATTGCTCGGTGTTGCTCCCCTGAATAAACGGGTTGAACAGGCGCTGCTGGTCTTCGGCGCTGATGCCTATACCGGTATCTTCCACCCACAGCCTGAGGCTTAGCTGGCCGGTGTCTGTTGCCGGCGAACTGCGCGCGCCCAACCGTACCTGGCCTTGGGAGGTGAACTTGATGGCATTGCTCAGCAGGTTGGACACCACCTGTTTGAAGCGCAAGGGGTCGGCCAGTACTTGGCAATCAATCAGCGGATCAAGCTCAACCTGCAGCACCAGGCCTTTGGCCCGCGCCAGCCCCTCGAACACTCGCACCAGCGACATCAGCAACTCATGCAAGTTGGCCGACTCCAGGGCCAGGGACAGATGGCCGGACTCGATCCGCGCAATATCAAGAATATCGCCAATCAACTCCAGCATCCCATGGGACGCCACCGACGCCACCTCCAGGGCATCGCGGTCGGCGCGGCCCTGCTCGGCGTTCGCAAGGGCCAGTTCGATCATGCCGATCACCGCGTTCATGGGCGTGCGGATTTCATGGCTCATGGTCGCCAGGAACGTAGTCTTGGCGCGGTTGGCGGCGTCGGCGTCCTCTTTGGCTTCCTGCAACTGGCCCAACAGTCGCTGGCGTTCACTGACGTCCACCCAACCGGCAATCATGCCCACAACGTTATCGTCGCCGTCACGGTATGGCAGCATCCAATGGTAAATGGTCAACACCTTGCCACTGGGCAACTTGATGACCCGATCGTGAATCTGCGGCTCACCACGTTCCATCAGTTGCAGGTAGTCCTCATGGAAGGACTGGGCCTGCGGAGGGTTGCCGGAGTCGGTTTGTATGACCGTCTTGCCGATCACCGCTTCAAGCGTAAAACCAAACACCTCCAGGTAAGCGCTGTTGCAGGCCATCAACCGCCCCTGGCGGTCACGCACGTAAATCGGATGCGGCGTGCCGTCGATCAGCACCCCCATAAACCGCATCTGGTCGCTCAAGGCACGCTCGGCCTGGGCACGTTTGCGGATCAGGCTGCGCAGGTAAAAAGCCCAGCCCAGGGTTATCAGCAGCAATAGCGCCGCCAGGCCAAACCCTTGAATGATCGCACTGCGATGGCGTAGCCAATGGTCTTCGACGATCACGTCAGTGCGCCACTGGTTGATCAACTCATCCATTTCCTGGGGCGGGATGCTCAGCAATGCCTTGTCCAGTATCGAATACAACTCCAACTGGCCACGGTTGATCCCAAATGTCATACGTGCGGGTTCAGAACCGACGGTGCTGGTCACGCGCACGATGTCTCGGTATTGCAGAGCGATCAGGTAGCGCGCATTGATCAATGAATTGACCGCCGCTTCGGCGCCGCCAGAGGCCACCAGCCCCACGGCTTGCGTGGGGTTTGTGGCCTCCACGAAGGTGATGCCGGGGTAATCGCGATTGATCACCTCACGCAGCGCACTGCCCCTGGTTATTGCAAGGCGCTTGCCGGGCATGTCTTCCAAGGTCATCGTCGCGGGGTCGTCGTTTCGAGTCACCAGCACCAGCGGATTGGTCAGGTAGGGCCGGGTAAATCGCACCTGATCGGAGCCCTCGATGCTAGGGGTGATCACCGCCATCATGTCCGCCCTGCCGGCGCTGACCGCGTCGATCTGTTGGGGCATGGAGCCGCCAGGGACGACATCGAATTTCAATCCGGTGCGCAGGCTGATCCGGGACAAGACGTCAGCGCTCAAGCCGTCCAATTGCCCTTGAGCGCCAAACGATGCCAAAGGCAGCATCTGGTCGGACGCCACCACTCTGACCCGCGGATGTTTCTCCAGCCAACGTTGTTCGTTGGTGCTCAAGTGCAGCCGCTGAGCACCGAGCAGGCCTAGGTTGCCACCGCTCCAACGACGCAATATTTCCATCTGTTCGTTAGCCGGTATCGCCCTCAGCGCCGAATTGACGATGCGCAGCAACCGAGTGTTGTCCCGGGCAACAGCGAAGGCGAAAGAGTTGGATTCCAACGTGGAAAAATCCGCCATTTGCACATTGTTCAGGTGGTTGCGGCTGATCTGGTAATTGGCGGTGATGGCGTCTCCGAGGTAGACATCGGCGCGCCCGAACGCCACGGCGCCGATGGCTTCGAAAATAGACGGGAACAGTTCCAACCGGGCCTTGGGGTAGAAGGCCTGAACGGCATCGGGCTGCATGTAGTGATAGAGCATTGCCACACGCTTGCCTGCCAGATCGACAGTCAAGGCCTGGGTGTCTCCGGTACGGGTTACCAGGACCGGTTGATCATTGGCATAGGAGCGCGACAGGACCAACTGCGGGTCGCCCGCTTCAAAACCGTTGGCCGTCCCCAGCAAGTCAATGGCGCCCCGCTTGAGCGCCTCGATCACCTCATCGCGGGTATCGTAGCGCCGAACCTCCACGATGACATTCAGCGCCTGGGCGAGCAACCGCGCATAATCGGCCGTGATCCCTTCAAGTTCGTCGTTATTATTCGTCAGTTCGAACGGCGCATAGTCTGGCGCTGAAACCCCCAGGTACAACGTACGACGCTCGCGCAGCCAGTGCCAGTCAGCCTCCCCCAGCGCCACGGACAGGCCATTGCCATCCAGCGTGGCGTGCCCCAGCAAACGCAGGGGGTGAGGCTCATCAAGGGCCATCGCCAGCATCGGAAACAGCCCCATCAACAGGGCAATCATCAACCGTCGAATGTAGGTTGGGGTCATTTCGAATCAGATCAGATGATTACGCTGGGCAAACTTTGCCATGTGTACCACCGACGACATGCACAGTTTGTCTTTGAGCCGCGTCTTATAGGTACTGATGGTCTTGTGGCTCAATAGCATATCTTCGGCAATCTCGTTATTGCCCAGGCCCAGAGCCAGCTTGCGTAGTACCTCCAACTCGCGATCCGAGAGACACTCCACCAACTGCAGCTCCGAGGCCTGCAAATCGTCACGGCGCACCGAACTGGTTGGCAAGCTGGGGAAACAGCTGTAGTTGGACATCACCGCCTTGATCGCCTTTTGCAGCTCATCCAGTTCGCCTGTCTTGGCGACAAACCCCATGGCACCGGCGCGCATGCAGCGAGCGGAAAAAAACTCTGGAAGGGACGACGTCAGTACCAGCATCTTGCACGGCAGGCCCAGCGCCTTAACCCGACCGATCACCTCCAGGCCACCCAGCTTCGGGATGGCCAAGTCGAGAATAATCAGGTCCGGGCGCCCTTCCCTGGCCTTCTGAACGGCATCCGCGCCATTGCCCGCCTCATCGATTTCAGTGAAACCCTCCTGCTTGAGCAGGAACCGAACGGTTTGGCGGATAAATGGATGATCATCGACTATTAAAGCTTTGCTCATAAAACTCCCCTGGGAGGTAAGAACCCTTACACATCACACGGGACACAGGTACCTGTGAGAAATGACAGTGCCGACCAACGGTACTGCCCCTGCTCAGGACGATAGCCAGGCTGCGCCTGGTCCCTTCGATTGAAAAATGTCGAACACCTACAGCTAAACCGTCGCTGCCGGCTAGCTACAAGTGCGCAACCTTAACAACGAAATTGCGTTTCATCCGAAGGGATAATCCCAGCAAAATGTAGGATTTATCCTAGCAAGGCACTGCCAATCCAGTACTTGGCGACGCTTTCGAGCACCAGGCTAGTCGGTAGTACTCGGGCTCCAGAACGCCTGCACCACCAAGGTCGACGTGGAAATACGCGCAACCAGCGCGTCGAGCTCGTCGCCGTCTACCGAGGTCGCAACCAGGGTGGCTTCGATCTCCACTTCTTCACTGCCGAACGGCCGCACGTCGACGTCGCTGGCCGGGTAGTTGCTGCGCGCCAACTCGGCTTCCAGCAGGACCATCACCGCTTGTTGCTGGCTGCGCCGCGCAATGACGTAGAGGATATTGGTGACCTCTGCCGACACCACGTCCAACGGCTGGCGGTTGATGTTGTTGACGATCGGGCGCAGCAAGGTGTTGGCCGCCAGCACAAACAGCGTGCCCAGCAGCGCCTCCAGAATCAGGTCGGCCCCCGCACACGCACCGACCGCCGCCGATGCCCAGAGGGTGGCTGCGGTATTGAGCCCGCGCACGTTGCCCTCTTCGCGCATGATCACGCCGGCACCCAGAAAGCCGATGCCCGAGACCACATACGCGACCACACGGACCGCGCCTTCGGCACCGCCGAGGCGGTTGGCCATGTCGACAAAAATCGCCGCGCCCACCGCCACCAGCACATTGGTGCGCAAGCCCGCCGTGCGCTGGCGGTATTGGCGCTCGAAGCCGATCAAGCCACCGAGGATAAACGCCGCGGTGAGGCTGACGACGGTATCGACCAAGGAATTGAGGTTGATGTTGTTAATTGCCTGCATAAGAAATCTCCCTGTATGCACCCGAACCGTGTGGGAGCTGGCTTGTCAGCGATAACGGTGTGTCATTCACCGGACGGAATCACTGATATACCGCTATCGCGGGCAAGCCCGGCTCCCACATTTAATCGTGGTGCCGATTAAAGCGGTGCTGGTCAGCGTCGATGAGAGGGATTCGGGCAGGCGCCAGGACAGGCGCTGCCGGGATGCCGCTGCTCGCTTTTTCAGGCGAGATAACGGCATCGAAAAAATGCGCGTTACCTTGCCAAGTAGATGCCGGTTACCGAAACCGGCCGACAACTGTCACTCGAACAAGTACCCACTGAGGGTCTCCGCTATTGATTAAAACGCGCGGAGTTTACGCCGCGATGTCAGGGGGAGTAAACCGTAGGAAAATTTACCGATGGGCAATAGGAGGATTTTTCAGGGGACGTTCAGGAACCGCTTTCCAGGATTTACCAACAATCAAATGTGGGAGCTGGCTTGCCTGCGATGGCCTCAACGGATTATGCCTGATGTACCCAGGTGTCTGCATCGCAGGCAAGCCAGCTCCCACCGAAGAGGTGCTGCAGTTCGGCCGCCGTTCAGTAACACACACCACCTCCATGCGGTGCTGTCCTTTCAAATAACTAGTCGACAATCCTGAGCTTCACGTGCGCGCCGTCAGGCAAATCCTTGATCTCAAGCGCCAGGTCACCACAGAACCGAACCTGCTCGACATGACCAAGTTGACGCACATTGTCGATGG
Source organism: Pseudomonas sp. LBUM1640 (assembly GCF_059716225.1). Lineage (NCBI taxonomy): Bacteria > Pseudomonadati > Pseudomonadota > Gammaproteobacteria > Pseudomonadales > Pseudomonadaceae > Pseudomonas > Pseudomonas sp. LBUM1640. Next base: position 2,425,366 of record NZ_CP166816.1, on the reverse strand, counting down.
CGTATTGGCCACCCAATACCGGCGAAATAACAAAATGGTAAACCTGGCCAGGCGCCAACGGCCCCAGTGCCTCCTCGGCCTGCTCCACCATCGGTTGCAAATACCAGTCACGCAGAAATGCCTGGTCACTGGAGATCTCATCCAAGGCCGCACGCGTCTGCGCAATCATCTTGCAATAAAGCCCTTCAGGGCACAGCCGCCAGTAGCGTGCCTGCGTATCCTTGATCATCAAGTTGCCAAAAGCGGTGGTGCCCACCACCTCGACGGGGTCGATACCCACCCAGCCCCAGCTGTCGCGTATGGTTTGAATCATGTCCATGCAGCCTCCTTGCGTCGAAAACCGTCAATCATCGCGCGTCAGCACTTCCAACAACTCAATCTCAAAGCGCAAGTTGCTGTTGGGCTTGATATGCGCGCCCATCGAGCGCTCGCCGTAGCCCAGGTGCGCCGGTACAAACAGCGTGCGTACGCCGCCTACCTGCATGCCCATCAACCCCTGGTCCCAACCCTTGATCACCCGCCCGGTGCCGATCACACATTGGAACGGCTTGCCGCGCGCCCAGGACGAATCGAACACCGTGCCGTCTTCCAGGGTGCCGGTGTATTGGGTAGTGATCAGCGCGCCCTTGACCACGGCTTTGCCCGCGCCGGGGCGGACGTCGGTGATCTGCAGTTCGTCATTGCTCATGGGGGTCTCGTTGAATGCGTAAAGGCTGGGGTTTTCCCAGAATTGGGTAGGTTTGGCAAGTGTAGGAACGCTCAACACCTGGCGAGTTTGTACTCCACCTACGAAAGAATACGACGTTGCCTAGACTAGAATCACACGCTGCTTATTCTTGCTCCACAGTGCCTGCCTTCACCCTATGAAGAGACAATTGACTCTGAATAGGGAATATCAGAATGACCATCGGTTCCGGCTTTAATTATCCATCAGACATCGCCCAGGGGCATCATCGGGAAAAGCGTTCTACTCGTGACAAATGGAGGGCTAGATTCCCTAACCCGCCAGACCTGTGCTTTGACTATCGTGCCTTGGTAGAACAGGAAAATGGCGTTGCGCAAGCCACTCAAGCGCAGCACAAAATCTGCATTATTGGTGCGGGCGTTACAGGTTTAACCACCGCACGGGAATTACACAGGTGCGGTTTCAAAAATATCACGGTGATTGAAAAATCCACGCGTATTGGCGGCAGACACCTCACCGCCCTCGGTAGACATATCACCAACTCAATTGGCAGGCCACCGTTTGAGATGGGCGCAATGAGAATGCCCTTTTTCAATAAATCAAATGAGCCACCCACCGACGGCCGCTCACTCATGGCCTATTACGCTAAGGCCTTTAAACTAGTCCATTCTGATTTTCCAAACCCCGGCAGCCCTGCCGTACGATCAACAGGCATCTATTTGCGAGAAGGGAGCGTTGATGGTAACGGTGAGCCCACCATGCTTATCTGGAAAAACACCGATGGAAAAACTGTGCCCCCAGGCCAAACATTAGGCACCGTCTTTGCGAAGTGGAAAACGTTTGCCGACCGCATGACCCTGCACGTCGCCGAGCATTATGGGTCCGAACACTGGGAATCCATGTGGGCGTCTATCGTCAGCAAATACGAGAGCCTTTCATTTCGTGACCTGGTGAAAATGCCAGCCATAGATGCCTGGCGCCAACGTGACCCTGGTAATTTTGGCGGAATGGGTATGACTGCGCAAGAATCTGCTGTTTTCTACTCGATCGGAATTGGTGATGGCAGTTGGGGCGCATTCTATGATGTTTGCTCGCTTTATCCATTACGTACGGCAATATTTGGCTTCAGTAGTCATCTGCAGTTGATCCACGGCCGGGTAAATTCGGATGGCACGCCCATGGCATCACCTTATTTAAATGCTCAATCGACCGTCGATTCCAAAGGTCTTATCTTCAACAAACCGAATTACATTGGGCTTGGTGCTCTAGCGGAGTCTTTACTTTTTATCAAGCCGGACGAGACCGACGAGTCTCTCTATGAACATTTACTTAAAAGTCAATCCGGGTTACTGACAAGTAGCACAGTCACCACGCTACAAAAACTGACTAATGGGCGAATAAGAGTCCATTATGAGCGGAACACCTTACGGCCAGAAAGATCAAAAAAAGAATTTGAAGACTACGATTCCGTCGTGATGACGCTGCCATCTTGGCTAATAGAGACACAAATCCTGCTCGAAAATTTTAACCAACAGATGCTGCCATTCGACATAGTCGCCGCCTATAAGACCGCTCATTGGGAAACCAGCTGCAAGGTATACGCGCCGCTTAAAAAATCTTTTCTTTCTAACCACCACAACATCCCTCAAGCCATCGTAACTGACAGCCTCATCCATGACGTTTATACCTATCGCTACAATAACAATCACGTCTACGACTGCATTCTCCTCAGCTACACATGGGAAGACGACGCGACAAAGCTCTCCTGCTTCAGCGATGTGGAACTTGTTGACAAGTGCATAGAGGAGCTTGACCGAATCCTGTTGAAATCTACCAACATAAGACAAAAAATATCGCCTTACATCGGACGTGAAGGTGCGGTCGTTCAACGCTGGATGAACGACAAAAATTCTCTTGGCTGCGCAAAACTTTATCGTGCAGGCACTTATTACGACGCGGTCAGCCTGATGAAATATAATCGAGATTTCTCTCACACGTCGGGACTCTATCTTTGCGGCGAGTCTTTCTCTGTTGATGCCGGCTGGACCGAACCTTGTTTCAGGGGGGCCATTGATACGGTGATAAACATCTGTGACAAAACCAATGCCCATTTCAACGGCGGCTTTACGATGCAGGACTACCCCGAATACAAAACCGAAAACCAGAAGTAAAAGAAACAGACTACGCCGCAACAGGAATCGCCCGACTACCATATAAACACCTTGTCGACTCTTATAAACATTCAGCCAACCCCGGCTGCATAACAATAAGAGGTCACATCGATGAGCGAACCAACCAGCCCGGCCCGTATAGCGGTTATCCAACTTGATCCGCAGGTCGGTATGGCCAACCGAGCTGACAATTTGCGCCAGAGTCTTGCCCTGGCAACCGAGGCAGCGAATGGCGGCGCCAACCTGATCGTGCTGCCTGAGCTGTCCAATTGCGGGTACTTTTTCAGCAGTCGCCAAGACGCCTTTGATCACGCAGAAGCGGTTCCCGATGGCGTCAGTGTGCGCGCATGGATTGATTTTGCCTGCAGGCATCAGGTGTATCTGGTCGCGGGCCTGAGTGAGAAAGACGGCATGCAGTTGTTCAATACTGCCGTGCTGCTCGGCCCCGACGGGTACATCGGTAAGTACCGCAAAGCTCATTTGTGGAACTTGGAAAAACTTTGGTTCACCCCCGGCAATACAGGCTTTCCGGTGTTTGAAACGCCGATTGGGCGCATCGGTATGTTGATCTGCTGGGACATCTGGTTCCCGGAAGTACCGCGTATTCTCAGTCAGCAAGGCGCAGACATCATTTGTAGCCTGAATAATTGGGTGTGGACGCCACCGCCGCTATTTGATGACGCGGGAAAATGCATGGCGTCCTACCTGACGATGACTGCTGCCCATGTGAATAACGTGTTTATCGCAGCGGCCAGCCGCATTGGTGAAGAGCGCGATGCCCGCTACCTGGGATGTTCGTTGATTGCAGGAACCAATGGCTGGCCGATAGGTGCGGTGGCTTCGGCCAATCGCCAGGAGATTCTATTTGCCGATGTTGATATCACCAGCGCCCGCAGTGCGCCGATCTGGAACAGCCTGAACGATCTGCAACGCGACCGACGCAATGATCTCTACGATCAAATGCTCGGGTATTCCCAACACCCCGCTCTGCCGCGTTGATGAGAGGGGAAAACATGCGAACGCTCTTTACTCCTGCAAGGCGCAACTGCTCACGTTCGGACATCACGGTCGTTCTTTTGGGGCTGATCAGTGTATTACTGGTGGCCTGGGTGGCACTCAGTCATCAAGGTTCTTGGCCAGGCTACCGCGACATGGCCACAAGCCTGCCCCATCCTATGGCCTGGCTGCGATGGATACTCGGGGACATCAGTGAAGTTGCCTTCTACAAACATGAACTTGCCTCGCTCGGTTTACTGAGCGGTGCCTACCTGGCCTGGTGGGCGAGCAAGCACGGAAAAACCTGGCAGGGTTTTTCGATCTCCTATGGGACCGGGCTGTGGCCATGGTTGGTGACCAGCTCATTGTTGGGGCTGCTGCTGAGTAACTTGCTGTGGGGCTGGAGCGTTACCGCGCAGACCTGGCAACCTACGTTTGCGGCATTCGTTTCATTGCCGGCGGCGATGGTGCTGATGTTTGGTGGCGGCTGGAAAATCACGCTCAATGGAGCGCTCCTGGGCGCATTGCTGGTGACGCCGATGTGCTTGTTGATCGTGAACTTCGTGTGCGTACCCTTGGGTCTGCCAGTGGTGATAGGCAATGTAATGGGGATGGCCGTCGGCAGTGTTATAGCGTTTGTACTGTGTCGCCGTGTACCCTCCCTGGTGCGCTCGGACTACACCGCCCCAGCCAAACCAATGCCGCCCAAGCCGCCCACCTACGGTGTAGTCTGGAGTCTGCGTCGGGTTCTGGCGGACTTCTCTGAAGCACCGTTTTTCGGGAACGAGCTGGCCAGCCTCGGGCTGCTGGCAGGCGTGTTGCTGGCATACGCGCTGAACCCCATCAGCCCGGCGTATGGATCAGGCCTGGTCTTGCCTCTACTCGCCGCACAAGCACTGACGTCGGCGTTGGGTGTAGTGATCTGGCGGCACCAGTGGATCAAACGGGGTTGGTATCCGACTTACGTCCCACTGGTATCGGTAGTGCCTGCCGCGGTGTTGACCTATGGCGGTAGTTGGACGGTGATAGGCTCAAGTGCACTGCTTGGTGCGCTGATCGCACCGCCCTTAGCCAGTGCCATTGCAGGGCGATTACCCGCTCACTTTCATCCATACATCGCCAATGTGATTTCAATGGCGTTGAGCACGCTTTTAGTAGTCCCCGTGGTGGGCTGGTTAGTCCAAATGTAAGAATCTTCCCCACGCTGCATGCTTCATGCAGCGTGGGGATGGTAAGCAGACTTGGTGGCTCACAACCAATGCCAGAACCGGCTCCAGAACCCGCGCCCCAAATCATCCTTGCACCCTGCATATTGCGCCGCATACATCTGCGAACGCGCCTGCACCTTGCTGGCCACCGGCGGCAGCCAGGCTTTGGCGGCGTAGGTGCGCTGGCGATAACCGCCCCAGCCTTCGTGGTAGTTCAAGTACTGGCCGTAGGCGTCGTATTTGTACACGCCGTTGATGGTGTAGGTCTTGTCCATGTACCAGCCGACAAAGTCGATGGCGTCGTCGAAGTCCTGGCGGCTGGCGCCGCTGCGGCCGGTGCTTTTGCGGTAGTCGTTCCACACTTCATCCTTGGCCTGGGCGTAGCCCGCGGCGGTGGAGACGCGGCCCCAGGGGATGATCCACAGCAGGTATTTGCGCGGGGCCAGGGCGTCCTGACGGAAACCGGATTCCTGGTACATGATGGCGAACGGCACCTGGATCGGCACGCCCCAGCGCTTTTGCGTGACTTTGGCGGCGTCGTACCAGTCGTCCTTTTCGCGGAAGATGCCGCACAGGTCGTTGGGCGTGCGTGGCGGCGAGGTGCCGCACGCTGCCAGCAGTGAAGTGAGTAATAACAGTCCGACGGCTTTGCCTGCGCTCAAAGGGCACCTTTGCGTGATACGCGTAAAAGGCCGCTATTTTACGCATTCATTCGGGCGGATAGGTTATCGGGTCGCCACATAACCTTGTGGGAGCGGGCTCGCTCGCGAAGGCGGTGGGTCAGTCAGCATCTATCGTGCTGACACTAGCATGTTGGGTGCCAGTAAAAAGCGGCGTCCTTGCCGCAAAAACGGTTAAGCCAAAGGCACGCGGCGCGTGGTCAGCGCAGTGCGACCGACAAAGAAGCTCAAAACCGCGCCCAACAGCAACATGACCAAGGTGCTCCAAGCGGCGCGCGAGAGCTGTTTGGCAGCGACTTCACCTGCTTCACGGGCTTTCTGCTCAGCCTGCTGCTTGAGCTCATCGACCTTTTGCATGGCCTGCTGATAGGCCTGGGCATAGTTGTCGACGATCTGCGTAGCTTCTTCCTTGCTCTTGCCGGTACGGGCCGCAACGATGTTGACCAGCGCGTCTTTATCCGCCGCATTCAACGCAGGCTCACCCGAGGCCTTCACCCGATCAAACCACTGCTTGAGCTGATCACCCGCTTGGGCTGGGTTGGTCGCTGCATCCGTCGCCGTTTGCTTGCCGTCGGCGGCAGCCTGGTCGGTTTTTTGCTCGACGTTGGCCGGGTCCAGCTCAGGCTTGCCGCTTTGCTTGAGCAAGGTGTCGAGCTGGCCTTGCAGGCTGTTCCAGTCCAGGTGAATACCCTGCTCATCGAGCTGCTGCTTGACGCTGTCGCTGATGCCCGGCGCTGCAGCGGCGATGCCACTACCGGCAGCGGACAGGCCTTTGCCGACGACATTGCCTGCGGTGCCCACCACACTCGAAGCCAACGCCGCCAGCAGCCAGGTGGTGAACAGCGTGGTCAGCGTCCAGGTCAGTACGCCGTGCAGGCCGCCGCGATCCGGCGCCGTGCGCCCGGCCACGAAAGCCCCAACGGCAATGGCGACCAGCGTCGATACAAACAGCCAGATCCCGGCGCCCGTGCCGAAGCCTCGCAACGGGTTACCGGCTTCCATCGGGTTGACGGCACTCGCGCCGATGGCCGTGCCCAACACACTCAGCACCAGGTAGGTCACCAGGGCAATTGCACTACCGGCCAGCACAGAGCTCCAAGACACGCGAAACGGTGAACGGTTGGTTTCATAGACAGTGGTCATGATTAATCCTTTGAGTGATTGACCGTTTCAGTCTGGCGAGCGCCGCGACAGTCGTCCTCATTCAAATGCACCAGGCCATCTGGTGCATTCGTACCCCGTGCCGGGCAATTTCTCTGCACTATCCTGAAGCCCGAGTGTCGTAATTCCCATGCGCCCATCCCCCGGAGAGACCATGACCCAGGACGTTCTTGCTAAAGAAACCAACCGCCGCCAATTGCAGCAAATCATCTCCGGGCTGTCTGACGGCGTGATCCTGGCCGAGGTCGACCAGACCATCCTCTGGGCCAACGAAGCCGCGTTGACCATGCACGGGGTCAGCGAGGTCGAGGCACTCGGCGCCAATACTGCGGAATACGCCAAGCGTTTCGCCCTGCGCTATCGCAACAACCACCCTTTAGTGCTGGACAGCTACCCGCTCAGCCGGGTGGCAGCGGGCGAAGAATTCAGCGATGTGGTGGTAGAAGTCACCCCCACCGCCGATCAAGAGCGCAGCTGGGTCCACCGCTTGCGCAGCCTGGTGCTGACCGACGCGCAGGGTGAGCCCGAGCTGCTGGTGTTGATCCTCAGCGACGCCACCGAGTGGGCCAGCGCCGAGCAGCGCTTCGAGAAAACCTTCAACGCCAACCCGGCGCCGGCGGTGATCTGCCGCTTGAGCGACCTGCGCTACATCAAGGTCAACCAGGGCTTTTTGGAGATGACCGGCTACAACCGCGATCAGGTCATCGGCCGCTCGGTGTATGAACTGGATGTACTCGAACAGGCCGAGCGCAAGGACCTGGCCATCCAGCGCCTGGGCGAAGGCGCGACCATCCCGCAGATGCAGGCCGAGCTGCGCCTGCCCGAAGGCGGCAGCAAACTGGTGATCGTCGCGGGGCAGCCGTTGGACATGAACGAGGAAGACTGCATGCTGTTTTCCTTCACCGACCTAGAACCGCGGCGCAAAGCGGAAATTGCCTTGCGCCAAAGTGAAGAGCGCTTCGCCAAGTCCTTCCGCCTGACGCCGGTGCCGACCTTGGTGTGCAGCGCCGCCAACCGCCAGGTGGTGGATATCAACGAAGCCTTCATGAGCATTACCGGCTATATCAGTGAGGAACTGATCGGCAAAGCCATCGAAGACATCAATTTCATCGACAGCCCCACGGCCTGCGCGCAGCTGTTCGCCACCCTGGAAAAAGCCGGCAATCTCGATGGCCAGGACCTCAAGCTGCGTAAAAAAGGCAGCGAGGTGATCGACTGCGTGGTCTCCGCCGACACCGTGATCATCGAGGATGTGCCCTGTTACCTGCTGGTGATGATGAACATCACCGAGCGTAAACGCTCGGAGCTGGAACTGGTGGCGGCCATCGAGGAAGTGATGCAGGACGCCTCCTGGTTCAGCCAGACCCTGATCGAAAAACTCGCCAATGCCAAGAGCGTCAACAGCCCCAACCTGCCCAACGTAACCTTCACCGACCTCACGGCTCGCGAGCGTGATGTGCTGGGGTTGATCTGCGAAGGCCTGGCCGACAAGGAGATCGCCTCGCGCCTGAAACTGGCGCCCAACACCGTACGTAACCATGTGGCCACGGTGTACTCCAAGCTGGGGGTGCACAGCCGCAGCGCAGCCATCGTTTGGGCGCGTGAACGCGGGCTTTTTGCCGGTGAATTGCGGGTTAAAAGTAAGAAATAGAGTGCAAATGCACTAGTGCGACCAGTGCAAATTCGCCTTATTTGCGCATGACGCGGTGCTTAACCTTGAAGAGTGGGCACAGGGCCTAAGGCCCCGTGCCGAAATGATTTGATCTCTTGAAGGAATGCACGATGAAAAGCGAACAAGTCAAAGGCGCCGTCGAGAAAGTTGCCGGCAAGGCCCAGGGTTTTATCGGCGACCTGACCGGTGATGAGCAGTTGCAAGCCGAAGGGGTTGCCCGCCAGGCTGCCGGTCAACTGCAGCAAAGCTATGGTGACGCGCTGGATACTGTCAGTGATCTCGCCCGCAACAAGCCGCTGGCTACCGTTGCCGTCGTCGCCGGTGTCGGCCTGTTGGTGGGTCTGTTGCTGCGTCGTCGTTGAGGAGGCTCAGCCGCATGTTTACCCTCTCTCAATTGCGCAATTGCATCGAAGAAGGCCTGTCGCCGCTGACGTGCGAATTCACCCTGTGCCGGGATGCGTCCCTGACCCTCAAGGTCTTCGACGCCGAAACCGGCCGGGTCGACCTGGTGGTGACCGGGATCAGCACCAACCGGCTGCAGACCCCGCAGGAAGTGGAAAAAATGGTCGAAGAATTACGCTACGAACTGCAAAGCAACAATCTCGGCAAGAATATTGGCACGCTTACGCTGGATGATTTTCCTTCAGCGACGACCCAATGAGATAGAACACCCCGCCACCGACGATAAACGCCCCAAGCATGTAAAACAGGCTGTGGGCCGGCAGGCTGGCCAACACCAGCCCACACAACACCGGCCCCAACGCGGCGCCCAGGTTGGACAGGTTCTGCGCCCCGTAATACATGCCTCGCAAGTGGTTTGGGGCGATCCGGTCGATAAACATGTACTCGGCCGGGACCACGATGATCTCCCCCAGGGTAAACACCGCCATCGCCACCACCCACCACAGCACACTGGTGGCCAGTGCAAAACCAATCACCCCGAGCATGAACATGCCCAGGCCTGCGATCAGCCATGGGCTCAGGTAACGGTGCGAGATACGCCGGCCAATCACATATTGCAAAGCGATTACCAGCACAGCGTTGGTGGTGAGCACAGCGCTGATCACGGTGTAGGTATAGTCAGCGGTGGTGGTGGTCACCAGGAATTGCGACAGGTAGGCCGTGAACTGGCCGTACACCACTGCACTGAGCAAGCCGCCGACGGTAAAGCACACCAGGCGCTGATCACGCAGCAGCAAGCGGCCCACGGCGAGAAAAGCCACCGGTTTGTGCATGGCATCAACGGTGGTCAGCGTGCGGTCACCCCAGCGCCAGTACAGCAGGAAAAACCCTACCCCAAACAACGCCGAAAAAACAAATGGCAGACTGATGTCGAGCTTGGCCACCATCGCCCCAAAAAACGGGCCGACGGCATAGCCGATATTGGTCAGGGTGTACTTGATGGAGAACACTTCGCTGCGCGTGTCTTCGGGCAGCAGGCTGGCGAAACCGGCTTTGACCGCAATGTCGATGACAGCGTAAGCCAGGTTGATCAGGATCAGGCAGCTGTAGAACAGCCAGATATCATGCGCCACCACCGTGCCGACAAAGCCCAATACAAACAGCGCACTCAAGCCGAGCAGCAGCCGATAGCTGTTGATGCGATCGACCAGGAAGCCGCCGTACACGCTGAGCAATGAGCCGACAATCAATGAGCTGCCGATCACCAGCCCGACCTGGGTAATGTCGAGGCCGAAGTGATGGGTGAGGTAAATGACCAGGTACGGAAAGGTGATCGCCTTGGCCAGCGTCAGCAGCAACGTGGCCGATAGCAACAGGTTAACGCTGCGCGGGTAGTGTCTTATTGTGGCAAGCATCCTGCCCTCATGCTTTGAAGGTAACGCGACCTGTGTGGTCGGTTACCTTACCGCAAGAGCAGGTAAATAAACCGGTCATTTCTTGACAGGCGTGATCTCGAGAATGGTGCCGTTGGTGGTTTTGAGCAGCACAAACTTGTCACCCACACGCGCCCATTGGCTGTCTGCTTCCGGCTGCTTCAAACCGCGCTTTTTCCAGTCGCTGACCGCTGACTCCTTGCGCATCAGCATGTCCGGGGCGCGATCGCCTTCTTTCAGGTCACGGGTGTTGATGCTTGAAGGTTTTACGGTTTCTTGAGGGGTATCACCGGCCTGCACGACAAAACTGGCGGTGGACAGGCCGGCGGTGAGCAGCAGGCAAGCAGCTAGGGCTTTGGACTTCATGGGTGCTCCTTGAATGAATGGTGCGTACCCAGGTTCCGACCGCGGGCGCACGGAATCATTCAGCCCGCCTTCAGCTCACATCGAACCCCTGTGGCGAGGGAGCTTGCTCCCGCTGGGCTGCGCAGCAGCCCCAAAAGCCTCACCGCAAACGCCCTGAATGAATGCGGTGGATGGATTAGGGCAGCTTCGCTGCCCAGCGGGAGCAAGCTCCCTCGCCACAAAAGCCTTCTGGCTTTACAGCCAGGCAGCGTCCCAAAGTGGGTAGTCACCGATCTGTTCTACCAGCCCCGCACGCAGTGGATTGGCAATGATATAGCGCGCGATTTTTATAAGGTCTTCTTCAGCACGCGCCGCACGGTCATGGTAGCCGCTCTGCCAAAAAGCACCGTGCGTCCGACAGGCTCGATTGATGGCCAACGTGCTGCGCGACTTTACGCGCTTCATCACCTCGGGCAACGTCGCGTCTCTCAGCTCGAAAAGCCAATGGAAATGGTCCGGCATAATGACCCATGCCAGCGAACTGACCAGATCAAGCTCATGAACCTGCCTGAGTTCTGCAACCAGTAACCGCCCCAGGTGAAAGTTGGTAAAGACCGGGCGACGCTGGTAAACCACAGCGGTTACCAGATAGGCACGCCCTGACTGCGAATAACGACCCCGCCTGAGCAAATGAGAATTGGGCTTTTGAAGCAATCCATTGCTCCCTCGATTGAATGAATGATCCATTCAACGTAGCAGCCCACCACGACAATCCTGTTCGATACAGTTTCCCAATGTGTCCCCAACCCCCTGTGGCGAGGGAGCTTGCTCCCGCTGGGCTGCGCAGCAGCCCCAAAAAAGCTCACCGAGAACTGCCTGAAAGAATATGGGAAGTGAACCACAAGGGGTGTTACATAGCTGGCACCGGTGTGCCTTGATGGAACACCATTCGCCACTGCCCCTCTTCCTCTCGCCACACTGAACTGCGCAACGAATCCCCCACGCCTTCCCGGTGGCAGCGATACGTCACCAACGCGATACCTTCGCACAGCGTTTTCACCGCAAACTCAGTCATGTGGCGTGCGCAGAACGCCTCGTCCTGCAGCCCGGCAATCACCTCAGCCTTTCTGCCCCAGACATTGCCGCTGGCGCCAAACTCGACAAAATCATCTGCCAGCAAACGTGCAAGCTGCGCGGCATCGCTGCGTGTCGTGCTCTGCTGCAGCGCTTGCTCCAACGCAAACAAATGCGCTTGAAGATCCATCACCATTGCCTCCATGAAATTAATCCTGTAATTTTTCATGAAATTTCTTTATATAAATTTCATGAATCAACAAGAAGAACTCGACGTCCTCGCCGTGCTGATCCACGACCTGCGTAAGCACAAGAAGCTCACCCTGGCCCAACTCGCGCAAAAAATCGAGCGCTCGGTGGGTTTCCTCTCCCAGGTGGAGCGCGGCCTGTCGCGCCCGACCGTGGCCGACCTGACCGCCATCAGCCACGCCCTCGATGTGCCCACCACCTACTTCTACAGCCTGCCCAAACCCAAGGCGGTGGCCTGGGTCACTCGCCCCAACGAGCGGCGCACGGTGTATTACGCCAATGGCATCACCGACATCCTGGTCTCGCCAAGCATGAATGGCGCTTTTTCAATACTCGACAGCCTGCTCGCGCCCGGCGCCAACAGTGGCGAGCAAACCATGAGCGACCGCGCCGAACAGGCCGGTTTTGTGCTGGAGGGCGAGTTGACGCTGTGGGTTGAGGGGGAAGCCGACTCGGTCACCCTCGGCCCTGGCGACAGCTTCCACCTGGCCAGTTTCGCCCATTGCCGCTACGCCAACCTGACTGATCTGCCCGCCCGCGTGCTGTGGGTTTACAACTAGGAGCAACACCCGTGAAAAACCAGTCTTCCACGTTGCTGGCCGAAGTACGGACCTTTCGCCAGAACCACCCCGACGTGCGTTACGTCGACCTGATCGCCCTGGACATTCCCGGGCATTTCTACGGCAAGCGCTACCCGGTGGAGATGCTCGAAAAGGTCGCCGCGGGCAGCCCGTTGAAGCTGCCGCAAAACGCCGTGCTGCTCGGGGCGCAGGGCGGGCTGTTCAAGATTGGTGACTATTGCTTCCACGACGGCGACCCGGACGCCAACCGTCGCCTGGTGCCGGGCACGCTCAAGCCGGTGAGCTGGGAATCGCAACCGCTGGGGCAGATGCTGATCACCTCGGACGGCACCGAAGCACCTATCGAGTTCGAACCCCGCGAAGTGCTGGCCAAGGTGCTGGAGCGCTTGCAGCACAAGGGCATTCATCCGGTGGTGGCCTTTGAGCTGGAGTTTTACCTGTTCGATAAGAAGCTCGACAACGGCCTGCCGCAATTCGCCCGCGACCCACTGAGCGACGATGCAGATGACCAACCCAACCTGCATATCGAACGGTTGTCGCGCTTTTGCGAGGTGCTCGACGACATGGCGCAAACCGCCAAGGACCAGGGCATCGACATCACGGTGATCACCGCCGAGCTCGGCCCCGGCCAGTTCGAAATCAACTTCGGCCACCTCGAAGACGGCCTGCGCGCCGCCGACTGGGCCGCCCTGTTCTGCCGCAGCACGCGTGGCGTGGCACTCAAGCATGGTTACCGCGCCAGCTTCATGGCCAAGCCGTACCTGCAATTTCCCGGCAGCGGCATGCATGTGCATGTCAGCCTTTACGACGCGGCGGGCAATAATTTGCTCGCCGCGCACCAGCAGCAACCGCTGCGCCACGCCGTGGCCGGCTGCCTGGAACTGCTGCCGCATTGCATGCCGATCTTCTCGCCCAACCACAATGCCTTCCGCCGCCTGGGTGGCACGGTCAACGCGGCAACCCGCGCCAGCTGGGGCTTTGAGGATCGCGATGCGTGCGTGCGCATCCCCGAGTCCGACCCGCGAAACCTGCGCATCGAACACCGCCTGGCCAGTGCGGATGCGAACCCGTACCTGGTGCTGGCGGCGATCCTGGCCGGACTTGAGCATGGCCTTGAAGCCAAGCAAGAACCCATCGCGCCATTGAATGAAGACCGCCTCAGCGGCAGCGACTTCCCCCTGGAAATGCTCGACGCGGTGCGCGCCATGCAACATCAGCCGGTAGTGCGCGATAAGCTGGGCGCCGAATTTATCGACGTGTATTGCGAGAACAAACGCCAGGATCACCTGGCCTTTCAACAAGAGATCAACGCGCGGGAATACCGCTGGTTTCTCTAACGCCCTGGAACCACCGATGACCGAGCAAAGCGCCCCTGCCCTCAAGGAAATCTTCAACATCGAACGCCTGCAGCACATCGGCGCCCAGATGTCGGCGGTGTACCCCGCGTTCGACGCCAAGGGCTTTCTCAAGCACGCCAAGGTCGGGCTTGCCCAGTTGTCGGTGATGCAGCGCATGGCGCGGGTCAGCGAAAGCCTGCATGCCGTGATCGCGCTGGATTACGCGCAAACCCTCAAGCTGCTCTACGCCCTGGCACCGCGCCTGAACAGCGCGTTTGTCAGCCTGTTCCTGCCGCACTACGTGGCAAGTTACGGCCAGGGTGATTTCAAGCGCTCCATGGCCGCGCTCAAATACTTCACCACCTTTGGCTCCGCCGAATTCGCCATCCGGCACTTCCTGTTGCACGACTTCGAACGCACCCTGGCGGTCATGCAGCAATGGTCGCTGGATGCCAACGAACACGTGCGCCGCCTGGCCAGCGAAGGCTCGCGCCCTCGCCTGCCCTGGTCCTTTCGCCTGGCCGACGTGCAGGCCAACCCCGAGCTGTGCGCATCCATCCTCGACAACCTCAAGGCCGACAGCAGCCTGTACGTGCGCAAGTCGGTGGCCAACCACCTCAATGACATCACCAAGGACCACCCGGACTGGGTGCTCAGCCTGATCGAAGGCTGGCACCTGGATAACCCACACACCGCCTGGATCGCCCGCCATGCGCTGCGCAGCCTGATCAAGCAAGGCAACACCCGCGCGCTGACCATCATGGGCGCCGGGGCCAAGGCCGAGGTGAAGATTCATCACCTGACCGTCACGCCGGCCGTGATCAACCTGGGCGAACGCATCAGCCTGTCCTTCAGCCTCGAATCCACCGCCGCCGCCCCGCAAAAACTGGTGGTGGACTACGCCATCGACTACGTAAAAAGCGCCGGTCACAGTGCGGCCAAAGTGTTCAAGCTCAAAGCCTTCACCTTGGGTGCGGGCGAGCATCAGAACCTTCGGCGCGAACAACATATTCGTGAGCTGACCACCCGCAAGCACTACCCCGGTAAGCATTGGGTGCATGTATTGGTCAACGGCGAAAAGCTCGCCAGCGCCGAATTTGAACTGCGAAATTGACGACGAATAACTAAGAAAAGTCCTCTAGCTCGGCCCTCACAGGTCAATTATTTTCTAAAGCGATTCCATCTTCCGTCGTTACGGTTCATAACGCCCGGCGTTTTTCAGTACCCGTCAGGTAGCAGTTTCAATGTATTCCGCGAGGCCCGCATGTACCGTTTCTCTTTTCACCGCCCCTTAATTGCCATCAGTCTGGGGCTTGTTACCCATTCCGTCAGCGCCGCGCTGCAACCCATCGCCGAAGCCCCGCTGGCCAGCGACACCGAGCTGCAATGTCACTTTAACGCCGACGCCAGCACCGACTGCACCACCCTCCAGCACTACACGATCCTCAAGCCCAATGGCCGCGAAATGCTCTCGCGCATCGACTTCGATTACTCCGAAGGCGACACCTTCGAGGTGATCAGCGCGCAATCCATCCAGCCGGGGGCCAAACCGGTTGCTCTGGGCGCCGCGCAAATTGACACACGCACGGCACCTAACCCTGACCATGGCTTCAGCCGCGACAAACAGACCTCACTGGCCTTCCCGAACCTGCGCGTGGGCACACAGATTCGCTACACCGTGCGCGAACATCGCGCCGCCAAACCGCTGGTCACCCAGTTTCACTACGCGCTCAAGTTCGGCCCCAGCGCGCTCCGTCGCGACCACTTCAAGGCACGCTTTACCGCCGAAAGGCCGATCCAGTGGCGTAGCGAGCTGTTCGACGGGTTCACCGTGACGCCATCGGCCGGCGGCAAGACCCTGGATGTGGTGCAAAAAGCCCCGACCTACCTCAACTACATCAACGAAGCTACCAACGGCGCCCTGTTGCACGCGCCACGCCTCGAAGTAGGCAGCAGCTTGGACCGCCAGGCGTATTTCGGTGACTTCGCCCAGCGCTACAACCAGATTCTAGGCGCCAGCCTGCCGGCGCAAAGTGCTGCTGCGGTGGCTGCAGCACGCAGCTTGCCGCCGGCCGAACAGGTCGCCGCGTTAATGCAGCATATCAACGATCACTACCGCTACCTGGGCGACTGGCGCGCCACGGAGCGCGGCTATGTGCCGTTCAACCTGGCCGAAATCGAACAGCATGGCTACGGCGACTGCAAGGACCTGGCGATCCTGCTGACCGCGATGCTCAAGGCCAGTGGTATCAAGGCCGAAACGGCATGGGTCAGCCGTGGGGAATGGGTGCAGTCGTTGCTGATCCCCGGCACGAACGCGCCGAACCACGCCATCGTGCGTGCCGAAGTGGGCGGCCAGGTCTGGTGGCTCGACCCCACCAACCCTGTGTTCGCCCCAGGGCAGACCATGACGGACATCCAGGACCGCTGGGCGCTGGTCAATGACGCCAACAGCCAGGTGCGCGAAGAACACATCCCACTGGAACGCCCCGAAACCGTCCTGCGCCTGGACAAAAAGGTGCATTTCGACAAGCACGGCAAGGGTGCGGTCCAGGCTACCCTCACCTTCAGCCGCCTGCCGCTGATGCGATTGAGCGTCGCCGACCGCCAGCAAGGCACCACCGCGACTGACAAGGACATCTGCGCCAACTTCGGTGACGATATCAGCGACTGCCTTGTCACCCGCCAGCCCACCGCCTTTGTCGTGCACGACGGCTACACCGTCACCGCACAGCTGAACGACCAGCGCGCACTGGAAAAACTGGCGAATGACTACGTCTACACCGACCAATCGTTGAAGGCCCAATGGGACGGTTTCATCAATTACCGCCGCCACGGGCAGCAGGCCGACCTGTACATGGGCAACCCCCAAACCACCGACTACACCTACACACTCACTGGCGGGCAGATGGAAAAAGCCATCCCCGGCTGCCAGGTGCGCTCGCCTTGGTACGACATGGACCTGGAAGGCCAGCGCACCGATGGCGAGCTGCGCTATCACTATCGCCTGAGCCAGAAAAAGCATTGGCTGACCCATGCTGAAATCGCCAGTGAGGCGTTTGGAAAAATGATTGAAGCAGCACGGGCGTGTGCCGAGCAGGTGCATCAAGTGGTGAAGCTTTAAGGTGAGTGGGCCCGCTTTGGTCCTGTAAACGCAGGCTATGCCGTGGTTGTCGCGGGACGCCTAAGACCAAGATCAAAAGCAGAGCACGACGGCCTGGTAGCCGACCTACCGATGGCGGCGTACCCGTTGATGCATTGGGTGACTGACTCACCGCATTCGCGAGCAAGTCGAATCGTCGCACCGCCCCTCCCACATTTGGAGCTCAGCACATCAGGTAGATGTGTGTACTCGGTCAAATGTGTGCACTCGGTCAAAGGTGGGAGCTGGCTTGCCTGCGATGGCATCAACTGTGTCTAACTGATGTACCGAGGTGTCTGCATCGCAGCGGTTCGGCGGTCCGACAAGCCAGCTCCCACAGAAAAGCAGATCTGCCTTTGCCCTGTTTTTGCTGTGCTGTTGCCCTGCTTTTGCTTCAACCACTCAGGTCGGCTACTAGGCCGCCGTGCTGTAGATTTTGATCTTGATCTGACAGGCCCCGTTAACCACGATGGCCGAACGCAGGCTTGAATCCGTGGGTAACCCGGCAGGACGCCGGGTTAGCCGCGCTGGGCCAAGGATGGCCCATCGCGGCGGCCCACGGATTCAAGCCGGAGTGCGGGCATGCCGAGCCTAGGCGAGGCACCGAGTGGTGGGGCAAAGCGTTTTTTGGTTACTTTTTTAGGCGTTTGTAAAAAAGTGACCCGCTGTAAGAGCGGAACCCTAAGCCGCCGTGACCGCAGCAACGGATATGTACTCAACCTACCTAAACACAGTTGGATTCGCCGAGCAGCAACGGTTGCTCACGCGCGCACAACTCGACCACGTAATCCCACAACACCCGCAGCCGCACCGACTTGTGCAGCTCCCGGCGCGAACTGATCCAGTAGCTGCGCTCAATCCCCTCCCCCGGCAGCAACGCCACCAGATCCGGATCACCCGCCGCCATAAAGCACGGCAACACCGCAATCCCCAACCCCGAGCGCGCCGCCTGGTGCTGGGCGATCACGCTGGTGCTGTGGAACACCACCTTGGGGTTGCGGCAGAAGCTGCTGAGGAATTTGAGTTCCTGGCTGAACAGCAAGTCATCCACGTAATCGATCCACGAATGAACAGCCAGGTCTTCGCGTTTTTCGATGGGTGGATTGCGGTCCAGGTAAGCGCGGCTGGCGTAGAGCGCCAGGCGGTAATCGGTGAGTTTGCGCGTGACAAGCTGGTCGACGCTGGGGCGTTCGAGGTGGATGCTGATTTCCGCTTCGCGGTTGAGGATGCTGACGAAGCGCGGCACGGCCACCAGTTCCACCTCCAGCCCTGGATACCGGTCGAACAACCCGCCCATGCGACTGGCAAGGAACATCACGCCCAGACCTTCGGCCACACCGAGGCGAATCTTGCCCAGGGGCGCGGCGGAATGGGTAAGTTCGTCTTCGGCCAACAGCGCGACGTTTTCCATGGCTTCGGCGTGTTTGAGCAGGGCTTCGCCAGAGGGCGTCAGCTCGTAGCCCTGGGCGTGCTGCACAAACAACGCGGTGCCAAGGCTTTTTTCGATGGCCTCGATGTGCCGAGCCACGGTGGCATGCGTGGTTTTCAGGCGCTGCGCGGCGGTGAGCAGGCGGCCACTGCGTTGCAACTCAAGAAAAAACCGCAGGTCATTCCAGTCGAACATGTCGCCCCTCTCCCTTGGACATAAGTGCTTTCTGATGCCTGACCCGGCCCCTGTGGCAAGCGAGCTTGTGGTGGCCAACGAGCTTTTTGTGGCGAGCGAGCTTGCTCGCGCTGGGGTGCGTAGCAGCCCCAATAGCTACACCGCGTTTTACCGGCCCCACCGCGTTCACTTTGATGGGGCCGCTTCGCGGCCCAGCGCGAGCAAGCTCGCTCGCCACAGGGGGCTCTATTCATTTCATTTTTGTATGGCGCTGTTTAAAAACGCACAGCAGCTGGGTAAAAACTAACATTTTTAAGACGAAAACTAACAACTAGGATGGGGCCAATAAGAAAAACAAGCGAGACCTCAGATGCCCATTGCAGCTGCTGAATACGATTACGTGGTAGTAGGCGCCGGCCCCGCAGGCTGCCTGCTGGCCAATCGACTGTCCGCCAACCCCGCCCACCGCGTGCTGCTGCTCGAAGCCGGTGGCCGCGACAACTATCCCTGGATCCACATCCCCGTCGGCTACCTGTTCTGCATCGGTAACCCACGCACCGACTGGTGCTTCAAGACCGAAGCCCAGGAAGGCCTGCAAGGCCGTGCGTTGAGTTACCCACGCGGTAAAGTGCTGGGCGGTTGCTCGTCGATCAACGGCATGATCTATATGCGCGGCCAAGCTCAGGATTACGACGGCTGGGCGGCCGAGGGCAACCCGGGCTGGGCGTGGAAAGACGTACTGGCGTTGTTCAAGCAAAGCGAAAACCACTTTGCCGGTGGCTCGGAATTCCACAGTGACGGCGGCGAGTGGCGCGTTGAGCAACAGCGGCTGCATTGGCCGATCCTGGATGCCTTTCGCGATGCGGCGGCGCAAAGCGGTATCGCGCCGATCAGCGACTTTAACCAGGGCGATAACGAAGGCTGCGGCTACTTCCAGGTCAACCAGAAAGCCGGGGTGCGCTGGAACGCGGCCAAGGCGTTTCTCAAGCCGATCCGCCAGCGGCCCAATCTCACCGTGCTGACCGACGTGGAAGTCGACCGCGTGCTGCTGGAAAACGGCCGCGCTTGGGCAGTGGTCGGGCGCCAGCATGGCCAACAAATGAGCTGGAAGGCACGCAAAGAGATCGTACTGTGCGCCGGCTCCGTGGGCTCGCCGGGCATCCTGCAACGCTCAGGCATCGGCCCCTCCAACGTGCTCAAGCCGTTGGGTATCGATGTGCTGCACGAACTGCCGGGCGTGGGCGGCAACCTGCAGGATCACCTGCAATTGCGGCTGATCTACAAGCTGGAAAACGCACGCACCCTGAACCAGATCGCCGGCACCGTGTGGGGCAAGATGGGCATGGGCCTGCGCTACTTGTATGACCGCAGCGGCCCGCTGTCGATGGCGCCCAGCCAGCTCGGTGCCTTCGCTCGCTCCGGCCCGGAACAGACCTCGGCCAACCTTGAATACCATGTGCAACCGCTGTCCCTGGAGCGATTTGGCGAACCGCTGCATGCGTTCCCGGCGTTTACCGCGTCGGTGTGCGACCTGCGTCCGCAAAGCCGTGGCCGTATC
This sequence comes from Pseudomonas sp. LBUM1640, assembly GCF_059716225.1. Lineage (NCBI taxonomy): Bacteria > Pseudomonadati > Pseudomonadota > Gammaproteobacteria > Pseudomonadales > Pseudomonadaceae > Pseudomonas > Pseudomonas sp. LBUM1640. The sequence goes on along the minus strand of NZ_CP166816.1, from coordinate 2,405,069 downwards.
GACATTCGTTCGGCCAACCCGGCAGATGCGCCATTGATTCGGCCCAATTACCTCAGCCATCCGGAAGATCTACGGGTGGCAGCTGACGCGATCCGCCTGACGCGCCGCATTGTTGCCGCGCCAGCCTTGAGCCAATTCAAACCGGTGGAATACCTGCCGGGCGACTCACTGCAAACCGAGGCGCAACTGCACGAAGCCGCCGCGCGTATCGGCACGACGATTTTCCATCCGGTGGGCACCTGTCGCATGGGCAACGACAAAGACGCCGTGGTCGACGCCCAACTGCGTGTGCATGGCGTGCCGGGCCTGCGCATCGCCGACGCCTCGGTGATGCCGCGCATCACGTCCGGCAACACCTGCTCACCTACACTGATGATTGCGGAGAAAGCTGCGCAGTTGATCCTTTCGCCGAACACAAGGAGCCTCGCCCCGCAAAAAGAAACGGTTCATGCAATCTGAATAGCGGCGCCGCACCCGGCGCCGACAGTGGAACAACAATAAATAATCACTGTGAGGGTTACCCGATGTCAGAACATGCTCAACCCCTGGGCTCGGCAGTCAGCGCGAGCACCGGTAGCGAATCAAGGAAAGTCATCTTCGCCTCGTCCCTGGGGACGGTGTTCGAGTGGTATGACTTTTTCCTCTACGGCGCCTTGGCGGCGGTGATCAGCAAGCAATTTTTCGCCGGGGTCAACGACACCACGGCGTTTATCTTTGCCCTGATGGCCTTTGCGGCCGGCTTTGTCGTGCGCCCGTTCGGCGCGCTGGTGTTTGGCCGCCTGGGCGACATGATCGGGCGCAAGTACACCTTTCTCGTCACCATCATCCTGATGGGCGTGGCGACGTTCTGTGTCGGGCTGCTGCCGACCTACGCCAGCATCGGCATTGCGGCACCGGTCATCCTGATCGTGCTGCGCATGCTGCAAGGCTTGGCGTTGGGCGGTGAATACGGCGGCGCAGCCACTTACGTGGCCGAGCACGCGCCGGCCGGTAAACGCGGCTTGCACACCAGCTGGATTCAATCCACCGCCACCCTCGGCCTGCTGCTGTCGTTGCTGGTGGTGCTGGCCTGCCGTTACTTCACCGGCGACCAGTTCGAAGTGTGGGGCTGGCGGATTCCTTTCCTGTTCTCCATCGTGCTGCTGGGCATTTCCACCTGGATCCGCATGAGCCTGCATGAGTCGCCCGCGTTCCTGAAAATGAAAGAGGAAGGCAAGGCCAGCAAGTCGCCGATCCGCGAGTCTTTTGGCAAATGGGAAAACCTCAAGGTGGTGCTGATCGCGCTGTTCAGCATCAATGGCGGGCAAGCGGTGACCTTCTACGCGGCGCAATTCTATGTGCTGTTCTTCCTCACCCAGTTCCTGAAGATGGACCCGGCCCTGGCCAACATGCTGCTGATAATCAGCGTGGTGATCGGCGCGCCATTCTTTATCCTGTTTGGCTGGCTGTCGGACAAGGTTGGCCGCAAACCAGTGCTGATGCTCGGTTTGCTGCTCGCTACGGCGCTGTACTTCCCGATCTTCAAGGGCTTGGCGCACTACACCAACCCGGCGATGGACCAGGCCAGCCATCAGGCCCCGATTACCGTGCTGGCAGATCCGGCCACGTGCACCTTCCAGTTCGACCCAGTGGGCAAGGCGCGTTTTGACAGCCCGTGCGACAAGGTCAAGACTTTCCTGGTCAAGCAAGGCCTGCCCTACAGCAGCAGCGCCGCGCCAGCAGGCAGCCCGGTGCAAGTGAGCGTGGGTGATGTGCGTATTGACGGCTTCGACGAAGCCGCCCTGCGCGGCGCCGTGACCCTGGCCGGCTACCCGAGTTCGGCGGATGTGGCTCAGGTCAACAAAGTCATGGTGGTGGTGCTGATCGTGGTGCTGATCCTGATCGCCGCCATGTGCTACGGCCCGCTGGCGGCGTTGATGGTGGAACTGTTCCCGACGCGTATCCGCTACACCTCGATGTCGCTGCCCTACCACATTGGTAATGGCTGGTTTGGCGGGTTCCTGCCCACCGTGTCGTTTGCCTTGGTGGTGTACACCGGCGATATTTTCTACGGCCTGTGGTATCCGGTGGTGGTGACCGGGGTGAGTTTGATTGTGGGGTTGTTCTGCCTCAAAGAAACGCGGCATGTGGATATCAATAACAACTGATCGTCTGCGGGAGGGCGTTGCTTGCTCCCTCCCACAGCTAGGTTTGGGTCAACCACACAAATTGCTGTACATCCATACAGATAATGGTTGCTCAAATCCTTCTGACTAAGCATCCTGCAAGGCATCAACCCAACCTGATGTGATGACCATGCGGCTGTACCTCTGTGAAAAACCCTCCCAGGCCAAGGATATCGCGGCCGTGCTCGGCGCCAGCCGACGCGGCGACGGTTGCTGGGTAGGTAATGGGGTCACAGTCACCTGGTGCATTGGCCACCTGCTTGAAACCGCCCCGCCCGATGCTTATGACGCCAAATACAAGCGCTGGGTGCTGGCCGACCTGCCGATCGTCCCGGAAAAATGGAAGATGCTGGTCAAGCCCAAGACCGCCAGCCAGTACAAAGCCGTAAAACGTTTGCTGGGAGAGGCCCAGGAACTGGTGATCGCCACCGACGCCGACCGTGAGGGCGAGATGATTGCCCGTGAACTGGTGGAGCATTGCCGCTATCGGGGGCCGATCCAAAGGTTGTGGCTGTCGGCGCTGGATGACGCCTCCATTCGCAAGGCCCTGGCTGCGCTCAAACCAGGCGCCGAAACCTTCAGCCTGTATCACTCGGCCCTGGGTCGCTCGCGCGCCGACTGGCTGATCGGCATGAACATGAGCCGTTTGTTCACCTTGCTCGGGCGCCAATCGGGCTATCAAGGCGTGCTGCCGGTGGGCCGGGTACAAACGCCGACCCTGCGCCTGGTGGTGGACCGCGACCGCAGCATTGCCGATTTTGTGCCGGTGGCTTACTGGGCCATTGATGTGGACCTGCGCCACGAGCGCATGACCTTCACCGCTCAATGGCGCGCGGCGGATGACGCCTGTGACGACCAGGGTCGTTGCCTTAACCCACAACTGGCGAGGGACGCGGCCGACGCCATGCGCAACGCTGCCACGGCGCGGCTGGTTAAGCTGCGTACCGAGCGCATGCGCGAGGTGGCGCCCCTGCCCTTCGACCTTGGCACCCTGCAGGAAATCTGCTCCAAGAAGCTGGGGCTCGGTGCCCAGGAAACCCTGGATATCGCCCAGTCACTCTATGAAACCCACAAGGCCATCACCTACCCGCGCAGCGATTGCGGCTACCTGCCGTTAAGCCAGCACGGTGACGCGCCGAAAATCCTGGCCGCGCTGGGCCGCGCGGATCAAGCGGTCAATGAGCTGATGCCGCATATCGACCCCCAACGACGCTCGCGGGCGTGGAACGACGCCAAGGTCAGCGCGCACCACGGCATCATTCCCACCGGCGCGGGCAAGGATGTCACGCAGCTCATCGGCAAGCATCGTGCGGTCTACACCCTGATTCGTGCGCGTTACCTGGCGCAGTTCCTGCCCAACCATGAATACGATCGCACCCAGGCCGATTTCGACTGTGCAGGCCAAGCCTTGCGCGCCGTCGGTAAGGTTGTGATCGAGCCAGGCTGGAAACGCGCCCTGCCCGAGGCGCTGGCCCCCGCCAAAGGCCTTGAGGCACCTGCGCCACAAGCCCTGCCAACGCTGGTGCAGGGCCAGGATTACGCGGTGGCCAAGGTCAACCTCAAGGACCTGTGGACCCAGCCGCCCAAGCCGTTCACCGAAGGCGACCTGATCAAGGCGATGAAAAACGTCGCCAAGCTGGTGGAAGACCCCCTGCTCAAGCAAAAGCTCAAGGACACCACCGGCATCGGCACCGAGGCCACCCGCGCCGGAATTATCCAGGGGCTGCTGGACCGTGGTTACCTGGTCAAAAACGGTAAGGCACTCTCGGCCACTCCAGCCGCGTTCAGCCTGATCGACGCAGTGCCTCGAGCCATTGCCGACCCGGGCACCACTGCGATCTGGGAACAGGCGCTGGACATGGTGCAAAGCGGTGAAATGAGCCTTGAGGAGTTCGTCGCCAAGCAGGCGGCGTGGATGAGCAAACAAGTGGCGCGCTGCAATGGCATGCGCATGACCATCACCGGCCCGGCCAGCCCGGCAGGCCGAGGCGCCACACCGTGGAAAAAGAAACGCAAGACGGCGCCACGCAAGACAACCGCCAACACCACGCGGGTGAAAAAGCCGACAAAAGCTGGATAAACGTCAAAAAAATCCGGCAAATGACGCTTTTCGACGGGTTTAACGCCGCTTTGGACCTTGCAGCACTGTAGGCCGTCTAGGATTCTGTAAGGATCCGCTGACTTCCTAACAACAACACCGGAGTGGCCGCCATGAAAACCGTCGCACAAGTGCTCAAAGCCAAGGACCAGAAAAACCAGGACGTCCACACCATCAAGTCACACCAGACAGTGATGGAGGCATTGATCCAGATGGCAGCCAAAAACGTCGGGGCCTTGCCGGTCGTGGACGAAGGCAATGTGGTGGGGGTGATCAGCGAACGGGACTACGCACGCAAGCTGATCCTCAAGGGCCGCTCTTCCGCGACCACCGCCGTCAGTGAAATCATGAGTTCGCCGGTAATCACTGTCGACAAGCACCAGAGTGTCGAAAAGTGCATGAACATCATGACGGACGGTCACCTGCGCCACCTGCCGGTGGTCGAAGATGGCAAGCTGATCGGCCTGCTGTCCATTGGTGACTTGGTGAAAGAAGCCATTGCCGAACAGGCTGACCTGATCAAGCAACTGGAGCAGTACATCCGCGGCGAATAGGGGAACCCATGCTCGACACGCTGGAACATCAAGAGGACTACCTCGACACCCTGTACCGGGCGATGGCTGAAAGGCGCTTTGTGGTGTTGACCGGTGCAGGCATCAGTACATCGTCGGGCATCCCGGATTATCGCGACAGCGAAGGCGTGCGTCGGGGCAAGGCGCCAATGATGTACCAGGAATTCCTGGCCACCCCACAAGCGCGACGCCGTTATTGGGCACGGGCGATGCTGGGTTGGCCACGGGTGCGCGTCGCGCAGCCGAACAAGGCCCACCTGGCACTGGCCACGTTGCAGCAACGCGGGCGCATCAATGGGCTGATCACGCAAAACGTCGATACGCTGCATGACCAGGCCGGTAGCCATGATGTGATCGAGCTGCATGGCAGCCTGCACCGCGTGCTGTGCCTCGATTGTCAGCAGCGTTGCGAGCGCGATGTGATCCAGCGGGCGATGGAAGATCAGAACCCCTACCTGGCCGGCGTCGATGCCGTACAAGCACCCGATGGCGATACGTTGCTCGATCCTGCCTTTGAAGAACGCTTTCAAGTCCCCCACTGCCCGCACTGCAACGGCGAACGGCTGAAACCCGACGTGGTGTTTTTTGGTGAGAACGTCGCCCAAGAAACGGCCGCCAAGGCAATGGCTGCGGTGCAGCAAGCAGAGGGCTTGCTGGTGGTAGGCTCCTCGCTGATGGCCTATTCCGCGTTTCGCCTGTGCAAGGCGATGGTGGAACAAGGTAAGCCGGTGATTGCCATCAACCTGGGTAAAACGCGCGGGGACGAACTGTTGCAGGTGAAGATCGAGGCCTCGTGCGAGCGATTGTTGCCCTTGCTGGTCGAGCGACTGGGATAGCGACACACCGCCAATCAATAGGTAGGAACTGGCTTATGTGGGAGCGGGCTTGCTCGCGCCCACAGGTTTCCCGGCTGAATTGAGGACCGCGCCCCTTCGACCCACCGCACAAAAAATGACGCCCAAGTCACGTTTTTCCGCATTCTCCCGCCCCCACTACGATTTATGTAGTGCTATAAAAAAATCACTACATAACCGTTGACGTAACCTTTTTACCCTTGCATTATCGAGACGTCTCCCGGATCGGGAGCGTTGGTAACAAGCGTTTTGAACAAGCTCGTCTGACCGCCGAGCTGTTTTTCCCGGATGTGCACTGCCCACAAGGCAGATTGATGAAGCTGACCGGCCCGCAAGGATCGGTACAAGGCGCTCAAACGCTGCTTGTCTTCGTTATGAAACCATTGCGTAGCAGTTCATCAGCAAGACTACATGCATCAGGTTCAAGACCCTGCCCGTATTCGGCAGACAGTCACTGACGCCCGATTTTCGAAGCCGCAGACATAAGCAGTTTTAACGGAATCAACTGATAGATCGCCAACTGGTCAAGGGGCTTACATTATGAATCTGAACAACCAACCCACTATCGATGAATTGGCTGAGATGTTCGCAGCGCAGAAAGACACACTCGACGACCATATCCTGTGGGTAGGCAAATCGGGCGAAGTCCAAATTGACTGCCTGGCGCCCCACACCGAAGAAGCCGAGTTCGACCGTAATCACCGTGAACTGGCAGCGCGCCTGAAGATGTACCGCCGCGGCCAGGGTTATGTCGGCAAGAAAGCGGCGGCCGATCGTAACTTTATCGAGCAGGTCTTCCACACACTTAATACCGAATGGCAGAACCTCAAAGGCCAGTCGCAGGTTAAAGTGATTGATCGTTACTGCTGATCATTGCGCAGTAAACATTTAAGCCCGCTTGTTTATTCAAGCGGGCTTTTTAATATGCAGTTCTAATTAACCTTATATCAACGCGGGAAACCGGCCCTTCCCTGCTTCATCGCGGAAAATATCAAACAACACCTGCGCTGCCGCCGACAGCTCATGCCCGGGTTTGGTCAGCACCCCAATCGGGCGCTCGATCACCGGGTCACTCAAGGTGATGCACTGGGCACCCGCCTCCTCCATCTGTCTTGCGCACAATGCCGGTACAGCGCTGACGCCCAGACCACTGGCGACCATCTTGCCCACCGTTGCCAACTGGTGGCTTTCCAGCGCCACCGGCAATTTCATCTGCAAGGCGCCCAAGTGTTCCTCCAGCATCACCCTTACCGTGGAGGGCCGCTGCAAGGTAATAAACGGCTGTTCCAACAAGGTTTGCCAGTCGATTTCGCTGCGCTGGGCCAAAGGTGAATCACCCGGCACCACCGCAATGAACCGGTCCAGGTACAACGGGGTGAACGCCAGCGACGAACCTTCGGACGGCTCGAACGCCACGCCCAACTCCACCTGCCGGTCACGCACCATCTCCAGCACTTGCTCGTTGATCAGGTCATGCACCGTCACGTTCACCTGAGGGTAACGCGCGCGGAATATCTTCAGGATTGGCGGCAGCAAGTTGCCCGCAAACGATGGCATCGCGGCTACCGTGACACGCCCCCGCTGCAGGGTGAAGCGCTGGCGCAGTTCATCCTCGGCATTGTCCCAATCGGCGATCAAGCGACGCGCCAATGGCAGCAACGACTCACCTTCAGGCGTCAGCGCGACATTGCGCGTATTACGGCTGAACAGGCGACCGCCCAGCCCTTCCTCCAGCCCCTTGATGGTCAGGCTCAGCGCCGACTGGGAAAGGTGCAGGCGCTCGCAGGCAGCGGCGAAACTAAGGCTCTGGGCCACGGCGAGAAAGGCACGCATCTGTTTAACGGTCATGAGGCTGCTCCGGAGGACGGGTCGACTATGCTGTTTTCTAAATCAATCAACCTTAAAAAACAACTTAACAAATCAATCCGTCGGCGCAACACTCAAGTCATTGGCTGGCCCACAAACAATAAAAGAGGTGCATATGGCAGGTTTCGATAAACGCGTGGCGTCCTATGAAGAAGCGCTGGCAGGCCTGGAAGACGGCATGACCGTGCTCTCCGGAGGCTTTGGCTTGTGCGGCATTCCGGAAAACCTCATTGCCGAGATCAAGCGCAAAGGCACCCGCGACCTGACCGTGGTTTCCAACAATTGCGGCGTCGACGGTTTCGGCCTGGGCGTGCTGCTGGAAGAAAAACAGATCAGCAAAGTGATCGCGTCCTACGTCGGTGAAAACGCCCTGTTCGAAAAGCAACTGCTCAGCGGCGAAATTGAAGTGGTGCTGACCCCCCAAGGCACCCTGGCGGAAAAAATGCGCGCAGGCGGTGCCGGCATTCCGGCCTTCTTCACCGCCACCGGCGTCGGCACCCCCGTCGCTGAAGGCAAGGAAACCCGCGAGTTCAACGGCCGCCCGTATCTGATGGAAGAATCCATCACCGGCGACTTCGCTATCGTCAAAGGCTGGAAGGCCGACCACTTCGGTAACGTCATCTACCGCCATACCGCCCAGAACTTCAATCCGTTGGCCGCCACCGCGGGCAAGATCACCGTGGTCGAAGTTGAAGAAATCGTCGAACCGGGCGAGCTGGACCCGGCGCATATCCATACCCCAGGGATTTACGTCGACCGGATCATCTGCGGCACCTTCGAAAAGCGCATCGAACAGCGCACCGTCCGCAAATAATCCGCCAGCCCAAATAATAAGGAGACAACACATGGCCCTTACCCGCGAACAAATGGCTCAACGCGTCGCCCGCGAAATGCAGGACGGTTTCTACGTGAACCTCGGCATTGGCATTCCGACCCTGGTGGCAAACTACATCCCCGAAGGCATGGAAGTGATGCTGCAATCGGAAAACGGCCTGCTCGGCATGGGCCCGTTTCCGACCGAAGAAACCATCGATGCCGACATGATCAACGCCGGCAAACAGACCGTGACCGCGCGTATCGGCGCCTCGATCTTCTCCTCTGCCGAGTCCTTCGCGATGATTCGCGGCGGCCACGTCGACCTCACCGTGCTCGGCGCATTTGAGGTGGACGTACACGGCAACATCGCCTCGTGGATGATCCCCGGCAAGCTGGTCAAGGGCATGGGCGGCGCGATGGACTTGGTAGCCGGTGCAGAAAACATCATCGTGATCATGACCCACGCGTCCAAGGACGGTGAGTCCAAGTTGCTCAGCCAATGCAGCCTGCCGCTGACCGGCGCCAAGTGCATCAAGCGTGTATTGACTGACCTTGCTTACCTTGAAATCGAAAATGGCGCTTTTGTCCTCAAGGAACGCGCACCTGGCGTCAGCGTTGAAGAGATTGTGAGCAAGACCGCCGGTAAACTGATCGTCCCGGACCACGTTCCAGAAATGCACTTCCAGTGAGGACAGATTCCATGCAAGACGTCGTGATTGTTGCTGCCACCCGCACCGCCGTGGGCAGCTTTCAAGGTTCGCTGGCCAGTATCCCGGCGCCGGAGCTGGGTGCGGCTGTGATCCGTCGCCTGCTGGAGCAGACCGGCCTGGACCCGGCCCAAGTGGATGAAGTGATCCTCGGCCAGGTGCTCACCGCAGGCAGCGGCCAGAACCCCGCGCGCCAGGCGTCGATCCTCGCCGGCCTGCCCCACGCCGTGCCAGCCTTGACCCTGAACAAGGTCTGCGGTTCGGGCCTCAAGGCCCTGCACCTGGGCGCCCAGGCCATCCGTTGCGGCGACGCGCAGGTGATCATCGCCGGTGGCATGGAGAACATGAGCCTGGCGCCGTACGTATTGCCCGCCGCGCGCACCGGTTTACGCATGGGCCACGCCAAGATGATCGACAGCATGATCACCGACGGCCTGTGGGATGCGTTCAATGACTACCACATGGGTATTACCGCCGAGAACCTGGTGGACAAGTACGGCATCAGCCGTGAAGCCCAGGACGCTTTCGCCGCCGCCTCCCAGCAGAAAGCTGCTGCCGCGATTGAAGCGGGTCGGTTTGTCGATGAAATCACGCCGATCCTGATTCCTCAGCGCAAGGGCGACCCGGTAGCCTTCGCCGTGGACGAACAGCCACGCGCCGGCACCACCGCCGAGTCACTGGCCAAACTCAAACCCGCCTTCAAGAAAGACGGCAGCGTCACCGCCGGTAACGCCTCCAGCCTCAATGACGGTGCCGCCGCCGTGTTGCTGATGAGCGCCGACAAGGCCCGGGCCCTCGGCCTGCCCGTTTTGGCACGTATCGCCGGCTACGCCAATGCCGGCGTTGACCCGGCCATCATGGGTATCGGCCCGGTATCGGCGACCCGCCGCTGCCTGGACAAAGCCGGCTGGAGCTTGGGTGATCTGGACCTGATCGAAGCCAACGAAGCCTTCGCCGCGCAATCCTTGGCGGTGGGCAAAGAGCTGGAGTGGGACGCCGATAAAGTCAACGTCAATGGCGGCGCCATCGCCATCGGCCACCCGATCGGCGCATCAGGCTGCCGCGTACTGGTGACCTTGCTGCATGAAATGATCAAGCGCGATGCCAAGAAAGGCCTGGCGACGCTGTGCATCGGTGGCGGCCAAGGCGTAGCCCTCGCCCTCGAACGCAGCTGATTCACAGAGCAACGTTTAAAAGGTCCGTTGTGGTGAGGGAGCTTGCTCCCGTTGGGCTGCGCAGCGGCCCCTTTGATAAGAGCAACATGAGAACAGGCCCGATTCCACGAAAAATCGGGCCTTTTCTTTTTGCACGGTAGCCCTGAAAAACCACAGACCAACTGTGGGAGCGGGCTTGCTCGCGAAAGCGGTGTGTCAGTCGATAGACGCTTCACTGACACTCTGCTTTCGCGAGCAAGCCCGCTCCCACATTAGATCTGTATTGTCACTCCGAGCGAGGCACCGCAAACACCGCATTCGCCCGCGCCACCACCTTCTCGCCCACCTGCAAGCTCACCGTGGCAAACGCCATCTGCCGCCCCCGCTTGTGATGTTCCAGACGCACCACAATCCACTCCCCTACCTGCACCGCCCCCAGGTAGTCCAAAGTCATGCTCGCAGTAATCAACGGCAACGGCGGCTCACTGGAAAACGCCATCGCATAACCCATGCCGATATCCGCCAGAGTCGCCAATACCCCGCCATGCACCGTGCCCCGCCCATTCGCGTGACGGTTGTCGGCGCGCAGGCCGATTTCCAGCTGCAGGCCTTCGCCCCGGCAATACGCCGGGCCTAACAAATCAAGAAGCGGGCTACTGCGTGGCAGCGAAACGAATCCTTCGGGCACAGCGTGGGCGATCATGGCGAGTTCTTCCCAGGAGTCAGGCTTGAGGTGTACGCCAGCCCCTACTTGAGGGCCATCACCATCAGCCACGCAAATCCCATGGGATGCTTTGCGTAAATCCGCCAGACCCGCTTTAATCGCGGTCAATTTCCCCTGTACCCCCAAAGGAACTGCAATGCGCCACCTGGACGGCACGCCCACACCGCTTCTTCTGATCTTACTGGCTGGCCTGGCCCTGGGCGGTTGTTCGCCCAAGGAACACTCCCGCGCCACCGTGATCAACGGCGAACAAGGCCGGGCCGGCGCGCAATTGGCCTATGAGCATGCGCTGACCCTGGCGCTGCCCGGCGCCCTGCTTGCACCGCGTATGCAGGCAACCCGTGAGGCCTGTGAATCGGCACGCTTTGGCGCCTGCAATATTCTGGGCATCACTGAAGAGGGCAACGGTGGCGAAATCATCCTGCGCATTGCGCCCACCGGCGTGGAGCCGATGGTCGCGATGGCCGCTGAAGGTGGAAAACTCGGCCAGCGCATCACTACCGCCGAAGACCTGGCCGACGCAGTCGCCGATGTGCGCCGTCGACAGGGCCGCCTGCAAACCCAACAGCAACGCCTCGATGAACTGGCCAAGCGCAAGGACATCACCGTCAGCGACCTGATCGCCTTGAGCAAGGAGCAGGCGGCCATCGAAAACGAATTGCAGGAGCTCGCCCAAGTCGCCGCCGGCCAGCAACGCCGCCTCGATACCAACCGCGTGACCCTGAATTTCCGCTCATCCGATGGTGCGAACCAGCAGTCACGCTTGAGCCGCATGTTCAGCAACCTCGGCGACAATCTCGTGAACGGCACGGCAGACGCCCTGGAACGCGCCAGTTATGTGTTGCCGTTCGTTATCCTGGCGTTCCCGGTGGTATGGCTCTGGGTGTGGCTGTGGCGTCGCTTCGTCAAGCGCCGCACTTGATCAGCGCTTCATGCAGCGCTGATACCGCTCATCCACGCGCTTGGCAAACCACGCAGTGGTCAGGTTGCGGGTGATCTTTGGGCTCTTGAGCACAATGCCCGGCAAGATCGCCCGCGGCATTGGCTTGCCGGCAGCTTTATCAGCCAGGGCAAACACACGTTTGTAGAGAGTGGTTTCCTCAAAGTCCAGTTGCTCGCCCTTCTCCAACTGGCTGCGGATGCTGGGGTTGCGCATGTCCAGCTTCGCGCCCAGGGAGCGCACCGCCAACTCAGTGGTGCCAGGCAGCAATGAGCCATAGCGGATCAAGTCCCCATCCAACGCCAGCTCGGTGCCGGTGACACGGCTGACGGCCGCCTGGAACGCGGCGTTGCGGCTGGCATACCAGCCCGCATTAAAGTCGGCAAAGCGATACAACGGCTGGTCATAATTGACCGGGTAGCCCAGCAAGTGGGCGATGCCGAAATACATGCCGCCGCGCCGCGTGAAGACTTCTCGGCGAATCGTGCCGTCCACCGTGTAGGGATAACCCCGCGCCTGTTTCTGCGCAAAGTCGATGCTCACTTGCATCGGGCCTGCCGTATGCACCGGGTTGAAACCGCCAAACAGCGTACTGCCCAAAGGCACCCCACTGATGAAGTCGTCAAAGATCCCACTCAGGTCCTTCTCTGTACGCGCAGCATTCAAGCGATCTGCGTAGGACTTGCCGGTGGGCGAGCGCAATTGCAAGGCGCTGCGTACCACAAAGGCCGGCACATGGACCTTGCCGGCGCGCCGCAGGATTTCATCCTGGGCGATCTTGCCCATGTTTGGCACCGGTGGGTCGACTTGATAGGTGGACTCTTGCTCGGTCACCGCCAGCACGGCGCAAATATTTTCGGTGCTGGGGTAGATTTTCTGGGTGTCGAAGGCCGTGTAGATATCCTGAGCCCAGCCTTTACGGTCCGGCACTGTCGCCGGCAGCAGCCGCACAATCTGCGCTTTCACCTCGGCCTCGCTGCGCTCCGGCTGTTGCGGACTGCGTGAGGTGGAGCAACCGGCCAGCACCAGCAACGTGGTGAGGAACAGGATCAGGCGGTTTGAATACATGAGGCTTCCTTGGATAACGACGGGCCGGGCATTGCGGATATCGACAGGTAAGTCTAACCGGGGTTCGCTGACCTGCTGCACTCGCCAGCCGCAAACTAACGTGACAGGATCTGTCATCGACCATTCCTACACGGAGTTTGAATGCCATGCTGAGTATGAACTTCTTCGTCACCTGCCTGATTGTCGTGCTGATCCCCGGCACTGGTGTGATCTTTACCGTCTCCACCGGCCTCACCGCCGGCAAGCGCGCCAGCGTGTTTGCCGCGCTGGGCTGTACGGCGGGAATCCTCCCGCACTTGCTGGCATCTGTGCTCGGCCTTTGCGCGCTGCTGCACACCAGCGCGTTGGCGTTTGAAGTACTCAAATATGCTGGCGTCGCCTACCTGCTCTATCTGGCCTACGCCACCTGGCGTGACCGCTCAGCCTTCGCCATGAATGACGCGCCGACGGTAGCAACCGCACACAGCTTGATGCTGCGTGGTTTCTTGCTGAACATTCTCAACCCGAAACTGACGATTTTCTTCCTGGCTTTTCTTCCTCAGTTCGTCACGCCAGGCAGCACGGCGCCCGCCTTGCAAATGCTGGTATTGAGCGGGGTATTCATGGCCATGACGTTTGCGGTTTTCGTCATCTATGGCTTGTTGGCCAATAACTTCCGTCGCGCTGTGATCGAATCACCACGGGTACAGAACTGGCTGCGCCGCAGTTTTGCGGCCGCCTTTGCGGGGTTGGGGTTGAACTTGGCGTTTGCGCAGCGCTGACAAGGACTACTGAAACATCCCACGTAACCGCCAGATAAGCTCTACAGATAAAGCCTGAAAACCTCTGCAAAGTCCTTCGCCTGATCACACAGTGCGAGGGATTGCAGATGGTTTTTTCCGTTAAGGCCCCGGCTTTTGGGGCTGCCTTTTGATCGCCGCCACCAGCCAAGCCATTGGCCTTCTGGTGCTGGCCGCCATGGATTCAAAGACGCGCGACGTCGAATCCGTTCTCGGCGATTTCAGACGCTGCCTCAATTCCTACGAAATCTGGGCGGAAAGCTTCTTCAGTTTTTCGGCGCTGGATGTCGAGCAGGTTTTCAAGGTCGGGGATGAGGTGGCGCTGGTCGCGCCGATCAATCGCTCCATCATCCCCAGCTCGACCGTTGCAGCGTGCAAGCAAGACGGCACCTTGACTCTGGTGCACATGTTCCAGAGTGCTCAGTTCGTGCCCATTGGCAACACGCCCGTGGTGTTGCAACGCATCGACCCCAACGGTGGCCCCCTGGGCGAGCCCATCCATAAAGTCATTGGGCCCAGCGGCATCCTGGAAATCACCGAGTGTGATCGCAACCAGAAGTACCGGGTCAATTTTTACCCCAACGTTTCCAAAGAACACTTCAAGGCGTTGTATGCCTCCTATCAGTCGGTCATCGCCCCGCTGGAGCGCTGGCTGCGCAGCGAGTGGGATGGCACCTTTGCGCCGCTGTGGAAGAACTACTCCGAGGCAAACTTTCTCAAACGCTATCTCTCGCTGCACCAGGCCTATGCCAAAGGCTTTGGCGATGCACTGTACTCGCTTTGGGAAACCCTCCAAGAGCTGGTTGAGTGGCTGGCGCACCCACTGGCGAATGCCGAAAAGCTGCTGCACTACCTGTCCCAGGCCGAGTTCGAAAAACTGCTGAAGGTCAGCGCCGAAACCCTCGCCAAAGGCCTTCTGGTGCTGAGCGATGAGCCGCTGCTGTTCATCTACGTGGCGGCCATGGTCAGTTGGATGCGGATGATGCCGCCGCCGTATATGAACGAGCTGCTGGGCTCGATCAGCGTCGAAGTGCTGATCAACGTGTTGCTGGGCCTAGCCACTGCCGGCATGGGTATTGTGATTCGCCTGAGCACCAAGGTGCTGGGCGGCATCAAGTCTCACCGTGCGCGCCAGTGGCTGGAGCATATGGCCAGCCAGTTCGGGAAGTCTCGTCTGGATGCCCATGTTGAGGCGGCTAAGCCGATATTGCTCGCCGGGCCGGCGACTTCGATCAATACCGTAGCGGGCGTGCCGTTGAAGGCTGGAGATAACCTGGTTGCGAACGCGGTGCCTGCGGTTCGTAAGAAGACCCAAAAGACGGCGTTGGTGCGCCAGGAACCTGTCGATGATGTGCCGGCCTCTGCGAAGAATCCCCAGGGCGATGCGGCAGCGCCTGCGGACAAGACCGCCACCAACGGCTGCCCGGTGTCGATGGTCACCGGGGAGGAATTGCTGACCCTTACCGATGGTGCGCTGGACGGGATTTTGCCGTTTGAGTGGACGCGGTTGTACCGCACCAGTGCGGTCGAAGTGGATTGCGGGTTGGGGTTTGGTTGGAGTCATGCGCTGGCGCAGCGGTTGGTGGTGGACGGTGATTCGGTGGTTTGGACGGATCATGAGAATCGCTCGACTGCCCTGCCCTTGCCGACTGTGGCGCGACCGGCGATCACCAATAGCTTGGCCGAAGCGGCGATTTATTTGGGGGCTCTGCCCGATGAGTTGGTGCTGGCGCAGGCGTCGCGTTTCTACCATTTCCGCGACGGTGTGCTGACAGCGATCAGTGATGCGTATGACAACCGGCTGCGCATTGCTCGTGATCGTTTGGGGCGGATTGAGCGGCTGGATAACGGTGTCGGCCGTTGTTTGTTTTTGCGCTACGAACTGGGCCGCATTGTGGCGGTGGACTATCAGGTTCATCGGGCCAAAGGCCGTGAGCCGTATGTGTGGGTGACGGAGCAGAACGTCGTTTCCTACACCTATGACGAGGCGGGACGACTGGTTTCGGCGACCAACGCTGTCGGTGAAAGCGAGGTTTATCGGTACGACGACCAGCACGTCATTCTTGAGCGGCAGTTGGCCGGTGGGGCGAGTTTCTTTTGGGAGTGGGAACGGTCTGGTAAGGCTGCGCGGTGTGTTCGACATTGGGCCAGTTTTTCGCAGATGGACACGCGGTATGTCTGGGATGACAACGGCAGGGTCACGGTTCACAACGCTGATGGCAGCCAGGAAGTGTATGTCCATGACCAGCGCGCGCGGCTGGTGCAGCGGATTGATCCCGATGGCGCTGAACACTTCAAATCCTATGACGACAAGGGCCGGCTGACGGTTGAGCAGGACCCGCTGGGGGCGGTGACGGCGTATCAGTATGACGACGCCGGGCGTCTAGTGGCGCTGTTTCCGGGAGAGGATGAGCCGACTTCCTACGAGCATGACAACGGGTTCGTACGGGTTGTGCGGCGGGGTGAGGCGGTCTGGAAATACGAACGTAATGATCAGGGAGACGTTACGCGTAAGACAGATCCTGACGGCAACGTTACGGACTACACCTACAACAAACACGGGCAACTGTCCGGCGTTTGGTATCCCGATCACAGTTGTCATCGGCTGGTTTGGAATGAGCGTGGGCAGCTTACCGAAGAGCAACTGCCCAATGGCGGGATCAAGCGTTATCGCTATGACGATGTGGGACAGCAGGTTGCGCGTGAGGATGAACATGGGGCGCTGACCCAGTATCAGTGGGACGCGGCCGGGCGCTTGTTGAAACTGACCCAGCCCGATGGCGCCACGCGCGAATTCAGCTACAACCCCTACGGAAAAATCACCTCTGAACGTGACGAATTGGGCCACGTCACCCGCTACGAATACGCCGACGGCCTGCACCTGATCAGCCGCCGCCTCAACGCTGATGGCACCCAGGTCAACTACCGCTACGACAACACCCGGTTACTCCTGACCGAGATCGAAAACGAAGTCGGCGAAACCTACCAACTCGACTACCACCCCAACGGCCTGATCCAGCAGGAAACCGGGTTTGACGGCCAGCGTACGGCTTACGTCTACGACCTCAACGGCAACCTGCTGGAGAAAATCGAACACGGCGACGATGGCAGTCAGCTAACCACCCGTTACGAGCGAGACCCTTCCGGCCGCCTCGTACGAAAAACCCTCCCAGACGCTGGAGTTGTTGATTACACCTACGACCGCCAAGGCAACCTCCTCAGCGTCGACGACGGCCACTGGGCGTTAGCCTACGAGTACGACAGCCAAAACCGCCTCACCGCCGACCACCAAGGCTGGGGCACCCTGCGCTACGGCTACGACGCCTGCGGCCAACTGAAAAACCTGCGCCTGCCGGACAACAACCGTCTCACCTTCAACCACGACAAAGGCGGCCACCTCGCCACCGTCGAGCTAAATGGCAAAACCCTCACCTCCCACCTCTTCAACACCGGCCGCGAACGCCAACGCCAACAAGGCGAACTGCTCAGCCACTATCACTACGACGAACAAAACCGCCTGCACGCCCACGCAGTGACCCAAGAGGACCACAAGCACTACCGCCGCCACTACGACTACGACAAAACCGGCAACCTCACCCGCCTGCTCGATACCCGCAAAGGCGAACACCACTACCACTACGACCCCCTCGCCCGCCTGACCCGCGCGGATCACTCGCAAGACCAGCAGGAACGCTTCGGCCACGACCCGGCCGGCAACCTGCTGATGCAGGACCGCCCCGGCCCGGACATCGTGGCCGGGAATCGGTTGATGATCCAGGGCGATCATCATTACGACTATGACGCGTTCGGTAATCTGATCCGCCAAAGACGCGGCAAGGGCCACCAACTCGTCACCGAATATCGCTACGACTGTCAGCATCGGCTGATTGGTATCACCCAGCCCAACGGGCAAACCGCCAGCTATCGATATGACCCGTTTGGTCGGCGCATCAGCAAAACCGTCGACGGCATAACCACCGAGTTTTTCTGGCAAGGCGACAAGCTGATTGCCGAGCATCACTCGGATCGCCATCGCAGCTACATCTACGAACCGGACAGTTTCCGCCCGTTGGTTCTGCTGGAAGGCTACGGCCCTCAAGATACCCAGCCCTTCCACTACCAACTCGACCACCTCGGCACGCCGCAGGAGCTCACCGCCCCTGACGGCGAAATCGTCTGGTCCGCGCATTACCGTGCCTACGGCCAAATCAGCCGCCTGGACATAAACAAAGTAGACAATCCGCTGCGCTTCCAAGGCCAATATTTCGATCACGAAAGCGGGCTGCACTACAACCGCCATCGCTACTACAATCCAGATATTGGTCGATACCTGACGCCGGATCCAGTGAAGCTGGCGGGTGGGATCAATGCGTACCAGTACGTGCCCAATCCCACCGGATGGGTAGATCCACTAGGCTTGAACACATGCCCAGGAGGGGATGGATGTAAACCTCAGGCCCAAAAAGAGAGCCCCTCCGGGAAGACAAGGGTTGATGATAAGTCGCCATCGGCGCCAACCCCACAGAAAAAACGACGGTATTTATATCGTGGGGATTTAAGAGAACCAGATGAAATCTTTGAAAAGGGATTTGACAGTCGAGGGTCGAGCACAGACCTTTATCTACACTCGGTAAACAACGCTAGCCCTCCGAGTAACTTTGTACCCACGTCGACTTCCAGCACCCAAGCGTTAGTATTCGCATCCAATTATGGATTTGAAGAAGGATTTCTTTATACACTAAGAAAAATCCCTGGCAGAGACGTAAATAAAGAACTTGGGGTGCGTTCCAAACACAAAAATGAATTAGAAATTGCAATTCCAGAACGTATAGACACTAAAGATATTTTAGGTGCTTCGCCAGTCAACGAAGACGGCACTTATAAGGGATATACCATATTGAACCCTAATAGGAAGTTCCCATGAAATCCCGTGAAATCACCATCATAAAAAACGGTGTACGTGAAAACGCAATCATCGAATACGAAGGGGGTAAACCTACCCTTTACCTAGTAATGAGCGATGAAACACGAAAAACCTACACAGCACTGGATCTGTACGACTGCTTCGGCTTAATGAGGGCAGACTTGAAACATATAAAGTTTTTATGCAAAGGCGCAAAAATCAACGTCCACACATCAGGAATGTCTTCGCACATGTCCAATGGACTTGTCGCCTACGAGATGACTATGGGGGTTCCGGAGGGTGAGCTTGTGCATATTTTCTCTTATGAAGAAAACGATCTCACCAACGACATACAGGAGCAACACGACTTTTGTCAGCGCTGGGCTGAATCGGTGTAGGCGTTGTGCGAAGCGCCTGCAGCGAGCAAACGTGCCCGCCACAGAGTTAAATTGCGCCCTTAAATCCCCGCCAACGCCAAATCCATCGCAAAGTACGTGAAAATCAAATCCGCCCCCGCTCGCTTGATCGACCCCAACGTCTCCCGCACCACCCGCGCCTCATCGATCGCGCCCGCCTGGGCGCCAAATTTGATCATCGCGTACTCACCACTCACCTGATACGCCGCCACCGGCAAGCGCGAGGCTTCGCGGATGTCGCGGATGATGTCGAGGTAAGCACCGGCCGGCTTGACCATCAGCGCGTCTGCGCCTTCTTGCTCATCGAGCAGCGACTCGCGCACGGCTTCGCGGCGGTTCATCGGGTTCATCTGGTAGCTTTTACGGTCGCCTTTGAGCGCGCTGCCGCCGGCTTCGCGGAACGGGCCGTAGAGGGCCGAGGCGAATTTGGTGGAGTAGGCCATGATTGGAATATGCGTGAAGCCGGCGTCGTCCAGGGCGCGGCGAATCGCCTGGACCTGGCCGTCCATGGCGGCGGATGGCGCGATTACGTCAGCGCCGGCGCGGGCGGCTGCCACGGCTTGTTTGCCGAGGTTGACCAGGGTCGCGTCGTTGTCGACGTGGGCACCGTGCATCACGCCGCAGTGGCCGTGGTCGGTGTATTCGCAGAAGCAGGTGTCGGACATTACGATCATTTCCGGCACGGCGTCCTTGATGATCGAGGACATGCGCGAGACCAGACCACGTTCCTTCCAGGTGTCGCTGCCGTTGGCGTCCAGGTGGTGGGACACGCCGAACGTCATGACTGACTTGATCCCGGCGCGGGCATAGCGCTCGATCTCACCGGCCAGTTTCTTCTCAGGGATACGCACCACGCCCGGCATGCTGGTGATCGGCACGAAATCGTCGATTTCTTCTTCGACGAAAATCGGCAGTACCAGATCGTTCAGCGTGAATTCGGTTTCCTGGAACAGGCCACGCAGCTCCGGGGAGCGGCGCAGGCGACGTGGGCGGGCTTGGGGGAACTGGCTGGTCATGGCTGTCCTGGATAGCGGCAGAAATAGTTGGGGCAAAAGCTTATGCCCCTTGGCCCCGGCAGCACAAACGCCAAGGGGCCAACAGTGTATTGCGCAGCGCGTAACAATTCATTGATCTAGAGCTGTACTCGCCCTTCAATACACACCGCTACCGCGCCGCCGATCCAGATTTCATCGCCGTGGCGCTCCACACGAATACGCCCGGCGCGCCCCATGGCCGTGCCTTGGCTGACCACGTAACGGCTCGGCGCAAGGCCTTCACCCAATAGCCACTGGGCAATGCCGGCATTCAGGCTGCCGGTGGCCGGGTCTTCCTGGGCGCCGTCGCCGGCGATAAAGGCGCGGACCTCGAAGTGTGTGTCCACGGCGTCGCGCGCCGGGTCACACGGTGCGATGACGCCAATGGCCAGGCCGTGCAGTTGCGAGTAGTCGGGCTGTAAAGCCAGCACTTGGTCGCGATCAGCGAGCATCACCGCCAGCCAGCCCGCGCCATTGTCGACCCATTGGCTGCGCACAATGGCCTCGGGCGCCAGGCCCAGCCCTAGACGAACACGTTCCAGCACGGGCGCTTCGACTGCGCCAGTACGCAATAACGGTGGGGCGATAAACGCCAGCTCATCGCCTTCGCGACGGACACGTACCAGGCCGATTTCGCACTCCTGGATAATCTCCTCACCTTTCGCAACGCCCCCCGCTTGCAGCCACGCATGGCAACTGCCCAGCGTCGGGTGCCCGGCGAACGGCAGCTCTTTGAGCGTGGTGAAAATCCTCACCCGGTAGTCGGCCCGCGGGTCGCGCGGCGTCAGCAAAAACGTGGTTTCGCTGAGGTTGGTCCAATTGGCGAAATCGGCCATTTGCTGGTCGGTGAGGCTGTCAGCGCCGAGCACCACCGCCAGTGGGTTGCCCTTCAGGGAAACGCTGCTGAATACATCCAGTTGCTTGAAATCGAAAGTCGGCATGCGTCAGCTCGGTATGTTCAGGCCACGGATCACCGCAGGGCGGGCGACAAAGCCGTCCAGCGCACGCAGTACGTTAGGGAAATCGGCAATGCCGACCAGGTCGCCGGATTCATAGAAGCCGATCAGGTTGCGAATCCACGGAAAAGTAGCGATGTCGGCGATGCTGTACGCGTCGCCCATGATCCAGGTGCGGCCCAGCAGGCGTTTTTCCAGCACATCAAGCAAACGCCGGGCTTCGGCGGCGTAGCGATCACGCGGGCGTTTATCTTCGTAAGCCTTGCCGGCGAATTTGTTGAAGAACCCCACTTGGCCGAACATCGGGCCGATGCCGGCCATCTGGAACATCAGCCATTGCAGGGTTTCGTAGCGGGCGGCGGGGTCTTCGGGGAGCAATTGGCTGGTTTTTTCCGCCAGGTAGATCAGGATCGCGCCGGACTCAAACAACGCCAGCGGCTGACCGCTGGGGCCATTGGGGTCGATGATCGCGGGGATTTTGTTGTTGGGGTTCAGGGACAGGAACTCGGGCGACAGCTGGTCCTGGGTCTCGAAACTGACCTTATGCGCCTCATAAGGCAGGCCCAGCTCTTCAAGCATGATCGACACTTTGACGCCGTTGGGCGTGGGCAACGAATACAGCTGAAGGCGCTCGGGGTGCTGGGCGGGCCATTTGCTATTGATCGGGAAGGCGGCGAGTGCGTTCATCGGGAAATCCCCAGGCGGAAAGCCCCCATAATAGCCACCTGCCCGGCGTCCTGCATGGGTCATCAACGCGCAACATAGCCGCGCTAATCTTGCGCGCAGGCGAACCAAAGCGCCGATGCGCACTCTTAAGTGCGCGATTACGGTGAAAGGAGACACCTTGTTACAACGACACGGAAAAACCGCAGGACGCCGGATGCGTCACTGGGGCCGGGCTTGTCCGCCTTAATCCGATGCACTGAAGACTCGAACCCACAATGAGAATCAAGCCTCTGTGCCTTGCGCGACGTCTTAAACGTTATTCATACATCATGCTGCCGCTGCTCGTGGCTGGCGGTGCAATTGGCCTGACCCTGGAATCACGGGTCAGCAGCGCCGGCCCCGTGGACGGTGTGCAAACCCTGGTGTTCCTGCGTCACGGCGAAAAACCCGCCGGCGGCCTCGGCCAGCTCAACTGCCAAGGTTTAAACCGCGCGATGAACCTGGCCACCGTGCTGCCAGACAAATTCGGCAAGGCCAATTACGTGTTTGCCCCGAACCCGACACGCAATGTCGAGGAAGGCGAGAAGGACAACTCCTACAGCTACATCAGGCCGCTGATGACCATCAGTCCCAGTGCCATCAAGCTCGGCCTGCCGGTAAACATCAAGTTCTCTGCCAATGACACCAGCGACCTCGCTGACGAGCTGGTCGAAGACAAGTACCACAACTCAATCATTTACACCGCCTGGTCTCACGGCTACCTGCCGGAGCTGATCAATAAGGTGGCCAGTGAAGCCTCGGGTGAAAAACACACCATCACTGACGATTGGTCGGGCAGTGACTACGACACCCTGTATGTGCTGACATTGACCTGGCATAACGGCAAGGCCTCCCTGCTGAGCCGCAACTACAAGCAAGGCCTGGATAACGGCCAGCAGACGTGCCCGGACGCAACTCAAACGGCTGCGGATATCTGACACAGGCGTATGATGCCCCGCTATTGAATCATCTGCGGATTTGCAACATGCCCAACCTCATCTCTACCCAGCCCAACCGGGGCTGGTCGTTCTGGTGGAAACCAGCGCTGTTCCTGCTGGTGGCCTGCATCGGCCTCTACTACGTGAAGTGGTCGCCCTACTACCTCAAGGCGTTTGTGGCGGCGGACAACCACAGCATCGGCGCCTCGATTCTCAATGACCAACAAACTGCGCCGCTGACTGCCGCGCTGGCCTATGCCCAGGTGTATTTCCTGGCGATCTGGAAGGCTGCCGTGCTGGCGGTAATTCTGGGTTCGCTGCTGCAAGTGTTGATCCCCCGTGACTGGCTGTTGCGCCTCTTCGGACGCGCCGGGCTGGGGTCGACCCTGCGCGGCGGGCTGTTCGCCTTGCCGGGGATGATGTGCAGTTGCTGCGCGGCACCGGTGGCCGCGGGCATGCGCCGTCAGCACGTGTCGGTGGGCGCGGCGCTGGCGTTCTGGATCGCCAACCCGGTCTTGAACCCGGCGACGCTGGTGTTTATGGGGTTTGTCTTGGGCTGGGGCTTTACCGCGTTACGGCTGGTGGCGGGAATTGTGCTGGTGGTCGGCGTGTCGCTGGTAGCGCAGCGGATTGCGCGGCCCGACCAAGTGCCCGAAGCCGCGTTGGACGCGGTGGCCGACGTCAGCCAAATCGAGTCGCAACCGTTTCTGAGCCGTTGGCTGCGTACGCTGTGGCAGTTGTTCTGGAGCACGATCCCGGTCTACATCCTCGCCGTGTTGGTATTGGGAGCCGCGCGGGTCTGGCTGTTCCCCCATGTCGATGGCGCCATGGCCAACAGCCTGATGTGGCTGGTGCCGCTGGCAATCGTCGGCACGCTGTTCGTGATTCCTACCGCCGCCGAGATCCCTATCGTACAAACCATGATGACCCTGGGCATGGGCACCGGCCCGGCCGTGGCCTTGCTGATGACTTTGCCGAGCGTGAGCCTGCCGTCACTGTTGATGCTGCGCAAGGATTTCGATGCGCGGGTGCTGGTGACAGTGGCCGGGTTGACCATGTTGATGGGCGTGGTGTGCGGGTTGATCGGGGCGCTGATTCTCTAGCTTTTGGGTGAGGCGCAGGGCCCCTCCGCAGGCAAGCCAGCGCCCACATTCAACCGTGTTTATCCTGGAGGAACGCGGTCAAAATGTGGGAGCGGGCTTGCTCGCGAAGAGGCCCTAAACCCACCGGTTATGCTTGCCTGGCACTGCGCTCGCGCAAGTACTCCACCACGGCGCCCTGCTCGCCCGCAAACTCGATCCGCGCGCCTTTGCTCTCACGCTGGAAGGCGTACATCGGGTCGTAATACTCACGCAGCAACCCTTCGATCCACACCCGGTGCAAGTCCACCGCGCCACTGCGCGCCTGCTCTGCCAAGGCCTCCTGCAGGACCGCCTGCAATCGCTGGAAGCGTTCGCCACCCAGGCGTTTGTGGATATTGGCCAGGCTCTGGGTCAGGCGCTCGGCAAACAGCACCTGGCCGTTTTCGCCGAACACCTGAATGAACTCGGCGCACAGATCGACCACGTAATCGCGCAGGATTCTTTCGACGCGGCCTTCGACACTGTCTTCCAACCACACCATCGGGAAGGTTTGCATGCTTTTGTGCAACGGCAATGGCAGCGCGCAACTGCCGATCATGCGGCTCTCATCCTCGACCACGAATTGCTCGAGGCCGCCCGCGCGTTTTTTCAGCAGGTCCACGGCCAAGCGGTTTTCGAAGTCGATGTTGGATGGCTGGGCCGTGGCGCGCTTGCCGAAACTGGAGCCGCGATGGTTGGCATGGCCTTCCAGGTCCAGTGCGTTGCGCAACTGGCCGAGCACTTCGGTTTTGCCGGTGCCGGTCATGCCGCCCAACAACACGAAATCACACTCAGCCGTGGCGTGCTCCAGCGTCTCCAGCAAAAAGGTGCGCATAGCTTTGTAACCACCGCCGACACGGGGATACTCAATACCGGCTTCGGTCTTCAACCACTGCTGCACGATCTGCGAACGCAGCCCGCCGCGAAAGCAGTACAGAACTCCGTTGGGGTTGGCCTGGGCAAACCGCGCCCACTGTTCGATGCGCTCGTCCTTGATCGCCCCGGACACCAGTTCATGCCCCAAAACGATTGCCGCCTGCTGGCCCTGCTGCTTGTAGCAGGTGCCGACCCGCTGGCGCTCGTCGTCGGTCATCAGCGGCAAGTTGATCACGCCAGGGAAAGCGCCCTTGGTGAACTCGATCGGCGCGCGGGTATCCATCATCGGCCGGTCGTTGAGAAAGATGTCGCGGTAGTCGGTGATGTCAGTTGCCATCAAAACACCTCTACCGCGTGGGTCTGTCGCTCAACCAGTTCACCGATGGGCTCAAGGCTCAGGCCCAGCTCGGCGGCCACGGTGTGGAACTCGGCGTCGCCTTCAGGGGTAACGGCGATCAGCAAGCCGCCGCTGGTTTGCGGGTCGCACAACACACGCTTGTGCAGCTCTTGCAGGCGCCCGAGCTTGCTTGAATAGCTGTCGAAGTTGCGCAGCGTGCCACCCGGCATGCAGCCCTGATCCAGGTAGTCTTCAACCCCTGGCAGGCGTGGGACTTTTTCGTACTCGATGCGCGCTGTCAGGCCGCTGCCGTCTGCCATCTCCACCAGATGGCCGAGCAGGCCGAAACCGGTGACATCGGTCATGGCGGTGACGCCGGCCAATTTGCCGAAACGGCTGCCAGGCTTGTTCAGCGTGCACATCCAGTCACGGGCCAGGCCGATATCCGCCTCGCGCAATTTGCCCTTCTTCTCGGCGGTGGTGAGGATGCCGATGCCCAGTGGCTTGGTCAGGTACAGCTTGCACCCGGCAGTGGCGGTGTCGTTGCGCTTCATATGGCGCTTTTGCACGATGCCGGTCACGGCGAGGCCGAAGATCGGTTCCGGGGCGTCGATGGAGTGCCCACCGGCCAGCGGAATGCCAGCGGCATCGCAGACCGAGCGGCCGCCACGGATCACTTCGCGGGCAATCTCCGGCGCCAGCACATTCACCGGCCAACCCAGAATCGCGATGGCCATTAATGGGTCGCCGCCCATGGCGTAGATATCGCTGATCGCGTTGGTGGCGGCAATGCGCCCGAAGTCGAAGGGGTCATCGACGATCGGCATGAAAAAATCAGTGGTGGAGACCACGCCACGCTCGTCGTCGATGGCATACACCGCTGCATCGTCGCGTGAGGCGTTACCGACCCACAGGTTGGGGTCGAGGTTCTGCGCGCCGCTGCCGGCGAGGATCACTTCCAGCACCTGGGGTGAAATCTTGCAGCCGCAACCCGCGCCGTGGCTGTACTGGGTGAGGCGAATCGGCTCGTTCATGGTGGACCTCAAGGTAACAAGTGCGCAGATTCTATCAGACAGCAAAAAGCCGGTTGGGCGCTTGCGAGCCCAGCCGGCTTTTTGCGTTTCTGGCGTTACTGCCTGGCGGCGAGCAAACGCTGATGGCGATTGCGTCGTGCGATGTTCAAGCACTCAATCGCTGCCGAGAACGCCATGGCCGCATACACATAGCCTTTTGGCACATGGGCGCCGAAGCCTTCGGCAATCAGCGTCATGCCGATCATGATCAGGAAGCCCAGGGCCAGCATTACCACGGTCGGGTTGTCGTTGATGAACTTGGCCAACGGTTCAGCCGCCACCAGCATCACGATGACCGAGGTCACCACGGCAATGATCATGATTGGCAAGTGCTCGGTCATACCCACCGCCGTGATGATGCTGTCGATGGAGAACACCAGGTCGAGCAACAGGATCTGGCCAATCGCCGCAGCGAACCCGATGGACACCACAGCACCTGTGCTGGCTTTCTCCTCAGGCTCCGGGTCCATGCTGTGATGGATCTCGGTGGTCGCCTTCCACACCAGGAACAGGCCACCGGCGATCAGAATCATGTCTTTCCAGGAAAACGCCTGGCCGAAGACTTCAAACACCGGCGACGTCAACTGCACAATAAACGCGATGGTGCTCAACAGGCCCAGGCGCAACACCAGCGCCATGCTGATACCGATACGGCGTGCCTTGGCCCGGTGTTTCTCGGGCAATTTGTTGGTGAGGATCGAGATAAAGATCAGGTTATCGATGCCCAGCACGATTTCCATGACGATCAAGGTGGCCAGTGCGACCCAGGCGGTGGGGCTGGCGGCCAGTTGTAAAAGGTAATCCATAGGTCAGTCCTGACGTTGTGCTGGGAAATTAGGCTTCTTTACTGCTCGAACCTGGTTCTTCTTCTGGCTGATCATCCTTTTTCTGCGGGCTGATCAAGCCTTGTGTCGCTTCACTCAATGCCTGCTCGGCAGCCTTGTGGGTGTCATCGATGGCTTGCTTGGCAGATTCGGTCGCCTTGCCCAGCACTTGCTGCGCACTCTTCTCGACTTGATCACAGCCGCTGACCATTACCAATGAAAGCGCAAGCAGCGACGCGGCGCCCAGGGAATTGAGTTTCATGATGTATTCCTCGTTAGAACCATTGGGTCCAAATAGTGGCCCCTCGATAGCGAGGCATTCTATGCACGCGAACAGTTCAGGAAAATTCGTATTTTTCTCACGTATACTTCGATTTTTACGAAGTGTAGGTCGCCCATGCTCAATTACCGACAACTGCATTACTTCTGGGTGGTGGCCAAGACCGGCAGCATTGTGCGCGCCTGCGAGCAACTCAACCTTACGCCGCAGACCATCAGCGGGCAGATCAGCCTGCTCGAGCACACCTTTGGTATAGCGCTGTTTCAGCGCGTCGGGCGCCAGTTGGAACTCACCGAAGCCGGGCGCCGCGCCCTGCCCTATGCCGAGCAGATGTTTCAGACCGGTAATGAGTTGGAGGCGTTGTTGCGCGCAGAGCCCAATGAACAGCAGATCCTGTTTCGGGTCGGGGTCGCGGACGTGGTGCCCAAATCCATCGTGTACCGGCTGATCGCACCGACCATGGAATTGAGCGAACCGATCCGCATCACGTGCCGAGAGGACAAGCTCGAACGTTTATTGGCTGACCTGGCGATCCAGCGCCTGGACCTGGTGATCTCCGACAGCCCCATGCCGACGCACTTGGACATCAAAGGCTACAGCCAGAAATTGGGCGAATGCGGCATCAGCTTTTTCGCCACCCAGGCATTGGCTGACCAGTACGGCGGCGATTTCCCACGCTGCCTGCAGGGCGCGCCACTGTTGATTCCGGGTGCGGAAACGGTAGTGCGCAGCCGCTTGCAGCGCTGGTTTGCCGAGCAGCAGATTCAACCGAAGATCATTGGCGAGTTCGACGACAGCGCCTTAATGCAGGCGTTTGGCCAATCCGGCAGCGGAATCTTTATCGCCCCCAGCGTGATTGCCGACGAGGTGGTGCGCCAGTATGGCGTGGCGCTGATCGGCCAGACCGATGCGGTGACGGAGTCGTTCTATGCGATCTCGGTGGAACGCAAGGTCAAGCACCCCGGTATCGTGGCGATTACCGAAGGTGCACGGCGCGAGTTGTTTACCGCCCTGCCCTGATGGCAGTGTGGCGAGCAAGCTTGCTTGCGCTGGGGGGCGAAGCGCCCCCAAAAAGCCCGCACCCACAAGCGTCAGGCACAGGTGGATACCGGTTTAGCCGTCATCAGCCACAGCGCCAGCAGGATCGACACCAGGATAAACCCCGACGCGGCAAAGCCCACGCTGCCCAGGCCGAGGGTGTCGATCACATGCCCACCCACCATGGCGCCCAGGCCAATGCCTAGGTTGGCCCCGGCTATGTTCAACGACGCGGCAAACGCCGGCGCATGGGGCGCGGCCTTCATCAACCGCACATGACTGACCAGGAACATCGCCGCCTGGGTCACGCCCCACACCGCCATCGCCGCCGCCAGGCCAATCGTTGAGTGAATCGCCGGGACCAGCGCCACCATGCCCGCGATCATGAACCCGCAGAACAGCATGGAGGCGATCAACGGGTGGCGGTCCACCGCGCGCCCGCCCAGGGAGTTGCCGAGCAGGCCGACCGCACCAAAGCCCATCAGGCACCAGCCCACCAGCGTACCGTCGAACCCAGCCAGGCGCTCGAGGATGTCGGCCAAGTAGGTGTAGGCGGTGAACATGCCGCTGAACACCAGGACCGACAGCAAAATATGCCCCTGCATCACCGGGTTGCGCAGGATCTTGAATTGCGAGCGCAGCGTCACCTGATCGTTCTTCGGTTTCGTCACGGGCAGATAGATGAACAGCAGCAAGGCCTTGGCCAGCGCCACCACCGCAAGGATGGCAAACGCGGTGCGCCAGCCGAACATGTCGGAAATCAGGGTGCCCACGGGAATACCGAACACCGTGGCGCAGACAATACCGAAGCCGATCTTTTCGATGGCGCGCCCGGCGTATTCCGGGCCGACGATGTCCACGGCGGTTTCACTGGCCAAGGCCCAAAACACAGGCAACCCGAGCGCCGGGATCAACCGTGCGAACGCCATCACCCAGATATTCGGCGCCAACGCTGCCACGGTATTGGCTACGCCGAACATGATCAGGATGCTGATAAACAGCCGCTTGCGTGGGAAGCGCGCGAAGTACGCCGTGAGAAACGGGCCGAAGGCGGCCACGGTAAAAGCGAACAGCGTCACCAGCAGCCCGGCCTGGGACACGCTGACATTCAAGTCCCGGGCAATGGACGGCAACAGGCCGACGATGATGAATTCTGTGGTCAGCACAGTAAAGCCGGCGGCCGACAGCAGCAGGATGGGAAACAGCATGAAAACTCCAGAAACGACGACATCAACGACAGCCCGAAGGGCTCGCTGACGGATAGGAAAGGTGAGAGGCAAGAATGTTAACAGAGTATGTCGGGGTTTGGCCAAAGCCTACGGCTGCGGTGACGGAATGTCGCACTGAGCGGGACGTTTCCTACAGCATGTTAGACTTTGCGCCTGCTTCCTACAGCGCTTCCTGCCTGCAATGCTGCTTCCCACTAAAAGAACTAGAGACAACTGTTTATGACTGCCGCCCCTTCCCTCTTCCAGCGCCTGGCACGTGTCAGCCTGGTCACGCAAATCCTCATCGGCCTGGTCGCCGGCATTCTGCTGGCCCTGCTGTTGCCGGAGGCGGCCAAGGCCACCGGTTTTATCGGCAAGGTGTTTGTCGCCGCACTCAAGGCCGTGGCGCCGATCCTGGTATTCGTGCTGGTGATGGCCTCGATTGCCAGCCATAAGCATGGCCAGGAAACCCATATCAAACCGATCCTGTTCCTGTACCTGCTCGGCACCTTTGCCGCCGCCGTGGTCGCGGTGATTGCCAGCGCGCTGTTCCCTTCGACGCTGGTGCTCGCCACCCATGACCTGACCGTCAGCGCCCCCGGTGGCATCGGCGAGGTGCTGCAAAGCCTGTTGCTCAGCGTGGTGGACAACCCGGTCAGTGCGCTGATGAATGCCAACTTTATCGGGATTCTGGCGTGGGCCATCGGCATGGGCGTAGCGATTCGCCATGCCGGTGAAACCACCCGTACCGTGCTTGAGGATTTGTCCAACGGCGTGACCTTGATTGTGCGCGTGGTGATTCGCTTTGCACCGCTCGGCATCTTCGGCCTGGTGGCTTCGACCCTGGCCACTTCCGGTTTCGGCGCCCTGCTCGGCTACGCTCACCTGCTGGCGGTGTTGATCGGCTGCATGCTGTTCGTGGCGTTGGTGGTCAACCCGGCCATTGTGTTCTGGAAACTGCGTCGTAACCCGTACCCGCTGGTGCTGATGTGCCTGCGTGAGAGCGGCATTACCGCGTTCTTTACGCGCAGTTCGGCGGCGAATATTCCGGTGAACCTGGCGCTGAGCAAACGCCTGGGCCTGCATGAAGACACCTACTCGGTGTCGATCCC
This sequence comes from Pseudomonas sp. LBUM1640, assembly GCF_059716225.1. Lineage (NCBI taxonomy): Bacteria > Pseudomonadati > Pseudomonadota > Gammaproteobacteria > Pseudomonadales > Pseudomonadaceae > Pseudomonas > Pseudomonas sp. LBUM1640. The sequence continues at coordinate 2,374,505 of NZ_CP166816.1, read as the reverse complement.
ACTGGGCGCGACCATCAACATGGCTGGGGCCGCGACTACCATCACCGTGTTGACCCTGGCCGCCGTGCACACCCTGGGGATTGCCGTCGACCTGCCGACCGCCGTGCTGCTCAGCGTGGTTGCGGCAGTATGTGCCTGTGGTGCGTCGGGGGTGGCCGGCGGTTCGCTGTTGCTGATTCCGCTGGCGTGCAGCCTGTTCGGCATCCCCAGCGAGATCGCCATGCAGGTGGTGGCCGTCGGTTTCATCATCGGCGTGCTGCAGGATTCGGCGGAAACCGCGCTCAATTCGTCCACCGATGTGCTGTTTACTGCGGCAGCTTGCCTGGGCAAGGAAGAACAGACGGCTTAAACGGCAGGCGAAAAAAAGCCCGGGGCGGCTCATTGAAGAACCACTCCGGGCTTTTTTGGCTTGGAACGCAGCTTTTTAGAAAGCGGCTATTTAGAACGCGGCTTTCTTAGAAAGCGCCCATGTAATCACGCTTGCCCACTTCCACACCGTTGTGGCGCAGCAAGGCGTAAGCGGTGGTGACGTGGAAGAAGAACTGCGGCAGGCCGTAGGTCAGCAGGTAGGACTGGCCGCTGAAGCGCTTCTCTTTCGGGGTGCCTGGGCGGGTGATGATCTCGATGCCTTCCTTGCCGTCGACTTGCTCAGGCTTGATGGTGTCGACAAACGCCAGCACCTTGGCGATCAGCGCTTGCAGGTCGGCGAAGGTCACTTCGCTGTCTTCGTACTTCGGCACTTCGATCTCGGCCAGGCGTGCGGAAACGCCTTTGGCGAAGTCGACAGCGATCTGTACCTGGCGCACCAGCTGGAACATGTCCGGGAACAGACGCGCTTGCAGCAAGGCATTAGGTTCGATGTTCTTGGCGGTGGCGTGGGCTTCGGCTTTGTTCAGCACATCGCTCAAGGCGTTGAGCATTTGCTTGAAGACCGGGATGGAGGCGGCGTACAGGGAAATAGTCATGACAGTCTCGCGGTTATGGCAGGGTTTGGAACCAGCGGCGATTATAGACATGCCAGCTGCTTGTCTTTTATTTTTTCGGGCTTAGGCTAGTGCATTCACTGCATAGGGAAAGCGCGATGACCGCCGAGCACGACACCGAGACCCCTGAGCCGCGCCTGAACAGCACGGAAATCCGCATCCTGGGCTGCCTGATCGAAAAACAGGCGACCAACCCGGAAACCTACCCCCTGACCCTCAACGCCTTGGTGCTGGCCTGCAACCAGAAGACCAGCCGCGAGCCGGTGACCAACCTCAGCCAAGGCCAGGTCGGCCAAAGCCTGCGTGCGCTGGAAGGCCAAGGCTTTACCCGCCTGGTGATGGGCAGCCGCGCCGACCGCTGGGAGCATCGTGTGGAAAAGGCACTGGAGCTGGTGCCGGCCCAGGTGATCCTGATCGGGCTGCTGTTTTTACGTGGGCCACAAACGGTGAATGAACTGCTGACCCGCAGCGGGCGCATGCATGATTTTGAAGATGCCGAACAAGTGGTGCACCAGCTGGAGCGTCTGATCGCGCGCGGTCTGGCGCTGCTGGTGCCGCGTCAGGCCGGGCAGCGGGAAGACCGTTATACCCATGCGCTGGGGGATCCGGCGGATATCGAGGTGATTCTGGCGGCGCGCGGCAGCCCGGTGGAGCGTTCCGCGGGTGCCGTCTCTGTGGATCGTATCGAAGAGCTTGAAGCCAGGATTGCAGCGCTGGAAGAGCGCCTGGCCCAGCTGGAACAGGCTTAACTCGGTCAAAATGTGGGAGCGGGCTTGCTCGCGAAGGCGGTGAATCAGTCGTATATGCGGTGACTGACACTACGTCTTCGCGAGCAAGCCCGCTCCCACATTTGGATCTGCGCTGACCGTTATCCTCGGGCGAAGGCTACTGCTGCCTCGAACTGCTCATCAGTCGGCCGCACCCCGGTGTACAACACAAACTGCTCCAACGCCTGGATCGCGATCACTTCCAGCCCGGTAATCACCCGCTTGCCTTTGGCACGCCCGCGCACAATCAGCGGCGTTTCGGCGGGGATCGCTACCACATCGAAGACAGTGTCAGCCGCATCCACCGCTTCAGCGTCAAAGGCCAATTGGTCCGCCTCTGCCCCACCCGTCATGCCAATCGGCGTTACATTAACCAACATCTGCGGGCGTAAATCACCCAGCTCCGCCTGCCACTCATACCCAAGGCTCTGGGCCAACGCGCGGCCCGCCGCCTCGTTGCGCGCCACGATCAGGCCGTTGGCATAACCGCCGTCACGCAAGGCACTGGCCACGGCCTTGCCCATGCCGCCGCTGCCACGCAGGGCAAAGGTCGAATCCTTCGGCACCGCGTGCTTTTTCAACAGTTGTTCGACAGCGATGTAGTCCGTGTTGTAAGCCTTGAGGTGGCCATCGGTGTTGACGATGGTATTGAGGGACGCAATGGCCTTGACCGAGTCATCGAGCTCATCGACCAGGGCGAGACTGGCCTCCTTGAACGGCATGGAAACACCGCAGCCACGTACACCCAGGGCCCGTATACCGCCGATCGCACCGGGTAAGTCCTGACTGCTGAAGGCTTTATAGTAAAAATTCAAACCCAGCTGTTCATACAGATGGTTATGGAAACGCAAGCCGAAATTACCGGGGCGCGCCGACAATGACATGCACAGCTGGGTGTCCTTGTTGGGGTGCATCTGCATGGATAACTCCTTTGAGTAAGCAATTGGGTACAGACCTTACACAACCTTTACCTACCGGCTGTGCTGTTTTTCAGAAATACGTTGTCTTAAAAGTATCCCCGCGACAATCCTTGAGTCTATTGATTGCAGACCACAAGCGCAGGGGCTAACCGAGGAATGACCATGATTCGTAAAATCCCCAAAATCGCCTTGCTGATCGGCGCACTCGCTATGGCAGGCCAAGCCTCCGCCCACGGTGGTGGTTGGGGTGGCCCGGCCGTATTGGGTGCACTGGTCGGCGCAGCCGTTGTCGGCTCCGTGGTTGCCAGTCAATCCCAGCCGGTCTACGTGCAGCAACCGGTGTATGTCCAGCCGCAACCGGTATATGCCGCGCCTCCGCCGGTCTACTACGCACCGCCGCCACCGGTGTATGTGCAACAGCAGGTTTATTACCGCCCGGCGCCGGTCTATTACGGCCCACCACGTGGCTACTACGGCCATCCCCACGGCTATTACGGCCGCGGCTGGTAACGCTGAAGTGACATGACAGGAACAGGCCTCGCCCACACGCGGGGCCTTTTTTTGCCTGTAACGTCCGGTTTCATAAGGCCAAGGTCGCTATGAGGACAATGGGCGAGCCGTAATCGCACATGATTAAGGCCAATGTCTACTTGCCGGGCCGGTACGCGCGCTGTCATGTTTACGTCACGAAACAGACTCACTATTGACCCTGTCCACCCAATAACAACAAGGACGACTGATCATGCCCACGCAAAACCCGCACCGCACCGCCGGCCTGTGCACGTCCAGCAAGGTTTACAGCGCGCTGACCGAACTCAAGCACCTCGAAGGCCACCGCAGTGCGAAGTTCCTTTCGCTGCTGGCGGAAAACCTGGTGCGCAAAGGCCTGCTCAGTGAGCAGGAAGTGGTGAATATGCTGGATCAAGTGGTGGATTGACGCTTGGCGTTGATGTCGACTATCGAGCCAGGTGATTTTTCCTGCGCGTGCTCACACCGTAAGGTGGCCTCCATAGCAAATGGAGGTATTTATGCCCACTGTTCAGATCATGTCCGTCATCGGCAGCGCCGTCCCCGCCTCCCTTCGGGAGCACGGGTTGCTGGCCTGTTGGTACTTGGTACGCGATGGCGAGCCCATCAGCGGCCCGCTCACCTCGTTATCCGCCGCCGAAAAACAGCTGCAACAAGCGTCGACGTTCAGGCTGCACGCCTGATATTCAAGGCAGCGGCAGCTTTACCCGCGGCTTGCTCTCCACGAACAGCGCCCAGCTGGACATAAACAACGCCGCCACCAGTGGCCCGATCACAAACCCGTTCAAGCCAAACACCGACAGCCCGCCCAGGGTCGAGATCAGGATCAGGTAGTCCGGCATCTTGGTGTCCTTGCCCACCAGGATAGGGCGCAGCACATTGTCCACCAGCCCGATCACGAATACCCCGAACAAGCCCAGCACCACGCCCTGCCAGATCGAACCGCTCAACAGGAAGTAGGCGGCCACCGGCGCCCAGACAATCCCCGCGCCCACTGCCGGCAACAGCGATAGAAACGCCATCAACACCGCCCAGAGCAACGCACTGGGAATATCCAGAAACCAGAAAATCAAACCGCCCAGCGCACCTTGGGTCACGGCCACCAGTACGTTGCCCTTGACCGTGGCCCGCACCACCCGGTTGAACTTGAGTTGCAAACGGCGCTTTTGCGGCTCGGCCAGCGGCACCGCCGTGCGTACCTTGCGCACCAGCTCGGGGCCGTCGCGCAGCAAGAAAAACAGCAGATATAGCATGATGAAAAAGCTCACCAGGAAATCAAACGTGCCCTGGCCGAAGCTGAACGCCTGGGTCGCGAAGAACTGGCTGCCCTGCATCGCGCTCTTGACGATCTTTTCGCGCAGGCCTTCCAGGTTGCCCATGCCGAAGCGGTCCAGCAAATGCTGGAAGTACGGCGGCAGGATGTTCTTGAATTGTTCGATATACCCCGCCACGTCCAATTTGCCGCTTTCGATGTTTTTGTAGAGGTTCGCGCCCTCTTGCACCAGCAACACGCTGGTGATGATCACCGGCAAAATCGCAATCACCAGGCACACCGTCAGAGTCGCCAGCGACGTCAGGTTGCGGTTCCAGTTGAACCGCTGCTGCAGGCGGCGCTGCATCGGGGCAAAGATAATGCCGAGGATCACCGCCCAGAACACCGCACCGTAGAACGGCAGCAATATCCAGATAAAAGCGATGGTCACCAGGGCCAGCAGCAACAGCAGGGTTTTGAATTGCAGGTTGGTTTGATTCATGTCCGGTCCATGTCAGAAAAGCCCAGGCCCTGTGTGGGCCCTGTTGCTTAGTCCGCTGCGAAACGTGGGAGTGCCCTTGATTCTCCAACAAGCATAGACCGCTTGATTCAACGGCTTGAAGCATCCTTCCTGGCCTCACTCAACAGCGTCTGGATCATCTGCTCCTGAGCGTCATAACGGCCTTCGCCAACGTGGCTGTAACGCACCTGCCCCGTGGCATCAATCAGGTAGTGGGCCGGCCAGTATTGGTTATTGAAGCTGCGCCAGATCGCATAGTTGCTGTCGATGGCCACCGGGTAGGTGATGCCCAGCTTGCGCACCTGCTCCCGGACGTTGCCGGTGATGTGTTCGTAGGCGTATTCCGGGGTGTGCACGCCGATGACCACCAGGCCGTCCTTCTCGTACTGCTTGGCCCAGGCCTGCACGTACGGCAGCGCGCGTCGGCAGTTAATGCAGTCGTAGGTCCAAAAGTCCACCAGCACCACTTTGCCTTTAAGTGCCTCGGTGCTCAGCGGTGGCGAGTTGAGCCATTCGACCGCGCCCGCCAGAGATGGCATGGCGCCCTGCACAGGGTCAGCCTCACGGCTGGCCACCTGGTTGGCTACCAGGGCGAAGGCCAACAGCAGGCCGGCGAACAGCACGCAGATAAGTCGCATGGTAATGACCTTGTGGAGACGGGGTGCACCATTGGACCCCCCTGACGTATCGCGCCTATGTCGAAAACCGCTGGCCGATACACACCGATACAAAACCCGCAAAGGGCGACCTGGATCAATAAATCCCCGATCAAGCTCCGCTACCCTCGCGACCTTTTGCGACGTAAGCCCATGCCCCCCGTGATCGCCCCCGAACTGCTCGCCCCCGCCGGCACCCTGAAAAACATGCGTTACGCCTTCGCCTACGGCGCCGATGCGGTTTACGCAGGCCAACCGCGCTACAGCCTGCGCGTACGCAACAACGAGTTCGACCACGCCAACCTGGCGCTTGGCATCCAGGAGGCCCACGCGCTGGGCAAACGCTTCTACGTGGTGGTGAACATTGCGCCGCACAACGCCAAGCTGAAGACCTTCCTCAAAGACCTGGCCCCGGTGATCGCCATGGGCCCGGATGCGCTGATCATGTCCGACCCGGGGCTGATCATGCTGGTGCGCCGCCACTTCCCACAGGTGCCCATTCACCTCTCGGTGCAGGCCAACACGGTGAATTGGGCCAGCGTCGAGTTCTGGCAGCAGCAAGGCATCTGCCGGGTGATTCTGTCGCGGGAGTTGTCATTGGAGGAGATCGACGAGATCCGCCAGCACGTGCCGAGCATGGAGCTTGAAGTGTTTGTGCACGGCGCCTTGTGCATGGCCTATTCCGGGCGCTGCCTGCTCTCGGGCTATATGAACAAGCGCGACGCCAACCAAGGCACCTGCACCAACGCCTGCCGCTGGAAATACCAGGCCACGCCTGCCGTGGAAAACACCACGGGGGATATCGTCCAAACGTTTCAGCCTACCCTGGGCATCGGCGCGCCGACCGATCAGGTGTTCCTGTTGCAGGAAGCCAATCGCCCGGATGAGCAAATGCCCGCCTTCGAGGATGAACACGGCACCTACATCATGAACGCCAAGGACCTGCGTGCGGTGCAGCATGTGGAGCGCTTGACGCACATGGGCGTGCATTCGCTGAAGATCGAAGGCCGCACCAAATCGCACTTCTATTGCGCGCGCACCACCCAGGTGTATCGCCAGGCCATCGACGATGCAGTGGCCGGTCGCGCCTTTAACCGTAACCTGATGACCGATTTGGAGTCACTGGCCCAACGCGGCTACACCGAGGGTTTCCTGCGCCGCCACGTGCACGACGAATACCAGAACTACCAGAACGGCAGCTCGGTGTCGGAGCGTCAGCAGTTTGTCGGCGAATTGACCGGCGAGCGCCGCGGCGAGTTGGCCGAGGTCAAGGTGAAGAACCGCTTTGCTGTAGGCAATCACCTGGAATTGATGACGCCTACCGGCAACTTTCACTTTGACCTGGCCACCCTGCACAACGCCAAAGGCGAAGCCGTCGAGGTAGCGCCGGGGGACGGGCACACGGTGTACGTGCTGCTCCCGGCCGAGATGGATCTGCGGTTTGGCCTGCTGATGCGCGACCTTTAACGCGTCGCCGCGCAGAATCGCCGGATCGCCTCGCGTCTTCGTCGGTTTGCAGCAGCTTACCGGGAGGCGTGGTGCGCCCCAGTGGCGAAACCGATGCGCCAGCCGGTCATGGCGCAGGGTTTTGCCAGGGCCAGGCGCTTATTCAACGTCTTCACGAGTCCTGCCTCTGCAGCGTGTGATAACCCAGCGATTCGCGGGCTTGCTTGAGGGTCTTGCCCGCCTCGAGCTGCGCACGGATCTGCGATTCCACTGTTTCAATCTGCCGTGCGGTGCGCGCCACTGCTTCGGCGCGTGCGCGGGGCACCACCAGCACGCGGTCATCCGTGGTGATTGCGTCGATCACCGGGGAAATCAGGTGCACGCCGGGTGCCGCGTCGGTCTTGGGCGCCAACTTGACCGTGCTGGCCCGGCCGACCACCTTGGGGCAGTCCCACAACGGCCGAATGCCGACGACAGCGCCGGGCAGTTGCAGGAAGTCCAATGCGTCGCAGACCGCATGGGTGTCGAGTTCAGCCAGGCGCTGTAGCGGGTCGGGATGCGGCATTGAGGTGAGCCCCTATTGTGGTTGGGGCTCAAGTCTTACCGAGAGGCAGTGATAGGTATATTCGTCTATCCGTTAGGCAAACATACGTAAAACCTATGAAAGATCAGATCCTGAACTGGCCTACCAATTGCCCCAGGCGCTGGCCCAAGTCAGCCAGGCTGCGGGATGTCTGGGCGCCCAGTTGGGTTTCATCGGCCACGCTGTCTACCGCCACGGCAATCTGATGCACGCTGCGGTTGATCTCTTCAGCCACGGCCGTCTGCTCTTCGGCAGCGCTGGCGATCTGTGCGTTCATCGAGTTGATGGTGCCGATCAGCTGCGCCATGCTGTCCAGCGAGGCCCCGGCCTGGTTGGCCTGGGCCGAGGTGCCGTCACCGGCATCGCTGGAACGGCGCATCGCTTCCACGGCGGCCTCGGTGCCTTTTTGCAGGCGGTCGATCATGCCCTGGATTTCCTGGGTGCTGGTCTGGGTGCGGCTGGCCAGGGCGCGCACCTCGTCGGCGACCACGGCAAAGCCACGCCCGGCCTCACCTGCCCGCGCGGCTTCGATAGCGGCGTTGAGCGCGAGCAGGTTGGTTTGTTCAGCAATCGAGCGGATCACGCCGAGTACGCTGACAATCGACGATACGTCTTGTTGCAGGCTGTCGAGGGACACACCACTGCTGCGGATATCGTTCACCAGTGCATGGATCTGCGCGATGCTGCCGTCCACCACACGCTTGGCGGCCTGGCCTTCCACATCGGTTTGTTGCGCGGCCACCGAAGCACCCTGCGCACTGCGCGCCACTTCTTGCGCAGCAGAAGACATTTCATTGATCGCGGTGGCGACTTGGTCGGTTTCGTGACGTTGGCGCTCCATCGCCTGCTCAGAGCGCTGGGCCTGGTCGGACACTTGGCTCACTAACCCCGTGAGTTGGCTGGTCATCTCGGTGATCTGGCGCACCAGGCCGTGAATCTTGTCGACAAAGCGGTTGAACGCGCCGGCCAGATCGCCCAGCTCGTCCTGGCTGGTGATGGCCAGGCGGCGGGTCAAGTCGCCCTCGCCCGCAGCAATATCGTCGAGGTTGGCTTTCATCAAGCTTAGCGGACGCAAGATGGTATTGGCCGTGACCATGCCCACGGCGGCAATCACCAACAGCACCACCACCGCCAGGCCGAGGATGCTCAGCAGCACGCCTTCCATGCGCGTCTGAACCTTGGCCTCAACCACCGCCACCTGCGCTTCGATGCCGTCGAGGTTGACCGACGTGCCAATCACCATGTCCCACTTCGGCAAGTACTCGGTGTAGCCGAGCTTGGGCACCAGTTCGGTCTGCCCCGGCTGGGTCGAACTGTATTGCAGGTAGTGAGTGCCATCCTTGCCGACCTTGACCAGGTCGCGGTTGACGTAGACACCGTTGGGGTCGCGGTTGTCCTTGAAGCTTTTACCTACGCCGTCCGGGCTGTTGCCCTTGAACAGGCGGATGGTCTCGGAATCGTAGCCGAAGAAGTAGCCGTCCTTGCCGTAGCCGGTGTTGGACAGCAACTTGACCACCTGCGCCCGCGCGGCGGTGTCGCCGGGGGCGGCAGCGTCGTAGAGCGGCTTGATGGTGGTCATGGCCACTTCTACGTAACTTTGCAGGGTGGCTTTGGCGTCGTTGAGCAGGCGCTGGCGGGTTTCATCCACCTCGTTGCGCGCCTGGCCCTGGAGGATCCACACGGTGGTCAGGCTGATGACCACGGCAAACAACAACACCGGCACAACGGCGAGGGACAGGACTTTGGCCTTCAAACTCAGACGCATGGCTTTTCTCTCTTATTAGGCGACTTGAGAGGCTATCGGCCAGTTGCCAGGGATCTGTAGGACACTAAGCACTTGTGGCAGGGAAAGTGTTCCAGCCAACTTAAAGGGTCATGGCGGCCAGCCAACCAAACGCCAGCAATGGAATGTTGTAGTGCAGAAAGGTCGGCACCACGGTGTCCCAGATATGGTGATGCTGGCCGTCGATGTTCAAGCCGGAGGTCGGGCCGAGGGTGGAATCCGATGCGGGCGAACCGGCGTCACCCAGTGCACCGGCGGTGCCGACAATGCACACAATCGCCAGCGGGCTGAAGCCCAGCTGCACACACAGCGGTACAAAGATCGCGGCGAGGATCGGCACGGTGGAAAACGACGAACCGATGCCCATGGTCACCAGCAGCCCCACCAGCAACATCAGCAACGCGCCCACGCCACGGCTATGGCCGATGAACGCCGCCGAGGTTTCCACCAGCGAACGCACGTCACCGGTAGCCTTGAGCACTTCGGCAAACCCCGAAGAGGCGATCATGATGAAGCCGATCATCGCCATCATCTTCATGCCTTCGGTGAACAGGTCGTCGGTTTCGCGCCAGCGCACGATGCCCGACACCGAGAAGATCAGGAACCCGGCCAGGGCGCCGATGATCATCGAATCCAGCCACAGCTGAATGATGAACGCCGAGGCAATCGCCAGCCCGGCCACCAGCAGCGTCAGCGGGTTGTACTGCACCGCGACTTGCTCGACCCGCTCGATTTTTTCCAGGTCATACACGCGTTTTTTGCGATAGCTGACAAACACCGCCACCAGCAAACCGACGACCATGCCCAACGCCGGCAAACCCATGGCGTGGGTGACGTTGACCTGGCTGATGTCCACGCCGCTCTTGGCCACGTTGGCCAGCAGGATCTGGTTGAGGAAGATATTGCCGAAGCCCACCGGCAGGAACATATACGGGGTGATCAGGCCAAAGGTCATCACACAGGCGATCAGGCGGCGGTCCAGTTGCAGCTTGGTCAGCACGTATAGCAGCGGCGGCACCAGCAGCGGGATAAACGCGATGTGGATCGGCAGGATGTTCTGCGAAGCAATCGCTACCACCCAGAGCAGACCGATCAGCAACCATTTGACGTGGCTGCCGCCAGTGGCTTCCTGGCGATCGACCAGCATCAGTGCCTTGTCCGCCAGCGCATGGGCCAGGCCGGATTTGGCAATCGCCACCGCGAAAGCGCCGAGCAAGGCGTAGGACAACGCCACGGTCGCGCCGCCGCCCAAACCACCGTTGAAGGCCTTGAGCGTGGCTTCGATGCCCAGGCCACCGGTCAAGCCACCCACCAGGGCGCCGACAATGATGGCGATGACCACATGCACACGGGACAAGCTGAGCACCAGCATGGTGCCGACCGCGGCGATGACTGCGTTAATCATGGTTACCTCAAGACAGAAACATAAAAAACAGGCATGCCCGCGCCCGGGCGGCCATGGGGTGGGCTGCCGGCGTGCAGGCTTTAAGAGGTCTTATTAGAGGGCGCGCACTTTGCAGCAGGTGGGCGCGCATGTCAAAAACTGTGGCGAGGGAGCTTGCTCCCGCTGGGCTGCGTAGCGGCCCCACACAGATAGGAGCGCTGCGCACTCCAGCGCGAGCAAGCTCGCTCGCCACAAAAGCAACTTTCAATTGAACGTTTAAATAATAAAGAACGGCAAAACACGGCCGATAGACTGACTCTCTGTGTTTTCAGGTTAAGGATGCTCCTCGATGTCCCTCAGACAGCTCTCCATTCAATGGAAAATCACCCTGCTGGCCGGCCTCTGCCTGCTGGGGATAGTGACCCTGCTGGTGGGTCTGTCGCTGTATCGCATGGAGCACAGCTCGCAGCAGGTCAAAGCGTCGAGCATGCAAATGCTCGACGAATCCGCCCAGGCGCGCATCGAAGCGCAAGGTGAAGTGCAGGCCCTGGGGATTCGCCAGCAATTCATGGACGCCTACCAATACGGCCATGGTTTTTCCCGCCAAGTACTGTTTTTGCGCGAGCAGGCGGAAAAACGCTTCCTCGACGCCTTCGACACCCGCGAAGACCTGACCCGCCAGGTCAAGGCCGCGCTGCAGGCCAACCCCGACTTGCTCGGTTTGTCACTGGTGTTCGAAGCCAATGCGCTGGACGGCAAGGATGAACTGTTCGCCAACCAGGCGGAGCTGGGCAGCAACGACAAGGGCCGCTTTGCCCTGTACTGGTCGCAACCGACGCCGGGCAAACTGACCTCCATGTCGCTGCCCGAAAGCGACATGGCCGACACCAGCACAGGCCCCAGCGGCGAGAAAGCCAACGCCTGGTTCACCTGCCCGCGCACCACGCTGAAACCCTGCGTAATCGAGCCGTACTTTTATGTGATCGACGGGCAAAACGTGCTGATGACCAGCATCGTTTTCCCGCTGATGGTCAACGGTAAAGTCATCGCCTCGCTCTCGGTGGACATCAACCTCAACAGCCTGCAGGCCGTGAGCCAACAGGCCAGCCAGAAGCTGTATGACGGCCAGACCCAGGTCAGCATCCTCAGCCCCACCGGTTTGCTCGCCGGCTACAGCCCGGACGCCAGCAAACTCAGCCAGCGCCTGGACCAGGTCGACACCACCAGCGGCACGCAATTAATCAGCGCGTTGGCGGCCAGCACGCAGATCCGTAGCCTGCGCACCGACCATCAACTCAAGGTACTGGCACCTTTCGCACCGATTCCCGGTGGCAAGCCATGGGGCGTGTTGCTGGATGTGCCGGAAAAAGTCCTGGTCGGCCCCGCCGAAGCGCTCAAAGCGCAACTCGACGCCGATAACACCCGTGGCACCTTGCTGGAACTGAGCCTGGGCCTGCTGGCCGCCGTGGTCGGCCTGATCCTGGTGTGGTTGATGGCGCGCAGCGTGACCCGGCCGATCCTTGGCGTGGCGCACATGTTGGAGGACATCGCCAGCGGCGAAGGCGACCTGACCCGCCGCCTGGCCTACGACAAGCAGGATGAACTGGGGCAACTGGCCGGCTGGTTCAACCGCTTCCTCGACAAGCTGCAGCCGATTATTGCCGAGGTGAAACGCTCGGTGCAGGACGCCCGTGGCACCGCCGACCAATCCGCCGCGATTGCCACCGAAACCAGCGCCGGCATGGAACAGCAATACCGCCAGGTCGACCAAGTCGCCACCGCCTCCCACGAAATGAGCGCCACCGCCCAGGACGTGGCCCGCAGCGCCGCCCAAGCGGCACACGCCGCGCGCGACGCCGACCAGGCCACCCGCGAAGGCTTGACCGTAATCGACCGCACCACCACCAACATCGGGCACCTGGCCGCCGACATGAGCACCGCCATGGCCCAGGTCGAAGGCTTGGCGGCCAACAGCGAGAAAATCGGCTCAGTGCTGGAAGTGATTCGTGGCATTGCCGAGCAGACCAACCTGTTGGCGCTCAACGCCGCCATTGAAGCTGCGCGTGCTGGCGAGGCTGGCCGTGGGTTTGCCGTGGTCGCCGACGAAGTGCGCAACCTGGCGCGACGCACCCAGGAATCCGTAGAGGAAACCCGTGTGGTGATCGAGCAACTGCAAAACGGCACCACCGATGTGGTGGGCTCCATGGGCAACAGCTATCGCCAGGCCCAAGGCAGTGTCGAGCAGGTCGGCCAGGCGGTCACCGCCCTGCGCCAGATCGGCGAGGCAGTCACAGTGATCAGCGACATGAACTTGCAAATCGCCAGCGCCGCCGAAGAGCAAAGCGCGGTGGCCGAAGAGATCAACAGCAACGTGGCGACGATCCGCGATGTGACCGAGTCGCTGTCGGAGCAAGCGAATGAATCGGCGCGGGTCAGCCAGGCGTTGAACAGCCTGGCGAATCAGCAGCAGGGGTTGATGGATCAGTTCAGGGTATAAATCTTCAAGATGACACATGCCTAATGTGGGAGCCGGGCTTGCCCGCGATGCAGACACCTCGGTGTATCAGTGGCGCCGAGGTGATGCTATCGCAGCATAGGTATCTACAGATCTTTTTTACGAATTTAGTTCTGTGGTGTTGCGGGGGCCGCTGGGTACATATCCGTTGTTGGGTGATGGCGGATATTGGTTCCGCTCTTACAGCGGGTCACTTTTGGAAAAGAGCCCCAAAAGTAACCAAAAGGGCTCTTGCCCCACCACTCGGCACCTCGCTTAGGCTCGGTGTGCCCTCACTCCGGCTTTGGAGCGGGGGCCGCCGCGATGGGCCATCCTTGGCCCAGCGCGGCTAAACCGGCGTCCTGCCGGTTTACCCCCGCTCCAAAGCCTGCGTTCGGCCAGCGTGGTTGACGGGGCGCCTAAGATCAAAATCAAGATCAAGATCAAGATCTACAGCACGGCGGCCTAGTAGCCGACCTGAGTGGTTGAATCAAAAGCAAACTCGAGGCGGCCTGACAGCCGACCTGTTCTTGGAAGCTGAACTCGGTTAAATGTGGGAAGGGGCTTGCTCCCGAATGCGGCGTGTCAGTTGATGCATCTGTGAATGGCCCGCCGCATTCGCGAGCAAGCCCGCTCCCACATTTTGAGCTCAGTACATCAGGTAGATGTGTGTACTCGGTCCAATGTGGGAGCTGGCTTGTCGGACCGCCGAACCGCTGCGAAGGCATCAACTCGGTGTACCTGATGTACCGAGGTGTCTGCATCGCAGGCAAGCCAGCTCCCACACAAAAGCAGCTCTGCTTCTGATCTGTTTTTGCTCTGCTGTTGCCCTGCTTTTGCTTCAACCACTCAGGTCGGCTACTAGGCCGCCGTGCTCTGCTTTTGATCTTGATTTTGATCTGACAGGCCCCGTTAACCACGATGGCCGCAAGTAGGCACGGTGGAGCGGGTAAACCGGCAAGGATGCCGGTTTAGCCGCGCTGGGCCAGGGATGGCCCATCGCGGCGACCCGCGGAACCGGGCCGGAGTGCGGGCATGCCGAGCCTTAGCGAGGCACCGAGTGGTGGGGCAAAGACCTTTTGGTTACTTTTGGGGCGCTTGCCAAAAGTGACTCGCTGTAAGAGCGAAACCATAAGCGGCCGTTACCGCAGCAACGGATATGTACTCAATTTACCTAACCCCATCACAGGCTGAGCACCACACAAAAAGTTGCGTAGATACCTATGCCATCGCAGGCAAGCCAGCTCCCACATTTTTTTCGGTGGTGTGTCAGACCTGCCGTTTGGGCAATTCGATCAGCACCTTCAACCCACCCAGCTCACTCTCCTGCAACTGCAACACCCCGCCCCACACCTCGACGATATCGCGCACGATGCCCAGCCCCAGGCCATGGCCGTCAATCTGTTCATCCAGCCGCGTGCCACGGCTGAACACTTGGTCGCGCTGGCTCTGCGGAATGCCTGGGCCGTCGTCTTCGATGGCCAGCAGGTAGCTGTGTGGCGTTTCGCTGATGCTCAAGCGTATTTCGGCATCCGCCCATTTGCAGGCGTTGTCCAGCAGGTTGCCCAACAGTTCCAGCAGGTCCTCGCGGTCCCAGGGTAATTGCAGGCCTTGCGTGACGTGGTAGCTCAACTCCAGGTGTTCACCGTGGATCATATTCAGCGTGGCCAGCAGGCCGGGCAGCTCTTTTTCGCAATCAAACAAGGCACCCGGCAAGGTTTCGCCGGCAAGACGTGCGCGGTTGAGTTCGCGATTAAGCCTTTGCTGCACCTGTTCCAACTGTTCGCGCAACAGTTTGCCCAGTTCGGGATGGGCCTTGAGCTGCTCGCTGGATGCCACGCTCAACAGCACGGCCAACGGTGTTTTCAGCGCGTGCCCCAAGTTGCCCAGCGCGTTGCGCGAGCGCTTGAGGCTGTCTTCAGTGTGGGCCAGCAAGTGGTTGATCTGCGCCACCAGCGGCTCCAGTTCCAGCGGCACTTGGGTGTCGAGTTGCGAGCGCTGGCCCTGTTGCAGTTGGGCGATCTGGTTGCGCGCGGTTTCCAGCGGGCGCAAGGCACGGCGCACGGTGACCCGTTGCAGGATCAGCACCAGCATCAATGCCGCGAGGCCCATTACCAGGCCGATCTGACGCATCAAACGAAAACTTTCCCGCACCGGCGTGTAGTCCTGGGCCACGCTGATGGAAATCGACTGGCCAAAGCGCTTGTAGTCCGCGCGCAACACCAGCAATTGCTGGCCTTCCGGGCCCAGTTGCAGGTTGCCCTTGAGCCCGGCCTCGGGCAGGCGCGGCAACTCCTGGTCCCACAGCGAGCGGGAACGCCAGTGAATATCGGCAAAATCGATACGGAAATAATGCCCGGAAAACGGCCGCTGATAAGCCGGTGACAGGCGTTGTTCGTCCAGCTGCACGCCGTTGGGCCCACGCACCAGCGCCACCAGCAGGTTCTCGGCGTCATTACGCAACCCGGCTTCCAGGTAGCGCTGCAAACCGGCCTCGAACAACCACAAACTGGTTTGCGCCAGCACCACGCCGACGATCACCATCACGCTGATCAGCCCCAGGCTCAGGCGCCGTTGAATGGACATCATGCAGGGCCGGCGCCAAACCGGTAACCCTGGCCGCGCCGGGTCTCAATTACGCTGCGGCCCAGCTTGCGGCGCAGGTGGTTGACGTGGACTTCCAATACGTTGGAATCACGCTCGGTCTCGCCGTCATATAAATGCTCGGCCAAGTGGCTTTTCGACAGGATTTGCTCCGGGTGCAGCATGAAGTAGCGCAACAGGCGGAATTCGGCGGCGGTCAGCTGGATCTCGTCGCCATCACGCAGCACGCACTGGCGGCCTTCATCCAGGTGCAGCCCGGCGGCTTGCAAGGTCGGCTGGTTGGCGTGGCCGTGGGAGCGGCGCAGCAAGGCCTGGATGCGCAGGTGCAGCTCTTCGGGGTGAAAGGGTTTACTCAGGTAATCGTCGGCGCCGGCCTTGAGCCCTTCGATACGCTCAGCCCAGGAGTCGCGAGCGGTGAGGACCAGCACCGGGGTAGCGAGGGCGGCCGCGCGCCACTGCGCCAATACCTCCAAGCCCGGCAGGCCGGGTAAGCCAAGGTCGAGGATAATCAGGTCATAGGGTTCGCTGCGGCCTTGGTACGCGGCATCGCGCCCATCGGCCAGCCAATCGACGGCATAACCCTGACGCTGCAGGCCGGCCAACAGCTCATCGGCCAGGGGTACGTTGTCTTCCACCAGAAGCAGGCGCATCAGTCGTCTTCCTTATCTTTGAGCAGCACACCGGTCGTCGCATCCAGCTTGATCTCACGCACCACGCCCTCGGTGGTGACCAGCTCCACTTCATAGGCATATTGGCCGTGTTTTTTTTCAAGCTCGGCTTCCAGCAGCCGGGAGCCGGGGTAGCGCGCCATGGCCTGCTGCAGCAGTTGCTCCAGCGGCAGGATCACACCCTGCTGACGCAGTGCCAAGGCTTCATCCTGGTTGAGGTCGCGGGCGGCCAGGCTGGAACAAAAAGCCAGCAGCACCAGCACCATCCAACCGCTGGCGCGTCGATATACCTTCATTACGTATCCTGATGATTCTTGAGCACGTGCCCGGTGAGCGCGTCCAATTCGACTTCCCACTCGATGCCGTCGGCATCTTCCAGTTCAACTTGATACAGGTACTTGCCGTAAGCCTCGTCCAGATCGGTGTCGACCAGTGTCGAACCTGGGTGCAGCGCCAGGGCCGTGGCTTCCAGCTGATCAAAGGCGACAATTGTAACAGTGCCAGGCAATTTCAGTGGTTTGTCGGGGTCCACTGTTCGGGCCTGTGCCGCCGTGGAGGCAATGATACCGGCGGCGACCAGCGCTGTAAGGCGCTTCATGATGAGTCTCCGTTTCAGGATGTATTTCCTACGCAGGCCACCGTACCCGCTGCAACTTAACTGAAACTGAATTGCCACCATGGCATTTTTCAATCGGCATCTTTCCCCATTACCCGCGAGTTTTCCTATACTGCCCCGCTCGCTTAAAAAGAGACTGGTATGACAGCCATCCACATCAAGTTTCCCGCCCTGACGCTCAAGGCCGGTAAACGTGCGTTTGCGCGCATTCGCGAACAGGGCCTCCAGCCTGCGGATGTCGGCATCCTCCCCGGCGCGGCCGGTGGCCCCAAGGCGCTGGGCATCCAGGGCCTGGACCTGGCACTGTTCGGCGATTGGCTGCCGCGCGCGCCGCGCGAGCGCGCATTGATCGGCGCATCTATCGGCTCCTGGCGGTTTGCCAGCGCCTGCCTGCCCGACCCGGTGCAAGGCCTGCTCGACCTGGGTCGCCTGTATAACGAACAAAGCTTTGCCAAGGGCGTGACCATGGCCGAGGTCAGCCGCAGTTGCCAACGCATGCTCGATGACCTGCTTGCGGGCCGCGATGCGCGGGTGTTGGACAACCCCGACTATCGCCTGAACATCATGGTGGTCAAAAGCCACGGCCTGCTGGCCGATGACCATCGCGGCCGGCTCGGTTTGGGCCTGTCGTCAGTGATCGCCGACAACCTGCGCGGCCGTGCACGGCTGTCGCGGCATTTCGAACGGCTGATCATCCACGACCCGCGCCAGCCGCCACCGGTGCACCCGCTGCAGGATTTCCCCTCGCGCTTTGTGGACCTGGAGTTGGGCAACCTGCGCCAGGCGCTGCTGGCGTCCGGCTCGATCCCCATGGTGATGCAAGGCGTGCGCGACCTGCCCGGCGCCGGCGTTGGCACCTACCGCGACGGCGGCCTGCTGGACTACCACCTCGACCTGCCCTACCACGGCGACGACATTGTGCTGTACCCGCACTTCACCGACCGAGTCATCCCCGGCTGGTTCGACAAGGGCCTGCCGTGGCGGCGCAGCAACCAGCAGGGCTTGCAGGATGTGTTGCTGCTCGCACCGTCCAAGGACTACCTGGCCCGCCTGCCCCACGGCAAACTGCCGGACCGCAGCGACTTCAAGCGTTTCATGGGCGATGACCCCAGCCGCAACAAGTACTGGCAGACGGCGATGAGCGAGAGCCAGCGCATGGGCGATGAGTTCCTCGACTTGGCGGATAACGGCAAGTTGGGCGAGCACTTGCAGGCGCTTTGACCAAGCGGTATGCGCGACGAGGGATCAAGCTGTTAAACTCGCCGCCTGCCAGATACCTGACCGAGCTGAAAATACTGTGGAAATCTTCAAAGAGTTTACCTTCGAGTCCGCCCACCGCCTGCCGCACGTACCGCAAGGCCACAAATGCGGGCGCCTGCATGGGCATTCGTTCAAGGTGGCGATCCACCTGAGCGGCGATCTGGACCCGCATACCGGCTGGATTCGCGACTTCTCGGAGATCAAGGCGATTTTCAAACCGCTCTATGAACGCCTCGACCACAACTACCTCAACGACATCCCAGGCCTGGAAAACCCGACCAGCGAAGTGCTGGCCAAGTGGATCTGGAATGAGCTCAAACCCCTGCTGCCGGAACTCAGCGCGATTCGTATCCACGAAACCTGCACCAGCGGCTGCATCTATCGCGGCGAGTAAGTCGACGTTGTGAAAAAAC
The DNA here is from genome assembly GCF_059716225.1 of Pseudomonas sp. LBUM1640. Taxonomy (NCBI): domain Bacteria; kingdom Pseudomonadati; phylum Pseudomonadota; class Gammaproteobacteria; order Pseudomonadales; family Pseudomonadaceae; genus Pseudomonas; species Pseudomonas sp. LBUM1640. The sequence goes on along the minus strand of NZ_CP166816.1, from coordinate 2,355,628 downwards.
CACCCTTACGGTGGTTTTTTTATGGCCGGCTACCATACAGTCAAGGCTCCCGGCCGAAACGAGCACGCGTTGATGCCCCCTTCGATACGCCCCGCCACTGCCGACGATGTCGCCGCCATCGAGACCATCGTCCAGATTGCCTACTCACCCTACATCGAGCGAATCGGGCGCAAGCCCGGGCCGATGCTTGAGAACTATCACACGCTGGTCGAGACCGGTGGGGTGCACGTGCTGGAGAACGCCGGGCAGGTTCAAGGCTTTATTATCCTGCTCGAGGACGATAACGCCTTGCTGCTGGACAACCTGGCCGTGGCCCCGGAGGCACAAGGCCTGGGATTCGGGCGGCTGTTGATGAACTTTGCTGAACAACAGGCCATCGACGCCGGCTACGCAGCGATCCGCCTGTACACCCATGAAACCATGACCGAAAACATCACGCTGTACACCCGCCGCGGCTATGTCGAAACCCATCGCGCCGTGGAACATGGCCTGCACCGCGTGTACATGTCCAAGCGCCTTCAGGAGACCCCCATGGAAAATATCTGGCTGGCGCAGGCCAAGCGCCTGCAGGCACTGGCCTCCACGGGGCTGCACTTTTGCACCGACGCCTTTGAGCGCGAGCGCCTTGAGGAAATCGGCGAGATTGCCCACAGCATGCTGGCGCAACTGGCGGATGTGCCCTTGGAGCGCATCACCGGGCTGGTCCCGGATTTCGCCAAGCGCTATTCAACGCCCATGATCGATGTGCGCGGCGCGGTGATCGAGGGCGAGCGCATTCTGCTGGTGCGCGAGCTGACCGATGGCTGCTGGGCGCTGCCAGGGGGCTACGCCGATATCGGTTTGTCGGCGGCGGAAAACATCGTCAAGGAGATCCGCGAGGAAGCCGGGTTGAGCGTTACCGCGCGGGCGCTGTACAGCGTCACGCACAAGGCCAAGGGCTTGTATCGCCCGGATGTGCGCGACTTCTACAAGCTCTATTTCCTGTGTGACCGCGTAGACCAGCTGGCGCCGATGGCGGGGTTCGAAACCACGGAAGTCGGTTTTTTTGCCTTGGACGATCTGCCGCCACTGTCCCGTGGGCGCACCATCGAAAGCGATCTGCACGCGGCGTTTGCCTTTCATCGCGGCGAGACGACCCAGACGCTCTTCGACTGATCCAATTTGTACCACCGCTGCACCGCTTTCGTGCCCGACTGGGCATAAAGAACACTGCTCCCGGCGATTCACCACGGTTTGGCTATAAATACTGTGCACGGTGCACAGCGCCCACCGTGCGCTCGTCACTGCCGCTGATTTGGCACGCGCGGTGCAATAGGCCTGCGTCACTCATTCAGGAGCAAGGCACATGACGCAGCAAGAACCGGGCAACGATTACCCCCTCAGCGAAGTGCCGATGCATGCGCGCAAAGGCCTGGCGTCCACCGCCATGGTGCTGCTGGGGTTTACGTTTTTTACCGCAACCATGTTTGCCGGCGGCAAGCTGGGCGTAGCGTTCAGTTTTACCGACATGCTCGGCGTCGTGGCCTTGGGTAACCTGCTGCTGGGCATTTACGCCGCAGGCCTGGGTTACATCGCGTTCAAGAGCGGCTTGAACTCGGTGCTGATGGGGCGCTTCTGCTTTGGCGAAGTCGGCAGCAAGCTCAGTGACTTGATCTTAGGCTTCACCCAGATCGGCTGGTACGCCTGGGGCACCGCCACCGCCGCCGTGGTGCTGGGCAAGTATTTCGAACTGAGCCAGGGCAGCGTGCTGGGGTTGATGGTGCTGTTCGGCATGGTGTTCTGCGCCACGGCGTATGTGGGGTATCGCGGGCTGGAGATCCTGTCCTACATCGCAGTGCCAGCCATGGGCATTTTGCTGTTCTTGTCGATGTGGGTCGCCACGGTAACAGTCGGCGGGCTGGACGGCCTGCTGGCCGTGGTGCCGACGGGTGAGATGGACTTGTCCATGGCGATCACCCTGGTGTTCGGCACCTTTGTCAGCGGCGCGACCCAGGCCACCAACTGGACGCGATTTTCCCGCTCCGCCAAGGTCGCGGTGCTGGCCAGCCTGATCGGATTTTTTATCGGCAATGGCTTGATGGTGTTGATCGGCGCGTATGGCGCCATCGTCTATCAGCAACCGGACGTGGTGGAAGTGTTGCTGCTGCAGGGCTTCGCCATGGCGGCAATGGCCATGCTGCTGCTGAATATCTGGAGCACCCAGGACAACACCATCTACAACTTCGCCGTCGCCGGCTGCAACCTGCTGCGCACTAAACGCCGCAAGACCGTGACGCTCGCCGGTGCAGTGATCGGCACCCTGCTGGCGCTACTGGGTATGTACGACATGTTGGTGCCCTACCTGATTCTGCTGGGCACCGTGATTCCGCCGATTGGCGGGGTGATCATGGCCGACTTCTTTTACCGCTACCGCGGCCAGTACCCGCGTCTGGCCGAGACACGCCTGCCGGCATTCAATTGGCCTGGGCTGGTGGCCTATGTGGTGGGCACGGTGCTGGCGTTCCATTCGCCCTGGGTGGCGCCATTGGTGGGAATTGTCGCTGCATCGCTGACCTATATCGTGCTGACGTCAGTGTTACGCGTACGCTCGCCACTGGCTGATGCCTCGGCATGAGCCTGACGGTCGCGGATGTGCTGGCCCTGCCCGGCCTGGAATCGTTGCGCCTGCGCGCGGGTGATGCAGGCCTCGATAACACCGTGCGTTGGCCCTATGTCGCGGAGAACAGCGGGATCGCCGAGTGGGTGCTGGGTGGCGAGCTGGTGTTTGTCACGGGCATCAATCACCCACGCGATGAGGCCAACTTGCTGCGCTTGCTGGATGAAGCCTGTCAGCGTCAGGTCGTCGGGTTGGTGATCCTCACCGGGCCGACCTATATCCAGGCAATTCCCCAACGCTTGCTGGAGGCCGCCGAAGCCGCCGGCATGCCGCTGATCGAGCAGCCCTACTCGCTGAAAATGGTACTGGTGACCCAGGCGATTGGCTCGGCGCTGATCCAGTCCGAGCAATTGGGCCGTTCACGGCATGATGTGCTGGAGCGCTTGCTGGCCGGTGATTATCAATCCCTGGACGTGTTGCTGCATCGGGCTGTGCAACTGGGCCTGTCATTGGCAGGGCATTGGCAGATCGTCCAGTTGCACCTGGAGGGTGGTGAGGCGTTGTTTGCCCAAAACGACACGGCGCAGGTGGAAGCACAGTTGGCCCGTCAGCACGACAGCATCGGCCGTCGATTGCGCCAGTTTTCGGCACAGCATCATGCGGCGTTGCCGGTGTTGGGCCGGGCTGGGCAATGGACCGTGCTGCTGCCGGCCACTGATGCGGTAGCGGCGTTGGGCAATCGTCAGCAATTGGCCGCGTGGCTTAACCCGTTGAACCTGCGCCTGGCGCCCTTAAAGCTGTTTATCGGCATGAGCGCCGCCGCACACCCGCCTGCACGCCTGCCTCAGGCACACGATGAAGCCCGCCAGGCACTGACGGCTGCGCGACGTTTCAGCGACCGCGCCGGGCTTTGTGTATATGACGAACTGGGCGTGCTGAAACTGCTCAGCGGCGTACGTGATCGCGCCCTGCTCGATCAGTTCCTCAACGAGCGCCTGGGCCCGCTGCTACGCCACGACCTGCATCATGGCCCGAGCCTGATGCCAACCCTGGAAGCCTGGTTTCACGAGAATGGTAACCTAGTGGCCGCCGCCCAGCGCCTGGCCGTACACCGCAACACCCTGACACACCGCGTCCAACGCATCGAAGCCCTGTGTGGGCTGAGGTTGGACAACTCATATGACCGCCTGGACATCGGCATCGCCCTGATGATCTGGCGGCTGTCTGCCTGACTGTCTTTAGCCAAGAGGAACTTGCCCATGCATATCATCAACGCCCGCCTGCGCAACCGTGAAGGCCTGCATGATCTGCACCTGGAACACGGCCGGATCGCCAGTATCACCGCACAAACGGCGGTACCTGCTTTAACGGCCGGCGACTTGGACGCCGCCGGCAACCTGGTCATACCACCTTTTGTTGAGCCGCATATTCACCTCGACGCCACCCTGACCGCCGGCGAACCGCGCTGGAACATGAGCGGCACGCTGTTCGAGGGCATCGAGTGCTGGGGCGAGCGTAAGGCCACCATCACCCAGGAAGACACCAAGACCCGCGCCAAGAAAACCATCCAGGCCCTGGCCGCCCACGGTATCCAGCATGTGCGTACCCACGTGGACGTCACCGACCCCGACCTCACAGCACTCAAAGCCATGCTCGAGGTGCGCGAGGAAAGCTCGCACCTGATCGACCTGCAGATCGTCGCGTTTCCCCAAGAAGGCATCGAGTCCTTCCGCAATGGCCGCGAGCTGATGGAAGAAGCCATCCGCCTGGGTGCCGACGTGGTGGGTGGCATCCCCCACTTTGAATATACCCGCGACCAAGGTGTGAGTTCGGTGAAGTTCCTGATGGACCTGGCCGAGCGCACCGGTTGCCTGGTGGACGTGCATTGCGATGAAACCGACGACCCGCACTCGCGTTTTCTCGAAGTGCTCGCCGAAGAAGCCCGCAGCCGCGACATGGGCGCGCGCGTCACCGCCAGCCACACCACGGCAATGGGCTCCTACGACAACGCCTACTGCGCCAAACTGTTTCGCCTGCTGGGGCACTCGGGCATCAGCTTCGTCTCCTGCCCCACCGAAAGCATCCACCTGCAGGGCCGCTTCGACAGCTTCCCCAAACGCCGCGGCGTCACCCGCGTCAACGAACTGCTCGAAGCCGGCATGAACGTGTGCTTCGGCCAGGACTCGATTGTCGACCCCTGGTATCCGCTGGGTAACGGCAACATCCTGCGCGTGCTCGAAGCCGGCCTACACATCTGCCACATGCTTGGCTACCGCAACCTGCAAAGCGCCCTGGACCTGGTCACCGACAACAGTGCCAAGGCGATGGCCCTGGGTGACCGTTATGGCCTGGAGCCTGGACGACCGGCCAACCTGTTGATCTTATCGGCAGACAGCGACTACGAAGTCATTCGCAGCCAAGGCCTGCCGCTTTACTCGGTACGCAATGGCAAGGTGTTGATGAAACGGCAACCGGCGCAGGCGGCGTTTTTGTAAGCGGCCCGGCTAAACAATCGAATCGATATCCAGTGGTTGTGCCCTCCCACGGTCGTTGTGGGAGGGTGGCGGGATACTGGCGACTTGGGCTAGCTCGCGGTTCTCACGGTGGCTTAACCAACGCTTGAGGCTGGGCTGCAGCTGGGTGGCGTGGGCTTGACTGCCGTATACATCACGCGCCTCCAAGCGACGCCAGCGTAGAGATTCCAAACGCTGGCGACTGGCGCGCAATCGGTCGATTTCAGCGTTCAATGCCTGGTTATGTTCATGCCCATAGCTGCGCTGGTTGGTTGGACGCCGCCGATCAAGCTCACGGTTCTTGTCACGCAATTGCTGAGTCATGATTTGCAGCGCACGGTCGATCAACTCAAACTCCCTTGGCGTGACCAAAGGCCCTTGGCTATCGACGGTCTGTTGCCAACGACGCAACGTGGCCCACGCCGCCGGGATGTAGCTGGCGGTCATGAAGTGCTGGTTGGCCTGGAACAGTTGCTTCAGCAGGTTGGCGCGGTCGGGCATATCACCATGGAGTTGCAGCGCGCGGTTGCATCCGGCCTCGAGGATGGACTCACAACCGGGCTGCCATAAAACCGAGGACAGTGCGCCGTCCGGGAGCTTGATCGGCATGAAGTGCTGTTGCTCACCGTGATGCCGGTAAGGATTGCCACCGACGCGCACCAGGCCGGCGGCGAATAACAAGCCACCCGGAGCAGGCGCGCTGAATAACACTACAGCCCCCGGAACCCAGAGTTTGGCGGTGGTATTCATCCACGGGGCGGGAACGCTGGGCACCGGGTCGTTGTGATTGACGATGCGGTGGTGGACCAGAGACGCGGCACCTTCAGTGAACTCGGAATCGGCGGCGCGCGGGGCACCGTAGGTGTAAAGGAGGATGTTGTAGTCGGCACCGGGGACTCGGCGCAGCCCTTCTGCCAGAAGCAAGGCGATGGCGCCGCCGAGACTGTGGCCGCAAATCACAATGCGCTGACCGTCGTGGAATTGACCGAGGTACTGCAGAACGAAATCGCGCATCGCTCGATACGCCTTATAAAAGCCCTCGTGGGCTTTACCTACGCCGCCGTCAAAGGGCACCTGATGGGCATTGGCGTCGCGCAGTGCATCGGCACCACTGGCGGTGCCTCGCACCGCAATCAGGATGATTTGATCATGATGAGTGATAAACGCCTGCGTATCAGTGCCGAACTGTTCATCGTCGAAAAAGTGCACACGCGCAGGATGCTCCTGCTCATCTCCAAGCTCTGAACGGTTCTGCGGATACAACTCAGGATCGAAGGGCACAATTTCAAAGCGCTGGGAGTAGGGAACGTCCTCATAGAGCGGGTAAAAGCGTTGAACCTGATCACGGTCGACCTTCCAGGCTTCCTGGTACCCCGAAAGTTTTTCGGCGAACACATTCCCTACGCTTGGATCCAGGGGGAAGCTGACTTTATCCACGGGTCGCGTCGGAGGTTCCTGGCCAAAGTCGCAGTAACTCAATGTGGACATCAACGCCAGTTGATACAGGTTCAAGGCACAAAACCGATCATCGCCGCAGAGCATCGGGCGCAGAGCACGCAACGGTCGTACTTCGAGTACCGTGTGCAGATTAGGAAACAACACAACGCCGGACAACGCCGGCTGAGGCGGGCCGAACCCCAGCTCAGCCATCATTCTTAGCGCGTGCCGTTGAGGTTGATACGCCCGAGGCGCCAAGGGCGGCAAGTGAGCAACATGTCGGACCAGGTCGCGTACTTCTACCTGATAAAAACGGTCCGCCTGGTGCTGGGCAGCATACCCTTCAAGACGTTGACCCTCTGCGGTAGAAAAGCGGGTTTTTTCTGCGCGAACTTGAAGGTCGGTGATAGGTAACTTGTAAGTCCGGCGCTTTCTTAATCCGAAATACGGCTCCTCACTACCAGAATACAAAGCTTCCAATGTTAGAACGACGGGACCGCAGTAAAACCCTTGTAGCTTGGCGAATCCCTCTCCATTCAACCTTCCGGTGTATTGATGCCCCGTACTGTCGTGAATGGTGTACGTAAGCCCACCGTACGCCTCCCCACTGCCTGTTTCATCAACCAGACAAAAGCTCGCCCAATGCCCTTTCAACGCGCAAGCAGGCATCTTGCTACTGAAAAAAGGTTGCTTCCATGCTTCCTGCTTCATGATTCAGCTCCTTGTTATTTGCACGTGGGATAGACATCACACACGCGCCCATCCGGCATCGTGATAGGTTTAAAGTCTGTGGTATTGCTGCCGCAAGCTCCCTGTAGATCTTCAAAGCTTTTACCGAAGCAGCGCTTCCAACCGCCAGGCACAGCTATCCAACTTTCGTAAAAAGCCGGTTCCTCCTCATCGGTAAGTGCCAGCACCAGCCTGAGTGTCTTTCCAGGCAGCAGATCTCTTTGTGCAACCCCACCCGCTCGCACTTTTTGCCGCTTCCCCGTCGCGTCCAACGCCTTGCATTCCAGAAGTTTCCTGATCGTATGTGCCGACCCGACCGTCCGAAACAACCACATACATTGGCCAGGTAATTCCTGAACACCCGAATCTGGCATCCCCGCTACACCCTCAGACTCAATAGGATCTGTAAAGTAGATACCCCCACGATCCCCACCGACATCAGTGTCGCGCTCGCCCCACTTCGCATAAAAGTCGAACGCCACACTGCGCAGTACCGTAGGGCAGCCTTCAATGGTTTCAGTCAACGGCAGGTCATAGCTCACCCGCCCGGCTACGGGCTTGTAATCAGCAATAATTATTTTTCGTTCAGGCCTTTTGCCGCGTCGCCGCGGCAACTTGCAGAGTTGTTCTCTGGCGGGACTGTAATTAGCCGCGCCAACAAATCGAAATTGCGCCGGCAAATCCACCTCCAACGTAAAGTGGTCAGTCGGCCCTACCGTACACCCCGAAAGCCACCCCAACCCAAGCACAACTAAAGCGCCACGCATGCACCTATTCATGCTTTTCCCCCAATCTTCGCCACTGCTCCAGCACCCGTTCAAAATGATCGCCGGGCGCTTCCTCTTGCATCGGTTGCCATCGAATCACGCTGGCTTGCGTCGCCTCCTCCAACCTGCGTACCACCAGGAATTCGAGTTGCTGCGGCCCACGCCATCGCCAGGCTCGGGCTTGTTCCAACACCTGGGTCAGCCAGATCCTGGGGTCTTGAAACTCGACTAAAGCGGCGAGGCCTTCGCTGTGTTCGCTCAGCAGGTAGCGCAGGATGTTGGCGTGCAGGATGGCGTCGGCCTGGGGGTTGGGTGTGTTCAGCCAAGGTGCCGGCACAGGCAGCGGATACTCGCCAGGGGCTGGGTTTTCGCCCTCGCACCAGCGGCCCTCATACCAGTAGTACACGCTGATCAGCGGGCCGAGAAAGACCGGCCAGTGATCGATCGACAGGTGAGCCAACGCGCGAGCCAGGGTACGGTTATCGTGAATGCGATACAGCGCCTGGCTGCCTGCCGGCCCTACCAACAGACGCTCGCGCCAGTGCCGAGCCAGGCCTTCCAGATCGTCGTCGGGCAGGCTGCCCAACCAGCCCCAGTTCGTCTGCGGGTGTTGCAGCAACTCGACCAGCGCGGGTTCCCCTATCTGGTCCAGTAGCAGGATCATCGGGCCGGCAGTTGCCAGCTCGGCCACGGCAGTCTCAGCGTAGAGAAAGCAATACTGCGGCAGGTGGCGGACCTTCAACAACGGCTCCCGGGCAACATGATTTCCATCAAGAATCAAACACAGTCGGCGTCCCGCCTGATGTTGTCGAGCCATCCAGCGGCCGGGCATACTCGCCATCAAGCAGCCCTCCCCGCGATGTTGCACAGGCCTTCGCGACATTGCTCACACACCGGGCAGTAGTCAGCACCCAACTGGCGGGCAACACCCATGATGGCGACCTGCGTCGCTGCTATGTTCGGGGCGCTCATAGCAGAAAAAGAGCCCGTCGACCTGCGTGCAGGCGGTAAGCCACCCACCGTAATTGGTCGGCTGCTGAAAATACCACCCGCCTGGATCAGCAAATGCTCTCCGCCAGCCTGGAGGCTCAGCTGCGCGCCCGCATCAATGACCAGGCTGGCACCGGCCTTGAGGTAGAGTTGTTGCCCCGCCTCGATGACTACAGTTTGACGAACATGGGTCTCGCTGCTGCCTTGCACATCGAGGCGATCGTTGGCTTTGAGCAAGACGTTGCGGTCACCCGTAGTGTGACGGTGTTCTGTGCTTTCCAGATGTACCGTGCTTGAACCCCGAATGATTTCCTGGCGCTCCCCGGCGACCTCCAAACGACTGTCGCGACCCACCTGTTGTTCCAGGTCCCGTTGGGCGCGCAGATAGATGAGTTCTTCGCCGCCGCGGTCTTCAATGTGCAGTTCGTTGGCCCCGCCGCCGCCCATGGAACTGCGGCTGCGCAATACACTGCGCGTCTTGTGGTGCGGCAAAGGATAAGCAGGCATGTGCAGTGCATTGGGCAGGCAGCCATTGATCAAGGGCTGGTCGGGGTCACCTTCCAGAAACGTCACCAGCACTTCCATGCCCACCCGAGGAATCAGCATCGCGCCAAAGCCATCGCCCGCCCAACCGGACGCCACGCGCACCCAGCAACTGCTTGTGTCATCGGTTGTGTCCAGGCGGTCCCAGTGAAAACGAACTTTCACCCGACCGTAGGCATCGCAATGCACCTCTTCGCCCGCTGGCCCCGTCACCGTGGCGGTCTGGCTGCCATTGATGGTTGGCTTGGGGTGTTTGAGGGGCGGCCGATGCGCTGCGCGCCATGGCGTTGCGGTGAATCGGTTGCGATAGCCCTGCAATACATCTGCCTCAAACCCCGCCTCCTCCAGCACTTGCGGTTGATACCCCTCATGACGCACGGATTTGATCAACCATAGGTCGTTGCAGGCTGGATCCGGGTGATCACGCAGTTCTAGAAAATGGCCGCTGCTTAACGCCGGCTGATCACTTTTACCCAATGCACGAAGACAATCGCTTTGGTGGCGTTCCAAGCCCCGGCGCGCCAATTGCTTGCCGCGTGCGGCGTGGCTGAAACCGGCGGGGTAGCAATAATCTTCAAAGTGTTGAACGGATGAGGCACTGGCCTTTTCTTGCAGGCGCAGCGAAGGGTGTTCGAAGTCATGATCGCGGTGCACGGTTTGCCGGCTGCGGATTTGCAGGCGCACGTCGAAACGCCGGATCGCTCTCGTATCAGCCGCCAGGTCCCCCACCGCGCGGTAACGCTGCGCAGGCAAGCGTCGAAACACCGTCTGGTCATCACCAAATACGAGTAGGTGATTATCTGGGCTGTGGCGAAAGTGATAGTGAATCCCCTCCTCCTCACACAGCCGTTGAATAAAGTGCAGGTCGCTTTCTGCGTACTGCACGCAGAACGCACGTGGCGGATAGACCACAGGGCCAAGTTCAAAGGCATAGGCGTCGCCAAGAATGCCATGCTGTGCAAGTACTGCAGCGATGATCTGCGGCACGCTGCGCCGCTGGAAAATCCGCTGGTCACGCCGATGGGCAAGGCATGCCAGGCGGGGGGCCAGGGTGAGATGATAGCGAGTGAGCCGACCACCTGGGTCATCCCGGCCAATGGCGTAGACCTGCCCATGCAGGCCCGCATCCGCTTCGCCAAAATCCAGATAGGCTGGCTGGTGCAGCAATGCCTCCAGATCCAGGGAGGGGTTTTCACTGACTAACTGCAGGTGAATGAAGTAAGGCTGATCAAGACACTCGCTGCCTTTGAAAGCCAGCACCTGAAAGTCTCGGGTTAACTCTGAAAAAGTTGATTCGCAAAACATCAACTTGAAACGCGGCAAAACAAAAACGCCAACCATCCGTAGTTACCCGTCATCAATTATTTGACTGAAAGGCTTTCTCCCGCCGGACGTTGATTGAGCTGCCGGGATAAAGCGCCTGAACCCACTGAAGCTTAGCGATTTCAGGCGAAATTCGGGCCTTCAAAAATAATAAAGAAGATTCGTACGGCGTGGCCGGAAGTGTCTTTTACAAAACAAGACAAGGCATTATTTTTATAATGAACAACAACAAGAAAAGTCCTACGTTAATCTGACAAGCATAATTACTCGATAAAGAATCGGCTGACACTTATTCAGGATACCAGCCGCATTCACATGTTCAGGTTTGCGGTCGTGCAGCCCCGAATAAACTGACGCTCAGCAATACTTCGCCCTGAGCCTGCAACCGTACCGGCGCCGTGCCACCTGGCATGACCACGGCCACTTCTCCAGCCTCAACCCAACCTGCCCGCCACGCCGCGCATGCCACTGCACTGGCGCTGGTCCCGGAGGACGCGGTAGGGCCTTCGCCCCGCTCAAACACCCGCGCGATAACCCGATTACCCGAAAAGCGGGCAGCCCATTGCAGATTGACCCCGGCAATGCAGGGTTGGCCGCGCCCTAGAGGTGGCGCAAAGGCGATTGCCTGCAACGCCTCGAACAGGGCGCGCTGGTGCATCGACTGATTGTCAGGTAATGCCCAGGCTTGCTCGACGAGCGTCACGCAGTGCGGATTGCCGACACGGACAAACTGGCTGTGCGCCCATTGCGGGTTGATCGCAGCCAGGGAAGGTATGTGACTGAAGTGACGCCCCTCATCAACGCCTTCAGCGCCAACCGCTGAAGGCCCGAACGCTGGTCGCCCCAAGGCCAGCCAGAACCCCGCCGCCTGTTCGTAGACTGCAGGTTCCACGGGCGTTGCAACGGGCGACGCGGTATCGGCTTTGTTGTGATGTACCCGCAACTCACAGCCTTGAGTCATCAGCCCCTGATCGGTCAGCGCCTGAGCAAAGATCGTCAAACCGTTGCCGCTGCGTTCGGCGAGTGAGCCATCTGTATTGACGATCAGCAGGTCAAACGGCGGCGCGCGCTCGAACGGCCCGACCAACAAACCATCGCAGCGGTGCGCCTTCGCACCCGCCGGACGCGGCAATGTGCCCCACCCACATTCGGATGCAATTGCCGACGATGCCCAGGCCTGTGCAGTACTCGCGGCCTGGGCGGCGTTGTCCGGTACGTCAATGCCCTTGCGCCTTAACAAGGCCGGGCTGATCACGCCATAGATATTGCCGCGGGCATCGTAGAACTGGGTCATGGGGTCATCCACATCCGGTGTCGCTGAGCGTCAAAAAGAAAAACACTGTGCGATTGTGTGGGATAGCGTCGCTTGAAACCACCCACTAGCCATAGCGAAATCCGTGGCGCGCCCTACACTCCTATTTCCCTTGGATGACGTTTTCATCAGGCCGAAGTCCGTGCGCAGTCGAGCTAACGCCGTCCTCTCTCCATGGAGGATGCAATCATGAAGACACTCGTGCCGCAAAACCCCATTGAAACGCTGTACCGCAAAGGCCGTAAGACGTTTATTGAATTGGTGCCTGATGGTGGCGCACGCCTGGATGCGTTGTTCCACACGGCGCCAGCCCTGGGTGAATTGGCGGTTGGCGTCGTGTATGGCTACCTGCATGATCGGCCCGGTCTGGACCCGCGCCTGCAAGAGGCGGCGATCTTTGCCGCCATTGTCGCCGCAGGTATGGTCGGACCGCCGTTGAGCGTGCATTTCAAGACCAGCCTGGCGGAAGGCCTGGCGCCGGGGGAGCTGACCGAGTTGTTGTTGGTCGCATCGGCGTTTACCGGTTTTCCGCGTGCGGTGGCCACAGCCGACCAGCTCAACCAGTTATTCAGCAGTGCCGGTCTGCCCTCGCCCCCGCCTCCGACGCCTCGAGCCGTGGCCATAACGTTCTGCGACAGTGTGCGCAGAGGCCAGCCGTCATTTCAGGTCGACGCTAATAGCGAAAAGCTCCTGCGCGCACCTCATCGGTTATCACTGCATGCCACTGCGGCGGACCGGGTGATTGTCGAGAGTTACATCGGCAAGGAAACGACGCCTCGCGGTGTGGTGCTGGTTCGAGTAAAGGACGCCGATGTGATCGACGTGCGGGCCTATTTGCCGACGTCAACCTGAGGGTTGCTCAGAAGTGGCCTGGAAAGTGAGCAATCCACCGCAAGAAGCCCGGGGTTCACCAGTTCTCACGGGGACAGCTCACTTTCCAGAACACCTCCAGCAAACACGACAATGTCTATGTGGCCACCCAGCGCCAGCACGTTCCGTGTTTGTAAAATAAAATGCCCGACCTGCACGCGAGTTCCCATTACCCAGGGAACCCAACTCGCTCGACAGGGCCTGATGTGCAAGGATGTCGCATCGGACATCGTTCGTTGAACGCTAAACCAAGGATTTTTGATGACTGCCATCTCCACCCCAGCGCCCGTGGTTCCCGGGCGGCTGGAACAAATGTCGACCCGTATCGCTTTTTTCATCGCCGGTTTCGGTATCGCAGCCTGGGCACCGCTGGTGCCGTACGCTAAAGCTCGCGCGCAACTCAATGAGGGCACGCTCGGCCTGTTGCTGTTGTGCCTGGGGGTGGGCTCGATGATTGCCATGCCTGTGGCCGGGGCATTGGCGTCACGTTATGGCTGCCGCCGTGTACTGACGGCCGGCACGATCATGATCTGCCTGGCCTTGCCGATGCTCGCCACGGTCAGTTCGATTCCGTTGCTGATGGCTGGGTTGTTCCTGTTTGGCGCAGGCCTGGGCACCGTGGATTCGACGGTTAACCTGCAAGCGGTGATTGTGGAGCGCGCCAGTGGCAAAACCATGATGTCGGGCTTTCATGGTTTGTTCAGCCTGGGCGGCATCGTCGGCGCGGCAGGTGTTGCCGGGCTGCTGGGGCTGGGCTTGTCGCCGTTGCAGGCGACCCTGGTGGTGATTGTCATCATGGCCGCGGCGCTGCTCAAGGCCGGGCCACACCTGTTGCCCTACGGCAGTGAAAGCTCGGGCCCGGCGTTTGCCGTGCCTCACGGCGTGGTGCTGTTTATTGGCTGCCTGTGCTGCATCGTGTTTCTGGCTGAAGGTGCCGTGCTGGATTGGAGCGCGGTGTTCCTGAGTGCCGAGCGTGGCCTCGACGAGGCTTACGCCGGCCTTGGCTACGCAGCGTTCGCCCTGACCATGACCGCTGGCCGCCTGACAGGCGATGCCATTGTCCGTCGCCTGGGCGCTACCCGGGTTATCGTGATCGGTGGCGCACTGGCCACCGCCGGCATGTTGCTCGCTACCCTGTTCCCAGCCTGGGAAACCGCACTGCTTGGGTATGCATTGGTAGGGGCCGGTTGTTCGAATATCGTGCCGGTGCTGTACACCGCCGTGGGTAAGCAAACGGTTATGCCGGAACATATCGCGGTGCCCGCCATCACTACCCTGGGTTATGCCGGCATTCTTGCAGGGCCCGCAGTGATCGGTTTTATCGCCCACGGCAGCAGTTTGAGCACCGCCTTTGTACTGATTGCGATATTGCTGGCCGGTGTGGCCATCAGCGGCAAAATTCTCAAAGTGTAAACCGCTCATCTCGTAGGCCAGGGCATTACCTGGCTTTGTGCATCTCGTGCTGTTCCAGCCAGCGCTCCAGGCTTCTATTACATAGCCACCCCTCGTGCTTGGGGCGCCCAAGCAGGCGCGAGTTATTCGCACGCTCTAATGCGCGTAGTAAACCGGGGCGCTCAATAATGTTTTTTGCCGTGTATACGCAGTGCTCAGCGTACTGCTTCCTGGGTAACCCAGTGGTGGGCTCCAGAATCGGCATGCCCTGTGAGTCGGCGGCGTCGGGGTCACTCATCACGGTTTTAAGCAGCGCTATCTCCACGTACTCAAGTGCTCCAAAAAAAACCGTGCGATCCTTGGGCTTATCCCTCAATTGCTTGAAATAACCTTGCAGGGCCTGAACGACTTCGGCATTGCCCTGACCATGAAAGGGGTCCTGGCTGAAGGCGCCGGGGGAGCTGTTACCCCGCAAGGTTGATGCGGCTGCGCCCAGGCTGTCGCGGGTTATATACCCTTCGCCATCGATGATCGAATCGTTCAGTAGCGGGCGCTTGAGAATCTCCCTGGCCACCCGAATGATACGGTCCCGCACGTTACTCTTCCCCCAACGCTTGTGCCGCAATTAGCCGCAGGGACGACTGCGTCAAGCGACCGTCCTTGACGAACGCGTGCAGCTCGCCAAAGTTTTTCTGCAATTCGTCAGCCAATTGGCTGTCGGTGGAGTTAGGGCCCGGCGGTGTCGTGTTCGCACGCGCAGTCGGCGCGTTCTGCAATGTCTGGTAGCGCAACGACGTTCCGCGCAGCAGAGCGGACCGCCGCGGCGCAGCATCCGGCGGGGCAAATGGGTCATCGCGAGGCGTCGCAACATTGGGTGCAGGCGCAGCCCAACGTGCCTCTGTCGCGCCCATCGCCGTTGGTTGTCCATGCGGTACTACACGCTCAATTTTCATGTGTCATCTCCCACCTTTTCCAGATCTACGCTTGCCTGACAGCTACCACCGAGGCACCCCGGATCTTCGAATCGATGCCAGGGCGGCAAGCATCCGATATGTGGTCAACTGAACGCAGTAGTTCCGGACAACCGTTGAATACCAATGACAGCATGTAAAAAAGTGCGGCGCCGGTTCAAACAGACCTGTGCCCACGCCACCTGGCTGTAAGGCCATTGATCAATGCGGCCCACACGCCATGGGAGCGTCTCGGTGACGGGGTGTGCGTGTCGCCGGCATGACCTGGGGCAAGCATGCCACGGGCGAAATCATCGGCAACCGGCGCCTGGAATTTACGCTGGCCAGCAAAGGCTTTCATTCGCTGCGTGTCTGCGGCGTATCCGTTCGACAGGGCTGCATAGAAGACGTTATTCGATGCATCTTCGCCTTTTACCGATGCTGAGCGATCAGCCTCAGGGCCGGTGGGAAAGCCATCACGGCTGCGGGTTTGGCAGGATTGAAACGAAGTTGAAGTCATGTCTTGGCCCTGATTCAGTGTCTGAAAAGGCGACCGGCTCCGGTAAAGCCGCTGGATGTGTATGCCCTGAGTGGCAAATGTGTGGAAATAGTTCCTTGCACAATTCGACGCACGAGGCGCCGCAAGGTGTTCGCGGCACCTGATTGCTCTGCGTTACGCCATCATGTAGGACGCCAACATCAGCCCCGCCTGGCTGATTCGGTTGTCTTCGGACTTACTCGCAACGTTATCCAGTATGTCCAGCAAATCCTGGCGATTGGTGGCCGTTTTACTCACATTAAGTAAGTGGTCCAGTGAAGAGATCCCCGTCTGTTGCAGACCGGCCAAATATTCAAGGTCGCGGATATTGATTTGGCGGCCACCGAAGTACTCGGTGAGTTGATCGAAATGGCTGTTCAGCTCCTGAACTACTTGCTTATCAGTGCTGTATTTCAAGGGGTTTTGGTCGCGATTGAACGCACTGAAATTGCTGATTGAGACCTGATTGCCAATCGCACCTGTACCCGGCTGCCGGAAGATGGCATCCATTACCTCGCGACGCCTCGTAAGCTCGCCGGCCAGCCGAATGTTTTGATTCATCAGAGGGTTTCGACCTGGTTTTTGTTGCGCCATGTCTTCAATAGCGCGCTTGCTGATAGTTGAACGGTTACCCGGTGTGGTAAACGCGCGGGCGTTTCTCAGCAGATCGTTCGCCAGTTGATCGTTGCTTTTTTTCGCGTAAATCGGGTCTGGTTTACCCAGCGTGATCGGGTACGGGCCATGCGCGTTAATGGGTGGGTTGGGTCTGCCTATCCAAGGGTTCCCCCATTGCTGGGGCTGCTGCGTGCCCCCGTGGTGTGAGGCATGGTGCATCATCGTAGAAAAATCTTGGGAATTGCCTGGGGGATTGAAGTAACTGTGATGACTCGCTGCCTGCGGTTGCTGGCCAAACACCGGCCCACCCTGACTTTGCGCTGCATGAAAATTCACGCTTCCGGTGTTGTGGCTGTGGTACGACGCCGTCGTCGATGCCGCAACACTGGCCTGGGCTCCGAAGTTGGAATTAACCTGCGTAGTGTCCGCGTTGGATGAAACAGATACAGATACAGTGGTAGTCGAAACCGACATAAGTGCCTCCAGGGCAAGGGGTGCGATGATCAACCTGTCGCTGCACGCTCACGTAATAAGTCGACCAGGTCTGCCCCCTATGTGGCTTAACTGTCGGAATAGGTTCCTCGTCAAGCAGAACGTTACGTGAAAGGCCGTAGGAAACAGGCAAAAAAAATCGCAGCCCTTGGGCTGCGATTTTTCTTATCAACGACCGGTCAGAACCCGACGCTTGCTTGTACGAAGAACGTACGTGGTTCCCCCAGATACAACCCGGCATTATTGTCACTGGAGCGCGTGTAGTGTTGTTGGTCAAAGACGTTTTTCACCCCCACACCCAGTTTCAGATTCGACAGTTGCGCACCGAAGTCATACCCGCTGCGCACGTTGACCGAGACATAACCGGGAATATCACCGTACTGGCCGTCGGCAGTGCCTTGGGTGATGTAGGTAGTGCCAGTGCCTGGCGCACGCTGGCCGGATTGGGCATAGACATCCAGGTTATGGGTCCAGTGGTTGATGTCGTAACGCAGGCCCGCCGTCGCCACTTCACGGGAGTACAGCGGCAAGTCACGGCCCTTGAACGGCACATCGCCTTCTGAGGTGGCTTTGGTGTAGGTGAAACCGGCACTGGCGGTCAGGCCATCAAGGCGTGGGTCGAGGTTCGACAGGTCATAGTGGGCCGAGGCCTCGATACCCTGGTGCTTGGTAGCGCCCAGGTTGGTCCAGCCCACGTCGTTGCTCAAATATTGCAACTCATCCGAGAAGTCGATGTAGAACAACGTCACTTCGCCGCCCCAGACGCTGTCGTTGTAGCGCGTACCGACCTCGTAGGTCTTGGCTTTTTCCGGGTTCAGGCCGTTGGCCGTCTGGTCGCCGTTACCGCCCTGACCGAGTTGGAAATACTGCAGGCTGCCGAAAGATGTTTCGTAGTTGGCGAACACTTTCCAGGCATCCGAGACGTGGTACATCACGCTCAGGGCCGGCAGCGGCTCGTTGTTGTTGACCTCGCGGCGCTTCTCCTGGGTACGGGTGCCGTTCAGGGCCACAACCGGGCGGTCGTGCCATTGGGTGCGAATGTCTTCAAAGCGAATGCCCGGGGTGACGGTCCACTTGCCGATATCAATCTTGTTATCGATATAGAAGGCATTGGCCTCAGTACCACCGGTACGGTCCTGGTAGACGTGACCGTCGCTCTGGCCGCCCGGCGTTGGCACGTTGTTGACCAGGTTCAGGCTGGTGGCCTGCTCATGCATGCCTTCCTTGAGGTAGCGGTAACCGAGGCTGACCTCCTGAGTGCTCGGGCCCACGTCAAACACATGCGACACCCGCGGCTCGATGCCGAAGGTGTAGTAGGTGCGCGGGTAGGAGCCGAGGGTTTTCAGGTCACGGTTAGCGATGTTGCTGCCGCGGAAACTGTCGGAATAATAGGTCAGCACTTCGGCCTGGGTACGGTCGTCGATCTGGCGGATGTACTTGAAGGACACGTCCTTGCGGCGCCCACTGAAATTGTCCCAGTCACGTACCGATTGGTACGGGTTGGCGCTGAACTGCTTCTGAGTCAGGCCGCCGGGCATATCCGCGCTGGCGTCGTAGTAGTGGAAGTTCAGCGAGAAGTCGTCTTGATCGGTCGGCGCCCAGTGGGTCTTGAAGATCACGTCGTCAATGTCGTTGGAGTTGTTGCTGTTGCGATAACCATCGCCCTTGACCCCGGAATACAGCAACGCCGCGCCGATACCGTTATCCGCCGTGCCGCCGACAAAGGCGTTTTCGATGTGTTTCCAACCGCCGTGGGCGGAGGTTTGCAGGGTAGTGCCGACCTCACCGGAAAATTTCTCGGGGATGGCGCGGGTCACGAAGTTGATCACACCGCCGACGTTCTGCGGCCCATAACGCACGGAACCGGCACCGCGCACCACGTCGATGCTCTCAAGGTTGCCGGCGGAAATTGGCGCCATCGACAATTGTGGTTGGCCATACGGCGCAAACGCCGCAGGCACACCGTCGATCAGTACGGTGGAGCGTGGCGACAGGCGCGAAGTCAGGCCGCGAACGCCCACGTTCAGGGAAATATCACTGCCACCGGTGCCGTTGGATTCCTGTACCTGTACGCCAGGGACGCGGCGCAACACATCGCCCACGTTCATCGCGCCCTGCTCCACCATGGCTTCGCGGCGGATGACCGTACGCGCACCCGCGTGGTTCTGCACCACTTCGGCGTTGGCATCGCCCAGCCAGTCGCCAACCACCTTGATGTCGGTGACGCCCAGTTCCAGCGGCGAGCCGGCTTCACCGGTGCCGTTACTTAGCGGGCGCAGAGTCACGGAGCCGGCGTCGATCTGGTAGTCCAGGCCGCTGCCTTGCAGGAGTTGGCGCAGGGCTTGTTCGGGTGAAAGGTTGCCGTCCACCGCAGGCGCTTGTTTGCCTGCGACCATGTCCGGGCTGAAAAACACCTGCAGGGAAGTCTGCTGGCCCAGCTGGCTCAATGCCGCGCCCAAAGCCTGGGCGCGGATATGAATACCGTCGTCAGCATAGGCCGCAGGCACTGCGGCACTGACAGCAAGCGCCAGGGCCAAGGGCGCCCAGCGGGAGATTTTGTTGTTGTAGACGGTCAGTTTTTTCACGTCGAACTTAGTCCTGTGATCGCAAAAGTGTGCGGCTGTTAATGCAAACCAGTTGCAGTTGCAGGAGAAGACGAAGAACTCGAAAAAAACCTGAACCTCAGCGTGAAATAATTTCCTGGCTGCCGTCCGGCAACGTGCGCAACGCGACCGGCAAGATACGCGGCAAGGCTTTGAGCAAGGCGTCGGTGTCGGTGGACTTGAACACGCTGGTCAAGCGCAGGTTGCTCACCGCAGCGGTACTGACGCGCAATGGTCGCTCGCGGTAGCGCGACACTTCCCGGGCCACTTCACCGAGGCTGGCGTTGTTGAACACCAGCTTGCCGCTGCGCCAGGCCGTCAACTCATCGGTATTCACCGCGTACGCAGCGGCAACCTGCCCCAGGGCATCGACTTGCGTGCCCAGGCCCGCCGTCAGCGTGACGATCTGATCCGACGCACGCCCCTGCACCTTGACCGTGCCGGCCTCGACCACCACGCGGGTCTGGTCGTCATCACGGCGCACATCAAACCGTGTGCCGGTGACCGTCACCTGCCCCGCCCCGGCGGCTACGACAAAGGGTCGGCTGGTGTCGTGCTCGACGCTGAACATGGCTTCGCCCTGCTTGATTTCTACGCCGCGCCGACCTTTTTCATAGTGCACCGCGACCACGCTGCGGCTGTTCAGGTCCATCACCGAACCGTCGGGCAACGCCACTTGGCGACGCTCACCCAGGCGCGTGCTGAACTCGGCACTGTAGGGTTTTGGATGATCAAGCCCGCTGAACAACCCCAGCCCCAGGGCCACTGCCACCACACTCGCCGCGACGGCGTAACGCAAAATGGCCCGGCGCTTGGGCCGCTCCACCGGCGCATCACACAAGGCCTGCAAACGGGCCTTGGGCAACAAGTCAGTGGCGCTCCACAGCCCTTGCAGCACGTCGAATTCGTATGAGTGCTCAGGCCGCTCTGCGCGCCAGGCATCGAAACGCTGGCGCTCTTCGATGCTCAACTCGGCGTCTTGCAGGCGTACAAACCAATGCGCGGCTTCGTCACGAGCACGGCTATCGATCATGGAAGATCCTGTTTCATCAAAGCGGGTCATGGGGCCATCGCATCCAGGCGGTCACGCAGATGCCGCAAGGTGCGGATCATATACTTTTCCACCATGTTTTTAGACAGACCCAGGCGCACGGCGATTTCCTGCTGGGTCAGCCCCTCGATTTTCTGCCAGATAAATATCTTGCGACAGTTGAGCGGCAGCTCGGCCAAGGCTCGTTCAATGGAGTCCGCCAACTGGATCGCGTGCATGAAATGCTCCGGGTCGCCACTGTGGGGCGCACTTTGATCAAAGGCTTCCAGCGCCAGCGCCTCACGCCGGTCTTCACGCCGGTAGGCATCAACGGCGATGTTGCGCGCCGTTTGATGCAGATAGGCGCGCGGTTGCTCAACCTCGCTCGAACGCGACTCAAGCACCCGTACGAAGGTGTCGTGGGCCAGGTCTTCGGCCTGCTGACGGTTTCTCAGGCGGCGTGTCCAGGTGCCGATCAACTCTTCGTAATGCTCGAAAAAGCCTGTTCTGCGGGGCGGCTGAGGGATCATCGCGTGAGCACTGGGGAGGCGGGGCGTGAATAGTAATGCTTCCTATTAAGTGGGGCAATTGCTTCCCGTCGCCCCACCACCGCACCTCACCCGCGCCGCAGCATCAACGCCGCCACCGCACACAACGCTAACGCTACACAGGCCAGGTAAAACGCATCGCTATAGGCCATCAGGAACGCCTGGTGATGAATGCTCTGGTCAAGCCTCTGCAATGCCGCTTGATGGTCCGGCAACTGCGCTTGCAACACACCGGCGCCGGGCAGGCGTTGTTGCAGCGCCGAGTCGAACACCGTCACCGACTCATTGATCCGCCCTGAATGCACACGCTCGCGCACCACCACCAGTTGCGCCAGCAGCGCCGTGCCGATGGCACCGCCCAGGTTGCGCAGCATCGAAAACACCGCCGAGGCCGACCCCGCCTCGGCCTTCGCCAGCCCCTGCACCGCCAGCACCGACAGCGCCACCATGATCAACGGCTGACCGATCCCACGCACCACAATCGAGGGGACGATCACATTGCTGGCGCTCTCGGCGGATAAGTGCGCGCCCATCCAGCACCCCAAGGCCATGATTGCAAAGCCCGAGGCCACCAGCAGCTTGGCGCTCAACCACTTCATCAAGCGCGGCAAAAACGGCGCCATCACCAGTTGCACCAGCCCGTAGAGAATCAGGCTCAGGCCAATCTCGCGGGCGTTGTAGCCCTGCAGTTGCGACAGGTAATTGGGCACCAGAAACACCAGGCCAAACGTGCTCGCGCCGAACACGAACATCGCCACACTGGCCACGCCGAAGTTGTAATGCCCCAGCAGACGCAGGTTGATAAAGGCGTGCGCGCCCCACAGCTGGCGGGCGGTAAACCCGATCAACCCAACCACGGCCAATACACTCATCCACACAATAAACGGCGAACCGAACCAGTCCTTGCGGCCGCCCTCCTCCAGCACGATTTGCAGCGCCCCCAGGCCCAGCACCATGCAGGCGATGCCCCACCAATCGCCCTGGCGCAGCAGTTTCAGGTGCATGGGTTGGCGATCAATCGACCATGCCACCGCGGCGAGCAACGCAATACCTGGGAACAATTGCAGGTAGAAGATCCAGCGCCAGGAATACACGTCCGTCAGCCAGCCGCCCATCGACGGGCCCGCGGCCTGGGCCACGCTGTTGGCCAGGCTGAACAAGGCCATGCCCAGCGGCACCTTGCTGGGCGGCAGTTCGGTGATGATCAGCTGGAATGACAGCGGGATCAGCACGGCGCCGGCCGCGCCCTGTATCACCCGAATGATGATCATGGTTTGCAGGTTCGGCGCCAGCGAGCACGCCACCGACGCCACCAGAAACACGCCCGAGCCCAGCAGCATCACCCGGCGCAACGAGAACACCTGCACCAGCCACGCCGTGAGCGGGATCATGATGATTTCCGCCACCAGGTAAGCGGTGGAAATCCAGGAACCTTCCTCAAACGTCGCGCCCAAAGCGCCTTCGATTTCCGGCAGTGCGGCGCTGGTGACGTGCACGTTCATCCCGGCCATGAAGCAGCCGAACAGCCCCCCAATCACCGCCACCCAGGCGCGCAACGACACCTGGGGTGAACGCGCATCAACCGCCATGAGCAGGCTCCCCACGAGTGTCGACGGTGGCGATCACCGACATGCCCGGCAGGATGCGTGGGCCGTCACCTTCCTGCGGCAGCAGCCGGATCCGCACGGGAAAACGCTGGACGATCTTGGTGAAGTTGCCGGTAGCGTTGTCGGGCGGCAGCAGCGCAAATACCGCGCCGGAGCCTGGGGCGATGCTTTCCACTTCGCCACGCCAGTGCCGACCGGAGAAGCTGTCCACCGCTATCGTCACCGACTGGCCGGGCACGATGCGCTGCAACTGAGTTTCCTTGAAGTTGGCACTGACATACGCCTGCGCAACCGGCACCACGGCCAGCAGCGGTAAACCGGGCGTCGCGTATTGCTGGCGGCGCACTTTGCGCTGGCCGACCACGCCATCGAAGGGCGCGCGAATGGCGGTGTCCTCCAGCGCATTACGCGCCAAGGCCAAGGCAGCCTGGGCTTCGCCGATATGAGCCTGGCGTGCTTGCAATTGCGCCTGGGCCTGTTGCCGACGCGCCTTCAGCACCTGCAATTGCGCCTGCTGACGCAGTACTTGGGCACGCGCTTGGGCCAGCGTCGCTTGGGCCTGGGCCTGGCTGGCGCTCACTGTTTCCAGGTGCTGGGCACTGGCGACCTGCTGCGCCACCAGGTCGCGATAGCGCTGGTAATCGAGGCGGGCCCGTTGCGCTTCGGCCTCGCCGCTGGCCAGCGCCGCCTGGGCCTGAATAATGCGTTGCTGTTGCTCACCGGATTGCGCGTCGAGGGACTGCAGTTTGGCCTGCTGCGCGTTGACCGCCGCTTCAGCTTGCTGCAACTGTGCCTGGGCACTGTTCAGGCGCTCGATGAAGTCGCGATCATCGATACGCACCAATACATCCCCCGCCTTGACCCACTGGTTATCGTCCACCAGCACCTGGCTTACATAGCCGGCAACCCGTGGGCTGACGGCAACCCAATCGGCACGCACATAGGCATCGTCAGTTTCTTCAAGGAACTGGCCGAGTTTCCACCAATAGCTGCCAAACACAGCGATCCCTAGCAGCGCAGCCAGCGACGATGCCGTCACGAGTGCGCGGCGGTGACGTTGCATCAACGTGGGAGGAATGACTTCAACGGCCTGGTTCATCGGCGGGCTCCAAGGGTGGCGACGGGTAAGGAAGGTGATTGATCAGTGCGCTGCCAACCGCCACCCAGCGCCTGGAACAGGTCGATCTGGCGGTTGATCAGTTGCAGGTCGGCCTGGGCCACGCGTGCTTCGAGGTTGACGCGATTGCGTTCGCTGTCTAGCCGTTGCAGGGCATCCAGGCCTCCGGCGAGGAAGCCACGGTTAGCCAAGTCGAACGCGCGGCGGCTTTGCTCCAGGGCTGCAACCAGGGCTTGGCGACGCTGCTGTTCGCCTTGATAAAGCACCAGCGCTTGCTCGACCTGCTTCAGCGCGTCGAGCACGGTGGCGTCGAATTGGGCCAGTGCCTGATGCGCTTCGGCCTGCCGCTGGGTAACCCGCGCCTGGGCGATTTGCCGGTTGGGAAACTGCCAGGACAGCAACGGGCCAATGCCATACACCACGGCGTCCGCGTCCCCCAACTTGCCCAGGCTGGCGGCTGACGAGCCGAGCATCGCGCCGAAGGTAATACGTGGATACAGCTGCGCGCGGGCCAGGCCGATGGACACGGTGGCTGAACGCACCTGCGCCTGGGCGCGGCGAATATCGGGGCGACGCTGCACCAATGCCCAGCCCTCGCCGACCGGCAATGGCGCGTGTAATTGCGGGCCCTGTGCACAGCTATGCGCGCTCACCTGCTCCGGCGGTTGGCCACTGAGCACCGCCAGCTCATACAACGCGCTTTGGCGCCGCGCGTTGAACAGGGGCAACGGCGCGCGGGTTTCCTCCAACAGGCCTTGCAGGCGCGCAACTTCCAGTTCGTTGGCGGCGCCAGCCTTTTGCAGGCGCTGGGTGACGTCGAGGCTTTGCTCCAGCAGCCGCACCGAATGGCGCTGCACCTGCGCCTGGTGTGTATAGATGCAGGCCTGGGCATAGGCCCGCGCGGTCTGCGCCGCTATGGTCACGCGCACTTCATCCTCCACCGCGCGTGCCACTTGCGCATCGGCACGGGCCGCGGCAATGCGGTAACGCACCGCGCCCCACAGGTCCAGCGTATAGCTCAAGGAAAATTCAGGGGTGTGGCTCCACTGCCCGCCAGCCGATTGGCCCGTCGCCTGGGCCAAGGTCTGGTCATCGCGGCTGCGACCATACGCCAGCCCATAGGCCAACGCCGTCGACGGTCGGCGCTCGCCATCAACCTGCTGCAACAACGCCAGCATCGCCTCGACATGCGCGCCAGCCGCCTCCAGGTGCTTGTTCTCGCGCAATGCCCGTTCCACCAGGGCATCGAGTTGCGGGTCGCGATACAACTGCCACCAACGTGCAGGCAGCGGCTCGGCTGTTTGCACCGATAAATGGGCGACGGGTTGCGCCGTAATCAGCGTCGAAGGCGCGTGGCTGCAACCGGCCAACGCGCTGATCACGCCGACGATAGCCACACGGTTGAAGGCGTCAAAGACAGAGCTGGGCATCACAAGGCTCGTTCAAGAAAGGGCCTTGCAGAGTAAGCAGCTCACCGCGCGGATTCGCCCGCGCCCAAGCCATCTATCGTCGCTGAACGGACAACCGCGCAGCGTGGCTCAAGCGCCCGGCCGGAAATGGCTCGGCGGGTAACCCATGGCACGGCGAAACATTGCACTGAACGCGCTCGGGCTCTGGTAACCGTGCTCCAACGCCACTTCCAGAATAGACACGCCCTGGGCCAGCAGCTTGAGGCTCAGGGCGAGCCGCGCACGTTGGCGCCACTCGCCAAAGCTCATGCCCAGTTCACGCTGAAAAATCCGACTCAGCGTGCGTGCGCTCATGTTCAGCAGGCCCGCCCAGGACTCCAGGCTACTGTCATCGGCAGGGTTGCGGATAAAGTGCGTACACAGCTTGGCCAGGCGCGCCTCTGCCGGGACCGGCACATGCATCGCCACCACGGGAGCGCTGAGCAATTCCATACGGATCAGCTCGATCATCGCCAGCATGCGCGGGGTGTTCTGCCCTGCGATCAAAGCGGCGGCGACGATCAATTCGCGCAGCAGCGCCGACACTTCGATCACCTGGCACACACGGCCCAGCCCGGGCTCCGCATCCGGCGCCAGGAACAGCGTGCGCATATGCACCTCACCGGCCATGCGGATTTCATGCGGCGTACCGGCCGGCACCCACAGCGCATGCCCGGACGGCACCAGCCAACTGCCTTGCGCGGTACTGACCACCATCACCCCCGACACCCCATGAATCAGTTGGGCTTGGGCGTGGCAATGCGGGAGGACCACCTCATCATTACGGTAATTGTCGGCGTAGGCTTCAAGCCACGGCCTGGGCGGCGATTGGGCAGTCATAGGCGGTTCTCGCATCAACAGGCCTTGAGTCTAGCGAAAAGCGCGCTGGCGAAAACGATTGAAATAGACAGCTATCGTCGCATTTGAGACAACCGGTGAACTTCCACCACGCGCCGCCAGTCAGCTGCAAAGACTCTCAGAAAACGGTGGGTGGGCAATGCAGATCTCGTTGCAGCAACAAGTGGCCCTGGTCACCGGCGCCAGTTCCGGCATTGGCGCAGGCGCCGCCAAGGCCCTGGCCGAAGCCGGTGCCGCCGTGGTGCTCAATTACAACTCGCAGGCGGCGCCGGCCGAAGCCCTGGCTGCGCAGATCAACGCCAACGGCGGCCGAGCGATTGCCATCGGCGGTGATGTGTCCAAGGAAGCCGACGTAGAACGCCTGTTCGCCCAAACCCTCGACGCCTTCGGCCACCTGGATATTCTGGTGGCCAACTCCGGTCTGCAAAAAGACGCCAACCTGGTTGACATGACCCTCGACGACTGGAACACCGTGATCGGCGTGAACCTTACCGGCCAGTTCCTGTGTGCCCGCGCCGCCGTGCGAATTTTCAATCGCCAGGGCGTGCGCGAGGGCGTATCGCGCGCGGCCGGCAAAATCATTCATATGAGCTCGGTGCATCAGATTATTCCGTGGGCCGGGCATGTGAACTACGCGGCCTCCAAGGGCGGCGTGGAGATGCTGATGCGCACGCTTGCCCAGGAAGTCAGCGAGCAGCGCATCCGCATCAACGGCATTGCGCCGGGGGCGATTCGTACGGCGATCAACCGTGCGGCAACCGAAGGCGCGGCGAAGAAAGAGCTGTTGAAGTTGATTCCCTACGGCCGCGTGGGCGATGTCGAAGACGTGGCCAACGCAGTGGTGTGGCTGGCCAGCGATGCCTCCGACTATGTGGTCGGCAGCACCCTGTTTATTGATGGCGGCATGAGCCTTTATCCGGAGTTTCGTGGCAATGGTTGATTTCAAGAACGAACCCCAAAGCGCCATCGATGCCCACGGCATTATCGGCGATATGCGCAGTGCGGCACTGGTCAATGATCGCGGCAGCATCGACTTTTTCTGCTGGCCGGAATTCGACAGCCCGTCGATCTTCTGCTCGCTGCTCGACACACCTGAGGCCGGTGTTTTCCAACTGACCCCCGACCTGACTAACGCCCGCCGTGAACAAATCTACCTGCCCGACACCAACGTGCTGCAAACCCGTTGGCTGAGCGATGAGGCCGTGGTGGAAATCACCGATCTGCTGGTGATCAGTGAAGAAATCGACGACCTGCCGCTGCTGATTCGCCGCGTGCGCGTGGTCAGCGGCAGCGCGAAAATTCACCTGCGCTGCGCTGTGCGCCATGACTATGCACGTACTGCGACCCACGCCAGCCTCGACGACGGCATGGTCTATTTTGCCGCCGACGGCCAGCCCGGCCTGCGCCTGGCGAGCAGCCACGCGATGCAGGTCGAAGACGATGCCGCCGTGGCGAGCTTCACCCTGGCCCAGGAAGAAGGTGCCGAGTTCGTGCTGGGCGGCCAGGACGACCCACGCGTTAACAGTGGCTGCACTGACTTGGCCCTGGCGCACACCTTGAAGTTCTGGCGCGGCTGGATCGCGCAGTCGAATTACCGCGGGCGCTGGCGCGAAATGGTCAACCGTTCGGCCCTGGCGTTGAAGCTTCTGACCTCACGCAAGCACGGCGCAATCATCGCCGCCGCAACCTTCGGCCTGCCGGAAACCCCTGGCGGTGAGCGCAATTGGGACTACCGCTATACCTGGATCCGCGACGCTTCGTTCACCGTCTACGCGTTCATGCGCCTGGGCTTTATCGAAGAAGCCAACGCCTACATGCGCTGGCTTAAAGGCCGCGTCAGCGACTGCTGCGGCCAGCCGACCAAAATCAATATCCTCTACGGCATCGACGGTCGCCAGGAACTGCCAGAGGCCGAGCTTGATCACCTCAGCGGTCATGGCGGTGCCAAACCGGTGCGCATCGGCAATGAGGCCTTCGACCAGATCCAGCTGGATATCTACGGCGAGCTGATGGATGCGGTGTACCTGGTTAACAAATACGGTGAAGCCATCTCCCACGAGGGCTGGAAACACACTGTTGAAGTGGCGGACCAGGTCTGCGAGATCTGGAACAGCAAGGACGTGGGCATCTGGGAAATGCGTGGCGAAGAGCATCACTTCCTGCACTCACGGTTGATGTGCTGGGTGGCGTTGGACCGCGCGATCCGCCTGGCCTCCAAACGCTCGCTGCCCGCTCCATTCGCGCGCTGGGACCAGACCCGCCAGGCGATCTACGCGGACATCTGGAGCAACTTCTGGAATGAAGAGCGCGGGCATTTTGTGCAGCATATCGGCAGCACCGCGCTGGATGGTTCGATGCTGTTGATGCCGCTGGTGCGCTTCGTTGCGGCCACCGACCCGCGCTGGCTGTCGACCCTGGAAGCGATTCAGAAAAGCCTGGTGCGCGACGGCATGGTCTACCGCTACCGCAACGACGACAGCCAGATCGACGGCCTGCAAGGCACCGAGGGCGCATTCGCCGCCTGTTCGTTCTGGTACGTCGAATGCCTGGCGCGCGCCGGCCAAGTGGAGAAAGCCCACCTGGAGTTCGAACAACTGCTGCGCTACGCCAACCCGCTGGGGTTGTACGCCGAAGAGTTCGACAGCCAAGCGCATCACTTGGGCAACACGCCTCAAGCGTTGAGCCATCTGGCATTGATCAGCGCGGCAACCTTTCTGGACCGCAAGCTCAGCGGGGAGAAAACTACCTGGCAACCCTGAGCAGGCCTGAAAGCACAAATCCACCTGCTGTATTGAGATCCAAATGTGGGAGCGGGCTTGCTCGCGAAGGCGGTGTTTCAGTCTCTACATGTATCGACTGACACGCCCTCTTCGCGAGCAAGCCCGCTCCCCCATGTGATTGTGGTTGAGCTTCCAAGACGCGGTGCCCTGCTTCTGATTTTGATCTGAAGCGCCCCGCTAAACCACACAGCGTGCACAATGGGCAGCCCCCGATCTGCCATCAGGAACCCCATGCGCCAAGTACTGCTGATCATCGATGTGCAACCCAGCTTCAATCCGCCCGCGTGGCTGGTCGACGGCATCAACACCCTGCTCGGGCACCTGCCGTCGGTGGCCACCGTAGAGCGCCACGACGAAAGCATCACTCCCTTTGCCCGCCAACTGGGCTGGCAACCTGCGCCGGATGACGACAGCCTGATTGCAGCCCAGCGCATCTTCATCAAACACGGCTATGCCCCCACGCCCGAAACCATCGACTACCTGAAAAGCCTGGCGCCAGACCGTGTGCTGGTGTGTGGCATCCAGGCCGACACCTGCGTCCTGGCGGCCGGCTTCGCATTGTTTGATGCGGGCTTGCAGCCGACATTGATCAGCGATTTGACCGTGGGCTCATCGTTGGATCGATCGGGAAAATTGGGCGTAGACCTGTGGCGGCATCACTTCGGCAAAGTCGTAGATCGCGCCCAAGTGATCGCGACGACCGCCCCATGACCACATTCCCGACACTTGCCACCCAGCGCCTGCGCCTGCGCCTGCGCGAATTACGCGCAACCGACGCCCCGGCGTTGTTTGCCATCCACGGCGACACCACCCACATGCGCTGGTTTGGCGCCGACCCGATGACCGACCTGGCCCAGGCCCACGCCTTGATCGACACGTTCGCCCAATGGCGCACCCAGCCCAACCCAGGCACACGCTGGGCGATTGAACAGGATGGCCAACTGGTCGGCAGCTGCGGCCTGTTCAAATGGAACCGCGGCTGGAACAGTTGCGCTCTATCCTGCGAACTGGCACCCGCAGCCCGTGGCCAAGGTTTAATGAGCGAAGCCTTGCGGGCGATGCTCGATTGGGGCTTTGCGCACATGCAATTGCATCGAGTTGAAGCCATGGTCCATCCGCACAACACAGCGTCATTGGCGTTGTTGGAGCGTTTGGGCTTTAACACCGAAGGTATATTGCGCGAGGCCGGGTTCTGGAATGGCCAGCGGCATGATCTTGTGGTGTTGGGGCTGTTGGCGCGGGAGTGGCTAGACAAGTAAGACCATTGCCTTCGAATTTCGCCTATCCCGTCACGGCGTTCGACTAGAGTTCAAACACTTTTGGCCAGCCCCGAGGAGCCCATCATGACCACTGTCGCCCCACTGCTCTATGTGCGTACATCCATGCTCGATGTGGCCTATGAAGCCCACGGCCCGGAAAGCGGCGAACCGGTGATTCTGCTGCACGGTTTCCCCTACGACCCGCGCGGCTACGATGAAATCGTGCCGGGCCTGGTCGAGCGTGGGTGCCGGGTGTTGGTGCCGTATCTGCGGGGCTATGGCCCGACGCGGTTTATCAATGAACAGGTGATGCGCTCCGGCCAACAGGCGGCGTTGGCCAAGGATCTGCTGGATTTCATGGATGCACTTGGCATCCCGCAGGCCACGCTCGCCGGTTACGACTGGGGTGGGCGCGCCGCGTGTATCGTGGCCGCATTATGGCCGCAGCGGGTGCGCGGGTTGGTGACCGGGGATGGCTATAACATTCAGGACATTGCCAAGTCGCTAAAGCCCCGTGCGCCTGAAGATGAGCACCGGTTGTGGTATCAGTTCTACTTTCACACCCAGCGCGGGGTGGACGGGTTGACCACCCATCGCCGTGAGTTTTGCGAGTTGTTGTGGAAACTGTGGTCACCGACCTGGGCTGAAGGGCCAACCCTGTACGGCGACACCGCGCCATCGTTTGATAACCCGGATTTCGTCGAGGTGGTGATTCACTCCTATCGCCACCGATTCATGTACGCGCCGGGCGACCCGGCCCTGGAGGCCATCGAGCGGGCGCTGGCGCCGCAACCGCCGATTTGCGTGCCGACGATTTCGCTGTGCGGCGCCGATGATGGCGTGGGCCCGGCCCCGGCGGTGGATGACGATGTGGAAAACTTCAGCGGGTTTTATCGGCGCGACGTCTTGGCGGGTGTGGGCCACAACATTCCTCAGGAAGCGCCACAGGCGACCCTCGAGGCGATCTGCGAGTTGCTGGATCGAGGCTGAACGTCACCCCGCCAACACAACAAATTGATACAACCGTGTACGTTTTCGTTCAAGCCGGGTCGCAGAAGCGCTCACGGTAGGCCTGGGGCGTGACCTCCACGACCCGCAGAAAACTACGCCGCAGGGTCTCTTCACAGCCAAAACCGCATTGCACGGCGATGCGTTTGATTGACGCCGTACTGTCGGCCAGTTGCCGGCGCGCGGTTTCCACGCGGATCAGCTCGACGGCCCGCGCAGGCGTTTGGCCGGTTTCGGCGCGGTAGTGGCGCACAAAGCTGCGCTCGCTCATGCCGGCCTGGGCGGCCAATGTGGGAATGTTCAGGTCGAGGGTGAGGTTTTCGGCCATCCAGGCATGCAAGTCGGCAAAGCGGCTGTCGCCCTTTTGCAGGGACAAGGCCACGCTGAATTGCGATTGGCCGCCCGGGCGCTTGAGGAACACCACCAGGTGGCGCGCGGCTTCCAGGGCCACCGCGCGGCCCAGGTCTTCCTCCACCAGGGCCAGGCACAGGTCGATGCCGGCCGTCACGCCGGCGGACGTCCACACCGAGCCTTGCTGGATGAAAATCGGGTTGGATTCCACAGTCAGCGCGGGGAATTTGCGCGCCAGCTCTTCGCAGCGTGTCCAGTGCGTGGCCACCCGGCAGCCGTCGAGCAAGCCACTGGCGGCGAGCAGGAAAGCGCCGGTGCACACCGAGGTCATGCGCCGGGTGTGCTGGGCCTTTTGCTTCACCCACTCGATCAATTCAACGTCTTCGGCGGCGCCGTAAACGCCCCAGCCGCCGGCGATGACCAGCGTGTCGCACAGCGCGTCGGCAGCGGGCAGCGGCTCGGCCACCAGCGCCAGGCCGGCAGAGGTCATGACCGGCTCGTTCTGCGCGGTAATCACCGAAACCGCGTAAGGCAACGGCAGGCCACGCTGGCGGGCCAGGTCATTGGTCGTGGCGAACACCTGCAAAGGCCCGGTTACGTCGAGCACCTGTGCATTAGGGAAAGCGAGTACGTGAATGATCCGGGTCATGTTTGGCGTAATGTGTGGGTTCAATGGCGTATTCGCCAAAGCCTAGGCCTCTAGAGTGAAGCCGTCCACCCCTTTATCGGAGCTTCATTCATGACCCTGCAGATCGGCTTTCTGTTGTTTCCCGGCATTCAGCAACTGGACCTCACCGGCCCGTATGACGTATTGGGTTCGCTGCCGGACGTGAAACTGCACTTGGTGTGGAAAGACCTGGCGCCGGTCACCTCCAGCACCGGCCTGGTATTCACCCCGACCATGACCTATGCCGACTGCCCGCGCCTGGACGTGATGTGCGTGCCCGGTGGTTCCGGCGTTGGCGCATTGATGGAAGACCCGCACACCCTGGACTTCCTCAAGGCCCAGGCACAGACCGCGCGCTACGTGACGTCGGTGTGCACCGGCTCGCTGGTACTCGGCGCGGCGGGGTTGCTGCGCGGCCGCAAGGCCACTACCCACTGGGCCTATCACGACCTGCTCGCCCCGCTGGGTGCGAGCCCGGTGCAGGCGCGTGTGGTGCGCGACGGCAACCTGTTCACCGGTGGCGGGATTACTGCCGGGATCGACTTTGCGCTGACCTTGGCAGCCGAGTTGTACAGCGAGGCTGCCGCGCAACTGGTGCAGTTGCAGATCGAATACGCGCCGGCACCGCCGTTCGACTCGGGCAGCCCGCAGACCGCGCCCACGCATGTGCTGGAAGAAGCCCGCAAGCGCACAGCGGAATCGCGTCGGGTGCGCGGCGAGATCGTGGCACGCGCGGCGGCTCGGTTGGGCGAGTGAGCGCGTTTGCGGTGAGCGGGATAGCCACAACCACTACAAGCCCGCTCGTTTGCATTACGCTGGCCGCGACATCAACGCAAGCCGCACCGCCAATAGCATCAGCATGCTCGCCAGGCCCCATTTCTGGAGCCTGGCGCTGTGGGCACGTCCGGCAAAAAACCGGCTGAGGGCACCGCCAAAAATCCCCAACAGCGCGTGAAATACGCCGGCGATCAGGGTCAGAACACAGCCCAACACCAGCAGTTGCAACGCGATGGCCCCAGCGCCGGGCGTGACGAATTGCGGTAAAAACACCAGGAAAAACAGCAGCGCCTTGGGGTTGAGCAAACTGTTGAGCATCGCCTGCACAAACACACGGCTCAGGCGCACGCGCTTGACCTGGGCAGGGTCCAGGCCAGCGCTCTGCTGCAAGGTCTTGAACACCAGCCATAACAGGTAAACCACCCCGGCATAGCGAATCACATCAAATGACGGCGGCCAGCTGGCGACCAGCGCCGTTACCCCGGTGGCGGTCAGCGCAGTCAGCAGCAAGTCGGCCACGCAGATCCCCAGGCTTGAGGCCACGCCACCGCGCCAGCCATAACTCACGCCATGGCTGATAACAAACGCCATGTTCGGCCCCGGCGATAACAGCAACAACAGGACAGCACCGCAGAACATCAGCAAGGTTGTGAAATCGATCATGCTCAAACCGCCCGCCAGATAAGAACCGACAGGTTAAATGGCCGTCAAAAAACCCACAAAAAATTGTTCTGGATACATTTTCGCTTGCCGCTTAACAACAACTTCCGTCGCCGTTAAAGCCTTACTTTCGGGCACTTAGCGTGCGTTCTTTGTCCCCATTTCCTACCGCCGTTCAAAAAAGGTTTCCGCATGCGGGAGGAAAATTCTCACATTTGTTCCTACACTCAAAAACACACCCCACCACCGAGTGTTACGACAAGGAAAGTCAATAAAATGCCACAAAAAAGATCAGTTAACGTGTCTAGAACGCTACCTCCGCACCACTGTCAATTAGCTGACAAAGAAACTCAAAGGAACACTCCCTAATTCACTGCCCACGCAAATACCTTCATCTGGATAGCCTTAGTTGAAGGAGCTGTTGCGTTTTACCCAGAGTAGCCGTCGTTCATCTTGCTCACTAAGTAAGCAAGTCGAACAGTAAGTCTGGAGTGCAATGAGGGATGTTTTTATGCGAGAAAAGTCGTCAGTCGACAGCCTGTTTCTGACCCGCGCCGGATTTGTTGAGTTCTTTGTTGTTTTCGTCAAGTTGATCCATGGCCTGACCGCCATATTGCCGCCCCTGATTCTGGTGTTGTTCCTCGACCCGCTGGCCCCTGAGCTGCGCTCCCACTTTCTCGGCCTGCTGCTGTTTTTCGCGGTCCTGACCATTATTCTGTTCCAGGCCCTGGGCATCTATTCCGAAGAACTGTTCAGCAACCGCCTGCGCCTGCGGGCCAAGACAGTCGCCTGGTCGGCGGCGTTCTGCATCTTGCTGTTCATGTACCAGATTTTGCAGTTTTTCCCGCAATTGACCCCGCGCAACCTGGTGACGTGGTACTTCGCCAGCCTGGGGCTGTTCTGCCTTGAGCGCCTGTTGATGCTGCGCCTGTATCGCAACCTGATGCGCAAGGGCAAATACCTGCAACGCACGGTAATCCTGGGCTTCACCGACACCGCGATGCATGTCGCCGACCACCTGCAACGCAATGGCGATATCCGTTCCGGCCTGATCGGTTTTATCGACGACCGCACCGAACGCATTCCAAAGGAGTTGAGCAACCTGCCCTTGCTGGGTAATACCCGTGACCTGGAAAAACTGATCCGCGCCGAGCAAGTCAACCAAGTCATGATCTGCCTGCCGTGGGCGGCCGAGCAACGCATTCACGGGTTGGTCAATCGCCTGCGCCAGATGTCGGTGAACGTGATGCTGGTGCCCGACATGGCTGCCCTGCGCTACGGCCACAGCCGCATCACCGACGTGGGCGGCATCCTGATGTTCAACACCTCGCAGTTGCCGCTGCGCGGTTGGTCGCCGGTGATCAAGCGCTGTGAAGATTTTGTGCTGGCAAGCATGGCGCTGGTGGCGCTGTCACCGGTGATGCTGGTGACGGCGATTGCGATCAAGCTCGACTCCAAAGGCCCGGTGCTGTTTCGCCAGAACCGCTTTGGCTACAACGACAACGAAATCCGCGTGTTCAAGTTCCGCTCGATGTTCACCGACCAGAGCGACTTCACTGCCGAGCAACAAACCACCCGCAAAGACCCGCGCATCACACGCGTGGGCCGCATCATCCGCAAAACCAGCATCGACGAGCTGCCGCAGCTGTTCAACGTGCTGCTGGGCAACATGTCCATGGTCGGCCCACGCCCTCACGCCACGGCGACCAAGGCGGCCGGCATCCCGTTTGAAGTGGCGGTGAGCGAATACAGCTCGCGGCACCGGGTCAAGCCAGGCATCACCGGCTGGGCGCAGATCAATGGCTACCGGGGCGAGACCGACACCCTGTTCAAGATCCAGAAGCGCGTCGAATACGACCTGGAATACATCTCGAAGTGGTCGGTGTGGTTCGACCTGTACATCGTCTTCATGACGGTTCCAGCCGTCCTCTCTACCAAGGAGGTCTATTGATGAATACCCTCAACGGCTTGATTCCGTGCATTATTTCCGGTGGTTCGGGCACACGGTTGTGGCCGGTGTCGCGGCAGAACATGCCCAAACCGTTCATGCGCATGCGTGACGGCCAGAGCCTGCTGCAAAAGACCTTCCAACGCGCCGCGCGCCTGCCTGGCGTGGAAAGCGTGCTGACGGTGACCAACCGCGACCTGCTGTTTCGTACCCTGGATGACTACCGTGTGGTCAACAAGGCGCACCTGCCCCTGGACTTGCTGTTGGAGCCATTCGGGCGCAACACGGCGGCGGCCATCGCGGTGGCGGCGCTGCATGTGCAGGAACATTTCGGCGATCAGGCGCAGTTGCTGGTGATGCCCGCCGACCATTTGATCACCGATGAAACCGCGTTCGCCGCCGCCGTGAGCCAGGCCCGCGACCTGGCCGAAGCCGGCTACCTGGTGACCTTCGGCATCCAGCCCGACCATCCCGAAACCGGCTTCGGTTACATTGAAAAAGGCGAAGCGCTGGGCACCGGTAACCGGGTCAAACGCTTCGTCGAAAAACCCGACCTGGCCACCGCGCAAAGCTACCTCGACGGCGGCAAACACCTGTGGAATGCAGGGATGTTCTGCTTTAAGGCCAGCACGTTGGTGGACGAACTCGCCGTTCATGCCCCCGACGTACTGGCCGCCGCAAAAGCCGCCTTGGAGCACAGCCAGGACCTACAGAATAAAACCTCACGCCAGCGTGAATTGAGCGCCGAAGGCTTTGGCGCCGCGCCGGATATTTCCATCGACGTGGCCTTGATGGAGAAGTCCAAGCAAGTCGCCGTGGTGCCCTGCAACATCGGCTGGAGCGACATCGGTTCCTGGGAAGCCCTGCGCCAGCTCACCCCCAGCGACGCCAATGGCAACCAGGTCAACGGCGAAGCAATTTTGCATGACGTGCACAACTGCTACATCGACTCGCCCAAACGCGTGCTCGGCGCTGTCGGCGTGCGTGACCTGATCATCGTCGACACCCCCGACGCGCTGCTGATCGCCGACGCCCATCGCAGCCAGGATGTGCGTTACATCGTCGCCGAGCTCAAGCGCCAGGACCATCCGGCGTTCAGCCTGCACCGTACCGTCACCCGGCCGTGGGGCACCTACACCGTGCTGGAGGAAAGCAGCCGGTTCAAGATCAAGCGCATCGTGGTCAAGCCCCAGGCGTCGTTGTCGTTGCAAATGCACCACCACCGCAGCGAGCACTGGGTGGTGGTCAGCGGTGCGGCGCAGATTACCAATGGCGACCGCGAATTCCTGATCAACGCCAACGAGTCCACCTACATTCCGGCCGGGCACAAACACCGCCTGACCAACCCCGGCATCATCGACCTGGTGATGATCGAGGTGCAGAGCGGCGAGTACCTGGGCGAAGACGACATCGTGCGCTTTGACGACATCTACGGGCGTGCGCCCGCCACAGAAGTGAAAAAGTGATATGCGCACCTCGTTGATCATCCCGACCCGCAACGCGTCCAGCCACCTGGCGCGGCTGCTGCCCGCGCTGAACATGCAGCGCGTACAACCGGACGAAGTGCTGGTGGTGGACAGCGCCTCGAGCGATGACACCGTGGCGCGCTTTCGCGAATTCGGTGCCCGGGTCGAGGTGATCGACGCCCGCGACTTCAACCACGGCGGCACGCGGCGTTGGGCCAGCGAACACGTCAGCGGTGACGCGTTGATCGTGATGACCCAGGACGCGATCCCGGCCGACGCCGAGACCTTCGCCAACCTGCTCGATGAACTGCAGCAAGACCCGCTCAACGGCGTGGCTTACGGCCGCCAACTGCCGCACCCCGGCGCTGGCGTACTGGGCGCGCAGTCGCGGCACTTCAATTACCCGGCACACAGCCGCAGCAAAAGCCTGGCCGATGCGCCGGAGCTTGGGATCAAGACCTGCTTCAGTTCCGACTCTTTCAGCGTGTACCGACGCAGCGCGTTGCAGGCGGTCGGCGGCTTCCCCGCCGATGTGATCGGTAGCGAAGACGCCTACGTCGCGGCGCGCATGCTGCTCGAAGGCTACAAGGTGCGCTACGCCGCGTCGGCGCGGGTGTACCACTCCCACGATTACCGACTCATGGATGAGTTTCACCGCTACTTCGACATTGGCGTGTTTTACGGTCGCGAGCCGTGGATTCGCCAGGCCTTTGGCGATGCCGGCGGTGAAGGTAAACGCTATGTACTGGCTGAGCTCGCGGCATTGCGCGCAGCCGGTGCATTGCACCGCGTACCCGAAGTACTGGTGCGCAGCGCGTTCAAGCTGCTCGGCTATCGGCTGGGCCATCTGGAACGCCGGCTCCCCCTCGCCCTCAAGCGGCGCATCAGCATGTTCCCCGGTTATTGGAGGTGAGCAGCATGACCCACAGGAAGTCCCCCTTTATGAAAAAAACCGTGCTCCTCCTGGCCATGATGGCCTTGGCCGCCTGCAATACGCCAGCGCGCATCGTCCCGCCGGACGACCAGACCGTGGAAGACGGCAAGCGCGCCCTCGACCAGCTGGCGCAATTGCCGCCGGCGGTGGAACGCATCCGCATCGGCGACCAGTTGCGTATCGTGCGCGATGCCGGGGAGATGCCGACGCTGTCGGCGTTTAACGTCAGCACCATCTACGAGCTCACGCTGTACACAGTGCAGACTGACGGCAAGATCAACTACCCGTTCCTGGGCCCGATCCAGGTCGCCGGGCGCCAGCCATCGGACCTCGCGACCGAGCTGAGCAACAAGCTCGCGCCGGTGTACCGCGAACCACGGGTCACCGTGAATATCAACCAGGCGCCGGGCAACTCGGTGATCGTCGGCGGCGCGGTGAATAACCCGACGGCAGTGCAACTGGGCACGGCCAACACCCTGGAGCAAGCCATTGTCGGCGCCGGCGGCGTGAACCCGTCGGGCAATGCCAGCATGGTCGCGCTGCTGCGCGAAGATGCCCAGGGCGCCTATCACGCCTACTTCCTGGACTTCAGCCAATACCTCAAACCCGGTCCGAATGGGCGAAAACCGGTGCGCCTGCAACGCGGTGACGTGGTGTTCGTACCCAAATCCAATGTGGGCGA
Source organism: Pseudomonas sp. LBUM1640 (assembly GCF_059716225.1). NCBI lineage: Bacteria > Pseudomonadati > Pseudomonadota > Gammaproteobacteria > Pseudomonadales > Pseudomonadaceae > Pseudomonas > Pseudomonas sp. LBUM1640. The sequence goes on along the minus strand of NZ_CP166816.1, from coordinate 2,316,818 downwards.
GCGCATCCAAGGGGTGGATACCTACTTGAACCAACTGATCCCGTTCACCAAGTCCATTGGGGTTGGCTACAACTACACCAGAACCAGCGGCGGCAATAACTAAAGGAGCGACATCCCATGATCGAGATCCGTTCTTTTCGTGATCTTCTGCGCCTGTTTTTCATCTTCCGGCACGAGTTCAAACTGGCGGCCATCGCGGCGTTGGTGATCATTTTGCTGGGCGCCTTTTTGCTGCCGGCCAAGTACGAATCCACCGCGCGCCTGCTGGTCAAGCCAGGGCGCGATTCGACCTTGCCCATCGAGATCAGCAACCGCCAGGCGCTGGTGATGCCCAGCACCCAACGCGACCCGATTGTCGACGAGGAACGCTTGCTGACCGGTCGCCCGATTGTGCGCGCAGTGGCTGAGCATTACCTGGAAATGATCGACAACGCGCCGCCGCCGGAAGGCTTCTGGAAGCGCACCAAGCACTACATCAAGGCCGGTGTCGGCGCGGTGTTCGAGGGTATCCGCGTGGTGCTGGAAACCGTCGGCATCGTCGAAAAAACCACGCCGGTGGAGCGTCTCGCCGCCAACCTGGAGAAAAGCTTTGAGGTCAGCCACGCCGTCGGCTCTACGGTGATGGATATCAGCTTCAAGTGGGGCGACCCGGAAATTGCCCAGGCGGTGGTCAAGGACTGGGTCGAGACATACATCAACGAACGCACACAGGCGCTGGGCCGCAAGAGCCTCTACGCGTTCTATGAAGGCCAGGTCAACACCAGCGCCAATGAGATCAAGCGCTACAAGCAGCAGATCCTCACACACCTGAATGAAATCGGCGCGGCGAGCATTACCGATCGCCTGGAGGACTTGTCCGAGCGCATCAACGTGCTGCGCGGCGAGACGTTCAACACCACCCGCCTGATCGCTTCGTCCGACAGTGCCATCGACAGCACGCGCAACCAGCTCAAGACCCAGCCCAAGGAAGTGACCACGGTTCGCCAGATTGCGCTGAACCCGCAGCAGCAGGACTTGCGTCGCCTGCTTAACCAGAAGCTGCTGGAAAAAGCCGACATGATGCGCACCTACACCGACAACGCGCCGCCGGTCAAAGCCCTGGACGCGTCTATCCGTGCGATGCAGGCCCAGGTCGCGGGTGAAAGCAATACGGTGCAAAGCTCGGAAAACCGCGCGCCGAACACCCTGGAAATCCACTTGCAGCGCGTGCTGCTGGATGAGTCGAGCAACAACCTGGCCTTGCGTACTCAGTTGGTGCAACAACACAAGCAACTGGTGAACCTCGAAGCGCAACGCAAGCAAGCCCTGGAGATTGAACCGGAGTTGGCGCGCCTTTCCCGCGAGCTGAGCACCACCGAGCGCAACTACGCGCTGTATGTGGACAACCTGGAGAAATCGCGCATCGACCGTGAGCTGGATAACAGCCAGATCAGCAACATTGCCGTGATTGAAGAAGCCACCCTGAACCCAGGCCGCATCTTCCCCAAAACCCTGGTGATGCTGGTATTGGCGATCCCGTTCGCGATCGTCGTCGGCTTGCTGGTGATCTACCTGTGCTACTTGCTGGACCAGCGCATTCACGATGGCGGCCTGGTGGAACGCAAGTTCGGCCTGCCGCTGTGGACCACCTTGCCGGAGTTGGACACCAGCACCGCCCAGGGCACCAACGCCTTTAATGCGAGTATTTACCGGCTGTACGGTTTGCTGCAGCTGGACCGCGTTGCCGCACAAGGCCTGACTCTCGGGTTGACCTCGGCGCGCCACGGCGAAGGCGTGACCTTTGTGGTCGAGCAACTGCGCCAACTGCTGCAAGAAAACGGCACCACCGTGCGGGTCGGCGGCGCTGAACCTGCCGCCCCGGGCGAAGTGGTGCTGCTGGATGCGTCGGCGCTGCTGGACAACCGCGATGCGTTTATCAACCTGCGCCGCGCCGACCTGATCGCGCTGGTGGTGGAAGCGCAAAAAAGTACGGTGCCGGTGGTGGAACACGCGCTGTCGATCCTCAACACTGCGTTCGGCAAGGTGGACGGCATCATCATTAACCGGCGCAAATTCGAAGTGCCGGCCAAGGTGCTTAAAACCATCGCCAAGTACCGGGGGGCGTTCTGATGCGCATCGCCCTGCTCGCGCCTTTGCCGCCAGAGAAAAACGGGATCGCCGACTATGCGAACCATTTCAAGACGGCCTTGGAGCAGCTGGGCGTGACGGTGGCGACACCGTTGAGCGGCGTGCAAGGCAGCACCGAAGCGATCAAGCAGGCGATCACCGGGTTTGACTGGCACAGCGTGGACCTGGTCCACGCCGAGCTGGGCGGTGGGCGGCTGGGGGAATTCCTGGCCCTGCGCGAGTTGCGCAAGGCGCACCCCACGCTGCCGCTGACAGCCACCGTGCATGACCCGGAACGCATCGTCTGGCGGCGCGAACACCTGCCCTTTCCGCTTAACCTGCTGGAACGCTTGCCCAGCCCGCTACCCCAGGCCGCGGTGGTGTTGGCCGACCCGCTGACATTGCGCGAAGAGCGTCACGTCGCCCAAGGCCTGACCCGGCTGATCACCCTCACCCGCCTGGGTGCCGAGTGCCTCAGCCAACGCATGCAACTGCCGGCCGGCAAAGTGGCGGTGATCAACCACGCCAACCTGGCCATTCCTCCCGCGCCACTACCGGCGCTGGGCACCTTGCACCTGCTGTATTTCGGTTTTATCTACCGTGGCAAAGGCATTGAAGACCTGTTGCAGGCGTTGGCCGACGTCTTCAGGCAAGCCCCCGAATTGCGTGACCGTGTACGCCTGACCCTGGCCGGTGGCACTGCCGCCGAAATGGCGTTTGGTGCGGGCGGCAATTACCTCGAGCAGTTGAACAGCCAGATCGCGGAACTCGGCCTGGCAGGCGTTATCGACTGGCGGCTGAACCTGCCAGCCAGCGAGATTGCACAGACGATCCAGGCACACCATGTGATGGTGCTGCCGTACCGCGAATCGAAAAAACTCGGCCTGCTGGGGCGTCAGCGCGGCACCAGCGGCGCGCTGTCCTGGGCCGCTGCGTGCGGGCGCGGGGCGATCACTTCGGACGCGCGTGCGTTTGCCGAAGAAGTCGCCAGCGGCAATGGCGCGATCTATCCACAAGGCGATGTAGCAGCCTTGAGCGAACAACTGCTGCGCCTGGCGCGCACCCCATTGTTGGTCCGGGACTGGGCCGAACGCGCCGGGGAAATTGGTCGCGAACGCCTGTGGCCGTTGACCGCGCAGAAGTTCAAGCAACTCTTTGAAGAGGCGATTGCAGGAGCTCCCCATGGCACGTAAACGGACCTGGTTTGCCACGCTTGCGGTAGTCGCGGCGCTTGGCCTGACGGCTTTCCTGTGGGGCCGTCAGGCCGACGCCGAGAACCACGTGCTCAAGGGCAACAAGGTGGTGGTATGGAAGGACTTTCTGGGGGTGAACGCGCAGTTTCTGTGGTTCAGCCCCGCGCTCTATCAACTGCAGATCAACCACCTCAAGGCGCTGGGCCTGGAATGGGTACGCCTGGATTTGCATTGGGATCAGCTGGAACCTGCGCAGAACCAGTACCAGATCGCCACACTGGATCAATTGGTCGGCAACCTGCAAACCAACCAGCTCAAGTCGGTGTTCTACCTGGTCGGCTCGGCGCCCTTCGCCACCACGGCGCCGGCCGGTGCGCCGTATCAGGACCAGTACCCGCCCAAAGACCCGAACGTGTTCGCCAACCGCATGGCGCTGTTGTCGCAGCGCTACCCCAGCGTCAATGCCTGGCAGGTGTGGAACGAACCTAACCTGCTAGGCTTTTGGCGCCCGGTGGCCGACCCGGCCGGCTATGCCAGCCTGCTGACCACCACCGCTGGCGCGTTGCGCGCGGTGGACCCGAACAAACCGGTGGTCGCGGCCGGCATGGCTTTTTTCAGCGAAATGCCGAATGGCCAAACCATGTTCGACGCCCTTGGCGCCCTCGGTGTGGCCAGCCTGAACACCACCATTTCCTACCACCCTTACACCCAATTGCCCGAAGGCAACGACCCTTCCAACCTGGACTTTATTGCCAAGACCACCGCCCTCAACAAGGCACTGCGCAACGGTGGCGTACAAACGCTGTGGAGCACCGAGTGGGGCTGGTCCACTTACCCAGGGCCAAAAGACGCCCAGGATTTGATCACCCTGCAGGGCCAGGCCGATTACGTGGTGCGCCGCGTGGCCCTGATGAGCGCGATGGATTACGACAAGATCTTCCTGTTCACCTTGAGCGACCTCGACCAGCGCGCCAGCGTGCGTGACCAGTTCTATGGCTTGCTCGACATCGACGCCAACCCCAAGCCGGTCTACACCGCCTTGAAGAACTTTCTCGACGTCAGTGGGCCGCAACTCACACCCGGCGACCCGCCCACCGCCGACCAATTGCCCGACGGCCTGTTCAGCATCGGCTGGACCCGCGCCGACGGCCACAAATTGTGGTTCTTCTGGTCGGCCGAAGGCGGTAACGCGCACTTGCCGGGCCTGGCCAGCGCCACCCTGTACGACCCGCTGCGCGGCACGCAAACCCCGGTCAGCGGCACCAATGGGCTGACCGTGCCGGTCAAGTCGAACCTGCAAATTCTGTTATGGGATTGAAGCCCGCCATGCGCATTTTATGGATACTGCCCTATTCGCCCTGGCCCGCCACCAGCGGCGGCAAGACGCGCCAATTCCATTTGCTGCGCAGCCTGGCCGCGCGCGGGCATCGCATCACCTTGCTGTTGCATGACAAGCACCCGGTGTCGTTGACCGATCGCCAGGTGCTGGAGGCCTTTGTTGAGCAACTGATCATCCTGCCACGCCGCCCGCTGCGCAGCCTGAAAACCCTGGTGGCCGGGCTGTTTGCGCCCTACCCGCTGCTGGCCAGCGTCAACGGCCTGTCGGGGGCGCTGCAGGACACCTTCAATCAATTGCTCAAAGAACATTGGGACGTGGTGCAGATCGAGCACACCTACACGTTCCAGCCGTACGAAGACGCGCTGGCGCGCCAATCCCAGCCGTTCGTGCTGACCGAACACAACGTTGAATCGGCGCTGGGCGCGGCCACTTATGATCGCCTGCCACGCTGGGCGCTGCCGTTCATTCGCTACGATCAATGGCGCTACGCTCGCTGGGAACACCGTGTGATGCGCCAAGCGGCGCAGGTGGTGGCGGTCACCGACAGCGACGCGCAGGTGCTGGCAAAGATCGCCGGCAAACCGGTACCGGTGGTGGTCAATGGGGTGGACTGCGATCACTTCGCCGCCGCCCATCCCGACCCGTCAACACGCCGTGTGTTGTTTCTCGGCAACTATGAATACGCGCCCAACGTGGACGCCATCGAGTGGGCCCTGGATGAAATCCTGCCCAAAGTCTGGGAGCGCTGCCCCGAGGCGCGCATGAGCGTGTGCGGCTTCGGCATGCCCGCCAGTTGGCGTGAACGCTGGCAAGACCCGCGCATTGAGTGGCAAGGGTTTGTGCCGAACCTGTTGAGTCTGCAATCGAGCTGCTCGGTGTTTCTGGCGCCGCTGCGCCATGGTGGCGGCTCAAAATTGAAAGTGCTCGAAGCGCTGGCGGCCGGGCTGCCCTTGGCGAGTACCGAGCAAGGTGTGTCAGGCCTGGACCTGATTGAAGGCCTGGACTATCTCGGCGGGCAAACCGCCGCCAGCCTGGCGGACGCCGTGGTGCGCCTGCTGCAATTTCCCGAAGCTGCCGCGCCCATGGGCGAAGCGGGCCGCGCGTATGTGCGCCGCGCCCATGACTGGAGCGTCGCGGCCAGCCAGCTCGAAAGGGTGTATGCGACGCTCGCGCCGCTCAATCAAAAGGAGCCCGCATGCGTATAGGCCTGGATTACCGCACCGTCGGCACCTCGCCGCAATCGGGGATCAGCCGCCAGGTGTACGCGCTGGAAAGTGCCCTGCGCACCCTGCCAAATGTGGAGCTCACGCGGTTTACCGTGGCGCCCCTGGGTGACGAAACCCGCTTGCAGGCGCAGTGCCCGGCCTGGGGTTGTGCGAAAACCGCGATGCACCAGCCGCAGAATCGCCTGCGTTTTGAAGCGGGGTTTTTACCGCGCGCATTGCGTGAGCAACAGATCGACCTGTACATCAGCACCTTCAACATGGGCCTGCCGCTGCCGCCCAAACCCAAAGGGTTGCGCACCGTGGTGCTGTTGCACGACCTGTTCCAGATCACCCTGGACAACTACCACGCCAACCGTTTGAAAGCGCTGATCTACAAGACCAGTGATCGGCTGTCGATTGCTTACGCGGTAAACAGCGCCGACCGGGTGTGGACGCCTTCGCAGTTCAGCTTTGATGAAACCGCGCGGCTGTTTCCCAAGGCGGCGGGCAAGATTCGGGTGCTGCCCAACCAGGTGGATGGGTTTATCGAACTGGCGGCGGACCTCAGCGCACGCCAACTGCCCGAGCGCTATTGGTTGTTGGTAGGCACCCGTGAGTTGCGCAAGAACGTGCCGTTCCTGGTGGACGCCTGGCAGCAGGCGCGCAGCCTGTCACCCAGCGTGCCGGAGCTGGTGCTGGTGGGCAGCCTTGAGCATTTGCCCGAAGCCCAGCGCGGCCTGCCGGGGGTTCGTGCCTTGAGTGGCGTGTCGGATGCCGAGCTTCACGCGTTGTACCGCCAGGCCTCGCGCCTGTGGCAGCCCTCTTATGCCGAGGGGTTTGGTTTGCCGGTGATCGAAGCCCTGAGTGTCGGCACGCCGGTCGCCGTGGCCAGCGGCACCTCGCTGGATGAAATCACCCCGCCGTCGGCTCCGCGTTTTTCGCCCACCGATGGCCCGGCACTGGTGCAATTGATGCTCGATCTGGTGGGTCGCCCAACGGAAGAATCACCCGAGCAACGCAAGCTATGGGCGCAACGCTTTAACCATCAAGCCTATCGCCACCGCCTGGCCGAACTGATCGAGGAACTTAAATGAGACTTTCCCTGGCCAGCCTCGTCGCGATCCTCTTCGGCCTGTTATTTGGAGCACTCGCCTTGCTGCTGTCACCGGCCAAGGCATTCCTCGCCGTGATCGGCCTGGCCGCCGCGGTAACCATTCTGCGCTTCCCGCTCTGGGGCTTGCTGCTGTTCGCCGGGATCGCGACCTTCATGCCCTACTCGACCGTCAACCTGGGCATTCGCAGCACGGTGAGTGAAGCCATCCTCGCGCTGACCTGGGGCGCCGTGCTGTGGCACAGCTTTCTGGCGCGCGTGCCCGACACACCGAGCCTTTCACGCCGCCCCACCGACCAGATGCTGCTATGGCTGATGCTGTTCAGCGCGTTCCCGTTTATTGTCGGCCAAGTCACCATCCACGCCGACACCAGCGGCGTGGCCAACTGGCTGCGCTGGTTGCTGAGCCTGTCGGCGGTGTTCCTGTGTGCCAAGTTGCTGACCGACTACAAGCAACGCGAAGCGCTGGTGGTCGCTTTGCTGCTGGGCACCCTGGCAATGCTGGTGCTGTCGATTGCGGTGTTTGTGCGCACCCGTTCGGGGGCCGGCATTGCACCGATCCTGGCCGTGTTCAATTACGGCAACTTTGACATGTTGAAATTCGGCCTGGAGGCGATGTCCTCGCGCATGGGCTCGCCGTGGATGCACCCGAATGCCATCGGCGGGATCATGGCGCTGCTGCTGCCGTTGGCGTTCTGCTACGGCATGACCGAGCAAGGCTGGAAGCGCGCGTTGGGCCTGGGCGTAGCGTGCCTGGGCGCTGCCGCGTTGCTGTTGGCCAGTAGCCGTGGCGCGATGGTGAGCCTGGCGCTGGTGCTGATCTGGATGGCCACGCGGCGTGTGCCGTACACCGGGCGGCTGTTGATGATCGGCGCGGCGCTGACCGTGGCGCTGGTGATGGCCTACCCACCGTTGCAGGACCGCCTGGCGACGATTTTTTCGTCGGACAACGCCAGCACCGAAGTGCGCTTCGATGAATACCGCATGTTCCCGCAGGCCATGGCGGCGTACCCGTTCGGTATCGGCTTCAAGGTCGACCCACCGGTGCCGGGCACGCACTTCCTGGGGATCTCCAATTTGTGGCTGAACTTCATCTACAAGACCGGCCTCGTCGGCATGTTGCTGTTTGTTGCCGTCACCGTGCGCTGGTGGCGTGAAGCGCGCCCGGAAAAAGGCCCGATCCGCCTGACCAAGGACAACGCGTTGTGGCTGGGCACCACCGCCGGGATTCTCGCGGCATTGGTGAGCGGGCTGTTTGACCACTACTTCAGCTTTGCCGTGGTGATGGTGGCGCTGTTTTGGTTGATGGTTGGCCTCAATGTGCTGGAGGCACGGCGGCTGTTTGCGGCGCGCCTGCCGCAGGTCAAGGCCGTGGCTTTTCGCAAGCCGATCCTTGACGGCGCACGGCCTTAACCATGCTCGGCTCCGCCGTCTGGCTGACCCTGGCAACCTTGCTCGGCCTGTGCCTGGGGTTTGCCCGTGAGTGGTTGCTGGTGGCGGCCTGGGGCGCGGGTGAGCGCAGTGACGCGTTCCTGATCGCGTTGTTTTTGCCCGAAGCGTTGCGCATGTCGTTGGCCGGTGGCGTACTCAGCGCCGCCGCGCTGCCGCTGTACCTGCAACGCAAAGGCGGTGAGCGCCTGGACTGGTTGGCGGTGTTGTTCCCGGCGTTGCTGCTGATCGCGCTGGTCACCAGCCTGTTGCTGACGCTGTTGGCCCCGTGGCTGGTGCAGTTGCTCGGCCCAGGCCTGGCGGCCAACGCCACGGCGCTTGCCAGTAGCAACTTGCAGATTGTCGCCTGGTGCGTGCCGGGGCTGATGCTGCATGCGCTGTTCAGCATCCCGCTGCAGGCCAGTGAGCGTTTTGTGCTGGCGGGGCTGGGTTCGCTGCTGTTCAACCTGCCGCCAGTGACCTATCTGGCGCTGGCCGGCACCGCGACCCAGCCACATTCCCTCGCCCTGGCGTGCCTCGCCGGCAGCCTGTTGATGCCGCTGGCGTTGCTGCCGTCGATCTGGCGCCAGGGCTGGCGGCCGTGGCGCTGGCAGCTGACGTTCACACCGCTGCGCGAACTTGGCCAGCGCATCGGCCCCCTGCTGTTGAGCAACGGCGCCAGCCAAGGGCTGGCATTGATCGAGCGGCTGGTGGCGTCGCTGCTGGGTGAAGGCGCGGTGACCTGGGTCAACCTCGCCCGCAAGCTGATGAATCTGCCGCTGATTGCGCTGATGAGCCTCAACCAGGTGCTGCTGGGCATGATGAGCCGCCGCCAGGGCGATGAGCGCCTGGCGCTACTCAAGCGCGGCCTGGAAACCGCCAGCGTACTGACCTTGCCGGCCGGTGTCGGGCTGGTGGCAGCCGCACCGAGTTTGGTGGCATTGCTGCTGCCCAAACAATCGGCAGACTCGCCGTTGCCATTGCTGCTGGCCTGGTTTGCCGTGCCGTTGGTGTTCGGCGCCTGGAACGCGTTGCTCGCGCGCTATGCCTACGCGGCTGGCGACACGCGCCAGCCGCTGCGTTGTGAACTGCTCGGCAGCCTGGTCAATGTGCTGTTGCTGGGCGCCCTGCCCTTTGTGTTTGGCCTGGCGGGTATTCCACTGGCCGCGCTGGCGGGGGTTATCTGCACAGCGTTGCTGCTGATGCAGCGCCAACAGTTGCTCGCTGCCCTGCCGTGGGCGCGGCAGTGGCTGCTCAGTGCGATGGTCATGGGGTTGGCGGCGCTGGTGCTGTTTCGAATTCAAGGCGTTTGGCTGCAATTGGGGCTGAGCACCCTGGCCGGCGCCGTGGTGTTGCTGGGCATGGGGCTGTGGCTGAAGCCGTGGCGCAAGGCATGAACGATCGATCGGGAACCGTCAGATGAAACATCGTTGGATTCAAATGGACATCGCCAAAGGCATCGGCATTCTGGTGATCGTGTTTGCCCACAGTTGGTTCGTCGCCACCTCGCCGGACCTGCTGTATCCGATCCTCGCTTCGTTCATCCTGCCGTTGTTCTTTTTCCTCTCCGGGGTGTTTTTCAAACCCGAGCAACCGTTTGTAGAAATGGCGATACGCAAGGCCGACGGCCTGCTCAAGCCGTTTTTCTTCACCTTGCTGGTGTACGTGAGCGTGCGCGCCGTGCTGCGCGGGCAGCCGCTGCTGCCGGACATCGGCGGCGTGCTGTATGCCTCGGTGGACACCATTCCATGGCAGGCCATGTGGTTCCTGCCACACTTTTGGGTCGCGATTGCGTTCAGTTGGGTGATGCTGCGGTTGATCCAGCGCCTGAAGCTGTCGCTGTGGGTGAGCGGCCTGCTGATAGCGGGGCAATTGCTGCTCGGGATTTGGCTGCTGCCGCTGTTCTGGCAATTGCCGGTGACGGTCGGCGGGCGCACTTGGGTTCTGCCAGGCCTGCCGTTCAGCCTGGATATCACCTTGATCAGCAGCACCTACTTCATTGTCGGCTACCTGATGCGCGATTGGCTGCGCACTCACTCAGGATCGTGGCTGACGTGCCTGGTCGCGATCCTGTTATTTGCGGCGGTGTTCATTCCCACCTGGGACACCATGGATCTGGCGCAACGCCGCTACGACGGCTGGCTGTGGACCAGCCTGCTGGCGGTGATCGGCGTATACGCGTGCTGGGCACTGGCACGGGTGCTGATGGTGTCCGCACGACTCACCCGAGTGATGACCTACATCGGCCAGTCGACCCTGATCCTGTTGATTTTCCATGGGGAAATCCAGCACAAGAGCGTTGACTTGATGGAGCGCCTGGGCTTGCATCCATTCGTGGCGGCGTGTGTGGGGCTGGTGATCGCGGTGGTGGTGCCGCTGCTGATCGGGGAAGTGATCAAGCGGGTGGCGGTTTTGCGGTTTTTCTACTTTCCGTTTCCGGTGCGTAAAGCGCCCAAAACTTCAGAGCAACGCTAAACCTTTTGTGGGAACGGGCTTGCTGTGGCGAGGGAGCTTGGCGAATCGTCGCACCGTCCCGTTCGACAGCGAAGCTGGAGCCGGCTTTTTGGTGGGGCGCTTCGCACCCCAGCGCAAGCCAGCTTGCTCGCCACAGCAAGCCCGCTCCCACAGGGGTTACGTATGTTCAATCATCGAGTTGCGCAGGGGCTGCCTTGCTGCCGGCTTTTGCAGGCTTGGCCGCTTTAGCACCTTTGGCTGGCGCGGCAGGCTCCGGCTCCGCAGGGGCGGCGAGTTCTTTTTCAGCCATGGGCATCTGGTCGATGGCACTGAAAAAATCCTTCAGGTCGAGGGTATCCGGTGGCACGGTCTTCTCGACTTTCTTCTCGCCATCCTTGCCCACCAGGATCACCTTGGTGCCGCTGCCGGCGCCTAACTTCAGGGCACGGATCAACGCGTTGGTTTCGGGCGGCGTGAGCTTCTTGTTGTCTTTTGCGTCCTTGGCGAACTTCTCCCCTTCGGCACCGATGCTGCCGAACCTCACGGTGTAGAACACCATGTTGCGCTCTTCAAAGGACTGCTTGTTGGCAGGCTCGTCCAGCTGTTTCTTGAGGGTCGCCAATGTTTCGTTGCCGGAATCAAGTTCCACCACTACCAGCGGGCGGGATTTGCCAAAATCCTGCTTGAGTGGGTTGATATCATCCGCGGCCAACAGCGGCCCCGTAAAAGCCATCAAGGTAGCCAGGGTCAGCGACCGGATGAGCATGCGCACCTCCTTTGAATTCCATGCAGGGTTCTTGAGTTTCATGTCTGCGACAGTCAATTTCAAGGATGATTCCTACACCTCGTTAAGAAGCGTAGGTCAGGAAGCCTGCTACGCAAGGGGTTGGACACGCACTACGGTGATTGTTTCTTCTGATTGCAGAAACATTACCCGACGCCCCACTCCGGCCAATGCCGAGCAAACACAGGGGCCACGACAGGGTCGGCATCCACCTGCGCCAGGGTCTGGGCAAACCCTGGCGCCAGGTCGTTCAACACGTCCCGCGCCGCGTCCCAGCGCGACACCGCCGCGGCCATGATGCCCAGTGCATTCGGCACATCATTCGGGGCGAACAACTGGTCAGCGAACTGCTGGGCGAACACCACCCAGGCATGATGCAGATAGCGCCGCGTACCGGTGGTCAATTGCGTTTGCACCGCTTCATCCGCGTTGCCCAGCCAGCGTTGCGGGTAGTCGATGATGCCGATGGCCGAGTAGCAGTTGGCGGCGATGTACACCAGGCCGCGCAGGATCTGTGCACGGTTGCCGGCCAGCAGCGCCGAGGCGGGAAACTCCAGGCCCAGGTGGATCAGAATCGCGGCGCTCTCGGTCAGCACCTGGCCGTCGGGCGTGACCAGCGTGGGAATCTGTTTGAGTGGGTTGATGCGCGCCAACGCTTCGCTGCCCTCGCTGTCTTCCCAGGAACTGGCGTCTATGCGCCGCCACGGCACCGCGCAACGCTGCAGGGCGATTTCGATCATGCAAGAGCCGGATTCATCAATACCGTAAAGCGTGTACATGGGCGTTGCCTCCTTATCGCAGCAATTTGGCCTGCAAGTTGGCCTTCACCTGCGGCCACTCTGAATCGATGATGCTGAAGCGCACCGAGTTGCGCTTGCGCCCGTCAGGCATGATGCGTTCGTGGCGCACGGTGCCTTCTTGCACGGCGCCGAGGCGCAGGATGGCGGCGCGGGATTTGTCGTTGAGTTCGTCGGTGGTGAATTGCACACGCACACAGTCGAGGACTTCGAAGGCGTAGGTCAGCAGCAACAGCTTGGCTTCAGTGTTGATCGCAGATTTTTGTGTGGATTGCGCCAACCAGGTGTGGCCGATTTCCAGTTTGCGATTGACCCGGTCGACCTTCCAGAAGCGCGTACTGCCGACCACCTGACCGCTGCCTTTGCGCACGATGGTAAACGGGATGACGCTGCCGGCGTCGCGCCCTGCCAATGCAGTGTCGATGTAGGTGTCGACGGTGTCCGGGCCTGGCACGTGGGTGACTTTGAGGTTCCACAGTTCGCCGTCGGCGGCGGCGGTGAGCAAGGCGCTCGCGTGCTCTCGCTGCAGGGGTTGGAGTTCGACTTGCGTACCGGTCAAAATGATCTGAGTCATGGAGAGCTGCGCCGTCTGAGGGTGGTCATCAGAGGCCAAGAGTGCAGGCTCGCATCCCCTCCAGGCAAGCGTTTTAGAACAGGCCCATTTGCCCGCCAACCAGGGTGGCGAAATCATCATTGACGAAGGGCAGAATCGCATCGGCCACTGGTTGCAGTTGCCGCGTCACGTAGTGGTCGTAGTCGATCGGCGCCTGCCGCACTTCCAGCGGCTCCGGGCCGTTGAGGCTGATCACGTAGCTGATCCAGCCGCCGCGCTGGTACTGGCGCGGGCGTCCCAGGCGGTCGTTGTATTCATCCGCCAGGCGCGCGGCGCGCACATGTGGCGGCACGTTGCGTTCGTAGTCGTCCAGTTGGCGGCGCAGGCGTTTGCGGTAGATCAGCAGGTCGTCGAGTTCACCACTTAAGGTTCTGCGCACGTAGTCGCGCACATAGTCCTGATGGGGCTGGCGATGGAAGATACGCTGGTAGAGTTCCTGCTGGAACTGCCGGGCCAGCGGCGACCAGTCGCTGCGCACGGTTTCCAGGCCTTTGTAGATCATGTCTTCGCTGCCATCGGCGCGCACGACCAAGCCGGCGTAACGCTTTTTGCTGCCCTCCTCCGCACCACGGATGGTCGGCATCAGGAAGCGGCTGAAGTGGGTTTCGTATTGCAGTTCCAGGGCGCTTTGCAGGCCGTACTCGCTGTGCAAATGCGCGCGCCACCAGTCGTTGACGTGCTGCACCAGTTCACGGCCGATACGGCTCGCGTCATCTGCAGAATGTGCGCTGCCGAGCCAGACGAAGGTGGAGTCGGTGTCGCCGTAGATCACCTGATACCCCTTGGCCTCAACCAACTCGCGGGTCTGGCGCATGATCTGGTGCCCACGCATCGTGATTGAGGACGCCAGCCGCGTGTCGAAAAACCGGCAACCGCTGGAGCCGAGCACGCCGTAGAAGGCGTTCATGATGATTTTCAGGGCCTGGGACAGGGGCGCGTTGTGGTCGCGCTTGGCGGCTTCGCGGCCTTCGGAGACACGCGTAACGATGGACGGCAGGCAGTGCCGGGTTCGCGAGAAACGCGCGCCGCGAAAGCCTTCGACGGAGTCGCTGTCATCGGGGTGTTTGAGGCCTTCGATCAGCCCTACGGGGTCGATCAGGAAACTGCGGATGATCGACGGGTAAAGGCTTTTGTAATCGAGCACCAACACCGATTCGTAGAGACCGGGACGCGAGTCCATCACAAAACCGCCGGGGCTGGCCTGGGGCGGTTTGTCGCCCAGGTTCGGCGCGACGAAACCCTGACGGTGCATCAGCGGCATGTACAGGTGGGTAAACGCCGCGACAGAGCCGCCGTTGCGATCAGCCGGCAGCCCGGTGACGCTGGCCCGTTCGAGCAGGAACTTAAGCAGCTCGGTCTTCTCGAAAATCCGCGTGACCAGCTCGCAATCCTTGAGGTTATAGCGCGCCAGGGCGGGCTTGTCCTCGGCGAACATACGGTTGATTTCGTCCATGCGCTGGTACGGCGTGGAGATGTCCTTGCCTTCGCCGAGCAGGGTTTGCGCGACGTTTTCCAGGCTGAAGGATTCGAAGCTCCAGGTCGCCGAGCGCAGGGCTTCGATGCCGTCGATAATCAGGCGCCCCGCCGCCGCCGCGAAGTAGTGATTGCGGCTGCCGTGTTCACGCCAGGCCATGGCTTCACCGCCACGGCCCAACAGCAGCGGCACGTTGAGGCGCTGGGCGTGTTCGTGGAGAACACGCAGGTCGAACTGCACCACATTCCAGCCGATGATCGCGTCGGGGTCATGGGTGGCTAGCCATTGGTTGAGGCGCTCGAGCAGTTGCGCGCGGGTGTCGCAATAGTCGAGCTTGAAATCCACCGCGCAGGTTTTGTTCGGAGGGCCGAGCATGTACACCTGACGCTCGCCGCAGCCTTCCAGGGCGATGGAGTACAGATCGCCCTGGGCGGTGGTCTCGATGTCCAGGGACACCAGCTTCAGCGGCGGGCGGTAGTCGGGCGCGGGTTTCATCTGCGCGTCGATCAAGGTCCCGCTGGCATCGGCGGTGCCGCCAAACCAGACTGGGGCGGTGATAAAACGCTCCATCATGTAGCGCTCGGGCGGGCGCACGTCGCCTTCATAGACATCAACACCGGCGGCGCGCAGGCGCTTTTCCAGGTCCAT
This sequence comes from Pseudomonas sp. LBUM1640, assembly GCF_059716225.1. Classification (NCBI taxonomy): domain Bacteria; kingdom Pseudomonadati; phylum Pseudomonadota; class Gammaproteobacteria; order Pseudomonadales; family Pseudomonadaceae; genus Pseudomonas; species Pseudomonas sp. LBUM1640. The sequence continues at coordinate 2,301,666 of NZ_CP166816.1, read as the reverse complement.
CAACTGACGGTGCTGGCGGGTGTAGAGGCCCATCACCGGGCGGTGATGGAAATCGCACAGCTGCAGCGTGCGCAGTTCGATATCGCGTTCGCCCTTGAGTAGCCAGCCCAGCGGCTTGCGATAGACCTCGGGAATAAACATCACCGAGGTTTGCACAGGTAGGCGCACACACCTTGGGCCTTGGTCGGTCGCCAGCCAGAAACTGACTTCCGTACCCGTCGCCGTGTCGCGCCAATGCCGGGTCAGGACAAAACCCTGCTGTAAATCCACCGTGCCACACCTCAGGAATCGCTTTCAGGGCGCGATTCTACTCGGCATCCGGGCAAACGCGGCACGTTAAGGCGCACGCAGACCACAATCTCACAAAATTGTTGCAGAATATTAATAACAATCACTATCATTCGCGCCGGAGTCGTATCCGCGCAGTGAGGACGCGCAACGTTGTTGCCCTTTTCCTCACATTGACGGTTCGCCGTCTGGATCGACCATGCCCACCTGCACCCGACTGTCTGTGCCGTTTCGCCCGACCCTGCTCGCCCTTTGCTGCTCCCTGAGCCTTGCCGCTCACGCCGCAACCCCAGCCACCCCGCAGGATGCGAATAACCGTCAAGACGGCAGCACACTGCAATTGGGTGCCACTAGTATCAACGCCGAAGCGCCCGCGCCGAACGCCCTGCCCCCGGTGTACGCCGGCGGCCAGGTTGCACGCGGCGGGCAATTGGGTGTGCTGGGTAACCAGGACATCATGGATGTGCCGTTCAGCATGTCCTCCTACACCGAAAAATTGATTCGCGACCAGCAGGCGGAAAACGTCGGCGATGTGCTGCTCAATGATTCATCCGTGCGCCAGGCATCGGGCTACGGCAACCAAGCTCAAGCCTTTGTGATTCGTGGTCTGCCGCTCAATGGCGACGATATTTCATTCAACGGTTTGTACGGCATCCTGCCGCGTCAGATCATGTCCACCGACGCTCTGGAACGGGTTGAAGTGTTCAAGGGCCCCAACGCGTTTATCAACGGTGTAACGCCTGGCGGCTCGGGCATTGGTGGCGGCGTGAACCTGCAACCCAAACGCGCCGATGATGTGCCGCTGCGCCGCTTCAGCACGGATATCAGCAGTGATGGCCGGGTTGGCGAACACCTCGACATCGGCCAGCGGTTTGGTGAAGACAACCAATTTGGCGCACGGGTGAACCTGTCCCAACGCGAAGGTGATACTGCGGTCGACGATGAAAACCAGCGCTCCAAGCTGTTTGCAGTCGGCCTGGATTATCGCGGTGATGCGCTGCGTTTGTCCGGTGATTTTGTTTATCAGAAACAACAGGTCAACGGCGGGCGCAATACGGTATTGCTCGGCAATGGGCTGACCCATCTTCCCAGCGCTCCGTCCGCCGACACCAACTACGCGCCGAACTGGGGCACCACCAGCCTTGAAGACACCTTCGGCATGTTGCGCGGCGAGTACGACCTCAATGATAACTGGACCGCCTATATCGCTGGCGGCGCAAAGCACACCAATGAAATCGGGCGTTATTCGTCGGTTACCTTGATCGACTCGCTGGGCAATGCCACGGTCAGCGGCTCGAATATCGCGCATCAGGAAGATAACACCAGCCTTATGGCCGGCCTCAACGGTAATTTCCAGACCGGCGCTGTCAGCCACAGGTTGAACCTGGGCCTGACCGGCATCTGGACCCAAACCCGCAACGCCTTTGACTTTGCTTCCGGCAGCCAGCCGACGAATATCTATAACCCGGCAGATGTGAGCGCACCGGCCAAGGGAGGCTTCACTTCCGGCAGCGACCTGAACGACCCAGGCATCACCGCCAAGACCATCGCCCGCAGCGCCGCGATCTCGGACACCTTCGGGTTCATGGATGATCGGTTGCTGTTCACGGCCGGCCTGCGTCGTCAGGAACTGGTCGTTCAGGGTTATGCATACGGAACCGGTGAACGTACCGCCAACTATGCCAAGGGCATCACCACGCCGGCGTATGGGCTGGTATTCAAGCCGTGGGACCATGTGTCGTTCTACGCCAACCACATTGAAGGCCTCGCCTCCGGGCCGACCGCACCAACCTTCCTCGGCAGCGCCAAAGTCACCAACGCCAATCAGACCTTCGCACCGGCGCGCTCGAAACAGACCGAGGCGGGCGTGAAGCTTGATATGGGCAGCTACGGGGCAACGTTGGGCGTGTACCGAATCGAGCAACCGACTCAGGGCTTCTCGCAACTGAACGCCGATCAAAGCGCAACCTTTGTATTCCAGGGTGAGCAAGTCAACAAAGGCGTGGAGCTGAACGTGTTCGGTGAGCCGATTGTCGGCCTGCGTCTGCTGGGCGGCGCGACGATCATTCACACCGAGGTCAACGGCACCCAAAACGGCGCCAACGACGGCAACCGCGCCATCGGCGTACCTTCATTCCAACTCAACGCCGGCGTGGATTGGGATGTGCCGGGTCTACAAGGCGTGACCCTCAACGGGCGCATGTTGCGCACTGGCGGCCAGTACGCCGATGCCGCCAACAACCTGAGCCTGCCGGCCTGGAACCGCTTCGATGTGGGCGCACGCTACAACTTCAAGGTCGCCCAGCGGGATGTAACCTTGGGCGCCACGGTGGAGAACGTCGCCAACACCCAGTACTGGCAATCGGCGCTGGGTGGCTACCTGACCCAAGGCGATCCTCGTGTGGCGAAGCTGTCGGCGACGGTGGATTTCTAAAGACGTCATCGACCAGCAATAGACGACTGAGTATTTTGATAACGGGCATCATCAAGATGCCCGTTTGGCTCAGGCGCGACGGGCCTCGCCCAGATAGGTTTCGATGTTGCTCATTTGCTCATCCCAGCCTCGGGAATTCATCTTGAAGGCTTTCTGGCGTCGGGCCACAGGCACCCCGTCAAAACCGGACTCAACCACCCGCAGCAGAATGCCTGGCGCGCGATCCTCAATGGTGAACTCCACCAGGGTCGGGGTTTCGCTGTCGTAGTCGCCACCCTCTTCGACCGCATAAGGATGCCACCAGAAAGAGAACAGCGTCTGCGGCAGGATGCGTTCAATCTTGGCGTTCCACACCACATGTTCGTAGCCTGGGTAGGTAATCTGCGCCTTGATGGTTTCGCCTGCAGCAAAGTGTTTGCCCTTGAGGGCGATGCCGAACCATGTGCCGAATTGCTCGGCATCAGTGAGTGCTTCCCACACCTGTTTACGTGAAGCATTGAGCAAGACTTTTCGTTCGATGCGATCTAATACGTGCATAAGTCACCTCCTCCATTGACAGTAGGCGACATCGACCAATGCGCAACCTTGGGTTGTGCGCGATGATGAGCCCATCCTTGATCAGGCAATACTTTTATGACTGACCCGTTGAATGGAAGTTGCTTGTGCAAAGCCGTGCGTTACCAAGTGGACAGCCTGGACATGCCCATCAGCCATTGCCACTGCGGCAGCTGCCGCAAAGCGCATGCAGCGGCGTTTGTGAGCACGGCCGGGGTGATGCGTGAGCATTTTCGCTGGACACAGGGCGAGGCGCTGCTGTCATCGTTTGAGTCTTCACCGGGCAAACGCCGACATTTCTGCTCGCGCTGCGGCTCACACCTGATGGCCGAGCGTGGGCATCAACCCCATGTGATTGTGCGGGTGGCGACGCTGGATGATGATCCGGGCGTACGGCCCACCTCGCACATCTGGGTGGCCCACAATGTGCCCTGGCTTGCCTATGAAGGCGTAGAGCACTGGGACGAGTGGAAGGTCTGACTTAGACGTGCGGGTCTCCGGGGGCTTTGGCCGGGGTCGCGTATTGCGGCTTCAGGTGGCCTTCCTGGTCGAGTAGCCAGGCGTCCATGATTTGCCGCACCACGGGGCCTGCCACACGGCCACCGGCCTCGCCGTTTTCGATCATCACCGAGATCACGATTTTGGGGTGTTCAGCCGGCGCGAAGCCGACAAACAGCGCGTTGTCACGATGGCGTTCCAGGGTCTTGTTACGGTTGTAACGCTCGCCCTGCTTGATCGCGACCACTTGCGCCGTACCACTCTTGCCGGCGATGCGGTATTGCGCGCCGAGCGCCGCTGCGCGGGCAATACCACGCGGGTCATGCATCACGAGTTGCATGCCGTGGTTAACCTGTTCCCAATCACGCGGGTCCTTGAGGACCACGTTGGGCATCGGGTTTTCATCTACCGGTGGCACGCCGTTGATGGTCTTGGCCAAGTGCGGCCGGTTCCACACGCCCTTGTTGGCAATCAATGCGGTGGCCTGGGCCAACTGCAACGGCGTGACTTGCATGTAGCCCTGCCCGATGCCGAGGATCACGGTTTCGCCCGGGAACCACGGCTGGCGCCGTGTCGCGCGCTTCCAGGCCTGAGAGGGCATCAGGCCGGCTGACTCTTCGAACATGTCGAGGGAGACTTTCTGGCCCAGCCCAAACTCGGCCAAGTAGTCGTGCAACCTGTCGATGCCCAGCTTGTGGGCCAGGTCGTAGAAGTAGGTGTCGTTGGAACGCATGATGGCGGCGTCCATGTCCACCCAGCCGTCGCCGCTGTGGTTCCAGTTGCGGTACTTGTGGTCAAAATCGGGCAACTGGTAGTAACCGGGGTCGAACACGCGGGTTTGTGCGGTGACCACACCGCTGTCGAGACCGGCGATGGCGACTTCCGGCTTAATGGTCGAACCCGGCGCGTAGAGCCCGCGCAGCACGCGGTTGAACAGCGGACGGTCGATGGAGTCATGCAGCGCCGCGTATTCCTTGAAGCTGATGCCGGTAACGAACAGGTTCGGGTCAAAGCTCGGCTTGCTGACCATCGCCAGTACTTCACCGGTTTGCGGGTCGAGGGCGACGACCGAACCACGGCGATCGCCCAAGGCCTCTTCCGCCGCTTCCTGCAGTTTGACGTCCAGGCTCAGGACGATGTTTTTGCCGGGGATCGGGTCGGTGTGCTTGAGCACGCGCAGTACACGCCCCTGGGCGTTGGTCTCGACCTCTTCATAGCCCACGTGGCCGTGCAACTCCGACTCGTAGAAACGCTCGATGCCGGTCTTGCCGATGGACTGCGTACCGCGATACTCCACGGAGTCTAGGGTCTTGGATTCTTTTTCGTTGATGCGACCGACATAGCCAATCGAGTGGGCGAAGTGCGCGCCCAGCGGGTAATGGCGGACGAATTGCGGCTCGACGTCTACACCGGGCAGGCGGAATTCGTTAACCGCCAGTACGGCGATCTGTTCCTCGGTCAATTCGTAGAACAACGTCACGGGCACGAAAGGATGACGCGCCTGCTTCAGCGCCTTGTCAAACACTGCGCGATCTTCGGCGGGCAGGTGCAACAGGTTGACGATAGCGTCCAGCTCACCCTTGAGATCGGTGGTGCGCTCGCGAGTGATGGTCAGGTTGTAACTGGGACGGTTGTCGGCCAATACCACGCCGTTGCGGTCATAGATCAACCCGCGTGTTGGCGTAATAGGCAGTACATGGACCCGGTTGTTTTCAGAAATTGTGGAGTGGTAGTCGTACTGCACCACTTGCAGGAAATACATACGGCCCACCAGCGCGCAGGTGATGCCGATGACCAACAGCGCACAGGCAAGCAGGCGCTTGTTGACCAGGCGGTTTTCTTTTTCGTGATCCTTGATCGGTATCGGTTCAGGCATTTCTACAGCATCTCGTTGAATAAGGTCGACGCCGCGTCCTGCGGATAAAAGATCAATCCTTGTGAAAATGTGCTGCACCATACCAAAAATGCAGAAACACTTTGCATCGATTTCCCCAGCGGCATGCTGTTTTGTCAGGCGAGGACCGATTTAGGCTCCAGAAAAGCCTCCAATCCGAAAGTGCCGTACTCGCGACCAATGCCTGACTGTTTAAAACCGCCGAAGGGCGCGCGAGGCTCGTGGGCCAACGTGTTGATCAGCACGCGGCCAGCGTCGATGCGTGTGGCGAGTGCGCGGGCCCTGTCTAGATTAGAGCTCAGAATATAAGCCTGGAGACCGTAGGGCGTGTCGTTGGCAATGGCCAGCGCTTCCTCTTCATCGTTGTAGGTGATGATCGACAGAACAGGGCCAAATATTTCCTCGCGGGCGAGGGTCATCTGGTTGGTGACATGGCTGAAGACAGTCGGTTTGACGAACCAACCAGCGCCAACGCCTGCAGGCAAACCGGGGCCACCCGTGAGTAGGTGCGCGCCCTCCTCGGCGCCGATCTGAATGTATCGCTGCACCCGCTGCCACTGCTTGAGGCTGACCATCGGGCCAATGCTGGTGGCAGGGTCATTGGGGTCGCCCGCCAGAATATGGGCGACCTCTTCGACGACCAGCGCTTCTACCTCTGCCAAGCGCTGAGCGGGCACCAACATACGCGTGCCGGCAATACAGGCCTGGCCACTGTTCATGAACCCGGCCTGGAGCGCCATGGGTACGGCCGTTTTCAGGTCAGCATCATCGAGTATCACTACCGGCGACTTGCCGCCTAATTCCAAGGTGATGCGCTTCAACGTTTCTGCGCCGGCGCGCAGGATCTGCTTGCCTACGGCGGTAGAGCCGGTGAATGAGACTTTGGCAATGTCGGGGTGCGTACTTAATACAACACCGACTGTTTCGCCACGCCCGGTAACAATGTTGAAGACTCCAGGTGGCAGTCCTGCTTCGTGAAGAGCGCGTGTGACGATAGAGGTTTGGATGGCACTCATCTCGCTCGGTTTAATCACGGCAGTGCAGCCGGCCGCCAATGCAGCAGCGAGTTTGCCGCAGATAAAGCCAGCGTTGCTGTTCCAGGGCGTGATGAGGCCGGCAACACCGAGGGGCTGCATGGTCACCTCGGCGATACCGACACTTCGTGTGAAGTCGTAGTCACTCAGCACCGTCGCGGCGTCCAGTAGAACACTCGCTGCATGCTTGGCCATCCACAATGCACGGGATACGGGGGCGCCATATTCCTTGATGATGGCCTCAGTGAGTTCTGCTTCCACGGACGCAACGGCGGTGTGCATGCGTTTGAGATAGTCGATACGCACAGATTTTGAAGTGCGCGAAAACTCGGCGAACGCGTATTTTGCGGCGTTGATGGCGTTGATTGCGTCGTGTTCGTCGGCCAGGCGAACCTGACCAATACGCTCGGTAGTCGCGGGGTTGAACAGGTCAAAAAGCTCTTCGCCGTGGGGCGTCACAAATTGGCCATTAATGTAGATCTGGTTGACCTGATGCATGGGGGCTCCGTGGGCATTGAGTTGGTATGCCCTACGGTAAGCCACTATGATTGATCTGATAATCCACACAAAACAACATGACTTGATGAGCGATTCAGGATAATGCACACGTCTGGACTGAACGAGTTGGAAGCGGTGCTGGCCGTGGCGCGACATCGCAGCTTTCGCGCAGCGGCGTCTGAGCTGAATGTGTCGACATCGGCGCTGAGCCACTCGATTGCGGCACTTGAAGCACGAATGGGCGTTCGGTTATTCAATCGTACGACACGTAGTGTTTCACTTTCGGAGATCGGTGCAGAGTTTGTCAGCACCATTACGCCTGCCCTTTCGACTATCCGCGTAGCGCTTGAACACGCAGGCAATAGCCAGGCTGCACCGAGCGGCACGTTACGGCTTAATACCTCAGCAGGGGCCGCCAAGCAGGTGATGCCGTTGTTGTTGGAGTACATGCAGCGCTACCCGCAGATGAAGCTGGATATCGTCACTGAAGGCCGGCTGGTCGACATTGTGGCCCAAGGGTTCGATGCGGGCATTCGTCTTGGCGATAGCGTTCCGCAGGACATGATCGCCATTGATATCAGCCCGCCCCTGCGGTTTGCCGTCCTGGGAAGCCCAGCCTACTTTGCCCGCCACCCTACGCCTTTAAATCCTCTGGATTTGAGCGCCCATGAATGCATCCGCAGCCGAATGCCGAGCGGGTCGATCTATCGTTGGGAATTTGAGCGTCATGGCGAAAGCATTGCAGTGGATGTACAAGGCGCTTTGACACTGGATAACCCAACACTGATGCTTGAAGCAGCCAGGGCGGGGATGGGGCTGACCTATTTGACGCAGTGGAATGCTGCCGCCGACCTGACCACGGGGGCGTTGGTACGCGTGCTTGAAGAGTGGACACCCTCTTTAGACTCATTGCGCCTCTACTACCCTGGAAGGCGCCATGTACCGGCAGGGTTAAGGGCGTTGATTGAGCTGATCAAGGAGCGAGGGTTCTGAGGTAAGTGGCGAGTTTGGGAGCTGCAAACGAGGCGCTCCGGATTAAGCGGTGGCCATAGGCATGTTTTCGACCGCCCAAAACAAAACCCCTGTTTGCGTTAGCAAACAGGGGTTCTGGAATTTAATCTTGACGATGACCTACTCTCACATGGGGAAACCCCACACTACCATCGGCGATGCATCGTTTCACTACTGAGTTCGGGATGGGATCAGGTGGTTCCAATGCTCTATGGTCGTCAAGAAATTCGGGTACTGAGTCGTGACCAGATGGCCTCGCTTCAGCAAATTGGGTATGTGATAGCTTTCGGTGTTTGTAAGAGTCGAACTTTCGGTTCTATCGTCTTCACACACCGCAATCTGGCCTCTTTCGAGTTCACAAATTGCTTGGGTGTTATATGGTCAAGCCTCACGGGCAATTAGTATTGGTTAGCTCAACGCCTCACAGCGCTTACACACCCAACCTATCAACGTCGTAGTCTTCGACGGCCCTTCAGGGGACTCAAGGTCCCAGTGAGATCTCATCTTGAGGCTAGTTTCCCGCTTAGATGCTTTCAGCGGTTATCTATTCCGAACATAGCTACCCGGCAATGCCACTGGCGTGACAACCGGAACACCAGAGGTTCGTCCACTCCGGTCCTCTCGTACTAGGAGCAGCCCCTCTCAAATCTCAAACGTCCACGGCAGATAGGGACCGAACTGTCTCACGACGTTCTAAACCCAGCTCGCGTACCACTTTAAATGGCGAACAGCCATACCCTTGGGACCGGCTTCAGCCCCAGGATGTGATGAGCCGACATCGAGGTGCCAAACACCGCCGTCGATATGAACTCTTGGGCGGTATCAGCCTGTTATCCCCGGAGTACCTTTTATCCGTTGAGCGATGGCCCTTCCATACAGAACCACCGGATCACTAAGACCTACTTTCGTACCTGCTCGACGTGTCTGTCTCGCAGTCAAGCGCGCTTTTGCCTT
>NZ_CP166816.1:0-2287500 GCF_059716225.1 Pseudomonas sp. LBUM1640 | reverse complement strand
ATTGCTCAAAGCTGAACTGTTAAGCATCATATGCCTTCTGCTTCTCTATTATGACTTCGGACGCTTCCCCCAATGACCACCCCACCCCGCAGCCTGGCCTCGGCGTTATTTCCTGTCGGCCTGCTGTTAATTGCCATGGCTTCCATCCAGTCCGGCGCCTCGCTGGCCAAGAGTATGTTCCCCATTGTTGGCGCCCAAGGCACGACCACTTTGCGCCTGGTATTCGCCAGTGTGATCATGCTGCTTCTATTACGCCCCTGGCGCGCCAAGCTGACGGCCAAGTCACTGCGCACGGTCGTCATCTACGGCATGGCATTGGGCGGCATGAACTTCCTCTTCTATATGTCCTTGCGCACAGTGCCCCTGGGCATCGCGGTTGCGCTGGAGTTCACCGGCCCGCTCGCCGTCGCTATCTACGCTTCGCGCCGAGCGGTGGATTTCCTATGGATTGGCCTCGCGATCGCCGGCCTTCTTTTGTTGATTCCCATGGGGGAAGCCAGCAGCGGTATCGACCCGACCGGTGCCGCCTACGCGTTGGGCGCGGGTGTCTGCTGGGCGCTCTACATTCTGTTTGGCCAAAAGGCCGGCAACGACAATGGCGTTCAGACCGCTGCCCTCGGTGTAATGATCGCCGCATTGTTTGTTGCGCCGATCGGTATCGTCCACGCCGGCACCGCGCTCCTGACGCCCGCATTGATCCCTGTCGCCATTGGCGTTGCCATTCTATCCACGGCGCTGCCCTACACCCTGGAAATGGTCGCGCTCACCCGCCTGCCCGCCCGCACCTTCGGCACCCTGATGAGCATCGAACCTGCATTCGGCGCGCTCTCCGGCCTGTTCTTCCTGCAGGAGCATCTGTCCCTGGCACAATGGCTGGCCATCACCTGCATTATTCTGGCCTCCGTAGGCGCCACGCTGACGATGCGCAACGAATCAAAACCGTTGGTGCCAGCGGACTGACCCTCTTTAAAGGTAGCTCTGGTATTTACCGCTCATTTAGGCCATGTTTAGGCGGTAAACGAAGATCATTCATGGAGAATTTCGACAAGGACAGCTGAACGCTACAATCGAGAGCGAGTAGAGCCTGCTTCGAGCCTTTTTACGCAGCGGCTATTAAGGATAGGAATGAAACGAATTTTGATACTGTTAATGGTCGTGGGCATTGCGGGCTGTGCTGCGACCACCAAGACAGAAGTTAAACGGGGCAAAAAAGGGCTGCACATCAACTGTTCCGGCCTGTCCTCCTCCTGGGACGAGTGCTACACCAGTGCAGCCAACTCATGTGGCGCAAAGGGCTACCGGGTTATCGCCAAATCTGGTGACAATTCCGAAGAACCCGGCGACTACCCTTTCGGCCTCAACCCTGCCGGCTATACCAGCCGCAGTATGATCGTCATCTGTAAATGACCGCCCGAGCAGTCCACGTCCGACTGCTCCCTCTTCTTAAATTTCCGACATCGACCCGGCCATTCGCGACGCTGCGGCTACACTCCTGCTCGACAATCGAGCAACGGAGTTCCCATGACGCACAACAAGAAAATCGTATTGGTAGTGGGTGCCGGTGATGCCACCGGCGGCGCCATTGCCAAGCGCTTCGCCCGCGAGGGTTATGTGGCCTGTGTCACCCGTCGCAGCGCCGACAAGTTGCAGCCCTTGGTCGACAGCATCCAGTCGGCGGGTGGCGAAGCCCATGGCTTTGCCTGTGATGCGCGCAAAGAAGACGACGTCATCGCCCTCATCGAACAGATCGAAACCGAACTGGGCCCCATCGAAGCGTTCGTCTTCAACATCGGCGCCAACGTGCCTTGCAGCATCCTCGAAGAAACCGCACGCAAGTACTTCAAGATCTGGGAGATGGCTTGTTTCTCCGGTTTCCTGAATGCGCGAGAGGTGGCAAAGCGCATGGTCACCCGCAATAGAGGCACCATCCTCTTCACGGGAGCGACTGCAGGCTTGCGTGGGAGCGCAGGTTTTGCCGCGTTCGCCGGTGCCAAGCACGGCATCCGCGCGCTCGCGCAAAGCATGGCGCGAGAATTGGGCCCCAGGAATATCCACGTCGCCCACGTGGTGGTCGATGGCGCCATTGACACCGACTTCATTCGCGACAATTTCCCGCAAAAATACGCCCTGAAAGATCAAGACGGCATCCTCAACCCCGAGCACATTGCCGACAACTATTGGTACTTGCACAGCCAGCCACGTGACGCCTGGACCTTCGAACTGGACCTGCGCCCCTGGAATGAAGCCTGGTAAGCACACGCCCCCAAAAAAGAACAATAAGCAGCGAGCATCAACCATGAGTAAAACCCTGGAATTCTTCTTTGACCTCGGCAGCCCTGCCACTTACCTGGCCTACACCCAACTCCCCACCCTGTGCGCCGAAACCGGTGCGCAATTGGTGTATCAACCCATGCTGCTCGGTGGTGTGTTCAAGGCCACCGGCAATGCCTCGCCGATCACCGTGCCTGCCAAGGGGCGTTACATGCTCAATGATTTGGCGCGCTACGCCCAACTCTACAACGTGACGCTCAAGTTCAACCCGCACTTCCCCATCAATACCCTGGTGCTGATGCGTGCAGTGACCGGCATACAAATGCACCAGCCTGAACGTTTCCAAGCCTTCATCGATTGCCTGTTCCGCGCCCTCTGGGTTGAAGGCCGTCACCTTGGCGACCCCACTGTCGTAGCCGAAGTGCTGACCGAAGCGGGCTTCAACCCCGAGGACGTGCTGACCCTGGCCAATGATGAAAGCGTAAAAGCCGCCCTCAAGGCCAACACCGAGCAAGCGGTTCAGCGCGGCGTGTTCGGTGCGCCGAGTATGTTTGTAGGCAAACAGCTGTTCTTCGGTCAGGACCGTCTGGAATTTGTGCGCGAAGCCCTCAGCTAAATGTCTATCGCCAATCGCCCCTGAGCGCCGCTTGCGAGCAGATCGTAAGCGGCGTTTGCCGTATGCAGGTCGAACTGATGCGCGTCCATGATCGGCTTGAGCTTGCCGGCATCAATCAACCCGCTTGCTTGGGCCAATATCTGCCCGTGGTGCTCACACCCTTTGCCGGTCAACAACGGCAACAATGTAAACACACCGGAATACGTCGCTCCACGGAACGACAGCGGCGCCAGGCTATGCTGCCCCCAGCCCAGGCAACTGACCACATGGCCGTGATAAACCTTGGCGGCTCGAAAGGAGGCATCCAGCGTCTCACCACCGACAGTGTCATACACAATGTCGAAACCTTCGCCTGCCGTGTGCTGCGCCACATAGTCTTCGACCCTGTGTTGCTGGTAGTCGATAAAGGTGGCGCCCACGCCTTCAATAGTGGCCCGATGCTTGGCGGAACCGGTCGCATAGACGTCGGCGCCATAGGCAATCGCCAACTGCACAGCGACATGTCCTACACCCCCTGCGCCGCCCTGGATCAGGACCTTATGGCCCAAGCCTACCTGCGCACGGTCCACCAACCCTTCCCACGCCGTGATCAGCACCAGCGGCAACACCGCCGCTTCGCGCATGCTCAGGGTCTGAGGTTTTTTCGCCAGCAGGCGTGCGTCGACCACCGCATATTCAGCTAATGACCCCTGCGCACCACCAATACCCGTCGCGAGCGCATAAACCTCATCGCCCACTTGCCACTCACCCACCGCCGGGCCTAGTGCTTCAATCGTTCCCGCAAGGTCCATGCCGATGACTGCCGGCAAGGGCTGACGGGCATGGGCGGCTTGGCCTGCGCGAATTTTCGCGTCCAGCGGATTAAGGCCACTGGCCTTGATCCTGACCAGCACCTGCCCGGCACCCGCCACGGGTTTGGGCAGCGTAGTCAAACGCAACGGTGCATCTACTGTGTCCACAATCAAAGCGCGCATATCAGTCATATCGGCGATCTCGGTTCAGCGAAGAATAAAGCCGATAATCCCCCCACCCACTCATGCCGATAAGACGCCAAAAAGCTATAGTGCCCATGCGCATACGGCATGAATCGGACAGCCCATGGACAAACTCAACGCAATGGCGATTTTTGTTCGAGTGATCGAACGCGGCAGCTTTTCCGCCGTCGCCCGGGAAATGCACACCACCCAGCCGACCATCAGCAAAGTGTTGCGTGCGTTGGAAACCGAACTGGGCGGCAAGCTGATTGCCCGCAGTACGCGCCACCTGTCCCTGACTGACGAAGGTCAACGCTACTATAGCCACTGCCGTGAAATCCTCGCGGCCGTGGACGCGGCCGAGCACAGTTTCCAGACCGGCAGGGAAACCATCGCCGGCCCGTTGCGCATCGGCTCATCCGTCAGCTTTGGCCGCCTGCAAATCGCCTCGCGGTTAAGCGGTTTCTTGCAGCGATACCCTGACGTGCAAGTCGACCTGCAACTCAACGATCAACTTCAGGATCTGGTCAGCGAAGGCCTGGACGTGACCCTGCGCATCGGCGAACTGCGCGACAGCGGCTTGATTGCCCGGCAGATCGGCATCACCCACCGTGTCACCGTGGCCAGCCCGGCCTACCTGGCCCGGCACCCCGCTCCGCAAACGCCGCAAGACCTCACGCAGCACAACTGCCTGCTGTTCAACCTGCTGAGCAGCCAGAACCAATGGACCTACGACAAGGATGGCGCGCGACACACAGTGCGCATTGCCGGCAACGCTCAGAGCAATAACTCCGAGGCGGTGCGCGAGATGGTGTTGACGGGGCTCGGCATTGCGCTGTCGCCCCTGTGGTTATTCGTTGATGACTTGCAGGCCGGCCGATTGGTCGCGGTGTTGCAGGACTACACCGCGCTGTCACTGCCGATTCACGCGGTCTCGGCGCCCAATCGCCGCCAATCGGCCCGGGTCAGGGCATTCGTCGACTATATGGCCGACGCCCTGGCCCAAGCCCCGCAACTGCAGCCGATCAAATAGCCGCTGTACGCACTTGTAACCACTCCAATGCAGCACCACTGAGCAACGGGCTCAAGCGCTCACGCACCTCGGCGTGGTAGGCGTTGAACCACTCGCGCTCGTCCGCCGTCAGCAACGACGGTTCCAGGCAGCGGGTGTCAATCGGGCACAAGGTCAGGGTTTCGAACTTGAGGAACTCCCCAAACTCGGTCTTGCCCGCTTCACGGTTCAATACCAGGTTCTCGATGCGCACGCCCCAACGGCCTGGGCGATAAGTGCCCGGCTCAATCGACGTAATCATCCCCGGCTGCATCGCGGTTTGCGGTGCAGTGGCCGCCTGATAGGCGATTACCTGCGGGCCTTCATGCACATTCAGGAAATAGCCTACGCCGTGACCGGTGCCGTGACCGTAGTCCACGCCTTCGGCCCAGATCGGCGCACGGGCGATTGAATCCAGCAGGGGCGACAGAATGCCCTTGGGGAAATGTGCACGCGACAGGGCAATCACGCCCTTGAGCACGCGTGTGCAGTCGCGCTTCTGTTCTTCGTTCGGCGTGCCGATTGGCACCATTCGGGTGATATCGGTGGTGCCGCCCAGGTACTGGCCACCCGAGTCAATCAGCAGCAAGCCATCGCCTTCGATCAGCGCATGCTCTTCTTCGGTGGCGTGGTAGTGCGGCATTGCACCGTTGGCGTTGAATGCAGCAATAGTGTTGAAACTCAGCGACACATAACCCGGGCGACGGGTACGCGCGGCGGTAAGGTGCTCATCGATAGTCAGCTCGGTGATGCGTTCACGCCCCAACGCGCTGTCCAGCCAGGCGAAGAATTCGCACAACGCCGCGCCGTCCTGCTCCATGGCTTGGCGGATATGCTCGGCGTCCGCCAGGCTCTTGCGTGATTTGGCCAATGTGGTCGGGTTCAGCCCTTCGATCAGCTTGACGCCGGCATCGAGGTTTTCCAGCAAGCCGGCAGTCACCCGCGCCGGGTCGACTTGCAGGCTCGCACCCGAGGGCACGGCGCGCAATGCATGCGCCACTTCGCTGTAGTCACGCAGGGTTACGCCATCCTGCTCGAGCACCGCTCGCAAGGCAGCGTCGACTTTACTCAACGCCACAAACAAAGTCGCTTGCTGCTGATTGATCAAGGCAAAGGACACAAACACCGGGTTGAACGATACGTCACCGCCACGCAGGTTGAACAACCAGGCGATGTCATCCAGGGTGGCGATGAAATGCCAGTCGGCGCCCTTCTCTTTCAAGCTGGCGCGCAAGGCGGCGAGTTTTTCGCCACGACTGACGGTGGCCTGCGGCGGCAAGTGCTGGTAGATCGGCTGGTTCGGCAACGTGGGGCGGTCTTGCCAGACTTCATTGAGCAAATCGATATCGGTACGCAAACGCGCACCGCGCTCTGCCAGCTTGTCGCCCAGGGTACGTGCCGAGGCCACGGCCATGACCGCGCCGTCCACCGCCACCACAGCGCCTTCCGGGGTTTGCTCGGCCAGCCAGTCCAATGGGCCAGGCTGGCCGGGCTGCAGCTTCACCAGCTCGATGCCGCTGCCCTTGAGTTCCTTGCTCGCCTGTTCCCAGTAACGGCTGTCCGCCCACACACCGGCGAAATCTGCAGTGACAATCAGCGTGCCCACCGAGCCATGAAACCCCGACAACCATTGCCGCCCCTGCCAGTAACCCGGCAAGTACTCGGACAAGTGCGGGTCGGCCGACGGCACCAGCAGGGCGTGAATGCCCTCGCGGCTCATCAGTTCACGGGTATGCGCCAGGCGCTGGGGAACCGTTCCATGGGTCAAAGGCTGCGTACTCATTGTGTCTCCTGCTAACCACTAATAATTGTTATGTACTGCGAATGAAAATTCAGACGGCCCAAAACGCCGGTGCACTGGCGAGTGCGGCCTTGATCAATTGCACAGCCTGGTCGATGTCGTGTTCGGTGGTAAACCGGCCCAGGCTCAGACGAATGGTGCGGCCGGCGCTGCGTGCGTCATGGCCCAGGGCCAGAAGCACATGGGACGGCGCATTACTCGCCGAGTTGCACGCCGAGGTTGCCGAAAAAGCGATGCCCGCGCTAAGTGCTGCCGAATTGAACTCACCTTCGCTGAACGTCAGGCTGAGGGTATGCGGAATGCGCTGCGTGGCGCTGCCATTCAGGCGCACGCCCGCCACCGCTTCCAACTGTGCAAGCAGACGCTGACGCAAGGCAACGATGGTGGCCTTTTCCTCAGCAAAGGACTGCGCCGCCAAGGCAAACGCGGTGCCCATGCCGGCAATCTGATGTGTCGCCAGGGTGCCGGAGCGCAAGCCGCCCTCGTGGCCGCCGCCGTGAATCTGCGCCAAGACTTTCTGCTGCGCCCGCGGGCCGACATACAGCGCGCCGATGCCCTTGGGGCCATACAGCTTGTGCGCGGAAAACGACATCAAGTCCACCGGCCATTCAGACAGGTCGATCGCCACTTTGCCCGCACCTTGCGCCGCATCCACATGCAGCAACGCGCCGTGTTCACGCACCTGCGCGCCGATGGCGGGGATATCGTTCAGGGTGCCCAGCTCGTTATTGACCAGCATCAGGGACACCAGGAAGGTGTCTTCGCGCAAGGCTTCACTGACCGCCGTGGCGCTGATCAACCCGTCGGCGTCCGGCACCAGATAGGTCACGGCCACCCCGGCTTCCTGCAACTGCCGTGCGGTGTCCAGCGTGGCCTTGTGTTCGATCTGGCTGGTGATGATGTGCCCGCCCGCCACGCCGCGCGCCTGGGCTACGCCCTTGATCGCGAGGTTGTTGGATTCAGTCGCACCGGAGGTCCAAACGATTTGCTCAGGGCTGGCACCGACCAACTCGGCGACCTGGCGCCGCGCCTGTTCAACCGTTTGCCGCGCCGCTTGGCCGAACGCATGGGAACTGGACGCAGGGTTACCGAAATTGGCATTGAAGCCCAGACACTCGACCATCACTTGGATAACCCGCTCATCCACCGGCGTGGTGGCGGCGTAGTCGAAATACAACGGACGTTTATTCATGACGTTTAAGACTCGCAGAGCGTATTCCCGAGAACAACGTCTCAGGGGCATCGACCGGAACAGAGGTCGTCAGGTTTAACCGATCGAATGCCATTAAAGAAGAACCACTTTATGTAAATGTGCGTAGGAACGCTCCTGAAATTCAGCTTAACAGGCTGAAGTAACCCAATGGCAAACAAAAAACCCGAGGTTCCTTAAGGGAATCCTCGGGCTTTTTGCCGCTGAGCACCGGCTCAACTGGGACGGCCCAGCAGAACCATACTGCGTTCGGCGTTCATTTCGCCCTGATGATCAAAGCCCAAGTGTCTCTGTGGCTGGCCGGTCAGTGCAGCGCGTTGCTGTTGGTATTCATCAAACGACAGGCCGCGACGGCTCAGGGCCTCCAAAGCCAACTGCTTGGTTTCTTCAGCGGTGTAGGGGCGCGATTCAGGCGATGGATGGGTCGCACAACCGGCAAGGAAGGCGCTGACAACTATTAAGGAAACAGCCAGGAAATGGTTCATGGTGGAGGCCCTGCAAAGGAGGTTTCGAGTCAATGAACACAGGCTACTCCCGCCCTTGCGCAGTGAAAAATCACCGTCCGTGATAGTCGCTATCAACCGTTCAGACACCTGCGATAGCCAGCCCAGCATATTCATTTAAGATCTATAAATATGGAAATACGTTCATTTACGGAATAACCGTAACCCTTTATAAATGGCCTCACACCGAATCAACACTGTTCGCCACGCAACTGTTGCGTCAGCAACAGCCATTCAACAAAACACCAGGCAACGAACAGCTTCACTTTTCAGCAGTGAGCCTGCAGCCCAAGCCAATCAAGGCCTCCAGCCGTTGGTACAGCTCTTGCTCAACACGTTTCACTTCACCTGTTATGTACCCCTGTTGAAAAAGGAACTGTTCATGACCCGTCCCCTGAATGTCGTTGCCCTGTCCGGCGGAACCTGGCGCCCATCGCGCACCCTGGTGCTGACCCAAGCCGTGCTGGCCGAACTGGCCACGTTGCTGGCGATCCAGACCACGTTGATCGAGCTGGGCGACATTGCCCGGCCCTTGGGCGGTGCCCTGTCGCGTGATGAACTGCCGGCCGAAGTCGAATCGCAACTGTTGGCCATCGAACAGGCCGACCTGCTGATCGTCGCCGCACCGGTGTATCGCGGCTCCTACCCTGGGCTGCTCAAGCACCTGTTCGACCTGGTCGGCCTCAACTCGCTGATCAACACGCCGGTATTGCTCGCCGCTACCGGCGGCAGCGAACGTCACGCGCTGGTGCTCGATCATCAACTGCGCCCGCTGTTCAGCTTCTTCCAGGCACTGACCCTGCCGATCGGCGTGTACGCCACCGAAGCCGACTTCACCGACTACCAAATAACCAGCGAGCCCTTGAAGAGCCGCATACGCCTTGCAGCAGAACGCGCAGCCCCGTTGTTTGCCGCGCACTCCCCTTCTCTGCTGAAAATCGCCTAAGGATTTGTCATGGATGTTTTCTGGTTTCTGCCGACACATGGCGACGGTCATTACCTTGGCACCACCCAAGGTGCGCGCCCGGTCACCCTCAATTATCTGAAGCAAGTTGCGCAAGCGGCTGACAGCCTGGGTTACTACGGCGTACTGATTCCTACCGGGCGTTCGTGCGAAGACTCCTGGGTCATCGCCTCGGCGTTGGTGCCGCTGACCGAACGCCTGCGTTACCTGGTCGCGATTCGCCCGGGCATCATTTCGCCCACCGTCTCCGCGCGCATGGCCGCCACCTTGGATCGTTTATCCAACGGGCGTTTGCTGATCAACGTGGTGACCGGCGGCGACCCCGACGAAAACCGTGGTGACGGCAGCTTCCTCGACCACAGCGAACGCTACGAAGTCTCCGACGAATTCCTGCAGATCTGGCGCCGCGTATTGCAGGGCGAATCGGTGGATTTCGAAGGCAAGCACCTGCGCGTACAGAACGCCAAGGCGCTTTACCCACCCGTGCAGAAGCCGTATCCGCCGCTGTATTTCGGCGGTTCTTCCGACGCCGCCCACGACCTGGCCGCCGAACAGGTCGACGTGTACCTGACCTGGGGCGAGCCACCCGCCGCCGTCGCGGAAAAACTCGCGGATGTGCGCGAACGCGCCGCACGCCACGGCCGCACGGTGAAGTTCGGCATTCGCCTGCACGTGATCGTGCGCGAAACCGAAGAAGACGCCTGGAAAGCCGCCGACAAACTGATCGAGCACATCAGCGACGACACCATCGCTGCCGCACAAAAGTCCTTCTCGCGGTTTGACTCCGAAGGCCAGCGCCGCATGGCGGCCTTGCACGACGGGCGCCGCGACAACCTGGAAATCGCCCCCAACCTGTGGGCCGGCGTCGGCCTGGTGCGCGGCGGTGCCGGTACGGCATTGGTCGGCAACCCGCAGCAAGTGGCCGAGCGCATCAAGGAATACGCCGACCTGGGCATCGAGAGCTTCATTTTCTCCGGCTACCCGCACCTGGAAGAGGCGTACCGCTTTGCCGAACTGGTGTTCCCGCTGCTGCCGGAACCCTATGCGAGCCTTGCCGGGCGCGGCGTCACCAACCTCACCGGCCCGTTTGGCGAAATGATTGCCAATGATGTGCTGCCAAAAACGAAGGCCTGAGTGCAGTGAGATCGGCTCTATGTAGGCGCGTTTTATTGTGGCGAGGGAGCTTGCTCCCGTTCGACTGCGCAGCAGTCGCCGGCTTTTAGGGGCGATTCGCACCCCAGCGGGAGCAAGCTCCCTCGCCACAAAAGCCAGCGCCCACATTTGGGCTTCATTGCCAAACAGACATTGAGGAACCACCGTGACAGCCAAACCCCACAGCGTCCTGCCCTCGCCGCTGCAAACCGCCAAACTGCTGGCCGCCGAATTCGCGCTCACCGCCGTCGAACGTGACGAGCGTGGTGGCACACCGAAAACCGAACGTGACGCCCTGCGCCACAGCGGCCTGTTGGCCCTGAGTATTCCCACCCAATACGGCGGCCTCGGCGCGCGCTGGAGCGAAACCCTGGGCATCGTGCGCGAATTCGCCAAGGTCGACAGCTCCATCGCCCACGTCTTCGGCTTCCACCACCTGATGCTCGCCACCGTGCGCCTGTTTGCGCGACCGGACCAATGGCAACCCTGGTTCGAGCAGACCGCGCGCAAAAACTGGTTCTGGGGCAACGCCCTCAACCCGCTGGACACGCGCACGGTGGTCAAGGATTTCGGTGGCTGGCGTGAATTCTCCGGCAAAAAAAGCTTCTGCTCCGGCGCCAGTGACTCGGAAATGCTCATCGCCTCGGCGGTGGATGAAAGCGCTGGCGGCAAACTGCTGATCGCGGCGATCCCCAGCGGGCGCAGCGGCATCACCTTGCACAACGACTGGAACAACATCGGCCAGCGCCAGACCGACAGCGGCAGCGCCAGCTTCGAGCGGGTGCGCGTCGAGGAATCGGAATTGCTCCTTGACCCAGGCCCGCTGAGCACACCCTTCGCCTGCCTGCGCCCGCTGATCGCACAGCTGACGTTCACGCATATGTTTCTCGGGATTGCCGAAGGCGCCTTTGACGAAGCGCGCAATTACACCCTGACCGAAACCCGCTCGTGGCACAAATCCTCGACCGACGACGTACGCCAAGACCCTTACGTGCTGCATCACTACGGCGAGTTCTGGGTGGCCCTCGAAAGCGTGCGCCTGCTGGTTGAACGCGCCGCCGAGCTGCTCGACCAGGCCTGGGCCAAAGGCCCCAACCTCAGCGAACACGAACGCGGCCAATTGGCCATTGCCATCGCCACCGCCAAAGTCGCCGCCACCCGCCAAGGCCTGGACCTGTGCAGCCGCCTGTTTGAAGTCACCGGCGCGCGGTCCACCCACGCCTCGCTGCGCCTGGACCGCCACTGGCGCAACCTGCGCACACAAACCTTGCACGACCCGGTGGACTACAAACTCCACGAACTGGGGGACTGGGCGTTGAACCAATCCCTGCCGATTCCCACGTTTTATTCCTAAGAGAGGTGCCCATGCAGCTTTTAACCTTACCGCCCTCGCCCGCCCTTGCGACCTCGATCCGCGCCACGGCCCAGGTCTTCGAAGACCCCAAATCCCAGGCGCTGCTCGACCACATCCAGCAAGTGGCGCCCAGCGAAGCGAGCGTGCTGATCATCGGCGAGACCGGCACCGGTAAAGAGCTGGTGGCGCGCCACATTCATAATCTGAGCGCGCGGCGTAACCGGCCGTTCGTGGCAGTCAACTGCGGGGCGTTCTCTGAATCCCTGGTGGAAGCCGAACTGTTCGGCCATGAAAAAGGTGCGTTTACCGGCGCACTCAGCGCCAAGGCCGGCTGGTTCGAAGAGGCCGACGGCGGCACCTTGTTCCTCGATGAGATCGGCGACTTGCCGATGGCGATCCAGGTCAAGCTGCTGCGGGTATTGCAGGAGCGCGAAGTGGTGCGCCTGGGTTCGCGCAAGAGCATTCCAATTGATGTGCGTGTACTGGCCGCGACCAACGTGCAGTTGGAAAAGGCCATCAACGCCGGGCATTTTCGCGAAGACCTCTACTACCGCCTCGACGTGGTCAGCCTGGAGCTCAGCCCGCTGCGCGAGCGCCCCGGCGATATCCTGCCGCTGACCCGGCACTTCATCCAGGCCTACAGCCAACGCCTGGGTTACGGCCCGATCACCATCAGCCGCGAGGCCGAGCATAAGCTCAAAAGCTACAGCTGGCCGGGCAATATCCGCGAGCTTGAAAACGTGATTCACCACACCCTGTTGATCTGCCGTAACGGCGTGATCGAACGCGATGATTTGCGCCTGTCGAACATGCGCATCGAACGCCAGGACGACAGCCAGCACGGCACCGACAACAGCGCCGAAGCGTTGCTGGCGCGGGCCTTTCAAAAGCTGTTTGAGGAGCAGGCCGGCGCCCTGCATGAAAAGGTCGAGGACGCGTTATTGCGCGCGGCTTATCGCTTCAGCCATTACAACCAGGTGCACACTGCCAACCTGCTGGGCTTGAGCCGCAACGTCACGCGCACGCGGCTGATCAAGATCGGCGAGTTGGCGGTAAACAAGCGCCGCCCTGGCGAAAACGTGCAGGGCGAACGGATGCTGCACTTATCCATTTAGGCGGCAGTGCAACGCGTTGTCATGGCTGCGCTCAAAGCTGCGCAGAACCTGGAACGAACCGAAGGTCACCGCCGTGGCCTGGTGGGCGCGGATCAGCGTCCAAAAATCTTCTTCGCCGTGCTCAAAGCATTTAAAGGCCGCCTCGCCCTCCTCGCGCGAGCGCCATTGCAGGTAATTGAGCACCCGCCGCCCGTCATCGCTGACCTGCACACTCGCATTGATAAAGCCGCCATGGCCCTGGGCCAAGCGCTCGCTTTGGGTGGACAAGGCCGCCACCAGCGCCAGTTGCTGCTGGGGCTCGATCTGAAACTCGATCAGTTGAGTGAAGCCGCGATTTTTCTCTGATACCTGCATGAACACTCCCCTTTCTCTGTAGGCAGAATCTTGCGATTCGATGCCACGCAGGGTAAAACCTCTAGTTAAGTCAAGGTCAAGCGTTGTTTCGGAGTTTTTCATGCTCAACAAAGCACTTACCGTCGGCCAATTGGCCGCCCGCAGTGGCGTGGCGGTTACGGCTCTGCACTTCTATGAAGCCAAGGGGCTGATCAAGAGCAATCGCAATGCCGGCAACCAGCGCCGCTATCCACGGGATGTGTTGCGGCGGGTGGTGGTGATCAAGATCGCCCAACGCTTGGGCATTCCGCTGGCGACGATTGGCGAGGCGTTGCAGACCTTGCCGGATGGGCGCACACCGACGACTGAGGACTGGGAACGGTTGTCGGCGCTGTGGCGAGAGGACCTGGATGAGCGCATCAACAAGTTATTGCTGCTGCGCGACAAGCTCAGTGGGTGTATCGGCTGTGGGTGTTTGTCGTTGGAGGCGTGCCCGTTGCGCAATCAGGATGACCTGCTTGGTGAGCGTGGGCCCGGCGCGCAGTTGTTGGAGCCCACCCCCGACACCTGATCTGCAAACCCAATCAGTGTGGGAGCTGGCTTGCCTGCGATGCAGACACCTCGGTATGCCAGTGACACCGTGGTGTTGCTATCGCAGGCAAGCCAGCTCCCACATTTGATCTCAGTTGAGGCTAGAACCCAGGTGCAATCTGGCCTTTGTAGCGCGTGAGGATGAACTGGCGCACTTCATCGGAGTTCAGCGCCTTGGCCAGCTTCTGGATACCCGGGTCGTTGATGTTATCCGGCCGCGCCACCAGGTACTCGACGTACAGCGATTTGCCCTTCTCCACAATCAACGCACTGTTGGTATCAATCCCCGCCTCCAGTGCGTAATTGGCAAACACAAACGCCAGGTCCACCTGGCTCACCGAACGGGCCAGCAAGGCGCCTTCCAGTTCACGGATTTTCAGGTGCTTGGGGTTCTGCGCGATATCACGCGGGGTGCTGAGGGTGTTGCCCGGGTCTTTGAGTGTGATCAGCCCGGCCTCATCCAGCAGCACCAGCGCGCGGCCGGTATTCACCGGGTCATTGGGGATCGACACGGTGGCGCCGTCCTTCAATTCAGCGATGTTTTTGATCCGCGTCGAATAGGCGCCAAACGGCTCGATATGCACGCCCACCACCGGCACCAGGTCGGTGTGGCGAGTCTTGTTGTAATCATCCAGAAACGGCCGGTACTGGTAGTAGTTGGCGTCGATGTTTTTCAGCGCCAATTGCTGGTTGGGCTGGATGAAGTCGGTAAAGACTTTGATCTGCAGATCCACGCCCTCCTTGGCCAGCACCGGTTTGACGAACTCGAGGATTTCCGCGTGGGGCACGGGGGTCGCGCCCACCACCAATGTCTCGTTGGCGAACGCATTGAACGACAGGACAGCAGCCAAAATGGCCAGGGACTTTTTCATGAATGCTCCACGATCAGCTTTATAAGAATTAACGGCGGCTATAGCGCGCCACCAAACGGTCACCGGTCATCTGCAGGGCCTGCACCAGCACCAGCAAAAGCACCACGGTGACCACCATCACGTCGGTCTGGAACCGCTGGTAGCCATAGCGAATCGCCAGGTCACCCAGGCCGCCGCCGCCGATCACCCCAGCCATCGCGGTGTAGTCCACCAGCACAATCGCGGTGACGGTGACCGCCGCCAGCAGCCCAGCGCGAGCCTCCGGCAGCAGCGTGTGGCGGATCACCTGCCAGGTACTCGCACCCATGGATTGGGTAGCCTCGACCACACCGCGGTCGACTTCGCGCAACGCGGTTTCCACCAGCCGTGCAAAAAACGGCGTACAGCCCACCACCAGCGGCGGGATGGTGCCCGGCACCCCAAGGGAGGTGCCGACCAGCAAGGTGGTCAGCGGGATGAGCACAATCAGCAGGATGATGAACGGCAGCGAACGCAGCACGTTGACCACCACCGACAACAACCGATACACCACCAGCGCTTCGTGCAATTGACGCTTGCCGGTCAGAAACAACAACACGCCCAGCGGCAACCCCAGCAACACGGTAAAACCCAGGGCGGCGCCGAGCATGCTCAGGGTTTCCAGGCAGGCTTGGCCGATGTCGGCCCAATAGATGTGTTTGAACAATTCGGCCATGGCTTATGACCAGTCGTGACGTGGCGGCTTGGTGCCATTGAGCAGCCAGTTGCCCACCACGTGGTATTTCCAGCGCACCGGGTCATGCAGCGTGTGCACCCGCGCATTGCGCCAGTGGCGGTCGAAGTTGTGCTTCTTCAGCGTCGAGCGGGTGCCGCCGAGTTCGAACAGCTTGTTGCTGGCTTCGATGGCGATTTCAGTGGTCAGCACCTTGGCCCGCGCCACCGCCAGGGAAGCCTGGGCGACGTTGTCTTCATTTGGCGCCGGGCGTGCCGCGTCCAGGGCCAAACCGGCGCGCTCCAACAGGGCTTCGGCGGCTTCCAGGCGAATATCCAGGGCACCGACCTGAATGATGGTCAGCGGGTCTTCGCTGGCTTTTTCCACCCCGGCGTCGATCCACGGCCGGGCGAATTGCTGCACGAATTGCACGGTGTCGCGCAAGGCGGCACGGGCGATGCCGGCGTCGATGGCGGCGGTGGTCAGCTGTGCAAAAGGACCGGCAAGGGTCGGCGAGTCGTAGGATTTATGCGTAGGAAACAGATTAAAGGCCGGCACCCGCAGGTTTTCCGCGAGCACAGTACCGCTGGAGGTAGTGCGTTGGCCCATGCTGTCCCAGTCATCGACTACCACCAGCCCTTCGGTGCCGCGCTTTACGAAGGCCAGTTGCGCATTTTGCTGCTCATCCAGCGCTAAAACCGCC
Source organism: Pseudomonas sp. LBUM1640 (assembly GCF_059716225.1). Taxonomy (NCBI): domain Bacteria; kingdom Pseudomonadati; phylum Pseudomonadota; class Gammaproteobacteria; order Pseudomonadales; family Pseudomonadaceae; genus Pseudomonas; species Pseudomonas sp. LBUM1640. The sequence goes on along the minus strand of NZ_CP166816.1, from coordinate 2,271,299 downwards.
AGCCAATGGGCATACAGCGAACCGGTGCAATAGCCTTTGCGACCGTTGATCACATAGCCGTCACCTTCGCGTCGAACAGTGGCCTGGATGTCCTGCACGTTCTTGCCGCCGGTTTCCGACAGCGCATTGGCAAAACGATGACCTTGCAGCGCCAGGCCGAAAAAATACGCCTGCTGCTCGGGTGTGCCTTGCAGGCGGATGTCTTCGAGCAGGCAATAGTGGTTCTGCGGGATTTGCCCCAGCGACGGGTCGGCCGCCGAGATAATCGCAATCACTTGGGCCAGCACCGCGTAGGAGACTTGGGCGCCACCAAATTCGCGCGGCACGCTGATGCCCCACAGGCCGCTGTTGGAATACAAATCCACCACGTTGGCGGGCACCTCGCGGGTGCGGTCGCGTTCGGCGTCCTGCTCGAGCAGCACGGCGGCGACACGATGGGCGACGGCAATCGCCTGGGCTTCATCGCGGATCAGGTCGGCGTGGGGCGTGTGAATCGGGTAATCGGCAGATACAGGCAGTACAGACATACAACGCTCTCGGGCGAATGGTTTGCCTGGTCTATTGCAGCTTCTGTGCCGAGCCCGGAAACCGCTGGGTTGGCCGTAAAATCGGGATCCAAAAGCGCCTTTGGCGCAGCAGTCTGCCTGTTCACTGTTGCCTGGCCAACACCTCGTCGGCTACCCGCAGGCCGCGCGATACGTGGCCTATAGTGAAAAGGCCGTGCCTCCAAAACCACCACCAAGGAGAACGATATGAGCGTTAAACCTATTCCCGAGGGTTATCACAGCGTCACGCCTTACATGGGCATCGACAACGCGAGCGAGGCCATCGAGTTTTACAAGAAAGCCTTCGGCGCCACCCAGGTCATGCGCCTGGACATGCCCGACGGCAAAGTCGGCCACGCCGAGCTGCGCATTGGCGACTCGGCAATCATGCTCGGCTCACCCTGCGCTGACATGGCCCTGCGCAACCCGGCTGAACACACCAGTGTCGGCCTGCACCTGTACGTGAACGACGTGGATGCGCAATTCGAACAAGCCGTTGCAGCAGGCGCCAGCGTGGTGTCTGAGCCGAAGGATCAGTTCTATGGCGACCGCTCGGCGAGCGTGAAGGATCCGTTTGGGCACCTGTGGTTTTTGGCTACGCGCAAGGAAGACCTGACCGAAGCGCAGATCCGTGAGCGCGCCATGGCGATGTTCAAGCAAGGCTGAATTGCCTGGTCCCATACACATCCAAATGTGGGAGCGGGCTTGCTCGCGAAAGCGGTGTATCAGGTAACAAATCAGGTGACTGAACTGACGCTTTCGCGAGCAAGCCCGCTCCCACACTGGGTCTTCATCGTTTGGAAGATCGGGCTCCTACACACTTCATGAACAACCCCTCCACGTTTTCCCCCTTGCCCCGAACGCTGGGTGATTCCACGATGCAGGCAATCATCACAAGGAGTCATTCCATGTTCGCCGGATTCCAAAAAGACCACTGCCACGTCAATGGCGTGGACATCAGCTACCGCAAAGGCGGTACAGGTCCCGGTCTGCTCCTGCTGCACGGGCACCCGCAAACCCATGTCATCTGGCATAAAGTCGCCGAACAGCTGGCTGAGCATTTCACTGTGGTGGCTGCCGACCTGCGCGGTTATGGCGACAGCAGCAAGCCGCCAGCAGATGAGCAACACGCCAACTACTCGAAACGCGAAATGGCCCGTGACGGCGTCGAACTGATGCAGGCCCTGGGCTTGGAGCAGTTCTCGGTACTGGCCCACGACCGTGGCGCCCGCGTTGCCCATCGCCTGGCGCTGGACCATCCAAAAGCGGTACAGCGCATGGTGTTGCTGGATATCGCGCCGACCCTGTCGATGTACGCCCAGACCGATGAAGCGTTTGCCCGCGCCTACTGGCACTGGTTCTTCCTGATCCGCCCGGCGCCGTTGCCGGAAGCCTTGATCGAGAGCAACCCCGAGCTGTACCTGCGCAGCGTGATGGGCAGCCGCAGTGCCGGCCTCAAGCCGTTCACCGATGAGGCCTTCGCCGAATACCTGCGCTGCCTGCAACTGCCGGGCACTGCGCGTGGTATCTGCGAGGACTACCGTGCTGCCGCCGGTATCGACCTTGAGCACGACCAGGGGGATATCGACGCCGGCAACCACCTGAACCTGCCGTTGCTGGTGATGTGGGGCGCCGAAGGCACCGTCGGCCGCTGTTTCGAGCCGCTCAAGGAATGGCAGAAAGTCGCCACCGACGTGCGTGGCAAGGCCCTGCCGGCCGGCCACTACATAGCTGAAGAAGTCCCTGAACTGTTGCTGGGCGAAGTCCTGACCTTCCTGCGCTGAATGCTGTAACCCCGTGACCTGAAAGACCCGCCTCGCAGGCTGCTGATGGCCTGCGACGGGTTCTGCTTGCCCAAAAAACGATTGAGATAATAACAATGACACTCAAAAAACTGCTGGGAACCCTGTACGTACAGGTGCTCATCGCCATTGCGCTGGGCGTGTTGATCGGCCACGTCTGGCCGCAAGTCGGCATCGACCTCAAGCCCCTGGGCGACGGGTTTATCAAACTGATCAAGATGATCATCGGCCCGATCATCTTCTGCACGGTGGTTTCCGGCATCACCAGCATGCACGATGTGAAACAGGTGGGCCGGGTTGGCGGCAAGGCGCTGCTGTACTTCGAAATCGTCTCCACCATCGCCCTGCTGATCGGCATTCTATCCGCGCACCTGCTGCACCCCGGCGTGGGCTTCAATATCGATGTGAAGACCCTGGACAGTTCGGCCATCGCCGGGTTTGTCGGCCAGGCGCAGCACAGTGAAGGCGTGACCGGTTTTCTGCTGAACGTTATTCCGGGCACCTTTTTCGATGCCTTCGCCAAGGGCGAAATCCTGCCGGTGCTGTTTATTTCCGTACTGTTCGGCCTGGGCCTGGTAATGGTCGGCGAAAAGGCGCGGCCACTGGTGGGCGTTATCAACCAGGCCAGCGAAGTGTTTTTCCGCATCGTCGGCATGATCAGCCGCGTCGCCCCGATCGGGGCCTTCGGCGCCATTGCCTTCACCATCGGCAAGTACGGGGTGGGTTCGCTGCTGCCGCTGCTGAAGTTGGTCGGCACCTTCTATATCACCGCGTTTTTCTTTGTCGCGGTGGTGTTGGGCAGCATCGCGCGTTACGCCGGCTTCAGCATTTTCAAGTTGATGGGCTATATCAAGTCAGAACTGTTGATCGTACTCGGCACCAGCTCCTCGGAGTCGGCGCTGCCGCAACTGATCCAGAAACTCGAAAGCCTCGGCGCATCCAAAGGCGTGGTGGGCATCGTGGTGCCGACCGGCTACACCTTCAACCTCGACGGCACCAACATCTATATGACGTTGGCGGTGCTGTTCCTGGCTCAGGCGACCAATACGCACCTGCCACTGGAGCAACAACTGACCTTGCTGGCGGTGGCCATGCTTACCTCCAAGGGCGCGGGCGCCGTGGTCGGTGCGGGCTTTGTGGCATTGGCCGCAAGCCTGGCGGTGGTGCCGACCGTGCCAGTGGCGGCGATGGTGCTGATTTTGGGCGTCGACCGCTTCATGGCTGAATGCCGCTCACTGACCAATATCATCGGCAACGCCGTCGCCGCCTTGGTGGTGGCCGCGTGGGAAGGCGAGCTGGACCGCGAAAAAATGGCGCCCATCGCCCTCAAGCATGGCCGCCATGCACGCGCTGCGGCGCAGGCGAAGATCGCCGCCGAGTAAACCCATCCCCTGTGGCGAGGGAGCTTGCTCCCGCTGGGCTGCGCAGCGGCCCCAAAAAACATGGGAGCGCTGCGCACTGAAGCACCAGCCCGGTCCAGCGGCAGCGAGCTCCCTCGCCACACCGGTGCTATTCTGGCGGCTCATGTCGCCATGCCTGTTTCTGATGACTAATAAGAAAGATACCGTGCCCCTACCCGAAGACCTGCGGGTGTTCCTGACCGTGATCCGCAAAGCGGGTTTCGCCGCCGCCGCCGATGAGCTGGGGCTGTCGCCTGCGTATGTCAGCAAGCGCATCCAGATCCTCGAAACCACCCTGGCCACCCGCCTGCTGCACCGCACCAGCCGACGTATTGCGCTGACCGAAGACGGTGAACGGGTGCAGCGCTGGGCCGTGCGCATCCTCGAAGACTTCCAGCAACTGTCCGACGAACTCAGCGACGCCCATGACAGCCCGCGCGGGCATCTGCATGTGTGCAGCAGCTTCGGCTTTGGCCGCAACCACGTGGCGCCGGCCCTGTCATTGCTGGCCGAACAGTACCCGGACCTGGAGATCCGCCTGGACCTGTTCGACCGCGTGGTGGACATCGTCAGCGAAGGTTTCGACCTGGAGATCCGCGTGGGCGATGACATTCCCGGCCAGCACATCGGCCGGCGCCTAGTGAGCAATCGTCGGGTACTGTGCGCCGCGCCGGCCTATCTCAAGCGGCGCGGCACGCCACAGCAGTTAAGTGACCTGGAACAGCACGACTGCCTGGTGCTCAAAGAGCGCGACAACGCCTTCGGCATCTGGAACCTGGAGCGTGATGGCGCCCCCGAAAGCGTGCGCGTGCGCGGGCCACTGTCTTCCAACAATGGCGAAATCGTATTGCAGTGGGCGCTGGACGGGCGCGGTGTATTGCTGCGCTCGATGTGGGACGTAAAGCCGTTGCTGGAACAAGGCAAGCTGGTGCAGGTGCTGCACGCCTACACCCAGAGCGCCAACGTATGGGCGGTGTACCCGACACGCTTGGCCTACTCCGGGAAATTAAGAGCCTGTGTGGAGTTTTTGCAGGAGCACTTCAAGGGGTTGTCGATCTGACGCGGCGGCGGGTGCTAATCGTGCTGCTCATCCCTGTGGCGAGCAGGCTTGCCCTGCGCAGCCCAACGCGAGCAAGCTCGCTCGCCACAGGGGTGTGGGGTTGGCAGTAAGCGTGTGGGAGGCTTCAACAACGTTTGTCTTCGCACACTGCACCGCGTCGATTGGCGCTGTACCCAAGCAATGCAGTCATGACCAGCAAGGCCGTCAGCGGCACCCCATGAAACAACACAATCACCTGCGCCGGCGTCCACGTCAGGTAGAACGGCCCGACCACCAGCATGCCCACGCCGAAGCCGGCCATCTGAATCAGGGTCAATAAGCTGAACAGCGGCAGGCGCAAGCTATCCGGCTCGCTTTGCGCGCGGGAGACCAGCGCGACCTCGGACACGCCATCGCCCAGCCCGGCCCACACCACATACAGCAGTGCCAGCCATAGCTCGGTTTGCTGGAAGGTCAGGATAAAGCCGCTGGACATCAGCGCCACGCCCAGCATGAACAGGCCTTCCATGGCCTGAGTGCCGCGGCGTTTCAACAGCGTACTGGCGATTCGCGCACCGACGAACTTGCCACATGCCCAGACCGCCAGCAGATACCCCATGACGGTCTTGGCCGTGTCCGGCGAAATGTACTGCGACAGCACCGGCCAGCCGACGTTATGCGCCGCGCTGCCGAGGGTGTCGAGCAGGCTGATCAACAGCATCGCCGCCAGCACCGGGGCGCCCCGCAGGCCTTGGGTCAGCTCGCGCCATTCGGCTGAGAGCCCGCGATGCGCGGCAACGGCCACCGAATACAAAGCGCGCAACGGCAGGATCAGGCCGGCGGCCAATACGTAGGTGCCGATATTCACGGCAAACACCGCCTCAAAGCCTCCCGTGGCGATCAATAGCCCGGACAGCAAACTGCCAAACACCGCGCCGGTGGCCGCCGCCGAGGTGATCCAGGCATTGGTGCTCACCCGCTGCTCCAGTGCCACCCAGGTTGGCAATTGACTGTTCAGGCCAATCGCGAACAATGAATTACACACGCCAATGCCAAATGCGATGAAAGGCAGGACGCTCAGTTGATGCGCCGGTACCAACAGCAGCAGCGGCGTCAGCAACAGCGCCCGGGCCAAGTCAAGCCCCGCCAAGGTGCTGCGCCCCGCGAAGCGCCGGAAAAACGGGATGCCGAACAGGCTGGCGACAATCCCGCCGGTGACGCGGCAGGCCAGAAAAATACTGACGAACACCACGCTTTGGCTGAGCCAATAGACATAGGTGGACAGCGCCACCATGTTGAGGAATGCGCCAAAATCCGAGACGCCACGGGCGAAGATGATCAAGCGTGCGTTGCGGGTCGACAGCGTTGATTCAAGATCAACGTTGAGCACGTCCATGTCAGGAATTTCCTTTTCTTATAATGAGCCGACTTCCTTGTCGGTCCCACTTAAGTCCAAGGCGCCGGGCGTGTCAACTGAGCCAGGGGTTGGCCGCCAAGTGTTGGCGCTCGAAGGCCTTGATCTGCTCACGGCGCTGCAACGTGCTGCCAATTGCATCCAGGCCGAGCACCAGCGCGGTCTTGCGTAGGGTGTCGATCTTGAATGCAATGACCTGGCCATCGGCCAAACGAATTTCCTGGGTTTGCAGGTCCACGCTGATCTGCGCGTGGGCAGGCGTGCTGACGGTCTGCCCGAGTTTGTGCAACACCGCCTCGTCCAGGGTAATCAACAACACCCCATTGCGCTGGCAGTTGTCATAGAAAATCCCGGCAAAGCTGCTGCCGATCAGCGCGCGGATGCCCATTTGCTTCAAGCCCCACACCGCATGTTCACGGCTGGAACCACAGCCGAAGTTCGGCCCCACCACCATAAAGCTCGCGCCCTGCCAGGCCGGCTGGTTCAGCACGAACTCAGGGTTGGGCTCGCCCGACGCCAAAAAGCGCAGGTCGAAGAACAGCCCACGGTCGAGGCCGCTGCGGTCGATACCTTTGAGAAATTGCTTGGGCATGATCACATCCGTGTCGATATTCGCCGCCAGCATCGGCGCGGCTTTGCCGGTAACCAGGGTGAAAGGTTGCAGGCTCATGCGCGGTCTCCAAAGTGGCGAATATCGGTGAGGCGGCCAGTGATCGCGGCGGCGGCGACCATTGCCGGGCTCATCAGGTGCGTGCGGGCACCCGCGCCCTGGCGGCCTTCGAAATTACGGTTGGTGCTGGAAGCGCAGCGGTCGCCGGGGGCCAGCACGTCGTCGTTCATCGCCAGGCACATCGAGCAGCCGGACTGCCGCCATTCGAAACCGGCGTCGATGAAGATTGCCGCCAGCCCTTCGGCCTCGGCCTGGTCACGCACCTCGGTGGAGCCGGGCACGATCATCGCCCGTACATGCTCGGCCACGTGTTTGCCGCGCACCACACTGGCCGCGTCGCGCAGGTCTTCGATACGGGCATTGGTGCAGGAGCCGATAAACGCGTGGCTGATCACGATATCGCTGAGCGGCATGCCGGCTTCCAGACCCATATAGTTGAGGGCGCGGCGCATGTCCTGGCGCAGGATCAGGTCGCTGACGTCTTGCGGGTCGGGTACACGCGCGCCAATCGGCGCAGCCTGGTCGGGGCTGGTGCCCCAGGTGACCATCGGCTCCAGGGTGTTGGCATCCAGCTGCACTTCCTGGTCGAACACCGCGCCTGCGTCCGAATGCAGTTGGCGCCAGCCCACCAGTGCCTGTTCCCACACCTCACCCTTGGGCGCGCGGGGCTTGCCTTTGAGGTAGGCGAAGACTTTTTCATCCGGCGCCATGAAGGCGCCACGCGCACCGGCTTCCACCGCCATGTTGCAAATGGTCATGCGCGCCTCGACGCTCAGCGCATCGATGGTCGAACCGCGAAATTCAATGGCGTAACCGGTGGCACCGGACGCGCCGACCTTGCCGATCAGCGCCATGATCACGTCTTTGGAGGTGAGGCCTGGCGCCAGCTCACCTTCAACCGTCACGCGCATGCTTTTCAGGCGTTTATAGACCAGCGTCTGCGAGGCCAGCAAATGCTCGATTTCCGAGGTGCCGATGCCAAAGCCGAATGCACCGAGGGCGCCGTAGGTGGTGGTGTGGCTGTCACCGGCGGCGATCACCATGCCCGGCAGGATGAAGCCCTGCTCGGGGGCAATCACGTGTTCGATGCCTTGGCGTTTGTCGAGGATGTCCAGCAGCTCGATGCCGAAATCCTGGCAGTTCTGCGCCAGGTACGACACTTGCCGCGCGCCGCCCGCGTCGGGCATGGCTGCGATGCGCTTGGGCGTGGTGGGGTTTACATGGTCGACCACCGCCAATGCCGTGCCGGGGCGCCAAACCTTGCGCCCGGCCTCACGCAGGCCGCTGAAGGCCTGGGGGCTGGTGTACTCGTTGATCACCTGGCGGTCTATATAAAGCAGCACATGGCCTTGGTCATCCAGGGCGCACACCGTGTGGGAGTCGATGTGTTTGTCGTAAAGGGTTCTGGCAGTCATTTTTCTTAGGGCTCACGTTTCTTGAGGCTGGCTCAACGGCATAAGCCCATCCTACGCAGCCGCCCCGCCCCATCAATGGCGCCTGGGTGATGGCTTGGAACATGTTTCGTGTTCGATCAGCGCTTCAAGCCGCTGTGAATGTGAACCTGAAACATTTTCTTTCATATCCGGCTTAGGGATTTCTGATTCTCATCCGTCTTAACTTAGATACAGCCCGTCGCGTCAGCAAAAGCTACGACCGGCCTTTTCCGGGCCTCTTTCGCCCCCCTCCGATCAAGACCCTCATTCACATGTCGAAGAAGTCACGCTCAAAACTCTGGTTTCTCGTACACAGCTGGTTGGCATTGCCCATCTGGTTTTTTGTACTGATCGTCTGCGTCACCGGCACCCTGGCAGTGGTCAGCCAGGAAATCGTCTGGCTGGCCAACCCGGATATTCGCGCGAGCAAGCCGTCGGATGACGCGCAAATGCTCAGCTTCGACCAAGTGATCGCCGCCATCAAACGCGACGAGCCCAAGGCGATTGTGCAGTCGATCATCCGCCCGGACGAAACGCACTTCGCGCTCAGTGTCGACCTCAGTTACCCCGATGGGCGTTCCGTGGAGGTCTACGTCAACCCGTACACCGGGGCCATCCAGGGCATCAGCCCGTCGTTCGATTTCAAGCAATTTACCCGCGCCCTGCACGGCTGGTGGCTGGTGCCGTTCACCAATGGTTTCAGTTGGGGCTGGTATCTGGTCTCGGCGCTCGGCCTGCCGTTGCTGGCGTCGCTGGTGACGGGGCTGGTGGTCTACAAACGCTTCTGGAAGGGTTTTCTGCGCCCTACCCTGCGCATCCGCCACGGCGCGCGGATCTTCTGGGGCGATTTCCACCGCCTGAGCGGGATCTGGTCAATCTGGTTTATTGCGGTGATTTCCATCACCGGCACCTGGTTCCTGATCCAGGCGATCCTGGGGGATAACCAAATTTCCATCTCCAGCGAACCGATCGTCCCGGTGATTGCCCGCGAGAAAGTGCCAATGTCCGCGCCCGGCGTGCCGGCGCCGATGATCGCGCTGGACGAAGCCATCAAAATTGCCACCCAACGCATTCCCGGGTTGGATGCCACGTTTGTGTTCCTGCCGCTCAATGCCTACAGCCACCTGCAAATCGGCGGGCGCGGCTGGTATCCGCTGATGTTCCAGACCGCTCAACTCAACCCCTACAACGGCGAAATCGCGGTGTCACACTTGCTGTCCGACCGCTCGACGCTGGAGTTCGTCACCGAATCCATGCGCCCACTGCACACCGGCGACTTTGGCGGGCTGTGGATCAAGCTGATCTGGGCGTTCTTCGGCCTGGTGCTGAGCATGATGGTGTTGAGCGGCCTGCTGATCTGGACCAAGCGCACCGCCCTGGCCACGCTCAATGCCCTCAAGCGCGAAGCCAAGACGCAGCGTGCGCAGGCTGCCGCCCCCGCCCTGCAGGCTGAAACTTCGCAGGCCAACTCATGAGCAAGGTCACTCGCGCTACACCCCCTTCGCCGCTGCGCGCCTTTTGGCTGAAATGGCGGTTCCACATCAACATCCTGCTGTTGCTGGTGCCGCTGGGGTTCATGCCCAAGTACTTTGCCGATGCCGCGTTGTTTCGCGGCGACACCGGCATTGGTGAGCGGGTAGTCGGTGACGTGCAGGTCGGGCCGTGGAGCCTGAAACTCGCCGAATTTCGCAATGAAGGCCCACGCCCGGACCCGGCCGGGCCGATGAAATTCTTCAACGCCGCCCTGTGCGACACCTGCGCCGAGCAGGTCAAGGCCACCTACCTGCGTATCGGCAAACCGCGCAGCCTGCGCGCCGCCGGGGTGATCTTCTTCGGCACGCCGTACCGCATGGGCGCCGCCCTGCCGGTGCCGGAACGCACGCCGGCCGACGCCGAACTGTGGGTCACCATGGAAGGTTGGGACGGCACGATGCACCAGGGTTCCATCCCGCTGAGCCAGGCCTCGCCTGCCACCATTGCCTGGCTGAACAAGCAAGGAGTTAAACCATGACTTTGAAGCGCCTGACCCGCGCCGGCGCCGCGCTGTTGCTCGGCGCCGGTTTCAGTACCGTTGCCCTGGCCCACAACCCGATGTGCGAATGCAAAGAGATCGCCGGCGAGCAGATCCAGTGCACCGGGGGCTTTTCCGACGGCAGCGGCGCCCCAGGTGTGACCCTGGACGTGATCGGCTACGACGAAACCATCCTGCTGCCCGGCAAACTGGGCCAGGACTCGACCCTGACCTTCAAGAAGCCTGCGGCCGAGTTCTACGTGCTGTTTGACGCAGGCCCCGGCCACGTGGTGGAAATCGACCAAGCGGATATCCCACCTCAATGAGCACGACACAGGTTGTACGCCCGGCAGGCGCCGGCCACGAAACCCTCTACGTGCTGCTGCTGTGCCTGATCATCCTGGCGGTGGCCGGCTCGGTGATCGCCCTGCACGGTGAAACTCAGGAAGTCGCTGCACTGCCCAGCCACCAGTTGGACGCCCGCCGCGACCTCAGCGCCTCCGAGCAAGGCATCTACGCCGACCTGCGGGTGACCCTGGATGAGATCCAGCTGCTGCAACAGGAGCAAAGCGCCCTGCCGACGCCTGAGCAACTGGCCGAAGAAGGTTTCGCACCGTTTGCCCAGGACGCCAGCTCGGTCAGCCGAGGCGACCATCGCTGGCAGTTGCTGGAACCTTCGGCCTATGTGGGCCTGAGCCAGACGCCCAGTGCCAGCGGCTCGCTGCTGATGCGCGTGCACGGCGCCGAGCCGGATATCTGGCTCAACCGCCAAGCCAACCTCGCCGCCCCTTCCGACCTCACTGACCAGGCGCTGATCGCGGCCGGCTGGCAGCAGGTGGTCGCGCAATTCGATGCAGGCGTCACCCGCCAGCACCGTCACTGACCGAGAAGACCGAGTGCCCATGTCTATTTCATCTCCCCTGTTACGCGTGTTGCTGGTCAGCCTGTTCAGCCTGATGCTCGCACCGTTGGCGAATGCCGAGGCGGCTAAACGCCTGCGCATCGGCATCACCCTGCACCCTTATTACAGCTACGTAACCAACATCGTCGGCGACAAGGCCGAGGTGGTGCCGCTGATCCCGGCCGGTTTCAACCCGCACGCCTACGAGCCGCGCGCCGAAGACATCAAGCGTATCGGCACGCTGGACGTGATCGTGCTCAACGGCGTCGGCCATGACGATTTCGCCGACCGCATGATCGCCACCAGCGAGCGCCCGGACATCCCGGTGATCGAGGCCAACGCCAATGTGCCGCTGCTGGCCGCCACCGGCAATGCCGCACGCGGTGCAGGCAAGGTGGTTAACCCGCACACCTTCCTGTCGATCAGCGCATCGATTGCCCAGGTCAACAACATCGCCCGCGAGCTGGGCAAACTCGACCCGGACAACGCCAAGACCTACACCCAGAACGCCCGTGCCTACGGCAAGCGCCTGCGCCAGATGCGCGCCGACGCCCTGGCCAAGCTGACCAGCGCGCCCAACCCCGACCTGCGCGTGGCCACGGTGCACGCGGCCTACGACTACCTGCTGCGTGAGTTCGGCCTGGAAGTCACCGCGGTGGTTGAACCGGCCCACGGTATCGAGCCGAGCCCCAGCCAGCTGAAAAAAACCATCGACGAACTGCGCGCCCTCGATGTGAAGGTGATCTTCTCGGAGATGGATTTCCCGTCCACCTACGTCGAGACCATCCAGCGTGAATCCGGGGTCAAGCTGTACCCGCTGTCGCACATCTCCTACGGCGAATACACCCCCGAGAAGTACGAAGTGGAAATGACCGGCAACCTCAACACCGTGGTGCGGGCGATTCAGGAGTCGGGGGCATGACGGCGGCGGAACAACTGAAGGTGGCCAGCATTGGCCCGACGATTGAGTTCGACAAGGTGTCGCTGACCCTCGGCCGCACGGTAATCCTCGATGGCGTGAGCTTCCAGGTCCAGCCGGGCAGCATCCACGCGCTGGTCGGCCCCAACGGCGGCGGTAAAAGCTCGCTGATCAAGACCTTGCTGGGGCAAACGCCACACCAGGGCCAATTGCGCCTGCGATGGCCGTCCACGCCCGGCACCGTCGGCTATGTACCGCAAGCGCTGGAGTTCGATCGGGGCTTGCCGATCACGGTCGACGACTTCATGGCCGCCATGTGCCAGCGGCGCCCGGCGTTCCTTGGCCTGTCCAGGCATTACGCCGGGGCGATTGGCGAGGCGCTGGAACGCGTCGGCATGCAAGACAAACGTAAACGCCGTATGGGCGCGTTGTCCGGCGGTGAGCGTCAGCGTGTGTTGCTGGCCCAGGGCCTGATCCCGGCGCCGCACCTGCTGGTGCTGGATGAACCGATGTCGGCGCTCGATGAAGCTGGCATCCAGGTATTCGAACGCCTGCTGAGCGACTGGCGCCTGGCCGGGATCACCGTGCTGTGGATCGAACACGACCTGGAAGCCGTTGGCCGCCTGGCCGACCGCGTCACCGGCCTCAACCGCCGTGTGCTGTTCGACGCCACGCCAAAAGAGGCGCTGACCCCGGACCGCCTGCTGACCCTGTTCTCCACCCACCCCCGGAGCCCGGCGCAATGAGCTATGAAGCGTTTCGTTTAATGGTCCAGGGCTGGGCGTCTTCCGGGTATCTGCCGGAAGCGCTGGCCTATGGCTTTGTGGTCAATGCGTTGCTCGCCGGCTTACTGATCGGCCCGGTACTGGGCGGCCTGGGTACGCTGGTGGTGGTCAAGCGCTTTGCGTTTTTCTCCGAAGCAGTCGGGCATGCCGCGTTGACCGGCGTGGCCGTGGGCATTCTGTTGGGTGAACCCTACACCGGGCCGTATGGCGCCCTGTTCGGCTACTGCCTGCTGTTCGGCATCCTGCTCAATTACCTGCGCAACCGCACCGGTTTGGCGCCGGATACCCTGATTGGCGTGTTCCTCTCGGTGTCCCTGGCGCTGGGCGCGAGCCTGCTGCTGACGCTGGCCGGCAAGATCAACGTGCACATCCTCGAGAACGTGCTGTTTGGCTCGGTGCTGACGGTCAATGGCAACGATTTGCTGGTACTGGCCGTGGTTGGCTCACTGGTGATGGCCCTGGCGCTGCCGCTGTACAACCGCATCATGCTCGCCAGCTTCAACCCGCAACTGGCCGCGGTACGCGGTGTGGCGGTGAAGACCCTGGACTATTTGTTTGTGATTCTGGTGACGCTGATCACCGTGGCCGCGGTCAAGGTGATCGGCGCCATTCTGGTCGGCGCCCTGTTGGTGATTCCGGCAGCGGCAGCTCGCCTGCTGAGCCAATCGCTCAAAGGTTTTTTCTGGGTCTCGGTGGTGATCGCCACGGTGAGCACGCTGTGCGGCATTCTGCTGCCGATCATCTTCGACCTGCCTGTCCCGTCCGGCGCCGCCATCATTCTGGTCGCCGGTATCGCCTTCGCCTTCGCCGCCATCGCGCGCGGCACAGTGCCCAGCCTCAAAGGGAATCTTGGATAATGCGCCCTGTCTTTCGCCCACTGGCCTTGGCCATCGCCTGCCTGATCAGCACCTCGGTGCTGGCCGCCGTTGACGGGTTTAATCCCAACGACTTTAAAGTCAACCAAGGCCTTGGCCATGCCGCCCTGACCAAAGCCAAAAAGCCGGTCAAGGTCCTGGCCTCGCTGCCCATTACTTACGGCTTGGCCGAGGTACTGCTCAACGGCACCGACGTGAAGCTTGAGCGCGCTGCCCCGGCCAACCTGCCCGGCTCGCGGCAAGTGTCTTACTTCACCGGCCGTGGCGCGCCGACGTTGAATACCCTGGCCCAGGAGGCAGACGCCGCTATCGGCCTGCGCTCATTATGGGCGGATGACCCGCTCTACCCCGTGGCACGGCGCAGCAATATCCGAATCGTCGAAGTAGACGCCGCACGCCCGGTGGACGGCGGCTTGCCGGGTATCGCCGTGCAGCCGGGCAGCACCGATGGCTTGAACAGCCAGCCGTGGCAATCGAGCAATAACATGGGCCGCATGGCCGATGTGATGGCCGCTGACCTGAGCCGCCTGGCGCCGAGCGCCAAACCGAAGATCGACGCCAACCTCGCCGCCCTCAAGCAGCGCCTGCTCAAGCTCAACGCCGACAGCGAAGCGCGATTGGCAAAGGCGGACAACCTGAGCGTGGTCAGCCTGAGCGATCATTTCGCCTATTTGATCAGCAGCCTGAACCTGGAAGTAGCCAGCACCGATGCACGGCCTGATGCGGACTGGACACCCGAGGCGTTGCAGCAATTAACGGCCAGCTTGAAGGACAGCGACGTGGCCGTGGTGCTGCATCATCGTCAGCCGAGTGAAGCGGTGAAAACCGCGGTGACGGCAGGTGGTGCGCAGCTGTTGGTGTTGAACGTCGACAGTGCGGACCCGGTGGCGGAGTTGGAGACCAATGTGGATCAGGTGATCAAAACCCTGATGCCATAGGCGAGCGACTCTTCCAGTCGAGCTCGGTTCAAATGTAGGAGCTGGCTTGCCTGCGATAGCATCACCTGGCTATGCCTGATACACCGAGGTGTCTGCATCGCAGCGGTTCGGCGGTCCGACAAGCCAGCTCCCACACAAAAGCAGCTCTGTTTTTGATCTGTTCCTGCTGTGCTGTTGCCCTGCTTTTGCTTCAACCACTCAGGTCGGCTACTAGGCCGCCGTGCTGTAGATTTTGATCTTGATCTGACAGGCCCCGTTAACCACGCTGGCCGAACGCAGGCTTGAATCCGTGGGTAACCCTAAGCCGCCGTTACCGAAGTAATGGATATGTTCCCCCCGCCCACCAGTCACACCACATCCACCCCCACATGAATCGCATCATGCCGCCAGAACTCCAGGTCGCAGTCGATCAACCGCTGGTGCTGGTCATAGTTGACCCGGGCAATCCGCAAACCCGGGCTGCCCACCGACACGCGCAACGTGGCGGCGGCGTCCACCGGCAATGAGGTTGGCACAATCTCGAAGCGCACCCGCCCGTAATGCAGGTCGTACTTGCGCGCATACAGCTCGGTCATCGACTGGTTCAGGTCACAGTCCAGAATCCCCGGAAAATACTGCGGGTTCAGGTAGTGTTCCACATACAGCACCAGCCGCCCATCAATTCGCCGACCCCGGCAAATCTGGATCACGCTGGACAACGCCGGCAACTGCAACCACGCACACACCGCCGCCGACGCCGGTTGCAGCCGCGCCGAAATCACCTCGGTCGACGCCACGCGCCCCTGGTCGCTGACCATCGCGTGAAAGTGGCTGCGCTGCATCAGGTTATAGGCCAGCCGTGGCGGCGAAACGAACCAGCCTCGGCGCTCCTCGCGATAAATCTGCCCCTGAGCTTCCAGCTGTAACAAGGCTTCGCGCACGGTAATACGCGTGGTTCCAAACAACTCACTGAGCTTGCGCTCGGCGGGCAACTTACTGGCAGGCGGCAACAGGCCGTGGTCGATCTGCTCTTGCAGCGCCAGGCCGATGGATGTCACCGCCTTGATTGCCTCATCACGCATCAACGTTACCTATCTGGACTAGACCAGCACCGTTCAGGTGCACAAACCGCTCCGTAAATGGGCTTTGGCTACTGCTTGCCAGCCTAGGCACTACAGATGACCGACAGATGACAGTCCCTGCCAACGCCCGTCTCCACACCCTGCAATACATCGGCCAAGTCCAAGACCTGCGGGCACTTGGGCATGGTCTACGCTGAGCCTGGAATGAACGACAAAAGCGATTTAAAAACGACATCGACATGAAACTGTCATCCATCGAGCCTAGATTGGCTCAGGTATTGCTGACCTAGACCAAACGGGGCGATTCATCACTGATTTCTTGGGGCGCGCCGCCCCTCAGGCGCAACGCGCCCCAAGAAATCAGTGATGAACCGCCCCCCGCAAACGTTCATAAAAACGCCGCGTTGAAAACGCCCAAAGGAGCTTCGGATGAAAAAGCTTTTCCTGGCATCACTGTTAGGCTCGACCATTGCCATGTGCACCGCCGCCATGGCTGCTGATACCGATCTAAAGACTCTGGAAGCCGCCGCGAAAGCGGAAGGCGCCGTTAACAGCGTCGGCATGCCCGATGACTGGGCCAACTGGAAAGGCACCTGGGAAGACCTGGCCAAGACCTACGGCCTCAAGCACATCGACACCGACATGAGCTCGGCCCAGGAAATCGCCAAGTTCGCCGCCGAGAAAGACAACGCCAGCGCCGATATCGGTGACGTCGGCGCCGCCTTCGGCCCGATTGCGGTGAAACAGGGCGTGGCCCAGCCGTACAAACCGACCACCTGGGCACAAGTGCCGGATTGGGCGAAAGATAAAGACGGCAACTGGGCACTGGCCTACACCGGCACCATCGCCTTTATCGTCAACAAAAAGCTGCTGCACGGCTCCGAAGCCCCAAAAAGCTGGGCTGACCTGAAAACCGGTAAATACAAAGTCTCCATTGGTGACGTGAGCACCGCCGCCCAAGCCGCCAACGGCGTGCTGGCGGCTGCCCTGGCCAACGGTGGCGACGAGAAAAACATCCAGCCTGCACTGCTGATGTTTGCCGAGATCGCCAAGCAAGGCCGCCTGTCGCTGGCCAACCCGACCATCGCCACCATGGAAAAAGGCGAAGTCGAAGTGGGCGTGGTCTGGGACTTCAACGGCTTGAGCTACAAAGCCAAGATGGCCAACCCGGATGACTACGTGGTGCTGATCCCGTCGGACGGTTCGGTGATTTCCGGCTACACCACCATCATCAACAAATACGCCAAGCACCCGAACGCCGCCAAGCTGACCCGCGAGTACATCTTCAGCGACGCCGGCCAGACCAACCTGGCGCGCGGCAACGCCCGCCCTATCCGTGCCGAGCACCTGACTCTGCCGGCCGACGTGCAGGCCAAGCTGCTGCCGAACGAGCAGTACAAGAAAGTCACGCCGATCAAAGATGCCGACGCTTGGGAGAAAACCTCCAAGGCACTGCCGCAGAAGTGGCAGGAAGAAGTCATCATCAATATGCAGTAAGGCTTTAACCCACATTGGATGTCTATTGGAGATCCAATGTGGGAGCGGGCTTGCTCGCGAAAGCGGTGGATCAGTGAAAGAAGTGTTGCCTGACATACCGCTTTCGCGAGCAAGCCCGCTCCCACATTTTTCACCCAGTTCCTCCCAGAAAACCGAGCCAAGTCTAATCCGTTGCGGAGCCCCAGCCCCTATGAAGCACAACGTCATCCTTGTGGTGCTCGACGGCCTGAACTACGAGGTTGCCCGCCATGCCATGGGGCATCTGCAGGCCTATATCGGCGCAGGACGCGCAGCGCTTTACAAACTGGACTGTGAACTGCCGGCCCTGTCCCGGCCCTTGTACGAATGCATCCTCACCGGCGTGCCACCGATCGACAGCGGCATCGTCCACAACAATGTCTCGCGCCTGTCCAACCAGCGCAGCATTTTCCATTACGCCACCGACGCCGGTCTCACCACAGCGGCGGCGGCTTATCACTGGGTCAGCGAGTTGTATAACCGCACGCCCTTTATTGCCGCACGTGATCGTCATACCGACGACAAGGCGCTGGCGATCCAGCACGGGCATTTCTACTGGAATGATCACTACCCGGATTCGCACCTGTTCGCCGACGCCGAAAGCCTGCGCCGCAAACACGCACCGAATTTTCTGGTGGTGCACCCGATGAACATTGATGACGCCGGCCACAAGCATGGCCTCGACACCGCGCAATACCGCAACAGCGCGCGCTCGGCCGACATCATCCTTGCCGACTACCTGCAAGGCTGGCTCGACGCCGGTTACCAGGTGCTGGTGACCGCCGATCACGGCATGAACAACGACCGCTCGCACAACGGCCTGCTGCCGGAAGAGCGCGAAGTGCCGCTGTTCGTGCTGGGTTCGGCGTTCAACTTCGACCCCTCTGCCAGACCCAAGCAAACCGAACTGTGCGGCACCGTCTGCGAACTGCTCGGTGTGCCCCATGACAAACCTGTATGCCGGGAGCTGTTGAAGTGAACGCCATGACCCGTGGCAAATGGCTGGCGATCCTGTGCCTGGTGCCATTTGCGTTGTTCTTTATCGTGTTTGAAATCGCCCCGCTGGTATGGGTAATGATCAACAGCCTGCAATCGGAAGAGTTCGGCTGGGGCCTGGCCAACTTCACCAAGATCTTCAGCTCGAAGTTCTACTTGCAGGCCATCCAGTACAGCCTGGAGATCAGCTTCTACTCCAGCGTGTTCGGCATCATCATTTCGGTGCTTGGCAGCTATTCGTTGCGCCGTGTGGATGGGCGGTTGCGCAACTTCGTCACCGCCTTCGCCAACATGACCAGCAACTTTGCCGGTGTGCCGCTGGCCTTCGCGTTCATCATCCTGCTGGGTTTTAACGGCAGCATCACCATCATGCTCAAGCAGGCCGGGATCATTCAGGACTTCAACCTGTACTCCAAGACCGGCCTGATCATTCTGTACACCTACTTCCAGATTCCGCTGGGCGTGCTGCTGCTCTACCCGGCCTTCGATGCGTTGCGTGAAGACTGGCGCGAATCGGCCTCGTTGCTCGGTGCCAACGGCTGGCAGTTCTGGCGGCACATCGGCTTGCCGGTGCTCACACCGGCACTGCTCGGCACCTTTGTGATCCTGCTGGCCAATGCCCTCGGCGCCTACGCCACGGTGTACGCACTGACCACCGGCAACTTCAACGTGCTGCCGATTCGTATCGCGGCAATGGTCTCCGGCGACATCTCCCTGGACCCGAACATGGCCAGTGCCCTGGCCGTGGTGCTGGTGGCGCTGATGACCGTGGTCACGGTAGTCCATCAACTGCTGCTCAAGAGGAGCTACCATGTCTCGCGCTGAAGCCGGCTCGGCCTCCCTCTACCATCGGGTAGTGGTGTACCTGTTATTTGCGATTTTGGTGTTGCCGCTGGTGGGCACCTTTGTCTACTCCATTGCGAGCAGTTGGTCGGCCACCATCCTGCCGGCCGGTTTTACCGTGAAATGGTACGTGCAACTGTGGAGCGACCCGCGCTTTCTGGCCGCCTTTGGCCAGTCGCTGCTGGTGTGCGTGTGCGCGCTGATCCTGTCGGTGGTGCTGATTCTGCCGCTGCTGTTCGTGGTGCATTACCACTTCCCCCGACTCGACGCGCTGATGAACATCCTCATCCTGCTGCCCTTCGCGGTGCCGCCGGTGGTGTCGTCGGTGGGCTTGCTGCAACTCTATGGCTCCGGGCCGCTGGCGATGGTGGGCACGCCGTGGATCCTGATCGGCTGCTACTTCACCGTGGCCCTGCCGTTCATGTACCGCGCGATCACCAACAACCTGCAAGCGATCAACTTGCGCGACCTGATGGACGCCTCGCAATTGCTCGGCGCCAGCACCTGGCAGGCAGCGATCCTGGTGGTGCTGCCGAACCTGCGCAAAGGCCTGATGGTGGCGTTGCTGCTGTCGTTCTCGTTCCTGTTCGGTGAGTTCGTGTTCGCCAATATCCTGGTCGGCACCCGCTACGAAACCCTGCAGGTGTACCTCAACAACATGCGCAACACGAGCGGCCACTTCACCAGTGCCATCGTCATTTCCTATTTCTTCTTTGTGCTGGTGCTGACTTGGGCCGCCAATATCCTGAACAAGGACAAAAGCCAATGAGCTTCGTCAGCGTCCAACACCTGCAAAAAGGCTACGCCGGCACCCCGGTGTTCAGTGACATCAACTGCGAAATCGCCAAGGGCGAATTCGTCACCCTGCTCGGCCCGTCTGGTTGCGGCAAGTCGACCTTGCTGCGTTGCATCGCCGGCCTCACGTCGGTGGACAGCGGCAAAATCCTGCTGGATGGCCAGGACATCGTGCCGCTGAGCCCACAGAAACGGCATATCGGCATGGTGTTCCAAAGCTATGCGCTGTTCCCCAACATGACCGTGGAGCAGAACGTCGCCTTCGGCCTGCGCATGCAAAAGGTCAACGCCGACGACAGCCACAAGCGCGTGCAGGAAGTGCTGCAACTGGTGGAACTCAAGGAGCTGGCCGGCCGCTACCCGCACCAGATGTCCGGCGGCCAGTGCCAGCGCGTGGCCCTCGCCCGCTCGCTGGTGACCCGCCCGCGCCTGTTGCTGCTGGATGAGCCGCTGTCGGCGCTGGATGCACGGATTCGTAAGCACCTGCGCGAACAGATCCGTCAGAT
Organism: Pseudomonas sp. LBUM1640; assembly: GCF_059716225.1. NCBI lineage: Bacteria > Pseudomonadati > Pseudomonadota > Gammaproteobacteria > Pseudomonadales > Pseudomonadaceae > Pseudomonas > Pseudomonas sp. LBUM1640. Next base: position 2,250,851 of record NZ_CP166816.1, on the reverse strand, counting down.
TCAGCGTGAGCTGGGGCTGACCACGATTTTCGTGACCCATGACCAGGAAGAAGCGCTGACCATGTCGGACCGCATCTTCCTGATGAACCAGGGCAAGATCGTACAGAGCGGCGATGCGGAGACCCTCTATACCGCGCCGGTTGATGTGTTCGCCGCCGGTTTTATCGGCAACTACAACCTGCTCGACGCGGACAAAGCCAGCCAATTGCTGCAACGGCCGATCAGCGGGCGCATCGCGATTCGCCCGGAGGCCATCGAGCTGAGCCGCAGCGGCGAGTTGGACGCGCTGGTGCGCAGCCACAGCCTGCTGGGCAACGTGATCCGTTACCGCATCGAAGCGCGTGGCGTGGAGTTGGTGGTGGATGTGCTCAACCGTTCCGCCGACGATTTGCACCCGGACGGCCAGCGTTTGGCACTTTCCATCGACCCCAGTGCGTTGTGTGAAGTAGCCTGACGCCACGATTTATTCCAGAGAGCATAACGGATGGCATTGGTAATTTTTGATTTGGACGACACGCTGATCCACGGCGACTGCGCCACCCTGTGGAGCGAGCAGATGGGCCGCCTGGGCTGGGTCGACCCTGAGTCGTTCATGCGCAAGAACAACGAGCTGATGGATGCCTACGGCCAGGGCAAGCTGCGCATGGAAGACTTCATGGACTTCAGCCTGGAGCCGATGATCGGCCGCACGCCGGAGGAGATCGAGCACCTGGTAGAGCCTTGGGTCGAGGACGTTATCGAGCCGTTGATCTACAGCGAGGCCACCAAGACCATCGCCCGCCACCGCGCGAATGGCGACCGGATCCTGGTGATTTCCGCCTCGGGCACCCACTTGGTCACGCCGATTGCGGCACGCATCGGTATCGATGAAGTGTTGGGCATTGATCTGGAAGTCAGCCACGGCGTGTACAGCGGTCGTACCGTGGGTGTACTGACTTACCGTGAAGGCAAGATCACGCGGTTGATGGCCTGGCTGGAGCAGGAAGGTGAGTCGCTGGAAGGTGCATATTTCTACTCGGATTCACGCAATGATTTGCCCTTGCTGCTGAAGGTGGACCACCCGCAGGTGGTGAACCCGGACCCGACGTTGCGTGAGCATGCAGAAAAGGCTGGTTGGCCGATTCATCATTGGGTGTGACACCAACCACTTTGAATTGAAATCCAATCAACTGTGGGAGCGGGCTTGCTCGCGAAAGCGGTGGATCAGTGAAGAATATTTCATCTGAACACCACTTTCGCGAGCAAGCCCGCTCCCACCTTTTGATCTCATCTCAGCCTGAGATAGATGTCAGACCAAACTCTCGTCGATCACCAACACCAACTTCCCGGAAATCTGATTGGTCGCCAACTCGGCAAACGCCGCCTCGGCATCCTTGATCGAGAACGTCTTGGCCAGCTGTGGGCTCAAACGGCCTTCGGCAAACAACGGCCACACATGCTGGCTTAAATCGCTGAACAGGTCCGCCTTGAACTGATCACTGCGGCTGCGCAGGGTCGAGCCAAGCAGCTGAATGCGCTTGCCCAGCACCTGCGCCAGGTCGAGCTGCGCGTCGCGCCCGCCCATCAAGCCGATCAACACCCAGCGACCGTCCAGGGCCAGCAATTTCAGGTCCAGCGCGGCATAGCTGCCGCCCACCGGATCGAGGATCACATCAAACGGCCCGAAATCGCGCAGCCCTTCAATACCGTCGGTACGTACCACCCCGCCCTGGGCGCCGAGTGCTTCGCAGTAAGCCAGGCGCTGCGCCGAGCCGACACTGACCCAGCACGGGCTGCCAAACGCCTTGCACAGCTGGATCGCCGCCGAACCCACGCCGCTGGCACCGGCATGCAGCAAAACTTTTTCGCCGGGCTTGAGGCCCGCCAGCTGGAACAGATTCAGCCACGCGGTGCTGTACACCTCAGGCAGCGCCGCCGCTTCGGTCAGCGACAAGCCCTCCGGCACTGGCAGCACGTGGCGCGCATCCACCACCACTTCTTCGGCCATGCCACCACCGGCCAGCAGCGCGCAGACGCGATCGCCGACCAGCCAGGACGAGCCCGGCCCCACTTCGCTGATCACCCCGGAACACTCAAGACCCAGCACGTGGCTGGCGCCAGGCGGAGGCGGATAGAGCCCCGCGCGCTGTAACAAATCGGCGCGATTAAGGCCCGCAGCCGCCACACGAATGCGAACTTGGCCTACATCGCAGGTAGGACTGGGTTCTGTCAGCCACTCCACATGACCTTCAACGCCTTGCAATGCTTTCACAGTGCCTCCATAGTGAGTCTGGACTGAGCCCGTTGCTGTAGCGCCGGGCTTTTTGCATTATGCGACCGGATCATATGGAACCGGCTCCCTCAAAGACGGCCTAATATGCGTTATCAATTGCCCCCGCGTCGAATCAGCATGAAGCATCTGTTCCCCAGCACCGCCCTCGCTCTTTTCATTGGTCTCGGCTTCGCGTCGATGTCGACCAATACGTTCGCAGCCAACAGCTGGGACAACCTTCAGCCTGATCGCGATGAGGTGATTGCCAGCCTTAACGTCGTCGAGTTGCTCAAGCGTCATCACTACAGCAAGCCGCCGCTGGACGACGCTCGCTCGGTGATCATCTATGACAGCTATCTCAAGCTGCTGGATCCGTCGCGCAGCTACTTCCTGGCCAGCGATATCGCTGAGTTCGACAAGTGGAAGACCCAGTTCGACGATTTCCTCAAAAGTGGCGACCTGCAGCCCGGCTTCACCATCTACAAGCGTTATCTGGACCGCGTCAAAGCGCGTCTGGACTTCGCCTTGGGTGAACTGAACAAGGGCGTCGACAAGCTCGACTTCACCCAGAAGGAAACCCTTCTGGTGGATCGCAAAGACGCGCCCTGGCTGACCAGCACCGCCGCGCTCGACGACCTGTGGCGCAAGCGCGTCAAGGACGAAGTGCTGCGCTTGAAAATAGCCGGCAAAGAGCCCAAGGCCATTCAAGAGCTGTTGACCAAGCGCTACAAGAATCAGCTGGCACGTCTGGACCAGACCCGTGCCGAAGATATCTTCCAGGCCTACATCAACACCTTCGCGATGTCCTACGACCCGCACACCAATTATCTGTCACCAGATAACGCGGAAAATTTTGATATCAACATGAGTCTGTCGTTGGAAGGCATCGGTGCCGTCCTGCAAAGCGACAACGACCAGGTCAAGATCGTACGCCTGGTGCCGGCAGGCCCGGCCGACAAGACCAAGCAGGTCGCCCCGGCCGACAAGATCATCGGCGTGGCCCAGGCCGACAAAGAGATGGTCGACGTCGTCGGCTGGCGCCTGGACGAAGTGGTCAAGCTGATCCGTGGGCCGAAAGGCAGCGTGGTGCGCCTGGAAGTGATTCCACACACCAATGCGCCAAACGACCAGACCAGCAAGATCGTGTCCATCACCCGTGAAGCGGTGAAGCTCGAAGACCAGGCCGTGCAGAAGAAAGTCCTCAACCTCAAGCAGGATGGCAAGGACTACAAGCTGGGCGTGATTGAGATCCCGGCCTTCTACCTCGACTTCAAAGCCTTCCGCGCTGGCGACCCGGACTACAAGTCCACCACCCGCGACGTGAAGAAAATCCTCACCGAGCTGCAGAAAGAGAAAGTCGACGGCGTGGTCATCGACCTGCGCAACAACGGCGGCGGTTCCCTGCAGGAAGCCACCGAGTTGACCAGCCTGTTTATCGACAAAGGCCCGACCGTGTTGGTACGCAACGCTGACGGCCGTGTCGATGTGCTCGAAGACGAAAACCCAGGTGCCTTCTACAAAGGCCCGATGGCGTTGCTGGTCAACCGTCTCTCGGCCTCGGCTTCGGAGATTTTCGCCGGCGCCATGCAGGACTATCACCGCGCGTTGATCATCGGCGGCCAGACCTTCGGCAAAGGCACCGTGCAGACCATCCAGCCGCTTAACCATGGCGAGCTGAAACTGACGTTGGCCAAGTTCTACCGGGTTTCCGGGCAGAGCACCCAGCATCAGGGCGTGCTGCCGGATATCGATTTCCCGTCGATAATCGACACCAAGGAAATCGGCGAGAGCGCCCTGCCCGAAGCCATGCCGTGGGACACCATCCGCCCTGCGATCAAGCCGGCGTCGGACCCGTTCAAGCCGTTCCTGACGCAGTTGAAGGCTGACCATGACGCTCGCTCCGCCAAGGATGCCGAGTTCGTGTTTATCCGCGACAAGCTGGCCTTGGCCAAGAAGCTGATGGAAGAAAAAACCGTCAGCCTCAACGAAGCGGATCGCCGTGCACAACATACGAGCATCGAAAATCAGCAACTGGTGCTGGAGAACGCGCGCCGCAAGGCCAAAGGCGAAGACCCGCTCAAAGAGCTGAAGAAAGAAGATGAAGATGCGTTGCCGGAACCGGAAAAAACCAAGCCGGAAGACGACGCCTACCTGTCTGAGACCGGTCGGATCCTGCTGGACTACCTGAAAATCAGTAAGCAGGTGGCCAAACAGTAAATGATGGCAATTTAATGTGATCGCTCCCAGGAGTGTCATCATATAGACATCATTCTGTCGTGAAATGAAGGACCGCAGGCTTTGAGCCTGCGGTCCTTTTTTTTCGATCGAGATCGCCATGACCATGACCGAACAGCTGAATGCATTGGGCTCTATCCTGGCTCAAGGCAGTTTGCACAGCCTGTTCCAACCGATCATTTGCCTCTCCGAACGGCGCATCCTCGGCTATGAGGCCCTGAGCCGCGGCCCGTCCAACAGCCCGCTGCACTCCCCCGTCGCCCTGTTCGCGGTCGCCAGCCAGGCTGGGCGCCTCAGTGAATTGGAAATGGCCTGCCGCGAAAGCGCCTGCCGGCGTTTCAGTGAGCAGAAACTGCCGGGCAAGCTGTTCCTGAACATCTCGCCGGAATCCTTGATGGAGACGGCGCACCAACCGGGGCGCACCTTGCAACTGCTGCGCGACTTCGGCATTCCACCCAGCCAAGTCGTAATCGAACTCACCGAGCAGACCCCCACCGACGATTTCGACCTGCTGCAAACCGCCTTGCATCATTACCGCGACATGGGCTTCGCCATCGCCCTGGATGACTTGGGCGCCGGCTATTCCAGCCTGCGCCTATGGTCGGAGCTGCGCCCGGATTACGTGAAGATTGACCGGCACTTTATCGACGGCATCCATCAGGATGCGCTCAAGCGCGAATTCGTCGGCTCCATCCTGCAAATCGCCAAGGCATCACGCGCTCAGGTGATTGCCGAAGGAATCGAGCTGGCGGAAGAACTGGCGGTGTTGACGGAGATGGGCGTTGATCTTGTCCAGGGCTACCTGCTTTGTCGCCCCCAGGAACAGCCACCGCAGGAAGCGCGCCTGATGTTGCCCAAGCCGGACAACGCCAACCTCACCCTCAGTGAAGAAGGCAGTGACCTCAGTGCCCTGCTCAACGAACAACCGGCGGTGCACCAGGACACCGCCACTGCCCTGGTACTGGAGTCGTTCCGCCGCCAGGCCAACCTCAACTCCTTGGCTGTGCTGGACGGGCGCGGCCACCCGGTCGGCATCGTGCATCGGCATTCGTTGTCGGACGCGCTGCTCAAGCCGTTCGCCACTGACCTGTTCGCGCGCAAACCCATCAGCCGGTTGATGAGCGATGACTTTCTGGCGGTGGAGTTGAGCCAATCCCTGCAGCAAGTCAGCCGCTTGTTAACCAGCCGTGCGCGGCAGCGGATTGAAGAAGATTTCATCATCACGCTCAACGGCGACTACCTGGGTTTGGGCCGGGTAATCGATGTGCTCAAGCTGATCACCGAGCTGAAAATCCAGCAGGCGCGTTACGCCAACCCACTGACGCTGTTGCCGGGCAATGTGCCGATCCAGCAATGCCTGACGCGACTGTTGCAGCAACAAAGAGAGTCGGTGATCTGCTACGTGGATATCGACAGCTTCAAGCCGTTCAATGATATCTACGGTTACGGGCGTGGGGATGAGGTGTTGCTCTGCCTGGCGCAGTGCCTGAACGACCGGGTCGACCCCTGCCGCGACTTTGTGGGGCATATCGGCGGTGATGATTTTTTGCTGGTGCTCGGCCCGCAGGATTGGCGCAAGCGGCTCAACCAGTTGCTGGATGATTTCCACACCCAATGCCGACGCTTCTACCGTGCCGAACACCTGGACGCCGGTTGTTTCGTGGCGCTGAACCGTCAGGGTGTGCGTCAGGAGTTCGCCTTGTTGTCGCTGTCGATTGGCGTGGTGCATTTATATCCACAAGCCTGTGCACAACTGGACGCCAGCCAGTTGGCGGAGCTGGCTTCGCAGGCCAAGCACCACGCCAAGGACGTGGCCGGCTACAGCATTCATGTGATCGACAGCCTGGAGATGCTGGCGCAGGCCTAGGCCTCAGCAGACTCGGGGTACTCGTATTCGAACACCCGCACTACTTCCGAAGCATGCCAGGATGCAGCGGCGACGCCATCTGAGGGCCCGCTGAAACGCCCCAGGCGCTCCACGCATTCAAAGAAGCCGGTACGCGGCAGGCGGCTGGCGCCCTGGCTGATCACCAGGGAGCTGCGCAAGGGCTGCTCAGCCTTGGCGTCGAGCGCGGCCAGGTGCTCAAGGGCGGCGGCCAGGGTTTGCATGGCCGGCGTGGGGAATTGCAGGCGTTCGAGCAGCGCGCGATACGTCAGCAAATGGCGCTGGCGGCGCGCCTGGTCCAGTTCGTTGAGTAACCCATCCCAGTGTTGACGACTGATACGTAGGCTCAAGATTCATCCCTCCAACCTGCAACGCCCAATTCCCAGGCCAGGCTGCGGCGGATGGCGGCATCCGGCTGGCGTTCACCCTTTTCAATCAATCCCAGATACGAGGGGCTGATGCCCACAGTGCGGGCCAGCGTTTCTATGGCCAGGCCCTTGGCCTCACGCAAGCCGCTCAGGTCCGCGAGCGGGCGCAAAGCCTGATCGGCAGTAACCTGAACAGTAGAAGAAGGCGTTGGCACTGATTGTTGCTGACCGGCTGCTTTTAGTAGCGCCTGGTACTGGTCCCATGGCAACACCGCGTACTCGGGTTCGCCATCGCGTGAAATTATCTGAATATCCATGACTGCCCCGTAGGATAACAACACTCACTAAGTAAGCTCTTTCCTTAGGAGTGTAATCCTAACAGCCACAAAGGTCGCAGGGGGATATAAGCGTCGTCAGTTTTTTTGCGGGTTTTCCTGGGCCAGCAGCGCAGGCGTTGCAGGCAAGCGCTCAACCACCGCGAGCTTCTCGGGGCGCTGGGCGTCGCGCCAGGCGCGAAAGGCGCTCAGCTCGCCATTCAGTGCCTTCATGACCCATGCCAGCACGGCGATGTCGTCGAGCATGCCGAACACCGGGATAAAGTCCGGGATCGCGTCAATCGGGCTAAGAAAGTACATCAGCCCCGCCACCACCGAGATCAGCGCCTTGGGGCTGATTGCCCGGTACTCACCGCGCCAGTAAGCCAGACAAAGGGCCTGGAGCAATTTGAGATCATCCTTAAGCTTGCCCAGCCGGTTGCCCTGGCTTGAGCCTTTGGCGGCGACGGCAAACAGCAAGGTCGGCAACCGCCCGCGGCCGAGCAAGCGAGCTGCCATAGGCAAGAATCGGGTGAAATTGAAGGGTGGTTTCATTCGTCACTCCAGTTCCAGGCGACATAAAAGGTTATCCACACAAATTGTGGATAACCTTGTGAACAGAGCTTGTTTTATCGGCTGAAAGCCACGTACTACAAGGCTTTCAGTCAGATCGGGCGTTTTTTGCGCACATAAAAAAAACCTAAGATTTCATTGACTTGGCGTAGATGTGCGGCTACCCGTGCTCGAGTCTTATATCAGACTGTTTCAGGTTGCAGGGGTTCGTTTGGATTGTCAGCGGGTTTTACGATCGTTCCCACGCTCTGCGTGGGAATGCCGCCCGGGACGCTCCGCGTCCTGATGGCCGCACGAGGCTTGAAGCCAGGAATACGTGACGCGGAGCGTCGCAGGAGGTGTTGCCACGCAGAGCGTAGGAACAATCATTCACCTGGCGTCAGATACGACAACGCCCCGTTAAAACGGGGCGTTGTCGGTTCAGGCGCCGATTACTTCTTGGCAGCTGGAGCAGCAGGTGCGTCAGGGGCTTCAGCCTTGGCTGGGTCCTTGATGGCCAGCAGTTCCAGGTCGAATACCAGCACGGAGTTGGCTGGAATCGCCGGGCTCGGGCTCTGAGCGCCGTAGGCCAGGTCGGACGGGATGTACAACTCGACCTTCTCGCCAACGTGCATCAGTTGCAGGCCTTCGACCCAACCTGGGATCACGCCGCTGACCGGCAGGTCAATCGGGCTGCCGCGATCCACGGAGCTGTCAAAGGTAGTGCCGTTGGTGAGCTTGCCGGTGTAGTGAACAGTCACCACGTCGGTCGGCTTAGGCTGGGCGCCATCGGCTTTCTTCACGATCTTGTACTGCAGACCGGAAGGAGTGGTGACTACGCCGTCTTTCTTGGCGTTTTCTTCGAGGAATTTCTTGCCGGCGGTTGCCGACTCTTCACTCATTTTGGTCATACGTTCTTCTGCACGCTTCTGCAGTGCGGCAAACGCTTCAACCAGTTCGTCGTCTTTCAGCTTCTGTTCTTTCTTGCCGACGGCATCTTCGATGCCTTGGGCTACCGCTTTGGAGTCCAGGTCATCCATGCCTTCTTGGGCAAGACTTTTGCCCATGTTCAGGCCGATACCGTAGGAAGCTTTCTGCGCCGGGGTTTTCAGCTCTACGCTGGTCTGCGAATCACAACCCGCAAGTACCAGGCTAACCAGGGCCACCGCCGCCGCCAACCGATGCTGTTTCATGCTATTTCCTTGTTCATGCGCCAAAAGGGCAATCGAATAAAGTCGCGAGCTTATCAGGCGGCCACGACCAATGGCTACCGGCATGTGAGCAGGAAACTTCTGATAAGTTCACGTGTTTAAAAGCATTTTCATTCATGATGGAGGCCCGCGAAGGATCGCGGGACTGCCTGCAACCAGGCTCATGGCCACTTGCCGCGCCTATGGCGTAGTGGCATAACAACGCGACAACTCGACAAGGATAGTTATCTTGCGCATCTTTTCCCGTGCTTTGCTTCTGATATTGCTAGCACTCGGCCTGCTTCTGGCCGTGGTGCTCTACTACACCGTCAACCCCAAGCTGCCGGACTACGTGCCCGTGGAGCAGGTGCACTACCAAGATCAATGGAGTGCCGCCGACCGCCAGACCTACTACTTCACGCCCCAGGGCACCCAGGTAAAAGGCCTGCATTACGACTGGTTCACCGCCCTGGAGCTGCCGTTTTCGGACCAGCGTTTTGCCACGCCCGAGTACCTGGCGCGCTTCGGTTTTCTGGTCGACCCCAAGCAGGTTCCCACCGCGCAAAACCCTGGCAACTTGCCAGTGGGGTTTGCCCGGCACCGCAATGCCGACAGTAACGTTCAATACCTGGATATCACCTGCGCCGCCTGCCACACCGGCGAGCTGCATTTCAAGGGCCAGGCCCTGCGCATCGACGGCGGTTCGGCCCAGCACGTGCTGCCTTCCAGCGTGCCCACGTTGCGCGGCGGCAGTTTCGGTCAGGCGCTGGTGGCCAGCCTAGCCGCCACTTACTACACGCCGTGGAAGTTCGACCGCTTCGCCCGTAAGGTACTTGGCCATGACTATGACGATCACAACAAGCAGCAACTGCGTCAGGACTTCAAACAGTCGCTGAACCAGTTCCTCAAAGTCGCCTGGAACGACACCCATCGCGGCCTCTACCCCACCGAAGAAGGCCCGGGCCGCACCGACGCGTTTGGCCGCATCGCCAACGCCAGTTTTGGCGACGCCATCTCCCCGGACAACTACCGCGTCGCCAATGCGCCGGTGGACTACCCGCACCTGTGGGATATCTGGACCTTCGACTGGGTGCAATGGAACGGCTCGGCCCAGCAACCCATGGCCCGCAACATTGGCGAGGCCCTCGGCGTCGGCGCGACGCTGGACTTCTTCGACAGCGCCGGCCAGCCCCTTCAAGGCGATGCCCGCTACCCTTCCAGCGTGCGCGTGCGTGACCTCAACCTGATCGAAGAAACCCTGCAACGCCTCAAGCCGCCCACCTGGCCGCAAGAGCTGTTCGGCGCCATCGACAAGCCCCTCGCCGCGCAAGGCCGTGCGCTGTTTGCCGAGAACTGCGCCGGCTGCCATGTGCCTGCCGTCAACCAAGTCAATGGCCGCCCGGTGCAACAACTGAAAATGCTCCCCGTGGAATACATCGGCACCGACCCGGGCACCGCCAGCAACATCGCCGACCAGCGCTACGACCTCAGCGCCCTGCAATGGGACCCGGCGGAACTGGCCAAGCTCAATGTCGAACTGCACCCGACGCCGACCGCAGCACTGGACCTGCATAAAATGTCGGTGGCCCAAGGCCTGGCCTACGTCACGGCTTTCGTCGAAGAACACGCCTACCGCGCCGCCGGCGTTACCCCGGCCGAGCGCCCAAGCCTGGACGGGTTCGGCCTGCCCATCGGCGTGCGCGAGTTGCGCGCCTACAAGGCACGGCCCCTGGCCGGGGTATGGGCCACGCCGCCGTTCCTGCATAACGGCTCGGTGCCGACGATCTACCAACTGCTCTCGCCTCAGGATGAGCGCAGCACCACCTTCTACAAAGGCACGTTCGCCTACGACCCGCGCCACTTGGGCTTTGAGACCGGCGCGTTCAAGAATGCCTTCCTGTTCGACACCTCAATCACCGGCAACCACAACAGCGGCCATGAATTCCGTGACGGCAAGCGTGGTAATGGCGTGATCGGCCGTGGCCTGCTGCCGCAGGAACGCTGGGCGCTGCTGGAATACCTCAAAGTGCTGGGCAGCCCGCTGGAGCAACCGTTGCCATGATTATCCGATCTCAATACAAGGACCGTTCCATGCTCGCTCGTCTCTGGCTGCGCCTCGGCGCGTTTGTGGGTAAGACCCTGTTGTGGCTGGTCGGCCTGGGTCTGCTGGGCTGGCTGATCGCTACTGCCTGGTTTGCCTGGCAACACAGCGGCCCGGTGTCGCCCGACGAACAGATCCCGCCCGGTGAAGCGGCCATGACCCAAGGCATCATCCAGACGGCGGTGCGCATCGTTGATCAGCACCGCGAGGGCACCCGCTACCTGCGCGACGCGCATGCCAAGGCTCACGGCTGCGTGAAGGCCGAAGTCAGCGTGCCGGCGGATCTGGACCCGGCATTGCGCCAAGGTGTGTTCGCCGAGCCGGGCAAGACCTGGCAGGCGCTGATGCGTTTGTCCAACGGCAACGCTTACCCGCAATTCGACAGCATCCGCGATGCGCGCGGCATGGCCCTCAAACTGCTGGAGGTGCCGGGCAAACAACTGATGGCGGATCAGCAGGCGCGCACTGAACAGGATTTCGTGATGTTCAGCCATCCGAACTTCTTTGTCAGCGATGTGGCGGAGTATGCGCAGAACGTCGGCGCCCAGGCCGACGGCAAAAAGGTTCTGGCGTTCTTCCCCAAGGCTGACCCGCGCAGCTGGCAGGTGCGGCACCTGTTTATCGCCCTGGCGACCCTGGCCCCGGCTCCGGCCAGCCCGACGCAGACTACATACTTTTCGGTTTCGCCTTACAAATTCGGCGCGGCCAATGCCAAGTTCCGTGTTGCGCCCGACCCGCAAAGTTGCCCGGAATATGTGCTGCCCACGCAGAACCAGGATTTGCCGAATTTTCTGCGTAGCGCCTTGAACCAGCAACTGTCGACTGATCGTGTGCCGGCGTGTTTTGTGTTGCAGGTTCAGCGGCAGAATGCGCAGAAATTCATGCCGATTGAAGACACCAGTATTGAATGGAAGGAGAGTGATGCGCCTTATGAAACGGTGGCCAGGGTGCGGATACCGGCGCAGGATTTTGATACGCCGGCGTTGAATCTGGCTTGTGATAACCAGTCGTTTAATCCTTGGTTCGGGGTGGAGGCGCATCGGCCGATTGGGGGGATTAATCGGTTGCGTAAGGCGGTGTATGAGGCTGTGAGTGACTATCGGCATAGTCGTAACTTGTAGTACATATCCGTTATTTGGGTGATGGCCTCTATTGGTTCCGCTCTTACAGCCATGCCTTTCAAGGTCTTGGTTTAAAATCCCCCCCAAACTTCAGTCAGGATGACGAAACCATGTGGGAAAAGGTTCTAGAGCGGTTCGAAAAACAAGCACCGGCCAGTGTCATGACCAAGCTGGTATTAGAGCAGGCCGTACCTGCCGAATGGGTTGATAAGGTGTTCAATGATCACCGCCAACGTCAGTACTCCCGTGAGCTTTTATTTTCAACCGTTGTAGAGCTGATGTCCCTAGTTTCATTGGGCCTGAGACCCTCTCTACACGCGGCAGCGCGCAAGATGGAGGGGCTTTCAGTCACCCTTTCGGCGCTCTATGACAAGATTAATCGGACCGAGCCCGAGCTGCTTCGAGCCCTGATTTCGGGTAGCGCAGAGCGTTTAGAGCCGACCATAAAAACGCTCGGCCATTCATCGATCCTACCCGGCTGGCAATTGCGTATTGTTGACGGCAACCACCTGCCCTCCACTGAAAAACGTCTTGGTGCTTTGCGCGCTGAACGAGCTGCGGCTCGCCCGGGCTTTTCCGTAGTGGCCTACGACCCTGATCTGGATTTAGTCGTTGATCTTCAGCCTTGTGAAGACGCCCATGCCAGCGAGCGGGTCAGTGTTTTACCGCTGTTGGCCCGCGCAAGCGCGGGCCAACTGTGGGTGGCTGACCGGCTCTACTGCACGCTGCCGGTCCTACAAGCCTGCGAAGACACGGGGGCTTCGTTCATCGTTCGCGAACACAGCAAACATCCTCGCATAATTCAGGAAAGCGACTGGCAAGAGTCAGGGATCGTCGACAGCGGAAGCGTTCGTGAGCAAATCATTGAAGTAAAAGGTGGCCGCCGCTGGCGACGCGTTGAGTTGAGCCTGCAAACGGCAAATGATTCAGGCGATTCGGTGATGCGGTTCTGGAGCAACTTGCCCGACACCATTAGCGCTCGGCAAATAGCCGATTTGTACCGCCGCCGCTGGAGTATTGAGGGAATGTTCCAACGCCTTGAATCGGTGCTGGACAGTGAGATTAAGAGCCTTGGTAGCCCTAAAGCCGCGCTGCTGGGCTTTGCCTCAGCGGTTCTGGCTTACAACGTTTTGTCGGTTCTCAAACGCAGTGTTGATCAGGCCCACCGCGAAACGCAGCCAGCGGGTTGGGAGGCCTCGATTTACCATTTGGCGGTGCATGTTCGCAGTGATTATCAGGGAATGCAGATCGCATTGCCTGCGGAGAATTTCCCTATTGAAAAGACCTCGCAAGGGCTGGCAGAGCGGTTGTTGGCCCTGGCGAGGTTGATCAAACCCAAGGCCGTCGCGAAAAGTCCTCGTGGTCCTAAAGTCGCCAAACCTAAGGAGTGGCTGGAAGGTAAAGCTGCACGGGCCCATGTCTCAACAGCTCGGGTGCTCAAGGCTGCCAAGTCGGATAAACAAACTTAAACATGACTTTAAACGGATCTTTAAACGCAGACCTTGAAAGGCATGGCTCTTACAGCGGGTCACTTTTGAAAAGAGCCCAAAAGTAACCAAAAGGCTCTTGCCCCACCACTCGGCACCTCGCCTCCGGCTCGGTGTGCCCTCACGCAGGCTTTGGAGCGGGGGCCGCCGCGATGGGCCATCCTTGGCCCAGCGCGGCTAAACCGGCGTCCTGCCGGTTTACCCCCGCTCCAAAGCCTGCGTTCGGCCAGCGTGGTTGACGGGGCGCCTAAGATCAAAATCAAGATCAAGGTCTACAGCACGGCGGCCTGGTAGCCGACCTGAGTGGTTGAATCAAAAGCAAAGCCAAGGCGGCCTGACAGCCGACCTGATCTTGGAAACTGAACTCAATCAAATGTGGGAGCTGGCTTGCCTGCGATGGCATCAACTAGGTGTCACTGAAAGACCGAGGTGTCTGCATCGCAGGCAAGCCAGCTCCCACAGAAAAGCAGATCTGCTTTTGATCGTGATCTTGATCTTAGGCGCCCCGTTAAACCACGCTCCAAAGCCTAGGCGAGGTGCCGAGTGGTGGGGCCAGAGCGGTACCAATAGCGGCCGTTACTCAAACAACGGATATGTACACCACAGGCCGTAAAGAATCCGTATAAATCTCGGCCTTCCCATAACGATTACGTCGTCCCTATTGAGCAACTAACCCCGCACACTCTACCGTCACTCCCTACCCCCAAAACCCGTAGGAAGTCATCGTGGAAAGTTCAACTTTAGGCATGGTCGTCCTGTCAATGATTGCGCTCTTCGGCACCGCCGCGTTTTGCTTCGAGCACCTCGCCACCCGCGGCGAAAAGAAAAAGAAAGCCAAATAAGCTGATCGCTGAAATCAGCAGAACCCCAGTTTTTCAAGGGATACCCCGGCACCGGGCTGTCCCTTGTTTTCGTTCGCCCAGCAAAAACCTATCTATATACCGTCTTAATACCGCCCCCCGTAATCAGTGCCCAAGCTTGATACCCGAGCGCCTAACCTCCCCGGCTTATTCCACAAGGGGAGTTACACCGTGCTCACACTAACCTTCATTTATGTCGCCAGCGGCTTATGCGCCGTGGGCCTGTTCGCTTACTTGGGCTACGCCCTCATTCGCGCCGAAAAGTTCTAGGGAGTTCGCCATGTACGACGTGATGTTTATGGGCCTCTCCCTGGTGTTCTTTAGTGCGACTGCCATGGCCATTGTCGCCATGGGCAAGATTTGAACGGAGCCACGACATGTTAAGCACTTTGCTGGAATTCGCGCTGGTCCTGGGGTTGATGACCGCGCTCGCCGTGCTGATGGGCAAGTGGCTGACCCGGGTATTTACCGGGAACCGCCACGCCCTGCCGGAACGTTTTACCTTTCGCCTGCTGGGCATCGACCCGCTGGAGACCATGGGCTGGGCACGCTACGGTTCGGCCTTGCTGCTGTCGAACGCCGCGATGATGCTGCTCGGCTATACAGTCCTGCGCCTGCAGGCAGTGATGCCGATCAACCCGCTGGGGCTGGCCGCGCAAACCCCGGACCTGGCGTTCAACACCGCCGCGTCCTTTATTACCAACACCAACTGGCAGGCGTACTCAGGCGAAACCAGCCTGTCGAACTTCAGCCAGATGGCCGTCATCACCTTTCTGATGTTTGTCGGCGCTACGTCAGGCGTGGTGGCAGCCGCGGGTTTCATTCGTGGCTTGAGCCGCTCAAGCTCGGGCGACATCGGTAACTTCTGGGTCGACTTCACTCGCACCCTTTACCGGGTGATGCTGCCGCTGTGTGTGGTCATGGCGCTGGTGTATGTGTGGCAAGGCATGCCGCAGACCTTCGCCTCCCAGGCCTTGGCCACGACGCTTGAGGGCGCGCAGCAACAATTGATTGTCGGCGCAGTCGCCAGCTTTGAATCAATCAAGCACATCGGCACCAACGGCGGCGGCTTTTTCAGCATGAACGCCGCGCACCCGTTCGAAAACCCGACGCCGCTGACCAACATCCTGCACATCCTCAGCATGCTGCTGATCCCCTCTGCGCTGACCTACACCTTTGGCAGCATGCTGCTGCAACGCCGTCAGGGCTGGGTGTTTTTCGGCACCTTCCTGGTGATGTTTATCGGCTTCCTCGCGCTGGTGTATGGTGCCGAGCAAACCGGTAACCCACTGCTGACCCAGGCCGGCGCCAACCAGACGCTGTCGATCGAGCAAAGCGGCGGCAACATGGAAGGCAAGGAACTGCGTTTCGGCATCGCCGACAGCAGCCTGTTTATTGCCACCACCACCGCGGCTACCACCGGTTCAGTCAACGCCATGCACGACTCGCTGACGCCCATGGGCGGCTTTGTGCCCCTGGCGCAGATGATGCTCAACTGCGTGTTCGGCGGCGACGGCGTGGGCTTTATCAACCTGATCCAGTACGCGCTGCTCACGGTGTTCCTGGTGGGGATGATGATCGGCCGCAGCCCGGAATTCCTCGGCAAAAAGATCGAAGCCCGCGAGATGAAACTGGTGATGCTCTCGGTGCTCGCGCACCCGATCAGCATCCTCGGTTTCACCGCCCTCGCCGCCTTGTGGCCGAACACCATGGCCAGCCTCAACAACCTCGGCCCCCACGGTTTCAGCGAAGTGCTGTACGCCTACACCTCGGGCACCGCCAACAACGGTTCGGCGTTTGCCGGGGTGAACGCCAACACACCGTTTTTCAACACCACCATTGGCCTGGCGATGCTGATCGGGCGCTTCTTCACCATGCTGCCGATGCTCGCCGTGGCCGGTTCCCTGGCGATGAAAAAGACCGTACCGGCCGGCGCCGGCACCATCCCCACTGCGACTCCGCTGTTCATGCTGCTGGTGGTGTTCGTGGTGCTGGTGGTCGGTGGCCTGACCTTCCTGCCGGCGCTCGCGCTCGGCCCGCTGGTGGAGCAACTGCAGTTGCTGTCCGGCCAGACGTACAACTAAGGACCTGTTGATGACGACTCAATCGATATTCAAAGGGCTGCTGCGCCCGGTGCTGGTTTCGGCGGTGTTTTTTATGCTGCTGACCGGGCTGGCGTACCCCGCGTTCACCACCGTGGCCGCGCAATTGCTGTTCCCGTTTCAGGCCCAGGGCTCGCTGATTGAACGCGACGGCCTGGTGATCGGCTCCGCGCTGATCGGCCAGGATTTCACCAAGCCTGCGTACTTCCATGGGCGCCCAAGCATGACCCTCGGCGCCGACCCGCAAGACCCGAGCAAAAGCGTTTCGCAGCCATACAACGCAGGTTCCAGCGGCGCCAGCAACCTGGGCCCGACCAGCCAGAAACTGGTGGACCAGGTCGCCGCACGCGCCAAGGCCTATCGCCAGGACAACGGCCTGGCCGCCGATGCCCCGGTGCCGGTGGACGCGGTCACCGCCTCCGCGTCGGGCCTCGACCCGCACATCTCGGTAGCCAACGCCCGTCTGCAACTGGCGCGGGTCGCACGCTTGCGGCATATCCCCGAAACCGACCTGCTGCAACTGCTCAACGACCACACCGCCGCACGCACCCTCGGCCTGCTCGGCGAGCCACGGGTGAATGTGCTGCAACTCAACTTGGCGCTGGATGCACGTCAGCCCTCTATTGCGGTCAGTGAGTAAGAGATTGCCCTCATGAAGAATGCTCGTTTACCCCTGTTTGACCGACGCATCGTGCTGACTGCCGGCGTTGATGCGTTGAAGAAACTGCTGCCCCAGGCCCAATGGAAAAACCCGGTGATGTTCGTGGTGTACCTGGGCAGCATCCTCACTACTTTGCTGTGGTTCCAATCCCTGGGTGGCCAGGGTGAAGCGCCCAGCGGTTTTATCCTCAGCATCACCTTGTGGTTGTGGTTCACCGTGCTGTTCGCCAACTTCGCCGAAGCCCTGGCCGAAGGCCGCAGCCGCGCCCAGGCCGCAAGCCTGCGCGGCATGAAACGCCAGACCCTGGCCAAACTGCTGCAGCAACCGCGCCACGGCGCGGCCTGGCTACCGCTGGAAGCCAGCCTGCTGCGCAAAGACAACGTGGTGTTGATCGAAGCCGGCGACCTGGTGCCGCTGGACGGCGTGGTGATTGAAGGTGTGGCCTCGGTGGATGAGAGCGCGATCACTGGCGAATCGGCGCCGGTGATTCGCGAGGCCGGGGGCGATTTTTCCTCAGTGACCGGCGGCACGCGGGTACTGTCGGATTGGCTGGTGGTGCGCATCAGCGTCAACCCCGGCGAGTCGTTCCTCGACCGCATGATCTCGATGGTCGAATCGGCGAAACGGCAGAAGACGCCCAACGAAGTCGCCCTGACGATTTTGCTGGTAGGCCTGACCCTGTTGTTCCTGCTGGTCATCGCTACGCTCAGCCCCTATTCGATCTTCGCCGTGGCCATGAGCGGCAGCGGCAGCGTGATCAGCGCCACGGTGTTGGTGGCATTGCTGGTGTGCCTGATACCTACCACCATCGGCGGCCTGCTCTCGGCCATCGGCGTGGCGGGCATGAGCCGGATGATGTCGGCGAATGTCATCGCCACCTCGGGCCGTGCGGTCGAGGCGGCGGGTGATGTTGATGTGTTGCTGCTGGACAAGACCGGCACCATCACCTTGGGCAACCGCCAGGCCAGCAGCTTTTTGCCGGCGCCGGGCGTGAAGGAAGCCGAGTTGGCCGATGCTGCGCAACTCGCGTCGCTGGCGGATGAAACCCCGGAAGGCCGCAGCATTGTGGTGTTGGCCAAGCAGAAATTCGACATCCGCGCCCGCGACATCAACGCCCTGGGCGCCAGCTTTGTGCACTTCACCGCGCAAACCCGCATGAGCGGCGTTGACCTGCCCGAAGGCCGGGCGATTCGCAAGGGCGCGGCGGATGCGATTCGCAGCCATATCGAAGCCTTGGGCGGCAGTTTCCCGGCCGCATTGCAGGCCAAGGTTGATGAAGTTTCACGGCGCGGCAGCACACCGCTGGTGGTGAGCGACGGCGCCAAGGCGCTGGGTGTGGTAGAGCTTAAGGACGTGGTCAAAGGCGGCATCAAGGAACGCTTCGCCGAGCTGCGCCGCATGGGCATCAAGACCGTGATGATCACCGGCGACAACCGCCTGACCGCCGCCGCCATTGCAGTAGAAGCTGGCGTGGATGACTTCCTCGCCGAAGCCCGCCCGGAAGACAAGCTGCAACTGATCCGCGACTACCAGGCCCAGGGCAAGCTGGTGGCCATGACTGGCGATGGCACCAACGACGCACCGGCGCTGGCCCAGGCCGACGTGGCGGTGGCGATGAACAGCGGCACCCAGGCGGCCAAAGAGGCCGGCAACATGGTCGACCTCGACAGCAACCCGACCAAGCTGATCGAAGTGGTCGAGGTGGGCAAACAGATGCTGATGACCCGTGGCGCCCTCACCACCTTCAGCGTGGCGAATGACGTAGCGAAGTACTTCGCAATCATCCCGGCGGCGTTTGTCGCCACCTACCCACAACTGGGCGCGTTGAACGTGATGCACCTGAGCAGCCCCAACTCGGCGATTCTCAGTGCGGTGATTTTTAACGCGCTGATTATTGTCGCGCTGATTCCGCTGGCCTTGCGCGGGGTGACTTACCGCGCGATCGGTGCGGCGGCGTTGCTTAACCGCAACTTGTTGATCTATGGCCTGGGCGGGGTGTTGGTACCGTTTGCCGGGATCAAGTTGATTGACATGCTGCTGAGCGGATTGGGTCTCGTGTAGCACCGAAATCCAATGTGGGAGCGGGCTTGCTCGCGAATGCGGTTGATCAGTCACGCATGTAATGGCTGACACAACGCCTTCGCGAGCAAGCCCGCTCCCACACTTAAATCGTATTCAACAGGAAGAATATGCCCGCATTAAAAGATGATCGCCCCGACCCCGACGCCTTGCTGGCGCGGGTACAGCTGGAAGAACAGGCCGCCTTGCGCGGCAAATTGCGTATCTACTTCGGCTCCAACGCCGGTGTGGGCAAGACCTGCGCCATGCTCGCGGCGGCGCAACGCGAAGTCGCCCAGGGCCGGGACCTGCTTGCCGGCGTGATAGAAACCCATGGCCGCGCGCAGACCGCCGAGCTGCTTGACGGCCTGGAACAACTGCCCCGCGCCGCGCTGTTGCACCGTGAATTCGCGCTCAGCGAATTCGACCTCGACGCGGCTCTGCGCCGGCACCCGGCGGTGGTGCTGGTGGATGAACTGGCCCACAGCAATGTGCCCGGCTCACGCCACCCCAAACGCTGGCAAGACATTGAAGAACTGCTCAGCGCGGGCATCGACGTGTGGACCACGCTCAATGTCCAGCACCTGGAAAGCTTGAATGATCTGGTCAGTGGGATCATCGGCATTCGCGTGCGCGAAACGGTGCCGGATCATGTGTTCGATAACGCCCACGAAGTGGTGGTGATCGACCTGCCGCCCGACGATCTTTTGCAACGCCTCAAAGATGGCAAGGTGTACCTGGGCCCTGCGGCCGCGCGCGCCTCGCAGCACTTTTTCCGCAAGGGCAACCTGCTGGCGTTGCGCGAGCTGGCGCTGCGCCGCACGGCGGATCGGGTCGACACGCAAATGCGCGTGTACCGCCGCGAACAGTCGATCAAAGCCCTGTGGCCGGCCCGCGAACGGCTGTTGGTGGGCATTGCCGGAGATACCGGTGATGAACGCCTGGTGCGTGAAGCCGCGCGCCTGGCACAAAAACTTGAAGCCGACTGGATCGTGGTGCATGTGGCCACCCATCAAGGGCGCGGCGCCAAGCATTACCTGACGGCAATGAAAACCCTGGCGCTGGCGACTGAATTCGGCGCCGACACCGCGACGCTGCCGGGCATGGACGTGGCCGAGGCCCTGGCCGCCTGCGCCCGCGAGCACAATGCCAATCGCCTGGTGCTCGGCCACCATCCGCGCCGGGCGTGGCGGTTCTGGCACCAGTCGGTGAGCGACCGGATCAGCCGACACCATCCGCAAATCGATCAGATCGTGATTGCCCACGGTGTATTGCCGGGCCCGGCGCCGGTGATCGAAAAACCGCTGCCTGCACCGGGCAGCGCCTTGGCCTATCTGTGGGCCACACTCGCCTGCTTCACCGCCAGCGCCATCGCTGCATTGCTGCTTCAAGTGTTCGACCTCGCCAACGTGGTCATGCTGTTTTTACTCACCGTGGTGCTGGTGGCCTTGCGTTACGGGCGCGGCCCCGGCGTGTGGGCGGCGATGCTCGCGGTGCTGTGTTTCGACTTCTTTTTTGTGCAGCCGCGTTACTCGTTCACCGTCACTGACACCCAGTATTTCTTCACGTTTGCGCTGATGCTCGGCATCGCCCTGATCACCGGGCAACTCACCGCGCGCCTGCGCCATGAAGCACGCACCGCCGCCGCGCGCGAACGCCGCGCGACCTCCTTGGCGCGGCTGGCCCGTGATCTATCCGCCGCATTGACCGTGGAGCAAATCAGCGAAGTGGCGCTGCGCACCTTCAGCGGCGTGTTCGAAGCACGGGTCGGCCTGGCACTGCCGGACGCTGCCGATGGGGTGCACAGCGTCAGCGCGAGCGGGCTGCCGATTGACGACAGCATTGCCCAATGGACTTACGACCATGGCCAAGCCGCCGGCCAAGGCACCGATACGTTGTCGGCGGCCAAAGGCTGCTACCTGCCGCTCAAAGCGCCGATGCGCGTGCGCGGCGTGCTGGTGCTGGAACTGGCACAGAGTGAGCGCCTGAGTGACCCGCAAGAGCGCCGCCTGCTGGAAGCCTGCATGAGCCAGTTGGCAATTGCACTGGAGCGTGTGCACTTCGTCGAAGTGGCGCAAAGCACGCTGGTGCAGATGGAAGGCGAGAAGATGCGCAACACCCTGCTCGCGGCAATTTCCCACGACCTGCGCACGCCGCTGACCACCCTGATCGGCGCCGCCGACACCGCCCTGCCCCACGCCCCAGCTGGGCCGTTGACCGAGTTGCTCAATGGCATTCACGAACAGGCAACGTCGATGCAGCGGCTGATCGAAAACCTGCTGGACATGGCGCGCATGCAGGAACGCGGTGTGCGCCTGAACCGGCAATGGCACTCATTGGAAGAAATCGTCGGCAGCGCATTGCGCCAGTTGCGTGAGCCGCTGGCGCGCCACCGCGTGCACACCCTGCTGGACCCGCAATTGCCGCTGGTGGAAATCGACGCGCTGTTGATCGAGCGCGTGCTGGTCAACTTGCTGGACAACGCCGCCAAGTACACGCCGCCGGGCACCTCAATTACCGTCGCCGCGCGCTCAGACGCAGCGACCATCGTGCTGGAGGTCAGCGACACCGGCCCAGGCAAAGCGCCGGCCAACCTGTTCGAACCCTTCGCGCGGGGCCAGCAGGAATCGTCCGTCGCCGGCATCGGCCTGGGCCTGGCGTTGGCCAAACGGATTGTCGAGGCCCACGGCGGGCGCATCCAGGCCAACCCTGGCGATGCGTCCGGCATGCACTTCATCATCACTTTACCGGCGGGCACCCCGCCGCTTATGGAAACCCTATGAGCACTGCACGCATTTTGATTGTTGAAGACGAGGCCAATATTCGCCGCTTCGTTGGGATCGCCCTGCAAGATGAAGGGTTTCAGGTGTTCGAGGCCGACAGCGTCAAGCGCGCGCTGATCCATGCCGCCAGCCGCCAACCGGACCTGGTGATCGTCGACCTCGGCCTGCCGGATGGCGACGGCAAACAATTGATCAGTGAATTGCGCGGCTGGCTGGCGGTGCCGATTCTGGTGCTGTCGGCGCGTGATCGCGAAGAAGAGAAAGTCGCCGCCCTGGATGCCGGCGCGGATGATTACCTGACCAAACCGTTCGGCGTGCCCGAGTTGCTCGCGCGCATCCGCGCTCAACTGCGCAGGCATGGGCAGACCGGCGCCGTGGCGGCGACCAGCAAGGTGGCGTTTGGCGAGATTGAAGTCGACCTGTCGACCCATGAGGTATGGCGCCAGGGGCAACCGGTGCACCTCACGCCCATCGAATACCGCCTGCTCTGCGCGATGATTCGTGGCCAGAGCCGGGTGCTCACGCACCGCCAGCTATTGCTGGAAGTGTGGGGCCTGGATTACGTCGACCGCGCCCACTATTTGCGTGTGCACATGGCGCATTTGCGGCAAAAACTGGAGCAGGACCCGGCGCAGCCGCAGCATTTTATTACCGAGTTGCAGGTGGGGTATCGGTTGATGGGATTGTAAAGAAATACTCGCTCACTTGCCTCGGCATTCGATGTGGCGCACGGGTGCCGTCAGATTGTCAGGGCGGTTATTGCCTGAATGGGCGGCACGCTCCCATCAGAAAGGAGAGCGGCCGCCGCCCGAATCAATAACAACAGCCGCCTGCCATTAAAAACAACTATTGGGTTCTAATGATATCGCTCATTTGGACGCCGTCTGCCCGCACCTTAAAATCGGGTGCTTGACTCTGACGATAAACAAAGTTCGCCCAGTACGACACATGCGTCTCGCCAGCCGCGTTTGTGTTAACTTCCAAGTGAGAGCCATTAGGCACAGCGTACCCCGTATTACCTTGAGGGGTCCCAAAACTACTGATATCTATTTTATCCACGCCCGTTTTAAAACCAACGATAGTATCCAGTCGTTCCGGGGTGGAATCCCACCGATGTTGAAAGGCCACCGTATTGCTGCCCTGCCCCAATGTAATCCTGTTAGGTACAATATTGGGTGCGACGCTATTAGTACCCGAGCCTGTCTTGACGTCCTCAACTACCGCTTGCGGCGAAATTATCACATTATCCTTAAATCCGCCTACGCTGGAACGCGCCCCAGCGTGCATATCGATAACTTGATCGTGCGTATCACTTGCTGCATCGAGGGTATCGTGACCGCGTCCGTTTACGATGGTCATCGTGGCAGGGTTATTACCACGCCCCAAGTTACCAATCTGATATTCATGCCCTGGCGCACTTGTATTTAATCCAAACGCAGGGATCAACCGCTCGAAATCCTTTATTTGCGGGCGGGTTACAGAGTTACCTTTATAGTCTTGACCTGTGGTAGTTTCCGAATGACGACTGTGAACGCTGTAACCTCTGGAGTCGGGCTCACCCTCCGCCGGTGCACGAGCAGGCACGCCCAAGGAATACAACAGCGCGCGAGCAAGTAAATTCCCCCCTCGGTTAAGCGCAGTGGGCGCCAAAAAGGCCTGATCTTTGGCGTTGTCAGGGTTGCTACGAATATACACTTCGGTAGGTATAGTTGGGTTAGTCGATGGATAACCTACCACCAGGTTGGGCCGTGTTTCATTCTGTTTAAAGGTCCCAAACTTCACTTTCGCATCAGGGGTGGCGTAGATATCCTTAGCGTGAAACCTGACTTTTATATCGGCGCCAAGGTCACCCATCTGGGCGCCTAACTCCCTTCTCTGTGCATCATTCAGCGGTTGATACCCGCGATTACCAAGATTAGAAAAGTGTGTGCCAGGCCCACTGTCATAATCCACTTCGACATCTACCCACCCATTCCCATCTCTATCCACCAAGTGCGCAGAGGTTTCCACGCCATTGCGGGAGGCCGTTAGGACGTCGTTCCCAGACTGCGGCGCTACCGAGTTAGTAACCGGGATGACAGACGAAAAGGGGGTAGATGTAGAGGAGCCAATACTCATAGTAATCACCTGCGCAGATTAATTAAAAATACTTACATCACGCACAGCTTACATAACCCACAAATAAAAAATAAAGGGAGACACCTTGAGCAGATATTTCACATCTAAAATCAGGCAACTTCCCGCAACAAACAAGCCGAAAACCAACCCTCCTCAACAGAATATCCCTACATAAAAAACAAGCGTTCCAAACATTTAGAACATTAACTAAAAACTCTTTTACATCTTAAGTACTGACATAGGCATGGCCCGCGCGGCTATGCACTTCATTGCCCAGTTGCGAGCGGATAACTGATTCAGCCAGGCGTAAAAAAGCGTTCGGCAGCAAAGTCCACAAACGCACGAATTTTTGGCGAGAGGTGCCGACTGGAGGGCCACAGCGCCCAGAACTGGCCTAGCCTTGACCACCGCAGTGATTCTGGCGCCGGAACAGGGTTGGGCCTCTGCGACCACTCGTTACTTGCTTGGCGCAGCAGCGGTGTTTCTACTGATGGATGGCTTGGCGATCAGCGTAGTACCCAAAGAGCGTGCGGGGATGACGGGGCTCACCGTGCTCACGGCGGCGGTGATTTTCGTGTTCCTTGGCCGACGCGATGTCGCACCGATGCCCACGGCCCCCGCCCTTGAGTCATTGAGCTGAATCGCAGACAAAAAAAAGCCCGCTCAATGAGCGGGCTTCTTGTGGCGACCTGGCGTTCAGCGTTCCAGGTTACCGAATATGGCGCAGCGGACGGGACTCGAACCCGCGACCCCCGGCGTGACAGGCCGGTATTCTAACCGACTGAACTACCGCTGCGCGTAACACATGAAGCGAATGGTGGGTGATGACGGGATCGAACCGCCGACCCTCTGCTTGTAAGGCAGATGCTCTCCCAGCTGAGCTAATCACCCTTCGTTTCGGTGTGGGCGCATCATACAACAAAAAATCGTAATGTGTTGATTTAAATGCAATTTATTTAAAAAAACTTCATTGAGCGATTTATTGCCATATTTCGGACAAAAAAAACCCGCTCAATGAGCGGGCTTTCTGTGGTGACCTGGCGTTCAGCGTTCCAGGTTACCGAATATGGCGCAGCGGACGGGACTCGAACCCGCGACCCCCGGCGTGACAGGCCGGTATTCTAACCGACTGAACTACCGCTGCGCGTAACACATGAAGCGAATGGTGGGTGATGACGGGATCGAACCGCCGACCCTCTGCTTGTAAGGCAGATGCTCTCCCAGCTGAGCTAATCACCCTTCGTTTCGGTGTGGCGCGCATTCTACGGAGCGACCTTAGGTCTGGCAAGCACTTTCTTAAATCTTTTTTTTCAGCCCTTCCAATGGCTTAGGCAGGGTTGGCCTCAGGCGATATCAAGAGAATAATGCCCCCCTTTGTATAAAGGAGAGACTCACCCCATGTGGTTCAAGAACCTGCTTATCTATCGCCTGACCCAAGATCTGCCTGTTGATGCCGAGGCGTTGGAAGCGGCCATGGCCACCAAACTGGCGCGCCCGTGTGCAAGCCAGGAGTTGACCACTTACGGTTTCGTCGCGCCGTTCGGTAAAGGTGAAGACGCTCCCCTGGTTCACGTCAGCGGTGACTTCCTGCTGATCGCCGCGCGCAAGGAAGAACGTATCCTGCCGGGTAGCGTGGTGCGTGACGCACTTAAAGAGAAAGTCGAAGAGATTGAGGCCGAGCAAATGCGCAAGGTCTATAAAAAGGAACGCGAGCAGATCAAGGATGAAATCATCCAGGCCTTCCTGCCGCGCGCCTTTATCCGTCGTTCGTCAACCTTCGCCGCCATCGCGCCGAAACAGGGCCTGATCCTGGTCAACTCGGCCAGCCCGAAACGCGCCGAAGACCTACTGTCGACCCTGCGTGAAGTGATCGGCACCCTGCCGGTTCGCCCACTCACGGTCAAAACCGCGCCAACCGCGGTCATGACCGACTGGGTCACCACCCAGAAACCTGCCGATGACTTCTTCGTCCTCGACGAATGCGAACTGCGCGACACCCACGAAGACGGCGGCATTGTGCGCTGCAAGCGCCAGGACCTGACCGGCGAAGAAATCCAGCTGCACCTGACCACCGGCAAGGTCGTGACCCAATTGTCCCTGGCCTGGCAGGACAAGTTGTCCTTCATGCTCGACGACAAGATGACCGTCAAGCGCCTGAAGTTCGAAGACCTGTTGCAAGACCAGGCGGAACAGGACGGCGGCGACGAGGCCCTGGGCCAACTGGACGCCAGCTTTACCCTGATGATGCTGACGTTCGGTGAGTTCCTGCCGGCGTTGGTTGAAGCACTGGGCGGCGAAGAGACTCCACAGGGCATTTAAGCCATGTGAAGCTCAAAATGTGGGAGCGGGCTTGCTCGCGAAGGCACCGGGTCAGTCACCAGATATATTGACTGACACACCGCCTTCGCGAGCAAGCCCGCTCCCACATTTGATCGGGTTTACACTTCAAGAATCTAATAACAAGGACATCCCCCATGCGCGCACTCGCCGCCTTGAGCCGCTTTGTCGGCAATACCTTCGCCTATTGGGTGTTGATTTTCGCGGTGCTCGCCTTCCTGGAGCCCGGCTGGTTCATCGGCCTCAAAGGCGCCATCGTGCCGCTGCTGGGCCTGGTGATGTTCGGCATGGGGCTGACCTTAAAACTTGAAGACTTCGCCGAGGTCGCCCGCCATCCGTGGCGTGTGGCCCTGGGCGTAGTCGCACACTTTGTAATCATGCCCGGCGTGGCCTGGTTGCTGTGCCAGGCCTTCCACCTGCCGCCGGAAATTGCCGTCGGCGTGATCCTGGTAGGTTGCTGCCCAAGTGGCACCTCATCCAACGTGATGACCTGGCTGGCCCGGGGCGACCTGGCGTTGTCGGTGGCGATTGCCGCCGTCACCACCCTCCTCGCCCCGCTGCTCACCCCGGCGCTGATCTGGCTGCTGGCGTCAGCCTGGCTGCCGGTGTCGTTCATGGAATTGTTCTGGTCGATCCTGCAAGTGGTGCTGCTGCCGATCGTGCTCGGCGTGGTTGCGCAACGCGTGCTCGGCGAGCGCGTCCGCCATGCGGTGGAAGTATTACCGCTGGTGTCGGTGGTCAGCATCGTGATCATCGTCGCAGCCGTAGTTGCGGCGAGCCAGGCGAAGATCGCCGAATCGGGCCTGTTGATCATGGCCGTGGTGATGTTGCACAACAGCTTTGGCTACTTGCTGGGCTACTTCACCGGCCGGCTGTTCAAGCTGCCGTTGGCGCAGCGCAAGTCGCTGGCACTGGAAGTGGGCATGCAGAATTCCGGGTTGGGCGCCGCGTTGGCCAGTGCGCACTTCTCGCCGCTGGCGGCGGTGCCGAGTGCGCTGTTCAGCGTCTGGCACAATATTTCCGGGGCATTGCTGTCGACCTATTTCCGCCGCATGAGCGAAAAGGAAGACCGCCGCTTGTTGGCAAACACGCCAGAAACTTGATCGCCTGATCAATTTTCGGCACTCTACCGAGCTTCGCGGGGACGACCTCGCGACGCTGTCGAGCACTTATTCAGGGGACGACCCCACTTTTAGAAGAGAGGGTCATCATGTCCTGGATCATTCTGTTTTTTGCCGGGTTGTTTGAAGTCGGCTGGGCAGTCGGCTTGAAGTACACCGACGGTTTCAGCAAGCCACTGCCGACGGCCCTGACGATTGCCGCCATGGCCATCAGCCTTGGTCTGCTGGGCCTTGCCATGAAAGAATTGCCGCTGGGCACCGCCTATGCCATCTGGACCGGCGTAGGGGCGGTGGGCACGGTGATTGCCGGGATTATTCTGTTTGGCGAATCCATGGCGCTGTTTCGGTTGGCGAGTGTGGCGTTGATTATTTGCGGGCTCGTTGGCCTCAAGATCAGCGCCTGATTCACGACCGCTTTCGCAGGCAAGCCAGCGATGGCCATAGGTATCTACGCAACTTTTTGTGTTGCATTAGGCCTGTGGCGGGGTTAGGTAGATTGAGTACATATCCGTTGCTGCGGTAACGGCGGCTTAGGGTTTCGCTCTTACAGCGAGTAACTTTTGGCAAACGCCCCAAAAGTAACCAAAAGGTCTTTGCCCCACCACTCGGCACCTCGCCTAGGCTCGGTGTGCCCGCACTCCGGCCCGGCTCCGCGGGTCGCCGCGATGGGCCATCCATGGCCCAGCGCGGCTAAACCGGCATCCTTGCCGGTTTACCCGCTCCACCGTGCCTGCTTGCGGCCATCGTGGTTAACGGGGCCTGTCAGATCAAGATCAAAATCTACAGCACGGCGGCCTAGTAGCCGACCTGAGTGGTTGAAGCAAAAGCAGGGCAACAGCAGAGCAAAAGCAGAGCTGCTTTTCTGTGGGAGCTGGCTTGCCTGCGATGCAGACACCTCGGTACATCAGGTACACCGAGTTGATGCCATCGCAGGCAAGCCAGCTCCCACATTTGACCGAGTACACACACATATACCTGATGCACTGAGCTCAAAATGTGGGAGCGGGCTTGCTCGCGAATGCGGTGGGCCATTCACAGATGCATCAACTGACACACCGCATTCGGGAGCAAGCCCCTTCCCACATTTAACCGAGTTCAGCTTCCAAGAACAGGTCGGCTGTCAGGCCGCCTTGGCTTTGCTTTTGATCTAACCACTCAGGTCGGCTACTAGGCCGCCGTGCTGTAGATCTTGATCTTGATTTTGATCTTAGGCGCCCCGTCAACCACGCTGGCCGAACGCAGGCTTTGGAGCGGGGGTAAACCGGCAGGACGCCGGTTTAGCCGCGCTGGGCCATGGATGGCCCATCGCGGCGGCCCCCGCTCCAAAGCCTGCGTGAGGGCACACCGAGCCACAGCGAGGTGCCGAGTGGTGGGGCAAGAGCCTTTTGGTTACTTTTGGGCTCTTTTCAAAAGTGACCCGCTGTAAGAGCGGAACCAATAGAGGCCATCACCCAAACAACGGATATGTACCCAGTGGCCCCCACGACAACCACAGCACTCAACCCATAAAAAAAGATGTGTAGATACCTATGCTGCGATGAGACCTTCAAAGCCCGCAAATAACTACCTGTCACTCCCGCGCAACACCCCCACCCGCGCGTGCAACTGCGCAGGCGTCGCCGCCTCCACCATCACCGGCTCACCCGCCACCAGCACCACGCGCGACCAGATCCGGTGAAAGAAGCCCTTGTTCGGATCGCGACTGAAAAAGCTCCCCCACAAGCCCTGCAGCGCCATCGGAATCACCGGCACCGGCGTCTCCTCCAGAATGCGCGTCACGCCACCGCGAAACTCATTCATCTCACCGTCCGCGGTCAACTTGCCTTCCGGGAAGATGCACACCAACTCGCCGTCCTTCAGGTACTGGGCAATCCGCGTAAAGGCCTTTTCGTAGATCTGGATATCCTCGTGACGCCCGGCAATCGGAATCGCCCCGGCGGTGCGGAAGATAAAGTTGAGCACCGGCAAACGGTAGATCTTGTAATACATCACAAAGCGAATCGGCCGACGCACCGCGCCACCAATCAACAGCGCATCAACAAACGACACGTGGTTGCACACCAGCAAGGCCGCGCCTTCATCCGGTATCAGCTGCAGGTTGCGGTGCTCCACGCGGTACATGGAATGGCTGAGCAGCCAGATCATGAACCGCATGGTGAACTCGGGGACGATCTTGAAGATGTAGGTGTTGACCGCGATGTTGAGCAGCGACACCACCAGGAACAACTCGGGAATCGACAGCTTGGCCACGCTGAGCAGCAGGATCGACACGATGGCCGAGACCACCATGAACAGGGCATTGAGAATATTGTTGGCCGCGATCACCCGCGCGCGCTCGTTTTCGGCGGTGCGTGATTGGATCAGCGCATACAGCGGCACAATATAGAAGCCGCCGAACACGCCCAAACCAAGGATATCGAACAACACCCACCACGCCTGGCCGTAACTGAGTACCGCCAGCCAGTCGTTGGCCTGGACGTTCTGCGGGAAGCCGCCGGAGTGCCACCACAGCAACAGCCCGAACACGGTCAGGCCGAACGAACCGAACGGCACCAGGCCGATTTCCACCTTACGCCCGGAGAGCTTTTCGCAAAGCATCGAACCGAGGGCGATGCCCACCGAGAACACCGTGAGGATCAGCGTCACCACGGTTTCGTCGCCGTACAACCATTCCTTGGCGTAAGCCGGGATCTGCGTGAGGTAGATCGCGCCGACAAACCAGAACCACGAGTTGCCGACAATCGAGCGCGACACCGCCGGCGTCTGCCCCAGGCCCAGGCGCAAGGTGGCCCAGGACTCGCTGAAGATGTTCCAGTTCAGGCGCAGCTGCGGCGTAGACGCCGCCGCGCGCGGAATGCTGCGGCTGGCCAGATACCCCAGCACCGCCACGCCGACAATCGCCACGGCCACTATCGGCGCGTAATGGGTGGACGACATCATGATTCCGGCGCCGATTGTGCCCGCCAGGATCGCCAAAAACGTGCCCATTTCCACCAGGCCATTACCGCCCACCAACTCATCGTCGTGCAGGGCCTGGGGCATGATCGAGTACTTCACCGGGCCGAACAGCGCCGAGTGCGTGCCCATGGCAAACAGCGCCAGCAGCATCAGTTCCAGGTGATTGAACAAAAAGCCGGTGGCGCCGACGGCCATGATCACGATCTCGCCGACTTTGATCGCGCGGATCAACGCGTCCTTGTTGAACTTCTCGCCGAACTGCCCGGCCAGCGCCGAGAACAGGAAAAACGGCAGGATAAACAGCAAAGCGCACAGGTTGACCCAGATCGAGCGGTCACCGTCGATGGTGAGCTTGTAGAGAATGGCCAGGATCAGCGATTGTTTGAAGATGTTGTCGTTGAAGGCGCCCAGCAACTGGGTGATGAAAAACGGCAGGAAGCGCCGTGTGCGCAGCAAGGTGAATTGTGAGGGGTGGCTCATCGTCCGTGTTCCTGCGTGGCCTGTAGGCTGTTGTTGATCTTCAGGCCACGACTTTACCTAATCCCGCTTACTTATTCGCTAGCCCTGCAATGCAAGGTGAAACAAAAAGCTCACCTTTATAGGCGCCCTGCACGGTGCGCGTGGCCACGATCAACCACATCAACGCCAACGCCACCACCAGTACACAACCAAACACACTGAAGAACCCCAAGTGCAGCAGGCTTGCCAGCTTCAGTGTGGCCAAGGCGTACACACCTAAGGGGAAGGTAAAGCCCCACCAGCCGAGGTTGAACGGGATACCGGCGCGCAGGTAACGCAGGGTGATCAACACCGCGATCAGCATCCACCACAAGCCGAAGCCCCACAGGGTGATGCCGGCCACCAGCCCGAGGCCGTTGGCCATCTCGCCGACGCCTGGCAAACCATTGGCGGCGAAGATCGCCGGGGCGTCGCCGCCCAGCAACAGCATGCCGAGCGCGCCGGTGCCGATAGGCCCGAGGGCCAGCCAGCTCGACGCGGCCATGTTGGCGTGAGGCAGTTTGTGCAAGGCCATGCGCAGCATCAGGATGGTCAGGATGCTGAACGCCACCGGCAGGGAAAACGCCCACAGCACGTAACTGGTCACCAGCATCACCAGTTGCGAATGGGCGTAGGCCAAGTGCGGCGCCAACAGGCCACCGCTGGCGGCGGCGACTTCAGCGGCAACGACCGGCAGCAGCCATACGGCGGTCATCTGGTCGATGCTGTGTTCCTGGCGGGTGAACATCATGAACGGAATCAACACGCCGCAAGCCAGCGCCATTGCCACGTCCAGCCACCACAGGGCTTCGGCCAACGGCACCACATCGGCGCCCCAGCGCGGCAGCCCAAACAGCAGCAAGCCATTGATAATCGTCGCCAGGCCCATGGGGATGGTGCCGAAGAACATCGACACCGTGGAATGCCCGAAAATGCGCCGCGCCTCGTGGAAAAACATCAGCCAGCGAGCCGCGTACAACACACTGAACAGCACAAACAGGCCGACGGTGAGCATCCACAGCCCTTCGGCAATGGCATGCAGGCCGGGCAGATTGAACGGCAATTGGGCCAGGGCAAGCGCCAGCACGCCGGTGCCCATGGTCGCGGCAAACCAATTGGGGGTGAACTGGCGAATCACTTCCCGTGGGCGGGCCAGGTGACTGAAGGGTTTGAAGGTGGCGGTAGTCGAGCAGGTCATGTTGGCAATCCTCTTCCTCGCATGAGGTTGAGACCATCATAGAAGCTGATCGAATATCTATATAACGGGTAATATCTCTAACTGTTATCTATTTTACCAATATGCAGAGCGTGGCTAGGTCGCAGCCTTGGCCCGCGTCGAACCCTGCAACAGCAAACCGGCCAAGGCACTCAGGGCCAGCACGATGAGCACGGCGCCATAGCCGTCGGTGGTGGCGATCAGGCCAAACACCCGGCTCAAGTTACCCGCCAGCAGCGCGGGCACGCAGAACGCCAGGTAGCTCAAAACATAGAACGCAGACATCAACCCGGCCCGCTCATGGGGCAACGCCAAGCCGACGATACTGCGCACACTGCCCATAAACCCACCGCCGAACCCCAAACCTGCGATCACACTGGCAACGAAGAACAGCCACAAGCTGGCGCTCTGCACTGCGAACAGCAGCAACGTCACACCCACCGCCAACAGCACTGCCGACAGGCGCATGACCTTGTCTGCCGGGCGATCGCGCAGGCTGTAAATCATCACCGCACCACTCAAGGTCACGACCGCCACCAGGCCGCCGCCTATCAAGTGCGAGGTTGAACCAGTGGCAGTCCGCACCAGCGAGGGCGCCAGGGACGAAAAGAACCCACCCAGTGCCCACACCGCCACATTCAGCGGCATCGCCAGCCACAAAGCCCGACGCGCCTGCGCGGGCACATGCAGGGTGGGCGCCAGCGACTTCAAGGCACCCGGAATGCGGCTGACGGTTTCCGGCAAGCGCCATACATAGAGCGCCTGCAGCACCATCAACCCCAGCAACGCGAGGTAAATCAATTGGGTCGGGCGTGGTGCGTACTCCACCAGCAAGCCACTGCCCAAGGCGCCACTGGCCATGCCCAGCAGCGGCGCGAGGCTATTGAGCATCGGGCCGCGCAGGCGGTCAGTGTCCAGCAGCGTCGCCGCCAGCACCGCCGTTGCGGTGCCGGTGGCGAAACCTTGCAGCGCGCGGGCGGCAATCAGGTAGGCGGTGCTGTCAGCGTTGATAAACAGCAGCATCGACACAATATTGAGGATCAGGGCAAC
The DNA here is from genome assembly GCF_059716225.1 of Pseudomonas sp. LBUM1640. Taxonomy (NCBI): domain Bacteria; kingdom Pseudomonadati; phylum Pseudomonadota; class Gammaproteobacteria; order Pseudomonadales; family Pseudomonadaceae; genus Pseudomonas; species Pseudomonas sp. LBUM1640. The sequence continues at coordinate 2,217,585 of NZ_CP166816.1, read as the reverse complement.
GAAAATCACCGGCTTGCGCCCCACGTGGTCCGACAGCGAACCTACAGTCAGCAGCGCCGCCAGCAAGCTCACGGCATACACACCGAAGATCACCGTCAGCATCGCTGCGGAGAAGTGCAGGTTGTCCTGATAGACCTGATACAGCGGCGTCGGCGCGCTGGACGCAGCAAGAAAGGTCAACATTGTGATGACCAGGAACGCCAGACTGGAACGTTGAGAAATGACGCTAGGCATGTGCACACTCCGCTAAAGCTAATATTTTGCTTTTGTGGAGTGTGCTACCGGGAAGCGCTTAAAGCAAATTCTTTGTGTTAAGGTTTTACGCATGGCGATAAAAGAAGGCCTTCGCCCGGGGGGCCGCAGTGCCCGGGTTCAAGAATCAGTGCATAACGCCGCGCGCGAACTGCTGGAAGCCCACGAGCGTTCCAGCGTTACCGTGCCGATGATTGCTGCGCGCGCGGGCGTCACGCCGTCGACCATTTACCGGCGCTGGGGCGACCTGTCCACGCTGCTCGCCGACGTGGCCCTGGAGCGTCTGCGCCCGGAGAGTGAGCCCGCCAACACCGGCAGCCTGCGCGGCGACTTGCGCGCATGGGGCGAACAATACCTGGATGAAATGAGTTCGGAGCTGGGGCGTAACATGATGCGCGACGTGCAGTGCAGTCATCCCAGGGACTATTGCAGCAACATTCTGATGGGCCAGATGCAGGTTATTCTCGACCGTTACCAGGGCAGCCTTGATGTACTGCCAAGCCTGGACCGACTGCTGAATCTGATTGCTGCGCCTACGGTTTATCGCAGTCTGTTTTCCAGTGCGCCGCTGCCGGTTGAGGAACTGCATGAATTGATCGAACTGGCACTGAAAGGCTAAGGGCCCAACGCCGATAAACTGTGGGAGCTTTGCAGCATAGGCATCTACACATCTTTTATGGGTTGAGTGCTGTGGTTGTCGCGGGGCCGCTGAGTACATATCCGTTGCTGCGGTAACGGCGGCTTAGGGTTTCGCTCTTACAGCGAGTCACTTTTGGCAAACGCCCGGAATGCCGGCCCAGCCAAAAGTAACCAAAAGGTCTTTGCCCCACCACTCGGTGCCTCGCTAAGGCTCGGCATGCCCTCACTCCGGCCATCGTGGTTAACGGGGCCTGTCAGATCAAGATCAAAATCTACAGCACGGCGGCCTAGTAGCCGACCTGAGTGGTTGAAGCAAAAGCAGGGCAACAGCACAGCAAAAACAGATCAGAAGCAGAGCTGCTTTTGTGTGGGAGCTGGCTTGTCGGACCGCCGAACCGCTGCGATGCAGACACCTCGGTATATCAGGCAAACCCAGTTGATGCCTTCGCAGGCAAGCCAGCTCCCACATTGACCGAGTACACACACATCTACCTGATGTACTGAGCTCAAAATGTGGGAGCGGGCTTGCTCGCGAATGCGGTGGGCCATTCACCAATGCATAAACTGACACACCGCCATCGGGAGCAAGTCGAACCGTCGCACCGCCCCTCCCACATTTAATCGAGTTCAGCTTTTACCATCAGGTCGGCTGTCAGGCCGCCTTGGCTTTGCTTTTGATTCAACCACTCAGGTCGGCTACTAGGCCGCCGTGCTGTAGATTTTGATCTTGATTTTGATCTTAGGCGCCCCGTTAAACCACGCTGGCCTCACGCAGGCTTTGGAGCGGGGGTAAACCGGCAGGACGCCGGTTTAGCCGCGCTGGGCCAAGGATGGCCCATCGCGGCGGCCCCCGCTCCAAAGCCTGCGTGAGGGCACACCGAGCCGGAGGCGAGGTGCCGAGTGGTGGGGCAAGAGCCTTTTGGTTACTTTTGGGCTCTTTTCAAAAGTGACCCGCTGTAAGAGCGGAACCCATCCAAGCCATCACCTAAACAACGGATATGTACCCAGCGGCACCCAATAAAAAACGACCTCATCAAGAGGCCGTTCTTTGCAACTGACTGACTGACTGCTTACGTACGCATCCCGCGCCCGCTCACCAGCAACCGTGCGCACCCGATATACAGCACCACAGTGGCCACCAGCATAAAGGTAATCGCCACACTGATCTTGATATCCGACACCCCCAGGATGCCGTAGCGGAAGGCGTTGACCATGTGCAGCACCGGGTTGGCCAGCGACACGGTCTGCCAGAACGGCGGCAGCAAGGTGATGGAGTAGAACACCCCGCCCAAGTAGGTCAGCGGCGTCAGCACGAACGTCGGGATGATCGAAATATCATCGAAGTTGCGCGCAAACACGGCATTGATAAAGCCCAGCAGCGAGAAGATCGTCGCCGTCAGTACCACCACCAGAATAGTCACGCCCAGGTGATGCACTTGCAGGTGGGTGAAGAACAGCGACAGCAAGGTCACGATCACACCGACCATCAAGCCCCGCAACACGCCGCCCAAGGTGTAGCCGATCAGAATTGTGTGCGGCGATACCGGCGAGACCATCAGTTCTTCGATGGAACGCTGGAACTTGCTGCCGAAGAAGCTGGAGACCACGTTGCCGTAGGAGTTGGTGATCACCGACATCATGATCAGGCCCGGCACGATGTACTCCATATAGGTGAAACCACCCATGTCGCCAATCTGACGGCCGATCAAATTACCGAAAATCACGAAGTACAGCACCATGGTGATCGCCGGCGGCAGCAGGGTCTGCGGCCAGATCCGGGTAAAGCGCTTTACTTCGCGGTAGACGATGGTCTGCAGCGCGACAAGGTTGGGTTGCAGTTCGGAACTCATACCGCCACCTTCGCCAGATTTTTCTCCACCAGGGACACGAACAACTCCTCAAGGCGATTGGTTTTGTTACGCAGGCTCAGCACTTCAATGTTCTGGGCAGCCAGCTGGGTAAACAGCGCGGTGATGCCCATGGCTTTGTCCACCTGGACTTCCAGGGTGTGGGCGTCGACCAGGCGACTTGGGTAGCCGAGCAACTGCGGCGCCACCGACAGATTGTTTTTCACGTCGAGCAGGAAGGTTTCCACATGCAACTGGCCCAGCAGGTTACGCATGCTGGTGTTCTCGACGATGGTGCCGTGGTCGATAATGCCGATGTTGCGGCACAGCTGCTCAGCCTCTTCCAGGTAATGGGTGGTGAGGATGATGGTGATGCCCTTCTCGTTCAGCTCGGTGAGGAAGGCCCACATCGAGCGACGCAGTTCAATGTCCACCCCAGCAGTCGGCTCATCGAGGATCAGCAGGCGCGGTTCGTGCACCAGCGCACGGGCGATCATCAGGCGGCGCTTCATGCCACCCGACAGCGAGCGCGAAGGCACATCGCGCTTGTCCCACAGGCCCAGTTGGGTCAGGTACTGCTCGGCGCGTTCCTTGGCGATTTTCGCCGGGATGCCGTAGTAACCGGCCTGGGTCACGACGATGTCGAAGGTCTTTTCGAACTGGTTGAAGTTGAATTCCTGGGGCACCACGCCGATGGAGCGCTTGAGCGCTGCCGGGGATTTGTCCAGGTCATGACCAAAGATATTCACCGTGCCGCTGGTCTTGTTGACCAGTGTCGAGAGAATGCCGATGGTGGTGGATTTACCAGCGCCATTAGGGCCGAGCAACGCGAAGAAGTCACCTTCGGCTACGTCCAGATCGATACCACTCAGGGCCTGGAAACCGTTGCCGTAGGTTTTGGTTAGCTGCCGGATTGACAGAGCGGAACTCATATCGGAATACGCACCAAAGAAGGGAATAGAAACAGTAGATGAGGGCGCAGCCCAGGTAGTTCAACGGCGGCGCATGACAAGCATGGTGCTTGCGCGCGCCGCACAAGTACAGTCACCCGTATTAATAGTGGGTATTAAGTCAACGCGGTCATCACGGCTTTGCGGTACGCCGAGCGCTGTTGCAGGCGTTGATACCAAGCCTCTAGATGGGGCATCGCAGGGCGTTCGATGGGCATTTCAAACCAGGCGTAGATAAAGCTGCCCAGGGGAATATCGCCCATGCCGATTTCGTTGCCGGACAGGTAAGGCTGCTCGGCAAGGGCTTTGTCGACGGTGCTCAATGCATCGATACAGGCTTGGCGCCCGGCATTGATGCTGTCCCAGTTCTGCTTTTCGGCAGGTGTGCGCAGGATGCCCCAGAACACCGCCTTGAACGGTTCGGCGAGGGTCGAAGTGGTCCAATCCATCCACTTTTCGGCATTCGCGCGTGCTTGCAGGTCGTTGGGATACCAGCTCGACGCCTGCTTGGCGCAGAGGTAACGCACGATGGTGTTGGACTCCCACAGCACAAAGTCACCATCTTCGATCATCGGCACCCGGCCATTGGGGTTCAACGCTCGGTATTGCGGCGTGTCGACCACACCAAAAGCCCCGCCCGCATCAATTGCCTCATAGTCCAGGCCGAGCTCTTCGGCGCACCACAGTGCTTTCCTGACGTTTGATGAATTTTTACGACCCCAGATTTTCAGCATGACCGCGCCTTATCGTTGATGAACATGGCTTGATGAACGCAGCAGCATACGCCGGTTCACGCGCGGCTTAAATCGGTCTGCATATCGCCCAACTGTTGCGGCATATCTTCGGCGAACAGGTGCGGGTAACACTGCTGAATATGCGCGAAGAAAAAACCCTCGGGCACGTCAGAAAACTGCCCGTGGTCCAGCACGTACTCCATCGAGCGCTGGCCCTGGCGATTGAACGCGTGAAACACGCTGTCATTAATGCCATCGAACCCCAGCGGCGGCACATCAAATAACTCGCACAGTTGGCTGTTGAACGCCGGCGTGGCCTTGACCCAACGGCCGCGCAGGTACAACTCGGTGTAGCCGTGCATGGCCAGCACATCGCTTTTGAGCAACGCGATCAGGCGCGGCGTCGACAGGTGATTGCGCACGTCTGCCAGGCCGATGCGCGCCGGGATCCCGCAGTGGCGGGCGCAGGCAGCGAGCAAGGTGGCCTTGGGCACGCAGTAACTCTCACCGCCAGCCAGGGCGAAGCTGGCGCTGAGGGTGCCGGGGTCGCGGCTGAAGGTGTAGGGGTTGTAGCGAATCGCCTCACGCACGGCGTAATAAAGACTGACTGCCTGGTCACGTAAATCCGCACTGGGACCGCGATGTTTTTCGGCGAACTCCACCACCGCAGGGTGGTCACTATCGATGAAGCGGCTGGGATTGAGGTACGTATCCATGCGCGTTATCTCCGAAGGAAGCCTTGAGTCTAACGACTGGTCTGCCCTTGCGATAACGACGATTCGGCCAAATGTCGGCGCCTGGTGATCGGCGCCAGCTGTACAACTCGTAACACCCTGATCACCGCGCTTTTTCGGATGCCGACTAAGCTCCATGGTGGTTTCGCCCCTGGTTTCACGGAGGATTGAATATGCTGTTGTTGTGGATACTGGTTCTGGTGGTCGGCATTGCCTACCTGGCACACCGCCGCACCGCGCCCCTGCCCGCCCTGGGCGTGGTCGCCGTTTACCTGCTGGCGATGGGCGCCTGGAGCCACGCACCGGGTTGGCTGCTGCTGATCTTCTGGGTGTTGATCGCAGCCGTGGCCCTGCCCTTGCTGCTGCCCGACCTGCGCCGTCAATACTTCACCAAACCGCTGTTCAGCTGGTTCCAGAAAGTCCTGCCGCCGATGTCCGAGACCGAGCGCGACGCGATTGATGCTGGCACCGTGTGGTGGGATGGCGAACTGTTCAGCGGTCGCCCCGATTGGGACAAGTTGCTGGCCTATCCCAAGTCGCAACTGACCGAAGAAGAACAAGCGTTTATCGACGGCCCCACCGAAGAACTCTGTGCGATGGTCAGCGACTGGGAAATCGGCCAGGCCATGGACCTGCCGCCCGCCGCCTGGGAACACATCAAGACGCACGGTTTCTTCGCCCTGATCATTCCCAAGGAATACGGCGGCAAGGGCTTCTCCGCCTATGCCCACTCCCAGGTCGCCATGAAACTCGCGACCCGTAGCGGCGACCTGGCCTCCACCGTAATGGTGCCCAACTCCCTCGGCCCGGCCGAGTTGCTGCTGCATTACGGCACCGATGAACAACGCAACCACTACCTGCCGCGCCTGGCGCGTGGCGACGATATTCCGTGCTTCGCGCTGACGGGCCCGCTGGCCGGTTCCGACGCCGGCGCCATGCCTGACACCGGCGTGATCTGCAAAGGTGAGTGGGAAGGCAAGGAAACCCTTGGCCTGCGCCTGAACTGGGAAAAACGCTACATCACCCTGGGCCCGGTCGCGACCTTGCTCGGCTTGGCCTTCAAGGCACATGACCCAGACCACTTGCTGGGTGAAGAAGAAGACTTGGGCATCAGCCTGGCGCTGATTCCGACCGACACCCCCGGCGTAGAAATCGGCCGTCGCCACCTGCCTTTGGGCGCCGCGTTCATGAACGGCCCCAACTCCGGCAAGGATGTATTCATCCCCCTGGAGTTCCTCATCGGTGGCCAGGAAATGCTCGGCAAGGGCTGGATGATGCTGATGAACTGCCTGTCGGTAGGCCGTTCGATCTCGCTGCCTGCGGTGGGCACCGGCGCAGCCAAGTTCACCAGCCTGGTGACCGGCCAGTACGCCCAGGTGCGTGAGCAGTTCAACGTGCCACTGTCGGCCTTCGAAGGTATCCAGGAAGCCCTGGCGCGGATCGGCGGCAACGCCTGGCTGATGGACAGCGCACGCATGCTCACCGCCAACGCGGTGGACCTGGGGGAAAAACCCTCGGTGCTGTCGGCGATCCTCAAGTACCACCTCACCGAGCGTGGCCGCGAATGCATCAGCCACGCCATGGACGTGCATGGCGGCAAGGGCATCATCATGGGCCCCAACAACTACCTGGGCCGTAACTGGCAGGGCGCGCCGATCTTCATCACCGTAGAAGGCGCGAATATCCTCTCGCGCAACCTGATGATCTTTGGCCAGGGCGCGATTCGCTGCCATCCGTTCGTGCTCAAGGAAATGGCCCTGGCCGGTCGTGAAGACCATGACCAGGCACTGAAGGAATTCGACGGCCTGCTGATGCAACATATCGGTTTCGCCGTGAGCAACGCCGCCAGCACATTGGTGCTGAACCTGGGCGTGGGTCACTTCGAGAAAGCCCCGGGCAACCGCCTGAGCCAGGGTTACTTCCGCGCATTGAACCGTCAGGCCGCCGCATTTGCCCTGCTCGCCGACTTGAGCATGATGCTGCTGGGCGGCGAATTGAAACGTCGCGAACGCCTGTCGGCGCGCCTGGGCGATGTGCTGAGCCACATGTACCTGGCCTCGGCCGCGCTCAAGCGTTATCACGACCTGGATTCGCCGGACCACCTGGAACCGCTGTTCGCCTGGGCAATGGAAGAAAGCCTCGGCGAGTCGGAGCGCGCGCTGGATGAGCTGCTGAGCAACTTCCCGAACAAGGTGCTCGGTTGCCTGCTGCGGGTGATCGTGTTCCCGTTTGGCCGTCGCCATACCGGGCCGTCCGACGCACTGGATGCCGAAGTGGCTGCCGTCATCGGTCGCGCCAAAGGCGATCCGACCCTCGAAGAACTGCTGGCCGGCTGCTACCGCCCGCAATCGGCGGACGATCCGGTGGGCGCCTTGCAACATGCCTATGACCTGCTCGGCGCCAGCCATCCGCTGCAGAAAAAACTGCATGCGGCGCTGAAAAGCGGCCAGGTCAAGCCATCTGCCGGGGAGCATGCCATTGATGCCGCGCTGCATGCCGGGGTGCTGCAACCGGCCGAGGCGCAAACCCTGCGCGACGCCGAAGCGGCGCGGCGCAAGGTCATCGACGTGGATGATTTCAGCAAGGAAGAGCTGACCCAGGCTGAGGGTAAAGTCCGCTGATACCAGCGGTCATATAAATACGGGCGCTTGAGCTATATACTCTCGCGCCCGTTTTTGCTTTAGAGGACTTATCGCGTGTCCAACATCGTTGCCGATCATCTCGTCTTGCTCGACCACTTGCGCAGCATCCTGGTTGCCGTTGGCGAAGCCGAACAGGTGCCCGAGGAAAGCCACACCTTGTTCCTGGAGCGTTTCGACGAATTGCGCGCCCTGCTGCCGATCGATCCGATCGAAAGCCAGTACCTGGGCCAGGACCTGATGAGCCAGGTCATCCTGCGCTACCCGCAAATCGCCCACTTGGTGCCGCGCGATCTGCTGTGGTTCTTTGGCGGTGACTGCCTGCACTTTATGCCGGATGACGAGCTGGACCTGTATCAGGCCCTGGAAGAGCGTCGCTTTGAAGCGGAACAGAACGACGAACCGTTCGACTGGAACCAGGAAAAGCAGCTGCTGGCCATGCCGCAGGATCAGAGCAAGCACTGATCTGCAGCGTAGTCATGAATTGGCTTGTTGTGGCGAGGGAGCTTGCTCCCGCTGGGGTGCGCAGCGCCCCCAAAAGCTTGCGACTGCTACGCAGTCGAACGGGAGCAAGCTCCCTCGCCACAACAGCCGTACACACGTTCCTACCGTCGGCGCAACGTCGGCTCCTTCGCCATACACGCCACCAGATAATCAATAAACACCCGCAACTTCGGCGGTAAATACCGTGTCGGCGAATGCAACAACCACGCCTCGCCATGGTAGGACGCAATAAAATCCCACGTCGGCAACACCTGCACCAAACTCCCCGCCTCCAACGCGTGCCGCGCCGTGAAATACGGCAAGCTGCCAATCCCCACATGCTGCAACACCGCATCCAGCCGCACCCCGGTGTGGTTCGCCGCGTAGCGCCCACGAACGCCAACCGTTACCGCCTTGCCAGCCTGGCGAAATTTCCAGCGCGAATCGCCTGGGGTTTCGCCGAGGTAGATGCAGCTGTGCTCGAGCAAATCATGCGGATGGCCTGGCGTGCCATGCTCGGCCAGGTACTGCGGCGTGGCGCAGAGCAAGTGTTCGATGGGCAATAATTGCCGGCCGACCAAACCCGGCGGCGGGCTGTCGGTAATGCGGATACTCAGGTCGACATTGTCATCGATCAAGTCCACATGCCGATCCTCAAGGATCAACTGCACATCCACCTTGGGATAGCGCCGCAAAAACTCCGGCATATGCGGGTGCACCACAAAACGCCCTACGGCCTTAGGCACGCTGACTCGTACCAGGCCCTCGGCCTCATGGTTGAACTGGCCACTGATTTCCATCACCGAGCGCGCGGCGTTGACCATCTCCTGGCAACGCTTGAACACCTCTTCACCGCCTTCGCTCAGGCGCAATTTACGCGTGGTGCGTTGCAGCAAACGGGTGGCCAGGGCCTGTTCCAATCGCGAGATACTGCGGCTCACCGCCGAAGGTGAAACGCTCAGTTGTCGCGCCGCTTCAGAGAAGCTGCCGGTTTCTACCACTTTGACGAAAATCGCCATTTCACCCAGCAGCGGCAAAGGAAGATTGATGCTCATGACGCACAGGTCCATTGATAATTGAACGGATTATCACTCATCTGCGCACTATTTATACTGCCCGTAGAACCCTGACGCGGATGTAGATGATGACCGAGCGCCTGTTTTTTACCCACGACCACCTGACTGCCGAGCTTGAAGTGCTGACCTGTACGCCGCACGAGGACCAGTTTGCCGTCACGCTGCAGTCGACGATCTTCCACCCGCAGGGCGGCGGGCAACCGTTCGACACCGGTTGGCTCGGCGACAGCCAGGTGCTGCGCGTCAGCCAGGAAGCCGACCGCGTGGTGCACTACGTCGACCGGCCCGTGGAGCCCGGCCCGATCATCGCGCGGGTCGATGAACAACGCCGCGCCCTGCACACGCGCCTGCATTCGGCCGGGCATTTGATTGGCAATGCAGGGGAAAGCCTGGGCTGGAGGCCAATCAAGGCCCACCACTGGCCGGGCGAAGGCAAAATCACCTTTATTCGTGGGCAAGCGGCGCAAGCCATCGACGCCGAGGCGATTCAAACACGAATCAACCAGTGGATCGCCGAGGGCTACCCGCGTCATATGAGGCTGGAAGATGGCAGCCGCGAAGTGGGCTTCGGCGACCTGCCCGCCTACGCCTGTGGCGGCACCCATGTGCAAGCGTTGAGCGAACTGGGCCAAGTGACAATTTTGGCCCTGTCGGAAAAAAAGGGCGCGCTGTCGGTGCGCTATGAAATCAACTGACAGGCATACGGGCTCGCTTGTTGTGGCGAGCCTGCACCCAATCAAAAAACCCATCAAACCGCAATCGCCCCCGCCCTCCCCGACTCCACCACAAACGACTTGAGGGTCGACACTGTCGCCGCCGGGTCACGTGGGTCGGTAATCACCCGATAGTTCGTCAGCATCCTCGCAGCCTCAAGCTGCACCGACACATACCCACGCTGGCGACTGTCGAAGAACCTCACATGCGGGTTGAGCGGCAAGATCTGGCTGAACGCCTCAAACGGCGGGCCATCGGAGGTCACCGAGCTGCCGACAAATTCGGTGGCGACGATGGGCGAGTCCGGGTTGTTGCCATCGGCATGCAGGTCCGTGGTCCAGAACGAATGAATATCGCCGCCCCAGAACACCGGATTCTTGAGCTTATGGCGTTCAATAGACGCCAGCATCCGTGAACGATTGGCCATGTAGCCGTCCCAGCCATCGGTCCAATGGCCGACGTTGGGGTTAGTCAGGTCACGCTGGATCAGCGGGGCCACCAGCAAGTCTTGGGCGATCACATTCCACTGCGCCTGCGACTGGGCAAAGCCCTGGTCCAACCAGGCTTCCTGCTGCCAACCCAGCATCGTGCGGCCGGGGTCGCGCAAGTCCGCACAGGTGTTGGCCGCAATGTGCCCCTGATGGCTGCCATTGGCGGGGATACACGGTTGCTCCGAGCGGTACTGCCGGCCATCCAGCACATGAAAACGCGCCAACCGGCCGTAATCCAGGCGCCGGTAAATGCGCATGTCCGGACCCTTCGGCACGCTGCTGGCGCGCAGTGGCATATGTTCGTAAAACGCCTGGTACGCCGCCGCCCGCTGCCTTAGAAACTGCTCCACCGGAATCTTCGGGTCCTGTGACCAGCGGTTTGCGTAGTCATTCTGCACTTCGTGGTCATCCCACGTGGCCACGCTGGGTGCCGCCGCGTGCAAGGCCTGCAGGTCCGGATCGGTTTTATACAGCGCGTAGCGGTTGCGGTAGTCACTGAGGCTCACGGCATTGCCGCTGCCATGGGGGCGGATGATCTTGCCCGAGTCCGGCGCATAGGAACTGTCGTAGATGTAGTCACCAAGGAAAAACACCAAATCGGGTTGCTCGGCCGCCAGGTGGCGATATGCGCTGAAATAGCCGCGCTCCCAGTGCGAGCAGGAGACGAACCCCACGCTGGCCGCCGCCATGGCGTGCAGCGGCGGCGTGGTACGTGCCTGGCCCACCGGGCTCTGTGCGCCAAGGCCGTCGAACTGATACCAATACGGCCTGCCCGCCGCCAACCCCGCGACCTCGACATGCACCGAATGGGCAAACCGCTCGGTCGCCATGACCTCGCCCTGCTTGACGATGCGCGTCATCGCCGCATCGCTGGCCACGCGCCAACGCACCGGTACTGCGCGGCTCAAACCACCGCAGCCATCCGCTGCGTTGAACAACGGCGCCAGGCGCGTCCAGATCACAAAGCCATCCGGCAGCGGGTCGCCGCAGGCCACGCCGAGTGTGAACGGGTAATCCACACCCGCACTGCGTGCAAACGGGCTGAGGATGGAAAACGCCGTGGCGACCGCCAGCCCGGTGAGGACTCGCCGCCGGCCATGGTCCACCTCGCCACTCACAACGCGCGCTCCCAGTCATCGCGCACGGTGGCGAAGCCGAGCAAGTCTTCATACACACCGTTCTTGAGGAACGCTTCGCGCATACAGCCTTCATAGCGCAAGCCAATTTTCTGCATGACCCGCGCCGATTCCTTGTTGCGGCCAAAACATTGGCTACCGACGCGCTGCAACCCCAGCGTGGTAAACCCGAAGTCCATCACCGCGCTGGCTGCTTCTGCCGCATAACCCTGGTTGCGAGCGTGCGCCGCCACCCAGCCGCCCAAATGCCCAGCGTGATGACGGGCATTCAGACGCAGGCTGACCATGCCGATCAGCGCGCCGGTTTCTTGCACATGCATCCCCAGGTTCAGCACCTCACCCGTGCGAAATTTTTCCGCGACCCCGGCAATAAAGTCCTGGGCGGTGTGCACGGTATAGGGCGATGGAATATTGGCCGTGTTGTCTGCAATGTTCGGCCCGTTGACGAGTGCACAAAGCACCTCGGCCTGGTTCATTTCCAGCGCGCGCAGCAGGAGTCGCGAGGTGGATAAATGCGGCAATGCAGTGGGCATACGAGCGGGCTCTCGAGATAAATTCTTCAAGAATGTACGGCCTTCATGTCAATTGCATTACGTCACAAAACTGCAAGGTGAATACCCTGTAAGACACGTCCTAGAGCCTTTAAAACGTAAATTAAAGTTAACCATTCGGTCATTTTTGGTTGTTAGCGTGTCGCCCCTAATTCAATAACGGGGTAACAGAATGAGAACCTGGGATGAACCCAAGAAACGCAAGGCGCACATCGAGTTGATCCCGATGATCGACGTGATGATGTTCCTCCTGGTGTTTTTCGTACTGGTGAGTCTGAACGTGATTCCAGCACTCGGCATGAAGACGCAATTGCCCAGCGCCAGCAGTTCACAGCAGCTCAAACCGCAGAACAAATTCATCCTGACCTTGGGCCTGGAAGGTCAGTTGCAACTCGATGGCAAGGACCTCACGGTCGACGCGTTGGTGCCGGCGCTGAAGGCCGCCGAAAAGCCCGATACCAAATCGACCATCATCGTCAACAGTGACAAGGGCGTTGAAGTCTCGCGCCTGGTGGAAGTGATGGACACCCTGCGCCTGGGTGGCTTTACCTCCGTGTCCATTGCCACGCGTAAGTCCTGAACATGTACGTCTTGTTTCGTGCGCGTCAGCTGCTGGGCAGTGTCCCGGCCCTGATCGCCCTGGTGCTGATTGCAATGGGCATCCAGTCACAGACATTGAAAGTCGAGCCGGTGTACGACGAGTCGGCGGTCGAGCTGGCCCTGGTCGAGCCGGAGCCTGAAGTGATTCCCCAGCCTGTGGTGGAGCAGGAGCCACCGCCACCGGTAATCGAGGACGAAGAGGCCGAACCGGCCCCGCCGCCACCGCCGCCAAAGCCGCTGCCAAAACCTGAACCCAAACCCAAGCCGGTGCCCAAGCCCAAGCCTGTCGTGGCCGCCAAGCCGGCACCAACGCCCACGCCGACGCCACCGGTTGCAGCCAAGCCGGTACAGGCCGCCGTCGTCGCGCCTCCAGCGCCGCCCGCCCCACCGGCGCCGCCCAAGGTCGACGGCCAGGCACTCGAAGGCGGTTACCTCAAAGGCCTGCGCAACGAGCTGGACACGTACAAGCAATACCCCACCGGGCGCCAGGCGTCCCTTGAACGCCCCAGTGGCGAGGTGGTGATCTGGTTGATGGTGGACCGACAAGGCCGCGTCCTCGACTCCGGGATCCAGACCCCGGCGCCGAGCATGCTGCTCAATCGGGCCGCTACCAATAGCCTGCGCCGCATCAAGCAGGTCAAGCCGTTCCCCGAACAAGCCTTCGGGGGCCGTAACGAGCAACGCTTCACCGCCACCTTCAACTACAGCGTGCAATAAGCACCCGACACCAGGACGACAGTGATGAGGTTCACACGTATTCATCTGGCACTCGTTGCCGCGACTAGCATGAGCCACGGAGTGGTCATGGCAGACACCAGCGACAGTGACGTCGGGACTATTGGGGTACAGGGCAAGGCAACCGCGGGGGGCGGTTACATGGTCCAGGAAGAGAGCGCCAAAGGCCGCTCGACCATCACCAAGGAAGCGTTGGACAAGCAGGCAGCCACCGGCAACGCCATCGACAAGCTCAAATACACGCCGGGGCTGAACATCTCCAGCGAGGACAATACTGGCCTCTCGGGTTTCCGCTTCACCATGCGCGGCATGAACTCCGACCAGGTCGGTATGTCGGTCGACGGCATGCCGATCAACGACTCCGGCAACTACGCACTGTATTCCAACCTGCTGGGCGACCCGGAAAACATCGACCAGATCTTTGTCACCCAGGGTTCTTCTGAAGCCGATGGCCCGCACATCGGTTCCAGCGGCGGCAACATCGGTATCGTGACGATTCGCCCAACCAAGGAAACTGGTGCCTTCGTCAAACAAATCGTCGGCAGCAACGCCACCCGCAAAACCTTCGCCCGCCTCAACACCGGTGAAGTCAACGGCCTGAGCAACTGGCTGTCGGCCTCCCACACTGAAGGCCAGATGTGGCGCGGCTCCGGTGCGGTGCGGGCGGACAAGGTGGAGTGGAACAGCTTCTTCGACGCCGGCAACGGCAACACGGCCAACCTGATCCTCAAGTACCACGAGCAAGACAACAACAGTTACAGCCAGTTGACCAAGGCCCAGTTCCAGCAGTACGGCCGCAAATATGACCCCTACCCGGCCAAGCCGGCGCTGGGCGCCAACGGCAAGATCAGCAGCTACTACGACCTGGCGCAGAACCCGTTCCAGACCTTCACCGCCGTACTCAACACCCAGTACAAGTTGAGCGACAACCTGTCCCTCTCGGTGATCCCGTATTACTACTACGGCAACGGCAGCGGCGTGGGCTCCTCCGCCTATGCACTGAACAGCGGCTCGAACAAGGGCGGCGTGTTCGACCTCGGCAACCTGCCGACGGCGGCCCAATACAATGCGGACGGTTCCTCGACCACCGGCGTCTACTACCGCCCTTCGCGCACACAGACCTGGCGCCCGGGCATCACCACCAAGCTGAACTGGGACCTGGGCGACCATAGCCTGCAATTCGGCTACTGGTACGAACGCGCCCGCCAAAGCCAGACCCAGCCGTTCATTGCCCTCAAAGACAGCGGCAAGCCCAGCGACACCTGGCCGGACGGCAACGCCGTGGTCGATGCCAACGGCAACACCGTACAGGGTCGCGACCGCTACACCGTGACCCCGGCGCAGAAAGTCTGGGCCCAGGACACCTGGTATATCAATTCGGACTGGACGCTGATTGCCGGCCTTGCCTACATGAATGTCGAGCGTGAAGGCACCAACCACGGCAGCATTACCGAGCAACCGGGCAAAGCCAACCAGACCTATAACAAGTTGCTGCCCAACGCCGGCCTGAAATACCAGATCGACGAGCGTGACCAACTGTTCTACAGCCTGTCGCGCAACATGCGTATCCCGCAGAACTATGTGCTGTACGACAAAGGCGTCGGCTCGCTCGACGCCAAGCCGGAACTGAGCTGGAACCAGGAACTGGGCTGGCGCTACACCGGCGAAGACACCACCCTCGCCGCCACCCTGTTCTACATGCAGTTCAAGAATCGCCAGCTCACCTCGCTGGACAGCAACGGTGATTCGGCCGACATCAACGCTGGCACCGTGATCAACAAAGGCCTGGAACTGGAGTGGAGCGGCCAGTTGCCCCACCACTTCAACTACTACACCTCCTACACCTACACCAGCGCCAAGCAACAGGATGACTTGACCGTCTTCAGCGGTGGCAAGCCCATCGTGCTGCCCACCAGCGGCAAGCAGTTCGCCAACGTGCCCACCAACATGCTGGCGGCCAACATTGGCTATGACGACGGGCGCTTCTACGGCACCTTCGGCGGCAAGTTCACCAGCAAGCTCTATGGCGATCTGACCAACGACGAAGCCATCTCTGCGCGCACCATTTTCAACCTCGGCGCCGGTATCTACCTGCCCGTGGACAAGAAAGTAGTCAAGGACGCAACCCTGCGCCTGAACGTCGACAACCTGTTCGACAAGAAGTACCTGGACGGCGTGTACACCACCAAGACCAACGCGGCGAGCTATAGCGGTTTCCGCGATGGCGACCCGGCTTACATCGTTGGCCTGGACCGTACCGTCACGGTTTCCCTGGAAGCGAATTTCTAACTGCGAGGCTAAAGATCATGGACATGAACCTGCTTCACGACATCACCTTTTATGTGATGTACGCCGCCATGGCGATTGCGATTTTTATCAGCATCGAGCGCGGCATTTACTTCGCCTACGTGCGCCGCCAGGCCCGTGCCTTGACCGAGGTGCTGGGTGCCAACGTGCACAGCGAGCGTGACTTGCCTGAGGGCCTGACCCGCCGCGACAGCCTGCCGCTGAACATGGTGCTGCCGATCCTGGCGCAAAAGGCTTCCAACGGTTCACGCAAGGACCTGGACGATGAAATCGAAACCCAGTACCTGAAGACTCGCGCGCCGCTGTCGCGCAGCCTGTGGATCATCGAAACCATCACCACGGCCGCGCCGCTCCTGGGTTTGCTGGGCACCATTCTTGGCATCATCGACACCTTCAAGGCCCTGGCCAGTGCCGGCGTGTCCGACCCGGGGCAGATTTCCGGTGGTATCGGCACGGCCCTGTTTGCCACCGGCCTGGGGATTGCCATCGCGCTGTTCTGCGTGGTGTTCCACAACTTCTTCCAGGACAGCCTGGAGCGCATCAACGACCAGCTGAAAATCCTGCTGATTCGTGCCGCCACCGGCGCTCGCATTCAGGGTGAAGTGCCGCACCTGGTGCCGACCCCACTGCACAGCCGCACTGCATAACCTTCGAGGCGGGCCCGTCAGGCGCCCGCCTTTCTTTTGCCTGCCGAGACACCTATGTCCCTATCGATGAAGTTACGTATCGCGGGCCTCGCCAGCCTATTGCTCAGTCCGCTTGCCCAAGCGGACTTTTCAATTCCAGGCTTTGAACTGGTACACACGGTGCCGGTGGATACCGCCCTTGGCACTGCCGATTTGCGCCAGCCGGGGCCGGTGTGGATCGAGTTGTTCGACGGCGCGAAAAGCAGTATCGATATCGGCCAGTTCTACGCGGCCGACCATCCCGGCTCGGTGATGGACACGGTTATCGAACACCTGGAAGCCGCCGGCAAACGCGGTGTGAAGATTCGCTTTTTGCTGGAAGAAAAAGGCATCAAGTTGTCGGAGGCCTCCACCCTGGAACGCCTGCGCGCGATTCCCAACCTGACCTTCCGCGTGCTGTCCTATGGGCAACTGAGCGGCGGCATTATCCACGCCAAATACATGCTGGTGGACGGCCAGCAGGCGTTTATCGGCAGCCAGAATTTTGATTGGCGCTCACTGGAACATATCCACGAGACCGGGCTGCGGATCACGGACAAGGCAGTGGTCGGCCAGGTCCAGGCGATCTTCGAGCAAGACTGGCAAGCCCAGGCAGCACTGGCGCAAAACAAACCGGTGCCGTTGCCGGCGACCCGCCCAGAACCTGCACGCACCGGCAATTACCTGGTGGCCAGCCCGCAACGCTACAACCCACCGGGCGTGGGTGATTCGCAGTTGGAATTGCCACGTTTGTTGAGCGAGGCCAAGAAAGAAGTCCGCGTGCAACTGCTGGACTACGCACCGCTGTCCTACGGACCGGATCGAACCCGGCCGTACTACGCGGTGATCGACAACGCCGTGCGCGCCGCCGCCGCGCGTGGGGTGTCGGTCAAGCTGATGGTGTCCAACTGGAACACTGACAAACTGGAACTGCCCTACCTCAAAAGCTTGGCCGTGCTGCCTAACGTGCAGGTCAAGATCGTCACCCTGCCCGAGGCCAAGCAGGGGTTTATCCCTTACGCACGGGTGATCCACAGCAAGACCATGGAAATCGACGGGCAAGTGGCGTGGGTCGGCACCAGCAATTGGTTGGGCGGATATCTGGATAACTCGCGCAACCTGGAGGTGGTGATGCGCAGTGAGGCGATGGCCAAGCGTGTAGGGCAATTGCATGAGCAGTTGTGGGACGGGCCGTATGCCAAGGCGCTGGATGTAGCGGCGCAATACCCGGAGCCGCATCCGGGCAAGCCTTGATCACCCATTTCAAACTTCACCGAAATCCCCTGTGGGAGCGGGCTTTTGTGGCAAGAGATTGCTCCCGTTCGACAGCGCAGCCGGAGCCGGCTTTTAGGGGCTGCTACGCACCCCAGCGCAAGCAAGCTTGCTCGCCACAGCAAGCCCGCTCCCACATTTGAATCTCTACATCTCGGGAATTTAAGTAGGACATTTCCTTCATCCGGGCCTCCCACATCGCTCCTTCGTGATGGTAGTGTGTGAAAATGTTTCTGACATTTCGATCAGAAATTTCCCACTCCTATTTTGCAAAGGAATGCCTCTAGCCATGCACTTCCCACTCAAAAAGCTGGTTGCTGCGACCCTGTTCGCCACCAGCCTCTGCACCGTCGCCACGCCTGCCTTCGCCAACATCACCGCCGAACAAAGCGCGACAATTCTGAAGAGCTTCAGCGAAACATCGGCCACCGATTTCCGTGGTTTCCTCGGCACCCTGGCCAAGGGCGACCTGGGCAAAACCGCCGACGTCGGCCCGGCCATCGACGCCTTTCTCGCCAACAAAACCCTGACCGCCGACCAGCAGAACGAAATCAATCGCCTGCTGGGCATTTACACCCGCGTTAAATACGGCAAAGCCGCGCTCGAAACCCTGCGCGAACTGGTCGAAATTCCGACCTTCAACGTCGACGGCCTGCCGCAGTACAAGAACCCGGAATTTCTCAAGATCGCCGACAAGATCCAGGGCCTGGCCAAGGCCTTTAACCTGAACTTCCGTAACGTCGACAACCGCGTCTACGAAATTTCCCTGGAAGGCAGCGGCGATGAAGTGGTCGGTATCCACGCCCACGCCGACGTGGTGCCAGTGACGCCAGAAAACTGGGTGCTCAAGGACGGCACCAAGCTCGACCCGTTCAAGGTCACACTGATCGGCGACCGCATGTATGGCCGTGGCACCGAGGATGACAAGAACGGCATCGTGGTGGCCATGTACGCCATGAAAGTGATCAAGGAAGAAAAGCTGCCGCTGGCGCGCAATTTCAAGCTGCTGGTGGACACCACTGAGGAAACCTCCGGCGACGCGATTCCTTACTACTTCGAACACAACCCAACGCCGCAATACAACCTGGCGCTGGACGGTGGCTACCCGGTGGTGATTGCCGAGAAAGGCTACGGCACTGTCATGGCCACCTTCCCGGTGCGCAAAGGTGAAGGCAAAGGCGCGGAAATTATCTCGATGACCGGCGGCATGGCCACCAACCAGATTCCTTCGGTGTCGGTGGCCACCCTGGTCAGCGACAAGCCTGCGGAACTGGCCGCCAGCCTGCAACAAGCCGGCGAGGAATACGCCAAGGGCCATGGCGGTGATTTCACCGTGGCGGCCAAGGTCGTCGGTAAAGAGGTCAAGCTGACGGTCACCGGCGTGTCCGCTCACTCGTCGGAGCCGCAATCGGGCGTCAACCCGGTCGCCCGCATGCTCGAGCTGATCAACAGTGTCGACGGCAAGATCGCCCTCAAGCACAACCACATCACCGACGCCGCGCGTTACGCCGCCGACAACTGGGGCCTGGATTACCTCGGTGGCAAGCTGGGCGTGGGCTTCTCCGATGCGTTCATGGGGCCGCTGACCACCTCGCTGACCTTTGTTGGCCAGGACGCCAAAGCCTTCAAACTGGCGGTGAACCTGCGCGTACCGAAGGGCAAAACCCCGGAAAAACTCAAGGCACAAATTGCTGACAAGTTGAGCGCCTGGGACAAGCACACCCAGGTCAAGGTGGACTTCACCTACTCGGTGGCCGAGCCGATGTACCGCAACCCTGAAGGTGAGTGGGTGAAAGCCTTGCTGGCGGTGGCCAGCGAAAACCTCGGTATGGAACACAAGTTCGGCACGTCAGCCGGTGCCACGTCCGTGCATGAACTGCCTAATGGCGTGCAATTTGGCCTGGCGCGCCCGGAAGTGAAGTACACCGGGCACACCGACGGAGAGTTCAAGACCGTCGACCAGTTCCTGCTGGACCTGCAGATCGTCACCGAAATGATGAGCCGTGTCGGGCAGCTGCCGAAGCTCTGACGCCCTTTGAGCCCGCCGCAATGGCGGGCTCATCGCATCAGGATATCTTCGAAAAACCCACCGATGGGCAACGCGGGATGACAGAGCTGTATCTCCAGCACCCACACCATTTCGCTGGGCGTGATGTCCAGGTTGGCCAGCGCCTTGTCGCCGAACAACGCATGCGGGAAATCGGCAATGCGGTGACCTGCCAGGTTGCGTGACAGCCGCCAGCCTTTTGCCACGGCACGCGCTTCAGCGAAGTCATACAGTTCACAACCGGTCATGCCCTGCAGCCAGGCCTCACGTGTTTCATCGAAGACTTCATGCAGCACCCTCCTGCAATCGAGGTGCAACGGCGCCTCACCGAAAATGAAGGTGTCGCCGTAGTCACCCTCGTAGCCGTCCCACACCGGGCCAAGGTCGACCACCACGATGTCGCTCGCGCGCAGCGTGCGCAGCGTGCGCAGCGGGTCAATCCCCTCCCGGGAGGGGCGCACCGTGTCGTCGCCAAAGCGGATGTAAGTCGGGTGCCAAGTATGCGAGGCGCCCATGGCCTGCAACTGTTGGCTGGCCATTTCCAGGGCGGCGCCGGTGGTCATGCCGACCTTCAACTGGCTGGCGATCGCTGCCAGCGCACGCACGGTTTTTTCACGCGCGGCGAGCATGCCGTCCAGCGAATACCGTGGGCCAACTTTTTCCCAGGTTTCATCCAGCGTATTGAGCAGCGTGTCGGCGCTCGACCGGCCACTGGGTACGAAGGCTTCTGCGACAAAACGATGGCTCGGCAAACCCGCTTCCAGGCAGTCGGCACGCGCCTGGCTGATCATGGTGCCGTTACCGCAGGCGTACACCTGAGCCGCTTGCCAGGGGTGGCCATGGCTCAGCGCCACTTCCTGCACCCTGCCCTGCGATGCCAATACCGGGTGCCAGTGAAAACGCGGGTGGTCGATGACCGCTTTGTCCAGAAATGCGCGGTCGTAAAAATCTGCCGCCTGCGCGCCGCCCCAGTAAAACGTCACCTCCACTTCCTGTTTCAAGGCGCTCAGCAGGATCGGCTTGATACCTGCGTAGCCGGTGCCCGTGGCGAACAGGACGACCGGCGCAGCGTCATCGTCCTGCCAGGTGCAGGCACCAAAAGGCCCTTCCAGTTGCAACAGATCGCCGGCCTCAAGGTCGCCCAATAAGGTCTCGGAGAAAAGCCCGCCGCTGACCCGGCGAATCTGAAACACCAGGCGCCCATCGCCTTCGGCGGGCAGGTTGGCGATCGAGAAGCAACGCGAGTCGCCATCGACCAGGCGGAACTTGAGGTACTGGCCCGCCCGCACGGCCAACGGCCTATCCGGCATCACCACCAACTCGATGATGTCGGGGCTGAGTGCACGCTTGCTCAGCACCGTCGCCTCGACGACCAGCGCAGGTGTGTCCAGTGACCAACCGGGAATCTCCAGGCGCATGTCGGCGCAGGCATGGCTTTGGCACAACAGCATTTCATTCGCCGCCAGCGGATA
Organism: Pseudomonas sp. LBUM1640; assembly: GCF_059716225.1. Lineage (NCBI taxonomy): Bacteria > Pseudomonadati > Pseudomonadota > Gammaproteobacteria > Pseudomonadales > Pseudomonadaceae > Pseudomonas > Pseudomonas sp. LBUM1640. Next base: position 2,196,241 of record NZ_CP166816.1, on the reverse strand, counting down.
GCTGGGTGCGGGTGCGCCCGGCAGCAGTTGCTTGGCCCGGTACTGCCCCTGCGTGACCACGACCTTGCACGAGCCACATGCACCGCGTCGGCACGAGAACGGTACGCACAGGCCGCTGGCGAGCATCGCGTCGAGCAACAATTCGTCACCGGCTTCAAAGGTTTTCCCCGAGGGAGACAGTTCGATTACATGGCGTGTGTGCATAAAAACCTCGGGGTGAGTGAGGCTTGATTGTTGCGCTAGACTAGGCCCATTAGAACCTCCAGTTTTGGATACTTCAGATGGTCCAGATGCGTAAATGGCGCCCGCTGCTCAAGCTGGATGCGAACACAGGCCAAGCGACCTATCGGCAGATTGCCGAAGGCCTCGTCGCGGCGATCCTTGAGGGCCGGTTGCCCCCCGGCACACTGTTGCCAGGCACGCGGGAGATGGCGAGATTGCTCGCCGTCAACCGCAAGACCGTGATCCTGGCCTACGAAGAAGCCTTGACCAAAGGCTGGCTGATCAGCGAACCGCGCCGCGGGACGTTCGTCAATGCGCAACTGGCGCCCACGCCACTGCCCACTCGCGTGCAGCCGTCGTTTGCACCGCCCCTGCTGGCGCAGGCCGTGGTCCCGTATTTCACCCAGAACGCCCAGGTCATCGCACTCGAGCACCGCCATGACGCGCTGTTTTTCGATAACGGTGCCTGCGATCACCGCTTGCTGCCGCAGGCGGTGTTGCATCGCTACTACCGCAACGCGTTGCGCAGCAGCTTTGCATCCAACAGCGTGCGCTACGGCAGTGAAGGCACCGGCTATGAGTTGCGCTGCGCGCTGGCAGAGATGCTGCGCAGCAATCGCGGGCTAACGGTCAGCGCCGAGAATATCTGCCTCACGCCAGGCACCCAGGTGTCGCTGTACCTGACCGCCAGCCTGCTGATCAAGCCAGGCGACGTGGTGCTGGTGGAGCGCCTGAGCTACCCACCGGCCTGGGAGATCTTCCGCAAGCTGGGCGCGCGATTGGTCACCGTCGACATGGACGATGAAGGCTGCCGCACCGACCACATTGAGCAGTTATGCCAAGCGCATAACGTGCGGATGATCTACGTCACGCCCCACCATCAGTTCCCCACCACCGTGAGCCTGCATGCGGCGCGCCGCCAACAGCTGTTGGCCCTGGCGGCGTTGCATGACTTTTGCATCATTGAGGAAGACTACGACCACGAATATCACTTCAATGGGCGCCCCTACTTGCCGCTGGCCAGTGATCACGCGCAACGCCATGTGATCTACATCGGCTCGTTATCCAAGGCGCTGGGGTCGACGTTTCGCTGCAGTTATGTGGTGGCCCCGGCCAGCGTGATTGAAGTGCTGCAGAGGAGCGCCGCACTGGTGGTCGGGGACACCGACGCGGTCGCGCAGAAGATGCTGGCAGATTTGATCAATCAAGGTGAGTTGAAAAAACACCTGCGCCGCGTGTCGAAAGAATACGCGGCGCGTCGAGAGGTTCTGCAGGGCTGCCTGCACGCGGCATTCGGCGAGCGTATCCAGGTGCGCGAGCCCGAAGGCGGCCTGGCGCTGTGGGTGCGTTTCCAGGATGAAACAGACGTCGATCAGTTGGTAGACGCCGCCCTGGGCCAGGGGGTTGTGGTGCGCAGCGCGCGTCAGTTTTCGCCCATGAACCTGCCGGAAAATGCACTGCGCCTGGGGTTTGCTTCGCTGGATCGGGATGAGATCCGTCAAGCCACGTTGCGCTTGGCGCGGGCGATGAACTCCCGTTGAACACCCACCCACAAAAAACGCCGATCATGATTGATCGGCGTTTTTGGAGGTGCAGCGTTCAGAGAGGGAGCATTAAACGCGACTGCTGTTCCACCCGGGCAAGTTCAGGGAACTCCAGCAGCAGTGCCCTGTTGCCCCTGCCGATGTGTTCCATGACCGCTCGCGTCACGTGTTCACGCACCATCCCGGTCGAGACGTAATACATGGCCCAGGCTTGTTCTGGCGTGCAGTGACCAATCTGCTCTTCGATTTCCTTGTACGCCTTGTAGTCGTCCGATTTTACGTCGCACTGGTCATCACGTTGGCCCATGATTTTTCTCCCTCTCTGGGACCTTTACACAAGCCCCTTGGTCAGTCGCAAGACATGCCCGTTCGCTCAACCGATCACGTACCGCTCTTCACTTTGGTCCACACACGCGTGCGGATTCGCTCCAACTTCAACGGCAACGGCTCGAGGGGAACCAGCGTGGCAATGGTTTCCTTGGAAGGGTAAATCCACGGGTTGTCGCGCAGCTTCTGCTCTACAAGCTCAGTGGCATCCTTGTTGGCATTGGGGTAAAGCGTGTGGTTGGAGCTCTTGGCAATCACGCTCGGTTCAAGCATGTAATTGATAAATGCCAAACCTTCTTTCGCGTGGGGGGCGTCTTTGAGCAGCACAAAGTTCTCCGACCACACCAACCCACCCTCGCGCGGCAAGCTGTAGGCGATCTTGCGGCCGGTGTGGTTTTTTTCGTTGATGGCCTGTGCCGTTAACGCCCCACTCGCCCACCCCACGACCACACAGATATTGCCATCGGCAAAGTCAGCGTCGGTTCTGGAGGAGTCGAAGTAGAGGACGTACGGGCGGATTTTCAACAGCAGCGCCTGAGCTTTCTGGTAATCCTCAGGGTTCTGGCTGTTACTTGGCAGCCCCAGGTAATGCAGGGCGATCGAAATGATTTCACTTGGCGAGTCGAGCATCGCCACGCCACACGACTTGAGCTTGCTGATGTTTTCTTCTTTGAAGATCAGGTCCCAACTGTCCACCGGGGCGTTGTCACCCAAGGCTGCTTTGACTTTATCAACGTCATAACCAATGCCGGTGGTGCCCCACAAGTAGGGAATGGCGTAGCGATTGCCTGGGTCGTTAGCCGAAAGCAGGGCCAACATCTCAGGGTCGATATGGGCAAAGTTACTCAGCTGTTTGCGGTCCAGCGGCGCAAGCACGCCCGCCTGGATCAGGCTTGGCAGGACATTCGAGGTGGCGACGACGACGTCATACCCGGTGCGCCCGGCCATGACTTTGCTCTGCATGATCTCGGCGCTGTCGAAGGCATCCACGTGCATCTTGGTGCCGGTTTTTTGCTCGAATTCCTTTGGGGTCTCTGGCGCGATCAGCCCGAACCAGTTGTACAGATTTACCCGTGGCTCTGCGGCCGCTGCCGGCGCGCTGATACCGACACAGAGCAGCGAGGCCAAAAAAATGGCTCGCAAATGTGATTGACTCATATAACTATCCTTGTCAAAACGACAGGCCTTCAAGGCCATGATCCACTGGCTGGTGAATATACCCGGCGTCGCCGATTAGTAAATACCTACAAGTACTTAGCTCGGCACCACGAATCCCTAACCCTAAAGGGGTAGAACATGTCACTCGACCTTCATAACCTGGCCTGGCATCGATCAGCGGGCAAGTTGATCATGGAGCTGAACCGCCCGGCCTTCTGGAGCTCGCTGGTGCGCGTGGTAAAGGAGTATGTGCAGATCGATAACTGGGTGGTGTTGGTGTTCAGCGATCAACAGGTCAACGTTATCTGTGTGACCGAGGTCGCCGACGCGGAAGAAGTCGACGCACTGACGGAACGCTATGTAAAAGGCCTTTATCTGCTCGATCCGTTCTACATTGCCAACCGTGAAAACCCGCAGAGTGGCTTTTTTCATTTGTCGGACATCGCACCGGAGCACTTTCTGACCACCGAGTATTACCACCAGTATTTTGCCCAGTACGTGTCCGTGGATGAGGTGCAGTACAACGTCCAGCTCGACGCGGACAGAACCCTGTGCATTTCATTTGGCAGTAACGTGCGATTCAGCCCGGAGCAGATCACCACACTGGAGATTATCAAGCCTTGGGTGATGGCCTTGATGCACCAACGCATGTGCTTTGAAATTGACGTGGATAAAAATCTCACTGAGCCGCCACTCTGGTCCGAAGCGATTATTCAGCTCGGCACACAGATCACAATGCGTGAAAAGGACGTACTCAAATTGCTGCTCAGTGGTTTCTCGAATAAAGAGATCGCCGGCAAACTGTCGCTGTCGACGGAAACCATAAAGGTGCACCGGCGCAATATTTACAACAAGTTGAATATCAAATCACAGTCCGAACTGTTTGCGCGTTTCTTCATGCCCAAACAAGATGTTTACACCGTGATTTGAAATCGGCGCCCTCAGCCCGCCGCCCCCAGGAACGGCAGCGCCAGGAACAACTTGATCACCACCGCATTGGTGATGTCGATAAAAAACGCCCCCATCATTGGCACCACCAGAAAGGCAATCTGCGAGGGGCCGAAGCGTTGTGTCACCGCCTGCATATTGGCAATTGCGGTGGGCGTGGCGCCCAACCCGAAACCGCAGTGCCCTGCCGCCAGCACCGCCGCATCATAGTTACGGCCCATCACCCGGAACGTCACGAAAATCGCGAACAGCGCCATCAATAACGCCTGTGCCGCCAACAGGATGACAATCGGCAACGCCAGCGCCGCCAGGTCCCAGAGCTTGAGCGACATCAACGCAATCGCCAGGAACAACGACAAGCTGACATTGCCCAGCAACGACACCTCACGCTCAAACACTTGGTGCCAGCCGAGTGCCGACAAGCCGTTGCGCAACACCACACCCACGAACAGCACGCACACAAAGGTCGGCAACTCGTAGGCCGTGCCTTGGATAAAACCACTCAGGAACGTGCCAACTTGCAGGCTGATCGCCAGCAGCGCCAACGTCTCGATAAACGAAAACGAGGTGATCATGCGCTCGCGATTGGGCTGCTCGAAACCTGTTGGCAGGCGCGGTTGCGAGTGTTCAACGCCCGGCACCTGGACACGCTTGATGAGCAAGCGCGCCACCGGCCCGCCAATCAAGCCGCCCAGCACCAAGCCAAAGGTCGCCGAAGCAATCGCCAGTTCAGACGCGGTGGCCACGCCATATTTCTCACTGAACACCGCGCCCCAGGCGGCGCCTGTGCCGTGCCCACCCGACAAGGTGATAGAACCGGCCAGCAAGCCCATCAATGGGTCGAGCCCCAACGCTTTGGCCAAGGCAATGCCCATGGCATTTTGCACCACCAGCAAGGCCGTCACGACCAGCAGGAAAATACCCAGTACGCGCCCACCTCGTTTCAAGCTGGCGAAATCCGCGTTCAGGCCAATGGTGGCAAAAAACGCCAACATCAATGGGGTTTGTAAAGACGCGTCGAATCGAACCTCAATGCCCGCCAGTGCGCGCAACGCCAGAAGCAACGCGGCTACCAATAAACCACCCGCGACCGGTTCCGGAATACTGTAGGCGCGCAAAAAGTTGATTCGGGTCACCAGCCAACGCCCCAGCAACAGCACGAGAGAAGCGGCGACCAAGGTTGAATAAAAATCGAGTTGCAGCATCTGGGCAGTTCTCTGAAGTGAACAAGGAGAATGGGCTGGCCAGAGTAGAGACAGCGGAACAGGTACACAGCTACCCGAAAGTGATTACAGACTATTCCTACTCACTTCGCACTTAGGCTTACAGGGTGGTGTGTATTGCCGGATAAAATCGGCACGAACAAAAACGCCGATCATCACTGATCGGCGTTTTCGTTAAATATGGAGCGGGAAACGAGACTCGAACTCGCGACCCCGACCTTGGCAAGGTCGTGCTCTACCAACTGAGCTATTCCCGCAAATGGCGTCCCCTAGGGGACTCGAACCCCTGTTACCGCCGTGAAAGGGCGGTGTCCTAGGCCACTAGACGAAGGGGACACGCTACTGAAACACATGGTGTGTATTTCAGTGCCCAGAGGCCTCATCCGAAGACTTGACCCTGGTTTCACTCAATGCCGCCCGAGGGCAACACTGCTTAAAAATTGGAGCGGGAAACGAGACTCGAACTCGCGACCCCGACCTTGGCAAGGTCGTGCTCTACCAACTGAGCTATTCCCGCATATGGCGTCCCCTAGGGGACTCGAACCCCTGTTACCGCCGTGAAAGGGCGGTGTCCTAGGCCACTAGACGAAGGGGACACACGTACAACATTCACTCCCTACCGCGTTTCGCTGTGTGCTTTACGCTGTAAGTGGCGCGCATTCTATGGATGGATTGAAAGGTCGTCAACCCCCAAGGATAAATTTATTTAAATCAATGACTTCCCCCTGCTTTCCAGGGCTTTGCGGGCATTGTGCCCGTCCAGGCTTTGGCGCCTATATTCTGGCGCCCGACAAGGCGCTATAGTTCGCCTCAGCAAATGATGGCAATGTGCATCCACGCAGGGAACGCTTACCTATATAGAAGAAACTACCTGGGCAACTGGTCGAACAATCCTATCCGTCGGATGGCCCAGTCACTACACTCCACAGCAAACCCTATAAAGAGGTCACACCGGTGACACCACTCATGATCACCCTGCTGGTAATAGCCGGGATCGTAATACTGATCGCCATTGGCTACATGAACCACGTGGTGGAAAACAACAAGCTGGAAAAGAAGCGCACCGAGATCGAGCTTAACGATCGGCTGCGTCGTTGCGGTGAAATCACCGAGACGTTCCCAGGCCAGTTGATGACCCCGAAACTGAAACTGTTGTTGACCCGCCTGGAGCTCAACGTCAACCAGCGACTGTTGAACCTCAACAAGTCCAGCGCGCCGCTCAAGGCTCGTATCGCTGAGTTGAATGCACTGATCGGCCAGGGCGAATCGATTCCGGTGACCAACCCTCCCGCGCCGATCCAGACCGAAGCCAAGGCCAAGGACGTGCGTTTCCTGCTCGAAGCCCTGCACGGCCAAGTCACCCGTGCGGCCCAGGATGGTTTCCTGCCGACCAACGAAGCCAAGCACTGGATCAAGGAAATTCGCCATATCCTGGTGTTGCTGCACATCGAGTTCTTCAACAACCTCGGCCAGCACGCCCTGCAACAAGGCCAGCCTGGCCAGGCACGTCTGGCGTTCGAACGCGGCGTACAGTACTTGCGTAAACAGCCGGAGCCGGTGCTCTACAGTGCCCAGCTGCAATTGCTGGAGAACCAACTGGCCCGCGCCAACTCCACGGTGCTGACCAACAGCCAGCCCGCCGAAGATGAAGTCAACGAGTTGACCGAAGGCCTGAAAGTCGTCGATGCCGACGCCGAGTGGAAAAAGAAAGCCATCTACGACTGATCGCCCTACCTCCCATGTGGCGAGTTCCTCGCCACATGCCATCACTTTGCACCTATCCCCCCGCCCCCGACTAGCGTAAAAAAGTGCCCCTCACTCCGTGAAGTTAGAGGCCTGCTATGCCTGTTGCCGTGATTGATGGACAACCGCTGCACTATGTCGACCAGGGCACCGGCCCGGTTGTGCTGCTGGGTTCGAGTTACCTGTGGGACCGCGACATGTGGGGCCCGCAAATAGAAGCCCTGTCGCAACAGTACCGCGTGATCGTCCCCGAGCTGTGGGGGCATGGTGAGTCCGGTCCGCTACCGGCGCCAACCCGATCCCTGGATGACCTCGCGCGCCAGGCGTTGGCGCTGCTGGATCAGTTGGATATCGCGCACATCAATCTGGTCGGCCTGTCGGTCGGCGGCATGTGGGGCGCGCGCCTTGCGCTACTGGCACCTGAGCGTATTAACAGCCTGGTGCTGATGGACACCTACCTCGGCGCCGAACCCGAGGCCACGCGTCAGTACTACTTCTCGCTGTTCAAGATGATCGAAGACGCCGGCGCCATCCCTGAGCCCTTGCTGGATGTGGTCGCCCCGATCTTCTTTCGCCCCGGCATCGACCGCGAGTCAGCGTTGTACCAGGACTATCGCAAGGCGCTGCAGGCCTTCCCCAAGGAGCGCCTGCTGCAAAGCATCGTGCCGCTGGGTCGCCTGATCTTCAGCCGCGCCGACATACTGGACCAACTGCCACGCCTGGACCCCGACACCACCCTGGTCATGTGCGGCGAGCAGGATAAACCCCGGCCACCCGCCGAATCTCGGGAAATGGCCGAACTGATTGGCTGCAGCCTGACCCTGATTCCGGACGCGGGGCATATCTCTTCCCGAGAAAACCCGGACTTCGTCAACGAAGCGCTGCTGACCTTCCTCGCCAACCACGCCTGACCTGCCCGGCCCTTTGATCACGGCTGACACGCCGTGATCAAAGCCGGAAGTGCCCCACCATGCCTTTGAGTTCCGCCCCCAACTGCGCCAACTGGATACTCGACGCCGCATTGCCTTGCATGCTCAACGCCGACTGATCGGCACTGGCACGAATGCTGGTGACACTGCGATTGATCTCTTCGGCCACCGAGCTTTGCTCCTCGGCCGCCGCGGCAATTTGCTGGTTCATCTGCTGAATCAACGACACCGCTGCCGCGATGCTGCCCAACGCACTCTCGGTTTCCAGCGCATCGCTGACCGCCAGCTTCACCAGCTCGCCACTCTGCTGAATCTGCTGCACCGAGGACTGCGCCGCACTGCGCAACGTACTCACCAGCCGCTCGATTTCCTCGGTCGACTGCTGCGTGCGCTTGGCCAGCGCCCGCACCTCGTCGGCCACCACCGCAAAACCTCGGCCTTGTTCGCCGGCGCGGGCTGCTTCGATAGCCGCATTGAGGGCGAGCAAATTGGTTTGTTCGGCCACGCTTTTGATCACGCTCAGCACGGTGCCGATAGTTTGGATTTCCGCGCTCAGGCTTTCGATACTCGCGCTGGCACTGGTACTGGAGGTGGCGAGCAATTCAATGCGCTGCAGGCTTTGACGCACCACCTGCTGGCCGCTATCAACTTTGTCATCGGCGGTCTGCGCGGCGTGCGCGGCCTCTTCGGCGTTGCGTGCCACGTCATGCACCGTGGCGGTCATCTGGTTCATCGCCGTGGCGACCTGCTCGGTTTCTTCCTTCTGGCTGCTGACTTCAACATTGGTCTGCTCGGTGACGCTGGACAGTGAATGCGCCGAACTGGCCAATTGCTCGATTCCGGCCTGCAACCCGCTGACCATTTGGCTCAGGCCGCTGCTCATCTGCTGCATCGCCTGCATCAACTGGCCGATTTCATCACGGCGGCTGACTTCCATACGCCCGCTCAGGTCGCCCGCCGCAATCTGCTGGGCCACGGCGATCACACTGCGCAATGGCGCCACGATCAACCGGGTAATCACCCACGCAGCAATCAAGCCCACCAGCAGTGCCAGCGCTGACGAACCGACGATCAGCAGCGCGCTTTTTTTCAGCTGTGCCTGCATGGATTGATCTTCAGCGTCATACGCCTGGTTGACCCGGCTGACGACTTGATCGGCGCGGTCATGCAATTGCTTGTAGACGACTTTTTCCTGGGCCAGCAACCCGGTGTACTCGCCGAGCTTCTCGCTGAACGCAGCGATATGCCCGGACACTTCGTTGAGCACCGTCTGGTAACCCGCATCCTTGACCGAGGTTTTAAGCTGCTCGACTTGCGCCAGGGCCTGGTCGGCCTGCTCGATCTTGCCTTGCTCGGCGTTGTCCGCATCGACCTTGCGGCTCTGATCCAGGCGTAGCCGCGCTTCGTTCATGGCTTGCAACATCAACCGCGACACCTGGCTGACCTGCCCTGCCTGCTCGATAAATTCGGCGCCCTCCTTGCCTTGGCTTTCCTTGAGGCCATAGGCGCCATCGTCGGCCAGGCCTGCCTGCAACACGTCGAGGTTATTGGCCACACTGGACACCGACCAACTGGCCATTTCCAGGGCCAGGTCCTTGGTCTGGGTGAGCTCGACAAACTCGTCGAACGCCTTGCGATACGCGGCCAACGCCTGTTCGACCTCGCTCATCACCGGCACATTGGCGGCGGACTGGGCCTTGAGGCTGGCCGCCTGCGCCGCCAAGGCATCGACACTTTCGTGCAGGGCGTCGACGGCCTTGGGGTCGGCGTGCAGCGCGTAATCCTGCTCGATCAAACGCACCTTGAGCAGGCCGCTGTTGAGCGAAGACATCGCCTTGAGCCCTTCGAAACGCAGGCCAACGGTTTGCAGGGACCACACGCCGATGGCCGCCACCAGCGCCGTCAGCAGCAGCACCAGCGTGAAGCCCAAGCCCAATTTTTTCGCCATACCGAGGTTGGCGAAACGTCGTTGCACGGCCGAAATCATTGCACTTGAATCCTCTTGCAATGGCAGATGCCATCAAGCCTGGTTTCCATGCTGCGAGATTCGCAACGACGCGCTACCGGCACAAGACGTTGGCGCCACAATAATGGCAAAAAGCTACACGTTCGTCGTTTTCAGAATGGTCGAGGTCGATCTGGCGGGCCCCATGGCACGGAACAACGCCAGCGCGCGCTGATCAGCAGCATAGGCCACATTGATGCGCAGCCAGTCACTGTGTTCGCCTTTGGGACTGAACAGCGCCCCAGGTGTCAGCAACACACACAGTCGCCGGGCGCATGCCGGCAAACGTGAACGGTCACCGACGCCAGGCCGCGCCCACACAAACATGCCGCCGGCCGGTACGGCAAATACCTCCCACTCTTCGTCCTCCAGCACCTGCAAGGTCGCGGCCATTTGCAGATTCAAGCGCTTGCGCAGGCGCTGCACCCATTTGCGGTAGGTGCCGTTGGCCAATAGCGTGGCCACCACCGCTTCGGCAAACCGCGAGGTGCCGATGCCCGTCAACGTCTTGAGCGCGGCCATTTGCGTGACAATCGCCACGCTGGCGCTCAGATACCCGACCCGCAAGGCGCTGCTGAGGGTTTTGGAGAAGCTCGATATATAGATTACCCGCCCTTCATGAGGCAGCGCCGACAGCCGTGTGCAACTGGCGTGCTGCAAGTCGCCGTAGACGTCCTCTTCGACGATCAGGAAATCTTCGCTGCGCGCCAGTTGCAACAGACGCTCGGCCACCACACGGCACAGGCTGGTGCCTGTGGGGTTGTGATACAGGCAATTAATGAACAGGCACTTGGGACGATGGCTTTGCAGCAGCGTTTCCAACACCGGGATGTCTGGGCCACCCACGGCACGCGGGACTTCCAGCAGCTTGACGCCGTGACGCTCCAACTGACGATAGAGGTTGGCATACCCCGGTGTCTCGACCACCACCGTATCGCCAGCCTTGAGCAGTGTGCGTATCAACAGGTCCTGCGCATGGCTGGCGCCATGGGTGGTGAGAATGCAATCGAGGTGGGTGACCACCTTCATCTGGGTCAGCCGCTTGAGCAATTGCTCGCGTAACACCGGCAACCCCAGCGGCGTGCTGTAGTTAAACAGGCCGGCGGTGTCGGTACGGCTGATCTCGCGTATGGCGTAACAAATGTCATCGCTTTCACGCCAAGCGTCCGGCAACCAGCCGCAACCCAGGTTCAACTCACCGAGCGGGCCATCGACGTAGGCTCCCCAGCCCTGCTCCGCACCTTCATACCACTGGCTTTCAAGGCAGACCGGCGGTTGGGCCACGACAAATCCCGAGCCCTGTTTGGATGCTAATACCCCTTGGGCCACCATTCGCTCGAATGCTTCGATCACGCTGGACTGGCTGAGCAGGTTGTCGAGAGCCAATTGCCGAATGGACGGCAAGCGCGTACCGGGGCTTGCGCCGCTCTTGCGAATCCATTGCGCCACCGCACTGACGATTTGCTGCACCACCGGTACAAGGGCTTGTCGATCGATGCCTAAATCCATGAGCCACTCACTTCAACTGTCTGTTAATCAACCCTAAACAGTTAAGCACAGAAGCCCGGTACAGCCGGCCGCAAAAATTTATTAAAGTATTGATTTTATTGGATTATTTACCTACTGATACACAATCTGACGAGGCCTTGTGCCAGCCATGGAAACGCCCCACAGCGTCCCTGGCCTTTTTCGAATAGGCAGTGTCATCGAGTCCTAGATTGCCGTCGCGCCGCCGTCCACCGCCAGCGCCTGCCCCGTGGTAAACGCTGCACCGTCGCTGCACAGGTACAACACGGCACTGGCTATTTCCTCAACTTTGCCAATGCGCCCGACCGGGTGCATGGCGGCGGCAAACTCAGCTTTGCGCGGGTCGGCTTCATAGGCACGGCGGAACATGTCGGTGTCGATCACGGCAGGACACACCGCATTCACGCGAATTTTCTTCTTCGCGTACTCAATGGCCGCCGATTTAGTCAGGCCGATGACGGCGTGCTTGGACGCCGCATAGATACTCATCTTCGGCGCCGCTCCCAACCCCGCCACCGATGCGGTGTTGACAATCGCCCCGCCGCCTTGGGCCAGCAGCAGCGGCAACTGGTACTTCATGCACAGCCACACGCCCTTGACGTTAACGCCCATGATTGCGTCGAACTCATCCAGGCTGCCATCGGCCAGCTTGCCTTTCTCGATCTCGATCCCGGCATTGTTGAAGGCATAGTCGAGGCGCCCATAGGCGGCGATGGTCTGTGCCATCAGTTGCTGCACATCCGCTTCCAGCGTGACGTTGCAGCGCACAAACAGCGCCTCGCCACCGGCCTGCTGAATCAGCGCAACGGTGCCCTCGCCGCCCGCCACATCCAGGTCGGCAACCACTACTTTCAAGCCTTCTGCGGCAAATGCCAGTGCGGTGGCGCGGCCAATACCAGCGGCGGCGCCAGTCACCAGGGCGACCTGGCCGGAAAACGTCATGCTCATGAGGGGTGTCCTATGCAAGAAATAGCCGTAGGCCGAGTCTAGCCAACGGCGGCACGCGAGCGTCAGCACTATCAGAAGGCCAGTGAGCGCCGTATGAATTGCGGTGATAAGAGCACTGGCCTCACTATCAGCCAGACCTATCGGCGGGCATTCGCGCCTCTCGCACACCCTTGCCCTCAGCCGCTTCCAGGTCTATCACTGAGGGTTCATTTCTAAAGAGTCCTTGCCATGACTGCCCAGACCAACCGCCAGTTCCTGCTCGCCAAACGCCCGGTCGGCGCGGCCACGCGGGAGACCTTCACCTACCAGGAAGTGCCGGTGGGCACGCCGGGGGACGGCCAAGTGCTGGTGCACAATGAATACCTGTCCTTGGACCCGGCAATGCGCGGCTGGATGAACGAGGGCAAATCCTACATTCCGCCCGTGGGCATTGGCGAAGTGATGCGTGCGTTGGGCGTGGGCAAGGTGATTGCCTCGAATAACCCGAAATTTGCGGTTGGCGACTACGTGAACGGCGCGCTGGGCGTGCAGGATTATTTCCTCGGCGAGCCACGTGGTTTCTATAAGGTCGACCCCAAACTCGCCCCCCTGCCGCGCTACTTGTCAGCCCTCGGCATGACGGGCATGACCGCCTACTTCGCCCTGCTCGACACTGGCGCGCCCAAGGCCGGCGAAACCGTGGTGATCTCCGGCGCCGCCGGCGCGGTGGGCAGCATCGCCGGGCAGATTGCCAAGCTCAAAGGCTGCCACGTGGTGGGCATTGCCGGTGGCGCCGATAAGTGCAAATTCCTGGTGGACGAATTGGGTTTTGACGCGGCCATCGACTACAAAAGCGAAGACGTGCCCGCCGCCCTCAAGCGCGAATGCCCTAAAGGCGTGGATGTGTATTTCGATAACGTCGGCGGCGACATTCTCGACGCGGTGCTCAGCCGTCTGGCGCTGAAGGCGCGGGTGGTGATCTGCGGGGCAATCAGCCAGTACAACAATAAAGAAGCGGTCAAAGGCCCGGCCAACTACTTGTCACTGCTGGTTAATCGCGCGCGCATGGAAGGGTTTGTGGTGATGGACCATGCGGCGAATTTTGCCGCGGCCGGGCAGGAAATGGCCGGGTGGATGGCGCAGGGTAAGCTCAAGAGCAAGGAAGATATCGTCGAGGGGTTGGAGACTTTTCCGGAGACGTTGATGAAGTTGTTTAACGGGGAGAATTTTGGGAAGTTGGTGTTGAAGGTTAGCTAAGTCTGGGACATATCCGTTGTTTGGGTGATGGCTTGAATTGGTTCCGCTCTTACAGCGGGTCACTTTTGAAAAGAGCCCAAAAGTAACCAAAAGGCTCTTGCCCCACCACTCGGCACCTCGCCTCCGGCTCGGTGTGCCCTCACGCAGGCTTTGGAGCGGGGGCCGCCGCGATGGGCCATCCTTGGCCCAGCGCGGCTAAACCGGCGTCCTGCCGGTTTACCCCCGCTCCAAAGCCTGCGTGAGGCCAGCGTGGTTTAACGGGGCGCCTAAGATCAAAATCAAAATCAAGATCTACAGCACGGCGGCCTAGTAGCCGACCTGAGTGGTAGAAGCAACAGCAGGGCAAAAGCACGGCAACACAGTATCCATCTGATGGAATGAGATCTAAATGTGGGAGCGGGCTTGCTCGCGAAGGCGGTGTGTCAGTCAATTCATCTGTTACTGGCCCACCGCCTTCGCGAGCAAGCCCGCTCCCACATTTTGAGCTCAGTACATCAGGTAGATGTGTGCACTCGGTCAAAGGTGGGAGCTGGCTTGCCTGCGATGCAGACACCTCTGTACATCAGGCATAACCAGTTGATGCAATCGCAGCGGTTCGGCGGTCCGACAAGCCAGCTCCCACAGAAAAGCAGATCTGCCTTTGCCCTGTTTTTGCTGTGCTGTTGCCCTGCTTTTGCTTCAACCACTCAGGTCGGCTACTAGGCCGCCGTGCTCTGCTTTTGATCTGCTTTTGATCTTGATCTGACAGGCCCCGTTAACCACGATGGCCGCAAGTAGGCACGGTGGAGCGGGTAAACCGGCAGGGATGCCGGTTTAGCCGCGCTGGGCCAGGGATGGCCCATCGCGGCGACCCGCGGAAACGGGCCGGAGTGCGGGCATGCCGAGCCTAAGCGAGGCACCGAGTGGTGGGGCAAAGACCTTTTGGTTACTTTTGGGGCGTTTGCCAAAAGTGACCCGCTGTAAGAGCGGAACCCTAAGCGGCCGTTACCGCAGCAACGGATATGTACCCAATCAGAGCCCCACTGAGCGATCAAGCAATCTCAGCAACCACCGCCGCCAACGCTGCAGCCGGATCCGCCGCCTGGCTGATCGGGCGACCGATCACCAGATAGTCCGAACCCGCATCCAAGGCCTGACGCGGAGTCAGAATGCGCCGCTGATCATCCTGCGCACTGCCCGCCGGGCGAATCCCCGGGGTGACCAGTTGCAACGACGGGTGCGCAGTCTTCAACGCCTGGGCCTCCAGCGCCGAACACACCAGGCCATCAAGGCCAGCCTTCTGCGCCAGGGCCGCCAAGCGCAACACCTGCTCCTGAGGCTCGATATCCAAACCGATGCCAGCCAGGTCTTCACGCTCCATGCTGGTCAACACCGTCACACCGATCAGCAGCGGTTTCGGCCCGCTGCGCTGTTCCAGCACCTCGCGGCAGGCACTCATCATGCGCAGGCCACCGGAGCAATGCACGTTGACCATCCACACGCCCATTTCCGCAGCCGCTTTCACCGCCATGGCCGTGGTGTTGGGGATGTCATGGAATTTCAAATCCAGGAACACTTCAAAGCCTTTGTCACGCAAGGTGCCGACGATTTCCGCCGCGCAACTGGTGAACAGTTCCTTGCCGACCTTGACCCGGCAAAGCTTGGGGTCCAACTGGTCAGCCAGCTTCAGTGCGGCGTCACGAGTAGGGTAATCCAGGGCGACGATGATAGGAGTCTGGCAGACGGACATTGGAATGGGCTCTCAGGCAAGTCGAAATCGGCGCGGATTGTAGCGCAAGCAGCGCCGTTGCGGGATCCGATGATCGGTAAAATACTGATCAAGCGCCCATAACCCGGCATTTCGAGCAATTGTGTCAAGGCTGATACATTCACGACATGCCCACAACACGCATCGCGTCTAGCCTCGCGCACATGACCGCCCGTCCAGCACTTCCAGCCATGGAGCTGGGCGCCTATGCTGACAGCAACAACCAGGCAGATGATCGCACTATGCATACCCCTACCGTCTCTGTAAACGAAGAGCAAAAAGGCGCGGTGATCGCCGAAGACAAGCGCTGGAACACCCGTGCGCTGATCGTCGATGACGACCTGCCGATCCGTGAACTGCTGATCGACTACCTGGCACGCTTCAATATTCTCGCCGTTGGCGTCACCGACGGCACCGCCATGCGCACCGCCATGCAAGCCGAAACCTTCGATGTGGTGGTGCTCGACCTGATGTTGCCGGGCGAAGACGGCCTGTCGTTGTGCCGTTGGCTGCGCACCGAATCGGACATCCCGATCCTGATGCTCACTGCGCGCTGCGAACCCACCGACCGCATCATCGGCCTGGAACTGGGCGCCGATGACTACATGTCCAAACCCTTCGAACCCCGCGAGCTGGTGGCGCGTATCCAGACCATCCTGCGCCGGGTGCGCGATGACCGTACCGAGCAGCGCGCCAATATTCGTTTCGACAACTGGCGCCTCAACAGCGTACTGCGCCAGTTGGTAGCGGACGACGGGCTGGTGGTGCCGCTGTCCAACGCCGAATTTAGGTTGTTGTGGGTGTTTATCGAACGTCCGCGCCGCGTGCTGAGCCGTGAACAATTGCTGGATGCCGCGCGTGGCCGTTCCATCGAGGCGTTTGATCGCAGCATCGACTTGCTGGTGTCGCGCTTGCGCCAGAAGCTGGGAGATGACCCCAAAGCACCGCAGCTGATCAAAACCGTACGCGGCGAAGGCTACCTGTTCGACGCTCGGGATATCGGCTGATGCGCAACGGCTTCAATACGCTGTTCGGCAGGCTGTTCGGCGTATTGCTGGTGGCTATTGTGCTGGCCCATGCGCTGGCGTTCTTCTGGTTTCACCACTACGGCCCGCCGCCACCGCCACCTCAGGAAACCTTCGTCGAGCAGCCGGATGGCACGATGAAGCCCCTGCCCCGGCACCATCGCTCCTGGTTTGGGGGCCCGGTGGTGCCGCTGACCTTCCAGTTTATTTCGCTGATTATCGCCGCCTGGTACGGGGCAAAACTGTTGAGCCGGCCGATCCAACGCCTGAGCGCCGCCGCCGAACGATTGAGCCTCGACCTCGACAGCCCGCCCCTCAATGAGTCCGGGCCTCGGGAGGCGCGCCAGGCTGCATCGACGTTCAACCTGATGCAAAAACGCATCCGCGAGCAAGTCAGCCAACGCGCGCGCATGCTCGGCGCGGTTTCCCATGACCTGCGCACCCCGCTGTCGCGCCTCAAGCTACGTCTGGAACAGATCGAAGACACCAAGCTGCAAGGCCAGATGCGCCAGGACCTGGACGACATGATCGGGATGCTCGACGCCACCTTAAGCTACCTGCATGAACAGCGCACCAGCGAAACGCGGCACTGGCTCGACGTGCAGGCGCTGGTCGAATCCCTCAGTGAAAACGCCCAGGATCAGGGTTCTGATGTGCAGTTCGCCGGCACGTGCGCGCCTTTGCAGGTGCAGCCGATGGCGCTGCGCTCCTGCCTGAACAACCTGATCGACAACGCCCTGCGCTATGCGGGCACCGCGCGTATCGAGCTGGCTGACAGCCGCGGGGCGCTGGTCATTCGTGTCATCGACCATGGGCCCGGCATTGCGCCCGATAAGCGTGAGGCCGTGTTCGAGCCGTTCTTTCGCCTGGAAGGCTCACGTAACCGCAACTCCGGTGGCGTCGGCCTGGGCATGACGATTTCCAAGGAAGCCGTGGAACGCCTCGGCGGCCACCTGAGCCTGGAGGAAACCCCAGGCGGCGGCTTGACCGCCGTGATGTGGTTGCCGAGGGCTTAAAGGGGTTTGTCTTCGCGGCGGACCTGAGCCTGGGTCGCACTCCAATCCGTCAGCAGGCTGTAGGCGACCGCCAGTAAGGTCGGGCCGATAAACAGGCCGATAAAGCCAAAGGCGATCAACCCGCCAAACACGCCTAACAGCACAATCACCAACGGCAAGTTGCCACCGCGGCTGATCAGGTAAGGCTTGAGCACGTTGTCGACGCCGCTGATGATGAACGTGCCCCACACCCCGAGGAACACCGCATAGGTGTAATCGCCCTTCCAGGCCAGCCAGGCCGTGGCCGGGATCCACACCAGCGGCGGGCCCATGGGGATCAGGCTGAGCAGGAAGGTGACAATACCCAGCACCAGCGCGCCCGGCACGCCGGCGATCAGAAAACCGATCAGCGCCAGCAACGCCTGGGCGGCGGCGGTGCCGATCACACCGTTAACCACCCGCTGTACCGTACCAGCCACCAGTTCGATGTAGTAACCGGCGCGGTCGCCGATCAGGCGCTCCAACAGACGATGCACAAAGGTCGCCAGGCGTGGCCCGTCCCGGTAGAAGAAAAACACGAACACCAGGCTTAAGGTGAGCTCGAGAATACCGCCGCCAATCTGCGCACTGCGCGCCAGCAGCCAATTGCCGACCTGGCCCAGGTAGGGCTTGATACTGACCATCAGCGCCGCGCCCTGCTGGTCGATGCTGTCCCACGTTGCCACCAGGCGCTCGCCGACAAAAGGAATCGAACCCAGCCAGGTCGGCGCGGCAGGCAGGCCGTCGACCTGGATATCCTTGATCAGGCCCACGGCGTCACGCACATGGTCGGCCAGGTTGAACCCCAGCCACACCAGCGGCACCGCCACCAGCAACATCCAGCCCAGCGTCAGGATGCCCGCCGCCAGAGATTCGCGGCCACCCAGCCAGCGGGTCAGCAAGCGCATCAGCGGCCAACTGGCAAACGCCAGCACCGCGCCCCAGAACAGCGCCGACCAGAACGGCGCCATGACCCAGAAGCTGGCACCAAACAGCACCAGCAGCAGGATTTGCACCAGTAGGCGATCGTTATTGAGCATCGGGTATCTCGAAAAGAAGACTGTAGGAAGAGAGCTTAGGCGAACGGCGCGGGTCCGTTCGCCTTGTGACGGTCAGCGTATCAGATGCAGGTGCAAACCCTTAGCCTCACCGGTGCCGGTTTCCAGGCGTGCGGCGCGTACTCCGCTGTCGATCAGGCCCTGGCGCCAGGCTTCGGCGGTCGGCCCGGTCAAGCTGACGCGCAACGTGGCGTCGAGGTTCAAGCCACGGGAAATCAGGGTCAGCCAGGTGGCGTCAGGTTCGGCACCCAGCGCGGGGAAGTCCAATTCGCCAGTGCTTTTCAGTTCGCGCAGCAAGGTGGCCGAGGTGGGCAACAAGTCCCCCAGCGGCGCACTGGCGTCCAGTTGCTCTACATGCAAATAGGCGCGACGGTTGCCGCGGGTGATGCCATACAGCGCCACCAGGGCGTTGTCCTGCGGAGCCGCCAGGCGCAACAGCAGGTATTCCTGCTGACCATCGGCGCCGACCAGCTTGGCGTTGCCGAACACTTCATTGGCCCACAGGCTGCTTTCGCCGCAATCGCGGGCCTGGCACCAGAACAGCAGCTGCGCGCCCTTGGCCTGCAACGCTTCACGCGTCGCGGTAAACGCGGCACTGGAAGTGTGTTCGGCGGGCAGTTCATAGGTAATGGCGGTGGTTTGGCCGCGCGCCGTGGCTTGGCCTTCGTAACGCAGTTGGCCGCTGATCTTGCGGATCGCGCCCATCGGGTAGATGCGTTCCTTTTCTTCAGCGGGGCGGTAATCGACGATTTGCGCATCGACCTGGCGGGACACAGCCGGTAAATCCTGGCTTCCCGGCACGTCGGCGGCGAACACCAAAGGGCTGAAGCAGCACAGCCCGAGGGCACGGATACATCCTTTACGCAGGCTCATCGGATCGGTGTGCCCTGGCCATCGGAGTTCGCAGCGGTGTTGAGATCGTACATGGTTGACTCCCTTTCAATCCGCCCAGCCTCGGCAGTTGCCCGCGCCAAGTCAAGGCGCGTGGAAGAACCGATTGAAACAGTCTGCAACAAGGATCGCGCCGGGCTCATCATTAAGGTGTAAATGATGGCCGCCCGGCAGCGTGTTCACCGTAAAAGGTAGCTGAGAAAGCAATTCGGAATGTTTCGCCAGCATGCCGTCAGCCGCGACCACCAACTGCGTAGGGCAACCTACGCGCCGCACGAAAGCCATCGCCTGTTCATCGGTCAGGCGCATCGGCGAGGCGAGCGTCAGGCGACTGTCGGTACGCCAGGTGTAACCCCCCGGCACCGGCATCAAACCGCGCAGGGCCAGCAGTTCGGCGGCTTCACGGCTGACCGCCACCACGCCTTTCATGCGCGCTTCAACCGCCCGATCCAGGCTGCTGTAGACCGGCTTGCGCTTGCCGTGCAGGTTTAATTGCGCCTGCAACGCCATGCCCAGACGCTCAGCGGCGTTCTCGCCAGCGGCGGTCGGCGGAATCACACCGTCGATCAACCCCAGGTGCGTCACGCGTTCCGGCAAGGCGCCAGCCAGCACCATCGAAACGATGGCGCCGAGGGAGTGGCCAAGTAATGCAAAACGTTTCCAACCCAGTTGCTCGGCGACCTGCAGCACATCAAAGACATAATCCCACAAGGCATAACCGGCCCCCGCAGGGCGATGCGCCGAATGCCCATGGCCGGCCATGTCCAACGCAACGATACGCAAACCGTGCAGCTTGGGCGCCAGTCGCGCAAAGCTGTTGGCGTTGTCCAGCCAGCCATGCAGGGCGATCACCGGCAGACCGTCCTCGGGGCCAAACAAATGCGCCGCCAACTCGATGTGCGGCAGGCTCAGGCGGACTTCTTCGACCGGTGTGCTCATGCGCAACTGCGCTCGCGGGCTTGCCAGCGGGAGAACACGTTCTTGATCAAGGTCGCAGTGTCCTGAGGGCGTTCAAGGGGGAACATGTGGCCGCCAGGCATGGTGAGCATTTCGCCCATGGGCAGGCGGTCGACGCCGCTGGCATGGTGGCGCATCACTACCCGGCTCTGACGGCCGCGCACCACCGCCAGCGGCACTTTCAGTTGGCGAACCTGGCCGGGGCTGGTATGCGGCACGCCGCGGTAGATGCTGATTTCGGTAGCCGGATCAAAGCGTAGGCGCAGACGATCGCCGACCTGTTGCAGGCCATGTTGCAGGTAAGCGTCAAAGCACTCCGGGTCGAACCCGCGAAACAGGCTCTTGCCGGCGAAGTAACTGCGCGCGGCATCCAGGTCAGTGAATTCTTCACGGCGGCCCAGGGTGCGGCCGGCCGGGGTCAAGCGGTCGATAAAGCCGAAGCGCTTGGCGGCGCGAATCACCCAACGGTCGGCGCGGGTCAGCACCGGCGAGTCGAGCATCACCACGCCCCGGTACAGCTGCGGGCAGCGCAGGGCCGCGTGCAAATGCAACACGCCACCCAGGGAATGGCCCACGCCCCACACTGGTTCCGGTTGCAGCTGCAGATGATGGATCAACTCGTCCACCAGGTTCTGCCAGTTGTCGTCCACCGGAAACCTGGGGTCGTGACCGTGCTGCGGCAAATGAGCCACGGTGTACTCCGGGGCCAGGGCGGCAAACAACTTGCCGTAGGTGGCCGACGGGAAACCATTGGCGTGAGCAAAAAACACGTGCTGCGACATACCGGACTCATCTACAAAAACAGAAGTGGATTGTCACCACGCCTGGGCAACACAGCAATGACTGTAACTGCCAGGAATGATGACACTCACGCCACGCCTATCGCGCCGGCGGGTTCTCGCCCAGCGGCACCACGGCCATGGTCAGGCGCGATACACAGCTGGCCTTGCCGTCATCGCTAGTCAGGCGAATGTCCCACACTTGCGTGGTGCGGCCGATATGGATCGCCCGCGCCACCGCCGTCACCCGCCCGCTGCGCACACCGCGCAGGTGGTTGGCGTTGACCTCAAGGCCCACGCAATAAAACTTGCTGGCATCGATACACAGGTAAGCCGCCATGGAGCCGACGCTCTCGGCCAGCACCACCGATGCACCGCCGTGCAGCAAGCCGTAAGGCTGATGAGTGCGAGGGTCGACCACCATGCTGGCGGTGAGGGATTCGTCGTCGAAGCGTTCAAAGCGGATATCCAGCAGCTCACCAATGGTGTTTTTCTGGATGGCATTGAGTTGCTCGATATTCGGTTGGGTGCGCCACAAGCTCATGAAGTTGTCCTTATTGGTTTTATTACGACCCTAATCCTGCCACACAATGGCTTCGGTACGCTCGCTCCACGCCTGGAAATAAGTGCCGTAGGTCGATTCGATCACGTTGCGTTTTATCTTTAAGGTCGGCGTCAGAAAGCCGTTTTCTACCGCCCAGCTGTCTTTCACCACCACCAGTTGGCGCAAGCGCTCATGTTTGTCCAACGCCACGTTGACCTGCGCCAGCCAGCGTTCAAGGCTGGTGCTCAGTGCCTGTCGGTCCTGATTGCCCGCCGACAACACGCACAAGCCGATCGGCGCCGTGAGGCCATCACCGACCACGCACACCTGCTCGACCCGCGCATGTTCGGCCAGGCGGTTTTCAATCGGCGCCGGGGCCACGTATTTGCCCTTGCTGGTCTTGAAGATTTCCTTGAGCCGCCCGGTCAGGCGCAGGCGGCCATCGGCATCTTGTTCACCCTTGTCGCCGGTGCGCAGGAAGCCATCGGCGGTCAGCGTTTCGGCGGTTTTCTGCGGGTCCTTGAAATAGCCGAGCATGGTCGCGCCGCTGCGCACCTGCACTTCGCCCGTCGCGTCGATGCGCACTTCAACGCCAGGGCACGGCAGGCCGATCCAGCCAAGCGTCTGCTGGCCGGGGCGACAAACGTGGGAATAGCCGCAGCTTTCGGTCATGCCATACACCTCCAGCACATCCAGCCCCAGGCGCTGATACCAGCGCAACAAGGCTTCGGGCACGGGCGCTGCGCCGGACAATGCAATACGCAGCGCGTCCAGGCCCAGCCCCGCGAGGACTTTATGGCCGACGCGCTTGCCGATAAAGGGCAGGCGCAACAGGGCGTCGAGGCGCTGTTGCGGGATCTTGCTGTAGACGCCCATCTGGAACTTGGTCCAGATCCTCGGCACACCGAATAGCGCCGTTGGCCGTGCCCGGCGCAGATCCGCCAGAAAGGTATCCAGGCTCTCGGCGAAATACACGGTTTGCCCGGTGTAGATCGAAGCCAGCTCCACAAACATCCGCTCGGCCACATGGCACAGCGGCAGGTAGGACAGCAGTCGGTCGCCCTCCCCCAGGCCAAACAACTCAGTGCCCCGCGTGGCCGCAAAGCCCAAGGCGCCAAAGGTTTGCATCACGCCTTTGGGCAAGCCGGTGGTGCCGGAGGTATAGACGATGGTGGCCAGGCTCGTGGCGGCCGGTTCAGGGTTGCCCTGGATCGGCGAACAGGCTTGCAGGTCGGCCCAGCGGTAATCGAAGTCACCGGCCGGGCACAGTGGCAGGCTGATGGTCGGCAAGCCGGGCGGGATACCCGGCGCCATCGCAGGCCAGTCGTCCAGCTTGCCGATCAGCGCCAGCGCCGCCTCGGAATGGGTCAGCACATGGGCGATGGAGTCGGCGGTGAGGTTGGGGTACAGCGGCACCGAGACGTGCCCGGCCATCCAGATCGCCAGGTCGGCGATGATCCAGTGCGCGCAGTTTTTCGAGATAAGGGCGATGTGCGAGCCCTGGGGCAAGTTGCGGGCGCGCAGCCAGTGCGCGGCGCAACGGGCTTGGTGGCCGACCTCGCCCCAGGTGAGCGTTTGTACCTCGCCACCGCCCATCGGCTGCACCAGAAAGGGTTTGCGCGGGTGCCGCGCTTCACGTTCGAAGAAGACCTGCAACGGCAAACGAAAAGCGACAGGCATGGGGCGCGCTCCTTTGTGATCCGATGATAGCCAACCAAGCACTTGCTTGGTTGACTATATAGCACACACGAAGCGGTGATCTATCCTAGGGGCGTAGGTGGCTGCACGTATTTTTTATGGGCTGAGTAGTGGGGGGGTCGCTGGGGCGCTGGGTACATATCCGTTATTTGGGTGATGGCTGAGATTGGTTCCGCTCTTACAGCGGGTCACTTTTGAAAAGAGCCCAAAAGTAACCAAAAGGCTCTTGCCCCACCACTCGGCACCTCGCCTCCGGCTCGGTGTGCCCTCACGCAGGCTTTGGAGCGGGGGCCGCCGCGATGGGCCATCCTTGGCCCAGCGCGGCTAAACCGGCGTCCTGCCGGTTTACCCCCGCTCCAAAGCCTGCGTTCGGCCAGCATGGTTGACGGGGCGCCTAAGATCAAAATCAAAATCAAGATCAAGATCTACAGCACGGCGGCCTAG
Source organism: Pseudomonas sp. LBUM1640 (assembly GCF_059716225.1). Classification (NCBI taxonomy): domain Bacteria; kingdom Pseudomonadati; phylum Pseudomonadota; class Gammaproteobacteria; order Pseudomonadales; family Pseudomonadaceae; genus Pseudomonas; species Pseudomonas sp. LBUM1640. The sequence goes on along the minus strand of NZ_CP166816.1, from coordinate 2,172,254 downwards.
TAGCCGACCTGAGTGGTTGAATCAAAAGCAAAGCGAGGCGGCCTGACAGCCGACCTGATCTTGGAAGCTGAACTGGGTTAAATGTGGGAGCGGCGGTGCGACGGTTCGACTTGCTCGCGATGGCGGTGTGTCAGTCGGCTTATTTGTAACTGGCCCACCGCATTCGCGAGCAAGCCCGCTCCCACATTTTGAGCTCAGTACATCAGGTAGATGTGTGTACTCGGTCAAAGGTGGGAGCTGGCTTGTCGGACCGCCGAACCGCTGCGAAGGCATCAACTCGGTGTACCTGATGTACCGAGGTGTCTGCATCGCAGGCAAGCCAGCTCCCACACAAAAGCAGCTCTGCTTCTGATCTGTTTTTGCTCTGCTGTTGCCCTGCTTTTGCTTCAACCACTCAGGTCGGCTACTAGGCCGCCGTGCTCCCACATTTGGAGCTCAGTACATCAGGTAGATGTGTGTACTCGGTCAATGTGGGAGCTGGCTTGCCTGCGAAGGCATCAACTCGGTGTACCTGATATACCGAGGTGTCTGCATCGCAGGCAAGCCAGCTCCCACACAAAAGCAGCTCTGCTTCTGATCTGTTCTTGCTGTGCTGTTGCCCTGCTTTTGCTTCAACCACTCAGGTCGGCTACTAGGCCGCCGTGCTCCCACATTTGGAGCTCAGTACATCAGGTAGATGTGTGTACTCGGTCAATGTGGGAGCTGGCTTGCCTGCGAAGGCATCAACTCGGTGTACCTGATGTACCGAGGTGTCTGCATCGCAGGCAAGCCAGCTCCCACAGAAAAGCAGCTCTGCTTCTGCTCTGTTCTTGATCTGCTTTTGCTTCAACCACTCAGGTCGGCTACTAGGCCGCCGTGCTCTGCTTTTGATCTGCTTTTGATTTCGATCTGACAGGCCCCGTTAACCACGATGGCCGAACGTAGGCTTGAATCCGTGGGCAACCCGGCAGGACGCCGGGTTAGCCGCGCTGGGCCAAGGATGGCCCATCGCGGCGGCCCACGGATTCAAGCCTGCGTGCGGGCATGCCGAGCCTAAGCGAGGCACCGAGTGGTGGGGCAAAGACTTTTTGGTTACTTTTGTGTCTTTACAAAAGTGACCCGCTGTAAGAGCGGAACCCATAGAAGCCGTTACCCAAATAACGGATATGTACTCTGCCCCTACGGGTTCTTCACGCTCACCAGGCTCATCAACCCCGCCAACGGAAAATCCCCTTCAAGCTCCGCCAGGCTGGCGGTGTGCATCGGTTGCGGCTGACGCAGATGACCATGCTGCAAAAAGCTGATCAGGCTGCCCACCAAGGGCTGGTGACTGACCAGCAGCACATTGTCATCGGTGTCGAGCTTGTCCAGCACCTGCAGCGGGCTGCTGTCCGGCGTCAGCCACGGCACGGTACGAATCTCCGGCTCAAACCCCAACGCGTCACGCACCAGGTGCGCAGTTTGCTGCGCGCGCACATACGGGCTGGCGAGAATGGCACTGATCGGCTGGCCAATCAGCTGCGCAGCACTGCGCAACACTTCGCCGCGGCCGTGCTCGGTGAGGTTGCGCTCAGCATCAGAAGGAGCATGGGATTCGGCTTCACCGTGACGCAAAACCCACAGTTTCATAGTTTCGGCTCTTCATCGCGCACCGGATGCGGCGCCGGCGGCACACTGTGGGCGGCTTCGCCCTCGGGTGCGCGCGGGGTCGGCCAATCGGCGAACGGCCAGGGTTTTTGCTCGGTGTGGAAGCTGCCGAAACGGCCGATCTGCGCAAGGAACTGGCTGAGGCTGTCGCCAAAATTCATCAGGCCCAGGTTTGGCGCGCCGTAAATCAGGCGATACACCAACTGCACCACCACCAAAGCACCGAGCAGGAACTGCGCGACTTGCCACACCAGGGCAAACACCAGCATCCACAGGATACGCAGGAGAATGGACTCGTATTTAGGGGCAGCTTTGGGATCGTTCATAGCGCGTTCCTCAGTTGAAACCACTGGTGGAAATAAAGTCGACATCGGTTTTGGGCTCGGCGCGCATCAGCAACTCGATGACCTGGTTCAAGGTGCGCCCTTCAAACAGGATCGCGTGCAGCCCGGCGACCAGCGGCATGTACACGCCGACTTCCTGGGCCTTGGCCTTCAACACTTTGAGTGTGTTGACGCCCTCGGCGACTTCGCCCAGGCGTGTGACGGCGTCTTCCAGGCTCAAGCCCTGGCCCAACGCGAAACCGACCTGATAATTGCGGCTTTTGGGCGACGAGCAGGTGACGATCAAGTCGCCTACGCCCGCCAGGCCCAGGAACGTCATCGGGTTGGCGCCTTGATTCACCGCAAAGCGAGTCATCTCCGCCAAGGCCCGCGTGATCAGCATGCTCTTGGTGTTTTCGCCCATGCCCAAGGCCACGGCCATGCCGGCAATAATGGCGTAGACGTTTTTCAACGCCCCGCCCAGCTCGACGCCAAAACGGTCGCTGCTGGCGTAAACGCGGAAGGTACGGCCATGCAGCACCGCCTGGACGCGCTCGCACAGTGCCTCGTCTTCACTGGCGACCACGGTGGCCGTCAGCGCGTGCTCAGCCACTTCCCGCGCCAGGTTCGGCCCGGACAGCACGCCAATGCGCGCCTGCGGGGCAATCTCTTCGAGGATTTCGCTCATCAGCTTGAAGGTGTGTGCCTCGATACCTTTGGTCAGGCTGACCAGTTGCTTGCCCGCCAGGCGTTCGGCGTGGGGGGCCAGCACCGAACGCAAGGCGCTGGAAGGCAGCGCGACAAAGCACAGGTCGCAGTCAGTCAACGTAGCCAGCAAGTCGGTCACCGGCTCGACCGCCGGGTGGATCTTGATGCCTTTAAGGTAACGGGGGTTTTCACGGTGGACGCGGATGGCCTCGGCCTGCTCGGGATCGCGCATCCATTGGCGTACCGCGTGGCCGTTTTCGGCCAGCAGGTTTGCCACGGCGGTACCAAAACTTCCGCCTCCCAGGACCGCAATAGGGCGCTGTTCAGTCATATGCAATCCGTTAATCCATACCAGTGGCGATGGCCGCATTATACGGGCCGACCCGCTTGCGGCCAGCCCCCGTGTCAATTCATACGCTTGTCGGAAAATGCCAAGTCTGTGTGAAGTAATTGCCAGTGCGACGACTGGCAAATGGCCCCACCTCAGTTAACATGGGCGGCTATCCGTAATTATCAAGGCCGTGCCGTGTATTTGGGCCCTCCTCCTCGTTCATCTCTATTGTTGATGCTGTTGTGTGGCGCACCTGCGTTGGCGGATGACCTGTTTCTCGACAGCCAGCCGCTGCCCCAGGTACTGACGGCCACACGCCTCAAACAATCGGCCGCCGCCGTGCCCGGCAGCATGACCGTGATCGACAGTGAGTTGATCAAGGCCAGCGGTGCGCGGGACATCGCCGAGTTGCTAAGGCTGGTGCCGGGGATGATGGTCGGTTACACCACCGGCAACCAGGCAGCGGTGAACTACCACGGCACCAGTGCCAGCGATGCACGGCGCATGCAGGTGTTGATCGACGGGCGGTCGGTGTACCGCGCAGGCCTGGCCACGGTGGACTGGAGTGATATTCCAGTGGCCATGGAAGACATCGAGCGTATCGAGGTGTTTCGCGGCCCCAACACGGTCAGCTATGGCGCCAATGCCCTGATGGCGGTGGTCAACATCCTCACGCGTTCGCCCTCCAACAGCCACGGTTCACGGGTCAAAGTGATCCGTGGCGAGCGCGGGATCAACGACTTCTACGCCAGCCAGGGCGTGGGCTGGGAGACCGGCGACTTGCGCCTGTCGATGTCCGGGCAACAGGACGATGGTTTTGACAGCGATAAGGTCGGTGCCGACCGCCGTGACAACCGCCGCCTCAGTCGTTTCAGCCTGGCCGTGAGCCAGACCCTGAACGCGCAGCAGAGCATTGATGTGCAACTCGACGCCAAAGAAGGCAGCAACCAGCGGCCCTATACCTACACCCCGGTATTCGCCGGGATTACCGAAGGCGGCACCAATTCCGACGTCACCGCCAAGGACTATGCCGGTTCCTTACGTTGGAATTTTGATTTCAACCCCGAACACAGCCTGTACATCCAGGGCTCGGCCCAGCAATGGGACCGTCAACAGGTGTGGAAAGCCTGTGACGCCAAGGTGTCGTTCAGCCCGGAACTGACCCAGCTGTGGCAGCTTAACCCCAACTATGCCGAACAGTTGGCCCGGCATATGAACACCTACACGCCCGGCAACCCACCGCCTGGCAGTAGCGCCGAGCGGGCGCTGGCCGAACAAGTGCTGCAGCAATGGGCTGGCGACGGCAAAAACCCCGTGTGCGGCGACATCGACCAAAGCACCCGCGAAAGCCGCTACGACCTCGAGATCCAGGACACCCTGAGCCTCTCCGACAGCCTGCGCCTGGTCAGCGGCATGAATTACCGCTATGACCGCGCCGACTCCGACACCTACTTCAATGGCACGCTCGACGACACCACCTGGCGCCTGTTCGGTCACCTGGAATGGCGTGCCAGCGAACACTGGCTGCTGCAAGGCGGCGCGATGTACGAAGACACCCACTTGAGCGGCAACTCGCTGACGCCGCGTGTGGCGGTCAACTACCTGATCAACCCGCGCCACGGTTTGCGGGCGGTGTATTCCGAGGCGATTCGCTCACCGGACATGTTCGAGAACAACGTCAACTGGAGCTATCGCGTCACCAACCTGAGCTCCCCGGCCTACGGACAAAACTCCGGGCAATATTTTGTAGTAACACGCGGCCCCGGTAACCTCGATAAAGAGTTGATGCGTTCGCGCGAGCTGGGCTACAACGGCTTCTTTGCCGACCTCGGGCTGAATGTCGACGTGAAACTGTTCTACGACGAAATCACCGACATGATCAGCTCGCCGCTGCGCAACAACCAATACATTGCCAGCAACGCCAACAGCGCGCGGTTCACCGGTGCCGAATCGCAGTTCGATTGGCGCATGAGCAACGCCGACCGTCTGCGGCTGACCTATGCTTACGTCGACGCCACCTCCAGCAACCCGCTGGACAAGGCACAAACCGCGCGCAACAGCGGCTCGGCCGGCTGGCTGCGTGAATGGGGCCACGGCTGGTCCAGTGCGTTGTTCTACTATGGTGACGACGCACTCAACAGATATCGCTTCGAACGGGTCGACCTGCGCGTGGCCAAGCGCATGGCCCTGGGCAAAGCCAACGTGGAGCTGGCCGGCATGTTGCAACAACGCCTCGATAACCAGCCCACCACCTTTGCCGACAACAATTACGACAGTCGCCACGTCCTCTACTTCAGCGCGGAATTAGAGTTCTGACATGGGCGATCAGTCACGGATGACCGTCTTGTTTGTTTTACGCCTCTGGAGGCGCGCCTTGTTATGGGTGTGCCTGCTGCTGGCCGCGCCGGCCTGGAGCGCCGACATTCTGCTGACCGCCGCCGAAGACGGTGGCGGTGTACAAGCTTTTGCCCAGGCCCTTGCCCAGCAGCGTCCCGAAGACCACGTGACCTTCACTGCACTCAAAAACCTGCCGGCACCGAGCCATTTGCCGGCCAACACCCGCCTGATCCTGCTGGACCTGCCCGGTCTCGACTGGCGCCTGCAGGATGCCCAAGGCCCGCCGACCCTGGTGCTGCGCATCAGCCGCCTGCAAGCCCGGCAGCGCCTGGGCAACACTTACCCGGCAAAAATCAGCCTGCTGTGGAGCGACCCGCCGCTTGCGCGCCAGCTCAACCTGATCGCCCGCATCCTGCCGCAGGCAAAACGCATCGGCGTGCTCTACGGCATCGACAGTCAATTCCTGCTGCAGGAACTGCGCGATTATGCGACGCCGATCGGGCTGGAGATCGTGCCGCAGCTCTGGGACAACATTAATGACAGCCGTGCGTTGCAAAACCTGCTCAAGAACAGTGACGTGCTGCTCGGCCTCGACGACCCGCAGTTGTACAACCCGAAAACCGTGAAGAACCTGTTGCTCAGCAGTTACGCCCAGCAGCTACCGCTGGTGGGCCCCAATGCCGGGTTCGTCAAGGCCGGCAGCCTGGCCAGCACTTACAGCGACCAGGCCGACTGGCTGAATGTACTCGACCGGCTACTGGACCACCCGCCCGCCAGTTGGCCGCGCTCGTTGTACCCGGAACACTTCAAAGTCGCCAGTAACCCGCAAGTCGCACGCTCACTGGGAATCGAACAGGTTGACGAAGTCGCCGTCGCCGCCCGATTGGCCGAAGGAGAAAAACGTCCATGACCTTGCGCCGTCGTTGGGACATCAACACCCGCACCCAGCTCATCACCCTGGGCCCGGCGCTGTTGTTGACCTTGCTGTTGATCAGCTTCTTTACTTTCGTGCGTATCCAGGACCTGCGCCAGGAACTGGACCACACCGGCCAACTGATCGCCAACCAACTCGCGCCCGCCACCGAATATGGGGTGATTTCCGGCAACAACGACGTGCTCGAGAGCCTGCTGCGCGCAACCCTGGCCACGCCCCACGTGCGCTTCCTCGAAATTCAGGACAGCGCCGAGAACATTTTGGTGTACGTCGAACAGCCGTCGGAAAAACACGACCGTTCGCTGTCGGTCAAAGTGTTCCAGGCGCCCATCCGCCTGCAACATATCCAACTGGGCAATGACTTTTTCCAGGACAACCTCAACGAACCCAAGGCACCGCGCGCGGATTACCTGGGCCGGGTGATTGTCGGCATGTCCAACGACGCATTCAGCCAGCGCCAACAGGAAATCCTCTTCAAGGCCGGCATCCTCGCCCTGTTCGCGCTGCTATTTACCTTCCTGCTGGCGCGGCGCCTGGCTGCCAGCTTGTCGCAGCCGATCAGCGCCATGGGCCACGCGGTGAAGGCTATCCAGCAAGGCGACTACAAGACGCCGCTGCCGATTGTGGATGACTCGGAGCTGGGCGATCTGTCGCGCCATATCAATAACCTCGCCGAGGGCCTCAACCAGGCCAGCCGCGAACAGCACCAGGCCATGGCCCAGTTGATCCAGACCCGCGAGGAAGCCGAACGGGCGAACAATGCCAAGTCGGATTTCCTGGCGATGATGAGCCACGAGTTGCGTACGCCCATGAACGGCGTGCTGGGCATGTTGCAACTGCTGGAAACCACCGAGATGACCGAGGAGCAGACCGAGTACGCGGCACTCGCTTCTGAGTCCACCGAGCATTTGCTCAAGGTGATCAATGACATCCTCGACTTCTCGCGCATCGAGCGCGCCGCGCTGGAACTGGAACATATTTCGTTCAACCTCGCGGACCTGATCAGCAGTTGTGCCCAGGCCTTCCAGCACAGCGCCCAGCAACGCGGGCTGGCATTGGAGTTACCGATCCCACTGGGCATGGACGCCCTGCGCGTGCAGGGTGACCCCACCCGTATCCGGCAGATTCTGGTGAACCTGATTGGCAACGCGCTGAAATTCACCGAACACGGCACGGTGACCGTCGAGCCCCATTGGCAAACCCTCGACCATGAATTGGTGTGGTTCACCTGCACCGTGCGTGACAGCGGCATCGGGATCTCCGCCGAACGCCTGGAATTGATGTTCGACGCGTTCCAGCAGGCCGACAGTTCCATTTCAAGACGTTACGGCGGCACCGGGCTGGGCCTGCCGATCGCCCGCACGCTGGCCGAACGCATGGGCGGCACGCTGCGTGCCCAGAGCGAAGAAGGCCGGGGTTCGGTGTTTACCCTGGAAATCCCGCTGGCCATCGACCAGCAGAGTTTGCCGACGATTGCCCCGCGCGCCGAAGGCAAGAGCAGCGCCGGCGATGGCCGCCATGTATTGCTGGTGGAGGACAACCCAGTCAACCGCACCGTGGTTGAAGCAATGCTGCGCAGCCTGGGCTTTGAAGTGAGCCTGGCCACCGACGGTGCCGAGGCCATCCGCAGTGCCGAGAGCCTGATATTCACCGCGATCCTGATGGATTGCCGCTTGCCGCTGATCGATGGCTACGAGGCCACCCGTCAGATTCGCCAACTGCCCGGCTGCGCCGATCTGCCGATCATTGCCCTGACCGCGAACGCATTACAGGGCGATCGCGAAGCGTGCATGGCTGCCGGAATGAACGATTACCTGGCCAAGCCGTTCAAACGCACGGATTTGCAGCAAATCCTGCAGCGTTGGCTGCAATAGCGCCGCGCCATCAACCAACTGCGACTGGCGTGAAAGACGAAAGTGCGGCAGTCTTAGGCACCCGAACGGGCCCATAAACAGGCCCGGTTTAAAATTTCAGTGAACAAGTGTACATTCAGTACCTTATCGCTGTGACTTTCACTACAACGCAATAGTCTATGTGTAGGCTGCCGGTATGAGGCATGAACGCTTCATCCGGTTCGGGAAGATTTGCCCTACCCTGCCGCATGGGATTATTGAGGAGCTCGCATGACCAAACAAAACGCCTTTACTCGGGAAGACCTGCTGCGCTGCAGTCGCGGTGAGCTGTTCGGCCCAGGTAACGCGCAACTGCCCGCCCCGAATATGCTGATGGTGGATCGCATCACCCATATCAGCGAAGAAGGTGGCAAGTACGGCAAAGGTGAATTGGTCGCCGAGCTGGATATCACCCCTGACCTGTGGTTCTTCGCCTGCCATTTCGAGGGCGACCCTGTCATGCCAGGTTGCCTGGGCCTCGACGCCATGTGGCAACTGGTCGGCTTCTACCTGGGCTGGCAAGGCCTGCCGGGCCGCGGCCGCGCCTTGGGTTCGGGCGAAGTGAAGTTCTTTGGCCAGGTCTTGCCGACCGCCAAGAAAGTCACCTACAACATTCAAATCAAGCGCGTCCTCAAGGGCAAGCTGAACCTCGCTATTGCCGACGGTTCGGTGACTGTCGACGGTCGCGAAATCTATACTGCCGAAGGCCTTCGGGTCGGCGTATTCACTTCCACTGACAACTTTTAAGGGTTATCCGCATGCGCCGCGTCGTTATCACTGGTCTGGGCATTGTTTCTTGCCTGGGCAATGACAAAGAGACCGTCACCGCTAACCTGCGTGCAAGTCGCCCTGGCATCCGTTTCAACCCGGAATATGCCGAAATGGGTCTGCGTAGCCAGGTTTCCGGCTCCATCGACCTGCCCCTCGAAGAACTGATCGATCGCAAGATCTATCGCTTCGTTGGCCACGCTGCCGCCTACGCCTACCTGGCCATGAAAGACGCCATCGCCGACTCCGGCCTGAGCGAAGACCAGGTTTCGAACGTACGCACCGGCCTGATCGCCGGCTCCGGCGGCGCATCGACCCTCAACCAAATGGAAGCGCTGGACATCCTGCGCGAAAAAGGCGTGAAGCGCGTTGGCCCTTACCGTGTAACACGGACCATGGGCAGCACCGTTTCGGCCTGCCTGGCCACGCCGTTCCAGATCAAGGGCGTTAACTACTCGATCTCCTCCGCCTGCGCCACCAGTGCTCACTGCATCGGTACTGCGGTTGAGCAGATCCAGCTGGGCAAGCAGGACATCGTATTCGCCGGCGGCGGTGAAGAAGAACATTGGAGCCAGTCGTTCCTGTTCGACGCCATGGGCGCGCTGTCCACCCAGTACAACGAAACCCCGGAAAAGGCCTCCCGTGCCTACGACGCCAAGCGTGACGGTTTCGTCATCGCTGGCGGTGGCGGCATGGTAGTGGTCGAGGAGCTGGAACACGCTCTGGCCCGTGGCGCGAAGATCTACGCGGAAATCGTCGGCTACGGTGCTACTTCCGATGGCTACGACATGGTTGCGCCAAGCGGTGAAGGTGCGATCCGTTGCATGCAGATGGCCATGTCCACTGTTGATACCCCAATCGACTACCTGAACACCCACGGCACTTCGACTCCGGTCGGCGACGCCAAGGAAATGGAAGGCGTGCGCGCGGTATTCGGCGACAAGGCTCCGGCCATCAGCTCCACCAAGAGCTTGTCCGGTCACTCCCTGGGCGCCGCTGGCGTACACGAAGCGATCTACTGCCTGCTGATGATGGAAGGCAACTTCATGGCCGGTTCGGCCAACATCGACGAGATTGATCCGGTTGTGGCTGATATGCCGATCCTGACCAAGACCGTTGAAAACGCCAAAATCGATACCGTGATGAGCAACAGCTTCGGCTTTGGTGGCACCAACGCCACTCTGGTACTGAAACGCTGGCAGGGTAAGTAAGCCCCCCGCAGGTTGATCACATGAAAAAGCCCCGACTGGTTCGGGGCTTTTTTTATGGGAGTTGGGTTGGATTGGGCTGGGTACATATCCGTTATTTAGGTGATGGCTGATATGGGTTCCGCTCTTACAGCGGGTCACTTTTGAAAAGAGCCCAAAAGTAACCAAAAGGCTCTTGCCCCACCACTCGGCACCTCGCCTCCGGCTCGGTGTGCCCTCACGCAGGCTTTGGAGCGGGGGCCGCCGCGATGGGCCATCCCTGGCCCAGCGCGGCTAAACCGGCGTCCTGCCGGTTTACCCCCGCTCCAAAGCCTGCGTTCGGCCAGCGTGGTTTAACGGGGCGCCTAAGATCAAAATCAAGATCAAGATCTACAGCACGGCGGCCTGGTAGCCGACCTGAGTGGTTGAATCAAAAGCAAAGCCAAGGCGGCCTGACAGCCGACCTGTTTACTGAAGCTGTTCTCGGTCTAATTGTGGGAGGGGCGGTGCGACGGTTCGACTTGCTCGCGAATGCGGTGTGTCAGTCAGCTTATTTGTAACTGACCCACCGCATTCGCGAGCAAGCCCGCTCCCACATTTTGAGATCAGTACATCAGGTAGATGTGTGTACTCGGTCAAATGTGGGAGCTGGCTTGCCTGCGAAGGCATCGACTGTGTCTTACTGATGTACCGAGGTGTCTGCATCGCAGCGGTTCGGCGGTCCGACAAGCCAGCTCCCACAGAAAAGCAGCTCTGCTTCTGATCTGTTTTTGCTCTGCTGTTGCCCTGCTTTTGCTTCTACCACTCAGGTCGGCTACTAGGCCGCCGTGCTCTTGCTTTTGATCTTGATTGCGCTGCATCCACCTGCAGCAGGTCTCCTGAAAGGTATCGGCGCTTTACCGACTTTGCGTAAGACGAAAAGGCGATATCAATGTGCCTGCTCATCGCGAGGGGGTTTCGGCAGAATGGCCAGGAAGTTATCGCGCGCCACTTTGCGGGCTACATCTTCGGGTAGCGCATCCAGAAAGGGATCAAAGCGGCGCATTTCCTTACCCAGCTTGTTGAAGCGCCCTACGACATCCGAGCCCAGCATAAAGCGCTCCGGGAAGCGCTCCACCAGCGTTACCCACTCAGGCCGAGGCTTACCCGCCTCATCGAGCAAGTACGGCGTGAGCATGCTCCAGGAGAGGTCGATGTACAGGTTGGGATACGCCTCCAACATCCGGTTCAAGGTCGGCAGTAGAAAGTCCATCTGCACCTGATGACGGTGGATCTCCTTGCTGGTGCCGGCATGGGCCCAGATAAAGCGGGTGTGCGGGTGGTTACGCAGGGATTCCTCCACTTCCGCCAGGTACAGCGGGTTGCGCTCGCGTTTAGAGGTGATATTGGAATGCAGCATCACCGGCAGGTCGTTTTCGGCGGCGAGGTGATAGATGCGCGTCATGGCTTCGTTGTTCGCGCGCGGGGTGTCGCCGGCGGTCAAGGCCGTGAGGTCGTCGTGGCGCGTGAACACTTCGCCGATGCCCTGCCACAGCCCAGGGTTGAGGTCGAGCATGCGCTGGATGTGGGCGGCGGAGTTCTTGTCGTTAGGGTTAAAACCAGACAGAAACGGATGGAAATGCTGACGCTGCTCGGGCGTGAGCTTATTCACCGCAGCGGCAACGATCACGTCTGTCGCGCTGTACCAATAGGCATCGGCATCGTCACCGGCGTAGTAACGCGGGCGCTTGGGTTCGTCTTCATGCCATTTTTTCGCCACGGGAATGCCGGAAATCATCACATGTTCAATGCGCGCGTCGGCCATCGCCTTGAGCAAGGTGTCCATGCCGGCCGTTTCCTGGAAAAAATCCACGTAGTGCAGGTGCGCGTCGCTGTAGGCATAGTCGCGCGCCTGCACAGCAAGGCTGGCGGCGGCGAGCAACAGGGCGATACTCAGGCGGGTCCAGGGCACGGTAAAACCTCGATATAGGCTAATACAGGTAGACCTTGCGCCTCACGCCAGGGTTCATCAGCCAACACACACGGAACACCCAAGTGCCAGCATGTTCTATAACTGCATGAGCTTCTTACTGCCAACCTGTGAGGTTCACCATGCCTGTTACCGTCAACACCCTGAACCAAGACAACTTTCGCCACAGTGTGAATATCAATAATCACGAACTGTTCACCGACCTGCCCAAGAGCCTGGGCGGCGATGACTCGGCGCCCTCCCCCCACGATTACTTTGACGCCGCCCTGGCCTCGTGCAAGGCCTTGACCGTCAAGCTCTACGCCCAGAAGAAAGACATCCCGCTGACCGGCGTGACCGTGGAGGTCAGCCACGACAGCACCGAGGAGCAACAGGGCAAATACAAGCTCAACGTCAAGCTGACGCTCAAGGGCGTACTCACCGATGAGCAGCGCGACGAACTGCACCGCGTGGCTGATCGCTGCCCGGTGCACAAACTGATGACCACCGCCGAGGTCACCATTGAGACTAAATTGTCCGAAGGCGCCTTCAGCCAATAGCGCCAATCCACTGTCGAGCGGGTTATGCTCAAGCAGCCTCCAACCCGCTCAGACAGGGACGCACCATGACCACCCTCACCGTGATCCGCCCGCGCATCGAAGATGTCGAAGGCCAGCCGATCCTGCGCCCGCTGCCGTCGCGTGAATGCCGCAGCGTCGGGCCCTTTGTGTTTTTCGACCATATGCTGCTCACCCGCTATGCGCCGGGCACGGGCATGAATATCCGCCAACACCCGCATATCGGGCTGTCCACACTTACCTATCTGTTCGAAGGTAGGTTGCAGCACAAGGACAGCCTCGGCTCGGACCAAGTGGTGCAGGCCGGCGACGTCAGCTGGATGACCGCCGGCAGTGCGATTGCTCACGTCGAGCGCACGCCTGAAGCGCTCAAGGCTGCGGGGTTCAGCCTGCATGGCCTGCAAGTGTGGCTGGCCTCGCCCAAGGACCACGAGACCGGGCCGGGGCATTACAGCCATCACCCGGCGGCGAGCCTGCCGGTGAGTGACAACCTGGGCGTACAGATTCGCCTGATCGCAGGCAGCGGTTTTTGCCTCAAGTCACCGGTGCCGGTGCTGTCGCCCACGTTATATGCCGAAGTGCAGATGCAGACGGCCACGACGCTGCTGATCCCCGATGAGCACGAAGAGCGCGCGGTGTATGTGCTGGAAGGTGAGGCGCAGCTGGACGGCGCGGCGTTGGAGGTGCACAGCCTGGTGGTATTGCCTGCGGGGCAGGAAATGACGCTGTTTGCTGAAAGCGATTGCCATCTGGTGGTATTTGGCGGCGCGCCGCTGGATGGGCCGCGGCGGATCAACTGGAATTTTGTCGCGAGCGACCCGGCAATGATTGAACAGGCCAGGCAGCGTTGGGCGGCCGGGGATTGGCCGACGGTGCCGGGAGAGTCTGAAAGGATTGAGTTGCCAGTGAGATAGCGTTGGATGATCGTTCCCACGCTCTGCGTGGAAACGCAGCCCGTGACGCTGCGCGTCACAAAGAGCCGACGCAGAGCATCCAGCCAGGCATTCCCACGCGGAGCGTGGGAACGCTCACAGGGTCAGCCCTTGAACACTTCATCCAGCAAGTTATGCATCGACTGGAACGCCCGCTTGGCGGTCTTGGCGTCGTACATCATCTTGCCCGGCACATTGGCGTGCGGGTCGGTGAACGAATGCACCGCGCCGCCATAGCTCAACAGCTGCCAATCCACACCGGCCGCGTTCATTTCCGCTTCGAACGCCGGCAGTTGCTCTTTGGGCACCAAGGGGTCGCAAGCACCGTGCAGCACCAGCACTGAACCCTTGATGTGCTTCGCACCTGCCGGGTTCTGCGTGTCGATAGTGCCGTGGAACGATACGGCAGCCTTCAACGGCGCACCGGTACGCGCAAGCTCCAGCGAGCAGAAACCGCCAAAGCAGAAGCCGAAGGTTGCCAGCTTCGAGGTATCAACCGCGGCTTCGGTCTGGCCTTGCAGGTGCTCGAATGCCGCCTGCAGACGTTTGATCAACGCCGGGTTGTCATTCTTCAACGGCATCATCGCCGCGCCGGCTTCATCGCCATTCGACGGGCGCACGGTTTGCCCGTACAGGTCGGCGATCAGTACCACGTAGCCCTTGGCGGCAACGCTTTTAGCGATCTCTTCGGCACCCGCACTCACGCCCATCCAGTTCGGCGCCATCAGCAGGCCCGGCAGCGGGCCTTTGTGGCTGGCATCGAACGCCAGGCGGCTTTCATAAGACTGGCCATCAATCTGATAGACCACGGAACGTACAGTGACTTGGCTCATCGTTTACTCCAGTTGAGGTGCGTTAGAACGAAAAAACCCGCCGAAGCGGGTTTTTCTACAACGGTGTTAAACCGACAGTTCAACCAACAGCTTGTTCAGTCGGCGCACGTAGGCAGCCGGGTCCTTCAAGCTGTCGCCGGCAGCCAGTGCCGCCTGGTCGAAGAGGATGTGCGACAGGTCGCCAAAACGCTCTTCGCTTTGCTCGCCGTCGAGTTTCTCGATCAGCGGGTGAGCCGGGTTGAATTCGAAGATCGGCTTGGAATCCGGAACCTTCTGACCGCTGGCTTCGAGGATCTGACGCATCTGCATGCCCAGGTCCTGCTCGCCGATGGCCAGAATCGCCGGGGAATCAGTCAGACGGTGGGAAACCCGCACTTCGCTGACGGCATCGCCCAGGGCGGCCTTGATCCGCTCAACCAGGCCTTCTTTGGCCTTGGCGACTTCTTCGGCTTCTTTCTTCTCTTCTTCGGAGTCCAGGTTACCCAAGTCGAGGTCGCCACGGGCGACGTCAACGAAGGTCTTGCCGTCGAACTCGCTGAGGTAGCTCATCAGCCACTCATCGATACGGTCGGTCAACAGCAGCACTTCGATGCCTTTCTTGCGGAAGACCTCCAGGTGAGGGCTGTCTTTAACAGCTTCGTACTTCTCGCCGGTCAGGTAGTAAATCTTGTCCTGACCTTCCTTGGCGCGTGCCAGGTACTCGGCCAGCGACACGACTTGCTCCGCATCGCTACCTTGAGTCGAGGCAAAGCGCAGCAGGCCGGCGATTTTTTCCTTGTTGGCAAAATCTTCAGCCGGGCCTTCTTTCATCACCTGGCCGAAGTTTTTCCAGAAGCCTTTGTATTGCTCAGGCTCGTTCTTCGCCAGTTTTTCCAGCATGTCGAGCACGCGCTTGGTCAGCGCCGACTTCATGGAGTCGATGATCGGGTCTTTCTGCAGGATTTCCCGCGACACGTTCAACGACAAGTCGTTGGAGTCGACCACACCTTTGATGAAGCGCAGGTACAGCGGCAGGAACGATTCCGCCTGGTCCATCACGAACACACGTTGCACGTACAGCTTCAGGCCTTTGGGCGCTTCACGCTGGTACAGGTCGAACGGCGCGCGGGCTGGTACGTAGAGCAACGAGCTGTATTCCAGCTTGCCTTCGACCTTGTTGTGGCTCCAGCTCAGCGGGTTTTCGTAGTCGTGAGCGATGTGCTTGTAGAACTCCTGGTATTCCTCGTCTTTGACTTCGGTACGAGGACGGGTCCACAGGGCGCTGGCGCGGTTGACCACTTCCCATTCCTGGGCCGGCTGCTCTTCGCCTTCAGCAGCTGCTTGCTCTTTGGGCAGCTCGATCGGCAAAGCGATGTGGTCGGAGTACTTCTTGATGATGTTGCGCAGGCGCCAGCCATCGGCGAATTCATCTTCAGCGGCTTTCAGGTGCAGCACGATGCGGGTGCCGCGGTCAGCCTTGTCGATGGTGGCGATTTCGAACTCGCCTTCACCTTTGGACGACCAATGCACGCCTTCGCTGGCGTCGAGACCGGCGCGACGGCTGAACACTTCAACTTTGTCGGCGACGATGAAGGCCGAGTAGAAGCCCACACCGAATTGACCGATCAGGTGCGAATCTTTTTTCTGATCGCCCGACAGGTTTTTCATGAAATCGGCGGTGCCGGATTTAGCGATGGTGCCCAGGTGGGTAATCGCGTCTTCACGGCTCATGCCGATACCGTTGTCTTCGAGGGTGACGGTCTTGGCGTCCTTGTCGAAGCTCACACGGATTTTCAGTTCGGCGCCACCTTCCAGCAACTCAGGCTTGGACAGGGCTTCGAAACGTAATTTGTCGACAGCGTCAGAGGCGTTCGAGATCAATTCGCGAAGGAAGATTTCCTTGTTGGAATACAGCGAATGGATCATGAGGTGCAGCAGTTGCTTCACCTCGGTCTGGAAGCCCAGGGTTTCCTTTTGAGTTTCCACACTCATGGTCATCAAACTCCAATTGGATGGCAGTGGCCGCGCCCTTGAGGGTTGGCGGCGGGTTGTCATCAAAGTTGGGGGCTAAGACCAGGATTTCAAGGGCGGGCCGACTCCTCAATTTTGAAATGTGCACGGGCGGTGGCAATCGGTTCGGCCGCAGTGCTTTGCCAGGCGGTGATCGCCACATTCGCAACGCGCCGGCCCTGGCGCCACACCTGGCATTTGGCGTAAGTGTCGCGAAACTGCCCGGCGCGCAGGTAATCGAGCGAGAAATCGATGATTTTCGGGATGCCTGGCGAGCCGGTGAATACCAGCAGATGTAACGCCGCCGACAGTTCCATAAACCCGGCAATCACGCCACCGTGCAGCGCTGGTAATATCGGGTTACCAATGTTGTCCTTGTTGGCCGGCAGGCGAAACAGCAACTCATCGCCCAAACTCGTGCATTCGATGCCGATCAGCTTGGCGTAGGGAATCAGGTCGAGCAGCGCTTCGTAGTTGCCGCGCTCATGCGCCTGTTCGAGGCGGGTCTTGAACCGATGAGTCATGCCTGCTCTCCCTTGAGGGTGCTGCCCAATCCTTGCGTACCTTTAAGGCGCTTGCCCATGCGCATGAACGTGCCTACCACGTGGGCGATGGGTTGCTGCGGGTCATCCTGGTAGGCAAAGCCACGGGTGAAGATCACGTCGGTGGTCACTCGGTAGCACTGCGCGAAGCCGTACACCGGTTTGTGCGGTTCGGCGGGATGCATGTAGTCGACACGCAGGTCGAGGGTCGGGCAGACCTCAAATTCGGGCAGCACACACAAGGTGGCCATGCCGCAGGCGGTGTCCATCAACGAGGTGAGCGCTCCGCCATGAATTACGCCGGTCTGCGGGTCGCCGACGATAGAGGGCGCGTAGGGCAGCACCAGCGTCATGCCCTCCTCGCCGGCTGCATGAACGGTAATGCCCAACACCTGACAGTGGCGCAGAGCCGAAACAAAGCGCATGGCGCGCTCCAGCAAGGGATTTTCGGTCATGTGTACAGACTCTTATTAGTGTTGATTGGTGGAGTATGGGGTGACGGGTGAAAGTTCCTTGAGGGCCGTGTTTTATATATCTGTGAAACAAAAGGAACTAATGCTGACTGCCCAAGCTCGAAAGGCCAGTAGATATCTTCAATAAGGAGAAACACCCCATGCGCAAGACTTTAGCTATTTCCATGATGTTGGCCGCTGCCCTCGGTCTCGCTGCCTGCGATAAAAAATCCGAAGACAAAGCCCAAGATGCAGCCGCGCACTCTGAGCAAGCTCAGAAAGACATGGCCAAAGCTCAGGATAAAGTGAACGACGCTGCAAAAGAAAACGCCGATGCTGCCAAAGCTCAGGCTGAATCGAACGCAGCCGCCGCGAAAGAAGCAGCACCTGCCACATCTGCAGAGCCAGCCAAGAACTAATCGTCTGGCCATTGCTGCAAAAAAAGCCCGCTTTTACATAGCGGGCTTTTCTTTGTCTGCTGTTTTATCCGTGACAAAAAGTTGGACTAACCTTGCGGCGCTAGTTAAGACACCGCTTCTTTAGTCGCTTCCGATACCGCCATGTCGGTCGGGGTATATACCATCACCTGCAGTACGTCGGAATGAAACTCACGGCGATACAGCACCACCACCACTCCACTGCTCATCAACATGAACAGCCAGGGGCTGACAAACCAAGCCAGCATGGTCATGCCGAAGTAATAAGAACGCAGGCCAAAGTTGAACTGGTTAGCCGCCATGGAAATCACCCGGGCCGCCCTCAGGGCAAACGCCTTGCGCTCCTGCTCCGAGACCTGCCGCTCACCCACCATCGGCGCCGACCCCACCAGCACCGCCGCAAAATTGTATTGGCGCATGCACCAGCTAAACGTGAAGAACGCGTACACAAATACCAGCGCCAGGCACAGCAGCTTGATTTCCGACATGCCCTGAGAGGCTTGCTGCACCATGGGAATGTCCGCCAGCAACGACACCGCACGCTCTGAAGCACCCAGCACGGTAAGAATGCCGGCGAGGATGATCAGCGTGCTGGAAGCGAAGAACGAGGCGTTGCGTTCCAGGTTGCCGATCACGCTGGCGTCGGCGATCCGGTTATCACGCAGCAGCATGCGGCGCATCCAGTCTTCGCGGTACAGGTGCAGCACGCTGGCCAGGCACGCGGTGTCGCGGGCTTTCCAGAGGGCGTAACGGGTGTAGCCACCCCAGCACAGCACGAACCAGAGGGCAGCAAGCAGGTGGATCTGATTGGTTTCAACGAACGACATGCGGGTCCTTAAACACAGTGGATGGGGCGAACGCGGTTTAAAATGTGGGAGCTGGCTTGCCTGCGATGGCGTCGGTGCAGTCGCTACCGCGCCACCTGGTCCACCGCTATCGCAGGCAAGCCCCACACACTGACCGAATTCCAACTCTAGTGGGTTGTTTCTCGTACGCATAAAAAATGCCCCGTATCGATTGATACGGGGCATTTCAGTAATGCGTGAAACCGTTGGTTATGCGATGGCTTCGCTACGCTTGCCGAGCATACGGTCAACCACTACAGCCACCACCAGCGTCATCACCGCCGGCACCAGCCACGCCAGGCCTTGCTCGCTCAGCGGCAGGTGCGCCAACTGCGCAGGCAACCAATCGGCCAGGCCCGCGCCCTTGAGCGCGTCAATGCAACCAAAGATGAACGACACCAGCATCACCGGGCCGACGATACGGCCCTGCTCCAGCCAGAAGTCTTTGCAGAAGCTCAGCGCCACCAGCACGATGCACGGCGGATAGATCGCGGTGAGGACAGGGATCGAGAAGGCAATCAGCTTGGTCAGGCCCAGGTTGGACACAAACAACGAAAACAGCGCCAAGATCACGACCAGCGTCTTGTAGGACAGCGGCAGGATTTTACTGAAGTACTCAGCGCAGGCGCAGGTCAGGCCCACGGCGGTCACCAGGCACGCCAACGAGATCAGCACCGCGAGGAAGCCGCTGCCCAGGGAGCCAAAGGTGTGTTGCACGTAAGCATGCAGCACGGCCGCGCCGTTGCTGGCACCGGCAGCCACGGCATGGCTGCCCGAACCCAGGCGGAACAGGCTGATGTACACCAGTGCCAGGCCCACGCCGGCGATCAGCCCGGCAATGATCGCGTAACGCGTGATCAGCTGCGGCGACTCGACGCCACGGGAGCGAATGGCATTGACGATTACGATACCGAACACCAGCGCGCCCAGGGTATCCATGGTCAGGTAACCATTGATGAAGCCTTGGGAGAACGGTGCAGCCACGTATTCAGGCGTGGCAACGCCGACGTCACCGGCCGGCAAGGCAAACGCGGCGATGCCGAGGATGGCTAGGGCAATGATTTTCAGTGGCGCCAGGAAGCGACCGACGGTGTCCAACAGACGGCCCGGGTACAGGGACACAAAGAACACCACCAGGAAATACACCGAGCTGTAGAGGAAGAGCGCCAGCGGGCTCTCGCCGGTCAGCGGCGCCAGGCCGACTTCAAACGAAACGGTCGCGGTGCGCGGGGTAGCGAACAGCGGCCCTACCGCCAGGTACGCCGCCGCCGCGAGCAGGCCGCCGGCGATCTTGCCGATCGGGCTGCTCAACGCGTCCATACCGCCGCCAACCTTGGCCAGGGCGATCACAGTGACCACCGGCAGACCAACCGCAGTGATCAGGAAGCCCAGCGCTGCCATCCAGACATGAGGCCCGGACTGCAAACCAACGATAGGCGGGAAGATGATGTTGCCGGCGCCCACGAACAGGGCAAAAGTCATAAAGCCTAACGCCAGGACATCCTGGCTTTTCAACACTTTCATTTGAGGAAATACCACACTACTGAATCGGAATTTAGAGAGGGATTCCCTATGGATGAGGGAACTGCTGCCGGCCCTGATGGGGACCGACCGGTCTAGCGCGCGGCTTCCTTTTGGGATGCGGACGCATAAAGAGGCGGCTAGCCTAACGAATTTGGGCGACAAACGCACTGTTGCGGGGCGAACTGTCCGATAAGCGACATCTGGATGTCGCATTTTCGTACTTAACTAGCAATACAGAACAATGTGGGAGCTGGCTTGCCTGCGATACAGACGACTCGGTCCATCAGTTGGACCCCGTTGATGCCATCGCAGGCAAGCCAGCTCCCACAGGAATCGAGTACATACCCAGAACGCACAAAGGCCACCCGAAGGTGGCCTTTGTGTGGGTGAAGCGTCAGCTAAGCGCGAGGCTTACTTGACAGCCCAACCGGTCAGCTCGGACAAAGCCTTGCCGATGTCTGCCAGCGAACGCACGGTTTTAACACCTGCGTCTTCCAGGGCAGCAAACTTCTCGTCTGCAGTGCCTTTGCCGCCAGAGATGATTGCGCCAGCATGGCCCATGCGCTTGCCCGCAGGGGCAGTCACACCAGCGATGTAGGAAACAACCGGCTTGGTCACGTGTGCCTTGATGTAGGCAGCCGCTTCTTCTTCAGCCGAACCGCCGATCTCACCGATCATGACGATCGCTTCGGTCTTCGGGTCTTCCTGGAACAGCTTCAGGATGTCGATGAAGTTGGAGCCTGGGATCGGGTCACCGCCGATGCCGACGCAAGTCGACTGACCGAAACCGGCGTCAGTAGTTTGCTTAACAGCTTCGTAGGTCAGGGTGCCGGAACGCGAAACGATACCGACTTTACCTGGCAAGTGAATGTGACCTGGCATGATGCCGATCTTGCATTCGCCTGGGGTGATCACGCCTGGGCAGTTAGGGCCGATCAGGGTAACACCCAGCTCGTCGCACTTAACTTTAGCGTCCAGCATGTCCAGGGTAGGAATGCCTTCGGTGATGCAAACGATCAGCTTGATGCCGCCGAATGCTGCTTCCAGGATGGAGTCTTTGCAGAAAGGAGCTGGAACGTAGATCACGCTGGCGGTGGCGCCAGTGGTTTCTACTGCTTCTTTCACAGTGTTGAACACTGGCAGGCCCAGGTGCTCGGTGCCGCCTTTGCCTGGCGTTACGCCGCCAACCATCTTGGTGCCGTATTCGATGGCTTGCTGGGTGTGGAAACTACCTTGCGAACCGGTAATACCCTGGCAGATAACTTTGGTGTCTTTATTGATCAGGACGCTCATTATTTGCCCTCCGCAGCTTTGACAACTTGTTGAGCAGCGTCGGTCAGGCTGGTAGCCGCGATGATGTTCAAACCGCTTTCTGCCAGTACTTTAGCGCCCAGTTCAGCGTTGTTACCTTCAAGGCGAACAACAACCGGGATTTTAACGCCGACTTCTTTCACTGCACCGATGATGCCTTCGGCAATCATGTCGCAACGAACGATGCCGCCGAAGATGTTAACCAATACTGCAGCGACGTTGGAGTCGGACAGGATGATCTTGAAGGCTTCGGTTACGCGTTCTTTGGTAGCACCACCGCCCACGTCGAGGAAGTTGGCTGGTTTGCCGCCATGCAGGTTGACGATGTCCATGGTACCCATGGCCAGGCCAGCACCGTTGACCATGCAACCGATGTTGCCTTCCAGCGCTACGTAGTTCAGTTCGAACTTGGCAGCGTGCGCTTCGCGCGGATCGTCTTGCGACGGATCGTGGAAAGTCTTCAGCTTAGGCTGACGGTACATGGCGTTGGCGTCGATGTTGATTTTGGCGTCGAGGCAGTGCAGATCGCCGTCAGCCTTGATCACCAGCGGGTTCACTTCCAGCAGAGCCAGATCGTGATCCTGGAACAGTTTGGCCAGACCTACGAAGATCTTGGCGAACTGGGCAACTTGCTTGCCTTCCAGGCCCAGCTGGAAAGCCAGCTCGCGACCCTGGAATGGCTGAGCGCCAACCAGTGGATCGATGGTGGCTTTCAGAATTTTTTCTGGGGTTTCGTGAGCGATCTTCTCGATGTCCACGCCACCTTCGGTGGAAGCCATGAACACGATGCGACGGCTCGAACGGTCAACGACAGCGCCCAGGTACAGCTCTTTAGCGATATCAGTGCACGATTCAACCAGGATCTTGGTGACTGGTTGGCCATTGGCATCAGTCTGGTAAGTCACCAGACGCTTGCCCAGCCACTGCTGTGCGAAGGCCTTGGCGTCTTCTTTGCTGCGAACCAGCTTAACGCCGCCCGCTTTACCGCGACCACCAGCGTGGACCTGGGCTTTGACAACCCACTCGGTGCCACCGATTTTGTCGCAAGCTTCTGCTGCTGCTTCCGGGGTGTCTACTGCGTAGCCCTTGGATACTGGCAGGCCGTATTCAGCGAACAGCTGCTTACCCTGATACTCGTGAAGATTCATGCTTTTTACCGTCTTCGTTAGGTACTGCGCATTCGGCGCTGCGCTCATTATGAGTGCCGCGCCACCTGTGACTTCTGCTCGCGCAGCTTGCGGGGCTTAACGCCCGTAAAGCTGCGCAAGACTGCGTCCAGCGGATATTCCGCGGTGAGTCTTGCGCGCAAGGCTCACGACGGGCAACTCCGCCGTGGTTTCTTATTATCTCGCTTAGCGCTTCTTCTTGTTGGCGATGTGGATGGCGCCGCCATTCACTGCCAACGCTGCTTCGTGCAACGCTTCGGACAGGGTCGGATGGGAGAAGACCATCATGCCCAGGTCCTCGGCACTGGTGCCGAATTCCATACCGATTGCGCCTTGCTGAACCAGTTCTGCAGCGCTTGGGCCAATCACGTGGACGCCCAATACGCGGTCAGTCTTGGCATCAGCGATGACTTTGACAAAACCACCGGTGTCGTTGGCTGCCATGGCACGGCCAGAAGCGGCAAACGGGAAGGTGCCGACGTTAACTTCAACGCCTTCAGCTTTCAACTGCTGTTCGTTCTTGCCGACCCATGCAATTTCCGGGTGGGTGTAGATAACCGATGGGATCAGGTCGTAGTTCATCTGGGTTTTGTGGCCCTTGATGCGCTCGACAACCATGATGCCTTCTTCGGAAGCCTTGTGTGCCAGCATCATGCCGCGAACCACGTCGCCGATGGCGTACACGCCAGGCACGGTGGTAGCGCAGTGATCGTCGACGTGGATGAAACCACGCTCATCGATGTTCACGCCGCTGTCGGAAGCCAGCAGGTCGGCGGTCACTGGACGGCGACCCACGGCTACGATCAGCTTGTCGAAGGTGATGGTCTGCTCGCCTTCTTTATCGGTGTAGGTCACCACGACTTCTTCGCCGTTGACCTTGGAACCGGTAACTCGGGCGCCCAGCTTGATGTCCAGACCTTGTTTGGTCAGGGTTTTCAGCGCTTCTTTGGACACGGCGGTGTCGGCAGCCAGCAGGAACGTGTCCAGGGCTTCCAGCACAGTCACTTCAGAACCCAGGCGGGACCATACCGAACCCAGTTCCAGGCCGATTACGCCAGCGCCGATCACACCCAGACGCTTAGGAACGGTTTGGAATTCCAGGGCGCCGGTCGAATCAACGATCACGTTCTGGTCAACTGGAGCCGGTGGAATGTCGATTGGACGCGAGCCTGGAGCCAGGATCACGTTTTCGGCTTCAATGATTTCTACCGAACCGTCAGGCTTGGTGATTTCAACTTTCTTGCCGGCCAGCAGTTTGCCGTGGCCTTGCAGGGAAGTAACGCCGTTGGCCTTGAACAAGGTGGCAACGCCGGAAGTCAGGCCTTTAACGATGTTGGCTTTACGGCCGACCATTGCTGGCACGTCCATGGTCACGCCAGCATGGTTGATGCCGTGGATCGCGAAACCGCTTTGGGCTTCGTGGAATTTCCAGGAACTGTCGAGCAGCGCCTTGGAAGGAATGCAACCGACGTTCAGGCAAGTACCGCCCAGTGCCAGTTTGCCTTCCTTGTCGGTGTATTTTTCGATGCAAGCAGTCGAGAGGCCCAGTTGTGCGGCCTTGATGGCGGCAACGTAGCCGCCAGGACCTGCACCAATCACTACAACGTCAAATTTCTGCGACATGAAAATAGTTCCTCTATTTAGCAGCAAGCTTTCAAGCCGCAAGCCCCGAGCCCAGCTGCCTTCTTAGGCAGCCTGTCACTCGAGGCCTGCAGCTGCTTCTATCAGATATCCAGCAGCAGACGAGCCGGGTCTTCCAGCAGGTTCTTGATGGTCACCAGGAAAGTCACGGCTTCTTTACCATCGATCAGGCGGTGATCGTAAGACAGTGCCAGGTACATCATTGGGCGGATCACGACTTGGCCGTTGATGGCCATCGGACGCTGGATGATGTTGTGCATGCCCAGGATCGCAGCTTGTGGCGGGTTGACGATCGGGGTCGACATCATCGAACCGAAGGTACCACCGTTGGTGATGGTGAAGGTACCACCGGTCATCTCGTCGATGGTCAGCTTGCCGTCACGGGCTTTCTTGCCGAAGCCGGCGATGCCGCCTTCGATTTCAGCCAGGCTCATCAGTTCGGCGTTACGCAGAACCGGCACCACCAGGCCACGGTCGCTGGACACGGCAACGCCGACGTCTGCATAGCCGTGGTAAACGATGTCGCTGCCGTCGATCGAAGCGTTGACTGCCGGGAAGCGTTTCAGCGCTTCAGTGGCCGCTTTCACGAAGAACGACATGAAGCCCAGGCGCACGCCGTTGTGGGACTTCTCGAACAGATCCTTGTACTTCGAACGCAGGGCCATGACTTCGGTCATGTCGACTTCGTTGAACGTGGTCAGCATCGCCATGTTCGACTGAGCTTCAACCAGGCGCTTGGCCACGGTGGCACGTACGCGAGTCATCGGTACACGCTTCTCGGTGCGGTCGCCGGCAGCGAACACAGGCGCGGCGGCAGCAGGAGCAGCAGCCTTGGCAGGTGCGGCAGCTGGAGCGTTTTTCTTGGCTTCAACCGCAGCAACCACGTCTTCCTTGGTTACACGGCCGTCTTTGCCGGTGCCTTTGATGGAAGCCAGGTTGATGCCATTTTCTTCGGCCAGTTGACGAGCAGCCGGCGCAGCGATTGGATCTTCGCCAGCAGCAGCCGGAGCAGCGGCTGGAGCAGAAGCGGCAGCTGCCGGTGCAGCAGCGGCGGCAGGGGCAGCGGCTGGAGCAGCAGCGCTGCCCTCTTCGATCGAGCCCAGGATCTGGTTCGACAGAACGGTAGCGCCTTCTTCGGCAACGATTGCGCCCAGTACGCCGTCAGCTTCGGCCAACACTTCCAGAACGACTTTGTCGGTCTCGATGTCGACGATCAGGTCATCACGCTTAACAGCGTCGCCTGGTTTCTTGTGCCAGGTGGCAACGGTGCCATCGGCAACCGATTCCGGGAATGACGGGGCTTTGATTTCGATAGCCATTATCTGTGGGTCCTTAAAATTCGGTTTCAGTCAGCGCGAAGGCGTTAAACAGTGAAAGCATCTTGCAGCAGTTTTTCCTGCTGCTCGGCGTGCATCGACGCATAACCACACGCAGGTGCAGCAGAAGCATCACGACCGGCGTACTCCAGGCCCAGGGCCTTGTTATGGTTACCGATGCTGCGACGCAAATGATGCTGGCTGCTGTACCACGCGCCCTGGTTCATCGGTTCTTCCTGACACCACACCACGTTGGTGAGGTTGGTGTAAGGCGCGATGGCCTCCATCAGGTCGTCTTCCGGGAACGGGTAAAGCTGCTCGATCCGCACGATGGCGATGTCTTCGCGGCCTTCGGCACGGCGTTTTTCCAGCAAATCGTAATAAACCTTGCCGCTGCACAGGACCAGGCGCGTGACCTTGGCCGCATCCAGGGTGTCGATTTCTGAAATAACGGTCTGGAACGAACCGTCGGCCAGATCTTCCAGGGTCGAGATGGCCAATTTGTGACGCAACAGCGATTTCGGAGTCAGCACTACCAGCGGCTTGCGCAGCGGGCGGATCACCTGACGACGCAGCAAGTGGTAGATCTGGGCCGGGGTAGTCGGCACGCACACCTGAATGTTGTGCTCGGCGCACAGCTGCAGGTAACGCTCCAGACGGGCCGAGGAGTGCTCCGGCCCCTGACCTTCATAACCGTGTGGCAGCAGCATGGTCAGACCGCACAGACGGCCCCACTTGTGCTCGCCGCTGGTGATGAACTGGTCGATAACCACCTGGGCACCGTTGGCGAAGTCGCCGAACTGGGCTTCCCAGATCACCAGGGCCTGAGGCGTGGTGGTCGAGTAACCGTATTCAAACGCCAGTACGGCTTCTTCGGACAGGAACGAATCGTACAGGTCGAAACGTGGCTGGCCTTCGTACAGGTTCTGCAACGGGATGTAGGTGCCCGCGTCTTTCTGGTTGTGCAACACAGCATGACGGTGCGAGAACGTACCGCGGCCGATGTCCTGGCCGGTCATGCGGATCGGGTGACCTTCGAACGCCAGGGTCGCGTACGCCATGGTTTCGGCGTAACCCCAGTTGATCGGCAGGCCGCCGGCTTGCATCTTCTGACGGTCTTCGTAGATCTTCGCAACCTGGCGCTGCACCACGAAGCCATCTGGGATTTCCAGCAGCTTGGCAGACAGTTCCTGCAGGGTTTTCAGATCGAACGAGGTGTCGTGGCGCGCAGTCCAGGCGTGGCCCAGGTATGGACGCCAATCCACGAACAGCTCTTTGTTCGGCTCTTTAACCAGGCTTTTTACGACATGCAGGCCGTTGTCCAGCGCGTTGCGGTATTCATCGACTTTCGCTTGAACACGCGCATCGTCAACCACACCGGCCTTGGTCAGGCTTTCGGCGTACAGCTCACGCGTAGTGCGCTGCTTGGTGATTTGCTGGTACATCAACGGCTGGGTGCCGCTAGGCTCATCCGCTTCGTTGTGACCGCGACGGCGGTAGCAAACCAGGTCGATCACCACGTCACGCTTGAACTGCATGCGGTAGTCGATAGCGAGCTGGGTCACGAACAACACGGCTTCCGGATCATCACCATTCACATGGAGGATCGGCGCCTGAATCATCTTGGCAACGTCGGTGGCGTACTCGGTAGAGCGCGCATCCAGCGGGTTGCTGATGGTGAAACCGACCTGATTGTTGATGACGATGTGAATCGTACCGCCGGTCTTGAAGCCGCGAGTCTGCGACATCTGGAACGTTTCCAGGACCACGCCTTGACCGGCGAATGCCGCGTCACCGTGGATGGAAATCGGCAGAACCTTCTCACCCGTGGAATCGTTACGACGATCCTGGCGAGCGCGCACCGAACCCTCGACCACTGGAGAAACGATTTCCAGGTGGGAGGGGTTGAAGGCCATGGCCAGGTGAACTTCACCGCCGGTGGTCATCACGTTGGACGAGAAGCCCTGGTGGTATTTAACGTCACCGGAACCCAGCTCGACCTTCTTCTTGCCTTCGAACTCGTCGAACAGCTCGCGCGGGTTCTTGCCGAAGGTGTTGACCAACACGTTCAGGCGACCACGGTGAGCCATGCCGATCACGATTTCCTTGGTGCCGTAGGAACCGGAACGCTGGATCAGCTCGTCGAGCATTGGAATCAGGCTCTCGCCGCCTTCCAGGCCGAAACGCTTGGTGCCTGGGTATTTGGTGCCCAGGTATTTCTCGAGGCCTTCGGCCGCAGTCACGCGCTCCAGCAGGTGGCTGCGCACATCGGCGGACAGCACCGGACGGCCACGCACGCCTTCCAGGCGATGCTGGAACCAGTGGCGCTGCTCGGAATCGGTGATGTGCGTAAATTCAGCGCCGATGGTGCGGCAATATGTCTGCTGCAACGCTTCGTGAATTTCGCGTAGGCTCGCTTCCTCTTTGCCGATGAACAGGTCGCCGGCACGGAAGGTCGTATCAAGATCGGCATTGGTCAAGCCGTAATGATTGATCGACAGGTCAGCAGGTGCAGGACGCTGCCAGAGCCCCAGCGGGTCAAGCTGGGCCGCCTGGTGGCCACGCATCCGGTAGGCCTGGATCAATCGCAATACTTCAACTTGCTTCTTCTCATGCTCACTGCTCACGCTACCGGCGGAAACCGGTTGGGCGCGGCGCTGGTTCTTTGCCAGCAGCACAAACTGATCGCGAATTGTTGCGTGCGATACATCGGTGGCAGCGTTGCCGTCTGAAGACAACGTCTGAAATTTGGTGCGCCATTCTTCTGGCACAGCGTTAGGGTCGTGCAGGTAGAGCTCATAAAGCTCTTCCACATAGGCAGCGTTACCACCTGAAAGATAGCCGCTGTTCCACATGCGCTGCATCACGCTTTCTTGCATGCTTGGTCACCCTCGATTTGGGGACACCACCGGCGAAAACACCGAGTTTGCTTGCAAAAGGCCAAGTGCAGCGACCAAAACAAGCCACTTAGGATCACGCTGATAGTTCGGGTACCAACCCGAATGCCCCTGCTTGTCTCATTTCTTCAAAATAAGAGCCGCGGCTTTGTAAGTCGCTGCTCAAGTTAAAACTACGGCGCCGGTTGAAGCCTGCGCCGTAGCATTTACGGGCACAACGGTCCTGCTTTGCTACAACGTCGCTTACACGCCGCTTTGCAGCAGCATGTTACGGATGTGACCAATGGCCTTAGTCGGGTTCAGGCCTTTGGGACATACGTTGACGCAGTTCATGATCCCGCGGCAGCGGAATACGCTGAACGGGTCATCCAGTGAAGCCAGACGCTCGGACGTCTTGGTGTCACGGCTGTCTGCCAGGAAGCGGTACGCTTGCAGCAGGGCAGCTGGGCCCAGGAACTTGTCCGGGTTCCACCAGAAGGATGGGCACGAAGTCGAGCAGCAAGCGCACAGGATGCACTCGTACAGACCGTCGAGCTTCTCACGCTCTTCCGGGGACTGCAGACGCTCGATGGCCGGAGCCGGCGTGTCGTTCTGCAGGAACGGCTTAACTTTCTCGTATTGCTTGTAGAAGATGCTCATATCGACGACCAGGTCACGGATAACCGGCAAACCTGGCAGAGGACGAACGATCAGCTTGTTGCCTTTAACCACGGCGGACAGCGGCGTGATGCACGCCAGGCCGTTTTTGCCGTTGATGTTCATGCCGTCGGAACCGCACACACCTTCACGGCAAGAGCGACGATAGGAGAAACCTTCGTCCTGCTCTTTGATCAGTGCCAGTACATCCAGCACCATCAGGTCTTTACCACCGGTATCGACCTGGAATTCCTGCATGAACGGCGCAGCGTCCTGATCAGGGTTGTAGCGGTAAACACTGACTTTCAACATGGCAGCCACCCTTAGTAAGTCCGAATTTTCGGTTCAAACGTCGGAACCGTCTTCGGCGAGAAGTTCACGGCACGCTTGGTTACGCGCTTGTCACCCGGGAAGTACAGGGTGTGGCACAACCAGTTTTCGTCGTCGCGGTCTTCAAAGTCTTCACGAGCGTGAGCACCACGGGATTCTTTACGAACCTCGGCGGCGATCGCAGTCGCTTCAGCCACTTCCAACAGGTTTTGCAGCTCAAGGGCTTCGATACGAGCGGTGTTGAACGCCTGGCTCTTATCGTTGATCTTGACGTTGGCGATGCGCGTGCGCAGGTCAGCCAGCTGGGCGATACCCTTCTGCATGTATTCGCCGGTACGGAACACACCGAAGTAGTTCTGCATGCAGCTTTGCAGCTCGCGACGCAGGGTAGCTACGTCTTCGCCATCGGTACGCTCGTTCAGAGCGTTCAGGCGCGCCAGGGCAGCTTCGATGTTGGCGTCGGTGGCGTCATCGTATTCGATGCCGTCAGTCAGCGCCTTCTCAAGGTGCAGGCCGGCGGCACGGCCGAATACCACCAGGTCGAGCAGCGAGTTGCCGCCCAGACGGTTGGCACCGTGAACCGATACGCACGCCACTTCGCCTACCGCGAACAGACCATGAATGATCTCGTCCACGCCTTCGGCGTTCTGAGTGATCGCCTGGCCATGAATGTTGGTCGGCACGCCGCCCATCATATAGTGGCAAGTTGGAACAACCGGAACCGGAGCAACCACCGGGTCAACGTGAGCAAAGGTCTTGGACAGCTCACAGATACCTGGCAGGCGGCTGTGCAGGACTTCTTCACCCAGGTGATCGAGCTTCAGCAGTACGTGGTCGCCGTTCGGGCCACAGCCGTTGCCGGCGATGATTTCTTTAACCATCGAGCGCGCAACAACGTCACGGCCAGCCAGGTCTTTCGCGTTCGGAGCATAACGCTCCATGAAACGCTCGCCGTGCTTGTTGATCAGGTAACCACCTTCACCACGGCAACCTTCTGTAACCAGTACACCGGCGCCGGCGATACCGGTCGGGTGGAACTGCCACATTTCGATGTCTTGTACCGGAACGCCTGCACGCAGGGCCATGCCAACGCCGTCACCGGTGTTGATCAGGGCATTGGTGGTGGAGGCGTAGATACGACCTGCACCACCGGTCGCCAGCACAGTAGCCTTGGCGCGGATGTAGGTGGTTTCACCGGTTTCGATGCAGATGGCGATCACACCGACGAATGCGCCGTCAGCGTTCTTCACCAGATCCACCGCGTAGTACTCGTTCAGGAACGTAGTACCGGCTTTCAGGTTGCCCTGATACAGGGTGTGCAGCAGCGCGTGACCGGTACGGTCGGACGCGGCGCAGGTACGGGCAGCCTGGCCACCTTTACCGTAATCCTTCGACTGGCCGCCGAATGGACGCTGGTAGATACGACCTTGCTCGGTACGCGAGAACGGCAGACCCATGTGGTCCAGCTCGAACACGGCGGCCGGGCCTTCTTGACACATGTATTCGATAGCGTCCTGGTCACCGATGTAGTCGGAACCCTTGACGGTATCGTACATGTGCCAGCGCCAGTCATCGTTCGGGTCGGCGGACGCGATGGCGCAGGTGATGCCACCCTGGGCCGATACGGTGTGGGAACGCGTCGGGAACACCTTGGTGATCACGGCAGTCTTGTGACCGCCCTGGGCCAGCTGCAGCGCTGCGCGCATGCCAGCACCGCCGCCACCAATAATGATGGCGTCGAAGGAAATAGTTGGAATGTTAGCCATGAATCAGATACCCCAAAGAATCTGCACACCCCAGACGAAGTAAGCGAACATCGCGACGCCGCATACTGCCTGGAAGAGGAAACGGACTGCAGTCGCGGACTTGCCCAGCGCCATTGGCGTCAGGTAGTCGGTCGCGATGGTCCACATGCCGACCCAGGCGTGTGCGCCCAGAGCTACAAGTGCCAGCAGACTGAAGATTCGCATCGCATTGTGGGAAAACAGCCCGTGCCATTGCTCATAGCCAATGCCCGGGTTTGCGACGAGGTATCCGATCAGGAAAATGAAATAAGCCGCGAGAACGACCGCAGACACACGTTGTGCCATCCAGTCATAGAGGCCCGAACGCGAAAGGTTCGTAACGCTGGTTACCATATCCAAACTCCTGCCAGAACGATCAGCACCACGGAAATGGCGATGATGATTTTCGAGCCCAGGCGGCCGCCTTCCAGCGTCTCACCGATGCCCATATCCATGATCAAGTGGCGCACGCCGGCTACCAGATGATAAAGCAGAGCGGACAGGAGGCCCCATGCTACGAACTTGGCCAGCGGGCTGGTCAAGCATGCCTTCACCTCGGCGTATCCTTCCTCGGAACCCAGGGATTTGCTCAATGCATAAAGCATGATGCCCAAGCCCAGGAACAGGATGATGCCGGAAACACGGTGCAGGAACGACGTAACGCCGGTGATGGGGAGTTTGATGGTCCTTAGGTCTAGGTTTACAGGTCGTTGGCTATTCACGGCTTTTTTTCACACTGAAGAGCCCCTAACAATCAGGGCAAAGTTGTTGGGGAGTGCACTGGTCAGGTAAGCACCACCCAGGGAGTGCGACCCCCAATGAAAGCAAGCCCAAAAGCCCTTGGCGGTCGGTGGCCGAGTATAGACAGTTAGGCTACTAATGACAACGCGCGCTCCTCACCCTAATAGCTGATTGCGCTGGCGGGATAAAAGGCGTAAATGGCAGCCAATTTCGACGAAAAAGTACGGTTAAAGCCTTCTGGAGCAAGACTTTAGGCAAATTGACATCTGAATTTATCTCACTATAGTGGTGCGGGCCCTGCGTGGGGGGTCTGTCTGATGATTTGAAGCATAAATAGGAGGCCACATGGCTGACAAAAAAGCGCAGTTGATCATCGAGGGCGCAGCCCCCGTCGAGCTGCCCATTTTAACCGGCACCGTTGGTCCCGATGTTATCGACGTACGGGGCCTGACGGCCACGGGCCGTTTCACTTTCGACCCAGGCTTCATGTCGACCGCCTCTTGCGAGTCGAAGATCACCTATATCGATGGCGACAATGGCATTCTGCTGCACCGGGGCTACCCGATCGAGCAGCTGGCTGAGCAATCGGACTACCTGGAAACTTGCTACCTGCTGCTAAATGGCGAATTGCCAACGGCTGCGCAAAAAGCCCAGTTCGTCAGCACCGTGAAGAACCACACCATGGTTCACGAGCAGTTGAAGACCTTTTTCAACGGCTTCCGTCGCGACGCCCACCCGATGGCCGTGATGTGCGGTGTGGTGGGTGCCCTGTCGGCCTTCTATCACGACTCCCTGGACATCAATAACCCGCAGCATCGCGAAATTTCCGCGATCCGCCTGGTTGCCAAGATGCCGACCCTGGCCGCAATGGTTTACAAGTACTCCATGGGCCAACCCATGATGTACCCGCGCAACGACCTGACGTACGCGGAAAACTTCCTGCACATGATGTTCAACACCCCGTGCGAGATCAAACCGATCAGCCCGGTGCTGGCCGCCGCGATGGACAAGATCTTTATCCTCCACGCCGACCACGAACAGAACGCCTCGACCTCTACCGTGCGCCTGGCGGGCTCTTCGGGTGCCAACCCGTTCGCCTGTATCGCCGCCGGTATCGCCGCACTGTGGGGCCCTGCCCACGGCGGTGCGAACGAAGCCGTTCTGACCATGCTGGATGAAATCGGCGATGTCTCGAACATCGACACGTTCATCGCCAAGGCCAAGGACAAGAACGATCCGTTCAAGCTGATGGGCTTCGGTCACCGCGTCTACAAGAACCGCGACCCGCGCGCCACCGTGATGAAGAAGACCTGCGACGAAGTGTTGAAGGAGCTTGGTATTCAGAACGATCCGCAACTCGAACTGGCCATGCGCCTGGAAGAGATCGCCCTGACCGACCCGTACTTCATCGAGCGCTCGCTGTACCCGAACGTCGACTTCTACTCGGGGATCATCCTCAAGGCGATCGGCATTCCAACCAGCATGTTCACCGTAATCTTCGCCCTGGCCCGTACCGTGGGCTGGATCTCCCACTGGAAAGAAATGCTCTCCAGCCCGTACAAGATTGGCCGCCCGCGCCAGCTGTACACCGGCTACGAGTCGCGTGACATCACCAAGCTGGAAGATCGCAAGTAAGCCATCAAGCGCTTGGTTGCACTGAAAACGGCCTCCTTTGTGGAGGCCGTTTTTGTTTGTGTCGCCAGGCCCGGCGCCATCGCAGGCAAGCCAGCTCCCACAGGAGAATGCATTTCAAAGGTGGGAGCCGGGCTTGCCCGCGATGAGGCCAGCCAAGACACCCCAGAAACCCCAGCCACCGACTGATCGTTCGCACGCTCTGCGTGGGAACGATCAACTATCTGCTTTTTATTGATGCCAGACTTGAGAAACAGTTTTGTGAAATCCGTTACCAATAAAAGCAAAAAAATGCCCCGATCTCACGACCGGGGCATTTTTTTTGTAACCGTTACAACCCTTAGTGGTTAACCGCCCCACTCGCCCCCAGGCCAGTTTGCGAACGCACAAACTGCGGGAAGTACAGCGCACGCTCCTTCTCTGCCGCCGCCGACTTGTCGGTGATGGAGAAGAACCAGATACCGACGAACGCGATGATCATCGAGAACAGCGCTGGGTACTCGTACGGGAAGATGGCTTTTTCGTGGTGCAGGATCGACACCCAGATGGTCGGGCCGAGGATCATCAGGCCGACGGCACTGACTAAGCCCAGCCAGCCGCCAATCATGGCGCCGCGGGTGGTGAGGTTTTTCCAGTACATGGAAAGCAGCAACACCGGGAAGTTACAGCTGGCCGCAATGGAGAACGCCAGGCCGACCATGAACGCGATGTTCTGGCTTTCGAACAGGATACCCAGGCCGATTGCCAGCACTGCCAGAGCGATAGTGGTGATCTTCGACACGCGAATCTCATCCTTCTCGTTGGCCTTGCCTTTCTTGATCACGCTGGCATACAGGTCATGGGACACCGCCGAAGCACCGGCCAGGGTCAAACCGGCAACCACCGCAAGGATGGTGGCAAAGGCCACGGCCGAGATGAAGCCCAGGAAGATACTGCCGCCCACTGCGTTGGCCAGGTGCACCGCCGCCATGTTGTTACCGCCCAGCAACGCGCCTGCAGCATCCTTGAACGCCGGGTTGGTGCTGACCAACAGGATCGCGCCGAAGCCGATAATAAAGGTCAGGATGTAGAAGTAGCCGATGAAACCGGTGGCATACAGCACGCTCTTACGCGCTTCCTTGGCGTCGCTGACGGTGAAGAAGCGCATCAGGATATGCGGCAGGCCGGCAGTACCGAACATCAGCGCAAGCCCTAAGGAGAATGCCGAGATCGGGTCTTTCACCAAGCCGCCCGGGCTCATGATCGCTTCACCTTTAGGGTGAACCTTGATCGCCTCGGAGAACAGCATGTTGAAGTCAAAGTTGACGTGCTTCATTACCATCAGCGCCATGAACGAGGCACCGGACAGCAGCAGCACTGCCTTGATGATTTGCACCCAGGTGGTTGCCAGCATGCCGCCGAACAGCACATACATGCACATCAGGATACCCACCAGGATCACCGCCACATGGTAATCCAGGCCGAACAGCAGTTGGATCAACTTGCCCGCGCCGACCATCTGCGCGATCAGGTAGAACGCCACCACCACCAGCGAGCCGCAGGCCGACAGGCTGCGGATCTGAGTTTGCCCAAGGCGGTAGGACGCCACGTCGGCAAAGGTGTATTTGCCCAGGTTACGCAGGCGCTCGGCGATCAGGAACAGAATGATCGGCCAGCCCACCAGGAAGCCGATCGAATAGATCAGGCCATCGTAACCGGAGGTGAACACCAACGCGGAAATGCCCAGGAAGGACGCCGCCGACATGTAGTCGCCGGCAATCGCCAGGCCGTTCTGGAAACCGGTGATCTTGCCGCCGGCCGCATAGTAGTCGGCCGCCGACTTGTTGCGCTTGGACGCCCAGTAGGTAATGCACAACGTCGCGCCGACAAACGCCACGAACATCAGGATCGCTGCAATATTCAGCGGTTGTTTGTGCACTTCACCGGTCAATGCATCCGCCGCCCAAACGGCGGGCGCGAAGACCGAAGCGCCGAATACAGCCAATAGACGACGGATCATTGCGCAGCCTCCTTGAGAATCGCATTGTTCAGGTCGTCGAATTCGCCGTTGGCGCGTCGTACATAGATGCCGGTGAGGATGAAGGCCGACACAATCAGCCCAACCCCGATCGGGATCCCCCAGGTGATGGACGAACCAGGGCTGAGTTTGGCCCCCAGCACTTGTGGCCCGTAGGCAATCAACAGGATGAAAGCGGAGTAAAGCCCTAGCATGATCGCCGAGAGAATCCAGGCGAACCTTTCCCTTTTTCTCACCAGCTCCTTGAAACGCGGGCTGTTTTGAATCGAGAGGTAAATGCTGTCGTTCATTGTTTTTATCCTCGCAGCACAGCTTTTTTATTATTGGAACGTATCCACTGTATGCGGCTGCAGAACAGGTTCCAGACGACCTTAGTAGTAGAACGACATTAGGGTTCGCGCCAACTTTGAACTGATTAAAGTGACAGCCTTTACCCCAGAAACGACAAAACCCGCCGGGCGAAAACGCCAGGCGGGCTTGCAAGGTGCTATTTAGACGCTTCGGGTGTTATTTACCGATCCACTCGGCCACACGCTCAGGGTGCTTGGCAACCCAGTCCTTGGCCGCCGCATCAGGCTTGGCGCCCTCTTGAATCGCGAGCATGACTTCGCCGATTTCGTCCTTGGAGGCCCACTGGAATTTCTTCAGGAAGGCGGCGACTTCCGGCGCTTTCTTCTCCAGGCCCTTGCTGCCGATGCTGTTGACGGTTTCAGCAGCACCATAAATCCCTTTTGGATCGTCCAGGAAACGCAGTTTCCACTTGGCGAACATCCAGTGTGGCACCCAGCCGGTCACCGCAATGGATTCCTGCTTGTCTTCGGCGCGGGTCAGTTCGGCGATCATCGCCGCGCCCGAGCTGGCTTGCAGCTTGTAGTCCAGGCCATAGGCCTTGATGGCTTCGTCGGTCTTGAGCATCACGCCTGAACCGGCGTCGATGCCGACAATCTTGTTCTTGAAGGTGGTGTCGGTCTTGAGGTCTTCGATAGAGTTGGCTTTAACGTACTCGGGCACGATCAGGCCAATTTTTGCGTCCTTGAAGTTGGGGCCGTAGTCGACCACCTTGTCCTTGTTCTTGGCCCAGTACTCACCGTGGGTCACAGGCAGCCAGGCGGAGAGCATGGCGTCGAGCTTGCCGGTGGCCACGCCCTGCCACATGATCCCGGTGGCGACGGCTTGCAGCTTCACGTCATAACCGAGCTTTTCCTTGATCACTTCTGCCGCCACGTGAGTGGTGGCAACGCTGTCGGACCAGCCGTCCACATAGCCGATGCTCAGGGTTTTGCTGTCGGCGTTGGCCAGTGTGGAGCCCATCGCAACTACCAGAGTGGCAGCTGCGCCCAAGAGTCGTCGCATCTTCATCGTACTTCCCCGAAAGTGCTGCGCCCGGCGGATGCCGAGCGACGTCAACCTGTTGTTATATGGTGCACCGCGCCCCCGTCACGCGCATCGATCCGGCGGCCCAGACATCAGCGGAGTGCTGACACTTCGATCATCAACCTGCCGGGGCCTTGGACCTGCTCTGACTGCGACCTCAGGTAAGCAAGAAACGACATCACATCGCCAGCAGGACGATTTGTAGGACATCGCCGCAAAATCCCGCCCGAACTTTGCATGTCTAAATTATGCAGCCCCACTGGGACGGGCTAAATCCGGTTAAGATGCGCGCCTTTGCTCTCCCAGATAAGCCGACTATGCCCGCGACTGCCCGCTTCCCTGCCCTGCCCTATGTTTTCGCCTTGATCCTCGGCGTGCTTGCCCTTGTCGGCTATTGGTACGGCCTTGGCCGGCCGGTGGTATTGCCGGACGTGGCCAGCGCCAGCCACAAAATGCAATGTGCGTCCTACACGCCGTTCGACAAGGACCAATCGCCCTTCGATCAGCCATTCACGCTGCGCCCCGAGCGCATGGACGCCGACCTGGCGCTGCTGGCCACCCGTTTCGAATGCATTCGCACTTACTCCATGACCGGCCTGGAAGCCCTGCCCGGCATGGCGCGCAAGCATGGGCTGAAGCTGATGGCCGGCGCCTGGGTCAGCAGTGACCCGGTGGCCACTGAAAAAGAAATCGACGAGTTGATCGCGGCGGCCAACGCCAACCCCGACGTGGTCACCTCGGTGATCGTCGGCAACGAAGCCCTGCTGCGCAAGGAAGTCACCGCCAAGCAGTTGGTGACGCTGATCCATAAAGTCAAAAGCCAGATCAAACAGCCGGTCACCTATGCCGACGTATGGGAGTTCTGGCTGCAACACCCGGAAATCGCCCCGGCCGTGGACTTCCTGACCATCCACCTGCTGCCGTACTGGGAAGATGACCCGTCGGGTATCGACCAGGCACTCAAGCATGTGGGCGACGTGCGCCAGACCTTCGGCAACAAATTCGCCCCTAAAGATGTGCTGATCGGCGAGACCGGCTGGCCAAGCGAAGGCCGCCAGCGCGAAACCGCCGTGCCGAGCCGGGTTAACGAAGCCAAGTTCATGCGTGGCTTTGTGGCCATGGCCGAGGCCAACGGCTGGCGCTACAACCTGATCGAAGCCTTTGACCAGCCGTGGAAACGCGCCAGTGAAGGCGCGGTCGGTGGTTATTGGGGACTGTTTGATGCCGATCGCCAGGACAAAGGCATCCTCGCCGGGCCGGTGACCAATGTGCCGTACTGGCCGCTGTGGCTGGGCGTGGGCGGGATTATCCTGCTAGGCACCCTGGCGCTCGGTGGCCGTGTTCGCAGCACGCGCGCCGCGCTCTTGCTGCCATTGCTCGGCGCCGTGGCAGCCTGTTCCATCGGCACCTGGGCCGAACTGACCCGCGTAACCGCGCGTTTCAACGATGAATGGGTGTGGGCAGGTTTGCTGGTGGTGCTGAACCTGCTGGTGCTGGCCCACGCCGCCCTGGCTCTGAGCGCGCGGGAAGGTTGGCGCGAGCGGGCCTTCAATTGGCTGGAGCAACGCGCGGGCTGGCTGGTGGCAATCGCCGGGTTCGCCGGTGCGGTGATGATGCTGGCGCTGGTGTTTGACCCGCGTTATCGCAGCTTTCCGAGTGCGGCACTGGTGCTGCCGGCCTTGGTCTACCTGGTACGCCCGGTGACTGGGCCGCGTCGGGAAATTGCCCTGCTGGCGTTCATCATCGGTGCCGGCATTGCGCCGCAGCTGTATCGCGAAGGGTTGCTGAACCAGCAGGCATGGGGTTGGGCGGTGGTCAGCGTGCTGATGGTTGTAGCGTTGTGGCGTTGCTTGCGGGCGCGCAAGGCTTAAATAGAGAACCTGTGGCGAGGGAGCATGCTCGCGCTGGAATGCGCAGCGCTCCCGCTTTCTTGGGGCCGCTTCGCGCCCCAGCGCGAGCAAGCTCCCTCGCCACAAAAGTGCCCTTATACGGGTTAATCAGTAACCCGAGGCTTCCTGACCAACCGCAGCCCCGCAATCACCACCGCAAACACCGCAAACGTGGTGTTGTACAACGCCAACGCCGGCAAACCAAACACCATCCCCAACACGGCAAGACCCCATCCTGCACGGCCCGGCACAAAGAACGCCAGCACCGAGGTGACCAGTGCCGCCCAGCCCAGCACCTTGAAGTGGATCATCAGCCCCAGGTTAGAGCGCAACTGGCATTCCCAGCGGCTGGCCTCATCGACGCAGACGCCCACCCAGCGGCCATCCTCCATAAAACCGTAGCGCGCGCCATAACTGGCGGCCAGCCATAAAGGCAGGGCAATAAGCAGCAAAATCAGCGGCAAACGGTGGGACATGGGGCACTCCGATAGGCAAAAACGGCGCTCAGCTTAATGCGCCTGCGGCCGTTAGCAAGGCGCATACACACAATTAGTGTTCATCAACGCGCGGCAAAGTGTATCTTCTCGCTACTATTACCCCGATTCCGACGTTTTTTTTCCGAATTTTCGTGCCGAAGGCTGGCACTTCGGTGGCAACGCGGTGGTCATAGCCTGCGAACTTCATTCAGCACGTTTCCTCTTAGGGATTAAGTCATGCTCCGTTCCTTGCGCTGTGCTGCCTTACTGGGCAGCCTTTTTTTGAGTGCGTCAGCACTGGCCGTCGATATCGACCAGGCCAGCTATGGCTACCCTTTGACCAACCCGTTCGAAGCAACCATCGCCACCACACCGCCCGACCTTCGGCCTAAATTGCCGACCGACGACGAGATCAATCAGTCTGACTACACCCTGAACATGCGCCCCGAGCGCGAGTTCAGCCTGCCGGACAACTTCTGGGCGGTGAAAAAACTCACCTACCGCATCGCCAAGCAAGACCGCGCTGCGCCGCTGATCTTCCTGATCGCCGGCACAGGTGCGCGATTTGACAGCAGCATCAACGAATACCTGAAAAAACTTTATTACCAAGCCGGCTACCACGTGGTGCAACTGTCGTCGCCGACCAGCTTCGACTTCATCAGTGCCGCCTCGCGCTTCGCCACGCCGGGTATCACCCAGGAAGACGCCGAGGACATGTACCGTGTCATGCAGGCCGTACGCGCACAAAACGCCTCGCTGCCGGTGACCGACTTTTACCTCACCGGCTACAGCCTGGGCGCCCTGGATGCGGCGTTTGTGAGCAAGCTCGACGAAACCCGTCGCAGCTTCAACTTCAAGAAAGTGCTGCTGCTTAATCCGCCGGTCAACCTCTACACCTCGATCACCAACCTGGACAAGTTGGTGCAGACCGAGGTCAAGGGCATCAACAACACCACCACCTTCTATGAACTGGTGCTGAGCAAACTGACCCGCTACTTCCAGCAAAAGGGCTACATCGACCTTAACGACGCCCTGCTCTACGACTTCCAGAACTCCAAGCAGCACCTGACCAACGAACAGATGGCGATGCTGATCGGCACCTCGTTCCGCTTCTCGGCGGCCGACATTGCCTTCACCTCGGACCTGATCAACCGCCGCGGCCTGATCATCCCGCCCAAATACCCGATCACCGAAGGCACCAGCCTCACGCCGTTCCTCAAGCGTGCGCTGCAATGCGACTTCGACTGCTACCTCACCGAACAAGTGATCCCGATGTGGCGCGCGCGTACCGACGGCGGCAGCCTGCTGCAACTGGTCGACCAGGTGAGCCTGTACGCCCTCAAGGACTACCTGCACACCAGCCCGAAAATCGCGGTGATGCACAACGCCGACGACGTGATCCTGGGCCCTGGCGACCTCGGTTTCCTGCGTAAAACCTTCGGCGATCGCTTGACCGTCTACCCGCTGGGCGGCCACTGCGGCAACCTCAATTACCGCGTCAACGCCGACGCCATGCTGGAGTTCTTCCGTGGCTAAATATCTTCTGCT
Source organism: Pseudomonas sp. LBUM1640 (assembly GCF_059716225.1). Taxonomy (NCBI): domain Bacteria; kingdom Pseudomonadati; phylum Pseudomonadota; class Gammaproteobacteria; order Pseudomonadales; family Pseudomonadaceae; genus Pseudomonas; species Pseudomonas sp. LBUM1640. The sequence continues at coordinate 2,131,310 of NZ_CP166816.1, read as the reverse complement.
GCTCGCCGCCCTGATGTGCGCGGGCGTCGCCAATGCCGACAACAGCAAGGCGTACGAACCGGTCAAGGTCGACTCTGACGGCTTCAAAGAGCCGCTGACCAAGCTCAAGTTCAACCCGGGCCTGGACCAGCGCGAGTTCGAGCGCTCATCGCTGACCGCGCTCAACGTGTATGACCCGCTGGAGTCGTGGAACCGCCGTGTGTACCACTTCAACTACCGCTTCGACCAATGGGTGTTCCTGCCGGTGGTTGACGGCTACCGCTATGTCACACCGAGCTTCCTGCGCACCGGCGTGAGCAACTTCTTCAACAACCTGGGCGACGTGCCCAACCTGATGAACAGCCTGCTGCAACTCAAGGGCCATCGTTCCCTGGAAACCACCGGGCGCCTGTTGCTCAACACCACTATAGGCATCGCCGGCCTGTGGGACCCGGCCACCGCCATGGGCCTGCCGCGCCAGAGCGAAGACTTCGGCCAAACCCTGGGCTTCTACGGCGTGCCCGGCGGCGCGTACGTTGTGCTGCCGATCTTCGGGCCCTCGAACCTGCGCGACACCGCCGGCCTGATCGTCGACTACGGCGCCGAGACCCAGATCAACTTCCTCAACGTGTCCAAGGTCAGCGAAAACCACCCGGAAATCTGGGCCCTGCGCGCCGTCGACAAGCGCTACCAGACCAGCTTCCGCTACGGCCAGATGAACTCGCCGTTTGAGTATGAGAAGGTGCGGTATATCTATACCGAATCGCGCAAGTTGCAGATTGCTGAGTAACGAGAGCAACACAAAAAAGGCCATTCGATTGAATGGCCTTTTTTATTGCGCTTTAGGAAAGTCAAACGCTGCTAAGCATTTTCGACATCACGGCAAGGTAACCCGTAGTTATTCTCCCCCTTGTCGCCTTTCTTCAGCAATTGAACGCTAACAATGATAAGCCCCACGAAGGGTAGATGCCTGGAAAATCGAACGGCAGGATTAAGATTAAACTGCGGTTCAATCGGTACTCGATACGGGCAAATCAACCCTTCGCGGCTCGCCATATCTTGCCGAGCACTTGGACGACGACCAACACAACACCCCCCGCGATAATCCCAGCCACCGCATTCAGCAATGTCGGCATCAACCACGCCAAGCCACCGGTGCTCTGGCTCACCGTCTCGATCCAGTGATGCACCACTGGCACGCCATGGGTGAGAATCCCGCCGCCGACCATGAACATCGCCGCCGTGCCGATCACCGACAGGCTTTTCATCATGTAAGGCGCGGCGCGAAGAATCGCCCCACCGATGCTACGCGCCGCCTGGCCCGGCTTTTGCGTCAGCCACAGGCCCAGGTCATCGAGCTTGACGATACCGGCAACCAGGCCGTAAACGCCGATGGTCATCACAATGGCAATGCCCGACAACACGACCACCTGCTGCATCAGCGGCGCATCGGCCACGGTGCCGAGAGTGATGGCGATAATTTCCGCGGAAAGAATGAAATCGGTACGGATGGCGCCCTTGATCTTGTCCTTCTCAAACGCCACCAGATCAGTCGACGGATCAGCGACTGCCTCAACCAGATGCGCCTGCTCCTCGGTGCGCTTGTGCAAGAACGTATGCGCGAGCTTTTCAAAGCCCTCGAAACACAGATAAGCCCCGCCCAGCATCAACAACGGCGTGACCGCCCACGGCGCAAACGCACTGATCAACAGCGCCGCCGGCACCAGAATCAGCTTGTTTAGAAACGAGCCCTTGGCCACCGCCCACACCACCGGAATTTCCCGCTCGGCACGCACCCCGGAGACCTGCTGGGCGTTGAGCGCCAAGTCATCGCCGAGCACACCCGCGGTTTTCTTGGCGGCCATCTTGGTCATTAACGCCACATCGTCGAGGACGGCGGCGATGTCGTCGATCAGTACCAGTAAGCTGCTTCCTGCCATGACGCGTCCATCCTGCGGTTAGAGTGCCGTGAATATAACGCGGCGACCGTGAGGGAATATAGGGCTGTGTACAGCACGGATGATTGCTGTTGATCTGCTTTTGACCTTGATCGTGATCTTGATCTGAAGCGCCCCGTTAACCACGCTGGCCGAACGCAGGCTTTGGAGAACGCGTTCAGTATCAAGACAGATAAAGTCAGCTGCAACGCACGGTGTGCAAGGGCTGCGCCTGCATGATTGAGCGCTGCGTCAAGCCGGTGCTACCATGCTCGACCGCCTGTCTTGGCAAGGAAACTGTTGGTTTATGAGCACCATTCGCGAGCGCAACAAAGAAAAGATCCTGCGGGCGGCGAGCGAGGAGTTTGCCGACAAGGGCTTCGCCGCGACCAAAACCAGCGACATCGCCGCCAAGGCCGGGCTGCCCAAGCCCAACGTTTACTACTACTTCAAGTCCAAGGACAACCTCTACCGCGAGGTGCTCGAAAGCATTATCGAGCCGATCCTGGCGGCGTCCACGCCGTTCAACCCCGAGGGCGAGCCTTCGGTGGTGCTGAGCAATTACATCCGCTCAAAAATCCGCATCTCCCGCGACCTGCCGTTTGCCTCCAAGGTGTTCGCCAGCGAAATCATGCACGGCGCCCCGCACCTGAGCCCCGAGCAAATCGAGCAGCTCAACGCCCAGGCCAAACACAACATTGATTGCATCCAGAGCTGGGTGGATCGAGGGCTGATCGCCGCCATTGACCCCAATCATTTGATGTTCAGCATTTGGGCGGCAACCCAGACGTATGCCGATTTTGATTGGCAGATTTCGGCGGTGACCGGGAAAGCCAAGCTCGATGAGGCCGATTACGAGGCGGCGGCGCAGACGATTATTCGGTTAGTGTTGAAGGGGTGTGAACCGGATTGATGGACCGTGGCGACGTCATCGCAGGCAAGCCAGCTCCCACACTGGCCTGGGTCGCACACAAATTGTATGAACACCGCTGAGCCAATGTGGGAGCGGGCTTGCCCGCGATAGCGCCCTCCCAGACACATCCTGCCAAAAGCCTGCTAATCAGCATAAGCCACCAAGATCTAGCCTCTCAGAACCCCACCTGAAGAGAGGCCAAGGAATGCCTGATCTAGCTACCTCACACCGCCTGCGCGTTGGGCGGTTCAGCGAACCGAACCGCACCTACCTGATCACCACCAACACCCACGAACGCATACCCATATTCAGTGACTTTCAGCTGGGTCGCTTGGTGGTCTGGCAATTCAGGTTGGCCCAGTATCAAGGGCTGGCTAACTCCCTGGCCTGGGTGGTGATGCCTGATCACTTTCACTGGCTGATCGAACTGCAAAAAGGCTCGTTGGGGGATCTGCTGTGCCAAGTGAAATCCAAAAGCACTCGGACTGTGAACGGTGCCTCGGGCCGCAAGGGGCGCCTTTGGCAAACCAGCTTTCATGACCGAGCACTGCGCAAGGAAGACGACCTGGTAAAAATGGCCAGGTATGTGGTGGCTAATCCTCTGCGGGCCGGTTTGGTGAAGCGGATTGGCGACTATCCGCTGTGGGATGCGATTTGGGTTTAGAGCCTAGACCGAGGCGCCGCCTTCGCGAGCAAGCCCGCTCCCACATTGACTGCATTCACAAATATAAATGTGTGAACCCTATCAAATGTGGGAGCGGGCTTGCTCGCGAAGAGGCCCTTACAGTCACCAAAGAATCAAGCAGACACCCCCGCATCCGCCATCAACCCCACCCCCTCAATCGCCGTAATCGCACACTGCTCATCAATATCGGACGTATCCCCACTGATCCCAATCGCCCCCAGCACCGCACCCGCCAGGTCTCGAATCAACACCCCACCCGGCGCCGGCACCACACTGCCCTGCCCCAGGCTGTTCAAGGCCGCGATAAACGCCGGCCGCTGTTGCGCGTCCAGCGCCAGCAAACGTGAGCCCTTACCCAACGCAATCGCACCCCAGGCCTTGCCGATGGCGATTTGCGGGCGTAGCAGGCTGGCGCCATCTTCGCGCTGCAGGGTGATCAGGTGCCCGCCGCTGTCGAGCACTGCGATGGTCAGCGGCGCGGCAGAAATGGTGCGGCCTGCGGTGAGGGCCTGGCTGGCCAATTGGGTGGCGAGTTTCAAGGTTAAAGCGCTCATGGTGCCGTCCTTCTTTTGTTATTGGGAAGCCGGTGGAGGTCTGTTTGATCAGAAGCTCGATCGAACAAATAGAACACAATGATATTTATTTTTGTATACAATATTTTCGCACAAACGCTCCATACGTCGAAAAAAGCCATTCAGACGAACGCATAGGTGGGTTTATAAAATGCATTGACCTGCGCCGCTCGCCATGAATACACTTTGACCAGACACCACTTGTATACAATTACAAAACGCAAGAGGCACCAATATCATGAGCAAAATGAGAGCAATCGAAGCCGCCGTCCTGGTCATGCGCCGCGAAGGCGTGGACACCGCCTTCGGTATTCCAGGCGCCGCCATCAACCCGCTGTATTCGGCCTTGCAGAAGGTCGGTGGCATCGATCACGTCCTTGCTCGCCACGTTGAAGGCGCCTCGCACATGGCCGAGGGTTACACCCGCACCAAGGCCGGCAATATCGGCGTGTGCATCGGCACATCGGGCCCGGCGGGCACCGACATGGTCACCGGCCTGTACAGCGCCTCAGCCGACTCGATCCCGATTCTGTGCATCACCGGCCAAGCCCCGCGTGCACGCATGCACAAAGAGGACTTCCAAGCCGTCGACATCACCAGCATCGTCAAGCCGGTGACCAAGTGGGCGACCACTGTTCTGGAGCCCGGCCAGGTGCCTTACGCGTTTCAGAAAGCCTTCTATGAAATGCGCTCCGGCCGCCCTGGCCCGGTGCTGATCGACCTGCCGTTCGACGTGCAGATGGCCGAGATCGAATTCGACATCGACGCCTACCAGCCGCTGCCGCTGGCCAAGCCGTTGGCCACGCGCATCCAGGTCGAGAAAGCCCTGGCGCTGCTGGACCAGGCCGAACGCCCCTTGCTGGTGAGTGGCGGCGGCGTGATCAACGCCGACGCCAGCGAATTGCTGGTGGAGTTCGCCGAGTTGACCGGCATTCCGGTAATCCCGACGCTGATGGGCTGGGGCACGATCCCCGACGATCACCCGCAGATGGTCGGCATGGTCGGCCTGCAAACTTCGCACCGTTATGGCAACGCGACGCTGTTGAAATCCGACGTGGTGCTGGGCATCGGCAACCGCTGGGCCAACCGCCACACCGGTTCGGTGGAGGTGTACACCGAAGGGCGTAAATTCATTCACGTCGACATTGAGCCGACGCAGATTGGCCGCGTGTTCACCCCGGACCTGGGCATCGTTTCCGACGCCGGCTGCGCGTTGACGATGTTCATTGAAGTGGCCCGCGAGTGGAAAGCCGCCGGCAAGCTCAAGGACCGCAGCGCCTGGCTCAATGACTGCCAACAGCGCAAGGCCACCCTGCACCGCAAGACCCACTTCGACAACGTGCCGGTCAAGCCGCAACGGGTGTACGAAGAGATGAACCAGGTGTTCGGCAAAGACACCTGCTACGTCAGCACCATCGGCCTGTCGCAGATCGCCGGCGCGCAGTTCCTGCACGTGTACAAACCACGTCACTGGATCAACTGCGGCCAGGCAGGTCCCTTGGGCTGGACCATTCCAGCCGCACTCGGTGTGGTCAAGGCCGACCCGAGCCGCAAGGTCGTCGCGCTGTCGGGCGACTATGACTTCCAATTCATGATCGAAGAGCTGGCCGTGGGCGCGCAGTTCAAGCTGCCCTACATCCACGTGGTGGTGAACAACTCCTACCTGGGGTTGATCCGCCAGGCCCAGCGCGGGTTTGAAATGGACTACTGCGTGCAGCTGTCCTTCGACAACCTCAATGCTCCGGAACTCAACGGTTATGGCGTGGACCACGTCGCGGTCGCCGAAGGCCTGGGTTGCAAGGCCCTGCGTGTGTTCGAGCCGGGCCAGATCGCGCCGGCGTTGCGCCGCGCCGAGGAAATGATCGAAGAATTCAAGGTTCCGGTGATTGTTGAGATTATTCTGGAGCGCGTGACCAATATTTCCATGGGCACCGAGATCAACGCCGTCAACGAATTCGAAGATCTGGCACTGGTCGGCAACGATGCGCCGACTGCCATTTCCCTGCTCGATTAAGGAGAACCTTATGCCGCGTTTTGCCGCCAACCTGTCCATGCTGTTTACCGAGCAGGACTTTCTCGCCCGTTTCAAAGCGGCTGCCGACGCCGGCTTCCAGGGTGTTGAGTACCTGTTCCCGTACGAATTCAGCTCCGCCGAGATCAAGGCGCAGCTGGACGCCAATGGCCTGACCCAAGTGTTGTTCAACCTGCCGGCCGGCGACTGGGCCAAGGGCGAACGCGGCCTGGCGTGCCACCCGGACCGCGTCGAGGAATTCCGTGCCGGGGTCAAGCTGGCCATCGCCTACGCCCAGGTGCTGGGCAATACCCAGGTCAACTGCCTGGCGGGCATCCGGCCGCAAGGCGTTGACGACCAAACCGTGGAAAAGACCTTCGTCGCCAACCTCAAGTACGCCGCCGACAAGCTGCAAGCGGCAGGCATTAGGCTGGTCATGGAGATGATCAACACCCGTGACATTCCAGGTTTCTACCTGAACAACACGGCGCAAGCCCTGACGATTCGCGAGCAAGTGGGCAGTGCCAACCTGTTCCTGCAATACGACATCTATCACATGCAAATCATGGAAGGCGACCTGGCCCGGACCCTGGCGGCGCACCTGGGTGAGATCAACCATATCCAGCTGGCCGACAACCCCGGGCGCAACGAGCCGGGGACTGGGGAGATCAACTACCGCTTCCTGTTCGAGCATCTGGACCGCATTGGTTATACCGGTTGGGTTGGTTGTGAATACAAGCCGCTGACCACCACTGAAGCGGGCCTGGGTTGGCTCAAAACCCACAACGCGATCTGATTGAACAAACACGGGACCCAATGTGGGAGCGGGCTTGCTCGCGAAAGCGGTGTATCAGTCGACATCAATGCTGAATGTCAGACTGCATTCGCGAGCAAGCCCGCTCCCACATTGGACCGCCTGTGTTTAGAAGGCCGTGCCAGGCCCATACACCTAATAAAAAGAGGATTTTGATCATGGCTAAAATCGGATTTATCGGCACCGGCATCATGGGCGAACCCATGGCTGCGAACCTGCAGAAAGCCGGTCACCAACTGTTCCTCTCCGAACACCACGGCAAGGCCCCGCAAGCATTGCTCGACGCCGGCGCCGTGGCCTTGGCCAACCCACAGCAAGTGGCGCAGGAAGCCGAGTTCATCATCGTGATGGTGCCCGACACCCCGCAGGTCGATGACGTGCTGTTCCGCGCCGATGGCGTGGCTGCTGGCTTGTCGCCGAACAAGGTGGTGATCGACATGAGTTCGATCTCCCCCACCGCGACCAAGGCGTTTGCCGCCAAGATCAATCAGAGCGGCGCGCAGTACCTTGACGCCCCGGTGTCCGGTGGTGAAGTCGGCGCCAAGGCCGGCACCTTGAGCATCATGGTCGGTGGCGAGCCGCAGACGTTCGAACGCGCTTTGCCGCTGTTCCAGAGCATGGGCAAGAACATCACCCTGGTCGGCGGCAATGGCGATGGCCAGACCGCCAAAGTGGCCAACCAGATCATCGTCGCCCTGAACATCCAGGCGGTGGCCGAAGCGCTGCTGTTCGCTTCAAAAAATGGCGCCGACCCAGCCAAGGTGCGTGAAGCGCTGATGGGTGGTTTTGCCTCGTCGAAGATTTTGGAAGTGCATGGCGAGCGCATGATCAAGGGCACCTTCGATCCGGGCTTTCGCATCAACCTGCACCAGAAGGATTTGAACCTGGCGCTGGCCGGGGCCAAGGAGCTGGGGATCAACCTGCCGAATACCGCCGGTACGCAGCAGGTGTTCAGCACGTGCACGGCGATTGGCGGTGGCAATTGGGACCACTCGGCGCTGATCAAGGGCTTGGAGCATATGGCGAATTTTTCGATTCGCGATAAATAACCCATACCGTTCCTCCCGTTGAAATGCGGTCGAATGTGGGAGCGGGCTTGCTCGCGAAAGCGCCAGGTCAGTCAGCATGGATGTTGAATGAAAGACCTTCGCGGGCAAGCCCGCTCCCACATTTGATCGCATTCCAAGTCTGAAATTGATGCATCTCTAATAACAAAAATCCCCCGGGAGCCCGCTTATGTCGGTCGATCCGCAACACCTGCTTCGCGAGCTGTTTGCCACAGCCATCGACGCCGCCCACCCCCGGCAAGTCCTTGAACCTTATCTGCCCGCCGACCGCAGCGGCCGGGTGATCGTGATCGGTGCCGGCAAAGCCGCAGCGGCCATGGCGCTTGTCGTCGAAAACTGCTGGCAGGGCGAGGTCTCGGGCCTGGTGGTCACCCGCTACGGCCATGGCGCACCGTGCAAAAAAATCGAAGTGGTCGAAGCCGCGCACCCGGTCCCCGATGCAGCTGGCCTGGCCGTTGCCGAGCGTGTGCTGGAGCTGATCAGCAACCTGACCGAAGACGACCGCGTGATCTTCCTGCTTTCCGGCGGTGGCTCTGCCTTGCTGGCCCTGCCCGCCCAAGGCATCACCCTGGCCGACAAGCAAACCCTCAACAAAGCCCTGCTCAAATCTGGCGCAACCATTGGCGAGATGAATTGCGTGCGCAAGCACCTCTCGGCGATCAAGGGCGGGCGACTGGCCAAGGCGGCCTGGCCGGCGACGGTGTACACCTACGCGATCTCCGATGTGCCGGGCGACCTGGCCACCGTCATCGCCTCCGGCCCCACCGTCGGCGACCCGAGCACCTCGCAGCAAGCCCTGGCGATCCTCAAGCGCTACAGCATCGACGCGCCCGCCTCGGTGCGCAGCTGGTTGCAGAACCCGGCCTCGGAAACCGTCAAACCCGGCGACCCGGTGCTCGCGCGCAGCCACTTCCAATTGATCGCCCGCCCGCAACAATCCCTGGAAGCGGTGGCGGTGAAAGTGCGCCAGGCCGGGTTCAGCCCGTTGATCCTCGGTGACCTCGAAGGCGAAGCGCGGGACGTGGCCAAGGTACACGCCGGTATCGCCCGGCAAATCGTGCAGCATGGCCAACCGCTGGCGGCGCCGTGCGTGATCCTCTCCGGCGGCGAAACCACCGTCACCGTGCGCGGCGATGGCCGTGGCGGGCGCAACGCCGAATTCCTGCTGAGCCTCACCGACAGCCTCAAGGGCCTGCCCGGCGTCTACGCCCTGGCCGGCGACACCGACGGCATCGACGGCTCCGAAGACAACGCCGGCGCAATCATGACCCCGACCAGCTATGCGCGCGCCGAAGCCTTGGGCCTGTCGGCCAGCGATGAGCTGGATAACAACAATGGCTACGGCTACTTCGCTGCGCTGGACGGTTTGATCATCACCGAGCCGACCCGCACTAACGTCAATGACTTTCGCGCCATCCTGATTCTTGAGACTGCCCAACATGACGCCTGACAAGAAGGTCAAAATCCTCGCCACCCTCGGCCCGGCTACTGACAGCATTGATGACATCCGCGAGTTGGTGGAAGCCGGGGTGAACATCTTCCGCCTTAACTTCAGCCACGGCGACCACGCCGATCACGCCCAGCGCTACCAGTGGATTCGCCAGGTGGAGCGCCAGCTCAATTACCCGCTGGGCATCCTGATGGACCTGCAAGGCCCGAAACTGCGCGTCGGACGGTTTGCCGAGGGCAAGGCGCAACTGGTGCGCGGCCAGGCCTTGCGTCTGGACCTGGACCCAACGCCGGGCGACCAGTGCCGGGTCAACCTGCCCCACCCGGAAATCATCGCGGCGCTGGAACCGGGCATGGACCTGCTGCTCGACGACGGCAAGTTGCGCCTGCGCGTGATCACCAAACATGCCAACGCTATCGACACCACCGTACTCAATGGCGGCGAACTGTCTGACCGCAAAGGCGTGAATGTCCCACAAGCCTTGCTGGAACTCAGCCCGCTGACCGCCAAGGACCGCCGCGACCTGAGCTTCGGCCTGCAGCTGGGCGTGGACTGGGTGGCGCTGTCGTTTGTGCAGCGCCCGGAAGATATTCGCGAGGCCCGCGAGTTGATCGGCGACAAAGCGTTCTTGATGGCCAAGATCGAGAAGCCGTCCGCCGTACAACGCCTGCAGGAAATCGCCGAACTGAGCGACGCGATCATGGTGGCCAGAGGCGACCTGGGTGTTGAAGTGCCCGCCGAGAGCGTGCCGCAAATCCAGAAAGACATCATCAGCACCTGCCGCCAGTTGGGCAAACCGGTGGTGGTGGCCACGCAGATGCTTGAGTCCATGCGTTTCTCCCCCGCGCCGACCCGTGCCGAGGTCACAGATGTGGCCAACGCTGTAGCCGAAGGCGCGGATGCGGTGATGCTGTCGGCGGAAACGGCGTCGGGCGAGTACCCGCTGGAGGCCGTGCAGATGATGAGCAAGATCATCCGCCAGGTGGAAAACGGCCCGGATTACCAGACGCAACTCGACGTCAGCCGGCCCAAGGCGGATGCCACGGTGTCGGACGCGATCAGCTGCGCGATCCGGCGTATCAGCAGCATCCTGCCGGTGGCGGTGCTGGTGAACTACAGCGAGTCCGGCAGTTCCAGCCTGCGCGCCGCGCGGGAGCGACCAGTGGCGCCGATCCTCAACCTCACGCCCAACCTGTCCACGGCGCGGCGCTTGAGCGTGGCGTGGGGCGTGCACTCGGTGGTCAACGATCGGCTGCGCCAGGTGGATGAGGTGTGCTCCACGGCACTGGAAATTGCCCAGGCGCAGGGCATGGCGCAGCGCGGGGATACGTTGGTGATTACCGCAGGGGTGCCGTTTGGGCAGCCGGGGTCGACCAATTCGTTGCGTATCGAAACCCTGATCTGACCCCCTGTGGCGAGGGAGCTTGCTCCCGCTGGACTGCGCAGCAGGCCTCTCTTTTGGGGCCGCTTCGCGCCCCAGCGGGAGCAAGCGCCCTCGCCACAGGGTTGGTGTTCACTTGCAGAAACTCAACTCATGCACAACCCAACCTGCCCCGACTGGGCCGAAGCCCTGCTCAACGGCTTCAGCCAGATCTTCCTGCAACGCCAGCCACTGTGTGGCCTGCTGTGCCTGCTGGCCATCCTGATCGGCGCCCCGGCCTTGTTCGGCGGGGCGTTGTTGGGTGGCGTCGCGGGTTTGCTCACGGCCCAGCGCCGGGGTTACCCCAAGGCGGAACGCCAGGCCGGGCTGTATAGCTACAACGGCGTGCTGCTGGGCTTGCTGATCAGCCAGCACTTCGCCTGGTCGGCCTTGTTGCCGCCGCTGATCCTGGCGTGCGGTGGCTTAAGTGCGATGCTCACGCGCCAATGGTTGAAACATGCCACGCAAGCAGATGACTTGCCCGTTTATACCGCGCCTTTTGTCGGCCTCGGCTGGTTGCTGTTGGGCACGGTGCCTGCAAGCGCCCTGACCGAACCCGACACCCTCGGCATTTTCGCTGCGCCCTTCACCGGGCTCGCGCAAATCATGCTGCTGGACCAGCCACTGGCCGGCGCCCTGATCGCGTTTGGCCTGTTACTGGCCAACCGTCGCGCCGCGCTGTGGGCGTTAACCGGTGCCATCAGTGGTGTGCTGATCGCCCTGCTGATGGACGAAACCAGCGCCGCCCTCCTCGGCCTGCACAGCTACAACCCGGCGTTGGCTGCGCTGGCTTTGAGCCAGAGCCGTCGCCAACCCTGGCTGCCGCTGCTTGGCATCCTCTTGGCGGTCATGCTCACGCCCGGTTTCGCCGCCCTGCACCTGCCCGCGCTGACCGCGCCGTTTATCCTCGCCTGCTGGTTGGTACGCGCCAGCCAGCGGATGTTCAAAGCCCGCGTGGACAGCCCGTTCGAATCCCCCTAGGCTTGCTCGATCTTCGATTCAGGCGGGCTTTATGGACAGCAACAACGACTGGCGTCAGCGGCTCTACGTCATGGTTTTCCAAAGCGATACAGCGGCCGGGCGCCGCTTTGACGGCATTTTGTTGCTGATCATCCTCGCCAGCATTGTGATCGTGATGCTCGACAGCATCGACCAGATTCACCAGAACTACGCGAGTCTGCTGGCCTATATCGAGTGGGGCTTCACGCTGATCTTCGCCATCGAGTACGGCTTGCGCCTGTATTGCTCGCCCAAGCCGTTGCGCTACGCCTTCAGCTTTTATGGGCTGGTGGACTTGCTCGCGATCGTGCCCGGCATCCTCGCGCTGTATTACAGCGACGCGCAGTACCTGCTGATCATCCGCATCATTCGGATGCTGCGGATTTTCCGCGTGCTCAAGCTCAGCCCGTACCTCAAGCAAGCCAACTACCTGATGGCGGCGTTGCGTGGCAGCAAGCAGAAGATCGTGGTGTTCCTGGTCAGCGTGTGCACCCTGGTGACGGTGTTCGGCACCTTGATGTATGTAATCGAAGGCCCGGAACATGGGTTTACCAGTATTCCAAAAGGCATCTATTGGGCGATTGTGACCCTGACCACGGTGGGCTTTGGCGACATCGTGCCGAAGACGCCATTGGGCCAGGTGATTTCGTCGCTGGTGATGATCACGGGTTACTCGATCATCGCCGTGCCCACCGGGATTTTTACTGCTGAACTGGCCAGTGCCATGCGCGGTGAGCAGCTGCAACACGACTGCCCTGTGTGCAAAAAAGACAACCATGAGCCCAACGCGGCGTTTTGCTCGCGCTGTGGCAGTAATCTGTTTCGTAAAGTGGAATAAGCAAAGTTCGTTTTAATCTTTAAACGTCTATGCGGGCGCGGCTATAGTCGGTGGCAAATTGCCCCCACTCAATCGACAACCTTCTCGAACAACAAGGAATGAGCAGTGAAAAAACTCGTTAGCGCCTCTCTTCTGGCCGCCGGCCTTGCCTTGGCGGGCGCCGTACAGGCTGCCCCCGTCACACTGCTCAACGTCTCTTATGACGTGATGCGCGACTTCTACAAGGACTATAACGCCGCCTTCCAGAAGCACTGGGAAGCCGAGCACCCGAACGACAAGCTGACCTTGCAGATGTCCTTCGGCGGCTCCAGCAAACAAGCCCGCTCGGTAATCGACGGCCTGCCGGCCGACGTGATCACCATGAACATGGCCACCGACATCAATGCCCTGGCGGACAACGGCAAACTGGTGCCGGATAACTGGGTTACGCGCCTGCCGAATAACAGCGCGCCGTTCACCTCGGCCACGGTGTTTATCGTGCGCAAAGGCAACCCCAAAGCCCTGAAAGACTGGCCGGACCTGCTCAAAGATGGCGTGCAAGTCATCGTGCCCAACCCGAAAACCTCGGGTAACGGCCGCTACACCTACCTGTCGGCCTGGGGTTATGTGCTGAAGAACGGCGGTGATGAAGACAAGGCGAAGAAGTTCGTCGGCGAGCTGTTCAAACACGCCCCGGTGCTGGACACCGGCGGCCGTGCAGCCACCACCACGTTCATGACCAACCAGATCGGCGACGTGCTGGTGACCTTTGAAAACGAAGCGGAAATGATCGCGCGTGAATTTGGCCGTGATCAATTCGAAGTGATCTACCCAAGCGTCTCCGCAGAAGCTGAGCCACCGGTATCGGTGGTCGACAAAGTCGTCGAAAAGAAAGGCACCCGCGTGGCTGCCGAAGACTATCTGAAGTACCTGTGGTCGCCGGAAGGCCAGGAAATTGCTGCCAATAACTACCTGCGCCCACGTGATCCGAAGGTGCTGGCCAAGTACACCGACCGCTTCCCCAAGGTCGACTTTTTGTCGGTAGAGAAGACCTTTGGTGACTGGCGCACCGTGCAGAAAACCCACTTCAATGATGGTGGGGTTTTTGACCAGATCTACAGCGGCCAATAAACCGCTCTAGCTGAATAAACGCGGTCAAGTGTGGGAGCTGGCTTGCCTGCGATAGCATCACCTCGGTATACCTGATACACCGAAGTGTCTGCATCGCAGGCAAGCCAGCTCCCACATTTATTTTGTGTTTGGCCCCTACATCGGCGGTGTCACGCCATCTTTACCGGCCGAGATAGCCTGTGCGGTAATCGTCCCATCGGCCCCCTGCGCCGCAAACATCACCACCTTCACCCCCGGCTTGAGCAAGCTGCGGTCACCCGGCTCCAGGTTGACGATCGGCACATCCTCCGGCACCACAATCTTCTGCTCGCCGCCTTTGTACTTCACGGTCAAGGTGCGCCCGTTGCTGACCACCAGGTCGCCGACGGTGCCGTTGGTCATGCTGCTGCCTTCTTTCAAGTCGAACGCGCGGTGCCCATCACCGGTGCCGGCCATGGCCGGTGGGAACACGTGGACTTCCAGGGCTGTGAGGGTGCCGTCGGCATTCGGCATGGCGGCAGAGCCGATATAGCTGCCGGGCTTGATTTCATCGATCTTGGCCAGGGTAACGGCGCGCACTTGGGTGTCCTTGGTCAGGTGCACGATGACGTCTTCACCGCTGTTGACCTTGACGTGCATCGCGTCGCCGTCCATCGCCGTGATGGCGCCGCGCACACCGACTCGCGGCGCGTCGGCAGCATTGGCGGCGTTGGCCAAGCCAATGGCCATGGCCGCGGCAAGTGTTGAAGCCAGGATCATCTTGTTCAGCGTGATTTTCATGAAAGTGGATTTCCTGTTTCGGCAGTTGTGACTGAATGTATCATTGGCGTTCGATCCAAAAGTTAACGATTCAGTCATTAATTTTCGGCATGAGTGATATCACTGACAGCGCCCTACTACGGCACAGGCGTTGTCTTTACTCTCGCACGCCATCTTCCTTCGCTTTGATGAGAACACCATGACCGCTACCCCACACGCTACAGGCACTATGACCCGAGGCATGGTGATGCTTTTTGCGTTCTGTTGCGGCGCCATTGTTGCCAACATCTACTACGCCCAACCGATCATCGAACTGATTGCGCCGGACATCGGCCTGACCCCGGCAATGGCCAGCCTGATCGTGTCCCTCACGCAAATCGGCTACGCCTTGGGCCTGTTCTTCCTGGTGCCGCTGGGTGACCTGCTTGAAAACCGCAAGCTGATGATCGCCACCACCGTGCTGGCCATCGCCAGCCTACTGGGTGCAGCATTCACCGAGCAGCCGAATTTGTTCCTTCTTGTGTCGCTGCTGATCGGATTCAGTTCCGTCTCGGTGCAAATTCTGATTCCGCTGGCCGCGCACCTGGCGCCTGCCGAATCCCGTGGCCGCGTGGTCGGCAGCATCATGGGCGGGCTGTTGCTCGGCATTCTGCTGGCACGGCCGGTGTCCAGCCTGGTGGCCGACCACTTCGGCTGGCGTGCGATGTTCATGGCCGCTGCCGCGTTGATGGCGTTCATCAGCGTGGTATTGCTGATGACCATCCCCAAACGTCAGCCCGACCATAGCGCCAGCTACGGCCAGTTGCTGCGCTCGCTGGGCACCCTGCTGCGTGAGCAACCGGTATTGCGCCAGCGCGCGTTCTACCAAGGCTGCATGTTCGCCACGTTCAGCTTGTTCTGGACCGCCGCGCCGCTGGAGCTGGCACGTCATCACGGCCTGAGCCAAAGCGAGATCGCACTGTTTGCCCTGGTCGGCGCGTTGGGTGCCATTGCCGCCCCCATCGCGGGCCGCCTGGCCGATGCTGGCCACACGCACCGTGCCTCGTTGCTGGCCATGCTGTTTGCCGCGTTGAGCTTCTTGCCGGCCTTCGTGCACCCGCTGTACAGCGTGATCGGCCTGGCCGTGACGGGCGTGGTCCTGGATTTTTGCGTGCAGATGAACATGGTCCTCGGCCAACGTGCCATCTACGCCCTCGACGCCAACAGCCGCAGCCGCCTGAACGCGCTGTACATGACCAGCATTTTCATCGGCGGTGCCTTCGGCTCGGCGATTGCCAGCAGCGTGTATGAACACGGCGGCTGGCTGGGCGTAATGCTGGTGGGCAGCGCGTTCCCGCTGCTGGCGTTGTTACGCTTCCTCAGTGCTTCGCGTGGCGCTTCGGTTGCCACCGCCTGAGAACCCTCAGGAACGCACCAACTTCTCCAAAGCCGCATCCGCCAAAAATGACGAGCGGCTTTTGACCTTGTGCTCGCGCACATAGCGGTCGATTCGCTGGATGACATAACCGGGCAAGGTCACATTGACCTTCTCGGTTTTGCCCAGATAGGGCGAGATGTCCAGCTCCAACATCCCCCAGCCCATCCCGGCGTAGTCTGCGTGCGCGTGATGACTGGCCACCGACGTTGGCATCGGAATCGGCCCACCTTCGGCGGCGATTTCTTGCAACATGATGTGCGCGACTTCCACGGCGGCGTTGTACGCCTCTTCAAAACTGTCCCCGGCGGTGACCGCACCTGGAATATCCGGGATCTGAATACCGGTGGCGGTAAAATCATCGCCCCATTCGATACACATTGGGTATTGCATGAATGCTCTCCTTAAAACTGAAACAGCCCGGCGCGTTTCCTGATGCTTCTGACCGTGCCCAGGGGCAAGTCCTTCTTCGGATGCGGCACCGGGATCGTGTACGGGCTATAGCGGTGAGTAAAAATATGATGACTGCCCGTGACCCGCTCCAGCACCCAACCCGCCTCTTGCAGCTCCTTGATCAATAACCTGCTTTGCACCCCAGCCTCCTTGGCTTGGCCTGAATAAAAATAACCCTAGAGTTATATTTACTCAAGCACAGAATCGCTCGACCGAATTGCCGGTTGTATTACGCAATATTGGAAACCCGCCAAATCTATTCCAACAGGGCATAAATCCTATGCCTGTGCCCGGCTTCCTCGCCCATCCTGCCGCCCTCATCCTGCTGTCTTGCCAACCCGGCTCATCTCCCGATGGGAATACCGCAATGACACTTCAAGCCACACTTGATGCCTTCCGTGCTGACTTCAAAGCCGGCAAACCGCCCTACAACGCGCCGGCACACATCCACCCGATCATGGAGCGCGCCACCGCCGAGCTGGGTTTCCCGATCCTCAGCGATGCCCACAACGACGTCGCCGCTGCGTTCGGCCTGCGCTTTGAGCTGCCGAACTACCTGATCGAACGCTACAAGGCTCTGGGCAACAACCTGCCGCTGATCAATGACGATCCGGCCTGGACCCTGCCCATGCCTGCGCGCTATGTGATCGGCCAAGGCAGCGTGATCCGTTACGCCGAGGTCAACCCGGATTACACTCAACGCCCAGACCCCTCGGCGCTGCTCGACGCCCTCACCCGATAACTCAAGGAGCCGCGATGGACCGCCTCACCGCCATGCAAACCTTCGTCCACGTGGTTGAAACCGGCTCGTTCGCCGCCGCCCGAGGCGCGGGTACAGGGTTGTCGGGCAACTTACGCGTCGGTGCCGCAACGACCTTCGCCCGGTTGCACATCATTCCTCACCTGGGGCCGTTCCTGGCGCAATACCCTGGGGTCAAAATCGAAGGGGTGCTCAATGACCACAGCCTCAACCTGGTGGAAGAAGGCATCGACGTCGCCCTACGCATGGGCAACGTCAGCGCTAGCGAGTAGCCAGCCCGAGCACATCCTGCGGCCTGATCAACCGCGCGCTTCGAATGAGGAAGTCCGACTGATGCCGCCCCAGCAGGTCTATACCCACAACGGAACGGCCACTGCTTGGGTCGTACTTGACCACGGTATCGCCAATGCGCCCTGTAAAGGCATCCACCAGGCGCAAAGGCGTGCCCAACTCTTTTGCCAGTGCCGTCAGATCAATCGTGTCTTCGCCACTGGCAAAATCCATGATCAGGTCCGGATCGTAAACGCTCGAGTCAGTGACCTTGGCATATTTGAACGTGTTTTTACCGCCCACGCCCCAGAGCTCATCGCCGCCGCCACCGCCAGTGAGGGTGTTGTTCACCGCGTTGCCAACGATCCGGTCTCTGCCTGAGCCGCCTACCGCATTCTCCAAGATAACGCCTTTAGCTATTGAGACGTTGTCGCGCAGGCCGCCTACGCTGGAGGTTGCGTCAGAGCGCAAGTCGATGGCCTGGTGCTGCCTGAAGCCGGAAAAGTCCAGGGTGTCATTGCCGCCGGTGTCTCGGATGATGAGGTTGGGCGCGCCGCTACCGGCATGCAGGCTGCTGGCGCTATCACCGGTGTTGGCGTTAAACCCATACACCGTATCGTTCGGGTTGATGCCAGGCGCAGGCTTCGGCGCCGGGCTCCGTTTGGGGTTCATTTGCGTAACGCCGCTGCCAGTGACGATGTCACTGGCCTGAATCCTCCCCACGCTCTTGATAAACAAAGCGGCTTTGCCGCGGCCCGTCAGGTCCAGGCTCAAGCTCCCCGTCCCGTTGTTCTGGTCATGGCTGAGGACGATCTCGCCGGCTCGCCCCGTAAACTGCTTGACCACCCTGAAGTGCTGGATTGCAGCGTTTTTTAATAGGCCGCTCAGATCAATTTTGTCGGTGCCGCTGGTGAAATCCAGAATTTCGTCTGGCTTGGCGAGTGTAGAGTCACTCGCCCTGTCGTAAACAAAAACATCCGCGCCTGCGCCGCCTCTCAACGTGTCCGCACCGCCCCCGCCACGAAGCCGGTTGCCCACTTCATTGCCATTGATTTCATCGTCGCCTGAACCGCCAATAGCGTTTTCCAGGACCACACCCTTGGCGATGGAAACATTGCCCTTCAAGTCGCCAACGCTGGAGTACGACTCAGCGCGCAAATTGATTTTCTGGTGCTGGAAAAACCCGGAAAAATCCAGAGTGTCATTACCCCCACCGTCCCATATTGAAAATATAGGCCTGTCATTCGGGGATTTAAGACTGAAGTTATCAGTGCCCGCAGTGGCATTAAAACCATACACAGTGTCCGTCTTCCGGGTATTGAAGTTGACACCATATAATGTCTGCCCCGCTGCAATATCATCCTTCAGTAGCAATGAAGGTTCACGTTTTTTGAAATCATGACCCGGTTGGTTGGTTTCGCGCCAATAGCTCATTACGCTGTGGGCCCTGGTGTCTTGTGCGTAGGGTGTCTTGGCATAGCTGTCCACACCTTCCTTATAGTTGCCGGGGTGACCAAGACCAATGGCATGCCCCACTTCATGAATGGCGGTTAATAAAAAATAGTCGCCATTTTTTGGGCCATCCGAAGCGCCCTGCGTTCCGAGAGTGGTGGTCATGTGGGCGAAACGCCACTCAGGCAAATTCGAAACTCCCCCGCTGGTAGTAGGATCGGCGTTGATCGTTATGGAGCCGTCCGCTGGGGTTGAGCCTTCTTTGAATGTAATATTGCTCACCTCCTGCCAAGCCTGCAGCGCTTTGCGAACAGCCCCTTTTTGTTGTGCCGTGAACGCCGGGTCAAGGGTGAACGACAGCTCGATTTTTCCGTCGCCATTACGATCATAATGCCGATACCCCCCTCGCAAGATCTGTTTAGCCGCCTCGTCCGTGTTGAAGGAGTTTTTTTGAGTTGTGCGATTGGAAACAGTCGGAAGTTGTGAGAAGGCGGGAGCCTTCAGCGTAGGAAGTTCATCAGTGGGAATATGATGATTAACAAACGAATTAGCGACTCGCATAAAACATCCTTTGAAAAACTTTATAATCAGCCCAAACAAAAGGCCGTGACGGCGGCAACCCTAACTAACCGCAATAATAAAATCCCATAGATAAATCGTTAACACCAACCCGATAGTATTTCACGTTCAAACTTTAAAACACCTGAAACCCACCATCCACCTGCAAAAACGGGCTTATCGCGAAGAGCAACACACATAAAGTTCTACAATTACACATCAACTTAAACACGGCGTGGCTCCGCACTTTTAAACCGCGCAATACGCCCATTCAACGAAGGCCAGTATCCGCACTGGCGAGCACCGGCCCAGACAGTCGGCTGACGCAGTAATACCAGGAGCGCCTGTGCAGCAATGCCTAATGCGAGCTTTTGGCCAGGGCATTGATGTCTACCAACGCCAAAGCTGAACACTCGACGATGGCGTCGCTCAAGCACAAAACTGTCCGGATCCGGGTTCGCTTCGGGGTCGCGATTCGCAGCAGCCAACAGCACTAGAACGGTATCGCCCTTCTCTAGAACGCGATTGCCAATCGAGCAGCGTTCGGCCACAAATCGCCGGGTGTTCTGGACCGGCGAATCGTAGCGGGCCACCTCTTGCACCAGTGCCGTCACCAAGGTAGGCATACGTTGAATCTGCTCAAGCAGGTCAGGCCGCCGAACAAGGGTCACCAGCGCATTGCCAATCAGGCCGGCACTCGCTTCGCACGTCTGGGACAACAACCCAATCAGGTTGGCGGTCAGTGCGTCACGGTCAGCCCAATCGCCTTGGAGAAGCTGCTTGAGCAGCCCTGTCTGTTCGAGCACGCCATTGAACATCTGCCCCAGTTGCACGGCCCCGGCATCGGCCGTACGTAATTGAGCGTCACTGCTCAGCGGCGACAGGCAAGCGACAAAATCCCGTGTCAGTCCGGCGACGCTGCTTAACTGCTCGCCGGGCACACCCAGCAGAGACCCGACCACCGAGACCGGCAAGGTAAACATCCAATCCTCCAGGCTATGCATGCAAACGCTGAGTTGCCTCACTGCCCCTGCAATGCGCTGCGCGTCCAACGTGGCCAACGCAGGTTCGACCACAGCCCTGGGGCACTGGTGGGCCAGCCCTTCGTTCATGCGCATTAACCTGGCAAACACTTGCCCCGCCGCCCCGCTCGCGATAGCGGCAGGCACAGGCTCATGTGACGGGCGTACCCGACAGTCGGGATGCGTCAGCACCGCCTCGACGGCCTTGGCGGTACTGGCGATCCACACTCCAAGGTCAGCATCGAACAACAGCTCATTGTTGCGTCGCAGGCCTGCGTAATAGGCGTACGGGTCGGCATGGGTAGCGGCTTGCAACGGGGTCATTCGGCACGTCCTGTTCGTAAAAGAAGCGTTACTATCGGCCCCCTCACACGGTAACGATTCGCCCAGGAACGAAATATGGACGCCTACGACGATGACGACGCGCTCTCACACGTGGCGGGGGCGATTGCCGAGCCCGCGCGTACGAAAATGCTCTGTTCGCTGATGGACGGCCACGCGCGCACCAGCACCGAGATGGCGGTGATTGCCGGCGTCAGCCCGTCGACCGCCAGCGCTCACCTGGCCAGGCTCAAGGACGCTGGCTTGCTCACGCTGCACACCCAGGGCCGCCATCGCTATTACAGCCTGGCCGGCCCGCATGTTGCACAGGCCATTGAGGGCTTGATGGTGATCAGCCGCAATACCCCCAAAGCGTTCGTCCCCACCACACCCAATCGCCTGCAGTTCGCGCGCACGTGCTACGACCACATGGCCGGCACGCTGGCGGTACAGCTGCATGATCATTTCATCGCAGCCGGCTGGCTGATGGGCGACGGGGTTTATCAGCTCAGCGTGCCCGGTGAAACAGCGATGCTCGAACTGGGCGTCGATGTGCCGGCAGTGCGTACGCAACGCCGACGTTTCGCCTGTGCGTGCCTGGACTGGAGCATGCGCCGCCCGCATTTGGCCGGTGCTTTGGGCGCAGCGTTTTTGCAGAGCATGATCCGCCGTGAGTGGGTGACCCAGGACCTGGACAGTCGGGCATTGGGGGTGACGGCCAAGGGGCACAGGGAGTTGGCGAACCGATTTGGAATCGATACTTGCAAACAGTGAAGATCAAAATGTGGGAGCGGGCTTGCTCGCGAATGCGGTGTACCCGGTAAAAATCTATTGACTGACACACTGCATTCGCGAGCAAGCCCGCTCCCACCTTGGTTATGCGGCGTTCAAAGCACGCGGCCATCCCAGGCCACGGTCACATGCCGTGGCAACTGCCGCCGATGCTCCAGCAACCACGCATCCAGCGTATGCCCCACATGGGTCAACACGCCCAGTTGCGCGCCGGTGTCCTCAATACTCTGCAATGCCAGCGTCAGGTCATTGTGATTACGCGGCGCTTGGGGCTGCGGGGGCATGGAGCAATCGAGCACCAACACCTCCAGGGGTTCACGCTGCAACCAGGCCAGCGTTTCGGGCGGCAGGCCGACGGTGTCGGTGAGGTAGGCGATGCGCCGCCCTTGCCCTTGCAGCAAGTAACCCAGGGTCAGTTTGGAATGCTGCAACGGCAACGCAGTGACGCTCAGTTCGCCAAACTGCCGGGTTTCGAACGCTGCGAACGGTTGGCTGAAATCCAGAATGCCGGGGTGTTTGTAAAGGTCGGACAAACCCTCGGGATCGGCCGGGCCATGCACCGGAATGATCAAACCCTGGCCCCAGCGCAGGTGCAGCAACCCTTGGGCATGATCAGCGTGGTAGTGAGTCTGCAAAATCCCGTTGAAGCTGCGCGGCGGGAAGCGTTCGCAGAGGTCGGGCAAGCCGCTGTCGATCAACCAGCGCTGGTCGCCGCATTCGATCAACGCGCTGCACGGCAGGCGGCGCAGGCTTGCATCGCTGCGCGCCAAGCCACACGCCGCACACTCGCAGCCGTACACCGGAACTTGCCGCGCGTCGCCGGTGCCCAGCAACGTCAGGCGCATGCCGAGTGCCCGTGGTCCAGGCAGCACAGCAAACGCTCGACGGTATGCTCCAGTGGCCCGGAATTATCCAGCACAAACAGCCCCGCGCTATTACCTGCAATCAGGTCAGCGGTGAACCGCGCATTGCGCGCCAGGCGCTCTTCAATATCGGCCAGAGACTCACGCCCGCGCGCGATCAAGCGCTCACGCAGCACGGCTTGATCCACCGTCAGCAACAGCACCAACAACGTCGGATAACGCTCGCGCACCTGCGCCAAGTGCGCGCGGGAGCCGTTGACCAGCACATCGTCCCCCGCCGCCAGCCACGTATCGATGGCCTTGGGAATGCCATACGACAACCCATTGGCGTGCCAGCTGAGGGCAAACGCGCCCTCGGCCTGCATCGCGGCGAACTGCTCCGGGCTCACGCCCTGGGCGGCCTCGCCCGCCGCCTCGGCCGACCGCGTGATCACGCGGCGCACAATGCGGCAGCCGCGCTCGGCCAAACGCGGGCGCGCGGCATCCAGCAGGCTGTCCTTGCCCGAGCCCGATGGCCCGATGAGATAGATCAACCTGCCTGCCATCAAAACACCCTCTTCGCTTGTCGCCACACTTGCTGCACCACGGGCAACCCTTCACGGCGCCTGGCTTGAACCAGGTCGGCGCGCAGGCCAATGGCGATTTCACCGCGATCGGTCAGGCCCGCCGCGTGTGCGGGGGCCAGGCTGATCATCTTGACCGCCCGGGCCAGGTCGCCGCCGTCCTGTTGGTCGGCCAGCACGAATGCGGCCTGCAACAGGCTGGCCGGGTAGTAGTCGCTGGACAGTATATCCAGCAAGCCCTCGGCCGCCAGGCCGGCGGCGGCCACATTACCGGAGTGCGACCCGCCGCGCACCACGTTCGGCGCGCCCATCAGCACTTTCATGTTCAGCGCCTGGCAGCCCTTCGCCGCTTCAAGCGTAGTGGGGAATTCGGCGATGGTCATGCCATAGCGCGCCGATTCCTCAACATGTGCAAGCGTCGCGTCGTCATGGCTGGCCACTGACAGGCCGCGCCCCAGGCAATGCTCGACGATGGCCGCACGATAGCGGTCGCTGTACTCCCGGGAGTTGGCCATTTGCAGCACGATAAACGCGTCCATGGTTTCGTCGTTGAGGTGGTATTTGCCCATGTAGTACTCACGGTACTTGGATTCGAGCACGAACTGGCGCTGACCCGGCGAATGGTCCATCACCGACACCAGCCGCACCAACGGGTTTTCCACCAAATCGCGGAACACGCTGAGGGTGTCCGGGTGGCACAGCTCGCAGCGCAGGTGCAGGTGGTGCTCGGCACGGGTCAGCCCGGCGCCTTCGGCCGAGGCAATGGCATCGAGCATCGCCGGCAGTTTTTTCATGCGGTTGCCCTTGGGGTTCACATCGCCGATGGACACCGCGTCGAACACCGTGGTGATGCCCGCCGCGATGATCTGCGCGTCATGGCTGAGCACCGCCGAGGTCGACGGCCAGTCCACGCCGGGGCGTGGGGTCATGTGTTTTTCCAGGTTATCGGTGTGCAGTTCCACCAGCCCCGGCAGCAGGCAATCACCGCCCAGGTCCTGGGCCTGGGGCAAGTGGCTGCGGCCTTCGGCGATGTCGACAATCTGGCCGTCGCGCAGCACCACAGAACCGAGGAACACGCGATCAGCCGTAACGACTTGGGCATTACTGAGGATCTGTTCAGCGGGCATGTTCGTATTCCTCTTCGGCAACGGGCGTGGGGGTCATGTCGAAATGGCGATCAGCGACCGCCTCACGGGCGGCGCGGTCGTGGAAGATGCCGATCAGTGCGGCGCCGCCCGCCTTGGCTTCGTTCATCAGTTCCAGCACCACCTGGCGGTTGTTGTCGTCCAGGGACGCGGTGGGTTCGTCCAGCAGCATCACCGGCCACTCGACCATGAAGCCGCGGGCAATGTTGACGCGCTGTTGCTCGCCACCGGAGAAGGTGCCGGGTGCCAGTTGCCACAGGCGCTGCGGGATATTCAGCCGCGTCAGCAGGTGCTCGGCGCGTGACTGCGCATTGGCCTTGGACCAGCCACGTGCCAGCGCCGGCTCCATCACCACGTCCAGGCAGGCTACACGCGGGATCACGCGCAGGAATTGACTGACGTAGCCCAAGGTCTGTTGGCGCACCTGCAAAATAGCGCGCGGCTCGGCGCCGACCAGCTCCAGCCATTCACCGGCATGCCGCACGCGAATGCTGCCGCCTGCCGGTAGATAGTTACCGTACAGGGTGCGCAGCAAGGTGCTTTTACCCGCGCCGGACTGGCCGTGCAGCACCAGGCATTCGCCGCCCTGCACGCTGAATTCCACGCCGCGCAGCACGTTGAGCACCACGCCGTTCTGCTGGTGCAAGGTGAAGGTTTTCGAAAGGTCACGGACCTCGATCAAGGCGTTCATCATGGCTGCAATACCGAAGACACCAGCAGTTGAGAGTAAGGGTGCTGTGGATCATCGAGGATCTGGTCGGTGAGCCCGGTTTCCACCACCCGCGAGCGGCGCATCACCATCAGGCGGTCGGCCAGCAAGCGCGCCACCGCCAAGTCGTGAGTGACGATCACCACCGCCAAATCCAGCTCACGCACCAGGCCGCGCAGCAGGTCGAGCAAGCGTGCTTGCACCGACACATCCAGGCCGCCAGTCGGTTCGTCCATAAACACCAGGCGCGGGCTGGACACCAGGTTGCGGGCGATTTGCAGGCGCTGCTGCATGCCGCCCGAGAAAGTGCGCGGCAGGTCGTCGATGCGCTGCGGGTCGATTTCCACCTGGCCCAGCCAGTCGAGACCGGCGCCGCGCAGTTGCTGGTAATTGCGCACGCCCTGAGCCATCAGACGCTCGCCGATATTCGCGCCGGCCGACACGCCCATGCGCAGGCCGTCGCGTGGGTTCTGTTCGACAAAGCCCCATTCAGTGCGCAGCAAAGTGCGGCGCTCGGCTTCGCTGGCGCTGTAGAGGTCCAGCCACTCGCCGTCCTTGCTGCGGTAACCGATGGTCCCGGCTTGCGGCGGCAGGCGCCCGCTCAACAACGAGAGCAAGGTGGATTTACCTGAGCCGGATTCGCCGACAATCCCCAAGACTTCGCCGGGGTACAGATCGAAACTGACGCCCTGGCAGCCCTTCTCCGGGCCATAGAGCAAAGACAGGTCGCGCACTTGCAATAACGGCTGGCTCACTGGTTGTTCTCCTTCACCCGTTGGGCGCAGTACCAGGTGTCGGAACACACAAAACTCTGGGTTCCCGCGTCGTCGAGAATCAGCTCATCGAGGAACGAGTCGTGGCTGCCGCAGATCGCGCAGTTGTGCGCCCACTTTTGCACTTCGAACGGGTGGTCTTCAAAGTCGAGGCTGGTGACCTGGGTGTACGGCGGCACTGCGTACAGGCGCTTTTCACGACCGGCGCCGAACAGCATCAGCGCCGGGCTCATGTCGAGTTTCGGGTTGTCGAATTTGGGGATCGGCGAGGGGTCCATCACGTAGCGCTCATCAACCATCACCGGGTAGGCGTAGCTGGTGGCGATATGGCCGAAGGTGGCGATGTCTTCGTAGAGTTTTACGTGCATCACCCCGTAATCGTTGAGGGCGTGCATGGTGCGCGTCTCGGTTTCCGACGGTTCGATAAAGCGCAGCGGCTCGGGGATCGGCACTTGGTAGACCATGATCTGGTCGGCCTGCAACGGCGTTTCCGGGATACGGTGGCGGGTCTGGATCACCGTCGCATCCGGCGTCGCTTCGGTGGTGGCGACGCCCGCCGTGCGCGCGAAGAAGCGGCGGATCGACACGGCATTGGTGGTGTCGTCGGCGCCTTGGTCGATCACCTTAAGCACGTCATCAGCACCCAGGATCGCGGCGGTCAATTGCATGCCGCCGGTGCCCCAGCCGTACGGCAATGGCATCTCGCGGCCGCCGAACGGCACTTGGTAACCAGGGATCGCCACGGCCTTGAGCAAGGCGCGGCGGATCATGCGTTTGGTCTGCTCATCCAGGTAGGCGAAGTTGTACGCCGGGTCGCGGACCGGCGGTTGCGTCAGGTCATTCATGGCGGGTGCTCTCGGCCGGTTGGCGCAGTTTGCGGATCAGTTCCAGCTCGGACTGGAAGTCCACGTAGTGAGGCAATTTGAGGTGCGAGACAAAGCCCGCCGCCTCGACGTTGTCGCAGTGGGCCAGCACGAATTCTTCGCGCTGAGCCGGCGACACCACCTCTTCGTTGTATTCCTCGGCGCGCAGTGAACGGTCGACCAGCGCCATGCCCATGGCCTTGCGCTCGGCGTGCCCGAACGCCAGGCCATAACCACGGGTGAACTGCGCAAGCTCGGTGGCCGAGCCGACGAACTGGTTGACCATCTCGCACTCGGTGACTTCGATGCTGCCCAGGCAGATCGGGAAGCCCAGCTCTTCGGGGTCGATCCAGACTTCCACGTCGCCGATGCGAATTTCACCGGCAAACGGGTGGTTGCGCCCGTAACCGCGCTGGGTCGAATAGCCCAGCGCCAACAGAAAGCCTTCATCGCCACGCGCCAGTGCCTGCAAGCGCTCGGCACGGCTGGCCGGGTATTCCAGCGGGTCGCGGGTGATGTCGGCGACGCTGGCGTTGTCGTCGGCTTCGTTTTTGATCAGGCCTTCTTTGGCGAGCAAACCGAGCACCCGTGGGCAGGCTTCGATGCGCGCCTCGGGCGGGGTCTGCGGGCCTGGGTATTCACCTTCGGCCAGCAGCGAAAAATCCAGCAGGCGGTGGGTGTAGTCGAAGGTCGGGCCGAGCAGTTGGCCGCCGGGCACGTCCTTGAAGGTGGCCGACAGGCGCCGGCTTAGCGACATCTGCGCGGTATCAATCGGCAGGCTCGGGCTGAAGCGCGGCAGCGTGGTGCGGTAGGCGCGCAGCAGGAAGATCGCTTCGACCAAGTCGCCCGCCGCTTGCTTGATCGCCAGCGCAGCCAGTTCTTCGTCGAACAGCGAGCCTTCGGTCATTACCCGCGCCACGGCCAGCGGCAGTTGCTCGCGGATCTGCGCCACACCGAGTTCAGGAATCGCGGTATCGCCCCGACGTTTTTTCGCCAGCAGGCGGTGGGCATTGTCGATGGCCTGTTCGCCACCTTTGACGGCTACGTACATCAGGCGTGCTCCTGTGCAATGCGGCTGCTGCGCGGCAGGCCGATCAGGTGATTACCTGCGCTGAACAGCACGTCCAGGCCACGCGGGAAGGCTTCGCGGCGCTGGCGTTCCAGCCAGAAGGCTTGCGGCACCGGCAGGTTGACCGTGCGCTGGGTCTTGATGCCGGGGCCGCGCCAGTGCAGGCTGCGCCCGGACTCCAGGTCGGTGAGTTGCACGAGCAAGGTGCAGGACTGGTCGGGGTAACGGTCGTTGCCGTGGTCGAAGCCGCTGAGGTCGAGCAGGTCCTGCTCACCCAGTAGCGCAAACACGGCTGCTTCGCGCGTATCCGTGAGCGGGCAGCCGCAGTGGAACGCCAGGTTGGCGCGAATCAGCGGCGTGTCGAAGCTCGGCGCCAGCCACAGCGGCGTGTCCATATCCAGCAGCGCCAGGCACAAGGCATAGGTGGCGGGCGCCAGGCCGTCGAGGCGTGGAGCCGAGGGCAGATGCTGGATCAGGCCGGGTTCAGCCAGTGCCTTGAGCGCCGCGCGAAAACCGCGCTGGGCATCCAATACCGGGTCGACAAACGCCGGCTGTAACAGTTGAGCGTTCATCAGTTTTCTCCTCGCACCAAGGTGAAGAACTCGACCTTGGTGGCGGCGGTGTCGGCTTCTTTTTGCGCGCGGCGTGTGGCTTGGGCAGTGGCCAGCGCGGTGATCAGATCGCTGAGCCAAAGGCTCGGCTGGGTGCCTTGCAGGTGCGCGTCGGCCAGGGCGGCCAGCTCGGCGTGGCGCTTGTCGCGCCCGGCCAGGTAGCTGTAGCCGGTGCGGCCGTCAGCCAGGCGCACCACGCAGCGGGTCACGCTCATTTCGCCGACGTTGAAGGCGGCGCCATCACCGCCCATGCGGCCACGTACCAACGTCATGCCGATTTCCGGGGCGCGGATCAGCTGGTACTCGGCATCCTTGAGTGCGGTTTCGTGAGGTTGCAATTCATTGAGCTGGGCGCGGGCTAATACGCCAATCCAATGCTGACGCGGGGACAGATTCATCAGGGTCTCCATTCAAGTCTCTTTCAAGTCACAATCTGATAATGAAAGCGATCCGAACGGCTGGTGGACTGCGCCAGCTCCACCGGGCGGCCGTCGCGATCGCAGGAAAGGGTAAAAACGGTAAGGGCCGGCAAGTGCCGAGGCATCATCAGCAGCGCGGCTTCATCACGGTTGGGCAAACGCGCACCAATCAGGCTTTGAGTGCGGGTCAGCGGCAGGTCACGTTCGCGCAGGTACTGGCGCAAGGAACCGCCGTTGTAGTCGGCCAGCAACGGCGCGCGGCTGGCGCAGTAGCGATGGCGGATCAGGCTGACGGGCTGGTGATCGAGCTTGCGCAGGGTTTGCAGCTCGATCATCGGCGCCATCTCGGCGATGCCTAAATGCAGAGCCTCATCGCGACTGGCGTAGCAGTAGCGGCGCTTGAGCAACACCGCCTGCACGCCGACGCCCTGGGCCGACAGCGATTGGCTGTAGGAAGTCTCGGCGCCCATCGAATAAATCAGCGGGCGGTCGAGCACCTGGGTGCCCTTGCCTTGGCGGCGCAACAGGCTGCCTTCGAACACCAGCTCGTCGATGGCCCGGCGCAGGGTGTGGCGGTTGACGCCGAAGCGCTCGGCCATGTGCACCTCGCCGGGCAGGAAATCGCCGGCGCTGTAGCTGCTCAGTTCACGGCGCAGGATGTCCGCGAGTTCGCGGTACACCGGCTCATCTTGTCTAGACAACTGCATGCTTAAAAAAAGCGCCGCGCGGGCACCCCTCAGGCGTCAGATGAACTGCTTGCGCAGGCGTTGGGACAGCACGTCGATACAGCTCACCACCACGATGATCACCAGCAGCACCGCGCAGGTTTGTACGAACTGGAAGGCGCGGATGTTTTCCCAGAGGATCACGCCGATACCGCCCGCGCCGACCATGCCCACCACCGTGGCCGAACGTACGTTGGCTTCGAAGCGATACAGCGCGTAGCTCACCCACAGCGGCATCACTTGCGGGATTACCCCGTAGATCACTTCCTGCAAGGCACTCGCGCCAGTGGCCCGCACGCCCTCTACCGGGCCTGGGTCGATGGCTTCGACGGCTTCGGCAAACAGCTTGGCGAGCACGCCAGTGGTGCTGATCCACAGCGCCAATACGCCGGCGAAGGGACCGAGGCCGACCGCGACCACGAACAACATCGCGAAGACCATTTCATTGATGGAACGGAACGCATCCATCACGCGGCGCAGCGGCTGGTGCACCCACCACGGGGTGATGTTGTCGGCGCACAAGATGCCCAGCGGCACCGAGCAGACGATGGCCAGCACCGTGCCCCAGAGCGCGATTTGCACGGTGACGATCATCTCCTTGAGGTAGGCGCGCCATTCGTGGAAGTCCGGTGGGAAGAAGTCGGCGGCGAAGGTCGCCATGTTTCCGGAATCGCGGTACAGCGCCAGCGGGTTCATTTCCGCGCCGTGCCAGGCCCAGGCCAGCAGCACCAGGAACAGGCCCCAGCCGAGGTATTGCGGCCAAGTCCTTTTGCCAACAGCTTCAGCGTGCAAGGTAGTCATTGGATCACTCTCGATAACTGTGGGAACCGGATCTCTGTGGGAGCGGGCTTGTGTGGGAGCGGGCTTGCTCGCGAATGCGGAGTGTCATTCAACCCATCCGGCGACTGATTCACCGCTTTCGCGAGCAAGCCCGCTCCCACATAAACCCCGTTCCTACAGGGGGTTAGCCGTTGGCTGCGGTCTTCTTGTCCAACTCGGAGATGCGCTGCTGCAGCTTCGCCAGGTCGGCGTCGATGTCAGCCAGCTTCTTGGCCTTGTCAGCCGCTTCCAGCTTGTCGTCGGCGCTGATCGTGGTGCGCTGCTTGAACAGCTCCAGCTGGCGGATCGGCAGTAACTGGTCATCGCTGGAGGCGAGGAACTTGCCCAGCTGCATGTTCTTCAGCACCGCCTTCTCTTCAGCGGTGTCGCCGTAGTGGGCGAAGAAATCGCGGATCTTGGTCTTCTCGCTGTCGCTGAGCGCCTTGCTCCACACCATCGGGTCGGCCGGGATCAGCGGCGATTTCCAGATCACCTTGAGCTGTGCTGCCTTATCCGGCTGGGTGACTTCCAGGCGGTCCCAGCTTTCGGTGTTGAAGGTGGCGACGTCCAACTGCCCCTTGGCCACGCTCAACGCGTTCACTTCATGGCTGGAGTTGAGCGTGCGTTTGAACGCGGTGGCGGCGTCGACGTGGTTCTTGGCGAACACGTAATAGCCCGGCACCAAGTAGCCCGAGGTGGAGTTCGGGTCGCCGTTACCGAAGGTCAGGTTCTTGGCGTTCTTGAGCATGTCGTCGACGTTGTTGATCGGGCTGTCTTTGCGCACGATCAGCACGCTCCAGTAACCGGCAGCGCCATTGGCGGCGGCGGTCTGGGCGAAGATCTCGCCGTTGGAGCGGTCCACGGCCTCCATTGCCGCCTTGTTGCCCAGCCAGGCCACGTCGACCTTGTTAAAGCGCATGCCCTGGATCAGGCCGGCGTAGTCGGAGGCGAAGGTGGCGTTGATGGTCAGGCCGGTCTTCTTGTGCATGTCATCCAGAAATGGCTGCCAGATGCTCTTGAGGTTCTGCGAAGACTCGGTGGACATGATGCCGAAATTGATGGCTTTGTCGGCGGCCTGGGCGTTGCCCATTGCGACGCCGGCCAGCAACACCGCAGACAGAAACACGTGGCCGATACGGTTCAACATGGAAAGGATTCCTGTGGGTCGTGAGTAGGGTTTCAAGCGCGCGCCAGGGCCAGCCGAGGGGAGCCTTGGGTGTGGCGGGTCTGGTCGGAAAACATCAGGCTGGTGTCGACGTCGGCACCGTACAAATCGTTGAGGAACTGGCTGCTCATGGCGCTGCCCTGCCCGTCGAAATGAATGCGCCCACCTTTAAGCGCAACGGCTCGCGGGCAATAGCGCATGGCGTAATCGACTTGATGCAGGGTCACCACCACGGTCTTGCCGTCGCGGCGGTTGATGTCGGCGAGGATCTCCATGACCTTGCGCGCCGACTCCGGGTCGAGCGAGGCGATGGGCTCATCGGCGAGGATCACTTCCGCGCGCTGGGTCAAGGCGCGGGCAATCGCCACACGCTGCTGCTGGCCGCCGGACAAGGTCGATGCACGTTGCGCCGCCAGGTCGGCCAGGCCGACGCGGGCCAGGGACTCCATGGCAAAGGCCTTTTCCTCGGCATTGAACAAACCTAAGTTGCCACGCCAGCGCGGCATGCGGCCCAGGCAACCGAGCAGCACGTTGTCGAGCACGCTCAGGCGGTTGACCAGGTTGAACTGCTGGAAGATGTAGCCGATGTCTGCACGCAACCGCCGCACCTTGCCATTGAGCCGTCCACTGGCCTGCACCTCCCGACCGAGCACCTTGACGCTGCCGCCGTTGCTCTTGTCGCAACAGGCCAGCCCCGCCAAATGGCGCAACAACGTGGACTTGCCGGAACCGGAAGCGCCAATCAGCGCGACCATCTCACCGGCAGCAATGGTGAGTTCGAGGTCGACCAATGCGGATTTCTTCGCAAAGGTCTTGTTCAAGTGATCGACATGGATAGCGTGAGTCATGGGCTTCTCTGTCTTGTTTGAACAGCCACAAGAGGGCTGCGGTTGAGTTCAAACGACAGTAGGCGCGGGAGGTGTCAGTGCTATTACTTGCACATGACTGGCGGGCGGCGGATTGATGAAGGTTTTGTGAAAGGTTGCAAAGCCACCGCAATTGATCGTTCCCACGCTCCGCGTGGGAACGCCGCCTGGGACGCTCCGCGTCCCGAACCCTGCGCAAGGGTGACGCAGAGCGTCACGGGATGCATTTCCACGCAGCGCGTGGGAACGATCTACGCCCTGTGGCGAGGGAGCTTGCTCCCGCTGGGCTGCGAAGCGGCCCCACAACCGGCTGGGGCGGTGTGTCAGGGTGATCGACGGTGACTGGATTGGGACTGCTGCGCAGTCCAGCGGGAGCAAGCTCCCTCGCCACAGGGGATTTTGATCGTTCCCACGCTCTGCGTGGGAATACCGCCTGGGACGCTCCGCGTCCCGAAGTCGGCGCGTGACTCACGCACTGGGCAAGGGTGACGCAGAGCGTCACGGGATGCATTCCCACGCAGAGCGCGGGAACGATCTAAGACTTTCCCTACGCCCACTCATCTAATCGGCCTCCATTATGTGGACCGAGCCGTACGCAGGAGGGCCAAGCCCTGCCGGGTTTCCCATTCCCCGGTCGACCAAACTGCGTACGGCTCACCTTTTTTTCAGGCTGCTTTGTGGCGGCTGTGCATGGGAGGCTTCGGCCTACGGGTTTTCTGTGACCGGTCTACCGCCCTGTGTACAGCCGCCTCCTTACATCCTCCGGTCGCGATCGGCAAAGTGACGTGAAGAAACGCCCTACACAATTTTCGGGTTGCGTGCGACCAAACCTCATCGCTAACCTCCGTGGGTCGTTGCAAAATCAGCGGCCGGGTGTGGAAGCCCGAATGATCCAGGCGCATAAGCGCCCATAGCCTTTAGTGGGCGCTTTTTTCATAACTCACGGAGCATCCGTATGAAAAAAGTAACGCCTGACCCACTGTCATCCCCTTCAGATGACACCCCACAAACCCCACCCGACCTCATCTTCACCGTCCGCCCCGGCCTCAGCACCGAAGTTGCCTTGAGCAATGCCAGCGAAATGCTCGAATCGGCGACTGTGTGTGCGTACGACTGTGCCGAGCACTTGGATGGCTCAAGCCGCAAGCAGGTACTGGCGGTGGTGCAGATGCTTGAGATTGCGCAGTTGTTGGTGGATCAAGCGCTGAATCGGGAGTGCCCCGTGGCCTGATGGCTGAGGCGATCTCCTGTGGGAGCTGGCTTGCCTGCGATGGCGGTGGGTCAGGCAATAAATGTCTGGCTGATAGGCCGCCATCGCGGGCAAGCCCGCTCCCACACTTGGGCTGTGTTGTTGGCGGGAATGCATTTCTGGGTCGTACAGAGGTCCCCTGTGGGAGCGGGCTTGCTCGCGAAGGCGGTGGGTCAGTGATTGATGGGCTGGCTGACACTGCGCTTTCGCGAGCAAGCCCGCTCCCACATTTGATCTTCAGTGTTTGAAGGGATGTATTTCAAGGTTATGAAAAAGGCGACCCGAAGGTCGCCTTTTGTCATTGCGCGTATTGCTTGCTCAACCCCGGCGGCACGCCCTGCACGTCGGTGTCTTCCCACGGGCCGTTCGGGCTGATGGAGCGGCTCCAGCCGTTGCTCCAACGGTAATAGGTGCGCTGGCGGTAGAAGGTATCCGGCTGCTCTTCCAGCACATACACCTGCATCTTGCCGTCCCAGTGGCTGGCGGCGCCCGGTGGTGGGGCGAAGGTTGGCGATTTGCTCGGCAGCGGTTTCGGCGACGGGGTAACCGGGCCGGAAGGCTTGGTGCCCGGCTGGGTCGACGGGCCCGACGGTGGGATGGTCGGGCCGGTGGGCGCGGGAGGTGGCCGGTGAACCGCACAAGCGCTCAAGCCGAGTACCAGGCTGAGCAAGGTGATGCGTGCAAATGCGGTCATAGGCGTTTCCTCAAGTTACTTATCCGGACTGTCGATGGTCAGCTGCTGCAAGGCAGTGGTAGTGCTGGCCAAGGGTTGGCTGCGGCCGATCCATTCGCCAGTGGTTGGAACACCTGCCCGGGATATGCGCGCAACCAGTTGGACTTCTGGGAAGTTCGACAGTTTCAACTGCGGCATCATCGCATCGGCATCGCCCAGTTCGACGGTGATCGGCAGATCAGCGACGGTAACGCGCTTGGCCGCCAGCGGCGCAGGCGGGCCGGAGACCGCGCGGGCGAAGATGAACACGCTGTCGGTTGGCAGGGCTTTGGCCTTCACGTCGGCAGACAAATCCACGCGCACTTTCAGAACAGCCTTAGGCGCTTGGGCGACGGTGCCACCGCTCTCTTTGAGCTTTTCCGCCGCGCGGTCGATGCCACCTTGCAGCGCAACACGGGAATTGTCTTGCGGTGGCAACTGCGCCAACAGGCGGTTCCAGTAGTCGATAGCTTCCTGATAACGCTGGCCTTCAAAGGCGGCAATACCCAGCAGGCCAAGGCTGGTGACTTCCTTGGGGTCCAGCTTCAAGGCTTCATCGGTCAGCGCCTGCACCTTGGGCGACCATTGTTTATTGTCGGCAAAGTACTGCGCCTGCGCCCACTGGCCGAGCAGTTCCGGCTGGCGGCCGGCCAGAGCTACGGTGCGCTCGAAGACTTTCGCCGCATCGGCCGAGCGGTCCTGGGCCATGTAGGCGCGACCGAGGAAGTAAAGGCCTTCCGGCGAATCCGGCTGGGCAGCGGCGGCACGCTCCAGGCGCTGGGTCATGTCTTGCATCGACACCGGCGGCTGGGAGAATTCGCGGGTCAGTTCAACCTTGTCGCTGGCCCCGTAATGCAGGTACAGCGCAACGCCCAAAATCGGCACCAGAAACGCCGCCAAAAAAGGCAGCGGTTTGCCCAGGCGCGATTCGCGAGGTTTTTCCACACCTTCAGTGTCGGCCAACAATTCGCGGGCCGCTTCGGCGCGGCCGGTGTCGAGTTGCGCGGCGTTGAGCACGCCTTCGTCCTGCTGCACTTGCAGCTCGGCCACGCGCTCCTGGTAAAGCGCCACGTTCAGCGCGGTGCGATCCTCTTCACGCTGGGCACGGCGGTCGCGCAGTACAGGGATCAACAGGAAACTCAGGGCAATCAGGAGCAGCAACCCTGCTGCGAGCCAAAAATCAATCATCAGTCTTGGTGTCCAGCAATTGGTCGAGGCGTTTGCGCTCTTCAGGAGATAGCGCGTCGGAACCATCGGTAGGGGCGGCGCGGCGACGGCGCACGATCACGGCCATCACCACCACACCGGCCAGCAACAGCCCGGCGGGGCCGAACCAGAGCAGCGCGGTCTTGCCAGTGAGGGCCGGTTTGTAGCGCACGAAATCACCGTAGCGGTCGACCATGAAGTCGATGATCTGCTGGTTGTCCTTGCCCTCCCCCAGCATGCGGAAAATCTCTTTGCGCAGGTCGGCGGCGATGGGCGCGTTGGAGTCGGCGATGTCCTGGTTCTGGCACTTGGGGCAGCGCAGCTCCTTGGTCAGTTCGCGAAAACGCTCGCGGTCACCGTCCTTGGCGAACTCGTAGGTGTCGATGGCCGCATGCGCAACGCCGACCAGTCCAAGTGCGAGAACAGCAGCGGCTAACAAACGCTTCATGGCGTGACCTCATCGACCAGCGCCTGGTACTTGGCGGCGAGTTGCTCGCGCCAGACCACTTCGTCGATCACGCCGACGTACTTGTCGCGGATCACGCCCTTGGCATCGATGAAGAAGGTTTCCGGGGCGCCGTATACGCCAAGGTTCAAACCGAGGTTGCCGTCTTCATCGCGGATATCCAGTTGATACGGGTTGTGAAACTCGGCCAGCCACTTCAAGGCCGCTGCATTGTCGTCCTTGTAGTTGATGCCGTAGATCACCACGCCCTTCTCAGCCAGTTTGTTCAGCACCGGGTGCTCGACGCGGCACGAGATGCACCAGGTCGCCCACACGTTGACCAGCGCCGGTTTGCCCAACAGGTCGGCCTGGGTCAAGGTTTTGTCGCCCTGCACCGTCTTCAGGCTGAACGCCGGGAACGGCTTGCCGATCATCGCCGAAGGCAGCTCGGCCGGGTCCAGGTACAAGCCGCGATACAGAAACACCGCCACCACCAGAAACGCCGCCAGCGGTAACACCATCAACCAACGCTTCATGCCGCTGCTCCCTGCAGGCCAAGGGCTTCACGCACCCGGCTCTTGACCTTGACCCGATAACGCCGGTCCAGCGCGGCCAGCAAACCACCGAAACCGGTGAGCAACCCGCCGAACCAGATCCAGCGCACGAACGGTTTGACGTGCACGCGCACGGCCCAGGCGCCGTCGCCCAGCGGTTCACCCAGCGCCACATAGAGGTCGCGGGTGAAACCGGCGTCGATGCCGGCTTCGGTCATCATTGAGCTTTGCACGGTGTACAGGCGTTTTTCCGGGTGCAGCACGGCCACTTCCTTGCCGTTGCGCACCACGCGCACGGTGCCTTTGTCCGACGTGAAGTTCGGGCCTTCGAAGTGCTTGGCGCCTTCGAAGATGAAGTGGTAACCGGCCAAGTCCATGGACTCGCCGGGCGCCAGGCGCAGGTCGCGCTCGGCGCTGTTCTGGCTGGAGAGCACCACGCCGAGGGCGCACACGGCGATGCCGATGTGCGCGACCTGCATGCCCCAGTAGCTGCGGGTCAGCGTCGGCAGGCCTTTGATCAGGCCTTTGTGGCGGGTTTTGTCGAAAATATCGCGCACGCCGGCCAGCAACACCCAGGCGGCGAGCAGGAAAGTGGCGAGCACCGCCCAGTTGAAGTCGCCGTAGGCAAACCCGGCGATCACCGCCAAGGCCACACTGCCGAGCAGCACCGGCATCAGCATGCCCGCCAGCCATTTCACCGGGGTGTCTTTCCAGCGCACCAGCATGCCGACCGCCATCACCACCATCAACAGGCCCATCAACGGGATAAACAAGGCGTTGAAGTACGGCGGGCCCACGGACAGCTTGGCGCCGCTCAGGGCATCCAGCACCAACGGGTACAAGGTGCCGAGCAGGATCATCGATGCGGCCACCACCAGCACCAGGTTATTGCCCAGCAGCAGGGTTTCGCGCGACCACAGGTTAAAGCCCACCTGGCTCTTGACCACGGGCGCGCGCAGGGCGAACAGCGTGAGTGAGCCGCCGACTACGAACAGCAGGAAGATCAGGATGAACACGCCGCGCGCAGGGTCGGAAGCGAACGCGTGCACCGAGGTCAACACGCCCGAACGCACAAGGAAGGTGCCGAGCAGGCTGAGGGAAAATGCGGCGATGGCCAGCAGCACGGTCCAGCTCTTGAACACGCCGCGCTTTTCGGTGACGGCCAATGAGTGAATCAGCGCGGTGCCCACCAGCCACGGCATGAAGGAGGCGTTTTCCACCGGGTCCCAGAACCACCAGCCGCCCCAGCCGAGTTCGTAGTAGGCCCACCACGAGCCCAAGGTGATGCCGATACCGAGGAAAGCCCAGGCGACGATGGTCCACGGCCGCGACCAGCGCGCCCAGGCCGCGTCCAGCCGCCCGCCGAGCAAGGCAGCGATGGCGAAGGCAAAGGCCACCGAGAACCCGACATAACCCATGTAGAGCATCGGCGGGTGCACGATCAGGCCGATATCCTGCAGCAGCGGGTTGAGGTCATGCCCGTCCACCGGGATCTGCGGCAGCATGCGGCTGAACGGGTTGGAGGTCATGATCAGGAACAGCAAAAAACCGATGCTGATCATGCCCATCACCGCCAGCACCCGCGCCAGCATGACTTGCGGCAGTTGGCGCGAGAACACCGACACGGCGAAGGTCCAGCCGCCGAGGATCAGGGCCCACAGCAGCAGCGAGCCTTCGTGGGCGCCCCATACGGCACTGAACTTGTAGTACCAGGGCAAGGCGCTGTTGGAGTTATTGGCGACATAGGCGACGGAAAAGTCGTCGGTCATGAAGGCGTAGGTCAGGCAACCAAACGCGAACAGCAGAAACGCGAACTGGCCCCAGGCGGCCGGCTGCGCCAGGCTCATCCACAAGCGGTCGCCGCGCCAGGCGCCGAGCAACGGCACCACAGCCTGGACGACGGCAAAGCACAGGGCGAGGATCATCGCCAACTGGCCCAACTCCGGAATAAACAGTGCGGACGTCATTAACTTAGCCCTCCTTGGCAGGTGTTGGAGCCGACTGGCCGCTGTCTTTCAAGGCCTTGGTGACCTCGGGCGGCATGTATTTCTCATCGTGCTTGGCCAGCACTTCATCGGCCACCACCACGCCATCGGCATTGAGTTTGCCTAGGGCGACGATGCCCTGCCCTTCGCGGAACAGGTCCGGGAGGATGCCGCGATAGGTAATGGTCACGGCTTTATTGAAGTCGGTGACCACAAAGGTGACGTCCAGGGAATCACCGGTACGCTTCAGCGAGCCCTTCTCCACCATGCCGCCCGCGCGGATACGCTTGTCTACCGGCGCTTCGCCGTTGGCGATCTGGGTCGGGGTGTAGAACAGGTTGATATTCTGCTGCAGGGCGCTCAAGGCCAGGGTCACGGCAATGCCGACGCCGGCCATGATGGCGAGGATGATTAACAGACGCTTTCTACGCAGCGGATTCACTTATCGGTCTCCCGGCGCAAACGACGCGCCTCTTGTTGCAGGTAACGCTTGCGGGCCAGGATCGGCGCGGCGACGTTGAGGGCCAGCACCGCCAGGCAAATGCCATAGGCCGTCCAGACATACAGGCCGTGATGGCCCATGGCGAGAAAATCACTGAAAGAGGCAAAACTCATCCCCGGGCTCCCAGGCTGGCCTGCACGTGGGCCTTGACCCAACTGGTGCGGGCTTCGCGCTTGAGCACTTCCAAGCGCATGCGCATCAGCAGCACGGCGCCGAAGAAACAGTAGAACCCCAGCACCATCAGCAGCAGTGGCGCCCACATTTCTACCGGCATGGCCGGTTTTTCGGTGAGGGTGAAGGTGGCGCCCTGGTGCAGGGTGTTCCACCACTGCACCGAGTATTTGATGATCGGGATGTTGATCACGCCGACGATGGCCAGCACCGCGCAGGCCTTGGCGGCGCTGTCACGATTACTGATGGCATTGCCCAGCGCGATCAGGCCGAAGTACAGGAACAGCAGGATCAGCATGGAGGTGAGGCGCGCATCCCACACCCACCACGAGCCCCACGTCGGTTTGCCCCAGATCGCACCGGTGGCCAGCGCCACGGCGGTCATCCATGCGCCGATGGGCGCGGCGCATTGCAGGGCCACGTCGGCCAGCTTCATCTTCCACACCAGGCCGACGATGCCGCACACGGCCAGCATCACGTAGCAGGACTGCGCCAGCATCGCGGCGGGCACGTGGATATAGATGATGCGAAAGCTGTTGCCTTGCTGGTAGTCCGGCGGCGCGAAGGCCAGGCCCCAGACCAGGCCGATGCCGATCAGCAACACGGCGGCGACGCTCAACCACGGCAGCAGCTTGCCGCTGATGCCGTAAAACCATTTGGGCGAGCCGAGCTTGTGAAACCAGGTCCAGTTCATTGCTGTTTCCATCACGGTGGCCTCTTGTCTTGGCAAGAAGCTCTCAGGGTCTTTACTGGCCAGGGTTAACCCCTGACCAGACCTCATTATTCGCCGACGCTGATCTTCAGGCCAGCCGCTATAGCAAAGGGTGTCAGGGTTACCGCCAGGGCGGTCAGGCTGCCAAGCCACAAGAGGTAACCGGTCGCCGGCATGCCCATGAGCGCGGCCTGCAAGGCGCCGCTGCCGAGGATCAACACCGGGATATACAAAGGCAGAATCAGCAGGGCCAGCAACAGGCCACCCCGCTTCAAACCGACGGTTAACGCGGCGCCCACCGCCCCCAACAGGCTGAGCACCGGCGTACCGAGCAACAACGACAAAAGCAGCACCGGCAGGCATTCGACGGGCAAACCCAGCATCATCGCCAGCAGCGGTGAGAGCAAGACTAGCGCCAAGCCGGAAAAAGCCCAGTGTGCCAGTACCTTGGCCAGTACCAGAAGTGGCAAAGGGTGCGACGAAAGGACCCACTGTTCCAGGGAACCGTCTTCAAAATCACTGCGAAACAGCCCGTCCAGCGAGAGCAACACCGATAAAAGCGCGGCTACCCACACTAACCCTGGGGACAAGGTTTGCAACAGTTTAGTCTCGGGGCCGACCGCCAACGGGAACAGCGCGATGACGATGGCGAAAAACACCAGCGGGTTCGCCAATTCAGCCGGGCGACGGCACAACAAGCGCGCTTCACGGGCGACCAACAGGGCGAACACACTCATAGCGACCACCGGCCCAAGTCGAGGTCGCGGTAACCGGCGGGCATGCGCGCCAGCGTGTGGTGAGTGGTGAGCACGATGAGGCCGCCCTGCTCGCAGTGTCGGGCCAGGTGTTCTTCGAGTTGGGCGACGCCTTGTTTGTCGAGGGCGGTGAACGGTTCGTCGAGAACCCACAACGGCGGGCCAGGCAGATACAAACGCGCCAGGGCCACGCGGCGCTGTTGGCCGGCGGACAGGGTGTGACAGGGCACGTCTTCGAAACCCTTGAGGCCGACAGCCGCCAGGGCTTGCCAGATATTGTCGCGGGAGGCCGGGTGATGCAGGGCGCTGAGCCAACTGAGGTTTTCTTCCGGCGTGAGCACATCCTTGATGCCGGCAGCGTGGCCGATCCAGACAAGGTTGCGAGCCAGCTCGCTGCGCTGTTCGGTCAGGGGTTTGCCGTTGAGTCGCACCTCACCGGCCGTCGGCTGCATCAACCCGGCCAGCAGGCGCAGCAAACTGGTCTTGCCGCTGCCATTGGGGCCGCTGATTTGCACCATGTCGCCGCCCGCCAGCCGCAGGTCGAGGTGCTCGAACAGCAGGCGCAGGTCGCGTTCACAGGAGAGCGCTACGGCTTCAAGAAGAGGGCTGGTCAAAAGATCGCGGGCCTTTACGGTTCAAGTCGGCGGTGCAGCAGCCGTTATAGAGAAAAGCACAATAACGGCTTTGGCGACCGATTTTAGAGAGCTGGATCAAATAGTTGTGAGGTTTTTACCGCTCTCTTTGCAGACGGGCGGCATTATACATGCGATGCCCTACTCTAAAGAGGGCAATTTCCCCAGAGACGACGCGCACGATGACCGGTGAGATCAACCTTCCTACGCTGCCGCCTGCCCCGGTGACCAGCCCTGCCCCGCTGCCGCCGACCGGTGAGCTGCTTAAGCTGCTGGAGCCGCAGACCGGCCTGATCGACCCTGGAAAAACCGTCAACGCCGAGGTGATTGCACTTAAACAAGGCGGCGATGCCTTTCAGCTGTTGCTCAAGTTGACCCTCGAAGGTGGCCGCCAGACCTTGGTGCAGGCCAGCAGCGCCCAGCCTTTGCCGCTGGGCAGCAATGTGGCGGTGAGCCAGACGCCCACCGGCAACCTGACCATTTCCTTGCAGCAAGCCTTGAGCGCCAATGTGGCCGCGCTCACCCGCATCGACACCACGCAAATGCCGGAGGGCACGCTGCTGCAGGCCAAGGTGCTGACCACGCAGATGCTGCCCCAAGGCACTGCGCAACCGGCGATCTATCGCTCGCTGGTGACCGTGCTCAACAACGCCCTGGCCGGCACCACACTGACGCTGGAGAGCCCGCAGCCGCTGCGGGTCGGCAGCTTG
The DNA here is from genome assembly GCF_059716225.1 of Pseudomonas sp. LBUM1640. Lineage (NCBI taxonomy): Bacteria > Pseudomonadati > Pseudomonadota > Gammaproteobacteria > Pseudomonadales > Pseudomonadaceae > Pseudomonas > Pseudomonas sp. LBUM1640. The sequence continues at coordinate 2,089,512 of NZ_CP166816.1, read as the reverse complement.
CTCAGCGCCGTGGTGCAGAACGCACAGACCTTGAATTTCGTGCCGCTGAGCGGGCTCAAGGATCAATTGGCGGTCGCGCAACAGCTCTCCACCCAGCAAAGTCGCCAAGGCTCGTTGGACGTGGTCTTCACCGCGCTGCAAAACTTGCCCACGGACGACAGCACGTCCACCGACCTGCGCGCTGCGGCTGCGCGTTTACTGGCGGCGCTGCCCGACCTGGCCCAAGTCAGCAACCCCAAGGTATTGGCGCAACTGGTACAAAACAGCGGCGCGTTCCTTGAAGCCAAACTGCTGGCCGGGCAAAACCCGCAGATACCGCCGTTGGACATGAAAGGCGCGCTGCTGCGCCTGGTCGCCGACTTGCTGCCGGCGCTGCCGTCCGCCACCAACCTCAATGCGATTCTCGCCGCCAATACCCTGGCCCAGGTGTTGCCCAATTTCGTGCGCAGCCCGCTGAACACGCTCGGCCAGGTCAGCGCCCGGCAAACACCCGCCGGCTTCCCGCTGCCCGAGCGGCTGATGGCGAAACTGGAAGGCGAAGGCGACCTGGAAAACCTGCTGCGCCTGGCTGCCGGGGCGATTTCGCGCCTGCAGAGCCATCAGCTGTCGAGCCTGGAGCAAACCGGCACCACCGCCGATGGCCGCCTGCAGACCACCTGGCAGCTGGAAATCCCCATGCGCACCTTGCAGGACATCGTGCCGTTGCAGGTCAAGTTCCAGCGCGAAGAACCGGCGCCGGACAAAGACCAGCCCGAACGCAAAGACATAAAAGACCCCAAGCAGATGCTCTGGCGCGTCGAGCTGGCCTTCGACATGGAGCCCTTGGGGCCGTTGCAGGTTCAGGCGCAACTGACGCAGGGCAAACTGTCCAGCCAGCTGTGGGCGACTCGGCCCTTTACCGCCAGCTTGATCGAAAGCCATTTGAGCAGCTTGCGCGAGCGCCTGGTGACCTCGGGCCTCAACGTCGGCGACCTCGATTGCCACCTCGGCACCCCACCTCGTGGGCCAAGAACCGGGCTGGAACAACGCTGGGTGGATGAAACCGCATGAAAAACCCAACCCCACCGCGCCAGGCGATTGCCCTCAAGTACGACGGCCAGCAAGCGCCGACCCTGACCGCCAAGGGCGACGATGCCCTGGCTGAAGCCATCTTGAAGTTGGCGCGGGAAAATGAGGTGCCGATCTACGAAAATGCCGAGCTGGTGAAGCTGCTGGCGCGCATGGAATTGGGCGACAGCATTCCGGAGGAGTTGTACCGCACAGTGGCGGAGATTATTGCGTTTGCATGGACGCTGAAGGGCAAGTTCCCGGTGGGGTATGACCCGAATGCCGAGCCGGTGGAGCGGGATGTGACTGAGCGTGGGGATGATTACTGACGGGATGATCGTTCCCACGCTCTGCGTGGGAATGCCGCCGGGGAAGCTCTGCGTCCCGATGCCGACGTAAGATTCAAGCCCTGCGCAATGGTGACGCGGAGCGTCACAAGATGCATTCCCACGCAGAGCGTGGGAACGATCTACACATTTTTTATCTGTGTTTAGTTCAGCACTTCGCTCAGGGGAATGAAATTGACTTTGTCCCCGATAGCCAACGTCGTCCCTTCCAGCACCTCCACAAACCCTTCTGCCCACGCCGCGCTGCGTAGCACGCCAGAGCTCTGGTTGCGGTAGATGATCGCCCGGCCCTGCTCGATCCGCCCGCGCAGGTACTCGCGGCGGTTGCCCGGCTTGGGCCACACGAACCCCACCGGCACTTCGACGCGCAACGGTTCGACGTCTTGCACACCTTGGCGGCGCAGCAGATAGGGCCGCGCCAGCAGCGCAAACGTCACCAGGGTTGAGGCCGGGTTGCCGGGCAGGCCGATCACCGGCACGCCGCGGAAGTGGCCAAAAGTCAGCGGTTTACCCGGCTTGATCGCCAGCTTCCACAGGGCCAACTCGCCCTCTTCGCGCAGGGCGATGCCGAGGAAGTCCGCCTCGCCCACCGACACACCACCGGTCGACAGAATCAGGTCGACACTGCCCAAGTCTGCCAGGCGCTTGCGGGTTTTTTCCAGGTCATCCGGCAGAATCCCGGCATCGATCACTTCACAGCCCATGCGCACAAGCCAACTGCACAGCACACGGCGGTTACTGTTGTAGATCTGCCCCGGGCCCAGGGGCAAGCCGGGTTCGATCAACTCGTCGCCGGTGGACAGCACGGCCACGCGCACGCGGCGCACCACACTCAGGCGGTCGTGGCCCAGAGACGCGGCCAGGCCCAGCTCAATCGGGCCCAGGCGGGTACCGGCGTTCAAGACCAACTCGCCGACCGTGGTTTCCTGGCCTTGGGGGCGGATGTTCTGGCCCCGCTGCAACGGCTCGGTGAAGCTCACGCGTTCGTCGGCGTGGGCCACGGCGTTTTCCTGCATCTCTACGCAATCGGCGCCTTCAGGCACCGGTGCGCCGGTAAAGATGCGCGCGCAGGTGCCGGCCGCCAGCGGCTGCGGCGCCTGGCCTGCGAAGATGCGCTGGCTGACGGGCAAGGGCTCGCCCGTCCAGTCCGCAAGGCGCAGGGCGTAACCGTCCATGGCACTGTTTGGCCAGGGCGGCAGGTCGAGGGTGGAGACTAAATCCTGCGCCAGCACGCGGCCGTCGCAGTCGGCCAGGGGCAGCACGTGCGGCTCACGGATCGGCGCGGCTTCGGCCATGTCCAGCAGTTGGCGCAATGCGTCTTCCACCGGCATCAAGGCGCCGCCCTTGCCGGGCTTACCCACGGGATTCGCAGGGTTCGGCCTGCTTCAAGTGGGGGACGAAGTTGCACGGGCGGTGGCGGTTATCCAGTTGCTCGGCGAGGATGCCATCCCAGCCAGTGCGCACCGCATTGGTGGAGCCCGGCAGGCAGCACACCAGCGTGCCGTTGGCCAGGCCGGCCAGGGCACGCGACTGCACGGTGGAGGTGCCGATGTCGGCCACGGAAATCTGACGGAACAGTTCGCCAAAGCCGTCGACTTGCTTGTCGAGCAGGCAGCTCACCGCTTCGGGTGTGCTGTCGCGGCCGGTGAAACCGGTGCCGCCAGTGATCAGCACCACTTGCACCACGTCTTCGGCGATCCAATGCGCGACTTGGGCGCGAATTTTGTAGAGGTCGTCCTTGAGCAGCACGCGCTCGGCCAGGTTGTGGCCCGCGGCAGTCAGGCGGTCGACGAAGACCTGGCCGGAGGTGTCGGTGTCCAGGGTGCGGGTGTCGCTGACGGTCAGTACAGCGATATTCAGGGGTACGAAGGGCGCATCAGCCTTGGCGTTCATGGCTCGGTCCGGTTGTCGAAGGAACAGCCCGATGTTATATCACAGGGCCCTATTTACCTGCCGCAGCGGAACCACCATGTCTTTCGATTCTTCGCCCCTGCCCTGTTCGATTCTGCTGCTGGCCGGTGGCCGTGGCCACCGCATGGGCGGCCAGGACAAAGGCCTGCTGCCCTGGCACGGCCAGCCATTGATTGCACACTTGCAGCGCCTGACCCGGCCGCTGACAGATGATCTGATTATCTCGTGCAACCGCAACCACGACCTCTATGCGCCCTATGCCGACCAGTTGGTGAGTGACAACAGCCCGGACTTCCCCGGCCCGCTGGCCGGCATCCGCGCCGGATTGGCCGCCGCGCGTCATGGGCACTTGCTGATACTGCCGTGCGACGTGCCAAACATCGACGTGGGATTGCTCACCGACTTGCGTGAGACAGCTCGCCGCAACCCGCAGCTGCCCGTGATGGTGCGCCATGGCGAGTTCTGGGAACCCTTGATCTGCATCATCCCGACTCACCTGCAAACCGAGGTAGAACGGGCCTGGCACGCCGGTGAGCGCAGCCCGCGCAAGATCCTGTTGCAACTGGGTGGCGTGGGGCTGGAATGCCAGGCTGAAGACCCGCGCCTGGCCAACCTGAATACACCTGAGCTGTTGCACCCGGCCTCTGGCGTGTCAGAATGAACCTCGCACAAGGAACTTTGTCGACGCCGTGCGCGTCACAAGGTCAGCCATTTAAAAGAATTCTCTCGGAGACAAACTCATGACTCAACGGACCATCGCCGCTCTCATGCTTGCACTGGGCCTCGCCACTCTCGCCGGTTGCGCCTCGCCTACAGTGATCACCCTGAATGACGGTCGCGAAATCCAGGCCGTCGACACCCCTAAATACGACAAGGCTTCGGGCTTCTATGAGTTCGAACAACTTGACGGTAAGCAAACCCGCATCAACAAAGATCAGGTTCGCACCGTTAAAGATCTGTAAGTCTTAGCGCTTGCCAACAAGGCCCGCCTCGTGCGGGCCTTGTCGTTTCCGAGGGTCACCAATCGAGGGTGATCTGGCTACGGAAATCGCGCTGTTCACCGGTGACCGGGTCGATAAAACTCACGCCTTGGGCCAGCAGTTTGAGCGGGTTGGCGTAGTCGTCCTCGGCATCCTTGATCACGTCGGGGTAGAACGGGTCATTGCAGATACTCGCCCCAAGCGCCGTCATGTGCACCCGCAGTTGGTGCTTTTTGCCGGTCACGGGGAACAGGCCGTAGCGCCATAAGTCGCCATTTTTTTCGCGCACTTCCACCGCGGTTTCGGTATTGCTGGCACCGGGCCCTTCCTGCATGCGAAAGAACGGTTCGCCATCCACCAGACGGCTTTTGTGCACCCTCGGGAAGGTCAGGTTCGGTAAGGCGGGGGCGATAGCTTCGTAGAATTTTTCGATGCGCCGCGTGGGAAACAGCTGTTGATACGCCGAACGGCTTTGCGGGTTGGCCGAGAACAGCACCAGCCCTGCGGTGTGTCGGTCAATGCGGTGCAACGGCACCAGCGAGGGGTTATCCAGGCGACGAATCAGGCGGCGCAACAAGGTCTGCTCGACATACTCACCGGCTGGCGTCACCGGCAGAAAGTGCGGTTTGTCGGCCACTACCAGGTGTTCGTCGGCGTACAGGATGGTTTCCAGCGCCGGGATCACCTTTTCATTCGGCACTTCGCGAAAGTAGTAAATGCACAGGCCTTCTTTGTAGGCCAGGTCCAGGCTGATTGGCGCGCCGTTAACGTCCAGCACTCGGCCACGGGCGATGCGGTCCAGCCACTGTTCACGGCTGATCGCCGCAAAGTGCTCGCACAGGCACTCCAGCACCGTCGCCCAAGGGCCAGGTGGCAAATACAACGTGCTGGCTTGATGCTGGGATGCGGAAAAACCGGAAGATGACATGACAATGCTCGAAGCCTGGAGAATCAGGCGGGCATTATCCCGCATGGAGCGGGATGGAGCCTAGGGCGGATCTCAGGCCTTGGCCAATTCGGCGCGCAGGATCGGCGAGGCGCTGGCGGCTTCGGTGAATTCCTTGAGCCAGCGCAGCACGTCCACCGCTTCCCAGCGGCCAGGATCGTAAAGCGCGTACAACAACCCCTGGTAACCCACCACATCCAACTGCTTGTGGTAACCGGCGCGCTGGAACAATGCCTCGATTTCCGCAAAGCAGGTGTTGAAATGCACTTTATTAAAGGGCGTCTTGCCTTCCGTGACCAGGCCATCCAGGCGCAGCTCGTTCACCGCGTCGCGCACCACATCGGCGGACATGCGATTGACGCTGCTTTTCAGTTGTTCAACATTCACCACGGGCGTTCCCTCTACTCAATCACTGTACAGGCATACAGTAACGTAATATTCGCAAACTCGCCATCAGTGACGCACATCCGTTTCACCGGGACTCGGGCGCTGTGTGTCGGGTGAGCGTGTCACCGGCAGGAAGGGCTTTTTCAGAGATTGCCTAACCGAGTGCTTATCTGCTGGCAATTGCTTCGAAGGACATCAACAAAGTGCTCCACGGTAGACGATTCGGGGCGGTGCAACGGGCGTACGACACTCACACAGTAAGAAATCGAATGGGAAAAGCGACGGATCTGCAAACCTCGCCCGACATAGTCGAGGGCTGTGAGCGGATTCACAATGGCAACGCCCACCCCCAGATTGACGGTCGCGCACACGGCGCTCGCGTTATGTGTCTCGACCACCAGTCGTCTTTCAATGCCTGACTGATGGAAGATAGCGTCGGTTTTTATTCTGTAGGGATCATCCGCTGCAAGGTAAACAAAATTTTGCCCCTCGAAGTCTTGTGGCGTGAGGACTGTTTTCGCATTCAATGCATGATCAGACGGTAAGACACACACCACGTCGAGGTTTAAGAGTGTTTCGATGTAGGTGCCCGGGGGTGTTTCCAGGGTTTCAGTCAGCCCCAGGTGATAACGCTGCGCCGTCAGCGACTCCTCGAGGGCAGGCGATTCCTGGGGCGTGATATTAATGCTCACGCCCGGAAATTTACTGCAGAAATCCTGGCAGACCTGCGGTAACAGGGCATTCGAGAAAGCCGGTATACACGTCAACGAAATTTGCCCTTGCCGAAAATGCCTGATGGCCTCGACGGCATTTTTCACACGGGCCAACCCCACATAGCTGCGTTGAACTTCATCGAACAACATCAGCCCATGCTCGGTCGGAATCAACTTCGCGCCCGCGCGCTTGAACAACGTCAACTGAGTCAGCGTTTCGAACCGGCTGAGCTCTCGGCTGATGGTGGGCTGCGAGGTATGCAGAAGTGCAGCAGCAGCTGTAGCACTGCCTGTGGTCATTACCGCCCAGAATACTTCCACATGGCGAAAACTGAAATTCATGAGCCAATCTCGCGGTGAATTGAACACGCCAGATCATATCAGAAATGAATAGCTAGCCACTAAATTGATATTTTTACTTTGTTTTTTTGCTGCGCATACTTTCCAAGTACTCGAGACATTAGTGATCAGGGTGATCGCTACATGAGTGCGCTTATCGCGTCCTGAATAAAATAACTCTATAGCGAGCGGGCGATGAAATACCGGCGATTTGGACGACTGGAATGGAATGTTTCTGAAGTTGGATATGGCATGTGGGGCGTCGCGGGTGGTGAGGGAGGCTGGACGGGTTCATCCGATGTCAGCGGCCTGGCGGCGTTGGAACATTCGATTCAACTAGGCTGCAACTTTTTCGATACGGCGTGGATTTATGGCCGTGGCCACAGCGAAAAAATGCTTGGCGAAGCACTGCGAAACCACCCTGGCAAAACCTTATATGTAGCCACTAAAGTTCCGCCGAAGAACCGAGAGTGGCCCTCTCACCGGGGTGACCGTTTAGACCAAATCTTCCCGCCCGACCATATTGAAGAATATGTCGAGAACAGTTTGCAGTCACTCGGCCTGGCGTCCCTGGACTTGCTGCAATTTCATGTCTGGGAAGATGCGTGGGCTAATGATGAGTCCTGGATGCGCGTGGTGGATGACCTCAAACGGCAAGGCTTGATTCGTGGCATCGGCATCAGTGTCAATCGCTGGGAACCCACCAACGTAGTTGAAACACTGAAAACAGGCATGATCGACGCGGTACAGGTGATTTATAACGTCTTTGATCAAGCGCCTGAAGATGAATTACTTCCGTTGTGCCGCGAACTGGACATCGCCGTCATCGCCAGGGTGCCCTTCGACGAAGGCTCCCTGACCGGGAATTTAACGATCGATTCCACGTGGCCTGCGGGTGATTGGAGAAGCAGCTATTTCGTGCCAGAAAACCTGGCAGCGACGGTGGCGCGGGTCGAGTCTCTGAGACGGGCTCTTCCCACCGATACCCCGCTATCGGAAGTTGCGCTGAGGTTCATTCTTTCCAACGATAACGTCGCAACGACTATTCCTGGCATGCGCTCTATCCCACACGTGGAAGCGAACGTAGCGTGTTCTGAAAAGGGAAAGATAGAGCAGACGTTAATGGCGCTGCTAAGACGGCACAGATGGGACCGTGAGCCGACGGCGTGGTCGCAGTAACAGGCGTCAATCGAAACCGTTAAGAACAAAAACTCTATAAAGGACTATCGCGTGAAATTCTCGGACTTGAAAGGCAAGAAAGTTGGCATCTGTGCATCCGGCGGTCTGGTCAGCTTATTCATTGCGCAGCGTTTGAAAGAGGAACAGGTCGACGCCGAACAGTTCATTGTCGACATTGGTCAACCGGGTGATGAAGCACACGAGTTTTGTGCAGACAACATTGAATTGATGCAGGCCGTTAATGTAATTGATTTGAAGGAAGACATTGCGCTTAGCTTTCTCCACGCTGTGCGTGCCCAGGCGCACTACGACGGTGGCTACTGGAACACGACTGGCATTGCCAGAGCCGTAACCGTTAAAGGCCTGGTTAATGCATTGCGCACCCGGCAGTGCAGTGTATTGGCCCATGGCGCCGTGCATGGCGGCAACGATGAATTCCGCTTCAATTACTATTTGAAAATGTTCGCGCCGGAAATCACGCCCTTTTCTCCTTGGGAAGATTCAAGCACGTCCGATCGCTTTCGAACCCGCGTAGACATGGGCGACTTTGTTGCCGACGCCGACGAAACCATGATGCGTACTAAAGCCCATCACTCCGTTGATGCCAACGTCGGCGGTGTGTCGCATGAGAATCGCGAAGTGGAGGTGCTCTCCAATTCACCCGACATGATAAGCCCCATTATGGGCGTCAAAGTCATGGATGCACCTGATGTACCAGAGACTTGCAGCATCACCTTTAAGCAAGGTATTCCCGTTGAGATTAATGGTCAGCCCGTGAGTCACTACCAGGCGATCGCTGAAGCCAACAGGATCGCAGGTCGCAATGGGGTGGTCTTGAAGAACGTATTGGAAAACCGAATGAACGGCACTAAAGGCCGTGGCCTATACGAATCTCCGGGCCTGGATATGCTCGGCATCGCAGCGAAACATCTACTGCAAGCAACGGTCGACAAGGACTCATGGGAGGTCCTGCGGTTTTTGTCACCCTTTATCGCGCGTCAATCGTATGCAGGTCGTTTGTATGACCCCGCCACGCAAGCCGCATTGGCCAACGTAGCCGCATTGACTGAACAGGCGAATGGCACCGTCGACATGATCGCTTATAAAGGCAACTACATGGTTGACCGCGTACGCGAATATTCCAAGTCGCGCTTTACCGCACAGCAATTCCGTTTCGCTCATGGCGGGCAAAAGTGGATCACTGAATCCGTTTAAGTCATGAGGGGCTGACTGTCCTGGCATCCTGCACGTATTCTTGAAATAAAGGTTAACTATGCAGCACAGACTAATTGTTATGTGGGCCCCTCCGCGCTCGCTGTCCACCGCGTTTGTACGTGTGATCGCTGCGCGTGGTGACTTCACTATCTTGCATGAGCCTCTGTGCGATCTGTCGGCGCGTGGTGTCTACAACCACCCACAGACGGATCATTCAACTCAGACATTGAACAACTCAGCGCAGATGTTCAACTACGTACAGGCAGTGCGCGCGCAGCGTGCTGTGTTTATCAAAGACACCTGTGAGTTTGACTATCGTCACCTATTGACGGGGACGCGTTATATGCGTGAAGCGCAACATGTGTTCATGTTGCGCAATCCGGAAAAGGTGATTAACTCACACTTTCACATCAACCCAGGCCTCACGTGTAATGAGGTCGGCTACCAACACTTAGCTGAACTCTATGATGCCGTGAAGGCTGAGTCGATACATTCGCCCTTGTTCGTTGATGCGGATGACATGATCCTGAGCCCAGAGTCTGCCATCTCGAATTTTTGCCGCGACGCTGACTTGCAACACATACCCTCTGCTCTCCAGTGGCAGAGCGGACACTTGGAGGTGTGGGAGCGAACTCAGCATTGGCATGTGGATGCAGCAAACAGCACGCGCATTGCGCCGATCAAAAAGCAATACAGCACGCGTGTCGACAACCACCCGGTACTGCATGAATTCTACGTAGAAAACATGCCGTATTATGAGTATTTGAAGCGTGAAAGGGAGGCTGTACTCAATAAGAACCTTGGCGATCTAAGGTGAAGAACGAAATGCCTATAACTGATGTGTCCTGCGACCTGACGTGGCAATTATTTCCCGTGGAACACTCTATGCGCAGCGCTCGATTGAAACAAAAACCTTGTGTGCTTTGGTTTACCGGCTTGAGTGGGGCTGGCAAGAGCACCGTGGCCGGTCTTGTAGAGTCGCTGTTATTCCAGAAAGGTTACATGACTTACGTGTTGGACGGGGACAACGTACGTCATGGGCTATGCCGTGATCTGGACTTCAGCCACCAAGGGCGAAGTGAAAACATTCGACGGGTGGGTGAAGTCAGCAAGCTGCTGGCCGACGCGGGCTTAATCGTATTGACCGCGTTTATTTCTCCATTTCGACATGACCGTTCCCTGGTAAGAACGCTGATTGGCGACAGTGATTACGTGGAAATTTATATCAATGCCTCTTTTGATGTGTGCGAGGCACGCGATCCAAAAGGGCTCTATAAAAAGGCCAGGGAGAAACAGGTCGCCGAGTTTACCGGCATTGATTCTCCGTACGAACCACCGGTACACCCAGAGCTCATCATCAATACTGACACTCAAACCGCAATCGCTTGCGCAGAGAAGATTGTCAACTATTTGTACAGCACGGGTCGGCTGTTATTGGAGTCAACGGATGACTGCTTACCCCGCGAGCGTGTCAGTGCGCGCAGTTAACGTCATCAATTGGAGGAAGCAAGATGGACCATTTTAATTTTATCGACGGTCATTTACATGTGGAGCAGCTCGATGTTCGTCAGATAGTCGAACAGCATGGAAGCCCCGTGTATGTCTATTCAGCACAGACCCTGAAAAATCACTACGCCGTGCTGAAAGATGCTTTTTCCGCCCTCTCGCCGTTGATTTGTTTCTCAGTTAAAAGCTGCAGTAATCTCAGCATCCTTAAGCTCTTGGTCGATCAAGGATCGGGGCTGGATGTGGTCAGTGGCGGTGAACTTTACCGGGCACTGATGGCGGGAGTCACTGCGGACAAGATTGTATTTGCCGGGGTCGGCAAGTCACATGAAGAAATTCGCTACGCTGTTGAAGCTGGCGTTTTCCTTTTTAATGTGGAGTCTGAAGGCGAGCTGCTGCGGCTGGATGAGGTCGCTACGACGGCCGGTAAGCGTATAAAAGTGGCCATTCGTATCAATCCGGATGTGGCTGATGCTGGCACCCATGAGAAAACCTCCACAGGCGGGCGCCAGACAAAATTTGGCATACCGATTGACCGCGCCTATGAACTCTTCGAGCCAAAGCGTTACGCCAGCGTCGATGTCGTTGGGATCCATATTCACCTGGGGTCGCCGATTCCATCGGCTCAGACCTATTTGTCTGCCATCGATAAAATTGAGGACATGATCAACCGACTTGAGGCGGTTGATTGCGCGATCGAATTTGTCAACATTGGCGGAGGTTTTCCAGCGCAGTACGGCATCGAAAGCAATCCCGTTGGCTCATTAACTGAAACGGGAGCACTTATTTGCCAGCGTCTACAAGGACTGAAACAGCGCGGTGTCCATTTCATCATTGAACCGGGTCGTTCGATCAGCGCAAATGCCGGTATTTTGCTAACCACCGTCGAATACATCAAACAAGGCTGGGATCGCAAGATTGCAATTGTGGATGCGGGCATGAACGTACTGCTGCGCCCTACCCTGTATGGCGCTAACCATGTTATTTGGCCGACCCATTTTGACAATTTTTCTGGCCATTGGACTGCCTTAACGCAGAGCGCGCAGCAGTCCCACGTCACTCACCTCGAAGAGACCGATATTGTCGGACCTATTTGTGAGACCGGCGATCACTTTGCATTAGGTCGACCCTTACCGGTGTTTGGCAATGGCAGTGTGTTGGCGATTTTTTCATGTGGCGCCTATGGCATGAGCATGGCCAGTCAATACAACTCCCGTGGCCGCCCACCCGAAGTATTGGTTGAGGGAACCCATGCCAAATTAGTACGGGTGCGTGAGACTCACGAAGATTTAGTGGCTCACGAATTATGTGGCTTGGACAACGCTTAACGCTGACTCACTGCGGCGGCTCTCTAAATAGACTGGAATGTGACAATGACTAAAAAAATTGCAGTAATCGTCGATGCGTATTCCACTGGCGCGAAACTGGCCTCTAAGTTTCATTCAGAGGGCGTCGCGGTCCTGCACGTCCAAAGCGCCTCGCCCATCATTGATTTTTATATCAACGATTTTCGGCCCGGCGACTTTATCGCCAATGTGGTCTTTAACGGTTTGGCCGAATGCCTGGCTGAAATCAATCGGTGGTTGAACGCCAGCCAACCCATTTGTGTTTTAGCCGGCGCCGAAACCGGCATTGAATTAGCGGATCTGCTAGCCTCCGAACTCGGCGTGGAAGGCAACTCCACGGAGACGTCGCGTGTTCGTCGAGATAAATACGCAATGGCCTGTGCGCTTAAAGAGGCGGGGTTAGCCACACCTTTCTTCCTGCGCACAGACAGCTTACACACGTTAACTGAATGGGCCTCAAGCCACTGCTGGCCAATTGTGCTGAAGCCCTTAGCCAGTGCCGGTAATGACAGTGTTTTTTTCTGCAATGACCGACCCGAACTGGAAAGTGCTTTTCAATCCATCTATAACAAGGCCAATCGCTTTGGCGGGCACAATAACCATGTGCTCGCGCAGACCCTTTTAAAGGGTACGCAATACGTCATTAATAGTATTTCGATCGACGCGCAGCATTATATTTCCGATATGTGGATCGATCGCCGCAAAGTGATTGCCGGCGCGTCGAATATTTATGATTGCGAAGAGCTGCTGGCCTATGAAGGTGAGGTGCAGGAGGCTTTAGTCAGCTATATGAAAAAAGCGCTTGATGCGCTGGGTGTGCGCAATGGACCCGCTCACTCCGAAATCATGATGACCGCTGAAGGCCCGGTGTTGATTGAAACGGGCGCCCGCCTGCAGGGCGCAATGCTTGAAGAGGCTGTTATTGAGGCGCTTGGCGAGAGCCAGATCACGCTGACGATCGAACGTTATTGCCACCCTCACGTGTTCAAACAGCGTTTGGGCCAGCAGTACACTTTATCAAAACATGTCCTGTGCGTAGCGATGATCTCCGACCAAGAAGGCGTCGTCGTTGATACAACGGGCTTCGAGAATATTCGCTCGCTTTCTTCCTACGCCTGCCATTTTCACCTGCCTGAAAAGGGCGACACCATTACACGCACCATCGACTTATTTTCGATTCCTGGCGTTGTTTACCTAAGTCATGAAGCGCTCGCCGTTTTACAGGCTGATTACGCAACGATCCGTCGGCTTGAGAGAGAACACCAAGTGTTTTCTGTGCATGAGAACACGCGTGTATAAAACCGGGTTCACTCGGCCCACCTGAGTTGAGCGAGTACCACAGCCTTCGCTCGCTTGGCGGTTGAGCATTTACAGCATTCTCTGACGAAAGCACATAGCACTTAGATTGTTTATACATTTCTATTTACAGGAGTATTAGATGATTATTGGTCAACGCGAGCACTCGCCCCTGCGTGGCTGTCAGCCAGACAGGCTAAGTGTACTGGCGATGGTGTATACGGCTGCACACATGCAGGGAAGCAAAACAGCAGTCACCTGCGGTGATCAATCCCTTACTTATAATGAACTAATAGCCGCTGCACGCGCCAACGCAAAGCGTTTGCACGCGAGCGGTGTGAGCAACAAAGACATTGTGCTCTGTGCGTTGCCGACCGGTGTTGAGTTACCCATCGCGTGGTTGTCCGTGATGATGGCCAACGCCATCATTATTCCGATAGATGCCAAATGGCCGGAAAATAGAATACACGCCGTCGTCGAGGCCAGCCAGGCAACATGGGTGATAACGAATGGAGAACAGCCGGCCTTAAGGAATGCTGGCTTGAACCTATTTGAAATAAGACTCGACAGCACGACTGACTTAACGTCTGAAGCGCACGCCGCGTGTTGCTCAGACGACCTGCTCTATGGTTTTTTTACATCGGGATCCACCGGCCGCCCGAAATGCGCCTTGAATTATCATGCTGGACTTGTGAATCGCTTCACCTATATGACCAAGCGCTTTGGTGGCGGGCACGCTGTCTTTCAGAACAGCGCGCCCTTATTCGACTCCTCAATTTGGCAAATGCTGTGGCCGCTCACTAACGGCGGCGTGGCGGTATTGCCTAAACAGCGCGATCACTGGAATGTAGAGTCGCTGGTAGACGAAATTGAGCGTCATCAAATCACGATGACTGATTTCGTACCTACCCTCTTCAAATTATTAATTCGTGCTCTAGAGAATGGAACCCTTGCTGCAAAACGCTTAGACAGCTTGCGGCATGTCTTGATCGGCGGAGAAGAGATTGACTCTGAATCCGTGCACACGTTTAGGCGCTTGTTCCCACGTTGTACGGTCATCAATACCTATGGTCACACCGAGGCATCAATCGGGATGGTATTTCATGAGGTGTGCGATCGCGACAAGGACAAGATCCCGCTCGGCCGGCCTATCGATAATACGTATGTCAAAATAGTTGACGACCAGTTGAAGCCCGTTACTGATGGCGCCTTTGGTGAAATCGTTGTTGCCGGTATTTGCGTCGGAGGGGGTTACCTCAATGCTCCGGAGCTGAGCGCACAATCGTTTATACGTAATCCATTTTCAGACCTGCCTGGTGAAAAGGTTTACTTGACTGGGGACATTGGCCGTATACGGTCTGATGGTTGCCTGGAATATGGCGGCAGAGCTGACGACCAAGTAAAGGTGCGTGGGGTTCGTATCGAGCTCAATGAAATAGTGTCGGCAATCAAGACCGGGTTCGACGCCGTAAACGACGCACTGGCGTTTGTCTTGCCAACTCAGCAGGGTGACGCGAGTTTGGCGCTGGTCTACGTGTCGCCACACGCATTGGATTTACAGCACGTACGGCGCGAACTGGCGCGGCATCTGCCGGCGACCCACATGCCCCAGTTAGTGCATCACTTGAAGACCCTGCCTATTTCACCCAATGGAAAGGTAGACCGTAAACGTATAATCAATGACTTGAAAAACCATCATTCCGATACGCTGCAACCGTGTAGCAACAGTACCCTGCTGGAAAAAATCATTGCGTGTTATCGCACCGTACTGCTGAACAATCAGATCGGGGGTGAAGACGACTTTTTCGAGTGCGGTGGAGATTCGTTAGCGGCCGCTAATCTATCACTGACATTGCGCAAGCCTATTTCAACCGACGTTCCGATGGCCGCCATTTATCAATACTCAACGCCCTCGCGGCTGGCCGACTTTATCAGCGGCTGTGAGCGAACGGCCGAAGCCACGCCGAGCGACAGCTTAGCGAGGGTCGCATTCACTAATCACCAGCCGACGGCGACAACAAGTGCGACGCTCTTATTGACCGGTTCGAGTGGTTTTGTAGGCATTCATATTCTTGCGCACTTATTAGCCACCACCCAGCTGAACGTGACCGTTCTGCTACGTGGCAGCACCAAAGAACGTGCTTTATGCCGTTTGGAGAACGTGTTCCTGAACGCGTTCCCTGCAGGCGTATTACAACGCCAACGTATTAATGTCGTGCTAGGTGATTTGGCCTTGCCACGTTGGGGGCTGGATCAAGATGAATGGCAACATCAATGCGCTTCTATTGATGAGGTGATCCATTGTGGCGCGGCGGTCAACTTCCTGTTCCATGCCTCCCAATTGTTCTCAGCGAATGTGGGCGGAACCCAGGAGCTCATCCGATTCTGTAACGAAGGTAAGGCCAAGCGGTTGCACCACGTTTCATCGTTGGCGGCCAAGCTGCCAGCAGCGTCTGGCCGAGATCCGGAGGGCATCGTCTCGGACATCGAGGCAGCAGCATTAGGGGTTACCGGGTACGGATACACCAAATACCTGGCAGACAACCTCGTCGTTGCCGCGCAGCAGCAAGGGCTGAATGCCAGGATTTATCGTGTTGATGATGTGTTGCCGTCAATGAGTACCGGCTACTCAAATGGCCAGTCTCTTTTTCATTTACTGCTTAAGCAATGCGTTCAGATGGGCGTTGCACCTACGGGCTGCGGCAGCCTCGGTCTATTGTCGGCGGATGCGTTGGCCGAGTGGCTGTGCACGTTTGTGGGTAGCCAGGAACGGTTCCGGCGCGGGGCATCATTGATTGATGTTGTAGGCCAACGCTACGTCGGATTTGACGACATTGTGCGCTATACCGCGCAGAAAACGGGTCGTGATACAGCCTGCGCCTCCTATACAGAATTTTTGTCGATGCTCACGCACCTTGGTCAAAGCAAAGCAACGCTGATACACCAAATATTACCGCCAGCGAGTGCTGACAAAGTGGCATTCACCAAAGCGTCCAGTTGCGTGCCAGGGGATATCCCTCAAGCCCATCTACTCACGGCGGACCTGAATAGTTTCGATGCGTTCATTCGCCTGTTCAAAGCCGAACTGGACGAGATACCCAACAACCCAAGTAGCGTGCCGAGCTAACGCGCGAGCGTGTGGCTTCAACGTTCACACGCGCTTTAACTACTTACCTGTATTTTCCAGGAGAGACCTGTGATGCGTCGCTTAATTATGATCGGTGGCTGGACTGAAATTTATATAAAGGCCAAGGCGTGTGGCTTCCATCTGACCGTCGTACAGCAAAAAGAAGATATGACGTTCGAAGACTTTCTCATCGCGGATCAAATCATTTCCTCTCCCATGGGCGAAAAAGTAGTTGTCGACCTGGTCGAGACACTGCATCGGCGCACGCCCTTTCACGCGGTCGTTTCCTTTCAAGAGTTTGGCCTCTTGAACGCAGCGCTGATCCAGGACCGGCTGGGCATCTTGGGAAATCCCCTTGGCCCGGTTTTATTAACGCGTGACAAAGGGCATATGCGTGCGCACATGAAAGCAACCGGCCTACCGTCGATTCCATTCGCAACCGTCAGCAGCCCTGAAGAGGTGATCGCTTTTGCACAACAGTGCGGATGGCCCATCATCATCAAGCCGGTGAACGGTGCGGGGAGTCTACAGGTGCACAAACTGTTTTCAGAAGATGAAGTGGTGCCGGCCTATCACGCGATCAAACAGGACTTCTTGACCACGGATTTAATTAAATACGACTTCCCTGACATCGGGATCATCGCCGAAAAGTTTATCGAGGGCCCAGAAGTCAGCGTCGAGGCCATTTCCTGGGACGGTCAGCACACGGTATTAGGCGTCACCGACAAAATCACAACCGGCTATCCTGGTTTTGTAGAGACCGGGCACAGTATGCCTTCGGCACTGGCGCCTGAAAAAATTGACGCCATCCAACGCCTAACCGAATCTTTCCTCACCTCTATTGGTCATCTGTATGGCCCCTCCCATACCGAAGTCATCTTTTCGGACACCGGGCCCGTTATTGTTGAATCCCATACACGCACGGGTGGCGACCGCATTTTTGAAATGACCGAGCTGGCGTACGGCGTCGACATGTTTACCGCTACGCTTCAAGGCTTGTTTGGGGCATTCCCGGACATTCAAATGACTAAAACCAACGGTGCCGCTATTCGGTATCTGTCGTTGCCGACTGGCCGGGTGGCCAGTATTTCAGGGCTCGATACCGCTAATCAATCGCCTGGCGTCGTCCGGTGCGATATCACGGTTAAGGCTGGGGACACCTGCAAACGCCCTCAGAACTCAGATGAAAGGGCTGGCTACATTCTTGCGAACGGGGATAGCGGACCGCAGGCCATTGATAATGTGATGCGAGCCTTAGCCAAGGTCACGGTTGAAGTGGAGCGCCTTGATGCTTAGCTTGCTCTCGCTCATTGGCGGCCGGGAATTCAGAAAATACATAGCCGCGTCGGTATTAACCGCCATTGGCAGCGGCATGTATTTCGTTGCCATTTCTTGGTACATCTACACAACCTCTGGCTCCGCAATGGCAGTCGGTTGGGTGTTGATCGTTTCTTCACTACCGGGTTTGCTGTTTTCACCCTGGATTGGGGTGTTGGTTGACCGGTGGAATGTTCGATCCATTTGCATCGTCGCCGATTTTGCGCGCGCGCTCATTTTGATGTTCGTTGCGGTTTCGATGTACTACGAGGTATTGGGGCTCACATCAATTTACCTGGCGACCTTTCTGATCGCGCTGTGTGAGAACTTCTTCCAACCTGCCGTCGGTGCGTTGATACGCGATATTGTCCCGAAGGAGCGTCTTCTTGAAGCCAATGTGTCGAGCAGTATGAGCATGCAAATCGGCTTGCTCATTGGCGCCAGTATTGGCGGCTTTTTAGTTGCGCTTTTCGGCACGCAATATGTGGTAGTCATTAACGTCATTTCATTTTCCATCTCGGGTTTCCTTACCCTATGGATAAAACACACGCCCGCGATCAAACACAGGGTCGACAGGTTAGTCACGCCAGGCGCGATCAGAGAGTTTTATGACGCGATTCACTATGCGATTGGCACACGCTTTGTTATGGGGCTGGCGATCCAGCAAATGTTCATTTATGTGACGCTTTCGGTGTGCAATACGCTTCTGCCGATTTTCGTCGACAGAGAGCTTTCAGCGGGCGCCCAAGGGTTTGGATTAATTGACGCCGTGTGGGGAGTGGGTGCCATCTGTGGAGGTTTTTCACTGACCTATATTGTCAAAAAAATAAGCGCGGAGTGGTTTGGCGTCGTCGGCTTAAGTGCGATTTCCTTTTTACTGTTTATTTTCTTGACGGCAAACAGTGTGCCTCAAGCGGCGGTCGCTTATTTCTTGTTAGGCGCTTTCGTCGTCATGATTCGGGTCAATTCAGACACCCTTATTGCCATAGGGGTAGAGCCCTCTCATTTTGGAAAAGTCAAAGCAGCCATTTCGATGTTCATCTCCTATGTGAGCCTTATCGCCTACGCCGGCGTGGGTTACTTGGGAGATATAATGTCTGTTCGCTGGATTTATTTGGCATTGAGTGTGGTTATTCTATGCTCAGCGCTGGGGATGTTATGGAAAAACCTATCGAAAGACACACGCGTGTTATTGGGTAACGTCGACAGCGCTAATTAAGGGATGCCGAAACACCAAAGCCTGACGCTCGACAGCCCACCGATTTTTCGAGCTCCCACTGGCGGGGGGTAGCCAAAAATCGGTGGGTAATTAGGCCTGTTTCTAAAGCAGAAACGAGACCACCTGCTCCGTGTCGAACGGCCAGCCCAACTCAGCCCCTGTATCCACGCGCCGAAGCACCGGAATACGCAGGCCGTAGGTCTCGAACAGGGCTTCGGAGTCGGCGATATCGACCAGCTCGACCATCAACCCGTGTTCGACGAGCGGCAAGACTTCTTCTTCGGCGAGCTCACACAGATGGCAGCCCAGCGTGGTGAACAACTGACATTCAGGAGGCATGACAAAGTAACCTGATCGGAAGTAGGTCACTATTCTATGCTCACCCCAACACGGCCAACAGCCCACAACCCCTGACCCAGATCACCATGGCGTATAACTGATTCAGCGATTCTCGCGGCTTTTTGTCCGCTCAACCTGCAAGGAAGCTGCTCGTGTTCGCCAACCTGCTGATCATTCTGGCCTCATCCCTGGTGGTGATTGCGCTGTTTCGCCGGCTGCAATTGCCGCCCGTGCTGGGTTACCTGTGCGTTGGCCTGGCTGTGGGCCCTACCGCGCTCGACTGGGTAAATGACAGCGAAGAGCTGCCCGACCTCGCCGAACTGGGTGTGGTGTTCCTGCTGTTTTCCCTGGGGCTGGAGTTTTCTCTGACCAAGATGCTGGCCCTTCGCAGCGTGGTGTTTGGCCTGGGCAGTTTGCAGGTACTCGGTTGCGCGGTGCTGCTAGGCGGCCTGCTGATGGGCTTCGGCCTGTCGCCAGGCGTCGCGCTGTTGCTCGGCGCGGGCTTGGCGCTGTCGTCCACGGCCATCGTCAGCAAGGAGCTGGGCAGCCTCGGGGAAATCTTCAGCAGCCATGGCCAGAACGCGATTGGCGTGTTGCTGTTCCAGGACGTGGTGGCGGTGTTGCTGCTCACCTTGGTGCCGGTGTTTGCCGGCAGCAGCTCACAGGCTTGGTATTGGGCGTTGCCGATGACCCTGGGCAAAACCGTGCTGTTGTTCGTCGGCCTGCTGTTTGCCAGCCGCTGGTTGTTGCCACGCCTGTTCCATGAAGTCGCCGCGTCCCATTCGGCGGAGCTGTTTGTGCTGTTGGCGCTGGTGATCGTATTACTCACCGCCTGGCTCACGCATTTGCTGGGGCTCTCCCCTGCCCTTGGTGCATTCCTGGCCGGCATGCTGCTGGGGGAAAGCCACTACCGTCATCAAATCGAAGCGGACATCCGGCCGTTTCGCGACATTCTGCTGGGGCTGTTTTTCGTCAGCATCGGCATGCTCATCGACTTACAATTGTTCGTCAGCCATAGCCTGCTGATTCTCGGCCTGACCCTCGCGCTGATGCTGATCAAAGGCTGCGTCGTGGCGGCGCTGGTCAAGCTGAGCGGCAGCGACAATGAAACCGCCTGGCGCAGCGGCCTGGCCCTGGCACAAGGCGGCGAGTTTTGCTTTGCGTTGATGGCGCAAATGCAACAGAGCCGGCTGATCCCGGACGAATTCAACGGTTTGCTGCTCGCCGCCACCTTCTGCTCGATGCTGCTGACCCCGCTGCTGTTGCGCGCTGCACCAGCGGTTGCCCTGCGCCTGCACCGCAAGCCCAACCAGCAGGTGCAGTTGGAAGAGATCACCGCACTCAATGCCGAGTTGCGCGACCATGCGGTGATTTGCGGCTATGGCCGAGTCGGGCAGTCCATCGGGCGGTTTCTACACCGCGAACAACAGGCGTTTATTGCCCTGGATGACGACCCCGAACGCGTCAAGGAAGCCGCCACCGAAGACCGCAACGTGCATTACGGCGACTGCCGTCGGGGCGCCCTGCTCAGTGCCGTCGGCCTGGAACGCGCGCGGTTGGTGGTGATAGCCGTGGATAACAGCGATGTCGCCCTGACTGTCCTGATAGAGGCAAGAAGAATCAACCCGCACGTCACCATCCTGGTGCGCACCCGCGATGACAGCCAGTTGGCTGAGCTCAAGGCGGCAGGCGCCAGCGAAGTGGTGCCTGAGCTGTTGGAGTCGAGCCTGATGCTCGCCTCCCACGCCTTGATCCTGCTGGGCCTGCCGGACCAACAGGTGCAGGCGCGGGTCGATGAGGTGCGGCACAGCCATTATCGCCTGCTGCACGGCGTCTACCCCGAGACTGGAAAACCGATCAATCCTGACTGACCGCGCCAATTTTGTGGATCGACAAGTCCGCGCCGTAATACTCCTGCTCCTGGCTCAGGCGCAGCCCGTGCACGCGCTTGATCACGCCATATACCAGCAGGCCACCGACCAGCGCCACCGCCACACCCAGCGCAGTGCCGATCAATTGGCTGATCAGGCTGACACCGCCCAAACCACCGAGGGCGGTTTGGCCGAAGATACCGCACGCGATGCCGCCCCATACGCCACACAGGCCGTGCAGCGGCCACACGCCCAACACGTCGTCGATTTTCCAGCGGTCCTGGGCCGCGATAAAAAACCACACGAACACACCACCGGCGACGGCGCCGGTGACCAGCGCGCCCACCGGGTGCATCAGGTCGGAACCGGCGCAGATCGCCACCAGCCCGGCCAGGGGGCCGTTATGCAGGAAGCCTGGGTCATTGCGGCCGATCACCAGGGCGGCAACGGTGCCGCCGACCATGGCCATCAGCGAGTTCACGGCGACCAGGCCGCTGACGCCATTGAGGGTTTGGGCGCTCATCACGTTAAAGCCGAACCAGCCGACAATCAGGATCCACGAGCCCAGTGCCAGGAACGGAATACTCGACGGCGCGAACGCCACCAATCGCCCTTCGCGGTAACGCCCATTGCGCGGCCCCAGCAGCAATACCGCCGCCAGCGCCAGCCAGCCACCCATGGCGTGCACCACCACGGAACCGGCAAAGTCATGGAAGCTGGCGCCAAAGGTCGCGAGCAGCCAGGCTTGCAAGCCGAAATTGCCGTTCCACACCATGCCTTCGAAAAACGGGTAGATAAACGCCACGATCAGCGCCGTGGCGCACAACTGCGGAGCGAACTTTGCACGTTCGGCAATCCCCCCGGAAATGATCGCTGGAATCGCTGCCGCAAACGTCAGCAGAAAGAAGAACTTCACCAGGCCGTAACCATGATCGGCACTGATCACCGCAGCCGGTTGCATGAAGCTCACGCCGTAGGAGATCCAATAGCCTATAAAGAAATAGGCCAGGGTGGAGATGGCGAAGTCGCTGAGGATCTTCGACAGCGCATTTACCTGGTTTTTCTGGCGTACGGTGCCGACTTCCAGGAACGCGAAGCCGGCGTGCATGGCCAAAACCATGACCGCACCGATCAGGATGAACAGGGTGTTGGAGCTGTGGACGAGGGTGTCCACTGCACTTTGCAGGTTGTCCATGGAGGTTGGCAGGCCTGTAATAAAGGCAAAAAGCACCAAAGCGGTTCAAGCCAGGGTTTCGCGCACTAAATTGGCACTGCCGGCCCCGCCCCTCTACAGAGGGCGTGAACCGCTTTAGCGCAGCGATCAACACAACAGGCCGTTGCCGACAGGGTTTTTCCGCGAGTTTCAGTTATTTAGGGTAAGGTTTTTAACGGCATTCGCCCTGACCGCCCAGATTCAGCGCAGCCCTGAGGGCGTGCGCACCAAGGCAAAGCAAAAGCTGTACCAGACAATTGCAGTGAACCTTCACCGAAGCCGGTGACTCGAAAGCAAAATGTAATTAACCAATTTAATGAACTAATTTAATTAACCAGACGTACAGATCAGCCAATCACGGAGATAACCATGGCCAGAAGAACTGCAAAGACTGCTCAAGAAATACTGATGGCGGATTTTCAAACCCTGGTCAGTGACACCGAAAAGTTGCTGGACGACACCGCCGTGCTGGCCGGTGACCAGGCCGACGAGCTGCGCAGCAAGATTCACGAAAGCCTGCTCAAGGCCCGTGAAACCCTGCAACTGACCGAAGATTCCCTGCGCGAACGCGGCCAGGCGGCGGTCACTGCGACGGAAGATTACGTGCAGGCCAACCCCTGGCAGTCGGTGGGCATTGCCGCCGGCGTAGGCTTTTTGATCGGTCTGCTGGCTACAAGGCGCTAATACCATGTCTATCGGCGAATCCGGCTCGTCCACGAGCTCAAGCTCCACTTCCCGACGCCTGGGCGCGGCCGTTCTGGGCTTGCTGCACAGCCACGTCGAATTGTTTGGCATAGAGTTGCAGGAGCAAAAATCCCGCACGGTCAGCTTGTTGTTGTTTGCGGGCCTGGCACTGGTGTTTGCCTTGCTGTTGCTGGTGGGGTTATCGGCGTTGGTGATGATTCTGGTATGGGACACTTACCGTCTCACCGGGATCATCAGCCTCTGCGTGTTCTACACCCTGGCCGCCGCCTTCTGCGGAGTGCGCTTGAAAGCGGCGATATTCGATGAATCAACGCCCTTCCATGCCACCCTCGAAGAGCTGGCCAATGACCGGGAGCGCCTGCTGCCATGAGCATGACTGAAATCCCGCAAAACACTTCCCGCCGGGAAATGCGCAAGGCGTTGATTCGTCTGCGCATGGAAATGCACCGTCAGGAGATCCGCCACGAGTCCCAGCAACTCATGGTGCCCCTGAACAAAGTGCGCGACCTGCGCCATAACTGGCAGGACAGCCTGGGCATCAAGCACGCGCCGCTGTGGGGCGTGGCAGCAGTCACGCTGATGGGCTTTTTCACCGGCAAGGGCGCCAAGGGCGGCAGTGTCAGCAGCCTGACGCGCCTGGTGCGGTTGGGAGCCGGTTTGATCCCGCTGATCAAATTGGCTATGGCAGGGCGCAAGGGTTAGGCGCTACTGGCTGCATTCTTGCAAACAGAATCGGCCCGGCCCTCGTTAATGAGGGCCGGGCCTTTTTTCGCCGACGCTTTTTTAAGGAGGCCCCGTGATCGACGGGCAACCGCTCGCCTGTTTCCAACCGTTCATCGACACCGCCACCGGGCGCATCGCCGGCGTCGAGGCGCTCGGCCGCCTGCGCCAAGCGGATGGCCGCTTGCAGTCGGTAGGCCCATTGTTTGCCGACCCGCGCACACCTGGCGTGGCTTTGCGGCGCCTCGACCGGCAGATTCGCGACAATGCCCTGAGCCGTCTGCATGAAGCGCCCGAGGACTGGTTCCTCAGCCTGAACATCTCACCGCGCTGGATCAACCGGCTGCGCCCCGGCCAAGCCTTGCCCAGCTTGAAGCAAGTGCATGCCCACGGGGTCGACCCACAGCGCATTGTGTTCGAGATCACCGAATTGGGCGGCGACATTCAGCGCCTGGCCGACGTGGTGGTGCGTTATCGCGAGGCCGGAGCACGCATCGCCATTGATGACTTCGGCGCCGGCTATTCCCAGCTCGATCGGGTATTGGCGCTGCAACCGGACATACTCAAGTTGGACATGCGCCTGTTTCAGGAAGCCGCGAAGGGCGGACCGAGCAGCGAAGTGGTGCGGGCGCTGGCGCAAATGGCCGAAAAGACCGGGTGTTGGATCATTGCCGAAGGGGTGGAAACCGAGGCGCAGTTGAGTTTTGCCCTGGAATGCGGCGCACGGTATGTGCAGGGTTATCTGTTTGCCCAGGCGCAACTCGACTGGTTTGCCACGGATGCTTTCGTGTCGCGCTTTGCCCAACTGCGCACCGCGTACGTTCAGCAAAAGCTGGCAGAGCGCGGGCGCATCATGCAGTTGCGCCTGCAATTGGCCGAGCTGATGAGAATCCTGCAGGCCTGGGCACAGGACCGTGCGCCTCTGGACCAGCTACCGCAATTGCCGGGCTTCCCCTGGCTGCTGCGCTTCTACCAGTGCGACCGGCATGGCACCCAACTGACCCCCAACTTCGAATGGCGCCAGGACGCCTGGCAGGCCGACAGCCGCTACCTGGGACACAACTGGTCATGGCGGCCCTACTTCTACCACCTGCTCGCCGAAGGGTGGGAAGAACGGCGCCTGACCCTTTCCTCGACCTACCGCGACGCCACCACCAACCAATACTGCCTGACCGCCGGACAATTCTTCGATAACGGTCAGCGTTTGCTGTTAATCGATATAGACGCTGCCGGACTGTAGATTTTCGCTTGCCCCGCCAAGGCGGAACCGCGAAGCTGGGCAGTGTCATTCACCGTACGGAGAGTACCCGCCTTGGATTGGCCCACCCTGCTTACCCGCGAACGTCTTGGAAAGCCCCTGCATAGCCCGGAAGAACTAGGTCGCAGCCCGTTTCACAAAGACCATGACCGCATTATTTTCTCCGGCGCGTTCCGCCGCCTGGGCCGCAAGACCCAAGTGCACCCGGTGTCCAGCAACGACCATATCCATACCCGCCTGACCCACTCGCTGGAAGTCAGTTGCGTCGGTCGCTCCCTCGGCATGCGCGTCGGCGAGACCCTGCGCAGCGCCCTGCCCGACTGGTGCGACCCCAGCGATCTGGGCATGGTGGTGCAATCGGCTTGCCTGGCCCATGACATCGGCAACCCGCCGTTCGGGCACTCCGGCGAAGATGCCATTCGCCACTGGTTCCAACAGGCGGCCGGGCGCGGCTGGTTGGATGACATGAGCAGTGCCGAACGCAATGACTTCCTCAATTTCGAAGGCAATGCGCAAGGCTTTCGCGTGCTGACCCAGCTTGAGTACCACCAGTTCGACGGCGGCACACGGCTGACCTATGCCACCTTGGGCACCTACCTGAAATATCCTTGGACCGCCCGTCACGCAGACTCGCTGGGCTATAAGAAGCATAAGTTCGGTTGTTACCAGAGTGAGCTGCCGATCCTTGAACAGATCGCACATAAGCTCGGCCTGCCACAGCTGGAAGAACAACGCTGGGCCCGTCACCCATTGGTCTACCTGATGGAGGCGGCAGACGATATCTGCTACGCGTTGATCGACCTCGAAGACGGCCTGGAAATGGAGTTGCTGGAATATGCCGAGGTCGAGTCATTGTTGCTCGACCTGGTGGGTGACGATCTCCCCCAGACGTATCGGCAACTGGGCTCGCAGGACTCGCGCCGGCGCAAGCTGGCGATCCTGCGTGGCAAGGCCATCGAGCACTTGACCAATGCGGCGGCGCGCGCCTTTGTCGAGCAACAGGATGCCTTGCTCGCCGGCACGCTGCCGGGCGATCTGGTGGAACACATGCACGGTCCCGCCAAGCGTTGCGTGCTGGACGCCAAGGACATGGCCCGCAAGAAAATCTTCCAGGACAAGCGCAAGACCCTGCATGAAATCGGCGCCTACACCACCCTGGAAATCCTCTTGAACGCGTTTTGCGGGGCGGCGCTGGAGCAACATGGCGGGCGCACGCCGTCGTTCAAGAACCGGCGCATCCTCGACCTGCTGGGCAATAACGCGCCAGACCCGGCCTGGCCGTTGCACGCCTCGTTCCTGCGCATGATCGACTTTATCGCCGGCATGACAGACAGCTATGCAACCGAAATGGCGCGGGAGATGACTGGGCGCTCCAGCCCGCAGTGACGCTATCGGTCACGCCGCCTGCCGCCCGGGTAGAATTTGCCTACGACGGGAACAGAGCGGCCTGATCGAATTCGCACACCCATTCGAGGAATAATCACGCACGCTTCCGGCGGACGTGGCGAGCAATTCCTACGTTCCAACCCTCGACATTTGACTGAACCTATGTGCCTCCTATGCCCAGTTCCCCCCTCCGAATCCTGTTGGTGGAGGATCATCCCTTTCAGCTCCTGGCCACTCAGTGCCTGCTTAAAAGCTTCGGCTACGAGCATCTGACCCTCGCAGAAAATGCCGAACAGGCCATCCGCGTGATGTCTCAGTCCCAGGCCCCTTTTGATCTCATGCTATGCGATCAATGCCTGCCTGATTTACCAGGGCTGGAACTGGTGGAAATTGCCAACCGTCGACGTTTTATAACGGGCGCCATCCTGTTGAGCGGGCTCCCCGCTACGGAACTGTCCAACCTGACAAGCCAGGCCCTGCAGCGTGGCTTGCCACTCCTGGGTTATTTATTGAAACCCCTGAACAGAGATGAACTTGCAACGTTGATTGCACCAATACGCTCATTATAAATGTAGGACTTTAAACACTACCCACCGACGAAAGATCTCATCAGAGCCCCCGCTGAATCCCTGGCACCGTCGATGAGCGCAATCACCCAATAATTACTTACACCTACAGTCACAAAGACTGAGCAGCCGGTAGGCGGTTACCTTTTTTCATGTAGGAATTCTCTTGTTTTATACCTACTCCCCACAAGGTTCATGCGCCTCCCTCATCTTCTGAGCTAATGTGCCCGCTTTATTTGCACTTGCATGGAACGTGATTATGAACACAGTTTTTATCATAGATGACCACCCCGTTATCCGGCTGGCGATCCGGATGTTATTGGAACATGAAGGTTATAAAGTCGTCGGTGAAACGGACAACGGGTGTGATGCGATACAGATGGTTCGTGAATGCCTGCCGGACTTGATTATTCTGGATATCAGCATCCCCAAACTTGACGGCCTCGAAGTGCTGTGCCGATTCAACGCCATGAACACCTCGATGAAAACCCTGATTCTGACTGCCCAATGCCCGACGCTGTTCGCCACACGCTGCATGCGCTCAGGTGCAGACGGCTATGTGTGCAAGGAAGGTGACCTGAGCGAACTGCTGAGCGCCATCCGCGCGGTGCTGTCGGGCTACAACTACTTCCCCAGCCAGGCATTGAATGCCAACAGTGCAGACGGCAAGGACTTCGAGGAACTTGAACTGTTCAAGACGGTGAATGATCGAGAACTAATGGTCTTGCAACTTTTCGCACAAGGGCGCACCAACAAAGAAATAGCCAAAGGCATGTTTCTGAGTAACAAAACAGTAAGCACTTACAAAAAAAGGCTGATGCAAAAACTTAAAGCCAAATCCTTGGTAGAACTTATCGAGATGGCAAAACGAAACGCGCTAGTGTGAGAAAGCGGATGCCCAGGTGTATAAAGGACTATTTGATTATATTAATCGCCGGTGTGTGCTTCAGCGCGACCGTGCCTGCGACCGCTCAAACCGGTCCGGAACACTTCACCTTATTGAGCCGCGCGGGTGCCGTTCAACTGGATGTTCAACTGGACAAGGCTCAGCGCCAGTGGCTGCAGAACAAACGCGAGCTGGTATTAGCCACTGCGGCACCTGACTACCCGCCCTTCGATCTCACCTCCAGCGGCCGCGACTATGAGGGCCTGACCGCCGATTACGCGGGGCTGCTGGCCAAAGCCCTGGCCGTGCCGATCAAGGTGCTTCGCTACCCCTCGCGGCAGGCAGCGATCCAGGCCCTTGAAACAGGTGAAATTGACCTGCTGGGCTCTTCCAACGGTTTTGAGGCCGCCAACCCGAACCTCACCCTGTCGCAACCCTACGCAGTGGATCAACCCGTACTGGTGACCCGCGAGGGCGAAACGCGCAGCCTGAGCGACGGCCTGGCCGGGCTTCGCATGAGCCTGGTCTACCATTACCTGCCGCTGGGCGAAGTGGAAAAGTTATACCCGCAAGCGCAAATCCGCACCTACCCCTCGTTTCAAAACGCCCTGAATGCAGTCGCTTTCGAACAGGCGGACGTGTTTCTCGGCGATACCATTTCCACCCATTACATGATCAACAAGGGCTACCTGAAAAATATCCGCATGGCCAACTTCGGCAAGCATGAAGCCTACGGTTTCAGCTTTGCGCTGCGCCAGGACCAACACACGCTCCTGAGCATCGTCGACGCGGTGCTGGCCGCCGTGCCCATCAATGAGCGGGACAGCATCGCCAAGCGCTGGAGCGCCGGCAGCGATATCTTGCTGACCGATAAAAAACTGCAACTGACCCAACGCGAAGAGCGCTGGCTCAGAGACCACCCGGTGGTGAAAGTCGTCGTCAATGAGACCCTCGCGCCGCTGACGTTCTTCGATGCCGACGGCAACTTTCGCGGCATCACCGCAGACTTGCTGGAACTGATTCGCCTGCGTACCGGGTTGCGTTTCGAGATCCAGCGCACTCGCGAAGTCAACGCGATGATCGACCAGCTCGCCACCGGCAAAGCCGACATCATCGGCGCTATCGTCCCCAGCGCTGAAAGGGAAGCCCAGCTGAGTTTCAGCCGTCCCTACCTGGAAAACTCCTATGTGCTGCTGACCCGCAAGGAGCCCAACGCCCCCTCGAACCTGGAGCAGATGGCAGGCTTGCGCCTGGCAATCACCGAGGGCAACCCACTGGAAAAAATCCTGCGGCAGAATTTCCCACTGGTGCGCCTGGTGGAAGTCAGTGATACGTTCAAGGCCTCAGAACTGCTGGCCCAGGGGAATGTGGAAGGCGCGGTGAATTCGCTGGTGATCGCCAACTACTTTCTGTCCTCCCTGATGTTCCAGGACAAACTGCAGATCAGCACCAGTATCGGCACCCTGCCCGCCACGTTCGCCCTGGCGACGCCACGCCGCGCCGTCGAACTGAGTTCAATCCTCGACAAGGCACTGCTGAGCATTGCCCCGGACGAAATGGGCGTGATCAACAGTCGCTGGCGAGGCTACACCGCCGCCTCCGACAGCTACTGGCGCGATTACCACCAACTGATCGCGCAAATCATCATCGGCACCGGGCTGTTGCTGCTGATCTCGCTGACCTGGAACGCCTACATGCGCCGCCAGATCAAACACCGGAAGATGGCCGAGCGAGCCCTGAACGATCAGTTCGAGTTCATGCGTGCATTGGTCAATGAGACGCCGCACCCAATCTATGTGCGTGATCGCAAGGGGCTGCTGCAAACCTGCAATGACAGTTACCTGCAAGTGTTTGACGTCAAGCGCGAAGAGGTGATTGGCAAAAGTGTGATCCAGATGGACATGGCCTTGGAGTCGGAAGCCGCGCAATATCACGCCGACTACCAACGGGTGGTGGTTGAAGGTATCCCGTTGATCCTTGATCGCACCCTGCATATTCAAGGGAAAAAACTGACCATCTACCATTGGATCCTGCCCTATCGCGATTCGGACGGCGAAGTGCAAGGCATTATCGGTGGCTGGATCGACATCAGTGATCGGCGCCAACTGTTCGACGAGTTGCGCACCGCGAAAGAGCGCGCCGATGAAGCCAACCGCGCCAAAAGCACCTTTCTCGCCACCATGAGCCATGAAATCCGTACGCCGATGAACGCCGTGATCGGCATGCTGGAGCTGACCCTCAAGCGCGCCGACCAAGGCCATCTTGATCGTCCGGCGATCGAAGTGGCCTACAACTCGGCCAAGGACCTGCTGGAGCTGATCGGCGACATCCTGGACATCGCGCGCATCGAGTCCGGCCGTCTGAGCCTGGCGCCGGAACGCGTGAACCTGGGAGAGGTGATCGAGTCGGTGGTGCGCGTTTTCGATGGCCTGGCCCGACAGAAAACCCTTAGCCTGTTGCTTGAGTTCGACCCGGTTATCGACGATACCGCCGTGCTGATCGACCCCTTGCGCTTCAAGCAGGTGCTGTCCAACCTGGTCAGCAACGCGATCAAGTTCACCGAGCGCGGGCAGGTGAAGATCAAGGTGCACGTGCAAGCCACCGAACGGCCGCAGGAGATCCAGATGAAACTGGTGGTCGAGGACACCGGTATCGGCATCAGCCGAGACGACCAATTACGCCTGTTCGAACCCTTTGCCCAGGCTGACAACTCCGGGCACCTGGCCAGGAGCGGAGCAGGCCTGGGCCTGGTTATCTGTCGCAGCCTGTGCGCGATGATGGGTGGGCAACTGAGCCTGAGCAGCGTGCCGATGGTTGGCACCCAGGTACATGTCACCCTGAACATGACGCTTCTGCAGCCAATTGAAGTGGTGGACGAACTCAAGTCGCAGACACCCGCTGCCGCTCCGGTACTCAACGTACTGGTGGTGGACGACCACCCGGCGAACCGCTTGTTGATGTGCCAGCAACTGGGTTACCTGGGGCATCAGTTCACTGCCGCCCAGCACGGTGCTGCCGGCTTTCAAGCCTGGCGCCAGGAGCGCTTCGACTTGGTGATCGCCGACTGCAATATGCCCGTCATGAATGGCTACGAGTTGAGCCGCTCGATCCGTGAATATGAGCAACGAGAGCAATTGGCGCCTTGCGTGATACTCGGCTTCACCGCCAATGCCCAACCCGAGGAGAAACATCGCTGCGCGCAAGCGGGCATGAACGATTGCCTGTTCAAACCCATCAGCCTCACGGCACTGGAGCAGCAACTGGGGCAAATCCGGCCGCAACCTGCAGGCCAGCAGTTGGACTTGGACTGTCTGGACGCGTTAACCGGTGGCGATCCGCAATTGAGCCGGCGCTTACTGGAGGAACTGTTGAGCAGCAGCCGTCAGGACCGCCAGGAACTGCTCGCTCTGCTCGCCCGGCAGGCGGCGCCCCAAGACATCATCGAGCAAGCCCACAAAATCAAGGGCGCGGCGCGCATCGTGCAGGCAAGCGCACTGGCAGCGCAATGCGAAACACTGGAGCAAGCCTGTGCCCGCAGCGATGATCGCCCCCTGATCGAAACCTACGTGAAGTCCCTGGAAAAGCTCATGCTCGAACTGGAGAGGACGCTGCATGTGCAGCTCCATAAACTGGATAGCCCATAACCGAGGCTAGCCCCCTCCTCACCGATCAGCAGTCGGTCAAACGCAGGAAAATCGCCACCAACCGCTCGATACCCGCCTGGTCCTCAAGGCTGAAACGGGCCAGCGACGGGCTGTCCAGATCAAGCACGCCGATCAACACGCCAGCCTTGACCAGCGGCACGACCAGCTCGCTGTTTGAGGCGCTGTCACAGGCGATATGCCCGGCAAACGCGTGAACGTCTTCCACCCGCTGGGTTTGCCGCGAGGCTGCCGCCGCGCCGCATACGCCACGACCGAACGGAATACGCACACAGGCGATCTGGCCCTGGAACGGGCCAAGCACCAATTCCTCGTTGCGATTGAGGTAGAAGCCTGCCCAGTTCAGATCGTCCAACTGGTTGAACAGGAACGCCGAGAACTGCGCGCTGTTGGCGATGAAGTCGCGCTCATCGGCCAGCAGCGACTCCAACTGCGCGCAGAGCATGGCATAGCCGTCCAGGCCGGTGCCGGCCTGTTGCAAATCAATCATGGTTGACGCTCCAACAACTTCAGACCTACCCAGTAACGGGCGAATTGATACGCGCATCGGCCGTTGCGGTTGCCACGCCCGGTGGCCCAGCGCACGGCAAGGATATCGAGGGCTTCATCACGCTGCCACTGCAAACCGGCCTTGCTGGCCAGCTCGCCGATCCAGTGTTCGACCACATCCAGAAAGTGTTCCTGGTTGAACGGATAGAACGACAGCCACAAGCCAAAACGGTCGGACAAGGCGATCTTGTCTTCCACGGCCTCACTGGGGTGCAATTCACCGTCTACCCGCTTCCAATTGTCGTTGTCGCTCTGGTTTTCCGGCACCAGGTGACGACGGTTGGAGGTGGCGTACAGCAACACGTTTTCCGGCGCCTGTTCCAGTGAGCCGTCCAGCACGCTCTTGAGCACGCGGTAGTCGCCCTCGCCGGCCTCAAAAGACAGGTCGTCGCAGAACAGGATAAAACGCTGTGGCAGCTTGAGCAGTTGCTCGACCACACGCGGCAGGTCGGCCAGGTGGTCGCGCTCGATTTCAATCAGGCGCAAACCGGCCTTGGCGTGTTGGGCGAGCAAGGCGCGCACCATCGACGATTTACCCGTGCCGCGCGAACCCCACAGCAGCGCATGGTTGGCGGGCAGGCCATCGAGAAACTGTTGAGTGTTACGCGCCAGCTGTTCACGTTGCTTGTCTACGCCGATGAGGTCGGACAGGCGCATGTCCAGGCTGACTTCCAACGGCAGCAAAAAGCCACTGCGGCCTTCACGCTGCCAACGGGCGGCAAGGCATTGGTTCCAATCGATGGCTTGGCGCGGTGCAGGTAACAAGGGCTCCAGGCGAGCCAGTACCGCATCGGCGCGCTCAAGAAAGGCATTCAATCGAGAATCCACGATTATTCCTCTGGCAAGTTCTTGCAAAAGATGGCGTATTGGCAACCCTGCGGCAGACCGCACGAGGCTGCATAAAAAAATGATTCATGCCGGCCAAGCCAGAGCCTGTGGATGTTCAGCTATGCTTGCCGGGCGAAGGGAAACGTAAAGTGGTTCAACACCCGATGGATATCAAGTTCGCCCACCGCTTGTCTTATAAACAAGCTCGATTGACTGTGCTGGTCGGTTTCGTCTTGGGAACCTTGCTCAGTCTGATCCAAATCGGCATTGATTATGCCAGCGAAGACGCATCCATCAACCGTGAAATACGCTCGCTGATCGAAATCAGCCATAACCCCGCTTCACGTATTGCCTACAACATCGACGCCGAACTCGCCCAGGAACTGACGCTGGGCCTGCTGCACTCCCCGGCGATCATCCGTGCGCAGCTAATCGATAACAACGGCGTGGTCCTGGCCGACGTTGATCGCCCGCGCAAGGAAAGCACCTACCGACCTCTCAGCGACTTTCTGTTCGGCGCCAACCGCCAGTTTGAAGACCGGTTGTTCCTGAGCCACATGCCCAACGATTCCCTCGGCGTCCTGCGCCTGGATGTGGACACCTACGCCTTTGGCAGCCGTTTCCTGCACCGCGCCGAAATTACGCTGCTTAACGGCTTTGCCCGCAGCCTGCTATTGACCGGCATCCTGCTGGGCCTGTTCTACGTGATGCTGACCCAGCCGCTGGTGCGGATTATTCGGGCGCTGAGCACCAGCAAGCAGGCGCACCTGGATTGCCCTCCGGGGCACGAAAACGACGAAATCGGCGTGCTGGTAAGCGTCGCCAACCAGCAATTTGAAAACATGGAGACCGAAATCCAGCAACGGCGCCACGCCGAAGACCGCCTCACCGAATACCTGGGCCAACTGGAAGATATCGTCTCCGCGCGCACGCTTGAGCTCAAGGCCAGCAACCAGCGCTTGAGCCAGTCCAACGATGAACTGGAAGCGGCAAAGTTGACTGCGTTGGCCATGGCCCAGGCCAGAGCCGCATTCCTGGCCAATATGAGCCACGAGATCCGCACGCCGCTCAATGGCTTGCTGGGAATGATCGCGTTGTCACTGGACAGTTCGCTGAACGCCGAACAACGCCAGCAGCTGTCCATCGCCCACGATTCGGGCAAGGTGCTGGTGGAATTGCTCAACGATATCCTCGACTTGTCGAAGTTCGACGCCGGCCAGCTTGAGCTTGAGCGCATCCCTTTCGACCTGGGTTCGCTGGTGGAAGACACCGCCAACTTGCTGTCGCAGAACGCCGCGCCCAGTGTCGAGTTGACCTGCCTGATTGACCCGCTGTTTCCCGCCCAAGTGATTGGCGACCCGACGCGGGTAAGGCAAATCGTCAGCAACTTGCTCTCCAATGCCTTGAAGTTCACCCGCTTTGGCCGTGTGGATGTGCGCCTCAGCGCCCTGGATGACCGGGTAAAAATCGAAGTCTGTGACACCGGCATCGGCATTGCCCAGGAAGCGCAGGTCAAGATATTCCAGCCGTTCACCCAGGCGGGTGCGGGTATCACTCGTCAGTTTGGCGGCACGGGGCTGGGGCTGGCGCTGACACACAACCTGTGTGAAGCGATGAAAGGCCGCTTGAGTATCAGCTCGGAAGTCGGGTTTGGCAGCCAGTTCTGTGCCGATCTGCCGCTGCCCACGCATTTGCCGGCAGCTCGGTATGCGCCCCTGGCGGGCGAAGTCATTGCCATCACCAGCGCCGCCAGCGGCTTGACGGAGTTGCTCACCACTTTGCTGCCTCATTGGGGGCTGACGCCGCGCGTCTATTCCCAGGACGATGACTTGAGTGGGCAAACCCCCGACTTGCTGATCACTGATTGCCCGGAGTGTCTGTTCCGCCTGCGCCCAGGCATTACCGCGCCCATCCTGGTGGTGACCGCCTACGGCAACTTCATGCCCAGCGAAGAAGTCGCGGGCCTGGCGCCGTTGCAGCAACAGGCACGCCCATTGAGCCGCAACGCGCTGTACCAAATTCTGCAACGCAACTTGCGCAGCGACGCGCCACTGATCCTTGACCCGATCCAGATGGAGGCCGCGCCCTTCGCGCATCGAGCGCGCATCCTGCTGGTGGAGGACAACCCGGTCAATCAGTTGGTGGCCAAGGGCATGCTCAGCAAGCTCGGCTGCGAAGTGATCGTGGCCGCCCACGGTGGCGAAGCGCTCAAGCGCTTGGAGGAACAGCGTTTTGACATGGTGTTGATGGACTGCAACATGCCGGTGATGGACGGCTACGAGGCCAGCCGGCAGATTCGTCGCAGCGGGCGCTGGCCGGACTTGCCCATCGTCGCCTTGACCGCCAATGCCCTGTCCGAGGAACGCGAACGTTGCCGGGCCGCGGGGATGGATGACTACCTGGCCAAGCCGTTTCGCCGCGAAGAGCTCAAGGCTCTGCTGGACCTGTGGGTGCCGCAGACGACAAGCCTTTGAGCTGCGCCAGCAACTGGTCCAGGCCATCGCGCAAGGCGTCGGCCTGATTCAGGTCGATACCACTGTCGCACAACAGCCGGGTTTTCAAGCCATGGGTCTGGTCGCGCAAATGCACACCGGCCGAGGTCAGGCTCAGGTGCACCTCCCGCTCATCCCGTGCACTGCGCTGGCGCCGTATCAAGGCGAGCTGCTCAAGACGCTTGAGCAGCGGCGTCAGCGTGCCGGAATCGAGCATCAACCGCTTCCCCAATGCCTTGACCGTAGGGTGCGGCGCAGTTGCCGCGTGCCACTCCCACAACACCAGCATCACCACATATTGCGGGTAGGTCAGGCCCAACTGATCGAGCATCGGCTTGTAGGCGCGTGTCACCGCGCGTGAGGCGGCATAAAGCTTGAAACACAGCTGATCGTCCAGGGCCAAGGACACGGTGGGTACGTCGATCATTTGAGCAGGGCTTCAATCTCTTGGGTCAAGTTCTGGGGCTTGGTGGTCGGGCCAAAACGCTTGACCACCTGGCCGTCACGACCAATCAGGAACTTGGTGAAATTCCACTTGATGCCCTTGGAACCAAGCAGACCGGGCGCCTGTTTTTTAAGCTGCACGAACAGCGGGTGGGCCTCGCTGCCGTTGACGTCGACCTTCTTGAACAGCGGGAAGCTGACGCCGAAATTCAGCTCGCAGAACTCGGAAATCGCAGCTTCATTGCCCGGCTCCTGTTTACCGAATTGGTTGCAGGGGAACCCCAGCACCACCAACCCCTGGTCTTTGTACTGCTGCCACAGGTGTTCGAGGCCTTTGTACTGTGGGGTGAAGCCACATTTGCTGGCGGTGTTGACCACCAAAATGGCCTTGCCGGCGAAATCGGCCAAGGTCTTTTGCTCACCCTTGATGGTGGTGCATGGGATGCTCAGCAGGTTGTCGCTCATGGCAGTGCCTCGAATAAGGTGGAAGAAGTTGAAAGATAGTAGGCAATTCAATTGTGTGCAATTTAATTAATCGGATTGATGGCGCCTACTCGGCCCCAATGTGGGAGCGGGCTTGCTCGCGAATGCAGTGTGTCAGTCTGCGCATAAGTTGACTGATACGCCGAATTCGCGAGCAAGCCCGCTCCCACATTGGGGAGGTGTTGTCTGCCCTAGCGTGGGACGAGGTCCAGGCACACCGAGTTGATGCAGTAACGCAACCCCGTCGGCGGCGGGCCGTCCGGGAACACATGCCCCAAATGCGCATCGCACTTGGCACAGGTCACTTCGGTGCGGATCATGCCGTGGCTGACGTCGCGGATCTCGATCATGGCACTGTCGGCAATCGGCGCGTAAAAGCTCGGCCAGCCGCAGCCGGAATCGAATTTTGTTTTGGAATCGAACAGCGGTTCATTGCAGCAGATGCAGTGATACACACCGTCGGTTTTGGTCTCGTTGTACTTGCCGCTGAAAGGTCGCTCGGTGCCCTTGAGGCGGCACACGTTGTACTGCTCCGGGTCGAGCATGGCCTTCCACTCATCAACCGTTTTCTGCAACTTATCCATCAATCCACCTCGGCAACTGAAAAAGCCTGATCTGTATCTTTTCCATGGATCAGGCGGCACGTATGATTGCGCCTCTTCAAAACGCCAGTCTGGCACCCGCGCTACCGGCATTCAAACGTATTTATGGGTGCGGGCCTCGCAGGATTCGCAGTACGGTAGTGTCCACGCCGTCTGGATCGTTCATTTTCAGGATCACATCGCCATGCAGGTCAGCAAATCGAACAAGCTCGCCAACGTCTGCTACGACATTCGCGGCCCAGTGCTCAAGCACGCCAAACGCCTGGAAGAGGAAGGCCATCGCATCCTCAAGCTGAACATTGGCAACCCGGCGCCGTTTGGTTTCGAAGCGCCGGACGAAATCCTCCAGGACGTGATCCGCAACCTGCCGACCGCCCAGGGCTACAGCGATTCCAAAGGTCTGTTCAGCGCGCGTAAAGCGGTGATGCAGTACTACCAGCAGAAGCAGGTGGAAGGTGTTGGCATCGAAGACATCTACCTGGGCAATGGCGTGTCCGAGCTGATCGTGATGTCCATGCAGGCCTTGCTCAACAATGGCGACGAAGTGCTGGTGCCGGCGCCTGACTACCCACTGTGGACCGCCGCCGTAACCCTGGCCGGTGGCCACCCGGTGCATTACCTGTGCGACGAAGGTGCCGACTGGTTCCCGGACCTGGCCGACATCAAGGCCAAGATCACCCCGAACACCAAGGCCCTGGTGATCATCAACCCGAACAACCCGACCGGCGCCGTGTACTCCAAGGAAGTCCTGCTGGGCATGCTGGAACTGGCACGCCAGCACAACCTGGTGGTGTTCTCCGACGAGATCTACGACAAGATCCTCTACGACGACGCCGTGCACATCTGCACCGGTTCCCTGGCGCCGGACCTGCTGTGCCTGACGTTCAATGGCCTGTCAAAATCCTACCGCGTGGCGGGTTTCCGCTCCGGCTGGATCGCCATCTCAGGCCCCAAGCACAACGCCCAGAGCTACATCGAAGGCATCGACATGCTGGCCAATATGCGCCTGTGTGCCAACGTGCCGAGCCAGCACGCGATCCAGACTGCACTTGGCGGCTATCAGAGCATCAACGATCTGGTACTGCCTCAGGGCCGCCTGCTGGAACAGCGCAACCGCACCTGGGAGTTGCTCAACGCGATCCCGGGCGTCAGCTGCGTGAAACCCATGGGTGCGCTGTACGCCTTCCCGCGGATCGACCCCAAAGTCTGCCCGATCCTCAACGACGAGAAGTTCGTGCTCGACCTGCTGCTGTCGGAAAAGCTGCTGGTGGTGCAAGGAACGGCGTTCAACTGGCCGTGGCCGGATCACTTTCGCGTGGTAACGTTGCCGCGGGTGGATGACCTGGACATGGCCATTGGTCGCATCGGCAACTTCCTCAAGTCCTATCGCCAATAACGTAAATGACGCTGTACGATCGACAATCGGTCGTACAGCGAGTATCTGGCAACACTTCTCTGCGTTACGCCCCCTCTCCCTTGTCGCTGTACACCACGGATCGGTCAGCCCCCGCAATTACGGGAGACAAACACGTGAGTGCAGTGATCGCAGCTGGTTTTACCGGTCGGAAAATCCTTTCAAGTCTCTACATTCAGGCTGTAGGACACAGTTTGAAATAGTCGCTCGGTTGAATCACCCCAGGCCGCACCTTATATACCCCGCAGTACGCGACATATTAAGCATGAGGAGAACTCTACAACCATGATGCGCATCCTGCTGTTCTTGGCCACTAACCTGGCGGTCGTGCTGATTGCCAGCATTACCCTGAGCCTTTTCGGCTTCAACGGGTTCATGGCGGCCAACGGGGTTGATCTGAACCTCAATCAGCTGCTGGTCTTCTGTGCAGTCTTTGGTTTTGCCGGCTCGATCTTCTCGCTATTCATCTCCAAGTGGATGGCGAAGATGAGCACCAGCACCCAGGTCATCACCCAGCCACGCACCCGGCATGAACAATGGTTGCTGCAAACCGTTGAGCAGCTGTCCCGCGAGGCCGGCATCAAGATGCCTGAGGTCGGGATCTTCCCGGCCTATGAAGCCAACGCCTTTGCCACCGGCTGGAACAAAAACGACGCGCTCGTCGCGGTCAGCCAGGGCATGCTGGAACGCTTCTCCTATGACGAAGTGAAGGCGGTACTGGCCCACGAGATCGGCCATGTGGCCAACGGCGACATGGTCACCCTGGCGCTGGTACAGGGCGTGGTGAACACCTTCGTGATGTTCTTCGCGCGGATCATCGGCAACTTTGTCGACAAGGTGATCTTCAAGAACGAAGGAGGCCGCGGCATTGCCTACTTCGTGGCGACCATCTTCGCTGAAGTGGTACTGGGCTTCTTGGCCAGCGCTATCACCATGTGGTTTTCGCGCAAACGCGAGTTCCGCGCAGACGAAGCCGGTGCCCGCCTGGCCGGCACCGGGGCGATGATTGCAGCACTGCAACACCTGCGCTCCGAGCAGGGCCTGCCGGTACACATGCCGGACAGCCTGACCGCATTTGGTATCAACGGTGGCATCAAACAAGGCTTTGCACGCATGTTCATGAGCCACCCACCACTGGAAGAGCGGATCGACGCGCTGCGTCGCCGGGGCTGATACCTGGTTGGCAACACTGAAAGGGGCGATCTGATCGCCCCTTTTTTGTGGGCGCTCACTGCCGCCATCGCGGGCAAGCCCGATTCCCACAGGGATCTGCTCAGGTTCACATAAACTCTGAACGACGCGGTGAATGTGGGAGCCGGGCTTGCCCGCGATAGCGATAGCAGGGTCAGTACTTTGTCAGTTGGTACACCCGCTCCTCCAGCCGAGTGACGCCGTCCTGCACGAACTTCCAGCTCTCGCCCAGGATGTCTTGCTCCTCCAGCACCTGCGCAGCCCAGTGCGCCCCCAACAACACCTTCACCTCTTCATCTGTCACTGCAAAAGGAGGGCCGGCCTTTTGTGTTTGGTCGTAGTCGAGCGTGATCAACAGGCCCTGACAACCCGAACCCAAAAGGCGGGTGAGGTGCCCGGTGTATTGCGCCCGCATCAACGGCGGCAACGCGATCAACGCCGCGCGGTCGTAGAGCGCAGTGCAATCAGCGACCGCCTCGGCCCCCAAGGCAAAGAAATCACCACACCACACCTCGATCAGATCGGCCTGGTACACCTTGAACGCACCGCGCTGGCTGATTCTGGGCACAAGCCGTTGCTCACTGAAAAAAGCCTCAACCGCCTGCTCAGACAGCTCCACCCCCAGCACGCGATAACCGGCACTTGCCAGCCACATCACGTCCAGGCTTTTGCCACACAACGGCACCAGCACCTTCGCCCCGTCGGCCAAGGCCAGTTTGGGCCAGTGTCGCTGCAGGTAGGGGTTCACCTCGGGCAGATGAAAGCCGATCTGGTTGCGTGCCCAGCGCTCTTGCCAAAACTTAGGCTCCATGTAATCACCCTGAAAATTCGATCAAAAGGCGCTAAAACTTATATTAGATTTAGATCAATGATCTGATTGAAGATGGGCCCATGTTAACGCTCAGGACCCCACTTATGTTCCCCAGCCTATTTATCTCCCACGGTTCGCCCATGCTTGCCCTGCAACCCGGCGCCAGCGGCCCGGCATTGCTGCGCCTGGCCGCCGAATTGCCCCGGCCCAAGGCGATTGTGGTGGTGTCGGCGCATTGGGAAAGCCATGAATTACTGGTCAGCGGCAGTGCCGCCCCGCAAACCTGGCATGACTTCGGCGGCTTTCCCCGTGAACTGTTTGCGGTGCAATACCCTGCGCCGGGCAACCCGCAGTTAGCCGGTGAGATTGTCGAGTTGCTCAACGCCGATGGCTTGAAAGCGCAGATCGATGATCGCCGCCCCTTCGATCACGGCACTTGGGTGCCGTTGTCGCTGATGTACCCGGCAGCCGATATCCCAGTGGTGCAGGTGTCGTTGCCCAGCCGCATGGGCCCTGCCCTGCAGACCCGGGTCGGGCATGCACTCGCCAGCCTGCGCGAGCAAGGCGTGCTGTTGATCGGCTCCGGCAGCATCACCCATAATCTGGGCGAGCTGAACTGGCAGGCCGGGCCTGAGAGCATCGAGCCTTGGGCACGCGATTTTCGTGACTGGGTGGTGGATAAACTCGCGGCCAACGACGAGGCGGCCCTGCACGATTACCGTCGCCAGGCGCCCCATGCTGTGCGCAGTCATCCCAGTGATGAGCACCTATTGCCGCTGTACTTTGCGCGCGGCGCCGGGGGTGATTTCAGCGTCGCGCACCAAGGCTTTACCCTGGGTGCGCTGGGGATGGACATCTACCGCTTCGGCTGACGCGGGACGCGGAGCGTTCAGGGCTGCATCCCCACGCAGAGCGTGGGAACGATCATGTCAGGCAAAAAAAATCCCCGAACCAGTCGGGGATTTTTTATGTGCGATCAATCAGCCCAAAGGCGGATCAATCTTCGCGGTAGCGACGCAGCTTCAGCTGCTTACCGGCAACGCGAGTGTCTTTCAGCTTGGCCAGCAGCTTTTCCAGACCGTCCTCCGGCAGCTCCACCAGGGAGAAGCTGTCACGAACCTGGATGCGACCGATGGCTTCACGTGCCAGGCCACCCTCGTTGAGGATAGCGCCCAGCAGGTTCTTGGCAGCGATACCATCACGCGCGCCCAGCGCGGTACGGCAACGAGCACGACCTTCAGCCAATGGAACCGGAGCACGACGCTCACGATCACCACGGTCTGGACGGTCGCCAGTACGCTCTGGACGATCACCGCGTGGCGCGTTGTTCGGCACCAGTGGGCGTTCTTTCTCGATGGCTGCCAGGGTCAGGGCCTGACCGTTGGTAGCTTTGCGCAGCAAGGCTGCAGCCAGGGCACGTGGGGTGCAACCGATATCGGCGGTCAGGCGGTCCAGCAGGTCGCCGTGGGTCGATTCAGCGTCAGCCACCAGTGGCGACAAGCTGTTGGTCAGTTTCTTGATGCGTGCATCCAGAACAGCCTGGGCATCCGGCAGGCGGACTTCGGCAACTTTCTGACCGGTTACACGCTCGATCACTTGCAGCATGCGGCGCTCACGTGGAGTCACCAGCAGCAGTGCACGACCTTCGCGACCGGCACGGCCGGTACGGCCGATACGGTGAACGTAGGACTCTGGATCGTACGGCATGTCAACGTTGAACACGTGAGTGATACGTGGAACGTCGAGGCCACGAGCAGCAACGTCGGTCGCCACAACGATGTCCAGACGGCCATCCTTGAGGGAGTCGATCACGCGCTCACGTTGGTTCTGGGCGATGTCACCGTTCAGCGCAGCGGCTTTGTAGCCTTTGGCTTCCAGGGCACTGGCCAGGTCCAGGGTCGCTTGCTTGGTGCGCACGAACATGATCAGGGCGTCGAAGTCTTCGACTTCCAGCAGGCTCAATACAGCCGAGGTCTTCTGGTCAGCGTGAACCAACAGGTGAGCCTGTTCGATCGCGGTAACGGTCTGGGTCTTGGTCTGGATCTTCACGTGTTGCGGATCGCGCAGGTGGCGCTCGGCAATGGCACGGATCGACTGTGGCAGGGTCGCCGAGAACAGTACGGTCTGACGGGTCGGTGGCAGCGCCTTGAAGATGACTTCCAGGTCATCCATGAAGCCCAGCTTCAACATCTCGTCAGCTTCGTCCAGAACCAGGTGGTTCACGGTCGACAGCACTTTCTCGTCACGACGCAGGTGGTCGCACAGACGGCCCGGAGTGGCGACAACGATCTGTGCGCCGTTACGGATTGCTTTGAGTTGTGGGCCCATAGGCGCGCCGCCGTAAACGGCCACAACGGTTACGCCTGGCATTTGCTTGGCGTAGGTTTCAAAAGCGGTTGCTACTTGCAGCGCCAACTCACGGGTTGGCGCCAGGATCAGGGCTTGCGGCTCGCGCTTGGCAGGATCGATGCAGTGCAGGATAGGCAGGGCGAACGCGGCGGTTTTACCGGTACCGGTTTGCGCCTGGCCAATCATGTCTTGGCCGGCCATGATGATCGGGATCGATTGCTGCTGAATAGCCGAAGGTTCTTCGTAGCCGGTCGCGATGACGGCAGCAAGAATGTTCGGGTTAAGATTAAAAGCGGCGAAGCCGCCGGTTTCCTGGGTCATGGGTCTGCCTCTAAGTGCATCCGCAAAGACCCATGCTCCAAAGCTGCGCATGCCGTGTTGAGACTCAAGAGTCGCCCTGGCTGCTTTGTCGGCGGGGATTTGCGAAAACGAATGAATGAAAAAGATTCGTCAAGGGAGAGTCCGCTGTGCGGACGTGCAGCCGAAGCTGACTTCGGGGAATTGCGCTACCTAAACGCGGCCCGGTTAAAGGCCGGCGCGCACTATACCGGAAATAGCTGAAAAAGGGAGCTTTTTTTATCGTAAAGCACCGATAAACCGCGCTGCGTCAAAGCCTTTGCAGAGCGCTGCGCCAAGGTCTATTTTTCAAAGGCCCGGCCCTGTTGGTCATAACGCTTAAACGGTTCACCCGCAGTAAAAGACCTTTAGTCTGAAACCTAACCCAAGCCTTGAGGGCGCACCCCATGAATCAAGCCAGCAGCAGCCGCGTCAGCCGTGAATTACAGGGCCATGTCTTGCTGTTAGGCCTGGACCGTGTGGCCAAGCGCAATGCCTTTGACTTGGACCTGCTCAATGAGCTGAGCCTGGCCTATGGCGAATTTGATCGAAATGACGAGGCGCGGGTGGCCGTGGTGTTTGCCCACGGCGATCACTTTACCGCCGGGCTGGACCTGGCCAATGTCAGTGGCGTGATGTCGGGAGGCTGGCAACCGCCGCTGGGCGGCTGCGACCCTTGGGGCGTTTTCGCCGGGCCCAGGGTCAGCAAACCGGTGATCGTCGCGGCCAAGGGTTACTGCCTGACCATCGGTATCGAGTTGATGCTGGCGGCGGATATCAATATTTGCGCGAGCAACACGCGCTTTGCGCAGATGGAAGTACAGCGCGGGATTTTCCCGTTTGGCGGCGCGACGCTGCGCTTTCATCAGGTGGCCGGTTGGGGCAATGCGATGCGCTGGCTGCTTACCGGCGACGAGTTCGACGCCCATGAAGCCCTGCGCCTGGGCCTGGTGCAGGAAGTGATGGCCAGCGAAGACCTGCTGCCCCGCGCCATTGAACTGGCCAACCGCATCGCTCGCCAGGCGCCGCTTGGGGTGCAGGCGACGTTGATGTCGGCACGTCAGGCGCGGATGGAGGGCGAGGCGGTTGCGGCGGCGGCGTTGCAGCCATTGGTGGAGAAGCTGCTGAACAGCGAGGATGCCAAAGAGGGTGTGCGGGCGATGGTTGAGAAGCGGCCGGGGGTGTTCAAGGGGATTTGAGTTGGCAGTGCGGGCCTCTTCGCGGGCAAGCCCGCTCCCACAGGGGAATGCATTTCAACAGGTGAACACACTTCAACTGTGGGAGCCGGGCTTGCCCGCGATGGCGTCAGTACAGGCAACTAAGTCGCCGGCCGAATAGCTTTTATCAGTTGCTGCAACGAGTACCCCAACCGCGGCGCCAAGGCTTCGGCGCGGGCCGAGAGCGCACCCAGGTCCAACTCCTGATCCAGCTCGGAAGGCACCAGCAGAATCACATTGCCCTCCTTCACCGGCAGCTCCCAATAGTGCCGGTGATA
Source organism: Pseudomonas sp. LBUM1640 (assembly GCF_059716225.1). Classification (NCBI taxonomy): domain Bacteria; kingdom Pseudomonadati; phylum Pseudomonadota; class Gammaproteobacteria; order Pseudomonadales; family Pseudomonadaceae; genus Pseudomonas; species Pseudomonas sp. LBUM1640. Next base: position 2,045,037 of record NZ_CP166816.1, on the reverse strand, counting down.
CAACCCGCGCAGCAACGCAGCACCCAGCGGCTTGCCATCGTCGGTGGCCCACTGGTTGATCACCAGCCAGCCGCCGGGGTTGAGCTTCTTCTGGCAGTTTTCCAGGAAGGTCCAGGCCAGGTGGCCCACGCCCGGGCCAACATCCGTATACAGGTCGACGAAAATCAGGTCGGCCGATTCAGCGGTATCGAGCAGTTGCAGCGCATCGCCAATGCGGATGTACAGGCGCGGATCATCATCCAGCCCCAGGTACTCAATGGCCAGGCGCGGCACGTCCGGGCGCAGCTCAATGGCTTCGACGTCTTCCAGCGGTAGGAACTTGAGGCACGCCTGGGTCAGCGTACCGGCGCCCAGGCCGAGGAACAGCGCGCTCTCCGGTTGCTCATGGCACAACGCACCAATCAGCATGGCGCGGGTGTAGTCGTATTCCAGCCAGCTTGGGTCAGCGGTAAATACGCAGCTTTGCTCGATGGCGTCGCCAAACTCGAGAAAACGGTAATCGGCCACTTCGAGCACACGGATCATGCCGAAATCATCATGGACTTCGGCCAGCAGGCGCTCGACACGCTCCTCGCTCATCACTACTCCTAAAGGGTTTACCGCAGGGCAAAGGCGCGATTGTCGGCCAACCGGCGGCAACAGGTCACGCACTAATTGCTGATAACATTGGCGCCCGACCGTCAATCAACCAATCGAGTTCATGATGAGCCAACCCTGGAGCCCCGACAGCTGGCGCGCCCTGCCGATCCAGCAACAACCCCAGTACCCGGACGCTGCACACTTGCTGCAAGTGGAGCAGAACCTGGCCAGCTACCCGCCGCTGGTGTTTGCCGGGGAAGCCCGCGAGTTGCGCCGTCAGTTTGCCGAAGTGACCCAGGGCCGCGCGTTCCTGTTGCAAGGCGGCGATTGTGCCGAGAGCTTTGCCGAGTTCTCGGCGGCAAAAATCCGCGACACCTTCAAGGTGCTGCTGCAGATGGCCATCGTCATGACCTTCGCCGCCGGTTGCCCCGTGGTGAAGGTCGGGCGCATGGCCGGCCAGTTCGCCAAGCCGCGCTCGTCCAACGATGAAACCATCGACGGCATCACCCTGCCCGCCTACCGTGGCGACATCGTCAACGGCATCGGTTTCGACGAAAAAAGCCGCGTACCGGACCCGGACCGCCTGCTGCAGTCCTACCACCAGTCCACCGCCACGCTCAATTTGCTGCGCGCGTTTGCCCAGGGCGGTTTTGCCGACCTGCACCAAGTGCACAAATGGAACCTGGACTTCATTGCCAACTCCGCACTGGCCGAGAAATACAGCCAACTGGCCGACCGTATCGACGAAACCCTGGCCTTTATGCGCGCCTGCGGCATGGACAGCTCGCCGCAGCTGCGCGAAACCAGCTTCTTCACCGCCCACGAAGCGCTGCTGCTCAACTACGAGCAAGCCTTCGTGCGCCGCGACAGCCTGACCAACGATTACTACGACTGCTCGGCCCACATGCTGTGGATTGGCGACCGTACTCGCCAGCTGGACGGCGCCCACGTTGAATTCCTGCGCGGGGTCAACAACCCGATTGGGGTCAAGGTCGGCCCGAGCATGAACCCCGACGACCTGATCCGCCTGATCGATATCCTCAACCCGGACAACGACCCCGGCCGCCTTAACTTGATCGCGCGCATGGGCGCCGGCAAGGTCGGCGACCACCTGCCCAACCTGATCCGCGCCGTGCAGCGCGAGGGCAAGCAGGTGCTGTGGAGCAGCGACCCGATGCATGGCAACACCATCAAGGCCAGCAGCGGCTACAAGACCCGCGACTTTGCGCAGATCCTGGGCGAGGTGAAGGCGTTCTTCCAGGTGCATCAGGCCGAAGGTTCGTATGCCGGCGGGATTCATATCGAGATGACCGGGCAGAACGTCACCGAGTGCATTGGCGGTGCACGGCCGATCACCGAAGACGGCTTGTCGGACCGTTACCACACCCATTGCGACCCACGGATGAATGCCGATCAGTCGCTGGAGTTGGCGTTTTTGATTGCCGAGACCTTGAAACAGGTCAAACGCTAAACCCTTTGTGGCGAGGGAGCTTGCTCCCTCGCCACAACAGCTCAAGCCTGTAGCATTGCTACTCTCAACCGGGCCGCACTGGGCCGTTGGCAATTGAGCTGGACCTGTTCCAGCCCCAGCCAATCGGCCATCTGCCGCAGATTCAATGCCAACGCCTGCATCCCCTCCTCATCCAACCCCGGTTCTTCTTCGTGCACCGCATGCACCGCCAGGCGCCCATTGGCGCGCTCGGCGCGCAGGTCCACCCGCGCAGCGATGCGCTCATTGTGCAAAAACGGCAGCACGTAGTAGCCGTACACCCGCTTGGCTTGCGGGGTGTAGATCTCCAGACGGTAACGAAAATCGAACAGTCGCTCGGTGCGGCTACGTTCCCAGATCAGCGAATCGAACGGCGACAGCAAGGCACTGGCCAGCACCTTGCGCGGCACTTTCGGCTCCGGCAGGCAGTACGCCGGTTGCTTCCAGCCTTGCACCTGGCACAGCTGCAGCTGCCCCTCTTCGACCAACTCCGCCAAGCGACTGCGGCTGTCGGCAGGGTCCAGACGGAAGTAATCACGCAGGTCCTTTTCAGTGGCGACGCCCAATGCCGTCGCGCTGTGTAACAGCAAACCGCGCTGGGCCTGGGCCTCGCTCACAGAAGCGTGAAGCATCTCGCTGGGAATAACACGCTCCGGCAAATCATAGAGTCGCTCAAAACCGCGCCGTCCTGCGACGGTGACCAACCCCGCCGCGAACAGCCATTCCAGCGCGTGCTTTTCATCGCTCCAATCCCACCACGGGCCAGCGCGCTCCTCACGGGTCGACAAGCTGCCCGCGCCCAGCGCCCCCTGTTGCTCGACGGTCTGCAATACGCGCTGAATAATAGCCCGCTGCTCACGCCCAAAACGCGCCATCTGCGAATAGATCCCCTGCCCCTGTTTCGCCCGCTCCATGCGCCAGCGCATCAACGGGTACAACGCCATCGGCAACAGCGAGGCCTCATGGCCCCAATACTCAAACAACGAGCGCCATCGGCCCTGGCTCCAAGCGGCTTGTTCCAGGATTAGCGGGGAGTAATGTCCCAGGCGGGAAAACAGCGGCAGGTAATGCGAGCGCACCACGGCATTGACTGAGTCGATCTGCAGCACACCCAAACGCTCGATCAAACGATTGAGGTGCGCGGCCTTGATCAGGGCCGGCGCCTGGCGCCCGGAAAAACCCTGGGCTGCCAGCGCCATGCGTCGAGCTTGCTTGAGTGAAAATGACAGGTCGGTGGGCATGGGTCTCTCCGTGTGAGCTCGCCGACCACCCTACTGCATCCAGGGTCATTTTCGCAGCGGGTCTTGCCAAAAGTGCAGGTGCCGATCCTGCTCCACATCACCGCGATTAAGCCCGATGTCCTTGAGCGCCTCATCGCTCAAGCTCGCCAGTGTCTGGCGCTCTTCGTGCAGCGCCTGCCAACGGGCAATCGTGTGAAACAGCCCGGAAAACGGACGTTTCACCATCAACACATAACCTTTCTGACCTTTCATCTTCTCGCCCTCCAGTGGGGATGACGAGAGTGTGTGCCCGGCCTTATGATCAATCCAACGAATGTTTCTTATGCAACACATCTCGGAGATTGATCAATTGTCCGGCTACCCAAGCATCGACACTGAAGTGCTGCGCACCTTCGTCGCCATCGCCGACCAGGGCGGTTTTACCCGTGCCGGCGAACTGGTCAACCGCACTCAGTCGGCGGTAAGCATGCAGATGAAGCGCCTGGAAGAAGATGTGTTGCAGCGCAAATTATTCGAGCGCGACGGTCGCCAGGTGCGCCTGACCGCCGAAGGCCAGGTGCTGCTCGGTTATGCACGGCGCATCCTGAAGCTGCACAGCGAGGTGTTCAATACCCTGCGCGAACCGCATATGGTCGGATTGGTGCGCATCGGCACGCCGGATGATTACGTGATGCGCTTCCTGCCGGGGATTCTCAAGCGGTTTTCCAAGGCCTACCCGCTGATCCAGATCGAAATGCATTGCGAATCGTCACTGGTGTTGATGCAGCGTCGGGACTTGGCCTTGACGGTGATCAGCCGCGAACCAGGCAACGAAATCGGCGAATTGTTGCGCAGTGAGCGCATGGTCTGGGTGGCAGCGCCGTGCTTCTGTGTGGATGAGCACGAGACCTTGCCACTGGCCATTTCCGGCGTGGACAGCTTTTGCACCCAGTGGACCCGTGCCGCGCTGGATTCTGCCGGGATCGACTATCGCCTGGCCTATCACAGCTCCAACGTCGCGGCGATCCAGGCGGTGGTCGGCGCAGGCTTGGCGGTCATGGTCAGCATGGAAAGCCTGGTGACCGACGATTTGCGGATTTTGGGAAGCGATGAAGGCTTTCCGCCGCTGCCGTCGATGAGCCTGCGATTGCTGAGAAACCCTGCCATGGCCTCGCCGATCACCGAATGCCTGGCCGAATACATCCTCGAGGGCTTCAGACTTTAAACGTCAACATCACCGCGCACACCGCCAGAAAGCCACAGAACAGGCCGCGCAATACCCGTTCCGGCAACGCATGAGCGACTTTTACGCCCCAACTGATGCTCAGCAGGCCACCGACCGCCAGCGGCACACCAATCATCCAATCCACCTCGTGGTGCCAGGCGTAAGTCACCAAGGTCACGCTGGTGCTGGGTAATGCCAAGGCCAGCGACAAACCTTGCGCGACCACTTGGGTGGTGCCGAAAAGACTGGTCAACACCGGCGTGGCAACCACCGCGCCGCCCACGCCAAACAAACCGCCCATGGAACCGGAGGCGGCGCCGAGTACCCCAAGCCATGGCCAGGAATAGCGCATGTGCGCGGTCGGCGGCGCATTGCGGGTGAACATGCGCACCAGGTTGTACGCCGAGAGCGTCAGCAAGAAGGCGATAAAGCCCACGCGCATGGCGCCGGCATCCAGCCCAACCGCCCAGATCGAACCGAGCCAGGCGAAGCTGAAGCCCATGACGCCCAACGGCAACGCGTGGCGCAGCTCAATACGATTGCGTTGGTGATAGCGCCACAGCGCCAGCATCACGTTAGGCACGACCATTACCAGCGCAGTGCCTTGGGCGAGTTGCTGATCCAGGCCGAACAACACACCCAGCACCGGTATAGCTATCAGCCCGCCGCCTATGCCGAACAGGCCGCCGACCGTGCCCAGGGCCGCGCCTAATAACAGGTACACCGCTAAATCCAGCACCGCTCGTTACTCCAGAATCCCAAGCCTTGCATGCTACGCAGTCGGCTCTGGCGCGGAAACGCACAGCAACGCACAATGGCTGTGCCAACTTCGCATAAGCACCCCTATGAACCCGAATACGCTGACCGATCAACTGAGCCTGTTTCTCGACGTATTGGAGACCGGCAGCTTTTCCGCCGCTGCCCGCCGCCATCCGCTAACCCCCTCGGCAGTGGCTCGGCGCATCGACAGCCTGGAAAGCTCGGTCGGCAGCCGTTTGTTCCAGCGCAGCACCCACGCAGTAGTGCCTACACCGGCAGGCCTGGCCTTTGCCGAGCGGGCGCGGCGGATCGTCAGCGAGTTGCAACTGGCCCGGGCCGAGGCGGTGTCGTTGAGCCATGCGCCGGAAGGCTTGATTCGCGTGGACGCCCCAGCCGCCTTCGGGCGAAGGCATCTGGCGCCGGTGATCGCCGACTTTCTGAATGTGTACCCGGGGCTGGACGTGCACCTGCACTTGATCGACAGCTTTGTCGACATGCAGGGCGCGCACTTGGGCAAGGTCGACTTGGTCCTGCGCGCCGGGCATATCGTCGACACGCGTTTGATTGCCACACCGCTGGCCAGCATCGTACGTATCGCCTGCGCCAGCCCGGCCTACCTCAAAAGCCGTGGCACGCCGACGCACCCACGCGAGCTGAGCGAACACGACGGCCTCGACTGGGACGGCCTGGCGCCGATGTTCGCCTGGCGCTTCGAGCTGGACGGGCGCCGCGCCACCTACCGCCCGCAGCGCATTCGCATGAGTGCCAATAACGCCGAAGCGCTGCTCTCGGGTGCGCTCGCCGGGCTGGGTATCGCGCACCTGCCCACCTGGCTGGCCAGTGAATACCTGGTACGCGGCGAACTGTTGCCGCTGTTCTGCGAAAACGGCCTGCCCAGCCCGGAAACCAGCGGCATTTACGCGCTGCGCCTGGAACAACAGGCGAACGCCCGTAGCCGTTTGTTGCTGGAATACCTCAAGTCGCGCTTCAGCCCCGTGCCGCCGTGGGATCTGGCCCTACAAAGCGGCTTGGTCTGACCCGGCAGACAGAATTATCTGGCGCATTAAAGGTTTGACCGCTAGATTCCAGCCCATACACGCTTTTTCGAGGCACCGTCATGAGCAAAAATCCCGACCCTTGCGAATCCCTGATGCTGGATAACCAGCTGTGTTTCGCCCTGCACTCCACTTCGCTGCTGATGACCAAGGTCTACAAGCCGCTGCTGCAAGCCCTCGGCCTGACCTATCCGCAGTACCTGGCCATGATGGTGCTGTGGGAAGAGGATGGCTTGACCGTGGGCGAAATCAGCAGCCGCCTGCTCACTGATCCGGGCTCGCTGACGCCGTTGCTCAAGCGCCTGGAGGCCGAAGGCCTGCTCAGCCGCACCCGCAGCCGCGAAGATGAACGTGTGGTGGTGGTGGAACTGACCCAGGCAGGCCGTGCGTTGCAGGAAAAGGCCATGGGGATTCCGCAATGCATCCTCGGCGCCAGCGGGTTGGAGCTGGAGCAGTTGCGCAAGCTGCAGGGTGATTTGATTGCCTTGCGCAGTAACCTGCAAGGCGCCATCTAACAACATTCACGCACTAAAAATGTGGGAGCGGGCTTGCTCGCGAAAGCGCAGTGTCAGTCGACTGATTTATTGACTGATTCACCGCTTTCGCGAGCAAGCCCGCTCCCACATTTGCTTGTGTGGCGCGTCAGGGAATTACGCTTCACAAACTATTTTCAAAATTTATCTTGCGCACTAAACATTAGCGCTATACATTCACCCCACCAACTACTTAGCGCGCAAATATTTAGCGCTAACAAACCAAGAGGAAGACCCCATGCAAACGCTCTATACCGCAGTATCCACCGCCACCGGCGGCCGTGATGGTCGTGCTGTTTCCAGCGACAACATCCTCGACGTGAAACTCTCTACCCCCAAAGAACTGGGCGGCGCCGGCGGCCAGGCCACCAACCCTGAGCAACTGTTCGCTGCCGGTTACTCGGCCTGCTTTATCGGCGCGCTGAAGTTCGTCGCCAGCCAGACCAAACGCAAAATCCCCGATGACGCCTCGATCACTGCCCACGTCGGCATCGGTCAAATCCCCGGTGGTTTCGGCCTGGATATCGACCTGAACATCAACCTGCCGGGCCTGGCTCAAGACGACGCGCAAAGCCTGGTCGATGCTGCCCACCAAGTCTGCCCGTACTCCAACGCCACCCGTGGCAACGTCGATGTGCGCCTGCACGTGACTGTCTGATGACCTTTGCCGCCCCAGGAGAAGAACATGAACACAATTGGTAAAGCACTCACCGGCACCCTGCTCGCCCTGTCGATCAACACCGCCTTCGCCGCCACCGGCGACGTCGAGCACACCACCCAGGCCTTCCTGGATGTGTTGAATGCCGGCACCGGCAAACCCATGGAGCAGCTGACGCCCAAGGAGGCTCGTGCAGTGCTGACCGGCGCCCAGGCGGGTGTGAAGTTGAGCTTGCCCAAGGCTGATGTGAGCCAGAAGACCATTCAGGTCGACGGCCAGCCGCTGGACCTGACCATCGTGCGACCAGCCGGGGTCAAGGGCACATTGCCGGTGTTTATGTTCTTCCACGGTGGCGGCTGGGTGCTGGGGGACTACCCCACTCATGAGCGCCTGGTACGGGACTTGGTGGTGGGTTCGGGGGCTGTCGCCGTCTTCGTCAACTACACGCCGTCGCCGGAAGCGCACTACCCGGTGGCGATCAACCAAGCCTACGGCGCAACCAAATGGGTGGCTGAGCACGGCAAAGAGATCAATGTCGATGGCCAGCGCCTGGCGGTAGCGGGCAACAGCGTTGGCGGCAATATGGCGGCGGTGGTGAGCCTGATGGCCAAAGACAAGGGCACACCGGCGATCAAATTCCAGTTGTTGTTGTGGCCGGTGACAGACGCCAACTTCGACACGGGCTCTTACAACCAGTTTGCCGAAGGGCACTTCCTCACTCGCAACATGATGAAGTGGTTCTGGGACAACTACACCACCGACGCCAACCAGCGCGCCGAGATCTACGCGTCGCCGCTGCGGGCCACTACCGCGCAACTCAAGGGCTTGCCGCCCGCGCTGGTGCAAACTGCCGGGTCCGATGTGCTGCGTGACGAAGGCGAAGCCTACGCCCGCAAGCTGGATCAAGCCGGCGTACCGGTGACCGCCGTGCGCTACAACGGCATGATCCACGACTACGGTTTGCTCAACGTGGTCAGCCAGGTGCCGGAAGTACGTTCGGCCCTGCTGCAAGCATCGCAAGAACTCAAGCAACACCTGAAATAAAAGCCACGCCCACAAAAAAGCCCGACTCAAGGTCGGGCTTTTTTTCGTATCGGCGGGGCCAGAATTACTTCTTGGCGCGACCTTTGTACGAACCACCTTCGCGGGTGTCGATCTCGATCATGTCGTCGATTTCGATGAAATCGGCCACTTGCAGCTCAGTACCGTTAGCCAGTTTGGCAGGCTTCATTACTTTGCCGGAAGTGTCGCCGCGAGCGGAACCTTCGGTGTAGGCAACCTTACGTACGATGGTGGTCGGCAGCTCTACGGAAACCAGGCGCTCTTCGAAGAAGATCGCTTCGCAGATATCTTCCATGCCTTCTTCCACGAACGGCAGAACGGCTTCGATGTCTTCAGCGTTCAGCTCGTACATGGTGTAGTCGGACGTGTCCATGAACGTGTAGGTGTCGCCGCTGATGAAGGACAGGGTCGCTTCTTTGCGGTCGAGGATCACGTCGTCCAGTTTGTCATCGGCGCTGTAGACGATCTCGGTCTTGTAACCGGTCAGCAGGTTCTTCAGCTTGGTCTTCATGATTGCGCTGTTACGACCAGACTTGGTGAACTCAGCTTTCTGAACCAGCCAAGGGTCGTTTTCGAGACGGATCACTGTACCGGGTTTCAGTTCTTTACCAGTTTTCATTGCGTATATCCGAAATTTGGATGGGGTTTACAAAAATCAAGGTGGCGTATCATATCCAACTTTCATAAAACTGTACCAGCGCCGTCGCAAGATCGGCCTGCAAGCCTTGTTCCAGACACCACGCCTGGGCGTTTTGACACACCTCTGGCCAGTGTTCCAGCAGCATTTTCCACGGATGTGCCATATCGCCATCAGCGTTCCAGGCCTGCCAGAGTGCGACCACAGCCACTTTGGCGGCTGGCGATAAGCCGGCGGTGTACAGCGCCAGAAAGGCATCGAGCTTGTCCAGGTGGATGTCTTCGTCCTGACGATAGATGTGCCACAGCAAGGGCCGCCCGGCCCATTGGGCGCGCACGAACGAGTCCTCGCCGCGCACGGCGTTGAAATCGCAACACCACAGCAGGCGGTCATATTGCTCCTGGCGTACGAACGGCAGCACCTGCACGGTCAGGGCTTTGCGCTGATGAACAGCCCCCGCCGCCAACCCTTCCACACCCAGCCAACGCTGCACATCGCCGAGGATGCGCCCTTCTGGCACCAACAGATGAGTGGCACGCCCGTCCGTCGCCAACACGTCCAACCAACTGGCGAGCCCGGCATTTTCGTAGGCGAACAACGACATCAAACGCGTACCCGCTGCTGGAAATACGCCGAGCGCTTGCAGGAATTGTTGCTGGGCGGCTGGATCCTGCTGAAAAGCCTGACGGTGCTCTAACAACCCGCCTTCGCGCAAAAGCCCCCCCGTGCCGGGACGAAAGCCAGGGAAAAAGAAGTACTTTTGCACACCCTTGAACTTCACCGACGGCAGGCGATGGCAGCCCACCACCCAGTCTTCGGCGCTCAGGTAATCCAGGTTCATCCACAACGGCGTGCGTTCGCGCGCGGCCATGGCTTCCATATAGTCAGGTGGCAATTGGCAAGCGAACGCAGCGATCACCACATCGGCCGATGGCGTGTCGCGCCACTGCGCCGGCCAATGGCACACCTCCACGCCTGCCTGCCACTGCTGGTCCCGTTGCACATCAATCTCTGGGCACATGCGCTCGAAGGCGCGCAGGTCATCGACCCACAAGCGCACTTCACAGGCGTGCTCCACCACCAATTGCCGGGCCAGGCGCCAGGTCACGCCGATGTCGCCGTAGTTGTCGACGACGCTGCAAAAAATATCCCAGCGGGGTTTCATTCCGGGCTCCAACGCTCAAAGGCTCGATTGTCCGCATAAATGCGCCGATGCAGAAGGCTTGATCGCGATTATTCTGCACAGTGGCTGTGCGACAATCGCCGCCACGCCGTCAATGCCTGCCAGGAGGCCATCATGTCTGATCGTTCGTTGTCACTATTCAAGCTCAGTGTTGCTGTGGCGTTCGGCCTATGGCTGGGGTTTATCGCCATTGTGCTGACCACCTGGCTGGCGTCGCGCTACCTGTTCCCGCAAAGCCTCGCACCCGTGGCCCAGGCGGTGCAGCAATTGGGCAAGCCTGCCGCCGTTGTCGCGCCGGAGCCGCCGAACCGCATGTTCGAGCAGTACCAAGAGAACCTTCGCAAGCAGGAACAGCAGCAAACCCTGGACCAGGCGCGCAACAACGCGCGCAACCTGGCCAACCCCAAATGCCAGTTCTGGCTGCAACAAGATCAGAACGCGCCCAATGAAAAGAGCAAGGCGAATGTCCTGCAATTCTGCGATTGATGACCATGAATAAGCACGCCGTCCTCCAGTTGATCCTGGAAAAACTCACCGTCGACCTCGGCATCGCCCAGCGTGCCGCGCAGACCGCCTACGAAACCGCGACCCACGAAGAAAACATCGCCGAAAACAAATACGACACCTTGGGCCTGGAGGCCTCCTACCTGGCGGCCGGGCAAGCCAAGCGGGTCGAGGAAATCAAGCAGTCGGTGGCGCTGTGCCAGAACCTGCAGCTACGCCCTTACGATGAGCAACGCGGCGTAGAAGTCGGCACGCTGCTGGGCCTGGAAGACGAAAACGGTCGCCAGCAATGGCTGTTTTTGGCGCCGGATGCGGCAGGCTTGAAGGTCGATGTGGTTGGGCAACCGGTGACCGTCATCACCCCACGCTCGCCCCTGGGCAAAAGCCTGCTGGGCAAGTTCGAAGGGGATGAGGTGGAGATTCTGGTGGCAGGCGCCCGGCAACACTTTGCGGTTACCGAGGCCAAATAAACCACTCAGTGGACGGGCAATTCTACGCCGTCAAACAGCTCTTCCAGTTCTTGCTTATCGTGGCACTGGATCGCCTTGGCCATGACTTCGCGGGTCAGGTGCGGCGCGAACTTCTCGATGAAATCGCACATGAAACCGCGCAGGAATGTACCGCGACGGAAACCGATCTTGGTCACGCTGGACTCGAACAGCTCGCTGGCGTCGAGGACCACCAGGTCCTTGTCGAGGTTGGTGTCGACCGCCATCTTGGCGACAATGCCCACACCCAGGCCCAGGCGCACGTAAGTCTTGATCACGTCGGCGTCGGCGGCGGTGAACACCACTTTTGGCGTGAGGCCGCGATGGCTGAAGGCTTCGTCGAGCTTGGAACGGCCGGTGAAACCGAACACGTAGGTCACGATCGGGTATTCGGCCAAGGCTTCCAGGGTCAGTTTCGGCAACTTGGCCAGCGGGTGGCCCTGGGGCACGACGACGCAACGGTTCCAGCGGTAGCACGGCATCATCACCAGGTCACCGAACAGCTCCAGCGCTTCGGTGGCGATGGCGAAATCGACGGTGCCGTCAGCGGCCATCTCGGCGATCTGCATCGGCGAACCCTGGTGCATGTGCAGGGCGACGTCCGGGTATTGCTTGATGAAATCGCGGATCACCGGCGGCAAGGCATAACGCGCCTGGGTGTGGGTGGTGGCAATCGACAGGGTGCCTTTTTTCTCGTTGGAGAATTCCTGGGCGATCTGCTTGATGCTTTCGACTTTACGCAGGATCTCGCCGGCGGTGGTGATGATGCGCTCGCCGGCCGGGGTGACGCGGGTCAGGTGCTTGCCGCTGCGCGCGAATACTTCAACGCCCAGCTCGTCTTCGAGCAGGCGGATCTGCTTGCTGATACCGGGTTGCGAGGTGTAGAGGCTTTGAGCGGTAGCGGAAACGTTGAGGTCGTGGTGCGCCACTTCCCAGATGTAGCGCAGTTGTTGAAGCTTCATATGTGTCCCTCAAAGCAAATAGACGCCACGGGTATCAGCGACGGTATATAACTATATTAAAGGTCAGACAGATAAATCTAGAACTTTTTATCGTTTTTACCGCTCAACCATCATCACTGCGCCTGCGCTGCAGCGACGGCACCATATAAACCGGCACTGTCGCCAGTTGCAGCACCCGCGCAGCCGTGCGCCCAAGCGGTGTGGCGGCCGCGGTTGCGTGGCTGTGACTTCCTACGATCAGCAGGTCGACGGAAAGTTTACGCAGTTGGTCGAGAATCACCTCGCACGGGTCCCCCTGGATCACCCGCACCGAGCGAATCAATTTCAAGTCTTGCTCCCCTTCCCCCAACTCCTCGCGAAAACTGTCCAGCACTCGCTGCTCGATCGTCGCCATCACCGTGGTCAGCCCCTGGCTCTGCCATTCACTCAGGGCCTTCTCATCAAGGTAGCTCTGCAACACCGATTCGGCGAACAGCCCAATCGGCTCGACCGCGTGAATCACATACAAATCCGCCTTGAACGTTCGGGCCAGCGCCAGCGCATGTTGCATGACATAAGGCGCATACAGGCCGAGATCCGTGGCATACAACATCGAACGAATCATAGAACCTCCTGGACTGCCAGGATGGCGGGGATTGAATGAGCTTAGCAGCGCCTACGGGAGTTCGACTGATTAGCGCTCGGTGTGGATTTTCAACTCATTACTGATGCCATGGGGCACATGCCCGGTGGCGACCACCTCCCTGGCTTTCTCGCAATGACCGGCCTGGTCATCGAAAAATACATCGGCGGCAAACGCCTCCAGAAACGCTGATTTCTCCAGGCCGCCGAGGAACAACGACTCGTCCAGGCGGATATCCCATTCGCGCAGGGTGCGAATCACCCGCTCGTGGGACGGCGCCGAACGCGCGGTGACCAACGCTGTGCGGATCGGGCACGCCTCGTCTGCGAACTCACTCTGCAACACGTTAAGCGCCGCCAGGAACCCCTTGAACGGGCCACCGTGCAACGGCTGGCGCGCCGACTCGCGCTCGCTGGCCAGGAATGCCTCCAATCCGCCCGACTGGTACACACGTTCGGACTCGTCGGAGAACAGCACCGCATCACCGTCGAACGCAATGCGCAGTTCTTCACTCGACGCCCGATGCGGGCCGCCCGACAGAATCGTCGCCGCGGCAAAACCGGCATCCAGAGCACTGCGCACATCGTCCGCATGGGTCGACAGAAACAGGTGGCAACCAAACGCGGCCAGGTAAGGATAGGGGCTGCGCCCGCCGACAAAAGCGGCACGGGAAATATCCAGGCCGTAATGCTGGATCGAGTTGAACACGCGCAAACCGGTGTCGGCGCTGTTGCGCGATACCAGCACCACCTCGACGCGGGCACGGCCCAGGCTGGCGTTAAGGCTCAAGAGTTTCTTGACCAGCGGGAAGGCATCGCCGGGCTCAAGGGTTTCTTCCTCGTGTTCGATCTGGTACTTGCGGTAAGCCTCCACCCCTTCGGCCAGGTAGACCTTGTGGCTGTCACTCAGGTCGAACAGTGCCCGCGACGAAATCGCCAGCACCAGCTTGTCGCCCAATCCCTTTGCCATGGTGTTCCCCCCGAATCAGCGCCCGAATCAGCGATTGTGCCGATCAATAAAACTCAAGGCCTGGTACAGCGCCTGCATGCGTGGCAGTTCGCACCCTGCGGCCTTCGCAGCGGCCAATGGCCGGGCGTAGATCGCCGCCAGCTCCAGCGGGCGTTTGTGCACGTGGTCGTGGTACATGCTGGGCAGGTAGTCGTCCATGGTTTCGGTCATGGCGAACATCTGCTCGGCGTAGCTGGCAGGAATTTCATGGCCACAGGCATGGGCGCCCTTCACCACTTCGGCCATCAGTGCCTGGATCAACTCGCGGCTGGATTCATCGGCCATCATTGCAGTGGTGCCGCTGCCCAGCAGTACGCAGAGGCCGTTGTACGGCACATTCCACACCAATTTGTGCCAGCGGGCCAGGTGCACGTTGGCCATGGCCTGGGATTCAATACCGGCCTGGTGAAACAGCGCGGCGCCCTCTTCGACAATCGCCTGCTGGCGAGCCTCATCGTTGGCCGCCGTGCCACTGTGATAGCCCAGATTGACCCGGCCCAAGGCCTGATGCTCAACGACGCCCGGCGCGGCGCGGTGCACGCCGATGTAGCAAAGCCCGCCCAGCAAGTGCAGCGACGCCGGCAGGTGTTCACGCAGGCTGTCTTCGACGTCGAGGCCATTTTGCAACAACACCACCTTGGCGTCCGGCGCTGCGACTTGAGCGATGGTCGGCGCCAGGTCCACGTTGCCGGTGGATTTGGTGCCTACCAGCAACCAATCACACGCCGGCATATCCGCCGCACGTGCATAGGCCTGCACCGGGTGCAGGTGCAACTTGCCATGCAGCGTACTGTTGAGGTGAAGCCCGTGCTCGCTGACCGCTGCGTATTCACTGCGCAACAGAAAGTGCACATCGAAACCGGCACGCGCGAGCATCACGCCGTAAAACCCACCGATAGCACCGGTGCCGATAATGCCTATGCGTGGCGACGGGGATGCAACTGCGGTCATGGCAAATCCTCTGGTGTGCGGGTGAGTGCTTGATTCACGGCTTCGGCAAGGTCGGCATGGGTAAGACGCGTCTGTAATTGCCCAAGGAATTGACCCTCGCACACGAGGAACAACGCGGGCAAATGAAAGATCTGGTAGCGCTCGACCGCACCGCCGTTGTGCCCGGCATCCACCCAGCACACGCGATCGACCGGCAAGCGCCAGCCGGGCAGTTGTTGGCGCGCCCAGCGGCAACTGGAACAACCGACACTGGTAAACACCAGAAGCGAAATACCTGGCAATCCCAGCAATTGCTGGTCAATATCCAGGTCAGTCAATTCCAGTTCCTTCACTATACTGCTGCCACCGCCGTCAACTGGACGGTGCTCGGAGTCCGTGTACATGGGTCGTTTTTTACCTCACCCTGATGATGTCGCTGTCGAGTTAATCCAACGTCCCGCTCCCGCCATTCCCCGCCAACGCCTGCACACTATCGGCCTGGGCGGCGTCGCCTGCAATTGCCCGCGTGCCTGGCGGCCGGGCACGGCGGTTGATTTGCACATCCCCTCGCTGGGCGCCAGCGCCCGTTATCCGGGCTATGTAGCCTGGTGCCGCAGAGTCGAAAATGGCTATCGCATCGGTATTTCTTTTACCGATGAACACGCCTTGTTCGGTGCGCGAATGGGCGAGCAAGTGTGCCAGATCGAACGCTACTGCCGCCTGCAAGAACACGCAGAGCCCACGCCTGTGCAACTCGAAGCCATGGCTCGCGAATGGGTTGCACGCCATGCCAGTGAGTTCTCCCACGAGGCTGTTGTGGCGCCAGCACTGGATTAAAGCCGGCTTTGCCCATTGTCGCGGGCCCGCATTACGCGCTAAGGTTCCTCCCCCCTGCATTCAAATCATGCTGTGCCCGCCGCACGGGGATGGCTGGCGGCCGGCACCCGTGACCCTGGCGAGTAACACGATGGCTGATTTACCGATCAATGACCTAAACGTCGAATCCAACGAGACCCTGATCACACCCGATCAGCTCAAGCGCGAAATCCCCCTGAGTGACGCTGCCCTGCAGACCGTGACCAAGGGCCGCGAAGTCATCCGTGACATTCTCGACGGCACCGACCACCGCCTCTTTGTGGTGATCGGCCCATGCTCGATCCACGACCTCAAGGCTGCCCACGAATACGCCGAACGCCTCAAGGTGCTGGCGGCTGAAGTGTCCGACACCTTGTACCTGGTGATGCGCGTCTATTTCGAGAAACCGCGCACCACTGTCGGCTGGAAAGGCTTGATCAACGACCCGTACCTGGACGACTCGTTCAAGATCCAGGATGGTTTGCACATCGGTCGTCAGTTGCTGCTGGACCTGGCCGAAATGGGCCTGCCTACCGCCACCGAAGCCCTCGACCCGATCTCCCCGCAGTACCTGCAGGACCTGATCAGCTGGTCGGCCATCGGTGCGCGCACCACCGAATCCCAGACTCACCGCGAAATGGCGTCTGGCCTGTCTTCGGCCGTGGGTTTCAAGAACGGCACCGACGGCGGCCTGACAGTCGCGATCAACGCGCTGCAATCGGTGTCCAGCCCGCACCGCTTCCTGGGTATCAACCAGGAAGGTGGCGTGTCCATCGTCACCACCAAGGGCAACGCCTATGGCCACGTGGTATTGCGCGGCGGCAACGGTAAGCCCAACTATGATTCGGTCAGCGTTGCGCTGTGCGAGCAGGCGCTGAACAAGGCCAAGATCAAGCCGAACATCATGGTCGACTGCAGCCACGCCAACTCCAACAAGGACCCGGCCCTGCAGCCGCTGGTGATGGAAAACGTCGCCAACCAGATTCTTGAGGGCAACCAGTCGATTATCGGCTTGATGGTCGAGAGTCATCTGAACTGGGGTTGCCAGGCGATTCCAAAAGACCTGGCCGACTTGCAATACGGCGTGTCGATCACCGATGCGTGCATCGATTGGTCCGCCACCGAGACCACCCTGCGCAGCATGCACGCCAAGCTCAAGGACGTATTGCCCACACGCAAACGCACCTGAACCCGTACCTGATTTGCGCACACAAAAACGCCGGGCTAAACCCGGCGTTTTTTATTGGCTGCTGATTACTTACAGCTTCGCGGCATGGCGCTGGTGGCGCTCCATGTAGCGCTCTACGTAAGAGCACGAAGGGATGACTGTGTAGCCGGCCTCTTCGGCGAACTTCAAGGCCTCTTCGGTCAACGCCGCCGCAATGCCACGGCCGCGCAATGCATTGGGCACGAAGGTGCGATAGATATCCAGGGTCTGTTTACCGAGGTCCATATAGGTCAGATAGGCACGATGACCGTCCACATTGGTCTCGAACTGATGACCAGCCTGGTCATGGTGGATGGACAACGCCTCGCTCATCACTACTCCTCGCGGGTCTTGGAATTGGACCCCTACCTTACCGATGTTTTTCCGGCGAAGGAACATCTACGCCACCCCGTGCCGGTTTCGACAACGAGAAAACCTATAGCGCTCACAACCAGCACGTAGGGAATAGTAGGCACCAATCCTGCGATAGCTCAAGGCGCACTCGTCATCCCCTGCCGCTGGAGGTTACACAAAGGGCTCCGATCAATCGGTGATCGATAGCCTGAACATTGCCGGCAGTTGAAGCTTGAGACGAACTGCCGCTCTTAAAGTCACCTCTACATGCGCAAAAGATGCCGGGTGAGGTAAAGGCCAAGTGAAAAAAAGTGTCAACGTCGATATATAAATCTTTACCGGTTTACCCGGCCCGACACATGCAGGCCGGACCTTTCAGCTTCGATCCAGTTCCCACCAAAATGAAAAAAGCTGGATAGTTTTTATACAAACCTCCTAAAGATTAGCCAAAATAGATTCGGCACAAGAATTTTTTTTGCTTCTTGCGCTACGTCAGTTTACTTACTACAAGTAATGAGTAGTATGTACGCCGGCTATCAGCTCACTCTGAGAAAGTAGCCATTTAATAGAAAGTCCTTGAAGGGGAACACGATGAACAACGTTCTGAAATTCTCTGCTCTGGCTCTGGCCGCAGTTCTGGCTACCGGTTGCAGCAGCGTCTCCAAAGAAACCGAAGCTCGTCTGACTGCAACTGAAGACGCAGCAGCTCGCTCCCAGGCTCGTGCAGACGAAGCCTACCGTAAAGCTGATGAAGCTCTGGCTGCTGCTCAAAAAGCACAACAGACTGCTGACGAAGCTAACGAGCGCGCTCTGCGCATGCTTGAAAAAGCAAGCCGCAAGTAATAATCCCTCGGGGTTGTTATCAAGCCGATCCATTCTTGGGTCGGCTTTTTTATTGCTCGAATTTTGCCCTTCCCCCTCTATGAGAGCGGGCTTGCCCGCGAAGGTCGTGAACGATGACGCGGGCCTGCAGGTTGAACGCCGCGCCGTGGAATCGCAGGCAATAAAAAAACCGCTCCGGCGCAATTCCGGAGCGGGTTATAGACCCGGCAGGCTTACTGCTGCAGGTCGACTGGCGTGCTGGACACCACTGGCGCGTTGCCGCCCGGCACACCAATTTCCGTGGGCAGGCCATCTTCGGCCGCCACCACGTCACGCACTTGATCCCAGTTAACCCGCAGGCTGTTGGCCAGGTCTTCGCGCTTGAGCAAGGCATTGATGACCGCGGTGTGCTTGTCGACCACTGACGGTGTGCCGTCGTCGTTCAGCGGCGTATGCGCTTCAAGGTAGACCTTGCCGCCACTGCTGCCGAACTTGTAGGCATCGTTGATGATGCGCACCGAAGTGCCTACCGGCACCATGCCGGCCATTTCCAGCACATTGTTGTTAAACATGCGGAAGCAGCCGTGGCTTGTACGCGTGCCGATACCAAATTTCATGTTGGAACCGTGGATCAAGTAGCCCGGCGTGCCCAAGGTGAACTTGAACGGCCCCAGCGGATTGTCCGGACCGGCCGGCACCACGTTAGGCAGCGGGTCACCATTGGCAGCATGCTCGGCCTTGATGGACGCAGGCGGCGTCCAAGTGGGGTTCGGCGTCTTCGCGATAATGCTGGTGTGGGCAATAGGCGAACCCCAGCCTTCTCGGCCAATGCCCAGCGGGAACGTGTAAACCACGTTCTGGCCCTTGGGATAGTAGTAGAGACGGTATTCCGCCAGGTTGATCACGATGCCTTCGCGGGGGCCAGGCGGCAGGATAAACCGCGTGGGCAGCACGATATCGGTGCCCGCACCGGGCAACCAGGCATCAACGCCAGGGTTGGCCGCGACCATTTCCGAATAGCCCAGGTCATAGGTCGTACCGAGGTCAGCAAAGGTGTCTTCGTACTTGGCCTTGATCACCTGGACCTGGCCAACGATGTCTTCGCCCGGCGGCGGCAGGGGCAACTGCAAGGCTGACGCCGAACCGGCTGCACAGAGTGCAGCGAGAGACAGGCAGCAGGTAACGACGGAAAGGCGCGACAACATCCGGAAAATCCTTCGCAGAACGACGGGTAGGAAAAAACTGATTGTATACGCGAAGCGCGCTTCAAGCATCAGCTGCCCCGCTGCTATTCGAAGCGCAGCTCCGGCCAGATAAGCGGCGTGCCGCGCTTTTGCGATTCGAGAATGGCCCGGCACAGCGGGCACAGCCGCTGGTCCTGGAAGATCGCGCGATCCACCGACGACCAGCGCGGTTGCGCCGGCAGCAACGTGCCGCAGAGCGTGCGGTCAATCGAGCCGCCAAGCTCCAGTTGACGCGCAACCAGATGCACCCGGACTTCCTGGCAGGCGAACAGATCCAGCTGCTCGTCAGGCTCGATCAGTTGGTAGTTGAACAGGGACCAGGCAGGGCGCGACATCGGGGGCTCCAGATCGGGGGGGCGCCACCTTAGCCGAAAGCCTGCCGGTAGAAAAGCGTCATAGCAGCGGTTTTAGCGTCGGCCAGACATTTTCCAGCAACTTGCCCTGCGCGCCGACCGCCGGGTGCAACTGATCAGCCTGCATCAGCTCCGGATGACCGCCCACGCCCTCAAGGAAAAACGGCACCAACGGGATGCTTTTTTCCTTGGCCAGGGCCCCGTAGACCTCGGCAAACGCCGTGGTGTATTTCGGGCCGTAATTGGGCGGCAATTGCATGCCCAGCAACAGCACCTTGGCACCGCCGGCCTTGGACTTGTCGATCATCGACGCAAGATTTTGTTTCAATTGCGCTGGCGGCTGCCCACGCAGGCCATCGTTACCGCCCAACTCAAGGATCACCAGGTCCGGCTTATGCTCTGCAAGCGCCGCCGGCAGCCGCGCGAGGCCCCCTGCGCTGGTGTCGCCACTGATGGAAGCGTTGACCACTTTATCGTCAAAACCTTCCTGCTTGAGCCGTTGCTCCAGCAAGGCCACCCACCCTTTGCTGGTATCCAGGCCGAAACCGGCACTGATACTATCGCCAACGATCAGGACTGTACCCGCCGCTGCGTTCTGGGCCATGCACATCAAGGCCAGGCCAGCACTCAAAAACCACATTCGCATCGGATTCTCCATGGGCGCAAGCATTCTCACCGCGCGGAACCTTAGCAAAGTGGTTCCCAGCGCGGAAGGTGAACTGACTATCCTGCACGAACTCAGCCTGGAACTGAACAAGGGCGATAGCCTGGCTATCGTCGGCAGCTCCGGTTCCGGTAAATCCACCCTCCTCGGCCTGCTGGCCGGCCTCGACCTGCCCAGCAGCGGTGAAGTCACGCTCGCCGGGCAAGCCTTGAGTGTGCTCGACGAAGACCAGCGCGCGCGCATACGCGCTGAGCACGTGGGCTTCGTCTTCCAATCATTTCAGCTGCTCGACAGCCTCAATGCCCTGGAAAACGTGATGCTGCCGCTGGAGCTGGACGGTCGCAAAGACGCCCGCGAGCGCGCCAGGCACCTGCTGGAGCGCGTCGGCCTGGGCCAACGCCTCACCCACTCGCCCCGCCAGCTTTCCGGAGGCGAGCAACAGCGAGTAGCCATTGCCCGGGCATTTGCCGCCGAGCCGGACGTGCTGTTTGCCGATGAACCCACCGGCAACCTCGACAGCCACACCGGCGAGCGTATCAGCGACCTGCTGTTCGAACTCAACAAAGAGAGCGGCACGACCCTGGTGCTGGTGACCCACGACGAGCGCCTGGCCCACCGTTGCCGACGCCTGATCCGCCTTGAAGCCGGCCTGATGGTCGCGCCCCTGGAGCCTTGATGGCACGTTTGCCGCTGTTGCGCCTGTTCAGCCTTGCCATGCGTCAATTGCTGCGCGATGCCCGCGCCGGCGAGTTGCGCGTGTTGTTCTTCGCCCTCGTGGTGGCAGTGGCTGCCAGTACGGCCATCGGCTACTTCGGCGCACGCCTCAACGGCGCCATGCTGTTGCGTGCCACCGAGTTCCTCGGTGCCGACCTGGTGCTCGAAGGCAGCTCGCCGGCCCGGCCCGAGCAAATCAAATCCGGCAGTGAGTTAGGCCTGGATCACGCACGCATCGTCGAGTTCTCCAGCGTCATTGCCACGGATAACGGCATCCAGCTTTCCAGTATCAAGGCGGTCAACGAGCAATACCCGCTGCGTGGCGAGCTGAAAAGTGCCACAGAGCCCTTCGGCACAGAAACACCTGGAGGCGGCCCGAAGCCCGGCGAAGCCTGGGTAGAAGCACGGCTGCTGACGGCGCTGGACCTGAAAGTCGGCGACAACATCGATGTCGGCATGAAAACCCTGCGCCTGACTCACATACTGACGTACGAGCCCGATCGCGCCGGCAACTTCTACAGCCTTACGCCACGGGTGATGATCAACCTGGCGGACCTGGACGCTACCGGCGTGGTGCAGCCCGGCAGCCGCGTGAGCTATCGTGAACTGTGGCGCGCGCCTCAAGGCAGTACGGCGCTGCAAACCTATCGCGACCTGGTCAAGCCGGGGCTTGCCGCCAACCAGCGCTTGCAGGATTCGCGCGACGGCAACCAACAGATCGGCGGCGCCCTGGGCAAAGCCGAACGCTACCTGAACATGGCCAGCCTCGTCGCAGTGCTACTGGCCGGCGTGGCCGTGGCACTGTCGGCCAACCGGTTTGCCAGCCGCCGCTTCGACGCCAGTGCGCTGCTGCGCTGCCTGGGTTTGTCACGCCGCGAAGCGATGCTGCTGTTCAGCCTGCAACTGAGCGCACTGGGCCTGGCGGCGAGCCTGGCCGGCGCCCTGCTCGGCTGGCTCGCACAGTTTGGCCTGTTCTATTTTCTGCACGATCTGCTGCCGTCAGACGTGCCGCCCGGCGGGCTGCTGCCAGCGGTTGCAGGCATCGGCACCGGGCTTGTCGCCCTCGCCGGCTTCGCCCTGCCACCCTTGGCGGCGCTGGGCCGCGTACCACCGCTACGGGTATTACGGCGTGACTTGCTGCCGATCCCTTCCAGTACCTGGATGGTGTATGGCGCGGCGCTGTTCGCGCTCGGCCTGATCATGTGGCGACTGAGCCTCGACCTGGTATTGACCTTCGCTTTACTGGGCGGCGGTGTAGTAGCGGCGCTGATCCTCGGCGGCTTGCTGCTGTTGTTGCTGCAAAGCCTGCGGCGCTTGTTGGCGCGCGCTTCCCTGCCCTGGCGCCTGGGCTTGGGTCAATTGCTGCGTCATCCGTTGGCAGCGGCTGGGCAGTCCCTGGCGTTTGGCTTGATCCTGTTGTCCATGGGTTTGATCGCCCTGCTGCGCGGTGAGTTACTCGACACATGGCAAAACCAGTTGCCCAAGGACGCCCCCAACTATTTCGCCCTGAACATCCTGCCGGCCGACAAGGATGCCTTTGGCGCCCGCCTGCTGGACGTGCAGGCTCAAGCAGCGCCGCTGTACCCGGTGGTGCCGGGCCGCTTGATCAGCATCAATGGCGAACCCGTGCAGCAGCTTGTCAGCAAAGACTCCAGCGGCGACCGTGCGGTGCAGCGTGACTTGAGCCTGACCTGGGCGGCCGACCTGCCACCGGGCAACGTCTTGACCGCAGGTTCCTGGTGGTCGCAGCAACCGAGCGATGAAATCCCAGGCGTGTCGGTGGAAGCCAAGGTCGCCGAAAGCCTGAAGCTCAAGCTGAACGATCATCTGGTGTTCACCATTGGTGGGGAGAACCGCGAAGCGCGCGTCACCAGCCTGCGGACGATCAACTGGGATAACTTCCAGCCCAACTTCTTCATGATCTTCCAACCGGGCACCTTGAAGGACCTGCCCGCGACCTACCTGACCAGCTTCTACCTGGCGCCTGGCCATGACCAGCAGATCGTCGACCTGTCCCGAGCGTTTCCGGCCGTTACGATCCTGCAGGTCGAGGCCTTGCTGGAGCAGTTGCGCAGCATCCTCGCCCAAGTAACCCTGGCGGTGGAATACGTGCTGCTATTCGTGTTGGCAGCGGGCATGGCGGTGCTGTTTTCCGGCTTGCAGGCCACCCTGGATGAACGTATTCGCCAAGGCGCGCTGTTACGTGCGCTGGGTGCGGAGCGCAAGTTGCTGGTCAAGGCGCGACGCATCGAGTTTGGCCTGCTCGGCGCGGTCAGTGGCCTGCTGGCGGCACTGGGCACGGAGCTGGTGACCTGGGTGCTGTACCGTTACGCGTTTGACCTGGCCTGGCACCCTCACCCGTGGCTGTTACTGCTGCCGGTAATCGGTGCCGTGCTGATCGGCGGTGCCGGGGTTTTCGGTACGCGTCGCGCACTGAACGCCAGCCCGCTGACGGTATTGCGCGAGGGCTGAAACGGCCGATGGCCGGCACGCGATATCACGTGCCGGCCATCGTCTACTTCACATATTCAATAGCGGTAATCCACCAGCACACTTCGCCGTTCGGGGTCTGCACGATAGCTTCATCGTCAACTTCCTTGCGCAGCAGAGCGCGTGCCATGGGTGAGTCGATGGAGATGTAGTCCATGCGCTCATAAATTTCGTCATAGCCGACAATACGGAAACGCTTGGTCTCGCCCTGCTCGTTTTCGATATCGACCCAGGCACCGAAGAACACCTTTCCTTCCTGCTCGGGCATGTACTCCACCACCCGCATATCTTCCAGCCGCTTGCGCAAATAGCGTACCCGCCGATCAATCTCACGCAGCAGCTTCTTGTTGTATTGGTAATCCGCGTTCTCGCTGCGATCCCCCAGAGAAGCCGCCCAGGTCACCTTGCGGGTGGTGTCCGGACGTTTTTCACGCCACAGGTAATCCAGCTCTTTTTTCAGTGCTTCATGACCTTCTTTGGTAATCAGCTTGGTACTCAAACGCATGCATCCCCAGGCAATGTCCAATGGTGCCGATACGCCATGGCCTCATGCTTTGGCGTCGGCTGGCAGGGGTTGATGATAAATGAACCCAGGAAAGTAGCCAGGTCGCAGAGCGCATCGATTTACGCCTGGCCATCCAAGGTTTGATCCAGCTCAAGGAGCACGCCCCGCACACGCTGTCGCATACTCGACAATTGCGACATCGCCAACGTCAACTGCTCGGTCTTCTGACTAACTTCGGCTTGTTGGCTCAGCAGCTGTGCTGCACGCTGCTCCAGCTCACGGCTCTTTTGGCTAATGTCCATTCGTTGGTGCTGCAGCTGCGTATCGCGTTGCTCCAACTCTGCGCCCTTCTGATCCAATTCTCCTTGCGCCTGCTGCAGCCGAGCCTGCCACTGCTCAAGCGCCTCTTCACGCTCGATGACCACGAGTTTTTGTTGCGTCAGCTCCTGGGCGACCTTGGCGAGGGTGGTCAGCGTGCTGTCAACTTCGATCATCGCTGCGTGTTCCATCGGGGCGGGGCGTTTCAGCGGCGCGGGCTCCTCAGGTTGAAACTGAGCTTGTGCAGGCTGCGCGCTGAACTCGACCTTCTCCTTCGCCTGCACTACCTCATCCGCCTGCGCTATCGCGATGGGAGCGTCCGACGGTTCGTCAACAACAGGCTCGTTTACGGGCTCAGCGGGCTTGGGTTTATTTGAGGTCCTGGGCGGCGAGACCATTTGCGACGA
The DNA here is from genome assembly GCF_059716225.1 of Pseudomonas sp. LBUM1640. Taxonomy (NCBI): domain Bacteria; kingdom Pseudomonadati; phylum Pseudomonadota; class Gammaproteobacteria; order Pseudomonadales; family Pseudomonadaceae; genus Pseudomonas; species Pseudomonas sp. LBUM1640. The sequence continues at coordinate 2,020,190 of NZ_CP166816.1, read as the reverse complement.
GAAGCGAATGGACGGCACGATCAACGAAGCACTCTCGATCGCAGGCAACGCAGGCGCAGACATGCCCAAGGTGATCACCTTCATCACCAATGCCTTCTTGATGATCATTGAGTGATGATCTTCTGGCCTGGCAGGCGGTAACTTGCAACCTTTCAAATCAATGAAATGAAAAGGGATCGAAGTGTCGATGACCGCGCCCGTCTTAGTGCCGGATGCCGCCGCTGTCATCAGAATTTGCTTAAAAACTTGCATGGCTATTTGCAAGTCTTCCTTGGATTCAACACCGCCCAGAAAGTACCGATCGAGCTTCTTACGTAGCGCAGCGATATAGACCCTGGAATTACCCGGCTCGGTCTCTTCATCCAGGCTATAGACCAGAAAGTTTGAGTCGGTTTGCGCGACAGCAAACCCGCAGAGCAGCGCACCGTTGACCGGCGCATCCTGACCGCTGTGTTCAAGAACTAGAGTGCGTAGAAGCATCATGGCAAACAAGCCTCATTAAAAGAGTAAACCTTACATAAAGACCGGAAAAAATCCGGCGATCAATAAGCCTCGGAAACAACGCAATTGTTTCAGCAAGTTATCCATTTTGACGTAGGAACTATCTGATAAACATGTCCCCACGTTCCCAATTCAAATGATTGAACGTAACCTTTCAACGCTCAACCGTTCATGACGGGCATACTTTCATACGCTGTGCAAAACTTATTCGGTAAAAAAATGCTCGAGATAAGCAGCCTGACAAAGTACCAGGGCAAAAGAAAAGTAATTACCGATCTCTCGTTTTGCGCCCAACGCCAGGAATGCATAGGCCTGTTCGGCGAGGATGGCGCAGGTAAAACAACACTGCTGAATTTGATAGCCGGATTGGTGAAACCCTCTGGCGGGCATATCAGTATTCAAGGGTTCAACCCTCAAACCCACCCGCTTCACGCAAGAAGAGCCCTCGGTTATCAACTGCAGGACGGCCTCAGCCATCACACGATGTCCGTCAAGGGCGTGCTGAATTTCATTGCAGCTATTCGAGGGTTCAGCGGAGCGGAAAAACGCAGCCGGGTAGATCGGGCAGCCATGCGCCTGGAGTTGTCACGCGTGCTCAACGCCCCCATCGATACGCTCTCCTTGGGCTTGAGGCGCAAAGTAGCTATCGCCCAAGCGATCCTGCATACACCCAGCCTGCTGTTGCTGGATGAACCGACTGAGGGAATGGCGACGGACCAACGGCTCAAGTTCAGGACACTGATCCAATCCTTGACCGAAGAAATGGCGGTCATCGTCGCGTCCCGGCACTGCAATGAGCTGTCCAGTGTCTGCACACGCGCTCTGGTTATCGCTGGGGGTCGCTTGATGGCGGACACCTCACTGCCAGAGTTGCGACGTAACTCGCGGCATTTCCAAGCCGTCACCCTGGCCGCAGAAACGCCCCTGGATTTACTTGCACTGGCCGTATTGCCCGGCGTAGCAGGTATCGAAGAGGACCGGCATGCACCCGGCACGGTGACTGTTCTCGCCATGCCGGGGCACAACATCTATCCCGCTATAAACGCACTCATTGCCAGCCGCGGCTGGAACATAACTTCTCTAAATCTGGAGCCTGGGCGCCTGAACGAAGTTGTTCACCATCTGAGCCAAGAGGTATCCCCTTGAAACTGCTGCCCGTCATTTTCAAACGCCAGCTCACCAGTTTTGCCGGCACGCCAAGCACGTACCTGAGTGTTGCTGCTTTTCTGGTGCTGTGCGCAGCACTTGGGGTGTATACAAGCCAGTGGATGCAACGCGACAGCGGCAACTTGCAGGTGTTTTTCCAGTTACACCCCTGGCTCTATTTGCTGCTGATTCCCACGTTATCCACGCAACTATGGGCGGACGAACGTAACGCCGGCCTGCGCGACGTCATGAACACTCTGCCCATCACCACCTTCGACCGTGTGATCGGAAAATTTCTGGCCGCCTGGGTCGTGTGCGGTATCGCGCTGATCCTGACTTTTCCTGTAGTGATCGTCGCCAACTACTTGGGCGCTGCGGACAATATTGTTATCACTTCACAATTCCTGGCGAGCTGGTTGCTGGCGGGCAGCTATCTATCGGTCGGCTGTTTTATTTGTGCCCTGACGCACCGGCGCGTGGTTATTTTTCTAATGACCCTGGGCTTGCTGCTGATCGCCAGTGGACTTTCTTCAGTCCTGGATGCCCTTGAGCATCAGGCTCCCATCTGGGCGATCGACAGTTTGATCGCGCTTAACCCCCTCTCGCGTTTCGGCACTATCGACAACGGCAAACTGACACTCCATGACAGTTTGTATTTTATCAGCATGATCGTTGCGTTTCTTTCGGCAACGACTGTCACCCTCAACTACAAAACCAGTTGAGAAGGAAGCAACGCATGCGATCCGTTCTTCGTACGGGGATGACACTTACGGTCATACTGCTACTTTTCCTGGCGTTTAATCTGACCTGGGTGAATAACATCCCCAATTTACGCTGGGATCTTTCACAACAAAAAATTCATACGTTGTCGCCCCCTGCACGACAATTACTCACCACACTTGAACACCCGCTGGACCTTTATTACTTCAACTCAAGCAATGACCCGAAAAAGAGCCAAGCGTTAAAACGCTATGGCGAGCGAGTAGAAGACCTGCTCAAAGAGTACGAAAAAGCGGCAAAAGGCATGATTAACCTGCACCTCATTGACCCAGGACCTTATTCAGAGGATGCCTACAAAGCCGGCTTGTTCGGCCTTGACGACACACAAGGTTTTCTGGGACTCATAGGCACCCGTGCAGGCCAGGCCGCACAACGTATCGACGTATTCCATCTCGACGACGAGCCATTGCTTGAGTATGAAATCAGCCACCTGATCTACAAGTTGATGCACCCCGAGCGCCCCACTGTGGGCCTTCTATCCGGGCTTTCATTGAACCAGCCGGCCGGGCACGTCGTGGAGCAAATGCAGCGGCATTTCAACCTTGTTGAGCTGGCTTCGAACACCGAACACATCCCACCCTCAATCGGAACGCTGATGGTGGTGCATCCTCGTGCGCTACCGGAAGCAACCCTGTACGCGCTTGAGCAGTTTGTATTGAGCGGTGCCAAACTGATGATGTTTATCGACCCGATGAGTGAGACGCAGACGAGCGCGGCACCGACAGGGTCGAGGCTGGATGGGCTGCTTACCGCGTGGGGCATACAGATGCCAACGGACAAGCTACTGGTCGATAATCTCTACGCCTCATCGGCCTCATTCGGCCCTGGCGAGCCCACCGTACTGCATCCGGCCAGGCTAAACCTGCCACGGCAGGCGATGACCGGTAATGACATCAGCGCCTGGAAACTCGACTCAGTGATCGTCTCAAGCAGCGGCGCACTGTCTCGGCTAAGAAAAAGCCGTACGACACTCACCCCGCTGCTGCAAAGCTCCAGGCAATCTGCGCTGCTGGACACGAAGCGTTTTGCATCAGCGACCGTGTTCGACTCACTGATCGATGAGGCGCCCATTCCCAGGCAACGCCAGGTGATAGCCGCTCGCCTCGATGGGCCAGCCTACTCCGCCTTTCCCGACGGTATGAACGGGAACGCGGCCGGTTTGCAAAAGGCCGCAAACATCCAGGTGGTAGTGGTCGCCGACACGGACTTACTCATGGACACCGTCATCAATTCGGCGCCCAACAGCAATCTGTCGTTTGTGTTGAATACCCTGGATAACCTGGCGGCTCCCGATGTTCTCGCGAACATTCGACCACGTGCAGTAGCCGGCGAACCGCTCAACCCGTTGGAGTACATGCGCGAGGCTGCCGCACAGACTTATGCGCAAAAATCGGCTGAACTTGAACGACGCCTCGAACGAACAGAGCAGGAGTGGCAACGGTTGAATCCGCCAAACTCAAGCGTCGGCACTCAAGCGGTGGATAGCAATACCCAGTTGCAAGCGCTGAACAAGGAACGCCTGCGACTGCCCATGGAGCTGCATGCCCTCAAAGTCGAGGCTTACCAGCAAGTGAATCAAGCGGAACGCCACCTGAAGCTGCTGATTATTGCCGCGGTGCCGCTGCTGTTATGCCTGATCGCCTGGGCCGTTTTTATATACCAGTGCCGACGTCGATCATCCGCTGCCGCTTTACCTCGCTGAGCAATCAACAGCACGCTGTCAACGACGAGCAATCAGCCCTTGTCGCGCAATGCGCGTCAGTTGGCGAATCACCTCATCGGCGTCGCCGGCACTGGGCGCCTGGATAACCGCAAGATCAAAGCTGTTGCTGGCAAAGCGGGCCAGTGATTCGCCATCGTCGACAAATTGGATCAGGAACGCCGAGGGCCGCCCCGTGCGACGCGGCCAGCCGTCCAGATAACGCAATAGCGTCGGCTGGTGCTTGCCGCCCAGGAGAATTTTCGGATTGCGTTGAGTCAGGTCCGCGGTGATCGGGGCCAGGCGTACCAGGGGGCGTAGTGCATTCATCGTGTCGTGTCTCTGCCTCAAAAGTCTGCGGGCAGGTGAGAGGCAACACCGAACCAGCGCTTTAGCGGAATTTCGAAGCCTGACTCTGGATGAGTGCATGCTTCTGTCGGGCTGCATTGAGTCCCGGTGGCGCCCCGCAATTAGCTGTTTAAATCGGCGCATGAGCAGCATCCTAGAGAAGCCGATGGGGCAGTGTCAAGAATCCCGAGCAACGAAAAAGCCCGCGCATGGCGGGCTTTTTCTGAGTTTCAGGTAGGTATCAGCTGGTGATGGCGCGGTCGGCAGACAATTTGCCCGCCCCTTCCAGCAGCACCGCCAGCGAGCCGCCGAGCAAGGCCAGTGCGAACTCATAACCGTTGTTGGCCATGAACAACCCGTTATGGATATGCACCGAGAAGATTGCCACCAGCGACAGGAAGGTCAGCCCCAGTGCCGCAGGGCGCGCGAGCAAACCGATGATCAAGGCCAGGCCGGCGAAGAACTCCGTACCGCCCGACAGCACCGCCATCAAGGTGCCCGGTGTCAGGCCGAGGCTCTCCATATACTGCGCAGTGCCCGCCAGGCCGTAACCGCCAAACCAGCCGAAGAGTTTTTGCGAGCCGTGGGCAGCGAAGATGATGCCGACAAAAATTCGCAGGATGGTCAGGCCATAACCGGCGCGGGTAGACAGAATACGGTTGATCAGTGGGCTCATGGTGCTAATCCTTTTCAAAGTAGGGGGTGGGTTGGCCGCTATATTAATCGGATAAGGCAATGATAACAGCGCAAAAAATGCGTAATATCCATCTGTAAAACCGATTATTTGCGTGAAGCAATTTTTGGCGACACCGGTTCCAGGGACTCCCGCTCCCGATCAAACGCCAAGTAGTACTTGTTCACGCTATTAACATAGCTGACGCCGCCCATTCCTACCTGCTCCATGGCAATGCGCTCGACCTGGAAGAACCACTGATTGGGGTTCAACCCTCGGCGACGCGCCTCCGCGCGCATGCCCTGCACCCGCTCCGGCCCCATGTTGTAGGCCGCGAGCACGAAGGCCATGCGTTCGCGTTCATTGAGCTTGGGGCTGGCGAAGAATTTACGACGGATCATCGCCAGGTAGCGGGCCCCGGCCTGCACATTGCTGTCCAGGCTCTCGATATTGTTGACACCCACTCGCTGCGCCGCCGACGGCGTGATCTGCATCAGCCCGGTCGGGCCGCCGCTGTTACGCGCGCCGGGGTCAAGGGCCGACTCCTTGAACGCCAGCGCTGCCAGGTTCAACCAGTCCATGCCCTGCTCGCGGGCGTGTTTTTGCAGGACCGGGCGCAATTTTTCAAGGCGCTGCCGGTCGGCGCGGGCCAGCGGGTTGCGCACTTGATAGAGGCGACGGTAGATACGTTGAAATGCCACGTCCTGGTCGGACGGGGTTCGGTAGGTCTTGAGGAAACGGTCAATACTGGCCCGCAGCATTGAGGCATCCTGGCGCACGAACCAGTATTCATCGCCCGGCTCGCTGATCGCCACCTGCCGATCAAAACGTAATTTGGGCAGGATTTTCGACCAGCGCTCGGCAATCGGTTTCTCGACAATGGTGAGGTGGAAGATCCCGGCCTGAACCATCTCAAGCACATCTTCCACGGCCAACGTCGGGTCGACCCATTCGACCTTCACCGGCGGCCGCTTATGCAGGGCCAACTGCTGGTTGACCTGATTGATCGCATCCGCCGCCGCACTGCCGGTGGTCAGCGCCAGGGTGCGCCCGGACAGTTGCTCCAGCTTGGTAAAGCGCCGCTCACCCTTGACGCCCACCAGCCACAACGGCACATCACTGGCAATCGGGTCACTGGTGCTGATTTTGTGCACGGCCTTCACGTCGAGTAATTCACCGGGCGCCACCAGGTCGCCTTCGCCACGCGCCAATGCGCCGAGCAGTTGGTCCTTGGCCTTGGGAATAATCTTGAGGTTGATTTCCTCACCGTCACGGGCGTGACCATTGAGGTATTGCTCGAAGGCGCGCAGGCGATGGTATTCGACCCCGATGGCCTGGCCCTGGACCTCACCGGAACTGTTACGGCTCTGGTTGACCAGCACGCGCAGGGTGCGACTGGAGCGAATCTGCGCGAGGTCACGCACCTTGCCGGGCTTGGTCACTTCCAGCGGCCCGTCCAGACGTGCGACCGCCGCCGTGGGCAGCAGTAACGTCAGGCACAACATAAGCAACGCCGAGGGTCGGATCATCCGCTCTCCGGAAAGAATACTGGCCAGTGCCGTCGTGAAAGACGCGGGACTGGGGGTCAGAAACAGAGCGCTTTATGCGCTGGCAAAGCACGCAACGGCGGCACGATGGAAAGCGTATGGCCAACCACAATGTCACTTGCGACGTTCAAAGACAGCTATAACTCGTTGTAGTTCTTCGTTTTTCTTATAAATCTACAGCTCTGATATGCTTTCCGGCCGCAGGCGGAGATAGCACCATGCAACTCATTGATATCGGCGTCAACCTGACCAACCCCAGTTTCGACGAGAGGCACCAGGCCGTTCTCGACCGCGCCTACGCCGCCGGCGTGCAGCAACTGGTGCTCACCGGCACCAGTGTCGAGGGCAGCGAACAGGCACTGGAACTGTGTGTAAAACTCGATGAAAGCGGCCAGCGCCTGTTCAGCACTGCAGGCATTCACCCCCACTGCGCCAGTGACTGGAACGGCGACAGCGCGCAGCAATTACGTGGCTTGCTCAGCGAAAGCCGTGTGCGTGCGGTGGGCGAATGCGGGCTGGATTTCAACCGCGATTTTTCCCCGCGCCCACAGCAGGAAAAAGTCCTCGAAGCACACCTGGCCCTGGCCGTGGAGCTCAAACTGCCGGTGTTTCTCCACGAACGCGACGCCAACCAGCGCCTGCTGGAGATTCTTAAAGACTACCGCGACCACCTGACCGCGGCCGTGGTGCATTGCTTCACCGGTGAACAGCACGCGCTGTTCAGCTACCTCGACCTGGACTTGCATATCGGCATCACCGGTTGGATCTGCGATGAACGCCGTGGGACGCACCTGCATCCGCTGGTCAGGGAAATTCCCCGTGGCCGTCTGATGCTGGAAAGCGATGCGCCCTACCTGCTGCCGCGCACGCTGCGGCCGAAGCCGAAAAATGGCCGCAATGAACCGGCTTACCTGCCGGAAGTACTGCGCGAAGTCGCCTTGCACCGCAACGAAACCATAGAAGACCTGGCCGAACATAGCACCGCCTGCTCGCGCGCCTTTTTCGGCTTAGCTGCAGTGGATTGATGCGGCGCATTGACCCATGTCAAAACCGGTTTCCTGGGTAGCGGCATAATAATGGCACCTTGCCAATGCTGTTTCCGCTATCAGAGAAAACCTTCCATGGGTGCCTGGCTTAGCAATATCTCGCTGAAATACAAATTCTGGGCCGTCAACGCGGTCGCTTTCATCACCACCCTGCTTTTGGTGCTGTACGCCGTGCAGCTCGAACAACAGGCACGCAGCGAAGCGTCCCAGGCCTCGGCGCAGGCGCAGGCGCAACTGCTTGGTGCCTGGCCTGCCGACAAGCCGTTGCCCAAAAGCGAGCATTGGCTGACATTTGCGCGTGGCCAGGCCCCACAGCGGGCCGACCAGGATCTGTCAGCGCTGAGCAGCGCCAGCGGTTGGGTCGAGCTCAATCACATGCCGCTTTTCGGCGAAAACCCGCTGATCGGTGCTGAAGTCGTCGCGCGTGCCGACGCTCAACAGATCGCCGTACTGGCCTATGGGCGCAGCCTCAGCCAAGTATTCAGCGAACGCTTCGCCAACTACGCCGTGGCGGTGCTGATCCTGATGCTGGCGATGCTCGGTGCCTCGCAGTTGCTGATCCGCTTCCTGCTCAGCCAACTTAACACCCTCAAGGACGTCATGCTGCACGTGGAAAAGACCGGCGACCTGTCAGCCCGCGTGCCGCTGGCCTGCAAGGATGAAGTCGGCCAGATGGCGAGTGCCTTCAACGCCATGCAAGCCGGCTACCAACGGGTGGTCAGCACCGTGGCGCGCACCGCGCAGCAACTCGATGAGGGCGCCGCGCGCCTGGCCAGCAGCATGAACGAAGTGCAACACGGCATGCTCGGCCAGCAAAGCGAAACCGATCAGGCCGCCACCGCGATCAATGAGATGACCGCTACCGTCTACCACATCGCCCAACACGCCGGCGCCACCCGCGACCTTTCCCAAACGGCCGACACCCTCGCCGGCAGCGGCCAGGAAGTGGTCGGCCGGGTGCAGCGCTCGATTGCAGGGCTGTCCAGCGGTGTGCAACAGACCGCCGAAATGATCCAGAAACTCGCCGAAGACAGCCAGAAAATCAACGGCGTTGTCAGCGTGATTCACAGCATCGCCGAACAGACCAACCTGCTCGCCCTCAACGCCGCCATCGAAGCGGCCCGCGCCGGCGAAATGGGCCGTGGTTTTGCCGTGGTCGCCGACGAAGTACGCAACCTGGCAAAACGTGTGCAAAACTCCACCGACGAAATCACCCACATGGTTTCAGCCCTTCAGGCCGGCACCCGTGACGCGGTGGACTTCATGCAGGAAAGCTCGTTCAAGGCCGACGATTGCGTACAGCAAGCCCAGGAAGCCGGCGCGGCCCTCGCCGAAATCACCGGCGCCGTGGCGCAGATGCGCGAGAGCAATACCCAGATCGCCGTGGCGGCCGAACAGCAAAGCCATGTCGCCGAAGAGATGAACCGTGCGGTGGTGAGCATTCGTGACGTGACCGAGAACACGGTGCAGCAGACCGTGGATTCGGCGACGACCAGCAATGAGCTGGCGACGTTGGCTGGGGAGTTGAGCAAGGCGATTGGGCAGTTGAAGCTGTAGGCCCGCTGAACCTGTCATCCGACTCCTACAACCCCCCCTCCGTTTACCCGATTTATTGGCGAAACATCCTAGCCATACTGACGAATAACGCCGACATCTTTACCTGACAAACCTCTCCAAAGTCTCTCGCCTGACTATTCAGTGCGAGGGATTGCAGATGGTTTTTTCCGTTAAGGCCCCGGTTGTTGGGGCTGTCGTTTGAACACGGCCATTGGCAGGCTGGCCCTGGCCCCAATGGATGCAACGACAGTCGATGTTGAAACCGTCTTGCGTGACTTTCGGGAATGCCTGAACACCTTTGACGAGTGGGCGTCCAGCTTCTGGAGCTTTTCGGCGCTGGACGTCGAACAGGTATTTAAAGTCGGGGAGGAAGTGGCGCTGGTCGCCCCCATCAACCGCTCCATCATTCCCAGCAGCACCGTCGCCACCTGCCAGGCCAACGGCACCTTGACCCTGGTGCACATGTTCCAGAGTGCTCAGTTCGTGCCCATTGGCAATACGCCCGTGGTGTTGCAACGCATCGACCCCAACGGTGGCCCGCTGGGCGAGCCGATCCACAAGACCATCGGCCCCAGCGGCGTTCTCGAAATCACCGAGTGTGATCGCAACCAGCAGTACCGAATCAATTTCTATCCCAACGTTTCCAAGGATCACGTCAAGGCGCTGTATGCGTCTTATCAGTCGGTGATCGAAGATCTGGAAGTGCGTCTGCACGACGAGTGGAACGGCACGTTTCAGGCGCAGTGGAAAACCTATACGGACGCTACTCCGCTGGACCGGCGTCGGGTGCTGGAGGCAGCCTTTCTCAATGGCATGGGCAAAGCGCTTTACAGCCTGTGGGACAACATAACGCAGCTGTTCGACATGTTGGCGGACATCAAGCCTAACAGCGAAAAGTTGCTGCACTACATCTCCCAAACCGAACTCGATGAGCTGCTGAAGCTCGGCAACGACGCGATCGCCATCGGCCTGCTGGTGCTCAGCGATGAGCCGCTGTTGTTCATTTATGTGTCGGCGATGGTCAGTTGGATGCGCATGCTGCCACCGCAAGAAATGAATGAGCTGATGGGGCAAATCACTGGCGAGGTGTTGATCAACCTGCTGCTGATCTGGGCGACGGCGGGTATGGGCGTGGCGGTGCGTCTGGGTACGCAGGTGCTGGGGCACATGAAGTCTGGACGCGGGCGGGATCTGCTGGAGTTGCTGGCTAAAAAGCTGGTGATGCCCCGGTTGGAGTCGCATGCCGAGGTGGTTAAGCCGTTGCTGCTGGGTAGTGTGGCGACGCCGATCAAGACGGTGCCGGTTGCGTCGTTGAAGGCTGGGGATCAGTTGGTATCCAACCCGGTGCCTGCGGTTCGCAGCAAGACGCAACGGACGGCGTTGGTACGCCAGGAACATGTGGATGATGTGCCGGCCGCTGCGAAGAATCCGCAGGGAGATGCAGCGGCGCCTGCGGATAAGACCTCCACCAATGGCTGCCCGGTATCGATGGTTACCGGGGAAGAATTACTAACCCTTACCGATGGTGCGCTGGACGGGATTTTGCCGTTTGAGTGGACGCGGTTGTACCGCACCAGTGCGGTGGAAGTGGATTGCGGGTTGGGGTTTGGTTGGAGTCATGCGCTGGCGCAGCGGTTGGTGGTTGCGGGTGATTCGGTGGTTTGGACGGATCATGAGAATCGCAGTACGGAGTTTCCGCTGCCCACCGCCTCGCGGCCTGCGATCACTAATAGCTTGGCCGAAGCGGCGATTTATTTGGGTGCCCTGCCCGATGAGTTGGTGCTGGCTCAGGCGTCAAGATTTTATCACTTCCGCGACGGTGTGCTGACAGCGATCAGTGATGCGTATGACAACCGGTTGCGCATTTCTCGTGATCGTTTGGGGCGGATTGAGCGGCTGGATAACGGTGTCGGCCGTTGTTTGTTTTTGCGCTACGAACTGGGCCGCATTGTGGCGGTGGACTATCAGGTTCATCGCGCCAAAGGCCGTGAGCCGTATGTGTGGGTAACTGAACAGAACGTCGTTTCCTACGCCTATGACGACGCTGGGCGCCTGGTTTCGGCGACCAATGCTGTAGGCGAAAGCGAGGTTTATCGGTACGACGACCAGCACGTCATTCTTGAGCGGCAGTTGGCTGGTGGGGCGAGTTTCTTTTGGGAGTGGGAACGGTCTGGAAAGGCCGCGCGATGTGTTAGGCATTGGGCCAGCTTTGCGCAGATGGACACGCGGTATGCGTGGGAGGACGGCGGCAAGGTCACAGTTCACAACGCGGATGGCAGCCAGGAAGTGTATGTCCATGACCAGCGCGCGCGGCTGGTGCAGCGGGTTGATCCGGACGGCGCTGAGCACTTCAAATCCTATGACGACAAGGGCCGGCTGACGGTTGAGCAGGACCCGCTGGGGGCGGTGACGGCGTATCAGTATGACGACGCCGGGCGTTTGGTGGCGCTGTTTCCGGGAGAGGATGAGCCGACTTCCTACGAGCATGACAACGGGTTCGTACGGGTTGTGCGGCGGGGTGAGGCGGTCTGGAAATACGAACGTAATGATCAGGGAGACGTTACGCGTAAGACAGATCCTGACGGCAACGTTACGGACTACACCTACAACAAACACGGGCAACTGTCCGGCGTTTGGTATCCCGATCACAGTTGTCATCGGCTGGTTTGGAATGAGCGTGGGCAGCTTACCGAAGAGCAACTGCCCAATGGCGGTATCAAGCGTTATCGCTATGACGATGTTGGACGACAGGTTGCGCGTGAGGATGAACATGGGGCGCTGACCCAGTACCAGTGGGATGCGGCCGGGCGCTTGTTGAAACTCACCCAGCCCGATGGCGCCACGCGCGAATTCAGCTACAACCCCTACGGAAAAATCACCTCCGAACGTGACGAATTGGGCCACGTCACCCGCTACGAATACGCCGACGGCCTGCACCTCATCAGCCGCCGCCTCAATGCCGATGGCACCCAGGTCAACTACCGCTACGACAACACCCGGTTACTCCTGACCGAGATCGAAAACGAAGTCGGCGAAACCTACCAACTCGACTACCACCCCAACGGCCTGATCCAGCAGGAAACCGGCTTTGACGGCCAGCGTACGGGCTACGTGTATGACCTCAACGGCAACCTGCTGGAAAAAACCGAACACGGCGACGATGGCAGTCAGCTAATCACCCGTTACGAGCGAGACCCTTCCGGCCGCCTCGTAAGAAAAACCCTCCCAGACGCTGGAGTTGTTGATTACGCCTACGACCGCCAAGGCAACCTCCTCAGCGTCGACGACGGCCACTGGGCGCTAGCCTACGAATACGACAGCCAAAACCGCCTCACCGCCGACCACCAAGGCTGGGGCACCCTGCGCTACGGCTACGACACCTGCGGCCAGCTGAAAAACCTGCGCCTGCCGGACAACAACCGTCTCACCTTCAACCACGACAAAGGCGGCCACCTCGCCACCGTCGAACTGAATGGCAAAACCCTAACCTCCCACCTCTTCAAAACCGGCCGCGAACGCCAGCGCCAGCAAGGCCAACTGCTCAGCCACTACCACTACGACGAACAAAACCGCCTGCACGCCCACGCAGTGACCCAAGAGGACCACAAGCACTACCGCCGCCACTACGACTACGACAAAACCGGCAACCTCACCCGCCTGCTCGACACCCGCAAAGGCGAACACCACTACCACTACGACCCCCTCGCCCGCCTGACCCGCGCGGATCACTCGCAAGACCAGCAGGAACGCTTCGGCCATGACCCGGCCGGCAACCTGCTGATGCAAGACCGACCCGGCCCGGACATCGTGGCGGGGAATCGGTTGGTTATTCAGGGCGATCATCACTACGACTATGACGCGTTCGGTAATCTGATCCGCCAAAGACGCGGTAAAAACCACCAACTCGTCACCGAGTATCGCTACGACTGCCAGCACCGGCTGATCGGCATCACCCAGCCCAACGGGCAAACCGCCAGCTACCGCTATGACCCGTTTGGACGGCGGATCAGCAAAACCGTCGAAGGCATAACGACGGAGTTTTTCTGGCAAGGCGACAAGCTGGTTGCGGAGCATCACGCTGACCGTCATCGCAGTTACCTCTATGAACCGGACAGTTTCCGGCCGTTGGCACTGCTGGAAGGTTTTGGACCGAAAGACACCCAGCCCTTCCACTACCAACTCGACCACCTGGGCACCCCGCAAGAACTCACGGCACCTGACGGCGAAATCGTCTGGTCCGCGCACTACCGCGCCTACGGCCAGATCAGTCGCCTCGACATCAACAAAATCGACAACCCGCTGCGCTTCCAAGGCCAATACTTCGACCCGGAAAGCGGACTGCACTACAACCGCCATCGCTACTACAATCCAGATATTGGTCGTTACCTGACGCCGGACCCGGTGAAGCTGGCGGGTGGGGTCAATGCCTACCAGTACGTGCCTAATCCGACGGGGTGGGTAGATCCGTTAGGGCTGACTGCCAATTGCCCCCCCAAAGGAGCGAGGCAGCCACGCTGTAAAACACCCGACGAACCGGACACTCCCGATGTTTCTCGCAAAGGAGCATTCAGGGAAGCTAAAAGAGATGCGAATATACCAATGGTGCAGCGCCCTGACGTCTTCGTAGACCCAGAAACAGGAAGAGGAAAACAATACAAGATAGAAAGAATGACAGACCTGAACGAGAAAAACGTATTGAATAATAATGGCTTACCGATTGATACAAGGGTCTACCAATTCACTAAATCAGACGGCTCAAAAATTCTTATCCAAGACCACTCAGCAGGGCATAATTTTGGCAGAGCAGATGGAATAGGAGACCATTCCGCACACTTCAACTTACGACCAATTGATAAACCTCGAAAAGGCCGTATAACCGGGGCGAAGGAACACTATCCATTTAGGAAGCAAAAATGAAGTACTGGAATGAATTAGACGGAAGTATATTTTTCGGAAAGATTTTTAGCCAACCGATAGCAATTGATAGGATAGCTCTTTTTTCTATAAGGATTGATAACGATCAACCCTGCGTCGGCCTAGGGTTTGACATACCTGAATTTCCGGACAGGTTACCGGAAAAGTGGAAGAACAAAGGATACAACACTTGCAGAACCGGATTAACTTGTCACAACATTAAAGAGCTAAAAGTACAAAACATACCCATCCACGAGGTATTCAATGTGAAAATAGAAAAATACAACGACCACTTCGAGTTTCGCGCAACCAGCGAAAATGCCTCAATAGAATTCAAAGCCAGATTCATTTCACTTAGCGACCCTAATGTATATATAAATGGTACGGATGATTACTATTTCAAATAACTAAAAAACACGAAACCCAAATTAGAAACCTTGTCCTTATCCATTTCAGGATAGTAAACCAACCAAGGCTCCCATCTCAATTTACGCGTCTTTTGGAAGCACGGACACAGGAAAAATAAAGGTGAGAATGATCACTATAATCTTAAGGTTAGAAAATGAAGTTCTGGAATGAATTCGATAGGAGTGTTCTTTTTAACAAGGTATTCTCCAGGCCGATACCAATAGGAAATATAGTCTTATTCTCTATAGACATAGATAACGATAGACCTCATATAAATCTAGCCTTTGACATACCTGAAATACCGGACAGACCGCCCGAAAAATGGACCATCGAGGGTTTTAACACATGTCGCATTGGCCTTAGCTGTGGCGGACTTAGTGACGTCACCATAAAAAATATCCCCACGCTCGACACGTTGAAAATAACAGTACGGAAGTATGAGGATTTTTTTCTCGTAAAAGCTGAGTCTGAAAAGTCGTTGATTGAATTCAAAACGCGATATCCGTCTCTCTGCGGACCCTCCGTCTACATAAATGACCCTGATTCCGCCTGTTATTAAAATGGTGACACCAACATCTAAGCTATGAGGCCGATAGCCAGCGCCAATTCGCCACCCAGCCCAGCCAACCCTAAACTCTGTCCAAGCTACTTCAACGGACAGAGGATTCACCATCATGGGCAAACGTCACCCCAATCTCCCCGCCTGGCAATGGCGTAATCACCCACAAAACCATCAGCACCCGACCAACTTGGGGCTGCAGTTGATTGCTGTACCGCTGCTGATCATCAGTTTTCTGTTGATGGCGTCCGGCGTGTTCAGCCTTAGCCTGGCCAGTTTTGCCGTCGGCGTAATCGGCGTGTTGGCAGGCGTGGCGCTACAGCGCCACGGTCGCAAGCTGGAAGCGCAGGGCAGCCAGCGGTTCTGAGGGTCAGGCAAAGACCACCACAGTCTGGCGGCTGATGGCGATCAACTCGCCGCTCGGGCTCCAGAGCGCGGCGGCGGCGTGGCCGTAACCGTCGCGGGCATGTTCGATGTTGACGTAGTACTGGCACCAGTCGAGGGTGGTCAGGTCGTGCAGCGGCTGGATAAATTCAATGGTCCAGGTCAGCGTGCTACCGGGTGCCGGTTTGGTCAGGTGTGGCAGCAAGGCCGGCGGCCAGGCGTCGACCAGTGCGAGAATATGCGACTCGGTCAGCGGTTCTTCCTTCACGTCCCCACGCAGGCGTACCCAACCGCCCATGTCGCGCGATTTATTACCGGTGAACGGCAACCCACCAACGCTCCAGCGCATCGCCACGTGGCGCATGAACTCAGGAGTGACGCCCTTGATATACGGCAATTCCTGGCACTCGTCCCAGTGTTTGAACACAGGCGGTGCCTCGTTCGCGACATCAATCACTGACTCACGGGGCGCGCCAAAGCTGGCCTGTACCAGCGTCGCCACGTCGCCGTCTTGCACCACGCGGCCAAGCAACTGGCTGACGGCCTTGCCTTCACGCAGCACTTCGACTTGATAACTGGCAGGTACACCCGGGGCTACCGGGCCGACGAAGGTGACAGCCAGTGAACGCAAAGGGCGATCCGCCGGCACTTGGGCGCGCAACGCTTCGTATTGCAACGCGGCCACCAAGCCACCAAAGGTCGCACGGCCCTGGGCCCATTCAGCGGGGATCGTCACATCCAACGGGTTGCTACGGGCAGCGTCGAGCAAATCACTAAAGCACATGGCGACCTCACATCAAGAAAACCGATGGACGATCTTAACCATAGGGCCAGCCCGGTACAGCGCCCATTCCGGCCAAAAACCGGACCGGCTTAGAAACAATCCGCGCTGAGTTTGTCCAGCACCCGATCGGCCTGGCCTTCAGCCTTGGCCATGGTGCGATGCCATACAGGCACGCACGGCTGCAAGTCCGGCTGGTGCCCGGCCTGGGCCAGCCACTGCCAGCAGTCGTGCCAATCACCCAGCGCGCCTTGGGCTTGTTTCAGGCGCGAGATGGCCTTGGCAGGGAGTTTGTTCAGCTCCGGATAAGCCTCGGCGGCGTAGCGCACGCGCTTGATCAGCAAGCGCAGACGGTGGCGATCGTGGTTCGGGTCTTTCAGCGCGTCATCAAGTGTGTGCCACTGCTTGGCCAGACGCTTTTCGATGCGCGGGCGCAGGCCCTTGAGTAATTTCTGGTGTTGGGAGGCGCGGATAAAACGTGGGAATGCATCGAGGATCAGCAGCAAGTGCGCCACTTCCGGGCTTTGCGCCACGTGGCGATAAGCATCGGGTTGCAGGCGCAGGCGCCGATCAGCCGCTTCGTGATAGCCGTGCTGATGCAGGTAAGCGGCCAGGACCTCGCGGTCGCGTAGGGGCGTGGTCAATTGGCCGACCGTGCTGGCGGCCAATTCGAGCTGCTCCACACCTGGCAAGCCACGCAAGGGGCGCAGTAAGCTGCGCAGGCGCCGCACGGTCGTGCGCAGGTCGTGCAAGGCTTCGTCGTCGGTGACAGCGGCCAGGCGAGCCTGGCAGCTCAGTAACCCTACTTCCAGGCCAATGACCTGAGCGACTAACTGATCGACCAAAGCTGACATTCCTTGCTCCCTTGACGATAAAAAATCCCGCCTGCCGCTACAACTTAACGCCCGGCGCGCGACTCGCGAATATAGAACCGCGCTTTCTCGGCTTTGTTGGAGCAGCCTTCAAACGCTTCGAATTGCTGCTGGGTCTTGGCACCCGTCAACAAGGACAAGGCCTTAGAGTAGCTCACGGTGCCGGCAAAACCTTCGGCCTTGGCCAAGTCCAGCTCATGCCATGCCGCATCCAATTGCGTGCCACAGCTATCGCGGTAAGCGGTTTTCCCGGCACAACCGGCCAGGGCCAACACGATCACAGGTACACACATCCAGGCTTTCATCAATGACACCTCAAGAAAAGAAAAACAGTCGTACGGTGTAGACGTTGCCTACAAGGAAAAGTGCCTTGTCCACCGCCTGAAATCAGAAGCGCCTATGGGCAGAGCATACCCGAGCCTACTCACTATTCTGGAAAAATATTACGAGGTGCAGCGAACATTGAAGCCGTCCCCTCAATAGGTGCATTGTGAGCACCTGCCTTGGGAAGGATATGGACCATGAAGAAGCGTGTTGCCTTGGTGCTGGGCTCCGGCGGAGCCAGGGGCTACGCCCATATCGGCGTGATTGAGGAGATCGAGCGGCGCGGCTATGACATCGCCTGTATCGCCGGTTGCTCCATGGGCGCAGTCGTGGGCGGGATCTACGCCGCCGGCAAACTGGATGAGTATCGAAACTGGATCGAAAGCCTCGACTACCTGGATGTGCTGCGCCTGGTCGACGTGAGTTTTCGCCTGGGGGCCATTCGCGGCGAAAAAGTCTTCGGGCAAATCCGCAAGATCGTCGGCGAGATCAATATCGAAGAGCTGCGCATTCCCTACACTGCCGTCGCGACCGACCTGACCAACCAGCAGGAAATCTGGTTTCAGGAAGGCTGCCTGCACCAGGCCATGCGCGCGTCAGCGGCGATACCCAGCCTGTTCACGCCGGTGATGCAGGGCAACCGCATGCTGGTCGACGGTGGCCTGCTCAACCCGCTGCCGATCGTGCCCGTGGTGTCGAGCCACTGCGACTTGATCATTGCCGTCAACCTCAACGCCACCAATCAAAAACACTACCAACTGCCAGTGATCCAGCGCCCGCCAGCGTTCAAGAGCCGCTTCAACAGCTTGGCCAAGTCACTGGGTTCACACCTGCCGTTTCGACGCAAACAAGCCGAACAGTTAATGAAGCTGGAGCAGGAGGCCTTGCACGCCCAGACGGCGGAGATCAACCCTTGGTTGGAATCGGCTGAACCCGAATCCCAACAACCCGCCGCCGCACCGGAAAAAGCCGGGGCGCCGAAGTCGGCGACCGGTTCGTTCATCATCGACAACGTCGGGCCAGCGTCGCTGCTGGACCTGATCAACCAGAGTTTCGAGGTGATGCAGACGTCGCTGGCGCAATACAAGATCGCCGGGTACCCGCCCGATGTGTTGATCAACGTGCCGAAGCGCGTGTGCCGATTTTTCGAATTTTACAAGGCGCCGGAGTTGATCGCGCTGGGGCGGGAGATTGCCAGGGATACCTTGGACAAGTATGAGAGTGAGCAGGGTTGAAATTTTGGGTGGGGCTGAGGTCCCCATCGCAGGCAGCCAGCTCCCACCTTCGATAGGTGAATACATTCAAAATGTGGGAGCTGGCTTGCCTGCGAAGAGGCCGGTTCAGGCACAGATAATTTCAGGCATTCAACAACCGATACCCCACACCCGCCTCGGTCACAATAAACCTAGGCTGAGTCGGGTCATCCGCCAGCTTCTGGCGCAAATGCCCCACCACAATGCGCAGGTAGTGACTGTCTTCTGTGTGGGTCGGCCCCCAGATATCCTTGAGCAGTTGTTGCTGGGTAATCACCCGGCCCGGATGCCGCGCCAATTGCGCCAGCACCGCGTACTCCTTGCGGGTCAGCGCCACCTCGACACCGTCCAGCAGCACTCGGCGATAAGCCAGGTCTACCGTCAGCGGGCCAAAACTCAAGGCGGCCTCCTGAGCCTCCCCCGCCGGAGCCTGGCGCAGTAACGCGCGAACGCGGGCGAGAAATTCCTGGATGCCGAAAGGTTTGGTCACGTAATCGTTGGCGCCGCTGTCCAGGGCTTCGACTTTCTGCACCTCGCTGGCGCGCACCGACAGCACCAGTACCGGCACGGTCGACCATTCGCGAAACTCGCGCAGCACTTGCTGGCCGTCCATGTCAGGCAGACCGAGGTCGAGCACCAGCAAATCCGGTTTGCTCAATGCCGCCTGGGCCAGGCCTTCGTTGCCGGTGCCGGCCTCGATCACCTTGTAGCCCTGGGAGGCCAGGCTGATGCGCAGGAATTTGCGAATCTGCGGTTCGTCATCAATGACTAAAATCGTCGCGGTCTGGCTCATGGTGTCCAATCAAAATCCGTGAAAAAAAGAGGGTAGCTCAAGCCTCGCGTTCCAGGCCAGGTTGAGTCGGCAACGGCAGGAACAAGGTGATGCACGTGCCCCGCCCGTCAATGCCGTCGGCGACGCTGATACGCCCACCGTGGGCACCGACCATGCCCTGGCAGATGGCCAGGCCAAGGCCCGTGCCCTGCCCGCCGCGGTCACCCCGGGCGGCGGTGTAGAACATATCGAAAATCTTCGCACGCTCGTCTTCGGGAATTCCAGGCCCCTCATCGGCCACGGCGAAAAACAGTTGGTCATCCGCCACGCCCGCGCTCACCTCCAAACGGCCTTGGGCGGGTGAAAAACGCGCGGCGTTTTCCAGCACATTAACCAGCGCCTGCTCGATCAGCGCGGCGTGCACATACAGCAAAGGCAACTCTGCAGGCACATCAGTCTGGACCTGCAACGGCGCCAGCACCGCGCGCAAACGGCCGAGGGCGCTGCCGACAATATCACCCGGAGAGACCCAGTCGCGCGCCAGTTTCAGGGCGCCGTGGCCCAGGCGCGTCATGTCGAGCAGGTTCTGGATATAGCGGTCGAGGCGCTCAGCTTCATCGCGGGTGCCTTCAAGTAATTCGCGACGATCCTCCAAAGGGATGGCTTCGCCCAGCGCCAACAGGCTGTCGATGCTGCCGCGCATGGAGGTCAGCGGCGTGCGCAAATCATGCGACACCGAAGCGAGCAAGGCGCTGCGCAGTTGTTCGGTCTCGCCGTGCAGACGTGCAGATTCCAGCTCCTGCGCCAATTGCGCCCGCGCCAACGCCTGGGCCAGCGGCTGACTCAATGCGGTGAGCAAACGACGGCGCTGGCCGCTCAATTCCAGGCCCGGCTTGGGGCTCACACCAAGCAAGCCCAATGGCCCCTCCTCACCCGACAGCGGCCACCACCACCAACGCCCGAACGGCAAGGTGCCGGTGCCCATGCCGGCCGGTTGATCATGCTGCCAGGCCCAATCGGCGGCGGCGCGTTCGGATTCAGTGAGGTTCAGCGCGGAACCGGTCTCGACCTTCCAGTCACCCTGGCTGTCACGATTGACCAGGCACAGATCCAAATCGCTCCAGCCTTCCAGGTGATGCGCCGCCGCGCTGATCACTGCCTGGCGATCGGTGGCGGCAGTGAGTTTGCGCGACAGGTCGAGCAGTTCGCTGGTTTCTTCCTGGGTATCGCGCAAGGCCTGCAGCTGCCGACGCTGACGCGCGGCCAGGTTACCGGTCAACGCCGCCATCAACAGGAAGAACAACAGGGTCAGTACATCTTCTTCACGCTGGATGGCGAAGGAGAAACTCGGCGGGATAAACAGAAAGTCGTAAGTCAGGAACGACAGCGCCGCACACACCAGGGACGGCCCCAGGCTGCTGCGCACACCGACCAGCAATACCGCGGCGAGAAACACCAGGGAGATATTCGGCAGCGGCAACACGCTGGCCACCGCCCAGGCCAGCGCCGCCGCCACGAAGGTCGCGACCACCGCCAGGCCGTAGTCGAACCACACCAGCCCGCGCACATCCGGCAAACGCGGCGGTGCAGGCATATCGTCGCTGTCGAGGACGTTGATCTCCAAACCGCGCGCATTGCGCAGCAAGCGCGCCGCCAGGCCGCCGCCGAACAACCGGCGGCGCCAACGCATGCGCGACTGCCCCACCAGCAACAGGCTGGCGCGGCGTTCGGCGGCGTGCTGGATCAGCGTTTTCGCCACCTCCCCGGCCCGCAGCAACACCACTTCGCCGCCCAGCCGCTCAGCCAGTTGCTGGGCGTTTTGCAGGCGCAGGCGCGATTGCTCATCGCGCGCGCGGCCGTTATCGATATGCACCAGGCTCCAGGGCAAATGCCGACGCTGGGCCACGCGGCTGGCATGCCGCACCAGGCGTTCGGCCTGCGCATCGCCGTCCACGCCCACCAGCAAGCGACCACGTACCGCTGGCGCAGCCTGGCCGAGTTGCCGGTAGCCTTGGGCCAAATCGTCATCGACGTGGGCGGCGGCGGTCTGCATCGCCAGCTCGCGCAGGGCCATCAGGTTGGTCTGGGTGAAAAACGCATCGATGGCCGCGCGCGCCTGTTCGGGCACATACACCTTGCCGTCACGCAGGCGTTCGAGGAGTTCGCGCGATGGCAGGTCGATCAGCAACAGCTCGTCGGCCTCTTGCAGCACCCAATCCGGCAGGGTTTCGCGCACTTGCACGCCGGTGATGCCGCGCACCTGATCGTTGAGGCTTTCCAGGTGCTGGACGTTGACCGTGGTGAACACGTTGATGCCGGCGGCGAGCAGCTCCTGGATGTCTTGCCAGCGCTTTTCATGACGGCTGCCGGGGGCGTTGCTGTGGGCCAGTTCGTCGACCAGCACCAGCTGGGGCTTGGCGGCGAGCAGGCCGTCGAGGTCCATTTCTTCAAGCATCACACCGCGGTATTCGGTACGCACCAACGGTTGTTGCGGCAAGCCGCTGAGCAAAGCCTCGGTCTCGGCGCGGCCGTGGGTTTCGACCACGCCAGCGATCAGGCGCACGCCCTGGCGCAGCTGGGTGTGGGCGGCCTGGAGCATGGCGTAGGTCTTGCCCACACCCGGCGCGGCGCCGAGGAAGACTTTGAGCCGGCCACGGCCGTCCCGGGGCAGATCGGCTAACAGGGCATCGGCGCGGCCGGAGTCGCTCATGCTTTGCGGTTCCTTCAGGTGTTTATTTGGAGTCCTTCAGGCCGCCATCGCGGGCAAGCCCGCTCCCACAGTTGGAATGCATTCCCCTGTGGGAGCCGGGCTTGCCCGCGATGGCGGCATCACTGCTTACAACTTTTCCAGCGCCATGTTCAGCGCCAACACATTCACAACAGGCGGCCCCACCAACGGGCTTTCGATGTGCTCATCCAGCAAGCGCTGCAGGGTCGCCACCGGCATATTCCGTGCGGCTGCCACTCGCGCCAGTTGATAGGCAATTGCCGGTGGTGGCAAGTGTGGATCAAGACCGCTGCCGGAGGTAGTCAGTGATGCCAAAGGCACGGGCCCCTGGGCTGGCACCAACTGCTTGTTGGCATCATCAAAAATGCGCGTGGCCAGCGCCGGGTTGCTCGGGCCCAGGTTACTCGCGCCGCTGGAAACCGTCGCAAACGCGCCGGCCGATGGGCGCGGATGGAACCAGCTGTCACCGGTAAAATCCTGGGCGATCAGGCTGGAGCCGCGCACTTTGCCGTCGGCATCACGCACCAGGCTGCCGTTGGCCTGGTCAGGAAAGGCGACTTGCGCGACACCGGTGACGACCAATGGGTAGGCGACGCCGGTGATCAGGGTCATGAGTACCAGCAGGCTCAGGGCCGGGCGGATCATGTTAGTCATCTTCAAATCCTCAATAAATCGAGAAATCAATGTGGCGAGGGAGCTTGCTCCCGTTCGGCTGCGTAGCGGCCGTAGAACGTGGGACCGCTGCGCGGTCCAGCGGGAGCAAGCTCCCTCGCCACAAAAAGTGCGGATCAGTTACACCAGGTGCAGCGCCGTCAGCAGCATGTCGATCGCCTTGATGCCCACGAATGGCACCAGGATCCCGCCCAGCCCGTAGATCAGCAGGTTGCGACGCAGCAACGCCGCCGCACTCGCCGCCTGCACACGCACACCGCGCAGCGCCAGGGGAATCAGCACCACAATGATCAGCGCGTTGAACACGATGGCCG
The DNA here is from genome assembly GCF_059716225.1 of Pseudomonas sp. LBUM1640. Taxonomy (NCBI): domain Bacteria; kingdom Pseudomonadati; phylum Pseudomonadota; class Gammaproteobacteria; order Pseudomonadales; family Pseudomonadaceae; genus Pseudomonas; species Pseudomonas sp. LBUM1640. Next base: position 1,996,912 of record NZ_CP166816.1, on the reverse strand, counting down.
AGAGGATCGCGCTCTGCGGGCTCTGCAAGTGCATCACGTTGAGCACACCCAGTTGCGGGTAGATCGAGGCGAACAGCGCTGGCAGGATCGCGAAGTACTTGGCCACGTCGTTGGCGATGGAAAACGTGGTCAGTGCGCCGCGAGTCACCAGCAGTTCCTTGCCAATCTGCACCACGTCCAGCAGCTTGGTCGGGTCGCTGTCGAGGTCGACCATGTTGGCGGCTTCGCGAGCGGCTTGAGTACCGTCGTTCATCGCCATGCCGACGTCAGCCTGGGCCAGTGCCGGGGCATCGTTTGCACCGTCGCCGCACATCGCAACCAGGCGACCGTCGTTCTGTTCGTGACGAATGCGTGCGAGTTTTTTCTCCGGGGTGGCTTCGGCCAGCACGTCATCCACGCCGGCTTCGGCAGCAATCGCCGCAGCGGTCAGCGGGTTGTCGCCCGTCACCATCACGGTGCGAATCCCCAGTTTGCGCAGCTCGGCAAAACGTTCACGGATGCCAGGCTTGACCACGTCTTTCAAATGGATCGCGCCGAGCAATTTGCCGTCGGCGCACACCAGCAACGGTGTGCCGCCGCTTTGGGCGATCTTGTCGATTTCCCGCGACAGCGCAGGCTGCAGGTCGCGACGTTGTTGGCCGATAAACGCCAGCAGCGAATCGACCGCGCCTTTACGGAACACACGGCCTTGGTAGTCGACACCGGACAAACGTGTTTCAGCACTGAAGGGCACCGAGGTCAGTTGGTCCAGGGTCGGCTCGGCCTGAGGGTGCAAGGCGCGCAAGTATTCGACGATGGATTTACCTTCCGCCGTGTCATCGGCCAGCGATGCCAACAATGCGCCTTCTGCCAAGTCCCGACCGCTGACGCCAGGCGCCGCGATCACCGCTGCGCAGCGACGGTTACCGAAGGTGATGGTGCCGGTTTTATCCAGCAGCAACACATGCACGTCACCCGCTGCTTCCACGGCGCGGCCGGATTTAGCGATCACATTCAGGCGCACCAGGCGGTCCATACCGGCGATACCGATGGCCGACAGCAGGCCGCCGATGGTGGTAGGAATCAGCGTCACCAGCAGTGCGACCAGGAACACCAGCGGCAGGCTGCCATTGGCGAAGTGGGCGAACGGCTGCAGGGTGACCACCACCAGCAGGAAGATCAGGGTCAGGCCGATCAGCAGGATATCCAGCGCGACTTCGTTGGGGGTTTTCTGGCGTTTGGCGCCTTCCACCAAGGCGATCATGCGGTCCAGCGTGGACTCGCCCGGGTTGACGGTGATGCGGATCAGCAGCCAGTCCGACACCAGACGGGTGTTGCCGGTCACGGCGGAACGGTCGCCGCCGGACTCACGGATCACTGGCGCGGATTCGCCGGTGATCGCCGCTTCGTTTACCGCTGCAATGCCTTCGATGACCTCGCCGTCACCGGGGATCATTTCCCCGGCGGCAACACGCACCACGTCGCCTTTACGCAGGCTGGTGGCCGGCACGACCTTGAAGCTGCCGTCAGCCTCTTTGCGGCGTGCGCTGAGGCCTTCGCTACCGGCCTTGAGGCTGTCGGCGCGGGCCTTGCCACGACCTTCGGCCAAGGCTTCGGCGAAGTTGGCGAACAGCACGGTGAACCACAGCCACACCGCAATTTGCACAGAGACAAAAGTGGGCACGTTGATGTCGGGCACAAAGCACAGCACGGTGGTGAGGATAGCGGTCAGTTCGACCACCAGCATCACCGGCGAGCGTTGCAACTGACGCGGGTCCAGCTTGACGAACGCTTGGCCCAACGCCGGGCGCCACAGGGCGGAAATGGCGGTTTTGGCGGGTTCCTGGGTTGTCACAGGGGCCGCATTTTTTGCAGGCATATTCATTTTCATATCCCTCAGAAGCCCATGCTCAGATGTTCAGCAATAGGGCCCAGTGCCAGTGTCGGCAGGAAGGTCAGGCCGCCCACCAGCAAAATGGTCACGGTCAACAGGGTCACGAACAGCGGGCCATGGGTGGGGAAGCTGTTCTGGCCAATCGGTGCGGTCTTTTTCATCGCCAGGCTGCCGGCCAGGGCCAGTACCGGAAGGATGTAGCCGAAGCGGCCGATCAACATGCCCAGGCTCATCATCAGGTTGTGGAACGTGGTGTTGGCACTGAAGCCGCCGAACGCCGAACCGTTGTTGGCACTGGCCGAGGTGTAGGCGTACAGCAACTGGCTGAAACCGTGCGGGCCGGGGTTGCTGATGGCGCCCGCCGGGCCAGGCAGGCTGGCGGCGATGGCGCCCAGCACCAGCGTGCCCACCGGCATGACCAGCAAGGTCACCACCAGCAATTGCACTTCCTTGGCCTGCAGCTTCTTGCCCAGGTATTCCGGGGTGCGACCGATCATCAAGCCGGCGAGGAACACTGCGATCAACACGTTGAGCAACATGCCGTACATACCGGCGCCGACGCCGCCGAAGATCACTTCGCCGACCATCATGTTGACCAGTGCCACCATGCCGCTCAGCGGGTTCAGGCTGTCGTGCATGCCGTTGACCGAACCGTTGGACGCTGCCGTGGTGGCCACCGACCACAACACTGTGCCGGTGGTGCCGAAGCGCGCTTCTTTACCTTCCAGCGGTGCGCTCTGCTCAACGGCGGGATTGTTCAGCGTCGGGTTGGGCTGGTATTCGGCCCATAGCGAGGTCGCGCCGCCGATCAGGAACAGGGCCAGCATGCAGCCGAGGATCGCCCGGCTCTGACGCAGGTCTTTCACGTAGTGGCCGAAGGTGAACACCAGCGCCACCGGGATCAGGATGATCGCCGATAACTCGAACAGGTTGGCCCACGCAGTCGGGTTTTCAAACGGGTGCGCCGAGTTAACGCCGAAGAAACCGCCACCGTTGGTGCCCAGTTGCTTGATTGCAATCTGGCTGGCCGCCGGGCCCAGTGGGATCACTTGGTCAACGCCCTGCATCGTCACGGCGTTCACATAGTGAGCGAAGGTTTGCGGTACGCCCTGCCACACCAGGAACAGTGCAAACACCAGGCACATCGGCAGCAGGCCATAGAGGGTAGCGCGGGTCATGTCGACCCAGAAGTTGCCCAAGGTCTTGGTGGATTTACGCCCGATACCACGGCACAGCGCGACCAGCACGGCCAGGCCGGTGGCAGCACTGAGGAAGTTCTGCACGGTCAGGCCGACCATCTGGCTAAGGTAGCTCAGGGACGCCTCACCGCTGTAGTTCTGCCAGTTGGTGTTGGACATGAAACTGACCGCGGTGTTGAAGGCCAGGGTCCATTCCTGGCCCGGCAATTTCTGCGGGTTCAGTGGGAGATATTCCTGGAACAGCAGGATCGCGAACAGCAACACAAAACCCGCCAGGTTGAACGCCAGCAGCGCCAGCATGTACTTCTGCCAGCTCTGTTCCTGATGCTCGTCTACACCCGACAGGCGATAACAGGCGCGCTCGACGGGCCCGAACACCGGCGTGAGCCAGGTGCGCTGGCCTTCCATCACCTTGTAATAGAACCGCCCCAGAAACGGCGCCGGCACCAGCACCACGGCAAAGAAGGCGATGATCAGCCAATAGTCATAACTGTGCATAGCCTGCTCCTAGTTCCGATCCGCGCGTAACAGCGCAACCAGCAGATAAATGAACAGCGCCACGGCCAATAGCAGTGACACCCCGTCCAGAACGCTCATGGAAGTCTCTCCGTTTTGCGGCGATTGCCGCGTGTAGGGCAATTGTCCGCAGGAGTGGCGTAAAGGAACGAGAGCGACGGTGGGGGCCGGGCGTAAAGACGGCGTAAAGAGTGGCTTTATGCGGGGTTTACAGGAGGGTTTTCGGCGACTGGGTGGGCCTTATCGCGGGCAAGCCCGGCTCCCACACTGGACCGAGTTGCCCAGGTGAGCGCTCATCAAATGTGGGAGCCGGGCTTGCCCGCGATGGCGGCGGTGAGGTCGCCACCGCCCCTATCTGGTGCAACGCTGGCAATTTTCAAACGCCAAACCATTCCCTTGACGACAGTTCGGCGCCTTTACGACACCGCATCGCGCAGTGGCATGGCCGCTGCAACACTCTGAAATATTCCAAACCGTTCAGGGAGCGCAACACGATGAACACACAACTCAAACCGACCTTGGGCACCTTGCATTTATGGGGCATTGCCGTGGGGCTGGTGATTTCCGGCGAATACTTCGGCTGGAGCTACGGCTGGGGCGTGGCCGGTACATTGGGCTTTCTGGTGACTTCGTTGATGGTTGCCGCCATGTATACCTGCTTTATATTCAGCTTCACCGAGCTAACTACCGCAATTCCTCACGCGGGCGGGCCATTTGCCTACAGCCGTCGCGCCTTTGGCGAAAAAGGCGGCTTGATCGCCGGCCTCGCAACGTTGATCGAATTCGTCTTTGCACCGCCCGCCATCGCCTTGGCTATCGGGGCCTACCTGAATGTGCAGTTTCCGGCACTCGACCCCAAACACGCGGCCGTCGGCGCCTACATCGTGTTCATGGGCTTGAATATTCTCGGCGTGAAACTCGCGGCCACCTTCGAACTGGTGGTGTGCGTGCTCGCCGTCGCCGAGCTGCTGGTGTTCATGGGCGTGGTCGCGCCTGCGTTCAGCTTCAGTAATTTTGCCCTCAATGGCTGGGCCGGTTCTGACACCTTCAGCGCGCCCGCCATTGCCGGGATGTTTGCCGCGATTCCCTTTGCCATCTGGTTCTTCCTCGCCATCGAAGGCGCAGCCATGGCGGCCGAGGAAGCGAAAGACCCTAAGCGCACCATTCCAAAAGCCTACATCAGCGGCATCCTGACGCTGGTGATCCTGGCGATGGGCGTGATGTTCTTCGCCGGCGGCGTAGGCGACTGGCGCACCCTGTCGAACATCAATGACCCATTGCCGCAAGCCATGAAAGCCGTGGTGGGCGACAGCTCCGGCTGGCTGCACATGCTGGTGTGGATCGGCCTGTTCGGCCTGGTGGCGAGCTTCCACGGCATCATCCTCGGCTATTCGCGCCAGTTCTTCGCCCTGGCCCGCGCCGGTTACTTGCCGTCTTTCCTCGCCAAACTGTCGCGTTTTCAGACACCACACCGGGCAATCATCGCCGGTGGCGTGGTCGGTATCGCCGCCATCTACAGCGACGGCCTGATCAACCTGGGCGGCATGACACTGACGGCGGCGATGATCACCATGGCGGTGTTCGGTGCCATCGTGATGTACATCATGAGCATGCTCAGCCTGTTTAAACTGCGCAAAACTGAACCGCTGCTGGAGCGCACCTTCCGCGCCCCAGGCTACCCGATTGTGCCGGGCATTGCGTTGGTACTGGCGGTGGTATGCCTGGTGGCCATGGCCTGGTTCAACGCGCTGATCGGGCTGATCTTCCTGGGCTTTATGGTGGTGGGCTTTATCTACTTCCAACTGACTGCGCAAGACCGTGCCGACGCACCGGCGGATGCGATGTTGACGGGACTCTAAGACCTTGAGCAGGAACGGGCCTACAATGAACTACTAAGAAAGCCCGTTACTCAAAGCAGCTATTACCGTGGGAAATTTCCCCACGGTTTGCTGCCTCAAGGAGAGCCCTATGCCGTGGTATGCCTGGTTGATTTTAGTGGTCGCGATCGGTTCGATCGTCGGTGGTTTATTGATGCTGCGTGACAGCGCCAACAAGGTGGAACTCACCGACGAACAGCGCAAACGCGTGGCCGAGCGCAACGCCCAGGCGGATTCAAAGGACGCCCAGGACCGCTGAACCTGCCGCTACTCCCACTGCGCCTTCGCGATATGCAACCCGTGCTGGCCTTTATAGGCCGCACGCTCGGGCTGGCTCCAGCCCTTGAGCAACTCATCTTCCAACCGATAAATCTCGACGCCCAGTGGGCGGCAGACCGTCAGCGGGTCTTGCGCGTCCGGCCCCCACATGGGCAGCGACAGGTCCCCGCCCGGGCACGTCGACAAGGCGCACAGTAAATCAATCTCGGCAAAAAACTCCAGGTAGTCGCCCTTCTGCGCCGGGCACGCTTTCATGAAGTACATGTCGTCGTGGTTGAGGCCGGTGCACTGGAAAATATTCAGCACGTCATGCACATCAAATTCGGTCAGGCCGTAGGGCAGTACAGCGCGCGTCAGGTTTGAATGGCAATGGTGATGAAAGTCTTCACCGGTGAGCATGCGGTTCACATACGGGTCGCAACGCGTGCCAAGCAAATCATGCAGGCGCCCGCCATGCTCATCAATGCCGTAGCTCGCCAAGCTGTCATCAGTGATGGTGACCAAAGGCCGCAGAAATGGCAGGTTCGACCACAGCCGGTCATGGGTGCTGACATGCGCGCCCTGCAACTGACGGGTTCGCGCCGCCCACAAGCGTTCGCGCGGGTCATTGGCGTTCCACACATTGAAGTCGCCGACCTGCGGCCCCACCGGCGTGGTGACACGGAACACATGCCCGGCCGGCACTTTCCACGCCCTCCCCGTGCGAATCGGCACTTCGAATTGCTCGATCAACGTGCGTTTATCCGCCTGGCCACGAATGCGCTCGTAGAACGCCGTGTCCACCTGCAGTGCCGAACCTTTACTGACCTGATAAGCGGCCGGATAGTCTTTGTACATCGTGCAGTTCCTCGATCAGGGTTAGGTAAACAGGGCCAATGACAGGCGTTCCGAATCATCCAGGTACAGGCTCATCGCTTTACCTGCCGCCGGTTTATCCACTTGGACCAATAACGCGTAAATCTCGCGGTCGCGTTCCAACCAGGGCGACTGGAAACGTTGCTCATCCATGGCTGAACAAAACACCAGGCGCAGCTGGGCAATGACCTGGGCGAAAAACTCATCGAACAATGGGCTGCGCATCAGCCCGACAATCTGCTGGTGGAATACCAAGCTGTGCGTCGCCACGGCGCGCCAGTCTTCACGATCTCGAGCCAGCGTGGTGGCCTCAATGGCGTTTTGCATGCGCTCGGCCTGAGCGTCAGTCAGTGCGCCGCTCTGGGCGATGGCCTGCAACTCAAGTGTGCGACGTACGACGAACAGATCACGCACCTCGTCTCGCTCCAGTCGCCGCACCATCACACCTTTGTTGCGCACGTAGCGTGTGAGGCCCTCCTGCCCCAAACGATGCAATGCCTCGCGGATTGTATTGCGCGAGGCGTTATAGGCCTTGACCAGATCTGCCTCAACCAGCGCCATTCCAGGCAACAGCCGCCCACCGATGATGTCGGCACGCAGTTCAAGCGCAATCTGATCGGCTAAAGACAAGCTGAGCGTCATGACCACCTCACGATTGTTGAACAATCACTGAACCAGATGTAATCACTTTTCATGCCAACCCGGTTGGGAGTTGTCTGGATGTGTAAAAGGGCGTAACCCGTTAAAATCCGCGCTTGTTCACGAGGCAGTCCTATGCGTTATTCGTCAGACCATAAAGCCCAGACCCACCAACGCATCATCAAGGAAGCCTCGGTGCGCTTTCGCCGCGACGGTATTGGCGCCACCGGCCTGCAGCCATTGATGAAAGCGCTGAACCTCACACATGGCGGGTTTTATGCACATTTCAAATCCAAAGACGAGCTGGTAGAGAAAGCCCTGCAGGCTGCCGCTGCGGAACTGGATGCGCATTGCGAAATGCTGTTCAGCCAGGAACGACCGTTGGATGCGTTCATCGACAGCTATCTGTCTGAATGGCACCAGCGCTCACCGGATAAAGGCTGCCCGCTACCGACCATGTCTTCGGAACTTGGCCTCAGAGGCCAGCAGAGTCCGACCACGGATGCAGTACTTGGCGCCCGGTTGAAGCAGGTCGAAGCGGCGCTTGGAAGTGCGAATGCCGATGAACAAAGCCTGGTGATGATGTCGACACTGGTTGGCGCGCTGGTACTGGCCAGGAGTGTTGAGAGTGCTCAGTTGGCGACACGCCTCATGGAGGTGGTACGCGCCCGTTTGAAAGCGCAGGTTTCAGAGGATCAAAAGGCCGGTCAATGACCGGCCTCCCTGGCAACGTTCACATCCTCAATTGATAACCAACCTGTCGCGGTTCTTCTCCAGCAACGCCTTGCCGATGCCTTTTACTTCCAGCAACTCATCCACGGCCGTGAACGGGCCATTGCTTTCGCGGTAAGCGATGATCGCCTTGGCCTTGGCAGCGCCGATGCCGAAGAGATCGCGACGCAGGGTTTCGGCGTCGGCGGCGTTCAGGTTGACCTTGGCGGATTGCTCTGCCTTGGTCACCTGCGCGGTGACGGGGGTTGGAGCTTCGGGTTTGATAGAGGGTGCTGCGTTAGCGGCAATTGAGAACGTGGTGAGGAAAGCAAAGATCAGGGAAGAGATGTAGGTGTTTTGCATTAGTGACGCTCCATGACATCGGTAGAAGAAAAGCAGCTTTCCTAAGCTGCTTCTTCTAACGTAGGTGATGTTTGGAGGGAGTCAAAAGTGGGTGAGTAACAGGGTGTTAACTCACGGTTCCAGACGGCGTTGTTGGAAGATGAGATCGACGATTTCGCCATCCGGCGAGTAGCCACTTACGGTATCGCGCAGCAGCTGTCGAACGCGGGAGTAATCGTCCTGATCTACGGCCATCAGCAGGTCGTTCAGCCTACCCTTGAGCAGATCCCAGGCCAGGTGGTCTTCGTTGGCACTCATGATCATCGGGTGCTGGGTGGCAACCACGTTGTCGCCAATAAGTAACTCTTCGTAAAGCTTTTCACCCGGTCGTAGTCCTGAAAACTCTACGGCGATATCGCCATGCGGATTTTTATCAGAGCGCACACTCAGGCCTGACAAGTGAATCATCTTCTCCGCGAGCTCGACAATCTTAACCGGTTCGCCCATATCCAGCACGAATACGTCACCGCCCAGGCCCATTGAGCCTGCCTGAATCACCAACTGCGCAGCTTCCGGGATGGTCATGAAGTAACGGGTTATTTTCGGGTGGGTGACCGTCACCGGGCCCCCCGACTTGATCTGCTTGTGAAACAGCGGAATGACTGAACCGGAGGAGCCAAGTACATTGCCGAAACGCACCATGGTGAATCGGGTCTTGTTCACGCGCGAGACGTTAGATTTGTCGCCAAACAATACGGGCGCCACCTCACGGCTAAGGGCTTGCAGCGTCAGTTCGGCGAGGCGCTTCGTACTCCCCATGACATTGGTCGGGCGGACCGCCTTATCGGTAGAGATCAGCACGAAATTGGCCACGCCTGCCTGCAACGCTGCTTGCGCCGTATTCAGTGTGCCAATGACATTATTCAACACGCCTTCAGCGATATTGTGCTCCACCATTGGCACATGTTTGTATGCAGCAGCGTGATAAACGGTGCCGACGCGCCAGGCTTTCATGACATCGAGCAACTTGGATGGGTTGCGAACCGAACCCAGGATTGGCAAAACCTTGACCGGTAATGACTCGCGATTAATACGCTCTTCCAGTTCGCAAAGGATGCTGTATAGATTGAACTCACTGTGTTCGAACAGCAGCAATGATGTAGGGCGCAGTGTCAGAATCTGCCGACACAATTCTGAACCAATTGAGCCCCCCGCCCCCGTTACCATCACGTTCTGCCCTTTGATGCAGCGTTCCAGCAGCTCGTGCTGGGCAGGCACAGTGTCCCGCCCCAAAAGGTCAGCAATATCGACTTCCTGGATATCATCGACCTTCACCCGGCCACTGGCCAGGTCCATGAATCCGGGAACACTGCGCACATGCAGAGGAAAACCTTCAAGAAACCCGAGGATCTCACGACGGCGACCGCGGTTGGAGGAAGGAATTGCCAGCAATATTTCCTGTGCCCCCGTCGCATCGATCATGCGTTGAATGTGCTTGGGCTTATACACTTGCAACCCGGAAATCACGCGTTCGGAAATACTTGAATCATCGTCAATAAATGCCACCGGCCGCATGACACGGCCCATTCGCAGGGCTGCTACCAGTTGATTACCAGCAGCGCCTGCGCCGTAAATGGCGACACGCGGCAATCCATCTTCACGGCTGGCAAAAGGCACATGTTGTGCCGCGGAAAACCAGTCACCCAGGAAATATTGGCGCATGCCAAGCCGCAAGCCCCCCACCATGATCAGGCTCAACCACCAATAGTTGAAGATAATGGAGCGCGGGACCACGTTTTGATGGTTGCTGTACCAGTAAACCACCACGCCAAGGATGAGCGAGGACAAACTGACCGCCTTGATAATAGCGATCAGGGCGTCGTTTCCAAAGTAGCGCATCACCGCACGGTACATGCCGAAGCGAATGAACAGAGGTATTGCAATCACTGGAGCGGCAATGAACAACCAAAGGTGAAGACGAACCGGGTTGACCAGTTCATCGATGCCCAGGCGTACAACGAACGAAAGCCACAAGGCAGCCCAAACGACAAACACGTCAGTACCGACCTGAATCAGCCGTTTTTTTCGTCTAGGCAGAGCGACCAAATAGGCCCGTAACTTATCCATAGCGTTTCCAAACACCTCTTAACATCCCAATGCCTCGTCCTTGTAAAGCCATGCCTGGGCCCGTCGCGGGTGCTCAGACTGGCTACAGTTGCCACTCAGTTGGCAGCTTTTACTGCTCAAGCTCGCCGGCGTGAAACTTGATGGCGAGCAGGGTCAGCGGTACATAAGCGAGAATCAGAGCCCAGGCTCCATCCCATCCGAATAGAACAACACCCAGCGCAATGGGCAGTAACCAAATCAGGTTAATGACCGCCACTGCCAATGTCACCGGCAGGTGTTTACCGAATTTACGTGAAGCAAACTGATAGGCATGACTGCGGTGCGCTTCGTAGACCTTGTCACCCCGTAGCAGGCGGCGCACAAGGGTGAACGTCGCATCGACCACAAACACACCCAGCAAAATCAGCCAGGCCCAGAAAAACGATGACTGAACCCAGGCGGCCTGAATCGCGAAACAGCCCAAGGTAACGCCCAGAAACCCGCTCCCGGCATCGCCCATGAAGATTTTGGCAGGTGGAAAATTCCACACCAGGAACGCGCCCACCGCCGCGGCCAACAGCAGCGGCAACCAAATCATGTCCTGATGACCACTCAGCGCATACAGCAAACAGCCGCCAAGGCACGCGCAGATGGCTTCAACACTGGCGATCCCATCAATGCCATCCATGAAATTGTAGAGGTTGAGCATCCAGACCAGAAACACCGCAGCCAGCACATGCCCGGCCAGGCCCAGATGCAGTTCCCAACCGAACACGGTCAGCGGGCCAAGCCCGTTCATCCAGAACAACGCCCATATCGCTGCTGCAAAATGGCCTGCCAGGCGCCAGCGCGCGGCAATATGACCATGATCGTCCATAAAACCCAGGACGGCTACCAGTACACCAGCCCCTCCTACTGCGATCAACGTCTGTTCTGAAGCCAGGCCCAGCCACCCCAGAACAGGGGTCACCGCCAAGAACGCCAGCACAATCGCAACACCGCCGCCACGCGGCGTGGGCACCGAATGCGAACTGCGTGCATTCGGAATGTCGATAATGCTACGCGAAAGCGCATAACGCCTAAGTACAGCAGTCATCAGAAAAGAGATCAATGCAACAACAAGAACGATCCACCCATCACTCATTTCTTTTCATTTTCCATGTAATCCGATGCAGTGAGTTTCAGCGCCTGTTCCACTGACAATGGCGGTTCCCACCCCAAAACGGCACGCGTCTTGGCTATATCGACCTGCAATGAACCACACAAACGTTGAGAAAGGCTGCGCTTGCCGAGCATGCGGGCAGCGGCACTCAATAGAACAGCAGGGACGGGAAGAAGACGCGCCGGCTTGCCCAATGCTGACGCCATCTTGCGTAGCAGGCCGGTGGTTGACAGATCTTCGCCATCGCTGACCATAAAGGTCTGGTTGGCGGCAGCTGGATGGCTCAGGCAGAGGAGGGTCAGATCAACCAGGTTATCCAAGGCCACAAGGCTGCGAGCGTTATGGATGGCGCCAAAAGGCAACGGTACACCCTTATACAGCCAACGCATCATGCTCAGGAAATTAGCTTTCACGCCGGGCCCATAAACCAGTACGGGGCGAATGATCACGACCTCCATACCCGTCGCTATGGCCATCTCCCGAAGACGCTGCTCAGCTTCCATCTTTGAAACGCCGTAAGGGTCCGCAGGGTTTGCAGGCTGATCCGCAGTAAACGGCACACCTGGCTCGGTGCCTTCGCCGTTGACCTTGATCGAGCTGAGAAACACAAAGCGACGCACCCCAGCCTCTGCGGCCTGACGCGCCAGGTTAAGCGTGCCCTCGACATTGACCTGGCGGAAAGCGTGCAGAGGGTCGGCTTCCAAGTCGTTCATGACATGCACGCGAGCGGCGCAATGCACCACGGCGTCCACACCGGCGAGGTCGGCCGAGAAACTCGCCGTTGCAAGATCCTCGAATCGAACCACCCGCTCGGCCGCTGCGCAGGTAAAGCGACTGCCCCTTGCTGCAACAGTGACAAGCGCGTCAGTACCAGCGGCCAACACTTGAACCAACCGGCTGCCAACGAATCCCGAAGCTCCAGTGACAAATATGTGCACGTAAAGCTCCTTGCTTACGACTTGGACCAGACAGTGCGATTGATGTAATCGGTGTAACTGTGCACGATCCGCACGACCTTCTTGGATACCGCCCCGCCACAATAATCACCGACCACCGCAAACGCCCGCTCGCCACGAACATGTTGCGTGGTGACGATACGCACCGCATCAAGAACGCGCTCGGCTTTCAACCCACACATGATCAGCGTACCTTCATCCATGCCCTCTGGTCGCTCATGAGCGTTGCGGATGGTGACTGCCGGCAGGTTCAGCAACGAGGCTTCTTCAGTAATAGTGCCGCTGTCGGAAACCACGCAAAAGGCCTCCATCTGCAACTTGATGTAATCAAGCAAGCCAAACGGTTTGACGAAACGAATCAGCGGGTGATCCAGCGATTCGCCCAGCGCCTCGAGACGCTTGCGGGTGCGCGGGTGAGTAGACACGATGACCGGGTATTGGTACTCGTCCGCCAACGCCTTCAGCGAACCCAGCAAATCTTTCAGGTTGTCGGGAGTGTCAACGTTTTCCTCACGGTGCGCGCTGACAACAAAATACTGCCCCGCTACCAGCCCTTCTCGAGCGAGCACATTCGACGCGTCAATCTTGGGCATGTAATGCTCCAAGACTTCCGCCATATGCGAACCGGTCTTGATAATGGTCTCAGGGCGCACCCCTTCATCCAGTAGATAACGACGAGCATGCTCGGTCAGGACCATATTGATATCGCTCAAATGGTCCAGCACCTTGCGGTTAAGCTCCTCGGGTACACGTTGATCGAAACAGCGATTCCCCGCTTCCATATGGAATACAGGGATTTTTCGGCGCTTGGCAGATATAACCGCCAAACACGTATTCGTATCACCGTAGAGCAGCAGGGCGTCGGGTTTTTCCAACTCAAAAAGCTCGTCGGATTTGGCGATCACCTGGGCAATCGTCTGCGCCGCGGTTTCGCCGACGGCCCCCAAAAAGTGATCGGGTTTACGAATGTCCAAGTCGTCAAAAAAGACCTGGTTAAGCTCATAGTCATAATTCTGGCCCGAGTGAACCAGAATATGCTGAGTCTGTTTATCGAGTTCCGCGATCACGCGACTCATCTTGATGAGTTCCGGGCGAGTACCGACCAGCGTCATGACCTTAAGCATTGAGCTGCTCCTGAATAAACTCCAACTTCAACAACAGCGCTTTAACGCCCTCGACGTCCAGACGCTCGGTATTATGAGAGGTGTAGTCATCCAACTCGGAAATGTGCGTTTCGCCTTCTACAAAATACTTTTCATAATTCAAGTCGCGGTTATCCGCCGGGATGCGATAGTAGCGGCCCATGTCCTCGGCCTTGGCCATTTCTTCCCGAGAAATCAGCGACTCGTACAGTTTCTCACCATGCCGAGTACCGATCACTTTGATGGTGTTTAAGCGGTGGAACAGTTCTTTCAGCGCTTGCGCCAGATCTTCCACCGTAGACGCCGGTGCCTTCTGAACGAAAATATCGCCTTGCTGGGCAAACTCAAAGGCATGCAGCACCAAGTCAACGGAGTCTTCCAGCGACATCAGGAAGCGGGTCATATTCGGGTCGGTGACCGTAAGTTCACCGCCCTGCTTCAATTGATTGACGAACAACGGGATGACCGACCCCCGCGAAGCCATGACATTACCGTAGCGCGTGGAGCAAATAACCGGGCCGCCTTGCGGGATCATCCGGGACTTGGCAACCACCAGTTTTTCCGCCATGGCCTTGGAAATACCCATGGCGTTGATCGGGTACACCGCTTTGTCAGTGCTCAAGACAACGACACGTTCTACATTGTTGGCGATGGCCGCATTAAGCACGTTCTCTGTACCCAGAACGTTGGTTTTAACCGCCTCCATCGGGTAAAACTCACAGGACGGAACCTGCTTGAGTGCCGCAGCGTGGAAGATATAGTTAACACCGACCATGGCTTGGGAAATACTCGCGTAATCGCGCACATCACCAATGTAAAATTTAACTTTGTCATTGCCGAGCGCAATGCGCATATCTTCCTGTTTTTTCTCGTCGCGGCTGAACACGCGAATTTCTTTCACTTGCGTGTCGAGAAAACGCTTGAGTACGGTATTACCAAAAGAACCGGTGCCACCGGTAATCATCAAGATTTTGTCATCAAACATAAAAGCTCCTAATTTATCGCTGTGCGCGCATAAACTGAATCAGGTCCGGCCATGACGGCGGATTATAACCCACGGCCTCACGAAAGCGCGTCGAGTCAAGGGAACGGTCGATCGCTAATTGGTCATCGGGAATAATATTGATATTTTTCTGGTAGACCTTAGCGACTTCAGTCAGCAGCGTGAACTTGTCAATGGGCTCGGCAGAGACGTGATAAAGACCAAACATCTGTGGGTTGGGCAGTACACACTCAACGATGATGCGAGCCAGTTCCACGGTAGGCACACCGGAAAAGATAGCGTTGGTAAATCCCTTAACCGAGCCTTCCTGGGACAGAAACCAGTCGACCAGCGACGCACTGCTGGCCAACTCATGACCAATAATGGAGGTGCGCAACGTGATCGCATGAGGCTGATCATTCACCTCACCAATAAATTTTGACTTGCCGTACAAGTCGACTGCATCCGACATATCTGACTCAACGTACATGCCCTTCGCACCGGTAAATACACAGTCGGTACTGATGTGAATCAATCGCGCGTTAGTCAGCTGGCATAACTTGGACAGGCGATGCGGCAGCATTGAATTAAGCGGCAACGTTGACAAGGGATCTTTGGCCTGTGCCAGCTGCTTGATCAAGCCGACACAGTTGATCACCACGTCCGGACGCGTTTTCTCAAAGACCGTTACCAAAGACTCGTAGTCTAAAACATCGACATCCGAATAAAAGCAGCCCTGATGTTTCTGCTCGAAGTAATCTGCACCGCTTTTGCCACGCATAGTGCCGAAAACACTATGTGAAGTGTGATTGGAAATATACTTGAACACAGCACTTCCAAGCATTCCTGTCACGCCCAGCACTAATATTTTCATGGTTGTTCTCTAAGGGTTGGCAATACGTTCTTCAATAATCTGTACCAATCGACGGCATTGCGTCTTCATTTCGTAATTGTCACAGAAAAAGCGGAAGGCCGCCGCTCCGTGGGCGGCTCTTTTTTCCGGCGTAGCCTCGTAGAGCGCCGCAATATTCTTGGCCAGCGCGGCCGCATCCTCTGCCGGAGAACATAATCCTGCCCCCGCTTGGGCCACGATCCTGGCCCCTTCTCCATCCAGGGCCGCCAGAATAGGCTTGCCCGCGGCCATGTACGCCTGAACCTTGCTGGGTATGGTCAGGGCGAATATCTCTTCGCGCTTGAGCGTCACCAGTAACGCCTCACTTTTTGCGAACAACTCAGGCATCAGTGAAGAGGGCAAACGCCCTACGAGCTCCAGGTTGTGCAACTGGTGGTGGCGCTTTTGCTCCTGCATCCAATCCAAACGGCTACCACTGCCCACCACGACAATCTTGCACTCCAGGTGCACCAGGGCCTTTGCGGCATCGACTATGGTTTCCAAGGACTGCGCAAACCCGAGGTTACCGGCAAAGACCACGCAAAAATTCGACAGCAATAACTGGCTGATCTCAAGCGGCAGGCCGTCAGCAAGATCGGTCTGGGTGGCCGGAGCACGGTAGGAGTTGGGGTAGTAAACCAGCTTATCTTTCGCTACATATTTGGACGCAGAGGAAATGAACGCTTCAGATTGAACCAGCACCGTGTCCGCCTGGGCGTAGATTAAGCGCACCAAGACACCGATTGCCTTTAACAACAGCGGATTCTTGATAAACCCCGTTGCCTTGAGTGTTTCCGGCCACAAATCCTGCACCCAAACCATCAAGTGCGCCTTGCTGGACCGCTTCAACACGATCGCAGGAATAGCTGCCGTAATCGGGGAAACCGCGAAAACAATGATCGCGTCGAACTGTTTCCCGGCATTCTGTTTCGGGAAGTACTTGACGCCATTTTTCACAAAGGAAAGGTAGTTGAGAAAAAGATTTTTGGCCCCCCCTGACTTTCTGGGTCTCAACGGAACCCTATTAACCTTTACGCGGCCCTTGTAGATCTGTTCACTGCAAGCAGTCGGATCATAGCCTTCGTAGGTGTCGCCTTCGGGATAATTAGGTTGCCCCGTGAAGACTTCAACCGTGTGCCCAAGGCACGCCAGTTCCTCAACAATATCATTGATAATAAAGCTCTCAGGATAAAAATACTGAGTGACAATCGCAATATTCAAAGACATATCATCCCACACTATCAAATCGGGATTTAAGTGCTTTAGGCCCTTGAACAACCACTGATTTGATAAATGACAAAATAGCAACCCAACGATTCATTGAAATATCAAATACAGGAGTACGATTAGACAGCTCAATAAACTTTTTCGAGGTTTCGACAATATCAAATATCTTGGCTTTTAGTCGATGTTTATCAGAGACTTCGCGATATTGTTCAGGGCTCATATTATGTAACACCTCGATCGTTTCGCGGATCCCCATTCTCACTGTCGTCGCAGACTCTTCGTTGTAGGAATACCCTGAAACATCCGAAAACAACCCACAGGTCAAGGGCAACTCTATGGATTCAATGCCCACCACAGAAGGAATACCGGCGGCAGAGGCTTCGATGATCGTCGTACCAGAGCCTACAAAACAAAATGCCCCGTCGAAAATGCTGGGGAGCTCGGCATATTCCACCTCGCCCATAAAGTGCACGTAGTCACTGACACCCTGCGCTTCAGCCAACGCCACGAGCGCCGAGTGCTCCGGACCGGCACCGTAGATAAAATACTCAAAATTGGCGCGTTTACGCAGCTCAGGCAGCTGTGTAATGACGTGCTTATTGTAAACTTTAAAATCGACTAAACGACCTATGGAAACGATGCGCAGAGACGATTGAAGCGGCTGACGCGCGCTATAGCTTTCAAAGGAAACACCCAACGGCAATACATCCAGCGTCGCCACATCAACATTAGAAAACGCTGCAGCCATCTCAGCGGTGCGCTCATTGGGGAAGAGCGTCAACTGGACGTTTCGATCGTACAACTCGAGCATTTTCTTTCTAAAATAGATATTGCGCTCCCGCCACCAACTGATTTCCATTGAGTGATAGATACCAATACTGAGGAAAGAAAACTTCAGTCGCGTCTTGTTCAGAAAAACATACGCCAAGGTCAACACATCAACGACATGAACAACGTCGTATATAACCGGATCTTTTTTTACGGGCAACAACGCATTCACCCAACTGGACGCAGGGAAAAACGGTACGCGCTCAACGACATTGACGGTAGCATAGCGAGATAACTCGTTGAACAGGCCTGCATCACACTTATTGGAAAGTAATGTAACCGTTACATTGCACCCCGCCTGACTGAGGTACTTAGCCAATCTGACAACATAGGTCTCAACGCCACCAATGGCCAAGCCACCCAACACAAATAAAATATTCTTCATACGTTCACCGAAATAAATTATAAAAAGTTAAAAAACACTTCAGAACCGCCTGTCCATCCCCGATGGCTACTCAGATTAAGGTAGAGGGCGCCGAGAGCATAAAAAGCAACAATTAAAAACCCACGTTTTTTACCAAACAAGTGCACTGCGATCATGGGCAAGAGGACATATTCAAACATTGATATGCTCGCGTACCCGCGCCCCGCAAGAATCGCAAAGTCGCCCATTACAATTCGCAAGAATGTCGCGCAATAAAATACGCAGTAAACCAGACTAAAGGTGGGATAGTGCAGTTCCAGCTGTTTCGACCACACCCACCCGGCTGCCACCAAGAGTAAATTCTTGATGTTGACCAAACCAAAGAGCGGCAGTGCATAGCCGTACTTTTCAGTCGTTAGATAAGCGTCAATTTTTTCACTGATAAAACTGATGAACGCCATTTGGCCTAACAACCATTTTGAGTCGACAACGGAGGCCATCAAAACAAGAACGGCACTGAGCACTAGGTAAACAGCGCGTGTTGGCTTGAGCAAATACAATACGACAGGCATTATAAAAATGGCTGACGACACATGCACCATCATCGCCAGCGCAAGATAAAACGCCAACAGCATGTATTGCTTTTTGTGGAGATACGTCGCAGCCAAAAACACTAACCCGGACGCCATCCCCAAGCGTATCGCGTTCAGGTCTTTCGCAAGATAAAAATGCGTAAAATAAACCAGCACACCCAAGGCAAAGTAAGGAGAGAAATACCGAATACTCCTGACATTCAGACCTACCGCAACCAGCGAACTGACGCCAAACAAAATATAGGAATTCCTCGCTAATGCCGCCAGCATTGAGAGGAGCATAAAGAAGCCGAATTCGACGTTAAACGCTGTATAGCTGTAGTCGCAGTAAATATTACTGCACTCCAGCACTGAGGGGATTTCATGCAGCATTTTCAGGTAGGCTAGATCGTCATTGCCCACACCGGGCACCCTGAAGGTAGCCAATAGGACAAGCGGCACACCCATCAGGGCAGAAACAACTGCGCGTGGCCACGTGTGCTCGCTGAGTATATCCCACGCAGCGACGATGACTAGAAATCCGAATACCAGATACAACGGGAGGTAAAACTGCATGCCCATCAGTGACGTGCCCAATAAACAAAACCGACGATCGAAATCATAAAAAATATAATATATGCCAGCATATAAGCATACATAACACCGTACACCCCACCCACTTCGCGCCCGACCGTAAATGTTAAACCGACAAAAAGTAGCGCCTGCAGCATCTCAGACAAGATATACAACTTCGTTGCCGCCTTCGCCACTGCAACAAAACCCACGACATAAGCAGAGACTTTAAAAAAGTCCCCAACCAACTGATAAATTATATAACCTTCCAACTCATGAAACTCAGAAGACAATAATACAGGGATAAAAAAACTACGCCCAAAATACAGAACGCTGCCGCCTGCCACAAAAGCCGCCATTACCAGCAGCATGAATTTCACTACCTGGATTTTGATCACCGCCTTGTCTTGTGTCGACGATACCAGCGGCATGTAATAAGACGCTAGAAAAACACTGAAAAAACCTATATACGCGCTCGAAAGCTTGATACTCCCTTGCCATATGCCCGCTTGGGCATAGCCTACCTGCGTGATCAGCGATTGCCTGATGATTATCTCCACCACGGGAAACATCAAGGCACTGACCAGCAACATCAAGCCGAATCTGGAGAACTGCTTGCCCAGTGCGATATCAAACTTCTGCCACTTGATCATTCTGAAAATGGACATCCCTTTCAGAAAAAAGAAAGAGATGAGCGCGGGCATGGTAAACATTGACACCATGGCTATCGCTGCACCTGGCACACCCCATGCAGAAATTAGCCACCAGATAATAGGAAGCACAAGAATATTAGAAATGACTTGAACGCCGGCGTTCACGTTCAATTTTCCAAGCCCGTTAAAAAAACCGGAGAACAAAATATTGAACGCAAATACAAACTGAGCAAAAGCCAGCACTATGACTACCCAGTAATTTTCACGCTGCCCGAAAACGAACGTCGAAATTTTTCCTGAAAACATAATCAGCAAAACAAACGACACAACGCAAAAACTCAAAGCATAAAAAATCGACGTCGAGAACAACTTATATAACTTAAAACGACTGCCTTTAAATTCCGCAACGTACTTGATTACGCCGTGGCTTATCCCGCCCCCGGCCAGCAGGACAATGACAGACACCAAGCTCATGAAATGCCCTAGCTTGCCCAGGCCGTCTGCGCCCAGGTACAGGGCGATTAATTTCAGTACACAAAAGCCAACCAGTATCTTTGACGCTTGTGCGGCGCTTGTAAAAAAAGCGCCGATAAGCATATTGCCACCTGAAGCTTTCAACTTATCGGCCGACGGCATCAACTGCACCTATCAAGGACTCGATAACATGCTGGGTCTCAGCCTCTGTCATACCATGCCAGACAGGCAAACGAATAAGACGCTCACTTTCCTTGGTAGTAAAACGGTCTTCGCCGGTGAATCGGCCGAGCAAAACACCCGCAGGCGCGCTGTGAAGCGGAACATAATGAAAAACCGCCCCCACGCCAGCAGCATTCAGATGACTGAGCACTGACTTGCGTGCGGCGATATCTTTTACTTTAATATAAAACATGTGCCCATTGGCGACACAGTCATTTGGAATGCTAGGAATTTCAATTAGCCCCGTCGCAGCCAATTTTGCGAACGCCGTACAGTAGCGCTGCCAAATACTCAGCCTGAAATCATTAATGAGCGTCGCGCACTCTAATTGCCCAAACAAGTAAGCGGCTTGCAGCTCACCCGGCAAATAACTACTCCCGATGTCAACCCACGTATACTTATCAATCATCCCTCTAAAGAACTGACTACGATTAGTGCCCTTTTCCCTGATGATTTCGGCACGACCAATGAACCGTTTGTCATTGATTAACAGCAAGCCACCCTCACCGCCACTGGTGTAGTTTTTTGTTTCATGAAAGCTATAGGCAGCCAAATGCCCGATGGTGCCTAACCAACGCCCTTTATATTTCGACATCATGCCTTGAGCAGCATCCTCAACGACGAATAAGTCATGTCGCTGCGCAATATCCATGATCACGTCCATGTCACAGGCAACACCGGCATAATGAACGGGCACAATCGCCTTGGTCCTTTCATTGATCGCCGCTTCGATAAGCGTTTCATCGATATTCATTGTGTCTGGCCGAATATCCACAAACACAATCTTTGCGCCTCGAAGTACAAAGGCATTGGCAGTACTTACAAAGGTATAGCTGGGCATGATGACTTCATCACCCGGCTGGATATCTATCAGGATGGCAGCCATTTCGAGCGCTTGAGTGCACGAGGGTGTCAGCAACGCTTTTTCACAGGAAAATGTTTCTTCAAACCAACGCTGGCAACTCATGGTGAACTCACCGTCACCCGACATCTTGGCGCTGCGCATGGCGCGCGTTACGTATTGATCTTCGTTACCCGTATAGGGTGGTTTATTAAATGGAATCTTCATCGCGCTCACCGTAAAATTCTTCTTCTAGCTTTAGTAAATCTTTCTTCCTGTCTTTGACTCGCTTTGCAGGTACTCCCGCGTAAATACCCCAAGCATCAGTACTTTTAGTCACCAGCGCCATCGCGCCCACTGCACAGCCCTCAGCCAATACTACGCCAGGGAAAACTACCGCCCCGGCACCGACGATGACATGCTTGTGTACGTGTACGGCAGAGAATGTTTCGTTTTTATATTTTTTCGGGATGAGAGAATTTGTCAGCGTCTGACCACTGTAATCATCAGACTGGGAAAATATTTTAACGCCGTACGCAAGCGTACAAAAGTCTTCAAATATGATCCCCGGGACACCCCCTGCAACCAGACACATAGGGGTTATATGATTAAACTTGCCGATTTTTACCTTACCCGAGATCACACAGAAATCGTCAATTCGAGAGTAATCACCTATCTCAATTTCATCGGCATTATAAATGCTGGCGCGATCGCTGATTTTCACTTCTTTGCCGAGTGCTCTAAAGCCCATTTGGGCTAGCTGTTCGCGTGATAAATATGCCATGCTTTTCCCTACAAATAGCACATACGATCATGAGCCCTTCATTCACCGCTTCACATCACCTAAAACAGCGCTCAAGCTCTGAAATATGGCCCTGCTTTTGAGACGTTTTCTTAGAGGCTGGAGCCTGGTCGCACCCGCCAGTCAATTCTCCAATGCCCCTCGATAAAAGCTGACCAAAATCCAACTATCGGTCACAAACCTCATGCAGCTGATTCTGTCGAAGCTGTTTATGCGCGTTCTGCAGCATGAAATTGATCATACAAATTTTCACTTGGTTTATGCCCGAAACGCAAGGCACCAGCGAGATAAGTCGGCGCCCCCCCCATGAACGCTTGGGGTTGGCGCCGGATGTACCTTTTCAGCCTGGCACTTAAGCCCAGGAGCCAACGCGCGACGGCTGTGCAGCAGCTGCCTCAAGCAAGGCAGCCATTTCGCCGCCACGACGAGCCTTAAGACCCGCAAGCAGAAATATTTGTCTAAGGGCATTCCCTCACTGCTTTTTACAAAAAACTCAAGACGGATAGCCATGGCTATCGCTCGCTTGCGATCATTAGTTGTAAAAAGTTGTTTGCGGGTGTTGCACCGCTAACATTTTCTGCGTACTAGGCTTAGGCCAGATAATTACTCAAGGACAAGGCCCGTAAGCCGACTAGTTGCTGTCCTGATATTTGTCCCGGACACACAAACTTGGGGGTTTTCACACAGATAGGAGAGTGTTTGCTATAGCAGATGATCGGTGAAAACCCGCTCACCTGTTGAGCATTGAAGACGCAAGACACCCGCTACCGTTATCGCGGAGCATTTTACCCGATAACCGGCGCGCTTTGAACCTTGACGCGCCTATTTTGTAAAGCTCGTCCGGGGCAATGCTATCCGTAACTATCTGATTTTTTTGAAAGAAGGGCTTAAAAGCGCGGTATCGGTTGACCCGATTAACAGAAGGGAGGAAACGCATTCACCGTAGAGCACCCAAATAACGCGTGCCTTACAAGAGGATTACCGAAACCTCCTCCACCCAACCCACAAGAGCGAGCATTAGCGAGGAGGAACCTTTATCCGCGCACAACCGGCGCTCGCTTATTACGACGGCCACTGGCGGCCAAAACATAAAACAACGGACCTATCAACAGCCCGACGATCAGCGCTGCCACAACATACACCGACACCGGTAGCTGCATCGTGGTCCAGCCCAAAAACGAAAGTGAGACGCCTTGTTGGTTTTCCAATACAAAGCCCAAGACCACCAGCGCGACAACCAGAACCGTCAGCACCAACACAACGCGTTTAATCCCACGCATAACTTACTCCTACCCCAAAACCACTCAGACGCCCTCTTCCTCGTCTTCGTTCACTCGATCCCGCAATTCCTTACCCGGCTTGAAGTGCGGCACAAACTTACCGTCAAGGCTTACGGACTGCCCGGTTTTCGGGTTACGGCCCACACGCGGAGCGCGGTAGTGCAAGGAAAAGCTACCAAAGCCCCGGATCTCGATTCGATCCCCGGTGGCCAGGCATTGGGACATTTGCTCAAGCATGGTCTTGATAGCCAGCTCTACATCCTTGGATGAAAGCAGCCCTTGATGGGTGACAATTCGTTCGATCAACTCCGACTTCGTCATATTTTTCCCTTCTTTTTCAAGCAGCTAGGAAAAGCGCTTCAAAGGTTTTAGCATGACTTGGTGAATTTGAACAGCCCACGCCTTAACTTATCTGCAGGTTCGTTTTACGCCCATAAAAAGCGCCAACGCCTTTATTTGCAGATCACCAGCATCGTGCGGGTCACCGCGCCAGCCGGGTTCCAGCCAAACGGGTAGTAACCCTCTTCATCCTTGGCGTCGCTGGACCGCGTCACAACTTTGTAGCCCTGCATCTTGCACTCACGGGCAGCCCGCTTCTCGCACTTCTGCCAACTGGAGCCAAGCCCCGAACAGTCAATCTCGATGCCGCTGACGCCATGCCTGGCGTGAGTCTTGGCACTGGTGGAACACCCAGCAAGCAGTACCATTGAGAAAACGACAATCAACCTGTTCATTCAAATCCTTATTGAAGCAGCAACCGAAATAGCGGGTATTAGAACTATAGTCAGTTCTGACACCCGACTGCACACCTTGGTTCTGGGTTGTTGATTCAACAAATTTCAGACACAAAAAAGGACGACCGAAGTCGCCCTTTTTCTATGGTCTGACAGAACTTAGTTCTGCTTTTCCATTTGTGCACGCAACAGGTCGCCCAGAGTGGTAGGACCAGCAGCAGGCTCAGAGGTAGCTGGCTTGTCGCGCAGGCTCTGAATTGCTTCTTTCTCTTCAGCATCGTCTTTCGACTTGATGGAGAGCTGGATTACGCGGCTCTTGCGGTCAACGCTGATGATCTTGGCTTCTACTTCCTGGCCTTCTTTCAGAACGTTGCGCGCGTCTTCAACGCGGTCACGGCTGATTTCGGAGGCTTTCAGAGTCGCTTCGATATCGTCGGCCAGAGTGATGATGGCGCCTTTAGCGTCAACTTCTTTCACGATGCCTTTAACGATTGCGCCTTTGTCGTTGTCCTGAACGTATTCAGAGAACGGATCGCTTTCCAGTTGCTTGATACCCAGGGAGATACGCTCGCGCTCTGGGTCAACCGACAGGATAACGGTGTCCAGCTCGTCGCCCTTCTTGAAACGACGAACAGCTTCTTCGCCAACTTCGTTCCAGGAGATGTCGGACAGGTGAACCAGACCGTCGATGCCACCGTCCAGACCAATGAAGATACCGAAATCGGTGATCGACTTGATGGTGCCGGAGATTTTATCGCCCTTGTTGAACTGGCCAGAGAAATCTTCCCATGGGTTAGATTTGCACTGCTTGATACCCAGGGAGATACGACGACGCTCTTCGTCGATGTCCAGAACCATAACTTCCACTTCGTCGCCGACTTGTACGACTTTCGAAGGGTGGATGTTTTTGTTGGTCCAGTCCATTTCGGAAACGTGTACCAGGCCTTCCACGCCTTCTTCCAGCTCTGCGAAGCAGCCGTAGTCGGTCAGGTTGGTAACACGCGCGGTTACGCGAGTGCTTTCTGGGTAACGAGCTTTGATAGCAACCCATGGATCTTCGCCCAGCTGCTTCAAGCCCAGGGAAACGCGGTTACGCTCACGATCGTACTTCAGAACCTTGACATCGATCTCGTCGCCAACGTTGACGATTTCGGAAGGATGCTTGATACGCTTCCAAGCCATGTCGGTAATGTGCAGCAGGCCATCGACGCCACCCAGATCGACGAATGCGCCGTAATCGGTGAGGTTCTTGACGATACCTTTGACTTGTTGGCCTTCCTGCAGGGATTCCAGCAGAGCTTCACGCTCGGCGGAGTTTTCTGCTTCCAGGACGCTACGACGGGAAACGACAACGTTGTTGCGCTTCTGGTCGAGTTTGATGACCTTGAATTCGAGTTCTTTGCCTTCCAGGTGCGTGGTGTCGCGCACTGGACGAACGTCGACCAAAGAACCTGGCAGGAACGCACGGATGCCGTTAACGTCGACAGTGAAGCCGCCTTTAACCTTACCGTTGATAACGCCCTTAACCACTTCTTCAGCTGCGAAGGCTGCTTCGAGAACAATCCAGCATTCAGCGCGCTTGGCTTTTTCACGGGACAGCTTGGTTTCACCGAAACCGTCTTCAACCGAGTCCAGAGCAACGTGAACTTCGTCACCGACATTGATAGTCAGGTCACCAGCATCGTTGTAGAACTGTTCCAGCGGGATCAGAGCTTCAGACTTCAGACCAGCGTGAACGGTTACCCAGCGAGCTTGGTAATCGATATCAACGATAACACCGGTGATGATGGAGCCTGCCTGAAGGTTCAGGGTTTTTAGGCTTTCTTCAAAGAGTTCCGCAAAGCTTTCGCTCATTTTAATTCCTGTTGATAAGGGCGAAGAATACGCCCATCTCCACACCCCAGACGGTGTGGGTCAGTTTCAATTAAAAGAAGCACCGCAGGACTATGACTGGTCCCCTGCAGCCTTCTTGGTCACCCGGCGATATCGCGAATGGCGATTTCACTCAAGATGCGTTCCAGCACCTGCTCGATGGACAACTCCGTGGAATCCAGCTGTATGGCGTCAGCCGCCGGTTTGAGCGGGGCTACCGCACGCTGGGTATCACGCTCATCGCGTGCACGGATCTCATCTAGCAGACTCGACAGACTAACACCATCGACTTTGCCCTTCAACTGCAAGTAGCGGCGGCGAGCCCGCTCCTCGGCGCTGGCGGTCAGGAAAATCTTCAGCGGCGCATCCGGAAACACCACCGTGCCCATGTCGCGACCATCGGCCACCAGGCCCGGCGGCTCCTGAAAAGCCCGCTGACGCTGCAGCAGAGCGTCGCGCACGGCAGGCAGCGCGGCAACCTGGGACGCCCAGGAGCCCACTTGTTCATTACGCAGATCATCGGTCACATCGTCGCCTTCGAGGATGATGCGTTGCGGATGACCTTCCGTCGCGCCGACGAACTGCACATCAAGGTGCGCCGCCAGCAGCTTCAAGGATTCTTCGTTGGTCAGGTCGACGCCATGGTTGCGCGCGGCAAACGCCAACAGGCGGTACAGCGCGCCGGAATCCAGCAGGCACCAGCCCAGGCGCTTGGCCAGGATGCCGGCGATGGTGCCTTTGCCCGAGCCGCTTGGCCCGTCGATGGTAATCACCGGTGCTTTGATATTCACAATTGAGCCTCTTGGGCAACACGGATGCCGACTTGGGCACACAGTGTAAGAAAATTCGGAAAAGATGTAGCAACATTGGCGCAGTCACGGATACGAATCGGCGCCGCCGCACGCAGGGAAGCCACGCTGAAAGCCATGGCAATCCGGTGATCGCCATGGGCATGCACTTCACCGCCCCCCATCAGGCCACCCTCAATGATAATCCCATCAAGAGTCGGCTCACACTTCACACCCAGCGCCAGCAGACCGTCGGCCATGACCTGGATACGGTCGGACTCCTTCACGCGCAGCTCCTCTGCGCCGCGCAATACCGTGCGCCCCTCGGCACAAGCTGCCGCGACGAACAGCACCGGAAACTCATCGATTGCCAACGGCACCAGCGCTTCGGGAATCTCGATACCCTTCAGCGCCGCCGCGCGCACCCGCAGGTCCGCAACAGGCTCACCGCCAACTTCGCGCTGATTTTCCAGAGTGATATCCGCGCCCATCAGTCGCAGGATATCGATCACCCCGGTACGTGTCGGGTTGATACCGACATGCTCCAGCAACAATTCCGAGCCCTCGGCAATCGAAGCCGCCACCAGGAAAAACGCCGAAGACGAAATATCCCCTGGCACTTCAATATGCGTGGCAGTCAGTGCATGACCTGACTCGACCGACGCCGTAGCGCCCTGCACCTGCACCGGATACCCGAAGCCGCGCAGCATACGCTCAGTATGGTCACGGGTCGGCGCGGGCTCGGTCACCGAGGTTGTACCCTCAGCATACAAACCCGCCAACAACAGGCAGGATTTGACCTGAGCACTCGCCATCGGCAGTGCGTAGGTCAAACCCTTCAGTGCCTGACCACCGCGGATGGTCAGCGGCGGATGCCCTTGCGGCCCGGTCTCGATCACCGCACCCATTTCCCGCAGCGGCTTGGCCACGCGGCTCATCGGGCGCTTGGACAGCGAAGCATCGCCGGTCAACACACTGTCGAAGCGTTGCGCCGCCAGTAAGCCGGACAACAGGCGCATCGACGTACCGGAGTTACCCAGGTAGATAGGGCCCGGCGCTGGCTTCAGGCCATGCAAGCCTACGCCATGAATGGTGACGCGCCCATGATGCGGCCCTTCAATCACCACGCCCATGTCGCGAAACGCCTGCAAGGTCGCCAGGGCATCTTCGCCCTCGAGAAAACCCTCAACCTCGGTCACGCCTTCGGCCAATGAACCGAGCATGATTGAGCGATGGGAGATCGACTTGTCGCCAGGCACCCGAATCTGCCCGCTCAAGCGGCCACCCGGGTTGGCGAGGAAGGTCTGCTCATCGGCGTTCACAGCGGTTTCCATATAGGCCCGGCGAGCCAGGATCTTGCTGAAATGCTCGCGCGCTACCCGCGCACGGGTGAACACGCCCAATAATTGATGGCCATCCCCGGCATCGACCGCATCGCGCAATGCGTCAAGGTCACTGCGGAAGGTGTCCAGGGTACGCAACACGGCTTCGCGATTGGCGAGGAAGATGTCGTGCCACATCACCGGATCACTGCCGGCAATCCGGGTGAAATCGCGGAAACCACCAGCGGCGTAGCGGAAAATATCGAGGTTTTCGTTACGTTTAGCCAGAGAATCCACCAGACCAAACGCCAGCAGATGCGGCAAATGGCTGGTCGCCGCCAGCACTTCGTCGTGACGCTCGACCTGCATATGCTCGACATCCGCGCCCAACTCGCGCCACAGGCGATCCACAATCGCCAAAGCGGCCGGATCGGTCTGCTCAAGTGGCGTCAGAATCACCTTATGGCGGCGGAACAGCTGCGCATTGGACGCTTCCACCCCACTCTGCTCGGAACCGGCAATCGGATGCCCAGGCACGAAGCGCGCCGGCATGCCGCCAAACGCCAGTTGCGCCGCGCGCACCACATTGCCCTTGGCGCTGCCGACGTCCGTCAGGATCGCCTGCCCCAGGTCCATACCGGCCAGCAAGGCCAGCAACTTCTCCATGGCCAGAATCGGCACGGCGAGCTGGATCACATCCGCCCCCCGGCACGCGAGCGCCAGGTCTGCCTCACAGCGATCCACCACGCCCAACTCAACCGCCAACTTGCGCGATTGCGGGTCCAGGTCCACACCGACCACTTCACCGCACAGCCCGCTTTCGCGCAGGCCTTTGGCGAAGGAGCCGCCGATCAACCCCAGACCGACCACCACCAGGCGACCGATCATAGGCACAGCAGGTTGCAATGCAGTGACATCAACCACGAGCCAGAACCTTGGCCAATGCCTCCAGGAAGCGGCTGTTTTCAGCCGGCAAACCGATGGTGATACGCAGGTGGTTCGGCATGCCATAGTTGGCCACCGGGCGCACGATCACGCCTTCGCGCAGCAGGCCCTGGAATACAGGGGCGGCTACTTGAGCGAGGTCGACGCAAATGAAGTTGCCCTTGGACGGAATCCAGCCCAGGCCCAGTTCACGGAAGCCTTCTTGCAGTTGCAACATGCCACTTTCGTTGATGCGACGACCCTCTTCCAGGTACTCAGCATCCTTCACTGCCGCACAGGCTGCAGCCAGGGCGAGGCTGTTGACGTTGAACGGCTGGCGCACGCGGTTCAGCACATCGGCCACCACCGCCGTGGACAAGCCGTAGCCAACCCGCAGCGACGCCAAGCCGTAAGCCTTGGAGAACGTACGCGACACCAGCAAGTTCGGGTAAGCCGCCAGGAAGTCCAGGCCATCCGGCAAGTCGCTGCCTTCGGCGTACTCGATGTAGGCCTCGTCCAGCACTACCAGCACGTGTTCCGGCACATCTTGCAGGAAGTCGTTCAGCGCCTGAGCGTCAAACCAGGTGCCGGTCGGGTTGTTCGGGTTGGCGATAAACACCACGCGGGTCTGGGCGTCGATGGCCGCCAGCATCGCCGGCAGGTCATGCCCCCAATCCTTGGCCGGAATCACGCGGGCGTCAGCACCAACGGCTTGCGTCACGATCGGATAGACGGCAAACGCGTGCTCACTGAACACTGCATTCAAGCCAGGCGCCAGGTAGGCGCGACCGACCAGCTCAAGAATATCGTTGGAACCGTTACCCAGGGTCACCTGGTTCAGCTCGACCCGGCAGTTTTCTGCCAGCAGGGACTTGAGGGCAAAACCGTTACCGTCCGGATAGCGGGTCAGCTCGGCCAACTCTTCACGAATCGCCGCCAGCACTTTGGGACTTGGGCCCAGCGGGTTTTCGTTACTGGCCAGCTTTACGATCCTGGACGGGTCCAGGTTCAACTCACGCGCCAGCTCATCCACAGGCTTGCCGGGAACGTAAGGCGACAGTTGTTGCACGCCCGGCTGAGCCAGGGCGAGGAAGTTGCCACTCATGTTAATGCCTCACAAAACCGCTTTCGGGTAAGAGCCCAGCACCTTGAGTGCTACGGCTTCCTGACTGATTTTCTCCAGCACACCTTTAACCAGTGGGTCGCGGTGGTGGCCGATGAAGTCGATAAAGAACACATACGTCCATTTACCGCTGCGCGAAGGGCGCGTTTCGATTCGCGTCAGGTCAATCCCGTTGTCGTGGAACGGCACCAGCAGCTCATGCAGCGCGCCGGGCTTGTTACTCATGGAGACAATGATCGACGTCTTGTCGTCGCCGGTCGGCGGC
Source organism: Pseudomonas sp. LBUM1640 (assembly GCF_059716225.1). Classification (NCBI taxonomy): domain Bacteria; kingdom Pseudomonadati; phylum Pseudomonadota; class Gammaproteobacteria; order Pseudomonadales; family Pseudomonadaceae; genus Pseudomonas; species Pseudomonas sp. LBUM1640. Next base: position 1,966,517 of record NZ_CP166816.1, on the reverse strand, counting down.
ACTTCCTGGCTGCCGATCATCAAGAAGCGCGTGGAGTTGTCCGGGCGGTCCTCGATTTTCTCGGCCAGACGCGTCAGCCCGTAAAGGCCAGCGGCCATATCACCGGCAATCGCCGCCGAGTTCCACTCACCCTTGACCCGCTTGGCCGCTTCGGCGTTGCTGGACACCGCCACGCGCTCGACATTCGGGTAATGCGCGTCCAGCCACTTGCGGCATTGGGCCAGTGATTGGGCGTGGGAGTAGATACGGCTGATGCTGTCGGTCTTGGTGTTCTCGCCCACCAGCAGGTGGTGGTGGATACGCAGCTCGACTTCGCCGCAGATCACCATGTCGTGCTCAAGGAAGCTGTCCAGCGTGTGATTGACCGCGCCTTCGGTGGAGTTTTCCACCGGCACCACGCCAAAGTTCACCGCACCGGCCGCTACTTCACGGAACACCTCGTCGATCGCCGCCATGGGCTTGCTGATCACTGCGTGGCCGAAGTGCTTCATGGCCGCCGCCTGGGTGAAGGTGCCTTCAGGGCCGAGGTACGCGACTTTCAGCGGCTGCTCGAGGGCCAGGCACGACGACATGATTTCACGGAACAACCGCGCCATCTCTTCGTTGCCCAACGGGCCCTTGTTACGCTCCATTACGCGCTTGAGTACCTGGGCTTCGCGCTCAGGCCGGTAGAACACCGGCACTTCGCCTTCTGCCAGGGACGCCATTTTCACCCGCGCCACTTCTTGGGCGCACCGCGCGCGCTCACTGATCAGTTCCAGGACTTTCTCGTCCAGGCTGTCAATGCGTACGCGCAGGGCCTTGAGTTCTTGCTCAGACATTAGCCATGTTCCTTTTCGAACTCTGCCATGTAGGCAACCAGCGCCTTGATGGCGTTGATGTCGACAGCGTTGTAGATAGAGGCGCGCATGCCGCCGACCGAACGGTGGCCCTTGAGGTTCAGCAGGCCACGCTCTTCGGCGCCGGCCAAAAATGGCTTGTCCAGACGGTCATCGGCCAGACGGAACGGCACGTTCATCCACGAGCGGTCGGTCAGGTTGATCGGGTTGCTGTAGAGGCCGCTGGCGTCGATGAAGTCGTACAGGGTGCGCTTTTTCTCTTCGTTCAGCTTGCCCATGGCGGCAACACCGCCCTGCTCTTTGAGCCATTCAAAGACCAGGCCGGACAAGTACCAGGAAAAGGCCGGCGGGGTGTTGTACATCGAACCGTTATCGGCCGCGACCTTGTAGTTGAGCATGGTCGGGCACAGCGAACGCGCGCGACCCAGCAGGTCTTCGCGGACGATGTTGACCAGAATGCCGCTCGGGCCGATGTTCTTCTGTGCGCCGGCGTAGATCATGCCGTACTTGGACACATCAATCGGGCGCGAGAGGATGTCCGAGGACATGTCGCACACCAGCGGTACGTCACCCACTTGCGGCACCCAGTCGAACTCCAGGCCGCCGATGGTTTCGTTCGCCACGTAGTGAACGTAGGCCGCGTCTTTGGAGAGTTTCCACTCGTTCTGACCGGGAATCGCGAAGTAGTCGTACGGCTTGGCGGTGCCGGCCACATTGACGTGACCGTAACGGGAGGCCTCTTCAATGGCCTTCTGCCCCCAGATGCCGGTGTCGATATAGTCGGCAGTGCCGTCTTCCGGCAGCAGGTTCAGCGGGATCTGGGCGAACTGCTGGCTGGCGCCGCCTTGCAGGAACAGAACTTTGTAGTTGGAGGGGATGCCCAGCAAGTCGCGCAGATCCTGCTCGGCCTTGGTGGCGATGGACACGAACTCATCGCTGCGATGGCTCATTTCCATCACGGAGAGGCCTTTTCCATGCCAGTCGAGGAGTTCACCCTGCGCACGCTGCAGGACTGCTTCAGGAAGCGCCGCGGGACCGGCACAGAAGTTATAGGCTCTCTTGCTCACATCCAATCTCACTCTGATTTGGTGGTAGTCACGCAAACATATCAGCCGACACCCGATCCAATGTGGGAGCGGGCTTGCTCGCGAAAGCGATCTAACAGGCGACATCTCTGGTGAATGTCAGTCCGCTTTCGCGAGCAAGCCCGCTCCCACACTACATCTCTATAGCTGTCGATATTTCCGTGCGGACAAACAACAAGGGGGCGAATCTTCATCCGCCCCCTGTGTGTCCGCTTATTCCTGCGGTTCTTCTTCGTCTGCGGCAGCATCAAGGGTTGGCTCGTCAACGTTGTCATCGCCGGTTGCGATAACCTCGCCGTCAAACACTTCACCTTCTTCCAGCTCTTCGCCTTCGACTTCCGACGGTTCCTGCACACGCTCCAGGCCGACCAGTTTTTCGTCCTTGGCCAGCTTGATCAGCGTCACGCCCTGAGTGTTACGGCCCAGGCTCGACACTTCAGCCACACGGGTACGTACCAGGGTGCCCTGGTCGGAAATCAGCATGATCTCCTCGCCATCAAGCACCTGGACCGCGCCGACCAGACGGCCGTTGCGATCGTTGCTGACCATGGCGATAACGCCCTGGCCGCCACGCTTGTACTCCGGGAACTCGCTGATGGCAGTGCGCTTGCCATAACCACGCTCGGAAGCGGTGAGGATCTGGCTGCCTTCTTCCGGGATCAGCATCGAAATCAGCTTCTGCCCTTCTGGCAGACGCATGCCGCGCACACCGCGGGCGGTACGGCCCATGGCGCGAACGTCGGATTCCTTGAAGCGCGTCACTTTGCCGCCGTCGGAGAACAGCATGACTTCACGCTCGCCATCGGTGATGGCAGCGGAGATCAGTACGTCGCCTTCATCCAGCTCCAGGGCGATCAGGCCCACGCTGCGCTGACGGCTGAACGATTCCAGCGGGGTCTTCTTCACGGTGCCCTTGGCGGTGGCCATGAAGATGAAGTGACCTTCGGTGTACTCATCAACCGGCAGCATGGTGGTGATGTATTCATCACTGTCCAGCGGCAGCAGGTTGACCAGCGGGCGACCACGGGCAGCACGCGAGGCTTCCGGGATTTCGTAGGTTTTCAGCCAGTACACTTTGCCTTTGCTGGAGAACAGCAGCAGCGTGGTGTGGCTGTTGGCAACCAGCAGGTGAGCGATGTAGTCCTCATCCTTGACGCCAGTAGCCGATTTACCTTTACCGCCACGACGCTGAGCCTGGTACGCAGCCAACGGCTGGGTCTTGGCGTAGCCACCGTGGGAGATGGTCACCACGCGCTCTTCTTCCGGGATCATGTCACCCAGGGTCAGGTCGAGGCGCGCATCGAGGATTTCGGTACGGCGCACGTCGCCGTATTCGGCGCGGATCACTTCCAGTTCTTCGCGGATCACTTCCATCAGGCGCACAGCGCTGCTGAGGATGCGGATCAACTCGCCGATCTGGTTGAGGATCTCCTGGTACTCGGCCAGCAGCTTCTCGTGCTCCAGACCGGTCAGGCGGTGCAGGCGCAGTTCCAGAATGGCCTGGGCCTGCTCCGGCGACAGGAAGTACTTGCCATCACGCAGACCGTATTGTGGGTCCAGGGTCTCCGGGCGGCACGAATCGGCACCGGCACGTTCAACCATCGCCACCACGGCGCTGGATTCCCACGGCATCTTGATCAGCGCTTCTTTAGCTTCCGACGGCGTCGGCGAAGCCTTGATCAGGGCGATGACCGGGTCGATGTTCGACAGCGCAACCGCCTGGCCTTCCAGGATATGCCCACGTTCGCGCGCTTTACGCAGCTCGAACACGGTACGGCGGGTAACCACTTCGCGGCGGTGACGCACGAAGGCTTCCAGCAGATCCTTGAGGTTCAGGATGCGCGGGCGGCCGTCGATCAGGGCAACCACGTTGATACCAAACACGCTTTGCAGCTGGGTCTGGGCGTAGAGGTTGTTGAGGATCACCTCAGGCACTTCGCCACGACGCAGCTCGATCACCACGCGCATACCGTCTTTGTCGGACTCGTCGCGCAGTTCGGTGATGCCTTCCAGCTTCTTCTCTTTCACCAGCTCGGCGATCTTCTCGATCAGACGCGCCTTGTTCAGCTGGTACGGCAGTTCGGTGATGACGATCTGCTGACGGCCACCGACCTTGTCGATGTCTTCGATCATCGAGCGGGCGCGCATGTAAATGCGGCCACGACCGGTGCGGTAGGCTTCGATGATGCCGGCGCGACCGTTGATGATCGCGGCGGTCGGGAAGTCCGGGCCGGGGATGTATTGCATCAGCTCATCGACGGTCAGCTCAGGGTTGTCGATGAGGGCCAGGCAACCGTCGATGACTTCACCGAGGTTGTGCGGCGGGATGTTGGTGGCCATGCCCACGGCGATACCGCTGGAGCCGTTGACCAGCAGGTTGGGAATGCGGGTTGGCATGACCGCCGGGATCATTTCGGTGCCGTCGTAGTTCGGCACCCAGTCCACGGTTTCTTTGTGCAGGTCGGCCAGCAGCTCGTGCGCCAGCTTGGTCATGCGCACTTCGGTGTATCGCATGGCCGCGGCGTTGTCGCCGTCGACCGAACCGAAGTTGCCCTGGCCGTCTACCAGCAGGTAGCGCAGGGAAAACGGCTGAGCCATCCGAACGATGGTGTCGTACACCGCAGTGTCGCCGTGAGGGTGATACTTACCGATCACGTCACCGACAACACGGGCAGATTTCTTGTACGGCTTGTTCCAGTCGTTACCCAGCTCGCTCATCGCGAACAGCACACGCCGGTGCACGGGCTTCAAGCCATCGCGCGCATCAGGCAGTGCCCGACCGACAATTACGCTCATCGCGTAGTCGAGGTAGGACTGTTTCAGCTCGTCTTCGATATTGACCGGGAGGATTTCTTTGGCCAGTTCGCCCATGAGAAGCCTGATTCCTTTTTCGGGTGAAACCTCGTCACATCCATATGGGACGAACGAAGCTCGCCGCTGCCGGCACAGTGCCTGACAACGACTTACGACAAATCAACGAGTTATGACACGGATCTGCACGTTATAGGCAGCCCCTCGGGGCAGCCCTGGAAACCGCCGGATGTTATCACAATCGCCGCCACGCACCTATCCCCCTGATGCGCATGGAGCATAGTTAGTTGACGGATGACAGGCTTGAGGGGGACGAGAGGGGCTCAGAGGTAGGGTGGTGCTATTTTCAAGCTACAGATCCAAGGAATTTATTGACTTCAAGGCCCATTCGCGAGCAAGCCCGCTCCCACACTTGAGTTGTGAACACTTCAAGTGTGGGAGCGGGCTTGCTCGCGAAAGCAATCTTACAGGCGCCAAAGCCCTCAATGCAGGCGCTTACGGCACATCAACTTGGCCAGCTTGGCGGTGTCCGGGCGCTCAACGATGCCCTTTTCGGTCACGATCACATCGATCAGGTCGGCCGGTGTCACATCGAATACCGGGTTAAAAGCCGCGACATCCAGCCGCTGCCCCATCACCTCCAGCAACTCACCCGCCTCACGCTCTTCCAGGCTGACGTCTTCGCCGGTGGCCATCATCAGGTCCAGCGTCGAACTCGGCGCCACCACCATAAAACGCACGCCATGGTGCATCGCGCACACGGCCAATTGATAGGTGCCGATCGTGCCGATCACATCACCGTTGGCGGCAATGCAATCGGCGCCGACGATCACCCAGGTCACGCCCTTGGTCTTAAGGATATGCGCGCCTGCTGAGTCAGCATTCACCACGACTGGGATGCCCTCGCCCGCCAGCTCCCACGCCGTCAGCCGCGAACCTTGCAGCCAGGGCCGGGTTTCATTGACGTAGACCTGCTCGACCAGCCCCTCGAGGAAGGCCGCGCGAACCACCCCGAGGGCCGTGCCGACGCCGCCCGTGGCCAGTGCGCCGGCATTGCCGTGGGTCAGGATCGCCTGGGCGTTGCCTTGGTGCTTGCGAATCCGCTCAAGCCCCAATTGGGCCATGACCACATTGGCTTCCCGGTCACTTTCATGGATCGCGATGGCTTCGGCTTCCAACACCGCCAGCGGGTCGGCGTGCTTCTTGAGGCGATCGAGGCGATCGCGCATACGCTTCAAGGCCCAGAACAGGTTCGACGCCGTCGGGCGGCTATCGGCCAGGAGCGCGTAGTCTTCTTCCCATGCGGCCTGCCAGTCACCGCCTTCAGCGATGCGTTCACGGGCGGCGAGCACCAGGCCATAGGCGGCGCTGATACCAATGGCCGGCGCGCCACGCACCACCATCGTGCGAATCGCGTCGGCTACTTCAGCCGCAGTTGTGCAAGCGACCCAGGCTTCCCGGGACGGCAAGGCACGCTGATCGAGCAGGTGCAGTGCGCCATCACGCCACTCGATGGCCTTCACGTTGTCTGCCGCTAACAGTCGGTCGCGCATCCCTTACCCCGCACTCTAGAACAAAAGCCGCCGATTATAGCGATCCGCCAGCCAGGACGCTCGGGTATACTTCGCCCTTCTTTTATAGCTGCCCAGGAAGAAGCCTGCGATGACCTCCACTGCCGCCCCGCTCGACCTGTTGCTGCTGCCCACTTGGCTGGTGCCTGTCGAACCTGCCGGTGTGGTGCTCAAAGAACATGGCCTGGGCATCCGTGACGGGCGCATTGCCTTTATCGGGCCGCGGGCTGCGGCCTTGAAGCTGGCGGCCAGCGAAGTACGCGAGCTGCCGGGCATGCTGCTCAGCCCCGGCCTGATCAATGCCCACGGGCATGCGGCGATGAGCCTGTTTCGCGGCCTGGCCGATGACCTGCCACTGATGACCTGGCTGGAAAAACACATCTGGCCCGCCGAAGCCAAATGGGTCGATGAAGCCTTCGTGCGTGACGGCACCGACCTGGCTATCGCCGAACAGCTCAAGGGCGGTATCACCTGCTTCAGCGACATGTACTTCTACCCCAAGGTCGCCAGCGACTGCGTGCACAACAGCGGCATACGCGCGCAAATCGCAATTCCGATCCTCGACTTCCCGATTCCCGGCGCCAGTACGCCCGATGAGGCGATTCGCCAAGGCGTCGAGCTGTTCGGCGACCTCAAGCACCACCCACGCATCAAGATCACCTTCGGGCCCCACGCGCCGTACACCGTGTGCGACGAGAACCTGGAGAAGATCCGCATCATCGCCGAAGAGCTGGACGCGTCAATTCACATGCACGTGCATGAAACCGCCTTCGAGGTGCAGCAAGCCGTTGAGCAGACCGGTGAACGCCCGTTGGCGCGCCTGGGTCGCCTCGGCTTGCTCGGCCCGCGCTTCCAGGCCGTTCATATGACCCAAATCAGCGAGGATGACCTGGCTTTGCTGGTAGAAAGCAACACCAGCATCATCCATTGCCCGGAATCGAACCTGAAACTGGCCAGCGGCTTTTGCCCGGTGGAGCGTCTGTGGCAGGCTGGCGTCAATGTGGCGATCGGCACCGACGGCGCCGCCAGCAACAACGACCTGGACCTGTTGGGCGAAACCCGTACCGCCGCGATGCTGGCCAAGGCCGTCGCCGGCTCGGCCACTGCCCTGGATGCCCACCGCGCCCTGCGCATGGCCACGCTCAACGGCGCCCGCGCCATGGGCCTGGAAAGCGAGATTGGCTCGCTGGAGGTCGGCAAGGCTGCCGATATCGTGGCTTTTGATCTTTCGGGGCTGGCGCAACAACCGATCTACGATCCGGTCTCACAGCTTATATATGCCACCGGACGCGATTGTGTGAAACACCTTTGGGTCGCCGGCAAGCAGTTGCTCGACGACCGGCAATTGACCCGCATGGATGAGCAACAGTTGACCGCCACGGCCATTGCCTGGGGCCAACGCATCAGCGGGCACAGCGAATAACGCCGGTCTTGAACCCTGACGTTCAGGACGGACAAACCGATTTATCAGCTTTAGAGGATTCACCATGAGCAACGTCGACCACGCCGAAATCGCCAAATTCGAAGCCCTGGCCCACCGCTGGTGGGACCGCGAAAGCGAGTTCAAACCCCTGCACGACATCAACCCGCTGCGGGTCAACTGGATTGACGAGCGCGTTAACCTGGCCGGCAAGAAGGTGCTGGACGTCGGTTGCGGCGGCGGCATCCTCAGCGAAGCGATGGCCCAACGCGGTGCCACCGTGATGGGTATCGACATGGGCGAGGCGCCGCTGGCCGTGGCGCAACTGCATCAGTTGGAATCCGGCGTGAGCGTGGAATACCGCCAAATCACCGCCGAAGCCCTGGCCGAGGAAATGCCCGAGCAGTTCGACGTGGTCACCTGCCTTGAGATGCTTGAGCACGTGCCCGACCCATCCTCGGTGATCCGCGCGTGCTTTCGCATGGTCAAGCCGGGCGGCCAGGTGTTCTTCTCCACCATCAACCGCAACCCCAAGGCCTACCTGTTCGCGATCATCGGCGCCGAATACATCATGAAACTGCTGCCGCGCGGCACCCACGACTTCAAGAAATTCATCCGCCCCTCCGAGCTGGGCGCCTGGAGCCGTCAGGCCGGGCTGACCGTCAAAGACATCATCGGCCTGACCTACAACCCGCTGACCAAGCACTACAAGCTGGCCAACGACGTTGACGTCAACTACATGATCCAAACCCTGCGCGAGGAGTAAGCCTGTGAAGTTGCGAGCGGTTCTCTTCGATATGGACGGTACGTTGCTGGACACCGCGCCGGACTTCATCGCGATCTGCCAGGCGATGCGCGCCGATCGCGGCCTGGCGCCGATCAACGACCAGCACATCCGCGATGAAATCTCCGGCGGTGCGCGGGCGATGGTCGCCGTGACGTTCTCAATGGACCCGCAATCCCCAGGCTTTGAAGAACTGCGCCTGGAGTTCCTGGAGCGCTACCTCAAGGGCTGCGCGATCCACAGCAAGCTCTTCGACGGTATGGAAGAACTGCTGCAGGACATCGAAAAATCCAACCTGGTGTGGGGCGTGGTCACCAACAAGCCGCTGCGCTTTGCCGAACCGATCATGCAGCAGTTGGGCCTGGCCGAGCGCTCGGCGCTGCTGATCTGCCCGGACCACGTGAAGAACAGCAAGCCGGACCCGGAACCGCTGATCCTGGCGTGCAAGATGCTCGACCTGGACCCGGCCAGCGTGCTGTTCGTGGGCGATGACCTGCGCGACATCGAGTCCGGCCGCGACGCCGGCACCCGCACCGCAGCGGTCACGTTCGGCTATATCCACCCGGACGACAACCCGCGCAACTGGGGCGCCGATGTGGTGGTGGATCACCCGCTGGAACTGCGCAAGGTGCTGGATAACGCCCTGTGCAGTTGCTGATTGGAAATGATTTAGGCTGATGCGCCTTTGTGGCGAGGGAGCTTGCTCCCGCTGGAGTGCGAAGCGCTCCCAAGATTCTGGGGCCGCTGCGCAGCCCAGCGGGAGCAAGCTCCCTCGCCACGAAAGCTTGGCCGCAATCAATCACATGGATTTTCTGTGAATTCTGTCGAGGCTATTTATGTTTGATTACTGCGCACGTCCAGAACTGCTCAAAGGCCGGGTGATCCTGGTGACCGGCGCCGGGCGCGGGATTGGCGCGGCGGCGGCGAAAACCTATGCCGCCCATGGCGCCACCGTACTGTTGCTGGGCAAGACCGAGGCCAACCTGGCCCAGGTGTATGACGAGATCGAAGCGGCGGGCCAGCCGCAGCCGGTGGTGATTCCGTTCAACCTGGAGACCGCCCTGCCCCATCAATACGATGAACTGGCCGAGATGATCGAAAAAGAATTCGGCCACCTCGACGGCCTGCTGCACAACGCCTCGATCATCGGCCCACGCACGCCCATCGAGCAGTTGTCCGGCGAGAACTTCATGCGGGTGATGCACGTTAACGTCAACGCGATGTTCATGCTGACCAGCACCTTGCTGCCGCTGCTCAAGCTGTCCCAGGACGCGTCGGTGGTGTTCACCTCCAGCAGCGTCGGGCGCAAAGGCCGGGCTTACTGGGGCGCCTATGGCGTGTCTAAATTTGCCACCGAAGGCTTGATGCAAACCCTGGCCGACGAGCTGGAGGATGTGGCGGCGGTACGCGCCAACAGCATCAACCCGGGCGGTACGCGCACCAGCATGCGCGCCCAGGCGTACCCCGGTGAAAACCCGATGGAAAGGCCGGCACCGGAAGAAATCATGCCGGTGTACCTGTACCTGATGGGGCCGGACAGTACGGGCATCAATGGGCAGGCGTTTGATGCGCAGTAACACTTAAGCAGGTCCAACTGACACAACATAGAACTAAATGTGGGAGCGGGCTTGCTCGCGAAGGCGGTGGATCAGTCGACATCTCTATAGACTGACACTCCGTCTTCGCGAGCAAGCCCGCTCCCACATTTGATCTTTGGCGTATTGGAAATATTAGTTTTTCACCACTTCCTCAAGCGTGAAACGCCCCAGTGGGTTCTGCAGGAAGTTGCTCACATTCTTGCGTGAGATGTTGATGTACGGGCTGTAGTACAAGTCGATCCAGTTCACATCCTGTTTCGCCAGTTTCTGCAGGTCGACATACATCTGCTCACGCTTGGCCGGGTCGGCCTCGATTCGCGCCGCCGCCACCAGTTCCTTGACCTTGTCGTTCTTGTAGCGGGTCATGTAGTTCTGGTTGGTGTCGTGGCCCAGCACGAAGGTGGTCTTCTGGTCCGGGTCGAGGATGTCGTTGGTCCAGTACATCACCGAAATATCGTACTCACCGTCCACCAGCATCTGCCAGCTTTGGGTCGGGTCGACTTTCTGCAGGTTGGCGGTCACGCCGACCTTGGCCAGCTGGTCCTTGATGATCACCGCGATCTGCTCGTCGGCTTCGTTGCCGGCGTTGACCACGTAGTTGAGTTTCAAGTCCTTGGCACCGGCTTCTTCCAGCAGTTTCTTGGCTGCCGTCGGGTCATACGGGCGTTGCAGGTTGTTGGCGTAGTGGTACAGCGAGCCTTTCGGAATGTAGGAATAGGCCACGGTGCCTTGACCGTACGTGGCGGTCTTGACCAGCGATTGTTTGTCGATGGCCATGTCCAGCGCTTCGCGCACTTGCGGCTTGGCCAGCAGGCCGTGGGCGTGGTTGATCAGCAGATGATCTTCGCGAGTGGACGGGTCGGAGTGGATCACTACGTTTTTGTCTTTCTTCAGCTCTTCCACGCGGGAGAACGGCACGAAGATAGCCGTGTCGAGCTCGTTGTTCTGCACCATGCGCATACGCGTATTGTCGTCGGTGACCGACACCCACTCCACGCCATCCAGGCTCACGTTCTTGGCCTGCCAGAAGTTCGGGTTCTTCTTCAAAATCACCCGGTCGCCCTTGCGCCACTCCTCCACGGTAAACGCGCCGGAGGTCACCGGGTTTTCCGAGTAGGCGTCTTCGCCCATCTTGGTCATGGCTTTTTCCGACAGGATCGACACCGTCGGCGACGCCAATTGCGAGAGGAAGGCTACAGCCGGGGTTTTCAGGGTGACCACCAGGGTCTTGGGATCGCTGGCCTTGGCCGTGTTGATCAGGCTGAACGGGTCGCTCCACAGCGAAGCCTTGTTGTCGCGGATACGCAACAGGCTGAACGCCGCATCGTCGGCGGTGATCGGCGAGCCGTCGGAGAACTTCGCCTCACGCAGCTTGAAGGTGTAGGTCAGGCCGTCCTTGGAGATCTCCCAGCTTTCTGCCAGGCCCGGTTCCATCTTGGTGCCCAGGTTATCCACGCGCACCAGGGTGTCGTAGACGTTGGCGAATACCCAGGTGTCGCGGTTTTGCGCGCTTTTAATCGGGTCGAACGTGGTGCTGTCTTCACGGCAGCCGATGGTTAGTACACCGGCGGCCTGGGCCAAGCCAGCGGTCAGCGACCAGGCGGTGAGCGTAGCGGCGGCGAGCAACTTCAAGTGGCGCGATTGCATGTCATAACTCCTTGTTTAGGACGGCAGAAAGGTTAATGGCTCTTCAAGCACGCAACTGTATCGATGCTCGTGCAGGAAATGCGTCGGCGGCAACACCACGGAACACATGGTCCGGGCATGCCGGCAACGCGGGTGAAAGGCGCAGCCTGTAGGCAAATTCAACGGGCTCGGTGGCTCACCGGGCAAAGGTTCTGCAGGCAACGGCCGATGCGGATCGATCTCGGGGATCGCCTCGATCAACGCCGCCGTGTACGGATGGCGCGGCGCGGTAAACACCGCCTCCACCGGGCCTTCCTCGACGATCTTGCCCAAGTACATCACCGCCACGCGGTCGCACAGGCGCCGCACAATGGCCAGGTCGTGAGCGATGAACAGGATCGCCAGGTTCATGCGCTGTTGCAGTTCCAGCAACAGGTTGATGATCTGGCCCTGGATTGACACATCCAGCGCCGCCACGCACTCATCGGCAATGATCAAGCGCGGCTCCACCGCCAGCGCCCGCGCAATGCCGACGCGCTGGCACTGGCCGCCACTTAAGGAGCCGGGTTTGCGGCTGGCCAATTCGGGGCGCAGGCCGACCAGATCGAGCAGTTCATTGACGCGTGCCGGTATCTGTTCCGGCGTGACCTTGCGCTGCACGCGCAACACTTCGGCGAGGGTTTCGCCGATGGTGTGGCGCGGGTTCAACGCGGCGTACGGGTCCTGGAAGATCATCGCGGTTTCATGCCGCAGTCGGGCGATATCGATGGCGCTGCCGTGGGCCATGTCGATGCCGTCAAACAACACTTGGCCGGCGCTGATCGGGTTGAGGTGCAGGATGGCCCGGCCGAGTGTGCTCTTGCCGCTGCCGGACTCGCCGACCAACCCCAGGGTTTGGCCTGCGGCCAGGTTCAGCGAGACGCCATTGACCGCCCTCACCCACTGTTTATTCAGGCCAAACAAACCCGTGCCGGACGCGGCAAAACGCACCTCAAGGTCCTTGATTTGCAACAGGCTCATGGGCGGCCTCCCAACGGATAGTGGCACGCCACCCGCGCGCCTTCCGGCAGCAACTCGGTGCACAACGCGCGCGCCTGCGGGCAGCGTGGGTTAAAGCGGCAACCGTCGGGCAAAGCATCCAGCAACGGCGGCTGCCCGGGAATCGTACGCAGTAATGCGTGGCCACTGCTGTGGGCCGGTTGGCAATCGATCAGGCCTGCGGTGTACGGGTGTTGCGGATGGGCCAGCACGTCGTACTTGCTGCCGTGCTCGCATAAGCGCCCGGCGTACATCACCGCAATCGAATCACAGGTCTGCGCCACCACGCCGAGGTCGTGGGTGATCATGATGATCGACAGGCCGCGCTGGTCGCGCAGGTCCAGCAACAAGCGCAGGATTTGCGCCTGCACGGTCACATCAAGGGCGGTGGTCGGCTCGTCGGCAATCAGCACGTTCGGGTTGCAACCCAGGGCCACGGCAATCATCGCGCGCTGGCGCATGCCACCGGAAAACTCGTGAGGGTAGTTGTCGACCCGCGCCTTGGGATCGGGAATACCCACCTGGCGCAGCACCTCGACGGCCAGCAGGCGCGCGTCTTTTTTCGACGCGCCCTGGTGCAGGCGGATGCCCTCGGCGATCTGCTCACCAATGCGCATCAACGGGTCGAGGTGGCTGCTGGGGTTCTGGAAGATCATGCCCAGTTGCCCGCCGCGCACGGCGCGCATGCCGGCATCGTCCAGCTGCAACAAGTCCTGGCCGGCCAGGCGCACCGCGCCGCCTTGCACGCGCAGGTTGGGCGACGGCAGCAGGCGCATCAGCCCGCGACAGGCCAGGGTCTTGCCCGAGCCGCTCTCGCCCACCAGCCCGAGGATTTCACCTTCGGCCAAGTCGAAGGACACGCGATCAACCAAGGTGACATCGCGCCCGGCATTATTGGCGATCACGCTGAGGTCCCGTACCTGAAGCAGGCTCATGCGCGATCCCCCAACACTTGCGCCACGCCATCGGCAAGCAGGCTGAAACCCATGGCCAGGGTCACGATGGCCAGGCCTGGGAAGGTGCATATCCACCAGGCCGTGGTGATGAACGCCTGCCCTTCGGCGACCATCGTGCCCCACTCGGCCGTCGGCGGTTGCACGCCCAGGCCCAAGTAGCTCACGGCAGCGCCGTTGAGCAGCACCAGCACGGCGTCAGACATGGAAAACACAATCGAACCGAACATCGCATTGGGCAGCAAGTGCCGAAACAAGATGCGCCCATGACCAAAGCCCAGGCTCTTGGCGGCCAGGGCAAACTCACTTTCCTTGAGCACCAGGATCTGCGAGCGGATCAGCCGCGCATACGAGACCCAGCCCACCAGCGCCATGGCGATATAAAAGCTCTGCAAGCCTGGGCCGAGGATGGCCATGATCGCCAGCATCAACACCAGGAAAGGGAACGCCAGGATCACGTCGATCACGCGCATGCAGAAGCTGTCGAAGCGCCCGCCAATGTAGCCGGACACCGCGCCGACGAAGGTGCCGATCATGAACGGGAAAATCACCCCAACGATGGCCAGTTGCAGGTCGATGCGCGCGCCCCAGATCACCCGCGAAAGGATGTCCCGGCCGTAGTTGTCCGTGCCGAATGGATGGGCCAGGCTGGGCCCGAGCAAACTGATGTCGGGGTTCTGCGCAATCGGGTCAAAGGGCGCGACCCACGGCGCGCACAGCGCCAGGGCAAACCACACCAGCAGAATCAACAGGCCCCACGCAGCGGTCAGCCGACCGTTGCGAAAACCAAAACGCAGGCGCAAACGCCATGGGGCAATCAGTGGGCGGCTGCTCATTGCATTTTCACCCGTGGGTCGAGGGTTACCGTCACCACGTCGGCGACGAAGTTGACCACCACCGTCGCACAGGCCAGCACCATGGCCACGCCCTGCACCACCATGTAATCGCGGGTGAAGATGCCGCGCACCAGCAATTGGCCGATACCGGGAATCGCGAACAGGCTCTCGATCACCACCGTGCCGCTGATCAGCCAACCGATATTCACCGCCAGCAGGTTGACCGCCGGCACCAGCGAATTGGGCAGCACATGGCGACGGAACACAGCCGCTTCCGACAGCCCGCGCGCACGGGCGGCAGTGACGTGATCAGCCTGCAACTCCATCAACATGCTGGCCCGCAGGTTGCGTACCAGCACCGCCGACAGGGCCAGGGCGATGGTCAAACACGGCAGCAGCATATGGTGAGCTTTGTCCAGCCAGGTGCGCCCGTAGCCGGACACCGGGAACAGGCCCCACTTCACACTCAACAACAGAATCAACATCAAGCCCAGCCAGAACGCCGGCATGCCCAGGCCGATAGTGGTGAACACGCGGATCAGGTTGTCCGCCCAGCCGCCTTTGTTGCGCGCCGCCCACGTCGCCAGCGGGACCGCAATCAACAGCGCCAACAGCACACTGCCGAGCACCAGCACCAGCGTCGGCTCAATGCGGGTGACGATCAGCTTCAAGGCATCGACCTTGTACAGCAGCGATTGGCCGAGATCGCCCTTGAGCAGGTTCTTGAGAAAGTAGAAGTATTGCAGCCACAAAGGCTGATCCAGGCCGTACTGGGCACGGATTTTCAGCAACGCATCCGGTGTACTGCGCGAGCCGAGCAAGGCCCGCGCGGGGTCACCGGGAATCGAGCGCACCAGCACAAAGGTGATCAGGCTGATGCCAAACAGCACCGGCAGCAACTGCAGCGGCCGGGACAGTACAAAGCGGTAACGCGCCAGGTTCATCCGTCAGCCTCGGTGACGCGCGAGGAAGTCCAGCAGCACCGGAAAGTACGCATGGGGCTCCTCATAAAAGGGCATGTGGCTGCTGTTGGGGAACACGTGCAATTGGGCATGCGTGGCGGCAAGCTTCATGCGATGGGCACAGGCGGGCGTGAGCTCATCATGCTGGCCGGTGGTGATCAGTATCGGCATCTTGAAATCGGCCATCTCGGGGATGCGGTTCCAGTCCTTGAGGTTGCCGATGTAGAGGAATTCGTTGGGGCCCTGCATGGTTTCGTAGGGGCCCATGTTCCAGTCACCCAGGGAACGTTTGACCGGCTCGGGCCATTCGTCCAGGCGGCAGACGTGGCGGTAGTTGAGCAAGGTGATGGCGGCCTGGTACTGCGGATGGTCCAAGGTGCCCATGGCTTCATGGCGTTGCATCATCGCCACGGTTTCGCTGCCGAGGGCGCCGCGCAGGCGTTCGAGTTCGCGGGACAGGTGCGGAATGTCGCCGACGGTGTTTTCCAGGATCAGGCTTTTCAGCGCAGTGGGATAGTGGATGGCGTATTCGATGCCCAACCAGCCGCCCCAGGAATGCCCGAGCAAGTGCACGCGCCCCAGGTCGAGGGCTTGGCGCACCGTTTCGACTTCTTCGACATAACGGCTGATTTCCCACAAGGAAACGTCAGTCGGTCTGGCTGATGCGCCGGTGCCAAGCTGGTCGAATGCAACCACTCGCAGGTTATGGTCTTTGAGCCAGCCATGGGCGTCGCGCAAGTAGTCACACGGCAGGCCTGGGCCGCCGTTGAGACACAAGAGCACCTCATCGCCGTCGCCAAAGCTGTAGACCACGAGGTTATGGCCATCGACTTGCACGTTGTACTGCTGGTCGGGGGCAATTTCACGCCACATGCATACATTCCTTGTGTTGTATCGGCCTGGCAGGCAGCGGCCGTTTATCAGGCCAACACTACCGAGGATGCTGCGCGTCCATAACCTAGTATTTCTTATAGGTTTGGCCTGGCAGTCCTTCGCCGGGGCGTGGCATTCTACTTGCCGCAAGTCGAGATTCAAATGAATTCGGGAGCAGAACGGATGCTGGCCAAGCTAACTGCCTTCAATAACCGTCTCATGCCAGGCAGGAGCCTGGATGAACAGATGGACAACACGTTTACGCTCGCCCAACAGTTGGGCTTCGATGCGCTGGTGTACGACTACACGCCGGTGCCCATCGACCAGGACGGTTCACTGATCACGCCCTCGGTGCTGGAACTGCGCAATACGCCGCCTGACTGGCACGCATTATGGTGCAGCGAAGGGTTTTACCAGATCGACCCGGTGCAGCACCTGGCCCTGAGCACGGTGTCGCCGTTCGTGTGGTCCTACGAGGCGAAAGCCGATACCGCGCTGCAAAAGATCATCGACCCGTGCCACGCACCGGTGTCCTCCTACCTGCATGAGCGCCAACTGACGTGCGGTGTCAGCGTACCCATTCACCTGCCTCGCGGCGGCTTCGCGTCACTGACCGGCCTGCGCACCGGCAAAGCCCGTACGGTATTGAAGGATGCGCAGCAAACCCTCGCCGATTTCAGCCTGATTACCCATGCCCTGCAGGAAGCGGCCTACCCGCTGTTCAGCAAGGAACTGCGCACTTACCCGCATATTCACCTGACCAAACGCGAGCGCGAATGCCTGAAATGGGCCGCCGACGGGCTCACGGCCGCTGAAATCGCCACGCAGTTGAGCCGTTCACTGGCGGTGGTGACCCTGCACTTGGCCTCGGCAATGCACAAACTGGGGGCCAAGAACCGCGTACAGGCGGTGGTGCGTGCCACCCATTACCGCTTGCTGGAAGATTGATCCGTCAGCAAAACCTAGCTGTTTTGCTAGTTACTTAAACGTCGCGCGACGATTATCGTAGCCCTGATCCTTTTTTTCAGAGCAGGGTACGAAATGGAATTCATCGAGAAAGTCCGCGAAGGCTATGCGGCCTTCGGCGCCTACCAGACCTGGTATCGCGTGACCGGCGACCTGACCACCGGCCGTACACCGTTGGTGATCATCCACGGCGGCCCCGGCTGCACGCACGACTATGTCGACGCCTTCAAAGACGTGGCGGCCAGCGGCCATGCGGTGATTCACTACGACCAATTGGGCAATGGGCGCTCCACGCACTTGCCGGATAAAGAGGCCTCGTTCTGGACCATCGACCTGTTCCTCGCAGAGCTGGACAACCTGCTGGACCACCTGCAAATCAGCGATAACTACGCGATCCTCGGGCAATCCTGGGGCGGCATGCTCGGCAGTGAACACGCGATCCTGCAACCCAAGGGCCTGCGCGCGTTTATCCCGGCCAACTCACCGACGTGCATGCGCACTTGGGTCAGCGAAGCCAACCGCCTGCGCAAATTGCTGCCTGAAGGCGTGCACGAAACCCTGCTTAAACACGAACAGGCCGGCACTTACCAAGACCCTGAATACCTCGCCGCCTCGCGGATTTTTTATGACCAGCACGTGTGCCGCGTCATCCCGTGGCCGGAAGAAGTGGCGCGCACCTTCGCCGCGGTGGATGCGGACCCGACGGTGTACCACGCCATGAGCGGCCCGACCGAGTTCCACGTGATCGGCAGCTTGAAGGACTGGAATGTGATCGGCCGCCTGTCGGCGATTACTGTACCGACCCTGGTGATCTCCGGCCGGCACGACGAGGCCACGCCGTTGGTGGTCAAACCGTTCCTGGATGAGATCGCGGACGTGCGCTGGGCGCTGTTTGAAGACTCCAGCCACATGCCCCACGTGGAAGAACGCCAGGCGTGTATGGGCACTGTGGTGAAGTTTTTGGATGAAGCGTGCTCAGTGCCGCACAAAGTCCTCAAAGCTGGCTAATTGATCGTTCCCACGCTCCGCGTGGGAATGCCCCTTTGGACGCTCTGCGTCCGCTCTCAAGGTCGTGACGCGGAGCGTCACAGGATGCACTCCCACTCAGAGCGTGGGAGCGATCATGCATGTTTAAACCTCAGAGGTTTCAGGTTTTACGGCCTTCCTTGGTAAGTCAGGCGCCACCGGAATCTCCTTCCCGTCAGCATCAAACAACTTGCCGCCACTGAAGTAATCCCCATCACGCAACGCCGCCACATCGTGGAAGCACAAACTGCGCTCAGTCCCCGCCACGAATACCGACTGCTGGTCCGAGTTACCGGCGGTGAAGTGGTTGAACGCCAGGTTCAGCAGAATCGCCATGATCGCCGACGAACTGATGCCCGAATGGAAAATGGTCGCAAACCAGGTGGGGAAGTGATCGTAAAAGCTCGGCGCCGCGATGGGGATCATGCCGAAACCGATGCTCGTGGCCACGATGATCAGGTTCATGTTGTTGCGGTAATCCACCTTCGACAAGGTGCGAATACCGCTGGCCGCCACGGTGCCAAACAACACAATCCCGGCGCCGCCCAGTACGGAGGTTGGCACAGCGGCAATCACCCGGCCCATAAAGGGCAACAAGCCAAGCAGCACCAGAAACACACCGCCAGTGGCCACCACAAACCGACTTTTCACCCCAGTCACCGCCACCAGGCCGACGTTCTGGGCAAATGCGCTTTGGGTGAATGAGCCGAAAATCGGCGCGAACATGCTCGACAGCATGTCGGCGCGCAAGCCGTTACCCAGGCGTTTGGAGTCGACCTTGGTGTCGATGATCTCGCCCACCGCCAGGATGTCCGCCGAGGTTTCCACCAACGTCACCATGACCACGATGCACATGGAAATGATCGCCGCCACGTGAAAGGTCGGCATGCCGAAATGAAAAGGTGCAGGGAAACCGAACATCGGCCCCTGGGCGACGCCGGAGAAGTCGGCCATGCCGAGAAACACCGCGATCACGGTGCCGATCACCATGGCCAGCAGGATCGACAAGCGTGAGATGGTCGCGCTGCCGATCTTGCTCAGCAACAACACCAGCACCAGCGTCAGTGCCGCCAGGCCGATGTTGGCCATGCTGCCGAAATCCGCCGCGCGGCTGTTGCCGCCCATGGCCCAACGGGCCGCTACCGGCATCAGCGTCAGGCCGATGGTGGTGATCACAATGCCGGTGACCAGCGGCGGGAAAAACTTGGTGATCCGTGAAAACACCGGCGTGATCAACAGCCCGATCAACGACGCGGCCATCACCGCCCCGAGAATCGCCGGTATCCCGCCGGCGCCATCACTGCCGACAATCGCCACCATGGTTGCCACGCCGGCAAACGATACGCCCTGCACCAGCGGCAACTGACAGCCAAAAAATGGCAGGCCAAGCGTCTGCAACAGCGTGGCCAAGCCACCGGCAAACAGCGACGCGGCGATCAACAGGCCGATATCCGCTGGCGACAACCCGGCCGCCTGGCCGACGATCAATGGCACGGCAACGATGCCGCCGTACATGGTGAGCACATGCTGCAGGCCGTAAGCCATGTTGGCCGCGACGCCGAGATTCTCATCTTCTGGCCGCTGCGGTGACGCCTTCGGGATAGTCATGGTGAGGGGTTCTCTGTTTTTGTTGTGCGAGCACTGTATGCAATGTTTGGACTACATGTCCATAGAGTTGTATACAATCAATCGAACAAGATACCCTCCATCGGCGTTACAAAAACAACCCGGCCGTCATGAGCCAGAACGCCAAAGGACTTAAAACAATGAAAAAGGCATTACAGGGCGCAACCGTCGCACTCACCCTCCTCGGCGGCGGGGAGGCTGTCGCGGTGGAATGGATGAACAACAGCGCAGGCTTTCGCTACGGCCAGCACTTCACCAACCCGAATAACCCGGATGATTTCAGCAAGCGCATCTATAGCTTCACCCACGCCAGCGGCTACCGATACGGCAGCAACTACCTGAACCTCGATGTGTTCCTGTCCGACAGCCGCGACCCGCGCAAGGGCACCGACCATGGTGGCAGTGAGGTTTACGCGGTGTACCGGCACCAGCTGTACGCTTCACGGGTGTTTGATGTGCCGCTCGGCACCGGGCTGATCAAGGATTACGCGCTGACCCTGGGCTTTGACGCCAACCGCAACAACAACCTCGCCTCAGCCAAAAAACGCGCGCTGGTGATCGGCCCGACGTTGAAGTTCAACACCGTCGGCGTGCTGGATCTAAGCCTGATGTACTACAAGGAAAGGAATCACACCGGCATCCCCGGCGCGCAAGAGTCGAACCACACTTTCGACGACACCTACATGCTCAACCTGACGTGGATGCGCCCGTTTGAAATCGCCAACCACGCGGCGAAGTTCCAGGGGTTCATCAATTACGTCGGGGAGAAAGGCGAGGACTACCACGGCCGCCACACCGCCCCGGAAAGCCTGATGCGCACGGCGCTGATGGTGGCGGTGCGACCGGGTAAAAGCGTCAAGCCGAACCTGTATCTCGGCGTGGGATATGAGTACTGGCACAACAAGTTCGGTGTGGAGGGTGGCCGGGGTACACGGACTTCCACACCTACACTGAACATGGAAATCACCTTTCAATAACTGAAGAAACCGAATACAAATGTGGGAGCGGGCTTGCTCGCGAATGCGGTGTGTCAGCCAGCACACTCGGTACTGACACACCGTATTCGCGAGCAAGCCCGCTCCCACATTTTTTGATCGTATTGCAGCCTAAGCGTTTGCGAGTTCCGAATTATCCGTCTTCGGCCGCGCCAGCCAGTAACCCAACACCGCCAACGGCGCGGTCGCCAACATCACAATCACGGTGATCAGCAGCGGCTGATCAATCATCGACGACACTAACAGGCTGCTGAGAAAACACAGCCCCAGCTGCAAGGTGTTTTGCAGCGCCGCCGCCTTGCCGGAATTTTCCGCAAACGGCATCAGCGCATTCGCCACCACAATCGGGTAGCTCGCGCCGTTGACCAGCGCCATCAGGCAGAACGGGATCAACAGGGTGGTCAGGGTTGGCACGGTCAACGTGGCGACCAGGTACAACGCCACCATGCTGATGCAATAAGCCACCAGCAACCAAGGCAGCAGGGTTTTGCCCTGGTAATGCTGCAAGGCGCTGCGGCAGCTGTAACCACCAATCAGAAAAGCCAAGGTCGGCAGCACATAGCTCAAGCCGATGTCATTCGGGCTGTAACCCATATCGCCGAGGATGAAGGGCGAAGCGGTCAGCCAGGCGAAGAAACTGGCGGAGCACGCGGCGAAGATCATCACGTTGCCGGTGAACACCCGAGAGGTCAGCAACTGGCCATAACCGAGGCGCGAAGGTTCGCCCTGCTCTGCCCGACGTTTCGGCATCTTGCGCAGGAACAACGTTGGCAGCAGCAACAGCAGCGACACGCCCAGCAACACCGCGAAAATCGCCTGCCAGCCGAAGTGATTCAACACCATCGCACCCAACAACGGCGCCAGCGCCGGTGACAACGACATCAGCGGCATGATGCTGGCGAACACGCGGTGTGCCTTGTCGGCCGGGTAGCGGTCGATCACCAGCGCCTGCCAACTCACCGCGGCGGAACACACGCCAATCGCCTGCATAAACCGCAACGCCAGCAGTTGTGGCGCGGTCTCGACCCAGAACATGCCTGCACACCCCAGCACGAACAGGCTCAGGCCCGCCAGCAGGATCGGCTTGCGCCCCAGGCGGTCGGACAACGGCCCCCACAACAACTGCCCCACCGCAAAACCGGCGAGGAAAATACTCAAGCTGGCGCCCACCGCGCCAGGGCTGATCTGCAATTGCTCGCCCATGGCGCCGAACGCCGGCAAGTACATGTCCATGGCGAGATAACCGAGCATGCTCAGCCCCGCCAGATACCAAGTGAAACCAAAAGAATTTTTCATTGAAGCCTTGCTGAACCTGCCATCAAACTATTTGCTGACTGGCGCCGATTATGAAGCTGACAGAATGTGTGTGAAGCGATAATAATTGGACGCTCCTATCAAATATTTTGAAGGCCAACGCTATGTGGTCCGAATACTCACTGGATGTGGTCGATGCAGTGGCCCGCCACGGCAGCTTCAGCGCGGCCGCCCAGGAACTGCACCGCGTGCCTTCCGCCATCAGCTATACGGTGCGCCAGCTTGAAGAATGGCTGGCGGTGCCGCTGTTCGTACGCCGGCATCGCGATGTAGAGCTGACGCCGGCCGGCCGTTTATTTATAGACGAAGCCCGCAGCGTGATGAAAAAAATGCTCGGCACCCGGCGCCTGTGCCAGCAAGTGGCGAATGGCTGGAGCGGCCAATTGAAGGTGGCCGTGGACTCCATCGTCAAACCCCAGCGATGTCGGCAGTTGGTGCTGGACTTCTACCGGCAGTTTCCCGAGGTGGAATTGCTGCTCGAATACGAAGTGTACAACGGCGTATGGGACGCCCTCGCCGATGAGCGTACTGACATCGTGATCGGCGCCACCAGTGCGGTGCCGGTGGCCAGCCACTTCACGTTTCGGGACATGGGCCTGCTGAACTGGCTGTGTGTGGTCAGCGCCAGGCATCCGTTAGCAGCGATGGAAGGCTTACTCAGTGACGATCAACTGCGCCCGTTCGCGTCGCTGTGCATGACCGACACCTCGCGCAACCTGCCCAAGCGCGACACCTGGACCCTGGATAACCAACGCCGGCTGGTGGTGCCCAACTGGGCCTCGGCGCTTGATTGCCTGCGCGATGGCCTGTGCGTCGGCATGGCACCGGCGCATCAAGTGTTGCCATGGATCGAACGCGGCGAGTTGGTTGCGTTGCAGTTGAGCCGGCCGTTTCCGGCCAGCCCATCGTGCGTGGCGTGGGCGCAGAGCAAATTGTCGCCGGCGATGGCGTGGTTGTTGGAGTATTTGGGGGATACGCAGACGATGAATCAGGAATGGTTGAATGGCCCAGATCTCTAAAAGATGATGGAGATCCCCTGTGGGAGCGGGCTTGCTCGCGAATGCGGTGGGTCAGTCACCAACTGTATTGCCTGACCGTGCGCATTCGCGAGCAAGCCCGCTCCCACATTTCGATCCGGTTTCTAATCCAATAAACGGGTGATGGCCCGCACGATCATCTCGACTTCCTTGGCCTCCAGCGTCAGCGGCGGCAGCAACCGGATGATCGTGCCGCGCGTCACGTTGATCAGCAGGCCGTGCTCCTGCGCTGCGCGGTAGGCCAGGTCGCGATAAGGGCGAGCCAGTTCGATGCCGATCATCAAACCCTGCCCTCGAATCGCCAGCACCTGTGGATGCTCGCTCAATTCCACCCGCAACCGCGCCAGCAGCCGTTCGCCCTGTTGTGCAGCGTTGTGCAGCAGGCCCTGCTCTTCAATAATATCCAGCACCGTGCAGCCGACGCGGCAGGCCAGCGGGTTGCCGCCAAACGTGCTGCCGTGACTGCCGGGGGTGAACAGCTGCGCCACGGCAGCCTTGGCCAGGCAGGCGCCGATGGGCACGCCGTTGCCGAGGCCTTTGGCCAGGGTCATCACGTCCGGGGTGATGCCTTCATGCTGGAACGCAAACCAGGTGCCGGTGCGGCCGATGCCGGTCTGGATTTCATCCAGCATCATCAGCCAGCCGTGGCGCGTGCAATGCTCGCGCAGGGCTTTGAGGTAGCCGGGCGGCGCAAGTAGCACGCCACTTTCGCCTTGGATCGGCTCAAGCAACACCGCCGCGATGCGTGTACCGAACTGTTGAGTGATGGCTTCAAGTGCCACCAAATCACCAAAACCCACCTTGAGAAAATCCCCCGGCAAGCGCTGGAAACCCAGGCGCACCGAAGGCCCGTCGCTGGCCGCCATGGTGCCGAGGGTGCGCCCGTGAAAGGCGTTTTCCATCACCACCACCAAGGGCTCTTCGATGCCTTTTTTCCAGCCATGCAGCCGTGCCAGTTTCAGCGCCGTCTCGTTGGCTTCGGCACCGGAGTTGTTGAAGAACGCTTGGTCCAGACCCGACAACTGCGACAGACGCTGGGCCAGCCGCTGCTGCCAATCAATGCTGTAAAGGTTGGAGGTGTGCAGCAGCAAGCCCGCCTGTTCACTGATTGCCTTCACCAGTTTGGGGTGGGAGTGCCCGACATTGGTCACCGCCACGCCGGCCACCGCGTCGAGGTATTCACGGCCCTGCTGGTCCCACAGGCGCGTGCCCAGACCACGAGTGAAGCTCAGGGCCAAGGGTTGATACGTGGTCATCAGGCAGGCGGCGGTCATGGTGGCAAGCTCCAGTGCATCATTGGGATGGGTGCAGTATCGTTAGCCACCCAAGCTGGATAAACTGCGCATTCCTGCAATGACTTTAAACCAGGGCTTGATAATGGATCTGTTCCAGGCAATGTCGGTGTACGTAAAGGTGGTGGAGACCGGCAGCATGACGGCGGCCGCGCAGGAGTGCGGGATGTCGACCACCATGGTCGGCAATCACTTGCGCGCGCTGGAGCAACGGCTAGGGGTCAGCCTGCTCAAACGCACCACCCGCAAACAAAGCCTCACGGAGTTTGGCGGGCAGTATTACCAGCGCTGCCTGGAGGTGCTGGGGCTGGTGGCCGACTCCGAGCTGCTGGCGGAGCAGATCCACAGCGAAACCCCCAAAGGCAGCCTGCGTATCACCGCGCCACCGGTGTTCGGCACCGAACGCCTGGCCCCGGCCTTGAGCGAATTTTCCCAGCGCTACCCGCTGATCAACCTGCACGTGGAGCTAAGCAACGAGCGAATGGACTTGGTCGACAGCGGCTTCGACGTGGCGATCCGTCTTGGCGAACTGGAAAACTCCAGCCTGATCGCCCGGCCCATGCAGGCCTACACCCTCACCCTTTGCGCGTCGCCTGCGTACCTGGCGCGACGTGGCACGCCGCAAACACCCGATGATCTGCGCCAGCACGACTGCCTGGCGTTCGCTTACCCGGCGACCGACAACTGGCGCGACACCGACAAACTCTGGCGCATGACCGGCGAAGAAGGCGAGGTGGAAATCCCGGTGTCCGGCTCAATGACCATCAACAGCTCGCAAGGCTTGCGTCAGGCGGCCGTAAACGGCATGGGCATCATCATGCTGGCCGATGCCCTGGTGCAACCGGACCTGGAGAGCGGCAAGCTGGTGGCGTTGCTAACCCACTATCAACTGTCCAGCCGCCCCATGCACTTGCTCTACGGCCAGGATCGCTATCGCCTGCCCAAGCTGCGCGCCTTTGTGGATTTCGCCATGGAAAAGTGGGCGAGCTAGAAGCCCACACCCAACTCGCGCAGGCGCGCCGCTGTACGCTCGGCCGACACGTGGTGAATGCCCTGCCAGCCGAGCGCGACGGCCGCTTCGATATTGCCGGCGACATCATCGATAAACACCACTTCACTGGGCTGAATATTCGGCAGATGGGCGCGCACCTGGTTGAGGCTGGCGTGATAGATCGCAGGGTCCGGCTTGATCAGCTTCAACTCGCCCGACACGACAATGTCGCGCAAATACTGCAGGAACGGGTAGTTGGCCCGCGCATAAGGGAAGGTTTCAGCCGACCAGTTGGTGAGCCCGAACAACGGCATATTGGCGTGATGCAGCGCCGTGAGAATTGCCACGCCATCCGGCAAAGAGCCACGCAGCATTTCGTGCCAGCGGTCGTAATAGGCTTGGATCAGGCTTTGATGTTGCGGGTATTGCTCGATCAGGTGGCGGGTGCCTTCGGCCAGGCTGCGACCGGCGTCCTGCTCGGTGTTCCAGGCTTGGGTGCAGACGGTGTCGAGAAAGTGTTGCCGCTCGTGATCGTCGGCAATCAGCTTGCGGTAGAGGTGGTGCGGGTTCCAGTCGAACAGGACACCGCCGAAATCAAAAACTACTGCACGAATCGTCATCAGATCCTCCGTTAGCGTGGCTTGATAGCCGGTGGAGTCTGGCAGATTGTGAGCGAGGGTGGGAGCGCGACGGAATGCAGGAAGGTTCCTGGGCGTGGCACAAAACAAATGTGGGAGCGGGCTTGCTCGCGAAAGCGGTGTATCAGTAAACCTATCTGGCGACTGACACTCCGATTTCGCGAGCAAGCCCGCTCCCACATTTTTGACCGTGTTTAGGCTTGGACTAAGCCATTGATCTTCACGGTCGGGTTCACATCAGCTTCGTAATCCACACCGTCGATTTCAAAGCCGAATAAGCGCAGGAACTCAGCCTTGTAGCCGGCAAAGTCGCTGATCTCGTTAACGTTGTCGTCGGTGACCTGGTTCCACAGCGCCGCCACGGCATCCTGGACTTTCGGCTCCAGCTCGGCCAGGTCGGCACGCAGGCGGCCGTCGGCGTCAAGCTTCGGCTCTTTGCCGTACAGGCTGTCCTTGAACAGGCCGTAGACCTGCTCGATGCAACCTTCGTGGGTGCCCTGCTCTTTCATCACTTTGAACAGCAGCGACAGGTACAGCGGCATGATCGGGATGGCCGAGCTGGCCTGGGTAACCACGGCCTTGAGCACCGACACACGGGCGTCGCCCTTGAGTGCCGCGAGGTTGTCGCGCAGGGTCAGGACTTTTTTGTCCAGGTCTTTCTTGGCTTCGCCGATGGAGCCGTTCCAGTAGATGTCCTGGGTCAGCTTTTCACCGAGGTAGGTGAACGCAGTGGTCTTGGCGCCTTCGGCCAGTACATCGGCGTCACGCAGCGCGTCGATCCACAGCTGCCAGTCTTCGCCGCCCATGACTTTCACGGTGCCGTCGATTTCTTCCTGGGTCGCAGGCTCAAGCGTGGTGTCGACCACAACGCCTTTGTCGGTGTTGATGCCGCGCAGGGTCACGGCCTTGCCGATGGGCTTGAGGGTGGAGGTGTGCACCACGCCTTGCGGGTCGGTACGGCGTGGCGCGGCCAGGCTGTAAACCACCAGGTCGATCTTGCCCAGGTCTTTCTTGATGGTTTCGATGGTCAGGCGCTTGATCTCGTCGGAGAACGCGTCGCCGTTGATGCTTTTGGCGTACAGGCCTTTTTCAACCGCAAACTTCTCGAACGCGGCGCTGTTGTACCAGCCGGCGGAGCTCAGCTTGCCTTCTTCGCCTTCTTTCTCAAAAAACACACCCAGGGTGTCGGCGCCGCAGCCAAACGCTGCACTGATGCGCGCGGCCAGGCCGTAACCCGTGGAGGCGCCGAGGACCAGCACCTTCTTAGGGCCGCCTTCGATGACGCCGTGTTGAGTCACGTAGTCGATCTGTTCCTTGACGTTCGCTTCACAGCCAACAGGGTGAGCGGTCACACAGATAAAGCCACGAACCCGCGGTTTGATGATCATAAAATTTCTGCCTCTTCCAAGGTGCCGAAGGCCAATGGTGGCCATTCAACTTAATCGTACCGGTCTATGACGTCCAAAAAACCGAAGCGTCACGATAGTCGCAAATCTTCTGTTTACAAAATTCAATCGGCGCCGCGCTTTTTGGCACATGCCTGCTACCGTTCACAATCCCACCGGGGTTGCTGCGCACAATTATGAGCCCGACCATAAACGTGAAGGTTTGTTCACTTCCTTCACAATTTCGCAATATTTAAAACGCCTATTCGTCGCTGAACGCCTTATCATGGGAGGGATGTATCAACATGTTTCAATACCCTACCACTCGCAGCCACGGATCCGGACCTGTCGAATGGCGTCCAGCTGGAGCTGAGTTTCATGAGCAAGTCTGCCTTATGCAAAAAAGCAGTGTCGGTCGCCTGGGTCATCGGCGTCCTGCTGATTATTTGCCTGTTTCCCCTCACCACCGTGGTATTCCTCGGGCTGGTGCTGGTGTGCGGTGTCTACGACTTCCTGCGCAACGGCCTGTATGACGCCGACACCATCAAGAAATACTTCATCGGCAGCGGCCGCAACACCTGGATATTAGCCCCGTTCAACACCCTGTTCGACCTGCTGAGCTTGCGTAACCGCCATGTCTACACCCTGCGCGACCTGCCGCCCGCCTGGCGTGAGGACCTGCAGCAGGTGATCGACGATGCCATGGCCAACAAGGATCAAATCATCAGCTACCTGGACGAGCGCATGGCCGAGAAGAAGCGCGGCATGTTGTTCTTCCAGTGGTATGGCCGCCCGATCGAAACCACCCTGGACATCCCGCAACTGCGCAAGAAGCTGCCGTTTGTGAAAACGATCGGCGTCTCGGTGTTCAACGAAAACCGCTCGACGTCCTTCCACTTCGGCCCGCTGCGCATGATGTTCCGGGTGCTTTACAACATGGCGCCGGCACCGCACCACGACGGCGTCTACATCCAGGTGGGCAAGCACAAGCATTACTGGCACGACGACCCGCTGTTTATCTTCGATGACACGCTGATGCACGCGTCTTTCAACAAAAACGACGCAAAACGTTACTGCCTGTTCATTGACATTGTGCGGCCCACTTTGCTGCCTTCAGTGCTCAACGCCGTGATCGCAGGCTTTGCCGGGCTGGTGTTTACCCTGCGTCGGGTTTTCTACAAAAACTGGAAGCTGATTCAGTAAGTTCTGCGGCATGATGGTGCTGGACGGTGTTTGCGCCCTGCCGAAGAGGCAGCCAAACTAGCGTCTCGTGCGACCGAATTCGGCGCTCACCATTTTCAGGCCATCGCTGCCCTAGACGGTTGCGGTGGCTGCGCCTTCAAGGAATCAGAATGCCCCAACGTCAAGTCATCAATGCCTCCGTCAGCCCCAAGGGCAGCCTCGAAACCCTGTCCCAACGTGAAGTCCAGCAACTGAGTGAAGCCGGCACCGGCAGCATCTACACGTTGTTCCGCCAGTGCGCCCTGGCCATCCTCAACACCGGCGCGCATATCGACAACGCCAAAACCATCCTCGACGCCTATAAAGACTTCGAAGTACGCATCCACCAGCAGGACCGCGGCGTGCGCCTGGAACTGCTGAATGCGCCCGCTGACGCGTTCGTCGATGGCGAAATGATCGCCAGCACCCGTGAAATGCTGTTCAGCGCCCTGCGCGACATCGTCTACACCGAGAACGAGCTGGACAGCCAGCGCATCGACCTGAGCAACTCCCAAGGCATCACTGATTACGTGTTCCACCTGCTGCGCAACGCCCGCACGCTGCGCCCGGGGGTCGAGCCGAAAATCGTGGTGTGCTGGGGCGGTCACTCGATCAATACCGAAGAATACAAATACACCAAGAAAGTCGGCCACGAACTGGGCCTGCGCAGCCTCGACGTGTGCACCGGCTGCGGCCCCGGCGTGATGAAAGGCCCGATGAAGGGCGCGACCATTTCCCACGCCAAACAACGCATTACCGGCGGGCGCTACCTGGGCCTGACCGAGCCGGGCATCATCGCGGCCGAAGCGCCGAACCCCATCGTTAATGAGCTGGTGATTCTGCCGGACATCGAAAAACGCCTGGAAGCCTTCGTGCGCGTTGGCCACGGCATCATCATCTTCCCGGGCGGCGCCGGCACGGCCGAAGAGTTCCTGTACCTGCTGGGCATCCTGATGCACCCGGACAACCGTGACGTGCCGTTCCCGGTCCTCCTCACCGGGCCGAAACACGCGGCGCCGTACCTGCAACAGCTGCATGCATTCGTCGGCGCCACCCTCGGCGAAGCGGCCCAAGCGCACTACCAGATCATCATCGACGACCCGGCTGAAGTGGCGCGCCAGATGACTGCCGGGCTCAAGGCGGTGAAGCAGTTCCGTCGTGAACGCAACGACGCGTTCCACTTCAACTGGCTGCTGAAGATCGACGAAGGCTTCCAGCGCCCGTTCGACCCGACGCACGAAAACATGGCCAGCCTGCAACTCAGCCACGCGCTGCCACCCCACGAACTCGCGGCCAACCTGCGCCGCGCGTTCTCCGGGATCGTGGCCGGTAACGTCAAGGACAAGGGCATTCGCCTGATCGAGCAGCATGGGCCGTATGAGATTCACGGCGACCCGGCGATCATGAAGCCGTTGGATGAGCTGTTACAGGCGTTTGTCGCCCAGCACCGTATGAAGCTGCCAGGCGGCGCGGCATATGTGCCGTGTTATCGCGTGGTGCAATGAATTAGCGCTGCACCGCCACACATTTGATTTCCACCAGCAAACCGGGATGCGCCAGTTCTGACACGCCGATGGTCGTCCAGGCGCAATGCCCACGTGGAAACAGGCGGTTTTTCACCTCGCGAAAAACCGCCATGTGCTGGCTCATGTTCACGTGATACGTGGTCATGTCGACCACGTCATCAAAGCTGCAACCGCCCTCCCCCAAAACCTGCCGCAAGTTGCCCCAGGCTGCGATGAATTGCGCCTCGGGATCGTCAATCACGGCCAGTTCCGGCGTGCGGCCGACCTGGCCTGCGCAGTACAAAGTGTTGCCAACTTTAACGGCTGGCACGTAGCCCGCGCGCGCCACAATGGGTTGCATGGCGGCAGGAATGATGAGCTGGCGGTCGGTCATAGCTTGTATCTCTTTGGGGCGCAGGAAAGCGTGTGAGAGCGAAGAGTTCGAACTAGGGTTTTACCTGTTCCCACTTACTCACACCAGAGAGCGACCTATGGACCAACGGATCTTGCCCTTCATCAGTCCTTACCTTAAGGTAAGGAATATCACGATGGAGATCTTCACTATGGCGACCGCCACACTTACCTCGAAAGGGCAAATCACCATCCCTATCCAAGTCCGCACAGCGCTGGGCCTGGAAACGGGCGACCGGGTTGAATTTGTCGAAACGGAAGACGGAAAGTTTTCCATCATTGCCGCGAGCAAAACCGTGCATGACCTCAAGGGGCTGATCCGCAAACCCGCCCAGGCCGTATCGATCGACGCCATGAACCACGCCATCGCAACCCAGGGAGCAAAAGCGCGATGATCGGCCTGGATACCAATGTGCTGGTGCGTTATGTCACCCAGGATGACCCGGTCCAATCACCCAAGGCGTCGGAGCTGATCGAATCGCTTACCACACTGTCGCCGGGCTTTGTCAGCCTGGTTTCGGTGGTGGAACTGGTCTGGGTTTTACAAAGCTGTTACCAGTCGGCCAAGAGCGAGGTGGTGACCGTTCTGGAAACGCTGCTGCGCACGCGTGAATTGACCGTGGAACATGCCGAGATCATCTGGCAGGCACTGCGACGATTCACGGCGGGCAAAGCCGACTTCGCCGACTACCTGATAGAGCGCTGCGCGCATGCGGCCGGCTGTGAATACACCGCCACCTTTGATCTGAACGCGGCCAAGGCAACCGGGATGAAACGGCTGGCCTGAGCCACACCATTGCGACAGCGTTCAGGCTTTGGTAAAAACCGCGTTCAACCTTGATCAAGAGACAGACTCACGTGCGCATGCTGCTACTCGCTATTTTGAGCTTGGCCTCCGCCCTGGCCTCCGCCGACACCATCGCCTGGCCCGACCTGCCGAAAACCTGTTTCGTCAGCGGCCGCTCTGCCACCAGCGTGGATGTCGACAGCGGCTGTGCCGCGTTCTTGATCAACGTGCAAGGCAAAGCGGCGGGTACGCCGATCAAGCTGGCTATCCCCCAGTACGCCCTGCATGTGGACGAAGGCACCGGCAAGGAAACACCGGTGATCATCATCCAGGCCGAAGAGAACGGCGAGATCAAGGCGGTCGGCTACAAGGAATTGGGCACTGATCAACTGGGTGCCGCGCTGTTGCGGGAAGTTCGGCTTCTAGGTACCCAGAAGCCGATCTAGACGTTGTTTC
Source organism: Pseudomonas sp. LBUM1640 (assembly GCF_059716225.1). Classification (NCBI taxonomy): domain Bacteria; kingdom Pseudomonadati; phylum Pseudomonadota; class Gammaproteobacteria; order Pseudomonadales; family Pseudomonadaceae; genus Pseudomonas; species Pseudomonas sp. LBUM1640. The sequence goes on along the minus strand of NZ_CP166816.1, from coordinate 1,934,471 downwards.
GGCCGGGGCTCAGCGAACCCAGCCACCGCCCTGCCAGTGGTAACCGTCATTGCGTTGCACCCAGTGCGGATGCACATAACGATAGCCTTCGCGCACTTGCTCCCAATGGCCGTGCACCGCGACGTATCGCCCACCTTCCCAACGCCAGTAACCGCGTGACCATACATAGCCGTAACGGGCTGCGGGCTCGACTTCGATCACCTGGACCGGTGGCGGTTGTGGCGCAACCACTTCGACATATTCACGCTGAACCGGCCTGCGGTCATGCACAACGCGCTCTTGCACACACCCGGATGCCGCGACGACCACTGCCGCCATTGCTGCATAACGTAGCAACATACAAATATCCTCGGGCGCTAACGCCCAACACCTGCACCAGTAAAAAATGCCCCCTTAGTTCAGCCGCGCTCCTGCTTAGGCCTGGGTTCTTTGTAACAGGTGATGTCTGTCAGGTTGCTGAACCTGCAAGCCTCAGGAAGTGCACGCGACAGTCGGTTGTTTCAAGCGCACCAGCATCAGCCCGGCGACCACCACGGCAATCCCGGCATAGGTTGCACCGCCAATCACATCGCCAAACATCAGCGCCGCCCACACCAGCGTGACCGGTGGTTCCAGATAAACCAGCGCCGCCACGTGGGTTGCGGTCATTACCCGCAACAACATCCACAGGCTCAAGTAGGCGACGAACGTGGAGAACAGCGTCAGCCAGACAATCGAGATCAACACGTCAGGGTCGCGGGGAATACTCAGCGTGTCGGTGTAAAGCACGGCAGCGGTAAAGCCGATCAAGGTCAGCAGCGACTGGATAAACAGCGGCAACACCAAACCCGCGTCCTGGCGTTGCACGGCGCGGCGCTCATACAAGGTTGCCAGCGTCAGCCCCAACGCGGCGGCCAGTGGCAGCAAGTACATGACCAGCCCGACGCTTTGGCCGCCACTGCTGTACTGCCCGGCGATCACGATGGACACACCAACAAAGCTGATCAACAGCCCGATCCACTGCCAGCCACCGCTGCGTTCGGCAGCGCTGCCGGTCGATAAGGCCGCCGTCATCAAGGGCTGCAACGCCGCGATGATGGCCGCAATCCCCGGCGGCAAACCATTCTGGATCGCCACGTAAAGGCAACTCAGGTACAGGAACTGCGACAGAAAGCCGATCACCGCGTAATGGCGGATCTGAGCCCAAGAAACCTTCAACAACCTCACGTTCAAAAACAGCCCCAGGCACACCGAGACCAACAGGAAGCGCCAGAACAGCAGGTTGAACGCCCCGCCACCCTGCGTGCCCAACTTGGCGCCGATATAGCCGGAGCTCCAGGACAGCACAAACGCCGCCTGCAACAGCAGCCGCTTTAAGGATGATCGCGTCATGAAGCCTCCCGTCAGTGCACGTTGACTGAAAGGCTAAGGCCCACACATGATTGTGTATATTTGAATAACCTGCACCACCAATCCGCAATAGTGGAATCATGGCCAAACAACTGAATATCGACCTGTTACGCACCTTCCACGCCGTAGCGCGCTTTCGTCGCTTCAACGAGGCGGCCGACCATGTGCACCGCAGCGCGTCGACCGTGACCACGCAGATTCAAAAGCTCGAAGATCAGATCGGCCAACGCCTGTTCAGCCGCAGCAACCAAGGCGTGGAGTTGACGCTGTACGGCCAGAAACTTCTGAGCGAAACCACCGAGTTTCTCAAGAGCCACGACCGCCTGCTGATTGCGCTGATGCCGCAGCGCATGCAGGGCAAGATTCGCCTGGGTATTCCCGACACCTACGCACCGGCGTTCATGCAGGAGTTTCTGCCCCGCTTGATCGCTGACAACCCGCTGCTTGAGCTGGAAGTTGAAGCGCGCACCAGCGGTGAACTGTTGAATATGTTTATGGCTAACCAGCTCGACCTGGCCATCACCGTCAGCGCCCAACCCCTGGCCCAGGGCGAACGCCTGGGGCCGGTGCAGCCGCTGTGGGTGGCGGCCGAGGGCTTCAACTGCCCGCCGAACGCGGCGCTGCCGATCACCGTGCCCGTCGCCGGCTGCCCCTACCGTGCGGCGGCGCTGCAGACGCTGAAGGATCACGGGATTTACCACCGGGTATTGCTCGAGAGCCCCAACTCCACGGCGGTCGAGGCCTGTATCCGCAGCGGCGTGGCGGTAGGGTTGATCGAGGAAAGCCGCATGGGCGCGGGGCTGACACAAGTGATTGCAGGGTTCGAGTTACCCCCACTGCCGGTGCATCATCTGTACCTGCTGTGCGATAGCAGCAACGCACTGGCCCTTCATCTGTATGCGCAGGTTAAACAGGGTTTCCACCTTTGAGCCCTCACGCCGGGCCGAAGCGCACCAATACCGCCTCGACAAATCGCCGCAACTTGGCAGTACGCTGCCGGTTGGCCGTGTAGACCAAGTGCATGGGGCGGCTGGGCGCCTCAAACGCCGGCAATACCCGCAACAACTCACCCCGGGCCAAGGCCGTGCGCAGAAAGTCTTCGGGGCCCAGAACAATGCCGAACCCATCCAGTGCCGCCGACATCAACGCCCGGCTTTCATTAATCTGAAGGCGGCTGGCGACCTGCACCGTGTAGGCCGTCGCGCCCTGGTGGAAGACCCATTCACGGTCAGCCGGGCGTGACCAAAAGGCGTAGCCCAGGCATTCATGCTGCGCCAGGTCCGCCGGACACTGCGGCGTACCCCGCGCCGCCAGGTAAGCAGGCGCCGCGCACACCACCAGGCGATAAGGCGACAGCGGCCGAGCGGTCAAACCGGTGGTGGCCAGGGGGCCGATACGGAACGCCGCTTCATAGCCTTCCTCTACCAGGTCGACGAAACGGTCCGTCAGGTGCAGGTCAATTTCCACGTCCGGGTTGTCGCGCAAAAACGCGGTAATCAGCGGTATCAGGCTGTAGGAACCGAAGGTAACCGGGGCGGTGACTTTCAGCTTGCCGCGCGGTGTGTCATTCATGATCTGGGCGAGCGAATCGGCAGCCTCGGCCTCCGTCAGGATATGTTTGCAGCGTTCGTAGTACGCGTGCCCCAATTCCGTCAGGCTTTGCCGACGCGTGGTGCGGTTGAGCAAGCGTGCTCCGAGACGTTGCTCCAGGGCGGCAACATGCTTGGCAACCATCTGCGCGGACATGTTCAAGCGCTCGGCGGCGCGTGCGTAGGAGCCCAACTCGGCGGCTATCACAAAGGCATTCATGCTTGAAAGGCGGTCCATCATTCCCTACTCCCAGTAACAACACCAACGCCGAAACGCTCATTTATCGCCAACCAGTTGCCAATCATCATAGCCGCTCCACGACTTACGAGGAGCAAGACCATGAAGATCGGCGTGATTGGAGCAGGTTTTATCGGGCGTGCCGTGGCACAGCTGGCGTTGGCCGCCGGGCATGAGGTGATGCTGAGTAACTCCCGTGGCCCGCAGACCATGAGCAGCGTGCTCAGCGGCATACTCGGTGTTCAGGTGGGCAGCGTTGAAGACGCCGCCAAGTATGGCGACGTGGTGCTGGTGGCGATCCCCCTGGAGCATTACCGCAGCGTGCCCGCGCAATGGCTGGAAGGCAAAACGGTGATGGACGCCAACAATTACTACCCCAACCGCGATGGGCATATCGCCGTACTGGACCGCTTTGAAACCACCACCAGCCGGCTGCTCGCCGAGCACCTAGCGCACTCACACGTGGTGAAAGTGTTCAATGCGATCTTTGCGCCGGACCTGACACAAGACGCCCGCCCCCACGGCGCGCCCGACCGCCGCGCACTGCCGGTGGCCGCCGATGACGCCGCAGCGAAGGCGCAAGTCATCCAGCTGCTCGACCAGCTCGGTTTCGATGCCGTGGACGCCGGCAAGCTGGATGAAAGCTGGCGTTTTGAGCGGGCAAAACCTGCGTACTGCGTGCCGCTGGACCAGGCGGGCTTAAAAGCGGCGCTGGCGGCGGCCGAGCGCACGGTGGAACTGCCGCCGGTCGAACGCGCCCGCGCCTGAACACCGCGCACAAAAAAGCCCGCTGACCGTTACCGGTTCAGCGGGCTTTTTTACAGCGGTTTAACCTTTGGCTTACAGCGCCAGGTCAGACGCCGGCTTGCTCGGCTCAGCCGCAGGCTTGGCAGCCTCGGTAGCCTTTGGTGCGGTCATCTGCGGAATCGCAGGCGGCGGCGTCAGTTGCAGGATACCGGCGGTGTAGGCCCATTCCTTGGCAACAGCCTCAGGGCTGTCGTTCAGCTTGGTGCCGTAGCTCGGTACGATCTGGTGCAGTTTGGCCTGCCACTCAGGAGTCGCGACCTTGTCCTTGAACACTTTTTGCAGCACGGTCAGCATGATCGGAGCTGCGGTGGACGCGCCTGGCGATGCACCCAACAGGCCTGCGATAGAGTTGTCGGCGGAGCTGACCACTTCGGTGCCGAGTTTCAGGACGCCGCCCTGTTCTTCGTCACGCTTGATGATCTGCACGCGCTGACCGGCTTGCCACAGGCGCCAGTCGGACTGCTTGGCGTTCGGGAAGTACTCTTGCAGTGCCTTGAAGCGGTCGTCATCCGACAGCATCAGTTGGCCGGCAAGGTACTCGACCAGTGGGTATTCACGAATACCGACTTTGGTCATTGGCCAGATGTTGTGGGTGGTGGTGCTGGTCAGCAGGTCCAGGTACGAGCCTTCTTTCAGGAACTTGGTCGAGAAGGTCGCGAATGGGCCAAACAGGATCACACGCTTGCCATCCAGCACGCGGGTGTCCAGGTGCGGAACCGACATCGGTGGCGCGCCAACCGAAGCCTTACCGTAGGCCTTGGCCATGTGCTGCTCGGCGATGGCCGGGTTATCGGTCACCAGGAACGAGCCGCCCACTGGGAAGCCTGCGTATTCCTTGGCTTCAGGAATGCCCGACTTCTGCAGCAGGTGCAGTGCACCGCCGCCGGCGCCGATGAACACGAACTTGGCGTCGGTTTCAGTCTTGGTGCCGTCTTTCAGGTTTTTGTAGCTCACACGCCACGAACCGTCGGCGTTCTTGGTGATGTCCTGCACTTCGCTCGACAGTTTCAGGTCGAACTTCGGCGTAGTTTGCAGGTGCGCGACGAACTGGCGGGTGATCTCGCCAAAGTTCACGTCGGTGCCAATCGGGGTCCAGGTGGCTGCGATTTTCTGGTTCGGGTCACGCCCTTCCATCATCAGCGGAACCCACTTGGCGATCTGCGCCGGGTCTTCGGAGTACTGCATGCCGGCGAACAGCGGGCTCGCTTGCAGGGCTTCGTAGCGTTTTTTCAGGAACTTGATGTTGTCATCGCCCCACACAAAGCTCATGTGCGGTGTGGAGTTGATGAACGAACGCGGGTTCTTCAGCACGCCCTGCTGGACCTGCCAGGACCAGAACTGACGGGAGATCTGGAACGCTTCGTTGATCTCGACCGCTTTCGGGATCTCAACGGTGCCGTCCTTGTTTTCCGGGGTGTAGTTCAGCTCAGCCAGGGCCGAGTGACCGGTACCGGCGTTGTTCCAGCCGTTGGAGCTTTCTTCGGCCACGCCATCAAGACGCTCGACCATCTCCATCGACCAGTCCGGCTGCAGCTCGTTGAGCCAAACACCCAGGGTCGCACTCATGATGCCGCCGCCGATCAGCAGCACATCGACTTTCTTTGCCTCTTCCGCCTGAACGGACGTGATCCCCATCGACAAAGCCAGCCCCAGCAGGGCAGTGTTTACTTTTTTAAACATCAGTAGCACCTATGATAAAACGCCATCCGCCCCACCGCCCCTGAGCATGGGCAACCCTCAATCACGCTGCGCCAGGCAGCACATCGCGGGGTTTGCACATTCACTACAGAGCCGCAGGGTGGGCACACAAGGCCGACGTATCGACCTCACTGTTTTTGTCCCTTCTGCGCTGACTTTTTATCATTATTGGCTTCAGCTACCTGGGCGACAGCCAACCGCCGGGACGTATACGGGTGTACGCACCGGGGAAAGACTAGACCAAGACGGCGCGCAGAATATCACGCTAAACAGCGTTTATGCGTCGTTTGGCCAATTGACAGCTCTAAATCGCGGGTTTTAACCCGAGCGTGTCAAGCCTGGCAGACGCGACGTGGCGTCACAGGCGCGTTGATGAAACTGAACTCTGTTGCAAAAGGCTGTTCTAGACACCCTCGCCGCTGCTTGCGTAGCATCGGCGGCAGTCCTTCGTGCAATCCTTCCAAACAGAGTTACCCATGACTATCCAGCAAACACCCGGGCACGTACTGCCCGCGCGCAGCGCCGCCAAAATGGAAGCTGCCATGGCCGTGGGCGCCTTCGCGATCGGCACCGGCGAATTCGCCATCATGGGCCTGATGCCCGACATCGCCCAGAACTTGAATTTGAGCGAACCGCAAGTCGGCCACGCCATCAGCGCCTACGCCCTCGGCGTAATGGTCGGCGCGCCACTGCTGGCCATCCTCGGCGCCAAGCTGCTGCGCAAACACATGCTCTTGTTGCTGATGGGCCTGTACGCCCTGGGCAACCTCGCCACCGCCTTCACCCCGACCTTCGGCTCGCTGGTGGCCTTCCGCTTTATCAGCGGCCTGCCCCACGGCGCCTACTTCGGCATCGCCGCCGTCGTCGCCTCCAGCATGGTGCCCAACGACAAACGCGCCGGCGCCGTGGCCCGCGTGATGATGGGCCTCACCCTCGCCATGCTGCTCGGCAACCCCATCGCCACCTTCTTAGGCCAACACCTGGGCTGGCGCTCGGCGTTCGCCCTGGTCAGCGCCATCGCCCTGTGCACCATCGCCCTCGTCTGGCAATTCGTACCGGACCGCCGCGACGAACCGCGCAGCGACCCCCGCAAAGAACTGCGCGCCTTCACCAAACCCCAGGTGTGGATGGCCCTGTCGATTGGCGCGATTGGCTTTGCCGGCATGTTCTGCGTGTTCAGCTACCTCGCCCCGACCATGCTCGAAGTGACCAAAGTCTCGCCACAATGGATTCCCTTCGGCCTCGCCGCGTTTGGCGTAGGCGGCATCATCGGCAACATCGCCGGCGGCAAACTGTTCGACCGCATGCAATTTCGCGCCGTGGGCTTGATCTTGGTGTGGTCGATAGCCGTGCTGCTGTTCTTCCCCTTCGCGGCATCGTCGCTGTGGGGCGTGCTGCTGAGCATGGGCCTGGTCGGCACCATGGTGGCGTTGGCCGCACCGCTGCAAATCCGCCTGATGGACATCGCCCACGAAGCCCCGAGCCTGGCGGCGGCGTCCAACCACGCGGCGTTCAACCTGGCGAACGCGCTGGGGCCGTGGTTTGGCGGGATGGCGATTACGGCGGGTTACGGCTGGACCAGCACCGGCTACATCGGCGCCGCCACAGCGCTGGTCGGCCTGGGCATCTACCTCATCGCCCGCCGCATGAAGGGCGGCCACTAACGCCAACTTTTTAAAGCCCACCCAAGATCCAATGTGGGAGCGGGCTTGCTCGCGAAAGCGGTGGGTCAGTCACCAAGTCAATGACTGCCCCACCACTCCATCAATCATCATGCAACAACCCCGACCCATACTCCCCATAACTACTCCCCAACCCACTGCCGCCAAAACTCATCTTGGCCGCCTTGCTCGGACTATGGTCCCCAAACGCCTGGCATCCGCCAGAGAAACAAGGGTCACCACTCCCGCCCGACGACCCCGTCGAACAAGCGCCCAACAGCAACGTGCCAGCAATCATCACGACTTTAACCAGGTTCGAGATCATCTTTTCAGTTCCCTGTGGGCTGGAGGCGCGGGGGCCCTCTCTTGAAGAGGATCGTAGACCTCAAAGGCGCTGGGTATTATGAAATTTTGCGGGGTGACAGCATGGGTTCAGGTCGCCGCCTTGGGTTAAGGCGGCGGGGTTGGGGGTCAGGCGGTGGCCGGGCTGGCGGCAGGCGCGACTTGCTCTTGGGCTCGGTTGACGAGTAGAGCGCTTAGGTCGATGAGTTGCTGGATGCCCAGGATGATGGCGCGGTGGGGTTCGTCGAGGTCGAAGGCCAGGGTGGCGGCCATTTGGTTGGCGGAGTCGAGGTTTTCGGCGGCGTTGGCTAGGAGGGTTTCGGTGTCGATGTTGGGGCTGACGGAGAATAGGTTGCTGGGTGGTTGCTCTGCGGGAGCAGTGTCGTCAGATGGCGGCAGGTAATGATGGATAGCACGCTCAGCCGCAGCATAAAGTTTGGCATCGGCGGGTTCAGCGTTTGAGGCATGAGGCGGATTAGGTGTGACCTTGTGCATGGCGAAGCTCCTTAACTGTTCAGGAACTGCCAATCTCACTTCCACATGAGGGTGGCAGCCGTACGCAGGTGTGGAAGACCAGGGCTAAGGACCCGGCGCACCGAAGTGCCCCGCGCACAGCCGCCGAAACACATGATACAGACGTAAAAAAACGCCGGTAGGTGTTTGTGACGATTGCGTCTTAGCTTGGTTCGGACTTCCACATCCGGCCGCTGGGTTTACAGCGGTTTGGGGAGGTTAGCGAGGGGAGGTCTGAGGGGCAAGCTGAGAAAGATGTGGGAAATGTCCCAAGAGCTATTGTGGCCTGACCTCGATATTCGGCCGCCCCTCTTTTATTTGACGGTATCCACGGCAAAAAACTACACCGCTAACGTAGTTGTTCGAAATCTTCCATTACGATACATTCCAATACGCCCCCACGAAAACTCTCAAAGCAAAGATAGGAAATCACAATGAGTAAGGCAGAAGAGCTAGCAGCCGCTTTGAAAAAAAAACTGGAAAGTGAAGCAGAAGGTAACGCCCTTTTAGACAAAGCTATCGCACAATGGCCTTCGGAGGTTTATCGCGTTTATGATCAAATCGAAACATGGCTTGCACCATTAGTTTCGGCTGGTCTTACAACAGAGCGTAAATCAATCTCCATACACGAAAGCCCCTCATCAGAAAACAGATACACCTACTCAATTGACAAGTTATCTATTACCGTCAACCGACAATCCCTAACAATTGAACCAGTTGCGCGATTCATTATGGGCGGAACAGGGCGGATAGATATAAAATGCAAAAAAATCGACTGCTACTTAATTAAAACAAGCTCTAAGCCTAACACTGACGATTACGAGTGGCTTATTGAAAAAATCCCTCCCAATGGGAGACCTCGGCAGAATACTTCTGAATTTAACGAGGAGAATTTTCTGAGCATTGTGGAGCAAGAGCTAGGTCTATGAGTCGGCTATTACTCATAACCATTTCAAAACTCTAGGATATCGGGGTCAGGCCACTATATCTGACGTACTGGCCGACCTCAGATCCTCGACACATTCCAAACGAAGCAATGCTAAGCGCGAAGTGGTGAGAAGCGCAGTACACGCCTCTCTCACACCCAATATCCATCTCTGATAAACTGCACCCCATTCGCCCTGATCTGTCTGATAAAAAGTCGCACGAGCGTTTCTCTTGTAGCAATTCCTAAGCAATCACCTCAACACCAGTTTTGCTAAGCCGGTGAGGATCGTCGCACAGGCATGCTTGGTGATGGTTGATATATAGTATTTGACAGACGGGATAGGGCCAATACTGATCAAATGCTGACGTCTGCGAAAAATGGAGAAGCGGGTAGATAAATTAGCTATGCTACTAATCTACCTGAAAGGACTGTATCTCTTTAAAGTTAGAGTATTTTTTAACAAGCCTCGCTGACAAAGTCAGAATTTTTTACAAGGATTCATCATGATTTCCGTGCCCCAAAGCCAGATCGATGACGAAATCACTCAAGGGTATAAACCTCATGCAGTAGACATTGGCCTACCGGCATTGCCACTGAATGAGCTAGGGGATCGCGAATTTGAAATATTGGTGTATTCACTAATAGAGGCAAGAATTCAACAACATGACTATTCAAACTTTGACCATGTAGTGTTAATGAAGGGCGTGGGGGAGCGTGGTAGGGATTGTTTACTGTACCGTCAAGGCCAAGTCGTAGGAGTTGTACAATGCAAAAAGCTTCAGAAAAAAATGTCGCGCCCAGAAGTCCTTGAAGAAATAATTAAGTTTCTGATGTTTTCTCTAAGTGAAGAAAGTCTTTTGCCTTCACCTGCGACATTCGAATATCATCTCTACGCCAGTGGTGGCTACTTCGAACCCGCAGTAACACTTCTCTCATCTTTTTGCGTTGAGTGCCAAGTGGAAATTGATTCAGGCAGTACACTTCGAACCATTCAAACTCTTATAGAGCGATACGCAACGTTTCAAGCCTATGACGAACAGAAAGCACTTGAATATGTGAAACGAACGCTAGGTTTGCTGACTGTTAAGTCATATACTGGTATTGACCTAAACATCAGCTTATCAAGCTATCCAACTGTCATGTCTAAATTTTTTAGAACAATGCCAGTACTAGACCCTACTAAGTTCGATGAAATCCTTACCAAAAAACTGGAAGCATCTGGGATAAAATTTCTCACTGATGAAAACTTGAGCGCCTTATATAAACGCCTTGCTTCTGTACCACCGGAATTCCAGATCGCTTTGGGCAATGTGGATCTTTATGGCTACTCAGAAAAATATTTTAAGTTCTTAGGCAAGGACGGATTCTCTGAATTGATAAAAAAAGCTTCTGATTTACGCTTATTTCTTGATATTAAAGCTCAAGACTTTGCAGCGTCGCTAATCATGCCTGAGATGCTAGAGAAACTTACCATACCTTATGTTCACACTGGGCAGGTTCTTCCATTCTCGATGAACGTTGTGGCCCAATATTTAATAAGGCGAATCCTTCCAAATGTCATGTCTAGTGCAAGTCCAAGCTCGATTCTTAAGCTAATGCACCCTCATGTTAGTCTCACAAATCAAGACTTGATTGATTCGATACTCGAGCAGTGCCTTGAGAGTAGCCGGCGTTTTTTCGCCAAAGATTACAGTGAATTCCCTGATCCAGACCCCGACAGAGAACGCCGCATAGATTTATTTAATGGCATGCACGCTGGATGCAGTACCGATACCCAACTGAAGGAAAGATTCCTGCTGGACATCCCTCTATTAATGCCAATCGTCAATGAAATTGAAAAGACAATAATCGCGGCCGTTCCTAAAGTACGCACACTGGTAATTAATGATATGGCTTATTTCGACGACCCCGAAAGGCTCAAGCGGATTTTCGACACAATTAATATTATTCGGTAAATCAGTAATCGAAGCGCATTAAAAATTGCATAAGAAGCCTCATAGCAAAAAACTTGTGATGTCGGGGTCATGATATCGGGGTCAGACCACGATACTCCGGCGTTGAGGTTAGAGAGCAGAACAAACGAATCACGTCAGGATACATCTCACGACGACCTGCTGATTCGCCCCTGCACTCCACGGTGTAAGATGCCCCACAAACGTGCACCCTCGAGGCCACCATGACTGGAATATCCCTAAACTTACCAGAAGACCTTTCCAACTCTCTCGCCGACCGGGCCAAAACCAACGGCCAGACTGTGACCTACCTGGCGATGGACGTTCTGCGCGACTACATTGAGCACGAAAAAACGCTGACCGCCCAAATCGAGTTAGCAGTAAAAGAAGCCGACCAAGGCAAATTCGCCACCGAAGACCAAGTCGCAGCGATGCGTGCTAGGCGCTGGAGCCGGAATGCGGGTTGAGTGGCTTGAAAAGGCACTCAAAAATCTGGAAGACGAAGCAAACTATATCGCTCTCGAAAATCCAAAGGCAGCTGACGCCATCTTCGCCAGCGTCGACAAGCTAGCTCAGTTTCCCTCCATGGGCCGTGAAGGTGGGGTCAAACACAACCGAGAATGGTCGGTACCCAACTGGTCCTATCTGATCCCGTATCGAGTACGCGGTGATCGCCTGCAAATCCTCGGCATATTCCACACACGGCAACGTCCCCGTTCAAAGTGGTGAATGGCGCGGAACACGCCTCTCCCACACCCTAGACCCATCCCTGATAAACTGCGCCCCATTCGCCTCGCTGACTCAGACACCCCAATGCCCCTACAAACCGCTCCCCTCTCCCGCCGCTTCTCCGTCGCCCCCATGATGGATTGGACCGACCGCCACTGCCGGTACTTCCTGCGCCTGCTCTCCAAGCACGCCCTGCTCTACACCGAGATGGTCACCACCGGCGCGATCTTGCACGGCGACCACGACCGCTTCCTGCGTCACAACGAAGCCGAGCACCCTCTCGCACTCCAGCTGGGCGGCAGTGTCCCCGCTGACCTGGCCGCATGCGCACGCATGGCTGAGGCGGCCGGTTACGATGAAGTGAACTTGAACGTCGGCTGCCCGAGTGATCGGGTGCAGAACAATATGATCGGCGCGATCCTGATGGCGCACCCTGCCCTGGTGGCGGATTGCGTGAAGGCGATGCGTGATGCGGTGTCGATTCCGGTGACGGTGAAGCATCGTATCGGGATCAATGGGCGGGACAGTTATGCCCAGCTGTGTGATTTCGTTGGGACGGTGAGGGATGCGGGGTGTACCAGTTTTACGGTGCATGCGCGGATTGCGATTCTGGAGGGGTTGTCGCCGAAGGAGAATCGCGATATTCCGCCGTTGCGCTATGACGTGGCGGCGCAGTTGAAGCAGGATTTCCCGGAATTGGAGATTGTGTTGAACGGTGGGATCAAGACGCTGGAGCAGTGCCAGGCGCATTTGCAGGTGTTTGATGGGGTGATGTTGGGGCGGGAGGCTTATCACAATCCGTATTTGCTGGCGGAGGTGGATCAGCAGTTGTTTGGGAGTACGGCGCCGGTGGTTGGTCGGGCGGAGGCGTTGGCGCTGTTGCGGCCTTATATTGCGGAGCATTTGGCCAGTGGCGGGGTGATGCATCACATTACTCGGCATGTGTTGGGGTTGGGGACTGGGTTTCCGGGGGCTCGGAAATTTCGGCAGATGTTGTCGGTGGATATTCATAAGGCGAGTGATCCGTTGGCGTTGTTGGATCAGGCGGGGGAGTTGTTGGAGGGGCGGTGATTTAGCGGGTTGGGTGTCAGTTGGTTTATTGGGTGGCTGGGGTTGGCGGTTCCCCCAACTGATCGTTCCCATGCTCTGCGTGGGAATGCAGGGCGTGACGCTCCGCGTCACTATTGCGCTGGGCTTGAGCCGTGCGTTGGTAGCGGGACGCGGAGCGTCCCAGGAGGCGTTACCACGCGGAGCGTGGGAACGATCAATATAAGGGGAACCTGTCGGCGGTTTTGGTCTCCTATTTAGCAGTACGGCCGGTGATTCAAACGGCTGTTTTCAGGTTGTTGCCCTCGCAAACGATCGAACGCATTTGCGCCCTTGAGCGCCTGCCGGCGCTCGGGTAATGTCATCAGACCCACAGGACAGAGCACGCCCATGACTTCCAAGCTGGAACAACTCAAGCAATTCACCACCGTCGTAGCCGATACCGGCGATTTTTCTACCCTCGCCAAGCTCAAGCCGCAAGACGCCACCACTAACCCCTCCCTGCTGCTCAAGGCCGCGTCGATCGCAAGCTATGCCAAGCTGCTGGATGAGTGCGTGAAGGACTGCAACGGTGACGTAGGCCTGGCCAGCGACCGTTTTGCGGTGGCGGTAGGTCAAGAGATCCTCAAAGTAGTACCGGGCCGTATTTCCACTGAGGTGGATGCCCGTCTGTCGTTCGACGAAGCCGCGATTCTTAAGCGTGCGCACCGTCTGATCGACCTGTACGACAAAGCCGGCGTTAGCCGTGACCGCGTGCTGATCAAGATCGCCTCCACCTGGGAAGGCATCCGCGCGGCGGAGAAGCTGGAAAAAGAAGGCATCCAAACCAACCTGACGCTGCTGTTCTCGTTTGCCCAGGCCGTGGCCTGTGCCGAAGCCGGGGTGTTCCTGATTTCGCCGTTCGTGGGCCGTATCTACGATTGGTACAAAAAGGCCAACGGCAACGACTACACCGGTTCGGATGATCCGGGCGTGCAGTCGGTGACGCGCATCTACAACTACTACAAGGCCAATGGCTACAAGACCGTGGTGATGGGTGCGAGCTTCCGTAACCTCAACCAGATTGAAGAGCTGGCCGGCTGTGATCGCCTGACCATCAGCCCGGACCTGCTGGAGAAACTGGCGGCGGACGAAGGCAAGCTGGAGCGCAAGTTGGCGCCAGGCCACGCCGGTGAAGCGCGGGTGCATTTGACTGAAGCGCAGTTCCGTTGGGAGTCCAACGAGGATGCGATGGCGACTGAGAAGCTGGCGGAGGGCATTCGTCAGTTTGCTCGGGATCAGGAGAAGCTTGAGGCGTTGTTGACTGCCAAGCTGTAAAAAGCGGGCGGCGACAAAAAGGGCGGCACCCTCGCGGGTGCCGCCCTTTTTTGTACTTAACTTATTCAACGCCGAACGCAGTTCAACTGTGGGAGCGGGCTTGCTCGCGAATGCGGTGGGTCAGTCAGTAAATTCATAACTGACCCACCGCTTTCGCGAGCAAGCCCGCTCCCACATTGGAATTGGGTTTCAACGGGGAGGTTAGTGGCGTTCCAGGGCGTTCACGAGGTCGTGGAAGGCTTCGCGGTTGGACTCGTTCAAGCCCATCAGGATCTTGTGCGCTTCGAGCACCTTGACCCGTACCACTTCTTCGGACTGGTCTTGCGACGGCAGGTCGGTCAGGCATTCCGGGCACGGGATCGGGCGGTCAACGATGTTGAACACCTGATCGAAGCCCATGGACTGCAGCAGCCGGGTGATGTCTTCGTGGGTGGTGACCACGGTCGGCAACAGGCCGACCTTCTGCCGAGACAGAATGGACAACTTGGCCAACAGGCCCAGGGTGGTGCTGTCGATGCTGCGGGTTTCGGTCAGATCGATGACGATCGCCGAGAAATTCAGGGCAGTGAAAATCCGCTCAATCGTTGCATCCAGCGCTGAACACAAGGTCAGGCGCACTTCACCGACAAACTTCAGGACGAAGGTCCCGTCTTGCTCGGCGAATTGGATTCTTCCGGTACTCATCAAAGATTCCTGCTCAACACCAATAGGGCGATATCATCCGGCATCTCCCCTAGCGTGGCCAATCCAAAAACCTGCCGCAGGCCATCCAGGCTGCCGCCCGCCGACTTGACCTTTTGGGGCAAGGCGGCTTCTTTCTCTTTGAGTGTAGGCTCTGGAAGCAGGTCCAGGATGCCGTCGGACATCAGCGTGAGGCTGAAGGTTGGCGGCAGTTCCAGGATGTGGTCTTCGTAGGTGGCTTCATTGAACAAGCCCACCGGCAGACCACGCCCTTCCAGGTAACGCACACTGTCTGGAGTGTATAAAACCGGCATCGGCAGGTGACCGCCGATGCTGTAGGTCAAAAGACCGGTTTCTTCGTCTATAACGCCGCCGACCATCGTCACGTGCTTGCCCAGCTTGCAGCTGATCAGGCCTCGGTTGATGTGGCCCAGCACCTCGGAGGGGGTGAACTCCGGCAAGGTGCCATTGCGCTTGGATTCAAACAACAGCCGTGTGGTCATGAACTTCAACAACACGGTGACAAAAGCAGAGGAAGCACCGTGGCCGGAGACGTCGGCCAGGTAGAACGCAACGCGCCGTTCATCGACACGGAAATAGTCGACAAAATCACCCGACAGGTACAACGACGGGATGATCTGGTGAGCGAACTTGAACTCGTCGATGCTCCAGGGGCTGACCGGCAGCATGTTCATCTGCACCTGGCGACCGGCGTTCTGGTCTTCCTGGAGCAAATTGAGGCTGGCTTCGAGCTCGCGGTTGGCGGTTTCGAGCTTTTCGCGGTAGCGCTGGTTTTCCAGCAGCAGGCGGGCACGGTCCAGTGCGCGGCGCACCGAGTGCTCCAGCACGGCCAGGTCTTCCAGGGGCTTGATCAGGTAATCGGCGGCGCCCAGGCGCAGGGCCTCGACGGCATCGTTCATCACCCCGGCACCGGACACGACAATCACCGGCGTCTGCGGCGCAAGCTCGGTCACCTGGCGAATCAGCTCGAGGCCGCCCATTTGGGGCATGCGCAGGTCGCAGATCACGAGGTCGGGCTTGTCGCGCTCGAATACCTGGAGACCCTGTTGGCCATTGCTGGCCTGCAGGACGCTGAAGCCACTGTCTTCCAAATAGGCCGCGAGGCTCGCGCGCACTACTTCGTCGTCATCGATTATCAGCAGCGTGGCACTGGTTTTTTGCATGTGGGCAAACGGCGCCAGAATTAGGTTGGCGTAGGTGGCTCGACAATGGCCGGGCTCACGTACTGGATTCGCTTTCTAGCCACTCTGTCCTACAAAGCATTGGGATTTTGCCCATGCACAAAGGTAAAGCAGAGGTGCCCTTCTAAGGCGCAGACGGTACTCCCATCCGTCAGGGGTTTCAAGCTCATGCCGATGGTCGCCGGGCGTCTTTACACCGCAAATCACCGGGAGTTATAAGAACACCCACGACCACAACACAAAGTAAGGATGGAACCCGTGAGCGGACACGAGCGTGACTACGACGAAAAACGCGATTTCATCCGCATGCGAGTGGATGCCGATGTGTCGCTGATCCACGCAGGGCAAGAGATTGCCGGGGTTTGCGTGGACCTTTCCAGCACTGGCATGCAGGTCGAGGCCCCTCGCCAGTTTCAGGTCGGGGACACCCTGACGGTGCGCATTGATTCAGAGCACGCCGCCCTCGCAGGCCTGGAGGCAGACACCGAGGTGGTGTGGGCCAAAAACGAAGGTGAGCGCCAGCACCTGGGCCTCAAGATCTTGAAAATGCACTGAAAACCGCGCACAAAAAAAGGCGACCACTGGGGTCGCCTTTTTCATTTCAAAACGTCACAGCTTAAAAGTCGTCGACGACCTTGCCGTCCTTGACCTTGAACTCGCGGTTCTGCAGGTAAGCGTTACGGATAAAGGTGTACTTGTCACCGGTGATCAGCTTCTCACTGTCGAGCAGGCTGGCACGGGTGTCGACGATGTTCAGGCCGAAGGTGCTGTTACGCCAGCCGATGTCGTTCATGTAGCGGTACGGTTGGGTGTAGCTGTCGACGTATTTGGACGGCGCATCACGCAAGGTGCTTGGGCCCAGCAGTGGCAGCATCACGTAAGGACCGCTGCCGACGCCCCAGTAGCCGAGGGTCTGGCCGAAGTCTTCATCGCTGCGCTGCAGCCCCATTTTGGTGCCGACATCAATAAAGCCCAGCACGCCGAAGGTGGTGTTCATCAGCAGACGGGCGGTGTCCACGCCAGCGGCGTGCGGCTTGAGCTGCAGCACGTTGTTGGCCAGGTTGCCGACATCGCCGATGTTGCGGAAGAAGTTGTGCACGCCGTCTTGCACGAATTGCGGGGTTACAAACTGATAACCCTGGGCAATGGGCTTGAGCGCGTAGGTATCAACGGTGTCGTTGAAGGTGAAGATCGGGCGGTTAACGCTTTCCCATGGGTCGTCTTCCGACGCCGCCTGGGCCGCGAACGGGGCCAACAGGACGGTGGCACACACAGATAGCTGAGCGAAGTACTGGCTCCAGCGCATAGCTTTGGCTCCTTGAATGGTCTGTCATGGGCGCTATGCCCTGAATAAGATCGTCAGTATATGACGGAAGTGTTGAATTAGGCAGCTACGGGGAAACGACATACGGAAAATGCACAAAATTCCTACAATTAGCGGGCGTGTCATGCGCTTGTCATCCAGCCCCGATAGCGTCATGGCTATTTCAGGGATGTAGAAATGCCTCACGCCGAGATTGCCGTCGCCAGCGCCCCCACTTTGACTGCCGTACTCTTTGGGCTGAGTGGCTGTCTGGTGGATTTTGGTTCCCAGGCGCGCACCGACTCGCCCTCCCCCGACTCCCACGCCACCCCAGGCGCACTGAAAATCCTGCGCAGCCTCAAGGATCAAGGCATCCCTTGCGCCTGGCTGGATGAGCTGCCCGCCTCGGTGACCACCCCGCTGGCTGCCGCACTGCCTGACTGGCTCAAGGCAGCGTCACCCTCCTCCATCCGCTGGCCTGCGCCGCACGCGTGCTGGCAAGCCTTGATGGAACTGAACATCGAACGCCTGGAAGGCTGCGTACTGGTCAGCGGCGAGCCACGCCTGCTGCAAGCGGGCCTGAATGCCGGGCTGTGGACCATCGGCCTGGCGTCCTGCGGCTCGCTGTGCGGCCTGGCGCCCGAGCAATGGCAGGCGCTGACCGAGCAGCAACGCGAGCACAAGCGCGGCAAAGCCACGGTGGCGCTGTATGGGCTGGGCGTGCACTCGGTGATCGATCACCTTGGCGACCTCGGCAGCTGCCTGGCCGACATCAGCCTGCGCCAGCTCAAAGGCGAGAAGCCCTGATCGAGATCATGCACTGAGGGCGCCGGTGGATTAATCTACAGGTCAGCCCATAGACCTTTCGCGGCGTGCCGCGGTCTATGCCAGTGCCTATCGATAAAAGGAAGAACGCCATGCCTGCCCGCGAAAAACTGCAAGAACAGGTCACCATCCTGCGCGAGCAATTGAACCAGGAGCCACCGCTGCCACCCGAAAAGCGTGAAGCGCTGGAAGAATTGATTGCGAAGTTTGAAGTGCAGCTTGAGTTGGAACCCGCCACCCAATCCCCCAGTATCGCTGACGATGTGAATCGCGCGGTGGAAGGCTTCGAACTGGATCACCCAGGTATTGCGGGGACGCTGCGCAATATTGTGATCACCTTGGGCAATATCGGGATCTAACCCGAACGCCAACCCAAGCCCAACACAGAACCAAAATGTGGGAGCGGGCTTGCTCGCGAAGGCAGTGTGTCAGTTTATAGATATTTAACTGATACACCGCTTTCGCGAGCAAGCCCGCTCCCACATTTGTTTTGTGTGATGGTTACTGACGCGCCAGGCGCACATTCTGGAACGGCATGTCCTCAGTGCTGCGATACGGGTTGATATCCAACCCACCCCGCCGCACGTACCGCGCATACACCGTCAGCTTCTGCGGCTTGAGCAAACGCTGCAGGTCGAGAAAGATCCGCTCCACGCACTGCTCATGGAAGTCCGAATGCTGGCGAAAGCTCACCAGGTATTCGAGCAGGCTGGCGTGATCCAGTGCCGAACCCCGGTACTCCACCGCCACGCTGCCCCAATCGGGCTGGCTGGTCACCGGGCAATTGGATTTGAGCAGGTGGCTGTGCACGCTCTCCTCGACAATGCGCGAGTCATCGCAACGCAGCAGTTCCGGGCGCGGGTGTTCGTAGTTGCTGACGCTGATGTCCAGGTCGTCAATGCACACGCCCGGCAAGGCCTGCACGCCTTCGGCTTCAACCTCGGCAAGGCTGCGGATGCGCACGCTCACCGGCTTGCCGGCAGCGGCGCTGAGGTCGGTGCGCAACGTCGCTTCCAGGCTTGCGGTGTCGGCAAACGCGGTCTGGTTGAGGGAATTGAGGTACAGCTTGAAGGACTTGGACTCGATGATATTCGGCGAGTCGGCCGGGATGCTGAATTCACCGATGGCCACCACTGGCTTGCCCGACGGCAGCAGCCAGGACAGTTCGAAGCAGTTCCAGAAATCCACGCCTTTATACGGCAGGGTCTCGGCGCTCAGGCCCAGCTCGGCCCACTTGGCGGCGCGAGGGATAGGAAACAGCAACGACGGGGTGTAGGTGGATATGTATTCACTGGACTTGCCCAGCGGCGAATGTTCGGCTGCGGGATGCATGGCGGAAACCTGGCTAAATAAACCGCGCCAGTCTACCAGCCTTTGCCCCCGCGCCTAAGAACCGCCTCACTCAACGGTCAGCTTGCCGACCATGCCCGCCTGATAATGCCCAGGGATATTGCAGGCAAACTCCAGGCCCGTGGCCTTGGTGAAGGTCCAGGTCAGCTCGGCGGTCTTGCCCGGTTCGACCAATACGCTGTTGGGATCGTCATGCTTCATGCCGCCCATATCACCGTGCCCCATCGCGCTGTGGTCCATATTGCCCATGCCGGTGGCAGTGAGCATGCCGCCGGCCTGCATCTTGAGCATTTCTTTCTGGTGTTCGGCGTGCATCGCCGCGTCGCCCAGGTTGAATTCGTGGAGCAACTGGCCTTTGTTGACCAGCACAAAGCGCACGGTCTCACCGGCCTTTACGTCCAGGGACTTGGGCGAAAAGGAAATGTCCTGCAGCACCACTTCCACTGTGCGCGTGGCTTTATCGGCCGCTGCCGGCTGGCCAAAAGCGAACGTGTGGGCCGTGTCAGCCACAGCATCGAAACTCAATGCCAGCAGGCAACCGGCCAATATCAGAGGTGTACGCAACGCCATCTCGCTTCTCCAAAAATGTGTGAACAGCTTGGCCAGCACTCTAAGATGGCGCCGCTGCCAGCCAGCTGACTGCTAGATTACAACTTTGTCAGGTTGCGCCTCTGCCCTGGCACCCACGGTATAAAGCCTGTTGCTCACCGCTGCCAAGAGTCGCCCATGAAACTGCTGATCGTCGAAGACCAACCAAAAACCGGCCATTACCTGCGCCAGGGCCTGACCGAGGCTGGCTTTACCACCGAACTGGTGGCCGACGGCACGAGTGGGCAGCACTTGGCACTGACGGGGGATTACGACCTGCTGATCCTCGACGTGATGCTGCCGGGCCGCGACGGCTGGCAAATCCTGCAAGCCGTGCGCAGCGCCGGCCTGGACATCCCGGTACTGTTCCTGACCGCCCGAGATGCCGTGGAAGACCGCGTGCACGGCCTGGAGCTGGGCGCCGACGACTACTTGGTCAAGCCCTTCGCCTTTTCCGAGCTGCTGGCCCGAGTGCGCAGCCTGTTGCGCCGTGGCAGCAGCACGCCGCAGGAGACTGCGCTACAACTGGCCGACCTGCGCCTGGACCTGATCCGCCGGCGCGTCGAGCGCGACGGCCAGCGCATCGACCTCACCGCCAAGGAATTCTCCCTGCTGGAGCTGCTGCTACGCCGTCAGGGCGAGGTGCTGCCCAAGTCGCTGATCGCCTCCCAGGTGTGGGACATGAACTTCGACAGTGACACCAACATCATCGAAGTGGCGATCCGCCGTTTGCGCCTGAAAGTCGATGACAACTTCCCCAACAAGCTGATCCACACCGTGCGCGGCATGGGTTATGTGCTGGAGGAGCGCTTCAATTGATCAAGCGCCTGTCCCTTGCCAGCCGTCTGGCGCTGCTGTTTGCGGCTTGCACCGCGGTGGTTTCGTTGCTCGCCGGTGTGCTGTTTAACCACGCCAGTGAGGCGCACTTTATCGAGCTGGACCAGCAACAACTCGACAGCCAGCTGGTGGCCCTGCGCAGTACCTTGCAGGGTGTCGATTCGCCGCAGTTGTTCGCGCAACGTGAAGCGCAACTGCGCGCCGAACTCAATCGCCAACCCGAGCTGGCGTTGCGCATTACCGCACAGGGCCAGCGCTGGTTTGACGCCGTGCCCGGCATCAGCCTGCCCGAAGCACCCGGTCTGCATAACCTGCAAAACGCCGGCATCGATTACCGCGTGTACAACGCGCCGTTGGTCGCCAACCAACCCGGCTCGCCCCAACTGACGCTGATGCTCGACATCACGCATCACCAACACTTCCTACAACGTATGCAGGATTTAATCTGGCTGACCGTCGGGCTCTCGGCCCTGGCCACCGCGTTATTGGGCGCCTGGGCCGCGCGCAGTGGCTTGCGGCCCCTGCGACGCATGGGTGAAGTGGCCGCCAGCGTGTCGGCGCACTCCCTGACCCAACGCCTGCCCCAACAGCATATGCCGGTGGAACTGGCCGAGCTGGCCCAGGCCCTCAACGCCATGCTCGGGCGCCTGGACGACTCGTTCCAGCGCCTCTCGGCCTTCTCCGCCGACATCGCCCACGAACTGCGCACACCGCTGTCGAACCTGCTGACCCACACCCAAGTGATCCTCACCCAGCCGCGCCCTCTGGAGGATTACCGCGAGGCGCTGCACAGCAACCTCGAAGAGCTGCAATGGATGGCGCAGTTGGTGAATGACATGTTGTACCTGGCCAAGGCCGACCATGGCTTGCTGATGCCCACGCGCGAAGCCTTGGCGCTGGACGATGAAGTGGAGGCGTTGCTGGAGTTCTTTGCGATGCTGGCGGAAGACGCGCAGGTCAGCCTGGTGCGCGAGGGCACAGCGCATACCGCGGGCGATCGCGGCATGTTGCGCCGGGCATTGTCGAATTTGCTCGATAACGCGCTCAGGTTTACCCCGGCCGGTGGCGAAGTGCGGGTGCGCATGGTTCAAACCACGCGGGGCGTGACGCTGACGGTGGAGAATACCGGGGAAGGTATTGCGCCTGCGTTATTACCGAGGTTGTTTGATCGGTTCTACCGGGCCGACCCGGCGCGCCGTGAAGGCAGCAGCGAGCATGCGGGGCTGGGGTTGGCGATTACCCAGTCGATTGTGCGGGCACATGGGGGGAGGATTTATTGTGAGTCTGAGGCGGGTTGGACGCGGTTTGTGATTGAGTTGCCCGCTTGATCGCTGATCGTCCCCACGCTCCGCGTGGGAATGCAGCCCGTGACGCTCCGCGTCACCAAGAGCGGACGCAGAGCGTCCAGTGAGGCGTTCCCACGCAGAGCGTGGGAACGATCAAGTCAGGAATACCTGAGGGCATGCGCCGGCTCAATCTTCGCCGCCCGATACGCCGGGTAAATGGTTGCCAAAAAGCTCAACACAAACCCGGCCGTGCAAATCAGCAGCACATCGCCGCCTTGCAGTTCCGAAGGCAAGTTGCTCACAAAGTACACGTCCGAACTGAAGATATGCTGCCCGCTCACGCGCTCCAGCCAGCCCACCAGTTCACTCACGTTGAGCGCCGCAATCACGCCCAGCACGCCGCCGATCAAGGTGCCGACAACACCGATCACCGTGCCCTGCACCATGAAGATCGCCATGATCTGCCGTGGCGTGGCGCCGATGGTGCGCAGGATCGCGATGTCGGCGCCCTTGTCGTTCACCACCATGATCAAGGTGGCGATGATGTTGAACGCGGCGACGGCGACGATCATCAGCAACAGCAGGCCGATCATGGTCTTTTCCATCTTCATCGCGCTGAACAGGCTGCCCTGGGTGTGGGTCCAGTCATCCGGCTTGTAGGCCGTGCCCAGGCTGGCGGCGATGTCCGCCGAGACCTTGGGCGCCGCGTACAGGTCTTTCACCGCGAGGCGCACGCTTTGCACCTGGTTCGGCTGCCAATGCTGTATCTCGGCGGCGTCGGCCATGTTGATCAGGGCCATGGAGCCATCCAGCTCGGCGCCGACCTTGAAGATACCCACCACATTCAGCCGCTGCATGCGCGGGGTGATGCCACCCGGCGCAGTGCTGATTTCCGGCACGATCAGGGTCAGCTTGTCACCGACATTCAGGCGAAAGCGCCGCGCAGTGATGTCACCGATGACCACGCCAAACTCACCGGGCTTCAGGTCTTCCAGTTTGCCGCGCACGATATGCTGGGCCACGATGGAGACTTTGCCTTCCTGGGCCGGGTCGACGCCGCTGATCTCAATCGGCTGCATCGCGCCCTTGTAGGAGAACATGCCGTCCATTTGTGTGAACGGTACTGCGGCGGTGACTTCAGGGTTCTTCATCGCTGCAGCGGCTACCGGCTGCCAATCATCAATCGGCTTCACGCCGACGATGGTCGCGTGCGGCACCATGCCGAGGATGCGCGAGCTCATCTCACGCTGGAAGCCGTTCATCACCGACAACACCACGATCATCGCCAGCACGCCCAGGGCGAGGCCGATCATCGAGGTCATCGAGATAAACGAAACAAAACGGTTGCGGCGCTTGGCGCGCGTATAACGCGTGCCGATGAAAATCGATAACGGTCTGAACATTCGCGGGCACCGTTTAAAAAAATGAAAAAGCCCAGCGCCAGGCGCCGGGCTTGAAACGGGTCAGATGGCGACCAAGTGACCTTCCTGCAGGTGCAACACGCGGTCCATCTGGCGGGCCATGCTCATGTCATGGGTCACCACCAGGAACGCGGTGCGCATCTGGGTGCTCAGTTCCAGCATCAAGTCCTTGATGCCCTGGGCGGTGTGCGAGTCGAGGTTGCCGGTGGGCTCGTCGAGCATCACCAGGCCTGGGTTGTTCACCAGGGCGCGGGCAATCGCCACACGCTGGCGCTCGCCGCCGGACAGTTCGGCCGGTTTGTGCTCCAGGCGATGGCCAAGGCCGACGCGCTCCAGCAGGGCTTTGGCACGCTGGCGCGCTTCCGGGATCGCGGTCTTGCCGATCAGCAGCGGCATGCACACGTTTTCCAGCGCGGTGAATTCCGGCAGCAAGTGGTGGAACTGGTACACAAAACCCAACGAGCGGTTACGCAGTTGGCCACGCGCCTTCTCACCGAGCGCCGAGAGCTCTTCGCCCGCCAGCCAGACGCTGCCCTGGGACGGCGTATCCAGGCCGCCCAACAGGTTGAGCAAGGTACTTTTGCCGGAACCGGAACTGCCGACGATCGCCACGCGTTCGCCCGGGTGCAGTTCCAGCTGCAGGTTGGACAGCACCACCACCGACTCCGGGCCTTCCTCGTAGGATTTGCCCAGGTTGCGGCAGCTCAAAA
The DNA here is from genome assembly GCF_059716225.1 of Pseudomonas sp. LBUM1640. Lineage (NCBI taxonomy): Bacteria > Pseudomonadati > Pseudomonadota > Gammaproteobacteria > Pseudomonadales > Pseudomonadaceae > Pseudomonas > Pseudomonas sp. LBUM1640. The sequence continues at coordinate 1,910,058 of NZ_CP166816.1, read as the reverse complement.
TTGCTTTTTCACTCATGCCCGATTCACTCATAACGTAAGGCCTGTGCTGGCTGGGTACGTGCCGCGCGCCAGGCTGGATACAGGGTGGCAAGGAAACTCAGGACCAACGCAGCGCCGCCCACCATCAACACGTCCTGGGCCTGAACCTGGGACGGCAAGTAGTCAATGAAGTAGACGTCGGCATTAAGAAACTTGTGGCCGAGGACTTTTTCCAGCGCGGCAATGGCGGCGCTGACGTTCAGCGCGGCCAGGATGCCGACCGCGGTGCCGATCAAGGTGCCGACCACGCCGATCACGGTGCCCTGCACCATGAAGATCGCCATGATCTGCCCCGGCGTGGCGCCAAGGGTGCGCAGGATGGCGATATCGCCCTTCTTGTCGTTCACCACCATCACCAGCGTGGAAATGATGTTGAACGCAGCAACGGCGACGATCAGCAGCAACAACAGGCCGATCATGGCTTTTTCCATGCGGATGGCCTGGTACAGGTTGCCGTGGGTGCGGGTCCAGTCGCGGGCGTAGTATTGGGATTCACCCAAATGCTGGGCGATTTCCCAGGCGCCGCGCGGTGCGTCGAACAGGTCGTTGAACTTGAGGCGCAAGCCCTGGACTTGATCCGGCTTCCAGCGATGCAGGCGTGCGAGGTCGGTGAGGTTGGTCAGGCCGAGGTAGCCGTCGATCTCGCCGGCGCCGACGTGGAAGGTGCCGACCACGGTGAAGCGCTTCATGCGCGGGAACATGCCGGCCGGGGTTACAGTGACTTCCGGCGCGACGAAGGTCAGCTTGTCGCCGATGCCCACGCCGAGCTTGGCCGCGGCCTTGTCGCCGATCACGATGCCGAAGCTGCCGGGCGCCAGATCGTCGAGTTTGCCCTGCAACATGAACTTGTCGATGATCGACACGTTGCGTTCCTGGGCCGGATCTATGCCATTGAGCAGAATTTTCTGCACCTTGCCGTCATTGGTCAAAAGCCCCTGCATCTGGGTAAACGGCGCGACGGCCACCACCTTGGGGTTCTGCTTGACCTTGTCGGCCAGGCTTTGCCAGTCACTGATAGGCGAATCGCCCTCAATGGTCGCGTGGGGCACCATGCCCAGCACGCGGGTGCGCATCTCATGATCGAAGCCGTTCATCACCGACAGCACCACAATCATCACGACCACGCCCAAGGCGAGCCCGATAATCGAGGTCAAGGAAATGAACGACACAAAATGATTGCGACGCTTTGCACGGGTATAACGCGTGCCGATAAATACGAAGAGAGGTCTGAACATGTCGGGGCTTGTTCGGAGGAAAAGAAGACGTCCCGGTGGCGGGGTCAGGTAAGCAGCTTTACACTCAGACCATTACCGCTACTTTGGGTTCGCCATGTCGACATTAGATGAAGAAGAACGCCGCGAATACTACCGTATCGACGACATGATCGCACTTCAAATCAGCACCCTCTCTGCCCCGGAAGCGGCGAGCAAGGAAGTGTTGCTGGATGATTCGCCGCTGTTCAACCTGCTCAGCGAATTGCACCTCAGCGAATTCGAAGCCCAGCACCTGCTGCGCCAGATCAACGAGAAAGATCGCAGCCTGGCCGCCTTCCTCAAAGTCCAGAACAAGCGCGTGGATCTGCTCAGCCAGATCATGGCGCGCGGCCTGCTGGATGAGGTCGGCGCCCCGCAGCCGGTGATCATTTCCGAAGGCGGCATCGACTTCCAGCACCCCACGCCCCTGGCGCCTGACACGCACCTGGCGGTCAAGCTTGTATTGATGCCCCAGGCGCTCGGCTTACTGCTGCGCGCCCGCGTGACCCATTGTGACGCCAACGGCGAGGGGTTTGACGTGGGCACGGAATTCGAATCCATGACCGATGCCCAACGCCAGCTGCTGGCGCGCTATATCCTGCAGAAACAGGCCCAGGAACGACGCCTGGCGCGGGAGCAGAGCGACGCCCAAGACACCTGATTCGACGACTGACGGGGCGCCCCACGCCCTTCACACCGCCAGGACACCTGGCGCAAAGGAGCAACTGTGACCCTGATTTACGGCCACCGCGGTGCCAAAGGCGAAGCACCGGAAAACACCCTGACCAGCTTCCAGGAGTGCCTCAAGCACGGTGTACGCCGCTGCGAACTGGATTTGCACCTGTCCATGGACGGCGAGTTGATGGTGATCCACGACCCGACGCTCAAACGCACCGCCGACCGGCGCGGCAAAGTCGTCGAGTATTCGGCGGCGGACCTTACAAAGATGGATGCGCGCAAAGGCGGCCCAGGCTGGGTGCAACCGTGCCCGATCCCACGTTTGGAAGAACTGTTCGAAAAATGCGACTTCGACCACTGGCAACTGGAAGTCAAAAGCGCCTCGCGCACCCGCGCCGCGACTACCGTGCTGGCAATCCGAGAGATGGCCGTACGTTTTGGCTTGATGGACAAGGTCACGGTGACCTCAAGTTCGCGGGAGGTGCTCAAAGCAGCGGTTGACCTCACCCCGGACCTGTCACGCGGCCTCGTCGCCGAATACGCCTGGCTCGACCCGTTGAAGGTCGCGCAGAACTACGGCTGTGAGTATTTGGCATTGAACTGGACGTTGTGCACCCCCGAACGTCTGGAAAAAGCCCAGCGTCAGGGTTTGCACGTGTCCGTGTGGACAGTCAACGAACCCGCGCTGATGCGCAGGCTCGCCGACTTCGGCGTAGATAGCCTGATTACAGACTTTCCCGGTTTGGCCACTGCCACCCTCGAGAATTACTGAAATCGGTCTCCCCGGCCGGCTCAGGCCACCGGCCGGAGCCGCTCAAAAAAGCCGGTTGAGGCCGTCGTAGGCGGCTACCCGATAGGCTTCGGCCATGGTCGGGTAGTTGAACGTGGTGTTCACAAAATACTTGAGGGTATTTTGCTCACCCGGCTGATTCATGATGGCTTGGCCGATGTGCACAATCTCCGAGGCCTGGTAGCCGAAGCAATGCACGCCGAGCACTTCCAGGGTCTCGCGGTGGAACAGGATCTTCAGCATGCCTTGGGGCTCACCGGCGATCTGCGCACGCGCCATGCTCTTGAAGAACGCCTTGCCCACTTCATAAGGCACCTTGGCCTTGGTCAGTTCGTGCTCGTTCTTGCCGATCGAGCTGATCTCCGGAATCGTGTAGATACCGGTGGGCACGTCGTTCACATAACGCCAGCTGCCGTTGTCGACAATGCTGCCGGCCGCAGAACGGCCCTGGTCATGCGCGGCACTGGCCAGGCTTGGCCAGCCGATCACGTCACCGGCGCCATAGATGTTGGTCACGCAGGTGCGGTAGTTCTCGTCGACTTCGATCTGGCCACGGCTGTTGACCTTGACCCCGATGTTTTCCATGCCCAGCTTGTCGGTGTTGCCGGTACGGCCGTTGCACCACAGCAAGGCGTCGGCCTTGATCTTCTTGCCGGACTTGAGGTGCAGGATCACCCCGTTGTCCAGGCCTTCGACCCGCTCGTACTCTTCGTTGTGGCGCACGGTGATGTTGTTGTTGCTGAAGTGGTAGCTCAACGCCTGGGAAATTTCCGAGTCGAGGAAGCTCAGCAACTGGTCACGGTTATCCACCAGCTCTACCAGTACACCCAGGCCGCTGAAGATCGAGGCGTATTCACAGCCGATCACGCCGGCGCCGTAGATGATCAGTTTGCGCGGGGTGTGGCCCAGGCTCAGGATGGTGTCGCTATCGTAGATACGCGGGTGGTGGAAATCGATATCCGCCGGGCGATACGGGCGCGAGCCGGTGGCGATGATGATGTGCTTGGCCACCAGCTTCTCGACCACGCCGTTGGCGCAGACCACTTCGACGGTTTGCTCGTCGGCGAAGCTGCCGGTGCCGAAGAACAGGTCGACGCGGTTACGGGCGTAGTAGCCGGTACGCGAAGCGACTTGCTTGGAGATGACTTTTTCGGCGCTTTTCAATACGTCCGGGAACGAGAACCAGCGCGGCTCACCAATGGCCCGGAACATCGGGTTGGTGTTGAACTGCATGATCTGGCGCACCGAGTGACGCAAGGCCTTGGACGGGATGGTCCCCAGGTGGGTGCAGTTACCGCCGACTTGGCGACGGCTATCGACCATCGCCACCTTGCGCCCTGCTTTGGCGGCGTTCATCGCCGCACCTTCTCCAGCCGGGCCGGAACCCAGTACCACCACGTCGTAGTTGTAGACAGCCATGCGTACTCCTCAGAACAGGCCAGGCGTACGGTTGGACGCCTGGCTAAATCATGCCGCGGCCAGCGGGCATGAAGGACAATTTGGCTCAAGTGTGTGAGCCGGGGCACAGTCTATATAAGGCTCAACGCCGCGAACATTAACCCTTGGTCGCGTCGTAGGCCAGTCTTGCCTTTACTACAGGAACAGGAAACTGGCATTACACTGCTGACACGCACCTTTGCAGGACGAGCCATTATGCGGCATGTCGTTTTCTGTTTAATGATGATTTTTTCGGTAGCCGTGCTGGCCAGTGAGGCTGATCGGCTCAAGCAGGCCGATTTCCCCAGGCAATCTAATGAGCTGGTCCTGAAAAACCAGGCCGTGTTGGTGTATCTCTGGGCCGATGTGTATGCGGCCGCGTTGTACGCCCCGACTGACGCTAGCGCGAAACAGGCGTGGGACCAGCAAAAGGACCTGCGCCTGGCGCTGTATTACTTTCGCGACATCAACCGTAACGATGTGATCAAGGCTGCCACCACGGCCCTGGAGCGCCAGCAAAGCAACACCGCCCTCGCCCGCCTTAAGCCCGAGTTGGACCAACTGCATGCCAGCTTTCGAAACATCCGCAGCGGCGATCGTTATGCCCTGGACTTTCGCCCTGGGCGCGGCTTGAACCTGGAGATCAACGACCAGGTGGTGTTCAGCAGCCGTGATGACGAATTGGCGAAAGCCTATCTCGGCATCTGGCTGGCGCCGAAAGGCTTGTCGGACAGCCTGCGTACGACACTACTGAACTGACCAACACGAAATCCTGTGGGAGCTGGCTTGCCTGCGATAGCGGACTGTCAGCCGACTCATCTATTGCAGACCCACCGCCATCGCAGGCAAGCCAGCTCCCACAGTGATTTCCACTCGCCATGACACCTGCGCATTTAGTCAGCTAGCTATCGATTTTGATTGCCGGTAGCGGCTAATACACATATGGTTACAAAGATGCAGCAAGGATGAATGATGACCAAGGATCATTAATAAGATAGCCAAAATGAGTGAATGACATGTCCACCACCACGGGCAAAGGCAAGGCGATCTTTCGCGTTGTCAGCGGTAACTTCCTTGAGATGTTCGACTTCATGGTCTATGGCTTCTATGCCACGGCCATCGCCAAAACCTTCTTCCCCACCGACAGCGCCTTTGCCTCGCTGATGCTGTCCCTGGCGACCTTCGGCGCCGGTTTCCTGATGCGGCCGCTGGGCGCGATCTTCCTCGGCGCCTACATCGACCGCCACGGCCGCAAGAAAGGCCTGGTCATCACCCTGGCCATGATGGCCGCTGGCACGGTCTTGATCGCCTGCGTCCCCGGTTACGCCACCCTCGGCGTCGCGGCGCCGCTACTGGTGCTGTTTGGCCGCCTGTTGCAAGGTTTCTCTGCCGGTGTCGAGCTGGGCGGTGTGTCGGTGTACCTGGCGGAAATCGCCACACCGGGGCGCAAGGGCTTCTTCGTCAGTTGGCAGTCCGCCAGCCAACAGGCTGCGGTGGTCTTCGCCGGTTTGCTGGGCGTGGGCCTGAACCACTGGCTCAGCCCGGAAGAAATGGGTGACTGGGGCTGGCGCGTGCCGTTCCTGATCGGCTGCCTGATCGTGCCGGTGATCTTCGTGATTCGCCGCTCGCTGGAAGAAACCCCTGAGTTCCAGGCGCGTAAACATCGCCCTACCCTGCAGGAAATCGTGCGCTCGATCGGTCAGAACTTCGGCATTGTTATCGCCGGTATGGCACTGGTGGTGATGACCACGGTGTCCTTCTACCTGATCACTGCGTACACCCCAACCTTCGGCAAGGCCGAGCTGCACCTGTCCGACTTCGATGCATTGCTGGTGACGGTGTGCGTGGGCATTTCCAACTTCATCTGGCTGCCGGTGATGGGCGCGGTGTCTGACAAGATCGGGCGCAAACCCCTGCTGCTCGGTGCGACGATTCTGGCGATCCTTACGGCGTATCCGGCGTTGTCGTGGCTGGTGGCCAACCCGAGTTTCAGCCATTTGCTGATTGTGCTGTTGTGGTTGTCGTTCCTGTATGGCTCGTATAACGGGGCGATGGTGGTGGCACTCACCGAGATCATGCCGGTTGAGGTTCGCACTACCGGCTTTTCCCTGGCCTATAGCCTGGCGACGGCGACGTTTGGTGGGTTTACGCCGGCGGCCTGTACCTATCTGATCCATGTATTGGATAACAAGGCGGCGCCGGGGATTTGGCTCAGTGGTGCGGCAATTCTGGGCTTGATTGCCACCTTGGTGCTGTTCAAGGGTAACCGGCATGAACTGCGCACTGCGCAGGCAGCGGTGGTTGGCGGCGCCTGATGGGACGCCTTCGCAGGCAAGCCAGCTCCCACATTTGACTGTATTCACACATCAAAATGTGGGAGCTGGCTTGCCTGCGATGAGGCCAGTCCAAACACCTCAAACCTGCAGACATAGAGTAGGAGGCGGATTCACATCCGCCGTCCTCTCACACCACCGTACGTACGGTTCCGTATACGGCGGTTCAGGTTATGCGGTTAAGCCGGTTTATCGTGTCCAGTATTGAGACCAGCCCGAGTCTGTCCCACAGTTTCTTCGGCAACGCCTGATTCATGTGTGACGCTCCCGAGTTCCACCATGGGCCTCGACCGTTAAAGGCAGATTTACAGGCGCGATCTTCAGTGAGCCCCAAGCGTATTAGGTTACGCGCCCTCGTGGAGGGCCGTTTCCATTGGCGCCACAAGACACACCGAAGTTTATGCCGCACCCAGCCGTCCAACTTTTCGAGGGCCTTTTTGCCCTGACTCAGCTTGAAGTAGCCCGCCCAACCGCGCAAAACAGGGTTTATTCGCTCGATAGTCCTGACCATCTTGCAACCCCGCGCTCCGCGCAGAAGAACTCTGAGTCGATCACGCAAGCGGCCCAGGCTCATCGTTGCCACTCTTAGCCTCGGCTGTTGATGCCAGCTCATCCCATAACCCAAATAATCACAGACCCACGGCCGTGCCACGCGGCTCTTTTCCCGATTCAACGTCAGCTTCAGACGCTGATTCAAGAAACGCTCAACTCCTGCCAGCACTCGCTCGCCAGCACGACGACTACGTACATAAATGTTCGCATCGTCGGCATAACGAACGAAGCGATGGCCCCGCCGCTCCAACTCCCGGTCGAGTTCGTTGAGCAGGATGTTCGACAGCAACGGCGAGAGCGGGCCGCCTTGCGGCGTCCCTTCCTGCCGTCGGCTGGCGATCCCGCCCGACATAACTCCCGCTTCAAGGTAACGGCGGATCAGTCTGAGTACGCGTTTGTCTTCGACATGACGCTCAACTTTGGCCATCAACACGTCGTGATTCACTCGATCAAAGAACTTCTCAAGATCAAGTTCCACGCACCAGCGGTAACCCGCCGCCACATGGCCGCGAGCGGTTTCGATGGCTTGATGGGCGCTTCTGCCCGGACGAAAACCGTAGCTGTAGTCCGAGAACAGAGGGTCGAAGATCGGCGAGAGCTGTTGCAGCAGCGCCTGCTGGATCAGGCGATCCACGACATTGGGGATACCCAGTTGGCGTGTTCCACCCTTGGGTTTGGGGATTTCGACAGCGCGTACACCTTGCGGGTGATACTCGCCGACCAGCAGCCTTGCCTTGAGGGTCGGCCAATACTGTTTCACATAGCCCGCCAACTGGTCGACCGTCATGCCATCGGCACCCGGTGCGCCCTTGTTGCTGACTACGCGTTGATACGCACGCTTGAGGTTGGCGGGTGCAAGCACCCGCGCCATCAGCGTGTCCGGCTCCGCGTTCGTCCACGTCACAGACGCCGCCGATGTCTGCGCACTGTCAGCCGCAAGCCTCGGATTCCGTCCGGGACTTGGGGTTACAGCCCTCTTGTGGAGAGATTTCTGCTTTTTCGACATTCGACGAGACTCTGACGCCTACTGGCGGCATAACCTGTTCGGCCCTTGGTGGCGTGGTTTTTTTTTTCCGCCACTTACTACGGCCTCGGCTGACTTCTGCAGGTTCATCCCGTCGCCTCTCGACGCTCGGTAGCACAGTGGCAAACCTGCAGATCTCCCAGGGTAATTCGCGCGACCTTCCTGCTTATGCCTGTCGGATATACGTCGTAGCGTTCCGTGCAAGTATTGGGCTTTAACGATTTATGCCGTCTTACCCCGCTACGCCGCCTCTATCCGCTTCCTGTTCGTCAGGCCAGCATTTTGCCTCGGGCTTCCTTCAGATTCGCAGTCACCCGCGACACCCTTGCCTCTGGCTAACACTTCCCCTTGCCGGGTGTGTAGAGGACTTTCACCTCCAAGTCACCAGCGAGGCCACCACAGCCAAGCTGGTTGCGCTTCGCGCAACGCGCCATGCCTGGCGCACATAAAAAAGCCCCGAACCAGTCGGGGCTTTTTCATTTACCGCAAATGCTTAACGCGGGAACGCAGGCGGGTTAACCCCAGCCATGTCTTCCATCACGCGAACCACTTGGCAGCTGTAGCCGAACTCGTTGTCGTACCAAACGTACAGTACAACGCGGTTATCTTGAGTGATGGTCGCCTCAGCATCCACTACGCCGGCGTGGCGCGAGCCAACGAAGTCGGTGGACACCACTTCCTGCGAGTTAACGAAGTCGATCTGCTTATGCAGGTCGGAGTGCAGCGCCATGTAGCGCAGGTACTCGTTCATCTCTTCGCGGGTGGCGGCTTTCTCAAGGTTCAGGTTGAGAATGGCCATCGATACGTTCGGCGTCGGAACGCGGATCGCGTTACCGGTCAGCTTGCCGGCCAGCTCAGGCAGGGCCTTGGCAGCAGCGGTGGCAGCACCGGTCTCGGTGATCACCATGTTCAACGCGGCGCTACGGCCACGGCGATCGCCTTTGTGGAAGTTGTCGATCAGGTTCTGGTCGTTGGTGTACGAGTGAACGGTTTCGACGTGGCCGTTAACGATGCCGAACTTGTCATTCACAGCTTTGAGCACCGGCACGATGGCGTTGGTGGTGCAAGAAGCGGCGGAGACGATCTTGTCGTCAGCGGTGATTTCGCCGTGGTTGATACCGTGGACGATGTTCTTGAGCTTGCCTTTGCCAGGCGCGGTCAGCACCACACGGTCGATACCTGGGCAGGCCAGATGCTGGCCGAGGCCCTCGGCATCACGCCATACGCCAGTGTTGTCCACCAGCAGGGCATCCTTGATGCCGTACTGGGTGTAATCCACCTCAGCCGGGTTCTTCGCGTAGATCACCTGGATCAGGTTACCGTTGGCGGTGATGGTGTTGTTTTCTTCGTCGATGACGATAGTGCCGTTGAACGGACCGTGTACCGAGTCGCGGCGCAGCAGGCTGGCGCGTTTGGTCAGGTCGTTTTCTGCACCTTTACGAACCACGATGGCACGCAGACGCAAGCCGTCGCCGCCACCGGTTTTTTCGATCAGGATGCGCGCCAGCAGACGGCCGATACGCCCGAAGCCGTACAGCACAACGTCGGTGCCTTTGCGGGCGGCAGCGTTTTGCTGGCCAACCACATCGGCCATTTCTTCACGCACGAACTGCTCGGCGCTGCGGCCGGCACCTTCTTTGCGGAACTTGTAAGCCAGCTTGCCCAGGTCTACCGAGGCCGCGCCGAGCTTGAGCTCGCTCATGGCTTTAAGCAGAGGGAATGTTTCGTGGACGGAGAGTTCGCTGTCGTCGGCGGAACGATGGCGAGCAAAGCGATGCGCCTTGAGAATCGCGATGACTGATTGGTTGATCAGGCTGCGGCCATAGATCGAGCTCACCACATTGTTATTGCGGTACAGCTGACCGATAAGCGGAATCATCGCTTCAGCGAGCGCTTCACGGTCGATCCATTCACCAAGACACTGGTCGGGCTTCTGAGTCACGGGAACCTTCCACATGTAGGGGCAGAAAAAAGGGGCTACATTATGCCGCCCGACCGCCCTCGGAGCAATGCGCGCAGGGCAACAAAAAGTGCTTGCGAAAAAATCACACCCGGCTGCAGCCCAGTAAATACGCGGGTTCCAGAAGGCCACCAGTTGAGCAGCGACGCCGACTTGTCCGTAACTCTCCGAAACATACGCACAAAATGGCACTACATATTGAGTCAAAACACGCCATTGTTTGTCTTAGCCACTACATTTCCTACAAACCGTAATAGGCTCAGTCAGCAACTGACAGGCGGCACCTGGGGCCGTTACAATTACCGACTTTGTCGCAACGCTTGGAGCTCAACCTTCCGTGCCCGTTCTGCGTCTACCGCTTCTCCCTGCCGCGGCAGGTAAACAGCACTGGGGCAACCTGCCCGGTGCCGCCCTGAGCCTGGCCATTGCCGAGGCTGCCAGCGCAGCCAAGCGCTTTACCCTGCTGCTTACCGCCGACAGCCAAAGCGCCGAGCGGCTGGAGCAGGAGCTGAGCTTCTTCGCCCCCGATTTGCCGGTGCTGCACTTTCCCGACTGGGAAACCCTGCCCTACGACCTGTTCTCGCCGCACCAGGACATCATTTCCCAGCGCATCGCCAGCCTGTACCGCTTGCCGGAACTGGCCCACGGCGTGCTGGTGGTGCCAATCACCACGGCCCTGCATCGCCTGGCGCCGACCAAGTTCCTGCTGGGCAGCAGCCTGGTGCTGGATATCGGCCAAAAACTCGATGTGGAACAGATGCGCACGCGCCTGGAGGCCAGTGGCTACCGCTGCGTCGACACCGTGTACGAGCACGGCGAGTTCGCGGTGCGCGGCGCGCTGATCGACCTGTTCCCGATGGGCAGCAAACTGCCGTATCGCATCGACCTGTTCGACGACGAAATCGAGACGCTGCGCACCTTCGACCCGGAGAACCAGCGCTCGATTGATAAAGTCGAGTCGATCAAGCTGCTGCCGGCGCGGGAATTCCCGCTGCAAAAAGACGCAGTCACGCGCTTCAAGGCACGCTTTCGCGAACGCTTCGACGTGGACTTCCGCCGCTGCCCGATCTTTCAGGACTTAAGCAGCGGGATTACACCGGCCGGTATCGAGTACTACCTGCCGTTGTTCTTCGACGAAACCTCCACCCTGTTCGATTACCTGCCCCAGGACACCCAAGTGTTCTCGCTGCCGGGCATCGAGCAGGCAGCGGAAAACTTCTGGAACGACGTGCGCAATCGCTATGAAGAGCGCCGCGTCGATCCATCGCGGCCTTTATTGCCGCCTGCCGAGCTGTTCCTGCCGGTGGAAGACTGCTTCGCCCGCCTGAAAAATTGGCCACGCGTCGTCGCCAGCCAACAGGACGTAGACGCCGGCAGCGGCCGCGAGCGCTTCCCGGCGAACACGCTGCCGGACCTGGCGATCCAGGCCAAAGCCACGCAGCCGCTGGAAGCGTTATCCAACTTCCTCGGCGACTTCCCCGGCCGTGTGCTGTTTACCGCTGAATCCGCCGGCCGTCGCGAAGTGCTGCTGGAGCTGTTGGAACGCCTGAAACTGCGCCCGAAAACCGTCGACAGCTGGCCGGATTTTGTCGCCAGCAAAGAACGCCTGGCAATCACCATTGCGCCGCTCGATGAAGGCTTGTTGCTGGATGACCCGGCCCTGGCGCTGATCGCCGAGAGCCCGCTGTTCGGCCAGCGCGTGATGCAGCGTCGGCGCCGTGAAAAACGCGCAGACGCCAACAACGATGCGGTGATCAAGAACCTCACCGAGCTGCGCGAAGGCGCGCCGGTGGTGCATATCGACCACGGCGTCGGCCGCTACCTGGGCCTGCAGACCCTGGAAATCGACAACCAGGCGGCCGAATTCCTCACCATGGAATACGCCGAGGGCGCCAAGCTCTACGTGCCAGTGGCCAGCCTGCACTTGATCGCACGCTACACCGGCAGCGACGACGCCCTGGCGCCGTTGCACCGCCTGGGCTCCGAGACCTGGCAGAAAGCCAAGCGCAAAGCCGCCGAGCAGGTGCGCGACGTGGCGGCCGAATTGCTCGACATCTATGCACGCCGCGCAGCCCGCGAGGGTTATGCCTTCGCCGACCCGAAAGCCGACTACGCCACCTTCAGCGCCGGCTTCGCCTTCGAAGAAACCCCGGACCAGCAAACCACCATTGAGGCCGTGCGCGCCGACATGCTCGCGCCCAAGCCAATGGACCGCCTGGTGTGCGGCGACGTAGGCTTCGGCAAGACCGAAGTGGCGATGCGCGCTGCCTTTATTGCCGTGCATGGCGGCAAGCAGGTGGCGATTCTGGTGCCGACCACGCTGCTCGCCCAACAGCACTACAACAGCTTTCGCGACCGCTTTGCCGACTGGCCGGTGAGCGTGGAAGTGATGAGCCGCTTCAAGTCCGCCAAGGAAGTGAACGCCGCCGTCGCCGATTTGGCCGAAGGCAAGATCGACATCGTGATCGGCACTCACAAGCTGCTGTCGGACGATGTGAAGATCAAAAACCTCGGCTTGGTGATCATCGACGAAGAACACCGCTTCGGTGTGCGCCAGAAAGAACAACTGAAGAACCTGCGCAGCGAAGTCGACATCCTCACCCTCACCGCCACGCCGATTCCGCGCACGCTGAATATGGCCGTGTCGGGTATGCGCGACCTGTCGATCATCGCCACGCCGCCGGCACGGCGCTTGTCGGTGCGCACCTTCGTGATGGAACAGAACAAAAGCACGGTCAAGGAAGCGCTGCTGCGTGAACTGCTGCGGGGTGGCCAGGTGTATTACCTGCACAACGACGTGAAGACCATCGAGAAATGCGCCGCCGACCTCGCCGAACTGGTGCCGGAAGCCCGCATCGCCATCGGCCACGGGCAGATGCGCGAGCGCGACCTCGAACAGGTGATGAGCGACTTCTACCACAAGCGCTTCAACGTGCTGATCGCCTCGACCATCATCGAGACCGGCATCGACGTGCCGAGCGCCAACACCATCATTATCGAGCGTGCCGACAAGTTCGGCCTGGCGCAGCTGCACCAATTGCGCGGCCGGGTCGGGCGTAGTCACCACCAAGCGTATGCCTACTTGCTGACGCCACCGCGCCAGCAAATTACCGGCGACGCCGAAAAGCGCCTGGAAGCCATCGCCAACACCCAGGACCTCGGTGCCGGTTTTGTACTGGCCACCAACGACCTGGAAATCCGTGGTGCCGGCGAATTGCTCGGCGACGGCCAGAGCGGGCAGATCCAGGCCGTGGGCTTCACCCTGTATATGGAGATGCTTGAGCGCGCGGTGAAAGCCATCCGCAAGGGCGAGCAACCGAACCTCGATCAACCGCTGGGTGGCGGCCCGGAAATCAACCTGCGCTTGCCGGCGTTGATTCCCGAAGACTACCTGCCGGACGTGCATGCACGGCTGATCTTGTACAAGCGCATCGCCTCGGCCACCGACGAAGAAGGCCTCAAGGACCTGCAAGTAGAGATGATCGACCGTTTCGGCCTGTTGCCGGAGCCGACCAAGAACCTGGTGCGCCTGACCCTGCTCAAATTGCAGGCCGAGCAGTTGGGTATCAAGAAGGTCGACGCCGGGCCGCAAGGCGGGCGTATCGAATTCGAAGCGCAAACGCCGGTGGACCCACTGGTGCTGATCAAACTGATTCAGGGCCAGCCCAACCGCTACAAGTTCGAAGGGGCTACGCTGTTCAAATTCATGGTGCCGATGGAACGTGCCGAAGAACGCTTTAATACATTAGAGGCGCTGTTTGAGCGCCTCATCCCGAAATCAGCTTGAAGGACGCCCCAATGCGCCTGTTCCGCATTTTGAGCTTGTTGTTGGTGGTCGTTGCCCCTTCGGCGTTTGCCGACAGCCCGTACTTGATCGAAATGATCCTGGTGCGCCAGAACGCCGAGCCGGTGATCAACAGCCGTGCGGCGCCGGAAAACTGGGACGCCGGTGCTTTACGGCTGCCAACCGACAAAATGAGCCCGCCACGCTTGGGCAACATCGTCGACAAACTCAGCGCCGACAACAGCTATACCGTGCTGCTGCACCGGGCCTGGGACCAGAACCTGGGCGACCAGCCGGTGAAGCTGGCCATCAGCGATGGCCAGGAGCAGTTCGGTCAGTTCCCTATCGAAGGCACATTGAACCTGCAACTGGGGCGCTTTACCGATATCGATGCGGACTTCTGGATCAACAGGTTCGACGCCAACGGCAGCGTCATCGCCAGCGAACACCTGAGCCAGCAAGACGTGCGCACCAAGAACAACCAGCTCAACTACCTGGACGGCGGCCACCTGGCGCTGCTGATCAAGATCACTTCGCTGACCGCCAAACCACCCAGCGCGCCACCGCCCGACATTCAGGACTGATCCAGCGCCATGCCCCTGACGTCGTCGTTGACCAAACCCCTGGCCCCTTCGTGGGCCAATCGCTTTAAAGAGCAAAGCCTTGAGCGCGGGCGACGCTACGCCCTGGAAAACCGCGTGCGCATCGTCGAGTCCGGCGACAGCACCATCGTTGCCAGCTGTGAGGGCTCGGGCGGTAACGTTTACCGGCAGACCATTTCGCTGCGCGAATCGGCCAAGGGCACGCTGATTCTGGTGGACAGCCGCTGCACGTGCCCGGTGCATACCAACTGCAAACACATCGCGGCGGTGCTGCTCAAGGTCCAGGAAACCCTGGCCTACCCGGCAGCCGCCCAGGATGCCGAGCTGCTGGAAAAACTTCAGGCCGTGCTGGACAACCGCGTGGTGCTGCCGCAAGTGGTGATGGAAGACGTGCGACCGGTGCCGCGCCTTTGGCTGGCGAGTGTCGAGTTCAGTGCGTTTGAACCGCGCAATGGCAAGATGCAGCGTTACATCCAGCACCGCGCGGCGCTGTCGTTCAACTACCTGGGCAACTATGTCAGCGGGCAAAAGAATGCCGACATCATCGTGCGCCAGGAGACCCAAAGCCTGCGCATCAAGCGTCACCCGGAGCTGGAGCAGCCGTATCGCGAGCAACTGCGCCTGCTCGGCTTCAAGATCGCCACGCGCCAGAGCAAAGCGCTGCCGGAAAGCGCCGGCGAATTGTTCGAGATGGTCAATGACAGCGCCTGGCTGAACTTCACGCTCAATGCATCGCCGACCTTGCGCGCCGAGGGTTGGGAGCTGCAGATCGATGAGGATTTCGGCTTCGACCTGAGCGCAGTCGATGACTGGTACGCCACGGTCGACGAAGGCCCGGAGCGCGACTGGTTTGACTTGGAGTTGGGCATCATCGTCAACGGCGAGCGGCTGAGCCTGTTGCCGATCCTGTTGAACCTGATGCGTTCGCACACCGAAATCCTCAACCCGGAAAAACTCGCCCGGCGCCGCGATGACGAGCTGATCCTGGTGAATATCCCGGGCCTGCCCAACGGCCACGGCCCACTGCAAGTGGCGCTGCCTTATGGTCGCTTGAAACCGGTGCTGGCCACCCTCGGCGAGTTCTACCTGCAGGAACCCGGCAACACCACGCTGCGCCTGGCCAAGGCCGATGCGATTCGCCTCAACCCGCTGGAAGACCTGCCGCTGCAATGGGAAGGTGGCGAGAAGATCCGCAACTTCGCCCAGCGCCTGCGCGATATCAAAGACTTCACCTGCGTGGCACCGGAGGGTTTGAACGCGACCTTGCGTCCGTACCAACTGGAAGGCTTGAGCTGGATGCAGTCGCTGCGCCAACTCGACGTCGGCGGGATCCTTGCGGATGACATGGGCCTGGGCAAAACCCTGCAGACCCTGGCGCATATCCTCAGCGAAAAGATCGCCGGGCGCCTGGATCGGCCGTGCATGGTGGTGATGCCCACCAGCCTGATCCCCAATTGGCTCGACGAAGCGGCGCACTTCACCCCACAGCTCAAGGTGCTGGCGCTCTATGGCGCAACACGTAAGAAACATTTCGCGAACTTGCAGGATTACGACCTGCTGCTGACGACCTATGCGCTGCTGCCCAAAGATATCGAGCAACTCGCTGCCCTGCCCTTGCATGTGCTGATTCTCGATGAAGCCCAGTACATCAAGAACCCCAACAGCAAGGCCGCCCAGGCCGCGCGCGAGCTGAATGCACGCCAGCGCTTGTGCCTGAGCGGCACACCGCTGGAAAACCACCTGGGCGAGTTGTGGTCGCTGTTCCACTTCCTGCTGCCGGGCTGGCTGGGCGACGTAAAAAGCTTCAACCGCGATTACCGCGTGCCCATCGAAAAGCGCGCCAGTGATGTGCGACTGCAGCACCTCAACGGTCGGATCAAACCCTTCCTGTTGCGCCGTACCAAAGAGCAGGTGGCGACGGAGTTGCCGCCCAAGACCGAGATCATCCATTGGGTCGACCTCAATGAGGCCCAACGCGACGTGTACGAAACCATGCGCCTGGCCATGGACAAGAAGGTCCGCGATGAGATCACCCGCAAGGGGGTGGCGCGCAGCCAGATCATCATTCTTGAAGCGCTGCTCAAGCTGCGCCAGGTGTGCTGCGACCTGCGCCTGGTCAACGACGCCACCCTGCCCGCGCGTGGCAGCAGCTCGGGCAAACTCGACAGCCTGATGGAAATGCTCGAAGAGCTGTTTGCCGAAGGGCGCCGGATTTTGCTGTTTTCCCAGTTCACCTCGATGCTGAGCCTGATCGAAGCCGAACTGAAAAAACGTGGCGTGGACTACGCGCTGCTGACTGGCCAGACCCGCGACCGACGCACCCCGGTGAAGGACTTCCAGAGCGGCAAGCTGCAGATATTTCTGATCAGTTTGAAGGCGGGTGGTGTGGGGTTGAACCTGACGGAGGCCGACACGGTGATCCACTATGACCCGTGGTGGAACCCGGCCACGGAGAACCAGGCCACCGACCGTGCGTATCGCATCGGGCAGGAGAAGCCGGTGTTCGTCTACAAGATGATTGCGCGGGGTACGGTGGAGGAGAAAATCCAACACCTGCAAAAGGAAAAGTCCGACCTGGCGGCGGGTGTGCTGGATGGGCGTACGACGGGGGATTGGCAATTGGGCAATGAGGATATTGAGGCGTTGTTTGCGCCATTGCCTAATAAGCAAGAAAAGCGCTGACCGTCAGATCGCCATCGCAGGCAAGCCAGCTCCCACAGAAAAGCAGCTCTGCTTCTGATCTGTTTTTGCAGTACTGTTGCCCTGCTTTTGCTTCAACCACTCAGGTCGGCTACTAGGCCGCCGTGCTGTAGATTTTGATCTTGATCTGACAGGCCCCGTTAACCACGATGGCTGAACGCAGGCTTGAATCCGTGGGTAACCCGGCAGGACGCCGGGTTAGCCGCGCTGGGCCAAGGATGGCCCATCGCGGCGGCCCACGGATTCAAGCCGGAGTGAGGGCATGCCGAGCCTTAGCGAGGCACCGAGTGGTGGGGCAAAGACTTTTTGGTTACTTTTGTGTCTTTACAAAAGTGACCCGCTGTAAGAGCGGAACCCTAAGCCGCCGTTACCGCAGCAACGGATATGTACTCAATCTACCTAAACCCGCCACAGGCCTAGCGCAACACAAAAAGTTGCGTAGATACCTATGCTGCGATGGGCGCGCCACGGTTTTCAGCCTGGCAATGGCGCAAACAGCGCCTCGATATCTCGCTGCTCCAGCTTCCACCCGGCACTGGCACCGCCTTCAAGAACCCCATCGGCCAACGCTGCTTTTTCCAACTGCAACGCCTGAATTTTCTCCTCCACGGTGCCGCGCGCAATCATCTTGTAGACGAACACCGGCTTGTCCTGCCCAATGCGATACGCACGGTCGGTTGCCTGGTTCTCCACCGCTGGGTTCCACCACGGATCGTAATGAATCACCGTGTCGGCGGCCGTCAGGTTCAAGCCCGTGCCACCGGCTTTCAGGCTGATCAGGAACAACGGCACGTTGCCGTCCTGAAAGTTCTTCACTGGGGTACGTCGGTCAAGGGTGTCACCGGTCAGTATCGAATACCCGACCTCACGCTGCTTCAACTCGTCTTCAATCAGCGCAAGCATCGACGTGAACTGCGAGAACAGCAAAATCCGTCGCCCCTCACTGAGCAACTCCTCAAGCATCTCCATCAAGCTGCCCAGCTTACCGGTCCCGACCTTCACAGCCTTGGAAACCGGGGCCGACTTTACCAGGCGTAAATCGCAACACACCTGGCGCAGTTTGAGCAACGCTTCAAGGATGATGATCTGGCTGCGGGCCACACCGTGGCGGCTGATTTCATCGCGCACCTTTTTATCCATGGCCACACGTACGGTCTCGTACACATCCCGTTGCGCATCATTCAACTCCACCCAATGTACAATTTCAGTCTTGGGCGGCAACTCAGTGGCAACCTGCTCCTTCTTTCGACGCAGCAGAAAAGGTTTGATACGCGCGGTGAGGTGCTGCATACGTTGCGCATTCGCGTGTTTTTCGATGGGCGTGCGGTAATCCCGGTTGAAGGTTTTGCTGTCGCCAAGCCAGCCCGGCAGCAGGAAATGAAACAGCGACCACAGTTCGCCCAAGTGGTTTTCCAGCGGCGTGCCGGAGAGACACAGACGTTGATCGGCGTGTAATTGCCGGGCAGCCTGAGCGGCCTTGCTGTTGGGGTTCTTGATGTTTTGCGCTTCGTCGAGGATCAGCACGCTCCAGCGTGTGGACTGCAAGACTTCAAGGTCGCGTGGCAGCAACGCGTACGTGGTGAGCACCAGATCGTAATCAGCCAAACGCGTGAAATCGCTCTGGCGTTGCGCGCCATGCAGGGCCAGCACCTTGAGCTGTGGGGTGAAACGCGCGGCTTCATCCAACCAGTTAGGGATCAGGCTGGTGGGCATCACCACCAGTGCAGGGGTTTGCAATCGGCCAGCCTGCTTTTCGCAGAGTAAGTGCGCCAAGGCTTGCAAGGTTTTGCCCAGCCCCATGTCATCGCCCAGAATCCCGCCGACGCCCAGCTCTCGCAGGGTTTGCATCCAATTCAGGCCTTCGAGCTGGTAGCCTCGCAGTTCGGCGTTCAGGCCCTGGGGAGCCGAGATTTGCGCATGGGTCGATTCCTTGAGGCGCTTGGCAAAATGCCGCACGCGCTCACCGCCCTGCCAGACCAGCGGAATACCATCCAAATCACTGAGACGGGCTGCATCCGGTGCACTCAAGCGCAGCGAGTCGCCATCAGGATCGCGTAGATATAGGGCACCTAATGTCGCCATCAAAGGTTTGATCCGGCCATAAGGCAGCGCGACCTTAGTACCCTCGCGAGTGCCCAGGCTTACCAGCACGCGCTCTTCGTCAGCGCGTTCAATCATGTAATCGGCGTCGAGCAGTTTGGGCTGACGAGCTATTAACTCCAGCACAATCGGTAGCAGGCTGTAGCGCTGACCATTGACCTCGATCCCCAGTTCCAGATCAAACCATTCGTGACCGGGAGATTCTTCGATGTCAGCGTACCAATGGTCCACGGCTTCCACGTGGTAATAAAAACCAGGCTGGATGCTGATGTCCCAGCCCGCCTGTTGAAGGGCTGGCAGATGATCGTCAATGAAGTTCAGCCAGTCGTCATCGGAGGCCAGATCAAACATCTCACCGGCGCTTTGCGGCAACGCGCGTGTCTTGCGATTGACCTTGGCAAAACCGAGTTTGGTCAGGACTTTGCGCAAGGCTTTTTCGGCCGCCGGTTTACGCTGGATACGCTGGGTTTCGGTACCGCTCAACAACCGTATCTCAGTGCCGCCCTTGTCGCTGGCCACGCTATCGCCATAGCGATAAGCCAATGCGGCACGGTGTTCAAACGTCGGCATTGGTCTGCGAAATTCTGCGCTAGAAGCATAGGTTTCGTCGCTGCCCAATGTCAGGCACGCCTGGGGCTCGAGCGTATCGACCACTCGCTCGGTCAACGCACGCGGCGGCGGAATCGCGGCGCCCACCGCACTGATGCGATGGCTGAATAACGCAACCTGGTTTGCCGGAATCTCGGGCAAGCTGGACAGGTGAATCGCCAGGCGATCATCCATCTCATACTCAAGCGGCCCCAGCTCCATGTTATCCAGGTTCAAATAATGAAGCGGCTTGAGTGGCAAGACCTCGTGCAATTGTAGATCGTCGCTTAGCCATTGCGGTCGATAGCTACCGTCTGGCTGCACGGCCCAATTGAAGCGGGCGACACGCGTGGGACCTGGGTTGAGCGCCAACTGGGCATCAAAATCCACGAATAAGCGCTCGGTTTTGAGCGCCAATTGCAGAATTTCGGCGCCATCCTCGCCCTCCAGCGCAAAACTGCTGCCGTAGCGACCGTACGCTCGCCCAAGCATAAGAAGCCGACAGATGCGCTTGTCCACAGCAAGCATGTAACCGGGGGCACGCGCCAGGATTTCATCGAGCGAGTACAGCGCCTTGATTTCGCCATAGCCACCCTTTTTCAAGGTGCGTGCCCGGAAGACGGCCAGCGACCAACGGTTTGAGTAGGCGTCAGGGCTGAGCTGGTACAGCAAACAGGTGTTGCTGCTTCTGGGTAACGATTCAACCTCTGGCGTCGCGGCGGGCATGTTGTTAAGCCATTGCTCGATCTTCGGATTGAGGCGATCACTGGGTGCCTTGGGCTCATCCAGCTCGTCCGCCAGTGCAATGACTCTGAATAAAACGGCGGCGGCGTGTTTGCAGTCCACCCCGACCGGGCAGGAACACACACAATCGATATCACTCCAATCCGGGTCGTCCGTGACGGCCAGAGAGATCACCAGCGAATAGATACTACCGCCAGAGCCTCTGCACCTGGCGAGCAGTCGCTGTGTTCCGACCTCCAAGACTTGGACGCGGTCTTCGGCTACATAGTGAAAACCACGATCGAGTGTTCGGGGAGTGAAGTTCTCGTGCCACTCCAAGCCAACAAGGCGTGTCAATAAGCTATTCATGTGGATTCACTTTACGCCAAGCGTTGCAAAGATAAAGACGGTTGTTTCCTGCTTACGAGTACGAATAAGCGGCAACTGAATTCCGATATTTCCGACGATTTCTGCTCTTACCAAACACTTCTTGTCACTCGATCAACTGCGCATCGCGCAGCGCGGTAAGCGCCGTCAGCCAACGCGGATCCTGCTTGTAGTCCGTAGAAGCAATCGCCTGGCCCCGCATCCGCGCAATCCGCGCCGACGGCGTGACCTTCATGCGCTGCGCCGCTGTGAGAGCAAGCTCAGCAGCTGCTCGGTCGTTACACACCAACCCCATGTCGCAACCCGCCGTCAGCGCCGCTTCAATCCGGCTGGCTGCGTCACCAACCACATGCGCCCCCGCCATGGACAGGTCATCACTGAAAATCACCCCATCAAACTGCAATTCACCGCGCAGAATGTCCTGCAACCAGCGACGTGAGAAACCAGCCGGCTGGGCATCAACCTGCGGGTAAATGACGTGCGCCGGCATTACTGCCGCCAACTGCTTGCTCAGACGTGCGAAAGGCACCAGGTCATTCGCGCGAATCTGTTCCAGGCTGCGCTCATCATTGGGAATCGCGACGTGGGAATCCGCCTCAGCCCAACCGTGCCCTGGGAAGTGTTTGCCGGTGGCGGCCATGCCGGCGCTGTTCATGCCATGAATAAATGCACCGGCGAGCACAGCGGCGCGCTCGGGGTCGCCCTCAAACGAGCGGGTGCCGACTACGGCGCTGCGCTGGTAGTCCAGGTCCAGTACCGGGGCGAAGCTCAGGTCCAGACCGACCGCCAGCACTTCAGTGGCCATGATCCAGCCACACTGCTCGGCGAGGTATTCAGCATTCGGCTTGTCGGCCAACAGACGCATGGCCGGCAGGCGCACAAAGCCCTGGCGCAGGCGCTGCACGCGCCCGCCTTCCTGATCGACCGCCAACAGCAAATCGGGGCGCACGGCACGGATCGCCGCGCTCAATTCGCGCACCTGGCGTGGGTGCTCGATGTTGCGTGCAAAAATGATCAGGCCGCCCACTTCAGGCTGACGCAGCAGGTGGCGATCCTCAGCGGTCAGCCAAGTACCGGCCACATCGACCATTAAAGAACCTTGCAGGGCAGCAGTCATAAACCTTCCTTAAATAACGCACACAACCCGTTGCACTCATGTGGCGCGATTGGCGCAGTGAGCACAACGGGTTGCGAGTAAATAGCTGAAATCGGCATGGCGGCTAGCTTAGCGGATGCAAGCGGCCGCGCACACCCAGGGCGGTCACGCCTTGGCGACGGCCGGCGTGGATTTGCTGCGTGGGCGCAATTGCGCGGCCGCCATGGCTTGGTCGGTCACACCGGTTTCGGCACGCATGCCGGCGGCGAGGAACGGCACCATCAGGCGCATCACCTGCTCAATCGAGGTGTTGACGCCAAAATCTGTCTCGGCAATCGCGCGCAACGCCTTGATGCCGGACATGCTGAATGCCGCAGCGCCGAGCATGAAGTGCACGCGCCAGAACAGTTCGATCGGCGGAATACGCGGCGCAGCTTCGTTGACCAGCAACATGTAGCGACGGAAAACCTTGCCGTACATGTCTTCCAGGTAACGCCGCAGGTGGCCCTGGCTCTGGCTGAATGCCAGACCCAGCAGGCGCATGAAAATCGACAGGTCGTTGCCGCTGCGCGGTTGAACCACCAGCGCTTGCTCAACCAGGATTTCCAGCAGGTCTTCCAGGCTGGGCTTGTTTTCAGGTTTAGTCTGGCGGCGCTCCAGCTCACGGTCGAGGCTGGCGCAGAAAGGCCCCAGGAAGCGCGAGAACACCGCCTGGATCAGGGCTTTTTTGGAGCCGAAATGGTAATTCACGGCAGCGAGATTGACCCCAGCCTTGCTGGTGATCAGCCGCAATGAAGTTTCAGCAAATCCTTTTTCCGCGAACAATTGCTCGGCAGCATCGAGAATGCGTTCAACGGTTTCCGACTGGGCCATAGCTACTCCGCCTGACAAACACTTGTTTGAAACATACGTTTCAGAGTGTGTCTTGTCAAGCCTGCGAGTCCGTTTTCCGGCCGGGCAGTCATCTATTTCATCGCTATTTAATCACATCCTTGATGGTCTGTAGGCAGCGCTGTCTCTGCCTTGTAGGACGAGTGACGAATGACCGTCCAGCGGAGTGCCGCAAAAGGATGATTGCCAAGTGCAGTCCACTGTATATAATCCCAGTCACTGTATAAAAAGACAGAGCGATCAACATGCTAAAACTGACGCCACGCCAAGCTGAGATTCTGGCTTTTATCAAGCGCTGCCTCGATGACAACGGCTACCCGCCGACGCGAGCGGAAATTGCGCTGGAACTGGGGTTCAAGTCCCCCAACGCCGCCGAAGAACACCTCAAGGCCCTCGCTCGCAAAGGTGCGATCGAAATGACCCCGGGTGCTTCACGCGGTATTCGCATCCCTGGCTTCGAAGCCAAGGCCGACGAATCGACCCTGCCGATCATCGGCCGTGTCGCCGCCGGTGCGCCGATCCTCGCGCAGCAGCACGTCGAGGAATCCTGCAACATCAACCCGACCTTCTTCCATCCGCGTGCCGACTACCTGTTGCGCGTACACGGCATGAGCATGAAGGACGTGGGCATTTTCGACGGCGACCTGCTGGCCGTCCATACCACTCGTGAAGCCCGTAATGGCCAGATAGTCGTCGCGCGTATCGGCGATGAAGTCACCGTAAAACGCTTCAAGCGCGAAGGCAGCAAGGTCTGGCTACTGGCCGAGAACCCTGAGTTCGCCCCGATTGAAGTGAACCTGAAAGATCAGGACCTGGTGATCGAAGGCTTGAGCGTCGGCGTCATTCGCCGCTAAAGGAGGCACCATGCAGCTCGTGCACACCCCACAACACACACAACTGTCGCTGTTCGAGGCCTTTATGGCCCAACCCCTTGCGCCCATTCTCAAGGAAACGGTCGAGGCCCCATGGGGCTCCGAACCTGAGGCGTTCAGTGAACTGTCGTTGCGCGGTGCAACAGGGAGCTGCCTGAGCCTGCTGGCGCCGGTCCTTCGCGAACTGAGCGAGGAACAGGACGCCCGCTGGCTGACGCTGATCGCCCCGCCCGCCAGCCTGACCCAGGCCTGGCTGCGGGATGCCGGCCTCAACCGCGAGCGTATACTGCTGCTGCAACCACGCGGCACGCAAAGCGCCCAGCAGTTGACCTGCGAAGCCCTGCGCCTGGGGCGTAGCCATACGGTCGTGAGCTGGTTAAACCCGTTGAATGCTACGGCCAAGCAACAGCTGATCAGCGCCGCACGCACGGGCGATGCGCAGAGTTTGAATATTCGATTGGGGTAATGGGATGTAGCGGGCTTGTTGTGGCGAGCTTCTGTGGCGAGCGAGCTTGCTCGCGCTGGGCTGCGAAACAGCCCCAAAACCAGGCACCGTGGAGTACCCGATACACCGCATTAAATCTATTTAGGGCCGCTTCGCAGCCCAACGCGAGCAAGCTCGCTCGCCACAACAAGCTCGCTCGACACAGGAGCCCGTTAGCTTCAACTTCTCACTGATACTCAGTGAAGAACCCGCGGCCCGTCGTCCTTCTCCGGCTCGCCTTCTGCCAGGCGACCCGCCATCTGCACACCCACGCTCAACATGGCTTTTGCCACTTCCACGTGCTGGCCTTGCAGGAATGCTTTTGCGTCTTCGGAAAAATCCAAAATAACCAGAGAACCCTCGTCCTCAGCCCGACGCAGCTCGATTCGGCCGTCAGGCAGTTCAACAATTTCCAGAAAGGACGTTGGCATAAAAGTTTGTTCTCCACGAAAGGCGGGGATTATATCAGTCATCCACTCGGCCTCGGTGAGGTTCTGAACAGGTTTCTTTACGGCTTGATGAATGGTCCTTTTTGAGCCCTGAGCCGGACTTTCTATCTGACTCGGTTCAACTGTGGGAGTGGGCTTGCTCGCGAAGGCGGTGGATCAGTAATGAATCTGTCGACCGATACTCCGCTTTCGCGAGCAAGCCCGCTCCCACAGTTTTGAGTGGTGTCTATCAGCGACGCCGGCTCAGCACTCATTCAAGCCTTCGCGAAACCGCAACGCCATCTTCTTCAGCTCCTGGCGCCAGCTCTCCAGCTCTTCACGACTCAATGGCTTGGGCTCATCCTCTTCCAGGGCAACAGCGACGATCAGCGGCTGTGTCACATCACCCTTGGGCACATGAGGAACGCGTGGCGGCTGGAACATATCGGCATGCGCTTTCAGCAAACGAGCCACCCAACTGTCGGGGCTTTGGGCCATTTCCACCAGCTCAGCCAACTCGGGAATGGCCATACTGTCCAGCACTTCGCGGTTCATGATCAGTTCCGCACGCGGCGAACCGGCCTGAGGCAAGCGGTAGAACCCGGCGATCTCATGGCACAGCCCCAACAGGGCGCCGTAGAGGTGGAACAACGCCGCCTCACGCCCGGCCTGGACCAGCGCGATGGCATTCATCTCTTTCCCTTCCTCGGCACGGCCGAGGGCTTCCAGGGACAAACCCGCGAAGTAAATTTTCTGGTTGGTACGGGTATAGAGTTCGTTGGCCATAACGGCAGTCTCCACAACGAAATAAGCGTGATGCTGGCTGAACAGTGTCACGGATCAGCCGAGACTCCTGCAAGCGCAAAAAAAGGCCGCCTATGCAGGCGGCCTTTGTATTTTGCAGCGTAGTCGATCAAGCGCCCTGGCGCTTGTCCTCGACCTTCCACTTGCCGCCGTCGTAGAAGGCTTTCCAGCCCGTAGGCTTGCCGTCCACTTCGGTCTGCACGTACTGCTCCTTGGTTTTGCGGCTGTAGCGGATCACGGACGGGCGACCGTCGGGATCCTTCTTCGGCGCTTCACACAGGAAGTGGTACTTCGGATCGATCTCGTCTTTGTGCGGCACGATTTCCATGACCAACGGCGCACGGGTCTCGCGGTTTTTCGGGAACTGGCTGGCCGCCAGGAACAACCCCGAAGCGCCGTCACGCAGGATGTAGGTGTCGTTGACCTTCTCGCACTTGAGTTCAGGCATCTTCACCGGGTCCATCTTCGGCGGCGCCGCGTCACCGCTTTTCAGCAGTTTGCGGGTGTTCTTGCACGTCGGGTTGGTGCAACCAAAGAACTTGCCGAAACGGCCGGTCTTGAGCTGCATCTCACTGCCGCACTTGTCGCATTCCAGGCTTGGGCCTTCATAGCCCTTGATGCGGTAGCTGCCCTCTTCGATCTCGTAGCCGTCGCAATCCGGGTTGTTACCGCAGATGTGCAACTTGTGCTTTTCGTCGAGCAGGTAGGCGTCCATCGCCGTGCTGCAGATCGGGCAACGGTGCTTGCCACGCAGTACCAGCGACTCGGACTCACCCTCGTCATCGGCGGCGATTTCATCACCCGGCACCAGGTTCACGGTGGCCTTGCAGCGTTCTTTGGGCGGCAGGCTGTAGCCCGAGCAACCGAGGAACACGCCGGTGGACGCAGTACGAATCTGCATTGGGCGGCCGCAGGTCAGGCACGGGATGTCGGTCATCACCGGCTGGTTGGCACGCATGCCGCTCTCAGGGCTTTCGGCTACTTCGAGTTTCTTTTTGAAGTCGCCGTAGAACTCGTCGAGTACGTTTTTCCAGTCGCGTTCGCCCTGGGCCACGTCATCGAGGTTCTCTTCCATGCCGGCGGTAAAGCCGTAGTCCATCAGGTTGGAGAAACTCTCGGACAAGCGTTCAGTGACGATGTCGCCCATCTTTTCCGAGTAGAAACGACGGTTATGCAGCGCTACGTAGCCACGGTCCTGAATGGTCGAGATGATCGCCGCGTAGGTCGAAGGACGACCGATACCGCGCTTTTCCATCTCTTTCACCAGGCTGGCTTCCGAATAACGCGCCGGCGGCTTGGTAAAGTGCTGGGACGGGTCAAGCTTGATCAGCTTCAGCGTATCGCCTTGAGCCATGTCCGGCAGTACGTCGTCATCGCCTGGCTTGGCGATTTGCGGCATCACGCGGGTGTAGCCGTCAAACTTGAGGATACGGCCCTTGGCACGCAGCTCGAAGTCGCCTGCGCCCACACTGACGGTAGTCGAC
Organism: Pseudomonas sp. LBUM1640; assembly: GCF_059716225.1. NCBI lineage: Bacteria > Pseudomonadati > Pseudomonadota > Gammaproteobacteria > Pseudomonadales > Pseudomonadaceae > Pseudomonas > Pseudomonas sp. LBUM1640. Next base: position 1,883,049 of record NZ_CP166816.1, on the reverse strand, counting down.
AAGTATTGCGCCGGCAGCATCTGGCACGCCAGGAACTGGCGCCAGATCAGCTCGTAGAGGCGCTCAGCGTCGCGCTCCATGCCCGTCAGCTTGCTTGGCTCGGTGTTGGCGTCGGAAGGACGAATCGCTTCGTGAGCCTCCTGCGCGCCTTCTTTGCTGCTGTAGACGTTCGGCTTCTCCGGCAGGTACTTCTTGCCGAACTCGGTTTCAATATACGTACGCGCCATTGCCACCGCGTCTTGCGACAGGTTGGTGGAGTCGGTACGCATATAAGTGATGTAGCCGGCTTCGTACAGACGCTGGGCCATCATCATGGTTTTCTTCACACCGAAGCCCAGGCGGTTACTCGCGGCCTGTTGCAGGGTGGAGGTGATGAACGGCGCCGACGGCTTGCTGCTGGTCGGTTTGTCTTCACGCTTGACGATGCTGTAGCTGGAAGACTTGAGCTTCTCCAGCGCGGCCATGGCCTGGGCTTCGTTCAGCGGCTTGAAGGCCTCGCCTTTCTCGCGGGCCACTTCAAAGCGCACGTTGGCGCCCTTGGCGGTGCCCAGGTCAGCGTGGACTTCCCAGTATTCTTCGGGGTTGAACGCACGAATCTCGCGCTCACGCTCCACCACCAGCTTTACAGCAACCGACTGCACACGGCCGGCCGACAGGCCACGAGCAATCTTGGCCCACAGCAGTGGCGAGACCATGTAGCCCACGACGCGGTCGAGGAAACGACGCGCCTGCTGGGCGTTGACACGGTCGATGTCCAGTTCGCCCGGCTTGGAGAAGGCTTCCTGGATGGCTTTCTTGGTGATTTCGTTGAACACCACGCGCTTGTAGCGGCTGTCATCACCGCCGATGGCTTCCCGCAGGTGCCAGGCAATAGCCTCCCCTTCGCGGTCCAAGTCCGTCGCGAGATAGATGGTGTCAGCATCTTTGGCGAGCCGGCGCAGCTCTTCGATGACCTTTTCCTTGCCGGGAAGGATTTCGTACTTGGCCTTCCAGCCATGTTCCGGGTCCACACCCATACGCGAGACCAGCTGCTTGCGCGCTTTCTCTTTAGGGGTGAGCACCGGACCTTCGCCCGCGGCGGCCTTGCCGCGCTTGGCGGCAGGCTCCTTGCTGGCGCTAGCCGAACCGCTGGTGGGCAGGTCTCGGATATGGCCGATACTCGACTTCACCACGTACTCGTTACCCAAGTACTTGTTGATGGTCTTGGCCTTAGCCGGGGATTCCACAATGACCAGCGATTTGCCCATGGATCGGAAAATTCCTGAATTCGAGAAGTGAAAGGCAGTTGGCGCCTGTCGCGGCAACGCTATATATAGTGGCAACAAGGTGAGGTCAAGCGCAGCATTCTGCGCGGCCTGCCGTTATTGCCCTGAAAAAAGACTGGGTTCGGCCTCGACCAAAGCAAAGCGCGGGACCTGCTCGCCGTCAACTTCGACGGTCTCCAGGAACATGCTCAATGGGCGCACCCAAAAGCCGTAATCGCCATACAGTGCTTGGTAAAACACCACTTGTTCTTCGGTCTCGGAGTGCCGTGCCACGTTAAAAACGCGGTACTGCGGCCCCTTATAATGTTGGTAGAGCCCTGGTTCGACTTTCATGCTCTGGCCCTCTTACAAAATTTGTTAAAAAAATATTAAAAATTCCAAAAAACAAAAACCGGGGCACTGGGCCCCGGCTTCCGTCAACCTGACGCTTAGACGCGTTCGAAGACGGTGGAAATGCCTTGGCCGAGACCAATGCACATGGTTGCAACCCCAAGGTTGCCGCCATTTTGCTTCATCACGTTAAGCAAAGTGCCGGAAATACGTGCACCGGAGCAACCGAATGGGTGGCCCAGGGCAATCGCACCGCCGTGCAGGTTAACCTTCTCGTTCATCTTGTCGAGCACTTTCAAATCTTTCAGCACTGGCAGGGCCTGTGCGGCGAAAGCTTCGTTGAGCTCGAAGAAGTCGATATCGGAGATGGTCAGGCCCGCGCGCTTCAAGGCTTTTTGTGTGGCCGGTACTGGACCATAGCCCATGATTGCCGGGTCCACACCCGCCACGGCCATCGAACGGATCACAGCCAGCGGCTGGATACCCAGGTCCTGGGCACGCTGCGCCGACATCACGATCATGCACGAAGCACCGTCGGTGATTTGCGACGACGTACCGGCTGTCACGGTGCCGCCCTTTGGATTGAAGGCAGGCTTGAGGGCCGCCAGGCTTTCCAGGGTGGTGTCCGGACGAATGGTTTCGTCGTAGTCGAACAGTTTCAGGAAGCCGTTCTCGTCATTGCCGTTCATCGGGATGATTTCATCCTTGAACTTGCCTTCCACGGTTGCCTTGTGGGCGAGCTGGTGGGAACGCACACCGAATGCGTCCTGGGCTTCACGGGTAATGCCGTGCATTTTGCCGAGCATTTCTGCGGTGAGGCCCATCATGCCCGAGGCTTTTGCCGCGTACAGCGACATGTGCGGGTTAGGGTCGACGCCGTGCATCATGCTGACGTGGCCCATGTGCTCCACGCCGCCGACCACGAACACGTCGCCGTTGCCAGTCATGATCGCCTGCGCAGCGGTGTGCAGCGCGCTCATCGACGAACCGCACAGGCGGCTGACGGTCTGACCGGCTGCGGTGTGCGGGATCTGCGTCATCAGGGAAGCCATGCGCGCAATGTTCCAGCCCTGTTCCAGGGTCTGGTTGACGCAGCCCCAGATCACGTCTTCGACTTCGTTCGGGTCGACCTTGACGTTGCGCTCCAGCAGTTTGCTGATCAGGTGCGCCGACATGTCTTCGGCGCGGGTGTTGCGGTGCATGCCGCCCTTGGAGCGGCCCATTGGTGTGCGACCGAAGTCGACAATCACCACGTCTCTTGGATTCAAGCTCATAAATATTCTCGCTCTATTCGTCTGGGCGCTTAACCGAAGAAGCTCTGGCCATTTTTGGCCATTTCACGCAGCTTCGCGGTCGGGTGGTACAGCGGGCCCAGATCAGCGTATTTGTCAGCCAGGGCAACGAACTCAGCCACACCGATCGAGTCGATGTAACGCAGCGCACCACCACGGAATGGAGGGAAACCAATACCGTACACCAGGCCCATGTCGGCTTCGGCGGCGGTTTCAACGATGCCGTCTTCCAGGCAACGTACGGTTTCCAGGCACAGGGCGATCATCATCCAGTTGATGATGTCCTCGTCGGACACCTCACGCTGTTCGTAGATGACCGGCGCGAGTACCTCGTGAACCGAAGGGTCGGCGACTTTCTTCTGCTTGCCCTTCTTGTCGGCCTCGTAGGCGTAGAAGCCTTTGCCATTCTTCTGGCCCAGGCGCTTGGCCTCGTACAGCGCGTCGATCGCCGAACGGCGGTCGTCTTTCATGCGGTCCGGGAAGCCTTCAGCCATCACGTCGCGGCCGTGGTGGCCGGTGTCGATGCCGACCACGTCCATCAGGTACGCCGGGCCCATTGGCCAGCCGAATTTTTCCATGACCTTGTCGATGCGTACGAAGTCCACACCGGCGCTGACCAACTTGGCGAAACCGCCGAAGTACGGGAACAACACGCGGTTGACCAGGAAGCCCGGGCAGTCGTTGACCACGATCGGGTTCTTGCCCATTTTCTTGGCGTAGGCAACGGTGGTCGCAACGGCCAGCTCGCTGGACTTCTCGCCACGGATGACTTCTACCAACGGCATCATGTGCACCGGGTTGAAGAAGTGCATGCCGACGAAGTTTTCCGGACGCTTGAGGGCCTTGGCCAGCAAGCTGATGGAAATGGTCGAGGTGTTCGAGGCCAGGATGGTGTCTTCTTTAACCTGAGCTTCCACTTCAGCCAGTACGGCTTGCTTGACCTTCGGGTTCTCGACAACCGCTTCGACCACCAGGTCGACGTGGCCGAAATCGCCGTAGGACAGCGTAGGACGAATGCCGTTAAGCACTTCAGCCATCTTCGCTGCGGTCATGCGGCCTTTATCAACGCGACCCACCAGCAGCTTGGCGGCTTCTGCCAGGCCTTGCTCGATGCCGTGCTCGTTGATGTCTTTCATCAGGATCGGCGTGCCTTTGGACGCTGACTGATAGGCGATACCGCCGCCCATGATACCGGCGCCGAGTACGGCAGCCTGTTTCACGTCTTTGGCGATTTCGTCGTAGGCCTTGGCCTTTTTCTTCAGTTCCTGATCGTTCAGGAACAGGCCGATCAGGCTTTGGGCAGCCGAGGTTTTCGCCAGTTTGACGAAGCCTGCAGCTTCCACTTCCAGGGCTTTGTCGCGACCGAAGTTCGCCGCTTTCTGGATGGTCTTGATCGCTTCAACCGGCGCCGGGTAGTTCGGGCCGGCCTGGCCAGCCACGAAACCTTTGGCGGTTTCGAACGACATCATTTGTTCGATGGCGTTGAGCTTGAGTTTTTCCAGCTTCGGCTGACGCTTGGCCTTGTAGTCAAATTCGCCGCTGATGGCGCCTTTGATCAGGTTCAGTGCGGCTTCGGCCAGTTTGTCCGGGGCAACCACAGCGTCGACGGCGCCGACTTTCAGCGCGTCTTCAGCACGGTTTTCCTTGCCGGCGGCAATCCACTCGATGGCGTTGTCGGCCCCGATGATGCGCGGCAGGCGCACGGTGCCGCCGAAACCTGGGTAGATGCCCAGTTTGACTTCGGGCAGGCCGATTTTGGCGGTCGCCGACATGACGCGGAAGTCTGCGGCCAGGCACATTTCCAGGCCGCCGCCCAACGCGATGCCATTGATTGCGGCAACGGTCGGCACGTTGAGGTCTTCGAAATCGCTGAAGATCTTGTTGGCTTCGAGGTTGCCAGCCACCAGCTCGGCATCGGGCAGCTTGAAGTTGTCGACGAATTCGGTGATGTCAGCGCCGACGATAAACACGTCCTTGCCGCTGGAGACGATCACGCCCTTGACCGAAGCATCTGCTTTGATGGTGTCTACGGCCTGACGCAATTCGTTCAGGGTTAGACGGTTGAACTTGTTGACGGACTCACCCTTGAGGTCGAATTTCAATTCGACGATGCCACTTTCAAGAGCCTTAACCGTGATGGCTTTACCTTCGTAAATCATCAACTGATCTCCACGATATGGAAGCTGAACAGTACACATTGGACGCTGGCCTATTGGTTTGACATTGATGATTTGGTCAATGTTCACGCCAATCCGCCAGGCACACCCGCCAATGCGCTAGTCGGGGTTCTGTATGAGCGGTCTGACAGACAAACGCTCAATTCATACGCCCGTTTGATTTGGGTACGTCACCTTCATCCAAATCCGGGCAATTGTCAATCGCTCGAAAGGCTAGCAAAAACGCGACTTTCCAGTCATTTCAGAACCCCACCCATTGCCCCGTGATTCGTCAATATTCAACTATTCACGAAATCAATAATGGAAAATTTGTGGGAAAACACTGTACACAACGCGATATGCCGCTAGGCTAGCGACAAGCTTAATGCGCCTGGATGAACATCCGACGCATGAATCACAGAGTTTCCGGCCTGCCTGGCCAACTCCAGCCCGATGATGATGTCGGGCTTTTTATTGCCTGGCTTTTACTGCTTGCAAGGCATCACGCCAAGGCCTTGAGCAGCGTATCAATGTCTTTCAAGACACTCGCCTCGCCCTTCTCGCCCCAATACAAAGCGATCATTTGCTTGTCGGCCTCGACCTTGTAGACGTTGTCCGGCAGCGTCGCAAAATGCGGCAACAACCTTTCATCGACGCACACCTCGCGCCACTGATTAACCCAAACCCCCGGTTCCAACTGCCAATAACACCAAATGGCCGGCGCACTCCCGCGTCGTGGCCGGCAGTACTGCGCGCAAGGGCTCGGTGGCTCCTGCTTGAGCCAGTGCGGCCATTCCTGCGGCGCCAGTTGCATGGCCAGGCCGATGCGGCGCGCCTCCATCCGCAGGGCCATGCGCCCGCTCTGATGGCGCGACGGGCGCAACCATGCCAGAGGGCTTAGAACCACCAGAAGGATTGACACCACTATCCAGACCGTCATATGTGTACTCCCGAATTTCTAGATGAGCGGATTTGATCTGACGCAACCCCATCCGCTTGAAAGCAGCCATACTGAACTTATTGCAGTCCCCTGGAGGAACGCCTCATGCCCTACAAACATATTCTGGTCGCTGTCGATCTGACCGAAGAGTGCGATCCGGTGATCAAGCGCGCGCAGGAATCTGCATTGGCCAATGGCGCCATACTGTCGCTGGTGCATATCGTCGAGCCCATGGCCATGGCCTTTGGCGGTGACGTGCCGATGGACCTTTCCCAGTTGCAGCAACAACAATTTGACCAGGCCAAGGAGCGCCTGGACCGTTTGATTCTCAAATACCCGCACCTGAAAAAGGAAGACTGCCACCTGACATACGGCCAACCGCGCCAGGAAATCCACCACTTGGCCAAGGAAAAGGCTTGCGACTTGATCGTGGTGGGTAGCCATGGTCGTCACGGTTTGGCGTTGTTGCTGGGTTCTACTGCCAATGATGTACTGCACGGCGCGCCGTGCGATGTATTGGCGGTGAAACTGGTGAAGAGCTCCTAAGCACTGAAAATCAAATGTGGGAGCTGGCTTGCCTGCGATAGCGGTGTTTCAGTCGCCAGGTGTATCAACTGACAGACTGCTATCGCAGGCAAGCCAGCTCCCACATTTAACTGTATTACATATAAAAAACCCGGTGCTCATGAAACTGAGCACCGGGTTTTTTAATGCGCCGGAATCACTCAGGCATCCAGCTCAGCCCAACGCTCAACCAACACTTCCAGCTCCTGGTTCAACGTTTCCAGGGAGGCGATGACCTTGGCAGTTTCAGCCGCCGGACGCAGATAGAAACCCGCATCGGCCATGTCCGCTTCGACTGCGGCGATCTGCTGTTCCTTGGCGTCGATATCACCCGGCAAGGCTTCCAGCTCACGCTGCAGCTTGTAGCTGAGCTTCTTCTTGGCTGCCGGCGCAGCTTCCTGGGCCGGTTCTGCGGCCGCAACCGGTGTCACCACTGCAGAGGTCAAGTCGGCCTTGCCGGACTTGCTCTCGGTCACGCCCAACAGGCGCGGCGAGCCGCCCTGGCGCAGCCAGTCCTGATAACCACCGACGTATTCACGCACCTTGCCTTCACCTTCGAAGACCAGCGTGCTGGTGACCACGTTGTCGAGGAATGCCCGGTCGTGGCTGACCATCAGCACGGTGCCGTTGAAGGTCAGCAAGACCTCTTCCAGCAGCTCGAGGGTTTCCACGTCGAGGTCGTTGGTCGGTTCGTCGAGCACCAGCAGGTTCGCCGGCTTGCTGAACAATTTGGCCAGCAGCAGGCGCGCACGCTCACCACCGGACAAGGCTTTGACCGGCGTTCGCGCACGCTGCGGGCTGAACAGGAAGTCGCCCAGGTAGCTCAGCACGTGGCGGCTCTGGCCGTCGATGTCGATAAAGTCGCGACCTTCGGCGACGTTGTCGATCACGGTTTTTTCCAGGTCCAACTGGTGGCGCAACTGGTCGAAGTAAGCCACGTCGATCTTGGTGCCTTCCTCTACCGTGCCGCTGGTCGGTTGCAGGCCATTGAGCATCAGCTTGAGCAAAGTGGTCTTGCCGGTACCGTTGGCGCCCAGCAGGCCGATACGGTCGCCGCGCTGCAGGACCATGGAGAAGTCCTTGATCAGGAACGGGCCATCCGGGTGATGGAAGCTGACGTTCTCCAGCACCATGACCTGCTTGCCCGACTTGTCGGCGGTGTCGAGCTGAATATTCGCCTTGCCAGTGCGCTCGCGACGCTCGCTACGCTCATTGCGCAGAGCCTTGAGGGCACGTACGCGGCCTTCGTTACGGGTGCGACGGGCCTTGATGCCCTGGCGGATCCAGACTTCTTCCTGAGCCAGCTTTTTGTCGAACAGCGCGTTGGCGGTTTCTTCAGCGGACAGTGCGGCTTCCTTGTGCACCAGGAAACTGGCGTAGTCGCCGTTCCAGTCGATCAGGCCGCCACGGTCCAGTTCAAGGATGCGCGTTGCCAGGCTCTGCAGGAAGGCACGGTCGTGCGTGATAAACAGCACGGCGCCCTGGAAGTCCTTGATAGCTTCTTCAAGCCAGGCGATTGCGCCGATGTCCAGGTGGTTGGTTGGTTCGTCGAGCAGCAGCAGGTCCGGCTCGGACACCAGGGCCTGGGCCAGCAGCACGCGACGACGCCAGCCGCCGGACAACTCGGCGAGGGTCTTGTCGGCCGGCAGTTGCAGGCGGCTCAGGGTGCTGTCGACCAATTGCTGCAAGCGCCAGCCATCACGGGCTTCGAGGTCTTGCTGGACATGCATCAGCTTGTCCAGGTCGGCTTCGGTGACGCAGTTCTGCGCCAGGTGATGGTATTGCGCGAGCAACTCACCGACGCCATCGAGGCCTTCGGCGACTACGTCGAACACTGTCCGTCCGTCGGCCACCGGCAATTCTTGCGGCAATTCGCCGATCTTGAGGCCCGGGGCGCGCCAAACAGAGCCGTCATCGGGCTTCTGGTCGCCTTTTACCAGCTTCATCATGCTGGACTTGCCGGTGCCGTTGCGGCCGATGATGCACACCCGCTCACCACGGGCGATCTGCCAGGACACCTTGTCCAACAACGGCATAGCGCCGAAAGCAAGGGACACATCGCTGAATTTGAGCAGGGTCATACGCTTCTCCAAAAACTGGGCGCGCATTCTACCTGACTTGAAGGTGGGATGCGGTCGGCATTTTCGCTGGCGACACGTTCTGTAGGACATTTACGATGAACTTCAGCCAGCCGGCCGGCAAAGCTTTCGCCGGTCGCTGGCAAAAGGCTAAGCTAGGGGCAATCAGTGTCGGCGGTGCCGGTGCTAGTCGTGATTTCTCTGCACGGACGTCTCATGCGCAGTCGCCTTTTCAACTTTTTATCTTGTCTGCTTCTTTCCGCCACCGCCGTTCAATCCGCCCAGGCCGTGGACCTCACCACCCAACGTCAATACTACGATGAAGCCAAACGCGCCTTGGCCAAAGGCGACACCGGCCCGTACATGCAATACAGCCAGGCCCTGGCCGACTACCCGCTCACGCCGTACCTGGCCTATGACGAACTGACCGCGCGCCTGAAAACCGCGAGCAACGAGGAAATCGAACAGTTCCTCGCCAAAAACGGCGACCTGCCCCAGGCCAACTGGATGAAGCTGCGCTGGTTGCGCTGGCTGGCCGAGCGTGGCGACTGGCAGACGTTTGAAAAGTACTACGACGCCAAACTCAATTTCGTCGAACTGGACTGCCTGCACGGCCAGTTCCAGCTCACCCACAACCTGAAAGCCGAAGGCTACAAGACCACCGAAAAACTCTGGCTGACCGGCAAATCCCAACCCGCTGCCTGTGATGCCACCTTCGGCCAGTGGGCCGCCGATGGCCAACTCACTGAACAAAAAATCTGGGACCGCGCCAAACTCGCCGCCGAAGCCCGCAACTACGCGCTGGCCAACAGCCTGGTGAAAACCCTGCCAACCCTCGGCGCTCAAGGGCGCCTGATGGTCGACGTGGCGCAAAAGCCCGACATGCTCGGCGACCCATCGCGCTTCCTGCCGGCCAACGAGGCCATGTCTGACGCCGTCGGCCTGGGCCTGCGCCGCCTGGCACGCCAGGACCCGGACAAGGCCATGGCCCTGCTCGACGGCTACGCCAGCAGCATGCACTTCTCCCGTGACGAAAAAGTGGCAATCGCCCGCGAGATTGGCCTCACCCTGGCCAAGCGCTTCGACCCGCGCGCCCTTGAGGTGATGACCAAGTACGACCCGGAGCTGCGCGACAACACCGTCTCCGAATGGCGCCTGCGCCTGCTGTTGCGCCTGGCCCGTTGGGAAGACGCCTACCAGTTGACCCGCAAACTCCCACAAGACCTGGCCACCACCAACCGCTGGCGCTACTGGCAGGCCCGCAGCCTGGAACTGGCCGAGCCAAAAAACCCGCAAGCCCTGGTGCTGTACAAGAACCTGTCGCGGGAGCGGGATTTCTATGGTTTCCTCGCCGCCGACCGCTCCAAGGCGCCGTACCAGTTGAATAACAAGCCACTGGTGATGAGCCAGGCGCTGGTCAACAAGGTCCGCAATACGCCCGGTGTACGCCGTGCGCTGGAATTCTATGCACGTGGCCAGATCGTCGATGGCCGCCGCGAGTGGTATCACGTCAGCCGCCACTTCAACCGTGACGAAATGGTCGCCCAGGCCAAGCTGGCCTATGACATGAAGTGGTACTTCCCGGCGATTCGCACCATCAGCCAGGCGCAGTACTGGGATGATTTGGATATCCGCTTCCCAATGGCGCACCGCGACACCCTGGTGCGCGAAGCCAAAGTGCGTGGCCTGCATTCCAGCTGGGTATTCGCCATCACCCGCCAGGAAAGCGCCTTCATGGATGACGCCCGCTCCGGCGTCGGCGCCAGCGGCCTGATGCAACTGATGCCCGGCACCGCCAAAGAAACCGCGCGCAAATTCAGCATCCCGCTCGCCTCCCCGGCCCAGGTACTGGACCCGGACAAAAACATCCAGCTTGGCGCCGCCTACCTGAGCCAAGTACACAGCCAGTTCAACGGCAACCGCGTGCTCGCCTCCGCCGCCTATAACGCCGGCCCCGGCCGCGTGCGCCAATGGCTGCGCGGTGCCGACCACCTGAGTTTCGACGTGTGGGTGGAAAGCATCCCGTTCGACGAAACCCGCCAGTATGTGCAGAACGTGCTGTCTTATTCGGTGATCTACGGGCAGAAGCTCAATTCGCCGCAGCCACTAGTGGATTGGCATGAGCGCTACTTTGATGATCAATAAGGTTTGAAGCAGAAATGAAAATGCCCGCATTGAGAGATGCGGGCATTTTTTATGGGGCGCTCGGACGCTCGCTTTGCACAGCCTCAGCCAAGGCCAGACTCAAGGCTTGCAACATGAACTCGACGAAGGGCGTCGCCTCCGCCTGCTTGTCGGCGGCCGACAGCGCCGCGTAATAAGCATCCTGTTGTTCGCGTATTACCGCTTCTACCGGTAGATAGGCCAACACAGGGCGCCATTGGCTAAGGATCAAGGTTTGCCAAAGGCGCCCCATCCGCCCGTTGCCGTCTGCGAAGGGGTGGATAAATTCGAATTCGTAATGGAATACACAACTGGCGATCAACGGGTGCCAATCTGAACCCGACAGCCATTGCAGCAAGTCATCCACCAAATGCGTTACGCGACTTGCGGGAGGAGCCATATGGACCAACTGCTCACCACGATAAATTCCGACACCCGCCTGGCGAAACCGTCCTGCATCATCAATCAAACCGAACATCAGCAGATCGTGTGCTTTTAGCAAGTCCGCCCGATCACTAGGCGCCCATTGCGGCATCGCCTCGTAAGCAGCAAATGCATTACGCACTTCCTGAATTTCCCGAGGCAAGCCTAACACTCGCTTACCCTCTAGAACGGCAGTCACTTGCTCGACGCTGAGGGTATTGTTCTCGATAGCCAGCGAAGCCTGGATTGTGCGGATACGATTGCCGCGCCTGAGCTGAGGCGTTTGCCGACTATCGTCACCGACTGAAAGCTGACCGATCTGCTCACTGATGTCAGCTACCAAAGCCAGCATTTTTGTAGTCAGCGTCAACGGGGGTTGATAACGGCTCATGTCCTCATCCAGATCAATAACGAAAGACCACATAATGCCTTAAGGAACAGGCATGCCGCAGCCTCATTCAATGTCCACCCCATCACTGAACTGCAACGCCGCCAACCGCGCATACAGCGGGTTGCTCGCAATCAACTGCTGATGCGTGCCCACCGCCACCAGCTTGCCTTGGTCCATCACCGCAATTCGATCCGCGTTCTTCACCGTTGCCAACCGATGCGCAATCACCAGCGTGGTGCGCCCCTGCATCAGTTGCGGCAACGCCTGCTGGATCAAATGTTCACTCTGCGCATCGAGTGCGCTGGTGGCTTCGTCCAGCAACAGGATCGGCGCGTCCACCAGCAACGCGCGGGCGATGGCCAGGCGTTGGCGTTGGCCGCCGGAGAGGCCCATGCCGCCGTCGCCGAGGTGGGTCTGGTAGCCGTCAGGCATTTGCAGGATGAAGTCGTGGGCGTGGGCGATGCGCGCAGCGGCTTCGACCTGGGCGCTCGTAGCCGATGGGTTGCCGTAGCGAATGTTCTCTTCAACGCTGCCGAAAAACAGCGCCGGGCTCTGGGACACCAGTGCAAAGTGGCGGCGCAGGTCCATGGGGTCGAGCTCGGTCAGCGCGTGACCTTCCAGCAGGATGCGACCTTGCTGGGGATCGTAGAAACGCAGCAGCAGGTCGAAGATCGTCGACTTACCGGCGCCGGACGGGCCGACCAGTGCCAGGGTCTCGCCGGGATTGATGGTCAGGTTCAAGCCGTCGATGGCGTAGCTGTCCGGCCGCGAGGGGTAGGAAAAGCGCAGGTCTTGCAGCTCCATTCGGCCGCTGACCCGCGCCGGCAACTGCACAGTGCCAGCGGCGGGCGCCTGGATTTCGTTGCTCGACTGCAACAACTCGCCAATCCGCTCGGCGGCACCGGCGGCGCGCTGCAGTTCGCCGAGCACTTCGCTCAAGGTGCCGACGGCGCTGCCGACGATCAAGCTGTAGAACACGAACGCCGCCAGCTCACCACCGGAAATGCGCCCGCCAATCACGTCCATACCGCCGACCCACAGCATCACGCCGACGGCACCGAGCACCAGCATGATCACCAGGGTAATCAACCAGGCGCGCTGCGCAATGCGCTTGCGCGCCGTGGCAAACGCCTCCTCCACGGTAACGGCGAAGCGTTGCTCGTCCTGCACCTGGTGGTTGTAAGCCTGCACGGTCTTGATCTGGCCGAGGGTCTCGGACACATAGCTGCCGACATCGGCGATGCGGTCCTGGCTCTGGCGCGACAGGCTGCGCACGCGCCGCCCGAAGATCAGGATCGGCGCCAGCACCAGTGGCAGCGCAATCACCACAATGCTGGTGAGCTTGGGGTTGGTGACAAACAACAGCACGATGCCACCGATGACCATCAAGGCGTTGCGCAGGAACAGCGACAGCGACGAGCCGATCACCGATTGCAGCAAGGTGGTGTCGGTGGTCAACCGTGACTGGATTTCCGAACTGCGGTTGTTTTCGTAAAAGCCGGGGTGCAGGTAGATCAGGTGGTTGAACACCTGCCGGCGAATGTCCGCCACCACCCGTTCGCCGATCCACGACACCAGGTAAAACCGCGCAAATGTACCCACGGCCAGGCCCAGCACCAGAATCATGAACAGGCCAATGGACTGGTTGAGCAAGTGCGGCGACTGGGTCATGAAACCCTGATCCACCAACAGGCGAATGCCCTGCCCCATGGACAAGGTGATGCCCGCCGTGACAATCAGCGCCAGCAAGGCGCCAAGCGCCTGCCAACGGTAGGGCGCAACAAAGCGGCTGGCCAAACGAATTGCGCGGCGTTGTCGGGCTGAGAACATGGAGGGCATCACCTGCGCAGGGGAAGATAGGTATCTACACCCAACATTGGGGGAACTTGGGTAAATAACAATGAGTCAGGTTAATTATGCCCGCCGATGCTGACCTCTAGAGGCTATCGGTCTAACCCCTGGCTGGAAATTTGTAGCGGTTTCTGGTGGACTGGGTGTTCGAACCGGTGACTTTGTATGGAGTTGTAATAGCCTGGTCACGCGGGCGGCTTAGAGTAAGAAACAATGTAGGTACACAACCTGATGAGGAGACAGGCCATGACCTTGCAAAACAGCAGCGATGCCAAGATTGAAGTAATCCGCCAGCCGCAGCAGTTGCCTTGCTCGTATATCGATGCCAAGGGCCGCGAAGTGCAGATTACCGAAGAGATGATCCAGCAAGCGTGCAGCGCACTGGAACAGCGACTGGTCAAGCCTGCCAAGCAAGGCTGAAGCGCCTTAGCTCTTTCTGACCCGGCCGAGATGGCCGGGTTTTTTATGCCGGTTTTAAAGGGTGGTGGCGCCCAGTGCCGAGACGATGTTCGACAGCGCCGCCGACTCGCCATTGATGCGCACCTTCAAGCCATCTATTTCACGGCGCTCCGGATAGTGCTTGCGCAGCAGGTCGAATGCCTTGCGCTGCTCTTCTACAGTTCCTACGAGGCTGCGGCGGAAATCTGCATCATCACGGCGTGGGTCGTACACGCTGCGGCACAAGGTCGCCAGTGCCCAGGCCGGGTCGGTGGACGCATTCAAGTGCACTTCGGCCAGCCACGGCTGCGGCAGCAGGTCACTTAATTGAATGTTCGGCGCTTGGCCCAGGTGGGCGCAGAACGCCTGGTAAATCTGCGCGGTGCCGCGCTGCTTGCCGTCGAGGCTGTAACCGGCGATATGCGGGGTGGCCAGCACGCACAGGTCGGCCAGGTCGACGTCCACCTCGGGCTCGCCTTCCCACACGTCCAGCACTGCTTGCAGGTCCTCACGCGCAAGCAACACCTCGCGCAGGGCGGCGTTATCCACCACCGGGCCACGGCTGGCGTTGATCAGCCAGGTGCCGGGTTTGAGACGGTTGAGGCGCTCGCGGTCAAACAGGTGCCAGGTGGAGCCGTTACCGGATTTGGTCAGCGGCGTGTGCAGGCTGATCACGTCGCACTGCTGGATGATCTGCTCCAGGCTGACGTAGTCACCGTCTTCGGCGATCTGGCGCGGCGGGTCACACACCAGCACATTCCAACCCAGGCCCTTGAGCACCTTGACCAGTCGACCGCCGACTTCACCGGCACCGACGACGCCGTAAGTGCGCTGATTGAGGTCGGCGCCTTCGATTTCGGCCAACGTCTGCAAGCTGCCCAGTACGTAGTCCACTACGCCCCGTGCATTACAGCCAGGTGCGCTGGACCAACTGATACCGGCTTGCTTGAAGTAATCCAGATCCAAGTGATCGGTGCCGATGGTGCACGTGCCGACAAAACGCACTTTGCTACCGTCCAGCAAGGCGCGGTTGACGTTGGTCACCGAACGCACCAGCAGCACATCAGCCTGCTCGACCGTGGCGCGGTCGATGGAACGGCCGGGCACCCGGCGAATCTCGCCAAACCCTTCGAAGAATGCATCGAGCAGCGGGATATTTTCGTCGGCAACAATCAACATGGCAGGCTCCTTTCGCGGACCAGCAGTGTACAGGGATGCGAATTGCGTTCCAGCTCAGATCGAGTGTGGGAGCCGGGCTTGCCCGCGATAGCATCATCTCGGTATGGCTGATAGACCGAGGTGCCTGCATCGCAGGCAAGCCAGCTCCCACACAAGCCCGGCTCCCACAGGAGTTATGGGTCGCCTGTGGAATTGTTTACAAATCGCTAACACAGGTTTTTTCCTGACCGGTGCGTCAGCGCGTAGACTTCGCCGTCCTTTGCAACTCTTTTACTGGACACCCGCACGTGAACACCGCCACCACCGCCCTCTCCCGCCCCGCCCGCGTCAGCCGCGAGGTGCGCAGCCTGCTGACCCTGGCGCTGCCGATCATGATCGGCCAACTGGCGACCACCGCCATGGGCTTCGTCGATGCGGTGATGGCCGGGCGTGTGAGCCCACGAGACTTGGCGGCGGTGGCCTTGGGCAATTCGATCTGGATTCCGGTGTACCTGCTGATGACCGGCACGCTGCTGGCCACCACGCCCAAAGTCGCCCAGCGCTTCGGCGCCGGCCAACACACCGAGATTGGCCCACTGGTGCGCCAATCCTTGTGGCTGGCGGTGGTGGTCGGGCTCACCGCACTGCTGATGCTGGTGAGTGCCGAGCCGATCCTGCATGCGATGAAGGTCGACCCCGAGCTGATCAAGCCGTGCATGGCCTACTTGCACGGCATCGCCTCCGGCATGCCGGCCATCGCCCTGTATTACGTGCTGCGCTGCTTCAGCGATGGCCTGGGCCGTACGCGGCCGAGCATGGTCATGGGCCTGTGCGGCCTGGCGTTGAATATCCCGCTGAACTACGTGTTCATCTATGGCCACTTCGGTGTGCCGGCCATGGGCGGCGTGGGCTGTGGCTGGGCCACGGCGATCGTGATGTGGGTGATGATGCTCGGCCTGGCTGCCTGGACCCGTTGGGCACCGGCCTACCAAAGCAGCGAGCTGTTCAAGCGTTTCGACTGGCCAAAGTGGTCGGTGATCAAGCGCGTGCTGAGCATCGGCCTGCCGATCGGCATCGCGGTGTTTGCCGAGTCGAGCATCTTTGCGGTGATCGCCCTGCTGATCGGCAGCCTGGGCGCCAACGTGGTGGCCGGGCACCAGATCGCGCTGAACTTCAGCTCGCTGGTGTTCATGATCCCTTACTCGCTGAGCATGGCCGTGACCGTGCGTGTCGGCCAGGCACTGGGCCGTGGCGAGCCGCGTGAAGCGCGTTTTGCCTCTGGGGTCGGCATGGGCACGGCACTGACCTACGCCTGCCTGTCCTGCAGCCTGATGCTGCTGTTTCGCGAGCAGATCGCCACGATCTACACACCGGACCCGTCAGTGATCCACGTGGCGTCGATGCTGATCGTGTTTGCGGCGCTGTTCCAGTTCTCCGACGCGATCCAGGTCACCGCCGCTGGCGCGCTGCGTGGCTACCAGGACACGCGAGTGACCATGGTGCTGACCTTGTTCGCTTACTGGGGCGTGGGCTTGCCGGTGGGTTATGCCCTGGGGCTGACCGATTGGCTGGGCGCCGCCAGCGGGCCAAGCGGCCTGTGGCAGGGGCTGATCGTGGGCTTGAGCTGCGCCGCCGCGATGCTGGTGATCCGCCTGACACGCAGCGCGCGCCGGCGGATTCGCCTGGCTTAATCGGCCTTCTTGCGAATCCAGTACAGGTACGTACCGGCCTGTTCCTGCTGACCCACCAGTTCGTGGTCAAGGAACACGCAGAACTTGGGAATATCGCGGCGGGTCGACGGGTCGGTCGCGATCACCTTGAGCAAGCCGCCGGGCGGCAGGTCGCGGATGTGCTGGTGCAGCATCATCACAGGCTCAGGGCAGTTGAGACCGGTGGCGTCGAGCACGGCGTCTACAGGCAAATCGAGGGGCTGATTCATACATCACTCCTGAAACAGACCCGCTCTCCTGTGGGAGCGGGCTTGCCCGCGATGACGGGGGCACATTCAACATAGTTTTCTACTGTTATACCGCTATCGCAGGCAAGCCAGCTCCCACATTAAACCTCAGCGGGCCTTCGGTTTCTTCACATCCACCAGCCGACGCAGATGGCAGGTCACTTCCTCGCGGTCGTGATACAGCTGCTTGCAGCCGATCTCCACGCGAATGCCGCGCGCCTTGAAGCCGTCTTCGATGCGTTCCAGCAGGCGCTTCACTTCAGCGTAACGCTGCTTCATCGGCAACTTCAGGTTCACCACCGCTTCACGGCAATAACCTTCGCCGATCCAGGTTTCCAGCAGCGCCGCGTTGCGTGCGGGCTTCTCGACGATATCGCAGACCATCCAGTCCACCGGCTGCTTGGGCACGAAGGTGAAGCCGTCGGCCATCAAGTGCTGCACCAGGCCGGTGTCCATCAGGCTTTCGGCCATCGGGCCGTTGTCGATGGCGGTCACCAGCATGCCACGGTTGACCAGTTGCCAGGTCCAACCGCCCGGCGCTGCGCCGAGGTCGACGCCGGTCATGTCGCCGTGCAAACGCTCATCCCACTGGTCGCGGGGGATGAAGTGGTGCCAGGCCTCTTCCAGCTTCAGGGTCGAACGGCTGGGCGCGTCGCGCGGGAACTTGAGGCGCGGGATGCCCATCGGCCACATCGCCGAGTTGTTCGACTCGGCCAGGCCCATGAACACTTCGCGGCCACTCTTGAAGGTCAGCAGCAGGCGCGGCTTGCTCGGGTCGTCGACCAGCTTGCCGGCGTTCAGTAACGCCTTGCGCAGGTGCACTTCGAATTTCTTGCAGAAGTTCGACAGTTCCTTGCCGTCGTTGGTGTCGACCATCTCCAGCCACAGGCTGCCACACACCGGGAAGCCTTGCAGGTGCGCAAGGATCACGCTGATGCGGTCGGTTTCCGGCAGGTCGATAAACACCCCGCGCGCCCACTGCCTTGGGAAGATCAGCTCGGCAAAGCGCTGGCCGTGCATCAGGCGCTGGGCGCCGTCCTCGATGGTGCAGACAAATTCGGCGCAGGCGCTGCCGGTCTTGGTCTTGGCATAGCCGGAAACGTTCAAGCGCGCGGCGTGTTCCGCGATCTCGGAACAGACTTCGCCTTCAAAACCCGGGCGGCAGTGCATAAAAAGGGTGTTCATCAACTCTCCTGGTGACTCAACCGGCATTGCTCTATCGCAATACCTGTCATGAAAACGCGCGCATGATAGCCGAGTTCGGAACCTTGGACTTAACGATAGAGTCCAGTTATTAGCCTGCTAATGAAAACAGCGCTAAGTTGAAAGCTCTGTTCGTCCCGTCAGGTCCGTAGCCGTGCGGACCATAAGGAGTCATGTAATGTCATCCCTTGATAGCCTGAGAACCCTTAAAACACTGCAAATCGACGCCAAAACCTACCATTACTTCAGCTTGCCCGAAGCCGCCAAGAGCCTGGGCGACCTGGACAAGCTGCCGATGTCCCTCAAGGTGCTGCTGGAAAACCTGCTGCGCTGGGAAGACAACAAAACCGTCACTGGCACCGACCTCAAAGCCATCGCCGCCTGGCTCAAAGAACGCCAGTCCGACCGCGAGATCCAATACCGCCCGGCCCGCGTGCTGATGCAAGACTTTACCGGCGTACCCGCCGTGGTCGACCTGGCCGCCATGCGCGCCGCCGTGGCCAAGGCCGGTGGCGACCCGCAGCGCATCAACCCGCTGTCGCCCGTGGACCTGGTGATCGACCACTCGGTGATGGTCGACAAATTCGGCAGCACCAGCGCGTTTGAGCAGAACGTCGACATCGAAATGCAGCGTAACGGCGAACGCTACGCCTTCCTGCGTTGGGGCCAAAGTGCCTTCGACAACTTCAGCGTGGTGCCACCGGGCACCGGCATCTGCCACCAGGTCAACCTCGAATACCTCGGCCGCACGGTGTGGACCAAGGACGAAGATGGCCGCACCTACGCCTTCCCCGACACCCTGGTGGGCACCGACTCGCACACCACCATGATCAACGGCCTCGGCGTACTCGGCTGGGGCGTGGGCGGGATCGAAGCGGAAGCGGCGATGCTCGGCCAGCCGGTGTCGATGCTGATTCCGGAAGTGATCGGCTTCAAGCTCACCGGCAAACTCAAGGAAGGCATCACCGCCACTGACCTGGTGCTGACCGTCACCCAAATGCTGCGTAAAAAAGGCGTGGTGGGCAAATTCGTCGAGTTCTATGGCGACGGCCTGGCCGACCTGCCTTTGGCCGACCGCGCCACCATCGCCAACATGGCCCCGGAATACGGCGCCACGTGCGGCTTTTTCCCGGTGGATGACGTAACGTTGGACTACCTGCGCCTGTCGGGTCGCCCGGCAGAAACCGTCAAGCTGGTGGAGGCTTACACCAAGGCCCAGGGCCTGTGGCGTATCGCTGGCCAGGAGCCGGTGTTCACCGACACCCTGGCGCTGGACATGGGCAGCGTAGAAGCCAGCCTAGCCGGGCCGAAACGCCCGCAGGACCGTGTTTCCCTGCCGAATGTGGCTCAAGCCTTCAGCGATTTCCTCGACCTGCAATTCAAACCGACCAACAAAGAAGAAGGCCGCCTGGAAAGCGAAGGCGGCGGTGGTGTTGCGGTGGGCAATGCCGATCTGGTGGGCGAGACCGATTATGAGTACGACGGCCGCACCTATCGCCTGAAAAACGGCGCCGTGGTGATTGCCGCCATTACTTCGTGCACCAACACCTCCAACCCCAGCGTGATGATGGCTGCGGGTCTGGTGGCGAAAAAAGCCGTGGAAAAAGGCCTGACCAGCAAACCGTGGGTGAAAACCTCGCTGGCGCCCGGCTCCAAAGTGGTCACCGACTACTACAAGGCGGCGGGCCTCACCCAATACCTGGACACACTCGGCTTCGACCTTGTGGGTTATGGCTGCACCACCTGCATCGGTAACTCCGGCCCACTGCCTGAGCCCATCGAAAAAGCCATCCAGAAAGCCGACCTCGCCGTCGCCTCGGTGCTGTCCGGCAACCGCAACTTTGAAGGCCGCGTTCACCCGCTGGTGAAAACCAACTGGCTGGCCTCGCCGCCCCTGGTGGTCGCCTATGCGTTGGCCGGCACCGTGCGTATCGATATCAGCAGCGAGCCGCTGGGCGAAGGCAAAGACGGCAAGCCGGTGTACCTGAAAGACATCTGGCCAAGCAGCCAGGAAATCGCCGACGCCGTGGCGCAAGTCAGCACCGGCATGTTCCACAAGGAATACGCTGCGGTGTTTGCCGGCGACGAACAGTGGCAAGCAATTGAAGTGCCGCAGGCGGCAACCTATGTGTGGCAGCAGGATTCCACTTACATCCAGCACCCGCCGTTCTTCGACGACATTGCCGGGCCACTGCCGGTGATCAAAGACGTCAAAGGCGCCAACGTGCTGGCGTTGCTGGGCGATTCGGTGACCACCGACCACATCTCCCCTGCCGGCAACATCAAAACCGACAGCCCCGCCGGCCGCTACCTGCGCGAGCAGGGCGTGGAGCCGCGTGACTTCAACTCCTACGGTTCACGCCGGGGCAACCATGAAGTGATGATGCGCGGCACGTTTGCCAATATCCGTATTCGCAATGAAATGCTCGGCGGCGAAGAAGGCGGCAACACGCTGTACATCCCCACCGGCGAGAAAATGCCGATTTACGACGCGGCCATGAAGTATCAGGCCTCAGGCACGCCGCTGGTGGTGATTGCCGGCCAGGAATACGGCACCGGTTCAAGCCGCGACTGGGCGGCCAAGGGCACCAACCTGCTGGGGGTCAAGGCGGTGATCGCCGAAAGCTTCGAGCGGATTCACCGTTCCAACCTGGTGGGCATGGGCGTGCTGCCGTTGCAGTTCAAGCTGGATCAGAACCGCAAGGCGCTCAAACTGACCGGCAAGGAGAAGGTCGACATTCTTGGGCTGACCGATGCCGAGATCGAGCCACGAATGAACCTGACGCTGGTGATTACGCGCGAGGATGGCAGCACCGAAAAGGTCGACGTGCTGTGCCGGATTGATACCCTCAATGAGGTGGAATACTTCAAGTCGGGTGGGATTCTGCACTATGTGCTGCGCCAGCTGATCGCCTCTTAAGAGCGACGCAGATCAAATGTGGGAGCTGGCTTGCCTGCGAAAGGGGTGGGTCAGCCAACATTTATATAGCTGATACTCCGCCATCGCAGGCAAGCCAGCTCCCACAGTTTTGATCAGATTCCAGGCATGAAAAAGGCGCTGCATCTTTCGATACAGCGCCTTTTTCATGGTGTGCGGTTTAGCTGAACAACCACTTCCACAACAACACCAGCACCACCACCGCCAGCACTGGCCGCGCAATGCGGTAGGCCTTGGGATGCTTGCGCTTCCACTGCTTGACCACACCACTGAACTTGTCGCTGAACGTTTTGCTCCAGGCATACGCCTGGTTGATCCCGCCCACGCGTTCGTCGTCGAGGTTCTGCGGCGCAGTCGCCCGGCCCAGTTGCTTGCTGACCCAGCGGTTGATGCGGGTCATCACGCGATTGCTCAACGGGCGTTCGATGTCGCAGAACAGGATCACGCGGGTCTGGTCGGTTTCGTTCTTCACCCAGTGCACGTAGGTTTCGTCGAACATCACGTCTTCACCGTCGCGCCAGGCGTAGACCTGGCCGTCGACGAAGATGCGGCAGTCGTCGGAATTGGGCGTGGACAGCCCCAGGTGATAGCGCAGCGAACCGGCAAACGGGTCGCGGTGCGGGTTGAGGTGGCTGCCGCCCGGCAACAGCGCGAACATCGCGCCCTTGACGTTGGGAATGCTGCTGACCAATGCCACGGTTTTCGGGCACAGTGCCTCGGCCGAGGGCAGCGGCTTGTCGTACCACTTAAGGTAAAAACGCTTCCAGCCTTTCTTGAAGAACGAACCGAAACCGGCGTCGTTGTTCTTTTCGGCGGCGCGGATGTATCCCTCGTCGAACAGGTGCATGGCCTCTTCGCGGATCACTTCCCAATTGTCCTTGAGTACATCCAGTTCCGGGAACTTGCTGCGGTCCAGGTACGGCTTGGACGGCACGGCCGAGAACAGGTACATCAGGGCGTTATACGGAGCGAACAGCGCCGAATGGTTGACGAACTGGCGCAACATCGGCAAACGGGCCTTGCCACGCAAGTGCACGTACAAAATGCTGCCGATAAACAACAGCAGCACCGACAGTTTGGCGGCCAAAGAAAAGGTCATGCAGCAACTCCTGGAAAAAAGCGCCTGGCCAACAGCCTCCCATCAACGGGAAACCAGACGTAACAGCCGGCCATGATAAACACTTGGGCCATTATGCAGAAGGCCCAGGCCGACCGGCTGACATACATCAACACCCTGGGGCCCGTGTGGCTTGCAGGCTTGTTGTGGCGAGCGGGCTTGCCACAACAGCCCCACTCACCCCAACAAACCCAGAGAATCGATCAAGCCTGGGTTTCTTGCTCGGTAAACAAATCGCTGAACAGCATGCTCGACAGGTAGCGCTCACCGGAGTCCGGCAGGATCACCACGATGGTCTTGCCCTGCATTTCCGGCTTCTCGGCCAGGCGCACGGCCACGGCCATGGCGGCACCGCAGGAAATACCGCACAAAATCCCTTCTTCCTGCATCAAGCGCAGGGCCATGGCCTTGGATTCGTCATCGGTCACCAGTTCAACGCGGTCAACCATCGACAAATCGAGGTTTTTTGGCACGAAACCGGCGCCAATGCCCTGGATTTTATGCGCGCTCGGCTTGATCTCCTCACCGGCCAGCGCCTGGGTGATCACCGGCGAGACGCTCGGCTCCACGGCCACCGACAGAATCGGCTTGCCGGCAATGTTCTTGATATAGCGCGAAACCCCGGTAATGGTGCCGCCGGTGCCGACACCTGCGACCAGCACGTCCACGGCGCCATCGGTGTCGTTCCAGATTTCCGGGCCGGTGGTTTTCTCGTGGATCGCCGGGTTGGCCGGGTTTTCGAACTGGCCCGGCATAAAGTAGGTGGCCGGGTCGCTGGCGACGATCTCAGCGGCTTTTGCGATGGCGCCTGGCATGCCCTTGGCCGGTTCAGTCAACACCAGCTCGGCGCCCAAGGCCTTGAGCACTTTACGTCGCTCGATGCTCATCGACGCCGGCATCGTCAGCAGCAGCTTGTAGCCACGGGCGGCGGCGACAAACGCCAGGCCAATGCCGGTGTTGCCGGACGTCGGTTCTACAATGGTCATGCCCGGCTTGAGTTTGCCGGTGCTTTCAGCGTCCCAGATCATGTTTGCGCCAATGCGGCACTTCACCGAATAGCCCGGGTTACGCCCCTCGATCTTGGCCAGGATGGTCACGCCACGCGGTGCGATGCGGTTGATCTGAACCAGGGGCGTGTTACCGATGGAGTGCGCGTTGTCTGCAAAGATACGGCTCATGACGGGTCCTTAAGGCAATTTCAAGAAGGCCCCAAGGGTATGCCTCAGGCCTTTAGGCGTCCAGTCAGAGGAACGTTGCGCCCGTGTGTGCGGTCCATCGCCTATAACGTTGGAGGACCTGCACATGAAACGTCGTTACAGTGGGCTGCTATGGATTGTCGCCGTACTGGTGGTAGTACTGATTGCCCTGGACCTAGCCCTGCCCTACCTGGTGCGCAATTACCTGAACGACAAGCTCGCCGACATGGGCGACTACCGTGGCCAAATCACCGATGTGGACGTGGCCCTGTGGCGCGGCGCCTATAAGATCAACGGCCTGCAGATCGTCAAGGTTGATGGCAAGGTGCCTGTACCGTTCGTCAAGGCGCCGCTGATCGACCTCTCGGTGAGCTGGCATTCGCTGTGGTACGACCATGCCGTGGTCGCCGAGGTGCAGTTCATCAAGCCGGAGCTGAACTTCGTCGACGGCGGCAACCAACAGGCGTCCCAGACCGGTAAAGGCACCGACTGGCGCGAACAGCTGAGCAAGCTGTTGCCGATTACCCTCAACGAAGTGCGCATCCAAGACGGCAAGATCACCTTCCACAACTTCAACTCCAAGCCGCAGGTGAATATCAACGCCACGTCGGTCAATGCCAGCCTCTACAACTTGACCAATGTGGTCGACATCAAAGGCAAGCGTGACGCCAGCTTTGAAGGCAAGGCCCTGCTGCAAGGCCAGGCGCCGCTGGAAGCCAACGCGACTTTCGACCCGCTGAGCAACTTCGAAGACTTCGAATTCCGCTTTCGCGCCAAGGATTTGCAACTCAAACGCATGAATGACTTCGCCTCGGCCTACGGCAAATTCGACTTCAAGGCCGGCACCGGCGATGTGGTGATCGAAGCCCAGGCGGAAAAAGGTCAACTGAGCGGCTACATCAAACCGCTGCTGCGCAATGTGGAAGTCTTCGACTGGCAGCAAGACGTTGAGAACAAAGACAAAAACATCTTCCGCTCGATCTGGGAGGCCGTGGTCGGCGCCAGCGAGACGGTGTTAAAAAACCAGAACAAAAACCAGTTTGCCACCCGCGTCGAACTCAGTGGCAGCGTGCACCAGCAAAATATCAGCGCGTTCTCTGCGTTTTTGGCGATTTTACGCAATGGTTTTATCCAGGCGTTCAATGCTCGGTATGAACAGCCCAAACCTAGCGCTAATTAAATGTGGGAGCGGGCTTGTGTGGGAGCTGGCTTGCCTGCGATAGCATCAACTCGGTGTAACAGATAACCCGAGTTGCCTGCATCGCGGGCAAGCCCGCTCCCACACAAGCCCGCTCCCGCATGTGGACTGTGATGTGACCGGCCATTCAGAGACTGAATAACCCGTCTGCGTTCACAGTCGCCGGGGCTGCGCGGTATAGTCCGGGCATTGATGAATTCGAGGAATGACCGATGAAGTTCGAAGGCACCCAGGCCTATGTGGCTACCGATGACCTGAAACTGGCCGTCAACGCCGCCATCACCCTGGAGCGGCCGCTGCTGGTCAAGGGCGAGCCCGGCACCGGCAAGACCATGCTCGCCGAGCAACTGGCCGAATCCTTCGGCGCCAAGTTGATCACCTGGCACATCAAATCCACCACCAAGGCGCATCAAGGCCTCTACGAGTACGACGCGGTCAGCCGCCTGCGCGACTCGCAACTGGGCGTGGACAAAGTGCACGACGTGCGCAACTACCTGAAAAAGGGCAAGCTCTGGGAAGCCTTCGAGTCCGAAGAACGGGTGATTCTGCTGATCGACGAAATCGACAAGGCCGACATTGAGTTCCCCAACGACTTGCTGCAAGAACTCGACAAGATGGAGTTCTACGTCTACGAAATCGACGAGACCATCAAGGCCAAGAAGCGCCCGATCATCATCATTACCTCCAACAACGAAAAAGAGCTGCCGGACGCGTTCCTGCGCCGCTGCTTCTTCCACTACATCGCGTTTCCCGACCGCACCACCCTGCAAAAGATCGTCGATGTGCACTACCCGAACATCAAGAAAGACCTGGTCAGCGAAGCACTGGATGTGTTTTTCGACGTGCGCAAAGTGCCCGGCCTGAAGAAAAAGCCGTCCACCTCCGAACTGGTCGACTGGCTCAAGTTGCTGATGGCCGACAATATCGGCGAAGCCGTGCTGCGCGAACGCGACCCCACCAAAGCCATCCCGCCGTTGGCCGGCGCGCTGGTGAAGAACGAGCAAGACGTTCAGTTGCTGGAACGCCTGGCATTCATGAGCCGTCGCGGTAATCGATAATGTTGCTCAACCTGTTCAACGAGATGCGTGCCGCCAAGGTGCCGGTGTCGGTGCGTGAACTGCTCGACCTGATCAACGCGCTTAAACAGCGCGTGACCTTCGCCGACATGGACGAGTTTTACTACTTGGCCCGCGCGATTCTGGTCAAGGATGAACGGCATTTCGACAAGTTCGACCGCGCGTTCGGTGCCTATTTCAACGGCCTGGAAAAACTCGACGACCACCTGCAGGCGTTGATCCCCGAAGACTGGCTGCGCAAGGAATTCGAACGCTCGCTGAGCGATGAAGAGCGCGCGCAAATCCAGTCCCTCGGCGGCCTGGACAAGCTGATCGAAGCATTCAAGAAACGCCTGGAAGAACAGAAAGAACGCCACGCCGGTGGCAACAAGTGGATCGGCACCGGCGGCACCAGCCCGTTCGGCTCAGGTGGCTACAACCCGGAAGGCATTCGTGTGGGTGATGCCGGCAAGCGCCAGGGCAAGGCGGTGAAAGTCTGGGACCAGCGCGAGTACAAGAACCTCGACGATCAGGTGGAACTGGGCACGCGCAACATCAAGATCGCCCTGCGCCGCCTGCGCAAATTCGCGCGCCAGGGTGCGGCCGAAGAGCTGGATATCGACGGCACCATCGACCACACCGCGCGCGATGCCGGATTGTTGAATATCCAGATGCGCCCGGAGCGGCGCAACACCATCAAGCTGTTGTTGCTGTTCGATATTGGCGGCTCGATGGACGCCCATGTAAAGATCTGCGAGGAGCTGTTCTCCGCGTGCAAGACCGAGTTCAAGCACCTGGAGTACTTCTACTTCCACAACTTCGTGTACGAATCGGTGTGGAAAAACAACGGGCGCCGCACCTCGGAGCGCACGTCCACCCAGGACTTGCTGCACAAGTATGGCGCCGATTACAAAGTGATCTTTATCGGCGATGCGTCGATGGCACCCTATGAAATCACCCAGGCCGGCGGCAGCGTCGAGCACTGGAATGAAGAGCCTGGGTATGTGTGGATGCAGCGCTTCATGGCCAAGTACAAGAAGCTGATCTGGATAAACCCGTACCCGAAGGACACGTGGGGCTATACCGCGTCGACGGAGATTGTGCGCGAGTTGGTGGAGGATCAGATGTACCCGCTGACATTGCGCGGGTTGGAAGAAGGGATGCGCTTTCTCTCCAAATAGATCGTTCCCACGCTCCGCGTGGGAATGCCTCTTGTGACGCTCTGCGTCACGCTTTGGGACGCAGAGCGTCCTGGGCTGCATTCCCACGCAGAGCGTAGGAACGATCATTTAAAAATCGCTGCAAAAAGTCGACATGTTGCCGATGCGCTGTCTCCTGCACCACCGGCACCAAGCGCACCTTCTCCCCCGGCAAACACTGCGCCAGCCGCGCCAGTGCCAATGGCGTCAATGCGCCTAAACGCGGGTAGCCGCCGATGGTCTGCCGATCATTAAGCAACACAATCGGCTGCCCATCCGGCGGCACCTGGATCGCCCCCAACGGAATGCCCTCAGAGATCAACGACGGCCCCTGATACTGCAACGGCGTGCCCAGCAGGCGCATGCCCATGCGGTCCGCGCGGCTGTCCAAAGCCCATTCAGTGTTGAAGGCATCGAACAAACTCTGCCCGCTGAACTGGCCGATCTGCGCGCCGACTATCACCTCCAGCGGCGCCTTGGCGGGTAAATCTGGCGCATTCAGCACTTTCATCGCACCGCCCGTACCGGAGTAAGCCAAGCGCCCGCCCTCGGCCAACGCCTTGCCGAAACCGTCCACCCCGCCCAATTCTTCACGCACCACCGTGGCGCAACTGCCCAGCACATCCGGCGCATCAAACCCACCCGGCGCCGCCAGGTAAGCCCGTGCCCCGCTGAAAGGCTGGGTAAAGCGCAGACGCTGGCCCTTTTGCAGGATAAAACTGCGCCCCGGGCTGATCGCACGCTCATCGACATACGCGCCCAGATCCGCACCGGCCAATGCCAGCAGGCAATAGTCCTCGGCCTGCACGGTAAACCCGCCGAGGGTGATTTCCACCACCGGCGCATCCAATGCATTGCCCAGCAGCCAGTTGGCCCAGGACATCGACACCCAATCCAGCGCGCCGCCCTGGGTCACGCCCAGGTGCCGCACGCCAAAGCGACCGGCGTCCTGCAACAGGCACAGCGGCGTGCTGGCCTCGATCAACAAGTGGCTCATGCGTGCGCCTCCAACGGCGTGTCATCGCCACCCAGGTTGATAAATTCGGCGCGGCCAACCGCTTCGAAACGCACCGTATCGCCGGGCTGCATCAGGCTGTAGCCGTCGCGTTCGCGGTCGAACAACTTGGCCGGGGTGCGGCCGATCAGGTTCCAGCCACCCGGCGAGACCACCGGGTACGCAGCGGTTTGCCGTTCGGCGATGCCGACGCTGCCGGCCGCCACGCGTTTGCGCGGGGTATTCAGGCGGGGCGTGGCGAGCACTTCATCCACCAACCCCATAAAGGCAAAACCGGGGGCAAAGCCGAGGGCGAACACTTGGTATTGGTGGGCGCTGTGGCGGCGGATCACGTCCTCTACCGGCAGGCCGCTGCGCTGGCTGAGCAGGGTCAGTTCCGGGCCGACACTAAGGTCGTACCACACCGGCAACACATGACACTGGCCGCTGCCCTGGGCCTGAGGCTGCAGGTCGGTCAGCGCGTGGCCGATCAACTCCCTGGCCTGGGCCGGGCTCAATGCGGTGAGGTCGTAATGCACCATCAGCGTGGTGTAAGACGGCACCAAATCCACCAATGCCGCGCCAAACCCCTCGCGCAGGCGTTGAGTGGCGGCGAGCATCCACGGCATGTTGGCTTCGGCAATCGCATCAAACAGACGCACCATCAGGCAGTCGATCGCCACCACTTCAATGCGTGCCTTCATGCTGGCTTCAACGCCTCGCGGATGCGCTTTACAGCGGCCACCGAACTGGCGTTATCGCCGTGCACACACAGGGTGTTGGCCTGCAACACCAAGGCGCTGCCATCGCTGGCAGTCAGGGCTTCGCCACGGGAAATGGTCAGCGCCTGCTGCACGATGGTCTCTGAATCATGGTGGACGGCGCCCGGCAACTGGCGCGAGACCAAGTGCCCTTTGTGGTCGTAGGCGCGGTCGGCGAAGGCCTCAAACCACAGGGTCACCCCATATTCATCGCCCAGGGCCTGGGCCGCGCTGTTGTCGCGGGTGGCCAGCAGCATCAGCGGCAGGTCGCCATAAGCCGCGACAGCCTGGATCACCGCACGCAATTGCGCAGGGTTAGCCATCATGTCGTTGTACATCGCGCCATGGGGTTTGACGTAGCTGACCCGGCCGCCTTGCGCGCGGCAGATGCCGTCGAGGGCGCCGATCTGGTAGTGCAACAGGTCCTGGATTTCCTGCGGTGTGTAGGCCATGGAGCGGCGGCCGAAGCCTTGCAGGTCCTGATACGCCGGGTGCGCACCCACTTGCACGCCATGCTTGAGGGCCAGGCTGACGGTCTTGCGCATGATGCTCGGGTCACCGGCATGAAAGCCGCAGGCCACGTTGGCGCAATCAATGAACGGCATGACCTCGGCGTCCAGACCCATGGTCCAGTTGCCAAAGCTTTCGCCGATGTCGCAATTCAGTAGCAGACGGCTCACGGTGGGTGCTCCTGTAGGCTTTATAGTTTTTGTAGTGTGGGATTTTTCACGCAGAACTGGCAACTTGTCCTCACACCCCAACGACGCTTATCGTGGAATAGCTCGATTTTTGGCGCTGACACGGTTCGGCGTCCAACTAATAAAAACCGATCCATGCATAAGAAAAGTTGATCCCATGAATTTGAAGTTCCTCGAAACCTTCGTCTGGGTGGCCAAGCTCAAGAGCTTTCGCCTGACGGCGGAGAAACTGTTCACCACTCAGGCCTCGATCTCCAGCCGCATTGCCGTGCTCGAGAGCGAGTTGGGCGTGAAGCTGTTTCTGCGCGATTCGCGCGGTGTGAGCCTGACCCCGGAAGGCTTGAAGGTGCTCGATTACGCCGAGCAGATGATGGTGACCATGCAGGGTTTGAAGCAGTCCCTGGAAACCACCAGCAGCAAAGTCGGGCGGATTCGCATCGGGGCGATGGACACGGTAATTCACACGTGGCTCAGCCCGTTGGTGGCCGAATTGATGGACCACTTCCCGCGGGTAGAAATCGAGCTGGTCGCCGATACTGCATTGAACCTCAGCGATCAGCTGCAAAAAGGCTTCCTCGATTTAATCCTGCAAACCGACCTGCTGCGCCTCGAAACCGTGCGCAGCCTGGAACTGGCCAGCCACCCGATGGCCTGGATCGTCGCCAGCCACTCCCTCTACAACCGCGACTACGCGTCCCTCGCCGAACTGGCCCAGGAGCGCATCATCACCTACTCGAAAAACTCCCACCCACACCAGGACGTGCTGAGCCTGATGCAGGCCAACGGTGTGGCCGCGCCGCGCATGAACTGCGTGAATTCGGTGTCGGCGATTACCCGCCTGCTGCGCGATGGCTTCGGCATTGGCGCACTGCCGCCGGTGCTGGTCAGCGAGGAACTGGCGCGTGGGGAATTGGTGATGTTGCCGATGGCGCAGAAGCTACCGAATTTGCAGGTGGTGGTGTCATGGCGTGTGGGTGTGGAATTGGTGGAGGAGATTGTAGGGCTGTGCCAGAAGGTGGTGGCGCGGTATGCCGAAGAGGTCGGCGAAGAGCACATGGTGCTGGCCAAACCCGATTGATCGTTCCCACGCTCTGCGTGGGAATGCCTCTTGTGACGCTCCGCGTCACGCGTTGGGACGCAGAGCGTCCTGGGCTGCATTCCCACGCGGAGCGTGGGAACGATCATCAAAGGCCTTTGAGGTCTCGCTCTTCAATCGGCCGGCTCTGGCGCAGGCGCTTGCCGCCCAACACCACCCAGTCGATCAAGCGGAACAGGCATTCAATACCGAACGACAACAGCATCGCCCCGCCCAAGCCCCAGCCCATCGCCTCCGGCGTCAGCAGGATCTGGTAGCTGTAGCCGTTCCAGGTTTCCAGGCGAATATCCGGGTCCGCCGCCACCGCCACTTGCAGGACGCGGATGTACCACGGGCCTTGCATGGCCTGAAATTGCTTGTCCAACGCAACTTGGCGATCAAGCAGGGTTCCCAAGCTATTGGCGTCGCTCTGGAACACCGGATCATCACTGGCGCGGTAATGCGCCACCAGCGCCTTCAAATCACCATTGAAGAACTGCCGTGCGGTGGTTTCAAACCCGCTGAGGCCGGTCTGGGCCTCGATCAGGTGGGCCTCGACGCGCTTGGCGTAATCGTTGATAAACCCCGGCACTTGCACACCAACCAACAAGCCAATGGCAAACAGCACCAACCGCAGATAACTGAGCAGCATGGTCGATATCCTTACTCGGTAATGCCCTGGCTGACGCATTCACCGCGTCGCCACAGGCTCCATTGGCCCGGTTCATAGCGGGTCCAGTTTTCATTGTCGGTCAACGGCTCGGTGGCGATCACCGTGACTACATCATTTGGCGTGGTTTCGGCCTGAAAATCGACGATCACGTCGACATCTTTCAAGCGCGCCGGGCCAAACGGTGCGCGCCGGGTAATCTGCGCCAGTTTGGTCGAGCAATAGCAAAACAGCCAGTCGCCGTCGCTGAGCAGGCAGTTAAACACGCCTTTGCTGCGGTATTCGGCGCAGGCGGCGATCAGGTCCGGCAGCACGTGTTCGATCTCCACCGGCTCCGGGAAGGCTTCGCGCACCCGGTTGAGCAGGTCGCAGAACGCCGCTTCGCTGTCGGTGTCGCCCACCGGCCGGTAGAACGTGGCGCGCGGGTTGAAGTCCGCCAGTTGGCCGTTATGCGCAAAACACCAGTTGCGGCCCCACAGCTCACGTACGAACGGGTGGGTATTGGCCAGGCTCACCTTGCCCACATTGGCCTGACGGATATGGCCAATCACCACTTCACTTTTGATGGGGTAACGCTGCACCAGCAGCGCGACTTGCGACTCACTGCTGGCGGCCGGGTCCTGAAACAGACGCAGGCCACGGCCTTCATAGAAGGCGATACCCCAACCGTCGCGGTGGGGGCCGGTACGCCCGCCCCGCTGCATCAGCCCGGTAAAGCTGAACACGATGTCGGTTGGGACGTTGGCACTCATGCCCAATAATTCACACATGCCAGGGCTCTCGCTGCAGGGCGGACAACGTTAAAGGCGCGGCTCGACCCGCATACCGCTGGCAGGTGCCGGGCGACGGAATGGCTCGTCGTCTTCGTCCACGGGCTCGGCGGCCAGAGCGGCGTCGGCAGCCGCCTTGCGCTCATACCGGGCATTCGCGGCGCGCTCGATGGGCCAGCGAATCAACACAAACACGATATACACGGCAAACGCGATCATCGTGTACATGAACAGATCGGAGATGGCCCGCCAGGCGTTATTGCCGACATGCAGCACCAAATCCAACGCCGTGATCGCCACGGCCGGCGCGAACTGGGTCTTGACCGGGTCGACGATGGTCGGGCTGAACAGCAGCACCGCCATCAGCAACTGCAGCGGCTCGCGCAGCCAGCGCCAGAGCCAGCGGGTCATGCGCCACCACACCAACAGGCAGCCCAAAGCGGCGAAGGCGTAAAGGCCCCAAGCGGTCAGATAGTCGTTCTCGGTCATGGTGTCCATGGCAAGGTAGGCAAACAGGCGGCTATGATAACGGCTTTTGCGTGTCTCGGCTGCAATGCCTGCCACCATCCGCCAGACAGAGAGTGATCCATGCCTTCATCGACCCCCATCACTGCCGCCCCAATTGCCCGCAAGGCCGAAGGCCAGGACCCGTACGCCTGGCTGCAAGCGCGTGACACAGCTGAAGTCCTCGATTACCTCAAGGCCGAAAACGCCTGGCAGCAAGCGCAACTCGCCGATCAGCAGGCGCTGCGCGAAACCCTGTTCGAAGAGATCAAGGGCCGCATTCTCGAAACCGACCTGTCGCTGCCCTCGCCGTGGGGCCCGTACCTGTATTACACGCGCACCACGGCCGGTGACGAATACGCCCGCCATTACCGCTGCCGCCGCCCGGCCGATGACAGCAACGTTGTGGACGACAGCAGCGAAGAACTGCTGCTCGACCCCAACGTGCTGGCCAATGGCGGCTTTTTCTCCCTGGGCGCGTTCAGCATCAGCCCCGACCATCAGCGCCTGGCCTACAGCCTGGACACCAGCGGTGAAGAGATTTACACCCTGTACGTGAAGGAATTGGCCAACGGCAAAGTCAGCGAACTGGAGTTCGAAGACTGCGACGGCAGCATGACCTGGGCGAATGACAGCCTGACGCTGTTTTTCAGCGAGTTGGACGACACCCATCGCCCGCATAAGCTTTATCGCTACCGCCTGGACGGCACGGCGGCGCAGGAAGTGTTCCACGAACCTGACGGACGTTTCTTCCTGCATTGCTACCGTTCCAGTTCCGAGCGCCAATTGCTGCTGGCCCTGGGCAGCAAGACCACCAGCGAGATCTGGGCGCTCGACGCCGACCAGCCGCACCTCGACTTCGCCTGCCTGGCGCCACGGGTTGAAGACCATGAATACGATGTCGACCATGGCAAGCTCGACGGCGAATGGACCTGGTTTATCCGCAGTAACCGCGACGGCATCAACTATGCGCTGTTCGTCGCCGCCGACACCGGCAGCGTGCCGACTGAAGATCAATGGCAGAACCTGATCCCGCACAGCGATGAGGTGATGCTCGACGGCGTAAGCCTGAATGCCAGCGCCATGACCCTGAGCTTGCGCATCGGTGGCCTGCCGGTGATCGAAGTACATCCTCAAGACGTACCGGCCTACCGCGTGGAATTGCCTGACGCCGCCTACAGCCTTTACGTACAAAACAGCCTGGAATTTGCGAGCGACAAGATCCGCCTGCGTTACGAAGCCCTGAACCGTCCGGCCCAAGTGCGCCAGCTTGAATTGGCGAACGGCGCGCAAGCGGTGCTTAAGGAAACCCCGGTACTGGGTGTGTTCAACGCCGACGACTACGTCAGCCAGCGCTTGTGGGCCACCTCCGCCGACGGCACCCAGGTGCCGATCAGCCTGGTGGTCAAGCGCGACCAGCTGGGTAAACCGACGCCGCTGTACCTCTACGGTTACGGCGCCTACGGCCATAGCCTTGACCCATGGTTCTCGCATGCACGCCTGAGCCTGCTGGACCGCGGCGTGGCGTTTGCCATCGCGCATGTACGCGGCGGCGGTGAACTGGGTGAAGCCTGGTATCGAAACGGCAAACAGGAACACAAGCAGAACACCTTCAGCGACTTCATCGCCTGCGCCGAGCACTTGATCGCCGAAGGCCTGACCACCTCCAAGCAGCTGGCGATCAGCGGCGGCAGTGCCGGTGGTTTGTTGATCGGCGCAGTGCTCAACCAGCGCCCCGAGCTGTTCCAGGCGGCAATTGCCGAAGTGCCGTTTGTCGATGTGCTCAACACCATGCTCGACCCCGAGCTGCCGCTGACCATCACCGAGTACGACGAGTGGGGCAACCCGCAAGCGCCCGAGGTGTACGAACGCATCAAGGCTTACGCGCCGTATGAAAACGTCAGCGCCCAGGCCTACCCGGCCACGCTGGTCATCGCCGGTTACAACGACAGCCGCGTGCAGTACTGGGAAGCGGCCAAGTGGGTGGCCAAATTGCGCGATACCAAGACGGACGACAACCTGTTGCTGCTCAAGACCGAATTGGGTGCCGGCCACGGTGGCATGAGCGGTCGTTACCAGGGATTACGTGACGTAGCGCTCGAATATGCATTTGTGTTCAAGTCGCTGGGGTTGGTTTAAGGAACTTCGTACGGCGGTCCTGTCTGAACACACAGACCGCCTACTTGATTGATGGACCAAGATTGCAGCTATGCCACAACCAACTCTACTCAACGACGAAATCCGCGACATGCTGATGGACTGCGGGCTGTTCGACCCCTTGTTGCCGGAAGATTTTCACGTCGCTGCCGGCTACTTCAATATCAGCAGCATTGCCCGTGATGAAGCGATCTTCCTGGAGGGCGACGCCGGCACGTTCATGTGCATCATCCACAGCGGCCAGGTGGCCGTGCAAAAGACCAACCACGACGGCCAGCGCCTGACCATCGCCACCCTGCGCAGTGGTCGAGCCTTTGGCGAAATGGCCGTGCTTGACGGCGAACGGCGTTCTGCCAGTTGCATCGCGGCCAGTGATTGCGTGTTGCTGAACCTGGGCAAGGATTCCCTGGAAAAAATGCTCAACGAAACGCCCAGGGTTGCGGCCAAGATCATCCGCGCGATTGCCATCGCCTTGTCCAAGCGCCTGCGCATGGCCGACGGGCAATTACTCTCCCAACAGTTTTAACCGCCGTGCGTTTTCGGCTTGCTGTCATTTTGCAGCAGGCCGGGCACGCTCTGGTCTTTGGGCGGCGTCGGCAGCACGATCGGCACCAGCGCGGGTGAGCCGTTCGCCGTGGCTTTGGGCGCGATGGGCGGGGTGACTTGCGGGTACGGCGTGGGCGTCGGCGTGCCCGGCGCGCCGGGGGTTGGCGCGGGTGCGACCGGCACGGTTTGCAACTCCTGGGCTTGCGCTGCACCCAATGTGAGCGCGCCAAGCACAATGACCGTTAGAATGCTGCACTTCATCGATGGCTCCATGGCCTGACCGGAATGTCGTAAGGCTACTCCCAACCGCGCAAGAATGCCCTTCCCAATGAGATTTCCATGAAACGTTTCGTTCTGCTGGACACCACTCCGATCCCCGATAACGGCGGTGCCTTGTGCCTGTTCGAATACGGCGAGGATTTTGTCATCAAGATCCAGGGCGGTGACGGCGGCCAGTTGATGAACACGCGCATGCACGGTTCCGAAGACGCACTGGCGGAAATTCCCTGCCGCAAAGTCGCCGGGCGCCCGGGTTCGCGCGTGCTGATCGGCGGGTTGGGCATGGGCTTTACCCTGGCGTCGGCACTCAAGCATTTAGGCAAGACCGCCGAAGTGGTGGTCGCCGAATTGGTGCCCGGCGTGGTGGAATGGAACCGTGGGCCACTCGGTGAAAAGTCCGGCCGCCCGCTGCTGGACCCGCGCACCGTGATCCGCATGGAAGACGTAGCGAAAGTGCTGCAGGCCGAGCCTCAGGGCTTTGACGCGATCATGCTCGACGTGGATAACGGCCCCGAAGGCCTCACGCAAAAAGCCAACAGCTGGCTCTACTCTGCCGGCGGCCTGGCCGCCTGCGCCAAGGCCCTGCGCCCCAAAGGCGTGCTGGCCGTGTGGTCGGCCAGCGCCGACAAGCTGTTCAGCGACAAGCTGCGCAAGGCCGGTTTCAAGGCCGAAGAAGTGCAGGTGTTCGCCCATGGCAACAAGGGCACCCGGCACACCATCTGGATTGCCGAGAAGCTCAAGGCCTGAGCACGACCCTCCAAACACAAGAAATCCCCACATTTTTGTCCTGTGTCAGCCTCGGGATTTGCGGTAATCGATCACGTACGGCAGTTTTTTCTCGAAGGTCTTCTTCAGCTCAGCCTGGTCCAGCGGGGTCATGCCGCCCAACTGATGGGCAGTGAAACCGCTGTCACCCACCTGTGAACCCGGCGCCAGGCTGACCATGCGCTGGGCGACGGCTTCGATAGCGTCCTTGTAGCCGCCTTTCTTGTTCAGGTTGAAGGCGCTCAGGTCGATCTGCGTGCGCAGCCAGTTACCCCAGTAAAACTCCAGAAACTCCGGTGCAACCGCGCCATCGTCCGGTTTGCCGTAGGCGGCTTTGCGGGTGAAATACACCAGGCTGCGGAAGGTATCGTCCTGCAGGTTTTTGAAGCCCAGGTGCGCCGGCAATTGCTGCGGTGCCAGCGCCTGCCCGTGATTGTCCTTAAGCCAGACCTTGCGCGCGGCCTGCATGCGCTGCCAGAAAGTGGCCATGTCCGGGCTGTTGCTGAAGTCGTCGGTCACCTTGACCCACATTTTCAACTGTGGGCCGCCGCCAGGCACTTCCCACAAGGTGGTGAAGCTGTGGTGACCGTCGGTCAGGTACAACTGGCCGCCAGGGCCCACCACCACGGTTTTCATGTCGTCGGGATGGGTGCCCACAGGGCTCTTGCAGCTAAAGCTGGCAGGGCGCAGCAGGTCGGCGTTCTTGGGCACCTTGTCGGCGTCGCCCTGGCCGTTGGTTTCACAGTATTCGTCGAAGACCTTGGCCGGTTTGTCGGCGAATAACCCCAGGCTGTAATAAATTTGATCGAAGCCCACCACGGCCTGGGTCGGGTGCAGTTGTTCGAGGGCTACCTCAATCACCTGGCCGGGCTTGGGCGCGGAGAACGCCTGGGCTTGAGCCGCCAGGACGCTGAGTAGCAGTGCTACGGGCCATGTGTAGAGACGCATTGGTTTCAGATCCTTGTGAATGAAGTGAGCCGATACTACAAACGATTGCCGCCGCCAGGCTGTACCGTTGCTGAAAAAGCCAGCAGTCATTTACCCCGCAAGCGGCTAGAATCAACCCTAACCGTGAACCCCCAAATAGCCAGGAGCCATGATGAGCTCGACCAACCCGCCCTCCCACACCGCCAAGCTGGACCGCATCCTCGCCGATGCCCAGCGCGACCGGGAAATGGGCTACCGCGACAAAGCCCTGAAAATGTACCCCCACGTATGTGGCCGTTGCGCCCGTGAATTCGCCGGCAAACGCTTGAGCGAGCTGACCGTACACCACCGCAACCACAACCATGATGACAACCCTCAGGACGGCTCCAACTGGGAGTTGCTCTGCCTGTATTGCCACGACAACGAACACTCGCGATACACCGACCAGCAGTATTTCGGCGAAGGCTCCACCAGCAGCCCGACGATTGCCAAGGCAACGCACAACCCGTTTGCGGCGTTGGCGGGGTTGATGAAAAAGGACGACTGAGGTTCGTCGTTGCCTGCTATGGCCTCTTCGCGAGCAAGCCCGCTCCCACATTTGGAACGCATTCCCCTGTGGGAGCCGGGCTTGCCCGCGATAGCGATCGCCCAAGCAACCCAACAGCCCAAGCCGTATAATCGCCGTTTTTCTCCAAGGCACCCTTCCCCGTGGGCAATAAACGCTACAGCTGCATCGGTCTGTATAACCCCAAATCCCCCGAAAACGTCGGTTCGGTGATGCGTGCCGCCGGCTGCTACGGCGTGGCCTCGGTGTTCTACACCGGCGTGCGTTACGAGCGCGCCCGGGATTTCATCACCGACACCAAGAAAGTCCACCACGACATTCCGCTGATCGGCATCGACGACCTGAAAAAGATCCTGCCGCTGGGCTGCATTCCGGTCGCCGTGGAGCTGGTCGAAGGCGCCCGCCCGCTGCCCGAATACACGCACCCCGACCGCGCGCTGTATATCTTCGGCCCCGAAGACGGCTCGCTGGACAAAGAGATCCGCGACTGGTGTGAAGACGTGGTGTACATCCCGACCACCGGCTGCATGAACCTCGCCGCCACGGTCAATGTGGTGCTCTACGACCGCCTGGCCAAGGGCAACAACACCCGCTCGGGCCCCAAGTACTGATTTTTCGGGAACATCCGGCGCCCGCAAACAGTCAGCTACTTACACTTGCCCTTGTTGGAGACAGATCATGAGCGACAGCAAAACCCTGCGACCTATCATCGAACACACCCCGTTTGAAACCCAGCCCACCCAGAACGTGCACGGCTGGGAACGCATCGGCTCGGTGGCCGGAGGCGTGATGATGGTCGGCAAAGGCCTGCGCCGTGGCGGGATCTTCGGCCTGATCCAGGTGG
Organism: Pseudomonas sp. LBUM1640; assembly: GCF_059716225.1. Classification (NCBI taxonomy): domain Bacteria; kingdom Pseudomonadati; phylum Pseudomonadota; class Gammaproteobacteria; order Pseudomonadales; family Pseudomonadaceae; genus Pseudomonas; species Pseudomonas sp. LBUM1640. The sequence goes on along the minus strand of NZ_CP166816.1, from coordinate 1,844,582 downwards.
CAATTGGCGGTGTAGCGCTGGTGCGCGGTGTCACCGGGCACAGCTCGCTCAAAGACAAGCTGGAGCAGGGTCGCCAGGAAATGAACAGCGTGCGCACGAAGATCGAGCGCGCTGGGCAAGAGTTGAAAAACCTGAAGACCAAGGCCGAAGTCGCGGCTGAAAAAGCCACCAAAACCACCGGCTGACACCACGCTCCAACCTATTGGAGATCTAAATGTGGGAGCGGGCTTGCTCGCGAAAGCGGTGAATCAGTCGCCAACTATTTGGCTGACACACCGTATTCGCGAGCAAGCCCGCTCCCACATTTTTGCTTTGTGTATGGCTTTGGATCAGCGCAGCAGTTTGCTATCGAGCACCACCGAAGACTCGCCGATCACGCTCTCGGCCAACTGCACAAACTCTTTGGTGGTAATACTGTTCGCCCGCATCACCGCCTGTGCGAGGTCATCCAGCGAGCGCTTGTTGTGGGTCTTCACGCGAATCTCGCGGTCCAGCTCCTGCAGCACCACCACCGCCCGCGCCACGGTCGCACCGCTGACGTGCTCGCCACGCAGGGTGGTCACGTCCTTGCCCTCTTTGCTCAAGCGCGCCTGAATCGCGGCATACCGCTCATCGGTGATCCCCCCCGCACGGCGCAGCAGTTCGATGGCGTAATACTCGCCAAGCCCCTCGCTGATCCAGTCACTCGTGTCGTGATCGTTAAAACGCCCGATAGCCTGCACCACCTCACGGATCAATGGGCTGCTGCCGTTCTCGCTGACCAACGGCGTGCGGCTGTTGAGGTAGACCGAGTCGCGCGAGGCAAACACGCCACGGCGCATCGGGTCGCTGGCGCCCACCACCAGCAGCTTGGCCGGGTGACGCGGGAACGCCGCTTCAACCTGCGGCCAAACGAACGTCAGCAAGGTCAGCACATCCATGCGACGCATGGCCTGGCCTTTGGGCGAGGCCACGGTGACGTCGGTTTCGCCCAGGCGCACGCGACGGCTGCCGAGGGTGCCGGCGAGCATCCAGCCAGTGGGCCGGTCGAACAGGCGGGACACATTGTCGATACGGAATGTGTTCTTGCCGACACGCGGCCAGGCGGTTTCGATGCTTTTCCAGCCCGCTGGCAACTCGAATATCAGGCGCGAGACCAGTTCGACGCCGTCCTGCTGGTCGAGCCGCGCTGCCGGCACCAGGTCTTCACCGCGAAACAGCGCCCAACTGGGGGTCATCCGCGCCTCATAGAGGCCCGGTTTACGCGCGTGGGTGAGGCGTACGCGGTAGGTCAGGCTGGCCTTATCGGGCGTCGGCTGCCACAGGCCACGGTGACCGGTGACTTTCCATTGGCCATCGGCCTTGAAGTCGCTGTAGTCACCCTCGTGGCCCAGGTCGAAGTCCAGGCTGCGCACCGCCGAGCCCTGAGACAGGCTCACGCGCACCTCGGCCTGATCACTCTGGGGCAGCAGTTTGACGTGGTAGTCCAGGTCGACTTTCTTCGCGCACCACGCAGGCAGGCTCAGCGCCAGCAACACGAAAGAGGCCGCCAGCTTGGTTACCACCGTCATACACACTCCTTTTTTCAGCCCGCGCGAAAGATCAGGTAATCCTCCCAGTCGTCTTCAGGCACGCTGCCTTCGGCGAGCATACGGCCGGACTGGGAAATGCGTTCATGGTGCACGGCGTCGCGGTCACCACAGACCAGGTGGTGCCACAGTGGCAAGTCCTTGCGCTCGCTGACCAGGCGGTAACCGCAGGTCGGCGGCAGCCATTTGAACTGGTCGGCCTGGCCCGGCGTGAGCTGGATGCAATCGGGCACCGAGGCGCGGCGGTTGGGGTAGTCGGTGCACTGGCAGGTGTTCAGGTCGAGCAGTTTGCACGCGATACGCGTGTAATAGACGCTGTTGTCCTCCTCATCCTCAAGCTTTTGCAGGCAACACAGGCCACAGCCGTCGCACAACGACTCCCATTCCTCCTGGTCGAGGTGTTCAAGGGTTTTGCGTATCCAGAAAGGTTCGACTTTGGCGGCCATGGCTCTACATCAGTATCGGTAGGTGAAAAGGCCGCCAGTCTAGTGCCCAAGGCCCTTGGGGCCAAGCGCTTACGACTGGCGGTGTAACAACACTTGTCAGTCTAGTGGCTGCGCAGTAGCTTTGAACGCCGAATTGACGATCAGGAACAGCCCATGACACGCGTTGCCGATTACCCGATCCACACTCAGTTCACCGAACGCTGGTCGCCCCGCGCCTTCACTGGCGAAAGCATCCCGCAGGACACCCTGCTGAGCTTCTTCGAAGCTGCACGCTGGGCACCGTCGGCGTACAACTCGCAGCCTTGGCGTTTTCTCTACGCGCGCCGCGACACGCCGAACTGGGAACGTTTCCTGGGCCTGCTGAATGAATTCAACCGTAATTGGGCGCAGCATGCGTCAGCCTTGGTGATCATCGCGTCAAAAACCGACTTCACCGCCCCCGGCGCCAGCGAAGAAACCCCGGCCCTATGGCACACCTTCGACACCGGTTCGGCCTGGGGCCACCTGGCGCTGCAAGCCAGCCTCAGCGGCTGGCACACCCATGGCATGGCCGGCTTCGATCAGGAACTGACCCGCAAAGAGTTGAAGATTCCACAAGGTTATGCGCTGCACGCCGCCGTGGCCGTGGGCAAGCTGGGTGACAAGTCGAGCTTGCCGGAGTATCTGCAAGGGCGTGAAACACCCAGCCCGCGCAAGCCGCTGAGCGAGCTGGTGTCTGAAGGGGATTTCAGCCTCTAAGGGCTGATACAACGCTGACAGTGGGTTGCCTGAGGCAACTCACTCAAGGCGCTTTTGCGACCAAGGCGGCATATTCACTGAGCAACTTTCGTTTCTTTTGTTGCCAGTCGTTCATTAAGAACGAGGGCATGAACTCTCTGGGCAACGCATCCAAATCCACCGGATACACCTTATTGTCCTTGGCCGAATACATGTAGTTCTTCAGTTGCATATCGTTATGGTAGATATTCTTCGCCTCAAGTTCGGCGAGTGTATCGGCCATTAGCGAACGCGCTTGCGGCGGTAAACTGCCTCTCTCGAAATGCGTCAGATCCACGCCATCGATCTTGCCCATGACTAAAAACCTGCGACCGTCCTCATACGCCGTCCGGGCAAACCCCTCGCCGTAATAACCGTTGAGAAATTGAACTTCGGATAGCTCGGCATCCGGGGCTGGTGAGGAGCTTCGATGGTATTCCTTGTAAGCACGTTTACCATCGAGGCTCGCATAAACGACGCCCTCGCCCCCTCCACCGATTATCGGCCCAAGATCCTCTATGACCGAAGGTGGGTTGCCGCCGCCGAGACCCAGCCGCCGCCATTGGTCACCTTGGACATGCTGAAGCACCAACGACGTTTGCCGACCATTGTGATACACCTTCGCGTGCACCGTGCCGTCCTGTGTACGGGTGACATCCCGCACTTCGTAAACGGCCGTTTGCCCCGCGCTGTCGGTATGGCGGATGTGCGTCAGGTGGCCGTCAGCGGCCACATACACCCCTCGAGCACTGCGAGAAAGCCCGGCGATTCTCGACTCGGGGACTTTGAATTCGCGAAATAGCCGGTTGTTCAGATCACCGTCCGCCAGCGTTGGCAGGTGGGTAATCTGGCCATCCACTGCACGAGCCCCAGGCGTGAAGTCTTTGCGCACGCGACCATAAGGACGCAGGGTTTGCGTATCAAAGGCGTACCACTTGCCGCTGTGCAGCACCGCTCCCCCGTCGACACTCTGGCCCGCCACCTTGAGGCTGCCCGTAGCGACCTCCCCATACTGTTTACTGGCGGCCTTGAGCACGTCATAGCTGCCGCGCCTTAACGGGTTGAGCCCGCGCCCCGCCGCCGCCAGCAACCTGCCGCCACCGACCAACAGGTCGCCCGCGCCGCTCAAGGGGTTGAGGGCCTCAACGGCGGTCGCCCCGACAAACCGCGCCGCCTTGGCAAAGTGGCTCGCCGTTGACAGGGCGTTGCCCACAACCTTGCCCGCCTGCGCAGCCTTGCCCGCCCCCAGGGTGATCAACCCAACGACATCCAGGGCCAAGTCGAAGATACCCTGGCCGATATTGCCGTTTTGAAAGTTGACGATGGCCGAGCGCAACGGAATGAGGTTCAGAAAGAACTCCGAAACCGCGTCATTTCGGGCACGGTCCTGGTCATAGGAAGTGACGCCCCTGGCCTCATTCAGCAGATCGTCGTTCTTCAGGTCGAGGGACTTTACGAAGACGTCGGCGATCAGGTGACTGCGCGGGGAATTGAAACTATCGGACTGCGCCGAGCCTGCAGGAATGTCCTTGCCGGGCTGCACCCGCACGGTTTTCGAAAGGATATCGGCATCACGCGATTCCATCTTGTTGGCGGTATAGGGCTCAGTGCGACGACGTATCAGAAAGTTCTGTTTCTCGACGGTGCCTTTGAGCGTGTTGATCGTGTAAAGATTCACTTGCCCGCCCAGGGTCGCTTTCACCTCCAGCGTATGCGCTCTGACGTGAAGCGCAGGTGGGGTAAATAAATCCCCGGCAATTTTGTACTGGTTGGTGTGGAAGAACTCCAGCGTGCCAAATTCCAGGTTGTTGCGGTCCTCCAAGGGCAACGTGGAAAGCAGGTGCCTGGCCATACTGTGCTGCCCCTGCTCGTGCGCGTTGATGGAGGTGTCGTACGCGGCCTTGAACGAGGTGGCCACCCCCAGCGTGCCCGCCTCATAGAGGGCGCAGAACTTATCAATGGGCAGGCGCTTGTCCTTGGATATCCAATGATCTTCAGGCCCCAGCTTGCCGCCCTCCATCACGATGTCCAGCATCGAACGCATGCCGGGATAAAGGCCGGGCCGCCCTTCCTTCAACCGGGCCTTCTGTATGCTCCTCACCTCGAACAATGTTGAATCCAGGTCAGGAAACGCCGCTCGAAGCTGCGCAAGCCCATCCGCTTTTCGGCTGGGGATTGGCGTTTGCAGCAAGGTGCTGGCGGTTTTCAGCGCGCTCAGGTGCGCGTTGAACGAGGTCCGTATGCGCTCCATGTCATCGACCGAGGGGGCCTTTTCATCCGCGACCTGAAACCCCTTGGCGGCACCCCAACCCCTCAATGCCTGGTATTCGATCTGCTGGCTGACATCGTCGGGCGTCAGCTTCTCGCCAGTCAGTAAAATCTCGGCATACCCCATGGTCAGCGTGCGGCCCGGGGTTTGCGCTTCGATCTTGCCCACAGCCATCGCCAATTGGGCCCATAACACGCTGCCGTAGGTCACGCTGGGCGGGATGTCCTTGACCAGGTACTCGGGCGCCGTCCTGGCTAACAGCAGATAGGCGCCCAAGTTGGCGGTTTGTGCACTGGCGCGCCCTTTGTCGGTCAGGTATTTAGCCAGCCGTTCAATCACCACTGAAGCCCGTTGCCCCCGGTGCCGACTGTGTGCCAAGTCAAAACCGGCGACGGTGTTCGGGGCTACCGCCGTCAGGGACTCCGGGTCCAGGCCCAGATGGATGGCCGTCATCACATAGTCGTTGCCAGCGCCCTCAAGGGGAATGCCGTCCAGCTCGCTCTGCATGGCTTTGCCCAGGGATTGGGCCTTGGCTGAGCCGAGTAATTTTTCCATCGCGACGAAAGGCTTTTTCAGGTCGGCTTCGGACACCGAACTGCCGCTCATCAAATAACCCAACGCACCTTTTGCGCTGTCCGCCAACGGCAACCCCGGCAATCCGCTGGTGCTACTTTGCAGCAGCGCGACCAAGCTGTTCTGGTCTTGCGGGGGCATCGCCAAGGGCCAGGACAACCCACCACTGAGGTTGCCCAAGGGATGGACCTGCGCTTGCCTGGCGCTGTCATTTCTAAGCTCGATCAGCGCTTCCAGGGTTTTCGGCAGCGTCATGCCACAACCAAGCAGATAAGCTTCAAGGCTGATCAGCCGGTTGGCGGGCAGCGTCGGCTGTGATGGGTAGGAGGAGTCTTCGCACACATACATCAGCGTGTTTTTCAGTTGCGAAGCCAGCGCCGTCTCCATCAATGCCCTGGCTCGGGCAAAGGATAACGACGTATCGGGAACGAGTTGCCCCGGGAGGTCTTGAATAACACCCTGGAGTTTATCGGCCAGGGTTTGTTGGTTGCATTGGTCACCCAACGCTACTTTCAACGGTGTGGCAGGCTGGGAGACAGGGGCGTCGCTTGCGTCGGCAATCGCGCCGGGCGGCTCGTCAACGGGCGCAATGACGCTACTGGAATGCGCCACGGGGCGCGTGTGAACACCGGGCATGGTGAGAGTGGTCATGGCAGTTGCCGTCCTTAGTCAAGTGGATACTCCTGCAAAGTGCACCGCCAGGTGCGCTTTGCGATCACTCAGTGGAGGAACCCAGAAAGGACGTTCCATCTTGACTGTCAGATTTTATGTACATGACCACATGTGAATCTGTGCGCCCGATTGCCAGGCGCTGCCCTCAGTAACCGCGTTCGAAGCTGACTTCCCCGCGCAACGCTTCCTTGGCTTCATAGGCCCGCAGGTTGTGCACAAACAAGTCCACCATCATCCGCGGCGACGTCGGCGCCGAGCTGTGCCCGGTCAACAGCAGGCCCCAGGCAGTCCAGAACGGATGGCGTTGCGGCAGCGGTTCCTGGCGGCATACGTCGATCACCGCACCGGCCAGGTGCCCTTCTTTCAAGGCCTCGACCAGGTCAGCATCGACCACAGCCACGCCGCGCCCGACATTGATAAACAAACCGGTCGACTTAAATTGCTTGAACAGCGCCGCGTCATACAAGTCGTGGGTATTCGGTGTGTTGGGCAGCAGGTTGATCACGTAATCCACCTCGCCCACCAAGCGGCCCAATTGATCCAGCCCGGCCACTTCGATAAACGGCGCCTGCTCACGCGCAGAGCTGGCGATGCCGTACAGCTTGACGCCAAACGGCAGCAGGAAATCGGCCACACTCTGGCCGATATCGCCGGTGCCGACGATCAGCGCCTTGCGCCCCGCCAGGCTTTGCCCCATGCGGTTGTCCCACTTGCGCTCGACCTGGCTGACCAGCCGCGCGAGGACTTCGCGCTCATGGCCCAGCATGTAGGTGAGGACAAACTCGGCCATGACCTGGCCAAAGATGCCGACCGCACGGGTCAGGCGATAGTCGCGGGGCAAGCCGTCGGCCAGCAGCGGCGTGACACCGGCCCAAGTCGATTGCAGCCATTGCGGTTGGTGACCCTGGCGCAACAAGGTGGCCAGCAGGTCGGGCTGGCCCAGCCATACCGGACAATCGGCGGCCAGGCGCGACAGTTCGGCTGAGTCGCCGCTGGTCAGCACCTCGACATCCGGTGCCGCGTCACTGAGCAATTGGGCGTAGAGCGGGTAATCCTGTTCAGCAATCAGAACACGCATGGTTCAAACCTTTCAAAAACACTGCAGACGGCCGCCCGCATCCATACGGCCACCCCCCACTTATACGTTTGCATTGAAGAATGTGCCCTGGGCAGGGCACCGTCCGATCACATCGGGTCGTTGCGTCGCAGCAACTCTTCGGGCAAGTGCTCGATGTACTCGTCCTCGGCCGGTGGCATTTGCAGGTGGTAGCCCTGCTTGTCGAGGTTTTCCAGGACCACGGTGATGTCCTCGCGGGACAGCTTGCGCTCGGGCGTCAGGATCATCTCGAACGCGAGATGGGCCTTGCCGAAGGCTTCCATCAACGGCTCCGGCACACGCTCCAGGGCATCGCTTTTGAGTACGTAGAGGTACATCCCGTCTTTTTTCAAGCTGCGATAGATGGAGCAAATACGTTTCAAGGCTGTTCTCCGGCAGTGGCCAGGCTGTCGAGCAGCGCCTGGCCCATCAACTCGCGGCGCCAGCCACGCAGCGAGTCGGGCAGTTTATAAGGCCCATCGGGGTAGCCACTTTTGACCAGGGCTTCGAGGGTTTTTTTGCGCAGCATCAGTTCCGGCGCCATGTCCAGGCGTTCGGCTTCGGCCTGGCCCAGGGCGCGCAGTTGCTTGATCAGCGTGGCGGCGTCCACCGGCAGCGGTTCAGCCACGGCAGGCGGCCATTGATCCATGGGCACGCTGCCGGCACGTTTGATCAGGTCCAGCAGAAACTGGCCATCCTGACGCACGGTGCGCGGGTGCATGTCTTCGATTTTGCCCAGCGCGGCGAGGTTATCCGGCTGGGATTTGGCCAAGGGCCACAACGAGTGTTCGCGAATGATGCGGTTGCGCGGCAGGTCACGGGCGCGGGCTTGCTGCTCGCGCCAGGCACACAGTTCACGCAGCACGGCGAGCTGGGCGCGGGACAGTTTCCACGCCAGCTTGGCGTCGCGGTACACCTCGTACGGGTCGACTTCGCGGCGCAGGTTGGCCACCAATTCGGCGCCGTCGTCCAGCACCCAGGCGTACTTGTCGTCTGACAGCTGCGGGCGCAGGCGGATGTAAACCTCGGCCAAGTGCACCGCGTCTTCGGCGGCGTAGCTCACTTGGGTCTCGGACAATGGCCGCTGCAGCCAGTCTGAACGGGTTTCACCCTTGGGCAGCTCAATATCGAGCACGGCTTGCACCAGGCGCGAGTAGCCCATGGAGAAACCGAGGTTCAAATAAGCCGCCGCCAATTGAGTGTCGAACAACGGCACCGGCAGGCTGCCGGTCAGGCGCAGCAAGACTTCCAGGTCTTCGCTGCAGGCGTGCACCACCTTGATCACCGCCGGGTTTTCCAGCAAGGCGGCCAAGGGTTGCCAGTTGTCGATGGTCAGGGGGTCGATCAGGTAAGCGCGCACGCCATCGCCGATCTGGATCAGCCCGGCAATGGGATAAAAGGTATCGACCCGCATGAATTCGGTGTCGAGGGCGACGAATGGCAACTGCTGCCATTCGGCGCAATGCTGGCCGAGGCTATCGTTGTCGCAGATCCAGTGAATATCGATGGCCACACGGCTCTCCCTTGAAGAATGGCGCGCAGTATATATCGCGAAAGACCCTTGCGAGCATCCGCAGTGCACACACCATCATGAAAACTCCGACAAGAGATGAAGAATAGTCCGGCAGACGGGAGTTAGCCTCTCTTACGCAGGACGTAAACCCGCCACAGCTTGGAGCCCGGCAGGAACTCTTGCTGGTTCAAGACTTTGAAACCGGCTTGGCGGAACTCGCCCTCGACAGGCGTCTGTGCATTCACGGAAACAATCACCGTGTCGCGACTGACCCGATGAAACTCGCTTAGCAGCGCCAAACGCCCTTCACTGCTCGGTACATGGCGAAACAATTCCAGGCAGAAAATGCAATCCACCGCATTCGCCGACAGGCCGATGGAAAACGCCGAGCCCTGGAACGTTTTGACCCGTTTGAGCAATGCCACCGGGTGATGAGTGCGCGCATGGTCGAGCATGGCCTGGGAGTTGTCCGAGGCCAGGATCACCCGGTTGATGTGCTCGGCCAACACCGGCCAGAACCGGCCGGAGCCACAGGCCAGGTCGAGGATCAGCCCCGGTTCGCCGGCGACTTTCAATGCCTGGCGCACCAACCGCTCATCGCGCCAGGCAGCCACGCGCTGGAGCAGCCTTGGCGGACGCGTGTCACCGCAGACCCTGGCGTGCTCACGGTCGCAGCGCTCGGCGAATTCAGTCTCGATTGAGGATGGAGTAGGTGACGACATCACGGGCTCATGTGTGTGGAACGGTAGTGAACGACCTTGATTCGCAGCTTAACCACTGCAACGTGAAAAAAAGGTCGAAGCGGTGACTGACGTGAGATTGCCCCACGCTTGACGGGCCGCAGAGTACATATCCGTTGTTTGGGTGGTGGCTGAGATGGGTTCCGCCCTTACGGCGGGTCACTTTTGAAAAGAGCCCAAAAGTAACCAAAAGGCTCTTGCCCCACCACTCGGCACCTCGCCTCCGGCTCGGTGTGCCCTCACGCAGGCTTTGGAGCGGGGGCCGCCGCGATGGGCCATCCTTGGCCCAGCGCGGCTAAACCGGCGTCCTGCCGGTTTACCCCCGCTCCAAAGCCTGCGTGAGGCCAGCGTGGTTGACGGGGCGCCTAAGATCAAAATCAAGATCAAGATCTACAGCACGGCGGCCTAGTAGCCGACCTGAGTGGTTAGATCAAAAGCGAAAGCGAGGCGGCCTGACAGCCGACCTGTTTACTGAAGCTGAACTCGGTTGAATTGTGGGAGGGGCGGTGCGACGGTTCGACTTGCTCCCGATGGCGGTGTGTCAGTCAGCTTATTTGTAACTGGCCCACCGCATTCGCGAGCAAGCCCGCTCCCACATTTGGAGCTCAGTACATTCAGGTAGATGTGTGTACTCGGTCAATGTGGGAGCTGGCTTGCCTGCGAAGGCATCAACTCGGTGTACCTGATGTACCGAGGTGTCTGCATCGCAGGCAAGCCAGCTCCCACAGAAAAGCAGATTTGCTTCTGCTCTGTTTTTGCTGTGCTGTTGCCCTGCTTCTGCTTCAACCACTCAGGTCGGCTACTAGGCCGCCGTGCTGTAGATTTTGATCTTGATCTGACAGGCCCCGTTAACCACGATGGCCGAACGCAGGCTTGAATCCGTGGGTAACCCGGCAGGACGCCGGGTTAGCCGCGCTGGGCCAGGGATGGCCCATCGCGGCGGCCCACGGATTCAAGCCGGAGTGAGGGCATGCCGAGCCTTAGCGAGGCACCGAGTGGTGGGGCAAAGACCTTTTGGTTACTTTTGGGGCGTTTGCCAAAAGTGACCCGCTGTAAGAGCGGAACCCTAAGTGGCCGTTACCGCAGCAACGGATATACACCCAGGCGGCCACATCGGCTCACGCCTGATGCAAATACCACCGCCAATCCTGCTCCCCAACCTCCCCCATAAACTGGCGATACTCAGCACGCTTCACCGCCAGGTACACCCCCAGGAACTCACTACCAAACACATCCCGCGCCCAGCTTGAACCTTCAAGTGCGCGCAAAGTAGTAAGCCAGTCCGTAGGCAGCAATTCCTTGGCCTGCGCATACCCGTTGCCCTCCACCGGCGCACCAGGGTCGCGCTGTTCGCGGATACCACGGTGGATACCGGCGAGGATCGCTGCCGCCGCCAGGTAAGGATTGGCGTCGGCGCCACAGATACGGTGCTCGATATGCCGGGAATTGGCCGGCCCACCCGGTACGCGCAGGCTCACGGTACGGTTGTCCACCCCCCACGTGGCGGCCAGTGGCGCGTAACTATTGGTCTGGAAACGGCGATAGGAGTTGGCGTTGGGGCAAAACAGCAACAACGAATCAAGCAAAGTACTGAGCATGCCGCCCACCGCCTGGCGCAATAGCGGCGTGCCATCGGCGGCCTCGCTGGCGAACAGGTTATTGCCGTGGACGTCCGCCAGGCTCACATGCATGTGCATGCCCGTGCCCGCCAAGTCATCGAACGGCTTAGCCATGAAACACGCGGTCATCCCATGTTTATGCGCCACGCCCTTGACCAGCCGTTTGTAGCGCACCGCTTCGTCCATGGCCTGCAGCGCATCAGAACGATGCTCCAGGGTGATTTCAACCTGGCCCGGCGCGTACTCGGAAATCGCCGTGCGCGCCGGGATGCCTTGCAGTTTGCAGGCGCTATACAGGTCCGCCAGGAACGGCTCGATCTGCTCCAGCTCACGCAGGCCATACACCTGGGTCGAGCGCGGGCGATTGCCGTCCACATCCCGCGCCGGTTGCGGGCGGCCGTTGCTGTCGGGCTTCTGGTCGAGCAGGTAAAACTCCAGCTCCGCGGCCATCACCGGGTAGTAACCGTCGGCTTTCAGCCCGTCGATCACCTTGGCCAGCAAGTGCCGGGGGTCGGCCACGGTGGCGGGCAGGCCTTCAGTGGGGTGCATGCTGACTTGCACCGCCGCCGTCGGGATCAGGCGCCACGGCATGCGCTGCAAACTGCCGCTGACCGGGTAGGCGCGGCAGTCGATATCGCCGACTTCCCACACCAGCCCGGAGTTTTCCACGTCATCGCCATTAATCGTCAGGCCGAGAATAGTGCTGGGTAACGGCCGACCACTTTCATACACCGCCAGCAACTCATCGCGGTGCAGCAACTTGCCGCGCGGCACGCCGTTGTTGTCGAGGATAAACAGCTCGAACATCTCGATGTCCGGGTGCTGCTCAAGAAAAGAGTGGGCTTCGTGCAGGCTGGCAAAAACACTCATGGCAATTCTCATACGTTTGCGTCAGGCAGGCGCACAGGCGCCGCCGGGCAGATGCGCACAGGTGCGCGTCATCCATGGGGCAGATCAACGTAGGAGAGAGGTATCTGGTGGGCGTGCGTGTCGGCAGTGAAACAGCGCCCAGAAGGCCAGTTCGGAAGGCAGCGCCTCGACAACCGCTGTACAGCTCGGCACTAAAGCGCCAGGCAATGTCGCGGGGTGAGTGTCGGGGGAACCGTCCATGCAGGATTCACAGTGAGGTAGATGCCCGGCAGCGTCACACGCCTGCATAGGGGGGTTAAATTCAGGGTTGATGGAGTTTGGTTGCAACTTGGCTAAACATTGCATGGGCCTTGCTACCCGGTCGCCCAGCTGGAAATAATGACCGCCCCCGATCATGCCCAAGGATTCGACCGCATGAAAGCTCCCCTCGCCTTCTGCCTATTGGCCAGTCTGGCCACCCACGCGCTGGCTGACTCGCGCCTCGACGAGGTGCTGCAGCGCGGCACGCTCACGGTTTGTACCACCGGCGACTACAAACCTTACACCTCACTGCGCGCCGATGGCAGTTACGAAGGCATCGACATTGCCATGGCCGAATCGCTGGCCAAGAGCCTGAACGCGACGATCACCTGGGTGCCAACCACCTGGAAAACCTTGATGCCGGATTTCCTCGCCCAACGCTGCGACATCGCCGTGGGCGGCATTTCGGTTTCCCTGGAGCGCCAGAAAAAAGCCTTTTTCAGCCAACCCCTGGGCGTGGACGGCAAGATCCCGCTGGTGCGCTGCGCCGATGTGCAGCGCTACCAGAGCGTCGAGCAGATCAACCAGCCGCAGGTGCGCGTGATCGAGCCAGCGGGCGGCACCAACGAAGTGTTCGCTCGCGCCCACCTGGGCCAGGCGCAGATTCGTTTGCACGATAACGTGACCATCTTCGACGAACTGCTGGCGGGCAAGGCCGACGTGATGATTACTGACGCCAGCGAAGCGCGCTTCCAGCAAAAACTCAAGCCTGGGCTGTGTGCGGTCAACCCGGAGCGGCAGATGCAGTACAGCGAAAAAGCCTTCCTGCTGCCCCGCGATGATGTGGCGTGGAAAAGCTACGTCGACCAATGGTTGCACTTGAGCGTCGCCACCGGGGTGTACGACGGTATCGTCAATCAATGGCTGGCGGCGCCCTGAGCCGCAGCCGTCTACGCTGTGCTCACATCAATAACAATGAGGGACGGGTAATGAAAGGACTGCTCCGGCTCACGTGGCTGCTGTTGTTATGTTTCAGCCAAGTGCACGCGGCCACTCAGGATAACGACGCCCAGGCCGCCAAGGCCCTGCTGGAAAAGGCCTTGGCTTACTACCAGAGCAACGGTGACAAGGCGTTTGCTGCGTTCAGTCGCCAAGGGGAATTTATTGACCACGACCGCTATGTCTTTGTGGTCAATACCAAGGGCGTGTTGTTGGCCAGTGGCGGGCCCTCCTCCGCGCTGATCGGCCGTGATGTGTCCGAGCAGCTCGGGCCGGACCTGCAAGCCTCGTTCAAACAAGCGCTGGCAGTGCCCGAGGGCCAAGGCATTCAGCAGGCCGATTATCGCTGGCAGAACTGGAACGACGGCAAGGTTGAACACAAGCATGTGTTCTATCAGCGCGTGGGTGAGCGGATTCTGGCGGTGGGTTATTACCTGCCACGGGCCACGCCGGAGCAGGCGCGGGCTTTGCGCGACAAGGCGGTGAAGGCACTGGTGAAGGATGAGGCCGGCACGCTCAAGGCGATCAACGCGTTGCAGAGTGGTTTTTTGCAGGATGACTTGTATGTGTTTGTGGTGGACCTGAATACCGGGCGCTATGTGGCGCACGGCACTAACTTGCGGCTGGTGAATACCGACTTCGCCAAGATCAAAGACCCGGACGGCAAGCCGGTAGGTCAACCGATCCTCAAGATAATGGCTGAGCAGGATCAGGGTGAGTACAAGTACCGCTGGAAAAACCCGATGACCGACAAGGTCGAGAACAAGCACGCTTATTTGCGCAAGACTGGGCATTTCATGGTGGCGGTCGGGTATTACAGCCCTTAAGGTTTAAACGCGGTCAAAAATGTGGGAGCGGGCTTGCTCGCGAAAGCGGCGGGTCAGTTTAAACATCTGTGACTGATACACCGCATTCGCGAGCAAGCCCGCTCCCACAGTTGGCTCTCGATTGTGTCAGTTGTTTAGCCTTGTCTTCACGCCCGCGCAGCACGCGGCGGTCGCGTACTACAACCCCTGATCTGGATTGGAATGCAATCAACTGTGGGAGCTGGCTTGCCTGCGAAAGCGGTGGGTCAGTTTAAACATCTGTGACTGATACACCGCATTCGCGAGCAAGCCCGCTCCCACCATTGGCTCTCGATTGTGTCAGTTACTTAGCCTTATCTTCACGCCCGCGCAGCACGCGATTGGGCATCGCAATCGCGGCCGCCAGCCCCAACAGCGACACCGCTGCGCTCACCATCAGCAAATGCCGAAACGTCACCGCCAACTCACCGCGCAATGCGTCCTGCGCAGGCCCTGGCGCGGCGTTCAAACCGTCCAGCAAGACATTCCCGGAACTGCCTTCGGCCACCAGCGCACCGCTGGCCAAATGCGCAAAACTCGAATCTTGCAACAACGCCAGCAGCAACGCCGACATGCACGCCACCCCCACCGCCCCGCCGAGGGAACGGAACAGGTTGGTGGTGCTGGTAGCAACGCCGATATCGCGCTGCTCCACCGCGTTCTGCGTGCCCACCAAGGACGTCGGAAACTGCATCCCCGCCGCAATCCCACACAGCAACATGAAGACTGCAGTCATCCCCACCGCCTGCGGCGCGCTATAGGCCATACCCAGAATCGCAAACGGGCTGAGCAACGCGCCGGTCAGAATCATCGGTTTATAACGCCCCGTCACCGACGTCATACGCCCGGCACAATAGGCCCCCACCGGCAGGCCAAACGCCAGCGGCAGCAGGTGCAACGCGGCACTGTCCGCGCCGGAGCCGGTCACCGTCTGATACCACAGCGGCATCAACACCGTCAGGGAAATCGCCTGGAAGCTGGTGAAAAAAATCGTGCACCAACACAACACCGCACTGCGATTGGCAAACAGATGCATCGGCAGCAACGGCTCACGGGCGCGGCGCTCATGCCACACAAACACCGTGAGCGCCACCAGCGCACAGACCAGCAGCCCCAACACTTGCTGATCACGCCAATGATGGCCCTGGCCGATTTCGGTGATGCCCAGCAGCAAGGCGGTCAGGCCGATGATCATCAGCAAGGTGCCGACATAATCGATGATCGGCTTGCGCTGCGGCACCGGCAGCCCCACCAGCGTGCGATGCGCCACGTACCAGGCGCCGGCGCCCAGCGGCAGGTTGATCAAAAACACCCAGCGCCAGGACAGGTACTCGGTCATGTAACCACCGAGCACCGGCCCGGCCACGCTGGCCACCGCGTACATGCTGCTGAAATAGCCCTGATACCGCCCGCGTTCACGGGGCGGGATGATGTCGCCAATGATCGCCTGGCTCACCGAGATCATCCCGCCGGCACCGATGCCCTGGAGAATCCGCGCCAGCACCAGTTGCTCCATGCTTTGCGCCATCCCACAAAACACGGACGCCAAGGTGAACACGCCCATGCCAATCAGCATCATCGGCCGACGCCCGTACAAGTCGCCGAGCTTGCCGTAGATCGGCACCGCCACCGTCATCGCCACCATGTAGCCGGAGATCACCCAGGCCAGCAGGTTAACGTCATGAAACTGCGCGGAGATGGCCGGCATGGACACGGCGACGATGGTCTGGTCGAGGGCGCCGAGGAAGATCGCCATCATCAAGGCGGCCAGCACACTGCGCACGGCAGGCACGGTTGGGGTAGGCTGATTCAGGTGGGTCACGGCAGAACCTTCGAGCAAGGCCCGCAGGAAAGGAAGGGCCTGCAGGAATGCTCGATACGATAGCAGGCTACTCGATAGCTTCGTAAGGAAGTCCGACGTAATTTTCTGCGATGGTTTTGCGCCCCGCCTCCGAGCTGGTGAAGTACGCCAGTTCACTCTCGGCAATGCGCTGGCTGAAGCCATCCGCCTCGGGGAACTGGTGCAGCATCGAAGTCATCCACCAGGAAAACCGCTCGGCCTTCCACACCCGGCGCAGGCAAATCGCCGAGTAGTGTTCCAGCAAGTCCACGCGCCCCTCGCGATACACCTTGAGCAGGATGCGAAACAACGTGCTCACATCGCTGGCGGCCAAGTTCAAGCCCTTGGCCCCGGTGGGCGGCACGATATGTGCGGCGTCCCCGAGCAGGAACAGGCGCCCGTACTGCATGGGCTCCACCACAAAGCTGCGCAGCGGCGCGATGCTTTTCTCGATGGATGGCCCGGTGACCAATCGCTGCGCCAGGTGGCCGGGCAAACGGGTTTTCAGCTCCTCCCAGAAGCGCTCATCGGACCATTCTTCCAATGGCTCGTCGACCGGCACTTGCAGGTAATACCGGCTGCGGGTCGGCGAACGCATGCTGCATAAAGCAAAGCCGCGCGGGTGCTTGGCGTACACCAATTCGGCATGCACCGGCGGTGTATCGGCGAGGATACCCAGCCAACCAAAGGGATAAACGCGTTCAAAAACCTTTAACGATTCAGCCGGAATCGATTGACGCGCCACGCCGTGAAAACCATCACAACCGGCGATGTAGTCGCACTCCAGGCGAAACGCCTCGCCCTGATGCTCGAAGGTCAGCCAGGGTCGATCACTTTTGAGGTCGTGGGGCTGCACGTTGTGCGCTTCATACAAGGTGATGGCGCCCGCCGCGTCGCGCGCTTGCATCAGGTCGCGGGTGACTTCGGTCTGGCCATAGATCATCACCGTCTGGCCACCGGTCAGCGCCTTGAGGTCGATGTGGTTGAGTTGGCCATTCAGCGCCAGTTCAAAACCGTCATGCACCAGGCCTTCGGCGTCCATGCGCCGGCTGACACCCGCCTCGCGCAGCAGGTCGACCATGCCTTGTTCCAGCACCCCGGCACGGATGCGGCCTTGCACGTAGCCGGCGCTCTGGCGCTCTAGAATCAGGGTCTGGATACCCGCGTTGTGCAGCAGTTGGCCGAGCAGCAATCCGGACGGACCGGCACCGATAATGGCGACTTGAGTTTTCAGCGTTTTCATTATTTTTATGACTCGCAAGCGGCACCCGAACGGATCAGGTGAAAGAGTTGTCATTCATCTTGTTGCTGATCATTTTTCACTTGAGTGAGCATCATAAGAAGGTGAAAACTGAGACAAAGCCTGTGCTTTTTGCCAATCGGGGCGATTACCGCACCACTATCCTGAGTATCGGATTGAAACCATGACCAAAACTGCCAGTACCGCAATTCCGGTCTTCAAGCTTTATGGAGAAAACCAGCAATGGCCGACTCCCGATTTGTTGCACTGTGAAACCATTTCCCGGCGCAGCCGGGAATACCAGTGGGAAATCCAACCCCACCGGCACGCGGATCTGTGCCAGTTGTTGTACGTACACAAAGGCCAGGCGCACCTGGAAATCGAAGGCCAGCGCACCACGCTCAACGAGGCGACCTTGCAAGTGCTGCCGCCATTGTGTGTGCATGGGTTTCGATTTGCCGAGGATGTAGAGGGCTTCATCGTGACGCTGTCGGCGCCGCTGGTCAGCCATTTGCAGGCGCAACTGGGCGCGACGGTGGACGGCTTGCAAGCCTTGGGCAACTACCCGGCCGGCAAGGACAGTGACTACCTCAACAGCCTGTTCGCCCGCCTGCAGAACGAATACGCCGATGAGCAACCGGCGCGCGACATGCTGATGCACGCACTGGTCAGCGTGCTGCTGGTGTGGATCAGCCGCCAGGCCATTTCGCGTCGCCACCCGCGAGCACCACGTGGGCGCGAATACTTCCGGCGCTTTACCCAGTTGGTTGAACAGCATTACCGCGAACACCCGAAGATCGAAGACCTGGCCCACAAACTGGGCATCTCGGTCTCACACCTCAACGGCACGTGTCGGGAATTGGGCGGGCAGCCTGCGTTGCAGATCATGCATGACCGCCAGTTGCTGGAAGCCAAGCGCCTGCTGACTTACACCAGCATGACCATCAATGAGATGTCAGAGGTGTTGGGGTTTTCCGACCCGACCAACTTCTCCCGGCTGTTTCGCCGACGGGTCGGGTTTTCGCCCAAGGCGTTTCGCGAGCAACTGAAGGCCGATTAGGGGACGCGGTGCGTCCGGGGCGGCCTTTTCCTTTGCCGCGCGTGGGAACGATCATCTGAGCGCGCTGAAACTGCCGGTGCGTGGCACGCACAAGTCCTGATGGCAGCTGACCGCGAAGGTCGGCTGCATGCGGGTCTGTTCAACCCGGTAGGCGGCGGTGCCGTACAGCGCGGTCACCACGGCGCACAGGATGAAAATCATCAGGTACTTTCTGATTTTTAGAGTCATGGCACACCTCTGAATGAAACGACTCGGTGCTGTTTAAAGCATAGGTCAGTCAGGGCGAGTTGCCATTATGGGGCGACATTCAATATCTTTATGTCGGGCTCAGAGACCGATATCCCAGGCCGGCTCCTCCGGGAACCGCAGTACCAGGAAATCCAGCAGGCTGCGCAGCGCCGAAGGCATGTGTTTGCGCGAGGCATACACCGCATAGATATTCATCTGCCGCGGTTCAGCTGCAGGCAACAGGCGCACCAGTTCGCCACGGCGGATGTAGTCGCCGGCCTGGTAACTGGGCAGCATCGAAACCCCAGCCCCGGCCAGTGTCACGCGTAACAAGGTGCTGGCCTCGTTAGAGGTGATGTTGCCGTTTATCGGCACCGAGACGTGCTCGCCGTTTTCTTCGAAATGCCACAGGCTTTTGCCGAAGTAGGAGTGGGTCAGGCAGTTGTGCCGGGCCAGGTCTTCGACTTTCTGCGGGGCCGGATGCTCCAGCAGGTACGCAGGCGTTGCACACACCACTGAACGACAGACAGTCAGCCGCCGTGCGATGAGGTTGGGGTCCAGGTCGTTGCTGGTGCGGATGGCCAGGTCGATGCGTTCATCTACCAGGTTTACAGTGCGGTCGAGCATCTGCAGGTCAACCGTCACCAAAGGGTAGCGCTTGACGTACTCGGCGATCGCATCGGCCAACTGCGCCTGGCCGAACGAGGTGCTGACACTCAGCCGCAGCAGACCACGGGGCGCGTCATCGGGCTCGCTGACGGCGGCTTGCATGTCGCCGCACAGGTCCAGCAATTGCCGGCAGCGCGGCAGGGTTTCACTGCCGGCGGCGGTCAGGCTGAGCTTGCGCGTGGTGCGGTGCAGCAGGCGCGCACCAACCCAGTCTTCCAGCTCAGCCAGGTAACGTGAGACCACCGGCCGCGACAGGTCGAGATGGTCGGCAGCGGCCGATTGGCTGCCCAGGTCCACCACGCTCACAAACACCCGCATTGCTTGAAGACGATCCATGATTTGCACGCTTTTAGAAACAAACTATGTCCCAGCATCGCATTTTTTGTTGCGTTTGGTGCAACTAAGCTCTGCGCATCCCCTAACGAATACCGGAGCTGCCCCCGATGCTAACCACCCTCAAGCGACTGACCCTGGCGACCGCCGCTCTGGCCTTCGCCGCTCACGCTTCGGCGGCAGCGCTGAAACTCGACGTCTATAACCCAGGCGAGGCCGCTATCTTCCCGGTCAGCTCGGTACTGGTGAGCGGCGCGAAAGACGCGATCCTGATAGACGCGCAATTCGGCAAAGGCCAGGCCGAGCAGCTGGTGCAAAAGATTCGCGCCAGCGGTAAACACCTGACCACCATCTACATCAGCCATGGCGACCCGGACTACTACTTCGGCCTCGACACGCTGACCGCAGCATTCCCCGACGCCAAGGTGTTGGCAGCGCAACCGGTGGTCGACCATATCAAAGCCACCGTTGCCGGCAAGCTGGAATTCTGGGGGCCGAAAATGGGCGCCGACAAACCAGCCAAAACTGTCGTGCCGCAAGTGCTTGAAGGCCACAGCCTGACCCTGGAAGGCCAGCAGTTGGACGTCATCGGCCTGGACGGCCCGCAGCCGGATCGCAGCTTTGTGTGGATCCCATCAATCAAGGCCGTGGTCGGCGGTGTGGTGGTCGCCGAAAACATCCACGTTTGGATGGCCGACACCCAAACCGCACAGTCCCACAAAGATTGGTTGGCGACGCTGCAACGCATCGAACAATTGAAACCGCACACCGTGATTCCGGGCCATTACCTGGGCAGCCCGTCGCTGAAGTCGGTGGCCTTTACCGCTGATTACATCAAGGCTTTCGACCTCGAAACGGCCAAGGCCAAGGACTCCGCCGCCCTGATCGCGGCGATGAAAAAGCGTTACCCCAACCTTGCCGACGAGAGCTCGCTGGAGCTGAGCGCCAAAGTCGCCAAGGGCGAGATGAAGTGGTGAATGGTTTTAAACCTTAACGTACTGGAGAACGTCATGAGCAAGATCGCAATCATTGGTGCCACCGGCCGTGCCGGTAGCCAACTGCTGGAAGAAGCGCTGCGTCGTGGGCACACCGTCACCGCCATCGCACGTAATACCGACACACTGGCGGCACGCCCGGGCGTTACCGTCAAACCAGTCGATGCCCTGGATGCCGAGGCCTTGCAACAGGCCGTCAGCGGTAACGATGTGGTGATCAGTGCGGCGCATTTCGCCACGCTGCCGGCCAGTGCCGTGATTGGCCCGGTAAAGAAAGCCGGTGTGAAGCGCCTGCTGGTGGTGGGCGGTGCGGGTTCGTTGTTGTTGCCGGGTGGCGGGCGCGTGATCGACAGCCCTGGCTTCCCCGCTGAGTACAAGGCCGAAGCCAGCGCAGGGGCTGAGTTTCTGGACACGCTGCGTCAGGAAAAGGAACTGGACTGGACCTTCCTGTCGCCGTCGGCGGAGTTCGTTGAGACTGAGCGCACCGGTAAATTCCGTGTCGGCCAGGATGATTTGCTGGTGAGCGCTGAAGGGCGCAGCTGGATCAGCTTTGCCGACTACGCGATTGCGTTGATCGATGAAGTGGAAACGCCGAAGCACTCGCGCCAGCGTTTCACCGTCGGCTACTGACACAACGGGGTTATAACTGTGGGAGGAGGCTTGTGTGGGAGCCAGCTCCCACACAAGCCTCCTCCCACATTTGCCTCTTCGGTGTTACGACGGTTGTGCCTGGCTTACCAACCACTCCATCAAGGCGACTAATCCAGTAGACGGCTCCGTCCCCGGTGGATACACCAAGTAATACCCCATCCCCGTCGGCACCCTTAATTCAAACGGTGTCGCCAACCGCCCCGCTTTTACATCCTCGCCAATCAACGCACTGTCGCCAATCGCCACCCCGGAACCCTGGGACGCCACCGTCATCGCCAGGTCCAGCGTTTCGAAATGATGCCCCTGGGCCAGGTTGCTCAACCGCGTATTCGCCGCCTTCAACCACAATGCCCAATCGCGCTCATCGCGCGTGGGGTGCAGCAGCACCTGTTGCTGCAGGTCGGCTGGCGTGTGCAAGCCGCCGAGCAATGCCGGCGCGCAGACCGGCGTGAGTTGTTCATCGAATAAATGCCGCGCCTGCGCCGACTGCTCGGCGATGGGCGCATAGATCACCGCCGCGTCGAATTGCTCGCGGCGAAAGTCCACGGTGTAGGCCACGGTGGTGGTGAGCTCCACCGGCACATCCGGGCGCTCCTTTTGCCACTGCATCAAACGCGGCAGCAGCCAGCGCATCACGCAGGTGGAGGCTTTGAGTTGCAGGGTTTGGCGGCGAGTGCCGATCTGCTCCACCGCGTCACCAATCAGCCCAAAGATTTGCTGCGCGCGCAGCGACCATTCGCGGCCTTCTTCGGTCAGGCTCAAACCCCGTGCCTGGCGCTGGAACAAGGCGTAGCCCAAATGGCTTTCCAGCCCGGCAATCTGCCGGCTCACCGCACCTTGGGTGATGTGCAGTTGCTCGGCGGCGCGGGTGAAGTTGCAGCACTGGGCCGTAACCCAGAAGGTGTGCAGCGCGGGCAGCGGTGGCAGGCGTTTCATAGGGACCGAGCCATGACGTGGGGACATGGCTAGTATGACTTTTTATCGATTGTTGCCGCTACCGGCCAGCCGCTCCAATAGCGCCTCGAATCAATAACAAGAGCGACATGTATGGCGACCTGCGGCGAAGTATTGGTCAACCTCCTGGAAAGCTACGACGTGGACCAGGTGTTCGGCATTCCCGGCGTGCACACCGTGGAGTTGTACCGTGGCCTGGCGCGTTCGCGCATCCGTCACGTCACCCCACGCCACGAACAGGGCGCAGGTTTCATGGCCGACGGCTACGCGCGCACCAGCGGTAAACCCGGCGTGTGCTTCATCATCACCGGCCCCGGCATGACCAACATCACCACCGCCATGGGCCAGGCCTATGCCGACTCGATCCCGATGCTGGTGATCTCCAGCGTGCAGTCGCGCAGCCAATTAGGCGGCGGTCGCGGCAAGTTGCACGAACTGCCCAACCAGAGCGCGATGATCGCGGGCGTGGCGGCGTTCTCGCATACCTTGATGTCGGCGGCAGAATTGCCGGGCGTGCTGGCGCGCGCGTTTGCGCTGTTCCAGGCCGGGCGACCGCGCCCGGTGCATATCGAGATTCCGCTGGATGTGCTGGTCGAAAACGCCGATGCGCTGCTCGCCAGCGAGCCGGTCAGCGTGGCGCGCGCGGGTGCCGCGCCGTCGGCGGTGAAGCAGATGAGCCAGTTGCTGGCGGCGGCAAAACGCCCGCTGATCCTCGCCGGTGGCGGTGCTATCGATGCGGCGTCCGAACTGACGCACCTGGCCGAAACCCTCGGCGCACCGGTGGCCCTGACCATCAACGCCAAGGGCATGCTGCCGTCCGCGCACCCGCTGCTGATCGGCTCGACCCAGACGCTGGCGGCCACCCGCGCCTTGGTCGCCGAAGCCGATGTGGTGCTGGCCATCGGCACCGAGCTGGCAGAAACCGACTACGACGTGACCTTCGCCGGTGGCTTCGAGATTCCCGGCGCGCTGCTGCGCGTCGACATCGACCCCGACCAGACCGTGCGCAACTACCCGCCTCAGGTCGCACTGGTGGCGGATGCGCAGATCGCAGCCGAGGCCTTGTTGACCGAGCTGAACACCCAGGTATTGCGCGAACGCGACCCTAACTGGGGCAGCCAACGCGTCGCGCGCTTGTGGGCTGAACTGACGCCCGCCTGGGACGCCGCTACCCGCGCGCAAACGCTGTTCCTCAACACGGTTCTGCAGGAACTGCCCGAGGCGGTACTGGTGGGCGACTCCACCCAGCCGGTATACAGCGGCAACCTGACCCTGAACCTCGACCACCCACGCCGCTGGTTCAACGCCTCCACCGGCTACGGCACCTTGGGCTACGCCCTGCCTGCGGCTATCGGCGCGTGGCTCGGGCGCGGCGACGGGCAGCCGGTGGTGTGCCTGATTGGCGACGGCGGCCTGCAGTTCACCCTGCCGGAGCTGGCCAGCGCGGTCGAGGCGCGGGTGCCGGTCATCGTGCTGCTGTGGAATAACCAGGGCTACGAAGAGATCAAGAAATACATGCTCAACCGCGCCATCGAGCCGGTCGGTGTGGACATCTACACGCCGGACTTTATCGGCGTGGCCAAGGCCTTGGGCTGCGCCGCCGAAAGCATCCAGGGCATCACGCACCTGCGCACGGCATTGCGCGCCGCGGCTGATCGCCAGGGGCCGACGCTGCTTGAAATCGACCAGGGCCGTTGGATGCAGGAGGTAGCGGTATGAGCGCAGCAGTGAACGGTGTGTTTATCGGTGGTGAATGGCGTGCAGGCCAAGACGTTCTCGAGGTGATAAACCCGGCTACCGAGGCCACCTTGGCCCACGTCAGCGTGGGTGATGCAAACGCCGTGGCCCACGCTGTCGAAGCGGCCAGCGCGGCCTTCAGCGACTGGTCGAAAAGCACCGGCCGTGATCGCGGCGCACTGCTGCGCAAGATCGCCCAAGGTGTGAGCGCGCAACGCGAACAACTGATGCAGGTGCAGTCGAGCAACAACGGCAAGCCGCTGTTTGAAGCGGGCATCGATGTGGACGACGTCATCGCCACCTTCGAGTACTACGCCGGTCTCTGCGACGACATGGACGCTGGGCAAGACCGCCCGGTGGCGCTGCCCAGCGAGGATTTCAGTGCGCGCCTGCGCCGTGAGCCGTGCGGCGTGGTCGGGCTGATCGTGCCGTGGAACTTTCCGATGGTGACCACCGCCTGGAAACTCGCCCCGGCCCTGGCGGCCGGTTGCTGCGTGGTGCTCAAACCGTCGGAAGTCACGCCGTTGGCGGAGCTGCAATTGGCGCGAATTATTGCTGAGGCCGGGTGCCCGGCCGGGGTGTTCAACCTGGTCTGCGGCACAGGCCTGGCCGTCGGCGCACCGTTGGCAGCAGACCGGCGCGTGGCGAAGATCTCCTTTACCGGCAGTAACGCCGTCGGTGTGCAAGTGATGCAGCGCGCGGCAGAAACCATCAAGGGCGTGAGCCTGGAGTTGGGCGGCAAATCCTCGCTGCTGGTATTGGCGGACGCCGACCTCGACCTGGCGGTGGAATTGGCCTGTGGCGGTGGCTTTTTCAACGCTGGGCAGATGTGTTCGGCTACCAGCCGTGTGCTGGTGGCTGACAGCTTGGCGGATGAATTCCTGCAGCGTTTGCAGGCGCGGGCTGAGGGGATTCGCGTGGCTGACCCGTTTGCCGATGAGGTGGAAATGGGCGCGTTGATCAACCGTGCGCAGTATCAGCGGGTGCTGGGGCATATTCAGCGTGGCATCGCAGATGGCGCGCGCTTGCTGTGCGGCGGAGAACGGCCGGCGGACTTGGCGAAAGGCTATTTCATTCGTCCGACGGTGTTTACCGATGTGCCGCTGAGCAGTGCGCTGTGGAACGAAGAAATCTTCGGCCCGGTGCTGTGTGTAAGACGCTTTGCCACTGAGGACGAGGCGATTGCCCTGGCCAATGACAGCGATTTCGGCTTGGTTGCCAGTGTGGTGAGCACCCATGCCGAAGCCGCCGAGCGGGTGGCCAATGCCTTGCAGGCCGGGCTGGTGTGGATCAACGCACCGCAAGTGATCTTCCCGCAAACGGCGTGGGGCGGTTACAAGCAAAGCAGCCTCGGCCGCGAGCTGGGGCCGTGGGGGTTGGCGGCGTTTCAGGAGATCAAGCATGTGATCCGGTCTCTCTAACGACGGGAATCCTCCTGTGGGGGCTATCGCAGCATAGGTATCTACACATCTTTTTTACGAATTTAGTTTTGTGGTGGTGCTGGGGGCGCTGGGTACATATCCGTTGTTTGGGTGATGGCGGATATTGGTTCCGCTCTTACAGCGGGTCACTTTTGGAAAAGAGCCCCAAAAGTAACCAAAAGGGCTCTTGCCCCACCACTCGGCACCTCGCCTCCGGCTCGGTGTGCCCTCACGCAGGCTTTGGAGCGGGGGCCGCCGCGATGGGCCATCCTTGGCCCAGCGCGGCTAAACCGGCGTCCTGCCGGTTTACCCCCGCTCCAAAGCCTGCGTTCGGCCAGCGTGGTTTAACGGGGCGCCTAAGATCAAAATCAAGATCAAGATCTACAGCACGGCGGCCTGGCAGCTGACCTCGGTTAAATGTGGGAGGGGCGGTGCGACTTGCTCCCGATGGCGGTGTGTCAGTTGATGCATTTGGTGGCTGGCCCACCGCATTCGCGAGCAAGCCCGCTCCCACATTTTGAGCTCAGTACATCAGGTAGATGTGTGCACTCGGTCAAATGTGGGAGCTGGCTTGCCTGCGATGCAGACACCTCTGTACATCAGGCATAGCCAGTTGATGCAATCGCAGGCAAGCCAGCTCCCACAGAAAAGCAGCTCTGCTTCTGATCTGTTTTTGCTGTGCTGTTGCCCTGCTTTTGCTTCAACCACTCAGGTCGGCTACTAGGCCGCCGTGCTCTGCTTTTGATCTGCTTTTGATTTTGATCTGACAGGCCCCGTTAACCACGATGGCCGCAAGTAGGCACGGTGGAGCGGGTAAACCGGCAGGGATGCCGGTTTAGCCGCGCTGGGCCAGGGATGGCCCATCGCGGCGACCCGCGGAGCCGGGCCGGAGTGCGGGCATGCCGAGCCTAGGCGAGGCACCGAGTGGTGGGGCAAAGACCTTTTGGTTACTTTTGGCTGGGCCGGCATTCCGGGCGTTTGCCAAAAGTGACTCGCTGTAAGAGCGAAACCCTAAGCCGCCGTTACCGCAGCAACGGATATGTACTCAATCGAACTAACCCCATCACAGGCTCAGCACCACACAATTTTCCCGTTTCGTGTCTTAGTCCGCATTTTTTCAATAGTCCCTGCGACTTTCTGATTTGCCCCTCTCCCCCCTGCGTGGCCTGATTCGCCCTTGTCTATTCAAGGCCCGCCCATGGAAAACGTTCGCGCAACACCCACCACCGCCGTTTGGCTGATGATCAGCGTGGTACTGGTCGCCCTCAACCTGCGCCCATCGATGGCCGCCGTCGGCCCGCTGTTGTCGTCGATTCGCGACGATGTACCGTTGAGTTTCAGCAGCGCCGCCTTACTGACCATGCTGCCGGTCATGGCCATGGGCCTGGCGATGTTCTTTGGCATGGGCCTGGGCAAACGCTTTGGCGAGCATCGCAGCATTGTGCTGTCGCTGCTGGTGATTGGCCTGGCCACGCTGTCTCGACTGTTTCTGGATTCGGCGCTGGAGTTGATCGTCAGTGCCATCGCTGCCGGCGTCGGTATTGCGATGATCCAGGCGTTGATGCCGGCGCTGATAAAGACCCGCTTCAGCAACAATGTTTCGCTGTTCATGGGCCTCTACGTCACCGCCATCATGGGCGGCGCGGCGTTGGCGGCGTCGTTCGCGCCGTTCGTGCAGGTGCAGACCGGCAGCTGGCGCATCGGCCTGGCGATCTGGGCCGCACTCGCGTTGTTGGCATTGGTGTTCTGGTATGCACAGCGCTCGGCAATGCCGCCATTACCCCAAGCCGGTTCCGGCCCACAGGAATCATTTTTCGGTAATCGTCGCGCCTGGTTGCTGGCGGTCTTCTTCGGCCTCGGTACAGCTTCCTACACCTGCGTACTCGCGTGGCTGGCGCCGTACTACGTGGAGCAAGGCTGGAGCGAACAGAACGCCGGTTTGCTGCTGGGGTTCCTGACCGCTATGGAAGTGGTGTCCGGCCTGGTCACGCCCGCCATCGCCAACCGCCGCCAGGATAAACGCGGCGTCGTCGCCGTATTGCTGATGCTGATCATCCTGGGGTTCTGCGGCCTCATTCTAAGCCCGCAACACTTGAGCCTGTTGTGGCCTTGCCTGTTGGGCCTGGGCATTGGCGGTCTGTTTCCGATGAGCCTGATCCTGTCTCTCGACCACTTGGACAACCCACGCCGCGCCGGTAGCCTGACCGCGTTTGTGCAAGGCATCGGCTACCTGATTGCTGGCCTGTCGCCACTTATTGCCGGGATGATTCGCGACCAACTGGGCAGCTTCGAATGGGCCTGGTGGTCGCTGACCGCAGTGATCGTGGTGATGCTGTTGATCGTCACGCGGTTCAATCCAAAGCATTACGCGCGACATATCCACTGACGTCGTGTTGCCAACATTATTTGTCCCACACAAAACATAGAAACGCCCTACAGCGCTTTCTATTGGCACGACCGTTCCGTTAAGCTTTTGCCCTTGTCGCGCGCTGCCTCAGTGCCAAGGCTTACCGGATGGAACGGATGCTAAACAGTAATTTGCTCAGAAAGCTCGATATGCAGGACTTGATGGTGTTTATCGCCGTCTACGACCAGAGCAGCGTTACCGAGGTGTCTGAAACGCTGTTCGTCAGCCAGTCCACCGTGAGTTACAGCCTGAAGAAACTGCGCACCAGTTTTGAGGATGAGCTGTTTATCAACACGCGGGCGGGTATGCGGCCTACGTACAAGGCGACCACCATGTACGGGCATGTGCAGAAGATCCTCGACAGCATCAACCAGTGTCACGCCGGCGGCCAGGCCTTCGACCCGACACAGAAGGCCGTGACCTTCAATGTCTGCGCACCTGAATACTTTGAACAGTTGATCCTGCCGCGCCTGCTGAAAAACTTCGACCGCGCCGACCTGCCAGTGATCGTCAATGTGCAGAAGCTGGAAACCGAGATCCCCGCCGACACCCTGCGCGAAGGCCGGCTCGACTTGGTGATTTGCTTCGGCCCGCACTTCCACCGCGCCCATAAAGACTTCAAGACCCAGATGCTGCTCGAAGACGATTTAGTGTGCGTGTTCGATAAACGTTCGGCACCGCGGGAGTCGGCATTCAGCCTGCAATCCTTCGTCGAGCGGCGCCACGTTTTTCCTACGCCGTGGTCGTCGGACACCAACATGATCGACGGCTGGCTGGCGCGTCAGGCACACAAGCGCCAGGTGGTCGCCCGGGCCAACAGTTACAGCGCGGCCTTGAAGATGATTACCGGCACCGACTTCATCGTCACCCTGCCCCGCCGTGTGCAAAAGCTGCTGGCGCCGGCCACCGTGTTCGGCCATTGCGAAGCACCCAACGGTTTGCCGGGGTTTACCCTGGACATGCAGTGGAACGAAACCAGTGGCCAGGACAGCGCCAATATCTGGTTTCGTGAGCAGGTGGTGAAGGTGTGTGCAGAGCAAGGGTTGTTGTAAGCCTCAGCCGATGGCGACTTTGCTGTAGGAATCGCGGTCCATGTCGACCAGCAGCACGCTGAGTTGAACCTGTATATCCGCCGGCCACTCAGCTTGGTCCTGCAACGCCGCCAACAGGCTTTCCGACAGCTGCTTCTTGACCTGCGGTGAGCGCCCGCTGAGCAGCGACAGCTTTACCGCTATAAAGCCGCGCGGGCTAAGGGAGGTGCCGACCTGGAACGTCTCGACCTTCACGGCGCGGCTTTTGATATCGAACTCGGAACCGAACTGCCCGGATGCCATCAGCACATTGTTGAGCCGCAACAGGGTTTTCTCGACGGTCAGGCCTGTCAGGTTGGCGGTGTATTCCAGGTGCAGATGCGGCATGAAAAGCTCCGAGTTGTTGTAGGAAAAGAGGCATACATATAGCACGCAGCCGAACTGAATCAGAGCGCTTTCAATGTGAAACTTCGGTCAGGCTGCGTAGCGAACAACCTTCTCACAACGCCACGATCGGGTCATCGGTGGTTCTCGCTGAACGGTTATTTCAAGATTTTGCCGCCAGCACCGGCAGCATGTCGCGCTCACTCATGAACGCCTCCAGCCGCGAGCGCATCCAGCGTTCCGCCGGGTCGGTGTCGACGTGGCTGAGCCAGACCATGGACAAGTCCAGGGTTGGGGTTTCGAACGGGAACGGCTCGCAGAACAGGTTCCCGCCGGCAGCCATGGCTTGGGCCGTGTAGTCCGGCAGGCTGGCGATCATGTCAGTGCCGGCGAGCAAGGCCGGCAGCGCGCTGTATTGCGGCACCGACAGCACCACATGGCGCTTGCGGCCAATCTCGGCCAGCCATTCATCGGCAAACCCGGACACGTTGGCGGTGTGGGACACCAGCACATGCGGGCGTGCGCAATATTCATCGAGGGTCAGTGGTTTGTCCGAGGCGTCGGCCCGCAACAGGCAGGGGCGGATATGCCGCAGCAGTTTACGCTTGGCATTCGCCGGCAGGCCGCGAGTCTGGGTGATGCCGACGGTGATATCGCCGGACGCCAGCAGGTCGGGGATGCGCCAGTAATCCACATGCTGCACCACGAACACCACCAACGGCGCTTCCTGGCGCAGTGCGCGCAGCAAGGGCGGCAGCAGGCCGAACTCAACGTCATCGGACAAACCGATACGGAAAGTCATGGTGCTCTGGGTCGGGTCGAAATCGTGGGTCAGGCTCAGGGCCGACGACAGTGAATCCAGGGCCGGCGACAGGTGCTGGATGATCTCCTCGGCCCGCGCGGTAGGTTCCATGCGGTGGCCGACGCGAATAAACAGCGGGTCATTGAATAAGGTACGCAAGCGATTGAGGGCAGAACTGATGGTCGGCTGACCGAGAAATAGCTTCTCCGCCACGCGCGTCACGTTGCGCTCGAGCATCAGTGCTTCGAAGACCACCATCAGGTTGATGTCGGCCTTGCGTAATTCATTGCGATTCATCGGCGCCTGCCCCTTTCCCCAAGACAAGCCGCAGTTTAGAAAGCCCGCGGGGCTGCGTCTATGTGAACACTGTTCATCGAACGGCTTTGGGACTATAAATCAGCTCTTGAAGGTCACAGGAACACCATCGTGCTGGTCATTATCGCCTTGGCCATCGTCGTGGCCGGGTTCTGTCTCTGGGTTGTCCAGTTCATCGCCAACCCCACCGTCAGGACACTGACGCGGGTGTTTATCGGCCTGTGCGTGGCCGCGGCGTTAGCCTATTGGGTACTGGCGAGGGGCTTTCCTATTTCCGTACTGCTTCCATGACCCGTTTTAAGCCACTGACTTTTTCAGCAAGGACCGCTTAACCATGAAATTCGCCTACACCATCATCTACGTGCCGGACGTGGCTGCTTCACTGGCATTCTTCGAAAAAGCCTTCGGGTTCAATCGCCGTTTTCTGCATGAATCAGGCACCTATGGCGAGTTGGAAACCGGTGACACCACCCTCTCATTTGCCGCGCACGAACTGGGCGAGTTGAATTTCGACGGCGGGCACGTGCAGGCGCATGCCTCCAGGCAGCCGCTGGGTATGGAAGTAGGATTCGTCACTGAGGATGTGTTTGTCGCCCATGCCAAGGCGCTGGCACAGGGCGCGACCGAGTTGGCGGCACCAAGCACCAAGCCTTGGGGGCAAGTGGTGTCTTATGTGCGTTGCCCGGATGGCACGTTGGTGGAGTTGTGTACGCCGATCGTGGGCTGAACATAGAACTAATGTGAGAGCGGGCTTGTGTGGGAGCTGGCTTGCTCGCGAAAGCGGCGTACCAGACGGAATATCTGTTACTGACACACCGCTTTCGCGAGCAAGCCCGCTCCCACCTTAGACCGTGTACCACTTGATTATCAGGGTTTGAGCGGACGCTCCTGATCCCGTTCGGAAAGCTCCGTGCCGTCATCCGGGTGCTTCCAGGTCTGCGGTTTTTCCTCTTCACGCTGCCGGGGTTGCTCGCGCTCCGGATCATCTTGGCGCTTGTGTTCATTAGCCATTGCCACCTCCCATCCGTAAGAATTGGTCACACCTTCAGCATAGAACAGCCTCGGCATTTCTGACGGACAGGGCGATTGATAACCTGAACACATCAATACATCCAAATTACTCACTTATCATTTCTAAATGTGTCAGCCACTATCCGCGGTCTTAAGCGAAACAAGCACTTTAAAAAGAACGCTGGAGACACAAAACCATGACTAGCCCTTCCCGGTCCGACTCTGCCCGCTCGAAAGTTGGTGCGGTATTTCGCGTTACTTCGGGCAACTTCCTCGAACAGTTCGACTTCTTTCTGTTCGGTTTCTACGCCACCTACATCGCCGCCGCGTTCTTCCCCGCCGCTAATGAGTTTGCGTCATTAATGATGACCTTCGCAGTGTTCGGCGCGGGCTTCCTGATGCGGCCGCTGGGCGCGATCATTCTAGGTGCCTACATCGACGACGTCGGCCGCCGTAAAGGGTTGATCGTGACCTTGTCGATCATGGCCAGCGGCACCTTGCTGATCGTGCTGGTGCCGGGTTACCAAACCATTGGTTTGTGGGCACCTTTGCTGGTACTGCTGGGCCGTTTACTGCAAGGCTTCTCGGCCGGTGCGGAACTGGGCGGCGTGTCGGTTTACCTCTCCGAAATGGCCACCCCCGGCCGCAAGGGCTTCTACACCAGCTGGCAATCGGGCAGCCAACAGATCTCCATCGTGGTTGCCGCCGCGTTGGGTTACGGCCTGAACGTATGGATGCAACCGGCCGTGGTGGCCGATTGGGGCTGGCGCATTCCGTTCGCCATCGGTTGCGTGATCATCCCGTTCATCTTCGTGCTGCGGCGTAACCTGCAGGAAACCGAAGAGTTCGCCAACCGCAAGCATCGCCCGACCATGCGTGAAGTGCTCGCCACTCTGGTGAAAAACTGGACCGTGGTGATCGGCGGCATGTTGATGGTGGCCATGACCACCACCGCGTTCTACCTGATCACTGTGTACGCACCGACCTTCGGTAAAACCGTGCTGCAACTGAGCACCTCGGATGCCCTGCTGGTGACCTTGCTGGTGGCCGTGTCGAACTTTGTCTGGCTGCCCATCGGCGGCACCCTGAGCGACCGCTTCGGCCGCAAACCGGTGCTGGTGGCGATGACCGCCCTGACCGTGATCACCGCCTACCCGGCGCTGTCGTTCGTGGTCAACGCGCCGAGCTTCGGCCATATGCTGGAAACCCTGTTGTGGTTCTCGTTCCTGTACGGCATGTACAACGGTGCGATGATCCCGGCGCTGACCGAAATCATGCCGGTGGAAGTGCGCGTGGCGGGCTTCTCGCTGGCGTATAGCCTGGCGACGGCGATCTTCGGTGGCTTCACTCCGGCGATCTCCACGTGGTTCATTCACATCACCGAAGACAAGGCTTCGCCGGCCTACTGGATGATGTTCGCCGCACTGTGCGCGCTGTGTTCGACCCTGGCGTTGTATCGCCGCGCCAACACCCGTGGGCAGGTGATGCAGGGGGCTGTGTGATGAAGCCGCTGTTCAAAACCCTGACGGCCCTGGCCCTCGGCGCCCTGGCGCTGACGGCCCAGGCCGAAGAACTCAAGGTGATGACCTCCGGTGGCTTCACCGCTGCCTATAAACTCTTGGGCCCGCAGTACGCCAAGCAGAGCGGCGACACCCTCGACACCATTCTCGGCCCGTCGATGGGCAAGGCGCCGCAAGCCATTCCCAACCGCCTGGCCCGTGGCGAACATGCCGACGTGGTGATCATGGTCGGCTACGCCCTGGACGACTTGATCAAACAGGGCAAGGTCGACCCGGCATCCCGCGTGGAACTGGCGGATTCGCGCATCGGCCTGGTAGTTAAGCAAGGCGCAGGCAAACCGGCGATCGGCACCGATGCCGAGTTGAAGGCGGTGCTGAGCCAGGCCAAGACCGTGGCGTATTCGGACAGCGCCAGCGGCGTGTATGTGCAGAAAGAGCTGTTCAAGAAGCTCGGTATGCCCGCCAAGGGCACAATGATCGAACGCGTCCCGGTGGCCGAACAAGTCGCCAAGGGTGATTACGAGGTGGGCTTGCAACAAGTGGCCGAGTTGTTGCCGGTGCCGGGGGTGACTTACGTCGGCAAGATCCCGGAAGACGTGCAATCGGTGACACGTTTTGCGGCGGGCATTCCGGTCAACGCCGAACACCCGGCCAAGGCCAAGGCATTGCTGCACTACCTGGCTTCGCCAGAGGCGCAAGCGGTGGTGCAATCCACCGGTTTGGACTCGGTGTCACGCTGACCGAAACGGCATCTCCCGCACCAACCGCTCCAACTCCAGCGCCGCCGGTGGCAACGTCCGCCCGCGGCGCTTGATCAAGCCCACATTGCGCATCACCTGCGGTTCTACCAGCGGCACACTCACCAAAATCGGGTGCCCGCCCGCCGGCATCGCAATCGACGGCACCATCGCCACGCCCAACCCCGCCTCCACCAGCCCGATCATCGTGGTCACGTGGTGGGTCTCGCAGATACTCGGTTTTTTCACCCGCACGCCGCGCAAAGCCTGGTCCAACAGGAAGCGGTTGCCCGAGGTTTTGTCCACGGTGATGTAGTCGTGTTCATAGGCCTCGGCCCAGGTCACGCTCTCACGCTCGGCCAACGGATGGTCACGGCGACAGGCCAGCACGTAGCGCTCCTGCAACAGCAGTTCGAACTCCACCTCATCCGCCAGGCTGCCGCTGAAACTCACGCCGAAATCCGCCTCGCCACTTTCCACCGCATTGCACACCTCGCCGGCGCTGGCGTCCAGCACCCGCAGGCGAATCTTCGGGTACAGCTTGTGAAACTCGGAGATTACGTGGGGCATGAAGTAGTAAGCGGTGGACGGCACGCAGGCAATGGTGACGTTGCCCATGCGCGTGGACGCGACATTACTGATGCCCATCAAGGCGACATCCAGGTCGTCGAGCATGCGCTCCACCTGCGGCAGGAACGCCCGCCCGACCATGGTCAGGCTGACCCGCCGCGTGGTGCGCTCGAACAGCTTCACATCCAGGGCAGACTCGAGCTTTTCGATGCGCCGGCTCAGGGCCGGTTGCGAGATACGAATGGCCTCGGCGGCGCCGCGAAAACTGCCCTTGTCTACCACGGCGCGGAAGGCTTGGAGGTCGTTGAGGTCGAAGTTGATGATCACGGAGATGGGCCAGTGTGGTCGATTTGGGGGGCATTATCGTATGCGCGGTGGTGGTGCGCCATGCGTGCCTGCGTCGGTGTGAGCTAATAACCCTGCTACAAATATGAAGTCATACATATCAGTGCTTTATTGACGTGTTTGAGCCACGCACTCTCGAAAAAGCATCAATACTTCGAGCCTGACCACTCAATTGGAGAGAGACACACTCATGGAATCCTGCCAAAACCCACAGCCTTTTTGGGCAGATGACGAGTCCCCGGCGCTCGGTATTGATCAGTTGCTTCTTGCAACGCGCCAATGGTCAAGTAGGATTGAATCCTACCCGACACCTGCGGACTTCGACATGCGCTCAACCCAGCAAATGAGCATTACCTTACCCATCGAGATGGCCGCGTTGGTCAAAGCCAAAGTCGCTTGCGGTGAATACGCCAGTGAAAGTGAAGTCATCCGCGACGGCCTGCGAGCCCTCCTGGCGCGTGATCGTGCAATGGACGACTGGCTGCGCGACGAGGTCATTCCAGCGGCAGTTGCCCTTCAGGCTGACCCTGGCCGAGCATTGTCTGCCGCCGAGGTTCGCGAACACATGACGGCCAAACGTCAACGAAAAAGCCCTGAGAAACCGTGAGTCACAGGGCCACTTTCTCGCCCGAAGCCTTGGCGCAACTGGACGCACTTGAAGACTACATCAGCGAGGCCGGATGCCCACGTGCAGCGGCGTGCTTTATCGACAACGTAATCAGCGACTGCGAAAGCCTTTCCTTGTTTCCCCTACGCGGCAACCGTCGTGATGACCTGCTACCCACGCTGCGCATCACTCATTATCGACACACCACCGCCATTGCATTCCTGGTGGATGACGGTACTGAAAAGGTGTCGATCCTTGGGGTGTCTTACGGCGGGCAAAACTACGCGGCACTGGCCGACAGAGTGATCAATGACAAAGAAGACAATAATTAATGACACCCGATCTGTGCAGCGGGCGTTGCGCTTGGGGTTATACCTGGTCGGGCTGATGGGCATCGCCACCCTCGGCTTCTTCGCCTGGCAAAGCTTCTACCCCGTCAGTGCGGCCCCCGGTTGGAGCGTTCAGACCGCGTACCGCGATGTACCGAAAGCCGCCTCGCTGATGCCTTTGCCGGACGGCTCGCTGATGATCAGCCAGGAACTCAACGATGCCAAAGGCAGCATTGTGCGTATCCATCCCGATGGGCAACGCGACGTGGTGGTAAGCAACTTGTCCAAACCTGATGGCATGTTCGCCACCCACGGCGGCTGGGTGTTCAGCCAGGAAACCGGCGACGCCCCCGTCAGTTTTCTCAAGGACGGCGTGGTCACTGACCTGTTTCGTGGTGAAAACGTACAAGGCTTGTGGGTCGAAGGCGACGACCTCTACGCCATCGAAGACCGTAAGGACAACGGGCGGATATTGCGCTATCGCTGGAGTGACCAGTCACTCACCGTACTGCGTGACCAACTGCACGAAGGCGAGTCCATCACGCGGTGTACCGATGGGCGAATGCTCTACACGGAAAAGAAAAAAGGTGTGGTGCGTGAGCTGACCAGCGACGGCAGCGACCCGGTGGTGCTGACAGGCTTGAACAAACCGACATTCTTGATGTGTGATGAGCGCGGTTTGTGGGTCAATGAAGACTCGACGCATCGGGCACGGTTGCTGCTGGTTGATAAGCACGGGCAGCAACAGACGATCTTGTCGTTCCTGAAGGCGCCGCAGTCGATTGTGAGAACAGGCGACGGTACTTATTTACTGGCAGAAGGCGGTCGTAACCGCGTACTTGAACTCGTGGGCAAGCCGCTGGCAATTGCCAGCGACGACGTGAAGCACTGACGCAGCCCTCCTATCGCGCTCTAAATCAAATTATTGCGCCTGGCAATATCCGCCAAGTCCACCACCGACTTCACATTGAGCTTCGCCAGCAAACGTGCCTTATAGCAACTGACCGTCTTACTGCTGAGCAAAATATTCTGGGCAATATCCTTATTGCTCATGCCTCGGGAAAGCTGCTGGAATACCGAAAGCTCACGATTGGACAGAGAGGCGATCAGCTGCGCCTCATCCACTGCCAATTCGCGTTTTCTTGAAAACGCCATTACCGTTTCCGGGTAATAAATATAGCCCTTCATCACGGTTTTCATGGCCTGGGCCAGCACACTCAGTTCATCAGTCTTACTGATGAAACCCGAGGCACCTGCGCTGATGCAGCGCGTGGCGTAGTGCTCTGAGCATAGGGACGTGAGGACGATAATCCGCGTGTTCAACTCAAGGGCGCGGATTCTCTCGATGACCGCAATACCATCCAGGCGCGGCATGGTGATGTCCAGCAACACCAGGTCCGGAGCCAACTGACGGACCTGGCTGATGGCGTCGACACCATTGTCGGTCTCGCCCACCACTTCATAGCCTTCCTCAGTCACAAGCGTGCACAGCGCGGTCCTGATAAAGGGGTGGTCGTCGACCACCAGGACTTTATACATCTGCAGCTTTCCTCGGGATTTAGTGGTGCTTTGTCGGCAATAACGCCGACAATGTACCATAGCGCTTTAGTGCCACTACCCAATTCCGGACGAGCTACGTCGCTGGCGAGAGTTGACGTCATGCTGATAAAGCAACTGGGTTGCGACCTCTCTCCTACGCATTAAGGACCTTTGATTTGAAGCTGCTCGCAGCCTTGCTGTTGTCATGGGCAACCGCTCAAATGGCCTGGGCGGCTGATTTGCCAGTCACGTTAACCGTGTTGGGCAGATCCAGCCTGCAGGACGGCCAACTGCACTTGAACGCCGCCGATTTGAAGCTGCTGAGCAGTAAAAGACGGCTACGTATCGGCACGTCCGAGCCCGACTATCCGCCGTTTGACATCACCAACCACAGCAATGAATTCGAGGGCATCAGCGCGGATTACTTGGCGCTTATCGGTCAACTGCTCGAGGTGCCAATCCAGGTACAGCGCTATCCCAATCGAGGCGAGGTTATCCAGGCGCTCAAACGCGGTGAGATCGACCTGCTGGCATCTGCCAATGATTTTGAACGCGCAGACCCGGACCTTCGCCTCTCCGAACCCTACACCTTGGACCAGCCGACACTGGTGGCGCGCACCAACGATTCGCCCCTCGTAGACCCAACCCTGGCGGGCAAAACAGTTGCCATGGTCGCGCATTACTTGCCGCTGAACACGGTGCAAGCGTTCTACCCGGATGCCACATTCAAACTGTATCCCTCTATCCTTAACGCGGTCGGTGCGGTGGCCTTTTCCAAGGCCGACCTCTATCTGGGGGACTCAATCAGCGCCAGCTACCTGATCAACAAGAGCTACCTGAACAATGTGCAGCTGGTGGATTTCTCGCGCATGGAAGTCAATAACTTCTCGTTCGCCGCAACTCGCCAGAATGCCGAGCTCTTGCACGTCGTCAATGCGGCTTTGCAAGCAATCCCCGCCAGTGAACAGATGGCCATCGCGCGCCGCTGGAACGCCGGTGGTGTGAGTATTTCCGGCACCCATCAGGTCCAGTTCAGCGTCGATGAGCAACGCTGGTTGGCGCAACATCCGCGACTGAAAGTGATCGTGAATGAAGACTTTCTGCCATTTACCTTTTTTGATGAGCACGAACGTTTCAGGGGCCTGAGTGCCGACGTCATGGCTAAAATCAGCCTGCGGACGGGTTTGAAATTCGATCCGCAAAAAGGTGGCTCGGTGGATGCGATGATCACCAGTGTCAACCAGGGCGAGGCAGATTTGCTGGCGGCATTGACCCCGAGTATTGACCGGGAACGGCGCGTCAGTTTCAGCCGACCGTACCTGTCTACACCGTTTGTGCTGGTCACGCGCAACCACCCCGACAGCTCGAACAACCTGCAAGACTTGGCGGGTAAACGCCTGGCGATCATCCGGGGCAATGCTAGCCGGGAGATGATTGAACGCCAGTTTCCGCAGGTGCGGATCGTCGAGGCGCAGAGCCTCTCCGATGCTTTTTCGTTGCTCGCCAAAGGCAGCGTGGATGCCTGTATCAGCACGCTGGTCAGCGCACGTTATCTGATTGCCCGAAACTACCCAGACCAATTGAAGATCAGCGCAACAGTCGGCGCCCGTGCTGCGCAGCTGGCATTTGCGGTTGACCATACCTCGCCTGTATTGCTCTCGATCCTCAACAAGTCGCTGCTCAGCATCTCGCCTGAGGAAATGGACGAACTGACCAATCGCTGGCGTAGCCCGGTAGTGCTCGACAACAGCTATTGGGGCAAGCACAGAACAGCGATCCTGCAGGGCTTTGCGCTGGCAGGCGTGCTGCTGCTGAGTGCGTGTCTATGGATTGTGTTGCTGCGCCGCCAAGTACTGCGGCGCAAACTCGCCGAGCGGGCCCTGAGTGCCAGGCTTGAATTCGATCATGTGCTGATCAACGGCATGCCCCATCCTACTTACGTGCGGGATCGTCAGGGCCGATTGCTTGTGTGCAATAAGGCTTATCGGCAGGTCTTCGGGGTCGAGGACGAGCGACAGTTGCTCGGCACCACGGTGATGCAAAGCCTGCTCTCCAACGAGGAGCAAGCAAAGGAATATCACCACGACTATCTCGCTGTCATGGCCGCCGGCGAACCCCTGCTTCGCGATCGCCTGATCGTCTTGCCCAGCGGCGAAGTACTGACCATCTATCACTGGATCCTGCCTTTTCGCGGCAGCGAAGGCAGTGTCGAGGGCCTGATCGGTGGCTGGGTAGACATCAGTGACCGCCAGCGTCTGATAGAACAACTGCACGCGGCAAAGCAAGAAGCCGATAACGCCAACCGGGCCAAAACCACGTTTCTGGCAACCATGAGCCACGAGATTCGCACCCCGATGAATGCGGTACTCGGCATGCTGGAAATGGCCGCGCGCAAATCTGACCAAGGCATTTTCGACCGCGCCGCCATCGATGTTGCTTCGGTCGCCGCCAAGGAGTTACTGGCGCTGATTGGTGACGTACTCGACATTGCCCGCATCGAGTCCGGCCGCCAGAGCCTGACGCTTGAGCGCGCAAATCCGCACCAGCTATTGAACTCGGTGACGCGGGTGTTCGATGGCCTGGCACGCGAGAAGGCCATTGCATTGAAGTTGAAGATTGATCCGGCACTCGACCGTAACGTGCTGATTGATGCCATGCGTTTCAAGCAA
Organism: Pseudomonas sp. LBUM1640; assembly: GCF_059716225.1. Classification (NCBI taxonomy): domain Bacteria; kingdom Pseudomonadati; phylum Pseudomonadota; class Gammaproteobacteria; order Pseudomonadales; family Pseudomonadaceae; genus Pseudomonas; species Pseudomonas sp. LBUM1640. The sequence goes on along the minus strand of NZ_CP166816.1, from coordinate 1,804,982 downwards.
ATTATCGCCAACCTGCTGAGCAATGCGATCAAGTTCACCGCAGCAGGTGAGGTGCGCATCACCGCACACGCGCAATCTGCTGACGCCACCCAACCTATGCAGTTATCGGTGAGCATCATAGACACCGGCGTGGGCATCTGCGAAGCCGACCAGCAGCAGCTGTTTTCTCCATTCAGCCAGGCCGGCAATCAGCAACAAGGCTCAGGCCTGGGCTTGGTCATCAGCCGCTCGCTGATTGAAATGATGGGCGGCAGCCTGGAGTTGACCAGTACCCCAGCCAAAGGTACCCAGGCCACCGTGAGACTCGTTCTGCACGCCACAGACACACCGTCCCCGCAGGCACACACACCGCTGGAAATAACGCCTGGCCTACCGTTAAGCGTGTTAATCGTGGATGACTACGCCGCCAATCGCCTGGTGCTGTCACAACAACTTTCCTACCTGGGCCACGACGTTCAGCAAGCCAGTGACGGTGCCCAAGCCTTGAGCTTGTGGAACGAGCAACCTTTCGATGTGGTGGTAACAGACTGCGACATGCCAGGCATGACCGGCTACCAATTGGCCCAGGCAATTCGCCAGACGGAGCAGTCGCGAGGTGAGCCCAGTTGCTTACTGCTGGGCTTCACTGCCAATGCGGTGGCCGGAGAAAAACAACGCTGCCTGGAGGCCGGCATGGACGACTGCCTGTTCAAACCCATCAGCCTGGAGCAACTGAGTGCACGGCTGCAGCAGTTGCAAACGGAATACTTCGACAACGAGACGAGTACGGCGCTTACCACCGAGTCACTCGACGACCATTTGAAAACGTTAATCCTGGGCAAGTTATCGGCGCTGCAAACGCTGCGTGAAGAATTGCTAGCGAGCACCCGCGCCGACCTGCGCCAGTTCAACGAACTGCTGGCGCGCGACGACCGCCAAAATTTGGCCCACTTGGCCCATCGGGTGAAAGGTGGGGCGAGACTTATCCGCTACGAGCAGTTGACCCTCACCTGCGAAAACCTTGAGGCCAAATGCGCGAATGGGGCTGAGCGAGGTGAACTGAGCGCCTCGACCGCGGCGGTGACAAATTGTATGCGGCAGCTTTTGGATCTGCTGCAAGAGCATCCAATCCAGGAGTGAGTGCCCGTCAGCTTAAGAAATTTCTTGCAAAGACGTAAGGGATTTCGCCATTAAATGGCCACCACTCTTTGGCAAGCTAGCATCTGAGAATTTAGATGAGCCGTTCAGATGCCAATGTCCACCCTTCGCGTCCTGGTGCTGGAGGATCAGCCAGTACAGCGCCGTTATATCGCAATACTCCTCGCCCATCTCGGCTGTACGCGCATTCTTGAGGCCTCAGAGGGCTGGGAGGCGCTGCAGTTGCTGGAGCGCAACGGCCCGGTAGACATCGCCTTTTGCGATATCTGCATGGAAGGCATGGACGGCATCACCTTCCTACGGCGTGCAAGCCAACGTCACGCACTGAAGTCAGTGGTTATCACCAGCAGTATTGCCCTGGACTTACGCCAAGCAATCAGCCACATGGCGACATTGCTCGGTCTGCGTGTACTCGGCCAGGTGTGCAAACCGTTGCAAGAACAAGACATGAAAAGACTGGCAAGCAAGTACCTCGACGATGACCCGCACGACGGCTGCCCGCTGCATGCCCCCGGTCAGACCAACGAGCACCAGGTGTTCAGAGCCTTGGAGAACAACGAGCTGGAGGTCTTTTACCAGCCGAAATTCGATATCAGGACACTGCAAGTCACCTCTGTTGAGGCCCTTGCACGCTGGAACCATCCTGAGCATGGCATCTTGACGCCCGCGTCATTTATTCCGGTACTTGAACGGTATGGCCTGATGGACAGCTTGCTGTATCGTCAGATCGACCAATGCCTGACGCTGCGCAAGGAAGCCATGGCCGCTGAGGTGTCACTCACGTTCGCAGTGAATGTCAACGCGAGCCAATTTGCCAACCCGCAGATGAGTGCGCACGTGGCGCTGTTACTCAAGCGCTTCGACGCGCCCGGTTCCAGCCTGTCATTTGAAATGACCGAAACCGGCACGCTCGATCCGGGCTCCATCAGCCTGGAAAACATGGTGCGTCTACGCATGATGGGCTGCGGGTTATCCATCGATGATTTCGGTGGCGGCTACTCGTCATTGCAGCGCCTGTGCAGCCTGCCGTTCAACGAAATAAAAATAGATGCCGAATTTATCCGCGACCTGTCGTCGGAACCGCGCAGCCGCGCGGCGATTTCGAGCGTCCTGTCAATGGCTCGGGAGTTGAACATTGGTGTGGTGATCGAAGGCATTGAAACCGTTGAACAACGCGACATCTTGATAAGCCTGGGTTGCGAAACAGGCCAGGGCTACCTGCTTGCTCGCCCCATGCCAGCACACAACCTATTGCCATGGTTAATCGGCAGAAACGCCATCGCGCAGTGCTCGTGAAGAAGCTCGACACTGGCCAGCACCGCTTACTGGCGCCTTAGAAAACATTCAAACCAACAGAGGGGTGCAGCCGGTGCCTCCTGCGCTTTCGCGTGGACAATCCATGCTGCAACCCCTCCTTTTTTCTGTCACCGGGGGAGTTCATGAGTTTAAGAAAGATGAAAATAGCATTGCGTTCGGCCTTTGGCTTCGGCCTGGTTGGACTGCTCGTGGTATTGCTGGGACTGTTCTCTCTAAGCCAGATGCGCGATATGGCCAGGCAGTCGGATGAAGTCGATAAAAACTGGCTGCCCAGCATCCTGGCCCTGGGCGACCTGCAAACCGCCATGTCCGAAATCCGTGCCGCGACCTACCGAGTGATGCTGGTCGACAGCGCCGAGCAGGTAAAGGCCAGCCAGCCGGCTTTTTCGCAGCTGCGCGAGAAGATTCAGGCCCACGACGCGCGGTATGCAAGCAATCTCACAGTGGACGCCGAGCGCGTCACGTTCGAACGCTTCAAGTCGGCCCAAGAACACTACCTGCAAGTTCAGCAGCAGGTATTGGCCCTCGCGGCAAACGGCGAGCGCCCACGCGCTATCGCATTGCTCAATGGCGAACTGATCGCCCTGGGCGACAAGCTTGGTTCCGAGTTGGCAAACCTGCTCGCGATCAATATCCAGGAAGCCGACGACGCGGCCACGAGCTCCGACGCTACGTACAACAGCGCAGTGAAATGGGTATTCATCGCCATGGCCCTGGCGACATTCCTCACCGCACTGCTCGCCACCCTGTTTACCCGCAGCATCGTGCTGCCGTTGCACCAAGCGGTACGTATCGCCGAGCAAGTGGCCAAGGGCGACCTGACCGTGTCGATTGTGGTGGAAGGCAACGACGAGCCTGCGCAGCTGTTGCGTGCATTGGAAACCATGCAATCGGACCTTCGCGAAACAATCCATCAGATTACCGACTCGTCCAATCAACTGGCATCAGCGGCGGAAGAGCTCTCGGCGGTCACCGAGGAGTCAACACGGGCCTTGCATGAGCAGAACGGTGAAATCGAACAGGCCGCTACGGCGGTCAACCAGATGACCGCAGCGGTGGATGAAGTGGCGCGCAATGCGATCAGCACCGCCGACGCCTCCCGCGACGGTGACGCCATGGCAGGCAACGGCCGCACTCACGTCATGGACACCGTGGAGTCGATTTCCCTACTGGCCGAAGAAGTCACGTCCGCGACCGAGCAAATCCAGAGCCTGGCCGACAGCGTCCAAGACATCACCAAGGTATTGGACGTGATCCGCGCCATTGCCGAACAAACCAACCTGCTGGCCCTGAACGCGGCCATCGAAGCCGCTCGCGCCGGTGAGGCAGGGCGTGGTTTCGCCGTAGTGGCCGACGAAGTGCGGGCCCTGGCGCATCGAACCCAGCAATCGACCCAGGAAATCGAACAGATGGTCAGCGGTGTGCAAAAAGGTTCGACCCAAGCGGTATCGGCGATGCACAGCAGCAATGAACGCGCACGCTCGACACTGACCGTGGCCCACAGCGCGGGCGAATCGCTGGCACGGATCACCCACGCAATCACCCGCATCACCGAGGGCAACCTGATCATCGCGAGTGCTTCCGAGGAACAGGCGCAAGTGGCCCGGGAAGTTGATCGCAACCTGACCAATATCCGCGATTTGTCGGCCCAGACGGCCGCCGGGGCGAACCAGACCACCGCTGCCAGCCAGGAGCTCTCGCGCCTGGCGGTAGACCTGAATACGATGATTGCGAAGTTTGTGGTTTAGTTCTGCGCCCAGGTGCTTGAACAAACCGCCGAAACGAAAAAGCCCCGTAGCTCATTCGACTACGGGGCTTTTTTCAGGGTAGAGCTTTAGCTCAGTTTCCCCGTTCTTTATTGGCTTGGGAGAGGACCGAAGCAGCAAGGGATTTCGTTTCCTGGCTGTATTTATCGCTTTGAAGCGCCTTCCCCGCTTTCTCCTCCATCTCTGCACTGGTCTGCTTATCAGTGCTGCTCTGAGCCAATGCTGAAGCGGCAAGGCTTTTGGCTATGGCTGAGGCATTTGGATTATTGAGGGTTTCGGCTGCCAACGTCGCCATTGTGCTGGAGGTTTTTTTGGTGTTTTTGCTCATGCTGCATGTCCTTTGCTGGGTGGGATTTCCTACCTGGAAATCGTCGACACCAAGATAGTGAGTCAGCGAAACGGGTGCAACGCGCTACCTGTAGGCAACGTAGGGGAAATATGTACGAAAGGCGCAATTGCCATGTAGGGCGTCGAATCGATTGCACTGATGGTTATTATCGAAACGGTCGCCTGTGCCATTGCCAGAACCGATTCCTATAATCGCCTCCAATTTCCCTTCCCCTCGCCTGGCTTCAGGCGACCGCCACCTCTGGAACCCAACATCATGCCAAGCGCCAACCCGGTCCCTAGCGGAGCTCCCGAACATAATCAACAGAGTGTCAAACAGCAGTGGCTGGCGATTCTCTCGGTCGCCGTGGGCGCCTTCGCCTTGGTCACCAGTGAGTTTCTGCCGGTGGGCGTACTCAACGACGTCGCCAGTGACCTCGGCATCAGCGCCGGCCACGCCGGCCTGATGGTGACCCTGCCCGGCATCATGGCCGCCCTCGCCGCCCCGCTGCTGTCGGTCAGCATTGGCGCGATGGACCGTCGCTACCTGCTGATCGGCCTGACGCTGATCATGATCATCGCCAACTCGGTGGTGGCTTACGCCAGCGACTTCAGCCTGCTGCTGTTCGGCCGCGTATTGTTGGGCATCAGCATCGGCGGTTTCTGGGCGACGGCCATCGCCCTCAGCGGCCGCCTGGCGCCCAAGGGCGTGGGCGTAGCGAAAGCCACCTCGATCATCATGATGGGCGTGACCCTGGCCACCGTCCTCGGCGTGCCCGTGGGCACTTGGCTCAGCGGCCTGATGGGCTGGCGCATGACCTTCCTGGTCACCGCGCTGGTGGGCGTGCCAGTGTTGCTGGCGCAGGTATTCCTGCTGCCGAAACTCACCCCGGAAAAGGCCATTCAGATCCGTGACCTGCCGGCCTTGTTTATCAACCCACAAGCACGCGTCGGCTTGATCGCCGTCTTGCTGATCGGCCTGGCGCACTTTGCGGCGTACACCTACGTCGCGCCGTTCTTCAAAAACAGCTCCGGCTTCGACGGACCGACGATTGGCTCACTGCTGCTGCTTTATGGTGTGGCCGGGGTGATGGGCAATGTCTTTGCCGGCTTCGCCGCCAACCGCAGCGTACGTTACACCTTGCTGCTGGTCGCACTGATGATCGCCACCAGCACCGCCCTGTTCCCCTACTTCGCCACCGGCATGACCGGCGCCGCGATGCTGATCGCACTGTGGGGCTTCGCCTTCGGCGCCTTCCCGGCCTGCGCCAGTATCTGGATGTTTGTGGTAGCGCCTAAGGATGTGGAACGGGGCATGCCGCTGTTTGTCGCGTTGTTCCAGGTAATTATTGCCTTGGGTTCGTTCTTTGGTGGGCGGATTGTTGATCAGATGGGTAGCGCGGTGCTGTTGAGCCTGGCTACTGCACTGGTCGGATGTGGGTTTGTGACGGTGTTGGTGTTGGGGCGCAATGTGAGTAATAGCTTGGTGGCGCAGCCTGGCTGACCAGACCGGTAACATAGAGTAGGAGGCGGATTCACATCCGCCGTCCTCTCACACCACCGTACGTACGGTTCCGTATACGGCGGTTCAGGTTATGCGGTTAAGCCGGTTTATCGTGTCCAGTATTGAGACCAGCCCGAGTCTGTCCCACAGTTTCTTCGGCAACGCCTGATTCATGTGTGACGCTCCCGAGTTCCACCATGGGCCTCGACCGTTAAAGGCAGATTTACAGGCGCGATCTTCAGTGAGCCCCAAGCGTATTAGGTTACGCGCCCTCGTGGAGGGCCGTTTCCATTGGCGCCACAAGACACACCGAAGTTTATGCCGCACCCAGCCGTCCAACTTTTCGAGGGCCTTTTTGCCCTGACTCAGCTTGAAGTAGCCCGCCCAACCGCGCAAAACAGGGTTTATTCGCTCGATAGTCCTGACCATCTTGCAACCCCGCGCTCCGCGCAGAAGAACTCTGAGTCGATCACGCAAGCGGCCCAGGCTCATCGTTGCCACTCTTAGCCTCGGCTGTTGATGCCAGCTCATCCCATAACCCAAATAATCACAGACCCACGGCCGTGCCACGCGGCTCTTTTCCCGATTCAACGTCAGCTTCAGACGCTGATTCAAGAAACGCTCAACTCCTGCCAGCACTCGCTCGCCAGCACGGAGACTACGTACATAAATGTTCGCATCGTCGGCATAACGAACGAAGCGATGGCCCCGCCGCTCCAACTCCCGGTCGAGTTCGTTGAGCAGGATGTTCGACAGCAACGGCGAGAGCGGGCCGCCTTGCGGCGTCCCTTCCTGCCGTCGGCTGGCGATCCCGCCCGACATAACTCCCGCTTCAAGGTAACGGCGGATCAGTCTGAGTACGCGTTTGTCTTCGACATGACGCTCAACTTTGGCCATCAACACATCGTGATTCACTCGATCAAAGAACTTTTCAAGATCAAGTTCCACGCACCAGCGGTAACCCGCTGCAACATGGTCACGGGCTGTTTCGATGGCTTGGTGGGCGCTTCTGCCCGGACGAAAACCGTAGCTGTAGTCCGAGAACAGAGGGTCGAAGATCGGCGTGAGCTGTTGCAGCAAAGCCTGTTGGATCAGGCGATCCACGACATTGGGGATACCCAGTTGGCGTGTTCCACCCTTGGGTTTGGGAATTTCGACAGCGCGTACACCTTGCGGGTGATACTCGCCGACCAGCAACCGAGCCTTGAGGATCGGCCAATACTGTTTCACATAGCCCGCCAACTGGTCGACCGTCATGCCATCGGCACCCGGTGCGCCCTTGTTGCTGACTACGCGTTGATACGCACGCTTGAGGTTGGCGGGTGCAAGCACCCGCGCCATCAGCGTGTCCGGCTCCGCGTTCGTCCACGTCACAGACGCCGCCGATGTCTGCGCACTGTCAGCCGCAAGCCTCGGATTCCGTCCGGGACTTGGGGTTACAGCCCTCTTATGGAGAGATTTCTGCTTTTTCGACATTCGACGAGACTCTGACGCCTACTGGCGGCATAACCTGTTCGGCCCTTGGTGGCGTGGTTTTTTTTTCCGCCACTTACTACGGCCTCGGCTGACTTCTGCATGTTCATCCCGTCGCCTCTCGACGCTCGGTAGCACAGTGGCAAACCTGCAGATCTCCCAGGGTAATTCGCGCGACCTTCCTGCTTATGCCTGTCGGATATACGTCACAGCGTTCCGTGCAAGTATTGGGCTTTGACGATTATGGCCGCCTTACCCCGCTGTGCCGCCTCATCCGCTTCCTGTTCGTCAGGCCAGCATTTTGCCTCGGGCTTCCTTCAGATTCGCAGTCACCCGCGACACCCTTGCCTCTGGCTAACACTTCCCCTTGCCGGGTGTGTAGAGGACTTGCACCTCCAAGTCATTCGACTCACCACCACAGTGAGTCGAACAGCACCAGTCATGGCGCTGCGCGCCATGCCTGGCGCACCACTAAAAAGCCTGCTGAGCATTGAGCTCAGCAGGCTTTTTCAGTTTCAGAGGCTGGCCATTATTTGCTTGGTATATCCGCCGGAAGGTCAGGTTGTTGAATCGCCGGGGTTCTCTAAACACCTTGCAACCTCATTGCTTAGCACTTTTCAAACGCTAACGGTGACAGCTGATTGTTAAAATCATGGCGGCGTTTTGCGTTGTAGAACATCTCAATGTAATCAAACACATCACTACGAGCATCTTCCCGCGTGGTAGATTTTCCACTCGATTCGTTCCCTCTTTAGACGCTGGAAAAAGCGCTCGGCCAGGGCGTTGTCATGGCAGCTGCCTAGGCGACTCATGCAGGCAACCAAATTGTTCGCCCTCAAAAAACTGTGCCAATCGGAACTGCTGTACTGGCTGTCTTGGTCGGAATGAACCATCACCTTTTACTTCGGTTTACGCCTCCAAACCGCCATCAATCACGCATCAATGGCCAAATCACTGGTTATTTGCGACTTCATTGACCAGCCAATGACCTGACGAGAAAACAGATCCAGCACCACCGCCAAATACAACCAGCCTTCATAGGTATGAAGGTAGGTGACCCAAACCTTGTTGGGTTCCACGACATCGAACTGGCGCTTCAGCAAATTGGATGAGGCGACCGCTGGCTTACCGCCGTACTTCCCAAGGCGGCGTCGATACCCTGTCTGAGAGCGCAAACCTTCAAGGCGCATCAGCCTCGTCACACGATGCCGACCACAATCTTCACCGACCTCGCGCGAATCGTCATGGATTTTGCGATAGCCATAAACTGCGCCGCTCTCCTGCCATGAATGCTTGATCAAAAGCAGAAATCGTTGGTTGTTTTTAGCGCGGGCAGATTGCGGCTCAGACAACCAAACATAATAAACACTGGGGTGGATTTTCAGCGTCAGGCAAAGCCGTCGCATGGAATAGTCGCCCTCTCGTTGCTGGCTAAAGGCGTACTTCAGCCGCACGCCTTGGCCAAGTAGGCGGCGGTCGTGTTTAAGATGTCTCGCTCTTCAGTGAACCGCTTGAGTCCCCGCTCGCAGACAACGCAGTTCAGCATGCCGATGCGATGTTTGATATAGCGCTCAAGCATCGGACACATTATTGCAAAATCAATGCTTTTTTTGATAAGCAGAAATATTCAATTCCAGTCGCGTCATTTCCGCGCTCAAATTCGAAACTGCGACCTCCAGTGCCTCCTCGTCTAATTCAGACTCACATAACACTTCCAACCGCTCACACGCGGCGATGACACCATCATCCCTTACGATCCTTGCTGCGCCCTTAATCTTATGGGCGAGGTCTAAAAGACCTTGAATATTTTGTTCAAAAAAAATCTGCGGCAACCTGGCTAGTTCCTCTTTATTACTCTGAGCAAGGCCGTCCAACAGCTCTCTCATTGCCTCTGGATTGCCACCGAAAAGTTGATCCAGATGACCGAAGCCAATAGCTGCTGTTTGTCCATCAGCCACGTGCGAACCATCAACATCTGCGGCAGGCGACATAGCAAAAGCCAAAGCCAAGCGTGCTTCCAAAACTTTCAAGCTGATGGGTTTGAACAGACAATCATCCATACCCGCACTCAGACAGCGTTCTTTTTCATCAGGTTGAGCGTTGGCGGTAAAGCCCATGACAAAACAACTCTGCTGTCCGTGCTCCTGCTCTTCGACACGTATGGCTCGGGCTAAAGCATAGCCATCCATTATCGGCATGTTACAGTCGGTTATAACTGCATCGACGACATGTTGTCGCCACAAACGCAAGCCGTCAGCACCCTCCCCGGCTTCAATGACATTATGACCTAGATAGCCCAACTGCTTGGACAGCAGCAGTCGATTAGGAAGGTAGTCATCAACGACTAGGATATTGAGCGCCCTGCATTGTAATTGTAGATCCGCCTCCGGAACTCCCTTTTCGCCGAGCGGTTTAAGCCTAGGTAATTCGAGCAACATTTCGACGGCGGTCCCCTTGCCCAATTCGCTATGCAAACGCAACGTCCCCCCCATCATTTCACATAGTGTGCGGCTGATGGCCAGGCCAAGGCCGGAGCCCGCTCGGGGAGATTGGTTATTGTTACTGGCTTGGGTAAATGGGCTAAATAAAAGTTTTTGATCCTCATTTGATATTCCCATTCCGGAGTCTTCAACCGTTAAGCGAACGGACAAGTGATCTTCGGTACTTGAAGGCAACATTTCCAGAATTAGACGAACCTCACCGGCATCGGTAAACTTTATTGCATTACTCAGCAAGTTGGAAATAATCTGTTTTAAGCGGTGTGGATCAGCCAATACATCATCGCCCGTAGGAACATCCAGACTGATTGACAACTGCAAATGTTTTTGGTGTGCAACCCCTTCAAAAACTCGTACCAACGTCTCAATTAACTCTCGAAAATTAGTACGCTCCGGAGACAACGAAAGTTTGCCTGACTCGATTCGGGCAATATCCAGAATATCTCCGATCAACTCTTGTAAGCCCAGCGCTGCCCCAGAAGCAACTTCAACTGCAAACCGATCAAGCAATCCTTGATCGGCTTTTTTCAGTGCTAACTCAAGCATACCAATCACCGCATTCATCGGTGTGCGAATCTCGTGACTCATCGTCGCCAAAAAAGTGGTTTTAGCCCTATTAGCGCTATCGGCCATTTTTCGCGCATCTTCTACCATCTCCAGCAAGCGCTGGCGCTCACTTATATCAATCCATCCCGCGATCAAGCCGATCACTGCTCCGTGAACGTCTCGATAGGGCAACATCCAGTGGTAGACGGCGATAATAGTCCTATCGGGCAGTGTCACCGTACGGTCTTTAATTCGAGGCCTGCCATCAGTCATGACCTTGAGGTATTCATCGTGGAAGGCTTCTGCTTCAAATGGATCCGCAAAGGGGCTTTCGGTAAGACGCTTGCCTATAGCCTCCTCGCGCTCAAGGTCGAATAACTCAAGATACGCGGTATTACAGACAAGCATGCATCCGTCACGATCCCGGACATAGATGGGGTGAGGGGTACCATCAATCAGTACCCGCATAAACTCCAACTGGTTGATTAGCGCGGTTTCTGCGACCTCGCGCCTTCCGATTAATTTACGCAGGTAGGTGATCCATCCCAACGCCAATAGTAAAAGTAGCCCCGAAATGGCAAACCCTTTAATAATAATAGCTCGATTGCGTAACCAATAACTTTCATCAACGCCCACGTCACCTTGCCAGCGTTTGGCAAGTTCGCCCATCTCTTCGGGTGAAATACTTAACAACGCTTTTTCTAGGATTGAGTAAAGCTCCAGCGCGCCGAGACCGGTCGCTAACGAAACCCGTGCCGGAATGTCACCTACGGTGCTGGAAATCTGCAGACGATCGCGGTACTGTCGTGAGATCAAGTAGCGAGCGCTGAATAACGAGTTGATTGCACCGTCCACTTTGCCTGTCGCCAGCAACTCCATCGCTTGCGCGGCACTATCCGCTTCTACGATATCAATCTGCGGATAGCGACTTACAATAAACTCGTGGAGAACATTACCCTTGATCAATGCCAATTTCTTCTTCGACATTTCTTCTAGGACCCGTGGGCTGCGAGCCTGGGTTCGACTGACCAGCACATAGGGGGCGGAAACATAGGGCCGGGTAAATAGCATTTCCTTTTCACGCTCAGCACTGGGCGTGATAGCGGCTAGCAAATCGGTATTACCATTACGCAACAATTCAACCATTCCAGGCAATGAATCGCTCCGAACAATATCAAAGTGTAAACCCGTGCGTAGACTGATCTTGGCCAGCACCTCGGCGCTGATACCACGGAATGATCCTTGATCGTCAAAGAACGACATCGGCAAGAAACTCTGCACCACAGCGACTTTCACACGAGGGTGCTCACTTATCCAACGTTGTTCCTTGGCAGTAAACTGCAACAACTGCTGGCCGGGAATACTGATTTCCGAGCCCCCCCAGCGGCGAAGAATACCGAGTCTTTCATTTAAGGGGATGGCCACCAGGGCTGCATTAATCACTCGCAGCAAATGGCTATCTCCACGGCGCACAGCGAAGGCAAAACGGCTGCCTTCCATGCTGGAGAAGCCAGCAAGTTGCACGTTGCTCAAATAGTTACGGCTGATCAAATAATTGGCACTGATGGCATCTCCGAGATAAGCATCGGCTGTGCCAAAGGCGACGGCACCTATAGCACCGAGTGTCGAAGAGAAGACTTGTATATCAGAGTCGGTATAAAATTTACGCACATCTCCCGGTGGCAAGTAGTGATACAGCATAGCGATTTTTTTGCCTGCCAGATTCAAGGGCTGCGAAGGCCATTGATCATCCCTGCGGATGACAAAGGTGGGTTGGTCGTCGGAGTATGACGCCGACAGCTCTAATGACTCGTCGGACTCTTCGTAGCCATTTGCCGTACCTAGAAAGTCGATCTCCCCTTCTTTCAGCGCCTGTATCACTTCTGTCCGAGAGTCGAAACGAAGTATTTCAATGGGAACATGCAGCAGCTGCGACAGCAGCTGTACGTAATCGGCTGTCAGCCCCTCATAGTTGCGACCATTGCTGGTGATATCGAACGGTGGATAATCCGGTGATGAGATACCTAAACGTAACTTACTCTTGTGTCTTAACCAGCGCCAATCCGCCTCTTTTATTGAAGCATTATAGTGGTCAACATTTGACCTACCCAATAGCTGCAGCGAGCTCGTTTGAGTCACTGCGTCCGAAGCGATTGCACCGAAAAACAACAGGGATAGAAGTTCAAACAGGAAAACAATCAGATAGGGGCGCATCAAATAACGTCATTACGCTTTGCAAATTCCGCCAATTGGACGAGAGAAGTGATATTCAACTTCTCAATGAGCCGAGCCTTGTAAGTACTTATCGTCTTATTACTTAGCAGCATTGACTCGCCGATCTGTTTATTTGTCAAGCCGCGGGCTAGTTGTTGCAAAATTGATAACTCGCGATCTGAAAGACTCTGGATTAACATTGACTCTGATAGTTGACTATCACTCCTGTACGCTGACTTGATTGTTAGGTCGGGGAAAAAAGTGTAGCCGGACTTGATAGCATTAATGGCCTTTACCAATTCACACAAATCACCGGATTTCGATACGTATCCAGCCGCTCCAGCCTTCATGCAACGCAACGAATAAAACTCTGGAGGGAGGGAGGTGAGCACCAGCACCTTGGTGCGAATCTTCTGCTGGACGATTCTGTTCAACGCGGCCAAGCCATCGACCCCCGGCATAGCAATATCCAGCAAAATCAAGTCTGGCTCATGCTCTAGGGCGAGCTTAACGGCGTCGGCGCCGTTGCCCGCCTGCGCAGCGACATCGTAGTTTTCCTGCGTTAGGATCATCTTGACGGCGAGGCGAATGAATGAATGATCATCCACAATCAGGGCTTTTAGCATACTAACCTCTAATACTTGATAACCTGTGCCCTTGCGTGCAAACGTCAGATTACACAGTTTGCCTCCAGCAGGCCTGGAGATCATAGGATCATAGATCCTATCACCCTCAACCATCGAATATTTTTTTGGCGACCACCACATAACAGTCAACCAACGGGCTGGATATCACTTACAGAGGCCCATTAGCTCTAGCCATAGGCTCGCCCACCACAGTAACCCTCGCAGAGGCTAGGCGTCTATGGAAAAAAATGGCTGGAATTCAGCTTTCTTGATGGCACTGTACAATTTGTAATACGCCATCGGCGTCATGCAATGAATCCCTTTTTCGAGGGAGCATCCTAAATCGCCCAGCGCCTGGCCGGCTCTCCATATCGCCAACATTATAATCGTAGGTTTCAGGCTTGAAGACCTTGCGTACACCAGAATATAAGTTGAGCGAGCAATCAACAAAATTCATTCAAGGTAACAAATACCTTGCCGGTAAAGGATTTTAGTGAAATTAAAGCTCACAGGTGAGTTTCGGCACAAAAAAAAACCGTTGAGCCCACTCGAGCTTTTATTATTTAAAAAATCTTACCACCTGAGATATTCATTGCCCGGTTACCCTCCCCTATCGCGTACTAGTCGAGACCCGGCAAAACCGCGTTGAATACAATGTTCACGTTACCATAATAATTTCCCGACTTATAAACGCCATCGGCTGGAGGGGTAGGCACTATCTCGAGCAACACCCGCTTCCCCGACTTGCCGTCCTCCGTCGAAATAACCTCTTGAGCACCCACCTCATTCAAAAGTACATTATTAAAACTTACCGCAAGCGATATATCATCTTCATCAATACCGTTCGACAGGTATGGCCTGCCCTCAAGCCGCGCCTCAATTGCACCGGCGTCATGTTTGACATCAAATTGTTTGCGTAAACTTCCGAGTGTGGAGGTTTGCACATTCCAAGGAAGTCTCTGCTCCTTATGAATCCAACCCGTGTCTGAAGGAAGCACATAAAACGCCAGTGTCGGAATGCTCACCGACACTTCAAATTCATGCTCCTCTACCGCTGCTAATACAACCGTGCTTGCGAATACCGAAGCGCTCGCCGCGAGTACGATAATCACTTTTTTGAACATTTTCATCACCTGCCTCTTCAAGGCCAACTGCTAGAAGACCGTTGCGAAATTAGCCTTTCACGTGCATTTTTTTACTCGCTGCACCTTCAAGCAAGGTGAAGTGATACTGGCGGCCGGCCTTTTTCTCGAACTGAAAGGTGCGCCCGGGCATAATGTGATGCTTGGTAGTTGGCTGGCAGTCCGCTTCGTTGCTAGCCAAACAGTTCTTGAATTCATCGATCACGACGACACTGTTGCCGTTGTTACGAATCGCATAACGTGCAGCACCATTATCGATTTGCGAGTCGAAGCGGGTCTGTACTGGGCGGACAAAAAACACCGTACCGTAACCTGCCAGCACATTGACTCCGGCGGCCAAGCTTTTTTTGTAGTCATCACGCTCTTCGGCGGAGACTACAAACTCGTCCTCTTTTTCCGGCAGTACCGGGATGAAACGCACTCGGAAGTAACGCTCTTTATCTCGTTCACCCATATACAACAGACGAGTACCTTGGGCGCCACCGGCCGGTACGATCAGGCGTGCAGGGCTGGCCATCAGCCCATCACGGGAAGCTCCATCAGCCTGGGCCTTTATGGGAACCTCACGTTGACTGCCATCCGCTTCGTAGATGATTTCGAGGATACTGATCTTGACGAACGCCGTGGCATCGCCACTATTAAACACTCGCTTCAAATAAGTACTTTTATCGCCGGCCAAATAATCATAGACCACGCCGACGTTGATTTGCGGCCCGGCCAAAACAGCAGTAGAAAACAGATAAAAACTTAAACTTACCAAAAAACGCTTCATACCTTACACCTCATTTATTGCAAGACAGTGGGCCAGAATAAATGGCACGCCAGTGCCGATTAAATTTGCGAGTCCCATACAACAATGACGTTACCCGAATACCTAAGGCTGTCTCGCTGCAACATATCTTCGACGGCATCTTTACTCACCTCAAAGTGCAACGTCCCGGGCTTACGATCGATATACTGAGACGGTGCAAAATTTTCGGTTCCAACGCCGTCCACCCGTAGACGACGACGGCTCACTGACTGTAACTCAGCGTCGCGCAAACCGCTGGGCAACGTCACCGAGACATCCAGCGGCACCTGATCCCCTTTGTCATCTTGTAACGCACACGTGCTATTTTGCGCATAGTGCTGACATTCCATTCTCATTTTGAAGGCTGTGGAGGTGTAAATATTGAAGACCTGATCACGAAACAGACGCGTTGGCCTTCTGCCCTGATTAAGCCACGCCTGCCACCCGCCTTCAGGCAGTAAATCTATTTTAGTTCCGCCCGAGGGGATTGTAATTTTGAAAATATGATTTACCTGGAGACGAAATTTTAACGACAACAGATCATCACTTGCTTCCATCATATCGCCTAGGTCGAAATCTAGCCCCGGACCCACTCTATAATTTAGCTCACCCTCATAGTTACCCGAAGCCATTGCAAGCGGATCAGGTGCGATCATTTCATACATTATTTCAATTGGCGCATAGGATAAACTAGGAATGTCAAAGGCCGCTTGCTTTCCACATTCACTCGGAACAGTCCAGTAAAAACTAAAGGTGCGTGGATAAGCAACCGCCGTATTGACTGGTCGAGTACAAGGACGAGGAGCATTAGTCCACAGCCCTGGATCGTAATTAGTCATCGTCCCTCCCCATAGCATTCCATGCGCACGTTGAACACTGGCATCTGGAAGAGGGGGAACAAGCAAATTTTTCGCGTCATCGCTCAGAATATAAGTGCTACTTATTGCCGTTACACGAAACTTCACCCGTCGCGGCTCTGAACCGTCTTCCGGAAAAACCTCTACATCGCGCCACTCTGCGGGCAGCTTAAACATCGGCCCTTGACGCGGACTATGTTTCGCTAAAATAGGGCCTTTAGATTCAGCCGTAATACCGCTTTTAATTGTGAACACACCCCACACCGAACATGGATAAGGATTTTGTTCGCAGTAACCTGAGGAAGGTGTCGTATTTTTAAACTGATTCACGCTAGGCTTGGTAGGATCAGGTGTATATTCTGCTTGAATGTTCAATACTTCTGCAAACGCCATCCCCGGCGCAAGCAAAAGAACAAACAAAGTACTGACATTAAGCTTTTTAAAAAAACCACTCATACCAGTCATTTAAACCTCACTATCAATTTTATAACTGGCGTTTGCCAAGGTATCCGGCGTGCAATGCAAATCACCGATCATCAACACGTCATTTTCAATTCGGGAGGTGCTGGTATCAAGACGGAACTGGCAAAGCAACTGGTTACCATGACGCACCTCTAGGGTCGGCGAACCGGCATTCATTTCCATGGAGAAGAACCCGTCCACTTCACTCACTCCCCGACTGGCGTGGTTGATAATGTGATGCCCTTTGAGCGGCTTTCCTTGAGGATCAATTAAGCGCCCGAGCACAGTCAAGGTTTTGTTGATACTGATCTTGCGGTACTCCACCCCTCCCTTATTAAGATGATAACTCGTGCGCGCAGGTTGAATACTCGCCGAAGGAGGATGATTGCCTTCAAAATCAAAGCTTATGGAGCTGTTCTTATAGGCAGTGATAGGAACGAAGTTACGTCCGGGCCGTAGACTGGTGCTGCCACCACTCAGGTCGTCAGCGCGCAGAGCGATCTCATCGAGATCGGATTCAACATCGATGATCATCCCGGCACCGCTGCCCTGGTGCTGGCTGGTCATAACAATCTGCTGGCCACTGAATGCTATGGTGTTATCCAGATTTAAGCCGCCAGAGAGGTTGCCATTGTAAGACGAACGCTGAACAAAGGCGTCGCCATTGACACCCTCGCTACTAAAACTGGTTAGACCGGAAAAACCAACCCCGTAAGTGTCAGTAATCGCGGTGGCCGATACGCTTTGCAGCACATGGTCTTTCAGCTCCTTGCGGTAGGTAACCGACACATTGTTATCACGACTGCCATCACGGGAGGTTCGTGAGCCGATGCTACCGGACAATTGCTCACCCGGCGGCCCGAGGGCGAGGCTGACAGTGAGGTCGACCCCACGATTACGCACATCGCCGCTGCTAAAGCTGCCAGGTCTATCAAATACCGAAAAACGCCAGCTAGCATCATTGCCGAACATAAATGTCCGCTGAGTCCACCCCAGATCCAGGCTGACACCCTCGGTGTTCCCCTCACTGTGGGAGACACGGCCATTGATCGAGCTTTTGCTGCTAAGGCGGTGGTTCACAGACACCGAAGAGTTGCTGGTCTGACCTACAAATACATTACGCTGACGCACCCGCGTACCATCTGGTAGGGTTTCGTAGGTATTGGTGGTATCTAACCAACTGCGGGTGTGAGAGAAAAATACACTGCCAGAACTGTAATTGTATATCGTCTGCAGATCGAGGCCGGTGCCGTAGTCTTGGGTTTGGTAGACGTTAGCGAAGACACTGAGGTTGTTAGCGACTGTCCAATCGACCGATGAACCGTACTGCAGCGTGTCACGTACCTGTCTTGCCGTGCCCCCAACAATAATTCGCGGATGCAGCAGGTAATTGACCGCAGCGCCGGCTGTCATCTCGCCGGAGGACTGCTCGTCCCAATTACTCAACAGCTTGCTTTCCTGCCCTGCAAACAGGTTATAACGCCAGCGTTCATCGTGGTTGCGCCAGTTAGTCGGCTTATATACAAGCTCCTCTGTGGTCGAGCTTGTTTGCCCATCCTCAATCAAGCGCACTTCGACTTCGTAGATACCACCGGGTAAAGGCCGCGTATCCAGGGCTTGCAAACCCGCATCGACTGGCTGGGTATTGATCAGCACACCATTGCGATAGATCTCTACCGTGGCTTGTCGATTGGAGGTGACATAGATGGGATAAACGCTGGGCTTTGAGCTATTGATGGCGAGGCTGTCAGAGCTACCGTACATGGCGCCCACCGCCGTATCGGGGCTTGCGCCGAAAGAACGCGGCTGTCGGCTTAATCCCACAGAGCTCGGCATGAAATAGCCCACGCGTAAAAAGCTGCCGTCCCCTTCGCGCTGACTGTAAAGTTCGTTCACCGAATGATAAAGCTTGTCATCTGGACCGCCTAATCGAGCCAACTGCATATTCAGACTCTGGGTCCAATTGCCGAGACTACTAGTTGCTTCCAGAGCATAGCGACCACCGAGCTCTTGCTCCTGCCCACCATTAAGATTCAACTGATTACGAATCATTAATCCGGTGCTGCCCTCTACGGGCTGTTCGTAGTAACGTCGAGATTCAGTATCACGCTCAGCATTTTCGGTGACAATCGATACTAACGAGTTCTCCAAGTTATAATGCACAGCCAACATCTGCTCTGGACAACTGCCTTGACAGGCGCCAAGCGCTACACCTTGCTGCAAATAAGTAGCCCACGCATCACGATCAATCGTCTTGACATTACTATCGGAAACATTGGTAAAATCGAGCAATGTAATGCGATCATCTTTTGTTAAGACGATCATCGCATCCCCAAGAAACTGCTGATCCAATTCGACCCGAACCACGAGCGGAACATCAAAAAAATGCTCTTCAAAATCAGCAGGCAAACCTTTTGCTTGAGCGAGGAGGCTTCGCGGAGTTGTGTTGGAAACGGGTGTCGCAAGCGCACTGGTGCATATAAAAAAAGCAAGAGCAGCCGCGATGGGCGTCATCGGGAACATGTAAACAATACTCTCGACAGGTGATTAATAATCAAAAAAAAACCGGTAGGCAGTGGGGGGGCTGCCGACCGGCGATAGACGCCGCATAGAAGTTTACTCAACGGCCTCTTGGAATTTTAAGGCGCTGGCACCGCATCAAAAATCATGGTAACCGCACCGGTATAACTGCCAGGCTTGTAGCCACCAGCAGGTTTAGTAGGTGTAATGACTAGATCAACACGCTTGCCAGCGGCGGCCTCAGTAGCAATAACAACCGGCGTTGCAGTAAGCCCCAGCGTCTTACCATTAAACGTCACAGTAAGCGGAATGGTGTCAACCACAGTACCGTTAAACAGTGTCGCCGCACTCTCAAGACGAGCATCAATACTCCCCGCCGAATTACGAGTATCAAACTGGGCGCGCAAAGTAGCAATCTCAGCAGTAGACTCACTGTAAGCCATCACTTGATCCTTTACGATCAAGTCCGGATCCACAGGACCGACATTGAAAGTTACACTTGGCACCGTGGCTACCAAGTTAATAGAGGTACGACCGTCATCAGCAGCGAAAACCATTGAGGAACTGAGGGCCACAAGGACAAACGGAACAGCGATTGCAGTTTTTTTGAACATGATATATTACCTATTAATCCATCTTAGTTAAGTGCTTGAACAGAATTCAGTGAGCCGACACTTTCATTTCAAATGAGAGTCGCTGACAACTAAATACCCCCCTACTACAGCCGGGTTAGTTATCTTGTGACTTCAGTGCCGGAGCATTATCAACCAATGACAGAATAAATTCGGTGGACCCCGGACGACAGGTCTGTAGGAAAATTCCCAAGATTTTTCTCAAAAAGCTATCAGGCCACAAGAAGCGAGTGACCAAATATCAGCTACGTCACCGCCCGCGATCCTATCGCTGTCGCTGGATAGCATGAAGGGATAGGGCCGACGCTTGCGACCCTAGCTGAACCGCCGACACGGTTCCGGTTTATTGCTGCCGGGTTGTCGAGCGAAGGAAACGCACTCTTCTCTCATGCTCATGGCGTCCCTCGCGCGCCAAAACCTATGGGGTTTGCGGCGAAGTAGGTTCGCTGAAAAGTGCCCACCCTTTCCCCGCACACACTCAGCCATGTGTCCGTTCCGGCGCAGGTCATCGACAGGGCATCCGACTGCGGGAGACTTGCCCATGCCATGACCGCCAGTTTTCTGAGCATTGGCTGCTTTACCGACAGGAATCGATATTCGGTCGAGCAGGCTGGGCAATTCCAAGCTCAACCTTAGCCAATGGGTTGGTATGACTAGCGTTCAGTTGCAGCCTCTGGCCACCGACGCATTCCTCGGGCAGCAGGTCGTCCACGTCGATGAAACACCCTTGCAAATTCACGCTCCGGACTCGAGAAAAACTGCGTGGCACAGTTAGCCCAGACACACGCGCGGCGAGCTTTCTTCTCGCCGGGCATAAGCATTTGCACGGGAATAACGTCGACATCGACGACGTGGGCTTTAAACGGCGTGGGATAAAAAGTTCTTTGGCGCGTGTTGATACTGAGATAAAGACGATAGTGCCCACGTATTTTTAGGTGGGGAGCATCGCCTTCATTGCGGGGATCAGGTAGGTGACTTCGCCGGACGGTGACCTAGATGCAACCTATTTACACATCCTTTTTCGGAAGAACTTTCAACCCTCGGCTTTCAGGAAGCTTCCCAGATAGCCGAGTGAAACTAAAAATCTCAAAAGTTCGAGCCCCCCTAGGAGAAGCGTAACCGTCTGGCCAGCACCCTTTCCAGACCGCCCTCCAAACCAGCCAAGACAGTGGACTTCATCGACACTTCAGTTAGTAGTTGGTGAACCGGACGCTCTGCTGCAGCGCCGATCCGCCAGAATCTGGGGCGAGCAGATACCGCTCCGTCACACCTTCCCCGTCGGCCGTTTCTTCTGAGTCTATCTGCACTGAATAGCGCTTCCCGGACATCACCACCTTGCCAGTCATGTCTGTACGCGCATCCTCCGGCAGCAGAAGACCGCCCCATTCACCACTATCGTAATGGGCCCCGCTGAAGCCATGACTCGCAAGATCACCCACCTTTTTCAGTGCAAACACATACGACTTGAAGCTGGGTTCTTCATTCCAGTTGTATGTCATATCAAGCGCCCAAACCGAAGGCACCCTGTAGGAGCCACTGAGGCTAGCCTCCGACAAGGGCGGGCTTACGACTTCCACGCAGCACACCGCGCGCCATTGCCCCCTGTCCAGCACGGAGAAACGGGCGCCTAAGGCAGCCTGGTGGGGAAGTATTGCGAAAGCAGACTTGGAGCCGTTCAACAAAACCTCCGGGCGCAGGCCGAGATTGCGCCACCCTCCGATTCCAGGATCATCGGCAAAGGCTCCACCCGCCAAGGCAGAGAGGATCAAAACGAGAATCACCTGAACTGTTCGCATGTTATTGCCCTACCTGTTCTCGACCAATGCAGAGGATCCTTTTGCGGCTTTTCCCACGCATATGGCACCGCCCTCAAATGAAAAAAGTTCTTTCAGAAACGCGTCTGCATGTCTTCGATTCATCTCAATCCTGCGAACAGCCAATGTTGTATCCAATATCGCTGTAGTCGACTGGGGCCAGCTCACTCATCTTATCCATTTCATCGGAAGATAAATTCCCCAACCACAAAACCTGACAGCGATACAACAACCTTCCCTTCATTGCACCGTCTTCGGGATCATAGAACGCTATAAGCGTAGTGGTGCTGCATTGGTGCGCTTGGCACGCTCCATATAGCCATCGGTCGCCATCATGCATCTCGACACGCTGACCCGCAGGCTGGGGACCACTGAGCAGGCGTTCACGCAGGCGCGCATCGCCCAGGCCCGCAGCATCGGCCAGCATAGCGGTGAAGGCCTTGTCCACGCGCGCGTCGTACTGCGGGCAGTCCTTGCCGCAGACACGGCTGCCCACCAGGGTGAACAACTCGGTGGCCAGCGGGTTGTCTGCCGCGGTCGCGGCTGGGTTGCCCGCCGTTGTCTGGATTTCGACCGCAGACACGACTCCGCCGTTCGCGGCGGCCGGGCTGGCCTGGCACACGGCCAGCAACAGGGAGGAAAGAACTAACGACGCGAGTGACATCCTGCTCATGCTTATCCCTAGAAACCAGTGATACGTTGTTTTTTCAGATCCCCGCGTACCAAACCCTTCAATTCGGCCTGGTAGTTCGGACAGGCCGCGTGCACCACGCCGTCCGGCGCGGCCAGGCCCAGCAATCGGAGCTTGTATACCAAAAATGAGAAACACAGACAAGAAAGTAGGGTCACCGATCACAGTAAAAGAATATAGGGGCAGACGCCTCGACCTCCATAGAACTCTCCGGCCACTGATGCGGATTGGCCGCGTCGATGTCGGATTCCTTCGCAACATGCTCGAGCCACTCTGGCGCTCTGCTGCTCTTCAACATGAACCATCGGCAGGCAGCCAAAGACCCCAGCAACGGCATCAGCACAGTGCGATAGGGCAACACCACCTCACCGAGACTGATGATCACGATCATATAGGAGTTCTTCCAGGTGCCAGCCACTGAATAGGTGCACCTGAGCCGAGGTCGGCGCATCAACCACGTACTCGAGGCCTTCGTCCATACACCGACGAATGAACTCCCGGATCTCGCGGATCTTCTCAGCAGGCGTCATTCCACGGCACGGTGATCACACCGGCAGATCCAGCATCAGTGTGGACGTGCACGATTCGCGTACGGCGATTGACCGGATAAGATTCTGCCGGCGACGCAACCCTTCATAATCCGCCAAGGTCATGACCACGTTGCGCCCCCCCCCCGCTTGCCTTGTACTCGATACTTTCCAAGGTGGCCTACGTCTCTCTCAGTGTGGCGGTTTTCAGGACGCGCTCACCTTACGTGTTTCACGCTCACTGGTTTCAGACGCCATCATCAGACCAGGACGCAAATCGAATGGCTGTTTCTAAAGATTCGGTCGGTTCAACCGATGGTCATCGGCACTGGCCACGCCTTTCAGGCCTAGCTCAATCAGTTGCTGACAGGTATTCAACAGTGACTTCATACAAGCCTCCCCTCTTGGGCGGCGTAGTACGCCGCTCCCCGAATATTCCAATGCTCAGTGGCGGGCGTCGTAATCATTGGTGGACGCCGAAGATCCGAGCTATTTTATAAAATGGTGCGCAGCCGTTCGGAGCTGACAATCCCAAGCAAGTTCGCATACGCTCAGGCTGCCTACAGGCGTAAGGCATCTGCTACTTGCGCACATCCCGCTTGAGTGCGCTCACGGCCCCGAGCGTGATTGCACCGTCTCAGCGCAGGCATTTAGCGCACTCTTCACCAAGAAATCACCAACATGAAAAGGACTCAAAGATGATTTTGCGCACAGCTTGGTGGACCTCCAAGCTACTGCTCGGCGTCGCATGCGTAATGATGACAGTAGGCTTGGGAGTGGGAAGAGCAGTGGCGAGCACTCTCCCCCCTCAATCCACATCGGCCACCACTGAGTCGCCGAGCATCGATAGCGCTTCGGGTCTGAGACTTCTGTCCGGGCGCGATTATTTCAGTGGTCAGGCCTATCTGATTCCGCACCCTATCGACGAGGTGAAAGCTGCGCTTCTAAGCAATGAACAGGCAACCCAAGATCTCTACCAAAGCGAAGTCACCGCATACGCCCTCAATGACATGGAGTCGGACTGGGTGAAGGTGTACTACCACTTTCACCCTCAAATTTTTGCGCAAGGAAAAATTGAACGCCTACACACGTTAAAAATCGCAAAAGAGGCAGGAAATATCGCACCCCAGGAGGAGGAGCGATGGAAAGATGTCGTCCAGAGCATGTCGCCGGCTCAGTCCGAACGCGACGATAAACTGCTGAACGGCTTACCTAGCACTCGTTATACTTTTTCCAGAAGTCATTCCAGCAACAATCTCAAAATCGAAGAGCACGTGGTGCTGATGGACGTGTCAACGTTGGTTGGTCCCTCGCCACTCACCTTGCTCTGGTACGCCGCAGAGAAAACCTCGTGGCACCGGAAAAAATTCAAACTCTCTAGGTGTATGTCAGGCGTCACCTGCCTTCCCGACCCACACTGGGAAACAGAGCAGCAAAAGGTAGACTTCGTCAACGTCGGACGAACGGCACATCTAGAGAGCATCGCCCGCAGGTTTTCTGCGTACCCCAGCGCGCAAGTTCGCGAGTTGAAACTAGCCATGGACGACGAAGCGCCCCCTCGCCCAGCACCAGCACCAGCACCGCCTTCACGCCGATTGGCGGACGGTCCAGTAGTGACGGCTGATTGGTATGTCTTGCCTGGGATTGGCAGCACGATCCGCAAGGGGCCGATCCGATCTCTCTCGGGCGGGCACTTCTACTTTCCCATGGGCACCAAAAATGATGCAGGCAGCATTCTTTTGCTCAAGGGTGAGGCCATTGCCGTGCAGCCCGTGCGCGAAAGCCGAAACATTGGTGAGTCACAGGTGGATGCGCTGGGGCGCTTGTGGCTCATGCGAAATGAAATGCCCGACTGGTCCACCCAGACCTTGCACAGCTGCCCAAGGCAGATAAGTAATAGCGGCGAAGTGCAGGATACGGGAGTATGCATGCAAAGCACCTTACCGCCTCGTTGGCTGCTGCGGGCCGATGGTCGGTCGTATTTATACGCCGAGTCACACATGGCAACTCGTAACCAGTTCCCCGAACGGATGATGGACATGCGCTCAGGAAAAGCAATTGGCATGCAGGCATTCTGGAAGCGTAGGTCAGAAGTCATACAACGTGCATTCCAAGAAGGGCTTCCAAAGAACCCGAGTGAAGGTCCGGATCTAGGTGATGGCCTGTTCTGGTTCACCGACCACGGCTTGGTCGGCATCTCGCCGGAGACGGGTAAGGCAGAAAAAGGCTATCGACTTAGCGTGACGAACCCGGTTTTCGGAAGTTCAGCAGGCGACTGGGTGCTGGCGAAGGTAGCCAGGTCGGACAACTACACATATGCCTATCGAATTCAACGGCTCTCCAGCGGAGAACCGATTTTCGAACTCGTTTCGGAATTTGACGCATCCGCTCTTGCACGTACCGCTCACGGTAAGCTGCTGGCAATGAGTGTGAGTAACGCCCAAGTCGCCAACCAGGTGCTCGTCTGGGACCTGCATACCGGGAGCAACATCGCGCGTGTCCAGATACCTGAGGGCATGCAAGTCCGTTCAACTGCTTTCAACCGGGAAGGCACAGAACTTTGGATGCAGGTATCACAGCCTCGTAGCGACACCTCTGGCGTTCTGATCTGGCAGGTGCCAGCTTCAGTTCACGATGCAGCGAATGGCAACTCAACGCCCTATGAATCCCTGCTCGGGAGCTAACTCTTTTATCGGGTTTCACCGTCATGAGTTTTCAGGTTATCGATGCAGCTCGGCGGGGTGCCCAGGTGAGCTGTTCGATGCCTGTTCATGGTGAATGATGATTGCCTAGGGGCATCCGTTGTTTCGCGACCTGAAAATGAGAGGCTGCCTCATGGCCGGACTTACTTTATGGAAGAGCGAACCGTTGAAGCGAAAAATAGTCGGGGCACTCAACCGCCGGTCAAGTCTATGCAATCACGCAGATTACGGACGTACGACTCAATAAGCGGTTGCCAATATCATGGTTAACCCGGTGGCCAACCCTCTCTCTATCCGGTTGTGTGGTTTACTCGTCCAGAACGCCACACAGATACTTTAAGGCCATCTCGCCCCCTCCCAAGTTAAAGATACCTCACCCGCAGAAAACCATACGGTGAAGGCACCAGCATACAAGGCCTGTCAGGACCACTACAACGCCCGCCATGCTTGAGTAAGATCGGAGATGACTCATGGCGTTACCCGCCTCATCAAACCAATGGCGGGTTACGCCAAGATCAACTTGCCAACCCTGGACGGCCAGCGCCTAGAACTACTGACCACCCAAATTGCTGGACGACCACCACGACCATCGCTCTAGACTGGCGAGCAGCCAAATACTGGATGGCAGCTGGCATCCGCTGATAGGCGATCCAACGCCAGGATCCCCCATCACTTAACGCATCGAGCCGAAGGGAGAATCGATGCGCAGGCAGTCGACGGGACTGACGATAACAGGGCCTTCAGGTGAACAGTACAAACAATGTCCCTTAACTCCGACTGCACGCTCGTGTAGGCGCAAATGGCGCTGGATATGGGCGTTGAACTCACAAGCGGGCCATCGGCACTCCCCCCTCAAACACTGAAAGGGGAATGGACGAATGCGCTTATTAACAAACATTGCATTCCCATGAAAACGTAGCGGGGGAACAAATGGCGGAACAAAACCATTGCCCATAAAAAAGCCCCGTAAAACGGGGCTTTTTTAACTAATAATGGCGGAGAGATAGGGATTCGAACCCTAGGTACCGGTGAAGGTACAACGGATTTCGAATCCGTCCCATTCGGCCACTCTGGCATCTCTCCAACGGCGCGCATCATAACAGTGTGTTTCGCGGAAGCAAACCCCAAAAGCGATTTTTTTCCGTGCTATCAGATGCTTGCGTCGATTAAAGCGGTACGCCGAGACGATTGGCGACTTCTTCGTAGGCTTCGATGACGTCACCGAGGCCCTGGCGGAAGCGGTCTTTGTCCATCTTCTTCTTGGTGTCTTTGTCCCACAGGCGGCAGCCGTCCGGGCTGAACTCGTCGCCCAGGACGATGGAGCCGTCGTGGAACACGCCGAATTCCAGCTTGAAGTCGACCAGCAGCAGGCCGGCGTCGTCGAACAGCTTGGTCAGCACGTCGTTGACCTTGAGGGACAACTCCTTCATGCGCGCCAGTTGCTCTGCGGTGCCCCAGCCGAATGCCACAACGTGGGATTCATTGATGAACGGGTCGCCCTTGGCGTCGTCCTTCAGGAACAGCTCGAAGGTGTAAGGGTTGAGCTTGAGGCCCTCTTCCACGCCCAGGCGCTTGACCAGGCTGCCGGCGGCGTAGTTGCGCACGACGCATTCGACCGGAATCATGTCCAGCTTCTTCACCAGGCACTCGTTGTCGCCCAGCAGTGTGTCGAATTGGGTCGGAATGCCGGCCGCTTCGAGTTTCTGCATGATGAAGGCGTTGAACTTGTTGTTCACCATGCCTTTGCGATCAAGTTGTTCGATACGCTTGCCGTCGAACGCCGAGGTGTCGTTGCGAAACAGCAGGATCAGGCGGTTGGCGTCGTCGGTCTTGTATACCGACTTGGCTTTGCCGCGGTAGAGTTCTTCACGTTTTTCCATGATGGGCTCCGCTTTGAGTGAGGTGGGCTAGGCGATGTGTCGCCAGTCGAGCCCTGAATCTTGATCGGCCAGTTGCAGCCAGTCCGGGTCGCACCCGAGGGTGTCGACAAAACATTGCCGGGCAAGCGTCGGCAGGTTGTTCTTGCTGCTCAGGTGGGCCAGGACCAGGTGTTGCAGGTCTTGCCAGCCCAACTCATACACCAGGTACGCTGCCTGGTGGTTGTTCAAATGTCCCAGTTCGCCACCCACCCGCTGCTTGAGAAAGTACGGGTAGTGACCACGAGCCAGCAGGTCTCGACAGTGGTTGGACTCGATCATCAATGCATCGAGGTTGCGGTAACCGTCCAGCACCTTGGAGCAGTAGGAGCCCAGGTCGGTGAGCACGCCGAAACGCCGCTCACCGTCACTGAATACGTACTGCGTCGGCTCCTGGGCGTCGTGTGCCACGGCAATCACATCGATGCTCAACGCACCAATCTGCAGCTGCTCACCACCAGCCAGGAAACCTGCGGGTTCTATGGGTTTGCGCATCCCGCGCAGCGTGCCGCGACTCAAGTACACCGGAAGATTGTAGCGCCGAGACAGCAAACCCACGCCATGCACGTGGTCGGCATGTTCGTGGGTCACTAGAATCGCGCTCAGCTGCGTGGGGTGAACCCCCAGGCGCAGCAGGCGCCGTTCGGTTTCTTTTAACGAGAAACCACAATCCACCAGCACGTACGTGTCGTCGTGGGCGACCAGCGTGCCGTTCCCTTGGCTACCGCTGCCGAGAACGGCAAAACGCATCGGATCAGCCCAGGTTGTCCTGAATCACGCCCAACACTTTGCGCGCTGTTTCAGCGGGCGCAACGGTGTTGATGTTTTTCTCGACGGTGACTTGTACGCTTTCGCCCACCTTGCTCAAACGAACCTGGTAACGCTCGGCACGGGTTTCGATCTCTTCCTTGGTCGGCTTGCTGCCGAACAATTTGCCGAAGAAACCTGGCTCGTCGTCTTTTTTCTCGGCCTTTTCAGCCACGTTGATGTAGTACAGGCCCAGGCTACGGTTGATGTCTTCAACGCGCCAAGGACCTTGCTCCAACGCGCGACCAACACTGGCCCAGGCACGGTCGAGGTCTTCACCCAGGTTCAGCACCACGTTACCGCTGCCGTCTTCGGTGAGGCTGACGCGGTTAGGCGTGTCGTAATCACGAGCGGCAAGCAGGGAAACCGAACCGCCCTTCTCGGAGATACGGCTCATGCTGGCGAGCATCTCGTCGACCAGCGCGGCGTCAACGCCCATGTTGACCGAACGCGGGGTGAAGTCGACATTGGCAGTGCTGCCAGCAGGACGCTCGGCGCTGACCACGTAAACTTCACTGGTATTGCGCTGCACGCCTGGCTCGATGCGCACACGCACACGGGCTTCGCTGTCAGCAGCTACGCCACCGGCCTGCAGGCGCTGGGCCATGTTGGCGGACAGTTCGCTGCTGCGCTGCCATGCAGTGGTGAACTCACCGGTCTGCGGGCGTTGCTGGTCAATGCGGAAACCGTTGTCCTGGAAGAACTGCACCGCCACCGGCCACACTTCGGCAGGTGGGCGTTGGGCGACGATCCAGCGGTTGTCGCCGCTCTTCTGCAGGCTGTAGTCACTGGCGTCCGCCACGGCCGAGATCGGCTGTGGACGCGGCACCACGTACTCACCCTTGGTGGTGTCGTCGGCAACGTTGCGCGGAATAGGCAGCAACGGGTCAAGGCGCTTGGCGACATTGACGTCCGGCGGCAACTGCATCGGTTTGGTTGCTTGTGCTTCCAGGTAATCGCTGCCGCGGTCACGGAAGTAGCCTTCCGGGCCCCAAATCCAACCGCAGCCACTGGTGCTGGAGATAATCAAGGCAAGTGCGGAAAGTCCGGCCAATCGCTTCATGCGTAGTGCTTCCTCAATTAAACCAGGACGCCGGACTGGCGCAGGGCCTGTCGCAGCGGTTCGTGACAGGCTTCGCTGAGCCGGGTGAGCGGCAGACGGATACCGTCCGGCATCAAGCCCATCTCAAACAGCGCCCATTTCACGGGGATAGGGTTGGATTCAATAAACAGTGTCTTGTTGAGCGGCATCAGCTTCTCGTGGATCGCACGGGCAGTTACCGCGTCGCCTTTGATGGCGGCGGCGCACATGTCGCTCATGGCGCGCGGTGCGACGTTGGCGGTCACGGAGATGTTGCCCTTGCCACCCAGCAGGATCAGCTCGACAGCCGTGGCGTCGTCACCGGAATACACCAGGAAGTCACTGCTAACGCCGGCCAGGATATCCTTGGCGCGTTGCAGGTCGCCGGTGGCTTCTTTAATGCCGATGATGTTCGGCACGGTGGACAGGCGGATCACGGTCTCGGCCTTCATGTCGCAGGCAGTGCGGCCGGGTACGTTGTAGAGGATCTGCGGGATATCAACGGCTTCGGCAATGGTGCGAAAGTGCTGGTACAGGCCTTCCTGGGTCGGCTTGTTGTAGTACGGGGTCACCAGCAGGCAGGCATCGGCGCCGGCTTTCTTGGCGTTTTTGGTCAATTCGATCGCTTCACGCGTCGAGTTGGCGCCCGTACCGGCGATCACGGCGATACGGCCCGCGACGCGCTTGACCACAAATTCGATCACCTGGATGTGTTCTTCCACATCCAGCGTGGCCGATTCACCTGTGGTGCCGACCGCCACGATGGCGTTGGTGCCCTCTTGCAGGTGGAAGTCCACCAGTTTGCCCAGGCTATCCCAGTCGAGATGACCTTGTGCATCCATGGGTGTGACCAGTGCCACCATACTGCCCGCAATCATGCAACCGCTCCTGCCGGAAAAAGAGAGCCGTAATGGTACTGGCGCCAAGATGCTTGTACAAGCGAAGTACCGCCTGAGGATGCGTTCTGGGCCAACTAAACGACGGGCAATGCCATCATTGGGCCAAAGCGCACCTTGAAGCACGCTGAAATCAGACCGATCACGCAATGAAAACGCCACCTCCTATCCCTTGGCGACGGTTTTCGCTACCCTTCATCCTTTGATCGATACAGCCCTCACCGTATCGACCGCTCATCGTTTTAGGAAGGCTGCATGTCCACCCCCACAGTTCGCGAACAATTCCTTGTTATCAGTGCCCTCGGCGCCAACCCCATGGAGCTGACCAACGTCCTGTGCCGCGCCAGCCATGAAAACCGTTGCGCTGTCGTGACGTCCCGCCTCACGCGCCATGGCGAGTGCAGTGCACTGGTTTTGCAGATTTCCGGCACCTGGGACGCCCTCGCCCGCCTCGAAACCGGCTTGCCGGGCTTGGCCAAGAAGCACGACTTCACCGTCAACGTAGTACGCAGCGCCGCGCTGGAGAACCGTCCACAGGCGCTGCCTTATGTGGCGTATGTCAGCTCGGCCTACCGCTCGGACATCGTCAACGAGCTGTGCCAGTTCTTTATCGACCACAACGTCGAGCTGGAAAACCTGACCTGCGACACTTACCAGGCGCCACAAACCGGCGGCACCATGCTCAATGCCACGTTCACCGTGACCTTGCCGGCCGGTGTGCAGATCAGTTGGCTGCGTGACCAGTTCCTGGATTTCGCCGATGCCCTGAACCTCGACGCCTTGATCGAGCCATGGCGCCCACAGAACCCCATGTAAGGAAGTACTTATGCCGGTAGCCATCGACAAACCCGTGGCCGATTTCGAAGCCCAGGCCACCAGCGGCCAGACCTTCAGCCTTGCCGCCCTTAAGGGCAAGCAAGTGGTGATCTATTTCTATCCGAAAGACAGCACGCCGGGCTGCACCACTGAAGGCCAAGGGTTTCGCGATCAGTACGCGGCGTTCAAGACCGCCAACACCGAGGTGTTCGGCGTGTCGCGCGACAGCGTTAAGTCCCACGAAAACTTCAAGGGCAAGCAGGAATTTCCCTTTGAGCTGATCAGCGACAAGGACGAAGCCGTTTGCCAGCTGTTTGATGTGATCAAGCTGAAGAAGCTTTACGGCAAGGAATACTTGGGCGTGGATCGCAGCACCTTTTTGATCGACAAGGATGGCGTGCTGCGTCAGGAATGGCGTGGTGTGAAAGTGCCGGGCCATGTGGATGCCGTGTTGGCGGCGGCGCAGGCGTTGAACAAGGCTTGAAGCGTTAGGGCGAACACTGGG
The DNA here is from genome assembly GCF_059716225.1 of Pseudomonas sp. LBUM1640. NCBI lineage: Bacteria > Pseudomonadati > Pseudomonadota > Gammaproteobacteria > Pseudomonadales > Pseudomonadaceae > Pseudomonas > Pseudomonas sp. LBUM1640. The sequence goes on along the minus strand of NZ_CP166816.1, from coordinate 1,773,416 downwards.
TGTTCGCCCCAATCGTTACAATAAAGGCGCAACTACCGGCTCTTGTCGTGGCCAAGCATCCAGTACGGCCTTGAACAGTGTCGCCAGGGGAATCGCAAAGAACACGCCCCAAAATCCCCATAACCCACCAAACAACAGCACGGCGCAGATGATCGCCACCGGGTGCAGGTTGACGGCCTCCGAGAACAGCAGGGGCACCAGCACGTTGCCATCCAATGTCTGGATAATGCCGTACACCGCCATCAGGTAGATGAACTGGTCACTCCAGCCCCACTGGAACAACGCGATCAACATCACCGGCACCGTCACCACTACCGCACCGACATACGGCACCACCACCGACACGCCCACCAGCAACGCCAGCAATGCCGCGTAGTTCAGCCCGAGCGCGACGAAAGCGATGTAGGTAACGCCCCCGCAGATAACGATCTCAATGACTTTGCCACGGATGTAATTGGCGATCTGCCGGTTCATCTCCTCGGCCACACGCGTGATCAGCGCCCGTTCACGCGGCAGGTAACCGCTTACCCAGCGGCCGATCATCGCGCGGTCCTTGAGGAAAAAGAACACCAGGATCGGCACCAGCACCAGGTAGATCATGATATTGACCAGCAACGGCAGGCTGGACAGGGAAAAGGTCAACGCCCATTGCCCGAACTTTCCGATCTCGCCGCGTGCCACTTCTATCGCCTGCAGCACCTGCTCGTCCGAGACCAGATGCGGGTAGCGTTCGGGCAACAACAGCAACAGCGACTGCCACTTGGCGAGCATACCCGGCAGCTCATTGAACAGCGTGATCAGTTGATGCCACAGCAATGGCAACACCACCACGATGAACACCACCAACAGCCCCATGAACAAGGCAAACACCAAGCCCACCGCCACTGCGCCCGGCAAGCGCAAACGCTCCAGCGTGGTGACCAGCCCCTGCATCAGGTACGCCAGCACCATCCCCGCCAACACGGGTGCCAACATGCCGCCCAAGGTGAGCACAGCGGTAAAGGCCAGGAACAGCAGGACCGCCAGCACCACAGCTTCTTCATCGGAGAAGTAGCGCTGAATCCAGTCTCGTAACACTTTGAACATCAATCAACCTCGGGTGGTGGGGGCAAACGGTTCAGGACTTGCGCAACCAATAGCGGTATACACCGGCGGCGTCTTCTTCATGCAATAAAGTGTGGCCAGCCAGCTTGGCAAACGTGCGGAAATCACGCTGGGAGCCCGCGTCCGTGGCGATTACCTTAAGTACTGCCCCGCTGGCCAGTCGATTGAGTTCCAGCTTGGCCTTGAGTAACGGCAACGGGCAATTGAGGCCGCTGGCATCGAGTTCGGCATCAAAGGCTACAGCGTCGGTCATGGTTTTACTCCGGGCAAGCGTTTGGGGTGCTTAGAATATCTGGTCCGAAGCTCAGTGTCCGGCTACAGTAAGCTCTTTGTCGAAAGGCTCTGTGCATGACTTTTTTGCGCCCTACCCTGCTGACGCTGGCTTGCCTGCTGGCCTCTCCGGCCTTCGCTGACGACCTGCCGTCACTCGGCGACGCCAGTTCTGCCATTGTCTCGCCACAACAGGAATACCAACTGGGCCGTGCATGGCTGGCCTACTTGCGCGGCCAGGTCTCACAACTCAATGACCCGCAGCTCAAGGATTACGTCGAAACCAGCGTGTACAAGCTGGTGGAGACCAGCCAGGTCAATGACCGGCGCCTGGAGTTCATCCTGATCAACAGCCCCCAGCTCAACGCCTTTGCCGCCCCTGGCGGGATTGTCGGGGTCAATGGCGGGCTGTTCCTCAACGCCCAGACCGAAGGCGAATATGCCTCGGTGCTCGCCCACGAATTGGCGCACTTGTCCCAACGCCACTTTGCCCGTGGTGTGGAGGCGCAGTCGCGCATGCAAATCCCGATGATGGCCGCTCTGCTCGGCGGCATTATCGCCGCAGCAGCGGGTGCGGGTGACGCCGGTATTGCCGCGATTGCCGGCAGCCAGGCGGCCGCAATCCAGGAACAACGTCGGTTCTCCCGCCAGAACGAACAGGAGGCTGACCGTATTGGCATCCTCAATCTGGAAAAAGCCGGGTACGACCCGCGCTCCATGCCGACCATGTTCGAACGCCTGATGCGCCAATACCGTTTCGACGCCAAGCCGCCGGAGTTTCTGTTGACTCACCCGGTGACCGAGTCACGGATCGCTGATACCCGCAACCGCGCCGAGCAAGCCAAACCCGGCGGCAAAGAAGACAGCCTGCGCTACCAGTTGATTCGCGCACGCGTGCAGTTGCAATACGAAGACACCCCGGGCCTGGCCGCCAAGCGCTTCCAGGCGCAGCTGGACGAGAACCCGAAAAACGATGTGGCGCGCTATGGCCTGGCCATCGCCCAGATCAAGGGCACTCAACTCAAGGAAGCGCGAGAAACCCTGGCGCCGCTGCTGGCCAAAGCACCCAACGACATCACTTACAACTTGGCGCAGATCGAACTGGACATCACCAACAACCGCTTGCCCGATGCACAGCAACGCACTGACCGCATGCTCACCCAATACCCCGGCAATTACCCGCTGAATCAGGTACGGGTAGACCTGCTGCTCAAACAGAATCGCACCGCCGATGCGGAGAAGGCTTTGGATGCATTGCTCAAATCCCGTCCGGATGATCCGGACGTCTGGTATCAGGTCGCCGAGACACGCGGGCTGTCCGGCAACATCATCGGGTTGCATCAAGCCCGCGCCGAGTACTTTGCATTGGTGGGCGACTTCCAGCAGGCCATTCAACAACTGGACTTTGCCAAGCGCCGCGCTGGCAACAACTTCCCGCTGTCCTCGCGTATCGACGCACGCCAGCGTGAGCTGATCGAACAGGAACGCTTGGTAAAAGGGATGATGAGCTAAATCCATCGCCCACAAAAAAGCCCCGCTTTCGCGGGGCTTTTTATTGTTCTAGCGGATTACTCGGCCAGCTTGAAGGTGATGAAGCTTGCACGTCCTTGACGCAACACGCGCATCGATACCGAACGATTCTTCGGCAACGCCTTGGCGATGTCGGTGAACTGCTTGGTGCTGTCGATTGCCTGATTGTTCAGGTGGGTGATGACGTCACCTGGCTGTAGGCCAATCAGAGAGGCAGGGCCGTCCTGCACTTCCTTAATCACGACGCCACTTTTAAGATCGAAGCTCTTCTTCTGTTCATCAGTCAACTCGGCCACGGCGATGCCCAGACGATTGCTGCTGCGCTCGGCACCCGGCTTGGCGTTGCCCAGAGCATCCAAGGTGGCGCCCTCTTCAGGAATTGCGCCTACGGTCAGCTCAACGTTCTGGCGCTTGCCTTCACGAATCACTTCCAGCTTGGCTTTGCTGCCTGCCTTGAGTGCGCCCACCAGGTGTGGCAGGTCAGCCGACATGATGATCGGCTGGCCATTCATGCTCAGGATCACGTCACCTACTTGCAGGCCACCTTTAGCGGCCGGGCCGTCGTCCTGGATCTGCGCAACCAGTGCACCGGCTGGCTTATCAAGACCGAAGGACTCAGCCAAATCCTTGTTCACTTCCTGGATTACTACACCCAACCAGCCACGGCTGACCTTGCCACCGCTTTTAAGCTGGTTGGAAACGTCCATGGCCACGTCAATCGGGATGGCGAAGGAGACGCCCATGAAGCCACCGGAACGGGTATAGATCTGCGAGTTGATACCGACCACTTCGCCCGCCAGGTTGAACAACGGACCACCGGAGTTACCCGGATTGATCGGCACGTCGGTCTGGATGAACGGCACATAGTTTTCGTTTGGCAGGCTGCGGCCGATGGCGCTGACAATGCCTTGGGTGACGGTATGGTCGAAGCCGAACGGCGAACCGATCGCCACTACCCACTGCCCGGCTTTCAGGTCCTGGGATTTACCCAGTTTCAATACCGGCAGATCTTTGCCTTCGATTTTCAGCAAGGCCACGTCGGAACGCGGGTCGGTGCCGACGAGCTTGGCTTTCAACTCACTGCGATCAGCCAGGCGCACGAGGATCTCGTCAGCGTCGGCAATGACGTGGTTGTTGGTGAGGATGTAGCCATCGGGAGAAATGATGAAACCCGAGCCCAGGGACTGCGCTTCACGCTGCCCACCGCCGCCACGAGGGGAGCGCTGTTGTGGCATGCCGCGCTCGAAGAACTCGCGCAGCATCGGCGGCAAGCCTTCCAGGTCCGGCATCTGCTGGTTCGAGACTTTGCGATCCGGCAGTTTCTGCGTGGTACTGATGTTCACCACGGCCGGTGAGGCCTGCTCCACCAGTTGGGTGAAGTCAGGCAGCTCGGCCGCTTGCGCGGACACGGCCTGACCCAGCACCAGTACCGTGGCGACTATGGATAGGTAAGACTTCAAACGTGGTATCGACATACAGCTCCCGTTACGACGAGCAGGGTTGAGCGACAGGGTTCAAGAAACGCCGAAAACTGCGACCGACATCTTTGTTCCGCGAACAAAACAAGGCCAGAGCCGACAAGCCCTGACCTATAAAAAACATGGGGATTTTTTGCAAGTGAAAATACTGATCCAGACATTTCATGTTCTCAGCACCCGACCAGGCACAAGCGCAGATTGAAAGGTCAGGATGAACATAGGATTAACAGCTCACGGCTTGGCGGCTGTCTTTTCCCCGCGCACCGAGAGCGCGATGCGCTCGGCGGTGCCGATGGGGATTTCGCCGACAACCGTCACCATGACTTCGCCATCAACCGTGTTCAAGCGGCGCGAAACAGCAACCGTTGGGCCTAGCTGGGTGCGGGTCTCACTCACACTTGCACCATCGGTTGACTCAAGGAACACCGAAAAACGCGCTAGCCCGTCTTCATACATCAGGCTGTCGACGGTGGCTTTGGTCTGGGTGTCTTTGCGTGCAGTACTGTTGGTGAGCTGGAAACCGGGAGGCAGCCAATCCAGATGCCAATCTCGAGTCGCAGTCACGTCAGGCGCTTTGCTCTTCGAAACGGCGACAGGCGTACATTCACTACTAGGCTGTAAGTCGTGATCGGAGGGCGCTGGCGAAGTACTCAGTCGAGTGAACTGAAAACGCTCCAACAGCTGGCCCTGGTCATTGAGCAACAAGGATTTGAGCGGCAGCGCGGTCTCACGATCCAGGTGCAACTCGAAGCCATATCGATATTGATCTCGCGGCGTAACCGACACAATCACCGCTTTACGACCGGCCACGCGCGACTTGCCGATGACGGCCAGTTGGTAGAATTGAGTGAGTTTTTGCGGATCCAGTGCGCGCGAAGGCGCATCAGGGGAATTACCAAGACCAGCTACCAAAGTGCCACTTACACATTGCGTCCGGCCATCTACGCGCACAACTTCCTGAGCCGAGCCATCGAGCTGTAAAAGCCGCTCTCGGACTTGACCCTCCTGGACGCGGTGCCAGATATCATGGGTGGAAAAACTGCCGTTACGTTCGTAGACGAACGTACCTTGAAAGCTTTGCTGCTGCTCTGCACGCCCAAGTCGAGTCAGCCAGTCTTGGGCCTCGTCGGCATGGGCGGGTAGTGCAAAACAACCACTGAGCACAAGCGTAAGGAGCGGTATGGCGCGCATAGGGCCCCTTAGCGGTTTAGCGGTTTTCCAGACTTGCTGCACGAGCGTATGGCAGAGCGCTTTCAGTGCCTTTCAAAGCCGATTCCTGTGCGTGTTGACGCAGGTAGCCAGGAAGACGCTGATCCTGCCAGCCGGATTGCCCTTGAAGTACACCATTAGCCATAGGGCCAGTCGTGTCAGAGCTTTCCTTATAGCCGGCCAGTACGGCTGGGCCTTTGACTTGCGGACCGGCCATTACCGGTTGCTGAGTCTGTTGAGCCAGTTCGGCACCGGCGATTTCGTCCTGGTTGTACAGGCGAACACCGGCCAGCACAGCAACAGTCACCGAAGCAGCTACTGCCAAACGACCCAGGCTACGCCATGGACCACGAGCAGCTTTTGCCGGAACGGCTTCATCAGCCAGCGCAGCAGAAACGGCCGCAGCAATATCCAGACGAGGGATTAGAAGATCCTTGTGCATCACCGCCCGAGCGACTTGGTAACGAGACCAGGTATCACGGGTTTCGGCATCATCAAATGCGTTAAGCACTCGACGAAGTTCCAGTTCATCCGCTTCGTTATCCATCACTGCGGACAGCGATTCCTGCAGGGCATCACGACTCATGGCGGTTCCTCTCTTGGCTGTCGCCGCTGTCTTTAGTTTTCCTGCAACAACGGTTGCAAGGCTTTATCGATGGCTTCCCGGGCCCGGAAAATCCGTGACCTTACAGTCCCCACCGGACACTGCATGACACTCGCAATGTCTTCGTAACTCAGACCATCGAATTCACGTAAAGTTAACGCCGTACGTAAATCTTCTGGCAGTTGCTGAATTGTGCGATGAACGGTTCCTTCGATCTCGTCGCGCAGCAATGCACGCTCCGGCGACTCGAGATCTTTGAGGCCGTGATCACCATCGTAAAATTCTGCATCTTCCGAACTCACATCACTATCGGGTGGGCGGCGTCCGCGAGACACCAGATAGTTCTTCGCCGTGTTGATGGCGATACGGTACAGCCACGTGTAAAACGCACTATCACCGCGAAAATTGCCCAGTGCACGGTATGCCTTGATAAAGGCTTCTTGTGCAACGTCCTGCGCTTCATGGGTGTCGTGCACAAAACGCACGATCAACCCGAGAATTTTGTGCTGGTATTTCAGCACTAGCAGATCAAATGCTCGCTTGTCGCCGCGTTGAACGCGCTCGACCAGCTGCTGATCCTCTTCCTGGGTTAGCATGAACACTCCTCGTTGTACTTGAAGGAGGCTTGCATAACTAAACGATCAGGCTTGCAAACATAGACTAGGACTTTTCGCAAAAGTTCTCCCCCTCCAAGCAAGTTTCCGGCGCGCACTGATTTGGCACACACGAAAAACGCAGCACGGGCAATGCCGGCTGCGCGAATAATCTTGTCGCCGGTTTTCTGACGCGTCCAATGCTCCCGACGGGCCAATAAACACAACGTTTTCCCAGCTTTCGGGCAACCTGCTATTGAGTCAGGGCTTATGCAAAAAGTTCCCGTCTCAATAACCAGCCGATTTTACCCAAGCCGTGCACCGTAATCTCACATTGCCACGAACGCCCGGCTATTGTGCCGCTCCCCCCCTCTATATACTAGTGGCCCGTGTGACCCTTTGATTCGCCGATCCAGGCGTCCTGTTTGCGCCACCCCTTTGGATCGCTTTTTGCGGAATCCGTCAAATGAGCCAACAGTTTCAACACGATGTCTTGGTGATCGGTAGTGGCGCGGCCGGCTTGAGCCTGGCGCTGACACTTCCCAGCCACTTGCGCATTGCGGTCCTGAGCAAAGGCGACCTGGCCAACGGCTCGACATTCTGGGCCCAAGGCGGCGTCGCTGCGGTCCTGGACGACACCGACACAGTGCAATCCCACGTCGAAGACACCCTCAACGCCGGCGGCGGCCTGTGCAACGAAGATGCCGTACGCTTCACCGTCGAACATAGCCGCGAGGCCATCCAATGGCTGATCGACCAAGGTGTGCCGTTCACCCGCGACGAACATGCCGGCAGCGACGACGGCGGATTCGAATTCCACCTGACCCGTGAAGGCGGCCACAGCCATCGCCGCATCATCCACGCCGCCGACGCCACCGGCGCCGCGATCTTCAAGACCCTGCTCGACCAGGCCCGCCAACGCCCGAACATCGAATTGCTGGAACAACGGGTAGCCGTCGACCTGATCACTGAAAAACGCCTGGGCCTGAAAGGCGAACGCTGCCTCGGCGCCTACGTGCTCAACCGCGCCAGCGGCGAAGTCGACACCTACGGCGCGCGCTTCACTATTCTGGCCTCAGGCGGCGCAGCCAAGGTCTACCTCTATACCAGTAACCCCGACGGCGCTTGCGGTGATGGCATCGCCATGGCGTGGCGTTCGGGCTGCCGGGTGGCGAACCTGGAATTCAATCAATTCCACCCCACCTGCCTGTATCACCCGCAGGCCAAGAGTTTCCTGATCACCGAAGCCCTGCGCGGTGAAGGCGCACACCTGAAACTGCCGAATGGCGAGCGTTTCATGCAACGCTTCGACCCACGCGCCGAGCTGGCACCGCGAGATATCGTCGCCCGCGCCATCGACCACGAAATGAAGCGCCTGGGTATCGACTGCGTCTATTTGGACATCAGCCACAAACCCGAAGCCTTCATCAAGACCCACTTCCCCACCGTCTACGAGCGCTGCCTGGCGTTCAATATCGATATCACCAAAGGCCCAATACCGGTGGTGCCCGCCGCGCATTACACCTGCGGCGGCGTGATGGTCGACCAACACGGCCGCACCGACGTGCCCGGCCTGTATGCGATTGGCGAAACCAGCTTCACCGGCCTGCACGGCGCCAACCGCATGGCCAGCAACTCGCTGCTCGAGTGTTTCGTATATGCCCGTTCAGCCGCCGCCGATATCCTCGAGCAACTGCCACGCATCCCCGTACCGGCCGCCCTGCCGCGTTGGGACGCCAGCCAAGTGACCGATTCGGACGAAGACGTGATCATCGCCCACAACTGGGACGAGTTGCGCCGCTTCATGTGGGACTACGTAGGAATCGTGCGCACCAACAAACGCCTGCAACGCGCTCAGCACCGCGTGCGGTTGCTGCTGGATGAGATCGACGAGTTCTACAGCAACTATAAGGTCAGCCGCGATCTGATCGAGTTGCGCAACCTGGCCCAGGTGGCGGAACTGATGATCCGCTCAGCCATGGAGCGCAAGGAAAGTCGCGGCCTGCATTACACCCTCGACTATCCGCAGATGCTGCCCGAGGCCCGCGACACTATTCTGGTGCCAACCACCTACGGCGGCTGAACTTCAAGCGCACCCGCAGGCGCCGATGCACATCGGCGGCCTGCGAATCCATCGGCACACAAATTGAGCGCACCCACCACTCGCCCGGCACCCGGTAGCGCAGTACCACGATCAGCGGCAATGCCAGGCTGTCGGGACGCAATTGCACGCTGTGCCAGCCACGCTCATTGCTGAATAACTGCCAGCCGTCTTCGTCACGACGCAGGCCACGAATCGACGAGCGGTGGGCCAAAAGAATATGCCGAGGCAATACCCAGGCGGCATGCGCCAGGCATAACAGAACGCCAAGGCTTGCGAACGGCACATCAATAACGAGCAAGGCACCCAGCGCGAACAGCTGGGCAAGCAGATAGGCCGCCAGCAACAGCCGTGAGGCCTGCCAGCGGCATTCGAAGCGATTACTTGGGCTGGACACGGTCCAGAATCATCCGAACCATACGCTGCAGCTCCGGATCTTCTGACTCGGCGCGTTCCATAAACCAGCCGAACATGTCTTGGTCTTCGCATTCCAGCAGTCGGACGTAGAGGTCGCGATCCACCTTATCGAGCGTCGCGTACACCTCTTTGGTGAAAGGCACCAACAACACATCCAACTCCAGCATGCCACGGCGGCTGTGCCAGTAGAGGCGATTGATTTCTACATCTTCGACCATGGAGCGCTCCTCAAATAGAGCGCAAGTATACAGGCCCGTGGGCACCGGACCAGCCGGCTTTGGTCGCACCATACGGAAACTATCCATTTGCCGGGCGCCCCTCTATGATGCACCCATGACTTTTTGACCTGCGATGACCCATGGCCGACTCTGCTTTTTTCTGCCCCTTGACCCACGAAGGCGTTCTCGCCGTCCGCGGTTCCGACGCTGCCAAGTTCCTGCAGGGGCAACTGACCTGCAACCTCAATTACCTGAGCGACGCCCAGGCCAGCCTCGGCGCGCGCTGTACGCAAAAAGGCCGTATGCAGTCGAGTTTTCGCATCCTGCTGCAAGGTGATGGCGTGCTCCTGGCCATGGCCACCGAGCTGCTCGAGCCGCAACTGGCGGACCTGAAAAAGTACGCGGTGTTCTCCAAGTCCAAACTCACCGACGAAAGCCCTGCCTGGGCACGCTTCGGCCTGGCTGATGCCGATTCGGCCCTGGCGACACTTGGCCTTGAGCTCCCCGCCGAAACCGACAGCGTAGCGCGTAACGAGGCGTTGATCGCCCTTCGCGTCTCCCCCGGCCGCGCCGAACTCTGGGTGCCTGCCGAGCAAGCCGAGGCTGTACGCAATCTATTGGCGACACAGCTCAAACAAGCTGACTTGAATGACTGGTTGCTTGGCCAGATCCGTGCCGGCATCGGCCAGGTCATGCCTCAGACCCGTGAACTGTTCATCCCACAGATGCTCAACCTGCAGGCCGTCGGCGGTGTCAGTTTCAAGAAGGGTTGCTACACCGGCCAGGAAATCGTCGCGCGCATGCAGTACCTGGGCAAGCTCAAGCGTCGCCTGTATCGCCTGAGCCTCGACGGCGCCGAATTGCCCGAGCCAGGCACCCCACTGTTCGCGCCTGGCCACAACAGCGCCATCGGTGAAGTGGTGATAGCAGCAAAAGCTGACCAAACCGTTGAACTTCTGGCCGTGCTGCAAGCCGAAGCTGCCGACAGTGGCGATGTGCACTTAGGCACCCTGGAAGGCCCCGGCTTGCGCCTGCTTGACCTGCCTTACCCACTGGATCGCGATAAAGAGATCCAGCGTTAATCGCCGTACCTTTTTGCAACACCCTAGAGAGCATGAATGAACAAGCTGGCGGAAAAAGTCCAACAGGCTTTGGTGATGGCCATCGACAACGATGACCTGGTTCTGCCGACATTACCGGAAGTGGCCCTGAAAATTCGTCAGGCCGCCGAAGACCCGGATATCAGCATCAGCCACTTGAGCAAAGTGATCGGTCGCGATACCGCCCTGTCGGCGCGCCTGATCAAAGTGGTCAACAGCCCGCTGCTGCGCGCGACCCAGGAAGTCACCGACCTGCACACCGCCATCACGCGGCTGGGGACCAATTACAGCAGCAACCTGGCCATCGGCCTGGTGATGGAACAAATCTTTCACGCCCGCTCCGAAGTCGTCGAACTGAAAATGCGCGAAGTGTGGCGCCGCAGCCTGGAAGTGGCCGGCGTGAGTTATGCCTTGTGCCGCAGCCACAGCCAGCTCAAGCCGGACCAGGCGGCCCTCGGCGGGTTGGTGCATCAGATCGGCGTGCTGCCGATCCTCACCTTTGCCGAAGACCATTACGAACTGCTCTCCGACCCGGTCAGCCTCAACCATGTGATCGAGAGCATTCATCCGTTACTGGGGGACAAACTGCTGGGTGGCTGGGATTTCCCGGAGATGCTGGCGAAACTGCCAGGGCAATACCTGGACCTGGAACGCGACTCCCCGCGCCTGGACTACATCGACCTGGTGCAAGTCGCCGTGCTGTATTGCCACCGAGGCACCGATCATCCGCTGGCTAACGTGGCGGTTGCCACGCTACCGGCGATCAAGAAACTCCGGGTCGACCCTTACAGCGATGCCCTGCGTGCCGAACTGGATGAAGCGCGCTCGATGTTTTACTGATCAGCCCGCGATAAAACTCACCCGCACCTTCAACCCCGCCAACTCACCATCATGCAGGCTGATCTGCGCCAAATGTGCGCGGCAGATCTCACCAACAATCGCCAACCCCAGGCCTGAGCCCATGCCCTGCTGGCTGCGGCGATAAAAACGTTCAAACACCCGGTCCCGCTCATCCGGCGGGATACCGGGGCCATCATCTTCCACTTCCAGGATGGCCGGCGCCGTAACCCGCAAAATCACATTGCCACCCGGCGGCGTGTGGGCCAGCGCGTTATCGACCAAGTTACTCAACAACTCGTTCAACAAGGTCGGCTCGCCCCGCAGCCACACAGGCTCATCGGCCTCCAAGGCCAGCGCCACGCCTCGCGCGTGAGCCAGCGGCGCCATGGCCATACCCAACTCACGCGCCAACTGGCTGAGATCAAGCAGTTGCGCACCGCCTTCGGCAATCGCCCGGGCGCCGTTTTCGATGCGCGCCAGCGACAGCAACTGATTGGCCAAGTGAGTCAGGCGGTCGGTGCCTTGGGCGGCGGTTTCCAGCGTACTGCGCCATGTCGCCGGTGCGTCGCTGCGCAAGCCCAACTCCAGGCGCGCCTTGAGCGCAGCCAGCGGGGTGCGCAGTTCGTGGGCGGCGTCGGCAATAAACTGCGCCTGGCGCTCGAATTGGCCGCGCAAGCGCTCGGTAAAGTGATTGAGCGAACGCACCAGCGGGCCGAACTCATCCTGCACTTCCACCAACGGCAATGGCCGCAAGTCGTCGGGCTGGCGCTCTTCCACCGCCGTGCGCAGGCGTTCCAATGGGCGCAGCGCCGCGCTCACCGCAAACCACACCAGCAGCAACGCACCGACCGCCAACATCCCAAGGCGCAGCAAGGTGTCGGCCAGCAGGCTACGGGCCATGCTCTCGCGCGCTTCATCGGTTTCCGCGACGCGAATTTCCGCCATGCCATTCATGTTCGGTTCGGAGACCGCCTTGAGCAGGCTGACCACGCGCACATTCTGGCCCTGATAAGTCGCGTTGTAGAACCTTGCCAACGCCGGGTAATCATCGGTACGTGGCGTGCCGGGAGGCGGCCCGGGGAGGTTTTCGTAGCCGGATATCAGCTTCTGATCAATATCATTGACCTGATAATAAATACGCCCCGCGCTGTCGTAGGCAAAGGTGTCCAGCGCCACATAAGGCACATTGGCACTCAAGGTGCCATCCACCTGGGTCAACCCGGCGGCGATGGTGCGCGCCGACGCCAGCAAGGTGCGGTCATAGGCGGTGTCGGCGGCCTCGCGGCCATTCCAGTAGGCACTCATGCCGCTGGCGAGCATCAGCACCACCAGCAACAGCGCCAAGTTCCACAGCAGGCGCCAGCGCAGGCTGCTGGGCTTATGCATCGCGGGCTTCCAGCAGGTAACCGAGGCCACGGAAGGTCACGATGGCGATGGGCTGGCCGTCGAGTTTCTTACGCAGGCGGTGCACGTAGATTTCAATCGCATCGGGGCTGGCTTCTTCATCCAGGCCGAATACCTGCGAGGCCAGTTGCTCCTTGCTCATCACACGGCCGGGGCGGGCGATAAGCGCTTCAAGCACCGCTTGCTCGCGGGAGGTCAACGTCAGCAGTTCGCCGCCCACCGTGAACCGTCGGGTATCCAGGTCGTAGACCAGCACGCCGCACGCCTGCTGGCGCTCGCCGCCCAATACACTGCGGCGCAGCAGCGCCTTGACTCGAGCTTCCAGCTCGGTCAACTCAAACGGCTTGGCCAGGTAGTCGTCGGCGCCCAGGTTCAGGCCATGCACGCGGTCCTTTACATCGCTGCGCGCGGTCAGCATCAACACAGGCAGATTTTTCCCACGCGCGCGCAGACGCGCCAACACCTCGAAACCGTCCATGCGCGGCAGCCCGACATCGAGGATCACCACCGCGTATTCCTCACTGTTCAAGGCCAGGTCCGCGGCCACGCCATCGTGCAACACGTCGACGGTCAAACCCGTGCTCTTGAGCGCCAGGGCGACACTTTCGGCGAGCTGCAAATGGTCTTCAACCAGGAGGACACGCATGGATTTTCACCTCATTCGGGCATGGTCGACGCCACGCTTTGCGGGGCAGTTTACAGGCGCGGCCTGGCCTGTGAAGCCCGAAAACATTGAAAGACAGCTGAAAGGTTAGTGAAAGCTTCGCCCTTTAGCATCCAGCGACGGTGGGTAATGCCCACTGAGCTACCTGATCCGTAGCGCCAGAAAAACGCCACGAAGCGTTTTCGCCAAAAATAAGAACAATAACGGAGTACACAACGATGCTGTCGACACAGCCCCAGGCTTGCCCGCCTGTTCGTTTTTCTCGCCTTGCCCAGACCGCCCTTGCCAGTGCCACTGCCCTTGCCGGCTTTTCGCCGCTTAGCCAGGCTGCCTTCTTCGAAGACAGCAGCGCCACCCTCGAAACCCGCAACATGTACTTCAACCGCGACTTTCGCGATGGCACCCGTGCACAACAATCCAAGCGCGATGAATGGGCCCAGGGCTTTATGCTCAACCTGCAATCGGGCTACACCGACGGCACCGTCGGTTTTGGCGTGGATGCGCTGGGCATGCTTGGGGTCAAGCTCGACTCCAGCCCCGACCGCACCGGCAGCGGCCTGTTGCCGACCCACGATGATGGCCGTGCCGCCAACGAGTACTCCAAGCTGGGCCTGACCGGCAAAGTGAAAATCTCCGCCACTGAGCTGAAAGTAGGCTCGCTGATCCCCGAACTGCCGATCCTCAAACCCAACGACGGCCGCATCCTGCCGCAGACCTTCAACGGCGGCCTGCTGACCTCCAAAGAATTCAAGAACCTGGTGTTCACCGGCGGCCGCCTGGATAAAGCCAAAGACCGCGACGACACCAACTACGAAGACATCGCCCTTAACAACAAAAACAGCCGCTTCGTCAGCGGCGCCACCGGCAAGCACTTCAACTTCGGCGGCGTGGACTATAAGTTCGCCGATAAGATCACCGGCAGCTACCACTTTGCTCAGCTCGACGACGTCTACCGCCAGCACTTCCTCGGCCTGGTGGCGTCGCGCCCGATGGGCCCCGGCACCTTTGGCACCGACCTGCGCCTGGCTATCAGCGATGACACCGGCAGCGCACGCGGCGGCAAAATCGACAATACATCGCTCAACGGCCTGTTCAGCTACGCCCTCAATGGCCATAAGCTTAGCGCCGGTTACCAGCACATGTCCGGCGACAGCGCCTTCCCTTACGTGGATGGCAGCGACCCGTACCTGGTCAACTTCGTGCAGATCAACGACTTTGCCGGCGCCGAAGAGCGCTCCTGGCAAGCGCGCTACGACTACGACTTCGCCAAGCTGGGGATTCCCGGCCTGAGTTTCATGAGCCGTTACCTGTCGGGTGACAACATCAAGCTCAGGAACGGCGAGACCGGCAAGGAGTGGGAACGCAACAGCGAAATCCGCTACATCGTGCAAAGTGGCACGTTCAAGGATGTAGCGTTGCGCCTGCGTAATGCCACCTACCGTTCCAACTATTCAGCCCGTGATGCGGATGAAGTGCGTGTGCTGGTCAGTTACAGCATCGCGCTCTGGTAATACGTGCCGGGTAGTAGCACCTCATAACAACAAAGACGGAGTTAAAGATGACCTATTCACTGCGTAAATTAGCCCTCGCAGCCGGCTGCATACTGTTCGCCGGCCAACTGCTGGCAGCCGACGAACCCAAGCGCCCGGAGTGCATCGCCCCGGCCTCCCCGGGCGGTGGTTTTGACCTGACCTGCAAGCTGGCGCAAAGCGCGCTGGTCAACGAGAAGTTGCTGAGCAAGCCGATGCGCGTCACCTACATGCCTGGCGGCGTGGGCGCGGTGGCGTATAACGCAGTGGTAGCGCAGCGCCCGGCAGACGCCGGCACGCTGGTAGCGTGGTCCAGTGGTTCGCTGTTGAACCTGGCCCAGGGCAAGTTCGGTCGCTTCGATGAAAACGCGGTGCGCTGGCTCGCTGCCGTCGGCACCAGCTACGGCGCCATCGCCGTGAAAAGCGATTCGCCCTACAAAAACCTCGACGATCTGGTTAAAGCCTTGAAGAAAGATCCGGGCAGCGTCGTGATCGGTTCCGGCGGCACCGTCGGCAGCCAGGACTGGATGCAGACCGCACTGATCGCCAAAGCCGCCGGGATCAACCCGCGCGAGCTGCGTTACGTGGCCCTTGAAGGCGGCGGTGAAATCGCCACGGCCCTGCTCGGCGGCCACATCCAGGTGGGCAGTACCGACATCTCCGACTCCATGCCGCACATCCTCAGCGGTGACATGCGCCTGCTCGCGGTGTTCGCCGAAGAGCGCCTGGACGAGCCGGAAATGAAGAATATTCCGACCGCCAAAGAGCAAGGCTACGACATCGTCTGGCCGGTGGTTCGCGGCTTCTACCTCGGGCCAAAAGTCAGCGATGCCGACTACGCCTGGTGGAAAGACGCGTTCGACAAACTGCTGGCCTCCGAAGAGTTCGCCAAGCTGCGTGACCAGCGCGAGCTGTTCCCGTTCGCCATGACCGGCCCCGAGCTGGACACCTATGTGAAGAAACAGGTGGCTGACTACAAAGTGCTGGCCAAAGAGTTCGGCCTGATCCAGTAATCGCCCCTCTTTTGCGCGGCCGCGCCCTCCTCGACGGGCGGCGTGGCCCAGGAGTTCCACATGCTCTTACAACGCATTTTCGCCTCCGTGATGCTGCTGCTCTGCGCCGGCCTCGCGCTGATGGCCTGGCCGTATCAGGCGGCTTTTTCCTACGAGCCGGTCGGGCCTCGCGCCTACCCGCTGCTGATGCTCGGGCTGATGAGCCTGGGCCTGATGTACATGCTGTTTCGCCCACAGCCCACCAAGCACACCGAAGAAGAACCCGCGCTGGACCGCGACACGCTGATCAAGATCGGCATCTGCGTCGCGCTGTTGATCGTGTTCGCCGGCACCTTCGAGGCTCTGGGTTTCATTCTCAGCAGCATGCTGATCGGCATCCCGATGGCGCGCCTGTATGGCGGCCGCTGGGTGCCGAGCGTGGTGATCGTCACGCTGATGGCCATCGGTCTTTACCTGCTGTTCGATAAAGCCATGGATGTACCGCTGCCCCTCGGCCTGCTTGAAGTTCTGGAGAACTGATATGGATACGTTCAGCTATTTGGGCCAGGGCTTCGGCGTTGCACTGACCCCTTACAACCTGATCACCGCGCTGTGCGGCACCTTGATCGGCACCGTGGTCGGCCTGTTGCCGGGCCTGGGCCCGATCAACGGTGTGGCCTTGTTGATCCCCATCGCATTCGCCCTGGGCTTGCCGCCTGAGTCGGCCTTGATCCTGCTGGCAGCCGTGTACCTGGGCTGCGAATACGGCGGCCGTATCAGCTCGATCCTGTTGAACATCCCAGGCGAAGCCTCCACCGTGATGACCACCCTCGACGGCTACCCGATGGCCCGCAAAGGCTTGGCCGGTGTTGCGCTGTCGTTGTCGGCGTGGAGTTCGTTCATCGGCGCGCTTATTGCCACCTGCGGCATGGTGCTGTTTGCGCCGCTGCTGGCCAAGTGGGCGATTGCCTTCGGCCCTGCGGAATATTTCGTACTGATGGTGTTCGCGATTGTCTGCCTCGGCGGCATGGCCGGTGACAAACCGCTGAAGACCTTTGTGGCGGCGCTGATCGGCCTGTTCTTGTCGGCCGTCGGCATCGATGCCAACAGCGGCGTGTACCGCTTTACCGGCGACAACATCCACCTCACCGACGGCATCCAGTTTGTCGTATTGGTATTGGGCCTGTTCTCGATCAGCGAAATCCTGTTACTGCTGGAAAAAACCCACCGTGGCCAGGAAGCGGTAAAAGCCACCGGGCGAATGATGTTCAACCTGAAGGAAGCTTCCTCGGTATTCGCTGTGAATATTCGCTGCGGCCTGCTGGGTTTCATCATGGGCGTATTGCCGGGCGCGGGCGCCACACTGGCCTCGGCCGTGGCCTACATGACCGAAAAACGCCTGGCCGGTGCCAGCGGCAAATTCGGGCAAGGTGACATGCGTGGCCTCGCCGCCCCGGAAACCGCGATCGGTGCTTCCGCCTGCGGCGCGCTGGTGCCGATGCTGACCCTCGGCGTACCAGGTTCGGGCACTACCGCCGTAATGATCGGCGCGCTGTCGCTGTACAACATCACACCCGGCCCGCTGCTGTTTCAACAGCAACCGGACATCGTCTGGGGCCTGATCGCTTCGTTGTTTGTCGCCAACATCATGTTGGTGATCCTCAACATCCCGATGATCCGCATCTTCACACGCATCCTCGCTGTGCCGAACTGGGCGCTGGTGCCGGTGATCGCCATCATCACCGCGATTGGCGTATACGCGGTTCACGCCACCACCTTCGACCTGTTCCTGATGGTCGGCATCGGCATCTTCGGCTACATCCTGCGCAAGCTGGACTTCCCGCTGTCGCCGGTACTGCTGGGCTTTATCCTCGGTGGCCTGATGGAACAAAACCTGCGCCGCGCGCTGTCGATCTCCAACGGTGCGCTGGACATCCTCTGGTCCAGCCCGATCACCTTCGGTGTGTGGGTGCTGACCGCGCTGATGCTGGCCTTCCCGCTGGTGCGCATCTACCGTAAACGTGCCCTGCAGCGTCGTGCCCTGGCCGATGTCTGAGGTCACCTTTAAACAATGGTGGGCAACACCGCTGGTCGGCCTGGCCGGCGGTTACCTGGCCAGCCTCGTCGGCTGGCCTTTGCCGTACATGGTCGGCTCGTTGCTGGCGATCATTCTGGTACGTTGCCTCACGCCGTGGCAGTTGGCGGAGATTCCCGGCGGGCGCAAATGCGGCCAATGGGTGGTGGGCATCGGCATCGGGCTGCACTTCACGCCAGTGGTGATCGAGCAGGTGATGAGCCACTTTGGCCTGATTTTCTTCGGCGCGCTGGTCACCAGCCTGTCGAGCATTGTCGGCGTGTGGTTGATGCGTCGCAGTGGTGAAGACCGCGCCACTGCATTTTTTTCCAGCATGCCGGGCGGTTCCGGTGAGATGGTCAACCTCGGCGCGCGCAATGGCGCGGTGCTCAGCCGCGTCGCGGCCGGGCAGAGTTTGCGCGTGCTGGTGGTGGTGTTGTGCGTGCCGGCGATCTTCAAGTATTTGCTGGAAGGCGGCGCGCCGCAGTTTCATCCGGCACCGGTGAGCTGGGCCTGGCTGGCGGTGCTGTTTCCGATTGGCGCGCTGGTGGCCTGGGGCTGGCAGCGCTTGCGTCAGCCCAACCCCTGGCTGTTCGGGCCGCTGCTGGTCAGCGCTACCGCCAGTGTTGTCTGGGACTTGCACATCGGCTTGCCCGATGGCGGCAGCCAGATCGGCCAATGGCTGATCGGCAGCGGCTTGGGTTGCCACTTTAACCGTCAGTTCTTTCGCCGGGCACCGTCGTTCATGGCGCGTACGCTGGTAGGTACGGCGTTGACCATGGCGCTGGCGACCTTGGCGGCGGTGGGTTTGAGCGCCCTGACACACTTGGACTTGCGCTCACTCACGCTGGGCATGATGCCCGGTGGCATTGCTGAAATGAGCCTGACGGCCGAGACCTTGCAACTGTCGGTGCCGTTGGTGACGGCGATGCAGGTGATGCGATTGTTGTTTGTGCTGTTTTTGGCGGAGCCGTTGTTCAGGCATTGGAACCGCCAGCCGGAAAAAACCTAAAGCCTTCACCACATTTGACTGTGTTGATCCTTAGACTGGCGGCAACCGCCACTCAATCGGCGTCTCGCCATTCTGCTCAAGAAACTTGTTGGTGCGGCTGAAATGCCCGCAACCCAAAAAACCGCGATACGCCGACAACGGCGACGGATGCACCGACGTCAGCACCAGGTGCTTGGTCGCATCCACCAGCTTTTGCTTGCCTTGCGCATGGGCGCCCCACAACAGGAACACCAAGTGCGGCTGATGCTCGCTGACCACTTCAATAACCCGGTCGGTAAAGAACTGCCAGCCCTTGCCCGCATGCGCGTTGGCATTCGCGCGTTCCACGGTCATGGTGGTGTTGAGCATCAGCACACCCTGGTCGGCCCAGCTTTGCAGGCAACCGTGGTTGGGGATGTCGATGTTCAAGTCACGCTTGAGCTCTTTGTAAATATTAACCAGCGACGGCGGCGTCGGCACGCCCGGTTGCACCGAGAAGCACAGGCCGTGGGCCTGGCCCGGGCCGTGGTACGGGTCCTGGCCGAGGATCACCACCTTGACCTTGTCCAACGGCGTTGAGTTGAGCGCATTGAAAATCAGCGGGCCTGGCGGGTAAATCTCTTTGCCGGCGGCGTGTTCCTGGCGCAGGAACTCGCGCAGCTCAGCCATATAGGGCTTGTCGAACTCATCCCGCAGGGCGTGTTTCCAGCTGGGTTCGAGTTTGATACGGTCGCCTTCGGTCATGGTGTGTTCGTCGTGTAAAAAAAGAATGGGCGAACCCTAGGAAAGCCGACCCCGCTTGTCAATTGATCTGACACACAACCGGCACTTTCCCACGGAGCGATCATACTGATCTTTCACTTTCTCGATTGAGGTCACGATGAACCTGCACTTCGAAGAGCTGACCGGCAGCGACGGCGCCCGCATCGGCATCGCCAGCCTGGACGCTGAAAAGTCCCTCAATGCGCTCTCCTTGCCGATGATTATGGCCTTGGGCGAACACCTGGATACCTGGGCCAAAGACCCGAACATTGTTTGCGTACTGCTACGCGGCAATGGGGCGAAAGCTTTTTGCGCCGGCGGCGAAGTACGCAGCCTGGCCCAGGCCTGCCGTGAACAACCCGGCGTCGTGCCCACCCTGGCCGCACAGTTCTTTGCCGCTGAATACCGCCTCGACTATCGCCTGCACACGTATCCGAAACCACTGATCTGCTGGGGCCACGGCTACGTGCTGGGCGGCGGCATGGGCCTGCTGCAAAGCGCTTCGGTGCGCATCGTGACACCGAGCAGCCGCCTCGCCATGCCCGAGATAAGCATCGGCCTGTACCCGGATGTAGGCGCCAGCTGGTTCCTGTCACGCCTGCCGGGCAAGCTGGGGTTGTTCCTGGGCCTCACCGGCGTGCATATCAACGGTCGCGATGCCCTGGACCTGGGCTTGGCCGACCGCTTCCTGCGCGATGACCAGCAGGACGAACTGATCGAAGGCCTGCTGCGACTGAACTGGCAGGAACAAACCGCGATGCAACTCAACAGCCTGCTCAAGGCGCTGGCCCAGGAAGCCGTCGGCCAGCAACCCGAGGCACAATGGCTGCCGCGCCGTGCGCAGATCGACGAATGGTTGGATGTGGGCGATGTGCGCTGCGCCTGGCGGGCCTTGAGCCCATTGCGCGAGCACGCCGACCCGCTGTTCAGCCGCGCGGGCAAGACGCTCAGCGAAGGCTGCCCGCTCACCGCGCATCTGGTGTGGGAGCAGATCCAGCGCGCCCGGCACCTGTCCTTGGCCCAGGTGTTCCAGATGGAATACACCTTGAGCCTGAACTGCTGCCGTCACCCCGAATTTGCCGAAGGCGTGCGCGCGCGGTTGATCGACAAGGACCAGACGCCCCATTGGCACTGGCCGGATATCAATGCAATCCCGCAAGCCGTGGTAGAAGCGCACTTCCACAAAGCCTGGGAAGGCCGCCATCCGTTGGCGGACTTGTCCGACGTCTAACGGTGCCCACCACCGTGGCCGCCGCCATGGCCACCGCCACGGTTGCCGCCCTGGTTATGCCCACCGCCATTGCCCCAACGGTTGCCGCCCCAGCCTTGGTTCGGATACGGCCGGTAACCAGACCTTGGGTAATAGCCCGGCGCCGGCCGGTAATAACGCGGCGCCGGGTAGTAACGCGGTGGCGGCGCGTAGTAGCCACGCCCATACAGGTAACTGGGCCCGCCACCGTAGTAATAGGCCGGGGCCGGTGCGGTGTAGACCTCGGAGCGATAGTAAGTACCCCCACCATCGTAATAGGGCACACACGCTGAAAGGGTCAGGCCGAATAAAGCGCTAAGAAGCAGTCGTCGATACATGGCGGCCTCCTGGACCGCTTGAGAGCACCTTCAGCGACGCTGAAGGGCGGCATTCGTCTTTCATTGAATGACGAAATATCTGACATCAAAAACCGAATCTGGTGCGTTTTTGACACAGGTTGAAACACCTGTTTCAGACGAAGCGAGCGCCGCATTGCAGTGCGTCAGCGCACCAGCACAACGCCCCCCGTTGAAAGCATGCTGTGACGTCTTATTGGACGGGCTCGATTGCGTACTGACGCCGACCATTGGCCGCCCGGTGACCTTGGAAGAGTTGCGTGCCAATCCGATGCTGTGCAACGCCGAACTGGGCTATTACACCCACTTCATGAACCTGCTGGATTACGCCGCCGTCGCCGTGCCCATCGTCTTATGCACAACAGTTTGCTGCCTTGCTCGACGCGCCTGCAGACAACGCCAGCCATGACATGACGCGCCTGGTAATGTGCCGTGCGCACCTGCAAGGCCTGGCAGACGCCGTGGACATCAGCCACTTCGGCGGCTGGCGCGGCTACCTGCGCAGCTTGCAATAGCTAGGCGGCGCTGTATCGTGCTGGGAACTGCGCGATACAGCACGAACCGACATGACCACGCCAACCCTTTGCCCCGCCTGCGGTGCCCGCAACGACTGCACCCTGGCCGACCCGCGCACCGCCGACCAAGCCTGCTGGTGCTACAGCGTCACCATCGACCCGGCGGTGCTCCAAGCCCTGCCCGATGAACTGCGCAACAAAGCCTGCCTGTGCCCGCGTTGTGCCCAAGTGGATGCGCAATTGCGTGGGGTTGAACAAGCGTAATGCGCGTTGATCGTTTCCTCAGCAACCTGCCACGTTTCAATCGCCAACAAGTGCGCATGCTGCTGGTTGAGCGACGGGTGACGGTCGATGGCGTGGCGGTCAGCGATCCGCGGCATGACGTGCGCGAATTCAGCCGTGTATGCGTCGACGATGAAGTGCTGCAAGTCGGCAAACCGGCGCGCTATTTCATGCTGCACAAACCTCAGGGCTGCGTGAGCGCCACAGCCGACCCGGTGCACCCCACGGTGCTTGATCTGTTGGATGAGCCGGATACGAGCGAGCTGCATATCGCCGGTCGTCTGGATTTCAACACCACCGGGCTGATGCTGATCACCAACGACGGCCAATGGTCGCGACGCCTGACTCAACCGCAGACCAAGCTGCCCAAGGTTTACCTCGTGCAAACCGAACAAGACATCACCCCGGAGTACGCGGTGACGTTTGCAGCGGGTCTGTATTTCGCGTTTGAAGACCTCACCACCCAACCCGCCGAGCTGGAGTTGCTAGGCCCACGGACAGCGCGGCTGAGCATCATCGAAGGCCGCTATCACCAGGTGAAGCGCATGTTCGGGCATTTTGATAACAAGGTGGTCGGCCTGCACCGTGAGCGCATGGGGGCTTTGGTGCTGGATACGTCGCTTGCGCCAGGCGAATATCGGGCACTGACTGACGATGAAATCAGACAGGTCTGACGACCGTTCAGCCGGTGATGGCAAAAAACCAGTTCGGCGCCTTGCGACCTGGCGTCTGTACTGCTTGAATCAAGACGTCAGCCAAATTATGACTGGCCAGTCGCCTATAACCTCCAAGAAACACCTTGCCCCGCCCGCGCTTGATCTAAGGGCCTCTCAGGCAAACAGCCCGCCATAACAACAGCCGTCGGCCAACCGTCATCGGACCGGCATGGGTGCTCATCTTCCAGGCGTATGCCTACCTGTCATAAAGCTCGTGCAGAGTGATCTGCGCGCCCTACCCGCTTGCCAGGAGTCTTACGACATGAGGCCAGAAATCGCTGTGTTGGATATACAGGGTCAGTATCGGGTTTACACGGAGTTCCATCGCGCGGATACGGCTGAAAAGACCATCATCCTGGTCAACGGCTCCATGGCCACCACGGCCTCCTTCGCCCAAACCGTGAAAAGCCTGTACCCACAATTCAATATGGTTTTGTACGACCAGCCCTACGCTGGCCGCTCCAAAATCCATAACCGCCATGAGCAGATGCTGACGAAAGAAGTCGAAGGCCAGATCCTGCTGGAACTCATCGAGCACTTCGCCGCCGAACACGTGCTGTCGTTTTCCTGGGGCGGCGCTGCCACCTTGGTCGCGCTCTCCCACCGGCCCCGCCGCGTGGAAAAGGCGGTGATCAGCTCCTTCTCACCGGTGATCAACGCGCCGATGCGCGACTACCTTGAACGCGGCGTCGACTACCTCGGCAACCTCGACCGCGACCGCGTCGGCCACCTGGTCAACAGCACCATCGGCAAACACTTGCCTTCGCTGTTCAAGCGTTTCAACTACAAACACGTGAGCAGCCTGGCCGAGCACGAATACGGGCAGATGCACTTTCACATCAGCCACGTGCTGAACAGCGACCGGCTGTGCTACCTCAAGGCGGCCAGGCAGATCGACATTCCGGTGCTGTTTTTAAATGGCGAATGGGACGAGTACACCAGCGCCGAGGATGCCAAGCTGTTTGGCCAGCATGTGGCCAAGAGCAGCTTCAGCACCATCCAGGCGACTGGGCATTTTCTGGACATGGAGCACAAGGCGGCGTGCCGGGATAGCCGGGACGCGGTGGTAGGCTTTTTGAAACCGCAGCGGCAGGTCAGCCGCTTGCGCTATCACCAGAGCCAGACGCAGCATGCCTTTGCGATTTGAAATACAGGCTTCCTGTGGCGAGCACGCTTGCTTGCGCTGGGGTGCGAAGCAGCCCCACCCTTTTGGGGGCGCTTCGCACCCCAGCGCAAGCAAGCGCCCTCGCCACAGGCAACCCACACATTTTTCGAAGAAAAACTTCAAATCCCAGCGAACATCTGGTACAAAGTCAGCCGCTCTGAGCGGGTATAGTTTAATGGTAGAACAGTAGCTTCCCAAGCTTCCGACGAGGGTTCGATTCCCTCTACCCGCTCCACTCAGATTTTGCGCTTGCGTCAGGAGGGTTCTGGCGCAGGATGCATGAAAAAACCGGTCCTTGGTGGCCGGTTTTTTTATGGGCGTCATTTGAAGAATTCGCCATTCGTCTTGGCAAACCTGTACAAATAAATATTAATGTACAAGTATCAGTGACGAGCGTTGGCGCTTCGCCGCGCGTGATCACGGAGCCAGGCAATGACACGTCTACTGATTGCATTGTTGCTGGTGTTGAGTTTGAGCAACTGCAGCAACGTTGAGGTGGCCCACTACGCGGACCAGCAACCGCAGTTGGATCTGGAGCGCTTCTTCAGTAAGCCCGTCAAGGCCTGGGGAATTTTCCAGAAGCGCTCGGGGGAAGTGGCCAAGCGCTTTGAGGTCAATATCGCCAGCCGGCGCGAGGGCAACGCCTTGATTCTCGACGAGCGCTTCCTGTACAGCGATGGCACGCGCCAGCAGCGCGTGTGGACGCTGACACCGGATGGCCCGGGGCGCTGGCGCGGTCGGGCAGGTGATGTGGTCGGCGAGGCGATCGGCGAAGTGGCAGGCAACGCACTGCGTTGGCGCTACCGACTCAACCTGCCGGTGGACGGCTCGGTCTACGAAGTGAGCTTTGATGACTGGATGTACTTGATGGACGAAGACACGTTGATCAACCGTTCCAGCATGACCAAGTTCGGCGTCGAATGGGGCCAGGTCACGTTGTTCTTTCGTCGCCAATAAATGGCCCACAGTGGGGGTGAATCATGAATCTGCAAATGCTGACCGAATTGGCGGTAAAAGGAGAAATTCGTGAGTTGGAGCTGCTGTCGCTGGAGGGCGGCTTCTACATCGCGCGTGTCAGGTTGGACCATGTCGAAATGACACTTGTGGACGACGATGCCAAGCCAATGCGCATCGGTTCCACCACGCATTTGCGCGACCTGTTGCAACGGGTTCCGCCGTTTCCCTGCGTGCTGGTGCAACACTGCGTGCACGATGAAATGTGCGGTGTACGGGAAGGGCCGATCGGCGCGTTGCGTGTTCCGTTTACGTTGGGTTCATCTCTTTAAGACGCTTTGTGTTTTAGGCTGCCCGGCCCAAATCGAGCTACTCATGCCGACTGCTGATAGGCCGTGGCAGACGACCGTTAAAGGCGTCGCCCGAGACGCACAACTCAGATGATTCTGAGCATTGTGCGGGCAATGCTGCAAAATTCAGGACTGCTTTACCGTTCTCCTTCAGACCGCAAATTTTAGCAATAGGAAAACCCTGAAGAAGATTTGAAACCGACGCCCCCTCGCATCACTCTCCCAGCCTTCGACACAGCCATTTCTCTTGCCAAGCAGTATCCACATGGATACAGTGAATTCCTGTGAGGCGCTTTGAACTATTTGATCCAGCAAACCCAAGTCTTCACTTACTGGCACTCAGCAATACGCGACCTGCGGGCAAAAATCGCGATTGCTCGATGAATCGAGAGAGCCAGTATGGGTAATCTGGGCGATATCAAGACGCTGGGCGGCGGTATTTCAGAAATGCGGATAGACGTTGGTGTGGGTTATCGCGTTTATTTCACCCTGCGAGGCAAGGAGATTGTCATATCGCTGGCGGGTGGCGACAAGTCTTCACAAGATGCCGATATCCGGCGCGCAAAGAAATTAGGAAAAGAGGTTTGATAATGACTCAAACACTGACGACATTTGATATGGCTGAACTGCTCGACAGTGATGAAGCCATTAGCGAATACCTTTCTCAGGTTCTGGCCGACGGCGACAACGAGGAGTTCCTTCGGGCGCTAGGCTACGTGGCCAAAGCCCGGGGAATGGCGAAGGTTGCTGCCGATGCAGGCGTGGGGCGCGAAAGTCTCTACAAGGCATTTGCCCCTGGCGCTAAACCTCGTTTTGAAACGGTCCTCAAGGTGCTTCACTCACTTGGCATTGATCTATTGGCTCGGTCTGGACATTCCAGCAATCACTCAGCTATTTGAGAGGCTATCCCCCGCTGCACCACCCACGCCAACGGCAACGTCACCAACAGCATCCCGGCCAGCACCATCACCGCCACCGGCACACCCAGCGCATCCCCTACCCCGCCAAACACCACCGGCGCCAGCGCACCGCCGCCAATCGTGCCGGTGTAGAACACCGCGAATGCCTGCTCGCGCTTGCCTGCGCCCGCCAGGTCCGGCACGGCGCCGTACAACACTGAAGACGTGCCGTTCAGCACCAAGCCCAACAGCGGCAACATCACCAGCAAGCCACTCAACGGCAGATACACGGCCGCGACGATCAGCAGCGCAGTGCTGGTTTCCGTCAGCCAGACGGTCTTCATCATGCCGATACGTGCACCGAGATAGCCGCAAAGCAATTTGCCGAAGGCTCCGCCGATGAACAGCATGGTCAGCGCCAGGCCGATACCCGCCGTTCCGGCGCCTTTGGCTTGCAGCAAAAATGGCAGGAATGTGAGAAAGCCCATGCGCACTGCGCTGTCGAGGGTGCCGGTGAGGATCAACGCGCGCAGGCCTGTAACGGAACCCGTCCCACTGAGCGGCTTAGCTTTTTTTGTGACGCCGGTTTCGGCAACTTGCGCAGGCACCAGCCACCACAGCAGCCCAGCCGCTGCCAGGCCAAGCAGCCCCAACAGTGTCGCACTGGCGCGCCAGCTGATGACGGTGAGCAGCAGGCCGACCAACCCAGGGATCAGGGTTTTGCCAATGTCGCCGGAAAAGTTGTACTGGGATAACGCTTGCTTGACCCCGCCACCGTCCTCGTAAGCATCGGTGATCATCGAGGAAGCCAGCGGGTGTTGAGTGCTGGCGCCCAACCCGCCGAGCAGCAACGCTAACAGCAACATGCCCAGCCCGGTGGCTTGGCCGACCAATAAGTAAGCCACACCTGCCAGCGCAGTGCCGCCCACCAGCAGCGGTACGCGGCCCCAGCGTTTGGCGGCTCGGCTGGCCATCAGCTGGAACACCGCCATCATCCCGGAGTAGGCGCCACGCAACAGGCCGATCTGGGCGTAGGAAAGAGCAAACTGCGCTTGCCAGATCGGCAGCAGCACGTAGATCACGTCAGTCAGGCCATCGTGTACCGCATGGGCACTGCAGCCGGCGATCAGCGAACGGCGGCGGGTGGAGTTTTCGCGGGCAGGCACGGCGACGGTGTCGTTCATGGTGTGTGGATCAGCTCAGGTTTGAGGGGCTTGCAGCCGGTCAGGGCGATCAGCAGGGTCAGCAGTTGAAAACCGATAATCAGCGCGACGCAGCCCGCCCAGCCCCAACGCTCCCAGACCAATGCGGGGACGATGGCACCGCAACTGCCGCCCAGGTAGTAACAGGTGAGGTAAACACCCACGGCGCCAGATTTGTTGGCACCGGCAATGGCGCTGATGAAGGCATTGGCGGCGGCCTGGGCGAGGAAGACGCCGGTGGAGCTCAGTGCCAGGCCCACCACGATGCACCACAGCGACGGTGCCAGGGTCAGCGCCGAACCACTCACACCGAGCATGGCGGCGACCGTCAGCAGTTCGGCGTGGGGCCGGGCTTTACTGAGGCGGCCTGCGATGGGGATCACGATCAAGGCCAGCAGGAACACCATGTAAAGCGTGCCCAACGCCGCAGGCCCCAGGTTGAAGGGCGGCAGGCCAAGGTACAAACCCGCGTAAGTAAATGCCGCGACCTGGGAAAACAACACGCAAAAGCCGACGGCGTACGCAGCCAACAAGGGTTTGCGAAAAACACCTGAAGGAGCGACTTTAAGCCGCTCGGTTCGTGGCCGGTTGGCGGGCAACAGAAACTGGATAAACCCGCCGACCATCAGGCTCAACACCGCCAGCAACTCGAAGGCTTCCCGCCAGCCGACGTATTGCGTCATCACGCCGATGACAAAGCGCCCGGCGAACCCGCCCAGCACGGTGCCCGCCACGTAAAGGCTGGTGACTTCGGTCACCGTCCCGCCACGCCAACGGTCGCCGATGTAGGCCACGCTGGTGGCAAACACCACCGGTATCAGCATGCCTTCCACAAACCGCCACACCAGCACTTCGGCAAAACTGTCGGCATAGGCCGTCATCAGCGCGGGCACGGCCAACAACAGCGCGGCCGCGACGATCACCGTGCGCTGTTCGAAGCGCCCGGTTAGCCGGCTGACAAAAGGTGCAGTGAGCGCCACGGCCAGGGTGGTGACCGTGATACTCCAGCCTGCCTCCTTGGCGCTGATATGAAACTGTGCGGCGAAGGTCGCAAGGATGCTCTGGGTCGCATAGAGACTAAGAAACGCCGCGCAACCACACAGGAACAAGGCAAGGCGAGCACAATGCAGGCGCGGTTTCATGAAACCTCTCGTTTTATTTTGTGAGGTCTTTATAGAATGGCGGACGGGGCTTAAACCAATACCGATTTCGAACCGATCAATACCTAAGGATCAGGATGCTCGACCTACGCAAGCTGCGTTACTTTCTGATGGTCGCCGAAGAATTGCACTTCGGCCGCGCAGCACTTCGCCTGCACTTGGCTCAGCCGCCACTGACTCGGCAAATTTCGGCACTGGAAGCAGAGCTGGGGTTCAAGCTGTTCGATCGCACCAGCCGTACGGTTTCCCTCACTGCCCAAGGCCGTTCGTTCTTGCCTTATGCGCGCGGTGTGTTGGCGCAGGTTGAACTGGCGCAGGTCATCGCCGGCAAATTGGCGGCGGGCACCGCAGGCCAATTGTCACTCGGGTATGTGAGCTCAATCGCGCTGTCGGATCTGTTCAGCCAGGCGATCCAGGCTTTCGCCCAGCGCTTTCCCGATGTGCAGTTGACCTTGGTGGAGTGCGCCTCCGGCAGCTTGGGCGCACAGGTGGCGGACGGGCGGCTGGATATCGGGCTGAGCCGGCTGTTACCGCAAAGCCCGCAGGTGCAAGCGCTGTCTCTTGGTGAGGAGCGATTGTTTGCCGCGGTGCCCAGTGACAGCCCGTTGGCCAGGCAGGCTGAAGTCAGCCTGGCGCAGCTCAATGCTTACCCGTTGATTCTGTTCCCGCCAGATTATGGGTCGGGTTTGAACCAGTCCATTGAGCAACTGTACCGACACCATGGTGTGCCCTTGCGTGCCGGGCCGACCGGGCGACAGATTACCTCGATCATTGCGCTGGTAGCCGCCGGGCAAGGCGTGGCATTGGTGCCCGAATGTACGCAGAGTTTGATGAACAAGGGCGTCACGTATAAGCCGATGGCCGAGGCAGATGCCTGCGCCCAACTGCTGGTACTGACGCCGACAACAAGAAAAAGTGTGTTGGCTGAAGCATTTCTGGCCGTTCTTGAGCAGACTTTACATACCGCGTAACACCTCGAAAAACCTCGCAATACCTCTCTCCGGCGCCATTCCTGCGGCCTCATACACTTCATTCAACGCTTACCGAAACGCCGGTCGTCGACCGTCGGTAGGTAGAGTGTTGATAATTTATCTTCAGTGGTTATAGTCACCACCAACACACACCACAAGGAGGTGATGTGGATAGCCGATATTTGATAGGTCACATTGTTGCGGACGGCTGGTATCTGGTGCGCACACGGGGCAGTCATCACCACTTCAAACACCCGACAAAACCAGGGTTGGTGACGATTCCTCATCCAAAGAAGGACCTGTTGGACAAGACCGCCAAGAGCATTTTGAAACAGGCTCTGCTGAGCTGACCGTCCCTGGAGGGCAATAGACATGCTTTACCCCATCGCAATTTCAACCGGTGACGAGGGCCACGCCTGGGGGGTCGAAGTCCCGGATATTCCTGGCTGCTACTCAGCCGGTGATGACCTGGACGACGCCATGGCCATGGCCCGGGAAGCGATCGAAGGGCACTTCGAGATTCTCGCGGAAGATGGCTCGCCGATTCCCACTGCCCAGAAGGTTACCTTGCACGCGGCCAACCCCCACTACGCTGGCTGCACCTGGGCTGTGGTGGACATTGATGTCACCAAGTACCTGGGCAAAGCGCAGAAGCTCAACATTACCCTGCCAGGTTATCTGTTGAATCGCATCGATGAATATGTGCAGAACCACCCTGAAGAAAAAAGCCGCTCGGGGTTTCTGGCGTCGGCGGCACTTAAAGTATTGCAACAGGACCGCTAGCGGCGGCTCAGTAAAGTCTTACGGCGGCAATGAACCCGCATCGTGATGATGTCGGCTCGTCTGTCTGACATCGGGAATACTGCAATGCTTGAACCCACACAACGCATGCCAAAAACTCCGCTACGCCAAGTAGTGGGCTGGGTACTGGTGTTGCCACTACTGGTCTCGTTTGTGCCGCTGCCATTTCCCCTTGGGTTGTTCCTGGCGTTGGGGGCGATTGCTGCGTCGGCGTATGGCGTATGGTTTGCCAGGCGCCATGCCGGCAGACGCGTGACCGTGTTCGCATTGATCGTCACGCTGCTCAATATGCTTTCGTTGGTGGCATTTGGGGAAGTCTCTGTACTCCTGGGGCTTTATAGAATCTCCTGGCTCTACTGGCACCCGTACTACGCCGAGTGGGTGAGCTGGAACCTCTAGA
Source organism: Pseudomonas sp. LBUM1640 (assembly GCF_059716225.1). Classification (NCBI taxonomy): domain Bacteria; kingdom Pseudomonadati; phylum Pseudomonadota; class Gammaproteobacteria; order Pseudomonadales; family Pseudomonadaceae; genus Pseudomonas; species Pseudomonas sp. LBUM1640. The sequence goes on along the minus strand of NZ_CP166816.1, from coordinate 1,742,516 downwards.
CGCCGGGAGAATTTGATCGCAAGAAACGTAGTTTTCCTTCGCTCGGGTAGAACTACAGTAGCGCTGTACTTATTGAATGCCCTTCGAGGAATCAACTCATGTCCTACGAATACAAGCTCATGCCCTCCCCCGTCGGCCAGCTCACCCTGGTGACGCGCGATGGCAAACTCAACGCGATCCTGTGGGAAAAAGAACGTGCCAACCGCGTGCCCTTGGGGGAGTTGCATGAAGCCAACGACAGCCCGGTGCTGTTGGAGGCCGAGCGCCAGTTACGGGAATACTTCGCCGGCACTCGCAGCCAATTCGAGCTGGAACTGGACTTCACCGGCACCGACTTTCAGAAACAAGTGTGGCAAGCACTGCTGACCATCCCCTTTGGCGAAACCCGCAGCTACCGCCAGATCGCCCAGCAGATCGGCAACCCCAAGGCGGTGCGCGCAGTGGGCGCGGCCAACGGGCGCAACCCAATCTCGATCATTGCGCCTTGCCACCGAGTGATAGGCGCCTCAGGCGGGCTGACCGGGTTCGCCGGAGGGCTTGAGGCCAAGCAGTATCTGTTGGCGCTTGAGGATCGCAGCCAAGTAAAACTTGGCTTTTGATTACGCGCCTGCGAGCGGTCCACGGGTAAAGGACAGATAGTCGAACAAACGCACGAACCCCAAGTTTTGATACAGCGAGCAGCCGTCCACCGTCGCCTCAAGAAAGCATCGCTGGGCCCCCAGACTCGATGCGTGAAGCAGGGCGGTATGGATCAATCGAGTGGCATAACCTCTGCGACGAAAGCCCATCATCGTGGCGACATCGTTAAGCCTGGCCTCCCCCTCGCACATAGACAGCGTCAGCGAGCACCTCACCTGCCCCTCGTCGGTCAAGGTGAAGTGGTAAAGCTCTTGACCCGCTTCAAGGGCACGCTGCTGCCGGGCCTGATAACCCGCAACATTCTCGGCCGGTTTCAAAAACGCACTGGCAAAGGATTCAGTCCAATCGTTCATGGTGCGAGTCAGATTGATCTGCACATCGCTATCGTTTACCCAAGGCGCGAGGTTTGACAGTTCGAAGGCCATCGCGGTGGTCTTTTCGGTAGGCTGAAAGCCGAGCGCCGTGAGCACCGCGCTTAACCCCTTGACCTTTTCCTCGTGAATTACGATGCGTATTTCCAGCACAGTACGCCGGATCAGGTCCAGCAACGCAGTCGGTAGCTCATCCGACGCAGCGCTGCCGACTTGGATAAACAACAGGTTAAACGCGTTGAAATGTTCGTCAGTGAAATAGGCGTTGAGACAGGCGCCGTATCGGCGATGCGTTTGGCAGACTGCGGCGAAAAAATGCTCTTCGGTCTGATGACAGAGTGCGACCAAGTCGCAAGCGGCGTTAGCATGCATGGGGATTACCCGGATAAAAACCCAGTCTTGCGCACGCGACTAAAAGGCGCCGTAGGCCCATTCCTAAAAAATCGGAAAGAAAAAGCACAACTTTGTTCAACTCGCCCAATTGTAAAAAGAAATTTCACCGCGTAGCTGCGGTCAGTATTTTCATCACCCACCTATTAGGAAAACGGTCATGAAATTCTCTGCAGTCTCCCAATCTCTGTCCCGCTGGGCAGGCAGTGCCCGGACGTTTTATGCGGCCGTCGCGTTGATTTTCCTGTGGAGCCTGAGCGGGCCGTACTTCCACTACAACGACACCTGGCAGCTGATCATCAACACCTCGACCACCATCATTACCTTCCTGATGGTGTTCCTTATCCAAAATACGCAGAACCGCGACAACGACATCCTGCATATCAAGATTGATGAGCTGCTGCGCGTTTCCAAGGATGCCCAGAACGCAGTGTTGAGCCTGGATGGCCTGGACCGCAAAGAGTTGGAACATCTGCGCAAGCAATATCGCAGCATCGGCGACACCCGTAGCGTCACGCTCAACAGCAGCTGTGGCGAAGTGGTCGACGATGCGGTAGCGAATAAAACCGATCTGAACCAGGCATAGAGTAGGAGGCGGATTCACATCCGCCGTCCTCTCACACCACCGTACGTACGGTTCCGTATACGGCGGTTCAGGTTATGCGGTTAAGCCGGTTTATCGTGTCCAGTATTGAGACCAGCCCGAGTCTGTCCCACAGTTTCTTCGGCAACGCCTGATTCATGTGTGACGCTCCCGAGTTCCACCATGGGCCTCGACCGTTAAAGGCAGATTTACAGGCGCGATCTTCAGTGAGCCCCAAGCGTATTAGGTTACGCGCCCTCGTGGAGGGCCGTTTCCATTGGCGCCACAAGACGCACCGAAGTTTATGCCGCACCCAGCCGTCCAACTTTTCGAGGGCCTTTTTGCCCTGACTCAGCTTGAAGTAGCCCGCCCAACCGCGCAAAACAGGGTTTATTCGCTCGATAGTCCTGACCATCTTGCAACCCCGCGCTCCGCGCAGAAGAACTCTGAGTCGATCACGCAAGCGGCCCAGGCTCATCGTTGCCACTCTTAGCCTCGGCTGTTGATGCCAGCTCATCCCGTAACCCAGGTAATCGCAAACCCATGGCCGTGCCACGTGGCTCTTTTCCCGATTCAGCGTCAGTTTCAGACGCTGATTCAGGAAACGCTCAACTCCGGCCAGCACTCGTTCGCCTGCACGGAGACTACGTACATAAATGTTCGCATCGTCGGCATAACGAACGAAGCGATGGCCCCGCCGCTCCAACTCCCGGTCGAGTTCGTTGAGCAGGATGTTCGACAGCAACGGCGAGAGCGGGCCGCCTTGCGGCGTCCCTTCCTGCCGTCGGCTGGCGATCCCGCCCGACATAACTCCCGCTTCAAGGTAACGGCGGATCAGTCTGAGTACGCGTTTGTCTTCGACATGACGCTCAACTTTGGCCATCAACACGTCGTGATTCACTCGATCAAAGAACTTCTCAAGATCAAGTTCCACGCACCAGCGGTAACCCGCTGCAACATGGTCACGGGCTGTTTCGATGGCTTGGTGGGCGCTTCTGCCCGGACGAAAACCGTAGCTGTAGTCCGAGAACAGAGGGTCGAAGATCGGCGTGAGCTGTTGCAGCAAAGCCTGTTGGATCAGGCGATCCACGACATTGGGGATACCCAGTTGGCGTGTTCCACCCTTGGGTTTGGGGATTTCGACAGCGCGTACACCTTGCGGGTGATACTCGCCTACCAGCAACCGAGCCTTGAGGATCGGCCAATACTGTTTCACATAGCCCGCCAACTGGTCGACCGTCATGCCATCGGCACCCGGTGCGCCCTTGTTGCTGACCACGCGTTGATACGCACGCTTTAGGTTGGCGGGTGCGAGCACCCGCTCCATCAGCGTGTTCGGCTCCGCGTTCGTCCACGTCACAGACGTCGCCGATGTCTGCGCACTGCCAGCCGCAAGCCTCGGATTCCGTCCGGGACTTGGGGTTACAGCTCTCGTGTTGAGAGATTCCTGCTTTATCGACATTCAGCGAGACTCTGACGCCTACTGGCGGCATAACCTGTTCGGCCCTTGGTGGCCTGGTTTTTTTTCGCCACTTACTACGGCCTCGGCTGACTTCTGCAGGCTCATCCCGTCGCCTCTCGACGCCGGTAGCACAGTGGCAAACCTACAGATCTCCCAGGGTAATTCGCGCGACCTTCCTGCTTATGCCTGTCGGATATACGTCGTAGCGTTCCGTGCAGGTATTGGGCTTTAACGATTTATGCCGTCTTACCCCGCTACGCCGCCTCTATCCGCTTCCTGTTCGTCAGGCCAGCATTTTGCCTCGGGCTTCCTTCAGATTCGCAGTCACCCGCGACACCCTTGCCTCTGGCTAACACTTCCCCTTGCCGGGTGTGTAGAGGACTTTCACCTCCAAGTCACCAGCGAGGCCACCACAGCCAAGCTGGTTGCGCTTCGCGCAACGCGCCATGCCTGGCGCACATAAAAAAACGGCGGTTGGACTTGATCCAACCGCCGTTTTTCCAGTTCAACTAAACGAATCAACCGTCGCCTTGATGACCTTTACCGTAGGTCGACGCCAGGGCGCGGGCTTTTTGCAAACGCTCTTCCAGCTTGGGCAGGGTCTCGTCCACCAGTGCTTTTATCTCTGGCACATCCGACGCTGCGCCTTCTCTCTTGAACAGCGCGATGGCGTCTTCGTTTTCCTTGACCTGCTGCGCGGTGTAGGCGGCGTCAAAGGAGTCGCCGTCCTTGAGTTCAGGCATCAGGGTTTCGGCCTTGTCGACGATCTTCTCGCGCGGCGCCACTGGCAAGTCGAGCTTCTTGGCGATTGCCGCCAAATGCTGGTTGGCCAGGGTCCGTTCGTTGATGACCTCGATGGTGTAGTCCTTGATTTCCTGGGACGAAGTCTTGGCGTGGGCCATGCGACTGGTTTCGATATCGGCCATACCTTTGGCCGAAGCCTGCTCGATGAATTCAGCAGGCGACTGGGCGAAAGCATTGCTGGCGCCGAGGCCCAGCAGCATCGCAAAACTGGCGGTGCGTAACCGGATAGCCATGCGGCTCATGATGGGTTCCTCCAGGGCAAAAATAGGTGCGGGGAAATACACCCCGCCCTGAATTCGAATTTTCAGGGCGGCAAAGGTTTAGAAAAAACTTCCCGGTGCGACGAACGGTCGTCGTCGCATCAGGCCGACTTACTGCCGAACAGGCCCGGTAATGCGTGTGCCAGCGCATTGATGGCGAAGCCGATGAACATCACGCCACACAATTTAGTGATCAGGATTTCATGGCGCTGATACACCGTGCGCACGCGCTGGGCGCCCACCACGCCGATCAGAATCGCGTAGGCCAGCAGGCCACCGATGAAGCTCAGGACGATCAACGACGGCAGCATCGCCCAGGTCAGCAACTCGGCACGGCTGGACAGCAGCGCCGTAAAAGTCGCCACCGCCACCGGATAGGCCTTGGGGTTGGTCAGGCCGAACAGGATGCCGTGCCAGAACGGATGCCGCGCCGCGCCCTGAGGCGCATCGCTGCTGCGGCGCTGGGTGCGAATGGCGCGCCAGCCGAGCCAGAACAAGTACAACCCGCTGAGCACACCCAATACATCAAACGCACTGCTGCCAACTTCCCGCGCGCCCACAATGGCGATCAGCGCGGTACTGCACCACACCACGTCACCCAGCAAGTGCCCACACAGGAACCCCGCCCCGGCGCGCCGGCCACGCGCAGCGCCGATGCCGAACACGGCCAGGACACCAGGCCCCGGCGTAATCCCGTAGATAAAACCCGAAGCGAGGACGGCAAACAGCAAGGATGGGGTCATGGGCGCGACTCTGACAAACGGTTGAGAGGTGCAGGGATTCTGCACGTTCTGGCGCTAAGGGTAAAACTTCATTCCCGCATAGGGCTTGGCCCGACAGGCCTGCAGCCGCGTGGCCAAATCGCCCACATGCACTTCGAGCTTGTGCCCGTCGGGGTCGAGAAAATAGAACGAAGCGCCTTCACTGCGGTTGTCGCGCCACTCCGGCACCTTAGCGGCGCGCAGGCGCGCCACCAACGCAGTGAAATCACTGACATCCGTCGTGAACGCGTAGTGAGTGTATTCCGCCGCCGGTGCCGTCGGGCGCAAAGGGTCAAGCGACAAACACAGCCACAAACCGGGCAATGAGAGGTAGGCGCCGCTGTCCCACGTCGCGTCGAGCTGAAGTTGCAGCAGCTCATGGTAGAAGCGGATGCTGCGGTTCAAATCGGTGACGGCAAGGGTCAGGTGGTTGAAGCCTGAAAGCATTATTATTTTCCTGTTATCAAAGGTCGTCGGACACTACACCCTGCACCTGCCCAATCAACCACTGCAACCCCGAATCGCCACCCCGCCGCGCATGCCATGCCAGCTCAACGGCAAACGAGGGAATATGAAACGGCGGCGACACGGCCAACAGGTGCTGCTGATCAATGCTGAGCAAGCCCCTGGATGACACCGTCAGAATCAGGTCGGTGCCCTGGATCAACTGCGGCGCCACGCCCCAGTGCGGCAGGCTGATCGTCACATGCCGGCGCTCCCGAATAGCCGTCAACGCCCGCTCGATTTCCGGGGTGCCGCTGCCGCGCATTTCCAGCAACACATGCGGGCGCGACAAATAGGTGGGCAGGTCGAGCGTGCCACCCGCCGGCAGGCTGTTACGGTCGACCAGGCAGGTGTAGTGCTCCTCGAACAAGGGCGTGGTGCGCAGTTCGGCGGGCCTATCGGGAAATACCCCTGCGGCCATGTCGAGGTCGCCATTAAGTACGCCGTCCACCATGCCTTCACGGCTGGCCTGGATGATTTGCAGGTCGATGCCTGGGGCTTCGCGGCGCAGGGTGCGGACCAGCCCCGGCAGGAAAATCGCCGCGCTGTAGTCCGACATTGCCACGCGAAACCTGCGCTTGGCCGACGCCGGGTCAAACCGGTTCGGCGCCAGCAGCGCCTGCACCTGGGCCAAGGCCTCAGCCAATGGCGTCGCCAACTCCAAGGCGCGCGCGGTCGGCACCAACGCGCCGCCCTGACGCACCAGCAAGGGGTCACTCAGCACATCACGCAAACGCGCCAACGCATGGCTGACTGCCGGCTGGCTCAAGTGCAGGCGCTCAGCAGCGCGGGTGACGTGTTGCTCGCTGAGCAAGGCATCCAGTATCACCAGCAGGTTGAGGTCGATGCGGCGCAGATCATTCATCAGCTGCATGCTCGGCATAAGAACTTGGAATTTAAATTTGCGTGACGAATAGCCTAGAGTCCAGCAAAACCTCTGGGAGATTCGAAATGACGACGTTGCACTGGGCAGGTTTGTTGGCGCTGGCGGTAATTGCCGGCGCAGTGGTGCCGTTTCAAAGCGCGATTAATGCCAACCTCGGGCGTGGGCTCGGCCACCCATTGTGGGCCACCCTGGCCTCCCTGCTGGTGAGCATTATCGTGCTGCTGCCGGTGATTCTGGCCCTGCGTTTACCGCTGCCGAGCCTGGCGTTTATCACTAAGGCGCCGTTGTGGATGTGGGCCGGCGGTGCATTTGGCGTGTGCTTTATTTCCCTGGCGTTGATGCTGCTGCCCAAGCTCGGCGCGTCGGGCTTTATCGCCTTGGCCATGGCCGGGCAGATTCTCGCTTCGCTGCTGCTCGATCACTTTGGGCTGTTCGGCCTGGCGGAACGCCAACTGACAACGCCCCGCGTGCTGGGGGCGTTGTTGTTGATCGGTGGGGTGGCGTTGATTCAGTTCAGCAGCACGCCCGCCCGTGCATTGGCGACGGCGGGCTGATCAGCCCTTGTCCAGCGTGCGCAATTTTTGCGGCAAGCCCCATAGCACTAGCGCCGCCGCCAACAGCGCACATACGCCGATCACATACAGCGCCGGGGTGGTGCTACCGGTGAGGTCCTTGATCCGCCCCACCATCACCGGGCTGACGATGCCACCGAACTGACCCAATGTGTTGATCACCGCGATGCCACCGGCCGCACCTGCCCCGGCGCCCGCCAGCAGTTTGGGCGGCAGGGTCCAGAAGGTCGGGATCGCGGCGATGATGCCCGCGCCCAACATGCCCAGGGCGATGATCAGGAAGGTGGTGTGGTCGGCAAAAATCCCGGCGCAGAAGAAACCCACCGCCCCCAACACCACCAAGCCGCAGACAAACTTGCGACGTTCGCCGGTGGCGTCCGACAGCCGCCCGATCACCACCATGCTGATTGCGCCGCACACATAGGGAATCGCGGTGAGCAGGCCGATCATCACCGGGCTTTGGGTGCCGGCGCTGCGGATCAATTGTGGCGCCCAGAAGTTGAGGCCGTAGGACGCGACCTGGATCAGGAAGTAAATAAAGCCGAGCATCAGGAAGCCAGGAATGCGGATCGCCGACAGCAGCGAACCACCGTGTGAGTTCGGTTCATGCTTGGAGATTCTGCTCGACAGCAAGGTCTTTTCCGCCGGCGTCAGCCAATGCGCGTCTTCAATGCGGTCTTTGAGCAACGTCAGCACCAGAAAGCCCAGGCCGATGCAGGGCAAGCCGCCGAGAAGGAACAACCAGTGCCAGCCGCGCATCTGCAGCACGCCATCGAGATGTTCCAACACCAGCCCCGAGAACGGCGCGCCGACCAAGCCTGCGAAGGCCGAAGCCAGAAACAGCATCGAGGTGATGCGCCCACGGAAGTGCTGCGGGAACCACAACGTGAGGTAATACAGCACGCCCGGCGCAAACCCCGCCTCCATCGCACCGATGATGAAACGCAGGCCGTAGAACTGCCATTCGGCGGTGACAAACACCATGGCCGCCGTGGCCAGGCCCCACGACATCATGATCCGCGCGATCCAGCGCCGCGCGCCGACCTTGTACAGCATCATGTTGCTGGGCACTTCGAAAATCACATAGCCGACCACGAACAGCCCGGCACCCAGGCCATAAGCGGTGTCGCTCAGGCTCAGGTCGGTTTGCAGCTGGAACTTGGCAAAGCTGATGTTGATGCGGTCAAAAAACGCGAACAAATAGCACACCATGATCAGCGGCATCAGGCGCCAGGCGACCTTGCTGACCAGGGCTTTTTCGGCATCGATCTCAGCGGCCGGGCGCGCGCCGGCCTCCAACGTATTAGTGCTCATGCTTTCTCTCCAGCGGGCTGCTCACAGGCGCCCGATTGTTTTTGTTGTCTGGTACGGCGTTACAGCGTGGCGATGTAAGCGGGTGGCGGATGCAGGTCGCCATTGCGCCCAGCCTTGGCGACCTGGCCGGGCAGCTCATGGCCGAGCAGCGCTGGCAGGCGGCGGGACATGTGCAGCAGGTGCGGCAGGTCGATACCGGTGTGAATCCCGACCTCGTCGCACAGGTTGACCACGTCTTCGGTGCAGATATTGCCCGACGCCCCCGGCGCAAATGGGCAGCCGCCCAGGCCACCCAAGGCCGCATCAAAACGTCGGGCACCGGCCTCATAAGCGGCCAGCACATTGCACAAACCCAGGCCGCGGGTGTTGTGAAAATGCAGGGTCAGATCGCTGGCAGGCACGCGCTGCAACACGCGCTTGACCAAGCGCTGCACCTGGCGCGGGTTGGCCATGCCAGTGGTGTCGGCGAGGGTGATGCCCTGGATGCCCAACTCGCGGTAGGCGTCGACAATTTGCAGCACGCGGTCTTCATCAATCTTGCCTTCGAACGGGCAGCCGAAGGTGGTGGCAATGCTGGCGTTGAGGTGCACCGGGTAGTCGGCGGCGAAGCTCACGATGTCTTCAAATGCCGCCAGCGACGCCTCGCAACGCATGCGCATGTTGGCAAGGTTATGGGTCTGGCTGGCGGACATCACCAGGTTCAGCTCGTCGGCGCGGGACTCGATGGCGCGCTGGGCGCCCTTGAGGTTGGGGATCAGCGCCACATAGATCACACCGGGTTTGCGCGCGATGCCCTGGAACACCTGCTCGCCATCACGCAGTGCCGGGATGGCCTTGGGCGAGACGAACGAACCGGCTTCGATTCGCGAAAAACCAGCCAGGGACAGCTCGTTAATCAGCGTGATTTTGTCGGCGGTTTCAACCCAGGTCGGTTCAATTTGCAGACCATCGCGCGGGGACACTTCCTGCACGATCAGCGGGTCGGAATAATCGGTGATCATTGCACCACTCCCGAGGTTTTCAAGCGTTGGATATCCGCCCCGGTCAGGCCCAGGCCGGCAAGGATGTCGTCGGTATGTTGGCCCAATGTCGGGCCTTGCCAGTTCACCGCGCCAGGGGTTTCGGACAGCTTGGGCACGATGCCGGGCATTTTCACCGACACGCCACCGGGCAGCTCGGCATAGAGCAACATGTCGCGCGCCTGGTAGTGCGGGTCGCTGACAATATCGGCCACCGAATAAATACGCCCGGCCGGCACTTCTGCGGCTTCCAGGGCGGCGAGCACCTGGTCGATGGGCAGGCTGCTGGTCCAGTGGGTGATCGCCGCGTCGAGCAAAGTACTTTTCGCCGCGCGGCCATCGTTGTGGGCAAACTCAGGCGCTTCAGCCAGGTCGGCGCGGCCGATGGTGGTCATCAGGCGCTTGTAGATCGGGTCGCTGTTACCGGCGATCACCACGTAAGCGCCATCGGCGGTCAGGTAGGTGTTGGATGGCGCGATACCGGGCAAGGCACCGCCGCTGCGTTCGCGCACATGGCCGAGCATGTCGTACTCGGGCACCAGGCTTTCCATCAGGTTGAACACGCTTTCGGCCAGTGACACATCGACAATCTGCCCATCGCCCTGGCCGGTCTTGACCCGCAGCAGCGACATCAGCGCACCGATCACACCATGCAGCGACGCGAGGGAATCGCCCAGGCTCACGCCAACCCGTGCCGGTGGCGAATCCGGGTTGCCGGTGGTGTAGCGGATGCCCCCCATGGCCTCGCCGATGGCACCGAAGCCTGGGCGGTCACGGTAAGGGCCGGTCTGGCCGTAGCCGGAGATGCGCACCAGGGTGAGTTTAGGGTTAAGGGCGTGCAGCACATCCCAGCCCAGGCCGAGCTTTTCCAGGCCGCCAGGGCGCAGGTTTTCGATCAACACGTCGGCGTCGCCCAGCAGTTGCTTGATCAAGCCCAGGCCTTGCGGGGACTTGAGGTCCAGGGCCAGGGACTTCTTGTTGCGCGATTGCAGATACCACCACAGCGATGTGCCTTCGTGCAGCTTTCGCCATTTACGAAGCGGATCGCCCTGGCCCATGGCTTCGATCTTGATCACCTCGGCGCCAAATTCGGCCATCAGCCGGGCGGCGAACGGCGCGGCAATCAGGGTGCCGATCTCGATCACCTTGATACCGCTCAATGGAGCCGTCATGGGGTGTGCCTCTTATTCTTGGAATGTGAGGATAAGGCTAGAGGATTGGCGTAGGAGAAATCCAACCGTCAGTTGGCAAGGAGCGTTCGCGAAATACGAACGGTTTTTTATGTGGCGCTTTTTGTGTGTATATCCGTTGTTTGCGGGATGGCTGAGATGGGTTCCGCCCTTACGGCGGGTCACTTTTGAAAAGAGCCCAAAAGTAACCAAAAGGCTCTTGCCCCACCACTCGGCACCTCGCCTCCGGCTCGGTGTGCCCTCACGCAGGCTTTGGAGCGGGGGCCGCCGCGATGGGCCATCCTTGGCCCAGCGCGGCTAAACCGGCGTCCTGCCGGTTTACCCCCGCTCCAAAGCCTGCGTTCGGCCAGCGTGGTTGACGGGGCGCCTAAGATCAAAATCAAGATCAAGATCTACAGCACAGCGGCCTAGTAGCCGACCTGAGTGGTTGAATCAAAAGCAAAGCCAAGGCGGCCTGACAGCCGACCTGTTTACTGAAGCTGTTCTCGGTCTAATTGTGGGAGCGGGCTTGCTCGCGAATGCGGTGTGTCAGTCAGCTTATTTGTAACTGGCCCACCGCATTCGCGAGCAAGCCCGCTCCCACATTTTGAGCTCAGTACATCAGGTAGATGTGTGTACTCGGTCAAAGGTGGGAGCTGGCTTGCCTGCGATGGCATCAACTCGGTGTACCTGATGTACCGAGGTGTCTGCATCGCAGGCAAGCCAGCTCCCACAGAAAAGCAGCTCTGCTTCTGCCCTGTTTTTGCCCTGCTTTTGCTTCAACCACTCAGGTCGGCTACTAGGCCGCCGTGCTCTTGCTTTTGATCTTGATCTGACAGGCCCCGTTAACCACGATGGCCGCACGCAGGCTTGAATCCGTGGGTAACCCGGCAGGACGCCGGGTTAGCCGCGATGGGCCAAGGATGGCCCATCGCGGCGGCCCACGGATTCAAGCCGGAGTGCGGGCACACCGAGCCTAGGCGAGGTGCCGAGTGGTGGGGCAAAGACCTTTTGGTTACTTTTGGCTGGGCCGGCATTCCGGGCGTTTGCCAAAAGTGACCCGCTGTAAGAGCGGAACCCTAAGTGGCCGTGACCGCAGCAACGGATATGTACTCAACCTACCTAAAGACCAGCCCACCAGGGTTTCCACTACACCAACGCCCGACGCAAATACTCAAACAACAACCGACTCACCGGCGACAACTGCACCTCATCACGCGCCACCAGAATCAACCGGCGATCCGACCAAGCATCCGTCAGCGGCACCGCATGCAACCCCAACGCGCGACCAAACAGTTCATAGGCCTTTTGCGGCAGGATACCGATGCCCATATTCGCCTGAACCATCCGGCACATCGCATCAAACCCCGGCACATGGATGCGCAGGCGCAGCATCTCGCCCGCCTCGCGTGCAGCGGCGTGGGTGCGCATGTTGATGGAGCTGGCGGCATGCAGGCCAACGTAATCACTGCCCAGGGTTTCGGCAAAGGCCAAAGTTGGGCGGGTGGCCAACGGATGATCCGCCGGCATCAGCACCACCAGCTTGTCGTGGCGATAGGTCACGCTGGGCAGGCCTTTAGTGTCGGTATCGCTGGAGCAAATGCCCAAATCGGCCACGCCATCCAGCACCCCCTGCACCACGCCATTGCTGGGGCGTTCTTCCAGATCAGTTTTCACCTCCGGGTGCAGCGCGGAAAAATCCCGCAGGTCTTCCGGAAGGAACTGAATAATCGCCGACAGATTGGCCAGCATGCGCACATAACCGCGCACGCCGTGGCTGTGTTCGCCCAGCTCCAGGCCCATTTTTTCGACGTTAAACAGCATCTGCCGCGCATGGTGCAACAGGGTTTCGCCCGCCGCTGTCAGCTCCATGCCCTTGGCCCGGCGCACGAACAGGCTGACGCCCAGCACCTGTTCCAGCTCCATCAGGCGCTTGCTCGCCGCCGACACCGCAATGGCTTCACGGGCCGCAGCGCGAGTCAGCGTGCCTTCCTCGAACACCGCAACGAACAGTTGCAAGGTGATCAGATCCAGGCGGCGTACCAGGCTCTTGTGCAACATCAGTGACGCTCGGCTGCCAGGCGATTGATATCGGCCTGCTCCACCACCGCGTGCGGCGCGCCATGGCGTACCGCCGCCAACATTGCCTGGCCGACGGTCTCGGTGCTCACTACCCAGCCGGGCTTAACCCGACGTACGAAAGAGAGCAACGGCCCGAGTACGGAATAGAAAGATTGGTACAGCGGCGTCTTCGAACGCACGCCATGCAACGGCTGAATCACCCCCGGCCGAAACAGGTACACCGCCTTGAACGGCAGGCGCAGCAAGGCGTTTTCGGTCTTGCCCTTGACCCGCGCCCACATTGACTTGCCCGCCTCGGAGCTATCCGTGCCGGCGCCAGACACGTAGATAAAGGTCATCTGTGGATTGAGTCGCGCCAACGTGCTCGCCGCCACCAGCGTCAGGTCGTAGGTGAGGTGGGTGTACTTGGTTTCATTCATGCCCGCCGATGAAACGCCGAGGCAAAAGAAACACGCATCAAAGCCTTGCAGCAGGTTTTCCAGCGGCTGGAAATCCAGCATGTCGCTGTGCAGCACCTGGTGCAGCTTGCCGTGCTCCTGGGTCAGGGGCGTGCGGCCAACCGCGACGACTTCCTGTACGTCAGCGGCCAGCAGGCACTCGCGCAGCACGCCCTGGCCGACCATGCCGGTGGCGCCGAATAACAGAACTCTCATTGGGGGACCTCAGCGGCAAGCCGCAAGCTTCATGCTTAAGTTAAATGCCGTTCAGCTTGTAGCTTACCGTTTGCAGCGTGCGGCTGCCCCCTTTAGAAAGCGCTACGGAATATTTCCTCAATCTGACGCTGATCCGCCCGCCGCGGATTGGTCAAGCCACAGGCATCCTTCAACGCATTGGTGGCCAGCAACGGAATGTCCTGCAACTTGGCACCCAACTCCCGCAACCCAGCCGGAATCTCAACATCCTGGGCCAGCGTGCGAATGGCAGCGATGGCAGCCTGGGCGCCCTCTTCCGGGGTAATGCCCTTGATATCGGCGCCCAACGCGCGTGCCACGTCACTCAAGCGCTTGGCGCAGACGTTAGCGTTGAAGCTTTGCACATGGGGCAGCAACACCGCGTTGCACACACCGTGGGGCAGGTCGTAGAGGCCGCCGAGTTGGTGGGCCATGGCGTGCACAAAGCCCAGGGACGCATTGTTGAACGCCATCCCGGCGAGGAACTGCGCATAGGCCATGTTTTCCCGCGCGGCCTTGTCGCTGCCATCGCGTACCGCCAGGCGCAGGTTGGCGCTGATCAACTCGATGGCCTTGATGGCGCAGGCGTCGGTAATCGGGTTGGCAGCGGTCGACACGTAGGCTTCGATGGCGTGAGTCAGGGCGTCCATACCGGTGGCGGCGGTCAGGCCCTTGGGCATGCCGACCATCAACGCCGGGTCGTTGACCGACAGCAACGGCGTGACGTTGCGGTCGACGATGGCCATTTTCACGTGACGGGTTTCGTCGGTAATGATGCAAAAGCGCGTCATCTCGCTGGCAGTGCCGGCGGTGGTGTTGATGGCCACCAGCGGCAGTTGCGGCTTGCTGGATTGGTCGACGCCTTCGTAGTCGCCGATATGCCCGCCATTGGTGGCGCACAGCGCGATGCCCTTGGCGCAGTCATGGGGCGAACCGCCACCCAGCGACACCACGAAATCGCAGGCGCTGCGCTGCAACAGCGCCAGGCCGTTCTCGACGTTTTCCACATTGGGGTTGGGCTTGGCGCCGTCGTAGATCACCGAGTCGATGTCCTGCATCGCCAGCTTCTCGGCGATCATGCTGGCCACGCCCGCCTTGGCAAGGCCGACATCGGTGACGATCAGCGCCTTGCGAAAGCCGTAGTTACGGATGGCAACCATGGCTTCGTCGAGGCAGTCGGTGCCCATGATGTTCACGGCGGGGATGAAAAAGGTGCTGCTCATGGTCAATCCTCAGAGGCGTTATACCTACAGCATCGACCTCACTTGCCTGCGGCATCTTGACCAGGATCAACGCCAGCTCGTGATAAAGTCACCACCCAGCCGAATTCGAGTAGACCCGCCGCAATGAAGGATTTCCAGGATATTGACGCCCACCTTGAAGACTGGAGCGCGCTGCGCGCCGCCATCGACTTCAGTGGGGTTCTGATCGGCAACGGCGCGAGCCGCACGATTTGGGAAGACTTTGCCTACGACTCGCTGTTCGAAAACGCGCGCACCGTCGAAGAAAAACCCCTGAGCCAATCCGAACTCAGCGTGTTCGACGCCCTGCAAACCCGCAGTTTCGAGCAAGCGCTGGGCGCGTTGAAGACCACCAGCCGGGTCAACAAGGCGCTGGCGGTCAGTTCGGCGGCGCCGCGCAATCGCTATTACGCGATCAAGGAAGCCTTGATCAATACCATCCACGCCGTGCACATTCCATGGCGGCTGGTGCAGCCGTCGACGCTGGCGACGATCAACGCGGAGCTGGCCCGCTACCCCACGGTATTCACCAGCAATTACGACCTGCTCAACTACTGGGCGATCCTGCACACGCCGGGCATCGATGACCTGTTCCGCAGCGCCGACGCCAGCTTCGACCTGCGCAACACATGCACTGACGCCACGCGCATCCTCTACCTGCACGGCGGCCTGCACTTGGTGCGCAACCTCGACGGCACCGCGCGTAAATTGCCGTCCACCGACAGCACCTTGCTCAGCAGTTTTGCGATCAATAATACAATCAAGACCTTGGACGACGTGCCGCTGTTTGTCAGCGAAGGCAAGGTGGAAGAAAAGCTCAAGACCATCCGCAGTTCGGACTATCTGTCGTTCTGTTACGAGCAATTGCTGACTCATGAGGGTGCGCTGTGCATCTTCGGCCACGACCTGGGGCCGCAGGATAAACACCTGGTGGATGCGCTTCGCCAGGCCAAACTGACCACGCTGGCGATTTCGGTGTCGGGGCGCAGCGACGGGTTTATTCGTCAGCAGAAGCGCCGGTATTCGGAGTTGTTTGAGGGCTGCGGTGTGGTGTTGAAGTTCTTTGCGGCGCGCACGCATCCGTTGGGTAATTCGGCGTTGTCCGTACCCGTCGAACGCTGACCTGTCAAACACAGAAGATCAAAATGTGGGAGCGGGCTTGCTCGCGAATACAGTGTGTCAGCCAACTTATGTGGTGCTGACACACCGAATTCGCGAGCAAGCCCGCTCCCACATTTTTTAATTGCGCAACATTCGTTACATGAAGACAAATGACAATAGTTCTCGATATCATTCACGACTTTCCTACGTCGTGCTTCGTCAAGAAGGATATCCATGTCTCGTCCCAAGCCCGACCCGTTGTCGGCCGATGCCTTTCGCGGGTTTTATGCAGATATTCTGTATTTCCTGCGCAAACGCACGGACAACGCCAGCGACGCGGCGGACATGACCCAGGATGTCTTCACCCAATGGCTGGACTACCGCGACCGGGCCAAGGTCGAGCAGCCACGGGCGTTTCTGTTCCAGATGGCGCGCAACCTGCTGCGCGATCACTGGCGTAAACAGAAGGTACGGCAGACCGTCCACTTTGACCCGGCCGCAAGGGACGCCGAGCCGGTCACCGATGAGCAAAACGAGCCCATGGCCGCCGCGCAGCGTTTGCAACGCCTGGAACAGTTGAAAGAAGTCCTCGCCGAACTCTCGCCCCGCAGGCAAGAAGCCCTTATGCTGCACCGCTTCGAAGGCCTGAGCCAGGCGCAGATCGCCGAGCGCATGGGTATTTCGACCAGCATGGTGGAAAAGCACATCGCTTTTGCCCTGCTGCATTGCAAGCGACGCCTACAACAAGAACCCGGCACGGAGCAGCCAGAATGAACCGCCTGAGCGACATCGACGCCCTGGACATCGAAGCGAGCGACTCCATCGATGCCCAAGCCGCCAGCTGGTTTGCCCGCAACTGCAGTGAAGCGGGGCGAGCCGACCGCAAGGCCTTTGCCGCCTGGCAGGCCGAGCCTGCGCATGCCCGCGCCTATGCCGAGTTCGAACAACTGTGGGCCGACCTCGGCCAATTGCAGCAACTGAACAAACCGGTGCCGCTGCCCAAGCGCAAGCCGTCCGTGTGGCGCCCGGCCATGGCCGTGGCCGCCGCGCTGGTCTGCGCCGTGCTGGCCACGCATGTCGGCGCACCTCGCGAGCTCTATCACAGCCAGGTTGCTGCGCACGCCAAAGGCATGCGCACCCTGAGCCTGCCCGATGGCAGCACCCTGTATGTGAATGCCAACACGCGCCTGCGCGTGGATTTCACGGCCCATCAACGCATCGTTCACCTGGACAAGGGCCAGGTGTACATCGAGGTCGCCGCCGACAAGGAGCGGCCACTGTACGTGCAAGCCGGCGAGGCGAATGTGCGGGTGGTTGGCACCGGTTTTGATGTTCGCCGCAGCCAGCAGCAATTGGTGGTCAGCGTTGCCCATGGCCAGGTGGCCTTCGAGCCGGACGCCAAAAGCCCGGTGGCCTTGCTCGGCGCCCAGCAACGCGCCACTTACAGCTACGCCAAGGGCACTGTGCAACAACAAACCCTCACCGCTGAGGAAGTGGCCGATTGGCGCAGCGGGCACCTGTCCTTTCGCAACCGCGACCTGGCCAGTCTGATCGATGAGCTGAGCCTCTACCGGCCCCAGGCACCGCTGCACGTCAGCAAATCTGTGGCGCAACTGAAAGTCTCGGGCAACCTCGATGTGAATGACCCGGACGCCCTGCTCAACGCCCTGCCTGCCCTGCTACCCGTGAAAACTGTGGCCTCAGCCGATGGCGTTGTAAGAATCGAACCGAACAAGTAACCCCGCCAGCCACCCACTTGAGAATATTTTGCATTCGCATGTGTGGTTTTTTTGGCCTGCCCCGTCTTCCTCCCGACTGTGTTTGATACGCACACCTTTTTGGCTACTTAGCCACCCCGGGGGATCTCATGTTTCGCGCGCCTTGCCACGCTTCGCACCTGTTTCTTCGACCGACCCTGATTGCCACCTGCATGGCGTTCAGCCTCAGCGCCCAGGCCGAGTCGTTCAAGTTGCAACTGCCCGCCCAGTCGCTGGCCACGTCCCTGAGCCAGGTGGCGCAGCAAGCGAAAATCCAGCTGCTGTTCGATGAAACACTGCTCAAGAACGTGCAAGCGCCGGCACTCAATGGCGACTTCACCCCGGAAGTGGCGATTCGCAGCCTGCTGAAAAACGGCGAGTTCACCCTGATCAAAGTCGGCACCACCTACGTGGTACGCCCCGACGAGGGCAAGACCAACCACAGCGGCGCCATCCAGCTGGACGCGCTCAGCGTGATCGGCACCGGTAACGAGGTCGATTCCGGCACCGTCAACCGCTCCACCCTGAGCCAGGCCGACATCGACCGCTACCAGTCCAATAACATCCCAAGCCTGTTGCAGACCTTGCCCGGCGTGAGCCAGGGCGGTTCGCTGAAACCTGGCGGGCAGACCATCAATATCCGTGGTTTCGGCGATGCCGAAGACGTGCCGATTACCGTCGACGGCGCCACCAAAAGTGGCTTTGAGCGCTACCAACAAGGCACGGTGTTTATCGAGCCCGAGCTGATCAAGAGCATTGAGGTCGAGAAAGGCCCCAACTCGCCGTTTACCGGCAACGGCGGTTTTGGCGGCACGGTGAACATGACCACCAAGGATGCCCCGGACCTGCTCAAAGACGGGCGCAACAGCGGCGCGATGCTCAAATACGGTTACTCCAGCAACGACCACGAACAGGTTTACAGCGGTGCCGTGTATGGCCGCACCGACGACGGCCGCTTCGACGCCCTGGCCTACCTGACCCAACGCGACGGCGGCGACATGAAGGTGGCCGCCAAGCTGCCCAACGAAAACAACGAGTACCCGATCAACCCCCAGCGCCTGCCCAACAGCGCCCAGGATGTGGACGGCAAGCTGTTCAAGGTCAACGCGCACCTGACCGATGAACACAGTGTCGGGTTTTCTTACTCGCGCTCTCACAGTAACCGCTGGACACCGTTTTCCGCCGCCAGCTACCCGACGCCGCCGACCCAGGCCAACATCAACCGTTATGGCTACGAAGGCGCGTTGACGCGTTTTTTAGCCCAGCGCGACACCGTCGACACTACCTGGTCGGGCAAGTATGAATACCAGCCCCTGGACAACCCGCTGGTGGACCTGACCGTCAAATATTCCCAGTCCAACACCGACCAGACCGACGAGCGCAACGCCACCGCGTTTTTCCAGCTGGCTACGGGTGGGCGCCAGATGGACACGTCCTACACCGACAAGAACCTCGACATCCGTAACGTCAGCCTGTTTGACACCGGCCCCTTGCAGCATGCGGTGACCGTAGGCGGGCAGATCCGCAAACACATCCGCGAAACCGAAATGTGGATGCCCGGTTCCACCTACAACACCGCACGCTACAACTACGGGCATTTCCAACCAGGCTTCATGCCTCACGGCAAGGTCGATACCAACAGCTTCTTTGTCCAGGATGCGGTCACGGTGGGCGATGTGACCATCACGCCGTCCCTGCGCTACGACCATGTGCGCAACCGCGGCGAAGGTAACGATGCGCCGTACTACAACAACCCCGACCCGGCCGTTGGCCACGATTACAGCGACCGCACCTACACCGGTTGGTCGCCGCGCCTGGCGCTGTTCTGGAACGTCACGCCGAACCTGGGGCTGTTCGCCAACTGGAGCAAAACCTGGCGCGCGCCGGTCATCGACGAACAGTATGAAGTGCAAGGCCTGGGCAGCCGCACCGCCACCAGCGTCGACCTCGACCCCGAGCGCATCACCTCGATCACCGTGGGCAGCGTCGTCAGCTTCGATAACCTGATCGCCCAGGACGACAACCTGCAAGTGCGCACCACCTTGTTCCACAACAAAGTCGAAGACGAAATCTTCAAGGCCACCGGCGTCGGCTGCCAGAACCAGGCGATCAATGGCGGCACGATTTCCAGCGCTTGCCCACCGGGGGCGATGGCCAACTACCGCAACATCGGCGGCCTGACCATCAACGGCTTCGAGCTGGAATCGTTCTACAACTCCACCTACCTGTTCGGCTCGGTGTCGTTCGCCTATGCCAAAGGTGACCACGAAGGCGCCTACACCAACCCCTGGGGCCCGGACGTGGCGGCACGTGATATTCCCCCGACCAAATGGGTGCTGGTCCTGGGCACCAATATTCCGGCCTGGGATGCCCAGGTGGGCTGGATGGGCCAGTTCATCGGCGCGACCGACCGCTTGCCCAGCGACAAATACTCCGGCGGCCCGGGCAGCAGCGTGGGCGATTTGTTCTATGACCAGTACGGTAACAAGCGCTACAACACCCAAGGCCTGTTCGCCAAATGGAAACCGCAACAGGCTTACCTGAAAGGCACCGAGGTGAACTTCACCGTGGACAACCTGTTCAACAACAACTTCCGCCCGGCCCTAAGCGGCGATCGGGCCTATACCAAAGGCCGTGATGCGAAGATCAGCGTCACGCGGTTCTTCTGAGGTTGGCACGGTCAATGTGGGAGCTGGCTTGCCTGCGATGGCATCACCTCGGTTTGGGTAGACTGAGTACATATCCGTTGCTGCGGTAACGGCGGCTTAGGGTTCCGCTCTTACAGCGGGTCACTTTTGTAAAGACACAAAAGTAACCAAAAAGTCTTTGCCCCACCACTCGGTGCCTCGCCTAGGCTCGGCATGCCCGCACGCAGGCTTGAATCCGTGGGCCGCCGCGATGGGCCATCCTTGGCCCAGCGCGGCTAACCCGGCGTCCTGCCGGGTTACCCACGGATTCAAGCCTGCGTTCGGCCATCGTGGTTAACGGGGCCTGTCAGATCAAGATCAAAAGCAAGAGCACGGCGGCCTAGTAGCCGACCTGAGTGGTTGAAGCAAAAGCAGGGCAAAAACAGGGCAGAAGCAGAGCTGCTTTTCTGTGGGAGCTGGCTTGCCTGCGATGCAGACACCTCGGTACATCAGGCATACCCAGGTGATGCTTTCGCAGGCAAGCCAGCTCCCACATTTGACCGAGTACACACATCTACCTGATGTACTGAGCTCAAAATGTGGGAGCGGGCTTGCTCGCGAATGCGGTGGGCCAGTTACAAATAAGCTGACTGATACACTGCCATCGGGAGCAAGTCGAACCGTCGCACCGCCCCTCCCACAATTCAACCGAGTTCAGCTTCAGTAAACAGGTCGGCTGTCAGGCCGCCTCGCTTTCGCTTTTGATCTAACCACTCAGGTCGGCTACTAGGCCGCCGTGCTGTAGATCTTGATCTTGATTTTGATCTTAGGCGCCCCGTCAACCACGCTGGCCGAACGCAGGCTTTGGAGCGGGGGTAAACCGGCAGGACGCCGGTTTAGCCGCGCTGGGCCAAGGATGGCCCATCGCGGCGGCCCCCGCTCCAAAGCCTGTGTGAGGGCACACCGAGCCGGAGGCGAGGTGCCGAGTGGTGGGGCAAGAGCCTTTTGGTTACTTTTGGGCTCTTTTCAAAAGTGACCCGCTGTAAGAGCGGAACCAATCCAAGCCATCACCCAAATAACGGATATGTACCCAGCGCCCCCCACGACAACCACAGCACCCAACCCATAAAAAGATGTGTAGATACCCATGGCCATCGCAGGCAAGCCAGCTCCCACACGACCTCAACTGTACGGATAAATCCGCACACATCTGTAGGCCCCCAATTGCAGGGGGTTGTGGCTAGATGGGCTTCCCTTGAAGCCCTCTAGTTTCGGTCCCCATCATGAGTTCGCGCGAAAACACCGGCATGGCCCTCGGCCTGCTGGGCGTCATCATCTTCAGCCTGACCCTGCCCTTCACCCGCATCGTCGTGCAAGAAATCCACCCATTGCTCAACGGCCTGGGCCGCGCCTTGTTCGCGGCAGTCCCGGCGGCGGCGCTGTTGCTGTGGCGCCGCGAGCGCTGGCCAACCTGGCGGCAAGTGCGCGGTTTGTGCCTGGTGATCGCAGGCGTGATCCTCGGCTTCCCGGTGCTCTCGGCCTGGGCCATGCAAACCTTGCCGGCCTCCCATGGCGCGTTGGTCAACGGCCTGCAGCCACTGTGCGTGGCGCTGTACGCGGCATGGCTGTCCCACGAGCGGCCATCCAAAGCCTTCTGGGCCTGTGCGGCGCTGGGCAGTGCATTGGTGTTGAGTTACGCGTTGATCAGCGGCGCCGGCAGTATCCAGGCGGGTGATTTGTTGATGCTCGGCGCGATTGCCGTGGGTGGCCTGGGCTACGCCGAAGGCGGCCGGTTAGCCAAGGAGATGGGCGGCTGGCAGGTGATCTGCTGGGCGCTGGTGCTGTCGACGCCGCTGTTGATCGGCCCGGTGTGGTACTTGGCGGCGCAGCACCAAGGCGCGATTTCCATGCGCACCTGGTGGGCGTTCGGTTATGTGTCGCTGTTCTCGCAGTTCCTGGGATTCTTCGCCTGGTACGCCGGGTTGGCCATGGGCGGGATTGCCCGGGTCAGCCAGATTCAGCTGCTGCAGATCTTCTTCACCATCGCATTTTCGGCGTTGTTCTTTGGTGAACATATCGAGCCGATTACCTGGCTGTTTGCCTGTGGTGTGATCGTGACGGTGATGCTGGGGCGCAAGACCGCGGTGCAGCCTGCGCCAATAGTAAAGGCTGGCTCAATCTAATGTGGGGTCTGTGTTCAGTTCAAGAGCCCATCCGTGCGTAGCAAGGTTTCCAGGCAGTGCTCGCTGATCTGGTAGAACGCCTTCAGCGCCTGAATTTTCTCCAGCAACTGCGCATTGTCCAACGGCTCTTTGCGCTTGACCGCGAGGATCATCTTGTTCTTGTTGGTATGTTCCAACGAGATGAACTCGAACACTTTGGTTTCATAACCGCAGGCTTCGAGGTACAACGCGCGCAAGCTGTCGGTGAGCATTTCCGCCTGCTGGCCCAGGTGCAGGCCGTATTGCAGCATCGGCTTGAGCAGCGCCGGGCTCTGGATCTGCAGGCGAATCTGTTTGTGGCAGCACGGCGAGCACATGATGATCGACGCGCCGGAGCGGATGCCGGTGTGGATCGCGTAATCGGTCGCAATGTCACAGGCATGCAGCGCGATCATCACGTCCAAGTCACTGGGCGCCACACTGCGCACGTCACCGCACTTGAACACCAGCCCCGGGTGTTCCAGGCGGGCGGCGGCGGTGTTGCACAGGGTCACCATGTCTTCGCGCAGTTCCACGCCGGTCACTTCGCCCTCGGCCTTGAGGGTGTTGCGCAGGTAATCGTGAATAGCGAAGGTCAGGTAACCCTTGCCCGAACCAAAGTCGGCGACGCGTACCGGCTGGTCCAGCTTAAGCGGCGACGACGTCAACGCATGGCTGAACACTTCGATGAACTTGTTGATCTGCTTCCACTTGCGCGACATCGACGGGATCAGCGCCTGCTTGGCATCCGTTACGCCAAGGTCAGCCAGGAACGGCCGGCTCAGGTCGAGGAAGCGATTTTTCTCACGGTTGTGCTCGGCGGATGGCGCCTCACGCAGTTGCTGTGGCTTGCTTTTGAACAACGAGCTTTTGTTCTTCTTGCTGTATTCCAGCTGGGCTTCGTCGGTCAGCGACAGCAAGTGCGCGTTCTTGAACGACGCGGGCAGCAACTCGGCAATCGTTGCCACGCCGTCGGCCAGGGGCAAGTTCTTGGTGATGTCACGGGTCTTGTAGCGGTAGACAAAGGACAGGCACGGCTGCTCCTTGACCTCTACCTGCTTGATGATCAGCCGTTGCAGCTCGGCTTCCTCACCAACGTACTTGGCCAGCACCAGCTTGATAAACGCATGCTGCGCCAGGCTTGCGCTCAGCAGTTCAATGAACTGGGCGTGATGATCCGGCGCAGGGCGGGCAGGTTGAGCGGTGGCAGACATGAACAAAAACGCCTCGGGCTGGGAATGCCGGGCATTTTAGGGGGGATAGTGGTTAAGGGCACGGGGTTATTTGATCAACGGTCAAATCTAACGGCAACCGCAGAACCCAATGTGGGAGCGGGCTTGCTCGCGAAGGCGGAGTGTCAGCCAACACACTCGGCGATTGATCCACCGCTTTCGCGAGCAAGCCCGCTCCCACATTTTGGTCGTGTGTGGCCCAGGTTATTCGAGTACGACCAGGCGATTGGGCAATTCATTACGCGTTTGAGTCACCGGCACATGCACCTTCAGCAACTCGCCACACGCCTCAATACACGCAATAAACCCCGCCAACGTCTGCCCTTGTTTCACCTGCTGGGTAAACGCCTTGACGATGCCATCCCAACTGCTGTTATCCAGCCGTTTGGAAATACCCTCGTCCACCAGGATTTCCACATAGCGCTCCGCCTCACTGACAAAAATCAGCACGCCCGTACCGCCCACCGTGTGGTGCAGGTTCTGCTCCAGAAACTGCCGACGTGCCAGGTTGGACGCGCGCCAATGCCGCACCGAACGCGGGATCAAGCGAGTGGTGACCTTGGGCAGACGAAACACCAGGCACAGCACGATAAACGTCGCCCACTGCGCCAACAGCAAGGTGTACATGGTCAGGTAGCCCGACAAGTAATGCACCACGCCGGGCACCACCAGGGCAATCAGGCTGGCCCACAGCAGCGGGATGTAGGCGTAATCGTCGGCACGGGCCGCCAACACCGTCACCAGTTCGGCGTCGGTGGTTTTTTCGACGCGGGCAATCGCTTCGGCGACTTGGCGCTGCTCGTGCTCACTCAGTAATGCCATGGTTGTAGATGCCCCTTTCTAGTTATTGTCATTACCCGCCGCACTTCATTACCAGCCACCTGAGGCACCACCGCCGCCGAAACCACCGCCGCCGCCTCTGAAGCCACCACCGCCGCCTCCCCCGCCGCCACCGCGCCCACTGCTGCTGAGAATAGCCAGCAAAATAGCGCCAACCGGCAGGCCCAGGCGATTGCACAGCCACAACACGCCAATCAGCAGAATGAACAAGCCGATGGAGAACCCAGGGTTATCCTTGGCGAAATTCGCATCCGCCACATGGGCGGGCACCGCCAGCGGCTCGCCGCCCACCACCTGCACCATCGCCGCAACGCCGTCGCTGATGCCCTGGCTGAAATTACCGGCCTTGAACTTGGGCGCGATCACCTGGTTGATGATCACCCACGACTGCGCATCGGTCAGCACACCTTCAAGGCCATAGCCGACTTCGATGCGCAATTTGTGCTCATCGCGGGCGACGATCAACAACGCACCGTTGTCCTTGCCTTTCTGGCCGATGCCCCACTGGCGACCCAATTGGTAACCGTAGTCCTCAATAGGCACGCCTTGCAGGTCGGGCACGGTGACCACCACGATCTGGTCGCCCGAGGTTTGCTCCAGCGCCTGCAATTGCTGGGTAATCTGCGCACGTACCGCCGGGTCGATCATCTGGGCGGTGTCCACCACCCGTCCGGTCAATGGCGGGAACGTCAGCGCGGCCTGGGCCGCACCGACGCAGGCCAGCAACCACAGCGCCAAGCCTATCCGTAATAAACGCATCGACACCTCAGAGAAGCCTTATTTGAACTTCACTTGCGGCGCTTTATCGGCGTCGGCACTGGTGGCCTCAAACGTGGCGCGGATCGGCAAGTCGCTGTACATAACGCTATGCCACAGACGGCCTGGGAAGGTACGGATTTCAGTGTTGTACGCCTGCACCGCCTGGATAAAGTCACGACGGGCCACGGCAATACGGTTTTCCGTGCCTTCAAGTTGGGACTGCAGGGCCAGGAAGTTCTGGTTGGCTTTCAGGTCCGGGTAGCGCTCGGACACCACCATCAAGCGGCTGAGGGCACCGCTCAGGCCATCCTGGGCTTGCTGGAACTGCTTGAGTTTTTCCGGGTTGTCGAGGGTGCTGGCATCCACCTGGATCGAGGTGGCCTTGGCCCGCGCTTCAATCACCGCGGTGAGGGTGTCTTGCTCATGGGCCGCGTAGCCCTTGACCACTTCCACCAGGTTGGGGATCAGGTCGGCACGTCGCTGGTATTGGTTCTGCACTTGGCCCCAGGCCGCCTTGGCCTGTTCATCCAGGGTCGGAATAGTATTGATGCCGCAACCGCTCAGCACGCTGCTGATCAGTAGCAAAGCTGCGGCCTTGAAGCCCCAGCGGTAATGTTGTGCTGCTTGCATGGTGTTTCTCCTGCCCAAACTTGATGGAAGTTGACGACTAACCCTTTAAACCACGCGCTTGGGGCATAATCCGCCGCCACCACTGGATTGCATTGAGCCAATCAGCTAAAAAGATGCCCAGCGCGAATAAGAGTTCACAAGTGTCGTGCATTTACTGCAATAACACTCGAACAACAACATATGTTCCCCACATTTTGGCAGAACAGCGCATTTTTGCTGTGCAGTGAGCCGAAAAAGGATATTCATGAAGAAGCTGTGTTTGCTCGGCCTTGTTGCCACGCTGGCCACTCACCCCGTATGGGCAGAAACAAAGCCTGCTGCGCTTAAAGACAAGGACGCCTTTGTCAGCGACCTGCTCAAGCAGATGACCCTGGATGAAAAGATCGGCCAATTGCGCCTGATCAGCATCGGCCCCGAAATGCCCCGCGAGATGATCCGCAAGGAAATCGCCGCCGGCCGCATCGGCGGCACCTTCAACTCGATCACCCGCCCGGAAAACCGTCCGATGCAGGACGCGGCCATGCGCAGCCGGTTGAAGATCCCGATGTTCTTCGCCTATGACGTGATCCACGGCCACCGTACGATCTTCCCGATCAGCCTGGCCCTGGCCTCCAGCTGGGACATGGACGCCATCGGCCGGTCCGGGCGCATCGCCGCCCAGGAAGCCGCCGCCGACAGCCTCGACATCACCTTTGCGCCGATGGTCGACATCTCCCGCGACCCGCGCTGGGGCCGTACCTCCGAGGGTTTTGGCGAAGACACGTACCTGACGTCGCGCATTGCCGAAGTGATGGTCAAGGCGTTCCAGGGCGCAAGCCCGGCCAACGCCGACAGCATCATGGCCAGCGTCAAGCACTTCGCCCTGTATGGCGCGGTGGAAGGCGGCCGCGACTACAACGTGGTCGACATGAGCCCGGTCAAGATGTACCAGGACTACTTGCCGCCCTACCACGCGGCGATCAAGGCCGGTGCCGGCGGCGTGATGGTGGCGTTGAACTCGATCAACGGCGTGCCCGCCACCGCCAACACCTGGCTGATGAACGACTTGCTGCGCAAAGACTGGGGCTTCAAAGGCCTGGCCGTCAGCGACCATGGCGCGATCTTCGAGCTGATCAAGCACGGCGTGGCCAAGGATGGGCGCGAAGCCGCCAAGCTGGCGATCAAGGCTGGCATCGACATGAGCATGAACGACTCGCTGTACGGCAAGGAATTACCGGGCCTGCTCAAGTCCGGCGAGATCGAGCAAAGCGACATCGACAACGCCGTGCGCGAAGTGCTCGGCGCCAAGTACGACATGGGCCTGTTCAAAGACCCGTACCTGCGCATCGGCAAGGCCGAGGATGACCCGGCCGACACGTATGCCGAGAGCCGCCTGCACCGTAGCGACGCACGGGATATCGCGCGCCGCAGCCTGGTGCTGCTGAAAAACCAGAACAACACCCTGCCGCTGAAAAAAACCGCGACCATCGCATTGGTCGGCCCGCTGGCCAAGGCACCGATCGACATGATGGGCAGCTGGGCCGCCGCCGGCAGACCGGCGCAATCGGTGACCCTGCTCGACGGTCTCAACGCAGTGATCGGCGAAAAAGGCAAAGTGATCTACGCGCGTGGCGCTAACATCACCAACGACAAGGCCGTGGTCGATTACCTCAACTTCCTCAACTTCGATGCGCCGGAAGTGGTGGATGACACCCGCCCGCCGCAGGTGCTGATTGATGAAGCGGTAAAAGCCGCGAAGGACGCCGACGTGGTGGTGGCTGCCGTGGGCGAGTCCCGTGGCATGTCCCACGAATCCTCGAGCCGCACCGACCTGAACATCCCGCAAAGCCAGCGCGACCTGATCAAGGCCTTGAAAGCCACCGGTAAACCGCTGGTGCTGGTGTTGATGAACGGCCGTCCACTGTCGATTGTGGATGAGAACCAACAGGCCGACGCGATCCTCGAAACCTGGTTCGCCGGCACCGAAGGCGGCAACGCCATCGCCGACGTGCTGTTCGGTGACTACAACCCATCGGGCAAGCTGCCGATCACCTTCCCACGCTCGGTTGGGCAGATTCCCACCTACTACAACCACCTGACCATCGGCCGGCCGTTCACCCCTGGCAAGCCGGGCAACTACACCTCGCAATACTTCGATGACACCACCGGGCCGCTGTTTCCGTTCGGCTATGGCCTGAGCTACACCACGTTCAGCCTGTCGGACATGGCGCTGTCGTCCACCACGCTGAACAAGACCGGCAAGCTCGACGCCAGCGTCACGCTGAAAAACACCGGCAAGGTCGATGGCGAAACCGTGGTGCAGCTGTATATCCAGGACGTGGCCGGCTCGATGATCCGCCCGATCAAGGAGCTGAAGAACTTCCAGAAGGTCATGCTCAAGGCCGGTGAAGAGCGCACGTTGCACTTCACCATCACCGAGGAAGACTTGAAGTTCTACAACACCCAGCTCAAGTTCGCCGCGGAACCGGGCGAGTTCAATGTGCAGATCGGCCTGGACTCCCAGGATGTGCAGCAGCAGACGTTCGAGTTGTTGTAATACGTGCAGCCCCCTCTTCTTTGGTAGAGGGGGCTTGCGTACTGGCATGCCTGCGTCAGCAAAAAGTTAACTTTCCACAACCCATTCAAGCCAAGTCCTACATCACCCTCCGCGCCTATCACACAACCTGTCAGCCCAATTTTTTGCAGGTGTGTGTGAACTATGTCACCCACGAAAAACGCCCCAGCGGCAGCCAAAAAAGCGCCCGTTCAATCTTCGTTAAAACGAAATGCAATCGCCCTCTGCGTGCTCGGCTGCCTGTCGGGCATGCCCGTAGAAGCAGCAAGCTATGTCGAACAAGGCCGGTTGCATGACGCAGCAAGTTGGCGCAGTCAAGAATTCAAGAATAACTGGGGGTTGGGCGCAATTGGTGCTGATTACGCTTATGCAAGAGGGTTGAGTGGCGCAGGGATACGAATGGGGGTTTACGACACGGGAACCGACCTGCGCCATAGCGAGTTTGCGGGGAAGCCCAATTACGGCGTGCGCCTGGCAGACCCCGGATGCGCAAGTGGAACAATATTGGCAGGTGGCTGCTTCTACACCGAGGGCGATCGTTCGGCAGTGAATCTCGTCGACATATTGCCCGAAGCATTGCCAATCCTTGAGGAGCTCGTTGCCGACGGCACCCTCACCCGAGACCAACTTGAGGCTTACCTCAAAGAGGTGGGTGCTCGGTACGACCCCCATGGCACTTTCGTTGCCGGCACAGCGCTCGCCAATCGCGAAGGTAATGGGGTCCATGGTGTGGCCTATGCGGCCAATTTGAGTGCAGTGCGCAGATTCAATAATAGCTACCTTGGAGGTCCCGCCTCCCTGACGGACAAATTGAACGGTCCCGCCGCGACAGCGGATGCGATCGACATTACCTACGCAGAAATGCATAAACAGAATGTACGTGTCGTCAATCACAGTTGGGGGCACCCGCTGACGCCTGCGAATGAAGCCGAATTGGACTTTTTATTAAGCCAAACGGAGCTTCCACATTATGAAGAGCTCAAAGCCATCGCAGAAAATGCGATCAAGTATGGAATGCTGCAAGTATGGTCAGCAGGCAATTCACCGACAATTAACGCCACCCCTCAAACGGCACCCATTCCCGGACATCATCCCAGCCTGCCACGTGCCATTGCGCAGTTGGAACCGTATTGGTTGACCGTCGTCAACTTGAATAAAGACCTGACCTTGAGCAATGTTTCCTACCGTTGCGGCTTCAGCAAAGACTGGTGCCTGGCTGCGCCTGGAACGGATATCACCTCCTCGTGGGTCACAGGCACCGTAAACACCTCAAACCACTTCAACAACGATGGGGATGTCGACGGTTTCGAAGTGACAGGCGATAAAGCCGAGTTCGGTTATGCGACAGGCTCCGGCACCTCCATCGCCGCCCCCCACGTCACCGGCGGCCTGGCCCTGCTGATGCAACGCTTCCCCTACCTCGACAACCCGCAAATCCGCGACATATTGCTCACCACCGCCACCGACCTCGGTGAGCCAGGCGTAGACGACGTCTACGGCTGGGGCCTGATGAACCTGAAAAAAGCCATCGACGGCCCCGGCCAATTGCGCGTCGACACTTCGGTGAACATGGACCGCCCTGCCGGTGGCGCGATTGTCTGGCAAGGCGGTGCCTGGGACGATTGGCGCAACGATATCAGCGGCCCCGGCCGCCTGGAAAAAACCGGCATCGGCTGGCTGCGCCTCAGCGGCAATAACAGCTTCGCCGGGGCTACGCTCAAGCAAGGTGTGCTGGAGCTGGACGGCATCAACCAGCTCAAGGGCGACGTCAACGTCGACGGTGGCGTTCTGCGCCTGAACGGTTCCCTGGCCGTCGAGGGCAACTACACACAAGCCGCCGGCTCAACCCTGATGACCGGGCTGGCCAGCCCGGCAGCGCCGGCAAAATTGCAGGTGCAAAACCAGGCATCGATCAACGGTGGCTCGCTGTACCTGAGCGCGCAACCCAACAGCTATTACCTGGGCCAGCGCTACAGCATCCTCCAGGCCCAGGGTGCGTTGAATGGCGAGTTTGCCTCGATTGACCGCCGCGAGTTCTCGCCCTTCCTCAGCGTCTCCCAGGTCAAGCAGGGCAACGCTTTGCTGGTGGAGTTCGGCCGTGGCCGGTCATTGGCATCGGCAGCGCAGACTGCCAATCAGCGCGCCGTCGCCAATGCTGCCGACACTGAAACCCTGCCCTCCCCAATGCTGCAGCGCCTGACCGCGCTGTTTCCCGAGCAGGCACCTTCGGCCCTGGACCAACTGAGCGGCGAATTGCATGCCAGCACCCAAGCGGTGCTGATCGAAAACAGCCGCGTAGTGCGCCAGGCCGCACTCGACCGTCAGCGTCTGGCGCAAGACCGCCGCACCGCCGCACTCGACGCCAAAAACCAAGGCGTCTGGGTGCAACTGCCGCGTCAATCCGGGCAACTCGAAGGCGACAGCGGCACCTCGCGCACCGCCCACAGCACCACAGGCCTGCTGCTTGGGTTCGATCACACGCTGGAACAAGGCACCCGCCTGGGCGTGGTGGCCGGCAGCGGCCGCACTGACGTGAAGGCCGGCTCTCGAGGCAAAGCCAGTGTCGACACTTACCAATTGGCCCTGCACGCAGGCCACACGTGGGACGCGTTCGGGCTGTATGGCGGCATCGCGTATGCGCAACATGAGATCGAGACAAAACGCCGCGTCAGCTTCCCCGGCGTCGAGAACCGCCTGACCGCCAAGTACGCCAGCCGCACCGTGCAGACGTTTGCCGAAGCGAACTATAAGTTCAGCCACGACTTCTGGGACTGGCAGCCATACCTGCAACTGGCCAATGTGCAACAGCGCAGCGAAGGCTTCAAGGAACGCGGCGGCATGGCCGCACTGAAGGGCAAGCGTTCGAAGGAAAACGTCAACCTGACCACCGGTGGTGTGCGCGTCAACCTCGACCTGGGCAAGGCGCAGATCGGCCCGTCGTGGTTGAGCGTGCGCGGCGGCCTGGCCTACACCCATGCCAGCGGCGACCTGCAACCCACCACCCAGGCAGCCTGGGACGGTGGGCGAGTAATGAGTGTCAGCGGCGCGCCGCTGGATCGCCTCAGCACCCGCCTGGAGTTGGGGGCTACCGCACGCCTGACCCGCGACAGCACGTTGGACTTCGGCTTCAGCCAACAGCGCGGTGAACGCACGCGCGACCAAAGCATCACCGCGCAGTATTCGCTGCAGTTCTAATCGAAAAAAGGCGGGGGCGTTACCCCCGCCGATCCAACAGATTCACCACCAAGCGATCAATCCAGCCCCACACCCGCTGCTTCACCCGCCGCCACAACGGCCGCGACTTCCACGCCTCCAGGCTCACCGCCTGGCTCTGGGCAAAATCACGTTCGAAACTGCCCGCCACGGCCAGCGTCAATTCAGGGTCCAATGCTTCCAGATTGGCTTCCAGGTTGAAGCGCAAATTCCAGTGGTCAAAATTGCACGAGCCAACGCTGACCCAATCATCCACCAACACCATTTTCAGGTGCAGAAAGCACGGCTGGTATTCAAAGATCTGCACGCCCGCGCGCAGCAGACGCGGGTAGTAACGGTGGCCGGCGTAGCGCACGGACGGGTGATCGGTGCGCGGGCCAGTCAGCAGCAAACGCACATCCACACCGCGCCCGGCTGCGCGGCGCAAGGCACGGCGCACGCTCCAGGTCGGCAGAAAATACGGCGTGGCCAGCCAGATGCGGTGCTGGCTGCTGTTCAAGGCGCGAATCAGCGACTGCAAAATATCGCGGTGCTGACGGGCGTCGGCATACGCGACGCGCCCCAGGCCAGGCCCGGTCGCCGGCACCTTGGGCAGGCGCGGCAAACCGAAATGGGTAGCGGGCTTCCACTCCCGGCGTGCCGCGTTGGCGTGCCATTGGCGGTCGAACAACGCTTGCCAATCCAGCACCAAGGGGCCGCTGATTTGCACCATCACTTCATGCCACTCCGCCGTATCTTGCCCTGGCGTCCAGAACTCATCCGTCACGCCGGTTCCGCCCACCACGGCGATGCGCTGGTCGACCAGCAACAGCTTGCGGTGGTCGCGGTACAGGTTGCGCATCCAGCGTCGCCAGCTCAAGCGATTGTAAAAACGCAGCTCCACACCCGCGTCGGTCAGCCGTTTACGTAGCCCCAAGGTAAACGCCAGGCTGCCGTAATCATCAAACAGGCAGCGCACGCGTACGCCACGCTCGGCCGCCAGCACCAGCGCCTGCACCATGGCGTCGGCACAGGCCCCGGCTTCCACCAGGTACAACTCCAGGTCGACCTGCTGCTCAGCACGGGCAATAGCCACCAGCATCTGCGGGAAGAAGCTTGGCCCGTCGATCAGTAACTCGAAACGGTTGGCGCTGCGCCACGGGAACACCGCGCCGCTCATCTCAGCGCGCCGTAAAGATCAGTACCGCACCCACCGGCACCGACAAACTGATCGACTTAAGCCCAGCCGCCTTACGCAACGCCGCCACACCCGGCGCCAAGTCGAAATCCTCGGCATGCAACACCACCGGCTCCAGGGTCACCACCTGGAAACGCCGGTCATCCAGGCGCGTAGCCAACAGCTCGGCGCTGTAGGTTTGGGTCTTGCCATGCAGGGTGACGCTCAGGGGCAGGCGCAATTCCACTTGCGCGCCGGGGGCCAAATCATTGATCGGTTGCAGGTTGATCCGCGCACTGATCAGCGCGTCGGGAAAGGCCTTGATCTGGAACAGGTCATTGCGCATCCGCTCATCGCGCAGCGGAATACCGCTGTTGACCGACTCAAGCTCCACTTGCACCTGTGCCGCGCCCCGGCTGTCGACCTTGCCGTGCAACACCAGGAAACGATGCACTTCGGCGATCTCGGTGTTTTTGGTGGTGACGAACGACAGGCGTGAGGATTCGTTATCCAGATACCAATCGGCGTGGGCAGGCAGAGCGGCGCAGGTCAGCAGCGTGAAGGCCAGGGGTTTGACATTGAACATAAAGACTCATGGGGTAAAAACCTGGACGAACCTTAACTGTGCCGGGTGCCGGGCGCAATGTAACTGACAAAGCCAGCTCCCACATTGGTTTTGTGGTGTGTGTCAGCGCTCTGTACTTCAGGCCAGCGCCCGCTGCACGTCACGTACCGTCGCTTCAAGGCTGGCCATGTGCAGGTTCAACACGCGCTCCACCGGCGCCTGATGCATCGGCCAGTGCAACGCCATGCTGCCGACCAGCCGCCCATTGGCCTGCACCGGCAACGCCACCGCGCGAATCAGGAACGGCAGGCGCACCGTGTATTCCCAATAACCTTCGGTGCGCTGGCCGAAACCTTGGTGCTGAGTTTGCTCGCAGGTGTGCAATTGCTCATCGGCCGCCACATGATCGCGGCCCGCCAGGCGTTGCACCTCTTCGGCGGGCAATTGCGTCAGGCACGCCTTGCCCATCGCCGAGTGAAACAGGCTGGCGTGCTGGCCGACAATCTGGCAATTGTTCGGATACAGCTTACGCAGCACGCTGGGGATCGCGCTTTCCATGACCTCCAGGCGCTCGCCATCAAAACAGGATAAATCCACCACCAGCCCGGTGCGCTCACTGAGTTCAAGCAACCAGGGCGCGGCGCTTTCCACCACCTGGCGCTTGAAGCGTTGCTGAGTGTCGCCGAACAAGCGCTGGGCACGCAGGCGATAACGGCGGTCGCTCAGGCCGCGATAGACCCAACCCTGCTCTTGCAGGGTCAGCAACATGCGCGACACGGTGGCCTTGGGCAGGCGCGTCAGGTAATGC
This sequence comes from Pseudomonas sp. LBUM1640, assembly GCF_059716225.1. Lineage (NCBI taxonomy): Bacteria > Pseudomonadati > Pseudomonadota > Gammaproteobacteria > Pseudomonadales > Pseudomonadaceae > Pseudomonas > Pseudomonas sp. LBUM1640. Next base: position 1,708,345 of record NZ_CP166816.1, on the reverse strand, counting down.
AGCTCCTCCAGCCCCAACGCCTGGTGCTCACCGAGCAATTCGACAATCGCCAGTGCGCGCTCAACCGACCGTACCGTGCCTGTCTCGGCGTTGCTGCCCATGTTCGATCTCCTTGTTGCCGGTAGATGATCATTTTTCACAGCAAGATACAGGCCCGGTTGCGCGTCAATCACCCGATTGGAGGCACGCCGGCGGCCGACGCTGCACCCATTGCGTCAACTGTTCATGGGCGTAAGCCAATTGCAGCACCGCCCGATCTGCCTGGGCCGGGCCGATAATCTGCAAGCCCATGGGCAAGCCGCCAGGGCTGAAACCCACCGGCACGCTCATGCTCGGCAAACCGGCGAGCGTCGGCCCGATCACCACTTCCATCCAACGGTGATAGGTGTCCATTTCACGCCCGCCAACGAGGCGCGGCCACGCCTGTTGTGCATCGAAAGGGAACACTTGAGCGGTGGGCAACAGCAGGAAATCGTAACGCTCGAACAGCTTGGCCAGGGCGCGATACCACTCACTGCGATCCACCGACGCCTGATACACCTGCTGGGCACTCAAGCCCAGGCCGCCCTCCACTTCCCATTGCGCCTCGGGTTTGAGCAACGCGCGTTTTTGCGGGTTGGCGTAGGCCGCGCCAAGATTGCCGTGCACCAGCCAATGGCGGTGCACCAGCCAACTGCGCCAAAGACGCGCCATGGAAAATTCCGGCTGGCAGCTTTGCACTTCGCAACCCAACGCGGCGAAATCACCGAGGGCCGATTCGCACAGGCTCAGCACGCCGTTGTCCATCGGCAAGTAGCCGTTGTAATCCCCCAGCCAGCCGAGGCGCGCGCCGTTGAAGTCGCGCTGCAAGGGTTGGCCCAAGACCGTCGGGTCGTCCTTGGAAGACAACGGCACCCGAGGGTCGTAACCGGCCTGGATACTCAACAGCCGCGCCACATCCGTAACACTGCGGCCCATCGGACCTTCAGTGCCCAGTTGCTGCACGAACACTTCCGGCATCGGCCCGTGAGGTACGCGCCCCTGCGACGGGCGCAGGCCGAACACATTGTTGAATGCCGCCGGGTTGCGCAGCGAGCCCATCATGTCGCTGCCGTCGGCCACCGGCAGCATGCGCAGCGCCAGGGCCACCGCCGCCCCGCCGCTGCTGCCGCCCGCCACCCGGCGTGGGTCATAGGCGTTGCCGGTGGTGCCGAACAGGGTGTTGTAGGTCTGCGAACCGAGGCCGAACTCCGGTACGTTGGTCTTGCCGATAATGATCGCGCCGCTCGCGCGCACGCGCGCCACGCTGATGGCATCTTCGCTGGGTACATGCTCGGCAAACAACGGCGAGCCCAAGGTGGTGCGCAAGCCCTGGGTGGCCGCCAGGTCTTTGATTGCCTGGGGCATGCCGTGCATCCAGCCGCGCGATTGGCCTTGGTCCAGTTCGCGATCACAGGCCCGGGCCTCGGCCAGCACGTCATCGGCGTCGCGCAGTGACACCAGGGCATTCACGCGGGGGTTGAACCGCTGGATCTGCGCCAGGTACGCCTGCATGACGTCTTCACACGACACGTCCCGCGCATGAATCGCCCGCGACAGCTCAGTCGCATTCCAATCAACAATGCTCAAGGCTTCACCTCACTCGAAAACGGCAGCGGCTTCTTCGCCCGTGGGGCCTCATGCATGCAGTAAGTGCCCAGCAGCGTCAGCACGCAAGCGAACAACACGTAAAACGACGGCGCCACCGGCGTGCCCAACACCTTGGTCAGCCACGTCACGATCAACGGCGCAAAGCCGCCGAACACCATCACCGCCACGTTATAGGCCACCGACACGCCGGTCGAGCGCACCTCGATGGGAAACTGCTCGGCCAATGCCGTCGGCGCGGGGCCGAAGAAGCCGCCGATGGCCGTGCACAGCATTACTTGCATCACCAGCAAGCGCTCGATCGACGGCGCGGCCGCCACCCACACATACAACGGGTAGACCATCACGAAGAACGCCAGGGTAAAAGCCATCAACACCGGCCGCCGCCCCAGGCGATCCGAAAGCAGGCCGGAGAGCGGAATCACCACGGTCATCAGCGCCACCGCAAACATCTGCACCATCAGCACTTGGTCCAGCGGCAAGCCGAGGCTTTTGTGGGCGAAGGTCGGCATATTCACCAGCACCACGTAGAACGACACCGTCGCCCCGCAGGCCAGGCCCATGGATACGAGGATGCTGCGCCGATGCTCACGGATTACATCCATCAAGCTCGGCGCCGGGCCAGTGGCCAGCCTGCGTGCCTCGATGAATTCTTCCGGGTCTTCCATGTGCCGACGAATCCACAGCCCCACCGGACCGATCAGCAAGCCCAGCACAAACGGCACGCGCCAGCCCCACAGGTCGAGGGTCTGCGGCGAGAAGAAATGCGTGACCAGCGCCACCATCGCCGCACCACCAAACACCGCCAGGCACTGCCCCACCAATTGCCAGGAGCCATACAAGCCCTTGCGATGGGCCGGTGCACTCTCCACCAGAAACGCCGTGGCACTCGCGTATTCACCGCCAGTAGCAAAGCCCTGGAGCATGCGCGCCACCACGATCAGCAACGGCGCGCCCATGCCGATGGCGGCGTAATTGGGCGCAAAGGCGATCAGCGCGATGGACACCGTCATCAGCCGGATAATCAGCTGCATCGCCGCCTTGCGGCCTTTGCGGTCCGAGTAGATACCCAACAGGATGCCGCCCACCGGGCGCATGAAAAAGCCCACGCCAAACGTCGCCAGGGCCATCAGCAACGAAGCGTATTCATCTTCCGAGGGGAAAAACTGCCGGGCGATGATGCTGGCCAAAAAGCCGTAAACGATGAAGTCATACCATTCCAGCGCGTTGCCGATCACCGCCGCCACCACTTGGCGGGTGCGCGAAACACCGGGTTTTGAAATCTGCATGAGGAACACTCCATTCAACCGATAAGGGCAAGGGTCCAGCGGCAGAAAAAGTGCGGTCGTCAGGCAGGCTTGAGCCAGCTCTCGGCCAGCGCGCCCCAATAGGCGGCGCCGGTCAGCAGGATGTCGTCGTTAAAGTCATAGGCGGGGTTGTGCACCATCGGCCGCGACACGCCGTTGCCGATAAACAGGTAACTGCCGGGGCAGCGTTGCAGCATCCAGGCGAAGTCTTCGCTGCCCATCAGCGTGCGGGTGTTGCCGTCCACCGCATCGGCGCCGAGCAAGGCGACGCCGACCTGGCGCGCGAACTCGGTTTCTTCGGCATGGTTGACCAGCACCGGGTAAGCCGGGCGGTGTTCGATTTGTGCAGTGCAGCCGAAGCTGGCGGCCTGGGTTTGGATGATTGCGTTGACGCGCGCCAGCATCTGTTCGCGCACTTTCGGATTGAGCGCACGCAAGCTCAAACGCAATAGGGCTTGTTGAGGAATCACGTTGGCAGCCTGCCCCGCTTGCAGCGCGCCGACCGTAACCACGGCGGCTTCCTGGGTGTCGATGTTGCGCGACACCACAGTCTGCAACGCCATGACCATGCTCGCGGCTGCCACCAGTGGGTCGACCGTGAGATGCGGCATGGAACCATGGCCGCCGACGCCTTCCAGAGTCACGGTGAGCAAGTCCTGGGACGCCATCATCGGCCCGACTCTCAAGCCCAGATGCCCAGCCGGCAGGCCCGGCATATTGTGCATGCCGAACAGGCCGTCGCAGGGGAAACGCTCCAGCAAACCGTCCGCCAGCATGGCCTCGGCGCCGCCCTGGCCTTCTTCGGCGGGTTGGAAAATCAGGTTCAAGGTGCCGTCGAATTGCCGAGTCGCCGCCAGGTAACGCGCGGCGCCAAGCAGCATGGTGGTGTGGCCGTCGTGGCCGCAGGCGTGCATGCAGCCGGCGTGCTGGCTGGTGTAGGCCGCGCCGGTATTTTCGATGATGGGCAAGGCGTCCATGTCGGCGCGAATGCCCAGGGTGCGCGGGCTGCTGCCATTGCGCAGCACGCCGACTACACCGGTTTTGCCGATGCCGGTGTGTACTTCATAACCCCAGCCTTTCAAGGCTTGCGCGACGAGCGCCGAGGTGCGGTTCTCTTCAAAGCCGAGTTCGGGGTGGGCGTGGATGTCCTGACGCACGGCGTGCAAGTCGCTGGCGACGTCGCTGAGCCAATCCAGAATGTGCTGGTGTGGGCGCATGGTGATTCTCCTCACAGGCGGGTGTTCCCGTTCTTGTTTGCGACACATCGCCAGCTAACCGCGATGTGGGCGGGAGGACAATCAAAGGTGGTTCCACTGGGTGGAACCTGAGGGCAGTTAGCGCACATCTAATGTGGGAGCTGGCTTGCCTGCGACAGCGGCAGGTCAGTCAACATCACTGTTGTTTGTGCCGCTGTCATCGCAGCATAGGTATCTACACATCTGCGGTTGTCGTGGGGGGCGCTGGGTACATATCCGTTGTTTGGGTAACGGCTGAAATGGGTTCCGCTCTTACAGCGGGTCACTTTTGAAAAGAGCCCAAAAGTAACCAAAAGGCTCTTGCCCCACCACTCGGCACCTCGCCTCCGGCTCGGTGTGCCCTCACGCAGGCTTTGGAGCGGGGGCCGCCGCGATGGGCCATCCTTGGCCCAGCGCGGCTAAACCGGCGTCCTGCCGGTTTACCCCCGCTCCAAAGCCTGCGTTCGGCCAGCGTGGTTTAACGGGGCGCCTAAGATCAAAATCAAGATCAAGATCTACAGCACGGCGGCCTAGTAGCCGACCTGAGTGGTTAGATCAAAAGCGAAAGCGAGGCGGCCTGACAGCCGACCTGGTCTTGGAAGCTGAACTCGGTTAACTGTGGGAGGGGCTTGCTCCCGATGGCGGTGTGTCAGTCAGTTCATTTGTAACTGAACCACCGCATTCGCGAGCAAGCCCGCTCCCACATTTGGAGCTCAGTACATCAGGTAGATGTGTGTACTCGGTCAAAGGTGGGAGCTGGCTTGCCTGCGAAGGCATCACCTGGGTATGCCTGATGTACCGAGGTGTCTGCATCGCAGGCAAGCCAGCTCCCACAGAAAAGCAGCTCTGCTTCTGATCTGTTTTTGCTGTGCTGTTGCCCTGCTTTTGCTTCAACCACTCAGGTCGGCTACTAGGCCGCCGTGCTCTGCTTTTGATCTTGATTTTGATCTGACAGGCCCCGTTAACCACGATGGCCGCACGTAGGCACGGTGGAGCGGGTAAACCGGCAGGGATGCCGGTTTAGCCGCGCTGGGCCAGGGATGGCCCATCGCGGCGACCCGCGGAGCCGGGCCGGAGTGCGGGCATGCCGAGCCTAAGCGAGGCACCGAGTGGTGGGGCAAAGACCTTTTGGTTACTTTTGGGGCGTTTGCCAAAAGTGACCCGCTGTAAGAGCGGAACCATACGAAGCCGTTACCGCAGCAACGGATATGTACTCAATCGACCTAACCCCATCACAGGCTCAGCACCACACAAAGCGTTGCGCAGATACCTATGGCCATCGCAGGCAAGCCAGCTCCCACAGGGGATTTGGGGTGTGTCAGGGATTCAGGCGACAGCCTTGGCGATCACCTAACCACCGAGCCGTATGCGTACGCCCCAACCCGCTCGCCGTCACTTCACTGCGCTCCGGCTTGTCGATAAACGCACTGGTCGGCACGTACTGCTTCACATACCCCAGGCAATACTCGGCGGGATTGTTCTCCACATACCGGCACGAGCAATACTCCTTGGCCGTGTACGCCGCGATGATGTCGGGGAAGCCTTGCAGGTTGACGCGCTCGTGCCAGACCCAGCCCAGCAACGCGAGTAATAGCAGGATAAACACACTGGTAAACGGCCGACGACGGATCATGGCTGCACCGCCGCAAGCACGCGTTTGAGCAATTCGTTGTGGCGGTAAGTGCCGTCGCGATCATCGCCGTAGCGCACGATCACCAGGTGTTCGTCGGGCAGCACAAACAACGCCTGCCCCCAGTGGCCAAGGGCGGCGAAGGTGTCGGCGGGAGCGTCGGGCCATGGCCTTGGGGCGCCTTGGTTCAGCCACCATTGCCCGCCGGGTACGGCTTCGTCCTGGCCAGCCTTGTATTTGTCGAACGGTTGGCGGTTGAAGGCGACCCACTCTTTAGGCAGCAACTGCTGCTCACCCCAACGACCGTCGCGCGCCATCAGCAGGCCGACGCGCGCCAGGTCGCGGGCGGTGAGGTAGGCGTAGGACGAGGCGACGAAGGTTTCGTCGGCGTCGGTTTCCCAGGTGGCGTTATGAATGCCCAGCGGCTTGAACAGCGCGTCCCACGGGTAACTCATATAGGCCTTGTGGCCGAGCATGCCTTTGAGGGCGGCGGACAAGATGTTGCTGTCGCCGCTGGAGTAACGGAAGGCCTGGCCGGGTGCGGCGGCGGCTTCGGTGTCGGCGGCAAACTCCGCCATGTCGGCGCGGCCACGGGTGTAGAGCATCGCCACCACCGAGGATTTCAGCGGGGCGTATTCGTAGTCTTCCTGCCAGTCCAGGCCTGAGGCCCAGTGCAGCAGGTCGGCCATGGTGACATTGGGGTGCTGTTTCATCGGCGGGTAGAAGCGTGCGGCGGGGTCGGTGAGTTTGAAGCGGTTTTCGCCGTAGGCCACGCCGAGCACGGTGGCCATCAGGCCTTTGCTGACTGACCAGGTCAGGTGCGGCGTGCTGGCGGTGGTGGGCGCGGCGTAGCGTTCATAGATGATCACGCCGTCGCGGATCACCAGCAGCGCGTCGGTGCGAATGCCTTGGCGGGTGGCGTCGTCACGGGGCGGGAACGCGTAGTTATCCAGCGCATCGACAGCGGGTCCCGAGAGTGCTGTGCCCCTGGCCCACTCCTTGTCAGGCCAGGTTTCGGCGTGGGCGGTGGCAGTGACTAACAAAAGGGCAACGCACAACAGGCCTCGGACCATGGACGCAAACTCAAGGGGGCATTCAAGCCCGCGAGCCTAGCCCAGGCGCATGACAGATTTGCTACATAAAAGGCTGTCATCTAAGCGTCACCGTAACTTCATGGCGCTGACACCGAGCCTACATAGCCTGAGTTTGGACAAACAAGTCGACTGGCCGAAACGTGGCCGGCACTCGGAGATTCGCCATGACTCAGATCGCCCGCATCAGCGACACCGGCAATGAACGCCGTCTGCAAGCCGAACGCCTGGTTGGCGCACAGGCTTTGCAGGAAGCCCAGGCCCTGCGGTTCAACGTGTTCAGCGGCGAGTTCAACGCCAAGCTGAAAGGCGCGGAACTGGGTCTGGACATGGATGACTATGATGTTCACTGCAGCCACATCGGCGTGCGGGATTTGAACAGCGGTCGACTGGTCGCCACCACCCGTTTGCTCGACCACCAGGCCGCCAGCACCTTGGGCCGGTTCTACAGCGAAGAAGAATTCAGCCTGCACGGCTTGCTGCACCTGCAAGGCCCGATCCTGGAGATCGGCCGCACGTGCGTCGACCCGGCCTACCGCAACGGCGGCACCATCGCGGTGTTGTGGGGCGAGTTGGCGGAAGTCTTGAACCAAGGCGGCTACAGCTACTTGATGGGCTGCGCGAGTATTCCGATGCACGATGGCGGCATCCAGGCCCACGCGATCATGCAGCGCCTGCGCGAACGCTACCTGTGTAACGAACACCTGCGTGCCGAGCCGAAAAAACCGTTGCCGGCGCTGGACCTGCCGTCCAACGTGATCGCCGAAATGCCGCCGTTGCTCAAGGCTTACATGCGCCTGGGCGCGAAGATCTGCGGCGAGCCGTGCTGGGATGAAGATTTCCAGGTGGCCGACGTGTTCATCCTGCTCAAGCGCGATGAGTTGTGCCCACGTTACGCTCGCCACTTCAAGGCGGCCATGTAATGGGCCGCCTGCGCGTGTACGGGCGCATCGCCCGGGTGCTGCTGGTGGTGGCGCTGGGCTTGAGCATGGCCAGTGTGTTTGGTGTGTTCGAGCGTTTGGGCGTGGCCAACTCGATGGTGCGGCGCCAGCGTTGGTCGCGGTTTTTCATGGCGCGGCTGACCCACGCCCTGCCCTTTCGCGTGACGGTGCACGGTGAGCTGCCGCAAACGCCGATGCTGTGGGTGAGCAATCACGTGTCCTGGACCGACATCCCGCTGCTGGGCATGGTCACGCCGCTGTCGTTTCTGTCCAAGGCCGAAGTGCGCACCTGGCCGGTGGCCGGGTGGTTGGCGGCCAAGGCCGGTAGCCTGTTTATCCGCCGGGGTTCGGGCGACAGCCAGTTGATCCGCAAGCAGATGACTCGTCATTTGGAGCAACAGCACCCGCTGCTGATGTTCCCCGAAGGCACCACCACCGATGGGCGCAGCCTGCGCACTTTCCACGGGCGCTTGCTGGCCAGTGCGATTGATGCCGATGTGTCGCTGCAACCGGTGGCGATTCGTTATCTGCGCGACGGGCAAGTGGACCCGCTGGCGCCGTTTATTGGCGACGATGATTTGCTCTCGCACCTGATGCGCCTGTTTGCCAATGACCAGGGCGATGTGGAAATTCATGTGCTCACGCCGATTGCCTGTGCCGGGCAAGAGCGCGCGGCGCTGGCATACCAGGCGCAGCAGGCGGTGCAGAAGGCGCTGTTCGGGCCGTTGCCGGAGGCAGAGCAAGTGGCGGCGCGGCCGGCGTTTGCTGCCTGAAGCGGGCACAGTCAAAAAAATGTGGGAGCGGGCTCGCTCGCGAATGCGGTCTGTCAGCAACAAATATACTGACTGATACACCGCATTCGCGAGCAAGCCCGCTCCCACATTTAGATATCAGCAGTCAGATGGGTGTGTGCAAACGCCTGCAACTCTGGATAGAACAGCCGAAAGTCTTCACTCAGCGGCTCATACAACACCCGCAACTCCTGCATGGCATGCCTCAACTCCTCAGGCTGTGTCAGGCGCCGCGAGATCCCGCGCAACACCTGCTCCATCATCGCGAACTCACGGTACGAACCCAGCCAATCATCCGCCGCCATATACGGCGCGATCTGCGCCAGCCGCCCCGGTAACTGCGGCTCGGCCGCCAGCACGCGGTACACCTGCGCGGTGAAGCGCTCCAGCGGCTGGTCGGCATACACCGCCCAATCTCGCGCCAGGCAGTGATCGAAAAACACATCGAGGACAATCCCGGCGTAGCGCTTGCGGGTCAGGCTGAAGCGTGACAACGCCTCGCCGACCAGCGGATGGCTGTCGGTGAAGCGGTCGATGGAGCGATGCAACTGAATCGCCGACTCGATTTGCGGGCTGAACTGGCCTTGCAGGCGACCTTTGACGAAGTCGCCATAGAGGCTGCCCAGCAATTGCGCAGGAAGTTGGCCGCCCAGGTGCAGATGTGCGAGATAATTCATGGCGCGCAGTCTACCACTGCCGCCAATGCATCGTTATAACCCGATATACCGAAATAGCCTGACCTAAGATCAAAAGCATATTGGTGTATCGGGATGTAACGATTTAAAGTTCGCCTCATCGCGATATAACGTTTTACGAAAACGAGCATCTGCCATGTCCATCGACCTCGACGAAATAATAAAAGCCCTGGCGCACCCAGTACGACGAGACATCCTCACCTGGCTGAAAGACCCGAAAGTGCAGTTCCCCGAGCAAGTGCACAACCACGAATACGGCATCTGCGCCGGGCAGATCGACCAGCGCTGTGGCTTGTCCCAGTCGACCGTGTCGGCCCACCTGGCCACGCTGCAACGGGCCGGGTTGATCAGCAGCCAGAAGGCCGGGCAGTGGCACTTTTTCAAACGCAATGAGGAAGTGATCCAAGCCTTCCTCGCAGCGCTCACTAATGAACTCAGCGCTGAAATCATCGAACCGCTGTAACCAAGGAAACGCTAATGCCCCTCTCGCTACTCATACTGGCCCTGAGCGCCTTCGCCATCGGCACCACCGAGTTCGTCATCATGGGCTTGCTGCCCGATGTGGCGGCGGACTTGGGCGTGTCGATTCCCGGCGCCGGCTGGCTGGTCACCGGCTACGCCTTGGGCGTGGCCATCGGCGCCCCTTTCATGGCACTGGCCACCGCCAAGCTGCCACGCAAGGCCGCACTGGTAGCGCTGATGGGCATCTTTATTATCGGCAACCTGCTCTGCGCCCTGGCCAGTGACTACAACGTGCTGATGGTTGCCCGTGTGGTCACCGCGCTGTGCCACGGGGCGTTCTTTGGGATTGGTTCAGTGGTAGCGGCCAACCTGGTGCCGGCCAACAAGCGTGCTTCGGCCGTGGCCTTGATGTTCACCGGCTTGACCCTGGCCAACGTGCTCGGCGTGCCATTGGGCACTGCACTGGGCCAGGAAGCCGGCTGGCGCTCGACCTTCTGGGCCGTGACGGTCATTGGTGTGGTGGCGCTGATCGGCCTGATCCGCTTTCTGCCGGCCAAGCGTGATGAAGAAAAACTCGACATGCGCGCCGAACTGGCGGCCCTCAAAGGCGCCGGCATCTGGTTGTCGCTGACCATGACCGCGCTGTTCGCCGCGTCCATGTTCACCCTCTTCACCTACGTCGCGCCGCTGCTCGGCGACGTCACCGGCGTATCGCCCAAGGGCGTGACCTGGACCCTGCTGCTGATCGGCCTGGGCCTCACCGTGGGTAACATCATCGGCGGCAAGCTGGCGGACAAACGCCTCGCGGCCACCTTGATCGGCGTGTTCATCAGCATGGCGGTGGTCTCCACCGTACTGACCTGGACCAGCGTCGCGCTGATCCCGACTGAAATCACCTTGTTCCTGTGGGCCACCGCCTCGTTCGCCGCCGTGCCGGCGCTGCAAATCAACGTGGTGACCTTCGGCAAGGCGGCACCGAACCTGGTGTCCACCCTGAACATCGGCGCCTTCAACATCGGCAACGCCCTTGGCGCCTGGGTTGGCGGCAGCGTGATTGCCCACGGTTTCGGCCTGACCAGCGTGCCCTTGGCGGCTGCGGCCCTGGCGGTCCTGGCCCTGCTGGTCACCCTGATTACTTTCCGTCAGAGCGGCGATGCCGACCTGGCCCCTGCGACCAACTGATCAATCCACTTAAAGAGAAGGGTGTTATCCCATGACGACTATTTTCGATCCGATCAAACTGGGCGACCTGGAACTGTCCAACCGCATTATCATGGCGCCGCTGACGCGCTGCCGCGCTGACACCGGCCGCGTACCGAACGCGCTGATGGCCGAGTACTACGTACAACGCGCCTCTGCGGGGCTGATCCTCAGCGAAGCCACTTCCGTGACGCCGCTGGGCGTGGGCTACCCGGACACTCCAGGCATCTGGTCCAACGACCAGGTACGTGGCTGGGCCAACGTGACCAAGGCCGTGCACGGCGCGGGCGGCAAGATCGTCCTGCAACTGTGGCACGTCGGCCGCATCTCCCACGAGTCCTACCTGAACGGCGAAACCCCGGTGGCACCGAGCGCGATCCAGCCTAAAGGCCACGTCAGCCTGGTGCGTCCACTCGCCGACTACCCAACCCCACGCGCCCTGGAAACTGCTGAAATCGCCGACATCGTCGACGCCTACCGCGTGGGTGCCGAAAACGCCAAGGCCGCAGGCTTTGACGGCGTGGAGATCCACGGCGCCAACGGCTACCTGCTCGACCAGTTCCTGCAAAGCAGCACCAACCAGCGCACCGACAACTACGGCGGCTCCCTGGAAAACCGTGCGCGCCTGCTGCTGGAAGTGACTGACGCGGCCATCGAAGTCTGGGGCGCCGGCCGTGTGGGTGTGCACTTGGCACCGCGCGCCGACGCCCATGACATGGGCGACGACAACCTGGCCGAGACCTTCACCTACGTCGCCAGCGAACTGGGCAAGCGTGGCATCGCGTTCATCTGCTCGCGTGAAAAAGAAGCCGGCGACAGCCTTGGCCCACAATTGAAAAAAGCCTTCGGCGGCCCGTACATCGCCAACGAACGCTTCACCAAGGACAGCGCCAACGCCTGGCTGGCCTCGGGCAAAGCCGATGCGGTGGCCTTCGGCGTACCGTTCATTGCCAACCCGGACCTGCCGGCGCGTCTGAAAGCCGATGCGCCGCTGAACGAAGCGCACCCGGAAACCTTCTACGCCAAGGGCCCGGTCGGTTATATCGACTACCCGACGCTGGCGATCTAAAGCAACAAGCTGAAACGAAAAAGCCCCGGCTCGCAAGAACCGGGGCTTTTTTACGCCTGTTTGATCGTCCCCATGCTCTGCGTGGGAACGCCGCCCTGGACGCTCTGCGTCTGCTCCTAAAGCGTGACGCGAAGCGTCACAGGATGCATTCCCACGCTGAGCGCGGGAACGATCGTACGAAGGATGGGAAACATTCCTTCACAGCATTGCAACAATATCGCTACAAAATACTTAGTCGGCTACCTATCAACCGCCCGCCAGCCCGTATATAAAGTCACCCCACCGATCAGCCGAAGGGACGATTGACCGTCTCTGGTCTTTACTATTGACACAACTGGACGCAATTACGCATTTTGTCTTAATTGCGTAGGCTGGGGCTCAGGCGCAGCATGTCCAGCCCCGCATCAACCCAACGTTCAGCCTCCTGATGTAGCTGAAAGCTGTCGGGCACCAGCAGCCACTGGCCGATGAGCCCATTGATATAGGCATGCATGCACACCGCACCACGGGTGGTGTCGAGATTTTCCGGAAGTTGCCCGCGATGGACCGCGTTACGCAGAGTCAGGCCGATACGCAGGTTACATTCCAGGCTATGGGTCTGGCGTTGGCGACGCATGTCACACATTTCATCGGTGAACTCGCACTTATGAAACAAAATCTCGTTGATGCGCCGGGTTTTCGGGTCCAGGGCCACCTGATGAAACAAATGAATCAACAGCTTGCGCATACAGCCCAGCGGGTCGACTTCATCTTCGCTTTCACTCGCTCGGGCCAATTCGTCCAAGGGTTCGTGCAGCGTGTCGAGCAGTGCCTGCAGCAAATCGGACTTATTGCTGAAATGCCAATAGATAGCACCGCGCGTCACGCCGGCCAACGCCGCGATGTCCGCCAGCGTAGTGCGCGCAACGCCGCGCTCATAAAAAGCCTGTTCGGCGGCGTCGAGAATCTGGCTGCGCGTTTCCTGAGCTTCCTCTTTGGTGCGACGAACCATGGCAGTAAAACCTCAATCAGAACACTTGGGACTATCGGTAACGCAGCTTTAATAGGCGGTAACGATCATCTGAATAATTGTGGGACGACACCGTCATGGGCGCCGAACGTACTAAAATCGAGGCTTTGGCAGTTGCTTTGTCAACAATCTGCGAAGCCTGTCAAGAGTTTACAAACAACCATGAACGTAAGTATATTGCGTAGCAAGCTACTTATCTACTCACAGCTTGTTTTTTACCCTTCCACACTTCTTGTGCGCATTCTGCGCGCCTGACCCGAGGATCTTCATGCAACTTAAGCCAGCTGTTACCGCTCTGGTCACTGCCGTCGCCCTGGCATCGCTGCTCAGCGGATGTAAAAAGGAAGAAGCGGCTCCGCCCGCTCAAATCCCTCAGGTCGGCGTGGTCACTATTCAACCGCAAGCCTTTACCCTGACCTCCGAACTGCCAGGCCGCACCACGGCCTACCGCATTGCGGAAGTTCGGCCTCAGGTCAACGGCATCATTCTCAAGCGCCTGTTCAAGGAAGGCGGCGACGTGAAGGAAGGGCAGCAGCTCTACCAGATCGACCCGTCGGTGTATGACGCCACCTTGAAAAGCGCGCAAGCGACCCTGACCCAGACCAAGTCGATCACCGACCGCTACAAGCAGTTGGTGGATGAACAAGCCGTCAGCCGTCAGGAATACGACACTGCCGTCGCCAACCGCATGACCGCCGAAGCCAACGTTCAAACCGCCCAGATCAACGTGCGCTACACCAAAGTGTTCGCGCCGATCTCCGGGCGGATCGGCCGTTCCTCGGTCACCGAAGGCGCACTGGTCAGCAATGGTCAGACCGATGCCATGGCCGTGATCCAGCAACTGGACCCGATCTACGTCGACGTCACGCAGTCTTCGGCAGAAATGCTGAAACTGCGCCGCGACCTGGCAAGCGGCCAGCTGGAAAAGGCCGGCGACAACGCCGCCAAAGTCAAGCTGACCCTGGAAGACGGCAGCGCCTATGGCGTGGACGGCAAGCTGGAATTTTCCGAAGTGTCTGTCGACCAGACCACCGGCTCCGTAACCCTGCGCGCCGTGTTCCCGAACCCTGACCACGCCCTGCTGCCGGGCATGTTCGTGCACGCCCAGCTGCAAGCCGGTGTGAACAGCAAGGCCATCCTGGCTCCGCAGCAAGGCGTGACCCGTGACCTGAAGGGCACACCAACGGCGCTGATCGTCAATGCCGACAACAAGGTTGAGCAGCGTGAACTGGTGGCTAACCGTACGTACGGCGCCTACTGGCTGGTGGAAAAAGGCTTGAACGCCGGCGACCGTGTGATCACCGAAGGCTTGCAGTACGTCAAGCCGGGCGCCGAGGTCAAGGTCAAGCCGGCCGACAACGCCAAGCCTGCTGACGCTGGCAATGCTGCCGCTCCTGCTGCCGCTGCTGGCAAAGGGGAGTAACCCATGTCGAAATTTTTTATCGACCGTCCCATTTTTGCCTGGGTAATTGCCCTGGTGATCATGCTGGTCGGGGCACTTTCGATCATGAAGTTGCCCATCAACCAATACCCGGCCATCGCGCCGACCGCCATCGACATCCAGGTGACCTACCCAGGCGCGTCCGCACAAACCGTGCAGGACACCGTGGTGCAGGTGATCGAGCAACAGCTCAACGGTATCGACAACCTGCGTTATGTTTCCTCGGACAGTAACTCCGACGGCAGCATGACCATCACCGTGACGTTCAACCAGGGCACCAACCCGGATATCGCCCAGGTTCAGGTGCAGAACAAGCTGAACCTGGCCACCCCACTGCTGCCGCAAGAAGTGCAGCAGCAGGGTATCCGCGTGACCAAGTCGGTGAAGAACTTCCTGATGGTGATCGGTCTGGTGTCGGAAGACGGCAGCATGACCAAGGACGACCTGTCCAACTACATCGTGTCGAACATCCAGGATCCGATTTCGCGGACCGCAGGTGTGGGTGACTTCCAGGTGTTCGGTTCGCAGTACGCCATGCGTATCTGGCTCGACCCGGGCAAGCTGAACAACTACCAGCTCACGCCGGTGGATGTCAGCACGGCGATCTCCGCGCAGAACGTACAGGTGGCTACCGGCCAACTGGGCGGCCTGCCAGCCCTGCCCGGCACCCAGTTGAACGCCACGATCATTGGCAAGACCCGTCTGCAGACTGCAGAGCAGTTCGGCAATATCCTGATGAAGGTCAATACCGACGGCTCACAGGTACGCCTGAAGGATGTCGCCCGTATTGAGCTCGGTGGTCAGAACTACAGCATCGCTGCGCAGTTCAACGGCAAGCCGGCTTCCGGTATGGCGATCAAGCTGGCTTCGGGCGCCAACGCCCTGGACACCGGCAAGGCCATCCGCGCCACCGTAGCGTCGCTTGAACCGTTCTTCCCACCTGGCATGAAGGCGGTGGTGCCGTATGACACCACCCCGGTGGTGACCGAATCGATCTCCGGTGTAGTTGACACCCTGGTCGAAGCGATCGTGCTGGTGTTCCTGGTGATGTTCCTGTTCCTGCAGAACTTCCGCGCCACCATCATCACTACCATGACCGTACCGGTGGTGCTCTTGGGTACCTTCGGGATCCTGGCCGCGTTCGGTTTCACCATCAACACCCTGACCATGTTCGGCATGATCCTGGCCATCGGCTTGCTGGTGGATGACGCCATCGTCGTGGTGGAGAACGTCGAACGGGTAATGGCTGAGGAACACTTGTCGCCTAAAGAAGCGACGGTCAAGTCCATGGGCCAGATCCAGGGCGCCCTGGTGGGTATTGCGCTGGTACTGTCGGCGGTACTGTTGCCGATGGCGTTCTTCGGTGGCTCCACCGGTGTGATCTACAAACAGTTCTCCATCACCATCGTTTCGGCCATGGCGTTGTCGGTACTGGTTGCGTTGATCTTCACCCCGGCCTTGTGCGCCACCATGCTCAAGCCGATCGACCCGGAAAAACACGGCCAACCCAAGCGTGGTTTCTTCGGCTGGTTCAACCGCACCTTCGACCGTGGCGTACTGAGCTACGAGCGCGGCGTGGGTAACATGATCAAGCACAAGATCCCGGCGTTTCTGGTGTACCTGCTGATCATCGTCGGTATGGTGTGGCTGTTCATGCGCATCCCTGCCGCGTTCCTGCCCGATGAAGACCAGGGCGTGATTTTTGCCCAGGTGCAGACGCCGGTCGGTTCTTCGGCTGAACGTACGCAAAAAGTCATCGACGATATGCGTGCATTCCTGCTCAACGACAAGGAAGGCGAGCCGGGCGAAGGCAAAGGCGTAAAATCGGTGTTTACCGTAAACGGCTTCAACTTCGCCGGTCGTGGCCAAAGCTCGGGCCTGGCCTTTGTGATGCTCAAACCGTGGGACGAGCGTGACGCGTCCAACTCGGTGTTCGAAATCGCCAAGCGCGCCCAAGGCTACTTCATGCAGACCTTCAAGGACGCCATGGTATTTGCCATCGTGCCGCCGTCTGTACTGGAACTGGGTAACGCCACCGGCTTCGACGTGTTCCTGCAAGACCAGGGCGGTGTCGGCCACGATAAATTGATGGCGGCGCGTAACCAGTTCCTCGGTATGGCAGCACAAAGCAAAATTCTGGCAGGCGTGCGCCCCAACGGCGTGAACGATGAGCCGCAGTACGAGCTCACCGTCGACGACGAGAAGGCCAGTGCCCAAGGCATCACCCTGTCGAATATCAACCAGACCCTGGCGATTGCCCTGGGTGGCAGCTACGTCAACGACTTCATCGACCGTGGTCGGGTGAAGAAGGTGTACGTGCAAGGTGATGCTGCCAGCCGCATGTCGCCTGAAGACCTGAACAAATGGTACGTGCGTAGCGACTCCGGGAAGATGGTGCCGTTGTCCGCCATCGCTTCGGGCAAGTGGATCTTCGGTTCGCCGAAACTCTCGCGCTATAACGGTGTAGCGGCGATGGAAGTCCTCGGTACGCCAGCTCCGGGCTACAGTACCGGTGACGCCATGGCCGAAGTCGAGCGTATCGCCAAGCAACTGCCGGCGGGTGTTGGCTATGCGTGGACGGGCCTGTCGTATGAAGAACGTCTGTCCGGCTCCCAGGCGCCTGCGTTGTACGCCTTGTCGCTGCTGGTGGTGTTCCTCTGCCTCGCGGCACTGTACGAAAGCTGGTCGATCCCGATCGCTGTGATCCTGGTAGTGCCGCTGGGGGTTGTGGGTGCGTTGATGGCGACCAGCATGCGCGGGTTGTCCAACGACGTGTTCTTCCAGGTGGGCCTATTGGTGACGGTGGGCTTGGCGGCGAAAAACGCCATCCTGATCGTGGAGTTTGCCAAAGAGCTCCATGAGCAAGGCAAAGGCATCGTCGAGGCGGCCATCGAGGCGTCCCGCATGCGTCTGCGGCCGATCATCATGACCTCCATGGCATTCGTCCTCGGCGTATTGCCACTGGCGATCTCCACCGGCGCAGGCTCGGGCAGCCAGCATGCAATCGGCACCGGCGTAATCGGCGGTATGATCACCGCCACCGTCCTGGCGATCTTCTGGGTGCCACTGTTCTTCGCGACCGTATCGGCCGCGGGTGAGCGTAAAAAGACGGTTACTACTGAAACTCCTAAAGAGGCTGGCCAATGAGCAAGTCGCTACTTTCCCTAGCCGTCACGGCATTCGTGCTCAGTGGCTGCTCGCTGATACCTGACTATCAGCGCCCCGAAGCGCCGGTGGCTGCACAGTTCCCGCAGGGGCCGGCGTATTCGTCGGCCCAGGCGCCGGGCCAGGCCGCTGCCGAGCAGGGCTGGAAGCAGTTTTTCCATGACCCTGCCCTGCAACAGCTGATCCAGACCGCGTTGGTGAACAACCGTGACCTGCGTGTCGCGGCCCTGAACATTGACGCCTACGCGGCGCAGTACCAGATCCAGCGTGCCGACCTGTTCCCGGCCATCTCGGCCACCGGCAGCGGCAGCCGTTCGCGTACCCCGGCCAAGCTGTCGCAGACCGGCGAAGCGGGCATCACCAGCCAGTACTCGGCCGGCCTTGGGATCAGCTCGTATGAGCTGGACCTGTTCGGCCGCGTACGCAGCCTCAGTGAAGAAGCACTGCAAAAGTACTTCGCCACTGAAGAAGCGCGGCGCAGCACCCAGATCAGTTTGGTGGCCAGTGTGGCCAACGCCTACCTGACCTGGCAGGCCGACAAGGAACTGCTCAAGCTGACCCAGGACACCCTGGGCGCGTTTGAACAGAGCTACAAACTGACCTCGCGCAGCAATGAAGTCGGCGTGGCCTCGGCCCTCGACCTCAGCCAGGCGCGTACCTCGGTGGAAAACGCCCGAGTGGCACTGGCGCGCTACACCCGCCAAGTGGCCCAGGACGAAAACAGCCTGACCCTGCTGCTGGGCACCGGCCTGCCGGCGAATATCGCCAGCAAGCCGCTGGCCGATGACCTGCTGAGCGAAGTGCCTGCCGGGTTGCCATCGGACCTGCTGCAACGTCGTCCCGACATTGTGCAGGCCGAATACAACCTCAAGGCCGCCAACGCCAATATCGGCGCGGCGCGTGCAGCGTTCTTCCCGAGCATCAGCCTGACGGCCAGTGCCGGCACCG
Organism: Pseudomonas sp. LBUM1640; assembly: GCF_059716225.1. Classification (NCBI taxonomy): domain Bacteria; kingdom Pseudomonadati; phylum Pseudomonadota; class Gammaproteobacteria; order Pseudomonadales; family Pseudomonadaceae; genus Pseudomonas; species Pseudomonas sp. LBUM1640. Next base: position 1,689,735 of record NZ_CP166816.1, on the reverse strand, counting down.
CCAGCCCAACCTTGGGCGGCCTGTTCAAAGGCGGCTCGGGCACCTGGTCGTTTGCTCCGCAGATCAACATCCCGATCTTCAACGCCGGTAGCCTGCGCGCAAGCCTGGACTACTCGAAGATCCAGAAAGAGATCAACGTGGCCACCTACGAGAAGGCGATCCAGACCGGCTTCCAGGAAGTCTCCGACGGCCTCGCCGCCCGTGAGACCTACAAGCAGCAGTTGGATGCCCAACGTGGCTTCGTCGCCGCCAACCAGGATTACTACCGCCTGGCCGAGCGTCGCTACCGCATTGGTGTCGACAGCAACCTGACGTTCCTCGATGCCCAGCGCCAGCTGTTCAGTGCCCAGCAATCGCTGATCACTGACCGCCTGGCGCAGCTCAACAGCGAGGTCAACCTGTACAAGGCCCTCGGTGGTGGCTGGAACGAGCAGACCGCGAAGAACGAGCCGTTGAAAGAAGAAGCACCGGCACTGAAGTTGTTCTGATCGGGCTGTTGTAGATAAAACCGCTTCCCTCACCGGAAGCGGTTTTTTTTTGCCATTTTATTGGCCGTCGTTGATCAACGCGGGTTCGCTGAGTACATATCCGTTGTTTGGGTGATGGCTGAGATGGGTTCCGCCCTTACGGCGGGTCACTTTTGAAAAGAGCCCAAAAGTAACCAAAAGGCTCTTGCCCCACCACTCGGCACCTCGCCTCCGGCTCGGTGTGCCCTCACGCAGGCTTTGGAGCGGGGGCCGCCGCGATGGGCCATCCTTGGCCCAGCGCGGCTAAACCGGCGTCCTGCCGGTTTACCCCCGCTCCAAAGCCTGCGTTCGGCCAGCGTGGTTAACGGGGCGCCTAAGATCAAAATCAAGATCAAAAGCAAGAGCACGGCGGCCTAGTAGCCGACCTGAGTGGTTAGATCAAAAGCAAACGCGAGGCGGCCTGACAGCCGACCTGTTTACTGAAGCTGTTCTCGGTCAAATTGTGGGAGGGGCGGTGCGACGGTTCGACTTGCTCCCGATGGCGGAGTGTCAGTCAGCTCATTTGTAACTGACCCACCGTATTCGCGAGCAAGCCCGCTCCCACATTTGGAGCTCAGTACATCAGTTAAATGTGTGTACTCGGTCAAATGTGGGAGCTGGCTTGCCTGCGAAGGCATCAACTCGGTGCACCTGATGTACCGAGGTATCTGCATCGCAGGCAAGCCAGCTCCCACAGAAAAGCAGCTCTGCTTTTGATCTGTTCTTGCTGTGCTGCTGCCCTGCGAGTGGTTAGATCAAAAGCGAAAGCGAGGCGGCCTGACAGCCGACCTGATCTTGGAAGCTGAACTCGGTTAAATGTGGGAGGGGCGGTGCGACGGTTCGACTTGCTCCCGATGGCGGTGTGTCAGTCAGCTCATTTATAACTGACCCACCGCATTCGCGAGCAAGCCCGCTCCCACATTTTGAGCTCATTACATTCAGGTAGATGTGTGTACTCGGTCAAAGGTGGGAGCTGGCTTGCCTGCGAAGGCATCAACTGGTAATGCCTGATGTACCGAGGTGTCAGCATCGCAGGCAAGCCAGCTCCCACAGAAAAGCAGCTCTGCTTTTGATCTGTTCTTGCTGTGCTGCTGCCCTGCGAGTGGTTAGATCAAAAGCGAAAGCCAGGCGGCCTGACAGCCGACCTGATCTTGGAAGCTGAACTCAGTCAAATTGTGGGGGGGCGGTGCGACGGTTCGACTTGCTCCCGATGGCGGTGTGTCAGTCAGTTTATTTGTAACTGACACACCGCATTCGCGAGCAAGCCCGCTCCCACATTTGGAGCTCAGTACATTCAGGTAGATGTGTGCACTCGGTCAATGTGGGAGCTGGCTTGCCTGCGAAAGCATCACCTGGGTATGCCTGATGTACCGAGGTGTCTGCATCGCAGGCAAGCCAGCTCCCACAGAAAAACAGATCTGCTTCTGATCTGTTTTTGCTCTGCTGTTGCCCTGCTTTTGCTTCAAACACTCAGGTCGGCTACTAGGCCGCCGTGCTCTGCTTTTGATCTGCTTTTGATTTTGATCTGACAGGCCCCGTTAACCACGATGGCCGCACGTAGGCACGGTGGAGCGGGTAAACCGGCAGGGATGCCGGTTTAGCCGCGCTGGGCCATGGATGGCCCAGCGCGGCGACCCGCGGAACCGGGCCTTCGTTCTGGCATGCCGAGCCTAAGCGAGGCACCGAGTGGTGGGGCAAAGACCTTTTGGTTACTTTTGGCTGGGCCGGCATTCCGGGCGTTTGCCAAAAGTGACCCGCTGTAAGAGCGGAACCCTACGAAGCCGTTACCGCAGCAACGGATATGTACTCATATCTACCAAGCCCCCCCATACAACCCCATCAAGTCTTGCACCTTGCTTTCTGCCAAACCTTTCAGGGTAAAATTGGTAACAGATTCTTACAGACCACAGAGGGAGCTTGTCGTAATGATCGTAGGAATCGACCTGGGGACGACCAACAGCCTGGCCGCCGTCTGGCGCGGCGATGCCGCCAAAATGGTGCCCAATGCCCTTGGCCAGCTGCTGACCCCGAGTGTGGTTGGCCTGGACGACCAAGGCCGCATTCTGGTGGGCCAAGCCGCCAAGGAACGCCTGCACACCCACCCACACCTGACCACGTCGCTGTTCAAGCGCTTCATGGGCAGTGCCACCGAAGTTCGCCTGGGCGACCGCTCGTTCCGTCCCGAAGAACTCTCGGCGTTGGTGCTCAAAAGCCTCAAAGAAGACATCGAGCGCACCTACGGCCAGACCGTCACCGAGGCAGTGATCAGCGTGCCCGCCTACTTCAGCGACGGCCAGCGCAAAGCCACGCGCATCGCCGGTGAACTGGCGGGGCTCAATGTTGAAAAACTCATCAACGAACCCACCGCCGCCGCCTTGGCCTACGGCCTGCACCAGCGTGACAAGGAAACCTCGTTCCTGGTGTTCGACCTCGGCGGCGGCACCTTTGACGTGTCGATCATCGAGCTGTTCGACGGCGTGATGGAAGTGCGCGCCAGCGCCGGCGACAACTTCCTGGGCGGCGAAGACTTCGACACCCTGTTGCTGGAACACTTCGTCGACAGCCAGCGCAACACCCAGGGTTTCCCGCCCACCAGCAGTGTGCTGCAAGCCCTGCGCCGCGAAGCCGAGCGCGTGCGCAAAGCCTTGGGCCAGGATGACAGCGCTGAGTTCGCCCTGCGCGTCGACGGCCAGCAGTGGGTAAACACCATCACTCAAGCCGAACTCGCCAAGCTCTACACACCGCTGTTGGAGCGCCTGCGCGCGCCGATTGAACGCGCCTTGCGCGATGCGCGGATTCGCGTCGGCGACCTGGATGAAATCCTGCTGGTCGGCGGCACCACGCGCATGCCGTTGGTGCGCAAACTGGCGGCCGGTTTGTTCGGGCGCTTCCCGTCCATCAGCCTCGACCCCGACCAGGTGGTCGCCCACGGCGCGGCGATCCAGGCCGCACTCAAGGCCCGTTCGGCGGCGCTGGAAGAGATCGTGCTGACCGACGTCTGCCCCTACACCTTGGGCATCGAAACCTCGAACCAGTACGGCGGCCATATCGAAAGCGGGCATTACCTGCCTCTGATCGAACGCAACAGCAGCGTGCCGGTCAGCCGGGTCAAGAGTGTGGTTACCCTGCACGACGACCAGACCCGCGTGCTGTTGAAAATCTACCAGGGCGAAAGCCGCCTGGTGAAAGACAACATCGAACTGGGCCAACTGGAAATTCCCGTGCCCAAGCGCAAGGCCGGCGAAGTCTCGTTGGACGTGCGCTTCACCTACGACAACAACGGCTTGCTCGAAGCCCAGGTGAACATCCCGCTGACCGGCGAGCAGCATTCGCTGGTGATCGAGAACAACCCTGGCGTGTTGAGCCCGCAAGAGATCCAGCAACGCCTGCAAGCCCTCGCCCTGCTGAAGATTCACCCGCGCGACCAGCAGGTCAACACGGTACTGACCGCCCGCCTCGAACGGCTCTACCAGGAAAACCTCGGCGAGTTGCGCGAGCAGCTCGGGCACTGGGCCGCGCAGTTCCAGCAAGTGCTCGACACCCAGGACGACCGCCGCATCCGTGAGGCGCGCAGCGAGCTGACCCGTCAACTTGAGCAACTCGACAACGGGTTCTGGCGCTGAGAGATAACCACATGGACTGTTGGGCAGTGTTGCAACTGGCGGACGATGCCGACGAGCGCACCCTCAAGCGCACTTACGCGCGGCTGCTGAAAAGCTGCCGCCCGGACGATGACGCCGAGGGTTTCCAGCGCCTGCGCGAAGCCTATGAACAGGCGCTGAATATCGCGCGCTGGCGGGCCGAGAATGACGATGAAGAGGCCCAAGTCATTGAGGCGCCGGTGGCCGAACGGGCCTATGCCGACCGCAATGAATACGCGGAATCTATTGATGTGCGCCCCGTCAGCCCTGCCCCGTTCGAGCCGCCTGCCGAGCAGACGCGCGCGCAGGCGCTGATCAACGGGCTGGGCGTTCACAACCTCGACGAGCGCTGGCAACAGGCCCAACATCAACTGTGCGCCGATGCATTCCAGGCCGCCCTGCTGCGCCACTGTTTCGATGCCCCTGGTGAGCGCGCCACCATTGCCGCCTGGGCGGTGCAGCACCTGGAATGGCTGACGCCCTGGCAACGTGTGGCGATGAACCCCTGGCAACACGAAGCGCTGAGCGGCGAGCTGCTGCAGGCTTATCGCCAGGCGCTGCAGGAACAGCTGGAACAAAAGGCCGAGCGCGAGTTCATCAACCAACTCAAAGCCTACAACCAGCAACCCTGGCTGCGGGTGTTCGACCTGCAGCATCAATGGCAGCGCATCGTCCTGCAATTGCTCCACGACACCCAATGGAGCGTGCCGCTGTTCGAGCGGGTGTGCCAGGCGTTTGGCTGGGATGACCAGAAAGGCGTGCACCCGGAACCGACGTGGATGTGGCGCCAGCTGGTCTCGCGCTGCGAGCAGGAAAGCTTCTTCGCCAACCTGCAAGACAAGGCCCACGACACCCGCCGCACCTCCGCCGATGCCTTGGCGGCGCGCCTGTTGATTACGTTGATGAACGTGAAGGAACAGCACCGCTTGGTCGCAGGTTTTGATGATGCTGCGTGGAATGCCACTCAACACCTGTCTGAAGTGCTGACCTGGCGCTACCCGGCCTTGCTCGAACGCCTGCCGGATCCGCACGTTTTTTTCTGGCGCAAATTCCTGCCGCGTGGGGTGACCCTTGATAGCTGGATCAGAGTCTGGGCCGGATTGGCCCTGGCCAGCGGCCTGGCCTTTCATCAACTCCTCGACACCTCGCTGCCAGCCAAATTCTTTTTGTTCATCCTGCTGACGGTCCTTCCCGCAATCTTCGCCCTGCGCGGTATCCAATTATGGGCCGCGTTCACCTCTCGCCTGATCGTCCAGGACCTGTGGCTCAGCGAACGCCTGTTGCCCAAGCGGCTGAGCATCAACCAGTTCAGGCTAGTGCTACGCCATGGTATTCCCCAATTGGTGTTGCTACTGGTGTTTGGCTACATTCTCGGGGTCATGGGCATGCTGACCTACCTGGGCATGATCCTGATCAGCCTGTTTCACTCGCGGCGAATCGGCAAGGTCAACGAAAATTTCAATGCCAGGATCCCTTGGATCAAAGGGTTGCACTGGGCCTATTGGAGCCCGCTGCAAGTGGTGTTTCTGGTGGCAATGGTGGCTACAACACTCGCCTGCCAGAAATATCTGCCGGCCATCCCGTGGACCAGTTTGAATACGCTGCACTAAGCCCCAGAAATCCGGGCCGGACCTCCTGAGTCCGGCCGTCAACTTGCGTTCGATCATCGCCCACAACCCGCCCTACCCCACTTTCATCGCGCCCGCACCGCCCCGCACCATGGCCGGCACCTGCATAACCCCAATAACAACAGGTCCAACACCATGAGCATTTTCCAACCGCGCCCGCTGTTGCTGGCGACCGCTGTCGCCAGCCTTGCCCTCCCTGTCGTCGCCGAAGAACACGGCTTTCTTGAAGACGCCAGCGCCAACCTCAACCTGCGCAACTTCTTCTTCAACCGCAATTACACCAACCCGACCAAAACCCAGGGCGGCGCGCAGGAGTGGACGCAAAGTTTCATTCTCGACGCCCGGTCCGGCTTCACCCAGGGCACGCTGGGTTTCGGCATGGACGTGCTGGGTTTGTACTCGCAAAAGCTGGATGGCGGGCGCGGCACTGGCGGCACCCAGCTGTTGCCGCTGGACCACGACGGCCGCCCGGCAGATAACTTCGGGCGCCTGGGCGTGGCGTTCAAGGCGCGGTTTTCCAAGACCGAACTGAAGGTGGGCGAGTGGATGCCGGTGCTGCCGATCCTGCGTTCAGACGATGGCCGTTCCCTGCCGCAAACCCTGCGCGGCGGGCAGATCACCTCCAAGGAAATCGCCGGCCTGACCCTCTATGGCGGCCAGTTCCGCGCCAACAGCCCGCGCGACGACAGCAGCATGACGGACATGTCGATGGTCGGGAAAACCGCCTTCACGTCAGACCGCTTCAACTTCCAGGGCGGCGAATACGCCTTCAACGACAAACGCACCCAGATCGGCGTGTGGAACGCCCAGCTCAAGGACATCTACCGCCAGCAGTACGTCAACCTGATCCACAGCCAACCCGTGGGTGACTGGACCCTGGGCGCCAACCTCGGGTTCTTCTACGGCAAGGACGACGGCAGCGCCCGCGCCGGTAGCCTGGACAACAAAACCTGGTCCGGCCTGTTCTCCGCCAAGTATGGCGGCAACACCTTCTACGTCGGCCTGCAAAAACTCACCGGCAACAGCGCGTGGATGCGCGTCAACGGCACCAGCGGCGGCACCCTGGCCAACGACAGTTACAACGCCAGCTACGACAACGCCGAGGAAAAATCCTGGCAAGTGCGCCACGACTACAACTTCGTCGCCCTCGGCATACCGGGCCTGACCTTGATGAACCGCTATATCAGTGGCAGCAACGTGCACACAGGCGCCATCACCGACGGCAAGGAGTGGGGCCGCGAGAGCGAATTGGGCTACACGGTACAGAGCGGCACGTTCAGGGATCTCAACGTGCGGTGGCGCAATTCGAGCATGCGCAGGGACTACAGCAACAATGAATTCGATGAAAACCGCTTGATCATCAGTTACCCGCTTTCTTTACTCTGACCGACCACTAATAGTCGCCATTGACTGGCGGTGTGAATACACCCTCAGCCCATGGCGACCTTTTTTTAGTCACATTGCCTACATGGCTTAAAGACTACACCTCAGCCCTTGCCAAGAACCATTGAAGTATTAGTTCCCCCCTCTAATCATCCATCGAACACCTCCCTGTAAGAATATGAAATAAGCCACGCAGGAACCAAACCTGCAGTCGAACCAACTACAGGGGGCGAGACGGATCCTTACTGTCGAACCAGCGACATTACTCATTTATTAAACAGGGAACGAACACATGACCATCAATGCTTCCGGCAACCCAGTTAATTCAACTTGGCTCTCCTGGCTAAAAACCTTAGAAGAACCTTCAAAAACCGCACCCGCCGCTAAGCCTCAGGATGCTCAGCCCCACACTCAAACGGCGGGCACCGCAGGTGCTGACCGCCGCCGTCAACAGCAGCAGTCCTCCAGCCACCTCACTCAGCACAAATTGAACCAGCCCGCAGCCGGTTCAAATGTGGCCGCCCAGGAAACTGCGATTATTTTTACAAGCCTTGTCGAAGTACCCAGGGCGCCGACGGCCGCCCCGGTGACGCATGAGTTCGATAATGGCAACGTCAAGATAACGTCCTCGCCTCTGCATCAGGGGAATTTCAACGGTATTAATATCCAGCAAAACAAAGTCACCATCGAAACCGGCAACACAGCAGACCTCGTTGAGATCAAGACACTTACCACGGGCGGCGTAGTTGCCGAAATCAATGGAAAAGCTTATTCATTGCCCATCGAAAACATTGGCGCCATGACCGAAAAGCTTGAAATTAAAACCAGCGGTGGCAGTGACCAAGTTACTGTCGCAGACAATATCTGGTTCGAAACTACTGTCAGTCTCAATAACGACCATCGTGTTGCCGGACACAACGGTTATACGTCCGCGCCTGAATCCGCCGGAACCAAAACATTCCTGGCGCCAGGCGTCATTTCGGTCTACTCGCAGATGCGGCCAGAGGGTGATGACTACGCATTTAATCACGGTGATGTAACCATTAAATTCACCCCGAATAAAAACGCACTGCAGTTCGGCGACGGGGTTGTGTACATCCAGACCGGTAAAGAAGCAGATAATGTGCGAATCATGGCGGCTGAAGACGGCTCCATGGTGGCTGATATCAATGGCGAAAAATTCCTGCTGCCGATTAAAAACGACGCGACCGGCCACTCAAGGTTGTTCATCTCCACGCAGGGCGGTGAGGACAAAACCATCATCGACGCCAACGTCAAAAACTATGCGTTTATCCTTCCAGGCGAAGACAAAAATGGCTCGTTGCACAAGGGCGGTGGTTTTGTTTCCAGCGCCGAAGAGCCTCGCCTGGCCCAACGGTACAGGTACCAGAACTACAACCCTGTGTCGTAAATACTGCTCAGCTGTTCACTGACCGCGCACCGGGGGAGCAGACGATTTCAGTACGTCGCAGCTCCCCTATTGGCCGGGACGATCCATTGGTGCCTAACCACGCCACTCTCTGATAACACTTGCAACGCCAGCCACGACTGCAATCGGCCGCCTCAACATCACGGGCCAGCCCCGTTACAGCCGTGCGGTGGATTGATCGCGGCTGTTTTGTCCCAACTTGCTGTAATTAGAGTAGGAAGGTAACCCCTATGAGTTCAGTCACTTCGCCTCATCACACCTTCATGGCGTCACCCCCGCTCCCAGCCAACAGCGGTCAACCCACCCAGCCCTCCGACGCCCCCCGCACTCAGACCTCAAAAAAAATGCTGGTGGATGACGGCTACCTGTATGTCGGGCAGGTGCTGATTGAGGGCTTCAAAAACCCTGAGCGCCCTGAGACGCTAGCCAATATTTTGCTTATCGAAACAGGTGAAGAATCAGACCGGATTCATATCAGCCAACGGCCTGACGGCCAGCTGTATGCACAGATCAACGGTCGCGACTACGCCTTCAATACCTTCGACGGCCGTTCAAACGTTCCGACCTTCCTGCACATCAAAACCTTGGCGGGTAACGACCGTATTACCATCGACCCCACTGTCACCGTGCGTGTGGAGATCGAAGCCGGAGATGGCGACGACATTGTCCAGGCGGGCAGCGGCCACACCAGCATCTATGGCGGGCGCGGCAATGACCATATTCGGCTTGGCAGCGGCATAGGCTATGCAGAAGGCAATGAGGGCGACGACACGATGATGGGGGGCACTGGCCACGCCGTCATGTACGGAAATAGCGGCAAGGACCGCATGTACGCAGGCAGCGGGCCGGCCAGTAAACACAGCCACCTGGATGGCGGCGCCGGCGACGACCAGCTCTACGCGGGCAATGGGCACACAGCACTTAACGGTGGCCTGGGTGACGACCTGATGGTTGGCCACGACCAGACCACTTTTTACACGGGGCCGGGTCGCGACACGATACGGGCCAATGCCATCAAAGCACGTCTCTATGCAAAAGAGACGGATCGCCTGATCGGCGCCCAAGGTTCAACCATCACTGGCGTGACACCAACCGAAGCGGGCCGACAAGCCTTCAAAGTCATGGGGCCACCCGATTTCATTCAGCGGGTCGAAGACGATCTGGAATTACTTCGCACGTCGCCCCAAGGGCAAAAAATGCTGGAAGCTTTGGATAAGGCGGCGGTGCAAAACGGCGGGCCCGTCAACATCGTGCCCTCCGATGGCCCCGGTAATTCCTACGAGTTCTGGAGTACCGAGCTGCAAAAGCTGAAAGATACCCGGCAGCTTGGCGATCAACCGGATGACCCGAAACGCGGTTATATCAAGGATGGAGTGCCGGGTTCGCGGGCGGACAAAGGCACGATTTTCTATAACCCGGCGTCTATCTATGGCACCGACGCCCCGGCTTCGCCGCTGGTCCAGCTCTACCATGAAATGGCGCACGCCTGGAACGGCGCCAATGGCACATTCCAGCCAGGCCCGAGTGAGCCGACCCGTACTCATCCTGAGCGCCCTGGCCCACCCAACGACGAACTGCAGGCCGTGGGCCTGGCGTGCAATGCGGCGCCCTTCAATTTCGACAACGACCCGTCCACCCCTGCGACCGCAACCAACCCCGCCCCATTTACTGAAAACACGCTGAACACGGAAATGGGCAAGCCTCTGCGAACACGCTACGCCTGAAACTGTACCGACGCAGCGACCCGCTGTCGTTAAGACAAGCGGCAGTATTTACTCATGATGACTGGCGCGATCATGCTGTATCGTGCACGCGCCCTTCAGTCGACACATGGAGTTCATCGACACGGATCCCCCCTTTAGCCCAGGCCGCCATGAAATATCTCATTGTCATTTTGTCGATCCTGCTCAGCGGCTGCATCGGCGCGCCGATTGCCCTGACGCCGCAGACCGAACAGCGTTTGCAGGCCCAGGCCCCCATCCGCTTCCTGCTGACGTTCGATGACGGCCCCAGCGCGTCAGGCTATAACAACCCAACCCGCTCCGTGATTGCCGACCTGGCGCACAACCCGGTATTGCCGGGCATCAAGGCGGTGTTCTTCCTGCAAACCGAAGCCTCCCGCTCTGGTGGCAGCCCTCGGGGTCGCAAGACCATGGTGCGTGAATACGCCGCCGGTCACGTGCTGGCCTTCCACACGGCCACCGGGTTTCACACCAACCACCGCTGGCTGAGTGACGCCGAGCTTGAAAGCACCCTCAGCCAAGGCGCAGCGGATATTGCCTCGATCACCGGCGCACCACCCCTGCTGGTTCGCCCGCCGTTCTGGAACTACGACAAGCGCACCTTCGCCGCCTACCAACGCCACGGCATGCACGTATTACTGACTGATTTGAGTGCCAATGACGGCAAGATCTGGGGCTTCAACGGCAGCCCGCGGCGCCGGGCAAATTTGTATCGGCAGTTGTCAGTGGTGCGCGAGCACATTGCCTTGGGCGAGCTGCCGACGGTGGATGGCGTGATACCGGTGGTGGTGACCTTTCATGACATCAACCGCTACACCGCGCGGCACATGCAGGAGTATTTACAAATCCTGATGGACAGTGCCCGGATCAATGGCATGAAGACTGCCGCCGAGCCGTTCTACACCGACCACGCCACGCTGGAACGCGCAGCGATGGCACGGACGGTGAAGGATCTGAATGAAGAGGTGCATCTGCCGGGTGTTTGGAACTGGATCTGGGACGCGGATTCCCAATGATCCAGCAGCAAAAGTAGATCAGCTGTGGGAGCTGGCTTGCCTGAGATCGTCATAGGTATCTATGCAACGCTTTGTGTGGTGCTGAGCTTGTGATGAGTTTAGGTAGATTGAGTACATATCCGTTGCTGCGGTAACGGCCGCTTAGGGTTCCGCTCTTACAGCGGGTCACTTTTGGCAAACGCCCGGAATGCCGGCCCAGCCAAAAGTAACCAAAAGGTCTTTGCCCCACCACTCGGTGCCTCGCCTAGGCTCGGCATGCCCGCACTCCGGCCATCGTGGTTAACGGGGCCTGTCAGATCAAAAGCAGATCAAGATCAAAAGCAAGAGCACAGCGGCCTAGTAGCCGACCTGAGTGGTTGAAGCAAAAGCAGATCAAAAACAGAGCAGAAGCAGAGCTGCTTTTCTGTGGGAGCTGGCTTGCCTGCGATGCAGACACCTCGGTAAATCAGTGAGACACAGTTGATGCCTTCGCAGGCAAGCCAGCTCCCACCTTTGACCGAGTACACACATCTACCTGATGTACTGAGCTCCAAATGTGGGAGCGGGCTTGCTCGCGAATGCGGTGGGTCAGTTAAGAATAAGCTGACTGACACACCGCATTCGCGAGCAAGCCCGCTCCCACAATTAGACCGAGAACAGCTTCAGTAAACAGGTCGGCTGTCAGGCCGCCTTGGCTTTGCTTTTGATTCAACCACTCAGGTCGGCTACTAGGCCGCCGTGCTCTTGCTTTTGATCTTGATTTTGATCTTAGGCGCCCCGTCAACCACGCTGGCCGAACGCAGGCTTTGGAGCGGGGGTAAACCGGCAGGACGCCGGTTTAGCCGCGCTGGGCCAAGGATGGCCCATCGCGGCGGCCCCCGCTCCAAAGCCTGCGTGAGGGCACACCGAGCCACAGCGAGGTGCCGAGTGGTGGGGCAAGAGCCTTTTGGTTACTTTTGGGCTCTTTTCAAAAGTGACCCGCTGTAAGAGCGGAACCAATACCCGCCATCACCCAAACAACGGATATGTACCCAGCGCCCCCCGCCACCACCACAAAACTAAATTCGTAAAAAAGATGTGTAGATACCTATGCTGCGATCGCAGCACCTCGGTTCGACAGATAGACCGAGTTGCCTGTATCGCAGGCAAGCCAGTTCCCACATTTGAACGCGTTTCACCTTCAGCTCTGTTGGCGAGACTCTACACCCAACTCATCCCACACCGACTCCGCCAGGTGAAACGTCGCATTTGCCGCCGGAATCCCACAATAGATCGCGCTCTGCATCAGCACTTCCTTGATCTCGGCGCGGGTCACGCCATTGCTCGCGGCGGCGCGCAGGTGCAATTTCAACTCTTCACTGCGGTTCATGCCGATCAACATCGCGATGGTGATCAGGCTGCGGGTGTGCCGAGGCAGGCCAGGGCGGGTCCAGATATCACCCCAGGCGTGGCGGGTGATCATTTCCTGGAACTCGTTGTTGAACTCGGTCAGGGCGTTGAGGCTGCGGTCGACATGCGCGTCGCCCAGCACTTCACGGCGCACTTGCAGGCCGTCGGCATAACGTTGTTTCTCGTCCACAAAAAGCTCCTTAGCGTACACGGCCCGGAGAACGACACGTACCTTGTGGCAAGGGAGCTTGCTCCCGTTGGGCTGCGCAGCAGCCCCAGCCAGGTCAGCGCATTCTTACCGGAAAAGTTGAGTGGCAGGGTTTGGGACTGCTTCGCAGCCCAACGGGAGCAAGCTCGCTCGCCACGCGTCTATTCGGCCAGCAGGAACGCCAATACACGGCGGCTGAACTCAGCCCCCGCCTGGACGTTGGACAGGTGGGCCGCATAGAACTCGGCGTACTCGGCGCCCTTCACATGGTTTTGGATAAAGTGGCCACCGGCTGGCGGCGTGACGGCATCTTCAGTACCGGCAATCACCAATGTCGGCACCTTGATCGAGGCCAGTTGCGCACGCAAATCCGCATCACGCACCGCTGCACAGTTGGCGGCGTAACCCTGGGGCGAGGTAGCCGCCAGCATGTCGGTAATCTGCTTGGCCTGGTGCGGGTTGGCGGCGGCAAAATCGGCGGTGAACCAGCGTGCAATCGACGCATCACGCAGCGCCACCATGGCTGCCGGGCCATCGCGCAAGACCATCTCGATACGCGGGTTCCAGACATCCGGCGTGCCGATCTTGGCGGCGGTGTTGCACACCACCAGCCGCTGCAAACGATCACCGGCATGGATGCCCAACCATTGCCCGATCAGGCCGCCCATGGACAGACCGCAGAAATGCGCACGCTGGATATCCAGTGCATCCAGCAGCGCGATCACGTCGCCGCCCAGTTGCTCAATGCTGTACGGCCCCTCGGTGACCAAGGACTTGCCGTGGCCACGGGTGTCGAAACGCAACACGCGAAAATGCTCGGTGAAGGCCGGGATCTGGATATCCCACATATGCAGGTCGGTGCCCAGGGAGTTGGACAGCACCAACACCGGCGCCTCCACAGGCCCATCCAATTGGTAATGCAGTTCGCCCTCGGCGAGTTGTACAAAGGCCACAGCGGTCTCCTTACGCGGTCAATGCAAAATGGTCGGCCACCGCGCGGGTGACCCAGGTGCGGGCCTGGCCCAGGTAGTGAGCCGGGTCGAGCAGGCGGTCGAGTTCAGCCGCTGACAGCTCGGCAGTGACGTGCGGTTCGTCTGCGAGCACCGCGCGCAGATGGCGCCCGTCTGCGACGGCGCGTTTGCAGCATTGCTCCAACAGATGGTGCGCAGTGTCGCGGCCCAGGCGTTGGGCAAGCACGGTGCTGACGGCTTCAGCCAGCACCAGACCTTGGGTCAAATCGAGATTGCGCGCCATGCGCTCAGCGTCGACTTCCAGCCCCTTGCTCACCAGCAGGGCGTGTTTCAAGGCACCGGACACCAACCGGCAAATCTCGGGCAAGGTTTCCCATTCGGCGTGCCACAGGCCCAGGCTGCGCTCGTGCTCCTGAGGCATGGCGCTGAACATCGTCGCGACCAACCCTGGCACACGGGTCGCCGCGCTGATCAACACCGCGGCGCCTACTGGATTGCGTTTGTGCGGCATGGTCGACGAACCGCCCTTGCCGGGTGCCGATGGCTCGAACACTTCCGCCGCTTCGGTCTGCATCAACAGGCTGATATCGCGACCGACTTTACCGAGGCTGCCGGCGATCAGGCCGAGCACACTGGCAAATTCCACCAGCCGATCACGTTGGGTGTGCCAGGGTTGCTCGGGCAAGCTCAGTTGCAACTCGGCCGCCAAGGCTTCGGCCACCGGCATCGCGTGTTCGCCCAGCGCCGCCAGGGTGCCGGACGCGCCGCCGAATTGCAGCACCAGCAAGCGTGGCTTCAGCTCGGCAAGGCGCTGACGGCCGCGCGTCACCGCCCCCAGCCAACCGGCGATTTTCATCCCCAGCGTCACCGGCGTCGCGTGCTGTAACCACGTGCGCCCGGCCAACGGCACGCCCGCATAACGCTGGGCCTGCACGGCAAGCACTTCACCCAACTGCACCAAGTCGGCTTCGATCAACACCAGCGCGCGGCGCAGTTGCAGGACCAGCCCGGTGTCCATCACGTCCTGGCTGGTCGCCCCCAGATGCACATAACGTTCGGCGTCGGCGTCTTCACTGGCGATCAATTTGCCCAGCGCTTTCACCAACGGAATCGCCGAATTGCCCGCCGTGGCAATCGCCACGCCGAGCGCATCCACATCGTACAAAGACGCCAGGCAGGCCTGGGCAATCGGCGCAACGGCGGCCTGGGGGATCAGCCCGACTTGAGCTTCGGCCCGGGCCAGCCCCGCTTCGAAATCCAGCATGCCCTGCAGGCGTCCCTGGTCGCAGAACACCTCGGCCATGCTGTCAGCGGTGAAGTAAGCGTCGAACAGTTGATTGCTCGTGCGCAGTGTCATAATTCATCCCTTACAGATCGTGGTGCAGGTACGCCGCCTCTTTCGGCAGGCGCAAGCTGAACAGGAAGGCCACCGCCATCATCACGGTGACGTACCAATAGAAGGCGTTTTCCAGGCCGATGGATTTGAGGCTCAACGCGACGACTTCCGCCGAGCCGCCAAACACCGCATTCGCTACCGCGTAGGCCAGGCCCACACCCAACGCGCGCACCTGAGGCGGGAACATCTCCGCTTTGACCAGGCCGCTGATGGAGGTGTAGAAGCTGACGATCGCCAAGGCCAGGGTGATCAGCACAAAGGCCAGGAACGGACTGCTGACGGTTTTCAAGGTCAGCAGGATCGGCACCGTGCACAGGGTGCCCAGCGCGCCGAACCACAGCATGGAATTACGCCGCCCAATCTTGTCCGCCAACATGCCGAACAACGGCTGCATGCACATGTAGAGGAACAGCGCGCCGGTCATGATGTAGCTGGCCGTCTTGGCATGCATCCCGGCCGTGTTCACCAGGTACTTCTGCATGTAAGTGGTGAAGGTGTAGAAAATCAGCGAACCGCCAGCGGTGTAGCCGAGCACCGTGATAAAGGCGGCCGTGTGATTGCGCAACAGTGCGCGAATGCTCCCGGCGTCTTTGTGTTCGCGCATTTCCTTGGTGGTGGTCTCTTTCAAGGTGCGGCGCAGCAGTAGAGAGATGAGCGCCGCGACGGCACCGATCAGAAACGGGATCCGCCAGCCCCAGGCCCGCAGTTCGTCTTCGCTGAGAAATTGCTGCAGGATCACCACCACCAGCACCGCGAGCAACTGCCCGCCGATCAAGGTCACGTACTGGAACGAGGCAAAGAACCCACGCTGGCCCTTCAGGGCCACTTCACTCATATACGTGGCGGTGGTGCCGTACTCGCCGCCTACCGACAAGCCCTGAAACAGGCGCGCCAGCAACAGCAGGGCCGGTGCCCAGATCCCAATGTCCTTATAGGTCGGCAAAAACCCGATGACCAACGAACCGGCGCACATCATCAGCACCGAGATCATCATCGAGTTTTTACGGCCATGCTTGTCGGCCACCCGCCCGAATACCCAGCTGCCAATAGGCCGCATCAGGAACCCGGCAGCGAACACCCCGGCGGTGCTGAGCAGTTGTACGGTGGGACTTTCGGACGGGAAAAACGCCGGGGCAAAGTAAATGGCGCAGAAGGCGTAGACGTAGAAGTCGAACCATTCGACGAGGTTGCCGGAGGACGCACCGACAATCGCAAAAATCCGTTTGCTGCGTTCTTCTCCGGTGTAGTGAATCGTTTTTGTTGTCATGTTTTTTCACTCAGTGGGAACGGTTATAGCCTAGACATACTTTGCAACAACCATGTTCCGCAAGCAGACTTTTGATGATCGTTCCCACGCTCTGCGTTGGAATGCCTCTTGTGACGCTCTGCGTCACGCTTTGGGACGCAGCGCGTTCCTGGCTGCATGCCCACGCGGAGCGTGGGAACGATCGGGTATCAATAGTCGAAAAACACCGTTTCTTTATCTGTGCCCTGCAAAATCACATTCCACTGATACACACCGCCCGCATCCGTCTTGGCAATCAAGGTGCTGCGCCGTTCAGTTGGCACACACGCCAGCAACGGGTCGTCACCATTCAACGCCTCACCGTCAAAATAAACCCGCGTGAGCAAGTGCTTCACCAACCCACGCGCAAATACCAGCACCACCAGATGCGGCGCCTGGGTTGTGCCTTTCAGCCCCGGCACACTGCCCGGCTTGATGGTGGTAAAGCGAAACCGCCCTTCGGCATCCACCGGCACCCGGCCAAAGCCTTCGAAGTTGGGGTCGACGGCTTTGTCCTGTTCATCTTCCGGGTGGTCGTACTTGCCGGCCGCATTGGCCTGCCAGACTTCGAGCATGGCGTCGTTGACGACATCACCGTTGCCGTCCACCACTTGCCCGCTGATGGCCACGCGCTCACCCAGGGTGGCGGGCACAGTCAGGTCTTCGCGGTTCAGCCAGGTCAGGCCAATGTGGTAATACGGCCCGACGGTGTGGGACGTGGTCGCGTAAAGGCTCATCTCATTTCTCCATCGGCGTGGCGTCGCGGCCGCGCAGGACGATGTCCCAGCGGTAGCCGAGGGCATAGGAAGGAATGGTTTTTTCCAGATCAAAACTGGCGATCAGGCGCTGCTTGGCCGAGGTGTCCGGCACGCAGTTGTAGATCGGGTCATATTCCAGCAACGGGTCGCCAGGGAAGTACATCTGTGTGACCAAGCGCGTCAGCACGCTTGGGCCGAACAGTGAAAAGTGGATATGCGCCGGGCGCCACGCGTTGTGGTGGTTGCCCCACGGGTAGGCACCAGGCTTGATGGTCTGGAACTGATACCAGCCATCGGCGTCGGTGACCGTGCGGCCGGTGCCGGTGAAGTTCGGGTCCAGCGGCGCGTCATGCAGGTCACGCTTGTGGTTGTAGCGGCCGGCGGCGTTAGCCTGCCAGATCTCCACCAGAATGCCCGGCACCGGCAGGCCGTTTTCATCCAGCACGCGGCCATGAATGATGATGCGCTCACCCTGTGGCTCGCCCTCGTGCTGGGCAGTCAGGTCGTTGTCTTTCTCATCGACGCGCTCGGCGCCGATGGTCGGGCCGGTGATTTCCGACAGGGAATGCGGCAGAAACACCAACGGCTGGGACGGCGAACGCAGGTTCGTCGACTGGTAGGCCGGGTGCAGGTAATCAGGTTGAGTGCCCGCTTGCGGGCGCCGGTAACCGGGCTTGTCACTCATGGAGCAATCCTCTCTTGTTAGATGCGTTCAATCGCCAGGGCCAGGCCTTGGCCGACGCCCACACACATGGTCGCCAGGCCTTTGCGGCCGCCGGTTTTTTCCAACTGGTGCAAGGCCGTCAACACCAACCGCGCGCCGCTCATGCCCAGCGGGTGGCCGAGGGCGATGGCGCCGCCGTTCGGGTTCACCTGCGGGGCGTCGTCGGCGATACCCAACTCACGCAGCACCGCCAGGCCTTGGCTGGCGAAGGCTTCGTTGAGTTCAATGACGTCAAAGTCGGTGACCGCCAAACCGAGGCGCTCCACCAGTTTGCGCACCGCCGGCACCGGGCCAATGCCCATTACACGCGGGGCGACACCGGCGCTGGCCATGCCCAGTACGCGCGCGCGGGCGGTCAGGCCGTGTTTTTTTACCGCGTCGGCGCTGGCCAGTATCAGTGCTGCCGCGCCATCGTTCACGCCAGAAGCATTACCGGCGGTAACGGTCTTGTCCGGGCCATTGACCGGTTTGAGTTTGGCCAGGGCTTCCAGAGTGGTGTCGCGTGGATGCTCATCATGTTCCACCACGGTCTCGCCTTTTTTATGCGCGACGCGCACCGGCACGATTTCTTCAGCGAAGAACCCGGCAGCCTGCGCGGCGGCAGTGCGTTGCTGGCTGCGCAGCGCGAAGGCGTCCTGGTCGGCGCGCGACACGTTGTAGTCGTCGGCGACGTTATCGGCGGTCTGCGGCATCGCGTCCACGCCATACTGGGCCTTCATCAACGGGTTGATAAAACGCCAGCCGATGGTGGTGTCCTCAAGCTTCATATTGCGCGAAAACGCCGCATCGGCCTTGCCCATCACGAATGGCGCGCGGGACATCGACTCAACGCCACCGGCAATCGCCAGCTCCATTTCGCCACTGGCGATGGCGCGAAAGGCGGTGCCGATGGCGTCCATGCCCGAGGCGCACAGGCGGTTGAGGGTCACGCCGGGAATGCTTTGCGGCAGGCCCGCCAGCAACAGCGCCATGCGCGCGACGTTACGGTTGTCTTCGCCGGCCTGGTTGGCACAGCCGAGGAATACTTCGTCGACGGCGCTCCAATCCACCGAAGGGTTGCGCTCGATCAGCGCCTTGATCGGCAAGGCCGCCAAGTCATCGGCGCGCACCGTGGACAAACCACCGCCAAACCGACCGATGGGCGTGCGGATGGCATCACAGATAAATACGTCGCGCATCAGGCTTCTCCTGGCGCTTGGCCGTGGGCGGCGGCGGTGCGGGCTTCGAGATCACGCAGGGCCGTCAGTTCGATGTCAGTCGGTTCGTCGGTCGTGCTGACGTGGTCCGCAAACCGAATCGCCCAACCGGTGGCCGCGACCACTTGCTCGCGGGTGACGCCGGGGTGCAGCGCGGTGACCACGAATTCATGGCTGCCCGCTTCCGGTTCCATGATGCACAGGTCGGTAATAATCCCTACGGGACCTGCGCCCGGCAGGCCCAGGCGTTTACGAGAGTCACCGCCTTCGCCGTGGCCGACCGAGGTGATGAAGTCGAGCTTGTCGACAAACGAACGCGCCGACTGCTTGAGGATGATCAGCACGCTCTTGGCCGAGCCGGCAATCTCCGGCGCGCCACCGGCACCCGGCAGGCGCACTTTGGGCTGGTGGTAATCACCGACCACGGTGGTGTTGATATTGCCGAAACGGTCAACCTGGGCGGCGCCGAGAAAACCGACGTCGATGCGCCCGCCCTGCAGCCAGTAGCGAAAAATCTCACCGGTTGGCACCACGGTGTCGGCGGTTTCGGCCAGCTCGCCGTCGCCGATGGACAGCGGCAGTACGCTGGGCTTGGCACCAATCGGGCCGGACTCGTAGATCAGCACCACATCCGGCGATGAGGTCAGGCGCGCCAGGTTGGCGGCCTTGGAGGGCAAGCCGATGCCGACGAAGCACACTGAGCCGTTCTTGAGGCGGCGCGCGGCGGCGACGGTCATCATTTCATTGGTCGAGTAAGCCATTACTTGGCCTCCTGCGCGGTGGCCAGTTTGGCCTGGAATTCACTGAAGTCGGCGGTGCCGTAGATGTATTCGTCGATCCAGGCGGTAAAGGTCCCACGGTCGCGGGCGATTGGGTCCCACGCCTGGTAGAAGCGGTTATCGCGCTCGTTATAGCCCTGGGCGTAGGACGGGTGCGCGCCACCGGGAACATGGCACACCGCCGTCAAGGCCCAGGTTGGCAATACGCAGCTGTTCATCGGTGCGTTCAGGTCATCGACGATTTCTTCGACGGTGACGATGCAACGCTTGGCTGCCAACGCCGCTTCCTTCTGCACACCGAGAATGCCCCAGAGCAGCACGTTGCCCTTGCGATCGGCCTTTTGGGCGTGGATCACGGTGACGTCCGGGCGTACCGACGGCACCGCCGCCAGCACTTCGCCGGTGAACGGGCAGGTCACGGTTTTGATCAGCGGGTTGACCTTGGGCAAGTCAGAACCGGCGTACGCACGCAACACCGCAAACGGCAGGCCCGATGCACCGGCGACGTAGGCATTCGCCAGGTCGGCGTGGCTGTGTTCTTCGATCTCCAGCGGTTGCGGCCACTGTTTCTCGACCGCGTCGCGCAGGCGGTGCAAGGAGCCCACGCCGGGGTTGCCGCCCCAGGAGAAAATCAACTTGCGCGCGCAACCGGCGCCGATCAACTGGTCGTAGATCAGGTCAGGTGTCATACGCACCAGTGTCAGGTCTTTCTTGCCCTGACGGATGATTTCATGACCCGCTGCTGTAGGGATCAGATGAGTGAAGCCTTCCAGTGCGACGGTATCGCCGTCGTTCACGAATTGCTTCACCGCGTCACGCAGCGCAAGAATTTCAGCCATGGGGTTCGGGCTCCCGGTGTTGATCGAAAAAGGCGCTGAGGTGGCGCCGAAGTGCTTGAAGATTAAGCTGGGGAAAGGGGGCGAACAATCCGATAATCGACTCAG
The DNA here is from genome assembly GCF_059716225.1 of Pseudomonas sp. LBUM1640. NCBI lineage: Bacteria > Pseudomonadati > Pseudomonadota > Gammaproteobacteria > Pseudomonadales > Pseudomonadaceae > Pseudomonas > Pseudomonas sp. LBUM1640. The sequence goes on along the minus strand of NZ_CP166816.1, from coordinate 1,668,761 downwards.
TGTTCGATTATCGAACGAATTGTTGTCTAGCTAATCTTTTGTGCAAATCACCCAGACTCAACCGGCAAGGTCAATTTGGAAGCTGGCTTGTGTGGAAGCGGGCTTGCTCGCGAAGGCGGTGGATCAGCCAATATTTCCGTTAACTGGCATACCGCTTTCGCGAGCAAGCCCGCTCCCACACGAACCCTGCTGCCACAAATTCGCGCTTGGCCTCAGGTCGCATCCGCATGGCTGACCATGCCCTTGATCACCACGGCGGCCGTGGCCAACGCCGCCGGAATCACCAGCGCGGTGAATACCTGCTCGAAGTTCCAGCCCAAGCCCAGCAAGGTGGCGCCCATCCACGCACCGAGGATCGCGCCGAAACGGCCGATGCCGAGCATCCATGACACACCGGTAGCCCGGCCCTGGGTTGGGTAAAAGCGTGCGGCCAATGACGGCATCGCCGATTGCGCACCGTTGACGCACATCCCGGCAATCAGCACCAAGGTCGCCAGCAACGTGATATTGCCCAGGCTCTGCCCCACCGCGTAGGCAAATACCCCGGCCAGCAGGTAGAACGTGCCGATGACTTTGTGCGGATTGAAGCGGTCCATCGCCCAGCCCACGCCGACCGCACTCAACACGCCACCAAACTGGAACAACGCACCGATAAACGCGGCCTGCTCCATGCTGGCGCCACTGTCACGCATCAGCGTCGGCAGCCAACTGGTGAGCAGGTAAACAATCACCAGGCCCATGAAGTAAGTAAGCCACAGCAACAAGGTACCGGCGCTGTAGGTGCCGGAGAAGATCACCGCAAACACGTTGCGCGCCTTGACGGTGCTTTGCTCGGGCACGCTGAAGCTGCTGGCTTGGGCAACGAGGTGGGGCTCAATAGGTGACAAGGTTTTGCGCACTTTGTCGGTGCCGCGATTGCGCACCACCAGATACCGCGCCGATTCCGGCAGCCACACCAACAGCACCACCGCCAGGATCAACGGCAGGACGCCGCCGATCATCAACAGGCTGTGCCAGCCAAACGCCGGAATCAACTTGGCCGAGATAAACCCACCACCGGCCATGCCCAGGTTGAACCCGCAGAACATGCTGGTCACCAGCAGCGACTTGTGGCGCTCGGGGGTGTATTCGGACAACAGCGTGGTGGCATTCGGCATGCCCGCCCCCAGGCCCAACCCGGTCAGGAAGCGCAACACCAGCAACTGGTCGACGTTGGTGCTGTAGGCCGAGGCCAGGCTGAACGCGCCAAACACCAGTACGGCACTCACCAACACCACTTTGCGCCCGAAGCGGTCGGCCAGCGGGCCGGAACCCAGTGCGCCGAACACCATGCCGATCAACGCGGCGCTCATCACCGGGCCGAGGCTGGCGCGATCAATGCCCCAGTCCTGGGACAGCGCAGGCGCAATAAAGCCCATGGCGGCGGTGTCGAGGCCATCGAGGAAGACGATGAGAAAACACAGGATCACCACGCGCCACTGATAGCGTGACAGTGGCTGGGCGTTGATAAAGGACTGCACGTCCAGGTTAGTACCGACAGAGGGCTGATTCATTATTGTTATTTCCACCGATGGGCGGGCAAACGGCCTGAGGCCGTCATTTATTATTGGGCGGCGCTAACAGCGCTGCCGCACATTAATAAGCCTTGGGAAACATCGTCAATTGATCCAGCCGGGATCTGTGCGGTCACCGAACACTTAGGCAAACAGTTGCGCACTGAGCTCGCGGCTGGCGCTGAGCATGCTCGGCAGGAAACGCTGTTCCAACTCACTGCGGCTGACCCTTGCGGCGTGGGTGCTGACGTTGAGCGCGGCCAATACCTGGCCGGATGCGTCGTACACCGGCACGGCGATGGAACGCAGGCCTTGCTCCAACTCCTGATCGACGATGCACCAGCCCTGCTGACGCACTTGTTGCAGGCACTCGAACAAGGCTTCGGGCGTGGTCAGGGTGCGGCTGGTCTTGGTTTGCAGGTCGGCATGCTCGAGGTAGTCCTGCAGCGAGGCGTCGTCCAGGGCCGCGAGCAGGATGCGGCCCATGGACGTGCAATACGCCGGCAAGCGCCCGCCCACCGACAGGTCCACCGAGATCAGGCGTTGGGTGGTGGCGGAACGGGCGATATAGAGGATGTCGTCGCCTTCCAGCGTCGCCATATTGCAGGCTTCGTGCAGTTGCTCGCTCATGCGGTCCAGGTACGGCTGGGCCGAGACCGCCAGGGGCGAGGAAGACAAATAGGCATGGCCCAGGGTCAGGACTTTGGGCAACAGCGAGTATGTGCGCCCGTCGGTGGTGGCGTAGCCGAGCTTGATCAAGGTATGCAGGCAACGACGCACAGCGGCGCGCGGGATCTCGGTGCGGTGGCTGATTTGGGCGATGGTCAAGTGGCGCTTGCGCTCCTGAAACGCCTGCACCACGGCAAGGCCACGGGCCAGGGAAGTCATGAAATCCGGATCACCGGTAAACGCCTGGATACGCTTGGCCGGAGAAGCCACGATCGGCGGCGCCACTGACGCGAAGGAGTTGCGCAATTGATCGTTCATTTCAGGGTCCTTTCTCTTATTTTCAACCGCTGGGAGGGTTGGCCGCTATTACAAGCCGCGCCGGCCTTGCTGTACAAGGCGGGGCCCGCATCATTGGGCGATTATCGGACGATCATTCGATAATCGCAATTTGCGCGACGCGTCACGTTTTCGCCCGGTCCGATGCTTGTATGAACTTGGAGTCATCATGCTGACATTTAGAGCGTACAGATTTTATAACCCTGACTTTCTACAAAGACTGACGCCTACATGTAACAAAACCCTCACACGGCGTTGACGCTTTTTAACTTCACGGTGATAGTGTTATTCAAATGCGCCGCTATAATGCAGCATGTGCAGAGGTCAGCCCGGTACCACTATCGGGATTAGAGCTCGCCAGACGTTGCGGGCTTTGTGCAGCGTCGGTCACAAGTACTCGCTTAAAAGTTTTGCCCTCAGGCCCCTCTTTCAAACTTGGACGGCTCCACTGTTCAATCTGAAATTGCCCGAGGACGGCTTTCAGGCATGGCGCTGCACAGTCTATAAACTCAACTTAATTAGGTAACACTGTGACGAAAGACGAACTGCGCGCGGAACTTGAGCGCCAGGAGCAACGTTACAAGGACGTTTACGGCGGGGAAGTCACCACCTACGCCGCCCAACCTGAGCCTGAGCGCAAGCCATGGCGCAAGCGAGCCAGCTTGCTGGATCAGGCATTTGCCCAGGAAATCCAAAAGATTGAACAGGAACTCAAGACCGAAGAGCCATAAGCACTTCGATTTGAGCTTCAAGGTTTGCCCACCACCGCTGGCGCATTGCCAGCGGTGGGCAACCTGACTTTCGTCAGGCCCCTACAGCATTGAGCGAAATTTCGTACAAATGTTTCAAACGTGACAATTCGCTCAAAAAAACCTGTCTTTCAGGCCCCTCGCTTTATAAATCAAAGACTTGCTAAAGCCCCGAAAACCCTGGGATGCGCCCCTTCGCCCGGTGTTTTTTCCGTGAAGATTGTGACCGATGAGCAGCTAGTGCATCGATTACTGAGGTTTTCTGGCATAATCGCGCCCCCTTACGACCGGGTCAGAAAACCTTCATGATCGATTTATTCAGCGGACTGGATGCTTGGGTTCTAGTGAGCCTGTTGCTCGCCCTGGCCTTTGTCCTCGCCTTCGAGTTCATCAATGGCTTTCATGACACCGCTAACGCGGTGGCCACAGTCATCTATACCAAAGCCATGCCGCCGCATCTGGCCGTGTTCTTCTCCGGGGTGTTCAACTTCCTCGGCGTGTTGCTCGGTGGTGTGGGTGTCGCCTACGCCATCGTGCATTTGCTGCCGGTGGAGTTGCTGATCAATGTGAACACCGGCCATGGTTTGGCAATGGTCTTCTCATTATTGGCAGCGGCGATCACCTGGAACCTGGGCACCTGGTACTTCGGTATCCCGGCCTCCAGCTCCCACACCCTGATCGGCTCGATCCTCGGTGTCGGCCTGGCCAATGCCTTGATCAACGATATTCCCTTGGCTGACGGTGTGAACTGGCAGAAAGCGATCGATATCGGTGCCTCCCTGGTGTTCTCGCCGATGGCCGGTTTCCTGGTCGCAGCCCTGGTGCTGCTCGGCCTGAAATGGTGGCGCCCGCTGTCGAAGATGCACAAGACCCCGGACCAGCGCCGCAAGCTCGACGACAAGAAACACCCGCCGTTCTGGAACCGCCTGGTGCTGGTGATTTCCGCCATGGCCGTGAGTTTCGTGCACGGTTCCAACGATGGTCAAAAAGGTATCGGCCTGATCATGTTGGTGCTGATCGGTATCGTGCCGGCGCAGTTCGTACTTGACCTGGGCAGCACCACCTACCAGATCGAACGCACCCGTGACGCCACCGTGCACTTGAGCCAGTTCTACCAGCGTAACAACGCCACGCTCGGCGAGTTCCTGGCACTGGGTAAAAGTGTGAAGGATGACTTGCCGGGCAAGTTCCAGTGCAACCCGCAGCAGACTGAGCCAACCATCAGCGCGCTGATGGACACGTTGAAAGGTGTTTCCGACTACCACTCGTTGACCTCCGAGCACCGTATTGAAGTGCGCCGTTACCTGCTGTGCCTGGACGACACCGCGAAGAAAGTCGGCAAGCTGCCGGGCCTGGATGCGCGTGAGAAGTCCGACCTGGACAAGCTGCGCAAAGACCTGACGGCGACTACCGAGTACGCGCCGTTCTGGGTGATCCTTGCGGTCGCACTGGCCTTGGGCCTGGGCACCATGGTGGGTTGGAAACGTGTGGTACTGACCATTGGCGAGAAAATCGGCAAGCAGGGCATGACATATGCCCAGGGCATGTCGGCGCAGATCACCACGGCGAGCATGATTGGCCTGGCGAACATCTTCAGCCTGCCGGTTTCCACGACCCACGTGTTGTCTTCGGGTGTGGCCGGCACCATGGTTGCCAACAAAAGCGGGCTGCAAGGTGGCACCGTGAAGACCATCTTGATGGCTTGGGTGTTGACCTTGCCGGCGACTGTGGGCTTGTCGGCCGGGTTGTTCTGGCTGGCGTCCAAGGCGTTGGGTAGCTGATAGGCTGCGGCTTGGAAAGAAGGCGCGATCTCTTTGGGGGTTGCGCCTTTTTTTATGGGCGTTTGAAGATCGTTCCCACGCTCTGCGTGGGCATGCATCCAGTGACGCTTGGCGTCACGACCCCAGGCGCAGGACGCAGAGCGTCCCAGGCGGCATTCCCACGCAGAGCGTAGGAACGATCAAATGCTGGGCGCACAAAAAAAAGGGCGACCGAAGTCGCCCAAAATGCCTTGCGTGCTCATATAACCCAGAAGAACTTACGGTTCTTTGCGCTTATTAGCGTCCTTCCAGATAAAAATCCCAAACCCTACAAAAAACAACACCATGAGGCCGACAGTCAGCACCCCGGCAAACACCACATTATCGAAAAACATGACCGGCCTCCTGCTCGTGCCCTGTTGCGATAGGGCTAAGTTAATGGAGAAGGCGGAATGGAAAATTGACGGGGATCAATGTCGCCCGCAACGGGGCGTAAAGAAGGGCAATAACTGACCTGCATCAACAGATGCAGGCTGTTTCAACGCTTTTTAGGCTTGTTCTTCGGCTTTTTCTTAACTTTGCCCAGGGGCATGGCTTGTTCAAACGCCTGGCGAACTTCATTCAGGCGCTTGTCATTGAGGTCATGCACACGCTTGGCACGTTCAGCGTTCAGGTCAATCAGCTTGTCATCATCACTCATGGCTTGGCTTACGTCGTGGCGGGAATAACTCAATAATGCGGCCTCCCCCGCCCGACGGCAAATCAACGGGCGACAAAAGGCAGGTCATCGCCCAAAATCGACGCTTTCCACCCGGCCCAGGAGGCGTACCCCAGTGGCACTGCACAAGGATCTTCCGCCGCTGCTGGCCCTGCGCGCCTTCGAGGCCGTCGCGCGGCACTTGAGTTTTATCAAGGCCGCGAACGAGTTGTCGGTCACCCAGAGCGCCCTGAGCCACCAGGTGCAAAAGCTCGAACAGCACCTGGGCAAACCACTGTTTATCCGACGCACCCGTGCGATCGATCTGACCGCCGACGGCCAACGTTACTACGACGAAATCCGCCCCGCCCTCAACGCCATCGCCGCCGCCACACGCGCCCAGAAAACCGCGCCCAGTAGCACCGTGTTACGCGTCGGGCTGCTGGCATCCTTCGCCACCCTGTGGCTCGCGCCGCGCCTGGCCGGTTTTCTCAACCGTTACCCGCACATCCAGGTGGAGTTGCTGCCGGCGATTCAACTGGCCAACGTCGCCACCGCCGAGGTTGACCTGGCCATCCGTTACGGCAAGGGCGATTGGCCCGATGTACACGCCACGCGGCTGATGCCTGAAGTGATCTCGCCGGTGTGCAGCCCGGCGTTCAAGGCTGGCCAACTCAGTAACGGCGCATTATTGATGGCCACCTCGCACCGGCCTTTCGAGTGGACCGATTGGTCCGCGCATTATCAAGTCGACCTCGGGCACCACCCCCGCGTGATGCTGCACGACTACAACATCGTGGTTGAAGCCGCCGTGGCTGGCCAAGGCATCGCCATGGGCCGACACCGTTTGATCGAGCGCAAACTGCAAGACGGCAGCCTGGTGGAAGCCTTCGAGTGGCCGCCTTACCACAGCGAAATCGGCTACTGGCTGATCGCACCCCAAGGCCCCGCCAGCGAAGCCGCCGAATGTTTCAGCCGATGGTTGAAGGAAGCCTGCCGCGACGCGTGAGTTCTTTCGATACGTCGAGTGAGTTCTATCCGTTTGTCGCCGATTGTCGTAGCCAACATGCTGAAACCTTATTCACTCAAGAGGATTCAACATGAGCGACTCCATCCGCCAACGCGTACAAGCCCTTGGCCTGACGCTGCCGCCCCCCAGCCAGCCGGCGGCCAATTACATCAATCATGTGATCAGCCAGAACCAGCTGTTCATCTCCGGGCAAATCCCTATGGTCGATGGCAAACCCGCCTACATCGGCCGGTTAGGCGAAACCCTCAGCGATGAAGAAGGCGCCCAGGCGGCAGAGCTCGCGGCGCTGGGCCTGCTCGGGCAGTTAAGCGATGCGGTGGGCGATGACCTGTCGCGTGTGGTGCGCATTCTGCGCCTGGGTGTATTCATTGCCAGCAGCGGCGCCTTCCAGCACCAGAGCGTGGTCGCCAACGGCGCATCGAACCTGGTGGTCAACGCCCTCGGCGACAAAGGCCGGCATGTGCGCACTGCCGTGAGTGTTTGCAGCCTGCCGGCCGGCGTGGCCGTGGAGGTGGATGCAATTTTCGAGCTGCAGCCGTGATCCCGCTCGACGTTCAGCACTTGCGGGATGGCACGCCCGGCTGCCAGTCGGGCATCGTGCACTTTAACCACGCCGGTGCCTCGCTACCCAGCCAGGCCACCCTCGACGCGATCATCGACCAGTTGCAACGCGAAGCCCGCGACGGGCCGATGGAAGCCGGTGAGCATGGCGCCATCCTGGTGGAAAAAGCCCGACGCGCAGCCGGGCAACTGCTGAATGCGCCAACCTCCTCGATTGCCTTTACCAGCAGCGGCTCCGCGGCCTGGAGCATGGCGTTTCAGGCACTGGGCCCGTGGCAGCCGGGCGAGCGTATTCTGGTCGGCCGCCACGAATGGGGCGGCAACCTGGCGAGCATGCAAGGGGCAGTGCACGCCGGCGCACAGATCGAGGTGATTCCCTGCGATGCAACCGGCGCGGTGTGCCCGAAGGCGCTGGAGTCGATGATCGATGCCAACGTCAAGCTGATCGACCTGACTTGGTTACCGGCCAACGGCGGCCTGATCAACCCCGCCCAGGCAATCGGCGCAGTGGCCAAGCGCCACGCCATTGCCTATTTCATCGACGCTGGCCAAGCTGTCGGGCAGTTACCGGTGGACGTACAAGCGCTGCACTGCGATGTGCTCAAGTCGGCCGGGCGTAAACACTTGCGCGGGCCACGCGGGACGGCGCTGTTGTATGTGCGGCCAGATTTTCTTCAGCAGCTCAATCCCGCTCAGCGCGATGTGTTTTCAGCGCCATGGACCGCCGAAGGTTTCGACCTGCGCAACGACGCCCGGCGCTTTGAAACCAGCGAAATGTCCTTCGCCTTGTTGGCCGGTTTGGGCAATGCGTTGCAGGAGGTCAATCGACTGGGCGTGGAACGGGCATGGGAAAGGGTCTTGCAGCTTAGCGGGCGAATCCGTGAAGCATTGCGTCAGATTCCGGGTATTTCCCTGCATGATCTGGGCACGAACCACTCAGGCTTGATCGCCTTCAACCTTGCAGGCTGGGACGCCTTCGAACTCAAGCGGCGCCTGGGGTTGCAGCGCATCAACATCGGTGCGAATGGCGTGGCCTACACCCCGCTGGATATGCAGGCGCGGGATCTTACGAGCATTGCGCGGATTTCCGTCAGCCCGCTGAACACCGAGTACGACATTGAGCAGCTGATCGGCGCGTTACGCCAATTACGCGACTAGACCTCAACGTCGACCCACAAACCCTGGCGCGGCGCGTCTTCGATCAACGGCACCACCGGCACGGTGTTGTCGGCGTTGAGTACATCGCCGGGGATCGCCAGGTGAGCGTCGGGGTCTTCGTCGGCTTCGCGCCGGCGTTTTTGCTGCTCTTGCTGACGGCGCTGTTCTTCGCGCAACAGCAAGGTCGACTGCTCGGCATCGCCCTTTTTCAGGTCGATGGTGCTTTCGCTGGAGCCCGCCTGCACTGGCACCACGGGCGGGATATCCGGCTTCTGGCGTACCGGGTCAAGTTGTGACGTGACCGGCACAACGCTGACGGGCAGCATGGGTGGCAGCATAATTTTATTCTCCTGATCAACAGGCTGTCGGCGGGTTGCGGGGCGGCTTGAGCGCAAGCATGCCAAGCTGTGACCCAGTCGACACTCGCAAGTGCCTGCCACCCGTCGATCCAGATTCCGAACCCTGCTGCAAACAGAGTAGTTTTTGTCAGAGTCCTTTGGCTGAGGGCCTTGTTCCGTTAAGATAGTCGGCTTTTTCACGGCGGGAGTCAGGCAGCATGGCGCAGCAGTATCAACCGGGGCAACGCTGGATTAGTGACAGCGAAGCAGAGCTGGGGTTAGGCACCGTTCTGGCACAGGACGGGCGCTTGTTGACCGTGCTCTATCCGGCCACTGGCGACACTCGTCAGTATGCGCTACGGAATGCGCCCCTCACTCGCGTGAGGTTTTCGCCGGGTGACAGCATCACCCATTTCGAAGGCTGGAAAATGACCGTACAGGAAGTCGACGACGTCGACGGCCTGCTGGTCTACCACGGCCTCAATGGGCAGAACGAGCAGGTCACCCTGCCGGAAACCCAACTGTCCAACTTCATCCAGTTCCGTCTGGCCAGCGACCGTCTGTTCGCCGGGCAGATCGACCCGCTGGCCTGGTTTTCGCTGCGTTACCACACGCTGGAACACACCAGCCGCCAATTGCAGTCCTCGCTGTGGGGCCTGGGCGGCGTGCGTGCGCAACCTATTGCCCACCAACTGCACATCGCCCGTGAAGTCGCTGACCGTATCGCGCCGCGCGTCTTGCTGGCGGACGAAGTGGGCCTGGGCAAGACCATCGAAGCCGGCCTGGTGATCCATCGCCAGCTGCTGTCGGGTCGCGCCAACCGTGTGCTGATCCTGGTCCCGGAAAACCTGCAGCATCAGTGGCTGGTGGAAATGCGCCGCCGCTTCAACCTGCAAGTCGCGCTGTTCGACGAAGAACGCTTTATCGAAAGCGATGCCACCAACCCGTTCGAAGACACCCAGCTCGCGCTGGTGGCCCTGGAGTGGCTGGTGGACGACGAAAAAGCCCAGGACGCGCTGTTCGCTGCCGGCTGGGACTTGCTGGTCGTCGACGAAGCCCACCACCTGGTCTGGCATGAAGAGAAAGCCAGCCCCGAGTATTCGCTGGTCGAACAGCTTGCCGAAGTGATTCCCGGCGTGCTGCTGCTCACCGCCACCCCGGAACAACTGGGCCAGGACAGCCACTTTGCGCGCCTGCGCCTGCTGGACCCGAACCGCTTCCACGACCTGCACGCCTTCCGCGCCGAGAGCGAGAACTATCGCCCGGTGGCCGAAGCCGTGCAGGAGCTGCTGGACAAGGGCCGCCTGTCGCCAGCCGCACACAAGACCATCCAGGGTTTCCTCGGCGACGAAGGTGAAGCGCTGCTCACCGCCGTCAACGATGGCGACACCGAAGCCAGCGCGCGCCTGGTGCGTGAGCTGCTCGACCGCCACGGCACCGGCCGCGTGCTGTTTCGCAACACCCGCGCCGCCGTGCAAGGTTTCCCCGAGCGTAAGCTGCACGCTTACCCGATGCCGAACCCGGACGAATACCTGGAGTTGCCGCTGGGCGAACACGCCGAGCTGTACCCGGAAGTCAGCTTCCAGTCGCAGCCGGACGTTGAGGAAGAAAACCGCTGGTGGCGCTTCGACCCGCGCGTCGAGTGGCTGATCGACCAGCTGAAAATGCTCAAACGCACCAAAGTGCTGGTGATCTGCGCCCACGCCGAAACCGCCATGGACCTGGAAGACGCCCTGCGCGTGCGCTCCGGCATCCCGGCCACGGTGTTCCACGAGGGCATGAACATCCTTGAGCGAGACCGCGCCGCCGCCTACTTCGCCGATGAAGAGTTTGGCGCCCAGGTGCTGATCTGCTCGGAAATCGGCAGTGAAGGCCGCAACTTCCAGTTCTCCCACCACTTGGTGCTGTTCGACCTGCCGTCCCACCCTGACCTGCTGGAACAGCGGATCGGGCGTCTGGACCGGATCGGCCAGAAACATGTGATCGAACTGCACGTGCCGTACCTGCAAACCAGCCCGCAAGAGCGCCTGTTCCAGTGGTATCACGAAGCGCTGAACGCGTTCCTCAACACCTGCCCGACCGGTAATGCCTTGCAGCATCAGTTCGGCCCACGCCTGCTGCCGCTGCTGGAAAACGCCGACGACGGCGAGTGGCAAGCGCTGATCGACGAGGCGCGTGCCGAGCGCGAACGTCTCGAACAAGAGCTGCACACCGGCCGCGACCGCCTGCTGGAGCTCAACTCCGGCGGCGCCGGTGAAGGCGATGCACTGGTAGAAGACATCCTGGAGCAAGACGACCAGTTCGCCCTGCCGATCTATATGGAAACCCTGTTCGATGCGTTTGGCATCGACAGCGAAGACCATTCGGAAAACGCGCTGATCCTCAAGCCCAGCGAAAAAATGCTCGACGCCAGCTTCCCACTGGGCGACGACGAAGGTGTAACCATCACCTACGACCGTAACCAGGCGCTGTCGCGCGAAGACATGCAGTTCATCACCTGGGAACACCCGATGGTGCAGGGCGGCATGGACCTGGTGCTGTCCGGTTCCATGGGCAACACCGCTGTGGCACTGATCAAGAACAAGGCGCTCAAACCTGGCACCGTGTTGCTCGAACTGCTCTACGTCAGTGAAGTGGTTGCACCGCGATCCTTGCAACTGGGCCGTTACTTGCCACCGGCCGCCTTGCGCTGCCTGCTGGATGCCAATGGCAATGACCTGTCCGGCCGTGTGTCGTTTGAAACCCTGAACGACCAGTTGGAAAGCGTGCCACGCGCCAGCGCCAACAAGTTCGTGCAGGCCCAGCGCGACCAACTCACGCCGCGCATCAATGCCGGCGAAGAGAAGATCACCCCGCGCCACGCCGAGCGTGTGGCCGAGGCCAAGCGCCGTCTGGCGGCGGACACCGACGAAGAGCTGGCACGCCTGAGCGCATTGCAAGCGGTCAACCCGACCGTGCGCGACAGCGAACTGGTTGCCCTGCGTCAGCAACGCGAACAAGGCCTGGCCATGCTCGACAAAGCGGCGCTGCGACTGGAAGCGATTCGGGTGTTGGTGGCGGGTTGAATACCGCCCTGCCCTGCTGAAGAAGGCCCGCGCAATGCGGGCCTTTTGTTCACTTAAGACAGCGTCGCTATCAACGGCCTCTTCGCGAGCAAGCCCGCTCCCACATTCGACCGAGCTCCATCTTTGGAATGCGGTCGAATGTGGGAGCGGGCTTGCTCGCGAAGGGGTCACCTCGGTCTCAAGCGGTAGCCGCTGCAGCCGGCACCTCCACCACCCCCAACCCGTCCTTCATCCGCTTGGCATCCCGCACAAAGCTGCGCGACGCCTGGAACAGAAACAGCATGGTCAAGAACAGCGCCACCGGGATCAGGTACATGGCGTCATGCAACCCCACCGCCTTATAAGCTTCGGTCATCTGCGTAGCCCCCTCGGCATACATGGCCGAATGGGCAAAGTGGTCAGACAGCCCGCCCACCACAATCGGCCCCATGCCACCGCCGAGCAAGTACAACCCGGCAAAGAACAGCGCCATCGCCGTGGCCCGCAGGCGCGGCTCAACCACGTCCTGAATCGCCGTGTACACGCAGGTGTAGAAGTTATAGGCAAACAGCCAGCCGACACTGAACAGCGCGACGAACACACCAATCTCGATACGCCCGGCATGCAACGCCCAGGCGGTGGTGACGGTGGAAATGATCAAGCTGCACGCCGCGAACAGCAGCCGGCCATTGGCGACGCGCTGATGAATCTTGTCGGCAACCCAGCCGCCCAAGGTCAGGCCCACCAGGCCGGTAATGCCTACGATTACGCCAGTGGCAACCGCTGCGTCCTGCAACGGCATCAAGAAGTAGCGCTGCAACATCGGCACCAGGAACGAGTTACACGCATAGGTGGCGAAGTTGAAGCACAGCCCGGCCAGCACCAGCCACAGGAAAGTCGGCACCGCCAGCACGCGGCGGATCGGGCGGTCGACGCGCGCCTGGGAAACCTGCACGGTTTCGGCCGCGCCGCGCTTGGGCTCCTTGATATAGAACATGAACACCGCCAGGATCATCCCCGGCACGGCGGCGATGAAGAACGGCGCGCGCCAGCTGTCGAACGCCTTGACCATCCAACCGATGGTAAAGAACGCCAGCAACAGCCCCAACGGCAGCCCCAGCATGAAAATGCCCATGGCGCGGGCGCGGCGGTGGGCGGGAAACAGGTCGCCAATCAGCGAGTTGGCGGCCGGCGCGTAGCTGGCTTCGCCAATGCCGATGCCCATGCGCACCAGCAGGAAGGTCCAGAAACTGCCGACCATGCCGTTGACTGCCGTCAACCCGCTCCAGGCAAACAAGCCCCAGCCCATCAATTTGCTGCGTGAGCCGGTGTCGGCCATGCGCCCCAGCGGCAAGCCGGCGATGGCATAGACCAGGGTGAAGGCGGTGCCGATGATGCCGAGCTGGAAGTCGCTCAGGTGCCATTCCATGCGGATCGGCTCGATGATGATCGCGGGAATGGTGCGGTCGAAGAAATTGAACAAGTTGGCGAGGAACAGCAGGAACAGAATGCGCCAGGCATTCGCCGCTTGGGTCGAGTTCTGCATGGGTCCGTCTCTTTTATTGTTATGAGAGCTGCGATGCCCGATGCATCCTGCCCGGTGTCTGCAACATAGTCAGGCGCAGGCCGGTTGTCTGTAATGATTCGTAAAGCTGATAGGGCGTAATTTCACCCGCTATCACGGGACTTCGCCTACAAAAATATAAGTTCATGCCCCCCTTCCCAACCGCCATGGCACGGATAGAATGGCGAGCCTTCCGTAACACCCACATCCTACTTTTCTTATCGATGACGCCCATGTCCGAAGCCAGTCCGTGTCTGAGTTGCGGTGCCTGCTGTTCACACTTTCGTGTGTCTTTCTTCTGGGGTGAGTGCGCCTCCTCGGGGGGCACGGTGCCCGATGACCTGGTGGTGCAGATCAACCCCACGCGGGTGGCGATGATCGGAACCGACCAGAAACCCGCGCGCTGCTGCAGCCTTGAGGGTGAAGTCGGCAAGGGCACCCGTTGCACCATTTATGAACAACGGTCGAGCCCTTGCCGTGAATTCGACGCCTCATGGAGCCAGGGCGAGCAGAACGTCGATTGCGATAAGGCACGCGCTGCCTTTGGCTTGCCGCCATTGCAAGCGCCTTTCGAGTTGGACCTGCCGATCAGCGCTTAGCATCAAACGCTATGGCAGGCATGCCAAAATCATTCAGAGCAAAGTGCCATTATTCCTGGCAAATCCCGCGAGGCTTCTATACTCGAGGTCATAGGCCATTGCCGGAGGCAATGACGTACTGACTTTGACGGGACATGCTATGGAATGGCTGGGTATGCATTTTTTTACCGACCTTCCAGATAATGGGCATTTATTACTCAATTGCAGTCATAACCCTTTTCTGGTGTTGCTGGCCTACCTGGTCGCGTGTGCGGCAGGGTTCGGTACGTTGGACATGGCCGAACGCGTCGGCCATGTCGAAGACCCTACCGCCCGGCGCCATTGGCGCTGGCTCGGTGCCGGTTGCCTGGCAGGCGGGATTTGGTCGACCCACTTCATCAGCATGCTGGCTTTCCAGGCACCTATCGCCATTCATTACGAATTGCTCATTACGTTCGCCTCGCTGGTGATCGCGCTGATTGCTTCGCTGTTTGCAATGCAAACCCTCAGTCATGCCCAATTGCGCTTTCATCAGTACCTGCTGGCCTCCGTATGGATGGGGCTCGGCATCGCCTTGATGCACTACGTGGGCATGTCGGCCATGCGCTCGCAGGCGCAGATGTACTTCGATTCGGGGCTGTTCATGGCCTCGGTGGCAATCGCCATTGGCGCCAGCCTGGCCGCGTTGTTGCTGTCGTGCTATCTGCGTAATGGCGCCGGCGTGTTCCATCAACTGCTCAAGTATGCCGCCAGCCTGGTGCTGGGCGCCGGCATCCTGAGTATGCATTTTACCGGCATGGCCGCCATGCAGTTGCTGGTGCCCAACCAGGCCGACCTCGCCTTACCGCTGGACAACAACCCTATTCAACTCGGCCTGTCAGTGGCCGTGATCACCCTGCTGGTGATCGGCAGCAGTGTCAGTGCCGCCCTGGCGGATAAAAAACTGCAGCACAAGGAACGCGACCTGCGTCGAGTCAACGCGTTGCTCAGCGAACTCGACCAGGCCCGTGCCTCGCTGCAACAGGTGGCTCATTACGATGCGCTGACCAGCCTGCTCAACCGCCGCGGCTTTAACCAGATCTTTGCAGAAAAAGTTGCTGAAAAAACCAAATATAACGGCATGTTGGCAGTCATCTTCCTCGATATTGACCACTTCAAGCGCATCAATGACAGCCTTGGGCATGACGCCGGTGACGTTTTGCTCACCGTACTGGCCGGGCATATCAAAGGCTCGGTACGCAGCCATGACGACGTGGTCGCGCGCTTTGGCGGCGATGAATTCTGCATTCTGATCAACATTCACCATCGCGACGAAGCGCGGCACATGGCGCAGCGCATCATGCAGAAGATGAAAGAACCAATCGAACTGGCCGGCCGGCGCATGGTGATGACCACCAGCATCGGCATCAGCCTGTTTCCCGAGGACGGCCAGACCTGCGAGGAGCTGCTGAAAACTGCCGACCTGGCGCTTTACCAATCCAAGGACGCCGGGCGCAACAGCCTGAACTTCTTCAGTTCCAACCTCAAAACCCGAGCGTTCCTTGAGCTGCAACTGGAAGAGGAATTGCGCGCAGCCCTGCGCGGCCGTAATGAGCTGGTGTTGTTTTACCAGCCGATCTTCGACATGAAACTCGGCAAAGTCACCCGCCTGGAAGCCCTGGTACGCTGGCAACATCCGCAACACGGCCTGCTGGCCCCGGACCGGTTTATCGGCATTGCCGAAAGCAACGGCTTGATTGCCGATCTGGACCACTGGGTGTTGCGTCAGGCTTGCCACGATTTGAGCCTGCTGTCGGACCGGGGCTACACCGAGCTGACCATGGCCGTGAACTGCTCGGCCTTGAACCTGGCCCGGGACGAGTTGGCGGATGAGATCGAAGACGCCCTGCGCTTCGCCGGGGTTGCTGCCAAGCGCCTTGAGCTGGAAGTGACCGAAAACGCCCTGATGGGCAATATCAGCAGCACCCTGGCGCTATTGCGGCAAATTCGTGCCTTGGGTGTGTCGCTGGCGATTGATGACTTCGGCACGGGCTACTCATCACTGGCTTACCTCAAGCGCCTGCCGCTTAATACCTTGAAGATCGACCGTTCATTTATCCAGGACATTCCCAAATCCACGGCCGATATCGAGATCGTCCAGGCGATTATCGGCATGGCCCACACCCTGCATCTGCAGGTCGTCACCGAAGGCGTGGAAACCCAGGCGCAATTTGAGCTGCTGCTCAAACACGGCTGTGACTTCATTCAAGGCTACCTGCTGAGCCCGGCGGTGCCCTTCAGTGACATCGTTGGCGTGATCCAAGGCATTCAGATGCGCAACCCGCTCTACCCCTTCAGCGTGGAAGGCAACAAGGATGCTCCTGCGCCGAAAGACTCAAACCCAAGCCGTATTGGCCCCCCTTCTACCGTCAGGCCAATTCGCTGACGCCGAATCTTTGGCATTTAGCCATCATTTGGCTAAAGAACGCCGACGAACGGCCGATTCATCAGAGTCGGGCCCGGATTCCCCTTGAAAAATCAGGGTTAACCCCGAGCGTCCCGGACTCAGACGCACTGTAAAGTCGCGAACTCTCATTCAGTGATGGCTCCCTGATTTTTCCGGCCATCCGTCCAGGTACATGGCGCCCAATGACTTCCAAAAATAACTCTGCCACCGTGGTATCCGACGTGTTGCCCACCGTTCCTGCGGAAAAAACCTCAGGTTCCAAGTCATTGAGCAACGCCCGCCCGCTGGCCACCCAGCAGTACCTGTACTTCACCGAAACCAACACCGACCGCATCCTCGACAACCTCGACGGCCTGCGCGACATGGTGTTCCCCAGCCTGCCCCAGCAGGAAGGCGACGGCGACGCGCGCAGCGAGCAAGAGTTTCCCTCGGTATGCCTGATTGGCCTGGGCCGCTGCGGCTCCAACATTGCCTTGGACGTGGCAGAGCTGGTGTACAACGCGCGCAAGTTTTACCTGAATGAATTCAGTACTGAGGATAAGTCGACGGATAAGGGCTACAGCCCGGCCCAGTGGATTCGTAACAACCTGCGCCTGGGCGGCGGCAAGCCCACCAAGCCGGTGTTCCTGGTGGAGCCGTTGGTGATGCTCGGCGATTTGGACAAGGACATCGCCGGGCGCATTCGTTTCTCGCGCAAGGGTGAAAAAAGCGGCTTCCTGCGCGACTACAGCAAAATGAAAATCATGGACCTGTCGGAGGTGCATGCCGGTGGCGCCGGTAACGCGCCGATCCTCGGCCAGTACCTGGCCAAGATCATCCTCAACAAAGACACCCAGCGTTTTTCCAGCCCCGACTGGAAGATGATCCACTCGTACTTGATCGACTCCTGCGGCATCAAGGCCAACCAGTCGCGCCTGTACTTCTCGATCTTCAGCGCCGGCGGCGGTACAGGCTCGGGCATGGCCTCGGAGTTCGGCCTGGCCCAGCAGCACTCGTACATGAACAAGACCTTCGACACCAAGCCGGCCGACGAGCACGACAGCAAAAGCGGCCACGCCTTTGTCTTCGAGCCGATCTTCACCAGCGGTATTTGTGTGCTGCCGAATATCTCCGACCACCGCAGCGAAATGTCCGAGGCGCTGCACATCAACGCCGGGCGGCTGTTGTGCAAATACCTGTCGGAAGAATGGGATTTCTCATACAACTTCGACAATGAAGACAGCAGTGAAGCCAGCGTCAAAGGCCGTATCCGCCCATGGAACGCGATGATGCTGATCTCCAACGACATCATGCGTTACGCCGAAGAAAGCGATGACGGCAATATCCAGAACATTGACGTCAATGCCATGGAAAAACACGCCAACCAATATATCTCGCAGCAGATCTTCAACATCCTTACCGCCCAGGCGGTGACCACCGACTACGACCAGAACTACTTCCGTCGCGCCGGCATCGACATCGGCGAAACCATCCGCCTGGATGCCAATGACCTGTTCATGAGCCTGGCCGGGCCGGTGGCGATTGCCTACGCCGAATCCGTGGTGCCGGAAACCCCGGCGCCGTCGAATGACAAGTTCAAAGTGTTTGATAAAGAGCCACAGCGGCTGAATATCGATGACCTGTTTTTCCGCTCGATTGATCTGCCGCACTTCAACAAGGTGACCCAGGCCATCGAGGGCATCAGCCTGTTGCCGATTGAGTCCAAGCGCTACAAGGCGTCATTGGAGCAGTACAAGAACTCCGGGTATGACGCGGCGGCGCTGCATGACCTGCACTTCTTCAAGAACTGCTCGTCGGTGGTGTCGATTGTGTCGTTGCCCAAGGACTACAAGCTGTCGTACATGGACTTGAACCGACTGAAGACTCACCTCAACAGCCTGTTCCCCAACACCACGCTCAAGCGTTATGCGTTGGTGATCGGCGCGTCGGCCAACTTGTCGCTGACCACCTTGATCGCCAAGAGCCCGTGCTTGTCGGATGATTTCCTCACGTTGATCGTGGCGTTTATCAAGCGTTGCTTTGCCCGCAACCCGTACCGGTTTGATGACACGCTGGATAATTCGATTCTGGATTTCATCATCCATGAGGATTTTGATGAAGACCGAATTGATGAACTGCTCAATGAATTTGAGAACCCGGCGAAGATTCTCGACACCAACTGGTACGCGATCAAACCGATGTACGAGAAGAAGTACCGCGAGTTGATCAACGACAAAGACAAGTTTGTGTCGATTAACGATATTCGCTTGTCACGCGAGTGTGTGAAGAAGGCGATCAAGTATCTGCGCGAGATTTATCGCCATCGGATTGGCAAGACCAAGGTTATTTCCTTGAATAACCATACCGGCAAGACTGCTTAAGCTTTTGTGGCGAGGGCGCTTTTGATCGTTCCTACGCTCTGCGCGGGAATGCCGCCTTGGACGCTCAGCGTCCGCTCTTGGTGACGCAGAGCGTCACTGGCTGCATTCCCACGCGGAGCGTAGGAACGATCTGCTCACACCCAGAAACAATTCCCCCGGCCTTTGGCCCCGCGTAAAACTGTTCCCGTGACGCGCACGTCACCCTCACCTGTGACCTTTCTCTACGGCAAGTTGCCATCACGGCGCCAGCGGTTACTCCGCTACACACTTGCGCCGACGAAAATCACGCACCTTTTTTGTGCAAGCGATTCTTACACTGCCCTTTCCTGGATCAGAATCCACGGCGAAACCACCACCGCCCACAGGCCAGGATCACGCTCAACCAAGTCCAATGCCCGCGTCGCAGACACCTCGCCAAGGCTCCCCGCAGCCAGCCACGCAGCGACTTTGTCGCGGTTATCCTCGGCCATTCCCTCGGCCGCCTCGATCAAATCCAGGCCGGCGTCGACCCACAATAGGGCACCCTTGGCAAAGAACGGCTCAAGCTCCTTCCAGGAAATTTCGGCGGTTTCACCGAGCAGCTTGGCATAGAGGGTGCTAGGTTCTTGCGTCATGGGAGTTCACCTGAATAAAAAATCGGCGCAATCATAGCGTCAGGCGTCAGGCAGAAAAACCCAGTTGCAAATGAGTCAACGATCGAAAGTGTCAGGAAAGCCAAGGATTGCCCGAAACTCTGGCATCACCCCGCCGCAATTCTGTCTTTTTCTTTCATTAAAGCGACATCCCCGGGTTTTGCCCCCAGCAGCCAGCTTTTCAAGCGATCAACCGGCGCTCTACACTGTACCGGTACAGTTGCCAGAGCACTGCCGGGGGGATATCCCAGATATCTGATCCGGTTCTGCAGCTCACAAGGCCGCTAGAACTATAAAAAATACAACAGTAAGAGTGGAGCACTATGAATAAGGCTACTAAGCAGATTTCCAAACTGTTTGCCGCTATGGTCCTGGCTGGGGTTGCCGGCCATTCGTTCGCAGCCGACACCATCAAGATCGGTATCGCAGGTCCCAAGACCGGTCCTGTGACGCAATATGGCGACATGCAATTCATGGGTGCCAAGCAGGCAATCGCCGACATCAACGCCAAAGGCGGCGTCGATGGCAAAATGCTTGAAGCCAAGGAATACGACGATGCTTGCGACCCTAAACAAGCCGTTGCCGTAGCCAACAAAGTGGTCAACGACGGCGTCAAGTTCGTGGTCGGTCACCTTTGCTCCAGCTCCACTCAGCCTGCAACCGACATCTACGAAGACGAAGGCGTGATCATGATCACTCCGGCGGCTACCAGCCCGGAAATCACCGCCCGTGGTTATAAACTGGTGTTCCGTACCATCGGCCTGGACAGCGCCCAGGGCCCGGCAGCCGGCAACTACATCGCCGACTTCGTGAAGCCTAAGGTGGTTGCCGTACTGCACGACAAACAGCAATACGGTGAAGGCATCGCCACTGCCGTTAAGCAGACCCTCGAGAAGAAAGGCGTGAAAGTCGCCGTCTTCGAAGGCCTGAACGCCGGCGACAAAGACTTCTCCTCGATCATCCAGAAGCTCAAGCAAGCCAACGTCGACTTCGTCTACTACGGCGGCTATCACCCAGAGCTGGGCCTGATCCTGCGTCAGTCCAAGGAAAAAGGCCTGAACGCCAAGTTCATGGGCCCAGAAGGCGTCGGCAACGATTCCATCTCGCAAATCGCCCAAGGCGCTTCCGAAGGCCTGCTGGTGACCCTGCCGAAATCCTTCGACACCGACCCTGCCAACAAAGCCATCGTTGAAGAGTTCGCCAAGAACAAGCAGGACCCAACCGGTCCGTTCGTGTTCCCGGCCTACTCGGCGGTTGAAGTCATCGCCGGCGGCATCGCTGCCGCGAAGAGCGAAGACACCGCCAAGGTGGCAGCCGCCATCCACGCCGGTACTTTCAAGACCCCTACCGGCGAGCTGAGCTTCGACGCCAAGGGCGACCTGAAGGACTTCAAGTTCGTGGTCTACGAATGGCACTTCGGTAAACCAAAAACCGAAGTTTCCCCTCAGTAAGCCAGGCGTTACTGGTTAACAAGCCCACTGTGAAAGCAGTGGGTTTTGTTTTACGAGGTTTATGGGCCTGTCACCCGCGATCCGGGCGCTGGCTCACCTGAAAATCTTAAAACCGTCACCAGCGGTTCGCTGGCAAACGCTTTGTGCAAATGTGCTCACAGAACACAGCGCAGGGCCGGAACATGACTCCACCAGTGAAATGCGTATCGGGTTTTTAGGAGCGCTGTAATGCCTGAGATCTATCATTTTTTCCAACAGCTGGTTAATGGCCTGACCATTGGCAGCACCTATGCCTTGATAGCCATTGGCTACACAATGGTTTACGGCATCATTGGAATGATCAACTTCGCCCATGGCGAGGTGTACATGATTGGTTCCTACGTGGCCTTCATCGCCCTTGCCGGGCTGGCCATGATGGGTATCCACTCCCTGCCGCTGTTGATGACCGCTGCGTTCCTTGCGTCGATCGTCGTGACCAGTGCCTATGGCTACAGTATTGAGCGCGTTGCCTACCGTCCCTTGCGTGGCAGCAACCGTTTGATCCCGCTGATTTCTGCCATCGGCATGTCGATTTTCCTACAGAACACTGTATTGCTGTCCCAGGACTCCAAGGATAAGTCCATTCCCAACCTGATCCCGGGGAGCTTCTCCTTCGGCCCAGGCGGCGCACAAGAAGTGCTGATTTCGTACATGCAGATCCTCGTATTCGTCGTCACCCTGGTGGCGATGCTGGGCCTGACGCTGTTCATTTCCCGCTCCCGTCTGGGGCGCGCCTGCCGGGCCTGCGCCGAAGACATCAAGATGGCCAACCTGCTGGGCATCAACACCAACAACATCATTGCCCTGACCTTCGTCATCGGTGCTGCGCTGGCGGCCGTCGCGGCGGTGCTGCTGAGCATGCAGTACGGCGTAATCAACCCCAACGCCGGTTTCCTGGTAGGCCTCAAGGCCTTTACAGCGGCGGTATTGGGCGGCATCGGCAGTATTCCGGGCGCCATGCTCGGTGGGCTGGTGCTGGGCGTGGCTGAAGCCTTTGGTGCCGATATCTTCGGCGACCAATACAAGGATGTGGTGGCGTTCGGCCTGTTGGTTCTGGTGCTGTTGTTCCGTCCGACCGGCATTCTGGGCCGTCCGGAGGTTGAGAAAGTATGAGCAGATATCTTAAATCGGCGTTTTTCAGCGCCTTGCTGGTATGGGCCGTGGCCTTTCCGGTACTCGGCCTCAAGCTGAGCATTGTCGGCATCAACCTGGAAGTGCATGGCACCGGTCCCGTGACCCTGACCATCATCGCCCTGTGCTCGGTGCTGATGTTCTTGCGCGTGCTGTTCACCCAGCAGGTCGGTGCCTTGTTCAAGGGCAACCGTGGGCCGCTGGTGTCGCCCAAGGTCAGCCAATTCCTGACCCTGCCGCGCACCCAGCGCTACATCATCATCGGCCTGATCGTGGCCGCGTTGATCTGGCCGTTCTTCGGCACGCGCGGCGCCGTCGACATCGCCACCCTGATCCTGATCTACGTGCTGCTGGGCCTGGGCCTGAACATCGTGGTGGGCCTGGCCGGCCTGCTCGATCTGGGTTACGTGGGCTTCTATGCCGTGGGTGCCTACACCTACGCGCTGCTCTCGCATTACCTGGGCTGGGGCTTCTGGATCTGCCTGCCACTGGCGGGTATGGCGGCGGCCACGTTCGGCTTCCTGCTGGGCTTCCCGGTGCTGCGCCTGCGCGGTGACTATTTGGCGATCGTGACCCTGGGCTTCGGTGAGATCATCCGGTTGTTCCTGCGTAACCTCACGGACATCACCGGCGGCCCCAACGGTATCAGCAGCATCCCCAAGCCAACGTTCTTCGGGCTGTCGTTCGACCGCACCGCGGCCGAAGGCATGCAGACCTTCCACGAGTACTTCGG
The DNA here is from genome assembly GCF_059716225.1 of Pseudomonas sp. LBUM1640. Lineage (NCBI taxonomy): Bacteria > Pseudomonadati > Pseudomonadota > Gammaproteobacteria > Pseudomonadales > Pseudomonadaceae > Pseudomonas > Pseudomonas sp. LBUM1640. The sequence goes on along the minus strand of NZ_CP166816.1, from coordinate 1,645,932 downwards.
GATCGACTACAACCCGGTGAGCAAAGTGGTGTTTCTGTACCTGGTGGCGTTGTTGCTGGCGCTGGCGGCCTTGTTCGTGATCAACCGTTTGCTGCGCATGCCGATCGGCCGTGCGTGGGAAGCGCTGCGCGAAGATGAAATCGCCTGCCGTGCGTTAGGCATGAACCCGACAGTTATCAAACTTTCGGCCTTCACCCTCGGGGCAACATTCGCCGGTTTCGCTGGCAGCTTCTTCGCCGCGCGCCAAGGCTTGGTGACCCCGGAGTCGTTCACCTTCATCGAGTCGGCGATCATTCTCGCCATCGTGGTACTGGGTGGCATGGGCTCGCAGCTGGGCGTGATCCTCGCGGCGATCGTGATGATCCTGCTGCCGGAAATGATGCGTGAGTTCAGCGAATACCGCATGTTGATGTTCGGCGCCATGATGGTGCTGATGATGATCTGGCGTCCTCAAGGTCTGCTGCCGATGCAACGCCCCGAACTTAAACTAAGAACGGAGCTGCACAAATGAGCCGCGAGATCCTCAAGGTTGAAAACCTAAGCATGCGCTTCGGCGGCTTGCTGGCGGTCAACGGCGTGGCCCTGACCGTGAAAGAAAAACAGGTAGTGGCGTTGATCGGCCCGAACGGCGCCGGCAAAACCACGGTGTTCAACTGCCTCACCGGCTTCTACAAGCCGAGCGGTGGCAGCATCCTGCTGGACGGCCAGCCGATCCAGGGCCTGGCCGGCCACGAGATCGCCCGCAAGGGCGTGGTGCGCACCTTCCAGAACGTGCGGTTGTTCAAGGACATGACGGCGGTCGAGAACCTGCTGATCGCCCAGCACCGTCACTTGAACACCAACTTCTTTGCTGGCCTGTTCAAGACCCCGGCGTTCCGCAAGAGCGAACGCGAGGCGATGGAATACGCCGAGTACTGGCTGGACAAGGTCAACCTCACCGAGTTTGCCAACCGCCCTGCCGGCACCCTGGCCTATGGGCAACAACGTCGCCTGGAGATCGCCCGCTGCATGATGACCCGCCCGCGGATCCTCATGCTCGACGAACCGGCCGCCGGCCTGAACCCCAAGGAAACCGAGGACCTCAAGGCATTGATCAGCGTGTTGCGCGAGGAAAACAACGCCACGGTGCTGTTGATCGAGCACGACATGAAACTGGTCATGAGCATTTCCGACCACATCGTGGTGATCAACCAGGGCACACCGCTGGCCGACGGGACGCCGGAACAGATCCGCGACAATCCTGAAGTGATCAAAGCCTATTTGGGGGAAGCGTAAAATGCTGCAATTCGAAAACGTTTCCACTTTCTACGGCAAGATCCAGGCCCTGCACAGCGTCAATGTGGAAGTGCGCCAAGGTGAAATCGTCACGCTGATCGGCGCCAACGGCGCCGGCAAGTCGACCTTGCTGATGACCTTGTGCGGTTCGCCGCAGGCCCACAGCGGCAGCATCCGCTACATGGGTGAAGAGCTGGTGGGCCAGCAGTCCTCGCAGATCATGCGCAAGAGCATTGCCGTGGTGCCCGAAGGCCGTCGCGTGTTCTCGCGCCTGACCGTGGAAGAGAACCTATCCATGGGCGGGTTCTTCACCGACAAGGGCGACTACCAGGAGCAGATGGACAAGGTGTTGCACCTGTTCCCCAGGCTCAAGGAACGCTTCAGCCAACGTGGCGGCACCATGTCCGGCGGCGAGCAGCAAATGCTCGCCATCGGCCGCGCGCTGATGAGCAAGCCCAAGCTGCTGCTCCTGGACGAACCCTCCCTGGGCCTGGCGCCGATCATCATCCAGCAGATCTTCGACATCATCGAACAGCTGCGCAAGGACGGTGTAACGGTGTTCCTGGTGGAGCAGAACGCCAACCAGGCACTGAAAATCGCCGACCGCGCCTACGTGTTGGAAAACGGCCGGGTGGTGATGCAGGGTACGGGCGAGCAGTTGCTGACGGATCCGAAAGTACGCGAGGCTTACCTGGGCGGTTAAAACGGTTGCTGATTGAACCGGATAAAAAATGTGGGAGCGGGCTTGTGTGGGAGCTGGCTTGCCTGCGATAGCAACACCTTGGTGTGACTGACACACCAAGGTGACTGCATCGCGGGCAAGCCCGGCTCCCACACAAGCCCGCTCCCACATTTGCTTTGTGTGATCCTTAAATTTTGCATCGATTGAAATTATTTTCGTCGAGCTTGTAACGAAATACGCCCTGCTGCCTCTAGTGGAGTAAGCAGGCAATCAAGCTCGCTACCTCAACCCACTGCTGGAGATACACCATGACCACTAAACTGTCCGCCGCTACCCTGATCCTCGCCCTCGGCTCTGCTCTGAGCCTGTCCGCCATGTCCAACCTGGCCCACGCCGACGACGCCAAAATGGACAAATGCTTCGGCGTCGCTGAAGCCGGCAAGAACGATTGCGCCGCAGGCGCCGGTACTTCCTGCGCCGGCACCTCGAAAGTCAAAGACCAGGCCAATGCCTGGAAACTGGTCCCAGCCGGCACCTGCGGCAAAACCGCAAGCTCCACTTCGCCAACCGGTTTCGGCCAGGCCGCAGCCTTCACCGCCAAGTCCTGAAACCCTGCGCCGCCTGAGTACTGATGATGACGCTTTTACCCCAACACACGGTCTCACCGGCTCAGGTGCCCGGCCTCCCTTACAGGGCCGGGCTGGGGCTGAAGAACGAGCACTTCATCGAAGTGCTCGAGACCTCGCCCGACATCGGCTTTTTTGAAGTGCACGCCGAAAACTACATGGTCGCCGGCGGCCCGTTTCATCACTACCTGGGTTTGATTCGCGAGCAGTACCCGCTGTCGCTGCACGGCGTGGGGCTGTCCATCGGTGGCGAAGGCCCGTTGAACCGTGAGCATCTGGCACGGTTGGCCACGCTGATCGAACGCTATCAACCCCACTCTTTTTCCGAACACCTGGCCTGGTCCAGCCACGGCCCGGTGTTTCTCAATGACTTGCTGCCCCTGGCCTACGATGCCGCCACCCTGAACCGAGTGTGTGAGCACATCGACCAGGTCCAAAGCACCCTCAAGCGGCCGATGCTGTTGGAAAACCCTTCGACTTATCTGCAGTTCCAGCGCTCCACCCTGGATGAGACGGACTTCATCAGCGAGATCATCCGCCGTACCGGGTGTGGCCTGCTGCTGGACGTCAACAACGTCTATGTATCGTGCATCAACCACCAGCGCGATCCACTTTCCTACATTGATGCGCTGCCATTGCACACAGTCGGTGAGATTCATCTGGCCGGCTTTGCCGAAGACACCGACAGCCTGGGCGACCGCCTGTTGATCGATGACCACGGCGCGCCCATCGATAACGCCGTGTGGCAGTTATACGAACAGGTACTCGCGCGTACTGGCCCGGTGGCCACGCTGATCGAACGGGACAACCAGGTGCCGGCTTTCAATGTACTGCACGCTGAAGCCCAACACGCCGACTGGCATCTGTCGCAGGTGAACGCATGAGCCATCACGCCGCGTTTGCCAATGCCTTGGTCGACCCCGGCCAGGCTTGCCCCGAGGGCCTTTTCAGCAGCAACGGCGCCGACCCGGCCAGCCGGTTTGCGGTGTATCGCAACAATGTCCACAGTTCATTGATCAACGCGCTGGCGACGGCTTACCCGGTGACCTTGCAGTTAGTCGGCGATGAGTTTTTTCGCGCCATGGCCGGCCTATTTATACAGGCGTGCCCGCCCACCAGTGCGCTGATCAGCGAATACGGCAATACATTTGCAGCCTTCATCCAGGACTTTGCACCCGCCGCCAGCGTGCCGTACCTGGCCGATATCGCAAGGCTTGAGCGCCTGCGGGTGCGCGCCTATCACGCGGCAGATACCCCGCCGCTTGCGCAGCAAACCGTTCTTCACGCGCTGCAAGGCCACACCGACCTGGGAAAATTGCGCCTGCAATTGCATCCATCCCTCGCCACCTTGAACTCCATCTACGCGGTGGTGGCCGTTTGGGCGGCGCACCAGACCGAGGGCGGCCTGGCCACCTTGAACCCCTGGCACGCCCAAAGCGCGCTGGTGTTGCGCCAAGGCTTGGCGGTCAAGGTATTCGCCATCGACAGTGGTTCGGCCGCGTTCATCAATAGCCTGAACCACGGCACGGCGCTGGAGATGGCAGTGGAGCAAGCCCTCGAAGCGTCAGCCGAATTCGACCTGAACCAATGCCTGACCCTGCTGATCAGCCACGACGCCATCACTCATTTGCACCCAGAACAAAAGGTATCGCCATGAACACCTCCCCTTCGTGCCTGGTTAAACAGGCCATCGTACTGTTCGAGAAAATCCCCTACAGCCTGATCGCCTTTATCGCGCGGTTTTCCATCGCGGCGGTGTTCTGGAAGTCCGGGCAAACCAAAGTTGAAGGCTTTGCCATCGACCTGATCAACGGCACGTTCCAGCTGGGCGAGCCTCGACTTGCGCCTTCCACACTGCCGTTGTTTCGCAGTGAATACCACGTGCCTTTGTTGTCACCGGAAGTGGCCGCGCACATGGCGGCGTTCGCCGAGCACTTTTTCCCGGTGCTGATCCTGGTAGGTTTTGCCACGCGCTTCTCGGCCCTGGCCCTGATCGGCATGACCCTGACCATTCAACTGTTCGTCTACCCGGACGCCTACCCGACCCACGGCACCTGGATCGCCTTGTTGCTGCTGTTGGTCGCCAAGGGCCCAGGCTGCTTGTCCATCGACCACCTGATCGCGCGCCGCTACCGCTGAAGACGGTCCAGGGTTTCGCCGCTGCGTTTGAACCAGTCCACCAGGTAATCGGCCAGCACTTGCGTGCGGCGTGGCAAGCCACCCTGGTAAGGGTGAACCAAGTACATCGGCATGCTTCGCGTCTGATAATCACGCAGGAGCCAGCGCAATCGGCCGTCAGCCAATTCTGCCGGTAAAACGTAGGACGGCAGGCGGGCGATACCAGCACCGACCAGCGCAGCTTTTTTCAACAGGTTGTAGTGGTTGGAGGCAAACGTGCCGCTGACCCGCACGCGCAACAGTTCATGTTGCTGGTGGTACAGCCATTCTTCTCGCCCGCTGTAGTGGCTGTTGAGCAGGCAAGTATGAGTGGCCAACTCCGCCGGGGTCCGCGGCTCGCCATGTTGCTCCAGGTAGGCGGGGCTGGCGCAGGTCATCTCGTGCCAGGCCAGCAGTGGCTTGGCCACCAGGCGTTCATTTTCGATAGCCCCCAAGCGCACACCCAAATCAAACCCATCCCTGGCCAGGTCTCGGTAGCTGTTGTTCAGTTCCAGCTCGATCTGCACCTGCGGGTAGTGCTTGGAGAATTCCAGCAACAAGCCATCAAAGAAGGTTTCTCCCAACGACACCGGAACCGTCATACGCACTGGCCCGGCCAAATCGTCTTTGAGCCGCGCCAATGCCTGACGGGCGCGTTCCACTTGTACCACCAGCGCCTGGGCTTGGGGCAATAACGCCGCACCGGCTGCGGTGAGGCTGAGCCTGCGGGTGGTGCGGTGCAGCAACACCACGCAAAACTGTGCCTCCAACTGGCTGATGCGCTTGGACAGCTGGCCTTTGCTGCACCCCAGTTGCTCGGCGGCCACGGTGAAACTGCCGGCCTCGATCAGTACGGCAAAGGCTGCCAAGTCATCCATCTCGCTCATGGATTGTTTCCAAATGAAAACCAAAGGTTGCTTATTAGCATGTTTATCCAGCTAAAAAGCCACACTAGACTGAAACCTCACTACCCCCTGGAGGAACAGCACGATGAAAATCCTATTGATTGGTGCCAGCGGCACGGTCGGCTCGGCAGTCAAGGCGGAACTCGCCCAACGTCACGAAGTGATCAGCATCGGGCGCACCACCGGCGACTTCCAGGTGGATATCAGCGACAGCGCCTCGATCCGCACGCTGTTCGAACAGACCGGCAAGTTCGATGCCTTGGTCTGTGCGGCGGGCAGCGTGAATTTCGTCGCGCTGGGCGACATGAGCGAAAACGATTTTGAACTGGGCCTGCGCGACAAGTTGATGGGCCAGGTCAACCTGCTGCTGATCGGCCGTGAGTACGCCAACGACGGTGCCTCGTTTACCTTCACCAGCGGCATTCTGAACCGTGACCCGATCCGCACCGGCGCGTCGGCGGCACTGGTCAATGGCGCGATTGACGCCTTCGTCAAAGCGGCGGCGATCGAGTTGCCACGCGGCCTGCGCGTCAACTCCGTGAGCCCGACCGTGCTGCTGGAAGCCATGGGCAGCTATGCTCCGTACTTCCGAGGCTACAAACCGGCACCCGGCGCTGATGTAGCACTGGCCTACGCGAAAAGCGTCGAGGGCTTACAGACAGGGCAAACCTACATCGTGGGTTGAGAGGCAATCGCCTCGCGCGCGAACTGGGACATCCATTCAATCACCAGTGGGCGCGGGGCCAAAAACCTGAACGCCCCACCCAGCTCACTGTGAACCACTGTAGTGCTTAGCTGATAACCGTCTACGTAGAGTGTCAGGTACTTGTGGTAGGCAAGCAGCGTGATGGATTTTGCCCTAGCCGTGGCTTCGGGAGTTAACGTGACGTTCACCTCAACGTAGGCCGGATCCGGGTTCTCGGCCCTTTTCAGCCCCACCGAGATTTCTGTGAAGTCGGTAACTGACGAGAAGACGAGCCGGGCAGGCTCGTCTGAAAAGGCCACACCTGCCCAGAGCAATAACGCGCCAATGCTCCATTTGATAGTCATTGCGAGACCCCATTCAAAAGCGTCGACATTCTTACGATTCCCCAAAACTCACTGTAGGAAATATCCCAATTAGCAACGCGTTATTTCCCAGCGTGTTCTGAACGATTCGTTCAAACCGTGTCCTGCACTTGTGATGCAGCGCCAGCCTGCGTAACGTGGCGGCACTTGTTTGGAGACCCTATAAATGCGCGCCGCCCGTACCCTTGCTCTGTTAGCCCTGCTGCCCCTGTTCACCGCTTGCCAGATGTTCGAGAGCGAGCCGGCCAAGCCGTCCACCGCGGGGCTGACTCGTATGCAGGGTGAATTGACAGTAGTCGGCGGCAAGCTGTTGTTCCAGCCTTGCGGCGACAAACGCAACTATGTGGTCAATGACACCGGTGGCACCAGCATCCTGCAGGAAGCCGCCTCCCTGGCCGGCCAGCAAGGCGCGCTGTTTGCCGACTTGCGCGGCAAGTTCACTGGGGTCGCCAGCGGCACCCAGGGCTCGGTTGAGCTGCAACAGCTCTATCGCATGGAGCGTTCGACCTCGGCCTGCAACGACCCGGACTTCAAGCGCATGATCCTGCGGGCCAACGGCCATAAACCTGCCTGGGCAATGAACGTCACCGCCAAAGGCATGGTACTGCAGCGCGAAGGCCAGCCACCCCTCGCCGTGCCTTTTGTGGAAGAACAGCTGGGCGACGGGCGGTTCAACCTGATGACCGAAGCCAACAACCAGCACATCGAACTCTGGGTGGCCCCACAGCGTTGCATCGACCCGGTGAGCGGCAGCCTGCAACACATGACCGCCGAGTTGCGCGTCAACGGCCAGGTGCAGCGTGGTTGCGCGGCGTTCGGCGGTTCCCGCGACGACTGATTGAGCGCTGCGCTGTTTTAACATGACGGAAAACCGCCATTGGGGCTTATAATCGCCGGTTTGCAAAACAGCCGGCCTTTTTGTCCGCCGCCTACCGGATCCCGTCATGTTACGAATCACCGAACTCAAGCTGCCCATCGACCATCCCGAAGAAGACCTGCGGCCTGCCATCGTGCAGCGCCTGGGCGTCGCCAGTGATGACCTGCTCGATTTCACCCTGTTCAAGCGCAGCTACGACGCCCGCAAGAAATCGTCGGAGCTGTGCTTCATCTACACCGTCGACCTGAACGTGAAGGGCGAAGCCGCCCTGCTGCTCAAGTTCGCCGATGACCGCAACATCAACCCCGCGCCGGACGTCAGCTACAAGGTAGTGGGCCAGGCGCCGGAAGGCTTGGTCGAACGCCCGATCGTGGTGGGTTTTGGCCCGTGCGGGATCTTTGCCGGGCTGCTGCTTGCGCAGATGGGCTTCAAGCCGATCATCCTCGAACGCGGCAAGGAAGTGCGCCAGCGCACCAAAGACACCTGGGGCCTGTGGCGCAAAAGCGTACTCAACCCCGAGTCCAACGTGCAGTTTGGCGAAGGCGGCGCCGGGACCTTCTCCGACGGCAAGCTCTACAGCCAGATCAAGGACCCGAAATTCCACGGTCGCAAAGTCCTGCACGAGTTCGTCAAAGCCGGTGCACCGGAAGAAATCCTCTACGTCAGCAAGCCGCACATCGGTACGTTCCGCCTGACCGGCGTGGTCGAAAACATGCGCCAGCAGATCATCGCCCTGGGCGGTGAAGTGCGCTTCGAACAGCGGGTTACCGATGTGCTGATCGAAGACGGCCAGTTGAACGGCGTAGTCATCGACGGCGGCGAACAAATCCTTTCCAGGCATGTGATTCTTGCCCTGGGCCACAGCGCCCGCGACACCTTCCGTATGCTGCATGGCCGTGGCGTGTACATGGAGGCCAAGCCGTTCTCGGTGGGTTTCCGTATCGAACACCCACAGTCGCTGATCGACGCCGCGCGCCTGGGCAAATACGCCGGGCACCCGAAACTCGGCGCGGCCGACTACAAACTGGTGCACCACGCCAAGAACGGCCGCTCGGTCTACAGCTTCTGCATGTGCCCGGGCGGTACGGTGGTGGCGGCCACGTCCGAGCCGAACCGCGTGGTGACTAACGGCATGAGCCAATACTCGCGTAACGAACGCAATGCCAACTCCGGCATTGTGGTCGGCATTACGCCTGAAGTGGATTACCCAGGCGGCCCGCTGGCCGGCATCGAGTTGCAGGAGCGCCTGGAATCCCACGCCTACATCCTGGGTGGCAGCAACTACGAGGCGCCGGCACAACTGGTGGGCGATTTCATCGCCGGCAAGCCGTCCACGGCCATCGGCAGTGTGGAACCGTCCTACAAGCCAGGGGTGTCGATGGGTGACTTGGCCCTGGCCTTGCCGGACTTCGCCATCGAAGCGATTCGTGAAGCACTGCCGGCGTTCGAGAAGCAGATCAAGGGCTACTCGCTGCACGATGCAGTGCTGACCGGTATCGAGACGCGCACTTCATCGCCGCTGCGGATTACCCGTGACGAGTCGATGCAGAGTTTGAACGTCAAAGGCCTGTTCCCGGCCGGTGAAGGTGCCGGTTACGCTGGTGGGATTCTGTCGGCGGGCGTTGACGGAATTCGGATTGCCGAGGCGTTGGCGCGGGATATGTTGGGTATTGAGGCCTGACACAGACCCTGAAAATACCGCAGTTCAAATGTGGGAGCGGGCTTGCTCGCGAAAGCGGTAGTTCAGTCGATGATTTGTTGACTGACAGTCCGCCTTCGCGAGCAAGCCCGCTCCCACATTGGGTTTTGGGTTGTTTCAGATATTGGCGCGCAGGATTGTTTCCGGCAACGGCTCGCCCCGCTCCACACTGGCCGCAACGGCCGCAATCAAGCCGTCCAGCTCATACCCTTGACCGGTGAGCCACGCCTGATCGTAGTAAGTGGTGGCATACCGCTCACCCCCATCACACAAAATCGCCACGATCGACCCCGACTCCCCCGCCGCTTTCATCTGCTGCGCCGCCACCAAGGCGCCAATCAGGTTAGTCCCGCTGGACCCGCCAACCCGCCGCCCCAGTCGCTCGGCCAGGTAATGCATGGCCGCCAGTGACAGCGCATCCGGCACCTTGACCATCGCATCAATCACCTTGGGCAAAAACGACGCCTCGACCCGTGGCCGGCCGATCCCTTCGATCCGCGAGCCGCAATCCAGGCGCAGGCTGGCGTCGCCAGTCAGGTAGTAGTCGAAGAACACCGAACGTTCGGCATCGGCGCATAACACGCGCGTGCAATGCTGGCGATACCGTACGTAGCGCCCCAAGGTCGCGGTGGTGCCGCCGGTGCCGGGGCTGGAAATCAACCAGCTCGGCTCGGGGTAATGCTCAAAACGCATCTGCTGGAAGATCGACTCGGCAATGTTGTTGTTCGCCCGCCAGTCCGTCGCACGCTCGGCGTAGGTGAATTGGTCCATGAAGTGACCGCCACTTTCCTTCGCCAACCGTTCGGATTCGGCGTAGATCTGCGTCGGATCCTTCACCAGGTGGCTCTTGCCACCGTAGAAAGCGATCTGGTCGATCTTCGCCTGGGAAGTCGTGGCCGGCATCACCGCAATAAACGGCAGGCCGAGCAAACGCGCAAAGTACGCTTCCGAAACCGCTGTAGAACCGCTGGACGCCTCGATCACCGGCGCGTCCGGTTTGAGCCAGCCGTTACACAGGGCATACAGGAACAGCGAGCGGGCAAGGCGATGCTTGAGGCTGCCCGTCGGATGGCTGGACTCATCCTTGAAGTACAACTCGATACCCGGCAAGCCCGGCAGTGGCAAGGGGATGAGATGCGTGTCGGCGCTGCGCTGAAAGTCCGCTTCAATGATGCGAATGGCTTCGCGGGCCCAGGTACGGTGGTCACTCATAAGGTGCGTCTCTCAAGATTTCAGCCCCAATTTTAGGGGGTTTCCTACACTGCACACAGATACAGTGACGTCTCAATTAGTCACACAATTGCTAGGCTCAAGCGCAACGTCCACTCTGCCTGTCGCTTATAACAAATAAGAATATAACTTTTGTTTTAACAACTAACGGTACGGGTTAGGGTAGCCACCTATTGAACCTGGATTGGAGAGCATCCCTTGCCTCTGCGTAGCACTTTCACCCGTTTCTTCCAGCTGGAAGCCGCCAGCGGTCTGTTGTTGATCGCCGCTGCCGCCCTGGCGCTGATCATCAACAATTCACCGTTGTCGCACCTGTACAACGCCTTTCTCGACGTACCGGTGGTGGCACAGGTTGGCGCGCTGAAAATCGCCAAACCTGCCCTGCTGTGGATCAACGATGGCCTGATGGCCCTGTTCTTCCTGTTGATCGGCCTGGAGGTCAAGCGCGAGTTGCTCGATGGCCACCTGTCCAAGCCCTCGCAAGTGGTCTTGCCGGGCGCTGCAGCCATTGGCGGCATGGTGGTGCCGGCGCTGATCTACTGGGCAATCAACAAGGACTACCCCGCCGCGCTTTCCGGCTGGGCGATCCCCATGGCCACCGATATTGCCTTCGCACTCGGCGTTCTGGCCCTGCTGGGCAAGCGCGTGCCGGTGTCGCTGAAACTGTTCCTGATGACGCTGGCCATCATTGATGACCTCGGTGCAATTATCGTCATCGCCGTGTTCTATTCAGCTGACCTGTCGGGCGCCGCCTTGGCGGGTGCAGGCGCTTGCTTGATTGCCTTGATCGCGATGAACCGCCTGGGCGTAATCAAGCTCGGGCCGTACTTGATCATCGGCCTGATCCTGTGGGTGTGTGTGCTCAAAAGTGGTGTGCACGCCACACTGGCGGGCGTAACCCTGGCCTTCTGCATCCCGATGCGCACCAAGAATGCCGAGCCGTCGCCGCTGATGACCCTGGAACACGCCCTGCACCCGTGGGTGGCCTATGCCATCCTGCCGCTGTTCGCGTTCGCCAACGCTGGCGTGTCCCTGACCGGCGTCAGCCTGGAAAGCTTCACCCATCACGTGCCCCTGGGCATCGCCGCCGGCCTGCTGATCGGCAAGACCGTCGGCGTGTTCGGCCTCACGTGGCTCGCCATCAAGACCGGCATTGCAGCCCTGCCCAGCGGCGCGAATTGGGGCCAGGTGTTTGGGGTGGCGATCCTGTGCGGTATCGGCTTTACCATGAGCCTGTTTGTCGGCTCCCTGGCGTTCGTACCGGGCGCCAGTGAGTTCGCAGGTGAAGATCGCATGGGGATTCTGACCGGGTCGATCCTCGCGGCGTGTATGGGTTACGCCGTGACAGCCATGGCGAGCCGCAAGAAAGCCTGAGCGCTCTGAAAGCCCCACAAAAACCCCCAACCGGTCGCCTGGTTGGGGGTTTTCTTTTTCTGAAGATGACACTTACTTCAAACGCCTAAAGACTTTCTGCTCGCCGCCGACTAGTGAATGTGGCGCTCCAACTGTCCCCGCCTGGGACACCGGCCGACACTGCTCCCCAACGCTTTCCAGCCCGAGCGAAAATCCCATGTTCCTGAGAAATATAAGAATCACCGCCAGAGCCTTCATCGGCTTCGCGGCTATTGCGTCGCTGAGTGTGTTTCTCGGTCTGTTCGCCCTCAAGCAGATAGGCGAAGTCCAGTCACAGGCTGCCGATATTCAGAACAATTGGATGCAGCGCGTCAGGCTACTGGCCCTGGCGAATGCTTCGCTCGATCGTTTTCGCCTCGGCGAAATGGCGCACATCCTGTCCTCAAGCGATGCCGACATGCAGACCTACGAAGACAAATCCGCCGGCCGCCTGAAAAGCGTCAAGGAACAGCTCGCGCAATATGCGCTGCTGCTGCGCACGCCTGAGGAAAAATCACGGCTGGAGGTGTTCAACCAAAGCCTGGATGCCTACGCGAAGAACCACACCGAGATGCTCAAACGCTCACGCTCAGGCGATAAAGCCGGCGCCCGCGACTTTCTCAACAGTATTCGAGAGAGCTATGAGCAGATGACCAAGAACTTCGATCAGCTGATAGATCTCGCCAACAAAGGCGCAGAACAGGCCGGCCGGACGTCCGAAGACGCTTACCGGCATGCCGTGAACGGTATCGCCATCGTTATCCTGCTGGTGAGTGCCGGCACAGTCTTGGTGGCATGGCTGCTGACCCGGAGCATTACCGGGCCGATCATTGAAGCGGTGCAGGTGGCCGAAACCATTGCCAAGGGGGATCTCACCCAGCCCATCAACCCTACGGGCAACGACGAGGCCACGCGCCTGCTGCGGGCGCAAGAAACCATGCGCAACAACCTGGTGCAGACCCTGCGGCACATTACCGGTTCATCCAGCCAATTGGCCGCGGCGGCTGAACAACTGAATGCGGTCACCGCCGAGGGTAGCCGCGACCTGCAGCGGCAACATGGGGAGATCGAGCAAGCGGCCACGGCCGTCACTGAGATGACCACCGCGATTGAAGAGGTCGCGCGAAATGCGGCATCGACCTCTGACCTGTCCCAAGAGTCGCGCAGCATCGCGTTGAAAGGCCAGCAGCGCATGGTTGAGGCGTTGAGTTCGATCCAGGCGCTGACCCGTGGGGTTGAAGTCAGCTCAGGTCAAGTCGGCGGCCTCGCCGAACAGGCTAAAGGGATCGGCAAGGTACTCGATGTGATCCGCACCATTGCCGAGCAAACCAACCTGCTGGCGCTGAACGCTGCCATCGAAGCTGCACGCGCCGGTGAGGCCGGTCGTGGTTTCGCGGTGGTCGCCGACGAAGTTCGTGCGCTGGCCCATCGCACCGCCCAATCGACGCAAGAAATCGAGCAGATGATCGGCAGCATCCAGGCCAACACGGCCAGCACCGTCAACACCATGCTCGACAGCAGCACCATGACCCAGCAAACCCTGGGGCTGGCCGAGTTGGCGCAACAGGCACTGGCGGACATTCTGGCGGCCAACGATGAGATCAACGACCGCAACCTGGTGATCACCACCGCGGCGGCGGAGCAAGCTGACGTTGCCCGGGCGGTTGATCGCAACTTGCTGAACATTCAGCAGTTGTCGATTCAGTCGGCAGAAGGTTCGACCCAGACGACTGCTGCCTCGCAATCCCTTGCCGGCCTGGCGCATGAGCTGAACACGATGGTGAAGCACTTTCAGGTTTGAAGGGCGGCTTTAAATTTCACAATGCATGGCCGACCGCAGTCTCTGTGGCGAGGGAGCTTGCTCCCGTTGGGCCGCGAAGCGGCCCCGCTCTGATGGCATTGGTTTAGCAGTGAAACGTGGCGAACTCTTAGGGGCTGTTAGTAGATCGTGCAATGGAACAGCGGTGTCCGACATAGTAGAGCTACAAATTTCATAGGCAGTCCCAGCCCATAAAAGCACAAAACCCCAACCGGTCACCCGGTTGGGGTTTTGTGCTTTTACAACTGACGCTTAACGCGTGACGCGGCTGGTACCGTCAACGGTCATGATGCGTACGCGGTCGCCGATGCGGAAGATTTCATTTTCCTGCACGGCTTGTACGTAGGCGCGCATGCTGCCGTCGTCTTCGCGGACGGTGATTTCCACGCCCTGGGTGCGGGTCAGGCCTTCTTCGGTGGCCGAGCCCAGCAGGCCGCCGGCTACGGCGCCGATCACAGCGGTGACGATACTGCCACGGCCGCCGCCGATGGCGCTGCCGCCAACACCGCCGATGACCGCGCCAGCAGCGCCGCCAATTGGGGTCTTGGTGCCTTCGATTTTCACCGGACGCAGGGATTCAATGGTGCCCATGCGAACGGTCTGTACACGGCGCGCCTCGTCACGGGAGTACGAGTCGCCGGTCAGACTCGAGGCGCAGCCACCCAACAGCAACGACAGGGTGGTAAAGCAGGCAACTAGTAAAACGGACTTACGCATAGCATCAACTCCAAAGGACAGGTATTCATTAGACGCCGCCGCTTGGCGCCTGTCACGGCAAGCACGTCAGAAAATTGCTTTCATTCAGCCTGAGTACAGACTGCCAGCACCAGAAAACTCGACGAACGGTTACTCTGATCATGTTCCAAAGAATGTCATGGACAGGTTGATTGTAGTCGTCCAGCAGCGCACGCCGAAGCCTCTTGGTTAGAAACTTCGGTGTGGCGGGTGACATTCAGGGGAACTGACGAAGGGTGAAACTCAGGGCGCCAGGCGCTCGCGCGTCCACTCGCCGGTTTGCAGGCGATAGTTCAGGCGGTCATGCAGACGACTGGCGCGTCCTTGCCAGAACTCAATGCGCTCGGGCAACAGGCGATAACCACCCCAATGCTCAGGGCAGTCGGGTTGGGTGTCGCTGAAACGCTGCTCAGTGGCCTTGAGCAAGTCCTGCAGCTCTTCGCGGTCACGAATGACCTGGCTCTGCGGTGATGCCCAAGCGCCAAGACGGCTGCCCAAAGGACGGACCTGATAATAAGCATCCGACTCCTCAGGCGTGACCTTGACCACCCGCCCTTCGATGCGCACCTGGCGCTCCAGGCTCGGCCAGAAGAACGTCATGGCTGCAAAAGGCCGTGCCGCAAGCTGTTCGCCCTTGGCACTCTGATAGTTGGTGAAGAAGGTAAAGCCCTGTGCGTCCAAGCCTTTGAGCAGCAGGATACGACAGTGCGGGCGACCGTCCTGGTCGACCGTGGCCAAGGTCATGGCATTGGCCTCCACCGGTGGCTGCTCGGTTTTCACCGCGTCGGCGAACCACTGGTGGAACAACGCAAACGGCTCGTCCGGGGCCTGGGCCTCGCTCAAACCGTCCCGCGTGTAGTCACGGCGCATATCGGCCAATGCCTGGGTCATGCGGCTCTATCCTTCTGGTTCAGCAGATCAGTTTTTCGCCTGGTCGTTTGTAGCGGCTGCATCGGCCTTCGGTGCTGCTTTTTTCGCGGCAGGCTTGGCGGCAGCTTTTTTCGCAACGGGCTTGGCAGCGGCTTTCTTGGCCGGGGCCTTTTTCGCCGGGGCTGCTTTTTTCGCAGCCGGAGCTGCTACTGGGGCTGGCGCAGCCTGCACGGCGACCATTTCGGCAACCGGTGGTTTGCCCGAGTTGTACTTGCTCAACAAGGCCAACATCGTTGTACGCTGAGTGAGCATGATTTCCATGCGACGGTTCAGCGCACGCCCCTGATTGCTGTCGTTGGCAGCCCGCGGCATAAGGTCGCCCATGCCACGCATCATCAGGCGATCCTGTTTCAAACCGCTGAGGCTGAAAATCGACGCGATGGACTGCGCGCGCTCGCGGGTCAACGCCTGGCTCACTGGCTCGGCGCCATTGGTGTCGACGTGGCCGAGCACCAGCACAGCGGTCTTCGGATCGCCTTCAACGGCCTTGGCAACACGTGTGAACGGGCCCAGGGTCACCGGCAACAGCATCGCCGGGCGCTTCGGGTTGTAAGAGCCATCAACCGGAGCGATCACGACCAATACGTTCTCGCGACGTTCCAGTTGCAGGTTGCTGTCCTTGATGGCGGCGCGCAGGCGCGGCTCATAGTCGTCCAGCCAGGCCTGGGTGATTTTCGGGTCGGGCATCGGCACGTTGGTCACGTCGACCTTGGCCAATGGCTTTGGCTTGCTTTCGAACGGCCACCACCATTTGGTCTCGGTGTCGGTCTTGGCAACAGCAGGGGCAGCCTCCGGCGTCGATGCCGGGGTTGCCGCCTTGAGGTCGGCCTTCAGGTCAGCCTTGGCATCCGCCGCCTTTTCGTCGGCGCTCTTGGCGGAGAACGGCCACCAGTTGAAGCCGGTGTCGGCCTTGGCTACCGGGGCAGGCGCGGCAGCGGCGGACGCAGGGGCCGCAGCAGCGGCAACCGGCGCGGCGGGCTTGGCGCCAGCGGCGGGTTTTGCATCCGGCTTGGCGTCGGTTTGGGTCACTGCGTCCTTGGTAGCAGCCTTGTCGGATCCAAAAGACCACCAATGCCCACCTTCGGCATCATTTTGTGGAGTTTGTGCGCAGCCAGTAATAGTGAGGCACAGCGCCAGTGCCAAGGACTTGTTCGATAACATGAGATATCCACAAAATGAGAAAAAACCGGGGGGTCTGGTTGACCCGTTAAACAGACGCTTACAGAACATTAAAGTTACAAAATTTCGTTCAGCGCCTTCTGCTTAGATTTTGTATAGCCGCCTTTGTAACAAAAAAACGCAAAACAGCAAGCTCTTTACAGACAACCGGCCAATATTCCGACCAACTTCTGTGCACGCGGGTCCATAAGTACGTAAGGCCCCAGTGTATTAGTCACGAAACCGAACGCTACATCATGTTCCGGGTCGGCAAACCCCACCGAACCACCCGCCCCTGGATGGCCAAACGCACGTGGGCCAAGGCCGAACGTGGCATTGGGCAATTGCGGTTGATCCAACATGCAGCCCAAACCGAAACGGGTTTGGGTCAATAAAGTTTTATCCGGCCCGATACTGTGTTCGCGGGTCAATTGTTCGAGCATGTCGCTTTCCAACAAACTACCGTCCAACAATCCGCTATAAAAACCCGCCAGGCTGCGCGCATTACCGTGACCATTTGCCGCTGGCTGCTGCATGCGCCGCCATTCGGGCTTATTAGTGCTGGTCAGAATAGACGGTGGATTGGCAAATGCACGTGTAGTCATGGCCGCAGGTTCGCGCATCATTACTTGCAACAAGCGTTGAGCGGCTTCGTCACCCATATTGCCTTTGCTGCGGGCTATATGTGCAACACGATAAAACTCTTCATCGGCCAGCCCCACATGGAAGTCCAGGCCCAACGGCCGCGCAACCCGCGCGACAATTGACTCACCCGGCCCCCGCCCATCGGCACGGCGCAGCAATTCACCGACCAACCAGCCGTAGGTAATCGCCTCGTACCCATGCCCCTGGCCCGGCGTCCACCACGGGGCTTCGGCCGCCAGGGTGTCGACCATCAGTTGCCAGTCGTACAACGCTTCAGTCGGCAGCATCTCGCGGATCGCCGGCAGCCCGGCCTGGTGGCAGAGCAACTGGCGCAGGGTGATCGCTTCTTTACCGGCTGCCGCGAACTCGGGCCAATACTCAGCGACGGGCACATCGAGTTGCAACTTGCCCTCGGCGACCAATTGCAGGGCCGTGACGGCGGTGAAGGTCTTGGTGCAGGAGAACAGGTTGACGATCGTGTCGCTGTGCCAGGCCTCGGCACCATCCTTGTCCGCAGTGCCGGCCCACAGGTCGACGACGGTTTCGCCGCCGATCTGGATACACAGCCCGGCACCGCGCTCCTGCGGGTCATCGAACAACGCGGCAAACGCTTCACGTACCGCTTCGAACTGGAGCTCGTAATGACCCTGAATCTGCACCTAAGCCGCCTTGGAAAACACTGTAAGAAGTGGCCGACATTGTTCCAGTCATTAGCGGTTTTGTGAACCCGTCAACGATGAATCAGTGGCCATTTCCAGAGTGCCCACCCGCATGCCCAGCGCCCTGCCCCGCGCCTTTGCCTGCCGGCCCGGGCTTGCCACCTTCGCTTTCACGAACCGCGCCGGCCGCCTTGGCTTTTTGTGCCTCTTTACCCAGTTGGTCGACCGCCGCCAGGTTGCTTTTACGCACGCTGTCGACAAAGCCCTGGAATGGCACATCGGTAATGCCGACAAGCCCGAAATGGCCGTTCTCACCGTCCAGCAGACGGCCGGTCACCGGCTGGTCCAAATACTGGAACCAGTGCACGCCGACAATCGACGGCTCGGCCATCGCCTGCTTGAGGAAGTTGCTGTAGGCCACGCCACGGTCTTCTTCCTTGGCCAACTGGGTCACGCCGCCCCAGAACGGGCCACGGTCGGCCGAGCCGAAGTTGAACTCGGTGATCAGCACCGGCTTATCCAATGCGCGCAGGGCGGTAAAGTCATACCCGTCCTGCGGCTTGAGGGTGTACATGTTGAAGCTCAGCACATCGCAATACTGGGCGCAGGACGCCACGGCTTCCGGCGTACTCACGGCATAACGACCGCCCAGCAGCAACTGGTTGGGCGCGTGCCACTTCAACGAATCGGAGATGGTCTTGAAATAGGCATCGGCGAAGGTCTTCTGGAAGTATTTGAAGTCAGCTTCGATTTCCGGGTGCTCGGGGCTTGGCATCGGCGGCTCGAAGCCTGGGTCTTCCATCAGCTCCCAGCCCGCCAAGTGAATGCCCCAGGCCTTCGACAGACCGTCTTCATTACGGTACTTGTCGCGCAGTTGCTTGAGAAACGCGCGCTTGGCCGGTACGTCGGTGGTCATGCGCAACGTGCCATAGGCTAAAGCGTAACGGGATTTTGCATCATCGCCAGGGCCGGCCCAGGCCAGCTCGTTGTCGGCAAAGAAGCCGATCAGCCACGGGTCATCGCGATGATCGCGGGCAGCAATCGCCACGGCGCGCTCGGTGGCCATGGCGAAACGCGGGTCGAACGGGTCGGGCATGCCGCCCCACCAGTCGGTGCCGGTGCTGATGCTGGCGTAGTCGCCGACAATCGACAGCGGCAAGGTGTAAGGCACGCGGTCGGCGCTGGCCAAACTCTCGTCGCTCCAGTTGCCCACGGTATTAAAACCCCAGGCTTGCAGGCGGTCGAGGGTGTGCGTGACCCAGCGTTTCGGGTCAAAACCTTCGGTGCCCCCTTCAGAACCATAGGTGCGCTGCAGGTTGGCGCCATAGAAGTCGTACCAACGCCCCGCGTTGAAACCCCGGCCCTGATCGGCGCCGTTGCCGCCACGGTTATCGCTGCTGCCGTAGTACTTGTCGAACGGCTCGCCGGCCTTGGGCAGCGCGGCGAACATCCACTCGCGGCCGGCCACATAGGTCTGGTTGTTATCCGCGGCCACGGTGTTGACGCCCAGGGAGTAGAACGGATGGCCTTGCGGCGTTACCAAATACCAGCGACCGTCGCGCTTCTCGGTGCGGAAAAACCCGCTGGCTTCGAACGCCGGGCCTTTGTTCCAGCCACCATATTGGTCCAGGGAAGATTTGTTGCGCTCAGCCAACCAGCCTTTGAGCTGCTGTTGCTCCTTGGCAGCGGCGGCTTTGAGTTGATCGTCACTGCTGACCTTCTCCGGCCAGCGCGCGCGGGTTGACTGACCATACGCGTCCACCAGTTCGCTGTAGGCCGCCTTCAGCACCGGCTCGCTGTCCTGCACACCAAAGCGCTCCAGCAGAATGCTTTGGGCCGCGTTCGGCTTGATCATCGAAAGTGTCACAGAAGCCACCTGGCTGCGGTCGATTTCCCCGGCGCTGCCGGCCAGCAATACACGCTGGCCATCCACGGTAATCGGCATCGGCGGGCCGGCCTTCATGCCCTGGCTCAGCGGCGAGTTGGCTTGCAACGGGATCAACAGGGTCTGGGCCGGGCCGGCCGGCAGGTCGATGCGACTGACCAGCGTCTTGCCGTCGGTACTTTGCACCTTGACGTAGAGGGTCAGCGCCCAGTCCATGGCGCTCTGGATACGCAGGCTCATGGCGCCGGACTGCGACCAGTCCCACACGCCGGTTTGCGGGCTGAGCACCAGGCTCGGCTCGGCCGCCGGGTTAAACGTGATGCGGCGCAGCACCTCGCCTTCAGGTGTTTGCTCGGCATTGTATTGCGGCAGGCTGGCGTCCTGGGTCGCCACCTTGACCACATCGGCAGGCCGGACGAAGTTGAACAGCGTTTGTTGCCCGGCAGGCGCGGCCATCAAGGGTGCGGCGAACAACAAGGCAAACAGAGCGGGCAGCGTGCGAATCATACGAACAAGGTTCTCCCAATCGGCCGGTGAATGGCCTGATGACATACATCGATAGCGGTGAGATAGACCACGAAGTGGGCGAATTCGCCCACTGTGGCTTAAGAAATTTCGCGCCTGAACGGCGGCAAAGCATTAAGGATAGCTTTGCCATAGCGCTGCGTGACCAAACGACGGTCAAGCAAGGTGATGGTGCCCCGGTCTTCTTCGGTACGCAGCAGGCGACCGCAGGCCTGTACCAGCTTCAAGGAAGCATCCGGCACCGAGATCTCCATGAACGGGTTACCGCCACGCGCCTCGATCCACTCGGCCAGGGCAGCCTCGACCGGATCATCCGGCACCGAGAACGGGATCTTGGCGATCACCACGTGTTCACAGTAGGCACCTGGCAAGTCCACGCCTTCGGCAAAGCTCGCCAGGCCGAACAACACGCTGGAATCGCCGCCATCGACGCGCGCCTTGTGCTTATTGAGGGTTTCCTGCTTGGACAGGTTGCCCTGGATAAACACTTGCTTGCGCCAGTCGCGGTCGAGGCCGTCGAACACGTCCTGCATCTGTTTGCGTGAGGAGAACAGCACCAGGGTGCCGCGCGAACCTTCGACCAACTCCGGCAGGTCGCGGATGATCGCCGCCGTATGGGCCGGCGCGTCCCGTGGGTCGGCCTTGAGGTCCGGCACCCGCAGCACACCCGCATCGGCGTGGTGGAACGGGCTTGGCACCACCGCCGTAACGGCCTTTTTCGGCAAGCCGGCACGCATGCGGAAGCGGTCGAAGCTGCCCAGCGCCGTCAGCGTCGCCGAGGTCACCAGGCAGCCGTAGGCTACGTTCCACAGGTTGCGGCGCAGCATTTCGGCGGCAAGGATCGGGCTGGCGTTGACCTCGATATCAAACAGCGCACCGCTTTCGGACAAGGTCAACCAACGCGCCATCGGCGGGTTGTCTTCCGGGTCTTCGACGGTAAAGGCCGTCCACAACTCCCAGTTGCCCTGGGAGCGCGACAACAGGCTGCCGAACAGCGGATACCACTCCTCGGCCTGGTTGCTGGCGATGCCGATATTGACCTCGCCGTCCATGCCTTCCTTGAGCAGGTCGGTCAGGCGGGTGAACAGGTCGGTGAGGCGCGAAAAGGCCTTCTTCAGCTCGATGCCCATTTCACGCATGTGCTCGGGGATCAACCCGCCGACAAAGCGGTGGCGCGGCCGCTCGCGGCCTTCCACGTCTTCGCCGGGCTTGAAGTCGGCGACCTGTTCGCAGGCGCTGAACATGAACTGCTGCTGGGTCTTGATCTCGCGCGCCAGCTCCGGCACCTGTTCGATCAGCTTGCCCAGGTCGCCGGGCAGCGGGTGCTGGGCCAGCAACTTGATGAGGTTCTTGGCGGTGGTTTCCAGCCAGTCGGCGGTGGAGCGCAAACGGGTGTAGTGAGCGAAGTGGCCGATGGCTTTATCCGGCAGGTGGTGACCTTCGTCGAAGACGTAAAGCGTGTCGCGTGGGTCAGGCAGCACGGCGCCGCCGCCCAGGGCCAGGTCAGCCAGGACCATGTCGTGGTTGGTGACGATCACGTCGACCTTGCCCATGCCTTCGCGGGCCTTATAGAACGCGCACTGGCCGAAGTTGGGGCAATGGCGGTTGGTGCATTGGCTGTGGTCAGTGGTCAGGCGCGCCCAGTCGGAATCTTCCAGGGCGGTGGGCCAGCTGTCGCGGTCGCCGTCCCACTTATTGCCGGCAAGCTTCTCGATCATGCTGGTAAACAGCTTCTGGCTGACTTCATCAACCTCGATCTTGAAGCCTTCTTCTTCGAACAGCGACGCGGTGGCGGTTTGCGCATGGCCTTCCTGCAAGAGCACGTCGAGCTTGGACAGGCACATGTAGCGGCCACGGCCCTTGGCCAGGGCGAAGGTGAAGTTCAGGCCGCTGTTGCGCATCAGGTCGGGCAGGTCTTTGTAGACAATCTGCTCTTGCAGGGCGACGGTGGCGGTGGCGATCACCAGACGCTTGCCGGCGGCCTTGGCGGTGGGGATCGCGGCCAGGCTGTAGGCCACGGTCTTGCCGGTGCCGGTGCCGGCCTCGACGGCCACTATTGCAGGGTCGCCACTGCGCCGGCCTTCGTCGTCGGTGTCGATATCCCCGAGGACTTTGGCCACTTCGGCGATCATCAGGCGTTGGCCGTAGCGCGGTTTCAAGCTCTTGGCTTCGAGAAAACGCGAATAGGCGCCCTGGATCGTGGTTTTGAGTTCAGTGCTGATCATGGATAGTCGGGCGCAAAAAACGCTGGATAAATTTTCAGTGGTTCGGATCGGCCGCTATCATACCCCGCTAATTAATCCCGCGCAGAACGGAGTACCACAATGACCGCGTTTAGCCTCGCTTACACCCTGCATGTATTGGCCGCCCTGGTTTGGGTCGGCGGTATGTTTTTCGCCTGGATGATCCTGCGCCCCGCCGCCATGGCGGCCCTTGAGGGCCCAGCCAGGCTCAAACTGTGGGCGAATGTGTTTCAACGTTTTTTCGTGTGGGTGTGGGTGGCCGTGGCGGTTTTGCCGATCAGCGGCATCGGCCTGCTGCAACTGCGCTTCAGCGGTTTTGAAACGGCGCCGCGTTATGTGCAGGTGATGATGGGCTTGTATCTGGTGATGACGGCGCTGTTTATCCGCATCCAGGCGTTGAAGTTCCCGCAATTGCGCCAAGCGGTGGTGGCTGAGGATTGGCCGGCGGGTGCGGCTGCACTGGGGCAGATTCGCAAGCTGGTGGGGGTTAATCTGATTGTTGGGTTGGTGGTGGTGGCGATTGCTTCGGCTCGGCCGATGTTCTGAGACTGCCCTTTATGGCCCCTTTGCGAGCAAGCCCGCTCCCACATTGGGAAGGCATTTCAATGTGGGAGCGGGCTTGCTCGCAAAGGCGTCAGAACAATCGACTCAGAGCCGCTGAATAGTCACAGCCCCCGCAGGCCCTGCCGGCCCCGGTTGCCCTTCCAGCCCTGGGCGGCCCTTATCGCCGCCATCGGCGCGGTACACCACGCAGCCCTTGGACTGCCCGCCTTTACCCGGTTTGCCTGCCGTGCCGGCCAAACCGCCCGGACCGCCATCCACCCAGACTTTGATTTGCTCAGCCGGAAAGCTCTGCGGCAGCTCGACGCGTACGGTCGCGCCTGACGCGCCTGGCAGACCATCGCCACCATTATCGCCATTGGCGCCGCGGCCGGCCGAACCCCAGGTGCAACCCGGGTCCACGCCGTTGGCGCCATCCAGGCCTGCATACCCTTGGGCACCGGCGCCGCCACGGGCATCCACCGACAGCTCTTCGGCGCTCAGGGCGTTGATACGCAGGACCAAGTCACGCCCGGCTTTGGCCGGCCTTTCGTGGGTGCCGGGAGCACCGCGCGAGGTGATCTGGCTGCCGTGTTCCAGCTGCGCATTACGCACCTGCAACTGCAGCGCGGTATTGCCGGGGGCGATGGCGATACGCGCCTCACGCCCCAAGTGCAACTCGTCCACCGTAACCTGGCTGATGGTTGCCGGCACCAGCAACGTGCCGTAGTCCGCTACATCCAGGCGTTCGAGCTGCAACACGCTGGTACTGCTGGGCAAGCGCATCAACGAGTTGGTTTCAACACTGACGTTCTGGGCCAGGGCAATGGGGCTGACCAACAGGGCCAACAGAAAAACCTTACGCATGATTGGCCTCCTTGTGTGCTTCATCAATGGTGGCAGGCGCCGACAGGCCCCGCACATGGAACATCCCCACCAGCAGAATCTGCAAGCGGTCACGCCAAGGGTGGGTACGGTGTTTCAAGCTGCTGTTGAACAACAGCAATTCCAACAGGTGGGTAAGCAACAACAGACTGCCGGCCAGGCTGACCAACAGGTGGAACGGATTGGCGAGCGGCCGGAACAGATTGACCACCACCACGACCCAGAACAGCAACGTCAGAAACTTTCCCAACCCCCAAAACACCTTCATCCCGCATGCCCCTGCCTATTATTCTTTGGGGGCACAGTACCGACTTCTGCAGGCGATTTGCCAGTGAAGGTTGAAAAAACTTGATAAAGGGCTGGTTTGCCGGCGGTTTCGCCGAGGATCGCCAGCAATGCCCCTGTGACGCCACAGGGGCAAGGGCTGTCAGCGGTTGATTTTGATTTCCACGCGGCGGTTCAAGGCGCGGCCGTCAGCGGTTTTGTTATCGGCCACCGGCTGGCTCTCGCCCGCGCCCACCACCGACACAAAGTTGCTGCGCGGCACGCCTGCGCCCACCAGGTAATCCGTGACTGAGTGGGCGCGTTTATCCGAGAGTTTCTGGTTGTAGGCGTCTTTGCCGACGCTGTCGGTATGCCCGCTGACCCGCAGTTGCGCGCCAGGCGCTTCTTGTTTCAAGCGCGTGGCGATGGTGTCGAGCTTGGTTTTGTCCGCCGCCGTCAGCTTGGCCGAATCGAACTGGAAGTGCACATCGCGGATCACGATGGTTTCTTCCTTGACGACGACCACTTCCTCAACCACGGCCGCGACCGGCACCGGTGGGCAACCGTTGGCATCCACCGGCACGCCTTTAGGCGTGCCTGGGCACTTGTCACGGCTGTCCGGCACGCCATCGCCGTCTTCGTCGCCATCGCCATGCACCCAGCAATAGGCACCGGCCATGCCGCCGATGAGCAGCGCGCCTGCGCCGGCATACGCCGAACTTTCAGTGGCGCCAATCGCGGCGCCCGTCACACCACCGACGGCTGCGCAGGTGGGCCAATCGGTTTTTTGCAACCCTGCGCAACCTGTCAATACTCCGGTTAGCAGAACCAAAGGTAGAGCTGTCCGCATGATGCTCATCTGATTTCTCCTGAGGGGATCGGCGGGGGCCGACAGGAGGAGTAAAGACCGCTCTTTTCATCTGCGCCACCGCGCCGCACCCCCGTGTTTGTTGAGGTTGGCCGCCCATGCAGGACTTTTCGCCGCCGCCCGCTCTAGGCCCGCACGCTCAGCCGCGCTAGTCTCTACGGTCCTGATGTGAGGATCTCTGATGACCGCTGGTATTTCTTCCCGTACGCCACAGCAAGCCCTGGCCGCTTTGCTCGATCTGCACCAGCCCAAACGCCTGTTGCTGTTGGGTGCCAGCCAGTTTCCGGCGCTGGAAGCCTTTCAAACCGAGCACCCGGACACCGTAGTAGCCGTCGCTGAGCCGGGGCCGTTGCCGGCAGAGCTGGCGGCGCAGCGTTTTGACTTGGCGCTGGTGGTCGACTGCCTGGAGCACCTGTCAAAACCGCAAGGCCTGACCTTGCTCGGCGGCATCCGTAACCTCAATGCCAGCCGCATTGCGGTGCTGGCCGACCTGGGTGCCTGCGGCTGGAAAGACACCGACTTTTTCTCCCTGGCCCTGCAGGCCGGCGAACGTTTCCAGCGCGATGAGCAGGTTCTGACGCTGTTTACCTACGATCTGCTTGACTATAAACAGGTGCCGGACTGGCTCAACGCCCGCTTTTGGGCCAACCCGGAAAACTTCGGAAAGTATTGGTGGTAACCATGAGTACATCCATTTGCCCCTGCGGCAGTGGCAACCTGCTGGATGCCTGCTGCGGCCATTATCACGCCGGCCACCCGGCGCCCTGCGCCAGTGCGCTGATGCGTTCTCGCTACAGCGCTTACGTGTTGGGCCTGGTGGACTATCTGGTCGCCACCACATTGCCTGCGCAACAAGCGGGCCTGGACCGCGCCGCCATCGGCGCCTGGAGTGCCCAGAGCACTTGGCTCGGTCTTGAGGTGGAAAGCTCCGAGGTGTTCGGCGGCCAGCCCGAACATGCGTTCGTGACCTTTACCGCGCGCTGGCACGACAGCACCGGCGAACACAGCCACCGCGAGCAGTCGTCTTTCGTACAGAATGATGGGCACTGGTACTTCATCGACCCGACAGTGGAGGTGAAGGCCGGGCGCAATGATGTATGTTTGTGCGGCAGTGGGCAGAAATTCAAGAAGTGCTGTTCCAGCTACCTCTAACCACCAAAGGATTAACGCCATGCTTCGGATGTACAGCTTGATGCTGGCGTTAACCCTCGGCCTGACCGGCTGCGCCTCGTGGTTCGAGGACGATGCACCTGCGCCCCACGTCTCCCTGGTGAAAGTAGAAGTGGTGCGGGCCAAGTTGCTGGAGCAGAAATTCAAGCTGTTCTTTCGTGTGGACAACCGCGACGACGCCGACCTTACCGTGCGCGGCCTGATCTACAAGGTCACCCTGGACGATTTTGTGCTCACCGAAGGCGAGTCCAACGAATGGCTCACCGTACCGCCGCGCGGCCATGCTTTTTTCAGGGTGACGGTGCGCACCAACCTGTGGCCGCAGATACGCGATGTCGTGCAAATGCTGAAAAACCCCAGCAAGCCCGTGCCCTATCGCCTGGAGGGCGAGCTGAAAACCGGATTATTCATCGGTAATGACGTGCAGGTGGCCCACAATGGCGAGATAATCCCCGGCGATTTTATTCCGGAGCGACATCGATGACTCAGCAACCCCATGTCCATGGTCCTGACTGCAACCACGATCACGACCACCATGATCATCATGATCACGACCACGGTCATGTCCACGGCCCGAACTGCGGCCACGCTCACCAGGAGCCGGTGCGCAACGCCCTGAAGGACGTTGGCCGCAACGATCCTTGCCCGTGCGGCAGCGAGAAGAAATTCAAGAAGTGCCACGGGGCGTAAGCCGCGCTGAAGATCCAAATGTGGGAGCGGGCTTGCTCGCGAAGGCGGTGTATCAGTGATGAAAGTGTCGGCTGACACCCCGTCTTCGCGAGCAAGCCCGCTCCCACATTGGATCGCATTTCAGATCAGAGCCTGCGTTGAAACAGCAGCTCCACCTCCAGTCCCCCGCCCTCCCGATTACTCAAACTCAACCGCCCCTCATGCGCCCGCGCAATCGTGTGCGCAATGCTCAACCCCAACCCATACCCGCCCGTCTCGGCATTGCGTGAGCCTTCCACCCGGTAAAACGGTTCCATCACCTGCTCCAGCTGTTCCTGGGGGATCCCCGGGCCGCGGTCGCTGATAACAATTTTCAAGCTGTCCGCCTGGTCCTCGACCTGCACCGCCACGTCACTGCCATAACGCACCGCGTTTTCCAGCAGGTTCTGCACACAGCGCTTAAGACTACGCGCGTAGCCCGGCAACGGTTGCTTCGCACGGCCGACGATGGTCACCCGTTCGCCCACGTCTTCCAAGTCCGCCTGCAGGCTTTGCAGCAAGGCGTTGATGTCGATGTTCTGGCGTGTCTCGTTGATTTCGCCGCTGCTGACAAAGTCCAAAGTGCTGGAGACCATGTGCTCCATTTCTTCGAGGTCGCTGCGAAAACGCTCCTTGGTGCGCGTGTCTTCAAGCATCTCGGTGCGCAGGCGCAGGCGTGTGATCGGCGAGCGCAAGTCGTGGGAAATCGCTGCAAGAAACCGCGTGCGCTCGGCGATGTTGGCGATAAGCCGTTGCTGCATCGCATTAAACGCCTGGGCGGCGCGGCGCACTTCGGTCGGGCCGTCCACCGATAACGGCGCGCGCTGGATGTCCCGGCCCAGGGCTTCGGCGGCCTTGGCCAGGGCATTCAACGGGCGGATGGCCAGGCGCACTGCCACCAGGGCGATCAGCACCAGCACCAAAACGCGCAGCAAATAGATGCGCATCACGTAATCGAACAACAAATCCAGCGGCGAGGTGCTGGTCCAGCCCTGCGCTTCACGGGCGTCCACCTGCAACCAGCGCCCATCCGGCAGGCGCAAGTCGATCAGGAATTGCCCCACCACCGGTTTGGAACTGAGCAACGTGGAAAGACCGGCGCTTTGCCCTTCGCCGTCCACTAAAGACAAGCGCAACAGGATCAGGGTTTGCGCATAGC
Organism: Pseudomonas sp. LBUM1640; assembly: GCF_059716225.1. NCBI lineage: Bacteria > Pseudomonadati > Pseudomonadota > Gammaproteobacteria > Pseudomonadales > Pseudomonadaceae > Pseudomonas > Pseudomonas sp. LBUM1640. The sequence continues at coordinate 1,617,828 of NZ_CP166816.1, read as the reverse complement.
CGGTTTTCTCCGCCAACACCTTGTTGAGCAGGCGCTCGGTGGGCCGGTCGCTGTCGGTGAGGCTGCTGGGCATTCCGCTGGCCTGGTCGCTCAATGTCAGCTGAAAGTGCGGCGTGTTGAGCATTTTGATCAACTGGTCGGCTTGCTGCGGGTCGCTGTGCACCAGGCGGACCACGTCTGCCAGGCGTGTAGCGATCAACCGCGCGGGGATTTCCAGCACCTGGCCGTGGCGTCGGTCGTACCAGATGCTGCTGGTCAGCGCCTGGGCCGCCAGCATGCCGCTGACCAAAATCAGCACCAGCCGCCCGAACAACGAACGCGGCAGCAGTCTCACGACTCCAGCACCACGTCATCGGCAGTGAGCATGTAACCCTCGTTGCGCACGGTCTTGATCAGCCCTGCCGGCAGCTGCGAACGCAGGCGGCTGACGCACACGTCGATGGAGCGGTCGAACGGCGTGCTGTCCTTGTCGAACACATGGTTGAGCAAAAAGTCGCGGCTCAATGGGCGGTTTGGGTGCTGCAACAACAGGCGCAGCACGCGGTAATCCGAATTGCCCAGGCTGACCACCACGCCTTCGGGTGTGAGCAATTGCCGCGCCCGCGTGTCGAGTTGCCAGCCGGCAAAACCAATGCTCGGCGCCTCGTCCAGCCGCGCACGGTCGGGGAAGCTCTGCACCCGGCGCAACACCACTTTGATGCGCACCAGCAACTCACGCGGGTCGAACGGCTTGGGCAGGTAGTCGTCGGCGCCGATTTCCAGGCCGACGATGCGGTCGATCAACGAGCCCTTGGCGGTGAGCATCACCACCGGCGTGTTGGAACTGACGCGCAATTCGCGGCACAGGCTCAGGCCATCTTCGCCGGGCAGCATCAGGTCGAGCACGATCAGGTCGATGACATTCAGCGCCAGGCGGCGGCGCATTTCCTTGCCGTCGGCGGCGGTGGACACCTGGAAACCGGCGTCACTCAAATAGTCGCAGAGCAGTTGGCGGATTTGCGGGTCGTCATCAACGATTAACAGGTGGTCAGGCTTTGCCATGGGCATTCGATCCGAAAACTCAAAACGCAGGAGATAGCCGAAAGTTCATCCAGCGGTGCACGCAAATGTAATGGAATGTTGTGGGAAACCATAATCACGCATCAGCGATACAAAGCCAGGGTATGGCCGGCGGAATCGCTCTTTAGACTACCGAACCTAAATGAGAGTAATTGTAATTTAGGCTCGTAAGTCGCTCATGTCATCGCCCACGCCTCATCGCCAGCGTCGATTATGAGTTCTAGCTTTCCCTCCCCTGGAGCCCCCGCCATGTTCAAACCCCGTAACGTGCTCAAGCTCGGCGTGCTGTTCGCCGCGCTGGTCCTCGGCCACGCCGAAACCGCCGCCGCCCATGAAGTCACCGACGTGCTGGGCCGCAAGGTCGAGGTAAAGGACGACGTAAAACGTGTGGTGCTCGGCGAAGGCCGCTTGATTTCGGCATTTGCCCTGCTCGACAAGGACGCGCCATTCCAGCGCATCGTCGGCTGGCAGAATGATTTGAGGCTGCTGGACCAACACACCTACAACGCTTATGTGGCGAAGTTTGCGACGGTCAAAGACATCCCGCTGATCGGGCAGGCGTCGGAGCAAAGCGTCAGTGCTGAGGAAATTCTCGCGCTCAAACCTGACCTGGCAGTGTTCAGCATCTCCGGCCACGGCCCGACCGAACACAGCGCAGTGGCTGACGTGCTGGCCAAGGCCGGCATCCCAGTGCTGTTCGTCGATTTTCGCATCAACCCGGTGCAAGGCACTCACACCAGCATGAACGCGCTGGGCCAGGCGTTGGGGCGTGAAGCCCAGGCCAAAGCGTTCCTGGATTTTTATGACCAGCACATCAAGGTCATCACCGACGCCGTCGCCACCCTGCCGGCTGGCCCGCGCCCCAGCGTGTTCCTCGAACTGCTGGCCGGTGCCTGGCAGGCGCCAGGGCACACCACCGGTAAAAGTGGCATGGGTGAAGTGATCAAGCTGGTCGGTGGGCGCAACATCGCCGCCGAGGTGGTGCCGGGTGCGCTGGGTGATATCAGCGTGGAGTACGCGCTGAAAGCTGACCCGGATGTGTACGTGGCCACCGGCAACCACAAACCGGGGCTGATTCTGGGCGCGGGCGTGAGCACCGATGAAGCACGCGAGGCATTTGCTCGCGTGTTGGCGCGCCCTGAGTTTGCGAATCTTCGCGCGATTCGCGAGGGCAATGCCCACGGCCTGTGGCATGACTTCTACAACTCGCCGTACAACGTGCTGGCGATTGAAGCGCTGGCCAAGTGGGTGCACCCGCAGCTGTTCGCCAAGCTCGACCCGCAGGCGAGCATGGAGCAGATCAATCGGCAGTTTCTGGGCATGCCGTTGCAGGGTGCTTACTGGATTGACGCAAAAGCCAAGTAACCCACATTTTCAGATCTTGATCATTTTCAAAATTGTGTGAGCCCAATGACCACTCAAACCCTCGACCTCGCCAGCGCCACCCACGGCTACCGTCGCTTGCTGGCACGCCGTGCCTGGCTGCTCGCGCTGCTGGGCACGGCGCTGGTCTGCGCGATTCTGGTCGACCTGGCCAGCGGCCCTTCGGGCATGGGCCTGTTGGCGTTGCTCGACGGCGTATTGCACCCGTCGCACCTGAGCGCCACCGACCAGGTGATCATCTGGAACGTGCGCCTGCCTTACGCACTGATGGCAGTGCTGGTCGGCTGCGCGCTGTCGCTGGCCGGGGCCGAGATGCAGGCGATCCTGAATAACCCACTGGCCAGCCCCTTTACGCTCGGCGTGTCGTCGGCGGCGGCATTGGGTGCATCGCTGGTCATTGTGTTTCCGGTGACCACGTTGTGGGTGTCGGCCAACACCGCAATCTCCCTCTCGGCGTTTATCTTCGCGGCAGCCTCGGTGTTTTTGCTGCAAGCCATGTCGCGCCTGCGCGGTGCGGGCGTGGAAAGTTTGGTGTTGTTCGGCATCGCGCTGGTGTTCAGTTGCAATGCGGTGGTGGCTTTGCTGCAACTGGTGGCTACCGAAGACGTATTGCAACAATTGGTGTTCTGGACCCTGGGCAGCGTGACCCGCGCCAACTGGGACAAGCTCGGCATCCTCGCCCTGGTCGTAGCCGTGGTGATGCCGTTTTCGTTTGCCGCCGCACCGCGCCTGACCCTGCTGCGCATGGGTGAAGACCGCGCGCAAAGCTTTGGCGTGGACGTGAAGCGCCTGCGGTTTTTCTCGCTGCTGCGCATCAGCCTGTTGTCGGCCACCGCCGTGGCGTTTGTAGGCACCATCGGGTTTATCGGCCTGGTCGGTCCGCATATCGCGCGGATTCTGGTCGGCGAAGACCAACGCTTCCTGCTGCCCGCCAGCGCCTTGACCGGCGCGTTGCTGCTGGCGCTGTCGTCGATAGCCAGCAAGCTGATCATGCCGGGTGTGATCGTGCCGGTGGGTATCGTCACCGCGCTGGTGGGCGTGCCGATTTTCGTGGTGTTGGTGTTCAAGCGCGGGAGGCAGCTATGAGTAAGGGCTTATCGGTACACAACGCCAATGTCAGTTATGGCCGGCGGCAAATCGTGCATGACCTGAGTTTGCCCACCCTGCCCCACGGCAGCCTGACGGCGCTGATCGGCCCCAATGGCGCAGGCAAATCGACCTTGCTACGCGCCATCGCCGGGCTGGAAAAGATGCAAGGCGTGGTAAGGCTGGGCGACCTGGACTTGTCGGCCATGTCCGTGGCAGAGCGTGCACACCGCGTTACTTACATGCCGCAAAACCTGCCACCCGGCCTGAGCCTCAGCGTGATGGAAAGCGTGATCGCCGCATTGCGCGTGGCCAATGTGGAGGGCATCCCGTTATCCAGCGAGGCCTGCCTGCGCGAAGCCTTTGAGGCGTTGCAGCGCATTGGCATCGCGCACCTGGCTGATCAACTGTTGAGCACCTTGTCTGGCGGCCAACGCCAACTGGTCAGCCTCGCCCAGCTCATCGCACGCCGCCCTCAGGTGATGTTGCTCGACGAACCCACCAGCGCCCTCGACCTCAATTACCAGTTGAAAGTCATGGATTGCGTACGCGCACTGGTGAGCGAGCACAACCTGATCGCCGTGGTGGTGCTGCACGACATCAACCTCGCCGCACGTTTCGCCGACCACATCGCCGTGCTGCGTCAAGGCCGGCTGTACGCCAGCGGCGCGGCGGATGAGGTGCTGGACCCCGCGTTGTTTGCCGACGTGTATGGCGTACAGGTGCGGATTGAGCGGTGCTCGCAGCAGTCGTTGCAGGTGTTGGTGGATGGCGCTGGGTAAAAGGCGTCTAAGGTTAGACGCAAATGTTTGATTGAATTATTGCCCTTCGATCATCACCTATAGCTACAGGCATTCGCTCATTTGGAGAGCTTCATGATCGACCTGTACTACTGGACCACCCCCAACGGTCACAAAGTATCGCTGTTCCTGGAAGAAGCCGGTCTGCCCTATAAGGTGCACCCGATCAACATCGGCCAGGGCGACCAGTTCAAGCCGGACTTCCTGAAGATCGCTCCCAACAACCGCATTCCGGCCATCGTCGATCAAAACCCGACCGACGGCGGCGCGCCAATTTCGTTGTTTGAATCCGGCGCCATCCTGCTGTACCTCGCGGAAAAAACTGGCCAGTTCATCCCCAAAGACCTGCGCGGTCGCCAGGAAGCGTTGCAGTGGCTGTTCTGGCAAATGGGCGGGCTGGGACCGATGGCCGGGCAAAATCACCACTTCAGCCAATTCGCGCCGGAGAAAATCCCCTACGCGATCAAACGCTATGTGGACGAAACCGCGCGCCTGTATGGCGTGTTGGATCGGCGCCTGGCCGACCGCGCGTTCGTGGCGGGCGAGGACTACAGCATTGCCGACATGGCGATCTACCCGTGGATTGTTTCCCACAAATGGCAGAGCCAACGCCTGGAGGATTTCCCCCACGTGCAGCGTTGGTTCAACAGCATCAAGGAACGGCCGGCGACGGTTCGGGCCTATGAGCTGGTGCAAAAAGTGAATCCGCCCAAGTCCTGATCCCCGGTGATCATTCCCACGCTCTGCGTGGGAATGCCGCCCTGGACGCTCCGCGTCCGCGCCTAAAGCGTGACGCAGAGCGTCACAAAATGCATTCCCACGCAGAGCGTGGGAACAATCCTGCTTGCGTCGTTTCGCCGCGCTCACTAACGTAGCGCCTTTAATGACGCTACCCCCCGCAGGAGCTTTGCCATGGCCTCGCCAGCCCTCTCACATTTTCTTCCCCGGTTCGGCGTTGCCGCGGCAGTGGCCAGTGCGTTAAGCCTGGCCGGTTGCCAGCTCCAGAGCACCCAGGACACCCTGCCGCCGGTTGCCGGCGTGCAGCCGCTCAAAGGCCTGGCACAGAATGTTTCGATACGCCGCAATGCCCAAGGCATGCCGCTGATCGAAAGCAACACCTTCCATGACGCGCTGTTCAGCCTCGGTTATGTCCACGCCAGCGACCGCATCACGCAGATGGTCACCCTGCGCCTGCTGGCTCAGGGCCGTCTGGCGGAAATGTCCGGCCCTGAGGTGCTCGACGTCGACCGTTTCATGCGGGCCGTCAACCTGAAAAAAAGCGCCGGCGAGCTGTATAACGCCTCGTCGCCGCGCCTCAAGCGCTTCTTTGAAGTGTATGCCCGCGGTGTCAACGCCTACCTGTTCCGCTACCGCGACAAGCTGCCGCCAGACTTGGCCCAGACCGGCTACAAGCCCGAGTACTGGAAGCCGGAAGATTCGGCGCTGTTGTTCTGCCTGCTGAATTTCAGCGAGTCGAGCAACTTGCAGGAAGAACTCTCGTCGCTGGTGCTGGCGCAGAAAGTTGGGGTCGACAAACTCGCGTGGCTCACGCCAAGTGCGCCGGATGAGCCGATTCCACTGGCCGAAACCGACAAGCTCAAAGGCGTGAACCTTGGCCAGATCACCGGCCTCGCCGGGTTGGACGCAGTCGGCCAGCAACTCAACAGCCTCAACGCACTGGCGGTGACGACCTCGAGCAACTGGGCGATCGGCCCACAACGCAGCCGCAGTGGCAAAAGCCTGCTGGCCAGCGACCTTGCCGCCCAGCCGCAAGCGCCGTCGCTGTGGAACTACGTGCAGATTCGTGCGCCGAAATACCAGGCGGTCGGTGCCTCGATTGCCGGCCTGCCGACTCTGCTATCCGGTTTCAACGGCAAAGTGGCGTGGAGCATGAGCGCGGTCAAAGGCGACACCCAGGACCTGTTCCTGGAAAAGGTCAAACGCCAGGGCAGCGCGCTGTACTACGAGAACAACGGCAAATGGCTGCCGGCCGTCGTACGTAACGAAACCTACTTCGCCAAGGGCCAGCGGCCACTGCGCGAAGTGGTGTACGAAACCCGCCACGGCGCCCTGCTCAACAGCAGCCAGGCGCTCACCACGGGTTTGGGCCTGGCGCTGCAAACCGCCGATTTCAAGGACGACAAGAGCCTGGACGCGTTCTTCGACCTGTCCCGCGCGCAAAACGCCGGCAAGGCCTCGGACGCCACCCGGGAAATCCGCGCCATCGCGCTGAACATGATTTTCGCCGACGCCAGCAACATCGGCTGGCAAGTCACCGGCCGCTTCCCCAACCGCCGCGAAGGCGAAGGCCTGCTGCCCTCGCCGGGTTGGGATGCGCGGTTTGACTGGGACGGTTACGCCGACGCGATGCTGCACCCGTACGATCAGGACCCGGCCCAAGGCTGGATCGGCACCGCCAACCAGCGCACCGCACCGCGCGGCTATGGCATGCAGTTGTCCAACTCCTGGGATGCGCCGGAGCGCAGCGAGCGCCTGGCGCAGCTGGCCAACGCCGGCAAGCATGACAGCCGCAGCATGATCGCCATGCAATACGACCAGACCACCACTTTTGCCGCCAAGCTCAAGACCATGTTCCAGGCGCCGGGCATGGCCCAGCCGCTGAAACAGGCGATTGATGCGCTGCCGACAGGCGATGCGGCCAAGGCACGTGAGGCGCTGAATCGCCTGATGGCTTTTGATGGGCGCCTGGCGCCAAGCTCTGCCGACGCGGCGATCTACGAGCTGTTCCTGCAGGAAAGCACCAAGCAGATCTTCCTCGACGAACTCGGCCCGCAAAACAGCGCCAGCTGGAAAGCCTTTATCAGCAACGCCAACCTGTCCTACTCCGCCAACGCCGACCACTTGTTGGGCCGCGAAGACAGCCCGTTCTGGGACGACGTGCGCACTGCGCAAAAAGAAGACAAACCGGCGATCCTCGCCCTCAGCCTTGCCGCCGCGATCACGGCGGGCGACAGCCAACTGGGCGGCGATCACAAGGCCTGGCAGTGGGGCAAGCTGCACACCACCACCTGGAAAAACACCAATGGCCAGGTGATTCGCGGCCCACTGGCCAGTGGCGGCGATCACAACACCTTGAACCCGGCGCCGTACAGCTGGGGCCAGGACTTCAACACCACCCAGGTGCCGGCGTTGCGCATGATCGTCGACTTCGGCCAAGTGGAACCGATGACGGGCCAGGGCGGCATCGGCCAGTCCGGCAACCCGGCCAGCCCGAACTATGCGAACGGCATCGACCCGTCGCTCAAGGCGCAATACCTGAGCTTCCCGATGCAGCCGCAAAACTTTGAGAAGGTGTATGGGAAAACGCGGTTGACCCTGACGCCCGGCAAGTAATGATGGTTCCCACGCTCTGCGTGGGAATGCATCCTGTGACGCTCCGCGTCACGCCTTCAAGCGCGGACGCAGAGCGTCCAGGGCAGCGTTCCCACGCAGAGCGTGGGAACGATCCCATATCCAATCGAACTTCTTTTATTCCCCCCGCCTCCTACCTGATAAGCCCACTGCCCCGGCACGCCCATGGACCTTGTCATCGCCCGGCCTGAAGGCCTCTACTGCCCCGCTGGTGATTTTTACATCGACCCGTGGCGCCCGGTCGAGCGCTCAGTCATCACCCACGCCCACGGCGACCACGCCCGCACGGGCAACCAGCACTACCTGGCCGCTGCGCCCGGTGAAGGCATCCTGCGTTCGCGCCTGGGCCAGGACATCAACCTGCAAACCCTGGCCTACGGCGAAAAACTCGTGCACCACGGCGTGACCTTAAGTTTTCACCCGGCCGGGCATGTACTCGGCTCCGCCCAAGTGCGCCTGGAATACCAGGGCGAAGTCTGGGTCGCGTCCGGCGACTACAAAGTCGAACCCGATGGCACCTGCGCGCCGTTCGAGCCGGTGCGCTGCCACACCTTTATTACCGAATCCACCTTTGGCCTGCCGATCTATCGCTGGCAGCCCCAGGCGCAGATATTCGCCGGCATCAATGACTGGTGGCAGGCCAATATCGCCGCAGGCAAGGCCAGCGTGTTGTTCTGTTATTCGTTCGGCAAGGCCCAGCGCATCCTGCATGGCATCGACGCCAGCATCGGTCCGATCCTCAGCCATGGCGCCGTCGAACCCTTGAACCGCGTGTACCGCGAGGCCGGGGTCTACATCCCCGAAACCCTCTACGCCGGCGACTTCAAAAAGACCGACCCGCTGCTGCGCCAAGCCCTGATCATCGCCCCGCCGTCCGCGGGCGGAAGCAGTTGGATCAAGCGTTTCGGCGATTACAGCGACGCCTTCGCCAGCGGCTGGATGCGCCTGCGCGGTACACGGCGGCGGCGCGGTGTGGACCGAGGCTTTGTGCTCTCGGACCACGCCGATTGGCCGGGGCTGTTGTGGGCCATTGAGCAAACCGGCGCCGAGCGGGTGATGGTCACCCACGGTTCTGTCGGCGTGTTGGTGCGCCACCTGCGGGAAAAGGGCCTCGACGCCCAGGGTTTTACCACCGAGTACGGGGATGACGAAGAAGAGGCCACGGCATGAAAGCCTTCGCCGAGTTGTACGCCAACCTCGACGCCACCACCTCCAGCAACGCCAAGCTCGCGGCGCTGCAAGCCTACTTTCGCCAAGCACCGCCGGAAGATGCTGCTTGGGCGGTGTACTTCTTGTCCGGCGGGCGGCCTCGGCAACTGGTGCCTACGCGTCTGCTGCGCGACATGGCCACCGAAGCATCAGGGATTGAACCCTGGTTATTCGAGGAGAGTTACCAATCAGTAGGTGACCTGGCCGAAACCATTTCCCTGCTGCTGCCAGAATCCACTTACACCTCGCAAGACGGCCTGGCAGTGTGGCTGGAAGACAAACTGCTGCCCCTGCGTGGCCTGCCACCCCAGGAATTGGCCGAACGCCTGCCCGCGCTATGGGCGCAATTGGATCAGCCGAGCCTGATGGTGTGCATCAAATTGATCACCGGCAGCTTTCGCGTGGGCGTGTCCAAATTGCTGGTCACCCGCGCCCTCGCCGCCATGGCTGACCTGGACAGCAAACGCGTGGCCCAGCGGCTGGTGGGCTACACCGACCTGTCCAATCGCCCGACGGCCGAAGGCTACCTCAAGCTGATCGCCGCCGAATCATCCGACGAACATGCGCAACGCGGCGGGCAGCCTTATCCGTTTTTTCTCGCCCATGGGCTGGCGCAACCGGTGGAGCAATTCGACGCCCTGCTCGGTTCGCCTGCCGACTGGCAGGTGGAATGGAAGTGGGATGGCATTCGCGCGCAACTGGTCAAGCGTGAGGGGCGGCTATGGATCTGGTCGCGGGGTGAAGAGCTGGTGACCGAACGCTTCCCTGAACTGCACAGCCTGGTCAGCGGCTTGCCGGATGGCACGGTCATCGACGGTGAAATCGTGGTGTGGAAGGACTCAGTGCAACCCTTCGCCCTGCTGCAGCAGCGGATTGGCCGCAAGACCCTGAGCAAAAAAGTCCTCGAGGACGCGCCAGTCGCCGTCCTCGCTTACGACCTGCTGGAACATCAGGGCGACGACTGGCGCAACCACACCCAGGCCGAGCGCCGCGCCCAGCTTGAGCAGGTGATTGCGCGGTGCAACCAGGCGGTGCTGCTGCCCTCGCCGTTGCTGACAGGCACGAGCTGGGCCGACCTGGCGCAGCAACGTGAAGACTCTCGGCGCCTCGGCGTGGAAGGCATGATGCTCAAGGCCAAGGATGGTCTGTACGGTGTGGGCCGCACCAAGGACATGGGCGTGTGGTGGAAATGGAAAGTCGACCCGTTCAGTGTCGATGCGGTGTTGATCTACGCCCAACGCGGCCATGGTCGGCGCGCCAGCCTGTATAGCGACTACACCTTTGCGGTGTGGGACGGCCCGCCCGGTACGGAGCGCACGCTTGTTCCCTTCGCCAAAGCCTATTCGGGATTGACCGACGAGGAAATGCGCAAGGTTGACGCTATCGTGCGCAAAACCACGGTGGAGAAATTCGGCCCGGTCAGCAGTGTCACGCCGAGCATGGTGTTTGAGCTGGGTTTTGAAGGGATTGCGTTGTCCAAGCGGCATAAGAGCGGGATTGCGGTGCGGTTTCCCAGGATGTTGCGGTGGCGGCAGGATAAGGCGGTGGATGAGGCTGACAACCTAGGGACTTTGCAGGATCTATTGGCCTGAGGCATTACTTACAAACACTGCACCTCAATGTGGGTGCCGGGCTTGCTCGCGATGGGGTTTGGTAGATTGAGTACATATCCGTTGCTGCGGTAACGGCTTCGTATGGTTCCGCTCTTACAGCGGGTCACTTTTGGCAAACGCCCCAAAAGTAACCAAAAGGTCTTTGCCCCACCACTCGGTGCCTCGCTAAGGCTCGGCATGCCCGCACTCCGGCCCGTTTCCGCGGGTCGCCGCGATGGGCCATCCCTGGCCCAGCGCGGCTAAACCGGCATCCCTGCCGGTTTACCCGCTCCACCGTGCCTACGTGCGGCCATCGTGGTTAACGGGGCCTGTCAGATCAAAAGCATATCAAGATCAAAAGCAAGAGCACGGCGGCCTAGTAGCCGACCTGAGTGGTTGAAGCAAAAGCAGGGCAACAGCACAGCAAAAGCAGATCAGAAGCGGAGCTGCTTTTCTGTGGGAGCTGGCTTGCCTGCGATGCAGACACCTCGGTACATCAGGCATAACCAGTTGATGCCTTCGCAGGCAAGCCAGCTCCCACATTGACCGAGTACACACACATCTACCTGATGTACTGAGCTCAAAATGTGGGAGCGGGCTTGCTCGCGAATGCGGTGTGTCAGCCACTAAATGCATCAACTGACACACCGCCATCGGGAGCAAGTCGAACCGTCGCACCGCCCCTCCCACATTTAACCGAGTTCAGTTTCCAAAAACAGGTCGGCTGTCAGGCCGCCTCGGCTTGCTTTTAATCTAACCACTCAGGTCGGCTACTAGGCCGCCGTGCTGTAGATCTTGATCTTGATTTTGATCTTAGGCGCCCCGTCAACCACGCTGGCCGAACGCAGGCTTTGGAGCGGGGGTAAACCGGCAGGACGCCGGTTTAGCCGCGCTGGGCCAAGGATGGCCCATCGCGGCGGCCCCCGCTCCAAAGCCTGCGTGAGGGCACACCGAGCCTAAGCGAGGTGCCGAGTGGTGGGGCAAGAGCCTTTTGGTTACTTTTGGGCTCTTTTCAAAAGTGACCCGCCGTAAGGGCGGAACCCATATCCGCCATCACCCAAACAACGGATATGTACCCAGCGGCCCCGCAACAACCACCACACTCAACCCGCAAACCTTCATCTACACCAGACCCAAAATAGTGCACTGAAAAATCAACGCCCATTTTCGGGCATCTCCTACACTCAGATCTCCCTTATCCCACCTTTTAAAACGCCCATTCGGAACTATGGTGCAGAAATTGCTACTTGTGATCCGTCTGACACCGTTCAGTAACAGTCCTAAACGCGCCACAAGCGCTTATCTTGGTTTCCAGGGATTACATAATGAAAAAAGCATTGCTGACCCTTTCTGCACTGGCTCTGTGCATGGCTGCTGGTGTTGCTACAGCCAAGGAATACAAGGAATTGCGTTTTGGTGTCGATCCTTCCTACGCGCCGTTCGAGTCCAAGGCCGCCGATGGCAGCCTGGTGGGCTTCGATATCGACCTGGGCAATGCGATCTGCGCCGAGCTGAAGGTTAAGTGCAAGTGGGTCGAAAGTGACTTCGACGGCATGATTCCGGGCCTGAACGCCAACAAGTTCGACGGCGTGATTTCCTCGATGACCGTGACCGAAGCCCGTGAAAAGGCAATCGACTTCTCTAACGAGCTGTTCTCCGGCCCGACTTCCCTGGTGTTCAAAAAAGGCGCGAACTACTCCACGCCTGAGTCCCTCAAGGGCAAATCGGTAGGCTACGAACAAGGCACCATCCAGGAAGCTTACGCCAAGGCTGTGCTGGACAAGGCCGGCGTAACCACCAAGGCCTACGCCAACCAGGATCAGGTATACGCTGACCTGACGTCCGGCCGTCTCGACGCTTCGGTACAAGACATGCTGCAAGCCGAACTGGGCTTTTTGAAGTCGCCGGCAGGCGCTGGCTACGAAGTCAGCAAGGCCATCGACGACCCACTGCTGCCGTCGAAAACTGCGGTCGGTATCAAAAAAGGTAACAAAGACCTCAAGGCCTTGCTCGATAAAGGTATCAAAGCGTTACACGATGATGGCACCTACGCCACCATCCAGAAGAAACACTTCGGCGATCTGAACCTGTACAGCGGTAAATAACACCCCGGCGCCCACCTGTTTCAGGTGGGCGCTTTTTTATCGCCATAGGTCCTGAATTCATGTTTGAAGATCTTTTGCAAACCCTGGGGCTGAGTGCCTTCAGTTTGAAGGGGTTCGGCCCGCTGTTGCTGCAAGGTACGTGGATGACCGTGAAACTGTCGGTCGCCTCCCTGGCCGTCAGCGTCCTGCTGGGCCTGCTCGGCGCCAGCGCGAAACTGTCCAGCGTCAGCCTGATCCGCATCCCCGCCCAGCTCTACACCACCTTGATTCGCGGCGTGCCCGACCTGGTGCTGATGTTGCTGATTTTCTACAGCCTGCAAATCTGGCTGACCGGCTTTACCGACTTCATGGAATGGGACTACATCGAGATCGACCCATTCAGCGCCGGGGTGATCACCCTGGGCTTTATCTACGGTGCCTATTTCACCGAGACCTTTCGTGGCGCGATCCTCGCGGTGCCGCGTGGCCAGCTCGAAGCGGCGACCGCCTACGGGCTCAAGCGCGGGCAGCGGTTTCGCTACGTGACCTTCCCGCAAATGATGCGCTTTGCCCTGCCGGGCATCGGCAATAATTGGATGGTGATGCTCAAGGCCACGGCGCTGGTGTCGATCATCGGCCTGGCGGACCTGGTCAAGGCCGCTCAAGACGCCGGCAAGAGCACTTATCAACTGTTCTATTTCCTGGTTATCGCGGCGTTTATCTACCTGCTGATCACCAGCGCCTCCAACTTCGTCCTGCGTCGGCTTGAACGTCGCTACTCTGCTGGGTCCCGGGAGGCCGTGCGATGATCGAACTTCTGCAGCAATACTGGCGGCCCTTCCTTTATAGCGACGGCCAGCACATTACCGGGCTGGCAATGACCCTGTGGCTGCTCAGCGCCTCGCTGGTGATTGGTTTTCTGGTGTCGATCCCGCTGTCCATCGCCCGCGTCTCGCGCAAACGCTATATACGCTGGCCGGTGCAGTTCTACACCTACCTGTTTCGTGGCACGCCGCTGTATATCCAATTATTGATTTGCTACACCGGGATCTACAGCATTGCGGCGGTGCGTGCTCAGCCGGTGCTGGATGCGTTCTTTCGGGATGCGATGAACTGCACCATCCTCGCTTTCGCCCTGAACACCTGTGCCTACACCACCGAGATTTTCGCCGGGTCGATCCGCAGCATGGCCCACGGCGAAGTCGAAGCGGCCAAGGCTTACGGCTTAAGCGGCTGGAAACTGTATGCCTACGTGATCATGCCCTCGGCTCTGCGCCGCTCGTTGCCGTACTACAGCAATGAAGTGATCCTGATGCTGCACTCGACCACGGTGGCATTTACCGCGACGGTGCCGGACATTCTAAAGGTGGCGCGGGACGCCAACTCGGCCACCTACATGACCTTTCAATCATTTGGTATCGCCGCGCTGATCTACTTGACCGTGACCTTTGCCCTGGTCGGGCTGTTTCGGCTGGCGGAACGTCGCTGGCTGGCCTTTCTCGGGCCGAGTCATTAAGGAGTCGTGATGCGTCATCAGGTACATGATCTGATCGCGCCGGTGCCAGGCACGGCGCGGCAGATCCACAGTTTCCACTTCGGCCCAGCGCTGGCGCAAAGCAAGGTCTACATCCAGTCATCGCTGCATGCCGATGAGCTGCCGGGCATGCTGGTGGCCTGGCACCTCAAGGCGCGCCTGGCTGAGTTGGCGGCGGCCGGAAGGCTGCTGAGCGAAATCGTGTTGGTGCCAATCGCCAACCCGGTGGGCCTGGAACAGGTGTTGATGGACATTCCGCTGGGCCGCTATGAGCTGGAAAGCGGGCAGAATTTCAATCGCCGGTTTGTCGACCTCAGTGAAGAGGTCGGTAACCAAGTCGAGTATTTGCTGGGGGATGACTCGCAGCACAATGCCCGACTAATCCGTGCCGCGCTGTCCACTGCTCTCGCCCAGCAAACCGCCGACACCCAGTTGCACTCCCAACGCCTGGTGCTGCAACGCCTGGCCTGTGATGCCGACATGGTGCTGGACCTGCATTGCGACTTCGAAGCCGTGGCGCACCTGTACACCACGCCCGAAGCCTGGCCGCAGGTGGAGCCACTGGCGCGCTATCTCGGCTCGGAAGCCAACTTGCTCGCCACCGATTCCGGCGGGCAATCCTTCGATGAATGTTTCACCTTGGTGTGGTGGCAGTTGCAGCAACGCTTCGGCGAGCGCTTCCCGATTCCCATGGGCAGCTTTTCGGTGACCGTCGAGCTGCGCGGCCAGGGCGACGTCAACCACGGCCTGGCCCGCCTGGACTGCCAGGCAATCATCGATTACCTGACACACTTCGGCGCGATTGAAGGCACTGCGGCGCCACTGCCCGAGCTGCCCTACCCGGCCACCCCGCTGGCGGGCGTGGAGCCGGTGACGACGCCGGTCGGCGGCTTGCTGGTGTTCAGCGCCCTGCCGGGGGAATACCTGGAAGCCGGGCAACTGATCGCCGAAATCATCGACCCCATTACTGACCGCGTAACGCCTGTGCACTGCCAAAAGGCCGGCCTGCTTTACGCCCGTTCGCTGCGGCGCATGGCCACTGCCGGGATGGTGATCAGCCATGTCGCAGGCACTGAAGCCTACCGCAGCGGCTACCTACTTTCGCCTTGAGGATGCACGCCCCATGTACAAATTGACGGTTGAAGGCCTGCATAAAAGCTATGGCGACAATGAAGTGCTCAAAGGTGTTTCGCTCAAGGCCAAGACCGGTGACGTGATCAGCCTGATCGGCGCCAGCGGCTCGGGCAAAAGTACCTTTTTGCGCTGCATCAACTTTCTGGAAACCCCCAACGACGGCGCGATGACCCTCGACGGCCAGCCGATCCGCATGGTCAGCGACCGCCATGGCATGCGCGTGGCCGACGACGCCGAGCTGCAACGCCTGCGCACACGGCTGGCGATGGTGTTCCAGCATTTCAACCTGTGGAGCCACATGAGCGTGCTGGAAAACATCACCATGGCCCCGCGCCGGGTGCTGGGGTGCAGCAAGAAGGACGCCGAAGATCGCGCCCGTCGCTACTTGGACAAAGTGGGCTTGCCGGCGCGCGTGGCCGATCAATACCCGGCGTTCCTCTCCGGTGGCCAGCAGCAACGGGTGGCCATCGCCCGCGCCCTGGCCATGGAGCCCGAGGTGATGCTGTTCGACGAACCCACCTCGGCCCTCGACCCGGAGCTGGTCGGTGAAGTGTTGAAGGTAATCCAGGGGCTGGCCGAGGAAGGCCGCACCATGATCATGGTCACCCACGAAATGAGCTTTGCGCGCAAGGTGTCGAGCCAGGTGCTGTTTCTGCACAAGGGCCTGGTGGAAGAGCAAGGCGCGCCTGCGGATGTGCTGGGCAATCCGAAGAGCGAGCGCCTGCAGCAATTCCTGAGCGGTAATTTGAAGTAAACCTTTGCGACGCCTGGAGGGTCTTTGAAAGAGAGCCTCCAGAGCGTCAGCCGCCGTATGGCAAAACCCCTCGACTTCGCAAAACACTGGTTTGCCGCCAAGGGCTGGAAACCGTTCGCCTTTCAGAAAGACGTGTGGGCGGCGGTCAAACAGGGCCAGTCAGGGTTGCTGCATGCCAGCACCGGCGCGGGCAAGACCTACGCGCTGTGGTTTGCCGCCCTGAATCGTTTCGCCATCACTCGCCCGCCCGCCACGGGTAAACGCAAGCCACCTGCTGAACCGCTGACAGTGCTGTGGATCACGCCCATGCGCGCATTGGCCGCCGACACGGCACGCGCACTTGAAGCGCCGCTTGAGGCCCTGCAGATTCCCTGGAGCGTCGGCCTGCGCACCGGCGACACCAGCAGCAGCGAACGCGCCCGCCAGAGCCGCCGCCAGCCCACCGCGCTGGTCACCACGCCGGAAAGCCTTACATTGATGCTGGCGCGGGCTGACAGCGAAACGAGCCTGGCGCACGTGCGCATGGTGATCGTGGATGAGTGGCATGAACTGATCGGCAATAAGCGTGGGGTGCAGCTGCAACTGGCGCTGGCACGCTTGCGGCGCTGGCATCCGGCGTTGATGGTGTGGGGGATCTCGGCGACGCTGGGCAATCAATCCCACGCCTTGGAGGTATTGGTCCCACAAGGCGGCGGTATCAATGTGCAGGGGCAAACGGCCAAAGCGTTGAAGGTCGATACCTTGTTACCGCCCACTGCCGAGCGTTTTCCCTGGGCCGGGCATATAGGTTTGAAGATGTTGCCGCAGGTCGTCGCCGAAGTTGACTCCAGTAGCAGTTGCCTGGTGTTTACCAACACGCGGGCGCAGTCAGAGATCTGGTATCAGGCATTACTCGAGGCACGTCCGGATTGGGCCGGCGTGATCGCCCTGCACCACGGTTCGCTCTCCCGCGAAACCCGCGACTGGGTGGAGCGCGCCCTGAAAGACGGCCAGCTCAAGGCGGTAGTGTGCACCTCCAGCCTGGACCTGGGCGTGGATTTCCTGCCGGTGGAGCGCGTGCTGCAAATCGGCTCGGCCAAAGGCGTGGCGCGCCTGATGCAACGCGCCGGGCGCTCCGGCCATGCGCCTGGGCGGCCGTCACGGGTGACGCTGGTGCCGACCCACAGCCTGGAACTGGTGGAGGCCGCCGCCGCCCAAGATGCGATTGCGCAGCGACGCATCGAAGCCCGCGAATCGCCTTACAAACCGTTGGATGTGCTCGTACAACACTTGGTGAGCATGGCGCTGGGCGGTGGGTTTACGCCGGACGCGCTGCTGGCGGAAGTCCGTGGCGCCTGGGCTTATCGCGACCTCACGGAGGCCGACTGGGCCTGGGCGCTGGGGTTTGTACGCCATGGCGGGCTGTCGCTGACCGCTTACCCGGATTACCGCCGCGTCGAGCCTGATGAACAGGGCGTCTGGCGTGTGCCGGATGCGCGCTTGGCACGTCGCCATCGCATGAGCGTGGGCACCATCGTCAGCGACGCGAGTATCCAACTGAAATTCTGGAGCAAGGGCGGCGGCGGCAAGCACCTCGGCAGTGTCGAGGAAGGCTTTATCGCAAGGCTCAAACCCGGCGATGGCTTCCTGTTTGCGGGGCGTTTGCTGGAGCTGGTGCGGGTGGAAAACATGACGGCCTATGTGCGCCGCAGTACCGCGAAAAAAGCCGCGGTGCCGCGCTGGAATGGCGGGCGCATGCCGCTTTCCAATGAGCTGGCCCAAGCTGTGGTCGAGCGTTTTGATGCGGCGGCACACGGGCACTTCGACGGCCCTGAGATGCAGGCGGTGCAGCCCCTGCTGCAAACCCAGTTGCGCTGGTCAGGCCTGCCGACGCGTGCACATTTGTTGGCCGAAGCCCTGAAGTCACGCGAGGGGTGGCACCTGTTTCTTTACCCCTTCGCCGGGCGCCAGGTGCATCTGGGGTTGGCGAGCCTCCTGGCATGGCGGGTCAGCCAACAGCAGCCGGTGACTTTTTCGATTGCCGTGAATGATTACGGGCTGGAGCTGTTGAGTGCCACGCCAGTGGATTGGCCAGTGTTGCTGAACGAGACGTTGCTGAGTCCGCAGAACTTGCTGGCGGATGTGGTGGCCAGCCTGAACGCCGGGGAACTGGCCCTGCGCCGCTTTCGCGAAATCGCGCGTATCGCCGGGCTGGTATTCGCCGGCTACCCCGGCGCGCCGAAAAGCACGCGGCAGGTGCAGGCTTCCAGCGGTTTGTTCTTCGAAGTGTTCAAGCAATATGACCCACAGAACCTGCTGCTGACCCAGGCTGGGGAAGAAGTCTTGCGTGACGAGTTGGATATTCGCCGCCTGGAACAGACATTGCGTCATCTGGCCGCGCTGAAACTGGACCTGCACCTGATCGAACGGCCTACGCCGCTGGCCTTTCCGCTGCTGGTTGAGCGGATGCGCGAGAGCATGAGTTCGGAAAAGCTCTCGGAGCGCATCGCGCGGATGGTCAAGGATCTGGAAAAAATCGCGGATAACGGGAAGCGCTGATGCATTGTTCGGTGACGCTTGAGGGGGAAGCGCTGTGGCTGCTGGCGGACAAGGCCGTGTACTGGCCCGCTCGCCGGTGCCTGTTGATTGCCGATGCGCATTTTGGCAAGGCGTCGGCCTATCGCAGCCTGGGGCAACCGGTGCCGCAGGGCACCACCACAGAAAACCTGCAGCGCCTGGACCGGCTGTTATCCGCCCTACCGTGTGCGCAGGTGATCTTTCTCGGTGACTTCCTGCACGGCCCCGGCTCTCACGCCAGCGGCACGCTGGGCGCACTGAGAGCCTGGCGTGAGCGCAACCCCGAGCTGGGTATGACCCTGATTCGGGGCAATCACGATAAACGCGCTGGCGACCCGCCTGCCGACTTGAGGATTGAGGTGGTTCCCGAGCCGTTGCTGATGGGGCCGTTTGCGCTGCAACACGAACCAGACGCGCACGCCAGCCATCATGTGCTGGCGGGGCATGTGCATCCTGTGTATCGCTTGCGCGGCAAGGGCCGGCAGAGCCTGCGCCTGCCATGCTTTCAGCTTGGGCGGCGGATCAGCCTGCTACCGGCGTTCGGGGCATTTACCGGCGGTTATGCAGTGGAGCAGGACGACGGACGGCAGATCTATGTGATCGGCGACCAGGACGTATGGCCAGTTCGATAAAGCATTGAGCATACGTCCTGCCCCTCACGCATCAGGCGACCGGTGCGGGTGGCGGCTCGTCGGGAATTGTCGGCACACCGGGTTCGGTGGGCTGTTGGGGCCAATCTTCGTCAGGCTGGCCAGGGATGCCGCCTGCATACGCAGGATCGGCCATCAGGGACCAGGCCAGAACACCAATCTGGTTGGGTTCAAGCCGGGCGAGTTCGGCACTGATTCGCGGGTCGATCTTCATAAGGTACTCCTCAAGCGTGGCTCGGTGCGTTTTGCACGCACCGAGGCAGTACACCCAATAGAGTCACTTCCCGCAGACTAATTCCCTTTACGTGTAAGACCTTTCGATCAAGCGCGTGGGAGGGTGACGCCGCGCTGGCCCTGGTACTTGCCGGCGCGGTCTTTGTAGGACACTTCACAGGCCTCGTCGGACTGCAGGAACAGCATCTGTGCCACGCCTTCGTTGGCGTAGATCTTCGCCGGCAAGGTGGTGGTGTTGGAGAACTCCAGGGTCACGTGACCTTCCCACTCCGGCTCAAGCGGCGTCACGTTAACGATGATGCCGCAGCGTGCGTAGGTGCTTTTACCCAGGCAAATGGTCAGCACGTCACGGGGAATACGGAAGAACTCCACGGTGCGCGCCAGGGCGAAGGAGTTTGGCGGGATGATGCACACGTCGCTCTTGACGTCGACGAAGCTTTTTTCGTCGAAGTTTTTCGGATCGACGATCGCCGAGTTGATATTGGTGAACACCTTGAATTCATCAGCGCAACGCACGTCATAGCCGTAGCTGGAAACACCGTACGAAATCACGCGGTCATCGCCTTCGCCACGAATCTGGCGTTCAACGAACGGTTCGATCATGCCGTGCTCTTGCGCCATGCGGCGAATCCACTTGTCCGATTTGATGCTCATGGCGGGTGTCCTGAAT
Source organism: Pseudomonas sp. LBUM1640 (assembly GCF_059716225.1). Lineage (NCBI taxonomy): Bacteria > Pseudomonadati > Pseudomonadota > Gammaproteobacteria > Pseudomonadales > Pseudomonadaceae > Pseudomonas > Pseudomonas sp. LBUM1640. Next base: position 1,597,711 of record NZ_CP166816.1, on the reverse strand, counting down.
AGCGAGGTGGAAAAATTCTGTTGGGCATCTTACCGGGGCCAGCCGTGGGGTTCAAAGGGCGTGGGGCTTTTCTTGACGAATGTGCTGCCTGCTATAAGCCGCAGCCAGTGGCGCCGGGACCCAAGTTGCAATGTCCAGTGACTGTAAATACCACCGCCAGTCACGAAATTAGAGAAACCTTAGGAAATACCATTGGCACGTTCCGGAAAAAGGGTTAAGGTGGCGCCACTGTGCTGCTTGTGTCACTGAGAATCTCTACACGATATGTTGAATTTCGATCCAACCATCTCCAAGAATTTTTCCTGCTCTTTGCACTCAGTCTCGGCCAGGGCTTTTCCTGAGTCGCAGTTAACTTTGTCCAAGGAGATACACCATGTCTAATCGCCAAACTGGTACCGTTAAGTGGTTCAACGATGAAAAAGGCTTCGGCTTCATCACTCCACAATCCGGTGACGACCTGTTCGTTCACTTCAAAGCTATCCAATCCGACGGCTTCAAAAGCCTGAAAGAAGGCCAACAGGTTTCTTTCATCGCTACCCGCGGTCAGAAAGGCATGCAAGCTGAAGAAGTTCAAGTTATCTAACTTGTACTGACTCAGTCGAAAAAACCCCGCCCTTAAAAGCGGGGTTTTTTTATGCCTGCTCGTTCCCACGCTCCGCATGGGAATACCTCTTGTGACGCTCTGCGTCACGCTTTGGTACGCAGAGCGTCCCGGGCTGCATTCCCGGAACGATCGCCGCACAGCAAAACGCCCGGTGCATTCACATGCACCGGGCGTTTTTATAGCTGCCTTGCAGGCCGTTATTGAAACAACGACTCACTCGACAAGCCATTCTTTTCGAGGATCTCACGCAAGCGCTTGAGGCCCTCTACCTGGATCTGCCGCACCCGCTCACGGGTCAGACCAATCTCCAGGCCTACATCTTCCAGCGTACTGCTCTCATGGCCACGCAGGCCGAAGCGGCGAATCACCACTTCACGCTGCTTGTCCGTGAGCTCAGACAGCCACTGGTCAATACTTTGGGAAAGATCATCGTCCTGCAACAGCTCGCAAGGATCTGTTGGACGATCATCCGTCAGGGTGTCCAGCAGGGTTTTATCCGAATCCGGACCCAGCGAGACATCGACCGAAGACACGCGCTCGTTCAGGCCGAGCATGCGCTTGACCTCCCCTACCGGCTTCTCCAGCAGGTTGGCGATTTCTTCAGGCGAAGGTTCATGATCGAGTTTTTGTGTCAGCTCACGTGCCGCCCGCAGGTAGACGTTGAGCTCCTTGACCACATGGATCGGCAACCGGATCGTGCGGGTCTGATTCATGATCGCCCGTTCGATGGTCTGGCGAATCCACCAAGTGGCATAGGTCGAAAAGCGGAAGCCCCGCTCAGGGTCGAACTTCTCCACCGCCCGGATCAAGCCCAGGTTGCCCTCCTCGATCAGGTCCAACAGCGACAGGCCACGATTGACATAGCGCCGGGCGATTTTCACCACCAGTCGCAGGTTGCTTTCAATCATGCGCTTGCGCCCAGCCGGATCCCCCTTTTGCGACAAACGCGCAAAATGGACTTCTTCTTCGGGAGTGAGCAGAGGGGAAAAGCCGATTTCATTGAGGTACAGCTGCGTGGCGTCGAGCGCCCGCGTGTAATCAATGTACTTGTGCTGTTTTAACGCGGTGGAGTTCTTGGATTTGGTGCGAACTGAAGGCGTTGCAGACCCTTCATCATTCGACATCGATTCCTTTTCGGTGAGTATCTCCATTTCAAGGAGAACCTCATCGTCGATGTCAAACTCCGGCGCTTCTTTACTGAGAGCCATTGTTATAGTCCTTTGGTGAGTTCGACCTCAAGCTCAAGCGACGCCTTTATCCTTGGCAACGCTGGAGCCTGTTCCTTCTACGTGAGGGAACAGGCTGTGCAACACATCAACGACGGGGTAGGAATTGCAGCGGATCTACAGGCTTCCCTTGACGGCGAATCTCAAAGTGCAGTTTCACCCGGTCTGTACCCGTTGACCCCATTTCGGCAATTGTCTGTCCGACCTTGACCTGCTGCCCCTCCCGAACCAACAACCTGCGGTTATGACCGTAGGCACTGACGTAGGTATCGCTGTGTTTGATGATGACCAGCTCGCCGTAGCCCCGCAAACCACTCCCGGCGTACACCACTGTCCCATCAGACGCAGCTAAAACAGGCTGTCCCAAATCCCCGGCGATATCAATGCCTTTATTCAAACTACCGTTTGAAGAGAATTTTCCAATCAATACCCCGTTTGAAGGCCACCCCCAACCGGTCGGCGCAGGCCCTGCAGGCGGCAACGGCGCGGGTGCCGGCTTGCCCGCAACCGTAGGCGTGGCGCTGCCTGCAGGCCGAGTGATGATCGTGGTTTTGCTGGAGGACGACGGCGAAGATCCGGATTTTGTCACAACTGCCGTAGGCGAAGAACCGGTGCGCCCATCAAAACGAATGGTCTGCCCCGGATGTATCGTATAGGGCACAGGAATATTGTTACGAGCTGCGAGTGCCTTGTAATCCCACCCGTAGCGGAAGGCGATCGAGAACATTGTGTCCCCCTTTCGCACTACATACTGCCCGGTGGTGACCGTTGGTTTTTGCGGCACGGCGCTGGCGTTATTTCGGTCGACAACCCGCGCGCCACTGGATGGGGAGCTGGAGCAACCCGCCAATAAGGAACTCAAGACAAGGCCAAGCACCAGTCGCTGAAAGCTTGTTTTACTCATACGCTGCGCAAGACCTGTGAGACTCACCCGCCGCTCCCTTTGTGGTGGCTGAACATGAACGCCTGTATCAGGCTTGAAATATGACGCAAGTATAACTGGGCATTGAATTTTTACCGGCACACGACTGAAACGAAAAATTCACCATGTTTAAAGCCGACTTCCATTCATGTTGACTCAACAAGCCCCGCTGTAAGACACATCCCCGACAACAGAATTCACTGTTTACGAATAAATGATCAGGCCAGCGGGCCATTGAGCAACGGTACGAAGCGCACGGCGCCCAGCACATGCCGGGAAAAGCCTTCGTCCTCACGGATAATGAGCATCAATTGTTGCACTTCGCCGGAGCCCACCGGGATGACCAGCCGCCCGCCAGGCGCCAATTGATCGAGCAACGCCTGCGGTACATCGGTCGCGACGGCCGTGACGATGATGCCGTTATACGGCGCCAGCGCCGGCCAGCCTTCCCAGCCATCGCCCCAACGGAACACCACGTTGCGCAGGTTCAACTCCACCAGGCGCTCCTTGGCACGGTCCTGCAGGACCTTGATGCGCTCCACCGAGAACACCCGCTCCACCAGTTGCGACAGCACGGCGGTTTGATAACCCGAACCGGTGCCGATCTCCAGCACCTTGTCCAACGGCCCCGCCGCCAGCAGCAGCTCGCTCATGCGCGCGACCATATAAGGCTGCGAGATGGTCTGGTTATGGCCGATGGGCAGCGCAGTGTCTTCATAGGCGCGGTGCGCCAGCGCTTCATCGACGAACAGGTGACGTGGGGTGCGCCGGATGACTTCCAGCACCTGAGCGTTTGACAGCCCTTCTTCGTACAGACGCTGGATCAAACGCTCACGGGTACGCTGGGAGGTCATCCCGATGCCACGGCGCAGCAGGTCATCTTGTTCACGCGCCATCAACGCAGCCCCTCGAGCCAGCCATCGAGACTACTGAAGGCATCACTGAAGGTGCGATCAAGCTGCAACGGGGTAATCGAAACATAACCTTGCATCACCGCATGAAAGTCCGTGCCCGGGCCACCGTCTTCGGCGTCGCCCGCTGCCGCGATCCAATAACCTTCCCTGCCACGCGGATCGACCACCTTCAATGGCGCGGCCGCACGGGCGCGATGGCCCAGGCGCGTCAACTGGATGCCGCGAATATGGTCGAGGGGCAAGTTAGGAATATTGACGTTGAGCACCGTTCGCGGTGGCAAATCCAGAGAACCGTGAGCTTCCACGAGTTTGCGGGCGAAATACGCCGCCGTCGCCAGGTTGTCCAGTTGCCGCGAGGCAAACGAAAAGGCAAACGAAGTACGCCCCAGGAAACGACCTTCAAGGGCCGCCGCCACGGTGCCGGAATACAACACGTCATCGCCCAGGTTGGCGCCCAGGTTGATGCCCGACACCACCAGGTCCGGCTCTTGGTCCAACAAGCTGTTGATCGCCAGGTGCACGCAGTCGGTGGGGGTTCCGTTCACGCTGATAAAGCCATTGGCCAGAACCTGCGGGTGCAACGGACGGTCGAGCGTCAGCGAACTGCTGGCGCCGCTCTTGTCCTGGTCCGGGGCAACCACCACACACTCGGCATAATCTTCCAGCGCAGCATAAAGCGCGGCAAGGCCAGGTGCAGTGGCACCGTCATCGTTTGATATCAGAATACGCATGGGCTGTCCGTCTGCCCCACCGGCACCAGATCAACAAGCTCGCGCACCAAGACAGTGGCGAAGCATCCGGCCGGCAGGACGAATTCCAATTGCAGAATGTCAGGACCGGGATAATGCCACGTCAACCCGCCAATGGGCAGTCGCAGAATGCGCCGTTCCTGGCTCATACCGGCATTCACCAGCCAATCGCGCAGGTCAGCTTCGCTGGAGGCGACCGCTTGTTCCAACGCATAGGTTGCACCGCTTGCGGGCGAATCACCCTCGCCCCACTGGGGCCCGGTTGGGTGCAGGTCCAGAATCGCCAGGCGTGGGTCGCTGCATTCAGCCTCCCCCGCCGGGAAAAAACTGCGGCTGTCGGTAAACGCCAGCAGATCGCCGACCTGGGCACGTTGCCAGGAGCCGTCTGCAACACGTGCCGCCAAGACTTTGTTGAACAAGAAGCTACGCGCGGTGGACAGCAACCGCGAACGCACATTGCGCTGCTCCGGCAAGGCCTTGCGCGCGGCCCATTCACGCGCGTCCACCACGTTGCCGCCGTTGTGGCCGAAGCGCTGGGCACCGAAGTAGTTGGGGATGCCGTGCTGGGCAATCAGTTGCAAACGCGCGTCGATGGCAGTGGTGTCACCGGCCAATTGGGTCAAGCGCAAGGTAAAGCCGTTGGCCGAGTGCGCGCCGCGCTGCAGCTTGCGCTTGTGACGGGCCATTTTGAGGATCTTGAGGGTCTCGTCTTGCGCACCGCTCATGTCCGGGTCGGCCTTGCCCGGCAGTTGCACGCTGAACCACTGGCGGGTCAACGCCTGACGATCCTTGAGCCCGGCATAACTGACGGTGCGCAAGGGTACGCCGGCGGCCTTGGCGATACGCCGCGCGGCTTCTTCAGTATTCAAGCCGCGCTTTTCCACCCACAGCCACAGGTGCTCACCGTCACCGGTCAGCGGGATATCCAGCACTTCGTCTACCTGGAAATCTTCAGCCGTGGCCTTCAGGACTGCGCTGCCCAAGGCCTCGCCATAGGCCCGTGGGCCCAACAGTTGCAGGTCATTCATGCGCGCAGCAACAAGGCGACGGCGTGCACCGCGATGCCCTCTTCCCGTCCGGTAAACCCGAGCTTTTCGGTGGTGGTGGCTTTCACGTTGACTTGATCCAGTTCAATTTGCAGATCCGCGGCAATCAGTGCGCGCATCGATTCGATATGCGGGGCCATTTTCGGCGCCTGGGCCACGATGGTGGTGTCGACATTGCCGACCTTCCAGCCTTTGGCGTGGATCAGGCCGACCACATGGCGCAGCAACACACGGCTGTCCGCGCCCTTGAAGGTCGGGTCGGTGTCCGGAAAATGTTTGCCAATATCGCCCAACGCCGCCGCGCCGAGCAAAGCATCGCTCAAGGCATGCAACACTACGTCGCCGTCGGAATGAGCCAGCAACCCATGGTGGTGCGCAATGCGCACGCCGCCCAAGGTGATGAAATCGCCTTCGGCGAAACGGTGCACATCGTAGCCGTGGCCAATACGCATAAAAAAACGCCCCGATTTAATTCAGGGCGTGATTCTACCTACTTTTGCCTCACATTAACCGAGCAAAGCACGACCATGATGTCGCAAATGATCTTCAATGAAGCTGGCGATAAAGAAGTAGCTGTGGTCGTAGCCAGGTTGCAGGCGCAGTTCGAGCGGATGGTTGGCCGCCTTGGCCGCTTGCTGCAGGGCTTCGGGCTTTAGCTGCACGGCGAGAAAATCGTCGCGGTCGCCCTGGTCCACCAGCAACGGCAGCTTTTGCGAGGCCTCGCTGATCAGCACGCAGGCGTCCCATTCACGCCACTTCGAGCGTTCTTCGCCCAAATAACGCGAGAAGGCTTTTTGGCCCCACGGGCAATCCATCGGGTTGTTGATCGGCGAAAATGCAGACACCGATTGGTAACGCCCAGGGTTGCGCAAGGCACACACCAAGGCACCGTGGCCGCCCATGGAGTGGCCGCTGATGCCACGTTTATCCGATGCCGGGAAATGCGCTTCAACCAACGCCGGCAATTCCTGCACCACGTAGTCATGCATCCGATAGTGCTTGGCCCAAGGTTCCTGCGTGGCGTTCAAGTAGAAGCCGGCGCCCAGGCCGAAATCCCAAGCATTGTCCGGATCGCCCGGCACACCTGGCCCACGCGGGCTGGTGTCGGGCGCGACGATAATCAGCCCAAGCTCGGCGGCCATGCGCTGCGCGCCGGCCTTCTGCATGAAGTTCTCATCCGTGCAGGTCAGCCCGGACAGCCAGTACAACACCGGCAACTTGCCGCCCTGCTCGGCTTGCGGCGGCAGGTAGACAGCGAAGGTCATGTCGCAACCGAGCACATCGGAGTGATGCTTGTAGCGTTTATGCCAGCCGCCGAAGCTCTTCTGGCAGGACAGGTTTTCCAGACTCATGGCCGACCTCAGAAGTGGATGACGGTACGAATGCTCTTGCCTTCATGCATCAGCTCAAACGCTTTGTTGATGTCTTCCAGGCCCATGGTATGGGTGATGAAGGTGTCCAGCGGGATCTCGCCGGTCTGGGCCATTTCCACGTAGCTTGGCAATTCGGTACGGCCACGCACGCCACCGAACGCCGAACCGCGCCAGACGCGCCCGGTCACCAGCTGGAAGGGCCGCGTAGCGATTTCCTGGCCGGCACCGGCAACACCGATGATCACCGACTCGCCCCAACCTTTGTGGCAGCACTCGAGCGCGGCGCGCATCAGTTGCACATTGCCGATGCACTCGAAGGAAAAGTCCACGCCGCCGTCGGTCAAGTCGACGATTACGTCCTGGATCGGGCGGTCGTAGTCTTTCGGGTTGATGCAGTCGGTGGCGCCCAGTTGCTTGGCGATTTCGAACTTGGCCGGGTTGATGTCGATGGCAATGATGCGTCCGGCCTTGGCTTTGACCGCACCGATGACGGCCGACAGGCCAATGCCGCCGAGGCCGAAAATAGCCACGGTATCACCAGGCTTGACCTTGGCGGTGTTGATCACTGCACCAATGCCAGTGGTGACGCCGCAGCCCAGCAGGCAGACTTTTTCCAGCGGCGCTTCTTTAGGAATCTTGGCGACCGAGATTTCCGGCAGCACGGTGTACTCGGAGAACGTCGAGGTGCCCATGTAGTGGAAAATCGGCTGGCCTTTGTAGGAAAACCGCGTGGTGCCGTCGGGCATCAAGCCTTTGCCCTGGGTGGAACGGATGGCCTGGCACAGGTTGGTCTTGCCCGACAGGCAGAATTTGCACTTGCCGCATTCGGGCGTGTACAGCGGGATCACGTGATCGCCGACGGCCACCGAGGTCACGCCTTCGCCAATCGCTTCAACCACCGCACCACCTTCATGACCCAGGATCGACGGGAAAATGCCTTCCGGGTCGGCGCCCGACAAGGTGTAGGCGTCGGTGTGACACACGCCGGACGCGACCACGCGCAACAGCACCTCGCCGGCCTTGGGCATGGCGACATCCACTTCAACAATCTCAAGGGGCTTTTTCGCTTCAAAGGCTACGGCGGCGCGGGACTTGATCATCCGGGTTTCTCCAGGGAGTTAAAAACTGAGGCAGTGAGTGTAAAACATGGCCCAGTGATTAATAATCCGGGCAAAAGCAAAACATTATTGCTGTACAGGGACAATTACCATGTTGGAAAACCGCTGGGAAGGCATAGACGAGTTTGTCGCCGTGGCCGAGTGCAGCCAGTTCACCGCGGCGGCAGAGCGTCTTGGAGTGTCCTCGTCGCACATCAGCCGCCAGGTCGCGCGTTTGGAAGAACGGCTGCAAACGCGATTGCTGTATCGCAGTACGCGAAAGGTAACCCTCACCGAGGCCGGCCAGACCTTCCTGCAACACTGCCAGCGTTTACAGGACGGTCGCGAAGAAGCCTTGCGCGCCGTGGGTGACCTGACCAGCGAACCCAAGGGCATGTTGCGCATGACCTGTGCGGTGGCTTACGGCGAGCGGTTTATCGTGCCGCTGGTGACGCGGTTCATGGCGCTCTATCCGCAACTGCGCGTGGATATCGAGTTGAGCAATCGCCAGTTGGACTTGGTGCATGAAGGCCTCGACCTGGCGATCCGACTGGGCCGCCTGCAAGACTCGCGCATGGTCGCCAGCCGCCTGGCGCCACGGCGTATGTACTTGTGTGCGTCGCCTTCCTACTTGGCGCGGTATGGACGGCCACATAGTTTGTCGGAATTGAGTCGGCATAACTGCCTGATCGGCAGCTCGGACATCTGGCAACTGGCCCAGGACGGGCGCGAATTCTCCCAACGGGTGCAGGGAAACTGGCGCTGCAACAGTGGGCAGGCGGTGCTGGATGCAGCGCTGCAAGGCGTCGGGCTGTGCCAGTTACCGGATTATTACGTGCTGGAGCATTTGCACAGCGGGGCGTTGGTGTCGTTGCTGGAGGCGCATCAACCGCCGAATACGGCAGTATGGGCGCTGTATCCACAGCAGCGGCATTTGTCGCCGAAGGTGCGCAAGCTGGTGGATTTCTTGAAGGAAGGGTTGGCTGAACGGCCGGAGTACAGCGTTTGAAGATGCGGTGTCGGCTATGACCTCTTCGCGAGCAAGCCCGCTCCCACATTTGGAATGCATTTCAAATGTGGGAGCGGGCTTGCTCGCGAAAGCGTCGAGGTGGCGTCACTGTCTATCTGCGGTTAGTCCACCGCAACCTGAGCCACTCCAGGTCTTCGGGCCGGGTGACCTTGATATTGTCCGCGCGCCCTTCGATCAGGCGCGGCGCCTGGCCGGACCATTCCATGGCCGAGGCTTCGTCGGTGATCACGGCGTCAGCCACCAAGCTGTCGGCCAAGGCACGGTGCAGGGCGCCGAGGCGGAACATCTGGGGTGTGTAGGCTTGCCAGATCAGGCTGCGGTCGACGGTTTCGACCACGCGGCCATGCTTGTCGACGCGCTTGAGGGTGTCGCGCGCGGGCACGGCCAGCAAGCCGCCGACCGGATCATCCGCCAGCTCAGCCAGGAGTTTGTCGAGGTCGTCACGGCTCAGGTTAGGCCGCGCGGCATCGTGAACCAGTACCCAATCGTCATCACTGGCGCCCAGGGCATTCAATTGCAACAACGCATTGAGCACCGAGCCTGAGCGTTCGTCGCCGCCATCCGCGCGCACGATACGTGGGTCGCTGGCGCACGGCAGGTTCGGCCAATAGGGATCATCTACAGCAAGACTGACCACCAGCCCCTTGAGGCCTGGATGGTCGAGAAAACAGCCGAGGCTGTGTTCGAGAATAGTGCGCCCGCCCAGTTGCAGATATTGCTTGGGACGGTCCGCGACCATACGGGCACCGACGCCCGCGGCAGGAATCACGGCCCAGAAGGCCGGTAAAACGTTACTCATTGGGCCAACTGGTAGAGGGTTTCGCCCTCCTTGACCATGCCCAACTCATGACGAGCCCGCTCTTCAACGGTCTCGGTGCCTTTTTTCAGCTCAAGCACTTCAGCATCAAGGACGCGATTGCGCTCCAGCAGGATTTCGTTTTCGGCGTGCTGATCGGCAATTTGCTGGGTCAGTTCTTTCACCTGCGCAAAGCTGCCATTACCGACCCATAGGCGGTACTGCAGGCCAGCCAGCAATAAGAGCAAGACGAGGAACAACCAATTGGGACTGCGCATCGAAATCCGGGTATCCAGTAAAAAAAGACAGCCATGCAAAACTTTTGAAGCAACTGATAGCACGAAGCCTGGATGAACCAGGCTTGTGCTTGTTAGTCATGAGATTAGCGTCGAAATTCACGCTGTCGTGATTTTTCCGACGTAATCCGCTGACCTTTTAGCATGCTTTACATCAAGGAGCGATCAGCCGCGAAACTCGCTGCGACCGTTGTACTTGGCTTTACCTGCCAGTTGCTCTTCGATACGCAGCAATTGGTTGTACTTGGAAACGCGGTCGGAGCGGCACAGGGAACCGGTCTTGATCTGGCCAGCCGAAGTGCCCACGGCCAGGTCGGCAATGGTCGAGTCTTCGGTTTCGCCGGAGCGGTGCGAGATCACGGCGGTGTAGCCCGCAGCCTTGGCCATCTGGATGGCTTCCAGCGTTTCGGTCAGCGTGCCGATCTGGTTGAACTTGATCAGGATCGAGTTGGCGATCTTCTTGTCGATGCCTTCTTTCAGGATCTTGGTGTTGGTCACGAACAAGTCGTCGCCCACCAGTTGGATTTTCTCGCCGATCTTGTCGGTGAGGATTTTCCAGCCCGCCCAGTCGGACTCGTCCAGGCCATCTTCAACGGAGATGATCGGGTAGCGCTCGGTCAGGCCCTTCAGGTAATCGGCGAACCCTTCGGAGGTGAACACATGGCCTTCGCCGGACAAGTTGTACTTGCCGTCTTCGTAGAACTCGCTCGCGGCGCAGTCCAGGGCCAGGGTCACGTCGGTGCCCAGCGTGTAGCCAGCGTTGGCCACGGCTTCGGAGATCACTTTGAGTGCATCTTCGTTGGACGCCAGGTTCGGCGCGAAACCACCTTCGTCACCCACGGCGGTGCTCAGGCCACGGGCCTTCAGCACAGCTTTGAGGTGATGAAAAATCTCGGTGCCCATGCGCAGGCCTTCGGAGAAGGTCTTGGCGCCAACCGGCTGCACCATGAATTCCTGGATGTCGACGTTGTTATCGGCGTGCTCGCCACCGTTGATGATGTTCATCATCGGCACCGGCATCGAGTACACACCCGGGGTGCCGTTCAGGTTGGCGATGTGTGCGTACAGCGGCAGGTCCTGGTCCTGGGCGGCGGCCTTGGCAGCGGCCAGGGACACGGCGAGGATGGCGTTGGCGCCCAGGCTACCTTTGTTCTCGGTGCCGTCGAGCTTGATCATCGCGTGGTCCAGGGTTTTCTGGTCCAGCGGGTCCTTGCCCAGCAACAGGTCACGGATCGGGCCGTTGATGTTGGCTACAGCCTTGAGTACACCTTTGCCCAGGTAACGGCTCTTGTCGCCATCACGCAGTTCCAGCGCTTCGCGCGAACCGGTGGAAGCACCGGACGGCGCGCAGGCGCTGCCGATGATGCCGTTATCGAGAAGCACGTCGGCTTCGACGGTGGGGTTGCCGCGGGAGTCGAGAACTTCACGACCTTTGATGTCGACGATTTTTGCCATTGTTGTAAACACTCCAAAGTTGACGAAAACGACGCAGCTGAAGGAAATCTTTTGACCGACCGCAAGGGTGGAACAACGAGGCAGGCTTGCAGGCGACAAGGCTCAGGCCCGCAGGCCTGAGCGTAAAGCGAGGGAAAGTCTACCGGAGAAATGGCGCTTACGCGGTCTCTACTGTCGGAAAACTCTTGACCAGTTCGTCCAACTGCTTGAGCTGGGCCAGGAATGGCTCCAGCTTGTCCAGGCGCAGCGCGCATGGGCCGTCGCATTTGGCATTGTCCGGGTCCGGGTGGGCTTCCAGGAACAGGCCCGCCAGCGACTGGCTGATACCGGCCTTGGCCAGGTCCAGCACCTGGGCACGTCGCCCGCCAGCGGAATCGGCGCGACCACCGGGCATTTGCAGCGCGTGGGTCACGTCGAAGAACACCGGGTATTCGAACTGCTTCATGATGCCGAAACCGAGCATGTCCACCACGAGGTTGTTATAGCCGAAGCTCGAACCACGCTCGCAGAGGATCAACTGGTCGTTACCCGCTTCCACGCACTTGCTCAGGATGTGTTTCATTTCCTGGGGCGCGAGGAACTGGGCTTTCTTGATATTGATCACAGCGCCGGTCTTGGCCATGGCGACCACGAGGTCGGTTTGGCGCGACAGGAAGGCCGGCAACTGGATGATGTCGCACACCTCGGCGACCACACTCGCCTGTTCAGGCTCGTGGACGTCGGTGATGATCGGCACGCCGAAGGCTTGCTTGATGTCCTGGAAGATCCGCATGCCTTCTTCAAGGCCCGGGCCGCGATAGGAGGTCACGGACGAACGGTTGGCCTTGTCGAAGCTGGCCTTGAACACGTAAGGGATACCGAGTTTCTCGGTGACCTTGACGTACTCTTCACAGACCTGCATCGCCATGTCGCGGCTTTCCAGCACGTTCATGCCGCCGAACAGCACCATGGGCTTGTCGTTGGCAATCTCGATGTCGCCTACGCGAATGATCTTCTGGGCCATCAGGTTTACGCCTTCTTCTGATGTTGCGTCAGTGCTGCTTTAACGAAGCCGCTGAACAACGGGTGACCGTCGCGCGGAGTCGAGGTGAACTCTGGGTGGAACTGGCAGGCCACGAACCACGGATGATCCGGCGCCTCAACCACTTCAACCAGCTTGCCATCACCGGAGCGACCGGAGATTTTCAGGCCGGCTTCTTTGATCTGCGGCAGCAAGTTGTTGTTCACTTCGTAGCGGTGACGGTGACGCTCGACGATCACGTCCTTGCCGTAGCAATCGTGAACCAGGGAACCCGACTCCAGCAGGCAGTCTTGTGCGCCAAGGCGCATGGTGCCGCCTAGGTCGGAGCTTTCGGTACGGGTCTCAACGGCGCCGGTGGCGTCTTCCCATTCGGTGATCAGGCCCACGACCGGGTGGCCGCTGGTGTGATCGAACTCAGTGGAGTTGGCGTCTTTCCAGCCCAGCACGTTACGGGCGAACTCGATAACGGCCACTTGCATGCCCAGGCAGATACCCAGGTACGGCACTTTGTTCTCACGAGCGTACTGCACGGCGGTGATCTTGCCTTCCACGCCACGCAGGCCGAAACCGCCAGGCACGAGGATCGCGTCAACACCTTCGAGCAGCGCGGTGCCCTGGTTCTCGATGTCTTCGGAATCGATGTAGCGCAGGTTGACCTTGGTACGGTTGCTGATACCGGCGTGGCTCATCGCTTCGATCAGCGACTTGTACGCATCCAGCAATTCCATGTACTTGCCGACCATGGCGATGGTGACTTCGTGCTCAGGGTTGAGCTTGGCGTCGACCACCGCTTCCCACTCGGACAGGTCCGCGCCGTTGCACTGCAGGCCGAAACGCTCGACCACAAAATCATCCAGGCCTTGCGAGTGCAGGATGCCCGGGATCTTGTAGATAGTGTCGGCGTCTTCCAGGGCAATCACCGCACGTTCTTCAACGTTGGTGAACTGCGCGATCTTGCGACGCGAGGAGATGTCGATCGGGTGATCGGAACGGCACACCAGCACGTCCGGCTGCAGGCCAATGGAACGCAGTTCCTTGACCGAGTGCTGGGTAGGCTTGGTTTTGGTTTCGCCGGCGGTGGCGATGTACGGCACCAATGTCAGGTGCATCAGCATCGCGCGTTTGGCGCCGACTTCGAAACGCAACTGGCGAATGGCTTCGAGGAACGGTTGGGACTCGATGTCACCCACGGTGCCACCGATCTCGACCATCGCCACGTCGGCATCGCCTGCACCCTTGATGATGCGGCGCTTGATTTCGTCGGTGATGTGCGGGATCACCTGGATGGTTGCACCCAGGTAGTCACCACGGCGCTCCTTGCGCAGCACGTGCTCGTAGACACGGCCGGTGGTGAAGTTGTTGTTCTGGGTCATGGTCGTGCGGATGAACCGCTCGTAGTGGCCCAGGTCCAGGTCGGTTTCGGCGCCGTCGTGTGTGACGAACACTTCACCGTGCTGGAACGGGCTCATGGTGCCCGGGTCAACGTTGATGTACGGGTCCAGCTTGAGCATGGTGACCTTAAGTCCCCGCGCCTCCAGGATGGCCGCCAATGAAGCGGAGGCAATGCCTTTCCCCAATGAAGAAACAACACCGCCCGTGACGAATATGTAGCGCGTCATGAAAAACCCTAGAAGTCTGCGTTAAAGCGGTCCGAGCCGCCGGGGAAAGCGAAGGAAGGCCGAAGCCCCCGATCACCTGCATTAATCACAGTGCACCTTTCAAAAAAACCGCCGCGTTGTGACAGACCAGCAATGAAACACCGGTACGTTGATCGCTACACATTTTTTGGAATCGCCCAGCAAAGACTGCTTGGTAATCGGCAACTGCTGCGATTCAGTCGAATCCACAGAAGTTGTATCAAGAAGGGAGCGTAGTCTACCGGAAAGGCTCTATCAGCTCAAACCTTGATCGCAAGTCTGTGGCATCCAATCCAATTGCCAGTCACCCGGCGACGTCACCCGCAACCCCGCGAGGCCAGGGACAGCCAGCAATTGCTCGCCCTGATAGAGCAGCGGCAATCTGCCACGGACGAAGCCCGGCAGCCCCCATTCATTAAGCAGACGCTTCAGGTCACGCCGGCCTCGAGCGGGCACTTCGATAATTTCGCCGCCCTGGCGGTAACGGACCGACAACGGGCCTTCGGGGGCCTTGCCGATAAACTTCAGCTGGCCATTGCCGGGTAACTCTAGTGGGTTTTGCGGATGCAGCCAGCTCACCGGAGTGTCGGAAAATTCCGACCACGTCGAGGGCAGCCACCAAATCCGCTCGCCGCAACGATGCAACTGGCCGTCGGCCAGGCACCACAGCGGTTGTGCGTCGCTCTTGGCGTCGCGCAAGGCATACCAACCGGCCCAGTGGTCGCTGTCGGGCAAACGCGTCAGCGGCGTCAGCCAGTGGCGCAGGGCATTTCGCTGGCGCGCATCGGAAAGCTCGCGCAATGGGGCGAGGGCCAATGATGGCAAAGCTAGCCAGGGAAACGCTGAAGGCTGGTCAGCGGCTTGCAGGTCCACCTTCGCCAATTCGTCAAGCAGACCTTGGGCTTCGCTCAGGTGTTCAGCCGTGCGCGCCAGGCTGGAAACGGCTTGCGGCCAACGCGCCGTCAACACGGGGACCACACGATGGCGCAAGTAATTGCGCGAGAAGCGTGGGTCGGCATTGGAAGGGTCTTCGATCCACGTCAACTGGTGCTCATGGGCATAGGCTTCCAATTCAGCGCGAGAGGCCTGCAGCAACGGCCGCACCAAGTGGCCACCCGCCAACGGACGATGCGCCGGCATGGCCGCCAGCCCGCGCACCCCGGCCCCGCGCAGCAGGCGAAACATCAGGGTTTCAGCCTGATCGTCGCGGTGCTGGCCGGTAAGCATCACCTCCCCTGCCCCGATCACCCCGGCAAACGCCTGATAACGCGCATCGCGCGCTGCACGCTCAAGGCTGGCGCCCCGTTGCACTTGCACGCGAATCACCCGCAAGGGCACGCCCAGGCCGTCACATACTGTTTGGCAATGACTGGGCCAGGCGTCAGCCGCAGCTTGCAGGCCATGGTGGACGTGGATAGCGCTGAGGGGGGGGAGAGTTTCGGTGTTTGCCAGAGTAGCCAGCAGATGCAGCAGAACCGTGGAATCGAGCCCACCGGAGAATGCGATGTGCCAGGCCGGGGCATTGCGCCAGGGGGCCAGGGTTTGCAGAAGTTTGGCGGTGAAGGTGGGCTTCATAGCAAAGTACGCCATCAATCTGGAATGCGATAACCCAGCATACACAAAGCAAATGTGGGAGCGGGCTTGCTCGCGATAGCGTTATAGCAGCCAACATCTCGCTGACTGACAACACGCTTTCGCGAGCAAGCCCGCTCCCACATTCAGTAACGCGTCGACTTAGAGACCGTAGCTCATCAGGCGCTCGTAACGACGGGCCAGCAGCGCCTCGTTATCGAACTTCTTGAGCATCGCCAGTTGCGAGCTCAATTCAGCGCGGAGGGTCGCAGCAGCGGCAGCCGGGTCGCGATGGGCGCCGCCCAACGGCTCGGCGATCACTTTGTCCACGATGCCCAGGCCTTTAAGGCGATCAGCGGTGATGCCCATGGCTTCGGCAGCGTCCGGCGCTTTTTCGGCGGTTTTCCACAGGATCGAGGCGCAACCTTCCGGCGAGATCACCGCGTAGGTCGAATATTGCAGCATGTTCAGTTGGTCGCAGACGCCAATGGCCAGTGCACCGCCAGAACCACCCTCACCAATCACGGTGGCGATGATCGGGGTCTTCAAGCGGGCCATCACGCGCAGGTTCCAGGCGATTGCTTCGCTCTGGTTGCGCTCTTCCGCGTCGATACCAGGGTAGGCACCCGGGGTATCGATGAAGGTCAGGATTGGCATCTTGAAGCGCTCGGCCATTTCCATCAGGCGGCAAGCCTTACGGTAGCCTTCAGGGCGCGGCATACCGAAGTTGCGGCGCACTTTCTCACGCACTTCACGGCCCTTCTGGTGACCGATGACCATCACTGGCTGATCGTCCAGGCGAGCGATACCGCCCACGATGGCCGCGTCGTCAGAGAAATGGCGGTCGCCGTGCAGCTCGTCGAACTCGGTGAAGATGTGTTGAATGTAGTCCAGGGTGTACGGACGGCGCGGGTGGCGAGCCAGGCGCGCGATCTGCCAGCTGGTCAGCTTGCCGAAGATGTCTTCGGTGAGCGTGCTGCTCTTGTCTTGCAGGCGAGCGATCTCATCGCCGATATTCAGCGAATTGTCATTGCCGACCAGGCGCAATTCTTCAATCTTGGCTTGCAGGTCAGCGATCGGCTGTTCGAAATCAAGAAAATTCGGGTTCATAAGCGTCCGTCTTGGGTCGACGGCCAAGGAGTGCCTGGCCAGCCGGTTGTCTATTCGCGCCCTACCTTAAGGGAGAGGCGCGTTTAGGTCGAGATTAAATGTTCAGTCGAGATCAGACATATCTGACCGTCAACGGTATTGGAGGAAGACGTTGTCTCGCCCGAACTGGTCACGCAAAGCTTGAATCAAGCCATCAGCGGGATCAATTCGCCACGTCTCACCAAACTGCAACATGGCCTTGGCGTCATTGCCGGTGTACTCCATGGTCACCGGGCACGCGCCACGGTGACGCTTGAGCAGGTCACCCAACCAGCGTAGCTGATCGCCTTTGAGGGCTTCGGTCTTGACCTTCAGGCGCAGGCTTTCGGCGAGGTTGGTGCGTGCATCTTCCATACTCATCACCCGCTTGATACGCAGGCGCAGGCCACCGGAGAAGTCGTCGTTGCTGACCTCCCCTTCCACCACCACCATCGCATCAGTCTGCAGCAACGATTGCGCGGAATGGAAGGCGTCGGCAAACAGCGACGCCTCGATCCGGCCCGAACGGTCGTCGAGGGTGATAAAGCCCATCTTGTCGCCCTTTTTATTTTTCATCACCCGAAGGGCGATGATCATGCCGGCGACGGTCTGGGTGTCCCGCGCCGGTTTCAGGTCGATGATGCGCTGACGGGCGAAACGGCGGATCTCACCTTCGTACTCGTCAATCGGGTGACCGGTCAGGTACAGGCCCAAGGTGTCTTTCTCACCCTTGAGACGCTCCTTGAGTGTCAGCTCCTTGGCCTTGCGGTGGTTGGCATATACATCGGCATCTTCTTCGACGAACAGCCCACCAAACAGGTCGGCATGACCACTGTCGTGAGTGCGCGCGGTCTGCTCGGCAGCCTTGATCGCTTCTTCCATGGCGGTCAGCAGCACCGCACGGTTGCGGTCGATATTCGCCTGATAGGCCTTGGGCTCATCATGGAAATACGGGCCGAGACGGTCGAGCGCGCCACTGCGGATCAAACCATCGAGGGTGCGTTTGTTGATGCGTTTGAGATCAACCCGCGCGCAGAAATCGAACAGGTCTTCGAACGGCCCGTGCTGACGCGCTTCGGTGATTGCCTCTACCGGGCCTTCGCCGACGCCTTTGATTGCGCCCAGGCCATAGATGATGCGGCCTTCGTCGTTCACCGTGAACTTGAACTCCGAGGCGTTCACATCCGGCGCATCGAGGCGCAGCTTCATGGTGCGCACTTCCTCGATCAAGGTCACGACCTTGTCGGTGTTGTGCATATCCGCCGAGAGTACCGCAGCCATGAACGGCGCCGGGTAGTGGGCTTTCAGCCAAGCGGTCTGGTACGAGACCAGGCCGTAGGCGGCGGAGTGAGATTTGTTGAAGCCATAACCGGCGAATTTTTCCACCAGGTCGAAAATGTTACCGGCGAGGTCAGCGTCGATGTTGTTGGTGGCGCAACCCTCAATGAAACCGCCGCGTTGCTTGGCCATTTCTTCGGGTTTTTTCTTACCCATGGCGCGACGCAGCATGTCCGCGCCGCCGAGGGTGTAACCGGCCATGACCTGAGCAATCTGCATCACCTGCTCTTGATACAGGATGATGCCGTAAGTCGGCGCCAGTACTGGCTTGAGGCCTTCGTACTGGTAGTCGGAGTGCGGGTACGCCAGTTCAGCGCGGCCGTGCTTACGGTTGATGAAGTCATCCACCATGCCCGATTGCAGCGGGCCAGGACGGAACAGCGCCACCAGTGCGATCAAGTCTTCCAGGCAGTCGGGCTTGAGCTTTTTGATCAGCTCCTTCATGCCGCGCGACTCAAGCTGGAACACCGCCGTGGTTTCGGCTTTTTGCAGCAACTGGTACGTCGGTTTGTCGTCCAGCGGGATAAACGCGATATCCAGCGGTTCTTCGTTAACCTTGGCGCGCTCGCGGTTAATCGTCTTGAGCGCCCAGTCGATGATGGTCAGGGTCCGCAGGCCCAGGAAGTCGAACTTCACCAGGCCGGCCGCTTCCACGTCGTCCTTGTCGAACTGGGTAACCAGGCCGTCGCCTTCTTCGTCGCAATAGATCGGCGAAAAGTCGGTCAGCTTGGTCGGCGCGATCACCACACCACCGGCGTGTTTACCGACGTTACGCACCACGCCTTCGAGCTTGCGTGCCATGTCCCAGATTTCGGCGGCTTCTTCATCGACCTTGATGAAGTCGCGCAGGATTTCTTCCTGCTCGTAGGCCTTTTCGAGGGTCATGCCGACTTCAAACGGGATCATCTTCGACAGACGGTCCGCCAAGCCGTAGGACTTGCCCTGCACCCGGGCCACGTCACGGATTACAGCCTTGGCCGCCATGGAACCGAAGGTGATGATCTGGCTTACCGCGTTGCGGCCGTATTTTTCGGCCACGTACTCGATCACGCGGTCACGGCCGTCCATGCAGAAGTCGACGTCGAAGTCGGGCATGGAAACCCGTTCCGGGTTCAGGAACCGTTCGAACAGCAGGTCATATTCCAGCGGGTCGAGGTCGGTGATCTTCTGCACATAGGCCACCAGCGAGCCGGCACCTGACCCCCGGCCAGGACCTACCGGTACGCCGTTGCTTTTAGCCCACTGGATAAAGTCCATTACGATCAGGAAATAACCAGGGAAGCCCATCTGGATGATGATATCCAGCTCGAAATTCAGCCGGTCAACGTAGACCTGGCGCTTGGCTTCGTAGTCTTCGGTGGTGTCCTTGGGCAGCAGCACGCTGAGGCGGTCTTCCAGGCCATCGAACGACACCTTGCGAAAATACTCGTCGATGGTCATGCCATCGGGGATCGGGAAGTTGGGCAGGAAGTGCTTGCCCAGCTTCACTTCGATGTTGCAGCGCTTGGCGATTTCGACGGAGTTTTCCAGGGCCTCAGGCAGGTCGCTGAACAGCTCGGCCATTTCATCGGCGCTTTTGAGGTACTGCTCTTCGCTGTAGTTTTTCGAACGGCGCGGATCGTCCAGCGCCCGGCCCTCGCCGATGCACACGCGGGTTTCGTGAGCCTCGAAATCTTCCTTCTTGATAAAGCGCACGTCGTTGGTCGCGACCAGTGGCGCGCCCAGCTTGTCGGCCAGGGCCACAGCGGCATGCAGGTGCTCTTCATCATTGGGGCGGTTAGTACGCTGGACTTCCAGATAGAAGCGATCAGGAAAAACGTCCATCCACTCACGGGCCAGCACCTCGGCTTCCTGCGGGTTGCCGCCGAGCAGCGCGATACCGATCTCACCCTCTTTGGCCGCCGAGAGCATGATCACGCCCTCGCTCGCCTCGGCCACCCACTCGCGCTCGATGATAATCGAGCCGTTGCGTTGGCCGTCGATAAAGCCGCGGGAAATCAGTTCGGTGAGGTTGCGATACCCCACGCCATTCATCGCCAACAGGCTGATGCGGCTCAGGGGGTTATCCGGGTCTTTGTTGGACAGCCACAGGTCGGCGCCGCAAATAGGCTTGATGCCGGCGCCCATGGCGTTCTTGTAGAACTTGACCAGGGAACACATGTTGTTCTGATCGGTCACCGCTACCGCAGGCATGTTCATGCCCACCAGGGTTTTGACCAGCGGTTTGATCCGTACCAGGCCGTCGACCAGGGAATATTCAGTGTGCAGGCGCAGGTGAACGAATGAAGCCGGCATAGTGATCCTGTTCTAATACGTGGAGACAACAAGGCCCGGATTGTACCGGGCCTTGGCAAAAACATCAGCCTCGCGACTAAACCTCGCTGAGGCTCTCACGCAGCTCGTAAGCCTGACGCACCGGGGCGAACGAACGGCGGTGGATCGGCGTGGGGCCGAGGCGAGCCAGGGCTTCCAGATGAACGGGCGTCGGGTAGCCTTTATGGCCGCCAATGCCGTAGCCGGGGTAGATCAGTTCAAACGCAGCCATTTCACGGTCACGGCTGACCTTGGCCAGGATCGACGCGGCGGCGATGGCTGGAACCTTGCTATCACCTTTAACCACCGCTTCTGACGGCATTGCCAGTTTGGGGCAACGGTTACCGTCGATCATCGCCATTTTTGGCGTGATGTGCAGGCCTTCCACCGCGCGCTGCATGGCCAGCATGGTCGCGTGGAGAATGTTCAGCTCGTCGATTTCTTCAACCTCGGCCCGAGCGATATGCCAGCTCAGGGCTTTTTCACAGATCTCATCGTAGAGTTTTTCACGACGGGCTTCGGTGAGCTTTTTCGAATCGTTGAGGCCGAGGATCGGGCGGTTCGGGTCGAGAATCACCGCTGCCGTCACGACTGCGCCACACAATGGGCCGCGCCCTACTTCGTCAACACCAGCCACCAGTTCGTGGGCTTCGGCAACCAGGCTGAAATCCAGGCCCATTTGCGGGGTCATAAGGTTTCCTGTTTATGGCCGATCAAGGTCAGCACAGCATCCGCCGCCTGGTTCGAGGCATCACGGCGCAGGGTGCGGTGAATGTCGTCGAAACCACGGGTCTGCTCTTCGCCGCCGTCGATCAAGGGTAGTAGAGTTTGCGCCAGGGCTTCGGGCGTTGCATCGTCCTGCAACAACTCCGGTACCAACAGGCGCTGTGCCAGCAGGTTGGGCAAGGAGATGTAAGGGCTTTTGACCATGCGCTTGAGAATCCAGAAGGTCAGCGGCGCCAGGCGATAAGCAACGACCATCGGGCGCTTGTACAGCAAGGCTTCCAGGGTGGCGGTGCCCGAAGCGATCAGCACTGCATCACAGGCCGCGAGGGCCAGGTGTGACTGGCCGTCGAGCAGGGTCAGCGGCAAATTGCGACCTTCCAACAACGTTTCGATTTGTGCGCGACGCTGTGGGCTGGCGCAGGGCAAAACAAAACGGGTACCGGGTTTGAGCGCTTGCAACCGCTCGGCAGCATCAAAAAACAGCGCGCCCAGGCGGCCGACTTCGCCGCCACGACTGCCCGGCATCAACGCAACCAGCGGACCGCCGGGCAAGCCCAGTTCAGCACGCGCGGCGGCGCGATCAGCTTGTAACGGAATTGTGTCGGCCAGGGTATGCCCGACAAACCGCACCGGTACGCCCTTCTCTTCGTAAAACCTGGCTTCGAACGGCAGCAACGTCAGCATCAAGTCGCAGCCTTCACGGATCTTCAGCACGCGCTTCTGGCGCCACGCCCATACCGAGGGGCTGACGTAGTGCACGGTCTTGATCCCGGCCTGACGCAACTTGAGTTCGATGTTGAGGGTAAAGTCAGGCGCATCGATTCCGATAAAGACGTCGGGTTTTTCTTCGATCAGCGTCTGAATCAGCAACTTGCGGCGAGCCAGCAGCTCACGCAAACGGCCCAGCACTTCGACCAAGCCCATGACCGACAGGCGTTCCATAGGGAAGTAGGAAGTGAGGCCTTCGGCCTGCATGAGCGGGCCACCTACACCGATAAACTCCACCGCAGGGTGCTGGGCCTTGAGCGCCCGCATCAGGCCGGCACCCAGAATGTCGCCGGAAGCTTCTCCGGCGACCAGCGCAATACGCAGATTAGCCATGATCAGCGGGTGATGCCGCGGGTCGATGCCTGGATCGAGTCACGGAACACCGCAACTTCCGGGAACAATGCGGCAGGCTCGGTCAGCTCTGTCAGCGCCTGGTCAACCGTCAACCCCTGGCGATAAACCACTTTGTAAGCGCGGCGCAGGGCGTGAATCGCCTCTTCGCTGAAACCACGCCGGCGCATGCCTTCGAAGTTCATGCTACGGGCTTCGGCAGGGTTGCCGAATACCGTGACAAATGCCGGAACGTCCTTGCCAATCGCAGTGCCCATGCCGGAAAAGCTGTGGGCGCCAATATGGCAATACTGGTGCACGAGGGTGAAGCCGGACAGGATCGCCCAGTCGTCAACATGCACGTGGCCAGCCAACGCGGTGTTGTTGACCAGGATGCAATGGTTGCCGATCACGCTGTCATGGCCGATGTGCGCATAGGCCATAACCAGGTTGTGATCACCCAGGGTGGTCTCGGCACGATCCTGCACGGTGCCGCGGTGAATGGTCACGCCTTCACGGATGATGTTGTGATCACCGATTACCAAGCGCGTTTCTTCACCCTTGTACTTCATGTCCGGGGTGTCTTCGCCTACCGAGGAAAACTGGTAGATACGATTGTGCTTGCCAATGCGGGTCGGACCTTTAAGGATCACGTGTGGCCCGATGACAGTCCCCTCGCCGATTTCAACACCTGCGCCGACGATCGACCAAGGGCCGACCTCAACGTCGGCGGCCAGAACGGCCGACGGATCGATGATTGCGCGAGGGTCAATCAAACTCATAGTTTGCGTTCCGCGCAGATGATCTCAGCGGAGCACACCGGCTTGCCGTCTACCGAAGCCTGGCATTCGAACTTCCAGATCTGGCGCTTGCAGCTGATGAACTTGGCTTCGAGGATCAACTGGTCACCCGGCGTGACCGGGTTGCGAAAACGCAACTTGTCGGAGCCCACGAAATAGTAAAGCGTGCCATCGGCAGGCTTGAGGTCGAGCATTTTGAAACCAAGGATACCGGCAGCCTGGGCCATCGCTTCGATGATCAACACACCCGGCATGATTGGATGCGCAGGGAAGTGACCATTGAAGAACGGTTCGTTGATGCTGACATTCTTGTAGGCACGAATGCGCTTTTCCTCGACGTTGAGGTCCACTACACGGTCCACCAGCAGGAACGGGTAACGGTGAGGCAGGTATTCGCGAATCTCGTTGATGTCCATCATTTCGGGGGGAAGCCTGTAATAAAGATTGGGGGCGGGCGAACTAAACGCACGCCCCGCTAGCAAATCAAGGAGGCAGTCTAGCGGCTGTGCACACTTGATATGGAAATGGTATCAGCCTTCTGATGAAGCATTACCGCCAGGGGTCACGTCCTCGACACGCTTTTCGACCTGCTTGAGGCGTCGGGCCATGTCGTCGATCTTTCTCAAGCGTGCTGCACTTTTGCGCCATTCAGCCGCTGGCTGCATGGCCGTACCGGAAGAGTAGGAGCCTGGCTCGGTAATCGAGTGGGTCACCATGGTCATGCCGGTAATGAAGACGTTGTCGCAAATCTCGATATGCCCCACCAGCCCAACGCCACCGGCGAGCATGCAATGCTTGCCGATCTTGGTGCTGCCGGAGATCCCCACGCAGGCGGCCATGGCGGTGTGATCGCCAATCTGCACGTTATGGGCAATCTGAATCTGGTTGTCGAGCTTCACGCCGTTACCGATCACGGTATCGGCCAAGGCCCCACGATCCACAGCGGTGTTGACACCGATTTCCACGTCATCGCCGATCAATACGCCGCCGACCTGGGCAATCTTGTGCCAAACACCTCTGGAATTGGCAAAACCAAAACCTTCGCCACCGATCACAGCGCCGGACTGAATAACCACCCGCGCACCGATACGAACGTCGTGGTACAGGGTGACGCGAGGCGCCAGCCAGCCATCGGCACCGATTTCGCAGCGCGCACCGATAAAGCAATGCGCACCCACCGTAACGCCGGCAGCAATGCGTGCACCACTCTCGATCACGGCAAATGCGCCAATGCTGGCCGCAGGGTCAACCTGGGCATCAGCGGCGATAACGGCCGATGGATGAATACCACCGGCAGCCTTGGGCTTTGGATCGAACAGGTGCGACGCCCGGGCATACGCCAGGTAAGGGTCGGCCACCACCAGCGCGTCCCCGGTAAACCCTTCGGCATCGGCGGCCTTCAGCAACACGGCTGCGGCTTGGCTGTCGACCAGGTATTTACGGTATTGGGGATTTGCGAGGAAGCTCAACTGAGCTGGGCCAGCCTCCTGCAAGGTGGCTAGCCCAGTGATTTCTTTCTCCGGGGAGCCACTCAAGGTGGCTCCCAGGAACTCGGCCAACTCGCCGAGCTTGATAGTCGCGGTCATGGCTTACTTCAGCTGGTTCATGCGCTCGATCACCTGGCGGGTGATGTCGTATTGAGGCTTGACGTCAATGACGGCGCCGCGCTCGAACACCAGGTCAAAGGCACCTTTCTTGATGACTTCTTCCACAGCGCTGTCGAGTTTCGGCTTGAGCTGCTTGAGCATTTCACGGTCAGCGACGGCTTTGGCTTCGTTCAATTCCTTGGACTGGAACTGATAGTCACGAGCCTTTTGCTTGAATTCAAGCTCCAGACGCTCACGCTCGCCTTGCTGCATTTTGTCGCCACCGGCTACCAGACGGTCCTGAATACCCTTGGCACTGCTTTCCAACGTCTTGAGTTTGGTCAGCTGCGGACCAAATTTCTTCTCGGCATCCACGGCGTACTTCTTGGCCGCATCGGATTCCAGCAGAGCCATCTGATAGTTCAGGACGGCGATTTTCATTTCGGCGAAGGCCGGGGTGGTTACCAGCACGGTGGCCAGCAGAACCAATTGAGTCAACTTACGCACGATGTACTCCTACAGAATCCGTTGTCGTTATCTTGGGTCAGACGCTTAGAACGTCTGGCCGAGGGAGAATTGGAAAATCTGGGTTTCAGCGTTATCCGGTTTCTTGATCGGCATGGCCAGAGCAAAGCTCAACGGGCCCAACGCCGTGACCCAGGTCACGCCAACACCAACAGAGCTCGCCAGGTTGCTGAGGCTGACGTCGTTGCACTCAGTCTGCGACTTAACACCACTCGGGTTGGTGATCTGCTGGCACTTGGAGTCGAACACGTTACCCACGTCCCAGAAGAGCGAGGTCCGCAATGAACGCTGGTCCTTGACGAATGGCAGTGGAAACAGAAGCTCCGCACCACCCTGGATCAGCACGTTACCACCGAATGCCAGAGGATCATTGTCGGAGTCAACGGTAGTACCTTGGTTACCGGTTACCGCTTGACCGCGGCTCGGCGTACCACGTGGGCCCAGGGTGCTATCCTTGAAGCCACGAACCGAGTTGAAACCGCCCGCGTAGTAGTTCTCATAGAATGGCAGACCACTGGTCGAACCATAACCGTCGCCATAACCCAGCTCAGTGTGCAGGCGCATGGTGTAGTTATCGCTCAGCGGCTGGAACAACTGGCCACGGTAATCGAGCTTGAAGAAAGACAGGTCGCTGCCCGGCGTGGTGGCTTCCGCAGTCAAACTTTGGGAGTGGCCACGGGTTGCCAGCACACCTTTGTTGAGAGTGGATTCCGACCAACCGACCGAAGCCTTGAAGTTCAGGAACTGATCACCCTCGCGGCGCGTGAAGTCGAAAATCTCGTCCGTGGTGTAAACACCGGTCTTGATTTTGTCCTGCTGCGCAGTAAAGCCGAAGGTCAGGCGCGAAGTTTCGCTGATCGGGTAACCAATGTTGACACCGGCGCCGAGGCTGTCGATCGCATAGCTTGCAACGTCAACGTTAAGGTCTTTGTAGTCGGTGGTGCGATAGAAGGCGTTGTAGCCCAGGCTCACACCGTCAGCAGTCCAGTAGGGGTCGACATAACCGAAGTTATAGCGGCTCTGGTATTCGCTTCGGGTCAGGCCGATGGAGACCTTGTTACCCGTACCGAGGAAGTTGTTCTGGGTAATCGAACCACCGAGGATCAGGCCGGCACTCTGTGCGAAGCCAACGCTGGCGGTAATCGAGCCCGACGCTTGTTCTTCAACGGCGTAGTTCACGTCAACCTGGTCATCCACACCCGGTACGGCCGGGGTTTCGACGTTGACTTCCTTAAAGAAGCCCAGACGCTCAAGACGGGTCTTGGACTGGTCGATCAGGTAAGTCGACGCCCAGCCACCTTCCATCTGACGCATTTCACGACGCAGCACTTCGTCCGCAGACTTGGTGTTGCCACGGAAGTTGATACGGTTCACGTAGGCACGCTTGCCTGGGTCGACAACGAAGGTGATGTCCACGGTGTGGTCATCATCGTGCGGCGTCGGCACGCCGTTGACGTTGGCGAAGGTATAGCCTTCGTTACCCAGACGGCGGGTGATCAGCTCGGACGTGGTGGTCATCAGCTTGCGTGAGAACACCTGGTTCTTCTGCACCAGCAACAACGCCTTGACCTGGTCTTCAGGTACTTTCAGGTCGCCGCTGAGCTTCACGTCACGAACGGTGTACTTCTCGCCTTCGTTAACGTTGACCGTAATGTAGACGTGCTTCTTGTCCGGGGTGATGGACACCTGGGTCGAAGCGATATCCATGTTGATATAGCCACGGTCCAGGTAGTAGGAACGCAGACGCTCCAAGTCACCGGACAGCTTCTCACGCGCATACTTGTCATCGTTCTTGAAGAACGACAGCCAGTTGGTGGTCTTGAGTTCGAACAGGTCGATCAGGTCGTCATCAGCGAACTTGGTGTTGCCCACCACGTTGATGTGCTGGATCGCCGCCACAGTGCCTTCGTTGATGTTGACCTTGAGGCCGACACGGTTACGAGGCTGGGGGATCACTTCCGTTTCCACGGTCGCGGAGTAGCGGCCCTGGGCAACGTACTGGCGTTGCAGTTCGTTACGCACACCTTCAAGGGTGGCGCGCTGGAAGATCTCGCCCTCGGCAAGGCCCGATTGCTTGAGGCCCTTCATCAAGTCTTCAGTGGAGATCGCTTTGTTACCTTCGATCTCGATACTGGCGACGGAAGGTCGCTCGACGACAGTGATGACCAGGACATTGCCTTCGCGACCCAGTTGGATATCTTGAAAGAACCCGGTTTTGAACAGCGCACGAGTGGATTCCACCAGGCGACGATCATCCGCCTGTTCCCCGACGTTCAACGGCAAGGCACCAAAGACGCTACCCGCGGAAACCCGCTGGAGGCCGTTGACGCGAATATCGGAGATAGTGAAGGACTCGGCGTGAACTTCGGCGATCATCAATACGGTGAGAACCGCAGTTAGCAGCAGACGTTTCATGAAGTCCTTTCTTATTCCAACTGGCAATAAACAAACTGCCGCAAAATGCGGCAGATTCGCAATTCAGCGAAGCGTTACAGTCTTCCCAGATCGTTGACCAGAGCTAACAACATCACTCCGACCACCAAACTGATACCGATCTGTATCCCCCAACCCTGCACCCGATCCGACAAGGGGCGACCACGCACCCACTCGACCAGATAAAACAACAGATGCCCCCCATCCAATACTGGAATGGGCAACAAATTCAGAACTCCAAGGCTAATACTCAGATAAGCCAGGAAATTCAGGAAATCCGCGACACCCGACTGGGCAGAAGCGCCCGCCACTTTAGCAATGGTTATCGGTCCACTCAAGTTTTTTACCGAGAGCTCGCCGAACAACATTTTCTTGAGCGATTCGAGGGTCAGCACACTCATGGTCCAGGTGCGTTTTGCACCCTCGCCAATTGCCGCCAAAGGCCCGAAGCTGACCTCCCGAACCATCGATGGCGGCCACTCGACACCTTTTACCCCGGCACCGAGGTAACCCCCGGCCGCCTTGGCTTCCCCACGAACCGACAACGTCACAGGGACGTCGATTTGAGCACCATCGCGCTCAACTTTCAGCACAATTTTGGTATCAGGCCGTACACGCACCAGGTCGACCACTTGCTGCCAGTCACCCAACGCCTGCCCATCAAGGGCCAGCAGACGGTCGCCGGTTTTCAGGCCTGCAGCCTGTGCCGGACCTTTCGGGTCCAGCTCGGCAAGCACCGGCGGCAACGCCGGGCGCCATGGACGAATGCCCAGGGACTTGATCGGATCAGGCTCATCAGCCCCCTTGAGCCAATGGTCCAGGGCCAATTCACGCGGCGTCTCGGTGGTGGCATCCTGCTCGCGCACCACGACATTGATGGTGCCGCTCTCACCCATGCGGCGCACCAGCTGCAAATTGACAGCGCCCCACCCCGTGGTCGGCTCGCCATCAATAGAAACAATTTCCTGCCCGGCGACCAGACCAGCCTTGGCCGCCATGCTGTCCGCTTCGACCGCGCCGATGACCGGGCGAACCTGCTGGCTGCCCATCATGGCCAAGACCCAGAAGAACACGATCGCCAACAGGAAGTTGGCGATCGGGCCGGCTGCAACAATAGCGATACGCTGACGAACGGTCTTACGGTTGAAGGATTGGTCCAACTGATCAGCAGGCACTTCGCCTTCGCGCTCATCTAGCATCTTGACGTAGCCACCCAACGGGATGGCCGCGATCACGAATTCAGTGCCTCGACGGTCGTGCCAACGCAGCAACGGCATGCCGAAACCGACGGAAAAGCGCAGTACCTTGACGCCGCAACGACGCGCCACCCAAAAGTGGCCGAATTCGTGGAAGGTAACCAGCACACCCAGAGCAACCAGGGTGCCGACAATCATGTAGAGCGCACTCATCTAATTTCTCCGCATTCCAATCCAGTGCCTGAAGGCTCAAAGCCGCCCACAGACTAACGCGCGCTGCGGTTCAACCATTGCTTGGCCAGGGTACGAGCCTTGGTATCAGCCTCGAACACTGCCCCTAAATCATCCAGCGCCACAACGGGCTCCAGGCTCAAAACGTCCTCGATGATACTCGCGATCTGCGGAAAGCGAATACGCCCTTCAAGAAACGCGGCCACAGCCACTTCGTTGGCCGCATTGAGCATGGCTGGCGCGCTGTTGCCCGCCTCCGCCGCTTGCCGAGCCAGACGCAGGCACGGGAAGCGCTGCTCGTCCGGCGCCTCGAAGTCCAGGCGTGCAATGGCGAACAGGTCCAACGGTGCAACACCGGAATCAATCCGCTCCGGCCAAGCCAGGGCATTGGCGATCGGCGTACGCATGTCGGGGTTGCCCAACTGAGCCAATACCGAACCGTCCACATAGTCGACCAGGGAATGAATCACACTTTGCGGGTGAATGACCACCTCGACCTGATCCGGCCGCGCGTCGAACAACCAGCACGCCTCGATCAACTCCAGACCTTTGTTCATCATGCTCGCCGAATCCACGGAGATTTTACGCCCCATGGACCAGTTCGGGTGCGCGCAGGCCTGATCAGGCGACACGTGCTCCAGGTCTGACAGCGGAGTTTGCCGGAAAGGGCCACCGGAAGCCGTAAGGAGAATCCGCCGTACGCCGACCTGGCTCAGGCCACGGGCGAAATCACCGGGCATGCATTGGAAAATCGCGTTGTGCTCACTGTCCAGGGGCAGCAAAACGGCGCCGCTCTTGCGTACCGCCTGCATAAACAGTGTGCCCGACATGACCAGTGCTTCTTTATTGGCCAGAAGGATCTTCTTGCCCGCATCGACCGCTGCCAGTGTCGGGCGCAAACCTGCCGCCCCGACGATGGCCGCCACTACGGTATCGACCTCAGAGTCGGCCGAAACCTGGCACAACCCCTCCTCGCCCACCAATACTTGTGTAGCAAGGCCAGCCGCGCGCAAATCATCTTGCAAACCACGCGCCGCCGCCACTTCAGGCACGACAGCAAAGCGCGGCGTGTGGCGCACACACAAGGCCAGCAATTCACTCAACCGCGTGAAACCGGTCAGCGCAAACACCTGATAGCGATCAGGATGACGCGCGATCACATCCAGGGTGCTCAGCCCGACCGAGCCGGTCGCGCCCAGCACGGTCACCTGTTGCAGGCAGCTCACGACGCCGTCATCCACAACAGCACGGCAAAAATCGGAATCGCTGCGGTAAGGCTGTCGATTCGATCCAGCACACCGCCATGACCCGGCAGCAGGTTGCTGCTGTCCTTGATCCCGGCCTGGCGCTTGAACATGCTTTCAGTGAGGTCGCCCACCACCGAGATAAACACGACCACAGCCGTTGCCAACAAGGCCAGGAGGATTTGCTTCACCGACCAGTCGCGCACCAGACCAACAACCAACGTGATTACCAACGTCAATGCCAAGCCACCGTAGACGCCTTCCCAGCTCTTGCCCGGACTGACCGCCGGCGCCAGCTTACGCTTGCCCAAAGCCCGACCGGAGAAGTAGGCACCGATATCAGCGC
Source organism: Pseudomonas sp. LBUM1640 (assembly GCF_059716225.1). Taxonomy (NCBI): domain Bacteria; kingdom Pseudomonadati; phylum Pseudomonadota; class Gammaproteobacteria; order Pseudomonadales; family Pseudomonadaceae; genus Pseudomonas; species Pseudomonas sp. LBUM1640. The sequence goes on along the minus strand of NZ_CP166816.1, from coordinate 1,567,009 downwards.
CCCACACCAACACCATCACGGCCATGATCAACCAGTTGCCCATCGGCGCATTCTTGATTTCCACCAAGCCTTGCCAGGCCGGCAGCAGAATCAACAAGCCGATCACCAATTTGCTGGCCACGCTGGACCACTGGCTGCTGGTACGCGGATAGGTCAGCACCAGGAAGGTCGCGAGCGCCCACCACAGCACCGCTGCCCCCAACACCCAAGGCACGACAATGCTCGAAAGCGTATGCATGAGGAACAACAGCAGCGCCACGACAGCGGCGTACACCACGCGCGGCAACTGCTCGTTGAAACCTGCCAGCCGCGCCCATTCCCAGGCACCCAAGGTCACGACCAGGCCGATAAACAGCGCAAAGCCGGAGCCGTCGAGCAGGAAAAACCCACACAAGGCAATCGGCAGCAGGATCAGTGCTGTGATGATTCGTTGTTTAAGCATTTAAACCCGGGCTCCAGCTTCGATCTGCTCGCTCGTTTTACCGAAACGACGCTGACGGGAAGCGAAATCGGCCAGCGCATTACGCATGGCATCGTGTTTGAAGTCCGGCCAGAACAGGTCGGAGAAGTACAGCTCGGTATAGGCCAACTGCCACAACAGGAAATTGCTGATGCGGTGCTCGCCACCGGTACGGATGCACAAGTCCGGCAACGGCAGGTCGCCGGTTACCAGGCAGGTTTGCAACAGTTCAGGCGTGATGTCGTCGGGCCGCAGATGCCCGGCCTGCACTTCGCGGGCAAGCCGCTGTGCAGCCTGGGCGATATCCCACTGGCCACCGTAGTTGGCTGCAATCTGCAACACAAAACGGTTAGAGCCGGCAGTGATAGCCTCAGCTTCGCGCATGGCGGCTTGCAGCTCCGGGTGGAACCGCGAGCGATCGCCAATGATGCGCAGGCTGATGTTGTTGTCGTTGAGGCGCTTGGCCTCACGACGCAGCGCCTTGAAGAACAGGTCCATCAAGGCACTGACTTCTTCGGCGGGCCGCTGCCAGTTCTCGCTGGAGAAGGCAAACAGGGTCAACACTTCAACCTTGGCCTCGGCACACACCTCAATCACCGCGCGCACCGCATCGACACCCGCTTTATGCCCGGCAACGCCCGGCATAAAGCGTTTCTTCGCCCAGCGATTATTCCCATCCATGATGATCGCGACATGGCGCGGCACCACGGAGGGCACAGTCTGCTTGGTCTTTTCCATGAAGGCGTCCTGACCCCTTATACGGCCATCAGGTCCTTTTCTTTCTCTTCCGTGGCCTTGGTGATCTGGGCCTCGGCGTCTTTGGTCAGTTTGTCGATATCGGCGACGGCACGACGCTCTTCGTCTTCGCTGATTTCTTTGTCCTTGACCAACTTCTTCAGGTCACCCAGCGCATCACGACGAATATTACGCACGGCAACACGCGCATCTTCAGCGGCGCTGCGCGCCTGCTTGGTGAAGCCCTTACGGGTTTCTTCGGTCAGCGCAGGCATGGAGATCAGCAACAACTCGCCCAGGTTGGTCGGGTTGAGGTTCAGGCCGGCGCTCTGGATGGCTTTGTCGACGGCGCCGAGCATGTTGCGCTCGAACGCGACAACTTGCAGGGTGCGCGAATCCTTAACGGTGACGTTGGCGACGCCGCTCAGCGGGGTGTCGGCGCCGTAGTAAGGCACCATCACGCTGCCCAGGATGCTCGGGTGCGCTTTACCGGTACGAATCTGGCCGAATGCGTGGCTCAGAGACTCCAGGGATTTTTGCATACGCGCTTGGGCGTCTTTTTTGATTTCGTTGATCATTGTTGGCCTTCCTCGATCAGAGTCCCTTCCGCGCCGCCGTGTACGATATTCAGCAGGGCGCCGGGCTTGTTCATGTTAAATACGCGCAGTGGCATCTTGTGGTCGCGGCACAGGCAAATAGCCGTCAGGTCCATCACGCCCAGCTTGCGATCCAGCACTTCATCGTAGGTCAGATGATCGAACTTCTCGGCATGCGGGTCTTTGAATGGGTCTGCGGTGTAGACACCATCCACCTTGGTGGCTTTGAGCACTACGTCGGCATCGATCTCGATAGCGCGCAGGCAAGCAGCCGAATCCGTGGTGAAGAACGGGTTGCCAGTACCAGCAGCAAAGATCACTACTTCCTTGGCGTTCAGGTGACGCATGGCTTTGCGGCGATCATAGTGATCGGTCACACCGACCATGGAAATAGCCGACATCACGATTGCCGAGATATTGGCACGCTCCAGGGCGTCACGCATGGCCAGGGCGTTCATCACAGTGGCCAGCATGCCCATGTGGTCGCCGGTCACTCGGTCCATGCCGGCAGCACTCAGTGCCGCACCGCGGAACAAGTTACCGCCGCCGATCACCAGACCGACCTGAACACCGATACCGACCAGTTGGCCGACTTCCAGCGCCATGCGGTCGAGTACCTTGGGATCGATCCCGAACTCTTCCGAGCCCATCAGGGCCTCGCCGCTAAGCTTGAGTAGAATGCGTTTATAGCGAGCCTGATAACCACTGCCCTGCTGAGCCATTGCGAATCTCTCCTGCGGCGTATTTTTTAAAAATTCTTGGCGAGCCGTTTACGGCTTGCGTTCACTCTAGCTGGACGCTATCACAGCGCCATCGGAACACGGCTTTGTAAGCCAGTTCCGAAAGGAAACCAAATAAAAATTGGTCTTCCCATTTGAAAAGAGGCTGCGCGCGTGAGCGGGCAGCCTCTTTCGGGCGACAGTTGAAAACTGTCTTATTGCTTGGCGGCAGCCAGCTGGGCAGCAACTTCTTCAGCGAAGTTGTCGACCGGCTTCTCGATGCCATCACCTACTTTGTAGTAAGTGAAGGAAACGATTTCAGCACCGGCTTTCTTGGCCAGTTCGCCAACCTTGATTTCAGGGTTCTTGACGAACGCCTGCTCAACCAGGCTCGCTTCAGCCAGGAACTTGCTGATACGGCCTTTGATCATGTTTTCAACGATGTTTTCTGGCTTGCCGGCGATCTTGTCGGCGTTCAGGCTCAGGAACACGGCTTTTTCGCGCTCGATTGCGTCAGCGGACACTTCCGATGGCAGCAGGAACTCTGGGTTGCTGGCCGCTACGTGCATAGCGATGTCTTTAGCCAGCTCAACGTCGCCGCCTTTCAGGGCAACCACAACGCCGATTTTGTTGCCGTGCAGGTAGCCGCCAACCACATCACCTTCGATGCGAGCCAGGCGACGGATGTTGACGTTTTCGCCAACCTTGCCGACCAGTACCAGACGATCGGCTTCTTGAGCTTCGATCAACGGCTCAACGGTGGTCAGCTTGTCGTCGAATGCTTTCTTGACGCTGGCAGCCACGAACGCCTTGAAGTCGTCCTGCAGAGCCAGGAAGTCGGTCTGCGAGTTCACTTCCAGCAGAACTGCGGCTTTACCGTCTTCAACCAGAGCGATAGCGCCTTCGGCAGCTACGTTGCCTGCTTTCTTGGCAGCCTTGATGGCGCCGGAAGCACGCATGTCGTCAATGGCTTTTTCGATGTCGCCGCCGGCCTTGGTCAAGGCCTTTTTGCAATCCATCATGCCTTCGCCGGTGCGCTCACGCAGTTCTTTAACCAACGCTGCAGTAATCTCTGCCATTTCAAAATCCTCTTGGATAGGTTTTCAACCATTCCACCCGATCAAACGGGCGATCAATTCTTCCCGAATCACCCTTGTAGGCCGCTGCACGTTACAGAGCAATGATGCGCTGCCACAAGTGGGCGCCAACAAATGGTTTTCGAGGTGGCAAAAAGGGGGCCAAGCCCCCTTTTTGCTTACTGAGTCAACGCCAGGGCGTCAATTACTCAGCTGCGGCTACCGGAGCTTCTTCAACGAACTGCTCGGTGCCACCAGCAACGTGGTTGCGACCACGGATTACAGCGTCAGCCATCGAACCCATGTACAGCTGGATAGCGCGGATTGCGTCATCGTTGCCTGGGATGATGTAGTCAACGCCTTCCGGGCTGCTGTTGGTATCGACTACGCCGATAACCGGGATGCCCAGCTTGTTGGCTTCGGTGATCGCGATGCGCTCGTGATCAACGTCGATAACGAACAGTGCGTCAGGCAGACCGCCCATGTCCTTGATACCACCCAGGGAACGATCGAGCTTTTCCAGGTCGCGAGTGCGCATCAGCGCCTCTTTCTTGGTCAGCTTGGCGAAAGTACCGTCTTCGGCTTGCACTTCAAGGTCACGCAGACGCTTGATGGAAGCACGGATGGTTTTGAAGTTGGTCAGCATGCCGCCCAACCAGCGGTGATCGACGTACGGCGAACCGCAACGTGCTGCTTCTTCAGCAACGATCTTGCCAGCGGAACGCTTGGTGCCGACGAACAGAATCTTGTTTTTGCCCTGGGCCAGACGCTCTACGAAAGTCAGAGCCTCGTTGAACATTGGCAGGGTTTTTTCAAGGTTGATAATGTGGATCTTGTTACGCGCGCCGAAAATGTACTTGCCCATTTTCGGGTTCCAGTAACGGGTCTGGTGACCGAAGTGCACACCGGCCTTCAGCATATCGCGCATGTTGACTTGGGACATGATAGTTCCTTAATAAGTCGGGTTTGGCCTCCACGTATCCCAATGACCAACCAGCGGCATTCGCCTCCGGCACCCAGGTCATCGTGTCGACACGTGTGTGGATTTAAGCTTTGCGGGGTATCCCCGGAAAGCGGCGCATTTTATACCACACGAAGGACGAAAACGAAACCCGCAATCACATTTGCCGTCAGCGACTTTTACGTAACCCTTTGAATAGAGCCTATATACCCCCACCTTATAGAAAGAAGCGATCATCAGAGGCTCATGATTTGACGCCATCGTCTGTTAGAATCGTGTTTTTTATGGCTTGTGTGAATTCTGTAACCTTTTGTCGCACGCCCGTGAACCGTATTGATTTCAGCGCGTCGCGCTAGAGAGAGCCTGTATGACCGTTAGTTTGAAAACCGCCGAAGACATCGCCGGCATGCGCATTGCCGGCAAACTGGCTGCCGACGTGCTGGAAATGATTGCCGAGCATGTCAAGCCAGGTGTCACCACCGAAACCCTGAACCAGATCTGCCACGACTATATAGTCGACGTGCAGGGTGCCATCCCTGCGCCGCTGAACTACAAGGGTTTCCCCAAGTCGATCTGCACCTCGGTCAACCACGTGGTCTGCCACGGGATTCCGGGCGACAAGCCGTTGAAGGACGGTGACACCCTGAACATCGACGTCACCGTGATCAAGGATCGCTATTTCGGCGACACCAGCCGCATGTTCCACGTCGGCACCGTGCCGGTCTGGGCCGAGCGCCTGTCCCAGGTCACCCAGGAATGCATGTACAAGGCCATCGAAATCGTCAAACCCGGCTGCCGCCTGGGCGATATCGGTGAAGTGATCCAGAAGCACGCCGAAAAAAATGGTTTCTCGGTGGTGCGCGATTTCTGCGGCCACGGTATCGGCACCGTGTTCCATGAAGAGCCGCAGATCCTGCACTACGGCCGCGCCGGCACCGGCATGGAACTCAAGGCGGGCATGACCTTCACCATCGAGCCGATGATCAACCAGGGCAAGGCCGACACCAAGGTGCTGGGCGACGGCTGGACCGCCATCACCAAGGACCGCAAGCTCTCGGCCCAGTGGGAACACACCCTGCTGGTCACCGAAACCGGCTACGAGATCTTCACCCTGCGCGCCGATGACACCATCCCGCGCATTTCGGCTTAAAGACTGAGTTGGTTTTCCCAAACGGTGTTGTGACTGACTGATAGATAGAAAGGAAAGCCGATCGATGCCCCAGGTGGATCCCGAACTCTTCGACCGTGGCCAGTTCCAGGCCGAACTGGCACTGAAGGCGAGCCCCATCGCCGCCTTCAAGAAGGCTATTCGCCAAGCTCGCGAAGTGCTCGATGCGCGCTTTCGCAGCGGCCGGGACATTCGGCGACTGATCGAGGACCGCGCCTGGTTCGTCGACAACATCCTGCAAAAGGCCTGGGAACAGTTCAACTGGAGTGAGGACGCCGATATCGCCCTGGTGGCCGTCGGCGGCTACGGTCGCGGCGAACTGCACCCCTACTCCGACATCGACCTGCTGATCCTGCTGGACAGCGCCGACCATGAGATCTTTCGCGATTCCATCGAGCGTTTTCTCACGCTTTTGTGGGACATCGGCCTGGAAGTCGGCCAGAGCGTGCGCTCGGTGGACGAATGCGCCGAAGAAGCCCGTGCCGACCTCACTATCATCACCAACCTGATGGAAAGCCGCACCATTGCCGGCCCCGAGCGCCTGCGCCAGCGCATGCTGCAAGTCACCAGCACCGCCCACATGTGGCCCAGCAAGGAGTTCTTCCTGGCCAAGCGTGCCGAGCAGAAAGCCCGTCACCACAAATACAACGATACCGAATACAACCTGGAACCCAACGTCAAAGGCTCACCGGGCGGGCTGCGTGATATCCAGACGATCCTGTGGGTCGCGCGTCGTCAATACGGCACCCTGAACTTGCGCGCCCTGGCGGGTGAAGGTTTCCTGGTAGAAAGCGAAAATGCCCTGCTGGCCTCATCCCAGGAGTTCCTGTGGAAAGTGCGCTACGCCCTGCACATGCTCGCCGGGCGTTCCGAAGATCGCCTGCTGTTCGACCACCAGCGCTCCATCGCCACCCTGCTGGGGTTTGAAGGCGAAGACGCCAAGACCAGCATCGAAAGTTTCATGCAGCAGTACTACCGGGTGGTCATGAGCATTGCCCAGCTCAGCGACCTGATCATCCAGCACTTCGAAGAGGTGATCCTGGCCCCGGAAGACGAAGCACCGCCGCAGCCGATCAACTCGCGCTTTCAACTGCACGACGGCTATATCGAGGCGCGCAACGACAATGTGTTCCGCCGCACGCCGTTCGCCATGCTGGAAATCTTCGTGCTGATGGCCCAGCAGCCGGAAATCAAGGGCGTACGCGCCGACACCATTCGCTTGCTGCGCGAAAACCGTCACCTGATCGATGATGATTTTCGCAATGACATCCGCAACACCAGCCTGTTTATCGAGCTGTTCAAGTGCAAGATCGGCATCCACCGCAACCTGCGGCGGATGAACCGTTACGGCATCCTTGGGCGTTACCTGCCGGAGTTCGGTTTTATCGTCGGGCAGATGCAGCACGACCTGTTCCACATTTACACGGTGGACGCCCACACCCTGAACCTGATCAAGCACCTGCGTAAGTTGCAGTACACCCAGGTGTCAGAGAAATTCCCGCTGGCCAGTAAGTTGATGGCCAAGCTGCCCAAACCCGAGCTGATCTACCTGGCCGGCTTGTACCACGATATCGGCAAAGGCCGGCATGGCGACCACTCGGAGGTCGGCGCAGTCGACGCCGAGGCGTTCTGCCAGCGCCATCAGCTGCCGCTGTGGGACAGCCGCCTGATTGTCTGGCTGGTGCAAAACCACTTGGTGATGTCGACCACCGCCCAGCGCAAAGACCTGTCCGACCCGCAGGTGATCCACGATTTCGCCGGGATCGTCGGCGATGAAATCCGCCTCGACTATCTCTACGTGCTGACCGTCTCCGACATCAATGCCACGAACCCCACGCTGTGGAACTCCTGGCGCGCCAGCCTGCTGCGCCAGCTCTACACCGAGACCAAGCGCGCGCTGCGCCGTGGCCTGGAAAACCCGGTGGACCGCGAAGAGCAGATCCGCCGCACCCAAAGCGCGGCCCTGGATATCCTCGTGCGTGGCGGCAACGACCCGGACGACGTCGAGCAGTTGTGGTCGCAACTGGGTGACGATTACTTCCTGCGCCACACCGCCGGCGACGTGGCCTGGCACAGTGACGCGATCCTGCAGCAGCCGGCCGATGGCGGCCCATTGGTGCTGATCAAGGAAACCACCCAGCGCGAATTCGAGGGCGGCACGCAAATCTTCATCTACGCGCCCGACCAACACGACTTCTTCGCCGTGACCGTGGCTGCCATGGACCAGCTCAACCTGAACATCCATGACGCCCGTGTCCTCACCTCCAGCAGCCAGTTCACCCTCGACACCTACATCGTGCTCGACACCGACGGCGACTCCATCGGCGATAACCCGGTGCGCGTGAAAAAGATCCGCGAAGGCCTGACCGAAGCCCTGCGTAATCCGGACGATTACCCGACTATCATCCAGCGCCGGGTGCCGCGCCAGCTCAAGCACTTTGCCTTCGCGCCCCAGGTCACCATTTCCAACGACGCCCAGCGCCCGGTGACGGTACTGGAACTCAGCGCACCGGACCGCCCGGGGTTGCTCGCGCGAATCGGCGGGATCTTCCTGGAGTTCGACCTGTCGCTGCAGAACGCCAAGATTGCGACCCTCGGCGAGCGCGTGGAAGACGTGTTCTTTATCACCGACGCCGACAACCAGCCGCTGTCCGACCCCGAACTGTGCCGACGCCTGCAGGACGCCATCGTCCAGCAATTGAGCGTGACCCAGGAACCCGGCGTCGAGCTGACGCGACTGACGATTTGATTTTTTAACTGTGTGAACGCGATTCATGTGGGAGCTGGCTTGCCTGCGATGCGGGCGCCGCGATGTGTCTGGTACACCGCAGCGATGCCATCGCAGGCAAGCCAGCTCCCACAGGGTTCGTGCCCATCGCAATAGAGGCTTACATGAACAACGCCCTGAACCAGCTGCAGCCCTACCCATTCGAGAAACTGCGCGCCCTGCTCGGCAGCGTCACGCCGAACCCGGACAAACGCCCGATCGCGCTGTCCATCGGTGAACCCAAGCACAAATCCCCGACGTTGGTGGCTGAAGCGTTGAGCAATAACCTCGACCAGATGGCGGTGTACCCCACCACCCTGGGCATCCCGGCGCTGCGCGAGGCCATCGGCGCCTGGTGCGAACGCCGTTTCAACGTGCCCAAAGGCTGGCTCGACCCGGCGCGCAATATCTTGCCGGTCAACGGCACCCGCGAAGCCCTGTTCGCCTTTACCCAAACCGTGGTTAATCGCGGTGAAGATGCACTGGTGGTCAGCCCGAACCCGTTCTACCAGATCTACGAAGGCGCCGCGTTCCTGGCCGGGGCCAAGCCGCATTACCTGCCATGCCTGGACGAAAACGGCTTCAATCCGGATTTCGACGCCGTGTCGCCGGACATCTGGAAACGCTGCCAGATCCTGTTCCTGTGCTCCCCAGGCAACCCGACCGGCGCCCTGATCCCGGTCGACACGCTGAAAAAACTGATTGCCCTGGCCGACGAACACGACTTCGTAATCGCCGCCGACGAGTGCTACAGCGAGCTGTACTTCGACGAACAAACCCCGCCGCCCGGCCTGCTGAGCGCCTGCGTTGAACTGGGCCGCCAGGACTTCAAGCGCTGCGTGGTATTTCACAGCCTGTCCAAGCGCTCCAACCTCCCGGGCCTGCGCTCCGGTTTTGTCGCCGGCGACGCCGACATTCTCAAAGCCTTCCTGCTGTACCGCACCTACCACGGCTGCGCGATGCCGGTGCAAACCCAACTGGCAAGCATCGCCGCCTGGCAGGACGAAGCTCACGTGCAGGCCAACCGTGACCTGTACCGCGAGAAGTTCGACGCCGTACTGGCCATCCTCAAGCCAGTGCTGGACGTGCAGAGCCCGGATGGTGGGTTCTACCTGTGGCCGAATGTGAATGGCGACGATGCCGCCTTCTGTCGCGACCTGTTCGTGGAGGAACACGTGACCGTGGTGCCCGGTTCGTACCTGTCGCGGGAAGTGGATGGTGTTAACCCAGGCGCAGGGCGTGTGCGCATGGCGCTGGTTGCACCGCTGGCGGAGTGCGTGGAAGCGGCTGAGCGGATTCGCGACTTTATCCAGCGCCGCCACTAACCCCTGAAGCCGTTCCTGCCCTGCAGGAGCGGCCGAGCGTACGACGACACAATCGGAAACGATTCATCTGGAACACGCCGCCATAAAGCTCCACTCACAACAGAGGCACTGGGTGCCGACCCAGGCCTTTCGGGCCCTGACTACTGTGAGTAAGTTTATGACAATCAATGCCCCATCGATTTCAACCACGCCCTATGCCGCTTACGCGGAGCAGGTAAAAGACGATACGACCGCACGTCCCAGAAGCAAACGTGGCGTCGCTTTCAACACTAACCTCTGGCCCCAACATTCAGTGCTGACCATTTCATTATTGAATATGACCCCAGAACAAAAGAAGCTGGCAACACACACGATCAAACAATGGGCTCCGTACACCAATCTGTACTTAAAGTTTATTAATACCCCTTACGGCGACATAAGAATTACCGCCGACAACACGAGCATCGCAGGCTGGTCGGCCGTCGGCACCGACGCGAGGAAAATACCTGCCCGCGAGCCCACTATGAGCATTGGCTTCGCGGGTTCACCCTTTAAAATCAAGCAAAACATGCTGCATGAGTTTGGCCATGCGCTTGGTTTGAGGCATGAGCATCAGCATCCCGACCGCACGCTGAATTTCAACTACGACGAAATTTATAAATTCTATGAGTCGCATGATCTAACCAGCGATCATGCGTATTTCAGCGTCATCCGCATGTTCAATCCTGCCGATGTAATTACTTCAGCGTATGATCAAAAATCCATCATGCACTATGCTTTTCCTGCCTCGCAGATGGCTGACAATGAAGCCATTGAAGCAACCAATGAACTGTCCGACGGCGATAAAGCTTTTGTTCAGTCGCTTTATCCAATGGACCCCTCGCCCTTAGGCAAACTACTCAACACGCTGACAAAAAAACTGATCACCTCCTGACGTCTTCACGGGCTCAGGCCAAGGCATCCAATGATGCAGGCCGAGTGACTACTTCAGGGTTCCCAAGTTCGCCTCACTCATATCCAGATCCGCCAATACTTCTCGCAGCACATCATCCCCAATCTGGTGATGACGGCTCAGGCTGTACAACTCCAAGCGCTGGGCGCGCAGCGCCTTGAGCCGCAATTTTCGCTCAAGCTGATCCATCTGCTGCGCCAGCGCCTGGGCTTCGGCCGAGTCGTTGAACACTTCCAACTGATGGCGATATTCCGACATCAGCCGCGCTTTGAGCTCGGCGGCCAGTGCAGCTTGGGCGGCGTCTTGGGTTTCGCTTTCTGCAGGTTCTTCTGCTTCAAGGGCATGAATGGCCGCCACAGCGGTTTTCTTCCAGGCCTCACGCACTTCGTTGTGGCGCTTTTCGTCCGGGCCCTTTTCGATGCCGCGCAGCAGTAACGGCAAGGCGATGCAGGCGGCGACCAGCGATAGCAGAATCACGCCGGCAGCGATGAAGATCAGCAGGTCGCGCTCCGGGAAATCCTGACCTGGCGCCAGCAGCAACGGCACCGACATGACACCGGCCAACGTCACCGCACCGCGCACGCCACCGACGGTCAACAGCCAGCAGGAACGTGCGGTCGGCACCAGGGTCAGTTCACTTTTGCCGCGAATACGGCGCAGCAGACCCGACAGTCGCCAGATGCTCTGCACCCAGATAAAGCGCAGCACCACCAGCACCAGGAAGATCGCGACCACCTCCAGGCAGCGATACAACAGAGCTGGCCACAGCGTCGGCTCGTGGCTGACCACAGCCTTGATGATGTCTGGCAGTTGCAGGCCCAACAGCAGGAAAATCAGACCATTGAAGGCAAACTCCAGCAGCGACCAGACGCTGCGGTTGAGCAAGCGGGTGCTGGTCTGGCGTGGCAACAGGTCGAGCCAGCTTTGCATCATGCCCGCCGCGACCGCCGAGAGAATGCCCGACGCGCCCAGGCGCTCCGCCAACACATAAGCAGCAAACGGCAGCAGCAACATGAACACCACGTGGGTCGCCGGGTCATCCCAACCCCGCGCAATCATCCAGGCGCGCAGGCGGCCGACCAGCCAGCTCAGCGCCACGCCAACCGCCAGGCCACCGACGGCTACCAGCACAAAGGTCAGGCTGGCATCCGCCAGGGAGAACACGCCGGTCAATGCTGCCACCAGCGCGAACTTGAAGGTCACCAGGCCCGAAGCGTCATTCATCAAGGCTTCGCCCTGAAGCATGTGCATCAGCGGCTTAGGCAAACGATTTTGGGAAATGGCCGACACCGCCACGGCATCTGTCGGTGATAAAACAGCTGCCAGTGCGAAGGCAACCGGCAACGGGATCGTAGGCAAAATCCAATGAATGAAGTAGCCAGCGCCGACCACCGTAAACAGCACTAGCCCGACCGCAAGCGTCAAAATCGGGCCGCGTAACCGCCACAACTCTCGCTTGGGCATACGCCAGCCATCGGAGAACAACAGGGGCGGCAGAAATAGAAACAGGAACAGCTCCGGGTCCAAGGCCACATGCAACCCCAATGTGGGCCAGGCCAGCAAAGCGCCGGCGGCAATCTGTACCAAGGGTAAAGGCAGGGGAATGATGCGCCCGACCAGGCGCGACACGCTGACCAGCATCAGCAGGATAAGAACGGTGTAGGCGGTTTGCATAACGCGGGTTTCCCGGACAATCGAATTGCAGTGACACACATCTGGCAACAGCTGGCCGTTGAAGTGCCATATTACCCGGCTATGTTACCTAGCTATGCTGCGCGATGGCTTTTGCACAAAAGTCGCACGGCGTCGTCGGCAAGCATGACGAGCGGCACCCAAACTCGCTGGTCATGGCATAATCCGTGACCTTTCGTTTCTACTTGGCCCAAAGGGGGGCAATTCCTTGACCGTTTCAAGCAAAACGTTGCACCTTTTCGGCATCAAAGCCTGCGACACCATGAAAAAAGCCCGCACCTGGCTCGATGAGCACGGCGCGAGCTATGAATTCCACGACTATAAAACGGCCGGTATCGACCGCGAACACTTGACCCAATGGTGCGACGAGCACGGTTGGCAGGTGGTTTTGAACCGTGCGGGCACCACCTTTCGCAAACTCGAAGACGAACGCAAAGCCGATCTCGATCAGTCGAAAGCCATTGAATTGATGCTCGCACAACCCTCGATGATCAAGCGCCCAGTGCTCGATCTCGGTGACAGAACCCTGATTGGCTTCAAGCCAGAAAGTTATTCGGCGGCCCTCAAGTAGGCCAGCCTTCCATTTTTGTAGAGGTAACAGCATGTCCAATTCCCTGTTCAGCCTGGGCTTCGGCGTCGGCACTCAGAACCGCCAAGGTGCTTGGCTGGAAGTGTTTTACGCACAACCCTTGCTCAACCCGTCGGCCGAGATCGTGGCCGCCATCGCGCCGATACTCGGTTACACCGAAGGCAACCAGGCCATCACCTTCACCGTCTCCCAAGCGCTGCAATTGGCTGACGCGCTCAAAGGCGTCGATGCTGCCCAAGCTGCCCTGCTGAGCCGCCTGGCTGAAAGCCACACCCCGCTGGTCGCCACCCTGCTGGCCGAAGACGCCGCGCTGACTTCCACGCCTGAGGCCTACCTCAAGCTGCACCTGCTGTCCCATCGCCTGGTCAAGCCGCACGGCCTGAGCCTGGCCGGTGTGTTCCCGCAACTGCCGAACGTGGCGTGGACCAGCCAGGGCGCCATCGACATCAACGAACTGGCCGAACGCCAACTGGAAGCACGCCTGCGTGGCGACCTGCTGGAAGTGTTCTCGGTGGACAAGTTCCCGAAAATGACCGACTACGTGGTGCCGACTGGCGTGCGTATCGCTGACGCCGCGCGTATCCGCCTGGGCGCCTACGTGGGCGAAGGCACCACCGTGATGCACGAAGGTTTCGTCAACTTCAACGCCGGCACCGAAGGCCCTGGCATGATCGAAGGCCGCGTATCGGCGGGCGTATTCGTCGGCAAGGGTTCGGACCTGGGCGGCGGTTGCTCCACCATGGGCACCCTGTCGGGCGGCGGCAACATCGTGATCAAAGTGGGCGAAGGCTGCCTGATCGGCGCCAACGCCGGTATCGGTATCCCGTTGGGCGACCGTAACACTGTGGAATCGGGCCTGTACGTCACCGCCGGGACCAAAGTGGCACTGCTGGACGAGAAGAACCAACTGGTCAAAGTGGTCAAGGCGCGCGAGCTGGCCGGCCAACCGGACCTGCTGTTCCGTCGCAACTCCGAGACCGGTGCCGTGGAGTGCAAAACCCACAAATCGGCCATCGAACTGAACGAAGCGCTGCACGCTCACAACTAAGCAGCCACTCGATGCCACTAGCGGGCCCCGCTCCTGGGGCTCGCTTATACGAGTCTTGAACACCATGCTTGTGCCCTCTCCCTGGCGCGCCGATTTCCCGGCCATCGCCACCCTGCAACGGCAAGACCAGACCTACCTGGACAACGCCGCCACCACGCAGAAACCCCAAGCCCTGTTGGATGCCATCAGCCATTACTACGCCAATGGCGCAGCCAATGTGCACCGTGCCCAGCATTTGCCGGGCGCCCATGCGACCCAGGCCTTTGAAGACAGTCGCAGCAAGGTCGCGCAGTGGTTGAACGCAGGTGACAGCGGGCAAATCGTGTTTACCCACGGCGCAACCTCTGCGCTGAACCTCTTGGCCTATGGCCTTGAGCACTTATTCAATGCGGGCGATGAGATTGTCATCAGCGCCCTGGAACACCACGCCAACTTGCTGCCCTGGCAGCAACTGGCCAAACGTCGCGCGCTCACGCTGGTGGTATTGCCGCTGGGCGATGACGGCGTGATCGATCTGCACGCCGCCAGCGAACTGATCGGCCCGCGCACACGCCTGCTGGCGGTGAGCCAGCTGTCCAACGTGCTCGGTGCCTGGCAACCGCTGGAAGCACTGATAGCGCGCGCCAAAGGCCATGGCACCCTGACCGTTATCGATGGCGCCCAAGGCGTCGTCCATGGCCGCCACGATGTGCAGGCCCTGGGGTGCGACTTCTATGTATTTTCCAGCCACAAGCTGTATGGCCCGGACGGCGTTGGCGTGTTGTATGGCCGCAACGAAGCCCTGCATCACCTGCGTCACTGGCAGTTTGGTGGCGAAATGGTGCAACACGCGGACTACCACAGCGCCAGCTTCCGCCCTGCCCCGCTGGGTTTTGAAGCGGGTACGCCACCGATTGCCAGCGTGATCGGCCTGGGTGCCAGCCTGGATTACCTGAGTTCGCTGGATCAGCCGGCAGTGGTCGCCCATGAAGCCGCGCTGCACGACTACCTGCTGCGCGGCCTGAAAGCACGCAATGGCATCCGCGTATTGGGCTCGCCTCAAGTCGCCTTGGCCAGCTTTGTAGTGGAAGGCATACACAATGCCGACCTCGCCCACCTGCTGACCGAGCAAGGCATCGCCGTGCGTGCCGGGCACCATTGCGCGATGCCGTTGCTCAAGGCTATGCAGTTGTCGGGAGCGATTCGCGTGTCCTTGGCGCTGTATAACGATTCCGACGATCTGGAGCGCTTTTTTGAAGCGCTGGATCAGGCGCTGGACGTGCTGCGATGAGCCTGCCGGTGGAGGCAGTGGCTGCACTGGAAGCCTTTCAAGCGGTCGGCAGTTGGGAACAGCGCGCGCGGATGCTGATGCAATGGGGGGAGCGCCTGCCCGTCTTGGCCGCTGAAGATAAGGTCGACGCTAACCTGGTGCAGGGTTGTGAAAGCCTGGTGTGGTTGGTGGGGCATTTGGAGAACGGCCATTGGCAGTTCGCCGCGAGCAGCGAGGCGCGCATGATTCGTGGGCTGGTGGGGTTGCTGCTGGCGCGGGTCAATGGGCTGTCGGCGGTGGAGTTGCAAGCCGTTGACTTGCCTGACTGGTTTAATCAGTTGGGCCTTAGCCGGCAGCTATCACCGTCACGTAGCAATGGTCTGAATGCGGTTTTGCAGCGCATGCGAGATCTGACCTGTATGCGAGAGTAATGTGGGGTTGGCTTGTCTGCGAAGGCGGTTAATGGGCTCGGGGGCGGTGGGGGTATATCCGTTATTTTTGTGATGGCTGAGATGGGTTCCGCTCTTACAGCGGGTCACTTTTGAAAAGAGCCCAAAAGTAACCAAAAGGCTCTTGCCCCACCACTCGGCACCTCGCCTCCGGCTCGGTGTGCCCTCTCTCCGGCATTACTCCGCGGGCCGCCGCGACGGGCCGTCCCTGCCCCGTCGCGGGTAAACCGGCGTCCTGCCGGTTTACCCGCTCCGTAATACCTGCGTTCGGCCAGCGTGGTTGACGGGGCGCCTAAGATCAAAATCAAGATCAAGATCTACAGCACGGCGGCCTAGTAGCCGACCTGAGTGGTTGAATCAAAAGCGAAGCCAAGGCGGCCTGACAGCCGACCTGCTTACTGAAGCTGTTCTCGGTCTAATTGTGGGAGCGGGCTTGCTCGCGAATGCGGTGTGTCAGTCAGTTTATTTGTAACTGGCCCACCGCATTCGCGAGCAAGCCCGCTCCCACATTTTGAGCTCAGTACATCAGGTAGATGTGTGTACTCGGTCAAAGGTGGGAGCTGGCTTGCCTGCGAAAGCATCACCTGGGTATGCCTGATGTACCGAGGTGTCTGCATCGCAGGCAAGCCAGCTCCCACAGAAAAGCAGCTCTGCTTCTGATCTGTTTTTGCTGTGCTGTTGCCCTGCTTTTGCTTCAACCACTCAGGTCGGCTACTAGGCCGCCGTGCTGTAGATCTTGATCTTGATCTTGATCTGACAGGCCCCGTTAACCACGATGGCCGCACGTAGGCACGGTGGAGCGGGTAAACCGGCAGGGATGCCGGTTTAGCCGCGCTGGGCCAGGGATGGCCCATCGCGGCGACCCGCGGAAACGGGCCGGAGTGAGGGCATGCCGAGCCTTAGCGAGGCACCGAGTGGTGGGGCAAAGACCTTTTGGTTACTTTTGGGGCGTTTGCCAAAAGTGACCCGCTGTAAGAGCGGAACCCTAAGTGGCCGTTACCGCAGCAACGGATATGTACCCAAATTACCGATACCCGAAGACCGCCATAGCAACCAAACCACCGATTTGCGCAAGGCAGAAAAGATCTAGCCAGGCTTAACCCGCTCCGACGGCCTGCGCACCCCAGCCACTATCTTGTCCACCGCCTTAGTCGCCGCCACCATCCCAAACGTCGCGGTCACCATCATCACCGCACCAAACCCACCCGCGCAGTCCAGCTTCACGCCATCCCCAACAAAACTCTTCTGCAAACAAATGCTCCCATCCGGCTTCGGATAGCGCAGCTGCTCGGTGGAAAACACGCACGGCACACTGTAATGACGAGTCACGGTGCGCGAAAAACCGTAGTCGCGGCGCAAGGTCGACCGCACTTTCGACGCCAATGGGTCATTGAACGTGCGGTTCAGGTCGCACACCTGAATCAGCGTCGGGTCGATCTGCCCGCCAGCACCGCCGGTGGTGATGATCTGGATCTTGCGGCGCTTGCACCAGGCAATCAACGCAGCCTTGGCGTTAACGGCGTCGATGCAGTCAATCACGCAGTCGATGTTCGGGGTGATGTACTCAGCCATGGTGTCGCGGGTGACGAAGTCCGCCACCGCATGCACGGTGCAATCCGGGTTGATGCCGCGCAGGCGCTCGGCCATCACGTCGACCTTGGGTTTGCCCACGGTGCTGTCCAGCGCGTGCAACTGGCGGTTGCTGTTACTGACGCAGACATCGTCCAGATCAAACAACGAAATCTCGCCCACCCCGCAGCGGGCCATGGCTTCCGCCGCCCAGGAGCCTACTCCGCCGACGCCGACGATCGCCACATGGGCCGCTTTCAAGCGTTCCAGGCCTTCAATGCCATACAAACGGGCGACGCCTGCAAACCGCGGATCTTCTGTGCTCATGACCATTACCCCAAAAACCGGCGCGCATTATGGACTACGCAGCGACAAGTTCGAAGCTTCCAGCTACAAGTAAAGAACTTAGGTGAACATTCGCGGACTAACGTCCGGCTTTTCTCTGTCTGCTGTACGCTCAGGGAAAGGCCGGTGTAGGATGCGCGCCGTTCGGCGTAAGCCGACACCTCTTTTCGTTCCACACCCTTTGGAACCCGAAATAGCCATGTCATCGCGTAAATTTGGACTCAACCTGGTGGTGGTGCTGGCAATTGCCGCGCTGTTCACCGGCTTCTGGGCGCTGATCAACCGCCCGGTCACTACCCCCAACTGGCCTGAGCAGATCTCCGGGTTTTCTTACTCGCCGTTCCAGCAAGGCCAGTTCCCGCAGAAAGATCAGTACCCGACCGACGACCAGATGCGTCAGGATCTTGCGATCATGAGCAAGCTGACGGACAACATCCGTACCTACTCCGTCGACGGCACCCTGGGGGATATCCCCAAGCTGGCAGAAGAGTTCGGCCTGCGCGTGACGTTGGGGATCTGGATCAGCCCGGACCTGGAACGTAACGAGCGCGAAATTCAACGCGCCATCGAGATTGCCAACAGCTCGCGCAGCGTTGTGCGCGTAGTGGTCGGCAACGAAGCCCTGTTCCGTGAAGAAATCACCCCTGAAGCGCTGATTGTGCTGCTGGACCGTGTGCGCGCCGCCGTGAAAGTGCCGGTGACGACCTCCGAGCAGTGGCACATCTGGGAAAAGAACCCGCAACTGGCCAAGCACGTCGACCTGATCGCCGCGCACATCCTGCCGTTCTGGGAATTTATCCCGATGGACAAGGCTGGCCAGTACGTACTCGACCGCGCCCGGGACCTGAAAAAACTGTTCCCGAAAAAGCCGCTGCTGCTGTCGGAAGTGGGCTGGCCGAGTAACGGCCGCATGCGCGGCGGTAACGAAACCTCCCCGGCCGACCAGGCGATTTACCTGCGTACGCTGGTCAACAAGCTCAACCGCCAAGGTTACAACTACTTCGTGATCGAGGCCTTCGACCAGCCGTGGAAGGTCAGCGATGAAGGCTCGGCCGGTGCTTATTGGGGCGTGTACAACGCCGCGCGCCAGCAGAAATTCAACTTTGAAGGCCCGGTGGTCGCAATCCCGCAATGGCGCGTGCTGGCCATCGGCTCAGTGGTGCTCGCGCTGCTGTCGCTGACCCTGCTGATGATCGATGGCTCGGCCCTGCGCCAGCGTGGCCGCACCTTCCTGACCTTTATCGCGTTTTTGTGCGGGTCGGTACTGGTGTGGATCGGCTACGACTACAGCCAGCAATACAGCACCTGGTTCAGCGTGACCGTGGGTATCTTGCTGGCACTCGGCGCCCTCGGCGTGTTTATCGTGTTGCTGACCGAAGCCCACGAATTGGCGGAAGCGGTGTGGACGCACAAGCGTCGACGTGAATTCCTGCCGGTGGAAGGCGATTCGGACTACCGCCCGAAAGTGTCGATCCATGTGCCGTGCTACAACGAGCCGCCGGAGATGGTCAAACAGACCCTCGACGCCCTGGCCGCCCTCGATTACCCGGACTACGAAGTCCTGATCATCGACAACAACACCAAGGACCCGGCCGTCTGGGAGCCGGTGCGCGACTACTGCGAAACCCTCGGCCCGCGCTTCAAGTTCTTCCACGTCTCGCCCCTGGCCGGTTTCAAGGGCGGCGCGCTGAACTACCTGATCCCGCACACCGCCAAGGATGCCGAAGTGATCGCGGTGATCGACTCGGACTACTGCGTGTCGCCGAACTGGCTCAAGCACATGGTGCCGCACTTCGCCGACCCGAAAATCGCCGTGGTGCAGTCGCCGCAGGACTACCGCGACCAGAACGAAAGCACCTTCAAGAAGCTCTGCTACGCCGAATACAAAGGCTTCTTCCATATCGGCATGGTCACCCGCAACGACCGCGACGCGATCATCCAGCACGGCACCATGACCATGACCCGTCGCTCGGTGCTCGAAGAACTCGGCTGGGCCGACTGGTGCATCTGCGAAGACGCCGAACTGGGCCTGCGTGTATTCGAGAAAGGCCTGTCGGCGGCGTATTACCACGACAGCTATGGCAAGGGCTTGATGCCGGATACCTTTATCGACTTCAAGAAACAGCGTTTCCGCTGGGCCTACGGCGCCATCCAGATCATCAAGCGCCACACCGCGAGCCTGCTGCGCGGCAAGGGCACCGAGCTGACCCGTGGCCAGCGTTACCACTTCCTCGCGGGCTGGTTGCCGTGGGTGGCGGATGGCATGAACATTTTCTTCACCGTGGGCGCGCTGTTGTGGTCGGCAGCGATGATCATCGTGCCGACGCGGGTCGACCCGCCGCTGCTGATTTTCGCAATTCCGCCGCTGGCGCTGTTCGTGTTCAAGGTGGGCAAGATCATCTTCCTCTACCGCCGTGCGGTGGGTGTGAACCTGAAAGATGCGTTCTGCGCGGCCTTGGCCGGTTTGGCGTTGTCGCACACCATCGCCAAGGCGGTGCTGTATGGCTTCTTCACCACCAGTATTCCGTTCTTTCGTACACCGAAAAACGCGGATAACCACGGCTTCTGGGTAGCGATTTCCGAAGCCCGCGAAGAGATGTTCATCATGCTGCTGTTGTGGGGCGCGGCGCTGGGGATTTACCTGGTGCAGGGCCTGCCGAGCAATGACATACGCTTCTGGGTGGTGATGCTATTGGTGCAATCGCTGCCGTATGTGGCGGCGTTGATCATGGCGTTCCTCTCGTCGCTGCCAAAACCGGCGCCGAAGGTCGAGCCGGCAACAGCTGAGTAAAAACTTGCGCAATGCACTAAACGGCGGCCTCTGGCCGCCGTTTTGCTATAAGATAACGGCCGTTTTGTGAGACTTGGCCACGCCCTGCTTTCTGTGGGAGCTGGCTTGCCTGCGATAGCATCGCCGCGGTGTACCTGCCCCACCGCGGCGCCTGCATCGCAGGCAAGCCAGCTCCCACATTGAATCGGTCTGTATTCCACATTCGTCCTGCGCCCATTACACGCTTTCCGGAGTTTCCCCATGACGGCCCACGCCGACCTTTCGCCGACCCTTCAACTCGCCATCGACCTGATCCGTCGCCCGTCGGTCACCCCAGTCGACGCCGACTGCCAGAAGCTGATGATGCAGCGCCTGGGCGACGCCGGTTTTGCGCTCGAGCCGATGCGTATCGAAGATGTGGACAACTTCTGGGCAACTCACGGCAAGCACGACGGCCCGGTGCTGTGCTTTGCCGGCCATACCGACGTGGTGCCGACCGGCCCGGTGCAGGCTTGGCAGAACGACCCGTTCGACGCGCTGATCGATGAAAACGGCATGCTTTGCGGCCGTGGCGCTGCCGACATGAAAGGCAGCCTGGCGGCGATGCTGGTCGCGGCCGAGCGCTTCGTCACCGACTACCCGGACCACAAAGGCTCGGTGGCCTTTTTGATCACCAGCGATGAAGAAGGCCCGGCGCACCACGGCACCAAAGCGGTGATCGAGCGCCTGGCAGCCCGCAAGGAGCGCCTGGACTGGTGCATCGTCGGCGAACCGTCGAGCACCACGCTGGTGGGCGATGTGGTCAAGAACGGCCGTCGCGGCTCCCTCGGCGCCACCCTGACCGTGCGCGGCGTGCAAGGCCACGTGGCTTACCCGCACCTGGCGAAGAACCCGATCCACCTGGCCGCCCCGGCCCTGGCGGAATTGGCCGCCGAGCATTGGGATGACGGCAACACCTTCTTCCCGCCGACCAGCTTCCAGATTTCCAACCTCAATTCCGGCACCGGCGCCACCAACGTGATTCCCGGTGACCTGACGGCGGTGTTCAACTTCCGTTTCTCCACCGAGTCCACCGTCGAAGGGCTGCAGCAGCGTGTTGCGCAAATCCTCGACAAGCACGGCCTGGACTGGCACGTGGAATGGGCCTTGTCGGGCCTGCCGTTCCTCACCGAGCCGGGCGCGCTGTTGGATGCGGTTTCGGCCAGCATCAAGGCGATCACCGGCCGTGAGACCCAGGCGTCCACCAGCGGCGGCACGTCCGATGGGCGTTTCATTGCCACCCTCGGCACTCAGGTCGTGGAGCTGGGCCCGGTCAACGCAACGATTCACCAGGTCAACGAACGCATCCTGGCCAGCGACCTCGACGTGCTGACCGAAATCTATTACCAGACCCTGATCAAGTTGCTCGCCTGATGCTCGCTTGCCCGATTTGCAGCGCACCGCTCAACGCGGTAGACAATGGCGTGGCGTGCCCGGCCGGGCACCGTTTCGATCGCGCGCGTCAGGGTTACCTGAACCTATTGCCGGTGCAGCACAAGAACAGCCGCGACCCGGGCGACAACCTCGCCATGGTCCAAGCGCGCCGCGACTTCCTCAACGCCGGGCACTACGCCCCGGTGGCCAAGCGCCTGGCGGAGCTGGCCGCTGAACGCGCGCCGCAGCGCTGGGTGGACATCGGTTGTGGCGAGGGTTACTACACCGCGCAAATCGCCGACGCCCTGCCCCACGCCGACGGCTATGCGCTGGATATTTCCAAGGAAGCCGTCAAGCGCGCGTGCAAACGCAACCCGGCGCTGACCTGGTTGATCGCCAGCATGGCTCGCGTGCCGTTGGCCTCGGGCAGTTGCCAATTTCTCGCCAGCGTTTTCAGCCCACTGGATTGGGAAGAGGCCAAGCGCCTGCTCAGCCCTGGCGGCGGCCTGATGAAGGTCGGCCCGACGGCCGGCCACCTGATGGAGCTGCGCGAACGCCTGTACGACGAAGTGCGCGAGTACACCGACGACAAACATTTGGCCCTGGTGCCTGAAGGCATGAGCCTGGCGCACAGCGAAACCCTGGAATTCACTTTGAGCCTGGCCGTGCCTGAAGACCGCGCAAACCTGCTGGCGATGACACCCCACGGCTGGCGCGCGAGTGCCGAGCGCCGCGCCGAAGTGATCGAGGCGGCCGAGCCGCTGCAGGTCACGGTGTCGATGCGCTACGATTATTTCGTGCTTCAATAACCGACTTTTAAGCATCCGCGAATGGATTTTCGAATCCCGCAACGAGGAACATCCATGCGCCAACCTGATATCGAGATTTACCTGAAGGACGCCGACGTCGACCACAAGGCCATCGCCGCCTGGCTGGGCGCCGCCCTGGGCCCGTGCACCGACTGGGTCCAGAAAGGCCAGACCTACAAGTGCAAGGCCGGCAGCGTGCCGGTCACCTGGCTGCCAAAAGCCGTCGGCAAGTGGAACAGCCTGTACCTGGAAAGCGACCAGACCCCGTGGGACGATGACATCGCCTGCGCCCGCGCTGCGTTTGCCGCGCTGAACGTCGAAGTGCGCTGCGCACCGGGCACGTGGGTTGAGGAGGAAGGTGAGGAAAGCGCTGACCGCTGGATGCGCATCAGCGTGGACGGTGAAGAAGAGATCACCTGGAAAACCGCCTGATTTAAACCTGCAAACCCAATCAATGTGGGAGCTGGCTTGCCTGCGATGGCATCACTGTGGTCTGTCTGATAGACCGAGGTGTCTGCATCGCAGGCAAGCCAGCTCCCACAGTTGATTGGGTTATCAAGGCAGGAGGTGGTCTGCCTTACAACCCCACCACATCCTCCGCCTGCAACCCCTTCTCGCCGGTCACCACGGCGTATTCCACCTGCTGGCCCTCGGCCAGGGAGCGGTGGCCATCACCGCGAATGGCGCGGTAGTGTACAAACACATCCTTGCCGTCTTCACGCTGAATAAAGCCATAGCCTTTTGCATCGTTGAACCACTTCACATTGCCGGTTTCGCGCGTTGCCATCTGTTTTGCTCCCACATGCTTTTATTGTTGAGTCGCTCGCATTGAACTGCCGAGTATAAGACAGGCTCAAAAACGTTCAACTCAAGTTTACATCGCTGCTTTTTTGCCGATTTTCGGCGAATACGGCACACTACCCGCCCGAGCGCCTGCTCGGTTTTTTCCACTTGAAGCAGCACGCCTATGACCCGCTCCCCGTTCCGCCGTCTGGTGTTTGGCACCTTGCGCCGACTGTTGTACCTCTGGGTTCGCTCGGAGACGATCAACCAGTCGTCCCTAACCCTTAACCTCGACCGCAGCCGGCCGGTGTTCTACGTCCTGCAATCGCCCTCCCTCACCGAATTGGCCGTGGTCGATACCGAGTGCACCAAGGCCGGCCTGCCGCGCCCGGTGCTGCCAGTCTCGGTGGGTCCATTGCTGGAACCCGCCGCGTTCTTCTACCTCACGCCGGAGCCCGACTGGCTCGGCCGCCAGGACAAGCGCGGCGCGCCGCCGACCCTGACCCGGCTGGTCAACACCCTGAGCGAACATGCCGAAGAGAATGCACAAATCATTCCGGTCAGCGTGTTCTGGGGGCAGTCGCCTGAAAGCGAATCCAGCCCGTGGAAACTGCTGTTTGCCGACAGCTGGGCCGTCACCGGCCGCCTGCGCCGCTTGCTGAGCATCCTGATCCTGGGTCGCAAGACCCGCGTGCAATTCTCCGCGCCTATCAACCTGCGTGAATTGATCGAGCACAATAAAGGTCACGAACGCACCGTGCGGATGGCCCAGCGCATCCTGCGGGTGCACTTTCGTAACCTGAAGACTGCCGTGATCGGCCCGGACCTGTCGCACCGGCGCAATCTGGTCAAAGGTCTGGTGAATATGCCGCTGGTGCGCCAGGCCATCCTGGATGAGGCCGAGCGCGAAAAAATCTCCCCGGAAAAAGCCAAGGCCCAGGCCCTGCGCTATGGCAACGAGATCGCCTCGGACTACACCTACACCGCGATTCGCTTCCTGGAAGTGGTGTTGAGCTGGTTCTGGAACAAGATTTACGACGGCATCAAAGTGAATAACATCGAAGGTGTGCAAAAGGTTGCCCAAGGCTATGAGGTGATCTACGTGCCTTGTCACCGCAGCCATATCGACTACCTGTTGCTGTCTTACCTGCTGTTCAAAAACGGCCTGACACCGCCGCATATCGCCGCCGGCATCAACCTGAACATGCCGGTGATCGGCAGCCTGCTGCGCCGGGGCGGGGCGTTTTTCATGCGCCGCACCTTCAAGGGCAACCCGCTGTACACCTCGGTGTTCAACGAATACCTGCACACCCTGTTTACCAAAGGCTTCCCGGTGGAGTACTTCGTCGAGGGCGGCCGCTCGCGCACCGGGCGCATGCTGCAGCCGAAAACCGGCATGCTGGCGATCACCCTGCGCAGTTTCCTGCGCTCCTCGCGCATGCCGATCGTGTTTGTGCCGGTGTATATCGGTTATGAACGCGTACTGGAAGGCCGTACTTACCTCGGCGAGCTGCGTGGCGCGAGCAAGAAGAAAGAGTCGATCTTCGATATTTTCAAAGTGGTCGGCGCGCTCAAGCAGCGCTTTGGCCAGGTCGCGGTCAACTTCGGCGAGCCGATCAAACTGGCCGAGTTCCTTGACGCCGAGCAACCCGACTGGCGCGCCCAGGAGCTGGGCCCGAACTACAAACCTGCGTGGCTCAACGAAACCACCAACCGCCTCGGCGAACAGGTGGCGCGCCACCTGAACGAAGCCGCCGCGGTCAACCCGGTGAACCTGGTGGCCCTGGCGCTGCTCTCCACCACGCGCCTGGCCCTGGATGAACAGGCCATGGCGCGCCAGTTGGACCTGTACCTGGCGCTGCTGCGCCGCGTGCCGTATTCGCCGCATACCACCTTGCCGGAAGGCGATGGCCTGGCGCTTATCAAACACGTCAAGGACATGGACCTGCTATCGGAACAGAGCGACGCACTGGGTAAGATTTTGTACCTGGACGAGCAGAACGCTGTCCTGATGACCTACTACCGCAACAACGTGCTGCACATCTTCGCCCTGCCGGCATTGTTGGCGAGCTTCTTCCAGAGCAGCTCGCGCATGAGCCGCGAACAGATCCTGCGCTACACCCGCGCGCTTTACCCGTACCTGCAATCGGAGCTGTTTATCCGCTGGTCGCTGGACGAGTTGGACGCAGTGGTCGACCAGTGGCTTGCGGCGTTCGTCGAGCAAGGCCTGCTGCGCTTCGAGAATGATGTGTACTTGCGCCCAGCCCCGAGTTCACGGCACTTCGTGCTGCTGACGCTGCTGTCCAAGAGCATCGCCCAGACCCTGCAACGCTTCTACATGGCGATCTCACTGCTGCTCAACAGCGGCCAGAACAGCATCAGCGCCGAAGAACTGGAAGACCTGTGCACGATCATGGCTCAGCGCCTGTCGATCCTGCATGGCCTCAACGCCCCGGAGTTCTTCGACAAGAGCCTTTTCCGACATTTTATCCAGACGTTGCTGGAGCAAGATGTGCTGCGTCGCGATGAGGCAGGCAAGTTGAGTTATCACGACCTTCTGGGTGAACTGGCTGAAGGCGCGGCGAAGCGCGTGCTGCCGGCCGATATTCGCCTGTCGATCCGCCAAGTGGCGTTGCACCGCGTGGATGGCGCGGCCGAAACGCCGGTCGAAGCGCCGCTCGAACCTGGGCCGGTCAACCCTGAAGAAAACCGCTAGATTGAATAAGGCGTCGGATGGATTCCGGCGCCGTTGAAAAGGAGCTGTACCATGAAAAAGATCATCCTCCTGGGCCTGACCGCCCTGCTCGGAGCCTGCCAATCCATGCCCCCCGCACCCAAGGCCAGCCTCGACGGCGAAGTGTTCTACCTGCAACGTATCGCCCTGCCGCCCGCCGCCACCTTGAGCGTCAGCCTGCAGGACGTGTCGTTGATGGACGCGCCGGCCGTGACCCTCGCCGAACAGAAAGGCCCGGTCAAAGGCCAGGTGCCGCTGGCGTTTCACCTGAGCTACGATCCGGCGCAGATCAAGCCCGGCCACACTTATTCGGTGAGCGCTCGCATCGAGCTGGATGGCAAGCTACTGTTTATCACCACCGAACGGCACGCTGTGCAGCTCAACGGCCAAGACCCACAACCGCTGCGCCTGCGGGTTGATGCGGTCGCACACTGATCACTCCATTTTTAAAGGAAGCGCTCATGCTCCGTAACTCCCTTCGCCTCACTGCCCTGTGCGCCGGCCTCCTGCTCGGCGCCAACGCCATGGCCCTGAACCTTGGCAGCCTGTCCCAGGGCGACGCCAGCGGCGGCCTCAAGGACGCACTGACCCAAGGCGCACAGATCGCCGTGAAACAACTGGGGGTTCCCGGTGGTTTCAGCAACAACCCTGAAGTGAAGATCGGCCTGCCCGGCAAGCTGGGCAAAGTCGCTGACAAACTGAAAATGTTCGGCATGGGTGATCAGGTCACGCAGCTGGAAACCAGCATGAATAAGGCGGCTGAAACCGCCGTGACCCAGGCTCAGCCGATCCTGGTCAATGCCGTGAAAAACATGAGCGTGACCGACGCCAAGGGCATCCTTGCGGGTGGCCAGGACTCGGCGACGCAATACCTGAATAAAAGCAGCCGCGAAGAGATCCGGGCCAAGTTCCTGCCGATCGTCAAGGCCGCCACCGACAAGGTCGGCGTTGCCCAACAGTACAACGCCCTGGCCGGCAAGGCAGCAGCGTTTGGCGCGGTTGATGCCAAAAGTGCCAACGTCGAAAGCTACGTGACCGAACAGGCGCTGGATGGCTTGTTCAAGATGATCGCGCAGCAGGAAGAAACCATTCGCAAGAACCCGGCGGCAGCGGCCACCAGCTTGGCGAAGAAGGTGTTTGGCGCGCTGTAACCCCTCAGAATCATCCCCACTCACTGCACCCAGGCCCATACAGGCCTGGGCGCAGCTGTCTTACGCTAGCAGCCTAGCGACTCAACGATACAACGGGCACAAAGGCCTGTAGGGCACTGGCTGCTCACAGATCGGGTAAGGCTGTGTTTGGGGTTGTGGATGTGGTTTGGCGTAGCCCGGCTGGGCGGTGTGGGAATGACAATCAACGGGCTCACAGATCGGGTAAGTCTGCGGTTGCGGTTTAGCGTAGCTCGGCCTGGCGGGCTGGGGATGACAATCAGCGGGCTGGTTTGAATAAGACTGATAATGACTGCTCTGCCCATAGACCGGCCGCTGCGGCCTCGCGGTCCCAATATCGTTACAAGGCAATTTGTTGCCCACCAGCGTCCCTAGAAATGCACCTTTGAAAGCAGCAATGCTATTTAAAAACGACATGTAATACTCCATAAACTCATTGAAATAGGCACGACCGCCAAAAGAGGAAGCCGAAACCTGCGCCTGTCCATCAGGCAAATCTGAGTGGAGTAAAAAAAGCCTATCGTTCCAGCTGAACCGAAGCCGCTTTGCATCACCATGTTAATCAATGAATAACCGAGTCCGCCAACCGCCCCATCATGAGCGTGGCGAAACAGCAGATCGCCAGGGACGTCGCGCGGTTAATCTTCAACGGCGTCAGCCATGCCTTCCGAACCCCTTCGAAACGACTGCCCAGCACGATCCAGGCTGACCCTACCGGTATCACCACCAGCGCGAGCGTGACCATGAACCCGGCATAGCCTTGCAGCGAAGCAAAGGCGTTGATCGGCGCGATAAACGAAACGATCAGCAGGCCTTTGGGGTTCATCACCGTGAGCCAGAAGAAATACAGGCCGGAAAAACGGTCGCTGCTCGACTCGACGGCGCTGTTATTACGTTGCCACAGCGTGTAGGAAAGCTTGAGCAAGTAGCAAACGGCCGCCAACTGCGTGGCCTTCACCGCCCATGGCGACCAGGCCGACAGATAGACCAATGCCGCCCCCCAAACTGACACCTGAAGCAAATAAGCCAGGCACTCGATAAATGCCATGCGCCATGAAGCTGCAAAGCCAAACAGCACCCCGGCGCGCATCAACAGGGTGTTTGTCGGCCCAGGCACGACCAGCAACAACACCAGTGCAGAAACGGTCCCAAACATGAAGATTATCCTCGGCCGCAATTGATCATTTGTCTTCGCACCCATAGCGCTACTGCGTCAGCGTGAATGACCAGGCAAGCGTGGCTATCATCAAAATCGCGAAGCTTACGTTAAGTCGTCGGCTCCAAGTGGGATGGATGAACAACGTGCGCATCCGGCTGCCCGCAAACAGCCACAAAAAGTCGAAGACCACACACACCAATAAGCAAATGAAGGCTTTTGTGCCCTGCTCCCAGGCGGGCGTCGTGCCCAAGGTAAAACTGCCCAACAACGCCGCAAACGCGGCATACGCCTTGATGTTCGCGGCGCCCAACACAAACCCGGCGCCCCAGCCCGGCGTGATCATGGACTGTTCATCGTTGATGGGTGGCGCAGTGCCAATGCGATAGGCCAGCCAAACAATATAAACAATGGAGATGACGGTCAGTGCCGTGGCCAGCATCGGAAAACTGTGCAGAACCACATAGAGCCCCGTGGCAACGAATGCCATGGCAACGACCAACCCCAGCGTGATCCCGACAAAAAACTGAATCGAGCGCTGCATCCCATACGCCGCCCCACTCGCCGCCAGCGCCAGGGTGGCGGGACCCGGGCTGGCAAGTAAAGCGATGGCGGCGACGGTAAAGGTGAATGTCGCCTGGTAAACGCCAAGCAGGGCATCGGGCATGCAATTTTCCTCTACGGCGGAGTTCGCAACGACTAACGGGGCAGCCCATTTTCGTGGCAGTAATAGAGCGTTCGGTGGTTTTTCATGAAATCGATCACGCCATTGGCAACGGCCATCGGGTCCTCTTTGTGCAACAGCACCTTGGCAATCTGCTCGGCGATCCAGGCCATTTCCGGCTCTTTCATACCCAGCCGTGTGACCTCCACAGTGCCTAGCCGAATTCCCGTTTCCCGGTACGGGTCCGTGTCCCAAGGCAGCGGCATTTCGTTGGTTATGATGTTGGCCGCCTCCAGGCACTGCACCGCGGCGCGGCCGCTGGCAAAGGGTTTGGAATCGATCACGATCTGATGGGTCCGGGTATAGCCCTGCTCTCGATAGAAAACGCTGACGCCCCGCAGGTCCAAGTGCCTGGCCAACGCCTGCGCGTTGCTCACCACCTGTTTCATGTAGGGTTGGCCGTACTCCAGCATTTCAGTGGCCGCCACGGCGAGAGCCGCCACGCGGTTGATCTGATGGCTGCCGGTCAGGGTGGGGAAAATGGCCTCGTGCACAGGCAGCGTCAGTGCCGCATCGTTCCAGGCGATAACACCGCCTTGAGGGCCACTGAAGGTTTTTCCGGAAGAGCCTGTCATCAGGTCAGCGCCCTCTGCCAAGGGGTCCTGAAACAACCCCGCGCTGATCAAGCCCAGTTGGTGGGCGGCGTCGAAATAGACCTTGCCACCCCACGGTGAAACAATGCCCTTGATGTCCGCCACCGGCAGCGGAAACAGGGTCAGCGTCATGCCCAGCCCGATCACGGCAGGCTTGAGTGTCTGGGCGATCTCGCTGAAACGCGTGAGGTCGATGTCCGCGGTCTTGTGCACGAACGGAATGTCCCACACCTTGAGCCCACGCACACCCGGCGGCCCGTTGGTGCGGTTGCTGGTATCACCGCCCCTGATCACCGGCACGGTCATCACGTTGTCCTCGGGGCGAGCAAGCGCCGTGTACGCCGCCAGTACAGCCGCCATACCGCCCATCAATCGATGGTCGGCGTGTTGGGCCCGCAACGTGAGCTTCAACAGTTCCACACAGAGCGACTCCAGCTCGTCGATATTCTTCATGCCGGAAAAAAAACGGTTGTCCCGCCCGATGTGCCCACCCGATGCACGCGTGCCGACTTCACTGGACAGCAACGCGCGAACGGACGGGCTGGTAGGTGACTCGGCGGCCACGAGATTGATGCACTGCTGCCCGCGCCATTGCTCATTGCGAACGACTGCCGCCCTGACCAGATCGGCCATGGCCGCGTGTGATTGCGCCTGTTTCAACAAGGCACTGGCGCGCTGGAGACATTCAATATCGTGCATGATCTGCATTCCGTGAGTTCATGAACCAACCGGACAGAGTTGTTTTACGTCAGGCTTTTGGCAGCCTCGGCGTGCTGGTCTTCCCACCAGCGGTCATTGCCGTGCAGGTTTCGGGTGAGATCTTTTTCCGCGGCCCACGTCATGTTGAGGATGATCCGAGTGGCATCTTCATTGAGTGGAATCGTGCGGTGCAGCGTGGTGTCCGTGCGCAGGAAATAAATATCTCCCGTCGTGAAGCCATAGGTCGCAATCGGGTTGCTGCACAGCAACTCGTGAATCCTGGGATTGGATTTATCCCACGAGGTGTGAGGCACACATTGCAGCATTCCGCCCTTGGCAATCGGCGGTGTTTCGATAATCCAGATCAGCGCAAAACTGTAGTCGCCCCAATGCCAACCGTGGGTGTCACCTTTGCGCTCCTGCTTGGTAATCAGGTATTCCTCGTCCTGGGAGACGGACGCGACAATTCGAGTACCTGCGATCACAGACAAGGTATCAAGCAGTACGTCGGATTTTGACAGTGTGCTGATCAGCGGACTGTTTTCAGCAATGAACTCGCTGCGCACCACACTCATGTAGCGCGGCGTATTGTCGGTGGTTGCCAAATGCAGGTCGCGGCGCTCAAGTTGACGGTCAATCAGCCCATTGACTTCAGCGGTAATCTTTTCGCGCAGGCCATCATCGACAATATCGCGCAACTTTATAAACCCGTTGCGGGAAAATTCATGTCGCAGTGAAAACAAGTGCGCGTCAGGAAAGTTATTAACGTGGTGCTGTTGCAGGCGAGCCTCATCAAGTACGTAGTTCATTTCAATCCCTCGATAAATAGATCAAGTTGAAAGAGCGGCACAGTACTGCGTATGACTGCACGCCAGACAATAGGGAGGGATTCTGGAAAAATCCATTCTTTTTTCTTGGAACTGTGGTATGTAAGATTTTCACGCTATTTCATCAATGTTCGTAAGGTCCATCTAATGAAAAGGCTTACAAAAACCGATCAGAAACTAGACCCTCTTGATCGCGCGTTGATTGTTGCACTGCACCAGAACGCCCGCGCGTCCATCCGCGCACTCGGCCGGCAGGTGGGTTTGTCCGCGCCCGGCTGCAGCGAACGCCTCAAACGCCTGGAAGTGGCGGGAGTGATCAGCGGCTTCAGCGTAGAGTTGGATGCGCAGGCACTGGGGTTTTCGCTACAGGCACTGGTGCGGGTAAAACCGCTGACGGGAAAGTTTCAGGAAGTTGAACAACTATTGTCAGAGATGGCCGAATGTATTGTTTGCTATAAAATAACCGGAGAAGATAGTTTCGTCTGCCATCTCTATACCCACTCGGTCAGCCATCTGGATCATACACTGCAACGCATTACGCCCTTGGCCGACACCAACACCTCAATTATTAAAACCGTTGATAAAAAATTACCTGCACTCTAATAAACCACGTGGGAGATATTCAGGCTTTAACAGCAGTTATCGGATTTCAGGCTTTTCCCACACCCTCTAACCTCAGCTCAAAGCCCTCATACCTCCCTCTATAACTATCGCGCGTCCTTCTTGATGCGAAACCACGCCGCATACAACGCTGGCAG
Source organism: Pseudomonas sp. LBUM1640 (assembly GCF_059716225.1). Taxonomy (NCBI): domain Bacteria; kingdom Pseudomonadati; phylum Pseudomonadota; class Gammaproteobacteria; order Pseudomonadales; family Pseudomonadaceae; genus Pseudomonas; species Pseudomonas sp. LBUM1640. Next base: position 1,534,895 of record NZ_CP166816.1, on the reverse strand, counting down.
GAACAATAAGGTCAACGCCGTCGCCACAATCAACCCACCCATGATCGCCACGGCCATTGGCCCGAAGAACACGCTGCGTGACAGTGGAATCATCGCCAGCACCGCCGCCAGGGCTGTCAGCACAATCGGGCGGAAGCGTCGCACGGTCGCTTCGATGATCGCTTGCCACGGCGCCAGGCCGGCCTTGATGTCTTGTTCGATCTGGTCCACCAGGATTACCGAGTTACGCATGATCATCCCCGACAAGGCGATGGTCCCCAGCATGGCGACGAAGCCAAACGGCTGGCGGAACACCAGCAGAAACAAGGTCACGCCGATAAGGCCCAGCGGCGCGGTCAGAAACACCATCGCCGTGCGTGAGAAACTGCGCAGTTGCAGCATCAGCAACGTCAGCACCACCACGATAAACAGTGGCACCCCGGCCTTGACCGAGTTCTGGCCACGCGCGGAATCCTCGACGGTGCCGCCCACTTCAAGCAGATAACCATCCGGCAATTCGGCACGCACGCCTTCGAGGGTCGGCAGGATTTGCTGGACCAGGGTCGCCGGTTGTTCCTTGCCATAGATATCGGCGCGCACGGTCACGGTCGGCAGGCGATTGCGGTGCCAGATAATGCCCTCTTCGAAACCATATTCGAGGGTGGCGATCTGCGACAGCGCGACGCTTTTGCCGTTATCCGTCGGCACTGCAAGGCTGGGCAACAGCGACAATTCGCTGCGCTCATGCACGGTGCCGCGCAGGAGGATCTCGATCAACTCGTTGTCCTCGCGGTACTGGCTGACGGTGGAACCGGTGAGTGAACTCTGCAGGAATTTCGACAGGTTGGCGGTGCTCACACCCAGCGCGCGGGCGCGGTCCTGGTCGATATTGAGGTAGACGATTTTGCTCGGCTCTTCCCAGTCCAGGTGCACGTTGACCACGTGGGTATTTTCGCGAACCTTGGCCGCCACTTTGCGCGCCAGGGCGCGGACTTCTTCGATGTGCTCGCCGGTCACACGAAATTGCACCGGGTAACCCACAGGCGGACCGTTCTCCAGGCGCGTGACCCGCGAGCGCAGCTCGGGGAACTGTTCGTTAAGGGTTTCAATCAGCCAGGTGCGCAGGCTTTCGCGCTCTTCGATGGTCTTCGCCAGCACCACAAATTGCGCGAAGCTGGCGGCGGGCAGTTGCTGGTCCAACGGCAGGTAGAAGCGTGGCGAACCGGTGCCGACGTAGGCCACGTAGTTGTCGATGCCGGCGTGCTCCTTGAGCAAGGCTTCCAGGCGTTTGACCTGTTCGGCGGTGTTGCTCAGGGAAGCGCCTTCAGCCAGTTTGAGGTCGACCATCAACTCCAGTCGCCCCGAGGCTGGGAAGAACTGTTGCGGCACAAAGCGAAACAGCGCGACCGAGCCGATAAACAACAGCAGCGTCAGCACGATCACGGTTTTGCGCCGACGCACACACCATTCGACCAAACGCCTGACACGCTGATAGAAAGGCGTGCCGTAGGGATCAGGCCCGTCAGTGCCATGTTTGGCAGCATGAATTTTCGCCAAGTCCGGCAGGAGTTTTTCCCCCAGATACGGCACAAACACCACGGCGGCCACCCAGGACGCCAGCAAGGCGATGGTCACTACCTGGAAGATGGAGCGGGTGTATTCGCCGGTGCTCGATTGCGCGGTGGCAATTGGCAGGAAGCCTGCGGCGGTAATCAAGGTGCCGGTGAGCATCGGGAACGCGGTGCTGGTCCAGGCGAAGCTTGCGGCCTTGAGGCGGTCGTAGCCCTGCTCCATTTTGATCGCCATCATTTCCACGGCGATGATCGCATCGTCGACCAGCAAACCCAGGGCTAACACCAGTGCGCCGAGGGAAATCTTGTGCAGGCCGATGCCCAGGTAATACATGGTGGTAAAGGTCATCGCCAGCACCAGCGGAATCGCCAGGGCTACGACCATGCCGGTGCGCACACCGAGGGAGAAGAAGCTCACCAACAGGACGATGGCCAGTGCCTCGGCGAGGACCTGGACGAATTCGCCGACGCTGGTTTTTACCGCCGCCGGTTGGTCCGACACCTTGCGCAGCTCCATGCCTGCCGGAAGGTTCTTTTGCAGGCGTGCGAATTGGCCTTCGAGGGCCTTGCCCAATACCAGAATGTCGCCGCCGTCACGCATGGCCACGGCCAGGCCGATGGCGTCTGCGCCCATGTAGCGCATGCGCGGTGCCGGTGGGTCGTTGAAGCCGCGATGGATGTCGGCCACGTCGCCGATACGCAAGGTGCGGTCACCCACGCGAATCGGGAAGTTACGGATCTCCTCCACCGTCTTGAAGTTGCCCGACACCCGCAGCTGTACACGCTCGGTCGGGGTTTCGAAGAAGCCGGCCGTAGAGACGGCGTTCTGCTCCTGCAACGCTTGTTGCACCGCCGCCAGCGGCAGGCCGAGGGTGGCGAGTTTGAGGTTGGACAGCTCGATCCAGATCTTCTCGTCCTGTAGGCCAAGCAGCTCGACCTTGCCCACATCCGGCACGCGTTGCAGTTGAATCTGGATGCGATCGGCGTAGTCCTTGAGCACCGCGTAGTCGAAGCCGTCGCCGGTCAAGGCGTAGATATTGCCGAAGGTGGTGCCGAACTCATCGTTGAAAAACGGCCCCTGGATATCCGGCGGCAACGTCTGGCGAATGTCGCTGATCTTCTTGCGCACCTGATACCACAAGTCGGGAATCTGCGCCGAGTGCATCGAATCGCGCGCCATGAAGGTGACCTGGGATTCACCCGGCCGCGAGAAGGAGACGATGCGCTCATAGTCGCCGGTCTCCATGAGTTTTTTCTCGATCCGCTCGGTGACCTGGCGCGAGACTTCCTGCGCCGTGGCCCCCGGCCAGTTGGTTTTGATCACCATGGCCTTGAAGGTAAACGGCGGGTCTTCGCTTTGCCCCAACTTGGTGTAGGACAGCGTGCCGACCACCGCCAGCAGGATCATCAGGAACAGTACGATCTGGCGATTACGCAGCGCCCATTCGGAAAGATTGAAACCCATCGGGGACTACTCCTTGTTGGCCGCCAGATTCACGACACGGTTGGAGCGATCCACCGGGCGCACGTGCTGGCCCTCATGGAGCACATGCACGCCAGCTGCAATCACCCAATCGGTGGGTGCCAGGCCTTCCAGTACCGGTACGGTTTTTTCACCAAAGGCACCGATGCGTACCGCCGTGCGCTTGAGGGTGTTGTCCGGCTGCACAGACCAGACGTAAGACGCGCCGTTCTCCGCACTCAGGGCCGACAGTGGCACCGACAGCGCAATCACGCCGTCGGCTTGTATGAATACGCGGGCACTTTGGCCCAGTTCGGCCGGGACTTTGCCGCCAGTGAAGGCGACGCGGGCGGCGAACGTGCGGGATTTCGGATCGGCAGCGGGCGACAGCTCACGAATGCGCCCGGCAAATCGCTGGTCGGGCTGGCTCCACAACTCGACCGACACCGGCTGGCCGATCTTGAAGCGGCCGAAGCCTTGTTCCGGCAGGCTGATCAGCACTTCGCGCTCGCCATCGGTGGCCAGGGTGAACACGGTCTGGCCAGCGGACACCACTTGGCCGACTTCCACCGCGCGTTTGGCGACCACACCGTCCTGCGGCGCGCGCAGCACGGCGTAACCGGCCTGGTTGCTGGACACGTCGAATTCGGCCTTGATTTGCTTCAGGCGTGCTTCGCCGGATCGGTAGAGGTTTTCGGAATTGTCGTACTGGGAACGGCTGACCATCTGACGGTCCATCAGGGTCTTGTAGCGGTCACGCTCGGCACGCACCAGGCTCAGGTTGGCTTCGGCAGCAGCGACCTGGGCGCGAGTGGCTTCCAATTGCAGGCGCACATCCTGCGGGTCGAGTTCGGCCAGCGGCTGGTTGGCCTTGACCCGCTCGCCCTCCTCCACCAGACGTTTGCTGACTTTGCCGCCAATGCGAAAGGCCAGGTCCGGCTCATAACGCGCACGTACCTCGCCTGGGAAACTGTCCATCGCCTGCGCCGCGGGCTGCGGTTGCACCACCATGGCCGGGCGGATGGTGGTTTGGGCCGCTTCTTCATGGCCGCAAGCAGCCAACAGGAAGACCAGGCTGACAGGCAACGCAAGGGGCAGGAAAGTACTGCGCATGCTGAAGGACCTTTCGCAAATGGAGCTTGGAATAATTATACTGGCGGGTATGTTATTAATACCAAACTCACCAGTCCAGTATTAAAGGTGAAAATGTCCGACAATCCTGTAAATACCAATAGCCCCGGGCGCCCCAAGGACATGGCAAAACGCCAGGCAATTCTCGAAGCAGCGAAAAATCTGTTTTTGAGCAATGGCTACGCCAGCACCAGCATGGATGCCGTGGCCCTTGAGGCCGGCGTGTCGAAACTGACCGTCTACAGCCACTTCACCGACAAAGAGACGCTGTTCACCGCCGCCGTCGTGGCCAAATGCGAAGAACAGTTGCCGGTGATGTATTTCGAGCTGCCCGCAGGCGTGCCCGTGGACACCGTGCTGCTGAACATCGCACGGGGCTTCCATCGGCTGATCAACAGCGAGGAGTCGGTAAACCTGCACCGCCTGATGATGACCACCGGCAATCAGGACGTGAAACTCTCCCAGATCTTCTTTGAAGCCGGCCCCATGCGCATGCTGCAGGGCATGGAACGCCTGCTCAGCCGCATCGACCAGAGCGGCGCCCTGAGCATCGACAAACCGTTTACCGCGGCCGAGCACTTTTTTTGCCTGCTCAAAGGCACGGCGAATTTCTGTTTACTGTATGGCTGCGGCGGGCAACTGAGTGAGGAAGCCGCCGAAGCGCATGTGCAGGAAGTGGTGGGGTTGTTTATGCGGGCCTATAGGCCTTGAAGCCTTGTGCTGTCTGACGGTTCGACTTGCTCCCGATGGCGGTGTGTCAGTCAGTTTATTTGTAACTGACACACCACATTCGCGAGCAAGTCGAACCGTCGCACCGCCCCTCCCACATTTTGAGCTCAATACATCAGGTAGATGTGTGTACTCGGTCAAAGGTGGGAGCTGGCTTGTCGGACCGCCGAACCGCTGCGAAGGCATCAACTCGGTATACCTGATGTACCGAGGTGTCTGCATCGCAGGCAAGCCAGCTCCCACAGAAAAAGCAGCTCTGCTTCTGCTCTGTTTTTGCTGTGCTGTTGCCCTGCTTTTGATTCAACCACTCAGGTCGGCTACTAGGCCGCCGTGCTGTAGATTTTGATCTTGATCTGACAGGCCCCGTTAACCACGATGGCCGAACGCAGGCTTGAATCCGTGGGTAACCCGGCAGGACGCCGGGTTAGCCGCGCTGGGCCAGGGATGGCCCATCGCGGCGGCCCACGGATTCAAGCCTGCGTGCGGGCATGCCGAGCCTAGGCGAGGCACCAAGTGGTGGGGCAAAGCGTTTTTTGGTTACTTTTTTTAGGCGTTTGTAAAAAAGTGACTCGCTGTAAGAGCGAAACCCTAAGCGGCCGTTACCGCAGAAACGGATATGTACTCATATCTACCTAAAAACAAGCCCGCCCCAAAACCACGCTCATGCCCAAGCCGCGACAGGCCTTCACCCACCGCAGGAACTCAGGGTTTTAGAGCCTTCTTAGGATAGATGTCATACCGGCTGGATTTACCATCCAACGCATGACTAGGCTTGGGCCCTTCAATGCACGGCGCCTTGCGCGGGCGCTTGACCACCACGCGGTGGCTGGCCAAGGCCAGTGCGGCGGCGAGCAAGGCCGGGGCGTCCGGGTCATCGCCCACCAGTGGCCGGAACAGGCGCATTTCCTTCTTCACCAAGGCGGTTTTCTCACGGTGCGGGAACATCGGGTCCAGGTAGATCACCTGCGGCGGCTCGCCCTCCCAGTTGCTCATCACCTCGATGGAGTTGCCCTTAAGCAACTGCATACGCGCCACAATCGGCGCCACTTCAAAGTCATCCGCACCACGGGCCAGGCCGTCCTCGAGCAAGGCGCCGATCAGCGGCTGACGCTCGATCAAGCTCATCTCGCAACCCAGGCTGGCCAGTACGAACGCGTCCTTGCCCAGCCCCGCCGTGGCGTCCAACACCCGTGGGCGTACGCCTTGGGCAACGCCCACAGCCTTGGCGATCATTTGCCCACTGCCACCGCCGTACAAACGCCGATGTGCTGCGCCGCCTTCGACAAAGTCCACGCGCACCGGCCCTGGCGCGTCAGGCCCAAGCTGTTGCAGCTGCAGGCCGTGTTCGCCGACTTGCAGGGAAAAGTCCGCCTCTTCCAGCTGCAACGGCAGGCCAAGCTGCGACGCCCAGTGCTCGGCACGTGCCTTAAAACCTTCGGCCAAAGCCTCGACCCGAATGCGGCTGGCCGCTGGTTGTTCGCTCATCAATCGCTACGCTCAAAAATATTAAGGATCGGCAAACAGCGGCCGATAAAAACAACAGTCAGGTATTTTGCCAGAGCTGAGCGTCGACCGAGAAAAATGTCAGACATTCTTCCCCTAACTATCGGTGTACTGCCGACCCACAACCATTACGGCCTGCGCAATACTCAAGCGCTGGCCGGGGTGAGTCATGTGTGGCAGGACTTCTTCGCCCGAGCGTTGGCCGAGCAGCTCGGCGACACGCCGGACGCGCTCGCCGCCAAAGCATCGGCACCGAGAGACCCTGCGGTAGAGCCCAGTGAAGGCGCGGACCTGCTGTCGCAGATCCTCACCCAGCGTGAGTGCGACGTAAAAGACACCGAGATCGCCCCGCCGGAGCCGCTGTTCCTGCCAATCGCCGAATTTGAAACCGAATTGCTGCCACCGGCCCCCGCGCCGTTCCCGGCAGAAGAAATCGTCGCCCAACAGCGCCAGCAGAATTTCGAAAGCGGCTGGGTACGCCCGATTGTCCTGACCGCCGGTCAACCGCTGCCTGAGCCTGGCCCTGCGCCAGAACCACAGCCACTGCACCTGCCGATTGCCGAGTTCGAACTGGACCTGCTGCCACCGCCTGCCACGCCATACCCAACCGAAGCACTGCTGGCGCAGCAGAAGGCGCTGGACTTCGACTACCACTGGGCGCGCCCACTGATCCTCAACAACCTGCGCCTGGCCGCCTAAGCCTCAGCGACACACCCACCAGCGCCCCATGTCCAGATGGAAGTGGTTGCGATGGGCAGCGTTGTAGTCCGGGCTCAACACCACGTTGAAATTAGCGCAGGCGCCATCGCGTACCTGGCGCAAAAAACGCGCGCTGTCGCCCTCACCCGGCCAATCCTTGAGCACACTGATGCTGCGCCCATCCGCCAGGCGCAAGCCGGCGATGTCCAGGGCATTGGCCGAGGCGTGCTGACTGAGCCGCCCGTCTGCGCGGTTATACAGGTTGCGACAGGCAAAGCTGCCCAAGTGATCAACCCGCGTCACCGCCTGGCCAAACACCGCCTGGGCCGCCGGTTGCAGGCTGTGGCGCTCGAACAGGGCAAACGCCACGGCCAACGGGCAACTGGCGAGAAAGCTGCTGCTCAAGGCCACGTCGGCGCCTTGTACACGCAACACGTTGCGCAATGGGCACGCAGCGTCAGCGGGGCTGTCGGCCTGATGGCTGACGCGCAAACCCGAGGTTTTCAGCACCTGATCGCACAACGCCGGATCATCCTGCAGCCGGCCAAGCTTGAAGCGCGTGAGCAGGTTCGGGCTGGCGCGCACATCCAGCGGCGCCCAGGGGTTCCACTCAGCCGGCAACGGCACCCAGCCACGCCACACGCCCAGTGCAAACCCTGCAGCCAGCAATAGCAGCGCCCCGGTCACTTTGAAAAAGCGCACAGCTCAGTCCTTGAAGAATTGGTTGGCCTGGCTGAACGGCATCTTGCGGTCGGTGAAGGTAAAGGTGCCCAACTCATACACCTCCTGCGCCGCCCGGTAGAACTCACCATACGCCGCCAACGCCATGGCCGAGCCGACACTGATGCGGCGCACGCCCATCGCGCTCAACTGCGCGACGCTGAGGTTCAAGCCACCGGACATCAGCACGTTGACCGGCTTGGGCGCGACGGCCTTGACCACGGCCAACACTTCCTCGGCGCTGCGTAACGCGGGCGCGTAAAGCACGTCGGCACCGGCTTCGGCGTAGGCTTGCAGGCGGCGGATGGTGTCAGGCAAATCCAGGCGGCCATGCAGGAGGTTTTCGGCACGCGCGGTCAGTGTGAACGGGAATGGCAAGCTGCGGGCAGCAGCGACGGCAGCTTCGACGCGCTCAACAGATAAATCAAAAGGGTAGATAGGGTCGACGGCAATCCCCGTGGCATCTTCAATGGAGCCGCCGACGATTCCCGTGGCCGCCGCGCGCAGGATGGTCTGGGCACAGCCTTCAGGCGTGTCGCTGAAGCCGTTTTCCAGGTCAGCCGCCACCGGCAGTGCGGTGGCGCGGACAATCGCTGAAGCATTGCCCAAGGTATCCTCCAGCGACAACACACCCTCCGCATCCGGCCGCCCCAGGCTGAACGCATAACCTGCACTGGTGGTGGCCAAGGCCTCAAAGCCAAGGCTGGCAAGCATGACGGCGGAACCGGCATCCCACGGGTTGGGCATTACGAACGCGCGATCACGCTCATGCAAGGCTTTGAAGGTTTCGGCGCGAAGGGTTTGGGCATCCATGTCTGACTCCTGGCGGAACAAAGGAGCCTTAGAGTAACCCCAGTTGCTCCACTGCGGGTTCTCGATGCAAGGTCGGCAGCGGCGGCAGGCCCGGCAAGCGCGTCATCAGTTTTTCATGAAAACGCAGCGCCAGTTGCGCGGCGAGGCGGTTATCCGAGGTGTGCAGGAACACATACGGCGTACGGCCCTCCTCGATCCAACCGGCGATCTTTTCCACCCACGGGATCAGAAACGGGTCGTTGGCTTCCAGCTCCGGATGGCCGATAAAGCGCACTTGGGGAAACAGCGTCAGCGCGGCTGGGCGCGGCGGCACTTTAGGCTTTTTCGATTGGGCGTGCAGCACGGCGGCTGAGGTAGAGGTGCAGCTGAACAGCGCGCGCGGGTCAAGACAGATTCGCTCGACACCACGGTCGCGCAGCAGGCGGTTGAGCATCCGCTCGGCATCGCCTTTGGCGAAGAATTCCGGGTGGCGCACTTCCACGGCCAGCGGGCGCTCAATGCCATCAATAAAACCTGCCAGCTCACCAAGGCGTTGCGGCGAAAAGCTCGCTGACAGTTGCAGCCACAGCGGCGCAACACGCTCACCCAATGGGCTCATCAAGCCGACAAAACTTTCTGCCGCCGGCAGTTGCTCACGCAGGTCGCCACCGTGGCTGATGTCTCCGGGGAATTTGGCGGTGAAGCGAAAATCCTCAGGCATGATTTCGGCCCAGCGCTGCACAGTCGCGGCCGAGGGTCGAGCGTAAAATGTGGTATTGCCTTCAACGGCGTTGAAGACCTGGGAATACAACGCGAGGTAGTCGCCGGAGCGTGCATCGGCTGGGTACAAGTACTCGCGCCAGGCGTTTTCACTCCAGGACGGGCAACCAATAAAGTAAGGCAGACGCATCAGATATGGATGTCGAGACCCAGCACTTCCATATCCCATTCGACAAAGCCGGCGGTGGTCAGGTAGCTGGCCAGGGCGGTGGCGACGCTTTTGCTCATGGAGCGGGGGAAGACCATGTCTTGCTGACGGGCGGGAAGACCGCTGATACGCGCACCGGCGGCACCGGCGGCACCTTGGGCGCCGGACTGCGACTCGGACTGGACCTCGATGAAATCCGGTGAATCTTCGACGGAGTCGTCTACCGTCACGTTAGCCTTACGCGGCTTACGCTTGAGTGGGTAGGACTGTGAGGAAAAGCCGTCTATACGCATACATGCAGACTCGGTATCAATGATGGCAATTTAGCGGCACTTTCCATGGCGCGCAAATGCTCTGGTGATAACTAGAACACATAATTTGTAAAAGGTTTAAAAACAGGGGCAAATTCTGACGATTGGCGAATTTTTGGTATGCCGTACTTAATGTGGCGAGGGAGCTTGCTCCCGTTGGACTGCGCAGCAGTCCCAGTCTTTTATGAGCGGGGCCGCTTCGCGGCCCAGCGGGAGCAAGCTCCCTCGCCACAGTTAAAGGCCGCGTTCGGCCTTGGTTTGCGCGACCTTATCACGCAGGTAAACCGGCGCTGCCTGATCGGCCGGAATCGCCTCGCCACGCTCGAACGCAAAGCGCGCCAGGGTCAGCAAGTCTTCGGCATGGGGCAACATCGCGGCGTCCTGGCCGACCAGCTTTACGCCGATGCGCTCGCCATAACCCCAGCCAGTGCCGGCACCGAACCAGTCACCGCTGGCATCCGCAGGCAATTCAGAAGCCTGGGGCGGCTGCACCGCTTCCACGCCCACAAGGCGCATTTCGCCGTCGGTCTCGCGGTAGCAACCCCAATACACTTCATCCATGCGCGCATCGATAGCCGCTGCGACTTGCGAGGCGCCGTGTTCACGCAGGGCACGTTGGGCCAGCACTGCCAGATTGGAGACCGGCAACACCGGGCGCTCCAATGCAAACGCCAGGCCCTGCACCACGCCGATGGCAATACGCACGCCGGTGAATGCACCTGGGCCACGGCCGAAGGCAATCGCATCCACGGCAGACAGCGTGGTGCCCGCGTCTTCAAGCAGTTGCTTGATCATCGGCAACAGCTTCTGCGCGTGCAGGCGCGGGATCACCTCGTAGTGGCTCGTGACCTTGCCGTCGTGCAGCAAGGCAACGGAGCAAGCTTCAGTCGCGGTGTCCAGGGCCAGCAGGGTGCTCATGGGTGTAGGTGTCCAAGTCGAAAAAAAGTGCGCCAGTATAAACAACAACGGCCCGCAAGCGGGCCGTTGTGCGTGCAGCTAATCGTTTGATCAGCTCAGCGCTTGCAACACCTTGGCGGTGATGGCTTCTACCGAACCAACACCTGGGATGTGGCTGTACTTCGGCTTGCCCTGGGCAGCGGACAGCTTCTGGTAGAAATCCACCAGTGGCTTGGTCTGCGAATGGTAGACCGACAGGCGATGACGCACGGTTTCTTCGGTATCGTCTTTACGCTGCACCAGGTCGTCGCCGGTGACATCGTCCTTGCCGGCCACTTTTGGCGGGTTGTAGACGACGTGGTAAACGCGGCCCGAGGCTTCGTGAACACGACGGCCAGCGATACGCTGGACGATTTCTTCATCTTCAACCGCGATTTCAACCACGGCGTCCAGCTCGACACCGGCCTTCACCAGGGCTTCAGCCTGGGGAATGGTGCGTGGGAAACCGTCGAACAGGAAACCGTTCTGGCAGTCTTGCTGGCTGATGCGTTCCTTGACCAGGTTGATGATCAGGTCGTCGGAGACCAGGCCACCGCTGTCCATCACGCTTTTTGCGATCAGGCCCAGCTCGGTGCCGGCCTTGACGGCGGCGCGCAGCATGTCACCGGTGGAGATTTGTGGAATGCCGAACTTTTCAGTGATGAACTTTGCCTGAGTACCTTTACCGGCCCCGGGAGCTCCCAGCAGAATGACGCGCATCGATGTGCTCCTCAATTTTTTATAGAGATGACGCTCGGATTCGCCGCGTGGGGCCAATCTCGTAAAAATATGGGTCTAGCCGATCAAACGGCCAAAGGCTGATCAAGATACACAGCGGGCTCTATCCATACAAGCCGCCGAAAGTCGCAAGAACCCGCGCCGCGCATGCGTCACAGGTCGGGTGTGCCTGAGTGCAACCCTGCACCCTAAACGCCGACCGCCCTGTTCGGGGCGGTCGTCATGGTTTATCTGCAAGCCTTTGAGAACACGCAGAAAACCTTAACCGGTGTTACGCAAACCGGCGGCAATACCGGCCACGGACACCAGCAGCGCCTGTTCCAGAGGGCTGTCTTGTGCTGCTTGCTGTTGACGCGAGCGTGCCAGCAACTCGGCCTGCAGCAAGTGCAACGGGTCGAGGTAGGTGTTGCGCAGGCGGATGAACTCAAGTGTGTCTGGGCTATGGGCCAGCAGTTGCGACTGGCCAGTCAGGCCAAGCACCACGCTGCACGCCTGCGACAATAGGTCGCGTAAGTGCGCACCCAATGGCAGCAGGTCAGGCTGCACCAGACGCTCGTCATACAAACGTGCGATGTCGGCATCGGCCTTGGCCAGCACCATTTCCAGCATGTCGATGCGGGTACGGAAGAATGGCCATTGCTCGCGCATCTGCCCCAGCAGCTCGCCTTCGCCGCGCTCCAAGGCCTTGCTCAATGCTGCTTCCCAGCCGAGCCAGGCGGGCAGCATCAGGCGAGTTTGGGTCCAGCCGAAGATCCACGGGATCGCCCGCAGGCTTTCGATGCCGCCGGCACGGCGTTTGGCCGGGCGGCTGCCCAGCGGCAAGCGACCTAACTCCTGCTCTGGGGTGGATTGACGGAAGTACTCGACGAACTGCGGATTTTCCCGCACCACGGCGCGGTAAGCGCTGACACCGTCTGCCGCCAATTCGTCCATCAAATGCCGCCAGGCCGGCGCAGGTGGCGGCGGTGGCAACAGTGTGGCTTCCAGTACGGCGGCCAGATAGAGGTTGAGGTTCTGCTCGGCGATGTCCGGCAGGCCAAACTTGAAGCGGATCATCTCGCCTTGTTCGGTGGTGCGGAAACGCCCCGCCACCGAGCCCGGCGGTTGCGACAGGATCGCCGCGTGCGCGGGGCCGCCGCCACGGCCGACGGTGCCACCGCGCCCGTGGAACAACAGCAATTCCACCTGTTGTTCGCGGCAGATATCCACCAACCGTTCCTGCGCCCGGTACTGCGCCCAGGCGGCGGCGGTGGTGCCGGCGTCCTTGGCGGAGTCCGAGTAGCCAATCATCACTTCCTGCGGGCCTTGCAACCGTGCGCGATAGCCTGGCAATTGCAGCAGGGTTTCCATGACCGGCCCGGCGTTATCCAGGTCGGCCAGGGTTTCGAACAGCGGCACCACACGCATCGGCCGTTGCACGCCCGACTCTTTAAGCAGCAGTTGCACCGCCAGCACATCGGAGGCGGCGCCGGCCATCGAGATCACATACGAGCCCAGTGACGCAGCCGGTGCGGCAGCGATTTCCTTGCAGGTATTCAACACCTCGGCAGTCTCCGCCGACGGTTTGAAGTAGCCCGGCAGCAACGGTCGACGATTGGCCAGTTCCTTGGTCAGGAAGCTGATGCGCGCCTCTTCGTCCCAATCTTCGTAGCGACCCAGGCCCAGGTAATCGGTGATTTCGGTCATGGCCGATGAATGTCGGCTGGAATCCTGGCGCACATCCAGGCGCACCAGGAACAGGCCGAAGGTGACGGCACGGCGCAGGCAGTCGAGCAGCGGGCCATCGGCGATCACGCCCATGCCGCACTCGTGCAGCGACTGGTAACACAGCTCCAGCGGATCGAGCAGGTCGCGGTTGTTCTGCAGCACTTCAGCCGGCGCCGGAGTGTTGGCGGTCAGTGAGGTGTGGGCCCATTGGCGCGTGGCGCGCAGGCGTTCACGCAGTTGCTTGAGCAAGGCGCGATAAGGCTCGACGCTGTCGCCGACCTTGACTTGCAACGCCGGGCTGGCCTGCTGCATCGACAGCTCGGAGGCCAGCTGGTCGATATCGCGCAAGTACAGATCCGCCGCCATCCAGCGTGCCAGCAACAGCACTTCACGGGTGACCGGCGCGGTGACATTCGGGTTGCCGTCACGGTCGCCACCCATCCAGGAAGCAAAGCGAATCGGCGCTGCCTCCAAGGGCAAGTGCAGGCCGGTGGCGGCGTGCAAGGCCTGGTCGGCCTTGCGCAAGTAATTGGGGATGGCGTGCCACAGCGAATGCTCGATCACCGCAAAGCCCCATTTGGCCTCGTCCACCGGAGTAGGCCGCACGCGGCGGATTTCTTCGGTGTGCCAGGCTTCGGCGATCAACCGTTGCAGGCGTTCGCGGATCTGCTCGCGTTCGGCCGTGGTGAGGTCGCGGTGATCCTGCAGTGCCAGTTGCGCGGCAATCGCATCGTATTTTTGAATCAGGGTGCGGCGCGCCACTTCGGTCGGGTGGGCGGTAAGGACCAGCTCGATCTCCAGCCGCGCCAACTGGCGGGCCAGGGATTCGTTGCTGTGGCCTTCGCTTTGCAGGCGGGCCAGCAACTCCGGCAATACGCGGGATTCGAAGGGCGCCGGTTGCGACTCATCGCGCCGGTGGATCAACTGGTATTGCTCGGCAATGTTGGCCAAATTGAGGAACTGGTTGAAGGCCCGCGCCACGGGCAGCAGCTCGTCTTCCTGCAATTGGTTCAAGCTGGCGCTGAGTTCCTCGCCGGCCGCTTGCTCGGCTGCGGCGCCGCGGCGGTCAGCCTTGGCGCCTTTGCGGATCTGCTCGATCTTGTCGAGAAAGTCGTCGCCGTACTGCTCTCGAATGGTGTTGCCCAACAGCTCACCCAGCAGGTGAACATCCTCACGCAAGCGTGCATCGATATCACTCATCAGCCAATCTCCAGCCAGAAATCCGGGACGCGCAAGTGTTCCAGAGTGCCGCCCGCGTCGGTTTCTGACAAGACACTTTAAACCTTGTGAGTTGCAGCTAGTCTCAACTGTGAGTCGCCGCGTTATCCGCGCAGGCGGCCGGACACTCATCACCGCCTGCTACCGCGGGCTCATTGAGGTTGCCATGAAAATCCGAGAACTGGCCCAGCATTGGGAAGAGAACGCCAAGGGTCGCCTGACCAAGACCGAGTACGCGATTCATCTGGACGTGGAGTCCGCGGCGCGCCTGGCCGCGATCGCCGAGATGTACCCCAAGCGCCACACCGAAGAACTGCTTGGCGAGCTGATCGGCGCCGCCCTTGAAGAGCTGGAAGCGAGCTTTCCGTACATCAAGGGTCAGCACGTGATCGCCACCGATGAAGAGGGTGATCCCCTGTACGAAGACGTTGGCCCGACGCCACGCTTTCTCACGTTGTCCCGGCGCTATCTACATAATTTGTCAGACAGCGCTGACGAACAGAAGCACTGATACACATCTGAAAAACCTCTTTTAACCCAAGTATTCCGGGCCTTTCACGGGCCCGGAGTACCTCTGCGCGTGGCGAAAGTTCCAACTTTTAAATGCTGACCATTCAGTCAGATATTTTTTTAGGCAATTCGCCATCTTCTCTGAACTTTTGAAAAAAGCCTCCGGTCACAGCCAGTAAGCCATCACTTGGAACGGCCGTTTGAAAGCGTGTTTCGAGCTTTACCGCCGAGACCCGAACCGCTGACCAGTGCCATGGATTTTGATGTTTTTCAGGAGTTACACAATGGAGTTGAAGACGATGAAGACCAGCACTGCCAAATCCTCGTTTAACCACCTGCGCGGGCTGAAATTGGCCGCGCTGGCAATCGGCACCAGCTTCGTTCTGGCGGGCTGCGCCGGCAACCCTCCGACCGAGCAATACGCTGTGACCCAATCTGCGGTGAACAGCGCGGTCAGCGCCGGCGGCACCGAGTACGCAGCGGTGGAAATGAAGTCGGCTCAGGACAAGCTCAAAGAAGCCGAAATCGCCATGCACGACAAGAACTACGACAAGGCTCGCCAACTGGCTGAGCAGGCCGAGTGGGACGCTCGCGTCGCTGAGCGTAAATCTCAGGCCGCCAAGGCTGAACAGGCAGTAAAGGATTCCCAGAAGGCTGTTGACGAGCTGCGCAAGGAAGGCATGCGCCCGGCTGCTATCCAGCAGAAGTAAGCCGCTGCCACTTGACTGCATCGCACCTGATATCGAATTGAAAGGACGACACGACTATGCGTAAACAATTGATGATCCCTGCCCTGCTGGCGATGAGCGTTGCCCTGGCGGCCTGCTCCACCCCGCCGAACGCGAACCTGGAAAACGCACGGACCAATTTCTCGGCCCTGCAAACCAATCCACAAGCCACCAAGCTTGCGGCGCTGGAAACCAAAGACGCCAGCGAGTGGCTGGACAAGGCTGACAAGGCCTACCGCGACAAGGAAGACGAGAAGAAGGTCGACCAACTGGCCTACCTGACCAACCAGCGCGTTGAAGTGGCCAAAGACACCATCTCCCTGCGCGAATCCGAAGCCAAGCTGAAAAACGCTGGCGACGAGCGTGCCCGTGCCCTGCTGGACGCCCGTGATGCGCAGATCAAGCAACTGCAAAACAGCTTGAACGCCAAGCAGACTGATCGCGGCACCCTGGTGACGTTCGGTGACGTGCTGTTCGCCACCAACAAGTCCGACCTCAAATCCAGCGGCCTGGTCAACATCACCAAGCTGGCGCAGTTCCTGCGTGATAACCCGGACCGTAAAGTGATCGTCGAAGGCTACACCGACAGCACCGGTTCCGACGCGTACAACCAGAGCCTGTCCGAGCGTCGTGCCGCTTCGGTACAACGTGCACTGGCGCAACAGGGCGTGGATATCTCGCGCATCGTGACCCAGGGTTACGGCAAGGAATACCCGGTTGCCGACAACGGCAGCGTCTCGGGCCGTGCCATGAACCGCCGCGTTGAAGTGACCATCTCCAACGACAACCAACCGGTCAAGCCACGTTCTTCCGTTGCTAATTGATCGTTTGAAGCAGTAAAAAAACCCACCTTACGGTGGGTTTTTTACCTATCAGACTTTGACTGGTCGATCATTGTCACTTTCAGGCATCATTGCCGCCAAGCCTTGGCGACCCGCCATCAATTTCTCAAGTTTCTCTGGGTCCATCTGGCCCTCAGAGCCCTCGGAACCTGAGGAGCCGCCGCCGCCTTGAGCACCACCCGCCGCCTTCGACAGCATGTCCATGAGCATCTTAATCGGGTCTTGCTTCTGCGCGCCTTCCCCGCCCTGTGCACCTTCCCCGCCTTGTGCACCTTGCTCGCCACCTTTACCCAGTTTTTCTGCGCCCTGGGCCATTTCCAACATCTTACTGATCGCGCCAATTCCACCAATCATGATCATTCTCCGAAATCGTTATACGTAAGTTAACTATCAGCAACACTGACAAGTCATTCAGTGGCTTCTTACGCAATACGGTTCCAGATATTTCCGTAAATCGGCGATTTGATTAACGGGGGAGCTACTTCTGGAGTTGCGGAGTTTCCTGGCCCATGCACCGCACGGCTTGCTTCTTGTTGTTCACCAGCACACCGCTCAAGCCTTTTTGCTCGGTATCAAACATCACCAGCACACCGTCGACACACTGCGCCACCTGCGCGGCAGGGGTCAGGGAGATTTTGTAGTCTTCTCCCGGCACCGTCTTGAGCAGGGTGAAATCGCTGAGCAGCAACGCATCTTCCGGCTTGGCGAAGTGCAGGTAGCCGTAGTACCACAGGCAACCGACGGTGCCGATGATGGTGCCGATGCCGGTGAGGATCAGCGGGATCATATTGCGTTCTTCGCTCATTGCGGGCTCTCTGATCAATCAACTTTAGGGTTCGGGTAGTTGGGGATTTCCCCCAGGCGGCGCAGGCCGTTGAAGTGCTGCGGGTCATCCAGATAGCGCAGCATCACGGTTTGCCAGGTCTTGTCGGCAAAGGTCTGCACGTGGCCACCGCGGGTCAACTGCAACACCCTGGGCGGCGGCGCGGCCTGATACAGGCGAATGCCGTTGGCCAGCGGAACAATCGGGTCATCCAGGCTATGAAACAGCAATTTCGGCACGTTGGTCAGCTGCGCCATGGTGTTGATCGCACTGTCACCGTCGGGCACCAGCCAAGACAGGGGCACCTGAAACGGCCATGTTAACCAGGAGGTGCTGAGGGCGAATTGTCCTACGTCACGATAACTGGCGGGCACGCCGTCCAAGACCAGCGCCTTGAGCTGCGCCTGACGCTCCGGGTGCGCCGCCAGGTAATGCACCGCCAGCGCACCGCCCAGGCTTTGGCCCAACACAATCAACGGTTGGCCCTGGGTTTCGGGCGCTGTGTCGATCCAGTTGAACGCCGCATCGATGTCCTGATAGATCGCCGGCAACGACGGTTTGCCTTCCGACAGGCCATAGCCGCGGTAGTCCAGCAGCAGCACTTGATAGCCCTGCTCCGGCAACCACCAACTGCCGCCCAGGTGCCAAGCGAGGTTGCCGCCGTTGCCATGCAGGTGCAGCACCGTGCCTTTGACGGGCACACCGGGTTTGGCCGGCAGCCACCAGGCGTGAAGTTTTACCCCGTCGGCGGTGGTGATCGTGACGTCGCGGTACTGCAGGTGGGCTTTTTCCGGCGTGAACGGCAGGCCGGGTTCGGGGTAGAACAGCAGCGAGCTGCAACCGTTCAAGGTGAAGAGCAGGCAAAGAATGCCGAGGATTCTCATCCGTTGAAGCCTTGTGATTTAGCTGAAACTCTCAGCCTTGTGGAGATCCAAATGTGGGAGCGGGCTTGCTCGCGAAGACAGTGTGTCAGTCGACACATGTGTGTCTGATGTAGCGCTTTCGCGAGCAAGCCCGCGCCCACATTTAGAACAGGTTCCTTCAGGGAAATCTCTAAAGGATATTCGAGTAATCCGCCTCGATCCGGTCCAGGCTCAAGTGATTGAGGAAGTTGGAGAAGCACATCCACGCCGCCAGCGCGTTCATGTCGCGGAACTGCTCAGGCAGGTACTTGGGCGGCACGACCAAGCCTTCATCCACCAATTGGCGCAGGGTACGCATGTCTTCCAGGGTGGTCTTGCCGCAGAACAGCAGCGGCACTTGTTCCAGCTTGCCTTTGCGCACGGCCAGCTGGATGTAGTTGTAGACCATGATAAAGCCCTTTAGGTAGGACAAATCCTTGGTAAACGGCAGACCGGTCGGCGTTGAACCACGGAAAACCCGGCTGGCGTTGCCATAGCTTTCGGCCATTTCAAAGCCTTGCTCGCGGAAGAATTCGAACACCTGCAGGAAGTCGGCGCCCTCCTCGACCATATGAATGGCGCGGGTGCGGTTGGTCAGCTTGCGCAAGCGGCTCGGGTAGGAAGCGAAGGTGATGATCTCCATCAGAATCGCCAGGCCTTCCTGAGTCACAGTCGATGACGGCGGGCCTTTGGACAGGAACGTGCAGATCGGCTGGTTCTGGCCGTTGAGCGTGGTGCCGACGTGCACCAGCCCTTCATGCACCTCCAGCGCGCGCACATCACGGTGGTTGAACATCGCGTCGGCGCGAATCTTGATGTAGTCGGCGCCCGCCGCCGCGTCGGCGACAATACCGTCGGACTCAAATACACGGATGGTTTCTTCCGCCTCGCCAAACACTTTGTTCAGGCGGGTTTGCAGCAAGGCCACGGCATCTTTGGCGGTGAGGGTCTTGGCTTCGTCTTTGAGGTCGCCACGGCCGTCGATATTGTTGAGGTAGTCGCAGAGCATCAGGCCGAGGTCAGCCAGGGTCGGGTCGCCGGCATGGAAGGCATCGGAGGCGGCGCCATACAACTCCTGGGATATCAGGCCGAAGTCCTCGGTGCCGCGCGCTTCGAGCATGCGCACCACCATGCGGTACTCCTTGCACATGCGCCGCATGATCTGCCCGACCGGGTTGAATTGGCCAAGCTGGCGGGTGATGTCGCGCTCGATGTTCTGGAACTCAAGCTTGACCGCGCTGGAGTCGAACGCCAGCGGCCGGCCCAGGTAGTAATCACGGTCTACGGCGGGCAGGGCCTTGCCCTTGGCCTTGAGGAACCCCTGACGAATGTTCTCGTCCCACTTCACGGCGTCGAGGACGCGAATCGGTGTTTGCGCCAGCACAATGCGATCAGACAAGGTGCGTATCGTCTGCTGGTAATCGTCCACCCGGTGCTTCCTCTTTAAACGTTATTTGCCCGCGCGCTGGTAGCGCACGGCTTCAACGAACACATCGGCATTGGCCGGGTCATCCAGGTAGGCAAACACCTGTTCCATGGGGCTGTCGACCAGCACGCCGGCGCCTTCGACGGTGTCGGCGGTGCTGCCATGTAACACGTTTTGGCCTATGGCTTGATGGATCTGCTCAAGGTCGAGGTTGTAGACCACCAATTCGTGCTTTTCATCAAATTCAAATCCAGCCAGGAAAAAATGCCCGCCCAGCTTCTCCGGCAGCGGCGCCGACAAATACCAGCGGTTGCCATGACGAGAGACCGTAAACAGGTATTCATCGCGCTGGCCCGGCTTGGCTTTAGGGTAGCTCACGGCTTTGTAACGGTGCTCAGCGACTCGGGTGATCTGCAGATTGAGCGGTTCGCCCCAGGCATTTTTGCTCGACCAGTGGCCGAGCAAGGCATCCGGCGCCGATTCGCGCGCCGGCAGCGGGTCCTTGAAGGTCACCAGGCAACCGCTCAGCAACAGGAATGACAAGGCGATGATCGCCACACGCCAAGTTTTCATTGCGTACTCCATCAGCGTGGGAGCTGGCTTGCCTGCGATAGCATCACCTCGGGTTACCGGATGCACCGAGGCGCCTGTATCGCAGGCAAGCCAGCTCCCACATAAAGCGGATAGTGCACAGGGCTGGCTAGACCGAGGCCAACACCAAATGCATGTAACGCTTGAGGATCTCAAGCATCTCTTCGCCCGTCAGAGGCTCTGGGCCGCCAAGCAGGCCTTGATATTCCATCCGACTGATAATCGCCGTCAACACTTTGGCATCCTGTTGCGGCTCACGGGAGCCCAACACCTGGAAAAACTGCCCGGTGCCCTGCAGCAGAATCTGCTGGTGTGAGCGCACCAGTTCAGCCAGACGCGGGTTGAGCAAGGCTTCCTGGCGAAAGGCCTGTTCGGCCATCAGGTGTTCACGACGGTTGGTCAGTTGGCGCAGCACGTAATCGGCGGTGAGCCGCGCAATGTCATCGGCCAATTGCGAGCGCGACTGCGGGCTGCCGTCGCCATAGGCGACCATCTCACGCAGCAGGCCTTCGTTGCGTACCCACAGTTTGCCCATGAAGGCGGCGCTGCGTTCCACGTATTGGGCGAAGGTATCGGTGAGCAGGTCATCGATATCTTTGAAGTAGTAGGTAGTGGCCGACAATGGCACCCCGGCTTCTGCCGCCACGGCGCGGTGGCGCACGCCACGTACGCCGTCGCGCACTACGATGCGCATGGCCGCATCGAGAATATCCTGCCGGCGCTGCTCGCTGCCTCGGCGGCTGGCCTTGCGGCCTTGGTACTGGACACTTTCAGCCACGGCAGCAGCAATGCCGGCGGCGCCTTCTTGAGCCATTACGCGGTTCACGACAGATCTTCCTTTAAGAGGTGACGCAGAGCGTCACGGGCTACATTCCCATGCAGAGCGTGGGAACGATCATCCCAAGCAGAGCGTGGGAACGATCATCCCACGCACAGGGTGGCAACGTTCACCTGGCGCCGTTCTCTTGACGGCTGAATACGCCACATAAAAAAGCCGCCTTATAAAAGGCGGCTTCGGGTTTCGCTACGGTTACGCTTGTGGCCGCATGTGCGGGAACAAGATCACGTCGCGGATCGACGGCGAGTTGGTCAACAGCATCACCAAGCGGTCGATGCCGATACCTTCACCGGCCGTTGGCGGCATGCCGTATTCCAGAGCGCGGACGAAGTCGGCGTCGTAGTGCATGGCCTCATCGTCGCCGGCGTCCTTGTCGGCCACCTGGGCCATGAAGCGCTCGGCCTGATCTTCCGCGTCGTTCAGCTCGGAATAGGCGTTGGCGATTTCGCGCCCGCCAATGAACAGCTCGAAACGGTCGGTGACGTTCGGGTTGTCGTCGTTGCGACGGGCCAGCGGCGACACTTCGAACGGGTACTGGGTAATGAAGTGCGGCTGCTCCAGCTTGTGCTCCACCAGCTCTTCAAAAATCATCACCTGCAATTTACCCAGGCCTTCGAAGCCCAGCACCTTGGCGCCGGCTTTCTTGGCAATGGCGCGGGCCTTGTCGATATCGTTCAGGTCGTCAGCGGTCAACTCAGGGTTGTACTTGAGGATCGAATCGAACACCGACAGGCGCACGAACGGCTCGCCAAAGTGGAACACCTTGTCGCCGTACGGCACATCGGTGGAACCCAGGACCAACTGTGCCAGTTCGCGGAACAGTTCTTCGGTCAGGTCCATGTTGTCTTCGTAGTCGGCGTAGGCCTGGTAGAACTCCAACATGGTGAATTCTGGGTTGTGACGGGTCGAAACGCCTTCGTTACGGAAGTTGCGGTTGATCTCGAAGACCTTTTCGAAGCCGCCAACAACTAGGCGCTTGAGGTACAGCTCAGGCGCGATACGCAGGAACATTTCCAAGTCCAGCGCGTTGTGGTGGGTTTCGAACGGCTTGGCGGCGGCACCACCGGGGATGGTTTGCAGCATCGGCGTTTCGACTTCCAGGAAGTCACGCGCCATCAGGAAGCTGCGGATGTGCGCAATCACCTGCGAACGCACGCGGAAGGTCTGGCGCACGTCTTCGTTAACGATCAGGTCAACGTAGCGCTGACGGTAACGCTGTTCGGTGTCGGTCAGGCCGTGGTGCTTGTCCGGCAGCGGGCGCAGCGACTTGGTCAACAGGCGTACGCTGGTCATTTCAACGTAGAGGTCGCCCTTGCCGGAGCGCGCCAGGGTGCCTTCAGCCGCAATGATGTCGCCCATGTCCCAGGTTTTCACCGAGGCCAGGGTTTCTTCAGGCAGGGTTTTACGGTTCACGTAAACCTGAATGCGACCGGTCATGTCCTGGATCACCATGAACGAGCCACGGTTGAGCATGATGCGACCGGCAACCTTGACCGGGATTGCAGCCTCTGCCAGCTCTTCCTTGGTCTTGTCCGCGTACTGTTTCTGCAAGGCATCGCAGTAGTTGTCACGGCGGAAGTCGTTCGGGAAGGCGTTGCCCTTGGCGCGCTCGGCAGCAAGCTTTTCCTTGCGCAGGGCGATCAGGGAATTTTCTTCCTGTTGCAGGGCTTGCGGGTCGAGTTGTTGGTCGCTCATGTCTTTTGAAATTCCATCACAGGTTCGTTGCCCCCACCGGAGGCAGGGGACTTAAGGTCTTGGCTAACGGTTTAAAGCCCCGATTTCAGGCTGGCTTCCAGGTATTCGTCAATATCACCGTCGAGCACCTTGTCGCAGTCGCTGCGTTCGATGTTAGTGCGCAGATCCTTGATCCGCGACGCATCGAGCACATAAGAACGGATCTGGTGACCCCAACCGATATCCGACTTGGTGTCTTCCAGCGCCTGGGAAGCGGCGTTGCGCTTCTGCATTTCCTGCTCGTACAACTTGGCCCGCAGCATTTTCATGGCGGTGTCCTTGTTCGCGTGCTGGGAACGTTCGTTCTGGCAGCTGACCACGGTGTTGGTCGGTACGTGGGTGATACGTACGGCCGAGTCGGTGGTGTTTACGTGCTGGCCACCGGCACCGGAGGAGCGGTAGGTGTCGATCCGCAGGTCGGCCGGGTTGATCTCGATTTCCACTTTGTCATCGATCTCTGGCGAGACGAAAACTGCCGAAAACGAAGTGTGGCGACGGTTGCCGGAGTCGAACGGGCTTTTGCGCACGAGGCGGTGCACGCCGATTTCGGTACGCAACCAGCCAAAGGCGTATTCGCCCTTGATGTGTACGGTCGCGCCTTTGATGCCGGCGACTTCACCGGCTGACAGCTCCATGATGGTCGCGTCGAAACCGCGTTTGTCGGCCCAGCGCAGGTACATGCGCAACAGGATGTTGGCCCAGTCCTGGGCCTCGGTGCCGCCGGAACCGGCCTGGATGTCCAGGTAGGCGTTGTTCGGGTCCATTTCGTGGCTGAACATGCGGCGGAATTCGAGCTTGGCGAGGTTTTCCTCGAGACGGGCCAGCTCGGCGACGACATCGCCCACTGCGCCTTCGTCATTTTCTTCGACGGCCATGTCCAGCAGGTCGCGGCAATCGCCCAGACCGGTGTTCAGCTCGTCGAGGGTGTCGACGATCTGCGCCAGCGCAGCGCGCTCGCGGCCCAGTTCCTGGGCGTATTCAGGTTTGTTCCAGACAGCCGGATCTTCAAGCTCGCGATTGACTTCGGTCAGACGCTCATGCTTTTGATCGTAGTCAAAGATACCCCCGAATAGTTTCGGAGCGCTCGGACAGGTCCTTGATGGTGTTAAGGATCGGGTTGATTTCCATGGCGGGCAGCACTCGTTGGCGAACTTTTGAAAGCCGACGAGTATAACGACAAACCGGGGCTAACGGCAGCCCGCTTGGCGAAAAGGCGGGGTTATACGCTATCTCGGGAACAATGAAGATCAAATGTGGGAGCGGGCTTGCTCGCGAATGCGGTGTGTCAGATTGTGAATCAGTGACTGACCCACCGCATTCGCGAGCAAGCCCGCTCCCACAGGGGATCAGCGTCATTGCGAATTATTCGATACCCACCTGATTGCGCCCATTGTGCTTGGCCGTATACAAGCCTTTATCCGCTGCCATGATCAGCTGCCGACAATCGCTGCTCTGCACTGGGGTCATGGTCGACAGCCCAATGCTGATGGTCAGGCTGGCGCCTTCAGCCGGCGCAATATGCGGGATTTTCAGCGCCGCCACCGCCATGCGTAGCTTTTCCGCCACCAAGCGTGCGCCGCCCGGCGAGGTGTTCGGCAGCACCAGGGCAAACTCTTCACCGCCGTAACGCGCCGGCAGGTCCGAAGGACGACTGCTGGCTTCGCGGATCGTCGCAGCGACCTTGCGCAGGGCTTCGTCGCCCTCGACGTGGCCGAAGCTGTCGTTGTAAGTCTTGAAGAAATCCACATCGATCATCAGCAGCGACAACTGAGTCTGGTCACGCATGGCACGGCGCCATTCCAGTTCCAGGTATTCGTCGAAGTGGCGACGATTGGACAGCCCGGTCAGGCCGTCGGAGTTCATCAGCCGTTGCAGCACCAAATTGGTGTCCAGCAACTGCTGCTGGCTGACCCGCAACGCGCGATACGCCGCGTCCCGCTGCAACAGCGTCATGTACGAGCGTGAGTGATAGCGAATGCGCGCCACCAGCTCGATGTTGTCCGGCAGCTTGACCAGGTAATCGTTGGCCCCGGCCGAAAACGCCGCGCTCTTGATCAGCGGGTCTTCCTTGGTCGAAAGCACAATGATCGGGATATTCGCCGTGGCCGGATGGTTGCGGTATTCACGCACCAGCGTCAGGCCGTCGAGCCCCGGCATGACCAAGTCTTGCAGAATCACCGTCGGCTTGATGCGAATCGCCTGGGCAATCGCCTGATGCGGGTCGGCGCAGAAGTGAAAGTCGATGTTTTCTTCATGGGCCAGGCCACGCCGCACGGCTTCGCCGATCATGGCCTGGTCGTCGACCAGCAACACCATGGCGGCATTTTCGTCGGTCTTGATGTCGTCGATCTGTAAATCATTCATGTGCAGTCACCTGAATTACTTTCCTGCAAGCCGGCACCGCGGGAGGGTTTTTGATCATTTTGCAAAAACCTCCCGCAATCGGGGCGCAATTCTGTCCAGTGGGCGAATTTCAACAGCAGCATCAATTGCCGCCGCCGCTTTGGGCATGCCATACACCGCCGAGCTCTGCTGATCTTGGGCGATGGTCAAATATCCTTGTTCACGCAGCAATTTTAGCCCCTGGGCACCGTCGCGCCCCATGCCGGTCAGCAATACGCCGACAGCGTCGCCGTTCCAATGGCTGGCGACGCTTTCAAAAAACACATCGATGGAAGGCCGGTAAATCTCGTTCACAGGCTCCGCGGTATAGGCTAGCGTGCCATTTTTCAACAAGCGAATATGGTGGTTGGTGCCGGCCAGCAGTACCACGCCACTTTGTGGCGGTTCGCCCTCGCGCGCCAGGCGCACCGGCAGGCCGGACGCGCTGCTCAGCCATTCGGCCATGCCGGCGGCGAACACCTGGTCCACATGTTGCACCAGCACGATGGCCGCGCAAAAGTCCCGGGGCAAGCCCTTGAGCAGGATTTCCAGGGCAGCCGGCCCGCCCGCCGACGAACCAATCGCCACCAGGCTTTGGCGCTTGCCGGTGGTGCGTTGGGGCGCGGTTTCGGTGCGTACCCGGTTGCCACGCTCGCCGACCAGCCAGCCAATATTGAGGATCTTGCGCAGCAGCGGCGCCGCCGCATCCCTGGCGTTGCCCACGCCCAGCGCCGGCGTGTCAACCACGTCCAGCGCGCCATGGCCCATGGCTTCGAACACGCGGCTGACATTGGCCTGGCGGTCCACGGTGACGATTACAATCGGGCATGGCGTCTCGGCCATGATCCGTCGCGTGGCTTCCACGCCATCCATCACCGGCATGATCAGGTCCATCAGGATCAGATCCGGGGTCAGTTCAGCACAGTGCTGCACAGCTTCCAGGCCATTACTGGCCACCCACACCACTTGGTGCGCAGGTTCAAGGCTCAAGGCGCGGCGTAAGGCCTCGACCGCCAGGGGCATGTCATTGACGATCGCAATCCTCATGCCCGCGCGCCCCCTATCAGTTCCACCACGGCGTCCAGCAAGGCGTCGTCATGGAAACTGGCTTTAGCTAGATAATAGTCGGCGCCGGCGTCCAGTCCACGACGCCGGTCTTCTTCGCGATCCTTGTACGACACCACCATCACCGGCAACGATTGCAGGCGACTATCACGACGCAAGAGTGTGACCAATTCAATACCGTCCATACGAGGCATATCAATGTCAGTGATGAGCAGGTCGAAGTCCTCGGAGCGCAACGCGTTCCAGCCGTCCATGCCATCCACTGCGACGGCCACTTCATAACCGCGATTAAGTAACAATTTGCGCTGCAGCTCACGCACGGTGAGCGAGTCGTCCACCACCAGCACGCGCTTGCGCGGCGCTTCGGTGGCTTGCTGGCTGCGCCGGGCAATGCGTTCCAGGCGGCCGGTATTGAGCAGCTTGTCGACGGAACGCAGCATGTCTTCAACGTCGACGATCAACACCACCGAGCCGTCATCGAGCAACGCGCCGGCGGAAATGTCCTGGACCTTGCCCAGGCGATCATCCAGCGGCAACACCACCAGGGTGCGCTCGCCGATAAACCGCTCCACCGCAATGCCATAGATCGCATCACGCTCGCGGATCACCACGACTTTCAGGGTTTCTTCATTGCTCTGCCCTGCCGGGCGCTGCAGCAACTGGCTGGCCGCGACCAGGCCGACGTGGCGGCCTTCGTGCCAAAAATGCTGGCGGCCTTCCAGTTGCACGATGTCGTCTGGCGCCAGATCGCACATGCGTTCGATGTGCGCCAGCGGGAACGCGTAGGCTTCTTCGCCGACTTCCACGACCAGGCTGCGCACCACCGACAGGGTCAACGGCACCTCCAGATGGAAGCGGCTGCCCTGCCCCGCCGTCTGCTCCAGCACCACCGCGCCGCGCAATTGGCGGACCATATGCTGCACCGCGTCCAGCCCGACGCCGCGCCCGGACACTTCGGTGACCTTGTCGCGCAGGCTGAAACCCGGCAAGAACAGGAACGTCAGCAGTTCCTCCTCGCTCAAGCGCAAGGCGGTTTCCAGCGGTGACAGGTGCCGGTCGACGATGGTGCCGCGCAGGCGCTCCAGGTCGACGCCATTGCCGTCGTCGCTCAATTCCAGCACCAGCAAACCCGCTTGGTGGGAGGCGCGCAGGCGGATCAGGCCTTCAGCCGGTTTACCGGCCAGCAGGCGCTGCTCGGGCATTTCGATGCCGTGGTCGACGGCATTGCGTAATAAATGCGTCAGCGGCGCTTCGAGCTTTTCCAGCACGTCGCGGTCGACCTGGGTCTTTTCGCCTTCGATCTCCAGGCGCACTTGTTTGCCAAGGCTGCGGCCAAGGTCGCGGACCATGCGCACCTGCCCGGCCAGCACATCGGCAAACGGGCGCATGCGGCAGGCCAGCGCGGTGTCGTACAGCACTTGGGCACGCTGCCCGGCCTGCCAGCCGAACTCATCCAGCTCGGCAGTTTTTTCCGCCAGCAGGGCCTGGGCTTCGCTTAACAGGCGGCGCGTGTCGGCCAAGGCTTCCTGGGCTTCGAGGTTCAAATCCAGGGCCTTGAGCTGGCCATCCAAGGTGTCCAAGGCGCGGGCGCTGTTGCTTTGAATACGCTTGAGGCGCTGCATGCTCGCCAGGTAAGGCTTGAGCCGCTGGGTTTCCACCAGGGATTTACTCGACAGGTCGAGCAGGCTGTTCAAGCGCTCGGCGGTCACCCGCAGCACGCGCTCGCCGCCTTCGGTCATGCGTTTGTTCTGGCGCAGCGGCTCGCCGGTAACCGGCGGCGCAGGCTCGGGCTCGGGCGGCAGCGCTTCAACAATAGGCGCCGGAGCAGGTGCAGGTGGCGGCGGCGGTGCCGCGACCTTGGCGGTCGGCTGCGACGGGTCGAGCAGGCGTTCCATTAGAGCCACATAGGCTTCAATATCCGCCGGGCCGACGTCATTGCCCGGCGTGGCGATGCGCATCAGCAAGTCGGTGCCTTGCAGCAGCGCGTCGATATGTTCGGGTTGCAGGTACAGGCGGCCTTCCTGGGCGCTGACCAGGCAATCCTCCATGACATGGGCCACGCTGACCCCGGCATCCACCCCGACAATCCGCGCCGCGCCCTTGAGCGAATGCGCGGCGCGCATGCAGGCTTCCAGCTGGTCGGCCTGGGTCGGGTTGCGTTCCAGGGCCAGCAAACCGGCGCTCAACACCTGGGTTTGCGCATCGGCTTCCAGGCTGAACAGTTCCAGCAGCGAGGCATCGCGCATCTGGTCGGGGGTCATGTGAGGCTCCGGGTCACGGCGGACAACAATTGCGCCTCATCCAGCCAACGCAGGCTGCGGCCTTTCCACTGCAGTACGCCCTGGGTGAAACGCGCACTGGCCTGGGTGCCGGAGGCCGATGCAGCCTTCAACGTGCGCTCATCGATGGCATGGATGCCGTCGACTTCATCGACTGGCACGACGACCGGGCCATCCTGCGCGGCGATGATCAGCATGCGCGGCATGATGCGCCCACCACTGGCGCCGTTGCTGGTGGCGTCCAGCCCCAGCAGCTCGACCAACGACAGGCACGCCACCAAGGCGCCGCGCACATTGGCCACGCCCAGCAGCGCCCGCGAGCGTTGGTGCGGCAGCGAGTGAATCGGTTGCAGCGGCGCCACTTCCACCAGGCAACGGGTGGCGATACCCAGCCACTCTTCGCCAAGACGGAACATCAACAGGGAACGGGTGACCACATCGCTGCTGAGCTCAGCGGCCGCCTGCGGACGCCGGTCGTCCTGTTGCAGGGCATAACGGTCGAGCAAACGCGTGGCGGCGGCGGAATACACCGAGCAGTTGCGGCAGTGAATATGCTCCGCCAGCAAAGGGCAGGACTTGTCGCCATGGATGCCGATGCGGTTCCAGCAGTCGTCAATGGCTTGGGTGTCAGCCAGGGTCAGGTCCAGGCCTGCGGTGTCGAGCGCGTCGGTGCTACTCATCGTTTGGACTCACTGTCAGCTCGCTCGCTACGCGCGGCCCGCGCTTGCAAGCGGCGCGCCCCCGCACTGTCGCCCTGGGATTCGAGCAACGCGGCCAGGTGCATCAAGGCCTGCGGGTGCTGCGGTTCCAGGTACAAGGCTTTTCGATAATAACCCTGGGCTTCCAGGGCGCTGCCGGCCACATCGCTGAGCAGCCCCAGCCAGTAAAACACCTGGGCGGCCGGCGGGTGGTTACTCAAATACTGTTCACAGGCGGCGCGGGCCTCGGCACTTTTGCCTTCGTTGGCCAGCGTGGCGATGCGGCTGAGCAAGTCGCCCGCGTCGGTGTGCGGCGCCTTGATCGGCACCCCATGGGCACTGACTTGGGCACTGGCCGTGCTGAACGGGCGCGGCTTGGGCGGAATCGGCGCCGCACTGCGTTGAGGCGTGGGGGCAGGCATCGGCACAAAGACCGGTTCAGGTTTGACCGGCTCGACATGCCGGCTGAAGGCGAAGGACTGCGGCACGCCAATCGAGCGCATGCCATGGCGCCCCAGCAGGCTACCTTCGGCTGGGCCGATAAACAGCACGCCGTCCACGTGGGTCAGGCCCTTGAGCACGTCAAAGACTTGCTTCTGGGTCGGCTGGTCAAAATAGATCAGCAAGTTGCGGCAGAACACGAAGTCGTAGGTGGGCTCATTGGCCAGCAGGCCCGGGTCGAGCAAGTTGCCGACTTGCAGGCGCACTTGCTCGCGCACCCGGTCGGCGATGCGAAAACCTTCCGGCTCTTCAGTGAAGTGGCGCTCACGAAATTCGATATCGCTGCCGCGAAAGGAGTTCTTGCCATACACGCCGCGCTTGGCGCGCTCAACCGACAGCGGGCTGACGTCCAGGCCCTGCACCTTGAACTGGTGCGGTGCCAGGCCCGCGTCGAGCAAGGCCATGGCGATCGAGTAAGGCTCTTCGCCGGTCGAACACGGCAGGCTCAGAATGCGCAGCGCGCGCATCTGCTTGATCTCGGCCAGGCGTGCCTTGGCCAGGCGCGCCAGGGTGGCAAAGGATTCGGGGTAACGGAAAAACCAGGTTTCGGGGACGATCACCGCTTCGATCAGCGCCTGCTGCTCATCATCGCAGCTCAGCAGGTGCTGCCAGTAATCCTGGGCCTGCGTGAGCTGGCTGCGCTGGCGCACCGCGCGCTCGATAATCGCCTCGCCCACCGAGGCAACGTCCAGGCCAATGCGTTCCTTCAAGAAGGCAAAGAAGCGCGGATCGTTACTCATACGCTCAGCTCGGCAGAAAACAGCAAAGTGCGCACGGGCTCGGTGAGCAGCTCGTTGACACCCATCCACTGCATCAAGCCCAAGGCATCTTCACGCACCAGCCCCAGGTAAGGCGCCTGGTGGTTGTCCAGCCCATAAGGCTGGAATTCCTCAAGGCCGCAACGCAGGGTGTCGGTGGCTTGTTCCAGGATCAGCCCCAGCCAGCGCGCGTCAACCCACGGTTGCGGCTGGTAGTTGACCAGCACCAGCCGCGTGCTGGTGCGCGCCTGGGCCGGTGTGCCGAAGGTCAGCGCACACAGGTCGATCACCGGCACCAGCGCACCGCGATGGGCAAAGATCCCCGCCACCCAAACGGGTGCATGGGCGATGGGTTTGAGCGGCAGGCGCGGCAGCACTTCGGCGACTTCCGTCGCCTTGAGGGCAAAGCGTTCGCCGCCGATGCGAAACACCAGGAACAACGCTTTTTTCGCTGCCGGAACGGCGCCGCGTTTAGCCGCGAGGTCGCTCATCAGACTTTGAAACGCGACACGCCGCTGCGCAGACCGACCGCAACCTGGCTCAATTCATCAATGGCAAAGCTGGCCTGGCGCAGGGACTCAACCGTCTGGCTGCTGGCATCGCCCAATTGCACCAGCGCGTGGTTGATCTGCTCGGCGCCGGTGGCCTGGGCCTGCATGCCTTCGTTGACCATCAGCACCCGCGGCGCCAACGCCTGCACCTGATGGATGATCTGCGACAGCTGCTCGCCCACTTGCTGCACTTCGAACATGCCGCGACGCACTTCTTCGGAGAACTTGTCCATGCCCATCACACCCGCCGACACCGCCGACTGGATCTCGCGCACCATCTGCTCGATGTCGTAGGTGGCCACGGCGGTCTGGTCGGCCAAACGCCGCACCTCGGTGGCGACCACGGCAAAACCGCGCCCGTATTCACCGGCCTTCTCGGCCTCAATCGCGGCGTTGAGCGACAACAGGTTGGTCTGGTCGGCGACCTTGACGATGGTCACCACCACTTGGTTGATGTTGCCGGCCTTCTCGTTGAGGATCGCAAGCTTGGCGTTGACCAAGTCAGCGGCGCCCATCACCGAGTGCATGGTTTCTTCCATGCGCGCCAGCCCTTGCTGGCCGGAACCTGCGGCAACTGACGCCTGGTCGGCGGCGGTGGAGACTTCGGTCATGGTACGGACCAAGTCCTTGGACGTTGCCGCGATCTCGCGGGACGTCGCGCCGATCTCGGTGGTGGTGGCGGCCGTTTCGGTGGCGGTGGCCTGTTGCTGCTTGGAGGTGGCGGCAATCTCGGTGACCGAGGTGGTCACCTGCACCGACGAACGCTGGGCCTGGGACACCAGGGCCGTCAGTTCGGTCATCATGTCGTTGAAGCCGGTTTCAACGGCGCCGAATTCGTCCTTGCGCTCCAGGTTCAAACGTTTGCTCAAGTCGCCGTCGCGCATGGTGCCGAGGATCGAAACGATGCGCTGCATCGGCGCCATGATGGCGCGCATCAACAGCAGCCCGCACAGGCCGGCGGCAAGGATGGCCAGGATGAGCGACACAAACATGCTGACTTTGGCCGCCGAAACCGCATCATCAAT
The DNA here is from genome assembly GCF_059716225.1 of Pseudomonas sp. LBUM1640. NCBI lineage: Bacteria > Pseudomonadati > Pseudomonadota > Gammaproteobacteria > Pseudomonadales > Pseudomonadaceae > Pseudomonas > Pseudomonas sp. LBUM1640. The sequence continues at coordinate 1,502,818 of NZ_CP166816.1, read as the reverse complement.
CGCCGTGGTCGCACGGTCGGCGACGTTCTTGTTCTCGGTAATGATTTCGTTGAGCTTCATGCGGCCTGCCGTCCAGGCGGGCGTCAGGTTGGCGTCGAACTCCTTGCGCGCGCCAGCCAGGTCATTGCGCTGCAGCGCCTCCAGCACGGTGGCCAGGCTCCTGTTATAGGCCTGGTGCATGGCTTCGAATTTGTCGAACTCGGCCTGGTCATCGCGACCACTGATGGTGTGCTGATAGTTGGCCATCTGCGTTTGGATGCGCCCCTCGAATGACTTGAAGTCAGCCTTGTCGGCGTCGGTCAGGCCCTTGTCGTCACGCAGACCGAGCAATTCCAGGGTTTGCAAGTAACTGTCGACCCAGGCGCTGCGGATCATCGAGCTGACGTAAACCCCCGGCACCGCGTCATCTCGGACAGCTGTCTCGCTGTTCTCGATCTTCAGCAACCGTGAATAAGAGACCACAACCATCAACAGCATGATCGCGATAATGACCGCAAAGCTCGCCAAAATCCGTTGGCGCAAGGTCCAGTTCTTCACAGTATTTCCTCGAAGGGCCATTCAAATGGGGGGAGTATAGCTGAGCGGATGCCCTCATTTATCAATGGGTTTTGATGCGGCGATCACACTAAGCAAATGTGGGAGGGGGCTTGCTCCCGATAGCGGTGAGTCAGCCACAGATAGACTGACTGATATACCGCCATCGGGAGCAAGCCCCCTCCCACATTCAAATGGGCTTACCAGCTGTGTTTATTGGTTTAGCCGCACCTGTTTCTCAAGCTCGGCCTTTAGAGCAGGCTCCAGTTTCAGCTGGCGTGCCAACTCATCCAGGTAGGCTTTTTCCATAAAATTCTCTTCGTCCACCAGCATCACGCTGGCGATGTACATCTCGGCGGCCATTTCCGGGGTGCCTGCCGCGCGCGCCACATCAGCCGGGTCCAGGGGTTTGTTCAGCTCGGCGTGCAACCAGCTTTGCAGCTCGCGGTCGTTATCGAGCTTGGTGAACTCGCCTTCGATCAGCGCGCGTTCGCGCTCGTCCACATGCCCGTCGGCCTTGGCTGCCGCGACCAATGCCTTAAGAATGCCCTGGCTGTGTTGCTCGACCTGCGCCGGTGGCAGGCGGTCGATGGTCTGCGGCTCACCCTGCGGCGCATTCGCCTGTTGCGCCTGCCAATTGCCATAAGCCTTGTAGGCGATCACGCCCAAGGCCGCCAAGCCGCCGTAGGTCAGGGCCTTGCCGCCGAATTTGCGCGCCTTCTTATTACCCAGCAGTAAGCCCATGGCTCCTGCCGCCAAGGCTCCGCCGCCCGCGCCGCCGAGCAAACTGCCCAGGCCGCCGCTGCCGAGCAGCCCACCGAGGGCGCCTTTATCGTCTGATTTACGCTGGCCGCCAGCCTTGTTCTGCAGCATGTCCTGGCCAGATTTGAGCAACTGATCGAGCAATCCACGGGTATTCATTCGCAGCCTCCAGGCACTTGGGTGTGTAGGACCAATAGGCCCCCAGCGTAAGACTAAGTGCCAAAAAACCCAGATCTAGAGTGCTTCGAGTTGTAACGTCGCCAGCCAATACTGGAAACGTCTTGTTTCATATGCAACGCCATCACGCCGCTATCAATCATTTTTCCTACACCACCGAACCGCTTAAGCTATCCGGCGTCTGTTTATAGTCCGTTGCGTTTGGCCGAAGGCATGTCCGAACCGTAATTTCTGATCCGCTACGTGCCAGGAACGGCGCGGGATTTGCTCACGACAGGTTGTCTCTATGCACCGCAGGAATTTGCTCAAAGCGTCCATGGCCATTGCGGCTTACACCGGTTTATCGGCCAGCGGCCTGCTCGCAGCGCAAGCCTGGGCCGGCAACCGTGCCGCCGATGGCAAGGCCGTGGCGTTTGATTTTGAAGCGCTCAAAGCCCAGGCCAAGCAACTCGCCGGGACTGCTTATAAAGACACCAAACAGGTGCTGCCGCCGACCCTGGCGACCATGACCCCGCAGAATTTCAACGCCATCGGCTACGACGGCGATCATTCGCTGTGGAAAGAATTGAACGGTCAGCTCGACGTGCAGTTCTTCCACGTCGGCATGGGTTTCAAGACCCCGGTGCGCATGCACAGCGTCGACCCCAAGACCCGCGAAGCACGCGAGGTGCATTTCCGCCCTTCGCTGTTCAACTATGCAAAGACTACGGTCGACACCAAGCAGCTGACCGGTGACCTGGGTTTCTCCGGTTTCAAGCTGTTCAAGGCGCCGGAGCTGGATCGTCATGACGTGCTGTCATTTCTCGGCGCCAGCTACTTCCGCGCGGTGGACTCCACCGGTCAGTACGGCCTCTCGGCACGCGGCCTGGCGATTGATACCTACGCCAAAAAACGCGAGGAGTTCCCCGACTTCACGCAATTCTGGTTCGAAACCCCGGCCAAGGACGCCACGCGTTTTGTGGTCTACGCCCTGCTCGACTCGCCGAGCGCCACCGGCGCCTACCGCTTTGACATCGACTGCCAGGCCAACCAAGTGGTGATGGCCATCGACGCCAACATCAACGCGCGCACCACCATCGAACAACTGGGCATCGCGCCGATGACCAGCATGTTCAGCTGCGGCACCCATGAGCGGCGTATGTGCGACACCATCCACCCGCAAATCCATGATTCGGACCGCCTGGCCATGTGGCGCGGCAATGGCGAGTGGATCTGCCGCCCGCTGAACAACCCGGCCAAGCTGCAGTTCAACGCATTCGCCGACACCGACCCGAAAGGCTTCGGCCTGGTGCAGACCGACCATGAGTTCGCCAGCTACCAGGACACGGTGGACTGGTACAGCAAGCGCCCGAGCCTGTGGGTCGAACCGACGACGGCATGGGGCGAAGGCTCGATCGACCTGTTGGAAATCCCGACCACCGGCGAAACCCTGGACAATATCGTGGCCTTCTGGACCCCGAAAAAACCCGTGGCTGCCGGCGATTCACTCAACTATGGCTACAAGCTGTACTGGAGCGCCTTGCCGCCGGTGAGCACGCCGTTGGCGCAAGTCGACGCTACGCGGTCCGGCATGGGCGGCTTTACCGAAGGCTGGGCACCGGGCGAGCATTACCCAGAGGTGTGGGCCCGTCGCTTTGCCGTGGACTTCAAGGGCGGCGGCCTCGATCGCCTGCCGGCCGGCACCGGCATCGAGCCGGTGGTGACCTGCTCCCACGGTGAAGTCAAAGACTTCAGTGTGCTGGTGCTCGACAACATCAAGGGCTATCGCATTCTGTTCGATTGGTACCCGACCAGCGACAGTGTGGAGCCGGTGGAACTGCGGCTGTTTATCCGCACCCAGGACCGCACCTTGAGTGAAACCTGGCTGTATCAGTACTTCCCGCCTGCGCCGCAGGCGCGTAAGTACACCTGATACCGAGGTGCAAAATGTCTGATCATTCCCACGCAGAGCGTGGGAACGATCGTATGAAGGCTCAGAACCGCGACACGCTTTTCATCGCCCCAATCAAATACCGCATCGCCACCTGATCGTTTTCGGTCAGGGCACGGTACTGCGCCAGCAATTCGGCCTCATCCGAACTCAACCCTCGACCACGCAAAGACATCTTGCGGGTCAGAAAACTCACTACCGCACCCGCAACACCATAGGACTTGGCCATGGACTGCTTCTCCTGATATCGATCTAAGACTCCTGGCGCCCATCACCTGCCTTCCGTGAGACGCAAAGCCTTCGCGGACCCAACAGACTGACTCCCTGGGCCAGAAATCAGACTTACCCTAAGCGTAGAAACAATCTGCTCACGTGTGGGATTTTTTTAGAGTATTAACTTAAAAAAACCACTTCGGTAACAAAGACCTACAGCCTTTTCTCACGCAGTGGCCGGTAGAACGGCGTTAAACACGCGCAAGAAAAAACCCACCGGGTCAGGGTGGGTTTCGATGGGTCACACGTAAGATCAATCCCTCAGATCAGACTCATGAATCGGCTGATCGCGATGGGTCGCCCGCTGGTACTGCGCCGGCCAGATCGCCTTGCGCCCGCCCAAATCATCGTCGGCATGCAACGGCCAGTACGGGTCACGCAACAGCTCACGGGCGAGGAAGATGATGTCGGCCTGGCAGGTACGCAGGATGTGCTCGGCCTGGGCCGGTTCGGTAATCATGCCGACGGTGCCGGTGGCGATGCCCGACTCTTTGCGCACGCGTTCGGCAAAGCGTGTCTGGTAGCCAGGGCCAATGGGGATCTCGGCATTGGCGGCGGTGCCACCTGAGGAGACGTCGATCAGGTCCACGCCCAGGTCTTTGAGGCGGCGCGCCAATTCCACGGTTTCATCCGGGTTCCAGCCGTCTTCCACCCAATCGGTGGCCGACACGCGCACGAACAGCGGCAGCTCCTGGGGCCAGACTTCGCGCACGGCCTGGGTGACTTCGAGCACCAGGCGAATGCGGTTTTCAAACGAACCACCGTAGTGGTCCTGGCGCTGATTGCTGATGGGCGAGAGGAATTGATGCAGCAGGTAACCGTGGGCGGCGTGGATTTCCACCACTTCGAAACCGGCGGTCAGCGCGCGTTTGGCGGCGGCGACAAAGTCGGCGATCACCTGCTGGATCTGCCCTTCGTCCAGCGGCTTGGGCTGGGTGTGATTGGGGTCAAAAGCTATTGGCGATGGGCCCACCGGCACCCAACCGCCGTCTTCCGGCTTGACGCTGCCGTGCTTGCCGATCCACGGCCGATGAGTGCTGGCCTTGCGCCCGGCATGCGCCAGTTGAATGCCCGCCACCGCGCCTTGGGCGGCGATAAACCGCGTGATGCGCTGCAGCGGTTCGATCTGCGCGTCGTTCCACAGGCCCAGGTCCTGGGCGGTGATGCGGCCATCGGCGGTCACGGCGGTGGCTTCGGTGAAAATCAGCCCGGCGCCGCCCACGGCGCGGCTGCCCAGGTGCACCAGGTGCCAGTCATTGGCCAAGCCGTCCTCAGCTGAGTATTGGCACATCGGCGACACGGCAATGCGGTTGAGCAGGGTCAATTGACGGAGGGTGTAGGGTTCGAGCAGCTGACTCATGGCGCACCTCTTCTGGGTTCTGTGGGCACTATTCAAACAGTGCTTAGAGCCTAGTCGACAACGGTCGCTTGCACAGGGTTCAGAAGGAAAACGGGAGCCGATTGCCGGCTCCCGTGTTGCAGCGGCTTACATTTCGACCTGGGTGCCCAGCTCGATCACCCGGTTTACCGGGAGCTTGAAGAAGCGCAGGTTGCCGTTGGCGTTCTTCAACATGAACGCAAACAAGCTTTCACGCCAACGGGCCATGCCCTTGATGCGCGAGGCGATCACCGTTTCGCGGCTGAGGAAGTAGGTGGTGCGCATCGGGCTGAAATCCAGGTCGTCCAGATGGCACAACTTCAGCGCTTCGGGCACGTCCGGCTCATCGGTAAACCCGAAGTGCAGGATCACCCGGAAGAACCCTTCCCCATAAGCGTCGACCTCAAAGCGCCGTGAGGCCGGTACGCGCGGAATATCTTCGTAGACCACTGTCAGCATCACCACCTGCTCATGCAACACCTGGTTATGCAGCAGGTTGTGCAACAGCGCGTGGGGCACGGCGTCCGGGCGCGCGGTGAGGAAAACGGCGGTGCCCTGCACGCGATGGGGCGGCTGTACGCGGATACTGCTGATAAAGATCGGCAATGGCAGGCCGCCTTCGTCGAGGCGGTCCATCAGCAGTTCCTTGCCGCGCTTCCAGGTGGTCATCAGCACAAACAACACAATCCCTGCCAACACCGGGAAGGCGCCGCCCTGCACGATCTTCGGCACGTTGGCGGCGAAGAACAGGCCATCTACCAACAAGAAACCGATCAACACCGGAATTGCCAGCACCGGTGGCCATTTCCACAGCAACAACATCACCGCCGACACCAGGATGCTGGTGATCAGCATGGTGCCGGTCACTGCCACACCGTACGCCGAGGCCAAGGCGTTCGAAGATTCGAAGCCCAGTACCAACAGGATCACACCGACCATCAGCGCCCAGTTCACCGCACCGATGTAGATCTGGCCTTGCTCGGCGCTGGAGGTGTGCTGGATATGCATGCGCGGGATGTAACCCAGCTGGATCGCCTGGCGGGTCAAGGAGAACGCGCCGGAAATCACCGCCTGGGAGGCAATCACCGTGGCCAGGGTCGACAGCGCGACCAGCGGGATCAACGCCCACTCCGGCGCCAGCAGATAGAACGGGTTACGCGCCGCTTCCGGGTTTTCCAGCAGCAATGCGCCCTGGCCGAAGTAGTTGAGCACCAGCGCCGGCAGCACCAGGGCGAACCACGCACGGGCGATCGGCTTGCGGCCGAAGTGGCCCATGTCGGCATACAGCGCTTCGGCACCGGTCAACGCCAGCACCACCGCGCCGAGAATCGCCACGCCCATGCCGGGGTGGACGATAAAGAAGCGCACGCCCCACACGGGGTTCAGCGCGTTGAGCACCTCGGGGTGTCGCAGGATGCCGTGCACGCCGAGGCCGCCCAGCACCAGGAACCACACCACCATCACCGGCCCGAACAGCTTGCCGATGCGGTCGGTACCGTGTTTCTGGATCAGGAACAGGCCCACCAGCACCACCAACGACAGTGGCACCACCCAACGTTCAAGGCCATCAAAGGCCAGCTCCAGGCCCTCGACCGCCGACAATACCGAGATCGCCGGGGTGATCATGCTGTCGCCGTAGAACAGCGCCGCACCGATCAGGCCGAGGATCACCAGCACCGAACGCAACTTGGGATACGGCGCCGATGCCCGCCGCGCAAGCGCCGTCAGGGCCATGATGCCGCCCTCGCCCTGGTTGTCCGCGCGCAGGATAAACAGCACGTACTTGATCGACACGACCCACACCAGCGACCAGAAAATCAGCGCCAGAATGCCGAAGACCCCGTCATGGTTGACCTGAACCCCGTAACCACCAGAAAACACTTCTTTAAGGGTATAGAGCGGGCTGGTACCAATATCGCCGTAAACCACCCCGACTGCCGCCACCAGCATGCCAATCGGCTTTGCATTGGAATGCTCGGCACCTGCTGCCTGACTATTTGCCTGACCCATCAACCACTCCTGCCCTTTGACCTGAGGTCTTTTATAAACAACGCGTCTAAGCTGACCGTAGCATGCGCTGTTTTACTTCTCGTAACAGACGTTTTATTGACCCCGGGGTTTCACCCGCGTGCAACGGCGCGAAGCATAGCGCAGCACTCGTCGCATTTCCCTGCATAAAGCTGGTCAAGTGCGTTGCCCGTCGCTAGAATTGCGCACTTTTTGATCAGAGGCGCACCAAGCGCCCGTCTACCGCCGTGTCGTGCCCGACTGGCGGCGCCATTCAATACCGAGGTTAGACATGTCCACCACCATCGCAAAAGCCAACCCCAAGGTCGGCTTTGTATCCCTGGGTTGCCCGAAGGCTCTGGTCGACTCCGAGCGCATCCTCACGCAACTGCGTATGGAAGGCTATGACGTCGTGTCCACTTACCAGGACGCGGACGTGGTGGTGGTCAACACCTGTGGCTTCATCGACTCGGCCAAGGCTGAGTCGCTGGAAGTGATTGGCGAAGCCATCAAGGAAAACGGCAAGGTCATCGTCACCGGCTGCATGGGCGTGGAAGAAGGCAACATCCGCAACGTGCACCCAAGCGTGCTGGCCGTAACCGGCCCGCAGCAGTACGAGCAGGTGGTCAATGCCGTGCACCAAGTGGTGCCGCCGCGCCAGGACCACAACCCGCTGATCGACCTGGTGCCGCCGCAAGGCATCAAGCTGACGCCGCGCCACTACGCGTACCTGAAGATTTCCGAAGGCTGCAACCACAGCTGCAGCTTCTGCATCATCCCCTCGATGCGCGGCAAGCTGGTCAGCCGCCCGGTCGGCGATGTGCTCGACGAGGCCCAGCGCCTGGTCAAATCCGGCGTGAAAGAGCTGTTGGTGATCTCCCAGGACACCAGCGCCTACGGTGTCGACGTCAAATACCGCACCGGTTTCTGGAACGGCGCGCCGGTGAAAACCCGCATGACCGAACTCTGCGAAGCCTTGAGCAGCCTGGGCGTGTGGGTGCGCCTGCACTACGTTTACCCGTACCCGCACGTGGACGAGCTGATCCCGTTGATGGCCGCCGGCAAGATCCTGCCGTACCTGGACATCCCGTTCCAGCACGCCAGCCCGAAAATCCTCAAGGCGATGAAACGCCCAGCCTTCGAAGACAAGACCCTGGCGCGCATCAAGAACTGGCGCGAGATCTGCCCGGAACTGATCATCCGCTCCACCTTCATCGTCGGTTTCCCCGGCGAAACCGAAGAAGACTTCCAGTACCTGCTGGACTGGCTGACCGAAGCGCAGCTGGACCGCGTGGGTTGCTTCCAGTACTCGCCGGTGGAAGGCGCTCCGGCCAACCTGCTGGACGCTGCCATCGTGCCGGACGACGTCAAGCAAGACCGGTGGGAGCGCTTCATGGCGCACCAGCAGGCGATCAGTTCGGCGCGCCTGCAACTGCGCATCGGCCGGGAAATCGAAGTGTTGATCGATGAAGTCGACGAGCAAGGCGCAGTTGGCCGTTGCTTCTTCGATGCGCCGGAGATCGACGGTAACGTGTTTATCGACGATGCCAGCGGTTTGAAGCCGGGCGACAAGGTCTGGTGCACTGTGACTGACGCCGACGAATACGACCTGTGGGCGCAAAAGCGCGACTGATCACTCGCGTGTAAAAAAAACACAAAAGCCCCGCCTCTGGACAAGATGCGGGGCTTTTTTAGGTCTATCGTTTGCCCATTGGCGAAGATCTAGGCAAGGAGCAGCGGGCATGCGTCAGCTTTCGGTCATCCACACCCCCAAACTCAGCGACTTCGCACACTTGGCGCAACTGTGGGAAGACTCGGTGCGGGCGACCCACGATTTTTTGCCAGACAGCTACATCGTCCTCCTTAAAGACCTGGTGCTGACGCGTTACCTGGACTCGGTGATGTTGATCTGCACCAAGGACGCGCGCCAGCGCATCACGGGCTTTGCCGGGGTGGCGGCGGGCAAGGTCGAAATGCTGTTTATCGACCCGCAGCACCGTGGCCAGGGCCTGGGCCGGCAACTGCTGCGTTATGCCATCGAACACATGAACGCCGATACGCTGGACGTCAACGAACAGAATCCCCAGGCGCTGGGTTTCTACTTCAAGCAGGGCTTCGAAGTGATCGGCCGCGCGGAACATGATGGCCTGGGCCAGCCGTACCCGCTGCTGCACATGCGTTTGCGCTCATCTGTGGGAGCTGGCTTGCCTGCGATGCGGGCGACGCGGTAGCTCAGGTCGACCGAGGTGATGCCATCGCAGGCAAGCCAGCGCCCACAAAAAGCCACTGTGCTGAAATGGGGCCGGGATTAACCGGCGCCAGGCAGGTACAATAGCCGCCCCCTTTTGCTACGGCCCATGTCATGACTGACCCCATACGCCTCTCCAAACGCCTTATCGAACTGGTCGGTTGCTCCCGTCGGGAGGCTGAGCTGTTTATCGAAGGCGGCTGGGTCTCGGTGGACGGCGAAGTGATCGACGAGCCGCAGTTCAAGATCACCACCCAGAAGGTCGAGCTGGACCCAGAGGCTAAAGCCACTGCGCCGGAGCCGGTGACCATTCTGCTGCATGCGCCGGTGGGTGTGGATGCCGAAACGGCACTGGCCTCGATCAGCGCCGAGACCCTGTCTGAAGAACACCGCTTCAGCAAGCGCCCGCTTAAAGGCCACTTTCTGCGCCTGACCGCCAGTGCCGACCTGCAAGCCAAGGCCAGCGGCCTGCTGGTGTTCACCCAGGACTGGAAGATTCTGCGCAAGTTGACCGCCGATGCCGCCAAGATCGAGCAGGAATACGTGGTGGAGGTTGAAGGCGACATGGTTGCCCACGGCCTCAACCGCCTGAACCACGGCCTGACCTACAAAGGCAAAGAGCTGCCGCCCGTGAAGGCCAGCTGGCAGAACGAAAACCGCCTGCGCTTTGCGATGAAGAACCCGCAACCGGGCGTGATCGCGCTGTTCTGCGAGGCCGTTGGGCTGAAAGTCATCGCCATCCGCCGCATCCGCATTGGCGGCGTGTCCATCGGCAAAGTGCCGGTCGGCCAATGGCGTTACCTGTCCGGCAAAGAGAAGTTCTAAGCCGTTCCCCTTTTCTCGACACCGCCTGATCAGGCGGTGTCCTCAGTTGAATACCAGGATTGCCCACCATGATTCACAACGACGTACTGCGCAGCGTGCGCTACATGCTCGACATCAGCGACAACAAGATGGTCGAGATCATCAAGCTCGGCGGCATGGACGTAACCAAGGAAGACCTGCTGACCTACCTCAAGAAAGACGAGGAAGAAGGCTTTGTGTTCTGCCCGGATGACGTCATGGCCCACTTCCTCGATGGCCTGGTGATCTTCAAGCGCGGCAAGGACGAAAGCCGTCCACCGCAGCCGATCGAAACCCCGGTGACCAACAACATCATCCTCAAGAAACTGCGCGTGGCCTTCGAACTGAAGGAAGACGACATGCACGCCATTCTCAAGGCAGCCGAGTTCCCGGTGTCCAAGCCCGAGCTGAGCGCGCTGTTCCGCAAGTTCGGCCACACCAACTACCGCACCTGTGGCGACCAGTTGCTGCGCAACTTCCTCAAGGGCCTGACCCTGCGGGTTCGCGCGTAAGCCATGAGTTACAACGTCTCGCCTGTCGGCTTCGTGCGCTCCTGCTTCAAGGAGAAGTTCGCCATCCCGCGCCAGCCGCAACTGGCACCGGCCGCCCGTGGCGTACTGGAGCTGGTGGCGCCGTTTGATCAAGGTGAGGCGGTGCAGGGTCTGGAGCAGGTCAGCCATGTGTGGTTGCTGTTTCTGTTCCACCAGGCCCTGGAAGACAAGCCACGCCTGAAAGTGCGGCCGCCACGTTTGGGCGGCAACACGTCCATGGGCGTGTTCGCCACCCGTGCGACTCATCGGCCCAATGGCATTGGCCAATCCGTGGTGAAACTGGACAAGGTCGAGCCTGGCCGGTTGTGGATTTCCGGGATTGATCTGCTTGATGGCACGCCGGTGCTGGATATCAAGCCGTACGTGCCGTATGCGGACATCATCGACAGCGCCACCAACAGCATCGCCAGCGGCGCACCGCCGCTGATTCCTGTGCAGTGGCTCAAGACTGCACTGTTCCAGGCGCAAAGCCATGCTGAGCGCCTTGACGAGCCCTTGGTGGCGTTGATCGAGCAATGTTTGGCGCAGGACCCACGGCCGGCGTATCAGACGCCAGGGCCGGAGCGTGAGTATGGGGCGCAGTTCTGGGATGTGGATGTGCGCTGGCACTATCCTGAGGCGGGCGTGATCTGTGTGCTGGAAGTGGTTCCAGCTGGATAAACCAGAAACCAAATGTGGGAGCGGGCTTGCTCGCGAAAGCGGTGTCTCAGCCAACCGATTTGGCGACTGATACACCGTCTTCGCGAGCAAGCCCGCTCCCACATTTAGAGCTTCTTTGTTGCTCAGTCAGCACACGGCCTGACTGATTTACTTCTCGACGAACGCACGCTCGATCAAGTAATCACCCGGCTCACGCATACGTGGCGAAACTTTCAGGCCGAAGCTGTTCAGCACTTCGCTGGTTTCGTCCAACATGCTTGGGCTGCCGCACAGCATGGCGCGGTCGTCCTCGGGGTTGATCGGCGGCAGGCCGATGTCGCTGAACAGCTTACCGCTGCGCATCAGATCAGTCAGGCGGCCTTCGTTTTCGAACGGCTCTCGGGTCACGGTCGGGTAGTAGATCAACTTGTCACGCAGGGCCTCACCGAAGAACTCGTTCTGCGGCAGGTGCTCGGTGATGAATTCGCGGTAGGCGACTTCGTTGACGTAACGCACGCCGTGGCACAGGATCACTTTTTCGAAACGCTCGTAGGTCTCCGGGTCCTGGATCACGCTCATAAATGGAGCGAGGCCCGTACCGGTGCTGAGCAGGTACAGGTGTTTGCCCGGCTTCAAATCGTCAAGCACCAGGGTGCCCGTCGGTTTTTTGCTGATGATGATCTCGTCGCCTTCCTTCAAGTGCTGCAATTGGGAAGTCAGCGGGCCATCAGGCACCTTGATGCTGAAGAACTCCAGATGCTCTTCCCAGTTCGGACTGGCAATGGAGTAAGCGCGCATGAGCGGGCGGCCATTAGGCTGTTGCAGGCCGATCATCACGAACTGACCGTTCTCGAAGCGCAGGCCCGGATCGCGGGTGCACTTGAAGCTGAACAGAGTGTCGTTCCAGTGATGAACACTGAGGACACGCTCGTGGTTCATGTTGCTCATGTACGGGGAACTCCTGGAAATGGGTCTGCGCCAAGATTGAGATGCGCAATTGCACAGCATTCTAATGGCGGCGACAATATCTGTTAACTGGATTATTAAGATAAGGGTTATCGGTTATATCGATATGCGATTTACTCTCCGTCAACTGCAAGTCTTCGTCGCCGTCGCCCAGCAGGAAAGCGTCTCACGCGCTGCTGGCCTTCTGGCCTTATCTCAATCCGCCGCCAGCACATCGATTACCGAGCTGGAGCGCCAATCCAGCTGCCAATTATTCGACCGCGCGGGCAAACGCCTGAGCCTCAACGCCCTCGGTCATCAGCTGTTGCCCCAGGCCGTGGCACTGTTGGATCAAGCCAAGGAGATCGAAGACCTGCTCAACGGCAAGTCCGGTTTCGGCTCGCTTGCGGTCGGCGCCACCCTGACCATCGGCAATTACCTGGCAACGTTGCTGATCGGCAGCTTCATGCAGCAACACCCCGAGAGTCAGGTGAAGCTGCATGTGCAGAACACTGCACATATCGTGCATCAGGTGGCGCACTACGAAATTGACCTGGGTCTAATTGAAGGCGACTGCAGCCACCCGGACATCGAGGTGCAAACCTGGGTAGAAGACGAGCTGGTGGTGTTTTGCGCACCGCAGCATCATTTGGCCAAGCGTGGCGTGGCGACTATGGAAGAGTTGACCCATGAAGCATGGATCCTGCGCGAACAAGGCTCCGGCACGCGCCTGACCTTTGACCAGGCCATGCGGCATCACCGCAGCGCGCTGAATATCCGCCTGGAGCTGGAACACACCGAGGCGATCAAGCGTGCGGTGGAGTCCGGGCTGGGGATTGGCTGTATTTCCCGGCTGGCGCTACGCGATGCGTTCCGCCGTGGCAGCCTGGTGCCGGTGGAAACGCCGGACCTGGACCTGGCCCGGCAGTTCTATTTCATCTGGCATAAACAGAAGTACCAGACCTCGGCAATGCGCGAGTTCCTGGAGCTGTGCCGCGCCTTCACCGCCGGGGTGCAGCGCAGCGACGAGATCGTGCTGCCGAGCATCGCCTGAGCCTTAGATCAGGATCACGGCCCACACCAGGGTGATCATGGTCAGTGCCACGAATTGCGCGGCGCTGCCCATGTCCTTGGCGTTTTTCGACAGCGGGTGCAGGTCGAGGGAGATCCGGTCGATGGCAGCTTCCACTGCCGAATTGAGCAATTCGACGATCAACGCCAGCAAGCACACTGCAATCAGCAAGGCGCGTTCGACACGGCTGACCTGCAGGAAAAAGCTCAGCGGGATCAGGATCACGTTGAGCAACACCAACTGGCGAAAAGCTGCCTCGCCGGTGAAAGCCGCGCGCAGGCCATCCAGGGAATAGCCCCCTGCGTTGAAGATACGTTTGATACCGGTTTGACCCTTGAAAGGCGACATAGATGTAGGCAACTGAACCAAAGGAGTGGGGAAACTAGATCACGCAAAGTCAAAAAAGCGTGAATCAGTAACAACTTAATGCTGCGAAATTGACTCAAGTTGTTGCAAGAGCAGCGCCGCCTGAGTACGCGTACGCACGCCCAGCTTGCGGAAAATCGCCGTAACGTGGGCCTTGATGGTCGCTTCAGACACACTCAGCTCATAGGCAATCTGTTTGTTCAGCAAGCCTTCGCAGACCATGGTCAACACGCGGAACTGCTGGGGTGTCAGGCTGGCAAGGCCATCACGGGCCGCCTTGGCTTCGTCGGACACGTTGATTTCTTCAAACGCTTGCGGCGGCCAGGACACATCGCCATCCAGCACGGTGCGCACGGCTTTCTGGATCGCTTCCATTGAACTGGACTTGGGAATGAAACCGCTGGCGCCAAACTCCTTGGAGCGCACCACCACGTCGGCTTCTTCCTGGGCCGAGACCATCACCACCGGGATCTGCGGGTATTGCCCGCGCAACAGCACCAACCCGGAAAAACCATAGGCACCGGGCATGTTGAGGTCGAGCAGCACCAGGTCCCAGTCGGATTTTTCGGTGAGGCGGGCTTCCAGCTCGGCAATGCTGGCCACCTCAACCAGTCGCACGTCCGGGCCGAGGCCCAGGGTAACCGCCTGATGCAGCGCACTGCGAAACAGCGGGTGGTCATCGGCTATCAGGATTTCGTATGTGGCCATTGATTAAATGATCCTGTTTTTTATGGCAGCCCTGATGGGTTCAGGGTTCGCCAGTACACAAGGCAACAGCCAGGCAGCCATCGCCACAGGGCATGCTCAACGTCAAAAACACCTGCAACGACGCTGAAAATTCACGGTTACGCCCCAATCGGCGCCCAGCATGCCCAGCGTAGCCTAGGGGGTCAAGCACTACGCCCGTGGGCATTTTAGCGGGGTGCAGGTTTACGGTGCCATCATGCAAACGTCGTCTGGTTATACCGCCGGTATATAGGGTGCAAGGCGAGTATGGACGATGTCGGTCAGGTCCAGGGGCAACTGGAACTTGGCGGCCAGGTAATGGGTGCTGAAGACGTCGAGGTAGGCGTCCAGCACTTCGCTGGCGGCTTGATCGCTCGCCAACTCCAGGCACAGCGCCGCGACTTCGGCGGTGCAGAAATGGTCATCTCGCTTGGAACGGCGCAGCTTGTAACGCGACAACTGCTCGGGTGCCAGGCTCAGCACTGGCAAATGTTCCAGGTAGGGACTTTTGCGGAACATCTTGCGCGCTTCGCTCCAAGTGCCATCCAGCAAAATGAACAGCGGACGCTTGCCCTCCTCCACTATCACCTCACTGACAACCCGCTCGGGCACGACGAATTCACCAGGGAACACAATGTAGGGTTGCCACTGCGGGTCAGCCAGCAAGGTCAGCAGTTCGGGATCGACCTCGGTGCGCGACCAGGCGAACGCGGTGGTGTCGTCGATTACATCGGCGATCAGCCAGCCGGTGTTACTGGGTTTCATCGGCTCGACATCGTGCATCAGCAGGCACATGGCCGAGCGGGCCTGCACCTTCGGTCGCCAGGCACACAGGCAGTACTCGGGAATCACCCGGCAGCCGGGGCAGCGTTCGGCGCGTGAGCCACGGTTGAGAAAAGGCCGCACGGCCCGCGCCAGGCGCTGAGTACGCAAACGGGAGACGGCGTGGCTCATCGGGTGCAACCCGTAGAAGGGAAAGTCGACACTGGGGAACTCGAGGCAGGCTTTAAGTGGCGGCAGTTTACCAGAGCCACCCGCACTTCCGAGCGATTCGCCTGGCTGTAGTGGCAAGCGGTCACCTATAATTGCGCGCCACTGAACGCACAGCGCAGTGGCTGGTCTATGCACCAGTAACCGAATCAGGAGAGTTTCATGCTGCGTTCCATGCTGCGCCTTGTTGCCCCATCCGTCGCCCTTGCGCTGGTCCTGCCTATGGGCGCCCACGCGGCCTCGCTGCTGGAGGCTCAAATGAATAGGAAGCTGCAAAGCGTCGCGGCTGAAAGCAACAAGGACCTGCCCCGGGAAATCGATGAAAAAACCCTGGAAGTGGCCTACACCGTTGAAGGCATGCAACTGATCGATCACCTCAGTGTGCAACCTGATCGGGCCGAACAGATGCGCGCCAACCCCAAGGCCGTGTATTTCCAGCTGGGTCAAAGCGTGTGCCTGAACAAGGGCTACCGCGAGTTGATGGCCAAGGGCGCCGTGATGCGCTATGACATCACCGAGAACAAGACCAACCGCCCAGTGGCCTCGGTCAAGTTCGTAGAAGCGGATTGCCCAGCCCCCGCGGCAGCCAAGAAGAAAAAGTAACCTTTGCTCGACCGTCGCGCGCTGCTGTCCAGTGGCGCGCACTTCCCCCGCTGCATTTGCCTGCCGACGGCTAAACTCGATGATGTGTGGCCAATAACCGGTTGCCAGCCAAGGGTTTTTCGGCTCATGATCAAGTCATTCCAGCAGCCCTGCCACCGCGTTTTCTACGCCGTTCTGTAACATTTTCAGGGCAAAAGAGGGTTGCCCTCCTGCGACTTGCAGTGCAAAGGTTTTTAAATCACAAGGAACATACAGAGCCCGCTTTGCCGCTCGGCGAACACCGTGCATCGCCTTCAGCATGCAGCGACACATGCAGTGTCGTGGCCGCGGACGAATATCTCGCCGATGGCCCAGGTTCTGTGAAGAAGGAGAAGTTGAATGCCTTACGAATCGAATGACCATCTGCTCCGTCATTTTGAAGAACACGGGACCGACCTCACACAGCAGGTCGACGCGCAACTCCAGCTGATCGCTCCCAACAGCCTGAATATCCCCCTTTATCGCGACATGATCCTCACCGTTCTGCGCATGGCCCAGGACGACCGCAGCCGTTGGAACGCTAAAATCACCTTGCAGGCGATCCGCGAGCTGGACAATGCCTTCCGCGTATTGGAACAGTTCAAGGGCCGCCGCAAGGTGACGGTATTTGGCTCGGCGCGCACACCGGTCGAAAGCCCGTTGTACGCTTTGGCCCGCGAAGTCGGCGCCAAGTTGGCGCAATCAGACCTGATGGTGATCACCGGCGGCGGTGGCGGCATCATGGCGGCAGCCCACGAAGGTGCCGGCCTGGAACACAGCCTGGGGTTCAATATCACCCTGCCGTTTGAACAACATGCCAACCCGACCATTGATGGCACCGAGAACCTGCTGTCCTTCCACTTCTTTTTTACCCGCAAGCTGTTCTTTGTCAAAGAGGCCGATGCGTTGGTGCTGTGCCCTGGCGGTTTCGGCACACTGGATGAAGCACTGGAAGTACTCACGCTGATCCAGACCGGCAAAAGCCCACTGGTGCCGGTGGTACTGCTGGATGCGCCCGGTGGCGGTTTCTGGCAAGGCGCCCTGGACTTTATCCGCAGCCAGCTGGAGGCCAACCGCTATATCCTGCCCACCGACCTCAAGCTGGTCCGCCTGGTGCACAGCGCGGAAGACGCGGTGGACGAGATCAATCAGTTCTATGCCAACTTCCATTCCACGCGTTGGCTGAAGCGTGAGTTTGTGGTGCGCATGAATCACCCACTGAGTGATCGCGCGCTGGCCCATCTGCAGAGCGAGTTTGCCAGCCTGCGGCTGAGTGGGGAGTTCCAGCAGCTTGCCTATACGGGCGAGGAGCATGATGAGCCGAGGTTCGGTCATTTGACGCGGTTGGTGTTCAACTTCAATGGAAGAGATCAGGGCCGGCTGCGTGAGTTGGTGGATTACATCAATTTGCCGGAGAACTGGGCGCAGGCTCAGGGTAAGGCGCAGCAGCGCGTGACGCCGGAACCGGCGTGATTTTTTGAAAGCAAAAAAAAGGCCCACTATTTTCATAGTGGGCCTTTTTTATGGTGCTTCAGGTGACCTTGCAGTGAAGCGATTGGGGCTGCTGCGCAGCCCAGCGGGAGCAAGCTCCCTCGCCACAAAAGCTCGCCTACCGTCCCGGTCAGTCGTCCATGTCTCGGCCGCTTAATAGGCGGCTGATCATTTCCATCGAAAACCCGCGATAACTCAGGAAGCGACCTTGCTTCGCACGCTCCCTGGCATCAATCGGAAGATGGCCGGCAAACTTGCGACGCCAGGTGTCTTCCAACTGCGACTGCCAACTGATACCGCACTCACGCAAGGCGAGGTCGATATCGGCACGTTGCAGGCCACGCTGGCTCAGCTCTTCGCGAATTCGCGCAGGGCCGTAGCCGGAGCGCGCTCGGTAGGAGACAAAACTTTCGAGGTAACGGGCTTCCGACAGCAGCCCTTCTTCCGTCAGGCGGTCGAGGGCAGTTTCAATCATCTCGGGCTCTGCGCCGCGCTGACGCAGTTTACGCGTCAGCTCGACTCGACCATGCTCGCGGCGAGCGAGCAGGTCCATTGCAGTGCGCCGAACGGCGACGAGTGTATCCAGTACAACTGTCATCGTTTGCTTCAGATGTCAGTGTCGACTTCTTCCACTTCCGCAACCGGCTCGCGGTTGGCTGCAGCTTTCACGTCAGGCGTTGGGGTCAACAGCTTGTCGCGGATCTGCTTCTCAAGCGTGGCAGCGATATCCGGGTTGTCCGCCAGGAACTTGGCCGAGTTGGCCTTGCCCTGACCGATCTTGCTGCCGTTGTAGGCATACCAGGCACCAGACTTCTCGACGAAACCGTGCAGCACGCCCAGGTCGATCATCTCGCCGTTCAGGTAGATACCCTTGCCGTAGAGAATCTGGAACTCAGCCTGACGGAACGGCGGGGCCACTTTGTTCTTCACGACTTTAACGCGGGTTTCGCTACCGACAACCTCGTCACCTTCTTTAACCGCGCCAGTACGGCGGATGTCCAGACGGACGGAAGCGTAGAACTTCAACGCGTTACCACCGGTGGTAGTTTCCGGGCTGCCGAACATCACGCCGATCTTCATACGGATCTGGTTGATGAAGATCACCAGGCAGTTGGCGTTCTTGATGTTACCGGTGATTTTACGCAGCGCCTGGGACATCAGGCGGGCTTGCAGGCCCACGTGCATGTCGCCCATTTCGCCTTCGATTTCAGCCTTTGGCACCAGGGCAGCCACGGAGTCGACCACGATCACGTCGATGGCGTTGGAGCGCACCAGCATGTCGGTGATTTCCAGGGCTTGCTCACCGGTATCCGGCTGGGAAACCAGCAGGTCGTCAACGTTGACGCCCAGCTTGCCGGCGTACTCAGGGTCGAGGGCGTGCTCGGCGTCGACGAACGCACAGGTGGCGCCCATTTTTTGAGCCTGGGCAATCACCGACAGGGTCAGGGTGGTTTTACCGGAAGATTCAGGACCGTAGATTTCAACAATACGGCCTTTTGGCAGGCCGCCAATGCCGAGCGCGATGTCCAGACCCAGAGAGCCAGTGGAAATAGCCGGGATCGCCTGACGGTCGTGATCGCCCATACGCATTACGGCACCCTTGCCGAATTGACGTTCGATCTGACCCAGGGCCGCAGCCAAGGCTTTCTTCTTGTTGTCGTCCATTAAAGTCCTCACGTAATCAATAAGGCCTGACGGCCAACACCTGTATAAGTAGACAGTATTGTTCCACAAAGATCGAAGATCGCCTACCCCTGATTTTCTATTTCTGCTGCAGCTCGTCGCAACAAGCCCTCTAGCGCGGCTTTTACCGTTTGTCGGCGGACCTCATCGCGGTTGCCGGGGAAGTGCGCCAGCTCAGCGGTCATCTCCTCGCCAACACCAAACGCCAGCCAGACGGTGCCTACCGGTTTGTCCGGCGAACCACCATCGGGCCCAGCGACACCACTGACCGCCACGGCAAAGCGCGACAGGCTTTTTTCCTGCGCGCCCCTGACCATTGCCTCCACCACTTCCTGGCTGACGGCGCCGACGTTGCCGAACAACTCCTCTGGCACACCCAGTTGCCGGGTTTTCTGTCGATTGGAGTAAGTGACATAGCCCGCCTCAAACCAGGCCGAACTGCCCGGGATCCGCGTGATGGCTTCGGCGATACCGCCGCCGGTGCAGGACTCGGCGGTAGTGACGTGGGCATTGAGCACCTGCAAACGGCGCCCCAGTTCAGCGGCCAATTGAGTGATTTCCTTCACGGTCGTCTCCAGAGGTAGGCGGGGGTTTGCCTACCCTACAGGAGCAAATCGCACGCGCAAGCAACAGACTGGATCAAGATGCTAACGCCCGACGGCGCGCACATACGCCTGGCAGGCACGCAAGGCAATCAAGGCGTTATCACCGTCGTCGGTGATGGCGATAATTCGTTGAGCATGCGCCGGGTCAAGTCGGGCTCGCGCGGCTGCATGAACCACGCCGCTGGAGGTGGCAGCGGTTGGCATTGAGCAGCCGATGGCGGGGTCGGTGGCGTCGAGAAGGACTGACAACCGCACATCAGCAGTGGCCAGGCGGTCACGCAGAGTCGCTTGATTACGTTGGGCATCGATCAATTCCCGGGCATGTTGTGTGTCGCTGGCGCTGAGTTGCTGCTCCAGCGCCAGCCGTTTTTTCTGCTCGGCCTGCTGTTGAAGCAAGGCCACCTGAGCGTGCAGATCCGCCTGCTGATCAAGCTGAGAACCATAGCGCCACGCCTGCACCTGCCAAGTCACCAGCACCAGCAGGCCAACGCCGATCAGCCGTAATGCGCCTAAGAAACGCATAACAGCGCCTTGGCCCGCGCCCACACTTGCAGACGGTCCTGGAGCCCATTCAGCCCGCCGTTGATGCGCCGGGTGATGAGGGTGAACTGGTCCTGGTCGGCGAGTTCATTCAAGCCGTTGCTCTGCCAGAACCACGCCGCGGATTCACACGCCCACTGCGGTTGTTCCAGCAGCTCGGGCTGGCGCAACAGGCGATCGTCGCCAAACAGCGCCTGGCTGCAGGCCAGATAATTGCGCCGCCCGGTAATCTGGATCAGCCCCCGGCCCCGATACTTCTGGCCGTCGCCGTCCGCTTCGGGGCTGTTGCCCAGGCGCGCAGCCAAGCTGCCGGTATCGTATTTGCTGAGGTATTGATCGCTGCCCAGCTCGCGCACGTAGCGCAGCTCGCCGGATTCGTGGCCGATTTGGGCGAGGAAGGCGGCGACGCGTGTGGGCGTGGTGATTTGCCGATTCAGCATGGCCGAGTTGAGTGCGGATATGAAAACGCCCGCTAGAGAGCGGGCGTGCGGGAACACTTGCTGCAACTGCTCAAGCGTCATGGGATGACCTTGCCGCGAGCCGCCGCCCGCGCCGCCAGAATCGCTTCGGGCACCGGTTTTTGCTCCTCGATTAACCGCAAGCTGTACCAGTCGGTAGACGCCAGATAGGCGAGCGCCTCGCGGGACTCCGCTTGCGCCTGGAGGTCTTGCGGCGTTGGCGTTTTTTCCAGCTTCGACAAGTCAAACATCCTGCTTTACCTCCTGGGGCTTGGCTGCGTGGGGTGAGGCCTCGACGGGTTCAACGGGAAAAGGCACAGGCCCAGCCGATACCTGCAGCCTTGCGCTCTGCCACATATAGGCCGGGGCGCCCGCGTTGACTGCTAGTTTCAAAGTCAGCTCGATTTCACCATTGCGACGGCTGATCGGCCCTGCGAACAACTCGTGCTCGATCGCGGACATGGGCAAGGTCATGCCCTCGGGGATCAGCGAAAGATCAATCCTTTCGTCATTCAAGATCAGCGTGTCGCCCTCGACGGAGGCAGTCGTCGGGTTTGCGGTGCCAAGCGGCCGAAAAGGTACGTGATGGATAATCATGCGTGCCACCTCCCGATTGCAGTCACTGTCACGATATTGTTCAGGGTGAGGTCAGACACAAAGAAATAGGAGCCGACATTGCCGTAGCACCTGGCCGTCATATCCCAATTAACCGACGGGTAAATATTGTGAAACACCGCCACCGGCGTATCCGCGAAAGCCGCCAACCATGACACGTTGCGCGTGACGCCGGCGGTGTAGCCGGTAAACCGCTGCTGACAGATTTGCAGGCCGCCGGCAAAACGAAAATACCAATTGTCGAGTGCTCCGCCGCGCTCGATGAGCCCGGAGTTGATCGGCAGAGCACCCGAGGGGCCAGCATTGAGCACTCCGGAAATCGCATTACCGTTATGAAGGATGCTGCGCCAGTTCGGCGCAGCTGCCCCTGGGTTGACGCTGAACTGGCGAAAGTGGATACCGTCCCCGGATACCGCCATCGACAGTTGCGCGCGCCATTGCGGGTCATGCCCCCACGCCTGGGACAACACACTGATTGCACCAAACCCGGGTACGCCATCGGGGTGCAGGTAGTAGCTGTACAAACCGGTGTTTGCCTTATTGGGCGAAGCCGTCTGTGCCGCCGACAACCCGATCAGCTCGCCTGCAGTGGAGCCTTGTCCTGTACCAATCGCAAACAACGACGAATTGATATCAGCACGCCACGGCGACCACGCACCATCGCCACGCCGCCCTCGCGTATAGACCGATTCGTCCAGCATGGCCTTCGCGGTTTGCCAGACGTATCCGCCTGTGTTGGCGATCTGCAGGATCTGCACATACGGGTTCGGCAGGTTGACTCCCCCGTTGCCAAATTGAAACAGGCCGCTGACGCGTGGCAACTCGTTGGCGTCGTCGGTAGGTGCTTTTGAAATCGGCGAGCTGCCCCACCCTGCGTGGCCCATCATTGATACCCGACCGGGTGTGAAATCATCGCTGCCGGTCACTGCATCTAAAGTGGCTGCTGTGCCCAACTGAGCCTGCCGGGCGAACAACTCTTGAGTCATTGCGTTGATCTTGACGTTCGCACTGCGCGGGGTGTCGCCACCCACGCCGGTGGGTGCCGTACCAATATTGATTTCCTGTCGTGCCATTGGACTCTCCATAGTCAGGGCAATAAAAAACCCGCTCAAAGGCGGGGTTCGCGTGTTAACGGCAGCGCTCAGGCAGGGCGATGGGGTCGAGACTCGAGGGCAGGATAACCATCGGTACCTTCTTCCCATCTGCGCACTTGAGTGCGGTAGTCGCGCCATTGCCGCTCGGTGCCTGGCTGAGCAGTCGGGTCCTGGTCTTCGAGCGCGATCAGTTGATCGGCAATAAACGCCATCTCCGCTGTTTGCCAACGTGCTTCAGCTTCTTTGAGCGGTGCCAACAGCCTGTTTGCTCGGTCGCGCGCCGTCGTCAGCTGCGACCAATCAATATTCTCAGTTGTCATGCTCCACCTCCTTGAACGCCGGCACTTCAATGACGCCATTGTGCTCAATGGTTCTGTCCACTGGCAGCACGCCGTTGAAGTTGAACCCCGACGCCACAGGCACAAATAACGATAGGCAAAGGTGTTCGCCTTCGACACTGACACGATGTGCAAACCAGGTGCTTTTCACCGCAACAGGTGCGATCAGTTCATCACCCTCCTGCAGGCGGGAAAAATCAAACTGTTCCCCATTTACTTCAATCTGATACGGCCCGACACGTTGATACTTCACCGTGTCCAAACGCTGTTGTGGCATAAAGTGAATTTTCATTATCCCCACATCCCTATCATGCTCACCATGAATGACTGCGGCAGTGTCTGGTCCGGATAAACCACACAACTGGAACCCGCCGCGTACCCTCTCAACGTTGTCCAGGCATAACTGGGAATCTGATTGGGCATGCAACTGGCATTGCCCACAAAAGCCGAATACATCGCGATAGTGATAGGCACACCCGCCGTCGTGCCGGCGTTATATTGGACGGTATAGAGCATCAAGCCCGTGGCGAACTTGTGCCATTGATGAACACTGCCGTTGCCGTCGGTGACTTCTCCTGACTCCATCAACGCGCCTGCCGGCACGCGCCCTCCCGCCGCTGCGCTGAACCCGACAATGCCCACCGCAGTGGACTGGTCATACACCAAGCGCCAAGGTGACCAGTTGCCGTCGCCATAGACGCAGCGGGTCCAAGTGGGTTTGCTGACCGCCGCCGTGCCGCCGATGATGACGGTCCAGATTTGATGGACCGAGTCTCCGGAATAGCCAAATGTTTCGAGAACACCATAGGTGTAACCCGGAGGTCGAGTACCGGGGGCTGAGTTATTGACGTAATAACGGCCGCGCTGAGTTCGGTCATCAATGTTCTTGGCGTACAGCACCACATTGCCACCGAGACCGAAGTCACCCGTTTGCAGGATCTGCCGCCACGGGCTCCAAACACCGCCCCAAAGGAAACGCGTGGCGCGCTTTTCGCCGTTGAGCGCCACGGCTTCCTGGGTACAGAAGCTCGCATCGGCAGAGCCTACAACCAGGACATAACAGTAAGTCATGCCTTCGATACTGGCGCCAGGTCCATCCAGGCCGCTGTTACCAAAGATGTAATTACCGGTGCGGGTGCAGTCGTTGAAGCTGGCGGTAGAGGCCATGTCCACCGGGTAGCCTGTCAGCCCCCAATCACCAAACTTAAGTACGTTTTGATTAACGGGTCTGACGTCGCCGTCTACCGTAGTGTTGCGGTTGGCCGCTGTGCCCAATGCGGCGTCGCGGGCATAAAGCTCCGCCGTCATTGCATTGATTTTTACGTTGGCGGTACGGGGTGTGTCGCCGCCCACGCCGGTAGGCAGCACACCTAACAGTATTTCTTGTCGTGACATTTGCGTCTCCAATGCCGCACATCGCGGCCGGGTTATCAGCGATGGGGCCGGGACAGCGCCATTCAGTTAAATTACAGGCTGTGCAGCCGGCTCAAGCTCCATCAGTTCGGCATGCAGGGACATAGCCCCCACCAGGTCACAAGGCTGCCCATCCTTGTACAACTTCACGGTCAAGACCTTGCGTGAATAGGTCACCACCGCCGAAATATCCTTCTGTGCAACACCCATGCTGTAGCCCCAACCATTGCCTGCAGGAGGCAATGGAATCAGCCCCAAGGTGCCACGTACTTCGTAGACTCCGACGGCCTTGCGCTTGGACGAAACCTTCGGATAAGCAAAGGGCACGACTGCGCAAACACCCTCAGCCCCGCTTAGTTCAATAACTGCTCGCATGCTCAAATCGCCTTTATCAAGCCATCCGCCTGCCTTGCGCAGTTGGCCGTGTTAAGAGTAGTGATGACCGACAGTGCGCCCATGTTCATCGCCGCGGTTGGCGGGGCGATGTCGGCCACGGTGGTCCAGTTCGATGTATAGGCTGCGGGCACTTCAAGGGCGCCGGTCTGGATCGAGTACATGGCAAAGCGCGGCAGATACACCAACCCTGGGAACCCGATGTAAACAGACATCAAGCCTGTTTCCGGGCGGCGATACACACTGACCTTCAGTGCGGGCGCGCCTTGTACGTTGCTGATGCCCGGCGAAGCCGAATTCAACAGCGCAACGCCGGTGTTGAACGAGCCCTGGTAGTAGTACCAGGAGAGGTCGAGGGTAAACGGCGACGTATAGCCGTTGATGCAACCTACGCACCGAATCAGCGGTGATTCACCTTCGGTGTAGGGCATGGTGGTGTGGATGGTCAGCGAGGAAACCAGTCCTCCACTGGCCCTGCCTGCTTCGGTGATGTTCTGCCCAAGCAGGCGCTCGCCATCAGCCTGAAAGGCGCGTGACTTGAGGCCCAGCCGTTGTTGCGTAGAAGCAAGGCCTGGACCGTCAGTCAGCACTTTTTGCCAGGGCTGCCACACGCCGGCGGCCTCGATTCGCACCCATTTGGCACTGTCGACGCCGACGTACTCCTGCAGGGTGTAGCCACGGCCGGCTTCGTTGACGGTTACCCAACCATTCGTTGCGTTAGGCGTATTCACGCCGGACATCGAGTAATAAGTGCCGACAACACGCAGGCCATCCAAATCTGCGCCGACTATCGATTTGACTGCACCTACGCCAAAGTCCCCGACACGGACCACTCGGCCCAGCGTGTGATCGTCAGTGCTGGTAGTGAGCGTGCCCAAAGCAGCAGTGCCGAGCGCATCGACTCGTCCGTACAGCTCTTGGGTCATGGCGTTGATTTTTACGTTGGCGCTGCGAGGCGTATCGCCGCCAAGACCGGCGGGCAAAGAGCCTAAATTAATTTCCTGTCGTGACATTTCTCACCCCTATCCCTGTCAGATATCAGTGTCGGATAAATAACCCTAACTACCCGACGACAACCCGCGCCCCTCTCTGCAATGGGCGTGGTTAGACGCTACAAACCCGTCACATCGGCGATGAGCATTCGTTGAGGCGCGCCCCGGTTTGGAATTTGCCAAACACGCGAGTTAGGCCATGACTGAGTCCATTGGTACTTGGTCATGAACTTGCATTGATAAAGACCAGAACTGGTCATCGAGGCAATTCGCACACTATTATAACTGGCGCTTTTACCCGTATTCGTTCGGACCAAGCGGTAATAGTAATGCGCATTGGAAAATTGAAACGCCAACTTCCTTGCGCCCTCGACATAGGCTGTTTGATATTGATAGGGCGGCGGCAAATCTTCTGTCGCCACCGCGGGATGGGTGTCTACATAGACACCGACCAGCTTCAGAAAGGGCTGGCCGGTAGAAAACTTCACGACCCCCGCCTGATCACGAACTTCCAGACCACTGCTCGCCGAATCCGGCAGCGCCGGGCCGAATGAATAACACTCAAACGAGGCCCCCACCACATCGGAAAATATACGACCGCCTTGTTCTACCAGTTTATGACCCGCCGGCGAACGGTAAAAACGTAACGTGCTCTTATCGTCCGGGACGACCGCGCTGCCCACGTAGCTAACAAAGTTAAAACCTGGCCCATTGACGTTAAAGTTCTGCGTCACCAGCGTCGTTTTTCCATACAGTACCAAGTTAGGGTAGTCCGAACCCGCTATCTTGAAACCTGCCTGATTAAACACCTCGAATCCATTCATTAGAAAGCCACCACTACGAGAAGTCGTGAGCCAGAAAAGCCACCGGCGTAAAAGGCATCATCGAGTCGCCAGTTAATCGTTTGCCCGGATTTCCAGACGGTCAGTGCTTGGAAGTCGCCTTGAAAATAGGCGAAGTCCAAGCTGTCTTCAGCGATATCTGAATAGGTTTTGCTGCCCGTACCAAGGTTAGGCGTTAAAATATCAATGACCCGACCATAACGGCCGGTGCCATCCATATAGAGCTCGCCCAACCTGCCATAGATTTCAATCCCTGAAGTCATCACCAGATCCCGGCACGCAAACATGGTTTATTGGGGCCATAAAAAATCTCAATCAATTGATTGGTCATTCTCAAATAGCCGCCACCTGCGATGTTCCCATTAATTTCAAAACCGCCATCCCTGCTCAACTTCCAGCCCGTATTCAGCTCTTTGCTGTAATTATCAGACTGGAGGTCACCGCCAATTTTCAACATATCAATCGAGCCATTTTTTATAAACGCCGAATCGATAAAGGCTTTCCCATCAGCCACCGCAAACGGGCTTGTCCCGCCACCACCGTCCAGAATCACAAACTTATCGGCGGCGACCACAAATTGGCTTTCCAGTATTCCTGACGTTCCGCTTTCCAGCCCCAGACCAATCCCGGCGTACTTATATTTACCGTCCGCAGTTGCTTGCATGCGCACAGACCAATTGGCCGCCAATCTACCTTTCGTGTCCGCAATCGCGCTGGCGTTGGTTTGGATACTCAATGCCTGCTGATTAACGTTGGCCTGCACGGTATCAATACTTTGAGCGAGTGCTTTGTCTGCACTCACCAAGGTACTCATCTGCACGTCAACTGACGCGGAGTTACCGTTGACCTTTGCATCCAGGCGCGTCACTCGCTGCGCCAAGGCGTCATCACGTGATGCCGAAGCGGTATCCACATTGGTGATACTGGCCTGGTTTTGATTGACCTTGACCTGCAACGCATCCGTCCTAATCGCCTGGGCAAGATCGCCTTCAGCAATCGCTGACATGACCGACCAGGCGCCTGCGAGGGAAACATCATCTCCCGCAAGACTGGTTTGCTCGTCACCCGCCATCTTCGGATTGACCTGGGCAAAAACCCCGTCGGTTTTCTCCGACGTACTGGTAACCTTTCCATCCAGAGTGGTGACTTGGCTCTTCAACCCATTGAGTCCGGTCGAGGTGGCTGCCAAGCCAGTGACGGGGTCATCCACCTTGCTTTTCACACTGTTCAGTTGCTGGGACTGAGCGGTGACTTTCCCATCCACCGTTTCGATAGCAGTCCTGTTTTGACGGATCTGAACGGCCAACGCATTGCTGTTTTGCGCCAGCGAGCCGATATCCAACCAATAAGCAGCGTTGGGTGGAGGGTTACCCGCAGGCACAGCCTGAAGTGCCTGATACAAGTGATTACTCTGACGAACACAATCACCCGCGGCGTAAGTGTTCGCTGGTTCATAAAGCAGCGCGCCAGTGACTTGGTCAACCAGCCCTTCAAGCTCTTTACGCGTTGCTTCCAAGCGTTTATTGACCGAACCGGCCCCCGAACCATCGATCAATTCAATGCGATCGAACAGATGCTTGCCCAGTTCAGTCTCGCCCACCTGCCCGGCAATCAGTTCAAGGATCGGCGAAGGATCCGAACTCGCTTGCCCCTGCACTGCAGAGCCCTTCGGGAACCACGGCCCGATATTGCCCGTACGGTCCACCAGGCGCGCCCAGAAGAACAACGAGGCGCCGGCGCTCAACCCCATCAAGGTCAAGTCAGTCTGCGGGTATGCGTAATCGCCCAGCTTGGTCGCCAGCGCCAAGTCGCCCGTCTTGCCATACCAGATCTCGGTGCGCTGCAAATCCGCGGTACTCACATCCTGCGGAATCTGCCATTTCACCTTGATCGCAAACACCAGCGACTCCGTCGTCAGCGCGGCAACGGTCGGTGGCAAGGTGGTCTTGCCGTTGAGCACGGTCTCAATGGATTCGCTGTACAACGAGCCGATATCCAGTGCGTTGATCGCCCGTACCTTGGCCACGTAGCGCCCGGCGTAAATCCCGGAGACTTCCAGCGAGGTGCCACCGGTGCGCCCGGCGTAGACCCACTCGCCATCGTTTTTGCGCCAGTAAGCCTCGAAGGCAATTGCGTTCGCCGGGCGTTGCCACTCGATGGTCATCACGTTGACCGCGCTGCCCTGCTCGACAAAATGGTCATTGCTGACCGTCACGCCGGTCGGTGCCGCTTGCACACTCGGCGGAATCACGGTGATCGGTGGGCGGTCGATTTTTGCGCCGTTGTCGATCGCGGCAAATTTGCTCGGCACGTGCTTGACTGCGCTGAGGCTGTACTTGATTTCGCTGTCCGAGAAGTCTTCGGAGATCGACAGCACGCGAAACTGTTGCAAGGCCAGGGTCGCGGAGTCGATGGCCCAGATCGATTGCGCCGGTGGCAGTTCGTCGAGTTTGCTTTGCAGCACAACCTGCTGTTCGTCGGCGTTCCCGGCGCTGGTGGATTTCACCACGCGCGACACCGCTTTGCCGTTGGGCATCACCAGGGTAATGGTGTCACCGGCAGCGGCTTTGACTTCGGCGTCCAGCGTGAGGGTGTCGAGGGTCGCGTTACGCAAACGCCCACCAATACGACGGCCGGCACGGTCATTGTCGGCCACGCGGATGATCTGGCCGGGGCGCGCCAACGTGCCATCCAGGCCAACCGAGAAGGTCACGCTTTCGGTTTCCAGACGGTTGGTCAGCAGTGCCCATTTACCGATGCGCTGGGCTTGCGCCTGGGAGGTGCAACCGGCGGCACTGATTTCGGTTTGCTGGATGCCGTAGCGGGCGATGCCATCGGCGTCGTCGACGTATTGCACCTTCTGCCGGTAGAAATCATTCGGGTCATTCCAGCTGACCAGGGCCACGGTGTAGCGGGTCTTTTTCGCCGAGCCACCGTAGACGAACTGACCGTCGATCACGTTGGCGTTGGAGTAGGTGTAGACCGGATCTTCCGGCATATCCGCCACCGCCATCACCGAACCTGCGCCCCAATAGGACATGCCACGGAAGGTGGTCGCCAGGTCTTGCAGCACCTTCAACGCATCGGCCCGTACCGACAAATACAGGTTGCAGGTAAAGCGCGGCTCGGTGCCGCCCTTGCCGTCAGAGACCGGCTGGTCGCAATACTGGCCGATGCGGTACAGCTCCCACTTGTCCACTTGGCCGGCGTTGAGCAAATGACCGAGCCCATAACGCGGATGCAACAGCAGGTCGTAGTAGATCCACGCCGGGTTATCGGTCCAGGCGGATTTGAACGTACCGTCCCACACACCGCTGTACGCGCGGGTTTGTGGGTCGTAGTTGCTCGGCACCTTGATGATCCGGCCGCGCAGTTCGAAGGAGCGCGAGGGGATTGATTGAAATTGCGCGGCATCAAATTGCAGCCCGATCAGTGCCGACCCCGGGTAGCGCAATTTGGCGTCAATCACCTCGGTGGAGGATTCCACGGTGGTGGTATCGGCAACCGTGCCACTGGTGGAGTTCGGCGTGATCCTGCGCACACGCACGGCCCAGCCAGTTTTTGCCGGGGGCAGGTCAACTCGGTGGGAGCGTTCGTACTTAGTGGTGGTTTTACCGCTGAACGCCGCCGCCAGCACCTGCACGAATGCGCCGCCGTCGGTTGAAAGATCGATGGCGTACTGCACGGTGTAGCCGTTGGTGTCGCCATTACCGGTGTTGGTTTGCGACAGCCGCGTGACTGCCAGGCGAACACGCACCGCTGATAGCTGCAGGTTGGAATAGGACTTGGTCCAAGGCTGATCGCTGCGCAGCTCAATTGACACCGGGCTCTCGCTTTCCACTGCGGGGAAACCCGAGATGTGCGTCTGGTCCTGGCTGCCGTTGCGAGTGTCGAGGGTTACGCCGCTGAAATTGAGGCTGCCATCAGCGTTGGCCAGGGGCGTCTCATCGAGAAACACCGAGCGCTTGTCGTTTTTCAAGCCGACAATCTCGCCTTCACTGACGAGATCGAGAATCCGGGCATAGGCCGTGCTTTGCAGGCTGTCTGGCGCCTCCACGGAGGGGCGTGGCTTGGTCTCGCCACCTTTACTGCCAGTGATAGGGAGGTCAGTCATGGTTTTCCTTCAGGCGAAATAAAGCCCGCGCAGTGGCGGGCTTGTTGAAGAGGAAGAACGTTAGAGTTGGTCTTGGGTGTAGATACCTGCGCTGATCACCGCGCTGCCGACCGTCAACTCGCCATAAAGCAGGCCAACCGGACTGCCTTGAACGCTGGTATTGACCGGACCGTTGAAGCTATAGCTGGGGCGATTGTCGGGGCGATCCATCGTGCCCAGCCCCTTGGCTTGGGGGGACATCATCTGCATTGCGCCCCCCATCGCCAGGGCAATCCCCATGTTGGCGGCAAACGTCCAGCCCGCCGCAGAAGTGCCGCCGACCAACGTCGACGCACCTCCCGCCGCCGCCAACCCGCCGGAAAAATACGACGCCGCGACAACGAGCGCCACACCGATGATCGTTTGCATTGAGCCTGCGCGCTTGCTGCCCAGCAGTACCGGGGCAATACGGATATCCGAGTCCCCCGAGGGTGCCTTGAGACGATCCTGGCCAATATTGTCCTTGCCCAGGAAGACCGAATAGGTCACGCCCTGGTCCTTGGACCCCATCAGGAAACGCTCGAAACCGGGAACTAGAATGCACAGCGCGCGAATCGCCTCAGAAGCGTTGCTGACGGCCAGCCGATGCACACGCCCAAAACGTGCGCCCAGGCTGCCGTAGAGGCGCACCGTCCTGACTTTTTCATGATGCATGACGTACTCCAGGCGAAAGAACCGCCAGTGTGATTAATGATGGTTGTGCGGCCGGTGCCGCCAGTAGCTGACCGTGACCTCGCCCCAATACCCGCCATAGGTATCGCGCCTGCTGTCGCGGCCGTAGAGGTGGTGCAGGATCGAGCCAGGCGCCGGGTAATGACCGGGCTCGCTCTTGAGCTTGCCGTCCGCCAGGTAGATCGCCGCATGGTTAGGCACTGGTGAGCGAATCTGCATCAGCACAATATCGCCTTGCTGCAAGTCGCTGACCTGTTCAAAACCAGCGGTCGGCAGGTTGTCCAGATAGAGGTTGCCGCCCTTGTCCCACCAGCCGTCTTCGCGCGAGTAGTCGCCCAGCTCGATCCCCAATTCCCGTCGGTAGTAGTCAAGGATGATGCTGAGGCAGTCATGCACACCGTGGGCAAAGGCGCGGCCGATCAAGGGCGCCTGATAACCGTTAGGTGTGAGGCTGGCCCACTCGCCGGTGCGCACCACCTGATCATCGTCGCGGTGCACCTGGACAATGTGCCAGGGCAAACCGGAGGCTTCGCATGCCACGCGATCGGCTTCACTGGGCGTCGCCGGGTAGTCCGGATGACTGTGGATCACCGCGAGCACTTCACCACGCTCTTCGGCCGCCGCATAATCCTCGGGCGCCAGACGAAAGTGTTCACTCGGCGTGGTCGCCGTATTGCGGCACGGCACGTAAATGCGTTTACCGCCTTCGCGAATCAGCAGGCCGCAGCACTCGTGCGGGTATTGGGCCACGGCATGTCGAGCAATGGCCGCCAGGTTGCGCTTGTTCATACTCAGCTCCGCAGCAGGCCTGCCGCCGGAAATGAACCGTAAGGCAGCGGGTTGTTCTCACCAAAACGCAGCTTGCAGCTGGTCAGGCGTCCGCCGCATTTATCCTTGGCGGCATCCGTGACGATCACGTCATTGGCATCTGCCACGGGGCCGCCGTTGTAGCCACAATACGGGCCGCGGTAACCCCCGCAACTCAGCCACCAGCAGACATTCGCAACGATTTGCCGACGCGGCAATTGCACGCCGTTGAAGTCCAACGCACTGGCCAGCTCGAACTTCACGGCTTCGCTGCTTTCCGCGACTTTGCGCTCGACGTACCAGATGTCCGGCGGCAATTCCTCTTCCGGGTCCGCCTCGGGCTGGCCATCAAGGTACTTGCCGAGGGTGCGATGACGGACCAGACGCGCACCCACCAGGTCATCGAAATACAACACCAGGGCAGTAATGAAACCACCGACATTGCCGACTGATAGCGTCGGCGTTGGTTGCATGCCCTGCCCCGACATTTCGAAGCCTTCAGCCTGGATTGGCCATGGGGAATATTCCTGGCCTTGCCAGAAGATCGAAGCCTGCTGGGGGTAACCGTGAAAGCGGTATAGCTCGGCACCCAGCGAGGTGGCGTCGAGCTCGAAAAGCTCCACCCAGGCCCCGGGCTCCAGGGTCTGGATATCTGCAGTAATGGACATAAATTCTCCGGGCAAAGAAAACCCCGCCGTGGCGGGGCAAGTGGGTCACACGCCACCCACTAAGGGTGAAAGGCCTGCTCGAACGTCGCCGTCAAGCTGTAGATCCCGGCGCCCCTGGGCGTCGGTTGATAACCCTTGCAGCGGTACAGAGCAGGTGCCGCCAGGGGCGCCGTCCAGAAGAACGGCGAGGCGCCGGCGTGACGGTCGAGGAACGCGATGATGGGTTTGATCTGCGCTTCATCGCCGACAAACGTCAGTGGCCAGGACTGGCTCTTATTGTTGATCCCGTCCTGGGCCGATTGTTGATAACCGTCGCCGAACCTGGCCGTTTTCAGGCGGTATTCGACGCTGCCGACGGGTTCCACTTTGGGCTCCCAAGTGAAGGTTTCTATCGTCATGTTTTCTCCGAGCATAAGCCGTTGCAGCCGCTGGTCATCAGCGGCCGTTGATGGCGGACCAGATCTGCCCACCCGGTTTCAAATCGCGGGCAATTTGCTCGGCTGCGCCTTGACGAGCAGAGCCGGCATAGGCCTTGGCGACGTCCTGGGAACTGGCGCCATTGCTCGCGCCCTGACCGTCACCAACATTAATGGTCTGCTGAATTACCACTTGGTTGCTGCTGGTACCGCCCGATTGGCCGCCACCCAATGCGCGTACGCCGAGGGCACCATCGGCACCGCGACTCAGCGGCATGATGGCTTCAGGTCCTGCCTCACCGAACAGGGCCATCGGCGCCAGGGTCGGCCCCGTGGTAACAGAATTGGTGAACGCACCGCCGCTGGCAAACCTGAAAGTGCTTGGCGGTGAGTAAGTCATGTCCGCAGGCGGTTTGAGTGCGTTGGTATAACCACCAGGGTTTCCCGTTGCACCCGCTGCCGGACTCGACCCGGGCCACAGGCTCGAAAGTGC
Organism: Pseudomonas sp. LBUM1640; assembly: GCF_059716225.1. NCBI lineage: Bacteria > Pseudomonadati > Pseudomonadota > Gammaproteobacteria > Pseudomonadales > Pseudomonadaceae > Pseudomonas > Pseudomonas sp. LBUM1640. The sequence continues at coordinate 1,469,083 of NZ_CP166816.1, read as the reverse complement.
CGTGCCCGCCAAGCTGAACAATGAACTCAAGGCTTTGGAGGCCGCCGTCTTGGCGGCCATCGTGGCCATGTCTTTGAGCACTGAAGTGGCAAACGCCGAAAAGTTGAATTTACCGGTGGTGGTAAACGTTTGGAGCGCTTCGCCCATTTTGTCGAAAGCTGTGGTAAACATGGCCTTCGATTGTTCGGCCACCGAACCCGCCTTACCCACGTAATCATCAAAAGCCTGTTGGGCGCCCTTGCCCCATTCATCGAGCAGATCGGTCATTACCGCAAAATTGCTCTGCACCTGGCGGGTTTTGTCATCGTTCAGGAACGCAAAGCTTGCTGCGTCATCACCTGCGCCCGGAGCCGGCAGGTCGCCATGTGGCCCGCCCGTTGGAAACTTCAAACCTGAACGGTCGGTGTAATTCGACTGGCCATCCAGCGCGCCGACAAAGTCGCTTTGCGCACCCTGACTTTGCTTGAGTGCTTGCACCAGTTGCGCATTCTTCTGGATAAATTTTTCCGCCGCATCCGTGGCCGGGTCATAGGACTTTTGGAAGTCCTTGAACTGGCCGGACGTGACCTGTAGCGCCGCCGCAGCAGACGCGCTGACCTTTTTACCGGCGTCCTCGATCTTCTGCTGCATCTCGCGCATGCTTTGTTCGGTAATCCGTGACGCCTTCGCCAGGGCCTGCTCCAGGCTGCCGAGGTTGAGCGTCAGATTACCCTGGGAAGCAGTTGCCATAGGTTTCTCCGGGTCATGGATAAAACCCGCTGGGCGCGGGTTTCAAGGAAAGTGGCGTCGTCCCTAACGCCACTCGTTCATCGCACGTTCGAGTGATACGCCCCGGCGCAGCTCATGGGGCATAAAGTCAATCAACTCGGCCGTGCCGCCGCCCAGCCGGTGGGTCTGCAGCGCCACCAACGCGCTGCCCGCCTCCAGCCGCCTACCGGCATGCAGGGAGCCATATCGGTCGATATAGCGGCCCCACGCCAGGGCTTCGTGGTAGGTCATGCGTTCCTTGGCTTGCGCAATCGTGCGGCCGCCCACTCCGTTCAGCACCAGTTCGTGCCAGAACTCATCGGCGACCGTCAGCTCTTTACGCCGCCACCGCTGGTGCCATTTACCTCATTGACTGCATTGAGGATCACAAACCCCAATGAAGGCTCAAGGCCGAAGGCATCGTCGTAACTCAGGGCTTCAGTGCCGTCGTTACCCAACGACACCGAAGCGGCAAGGTAACTGGCGTTGCGGCTCTGGGCAGATTCACCTTGGGTAAAGAGGCGCTCGATCACACCGAACGACTGGCGGCGGATGTGCAGCGTGAAGGTGTCGGTCACTTCCTTGCCGGTTTTGCTGTCCAGGTGCGTCCAGCTGATTTCTTTCTTTACCGGCTGGCCATCAACGATGCCGCCCTTGGCTTTCAGTTGTTTGAGGTTCATGGCTTCTCTCAGGCTTTCTTGATCCAGGCGCTGCCGCCGGTACGTTGGATGGTGACGGTGGTGGTCACGACCGCGTTCAGTGCGAAGTTGAACGGGAAGTCCGAGACGTAGCCGTCGAAGGTGAACCAGGTACGGGTTGCCGGCAGTTCAAAGCCATCACCCTTGCTGTTGACGGCAGGCAGGACGTCTTTGCCGTCGGACCAGCCCACGGCCCACTTCACGCCGGTGTCACCCTTGGCCTCAGACAATTGGTGCAGGCGGATATGGCTGGCATTGGTCGGGTCGGCGTTCAGGCCCAGACTGGCAGTGCCGGGGGTGCGCAAACCCTTTTTATAGCTGCGTTCTTCGGCATTGAGGCCAGTGTCTTCGATCTGTTCGGCCGGCGCACCGCCCGGTTCGAACGAGGTGGCGTGCTCGACTTCCAGCACGGTGTAAGGCCCAGTGCCGGAGACCGGCGGGACGAGGGCAAAAATCTGGGTACCTTGGGTAAGAATCGACATCGAGTGTTCTCCATGAACATTAAAAAACCCGCGAATGCGGGCTGTGGGGGTGCAACAGCTATATGGCTGTGGATGAGGTGAATCAGGGCGCCGGTGTGCCATCCAGATAAGGCGGAGCATTCGGGTCCGGTTCACGGCTCTTGATCAGGTCGACCAATGCCTGGTTGCTCTGGGCCAACAACCGAATGGCAGCGTTAAGCGCCACCTGGCCGTCAGTTTGGGTTTGCAGGGCGGCGATCAAACGGTTGATGGCGGCCAATTCTTCGTCGTTCATAGGCATCTTGGTTCCTGTCGTGCTTCAGGTAGGCAGTGCAATGAGGGGTTTTCAAACATCAGTAACGCGCGGCGGCGGCGATCAAGACGACAACCCACCGGCCGTGATCGAACTGCGATAGCCCGTCGCCGGGTCGCCGACATGGGTCACGCTGGTAATCGACCAGCGCCCCTGCATGTACACAGGCCAGGTCTCATCCAGCACCAGCAAGCCCTCGGCCGCCAACAGTGGATTGCCGGGGCAATCGATCAGCAATTTCAAATTTTCACGCCCCACACGACGCAGTTCGCCTGCGGCAACGGCGCGGGCTTCCGCTTCGTTCTGGTGGCGTTGGCGCAAGGTTTTGAAAGGAGCATTCCCGACCTGCACCACACGCTGCTTGCCACCGGCGGCATCCCACCAGGTGACGCGGCAGCCCTCGTATTTTGCGCGGGATTTTTCGTCGAGCTTGGCGGTGATAAAAGCCTGCTCACCGGGGCGGTTGTCTTCGGTTACGGTCAACTTCACTTGCGGCAGCATCTGGCCGGAGAGCGACGTGACCTGCCCGGCCTCGGCCAGCACATACAGTTCGTTGAACGGTTTGGTGACCGCGCAATAGCGTTTGGCAAGGCGCGTAATGAACGCCATGTCACTTTCGTTGGACTGGTCGATGTGCGCGATTGCGATACCGTCCAGCGCCGGCGCCACGCGCGGTGAATAGCCATGACGGCTGACCAACTGGCGAAACAGCGCGCCGAGGGTGGTCGGCCCGTAACTGGCGGATCGGCGCTGGCGATAGCCGCTGGCGTCCGCCACACTGAACGGCGCTGCGGTGGCCACGATCATCAAGCGCATGGGAAACAGCACCGGAGTGCGCTGAGTAATCACAAACTCGCCCTTCTCCACCAACCCCGATTCCTGATAACCGACGCGCAAGCCGATCTTGCCATTCAAACTGGGCAGGCCTTCCAACCCTTCAATATTGAGGGTCAGTTCCAGCCGGTCACTCTCGATGCCCGCAGTGTCGGTGTGGCTCCAGTGCATCAGGCGTTGATTGAGCAGCGCCGCGTTGGCGCCATAAAACTCCACGATCGGGGTAAATCCCTGTGCCATGCAGCCTCCTTAATCCCAGGCCAGAACAGGTCGCACGGCAGCGGGCCGCGCTTGCATTTCAGGCACAATCACCCACACGCCGGCTGGCAGTACCGGGCCGTATTCGGCCAGTAACGGGTTGTGGCGCCAGAGGGTTTCTTCCGCCGCGTCATCGCAACGCCCCAGCTCGCGGTAGAGCAGCAGGTTGACCGAATCACCGGCAATACTTCGTACTCTACGCATTGACGAATTCCTCTAATTCCATGGTCCAGGTCATGAGCATGGCGGTGCCGTCGTCGATCACATTGCTCTGGGTTTCCACCACCGAATTGATCCGCCAAAGGCCCCAGTTACGGCCAATGCCATCGACCAGGGGCAATGGCGCCCGCGCATTTTGCAGCGCACGCAATTCGTCCAGCCGCTGCATACCGATGGCGTACATCGCTGTACCGCTGAACGTGAGCTTTTCCAGCTTCTGGCCGCTTTGCCGCGACTGGGACTTGCTGGCAATAATCGCCAGGTCACTCCAGCCGCCGTCGCTGGTACGTATCAACGACGAATAGGCAAAGCCTCGGGACAAGCCAAAGATAAAGTCGCCGAGGACCATTTGTTGTCGCATCAATCACCTCCTGAAGGATCGGCCAGTGCCGCGTTGCGCCGGACCCCCAGGCTGTCGGTGAGCATCGGCATGCATTGGAATTGCAGGGCCTGGATCACTTGGTTGACGACTTGCTGGGCATCGGCGGGGTTGACGCCCGTAATCTGGATGCTCGGGGCGAGGGTGACTTGCACGTTGTCTGTGCGCGCACTGTTGAGCTCTTTGCTCACTGCTGCGGGTGCAGGCAAGCGATCGCTTGAGCTGAACAATTTGTCACCGAGCCAGGCGCCCGCTTCACTGCCGAGCAAGCCGCCAATGGCGCCACCGACCGCAGTGCCGACGCCGGGGAAAACCAGCGTGCCGATAGCCGCGCCTGCGGAGGCCCCGGCCCAGGCGCCACCGGCTGTGCTCAGGCCGCTACCAACGGCTTTGGCGTCGCCGTTGCGCACACCCTGGATCACATTGATGGCGGTGTCGGCATACCTCAACGGGCCCAGGCGGCGGGCGCCAGCCGACTCCAGCCGGGTCATCGCGTTCGCCAGCCGGGAAGTGGCCGGCGCCGGCACGCTGGGAACTGCACCCGTGGCACGGTTCAACGGCGCAGGTGACAGGGGCTGGGGCGGGCTCGCGTTCACTTGGGCGGGCGTCGGGACCAAGCCTCGGTCCAACGCCTGAATCAAACCGACGCCCTTGCCTGGTGCCAGATTGCGCGCGGCATTGGCTCCCAGCTGATTGCCCGGCTGACTCAGGCGCGGGGGTGCCCCTTGACTCGATGCACCGCCATGAAAGCCCATTCGCGGGCCTTCGAATGCCTTGCCCACCTTCTCGAACAAGCTGCGCACCGTCGCGGTGAACCCGCTGGTGGCTTTGCTGGAGGTCTGCCTCCACCCCGCTAACCTGGATTTGCCCGCCCCTTTGCGCCCCGGCGTGTTTTGCGGCCCAAAACGCTCGCGCCCACGCAGCGCCTCGCTGACGCCTGGGCAGCAGCCATCATTGCCCTTGCCGGCGCCCTTGAACAACGCGCCGATGCCGGGAACTCTGCCAAGCGTGCCTTCAATGGCCTTGTCTGAAAGCTTGGTTCTGAACGAGTCCGTCAGACCTTCTCCCGACCACTTGAGAAACTTGACGAGTGAGGAATCGTCGGCAGGCGCTTTTTCTTTCGACGTGTTTTTCGCTTCACTGGCAACGGTGCCGCCCACCGGGCCCGCCAGCGTAGCGCCCGTAATGAATAACGTACTGTTGAGCGTTTCCAGCGTCTCGCGCAGCCGCACTTGCTCCAGGGTCAAGGCGTTGATCTCCACACTGACGGTGACCAGTGCCGAGCTGAGTTGCGGCTGCGGCTGCGGCTGCGGCTGCGGCGCAGCATTCAGACTGACCGGCGCGGCAAGGCTTGCGGAAAACGGTGCAAGCACATTGCCCAGGTCCGCATCGCCGATCATCCAGCGCTTGTCTTCCTGAGCAAGCCTGGTCTGAAATTGAGTCTCTTGCATCCCGCTTACTCCTGTTTAACGCCAAGGCGAGTGATCGCAATGTCGTAGCGGCGCAATGCTTTACCGGCGTCCCAGTCGAGGATTTGTGCCTCATTGACCGAGTAAATCAGCGGCACCACATCGAGGATTACTTCGATGTCGCGCTGCGAAAGAAGGCCGCCGGTTGATTTAAAAAATCGTCGATGCGCTCCTGCAGTTGCGTCCAGTCGGGCACGGTCAGGCCGGCCAGGTCAGGGATCATCAGGCCGGTGCAGTGCGCGGTGATGAACTCGGCGCGCTCTTTGTTGGTGGCGAGTTTTTTCATCACCTTGGTGGCGCGCAGGGCGGGCATTTCCAAAGACAGTTCGGTCAGCGAGCGGCCGGCAGCGTCCAGCGGTAGCAGCAGTTGGACGGGCTGGTCGTGGGTCGCTTCTTCACGCGCATCCAGAAAGAACGACGCAGGGCGCGTCGACATTTCATGCACGTACTGGGAAATGCTCACGTAGTCCGGCCGCTTGAGCTGGTCGAGCTCTTTTTCCGACAGGCCGGTGGCGAGTTTCGCCAGTTCAAAAAACTGATCGTCCTCGTCATCACCGGCCCGGGCCAACGCGGCTTTTTGCGCGGCGTAGAACAGCGGTTTGAGTTGAATCTGCTGGATCGTCGCGCCGGTGTCGGCGGTGATCGGAGACAGCAGAATGTGCAGCGGTGGCATCCAGGCCATGGGGCAATTCCTTGGTCAAGCGTTGTTGAAACACTGCAGACCTAAAGCTGAGCACGGTCAATGTGGGCGCTGGCTTGCCTGCGATGGCATCACCTCGGTTCACCCGGCACACCGAGCCGCCTGCATCGCGGGCAAGCCCGGCTCCCACATTGACTGTGCCCACTTCAGATCAGCGTCGTCCTTAAGGCATCAATACGGCGCGGCGCGCATCGCCGAGAATGTCGACACCGTTGAGCACGAACTTCTGAGTGCGCACGTCGATGTCGATCACCGGAATGCCGTTTTCCAGACGGTTGTAGGTGCGGCAGGACAGTTCCAGCGTGGTGGTGGCCTTGTCACCCATCTTCAACTTCGCCTCGGCCAGGGATTTCAACTTGCCGCCGACGGTGTGATAGGTGAAATAGGTCTTGCCGTCCTGGTCCTGGCCGGCTTCACGCACGTTCAGCAGGATGTCGTCACCCAGGCGCACGCCGAGGGCCAGCATGATTTCCGGGCCGGCGCCTTGCAGCACCAGCGTGGCGTTGAGCACCTTGCCGCTCTTGGCCATTTCTTCGGCAATAAAGCGTCCGCCGGACATGGCTTCCATGTCGAACTCGATCTTCGGCGGGGTGAACTCTTCCACCGTCGCGGACAACGGCAGGCCTTGAAGGGTGGCCGCAATGGCCTGTCTTACACGGTTGGTAAACATTAGAGAACGTCCTCCAGGAACTGCTCGATGATTTCATCGCGGGCATTGAGTTGATAAATCATGTGTTCGTTCGGCGCGTAGCGGCCGTAGTCGATGACGATGAACCAGGTGCCGTTCTTGTACTTCTCGACACTGTTGAGCTCCGGGTGCAGGTACACGCTGCCGCCAGGAATGGTTTCGTCGGCGACCAGGGTTTGCAGCCAATCGTTGATGCGCTTGACCTCCTGGTCCATGAACGACTTGGTGAGGTTCTTGGCCATGGCTTTCTGGCCAGCCTTGACCAGCTTGCGGCTGATCGCATCTTCCAGGCCCACGTAGCTGATGAATTTACCGGTGATGGAGCGGTTACCCAGCAGCGAAAAACCGCCAAGGATGGTGCGCGCGTAGTAGCTCACGCCATAACGGTTGAGCAGGTCACCTTCGGTGGACGTGTCGAGGATGTTGTACTCGACCACGCGGGAAACGTCCTCGGCGAACGTCACCTGGTTGCCTGGGCTTTCCCACTGTTTGACCTTGGCCAGTGCCGCAATGGCCAGCGAGGATGGCGACAGGAAGACGTTTTTCTTCGCTGCCTTGGAGTACACCGACGGCAGGTTGTGCACCAACAGGCAACGGTCGAAACCGAGGTCGGCACCGCCCAGCTCACCGCTGTAGGTCACTTGGTCGGCGACAGACACGTCCTTGCCATCCAGCACCACACGCGCCTTGATGCGTTTGCCGAAAGAGGCGAACTCACCGGCCACAGCCTTGGTGCCGGTGAAGCCTGGGGCGCCAATGATGGTCAGGTCTTCGGGGACGCTGGCCAGCGCCGCCAGGCCCAGTTTGCGGCCGGTGGCCGGCTCATTGCCGCCGATTACATTGTTGATCGTGTCGGCCGGGGTTGCGCCCTCCTCCACGATCACCACGTAGACCGGCACCTTCACCACTTTGAGGATCTGGTACACCGCCTGGAACAGCGTGCCCGACTCAGCGCCGGTCGGGTCCAGCAGCGCCTGGGTGGTGAAGCTGTTGATACGGAACGGCGCGTTTTTAGGGATCGACGCGTGGGCATTCGGCGCGGTGCCGACCAGGCCGATGACGTTATCGCCAAGGCCACCCATGGCCTCGGGGGATTCGCTGGCATTCACGGTGATGCCGTTGTGCTCGAAGTTAAGAACCTCAGCCATGGTTAGTCAGCCTTCTTGGTGGGGGCCTTTTCGGCCGGGGTGGTGGTGTTAAGGACGCTGGTCAGTTCCAATCGGCCCGCATTGCGTAGAGCCGACGCTTCGACGTCCAGCAGGTCAAGTTCCTGACCGGCGGTGGACCAGTGGCCGGCACCGGTGGGATAGGGAATCAGTACGGTGTAGTTTTGACGGATAGCCATGAGTGAATCTCCGGGCATAAAAAAAGCCGCAGGCGGCTTTGGTGGATTAAGAGGAGTAATAGACAGAAGAGAAAACGCCCCTGGCGTGAGGGGCGTTATCGAAGTTTTCCAGGCAGCCAGGCAGGCTGTTGAGGCCTGTATTCAATGGCCGGGAAATGCTCCGACTCAGGCCAGTCGCGAAGAGCCTGCCGGTAGCCCTGCAATTGCTTGTATTGCTCGGCGGTGAGGGTTGTAGGGCGCTCGGCTTCCAGCTCGTCACGATGCCGGGCAATGATCGGGTCAGTAAGCAGCAAAGACCTGTCACGGACAACGCGCTCGCGGTTTTCCAATTCTTCAACCGCAGGCCCAGGCGCCGGAGCAATGCTTGGGCGGCCTTTTTTGTCTGGCGTAAGGATCGAACCACCCGATGCAAGCAGGCGAAATATCTCGTCGTGCTCATCCTGGGTCATTTCTACAAGCTCCCTCTCGGGAGGAAGCAAGCACGCCGGGTTTGGAACAGCAATCAAGGGAGGAGAGGCGCTGCTATCCAGCACATCAATTATCGGTGCCACAGCATCGGCGTCCAATACCGAGTTAGTTTCAGGTACCGATTCGTCACCCTCACTCCATGCTGGGTTAGGAACTTCGATAGTTGGGCGAACCCAGTCAGGATCAGGGACCTTGACGGTTGGCCGGCGCCAGTCAGGGTCGGGCACTTCAATCGTGCGGGTCCCATGGAAAACCTCATTGAAAAATGTATTTTCTTTTGAACTATAAAATATTTTCATGTTTTAGAACCCTCTGGCCTCAACAACGATCACCATCCCCGTTTGAATGGCGCCGCCCCATTCCTCCAAACGCAATGTGCAGCCTGTCACCGTGGCACCAGAATATGAAACCTGCGTGGCACATTGAGTCTGGCCATTTGGCATTTTCAAACTAAATTTAGCGTTCAAAAATTGATTAGGGAATTGGAAAGGCCATGCAATATTAATGACCAATGCAGCGGGATAATCTCCTTGAGCGTATTCAAACCACTGGATTACTTCGCCAGTATCCGCGTCTTTGCTCCAACCATTGGGCGCAAGCAAGGCCGTATTTTTCGGCTTTAATGGTTGGAGCATGACGAGTTCGCCCGTAGACTCCAAACGCATATATGGCTGATTTTTATCACCGCTCGCCACCCCGACTGTCGTGATCCAGTCACGGGCCGCGTACTGCACAGTCCACGATTTTACAAACTCTGTATTCGCTATCTGCTTGCTTTTATCTAGATAATGCTGAGTGGGTACTTCCGTATTTCCTAAAACCTTGAGAGACGGCACAGCCAGCCAACCGTCGTAGGCGTAGGACATCACAGGGCCGGTTTGACTATTGTCCGAATTAACGGATCGCCACATAAATCCGCCGGTCCCCGTCCCCCTATTGCAAACAAACTGCATGGCTCCCCACATATTGGCTTCAGCATTGCCCCAGCCAATATAACCACCCTGCAAATTGTAACCGGCAACGTCTTGCCCTACACCTGCACTTGCAAATCTCGGACGATGCCCCTGGCCATCGCTTGCCATTTTACTTGTTGGATCAAAGTTTCCTGAGTGCCATAGGCTGCGATACGCTGACGGCCCGCCCGCACCTGTATATCTAACTCTAAAATCCTCGCTCGTAACGCTCGATATAATATCAAGAGCGTACTTCCCCACCGCTCCGGGGTATTTGATATGCAGCCCTACCGCGTAAGTCATTCCCGCCGGAAGATCGGAAACGTTGCCTTCCCCCGCTTGAAAAAATTGAGTCGTGGGCAGATCTGAAATAGCACCAGAAACCCCAGGCGCACTGGTCATAAGCCCACCCGCTCCAATCGGCATCGCATCAGTGATACCGAAGCCAGCCAGCGTAGTTGGATTCGATCCCGTGACTACTCGCCCGTACTTATCGACAGTAAACATCCTGTAACTACCGGGAACAATCCCTGTTCTACCGGCAAGTATTTCAAAAACCAGCTCGGTAGTGCCCAGCTCAATAGGTGCCTTAGTGACCAGCTGCCACAGTGAGCCACTATTGACGGGGCCCTCCTCGACCGTAAAAAAAAGCCCCGTCGTAACCTTGTCGCTTGAATTTGCATCGGGTGAACGTACCCAAGGGCCATTGGCCACAATCCAGATACCGTTATCCCTGCCAGCCGTTTGGCCCACTACCCCGACCCTGTCGCCAGCAACAACTGCTACTGTGCCAACTTGCTGAGCACCACTTAGTTTAATGTTCTGAGTTGCGACCACACGAACCGACTGTTTGTAATCGCGCCTGGCCAACTCATCAGCCACATAGCCAACCACCCAAGCCCGCGTCGCCTTGACGACCGTGTCATCGATCAGCAACGTGACTGCCGAGGCGTTGCTCGTTTCGAAAATCGAACGGATGTAGAACTCTTTTCCAGAGCCCGACGTCGCCAGCACGGGTTTGAACGACTCAGGGTATTTGACGATGGCATACAGGATGCCCGTGTCAGTCCAAATACCTGCCTCACGCACATACCACCCGCCCACCTCAGGCGGGATCGTGACCTCGGCCAGCAACCAGCTAGGGTTTTTTTCATCTTGGAACAACGCATTCAACGGCCCGCGCCACACTTCACGCTTGAGCGCAGTCGCCGTTGCGGCAGGGTTGTAAGCGGCGCCATTGCCGTCACCGACCGAGAGGTGCGACAGCTTGATTGGCAGACCTGCGGCCTTACAGGCAGTTTCGTAAGCGATCCCCGCATTGGTGAGCAGGGTGTAATAGTCAGCCATTTAGTGCTCCTGTGGATAAAGGGTAGTGGTTTCGACGGTATAGAGACCGGCCGCCGTAAAGGCTTCGCCTGAGGCCTCAACCCCTTTCAGCACACTGGGATAAACCGTCGTCAGCTCGCCGCATAGCGTCGTCGCGCCGATGCAGTGCAGGCCAGCCGCGCTCAAACCCACCGAGATCGACAGGCTGTCGCGCTCGCTTTTAGCGTCAGCCAGGCGGCGGTCGAGACGAGAATCGATGGTTTCGCTGTAGGGTAATTCGGTGTACGCACGTACAGAGAAGCTGTAGGGCACACCCGGTGGATTTTGCTCGTACCAGGCGCGCACTTCGGGCGTGAGCTGAAGCCCCCTGGCAGCGTTTTCCAATGCTTGGCGAGTGCCCGCCTGGCGTGCAGTGGGCCAGGCCAGTTTGACGGTCAGGCGCTTCTCGGCTTCCGATGCCGTAGCGCTCCATTCCTTGACTGCACGATCGGCCGCCAGGTAGGGCAAGAACAACGCCGGAGTGAGAGCGGGATCCATCAATTCGGGAAACGGCGGCGCCACCCTTTCCAGCAAAGTGCCAAACCCCAGGTCCAACGCCTTTTCCAGCGGTGAGCTGTTGGCCGGTAACAGGCTCGGTTTGCGCTCACTCATAGCGTACGCACCTCCACTTCAACCCCGGTGCAGTAAGGCGCCTGGGAGGCTGTCGCAACAATCGGCGCCATGGGTTCAAGGATTTGCAATTGCGCAGCGCCTGCACTGTGAATCGCATAGTCAATCCAACTCGGATCAACCCGCCCTTCCAGCCGGTGACAAGACTCTGCATAGTCTTGCAGCAGTTTCTGCGCAGCGACTTGTGTGAGCCCGGAATCCGGGCCGGCGTTGATCTTGGCGACCACGCGGATTTTGTAAGGCAAAATTTGCGCGCCTTGCACGCTAACCAGGTCAGTTTCCGGTCGCACATCCGGCCGTGCGAAATGGCGACGCACACCGTCAAGCAAATCGGCAGACGGCGTGCCATCGGCCTCCCTTGAAAGCACAGTGACCATCACTTCGCCGGGCGCTGTTCGGCGCCCGTTACCGTCCTTGACCTGCGCCGCATAACCATCCGGGTCAAAGGTGTAGCTGACGGTCACCACACCCGGCGTTGCGCTCTGCACTTTCACCGACGGCCGCTCGCCGAGGGTAAAAACCTCGCGGCGATACTGCATCCGCGAACCCGCTGCCGGTGCGTGCGGCGCCAGGTAATAACGCAGGCGAGCATCGTCATCGCTTTCCAGCGTCGGCGGCACCGGCGGGAAAGCCGCCGGGTCGCCGGGGTCGAGTACTTGGCGCTCCAGGCCCATGTCGGCCAGGCGTGCATCCAGGTTGCTGCCGGTGGCCCACCACGCCAGCATCTGCTTGATGCGGGCGTTGTATTTGCGTTCGTGGGTTTGCAGCCGCACGCAAAAGGCTTCCAGGGCCAGGGTCAGCAATTCGCTTTCGTTGTCGAGGCTGACCTTGAGTTTGGCCGCGCTTTGCGGCGCGCGGGTGGCGACGTAATCGACCACGAACGCCTTGAATTCGGCCAGCAACGGCTCGAACTCATCCACCGCGATGATGGCCGGTTCCGCCAGTTGGTTCTGGCCGGGGATCAGCATGCTCATGTCACGACCTCGAAGGTTTGTTGGCGGTTTTTCCAGGTGCCGGCAAAGCGCAGCAACAGGCCGGCGCCTTGGCGGGTGGCGACGATGACCTGGGGTTGAAAGTCGCTGATGCCGTTCTGGGTGTTGTAGAACGCCTGGGCGGCGTGGCTTTGGGAGAGGATCAGCAGGTCATCGCCGAGGTTCTGGCCGAGCAGTTGCGGGATCATCGAGCCGTACAGCGGGCGCTTCTGCCGAGTGCCTACGGGGGTGGTCAGCGCTCGGGTGGCGCGCTGCACAAATTGCAGCCAGTCATCGACGGCTGCCCCGGTGTTTCGATCGATGCCGATCATGGGATGTCCTTATCGGGGGCTGATGACGCGTCCTTGGTGGTCCACCACCGGGCCGCTGAAATGCGCGCCGCCGGCATCCAGCAACAGGCTGGTGCCGCCGATTTGCAGGGTGATGCCCTGGGCGCTCAGCGTCAGGCTGGCGGCGCCGACCTTGATGTCGACCTGTTCGCGGGAACCGCTGAAGGTGGTTGGGCCGTTGACCCAGTTGAACGTGTGGCTGGCGTCGTCGTAGTCGCTTTGGGTGCCGTCCTGATGGCGGCGTCGGGTCAGCGTTGCAACGCTGGAAACCGGTGGGAAGCGATCACTGTTCAGGCCGAACAACGCCACTGATTGCGCGCCGCCCTCGCCGCCGCCGTAGTTGAGCAACAAGCATTGCTCACCCACAGTTGGGATGCGGGTTTCGGTCTGCGCACCGGCGCTGGGGTTGAAGAAGCGGATGGCCGGCGTCAGCAAGTCGCCATGGCTGACCTTGCAGGTATTGCTGGCGGCATCGACTTCCTGGCAGATGCCGATCCGACAGAAACTGTCGGCGCGTCGATACAAGTCTTCGAGTTGGGTTTCCATCTCCGCCAAGCGTTCGATGATCGGCCCCAGTTGCATGCGTAACAGCGCGTCGAACATGGGCTACTCCGCCAGTGGTGTGTATTGCTCGGGGTCGTCGATATTCGACACCTCCCAAGTGCGGGCAAACAACGGTTGGCCTGTGGGATCGTTGAGCAGTACCGGCCCCAGATAGAGGGTTTGGGTGAAGGAAACGGTCCAGGTGTCGTAGTCCGTTTCCGCAGTTGCCTGCACAGCAGGCGCGGCGACAATATTCGTCGGCAAATCGCACTGGGCCTGCGGCAAGTTCCAGCGGTTATCCAGCACCAAGTCCATGAGTTGGCTGGCCAGGTCGCAGGCATCAAACGGCAATGCCTGCGGCGCAACCATAGCTTTGAGCGAAATCGCCAAGGCATGCGCCTTGCGACCTTCACGGGAGCGAATGCCGGGGCCGTTGCCCTCGACCGTGATCAACACGCCGGTCGTATCCCCGGCGCCCTGAAAATCTTGGTGATTGCCGACCTTCAAGTCCGGGAAGGCTACGCGCAGGGCCTCGCCAATGGCCTGAGGGAGTTGGGAGGGTCTTTCGATAAGCGTCATTTTGGGTAGCGTCCTTGCAACGGTTACTGCGGGTCCTGGCGGGAGCCTTCGTTAACGCCGATGCGCTTGGCTGCCCACCGCTCATAAAGGCCGATGGCTACATCCGCACCGGCCATGGCGGTCAGGCAACCAATGGCGCCGGCGGTCCAGAGCGACATACCAGCGGCGTAGCACAGCATCAGGGCTGACACCCCACACACCATGCACGCTCCGGACCGCAGGGCCAGGCGCCGAATCAGCGACCAACCCCGCGCGCCCTCCTTGTCGGCGCGCCACATTTCGCCGGATACACCGCCGATCAGGGCCAGTACGATCACCAGCCAGATAGGCATTTCCGCTAACGCTTGCTGCTCGTTTGTCATGTCACGCCTCCTGGCTGAGCATTACCGGCGCGGTGCCGGCTTTGTTGGGGTAAATCCATTTATCGGTAGGCATTCCAAAAAGCCCGGTTGCCCGGGCTTTTCAGTAATGATGTCCTCGAACTTTCGGCACTACTGGCGCGGTACGGTTCTTTCCTCAATGTTTTTCCGACCACGATCCCTGTCTGCCGGATAACTGCTTCTGGTGCTTTACGCTGCACACCCGGGTCAGTTGCCAACCCTCTGAACCGTTATTAGGCCGGTTCATCGCTGCCTGTTTTTGCGAAGCGGTACTACTAAAGAGCGTCGGCATCCTTGCCGGTGTTGCCTGGCATCCCTGCCATCGCTTCGATGGCGTCCTTGCCGATGTTGCGTGCCGTCCTTGTCTTCCTTGGCAGCATCCTTGCTGCCTCCACCAGGCCTTGTTGGCTGGCTTGAGATGGAGAATATGCATGTATGCATATACAGTCAATGCACAAATGCATTTATTTTTCCTGATCGCATGCATCAGTGCATTTGCAGCCTTATGGGGTCAGGGTTTGACGGTTTTCTACAGGCGAAAAAAAGCCCGCGCATTGGCGGGCTTTGTCTTACGTAAGGAGGTTAACGGGCGTACATGCCCCACCAGAACACATGGCCGAGGATGCTGATTTGCTCATCCTGGATATCCTGGAAGCTGTAGTCCTCGTCCGGGTGCTCATCGCGATTGAAACTGCGCAGGCGAATCCCGGAAGGCAGGCGGTAGAGCTGTTTCACCCGCAGCTGGCCATTGTGGTTGATGGCATACAAGTCGCCATCAACGATATCGCCAATGCCGCTTTTGCCGGCATTCACGCCCACCGTCGCGCCGTCGCGCAGTACCGGCAACATACTGTTGCCGCGCACCGTCACACACTTGGCCTGGTCGAACTGCACACCGTTATGCCGCAGGCTACGCTTGCCGAACCGAAGGCTGGCCTTCTCGCTTTCCTCGATGACGAATCTTCCTGATCCAGCAGCCAATTCAACCTCGCGCAGAAAGGGGATCGACACCTCGTCATCATTAACGGGCGTGTCGTCGTCCCACAGGCTTATGTCCTTGAGTTCCGAATGCATCGGGTCGCGCCCGTCATCCCGCAAAGCCCCCACCGCCGCGCGCCCGCGCAAGTGGTCGGTGCTGACGCGGAAGTACTCGGCGATGCGTGAGATGTGCTTGTCCGACGGGTCAACGATCTTGCCGCTGAGGATCCGCGAGAGCGTGGATTGAGGCACGCCGGTGCGCCGGTGAAGCTCCGTGGGGGAGATCCGGTCGCGGTCCAGCAGTTCTCTTAAGACGGTTGAAACGTTGCGTTTTTGCATAACGGGGATAGTGCCGGGTGTTTGGGGGGTTGGCAAATGCTAATTTGCATAAATCATGCATTATCTGTGGACTTCAGTGGGGTCTGCGTAACCACACCTTATCTAACAGCGGAACTTCCGCTCAGGACAATGTCAATTTGATATCTCAGCAAAATGCTCGTTGAGAGGGGTTCAAACAGTGCCAGGCTGTTTCCTGGCAAGCCAAGGAAGAAAGTAATGAGAGTCGTACTAGCGGTGTTGTTGATGTTCAGTGGTTACACCTTTGCTGCCAGTTGCACCACCATTAGCGACTCAGACCAACGCGCCTTCTGCAATGCCAGACAAAGCGGCTCCAACTGCGCCAACATCAGCAACAGTGACTTACGCGCGCAGTGCAACGCGGAAATGAGCGGCAGTTCGTGCACCAACATCAGTAATTCTGACCAGCGAGCCTACTGCAACGCCAAACAGAGCGGCTCCAGCTGCACCAACATCAGCAACAGCGACTTACGCGCGCAGTGCAATGCAGAAATGAGTGGTAGCTCGTGCACCAATATCAGTGACTCTGACCAGCGGGCCTTCTGCAATGCGAAACAAAGCGGCTCCAGTTGTACCAACATCAGCAATAGCGATTTACGTGCACAGTGCAATGCCATGAAGCCTTGACCAGACATAAAAAGCAGATGAGAGGGACGGTGTACTTTCCGACCAGATAATGGCGCCCCCCTTCAATACTTGTGCTTTTCGACAGCCGAACAAGCGCCCCCCATTTCCCAGGTTGCACCCACCCCACCATCACGCTAACCTCCCCCGTCGCTGCAAATTCAGCGACCGGGCGTGAGAACCCGAGCAAATCAAGGCGCAAAGCGCCCAAGAACCCTATCGCGGCGTTTTTTTTCGTCTGCGGTATCGTTTTATGGCGGCTGTGCGTGGGAGACCTTCGGGTCTACCGGTTGCCTTGATTGCCGGTTTCTCACCCTGCGCACAGCTGCCACCCAAACCTGTGAGAAGGTTCGTGGCAGTTCCTCAAATCAAGGAACTTTCACTTATGTGCTTCTACGTTTACCGCACCAAACGGCGTCATCCTTCCCGGTTCACTTCCTCCGTGCTCGGAGGTGTTTTATGAACGCTGCGCAAGATCTGACCACCCTCGGCGTCACCCCCTTCTCCTTTCACTCCGACCAACCTCTATTCCGCGTCAACAGCGGTGTTTCCCTGCACGAAGCCTTGCATCACGCCTCCGACCTCCTCCACGTTGCCAAGCAGCTCGCAGAAGATGCGGCGATGACCAAGGAGACGGATCGTTATGCCTGGGCATCGCACTACTTGCAGGAGATGGTGAAAGCGGTGTGGATGATGTGGTGAAGGTGTTGGATTCACCGGTTAACACTCAGGCGGGCAACCGCTAACCTGTGGCGAGGGAGCTTGCTCCCGCTGGGCTGCGTAGCAGTCCTATCTTTTAGGGCTGCTGCGCGCCCCAGCGGGAGCAAGCTCCCTCGCCACAGTGACGGTGTTCTGCCTTAACAGTTGCGGTGTTCCTTCTTGGGTGGTGGGTATTACCTAGCCGTTTGTGACCTGCGAAGCCCCGACTTCACGTGTTAACCTTGCGCCCATCGCAACAAATGCTGGGCCAAGCGCCCAATGCCGATCAGTTAAGCGACCCCGATTGGGCACGATGTTGAGCTTTCGAACTTCAGCGATGCAGGGGCTGCGGCCTGCAGGTACAGCGCGGCGATCCCTTCGCAGCCGCGCTAAGGCTCGACAGCTCGCACACTCGGCCTGTGTCGTTTGGAAGTCCGCGCTCCGCAACTGATCGACACTGGACCAAGCGCCCCCTTTGCCCCATCACTTTCAACGAATTTGCCTACTATCCAATGAGTAAAAACACGTCCGATCTGTCCTCCCACACTCCAATTGTGCTGGGGTATGAGACAGCTTTGGCGCTATAGCCCCGTTTTTGCTGCCTGTAACGCCTGTTCTTGCCTCCTCGCATCAACGCCTAATGGGCATTGAATGGCATGGTTTAGCGTATGGTTTGCCCCATTTTTGCCCCATGGCCCCACCGGTGGTGCTGGCTATCCCATGAGTTCAAGGTCACGCCCGGCAAGCCTAATGATGGGCAATCTGAATTCTTCTGACTGACTGATTCCTGCCAGAAGAATTCGTTCACGATAGACAGTTTTCAACCCAAAGCGACCGTTCGCGTAATGCGGTCACTCGGCGACAACGGCCGATCACAGACAAAAAGGCACAATTTCGAGCATGTGTGCCATTATCGACAAGCTGCTCACAGCGCGCAAAACAGAATTGATATGCATCCAGAGTATGCGATTAGAAGGTAGAGGCGTACCTTATGCTTAGCCGTTACCTAATGTAGGACCTACTTTTGAAGCTCAGCTAAAATACGGAATAGAGCCTGAAATGCCGAATTATGACTTTAAGCAACTTTCCCCTCACGACTTTGAGCAACTATCTCGTGACCTACTCCAGGCCAAGGATAAAATAGTTCTAGAGTCATTTAAGGTTGGAAAGGATCAAGGGATTGATTTTCGCTATGCTCGCGGAAAAGATAACGTCATCGTGCAATGCAAGCACTACATTGGGACCGGGCTCGCCGGGCTTATTAGAGACCTCAAAAAGGAAGTAGTTAAAGCCGCGCTATTGAAACCGACTCGCTATGTGCTGGTCACCTCAGTAGGGCTATCTCCATCGAACAAGAAAGAAATCAAGTCTTTGTTTTGCGGAATATTAAATACAGATGACATTATAGGTTCTGATGACTTAAATAATTTGCTCAGGCTTCATCCGGAAATAGAGCGACAGCATTACAAACTTTGGCTTACAAGTAGCGCAGTGTTAGATCGAGTAATTAATAATGCCTCACATACGCATAGTGATTTTGATGTTGCTCGAGTACATCGCGACATTCATAAGTATGTTCGTAACGCTGCTTATCCTAGGGCGTTAGAAATGCTCGCGAACGAGCATGTTGTAATAATCTCCGGAGCGCCCGGCGTAGGTAAAACTTCACTCGCTAAAATGCTATTGTACACGCACATTGAACTTGGTTATCAAGCCGTTTCGATTATGACTGATTTTCAAGTTGGTCGTGAACTTTATCAGAAAAACAAAAAGCAAATATTTTATTTTGATGATTTCATTGGGGCAACATTTTTAGGTGAGCACGCTTCTGTGTTCAGCCGGAACGAAGATCGCGCGATTATCGAGTTCATTGAGATGGTGCGATCCTCGCCTACTTCCAAGTTAATTATGACTACTCGGGAACACATTCTCAGCCAGGCCATAGCAACCTCCGAGAGGTTTAGTCAAGCAAATATAATTGATAGTCGCTGCGTGCTTTCAGTTGGCGACTATGATCGAATGCAGCGAGCCGAAATCCTATACAATCATATCTATTTTAGCGATCTGCCTGCCAGTTATCGGAACGCTTTGCTGTCCAATCGATTTTATATGGAAATTGTTCAGCACCAAAAATTCAACCCGCGTCTAATTAACTGGCTCTCAACATACAAGCGGGTAAAGTCCTCAGCCCCAGAAGATTATAAAGATTTTGTTAGGAATTTATTAGCCAACCCCGCTGAGATCTGGAGTCACGCTTATGAATATCAAATCAGTGACTCAGCGCGGAGTATTCTACTTGCCCTTTACACGTTTAACGGAGTATGCAGCTCAGAGCTTCTAGAGCGAGCTTTTTATTCTCTGCACGAATTACGGGCTCTGCGATATCGCTTTCCAATAAAACCGTCAGACTGGCGATCAGGCCTGGCAGAACTTAATGGATCATTTATTCGTCCTGGAAAAAAAATTGAGGTAATTGATCCATCTGTTCTCGATATGCTGAACTCTGTCGTCCGTCAGGATATGCCCAACGCGCTAGATATGATTGAGGGGGCCACACGTTTCGAACAGGTACGACGGATGTGGACGTTCTCCCTAGATAAAGATAGCACGGGCGTTCTTAAACATCTTATCAATGAATCTCACCGGGTAGCAATAGCATTCGAACGACTGTTCGCAGCCCCTTACAAGATCCCTAATAGAAGGCGCCCTTATTTTACTGACGATAGGCTTGAAACTCGCGTTGGCACGATGATACATGCTGCAGAGAGACTACAGTCTACCGCGCTCATACAAGCCTCTTTAGCAGCGCTCAATACTCTCGTTGGCAGTTGGGAGGTAGAGTTTGCAGATATCGAAAAAGGCATTGAGCTACTCGAACAAATGAAAGCCTCTAAATTTGACGCATTATCCAAGGACAAGGATCTCCACTCTCGCATTATTCGAGAGCTGGTAGATGAGGCTTCGACAGGCTGTAATGCTGAAGATCTTAAGAGTTTGCTCATTGCAATTAAGTCTGAAACAATGAGCGAGGAGCTGAATGATAAGATCAACTTAGCTATTGAACATTTCCAAGATAGTGTTCTCAGTGACGAGATATCTGAGTGTAGGTCTATCTCTGCATTTGAGAATCTCGATGAAACAATTAAGGCTATTGCGGATCTCACGGAGCTGGACTTTGATGTTGCCATCGAGTCAGTACGAGAAAAAATGCATGAATTTGAAAGCGAACAAGCATCTTATGAAGATTATCTTTACGAAGATTGGAAGGATCATCGACATGAACGTTATGACGGGGACAACGAGATTCACAATATTTTTGATTCATTGCGTGAATCCGATTGATTCCCTGACAATCAAAAACTGCAAGTGAAATTTTGCATTTTTGTGATCACTTTTCCGGTCGCTGCCTTAGCCAGCGAGAGTTTTGCACGCGTGCCCATTCAAATAGCTTCTGTCCCTCCCCAGTAGCCGCTTTGGTTCGAGAGCGGCCATTCAACAGTTCAGAATCAACCCAGCAAAATATTACCTAATCCTTCATCCTCTACTGAGAATTTCGGATATCGAAACTAACTGTTACTGGGCATTTTAGCTACTCACAATGAATGGTCCAGAGCTGGTCAAGCTTCGTCGTATAGCTCTGGCTCATCATCTCGCGCCGCATGCCCCTGTCAGGGTCCATCGGCACGCTGGCCGCACGCAACGTCCCTCTCCCCCACCGCTCATTTATTTGATCCAGCACCGTCATAACCCGAGTTGCCTCGGCCGGCTGCGATAGAGCGAACAGGTCGTCGGTGTACTCGCCTGGCTGACACAGATTGAGCAACATCACCTCAGCTTTGCTGTACTTGAAGCCCGGCCGAAATATGCGACCAAGCGCACCTACGGCCGCCTGGGTGAGCAGGCGCACGTCGTCAGTGGGATACGGCATATCCACCACCACCCCGTTGGCATATTTCGCCTCCTCTGGGTTGAACATACCGGTGCGGATGCACACGCGTACCTTCTTGCACAGCGAATTCTGGGCGCGGAGTTTTTCAGAGGCACGCATCATGTAAGTGGCCACTGCCTCTTTGATGGGCGGTAACTCTGTCAGCCGCTTGCCGAACATGCGGCTGCAGCATATCTCCTGCTTAGGCGGATCAGGCTCCTCCAGCTCCAGGCAAGACGTGCCGGCCAATTCTCTGGCCGTCTTTTCGATCACAATGCTGAACTTCTTACGGAGTGTCCACGGATCAGCCTTAGCTAAGTCCATAGCCGACTTGATACCCAGGGCATCGAGGTGGAGTTTCATCTTGCGGCCGACACCCCACACTTCCGCTACGCCCGTATTGCGAAGCACCCAATCACGTTTAACCGGATCCGTGATGTTGACCACCCCACCCGTTTGCGCCTGCAGACGCTTCGCGGTGTGGTTTGCCAGCTTCGCCAGGGTCTTCGTGTGAGCAATGCCAACACCGACCGGTATGCCCGTGCAACGCAGTACCTGGGCACGGATCTGTCTACCCAACGTATCCAGCCCACCAATACCGGTCAGGTCGGCGAATGCCTCGTCAATGCTGTACACCTCAACTGCCGGCACCATCGCCTCGATCAAGCTCATCACACGCTCGCTCATGTCACCGTACAGAGCATAGTTGGAGGAGAACGGCACTATGCCGTGCTGCTTGAGCTTGTGCTTGATCTGGAAATACGGCTCGCCCATCTTAATGAAAGGCTTGGCGTCATAGCTACGGGCGATGACACAGCCGTCATTGTTGCTCAATACCACGATGGGCACCTTCGCCAGGTCAGGCCGGAAAACCCTCTCGCAGCTGGCATAGAAGCTGTTGCAATCGATCAGTGCAAAGGTGGGCTCTTGCTTAGACATGGCTGCGCACTGTGCTGGTGATCACGCCCCAGATCGACAGCTCATCGCCCTCAAGGACGTAGCGCGCAGGGTATTTGGGGTTCTCTGACAGCAGAACCACCTCCCGCCCGCGTTTACATAAGCGTTTGCAGACCGGCTCATTGTTCAGCAGAGCTACCACCACGTGCCCGTGTATCGGTTCAATGGCACGATCCACCACCGCGAGATCACCATCGAAGATCCCAACCCCCTGCATGCTTTCCCCGGTAATGGCTACCAGGTACACATGCGGTGCACGGATATTCAGAACCTCATCCAATGAGATGTGCTGCTCGATGTGATCCGCTGCCGGCGAAGGAAAACCGGCAGGAACCTGGAACGAACACAAAGGCAGCTTCGCGCCTGCCTCAGCGATGGGACCTAGAATGGTGAAGCTCATGATGCGCCGTCTACAAATACTGTACGAATGTACAGTTAACTTTGAAGGACGCTTGCGGTCAATTTATCTGTAGGGGATTTCGACAGGCGGAGAGGTGCAGATGTCGACACGATACGACCGGAGCGAAAGAAGGTGATTCTGATCTAGGTCTTCCTTCACGACCCCAGCAAAGGCTAACAAATGAAGGTTAAATTTTAGCCGCTAAAATTCTATTGTCTACGCAGAAACTCACCGCGGATGTCCAGCGGGTCAACAGTTCTATACTGTTAATCCGTTATTTCGTTATTTCGTTACTCAACGAACCAACCCCATACGTAAATACGTAAATGCGTAAATGCGTAAATGCGTAGAGTACAAAAGCGCAAAGGTACAAAGGTACAAAGGTACAAAAGGGCTAAATAGCTAAATAGCTAAATAGCTAAATAGCTAAATAGCTAAAACGCTAAAACGCTAAAACGCTAAAACGCTAAAATTTTGGAGGTTCAAACAGCAAGAAACCACCCCTCAACTGCTCGTACCCTGTGAAATCAGGCCATGCAGCTTCGTCCGCTTGCGTAAGCTGCATAAGTTACGCAACTTGCGCAATCTCCAGAGACCAAAAAAGTTAACCCAAGGTGTTGACTTAAAAGTCCTAACCAGCTTAGCCTAAAAAGGAAGTAGCAAATACTCCCTCGTACTCATATGCATTCTTAACAACAAACAACAGACAGCTTCCTGCCCCACCAACAGCAAACTTTCGAACACGATGCATCGGACCCACTTGGGTGCGATTTCACTACAGAGAAAAACTGCATGAAATGGATCGCCTTAGGAATCGCGCTTACCAACGCTTTTGTAGCTCTACGCAAAGTTTGGGAGGTCTTTAAGTCCTAAAGTTTGCGTTTCGGGTTATGGATGACCCTTCGATGCGAACTTAAAAAAGGGACCCAAACGGATCTGGTTGCCAGTTCATGATTACCAATTCTCCACTGACCTCCCCCTTGCATTGCCGCTGGTTGGCTGTGCTGTACCGGATGTCGACAGTTTCAAAACGAAATCCTTGAAAAACCTGCCGAATGTCCGGGTGATCATTGATGCTGACCATGACCTTCCCCTCGCAGCGCCGCATAAAATCGGCCATGCGCTCGTAGTTCTCAAAGGGGAAATCCGCGCCATAACCTGCGGTCTGCCAATAAGGAGGATCCATATAGTGAAAGGTATGGGGACGGTCGTAGCGTTCCGCGCAGTCTAGCCAAGGTAGGTTTTCAACGTACGTGCCAGACAACCGCTGCCACGCTGCAGAAAGGTTTTCCTCGATCCGCAGCAGGTTGATAGCCGGACCAGTAGTCGCAGTGCCGAACGTCTGCCCCGTCACCTTGCCGGCAAACGCGTGGTGCTGCAGGAAGAAGAACCGGGCGGCGCGCTGGATATCGGTAAGGGTTTCGGGGCGGGTCATCTTCTGCCACTCGAACACCTGGCGGGAGCTGAGCGCCCATTTGAACTGGCGCACGAATTCTTCCAGGTGGTTCTGCACGACTCGGTATAGCGTGACCAGGTCGCCGTTGATGTCGTTGAGGACTTCAACGGGCGCCGCCTGGGGACGCATGAAGTAGAGCGCGGCACCGCCGGCAAATACCTCAACGTAGCATTCGTGTCGCGGGAAGAGAGGGATGAGGCGATCGGCCAGGCGGCGTTTGCCGCCCATCCAAGGGATGATGGGTGTAGACATATAAAAGCAAGACCTTTGCTGTATGGATGAACAGTGCTAGGCTCGCTCCGCTTTGTGCACGAAGCAGGAGCCTTGGCTGGACTTGCAGGGACGATCTGCGGGGAAAGTGGCCGGGCTGGATGTTGACGCATCCTGCCCCGCCGCTCCTTTTACTTAGGTGTAGAAACCTCTTTCGCGTAGGCCTGACAGGCCCTCACGGCGATCAGTCCTTGGTAGCCGGAATCGGTAATGCAGATAATTCTTTGAGCATTCGTGGTATCGCGTTGGGTTCGCGCAGCTTCATATTCATGGTGGCCTGTCGATAGCTAAATGATCGCAATACGAACGCCCGAAGCATGGTCCGCTGACCGCGCCCAGAAGCGGCAGTAGCGTAATGACCTCACCAACCTGCTCGCGCTAAGCATTGGCACCCTGTATAAAGTGTGGCTTTTTTACCTCGCCGACAGGGAGACAGAAAAATGGCATTTCTGACAGAGACTCAGCTAAAGGAAATGGGCTTCGAGAAGCTCGGCAAGAATGTAAAGATCAGCGACAAAGCCTCTATCTATAATTGCGACCGGATTTCAATAGGCGATAACACCCGCATTGATGACTTTTGCATGCTCTCGGGAACGGTGACGCTGGGTCGTAATGTTCACATTGCCGTTTTCAGCAACGTGGCCGGTGGTGAGCCAGGTGTAACAATGGAAGACTTTTCCGGCCTGGCTTATGGGTGCCAAGTGTTCGCTCAGTCAGATGACTATTCAGGAAAAACACTGACCAACCCAACCGTTCCCAGCGGCTACAAGATCGAAGCCAAGAGCGCTATTCGTATTGGCAGGCACGTCATCATAGGCACCAGTTCAGTCGTGCTCCCTGGTGTAAACCTGGCTGATGGATGCTCTGTAGGGGCTATGTCAATGGTCACAAAATCGACCGAGGAATGGGGAATATACTTTGGGGTTCCGGCCAAGCGCATAAAGAACAGGAGCCGCCAGCTTCTTGAACTTGAAGCCGAGTATCTTGCTTCGGAAAGCAATTAGTCCGTCGCTCGTTTTTAGCCTGTTCATCAAGCCCATCAACGGGTCACAGCCCTGACGTAAGCCTGACACGCCCGCAGCGCTATTACGGCGTTATCCCCATCGTCGGTGATGGCGACAATTCGTTGCGCATGCGCTGGGTCAAGTTGGGCTCGACGGGCTGCATGAACCACGCCGACGGCGCCGGGGGCGGAAGGCACACTGCAGCCACGGGTTGTATCGGTTGCGGCGAGAAGGACTGACAGCCGCACATCAGCAGTGGCAAGGTCATCGCGCAGAGCAGCCTGCTTACGTTTTTCATCCGAAAGCTCCATGGAGTGTTTTTGATCGGCGGAGAACGCTCTCTCCTCCGCGGCTAGGCGCTTATCTTGCTCAGCCGTTTGTTGGCGCCAGGCCTCGTCGGTAATTGCATCCAGAGCTTTCTGTTGTGCAATGCCCCGCTCCGAGAGCTGCTCTGCGAGCTGCTTGCCCATTCGCCACTCTTGAACCTGCCAAGCGCCACCAAAGCCGATAGCAACCGCTAGCAGGATCGAGACCAGGATCTGCCCAGGCGTCATGCCAGCGCCCGCCGCACGCCTTCGGCCAGCACACCATCGGGGTAGGCATAGCCTGCATTCTCGTGATGGATGATCGCCTTGACGAAACCAGTCATTACCGCCGGCTGGGACAAATCCACGTCGGCACCTGGCCGGGTACCGGTGTTCGCTTCGACGGCACGCACGTAAGCGGCGGTGTCGTTCTCTACCGATGGTGCCCAGCGGCTGATGATGGCCTTCACCGTCTTCAGCCCATGCTTACGCTGGTAGGTCAGCAACACCTTGCCCAGGGCGCGGATGCCGCTCTCTGCGTCAATAAATTCAGCGAATCGAGGCTTAGGAACACCCCGCTCGATTCCAATCTGTCCCTGCCATTGATTGGCCGGACTGTAGTCGATGTTTCCGGGGTTTTTATTGCGCACCCCACGGGTTTCGGTGATCGGCATATCTTTCTCCAGGCGAAAAAAAACCGCTCGATGGCGGCGGGTGATAAAGCATGTACGGCAACTCACAGCTCCAGGACTTTGACCTCCTTGGACTTCTTCGTTTTCTTACCGGCCGCCTTGGCCTTGCCCTTCTTCCCTGCATTACATCCGACGGTGGTGCTCCAGCCGGCCTGTGTGAACACTTGCTCCACCGAGTCAACTAGATACTCTCCGTCCAGCCCATCCTTGAAGGCTTGGGCATTGATCTGTCGTTCCGCAAACAGATCTGTGCGACCGACCATCTCCAACCGAACTTCAGCGGTTGAGCGATTGAATGCCGCGAGACGGGCCTTGGCTGCTTGCTCTGCAGCGGATTTATTTGGATGGATATGCCGGTCGGTGTGAACCGGTGGCAAACCTGCAGGCGCGTCCTCGTTGTCCAGGGTGAGGTTAACCAGCTCGCCAGTTTTCTTATCCTGGTATCTAGCTTTAACAGCCTTCTGCGTGGTGCGATCCGTGAATCGAAATTGCCACCGACTGACGTCACTGCGCCGGATGGTGATCGTCGGCAGGTTTTTGCCACTGGCGGTCTGCCCACTTTGGCGAGGTAGCACCAGTAGTTTGCTGTCAGCGACCTTGGCCGTGCAGTCGTGGTCCTTGGCGAGCCGCGTAATGAAGTTGAAGTCCGACTCGTTCAACTGATCCGCGCGAGGCACGGCCGTGGCGACCGGGCACTCAGGCGTCCAGCCATTGCGTGCAGCAATGTCGCTGACGATCTTGGACAGCGGGACATTTTCCCAACTACCACTACGGGTGGTCTTGCCACTGCCACGCATGTCGCTGGCCTTACCGCGAATCACCAGCGTGTCGGGCGGGCCGGAAACCTCAATGTCGTCGACCGTATAACGTCCCAGGCGTGTATGTGCCTTGCTGTCGTAGCCGAGGTAGATCTCAATCCCCGCCCCTTTCTTTGGAAGTGTCACCGCACCGTCTCGGTCATCAATACGCAGCTCGAACTCGTCCGACTCCATGCCGGGCTTGTCCAGGGTACGCAGCAGCAGCAATCGGTCATTGATCAGCGAGGTGATATCAGCGCCGTCAGCGACAATTCGAAACGTCGGCTTCATGGGCAGTCCTCAAAATTCAGTCCCACAACTGCACCTGCTCGGCCACAGGCTCCGCAAGATCAGGAAAGGTAATCAGCAGCCGTGCACGTAACGGTTGCGGCTCATCAGCCAGCAACCGGTTGGCCGCGAGTACCGCCTCGACCGTCCCGTTCAGGTGGCCGTAATGCTGGTAACACAAGGTGTCGAGCAGGTCTCCGTCAGACGTTCTGCATGTCGTCGCCATAGCGGGTGAACTCCAAACTAAAGGTTTGCTTACGCGGGATCCCGCCAGCCAGTAAGGCGCCCTGCTCTTCCTCCAAGCTGCGCAGGCACCAGGTGCCCAGCACAACGCCGTAGCCGGTGGTCAGGTTCAGCGGCAGCAACTTGCCGCCGATAGAACGTAGGGTGTCCAACTGCTTGAGGCCCCCTTTGAACGCAGGAAAGATCGCGCCCTTAAGGCTGAGCTTCTCTTCGCCCATACCTATGGCCTGCTGCGCTGGCCGACGACCAAGGCGCTCTTGCGAGGCCCAGCGGAATTCCGTCTGCCGGCGTAGTTCGTCGAAGGCTGCCGTGTCCAGGTTGAAGTAAAACGGCTGAGCATTGGTTTGAAGCGGCTGCAGGATGAGCAGGTGAGGAAACGGTTTGACCGCTTCCGCCAAGGGCGTGACATTCGGTGCCAGGGCACTGGTGGGCAAGATGTTCGCCAGGCGTGGATCGACTTTGCCTGCGACTTGGTTGATCGCGGTTCCAGCCTTATAAGCTTGTTCCTTAAGGGTGCCCATGCGCTCGTCAATGCCTGACATCGTGCGGGACGCCTTGTTATAGGTAGCGAGCACAGTCCCAACTTTCGATTGAGCCGCACCTATTCCTCGCATAACCCGCTGCAGCTTCGCCCCAACCTCTGGCGGCACGCCAGGCAAGCTAGCGATTTCTTCTGCCGCCCCGCTTATCTCGCTGATAGCCCCATTCACCGGGCCGATCATATCGTCAATGCTATGCCGGCCCACTTCCCCGGCCTTGACCAGAGATTTGAAGCCAGCCTGCAATTGCTCCATATAAGTCATCTCACCTCCTTAAACGTGTGGAGCATCAAACAGGTTGCGCCGGGCCTGCTCCCGACTGAACTCCTCAAACAGCTGACGCATATACGGCATCATTTCCAGCGCCAGTTGCCGTGGATCCTTAACGTCACCCTGCACTGTCACCGGCATGGTCGGGGAGAACGTCCACTGCTGATCAATCCGTGGGGGTTCCGCCTTTGTGGCGAGGCCGGCAGTGAGTAAGGCAGGTGCCGCAATGGCTGACGGGCCGGCCGCCAGCGAGCGCGAGACGTCACCCAACGATGGCCCCGGTGCATTCGGCGTCTTGAGCATCAAAGGACCAGACGATAACGACGGTGCCATCTGCCCTAGACGCGGCATGGGCATGGCACCTGGTGGTGGCAGCCGCAATGGCGAGGGCTGCACCGGCAGAACCAGCCGCTCGGCGGGATCGTCTGGACC
Organism: Pseudomonas sp. LBUM1640; assembly: GCF_059716225.1. Lineage (NCBI taxonomy): Bacteria > Pseudomonadati > Pseudomonadota > Gammaproteobacteria > Pseudomonadales > Pseudomonadaceae > Pseudomonas > Pseudomonas sp. LBUM1640. The sequence continues at coordinate 1,440,494 of NZ_CP166816.1, read as the reverse complement.
ACCGAACGCAGCCTTGCCCACGGCACTCCCCAACTCCCCGCCGCCCCACCCTCCCAGGAACCCGCCGATCAACCCACCTACGACGGTGCCGATCACCGGCACCACCGAACCAATCGCGGCCCCAGCTGCAGCACCGGCCAATGTACCGGCTAACGTACCCGCAGCATTGCCGTAGCCCTCGGCCTTTTCATCGCGCGTCTCTGCGTTCTGGTAGGTATCCGCTGCGATCAGCCCGGCCTCGATCAGCGCCATGGGTGCGCCAACCTTGGCAAAGCCCAGGCCTTTACTCATCATGGCCTTGGGTGCGAACCGGCTAGCCGTCGCGGCAATCGGCGAAGCGGCCGCGGCGCCGGCAATAGGACCTCGACCACCGCTACCTGGCTTACCTTTGCGTCGTCGCTTGCCATCCCCCCCCTCAATCCCTCCCGCACCACCTGATGGGTTAGTGACGAAAACCCGCTGAATCACATTGGGATTGCCCATCAATGAACCACGACCAACGTTCAGCAATCCTTTGCCGATCTTGATCGCGTTGATCGCGGCACCCAAACCAACAACGCCTGCAGCCAATATCGTCGCGCCGCTGACCACCGCTGGAAACTTCCCTGCCATCTCGCCGAGCCCGTAGGCCACTTTCGCCAATCCATCGGCTGCCAGGTCACTCAGCGGCCGCAGTGCGTCGCCGATACGCGTCATCGACGACTCCATACCAGCAGTCGCCGTCGCCCATTTCCTGTTGGATGTTTCCCGCGCCTTAGCCGCGTCTGCTTCGATCTTGGCCTTGCCGTCCGTGTCCTTAATGGTCGACATGTCCGCCTTGATCTTGTCGCCGTATTTGATCTGCGCGAGCAAACCAGCACTCGCACTTTGATCGCTGACGATGTTCGCCAACCCAGCCGCTTCAGTCAGCGCGATCATGGCCTGCTCCTCCTCGGCGCTGCCATCCGCCGAGGCCTTGATCTTGGCTTTGAGCACCTCGATTTTCTTCGCCTTGGCCGGGTCCTGTTTCTTGATCAACTGCTCGCTGAGCATGATGAATGCATCTACCGGGTTGGCCGCCTTGCCGCTTTTTGTCGCGGCGAGAATCGAGCCGGCCAAGTCGTAGCCTTCTTTGGCAAACCGTTCCTGGCTGGTGCTGCTGATCACCGCGTTCAGCAGGTTGTTCATGTTGGTGGCTGCTGCCGCCGCGTCCTGGGTTTGCGAGAATTGCGACTGCAGGCTGGCACCGAGGAAGCGCACAGCCTCCGGGCCTTCCATACCCAGGCGCTTGATGTTGCCGAGCATGGCCGGCAGGTAGCGTGCCATCTCTTTAGGACCGAACGCGCCGATGTCACCCGCCGCTGCCACCTGGCCCAGTGACGCAGCCATGTCGGCCTGTTTGACTCCGGCCTCTTTGAACGAGTTGATCAAGGTTGCAATGGTCTCAGGCTCCATGCCCTGACCATCGATCAGGTCGGCAATCTGCCCGGCGTAACCAGCAGCAACGTCCCAATCGACGCCTTTTTCGATCAAAGCGCCGACCGACTTCGCTAGCAGTTGCTGGCTTATGCCCTTTTCCGCCGCGACCTTGCTGATGCTGGCTGCCAGTTCAGCTTCGTCGCCAGTGCCGGCTGTGTGAGCCCACAACGACATCTGGCGGATCTGCGCCTGGTAGTCGCCGGAGACCTTCGTCGGGATTGCCAACGACGCTGTGAGAGCCGCCGCCTTGCCCAGGGAGTTTTTCATCCCCTCTTTGCCTTGCTGAATCTGGGTATGCCCTAACGCCTTGAGTTCAGCACCACGCGCTACCTGACCGAGCGACTGGTATTCCTTGCGTAGGTTGCGGACTTCGATGCCCTGTTCCTTAAGGGTCTTGAGATTGGATTCCAGTTTTCGCAGCAGGCCATCGGCCGAGGCCGATCCCGTGTCGTGAGCCTTCTTCCATTCGTCCCGCAAGCGCACCGTGTCGCCAATGGTGCTCTGGAGGACGCGGGCCTTGGTGCCTGTTTCTCCGAGTTTCTTTATGCGGCCTTCGACATCCTTGAAGGCGGCGCCAACCGTAGAGCTGACGGCGCCGCCAATGACCAGGCCGAGAGCCAGGTTGTTCGCCATGAGATCACTCCAGGCAGGGATGCGGGGCTCACTCCATGAGCCACCAAATCATCGTGGAAAAGGGCATGGTCTCGATTTCACTGGCGGCAAATGAATATTGCGTCGCCAAGCGTTTCGCGACCTGCTTCTGCAGAGAGGCGTTAAACCCCGTCATCCTGCACCAGGCGAAAGTAGGCGGCTTGCAGCCGCTGGTAATCCGTCAGCTTGAGCCCCTCCAGATCCTTGGTGTTGGATTCAGACAAGTTGGCCAGGAGGATCGTGTCGCGCTGATCGTCGTCGCCGCTGGAGGCAGAAGTAGCAGCGCGAACGTCGCGTACGGTTGGGGCGCGCAGGGACAGTCGGTCGAGCTTTACCTCTTTCATCTCATAGGGCCTGGAGAGCGTGACAATGGCGCGCTCCAGATCTACGACCAGCCACGCGGGCATTACGCCCTTGTCTTCCGGGATTCCCGTGTCCTGCAACAGCCACTCATAAGCGGTTTGCAGGCGCGCATAGTCCGGCAGGTCCAGCCCATCGATATCTTTGGTGCCGGCATCCGACAGCGAAGCGAATAAAGTCACTTCGCGCAGTACCTCGTCATCACCGCCAACCGCATCAGAGGCCCGCACTTCACGCAACAACGGCGCACGCAGTGCCAGTTGCTGGACCTGCACGCTGTTGATTTCATAAGGTCGCCTCAGAGCGACCGTAGCGCCATCGGTTCCAAGGGTGAGCCAGGAAGGAAGCTTTTTCAGTTTTCTCATGATAGACATTTCCCTTACATACCCAAGTCGCGACGGACACTGGCAAGTTGATCAACTCCGTTGATGACCCGGACGCAGTTGACCGGGTCGATCTCATACATCAGGCGTCCGGCTACTTCGAGCTTGTAGTAGCTGCAGGCAACTGAGTACTTGAACTCGGCAGCCTCACCCGCTTTCCAGTCGCCCGGATCAATCTCCTTGAGCATGCCGCGGATAGTGGCGACCACTGCAGTGGTCGCCCCCCGCTGGCCTTTGAACGAACCACGAAACACCGCGTTGAAAGCGGTCTGGTCTGCCAGTCCAAAAAACTTCATGGCCTCTGGGCGTACCCCTTTGCCGGCAAAACTCGGCTCAAGCTTTTCCATTCCCTGGTCCATCTCAATCGGGGCATCCATACCCCCAGCTCGATGCTCCTCGGTTTTCAGAGCCAGCTTGGGTAGCGTCAAGCTGGTGATGTCCCCGGAGAAGCTGACGCCATCGATATGCGCGTTCATGTTGTAGAGCGTTTGCGGAACCATCTGCGGCTCTCCTTATGCGTTGGTGTCGAGAACTTCGGTTAGCCACTCGTTGGTGACCTCGACCCGGAAGTTGGGGTTTTCTGCCGGCGGCACGTCGGTGAACCGGATGTTCCAATACACCTTGCCCTGCTCCAGCTGACTGGCCGTGTTCAGCTCCGGGTCGGCGAACACCTCGAAGTTGATCACCGCACCCTGATTTTTCAGGTCACGCATGAACGCCTGGAGGCCGTTGGTTACGTCGCTGACATAGGTCTTGGTGACCGAGCGGTCGACCGCCCACTTGTGCCCGTAGAGGATCGCGTCCATGACAATGTCCATGGTCCGAACGCGGGTGACGAACGCCCACTTCGGATCGCTGGAACAGGTGCGGTTCCCCCACAGGCGGAAGCCGTCATCACGGATGATGGTGGTGATCTGCGCGTTGTTGAGCAGATTCGCCCGGCAGGTTTCGTCCCCGTCCAGGAACTCGATTGGCCGACCGGTGCCGGTGATGCCTACGAACTCTTTGTTCGACGGCGAGGCCCAGAAGCCGTACTCCGAATCGGTCCAGGCGAAAAGGCCGGCGACCCAGGCAGAACCAGGTGCGTCGATGGTGGCATCGAGGGTGGTGTCCCAGTACTGCACGCCCGGATCGACAAAGAACACCCGCTTGCTGCCAAAGTTCTCGCGATACTCCAGGGCTGCTTCATCGGTTGTGTTCGGGCCATCAATGATTGCCATAGCACGCAACTTATCGCTCAGGGCTACCAGCGCCGTTGCAGCAGGCAACGTGGCGGTGTGCTTCGGCGCAGCCAGCAAGCGAGGCTGTGCATTGAAACGGCTCTTGCCATCCAGCAACGCCTGCATGCCGGTACGTGTGCCGTTTGCCAGAACACCGCCAATGATGGCCGAAGTTTGCGCGGCCGCATCCGTCAGCTTCTCCACGCCGCAGGCGACAATCACGGCCTTGGAGCGAACATAGATAGCCTTGACGGATTTGGTGATCGCCGCGTCTTCCCCCCACGCAGCGATGGCTTCGCTTTCACGGGTGATCAGCATTAGTTGGTTAGGCAAGGCCTTGGCCTTGGGGCCAGGGGTGAAGGTGTCACAGAGACCGATGATCGACGACGACGGTACCGCGATAGGCCGCGTACCGGTGTCGACGTTGGTCACGGTGACACCGTGAAAAAATCCAATTCCACTCATAGTTGAACTCCAGAAACGAGAAAGCCCCGCATAAGCGAGGCAGTGGGGAATATTCGTTGATACGGCTAACTGCAAAGAAAACGCCTCGTCATTGCGGGGCGTATTGGATCAACTCATTCAGGCTGCCGGATCTTGTTAAAGATCAGGAGTATCGGGCCACGCTGGAGACTGCAACTTAAGGTCGACAGTCTTGAGAGCACGGCAGTAGGCCTGCCATGCTTTGGCTTTGGCAGTTTCTTCTTCCGTCGCATCACCCAGCTGTAAGGACATAAGAAGGGGCGTCATTGCCTGGGAAGCCAATTTAAGTAGCCCCACCTGACGATCCGTATTTATGGCAACCTTTTCCTCTGATGAGGGAGGGGGAAATGGATATTTCTTGATTTCCCCTTTCGCGCTGCGTGTCCAAACCCCATCATTATCCTGCATAGTTTTAAGCCAAAGTTCCTCGCTTACGGATGAGATATTTTTCGGTATTGGCTTTTCTACATCAGCGTTCATTGGAAGTCTGCTTAGCAGCGTTCCGTCATCGTTAAAAACGATATAAAACCTGGTCATTTTAATACCCCAACGCCCATACGTAAGATGGCCCGACAGCTGCAGTCACAATTCCTATTGCAAGTCCGACGCTTGAGGTTGTGGGCTGACTATAAATCTCCACCGGACCTTGGCTAGTGCCAATCATTGTACCGATCACCCCAACCACTTCATTTGGAAACCGAATTGGAAAATTCCAAACATAACTTGTTTGCGTGCTTAGCTGCGGGGTTTTCGTCCATTGCAGAATAAGACCACCGAGGTAGTCGGGAAACTTTATATACCCGGTCGGGCCTTTGACGATCTGGAATCCCAAGATGCTATATGCTTTGGATGCAAGGTACACAACCGAACCATTTAAGTGCCGCATATACGGATCGACAATGTTATCGCCGCCACCTGCAAACCCTGTGGTAGTGCATCGATCACCGTCAACCTTGTCAGCCGGCCTAAAGTTACCGTCATGCCAAACGTTTCGCCATACTCCTAGTCCTGGCGTTGGCCCCGAACAGCGGAAAGTTAACTTTCCTACAATATCGTTTATTGATACGCATATATCTGCCGAAAAATCCGGATTTGCAAAAACATAATGCGTGCCGACCATATTTGGCGCATACGACGGTGAGTCGGTGGTGGCGCCAGTTACAGCAGATATTAACGTTGACTTGGTAAGTGAAGATATTGCACCAGTTACCACATTAGCTACGCTACCAAGTTTGGCCGACGGGTCAAAATTACCAGTATGGTAAAGTTCTCTACCAAACGCATACGCAGACTTAGTTTTCAGATTCAAATCAAGCGGAATTAAAGTATCTCCTCCATCGACCGTACCGAAAAGCCGAAAAGAGTTATTTACAACATCCATGTAGACTTTCGTCGTGGGAGTCGCAAACCCGAACTCCGGTGAATCATTTGTACCATTTGAAAGAATCAACGAACCCGATAGAGTTGCGCCAGTCTTTGCTACCACTCCCGCAATCGCATCAGCGAGCGCGGTTTTCGTTACGCCATCAGTAATCCCGCTTTCCGCAAGCGTTGCGGGGTTCGTGCCGGCAATAGCTCGACCGTTCCTATCTACGGTCAAACTGCGATACGTCCCAGCTACGACTCCCGTGCGGCCTGCTACCACTTCAAAAGTCAAAGCGGTAGTGCCCAGGTTAATTGGCGCATCCGTTACCAACTGCCAAACACTGTCGCCGTGGACTGTACCCTTCTCAACACTGACAAACAGCCCGGGGGTCACTTCAACGCTGGCGTCTGCATCCTGCGCGCGCTTCCAGGCACCGCCAGCGGGCACGACGTAGATACCGTTGTCCTTAGACTGGATTTGGTCCTTCACCAGAACGCGAGCATCTGCTGCCAACGGCACGCCGTCGACGGTCTGAATTCCACTCAGAACGATGTTTGCCGTGGTAGCCACCAGTACCGACTGTTTGAAGTCCTGCTTGTTGATCGCGTCAGTGATTGCCAGATCAACGTACTCACGAGTCGCCAGCACTATCGCCGGATCGATCTTAAGCACGACGTTATTGATGCTGGAGACAATGAAGTTCATCCGCACAATCTGAGTGCGGCCGGACCCTTGATCCAGCGCCGGTTTGAAGCTAGGCGCACAGTTGGAAACCGCGACCAGATCTCCATCCGAATCGTACAAGCCGATCTCACGGATCCACCAACCACCGATGTCTGCGGGGATCACTTGCTCGGCGATAATCACCGCCGCGTTAACCGGGTCAACGCGCAGTTGATTCAGCGGCGCCCGGCGTTTCTCGTTGATCAGCTTGGTCTGGGTCGCGCTGGGCATCGGATCGGTGCCGTTGGCATCCCCTACCCCCAGCTCGGTGAGATTCCACGGAATGCCCAAGGCATTGGCATTAGCCAGTTTCGCGGCCCCCACGTTGGTGAGGATCGCCATAAATTGCGAGTTGCGATCAATCATGGGTAAACGTCCAGAGTGTCTATGCTGTGTTCACGCCCGACTACGCCGATGTAGCCAGTGACGTCGATGTCACGCTGCACGGGCGGGTAGACGTCGATTACGTCGCCTTCGTAGAGGGCGACACCGATGTTTATGGCGCCTTGGGTTTCCAGGCTGATCGCCAGGCCGGTCAAGGGGCGACTGACGGGCTTGGCGTCATCGATCAGACGCTCCAGCTCCAGGTACATCTCTTCTGTGATACCGGTCTCCAGAACACCCACCTTCAAAGCGAAGGTGCCGGGAATGCCTTTCGGTGTGGTCTGCCACCACTCGACAACCTCAATCAGATAGCCAAGCGGCTCGACCACTCGCCGCAAGGCGCCGATGGTGCCTTTGTGGGCATGCACGTAAAACGCGGAGCGGATGGCCGAGCGCTTGATGGCTTCTGACCACTTGTTGTCCCAGCGGTCGACCGACCAAGTCCAGGCTAGCCAAGGCAGCAGATGTGCCGGGCAAGTGCCTGGGTTGTATAAGGTGCGTAGCGGGATCTCGGTTTTCTCAGCCAGGGCGGCCTCAATGGCTCGCTCCAACTGAGTGCTGTTTAGCGGTAGCAGGCTGGTCATTTCGCTGCTCCGAGAACCACGTCAAAACCAGTGCAGTACGCCGCCTGGTACTTTGTAGGCTTCAGGTCGATCCAGTTTTTTAACTCGACCCGGCCGACGCCACTGACGTGCAGCTGAGCGTCAACACCAGACCTGGCGACTTCCAAGGCAAGACGTTTACGCGGGTTGATCCAGGCAGCGAGACGTTTGATAGCCTCGGCCAAGATGGCGTCGTTTTCTGGACCCGCGCCGATCATGTGCAGCACGGCGTCAATCCTGTATTCCAGGATCTCGGCGCTCTGCGTCGTGAGACGGTCGCCCACCGGGCGGATGTCGTCGTCGCTGAGTTTGGCGTGTACCTGGTCAAGCAGCGCTTGATCTGCCTTGCCTTTGCCGACCAAGCTCAATACCGTCACCACTACTTCAGCCGGTGCAGGGCTTTCTGCCGTGGCATCGGCCACCAGCGCCGAGGCGTTGCGCGCGTGGAAGATGTAGCTGTTGCGCGGGCCAGCAGTGGTCAGCCCTTCGTAGACCAGCTGGATGCGTTCACGCAGAGCATCGTCTGATTCCCTGACCTCTTCGACTGGCGGCACTGACTGCAGGTTGGCCGCTTGGATAATCAGGCGCTTGAGTTTTACGTTGGCTGCAAGGTGATCGAGGTCTTCCTTTTCGGCGTAAGCCAACAACAGTGCCTTGGCAGCATCGTTAACCCGCGCCCGGTTTTGCATCTTGCCGTACGCCCCCAGTTCCACCAGTTTGACCACCGGATCGCTCTCCAGTGGAGCCGACCAGTTGTCTCCCATGTACGCGCGAAAGGCTGAAAGCCCCTCTTCGTACAGCGCTTCGTAGTCCAGGGACTCCAGCACCTGCGGCGCCGGCAACGCCGATAAATCCACAGTACTCATGCCGACACCTCCAGCAGTAAGCTTTCGCCCTGGTAGCTACCCGTTAACTTGAAGTCGATACGGCCACCAACAATGGCGACAACCTGCACCTGCTCCAGTTTTAGCCGTGGCTCCCAGCGTTGAAGCGAGCGCGCAACCTCAGCCTGTACGGCGCTTTTCCAACCCGCGTTAACGGGCAAGTCGACAAAGCGACGGATCAAGCTGCCGTACTCTGGCCGCATACGCCGACTGCCCACGGGCGTTGCGAGAATGTCCCCAATGGACTGCTGGAGATGGTCGAGACCGGACAGCGGTTTGCCGGTATGGCGCTCCATTCCGATCATCGGGTTTACTCCTTCAACAGTTCCAGATCAGGGTGGGCCTCGAGGAACGCGAGCTGCTCATCAGTGATGGCCGTCACGCGCCCCTTAATCACCGGCATCGTGCTGTCATCGGGAAGGACCAATGTGCGCGAGGTGTAGCGCGTGTCGCGGAAGGTGCGGCTGGTACCGATCGGCAGTTCGGCCTCAATGGCGTCCTGACTATCAGGCTTGTTTCTACTCATGAACGGATGCTCCTAAAACGAAGAAACCCGCACAGGGCGGGTCGGAATCAGTGTTTGTGGTTCGGCGTGTTCCCGCCGACATCAATGACCTTGCCGGCGCTATTGATGTCGCCCGTAGTAGTCAGTGGGCCGTTGATCTGCGTTACGCCGTCGATGGTGACCGCGCCTACCAGGTTGATCTCGCTCGACACTAATCGCGCGCTGCTCGGCGTCATCTCCAGCACCGAGTCGCCGACCTTCACCGTGACGGTGCCCGCCGGCAGATCAATGGTGTAGCTGTTGGCCTCCCAGTCGTAAATCAGCGAGCCACCATCGTCGAAACGCCAGACCTCCACGTGGTCGCGGTTGTCCGGTTGCGAACCGGCATTGCCGTACAGGCCGGGGATGAAGGTTCCCATGCCCGCTTCCCCGCTGGGACTGATCAACACGCCCTGCTCTTTCAGGCTCGGCACCCTCCAGTGGCGCGCCTTGCCTGCGGCCTGGCTATGCCAGCGTACCCAGGCGCTTGTCCAATCCCCCGCCTGCACGCGCACCATGGCGGTCGATAGATCCACCGCCACCACCACGCAGGGCATCACCAGAGAGGCGAGCATCCGGTCATGCTGAGCGACCGCGTAGTTCATTTCAGATCCTCCGGCCTGATCTGTCCGACACCTGGCCCCAGGTCAATGATCAGTGAACCCGGTGGTTCATCCGGCCAAGGCCATTCCTCGGCGCCAAGGTAGACTGTCTGATCCCACTCCACCAGCCAGACGAAGTAGCCATCCAGCTCAGGCTTGGTCCAGTCTTGGGTGCACCTGACAAACTCAGCGCATTCAACCTCCAAGCCCCAACTCTGCGCCCGCAAAAGCACAGCCAGTTGCGAGGCCAATTGCACGGCCTGACGTTGTGGATCCGTGCTGATCGAGTCGACGATGATTCGCGCCTCGAACTTGCAAGTCAGCGAGGTTTCACCCGTACCGAGATCCGTAGCCGGTTCCATTTCCGACATTTCCAGCAGCACCACCGGAGTAGGAATACTGGTGGCTGCCGACAAGGCCGGCCAGAAAGATGCACCCTGAATCCCCGGCAACTGCTCCTGCAGGTGCCGCTCGATAGCGTCATACAAACGGTCGAGGCTGAATGGTTGATCAGACACGGGCGGTCCCCTTGAGGTACTTCTGCAGTTCAAAGTTGAGTTCTTGCTTGAGGATCTCCAGCAAGCGTTCATCGGCGCGCTTCACCCAGCTCTCGAAGTGCGGTCGCACCTGGTCCAACGAAACCTTGGCTTTCGCCAACGGGAAGCGGTTATCGCTTTCCGCAACGAAGCCGGAGCTGCGCCGCCCCTGCGTGCTGCCGGGATAGTCCGTGACGTTGAAATGCTTGCTCGACGTGCGGATCCAGATGTCGGGGCTGTTGCCATACACCTGCTTGAAGAACGCGCCCTGGTAACGCCGCCCCGCCACCGACACGCCGGCACGGGATTGCCGAGGCCGACCGATTCGGCTGGCCTCGATGGCGTTGATCCCAAACCACAACTTGCCCCGCATCGCCCCGCCGCTGACCGGGTAAGCCCTGAGGCGTTGCCGGACGGCGCCGATGGCAATGCGTTCCTGCTTGCCGACGGCGCGGGCGATGTGAGTACGCAGCCAGCCCAGCGTCTTGTTGATCGCACGACGCTGGGCCGCTGCAGCAGCCTTGGGCACCAGTTGGCCAAACTCGCGCAAGGCCTGGGAATGCACCGCCGACGGCAGGATGTTGATCATCCCGCTGTCGCGGTTTTGCTGCACATGACTACCAACGCTCATGGGCGCTTCCTCAAAATCAGGGCCACCAAACCATCGCCACCGGGCTCCAGCTGCAGCAGGTCGTAGTCGCCCCCGCCATCCAAGGCAGGCAGGTCGATAGTGACCCGCAAGCCCTTGCTCAGGCCGTCCGAGTCCTTCACGCGGATCTCGAAGCGAGGCTCGCGTAATCCGGTGTGGACCTTCCCGAACTGCGGCGCTTTCCAGGGTGCCGCGAACATACCCAGCACCGGTTCGGCGCGGCCTTCGATCTGGGCGGTGTCGCCCAGGGTTTCGAACACTACGTCGTCGATGTCGTCGATCAGATCGCGGAAGGCCACGATCAGAGTTCCAGCAGAATCTGCGCCCGAGGTCGTGTGCACAGGTGCAGCGGGTTGGACTGGGCTTCACCGGCCACGCCCTTGCCGAACTGCATTGGCTCGATCTTGCTGTAGTACGGGATGCCCTGGGTGTTGACCGTTTCCATGTAGTCGGCCGGCGCGAAGGACGAGATATACAGATCCGGCACGCCCTCGGGGATCAGCAGGGCCTTGTCGTCGTGGACGAACGCAACACCGGCCACCTTGCCGCGATAACGCTCCCAGACGATCCCACCGAACTCGAAGCTTTCACGGGCATCGCCACGCAGGGACGCGGCCTGCATGGTGTTGAGGTAAGTCTCCTTGACCGACTTATGCACGATGAGCTTGTTCCAGAAGTTCTTGCCACACATCGCGCGGGAGCCACTGCTGGTGACGCTGCCGAGGGCTTCCTCCTGCATGTCCAACGCTTCGCCGCATTTGACCCGCAGCTCGGTGTCTGGACTGTTCAAGCCCATCTGAAGCTTCTGACGATTCACGCCGAAGGATTTATAAATGTCCAACAGGACCGTCTTGCCATCGGCGTCCAGTACCTGGCCGTTCAACGCGCCCATGCGCTGGAACTCGTGGGTGGCATCCAACTGGCGGCGCGCTTTCGCGAGGCGCTTGTTGACCACGTCCTGCACGGCCTGCAACTCACTGCGGGTACCGAAGGCGCGAATGCCCTGGATCTCGTCGGCCTTTATAGTGAAGCGTTCGGGCAGGTGCACGGTGTTGAACGGGATCAGCGTACGCTTGGTGCCACCGACCACAAGACCTGAGGTACCGCGTTCACCAGAAGGCACCAGGGCCAGAGTGTCGCCGTCCTTCTCGATCTGCACAGTCAGGGTGCTGATGCCCTCTTCGCGGAACAGGCCGAGGCTGCTAATGCGGCCCGGCAGGTATTCCTGGTCATTAATTGCAGCGGTCAACGAGGAAACGCTGAACGCGTCATCTTCAAAAATGGCGATATCGGCCATGGGGTTACTCTCCAAAAACGAAAAATCCCGCACTCTGCGGGATGGATAAACGGGGCGAGCGTCTTAGCGAACGATCACGAAACGGGTGGCCAGGGCCTTTTCAGCGGCGGGGTCGAGGCCGGTCAAGTGCGCTTCGCTGACCTCGGCCATACGCACGATGGCGCGACCACGACGAACAACATCTGACTCGCCCAGCGGCCCGTAGAGGATCGCGACGGCGTTTTCAGTGCCGTCCTCAGCGGTCGGCTGATACGGCGCAAACTCGCTGGTGAGGGTAACCAGACCAAGGATCTGGCCCGGCTCCAGGGCCGCACCAGCGGCGACGTTGATCGCTTCGCGGGAGATGTTGCCCGCACCCTCGGACAGCAGGAACTCGCCTGCGTGCATCGATTCAGTTTTCATGCTCTTGCTCCTTTCGAGTTACCGTTTTGTGCCGCCTGACGGCTGGACCAGATTGAATGGGTGTCGACCTGCTTGGCCTTGATCGTGGGGGCTGAATCATCGTCCAGCGGCAGGCTGTTGTTGATTTCAAAGCCGCCGCCACTGCCGACCAGCTTGTCGAAGAGACGAGCACGAACTGCAGCTTCATCCAGGCCCGCCGTGATAAATTCGCCGGCCAGTTCTGGCAACCGTGCCGCGACACAGAGACCGTGCAACGCTTTTGCATTGGTCAGTGCCGCTTGGATCACCGCTTCGCTTTCGAGCTTAGTTGCGGCGAGCAGCGGTTCCACCAGGTTGCTGATCCCTGCTTCAGCACAGCCCTGTGTGACCATCAGCGCCAACTTGGACGCGTCCAATACGGGAGCTGGATCTGGTTCCGGTGGTTCGACCTCCGGCTCTTCGTCCAGTTGGGCGAGCAGCTCAGGCGGGGCATGCTGGAAACGCTGCAACACGCTGCCCTGGCCGAGACAGGCGCTGACCTTCAAACCGTCGCCCACTTCATCGGCCAGGCCCAGTGCCACCGCTTCGTTGGCCGTGAGCCAGGTTTCAGCATTGACCATGCGCCGCAGCTCGGCTTCGTCAATGTCCGGCGACTTGGCTTTGTAGGCCGCGATAATCGCTTCCAGGGTCTGATCCAGCACGTCAGCGACGCGGCGGAAGTCTTCGGCATCACCACCGGTAAAGGTGTAAGGGTTATGAATCATCAACATGGCGTTGGCCGCGATCACTACCCGGTGAGCGCCACACACCGCGACACTGGCCGCGCTGGCCGCCAGGGCGTCAATGCGACCCGTGCAGCGCGCGCCCAATCGCGACAACGCGTTGTGAATCGCCAGACCGTCGAACAGATCACCGCCGATGCTATTGAACGCGACAATCACGGGGGACGAGCCGTCATCCATGGCGCGCAGATCCTGCACGAATTGATTAGCGGTGACGCCCCAGGCGCCGATCTCGCCGTACACGAAGATTTCGATGCTGCGTTGCTCGGCCTCGCCGCTGGCCTGGAGGGTGTACCAGCTTTTGTCGGCGACCTTGACCTGCTTGCCCGCCTTGTCATAGACGCGGGGTTTGGCTTTCTTGCTCATGCTTGTTCCTTGTCATCGTTCAGCTCGATGGCTTCAAGAGTTGTGTAGTTGAGGCCGAGGTCGGTGGCTCGGACCAGATCGGCCGCGTTTTCAGCGTCGATGGTTTCGGCGTCGTAGCCGTTGCGCAGACACATCTCACTGCGTGAACCAAAGCCCGCCTGCACTTCCATCCGCCGCGCCTGTACGTCCTGCACCGGCTGGATGTAGGCCCATCCCTGCGGCACCCAACGCGTGCGTAGATATTCGCGTCGACGTTGCGCGTAGTCCGGCAGCACCAGGGCACCGGACAACACCGCCATGTCCATCCAGGCAGCCCGCACCGGGCGACACAACTGGTGCACATACACGCCGAACTGCAGTTGCTCCAGACGCCGCCGAAACTCGTTGAGCACCACCCGAAGCGCCCGGTCGTTGACCTCGCGCATGTCGCCGGTAAGGATCTCGTAAGGCGTACCCGAACCCGCCGCAGCAGCCATCAGTTGCTGCCGCATGAAGTCCGGGTAGTTGTTGCCGGCGTCCGGTGGTTTGGAGAACTCCACCTCTTCACCTGGCCCCAGCTCCTGCATGGTGCCGGGCTCCAAGGCGACCATCGGCGTGAAGCCGTCGCGGTCAACGTTCAATGGCATGCCCGTAACGGGATCGCGAGGCTGCTGCGTTGCCTCCGGTGCCGGGCGCTTGATGAAGCCCGCGAACAGGTTCGCTACTTCCTGTCTGAACAGCACCGCGTCATCGTAGTTGTCCAGGCTGCGCAAGCGCTTCAATACCGGCGCCAAGCGCGGCACGCCACGCAGTTGACCAGGTTCCATCGGTTCGAAGATGTGCAGCACCTGTGTTGCCGGTACGCGCACCAACTGGTTGTAGCCAGCGTTCAACGACGACGAGTCGCGTGGGTGCGACAGGTACATGTAATACGCCACACGCTTGCCCGCCGGGTTGAACTCGATTCCGGCGCGGATGACGTTGCCGTTTTTGGCCATCTCGAACTTATCGTGCGGGACAAATTCAGGGGCCAGCGCCTGCAGCTGCAGCGGCACTGCCAAACCCTCGCTCGGGCTGCGGGGTCGCAATCGCACAAAGCATTCACCGGCCGTTTCAACGGTGCGCGCCACCAGAGCCTGCATGCCGTAGAAGTCGGTCAGCTCATCAGCATCCGCCTCATCCACCCAGTCATCCCACAGCTGCTGCTTGAGCTTGCGCAGCTCGGCGTCGTCCGTGGTCGGCCTGGGCGTGATGCCGGTGCCGATCAGGTTGCTGACGCGTTTGTCGATGACGTTGAACGCGTACGGATCATTGCGCACCGCCGCCCGCGAACGCGCACGCAGGTTGCGCAGGGCCGGGGTGTTGATGCTGTTGATGCCGTTGTCCGTAGCCTCCCAACTGGCCGAACGTCGGCCCTCACCGGCGCCTTCGTAACTGGCCTTGATGTTCGACGGCAGCAAGAATCCGTTACGGGTCAGCGTCGGATAATTTCGGGCCATTAGATTCCCTTGCCTCCGTGGGTAAGCCGGATCACGCGCGAGCGCGGCCCGGCGGCTTGGCTCAGCGACGTGCGGATCTCGTCGCGGGCCTTGAGCAGTTCGTCGATAGAGCGGTACTCCACCGTGCGGTCGCTGTAGCGCACGGTCTTTTCACCGCGTGCAATGGCGCGCTCGATGGCTTCGAGGTGCTTCGGGGTAAACGACATATCAGCGTCTCTTCAGGTAACCGCTGGTGGAGCTGCGGCGTTGTGGGGGTGCAGCGGGTCGCGGTTGGGCGACAGATGCAGCAGGTGGCGGTGCGGGTAGCGACTGACGCGCCGCAACTGGTGCCGGTGCCGGTGTTTCGTCAGCGTTGACGCGCTCGCCCTGCACGGGCTTGACGCCCAACACATCGTCGAACAAACCGGACTGAGCCAGCGCCTGTCGCACCCGCTCCCAGTCGTGTTCCTGGTACCGGTTGATGCCGAGGTAATGCGCCATCGCCAGGCAATACACCATCAGGTCGAGCGCCTCGTTGCGCTCAGCCTTACCCTTGACCCACTCGATACGCTTGTAGCCTTTGACGTATCGGGCGACCTTGCGCTCGGCCACGCACTGGGCGAAGAACTCGTCCGGCAGATCGTTGGCAAAGTGCAACGAACCGGGGCCGTCCTCGAAGGCGTAGCGGTTGTAGATCCAGTCCTTCGCGGTGTCGGTACCGACAAACCACAGCTCGGCGCCGCCACGTTCGGTCTGACCCTTCCATGTCACATCGACCATGGACGGTCGTTGAGCAATCACCGGTTTGCCGGGCTTGCTCGCGCCCTTAATGGCGAAGATGTTGCGCCAGCGCCGCACACGGCAGAACTGGTACACCTCGTCGGTGTGGTGACCGCCGGAGTCGATGCCCGTCGCAAGGATCGCCAACGCGACACCGCACGGATGCCGATATCGAACCTTGAGTTTTTCGTCCAACACCGCCCAGGTGCGTTCATCGGCAGGGTCGCCCCAGATCACCTGGTGGTCGACCACCCAGCGTTCCATGCCGACACCGAAGCCCATAACCATCAGTTCCAGGCGGTTGGCCTGGACGTCGACGGCACCGGTCAGCATCAGCACGCCCACCGGCATGCTGCCGAGGGTGTAGGTCTCCAGCCGCGCCCGAGCGACCAGCACTTCGGCCTTGGTCTGCTCTTGCGCGCTGTCCCAGACCTTGGCGAGGCGGGTGTTGTAGAACACCTGCATCAGACCCATGTCGCCCTTGGCCTGGGCCTTCTTGGCGTCTTCGAACTCCTCGGCAAGCGAGGGCCAGTCCTTCCAGCCAATCGGCGAGTACAGCGCGTTGAGGTGGAAGCCCACCGTCTTGCCATCGCCGCCGCCATGGGCACGCCACTCGCCACGGGCGAGCATGTCGGTCTTGTGATGCTCCTCGATCAGCACGTCACATTCAGGCGCGGCGCACTGGTAGTGAACCGTGCTGTAGTCCTTGCTGTAGAGCAACCGCTCCCACTCCAGCACCTGCATATGCCCGCAGGTGGGACATGGCACGTAGTAGTAACGCTGGTCGCTGGACTCGAACAGATCCGAGATCCGCGAGGCGCCCTTGATCGTCGGCGAGCTGGAGAAGTAGATCTTCGCGTTGCGCCCGAAGTTGGTCGCCCGCGTTTCAGCCAGGACGATGGGGTCACCTTCCTGGCCGACATCGTTTTCCCAACGGTCGACCTCATCGCCATAGATGTAGCGTGCCGACAGCTCCGACAAGTTGGCCGCCGAGCCCGCCGTGGTGACGTACAAGGCGCCGCCCTCGAACTCCTTGGTGTCCATGGTGTTGCGGGCATCCCGAGAGCGGCTGGCCGCTACACGCTTCGCCAGTTCCGGGGTTGCCTTGATCGTCTTGCTGATCCGCCCGGAGACACGCTTGGACAGACCTAGGCTGGGCAGTAGCGCCAGAATGTTGGACGGCGCCATATGGATCAGGCCGCCCATCCAGTTCAAGGCGATCTGCGTTTTCATCAGTTGCGAAGCCACCATGGTGACCACTCGCCGGCACGGGTGGGCCGGTGAGAGGCAACGCATCGGCTCGCGGGCATACGGCGTCCGGTCGGTGCGGTACTGGCCCGGTTCAGGGGCGCCGGTATCACGCGGGATGCGCATGTATTCGTCGGCCCACTCGTCGATCCAGAGGTCTGGATCAGGTCGCAGCCCACGGAAATACGCCTCACGGTACGCACGGTCACCGTCAGGAAATTCCGTGGTCATAGGTCAGCTCGTCGTCATCGCTCGTTCAAGGTCGGAGGAGGACATGCGCTCAGCCTCTTCCAGTGATTTACGGAGTGTCGCCGTCAGGTGTTTTTCGATGTCCCAAGGGTCGGTCATGACCGCAAGCTTGTGGGACAGCTGGGGCAGCAGACCGAACAACTGGTCACGCAGATGGCGCCCGGCGTTGTATGCCCCAAGCTCCACCGCGTCCCTGGCAACCAGCGAGCCCTGCGCCTTGTGCAGCTCGATCTCGGCCAGTTGCGCCAGGTTGTGTTCGCGCATGGCGCGAGCCTTTTGGAAGTCGTGGCCCTTGGCGCCGACAGCAATAGGCTGCTGCGGCGCAGCCGTGTTAGTCGGCTCGACCAGGGGCGACAGTTGACTGTAAACGTCGCGCTGAATCCGGTCCTGTTGGTGTCGAGCCGCAACAGCGGCCTTGCTGGGGTCGGCAGTTTCGAGAATCAGTGCTTCGGTTGCCAGCACGTCGACCTTCTTGCCATCGGGCGACAGCACCAGGCGGTTGTTGTCTTTCAGCCAGGTGATGTAGCTCGGTGTCCTGCCGATGCGAGCCGCAAAAGCGCTCTTAGACATATGAAGAAGCGGCGTCATAAACGAGGTTCCTAAGTGGACGGGAGAGGGACTGAAAATACGTCCCCCACCTGACCAGATAAGGAACTACTTTGCGAAGTGGGCTTCCATGTGCGTGAGCAATGTTGACGTGCTCAACTGATTGATGGGCAGCACTGTGTACGTGATGTCATCATCAGCACCCTGCTTGTTACCCAAAGCAATGGTGAGCTCGTCAGGTTTATCATCCATAACCAACACCATGAGCCGATTCTTTGTAATCGAACAGTCGATTACGACTGCGACGCTACCAGCGATCTTCATCGGCCCGTAGGACACTGACGCAGTGTCATAGAGCTTCATGTAAACGCTAACAGCCTCAGCGGCATTACTATTCATCCGTTCGCCAATTGGCATGTGCTCACCACGTATCATTGAAAGGCACATGGAACCACACTATCGATGGTCGCAGATAGCCATCACGAGAACCAATCTGCGCATTTTTCAAAGCGAGCATTTCAATTTCAATGGATTGAATTTCAGTAAGCTGGCAACCCACCCGCTAACGCTTTCCCGCGGGTTTCATGCCCCGTGCCCCTCGAATGCCGCCAGGGTCCCCGGCGATCTTACGGCGCACCATTTCAGTGCAAAAGATCTGCAGGCCACGTATTCCGTGTCCTGTAGCACATCACCCCTGGGCGCCGCCCGAAGGTGGCACATCGCACACGCCCAGCCGCTTGGCGGCCCAGCGTTCGTACAGCCCGATGGCGACATCAGCACCAGCCATCGCTGTGAGGCATCCAATGCTGCCAGCCGCTAGCACCGACATGCCCGAAGCGTGCAGCAACATCATGGTTGAAAGCCCGCAGACCACGCAGGCCCCTGATCGTAGGAGCAAGCGGCGAACCAATGACCAGCCGCTTACCCCTGCTTTGTCTGCCCGCCATGCCTCGCCCGAAATTCCGCCGACCAGGGACAACACGATCACCATCCAGATTGGCATATCAATAAGCGCTTGCTGCTCGTTCGTCATCACTACTCCCATATCGGTTCACACTTAAACCTAGGTTTAAGCTCTCCGAGCTAATGTTTGAACCATAGTTAACCTTTCAGGGAAAACCTTGTTATGGCTCCCTGACGCCCTTAATCTCAGGCGTTCAAACCCAATCGAAACGTGGTGTCACATGGAAAAAATGTCGTTCGCCATAGCCATCCTTTCTGCCGTTTTCGCTTACTACTCGATTAGCGGCCAACGTCTGATCGAACTGAAGATATTTGCAGTCTGGTGCTCACTGGCAATTCTGGTTGTCAGCCATGCGCACAGCCTTTACCTGCTATTCAGCAGCAATGAGCCAATCACTTTGATTCGGATCCTGACGCTCAACATTGCAGCGATGGGGGTGCTCGTCTTACTGGCAACAGGTGTATTTCTAAAATTTCACCTGCGTGAATCGCTGGAGAGACAGAAACCTGAAAAATAAAAAACCCGGCGCAATGGCCGGGTTCAGTGTGGTGGTGTGTCCCGCTGCTCGCGGTCGCACCTATCGAAGATGGGTACTTTTTACAGGTGGATTTTACTGGCAGCAAGCTGGTTTTAATGCCATGGCGCAATACGGGTGCGATACGGGTATGACGCAGGTGCAACGCAGGTACAACGCATTCAATCGGCTATCGCTTCTGGTGAGCTGTCTTACCTGTCCCACTATTCAGAATCGAAGCAGGACAGCTACAGGCGCCTAAATTCGGGGCTCTGCCCTACTGTCCTACCTTTACTTCTTTTTTCTTGTGTATAGAGAGAGCTAAAAGCACGCGTGCGCGCCATGGGCGCGACTACGTGCCCGCTATGCTCATGTGTGCGGGGGCGGGTAAAGGTTGGACAGTAGGACAGCCCAGCAACTGCGCGGCCTGCGCCTGTCCAACTTCGCTATAGGGCAGTCGGACAAGGCCGGACAGTCGGACAGAGGCACACAGAGTGACGGCAGGAGTCATGCCGCTTTCCCCATCAGCATTCCTTGGATAAACACGTGGGCGTCATGCAGCCGCAGGTAGTAGGTCCGAGAGCTGCACGCACAGTGCTTTAGCTTCTGAGAAAGGAAACTTTCCTGATTGCAGTAATGCTCCCACACCACCAGGGCAAGCCGAGGCGGCAGGTGCTTTTGGACGATCAGCTCGATATCCGCTGATTCATCCAACAACACGCGGCTGCCGCGAGTGCCACGGATCAGCTCACCCTTGCACTCCATCAGCATGGCGATCATGTTGCCGCCGCTCGGCCCGCCAGTGTTTTCCGGCACAGGCGAATGCAGATCCTGCGCCCATAGCTTGAGCATCTCGTCGATTCGCTTAATCATCGAAGCAAGGCTCCTCTATCACTGACTGCTGCAGCGCAGACGCACGGCCCCATCCCGCAGGTTTCTCATAGGCCCATGGCCGCACACCGCTTTTCAGCAGTGCGGGCATGCGCTTCTTGCGCCAACCCAGCCGGTGCATGATCGCCCCGACCCGCATCTGCTCAGGCTTGCCCCAATGGCCGAAGTCCAGCTTGAGTGCCTGGGTCAGTATCTCGTTGCCCGTGGCGGTCTCGCCGATCTGCGACTCCTCCAACCAGGCCAGAATCGGCCCTTCCCACTCATCGACAACGAAGCGTTCGTCCTGGGCCTCGGCGAACATCCAGGATTCGTCCTTGGTCACCCACCAGATATCGCCCGCCTCAAAGCAGAACAGCGCCTCAGCCCATAGCTGATCGCGAATCTCGCGCAGTTGCTCCAGATCGACCTTGTTACAGAACACCGGCCAGTACCGGCGGTTGCCCGTGGCGTCCTTGAGGTATTCCTCTTGGTTGGTCGTACCCACGAACACACACTGGCGTGGCACGTCGTTCGTTCTGCGGCCGTAGCTCTCGCGGTAGGTGTCGGTGGACGCGGAGAAGAACTGCTTAGCCTTGGTGCTTTCTGCCTTGTTGAAGCTGTCCAGCTCCCCCAGTTCGACAATCCACTTGCCGCGAATCGCCTGGAAACTATCCTTGTCGCCGAGGGCAAAGGGCGTGTCCATAAACCACTCGCCTCCGAGAATCCCCATGGCCGTGGACTTACCGGCGCCCTGCCCGCCTTCGAGGATCATCACCGAGTCAGCCTTGCAGCCTGGACGCATTACCCGCGCAACCGCAGAGATCAGCCAACGCTTGCCGACCTTGGCCGAGTACTCCGTGGCGTTGACGCCCAATACGTCAGTCAACCAAGTATCCAGGCGCGGTACGCGGTCCCACTCCAATTCCTCCAGGTACTCGCGCACCGGGTGAAAGGAATGGTCGTGAGCAACCACGCTGACCGCCTCGATCACATGGGACGCTTTGACCCGCAAGTTGTACTGCTGCGCGAGCCACTTCATCACGCGCATGTCATCTATGTCGGCCCAGTCACCGGCACCGCCGCCAAAGGGCGCGGACCGTAGCTTGACGATCTTGGAGCTAAACACGCTGTAGCCGATGACACCGGCCCAGCGTTCGTCATTGCCCAGGATCAGCTCGACGTTTTGCATATGCGCGATCAAGGAGCCGTTTTCGGTGCGGGCGAGTTGATCCTTCCAACCACCCGCTGCAGGAGGTTTCACCACCGCTAACACCTGGCGGCGGACAGCCTCCAATCCTTCGGCGACGTGCAGGTCGTTGAAGTCGGTCCACTTGATCTCGCGTTCGCCAGAAAATACTGGGGCAACCACCTGACCGCCAACGACTAACGCGGCGTTACAGGCTTTCTCTTCACCTGGGTTCCACGGGTCACCATTGGGGCGTTTGGTCTTCCAGTCATCGTCACGACAGATGATCAGCGGGCAACCGGGGAAACGCTCGCGCATCGCCTTGGAGACCGGCAGCAGGTTGCCCGCGTCGAAGGCGATGGCGACAGTAAGCGAAGTCGCCATATGCAGGCTTGCGCCCGTGGCGTAACCCTCACACACCAGCACCGGTTCACCCGGTTCTGGGTGCGGGCCGATCAGATGGAAAGCACCGTCTTTCGACATACCGTAGGGCCAGTAAGCTTTGTCGCGCCCGGTGTCCTCTTGAACAGTCGGGAAGATCACCTGCAGACCGACAATCTGGTCACGTACGTTACACATCGGCACTAAAAATGCGCCGGTACGTGGCGCATAGCGAACCTTGAAGCCAACAATCTGCTTTCGATCCAAGTAGGCGCTCTTGCCCTTCTCGGGCATGCGCTTGAACAAACCGGCAGCACGGTTGGCCGCTCGACGTGATGCGTTGGCCGCAATCTCAACAGCTTTGCGCTTGGCCTCTTCCTGCCGAGCCCGCATGACTTCGCGCTCTTCGTGGCTCATGCGTCCAGCCTTGACCTTGATCTTTTGGGTATCGCCTGAGCGCCAGTCACCGAAGCTGCCGAAGATCAACGTTTCGTTCTTCTGGGTGCGGTGTTCGTGGACGACGTACCAGCCGTTCTTTTCCTTGCCTTTGTCTTGGGAGGTTTTGCAGCGGGTGAGCTTGCCGAACACCAATGGCTGGGCAGGCTCAAGGCCGTAATCTGCAAACTGATTGATTACTTCATCGAGCATAACGCGAAGCCCTTAGATCATCAGCGGCCTTGCATCCCACGCACAGTGTGCAACCAGGTTGTGCCAACCGACGCGCCTCCGGTATAGGCTCATCACACCCCTCACAGAACATCAGGGAATGCAGAACGGCGTTCGACATAAGGGCTAAACGTGCGGCGACAGCCTGATCAATCCGCTCTTGTACCAGGTCATTTGCAAAGTCAGCGATATCAGCCACGGTCCGCCCCCCGAGTTGTCTGGTTGACGTATTTGGCGCGGTTAAACATCCCCAGCAGCCCCTGAATACCGCGAAACACCTGCAGGCGAATCTCGGCCAGTTCCTGATCACTCACGACCCCGTCGCCAATGCTCTTAGCCCAGGTATCGGCCAGATCTGCCACCTGCCGGAAGTACGAGGCAATACCGGTGGTAAGCGTCTCAGGCATGTCACTGGTATAGGTCTCGGCCAGCTCCTGCCAGGTTGTGTCGCCAACCAAGGCATGCACTGCATCCAGAATGCGGCGATCCTTGGTCAGCTCGAGAATCTCGCCGAACTCTTGAATATTGATGGTGTGAGAGGGATGGGTGGGAGACAACTTGTGCTGCAGCGTAGTGGCGTTTCTACCGGTGGTGGCGGCAATTGCTGCGGCACCGCCGGGATAGTCCCGTGCGGCGTGGTACAGAGCTAATTCGAGCGTTAGGACTTCCCTTTGCGCTCTATCAATACAGCTTAAAACTACTCGGCTCATGGCATTAATCCTACGAAGTTGCCAGTGCCCCGCGACATGCAGTGGTGATACATTTGCCGCGTGGCTTGAAAGGGCCCAAACGCCGGCTAGATCTAGGGATCGAAACCGGCACCGTGCCGAGGCGAACAATCCTTTGTTCACCTCTGGCGCAACAGCTGCCTAATCTGTGGTGGAAAAGGCGGCAACCCAAGACATCCGTGTCTTGGTAGCGCGATAAAGGGAGGTGGTTTGCATGTGGTGTGCCCTCCAACCTTCGTCGCGACCCGACAGCACTGTGGTGGTGTGTGCCGGGAGGAACTGGGCGACCCTTGGGTCGCCTTTTTTCTATGCAGCAGTCTTGTCTACCCCCCTTTCGATTACGCCAAAATGCTCCAAAACCTCACACAGAGAGACTTTACCTTCGCTCTCACGCGCCAAGGATTTGATTAGAGAAACGCTAGGATCCTTGCTTGCGTATTTGATGTGTAAACGTAAGTAGCTCTCAGCTATAGAACATCGAGACGCATAATCAGTCAGCTTCGCATCGGATAGATCGTCAATGTAGTCACGTAGCTTCATAGGTGTACCTCCTAACGCAAAATTAACCTATAGGGTTATTTTTTACAATACCTACAGGGACATTCACCTTATAGGTTAACGCAGCCAGAATCCTTCGAATGAAAATTACCGATACTCGGCTACTCAATTTCCGCAGGATCATTTCTGAAAAACAGCTCAGGCTGACAGATGTGGCTGAACTTTTAGGGAAGTCTCCAGCGCAAGTGAGCGCTTTTGGTGGAAAAAACCCAACAAAAGGTATTGGAGATCAGATAGCACGAGAAATTGAAAAAGCATTAAATCTGCACACTGGTTATCTCGATATGCCCTATGGTTTGGACCAATTCAATAACGCAACGGTTTTAAGTCATACAGGTCGCAAGCTTCCAGTTATTGGTTCTATAGCGGCCGGAGCTTGGTGTGAAGGACAGGGCAGCTTCGATCCTAGGGATGCAGAGGAGTGGATTGATGCCCCTGGTCCGGTTGGTCCACGTGCCTTCATTTTGCGTGTGGAAGGCATAAGCATGGAGCCAAAATTTCTAGAAGGTGACAAAATTGTAGTTGACCCCTCTTTGGAAGCGCTTCCTGGGCATTTTGTTGCCGCCAGAAGAACTAGTGATCAGGCTGCGACACTTAAACAACTCAAACAAGAAGGAAACGAGCAATATTTGTACGCTCTCAATCCCGATTGGCCTGACCGTATAATTCGTTTGTCAGAGGAATGGACCATTTGCGGCAGAGCGCGCTGGAAAATATCTGACTTATAAGACTACAAGCTTCAAATGGACTTGCAGATGACTAAACACACCGGCCACATAAAAAACCCACTGACAGTAATATCAGTTTTTGCTGGCATTGCTGAAATAAGTGGAACAGTAGTGCTCCCATTTATCGCTACAGAAAACCAAGCAACATACATTTGGTTTCTTATGCTTTTCCCACCATTCCTAGTCGGTATTTTTTTTGCAACTTTGAACTGGAATCACCGGACGCTATACGCCCCCTCTGATTATCAGAATGAAGACAATTTTGTTATTTCTGTTGGTAGATCAACTTCAATTGAACGAGTTATAAAACTTAACGAGGAGGTTGAAGACATCGTCGCCGAAGCATCCAATGCATCATCAGCTATGGACGCCCCGTTGCCAGCCCCCCCCGACAGATCTGATTGCGCGGACTCGGCACCTCAAGCTGGTGGGGAATCTCCGACATATTCAGATTGCACCTCTCACAATCCACCAGAGCTAGACGCGTCAGGGGCAAACAGTCCGGTACACAATGCTAGCGAAAAATTATCGCCAGAAACTACAACCTCACAAAACTCAGAATCAAAAGACAAAAAATTCATACTTGAAAAAAACCGAATTACAACCGATCTTAGGCTGATAGAAGAATTATCAATAAAGAAGATAACCAAACTTACGGGCCTCCCTTTCATAAAGGGGATGAAAATGCTTAGCAAAAATGGCGAAACTCTTCATTTCGATGCTGGAGTTGTGGAAAAAGATCATTTTTACGGACTTGAAGTAAAATATTATAAAGGGCAAACCTTTAATATCTCACGATTAAAAGGTTTCCTAGACAACTGCCAAAACATAGTAACCAGTGATGGTTTTTTCTCGAAGAGATTTACACTCCATTTAGCAATCGTCACACCATCTGCTGGCACGATCACTCACGAAACCCTCACCAACCTTTTGGCTATGACTTACAATCTTGACTTTGTAGTCGAATTTCACTTATTCAACGCAGATGATCTGATGGAAAAATAATACACCTTCAAGGTATTTTTTTCTTGACCAGTTAACCTATAGGGTTAATATTTGCCTCACTCTTCCACCACAGAGCGAGGCAACACTATGCACACCACAGCCACCCTGCACGTCCACCCGGCCGCTGCGAACCCCTCCCGCATCTTTGAAATCCGCCGCCTAGCGCAAGACCTCGGCTGTACGTTCATGGCGTCCAAGCCTAAGTTCAAAGAACGCCACGAGCCCGCCCCATCCCATCCAAACGGCGGAGGACGAGCGGCATGAACAAATACAAACTCGACAACCGCGCCCTGACACTACTCAAGGCCCAGGTCTGTCTTACCGAGACCTTCAACCATCTCCTGCGAACCGAGGTTCAGCGTGAGGCCCTGGCCTTTCGCCTCAAAGTCGAACGCCGAAAAACCGACACGCTCTTCACTGTTGAACTGGGCAGCGAACGCCACACGCTGACACTGGCCAACAGCAAGAAGATGCACCTCAGGCTCGCAGACTTCATAGAAGAGATCGTCAACGGGCCGGCAGATCCAAAACTCTCGGTGGAACCATCATCCATACCGCACGCAGATCGCCGCTATGGGGTGTTTGAAGTTGAACACAAGCAGCAGGTGTTCGAGCTGGTGCGCACGGGCGGCGCGCTCAGCCTCAACATGGGTTTTGAATTGCCAATCAACCTTGCGATACACCGCAATAAAACCCGCGCGGGTATCACCACCATCATGAGCATCGGCGTCAAGAAGCCGCGCACCAAGTGCTTCACGGTGTACGGCAGTGACGTAGAGATCTACTCCATGGTCGCCGCATCCATAACCGACCTGGCAGCCGTGGCAACTCCCGCCGCGCACGCAGCGTAGGAGGCCACGATGGAACGTAGCCTTGAGAAAACCGCCAAGTACTTCGGCCTCACCCGGCCCAAGCTCATTGCGATGATGCGCGAAAAGGGCTTGCTCAACGATCGCAACCTGCCGGCCTTCCCCGTCCGTGATCGTGAGTACCTGCGGATCAAGAACGGCAACTGGTACCACGAGACCGCCGGCATGCAGTACAGCCAGTCGACCAAGGTCCGGCAAGCGGGCATGCCCTGGCTGGCAACGCAATTGGGCCTCGAACTGCCTGCCATCCCGGCAGACAACCGTGACGTGGCCTAGGGAGTACGCCCGCCAGATCGTCGCCATGCGCACAAAAGAGGAGCGCAACGCTGCGCTCCTCGAAGTGCCGGAGCATCTGCGGGAGTTGACCAAACGCCACTGCCTGAACGCCTGGAAACACCCCTCACGACTCAAACGCAAGGAGGCCGCAGCCCATGAGCAACACCAGCCAAACACCGCTACGACTTCAACACGCACCGGATAGCGCGACCGTCGAGATGCTGCACCAGCTCTTCGGCGACGTGCTTATCCCCCTGGAAAAGCTGCGCGTGCATTACTTCAAGAACCTGAACGAGAAGACCTTCACCGAGGCGATCAACAGCGGCCGGATTCAGCTGCCGGTGACCACGCTGGATCACAGTTTGAAGGCGTTGAGGTATGCGCACATCAAGCACGTGGCCGCGCTGATCGATATTCGGGCTTATAAGGCGGATGAAGACATGCCGCGACCACAGAACGATCCAACCGAGCAAAACCAGTAACACCAACGGCTGCCACCACCAGCCAACAAACCACCAGGAGCACACCACATGACTGCAATACAAATCTGCGCGCTGATCGCAATCACTCTACTGACAGGCCTTGTCTATTGGCTGGCGTATCGAAACGGCTTTAGCACTGGGCACTCTGAAGGCCAGTCTGGGGGGTACAGCGAAGGCTACGACGATGGCTGTTGCGTTGGCTATCGTGACGGTCAAGACGCGGCTAGCGAAAAAATGCGGCAAATGGCGAATCGCTGCAAAGCCATGGATCTTGTCCTTGCATTCGGCCCAACGGAACGCATGCACCTCCTGCAGATTGCCAAACAACTGCAGCTGGCCGCCGATACATTCCGTGCGTTGAAATCCGATCAAGAACAACAGGCGATTTATCTTCAGAAGCAAGCCCTGGGTATGGCGACTCTACTGGAAGTGGCAGTAGAGGAGGTTGCCGCATGAACTGGATCCTCACCTCCACAGGCAAGCGCTTTGACCTGTTCGAGCCTGACGCCAACATGATCGACCCACGGGACATCTCACACTCGCTGGCCCATCTGTGCCGCTTCAACGGTCACACCCGCGAGTTCTACAGCGTGGCCCAACACAGCTGCATCGTCGCCGAGCTGGTGCCGGAAGAACACAAACTCGCGGCATTACTTCATGACGCACCCGAGGCGTACCTGGGCGACATGACACGGCCACTCAAGCAATGGATTAGCGCCTACCAACACTTCGAGGACTGCATCTGGTGGCGTGTTTGCGAGCGGTTCGACATCGCCCCAGAACTCCCTGCCTGCATCCACAAGGCTGACCTGATAGCGCTGGCGACTGAACGCCGCGACCTGATGCCAACCGATCCGGCTATCTGGGATTGCTTGGTCGGCATCGAACCCATGGTTGAAACCATCCGCCCATGGCCTGCCGCAGAAGCGCGCAACACCTACCACCAGCGCTTGATGGACCAACTCGCTATCGATCATCGGAGGAAAGCGGCATGAAGACTTACCAGGACAACACCAGCACCCTGCCCGCTTTGCTCTGCGCCGCCAATGGCGTCGACACGCTAGAAACAAACAGTCTCTGCTGCGCAGCAGCAGGCATTATTGCTCCTTCCAACACCACTGCCGAGGCACTTATACCCCACGAAAAGCTGCGCGGGGCAGCGCTCGCTGATGCAACGCTAAACGCTCAGGAACGCCCGCCCGCGCAGCCTGCCTTGGGGTATACGCACGTTTCTAAAATGGTGGATTACCCACCAGAATCCAGACCAGGCCGACGTTACTGGCCTGCAGACCTGACTGACGTCCGCCCCGATGAATGGGCTCTTATGTCCCCCAAACACGTCGCCGAGTTTGCTGGTGTGACTGAGGTCTGGATGTTGCTTGAGGCTGCTCAAAGGCACATTGCCACGTTGGAGCAGGTCAATCGAAATCTACGGGACCACGCCAACGCCCTGATCATCGAGGCTCACCAGCGGGACCAGACCAAACGCGCCGGAGGTGACTCATGACCTCCTTTAATCCACACCCAATCACGTCAGCCGTTAAAACCCAGTTCGGTCTGGACTTCGCCGGCGAGATCCGCGTTGATCTATTCGCCGGTGGTGGTGGTGCAACCATGGGCCAAGAGATGGGTACCGGCATGCCGGTTGATATCGCCATTAACCACAACCCCGACGCAATCAGCATGCACAAGCGCAATCATCCCAGCGCCGAGCACTACATCACCGACGTCTACGATGTGTGCCCACGCCTGGCGACTCGAGGCCGTCCGGTTGCCCATCTGCATGCAAGCCCGGAATGCACACACCACAGCCTTGCTGCAGGCGGTCAGGCACGCAGCACAACCAGCCGCTCGCAGTCCTGGGTCATCCTGAAATGGGCTGGGCAAGTCAGTCCTCGCATCATTACGATGGAAAACGTCGTGCAGATCCTCCAGTGGGGTCCACTGATAGCCAAGCGTTGCCTCAAGACTGGTCGAGTGGTCCGTCGCGACATGACCGTCGCCGCTGCCGGCGAGCGTGTTCCGGTCCAAGAGCAGTACCTGGTGCCCGACCCGAAACGCAAAGGTCAGACCTGGCGCCGTTTTGAAAGTCTTCTGCGCGCCATGGGCTATGACTTGATGTATGGAAAGCTCAAGGCTTGCGACTTCGGTGCTGCAACCACACGCGAGCGCCTGTTCAAAATCGCTCGGCGTGACGGCCAGCCGTTGCGCTGGCCAGAACCAACTCACTTCAAGAACCCGGGCAAAGGCCAGCTCCCCTACCGCACCGCTGCCAGTTGCATCGATTGGTCGATCCCCTGCCCGAGCATCTTCCTCACCAAAGAAGAAGGACGTGCTGCAGGTGTTAAGCGACCATTGGTGAACAACACCATGGAGCGCCTGCGTAAAGGTGCCAAGCGGTATGTCATCGAGCACAAGAACCCCTTCATTGTGAGCGTCAACCATCGCGGCAACGACTTGGCGCGGTGCCAGCCTTTGGACGGTCCCACGAAGACAATTACCGGTGCGCAAGGATTCGCGCTCGTCACGCCACAACTCGCGCCCTACATCACCGAACATGCCAATGGTAGTAGCCAGCGCAACATGCCTGGTGACGATCCTCTGCGCACCATCTGCGGGGGTGTTAAGGGCGGGCACTTCGCTTTGGCAGTAGCCTACGTCGCTCAACACAACGGCGGGTACAACTTGACGCCAGGGCATCACCCGGTTGAGCCACTGACGGCGATCACTACCACCGGCAGCCAGCAACAGGTCGTCACTGCACACCTATCAACGCTACGCAGGAATTGTGTCGGCAGGGGAATGGACGAACTGGTACCGACAATCACAGCCGGCGCCGAACATCATGCTCTGGTCGAGTACAAGCTCGCTCCAGAGGTCGAGGCCGGCGCAATGCGTGTCGCTGCCTTCCTCATGGGCTACTACGGCAGCGACAACACCTATGACCTACGCGATCCAGCCGCCACCATTACCACGCGGGACCGCCTGGCGCTTGTGACGGTCACGATCCAGGGCACGCCCTACGTGATCGTAGATATCGGAATGCGCATGCTCACTCCACGCGAGCTCTACCGCGCCCAGGGTTTTCCCGACAACTACGTGATTGACCGTGGGCACGATGGCCGCAAGTTCAGCAACAAGACACAGGTGCTGATGGTGGGTAACTCGGTGTCGCCGTGGCCAATGATGGCGCTTATCAGAGCCAATAAAGACATGGACGAAACAGAACTTATGGAGGCAGCAGCATGAGCTTCCCTCGCTGGGTAATGATCAGCCGAGCTTCAGAGCTCACTGGATATAGCGAAGACGCTATCCGCCACAAAGTGAAGAACGGCACCTGGGCCCAAGGCCGAATCTGGCGCAAAACCCCAGACGGCCGAATTGCAATCAACATGACGGAGTATGACAAGTGGGCCGAGAGCGCACCTCAGGAAGCGGCCTAGAAACCGAGCTGGCAAAGCACAAAGGGATTGAGATACACGGCGGCAACCTGCGCGTCGTGTTCATGTGGCGGCGTATACGCTGCCGCGAATCCCTCGGCCTTCCGATCACCAAAGCCAATATCAAACACGCAGCCCTATTAAGGGCGGCAATTCTTCATGAGATCAAAACCGGCCACTTTGAGTATGGCCGACACTTTCCTAACTCAAAGCACGCGACCAACTACAGCAGCGCCAAGGACGAAAGGCTTGGAGCATTGCTGGAGCGGTACAAACCGTTGAAGGCTGTCGACATCACGCCGATGACCGAGGAGAAATACGGCTATGCCTTGGACATCTGCACCGCCTTGGTTGGAATTGATCGTCTCGCCGGAGTTTTGTTGCCCGAAGACATTCAGTTGATGAGGACGTTGCTGATTGCAGATCGAGCACCGTCAACCGTCAATCACTACTTGGCAACGTTCGCCGGTTTCCTGGGCTGGTGCGAGACCAATGGATATTGCCGCACCGGATTATCAGAAGCGTGCAATCGGTTCGCAATGCAAGGCCAAGAGCCGGATCCACTTACTCGTGATGAGTTTCAGCTGCTGGTCGATAAAGGCTGCCTTCACCCCCAAGACTCTGCTGCGATTACGTTGGCCGTGTATACCGGGCTTCGACCAGGTGAGCTATGCGCGCTGGCTGTTGAAGACATCGACCTGGACGCAGGACAGATCAACATAACCCGGGCCATAACCGCCAACGGCACGTTCAAGGTTCCTAAAACCGGGAAGCCGCGCTCAGTATTATTAATGCCACCAGCGGTCGAAGCCTGCCGGGTGTTGCTGTCGATTGTTGCTGATCATCCTGCACGCGTCATTGAGGTGTTCCAGAACAGGCACGAGAGCCGGAAAGAGAGCGTTACCCCACTGCTTTCTCCATCCACCCAGGCGCGCAAGAAGATCATAAACTTATGGTATGTTCCCACCGCGTGGAACACCAAGTGGGCAGCGATCCAAAAGCGTTCAGGCATCCGTCCACGTCGACCATATCAAACTCGGCACACCTACGCCTGCTGGTGCCTGACAGCTCGCGGTAATATTGCATTCATCGCGAAGCAGATGGGCCATAAAGACTTCACAATGCTGGTCGAGGTTTATGCCAAATGGATGGATGATGAGTCACCGAAAGAACTAGAACTTATATGGTCAAAATTGAAAGAAATAAAAAGCGCCTAAGGCGCTTTTTTTGAGCAGTCATTATCGTTTCAAAAGCCTTAATCTTTCTGCTGTTTTTGACTTAACATCAGTTGTCGTGCTCTCATTTGAATCAGCGATCAAATTATCTAGAGCCAAAGAGTGAACATCATAAATCTGGAAAGGCAACAACAAAACCCGATAACAACCCAGTACGAAAAATCCAGCCGAAAACGCTACCGCTGTGGGCTGATGCAAAAATCCACTCTTACTAGAAACCATAGTCAAAATACAAAACAGTAAACACATCAAAAACGAGAACAGAGTATTAATTTGAGACATGAGCATGTATCTAGTCTTCTGAGCATACAACAACGTTTGCTCATAAGTCATCTTAGTCAAATATTGGCTACGCCCAGAAAAAAGCATCGCCGTAATCACAAACCCAATTATCACACCGCTGAACGCGATAATTGCATTGAGTAAATTATCATCAACGAAGGAAGCACCAAAATATCCTGGCACACCACCTACTACTAAGACCAAAGTATTCCAGCACAAATAGGCAGTATTACTAGAACCCGAACGCGCAACCTCTCCCAGCTCATCACTTACCAGCTTCGCGTTTCTTACTTCTTCGGGAATTAGGTATAAATATTTCATTATCTGCCAGCCCTCCAGATTCGTCCAAAATCCTTTTTCCATCTTTACCGGGAGTGCATAGTTCCTCTAGGTAGAGCACCATCTTGTGTGCAAGCTCGCCACGATCCGGATTCTTCCCACCGACGTCGTCCACATGCACAGTCTTCTTAATCTTGAATTTGGAAAGTCCACGAATGGAAGATCCGTCATTCAAGTGAATTATAACAGTCTCTACCTCTTCTTGCTGCTGCGCTTCGTCGTATGCCTTGATGACCTTATCCGTAGGGAGTTTATCCTTGGATTTCCAATCAACCGTTAGAATTCCCGACGAGGGCATATAACCACGAACACCAGAAAGAACGCCCAACAATTCACTTTTGCTATTAGGATCCACGCTGGTCACGCCAACGGTAAATCCACTCGCGCCACCAGCACGATCAATCTCTTTAGACAAACTACTTGAAACAGCATCAGTAAAGTAGAAGTTACCTCTTCTTCCCAGCCCGATTCCACGCGCCATTTTATTCAAATAACGCTGAATATTATGGACACCGCCGGTACTGCGCGTACTTTCAATTATAGCGCAGCGCCCAAACGCCAACACATGAGAAATATGGATAAACTCTTTAGTTTTACCATCCTCATCAACTTCCAATGCAACCGTATCAACCACAGCATTTTCTAAGC
Organism: Pseudomonas sp. LBUM1640; assembly: GCF_059716225.1. Taxonomy (NCBI): domain Bacteria; kingdom Pseudomonadati; phylum Pseudomonadota; class Gammaproteobacteria; order Pseudomonadales; family Pseudomonadaceae; genus Pseudomonas; species Pseudomonas sp. LBUM1640. The sequence goes on along the minus strand of NZ_CP166816.1, from coordinate 1,407,372 downwards.
TAGGGTCAGGTGTAAGTGTCTGCGGAATTGTGCCAGGCTCATATGTCCAAATCTCAAATAGACAGGTGTCATCGCCCAGGTCTTGATAGTTATTAAAAAATGTACATTGATTAGGTATTACACTCATATCAGCGAGTGTTACACCCGTCGTATCAGTCCGTAACCCGACGGTGGGAAGCTCGCCGGCCAATACAGCCATCAAGCCAGACAAAGTTGTATCGTTGCCATCTTTAAGCTCAGAAAACTGAATTGGCTTCAGCTGCAGCGTGCGACTGATCGGTTTTCTAGGTGCTGGTATAGCCATGATAATCCTTTATTTGATAGACGCTTCCCTAGCTCGGGCTGAAAGACAGTCACCAGGGCAAATACTTCCATTGAAAAAATGGGCCAAGGGATGTACTTAAGGCATCATAGCGCGGCCCTTGGGAAAATGACGAGCAGCTTGATGGCACCGTGCCCAAAAAGTGGGTGCTAAAATGCCCCATTTTTGCCCCCACCAATTCGACGAGACTCTCTAAGCTACTGATGAATAAAGCAATTTCAGATCTGTCCTCCCACACTCCAATGATGCAGCAGTACTGGCGTCTGAAAAACCAGCACCCTGATCAGTTGATGTTCTATCGCATGGGCGACTTCTACGAGATCTTCTATGAAGACGCGAAGAAGGCCGCCAAGTTGCTGGACATCACCTTGACCGCGCGCGGGCAGTCGGCAGGGCAGTCGATTCCGATGTGTGGGATTCCTTACCATTCGTTGGAAGGCTACTTGGTCAAGCTGGTGAAGCTGGGCGAGTCGGTGGTGATCTGTGAGCAGATCGGCGACCCGGCGACGAGCAAGGGGCCGGTGGAACGTCAGGTGGTGCGCATTATTACGCCGGGCACGGTGAGTGATGAGGCGTTGCTGGATGAGCGTCGCGATAACTTGATCGCGGCGGTGTTGGGCGATGAGCGTTTGTTCGGCCTGTCGGTGCTGGACATCACCAGTGGCAATTTCAGCGTGCTGGAGATCAAGGGCTGGGAGAACCTGCTGGCGGAGTTGGAGCGCATTAATCCGGTGGAGTTGCTGATTCCGGATGATTGGCCTAAGGATCTGCCTGCGGAAAAGCGTCGCGGGACCAAGCGTCGTGCGCCGTGGGATTTTGAGCGGGATTCGGCGCTGAAAAGTCTGTGCCAGCAATTTTCGGTGCAGGACCTTAAAGGTTTCGGTTGCGAAAACCTGACCCTGGCCATCGGCGCCGCCGGTTGCTTGCTCGGCTATGCCAAGGAAACCCAGCGCACCGCCCTGCCGCATTTGCGCAGCCTGCGCCATGAGCGCCTGGACGACACCGTGGTGCTCGATGGCGCGAGCCGTCGCAACCTGGAGTTGGACACCAACCTCGCCGGTGGGCGCGATAACACGCTGCAATCGGTGGTCGACCGTTGCCAGACCGCCATGGGCAGCCGCTTGCTGACCCGTTGGTTGAACCGCCCACTGCGCGACTTGACTGTGCTGCAAGCGCGCCAGACCTCTATTACTTGCCTGCTGGATGGCTATCGCTTTGAAAAGCTGCAGCCGCAGCTGAAAGAAATCGGTGATATCGAGCGCATCCTGGCGCGTATCGGCCTGCGCAACGCGCGGCCGCGTGACTTGGCGCGCCTGCGCGATGCCCTCGGCGCACTGCCGCAGCTGCAAGCGGCGATGGCCGAGCTGGACACGCCGCATCTGCAACAACTCGCCGTGACGGCCGGCACTTACCCGGACCTCGCGGCGCTGTTGGAAAAAGCCATTATCGACAACCCGCCGGCGATCATCCGTGACGGCGGCGTGCTGAAAACCGGTTACGACACCGAGCTGGATGAGCTGCAGTCGCTGAGCGAAAACGCCGGGCAATTCCTGATTGACCTGGAGGCCCGCGAAAAAGCCCGCACCGGCCTGGCCAACTTGAAGGTTGGTTACAACCGCGTGCATGGCTACTTTATTGAGTTGCCGAGCAAGCAGGCCGAGTCGGCGCCGATCGACTATCAGCGGCGTCAAACCCTTAAAGGTGCCGAGCGCTTTATCACGCCTGAGCTCAAAGAGTTTGAAGACAAGGCGCTGTCGGCCAAGAGCCGTGCGCTGGCGCGGGAGAAGATGCTCTACGAAGCGCTGCTCGAAGACTTGATCAGCCGCCTGGCGCCGCTGCAGGACACCGCCGCCGCCCTGGCGGAACTGGATGTGTTGAGCAACCTCGCCGAGCGCGCCCTGAACCTTGATTTGAACTGCCCGCGTTTTGTCAGCGAGCCGTGCATGCGCATCGTCCAGGGTCGTCACCCAGTGGTGGAGCAGGTGTTGACCACGCCGTTCGTGGCCAACGACCTGTCGCTGGATGACGACACCCGCATGCTGGTGATCACAGGTCCGAACATGGGCGGTAAATCCACCTACATGCGCCAGACCGCGTTGATCGTGTTGCTGGCGCATATCGGCAGCTTTGTGCCGGCGGCCAGTTGCGAGTTGTCGCTGGTGGACCGCATTTTCACGCGGATCGGTTCCAGCGATGACCTGGCCGGTGGCCGTTCGACCTTTATGGTGGAGATGAGCGAAACCGCCAACATCCTGCACAACGCCACCGAGCGCAGCCTGGTGTTGATGGACGAAGTGGGCCGCGGCACCAGCACCTTCGACGGTTTGTCGTTGGCGTGGGCGGCGGCCGAGCGTTTGGCGCATCTGCGTGCCTATACGCTGTTCGCCACGCACTATTTCGAGCTGACCGTACTGCCGGAAAACGAGCCGCTGGTGGCGAACGTGCATCTCAATGCCACCGAGCACAACGAGCGCATCGTGTTCCTGCACCACGTGCTGCCGGGGCCGGCCAGCCAGAGCTACGGCCTGGCCGTGGCGCAACTGGCCGGTGTGCCGAGCGAGGTCATCACCCGTGCACGCGAGCACCTGAGCCGCCTGGAAGAAACCGCCCTGCCCCACGAGATGCCCGTGGCCAGCCCGGCCAAAGCCAGCAACAAACCCGCCGCGCCGCACCAGAGCGACATGTTCGCCAGCCTGCCCCACCCGGTGCTGGATGAGCTGGCCAAGCTTGACCTGGACGGCTTGACGCCGCGCAAAGCGCTAGAAATGTTATATGCACTGCAGACTCGGATATAACGCACAGGCTTGCAAGCTGGTAGACTCTCGCGCGGTTTGGGATGCTGCGGGCTTTTAGCCTGGCCTGCAGACTATCGCTCCCGAACCTCGCGAGCCCCACCACAAGGGGTTTCGCTGCCGCCGCCTGAGGAGAGAATTAGAAATGACCTTCGTCGTTACCGACAACTGCATCAAGTGCAAGTACACCGACTGCGTCGAAGTGTGTCCGGTGGACTGCTTCTACGAAGGCCCGAACTTCCTGGTTATCCACCCGGATGAGTGCATCGACTGCGCCCTGTGTGAACCAGAGTGCCCGGCCGTCGCTATTTTCTCCGAGGACGAAGTCCCGGCAGAGATGCAGCAATTTATTCAGTTGAACGTCGAGCTGGCGGAAATCTGGCCGAACATCACTGAGCGCAAAGATCCGATGCCGGATGCAGCGGAGTGGGATGGCAAGAAAGGTAAGATTGCAGACCTCGAGCGCTAAACGCGCCGCCGCCCAATAAAAAGGCCCCTTGCGGGCCTTTTTACGTTCCTGCGTGGCAGGTTTCACTTTCCTGCAGGCGAAAAAAGGGGCGGTATGACCCGCCCACATTTTTTCCCTAGTCCCTGTATTCCTTTTTCATCGTCCTGATGAATCGCATCCTGCGACGTTCCTTCAAACCATCGTTCCTTGATGGCTGTGTCAATCCGTGGACACAGGGCTGATCTTAGAGAGTTCCGAGGGAAGTTCAACGGGATCCAACTGGTGGGCAGACAGACTTCGGCATTCGAGTTGAAATAAATAATTGTTATATTTCAACAAGATAAAAAAGTCTCCCGCCAATTCAAGACGTACGCGCCCGGTAAAAAAACCAAACACTTACCCAAAAGTAAGCGAATGCTTACACGCGTGATTGCGTAAATGCGTATTTGGGAACCGTCGACGGATCCGCAGGCATGAAAAAGCCCCGACTGAGTCGAGGCTTGTTTTCCGTCAGGCTGATCAGTCGTCGCTGACCGTAATCGTTGGCATTGCCGGCGCAGCCGCTTCCTGCAGCACGATTCGCGCGCCCACATGCCGGGCCAGTTCCTGGTAGATCATCGCGATCTGCCCATCAGGCTCGGCCGCCACGGTGGGTTTGCCGCCGTCAGCCTGCTCACGAATCTCCATCGCCAGCGGCAACGAGGCCAGCAGTTCGACGCCGTATTGGGTGGCCAGCTTCTCACCGCCGCCTTCGCCAAACAGGTGCTCGGCATGCCCGCAGTTGGAGCAGATGTGCACCGCCATGTTTTCCACCACGCCGAGCACCGGGATGTTGACCTTGCGGAACATCTCCACGCCTTTTCTCGCGTCGAGCAGCGCCAAGTCTTGCGGCGTGGTCACGATGACCGAGCCGGCCACCGGGACTTTCTGCGCCAGGGTCAGCTGGATATCGCCGGTGCCTGGCGGCATGTCGATCACCAGGTAATCCAGGTCGCCCCAGGCGGTCTGCGTGACCAGTTGCAGCAAGGCGCCGGAGACCATCGGGCCGCGCCAGACCATCGGCGTGTTGTCATCGGTGAGGAAGGCCATGGACATGACTTCAACGCCCATCGACTCAATCGGCACGAACCACTTCTGGTCCTTGACCTTCGGTCGGGTGCCTTCGGCGATGCCGAACATCACGCCTTGGCTTGGGCCATAGATGTCGGCGTCGAGAATACCGACGCGGGCACCTTCACGCGCCAGGGCCAGCGCCAGGTTGGCTGCCGTGGTGGATTTACCCACGCCGCCTTTGCCGGACGCCACGGCGACCACGTTCTTGACGTTAGCCAGGCCAGGGATCTGCGCCTGGGCCTTGTGCGCGGCGATCACGCACTGGATGTCGACCTTGGCCGAACGCACACCGTCCAAACCCTCGATGGCCATTTGCAGCATCTGCGCCCAACCGCTCTTGAACAGGCCGGCGGCATACCCCAGTTCCAACTGGACCGACACCTGGTCACCCTGGACCTCGATGGCGCGTACACAACCGGCACTGACCGGGTCCTGGTTCAAATAGGGGTCGGTGTATTGGCGAAGAACGGCTTCCACCGCTGCGCGATTGACGGCGCTCATGGGCTACTCCCGAAAAAAGACTGACTGAAACAGGCGGCTATCCTAACCGTTCCAGCTGCCCAGCGGCATGCTTTCGAGACTTGGGAATATTCAGAAACCGCGTCACGGGGTGAAATAAATTTCCCGGCGCTTTATAGTGGCCGACCTCCGTTTCATCAAGTAGCCGAGCCCCATGTCCGAGCCACGCAAGATCCTCGTCACCAGCGCCCTGCCCTATGCCAATGGTTCTATCCATCTTGGCCATATGCTTGAGTACATCCAGACCGATATGTGGGTGCGCTTCCAGAAGCATCGCGGCAATCAATGCATTTATGTCTGCGCGGACGACGCCCACGGTTCGGCCATCATGTTGCGCGCCGAAAAGGAAGGGATCACCCCGGAACAACTGATCGCCAATGTGCAGGCTGAACACAGCGCCGACTTTGCCGAGTTCCTGGTCGATTTCGACAATTTCCACTCGACCCACTCCGATGAAAACCGCGAGCTGTCGAGCCTGATCTACAAGCGCCTGCGTGACGCCGGGCACATTGCCACGCGCTCGATCACGCAGTATTTCGACCCGGAAAAGAAAATGTTCCTGGCCGACCGCTTCATCAAGGGCACCTGCCCGAAATGCGGCACCGAGGACCAATACGGCGACAACTGCGAGAAGTGCGGTGCCACCTACGCACCGACTGACCTGAAGAACCCGCGCTCGGCCATCTCCGGCGCCATTCCGGTGCTCAAGGATTCCCAGCACTTCTTCTTCAAGCTCCCGGATTTCCAGCAAATGCTGCAAACCTGGACCCGCAGCGGCACCCTGCAGGACGCCGTGGCCAACAAGATCGCCGAGTGGCTGGATGCCGGCCTGCAGCAGTGGGACATCTCCCGCGATGCGCCGTACTTCGGTTTCGAGATCCCGGACGAGCCGGGCAAGTATTTCTATGTGTGGCTGGACGCGCCGATCGGCTACATGGCCAGCTTCAAGAACCTCTGCGACCGCACGCCTGCGCTTAATTTCGATGCGTTCTGGGCCAAGGACTCCACCGCTGAGCTGTATCACTTCATCGGCAAGGACATCGTCAACTTCCACGCGCTGTTCTGGCCGGCGATGCTCGAAGGTTCGGGCTACCGCAAGCCAACCGGCATCGCCGTGCACGGTTACCTGACGGTCAACGGCCAGAAAATGTCTAAGTCCCGTGGCACCTTTATCAAGGCGCGCACTTACCTGGACCACCTGTCGCCGGAATACCTGCGCTACTACTACGCCTCCAAGCTGGGCCGTGGCGTTGATGACCTCGACCTGAACCTGGAAGACTTCGTACAGAAGGTCAACTCGGACCTGGTCGGCAAAGTGGTCAACATCGCCAGCCGTTGCGCCGGGTTTATCCACAAGGGCAATGCCGGCCTGCTGGTGGCCGAAAATGCCGCTCCGGAACTGACCGAAGCTTTCCTGGCCGCCGCGCCCAGCATTGCCGACGCCTACGAAGCCCGCGACTTCGCCCGCGCCATGCGCGAGATCATGGGCCTGGCCGACCGCGCCAACGCCTGGATCGCCGACAAGGCGCCGTGGTCGCTGAACAAGCAGGAAGGCAAGCAGGCGGAAGTCCAGGCGATCTGCGCCACGGGCGTCAACCTGTTCCGCCAGTTGGTGATCTTCCTCAAGCCGGTGCTGCCACTGCTGGCCGCTGACGCCGAGGCGTTCCTCAACGTCGCGCCGCTGACCTGGAACGACCACGCCACCTTGCTCAGCAACCATCAATTGAACGAGTTCAAGCCGCTGATGACCCGTATTGACCCGGTCAAGGTTCAGGCGATGACCGACGCTTCGAAAGAAGACCTGGTCGCCAGCCAGACCGACACCGGCGAAGCGGCACCGGCCGGCAACGGCGAACTGGACAAGGACCCGATCTCGGCAGAAATCGATTTCGACGCCTTTGCCGCCGTGGACCTGCGTGTTGCGCTGATCGTCAAAGCCGAAGCCGTGGAAGGTGCCGACAAGCTGCTGCGCCTGACCCTGGACCTGGGTGGCGAGCAACGTAACGTGTTCTCCGGCATCAAGAGCGCTTACCCGGACCCGTCCAAACTTGATGGTCGCCTGACCATGATGATCGCCAACCTCAAGCCACGGAAAATGAAGTTCGGTGTTTCCGAAGGCATGGTGATGGCGGCGGGCCCTGGTGGTGAAGAGATCTACCTGTTGAGTCCTGATAGCGGCGCCAAGCCGGGGCAGCGTATCAAGTAAGCCCGCACAATAGCCCTGCCGCTTCGGCGACAGGGCTTTTCAGCTAGTCCCCTTTTCTCGCTTACCGGATAATCAGCCTCTGTTTGGTTAACCGGCATGCCAATGAACACCCCATGAATTTGATTCAACGTATCGACGCGCTGCTGCCGCAGACCCAATGCGGCAAATGCGGGCACCCAGGCTGCAAGCCTTACGCCGAGGGCATCGCTCAGGGCGAGGCGATCAACAAGTGCCCGCCCGGTGGGCAGGAAACCATCGCCGGCCTTGCGCAATTGCTGCGTGTGCCGGTGCTGGAACTGGACACCAGCCGGGGGGAAGCCCCCGCCCAGGTCGCCTATATCCGCGAGGCCGAGTGCATCGGCTGCACCAAGTGCATCCAGGCCTGCCCGGTGGATGCGATTGTCGGCGCGGCCAAGTTGATGCACACCGTGATCATTGATGAGTGCACCGGTTGCGACCTGTGTGTTGCGCCCTGCCCTGTCGACTGCATTGAGATGCGCCCTGCAACCGCTGTGCTGCCGATTGTGGGCGGCCTGGAGGCTAACGATCACCAGCACCATGAACGCGGCCTCAAGCGCGACCGAGCACGCCGGCGTTATGAACAACGCAATGCGCGCCTGCAACGCGAAGAAGCCCATAAGCTCGCTGAACGCCTGGCACGGGCCAAACGCTCGGCGCCGGTTGCGCCGGTCCAGGCTGATACCGCTCAGGCCACCAGGGACGCAGCCGTCAAGAAAGCCAAGATCACGGTCGCCATGAGTCGCGCCCAACTGCACAAGTCCCTGAAGGCGTTCGGCCACCCGCCGACCTTTGAGCAACAATCGCAGTTGATTGCCCTGCAGCAGCAGTTTGAAGCGGCGGAGCAGGCGCTTGCGGCGCTGGAAGTGGACAGCCCGCCGCCGCCATCGATAACCAAAGACCCTGAGCTCAAGCGCGCGAAAATCCAGCTGGCCATGCGCCGCGCCGAACTGAAAAAAGCTCAGGACCTGAACGCTGACGAGCAGCAACTGGCGACCTTGAGCGCCGCGCTGTCCACCGCCGAGCAAGCCCTGCATGATGCCGAGGCGATCAGCGAGCAGCCCAGGCCAGAGCTGCAGCGCGTGGAAAAACGCCCTATCGACGCCCAATTACGCCAGCTGAAAACCGCCCTGGCCTATGCCCGCGCCGATGTCAGCAAGTTGCAACGCCAGTCGGACGTCAGCGCGGACGCACTAAAAGCCGCCCAACACAGGCTGGATGAAGCGCAGCGCCACGTCGATGCCCATACCGACGCTTGATCCGCAACAGGCGCTGCCGGGCACGGTGACGATGGTTTATCCTGCACAGCTTGGCCTCACTTTGACCGCCTGTAAGGAAATGCCTGCCCCATGAACGCCGCAAAACGCCTGGAAATTTTCCGCAGGCTTCACGAAGACAATCCGGAACCCAAAACCGAGCTGGCCTATTCCTCGCCGTTCGAGTTACTGATTGCGGTGATCCTGTCGGCCCAGTCCACCGACGTTGGCGTCAACAAGGCCACGGCCAAACTGTATCCGGTGGCCAATACGCCCGAGGCCATCTATGCCTTGGGCGTGGAAGGGTTATCGGACTACATCAAGACCATCGGCCTGTACAACAGCAAGGCCAAGAATGTCATCGAGACCTGCCGCCTGCTTGTGGAGTTGCACCGCAGCGAAGTGCCACAAACCCGTGAGGCCCTGGAAGCCCTCCCGGGTGTGGGCCGTAAAACCGCTAACGTGGTGCTAAACACCGCGTTTCGGCAGCTGACCATGGCGGTAGACACGCATATTTTTCGCGTCAGCAACCGAACCGGCATTGCTCGCGGCAAGAACGTGGTGGAAGTGGAAAAACAGCTGATGAAGTTCGTGCCCAAGCCGTATTTGCTCGACTCCCATCACTGGTTGATCCTTCACGGGCGCTACGTTTGTCAGGCCCGCAAACCTCGCTGCGGCAGCTGCCGCATCGAAGACCTGTGCGAATACAAGGACAAGACGTCCGACGATTGAGGGTTCAATGGTTTTCTCGATCAGTCGATTGAAAAAATCTTTTTTACCCTGTCGTGGTTTATCGTTATAAGGAGCGCCAACGGCAGTCTTAGCCTGGAGTTAACCTTATGAGCACTGGCAAAGAACAACTGGATGTAGAAGACGACCTCGTTGCCGAGTCGGAAGACGAGGGGGAAGCACCTGTTGCTGAGGTGGCCAAGACCAATTTAAGCAAACGCCGCACTATCGATAACCTTCTGGAAGAGCGACGCTTGCAAAAACAGCTGGCCGATTACGACTTCGATCTCTGATCGAGCCGCCTTCGACCGGAAGCCTCCCTGACGGAGGCTTTTTTTTGCCGGTTGTACGGGCTCGTGCGGGATGCCCGCGTCCTCCTATACGAGGCCGTTGCGTTGGGCCAATTCAATCAGGTCCACGAGGGAACGCGCATTGAGCTTGAGCAGCAGGCGCGTCTTGTAGGTACTGACGGTCTTGTTGCTGAGGAACATGCCGTCAGCGATCTCTTTGTTGGTTTTGCCACGCGCCAGTTGCTGCAACACCATCATCTCGCGACCCGACAAGCGTTCAACCATGTCCGCCTCACTGGCATTACCCATGGTGGAGCGTACGGAGTTGAGCGCCTGGTTAGGGAAATAGCTGTACCCGGAGAGCACCGCCTTGATGGCGCTCAACAGCTCAGTGAGGTCCTGCTGCTTGCACACGTAGCCAGCCGCACCCGCCTGCATGCAGCGCATGGAAAAATGGCCGGGAGCCTGAGACGTCAACACCAACACCTTCACAGGCGCAGGCTGCTTGGTAGAGGCCAGGCGACAAATAACCTCCAGGCCATCGAGCTTGGGTATTCCAATATCCAATATAACAATGTCCGGCACATGCTCGCGTGCAAGTTGCAACGCATCGACGCCGTTATCAGTCTCGGCAACGACTTCATAACCATGACGCTCCATGAGCATGCGCACAGCAAGACGAATGACGGGATGATCATCCACGATCAGCACTTTATTCATGAGAAAGTCCAATTTCGCTGTTCGAATTATTTAGAGCAAGCACAATAGCCTAGTCGTTTCCTAGTTAGCATAGCGCTCCCCCCCAAGCAACAGCAAGCAGAGACCCAACCCACAATGTTATAGGAATTAACCTACAAAAAAACACTAACCCAGACGTATCAGATTTTATGCAGACTTTCAGACCTTTCCGCGGGCATACATATCTTGAGTGAAATATCCGCCGCATTAGCGGTTCAAGGTAAACGTACCGCACAAGACTTTCAGGAATTGCCCATTGTGTGCTGCCGCCAGGCAAGTGAACAGGTGAGAAAATTCCGACTCTTTTAGTTCCATTCAACATATTTTCTAACATCCTTAAATCCTACAGAATTTTCTTCGTCTTACATACCATTCTCACTTATGTAGTGAATCTTCTGTAAGACATAGTTCCTAGGCAGGTGTTAAAAAATCATTCACTCATGTAAAACAAAATTCCAAAACAAAAATACAGCTCAGTAACTTTCTCACCGGCAACCATAAACACTTGGCAAACACCTTTTAAACATCAGGCGGCACTCCACGCTAGCGCCTTGAATAGTCAGGCAAAAAAAATGGCCCCATAAACAGGGGCCACTTTTTTTACAACGAAGGGATCACTCAGAACAGCTTGCGACCCTTGTTGGCAGCGATGCGCATGCGCAGCGCATTCAACTTGATGAAGCCCGCTGCGTCCGCCTGGTTGTAGGCGCCGCCATCTTCTTCGAAGGTGGCGATGTTGGCGTCGAACAGCGACTCATCGGACTTGCGACCGGTAACGATCACATTGCCTTTGTACAGCTTCAGGCGCACAACGCCGTTCACGTGAGCCTGGGAGGCGTCGATCATCTGTTGCAGCATCAGACGCTCAGGGCTCCACCAGTAGCCGGTGTAGATCAGGCTGGCGTACTTAGGCATCAGCTCGTCTTTGAGGTGAGCAACTTCACGGTCCAGGGTGATGGACTCGATGGCGCGGTGGGCGCGCAACATGATGGTGCCACCCGGGGTTTCGTAGCAGCCACGGGACTTCATGCCCACATAGCGGTTCTCGACGATGTCGAGACGGCCGATACCGTGTTCACCACCGATGCGGTTCAGAGTCGCCAGCACGGTGGCCGGGGTCATCTCGACGCCGTCCAGCGCGACGATGTCGCCGTTGCGGTAGGTCAGTTCCAGGTACTGGGCCTTATCTGGAGCGTTCTCCGGGGAGACCGTCCATTTCCACATGTCTTCTTCGTGTTCGGTCCAGGTGTCTTCCAGCACGCCGCCTTCATAGGAGATGTGCAGCAGGTTGGCGTCCATCGAATACGGGGACTTCTTCTTGCCGTGACGCTCGATCGGGATGGCATGCTTTTCAGCGTAATCCATCAGCTTTTCACGCGACAGCAGGTCCCATTCACGCCAGGGAGCAATCACTTTCACGCCGGGTTTGAGCGCGTAGGCACCCAGCTCGAAACGCACCTGGTCGTTACCCTTGCCGGTGGCACCATGGGAAATGGCGTCGGCGCCGGTTTCGTTGGCGATTTCGATCAGGCGTTTGGCGATCAGCGGACGTGCGATGGAAGTACCCAGCAGGTACTCGCCTTCGTAGACGGTGTTGGCGCGAAACATCGGGTAGACGAAATCGCGGACGAATTCTTCGCGCAGGTCATCAATGTAGATCTCTTTCACGCCCATGGCTTGCGCCTTGGCACGTGCAGGTTCGACCTCTTCGCCCTGACCCAGGTCAGCGGTGAAGGTCACCACTTCACAGTTATAAGTATCCTGCAGCCACTTGAGGATCACCGAAGTGTCCAGGCCGCCGGAATACGCGAGAACGACCTTGTTTACGTCGGCCATGCCATCACTCCACGGGGTTGTACGGAAAGCCGTCGATTCTACCGACCAAAACCGTGAATTTACAGAGGCGCGACAGCAAATGAAGATAAAGCGACAGATTATGTCGAGCGGGCGACCGATGGTCGCACCTCAGGAGGTGTGTGCGGGGTTGCTGGGCGCAGTGGCTTGCGGCGCCGGTTTCTCGGGGGCAGCCACGCGTTCGAGCTGAATATTCACGCGGCGATTGCGCGCCCGGTTGGCAGCATTGGTGTTGGGCGCCAGGGGGTAGCTCTCACCGTGGAAACGCAGGGTAATCTGCGATTCCGGGATGCCATTGGCCTTGAAGTAGTCGGTGACCGCCAGCGCCCGGCGGCGTGAGACATCACGGTTGGTCAGGCGATTGCCACTGTTGTCCGAATGGCCATTCAACTCGATATGGTTGACGGTAGGGTCGGCTTTCATGAAGGCGAGAATCACGTCCAGCTTCTTCTTCGCGGCAGCGTCCAGCTCAATGCCGCCACCGGGGAAGCCGACTTCGGTCTGTTTGACCTGGTCGTAATTCATTGGCAACAGCTTGGTGGTGCACAGCTGATAGTCGTTGTAGGCCTTGTTGAACTTCACCGGCAGCAAGCGAACTTCCGAGTACCCGCCTTCGCGCCCGTAATGCCGTACGGTCGGGCTGCGCCCTTCGAGCAACCCTGTGAACAGGCGCCCTGCCTGGGCCTGGGAACTGTTGAATAACACGTCGCCACTGCCCGCACGCACGGCACCGAGGTTGATATCACCGCGGCCCGGTTGCCAAGGCGCAGCGGCGGCCAACAAGGTCGCGGAGCCCGCGCCCAGCGCGCCGTTGTAGGCTTTAAGGCGAAATGTCGCCTGCTCGCCGGCCCGGCGCACGAACTCGCCCGAGCCGAAATCGGTGATCGGTTGGGTGAGGCGGCACTCGAACTGGTCGCCTTCCACCTTCCACTCAATATTCTCCAGACGTGTCTGGAACGTGAGGGCCATCGCAGGCAGGCTGGCGAACACACTGAGCAGGGCTAGATAATGCTGGCGCACGGGAGGCTCCACTGGTTTCTACAACACTTCAAAGCGTCATACGTCGTTAAGGCATACCCAGGGATATCGGTAGCGTCCCGCAAAACTTGATAGCGAGTGCCTGCAAGAGTCTTTTCCGGTAGCATTCCCACCAGATTGACCCGCCTGGAATCCCCAATGTCCGACCGCCTGACCCTGCTGCGTCCCGACGACTGGCATATTCATCTTCGCGATGGTGCTGCGTTACCCCAAACTGTGGCCGATGTAGCGCGCACGTTTGGCCGCGCCATCATCATGCCTAACCTGGTACCTCCGGTGCGTAATGCCGCTGAAGCCGACGCCTATCGCCAGCGCATTCTCGCTGCACGACCGGCCGGCAGCCGCTTCGAACCGTTGATGGTGCTCTACCTCACCGACCGCACCCAGCCTGAAGAAATCCGCCAGGCCAAGGCCTCCGGCTTCGTGCACGCCGCCAAGCTGTACCCGGCCGGCGCGACCACCAACTCCGATTCCGGCGTGACCAGTATCGACAAGATCCTGCCGGCGATCGAAGCCATGGCTGAAGTCGGCATGCCGCTGCTGATCCACGGTGAAGTCACCCGTGGCGATGTGGACGTGTTTGATCGCGAGAAGGTCTTCATCGACGAGCACATGCGCCGTGTGGTCGAGCTGTTCCCGACACTCAAGGTGGTGTTCGAACACATCACCACCGCTGACGCCGTGCAGTTCGTCACCGAGGCTTCGGCTAACGTGGGCGCGACCATCACCGCGCATCACCTGCTCTACAACCGCAACCACATGTTGGTGGGCGGGATTCGGCCGCACTTCTATTGCCTGCCGATCCTCAAACGCAATACCCACCAAGTGGCCTTGCTGGATGCCGCCACCAGCGGCAGCCCGAAGTTCTTCCTCGGCACCGACTCCGCACCGCATGCCCAACACGCCAAAGAAGCCGCGTGTGGCTGTGCCGGTTGCTACACCGCTTATGCAGCGATCGAGCTGTACGCCGAAGCGTTTGAACAGCGCAATGCCCTGGACAAGCTCGAAGCGTTCGCCAGCCTCAACGGCCCGCGCTTCTATGGCCTGCCAGCGAATACCGACCGCATTACCCTGGTCCGTGAAGATTGGACCGCCCCTGCCAGCCTGCCGTTTGGCGAGCTGACTGTTATCCCGCTGCGCGCCGGTGAAACACTGCGCTGGCGCCTGCTGGAGGAAAGCAAGTGAGTGAAGATCATTACGATGACGAACACGAGCACAGCGGTGGCGGTTCTCGCCACCCGATGGCCGAGCGGTTTCGCGGCTATCTGCCGGTTGTCATCGACGTAGAAACCGGTGGTTTCAACTGCGCCACCGACGCCTTGCTGGAAATCGCCGCGACCACCATCGGCATGGACGAGCAGGGTTTTGTGTTCCCGGAACACACTCACTTCTTCCGTGTCGAGCCGTTCGAAGGCGCGAATATTGAAGCCGCAGCCCTGGAGTTCACCGGAATCAAGCTGGATCACCCGCTGCGCATGGCAGTGAGTGAAGAAGCGGCGCTGACCGACATCTTCCGTGGTGTTCGCAAGGCGTTGAAGGCCAATGGCTGCAAACGCGCGATCCTGGTCGGCCACAACAGCAGCTTCGATTTGGGCTTCCTGAATGCCGCCGTGACGCGGCTGGACATGAAGCGCAACCCGTTTCATCCGTTCTCCAGTTTCGACACTGCCACGCTTGCAGGCCTGGCTTATGGCCAGACCGTGCTGGCCAAAGCCTGCCAGGCCGCCGGTATCGACTTTGACGGTCGTGAGGCCCACTCGGCTCGCTACGACACCGAGAAGACCGCCGAGCTGTTCTGCGGCATCGTCAATCGGTGGAAGCAGATGGGCGGCTGGGAAGACTTCAACGACTGAGGCTGCAGCGAGTGGGCTTCCGTGGCGAGCGAGCTTGCTCGCGCTGGGCTGCGAAGCGGCCCCAATAAGACCGCCGCGGTTGACCTGTTAAACCGCGGTGTCAGGTTCTGGGGCCGCTGCGCAGCCCAGCGCGAGCAAGCTCGCTCGCCACAACAAGCTCGCTCGCCACAGAATTAAATCCCGCGCATAAAAAAACCGGCCCTCTCAGGCCGGTTTTTTTGCTTCGAACGAGGCTTACAGCTTGCCAGCGTTCTCAGTCAGGTAAGCCGCGACGCCTTCTGGCGAAGCGTTCATACCTTTGTCGCCTTTTTTCCAGTTGGCAGGGCAAACTTCGCCGTGCTCTTCGTGGAATTGCAGTGCGTCGACCAGACGGATCAGCTCTTCCATGTTACGGCCCAGCGGCAGGTCGTTGATGATCTGCGAGCGCACAACGCCCTTGTCGTCGATCAGGAACGCGCCACGGAAAGCCACGCCGCCTTCGGACTCAACGTCGTAGGCCTTGGCGATGTCGTGCTTCATGTCGGCAGCCATGGTGTATTTGACTTTGCCGATGCCGCCATCATTGATGGCGGTGTTGCGCCAGGCGTTGTGGGTGAAATGGGAGTCGATGGAAACGGCGACCACTTCAACGTTGCGCGCCTTGAAATCGTCCATGCGGTGGTCCAGAGCGATCAGCTCCGAAGGGCACACGAAGGTGAAGTCCAGCGGGTAGAAGAACACCAGGCCGTATTTGCCTTTGATGGCTTCAGACAGTTTGAAGCTGTCTACGATTTCGCCATTGCCGAGGACGGCAGGTACGTCGAAATCCGGGGCTTGTTTGCCGACGAGTACGCTCATCTGTTATCTCCTGATGTAGGGGTGACGATTGAAGTAAAAGGACCGGCCCAAGTCTGGCGCAGATAAGCGACAGCCCTGTGACGCAGTCACGCTTCGTGAAGACCGACCATCATACACTGAAAAAACCGTTCGTCAGCGCAGCGACGGTGCTCGGCAATTGCCTACGAATCTACTTTGACAATCATTCTCGTTAACATTAAGATCCATCGCACTTAAGCCTAAACCCGCGATGGTTCTCCCTTATGTATGTCTGCCTCTGTACTGGCGTCACCGACGGACAAATCCGCGAAGCAATCTATGAAGGTTGCTGCAGCTACAAGGAAGTACGTGAAACCACCGGCGTTGCCAGCCAGTGCGGTAAATGTGCCTGCCTCGCCAAGCAAGTGGTACGGGAAACCCTGACGCAGCTGCAAACAGCCCAGGCCGCGCTCCCCTACTCGACAGAATTTACACACGCTTAATTAGGCGTGTTTTGAAGAACCGGACTTAGTGTCCGGTTTTTTTATGCCCGCAATTCAATTAGTTAGCGTCAAGACGCGGAACACAAACATTCTTATTCCGATTAATTTTCATTTATTATTCAATAACTTAGGTTTGACACTAGGGATTTCGCCGCTCAAACTCCGCCCTATACACAGCTATTACAGGGCAGGACCCCAGTCATGAAAGGCGACATCTCAGTCATCCAGCAACTCAATAAAATCCTTGCCAATGAACTGGTCGCGATCAATCAGTACTTTCTGCATGCGCGCATGTATGACGATTGGGGCCTGGAAAAGCTCGGCAAGCGTGAATACAAAGAATCCATCAAGGCCATGAAGGACGCGGACGCGCTGATCAAGCGCATCCTGTTCCTGGAAGGCCTGCCGAACGTGCAGGACCTGGGCAAGCTGAATATCGGCGAGCACACCCAGGAAATGATCAGCAGCGACCTGGGCTTTGAACGCAAGAGCCACAGTGACCTCAAGGCCGCTATTGCACACTGCGAAACCAAGGGCGACTTCGGCAGCCGGGAACTGCTCGAAGACATTCTGGAAGACCAGGAAGAGCATATCGACTGGCTGGAAACTCAACTGGGCCTGATCGACAAAGTCAGCCTGGAGAACTACCTGCAATCGCAGATGGGTGAATAACCCGCAGCGCACAGGTATAGAGTAGGAGGCGGATTCACATCCGCCGTCCTCTCACACCACCGTACGTACGGTTCCGTATACGGCGGTTCAGGTTATGCGGTTAAGCCGGTTTATCGTATCCAGTATCGAGACCAGTCCCAAACGATCCCATAGTTTCTTCGGTAGCGCCTGATTCATATGTGACGCTCCCGAGTTCCACCAAGGGCCTCGACCATTGAAGGCAGACTTACACGCACGGGCTTCGTCCAGCCCCAGGCGCATCAGGTTACGCGCCCTCGTAGAGGGCCGTTTCCATTGGCGCCACACGACACACCGAAGTTTGTGCCGCACCCAACCGTCCAGCGCCTCAAGGGGTCTTTTGCTCTGGCTCAGCTTGAAGTAACTAGCCCAGCCACGTAGCACCGGATTTAGTCGCTCGATAAGACTGACGACTTTGTAACCCTGTGCCCCGCGTAGCAACGCTCTGAGACGGTCGCGCAAGCGACCAAGGCTCATTTCTGCCACCCGCAGCCTCGGCTGTTTATTCCAGCTCATCCCATAACCCAAATAATCACAGACCCACGGCCGTGCCACGCGGCTCTTTTCCCGATTCAACGTCAGCTTCAGACGCTGATTCAAGAAACGCTCAACTCCTGCCAGCACTCGCTCGCCAGCACGGAGACTACGTACATAAATGTTCGCATCGTCGGCATAACGAACGAAGCGATGGCCCCGCCGCTCCAACTCCCGGTCGAGTTCGTTGAGCAGGATGTTCGACAGCAACGGCGAGAGCGGGCCGCCTTGCGGCGTCCCTTCCTGCCGTCGGCTGGCGATCCCGCCCGACATAACTCCCGCTTCAAGGTAACGGCGGATCAGTCTGAGTACGCGTTTGTCTTCGACATGACGCTCAACTTTGGCCATCAACACGTCGTGATTCACTCGATCAAAGAACTTCTCAAGATCAAGTTCCACGCACCAGCGGTGGCCCGCTGCAACATGGTCACGGGCTGTTTCGATGGCTTGATGGGCGCTTCTGCCCGGACGAAAACCGTAGCTGTAATCCGAGAACAGGGGATCGAAGATCGGCGTGAGCTGTTGCAGCAAAGCCTGTTGGATCAGGCGATCCACGACATTGGGGATACCCAGTTGGCGTGTTCCACCCTTGGGTTTGGGGATTTCGACAGCGCGTACACCTTGCGGGTGATACTCGCCGACCAGCAACCGAGCCTTGAGGGTCGGCCAATACTGTTTCACGTGGCCCGCCAACTGGTCGACCGTCATGCCATCGGCACCCGGTGCGCCCTTGTTGCTGACCACGCGTTGATACGCACGCTTGAGGTTGGCGGGTGCAAGCACCCGCGCCATCAGCGTGTCCGGCTCCGCGTTCGTCCACGTCACAGACGCCGCCGATGTCTGCGCACTGCCAGCCGCAAACCCCGGATTCCGTCCGGGACTTGGGGTTACAGCTCTCGTGTTGAGAGATTTCTGCTTTATCGACATTCGACGAGACTCTGACGCCTACTGGCGGCATAACCTGTTCGGCCCTTGGTGGCGTGGTTTTTTTTTCCGCCACTTACTACGGCCTCGGCTGACTTCTGCATGTTCATCCCGTCGCCTCTCGACGCTCGGTAGCACAGTGGCAAACCTGCAGATCTCCCAGGGTAATTCGCGCGACCTTCCTGCTTATGCCTGTCGGATATACGTCGTAGCGTTCCGTGCAAGTATTGGGCTTTAACGATTTATGCCGTCTTACCCCGCTACGCCGCCTCTATCCGCTTCCTGTTCGTCAGGCCAGCATTTTGCCTCGGGCTTCCTTCAGATTCGCAGTCACCCGCGACACCCTTGCCTCTGGCTAACACTTCCCCTTGCCGGGTGTGTAGAGGACTTTCACCTCCAAGTCACCAGCGAGGCCACCACAGCCAAGCTGGTTGCGCTTCGCGCAACGCGCCATGCCTGGCGCACATAAAAAAGCCCCGCTCTCTTTCGAGAAGCGGGGCTTTTTATTGCAATCGAATCAAGCGTCAGTCTTGGCTGCCGCGTTTACCGCAGCTTCTTTGACCAGCGCTTGCAGCGAACCATCAGCCGCCATCTCAGTGATGATGTCGCTACCGCCGACCAGCTCACCGGCGACCCACAATTGTGGGAAAGTTGGCCAGTTGGCGTACTTCGGCAGGTTGGCGCGGATTTCCGGGTTCTGCAGGATATCCACGTAAGCGAATTTCTCGCCACACGCCATGATGGCCTGGGAAGCCTTCGCGGAGAAACCGCACTGCGGAGCGTTCGGGGCGCCCTTCATGTAAAGCAGAATGGTGTTGTTGGCAATCTGCTCTTTGATCGTTTCGATGATATCCATGGAACACCTCGGCTGGAACTTTGCGACTCACAGGTCGGCACGGTGGCGCATTGTAACGCAAAATTCCAGCGCGGTGCTCAGGCCTTATGCGGCGGCCACCTGCACCGGCACGCCGTTCAGCGCGGCGTTACCGGACAATTCATCCAATTGCCGCTCGTCGGTCAGGTCATTCGCGCTCGCCCCCGGCTGCCCGCTGGCGATGCTCATCTGCACGCCCGGGCGGCCGTGCCCCCAGCCATGGGGCAGGCTGACCACGCCGGGCATCATGTCCAGGCTGGCCACCACTTCCACTTCAATCATGCCGATGCGCGAACTCACACGCACCCGCTGCCCATCGTTCAACTGTCGGCTGGCCAGGTCATCAGGGTGCATATGCAGTTGATGGCGCGGCTTGCCCTTCACCAGGCGGTGATAGTTATGCATCCACGAATTATTGCTGCGCACATGGCGACGGCCGATCAGCAGCAGCTCGCCCACCCGCGGCACAGGTTGCGAGGCGAACCGCGCCAAGTCCGCAAGGATCACTGCCGGCGCCGCCTGCACCTGGCCGTTGGCGGTTTTCAAGCGTGCGCCAAGGTTGGGCTTGAGCGGCCCCAAGTCCACGCCATGCGGATGGTCGGCCAACATAGCCACCGACAACTTATGATCGCTGGCATCACCGTAAGCCCCGGCGCGCAGCCCTAAGTCGATCATCTGCGCCGGCGCGATGGTCGGTTTAAGCACGGCGCCCGTCTGCGCTGCAAAAGCCTCGGCCAAGCCAACAAAAATCTCCCAGTCATGCAACGCACCCGCAGGCTTGGGCAGTATCGCGCGATTGAACCGGGTGACATTACGCACGGCGAACATATTAAAAGTGGTGTCGTAATGGTCGTTTTCCAGCGCGGACGTCGACGGCAGGATCAGGTCGGCGTAGCGCGTGGTCTCGTTGATATAGAGGTCGATGCTGACCATGAACTCCAGCCCATCCAGCGCTTGCTCCAACTGGCGACCATTGGGCGTCGACAGCACGGGGTTGCCGGCCACGGTCACCAAGGCGCGGATTTGCCCTTCGCCTTCGGTAAGCATTTCTTCAGCCAGGGCCGAGACGGGCAATTCGCCGCCGTATTCCGGGCGCCCGGACACACGACTCTGCCAGCGATTGAAATGCCCGCCGCCGGTCGAGGCCACCAGGTCCACCGCCGGGCTGGTGCATAACGCACCGCCCACCCGGTCGAGGTTGCCGGTCACCAGATTGATCAACTGCACCAGCCAATGGCACAAGGTGCCGAACGCCTGGGTAGATACGCCCATGCGGCCATAACACACCGCCTTGTCCGCAGCGGCGAAATCGCGTGCCAATTGGCGGATCTGCTCAGCAGGCACCGCACATTGGCGGCTCATGGTTTCAGCGGTAAACCCGGCGATCGCGCGGCGCACGTCGTCGAGGCCTTCAACCTGCAAATGACTGTCGCGCGTCAGGTGCTCGGTAAACAGCGTGTTGAGTACGCCGAACAGCAGCGCCGCGTCGCCGCCAGGGCGTACAAACAAATGTTGATCGGCAATCGCCGCCGTCTCGCTGCGACGCGGGTCGACCACCACCACCTTGCCGCCTCGGGCCTGGATGGCCTTGAGACGTTTCTCCACGTCAGGCACGGTCATGATGCTGCCATTGGACGCCAGCGGGTTGCCGCCCAGGATCAGCATGAAGTCGGTGTGATCGATGTCTGGGATCGGCAACAACAGGCCATGGCCATACATCAGGTAACTGGTGAGGTGATGAGGCAACTGGTCCACCGAGGTTGCCGAAAACCGATTGCGCGTCTTCAACTGCCCCAGGAAGTAGTTGCTGTGAGTCATCAGCCCATAGTTGTGCACGCTGGGATTACCCTGATACACCGCCACCGAATTCTGCCCATGCCGCGCCTGAATGCCCGCCAATCGCTCGGCGACCAACGTGAACGCCTCGTCCCACGCAATCGGCTGCCATTCGCTGCCTACCCGCAGCATGGGCTGGTGCAGGCGGTCCGGGTCATTCTGTATATCCTGCAGCGCCACGGCCTTGGGGCAGATATGCCCACGGCTGAAGGTGTCCAGCGCGTCGCCCTTGATCGAGGTGATCGCCAGGCTGCCGTCATCGGCTTGAGTGGTTTCCAGGGTCAGGCCGCAGATGGCTTCACACAGATGGCAGGCACGGTGGTGGAGAGTCTTGGTCATGGCCAGTCTCTTTATTAGGGCTTTGGCTTCACTATGGGCCGCGACCGGCGCAGGCACCAGCAACGTCAGCGCCGTGAATCGACGGGCATCAGGCTAGGCCATGGCTAAGCGTGAGCAAATGTTTCAGGAACCTGCCCACCGCCTCCAAAACCGACACAAGCTGGCCAGGGCGCGGCTCCACACATTGCAAAAGGTCTCAGCGCCAGTGTACAAATGGGCCGCTGCTGTCAGGAATCAGTCTTCAAAAGCGCTCCGGCGCCCTTCTTGAACACCCTTAAAAACTGTAGCCCTATTGGTAAGACGCGACATTTAATTATAAGATCGCGCCTTCCCCTATTTCGTCGCCCCGTGCGGCTTTCGCCGCAGGTCTCGCCCGTTGTCACAATAAACAAGGCTTTGAGTATCTGCGGTCTGTTGCAAAAAGGTAGTTAATGATGAGCGCAAGGCACTTTCTCTCCCTGATGGATTGCACGCCCGAAGAGCTGGTCAGCGTGATCCGTCGAGGCATTGAGCTTAAAGACCTGCGTAACAGCGGCGTACTGTTTGAGCCTTTGAAAAACCGTGTGCTCGGGATGATTTTCGAGAAGTCGTCGACGCGCACCCGCGTGTCCTTCGAAGCCGGCATGATCCAGCTGGGTGGCCAAGCCATCTTCCTGTCCTCGCGCGATACCCAACTGGGCCGTGGCGAGACGATTGCCGACAGCGCCATCGTGATGTCGAGCATGCTTGATGCGGTGATGATCCGCACCTTTGCCCACAGCACGCTGACCGAATTTTCCGCCAACTCGCGCGTACCGGTGATCAACGGCCTGTCCGATGACCTGCACCCGTGCCAGTTGCTGGCCGACATGCAAACCTTTCTCGAGCACCGCGGTTCGATCCAAGGCAAGACCGTGGCCTGGATCGGCGACGGCAACAACATGTGCAACAGCTATATAGAAGCGGCGATCCAGTTCGACTTCCAGCTGCGCATCGCGTGCCCGGAAGGCTACGAGCCTGACGCGCGCTTCCTCGAACAGGCCGGTAGTCGCGTGACCGTTGTGCGTGACCCACGTGACGCTGTGGTTGGCGCCCATTTGGTGAGCACCGATGTCTGGACCTCCATGGGCCAGGAAGAAGAAACCGCCAAACGCCTGGCCCTGTTCGCGCCGTTCCAGGTGACCCGCGCGCTGCTCGACCTGGCCGCGCCGGATGTGCTGTTCATGCACTGCTTGCCCGCGCACCGTGGCGAAGAAATCAGCCTCGACCTGCTCGACGATAAGCGCTCGGTCGCTTGGGACCAGGCTGAAAACCGCTTGCACGCACAAAAGGCGCTGCTCGAACGCCTCATCGCCCCCGCGTACCACCACGCATGAGCCAGCCATTACTGCTGAACCTGCGCAATCTGGCATGCGGCTATCAAGATCAACGCGTGGTGCAGAACCTCAACCTGCACCTCAACGCCGGTGACATCGGCTGCCTGCTGGGCTCTTCGGGTTGCGGCAAAACCACCACCTTGCGTGCGATTGCCGGATTCGAGCCGGTGCACGAAGGCGAAATCAGCCTGGCCGGCGAAGTGATTTCCAGCGCCGGGTTCACCCTCGCGCCGGAGAAACGCCGGATCGGCATGGTGTTCCAGGACTACGCGCTGTTTCCGCACTTGAGCGTGGCCGACAATATCGCCTTCGGCATTCGCAAGCACCCGCAAAAAGACCGCGTGGTCGCTGAGTTGCTGGAACTGGTCAACCTGAAGAACCTCGGCAAGCGCTTCCCCCACGAGCTTTCCGGTGGCCAGCAACAACGTGTCGCCCTCGCCCGCGCTCTGGCGCCGGAGCCACAACTGCTGCTGCTGGATGAACCGTTCTCCAACCTCGACGGGGAACTGCGGCGCAAGCTCAGCCACGAGGTGCGCGACATTCTCAAGACACGCGGCACCAGCGCGATACTGGTGACGCATGATCAGGAGGAAGCCTTCGCCGTGAGTGATCAGGTGGGGGTTTTCAAGGAAGGCCGTCTTGAGCAATGGGACACGCCCTACAACCTCTATCACGAGCCACAAACGCCTTATGTCGCCAGCTTTATCGGCCAGGGCTATTTCATACGCGGCCAGTTGAGCTCACCGGAATCGGTCAGCACCGAGCTGGGAGAGCTGCGCGGCAACCGCGCCTACACCTGGCCCACGGGCGGCGCGGTGGATGTGTTGCTGCGCCCGGATGACATCGTTTATGCGCCGGACAGCGCGTTGAAAGCGCGCATCGTCGGCAAGACCTTCCTCGGCGCCTCGACCTTGTACCGCCTGCAGCTGCCGACGGGTGCACAGCTGGAGTCGATCTTCCCCAGTCATGCCGATCACCAGGTGGGTGTGGACGTGGGGATTCGGGTGGCGGCTGAGCATCTGGTGCTGTTCCAGGCTTCGGGCAGCGTTGCGGCGCAGATTCCTAAAGCCGACTCCGGCGTAAGGCGCTACAGCCCCGCCAACTGAGTAACTGACGAAACCAGATCAAAATGTGGGAGCGGGCTTGCTCGCGAATGCGGAGTGTCAGTTAACGAATTTATTACTGAACCACCGTTTTCGCGAGCAAGCCCGCTCCCACATTGGATCTCGTCGCATTCAAAATGCGAGTTTCAGGCCCGGCCAATCGGCGCGAATGTGGCCTGGGTATGCTCAGCCAACACCGCAGCCGGCAATTCAACTTCCAAACCCCTTCTCCCCGCACTCACAAAAATCGTCGCGAACGGCTGCGCCGTCTCGTCGATAAACGTGCGCAAACGCTTCTTCTGCCCCAATGGGCTGATACCGCCCAATAAATAACCGGTGGAGCGTTGCGCCGCAGCCGGGTCGGCCATCTCGACTTTTTTTACGCCTGCCGCGTGAGCCAGCGCCTTTAAATCCAGACTTCCGACGACCGGCACCACCGCCACCAACAATTCACCTTTCTCACTGCTGGCCAACAAGGTTTTGAACACTTGAGCCGGGTCGAGCCCCAATTTTTCCGCGGCCTCCAGGCCATAGGACGCCGCCTTCGGATCATGTTCGTAACTGTGGATGTGATGTTCGGCGCGAACTTTTTTCAACAGGTCCAGTGCGGGGGTCATGGCTACTCCGGGCGTGGCAAACAGACGGCCAATTCTAGGCCAAGGGCAGGCAAAACGCTCTAGTGCGCCACTCCTGAAATGAGTGAAGCTTGGCGCAAGCGTGATCATTCATCAGACTAATAGTTTGAAAATGACCAATGGTTCACTTTCGACCTTTGACAGCCGTCATTCTTGTCTATATTTTTTCGTTTCCGAATACTGTAGGAATAGAGCTGCAGTACTCCAGCAGTAAGCCGTGACGGGGATGGGGATCCCCGCCACGGTGAAAATCGCGCAACAGCCCGTTGAGGCCGCGCGCCAAACAAGAACAACAATTGAGGTTTTCCATGACAACTGCTCTTCAACAGCCCTCACTTTCGAGCCAATGCATGGCCGAATTCCTGGGGACTGCGCTTCTGATCTTCTTCGGTACAGGATGTGTCGCTGCGCTCAAGGTCGCGGGTGCCAGCTTTGGGTTGTGGGAAATCAGTATCATCTGGGGGATCGGCGTGAGTATGGCGATCTACCTGAGCGCCGGTATTTCCGGGGCTCACCTCAACCCGGCGGTGAGTATCGCCCTGTGCATTTTTGCCGATTTCGAAAAGCGCAAACTGCCCTTCTACATCCTTGCTCAAGTCGCCGGCGCCTTCTGCTCGGCCGCCTTGGTGTACACGCTGTACAGCAATCTTTTTTTCGATTACGAACAAACCCATCACATGGTTCGCGGCTCACAGGCCAGCCTGGAGTTGGCGTCGGTGTTCTCCACCTACCCGCATGCACTGTTGAGCACGGCTCAGGCGTTCCTGGTGGAAATGGTCATCACCGCCATCTTGATGGGCGTGATCATGGCCCTCACCGACGACAACAATGGCCTGCCACGCGGCCCGTTGGCCCCGCTGCTGATCGGCCTGTTGATCGCTGTAATTGGCAGCGCCATGGGCCCACTGACCGGTTTTGCGATGAACCCGGCGCGGGATTTCGGGCCCAAGCTGATGACCTTTTTCGCCGGCTGGGGTGAAATGGCCTTTACGGGCGGTCGCGATATTCCTTACTTCCTGATACCGATTTTCGCGCCGATTGTCGGCGCCTGCCTCGGTGCTGCGGCTTATCGCGGGCTGATTGCCCGTCATCTGCCGAGCGCCGCACCTGCTATAGATGAAACAACTGACACGGCTGTCAACGGCAAGACGCGTATTTCCTGATAGCGCCGGCCTGGTCCGCACTGCCCCTTTGCGGCCCAGGCTGATTCCTTACTTCCTTATTTTCCGTCTAAGGCAATCGACATGACCGACATTCAGAATAAGAACTACATCATTGCCCTTGATCAGGGCACCACCAGTTCGCGGGCGATCATTTTCGACCGTGACGCCAACGTGGTTTGCACCGCCCAGCGCGAGTTCACTCAGCATTACCCGCAAGCCGGCTGGGTCGAACATGACCCGATGGAAATCTTCGCCACCCAGAGCGCGGTGATGGTCGAGGCCCTGGCACAAGCCGGCCTGCACCATGACCAAGTCGCCGCCATCGGTATCACTAACCAGCGTGAAACCACCGTGGTCTGGGACAAGATCACCGGCCGCCCGATCTACAACGCAATCGTCTGGCAATGCCGCCGCAGCACCGAGATCTGCCAGCAGCTCAAGCGCGACGGCCACGAGCAATACATCAATGACACCACCGGCCTGGTCACCGACCCGTACTTCTCGGGCACCAAGCTCAAGTGGATCCTCGACAACGTCGAAGGCAGCCGCGAGCGTGCGCGCAACGGCGAACTGCTGTTCGGCACCATCGACAGCTGGCTGATCTGGAAATTTACCGGCGGCAAAACCCACGTCACCGACTACACCAACGCCTCGCGCACCATGCTCTTCAACATCCACACCTTGGAGTGGGATGCGAAGATGCTGGAGATTCTGGACGTGCCGCGCGAAATGCTGCCGGAAGTGAAGTCGTCCTCGGAGATTTACGGCCGCACCAAAAGCGGCATTGCCATCGGCGGCATCGCCGGTGACCAGCAAGCCGCCCTGTTCGGCCAGATGTGCGTGGAAGCCGGCCAGGCCAAGAACACCTACGGCACCGGCTGCTTCCTGCTGATGAACACCGGCGACAAAGCGGTTAAATCCAAGCACGGCATGCTCACCACCATCGCCTGCGGCCCACGCGGCGAAGTGGCCTACGCCCTGGAAGGCGCGGTGTTCAACGGTGGTTCCACCGTGCAATGGCTGCGTGACGAGCTCAAGATCATCGCCGACGCCACCGACACTGAATACTTCGCCGGCAAGGTCAAGGACAGCAACGGCGTGTACCTGGTGCCGGCCTTCACCGGCCTGGGCGCTCCGTACTGGGACCCGTACGCGCGTGGCGCGCTGTTCGGCCTGACCCGTGGCGTACGCGTGGATCACATTATTCGTGCAGCCCTGGAGTCGATTGCCTACCAGACTCGCGACGTGCTGGACGCCATGCAACAGGACTCGGGCGAACGCCTTAAAGCCCTGCGCGTGGACGGTGGTGCGGTGGCGAACAACTTCCTGATGCAGTTCCAGGCCGACATCCTCGGCACCCGAGTCGAGCGCCCGCAAATGCGCGAGACTACCGCACTCGGTGCCGCCTACCTGGCGGGCCTGGCCTGTGGTTTCTGGGGCAGCCTGGACGAGTTGCGCGGCAAGGCGGTGATCGAGCGCGAGTTCGAACCAACGCTGGACGAAACCGCCAAAGAGAAACTCTACGCCGGCTGGCAAAAAGCGGTGAGCCGCACCCGTGACTGGGAACCGCACGAAGGCGCTGAATAAGCCAACCGCCGGACCCACATAGGGTTGTAACTGGCGGGGAGCCGCGTGCTGCGTCATCATGGGCCACTTTTGTATGGCAGCCCAAAGGACGCCCCATGAATCTGCCTCCCCGCCAGCAACAAATCCTCGAACTGGTCCGCGAACGCGGCTACGTCAGTATCGAGGAGATGGCGCAGCTATTCGTAGTCACCCCGCAAACCATCCGCCGCGATATCAACCAGCTGGCGGACGCCAATCTGCTGCGCCGCTACCACGGCGGCGCGGCCTATGACTCCAGTGTCGAGAACACCGCGTACGCCATGCGTGCCGACCAGATGCGTGATGAAAAACAACGCATCGGCGAAGCCATCGCTGCGCAAATTCCTGATCACGCCTCGCTGTTCATCAATATCGGCACCACCACCGAATCCATCGCGCGTGCGCTGCTGAATCACAACCACCTGAAAATCATCACCAACAACCTCAATGTCGCCACCATGCTCAGTGCCAAGGACGACTTCGATGTACTGCTGACCGGCGGTAATGTGCGCCGTGATGGCGGTGTGGTTGGCCAAGCCAGTGTCGACTTCATCAACCAGTTCAAGGTCGACTTTGCGCTGGTGGGCATCAGTGGCATCGACGAAGACGGCAGCCTGTTGGATTTCGATTACCAGGAAGTGCGGGTTTCCCAGGCGATTATCGCTAACGCGCGCCAAGTGATCCTGGCGGCGGACTCGAGCAAATTCGGGCGCAATGCCATGATTCGTTTGGGGCCGATCAGCTTGGTGGACTGTTTGGTGACCGATCAGCAACCGGTGCCGGCGCTGGTGCAGTTGTTGAATGACCATAAAGTTCGCCTGGAAGTCGTATAGCGTCTGCACTGACGCCTTCGCGAGCAAGCCCGCTCCCACATTTAACCGAGTTCCAGCATGAGAATGCGGTCGAATGTGGGAGCGGGCTTGCTCGCGAAGGCGATTCAACGAACACCCTTTTCCTCAAGCCTTCCCCAAGCCCATGTTCGCAAATTTTCCTTTCTCGCCGCTTCGATGAGTTTTTTCAATCGAAGTCGGGTGGCTGTGCGCGCGATTATCAGCTACCATTTTCGCAAATGAACATTAATGTTCGAATTCCAAGACAAAAAAGATCGCGAGGCTAGCCGATGAACCCTTCCACCTTGCCTGCCCCACCGCTTGCCGAAGTCTATGACGTTGCCGTAATCGGTGGCGGGATCAATGGCGTCGGCATTGCAGCAGACGCAGCCGGTCGCGGTTTGTCGGTATTCCTTTGCGAAAAGGACGACTTGGCCAGCCACACCTCCTCCGCCAGCAGCAAGCTGATCCACGGTGGCCTGCGGTACCTCGAACATTACGAATTCCGCCTGGTGCGCGAAGCTCTGGCCGAACGTGAAGTGCTGCTGGACAAGGCTCCGCACATCGTCAAGCAGATGCGCTTCGTGCTGCCGCACCGCCCGCACCTGCGCCCTGCGTGGATGATCCGCGCCGGCCTGTTCCTGTATGACCACTTGGGCAAGCGCGAAAAACTCGCCGGTTCGAAAAGCCTCAAGTTCGGCCCGGACAGCCCGTTGAAAAGCGAAATCACCAAAGGCTTCGAGTACTCCGACTGCTGGGTCGACGATGCCCGCCTGGTGGTACTGAATGCCATGGCCGCCCGCGAAAAAGGCGCGCACATCCACACCCAGACCCGTTGCATCAGCGCGCACCGCAGCAACGGCATGTGGGAAATGAACATGGAACGCGCCGATGGCAGCCTGTTCTCGATCCGCGCCCGTGCACTGGTAAACGCTGCCGGCCCGTGGGTCGCCAAGTTCATCAAGGAAGACCTGAAGCTGGATTCGCCGTACGGCATCCGCCTGATCCAGGGCAGCCACTTGATCGTGCCAAAGCTGTACGAAGGCGCCCACGCGCACATCCTGCAGAACGAAGACCAGCGCATCGTCTTCACCATTCCGTACCTGAACCACCTGACCATCATCGGCACCACCGACCGCGAATACACCGGTGACCCGGCTGCAGTTGCGATCACCGAAGGTGAAACCGACTACATGCTCCAAGTGGTGAATGCCCACTTCAAGAAGCAGTTGAGCCGCGACGACATCGTGCACACCTATTCCGGCGTGCGCCCGTTGTGCAACGACGAGTCGGACAACCCTTCAGCCATCACCCGCGACTACACCCTGTCGCTGTCTGGCGGCACCGGCGAGGCGCCGATCCTGTCGGTGTTCGGCGGTAAGCTGACCACCTATCGCAAACTCGCCGAGTCGGCGATGGCGCAGCTGGCGCCTTACTTCACGCAGATGCGCCCAAGCTGGACCGCCACGGCCAGCCTGCCTGGCGGCGAAAACATGAGCACGCCAGAAGCCCTGGCCGAGGCGATTCGCGCCAAGTTCGACTGGGTGCCAAGCGAGATCGCACGCCGTTGGTCCACCACTTACGGCAGCCGTACCTGGCGCCTGCTGGAAGGTGTGCAATCGCTGGCCGACCTGGGCGACCACCTGGGTGGCGGCCTGTACACCCGCGAAGTCGATTACCTGTGTGCCGAAGAATGGGCGACGCAACCGCAGGACGTGCTGTGGCGCCGCACCAAACTCGGCCTGTTCACCACGCCAGAGGAACAGGACAACGTGCAGCGTTACCTGTCCAAGGTTGAGCAGAACCGCGCAAAGATTGAAGCGGCCTGACAGTCAAGCCTCACAAAAAGCCCCTGCACCGTAAGGTTCAGGGGCTTTTTTATAGCGCCGCCGCCATTCGGTTTTCCGAACGGCATTCCCTTCTCGATTCGGTTTGCCGGACCTTTGCGTTACAAACCGCCTGTAATACAAAGTTAATATTCATATAAATCAACTAGATAAGCTTTTATTCCTGGTATGGCACGACTCATGCTCTACACTCCCTGACGATTGCCTGAGACGCTTCAGGAGCCGTCACGGGCATTCGCTGTACAAGAGAGCCGTTTTAGCCGGCTTCATAAAAAAAACAAATGTCGAGGAAGTATTGATGCGCATCGTTCCCCATATCCTGGGCACAGCTATCGCTGCTGCTCTGATCAGCACTCCAGTTTTCGCCGCCGAACTCACCGGCACACTGAAGAAAATCAACGACTCCGGCACCATCACTCTCGCTCACCGCGACAGCTCCATTCCGTTTTCCTACATCGCGGATGGCTCGGGCAAACCAGTGGGCTACTCCCACGACATTCAACTGGCCATCGTTGAAGCCCTGAAAAAAGACCTGAACAAACCCGATCTGAAGGTCAAGTACAACCTGGTCACCTCGCAAACCCGTATCCCGCTGATCCAGAACGGCACCGCGGATATCGAGTGCGGCTCCACCACCAATAACGCCGAACGCGCCCAACAAGTTGATTTCACCGTCAACATGTTCGAAATCGGCACCCGCCTGCTGGTCAAGAAAGACAAGGATGGCAAGCCGTCCTACGCTGACTTTGCCGACCTGAAAGGCAAAAACGTGGTGACCACCGCCGGCACCACGTCCGAGCGCATCATCAAGGCGATGAACGCCGACAAGCAAATGGGCATGAACGTCATCTCCGCCAAAGACCACGGCGAATCCTTCCAGATGCTGGAAAGCGGCCGCGCCGTCGCCTTCATGATGGACGACGCCCTGCTGGCAGGCGAAGAAGCCAAGGCCAAGAAGCCGGACGACTGGGTCATCACCGGTACTCCGCAGTCCTTTGAAGCCTACGCATGCATGGTTCGTAAAAACGACCCAGCCTTCAAGAAAGCCGTGGATGACGCCATTGTCGGCCTGTACAAATCCGGCGAAATCAACAAGATCTACAGCAAGTGGTTCGAGAGCCCGATTCCACCAAAAGGCCTGAACCTGAACTTCCCGATGAGCGAAAAGGTTAAGGAGCTGATCGCTAACCCAAGCGACAAACCAGCGCCTGACGTAAAAATCTGATACCTGACTAAGCTTATCTCCTGAGGGGGCCAACGCTCCCTCAGGCGTCTGTTACTACCTGCGGGCTTTAATTTGGAACACTCGACCTGGCGGTTTTCGAGCCGATCGCGTGTGCCTGGCGTTCAACGTCAGGCGGGAAAGGATCTTCCCCAAGCGGGTGCTTGTATATCGATCGATCTCGAGGGGAGACCCTAATGAATTACAACTGGGACTGGGGCGTGTTCTTCAAGTCCACTGGCGTGGGCAGCGAGACTTATCTCGACTGGTACATCGCCGGTTTGGGCTGGACCATTGCCATCGCTGTCGTGGCATGGATTATCGCCTTGTTGCTTGGCTCCATTCTGGGGGTCATGCGTACCGTGCCAAACCGCATCGTATCGGGCATTGCGACCTGCTACGTGGAACTGTTTCGTAATGTGCCGCTGCTGGTTCAGCTGTTTATCTGGTATTTCCTGATACCCGACTTGCTGCCGCAAAACCTGCAGGACTGGTACAAACAAGACCTCAACCCGACCACCTCGGCTTACCTGAGCGTTGTCGTGTGCCTGGGCCTGTTCACCGCCGCCCGTGTGTGTGAACAAGTGCGTACCGGTATCCAGGCGCTGCCACGTGGCCAGGAGTCCGCGGCACGCGCCATGGGTTTCAAGCTGCCGCAGATCTACTGGAACGTGCTGCTGCCACAGGCCTACCGCATCATTATTCCGCCGCTTACCTCGGAATTCCTCAACGTGTTCAAGAACTCCTCCGTGGCGTCCTTGATCGGTTTGATGGAGTTGCTGGCGCAAACCAAACAGACTGCCGAGTTCTCGGCCAACCTGTTTGAAGCCTTCACCCTGGCCACGCTGATCTACTTCACCCTGAACATGAGCCTGATGTTGCTGATGCGCGTGGTCGAGAAGAAAGTCGCGGTGCCCGGCCTGATCTCCGTGGGGGGTAAATAATGGACTTCGATTTCAGCGGCATCATCCCCGCCATCCCGGGCCTGTGGAACGGCATGGTCATGACCTTGCAGTTGATGGTCATGGGTGTGATCGGCGGCATCGCGTTGGGTACGGTCCTGGCACTGATGCGCCTGTCGTCCAACAAACTGCTGTCGCGCCTGGCCGGCGCTTATGTGAACTACTTCCGCTCGATCCCACTGCTGTTGGTGATCACCTGGTTCTACCTGGCGGTGCCGTTCGTGTTGCGCTGGATTACCGGCGAAGACACTCCGATCGGTGCGTTCACCTCCTGCGTCGTGGCCTTCATGATGTTCGAAGCTGCGTACTTCTGTGAAATCGTGCGGGCCGGCGTGCAGTCGATCCCCAAAGGTCAGATGGCCGCCGCACAAGCGATGGGCATGACCTATGGCCAGACCATGCGTCTGATCATCCTGCCCCAGGCGTTCCGCAAGATGACCCCGTTGCTGCTGCAACAGTCGATCATCCTGTTCCAGGACACCTCGCTGGTTTACACCGTGGGCCTGGTGGACTTCCTCAACTCCGCCCGCTCCAACGGCGACATCATTGGCCGCTCCAATGAGTTCCTGATCTTCGCCGGTGTCGTCTACTTCATCATCAGCTTTTCCGCCTCGCTGCTGGTCAAGCGTCTGCAAAAAAGGTTTGCCGTATGATCTCTATCAAGAACATCAACAAGTGGTATGGCGACTTCCAGGTGCTGACCGATTGCAGCACCGAGGTTAAAAAAGGCGAAGTGATCGTGGTGTGCGGGCCGTCCGGCTCGGGTAAATCCACCTTGATCAAGTGCGTCAACGCACTGGAACCGTTCCAGAAGGGCGACGTGGTGGTGGATGGCACGTCCATCGCCGACCCGAAGACCAACCTGCCGAAACTGCGTTCGCGCGTGGGCATGGTGTTCCAGCACTTCGAGCTGTTCCCGCACCTGACCATCACCGAAAACCTGACCATCGCGCAGATCAAGGTGCTCGGCCGCAGCAAGGAAGAAGCCACCAAAAAAGGCCTGCAACTGCTTGAGCGCGTAGGCCTGTCGGCACACGCCCACAAGCACCCGGGCCAGCTGTCCGGCGGCCAGCAACAACGTGTAGCGATCGCCCGCGCCCTGGCCATGGACCCGATCGTCATGCTGTTCGACGAACCGACCTCGGCGCTGGACCCGGAAATGGTCAACGAAGTGCTCGACGTGATGGTGCAACTGGCCCACGAAGGCATGACCATGATGTGCGTGACCCACGAAATGGGCTTCGCCCGCAAAGTGGCTGACCGCGTGATCTTCATGGACGCCGGCAAGATCATCGAAGACTGCCCGAAAGAGGAGTTCTTCGGCGACATCAGCGCCCGCTCCGAACGCGCGCAGCACTTCCTTGAGAAAATCCTGCAGCACTAAGTACGTTGAATACAGAACCGCTGAGGGGCTTTTTGTGGCGAGGGAGCTTGCTCCCGCTGGGGCGCGAAGCGGCCCCAAAACAAGCGACGCATTTTTCCCATGAGAAATTACAGTCGTCAGTTTTGGGGCTGCTACGCAGCCCACCGGGAGCAAGCTCCCTCGCCACACTGAGCACTCCTTGCCAAAAAACCCTGTATTCACATTGGTAGCTGACCCAAGGCATCTGTGATGAAATGCGACCCCAACCAATTTCGCGCCGCACCGCCATCACTTGCCGTGAAACCTCGTCTGATTCGCCAACTGTTCCTGCCGCCGTTGATCATCGCCCTGATGATCGGCTTGGGTTATATCGGCTTCTGGGTCAGTGAGTACTACGACATCCGCACCCTCAGCGACAACGGCGAACGCCAGTTGGAGCTGCATGCGCGCACTGTCGAAAGCGAACTCAGCAAATACACTTATCTGCCAAGCCTTCTGGAACTGGAGTCCAGCGTTTCCACGCTGCTGGCTGACCCGAGCCAGGAAACCCGCAAAACCGTCAATGATTACCTTGAAGGCCTGAACCGGCGCAGTCGCAGTCGGGCCATCTACGTGATGGACACCACCGGCCGCGTGCTGGCCACCAGTAACTGGCGCGATGCCGACAGTTACCAGGGTGAAGACCTGTCCTTCCGGGCCTATTTCCAGAATGCCGTACGCGGCCAGCCGGGGCGCTTCTATGGCATCGGCAGCACCAACGGCGAGCCCGGCTACTACCTGGCCCATGGCCTGGAAGAGCACGGCAAGATCATCGGCGTCGCGGTGGTCAAAGTGCGCCTCGAAGCCTTGGAAGAACGCTGGCAACGCGCGCGTCTCGAAGCCTTCGTGAGCGACGAGAACGGCATCATCATCCTCTCCAGTGACCCCGCCCGCCGCCTCAAGGCCGTGCGGCCGCTGAGCGATGACACCAAGGAACGCCTGGCCCACAGCCTGCAATATTACTGGGCCACGCTGAACGAGCTGGAGCCGCTGGCCCGCGAACGCCTCAATGAAGGCACTGAAAAGCTGACCTTCCCGGCCAACAGTGAAGTGGTCAACGACGAGCATGAGGTCAGCTACCTCGCCCAGACCCGTCCGCTCAACGACACACCGTGGAATTTCACCCTGCTCACTCCGCTCAACGACTTGCGCCGCGCTGCGATCAACCAGGGCATCCTGGTCGCCGTCGCGTTTGGCCTGGTCGCGTTTTTGCTGATCGCCTGGAACGAGCGGCGCAAGGTCATCGCCACGCGCCTCGCCGCGCGGGAAGCCTTGCAGGAAGCCAACAGCCAGCTGGAGCGTCGGATTGCCGAACGCACCGCCGACCTGCGCGCCAGCAATGAACGGCTCAAGGGGCAGATCCGTGAACGGCGCCAGGCTGAAGAAACCTTGCGCCGCGCCCAGGATGAACTGGTGCAGGCCGGCAAGCTCGCCGCCATCGGCCAGATGTCGACCAGCATCGCGCATGAATTGAACCAGCCGCTGGCGGCATTGCGCACGCTGTCGGGCAACACCGTGCGGTTCCTTGAGCGTGGCGCCCTCGACACCGCCAGCGCCAACCTCAAGACCATCAACGAACTGATCGACCGCATGGGCCGCATCACCGCCAGCCTGCGCTCCTTCGCCCGGCGCGGCGATGACCAGGGCGAAGCCAACCTCGCTAAAGCCGTGGACGCGGCGTTCCAGGTACTCGGCGCACGTTTGGACGGCCTGCCGTTGACCGTGCACCGCGACTTCGCCAACGCCCAATTGCAGATCGACCAGACGCGCCTGGAGCAGATTCTGGTCAACCTGATCGGCAACGCCCTCGACGCGATGCAGGCGCAGCCGGCGCCCGAGCTGTGGCTGGACGGCCACGTGTTTGAGGGCAAGTATCGCCTGCACGTGCGCGATAACGGCCATGGCATTGATCCCGAAACCCGCAAACACCTATTCGAACCGTTTTTCACCACCAAACCCGGCGAACAAGGCCTGGGCCTTGGCCTGACGCTTTCCGCCAGCCTCGCGGCGGCCACCGGCGGCAACCTTGCCGTGGAACACCCGGCCAGTGGTGGTACGGCCTTTGTCTTGTGCCTGCCGTTGGTGGGCACTCAAAAAGCTGAGTCGACATGAATACAGACGCTACAGCCCCTAAAGACGACCTGACCGTTCTGATCGTCGAAGACGACCCCCATGTACTGCTCGGCTGCCAGCAAGCCCTGGCGCTGGAAGACATCCACAGCGTGGGCGTGGGCAGCGCCGAGGAGGCACTCAAGCGCATCGGCGAGAACTTTGCCGGCATCGTCATCAGCGATATTCGCCTGCCGGGCATTGATGGCCTGGAGCTGTTGACCCGCCTCAAAGCGCTGGATAAAAGCCTGCCGGTGGTGCTGATTACCGGGCATGGCGATATTTCGATGGCGGTCGGCGCCATGCGCAATGGCGCCTACGATTTCATGGAAAAACCCTTCTCCCCCGAGCGCCTGGTCGACGTGGCGCGTCGCGCCCTGGAGCAACGTGGCTTGGCGCGCGAAGTGTGGTCGCTGCGCCGCCAGTTGGCTGAGCGTGACTCGCTGGAAGGCCGCATCATCGGCCGTTCGCCGGCCATGCAAAACCTGCGCGAACTGATCGCCAACGTCGCCGACACCTCGGCCAACGTGCTGATCGAAGGCGAAACCGGCACCGGCAAGGAACTGGTCGCGCGCTGCCTGCATGATTTCAGCCGCCGCCACTCCCATCAGTTCGTTGCCTTGAACTGCGGTGGCCTGCCGGAGAACCTGTTTGAAAGCGAGATTTTCGGTCACGAAGCCAACGCCTTTACCGGCGCCGGCAAACGGCGCATCGGCAAGATCGAGCATGCCCACGAAGGCACGCTGTTTCTCGATGAAGTGGAAAGCATGCCGATCAACCTGCAGATCAAATTGCTGCGAGTATTGCAGGAACGCACCTTGGAGCGCCTGGGCTCTAACCAGAGCGTGGCGGTGGATTGCCGGGTGATCGCCGCCACCAAGTCCGACCTCGACGAACTGAGCCGTGCCAGCCAATTTCGCAGCGACCTTTACTACCGCCTCAACGTGGTCACCCTGGAACTGCCGCCGCTGCGCGAACGTCGCGAAGACATCCTGCAGTTGTTCGAACACTTCCTGCAGCAGTCGTCGCTACGTTTCGACCGCACCGTGCCGGAGCTGGACAACCAGACCGTTTCAACCCTGATGAGCCATGACTGGCCAGGCAACGTGCGTGAACTGCGCAACGTTGCCGAGCGTTTTGCCCTGGGCTTGCCCGCCTTCAAGAAAAGCGGCAACGGCAACGTCAACCATGGCCTGGCCTTTACCGAAGCGGTGGAAGCCTTCGAGCGCAACCTGCTCAACGACGCCCTGCAACGCAGCGGTGGCAACCTGACCCAGGCCAGCCAGGAACTGGGGATGGCCAAGACCACCCTGTTCGACAAGGTCAAGAAATATGGGTTGAGTCACTGATGGATCTATTCTTCAAGGCAGCCCTCGGCGCGGCGGTGGTGTTGATCCTGGCCGCGCTGGCCAAGACCAAAAATTATTACATTGCCGGGCTGGTGCCGCTGTTTCCGACCTTTGCGTTGATTGCGCATTACATCGTCGGCAAGGGCCGTTCGGTGGAGGACCTTAAGACCACCATCGTGTTTGGGATGTGGTCGATCATTCCGTACTTTGTGTATTTGGCGACGCTGTATGTGATGGTCGACCGGATGCGCCTGGAAGCCTCACTCGCCGTGGCGGCCGTGGCGTGGTTGATGGCGGCGACAGTGTTGGTGAGTGTGTGGGTACGCTTACACGCCTGACACTCCTGCCACACCTCGATCAAAAATGTGGGAGCGGGCTTGCTCGCGAAAGCAGTGGTTCAGTCAGCACATGTATTGGCTGACACACCGTCTTCGCGAGCAAGCCCGCTCCCACATTTGATCGGCGATGTCTTGAGTATTGGGTTAACCATCTCAACGCACGATCTTGTCGACCTGAATCCCCAACTTCTTCAACCGATACCAAAAGCTCCTCTCGGAAATCCCGATCTTCGCCGCCGCTGCGGCCTGCACGCCGTTACTCTCATTCAACGCCGCCAAGATGTAGGTTTTCTCGACTTCCGCCAGTGCCGCGTCCAGGTCCGCAGGCACGCTGGGGTTGTCGCCGAGCAGCGTCGTGACGCCCTCTTCAGCAGGCCTGGACGCAAACAGATACCCCGGCAGGTCGATGTCTTCGATCACAGGCGACGCCGCCACGATGGTCGCGCGCTCCACGCAATTCTGCAGTTCACGAATATTCCCCGGCCAGCTGTAGGCCGCCATGGCCTGCAACGCCTCGGGGCTGAAGCCGGTGATGCGTTTGCCGGCGGTGGCGCTCAGGGTCTGGGCGAAGTGCCGGGCCAGGGGCACGATATCTTCAGAGCGTTCGCGCAGGGCCGGCAACGGGATCGGGAACACGTTGAGGCGGTAGTACAGGTCTTCGCGAAACTCTTTATTGGCCACCGCATCCAGCAGGTTTTTGTTGGTAGCCGCGATCACTCGCACGTCCACCTTGCGCTCGCGCGGGTCGCCCACCGGCTCGATTACTCGCTCCTGCAACGCGCGCAGAATCTTGGCCTGCAGCGCCAGGGGCATATCACCCACTTCATCCAGGAACAGCGTGCCTTTGTCGGCTTGCATAAAGCGCCCGACCCGATCTGCCACGGCGCCGGTGAAGGCGCCTTTGCGGTGGCCGAACATCTCGCTTTCCAGCAAGCCTTCCGGGATGGCCGCGCAGTTGACCGCCACGAAAGGCTTGTCGGCGCGGCTGCCATGCTTGTGGATGGCACGGGCAACCATTTCCTTGCCGGTGCCGCTTTCGCCGGTCAGCAGGATGGTTGCACTGCTGTCACGCACCGAGTCAATGGCGTGCAATACCTGGCGAAACGCCGGGCTGTCGCCCACCAGGCTGTCGAACTGCGCGTGGTGGTCCAGCTCGGCACGCAGCCGCGCGTTGTCGCGCATGATGTCGCGAAACTGCAGGGCCTTGGCCACGGTGATGTCCAGTTCATCAATGTCGAACGGCTTGGCGATGTAGTCGTAGGCGCCATTGCGCATTGACTGCACGGCATTTTTTACCGTGCTGTAGGCGGTCATCACGATCACCGGCAACTGGGGGAAGCGTACCTTGATCTCGGCCAGCAACGCCGGCCCGTCCATGCCTGGCATGCGCCAGTCGCTGATCACCAGGTCGATGTCTTCCTGCTCCAGCACTTTGAGCGCGTGCAGGCCGTTGCTTGCGGTGAATACCTGAATGCCGTTCTGGCTCAAGGCCGACGACAGCAAGTCGCAGAGCTTGGGCTCATCGTCGACTACCAATACGTTATGCGTCATGACCTTCCTCATCGTCGCCGTCGTCCTCACCATGGGCCGGAATGTACAGGCTGAAGGTGGCGCCGGCATCTTTGTCACTGGCACATTCAATGCTGCCGTCGTGACTTTCCATGATCGAATAGACTTTGGCCAGGCCCAGGCCCGTGCCTGAGGCCTTGGTGGTGACGAACGGCGTGAAGATCCGCTCGATCATATCCGCCGCAATGCCTTGGCCGGTGTCGGCGATGCTGATCATCGTGTTGCCGTCGACGCTGCGAATGCCCAATGTCAGGCGGCCGCCTTCGGGCATCGCGTCAATGGCGTTGAGAATCAGGTTGAGGCAAGCCTGCTTGAGCTGCTTGGCATCGGCATAGATCGTCGCGCCGGGCGCCTGATCGTCGATTTGCGCATCAATGTTATGCGTCGACAGCTCCGGGCTGCAAAAGCCGAGAATTTCGTCCACCAGCGGGCGCGCCGCCTGCAACACCCGC
Source organism: Pseudomonas sp. LBUM1640 (assembly GCF_059716225.1). Classification (NCBI taxonomy): domain Bacteria; kingdom Pseudomonadati; phylum Pseudomonadota; class Gammaproteobacteria; order Pseudomonadales; family Pseudomonadaceae; genus Pseudomonas; species Pseudomonas sp. LBUM1640. The sequence goes on along the minus strand of NZ_CP166816.1, from coordinate 1,367,760 downwards.
AGCGGCGGGTTGGGTTTGGCAAAATCGAGAAACTCGGTGATCAGGTCGTTGATGCGGCTGACCTCGCTGATCACGTATTCCAGATGGCGCTTGTCGGTTTCCGGCAGGTCGACACGACGGTGCAACAGTTGGGTGGCCGTCTTGATGATGCCCAACGGGTTGCGAATTTCATGGGCCAGGCCCATGGCAACTTCGCCCAGGGCGTGCAGCCGATCGCGACGGCGTAGCTGGGCCTCGAGGTGATGCAACTCGCCCAGGCGCTCGGTCATGTGGTTGAAGGTGCTGCTCAACTGCGCCAGCTCATCGCCGCCGGTGACCAATACACGGTGTTCATAATTGCCGGAAATGACCGCGTCCACCCCTTGGGACAGGTCCCGCAAAGGCTTGGTCAGGCGCCGCGACACCAGCACCCCGGCGCCCAAGGACAATGCTGAGCTGAGCAGGAATATCAGCACGAACAGGTTACTCTGGTTCACCAGCCCGACCAGGCTGGTATGCCGTAGCAGGCCGCTGAAGATCACCCCTTGCAGGTCGCCGGCGTCATTGAAGATGGGCCAATACAACCCGCTGTAGTTGTTGGTGAACTGCTCACTCGGCTGCTTGGTGCTGCGCATGGCCGTCTCAACATCCTTGGGGATGCGCGACGGGTGATTCTCGAACCGCTGGGTCGAGAATATCTCGTTGAAGCCCGATGGATTGGCCAGGTACAGGCGCAAGTCGAGGGAGTGCACATCAGCCACGCTGGTCAGGAAACTGCTGTCCAGGTAAGTGGCCACCAAGAGCAGGTAGTCGACGCCGTCCTGAGTGGTTTCGAACGTCGAGACCACCAGGCCCGTGTTTACGCCAGCCACCTGGATGGTTTGCAACACCGCGTTGCTGGTCAGGTTGATCTGCTTGACGACATCGTCGGACGCCGTGCTGAACACCACTTTGTGGTCACTCACGCGAATCAACGCGACCACGTCGATGTCGGTGGCGTCGGCAATATCGGCCGTCAACCGGTCATGCTTGGCAGCCTGCCTGCTCGAAGGCGGGCCGGTGTAGCGCAGGAACAGCTTGGCCATGCGCGCGTTGTCATGAAGGATATCGCCAATTTCGTCCTTGACGATCTTGGTCGACTCTTGCAGCCAAATGCGCACGTTACTGTCGAAAATCTGCGACAACGTGGTCGCCGCCAGCTCGGCGGCGATCATGGTAGGAATAACGCTGACCAGCCAAAACGCCAGCACCAGCTTGCGCTGGACGCTCCAGCGCGAAATGGCAAAGGGGCGGGCTTTCTGGCGGGTTTTGGTGATCATCAGGTTTCGCTTATCGCAGCAGCCATGGCAGGGTCGGAACGATCCGGTCTCAGGTACATTTTCACGAGTTTGAGCAGGCCATTGACCAGCCGATTGCGGTGACGGAAGAACATGCTGTTACCCCGGAACTCGCAACCCAGGCGCAGCTTACTGGCATACCCCTCCTGACCGCACTCGTACACAGGAATATTGTGCGCAATACAATAGCCGACATTGGTCAGCCAATACCTGAAGTACAAGCTGTACTCGCGGCTGAATTGCATGTCATGCCCGAAAAACTTGTCGATCAAACGGTGCTGGTCCAACAGGATCAGGTTGAACGCCACCAGACGCTCGTCCACCCAATACAAAACACAGACTGCACGCCCTTCAAGCCGTTCAAGGACCTCGGTGAAGAAACTGGCCGGCAGGCGTTCGAATTGCAAGTCGGCGCGGCTGAGCGTCGCCTCGTACAGGCGCATCACGTCAGGCAGCACGTCATCGATGTTATGCCGCCATTGCACCCGCGGGCCCGGTGCGCGCAGTTTACGGCGCAGGTCCTTGCGGGTCGATTTGCACAACGAGCCCAGGTAGGCGTCGACCGAACCGTAAGGCACTGCCAACAAACCGCTGGGCAAGCTCGGCATGCTCTGGAACCCGGCGGCAAGGCAGCTGGCCGCCCAATGCGGGTCTTTGGTGGGTACATCCTTGACCGCCACCAGGCCGATGCCAAGTTTATTGGCGTCCTGACGTGCGGCGTTAAGCAAATGCTTGAGCAACAGCGGGCGCCGGTCCTCAGGCACGCGACTGGAGACCCCCGCGTCACAGCGCTCAGCTATCGGCGAGCCAATGGCATACAGCTGCAAGCGTAAAACACCCGGCCACAGTCGCTCCAGGCGCTCGCTAAAGCGCTTGCCGGCGCCCGACACCGTGGTGTCGAGACGATAATAGGTGATGAACGCGGCGGCGACCGCCACCAGCGTTTCATCTTCGTAGACCGCCAGGTAACGCCATTTGAAATCATCGATGGCGGCGTTTTCCACGGCGACGTAAAAATCCCAATCCTCCAGCGCTCCGGGAAAACAGTCGTTCCAGGCACTGCGCGGGATGGCCCGGATGGTCGAGAAGGCTTGGGCGGTGATCACATACTTCCCTTACTTATATGGCGAGATCCGATCAATTGTGGGAGCTGGCTTGCCTGCGATACAGACTCCCGGATCTGTCAGGCAGACCGCAGTGATGCAATCGCAGGCAAGCCAGCTCCCACATTGACCTGTGTTGGTTTGAAGATCGTGTGTTGCTCGACAAACTCTGCGCTCAACTCGATCACACGACGGTATTGCAGGTCGACGGTGATCATGTGGTAGCAGTTGTCCAGCAGGATCTTGGTCACCGGGCCGCCCAAGTGGCGTTCCACATAGTCAGCGTTCCAGCGGCTGGTGATGTCGTCCTCAATGGAGTGCAACACCAGCGCCGGCACCTTGACCTCGGGCATGCGTTTCTTGACCACGGCGTTCATGCGGTGCAACTCGCGCACCGTAATGCCCTCCATGGTCAACAAACCGGCCTCGCTGCTCTCCCCTTCCTTCATCTGGCGCTCGACGATGGCCCGCAGGCGCTCGTTCTTGATGCCGTAAGGCGGCTTCTCTTCGAAGCGGCAGATGTGCACGCCGAATGGAATCTTCATCAACAGCGGCGTCAGGAACGCCAGCTTGTTAATGCTCCAGCCGTCGTACTTCAAGGTGGTGGAATACATCAACAGCCCGGCGACTTGGCCTGGGTGCTCGGCGGCCACGTACATCGACATCACCGCGCCCATGGACAAGCCACCGACAAACACCTGCTCGTGGCGTTGCTTGACCTGTGCGAAGGTCTTGCGCACGCCTTCGTACCAGTCCAGCCAGCCGGTGGCCTGCAGGTCACTGTTATCGCCGCAATGGCCGGCCAGGGTGGGCACATACACCGTGCAGTTACCCGCCTTGGCCAGGCCTTTGGCGACCTGACGCAATTCCGTCGGGGTGCCGGTCAGGCCGTGGATCAACAGGATCCCGACCGGACCTTCACCGAGAACGAAGCCGGCATCACCTTCGCCGAGGTCGATCCCCACGTGGCTCACCGCTTAGTCGCTCGCACCAGCAGTTGCTCGAGCAGCTTCAAGCCCAGGTCGATTTCCGGGTAGCTGATTTCCAGCGACGGAGCCAGGGTGATCACGTTTTTGTAGTAGCCGCCCACGTCGAGGATCAAGCCGAGTTTCTGGCCATCCACAACCATGTCGCCCTTCATGCCTTCTTCGACCATGTAGTCCAGGGTCGCCTTGTCCGGGGTGAAACCATCCGGGCCGCAGATTTCGCAGCGCAGCGCCAGGCCCAGGCCGTCGACGTCGCCGATGATCGGGAAACGTTTCTGCAGGTCTTGCAGGCCTTCCAGGAAGTATTTGCCCTTGGCCATGACCATTGCGCCGTAGTCGACTTCGCTGGTCATCTTGAACATTTCCAAACCTACCGCCGTACCCAGTGGGTTGGAGGCGAAGGTGGAGTGGGTCGAACCTGGTGGGAAGATCTTCGGGTTGATCAGTTCCTCACGGGCCCAGATGCCGCCCAGTGGGTTGAGGCCGTTGGTCAGTGCCTTGCCGAAGACGATTACGTCCGGTTGCACGTCGAAGTGTTCGATCGACCATAGCTTGCCAGTACGGTAGAAGCCCATCTGGATTTCGTCCGACACCATCAAGATGCCGTGCTGGTCCAGCACGTGCTTGAGTTCGCGGTAGAAGTTCATCGGTGGGATCACGTAGCCGCCGGTGCCCTGGATTGGCTCGACGTAGAAAGCTGCGTATTCGCACTGGTTGGTTTTCGGGTCCCAGACGCCGTTGTATTCAGTCTCGAACAATCGGGCGAACTGCTGCACGCATTGGCTGCCGTACTCTTCTTTGGTCATGCCTTTTGGGCCACGGAAGTGGTACGGGAACGGGATGAAGTTGGCGCGTTCGCCAAAGTGGCCGTAGCGGCGACGGTAGCGGAAGCTTGACGTAATCGACGAGGCGCCGAGGGTACGGCCGTGGTAGCCGCCTTCGAAAGCAAACATCAGGCTCTTGCCGTTGGAGGCGTTACGCACCACTTTCAACGAGTCTTCGATGGACTGCGAACCGCCGACGTTGAAGTGCACACGACCGTCGAGGCCGAATTTCTTCTTGGCGTCGACCGCGATCATTTCCGACAGCTCGATCTTGCCTTTGTGCAGGTACTGGCTGGCGATTTGCGGCAGGGTGTCGATCTGCTGTTTCAGCGCGTTGTTCAGGCGTGGGTTGGCGTAGCCGAAGTTAACGGCCGAGTACCACATTTGCAGGTCGAGGTAGGCCTGGTCTTCGGTGTCCCACACGTAGGAGCCTTCGCAACGGCTGAAAATACGCGGCGGCTCGATGTAGTGAACGGTGTCGCCGTAAGAGCAGTACTTGGCTTCTTTATCCAGAAGGATCTGGTCTTCGGCGGTGGCGATACGGATATCAGACATGGTGGAAGAGTTCCTGATTGTCAGCAGCAGTAAAGGTGGTGGCGTTGGCGGCGATGCCTTGCGGCAGCTTGGCCAGCAATGCGGGCAGTTCGGCAAAGGTGTCGAAGCGCGCATGAGGAATGTGGTTGGCTTCGCAGTACTTGGCGAGGCTGCCTTTGGCGAAGACGAAGTCTGCGGTGGAGGCCACGCACATGTCGGACTTGCCGTCGCCGATCACCAGCACGCGCTTGTTGCGCGGGGTGGATTTGCACTTGCAGTTGCCGGAAGCGGCGCGGCAGGCATCGCTGGAATACGGGAAGTCGATGCGCCAGCTGTTCTGGTCGACCTGGCGCAAGCGGTTGGCGAGGATCGGCAACAAGGTCACGTAGTTGCGCGACAGGATGCGCGCGATGCCCTGTTCGATGCCGTCGCTGACCACTTCAATGGTCGCGCCAAGGCCCATGACGTGATCGACAAAGTCCGGGAAGTCCGGGTCGATCTCGACGCTGTCAAAGTACGCCAGCAGTTCAGCCGGGGTCGCCTTGATCAGCGCCAGTTGGCGGCTCAGGCATTCGCGTGAACCGATATGCCCATCCAGCCATTCCTGTTCGATGGTTTCCCACTCGGGGCCGGCGAAGCGTTGGAGGACGTTGTCGATGACGTCGGTGGGGGTGATGGTCCCGTCAAAGTCACACACGATATGCCACTGGATCATTGCCTGTCCTTGAGTTGGAGGGCTTGAAGAGGAGCGCGCTGAATGCGCTTGCTACCGGGATATAGCAGGGACTGTGCCAACGGGTTAAAGCCCAGCGGGGCTGGGGCTTTGGTCGATACGCAGGGTGATTTGTGTCGAAGGAGCTACAATTTTTGTAGCTTGCTACAAACAAGATGAGTGCTTGCGCCAGGGATGCGCTTCGCGCGTGAATGCGCGCATGTTCAGATAAGGAATACGCTTCATGTCCAAGGTTACTTCTGCGGTGTTCGCCGGTTTACTCGGGTTGTGGGGCTTCTCCAGCTCGGTATTGGCTGACGGCATTACCGGTGAAGTCGGTGCCGGGGTGAGTTATCAGCCTCACGATCCAACCGGCAGCCGCTACGAAACACAGCCGATTCCCTATTTCGATCTGGACTGGGGCAGTGTCAGCCTGGGCACCGACGATGGCCTGACCTGGAGCGCACTGAATACCAACGGCATTACCGCCGGCCCTTACATCAATTACCTGTCGGGGCGTACGGCCAATGGCTCGCTGCGCGGTTTGCGCGATGTACCGGATATGGCTGAAGTCGGCGGTTTTATTCAATACGCACCGGCCGAGTTCTGGCGTGTGTATGCGCAGGTGGGCCAGGCCGTGGGTGGCGGGCGTGATCGAAGTGGCGTGCTGGGCAAACTCGGCGGCGAGCTGGGCTACCCGCTCGGTGGTGGCATCATCGGCAGCACCGGGCTGATGGCGCACTTTGCCGATGCTCGCCAGACGCAGACGTTTTTTGGTGTCGATGACAAGGAATCTGCGGCTTCGGGTATTCGCGCTTATAACGCCAGTGCGGGGTTTCAGAACCTGACGTTGACGCAGAGTTTCGAGTTCCCGCTGGATGCGCATTGGTCGTTGTTGACCAGCGCGAGTTGGACGCGTTTGGTGGGGTCGGCGGCTAATAGCACTATCGTCAAGCAGACGGGTGATGTGAATCAGGGGCAGGTGCAGACGGCGATCAGCTATAAGTTTGACTGACGTTTTGGGGGGTGGCTGCTAGGTGCATATCCGTTATTTGGGTTGGGGCGGCTATTGGTTCCGCTCTTACAGCGGGTCACTTTTGAAAAGAGCCCAAAAGTAACCAAAAGGCTCTTGCCCCACCACTCGGCACCTCGCCTCCGGCTCGGTGTGCCCTCACGCAGGCTTTGGAGCGGGGGCCGCCGCGATGGGCCATCCTTGGCCCAGCGCGGCTAAACCGGCGTCCTGCCGGTTTACCCCCGCTCCAAAGCCTGCGTTCGGCCAGCGTGGTTTAACGGGGCGCCTAAGATCAAAATCAAGATCAAAATCTACAGCACGGCGGCCTGGTAGCCGACCTGAGTGGTAGAAGCAACAGCAGGGCAAAAGCACGGCAACACAGTATCCATCTGATGGAATGAGATCTAAATGTGGGAGCGGGCTTGCTCGCGAATGCGGTGTGTCAGTCAATTCATCTGTTACTGGCCCACCGCCTTCGCGAGCAAGCCCGCTCCCACATTTTTGAGCTCAGTACACCAGGTAGATGTGTGTACTCGGTCAAGTGTGGGAGCTGGCTTGTCGGACCGCCGAACCGCTGCGATGGCATCACCTGGCTATGCCTGATGTACCGAGGTGTCTGCATCGCAGCGGTTCGGCGGTCCGACAAGCCAGCTCCCACAGAAAAGCAGCTCTGTTTTTGATCTGAGATCGCCCCGTTAATCACGATGGCCGCAGCAACGGCTATGCACTCAGCCCCCCATCACCCCTTCGCTTCACTGATAATCTGCCGAATCGCCCCCACAAACGCCTCAGCCGGCTGCCCCCCACTGACCGCGTACTGGTCGTTAAACACAATCGTAGGCACCGAAGTCACCCCCCGGGAAATCCACAATTGCTCCTGCTCACGCACTTGAGCGGCATACTCATCAGACGCCAAAATCTGCGCAGCACGCTTGATATCCAGCCCCACACTTTCAGCAATAATCGCCAAAGTCGCGTGATCGGATGGGTCCCGACCATCAGTGAAATAAGCCTTGAACAGCGCTTCCTTCAGGTTGTACTGCAACCCCTCCAACCCCGCCCAATGCAACAACCGATGCGCATCAAACGTGTTGTAGATACGACTCTGACCGTCGGTACGGAAAGCAAAGCCCAACGCCGCACCCAAGTCCCGAATACGCGCACGGTTAGCCTGCGATTCCTCAGCAGTGGAGCCGTACTTTTCAGTGATGTGCTCAACAATGTTCTGCCCGATGGCAGGCATATTCGGGTTCAGCTCAAACGGCTGGAAATGAATCTCAGCCTGCACTTCAGCGCCCAGTTGATCCAACGCCTCGGTCAGCCCACGCAGGCCGATAATGCACCAGGGGCAAGACACGTCGCTGACGAAATCGATTTTCAGGGGAGTACTCATGGCAGGCAACCTCGCTGGCATTCTTGTCGGCATTAACGTGCCGTAAAAGGTTGCACGATACACCAACTTCACAACACCTTCGAAGGCTCGCCCAAGTCAATCTGTGCCCAATGCGCGGCATCTTCACGATGGGCTTTCAAATACGGCAGTACGGCCGTCAACAGCGGGGCCTTGAACGCTTCCTGAAAACGATGCGCCATGCCCGGAATCAGTTTCAGCTGGCTGCCCTGAATATGCGCGGCCAAATGCACGCCGTGCATCACCGGCAACAACGGGTCGGCAGTGCCATGCACTACCAGCGTCGGCACGCGCAATTGGTTGAGCAAGGGCACGCGGCTGGGCTCGGCGAGGATCGCCATGATCTGGCGCTTCACGCCGTCCGGGTTGAAGGCGCGGTCATAGGACAGCGCCGCCTGGTGCAGCAAGGCTTGGCGGTCATCTTTCACATAAGGGCTGCCCAGGGCGGCCAACAAATCCGCCTGTTGCTCCAGCGCCACTTCACGATTAGGCGCGCTGCGCCGCGACAGCAACTGCACCAACGCCGCGTTCGGCGCCGGCAGGCCTTCAGCGCCGGAGCTGGTCATTACCAGGGTCAAGCTCTCGACCCGTTGCGGCGCCATGGCCGCCAGGTGTTGGGCGATCATGCCGCCCATGCTCGCGCCCAGCACGTGGAATTGGCGGATCTGCAACGCATCCATCAACCCCAAGGCGTCGTCGGCCATATCGGTCAGCGTATAGGGCGCCGCCACCGGCAGGCCGAGCTTGTAGCGCAGCACTTCAAAGGTCAGGTTGGCGCTGGCCGGGGCTTGTCGCCAAGTGGACAGGCCGACATCACGGTTGTCGTAGCGAATCACCCGAAAGCCCTGTTCGCACAACGCCACCACCACTTCATCCGGCCAGTGGATCAACTGCCCGCCCAGGCCCATCACCAGCAGCAACGCAGGGTCGGACGCACGGCCGATGCTCTGGTAGGCGATGCTCACCTGAGCCAGGTCGACCGTTTGCGTCGGGACATTGACATCACATCGAGAAGCCGCAAAAGACGGCAGGCCGAACAGAAGAGCGGCCAGTAAAAACAACACGCGCATGAAAAACACCGAAACGCAGAACCCCAGTAGAGCGCGAGTCTGATGAAGTTTGTTCAAGCGCGCTGCCACACTTCTGTGACAGTTTGATGAAGAGTGCCCAGCGGTCACGGGCGATGCCTTGTCGACAGGCATCACAACATGAGACAAACTCACGCTACCCAGCTTCTTCACAAATTGTCTTCATGGAGAGCCCGTGCTCGAAATCCGTCACCTCAAAACCTTGCATGCCCTGCGCGAAGCCGACAGCCTGGTCGAAGCCGCCGAGCGCCTGCACCTGACGCAATCGGCGCTGTCCCACCAGTTCAAAGAGCTGGAAGAGCGCCTGGGCATGCAGCTGTTCGTGCGCAAGACCAAGCCGCTACGCTTCACCAGCGCCGGCCTGCGCCTGCTGCAATTGGCCGATGCCACCCTGCCGCTGTTGCGTGGCGCCGAGCGCGATATCGCACGCTTGGCCGGTGGCACCGCCGGGCGTTTGCACATGGCGATCGAGTGCCACAGCTGCTTCCAGTGGCTGATGCCAACCATCGACCAATTTCGCGATGCCTGGCCGGAAGTCGAACTGGACCTGGCCTCAGGTTTCGCTTTCGCCCCACTGCCGGCGCTGGCGCGGGGCGACCTGGACCTGGTAGTGACCTCCGACCCGCTGGAGCTGCCGGGCATTACCTACGTGCCGCTGTTCACCTACGAAGCCATGCTGGCGGTGGCCAACCAGCACGCGTTGGCGAACAAGTCGTACATCGTGCCCGAAGACCTGCTCAGCGAAACCCTGATCACCTACCCGGTCGAGCGCGACCGCCTGGATATCTTCACGCGCTTCCTGGAGCCGGCAGACGTAGAACCCGCCCAGGTGCGCACCTCGGAACTGACGGTGATGATGATGCAACTGGTGGCCAGCGGCCGTGGCGTCTGCGGCATGCCGCATTGGGCACTGCATGAATACAGCTCGCGCGGTTACGTGAAAGCCAAGCGTCTGGGCGAGAAAGGGCTGTTTGCGACGTTGTATGCGGGGATTCGAGCGGACATGTTGGATGCGCCGTACATGCGCGATTTTTTGCTGACGGCCAAGGACACGTCGTTTTCCACGTTGGACGGCGTCAGCGTAGTGCGTTAAGCGCCGCAGGCTAACATGTGGGAGCGGGCTTGCTCGCGAAGGCGGTGTGTCAGTCAACTTGTCTTTAACTGATCCACCGCTTTCGCGAGCAAGCCCGCTCCCACATTAGCCATCACACGTCTCTCAATTCACACCACATGTGGATTTTGTCGAAATAGTCCTCACCCACCCGCACCGCCAGCGGCTCCAGGCCGAACTGGATAAAGCCGCAGCGCTGGTACAACGCAAAGGCGGCGTCGTTGCCGGCGGTCACCGTCAGTTGAATCAACTTGAGCCGTGAGTGGCGGCGCGCCTCGGTGAGCGCCGCCTCCACCAGTTGGCGGCCCAAGCCCCTCTGCTGGTAAGCCTCGTTCACGTACATGCCGAACAAGGTCACCTTGTGGCGCGCCTTTTCACGCGGCTCGAAGGCCAGGCCAACGAGGCCTGCCAATGCGTCACCGTCAAAAGCACCGAGCAGCCGGTCCAGCGGGTTGCCCAGGCGCTTTTGCCACCAAGTCAACGGCATCACGGCGCGCTCCGCCACGCTGGAGGTGAACGCCTGGGGATAGGCGCCATACGCCTCAAGCATCAACGCCCGATAAGCCTCGGCGTCGTTGGCCCCAAGCGTGCGAATGATCATGCGTCGCAGGTCAGCGAAGCGCGATAAAACGGCAGGATCAAATCACGCGTCAATGGCGCCAAGACCAGGCCACCGTCACCGGCCGGGTCGATCCAACGCACTTCTTCGATTTCAGCCGCAGGCCTGACCGGCACATCGATGTTCACTTGAAACAGCTCGGCCGCCACGGTAAACCCAGGCTCGTTGGCGGCAGGCGCCGAAAAGTGGCCCAGGTACACCGCTTCGCTCGGCTCGATGCGCAGGTTCAATTCCTCAAACAGCTCACGGGCCAGGGCTTGCGCGGGTTGCTCGCCGGCGTCGATCTTGCCGCCCGGCTGCATGAAGGCCTGGGTGCCGCGCTTGCGCACCAGCAGGGTTTGGCCGTCGCTGCCGATCAGCAAGGCTGCGGCGATGCGGATAGTAGAGGTCATATCAAAACTGCCTTGTAATGCAAAGACACAAGGATCACAGAAAGCGCCTCAATCTGAAAGCAGGGCCTCATCCGGTTCTTTGATAAACACGCTGTACTTGGCCCCCTCCATCGCTTCAAACGCAATCAACTTGTCCACCAGCGGCAGGTTCAGCACCTTGCCGGCATTGAGCAGCAGCATGCCGTTATCGGCATTGAGGTTGCGCGCCAACACCATGCCCTCGGTGAGTTCGCGGGTGGTCAAGACTTTCACACTCGGGTCACCCAGTGTCACGTCACTGAGGAACGCGGCGCAGGCCTGCACGAAGTCTTCCACCATGTCCGGGTCGTAGAGCTTGCCGGCGTATTTACGGATGTAGAGCAGCGCTTCATCGCTGTTCATATGGCGCTCGAGGATCAAGCCCTTCTGCAATTCGATAAAGTCGACGGCCAGCTTCAATAACCGGGCACCCGAGGGGATCAACTCGCCCTTGAGGTGGTCCGGAAAACCTGTGCCGTCCCAGCGCTCCTGGTGATGGCGGATCAAGCGTGCGGCGTCCTTCATCGGCTCCAGGGTCATCAGCAACGACTCGCTCTGGGTCGGGTAGTCGCGATAGCGCTCGCGGTCCGTGCTGTGCAGCAGGTCCGACGGCGCGGCCATCATGCTGTCGCTCCAGCTCAACTTGCCGATGTTGTAGAGCGCGGCGGCCATGGTCAGGTCGCGGGCGCTGGCTTCGTCCATTGCCTGTGCCTTGCAATACACCCGAATCAGCTCGATCAGTTGGCGGTTGGTTTGCTTGTGCTTGGGCAGCCGCAGGTTGGCGAGCAGTGAAAATACTTCGGTGCCGGTCACATAGCTGCGCTTGAGCTCATCGTAGGCCAGGTCGAGCATGTCAGCGGTTTGCTGCAACTCGCTGGTGCGGGCCACGACGCGTTTTTCCAGGGTGGCGTTGAGCGCCTTCAGTTGGTCGTTCTGCTCGCGGGTCAGCTGCTCAAGCCGCAGCCGTTCGCGCTCGGAGTGCTGGTGCTCCAAAGACTGGCGCAACGTGAGGAGCATTTCCTCATCATTCCAGGGTTTGCTGATGTAGCGGTGAATCTGACCTTCGTTGATTGCCTTGATCATCATGCTCATGTCGGCATAGCCGGTGAGCAGGATGCGCGTGGTGGACGGGTACAGGCGGTGGGTCTCGGCCAGCAGCATCGCACCGTCCATCGCCGGCATGCGCGCGTCGGTCATCACCAGGTCGATGGGCCGGGCCGCCATGATTTCCAGGGCTTGGGCGCCACTGCCGGCCAGCAGCACGTCATAAGGTTGGCCGCGCAGCAGGCGGCGCAGGCTGTTGAGGATCGACTCTTCGTCGTCGACCAGCAAAATCGTAGGGGTGTAGGGGGACGTGGTAGCAGTTTGTTCATCCATGGCGACACCTCCTGGCAATGACACACGATTGCTTCATTGCGGCCCGACGTGAACCATCGCTGTACTTGCTCACGCATTGAGCGCTAGATGAACGCCGGGATAACTGAGGTGATTTGACGCCAACTGGCCGACTTATTCAAGGGAGCCGACTATGCTTGTGGCATGAAGCCGGTGACTGTTCCTGTTTATTGAAGCATTCAAGGTAAGGAAGCCCTATGCGCCAGAAACCGCAGTTGCGCGCCTCTCGGACCCCGTCATGACCCCGCGCTCAGGAAGGGCCAACCGACGCATTCTGATCGTCGATGACACGGCGTCGATTCATGCCGATTTCCGCAAGATCCTGTGCGCCGATGCCAACGGCCAGCCGTCCCTGGACAGCATCGAAGAAACCCTGTTCGGCACCGCCCCGGCCGTGCGCCAGACTTTTATGCTGGATTCCGCCTACCAGGGCCAGGAAGCCCTGGCGTTGGTGAACAAGGCCCTGGCCGACAACGCCCCGTATGCGCTGGTGTTCATCGACATGCGCATGCCGCCGGGTTGGGATGGCCTGGAAACCATCGAACAGCTGTGGAACGTCGACCCACACCTGCAAATCGCCCTCTGCACGGCCTACTCCGACTATTCCTTCGAAGCCATTGAGGCGCGCCTCAAATACGACGACCAGTTGCTGATCCTGAAAAAGCCCTTCGACGACCTGGAAATCCGCCAGATGGCCACTGCCCTGACCTGGAAATGGCAGCTGGCGCAGGACGCTGCACAGAAGTTGATCGGGCTTGAACGCACGGTTGAGGAGCGCGTGCAGGAACTGCTCAAGGTCTCGCATCTGCTGCAATACGACGCCTTGACCGAATTACCCAACAGCACACTGCTGGGGGACCGCCTGACCCAAGCCATTGCCGTGTGCCGGCGCCATGACACGCAGTTGGCCGTGATGTTTATCGGCCTGGACCGCTTCAAGCGCATCAACAATGCCCTGGGCCACCCGGTCGGCGATGAAATGCTCAAGCACGTCAGCCAGAGCCTGGTAGCCACAGTGCGCGAATCGGATTCGGTGTTTCGCTACGGCTCCGACGAGTTTGTGCTGATCCTCAACGACATCAAGCATCCCCAACAAACCCAGTACATTGCCGAAAAACTCCTCGCCGCCGTCAGCACCACACGCTATGTGGCCGGCCACGACCTGAGCGTCACCGCAAGCGTTGGCATCAGTGTTTACCCCGATGACAGCAGCAGCGCCGTGGAGCTGATCAAAAAAGCCGAAACCGCCATGCGCACCGTCAAAGACCACGGCCCCAACGACTTCAGTTTTTTCATCGATGAGATGAACCTGCGCGCTCAGGAACAGCAAAGCCTTGAAAGCGCCATCCGGCTGGCGCTGCAGCGCAATGAATTTATCTTGCACTACCAACCCAAACTGGACTTGAACAGCGGGCAGATCGTCGGCGCTGAAGCACTGATTCGCTGGCACCAGCCCGACCAAGGCTGGATCTACCCGTCAGCGTTCATTCCCGTGGCCGAAGACAGCGGCCTGATCGTGCCGTTGAGCCAATGGGTGTTGCGCCAGGCCTGCGAACAAGCACGCGCCTGGCAGGCTGCAGGGCTGCCGCCGATCTGCATCTCGGTGAACATCTCGGCGATTGATTTTCGTCAGCGTAATTTCGTCGCCAACCTGGCGGCGATCCTTGAGACGACGGGCCTGGCGCCGCGCTTGCTGGAGTTGGAGATCACCGAGAGCGTGCTGATGCAAAACGTCGAGGACACGCTCACCACCCTGCGCGCGATCAAGACCTTGGGCGTGCGCCTGTCCATTGACGATTTCGGCACGGGGTATTCCAGCCTCAGCTACTTGCGCCGCTTTCCGATTGATGTGCTCAAGATCGATCAATCGTTCATTCGTGGCTTGAGCCACAACAGCCCGGATGCGCAACTGATCAGTGCAATCATCAGCCTGGGCAAAAGCCTGGACCTGAACATCGTCGCCGAGGGCGTGGAGACGCTTGAGCAACTGGCATTCCTCAAGGCGCACCAGTGCGAGGAAGGCCAGGGGTTCCTGTTCAGCAAAGCCCTCGCGGCCGATGACTTCGCCCAATTACTGCAAACCGGGCAACACAGCCTGATGCCCGGCCACTGACCTTTTGCCCCCAAGGAGCGAGCCCTTGAGCCGCACCACGCCACGTTCTGTTCGCCTGTTGCCACGGGCGCTGGGCATTGCCGCCGCCCTGGGGTATGGCGCCTGCCTGCCCGCTTTGGCCGCGCCACTGGATGAACCGCTTAAACCGTTGCCACCAGTGCCGACGCTGGATGCGGCAACGGTGGAATTGGGACGCCAGTTGTTCAACGAGACACGGCTGTCCGTCAATAACACCAAATCCTGCGCCAGTTGCCATAACCTGGAAATGGGGGGTGGCGATAACAAGGCATTTTCCCTGGGCTTCGATGGCAAGCCGGTCGGGCTCAACACCCCGACGGTGTTCAATGCCAGCCTCAACTTCAAACAATTCTGGGACGCCCGGGTCGACACGCTGGAGGCACAGGTTGAAGGGGTGGTCACCAGCCCCATGGAAATGGGCAACGATTGGAAGACGGTGGTACAGACCTTATCGGCACTGCCCCACTACCAGGCCACTTTCCAGCAGATCTACCCCGACGGCGTAACGGCAGCCAACGTGCAAAACGCCCTGGCCTCCTATGAACGCACCCTGCTCACGCCCAATTCGCGCTTCGACCAGTACCTGCAAGGCAACACTGACATCCTCACCATCGAGGAGAAATATGGCTACCAGCGGTTCAAGGACTATGGCTGCATCGCCTGCCACCAAGGCGCCAATATCGGCGGCAACATGTACCAGAAGTTCGGCGTAATGGGCGATTACTTCAAGGCCCGTGGCAACCCCACCGAAGCTGACCTGGGCCGCTACCTACTGACCCGGGACGAAGCAGACCGCAACGTATTCAAGGTGCCGAGCCTGCGCAATGTCGCCGTCACCGCCCCGTATTTTCACGATGCCTCGGCCAAGACCCTCGAGGACGCCGTCGACATCATGTTCAAGTTCCAGCTGGGGCGAATTCCCTCACCTGAGGACAAGACGCTGATTATCCAATTTCTCAAGACACTGACCGGCGAATGGGCAGGCAAGCCCTTATGAAAACATCACGCCTCGCCAGCCTGCTTACCCTCAGCGGCATCGCCCTGATAATGGCCTCAGTGCTGGTGTTTTTGTACCTCAAGTCGATCGGCGACCAGTCCACCACCTACACCGAGTCCCGCGACCTGATCCGCCAGATCAAGCAACTCAACTCCCAGTGGGACGTCGAGGTGCTCAAGGCCAGGATCGCCCTCACCCACAACTATGACCCGCTGGTGGCGCCCCTCAAGGAGATGAACCAATTGTGGGCGACTCTGGAACGCCGCGAGGCGCTGCACTACCACGCAAATCCGGTCGATTGGCAGGCCGGGCAGGACGCTTATCGCCAGTCAATCCAGGAAAAGGCGCGGCTGGTGGAGCAGTTCAAGTCGCACAATGCGGTGCTGCGTAACTCCCTGGCCTTTTTGCCCACCGCCGAGGACGACATCCAGGCGCATTTTCTGCGATTGGAAGACGCCGACAAACTGCAACAGCAAAACATCGCCACCGACACCTACGACTTGCTGCTCAGCGCCCTGGAGTTTGCTCAGGTGACGAGCGACGACAAAGCCGCAGACATCCTCGTGGGCCTGAGCAAACTGGCGATCAACAAAGAAAACCTGCCGGCAGAATTCCAGGTGCCGGTGGAGATTCTCAGCAATCACATTGCGCTGATTCTGCGCGAGCAACCCATCGTCAACGACCTGCTTGATCACATCGCCGCAATTCCACTGTCCGATCAGCTGGACGCCCTGACCACCCAACTCAACCAGGACCAGACCGCCGTCGACCTGATTGATCAGAAGTACCACCGTTACCTGTTGATATTTTCCGCGCTGCTGGTGGTGCTGTTGTTATACCTGGCGATTCGCTTGTTGCGCAGCTTTGCCGAGATCAACCGGGTCAACCGCGCCTTGCAAACAGTCAATGAAAGCCTTGAGCAACGTGTCGAGGAGCGCACACGGGAACTCAAAGATGCCCAGAGCGAACTGCTCGACAGCGCCCGCCAGGCAGGCATGGCAGAAATCGCCACCAATGTGCTGCACAACGTCGGCAACGTGCTCAACAGCGTGAATATCTCCGCCGAACTGGTCACGCGCAAGCTACGCACCAGCAAGGCATTGGGGCTGGGCAGAGCTATGCAATTGATCAACGAGCACCCTGACGACTTGGGTACTTACTTGCGCGAAGACGAAAAAGGCAAACTGCTGCCCGGCTACCTCAACCAATTGGTGGACGCCATCGCCCTCGAGCAACAGGGCCTCACCGACGAGCTGGCGCAGTTGAGCAAAAGCGTGGACCACATCAAGGACATCGTCTCCACTCAGCAATCCTACGCCGGCGTGTCCAGCCTGCTGGAACCGGTGCAGATCAGCGCCTTGATGGACGACGCCCTGCGCATGAATTCCGGCGCGTTGAGTCGTCACCATGTGACGGTGGTCAAGGAGTACGCCGAGGTGCCGGAACTGATGGCGGACAAACACCGGCTGTTGTTGATCATGGTCAACCTGATCAGCAACGCCAAGTACGCCATGTCGAACCTCACCGACCGCCCACGGCAGATCACCTTGTCGATCACCACGGTGGAGGACAGCCTCCTGCAGATCAGCGTCAAGGACGAGGGCGAAGGCATCCCGGCCGACAACATGACGCGGATCTTCACCCACGGTTTCACTACGCGTAAGGAAGGCCACGGGTTCGGCCTGCACAGCTGCGCCCTGGCCGCCATCGAAATGAATGGCCGCCTCACCGCCCACAGCGATGGGCCGGGTAAAGGCGCCGTGTTCACGTTGCAAATCCCTCTCAACGATGCAGCAGGCCAAGCATGAACCAAGCCCCCAACCGACGCATCCTGCTGATCGACGACACGCCGTCAATTCACGAAGACTTCCGCAAAATCCTCATGCCGCCCCTGGAGCAGAACCAGGCCCTGGACGCTATGGAAACTGCGCTATTTGGTGCCAGCGACACGCTGCAAAGCCCCGCCTTCGAGCTGGACTCGGCCTACGGCGGCCAAGAGGGGCTGAAATTGCTGGAGGTCGCCATGGCCGAGCAAAAACCCTATGCCCTGGCGTTTGTCGACATGCGCATGCCCCAAGGCTGGGATGGCGCGCAGACCATTGAAGAACTCTGGAAAGTCGACCCGAACCTGCAAGTCGTGGTGTGCACGGCCTACTCGGACTATTCCTGGGAGGCGTTGCTGTTTCGCCTGCACGCCCATGACCGGCTGCTGATCCTGAAAAAGCCATTCGACAACATTGAAGTGCAGCAAATGGCTAATACCCTGGCCGCAAAATGGGACATGGCGCGACGCGCGTTCTTGCAAACCAGCCACCTGGAACACCTGGTGGAACAGCGCACCCAGGCGCTGACCCAGGCCAGCCAAGCCCTGCAGCTGGAGATCGACGAGCGCAAACAACTGGAAAGCCAGCTGGTGCAATCGGAAAAACTCGCCTCCCTGGGCCAACTGGCGGCCGGCGTGGCCCACGAAATCAATAACCCGGTGGGGTTTATTTCCTCCAATCTCGGCACCCTGGGCGGCTACTTCAACCAGTTGCAAGAAATGCTCGATGCCTATCGACAGGCAGAAACCGCACTGGGCGGTGAGCAGTTCGAAGCCTTGCGTCGGCGCCTGGATTTGGACTTTCTCAAGGAAGACATTCCCACACTGCTGCGCGAATCCAAGGAAGGCATTGGCCGCGTGGTGCAGATCGTCAAGGATTTGAAGGACTTCTCCCGGGTGGACAACCACCAGACCTGGCAGTGGGCAAACCTGCAACAGGGCATCGACTCAACCTTGAACGTCGTCGCCAGCGAACTCAAGTACAAGGCCGACGTGATCAAGCACTATGCGCCGTTGCCGGAAATCGAATGCCTGGCGTCGCAGCTCAACCAAGTGGTGATGAACCTGGTGATCAACGCCGCGCAAGCCATGGGGCCGGAGCGCGGCACCATCACCATCAGCAACGGTGTGGAAGGCGAGACTATTTGGTTGGAAGTGGCGGACAACGGCTGCGGGATTGCCCCGGACAGCGTGCAGAAAATCTTCGACCCATTCTTCACCACCAAACCGGTGGGCGAAGGAACGGGGTTGGGCTTGTCACTCTCCTACGGCATCGTCAAAAAACACCATGGCACTATTTCTGTCAGCAGCGAAGTGGGCAAAGGCACCACCTTCAGGGTGGTGCTGCCCATTCGCCAAACGGCGGCGTAGGTTAAAAAGCAACATCATGCGCAGTGTGCAACTCTCTCGACTTCCTTGTAAATCTGGGCACCCTTGGCAATTTCTGCTGTGCGCAGATCATAGGCGGTCTGCAAGTTCAACCAGAACTGCGCAGAGGTTTCCAATGCAACGGCCAAACGTAATGCGACATCCGCGCTGATGCTGCGACGCATCAATACGATGTCATTCACCGTGGGCGCAGAAACATGCAGCGCCCTTGCGAGAGCGGCTGCGGTAAGGCCCAGCGGTTCCAAGTACTCCTCCTTGAGAATTTCTCCAGGGTGTACGGGTCGCATGCCATTCTTAAACATGATTCACCTCAGTGGTAATCCACAATTTCAACGTTTTCCGGACCTGTAGAGCCCCAAATGAAACAAATCCGGAACTGAGCATTGATTCGGATACTGTGCTGCCCGTCTCTATCGCCATACAGCGGCTCGAGCCTGTTCCCGGGTGGTGAGCGCAAGTCTGCGAGATCAACCGCGGCATCAAGCATGCTCAGCTTGCGCTCTACCACTGAAAGGATGGCGGACCAGCGCCGCGTTCGGCCAGTTTCAAAAAGTGATTGGGTGTCGGCGCATTTGAAGCTTCTTATCATCGCTTAATGCTTAACGTTATTCGTTAACGACCAACTCTACATGGGTTTCAGAGATATTCAACTGACAGTTGAAAGCAGGCTGAGGTATGACGACCGGCGGTCAGTGGAGAAATAAAAAAGCCGCCCCAAAATCTGGAGCGGCCTTCGAGGTGAAACGTGAACCCCTCACGCCTCGGCTTTTTTCGGGCTCGACCCAAACGAAGCAAAACGCTTGTTGAACCCGGCAATCCGGCCTTCGGCCTGGGTCTTGCGCTGTTGGCCGGTGTAGACCGGGTGCGAGGCGCTGGACACGTCCAGCGGGATGTACGGGTAAGTGTTGCCGTCGCTGTGTTTTTGGGTGCGGTCGCTGTCGGCGGTGGAGCCGATCAGGAAGAACACGTCGGCGGCGGTGTCGTGGAACAGCACGGTGCGGTAGTCGGGATGGATACCAGCTTTCATAAAGCCTCCGGGGCGTCTGGGTGCATTTGATGCGTTATACAGTAACGCAAAATCATGCGCCAAAACGAGAACCGATTGCAATAAGAATAGACCGCGCGCTTCTATGCGGCTTCCTGGAAGTCCATTTCCGGCGGCTGCTGCGAAAAGCCGCGCGTGAGAAAACCCAGGTAAACCAGGCCGATTGCCAACCACGCCACGCCCAGGTAAATCGCCAGGTGATCGAGGCTGACCATCAGCCACACATCCGCCAGCAGGCCAATGGCCGGGAACAGCAGGAACAGGATCAACTCACGCACACCGCGTTCTTTGGCACCGATCCAGTAGTGAAAGATCACCGACAGGTTCACCAGGCTGAACGCCAGGAATGCGCCGAAGTTGATGAACGAGGTAGAGGTGGTCACGTCCAGCTTCAACGCCAGCAACGCCACGACTGCACACAACAGGATGCTGTTGACCGGCGTGCCGAAGCGCGTGTGCAACGTGCCGAAGAACGACTTGGGCAACACGCCGTCACGCCCCATCGCGAACAACAGGCGCGAACCACTGGCCTGGGCCGACAGCCCCGAGGCGAACTGGCCGACGATCAGGCCGATCAGGAAGATCGACACAAACAAGTCACCGCCGATATTGCGCGCGATTTCATAGGCCGCCGAATCCACATCGGCAAACTCGAAGGACGGGTGGGCGATCTGCACAAAGTACGACACGCCGACGAAGATCAGCCCGCCGATCAAGGTGATCAGCATGATCGCCCGCGGAATGGTGCGGCGCGGGTCACGGGTTTCTTCAGTCAGCGTGCTGACCGCGTCAAAGCCCAGGAACGAATAGCAGGCGATGGCCGCGCCGCTCATGATCAGCGGCATTTGCATCTGGCCGTTGAAGAATGGCGTGATCGTCCACAGCGGCTTGCTCGCGTCGCCCCCGATGTAATGGATGCACAGCGCCACAAACGCGATCAGCACCAGGAACTGCACCAGCATCAGCAGTGCGTTAATACCGTTGGCCAGTTTCAGACCGATGATATTGATCGCCGTGGTGATCCCGATAAACGCCAGTACCCAGATCCACTGCGGCACCGCAGGGAATGCCGAATGCAGGTACGCAGCGCCGATCAGCCAGATGGCCATGGGCAAGAACAGGTAATCGAGCAACACCGCCCAACCGGCGATAAAACCCAGCTTGGGGCTGATGGCCTTGCGCACGTAGCTGTAGGCGGAACCGGCCACCGGAAAGGCCGACGCCATGCGCCCGTAACTCATGGCGGTAAAGAACATCGCCACCAAGGCGGCCAGGTAAGCGGCCGGGACCATGCCGGCGGTGGATTGCGCGAGGATGCCGAAGGTGCCGAGCACAATGATCGGCGTCATATAGGCGATGCCAAACAGCACCACCGACCCTAACGACAGGGTGCGTTGCAAACGAGCCATGAGCGATTCTCCGCTGATTTATTAGATTTATGGCAGAACTGAAGTCGGTGCAGCACGAGCACTATTTTTATGATGGATGCAGCTTGTGTGGTGAGGGAGCTTGCTCCCTCACCACAAGGGGCCATTCTTAAGCGTTGGGGATCAGCAGTTCGCGTGTCCCGTCAGTGCGCTCAATCACCTCACCCGGCAATTTCAAGCGCTGGTCGTCCAGGTAGCGGTAGTCCTTGCGAGCCGCCCCCAATTGGTCGAGATCCAGCTCGACGGTAAATTGCCCTTCCTCGCGCCCGGCTTCGAACAGCAAGCTGCCAATTGGGTCGACCAAGGCGCTGCCGCCGGCAAACAACAGCCCGCCATCGCCCTCTTCCACCCGGTTGACCATCAGCGCAAACGCTTGGTTTTCCTGGGCGCGGGCCATGATCGCGGTGCGGTGCGTGGGGCCGTAAGGGTCCATGTTGCCGTTGGTGACGATCAGCAGTTCGGCGCCCAGTTGCGCCAGGGCGCGGGCGGTTTCCGGGAACTCGATGTCGTAGCAGATCAACAGGCCAACGCGCACGCCGTTCCACAAGCAGGTGGCATAGCGATCACCCGGCGTGAACACGCCGCGATCCGAGGCCCACAGGTGGGTCTTGCGATAACGCAGGGCGATGCCTTCGGGGGTAATCAGCAAAGTGGTGTTATAGAATTGGCCGTCGTCGTGCTCGGCCATGCCAATCACCACGGCGATATTGCGCGCGCGGGCCGCCTCGATAACCGCCTGTACGGTGGGGCCGTCTACCGGCTCGGCGATGTCGGCGACGGTCTCGGCTGAAGGGAAGCCCATCAGGTGGGTTTCCGGGAATATGATCAATTGTGTGTCGGCGGCGCACGCAGCAATTGCCGCCAAGGCGCGCTCAAGGTTGTAAGCTGTGCCGTTATCACGACCTGCCAACTGGGCAAATTCGACCTTCATGGGAAGTCCTGTTGTTTTATCTGTGGCGCAGTATGCGCAGCCGCACCCGCCGGGGAAATCACGCCGCCGGGGTAACCCTATGGGGGTAGACGAATGACGGTCTCGCTGCAAGACATCGCCTGGCACCGTTCGGTGGGGCAAATGATAGACGCCCTCGACCAGGCCAACTTCTGGACCCAGCTGGTGCGGCTGCTGGACCCGTATGTGCCGTTCGACAGCTGGGTGGTGTTGCTGTTCAGCAGCGCGCACCGCCCGCTGGTGTTCGCCGAATGCCCAGGCGCCGACGGCGCGCCAGACCACTTGTTCCAGGACTACCTCAACGGCCTGTACCTGCTCGACCCCTTCTACATCGCCAGCCGCGAGCACTCACGCACCGGGCTGTTTCGCCTGGCCGACGTCGCGCCGGAGCACTTCGAACTCACCGAGTACTATCAGCGCTACTTCCGCCTGAACGTGGTGGCGGATGAAATCCAATTTAATTGCCAACTGCCGGATGGGCGTACCCTGTGTCTGTCCCTGGGCTCGAAACAGCGTTTTGACCCGCAGCAGATCGCCCTGCTGTCGCTGATTCAGCCTTGGGTGCTGAGCCTGCTGCGCCAGCGCCTGCCCTATGAGCTCAATCAGGTCAGCGCCCCGCAGCCGCCGATTCAGAATGATGGCTGGGGCGCGCAACTCACCGCCCGCGAGCTGGATGTAGGCCGCTTGATGCTCAGCGGTTGCTCCAGCAAGGAAATCGCTCGTAAGCTGGAAATCTCTGTTGAAACCGTGAAAGTCCATAAAAAACACATGTACAGCAAGCTAGGGATCAAATCCCAGTCGGAGCTGTTCTCGATCTTTCTACAGGCGCAAAACGCCTGATCGAGCCCTGTGGGCGCCAGCTTTTGTGGCGAGGGAGCTTGCTCCCGCTGGAGTGCGAAGCGCTCCCAAACCAGTCGCAACCATGCACCTGATGCATCGAGAGCGCCTGGTTTGGGGCTGCTACGCAGCCCAGCGGGAGCAAGCTCCCTCGCCACACCAAAGCGGTTCCTATTGGTCCTGATGAGTGAACCAAGGAAAAACGTATGAGCCTGTCCCTGCTAAGCCGTTACGCCTTCTTTGCCGTGTGCGTCATTTTCACCCTCGTAAGCCTCCCTTTTATCGAACATGAATGGCTGTGGCCAATCACCGTGGTCACCGGCATTCTCAGCCTGATCGGCCTGTTCGACCTGCTGCAAAGCCCCCACGCGGTGCGTCGTAACTACCCGATCCTGGGCAATATTCGTTACCTGGTGGAAGCCATCCGCCCGGAAATCCGTCAATACCTGCTGGAGTCCGACAGCGATGCGCTGCCGTTCTCGCGCTCGCAGCGCTCGCTGGTCTATTCGCGCGCCAAGAACGAAACCGCCGACAAACCCTTCGGCACCTTGATCGACGTGTACCAGTCGGGCTTCGAATTTATCGGCCACTCCATGCGCCCGGCGCCGCTGAGCGACCCCAGCGCATTTCGCGTGATGGTCGGCGGCCCGCAATGCACGCAGCCGTACTCGGCGTCGGTGTTCAACATCTCGGCGATGAGCTTCGGCTCGTTGAGCGCCAACGCGATTCGCGCGTTGAACCAGGGCGCCAAGCTCGGCAATTTTGCCCATGACACCGGCGAAGGCAGCATCAGCCCCTACCACCGCGAAAACGGTGGCGACCTGACCTGGGAACTGGGCAGCGGTTACTTCGGCTGCCGCACCAGCGACGGCCGCTTCGACCCGGAGCGCTTCGCCGTACAGGCGCAGAACCCGCAGGTGCGCATGATCGAAATCAAGATGAGCCAGGGCGCCAAGCCCGGCCATGGCGGGATCCTGCCCAAGCACAAGGTCACCAAGGAAATCGCCGAAACCCGCGGCATCATGATGGGCGAAGACTGCATCTCGCCGTCGCGCCACAGCGCGTTTTCCACGCCGATTGAAATGATGCAGTTCATCGCCCAACTGCGCGAACTGTCCGGCGGCAAACCGGTGGGCTTCAAGTTCTGCCTGGGCCACCCGTGGGAATTCATGGGCATTGCCAAGGCGATGCTCGAAACCGGCATCCTCCCGGACTTTATCGTGGTCGACGGCAAGGAAGGCGGCACCGGCGCCGCGCCCGTGGAGTTCACCGACCATATTGGCGTGCCGTTGCGTGAAGGCCTGCTGTTTGTGCACAACACCCTGGTCGGCCTGAACCTGCGCGACAAGATCAAGCTCGGCGCCAGCGGCAAGATCGTCAGCGCGTTCGATATTGCCAGCGTGCTGGCCATCGGCGCCGACTGGGCCAACTCGGCGCGCGGCTTCATGTTCGCCATCGGCTGCATCCAGTCGCAAAGCTGCCACACCAACAAATGCCCGACCGGCGTCGCCACCCAAGACCCGCTGCGCCAGCGCGCGCTGGTGGTGCCCGACAAAGCCCAGCGTGTGTTCAACTTCCATCGCAACACCCTCAAGGCCCTGGCGGAAATGCTCGCCGCGGCAGGCCTGGATCATCCGTCGCAATTGTCGGCCAAGCACTTGGTGCGGCGCATGTCGGCGACTGAAATCAAGCTGTTCTCGCAGTTGCATGTGTTCCTCAAGCCCGGAGAATTGCTGACGGGTGAGGTAAACGGCGAGTTCTATTCGCGCATGTGGCAGATGGCGCGGGCGGACAGCTTTGAGCCGCATGAAATCGTCGCTGCGTAATCATTTAGAAATTATTGACTGCTGAACCGGACCACCGACGGCATCGTTGAAACAAGGAGATTCTCATGCCGTTACTCGACTTCAACGCCATCGCCGGGCAACTGCCCGACAGCTGGAAATCCACCCGCCTGGGCCAGGTAGGCCCGGCGCGGATCAAGGTGCTGCGCATGGACGAGCAGGCGTACGAAGAAGAAACCCATGACTACAACGAAGGGCTACTGGTGGTCAGCGGCCTGCTGCGCCTGAGCATCGGCAATCAGGAAATCCGCGTGGAAGCCGGCCAGATGTACCTGATGGAGGCCGGTATCGCCCATGCCGTACTCGCAGGCAGCCATGGCACATTGGTGATCATTGATGTCTAGTGTGCTGTTCTTGCCTTCCAGTAACACGCGAGCCTGATGAAGCGTGTTCAAATGACGCCGAGCGGTCATCAACTGCTAACTATGTAGGCCCTGATGTTGGCCCCACTCTACGTAAATGAGGCTCCCTCTTTGCATGAGTAGAGCCACATGACGGATACACCTCAAATTTCCTCGCCCATTGCGCTGACCGATTTCGGCGGCCCTTCCCGAATGCTGGGGCGCGCCACAGATGAAAGCCTGTTCCTGGAAGCCACCGCGCGCTGGCAGGACAGTCGCCAGCGTTTGCTCGAACTGACCGCCAACGTGCCAAGTGTGCACGCCTGTATCAACCAATGGCTCAAGCAAACAATGAACCTGGACGGCGACAGCGTCCAAGTGCATTTTTTTGCCCAGGGCGATACGCCAGACCGCTACATCACCCTGGCCCAGGCCTGCGCGTTTGTGCAGGGGTTCCCTCCCCTGGACCCATCGCTTGATCAACAATGCCGAATCATTGGCCTGCAAGATCAGACGCACTACGCGTCACGACCAGTGGAATTGCTTCATTACCTCAAAAAAACAATGGATGCCCGACAACTGCTCAGAAACCGCTGGGCCACTTACTGGTTCGCGCGCGCGCCTGGCACGGCGATGTCTCGCCGTGACTTGGCCATCACCTTATACAGCGCCCATCTTCAAGCCGCCGGGCAAGTGGCCTGCGCGTTGAGGACCCTCAGCGCCGATCAACTGAAACCGCTGCTGACCCTCATCGACCCGCCTGCAGGAGAGTTGCAGGTTGACGGTCAGAAAATCTATGTCGAACAGCTACTGTTAAACCGCCCCGGCCAGTCCTCAGTGGAACTGCCAGGTGCCCTGGTCCTGAGCCTGGATGCCGAGCCGAGCCTTCAATTACTTTACCTGCCCACCCGTCAACCGGCCCTGAAGCTGTTCAACAACCGAGTGGCCATGGAGCGCTGGCTGGGTGAGCAATCGGGGCTTTTCCAGGGCGTTACGCAGTGGCTGGACGACTACCTCGTCGACTACCGCCTGATCACCCAGCCGCTGCAAACCGGGTTGACCCAACTGCTGGAGCAACAATTCAAAGAAAAACAGGACAGCCTGTTTACCAACCCCAGCAGCGACCTGGCTACCCATGGTGCCAAAGCCCTGGAAGCAGCCGAGCGCATAGAACGACAACATCGCGACAACGCTTTCTTTGCCCCGCCCCCACCGGCACCGCCGCCGCTAACCGATGCCGGCACCGACGAACCACCGCCCATAGCCTTCACCGGCCTGACTGCTGACATGCCCCTTGCCCTGCGGCGCGGCGCGATAAAACAGCAGCGACAGGCCCTGACCACCTTAATGGGGGCGGACTTCCAGGGTGAGCCGAACAACCCGCGCCTGCTCGCGTTCAGCACCTCGTTTGATGCGCTGCACCAGGCTCAAGAGGACGCCACCCAGGCCGCGTCTGCGCTGCTTAATCAAAAACCGGTGATCAAATTGCTGGAGCTGCAACAAAAAAACCAGGCCGATTACAACGCTTTGTACCAAGCGCGATTGCAGGGTTTGATTCATGAGGCCGACATTCAGCGCCAACTGGGGCAGATCAGTAGCCACGAACACACGCTGCTGATGCGGCTGGACACCTCCAAAGCCACACAACCGCAGGTGCAGGTGGCCATCTCCACGCTGACCTTGTCGGCGACTGAACGCACCAATGGCCAGAGCATCACCACCCGCAAAGAACTGAACGGCGTGCTGCTCATCACCCAAGCCGGGACTGCGCAAGACCACACCGTGCCCCATACCTTGCTGCTTTATTGGCCAGGCAAGACGGGCGGCCTGCTACGCCTGGACAGCGTTCAAGCCCTGGAGCACTGGCTGCAAGTCGACCCAACCGGCAACCCGCAAACAACCCTTGAACGGCGCGTGTTGAGTCATGACGCATTCGACTACAGCCTGCAGGCTCAACTTGATGACTGCGTACAGCAGATCCAAGTATTGTTTAGTCGCACTCCAGACGCGGACGACGCCCAACAACGGGCAACGGAACTGGAAAAAATACGCCTGCAGGCCATTAACGAACTCGGTGTGCCCGCCCATGCCGCCAGAGAGCTCGCCTACTCCCAACTGCTGGAGCAAAACCAGAGCAGCGCCCTCTCCCGGCAATTGCCTGAATGGTTAGGAAAAGTGCCACCCGCCGATAAGACGTGGTTAAAAGCCAAAATCGAGGCCTACATCCAAGCCTTTCAGCAGGCCGACACCCTGCTGGACCTGTACCTGCCGCAGAGCATCAGCTTTTGTAAAAAGCGCCTCGACGCGCGCCTGGCCCGGGACTTTTCTGTGCAACAGCCCTTCACCGTGCAAGTGGATCTGCCCGCGTCGGTGACCCATGAACAGCACTTTTTCCCTGCCGCCGGTGCTCCCAGTACGCCGACCAAAACCGTGCTGATTCCCAGCGCTGCCCGGGTTAGTTTGTCGCTGGAGGAGTTGGCGTTGACCAACCTGGACTCAGCACTCAAAGAGCGCCTGGCGTTCATGAAAGTAAACGTCAGCAGCGAAAATGCCAGCGAACGCGAGAACCTGAAGGCAGCAATCACCAGCGGCTACCTGCTTACCCTGATACCCGAGTTGGACCCGGCCCAGCATTACACCAACCTGATCCACAAGACTTTCCTGGGCGCCAGCAATGAAGCCGCATTTACTCGCGAGCATCGGCTGGAATGCCTGCGCGAACCGTACCGTTTGATGCTCGAGATCCAGGGACAACTCGCGTTCCTGCAAGGCCAGCTGACAAGCGATGAACTGCAGCGTTTCAACATCGCCATTGAGGCCAGGACGCATGAGGCCTGGCAGGTGAAAGGCGATACGCTGCAATTGCTGCCGGCCTTTCTGAGCGTTGGCGGCGAAGACACCAAGGGCGGCACCAGCACGCTATCAGGCATTACCTTTATTCATTTGAAAAGTGCCGGGCAGACCCTGCTCTATCTTCCTGATTACCCGGACGGCCGCTACTTGCGCCGATTCACGACGCTCGAGGGGGCCCGAAAGGCGCTTTACAATGAGTGCACAAATAACACGATGGTGAACTACCTGGCACAGCGAGCGCTGGGGGGCAACGTTGAAAGCCATGCCAGCCGAATCAACCAGGCAGTACTGAGGAATTTCGACCCGATAATCGGCGTGAATGAGGCCCACCCCTGGGCGGTTACCACTTCACTGGCAGACCATTTGCTGCATGTCCAGATGGGGCGTTTGAAGGAAGCGCACCAGGCAACCTCGCGCTCCAACGACGATCTGTACCTGGAAAACTACGCGCTCAAAGGTGAACGAACTTTTAACTGGATAAAAATGGCCATGGGTGTGGTGCCCATAGTCGGCACCGTGATCGGTTTGCATGACGTCTGGACCAGCGCCACTCAGGCGGTCGACGCGTTTCGACGTGGCGATCATGTTCAAGGCATGCAAGACCTTGTCATGGTCCTGCAATCGCTGATTGATGCCGCCATCGATGTCGCCGGTGGAGTCGGCATCACACCCAGTACGGCACGGAGCCGCACTTTTTCGCGTCACGTTCACAATGCGCTCAAGAGCGGTGGTTATGCGCAATTGCCCCCGACGCGAAAAACCCGGCACATCACCGAACGCTTCAAGGGTTATGCCTACGAAAAACTGATCGCCCTGGATCATCTTCAACCGGCCACGCACGGCCTTTACCGTGGCGTTTATCAACATGCCGATGGCCACTTTATCGTGCGCCAGGACACGGTCTACCAGGTTGAACTGCACAATGGCGACTGGCGGTTAAGCGGTAACTCGCAAAAGCTATACAAACAGCCGATTGCCCTGGATGAAGCCGGGCAGTGGGATACCCATTTCGGTGTCCATGGCGTCTTGCAAAATGGTGGACTTGCCGGTGGCGGTGGCGTACTTGGGCACTTGGCAGACACGCTGGAACCGTTATGGCCGCTGGCTATTCGTGAGCGGTTATCACCCTGGTGGACCGATAGAGTGATACGCCGCCAGCAGGCAATTACCCACCGAGCCAATACCTTGGGCCAGCAGTTCGATGCCCAATTGGCCACAACGGAAAACCTGCAAAAAGCCTCCAACCAAAGCGACGTTGCAACTCGCGAAGCCTTGCAGACCACCCTGGAACAGTCCTACAACAAGGACATTAACCTGGCGATTGAACACGCCAGGGCGATTGACGAAATCCTGGAGTTGGCCCCCGCTGGAGAACACCTCGCCCTCAAAGGCATGAAAAGCCGAAACGCGTGGATCATCAGCCATCGATACAACGAGCTGGCGCGCAGTAGCGTGACACGACTGGATAGCATCACCAAAAAGCGCGGCACCAACCCGCCCTCACCGCAGCAATTTCAAGATTTTTTCCGTTATCTGCAGACCAACAAAGAACACAGCGTAAATATCCTGAAGGAGCTCGACCAGGTCGACTTTGCGCTGAAGCAGTTGAACGAGTGGAACGACAAAATCAATCTGCGCGCCCAGGAAGCCGATCTACGCAGAAACGGCCGCGTCGCAGGAGAAACGCAGCAGCAGATCAATGACAACGTGAGCAAAGTCCTTAAACAGATCGAAGACTTACGCACAGACATCACGAACTGGAACGACCTCTACAGCCCCGACTTCCGACAACACCTTAGAACGTCATACAGTCTTGAGACCTTCAACCGCTACGACAACGTCCTTGATCCGTCCTGGCTTTACCTGCAAGAGAGAATCAAAGTGGCTTTTAAGCGGGCCTATCGTGCACTGCAGACCCACTACTCACTGACGACCACAACGGTCACCGTCAAACAACGCGAGACAATCCTCAACGACTGCATCCGGGCCTACACCCGCTTCAGCCTCGACCTGCAAACCTTCAGCACCGGTTACCCCCAGCACTTCGACCTGCCCCAGCTGCCACAACTGCTCAAAAGTCTTGAAGGGATGATGGAACTCGCCCGCAAACGCTTGGGCCAGTCTGCCCCCAAGGTGCGCCAGAAACCCGGAGCCCCCTTAAGGAAAGTTTTTGAAACCGAAGATAACCAACTGCTGATCGGCGTAGAAAGCACCTCGTCAACCACAGGCACAAAGCAATACGAAATCGAAAACCTCAATGGCCCGACTGAAATATGGGAACAAAAAAAAGACAGCAAGGCCCGGCTGATAGAACCTCCGGCGGCCTCTCCCCCAGCAGCCTCACAAGCGAAAGGCGTGTTGGTCGCGGAGGCCCAAACCCGTCTGGCCGGGGTGGCTACTTATCAGGCAAAAGTAGAAGGCTTTGCCCGCCAAGGCATGCTGCCAGTGAGCCTGGAAGACATGATGATCAGCGAAGCTGCCGAACTCACCCTGCGCGCCAACCGTATCGAACGCGTTGCCTCTCAGGAAGCGATCATTGGGCAACTGCGCAGCAAAGCCCAGGAACTGACCACCACGGGGCGTGCGATGCGTACACGCGAATCCCTGGCGAGCCAGAACCCCACCGACGGGATGCTTGATGACCTCGCCACACAACGCGTCGTCGAGGTGCGTAAAACCAGCGCGATGAAGAATCTGGGCAAACGCGCAGATGGTCGCACCGACTACATGCAAGAGTATGAGGTGTGGGACCTGACAGCCACGCCTCCACGCCTGCTGTGGTATGCGCACTTTCATTACACTCGGGCTACACCGACGTTCGCGGAATTCGAAAAAGGCCATTTGAAACTGCCACAGCATCGCTTCATAACCCGTGCCGATGACCCGAACTTGCCGTCTGGCGATATCGGCAAACGTTCGGCAGCTTTGGCTCATTTCCCTCAGGAGTAAACGTGTTGCGGCGGGCCTGAATCCCCGTCGCAGCTGTCGGCCAAGCATCGGATGAGGTAAATCGCGAGTTCAGTTCGCGCCTGTGGCAGATGGTGCGGGCGGACAGTTCTGAGCCGCGTGAAGTCAATGCCGTCTGATAGCACCCACAAAGCCTGCCCGGCCATCAGGCCGGCCTGGAGACATTCAGTAATACCAAGCCTTTGCATTTGCTTACAAATACCGCCAACCTGCGCCCGCCCGACGTGTGGCGTACGACAACACGCGCATTCACCGGTCATTAATAAACCTTTTGTCCAAGAGCCCGCTGCCATGTTGAACGGACGCGACCCGCGCATCGATTTTTTTCGGGGCCTGGCGTTGATCTTCATTTTCTGGGATCACGTCCCCCACAATCCTCTCGGCCTGATCACGCTGCGCAACTTCGGTTTCAGCGATGCCGCGGAGGTGTTCGTGTTCCTCGCCGGGTTCGCCTCGGTGCTGGCCTACAGCAAAGTCATGCAGCGCGAAGGCTATTGGATGGCCTGCCTGAAGATCCTGCGGCGCACCTGGGTGTTGTACGTGGTGCATATCTTCCTGCTGGCGATGTTGATGGGCATCGTGTTCTTCGCCAACAGCCATGTGCAAACCCGCGACCTGGTCGAGGAGATGGGCCTGACGCACTTCGTCACGCACCCGCAACAAGCCCTGGTCGATGAACTGTTGTTGCGCTTCAAACCCAACCTCATGGACCCGCTGCCGCTGTACATCGTCTTGCTGGCCGGCTTGTCCGTGGTGCTGCCGCTGATGGTGCGCGCCACCTGGGCGGTGGTTGGCGTCTCGCTGGCGGTGTACCTGATGGCGCCGTGGATGGGCTGGAACCTGCGGGCCATCGCCGATGGCGTGTGGTATTTCAACCCGGTCACCTGGCAGTTGCTGTTTGTGTTGGGGGGCGCGGCGGCCATTTACAGTCAGCGGCCCAAGGTGCCCGAGACGCGCCCCTTGCAACGTCAACCGCTGTTCGTCGCCGCTGCGCTGTATGTGGTGGTCGCCGGGGTGATCACCGTGTCCTGGCTCTGGCCGCACATACATGACGCGGTGATGCCGCAGCTGCTCAGCAACTGGCTGTACCCCATCAGCAAAACCGACCTGTCACCGGTGCGCCTCGTGCATTTCCTGGCGCTGGCCTACGTGACCGCCAAGCTGCTGCCCGGCCGCGAATGGACACAAAACCGCCTGGCCGAACGGGTTGGCCAGATGGGCCGGTACTCCCTGGAAGTGTTCTGCCTGGGCGTGGTGCTGGCGCCCCTGGCGGACATGCTCAATGCACTGGCGGACGACGCCGTGACCATGCAATTGCTGACGGCCTTGGTCGGCGTGGTGTTGATGTCGGCCCTTGCCGCCTGGATGGAGTTCAACAAGCGCCTCAACCAGGCGCCGCGCGCCGGCCAAACCAGCGCTACATAGGTAGCGCCCGCCAGCGCCAGACGGGTGTTTCCATTTACCTTCCACTTGACTGTGAAAGGAAATGCCTTTGTCTACCCATCAACTGCTC
The DNA here is from genome assembly GCF_059716225.1 of Pseudomonas sp. LBUM1640. Lineage (NCBI taxonomy): Bacteria > Pseudomonadati > Pseudomonadota > Gammaproteobacteria > Pseudomonadales > Pseudomonadaceae > Pseudomonas > Pseudomonas sp. LBUM1640. Next base: position 1,335,124 of record NZ_CP166816.1, on the reverse strand, counting down.
AACGGACTGTCGGGCAACCTGCAGTCCAACGAATCCTGGACCCGCCAACAGGCCCTGGACTTTATCCGCCAGACCCTCGCGCACAACTTCACCGGCCTGACACTCAGTCAACAACAGCACTATGTGCGGCTGCAACGCGAAGCTCTCCAGGCCCTGAACGCGGTGGACACGGCAAACACCGCACTGATCAATGCCTTCAAAACCGAGGGCCTGGCGCAATTGCGCAGCACACTCAATGGCCTGGACCCCGAGACGATTTTTCTGCACACCCGCTACCTGGAGGAAGTGAGTGTGCCGCTGCCGTGGGAACCACGCACCAGTAGCGCCAAGCCCGTTTCAGGCTCACGCCATCGCCGCGCCTATGATGAATGGAAATACCGCCCCCACCTATCCACACTGTCGCTCTGGGATGCAGCCTGCCTGAACTTCGATTTTGCCACGCAGACGAAGCAGAAGTCCGGGCACAGCTTTGTCGATTCGACCTACCTCACCGGGGTGGATAAACAACAACTGGACGTGCCGCGCTTTGTCGCTATCAGCCGCGAGCTGAACCTGGGTGGCCAGTTGCAAACCCGTCTGAAAGCGGCTCTTGCCCAAGGTGGCAATCTCCAGGCGCTGATCGAAACCAGTGCGCGTGCCTGCCTGCTGTTCGAAGCGTTGGAAGCCTATCGTGACCGCGCCAGCACCGGCATCACCCAGGCCCTCTACGAAAAACTGGTGCACGCCATCGACGGCAGTGGCCCGGCCCTGGCCTTCGATACGCTGAGCATGGATGCCTCGCCCTACGGCATCTCAACGCCGTTGCCGCTGCTGCTGATCCACGTGGCCAGCCTCGGCGTCGTCTCCTACTTTCCGTTTCGCCCGGGCGGCGCGCTGCGCTTTCATACGGATGCCAGGGCCGCCAACGCAGCGTTTCTCGCCGACTTGAAAAGCAGCCATCACCGCGGCGACCTGGGCTGGTTTGCCCGGCAATTACCGATGGCGCAGATGCACGCGTTCAAGCAACTGTTGAGCGAAGAGCAGCGCCCTGTCGGCCTCACTGATGCGGCGGGGTTCCTCTACGACACCTTCCATCACTGGTTCCCGGAGCGCACCCTCGAACGCCTGCATTTTAGCGTCGACGCGAAATCCGGCCCGGTGAAAAGCCTGGTGCACGCCTTCGCCTCACGCCAGGTGCAGCGTTACCACGCCAACTTGTCGACCCTGGCCACCAACCGTTCCGAACGCGACCTGCAAGCCGTGATTGACGGCGCCGCCGCGGTCGCCGACGAGATCCTGCAACTGCTGCTCACGCCCGTACCCGGCGGCGTCAGCGGGTTGAACCGGATCATGCAGGTGGTGGTGTTCGGCAGCCTCACCTATAGCCTGGTGGTCGGCATCACTGAAGCGGCCCAGGGTGAAGCGAGTCATTTTGCCGCAGCCATGACAGACGTCGCCGACCTGGCGGTCAACAGCCTGCTGACTGCCACTGCCGGGCGCGTCCATCGCCAGCGTATCGAAGGCCTGCTGCAGCGCCTGGGCAACCCGCGCAAAGTGCAGCGTGCCGATGGCCAATTCGAGTTGTGGAAACCCGATATCAGCCCCTACGCCACCCTTGACCAAAACCTGCTCAACGGCCAAATGGCCAACCCCCAGGGCGTGTATCAGGTCAACGCCAGCCAATACGCTTGGCTGGTCCAGGGTCAGCAGCGCGTGGTGGCCCAGGTGCGCATTGATCCCCAGACCGGGCGCATTGCGCTCAAGCCACACAACGACGCGACCTTCGCACCGCCGATTATTTTTGACCCGGCGCAGCAAGCCTGGACGTTTGACCTGCAAAACGCCCACACCCTGTCGGACGTGGAGTTGACCGAACGCATGCTGCCCGAGGGCTCAAGCTCCGTACCCCGCGCCGCGATGGAGCGTATGCTGCGCAGCACCGCACCCACCCGCGCCACACTGAACCGCATCTGGGGCGGCGAGCCCGCGCCGATCCACCTCACCGAAAGCGTGCGCCGCCTGCAGGTCGATCAGTTGATCAAGCAATTGATTCACGACTTCCACCGTCGCGGCCATATGCCGCCGCATGCCGACAGCAGCGTGCTGTGCCTGCTGACACAGCTTGAGACCTGGCCGCAGGACGCCGTCATCCGCGTGCATAACCAAGCGGGCACCCACGTTGAAACCTACGCGGTTAACGAGCACACGGCGCCCAGCGCCCACACCATCGACCTCACGCGACGCGATGACGGCACTTACTTGGCCTTGGGCGACGATACGGTCGGCGTCGCGTCCCAAGAGCAGTTGTTCGAGCTGATCATCGCCCGGCAACCTGCCCACTCCACCCTGGGCAACGAGGGCAGCGCGCACCTGACCCTGGCGCAACGTATCGCCCGCATACGGTTGCAGATCAGCGCCCTGGCCAAGGTGCGGCAACTGGACTTATTCAACGCCATGACCCGCTATGCCGGCATGGCTCGCGGCGAAGTGCCGGTGACCGACAGCGCCCGCGACCTGGTGGCGACCAAGGTGGCACCACCGCTGGTGGAGATCACGCCTGTGCTGCAAAAACTGCGCGAACTGTACCCGCCACTGACCCCCGCCAACCTGCAACAACTGTTGCTGCAAACGCCGCTGAGCCCGCGCCAGCAAACCGAGTTTCTAAGCCACGGCCAGTTGCCTACGCAGGTGCAGCAACACCTGGAACATCACCGCACCGCTTTACGCATCGACGCAGTTATCGACGGCCTCTACCACGCCCGCACGTTCCAGCGCGACACCGACCTATGGGCCAAAGAGTTCGCCTCCAGCCTGGTGCGCAACACGCTCAAACGTCACTTTGTGATCACCCAGATGAGCAAAGGCGCGCCGGCCGACCGCTACGTCTCCACCGGGCCGGACGACACCACGGTCGAACTGCTGCACTACGGCGACGGCCGCTACGAGGCCTACGACATGCGCAACGGCGGGCCCATCCCGGTGACACCGGCCGTGGACAGTTTTTACCTGGCCATCGGCTCGGTACTGCAACCCCATGAGCGCCTGCAACTGGGCATGCAATCGGCCAGTGATGCCGAAGGTTTTCGCAAGACCCTCGGCGACTTGATGAGTACTCAACGCAGCCCCGATGGCTATATCAGCCTGCTGGACAACTCCCTGGTGCAATACGAACAGCGCCTCGTCTTGCCCTCCGACCTGCAGCCGAGTGCCGAAGGCCTGTACGAATACCAGGGCCAGCAACTGATGCCGCTGTACGGCTCGCTGTACCCGATCACCTTCGATAACAGCTTGCTGAAATGGCGTCTCAAACACCCGGAAAAAGTCGGCGTCGACACCCCGCGCCTTGAGCACAATCGTCGTGGCGCGTGGCGACTGTCCAGCGAGAACCCCATGGCCTGGAGTGACTACTTTCTGTTCTACCGCCTGGGCCCGGAGGGCTACCATGTCGACCAGCCAACCGCCGCGCGCATTCTGCGGGTCACCGACACCCCGGCCCGCGCCTTGCGCGAGGTGCACAGCGCTAACCGGCCGCCGCCACCGCTGCTGGCAGATACCAGCAAACGCTTTCGCATCGAGCGCGAAATCGAGCATTTTATCCAGGCCATGACCACCTACTCGGCCACCGGCAACGCGCGACCGGCGCTGCAATTACTCTTGGCCTGCGCCCTGCCCGAATGGCCGTCGAGCCATGTGCTGCAGGTGGTCGACAGCGACGGTCGCATTATTCGCAGCTACCCGAGCGCCAACGTGCAGGCCGAACACACCCTACGCATGAGCGTTAGGCAAAGCCGCGGGTCTGCCCCCCTGACCAACATCGCCCAGAACGACACCGTGGCCCGCGCCCTGTTGGGTGAGCTACCCAAGAGCCTTGAAGAACGCCTGTTCAAACTGGCCAAGAAGGTCGCCGAATATGCCTATCGCGAGCGCACCCAATTGTTCGACAGCCTCTACGCCCAAAGCGAAGGCAACGGCACGGCACTGCAACGCCGCTTCAAACACCACTACCCGGACGTGCCCGGCAGCGCCCTCGATGCGATTCTGGAGCAGGCCAGCCCGCGCGAAATCAAGCAACTGTACGAGCATGATAAGGTCGGCCTGCGCCTGGCCGAACAGGTACGCTTGACCCGTAACGATGTGCGCCTGAACCGCGCGTTTGAAGGTCTGTACCTGCCCTCCTTGGGCAACCCCGACAGCGAAACCATCATCCTGCATGTGCTCGCGTCGGCGGCGGGCTGGCCGGCCAACACCCGGCTGGACATCCATCAAGGCAACACCAACGGCCAATTGCTCACTAGCGCGGGGCATCTGGATGGCACTCAACGCAAAGTGCTGGCCAAGGTCGACGGGCGTTACCGAGCCTACGACGACCAGGGCCAATTGATCAGTGGCATGGGCGAGGGCTTGCTGAGCGCCATCAACCAAGTGCTGGGCAGTGGCGCGCTGTCCACCTTGCAAAACGGCATTGCCGACGCGGCCCTGAACCAGCGCATCGCCATCAAGGCCCTGTTGGGCATCCCCCATCTTCCCCACTGGCTGCAACCGCCCATGGCCGTGGATACGTCGTTTATCGCCTACCCCTTCTCACTGCAAAACCTGTGGCCGCTCAACAACCAGCAGCCGGTTGACCTGGTGAGCAAGGTGCGCGAGCTCTACCCCAGCCTCAGCGTGGCCGGCGCCCAGGACTTGATCGTCGGCCTGGGCATGAGTGACCCCGCCGTGTTGCTTGAACTGGAACGGCGCAAGGCCGAATACAAAGCCCTGGACTACGGCCTGACCCTGTGGGCCGAGGCGCCCCATGCCAACGACGCCGGCGCCCCCCAAGGCATTAACCTGGGCAGGCGGCGCTTCATCGCCCAGGAAATCCGCCGCGCCTGGCGCCGCGAAACGCGAGCGCCTTATGCGAACGGCCTGTTCGACACCCACCACCTGGTGCTGCAACTGAACGGTAACGACCTGCCCGACCCCGACTTCATGCTCGGCACCCGGGGGTTCGGGCACATTGAATCGCTGCTGATCAGGGGTGACGCGTTCCCCGCCACCGGCAACGCCTTCCTGAGCAAGTTCGCCAACCTGAGGTTTCTGCAAGTCAACTGCGGGCTCAACGAACTCCCGAGCAGCATCACCGACATGACTCAGCTCGAACACCTGAACCTGAGCGACAACACCATCGAGCTGACCGAAGCGTCCCGCCAACGCCTGGCCACCCTGACTCACTTGCGCGAATTGCACCTGGACGACAACACGCTGGAACTGACACCCGACGTCAGTGCCATGACTCGGCTGCACACCTTGAGCCTGCAAGGCACCGGTATCAGCCAATGGCCGATTGGCGCCGAGCAACGCACCGGCATGCGCGCACTGCTGTTACAGGAAAACCAGATCGCTACTGTGCCCACCGTGCTGTTTACCGATGCGCGTATGCGCGTCACCAACCGCAATACCGTGCTGCATGGCAACCCCTTGCTCCCGGGGACCCGGGTGCTGCTCGACGAATACAGGCAACGTGAGGGCATCCCATTGGGCGGTGCCCTACCGGGCGTGCAGCACGTGCCGGTTGCGGCCAACCAAGTCGATCAATGGCTGACCGGTGTCCCCGCGACTGAACATGCCAAGCGCCGGGTGATATGGGCGCAGTTGCTCGACAATGAACAGGTGCGTGCAGACGACGTGTTCCAGGTGCTTCGGGACCTGCCCAAGACCCATGCCTACAAAGCGACAGCGTCCAGGCAAGCACTCACCCAACGAGTCTGGACCTTGCTGCTGGCCATGGCCGACTCCACTGAACTGCGCAACAGGGTGTGCCTCAACACCTATGGCGCCGGAGACTGTGGTGACAGTGTCCTGCTGGCGTTTACCAAAATGGAGTTTGAACATCAGATCCACCAGGCCAAGGTGAAGAGTCGCACCTACGACAGCGACCGCGCCCTGATTGCGTTGGCCACCGGGCACTTCTACTTGAGCCAACTGGACCAGATTTCCGACACCTTCATTCAACGGCGCAGAACGGCCGGCCTGGAAGTCGATGCGGCAGAGACCACTATTTACTTTCGCTACAAATTGGCCGAAGAGTTCAAGCTGCCCTTTCACCCGCTGGAACTGCTGTACACCGTTGAGCTGTACGTGACCGAAACGGTACTCGATGACGCACGCGTAGAGCTGCGCCGGCTGGGCCAAACCCCGGCTCTGCAAGAGTGGCTATTGATGGAAGATTTCTGGATCGAGTACCTGGCCAGGAGTCACCCGGAGCCGTTTTCCACGGTCAAGGACACCATCAAGTACAAAGAGAGCCAGCTGAATAAGGAAATACCCGACAAACGCTCGGATGAGTACCTGGAGCGGCGCCAGTCACTGGTTGAGCTGCAGCAGGACGAACAGAACCGCCTGGTGCGGCAACTGACCGTCGCCACACAAGCGGCCCTGCAACACGCCTAAGCCTGGGCGAGCAACCCACCACCTGTGGCGAGGGAGCTTGCTCCCGTTGGCCTGCGTAGCAGGCCCATCGTCGGGGCCGCTACGCGGCCCAGCGGGAGCAAGCTCCCTCGCCACAGGTTAAGTGTGAGATACACGGCATTAGCTAGGCCCGTTACGCCGAGTGGGCGGTGCCCAGGCCGGCTTTGGTCGGCTGCAACTTGAACACGTAGAACAGCACTGTCAGCAGCACCAGAAACACCGGGCCCACGTACAGCGCGATGCGGGTGTCGGGGAAGTACGCCATCAGGCCCACCACCAAGACCAGGAACGCCAGCGCCAGGTAGGAGCTGACCGGGTACAGCCACATGCGGTACTTGAGGCCAGCCGCCTCGGCCGGGCTCAGGCTTTTACGGAACTTGAGCTGGGCCAGCAGGATCATCAGCCAGGTCCAGATCGCACCGAAGGTGGCGATTGAAGTCACCCATACAAAGACTTTTTCCGGAACCATGTAGTTGAGCAGCACGCCCAGCAACAGCACGAAAATCGACAACAGCAGCGCCCGGCGCGGTACGCCGTTGCTTGAGGTGGTGCCGAAGGTGGCCGGGGCCTGGCCATTTTGCGCCAGGCTGTAGAGCATGCGCCCGGTGCTGAAGATGCCGCCGTTGCAGGACGACAGCGCCGCGGTGATCACCACGAAGTTGATAATGCCGGCAGCGGTCTTGATGCCAAGACGCTCAAAGGTCATCACAAACGGGCTGCCCTGGGTGCCGATTTCGTTCCATGGGTAAATCGACAGAATCACGAACAACGCGCCCACGTAGAACAGCAGGATGCGCCAGAACACCGAGCCGATGGCACTTGGGATGGTCTTCTGCGGGTTCTTCGCTTCACCGGCGGTGAGGCCGATCATCTCGACGCCGAGGTAGGCGAACATCACCATTTGCAGCGACATCAGCACGCCCTGCACACCATTGGGCATAAAGCCGCCGTGGGCCCACAGGTTGGAAATACCCAGCGCCACACCGTCATTGCCGAAGCCGAACGCGATGATGCCGACGCCGCCGATGACCATCGCAATGATGGTGACGATTTTGATCAGCGCGAACCAGAACTCGAACTCCCCGAAGGCCTTGACCGCGATCAGGTTGATGGTGCCCATGCTGATCAGCGCCGCCAAAGCCCAGATCCAGCGCGGCACGTCGGGGAACCAGACGCCCATGTACACGGCGACGGCAGTGATTTCCGCCACGCAGGTCACCAGCCACAGGAACCAATAGTTCCAGCCGGTGAGAAAACCCGCCAACGGGCCGAGGTAATCCTGGGCGTAACGGCTGAACGAGCCGGCGACGGGGTTGTGCACCGCCATTTCGCCGAGGGCGCGCATGATCACCAGGATCGCCAGGCCGCCAATGATGTAGGACAGCATGATTGCCGGGCCGGCCATTTCAATGGCCTTGGCCGAGCCCAGGAACAGGCCGACGCCGATACAGGCACCAAGGGCCATCAGGCGAATATGCCGTTCACCGAGTTCGCGTTTGAGCGGGCCGCCTTGAGCGGTCTCGCCATGGGGCAGTGGGTTGCCGACTGGCATAAGGGTACAACCTCATTTTGTTATTGGAGTGTCCGTCGAGTCTGCGAGGTACAAGCCGGTAAGCCTGCACCCTTGTCGAAACCGGGGCCGCCTCATGGACGACCCCTTCTTGCCAGGCAAGATCAGCGGGGCGTGCAGTATAAAAAGCCCGGAGCAGGGTCTTTCACTATAAAAACGGCCCAATTTAGGGGAAGTGCCGGTTGAAATGCAATTTTACAGGAGCATCTAACCTGCATTGGGTGACAAAACGTCGCACAGGCCACTGCGCGATCACTCCCACGCCCTGGGTGCATGATCGTTCCCACGCTCTGCGTGGGAATGCCGCTATGGACGCTCTGCGTCCGGCTCCTAAAGTCGTGACGCGGAGCGTCACAGGGTGCATTCCCACGCGGAGCGTGGGAACGATCATCACCGTCGATCTGCGCGATCGTTCCCACGCTCTGCGTGGGAATGCCGCTATGGACGCTCTGCGTCCGGCTCCTAAAGTCGTGACGCGAAGCGTCACAGGGTGCATCCCCACGCGGAGCGTGGGAACGATCATCACCGTCGATCTGCGCGATCGTTCCCACGCTCTGCGTGGGAATGCCGCTATGGACGCTCTGCGTCCGGCTCTTAAAGTCGTGACGCGGAGCGTCACAGGGTGCATTCCCACGCGGAGCGTGGGAACGATCAATGGGTGGGGTTAGTGGCATCTGGTCATGGTTTTTAAAAGGCCAGCAAGGCGCGTCTCTTTAAATTGCAGGACGTTTCCTAGACAATCCCTTCCGCCTTGTGCCTGTTGGAATCGATGGCTAGTCTGCGATCCGTCACTGCTCATCAGTGATCGGGTTTAGTCGCTCGATACTCCAAAAGGTGCATGGCCCTCCATGAGGTTTATGGTGGTTGTGCGCAGGGCGCCCTCGGGTGCGCCGGTTTTTGCCTTTTGGTCCGGTCGACTAACCTGCGTACAGCCGCCACCCTACGTTTAGTCGCGAAAGGTTCGGCTCCCCGAATCCAAAAGGTAGCTAAACAATGAAAAAAGTCGTCCCCGACCCACCCCACACTTCAGCCAAAGCCCGCGCCGCCTTCAACCGCGCCATCGACCATTACCTGCCCACCCAAGGCGTTCACATCGAAGACCTGAGCTTCGAAGACGCCCTGCTCTACACCGCAAGCTTGCTCGACAGCGCTTCGGCCACAACACTCAATTGCAGTGAGCAGCTGCCTGGCCCCGAGCGGGCGAAGATCCTGGCCGTGTGGCATTTGCTGGAAATGGCCAAGACCACCGTGGACCGCTCTATCGAGTGCCTGAACCCCGTAAAAACGCCTGCCTGAACACGGTAAAACATGTGTGAGCGGGCCTGTTGTGGCGAGCGGGCTTGCCACAACAACCAAAACACACATCTTTGATCGTTCCCACGCTCTGCGTGGGCATGCCGCTATGGACGCTCTGCGTCCGGCTCTTAACGTCGTGACGCGGAGCGTCACAGGGTGCTTTCCCACGCGGAGCGTGGGAACGATCAAAAACATACATTTCCCTCGCACTCAGCCCCCAGCGACTAAGCTTCAGACAAGTCCGATCAATCTGCGTTAAGGATCAATCGACTATGGGCGCACTGTGGCAAACCGAATCGAGCAAGGCTGCGAAACTACAAGGCAGTTCGGACCCAGCGCCGCTACCCAAAAACAAACCCAGGCCCCGCTATGGGCGGCGCCTGTTCTGGCTGATCGTGCTGATGGCGTTGGTGGCCCTGGGGTTTGCCGTCGCCAAAGAGCTGCGCACCTCCCGCCTGCAGGCCCAGGAACTCAGCCGCCTGGCCCGCGACCTCACCTGGCAGGTCGAGCCCGGCCCCAGCCAAGCCATCACTTATCCCGGTGCAGGCCCATTCGACCGGCGCCTGGGTTACAGCGACCTCGGCACCTTCCTGCCGCGCCTACTCAAGCGCGGTTATGTGATCGAGGCCCAGGCGCGTTTTTCGCCCGCATTGATGAGCTACAGCGCCAAGGGCCTGTTTGTGCCCTACGCCGAAAAAATCCAGGCGGGGCTGACTATCACCGACTGCCGCGCCGTATCGCTGTACCAGTACAACTATCCACAACAGCTGTATGAAAGCTTCGCTGCGATCCCGCCCGTAGTGGTCAACAGCCTGCTGTTTATCGAAAACCGTGACCTGCTCGACCCCACCCAGCCCCAGGCCAACCCCGCCGTGGATTGGCCGCGTTTTGCCAAGGCCGCGTGGTCACAAGTCGCCAAAGTGCTGCACCTGCCCGGCCAGAGTGCCGGCGGCAGCACCTTGGCTACCCAGCTGGAAAAATACCGCCACTCCCCGGATGGCCTGACCGTGTCGGGCGAGGAAAAACTGCGGCAGATGTTTTCCGCCGCCGTGCGCGCCTATCGTGACGGGCCGCAGACCTTGCCGGCGCGGCAGAATATCCTGCGTGACTACCTCAACAGCGTGCCGCTGTCGGCGGTGCCCGGCCATGGCGAAGTGCATGGTTTGGCCGAAGGTTTGCGGGTGTGGTACGGCGCCGATTTCAACCAGGTCAACCAGGCGCTGGCCGGCCCCGTGAACGCTGAACAAGGCCAGGCCCTGCGTGAAGTGTTGTCGTTGATCATTGCCCAGCGTCGCCCCTCTCACTACCTGGCCAAAGGGCGCGAAGAACTGGCGGAGCTTACCGACAGCCATCTGCGCCTGCTGGCCCAGAACGGCGTCATCACACCTGCAGTGCTGCAAGCGGCGCTGGCCGCCAAGGTCAGCTACCGCGACTGGGTGCAACAACCCACGGTGCAGCCGGTGGAAACCAACAAAGGCATCAGCATGGCCCGCGCGCGCCTGGCCGCCCTGCTCGACCGGCCGCTGTACGACCTGGACCGTCTCGACCTGTCGGCCACCACCACCCTGCAAGCACCGTTACAGGGCCAGGTCAGCGACTACCTCAAGCACTTGGCCGACCCCGACTTCGCCCGCCAGGTCGGCCTGCTCGGCGAGCGCCTGCTGACCCCGGCCAACACCGCGCAAGTGCGCTACAGCTTCACGCTGTTCGAACTGACACCCGACGGTTCACGGGTACGCGTACAAACCGACAACACCGACCAGCCGTTCGATATCAACGATGGCAGCAAACTCGAACTGGGCTCCACCGCCAAGCTGCGGGTGCTGACCACCTACCTGCAAATCATCACCGAGCTGCACGACAAGTACGCCGCCCTCGCCCCCGCCGCACTGAAAAAAATCGAGGTGCCCGAGCAGGACCCGCTCTCGCGTTGGGCCGTGGATTACTTGATGCAAAACACTGACCACGACCTCGCAAAAATGCTCGACGCGGCCCTCAACCGCACCTACTCGGCCAGCCCCAATGAAGGCTTTTTCACCGGCGGCGGCCTGCATCGCTTCCATAACTTTCGCAACGAAGACAACGGCCGCAGCCCGACCTTGCGCGATGCCCTGCGCGAGTCGATCAACTTGCCGTTCATTCGCCTGATGCGCGACCTGGTGCGCTTCACCACCTACTCCGGCACCCACAACAGTGCCGCGTTGCTCAAGGACGACAGTGACCCGCGCCGCCAGGAATACCTCGCCGGTTTCGCCGACCGCGAAGGCACCACGTTCTTGCGCAAGTTCTGGACGAAGTACCAGAAAAAAGATACCCAGGCGCGCCTCGACACGTTTCTGGACGGGCTGCGCCCCACGGCGATTCGCCTGGCCGCCGTGCACCGCTACTTGTTGCCCGAAGCCAGCCAAGAGAGCTTCAACCTGTTCGTGCGCGCACACCTGACCGGCGTCAAAACCAACGAAAAACTCAGCGATGAACGCCTGCAGAAACTCTACAAAGACTACGGCCCCGGCACCTACGACCTGCCCGACCAGGGCTACATCGCCAAGGTTCACCCGCTGGACCTGTGGCTGCTCGGTTACCTGCTCAATCACCCGCAGGCGACCTTCAGCGAGGTGGTCAAAGCCAGCCAGTTCGAGCGCCAGGAGGTCTACAGCTGGCTGTTCAAAAGCCGCCATCAGAGCGCCCGCGACAGCCGTATCCGCACCATGCTTGAAGTGGAAGCCTTCCTCGATATTCACCAACGCTGGCAGGCCGTGGGTTACCCGTTCGACCACTTGGTGCCGTCCCTGGCCACGGCTATCGGCAGCTCCGGCGACCGCCCGGCGGCGCTGGCGGAATTGATGGGCATCATCCTTAACGATGGCGTGCGTGCCAGGGTGGTGCGCATCGACAGCCTGCACTTTGCGGCCGGCACGCCGTATGAAACCCAGGTCCTCAACGAACCCGCCGAAGGCAAACGGGTGATGCCGGTGGAAGTGGCGCGGGCGCTGCGCGTGGCACTGTCGCAAGTGGTCGATGCCGGCACCGCCAAGCGCGTGGCCGGCAGCTTCAAACTGGACGACGGCACGCCACTGGCCATGGGCGGCAAGACCGGCACCGGCGACAACCGCATCGAGGCCATCGGCGCTGGCGGGCGCGTGCTCAGTTCCAAGTCGATCAACCGCACCGCCACCTTTGTGTTTTACATCGGCGACCGGCACTTGGGCACACTCACCGCGTTTGTACCGGGCAGTTCGGCGCAAGGCTTCAAGTTCACCTCGGCGCTGCCAGTGCAGGTGCTCAAGGGCATGGCGCCGATTCTTATGCCGTACTTGCAGCCGGGTGGTCAGACCCTGTGCCTGCCGGTAGCGCGTGCGCATTGAAGAATAACCGTCGGGCAAACGACAGGGTTATCTTCGACCGGCCGATTTCCAGGGTCTGGCGCGCACGCCCGGTCTGCCCGGTGCGCATACGCGCGTGCGCCTGGGCCTCGACCCGAGCCTGGGCCTGACGCCCCAGACGCTCCTGCTCGGGGCTCTTGATGTGGGGCTCGCCCTCGTAATGATCGTCCGGGCTCTGGCGTTTTTTATAATGGAAGTGGACATAACACAAAGCGCGCTGGGCATCCCCTGCGTCAGCGACCCTGTACACCTGCAGATAATCATCGGCTTTGCCCTTGAGCAGCACGCGTTGCCCTTGCCGGTAGATGCGCACCTCATCGTGGCGGTAAAGAAAGTCGATGTGCTCCTGAGTGGTGGGCCGCAACCGGGTCGCCCTGATGCGTGCAGCCAGCCCGGCGGCCTTCAGTCGGTCTACCGCGAGGCGCAGATCACTTTCCAGTTCCAACGCGCTGGTTTGTTGCAGGGCCTGCAGTCGAACGGTCTCCATCTCCCGGCGCCTGCGGCCCATCGCTTCGCCGGTCCATCGGCGAGTATTGGCCTCAGCCTCCAACAAGTATTCCAGGGAAGACGGATCATTGACCCGCTCAACCAACGCTTCGACAGACTGGACAGCTCTGCGCTCATCCGCCAGCAATGTGCGCGCCTTGCTCATCAACTGCGCCAATTGTGCATCCGGCCTGGGCGTGGGCCGCACGGGCTCCCACACACCGTCCGCCGCCTCGGTAAACGTGCCGATGACCTCGCCGCCTGCCTCATGCAGCTGGGCGGTGACGGGGCCCTGTGTGGCGTCACTTAGCTGCGCCACATACATATCGTGATTGCGCGTACGGATTATTTTTTTGCGGCGGCTGCCTTCGGCCGCAGGGGCAGGCACCGCCGGCGGCGCTGCCTGTGGCTCAGGTTGCAGGAGACCGGCCAGCTCCTTTTCGACCTGTTGGTGCAGGTCGGCAAGCAGTTTGCGTAGTTTTTGCAAGTACTCCAGGTCGAAGGTGTCAGGCTCCATGACGCGCCAGAACTCAATCTGGTCATCGGTTTGGGCATAGATGCGATCGATATTTTCCAGCAGTTCAATCCGCTCCGCCGGGGTCATCTGCAGCTGCGGCAAATCCGCCAAGGTGCGGCTGGCCCGGCGTGCACGCTTGCCGGTTTCTTTGACACTGTCGAACAATTCGTCACTGAGCACGGGCCCCGCGACATCAATGGCGAGCCCCCACAAGGTGGTCATTTGCAAGGCTTGCAGGTCGCGTATCGAGGGGCGCCCAGTCAACGCCAGCGCCAGGGCCTTATCCCGACCGAAGCGCGGAACCCGGCTCAGTTCATCCAGATACCCGGCTTCAAGGGTTCGCCAGCGGATGGCATTGTCCTGCACCGCGGCCATCTCACGCATGAGCCTGCGCAATTCGGCGTGATCGCGACGGTTGATATCCGAATCGGCCTCCTCCTGTGTTTCCTCGCTCAGCCGGTCCAGCAGCGGCCTGAGCCGCGCATTGAGGGCCACGACCTGGCGCCGAGCCTGTGTATCCAGCGACTGTGCGGTCAGGATCACCGACTCCAGCACCGGGCAAAGCTCCTCCTCATAATGACGACGCGGGCCCAGCTCGCGCAGACGCTTGAGTACCTGCAGCTCCAACTGCGCGTGATGGAACGTGTTGTTCAATTCCCGCGCAAAGTCCTCCCACGCCTGGGCCCGCTGCTGTGGGGTAAGCCGATCGGCAGGCCGGGTCGCCCGCATGCGTGCCTGCTCCGAAGCCAGGTGGGCGTTGGTACGGTCCGCAATGGCGTTGCCATAGGCAACCTCAAGCGTGGCACGGTTGGCCGGCTGCGCTTGCCAGGCACGTACAATCGCCTCATCGGCGTTGCCGCCCGGCAACCGCAGGCGCAAGTCGAAATCCCAACGCCCAGCGCCCAGATGCCGCAGCCAGGGCCCTGGCGTGGCGCCGTCCGCGCTGACCACCCGCACCTGGCCCTGCTGGATCTGCACCCGATACAACGCGCCGCGAACCAGTGCCTGCCATTGCGACCTTTCGCGCCGCAAGCCCTGGGCGAGGCCACTGGAAACGGCATCGTCCAGGGCCGCCGGCCAGGGTTTGGGGAAGGTTTTGAGGCACAACTGCTCGGCCAGTGCCAACTGCTGTGGGGTCAGCACGTCCCGAGCATTGGCCCAGCGCGTGGGCGCGTAGAACGTCGCGGGGGCAGGAACCTGCCGGGTGGGCACCGAAACCGGCTCGACACGCGCCAAAGGCGCAAATACCGGGTGCTCCAGGTCCAACGAATGCAGGGCATCATGGGGCGTGGCCTGGTGGGCCACAATCGCCATCAGGTTCGCCAGCATGTCCGTGAGGGCTGCGTTGCGCGTTTGCCCATCGTCGCTCTGCAACCCTTCAATATCAGCCTGCGCACTGGCCACTAGCTGTACCAGCCAACCGCCCACCGCCAGCGGCCCATTGAGCAACGGCAGCAGCGTGCCGAACAGCAGCCAACCGGCATTTTTCAGGTTGCGCCAACGCTGCTCGGCATTCGATACCGACTGGCGGTCCGCCAGCGTCACCAGGGCATTGGCCGTGGCATTGAACACTTGGTGCGCCGGGTCGGTGGCGGCCACCTGTTTGCTAAGTTGTACCGGCGCGGGCTTGTCATACACGCTGAATTCATCGCCCGACAGAAAGCGGTGGATATGCGGTTCGTTAAACCCATTGTTGGCATAGATCGCCTGGCGCGCTGGGGCGAGCCAGGTCAACACGTTGTCCTGCAAGGCGCCTGGGGCCTTGATCGCGCTGAACAAGGCCGCCAGCGATTCATATTCCTGCAACATCGGGCTGAACAGCGGCCGGTACAGCAGGTGCGGCCCGCTTTGCCCTTGCAGCGGCCCGATGATGAACATATTGACGACCCCATCCGGGGCGGCATCCGCCGTGGCCTTGAACGCCAGCGGCCACAGCGCGAAGTTGTTGCGGTCGGCTGCGTTGGCCTGCAAGGCGGCCTGCACTCGCTGAAAACCGCTTTGGGTCAAACCGTGCTCGCCCTTGATCTTCGATTCCAGGGCCGACAGCGGCAGTTGCACCCGCAATTGCCGGCTGAACAATTGTCGACGGCGCGTCGCCTCGGCGGTGTCGTCGACCAGCATTTTTTTCAGCAGCGCGGGATAGGTCTGGCCAACATCCGCCTCCTCGACACACGCTTTGATCAGGCTGTAAGTCAGCCAGGCCGGTGCCGCCTCGCCGTTAAGCGTGATGTGCTTGGCGGTATGCGCAAAACCGGCCAGGTTTTCCAGGGCCAGCTCGGTCAGCGTCACCGTGACCGGGTCCACCTCCCCGGCAATGAACCCGCCCGGCACGGGCACGGGCGCGGCAATCACCCGATCAAAGGTCAACGACACCTCGCCTGGCTTGATGTCCGTCGCCCCCGGTTGCGCTTGCAGGCAGTGCTGCAATTGGCGGTCGGCACACGCTTGAATCGACTCGATACCCTCGAGAAAATGCGTAGCCCCGTTGTCATGCAGGGCGACCACCCACTGCTGCAACAGCTGCGCGTACGCAATGCTGTCTTCGGTATTCGCCTGGGCCAACCACAACGGCAGGGCTTCGCGCAGTCGCTGTTGGCGCGCACTCAGCTCGCCGACAAACCAGCGCCGGGGGTCAACGATGTAGTCGAGCAGCGCCTGACATTGCTCAACGGTTCGCGGCACATCGCGCGCGAGGCTGTCGACCTCCAGTCGTTGGCGGGCCAGGTAGCTCACCGCCAGGGCATCGAACGGATCGCCCTGGGCGTCCTGGGTAAACCACTGCTCGGCTGCGCCCGTCAGCACCGGGCTGGTGTAAGCCGGCAGCAGCGCGCCGACCGCCGCCACGCTGTCGAGGGCATGGGCACCACTCGCCGGGCTGAAGAGCAGGTGTTTCGCCCCGTGACTGAGCACCAGCAGCGGCAACATCTGCACCTGATCCGCGCCTTGCAGGTGCACGGTCTGCACGCGTAAGGGGCCGCCATGCAGGCTCCAGTGGGGATCTGGCCGCAAGGGGCGCAACAGGGTTTTGGGGAACAGCGCTGCAAACTGCTGTGCGTTCATGCCGGGTGGTTTCGGTGAGTCGTAGAGCAGCTCCAGCAGGTCATCTGACACGTAGCTCCACAGGCTTTTGTGGGCCGACACGGGCTCACCCCACTCGGCTTGCAAATGCTCGGCAAAAGACGTCAGCAGCAGGGCCCCGCAGTCGTTGATCAGGTTCTCCAGTTCAGCGAGGGTTGGCCCACCTGGCGCATACACCTCACGCACCCGCCGGGCCACGACGTGATAATCCTCGACCAACAACGTTGGCCTGGCGCGAGCCAGCCGTTGCACCAACAGCTCGGGCAAGGATTGATACGTGTAGGACGGCGATGCGCCGGTGCTGCCCGCCGTGGGGGTGCCCAGATGGATCAGGCCGGCGCGCCATTGCTGCGCCGCGAAATACCTGTTCAGGTAGGCCTGCGCAGCCTCTTGCGCCACGGCTTGCAACGACGGCGGTGGGCGGAACAGCGTCTCGATTTGCTCGATATGGGCTTGGCGCGGGGAAGTTGAACGCGACTCGGACGATGTCATGAAAGGGCTTCTCGAAGGGAGGAAGCCTGCGACGCTACAGGCTGCCGCGCGCCGTATGCCGATAGACAATTACTGCCAGGCACACCCCTGTGCGGGACTAATCTGAATGCCCTTTTTTGCCGCAGAAACCACCTCATGAGCACGCTTGTTTACGACTCCCTCCAAGCGCAAGGCGCCCACTACGCGTTCATCCGCGATGCCTTGCCCGACTGGGTAAAAACGCTGCCGGTGCCGCGCATCAGCGCGTTGAATGCCAGTCGCAAATCCATACCCGCCTGGTACAAAAGCGCCTCGCCCGACCAGCACACGCTCTTGCAAGCGGCAATGACCGCACACTGGAAAACCCAAACCCTGGTCGACAACAAACTGGCCCCGGTCACCGACCTCAAGGGGTTCGCCGAACCCTTGTTAAAAGCCGCGCTGAAACAGCACTACCACCTCGAGGTGGATGTGCAGCGCACCTGCCTGCGACTCTACGCCCCGGCCCAGCAGGCGTGGTGGGTCAAGAACCTCAGCGGGGGCGTACAAAGCCGCACGGTGTCGCTGCTGGACGCGGCGTTGCACAATTTTGCCGACACCGAGGTGTACACCGCCGACTCGCAATTCATCACCCGGCCCGATGCCTCGGGCCATTTCGACGTACTGCCGCTGAAAAACACACTGTCCATCCCGCAGTTCAAAACCTTGGTGCGCAGCCTCGACATCGGGGCCCAGTACCAAGCCCATCTTGAGCTTTACCTGGGGCGTACCGAACCGGTAGTGGACGGTGTGCTGCGCGCCCGAGTCCGCGCCAACCACCTGGCGGCGCTCAAGGTCGCGGCGCAAATGGCGCTGATGAAAGGCGATATCCAGCCACACGACCACCCACTGATCACGCGCCTGATTGAGGGCCGCCAAGGGCTGACACTCGACGGCAGGGCCGCGCACTGCCATGACCTGAGCCTGATGGACGCGACCTTGACCGGCGTTGTATTGATCGCCGCCGACCTGGAACAACATCAGCAGGCACTGCCCGTTATCGCCTATGTACCGGATGACCCGGAGCACCCGCTGAAACGCTATGCCTCGACGGTTGAGTTCATGCAGGAACTGACCCGGCAACTGCGTCAGGCTGACTATCAAAAATTCTTCAGCCGGTTTGTCGAGCATCAGTACCAGGGGCATTTTTTCAGCCAGATGAGTGCGCGCCTGAACCCGGTGAAGTGGCACCCCCATGTGCCCGGCGACCCGCTGCCGAGCTGGCGTGAAACAGCGCTGGACACCCCAAACCTGCAGTTCAGCGTGAGGCGTATCCGCACGCCGCTGTGGGAGCATATGCACCAGCAAAAACTCAACAAAATCCTCAACGACGCGCGTGAACTGGCCGTGCCCACTGCCTACGCCGACCGCATGGCGCGGTGGGCCTGGTGGGACAACCTGGAAAAAATATTCTCGGACATTCTCAACGCCGCATTGCTGGTGGTGACCCCGTTCGTACCGTTTTTGGGCGAACTGATGCTGGCTTATACCGCCTACCAACTCACCGACGAGGTGTGTGAAGGCCTGTTGGATTGGGCCGAAGGCCTGGGTATAGAGGCGATTGAACACGTGGTCGCGGTAGCGGAAAACGTGCTGCAACTGCTCGCATTCGGCGCCGCCGGGCAACTGGCGCACCTCAAGCTGTCGCCCTTTGTGGAAGGCTTGAAGCCCGTGACCCGGGCCGATGGCAAACAGCGGTTATGGCATGCGGATTTAAGCCCTTATGAACAAACCAGCCTCACATTGCCCCCCGGCGCAAAACCGGATGCCCAGGGCTTTCATCAGCACGACGGTAGAACAGTCCTGCAATTGGACAACACACACTACGAAGTCAGCCAGGAGCCCGGCAGCAGCCAGCACCGAATTGTCCATCCACAACGCCCCGACGCCTATCGCCCCGAGGTGGTGCTGAGCGGCCATGGCGCCGTGGTGCTGGAGGGCGAGGAACCGAGGACCTGGGACACGCCGCAGCTGCTCCAGCGCCTGAGCCCGGTGACCGCCACCTGGTCCGAGGCGAGCCTGCAACAAGTGCGCTACATCAGTGGTATCGAGCCCGGCGTGCTGCGGCGCATGTACGTCGAAAACCAAGCGCCGCCGCCGTTGCTGGCCGACACCCTGGACCGCTTCGAAATCAGGCAGCACGTCGAAACGCTCAGCGAGCCGTCCGCCAGTAGCGGTGAAGCCGCCTATTGGTCGGCCGATATGGTCACGCGCATGGACGGCTGGCCTGCGGACAAAGCCATCGCCGTATTCGAGGCACCCGACCTGAGCGGCGAGCCGATCCAGCATGGCGCGATGCAGGCGGCGCCGCAAGCAACGCTGACCATCAGCCGTGAAGACCTGCAAGCCGGCCAGCTGGCCCAGCGGGTGGTGGCGTTCCTTGACGAAAGCGAACTGGCCGGGCTGCTCGGCGAGCCATTGCCCAACGACCGAGAGACGTGGGCGCAGACTCTGCGAGAACAATTGAGCCGCTATGTAGCCTCGCGCAAGGACGATATTTTCGAGCACCTGTACAGCTTCAGGCGCCAGTCAAACAGCGCCCACGGCTTACTGCTGCAACGCCAGTTCCCCGACCTGCCCGACCACCTGGCCCAGTCGATACTGGCCCAGGCGCGCCCCGCCGAAGTGCAGCTTATGGACGAAGAACAGCGCCTGCCCGTGCGCCTCAGGCATCAGGCTCGGGAGCTGCAATTCGAAACCCGCGCCACTCACGCCTATGAAGGTTTTTACCAGGGCGATGCCCCCACACCGGACACCGAGCGCCTGTTGCTCCAGACCCTTAGAATGCACAGTGACGCCTTCGGCGATCTGCGCCTGAGCATCCGCGAGCAACTGCCTACCGGCCAATTGCGCTGCAGTGTCGGCCCGGACGACGCCACCACCGATACGCTGCTGATACGCACGGCGCCGGGGCGCTACGCGATGCCCGGGGCAGGCACTGAAACCACCTGGGATCTGTATGAAGCCGTGCTGCAAACCGTGCCCGCTGACACCCTGGGCTTCGCGCCCGGCCAAGGCGATGCGTTGCGCCAATGGCTGCAGCAAACCCTGCAACCGCCCGCCGAACGCCGTGCGGTGCTGGCTAACCCGCCGATCTTCGCAGACCCGCCGCGAGAGACCCTGTTGCTGCTCAAGTCGCCCGCCTTCAGTGCCCTGCGCGACAGGCTGAGCCGCGCCAGTGTCGAGGAGCGCCTCAAGGCGTTGTACCCGACACTGACCGAAGACGACGTGACGAACTATGCCCGCGCCCTCGACTCAGCCGATGGGCAAGGCCTGTTGCGCGAGCTGGAAACCCAGAAGAAAACCCTGCGCAAGGAACTCAAAGCCTGGCGGCACCTCCCCGCCTCCGGCAGCAGGCGCCTTCGGCCATCGTTGCCGGAGCAGTTATTCAGAAAGCGCCTGACCACGCTCATACGCGAAAGTTGGGAGCAATCGGCCAAGGGTTACGAAACAGATGCTGGCGACAGGCGAGTGGGCAGCGAACTGGACCTGCGCGGAGAAACCATCCACGGCTTTTTGCAGAACTTCCCACAACTCAACACGCGGCTGGAGCACATCACCAGCCTCAACCTGGCGGGCGCCGAGTTCGGTGACGACGACAGCCCGTTCCTGCATAACTTTCCCAACCTGCGCAACCTTGACCTGACCGGCAAACGCCTGAAGACCCTGCCGGACGCCATCGCGGGCATGCGTCGTCTCACCC
Organism: Pseudomonas sp. LBUM1640; assembly: GCF_059716225.1. Lineage (NCBI taxonomy): Bacteria > Pseudomonadati > Pseudomonadota > Gammaproteobacteria > Pseudomonadales > Pseudomonadaceae > Pseudomonas > Pseudomonas sp. LBUM1640. The sequence continues at coordinate 1,314,152 of NZ_CP166816.1, read as the reverse complement.
AATTGGGGCTGTCGGAAAACCCTATCCGCTGGACCCCGGCGCAATTGGAGCAACTCAAGCACCTGCAGCATCTGCGCATACTGATTCTCTCGCACAACGAACACCTGGTGACCGCGCCGGACATCAGCCGCATGCCTGATTTGAAGATACTGATGCTCAACAACACCCGCGTCAGCCAATGGCCGGTGGGGCTCTTCGAACTACCGCGGCGGGTGCAGGAGTTTCACTTGAACCTGCTGAACGCACCCATCACTCAGGTGCCGATCGTAGAACCGGGCTCCGTATCGGCGGAGCTGATCGCACGCACCCGCCTGGACCGCAACAAGCTGGAGCTGGATGCCGAGGACCGGGTGGTGAGCTACCGCCGCGCCGCCGGCCTGGACCCTTATCGCACCTACCCGCCTCGCGGCGAACAAGACAGCCAATTCTGGTTCGAACTCCTGAAGCCCGAGTCACGCCAAGGGTGGCAGGAGCTCTGGGATGACCTTGAGCAGGCACCCGGTTCCCAGGGCTTTTTCGAGGTCATCAAAAGCCAGCAACGACCGGCCCCCGAGATTGTCCAGAACCCGGATGACCTGCTGCGCTATCAGCACAACCTCCGGCAAATGCGCACCAATGTGCTGCGCCTGCTGATGGCTGCCGACAGTGATGAACCCACCCGCACCACGCTGTTCAACCTCGCTGCCACCCCGGCCCGGTGTGCCGATGCCGGCGCTCATCTGTTCAATGCCATGGGGATCGAAGCCATGAAGCTGGAGGCGTGGAACGAGCCCACCCCACAAGAGCGTACAAATGCACTGGTGCGGCTGGCAAAACAAAAGGCGCGGCTGGACAAGGTCAATCTGATCGCCCAGCAGGATATCCAGGCGCGCCTCAACACGCCCACGCGCAATGAGGATGGCAGCGAAGGCCCCGCCTTGCGGCTGACCACCGATGTGGTTGACGGTGAACCGGGCACCCTGGATGAGGTCGAGGTGTACAGCGCCTACCAGACCGGGCTGAAAAACCTGCTTGAGCTGCCTTGGCTGGCGGATCACATGCTCTATCGCGATACCGGCAATGTCGACCCCACGCAACTGGTCAGTGCCTACAACAAGGTGATCGAGGATGAACAGGGCGATGGGCTGACGGACCAAATGCTCGAGCAGTATTTCTGGAGCGACTATTTGCGCAACTTCCACACCGACGAGTACGCGCAGGTCACATGCCAGCACGAACAGGCCAGTGAAAACATCGACGACTTGCGCCTGGCGCAGGACGCTTGGGCCGCCCACGAACAACTGCCCCCGGAGCAGCAAAACCCAACCACCGGCGCCCAACTGCGCCAACGCCTGGTCGAACTGGCCGACACGCTGAAAGTGGACCATGAACAGGTGTTGACCGGCGCCCCTATGAGTGACGAGCTGTATGGGAGCCTGTTTCTCAGGAGTTTCCACGATGAACAGGAACTGAGCCGACACCTGACACGCCAGGCCATGGTGATCGCCAACGTTTAAGCCGCCCTGTAGTGGTTATGTATTCCTGCTCCTTTCTCAAGGGTCATTAGTGTGGGCACTCGCGTGCAGTGCCCTCACACCCCGACATCGGCCTGCGCGGTTACCTCTATCGCTACAGGAAACCCAGGTTATGCCCGAACAACCGCTACCCTCCGCAGAAGATCTGCTGCGCCCATTACCGGTGTGCATCACCGCCATTGAGCACCTGCTGGATGCTCAGCCGGACCTGGCTACCGTGATGGCCACTCAGCTACGCCAGGCCCTGGCAACGCTCGTGCCCGCCAACCCACCGAACCCCGACACGGTGTTTCTCAACGAATATGTCTACGACACCCCGTCGAAGGCTGCGCAAGACGGCAGCGCACGAGTGCCGCGCATTACCCGTACGCGTAGCCTCACACAGCTGCTGCAAGAAGCCATTGTGAGCCACAAGGTGGCGACGCAAGCGGCCAAAGAGCCACCCACCGGCCTCGTCGACCAGGCTGTGGGGTTTTATGCGCAGGCCTACCACGCCGGCCGCGACGGCGAGATCGCGGCACTTGAGGTCGCCGCCGTGAACACGCTGATCGACGATCTGCAACACGACAGCCTGAGCCTGTACGCGCAGGCACTTGCGGCATTCTGGTCGGCGCCCCACGCCAGCACCGGAGCCTTGAGTGTGCTGGACGCCGTGAGTCAGCAGCAGCGTGTGATGTTTGCGCTGGAGGCCGACTTGAAATTGCACGAGGCCCGGCAACAGCTCACCCAGGCTGAACAGGTTGTGCAGAGCAAGCCTGCGGATGCTCAGGCCCAAACGGCCCTGGCCAAGGCCAACACCGACCTGAAGGTGCTGACCGAAGGCCGGCAATTGATCGAGAACCGCCTACTCCATGAGACCTCGAACAACGCGATGCCACCGCAGACGCTCAGCATCAGCCTGTATTCGCCGAACCTGCCTGGATGGTCCACACCGCTGAACGGTTGCTTTGTGCTCACCGAACGCCTGCATGGGCTGCGGCCGGCAGTGCTGTATACGCCGCAATTTGGGGTGGAGATATTCGAGCATTTCTACGCCATGGAGAACGTCATGTGCCGACGCCTGGTGAGCGGGCCGGAGAAAACCCTGCTGCTTGCCAACATTGTGCAAAGCGAACGCTCCGGTGCCAGCGAGACGTTACGCGGTGGGCAGCACCTGCGCTACACCCCGATTACCGGGCCGGTATTCAGGGCATGCCTGCAAGGCCAGCGCGACCAGCAGGAGGCCGATATCGAGCAGGCCTTCAGCGCGTCTTACAGCACCTTCGACGCCTTGGCGACAGCGGTAAGCGCCAGCCTGGCGCTGCCCCTCAAAGGCAGCCCGAATGTGTCGGCGCGCTTGCCCAAACTGCTTGACCCCGTGAGGCTCCCGGCCCACTCCCCACCGGACCCGGAACAACAGGCGCAACTCATACACCTGTGGAACTCGCTCAATCAACAGCTGAACGACGTGCTGGACAAACGCAAACACCCTTCGCTGGACGCGGTGCTGACGCCCCTGCTCAAGCAGACTTTCCCGCACCTGGCCACCGAAACCGAGCCGGCCGGTTTATACGTCAACCGCTACCGCACCGACAGCGACGGCCTGCGCCATTTTGAATCCTCGCGTACCTTGCGCGAGTCGCTTGGCGCCTTGTTGCTGTGGGAAGACGACGCCGCGCCAACAGACAACGGCGTTACCTTCACAGAGGGCGTCTTCTGCAGCCCGAGCGCTGTCAGTGAAACCGAGCAAATAGAGCAGAACGGCACGTTACTGGCCTTGGCTGAAAGCCTGCAGGCCGGTCTGGCCGCGCAGGTCAGCACTTACTGGCAAACCCCCATAGCGCCTGAGATGGCCTGCCCACAGGCCAGGCTGATAGACGTGCACCGCCAAGCCCTGGATGTACAGGCACGCCTGCGCGTGGCCGACAATACCCTGAGCCCGCAGGCCAAATGGCTGATTGACTGCGCACTGCACTGGCCGACCCAGGCCCGGCGCGAAGCCTGCTTCGGCCATGGCAGCCGCCCCGGTGTCTACCAGCTGACGCTAAACACCGGCAGCGCAGCGGGTGCACGCCTGGCCGGCAGCTTCGTCCTGACCGCCAGTGATGGTTCCAGCCCGGTACTGCCCCACTGGCCCTACGCGCACAAAAACCTCAGTACCCAAAGCAATGGCGGGGCCATGGCAGTGCTGTACACCCCGGGCGAGGGCTTTGAAGAATTTGCCACCCTGCGCACCCTGCACGACACCCTCACGGTGCGCATCAATGCCGGCGACGACGCCGGCAAGTTACTCGCCAGCGGCTTACCACTGTCGGTGCAACACACCAAGTCCGGGCTGTGGGGAAGCGACCTGCGCAGCACCTTTGCCCCTATACAGGACGATTTCGTCGCCAACAGCATTCAGGCCCTGCTCGACAAACAGCAGGCCGACATCCAGGCCATTCTGGGCTTGACCGAAGGTGAACCGGATGGCGAAAGCAATGGCCGGGTTGAACTGGTCGAGCTGTTGGACATGGCCGCAGCCTTCATCACCCGCAACCAACGGTTGCTGGAACACTGGCGACCCGACTGGCAAAAGCGCTTGAGCCCAACGGACCAAAAAGCCCTGCAGGACCAGGCCCAGATCGCCCGTGAAAAACAGGACGAATTGGGCAAGCAATGGAACGCGCTGATCCCCACGCTGGCCGAGTACGCCAAGCAGCAGGTGCTGCTGAAGATACGCGCCTTCCTGGCGGAAAAAGGTTCGGATGACAAGACCAGGGCCGACTATCCCGCGCAGGGTATCGACCCGGACCGGACGAAGGTCGTGAGTACGACGAAAACCCGCATCAGTGCCGGTGCAGGTTTTCAGTCCGTGCATGAAAGCGTTGTGCCCAGCCAAATGAGCCTGACCAACCTGCTGCTGAGAAATACCAAACCTTGGGATAAAAGCCTTTCCTGGAGCCAGGACGAGCAGGTGGAAGCCACGCTGATCAACGGCCAGGGTGGCTGGGTAAAGGATGCCCACGGCAAAGCCATCACCGTGGACAAAGAGCGCCTCGAACTCTGGGTCAAGGACCTGAATGTTGGCCATGCGTACACCGAGAATGTGCTCAAAAAATACCTCGCCCCGCAGGCCACAGAGGCCGCAGCCCAAGCGCTGCAAAAAGCCTGGATCGCCAGCCAGGCGTCGGCTCTGGAGTACGCGGCGCTGTCGGCGCGGTTGAGCCCTGATGCCTACAGCACCGCCTTGGCCAGCGACAATAACCAGAACAAAGCCGCCGCCTGGATGGCGGCAGTACTGGCGTCTACGGACCCCGCGACCCGCCAACCCGTCGACGGGCAGGCGGTGCTGGCGAATGCGCTGATGTTCAACCCGGCCAGTGACGCCCCTGAGGGGCGCGGCGGGCAAACGGTGAACGGGGTGCTGATCCTCTGCACCGCCGTCAATAAAATGCGCGTGCTGTATGCCCCGCATGCCCCCGATGGCCTGGAACTCAGGGAAGTCGCCAGCGAAGCCGAATTGATTCGGCTGATGGGCAGTTCAGCCTGGCAGGCTTACCTTCAAGAACGGCTACCGGCCGCAACACGCTTGCTCAATCATCGGCTGGTCGTGCACCCAGGCGATGTGCTGGCCGGGCTGTACCGACAGAACTACCTGCACCTGTTGGACAAAACCGACACCGAGAGCGTGACGAACGAAGAATTGAACGCCCAATCCACGTTCAACAAAGTGATGTTCGGCGTTGAAGTGGTCACGACCGTGCTGGGTGGCTTCCCGTGGGGTGGGAAGCTGGCCTCTTCGGCCTTTGGGTGGGTCGGCAGGATGACGCGCACCAGCGTCCAGGCCCTGCGCAACGTGGGGCAAAGCGTTGCCGGGTTGATTGTGCGGCGTGGGGTGGCCGGGCGCGTATTGTTTGAGGTCGCCACCGCCAGCGGCACCGCGCGCGCCGCAGGGGTTGGCATCACACCGTTGTCGATACTGCTCAAACCCGTGAAGCGTACACCGCTGCCGGACCTGACCGGCTACCAACGCGCGTTCCAACAGGAAAGCGCCAGCCTGGCGATCAAGGGTGGGATACCTGCAGGTTCATCCCTGGCCGAAGGGACCGGCATCTATCGAACGCCCGGCTCTCCCAGCACCTTGCTGGTGCGCAGCAGCAGTGAAACGGGCAAGGAGCAGGTGTTTCGGATTCAGGACGCGTTCAACCGCTACGATCCGAATGGGTTGGTGGCACCGGTGCTTACCCCGAGTGGAGGGTGGACCCGGTTCAGGCTGCGGCCGTTGCCGAACCAACTGTGGGCATTGGACACCCTGCAACGCACACCCGGCGGAGCCCCGAACGCTGCGAACGCACTCGAAAAGGCGCTGAGAGAATGGGAGGCACACGTCGCCGCCAATGCCCAGCTACCCGCCCCGCTACCGCTGGACTGCAGCGTTTTTTTCAGTGAGCGCAATATCCCGCTCAAGACGTGGAACAAATATGTGACACAAGCCGGCCACATAAACGCACGCGGTCAGTGGCGACTCAACCCCGGAAGTTATGGCGAGCTCACCGACAGTTTGTTCAAGGCATGGTTACGGTTGGGGGATGAAACCCCGCAGGCGGCGAATACATTTTTGCAAACCCATCGCCTCAGCCCAGCGGTTTGGTGGAAGTACATTGCGCACAACGGCACGTTGAAACAAGCAGGCCTGATCAGATCGTTAAGGCTGGGGCTACGCCCATCGGGCGGGCGAGGCAAGATCACCGATCAACATATTCTGGATTGGGACCGCCTGTACCTGCGACCGCAAACACCCAGGGCAACGCCAATCACCAAAATGGACGTTGCAAACTATGCACTGGATAACGATATCCACCTCGATAGCTGGCGAAAATACGTGTCAACCACGGGCTCCTTCCTCAGAAGCAACCCCAGTATTGCAGCACGCCTTGACCGCCTGGGAATTGCGCGAACGCCAGTGCAGACAGCACCGGTCGACTTGGCCATAGCGGGCCCCTCCCAGCCGCCTGCCTGAAAGAGCCGAGGAGAAACATCGAGCTTGCTCCCGTGGCGGCCTTGGGGCCAACCTGTGGGAGCGGGCTTGCTCGCGAATGCGATCAGTCAGCCGATTCACTGGGTGACTGACACACCGCATTCGCGAGCAAGCCCGCTCCCACATTTGGATCCAGGAGCCTGCGCTAAATACCCGTCGACGGTCAGCCCGTCACGGGAGCAAGCGCACTCGCCACAGGTTAAGCACTCGGTATGCCTCAGTGAACGGCAGCATTAAACCTCCGAATCCCAGATCACCGTGATGTTGCCCGAATAGGTCCGCGACTCACCGACCTTGAGCATTTTTTCCACCTCATCGCGCTCGATCTCGAAATGCAAGGTGCTGGGTTTGCGGTCCACATAGATCGTCGGCTGGAACAGTTCCGTGCCCACGCCATCGCGGCGCAATGGCCGGCGACTGACCGGGCGCCCGGCCTGGTCGGTGATGCCGTAGGGCAGGCTCACACTGACGTTCACCGGCACGGTTTCACGGGAAACACCGTCGAGAATCCGGCAGTTGTTGTCGGCTTCGACGTACTGGCAATCGAGGGTCATCTTAAAGCGCGAGGAGGCGTAGAGGTTGACGGTCTGGTCCTTGAACAACCGCGTCGGCTTGCGGCCCTGGTTCAGCCACGCTTGCCAGCCGCCCTGGGGCACCAGTTCGACAAGGGTGCCACCGGGCGGCACATCGACTTTGAGGATGTGGTCCACGTCCAGGGTGAAATCCAGGGTGACCGAGTCATCACCGGTCGGGATCATGTTGTCACCAAAATCAAAGTCCGCCGCCGCACCGCCGACGGCGTAAGTGATGCTGCCCACGTATTGCCCGGACGTCATGCCCAAGGGGTTGGGCGTGACCAGTTCGTAGGCATACTCCGTGGTGTAGTAGTTTAACCAGGGAATATTAACCGACGGGACACGGCTACAAGCGCCGGCATCCTTGGGCACGATCCAGAAAAATGAGGCATAGGTGGTGGAGGCCGCCAGGTGCCCCGTGGAAACACAAGGGCTGGGCGCTACGCGCCACTGGCTCGTCCAGTCAACCCCGGGTTGCGACCACGCGGAAACCCCGGGTGGTCTCGGCAAGGCCCAGAGCGTGCCAATGCCCGCGATGCGCACCTGCACGGTTTCCACCTCACCGGTTACCGTGTTGCGAACCTGCACATCCCTGAACGATGAGGGCACCTTGAAATAGGCCCCGGCACGCGGGTCTGAGTGGTTGGCTACGATGGGCGCCAGGGAACTGGCGGCGAGGTTTCCAAAGCGCAGGCTGAAAATCCCCAGCGCCTTGCACTGGGCCGGGATGTGCGCCTGGCAAATCGAGCTTTGGGGTGTGGTGTTGGTGAATTTGTTGGCCGCCACATTGGTGGGGTCCGGTCGGAAACTGGCGGTGATCTGTTGCGTTTCGGCGCTCGCGGGTACAGCGAACACAGCCCATAGCGCGCTCGCCAGACCGGTGTGCTTCAAGTTTTTCAGGTTCATCTCTATTACTCACTTGTCGGGTCAGCGGCATCAAGGCCTGAGCGCATCAAAAATGATCTGCACACTGCCGAAGTACTGGCCCGGCAGGTAGCCGTCGGCGGGCGGCGGCTCGGCGGCGATCACCAGCGGTACGCGCTTGCCCACCTTGGCCTGGTCCTCTGGCACCACGAGGGTGTCGACCACATCCAGGCGGTGGCCATTGAAGGTCACTTGCAGGGCAATCAAGTCAGTGCCATTGGACAGTACCGGCGCAAAGCCCAGGCGCGCATTGATGCCGCCCAGCACGTTCTTCACCTCAAAGGGTTCACGCAACGGGCTAAGGCGCCCGGTCACCAGGTTGTAGTCCATGACCTGCTCGCGCTCGAGGAATCCTGGGTTGAGTGGCAGCACGAAAAAGTCGCTGGTGGGCACCTTGACCGAGACGTGGAACACCGCTTCTTCACGGGCGGCAATGGCTGAAAAGCTGAGCAGCGCCAGCACCGCCGACAACGGCCACTGCGTCAAACGGTTCATCCTTTCACCACATGGTCTTTGCGGGCCTCGCCTTCTACGAGTTTGAAGCGGTATTCGCGACCTGCCTCCTTGTCGAAGGAGAAAATGCGCCCCGGCAAAAGGTGGTTCTTGGTGGTGGGGTGGCAGTCATTTGGCTTGCCGGCCACGCAGTTTTTGAACTCATCCACCTCGATCACACTGTTGCCGTTGTTGCGCAGGGTGTAGCGGGCGCCGTCGTTTTCAATGCGGGTGTCGTAGCGGGTGTCCCTGGGCCGCACAAAAAATACCGTGCCGTAACCCGCCAACACGCTGACCCCGGCCTGCAAGGTGTTTTGGTAGGCCTCGCGCTCTTCTTCGGAAACCGCGAACGCGTCCTCCTTCTCAGGCATCACCGGGATGTAACGCACGCGGAAGTAACGCTCGCTGCCGCGCTCGCCCAGGTAAACCAGGCGCGTGCCCTGCATGCCGTTGGCCGGCACGATCAGCCGCGCAGGGCTGGCGATCAAGCCGTCACGGGCGCCGCTGTCGGGCCGGGATTCAAGGGGTATTTCCCTGGCCACACCTTGCGCGTCGTAGACGATTTCAAGAATCTCGACCTTCACAAAAGCCGTGCTGGTGCCACCGTTGAAAATGCGTTTGAGGTAGGTGCTTTTGTCGCCGTCCAAATAGTCATACACCACCCCGACGTTAATGCTGGGGCCTGCCTGAACCCCGTGGGCCAACAGGCAAAAACCAATGACTGCCAATACTCGTTTCATTGCGGTGAACCTCATCGAATAACGGGCGCAGGGGCTCGGGCCACCTGCTCTTTTCAACACCTTCAACCCGCGGCTTGCGGCACCACCAGCGCATCGGCCAGGGTGTCTTGGGTGCAGCGCAGATCACCGATCATCAGCACATCGTTCTCGCTGCGGGCCTTGCTCGGGTCGAGGCGGAACTGGCACAGCAACTCGGTGCCACGGCGAACTTGCAGGGTGGGTGAACTGGCGTTCATTTCCATCGAGAAGAACCCGTCCACCTCACTGACCCCACGGCTGGCGTGGTTGATGATGTGGTGGCCCTTGAGCGGGCGGCCTTGCGGGTCGACCAGGCGACCGAGCACGGTCACGGTTTTCATCACGCTGATCTTGCGGTAAGCGACGCCGCCCTTGTTCATGTGGTAAGCGGTGCGCGCCGGCTGGATGGTGGCGGCCGGTGGGTGGTTGCCCTCGAAGTCGAAGGCGACCGAGCTGCTCTTATAGGCGGTGATGGGCACGAAGTTACGCCCGGGCCGCAGCGCCATGCTGGAGCCGGTCATGTCATCGGCACGCAGCGCGATGCCCTCCACATCGGTTTCCACATCAATGATCATTCCCGAGCCGCTGCCGTGGTACTGGCTGGTCAGGACCATCTTTTGCGCGCCCACCGCGAGGGTGTTGTTGAGGTTAAGGCCGCCGGTCAAATCGCCGTTATAGGACGAGCGCTGGGCAAAGGCATCACCCGCCAGGGTGTCGGTGGCGAAGCTGGTCATGCTCGACAGGCCCACGCCGTAGACATCGCTCAGGGCGGTGACCGAGACGTTTTGCAGGGCGTGATCCTTGAGCTCTTTGCGGTAGGTCAGCGAGGCGTTGTTGTCGCGCTGGCCTTCGCGCGCGGTGCGCGAACCGATGCTGCCGGACCAGCTTTCCCCCGGGCCGCCGAGGGCCAGGTTGAGGGTCAGGTCGACACCGCGATTGCGCTTGTCGCTGAGCGTGCCAGTGGGCGGCCGGTCGAACACCGACAAGCGCCAGTTGGCATCGCTGCCAAACAGCGTGTCGTGCCGGGTCCAGCCCAGGTCCAGGCCCACGCCTTCGACATTGCCCTTGCTGTGGGAGACGCGGGCATTCACCGAATTCTGGTTGCCCAAACGGTGGTTGATCGACAGCGACGATGTACGGGTCTGGCCGACAAACGTGTTGCGCTGGCGCAGACGCGTGCCGTCGGGCAAGGTTTCGTAGGTGTTGCGGGTATCGAGCCAGCTGCGGTTATGGCTGGCGATCACGCTGCCCATGCCGTAGCTGTAGAGCCCTTGCACGTCCATGCCGGTGCCGTAGTCGCGCGTCTGGTAGAGGTTGGCGTAGACACTGGCGCTCTGGGCCAGGCTCCAGTCGATGGAGCTGCCCAACTGCAAACGGTCCTGCACTTGGCGGCCCGATACGCCTAGAACCACGCGTGGGTGTACCAGGTAGTTGACCGAGGCACCGGCGGTCATGTCGCCTTTGTCGCGCTGTTCCCAGTTGTTGAGCAAGGTGCTTTCACGCCCGGCAAACAGGTTGTAGCGCCAGCGCTCGTCATGGTTGCGCCAGTTATTGGGCTTGTACACCAACTCCTGGCGGGTGGACGTGACTTGGCCGTCTTCGATCAGGCGCACTTCCACTTCATAGATACCGCCAGGCAAGGGCCGGGTGTCGAGGGTCTGTAAACCGGCCGGCACTGGCTGGGTATTGATCAACAGGCCGTTGCGGTAGATCTCTACCGAGCCCTGACGGTTGGAGGTCACGTAGATCGGGTAGACGCTCGGCTTGGGGTTGTTCATCGCCAGGCTGTCGGAACTGCCGACCATGACCCCGACGGCCACGTCCGGCGCCGCACCGAAAGAACGGGGCTGGCGGTTCAGGCCTTCGGAATTGGGGGTGAAATAGCCCAGGCGCAAAAACTGGCCCTCGAACTCGCGCTGGGCGTAGGCCGAATACAGTGCGTGGTAAAGCTGGGTGTCCGGCCCGCCGAGGCGCGCCAGTTGAAAATTCAGGGTCTGGCTCCAGTTGCCCAGGCTGCTGCTGGTTTCGAGACCGAAACGCCCGCCCAGGTCCTGGTTCTGCCCGCCATTGAGGTTCAATTGGTTGTTGATGATCAGCCCGGTGCTGCCGCCGTCCGGCTGGGTGTAAAACTGCTGTGGGGCAGCATCACGCTCGGCATTTTCGGTGAGGATCGAGACCAGCGAGTTTTCCAGGTTGTAGTGCACCGCCAGCAACTGTTCAGGACAGCCCTGAGTGCATTGCCCCAACGGTACACCGGGCTTGAGGTAAGTCTCCCAGGCGTCACGCTCGACACCTGTGATCGGGCTGTCGCTGTGGTCGGTGAACTCAAGCAGGGTGAGCCGGTCATCACGGGTCAACACAATCATCGCCTCGCCCACGAACTGTTGATCCCGCTCGACCCGTACCGCCAACGGCACATCGAAAAAGTGCTCTTCGAAATCGCTCGGCAAACCTTTAGCCTGGGACAACAAACTGCGCGGGGTGTAGTTGTTATCGGGCGCGGCCATAACGACCGAACAGGTGGTCAGCGCGATGGCTGCCACGAGGGGTCTCAAAGGGAACATGAACTCAATACTCTGTTGGCAAACTGCAGGCCGGTAAAAAGCCGACCGCTGGAAACGGCCGGCTGGCGTTTTCAATAAGCGCCGGGCTTATTGGCAACACCTGCTCAAGGCGTGGTGCGCGGCACGTTATCGAAGATCACGGTGGTCACAGCGGTGTATTGGCCGGTTTGTACGTCGGTCGGCTTGGCCGCCTTGATCACCAGGTTTTTTTGCAGGCCTGGGTTGGACTCGGCGTCTGCGGCCACTTCCTTGGCGGTGCCATCGAGCGTCACATCGCCCAGGGTGATGGTCAGTGGGATAGCGTCGGCGCCGTTGGTGAGCGACGCGGGACCGTCCTGCAGGTAGGCGTCAATCGAGCCGCCGGTGTTTTTCATCGTGAAGACGGCCGACAGCTGGCTCAACTCCCCGCTCACGGTGTTATAGGTCATGACTTCGTCACGGCCGAAGTTAGGGTCCAGCGGCTGGGCGTGGAACTGCTTGGTCGGAATATCGGCGCGAATATTAATGAGGGTGCTGGCATCGTTGGCGGCCATCGCGGACGAAGCGCCCACGACTGCGACAGCCAGAGGGAGGCACACTGCTAACTTCTTGAACATGGTCAATACCTGTCTTTAACGTTTAGTTGAGGCGCTGCACGGGGAGATCGAGGCGAACGCGCAAGGCCAAAGCGCTGCTGTGCGACGCATTAACTTAAGTCGCGTTAACCCCGCCCACTCACTATTGCAACGCCGCACTAGAATCGGCGAAATCAAACAACAGGTATGCAAGCCACATCCCTGTTCGGCGTGGCTTTGAGGTGTAATCATTGAACGAAAAAGATGGCCTTTTGCCAAAACTTTATAATTAGCCGTAAGAACAAGACTACGCGTCTATAAATAGAAATTACTTAACAGCAGAACGTTCTGTAGGCGCGTACTTACACGGCGCGCCACGCCATGAACTTAATACACTAAACGGCACTGGAAGTTGTACCACATTTAAACGCACGTTATCACTCTAACTTATAAAGCTGCACCGTACAGTGCTCTTGAGTGGCACCGCCAGTAACGCAAAAGGAGTGATTCGCAGGAGGGGCGCTGCTGAACCGGGATGGGGTCAGCAGGCAGAGTGAGGCGAGGAACCCTGGAATGATCGAACACCCAGGGTGGGTGCAGCCTTGGCGTTATGCGTGCGTCAAGGCACCCCCATCACGAGTACGCCACTGCCATTGATGGGGCCCGCCGCGGGTAGCGAGCCATTGCGCCGCACCAGGGTGAAGGTCACATCATCGCCGCCCACGCTGTTGGTGATGCGGGTCAGGAACGAACCGCCGACTTGCACCGCAGAACCGCCACGCACAAGTGCGGTGCCCACGTCCGGGTTGCTCATCACCAGGAGCCGTGAGTCGAACGACGATGGGATGCCTTTGTAGGTGATGGTGATCGGTGTGGTAATCCCCCCGTCGGGGCATGCGTAGTTCAGCCTGCGATCACTGCGGATGGTGGTGGTCAGCGGGTCGGTGCCGATTGCGCGCTGGTTGACGTTGCCGAAGTTGATCTCGATGGGGTTGTTATTGTTGATGGTGCAGGTGGAGGGGGAGATGGAAAAGTTATTGGCGGCGGTGTACGTGAGCACGAGCAACGTACTTGTCCCACTGTAATTGTTTGTCTGACGTAGCCGTAACGCCCCGAGGATGTCGCCCATTCGAACGTCGATTGGGTTTGTCGGGTTGTTGCGGATCAAGATATAGGGCGTTACATCAATGGGCACACCCACACCGTTATTGGGCATGCTAGCCAAGTGAATTTCATACGGGACAGGGGTGTTCAGGTACGCTCCGTTTATTCGTAAGCCGGTGCCTTGGCTGGTGAACTTCGGGCCTGGGGTCCAAGGGGCGCCGGCTTGTGACGAGGTTCGCCAATAGTCTACAAACGTAGGAAAAGGCTGGCCGGGAGTGAATCGACACTCCAGCCTCGCCCCTTCGAGGAGGAGACGGGTGGTGTCCGCGCCCACCCGGACAGTAACGGGAACCTGCAGGTTTAAAGTGCCACCTGCACCTACATGCACCCAACTCCCGCTATTTACTCGGCAATCAGCGGCGCTCACAAGGGTACTCATACCCATCAGGGTGAGCAGCACACTGGCGCCCAATAGTCGTTTCATTTTGATCTCTCGTTGTGCGTAGTTCATGGCACCCCCATCACCAGTACGCCACTGCCATTGATGGGCCCGGCGGCCGGCACAGACCCATTGCGCCGAACCAGCGTAAACGTGACATCGTCGCCACCCACACTGTTGGTAATGCGGGTGAGGAACGAACTGCCGACCTGAACCGAAGAACCAGCACGCACAAGGGCGGTGCCCACGTCTGCGTTGCTCATCCGCAGCAGGCGTGTGTCGAATGACGACGGGGTGCCTTTGTAGGTAATGGTGATCGGTGTGCTAACCCCGCCATCTGGGCATGAGTAAGTGAGCCTGCGGTCGCTGCGCACAGTGGTGGTCAGCGGATCGGTGCCTATTCCCCTCTGGTGCACGTTGCCGAAATTGATGTCGATGGGGTTGTTATTGTTGATCGTGCACGTTGAGGGGGACACGGTGAAGTTGTTCGCGGCGGTGTAAGTGACCGTGAGCTGCGGACGGGTAGCGTCGTAGTTGTTCGAACTGCTGACACGTAGCAGGCCCAGGTTGTCGCCGACGCGAACATCGATCGGGTTAGCCGGATAGTTACGTACCAGAATGTAGGGGGTGACATTGATCGGGTAAAAGGCCCCGTTATTGGGCATCGTCGCCAACCGTATTGCGGGCGTCACCGGGGTATCCAAAAACGACCCGTTGATTCGCAAACCGGTTCTTTCGCCGCTGAACTTGGAGCCCGGTGTCCACGGGGTGCCGGAGCTGTTCCCCGTTGCCCAATAGTCCACGCCCCAAGCCGGGCCCTGCCCAGGGGAGTATCGACATTCCAGCCTCGCCCCTTCCAACAACACCCGCGTGCGGTCTGCGCTCAGGGTGACCGTTACGGGAACAGACAGGTTGGGGTTACCCGTCTGCCAAGGCCCTCCATTTACCCGACAATCAACCGCCTGTGCAGTTGCCGTAACCGCCATCAAGGCAAGAAGCACCATGGCTTCATAGAGTCTTTTCATTTTTCTTCTCTCATTACCCCCTCCCCAGACGCCGCCTGACGAATAGTCAATCCGTGGCGCCCAGAAGAGAGTTGAAGTGTGTCCAAGGCGGTTGTCAGCCCAGGAAGAACGGCTCACCGCTACGGGTAGTCCAGGGTGAACGTCGAGCTCACCGTGTAAGCACCCGGCCCGATGGTCTGCTCCCTGATCGCATCCGGCTCGCCCTGCACGTAGGCTTTGAGCTCAATCACATTGCTGCCATCACTCAGCACCTGTTCGTCGCTGACGATATTCACGGGCAACGGCTTGTTGTTGAGTGTCTCTATGCCGACCGCGATACCTGAGGCGGCACTGCCGCCGTCGAGCGCGATCAACCCAGGCAGTTTCAGGTTTTCAGTGCCGCCGAAGGTGATGGTCACTGTCTTGCCAATCGTGGTGTCACAGTCCTGCAAATGCAGCTTGAAACCTTTGCCCTGGGTGCGCGTGTTGATGTAGAGGTGCTTGCTGGTCACGTCCCAGAGTTCCAGGATGATGGCCTCGTCGCCCGGCCGGATGGTGCAGGCCTCTTCAACCAGGTTGCCCTTGAAACGCAGGTTGTCCGCCGCCTGTGCCTTGGGGGCCAGGCCAAAGGTCAGCAGTAATGCCAGCCCGGCCCACGGCCAAGCCTTATGAAGCAATTCAGGTCGCATAGCCTTCACTCCTACTGGTATTCAGCCAACAGCGTGGCCACCGCCGTAAACGGTGCGGGGGCCAGGATTGAACCCAGCTGCTTGACCGGTACGACTTCCAACGTCGGCGGTGACGACAGGTTTATGTCCAGCGGCGTGTTGAGCGCGAACGGCACGTTGTTCTGGAAAATCCGAATGCCCAGCGCCGGCACATTGGTTTGCACCGCTGCGCCGTCAAACGCCGTGGGTGTGCCGTTGACACTCAACTTGAGTTCCCACGGCAGCGTGTCGGCGCCACAACTGATGATGTAACCGACGCTTTTGCGGTATCTCACCCCGTCGACGCGCTTGACCCCGACATCGCCAAAATCGACTTCAATGGTGTTGCCCGCATCAATCGTGCAAGGCGGTGGCTCGTTCAGGGTTCCGCTGAACGTCAGGTTGGCCGATGCACCGCTGCACAGGCCGATGGAGCACAAGGCGAGGAACGCTCGCTGCTGCCAACGTGTCATGGGTCGCTCCTCTTCATTGATAATCGATCACAAGGGTGGCGGCGGCATCGAATGCGCCCCCCGTCAGTTGGCTGCCCACGCGCTTGACAGGCACCGCCTGCACCACCGGAAAAGTTGGGTAGGTGAAATTGACCGGCGTATTCAGTGGCCAATCAGCGCCGTTGACGAACAGCTTGACCCCAAGGTCCTGCTTGCGCGTGAGCAGCACCCTGGAATCAAACGCCGCCCCCGAGCCCTTGAGTTCCAGTTTCATCGCGTTGTTGAACGGCGCGGAACACGCGACGGTATACGGCACATCCCGACGGTAATTGACCCCGTCAACGCGTGACGTCAGCAGGTCATTGCCAAACGGCACATCCAGGGTAGTGCCGCCGTTAATCACACACGGCGGCGGCGCGATGATGACCGCGCGGATGGTCAAATTGGTCTCGGCCTGCACGCCTTGGCCGACAGCCCACAACAGGCCGCCCGCGATAAGAATGGCCCGCGAGCCGGTTGACTTAGCACTCATGCTGCCCTCATTCATAATTGAGCCTGAAATCCACCACGGCCCGAAATGCGCCGCTGGTCAACGGCGCCGAGGTGCGCGTGGGCCGAACAGTCCAGGTCTGGGTGCTGTCGCCCAAGGGCAACACCAACGGTTCGCCCCGCGAGCCCAGCTGTACATCGCGCCCCAGGGAATCGGTCAACCGCAGGCCCATCCCGGTGATGCCCTGCACCTTGACCAGCCGTGTGTCTTCGGCATCGGCGGGCGCCAAAAACGTTAACGACACAACGGGTTGAAAGGCACTCCATGTCAGGTTGCCCGTGCGTTCATTACGGATGCTGCCGGCGGTGCGCTGGCAATCCCTGAAACCCAATTGAAATGTCATGGGTGTTGCGTGATCGCCAGGCCGCTGCAACTGGCTGGCCGTCACGGCGCCCAGGTCCACCGTTTGATACTGTGATGTCATCTCCACGCTGCACGGGGTTTCATGCATGGACCCAAGAACGTTGAGCAGCCCGCTCATGCCTTGGATGTCCTCGTCCTCCTGGGCATGCGCGCTCCCCGCCAAGGCCAGCAGCAGGCCGCCCAAGACCTTCAGTTTGTGCGACTTCATGATGTTCTCCGGCAGCAGGCCTTACTGAATAGGCGGTGACGCTTGCGCGTTGACTTGGCACGTGGTGCCACTGCAGGTGAAGGCCATCAACGGCCGCCCGCCGTAATCATTCACGTAGGCCAGGTAAGGTGTGGCGCCGAGTGCCTTGGCTGTTGGCCCCAGGGTTTGCGAGCCCTTTGGCGCGATCATCAATGGCTCGAAGCCCGCCACGGTCTTGCCTTCCTTGCTGCTGCGCGCATCCACCAGCGTCACGTAGTAAGGCGTCGGGTTATGCACCTGGTAAACGTCGCCTTCGCGGGTGAGGGTCAGCTTTTCCTGCCAGGGGTTGGACAGGTCTTGCTGGCTGGGCGTAATGGCCTGCGGTCGGTAGAACAATTTGATCCGGGTTTGCAGCGCAATTTGCAGGGTGTTGGCTTTATCGCTGCGCGGCGGGATTTCCCTCAAGTTGAAGTAGTAGACCGTCTCTCGATCCTGCGGTAGCAACTTGGCTGCCGGCAACGCCTGCACCTTCACCTGGCTCTGTTTGCCGGGCTCCAAGCGCTGAACCGGCGGCAGTACGGTCAAGGGCGTGGTGATTTTGTTACCCGCTTCATCCTCGATCCAACCCTGGGCCAAGTACGGCAGCTGGGTATTGTTGTTGGTGATGTTCACGCTGGTGGCATCTTTGCCGCCCTCGAAAATCACGCGGGTACGGTCCAGGCCGACAGCGGCATTGGCGCTCTGGCTCAAGCCCAGCGCCAGCAGCGCGGCGGCCGGCAGTGTGAGGCGTATATTCAGCATCATGAGGATGTGTTCTCCGTATCGATTGGCTTGCCGGTCAGCGCCGCTGGCTCGGGCAAGGAGGGTTTGGCGGCCACCATCTGGCAGCGCAGTTGCAGGGCATCGGTCAACGCATCAGCGGGCAAGGTGCCGGGCAGCGTGAGGATGCAGCGCTCGCTTCCACCCCAACTGACGACCATCTGTTCGCCGGCCTGGATGCCGCTCAGGTAGACGTTGCCGCCGTCATTCACAATCCCGGTGTCTTGTTGTTTCCTGTTTCTCACCGTGGCGCCAAAGGGCGGTGAGCTGCCATCGGGCAGGCGCAGAACCGCCATGGCTTTTTCACCGGAAATCACTTCCAGCGAGCGATAGCCAATCGCGCCTTCGGTAAGCGTCAGCTGCGTGACCGATTGAGTCGCTTCGACATTGCTCGGCAAACGCTCCAGATCAACACTGGCCGCTGTTCGCTGATAGCTGCTGATATCGGAAATAACCGCTTTGCCGAAGGCGTTGCTGCGGGTCGGTGAACCGTAACCGCGCACCGGCACATCGGGCACACCCGCGGTATCGATCATCAGCCGGGTGCCGCCGATACTGTTGGTGCGATGCAGTGCCGCGCCGTAAGGCGTGAGCGTGGCACCGCCGCGCGCCGACATGCTCAGGCTGGTGTAATCGCGCTCTTGCTGGCTGGCGCTGAGGTTGATGTCAGCCTGATCCCCGACATGACTCAGGTAGCCACTGGCACCGTTGTCGCTGGCCGTCAGCTGGTAGCTGTTACGTTCATCGATACGGTCGGCATAGCGCGTTGTATAACGGTTCTGGCCTGCGTTCCGGTTGGCATCCATCGACAGCGTGCCGGTGCGCCCAAAGGGCAGGCTGACCGTCAGCGCCATGCCATTATCCTTACGGTTGTATTCCTGGCTGCGGTACATATTCAACGACAGGCTCAAGTTTTTTACGGTGCCCACATTGAAGTAGCGCGCCACCGACAGGTTCCAGCGCTGGGTGTCTGGCCGCTCCCAATAGGTTTGTTTGCTGTAGCTGGCATAGACGGTGGCGCCGAGGTCACGAAACTGCTTGTTCACGGTCACCGTATAAAGCGCCTTGCTGCCACCAATCGGTCGCCAGTCCTCGCTGTACACACCGTCCTCGTTGTACCTGCCACGCCCGGCGAGTTCGCCGTTCAACCCATAGTGGCGAGCATCCAGGTACTCACTCATGCTCAAGAAGTTTTTCTCGGAAAATCGGTAACCGGCGAAGGTCACTTGGCTGTCGTATTCTTCAAAGTTCTTGGAGTATTGAAGGCGATAGGATTTGCCCGTGAGTGTCTCGTTCCACACCTCTGCGTGAGAGCGTGAGACATCCAGCGACACGGCGCCGAACGCCAGCAGGTCACGGCCCACACCCACGGAAAGCGCGCGGTAGTTGTTATCACCGATACCGCCGCCAAACAGCGACCAGCCATTGCTGACGCCCCAGGAAAACTCGCCGGTTCCGAAAGCGTCGCCGTCAGCACCGTACTGAAGATTGGACGGCCGCCCCGTCGCCAGCTTGTAACGCACTTGCCCTGGGCGCGTCAGGTAGGGAACGCTGGCCGTGTCGACCTGGGAGGTGTGCACCGAGCCATCCTGCTCCTCCACCCGCACATCCAGCCTGCCGGTCACGGCGTCATTGAGGTCGCGAATGCGAAACGGTCCTGCCGCCACCAGGCTTTCATACAGCACACGCCCTTGCTGGCTGATGACGACCTTGGCATTGGTTTTGGCCACGCCGACCACTTCCGGTGCGTAACCCCGTAAGTTGGGTGGCAGCTGGCTTTCATCCGACTTGAGCGCAGCACCGGTGAATCGGAAGCTGTCAAACAGGTCCGAATACAGGTAGTCCTCACCCACCACCAGGCGTGCCTTCAGCGCAGGAATGGCGCGATAAGCGTAGTAGCGGCTCCATTCCAGCTTTTGGTGCCTGGCCGCGCCTTCAGTGTTTTTTTCGACACGCCCCTGCCAGTCAGCCCGCAGGCGCCAAGCCCCGGCATTGGCGCCGAGTGTGCCGTTACCACTGAGGTTCGTGCGGTTGCCGTCGTTCCTTTGGTGGCTGGACAGCGCCGTCATGTTGTAGTCAACCAACAGCCCCGGCACTCCCTCATCCCAACGGGAAGGCGGATCCCAGTTGATCGCGGTGTACTCAAGGTAAGCTTGCGGCAAGTTAATGTTCAGCGTGGACGTTGCCAGGTCGCCACTGACTTCCATGCCGGGCAAGCTTTGAATATCCAGGCACTCCCCACCTTTCCACCACGCCAGTGTGGCCCCGCCGGACTCTTTCAAGCCCAACTGTTCGACGAGACTTGGCGATAAACAGGCCTGGCTGCCTTTGGGATCATTATCGGGGGCATAGAACGCCACCGACTGCTCACTTATTGTCTGGGCATTGATCTGCACCACCATCGAGTAAGTACCCGGCAGAATAAACCCGCTGCGTGCAAACTGAGACAGGTCAATATTGGTGCGATCATTGAGGTCAAGAACGTCGGTATTGAACTCAATGTCCCCGGCCGCCAATGCCGTTCCTGCCAGTGATATCAACCCGCCAAAGAGGCTCGGGCCCAGCGCATGTTTGACCTTCGACTTATTCAACATGAAAGCAGTCCATCAATGTTCAAAAGTATTCCAACTTGAAACGCACTGCGGCGCTGTGAGGCCCAGCCGCCAGCGGCCATCCGTTGCCGACCAGGCGCAGCGTGTAGTGAAGTGTCATGTCGCCTTCTACCAATGGACGCAGCGCCATGGGCACTCCCGGAACACTCTCCTGGCCGGCGGCATCTTGAATATGCAGCGCCACGCCCTCCGAGCTGCCGAAGAGCGCAAAGGTGCGCCCGCCCATATCGCTGGGGCCGTCGAACGTCACCCGCAAGTGCTCCCAGTCAGGCAGGCTTGCACCAGGGCGCGACGGGTCGGGGCGGCTCAACGTGCAATTGACCAGGCGCAACTGAAAGGGCTGTGGTTGCCCTATCGTGTGGCGCAAAAGCCGGCCGATGGGTTCCGGGTCCATCTCGATGGTCTGGTCGGAACTGACCGCTTCCAGCCCGCAAGCTGAGTCAACGATCTCCCCTCCTAACGTGACTACGCCCTCGCCTTGCGAAGACGCTTGCGCGACTACGTAAGGGCTGATGAACAGGGTCAATGAAGAGGCAATAGCGAGACTTATGAATGTGTTCACCTTAATCTCCCGCCAGCATTCCCCCGCCACGCACAGTGGCGGGGGAAACACTTACTGATAAGCCAAGGTGAAGTTGGTGACCGCGCTGAACTCGCCCGGGACAATGTCGCCGGTCGCTGCGCCCTGCACAAAAGCACCGAATTCCAGGGTGTTATTACCCGTGGAAATGGCTTGTGGGGTGGTCGGCGTGCCCAACACAATGGGTTTGCTGCCATGGGTCATCATGATGCCCACGTTACCCGCGCCACCGATGGTGCCGATCGCACCTGGAACAGTGCTGGAGGGTGCGGCGGTGAAGGTGGTGGTCACGGTGTTATCGGTCAGGCCGCTCAAATCGCAGCCTTCAAGTTCGATCTTCACACTACGGGCTTCGGACTTGCCGCCAGCTTGCAACTGATGCTTGGCGATCGCGCCAAGGCGAATGGTCTGGTCTACGGAGTCAGGCTTGATGGAGCAAGCCCCCGAATGAACCGAGCCCAAAAACGTAATCGTCCCATCCGACGCCTGAGCAACGGAAATCGAACCCACCAGCAGACCGATGGACAACAGCGCAGTTTTCATCTTGGTTTTCATTTGCAGATACTCACACATTGATAAATGTCATAAAAAACCCTGCCGCAGTGGTGCGCAGGACTTATTAAGCAAGCGATGAACGGGGTAACCCCTGAATTGCACTCAACTGGCGTTGGCATCACGTGGTAAACGCGACACCTGCTTTCCAATTAGTTGTATTGCAAATCAGGCTCCGTTCGAAGCCAGGCAAGTTTCCACTTCAAGATTGACTATGTAAGCCGTCTGTTTCGCTTAATCGCGTAGCTTTGTTACAGCAAGGCACATACGAAAATTATGGCATTTTGCCAAAACTTAAATACCAGCTGTAAGACACAGACTACATGGAGTCCAATGAGAATGTTTTACTTATATAAAGGTCCGTAAGAATAGGATTACATACTTCAAAAAACAATAACGATTATTGAGTCTGACTCACTCAGTAACTAAGGCGTGAGCGCTTCACAGCAGACCGTCCGTCGGGGCCCCTTGCGCTGCGCTTAAGATATATCTTACGTTATATCTAGACACACACAGAGGCGCCTACCATGCGAGACCATCCTCACCAGCGTGACGGTTTTGACCCACGCGCAGGCCGCGGTCGCGGCCCCCGGGTATTTGCCCCCGGCGATTTGAAACTGCTGCTGCCGGCCTTGATCGCCGAACAGCCGTGCCATGGCTACGACCTGATTCGCCGTATCGAAGGCCTGTTCGACGGCGCCTACACCCCAAGCCCCGGCGTGATCTACCCGACCCTGACCTTTCTTGAAGAAAGCGATTTGATCCAGGGCGACGCCGACGGCGGAAAAAAACGCTACACAATCACCGACGCCGGTCGTCTCTTCTTAAGCGAGCAAGCGGTTGCCCTGAACGGCGTGCGCATGCGCATCGACGTCAGCAAGCGCTCGCTGCGCGGCCAGGACCGCCCGCCGGAAATCCACGAGGCGGTGCACAACCTGCGCCATGCCTTGCACTCGCATCACGGGCGCTGGAGCCCGGAAGAAATCGTTCGTGTCGCGGCGCTGCTCAATCGCACCGCTCAAGCCATTGCCGACGGGAAAGACCAATGAATACTCAAGCTATCCATCGCGTTACCCACGAAATCAAACGTCGCCGCCTGGATGTTTTGCGCGTCGTCGACATCACCCCGCGCATGCGCCGCATCACCTTGGGCGGGCCTGAGCTGGCGGGTTTTGTCAGCCTGGGCAGCGACGACCACATCAAGTTGCTGTTCCCGCAGAACGCCGCCGAACAGGCAGCGCTGCAAAGCCCGACGTTCAGCATCAAGGGCGACGGCCCGCAACCGGCCATGCGCGACTACACGCCACGGCGGTTTGACCTGAGCATCGGTGAGTTGGATATCGACTTCGTGCTGCACGGCGATGGCCCTGCGTCGACCTGGGCCGAGCAGGCGCAGGTCGGTCAGCAGTTGTACATCGGCGGGCCACGGGGCTCGATGATCGTGCCGGATATCTTCGACAGCTATTTGCTGATCGGCGATGAAACCGCCCTGCCCGCCATCGCACGGCGCCTGGAAGAATTACCGACTGGGCGCAAGGTGCTGGCGGTGATTGAAATCGCCAATGCGGCGGAACAGCAGGCGCTGCAAAGTGCAGCGGATGTGGAAGTGATTTGGGTGATCCGTGGCCAGGATGACCTACTTGAGACCGTACGCACCCTGACGCTGCCTGGCGGCTCGCTGTACAGCTTTGTAGCGACTGAAACCAAGCTGTCGCGCCAGGTGCGGCGCGTGCTGCTGGACACGCACAAGGTCAATGAGGAGTTCCTCAAGGCCGTGGGTTACTGGCGTGCGGAAGGCAGCGAAGAGGAGTAAAGCCGATTGAGATCGAAAATGTGGGAGCGGGCTTGCTCGCGAATGCGGTGGGTCAGAGCCAAATGCAGTAGCTGACACTCCGCCTTCGCGAGCAAGCCCGCTCCCACATTTAGGTTTGGGATGGCTGCAAGATTCTATCCAGTCCCACCACCGCCAACGCGATCAGCACAAACCCCGCCAAAATCCCCCCGGCATTCACAAACACTTGTGGATAACCGAGCGTGTCCACGTCAATGAATGGGTACTGATACTGCCCCAGCAAATGCCCGCGCAGCAGCACATAAGCGAAGTACACCAGCGGGTAAATCACCCAGCCACCGATGTGCTTGAAGCGCAAAAAACCCTTGGGCACACACCGCCACCAGTACACGACAAACAGCACCGGCATTACGTCGTGGAGCAATTCGTCGGCAATAAACTGGAAGCCTTCGGGGCTCCACAAATGCCGCAGCAGCAGGTTGTACGCCAGGCTCACCACGATGATGCTCGCAGCAATCCCACTGCTGACCTGGGGCGCCAGGAAAAACCGCTTGGCGGCGCCATCCCGACTGACCAGCGCATAGCTCAACACCACCACCACCAGGGTGTTGGTCAGCACCGTGAAAAAGCTGAAAAAGCTGATCAGCCCGCCCAGCAAGCTGGCGCCCGCCTCCCAGCGCGAATAGAAAATCAGGTATTGCTGAATCGCCAGCCCTAGCCAACCGGCCAGCGCCGCTGCCGCGACGAAGCGCTTCATCGGCTCAATCCAACGGGCGTTTGGTGCGCATCAGCTTTACGTACAAGCCTTCGACCTTCTCCCGTGCCCACGGGGTTTTGCGCAGGAACGTGAGGCTCGACTTGATGCTCGGGTCGCTCTTGAAACAGCGCACATCAATACGCTCGGCCAGACCGCTCCATTCGTAGTGTTCCACCAAAGTGGTGAGGACGTGCTGCAGGGTCACGCCGTGGAGTGGGTCGTTGCTCGTCGCGGTCATGCCAGGCCTTTTGCAAAAAGAGAAAACACAGCCGCGCACCTTAGCCGACGGGGCTTACCGGTGGAAGCACTGCATTGAATATAGCCCCTGTGGAAAAGTTCCCCTTTTCAGCCAAAAAAGAGATGTTATATTGTAACTATACTTATCAAAAGTAACTGATTCGATACCGTTTTTAAGTCTTCTCTTTTTTTGTGCCGTTTTGCCAAGGAATGTCCGATGTCCCTCTCTTCTCTCTGGCGCTTGACCCCGCTCGCCGCCGCCTTGCTGATCTGCTCCGAAGCCCACGCCCTTGAACTGCAACCCCAAGTCATTACCGGCAACCCGCTGGGCAGCGAACAACTCGCCTCGCCCACCACCGTGCTGGAAGGCGATGACCTGACCCTGCAACAAAAAGGCAGCCTCGGCGAAACCCTGAACAAACAGCCGGGCGTGTCGTCGTCGTATTTCGGCCCAGGCGCCAGCCGGCCGATCATTCGTGGCCAGGATGGCGACCGCATTCGCATCCTGCGCAACGGTGTGGGCGCGCTGGATGCGTCGTCGCTGTCCTACGACCACGCAGTGCCGCTGGACCCGGTCAATGTCGAGCGCATTGAAATCGTGCGCGGCCCGGCCGCCCTGTTGTACGGCGGCAGCGCCATCGGTGGCGTGGTCAACACGTTCGATAACCGCATCCCCACCGAAGCCATCGAAGGCATTCACGGTGCCGGCGAATTGCGCTACGGCGGCGCCGACACCACCCGCAGCAGCGCGGGCAAACTGGAAGCCGGCAACGGCACCTTCGCCCTGCACCTGGACGCGAATGCGCGGGAATTCAACGACCTGAAAATCCCAGGCTTTGCGCGCAGCCGTCACGCTCCGGCCACCGAAGACGGCCCAGGCAAAGACGGGCGCCTGGGCAACAGCGACGGGCGCCAGGACGGCGGCGCCGTAGGCGGTTCCTACACCTGGGACGACGGTTACGCCGGGCTGTCCTACAGCAACTACGACGCCAATTACGGCTCACCCGCCGAACAGGATGTGCGCATCCGCATGAAGCAGGATCACTACGCCTTTGCGTCCGAGATCCGCAACCTGCAAAGCCCGTTTACCTCGGTGAAACTCGACGCGGGCTACACCGACTACGAGCACCGCGAAATCGAAGGCGGCGAAACCGGCACGGTGTTCAAGAACAAGGGCTACGAGGCCCGCGTGGAAGCGCGCCATCAGCCGATCGGCCCGTTCGATGGCGTAGTCGGCGCACAGGTGACCCGCAACGAGTTTTCGGCCCTCGGTGAAGAAGCCTTCGTGCCGCAGACCGACACCAACGCCGGCGCGCTGTTTATCCTTGAAGAGATGCAAGCCACCGAGCGCCTGAAACTCAGCCTCGGCGGGCGCCTGGAACACACCCGTGTCGACCCGGATGCCAAGGGCAACGCGCGTTTTGCCAATGCCGACAAAACCAATGACTTCACTGCCGGCAGCCTGTCCTCGGGCGCGGTGTACACCCTCACGCCCATCTGGTCCCTGGCCGCGACCCTGGGCTATACCGAGCGTGCGCCGACCTTCTATGAGCTGTATGCCAACGGCGCCCACGTCGCCACCGGCACCTACGAGTTGGGCGACGCCAACCTGAAGAAAGAAAAAGCCGTGTCCAGTGACCTCGCGTTGCGCTTTGACAATGGCACCCACAAGGGCAGCTTCGGCGTGTTCTACAGCCGCTTCTCCAATTACATCGGCTTGTTGGGCACAGGTCGTACGCTGAACGATGAAGGTGAAGAGGACGCGGGCGGCATCCCCGAGTACAAATACTCCGGCGTACGCGCCCGTTTCGCCGGCTTCGAAGCCCAGGATCACTGGAAGCTGGGGGAAGGCGCCTACGGCAAGTTCGCCCTGGAACTGTCGGGCGACTACACCCGCGCCACCAACCTGGATACCGGCGAAGCCTTGCCACGCATCGCGCCGCTGCGCTTGAACAGTGGTTTGCTGTGGGAACTGGATCGTTGGCAAGCGCGCATCGACGTGGAACACGCGGCGGGCCAAGGGCGTGTGCCGGATAACGAAAGCGGCACCGATGGCTACACCACCCTGGGCGCCAGCGCGGGTTATCGCTTTAATGTCGGCGGCAGCCAATGGCTGGCGTTCGTCAACGGCGAAAACCTGACCAACCAGACCGTGCGGTATGCCAGCTCGATCCTGCGCGACATCGCGCCAGCACCGGGTAGAAGCGTGCAGTTCGGCGTGCGTACGACCTTCTAACCCTGTGGGAGCTGGCTTGCCTGCGATGCAGACACCTCGGTTTTCCAGTTACACCGAGGTGATGCCTTCGCAGGCAAGCCAGCTCCCACACACGCCAGTTCCCACTGACCTTTTGCAGCGACGTTCTGTCACTGTTACCAGATCTGAAATGATGCATCTCTCGATTTAGTCTTTCTCAAAACGAGAAGGCGCTTTATCCTTGCCGCAACAAACTGAAACGTTTCACTCCCGCGGTCGATCCCATCTTGCCGAATTCACCCCTCCTCAGAGACAGCGCTGTCTTACACCGACCTGCGCCTGGGACTAAATCGCCCGCCTGTGGATAACCCTCTTATCCCCAGAAAAACCGAATTAACGCTGAACCAAGCCCGCGCCGAATCGTCATCTACAGTGAAGCACGGGGTTACATAATTCCAACGTAACGGAGAAACACACTATGAGCACTGATGGTGCCTCAAGCCCAAGCCGCCTGCTGCCCAGGCTGCTAGGCGTCTTGCTGCTGATCATGGGGCTGGCCTTGCTGGCCGGCGGCGTCAAGCTGAGCATGCTCGGCGGGTCGCTGTACTACCTGCTGGCCGGTATCGGCATCGCCCTCACCGGCGTTTTGCTGCTGGCTACCCGCCGCGCTGCGCTGGGCCTGTACGCACTGGTGTTGTTCGCCAGTACCGTGTGGGCACTGTGGGAAGTCGGCCTGGATTGGTGGCAGTTGGTGCCGCGCCTGGCCCTGCTGTTCGCCTTGGGCATCGTCCTGTTGCTTCCGTGGTTTCGCCGTCCGTTGCTGCGTGGCCAACCCGCGCCGCTGGGCACTGGCGCGCTGAGCGTGGCCGTAGTGCTGGCAGGGGCTGCCGCCCTGGCCAGCCAATTCACCAACCCAGGTGAGATGGTCAAGACCGGCCAACTGGACCGCGACGCCGTGCCGGGCATGACCAGCGCTGCGCCGACCCAGGCCGATGGCGACTGGAATTCCTATGGCCGCTCGGCCTTCGGTGACCGTTACTCGCCGCTGGCCCAGATCACCCCGGAAAACGCCCACAAGCTGGTGCCGGCGTGGACCTATCGCACCGGCGACATTCCTGGCCCAGGCGATCCCGGTGAAACCACCGCGGAAAACACCCCGCTGAAAGTCAACGGCATGCTCTACGTGTGCACGCCACACAGCCAGGTGATTGCCCTGGACCCGGACACCGGCAAGGAAATCTGGCGTTTCGACCCGAAGATCAGCAGCGAAGGCGCTGCGAACTTCAAAGGTTGGGCGCACATGACCTGCCGTGGCGTGTCGTATCACGATGACGCGGTGTACGCCTCCGAACAAAGCCCTACCGGCAGCGCCAGCGCCGCGCCGGTGAGCGCGGTGTGCCCGAAACGCATTTTTGTACCGACTGCCGACACCCGTCTGATCGCCCTGAACGCCGACACCGGCAAGATGTGCGAAGACTTCGGTGACAAAGGCCAGGTCGATCTGCGTGCCAACATCGGCAGCTTCGCCCCAGGCGGTTACTACTCCACCTCGCCACCGGCCGTGACCAAGAACCTGGTCGTGATCGGCGGTCACGTGACCGACAACGTTTCCACCGACGAGCCTAGCGGCGTGATCCGCGCGTTCGACGTGCACACCGGCAAGCTGGTGTGGAATTGGGACAGCGGCAACCCGGACGACACCACCCCGTTGGCCGAGGGCAAGACCTACACCCGCAACTCGCCGAACATGTGGTCCATGTTCAGCGTCGATGAAAAGCTCGGCATGCTCTACCTGCCGATGGGCAACCAGATGCCCGACCAATACGGCGGCGACCGTACCGAAGACTCGGAAAAATACAGCGCCGGCCTGACCGCCCTGGACATCGACAGCGGCCACGTGAAGTGGACCTTCCAGTTCACCCACCACGACCTGTGGGACATGGACGTGGGCGGCCAGCCGTCGCTGATCGACATCAAAACCGCTGACGGCGTCAAGCCAGCAGTCATGGCGTCGACCAAGCAAGGCAGCATCTACGTGCTGGATCGCAGCAACGGCAAGCCGGTGGTGCCGATCAACGAAATCCCTGTACCGCAAGGCGCAGTGGCCGGTGATCACACCTCGCCGACCCAACCGAAATCCGACCTGAACTTCATGCCGCCGCCGTTGAAAGAACGCGACATGTGGGGCGTGACCCCGTTCGACCAGATGCTGTGCCGTATCGATTTCAAATCCATGCGCTACGACGGTCCGTTCACCCCGCCATCGCTGCAAGGTTCGATCGTTTACCCAGGTAACTTCGGCGTGTTCGACTGGGGCGGCATTTCCGTCGACCCGGTTCGCCAGATTGCTTTCGTGAACCCGAGCTACATGGCGTTCAAATCCAAACTGATCCCGGCCGCCGACATCGCCAAGCAAGGCCCACGTGTCAGCGAAACCGAAGGCGTGCAGCCAAACAAAGGCGCGCCGTACGGCGTGATCCTCGAAGCACTGCTGTCGCCTCTGGGCCTGCCGTGCCAGGCACCGGCGTGGGGTTATGTGGCCGCGGTCGATCTGACCAACCACCAGACCATCTGGATGCACAAGAACGGCACCGTGCGCGACAGCTCGCCGGTCCCGATCCCGCTGACCATGGGCGTGCCTAGCCTGGGCGGTACGTTCACCACGGCCGGTGGCGTGGCCTTCCTCAGCGGCACCCTCGACCAGTACCTGCGCGCCTATGACGTGAAAAACGGCAAGCAGTTGTGGGAAGGCCGCCTGCCTGCAGGCGCGCAAACCACACCGATGACCTACACCGGCAAGGACGGCAAGCAGTACGTGCTGGTCATGGCCGGCGGTCACGGCTCGCTGGGCACCAAGCAGGGTGACTATGTGATGGCGTTCAAACTGCCGGACTAAGCAATACCGGCGGTAAAACAAAGGCGGCTACCTTCACGGGTAGCCGCCTTTTGTGTCTGTGGGTCGCGCGCTCACGGGAAAAACCCTATTTTTTGGAACCCGTTCTGACTCAACTTTATTGGGAAATCGTGCTCCCCGAAATAATAACGCCTCTCTCTATTCCCAAACCTTCTTAAATACTGTGAGTTCTCACAGTATCCATTTAACGGTTGCCTGCACCAGACTTGGCACTCTCACGTTACTTGAGAACAGACACAGCACAGTGGATCAAAAACACTCCCCCCAAACGAGGTGACTTATGAACGGCAAAGGCATAGGCAGCGAAACGGATACCATCTCCACTACGGAGGTTGAAAAACCATTCAAAGCACGACTCTACCAAAATATCTCATTCACGTACGTCAAAGATAACAACTCGTCCCTTCATAACGCAAAGCTTGTGAGCTACGACATGAATACACGACTTTTCGAGGTCGAGGAGAACGGAAAAGTCACGGGCTACAACATGGAACACGTAACTTACATCTCCTAAAAAACGGTATGACAATACGGGCTATATACACATACAGTCTATAGCCCTCCCCCCTAACTATTTATTTAAAGCACAAGAGAGCGTGCATCGATATTGTACCGGTGAGCAGATCCACTTTATTGCTCTACAAGACTTTCATATCGGCACCCGCTCACACCGCATCCACCTCTCAAACGCCATGGCAGTCAACGGCCGGCTGATCAGATACCCCTGCGCCGTATCGCACTTCCACTGTTTGAGCAGCTTCAGGCTGGGTTCGAATTCCACCCCTTCCGCCACTACCTTGAGCCCCAGGTTGTGGCTCATTTCGATGGTCGAACGCACGATCACGCCGTCTGCGCTGGCGCTGTCGAGGTTGCGGATGAACGACTGGTCGATCTTCAATTCCTGTACCGGCAAACGCTGCAATTGCGCCAGGGATGAATAGCCGGTGCCGAAGTCGTCCACCGACAGGCTGATGCCGCAGGCGCGCAATTGTTCCAACACACTGAGGGCCTGCTGCGGGTTATGCATGATCGCGCTTTCGGTGATCTCGAAAATCAGGTGCTCGGCCAAGACCTGGTATTGCATCAGCAACGCGGTGACGCGAATGGCCAGGTCATCATCGGCCAGGTCGTCCACCGAAATGTTCACCGAGAGCTGCATGTGCAACCCGCGCTGCGCCCAGTCGGCGATCTGGCGGATGGCTTCTTCGATCACCCACAGGGTCAGGCCGCCTATGCTGCCAGTGCGCTCGGCCAAGGGTATGAATTCGGCGGGTGACACTTGGCCCAGTGTCGAATGCTGCCAGCGCAGCAAGGCTTCCGCCTGGCGTACGTGCCCATGGTTGAGGTCGAGTTTGGGCTGATAACACAGGAACAATTCGCCCTCGACAACCGCGCGGCGCAAGTCGCGGATCAGGGTGATCTGGCGCTGGTGCGCCAGGTCGCGGTCTTGCTGGTAGACCTGCAGATGCCCGGGCAGGCTCGCCGCATCATGCCGGGCAATGGCCGCGCGGCTGAGCAGTTCCTCCACCTGCTGGCCGTCGGCGGGGTAGGCGGCGATACCGATACTGACTTCATGGCGCACTTCGTCGTTGCCGATGCGCTGGGGTTCGGTGAGCAGCCCGTAAAGACGGTCAGCACGGGCCACGGCGCGGTCGATCTCGGTGTTTTCCAGCAACAGCAGAAACTCACTGCCGGCGATGCGCGCCGCGGTGTCGCTGGCCAACAGGCTCATGGACAAACATCGGCTGGCTTCGCGCAGCATCTCCTCTACGCCCTGAGGGCCAAAGCCTTCGTTGATCACCCGGTAGTTTTCGATCCCCAGGTACAGCAACACCACCGGCCGCCGCGCACTGATCGCACTGCCCAGGCGCTCCATGGCCAGGGCGCGGTTAGGCAAGCCGGTGAGCGGGTCGTGCAGGGCGTTATGGGCCAATTGTCGCTCGCGCACGGCAATGCCGCTTTGCATGGCGTTGAAGGCACGGGCCAACAAGCCGAACTCATCGTGGCTGCGCACCCGCACCGGCGTGTGATAGTCACCGGCACCAATCCGTTCGGCGGCCTCGACCAAGGCATTGAGCGGGCGCGAGACGCGCCGCGCCAAAAACAATGCGGCCACCAGCGACACCAGCAACACCACCAGGGCAATCCACAGGAACTGCCGGTCCAACGGCGCAAAGGATTCCAGCGCATGGTCGAGCGGGCTTTGCAGCAATACGCGCACCTCATCGCCCTCGCCGGTATTGGCCAGCGGCAGTACCTGGCTGAGCACGCGCTGCCCGTGAAACAGCGTGATCTGGGCTTCAGGGTTGAGGTGCGCCTGGTGCAGCGTTTCGATGATGGAGGCCTGATAGGCCGGCGGCTGAGTACTGAACAACTCGCCGACGTGGCCGTCCTGCGCACTGAGGAACGACACCTCGAGGTTGCTCATCGAACGCAGCTCATTGGCGAACAGCGTGTCCATGGGGAACCCCATGACCACGCGGGCGATAGGCTCGGGGTTGAGCACTTCTTCCTGCACCAGCAAATAGGGCTGGCCGTCCAGGGCGACGATGAGCATTTGCTGGCCACTGCGCCGCGCATGGCGCAAGGCCTCTTCATAGGGAAACGACTGGCCGCGCGTCAGCACGGGTAAGGTGCCGACCATCACTTTGCCATCCAGGCCCAACACAAACACTTCAGTGGCGTGCAGGACGGTGCCATGCCGGCGCAACGCGGTCAGAATCGATTCATCGTTGCCCTCGATCACCGCTTGCTTGAAGGGGCCGTCGACGGTGAGCCAGTCCAACCCGTATTGCAGGCGGCGACCGCGCAGGTCCAGCAAGCGCTCGAACACTTGGCTGCCGGTGGTGAGTTGCACCTGGGCCTGGTTTTCCACGGCACGCGCAGTGGCGGCCTTGACGGCGAAGTAAGTGGCGGCCACGACCACCAGCAGCAACAGCGCCAGCACCCCGGCAATGCGGGTTTGGAAGGTGTGGCGCCACTTCATTGCCGTGCCCTCTGGCAGCGTTCGCCGTGCTTTGCCGATTCGTCCCTTTGTCATACGCATTCCTGGCGGCTGCTGACCAAGTGTCAAAAAAACATCTATTTTTGTTGGATAGTTGGTTTTAGCAGATTAGCTGGGACTTTGGATAAGTAAACCTAGTAAAACCTGCAACCTGGCCGTCACATTATTGACGGCAGTCAGCTGACTTGGGCTGTAAAGTCATGCACATCAATGTCCGCTTTCCGACACTTTGCGTCTGATGGCGTCCGTAGCGTGCTGAGGCGAGGCATGAAAATATCGACTTTCTTTTTCCCCAAGGAAGTGGCTATGCGTTATTTAAAAATAACGGCACAGGACGACTACGATAATGATGTCATCGACGCCGTTTATTTAGAGTTTTTTGATGGCGTAAACCCTAAGGCCGCCGCTGAAGCGCTAGTTATGAATACGCCCGAACATGACCACGGAAGTTTAAAGTGGGTACTGGCTGATGACATCAATGGCACTGGCGTCAGTAATAAAGTCGATGGCGCTTTGGCCCGTGCCTTGGCCAAAAGTTATCTGCAGTTCAACTGGTGGAAGGTGGATCGGCCGTTTAACCGCTATGTTGAAATTTTTGCCGAAGACCTTGACCTTGATGGCAAGCCCGACCTGGTCCGGCTGAGATTTCACGAAGGCGAAGGGGCGCCTACCGATGAGACATTGGTCAATGCCGCTGCCTGTGTTTTTCTCAATGACCCTGCCGGGCGCTATGTCACTCTCAACGCGGATGTGAATGGGGATTCGAAAACCGACCCTTTGGATAGCGCGCTCGTGGTAGACCTGTGTCGTGACTTTTTAAAGTGCGGTTGGAATAACGCTCGAGCGCAAAGAAAGTGCGCGGCTGACGGTACGACGTTGTAGTGGCTGATGCTGCTTGCTCGCCCTCTTCTTTCTATAGGTGTTTTTTATGCGCTACTTGATATTGCGTGCACACGATGTGTCTGACCGCAACAAACCTGATGTGGTTTACCTGAACTTTTACGATGACGTGCTGGCGCAGCCTCTTGCTTTAAACGCCACACTGTTCGATATCAACAGCGACGGCAAACTTGATTGGAGCCTGGCCGACGACATCAACAACAACGGTATCGCCGACAAACTCGATGAGGTGATGGCGCTTGAGTTCGCCCAACAATTCATTGAGTTCAGTTGGTTTAGCCTGGATGCGCCTTTCAATAAATACCTCAGGGTGTTTGCCGAAGACTTCGACGCGAACGGCATCCCCGATACCGTGCGCTTGCACTTTCATCATGGCGAGGGTGAGCCTCGCGATGAAACCATTGCCTACACGGCGGCTTTGTATACCAACGGCGATGGTTCCGGTAACGGCACCACTGTGAGCTGGGATGTGAATAACGACGGTAACGTCAACGTCGCCGACACCGAACTGGTGCGTCGTTTCTGTAAAAACTTCCTGGTAGTGGGCTGGCATGATGCGCGCCGCTCCAAGCCGTCGATAAAACCAGGCAAACCCGTTATTTCTCGCCCCAAAAAAAACTGCTGATGACTACAGGGTCGGTACTCCGGCCCTTTCTACGGGCCCATTACCCCGTGGCCCGAGCCCGCATAAAATCCCCCCAGCGCCGCACCAGATAATTGTGCTCATCCATCACCGAATTCCACACGGCAACATGCCCCATGCGCTGCTCATACGAGCCACCATCGCGAACTTCACCGACATCGATCAGCGGCAACCCGTCACTGCCAGGCAACTCTTCCCGCGCAGGCAAACCCGCGTACCAATAATCCCACTCAGCACGGCTCAAATGATCACGCGTTCGCGCCGGGTTGCCGATGTAGTAACCCTGCCGCGCCATCACCGCCCCCGGCCACCCCGACAACCACCAATTGAGATAAGCATAAGCCGCATCCAATACCGGCCCCTGAGCGTGGCGCGACAACGACAAGCCGCCAAACCAGGCGCGATAGCCTTCGCGGGGCACCGCCAGTCGGTATTTCACCCCGGCGCGGTGCAAACGCATCAAGGTCGGCGACCACAAACTCTGGATATCGATGCTCGGGCTGAGCATCAACTGCGCCGCCTCTTCGTCATCCGACCAGAACGCTGCAAAATGCCCTTCTTTCTGCTTGCGCACCAGGATGTCGGCGAGCACATCGATCTCTTCGATGCTCATATTGCCGATGTCCCTGAACTGCGCCAACCCCGCGCCCTGCACCGCCAGCGCGGCATCCAGCGCACCAATCGCGGCATCACTTTGCAGCGCGGTGCGCGCGCGCCAAGCCGGGTCGAGCAGCCACCCCCAGCTTTCATTGCCGCAGCTGAACCCTTCGGGCAAACGCTCCGGGCGGTAGGCAAAACTGTCGGCGTTGTGGGTCAGCGGCAGCATGCTGATGCGCTCGGTCACCGTGCTGCCGAGGTTGCCGTCGTGCTGCACGAACAGGCGTTCGCTGGGCACACTGCCGCTGCCCAGCCGGTCGTTGGCCGACAGCCGCCCCCGTTTGGGCAGGTCGTTGATCTCGTGCCACAGCGCAATGCGCCGCGTGTCGATGGGCTGGATCGCCCGCGCCGGCCACACGAAGTCAACGTTGTGGAACCACTGGTCGTACAGGTCGTAGCTTTCGGGCTGCATCACCGCGATGCGCTGGGCCTGCGCGACATCGTGCACCTGATACACCAGGCGAATTCCCAACTCTTGCTCCGCCCGCACGCGCAAGCATTCCAACAAGGTCACAGACGTACCCAACACGCGCAATGTGATCATGCCGCAAACCGTCGGGAGAACACGTCGAAAGAGCGCCGCAGCAGCGCCGGGTCGAGGCCACGCAGGATAAACACCAGCCGCGATTGGCGGTCGGTGCCCGGCCACGCAGGCAAGTGCACCGGGGCATGCAGGCAGTGCTGCACGCCATGAATGACGATAGGGGCCGAGCTTGCGTTCACGTTGAGCAGTCCTTTGACGCGAAGGATTCGTTCGCCGTGGCATCTTAACAGCATCGACAACCACACCCCGAAGCCAACCCAGTCCAACGGCTGGTCGAAGCTCAGGCAGCACACTTGCGCCGCGCCGTGGGTGGCCGTGGTGGTTTGATGCAGTTGCCAGCGGCTGACTTCGGCGGCGGGTTCGGCACTGCGCAACCCTTCGCCGAGCAGCAATTGATCGCCACTGTGAATCTCATGGGTATTGAGGATCGGCGTGCCGGCGTTGAGTGCCTGCAGATGAGCGCGCAGTGCTTCGCTGTCGCCCGCCAGGTCAGTCTTGCTCAGCAACAACCGATCGGCCGCCGCCACCTGGGCCAGCCATTCCGGGTGCAAACGCTCCTGCAGCGTGGCGTGGCTGGCATCGACCAAGGTAATCACCAAGCCAATATGAAAACGCCCGCGCAATTGCACGTCATTGTTCAGCGTGGCGAGAATGGGCGCGGGGTCCGCCAGGCCAGTGGTCTCCAGGATCACCCGTTTGAACGCCGGGATTTCGCCACGCTCACGCCGTTGCAACAGGCCGAGCAACGCATCTTTCAGCTCACCGCGAATCGAGCAGCAGACGCAGCCGCTGGGCAGCAGCACAGTGTCCGGCGCCACCTCTTCGACCAACAGATGATCGATACCGACATCGCCGAATTCATTGATCAGCAACGCAGTATCGCCAAGGCTTTCGCCCTGTAGCAGGCGTTTGAGCAAGGTGGTTTTGCCACTGCCGAGGAAACCGGTGATCACGTTAAGGGCGATGCTCATAAGGCCTCCAGGTGATCGAGCAACCGAGGATCAAGCGGGTCCAGCGGGCGGCCCATCATGCGTTCAGCCTCCAGCCAGAGTTGGTCCAAACCACTCGCCAGTGCCTGCTTGCCGGTAGCGCCCAACAGCAGGTACGACGCGCCTTGAAAGTCCTCGACCTTGAGCCGGAACACCGCCAATACCTGATTGATAGCGGCGATCCGGCGCAGGCGTTCGCGGCGCCTGGGCAGTTCATCGCCCAAGGGGTCGCTCCAGTGCAGGTCTTCGCCGAGCAAACCGCAGAGTCCGCACATGACTACACCTCACTCATGGCATGACATCGCCGGAGTTCGGGCCCAGGGTCTGGCCGACGAACAAATTGCCACCGGGTTCACTGGCCAGCAGCACGGCGGTGGGCGCCACCTCATCGGCCAGGCCGAAACGGCCCAGGGGCAGCTCGGCAGCCTTGGCACGTTTCCAGTCAGCACTGATGCCGCCCACCAACGGCGTTTCGATAGGGCCCGGTGCGATGGCGTTGACCAACACATTGTCCTTGGCCACTTCCAACGCCAGGGATTTGGTAAAACCGATCACCCCGGCCTTGGCAGCGGCGTAATGGGTCAGCTCCGCGCCGCCCTTTATGCCCAGTTGCGAGGCGACATTGATGATCCGCCCCCAGCGCTGCGCCAACATGTGCGGCAAGGCGCGCTGGCTGGCGACGAATACGCTGGTGAGGTCAACGCGCAGCATGTCGTTCCACATCTCAATGCTGAGGTCGACACAACGCGCCTGGGTGAGCATGCCAGCGTTGTTGACCAGAATATCGATGCCGCCAAAGTGCTCGACGCAGCGGTCGACACTGGCCTGGGCGCCCTCGACAGTGCCCACATCTGCCAGGCATTCGAAGACCTCGGCGCCGAGGTTGCGGCAGGTGATGGCGGTTTCGGCAAGGCTGGCGGCGTTGCGGTCGGCCAGCAGTAATCGCGCGCCTTGGGCCGCATACGCGCGGGCGATGGCGGCGCCAATGCCACTGCCTGCGCCGGTAATGACGGCGCGGCGGTTAACGAGTTGGGACATACAAGTCTCCTTGGACAAACACAGTTCCAATGTGGGAGCGGGCTTGCTCGCGAATACGGTGGGTCAGTAACAAATGCATCGACTGACACGACGCATTCGCGAGCAAGCCCGCTCCCACATTTGGATTGGATGCCTTCAGTCGGGCCAGCGCACGGTTAAACCACCGTCGATGACGATGCTTTGGCCAGTCAGATAACTCGATGCATCACTGGTCAAAAACTGCACCAGCGAAGCCACCTCATCCGCCCGCCCTACCCGCCCCAGCGGAATCGCCCGCGCGGCCTTGGCCAGACCTTCCGGGCCGAGGGAGTTCTTCGCATCCAACGACTGCGGCGTCTCGATCAACCCCGGTATCACCGCATTGCAACGAATCCCCAACGGCGCCAGCTCCACCGCCAACGAACGGCACAGCCCCGGCACGCCGGCCTTGGCCGCCGCGTAATGGCTGTGCTCCTGCCAGCCATACACGCCACCGGCAATCGACGAAATCGCCACCAGCGCGCCGCCTTCATTCATATGCCGCGTCGCTGCGCGGAAGGTGCGCATCACCCCCGTGAGGTCGACATTGAGCATCTCGTTCCACAGTTCATCGGTCATTTCCAACAACGGCGCGCGGCGCAATAAACCGGCATTGGCCACCGCGTAATCCAGGCGGCCGAAATGCTGCACCGCTTGCGCGGCCAACGCGTCCACCGAGGCGCTATCGCCCACGTCCAGCGGCAGCATCAGGCACTCGCCGCCCGCCTCTTCCACCCGGGCCACGGTGGTGTGCGGGTCATGCGGGTCGGCCGGGTAATACCCGCCCACTACCGCCACGCCGCTGCGCGCATACGCCACGGCGAGGGCTTGGCCGATACCGCTGGCAGCGCCGGTAATCAGGGCAACTTTACGGCTCATCGCATACTCCTTACTGAACGGTTTCCGGGCGCACATGGCGGGCGGCAAACATCAGCGCGCCGGACAAAAAGCACGGCAGCGCGCCGAACCACAGCGCGGCGGTTTGCCAGTCACTGCCGGCGGACAACACTTGGGTGGCGCCAAAGCCTGCCACCACCGCACCAATCGGGCCCATGGCATGGATGATCGCGCCACCGGTGGCGCGGATGCTGGTGGGGAAACTTTCGCTGATAAAGAACAGCGCCGCCGAATACGGCCCAATCAGGAAGAACAGGCCCAGGCTGTACAGCCCGACCACCATGGGCATATTGCTGGGGCCGAACAGCATCCCGGCAAACGCCAGGCCGCCGAGCATCCAGCCCAGGCCGATCACATTGCGACGGCCGATCTTGTCGCCCATCCAGCCGTGAGTCAGGTAGCCGCAATACCCCACCAGGTTCGACAGCACGAGGATGATCAACGAGTTCTCGAACGAGATGTGGTGCACGCTGACGATCACCGAAGTACCCAGCACGCTGAACACCTGGATCGCCGCCCAGTTGAGCAACAGTGCGGCGCCGATCACCAGCGTGGCGCGGCGGGCCGGGCCACGGAAGGCGGCTTTGAGGCCAGCCTTGCTGTGCTCGTCATAGTCCACGCCGTAGGTCACGGCGACGTTTTGCGCTTCTTTCACAGCGCCGCGTTTACGCAGCTCGCTGATGCGCTGGTGAATCTGGAACTGCGGGCTCTCCTTGAGCTTGCGCGCCATGATCGCAATCACGATGGCCGGGATCGCCGCGAAGATAAAGCACCCCTGCCAACCAATGATCGGCAGCAGCAACGCAGTCAAACCGGCGGCGATCAACGCGCCCACCGGCCAGCCGCCCTGCACCAGGCTGTAGATAAACCCACGGCGCTTGGTCAGTCGCGGGTCTTGCGAAGCGCCATACAGCTCGCTCAGGTAAGTGGCGTTGACGGTTTCCTCGGCATAGCCCAGGCCGCCCAACGAACGGATCAGAATCAGCGGCGACTTGCCCCACGCCCCGCCAATCGCGGTGAGTGCCGAACACAGCGCGGAACCGGCCACGGTGAAAATTATGCCTTTGCGCCGCCCCAACTTATCGACGACCGGGCCAATGGCAAAGGCGACCACCGCCGTGCCCACCGCCACCCACGTCGCGATCTCGGCTTGCTCCACTTCACCCCAGCCGAAGTGCCGGCCGATCTCCGGCAGCAAGGTGCCGAAGAGGATGAAGTCATACACCGCAAACACCCAGGCGAAAAACGCGATCCAGGTGGCGAAGCGCACTTCCTGGGAACTCAGTTGCCGGGGTTTCCAGCCAGTCAGGTCAAGCTTGTTGTAGATGGACATAAATCGCGCCTCGCAGGGTTGGGGGCAAACGCCGACTAGCCACAGGTCACGGATGACTCAGGTCAGGTGCGCGGTTGGCGGCGGATAAAGTCGTCGGCGATTTCGTCGAAGGTGACGAAGCGCACGCCGGCATGGCTCTGGATGTGTTCGATCAAGCGCTCGAGCATCAGCAGCACTTGCGGGCGACCGGACACATCCGGGTGGATGGTCATGGTGAACACCGCGTGTTCGTGCTCGCGGTAGACCCAGTCGAACTGGTCGCGCCACATTTCTTCCAGGTGACGCGGGTTGACGAAGCCGTGGCTGTTGGGGGCTTTTTTGATGAACATCATCGGCGGCAGGTCGTCCAGATACCAGTTGGCCGGGATCTCCACCAGGTCGGTTTCTTCGCCGCGCACCAAGGGTTTCATCCACGTGTCGGGGTGCTGGCTGTAGTCGATCTTGGTCCAGCTGTCGCCCTTGCGCACGTAGTAAGGGTGGAAGTCGTTGTGCATCAGGCTGTGGTCGTACTTGATGCCTTTTTTCAGCAGCAGCTCGTTGGTGACCTTGCTGAATTCCCACCACGGCGCGACATAGCCCGTTGGGCGTTTACCGGTGACTTGGGTGATCAGCTCGATGGATTTATCCAGGACGATTTCTTCCTGCTCCGCCGTCATCGCGATGGGGTTTTCATGGCTGTAGCCGTGCACGCCGATTTCATGCCCGGCGTCGGCCACGGCCTTCATCTGCTCGGGGAAGGTTTCCATCGAGTGGCCTGGGATAAACCAGGTGGTGCGCAGGCCGTAGCGTTCGAACAATTTAAGCAGGCGCGGCGCGCCGATTTCACCGGCGAACAGGCCACGGGAAATGTCGTCCGGCGAGTCTTCGCCACCGTAGGAACCGAGCCAGCCGGCGACCGCGTCTACGTCGACGCCAAATGCACAGAGGATGTCTTTAGCCATGGTGTGTCTCCTTAAATAGTCATTACGGATTCGACAGACAGCGCCGTGCGCAACAGGCGTGCGTCTTCCCCCATTGGGGCACTGAGCAGCAACCCGGTGGGCAAACCCTGGGCATCGCGGCCGCTGGGCAGGCTGACGCCAGGCATGTCGAGCAAGCTGCCGGGCATGGTCAGGCGCAGGGTGGCAAGGTTGGTTTTCACAAACAGATCGTCGCAGGCTTCAAGCGCGGCCAACGGCGGTGCGACATGGGCAACGGTCGGGGTAATCAAGACGGCGCCGTCGAGTTCGTCGACCAGTTGGAGTTGCAGGCGACGGCGCGCATCGGTCAGGTGCAGCAACTGGCTGGCGGGCAATGCGCGCGCGGCTTCGAGGCGGCTGCGCACGCGCGGGTCGAGTTGCTCGGCATCGCGGCTGTCGAGTAAGGCTTCGTGCAAGGCGAAGGCTTCGAACGCGCCGAGCCAGCCACACTGCTTGATCAGGTTGAGGGTGGCCTGGAAGGTGGCTGACGCACGCACCTCGATCAGCGCGCCTGTGGCCCTGAGTTGGTCAACCGCGCGCAGCAGGTTATTGCGTACGGCGGGCTCGATGTCTTCGAGTGCGCCTTGCTCAAGCACAAAGTGCTGGCCCTTGAGGCTGCGCGGGCTGTGGGTTTGGGTGCGGCCGTTGAGCAAGTCGTCGATGGCCAGTGCATCGCGCACGCTGCGGGTCAGCGGGCCGAGGCTGTCGAGGGTGTGCGCCAGCGGGAATACGCCGTCACGGCTGTAGCGCCGGCAACTGCTGCGGTAGCCCACCACGCCATTGAGCGCGGCGGGAATGCGGATCGAGCCGGCGGTGTCGGTGCCCATGGCGATCGGCACGATCCCGGCGGCCACGGCAACCGCCGACCCCGACGATGAACCACCGGGAATGCGCGGTTGATCACCGCTGCTGGGGTTGTAGGGCGTGCCAAAATGCGGGTTCAAACCCAGGCCGGAATACGCCAGTTCGCTGAGGTTGGTCTTGCCCACGCTGACCATCCCGGCGCGGCACAGCTGCCCCACGCTCGGCGCGTCGAGCAAGGCCGCGGGCGCCTCGCGACGGTACGCGGCGCCCGCAGTGGTAACGCTGCCGGCCAGATCAAACAGATCTTTCCAGGCCAGGGGCACGCCATCGAACACGCTCAAAGGCTGGCCGGCACGCCAACGAGCGGCGGAGGCTTCGGCCTCACGGCGGGCACGCTCGGCAGTCAGGGAGATAAATACGCTGGGGGCCATGCTCGCGTGGAGAAGTGCCTGTTCGAGCACTTGCACCGGGTCGCTGCGACCACTGGCAAAAGCCTCGGCCATTGATGTGGCGTCTGACATCAGAACGGACCTCATAAAACGTACATATTAATAAAATGTACGTTTAATAAAGGCAGCTTTCGTGCCAGTCTCTGTGCAACCGTTTTGCTGCGAACAGGGTTTATCGCCCAGAACTACGGGCTAGATGGTTTTGTAGGAAGCAAAATTGCGCGGCGAAACCCTCTGAGACGGTCTTCAATGAAATAATGTATCTTTTATTAATAAGTACATTTTGGTGCAGAAAAGTAACAAGGCGACGAGCAAGGCCCCAAAAAAGTGCCACTGACGTAGCGCAGAGTGACAGGTGCATCTATGAGAGAATCCCCGGCCTACGTCCTACACCACTTAGTACTCTTTACGTCAGAGAATGCGATGAAAGCAGTGTCTGCCTCGGCCTCCCGTTACGCGATGATTCACCAAGTGTTGCGTGACGCGATCATCAACGGCACCGCACGCCACGGGCTGGTTTTGCTGGAAGCGCCGCTGGCCGAATTGTTCGGCACCAGCCGCGTGCCGGTGCGCAAGGCGCTGGACCTGCTGCACAACGAGGGGCTGATCTGCCGTTTCAACGGCCGCGGGTACCTGATCAACCCCGACGGCCTGGCCATGGAGCCGCTACGCCTGCCCTTGAGCCACGCGCACCTGGGCCTCAATGGCGACGACGAGCTGGTGGACACCCGGCCGCTGGGCGAACGGATCGTCGAGGAACTCGGTGCGGCACTGTCCACCTGCATTGCCTTCGGCCATTACCGCCTGGACGAGCAAGCCGCCGCCGACCACTACGGCGTCAGCCGCGCCGTGGTGCGCGAAGCGTTGATGCGCTTGCGTGATCGCGGCCTGGTCGAAAAAGAGCCCTACTCACAATGGCTGGCCGGGCCGCTGACCGCCCGGGAAGTTACCGAAGACTACGAACTGCGTGCCTGCCTGGAACCCGAAGCCCTGCGCCAGAGCGCGCCGAACCTGGACCGCGAAATGCTCGAGGCCATGTTGCAGCGCGTGCTGGTTGCCCAGCAAAGCCCACAGTGCAGCCTGGAAGCTATCGAGCAGATCGAAGAGGATTTGCACCAGCACTGCCTGGCCGGCCTGCAAAACCGCAAGATCGCCGCGCTGATTCGTCAGGGCCAGAGCCCGATGATCATCAGCCGGATTTTCTACCGTTTACTGGGAATCGGCGCAGATCCAACCATGCTCGCCGAACATCGCTTGATTCTCGAACTGTTGCTGCATGGTGCGTTTGATGCGGCAGCATTGAATTTGCGTGAGCATTTGCAGCGGGCGCGCCAGCGGATGTTGCAGCGTTTGAAGGTGTTGTCGGTGCTGCCGGAGCAGCCCTTGCCGGCCTACCTCCACAAAATCAGCTGACCGCCCGCGGTACAAAATGTGGGCGCTGGCGTGCCAGCTCCCACAGGGATACAGCGGTGCTTTCGAAAATATTATGCAATATGTTGCTATCTCACTCCCGCCATTGAAACCACCGCTGCCCCGCCCCATCTAACCTGCATACTTCCTTATGCAGGTGCCCCATGAGCGACCAGCAAGAATTCCCGGACATCGACCTGAACGATTACGCCGATCCCGAAAACGCTGAACACGAAGCATCGTCCAACACCGGCCTGGCCCTGCCTGGGCAAAACCTGCCGGACAAGGTCTACATCATCCCGATCCACAATCGGCCGTTCTTCCCGGCGCAAGTACTGCCGGTAATCGTCAATGAAGAACCGTGGGCCGAGACGCTGGAGCTGGTGAGCAAATCCGATCACCACTCGCTGGCCCTGTTCTTCATGGACACCCCGCCGGAAGACCCACGCCACTTCGACACCTCCAGCCTGCCGCTGTACGGCACGTTGGTGAAGGTGCACCACGCCAGCCGCGAGAACGGCAAGCTGCAATTCGTCGCCCAGGGCCTGACCCGCGTGCGCATCAAAACCTGGCTCAAGCACCACCGCCCACCGTACCTGGTGGAAGTCGAATACCCGCACCAGCCGACCCAGCCGACCGACGAGGTCAAGGCCTACGGCATGGCGCTGATCAATGCGATCAAGGAACTGCTGCCGCTCAACCCGCTGTACAGCGAAGAGCTGAAAAACTACCTCAACCGCTTCAGCCCCAACGACCCGTCACCGCTCACCGACTTCGCCGCCGCGTTGACCTCGGCCACCGGTAACGAGTTGCAGGAAGTGCTGGACTGCGTGCCCATGCTCAAGCGCATGGAAAAAGTGCTGCCGATGCTGCGCAAGGAAGTCGAAGTTGCGCGCCTGCAAAAAGAACTCTCCGCCGAAGTGAACCGCAAGATCGGCGAGCATCAGCGTGAATTCTTCCTCAAGGAGCAGCTCAAGGTCATCCAGCAAGAACTGGGCTTGACCAAAGATGATCGCAGTGCCGACGTCGAGCAGTTCGAACAACGCCTGGTGGGCAAAGTGCTGCCGGCCC
Organism: Pseudomonas sp. LBUM1640; assembly: GCF_059716225.1. Classification (NCBI taxonomy): domain Bacteria; kingdom Pseudomonadati; phylum Pseudomonadota; class Gammaproteobacteria; order Pseudomonadales; family Pseudomonadaceae; genus Pseudomonas; species Pseudomonas sp. LBUM1640. The sequence continues at coordinate 1,269,793 of NZ_CP166816.1, read as the reverse complement.
AGGCGCAAAAGCGCATCGGCGAAGAAATGAACAAGCTGTCGATCCTGGAAACGGGCTCGCCGGAATACGCTGTGACCCGCAACTACCTGGACTGGGCGACCTCAGTACCGTGGGGCGTGTATGGCGAAGACAAACTCGACATGAAACACGCGCGCAAGGTGTTGGATAAACACCATGCGGGCCTGGATGACATCAAGAGCCGCATCCTCGAGTTCCTCGCAGTGGGCGCCTATAAAGGCGAAGTCGCCGGTTCCATCGTGCTGCTGGTCGGCCCGCCGGGCGTGGGCAAGACCAGTGTGGGTAAATCGATTGCCGAATCCCTGGGCCGGCCGTTCTACCGCTTCAGCGTCGGCGGCATGCGCGACGAGGCCGAGATCAAGGGCCATCGCCGCACCTACATCGGCGCCATGCCGGGCAAGCTGGTGCAGGCGCTCAAAGATGTGGAAGTGATGAACCCGGTGATCATGCTCGATGAAATCGACAAGATGGGCCAGAGCTACCAGGGCGACCCGGCCTCGGCCTTGCTCGAAACCCTGGACCCGGAACAGAACGTCGAATTCCTCGACCACTACCTGGACCTGCGCCTGGACCTGTCCAAAGTGCTGTTCGTGTGCACCGCCAACACCCTGGACTCGATCCCCGGCCCATTGCTGGACCGGATGGAAGTGATTCGCCTGTCGGGCTATATCACCGAAGAGAAAGTCGCCATCGCCAAGCGTCACCTGTGGCCCAAACAGCTGGAAAAAGCCGGCGTGTCGAAAAACAGCCTGAGCATCAGCGACGGTGCCCTGCGTGCATTGATCGATGGTTATGCGCGGGAAGCCGGGGTGCGCCAGCTGGAGAAACAGCTGGGCAAGCTGGTACGCAAGGCCGTGGTCAAGCTGCTGGATGAGCCGGACTCGGTGATCAAGATCGGCAACAAGGACCTGGAAAGCTCCCTGGGCATGCCGGTGTTTCGCAATGAGCAAGTGCTGTCCGGCACCGGCGTAATTACCGGCCTGGCCTGGACCAGCATGGGCGGCGCGACCTTGCCGATTGAGGCGACGCGCATCCACACGCTCAATCGCGGCTTCAAGCTCACCGGGCAGTTGGGTGAGGTGATGAAGGAGTCCGCCGAGATTGCCTACAGCTACATCAGCTCGAACCTGAAGTCGTTTGGCGGCGATCCGAAGTTCTTTGACGAGGCCTTCGTGCACTTGCACGTGCCGGAAGGCGCCACGCCGAAAGACGGCCCGAGCGCGGGTGTGACCATGGCCAGTGCGCTGCTGTCGTTGGCGCGTAACCAGGCGCCGAAAAAAGGCGTGGCGATGACCGGCGAGCTGACGCTGACCGGGCATGTGCTGCCGATTGGCGGCGTGCGTGAGAAGGTGATTGCGGCAAGGCGTCAGAAGATTCATGAGCTGATTTTACCGGAGCCCAACCGTGGCAGTTTTGAGGAGTTGCCGGAGTATCTGAAGGAAGGCATGACAGTGCACTTTGCCAAGCGCTTTGCGGATGTGGCGAAGGTGCTGTTCTGATTTCACACTGACCTGTGGCGAGGGAGCTTGCTCCCGCTGGGGCGCGTAGCGGCCCCATTTTCTTGGGACTGCTGCGCAGTCCAGCGGGAGCAAGCTCCCTCGCCACAGGGGTTTGTGTCGCTTCCTGCTTGTCACACCTTGTCTCATCTTCGGTTATGCTCGCCCTTCGTCGCCATACAACGGAGCCTCCATGACCGCTGCCCGCCTGCTTCTCCCCTTGAGCCTTGCCCTGCTGGCCGCTTGCGCCAGTGCCCCCAAGCAAAACGTCACAGTGGAAAACCAGAGCGCCTGCCCGCTTCAGCTTAAAACGGGGCAAAACCTGACCCTCACCTTGCCGAGCAACCCTACCACCGGCTACCGCTGGGCCATCCAGGACTCTGCCGGCGGCGTGCTGCGCGCGCTCAGCCCGGAGGTCTACAGCAGCAGCGAATCCGGCGTGATCGGCGGTGGCGGTCAGTCCACGTGGCGCTTCCAGGCGTTCGCGGCCGGCCAGGGCCGGTTGCGCCTGACGTCGCAACAACCCTGGGAACCGGAAGCGGAACCTGCCGAAACCTTCGACTGCGCCATTACGGTGAACTGATATGCCATGGCTGATTCTTGCGCTGATGGGCGCCGGCACCTTTATCTACGGCCTGACCACCCATGCCACGTTGTTGTGCCTGTTGGTCAAGCCGCTGCCGGTGCTGGCGTTGCTGGGCTGGCTGCATGATGCACCGCCCACCGACTATCGACGCTGGATCAGCCTGGGGCTGATTTTTTCGCTGGTCGGCGATGTATTGCTCGCCTGGCCGGGTGACCTGTTTATCTTCGGCCTCGGCGCTTTCCTGTTCGCGCACCTGGCGTACCTGAAAGCCTATCTCAGCGATTGCCGCCGCTTGGCGGTGTTGCCGCTGGTATTGGCATTGGGCTTGGGCGCCATCCTGCTGAGCGTCCTGATTTCCCATGGCCTGGGCGAACTGCTGATTCCAGTGGTGGTGTATGCGCTGGTGATCAGCGCCATGCTCTGGCGTGCGCTGGCGCGGCTGGGCAGTGAGGTGCCCAAGCAATCGGCACTGCTGGCGGCGGCGGGTGCAGTGTCGTTCGTGTTTTCCGACGCGCTGATTGGCATCAATCGGTTTGTCGTCGCCTTTGAGGCAGCACCGTATTTATTGATCAGCACGTATTGGCTGGGTCAGTGGGGCATCACCGCCTCGGCTTTCCATCAGACAACCCGCGCACACGAGGGCCAATTTGGCTAAAATGCCGGCCTTTCCCCCCTCGTCGCCGGAACAACCGTGAGCAAAGAACCCGATCGCCTATTCGCCCAGCCCCTGCCCCAGGTGCCGGACTTCGCCTTTAACGAGGACGTGGTGCGGGTGTTCCCGGACATGATCAAACGCTCGGTGCCCGGTTACCCGACCATCGTCGAGAACCTCGGCGTGCTGGCGGCGCAGTTTGCACAACCCAACAGCGTGCTCTACGACCTGGGCTCGTCCCTCGGCGCGGTGACCCAGGCCCTGCGCCGCCACGTGCGCACCGACGGTTGCCGGGTGATCGCGGTGGATAACTCGGCGGCGATGGTCGAGCGTTGCCGCGAATACCTCAATGGCCAGGACTCGATGTTCCAGGAGTTGCTGCCGGTTGAGGTGATCGAGGGCGATATCCTCGCGCTGCAGTTCCAACCGGCCTCGGTGGTGGCGCTGAACTTTACCCTGCAATTTATCGCCCCCGATGAGCGCCTGGCGCTGCTCGGGCGCATCCGCCAGTCGCTGCTGCCGGGCGGTGCGTTGATCCTCTCGGAGAAGCTGCGGTTCAATGACCCGCAAGAACACGCGCTGCTCACCGACCTGCACATCGCGTTCAAACGCGCCAACGGCTACAGCGAACTGGAAATCGCCCAGAAACGCAGCGCCATCGAAAACGTCATGAAGCCCGACAGCCTCCAAGAACACCGCGAACGCCTGCTGGCGGCCGGGTTCTCGACAGTCGTGCCGTGGTTCCAGTGTCTTAACTTTGCCTCGTTGATTGCCTTGCCATGATTGATCTTTCCCCCCTCGCCCGCCATCTGGTCGGTACTCCTTTGGCCGTGTGGGCCCAGGGCCTGCAAGCGCAACTCGATAGCAAAATGGAAAAGGGTCATGGCGACCTGGAGCGTTGGCAGAGCGCGTTGGATGCGCTGCCCAACATTCAGCCCAGCGAAGTCGATTTGCTCAACGGCCTGACCCTCGACACCGATTGCGACGACGATACCCGCGCGCAAATGCACACGGCGCTGATGGGCCTGAGCCCGTGGCGCAAGGGCCCGTTCAACCTGTTCGGCGTGCACGTGGACACTGAATGGCGTTCGGACTGGAAGTGGTCGCGGGTCGCGCCGCACTTGGATTTCAACGGCAAGCGCATCCTCGATGTGGGCTGCGGCAACGGCTATTACATGTGGCGCATGCTCGGCGCCGGCGCCGACAGCGTGATTGGCGTGGACCCGAACTGGCTGTTCTTTTGCCAGTTCCAGGCGGTGCAGCGTTACCTGTCGGCGCCGAAGGCCTGGCACCTGCCGTTCCCGTTTGAAGATTTGCCACCGAACATGGAAGGCTTCGACACGGTGTTTTCCATGGGCGTGTTCTACCACCGTCGCTCGCCTATCGAACATTTGCTGGCGCTGAAAGACTGTTTGGTCAAAGGTGGCGAACTGGTCCTCGAAACCCTGGTGGTCGACGGCGATCAGCAGCAAGTGCTGGTGCCGGAAGACCGCTACGCACAGATGCGCAACGTGTGGTTCCTGCCCTCGGTGCCCGCGTTGATGCTGTGGCTGCGCCGGGCCGGGTTCAGTGAGGTGCGTTGTGTGGATGTGAGCGTGACCACGGTTGAGGAACAGCGTGGCACGGCGTGGATGAAGTTTCAGTCGCTGAGTGATTTTCTGGACCCGGACGATCACGGCAAGACGATTGAAGGGCTGCCGGCGCCGATGCGGGCGGTGATTATCGCCAAGAAGTGAGCACTGATTTCCCTGCTTAAATAGAGATCAAAATGTGGGAGCTGGCTTGCCTGCGATCGCGATCTGTCAGTCAATTCATCAGTGACTGATAGACCGCTATCGCAGGCAAGCCAGCTCCCACATTGGTTTTCAGTGTTCTTTAGAGTGTGGGCTTGGCTCTTCTGGCCTTAAAGAACTCACTCAACACCGCCCCACACTCCTCAGCCAAGACCCCGCCTTCAAACAACACCCGATGGTTGAGAAACCCTTGGGTAAAAAACTGCCCCTGGCTTTGCACAATCCCGGCCTTAGGCTCCAGCGCGCCGTACACCACCCGCGCGACGCGCGAGTGCACGATCAGGCCCGCGCACATGCTGCACGGCTCCAGCGTCACATACAGCGTGCTGCCGAGCAGGCGGTAGTTGCTGATCGCCTGCGCGGCGGCGCGGATGGCGACCATTTCGGCATGGGCGCTGGGGTCGTTGCCGCTGATCGGGCAGTTGAAGCCACGGCCGATGACTTCACCGTCCTGCACCAGCACCGCGCCCACGGGCACTTCACCCAGTGCGGCGCCTTGGGCGGCAAGGGCCAGGGCTTCGCGCATGAAGTCCTGGTCGCGGCTGCGGTCGATAATCGCTGCGGGGCGAACCTGGCGCATCACGCCACCTCGATGGCGGCCATCAGGCCGGTTTCCATGTGGTCGATCACGTGGCAGTGGAACATCCACACCCCTGGGTTATCCGCCACCAACGCCACGCGGGCGCGTTCGTTCTTGCCCAGCAAGTAGGTGTCGGTGAAATACGGGATCACCTTATGGCGGTTCGAGGCGATCACCTTGAAGCTCATGCCGTGCAGGTGGATCGGGTGCTGGTACTGGGTCATGTTCTTCAATTCGAAAATGTAGCTCTTGCCCTTCTCAAGCTTGGCAATCGGGCGGTCGGCGCAGGTCTTGTCGGTGATGTCCCAAGCCTTGCCGTTGATTTGCCACAGGCTCGGCGGCTTGCCGTCATCCACCGACACCGTACCGACCCACTCGAAATTGAAGTTGAGTTTCTCGGCGTTGGCCAGGTCCGGCTCGGCAATCGGGTTGGCGGGCAGCGCCGGTGGCCATTCGTTGGGCGCGTCGGTGTTAGCCACCGAACGAAAGGTGCCCAGACGCACCGGGCCATTGCGGATGGAGAGTTCTTCACCGGCCGGTGGCGCCTTGATCGCCAGGCAAATGCGCATACCCGGGCCCAGCCAATATTCCTTGCCCAATGGGCGCGGCTCGATGGGGTTGCCGTCCAGCGCGTAGATCTGTGCTTCGACGCCAGGAATATTCAGGCGATAGGTCAGCGTGTTGTCGAGGTTAAGCAGGCGCACGCGAGTGATCTGCCCCGCAGGCAAATCGACCACCGCCTGGGGCACGCCATTGATCGTCGACAACCGCCCCGCCGTGCCGCCGCGCGCCGCTTCGCGGGGTACGCTGAAGGCGACGAAAGCGCCCTCCTCGTCGACGTGCCAGCTTTTCAGGCTCAGGGTGCGCTCGTGTTTAAAACCGGTGGGGTCGCGTTCTTCGATGATCAGCGGGCCAACCAGGCCGCGGCCGAGCTCTTCGCTGCTGTTCACATGCGGGTGATACCAGTAGCTGCCGGCGTCCGGCACGCGAAATTTGTAGTCGAAATACTCACCGGGCAGTACCGGCAATTGCGAGACGTACGGCACGCCGTCCATTTCCAGCGGCAGGCGAATGCCGTGCCAGTGAATGGTGGTGGCGACCGGCAGGTGGTTGATAAAGCGCACCCGCAGCCACTCACCCTGACGCACACGCAGCTCGGTGCCCGGCGCCGACGGCCCGAAGGCCCAGGCTTGGGTTGTGTGCCCTGGCACCAGCTCTACATCCAGTGGTGCGGCGATCAGTTCGTAATCGTGCCCAGCCTCGGCCTCGGCGACTTTCCCCAGCCAGTAGCGGTAGGCGCCACCGGCACCTACGCCCACTACGGCCAGGCCTGCAAGACCACCCAGGATTTGTCGACGGGAAAAGGATCGGGACACAACAACCTCACGTATCTGCCGCAGACCATAGGCCCGCAAAGGGCAGATACGATACACCTGACCCGGCTAAACAGTAAGGCTTCGCATTGCCGCATGGCTGAATTCAAAGGGTTTGGCTGGGTAACTACAACGCTGGACACACCGAAAATCACTGTGGGAGGGGGCAAGCCCCCTCCCACATTTTGATCTTCAGTGATTTTTAGACGGTGCTCACTTGGAGCTGGCAGCCGCCAGGATCAGCGCTTTCATCTCGGCCACCGCGCCTTTGAAACCGACGAACAGTGCGTGCGCCACCAGCGCATGGCCGATGTTCAGTTCGTTGATGCCCTTGATCGCAGCCACGGCTTCGACGTTGTGATAGTGCAAACCATGGCCGGCGTTAACGATCAAGCCTTCGTTCAGGCCGCACTTTACGCCGTCGATGATGCGCTGCAGTTCGTCGGCGACTTCGGTCGGCGTGGTGGCGTCGGCGTAGCGGCCGGTGTGCAGTTCGATGGCCGGTGCGCCGACACGGCGTGAGGCTTCGATCTGGCGTTCATCGGCGTCGATGAACAGCGACACTTCGCTGCCGATCTTCGACAGGCGCTCCACCGCGGCCTTGATCCGCGCTTCCTGGCCGGCCACGTCGAGGCCGCCTTCGGTGGTCAGTTCCTGGCGGGTTTCCGGCACCAGGCAGATATGCGCCGGGCGGATGCGCTCGGCGAACGCCATCATTTCTTCGGTGACGCCCATTTCGAAGTTCATGCGGGTTTGCAGCACGTCCTTGAGCAGCAATACGTCGCGCTCCTGGATGTGGCGGCGGTCTTCACGCAGGTGCACGGTGATGCCGTCGGCGCCCGCTTCTTCGGCGTCCAGCGCGGCCTTGACCGGGTCAGGGTAACGGGTGCCCCGGGCCTGGCGCAGGGTAGCGACGTGGTCGATGTTGACGCCAAGAAGAATGCGATTGCTGGTGCTCACGGAAGCGCTCCTGAAAAGGGAAAGAAACGCTGCACAGCATACACGGGGTTGTCAGGGCTTTCGAAACAACTCGCGACTGACCAGCGGCCGGCCGCCCAAGTGCACGGCCAGCGCCTGGCGCATCAAACGCTTGGCGGCGGACAAGGCGCCGGGGGCTGTCCAGTCGGCTTCGCTCATGGCCAGCAACTCAGTGCCCTGGAACAGGCCGGGTTGCAGCAGGTACACGCGCTCAAGACCGGCGTCGACTTGCAGGCGGTACATGCCGTCGGCAGCGATTGGGTCGCCGTGCAAATCGTTGCTCAATTCAAAGCCGTAGCCCAGGTCGTCGAGCAGGCGCCATTCGAAGGCACGCAGCAGCGGCTCCAAAGGACGGCCTTCGGCCAGAGCGATGAGCGTGGCGGCGTAGTGATCGAAGACCGCAGGGTGCGGGTCTTCGGCGGGCAGCAGGCGAATCAGCAGTTCGTTGAGGTAAAGGCCACTGAAGAGTGCTTCGCCATTGAGCCAGGCGCTGGTGCCAACGCTTTCCAGGCGGCCGACGTTTTTCAGCTCGCCCTTGCCACGAAACTCCACGTCCAGCGCCACGAACGGTCGCGCCAACGTGCCTGCCTTGCCCCGCGCGCTGCGCAACACCGCGCGCAGGCGGCCTTGGGGCGTGAGGAAGTCCACCAACGCGCTGGTCTCGCGGTAGGCGCGGCTGTGCAGGACGTAGGCGAGTTGGCTGGGAGGTGGGGTTTGAGACATGAGACGGGGAATCTCTAAAGAAGAAAAGCGCTTTTGTGGCGAGGGAGCTTGCTCCCGCTGGGCTGCAAAGCAGCCCCTGTCTCAGGCACCGAGTTTTATCTGTAAAACCTTGGCGGCCTTTATGGGGCCGCTGCGCGACCCAGCGGGAGCAAGCTCCCTCGCCACAACAAGCCCGCCAACCACATCATGCGGTGTTTTACAGGTCGCCGTAGCCCAGGGAGCGCAATGCGCGCTCATCATCGGACCAACCACCCTTAACCTTCACCCACAGGTTAAGCATGATCTTGGAATCAAACAGCAATTCCATGTCCTTGCGCGCCTCGGTGCCGATGCGCTTGATGCGCTCGCCCTTGTCGCCAATGATGATTTTCTTCTGGCCGTCACGCTCGACGAGGATCAACGCATGAATATGCAGGGTTTTGCCCTGCTGCTTGAACTCTTCGATTTCGACGGTGATCTGGTACGGCAGCTCGGCGCCCATCTGGCGCATGATTTTCTCGCGGACCAGTTCGGCGGCGAGGAAACGGCTGCTGCGGTCGGTGATCTGGTCTTCCGGGAAGAAGTGCTCGTTCTCCGGCAGGTAACCGGCGATCACGCGTTCCAGGGCCTCAAGGTTGTGACCGTGCTGGGCCGAGATCGGCATGATCTGGGCGTTCGGCAGTTGCTCCTGCAGCCACGTCAGGTGCGGCATCAGCTCGGCTTTGTCTTCGATACGGTCGGTCTTGTTCAGCGCGACGATCAACGGGCCGGTGACGTACTGCACACGCTCGAGGACCATCTGGTCTTCGTCGGTCCACTTGGTGCGGTCAACCACGAAGATCACCACGTCGACGTCTTTCAACGCCGCCGAAGCGGTCTTGTTCATATAGCGGTTAAGCGCTTTCTCGCCACCTTTGTGCATGCCCGGGGTGTCGACGTAGACGGCTTGCACGCTGCCTTCGGTCTTGATGCCCAGCATGTTGTGGCGGGTGGTCTGCGGCTTGCGCGAGGTGATCGCGAGCTTCTGGCCGAGGATGTGGTTCAGCAGCGTGGACTTGCCCACGTTCGGGCGGCCGACGATGGCAACATAGCCACAGCGTGTTGCGGTTGAATCAGTCATGGCCATTCTCCACGCCCAGGGCAATCAGTGCTGCAGCCGCCGCTACCTGTTCGGCAATACGACGGCTCACACCCTGACCTCGGCTTTTTTCATTCAATAAGGTGATTTCACATTCCACGAAAAATACGCGGCAATGCGGCTCACCCTGGATATCCACCACTTCGTAGCGTGGCAGTTCACAACCACGCGACTGCAGGTACTCCTGCAGGCGGGTCTTGGGATCTTTGTTGGTGTCGACCAGCGTCAGGCTTTCGATCTCCGATGCCAGCCAGGCGACCACGCGCTCCTTGGCCGTCTCCATGCCTGCATCGAGGTAGATCGCACCGATCAAGGCTTCCAGGGCATCGGCCAGGATCGATTCGCGACGGAACCCACCGCTTTTCAATTCCCCGGACCCCAGGCGCAGGTACTCGCCCAGGCCGAAACCACGGGCCAGTACGGCCAGGGTCTCGCCTTTCACCAAGCGTGCACGCAGGCGTGACAGCTGGCCTTCGCGCGCTTGCGGGAAGCGCTCAAACAGCGCCTCGCCGGCGGCAAAGTTGAGAATGGCGTCACCGAGGAATTCCAGGCGTTCGTTATTACGCCCTGCAAAACTGCGGTGTGTGAGGGCAAGGACCATCAATTCCTGGTCCTTGAAGGTGTAGCCGAGCTGGCGCTCGAGACGACTTAGAGAAACGGTCACGGTTTATCCATATCTAGTTGGTGGCACCGGCGGCCATCGACGATTGACGCAGTGTTCAAATTCAAATCCTGGTGGGTGCCGCATGAGGCCGGACGATGCATTGTCCGAACCCCAGAAAAGCATTCGGCGCTGTGTTCACAGCGCCGCCTGTATTACTTGATCAGCCCGACCCGCGAGAAGTTCGGCAGGTGGCTGAGTTTCGGTTCGGGCCAACTCATCCAGACCGCAAAGGCCTTGCCGACAATGTTCTCGTCGGGAACCATGCCCAGCAGGTCCTTGGGAATGTTGGGATCATCCCAGTACCGGCTGTCATTGGAGTTGTCGCGGTTGTCGCCCATCATGAAGTAGTGCCCGGCAGGCACTTTCCACTCGCCATCAGGCATCGCGCGGTAGCGGCTCATTTCCTTGCGGATTTCGTGCTCTACCGCACCGAGTTTTTCCTGGTACAGCTCGGCGCTGCCCAAGGTGTTCGGCTCGGCGCCAATCAGCTTCTCGGCCACCGATTCACCGTTGATGAGCAGTCGCTTGTCGCTGGTGTAGCGAACCACATCACCCGGCAAACCCACGACGCGCTTGATGTAGTTGACGTTCGGGTCGCTTGGGTAGCGGAACACCATCACATCGCCGCGTTGCGGGTCACCGACCGGGATGACTTTCTTGTCGATCACCGGCAGGCGAATCCCGTAGGAAAACTTGTTCACCAGGATGAAGTCGCCCACATCCAGGGTAGGTTTCATCGACCCTGAAGGGATCTGAAACGGCTCCACCAGGAACGAACGCAGCACCAGCACGATGAACAACACCGGGAAGAACGACTTGCCGTATTCAACCAGCAAGGGCTCTTTGTTCAGCTTCTCGACCACCACCGCATCGGGCTGGCTGACGCTGCCCTGATAGGAAGCGATAGCCGCCCGACGACGCGGGGCGAAGAACACCAGATCGAGCAACGCCAGGAGGCCGCAAACGGCGACGGCGATGACCAGCAACAGCGGGAAATTTAGTGACATAGGACCTAACTATCCAACCTGAGCACCGCAAGGAAGGCTTCTTGTGGAATTTCCACGTTGCCCACTTGCTTCATGCGTTTTTTACCGGCCTTTTGCTTCTCAAGCAGCTTGCGCTTACGGCTTACGTCACCGCCGTAGCATTTGGCCAGTACGTTCTTTCTGAGTGCCTTGACGGAGGTCCGTGCAATGATCTGCCCGCCAATGGCGGCCTGGATCGCGACGTCGAACATCTGGCGCGGAATCAGTTCTTTCATCTTTTCGGTCAACTGGCGACCTTTGTAGTGCGCGTTGTCCTTGTGCACGATCAGCGCCAGGGCATCGACCTTGTCGCCGTTGATCAGCACATCCAGTTTCACCAGATTAGCCGACTGGTAACGATCGAAATGGTAATCCAGCGAAGCATAGCCGCGACTGGTGGATTTGAGACGGTCGAAGAAGTCCAGGACCACTTCGTTCATCGGCAAATCGTAGGTCACTTGCACTTGGGTGCCGAGGAACAACATGTCGTGTTGTACGCCACGTTTTTCAATACACAGGGTAATGACGTTGCCCAGGTGCTCTTGCGGCACAAGAATATTGGCCCGCACGATCGGCTCGCGCATGTCTTCGATGGAGGACAGGTCTGGAAGCTTGGACGGGTTGTCGACGTAAATCGTTTCACCGGTTTTCAGCAACAGTTCAAAAATAACCGTTGGCGCGGTGGTGATCAGGTCCAGGTCGTATTCGCGCTCCAGGCGCTCCTGGATGATCTCCATGTGCAGCATGCCCAGGAACCCGCAGCGGAAGCCGAAGCCCAGGGCGTCGGAGCTTTCCGGGGTGTACTGCAACGACGAGTCGTTGAGGGTCAGCTTTTGCAGGGCTTCGCGGAAGTCTTCGAAGTCGTCGGAGCTGACCGGGAACAGGCCGGCGTAAACCTGCGGCTGGATGCGTTTGAAGCCCGGCAGCACGTCGACGTCAGGCGTGGCGCTCAAGGTCAGGGTGTCACCGACCGGTGCACCGTGGATGTCCTTGATACCGGCGATGATGAAGCCCACTTCACCGGCCTTCAGGTCAGTGGTGGCGGTGTGCTTGGGGTTGAATACGCCGACGCTGTCCACCAGGTGGATCTTGCCGGTGGATTTGACCAGGATCTTGTCGCCCTTCTTCACCCGGCCGTGGCGTACACGTACCAGGGAAACAACGCCCAGGTAGTTGTCGAACCAGGAGTCGATAATCAACGCTTGCAGCGGATCTTCGTAGTTGCCGGTAGGCGCAGGGATGGTCTTGACCAGGCGTTCGAGCACTTCGTCGACGCCCAGGCCGGTCTTGGCGCTGCACTCGACGGCGTCGGTGGCGTCAATGCCGATGATTTTTTCGATTTCTTCTTTTACGCGGTCCGGATCGGCCTGTGGCAGGTCGATCTTGTTCAGCACCGGCATGACCTCAAGGCCCTGCTCGATGGCGGTGTAGCAGTTGGCGACGGACTGGGCTTCAACGCCCTGGCCCGCATCGACCACCAGCAAGGCGCCTTCACAGGCTGCCAGCGACCGGCTGACTTCGTAGGTGAAGTCAACGTGGCCGGGGGTGTCAATGAAGTTCAACTGGTACTTGATACCGTCTTTGGCGGTGTAGTACAGGGTAACGCTGTGGGCCTTGATGGTGATCCCGCGTTCACGCTCGAGGTCCATGGAGTCCAGGACCTGGGCTTCCATTTCACGCTCGGCAAGGCCGCCGCACATCTGGATGAATCGATCGGCCAGCGTCGACTTGCCATGGTCAATGTGGGCGATGATGGAGAAATTGCGGATATGACTCAAATCACTCACGGGTCAACACTCAAAAAGGCTGCAGGCAGATTGCCCGCTGAAAAATAGCCGGGAATTGTACCTGATGCTCAGGCCAAACGTCATCTTTGCTGACCAGAACAAAAATGCCCCGATCTCGCGAGCGGGGCATTTTTTGTTCATAAGCGCGGTATCAACCGGCCCGGCGCAACAGCCAGAACCCGGCCAGGGCGCAAATAGCCGTGGGCACCAGCACCGCAAACAGCGGCGAGAAACCGAACACCAGGCTCGAGGGGCCGAGCAGGTCCTGGGCGATACGGAAGGTGAACCCCACCAGCACGCCGGTAAACACGCGCTGGCCAAGGGTCACGGAACGCAGCGGGCCGAAGATGAACGAGATCGCCATTAACACCAGCGCAGCAGTCACAACCGGCTGCAACACTTTGACCCAAAATGCCAGCCAGTAGCGGCCGTTATTCAGACCCTGGTCCTTGAGGTAGTGGATATAGCTCCACAAACCGGAGATCGGCAGGCTTTCCGGGATCATTACCACGGTATTGAGCAGTTCCGGCTTCAGGGCGATGTCCCATTGCTCGGTCGGCACGTTGATCACTTCGGTGCTGGCCTTGGTGCCTTGGCCGACATTGCGGAAGTAGGTGGTGGTGACATCGCTGAGCGTCCACTTCTCGGCATCGTACTGCGCGCGCTTGGCGAAGCTGGAGGTCAGCATGTGCCGCTCTTTGTCGAACGTGTAACGCGTCACACCGATCAATAGGCCACCCGGCTGCACGGCGTTGATGTGGATGAACTCATCACCCTGGCGGTGCCACAGACCGTGCTTGGCGCTCTGCGCGTCGCCCGAACCCTGGGCCAGGGCGCGATTGGCCTGGGCTGTGGCTTCGGACGGCGGTGCCACGTATTCGCCGATCAACACGCTGCAGGCCATCAGCAACAGCATGGGCTTCATCACCGCCCAGACGATACGACCGATGGAAACGCCTGCCGCACGCATGATGGTCAATTCGCTGTTGCTGGCCAGGCTGCCCAGGCCGATCAGGCAGCCGATGAGCCCGGCCATCGGCATCATGTCGTAGAGTCGACGCGGCGCAGTCAGCGCCACGTAGCTCAGCACGTCCATGACCGTATAGGTGTCGGTGACGTTGCCCACTTCATCAATAAAGGCGAACAACGAGGCCAAGCCGAGGATGATGCCCAATACCGCCAGGATGGCGATCAGTACGCTGCTACCAATGTAGCGATCAAGCTTAGTCACGCGCCAACTCCTTCAGGCCATGACGGCTCTTCATTTTCAAACGGATAGGTTCCCAGTAGAGCAGCGCCAGGCCGATCACCAGGAAAATCCCGTGCACCCCCCACAGGCCCACGACCGGTGACAGCCGGCCTTTCTCCAGGGAGCCACGGGCGGAAATCAGCAGGGTCAGGTAGGCCATATACAGCAGGATCGCCGGCAACAGCTTGAGGAAACGGCCCTGGCGCGGGTTTACCCGGGACAGCGGCACGGCCATCAAGGTCACGATAAATACCAGCAGCGGCAGGGAAACTCGCCATTGCAGCTCGGCGATGGAACGCAGTTCCTGGCTACCGAACAGCGACGCTGTCGGCAGTGCGTCGCGGTCAGTCACCTCTTCACTGATCTCCGGCTTGGCCAGCATTACGCCATAAGTGTCGTATTTGATCGCTCGATAATCCGCCAGCCCAGGGCTGCCGTCGTAGCGATAACCATCTTCCAGGATCAAGTAACGGCTGCCATCAGGGCGCACTTCCTGGCGCCCGCTGTTGGCCACCAGAATCGAAATGCCACGGTCTTTCTGGTTGTCGCCCTGGTTTTTCTGGGAAATAAACACACCGCCGAGGTTGGCGCGGTCATCCGTCATGGTTTCGGTATAGGTCACCCGTGTACCGTCGTTGAGCGCCTGAAAGCGCCCGGGCTCGAGGGTGTCGAACTCGGTCATCGCATCCTGTTTGTTCAGCAGCAGCTGGAACTGCATGGCGCCCTGGGGCGCCAGGCTCATGCTCAACCAGGCCACCAACAAGGCGACGCCAGCGGCCGGCACCATGGTCATGGCCAGCAGACGCTGCTGGCTCATGCCGGTGGCCGAGAGCACGGTCATTTCACTTTCAAGGTACAACCGGCCATAAGCCAGCAAAATGCCGAGAAACAGGCCAAGTGGCAGGATCAGCTGCAAAAAGCCCGGCAGGCGAAAGCCCATGATCAGGAACAATGAGCCCGGATCCAGGGCGCCGGAGGCGGCCTGAGCAAGGAATTTGACGAAACGACCACTCATGGTGATGACCAACAGCACCGCACTCACGGCACTCAGGGTCAACAGGACTTCGCGGGACAAATAACGGAAGACGATCAAACCAGACACTCCAGGGTTGTCAGGCTAAGGCGGCCAAACAAGCAAGCATACCGAGTCGACCCGTTTACACAGGCCGGCTAAAAAGATGGCGCATTATCCTGTGATTGACGGCGCCTGTCACTGCGCAACCTCATGCACACGCACAAAGCGTGCGCCAAGGGTTGTCAGGTTCCGCCAGCGAGGTTCAAACTGCGGCCTTTGTCGCTGGCGGTTTACACAGCTGCCACGCTTTAAAGCCTGCGTACAGACGCGAGGCTCACAGACCTTTATAAGGGACCCGAAAATGGAATTGGTTGTAAAAAGCGTTAGCCCCGAAACGTTGAAAACCGCCACCCTCGTGGTCGCTGTCGGCGAAGGCCGCAAGCTCGGCGTCGCCGCCAAGCAACTGGACGAACTCAGCGGCGGCGCCATCAGCGCCGTGCTCAAGCGCGGCGACCTGGCCGGCAAAGTCGGCCAGAGCCTGCTGCTGCAAAGCCTGCCTAACCTCAAAGCCGAGCGTGTTTTGCTGGTGGGCGTGGGCAAGGATGCCGAACTGGGCGACCGCCCATTGCGCAAAATCATCAGCGCCATCCTCAATACCCTCAAGGGTCTGGGCGGCAGCGATGCGGCACTGGCACTCGATGAAATCGTCGTTAAAGGCCGTGACAGCTACGGCAAGACCCGCCTGCTGGCTGAAAGCCTGATGGACGGTGGCTACATTTTTGACCAGTTCAAAAGCCAGAAAGCCGAACCACGCGCCCTGAAGAAGATCACCCTGCTGACCATCAAGGCTGCACAGGCTGAAGTCGAGCGCGCCGTAACGCACGCCACCGCCATCGCCAACGGCATGTCCTTTACCCGCGACCTGGGCAACCTGCCGCCGAACATCTGCCACCCGACTTACCTGGGCGAGCAAGCCAAGGCACTGGGCAAAGAGTTCAAAGGCCTCAAGGTTGAAGTGCTGGACGAGAAGAAGATCAAGGAACTGGGCATGGGCTCGTTCTATGCCGTAGGCCAGGGCAGCGACCAGCCGCCACGCCTGATCGTGATGCAATACAACGGCGGCAAAAAGTCCGAGAAGCCTTACGCCCTGGTGGGTAAAGGCATCACCTTCGACACCGGCGGCATCAGCCTCAAGCCGGGCGCAGGCATGGATGAGATGAAGTACGACATGGGCGGCGCCGCCAGCGTGTTCGGCACCCTGCGTGCCGTGCTGGAACTCAAGCTGCCGATCAACCTGGTGTGCATCCTGGCGTGTGCCGAAAACATGCCAAGTGGCGGCGCGGCGCGTCCGGGCGATATCGTCACCACCATGAGCGGCCAGACCGTTGAAATCCTCAACACCGACGCCGAAGGCCGCCTGGTGCTGTGCGATGCGCTGACCTACGCCGAACGCTTCAAGCCACAAGCAGTGATCGACATCGCCACCTTGACCGGTGCCTGCGTAGTTGCCCTGGGCGCCCACACCTCGGGCCTGCTGGGTAACAACGACGAGCTGATCGAGCAACTGCTCAGCGCTGGCAAGGCTGCCGACGACCGCGCCTGGCAACTGCCGCTGTTCGACGAGTACCAGGAGCAACTGGACAGCCCGTTCGCGGACATCGCCAACATCGGCGGCCCGAAAGCCGGCACCATCACCGCGGCCTGCTTCCTGTCGCGCTTTGCCAAGAACTTCAACTGGGCGCACCTGGACATCGCCGGCACGGCCTGGACCAGCGGCGGCAAGGACAAGGGCGCAACCGGCCGCCCGGTGCCACTGCTGACCCAGTACCTGCTGGATCGCGCCAAAGCCTGAAACTGAAGATTCCGGGGCGGCCTTTGTGCCACCCCGGTCTCAGGAACCACGATGACCCAAGTCGACTTCTATATATTGCCCAGCGCCGACCCGTCTGCGCGCCTGGACTTTGCCTGCAAACTCACCGAAAAAGCCTGGCGCATGGGCCATCGCATCTACCTGCATTGCAGCGATGCCGCCCAACGTGACGACCTCGACGCCCGCCTGTGGCGCTTCAAGGGCGAAAGTTTCGTGCCCCACGGCCCTGCCGAGTCCGAACCCGAAAGCCTGGTTGTACTGGGCCTGGGCGACAGTTGCGGCGATCACCATGACCTGCTGGTCAACCTGGACTTGAAAGTACCGGCTTTTGCCAAAGCGTTTGCGCGTGTGGCGGAAGTCGTGGTGGAAGACCCGGCTATTCGTCAGGCCGCGCGGGAGAGTTTCCGTTTCTACCGCGAACAGGGCTATTCTCTGCAAGATCACCGGCTACAACGACTTTGAGTACATGATGGACACGCCAAACACTATAAAAAAAGACGACCACCTGCTGGACGACCTCGAGTCGATCCGTCAGTTGCTCGGTGATGATGGCTTGCAACCGCCGCTGCTGACCGAAACGGTCGATGGCGAGGTACAGATTCCGCTGCTGTTCGACATGGTCGGTGGCAAGCCTGCCGCACCAGAACCCGCACCAGCCCCCGTTGCAGCACCCAAATCCACCGCAGAAAAAGCGCCCGACGCCTTACTGCTGCACCTGGACAACGAACTGCGCGCCGCCGCGCAATTGATCATGCAGGATGTGATCGACGACTTTGCCCCGCATATCGAAACCGAGATAAAACGCCGGCTGGATGCACGGATGGAGAGGCTATTAAGCCAATATCAAACTTGAGCCTGAAAGGCCTCAATCAGCGTCGCGGCCATTGTTATCAAGAGCACCTGTAGGACTCACTGCTCATGACCGTCTGTCGTAACTGTTACTTTTCACAGTAGATGCCCAGTTAATAAGGGAGAACCCTTACCTGAGATTATTCCTTGCTGGAGATCCGGGTAATGGGCGTTCCCACACTGTACTTTCCAATCCTTGAATTGACCCCTTTGCCATTTCCGATTTTCTATGGCGAAGGAACTCCAGGCCAACCCGTCACTGTATGCCAAACGAATACCGGCATGGTGTTGGCGCGAACAAGGGTTGATGAGAACGGTAACTGGCTCGTCATATCCGATGAAGCATTGCCTTTGGGCCCCTACTCGATCTCGGCCTATTACGACTTGAGCCAAGGGTATGCACCCAATCTTCCCTTTTATGTGGGTCGCCCTCCTCCACAGGGTGGAGCTGGCAGTACCCCGGCGGATAATTCCCCAGTTCTCACTAGCTTGACTTTAGTTGACTCCCTGCGACCACTGCTCACAGGGACAGCCCCGCCCAATACCACAGTTGTCATAAATCATGCGGGTGGCAACCCACGCTACGGCAGCGTTGTTGCGGACAGTAATGGCAACTGGGAAACGACACCGATTACTGATTTCGTATTGGATGCCAATAACTGGGTGAACCTCGCCTTGATGGTAACTGATGCGGGAGGCAATGCCTTATCGCCTTCGGTGAGCGTTACACTCACGGTTTGCTTGGCAAGCGGCACCGGCGGCACCACGCTGCCTCCAGGCAGCCCACCCCAACTCACCAGCTCCACCACCGTGAATTCCAAACGGCCGAAGCTGACCGGTATCGCGGCGCCCAATACCATCGTAGGTAATCCTTCTTACGGATACGCTAGCGTCGATGGCAACGGTAACTGGAACCTGACGCTCGGCGCTGACTTGGTGGTTGATGCCAATAATGGCGCGTTCATCCAGCTCGCCGAATTCAACTCGAGCTTTACCCGCACGTCCGCCTGGACAGATATAAAACTGACTGTCACCGGCAGCAGCAGCACCCTGCCCCCAGGCAGCCCCCCCCAACTCACCAGCTCCACCACCGTGAATTCCAAGCGGCCGACGCTGACCGGTATCGCAGCGCCCAATACCATCGTCGGTATTCTCCACGCCGGAGGCCTACCGGTTTACGGATACACGCCCGTCGATGGCAACGGTAACTGGAGCCTGACACCCAGCGTTGACTTGGTGGTTGATGCCAACAATCAAGTGCCCCTCGCACTGTCCGAATTCAACTCGAGCCATGCACAGACGTCCGCCTGGGCAGGTGCAACCCTGACGTTCAGTGGCACCACCACCCAGCCCTTAGGCAGCCCGCCTCAACTTACCAGTTCAACCACCGTCAACAGCTGGCGCCCCTTACTCGAAGGCAGGGCTAAGGCCTATGCCTTTGTGCGGATCTATCCAAACCTGGGCCCCGACGACGGCCTACCCTTGGGCAGCGCACAGGCCGACGGGAATGGCATCTGGAAACTGCAGATGCCCGTTAACCTGCCACCCTATCAGGGCAACACATCACTCATCTGGTTCGCCGAATTCAGCTCGGCCAGCCCGGCGCTGTTGGCGAAAGACAAAACCTCGGAGTGGGCCAAGGCCACGTTGACGGTAAACGCCAGTACCACCCTGCCCCCAGGCAGCCCACCCCAACTCACCAGCTCCACCACCGTGAATTCCAAACGGCCGAAGCTGACCGGTATCGCAGCGCCCAATACCATCGTAGGTAATCCTTCTTACGGATACGCTAGCGTCGATGGCAACGGCAACTGGAACCTGACGCTCGGCGCTGACTTGGTGGTTGATGCCAATAATGGCGCGCTCATCCAGCTCGCCGAATTCAACTCGAGCTTTACTCGCACGTCCGCCTGGACAGATGTAAACCTGACTGTCACCGGCGGCAGCAGCACCCTACCCCCAGGCAGCCCACCCCAACTCACCAGCTCCACCACCGTGAATTCCAAACGGCCGAAGCTGACCGGTATCGCGGCGCCCAATACCATCGTCGGTATTTTCCACGCCGGGGGCGTGCCGGTTTACGGATACACGCCCGTCGATGGCAACGGTAACTGGAGCCTGACACCCAGCGTTGACTTGGTGGTTGGTGCCAATAATCAAGTGCCCCTCGCACTGTCCGAATTCAACTCGAGCCATGCACAGACATCCGCCTGGGCAGGTGCAACCCTGACGTTCAGTGGCACCACCACTCTGCCCCCAGGCAGTCCACCCCAACTCACCAGCTCCACCACCGTGAATTCCAAACGGCCGAAGCTGACCGGTATCGCGGCGCCCAATACCATCGTAGGCAATCCTTCTTACGGATACGCTAGCGTCGATGGCAACGGCAACTGGAACCTGACGCTCGGCGCTGACTTGGTGGTTGATGCCAATAATGGCGCGCTCATCCAGCTCGCCGAATTCAACTCGAGCTTTACCCGCACGTCCGCCTGGACAGATGTAAACCTGACTGTCACCGGCGGCAGCAGCAGCAGCACCCTACCCCCAGGCAGCCCACCTCAACTCACCAGCTCCACCACCGTGAATTCCAAGCGGCCAACGCTGACGGGTATCGCGGCACCCAATACCCTCGTCGGTATTTTCCACGCCGGGGGCGTGCCGGTTTACGGATACACGCCCGTCGATGGCAACGGTAAATGGAGCCTGACACCCAGCGTTGACTTGGTGGTTGGTGCCAATAATCAAGTGCCCCTCGCACTGTCCGAATTCAACTCGAGCCATGCACAGACGTCCGCCTGGGCAGGTGCAACCCTGACGTTCAGTGGCTCCACCACCCTGCCCCCAGGCAGCCCACCCCAACTCAGCACCACCAACGTGAACTCCATGCGGCCAACGCTGACGGGTATCGCGGCACCCAATACCCTCGTCGGTATTTTCCACGCCGGGGGCGTGCCGGTTTACGGATACACGCCCGTCGATGGCAACGGTAACTGGAGCCTGACACCCAGCGTTGACTTGGTGGTTGATGCCAATAATCAGGTGCCCATCGCACTGTCCGAATTCAACTCGAACTATGCACAGACGTCAGCCGGGGTAACCGCAACCCTGGTTGTCAGTGGCAGTACCACCCAGCCTCTAGGCAGCCCGCCCCAACTCACTAGCTCCACCAACATCAACAGCTGGCGCCCCTTACTCGAAGGCAGGGCTAAGGCCTATGCCTTTGTGCGGATCTATCCAAACCTGGGCCCCGACGACGGCCTACCCTTGGGCAGCGCACAGGCCGACGGGAATGGCATCTGGAAACTGCAGATGCCCGTTAACCTGCCACCCTATCAGGGCAACACATCACTCATCTGGTTCGCCGAATTCAGCTCGGCCAGCCCGGCGCTGTTGGCGAAAGACAAAACCTCGGAGTGGGCCAAGGCCACGTTGACGGTAAACGCCAGTACCACCCTGCCCCCAGGCAGCCCACCCCAACTCACCAGCTCCACCACCGTGAATTCCAAACGGCCGAAGCTGACCGGTATCGCGGCGCCCAATACCATCGTAGGCAATCCTTCTTACGGATACGCTAGCGTCGATGGCAACGGTAACTGGAACCTGACGCTCGGCGCTGACTTGGTGGTTGATGCCAATAATGGCGCGTTCATCCAGCTCGCCGAATTCAACTCGAGCTTTACCCGCACGTCTGCCTGGACAGATGTAAACCTGACTGTCACCGGCAGCAGCAGCACCCTACCCCCAGGCAGCCCACCTCAACTCACCAGCTCCACCACCGTGAATTCCAAGCGGCCAACGCTGACGGGTATCGCGGCACCCAATACCATCGTCGGTATTTTCCACGCCGGGGGCGTGCCGGTTTACGGATACACGCCCGTCGATGGCAACGGTAAATGGAGCCTGACACCCAGCGTTGACTTGGTGGTTGATGCCAATAAGCAAGTGCCCCTCGCACTGTCCGAATTCAACTCGAGCCATGCACAGACGTCCGCCTGGGCAGGTGCAACCCTGACGTTCAGTGGCGGCGGCACCGGCGGCGCCATGGTCGATGGCACACCTCCCATTATCACCAGCCCGGCCAATAACAGCACGGTCCAGACACTGCGCCCCATCTTCACCGGCAGGTCAGCGCCCTACGCCAGGATTTGTGTGCAAAATCAGACTTCCACCCGCTACTACGGCGATGGTTATGCCGATCCCTACGGCATTTGGACCGCCACACTCATCCAAGATCTAGACCCCGGTCAGGTCACGCTGTACTTTGGCCAATACGGGAATGGCAGGGTGTCGGCCGATACCGCGCATACGCTGACCCTTTCAGCTGCCGGTACAACTCAACCCTTGGGCAGCCCGCCCCAACTCACCAGTTCAACCACCGTCAACAGCTGGCGCCCCTTACTCGAAGGCAGGGCTAAGGCCTATGCCTTTGTGCGGATCTATCCGAACCTGGGCCCCGACGACGGCCTACCCTTGGGCAGCGCACAGGCCGACGGGAATGGCATCTGGAAACTGCAGATGCCCGTTAACCTGCCACCCTATCAGGGCAACACATCACTCATCTGGTTCGCCGAATTCAGCTCGGCCAGCCCGGCGCTGTTGGCGAAAGACAAAACCTCGGAGTGGGCCAAGGCCACGTTGACGGTAAACGCCAGTACCACCCTGCCCCCAGGCAGTCCACCCCAACTCACCAGCTCCACTACCGTAAGCTCCAAACGGCCGAAGCTGACCGGTATCGCGGCGCCCAATACCATCGTAGGTAATCCTTCTTACGGATACGCTAGCGTCGATGGCAACGGTAACTGGAACCTGACGCTTGGCGCTGACTTGGTGGTTGATGCCAATAATGGCGCGTTCATCCAGCTCGCCGAATTCAACTCGAGCTTTACCCGCACGTCCGCCTGGACAGATGTAAACCTGACTGTCACCGGCAGCAGCAGCAGCACCCTACCCCCAGGCAGCCCACCCCAACTCACCAGCTCCACCACCGTAAGCTCCAAGCGGCCGACGCTGACGGGTATCGCAGCGCCCAATACACTCGTCGGTATTTTCCACGCCGGAGGCCTGCCGGTTTACGGATACACGCCCGTCGATGGCAACGGTAAATGGAGCCTGACACCCAGCGTTGACTTGGTGGTTGATGCCAATAAGCAAGTGCCCCTCGCACTGTCCGAATTCAACTCGATCCATGCACAGACGTCCGCCTGGGCAGGTGCAACCCTGACGTTCAGTGGCACCACCACCCTGCCCCCAGGCA
Organism: Pseudomonas sp. LBUM1640; assembly: GCF_059716225.1. Taxonomy (NCBI): domain Bacteria; kingdom Pseudomonadati; phylum Pseudomonadota; class Gammaproteobacteria; order Pseudomonadales; family Pseudomonadaceae; genus Pseudomonas; species Pseudomonas sp. LBUM1640. Next base: position 1,246,764 of record NZ_CP166816.1, on the reverse strand, counting down.
GCCCACCCCAACTCACCAGCTCCACCACCGTAAGCTCCAAACGGCCGACGCTGACCGGTATCGCGGCGCCCAATACCATCGTAGGTAATCCTTCTTACGGATACGCTAGCGTCGATGGCAACGGTAACTGGAACCTGACGCTCGGCGCTGACTTGGTGGTTGATGCCAATAATGGCGCGTTCATCCAGCTCGCCGAATTCAACTCGAGCTTTACCCGCACGTCTGCCTGGACAGATGTAAACCTGACTGTCACCGGCAGCAGCAGCACCCTACCCCCAGGCAGCCCACCCCAACTCACCAGCTCCACCACCGTAAGCTCCAAACGGCCGAAGCTGACCGGTATCGCAGCGCCCAATACCATCGTAGGTAATCCTTCTTACGGATACGCTAGCGTCGATGGCAACGGTAACTGGAACCTGACGCTCGGCGCTGACTTGGTGGTTGATGCCAATAATGGCGCGTTCATCCAGCTCGCCGAATTCAACTCGAGCTTTACCCGCACGTCCGCCTGGACAGATGTAAACCTGACTGTCACCGGCAGCAGCAGCAGCAGCACCCTACCCCCAGGCAGCCCACCCCAACTCACCAGCTCCACCACCGTCAACAGTTGGCGCCCCTTACTCGAAGGCAGGGCTAAGGCCTATGCCTTTGTGCGTTTCTATATAAACCAGGGTCTCGACGGCGGTCTGCACTGGGACGCTACACAGGCCGACGACAAAGGCATTTGGAAATTGCATACGCTCATTGACCTGCCACGCGGCCAAGGCAACACATCAACCCTCTGGTTCGCCGAATTCAGCTCGGACAGCCTGGCGCTGTTGGCGAAAGACAAAACCTCAGACTGGGCCAGTGCCACCTGGACCGTCAATCCTGCATAACTCAGCCATCCAATCGACGGGGCGATGCAAGTTTATGCATCGCCCCGTCACCTCGCTCTACGCGCATCCGTCCATCCCCGCTATACTTGCCGGCTTTTCCTGAATAAATGCCAAATAGGGTCCCGCCGCGCATGGATAAGACCTACCAGCCGCACGCTATTGAAACTTCCTGGTACGAGACCTGGGAGTCCGAGAATTATTTCGCCCCGCAAGGTGCCGGCGATTCCTACACCATCATGATTCCGCCACCGAACGTCACTGGCAGCCTGCACATGGGCCATGGCTTCAACAATGCGATCATGGATGCGTTGATCCGTTTTCGCCGCATGCAGGGCCGCAACACCCTGTGGCAACCGGGCACCGACCACGCCGGTATCGCCACCCAGATGCTGGTGGAACGCCAACTCGAAGCCACCGGCCAGAACCGTCACGACCTGGGCCGCGAGAAATTCCTGGAAAAGATCTGGGAATGGAAGGATCAATCGGGCGGTAATATCAGCCGTCAGATCCGTCGCCTGGGCTCGTCCGTCGACTGGAGCCGCGAGCGCTTCACCATGGACGACGGCCTGTCGGAATCGGTGAAAGAGGCCTTCGTGCGCCTGCATGAAGACGGCCTGATCTACCGCGGCAAGCGCCTGGTCAACTGGGACACCAAGTTGCACACGGCTATTTCCGACCTCGAAGTGGAAAACCACGACGAGAAAGGTTTCCTGTGGAACCTCAAGTACCCGCTGGCCGATGGCGCCAAGACAGCTGAAGGCAACGACTACCTGATCGTCGCCACCACCCGTCCGGAAACCATGCTCGGCGACGCCGCCGTGGCCGTGAACCCGAACGATGAACGCTACCAGGCACTGATCGGCAAGTTCGTCGAGCTGCCGCTGGTGGGTCGTCGCATCCCGATCATTGCCGACGACTATTGCGACCCTGAGTTCGGCACCGGCTGCGTGAAAATCACCCCGGCTCACGATTTCAACGACTATGAAGTCGGCAAGCGCCACAACCTGCCGCTGCTGAACATCTTCGACAAGAACGCAGCCGTACTGCCGGCCTGCCAGGTGTTCAACCTGGATGGAACGCTAAACGAGAGCATCGACGGCAAGATCCCGGCTGAATACGCCGGTCTCGACCGTTTTGAAGCGCGTAAGCAGATCGTTGCCGCCTTCGACGCTGCCGGCCTGCTGGTAAGCGTTGATGACCACGGCCTGAAAGTGCCGAAGGGCGACCGCTCCGGCACCATTATCGAGCCTTGGCTGACCGACCAGTGGTATGTGTCCACCAAGCCGTTGGCTGAGCCGGCGATTGCTGCTGTGGAAGATGGCCGCATCCAGTTCGTGCCCAAACAGTACGAAAACATGTACTTCTCGTGGATGCGTGACATCCAGGATTGGTGCATCAGCCGTCAGCTGTGGTGGGGCCACCGTATTCCGGCCTGGTACGACGAGTCGGGCAAGGTCTATGTGGGCCGCGATGAAGCCGAAGTACGTGCCAAGCACAACCTCGGCGCCGACATTGCGCTGCAACAGGACAACGACGTACTCGACACCTGGTTCAGTTCGGGCCTGTGGACGTTCTCCACCCTGGGCTGGCCGCAACAGACCGAATTCCTGAAGAAGTTCCACTCCACCGACGTGCTGGTGACCGGCTTCGACATCATCTTCTTCTGGGTTGCCCGGATGATCATGCTCACCATGCACTTGGTGAAAAACGAAGACGGCACCCCACAGGTGCCGTTCAAGACCGTGTATGTGCACGGCCTGGTGCGTGATGGCCAGGGGCAGAAAATGTCCAAGTCCAAGGGCAACGTCCTGGACCCGCTGGACATCATCGACGGCATCGACCTGGAAACTCTGGTGCAGAAACGTACCTCGGGCCTGATGCAGCCGAAACTGGCGAAGAAGATCGAAAAACAGACCCGCGACGAGTTCGCCGAAGGCATCGCCAGCTACGGCACCGACGCCCTGCGTTTCACCTTCTGCTCGCTGGCGTCGACCGGTCGCGACATCAAGTTCGACATGGGCCGCGTCGAAGGCTATCGCAACTTCTGCAACAAGATCTGGAACGCTGCGCGCTACGTGCTGGATAAAGGCGAAGACTGCGGTCAGAACGGCGAAGCCTATGAGCTGAGCCTGGCCGACCGCTGGATCATCTCGCAGCTGCAGCGCACCGAAGCTGAAGTGACCCGCCAACTCGACCAGTTCCGTTTCGACCTGGCCGCACAAGCCTTGTACGAGTTCATCTGGAACCAGTATTGCGACTGGCACCTGGAATTGTCCAAGCCTGTGCTGTGGGACGAAAACGCGCCGGTCGAACGCCAGCGCGGCACCCGTCGCACCTTGGTGCGCGTGCTCGAAGTGGCCCTGCGCCTGGCGCACCCGTTCATGCCGTTCATCACCGAAGAAATCTGGCAGCGCCTGGCGCCGCTGGCCGGTATCGAAGGCAAGACCATCATGCTGCAACCTTGGCCGGTGGCCAACGAAGCGCGCATTGATGAGGCGGCCGAAAGCGATATCGAATGGCTCAAGACCCTGATGCTCGGCACGCGCAACATTCGCGCCGAGATGAACATCGGGCCGGGCAAGCCATTGGCGGTGTTCGTGAAGAACGCCAGCGCCGAAGACCAGCGTCGCCTCACCGAGAACGATGCGCTGCTCAAGAAGCTGGCGAAGCTGGAGTCGATCACTGTATTGGCTGACGACGCCGAAGCACCGCTGTCCGCGACCGCGCTGGTTGGCGAGATGGAAGTGCTGGTGCCGATGGCCGGCCTGATCGACAAAGGCGCGGAATTGGCCCGTCTTGATAAGGAAATCCTGCGCCTGCAAGGCGAAGTGCAGCGCGTGGGCGGCAAGCTGTCCAACGCGGCGTTCGTCGACAAGGCGCCGGCGGAGGTGATCGATAAGGAGCGCGCCAAGTTGGCTGAAGCTGAACAGGCTTTGGGCAAGTTGGCGGAGCAACGCAGTCGGATTGCCAGCTTGTAAGTCAATGCTGGATTAAAAAGAGAGACCTTCGGGTCTCTTTTTTTGCGCAAAAATTAACGGATCTAACTAGGGAGACACTTAAGCGCGAAAAGTTATAAAAAACTGTCAACATTGACAGTATCAACCCACTGGAAAGCGGCATTACTCTGAAACAAAGCTCTCTGCCCTGCATCATTTTGCAGGCCGGAGGCAGCCTACTTTTTCAGGAGTTTCCAGATGGCCAATTCAACAATTATTGCTCAACATAAAGTTGACGAAGGTAGCCCAAGCATTCACGGGGTCGAGCATTTTTCGGGCGCATTTTGCTCATTCATCCCGCTAGCTGAATTAGTTGGAAATGGTGGACTTGGCCCGACTCTGGATCTGAAACTTTACTACACTTCAGCCCTCACCCCCAATAACCTCGGAAATTGTAGCCTAAGGTTTAATCATGCTTACTTTCAACAGACCCCAAGTTTTTTACCGAGAAGCCCAGGATACCTATTCTTAGAGAACGGAGACTCTTGGACCTGGGACGGAAAAAGCGATATTTCATTACCCCACGCCGTCATCAGCCTAAGTGACAAGCAAATTAAACTCACACATAAAAGTGGCCGACAGGAACTTCTTACCGCATTCACCATTCCCTCAGCCAGTGTGCAAATGGCCATCGATGCCCATTACCTTCCAACGACAATAAGCTCACCCTCGGGGCATAACATCTACCTCCAATGGGAGTTGATTCAAGTCACCTCAATAATCACACATTCACTTCCACGCCTAAAGTCAGTTTCAGACGAGTCAGGAACACTATTGACCGTTGCTTATACCGAGTCCAGCGACCTAATGCAGGTCACTTTCAATGTATGGCCGGGAACCCAATACAATTACACATCCACGATGGATTTCCGCATCCACTATGACGCGCTATCCACAAGCTACTTATTGAGTAAAATACAGCAGAGCAACCAGATAGACACGACAGCGTTCGAGTACACAAACTACTCCATCAGCAAAATAAAACACAGCGGCGGCCTCACAGAGACAATTAGTTATCAGAACGACAAAGTTTCCAAACACCTCATTACCGACAACAACGCGACCATCATCCAAAACAATCAATATACTTACACCACTTCAAAAGGCAACCAAATCACCTCAGTAACGGAGATAGGCAACAAAGAAACCCACTATCACTTTTCATCCAACCGCCTACCGATAAAAGAAACAACTTGGGTAGATGGCTTCGTATTGAAAACCGTTGAGTTGAGTAGAGCTGCGAAAAACCGCGACACTGTCCTCACGGGCGCCGCTAATGAACCCCTCCCCGACCGTATTGAAAGCACCACCACCACGACCTATGTCAGCCCTTACCTGAGCGTTCGCACGGAAGTCGTCGTAATCACAATGGACACCTTAGGCAATATTATTTCAAAGACTGAAAACGGCATAACAACGGAGTGGACTTATTATCGTGGAATGCTGGAAGAAGACATACTTGTCAAAACCGAAAGAGTTAACACATCCACAACGCCTTTGAGTGTCGTTGCGGCCATAGGTGATTACGCAAACCCTATCGGCTGGGGATTCCTACTGTTCGCTAAAGCCGGGTTGACTTGGGGTACACGTGAGCTGCGCCAAAAGGTTCGTTCGCCTTACGTCACCAGTAACGGTCAACAGACCTTCAACCTCCCTGTGGCCATTCGATGCCCTGGCGACCCAAATTACTTCAAGGTTCACGTCGAATCCGAAAAGGTCTATACCCTGAACAACGGCCAACGGACTGACTTGCAGTGGACCTTCTACAGTTACGATGGGCTGCCGGTCAAAGACGCCCTGGTGAAAGGCCCAACCCTCAAACCTTCGAAAAAATTGACAATCTATAACCCGGTTGGGGATGCCAATGGCAAGCTCTCATCATGGGCGAACGGCAATATGGTGCTTGAAGAGAATACTTATGATACTGGCGTTAATTCACCTCACCATGGACGGTTATTGAACAGCACGCAATCTATCCTTGACGCCGCGGGCAAGGTCGTTCCGGGCTCTGTCGTCAGTACTGCGATCGACTACGGGCTTTCCAACAACCAACTCACTACCACCACTTATGTGACCGCGGGCACTGAACCTGCAGTCACCGGAACTCAAGTAACTCATACACTCACCGGTTTGCTTAAGGCGCAAATTGATGCGCAAGGCAATACGACCCTTTACGAATACGACGCACAGCGCCGCATCATCCAACAAACCGTATATGCCGACGAGCCCGAACTCAAAGGCACAACCACTTTCACCTACGTTGACGCTGGCACCGAAACTCAAATGACGCGTACCAGCCCGTTCGGAGAACAAAGCAGAGACGTATTTGATGCGTTGGGCCGCCCCATCCGAAACGAGTGGCTGCACACTGACGGTTCATGGCTGAAGTTATACGAAATAACTTACGACGCCCAAGGTCGAGAGGCGTCCACGACACAATTCGACTACACCGCCAATAAAACGCAATTGCCCTCGCAAACACGTAACTTCAGCTATGACCGGTGGGGGCAGCTCTCGGAAATCAAGTGGGCCGCGAGTGGTGAGACCGAGAATTTTTCGTACGACCCGGTCAACCGCAAGACCTCAACCTGGGTAGCACAAGGCAGTGAAACGGGCGGGCGCACCATACAGGTATTCGACGAACCCGGTGGAGAACAACGCCACGAGTCGTATCTCCATGCCAATGGTAAGTTCGTGAGCTCACAGACGTATCGCTACAACGCCGTAGGTCGTCTGATCACCGAGACTTCAAGCGAGGCAGATGCGATTCACCGCAATTACGACGCTTTTGGCCGCGTAAGCCGGGTAGAGACCGCAGGTATCACGACGATTAATGACTTCCCTGCCCACAGCCAAGCACCCGTAGCGACAGCTGCCAAGCTGGAATCCGGCGGCCAAACAGTTTCACTGGGCACCCAGACAGTAGATGGCCTGAGCCGCGTGACGGCTACCGTACTCGGCGGCACTAAAGTGAACTATGCCTATATCGGCAGCGGGAATTGGGGCAAAGCAGATACTCAACCCAGCGCTACGAACACCTCATCTACTCGCATTGAGCTGAGCAATACTTGGGACGCGCAAACCCGTACCCTTACTGAAACCATTACCGGAGGCATTGTCCGAGGTAGTGATTCAACTACCTCTCAAGCAAGATACGAATACTCCATTCAAGGCCTCTTACTGCGATCAACTGATGCGTTCGGTAACAGCACTCAATACACTTACGACACCCAAGGCCGTCTACTGAACAGCGCCAGCGCAACGCTGACCGTAGACTTTATATATGGCCCGTTGGGTAGGCTGGAATCCGAAACATTGAATGATCTAACCCATGGTAAAACCATGACCACTGCGTACACTTACAACGCATCCGGTCAAGAAACCCAACGTCAATTCAACGCCACAGGTTTTCCACCCCTTACATTAAAAACAACGTATACCACCTCTTTAATTGCCGAAATGGAAATGCTGCAAGGTGCATCACTGTTGCGCAAGGAAGAGTACCGTTACGATTTCAGAGGGCAACTCGAAACCTATCTGTGCAGCGGCCCCCATAAACCCTCCACGCCTGACCGTTATGTGATTGACCGACAGGATTTTAAATACGACCTGGCCGGCAACCTGGTTCAATGCACAGTGACCAGCAATGGCAGGCCGTTTATCGATAGCTACACATTCGGGGCCGCAGACCCCTGCCAACCTCAATCCACTACACTTCATAGAGGTACGTCTCAACAAACCCACTCTTACAAATATGACAGCCTTGGTTATTTGATAAACAAAGACGGTTTCCCACTCACTTACAACATGCAGGGCCAATTAACCGTTCACAGTGACGCCCAACAACGTTTCGACTATTATTACGACACTGTTGGCCGGCTCGCTGGGTGCTCAGGTACGGGGCACTACGACCAGTACTATTATAAAGATGACTTCCAATACGCTCGGCAAGGTGTATTTAGTAGCAACGGGGTTTTTCGCTACCGCACTTCCATTTTGATGAACGAGAGCACTTCCTGCTTATTGCTGCAGCAGAGTATCAGCCAAGGCAGCAACACGCCAACAACAACAAGCCGCAGCTTCGAGGTAAAAGACATCAAAGGCTCGGTGATTGCCAGTTACGACCTGTCTACCAATTCAATTTCATTCTTTATTTACACGCCATTCGGCTATCGCCCTCACACCATCGATCAGCGTTCGTGGGTTGGGTTTAACGGCCACCCCATGGACAGCGTTACCGGTAATTACCCTCTGGGGAACGGAGCGCGAGTCTACAATCCTGCTAAACAAAGCTTTGATGCTCCTGACCCTATCAGTCCGTTTGGTGCAGGTGGATCAAATCGATATCGGTATTGCAGCAACGACCCGGTCAATAAAAGTGACCCCTCTGGGCTCTCGGAGGTTTTGAATCAGTATTCTGTCACTACTCATGCGCCAGCGATCGAAGACCCGGTAGTGGCCGCTGTGGTGGTCGGCGTAGTCGGCCTCGCGCTGGCACCATTTACCGGCGGTACTTCGGTCGGGTGGACGGTAGCAGCGGTAGGTTTGGCAGCAGTGTCCGCGGGCTTTGGCATAGCATCTGCGGCGCTACGAGAAAGTGATCCTGACCTCTCAGAAGCATTAGGATGGGCTGCATTCGGGAGCGGCCTGGCCGAAGCAGGTGCAGGCGCCGGGCTCGCTTTGCGCGCTGCAAGAGCAGGGGCCAGGGGAGCAACAAGAGAAGCCAGCCTCGTGTATCAACACAACAGCATAGCCAAAGGCCAGATGGGCCTTGAAAAGCTGACTGTTAAGACACGCAGTATCGGTTTGAAGAATGGGCCCGTTTCATATGAGGTCTACAGTGGAGGTCCAAATGCTACTAAAGCGTATATATTCGGCCACGGAATGTCGCGTGCCGAGAAGTTTCGATTCAAACTTCCATCTGGTGTAGACCTTCATTTTTTCGCACCTAAAGGCGCGTCGATTGCGACAGACGACAGCCGATTGCTACAGCATCTTTCGGGCAAGCTGAATGGAACCTATATAAGCAAAGCACACAACGCACTGAACCCCAAGTTAGTGCCTGACTATATTTTGACCGAGTTCAAGCCAAAAGATATGGTCATCAACAATATTCTCAAAACACCGCAAGACCTGGACAAGGTAATGAGGCAATTAGCAGCAGCGCATAATATCGACATTATTCGCCCTAAGGGTCAGATACCGCTCAGCGAACTAACCACGGCACTTCAAGCGCAGAACTACAAAAAAATATACGGCTCGTTTTGCCGGGGCCCTATTCGAGACTTCGTTGGCCTTGCAGATATAAAAAGGATAAGACATTCAAAATGGCGTATGTTTGTACTGGACATGGAAGGCTCATTGGTGAATCGACTTTAACCAAACACGATCACCTCTCTACCCCTGGAGACCTCACTAAAGATTCGCTACCGGTGCCCCAGGGAGTCTACATCGCCATGATGCACGCCGACGCCAAGTGCACTTGGTTAACCATGGCGAAACCGACTACAACGCCCAAGGTAGAGAGAACAGCATCACAGAGTATGACTACCGCCCAGACGGCTCGCAGTTATTAAGCCATACGCGAGCCTTGAATTATGACCACTGGGGGGGGGGGGCACGGTATGTCATCGGTACATGCATCGTTGATAGTTTTACTCGTGTGACACAAGGCGCGCTCGGCGGACGGACTACCGGTCGAATTGTCGGTAACTTTTTTCGAGGGAGTTGGGCGTACGACACCTCAGCCATTGTTGAAAGCATTCGGCAAGCCTTGCGCCTATTTAGTCAACACGCTCCATCAAGCGTCAACCAACTCTGAGACTACGTGGCGTTCGGCTCATCGTATTACCAACTCTTTATTGAAGTAAGAAAGAGTAACCCTCAGGCGTGCCTTTAAGAAAAGACATTCCCCTATAAAAAAGCCAGCGGTAGCTTGGCTAACCGCTGGCTCAAAAAAAACGCCGAGTTGAATTGTTTATTCAACTCGAGCGTTCAGACCTAACATTATGATCGCCTGCCATCCTTACTAATATGACACAGGCGGAACATGTTGAACACCTGACGCAGGTGCACCCGCTGGCGGAGGCGTGTTATCTCGCATCACGCCCTGAGACTCCCACTTCCCATCCTTCGGCACGAATTCAACATTGCTTTTCCCCGGAAGTGTAAGCGGAGCGGTCAGCCATGTATTGGCAGTGTTGATAATTGTCGAATTTGAACCACGATTTTGAATTTGAAGTCTTTTGGTTTCTCTAATCTTGTCCTTAATGGGGTCAGTCACAATAGTGAGCGAACTGACTTGATCCTCATCAATGACTCTAAAATTAGAAGCCCCATCGTTCACTATAACAATCTCCCCCCTCGGCTGACCATGATCCTGATTTTGCCGTGGCGACTCACCAGGAAACGGCTTCTCCTCCGCCGCCCATGCATTTACCGCCAGCAACATCGTACCCACAAGAGCCACTGCACAATACTTGTTCATCACTTCAACTCCTTTTGATAAAAACACATCATTTTTTGCAAACACATTAAAAACTAACATGCCGCCAAATCAGCAATCTACTGTGAGAAATAACAGGTCAGCTAACGTTTCAGAAATAAAAACCTATTGTGTTATTCCGTATTGGCTACGTGCATGTGCGCCTCTATGCGGTAGATATTCCGTTCTTCGGCCATGAATGTGGGACAATATGCGCCATTTTTAAGCCAACCCCAGAGTCAGCATGACCGCGCCCAGCACTCCCAAACCGCCACGCAAGAAACCCGTGACCCCGGCCAAGCCCGTTGTGCCGCGCAAAGAGGCCACCTTGCACCCGCGCAACCGCCACACAGGCCGTTACGACTTCCAGGCGTTGATCAAGACCACGCCGGAACTGGCCAAATTCGTGATCATCAACCCCTACGGCAAAGAAAGTATCGACTTCGCCAGCCCGGACGCGGTGCGGGTGTTCAACCGGGCGCTGCTCAAAGCCTTCTATGGCATCCAGCATTGGGATATCCCGCAGGATTACCTGTGCCCGCCAGTGCCGGGACGTGCCGACTATGTGCACTTCCTCGCCGACCTGCTGGCCAGCGTCAACGAAGGCAAGATCCCGCGCGGTTCAATCGTCAAGGTGCTGGACATCGGCATGGGCGCCAACTGCGTCTATCCGCTGATTGGCTATATGGAGTACCGCTGGAACTTCCTCGGCTCTGAGGTCGACCCTATCGCCGTGGCCGCCGCCAAAGCCATCGTGCAGTCCAACGACTTGAGCAAAGTTATCCAACTGCGCCAGCAAACCAACCCCAAGCAGATCCTGCTGGGCCTGCTGGAGCCGGGCGAACGCTTTGACCTGACCATGTGCAACCCGCCGTTTCACGCCTCCATGGACGAAGCCACCAAGGGCAGCGAGCGTAAATGGCGCGCCCTGGGCAAGGCCGACCCCAAGCGCAAGTTGCCGGTGCTGAACTTCGGCGGCCAATCGGCGGAGTTGTGGTGTGAAGGCGGTGAAGCGCGCTTTGTGACGCAGCTGATCGCTGAGAGTGCGCACTTTGCCCACAAGGTGTTGTGGTTCAGCACCCTGGTGTCAAAAGCGTCGAACTTGCCCGCGATCCAGACAGCGCTGAAAAAAGCCGGTGTGCTGGAAAGCCAGGTGGTGGAAATGTCCCAGGGCCAGAAGCAAAGTCGTTTCGTGGCCTGGACCTTCCAGACCAAGAACGAACAGCAGATCTGGCGCCAGCGCTGGGTGCGCGACTAACCCTGCTGTAGGCGCGAACTTGCTGTGGCGAGGGAGCAAGCTCCCTCGCCACAGTAACAGCGCTCCACACCCAAATCGCAGGCAACAAAAAACCGTGCCCGGATTGCTCCGGAGCACGGTTTTTTTTGCTGCGTCTTACTTGTTAACAGCGTCGGTCAGGCCTTTGGCCACAACCAGCTTGATAACTTTCTTGGCAGCGATTTCGATGGCAGCGCCAGTCGAAGGGTTACGGCCAGTACGGGCTGGACGCTCAGTCACTTTCAGTTTGCCAACGCCTGGCAGAGTGATTTCGCCGCCGTTTTCCAGCTGGTCAGCAACAACTTGGCTCAGTTGGTCCAGCAGAGCGCGCACGGTAGTTTTCGGTGCGTCTACTGCTTCAGCCAGGTCAGCGATCAGTTGGTCTTTAGTAATAGCCATTGTGGTGTTCCTTCCCTATCAAATTCATATGGATTGCAGAGTGCAGTGTCAGCCGTCGAGCCCGACCGTCATGGCCTGGCACCCCCGGCTATAACCACGGAGATCGGGGTTATAGATGCTTGAAACGGGGATTGGTTCGACCTGACAGATGCTGAATGCACGCTTAACGCCGAGACTTGGCGTAAGACGGGGCAAAACTAGCACAGAGACGGGGAAATATCCGCCTCAACATACCCATTTGGTCAGCTTTATCGCTCTAAACCGTGAAAAAAAGGCATATAGGCCGTCGGAGAGCAGCCAAAATGCCCTTCGAAGCGTGCCATGCCCAATGGGTGCGGTACACTGGGCGACTTTTTGGGGAGGCCAACCGCTCCCCTTCAACCAGCCGAGAAGCCTATGCCGATCCGTCATTGCATTGTTCACCTGATCGACAAAAAACCCGACGGCACACCTGCAGTTCTGCATGCCCGCGATTCGGAGCTGTCCGAGTCCGCCGCCATCGAGAACATGCTTGCCGACCTCAACGAGAGCTATAACGCCAAACAAGGCAAGGCCTGGGGTTTCTTCCATGCCGAGTCCGGCGCGCACCCGTTCAGCGGCTGGTTGAAGGACTATTTCGACGGTGGTCAGGATTTCACCACCTTCAGCCGCACAGCGGTCGAGCACCTGCAAAAGCTGATGGAGGAGTCCAACCTCTCCACCGGCGGCCATGTGCTGTTTGCCCACTATCAACAAGGCATGACCGACTACCTGGCCATCGCCCTGCTGCACCACAGTGAAGGCGTGGCAGTGACCGACGACCTGGATGTGACAGCGTCACGCCACCTGGACCTGGGCCAGCTGCACCTGGCGGCGCGCATCAACGTCTCCGAGTGGCAGAACAACAAGCAGTCCAAGCAGTACATCTCCTTTATCAAGGGCAAGAACGGCAAGAAGGTCTCCGAGTACTTCCGCGACTTTATCGGCTGCCAGGAAGGCGTCGACGGCCCGGGCGAAACCCGCACCCTGCTCAAGGCCTTCAGTGACTTCGTCGAAAGCGAAGACCTGCCGGATGAATCCGCCCGCGAGAAAACCAAAACCCTGGTGGATTACGCCAGCAGCCAGGCCAAGCTCGGCGAGCCCATGGGCCTGGAAGAACTGTCGGGGTTGATCGATGAAGATCGGCCAAAAGCGTTCTACGACCATATCCGCAACAAGGACTACGGCCTGTCGCCGGAGATCCCGGCCGACAAACGCACCCTCAACCAGTTCCGCCGCTTCACCGGCCGCGCCGAAGGCTTGTCGATCAGCTTTGAAGCCCACTTGTTGGGCGACAAGATCGAGTACGACGAAGCCGCCGGCACCTTGATCATCAAGGGCCTGCCGACCCAACTGACCGACCAGCTCAAGCGCCGTAACTGATGCTCGGCGGGGTCTTCAAGAAAGTCCTGTTGGTGTTGCTGGTCGTGGTGGTGATCCAGAACTGGGGCAAGATCGAGCGTTTGTTCAACCCCTCACAGGTGGTTTCGGAACAGGTACGCGCCTCGGCGCGCGTGGTGCTCTATTCCACCGAGTGGTGTGGCTACTGCAAGCAGATCCGGCGTTTTCTGGACCAGAAAGGCATTCCATACCAGGCGCTGGATATCGACAAGGACGCCCAGGCGCGCAAAGCGTATGAGGCGTTGGGAGGCGGCGGGATTCCGTTTGTGGACGTCAATGGCAGGTTGATTCGCGAGTTCAACCCTGAGGCGATCATGGCCGCGTTGAAGTAACCCAATTTGTAAAACACAGCAGATCAAATGTGGGAGCGGGCTTGCTCGCGAAAGCGCAGTGTCAGTCGCCACATGTATTGACTGAGCCACCGCCTTCGCGAGCAAGCCCGCTCCCACATTTAGTTGTGCAGTGTGCTTAGAAGTTGGCTTCCAACGACACCATCGCCGTACGCTCTTCCCCCACGTTGTAATACGCCGTACTCGGCGCCAAGCCATTCACCGGCGCCGAGTTGAACGCCACGGTGCGCGCCGAGCTCAGGTATTCCTTGTCGAACACGTTAAGCATCGAGAAGCGCAGTGCCGCTGACTTGATGACTTTTTTATCCACCGGCAAGTAGATACCGGCGTTCAGGTCGAACACCGTGCGGCCTTCGATTTTTTCCTTGTTGGTTAAATCGCCATAGAAGCTGCCGACGTACTTGCCCGCGATGTTGCCGTAGAAGCGCGAGTCGTCATACCCGAACACCAGGTTGAACATGTTTTCCGGCACGTTGGCCAGTTGCTTGCCCGCTGTTGGCAATAGCACGTTCTTGCTGAGCAAATTGTCTTGCTGCTCCGACTTCGTATAGGTGTACGAGGCGTAGTAGTTGAAGTTATGCGGCAGCAAGCCACTCCATTCCAACTCCAGGCCTTTGTTCTCGACGCTGCCGACGTTGAGCACCATGTAGTCACCGGCGGAGTCGGTGGTCGACACCTGGCGATCCTTGAAGCTGATGTAGAACAACGTCGCACTCAACGCCATGTCGTCTTCGGTGTAGCGCCAGCCGAGTTCCTGGTTCCAGCTCAACTCGGATTTCAGGCTGACGGAATCGCCCTTGTTGTACAGCACGTAGTTCGGCGGCGTGCGCATGTTACGGGTGACGTTGTAGAACGCCTGGTTACGCTCGTCGACCTGGTACTTGGCGCTGAAGCTCGGCAGGAACTGGTGGTAACGGGTGTTACGTTTTTCCGGCGTGTCGTACAGGCTGCCCAGATTGTTGCCGTCACGCTCGACGTATTGGTACGCCACGCCACCGACAAAACTCAGGTCGGGTGTGGCTTGCCAGCTGTCCTGCACCCAGAGTTTCTGCGACGGTGTCACGGTGTAATAGTGGCGGCCTTGTACCGTCGCACCGTTCTTGTCGACCACTTGGCCGCCGCTGTTGTAGTCGCCCCACACATCATCGGGGGCACCTTCACTGTTGATCCCGATAAAGGGCTGGGTCTGACGCTGGCGTGCACGCTCATACCAGTAGCCGTAGTCCAGGCTGTGTTCTTCGTTGATGTCCCACTTCAGTTTGGCGGTGACGCCAGGACGCCAAGTCTCGGTCCACGAAGGGCGGTAGTAGTTGGCCGATTTCAGATTGCTAAGGTCGTAGTTGCCGGCCTTGTCGGATTTGGGTCCCAGGTTCGACGCGGTTTGGCCGCTGAAGCTGCCACCGTTAGCCCAGTAGTAATAAGGCGTAACCGTCAGCGCCAGGTTGTCTTGCAGCTGCCAGCGCTGGGTCAGCGTGGCGTTGACGCTTTCGAACGGATTGCGGTTGAGCTTGTAGGACGCCGACAACAAACCCGCCTTGTAAACCGGCGTCTCTGCGTAGTCCTTGCGTCGCCCTTCGTTCTCGAATTGCGCCTTGCTCAGGGTGCTGTAGTTGTAGTTTTCCTGGCTGTTGTATTTGACTGTCGCCAGTGTGGAGTTGCCACTGCCGTCTTCGAACAGGCTGCTCCACTCGACTTTGTCGCTGCGCATCGTGCCTTTGCCGCGCCATTTGTCGCCTTCAAGGTGGGACGCCGACACCCAAGTCTTGAGGCCGCCGAAATCACCGGTATTGATCCGCACGAAGGTCTTGCGCAGGTCGTTGGCCCCGACAATCTGTTTGGCAAATAACCCGGACTCTTTGGTCGGCCGAATCGTGATCATGCCGATGTTGCCACCGCTGGAACCGATGTGCGGGCCGTCCGCTTCGGAGGAGCCCTGGGTGGCAAACACTTCGGCGAGGTTTTCCGGGTCGCCCAGCTGGTTTGAATAAACGCTGTAGTTGCCCGAGTCGTTGATCGGCACGCCGTCGACGGACACGCCGACCTGGTCGGAACTCATCCCCCGCATGGTGAAGTTGGTGCCACTGGTGCCGCTGGCGTCATCGCTGGAAACGTTGATGCCCGGGGTGTACTTGAGTTTGTCGATGGCGTTGGCGGTCGCCGACATTTGGTCCATGGCTTCCTTGGTCACCGTCGACCGCGCCTTGGCACTTTCTTCGCGAATCATGTGCCCGTTGCCCAGCGTTTGTTTGCCGGCGATATTCACCGAGCCCACATCCTGCGCGTCGTCTGCCAAAACCAGCGGCGCAAAGCCACCCAGGCCCGATGCTAAAAGCAGGGCATAAAGATTGTTGTAGTTCACCTGTAGATCCCTTACTGACGTTGCTCTGTTGTATGGGGCCGTCGCGTCGGCACTGGGTTGGCAGACGACGCTTAGCTTCCTGACCATTCGCTCAGGAACCCGAGGATGATCCGCGCCACGTGTAACGGTTTGGTGACAGGTTTGGGTGATTGCGATGAAGGTTCGGTGAAAGGCCTGCAGGCGCCGCAATACGAGGCCTGCAGGGGCCGAGTGGAGAATGTTCAGGAGGCATTGAGGCCTGCGGTGTGTCTAACGCAACACAATCACCCGGCCCAACAGGCTATGCTGTTCGAACCCGAGCACTGCCTGCAAGGCATTGAGCACCGCCTGCGGGTCTTTGCTCGGAAAGCTACCACTGACGCGTTTGGCGCCCATTTCGTCGTTAAGCAACAGGATGCGGCCTGGGTAGTAACGGCTCAGGTCCTGGACCACCTCGGCGAGCGGCGCTTTGTAGTAGTTGAGCCAACCGTCACGCCAGGCCAGGCGTGATTCGCTGTCCACTGTATGCATCGGTTCAGCCATGCCCGCGGCGTAGGCAACTTGCTGGCCTGCGGTCAGAATTTGCTGCTGGCCCTGCTTGGACGCTGTCACGCCAACCCGGCCGGACAACACCGTCACTTGGGCCCCGGCCGGTTGCAGGCGCACCTCGAACTGGGTGCCCAGCACCCGCGCCTCGCCACTGCCGGCCGCGACTACAAAAGGCTGGCCGGTGTGGGTCACGCTGAAAAAGCCTGCACCGCGACGCAGCTGAATGTGTCGCTCGCCGTGACTGAAATCCACCGCGATGGCGCTGTCGGCGTCCAGGGTGACCTGGGATTGATCGGCCAGGGTCACGGTCTTCACCTGCCCCGGCGCCGTCACGTAATCGGCGCCCAAATCATCGACCCAGCGCGACGGCTGCCAACCGGCGCCCATCGACACCATCACCAACAGGCACGCGGCCATTGCCAATGCGCCGGACCAGCGCATTGCCCGTGAGCGCTTCGAAGTGTTCATCGCATTCAGGTAGCCCTGCAACGCCAGGGCGTCTTCGTCCGCCAGTGCCCGCGCCGGCACTTCGCTCAACTCCCACAGCACCTGGGCCTGGGCATAGGCCTCAACGTGCGCGGGGTCGGCGCGCAACCAGCGGCTGAACGTGGCCTGGTCACCGCTGCTGGGCTGGTCGTGCAGCAGGCTCAGCCAGTCGAGGGCGGCCTGTTCCTGGGCGGGCGTGGGGGTCACGTTCACGGTGCGTTCCCTGGCGTACGTGGGGAAGTGGGTTCGCGAAGGCTGGCTTTGCAGGCTTCGAGGGCACGCATCATATGTTTTTCCACCGCGCTTTGGGACAGCCCCATGGCCTTGGCGATCTGCGCGTACTTGCGGCCATGGATGCGGTTGAGCAGGAAAATCTGCCGGGTGCGCTCCGGCAGGCTGCGCAGGGCGGCTTCGACATGGCGCAGGTCATTGCCCGCTTCGAGTGCGGCCTGAGGCTCGGAGCCTTGATTGTCCTGTTGTTCCGGCAGCCAGCCTTCGTTGCTGCGTACGCGCGCGCCTTCGCTGCGCAGATGGTCGATGGCGATGTTACCGGCGCAGCGCAACAAGTAGGTGCTGAGTTCTTCGACCTGCACCAGCGGCCTGCGCCAGAAACGCAGGAACAGGTCTTGCACCAGGTCGGCCGCTGTGGCGCGGCAGCCTACGCGTCGGCTGACCAGGGCTTCCATCTGCGAGCGCTGCGATAAAAACACCTGCAGGAAATGCGCACGTCCACCGGCCGCATCCGTGTGCTGGCTGTCTTGGGATTCCGGTGGGGTGCTGATCATCATCGCAAGCTCAGAGTAAGGCGAACGCCGCAACAGGGCTGGCCAGCAGGCCGACGCCCGCCAGGATCAAGGCCAACCTTGGCCGATACGGCAACAGCAACACCAGCAGCAGTGCGCTGAGCATCAATACCGCGCACCACTCCACCAGCCCTTGGGCCCAACCCGAGGCAGCCACCGCAGGCCAGGTCGACAGGGCCAGCAGCACCCAACCGGCCGCGCGTAACGCCAGGCGTCGAGGTGGCGAGGGTTTGCTGTGGAGCAGTTCACCGTGATGGCGGTCGGTAGACAGGCACAACGCGGTAAACCCGGCGTAGCACATCAGCAAGGCGAGCAGCATTCAGTTCGCCTCCTGCTTGAGCGTCAATGCGCGCGCGCGTTCAGCCTTGGGCTGCGGCGCCGCGCGGTGCTGCATCTTCCAGGCCGCCCAGGTCAGGAACAGACCGCTGGCCAGGCACGTCAGGTCGAAACCGGCCATGGCCCAATCACCGCTGGCCAGTGACACGCCCAAGTGCTGCGAGGTGGTCAGCGCGTTGAGCAGTGGAATCGCCGTAAACAGTAATGCGCCGACACTCAACTGCTCGACCCAACCCTGGCGGCCCCGACGCAGTAACGCGTGCAACAGGCTCAGGCCCCAAGCAATAAAGAAGGCCTGAACTTCCCAGTCGGAGCGCTCGGCGAAGTTCACCGGCAGCAAGCGGTTAGCCCAGAAAAACGCCGCGATGGCGATCATCAACCCGGACATACTGGCGATATTCAGCACTTCCACCAGCCGCAGTTCAAACGGCATCACACCGGTTTTGGCGTGCTTGAGCTGGCGCTTGCCGAGCCAAATCACCAGGCCGGTGCCGATCATCGCCGTGCCCGCCAGGCCGCAGATAAAGTACAGCCAGCGCAGTACCGGGCCAGCGAAATGGCCCATGTGCAGGCCGTAGAAACTGCCGCCAATCGCCGCCGGCAGCGACTGCTCACCACTGACCCGCAACAACTCGCCGGTGGTGCCGTTGAACGACACGCTGCTGCCGAAATCATGCGCCACCCGGTCGGCACCTGAGCGCACCACATTGACCGAGGCGTTCACATCGCCAGGGTTGTTGACCACCAAACGGCCCACATGCCCACCCGCCCAGTGCTCACGCGCTTGCTGGTACATCGGCAATAACGGCAGCAATTTACCCGGCTGGCCAAGCGCCGGCGCATTGTTGGTATTGGGGAACACTTCATTGAAGAACGCACGGCTGTCGCTGCCGTAGGAGGCAGCAATCGGCGCGGGCATCACCATGCTCATGAAGATCACCAGGCTGCTGTAGGTGATCATCAAGTGAAACGGCAGCACCAGCACGCCCACCGCGTTGTGCCCGTCGAGCCAGGAGCGCTGGCCTTTGCGCGGGCGGAAGGTGAAGAAGTCCTTGAAGATTTTCTTGTGGGTAATGATGCCGGTGATCAATGCGACGAACATCACCATCGCGGCAATGGTCGACAGCCAGCGGCCCCACGGGTAGGGCATTTGCAGCTGGAAGTGGAAGCGATAGAAGAATTCGCCGCCCATGCTTTCACGCGCCTGCACGGGCTGACGGGTGACCGGGTCGAGGACTTTCTGGATGAAGTTGCCGCGCTTGCCGGGGTCGACTTTGTCTTGCCACATCACCGACAGGCCGGGGTCGCGGCTGTCCGGCAAGGTGATAAACCAGCGCGCGGCATTCGGCGCCTGTTGCTGCAGATAGGTTTGGGCGGCGGCGAGGCTGCGCGCATCGTCGAGTGGATAGGCCTGCACTTCGGGCTGCATCCAGTGGGTCATTTCGTCCTTGAAATAGGCCAAGGTGCCTGTCAGGAAAATCGCAAACAGCAGCCAACCGAAAATCAACCCGGCCCAGGTGTGCAACCAGGCCATCGCCTGGCGGAAGCCCTCTTTCATGTGCGTGCCATCCAGAAACCTACACCCGCCAGCGTGGCAAACAGCGCACTCGGCAGCATCACGCCAAACCAGGCGCGCCACGCCGTGCGGCAGGTAAAACACCAGAGCACGGCCAGCAGGTAGAACACAAACGAACTCATCATCCCGGTGATCACTGCGTCGGCGCGGGACGTGGGCATCCACAGTGCCAGGCAGACGGCTGCCAGGGACGCCATCAGGTAACCGCCGACCACAGCGGCCAGCACGCGCGACGTGACGGCGAGGCGATAGGCAACGGGAAGTGAGGTTTTGCTTTTCATGCGGGAGGCGCCAGGGGTCATCAGCGCGCAATATTAATGATAAATATTCTCATAAGCAAAAGAGAACGGATGAATCACCTGCCCTCGCGGATTGCCGAACCTCGTCACGCACCCTACAATGCGAACAATTCTTGTTCTCTAAAGCATGCCGATGCTTATGGAGTGATTGCGTTGCAGCCGTCCAACACCGTTGAAGTTCTGTACAACGACCATCACCACTGGCTCACTGGCTGGTTGCGACGCAAGCTCGGCTGCCCGGAAAGCGCGGCCGACCTGGCCCAGGACACGTTCATCCGCGTACTCACCGCGCGAGAAACCCCGACGCTGATCGAACCCCGCGCCTTCCTTACTACCGTGGCCAAGCGCGTGCTGTTCAACTTCTACCGCCGCCAGGACCTGGAGCGCGCCTACCTCGACGCACTGGCGCAAATGCCCGAGCACGTGGCGCCGTCGGAAGAAGAACGCGCAATCATCCTGCAAACGCTGATGGAGCTCGACCAACTGCTCGACGGCCTGCCCACTCAGGTTAAACGCACCTTCCTGCTGGCCCAGCTCGACGGCCTGACCTACGCGCAAATCGCCAGCGAACTGGGCATCTCCATCGCCACCGTCAAACGCCACCTGAATAAAGCGGCCATGCGCTGCTATTTCGCGCTATGAACTTCTCCTCGCAAGTCGCCGAACAAGCCGTGCACTGGCTGATGGAAATGCAGCAAGGCGCGCTCAACCCGCGCCAGCAAGCGGCCTGGCAGCAATGGTTGAATGCCCACAGCGAGCATCAGCGTGCTTGGGACCATATCCAGCGCGTCAACCAACGCCTGCGCGGCATGCCCTCGCCCTTGGCGCATGCCGCCTTGAACGCACCCAAATCCAGCAGCCGGCGCCAAACCCTGAAACTGTTGCTGATTCTCGGCGCCGGTTCGGCCGCAGCCTGGAGCCTGCGCCAGCAACATATTCTGCCGCCACTGACCGCCGACTACCGCAGCCCCGTCGGCCAGCGCCGCACGGTGCAACTGGCCGACGGCAGCCAGTTGCAGCTCAACACCGGCAGCGCGGTGGATGTGCATTTTGATGGCCGCCAACGCTTGGTTCGCCTGCTGGAGGGCGAGATTTTGCTTACCGCCCGCGCCGGCGATACGCCGCTGCACGTACTCACCGGCCAAGGCCTGCTCAGCGCCCAGGCCGCGCGCCTCAACGTGCGCCAGTTCAATGACCATACCCAGCTGGCAGTCTTCGAGGGCCATGTCGACGTGATGCCCAACCGCTACAGCGGCCTGCCGCTGACGGTCGAGGCCTCGCGCCAGGTCAATTTCACCCGCAAGGGCTGGGACACCCCGCGCCCGACCGACGCCAACAGCGGCGCCTGGGCCGACGGCATGCTGGTGGCTGCGCACATGCGCCTGGAAGATTTCCTCGCCGAGTTGGGACGCTATCGCCGCGGCCAGGTCAATTGCGACCCGCAAGTGGCCAACCTGTTGCTGTCCGGCAGTTACCCGCTGGCCGACAGCGAGCGCATTCTCGATCTGTTGGAAGTCAGCCTGCCGGTCAAAGTTCGGCGATTTACCCGCTACTGGGTGACCGTCCAAGCACGCGCGTAAATTATTTAGAAAAATATGAGCCGTTTTCCACACCTCGCGTGACAGAGAAGGAAAGCCACCTTGATCCTACCTTCTCAGGACCGCCCTTCATGCCCCAGCAACCGACACTTCTCGCCCGCACCTTGCGCCAGCTCCTACTCGGCGCCAGCCTGAGTCTTACCGTGCTGCCACATGTGTTGGCGGCCGACGCCAAGCCGTATCACATCGCCCCGGCCACCTTGGAAGCCGCGCTGAATCAATTTGGCCGTGAGGCCGGCGTGCTGATTTCCTTTGGCTCCGACGTCACTGCAGGTATGCAAAGCCGTGGTTTGTCGGGCAATTACAGCGCCGCCGAAGGCCTGCAAAAACTGCTGGAAGGCACCGGCCTGCAGGCCCGCGCCGAGGGCGAAAACGCCTACAGCCTGCAACCGGCCAGCGCCCCGACCACCCTCGAATTGCAAACCTCAAACGTGGTCGGCGACTGGCTCGGCGACGCGGCGCAAACCAACGTGTTCGAACACCCCGGCGCCCGTGATGTGATCCGCCGCGAAGAATTCGAGCGCCAGGGCGCGACCCAGGCGCGCGACGTGCTCAACCGTATCCCCGGCGTCAACGCCCCGGAAAACAACGGCACCGGCAGCCATGACATGGCGCTGAACTTCGGTATTCGCGGCCTCAACCCGCGCCTGGCCTCGCGCTCCACGGTGCTGATGGATGGGATTCCGGTGCCGTTTGCGCCGTATGGCCAGCCACAACTGTCCTTCGCGCCGATCAGCATGGGCAACATGGACGCGGTGGACGTGGTACGTGGCGGCGGCGCGGTGCGCTACGGCCCGCAAAACGTCGGCGGCATCGTCAACTTCGTGACCCGCGCGATCCCGGACGCACCCACCGTCAAAGGCGGCTTGCAGACCGAGACCAGCCCGTCCTCCAGCCACGACGGCTTCAAAACCACCGGCAATTTGCTGGCAGGCGGCACAGCCGACAATGGCCTGGGCGGTGCGATTTTGTACTCCGGCACCCGTGGCGGTGACTGGCGCGAAAACAGCAACACGCGCATCGACGACCTGATCCTCAAGGGCAAATACCAGCTGGACGACGCCAACAGCTTCAACGCCATGGCGCAGTACTACGAAGGCCAGGCCGACATGCCCGGTGGCTTGAACGTCAAGGACTACAAGGCCGACCCGTATCAGTCGACCCGCCCCTACGACAAATTCTGGGGCCGCCGTACGATGTTCAACGCCGGTTACCGCTACCAGGAAGACCGCCGCGAATTCACCGCCAACACCTTCTTCACCACCACCTTGCGCAACGGCTACCTGGACCAGGGCAGCTTCCTCTCGCTGTCGCCGCGCGAGTACTGGGTACGCGGCCTGGAAACCCGCTTCGCCCAAGGCTTCGACCTCGGCCCAACCAGCCATGAAGTCGGCGTCGGCTACCGCTACATCAACGAAGCCGGCCACGAGTTGCGCTACCGCACGCCGATCAGCGCCAACCAGCAACTGCCCGACACCAACAGCCGCAACGACCGCGACACCCGTGGTGCCACCGAGGCCAATGCGTTTTTCGTCGATGACCGCATCGATATCGGCAAGTGGACCATCACCCCGGGCATCCGCTACGAGATGATCGAGTCCCAGCAGACCAACAACCTGACCAACGTTAAATACAAGGGCGACTACAACACCGCGCTGCCGGCGCTGAACGTGCTTTACCACCTGACCGACGACTGGAACCTCTACGCCAACACCGAAGGCTCGTTCGGCAGCGTGCAGTACAGCCAGATGCCCAACCGCGTGAGCAGTGGCGAAGTGAAACCGGAAAAGGCCCGCACCTGGGAACTCGGCACGCGTTATGACAACGGCAGCCTGCGTGCGGAAGTCGGCGCGTTCCTGATCAACTTCGACAACCAGTACGACAGCAACCAGACCAACGACTCGGTGATCGCCCGTGGCGAAACGCGCCATCAAGGTATCGAGTCGAGCATCAACTACGCCCTCGACGGCTTGAGCCCCGCGCTTGCCGGTTTTGATGTGTACGCCACCTACGCCTATGTGGACGCGACCATCCGCGAAGACGGCGCGAACAAAGGCAACCGCGTGCCCTTCTCGTCCAAGCACAAAGGCACCTTGGGCGTCGGTTACACCGAAGGCCGCTGGAAGCTCAACCTGGACAGCAGCTACCAGAGCAGCCAGTTCGCCGACAACGCCAACACCCAGGCCGAAACCGCCGACGGCGCCAACGGCCGCATCCCAGGCTACATGCTGTTCAGCAGCCGCGCAGCGTATGACTTCGGCCCACAGCTGTCGGATTTGAACGTGGCGGTCGGTGTGAAAAACATCCTCAACAAGCAGTACTACACACGCTCGTTCGACGATAACAACAAGGGCAAATACGTGGGCGAGCCGCGCACGGTGTACGTGCAGACGTCTATTGCGTTCTGATTGCCTGAGTCATAGCGCCCCAGTTAAAGAGTGGGACTTACAAACAATGCAAAACCCTGTGGGAGCTGTCGAGCTTTAGCGAGGCTGCGAAAGCGGTGGGTCTGGCGACTCAATTTTGCCTGTGCCGCCGCCTTCGCAGCCTCGCTGGGGCTCGACAGCTCCCACAGGGGATCGGCGGTGTCAGTTAGGGCCAAACTGCCTGCATAGAACCTCAGTTAAGAGTGGGCTCCCACAAACGATGCAAAACCCTGTGGGAGCTGTCGAGCTTTAGCGAGGCTGCGAAAGCGGTGGGTCAGGCAACTCAATTTTGCCTGTGCCGCCGCCTTCGCAGCCTCGCTGGGGCTCGACAGCTCCCACAAGGGATCGGCGGTGTCGGGTGGTCTAACTGCCTGAGTCATGGCCCTTCAGTTAGGAGCAGGACCTTACAAACAATGCAAAACCCTGTGGGAGCTGTCGAGCTTTAGCGAGGCTGCGAAAGCGGTGGGTCTGGCGACTCAATTTCGTCTGTGCCGCCGCCTTCGCAGCCTCGCTGGGGCTCGACAGCTCCCACAAGGAATCGGCGGTGTCAGTTAGGGCCAAACTGCCTGCATAGAACCTCAGTTAAGAGTGGGCTCCCACAAACAATGCAAAACCCTGTGGGAGCTGTCGAGCTTTAGCGAGGCTGCGAAAGCGGTGGGTCTGGCGACTCAATTTCGTCTGTGCCGCCGCCTTCGCAGCCTCGCTGGGGCTCGACAGCTCCCACAGGGATCGGCGTTGTCGGGTGGTCTAACTGCCTGAGTCATGGCCCTTCAGTTAGGAGCAGGACCTTACAAACAATGCAAAACCCTGTGGGAGCTGTCGAGCTTTAGCGAGGCTGCGAAAGCGGTGGGTCTGGCGACTCAATTTCGTCTGTGCCGCCGCCTTCGCAGCCTCGCTGGGGCTCGACAGCTCCCACAAGGGATCGGCGGTGTCAGTTAGGGCCAAACTGCCTGCATAGAACCTCAGTTAAGAGTGGGCTCCCACAAACAATGCAAAACCCTGTGGGAGCTGTCGAGCTTTAGCGAGGCTGCGAAAGCGGTGGGTCTGGCGACTCAGTTTCGTCTATGCCGCCGCCTTCGCAGCCTCGCTGGGGCTCGACAGCTCCCACAAGAGATCGGCGTTGTTGGTTGGGGTCTAACTGCCCGCCAAACAACTCGGCGTGCCGGCAACGAGGGCGTCGATGGCGCAACGCGTCTTGGCCGGCATATGCGTGGCCGTGGGCCAAATCACATGGATAGGTGCAGGCTGGTCGCGGTGGCTCGGCAGTACCGCTTCCAGTTGGCCGCGCAGCACGTAGTGCGCAATCAACCAGCTCGGCAACCAGGCCAGGCCGACGCCCGCGATGGCAGCATCGGCCACGGCCTGGAGGTCGTCCAGCACCAAAGGCGAGGTCATCCCCGGGCGATGGGAGTTATTGCAACGGTAGGCAATGCCTCGGTGACCGGCGAGGTCATCGACCCCTTCAATCCGCCCGACACGTCGCAAATACGCCGGTGAAGCGGCCAGACCCACGGACTGTTGGCCCAGGCGGCGTGCGCTGAGGCGGTCGGTATCCGGAAGCGGGCCGATACGCACGGCAACGTCGTAGCCTTCCTGCGCCAGGTCTATCAGCCGGTCAGAGAACGAAATCTCGACTTCCAGCTCCGGGTAACGATCCATCAAGCCCCACAACGCCGGTGCCGCATAGTGGTGACCAAACGCCAGTGGCAGGCTTGCCCTTAAACGCCCGCGCGGCTGTTGCCGGCCACTTTCCAGCACTGATTCGGCGGCCTCCAGTTCTGCCAGTGCGCGCAAGCAATGTTCGTAGTACGCCTGCCCGTCCTCGGTCAGACGCTGACGGCGAGTGGAGCGCTGCAACAGGCAAGTGCCCAAACGTGCCTCCAGTCGCGCCAAGCCCTTGCCCACGGCAGAACGCGTGAGGTTCAGCCGTTCGGCAGCCTCGGTCAGGTTGCCGCTTTCGACGATTTGCAAAAAGAGTTCAACGCCATCAAAACGCGGTGTGGCCATGATTCTATTGTCGCTCTCGATTCCCTTATCAAAGGAAAACTTATCACGAATAAAGAACTATGTTCCCGCGAGAATGGAGCGCTCACCTAATCGAAAGGAATATCCCATGCCGCCCGCCGCCGCTGTATCGGCCGTCAGCGCACCGCGCACCGCCAGAGATGGCATCGCCCTCACCGCCGTTTGCCTCGTGGCCCTGATGTTCGGCCTGGAAATCTCCAGCGTGCCGGTGACCCTGCCAACCTTGGAACAGCAACTGGGCACAGGCTTCCAGGACGCGCAATGGATCATGAATGCCTACACCCTGGCCTGCACCAGCGTTTTGATGGCGGCGGGCACACTGGCCGACCGCTTTGGACGACGACGCATGCTGGTGCTGTGCTTGTGGCTGTTTGGTTTGGCCTCGCTGGCGTGTGGCCTGGCGAACGACGCGTCCACGCTGATCGCCGCGCGGTTTGCCCAGGGCGTGGGCGCAGGGGCGATGATGATCTGCCAGTTCGCGATTCTTTCGCACCAATTCCGAGAGCCGGCCGCACGGGCGCGTGCCTTTGCGATATGGGGCGTGATCGCGGGTGTGGGCCTGGGCTTTGGGCCAATGGTGGGGGCGTTGATTCTGGCAGTCGCGGACTGGCGCTGGGTGTTCCTCGTGCATGTGCCGCTGACCCTGCTGACCTTGGTGCTGCTGCGCATCAGCGTGCAGGAGTCCCGCGACCCGGCCGGCCATCGGCTCGATATCGCGGGCATGCTCACCTTGACGGTGGCGGTGTTCGCGCTGGTGTACTTCATCACGCAGGGCAGTGAGCGCGGCTTCGGCACACCGGCCATGCTCGGCTGGGCGGGCTTGTCACTCGCCGGGCTGCTGCTGTTCATCTCGATTGAGCGACGCAGCCCCCACCCGATGTTCGATTTCTCGGTGTTCCGCATCCAACGTTTCAACGGCGCCTTGATGGGTTCAATCGGCATGAACTTCAGCTTCTGGCCGTTTATGATCTACCTGCCGCTCTACTTCCAGGCGGGCTTGGGCTACGACACGATGACCACCGGCGCCGCCCTGCTCGCCTACACTTTGCCCACCTTGCTGGTGCCGCCGCTGGCTGAACGCCTGGCCCTGCGCTACGGCGCCGAGCGCATCATTCCTTTGGGGCTGGGCATGATGGGTGCAGGTTTTATGGCCATGGCCGCCGCCAATAGTGCCGAGCATCCGAGCATTGTATGGGTGCTTTTCAGCTGCGTGATGGCCGGTGTGGGGTTGGCACTGACCAATTCGCCCACCACCAACACCACCACTGGCTCCGTCTCGGCTGACCGGGCGGGCATGGCGTCGGGCATCGACCTCAGTGCACGGTTGATCACATTGGCGCTGAACATTGCACTGATGGGCCTGGTGTTGTTGCTGGGCATCAGCCATCACCTTTCAAGCTTGCTGGCGCAAACCACGGCACTGGATTGGCCCGCGATCAGCCAGAACATTGCGGCGGGTAAGCTGGCTTCGTTAGTGCTGGCCCCGGCAAATGCCCAGGCGGCCCTGCGCCATGGCGCCGGTTGGGCCATGCTCTTTGCGGGCATTGGCGCGGGCGGGTTGGCGATGTTGAGCGGGTATTTCTTCCGACGCGGCAGGTAAACGAAAACGGGCCTGCAGATGCAGGCCCGTTTGATTGGGGTTGAAAAAACTGTCAGCTATCAGCTGTTAAGCGCAGCCTGTTCGTTTTCCAGAAATTCCTCTTCAAGCTCGGCCTCGTCGGCCTTGGTATCAGGCAATGCTTGCCCAGCGGCGCGTGGTTTGCCGCGTAACTTTCCGTACAGATGTTCCAGCGCGTGTTCCAGCTTGGTCGCTGCACCATCAATCGCCTGTTCCAGGGTATCGGCCTTATGCAGGACCGACAGTGGTTGATGGCCCTTTGGCCGTGCTTCCAGGCGGCAACTTAGATCATGAGGACCGGGCTTATCGCCATTCTCATCCTTCAGGTAGACCTCGACGCGGGTCAGGTCTTCTTCATAACGTTCGAGCGTGCTCTCAATGGTAGTACGTACCCACTCCTCCAGTCGGATGCTGCTTTCAATATGGTTATCGCTATTGACTTGGATTTGCATAGTTCTTCCCTTATTTCAGCTAGCTCGCGAGAGGTCACAAACTGCAACACCGGGGTGGTGAAACCATGACCTCCTGATTACACAATTGAGCAGTCAGAAGAACATTTCAAGCCCTTTGCAAAGATAAATCACACATTACAAATTAAGTCTGACGACGGGCAAAAACGCTGTTAGGGTGGGGAGTTAGTTACATCTTCTTACCTACAGCGAACCTCATAATTGCCCCTCTCCCAACGGGTGCAATCCGCGAAAAATCCCCGCTTCCTCTACCAGCCAGTCATGCACCGCACGTACGCCCGGATGGTTCAGCGCGCCTGGCGCATACAGCAGCACGTAGCGTTTATGGTTGGGCACAGCCAGGCCGAACGGCACGATCAAGGTGCCGCGCTCCAGCTCATCATTGAGCAAGGTGCGCCGCGCGATCGCCACACCCATGCCGGCGATGGCGGCTTCGATGGTCAAGTGGTTGCGGTTGAAGGTGTGGCCGCGCCGTACGTCGGCGTGGTGGTAGCCGATGGCATTCAGGTAAAACTCCCACTCGGCGTATTCATAACTCCCACGCCAGGCGGTGATGTCGTGCAGCAACGGAAAATGCACCAGGTCGGCCGGGCCATGCAGCGGCGGACGGCCGCGCAACAGGCTGGGGGCGCACACCGGGAAAATCTGCTCATCGAGCAAGGCTGTGGATAACAGGCCTGGGTAGCTGCCGTCGTTCAAGTCGATGGCCAAGTCGAAGTCGCCTTCGTGCAAGGCAATGCTGCTGTCTTCGGCGACCATGCGCAGCTGGATATCCGGAAAGCGTTGCTGCAAACGCGGCAGGCGCGGCGTCAGCCATTTGCCGAGAAACGACGGAATTGAGCGCAGGCGCAACGTGCCACTGATCATCCCCGCGTCCAGCCGCTGCAACTCCGCATCGATACTGCCGTAAGCCTCCCCCACCGTTGCCGCCAGCCGCTGCCCCTCGGCACTCAGCTCGACGCCGCGCGCACGCCGATGAAACAGGCGAAAGCCTAAACGCTCCTCCAACTGACGGATTTGCTGGCTCACCGCCCCCGGCGTGATGTGCAGTTCTTCAGCGCAGCGGGTGAACGACAAATGCCGCGCCGCACAGGAAAAAACGTGCAGCCAGACGTAGGTCTGACCATGGAGAGGCCGGGTCATAGGGTTTAGTCCTGCTAAAGGGTGTCTTAGGATAATTCGTTGGTCAGTGCCGATCCAGAGGCTCAGTATCGCGCCAATTCCGCCTGCTCTACAAAACATGGCAGCGATTTCTACTCCATTGCTTGTAAGGCTTTAGCATGGCTATCAGTGTTTTCGATCTATTCAAGGTGGGCATCGGCCCATCCAGCTCCCATACCGTCGGCCCGATGCGGGCGGCGGCGACCTTTGCCCAGGCACTCGTCGACCAAGGTTTGCTGAGCGACACACGCCGTGTCGAAGTGCGTTTGTACGGCTCGCTGTCCGCCACCGGCATCGGGCATGCCACCGACCGCGCCTGCGTGATGGGGTTGATGGGCGAATGGCCGGACAAGGTCGACCCCACATCAATCAATGCACGTATCCAGCAACTGCGCGAATCCGGCCAACTGTTGCTCGCAGGCACGCAGGCCATTGCCTTCAACTGGCACACCGACCTCCTGCTGCTGGACGAAAGCCTGCCCTACCACCCCAACGCCATGTCACTGCACGCCTATGGCGACAGCGGCTTGCTGAGCGAACAAACCTATTACTCGGTGGGCGGCGGTTTCATCATCGAAGCGGCTGAAGCTGCCTCCGGTATTGCGCCGACCAGCGATGTTGAATTGCCCTACGACTTTTCCAGCGCCGTCGAACTGTTGGCCTTGTGCAACAAGCACGGCTTGCGGGTTTCCGAGCTGATGATGGCCAACGAGCGCGCCTGGCGCAGCGACGAAGAAATCCGCAGCGGCTTGCTGCATATCTGGTCGGTGATGCGCGAATGCGTGGAGCAAGGCCTGCGCGATGAAGGCATCTTGCCAGGCGGCCTGGATGTGCCACGCCGCGCGGCGAAATTGCACCGCAGCCTGTTGGAAATCGGCAAGCCCAACGTCATCACTTCGACCTTGTCGGCCATGGAGTGGGTCAACCTGTTCGCCCTCGCCGTCAACGAAGAAAACGCTGCGGGCGGGCGCATGGTCACCGCGCCGACCAATGGCGCGGCGGGGATCATCCCGGCGGTGTTGCATTACTACATGAAGTTCAACCCGGACGCATCTGACGACGACGTGGTCAATTTCTTCCTGGCAGCTGCCGCTGTCGGCATCCTCTGCAAGAAAAACGCCTCGATCTCCGGCGCCGAAGTCGGCTGCCAGGGCGAAGTGGGTTCCGCCTGCGCCATGGCCGCTGCCGGCCTGGCCGATATCCTCGGCGCCACCCCGGAACAACTGGAAAACGCCGCTGAAATCGGCCTGGAACACAACCTCGGCCTGACCTGCGACCCGGTCGGCGGCCTGGTGCAAGTGCCGTGCATCGAGCGCAACGCCATCGCGGCGGTCAAGGCGATCAACGCCACGCAAATGGCCCTGCGCGGTGACGGCAAACACTTCATTTCCCTCGACCGGGTGATCCGCACCATGCGCGACACCGGCGCCGATATGCATGACAAATACAAAGAAACTTCACGGGGCGGCCTGGCGGTCAGCTGGGTGGAGTGCTGATCGGAGCACTTTCGAAGGCCGTGTGAAAGCGTAGCGAGCGAAGGCAAGACAAGGCAAAAACAGGCGAGGAAGCGGAGTTTACTGGCTGTAAATGAGCATTCCGAGCCTGTTTTTAACGCAGGATTGCCGAGCGCAGTAGCTTTCACATGGCCTGAGCGCCCTACACGTGAGCCCGCGCAAAAATAATAACGAGGCAATATCGATGACCGATGTACGTACACCTGCTGCTGAAAATCCTGTTTTAGAAACTACCGTTACAACTGGCTGGACCAAACACGACACCACCTGGATGCTCGGTCTCTACGGCACGGCCATCGGCGCAGGCACTTTGTTCCTGCCAATCAACGCCGGCGTCGGCGGCTTCTGGCCGCTGATCGTGCTGGCACTGCTGGCCTTCCCGATGACCTTCTTTGCTCACCGTGGGCTGACGCGCTTTGTGCTGTCAGGCAAATCCGGCGACATCACCGACGTGGTCGAAGAACACTTCGGCGTCGGCGCCGGCAAGCTGATCACCCTGCTGTACTTCTTCGCCATCTTCCCGATTTTGCTGGTGTACAGCGTGGCGCTGACCAACACGCTGAGCAGCTTCATGGAACACCAACTGCATATGGCCCCGCCGCCACGGGCGATTCTGTCGCTGGTGCTGATCCTCGGCTTGATGGCCATTGTGCGCTGCGGCCAGGGCGTGATCGTCAAGGCCATGAGCGTGCTGGTGTACCCGTTCGTCGCCGCCTTGTTGCTGCTGGCTGTGAGCCTGATCCCCAACTGGAACGGCGCCTTCTTCGCCTCCGCCAGCGAAGGCATGCCGCTGCCGCTGTTCTTCAAGACCCTGTGGCTGGCGATCCCGGTGATGGTGTTCTCGTTCAACCACTCGCCGATTATTTCCGCCTTCGCCGTTGACCAAAAGCGCGTGTATGGCCCTCAGGCCGAACGCAAAAGCAGCGGCATCCTCGCCACGGCCCACGGCATGATGGTGCTGACGGTGATGTTCTTCTGTTTCAGCTGTGTGCTGGCCTTGTCGCCAGCTGATCTGGCGGCTGCCAAGGCGCAGAACATCTCGATCCTGTCGTACCTGGCCAACCACTTCCAGACGCCGGTCATTGCTTACGCCGCGCCGTTGATTGCGCTGGTGGCGATTACTAAATCCTTCCTCGGCCACTACATCGGCGCCAGCGAAGGCTTCCAGGGGCTGATCGTCAAATCCCTGCGTGGGCGTAACCGTTCGATGTCGTCCAAAGGGCTGGAACGCTGCACCGCGCTGTTCATGGTGCTGACCTGCTGGGCCGTGGCCACCTTCAACCCAAGCATCCTGGGCATGATCGAAACCCTCGGCGGGCCGATCATTGCGTGCCTGCTGTTCCTGATGCCGATGTACGCGATTCGCCGCGTGCCATCGCTGCGCCAGTATTCGGGCCAGTTGTCGAATGTGTTTGTGGTGGTGATCGGGCTGATTGCGCTGTCTGCGATCGTTTTCTCGGTAGTGCCCTGAAACAAAGCACTGACCTCAAGAACCACACAAAACAAATGTGGGAGCGGGCTTGCTCGCGAATGCGGTGTATCAGCCAATAGATACTTGGCTGGAGGACCGCATTCGCGAGCAAGCCCGCTCCCACATTGAGATTTCACTGGCTATGGGGCGCTGTACGGCACGGCCCTTGCTGTACAGCCTATGAGGCAAACGGACTTTGTGAAACCTCAGCGACGGCGTGGCCGGTGGTCAGGCAATGCGAACTAAACCCGACACCGGTCGTCAATGACTGCATGTTCTTATCAGGCGGTAACGCACCATGGACAATCCTTTTCAGATCATCACTGACACCTTCACCCCCAAATACCGTGTCAACCTGAGTATCCAACGGCTGGATGGCAGCATCATGCTCACCCTCTCGAATGAGGAGGGCGTGGTTGCCAAACGCATGATCAGCGCCGAACAACGCAACGACCCGCAACGGCTCAAACGGCTGGTGCAAAGCATTCAGTTCGGCATCGCTATCGAACAGGGCCACAGCGCCATGGAGATCCTGGCGGTGATGACGGACGGCGACCACAAGCTCCTGCAGCGCCCGCCCGCCCGCACCCTGCCCTTCAGCGTCGGGCTTTAAAGCTCGCCCTTCTCGGTTTCCAGGCTCGCCTCGCCTTTGCGACGCGGGCCTTCGACTTTCACCGAAGGGAACGCCGACGAGGCGTAGCGCACCACCAGAATCGCAAACGCCAGCAGCAGAATGCCGCCGCACAGGTAAATGATGCCGATGTCCGGTGGGTTGTGGTGGGACACGTTGGAGATCAGCAGGCGCGTCAACGCGGTGATCGCCACGTAGATCAGGAACCGCACCGGCATGTGGTTGGTCTTGAAATAAATCCCGACCATGGCGCCCAATTCCAGGTAGATGAACAGCAGCAAGATGTCATCGATCTTGATGTGCCCGGTCTCCAGCATCCCCAGAAACTCCATCACCGCCGCCCAGGCGGTCACCGCACCAATGGCGAACAGCGCCAGGTAGTGGAACGTCTCGACAAACAGGTTGCCCAGCGACTCAGCCAGCCCATGGACATTCTGGCGCAGCTTTTCGGCCCAGTTGATTTTCACGATGTTGCTTCCTTAGGTCGACTCGACCGGATAATGCGGGGTGGACGTGACGGTTCTGCATGCAGAAAAAAGGCCAGAGGCAGGTATAAGATGATGGCGGCGTGATATGAGGCACAAGGCAGGCGCATAACCTGTGGCGAGGGAGCTTGCTCCCGCTGGGGCGCGTAGCGCCCCCAAATCCTGCCGACGGGTTTTACCTGAAAGAATATCTTCGCCTGAATTGGGGCTGCTTCGCAGCCCAACGCGAGCAAGCTCGCTCGCCACAGATGCTTAGCCAGCCTCAGGTCGGTGTTTGATCGTTCCCACGCTCTGCGTGGGAATGCATCCCGCGACGCTCCGCGTCCCCCTTGAGGTTTGCGTGGGCAGCGGGGCGCAGAGCGCCCCAGGCGGCGTTACCACGCGGAGCGTGGGAACGATCGGTTGAGGCCTCAGGCGGGTGCGATTTGCTCCAGGGCCCGGTCGACCAACAAGCCGCCCATTTCCACTAGTTGATGAATCGCCAAGACCAAGCTTCGCTGCGGGCCTTCAAGGTCGAATGCCAGCTTATTGGCCATCTCACGGGCGCTGCTTAGGGTTTCGCTGGCATTGGCGAGCAAGGTTTCTGTATCAGAATCAGGAGTAACGCTGAACAGCGTCGAATCAGTAGACGGGGGATTGGGGGTGATCTTTTTCATGGCACAACTCCTCTCGTAGGGAAACCATCACCATCTGCCGCCAAGCAGTTTGGGTGACGGATTGCACAAGGTTGGCGGACCGGTACGAAAGGAACCCGGCACCCCGAAGGGTCCCTGTGCAACCCGCCATGACATAAGAATGCAAACGGAGTTAGCGTCTGAAATCCTATTAGAGCGTTGTTGCACCTTTCGTAGCAGGCCGCCAAGCCCGCTCGCTGCATGTGCAGCGCCGGTGGAAGGTAAGCCACCGGACAATTCCAGCGCAACCCCGGCAAGTTGTCAGAAATTTCCGTTGTAGCAAACCTGTATTTACGGACTACATTAAAAAACTGCTACCCAAACCCCGTGGTTTGGCTTACCCTTTTAGCTGTATATAAATACAGTAGTCGCAAAAGACAACTATCGTGAAGGCATGTGAGGTGGTGAATGGCCGTCGAAGTGGTATACCGCAGCAGCCGAGATCTGGAGCGTTTGTTCATGGATAAAGCCGAAGCTGACCGTCATGACAAGATGCTTGAACTCGCTGAGTTGCTGGCAGAAGTGTTGCAAAAAGCCGTGCCGTCCCTGAGCGAGCAGCAGGTGGAGGAAGCCGGGATTTACATGGCGAAGAACCGCGATGTATTTGCCAAGGCGTTCAAGAGCCAACCGGACGCACTGTCCGAGTTGCTGAACCCGCCAGCGGAATAAGCCCGAATTGAACAGGCCCTGAATCAATGGTTCAGGGCCTTTTTAATGCCTGGGTTATGGGTAGAGCAGGCGTTCGGCAAGCTCATCCGCCACCCGTGCGGGTGAGCGTTTTTCGGCTTGGGCGTGGGCGAAAATTTCCGTCAGGCGTGTGCCGATGTTCGACAGGTGCGCGGTGATGCCCGGCAGCTCGGCCCCACCGTGTTTGAGCGCGACGTAGATCAGGCCACCGGAGTTGATCACGTAGTCCGGGGCGTAGAGAATGCCGCGCCCTTCCAACTGGTCGGCAATCTCCAGGTTGGTCAGTTGCGCGCTGGCGGACCCAGCCACGGCGGCGCAGCGCAATTGGCCGACGCTGAGCCGGTTGAACACCGCGCCGACGCCGCAAGGCGCGAGGATGTCGCACGGCGTGCTGAGCAAGGCATCGTTGGCGATGGGGTGTGCGCCCAGCTGCTCCATGGCCAGTTGCACTTTGCCGTGGTCAATGTCGCTGACCAGCAGTTCGGCGCCGGCGGCGTGCAGTTGTTCGGCCAGGGCGTAACCGACGTTGCCCAGGCCCTGGACGGCTACGCGCAAGCCCTCGAGGTTGTCACTGCCCAGGCGCGCCATGGCGGCGGCGCGGATGCCGGTGAACACACCCATGGCGGCATGCGGCGCCGGGTCGCCAGCGGCGGTGGTGCTGGTGACGAAGCGGGTGTGCTGGGCGATGCAATCCATGTCGGCCACCGAGGTGCCGCTGTCGATTGAGGTGATAAAGCGGCCGTCGAGCTTTTCGATGCAGCGCCCGAACGCTTCGAACAGCGCCGCGCGGCTTTCCACGTGCACCGGGCGGATGATCACTGCCGTGCCGCCCCCTACCGGCAAGCCGGCCAGGGCAGCTTTGTAGCTCATGCCTTGGGCCAGCCGCGCGGCATCGGCCACGGCACTTTCATCGTCGGGGTAGGAGAGATAACGACAGCCGCCCAACGCGGGGCCCAGGCGGCTGTTATGGATGGCTATGACCGCCTTCAGCCCGGTCACCGGGTCGACGCTCAGGTGCAGCGATTCAAGGCGGGTGCTGTGCATGAGCGCAAACATCGTCAAGCTCCCGAATCACTTCTGGTAGAGGCACAAGTATAGGCTTGTGGTTGAAATCTGCCGAAATACACTGGAATAAGCCGAGCTATTTCGTAGGCCGTACGACATAAGCAAACGGGATATTTCTTAAGTCACTGGACGAAAATTCACAGCAAGGCTAAAACGGGGGCATCTGCCGGAGAACGCAATGAATCCCCGCACAGCCTTTTTCGCCTGCCTGGACCGTTCACCCCCTGCGCTGTTTGAAGCCGCGCTGTGGATTGCTGCCGAGCACGATCCGGCCGTGCAGCCGTTGCTGATCCTGCAAGATCTCGCGTTACTGCAACAACAGGTCAGTGTGGGCATGCCCATGTTGCCCGCCGATGAGCTCGGCCAGCCGCTGCTGCGGCGCATGAATAACCTGGGGTTCGCCCAGGATGACTTCACCCCACTGCGGCCCGCCGCCGCCCTGCTGGACAAGGTGCTGCAGCGCAAACGCGGGCAGCCCTTGGCGATGGGGCTGATCGCGATGGAGATGGCGCGGCGCCTGAATATCCCCATGGTCGGCGTCAACTTTCCGGGGCATTTCCTGCTACGCGTGCCCGGCGCCGATCACTTGCTGGACCCGTGCGGCGGACGGCGTCTGTACCCCAATGACTGCCGCGAGTTGTTGCACCGTCAGTACGGGCCGAATCTCAAGTTACAGGCCGACCACCTGCTCACTGCCGAACCGCGTTCGATCCTGCAACGGCTGTCACGCAACCTGCGCCAACTGCACCTCGCCAACGACAACCCGTTGGCCGCCTTGATCGATGCTGAACGCGTGCTGGAGCTGGGCAATGCCAGCGCCGCCGACTACCTGGCACGTGCCAGCCTGTACCAGCGCCTGGACTGCCCGAGTGCCGAGCGCTTTGACTTGGAGCACGCGTTGTTGCTGAGTGAGGACCCGATCCAGCGTCTGCGCCTGACCGAGCGGCTGGGGCACCTGCCGCCCAATTCAGTGGTGCACTGAGCTGATTATTTCGGGCGCATGGTCTGTTGTGGCGAGCGGGCTCGCCACATAAACCGCATCAGGCGTTGAATCAGTGATGGGTCGGCGCTTTGAGAATATCGCTGTGCCGCGGGATCGTCGGCGCACTCGGTACTGGCGAGCGCACCTGAATGATCAACAACGCGGCTATCACCGCCGGAATCGCGCAGAAGAAGAAAATCTGCTCCACCGGAATATGCATCGCCAGCAACATGCTGCCAAACAGCGGCCCCAGAATTGAACCGAACCGCCCCACACCGAGTGCCCAGCCCGTCCCCGTGGCACGCACGTGTGCTGGGTAGAAATTACTGGCGAAGGCATTGAGGGTCAGTTGCCCACCGATGATGCAGAACCCGGCCGCGAACACACAGGCCACCAGATAGCGCGGGTTGTCGTGGTTCAGGCCGAGCAAAATGGTACACAGCGCCGCCGCTGCCAGCACGCCGGAGAGCAGTCGCACTTTGCTTTTCAGGCGGTCGGCGAACCAGGCCATACCAATGGCGCCCAAGGTGCCAGCAAACAGGAACATCGAGGTCACCAGGTTGGCTTGCTTCAATTGCAGGCCGCTTTCCAGCAACAGCGACGGCAGCCAGCTGATCATGAAATACAGCAGGATCAGGCTGACGAAAAAGGTCGACCAAATCAGCACGGTCGGGCGCGCGTAGCCGTTACGGAACAGTTCCAGCACCGTGAGTTTGCTGCCTTGTGCCTGACGGTTTTGGGCGTCGCTGGCCAGCGGCGGTTGCCAACCCGGCAGCATGCGCGCCGCGACCTTTTGCAGCCGCAC
The DNA here is from genome assembly GCF_059716225.1 of Pseudomonas sp. LBUM1640. Classification (NCBI taxonomy): domain Bacteria; kingdom Pseudomonadati; phylum Pseudomonadota; class Gammaproteobacteria; order Pseudomonadales; family Pseudomonadaceae; genus Pseudomonas; species Pseudomonas sp. LBUM1640. The sequence goes on along the minus strand of NZ_CP166816.1, from coordinate 1,208,963 downwards.
ATACGGCGGTGCATCACGCAGCAAACGCGGCAGAGACTCGGGCAACAGCCACACCAAAAAAGGAAACAACAGCAACGGCGTCACGCCGCCCGCCAGGAACACCGCCTGCCAGCCGTAGCCTTCGATAAACCCGGCGGCGACAAAACCACCGGCTGCGCCGCCAAACGAAAAGCCACAGGCGGCCAGCGTCACCATCAAGGTGCGCATCCGCGGGGGCGAATAGTCCGACATCAACGCCATGGCACTCGGCATCGCACCGCCCATGCCGATGCCGCAGATAAACCGCGCCGCCATCAGGGTGGTCAGGGAATTGGCGAACACCATCAGCACCGTGAGACTGGCGTAGATCAGCACGCAACCGAGCAGGATACGCCGCACGCCAAACCGGTCGGCCAGCGGCGTCACCAGCAATGAGCCCAGCGTCAGGCCGAGCAGGTTGGCACTGAACACGGGCCCGAACGCGGCTTTCTCCAGGCCCCAATCCTTGGCCAATGCCGGCACCACGTAGCCCAGCACCTGGGCATCGTAGCCGTCGGTCACCAGCAGCAGCGCCAGCAACAGGAGAATCAACCACTGATAGCGCGACACCGGACGGGCGTCGAGTGCCGCGCGAAAGCTGGCAAGCTGATTGTGCATCGCAAGGTACCTGTTATTTTTATAAGGATGACGCCGACCAAAATGTGGGAGCGGGCTTGCTCGCGAAGGCGTTGTGTCAGCGACAAATGTGTCGACTGATCCGACGCATTCGCGAGCAAGCCCGCTCCCACAATGATTTAGGGTGTGTCTGGGGTATCCGGTTGGTTAGCCGGATGCGCCTGCACAAACGCCGGATGCTGCGCCGCCAGCGCCGCCACGCGGCCAATACGCGGGTACGCGACCAACGGCACCTTGAAGCGCTCCGCCGCGTACAGCTGCGGAATCAGAAACGCATCCGCCATCCCCGGCCGCTCGCCAAAACAAAAGCCGGTATCGCCAATCAGTTGCTCCACCGTGCCCAAGCCCTGGCTGATCCAATGCCCGATCCATTCGAGCACGTGCGCCTCATCGTGCCCCCACTTGCGCAGCAGGTTCTGGGTGCTGGAGTTGTGCAGCGGGTGGATATCGCAGCCGATGATCGACGCCACCGCACGCTCATGGGCACGGGTCGCCAGGTCCTTGGAGAGCAGCGGCGCCTGTGGATAACGTTCTTCCAGGTATTCGATGATCGCCGGCGACTGGATCAACAGGTCGCCGTCATCGGTGCGCATGGCCGGCACACGGCCTTGTGGGTTAATCGCCAGGTATTCGGGCTGGCGATTGGCGCCGCCCGGCGGCACCAGCAGGTTGACCGGCAGCGCGGTGAAGTCCAGGCCCTTGAGCGCCAGGGCGATACGCACCCGGTACGACGAAGTAGAGCGGTAGTAAGTATAGAGTTCCATCGCCCTGCCCTCTTAGCGCGCCGCGACCACAGTGCCACGGCATTCGCCGAAGCCGATGGAGGCAAACCCGTCGCGGCTGCAACGGGCGCGCAGGATGATTTCGTCGCCGTCTTCGAGGAACTTACGTACCTCGCCGGAGGCCAGTTCAATCGGCTTTTTGCCGCCTTCAGTAATTTCCAGCAGGCTGCCGAACTGCCCCGGCTGCGGCCCGGACAAGGTGCCCGAACCGAACAAGTCACCGGCCTGCAACTGGCAACCGTTGACGCTGTGGTGGGCAACCATTTGCGCCACGGTCCAGTACATGTGCTGGGTGTTGCTCAAGGTCAGGCGATGGGCCGGCAGGTTTTGCTCGCGCATCGCGGCGGTGGTCAGCAGCACCTCCAGTTCGATATCAAAGCCGCCTGCCGCCTGGTCACGCTTGTCGAGCAGGTACGGCAGCGGCTGCGGGTCACCTTCGGGGCGTGCCGGTTGGGCTTTGCGGAACGGCTCCAGCGCTTCGGCCGTCACCACCCATGGTGAGACGCTGGTGATGAAGCTTTTCGACAGGAACGGGCCCAGCGGCTGGTATTCCCAGGCCTGGATATCCCGCGCCGACCAGTCGTTAAGCAGGCAAAAACCGGCGATGTGTTCGGCGGCGTCGCCAATCGCAATCGAGTCCCCCATGGCATTGCCCTGGCCGATCCAGATGCCCAGCTCCAATTCGTAATCCAGGCGCGCGCAGGGGCCGAAGCTTGGCTCGGTCTGGCCGGCGGGCAGGGTCTGGCCTTTAGGGCGGCGCACCTCAGTGCCCGACGGACGAATGGTCGAGGCGCGGCCGTGATAACCAATCGGCACGTACTTGTAGTTCGGCAGCAGGGGGTTGTCGGGACGGAACAGTTTGCCGACGTTCTGCGCGTGTTCGATGCCGACGTAAAAGTCGGTGTAGTCACTGATTTTTGCCGGCAAGTGCATCTGGCAATTCGCGGCAAGGTGCAGCACTTGCGCCTCGCGGGTTTGCAGCTTGCTGCCTTCGGCGAGCAACTCCAGCAGGCGCTCGCGCAGGGCTACACGCGGGCCACGGCCAAGTTCGAAAAACCCATTCAACTGGCCGCCAGCAGTCGCTTCAACGGCGCGGCGGGCTTCACCCTCAAACTCATCCAGTGCGGCGTGCAGGTCGAGGATCGCGTCGCCAATTGCCACGCCGCTGCGCGGCGCCGAACCGTTGATGCTGAACACGCCCAACGGCAAGTTCTGCAAGGGGAAATCACGGTGACCGTTAGCGGAGTCCACCCAGCTGCGGGTTAGCGTTGGTTGAGTCATCGGTTATCTCCGGTTCGGGTTGAAGGTGGCAGGCAGCGAGGCCCAGCACGCGTCGTAAGAAGGTTGCAGTTGCGGGCATTCCAGGGCGAACTGCGTCGGGCGCAGCACTTGGCTGGTCTCGAACATGAAGGCCATGGTGTTATCGATCTTGTGCGGCGCCAACTCGACGTTGATGGCCTTGGTGCAGGTCTCGCCGTCCGGGCCGTGGGCGCTCATGCAGCTGTGCAGCGACGCGCCACCGGGCAGGAAGCCTTCGGCCTTGGCGTCGTAGGCTCCCTGGATCAGGCCCATGTATTCGTTCATCAGGTTGCGGTGGAACCACGGCGGCCGGAACGTGTTCTCGGCCACCATCCAGCGCGGCGGGAAGATCACGAAGTCGAGGTTGGCCAGCCCGTGCACGCTGGTGGGCGAGGTCAATACGGTAAAGATCGACGGGTCCGGGTGATCAAAACTCACCGTGCCGATGGTGTTGAAACGGCGCAGATCGTATTTGTACGGCACGTTATTACCGTGCCAGGCGACCACGTTCAGCGGTGAGTGATCGAGCTCGCAGGCCCACAGCTCGCCGAGGAATTTCTGCACCAGCGTCGTAGGCTTTTTAAGGTCTTCGTAGTGAGCGACCGGCGTGAGGAAGTCACGCGGGTTGGCCAGGCCGTTGCTGCCAATCGGGCCAAGGTCCGGCAGGCGCAGCGGCGCGCCATGGTTTTCCGCGACGTAACCGCGTGCTTGCGCATCCAGCAGTTCGACGCGAAATTTCAGGCCACGCGGCAGCACCACGATTTCCAGCGGCTCGACGTCCAGCACGCCCAGTTCGGTGGCGATGCGCAGGCGCCCCTGCTCGGGCACGATCAACAGTTCGCCATCGGCGTTGAAGAACACGCGCTCCATCGAGCGATTGGCGCGGTAGTTATAGATGCTGATGCCTGACGGTTTTTCCGACCCAGAATTGGCGACCATGCCCACCAGCCCGTCGATAAAGTCCGTCGGCTCGCCGGGAATATCCAACGGGTTCCAGCGCAAGCGATTCGGCGTCACCGCGCCCAACGGGCCACCTGCCAATTGCCGATCCAACTTAACGAACGCCGGGTGATTGGCTGACGGTTGAATGCGGTACAGCCAGGTACGCCGGGCTTCGCTGCGCACCATGGTGAAGGCCGTGCCGGAGAACAGTTCGGTGTACAGGCCGTAAGGGGCTTTTTGCGGCGAGTTCTGGCCAACAGGCAGTGCCCCGGGCAGGGCTTCGCTGGCGAATTCATTGCCCAAGCCCGACAGGTATTCGAGGTGCATGGATCATCCTCTGTGCGGAAGTTGTTTTTATCGTAATCCAGTTACGCATAACGTAATTTGATCACTATCGACCGTCAAGCTATAAAGACGCCCATTCATCTCTCGGATTCTCGCCCTTCCATGGAAAAGCCCCGCGACACCGGTAAACAAAAAGTCCGCTCGGCTGAAGTGGGCACCGACATCCTCAAGGCCCTCGCCGAACTGTCCCCGGCCACTTCGCTGTCGCGCCTGGCCGAGCATGTGCAGATGCCGGCGAGCAAGGTCCACCGCTATTTGCAGGCGTTGATCGCCTCGGGCTTTGCCGAACAGAACACCGCCACTAACCATTACGGCCTGGGCCGCGAAGCACTGCGTGTGGGGTTGGCCGCGCTGGGCAGCATGGATGTGTTGAAAGTCGGCGCCCTGCCTTTGGCGGAGCTGCGCGATGACCTGAATGAAACCTGCTTTTTAGCCGTGTGGGGCAACCAGGGCGCGACCGTGGTGCACATCGAGCCTGCGGTGCGCGCGATTACGGTGGTCACGCAATTGGGTTCGGTGCTGCCGCTGCTCAGCTCCTCCACCGGGCTGGTGTTCAGCGCTTACCTGCCGTCGCGGGAAACCGTGGAGTTGCGCGAGCGTGAGATTCAGGCCGGGATCGCCCATGCCTTGGCTGACGACCAGGCCTACGCCAGCGCCTGCGCACAGATCCGCAGCCGTGGCCTGCACTTTGTGCATGGTTTGCTGATGCCCGGCGTCGATGCGTTGTCGGCGCCGGTGTTCAACGCGGTCGGCCAGGTGGCGGCGGTAATGACCGTGGTCGGCCCCACCTCACTGTTCCACGCCGATGAAGATGGCCCGGCGGCGCAGCGTTTGCTGGCGGCGACCCGGGCCGTGAGTTGGCGGATGGGCTATCAGCCCTGAATCAATCGTCCCAGCGTGACAGGGCCACCGCGACGCGGTTCTCCACAGCCTTCACCTGCGCGCCGGCCACCACGTAGTTGTTGCTGATCATCGAGAACACCAACCGGCGCCCGTGGGCGTCGGTGATGTAACCGCTCAACGATGACACGCCGCCCATGGAGCCGGTCTTGGCGTGCAGGTTGTTTTCAGCCGGTGTGCCGCGCAGGCGATAACGCAGGCTGCCGCCGGTCATGCGGTCGGTGTTGCCGGCAACCGGCAGCGCGGTGTACCAGGCGTTGAACCACGGCTGCTTGCTCGCGGCCAACAGCAGGTCGGTGAGGGTTTGCGACGACACCAAGTTGAGCCGCGACAGGCCCGAACCGTCCACCTGCTTGAGCGTCGCCGTGTCCAGCCCCTGGCGTTTGAGAAACCCATTGACCGCCGCCACGCCCGCCGCCGCCGTGCCGCTATTAGCGGTCTTGCGGCCCATGGCTTTGAGCAAGGCTTCGGACATGTTGTTATTGGAGAGTTTGAGCAGCGGCGTGATCAGTTCCTGCAACGGCGCCGATTGATGCTCGGCCAGCACGGTCACGCCGGCCGGGCTTGCAGCGCCCATCACCCGATGCCCGAGCACCGTGATGCCCTGCTGCTTGAGTGCGTGTTCAAACAAATTGGCCACCAGTTGCGTCGGTTCCCAGACGCTGACCAGTTGCGGGCTCTGCCTGCCCGGCGCCACAGCGCCACTGAGCTGAAGCAAGTTGGTGCCATGACGGCGGTTGATCCCATACGTATTGCCCGGCCCACTGACGGCGCGGTTGCTCAATTGCAGGTAATCGGTCGGCGGGAAAACCTCGACGCTCACAGGCTGGCCGACTCGTACCGGCGCCTTGGCCGTAACCAGCACGCTGCCCGCATCAAAATCCGCATTGGGCGACACGGTCAGCGCCGAAATTTGCGCGCCGTAGTAGGTGGTTTCATCATCATGGGACCAGTCGACACCCAGCCGCTCGGCGTCAAACCAAGTGTCGTCAAACACCAGATCGCCCTGCACCTGACGCACGCCCTGGCTGGCCAGTTGCGCCGCCAGGGCCTGATAGTCGGCGAATTGAAGGGTCGGGTCGCCCAGGCCACGCAGGTACAGGTTGCCGGTCAGGCGATCGCCCTGGCGTATGCCATTACTCAGCAATTGCGTGGCGAAGCGGTATTGCGGCCCCAGCACGTCCATGGCCGCCGCGGTGGTCAGCAACTTGAGGTTGGAGGCCGGCACCAGCCGTGTGCGTGGGTTGTGCTGATAGAGCGTGGTGCCGCTGCGCGCGTCACGCACCATCAGCGACACCGAGGCGCCGTGCAGCGCCGGGTCGGCCAGCAATTGATCAAGGGAGTTGGAGGTTTGCGAAACACTCGCGCAGCCGCCCAGTAAAACGCTCAAGCCGACCAGCATTGCGCTGGTGTGTATCCATCTGCCCAACTGCATCTGTACCGTTTTCCCGCAAAGTCTTCAGTGGCGGCAACGCTACCAGCTCAATGCCGTTGTGGCGAGCGGGGCTTGTCGTGGCAAGCCGCTCACCCCAACCAGGTTAAAACTGCAGAGTACTGGACACCGACACCTGCCGCGCATCGCCCAGCGACACAAACACCCGGCTCGCGGCCGAGGTGTAGTACGTGCGGTCGAACAGGTTTTTCACATTGACCTGAAACTTGACCTTCTGCCCTTCGATCTTGGTGTCATAGGTGGCAAACGCGTCTGCGACGGTGTAGCCGGGCAGGTTGAAATCGTTGGCGGCATCGCCTGCGCGCTCGCCGACATACCGGGCACCGGCGCCAACCCGCAGTTGATCACCACCGAAAATATTGCCGAAGTCGTAGACCGCCGACAGCGAACCGGTGTGCTTGGCCACGTTTTGCAGGCGGTTGCCCTCAAGGGTCGGGTCTTTGTCCTTGGTGTCTAAGGCATCGGTGTAGGCGTAGCTGCCGATCACGCTCCATTGGTCGGTCAACTGGCCGGTGGCGTCCAATTCCAGGCCTCGCGAGCGCACCTGGCCGGCAATGCTGTAGACGGTGTTCGCCCCGGAACCCACCGACACCAGCACGTTGCGCTTATCGATATTGAACAACGCCGCGCTGGCGGTAATACGCCCTGGGATGTCGAGCTTGGCCCCCAGTTCCCAGGATTTTGACTCCTCAGGCGTGAGGTCGCCGGTCAAGGTGCTGCCATCGGCCAAGGCGGCGATGGTGGAGTTGGGTTTGAACGACTCGGTGTAGCTGCCGTAGAACGACAACTCATCCGTGTAGCGGTACACCAGGCCGGCACGCGGCACCCACGCCTGGCCATTGCCATTGGTGTTGGCCGTGAATGGCACGCCCTTGCCGGCGTACTGGTCGTACATCTGATAGCGCACACCGCCCACCAGAATCCACTGATCGGTCAGGTGAATGGCGTCCTGGAAGAACAGTGAATCGCTGCGCAACAGGTCGGTCTGGGCGCTGTCCTTGGCACTGACGGTGGTGCCTTGCACATCCTTGCCGTAGACCGGATCGAGGTAGCTGAAGGCGCTGCGTTGCGCCTGGCGAATCAGGTCGGCGCGATAAATCTTGCGGTACTCATCGTCCAGGCCGAACACCAGGTCATGCTGCATACCACCGAGGTTCACCTTGCCTTCCAGGCTCATCGTGGCGAAGCGATCGGTGGTCAGCGCGCCCCGCGTGCCGTCCATGCTGCGGGTCAGGGTGCCGTTAGGGTTAACCGAAACAGTGCGCACCTGGCTGGCGTCGTAGGTCTCGCGGTTCCAGCTGTAGCCGAAATGCGCCTTCCAGTCGTCGTTCAAATCGTGGTCGACTTCCAGACGGTACAGGTCGGAGCGGCCTTCCATATTGTTGAACGGCTCATCCAGGCGACGGGTGGTGGGGATATTCAGCGGGTGGTTGGTCTTGGGGTCGATGGCGGTGCCACGGTCGAACGGCGAGAGGAACTCGCGGTGTTCATAGGCGAAGACCACTTTGGTGGTGTCGCCGTACCAGGCCAGGGACGGCGCCACCAGCGTCTCGCGGTGGGTGCCAAAATTGCGCCAGTAGTCTTCGTCTTGATGGTCAACGATCAGGCGATACGCCAGGCCGCTGTCGCCAATCGGCCCAGTAGTGTCGAGGCTGCCGCCACTGCCGTTCTTGCCGTCGCCAAAGGTCGAGCCGCGCGCGGTCAGGGCGGTTGATTGGGTCAGTTCCGGCTTTTTGCTGACGATATTGACCACGCCGCCCGGGTCCTGAATACCGTACAACAGCGAGGACGGACCTTTGAGCACTTCAACGCGCTCAGCGGTGGCGTTCAACGCACGCCCCTGCACCACCGGCATGCCGTCTTGCATGATCGAGCCGTTACGGTTATCGCCGAAACCGCGCAGCATCACCGCGTCCTGGGTACTGGCCAAGGTGTTGGCCTGGGTGATGCCGCTGATATTGGCGAGGGCATCGTCCAGGTTACGCGGGGTCTGGTCGCGCAGCACTTGAGCGGGCACCACGTTGACGGTTTGCGGGATTTCCAGCAGCAAGCCATGGGAGCGCATCACCGAGCTGGTGGGCGGCGGCTGGTAGCTGGTGCTGTCCTGGGCTTGGCCGGCACCGCTGATGGTGGTGGCGCCGAGGTTGACCGCGCCGTCGGTGGGCACGGGTTCCAGGGCCAGGGTGCGGGCGTCGATCTGGCGGAAGGTAAAGCCTGAGTGGCCGAGCAGGCGTTGCAGGGCCTGGGTCGCGCTCATCTGCCCGCTGACCGCCGGGGCGCTGAGGCCATAGGGCGCTTCATCGGTGTAGATCACGCTGATGCCGGTGACCCGGCTGAAATCGCTCAGGGCCTGGGGCAGCGGCTTGGCTGCCAGGGCAAAGTTGAACTGGGCGCTTTGCTGCTCCTGCGCCTGCGCCACGGCCAGGGGCAGCAACGCCAACCCCGACACCGTCAATACCGAGGCTCCCAGCCACTGTTTTACCCAACCGCCCGCCGTCGATTTCATGCTGTGAGAACCCGTGTAGAAAACGCTGTTAATGCGAATTGATCGCAGTTTCAAGCACTACACGGATGGGCGGCAGATTTACCTCACCTTGTTTTGAAAATAATTTTGTTTACTGCGCCTGAATGCGGAAACCCAAGCGTGGGAAATGCACCTGCACGATACCGCCACGTTCATCGGTACGCCGCAGGATCAGTTCTTCGCGCCCGGCGAACAGCAACTCACCGGCGACCGGATCAACGCCATAGTCGGTCGCGCTGATCGTCACGTGCTGGCCAGGCTTGAAGCCGTTGGGGTCTTCGAAGATTTCCTGCGGCAAGGTCGCGGGCGTGGCATTGCACGCAATCTCAATTCGCGTCCCGGCGAGATGGGAAGCCATCAGTCAAATCAATGAACCGCTCGCCGCCAGGCATTCCTTGGCGCTCTTCTTCAGCTTCTTGATCAGCCGCTCCTGGCGCAGCGCCTCACCCTTGCTCGCGCACTGCTCGGTGTACACCAACGCCACGGCCGGGCTGGACAAAAAGAACCGCGCGCCCTTGCCGCTTTGATGAGAGGCAAAGCGGCGCACCGGATCATTGCTGATGCCGCAATACAACGAGCCATTGGCGGCGCGCACCAGGTAGACGAACCAGGGTTTGGGTTCAGGAAGATCAGTCACAAGTCATGTCGGCAAACCAAAGGAGCGCCAATCTTATCAACGACCGGCCTGGAATGCCTTCAAGCCTTTGAGCGCCTGAGCGCGCACGGCGTTTTTCAGCGCAGGCGACCAGCCCAGCAACAGGCCTTTGAGGCCCAGCGCCTGGCGCGACCACCGCCACAGGTCGAAGTGATCGTGGTGCTCGCAGATCTTGCCGTCGCGAAACACAAACCGCGCGCCGATATCGTTGACTACCGTGTTGCCGGTGGCGCTGAACAGGTACGTCGCCACCCAATGCGCGCTGCCGGTGGTTTCATCGCTGCGCACATGGTCGAAGGTCAGGGAAAAATCCTTGGCGCGGGTGGTGAGCATGCGCCACATATCGCCCGCATCACGACCACGCAGTTCGCCGAAGGCCGGGTCGCTGAACAGTACGTCATCGGTATAGCAGGCGGCCATGGCTTCGGCGTCCAGGCGTTGAAAAGCACGGTAGAACTCGGTGATCAGGGCGTTGTGGGCATCACTCATGGGCAGGTTTCGCACGGTGGTCAGAGGTACTGAACGATAATCTGCGCCACAGGGGAAAGCCATGGCTATTCGCCACGGGAATGAGTGATGCCCGGCGGGGTTAGAGGTAGATGACCTCCAAGGTGGCGCTGCCGTCTATGTGGATTTCTTCGGCAACCGGCAGGTCTTTCTTTTGCGCGAGGGTTGCGGCGACGACTACGTCTGTTTTGTACGTCGTGAATGCCAGGGGCGTAGGGGTCGCGTTGCTTGGGTCCTTGACGGTGCGCATCCAACCTGGCTGCCAGACCGAATTGACGGCATCCAACCAAACATCACCCGCCACAGATTCAATCGAGGCACCGGGTATGTCATCGGCGCTTACTTCAGTCATTTTCAGTAAGTACCAGCCAATTTTTTTATCACCACTGGCCAGGCCCATGCCAAAAAAGGACACTGATCCATATTGGTCCGCTGCGGTGCCGGCGCGGTTATCCGTACTCTTGATGGCCATCACCGTCGGTCCGTCGCACGTGATCGACAACTGCACAGAGGCCTCGGGAAGCACTGTGAAGCCCCAAGGGTTCAGGTCCTGTGCCGAGATTTTCCCATGGTCTACCACCCCGCCATTGGACAAAGTGGGCGTACACGCCGACGGCGTGATTTTGCCGACAACACTGAGGTCCACGCTGGAGGCGGCTATTGCATTAGAAACACCGGCCAACAACAATGCGCCGGTAATAAGTACACGAGACGGTTGCATATCAATGCTCACTTTCGGTCGATTATTAGCAGGCTGGGCAGGTGCGCAAATACGCGCCGCCAACCCGTAAGTTCGACTCAACTAATAGACTAGGAGTGTTAGGCCCTCCCACGCTAATGGCGAGGGACGGTGACAAGTTAGCGGACAATTCGTTCAAGCTGAATGCAAGTAATACGAATCCCCGTCAATGCGCTTATTAATTAGACACCGTCATAAAACTACAACTTTCTACGGCACCATGCCCGCCGAGCGCGCATACGCGAACAAGTCCACATCGGTTGAAATACACAGCCGGCTCATGGCCGTGCTTTTCTGTTTGCTGATGGTCGAAATGCTGCGATTGACCCGTGCCGCAATCTGGCTGACGGTCATGCCGCTGGCCAGCATGCGCACCACTTCGCGTTCCTTGCCGGACAACTGCGGGGCTTGCGATTGGTCGCCCGTACCGGCTTCGTGCAACTGCTCGCGTAAACATTCGCTGGCGAAAGTCTGGCCTTTGATCACCGCCTTGATAGCCAGGGGCAGCTCCTTGGCCGAGGCTTTTTTGGCCACGATGGCCTGCGCGCCATGGGCGAAAGACGCACGCAGGGTCGCGATGTTGGCAAACATGGTGACCAGAATCACCGGCATCTTGGGGTATTGGCGCTGCAACAGGCTCAGCAAACAATAGCCATCAGCCTGACGCCCACCCGGCATGGCGAAATCGGTTACCAACACGTCACAGGGCGTGGTGCCCAGCAATACCAGCAATTCATCGGGGCCACTGGCTTCACCGACGACTTTGCACGTGCCACTCGCTTCAATCACCACCCTTTGCCCAATGCGGACAATGGGGTGATCGTCGGCAATTATTACTCGAAGCATAAATACTCACGGATGATGGCCACTTGATTCCGGGCAAAATACCTCCGCCAGCGCTCTTCAACAACCGCCAGGCAGAAGCACTTTTCAGCCGAACCCAGTGCCTTGTAGTGCACTCCATTAAACTTACAAAATAAAAGGAAAATGCCCACATACAAAAACTACAACTCAAAAGAACAAATTCCTACAAGCCAAACTGAAACCTCATAACGTACTCACGTACGCGAAGTAATGTTTGAGGTCATGCTCAAACATCTCCAGCCTTCCCAGGTTCGCCCGCACGCCATGGATGCGCACCTGTTCAATCAGCGCGCCACCCTGCGCCTCCAAGTCGTCGCAGCCTAAAAACGCCAGGCTTCCCAGCAGGCGATGCAGCCGCTCCAACGCAAGCTGGGCGTTCAACGTAGTGCGCGCATCGGCCAGGGCCGCGCAGTCCGTGCGAGCTTCGCGCAGCAGGCTGCCGAGCATCTGGTTGACCACCTGATCGCTGCCGAAGGTCTGGACCATGCCCGCGCGCGTCGGCCAGGCTGTTGAGCCCCTGGGCGTTGGCGGCGATACCTCGCACGGTGGGCCAGGCAGCCAACACCCCAGCACATCGCACAGCTGCGCAAACGTCAGCGGCTTGAGCAGCCAGGCATCCATGCCGGCATCGCGGCAGCGTTGGGGATCGTCAGGCAGCAGGTTGGCGGTGACGGCAATAATCGGCACCCGTCGATGCCCGTTCGCCTGCTCGTGCAGGCGTATGGCGCGGGCCAGGGCATACCCGTCCATGCGCGGCATATGGCAATCGCTGATCACCAGGTCGAAATGGCGGCGCGTGATGGCAGCCAAGCCTTCACCTCCGTCGCCCACCACTTCGTGGCCAAGCCCGAGTTTTTCCAGGAACCAGCCCAACAGCGCCCGATAGGCCGAATGGTCCTCCGCGACCAATACGACCAGGTGCCGCCAGTGATCGGGTGGGGAGAAATGAAACGGCACGCGCTGCAATGAGACATCGCTCGAGAGCACTCTCGCTCACCTCGTTGATGGTGTCGGTGATGCAGCGCCCGCGGGCCAGGAACATAGCGTTGTCTGGGGTGGGAGCGCTGACGCGACAGTCAACGGCAAAGCACTCTGCAGCGTGTTCTAGGTATTCAGATGACGGCCATCGCAAAAGGAAAATATCTTTTCGGATGCCACTCTGGCCATACAACAACTACGAAACTGACCATTTACCTACATCTTGCAGTTAATTATTCCGACATTCGGCAGGCCTTTTTCGCCGCCATCGCCATTGTCGTAAAAGTTGTATGTCACCGGCCGAGGCCCATCGCTAGATTACTGCTCACTCTTGTCGGGGACGGTCCGCCGCTCCCCGAGCAGTCCAGAAAAACCTTAAAAGCCGCCTGGCACCCTTGCCCCCTTCTCTCAGCGTGTGTCGCTGCGGCGTGACTCAACGTACTGGAACCACTGAAATGCACACTCCTTTCGCACTGTTAGCCACCACCCTGTTGCTTACGGGTGCCTCGACCGTTTTTGCCGCCAGCAGCGTAGACCTGACGGTCCAGGGCCTGATTACGCCCAGCGCCTGCACGCCCAGCCTTTCAAGCGGCGGGGTAGTCGACCACGGGAAAATTGCGGCCAAGGATTTGAAGCCGGACACCGGCACGCTCTTGGGTGACCAAACCCTGCAAATGGCGATCGCCTGCGAAGCGCCGACCCTGCTGGCACTGCAGGGCATCGATAACCGCGGCAATGCCCCTGACCCTTTCAGTACCTATGGCCTGGGCCTGGTCGACGGCAAAAAACTGGGCTCGTACACCCTGGCGTTCACCAACGCGATGGATGACGGCGCAGCGATCTCCGTGCTTGAGTCCAGCGATGGCGGCCTCAGTTGGAAGGAAAACTATCCGGGCGACATCATGCCTGTGGCCTACCGCGCTTCGTTCGGTGATCGCTCGACAGGCAGTTGGGCACCCACCCCGGTCCAGAACGTGACAACCGACCTCACGGTGCAAACCATTATCGGCCCCACAGCGGGGATGAACCTGACCAACGAAGTGCACATCCTCGGCTCCGCCACGTACGAAGTGCGCTACCTGTAACCGACCCGCTTGATTGCATCGCCCACAAGGACCTGTGCCCATGGAAAGAACCACGCCCGCCGCTCTTGCCCTGCTGTTGGCTGCCTGCGCCCCAGGCGCATTCGCCGCGAGTAACACTGATTTGAGCGTCACCGGGATCATTACCCCGTCCTCTTGCACGCCGACCTTGTCCGACGGCGGCGTCGTCGACCACGGCAAGCTGACGGCCAGGGACCTCGACCCGGACAAGCCCACCAGCCTGCAAGTCGGCGAAATGAGCTTGCAAGTGCAGTGTGAGGGGCCGACGTTTTTCACCCTGACCACCCTGGACAACCGCGCCGGCAGCGCAGCGCTCAACCAGGCGCACCATGGGCTGGGCATGGCCAACGATGACCAGAAACTCGGCAACGTGGCGTTCGGGCTGTTCAACCCGGTGGCCGACAGCGTGCCGGTGCAGGCGATCTTGTCTCGCGACGGCGGCGCCACCTGGATGCCCTCGGCTTACCTGGGCCACACCGCCTTGACCTCGTTCGCACCGTCGAGCGGCCCCAACACGCCGATGGCGCTGCAAACCCTGAGCGCTCAACTGCGGGCGTTCACCACGATCGTGCCCGCCAGCGACCTGAGCTTGCTTGACGAGGTGCCGATCGACGGCCTGGCCGTGATGCAACTCCAGTACTGGTAAGCCCTTTTCCCGTCTCCTCACTCAGGAACCACACCATGAACACCGCCTTCAAAACCCTCGCCACTGCCATGCTGCTGCTGGGCAGCGCCCACGCACTCGCCGCGTCCAGCGTCGACCTGACGGTCAAGGGCCTGATTACCCCAAGTGCCTGCACCCCAACACTGTCTAACGGCGGGGCCGTGGACTACGGCAAGATCTCAGCCAAGGATCTGAAACCTGACGCGCAGACCTTTCTGCCCCCCCAAACCGTGCAATTCGCCGTCACCTGTGACGCCGCCACCCTGATAGCGATGGAGGCCAAGGACAACCGCGAAGGGTCTGACGCCAACAACGACGTCTTGGAGTTCGGCCTGGGCCTGATCAACGGCACGGAAAAACTCGGCGGCATGGAATTAAAACTGTTGAACCCGGTGGCCGACAGCGTGCCGGTCGGCACCATCGGTTCCTACGACAATGGCGTCACGTGGGGTGTCGAACGTAACCTGATGCGCAACAACCTCATCGCCCCCGCCGTGGCCGGCGTCAATTCGCCGATCCCAGTCCAACTGTGGACTGCCGACCTCAACGTCCTGCCCTTTATCGCCAAAACCAGCGGGCTGACCCTCACCAATGAAGTCGCCATCGACGGCTCGGTGACCCTCACCGTGCGCTACCTGTAACGACATCCGAGTTGAACAACGGCAGGCCTTCACGCCTGCCGTTGTCACGTACACAAACGATGAACCGGCAACCGGTGAACCTCCCCCATGAAGCACATTTCTTCACGCCTTCTTGCCCTGCTTTACCTGCTCTGCGCCAGCCCGCTGGCAATGGCGGCGTCCAGCACCGAGTTGAACGTCACCGGCCTGATCACCCCCAATGCCTGCACCCCGACGTTGTCTGCCAACGGCATCATCGACCACGGCAGGGTGCCGGCGAGCAGCCTCAACCAGTACGAGTACAGCGCTTTGCCCACGCAATCACTGGACCTGACTGTGAGTTGCAACCACCCGGTGCTGTTTGTACTGGTGGGCGTGGACAATCGCGCCGACTCGTCCCTTGGGCCGGGTTTTTACTATGGCCTGGGACACAATATCCATGTACCCAGCGAGCGGCTGGGCACGGTGTCCCTGGCCTATCGCGATGCTATGGGCGACGGGGAGCGCGTACTGGTGCTGGCCTCCAGCAACAAGGGTGAGACCTGGTTCCCCGAATCCAACGCCTTCCCGAACAACTACATGGGGTTCGCCCGCCCTGGCACGCTGGTGCCGGAGCGCCTCCGTGAAGTAAGCGCCAACCTGCAAGTCAATACGTCCATCAATGCCGCCGCCTATTTAACGCTCAAGCAGGAGGTGCCGCTGGACGGCTCCATCGTGCTTGACCTGAGGTATTTGTAGCCATGACCACCCTGCCCTTTTTTACCCGCGTATTCATCTTCACTCGCGTCGCGGGTCTCTACCTCGGCGCACTGGCGCTGGCAATCGGCAGCCCGGCGCTGGTATTGGCCGACGGCATGGTGCCCGACACCTCGGTGGTGATCGTCAACGAGGCCGATGGCGAAGCCTCGGTCACCGTGACCAACACCGACGATAAGCTGGCCCTGCTGCACGTCACCCTTGAGGACATTCCTGAAGACACGGCGACACTGCTGTTTGTGACCCCGCCGTTGGCCAGGGTCGAACCGAACAAGAGCCAACTGATCCGCTTCATTGTGCAGTCGCCAGAGCCTTTGACCACCCAACGCTTGAAACGAGTGATCTTCGAAGGCATGCCCCAGGGTCGCTCGGCAGCCCAGGCCGGGCATGCACAAGTGGGCGTAACCGTGCGCCAAAACCTGCCGGTAATCCTGCACCCCAAGGGCTTGGCGCCCAACCGCACGCCCTGGACCGGGCTGGAATGGCGCTTGAAGCGTGACCAATTGAGCGTGCACAACCCGAGCCCTTACGTGGTGCGCCTGGCCCAGGAGCTGCGGCTGCTGCCCGGCAGCGGTTCGGCCTTGTTGCCACGCACCTATGTGCTGCCGGGTGAAACCTTGAACGTGACCGTTACAGGCACTGGCACCGACACCGGCGCCAACCGCGTGAAACTGCAACCGGCCACGGTGTATGGCTTTGCCGTGGCGCCTTACGAAGCACCGATCACCCTATAAAAAGAACGCCCTATAAAAAAGAGTGGCTTGCCAAAGCCACCCAACACTTGAGTACGACCTTGTGAGCACAGCAACGACTGACCGCGACGGCAACGCCGTGCGCGGCATTTCACCCCGTCGCGCACGCACAATACTGACGAGCCTGGCGCTGACCCTGGGCGGCGCACTGCCCTGCGAGGCGGTGCTGGCGAGTGATATCGCCGGCGCCTTCGACCCCCAGACGCTGTCCCGACGCGGCATCGACCCGGAACTCGCCAAACTGCTGCTGCAAGCCCCGCGTTTCGCGGCGGGCCGGCATGCCGTCAACCTGAGTATCAACGGCCAGCGCCGTGGCCGTGTGGACGTGGATTTCGACCGCCAGGGCAGCCTCTGTTTCAACCGCGCCCTGCTCGATGCAGGCAACCTGACCGTACCCGATGACGATGGTGCACCCACCTGCCATCGCTTTATCGAACGCTACCCACAAACCGTGATCGAGCAGGACCCGGCAGGCCTGGGCCTGGGCCTGGTGGTGCCGACCGATGCCCTGCGTCCCGCCCAGCAGGACATCTCCGGCTACCAGACCGGCGGCCAAGCCTTGCTGCTCAACTACGACCTGACCGGCCTCTATAACGAATTTGGCGACAACCGCAGCCGCTTCGGTTCGGCCAACACCGAAGTCGGCTTCAACGCCGGCGACTGGATCGTGCGCAGCCGGCAGGTAAAGACCTGGCAGGACGGCAACTCGCGCACCACCCACTTGGACGCCTACGCCCAGCGCACCTTCGCCGAACAACAGGCGGTGTTGCAGGCGGGGCAAATCAGCCTCTACAACCCGGTGCTGGCGGGTACGCAGATTACCGGCGCCCAGGTGCTGACCGAAACCGCCCTGCAAGACCAGAACCAGGGCGCGACCATCACCGGTATCGCCAACAGCCCGGCCCAGGTGGAAATCCGTCAGAACGGCGCGTTGATCCACTCAACCGTGGTGCCCGCCGGGCCGTTCGCCCTGACCGACGTGCGCCGCTTGAACAGCCGCTCCGACGTGGAAGTCACGGTCAAGGAAACCACCGGCGAAGAACGCCGCTTTACTGTGCCCGCCGCCATGCTCGGCCTGGGCCTGCCCGCGCCGGGCTACTCAGTGGCAGCCGGGCGCGTGCGCCAGATCGGTGAAAGCGGCGGCCGCGAGCCGTGGGTGATCAGTGCCGGCTGGAGCGGCGCGGTGCACCCGCAAGTCAGTCTCAGCGGCGGCGGGCTGGTGGCAGATGCCTATCGCGCGGCAGGGGCGAGCCTGGGCTGGTTGCCTTGGCAAGACAGTCAACTGCAGTTCTCCGCGCAGGCGGCGCAAGCCACTCCCCGCCGCGAGGGAACAGAGCGCGGCGTACAGACCGACCTTTCCTGGTCCCAGCGTTTGAGTGAGCGCTGGGCGGTGAGCACCGCAGGCTCCTGGCGTTCCCAGGGTTACCGCGACCTTGAGGATTCAACCTACGTCGGCAACAGCCAGGAGCAACAGCGTACGCGCTACCGCGACCAGCAAAGCGTGACCGCGTCCTGGGCGCACCCGGCGCTGGGCGCGTTCAGTGCGGGCGTCTCACGCACGGCGTCGTATAACGGTGAAAGCAGCAGCCGCGCGCTGGCGTCCTGGGGCACCAGTTTTGGCCGGGTGTCGGTGTCGGCCAGTGCCGAATGGCAAGTGGGTGGCCGCCAGCAGAATGACGACAGCATTTACCTGAACCTCAGTGTGCCGCTGGGTGAAACCCGTCGCGGGCGTGCCTGGGTACGTAACGCCGGGGGTGAGCATCGCCTGGGTGTGGGCGTGAGCGAACAACTCAACGATCAACTGAGCTACCGGGTGGGTGTTGAACGCGACAGTCGCGACCGCGAAGTCGAGTCGTCGCTCGGCGTGTCGGCGCTGCCGTGGTACAGCCAGCTGGATTTCAACTACACCCGCAGCGACGACCAACGTTCAAGTTATCAGGGCGGCGCCCGTGGCGGCGTGGTGTTGCATGAAGACGGCCTGACCTTCTCGCCCTATCCGGTGCGCGACACCTTTGCCGTGATGTCGGTGGGCGAGATGGCCGGGATCAAGGTCAACACCCCAAGCGGCCCGGTGTGGACCGACTGGCAAGGCCAGGCGGTGGTGCCGCAACTCAGCGCGTATGGGCGCAGCCCGGTGGAAGTGCAGACGCGCTCACTGCCGCGCAATGCCGATATCCACAACGGCCTGGCCGTGATAGCTGCCGGGCGCGGTGCGGTCGACAAGGTGCATTTCGGCGTGGCCCTGACCCGTCGGGCGCTGTTGAACGTGACCACCGACAGCGGCCAGCCGTTGCCACGCGGCGCCACCGTGAGCAGCGCCGACGGTGAGTTCATCACCTTGGTGCAGGAAGGCAGCCAAGTGTTCCTGCCCGACGCACTCGAGCCGCGCGCCCTGTGGGTCAAGGCACCCGGGCAGCCACGCTGCCGCCTGGACTTTGCACTGCCCAACGACGCCGACCCCGAGGTGTATTTCGAAACCGCAGCGGCCCAGTGCCGCCAGCCATGAGGACGTTCACCATGGGCCTGAAACACAGGTTGTATCCCTTGGGCTTTGCGCTGCTGAGCAGCGGGGCCTGGGCCGCCGACGAGTGCCAGCTCAACCTCAGCCAGGCACAGTTGGATTTCGGCCTGATGAACCGCGCCGTGGCGCGGGTTCCCGCGCCTGAACGCTTGCTGGGCGAGCGGCGTATCAGCCTGACGCTGAACTGCCCGCAGCCCACCGACATGAGCGTGTTTTATCGCGGGCTGGGCGCAGGGCCCGAACGCTTTCGTTTTACCGAGCGCGGCAGTTACGGCCTGCGCGTCAGCGAAGCGGTGCTGGACGGCCAGGCGGTGGAGCTGGGTTTGATTGCCGGCCAAGGCCAGCCGCCTGCCGCCGTCAGCGCCCAACTGGCGTGGCGACCGGACCACGGCATCGTGCCAATGCGCGCAGGCGTCGCAGTGAGCGGGCGCAACTTGTCATTGCAGATCGATGCCAGCGCCTGGGCCAAAGAGGACGCCGCACGGGTACGCGATGCCGTGACCTGGGACGTCGCCGGGCTGTTCGACGCCCTCGCCGCCGGGCGCTCGCGGGAGGTGCGCCTGCAAGCGCGTTTCGCGCCGGCGGCGTGCACGCCCACGCTGTCCAACGGCGGCCATGTGGCGCTGGGCAAGCTGTCAATCAGCGACCTGAATCTGGACAAGGACACGACCCTGGCACCACGCGCCTTGTCACTCAGTGTGACCTGCGATGGGCCGACCGCCTTCGCGGTGCGCATGCAAGACAATCGCGAGGGTTCGGCGACCGGTACAGTCGATCAAAGCACCTATGGGCTGGGCCTGGACGCGCGCCAGCAGAAAATCGGCCGCTATCGGCTGTTGTTCGAGCCGGCGCGCATCACCGCCGACAGCTTTGCGCAGGTGTTTCAAACCTACTCCGCCACCGGCAAGCAGCCCTGGAGCAGCGCCAGCGCCGGCACCGCTGCCGTCGGCGCCAATCGTTACCTGGGTTTTGGCGCTACGTCCGGCAGTACCAGCGGCCCCAGCGCCATTCAAAACCTCAGCGCCACGCTGAGCCTGGAAGCGGTCATCGCGCCCTTGGGCTCCTTGGACTTGAGCAGTGAGGTGTATCTGGATGGCTCGGGCACTCTCGAAATTCACTATTTATAGGCGCGCACGATGAAGCCGTTTTTGATATCCCTGGCCACCGTTGCCTGCCTGGTCACAGGCTTTGCGGCCCAAGCAGCCTCCACCGTTGACCTGAGCGTCACCGGGTTGATCACCCCCAGTGCCTGCGAACCCAGCCTGTCCAACGGGGGTGTGTATGACCTGGGCAAGATCTCCGCCAGCGACCTGAATGTCGATCAGCCCACCAAGCTGGCGGTGCAGAACCTGGCGCTGGCGATCACCTGTGAGGCATCGACCCTGCTGGCGATTGAGCCCAGGGATAACCGCCTCGGGTCCGGTTACGAGGAAATCCCGAGTCGATTCGGCCTGGGGTACGTCGGCGGCGACAACAAGCTCGGCTACCTGTCTTTGCACCTCTACTCGATCGTGGCCGATGGCGTGGGTATGTATCCCCTCGGCTCGACCGCGGCCTCTGGTTGGGCGCCGACAAGCCTGCTGTCGAAGGCTTTCCTCAGCTCGTTTACGTCCGTACCGATGGGGCTGACGCCGACGCCGATACAACAATTGAACGCCGACCTGCAAATCACGCCGACCATCGCACCTGCCAACACCCTGCCGTTGGCAGAAGAAATGCCCATCGACGGTTCCGTGACCCTCACCATGACGTACTTATAGGAGCTGAACCATGAAAACGCTGTTGAGCGCTTTAACCGCATGCGCATGGCTGACCAGCCTGCCTGCGGCCCACGCCGCCTCCACCGCCGAACTGACCGTCAGCGGGCTGATCACGCCCATGGCCTGTGTTCCCGTGCTGTCCGCCGGCGGGTTGGTCGACTTCGGCAAAATCTCCCAGAAGGACCTCAACCAGGCCACGGGCACCCGGCTGCCGCTCAAGACACTGACCTTGACCGTCAGTTGCAATGCCCCCGGCCGCTACGCCTTGCGCATGCGCGATAACCGCGACGGCACCGCCCACGTCAACAGCGAGATCTTTTACGGGCTGGGGCTGGACAGCATGGGCAACAAGCTGGGTGTGTACTCGGTGAGTTTTGACCCCAAACAGACCGTGGCCGATACCTTGCCGGTGGCCTATGGCACCGAATCGACCACCGGTGGCCTGGCCTGGCGCACGTCTAACAGCAACCCCATCGACATCGGTTCCAAAAGCCTGCTGGGCTTTACCGATGTGGCCGGCAGCACCGCCGGGCCTTCGGCGATCCAGAACCTGACCAGCACCCTGACGTTGGAAGCCGTGATCAACGCCAAGCAGAACCTGGACCTGAGTGTGGAGACGCGCATGGACGGCTCCGCCACCCTGGAAGTGGTTTACCTGTAGCACCACCCTTGCGTTGGCGGGACTCCCAGGTATGGGCATCGTGCGAACAGGCCCCTCCTCTCTCTGCCTGTGGTTAAAGTAGATGAATACGATCTCACGGTTATCAACACTTTTATGGCTTGTCTGCAATGGTTCGCTGGCCATGGCCACATCATCGGTCGATATCACCGCCAGTGGCGTAATCACGCCGGATGCCTGTCACATCCAGCTGTCCGAGGAGGGTATCGATCACGGCAAGATTCCCGCCAGCCGTTTGAACCCGGACGAATTCACAATCTTGCCGTCACGCACATTGGAGTTGAACATCCATTGCACGCAACCGATGCTGTTTGCCCTGGTGGGCATCGACAATCGTACGGACTCCTCGCTCGCGCCCGACTTTTTCTACGGCCTGGGGAGAAACATCCACGCGCCAACCGAGCGTTTGGGCGCCGTGGCGTTGTCCTACCGCAACCCGGAGGGAAACGACCAGCCGATGCAAACGCTGGCGTCAATCGACAAGGGTCAAACCTGGGGGCCGGAGCCCAATGCCTTCCCCAATCAGTACATGGGTTTCTCGTTACCGGGTAACCGTCAGCCCGATTTCATTCGACATCTGCGCGTCCAGCTGCGCATCGACACGTCCATCAACCTCTCGCAGCAACTGACCCTGGAGCAAGAAGTACCACTGGACGGCTCCATCGTTCTGGATTTGCGCTACCTGTGACCCACACAGGAGCCAAGCCGGTTTTGCACCACCCTGGCGGCAAGTGATCTATGGGTAGCCTCAGCGTTTCTCGCAGGTGGCCTGCACATACTGCGCACGTCCGGCGCCAAGCCCGGCGATGATTGCGCCCAGGCCGAGCACCGCAAAAATCCAGCCGACCGCCGACCAGCCACCGGTCCAATCGTGCACCAGGCCAACCGCCAGCGGCCCAAGGGATGCCAGCGTGTAGCCAATGCCTTGGGCCATGCTCGACAGGTTGGCAGCCACATGGGAATCACGCGAGCGCAGTACGATTAAGGTCAGCGCCAGGCTGAACGTACCGCCCTGGCCCAGGCCCAGCAAAATCGCCCAACCCCACAGGCCATCAAGTGGTGCGTACAGGCAGCCGAACAGGCCGCCGAGGGTCAGCAGCATCACCACCACAATGGCCAGGCGCTGGTCCTTGCCACGGGTAGCCAGCCAGGGCGCGGCGAGGGAACTGGCCAGTTGCACGATGACCGAGCCGGACAGCACCAGCCCCGCCTGGGTCGCCGTAAGGCCGCGGCCGATCAAAATCGACGGCAACCAACCAAACACGATGTAGGCCAGCGAGGATTGCAGCCCCATGTACAAGGTCACCTGCCAGGCCAGCGGGTCACGCAGCAAACCTTTCACGCGATAGGCGGCTTGATGCGCGCCGTGTTTTTGCCCGACCTGCGGCAACCAGAACAGTGCCGCCACCAATGCTGGCAGAATCCAGAAGCCCAGGCCGATGTTCCAGCTGTCACCGAAATACTTGCTCAGTGGCACCGTCGCGCCGGCTGCCAACGCAGCACCCAGGCACAGCGCCATGGTGTAGACGCCGGTCATGGTGCCGGCGTGCTTGGCGAAATCGCGCTTGACGATACCCGGCAGCAATACGCCGATGATGCCGATGCTCGCACCGGCAATCAGGCTGCCGGCGAACAGGCCGACCTCGCCGAACGAGCTGCGCAGAATGATCCCGGCCGCTAACGTCAGCAAAATCCCCAGCACCACCCGCTCGGCGCCGAACCGCCTCGCCAGAATCGGCGCCATCGGTGCGAACAGGCCCAGACACAGCACCGGCAGGGTGGTCAGCAAACCGGCTTTAGCTGCCGACAACCCCAGGCTGTGTGAGACCTCTGCCAGCAATGGCGACATGCTCGACAGTGCCGGGCGCAGGTTCAGTGCCACCAGGATCAAACCCAGCAGCAACAGCCAGGGCCGCATGACCACCGGGTGGCTGTACTGCACCACGTCGTCGTCGGCTTCGGCGTCGATCAACAGCTCTTCGAGTTCGGGCGTGCGTTTGGCTTCAAGGCTCATTGATCAACTGCCGGCAGAGGGATTTGGCGCGTTCCGGGTCTTGGTTTTCCACGGCTTCGAGCAGGGCGACATGCAGGTCGAACACGGCCTGGCGACGCGGTGAGATGTTCAGGGTCTGGCGCAACTGGGCGGCGACAATGGCAGAGAAGTACTGGTACAGCTCGCTCAAGGCCGGGTTGTGTGCGGCGTCGACCAAGTGCTTGTGGAACACCAAGTCGGCACTGATGTAGGCCTCCAGGTCACCGTGGTACAGCTCGGCGCTGACGCTTAAGGCTTGGCGTAAATTGTTCAGATCGTTATCTGTGCGGCGCACCGCTGCGAGACCGATGGCCTCCACTTCCAGAATCTGCCGCGTCTCCTGCGCCTGCTCCAAGGTGCAATGAGACAGCGCGCGCATGGCGCCCAGCGGGTCGGTCATCGAGCGCAAATAACTGCCGTCGCCCTGGCGTATTTCGATCAGGCCAGAAAACGCCAGCACCCGCATGGCTTCACGCACGGTGTTGCGGCTGATGCCCAACTCGGCGGACAGCTCCGGCTCGGTGGGCAGGCGCTGGCCGATGGCCCATCTGCCTTCGGTGATGCGCCGGCGTAGTTGCTCCAGGGCTTGGTCAACCAGGGAACGTTTGATCAGAGGGGCGATGTCTGTCATGGATTTTGCGCTTTCGTCCAATCATGGGATGAATTTTCCTACAGCCTATTAGGAGTTGCCTACAAAGGCAACGCACTAGGGTTCGGAGGTAGCAAAAAGGACTGAATTTTCGATTGGTAAAATCACCCTTATAGGGTAATTATTGACTCAGGTGTCTTATGGAAAAGTACACACCTCATTACGATTTGGCGGTGATAAAGGCTGATGTGAGGCGGCTTGGAGACAAGGCTTTTACACGCGCCGCCAAGGAAGCGGGCAAGGATCTGGGCCTCGACATCAGCGAGATGCAAGCGATCGTTTTCAAACTGCAAAACAGGATGTTGTACAAGTCGATGACCACCTACGCCGATCATCGGGTCTGGCAAGACGTCTACCACATCCATTCACACGGTCTGGAGATTTACATCAAGGTCACCTATTGCTCTGGCAGCAACCCGCCGGTGATCTCCTTCAAAGGGATGAACCCATGAAAACCCAACATTGCTTCATCTGTGGTACCCCTGACGCCATGGTGCGTTTTGAGGGGCGCAGTGAAACCCTACGTATCAAAGGCATGGAGCAGCGCGTTGATGACCTCTCGGGCTGGGAATGCCAACTGTGCGAGGACGGCATGTATGACGCTGACAGCTCCGAGCGCCACGCTAAAGCAGGTGACGAGCTACTCCACGCCGCCCGACGGATGATGGGCGCCGAACTGAAGCGTATCCGCCGCAAGCTGCACCTCACGCAAAAACAAACCGTAGAATTACTGTCTGGTGGCGGGCACAACGCGTTCTCACGCTACGAGCGCGGCGAAATAACACCGCCCAAACCGTTGATGGTGTTGATGCGCCTGCTGGATCGTTACCCCCACTTACTCACCGACGCCAAAGAGTTGGCCGAAGGTGCAGACCTGCGCAACGCCTTCACCCACACCATCAACCACACCATCAACCACGAAGCACAAGAAGCCCTCAAAGCCTCTTAGACAGGCAAAAATAAACCCGGCACCAGGCCGGGTTTAGCGTTTCAAGCTTCGATCAATGCAAAATCTGGCTCAAGAACAACTTGGTCCGATCATTCTGCGGGTTGTCGAAGAAATCATTCGGCGCCGCCTGTTCGACGATCTCGCCTTTGTCCATAAAGATCACGCGGTTGGCCACGGTGCGGGCAAAGCCCATTTCGTGGGTCACGCACAACATGGTCATGCCGTCTTCGGCCAGGCCGATCATGGTGTCCAGAACCTCCTTGACCATTTCCGGGTCCAGCGCCGAGGTCGGTTCGTCGAACAGCATGATTTTCGGTTTCATGCACAGCGCCCGGGCAATCGCCACACGCTGTTGCTGGCCGCCGGACAGTTGCCCCGGAAACTTATGGGCCTGCTCCGGAATGCGCACGCGCTCAAGGTAATGCATGGCGATTTCTTCGGCCTTGCGCTTGGGCATCTTGCGTACCCACATCGGTGCCAGCGTGCAGTTCTGCAGGATGGTCAGGTGCGGGAACAGGTTGAAGTGCTGGAACACCATGCCGACTTCACGGCGGATCGCTTCGATCTGCTTGAGGTCGTTGGTCAGTTCCACGCCATCGACCACGATGCGGCCTTGCTGGTGCTCTTCCAGACGGTTGAGGCAGCGGATGGTGGTGGACTTGCCCGAACCCGACGGGCCGCACAGCACGATACGCTCGCCCTGCTTGACGTTGAGGTTGATGTCTTTCAACACGTGGAACTGGCCGTACCACTTGTTGACGCCCTGCATCTGGATAATGCCTTCAGGGCTCACAGGCTGTTTGATCGCTTCGCTCATAACATCAACTCCTAACGCTTGTGGCCTGTGTCGAGCTTGTGTTCCAAATGAATGGAATAGCGCGACATACCAAAACAGAAAATCCAGAACACCAGGGCGGCGAACACGTAGCCTTCAGTCGCCATGCCCAACCATTTCGGGTCAGCGGCAGCTTGTTTGACGCTGTTAAGCAGGTCGAACAGGCCGATGATGATCACCAGGCTGGTGTCCTTGAACAGCGCAATAAACGTGTTGACGATGCCCGGGATCACCATCTTCAAAGCTTGCGGCAGAATCACCAGGCCCATGCTGCGCCAGTAACCCAGGCCCATCGCCGCAGCCGCTTCGTACTGCCCCTTGGGAATTGCCTGCAAACCACCGCGCACCACTTCCGCCACATAGGCCGACTGGAACAGGATCACGCCGATCAACGCCCGCAGCAGTTTGTCGATGCCCATGCCTTCGGGCAGGAACAACGGCAACATCACCGAAGACATGAACAGCACGGTGATCAACGGCACGCCGCGCCAGAATTCGATGAAGGTCACGCAGACCACACGAATCGCCGGCATGTTCGAACGCCGCCCCAGCGCCAGCACAATGCCCAATGGCAAGGCGCCGGCGATGCCGACAGTGGCGATGACCAGGGTCAGCATCAGGCCGCCCCATTGGCTGGTGGCCACGTTGGTCAGGCCGAAAACGCCGCCATGCAGCAGGCAGTAGGCGATGATCGGGTACAGCACCAGAAAGCTCAGGCCGTAGACCGCCTTGCGTTGAAAACGCGAGATGAACAACGGCGCCACACCGACGATGGCCAGCCACACGGTCAGGTCCACGCGCCAGCGCAGGTCGCCGGGGTAGTAGCCGTACATGAACTGCCCGAAGCGCTGTTGGATAAACACCCAGCAGGCGCCTTCCTTGGTGCAATCGGCGCGCGTGGTCCCGACCCAGTTGGCGTCGAGAATCGCCCAGTGCAGGATCGGCGGCACGATCAGGTAGATCAGGTAGAACGCCAACAGCGTCAGCAGGGTGTTGAGCCAGCTGGAAAACAGGTTGGCGCGCATCCATGCCATCGGCCCGAAGACTTTGTTTGGCGGCGGCATATCAGGTTTGAAAGTATGCGAACTCATGTGCGTTTCCTCACCGCTCGATCAGCGCAATGCGCTTGTTGTACCAGTTCATCAGCAGGGAAATGCTGATGCTGATCGCCAGGTACACGCTCATGGTGATGGCAATGACTTCGATGGCCTGGCCGGTCTGGTTGAGCACCGTGCCGGCAAACAGCGAAACCATTTCCGGGTAACCGATACCGGCGGCCAACGACGAGTTTTTCGCCAGGTTCAGGTATTGGCTGGTCAGCGGCGGAATGATCACCCGCAAGGCCTGCGGGATGATGACCTTGCGCAGCGTCGGCCCAGGGCGCAGGCCCAGGGAGCGCGCGGCTTCGGTCTGGCCGTGGCTGACGGACTTGATGCCCGACCGCACGATCTCGGCAATAAACGCGGCCGTGTAGACAGTAAGCGCCAGGGTCAACGCCAGCAGTTCAGGGATCAGTACCCAGCCGCCCACGAAGTTGAAGCCTTGCAACTTGGGCATTTCCCAGTGCAGCGGCGCGCCGAAGATCAAGGCGCACAACGCCGGGATCACAACCAACAGGGCCAGGCCCGCCCAGAACTTATGGAACGGCACGCCAGTGGCTTCAAAGCGCTTGTTGGCCCATCGCGTCATCAGCACGATTGCCACGATAGCCACCCCGACGCTGGCCACAAACGGCCAGAAGCCGTCAGCGGCCAGTGCGGCCGGCATGTTCAGACCACGGCTGCTGACAAAGAAGGTGTCGCCGAAGTTATGGCTGTTGCGCGGCCCCGGCATGGTCAGGAACACCGCGAAATACCAGAACAGGATCTGCAGCAGCGGCGGAATGTTGCGGAACACTTCCACATACACCGTCGCCAGTTTGTTGATCATCCAGTTGGGCGACAAGCGCGCTACGCCGATGATAAAGCCGAGCAAGGTCGCCAGGACCACGCCGATCACGGTCACCAGCAAGGTGTTGAGCAGGCCGATCACAAAGACTCGGGCATAGCTGTCCGATTCGGTGTAGTCGATCAAATGCTGCGCGATGCCGAAGCCGGCACTGCGCTCAAGAAAGTCGAAACCCGAGGTAATGCCCCGGTGTTGAAGGTTGGTCTGGGTGTTGTTGAAGAGGTACCAGCCCAGCGAGATCACCGCCACAATCGTGATGATCTGGAAGAGCCACGCACGCACTTTGGGATCGCTGAAGCTGAGCTTCTGCTTTGGTGCGCCGATTTGATTTTGCATGAAGTGCCCCGGAAATAATGGAACAGAACATCACCCGGTGGTTGGCCCACCGGGTGATAGAACCATCAGCGATCAGCGCACAGGTGGTGCGTATTGAATGCCACCGTTGGTCCACAGTGCGTTCAAGCCACGGTCGATTTCCAGTGGGGTGGTTTTGCCGAGGTTTTTCTCGAACACTTCACCGTAGTTACCGACCTGCTTGACGATCTGTACGACCCAGTCTTTCTTCACTTTCAGGTCTTTGCCGTATTCGCCGTCAGCACCGAGCAGACGCGCAACGTCGGGGTTCTTGGTGGACTTGGCTTCAGCTTCGACGTTTTTGGAAGTGATACCGGCTTCTTCAGCGTTGAGCATGGCGTAGCCAACCCAGCGCACGATGGCCAGCCACTCGTCGTCGCCGTTACGCACGACCGGGCCCAGCGGTTCTTTGGAAATGGTTTCCGGCAGAACCACGTAGTCTTTCGGCGAGGCCAGCTTGCTGCGCTGTGCGTAGAGCTGGGACTTGTCGGAGGTCAGCACGTCGCAACGACCGGATTCCAGCGACTTGGCGCTTTCATCGGAGGTGTCGAAGGTGATCGGGGTGTATTTGAGGTTATTGGCGCGGAAGTAGTCGGAAACGTTCAGCTCAGTGGTCGTACCGGCCTGGATACAGATGGTTGCACCGTCCAGCTCCTTGGCACTTTTCACGCCGAGCTTGTTGTTAACCAGGAAGCCAACGCCGTCGTAGTAGGTGATGAAGCCCGGGAATTTCAGGCCCATGCCCGCATCGCGAGAGCTGGTCATGGTGGTGTTGCGCGACAGGATGTCGACTTCGCCGGATTGAAGCGCGGTGAAACGCTCCTTGGCGTTCAACTGGCTGAACTTGACCTTGGTCGCGTCACCGAAAACGGCGGCAGCTACAGCGCGGCAAACGTCAGCGTCGATCCCGAGGATCTTGCCGCTGGCATCCGGCACCGAGAAACCCGGCAGGCCGTCACTCACGCCACATTGCACGAAGCCTTTCTTCTGCACGGCGTCCAGGGTGGCGCCGGCCTGGGCAAAACCACTGACACCCAGTACAGCGGCCGCGGTCACAATGGCCAGGGTGGATTTCAATACCTTCATTCAAACCTCCAGTTTTGCTCTTGTTGTGTCGGAGCTCCAACCTCAGCGCACCCTTATGAGGCGATATCGACCCGTGTTGGCTTTTTTTGGGGTCAAGCGGCATGAAGTTGTTGCAGTAATTCCAGTTGCTATCCCAGAAGCGGCAGTCACTGATAGTGTTACCGTCCTAAGATAGTTCTGACATCGACCTACACATAGCAAGGCCCGTACCAGAGTGGTGGCTAAGCCGATTCAGCCCATGGTCAATAGAAAAACGTTCAACCTTGCGACATTCTCTTAACAGATCAACCTGTCGCGCACCGTTCCGACGCACCCTATCGGAGCGCACGCACATATATGGAGCAGACATGACCGAACCCTTGATTCTTCAGCCCGCCAAGCCCGCAGACGCCTGCGTAATCTGGTTGCATGGCCTGGGTGCCGATCGCTACGACTTCCTGCCGGTAGCCGAGGCGCTGCAAGAAACATTGCTGTCCACGCGCTTTGTATTGCCCCAGGCGCCCACCCGCCCAGTGACCATCAATGGCGGCTATGAGATGCCCAGCTGGTACGACATCAAGGCCATGAGCCCGGCCCGCTCGATCAGCCTGGAAGAGCTGGAAGCGTCAGCCGAAATGCTCACGGATTTGATCGAGGACCAGAAGAGAACCGGAATAGACGCTTCGCGTATTTTCCTCGCCGGTTTTTCCCAAGGCGGCGCCGTGGTTTTCCACACCGCCTTCCTTAAATGGCAGGGACCACTGGGTGGCGCTATCGCCCTCTCCACCTATGCGCCGACCTTCGGTGACGAGTTGGAAATATCCGCCAGCCAACAGCGTATTCCGACCTTGTGCCTGCACGGCCAGTACGATGATGTGGTTCAGAACGCCATGGGCCGCAGCGCCTACGAGCATTTGAAGAGCCGTGGTGTCACCGTGACATGGCAGGAATACCCAATGGGTCACGAAGTGTTACCCCGGGAGATACACGACATAGGCGCCTGGTTGGCCGCCCGCCTGGGCTGAAATCCATACATTATGTAGCTGTATGACCAACGCACTACGCCGCGCCCGATTCTTGCATTACACTGGCCGGCGTACATTCCTTAACCAATTAATGAGATCACCGTGCTCAAAGCACTTAAGAAGATGTTCGGCAAAAGCGAGGCTGAGCCACTCGCGCCTGTTCCCAGTGCTCCTGCCCCCCAGCCCGGCAACCGCAACGACGGTAAACAGCCCGAGCGGACCACACCTGTCGCCGCGCCGAAGAAACCAGCCGTGACACAGCCTGAACAGGCAAACCCTGCCGAGGCCGCGCCGGCTCCAGCTCCAGCTCCTGCGCCAAAAGCCCCTCGCCGCGAGCGCGCACCAAAACCGCCCGTGACACCCTGGAAACTCGAAGACTTCGCCGTCGAGCCCCTGGAAGGTAAAACCCGCTTCCACGATTTCAAACTGGCCCCGGAACTGATGCACGCCATCCAGGACCTGGGTTTCCCGTACTGCACACCGATTCAGGCGCAAGTGCTGGGCTTCACCCTGGCCGGCAAAGATGCCATCGGCCGCGCCCAGACCGGCACCGGCAAGACCGCCGCGTTCCTGATCTCGATCATCACCCAACTGCTGCAAACGCCGCCGCCCAAAGAGCGCTACATGGGTGAGCCGCGCGCACTGATCATCGCCCCGACGCGCGAATTGGTGGTGCAGATCGCCAAGGACGCCGCCGACCTGACCAAGTACACCGGCCTCAACGTCATGACGTTCGTGGGCGGCATGGATTTCGACAAGCAACTCAAGCACCTCGAAGCGCGTCACTGCGACATCCTGGTCGCCACCCCAGGCCGCCTGCTCGACTTCAACCAGCGCGGCGACGTGCACCTGGACATGGTCGAAGTGATGGTGCTGGACGAAGCCGACCGCATGCTCGACATGGGCTTCATCCCGCAAGTACGTCAGATCATTCGCCAGACCCCGCCGAAAAACGAGCGCCAGACCCAGCTGTTCTCCGCGACCTTCACCGAAGATGTGATGAACCTCGCCAAGCAGTGGACTACCGACCCGTCCATCGTCGAGATCGAAGCGCTGAACGTCGCCAGCGAAAACGTCGAACAGCACATCTACGCCGTGGCCGGTGCCGACAAGTACAAGCTGCTTTACAACCTGATCAACGACAACGGCTGGGAACGCGTGATGGTGTTCGCCAACCGCAAGGACGAAGTGCGTCGTATCGAAGAACGCCTGGTGCGTGATGGCGTCAACGCTGCGCAACTGTCCGGCGACGTGCCTCAACACAAGCGCATCAAGACGCTGGAAGGCTTTCGCGAAGGCAAGATTCGCGTGCTGGTGGCCACCGACGTGGCCGGGCGCGGGATTCACATCGACGGCATCAGCCACGTGATCAATTTCACCCTGCCGGAAGTACCCGACGACTACGTGCATCGCATCGGGCGTACCGGGCGTGCAGGCGCTGCGGGTGTTTCGATCAGTTTTGCCGGTGAAGATGACTCGTATCAGTTGCCGTCGATCGAGACGTTGCTGGGCCGCAAGATCAGCTGCGAAACGCCGCCGACGCACTTGCTGCGAGCGGTAGAACGCAAACGCCCTTAAAGGCTGAAATGCGGTTAAAAAATGTGGGAGCGGGCTTGCTCGCGAATGCGGTGTAACAGTCAGTACATCTTTAACTGACAGACCGCATTCGCGAGCAAGCCCGCTCCCACATTTGGATCTCCATACACCTTTAGTCAGGTGTTTACTTCCAGCGCTCGGCCGCCGCGTGATCGCTGCCCCGCCCTTCCACCCAGCGCGGGCCTTCAGGCGTGTTCTCTTTCTTCCAGAACGGCGCACGCGTCTTCAGGTAGTCCATCACAAACGCACAGGCATCGAACGCAGCCTGGCGATGCGCACTGGCTGCCGCAACAAAAACAATCGGCTCACCCGGCCCAAGCGCGCCGATGCGGTGCAGCACTTCCAGCTTGAGCAACGGCCAGCGCTGCTCGGCCTCCACCGCGATCTTGGCCAGGGCCTTTTCGGTCATGCCAGGGTAGTGTTCAAGGAACATCCCCGACACGTCACGGCCGTCATTGAAGTCGCGCACGTAGCCGACAAAACTCACCACCGCGCCCACGCCGACATTGGCCGCGTGCATGGCGTTGACCTCAGCGCCGGGGTCAAACGCCTCGGCCTGTACGCGAATGGCCACGGTCAGCCTCCGGTCACAGGCGGGAAAAATGCGACTTCATCGCCCGCTTGCACCGGTTCATCGAGGCCACACAGCTCCTCGTTGCGCGCGCACATCAGGCTGGTCTCGTTGAGCACTGCAAATTCCGGATCACTGGCCAGTGCCAGGCGCACCGCATCGACGGTAGCGAAATCGCCTTCCATCTCCAGCGAGTCAAAGCCCACCACTTCGGCGTAACGCGCAAAAAACAATACGTTGATGCTCATGCCTGGTCCGCCCTGAAATGCCCACTTTTACCGCCGAGTTTTTCCAGCAGGCGAATACTTTCGATGGTCATGCCACGGTCCACGGCCTTGCACATGTCGTAGAGGGTCAGTGCCGCGACGCTGGCGGCGGTCAGTGCCTCCATCTCCACGCCGGTCTGGCCGCTGAGTTTGCAGCGCGCCAGGATATGCACAGCGTCCACGCCGTCGGCGCTCAGCTCAACCTTTACACCGGTAAGCATCAGCGGGTGGCACAGCGGGATCAAATCACTGGTTTTTTTAGCCGCCTGGATCCCGGCAATGCGGGCCACGGCAAACACGTCGCCCTTGGGGTGGGCGCCGTCGACAATCATTTTCAGGGTCTCGGGCAGCATGCGCACCCGCGCTTCGGCCACGGCCTCACGGAACGTCACGGCTTTGTCGGTGACGTCGACCATATGGGCGCGACCTTGGGAATCGAGATGAGTCAGCACAGGGATACTCCTGATCAGGAGCAGCGATTGTAAACCCAACACACCTTAAATGTGGGCACTGGCTTGTGTGGGAGCTGGCTTGCCTGCGATTGCCTCACCGAGGTGTGCCTGACACACCACGGAGCCTGCATCGCGGGCAAGCCCGACTCCCACACAAACCAGCTCTCACAAAAAGCCAGCGTTTACAGGTGCGATTCGGCGTACTCGGCCAGAATCGAACGAGGCACCCCTTGCAGCGCGATGTGCACGCCGTTCGGGAAGTCTTTGAAGCGTTCCGTCAGGTAAGTCAGCCCGGAGCTGGTCGCGGACAGGTAAGGGGTGTCGATCTGTGCCAGGTTGCCCAGGCACACCACTTTGGAACCGGCGCCGGCACGGGTGATGATGGTTTTCATCTGGTGCGGCGTCAGGTTCTGGCATTCATCGATCAAAATCAGGCTTTGCTGGAAGCTGCGGCCTCGGATGTAGTTGAGGGATTTGAACTGCAACGGCACTTTGCTGAGGATGTAATCGACGCTGCCATGGGTGTTTTCGTCATCCATGTGCAAGGCTTCGAGGTTATCGGTGATCGCGCCCAGCCACGGCTCCATTTTTTCCGCTTCGGTGCCGGGCAGGAAGCCAATCTCCTGGTCCAGGCCTTGCACGCTGCGGGTGGCGATGATGCGGCGATAACGCTTGGTCACCATGGTCTGCTCGATGGCGGCAGCCAGGGCGAGGATGGTTTTCCCCGAGCCTGCGGCGCCGGTCAAGTTGACCAAATGGATATCCGGATCGAGCAGCGCATACAGCGCCAGGCTCTGGTAGATATCACGCGGTTTCAGGCCCCAGGCTTCCTGGTGCAACAGGGGTTCCTGATGCAGGTCGAGGATCAGCAGCTTGTCGACCTGGATCTCTTTGATCCAGCCAACAAAACCCTGTTCGTCGATGATGAATTCATTGATATGCACGGCCGGCAGGTTGTCGATCAGCTGGACCTGATGCCAGGTGCGGCCATGGTCCTGACGGGTTTCGACCTTGCTGACGAGGTCCCAGAAGGAGCCAGTCACGGTGTGATAACCCCGCGACAGCATCGACACGTCGTCGACCAACTGGTCGGTACTGTAGTCCTCGGCAGCGATCCCACACGCTCGTGCCTTGAGGCGCATATTGATGTCTTTGGTCACCAGCACCAGGCGCAGGTCCTTGTCACGCGCGTGCAGGTCGATCAATTGGTTGATGATTTTGTTGTCGTTCAGGTTTTCCGGCAGCAGGCTGTTGGGCTCGCTGCGCTTGCTCATCAGAATCGACAGCAAGCCCTTGGGCCCACTTTTACCACGCTGGATCGGCACGCCGACTTCAACGTCCTCAGGTGAAGCTTCACCCAGGGTCTTGTCGATCAGGCGGATGGCCTGGCGGCATTCAGCGGCAACGCTGTGGTGGCCGCTTTTGAGTTTGTCGAGCTCCTCAAGCACGATCATCGGGATGGCGACGTGGTGTTCTTCGAAATTAAGCAGTGCGTTTGGATCGTGGATCAATACGTTGGTATCAAGCACATAAAGGATTGGCTGGTCGGAAGAAGGGTTACGTCCATGATCATCCATACTCGGTCACCTTTGTGGGAGCCAGTCGACGCAATACCACAACAGTGCTGCGCCTCGATTCGACCACCGACTGCACCGCAGTGACGTCAAGTGCAGTGCCCACATGAGGAGTCTTGGAAGACGCCACCTGTGTTGCAGGTTTCGGCGATCTGACTTCGTAATACCGCAAAAACCATGACAGGAAAAAGCACTTTGACGCTTTTTTGAAGTTTATTTTTCAGGATGACGAATAGCACTAGCCGAGTGCCAGCTACCCCGTTAAAGTCGGAAGTCCGCCTGCATCGAAATGTTGCACAAAATCACCCCAAAAACGCCTCATCCCCAACAGGGCCGGGCATTTGCGCTTTTTCAGCGAAACGCCTCCCGGCAGTCCTGCCAACCCAGCCCACTTTGCGCCGTAGCCTGCAGCAAAATCGGCAACGCGACCCGTGCCTTGTCCTGAGTGTCGTGAAACACAATCACCCCTTTGCGCCACAGCAACATCAGTGTCAGCACCCGTTGCGCCGACTCGTCGGCCTTGAGTTTGCCCGGCTCGTCCTGGGAATCGATGCCCCATAACGCCACTTGTAACCCCTGAGACTGGAAGAAGCCCTGGCTGTCGGCGCGGCGCTGGCCGTACGGCGGGCGAAACAGCGGCACGTAGTTTTCCGGCATCAGGTTCTGCGCCAGTGACGCGCTGCGGGTGATCGAGCTTTGCCAGTCGACCCAATGGCTGTGGGAACGGTACTGCCAGCCCTGAGTGCCCACGCACTGGCCTTGGTACAAGGCCTGCACATCGGCAGCGGAACTGCGCTCAACGCGGGTTTGCAGGCTGCTGCCGAGGGCGAAGAAGGTGGCGTTCATCTTCTGCTTGCGCAGGTAGTCGGTGAGCCAGTCGGTATTGCCGCTGACTGGCGCGGGGCCGCCGTCGAAGGTCAGCAGGAACAGGCGGTCGTTGAATTCGTCGCCATTGCGTTCGTGGTCGCCGAAACGCAGCACTTCAGAGCTGATCTGAGGAAACAGCGCGGCTTTGCGCAGCAGTTCATCGAGGTAGCGTTCGTGGAAGTTATGGCTGGGACCGGCCCAGCCAATATAGAAGGAGTTGTCGCTGACCTGGAATTTGCCGGCTTGTTCGCGCAGGTCGTCCATGTTTTCGACCAGGTAGCAAAATGAGGCGTCTTCTTCGCAGCTTTGTTGGGCAAAGGTGTAGTTTGCCAGCAGGCGCTGCCAGAGCTGGCGGCGCAGGTCGTCGATGGCGGCCAGGTTGATGATCTTCAGGCCCAGGCGTTGTTTGAGTGCGGCTTCGTCCTGGGTTTCGCTGGTGATTAAGCTGTGGGCGAACATCAGGATTTCGGCGCGTGAGGCGACGTCGAACAGCGCCGGGCTGCTGAGTTTTTCGGGCCAGGTGGTGCGGTCCAGGCTGGCTACATCAACGGGGGCTGCGTTGGCGGTCAGGCATAACAGGCAAGCAGATAATAAAAGCGCGATTCGCACCTAGGGTCTCCCTCTCTAGAGTCGTCGGGCACTATAGCTGATCGCCTGCTTGGGGTTAGTGGGTTGGTGTGTATATCCGTTGCTGCGGTCACGGCTGGTATTGGTTCCGCCCTTACGGCGGGTCACTTTTGAAAAGAGCCCAAAAGTAACCAAAAGGCTCTTGCCCCACCACTCGGCACCTCGCTGTGGCTCGGTGTGCCCTCACGCAGGCTTTGGAGCGGGGGCCGCCGCGATGGGCCATCCTTGGCCCAGCGCGGCTAAACCGGCGTCCTGCCGGTTTACCCCCGCTCCAAAGCCTGCGTTCGGCCAGCGTGGTTGACGGGGCGCCTAAGATCAAAATCAAGATCAAAATCTACAGCACGGCGGCCTAGTAGCCGACCTGAGTGGTTAGATCAAAAGCAAGGCCGAGGCGGCCTGGCAGCCGACCTGTTTACTGAAGCTGTTCTCGGTCTAATTGTGGGAGCTGGCTTGCCTGCGAAGGCATCAACTGTGTCTCACTGATTTACCGAGGTGTCTGCATCGCAGGCAAGCCAGCTCCCACAGAAAAGCAGCTCTGCTTTTGCCCTGCTTTTGCCCTGCTTTTGACTCAACCACTCAGGTCGGCTATCAGGCCGCCGTGCTCTTGCTTTTGATCTTGATCTGACAGGCCCCGTTAACCACGATGGCCGAACGCAGGCTTGTTACTTTTGGGGCGTTTGCCAAAAGTGACCCGCGGTAAGAGCGGAACCATAGGCGGCCGTTACCTAAATAACGGATATACCCACAAAACCCACAGCTATCTATCACCATCATAGGTGGAGTCAAAGGCCCCAACCCCCTAGAATCCCCCCACGATTACAGGAGCCAACTTCATGCTGATGGTGATTTCCCCCGCCAAAACCCTCGATTTCGAGTCCAAGCCGGCAACCCCGCGCTTCACCCAGCCGCAATACCTCGACCACTCCCAGGAGTTGATCGAACAATTGCGTGAACTGAGCCCGGCGCAAATCAGCGACCTGATGCACGTCTCCGACAAAATCGGCGGCCTCAACGCCGCGCGCTTCGGCAGTTGGACACCCGCCTTTACCCCGGAGAACGCCAAGCAGGCCCTGCTGGCCTTCAAGGGCGACGTCTACACCGGCCTCAACGCCGAAACCTTCAGCGACGCCGATTTCAGCTACGCCCAGGACCACCTGCGCATGCTCTCGGGCCTGTATGGCCTGCTGCGCCCCCTGGACCTGATGATGCCGTACCGCCTCGAGATGGGCACCAAACTGCCCAACGCCCGCGGTAAAGACCTCTACGCCTTCTGGGGCACGCGCATCAGCGAGTGGCTCAACGAAGCACTCGCCGAGCAAGGCGATGACGTGCTGCTCAACCTGGCCTCCAACGAGTACTTCTCGGCGGTCAAGGGCACGGCGCTGAACGCGCGCATCATCAGCACCGAGTTCAAGGACCTGAAGAACGGCCAGTACAAGATCATCAGCTTCTACGCAAAAAAAGCGCGGGGCATGATGAGCCGTTTCGTGATCGAAGAGCGCATCAACGATCCGGCCAAGCTCAAGCAGTTTGATGTGCAGGGTTATCGCTTCAATGCGGAGCAGTCCAAGCCGGATAATTTGGTGTTCTTGCGCGATCACGCACCGGAATAAAGCTGCGCCGCCCTCACAGACGCTATAAACCGAATGTGGGAGCGGGCTTGCTCGCGAATGCGGTGGATCAGCCAGCACCTGTATTGACTGGCACACCGCTTTCGCGAGCAAGCCCGCTGCCACATTTTTGTGCGTATTCCAACCGCAAAATCGCCATTTATTTGGCGTCAAAAAACCCCATGACGCATTCCTAACGAATCTTTCACTCGACAGATCTGATTTTTTTTCGTAGTGGCACCACTTTTTTAAAAAGGTAGTGGCACAAAACTATCCCATCGCGCCAACTCCCTATAACTACTGGCCCATATAGCAAGTGCTATCAGTATAGTACCAGTGCCATCTTTTCTAATATTTCAAGAAATTTCAGGAAACAGGATGAGCGGGCAGGAACTTCGTCCTAAAGCACTGCTCATACCACCGGTAACGAAATTCTCTGTTGCTGTAAGAGATGACTTACATGACTGACCAACGGAAGTAGCAAAGTTGTCATATAAACTTTGACTGCGTGGTCATATTACCAACCGATTAGTTAAGAGCGGCGACAAGGATGCATTGCCACCCACTATAAGGCCAAGGCTCAGCTTCCTCTAATGGGTCAGTGAGACAACCCAAGGCATTGATATTTAAAGGCTTGCAGCCTCTATCAAAGTCCTGCGGCACTGGCGCCAGGCCCTTCTCCCAGGAAGGCCGGCTGCATTTCAGGGCAAGCCCCAATAACAAGGCCACGTTTCGCACAACTTGAGTGCAATAGTTAGTCACTCGTTATTTAACATGCCTTAACGCGGTGAGTCGGCGTCTATTCGCCCAACTTTCGTGGCATCAGTGACGCTTGCAAACATGAACTCCAGCCATCTAATTGGCATGATTAATATCGTCTTCAATGACAAAGAGGTAAATGCGATGCGCATCAGCATATTTGGTCTCGGTTACGTTGGCGCAGTCTGTGCCGGTTGCCTGTCTGCCCGTGGCCACGAAGTGGTCGGCGTAGACATCTCCAAGGAAAAGATTGACCTGATCAATGCGGGCAAATCGCCAATCGTTGAACCGGGTCTGGGTGAACTGTTGAGCCAGGGCATCGAGACCGGCCGACTGCGCGGCACCACCAACTTCGCCGAAGCGATTCGCGATACCGACCTGTCGATGATTTGCGTCGGCACGCCGAGCAAGAAAAACGGCGACCTGGAACTCGATTACATCGAAGCCGTGTGCCGCGAAATCGGTTTTGTCCTGCGTGACAAAGCCACTCGCCACACTGTCGTGGTGCGCAGCACCGTGTTGCCGGGCACCGTCGCCAATGTGGTGATCCCGATCCTCGAAGATTGCTCCGGCAAGAAAGCCGGCGTCGACTTCGGTGTTGCGGTCAACCCTGAGTTCCTGCGTGAATCCACCGCCATCGCCGACTACGACTTGCCACCGATGACCGTCATCGGCGAGTTCGACAAAGCCTCCGGCGATGTCCTGCAGTCGCTGTACGAAGAACTCGACGCACCGATCATCCGCAAGGACATCGCTGTCGCCGAAATGATCAAGTACACCTGCAACGTGTGGCACGCCACCAAGGTGACCTTCGCCAACGAGATCGGCAACATCGCCAAGGCCGTCGGCGTCGATGGTCGCGAAGTGATGGAAGTGGTTTGCCAGGACAAGACCCTCAACCTGTCCCAGTACTACATGCGCCCAGGCTTCGCGTTCGGCGGCTCGTGCCTGCCAAAAGACGTGCGTGCCCTGACCTACCGCGCCAGCTCCCTTGACGTGGAAGCGCCGCTGCTCAACTCGCTGATGCGCAGCAACGAGTCCCAGGTGCAGAACGCCTTCGACATCGTCTCCAGCCACGACAAGCGCAAAGTCGCCCTGTTGGGCTTGAGCTTCAAGGCCGGCACCGACGACCTGCGCGAAAGCCCATTGGTGGAACTCGCAGAAATGCTGATCGGCAAGGGCTTCGACCTGAGCATCTACGACAGCAACGTCGAATACGCCCGTGTCCACGGCGCCAACAAGGACTACATCGAGGGCAAGATTCCGCACGTGTCGTCCCTGCTCAACTCAGACTTCGACGATGTGATCAACAACTCCGACGTGATCATCCTCGGTAACCGCGACGAGAAGTTCCGTGCCCTGGCGCAGAACGCACCGCACGGCAAGCAAGTCATCGACCTGGTGGGCTTCATGTCCAAGGCTACCAGTACGACAGGCCGCACCGAAGGCATTTGCTGGTAACAGCAACGGCAAGTTTCAGACTGCAAGCGTACCCATCCCCAGCGCTTGCAGCCTGGAGCCTTCTTCACCTTCGGATGACGCTTATGTCCAAGTTAAAACACGTACTGCTCCAATCTGCCGGCTGGCTGTTCTTTTTGAGCCTGCTGATGGGACTCGCCCTGCTGTTACCGGCGAGTACGTTCGACTCCGAGTCGAAGAATTTTATTTTCCTGATTGGCGCTGTCGGTATCTGGCGCTATTCGATGGGTGCTACGCATTTCTTTCGCGGCATGCTGTTCCTGTACGTGGTCTACCCGCACCTGCGCCGTAAAGTGCGCAAGCTGGGCAAATCGGCGGACCCGTCCCATGTGTTCCTGATGGTCACCAGTTTTCGTATCGACGCGCTGACCACCGCACAGGTGTACAGCTCGGTGATCCGCGAAGCCATCGAATGCGGCTTCCCGACCACCGTGGTCTGCTCGCTGGTGGAAATGTCCGATGAGCTGCTGGTGAAAAGCTTGTGGGAACGCATGAACCCGCCGGAACACGTGAAGCTCGATTTCGTGCGCATCGCCGGCACCGGTAAGCGCGACGGCCTGGCGTTTGGTTTCCGCGCCATCTCCCGCCACCTGCCGGATGACCGTGCCGTGGTTGCAGTGATCGACGGCGACACCGTGCTCGCCGAAGGCGTAGTGCGCAAGACCGTGCCGTGGTTCCAGCTGTTCGGCAATGTCGGCGGCCTGACCACCAACGAGTTCTGCGAAGTGCGCGGAGGCTACATCATGAGCGAATGGCACAAGCTGCGCTTCGCCCAACGCCATATCAACATGTGCTCCATGGCCCTGTCCAAGCGCGTGCTGACCATGACCGGGCGCATGTCGGTATTCCGTGCCAGCGTGGTCACCGACCCGGGCTTTATCGCCGACGTGGAAAGCGACTCGCTGCAACACTGGCGCCTGGGCCGCTTCAAGTTCTTGACCGGCGATGACAAGTCCAGCTGGTTCAGCCTGATGCGCCTTGGCTACGACACCTTCTACGTGCCGGATGCCGCGATCAACACCGTGGAACACCCGCCGGAAAAGAGCTTTATCAAGGCCAGCCGCAAGCTGATGTTCCGCTGGTACGGCAACAACCTGCGCCAGAACTCCCGAGCCCTGGGCCTGGGTGTGCGCCGGCTCGGCCTGTTCACCAGCGTGGTGTTGTTCGACCAGCGTGTGTCGATGTGGACCTCACTGCTCGGCCTGACCGTGGCCTTCATCGCCACGTTCAAATACGGCGGCGCGTTCATCCTCGCGTACCTGCTGTGGATCGGCATCACTCGCCTGATTCTGACCCTGCTGCTGTCGTGCTCCGGCCACAAGATCGGCCCGGCTTACCCGGTGATTCTCTATTACAACCAGATCATGGGCGCGCTGGTGAAGATCTACGTGTTCTTCCGCCTTGATCAACAGTCCTGGACCCGCCAGGACACCAAACTGACCCGCGATTTGGCCAGCTTTCAACGTTGGTTCAACACCTGGTCGTCTCGGACCATGACCTTCTCCGCCGGCAGCATTTTCGTCGCCGTGTTGCTGATGATGGTCTGACCCTGCCAAGCCTGAATTAACTAGGAACTACACACCATGAATAGCCAAGTAAACGCCAACGTTGTCCACGAATCCGAAGCCCAGCGCCAACATGCCCGGGTGAAAATCCCGGCCAAGCTGCGCTTCTTCAACACCGACCGCACTCAGACCGAAGCACGGGTGATCGACCTGTCCGCCGGCGGCCTGGCGTTCACCGCCACCCAGCCGTTGACCGTCGGTGAAGTGCACAAAGGCCGCCTGCAATTTGTGATCGATAACCTCGGCCTGGCGATGGATGTGGAGCTGCAGATTCGCTCCTACGACCGCCAGACCGGCCGCACCGGTTGCCAGTTCCAGAACCTCGACGCCCAGGATATTTCCACCCTGCGCCACTTGATCACCTCGCACTTGTCCGGCGACATTGTGACCATGGGCGACGTGCTGGCGACCCTGCAACGTGACAACTTCACCAAGGCGCGCAAGGTCAAGGACGGCGGCAGCGGCATGACCGCGTTCGGCCGACTGCGCGCCGTGACCTTCAGCCTGGCGATCTTCCTGGTCGGCCTGGCGGCTTTCGGTTTCATCTTCAAATCCGTGTATGGCATGTACTTCGTCAGCCACGCCCAGGCGGGCCTTGTCAGTGTGCCTGGCATGAACGTGACCATGCCGCGCGACGGCACCGTGCAAAGCCTGCTCAAAGGTGACGCAATCGCTGCCAAAGGCGCGCCATTGGCGACCTTCAGCACCAGCATGCTCGATGTGCTCAAGGGCCACTTGGACGAAGACCAACTGCAACCGGCCAAGGTTGAAGAGCTGTTCGGCAAGCAAATGACCGGCACCCTGACCTCACCTTGCGATTGCGTGGTTGCCCAGCAACTGGTCGCCGACGGCCAGTACGCCAACAAGGGCGATGTGATCTTCCAACTGGTGCCACGCGGCAGCCTGGCCAACGTGGAAGCACGCTTCACCTATCGCCAGTTCGCCGACGTTCGCCCAGGTACACAGGTGAACTTCCAGATCGCCGACGAAGAACAGGTCCGCACCGGCACCATCGTCAGCAGCACCAGCCTGAACAGCGCCGACCTGTCCTCCGACATCCGCGTGCAGATCAAGCCGGATGCACCGCTGGACAGCACCTACGCAGGCCGCCCGGTAGAAGTGACCAGCGACCGTGGCCCGTCCCTGAACTGGCTGATCGATAAAGCCATGGCTCACGGTCTGTAAGCGAGGACATGCCTGTGACGACTCCTATTCCGAATACTCCACGATCCTTGTGGGAGCGGGCTTGCTCGCGAAGGGATCAGCGCGGTATGCCTGACGTACCGCGTCGCCTGCTTCGCGAGCAAGCCCGCTCCCACATTGGATCTCTGTGCACATTGGCATTGGCGATCTCCCTGGCCGGTTGCGTCGGTCTGCCCGACCAGCGCCTGGCCAACGAAGCCCTCAAGCGTGGCGACACGGTCACCGCCCAGCAAAATTACCAGCAGCTGGCGGACCTGGGTTACAGCGAGGCCCAAGTGGGCCTGGCCGATATCCAGGTGACCACCCGTGACCCCGAGCAAATCCGCCAGGCCGAAGCCACCTACCGCGCGGCCGCCGATACCTCGCCACGCGCCCAAGCCCGTCTGGGTCGTCTGTTGGTAGCCAAGCCCGGCGCCACCGAGGCCGAGCAGCACGAGGCCGAAGGCCTGCTGAAAAAAGCCTTTGCCAATGGCGAAGGCAACACCCTGATCCCCCTGGCGATGCTGTACCTGCAATACCCGCACAGTTTCCCCAACGTGAATGCCCAGCAGCAGATCAGCAAATGGCAAGCGGCGGGTTACCCGGAAGCAGGTCTGGCCCAGGTGCTGCTGTACCGCACCCAGGACACCTACGACCAGCACTTGGATGATGTGGAGCGCATCTGCAAAGCCGCGCTGAACACCACCGACATCTGCTACGTCGAGCTGGCCACGGTCTACCAGAAAAAAGCCGAGCCGGAAAAACAGGCCGAACTGCTCAAGCAAATGGAAGCAGGCGTAAGCCGTGGCACCGTCACCGCCCAGCGTGTTGATAGCGTTGCGCGTGTATTGGGCGATGCGACCCTGGGCAAAACCGACGAGAAAACCGCGCAAGCGCTGCTGGAAAAAATCGCCCCCGGCTACCCCGCTTCCTGGGTCAGCCTGGCGCAACTGCTCTACGACTTTCCGGAACTGGGTGACGTCGACCAGATGATGAAGTACCTGGACAACGGCCGCGCCGCCGACCAGCCGCGCGCCGAGCTGTTGCTGGGCAAGCTCTACTACGAAGGCAAGTGGGTGCCGGCAGACGCCAAGGCCGCCGAAGCGCATTTCGAAAAAGCCGTGGGCAAAGAAGTGGCCGCCGATTACTACCTCGGCCAGATCTACCGTCGCGGCTACCTGGGCAAGGTCTACTCGCAAAAAGCCCTCGACCACTTGCTGACCGCTGCGCGCAACGGCCAGAACAGCGCCGACTTCGCCATCGCCCAATTGTTTTCCCAA
The DNA here is from genome assembly GCF_059716225.1 of Pseudomonas sp. LBUM1640. Taxonomy (NCBI): domain Bacteria; kingdom Pseudomonadati; phylum Pseudomonadota; class Gammaproteobacteria; order Pseudomonadales; family Pseudomonadaceae; genus Pseudomonas; species Pseudomonas sp. LBUM1640. Next base: position 1,164,782 of record NZ_CP166816.1, on the reverse strand, counting down.
GGCAAGGGCACCAAGCCCGACCCATTGAACGCCTATGTCTTCAGCCAGTTGGCTAAAGCGCAGGACACGCCAGAGGCCAATGACTTGGCCACGCAGCTCGAAGCCCCGCTCACCCCAGAGCAACGCGCCGAAGGCCAACGCCTGGTGCAACAGGAGCTGGCCACGCGCGGCACCCTGGCCCAGAGCACGCTGCAACTGCACGCCCTGCAAGAAGAAGACGGCGAGGAATCCCTATGAAGCTCAACCCATTCGTCAAGGCCGGCATCGGCCTGACCTTCGCCTTGCTGTGGTCGTGCCCGACCCTGGCCGCGCTGACCGAAGCCAAGAACTTCGGCCTGGAAGTCAAAGCCACCGCGCAATCCGAAGATGACCGCGACCTCGGCACCCAGAAAGGCGGCGACGTCAACGGCATCGGCCTCGACCTGCGCCCGTGGGTCTACGGCGAAAGTGGCGCGTGGAGCGCCTACGCCATGGGCCAGGCGGTCGTGTCGAGCGACATCATCGAGACCGACACCCTGCAACAGTCGGCCGATGACGAAAATCAGCAAACCACCAACAACGACCGCAAGGCCAAGAAAAACTACCTGGCCATGCGCGAGTTCTGGGTCGGCTACAGCGGTTTCACGCCTTACCCGGGTGAGCTGCTCAAGCTGGGTCGCCAACGCCTGCGCAATGACGACGGCCAATGGCGCGACACCAATATCGAAGCGCTGAACTGGACCTTCGACACCACCCTGCTCAAGGCCAATGTCGGCGTTGCCGAACGCTTCAGCGAATACCGCACCGACCTCAAGGAACTGTCGCCCAAGGACAAAGACCGCCAGCACCTCTACGCCGACGCCGCCTACCAGTGGACGCCCGGCCAGTGGATCGGCCTGCGCGCTCACCACACCCATGACGACGGCAAACTCGACTACCCGGAACCGGGCGTGGCGACCGACTCGTTGGACAAGCGCGAAAACGGCGACCTGACCTGGCTCGGCATCGAAGCCAACAGCGACGCCTACAACTGGCGCAACACCAACACGGTCAACTACTGGGCCAGCGTCACCGGCATGAAAGGTGACCGCGACACGGTCAACGCCTTGAACGCCGACGGCACCCGCCCAACCGAAGCCAAGCGCAGCGATGACGTGAGTGGCTGGGCCACCGACTTGGGTATCCGCCTGCGTCTGGACCCACAATGGCAAGTGGGCGCGGCGTATTCGCGTGCGAGTGCCAACTACGAGCAGAACGGCCTGCAAAGCAACCGTTCGAACTGGACCGGCACCCAGTCGCGCGTGCACCGCTTCGGCGAAGCGTTTCGCGGCGAGATGAACAACATGCAGTCGATGAGCCTGTTCGGTTCCTGGCAGCTGCGTGAGGACTACGACGCCAGCCTGGTGTACCACAAGTTCTGGCGTGTCGACGGCAACAAACCGGTGGGCAGCAACGGCATCGATGCCGTGCAGAACAACACCGATGACGTGACCGGCGCGATCCTGTCCAGCACCTCCCTGCCGCTTGAAGACGGCAAGAAGGACCTGGGCCAGGAGATGGACCTGGTGGTCACCAAGTACTTCAAGAAAGGCCTGCTGCCGGCCGCGCTCAGCCAGTCGATCGACGAACCGTCGGCCCTGGTGCGCTTCCGTGCAGGCGTGTTCAAGCCGGGTGATGCCTATGGCAGCCAAGTCGACTCGTACATGCATCGCGCCTTTGTCGACGTGATCTGGAAATTCTGATGGGAGCCTGCGCGATGAACCCTCAAGCCCTCAAAGGCTCGGTCAGCCTGCTGGTCGCAGCCATGCTGCTGGCCAGCACTTCGGCCTTTGCCGACGGTGCGGCGGTGAAGGCGCCGACCATCGCCAAAGAACTGCAACAGGCCAAGACCTACACCATTTCCAGCCCGCCAACCGCGCCGCTGGAAATGGCCAAGCCTGCCCTGCCGGACCTATCGGGCTACACCGCCGCGGCGATTGAAAAAAAGATCGTCAGAAGCAAGCCGGGCAAAGTCAGCATCCGCCGCATGATGCAGGAAGACGCGCTCAAGGACTTTATCGGCGGCGACAACAAGATGGCCGAATGGGTGGTGCGCCAGCACGGTATTCCGCAGGCGATCTTTGTCGACGACGGCTACATGAACCTCAAGGACCTGCTCGGCAAAGTGCCCAAGCAGTACCTCAGCGAAACCTCGCCGGGTGTGTTTTTGGCCAAGCTGCCGATTGTGGTCGGGCGCAAGGGCATCCTGGAAATCGACAAAAAGACCCAGGAGCTGCGCTTGTCGCAACAAGCCGGCTCGTTCCTGATCAACGACGGCCAACTCTTTGTGCGTGACACCAAGATCACCGGCTGGAATGAAAAGGCCAATGGCCCGGCGCTGTTCCAGTCGCCCAAAGAATTCCGTCCGTTCCTGCTGGCCTGGGGCGGCACCGAGACCTACGTCGCCAACAGCAAGATGGCCAGCTTCGGCTACGCCAACAGTAAGTCGTACGGGGTGAGTATTTCCCAGTACACGCCGAACATGGCCAAGGTGCTCAAGCGCCCTGAACCGACCGGCTGGATCATCGATTCCGAGTTCTCGGACATGTGGTACGGCTTCTACTGCTACGAGACCACAGGCTTTGTGCTCAAGGGCAATACCTACAAGGACAACATCGTCTACGGCATTGACCCGCACGACCGTTCCCACGGCCTGATCATCGCCGACAACACCGTCTACGGCACCAAGAAGAAGCACGGCATCATCATTTCCCGTGAGGTGAACGACAGCTTCATCTTCAACAACCGTAGCTATGACAACAAGCTTTCAGGCCTGGTGATCGACCGTAACAGCGTGAACAACCTGATCGCCGACAACGAGATCTACCGCAACCACACCGACGGCATCACGCTCTATGAGAGCGGCGACAACCTGCTGTGGGGCAACAAAGTGATCGCCAACCGTCGTCACGGCATTCGCATCCGTAACAGCGTGAACATTCGCCTGTACGAGAACACCTCGATGGCCAACGGCCTGACCGGCGTGTACGGCCACATCAAGGATTTGACCGACACCGACCGCGACATCGCCCTCGACCCGTTCGACGCCAAGGTCTCGCTGATCGTGGTCGGCGGTGAACTGGCGGGTAACGGCAGCGGGCCGCTGTCCATCGACTCGCCATTGAGTGTCGAGCTGTATCGCGTGTCGATGCTGGCGCCGACCAAATCCAGCGGCATCAGCTTCAACGGCGTGCTGGGTGATCGGCAGGAAGAAATTCTCGACCTGCTGGTGCGCCAGCAGAAAGCCGTGCTGATCGACCCTGTCGAACGCCAGACCGAAATGCAGGACTGAGGATGACCCTTATGCACCCACACATGATCAAACTGTTGAGCCTCTCGGGTCTGACCCTCGGCCTGCTGGCGGCCAGCCAGGGCGTGCGCGCTGACGAAGTCAAGGCCCCCACGTTCACCGCCGAACCGTGCTGCAGCCTGTGCCCGGCTGCCCATGACGCGAAGAACTACACCACGCGTTACCAGCAGAACTTCACCACCCTGGTGCAAGCCCAGGGCGACTGGCTGTTCCGTACCCAGGAAGATTTGCGCACCGAATTCGACACCAGCCCCGCCGGCTACAAACGCATGCAACAACTGCACGATGCGTTCAAGGCCAAAGGCGTGGAACTGGTGGTGGTCTACCAGCCGACCCGTGGCCTGGTGAACCGCAACAAGCTCAACCCCGAAGAGAAAGCCAAGTTCGATTTCGACAAGGCACTGGGCAACTACAAGACCATGCTCGGCCGTTTCGCCAAGATGGGCTACGTGGTGCCGGACCTGTCGCCGCTGACCAACGAGCAACTGCCGGATGAACTGCCGGCCCACGACTTCTACTTCCGTGGCGACCAACACTGGACCCCGTACGGCGCCCAGCGCACGGCAAAAATCGTCGGTGCCAAAGTGCGTGCCATGCCGGAGTTTGCCGATATTCCCAAGCGCGAATTCGAAACCAAACGCTCCGGGCGCATGGGCAAAACCGGCACCTTGCACAACATGGCCGGGCAACTGTGCGGCACCAGCTACGCGATCCAATACATGGACCAGTTCACCACCGAGCCCAAGGGCGAAGCGGGCGACGGCGACCTGTTCAGCGATTCGGGCAACCCGCAGATCACCCTGGTGGGCACCAGCCACAGCGGCAAGAACTACAACTTCGCCGGCTTCCTCGAACAGGAAATCGGTGCCGACATCCTCAACGTCGCCTTCCCCGGCGGTGGCCTCGAAGGCTCGATGATCCAGTACCTGGGCAGCGATGAATTCCAGAAAACCCCGCCGAAAATTCTGATCTGGGAGTTCTCGCCGCTGTATCGCCTCGACCAAGAGACCATCTACCGCCAGATGATGTCGCTGCTCGACAACGGCTGCGAAGGCAAGACCGCGCAGATGAGCGCCAGCACGACATTGAAACCCGGCAAGAACGAATTGATGGTGAACAGTTCGAACAAAGACCTGCGTAACAGCAGTCACCAGGTCGATATCCGCTTCGCCGACCCGTCGGTGAAAACCCTGCAAGCCACCCTCTGGTACATGAACGGGCGCCACGAGGACATCAAGATCGAGAAACCCGAAACATCCGATACAGACGGGCGTTTCGCCTTTGAACTGCGCACCGATGAAGACTGGGCCTCGCAGAACTTGCTGGCCGTGGAAGTGCAGGGCCCTGAAGCGGGTGCTGCCGCGCAGAAAGTCGAAGCGAAAATTTGCACACGCAACGTATTCCCAAGCGGCGGTCAGCAGACCGCACAACTCGGGAAGTGAGGTTACTTATGCAAAAGTTATTGATTCCATCGTTACTGGGCTTGGCGATCTTCGCCGGCGCAGCCAACGCCGCCGCGCCACTGCGTCCGCCCCAGGGTTATTTCGCCCCGGTGGAAGCGTTCAAGACCGGCGACTTCAAGAATGACTGCGACGCCATGCCGGCGCCGTACACCGGCTCGCTGCAATTTCGCAGCAAGTACGAAGGCTCGGACAAAGCCCGTTCCACCTTGAATGTGCAATCCGAAAAAGCTTTTCGCGACAGCACCGCCGACATCACCAAGCTGGAAAAAGACACCAGCAAACGCGTGATGCAGTTTATGCGCGACGGCCGCCCGCAGCAGCTCGAATGCACGCTCAACTGGCTTACCAGCTGGGCCAAGGCGGATGCGTTGATGTCCAAGGACTTCAACCACACCGGCAAGTCCATGCGCAAATGGGCGCTGGGCAGCATGGCCTCGGCTTATGTGCGCCTGAAGTTTTCCGACTCGCACCCCTTGGCTAATCATCAGCAAGAGTCGCAGCTGATCGAAGCCTGGTTCAGCAAAATGGCCGATCAGGTCGTCAGCGATTGGGACAACCTGCCGCTGGAAAAAACCAACAACCACTCCTACTGGGCTGCCTGGTCAGTGATGGCCACCTCCGTCGCCGTCAACCGTCGCGACCTGTTTGATTGGGCGGTGAAGGAATACAAAGTCGGCGCCAACCAGGTCGATGACCAGGGCTTTTTGCCGAATGAGTTGAAGCGCCAGCAACGGGCTTTGTCGTACCACAACTACGCATTGCCGCCGCTGTCGATGATCGCCAGCTTTGCCTTGGTCAACGGCGTGGATTTGCGCCAGGAAAACAACGGCGCGTTGAAACGCCTGGGCGACAAAGTGCTGGCCGGGGTCAAAGACCCGCAGATCTTCGAGAAGAAGAACGGCAAAGAGCAAGACATGAAGGACCTCAAGGAGGACATGAAATTTGCCTGGCTTGAGCCCTTCTGCACTCTCTACACCTGTGCGCCGGATGTGATCGAGCGCAAGCATGGCATGCAGCCGTTCAAGACTTTCCGGCTCGGCGGTGACCTGACCAAGGTCTTCGACCCGACGCATGAAAAAGGCAACAAAGGCAGCTAGCCGCTGATCGTTCCCACGCTCCGCGTGGGAATGCAGCACGGGACGCTCTGCGTCCCAAAGCGTGACGCAAAGCGTCACAAGAGGCATTCCCACGCAGAGCGTGGGAACGATCACAGCCCTCCCCCGAAATCGTGGGGGGGTTTGGGGGGGGGCTCTGGCCCTTGACTGTTGGTTAAACATGGAGAGATCGGGATGGTTTTCTCGTCCAATGTGTTCCTGTTTCTGTTCTTGCCGATCTTCCTCGGCTTGTACTATTTGAGCGGGCAACGCTATCGCAACCTGCTGCTGCTGATTGCCAGCTATGTGTTCTACGCCTGGTGGCGAGTGGACTTCCTGGCGCTGTTCGCCGCCGTGACGCTGTGGAATTACTGGATCGGCCTCAAGGTCGGTGCAGCCGGCGTGCGCACCAAGCCGGCCCAGCGCTGGCTGCTGCTCGGCGTGGCAGTCGACCTGTGCATCCTCGGCTACTTCAAGTACGCCAACTTCGGCGTCGACAGCATCAACGTGATGATGAAGTCGGCGGGCCTGGAGCCGTTCATTCTCACCCACGTGCTGTTGCCGATCGGGATCTCGTTCTACATCTTCGAGTCCATCAGCTACATCATCGACGTGTACCGCGGCGACACCCCGGCCACCCGCAACCTCATCGACTTTGCGGCGTTCGTGGCGATCTTCCCGCACTTGATTGCCGGCCCCGTGTTGCGCTTTCGCGACCTGGCCGACCAGTTCAACAACCGCACGCACACCCTCGACAAATTCTCCGAGGGCTGCACGCGGTTCATGCAGGGTTTCATCAAGAAGGTGTTCATCGCCGACACCCTGGCGGTGGTGGCCGACCATTGCTTTGCCCTGCAAAACCCCACCACCGGCGATGCCTGGCTCGGCGCGCTGGCCTACACCGCGCAGCTGTACTTCGACTTCTCCGGCTACAGCGACATGGCTATCGGTTTGGGCTTGATGATGGGTTTCCGCTTCATGGAAAACTTCAAACAGCCGTACATCAGCCAGTCGATCACCGAGTTCTGGCGCCGCTGGCACATCAGCCTGTCGACCTGGCTGCGTGACTACCTGTACATCACCTTGGGCGGCAACCGTAAAGGCACGCTGACCACCTACCGCAACCTGTTCCTGACCATGCTGCTCGGTGGCCTGTGGCACGGTGCGAACATCACCTACATCGTGTGGGGTGCCTGGCACGGCATGTGGCTGGCGATTGAAAAAGCCATCGGCCTGAACACCGCGCCGCGCAGTTTCAACGTAGTGCGCTGGGCCTTCACCTTCCTGCTGGTGGTGATGGGCTGGGTGATCTTCCGCTCAGAGAACCTGCACGTCGCCGGCCGTATGTACGGCGCGATGTTCAGCTTTGGCGAGTGGTCACTGTCGGAACTCAACCGCGCCAACCTCACCGGCCTGCAAGTGGCAACCCTGGTGGTGGCGTACGCAACCCTGGCGTTCTTCGGCCTGCGCGACTTCTACACCAACCGCCCTGCCGAGAAAGCCAAGCCGGCCGACCCGAGCCTGATCAAGGCCGTGCCGGGCGACAACCCAGGCAGCATCCACCAGCCAGGTTTCACCGTCGGCCAGGACGCCGCCGTACAACCGGCCTACTGGACCGCTGACTGGCCACGCTACGCGATGCGCGCTGCGGTGCTGCTGCTGTTTGTGGCGTCGATTCTCAAACTGTCGGCGCAGAGTTTCTCGCCGTTCCTTTACTTCCAATTCTGAGGGAGCCGACCATGACCCGTTCATTCCGCGTCCTCTATATCGCGCTGTTCCTACTGGTGCTGCTGGCCCTGGGCGCCTGGTCGATGCGCAGCTTCTTCGGTTTCAGCACCAATGCCGACGCGACGGTGCTCAACGGCCGCTGGACCAAGGCCGTCGAGACCCACTACGACGACCAGTTCCCGATCAAGCGCATCGGCACCAACCTGTGGGCTGCGCTGGACTACAAGCTGTTCAACGAAGGCCGCCCTGGCGTGGTGCTGGGCCGCGATCACTGGCTGTACAGCGACGAGGAATTCAACCCCGCCGTCAATGAAGACCAGAACCTTGAAGGCAACTACGCGCTGGTCGAAGGCGTACGCCAGAAACTCAAGGCCCAGGGCATTCAGTTGGTGATGGCGATTGTGCCGGCCAAGGTGCGCTTGTACCCGGAACACCTGGGCGAAGTGAAACCAGCCAGCATCCACGCCAACCTGTACCAGGACTTCCACGCCCGTGTCGCGGCCGACAAGATCATTGCCCCAGACCTGCTTGGCCCGCTGCAACAGGCCAAGCTGGGCGGCCAGCAAGTGTTCCTACGCACCGACACCCACTGGACCCCGGACGGTGCCGAAGTGGCCGCCAAGCAATTGGCCAAGGTGATTAGCGAAAAGACCCCGCTCAGCGGCGAGCCGCAGCGCTTTGTCACCGAAGCCGAGGCAACCTCCCCGCACAAAGGCGACCTGCGTCTGTTCCTGCCGCTGGACCCGCTGTTTGAAAACCTGATGCCGCCTAAAGAGCCGCTGCAAAAACGCGTCACGCACCTGGCTGAAAACAAAGGCGACGACGCCTTGTTCAGCAACAGCGAAACCCCAGTGGCGCTGGTCGGCACCAGCTACAGCGCCAACCCCAACTGGAACTTTGTCGGCGCGCTCAAGCAAGCCTTGCACAGCGACGTCATCAACTACTCCGAAGACGGCCACGGCCCGATTCTGCCGATGCTCAGCTACCTGAAAAGCGACGACTTCAAGAACAGCCCGCCACAAGTGCTGATCTGGGAGTTTCCTGAACGTTATCTGCCCGTCAACAACGAAATCGGTGACGCCGACCCGCAGTGGGTTGCGCAGCTTAAACAAGCCGGTTCGCGCCAACAGAACATGGCACTGAACACCCCAGTTAAACACCAAAAATCCGAGACGCCCGACCGGGCGCAAAACTGAAAGAGAGGTAACTCACATGACTTTCACTACTACTCCGCGTCGTCTCGCTAAGACTCTGGCCCTGGCTGCCGGTATGAGCTTGGTATCCCTGTCCGCCTTCGCCGGTGACGCGGCCTTGTACGGCCCTGTCGCACCGAAAGGCTCAAGCTTCGTGCGTGTCTACAACGCATCCAACCAGGAAGTCAGCGCCACCGTCGGCGCCACCAACCTCAGCGAAGTCGCCCCGCTGGCCAGCAGTGACTTCAGCTTCATGCCCGGTGGTGACTACAGCGCCAAGGTCGGCAGCCAGACCGTGCCGGTCAAGCTCGCCGCCGATCACTACTACACCCTGGTTAACAGCGGCAGCGGCCAGCCACAACTGATCGAAGAACCGCCGTTCAAGAACAAGCAGAAATCCCTGGTGCGCGTGCAGAACCTCAGCGACAAGGCCCTGACGTTGAAGACTGCCGACGGCAAGACCGACGTGGTCAAGTCGGTGGCGGCCAAAGGCCGTGGCGAGCGCGAAATCAACCCGGTGAAGGTGAGCCTGGCGTTGTATGACGGTGACAAGAAAGTCGGCGATGTGAAGCCGGTGGCGTTGGAACGTGGTGAAGCAGCGGTGCTGTACGTGACCGGTTCCGGTTCGAGCATTTCGCCAGTGTGGGTGAAACGCCCCGTGTCGACCCGCTGATTAGCTTTTGAAATTGACGCTTCCCCTGTAGGAGCCGGGCTTGCCCGCGATGCTGACGACTCGGTCTGTCAGTGACACCGAGCTGATGCCTTCGCGAGCAAGCCCGCTCCCACAGGCTCTGACCCAAATCGATTCAAGGAGAAACCCCCATGATCCCAGTAATCCTTTCCGGTGGTAGCGGCTCACGTCTTTGGCCGCTTTCCCGTAAACAGTTCCCGAAACAATTCCTGGCCCTGACCGGTGAGCACACGCTGTTCCAGCAAACTCTGGAGCGCCTGGTGTTCGAAGGCATGGACTCGCCGATTGTGGTCTGCAACAAAGACCACCGCTTCATCGTCAACGAGCAACTGAGCACGCGTAAACTCGAATGCCAGCGCATCCTGATGGAACCGTTCGGGCGCAACACCGCACCGGCCGTGGCCTTGACCGCGATGATGCTGGTCAATGAAGGCCGCGACGAGCTGATGCTGGTGCTGCCGGCCGACCACGTGATCGACGATCAGAAAGCCCTGCAACGCGCCCTGGCCCTGGCCACCGTGGCCGCCGAGCGTGGCGAGATGGTGCTGTTCGGCGTACCGGCGACCCGTCCGGAAACCGGTTATGGCTACATCAAGTCCACCAACGATTCGCTGCTGCCAGAAGGCGTGAGCCGTGTGCAGCAGTTCGTGGAAAAACCGGATGAAAAGCGCGCCGTCGAGTTCGTCAAAAGCGGCGGTTACTTCTGGAACAGCGGCATGTTCCTGTTCCGCGCCAGCCGCTTCCTTGAAGAGTTGAAAAAGCATGACCCGGACATCTACGACACCTGCGTGCTGACCCTGGAACGCAGCGAGCAGACGCCTGACACCATAACCTTCGACGACGCCACTTTCGCCTGCTGCCCGGACAATTCCATCGACTACGCCGTGATGGAAAAAACCCAGCGCGCCTGTGTGGTGCCGCTGAGTGCCGGCTGGAGCGACGTAGGTTGCTGGGCCTCGCTGTGGGCGGTCAACGACAAAGACGCCAACGGTAACGTCAGCAAAGGCGACGTGGTGATCCAGGACAGCCGCAACTGCATGATCCACGGCAACGGCAAGCTGGTCTCGGTGATCGGCCTGGACAATATCGTGGTGGTGGAAACCAAGGACGCGATGATGATTGCCCACAAGGACAAGGTCCAGGGCGTCAAGCAGATGGTCAGCACCCTCAACGACCAGGGCCGCAGCGAAACCCAGAACCACTGCGAAGTCTATCGCCCGTGGGGCTCCTACGACTCGGTGGACATGGGCGGGCGTTTCCAGGTCAAGCACATCTCGGTAAAACCGGGCGCGTGCCTGTCGCTGCAAATGCACCACCACCGCGCCGAGCACTGGATCGTGGTCAGCGGCACCGCTGAAGTCACCTGTGACGAAAACGTGTTCCTGCTCTGCGAGAACCAATCCACCTACATCCCGATCGCCTCGGTGCACCGCCTGCGCAACCCGGGCAAGATCCCGTTGGAGATCATCGAAGTGCAATCGGGCAGCTACCTGGGCGAAGACGATATCGAGCGGTTCGAAGATATCTACGGGCGCTCCACGCCGGTTGAACGTGGCGTGTCGGTGAAAACTATCGCGCAGTAAAACAGTCGTAAAAAGAAGCCCTCACCCAGCCCATTGCGTCCCCTATCCGCAGTGGGTTGGGTGGGGGCTTTTTTGATCGTTCCCACGCTCTGCGTGGGAATGCTGCCTGGGACGCTCCCGCGTCCCGCCATCCGCGCACGGGTGACGCAGAGCGTCACGGGATGCATGCCCACGCAGAGCGTGGGAACGATCAGGGTGCAACCGCCAGCATTGACCCACCTTCTCTTCCTGCCTATCCTCGCGCCTGTCACGACTCATTCGTGATGAGGTTTGACGGCCTCGGACACTCATAGGACCAAGCACAGCGTTATGGCGACTGTGCGTGGGGCGCTTTCGAGCGCGCCGGGTTCCTATGACCGGTCCGTCAACCTGCGTACAGTTGCCACCCATTCGTTTGACGGCGAAGCGTGGCAGCTCCGATTTTCATAGGAGATCCACCATGTCCAAACAAACCACCCGCCCCATCCCCTTCGGCCCCAGCGACCGCAGTGAAGCACCTCTGTTTTGCGTACAACCCGGCATTCCCATCGAACATGCGCTGGAACATGCCAGCTATGTTTTGGGCACCGCGCGCGTGCTCACCTTGGCCGCTCAAGACCTGTGCACAGAACACCAGAGCTACCTGAACTGGGCCAGCCTGCAATTGGCCGAAACCGGTTTGGCATTGGTTGAGGCTTCCATCGAAGGCTTGCAGGCGGATTCTTCCGCCCAGTAAGTAAGTCTCGCAGGCAAGCCAGCTCCCACAGGGGAATGCAGTCCAACTGTGGGAGCGGGCTTGCTCGCGAAGGCGTCAGCCCGGCCAACACACCTCTCAAGTTAGCCAATCGCACCTACGCTTAAGTTAGGATGCTCGTTCCCTATTCGAGGTGGTCTCCATGTTCTTCGGCGTTCTACTGATCATCACCTGGCTGATCCTGCTGCTGCGCTACCCCGCCAAGGCGTTGCCGGTGTCCCTTGCCGCTGCCGTCGGCCTGGGTTGCGTGGCGATCTGGGTGGTGTGGCTGGACAGCCGCGAAGCCTCGCAACTGTCGCGCCTGGAACTGCGCATCAGCTATGCACCACAGGAATGCCCCGCCGACCGCCCGTTGAAACTGATCCTGAGCAATGGCAACGACGTGCCCCTCACCGAACTGCGCTGGCGGCTCGCCGCCTATGCGCCGGGCGACACGGTGAACCTGGCCGACAACGTCTATGCTGCCCCACGCTATCGCGGCCCCGGCGAACTACAGGCGGGCGCCACCTGGGACGATTGCCTGCCCACACCCCCGCTGCGCCCCGGCTACCGCCCGCAAACTCTGGAATTTCGCGCCGAGCACCTGCAAGGCAGTTTCTCGGACTGACAAAGGATTGATCCATGCCCAACGTACTGATCACGGGTTGCTCCAGCGGCATTGGCCGCGCGCTGGCTGACGCGTTCAAGTCCGCAGGCTTCGACGTGTGGGCCAGCGCCCGCCGCGAAGAAGACGTGGCCGCCCTCGCCGCCGCAGGCTTCAACGCGGTGAAGCTGGACGTCAACGACAGCAGCGCCTTGCAGCACCTGGCCGAGCAATGGGGCGAGCTGGATGTATTGATCAACAACGCCGGCTATGGCGCCATGGGCCCGCTGCTCGACGGCGGCACCGAGGCGATGCAGCGCCAGTTCCAAACCAATGTATTTTCCATCGTCGGCGTCACCCAGGCGCTGTTCCCCGCGCTGCGTCGCGCTAAAGGCCTGGTGGTGAATATCGGCAGCGTTTCCGGAGTGCTGGTCACGCCATTTGCCGGTGCTTATTGCGCGTCGAAAGCGGCGGTGCACGCCTTGAGCGATGCCTTGCGCATGGAGCTGGCACCGTTTGGTGTGCGGGTATTGGAAGTGCAACCGGGGGCCATCGATACCCACTTTGCGAAAAGCGCCGGGGCCCAGGCCGAGTTGTTGATCAACGAGCAGTCGCCATGGTGGCCGTTGCGCGAAGGCATTCGCGCGCGCTCCCAGGCCTCGCAAAACAACCCGACCTCGGCCGAGCGATTTGCGGCTCAAGTGCTCAAGGCTGTGCAACAGTCAAAGCCGCCACGGCTGTTGCGTGCAGGCAATGGCTGCCGGGCGTTGCCGTTGATGGCGGCGCTGCTGCCCAAGGCATTGCTGGAGAAGGTGTTGAAGAAACGCTTTGGCCTGACGGGCTCACTCTAACCCTTCATAAAATCAATAAACGCCCGCACCTTCAGCGGCAAATGCCGCGTATCCGGGTACATAGCGTAGATCCCCTGCGGCGCAAAGCGATGGTCGTCCAACAGCCGCACCAGCCGCCCCGCGTCCAAGTCAGCCTGCACCAGCCATTGCGGCAATACCGCCACGCCATGGCCGCACACGGCAAACGCCTGGAGCACGGACGCGCTGTCGGCCACCAGCGCCGTAGGGCCGGAGCGATATTGGTGCTCGCCACCCGCCGGGTCGGTCACGCTCAGTTCGGTTAAACGGCCATGGCCCAATTTGGGCACCTGTTCCAACGCATCCAGCGTTTGCACCCCGGCAAACTCCGGCGCCGCCACCGCAAATACTTCGAAGGTAGACAACTGCACCGCGCGGTGGTTGGAGTCGAGCAGGCGCCCTAGTCGAATCGCCACATCAAAGCGCTCCGAGATCAAATCGGCGTGGGTGGAGGATGTGGATAAGTGAATGTTCAGGTCCGGGTGCAAGCGGCGGAAGGCTTCCACCGCCGGGGCCACCACCGCCAGCGCGTACTCCACGGTGGTGGTGATGCGCAACGTGCCTTTGAGCTGGGCATGTTCGGAGCGCGCCTCCTCCACCGCCAGGCGTGCTTCTTCGAGCATGCGCGTACAGCGCAGGTAGAAGCGTTCGCCGGCGTCGGTCAGCGCCAGTTGGCGGGTGCTGCGGGTCAGCAGCGTGACGCCCAATTCTGCTTCGAGCCGCTTGAGGTTGAAGCTGACCACGGCGCGGGTCTGGCCCAGCAGGTCCGCCGCGGCGGTGAGCGAGCCGGCTTCTACTACAGCCTTGAAGGTGTCGAATCGGTCCAGGCTGACCATCGGCCGCGCCCTCCTTTGTCAAAATATTTTTGACAAACTAACAGGCAAACCGACGTATCCCAAACCCTGCACGCGACCTACCCTGCCCGCTTCATTCGCAGGATCGCGTCCATGACCTACCGCTCGAAAGTCGCCTGGATCTTTTTACTGGGTTTCGCCCTGGACCTGGTGAACATGTTTGTCGCCACAGTCGCCTACCCGGATATCGCCCGCGAACTCCACGCCTCGGTCACGCAATTGGCCTGGATCAGTAACGCCTACATGCTCGGGCTGACCGTGATCATTCCCTTGAGCGTGTGGCTGGCGGCGCTTCTGGGCGAGCGAACGCTGATCGCGGCGAGCCTGCTGTTGTTCGCGGGGGCTTCGCTGATGGTGGGCCAGGCGGGTTCAATCGAAACGCTGATCGGCTGGCGAGCGCTGCAAGGCTTGGGTGGCGGGCTGTTGATTCCCGTGGGCCAGGCCATGGCGTACCGGCACTATCCAGCGGCACAACGCAGCCAATTGACGGCGCGGGTGATGTCGGTGGCGCTGCTGGTGCCGGCGCTGTCGCCGGCGTTGGGCGGGTTGATCGTCGACAGCCTGTCGTGGCGCTGGATCTTCTACGCCAACCTGCCGCTGGCGTTGCTCACGCTGCTGCTCGCGCTGCTGTGGATAAAACCTGACGCCCCTGCAACGGTGCGCCCGGCCTTGGACGTGGGCAGCATTTTCAAACAGATCAGCAGCCCGATGCTGCGCGTGGCAATGCTGATCTACCTGTTCATTCCCGGCGTGTTTATCGGCACCAGCCTGATCGCCATCCTCTACCTGCGCGGCCTGGGCTACGACGCCACGCGCACCGGCGCACTGATGTTGCCGTGGGCGCTGGCGTCGGCACTGGCGATTTTCCTGAGCAAAAAGCTGTTCAACCGCTGCGGCCCCAAACCCTTGCTGCTGGCGGGCATGGTGCTGCAATGTGTCGGCATCCTGCTGCTGATAAAACCCGAACCGGCCGTGATCATTCTTGCCTACACGTTGATGGGCCTGGGCGGCAGCCTGTGCAGCAGCACCGCGCAGCCCCTGGCGTTTCTGGACATTCGCGCCGAGCGCATGGGCCACGCCAGCGCGTTGTGGAATATCAATCGGCAAGTGAGTTTTTGCCTCGGCGCGGCGGCACTCAGTGCGTTGTTGTCGGCCTTGGATTCATTCGCCATAACCTTCACGATAGCGGCAGCCCTGACACTGCTGCCCCTCTTTGCAGTGCTGCGCCTGGATGCGTCCAGAGTCCGCACGCTGCTTCACCCTGCCAGCGAGCCCCAGTGATGATTGATTACAGCGTTTTTTTTGAAGAAGTGACCCAGACCCACGTCGAGATCGAGCAATGGTTTGCCGGCGTTGCGCCTGAGGGCACCCTGGAAACGTTGCTTGCGCGCTTCTCACCCGAATTCAGCATGGTCGCGCCTGCCACTGGCACACGGGTGAATGCGGCCGGGGTCAAGGCGCTGTTCACGCGCCTTGGCGGTATGCGCCCGGGCTTGAAAATCACCTTGAGTGAAATGGCCGGGATCGACCGCCATGCACGCGGCGCCACGGTGACTTACCGCGAACATCAGATCGATGACAGCGGCACGCAGACCGATCGCCGCGCCACCGTGGTGTTTGAAAAACAGGCCAGCGGCGCGCTGCTGTGGCGCCACTTGCATGAAACCTTCATCAAGGCCTGATGCGGTCAAAACTGTGGGAGATGGTTTGCCTGCGATAGGCATATGCATCTACGCAACTTTTTGTGTGGCATTAGGCCTGTGGCGGGTTTAGGTAGATTGAGTACATATCCGTTGCTGCGGTAACGGCTTCGTATGGTTCCGCTCTTACAGCGGGTCACTTTTGGCAAACGCCCCAAAAGTAACCAAAAGGTCTTTGCCCCACCACTCGGTGCCTCGCCTAGGCTCGGCATGCCCTCACTCCGGCTTGAATCCGTGGGCCGCCGCGATGGGCCATCCTTGGCCCAGCGCGGCTAACCCGGCGTCCTGCCGGGTTACCCACGGATTCAAGCCTGCGTTCGGCCATCGTGGTTAACGGGGCCTGTCAGATCAAGATCAAAATCTACAGCACGGCGGCCTAGTAGCCGACCTGAGTGGTTGAAGCAAAAGCAGGGCAAAAACAGGGCAAAAGCAGAGCTGTTTTTCTGTGGGAGCTGGCTTGCCTGCGATGCAGACACCTCGGTACATCAGGTACACCGAGTTGATGCCTTCGCAGGCAAGCCAGCTCCCACATTGACCGAGTACACACACATCTACCTGATGTACTGAGCTCAAAATGTGGGAGCGGGCTTGCTCGCGAATGCGGTGGGCCAGTTACAAATAAGCTGACTGACACACCGCATTCGCGAGCAAGCCCGCTCCCACAATTAGACCGAGAACAGCTTCAGTAAACAGGTCGGCTGCCAGGCCGCCTTGGCTTTGCTTTTGATTCAACCACTCAGGTCGGCTACTAGGCCGCCGTGCTGTAGATCTTGATCTTGATTTTGATCTTAGGCGCCCCGTTAAACCACGCTGGCCGAACGCAGGCTTTGGAGCGGGGGTAAACCGGCAGGACGCCGGTTTAGCCGCGATGGGCCAAGGATGGCCCATGGCGGCGGCCCCCGCTCCAAAGCCTGCGTGAGGGCACACCGAGCCTAGGCGAGGGGCCGAGTGGTGGGGCAAGAGCCTTTTGGTTACTTTTGGGCTCTTTTCAAAAGTGACCCGCTGTAAGAGCGGAACCAATAGTCGCCATCACCGAAATAACGGATATGCACCCAGCGCCCCCCACGACAACCACAGCACTCAACCCGAAAAAAATATGTGTAGATACCTATGGCCATCGCAGGCAAGCCAGCTCCCACACAAGCCAGTTCCCACCGTTTAGTTTTGCGTCGGGTTGACGATGACAGTGCAGGTAATGCCCGCTGCCAACAACACGCCGTCGGGCACTTCATCAATGTGAATCCGCACCGGCACACGCTGAGCCAGGCGCACCCAATTGAAGGTCGGGTTCACGTCCGCAATCAGCTCGCGGCTCTCGGGGTTGTCACGGTCGTAGATACCGCGCGAGATGCTTTCCACATGGCCCTTGAGCGTCTCGCCACTCATCAATTGCATATCGGCCTTGTCCCCCACCTTGACGTGCGGCAGCTTGGTTTCTTCGAAGAAGCCATACACCCAGAACGAGTTCATATCGACCACGGCCATCTTGGCCTCGCCGATGCGCGCGTAGTCACCACGGTGCACATTAAGGTTGGTGACATAGCCGTCCACTGCCGCCACTACCTGGGTGCGCTTGAGGTTGAGTTCAGCCGCCTCCAGTTGCGCCAGCGCATGTTGGTAATCGGCGAGGGCCGAGTCGGCGATGTTGCTGGCGTCGTCGCGGTTCTCCTTGGAGATCACCAGGGCGTCGAGGTCAGCGCGGCGGTGGGCATTGACCTTGCGCATCTCCCACGTCGCTTTGCGCGAGGCCACCAGCGATTGCGCCTGCTTGACCGCGATGCGGTAGTGCTCGGGGTCGATTTGCATCAGCAGGTCGCCCTTCTTCACCAACTGGTTGTCACGCACCGGCACATCCACCACTTCGCCGGTGACGTCGGCCGCCACGTTGATGATATCGGCGCGCACACGGCCGTCGCGGGTCCACGGCGTTTGCATGTAATGCACCCACAATGTGCGGCCAATCCAGATCGCCAAAGCCAATACCAGCAAAGTCGCGAGCAGGCTGAAAAACTTTTTCATCGGGGCATTCTCAACGATAGACGCTCAGCGCCAAGGCGCCGAACAAGCAAACGAACAGGCTCAGGCGCAGCAACGCCGGGTGCCAGAAAAATCGGTACAGGTCGAACCCGGCCAGGAAGCGATCAAGCGCCCAGGCCAACCCCGCCGCGATCAAAAACATCAGGGTCATGGTCGGCATGTAGACGCCGTGGAAGGCGATTTCACGAGGCATGCGGGGCTCCTTTGAGGGCCGCCAGGGGCGATTGCGGGTCGAGCAGCGAGGTGCGAATAAAGTGCAGGTAGCTTTTCACCCGGCGCAGGGCCGAGGTGTCAAAGTGCGGGGCGAAGGGTTCGTCGGTGGCCTGCACGCGGCTGATCGCATGGTCGACGGCAATCAGGCCGCGCTCCAGGTTGCTCGCGCTCGGCTGCAAAAACAGCCGCACCAGCGAGCGGCCCATCACGCGGATCGCCTGGCGCCACGGCTGGGATTCGGCATACGCCGGGTGCACCGGCAAGATCGCCTGCTCCTTGCGCAGCTCGATGATCGCGTGGCCGACTTCCAGCACCACGAACATCCAGCGCAGCAAATCGCGCTGCACGTGCGGCTGGCCGACGGCGAGGCCGTAGGCCTGGTGCAGCAGGTCGCGGGTGCGGCTTTCAAAACTCGACGCCAGGCCCTTGAGCTTGCCGCTGATCGCATACACCACCTGCTCGCGCAGGTCCTGTTCCAGGCGGCGCCACAACCAGCGGCTGTTCGGCGGCAGGATGATCGCCCCCGCCGCCGCACACACCAGCATGCCGATGACCATGGCGATGTAGTCGTTGATAAACGTGTAGGGGTTGTAGACGGTGAGGTTGTCGGGCACCGAGCCGGTGCTGAAGAAGATCAGCAGGCCGACGCCAACACCGGCGTATTGCGGGCGTGAGGCGAGGAACGAGCCAAAGATGATCACCGGCGCGAGCATCACGCACAGCAGCGGGAAGCCGTCGATCCAGGGGAACACGAAGAACATTTCGACAAAGCCCACCAACGCGCCGATCAAGGTGCCGCAGGCCATCTGGAACGCCATGCGTTTGGGGTTAGGTGTGGCGGCGGACAAGCCCACGGTGGCGGCAGCGATCAGGGTCATGGTCGCGCCGCTCGGCCACGCCGTGGCGACCCAATAACTGCCGAGCACGATCAGGATAAATGAGGCGCGAATGCCGGACGCGGCGCAGGCCAGCCAGTTGGTTTTGGGGGTATACGTTTCGTCCCACTGCTCGCGCGCGTGGCTGTGGTCGGCGAGGGAAGCGTGGGTCAACGCGTAGTTGTGCAGGTCGTCGACAAAGCGGTAAAGCAACTCGTAGGCGGTATGGAAATCCAACTGCTCGGCTTCGCTCGGGTTGCCCTCCTGGAAGCTCGCGCGCAGGCTGCGCACCTTGGCGGGCAAGCCGTCTTTATAGGCGCTGAGTTGGTTGACCAACCGCGCAGCGTCGGGGCTGGTGAGGGCGCGGCCAGAGAAACCATCCAATACTTCAGCGAGGTCTTGCAGGCCGGGTTTGATTGCGGCGACGACGTGATCGGCCGCATCCGTGCGCAGCCGCTCAAGCAACTGGTGCAAGGCGTTGAAGCGCGTGGTGATGCTCATGAATTCGCTGTTGAGGCGACTGAGCCGGCCGTTCCTTCGGCGCATATGCGGGTCTTCAAACACGGTGACGCTGCGCAGCCCTTCCAGGCCCACGGCTTCGGCGATAAAGCGTACGTTACTGGCTTCGAACCCTTCACGCTGGCTGCGCCCACGTAGGCCATCGGTGACGAACAGCGCAAACACGCCAAAGCGCTGATACAAGGCATTGCGCATCGCGGCGCTGCTGGTTTGCGGCAGGATCGCGGCGCTGACCACGGTGGAGCAAAGAATCCCCAGGGAGATCTCCAGCACGCGC
Source organism: Pseudomonas sp. LBUM1640 (assembly GCF_059716225.1). Taxonomy (NCBI): domain Bacteria; kingdom Pseudomonadati; phylum Pseudomonadota; class Gammaproteobacteria; order Pseudomonadales; family Pseudomonadaceae; genus Pseudomonas; species Pseudomonas sp. LBUM1640. Next base: position 1,145,042 of record NZ_CP166816.1, on the reverse strand, counting down.
CACACGGCCGCCATAAAGGCCCCGTCCGGGTGCGCGAGGGCAGGCAAACCAACCATCGCCGCCGTGTAGCCGGCCAACACAAACCCATAGGCGCGAAAGTTGCGATTGCGCGTCGCACCGGCCGTGCAAATGCCCACCCAGATCGCCAGCGCGCCAAGAAACAACTCGGTGTTCTGCGCAAACAAGGCGATCAACAAGACCATCACCGCCGAGCCTGCCAAGGTGCCGAGGAAGCGATAGAAGCTCTTGGCGAACACCTGGCCGCTCTGCGGTTGCATCACGATAAACACCGTGATCATCGCGGTGCGTGGTTGCGGCAGTTCCAGGCGCATCGCCAGCCACAGCGTGAGGAACGCGGCGATCAACACCTTGAAGATATACACCCAGGTCACGCCATCGCTGCGTGCCCAGTCGAAAAAACCACGGCGCCACTCCAGGGAGTGCAACCAGCGCAGCGGTGCAGGCAAGGGCGTCATCAAATCCTACTCAGTGATCAAATACGGCCAGCGCCGCCGGGGTTTTGCTTGGGAGGGTTTTGCCCGGCTGCGGGCTGTCGTTGCCGGCGCCAAGGCCGCCGCCCAGCGCCGTGACCAGCTCGGCATGCGCGCTCAGGCGCGCGGCCTGCACCTGTTGCTCGATTTGCTGCTGGCGGAACAGCAGCGTCTGGGCATTCAGTACGTTGAGGTAATCGGTGAGCCCGCGCTGGTAGGCGATCATCGCGATGTCGTAGGTTTTCTGCGCCGAGGCCACCGACTGCGCGGCGAAGGCCGACTGCTTGCCCATGGATTCGCGACGGATCAACTGATCGCTGATGCCCTTGAGCGCGTTGACCAAGGTCTGGTTGTACTTGGCCACGGCGATGTCATAACCGGCGCTGGCTTCGCCCAGTTGGCCACGCAAACGGCCGCCATCGAAGATCGGCAAGGTGATCGCCGGGCCAACGTTGTAGTTGAGTTTCTCGCCGCTGAGAAATCCCAGCATGGCACCGCCGGTGGCCATGTAGCCGAGGCTGCCGACCAGGTCGACGTTGGGGTAGAAACCGGCGTGGGCGACGTCGATACCACGCGCCTGGGCGGCGACTTGCCAACGGCTGGCAACCACGTCCGGGCGTTGGCCGAGCAATTGCGCGGGCAAGCTCGAGGGTAATTTCAGTGGCGCGGCGAGGGACAAACTCGGGCGTTGCAACTGCGCGCCCTCACCCGGGCCTTTGCCCGCCAATGCCGCCAGTTGGTTACGGCTCAAGGCAATTTCTTCGTCCAGGGCATCCAACTGGCGATGGGTTTCCGGCAACGGCGTTTCGGCCTGGCTGACGTCGAAGTGCGTGCCGATCCCGGCGTTCAGGCGTTTGTTGGCCAGGTCGAGAATCTGCTGTTGCTGGGCCAGCGTGGCCGCGACGATATCGCGATTGGCGTAGTGCAACGACAGCTGGATATAGGCGCGCACCACGTTGTTTTGCAATTCAAGCTGGGCCTGGCGCGCTTCGGCGGCGCTCATATGCGCCAGGTCGACGGCGCGCTCAGTGGCATTGCTCTCGCGGCCCCACAGGTCGAGGGCATAACTCAGGCCCAGGGACGAATTGTTGTCCCAGGTAGTCGTTCCGCTCAACTCGCCCGGCCCGTAGAACTGATCCTTCGGCCAGTTATGGCGCTTGAGCGTGGTGTCACTGCTGATCTGCAGCGACTCGGCCGACTCGGCAAACCCGGCCATGGCCCGCGCTTCGCGCACCCGTGCAGCGGCCATGGCCAGGCTCGGACTGTTTTGCGTGGCAGTTTCCACCCAGCGGTTCAGCTGCAGGTCGCCGTAGGCTTGCCACCATTGCGCGGTGGGCCAGTGGGCGTCCTGGGCGGCGTGTTGAATCGCTTCGTCGGTGGCCAGGGTATTGGCGTTGAGGGCCTGGCTTTGGGGGGCGATTCCTCCGGTTCCGATGCAGCCGCTGATTGCTAACGATAAGGTCCAAATACTGAGAGCCTTCAGCTCTCTGCTGATGCGCGGCACGGCAAGCGTATTCCTGAGGTGGTATTGCGGGAAGGTGGCGCAATTCTAGGGGGCGCAATGGAGGACGATAAGCTGGCATTCCTGTGAATCTTTGTTACCGTTCAGGCGATAATCCGTTGGTAGGGATCACTGGACGGCGTAACTTTCTGTCACAATTTGCTATCTCCCCTGAGAACACTCCATGGACACTTTGCAAAACATGCGCGCCTTCAGTTGCGTGGCCGAAGCCGGCAGCTTCACCGCCGCCGCCGTGCAACTGGACACCACCACTGCGAACGTCTCGCGCGCGGTCTCCAACCTTGAGGCCCATCTGCAAACCCGCTTGCTCAACCGCACCACTCGCCGCATCGCGCTGACCGAGGCCGGTAAACGTTATTTGCTGCGCTGCGAGCAGATCCTCGCCTACGTCGAGGAAGCCGAGGCCGAAGCCAGCGACGCCCACGCCCGTCCGGCCGGGCAGTTGAAAGTGCACACCATGACCGGCATCGGCCAGCACTTCGTGATCGACGCGATTGCCCGTTACCGCCGTACCCACCCCGACGTGACCTTCGACCTGACCCTGGCCAACCGCGTGCCGGACCTGCTCGACGAGGGCTACGACGTGTCCATCGTGCTGGCCAGTGAACTGCCGGACTCGGGGTTCGTGTCGCAGCGTTTGGGCATTACTTACAGCATCGCGTGTGCTTCGCCGGATTACGTCAAGGCCAAGGGCTGCGCGCAGCGGCCCCAGGATTTGCTTAACCACGCCTGCCTGCGTTTGGTGAGCCCGGTGATCCAGCTGGATAAGTGGACCTTCAACGGGCCTGAAGGCCAGGAAAGTGTGGCGATCAATACGTCGCCGTTTCTGGTCAATTCGGCGGATGCGATGAAAACGGCGATCACCAGTGGCATGGGTGTCGGTCTGTTGCCGGTGTATGCGGCTATCGAGGGGTTGCGTAACGGCACGTTGGTGCGGGTGATGCCGACCTATCGTTCGCAGGAGCTGAACCTGTACGCCATCTACCCGTCGCGCCAGTACCTGGATGCGAAGATCAAGACGTGGGTCGAATACTTGCGCGGGTCGTTGCCGGAGATTTTGGCGGCGCATCAGGCGGAGTTGGTGGCTTATGAGTTGAGTGGCAGCCTTAGTGGGGCGCGGTTGGCTAACTGAGTTGGGATGCTGGGTGGCGGGTGGGTTGAGTACATATCCGTTATTTGGGTGATGGCTGAGATTGGTTCCGCTCTTACAGCGGGTCACTTTTGGAAAAGAGCCCCAAAAGTAACCAAAAGGGCTCTTGCCCCACCACTCGGCACCTCGCCTAGGCTCGGTGTGCCCTCACGCAGGCTTTGGAGCGGGGGCCGCCGCGATGGGCCATCCTTGGCCCAGCGCGGCTAAACCGGCGTCCTGCCGGTTTACCCCCGCTCCAAAGCCTGCGTTCGGCCAGCGTGGTTAACGGGGCGCCTAAGATCAAAATCAAGATCAAAAGCAAGAGCACGGCGGCCTAGTAGCCGACCTGAGTGGTTAGATCAAAAGCGAAAGCGAGGCGGCCTGACAGCCGACCTGTTTACTGAAGCTGTTCTCGGTCTAATTGTGGGAGCGGGCTTGCTCGCGAATGCGGTGTGTCAGTCAGCTTATTTGTAACTGGCCCACCGCATTCGCGAGCAAGCCCGCTCCCACATTTTGAGCTCAGTACATCAGGTAGATGTGTGTACTCGGTCAAAGGTGGGAGCTGGCTTGCCTGCGATGGCATCAACTCGGTGTACCTGATGTACCGAGGTGTCTGCATCGCAGGCAAGCCAGCTCCCACAGAAAAGCAGATCTGCTCTTGCCCTGTTTTTGCCCTGCTTTTGCTTCAACCACTCAGGTCGGCTACTAGGCCGCCGTGCTGTAGATTTTGATCTTGATCTGACAGGCCCCATTAACCACGATGGCCGCACGCAGGCTTGAATCCGTGGGTAACCCGGCAGGACGCCGGGTTAGCCGCGCTGGGCCAAGGATGGCCCATCGCGGCGGCCCACGGATTCAAGCCGGAGTGAGGGCATGCCGAGCCTTAGCGAGGCACCGAGTGGTGGGGCAAAGACCTTTTGGTTACTTTTGGGGCGTTTGCCAAAAGTGACTCGCTGTAAGAGCGAAACCATAGGTGGCCGTTACCGCAGCAACGGATATGTACCCCGACCAAGACACCACCCTCGGCCCCAACCTGACAATCCCCCCCAGGAATGTTAGCGTGCTTAGTATTCTCCCGTAGTCGATGAGCCCGCCTGCAATGAAAAAGACCGTCCTTGCCTTCAGCCGCGTCACCCCCGAGATGATCGAACGCCTGCAACAGGACTTCGAGGTGATCGCCCCCAACCCCAAGCTGGGCGACATCAACGCGCAATTCAACGAAGCCCTGCCCCACGCCCACGGTTTGATCGGCGTAGGCCGCAAGTTGGGCCGCGCGCAGCTCGAACGCGCGAGCAAACTGGAAGTGGTCTCCAGCGTGTCGGTGGGCTACGACAACTACGACGTGCCGTACTTCAACGAGCGCGGGATCATGCTCACCAACACCCCCGACGTACTCACCGAAAGCACCGCCGACCTGGCGTTCGCCCTGCTGATGAGCAGCGCACGCCGCGTGGCCGAACTCGATGCATGGACCAAGGCCGGCCAGTGGAAAGCCAGCGTCGGCGCGCCGTTGTTCGGTTGCGATGTACACGGCAAAACCCTCGGCATCGTCGGCATGGGCAACATCGGTGCAGCCATCGCCCGTCGCGGGCGCCTGGGTTTCAGCATGCCGATCCTGTACAGCGGCAACAGCCGCAAGACGCAACTTGAGCAGGAGCTGGGCGCGCAGTTCCGCAGCCTGGACCAGTTGTTGGCCGAGGCGGACTTCGTGTGCCTGGTGGTGCCGTTGAGCGACAAGACCCGCCACCTGATCAGCACCCGCGAACTGGGCCTGATGAAATCCAGCGCGACCCTGATCAACATTTCCCGTGGCCCGGTGGTAGACGAGCCGGCGTTGATCGAAGCCCTGCAAACCCAGAAAATCCGCGGTGCCGGGCTGGATGTGTATGAGCAGGAACCGCTGGCGGAATCGCCGTTGTTCCAACTGAGCAACGCGGTGACCTTGCCGCACATCGGCTCGGCCACCCATGAAACCCGCGAAGCCATGGCCAATCGCGCCCTGGACAACCTGCGCAGCGCCTTGCTGGGCCAGCGCCCGCAGGACTTGGTGAACCCACAGGTCTGGAAGGGCTGACGCATTCCCCCTGTGGGAGCGGGCTTGCTCGCGAAGGCGATGGGTCAGTCTAAACATTCAGTGCCTGACACACTGTCTTCGCGAGCAAGCCCGCTCCCACATAAATACGGTTAAAGCCTGGCCGTGTGAAGTCGATAACCTTCCATAGAAGATCGTCTTCCCTGATCCACAGAAGGTTTTTATGTCCACCACCAAAGCCCGCGCAGATTCACTTTCGCTTCTGCTCTTTACCTTGCGCAGCGGCAAGCTGATGGCCATCAACCTGCTGAAAGTCAGTGAAATCATCCCCTGCCCGCCGCTGACCAAGCTGCCGGAGTCCCACCCACACGTCAAAGGCATCGCCACGCTGCGCGGTGCGTCGCTGTCGGTGATCGACCTGAGCCGTGCCCTGGGCGAAATGCCCCTGCAAGACCCGAATGGCGGCTGCCTGATCGTCACCGACGTCAGCCGCTCCAAGCAGGGCCTGCATGTGCAGGCGGTGAGCAAGATCGTGCACTGCCTGACCACCGATATCCGCCCGCCGCCGTATGGCTCCGGCGGTAATCGCTCGTTCATCACCGGGGTCACCCAGGTCGAAGGCGGGCTGGTGCAGGTGCTGGATATCGAAAAGGTCATCCACGGCATCGCCCCGGCGCCGGTTGAAGCGGCGCCGACCGACCTGACCATGGAAGAGGCCGAAGTACTCGGTAATGCGCGGATTCTGGTGGTGGATGACAGCCAGGTCGCCCTGCAGCAGTCGGTGCACACCCTGCGCAATCTCGGCCTGACCTGCCATACCGCGCGCAGTGCCAAGGAAGCCATCGACGTGCTGCTGGAGCTGCAAGGCACGGCCCAGCAGATCAACGTGCTGGTCTCGGACATCGAAATGTCCGAAATGGACGGTTACGCCCTCACCCGCACGCTGCGCGAAACCCCGGACTTCCAGGAACTTTACGTGCTGTTGCACACCTCCCTGGACAGCGCGATGAACAGCGAAAAGGCGCGCCTGGCCGGTGCCGATTCGGTGCTCACCAAGTTCTCCTCGCCCGAACTGACCAAATGTCTGGTCATCGCTGCGCAAACCGTGGCGCAAAAGGGCCTGTAGCCGGTGGCGGAATACTTCCAACTGCTGCGCCGCGACCTCACCGCCAGCCTGCCCGCGCCGCAGTGGCCGGCGGGTACGCGGCTGGATCATTACCGCGCGGAGCTGGCACCAGCGATTCATGCCGTGTTGCGCATGGCCCAGGATCAAGGCGGTGGCCGCGTCGCCAGCCTGGAGCAATGGCAACACCAGTTCATCACGGATGCCGAGTTCGACCCCACGCTGTGCCTGGTGGCCAGTAACGGCGACGGCATCCTCGGCGTGGCCCAATGCTGGACCAGCGCGTTTATCAAAAACCTCTCCATACACCCGTGCGCCCAAGGCCAGGGGCTGGGCCGCGCCTTGTTGCTGCACACCTTTGAGGTGTTCAAGCAACGCGGCGAACCCTACGTGGACCTCAAGGTGCGCGAGAGCAACCTGCGCGCCCGGCAACTGTATGAAAGCGCCGGCATGGTGTTTGTGCTGCGCGATGTGGTGCCCGAGGACTGACAGGCACTGGCGCATAACTTGCTTTGCAAGAACCTGGACAGTGCATAGAGGCAAAAACCCGTCACTGTTCAAGAGTACCCTCTGACCTTGCCTGGTGACAGATCCTCCATGAACACTCACTTTTCCTGCGTGGGTTGCGGCAAATGCTGCACCGACCATCATGTGCCCCTGACCCTCGAAGAGGCCCGGCAGTGGGCGGCTGACGGCGGTAACGTCATCGTTCTGGTGGAGGGGTTCCTCGGCAACGGCCTGGGCTTGCCCGTGCAACAACGCGAACACGCCGAACGCCGCTCGGTCGTGGTGCCAAGCGGCAGCACCGAAGCATTTGTGGCAATTACCTTTGCCGCTTACAACGCCGGGCGCTGCCGGAATCTTGACGAAGACAACCGTTGCGGCATTTACGAGCGTCGCCCGCTGGTGTGTCGCATCTATCCGATGGAAATCAACCCACATATCCCACTGAACCCAGCGGCCAAAGACTGCCCGCCGGAGTCCTGGGAGCAAGGCCCGGCGTTGATCGTCGGTGGCGAGTTGATGGACCAGGAATTGGCAGAATTGATCCGCCGCTCGCGCCAGGCCGACCGCGATGACGTGCAGACCAAAGAGGCGGTGTGCGCCTTGCTGGGCATTCGCACCACCGCGCTCAAAGGCGATGGGTTTACCGCGTACTTGCCGGATATGAACGCTTTTGCCCAGGCGATCGAGTTGGCCATTGATCAGCCGCGCGCGGCCAATGAGTGGGTGTTTCATGTGTCCGGCATGGACATCGCCGAACAACTGCTGGATGCCGGCGCCCAGATCGCAACCCAGGTGCCGGCCAACTACGTGTTTATTTCATTGCGGGCCTCTTAGGCGCGCGGGCTTAAGGAATGGCCACGCACTCGATTTCGATCCGAGCATTGGCTAACAGCTTGCCGGCGAAGGTCGTGCGCGTAGGAAGGCGGTCGGCTTGGAAGTAGCTGGCATAGACTTTGTTCATCGCGGCAAACTCCTTGATGTCGGCAAGAATCACCATGCATTTGGCCACCCTGTCCATGCCCACGCCGTTTTTCTTCAGCGTGTTGCGCAGGGTCTCCAGCGCCTGCGCGGTTTCTGCACTAATGCCGCCGCGTACCAGCTTGCCGTTTTTATCCAGCCCCAGCAGCCCTGAAACGTAGAGGGTTTGCCCTTCTACTCGTACGGTTTCCGAAAATGGCAAACCACCGTCTGCCGGGGTGAATATCATCTTGGCCGCTTCAGGCTTGCCTGATACCGGGGCCAGATAAGGCTGGGTAATGGCCGCGTACTTGCCATTGTCTTTCAGACGCTGCAGCGCTTTGTTCAGCGCCGCCGTCAATTCAGGGTCGGTTTTGCGCGTAGCGATGGCGGGGCCGCTGCCCAACAACTCATCCTTGATCGCCGGTCCGGCAAAGGCAAATGCTCTGCCCTGAGGGGTGTTCAGCAACGCCTCGCGAATCTCAATGGTGTCTTGCAAGGTCGCGTCCAACTCCCCGGCCAGCAAGCTTTTGATCAATTCGGCATTGAGGTTGAAGCTACGTACCTGCACCCCTTGCGGTGCCCACCGCGCCATGGCATAGGCGGCCCGGCTGGTGCCCGTCAATACGCCCACGCGTTTGCCCCTGAGCGCGTTGGGTTCTGGCAGCAGGTTGGAACCCACGGCGGCGACCAACCGGCTTTCAAGGGCATACAGTGGGTCGGTAAAGTCGACTATTTCACGCCGGGGCGGCGTCGCGGTCATCGGCATGATCGCGTCGAAGTGCTTGGCCTGGAGCGCCGCAATATTGGTTGCATAAGGCTGATCGACCCACACGCAACGCGCGTTGAGTTCAGCACACAGCGCGTTACCCAGCTCTATATCCAACCCCGCCAGCTGGCCCTGCGCATTGCGGTATTCAAATGGCGGCACATCCGCCTCGACCCCAAACCGAATTTCGCTCCATGGGTTGGCGGGAGGCGGGGAAACGGCACACCCACTGCCTGCGAACATCATCAAAGCAAGCGTCAACATTCTTATTGCCTTAGTCATAAACCTGTCCTGTGCAAAAGTGATGTGAGGCATTCGGGCTCAATCACTCATGGCCCAAACGCCCACAGCGTTTTAACAAGCACTAACTGGTCTTTAACTACGACACGCCTGTTTATTAAGTAGGAAAATTCCCAAATGTGATAGTAGACGGCTTTTGGCTCTAGCGCCGGCTGATGCCAGCCAAGCAATTCATCGCAGCTATAGCCGCAAACGTCGATAAAGTCCCGGTTGGCATAGGTAATCGCGCTGGCCAGGTCGGTGGTCGAGAAGCTATTGGCGTCAGGAGCAAAGTCCACATCTGGACCGGTAACCGGCAGATTGATCTTCATGGAGAAGCGCGCTCGTCATTATTGGAGGAGTCGGCAGGGCGTCGACCCTAAGCGCACCGATGGGGCCAATACTGATCCAGCGCATGTTCCGAGCAATTAATCGGCCATCATGGACTGGCAAGCGGTGCATCCAGTTTGTAAGGCTGAAGGATTCGCTGGTATTCGCCGCTCTGCCTCAGCCGTTCCAACGCGTGGTTGAGATCATTGCGCAAAGCGATATCCGGCTTGCGCACCGCAATGGCCACGCCGTCGCCCAGCAGTTCGGCCGAAACGGCGGGGCCAAGGAAGTCGAAATCCTGGCCGGCCGGGGTGTCGAGCAGTGTCTTGCGCATTTCCACAGTGCCTTGCAGCGTCGCATCGATATGCCCGGCCACCAGGCTGCGAACCATTTCGTCATTGAGCCAGAAACTCTTGACGACGACGCCCGCCGGCGCCCACTTTGATCGAGCAAAGGCTTCACGGTTACTGCCCAGCAGCACGCCGACACGCTTGCCTCGCAGCGCCGCTACGGTAGGCATCAAGCCTGATGCCTTGTGCGCCACGAGCCGCGTGATGAACGGATAAAGATTGTCGGTAAAGCTCACCCATTGGCGCCGTCTTGAGGTGGGGGCTATGCCCATGATCGCATCGAACCGACGAGCCTCGAGGGCTTGAAAACTTTCGACAAGAACCTGATCAACCCAGGTACAACGCGTGTTGAGCTGTTGGCAAAGGGCATTGCCCAACTCAATATTCAACCCCACCAGTTGACCTTGCTGATCGCGACTTTGAAAGGGCGGGTATTGGGCGACGACAGCGAAGCGAATATCGCGCCGGGGTTCATCACCCGTCGCAGCGGAGCAGAAAACAGCGGCCAAAGGCAATAAGGCAGGCACAACAAAAACCCGGATGAAATCCACAGGGGACGTCCTTTTCTGGAAAGACCAGCCTCACTACACCCAGCCCCGGTTGGAACAATCGAGGCGGAGCAGAGGCTGCACAAGCTTTCAAGAAACGGTCACGGGCCTTCAATCAGACAGGTCAGCAGACCCTGTAGGCAAAAGCCGCCACAGTCTGCGCGTCATTACTCTCAGCGTTTACCCATCGAACGGCGAGTACCCGGCGGGGCCATGCCTGGGGACTTGGTATGGCCGTTTTTGGCACCATTTTTGTACCAAGGCTGGGCGGCATTCTTGGCCCCAGCCAACTCACCCGGCTTGAACGGAAACTTGAACGCCGCGATTGAGGCTTTTTCAACGCTTTGAGCGTCGGCCGGATCGACGAGGTCGGCCGCTTCAACAGGGGGTTGTGTCGGGGAAGTCATGGAAGCTCCGGAGCGTGCAGAAAATGAGGCGGGGCCGGCTTGCGGGCCACACTGGCGCGCAGTATACCTGCGCGCTTCGGATCTTTAACCACCGCCGGTACGAATGGCAGGACTTTACTGACAGCGCTGTCAGTTAGCAGTCACCGTGCTGACCGGATTGGCGGGCTATAAAGACCTTTCATTCTCCCAACCCTTTGCCCCGGCGCCCCACCTCCATGCACATTCAACGAAAAACCGCCCTGATCGTGGGTGTCCTCGTGGTAGTGGCGATTGCAGCCTGGGCCCTGACCCGGCCCGCCAAGACCAAACTGGCGGCGCCCACCGCCATCCCGGTCCGGGTCGTGAGCGTCGTGCAACAGGACATCCCCCGCTTTGTCAGCGGGATCGGCTCGGTGCTGTCGTTGCACAGCGTTGTGATCCGCCCGCAAATCGACGGCATCCTCACCAAATTGCTGGTCAAGGAAGGCCAGTTGGTCAAAACCGGCGACCTGCTCGCCACCATCGATGACCGCTCGATCCGCGCCAGCCTCGACCAGGCCAAGGCGCAACTGGGGGAAAGCCAGGCGCAGCTGCAAGTGGCACTGGTCAACCTCAAGCGCTACAAGGAATTGAGCATCGACGACGGCGTGTCGAAGCAGACTTATGACCAGCAACAAGCCCTGGTCAACCAACTCAAAGCCACGGCGCAAGGCAATCAGGCCGCCATCGACTCGGCCCAGGTACAGCTTTCCTACACCCAGATTCGCTCTCCGGTCACAGGCCGCGTCGGCATTCGCACCGTGGATGAAGGCAACTTCCTGCGCATGAGTGATACCCAGGGCTTGTTCTCGGTCACCCAGATCGACCCGATTGCCGTCGAGTTCTCCCTGCCGCAACAGATGCTGCCGACCCTGCAAGGCCTGATTGCCTCGCCGACCCAGGCCAGCGTCGATGCCTACCTGGGCGCCGACACCGACGGCCAGACCGGCGACTTGCTCGGTGAAGGCCACTTGAGCCTGATCGACAACCAGATCAGCTCCACCACCGGCACGCTACGCGCCAAGGCCGAGTTCAAGAATGCCTCGCAGCGCCTGTGGCCGGGCCAACTGGTGACCATCAAGATCCAGACCGCCCTCGACAAGAACGCCCTGGTGGTGCCGCCGACGGTGGTACAACGCGGCCTCGACTCGCATTTCGTGTACCGCGTAAACGGTGACAAGGTCGAGATTGTGCCGGTGCAAGTCACTTACCAGGACAGCGACGTGAACATCATCAAGGGCGTGCAAGCCGGTGATGTGCTGGTCAGTGATGGCCAGTCGCGGCTCAAGGCCGGTGCCCAGGTAGAAGTGCTCAAGGAGCCGCCGCAAGTGATCCAGACCGTCGACGCCAAGGTGCAGCCATGAGCGGCAGCCGTTCGCCGTCCGCCTGGTGCGTCGACCACCCGGTCGCCACCCTGCTGCTGACGTTTGCCCTGGTGTTGTTGGGCATCATTGCCTTCCCGCGCCTGGCCATTGCGCCACTGCCGGAAGCGGAATTTCCGACCATCCAGGTCACCGCGCAATTGCCCGGCGCCAGCCCGGACACCATGGCGTCGTCGGTGGCAACACCGTTGGAGGTGCAATTCAGTGCCATCCCCGGCATGACCCAAATGACCTCCAGCAGCGCCTTGGGCTCAAGCCTGCTGACCCTGCAATTCACCCTGAACAAGAGCATCGACACCGCCGCGCAAGAAGTGCAGGCGGCGATCAACACCGCGTCCGGCAAGTTGCCCAGCGATATGCCAAGCCTGCCGACCTGGAAGAAGGTCAACCCGGCAGACAGCCCGGTGCTTATTCTCAGTGTCAGCTCGGACAGCATGCCCAGCACCGAACTCAGTGACTACGTGGAAACCCTGCTGGCCCGCCAGATCAGCCAGATCGACGGCGTCGGCCAGATCAACATCACCGGCCAACAGCGCCCGGCGATTCGCGTCCAGGCCTCACCTGACAAGCTTGCAGCCATCGGCCTGACCCTGGCGGACGTGCGCGTGGCGATCCAGCAATCGAGCTTGAACCTGGCCAAGGGCGCGATCTACGGCGAGAACAGCGTGTCGACCCTGTCGACCAACGACCAGCTGTTTCACCCGGATGAATACGGCCAGTTAATCGTTTCCTACAAGAACGGCGCGCCGGTTCAGCTGCGCGACGTCGCCAAAGTTATCAACGGTTCGGAAAACGCCTACGTGCAGGCCTGGTCCGGCGACACGCCTGGGGTCAACCTGGTGATTTCGCGCCAGCCCGGCGCCAACATCGTCGAGACCGTAGACCGCATTCAAGCCGAACTGCCGCGCCTGGAAGGCATGCTGCCGGCCTCGGTGCAGGTCAGCGTGTTGACCGACCGCACCAAGACCATTCGCGCGTCCTTGCATGAAGTGGAAGTCACCTTGCTGATCGCCATTTTGCTGGTGGTGGCGGTGATGGCGCTGTTCCTGCGGCAATTGTCGGCGACGCTGATTGTGTCCAGCGTGCTCGGCGTGTCGCTGGTCGCCAGTTTCGCGCTGATGTATGTGCTGGGTTTCAGCCTGAACAACCTGACGCTGGTGGCGATTGTGATCGCCGTGGGCTTTGTGGTGGACGACGCCATCGTGGTGGTGGAGAACATTCACCGCCATCTGGAAGCGGGCCTCGATAAACGCGAAGCGGCGATCAAGGGTTCCGGCGAGATTGGCTTTACCGTGGTGTCCATCAGCTTCTCGCTGGTGGCGGCGTTTATCCCGCTGCTGTTCATGGGCGGCGTGGTCGGGCGGCTGTTCAAGGAGTTTGCCCTGACAGCGACCTCGACCATCCTGATTTCGGTGGTGGTTTCGCTGACACTGGCGCCGACCCTGGCCGCGCTGTTCATGCGCGCGCCCACCCATCACGCCCACGACAAACCCGGCTTCAGTGAGCGCCTGCTCGCCGCGTATGCACGCAACCTGCGCCGCGCGCTGGCCCATCAACGCACGATGGTGGCGATCTTCCTGGTCACCCTGGCCCTGGCCGTGGTCGGCTACGTGTTTATTCCCAAGGGTTTTTTCCCGGTGCAAGACACCGGTTTTGTGCTCGGCACCAGCGAGGCGGCAGCCGACGTGTCGTACCCGGACATGGTCGCCAAGCACAAAGCCCTGGCCGAGATCGTCAAGGCCGACCCGGCAGTGGCAGCGTTTTCCCATTCAGTGGGCGTCACCGGCAGCAACCAGACCATCGCCAACGGCCGCTTCTGGATCGCCTTGAAAGACCGTGGTGATCGCGACGTGTCCGCCAGCCAGTTCATCGACCGCATCCGCCCCAAACTGGCCAAGGTGCCGGGCATCGTGCTGTACCTGCGCGCGGGCCAGGACATTAACCTCAGCTCCGGCCCGAGCCGCGCCCAGTACCAATATGTGCTCAAAAGCAACGACGGGCCGACACTGAATACCTGGACCCAACGCCTCACCGAAAAACTGCGCGCCAACCCGGCGTTCCGTGACCTGTCCAACGACCTGCAACTGGGCGGCAGCATCACCCACATCAGCATCGACCGCCAGGCCGCCGCGCGCTTCGGCCTGACTGCCACCGACGTCGACCAGGCGCTGTATGACGCGTTCGGCCAGCGCCAGATCAACGAGTTCCAGACCGAGATCAACCAGTACCAAGTGGTGCTGGAACTCGACAGCCAACAGCGCGGCAAGGCCGAGAGCCTGAACTACTTCTACCTGCGCTCGCCGTTGACCAACGAGATGGTGCCGCTGTCGGCCCTGGCCAAGGTCGACCCGCCAACCGTGGGGCCATTGTCGATCAGCCATGACGGCATGTTCCCGGCGGCCAACCTGTCCTTCAACCTGGCGCCCGGCGTGGCGTTGGGCGACGCCGTGATCATGCTCAACCAGGCCAAGAACGAAATCGGCATGCCGGCGACCATGATCGGCACCTTCCAGGGCGCGGCCCAGGCGTTCCAGAGTTCGTTGGCCAGCCAGCCCTGGCTGATCCTCGCGGCGCTGGTGGCGGTCTACATTATCCTGGGTGTGTTGTATGAGAGTTTCGTGCACCCGCTGACGATCATCTCGACCTTGCCCTCGGCGGGCCTGGGTGCGCTGATCATGCTGTGGCTGCTGGGCCAGGACTTTTCGATCATGGCGTTGATCGGCCTGGTGCTGTTGATCGGCATCGTCAAGAAGAATGGCATCCTGATGATCGACTTCGCCCTGGAGGCCCAGCGCGTGCGTGGGCTGCCGCCCGAAGAGGCGATTTATGAAGCCTGCGTCACACGGTTCCGGCCGATCATCATGACCACCCTCGCCGCCTTGCTCGGCGCGGTGCCGCTGATGCTGGGCTCCGGCCCCGGGGCGGAACTGCGCCAGCCGCTCGGCATCGCAGTGGTCGGCGGGCTGCTGGTAAGCCAGGCGCTGACGCTGTTCACCACACCGGTCATATACTTGTACCTTGAACGGTTTTTCCACCGGCCCAAACCAGCGCTGGCGCTGGCGACCACACACTGAGGCTGAGGCCCCGCCTTGGAGCAAAAAGGCTCATGCGCGTCCTGATTATTGAAGATGAAGAAAAAACCGCGGATTACTTGCATCGCGGCCTGACGGAACAAGGCTATACCGTCGATGTGGCGCGCGAAGGCGTCGAGGGTTTGCACCTGGCGCTGGAGAACGATTACGCGGTGATCGTGCTCGACGTGATGCTGCCCGGCCTCGACGGCTTCGGCGTATTGCGCGCACTGCGTGCACGCAAGCAAACGCCGGTGATCATGCTCACGGCCCGCGAGCGCGTGGAAGACCGCATTCGTGGCCTGCGCGAAGGCGCCGACGATTACCTGGGCAAACCGTTTTCGTTCCTGGAACTGGTGGCGCGCCTGCAAGCGCTGACCCGTCGCAGCGGCGGGCATGAGCCGGTGCAGGTTACCGTGGCTGACCTGTGGATCGACCTGATCAGCCGCAAGGCCAGCCGCAACGGCCTGCGCCTGGACCTGACCGCCAAGGAGTTCTCGCTGCTCAGCGTGTTGGCGCGGCGCCAGGGTGAAATTCTCTCCAAGACGGCGATTGCGGAGATGGTCTGGGACATCAATTTCGACAGCGACGCCAACGTCGTCGAAGTGGCGATCAAACGCCTGCGCGCCAAGCTCGACGGGCCGTTCGACACCAAGCTGCTGCACACCATTCGCGGCATGGGTTATGTGCTGGAGAACCGCAGTGTCGGCTAATTCCATCGCCCTGCGCCTGAGCGGCATGTTCACGCTGGTGGCGCTGCTGATCTTCGTGTTGATCGGCGGCGCGCTGTACCAGCAAGTGGACCGGGGCTTGGGGTTGTTGCCCGGCGCCGAGCTGGATGCGCGCTACAGCGTGTTGGAGTCGTCGGTAAACCGCTTCGGCACGCCGGACCACTGGGCGAAAATCACCGCCAAACTGAAATTGCTCGGCGAGGAAGACAAGCGCATCCGCTTCTGGGTGGTGAGCAGCGATCCGAACTACGAGTACGGCAACCCGGATGCGCAGATCCGCGCCTTCGCCGCAGGGCCGACCGGTAAACGCGACTTGCGTCTGCCGGGGCGTGAATACCCGTTCAAGGTGTTGGTGAGCCAGTTCGCGGCGAAAGAACAGCGCCCGCCACTGCGCTTTATGATCGCCATCGACACCGAGAACTTCCGCGCGACCCAGCACCAACTGCTGGTGGCCCTGGTCAGCCTGGCGTTTGTCGGTGTGGTGCTGGCGGCGCTGTTGGGGTTTTGGGTGTCGCGCATTGGCCTCAAGCCGCTGGGCAAACTGTCGGACGAGGCGCAGAAGCTTGCACCGCCCAAGCTCTCGGGGCGCTTGCAACTGTCGCCGTTGCCGCCGGAATTGAGCCAGTTCGTCAATTCGTTCAATTCCACGCTGGATCGGGTTGAGCAGGCTTATTCGCGCCTGGAGTCATTCAATGCTGACGTGGCACATGAGCTGCGTTCGCCGCTGACCAACCTGATTGGCCAGACCCAGGTGGCGCTGACGCGCGGGCGTTCGGCCGAGCATTATTTTGAGGTGCTGCAATCTAATCTTGAGGAGTTGGAGCGGCTGCGTTCGATCATCAATGACATGTTGTTCCTGGCCAGTGCTGATCAGGGCAGCAAGGCAACCAAGCTGATCGAAAGCTCGCTGGCGGATGAGGTGGCGACCACGCTCGACTACCTGGATTTCATCCTCGAAGACGCCCAGGTTCAGGTGCGGGTGCGTGGTGACGCTTTGGTGCAGATCGAGAAAGCTCACTTGCGTCGGGCGTTGATTAATCTGCTGAGTAATGCGGTGCAGCACACCGCCGCTGGGCAGGTTATTGAGGTGAATATTGAGGTGCAGGGGCATCAGGTGGCGATTGGGGTGACTAACCCTGGGGATGAGATTGCCAGTGAGCATCTGCCGCGACTGTTTGAGCGGTTTTATCGGGTGGATGCGTCGCGCAGTAACAGTGGGGCGAACCATGGGTTGGGGTTGGCGATTGTGAAGGCGATTGCGTTGATGCATGGCGGGGATGTGTTTGTGCGTAGTGATGGTGGGGGGAATACGTTTGGCATTACGTTGCCGGTGTAGGTGGGGGTTTAGGTGTTGGGTACATATCCGTTGTTTAGGTAACGGCTGAGATGGGTTCCGCCCTTACGGCGGGTCACTTTTGAAAAGAGCCCAAAAGTAACCAAAAGGCTCTTGCCCCACCACTCGGCACCTCGCCTCCGGCTCGGTGTGCCCTCACGCAGGCTTTGGAGCGGGGGCCGCCGCGATGGGCCATCCTTGGCCCAGCGCGGCTAAACCGGCGTCCTGCCGGTTTACCCCCGCTCCAAAGCCTGCGTTCGGCCAGCGTGGTTGACGGGGCGCCTAAGATCAAAATCAAGATCAAAATCTACAGCACGGCGGCCTAGTAGCCGACCTGAGTGGTTGAATCAAAAGCAAAGCCAAGGCGGCCTGGCAGCCGACCTGTTTACTGAAGCTGTTCTCGGTCTAATTGTGGGAAGGGGGCTTGCTCCCGATGGCGGTGTGTCAGTTTATGCATTGGTGAATGGCTCACCGCATTCGCGAGCAAGCCCGCTCCCACATTTTGAGCTCAGTACATCAGGTAGATGGGTGTACTCGGTCAAATGTGGGAGCTGGCTTGCCTGCGAAGGCATCAACTGGTTATGCCTGATGTACCGAGGTGTCTGCATCGCAGGCAAGCCAGCTCCCACAGAAAAGCAGATCTGTTTTGCTCTGTTCTTGATCTGCTTTTGCTTCTACCACTCAGGTCGGCTACTAGGCCGCCGTGCTCTTGCTTTTGATCTTGATTTTGATCTGACAGGCCCCGTTAACCACGATGGCCGCACGTAGGCACGGTGGAGCGGGTAAACCGGCAGGGATGCCGGTTTAGCCGCGCTGGGCCATGGATGGCCCATCGCGGCGACCCGCGGAAACGGGCCGGAGTGCGGGCATGCCGAGCCTAGGCGAGGCACCGAGTGGTGGGGCAAAGACCTTTTGGTTACTTTTGGCTGGGCCGGCATTCCGGGCGTTTGCCAAAAGTGACCCGCTGTAAGAGCGGAACCATACGAAGCCGTTACCGCAGCAACGGATATGCACCCCAACCAAGTAGCCAGCTGACACACCGCCATCAAGAGCAACCCCCTCCCAACGCCCCCAAGACTGTTGCGATTTGGGCAACAGTCATTATCTTGTTACACTCTGTATCACACCGCTCACCTGCGTTAATTTGACGCACCGATGAGCGCAACGGCAAACACAGCTTCCCGCTCACCCAAATTTCCCTCGACTTATTTCCAGGGCTCTACACTGGGAATCTGTTTAAAGCCGCTGACTTCAGCGGCTTTTTTTTGCCGCAAAAAAAAGGCCAGGCACACCCCCACGACATTGGCCGTTTACGATTGACCAAAGGAGCTCCACCGGTGAAGAACTCGCTGACGTTCACCCCGCTATTCCTCGCGATTGCAGCAACGATTGTCCCCCTCGCCCACGCGGCAGACACCACCCCCACCGACGGTTTCGTCGAAGGCGCAAGCCTCAAGATCAACACCCGCAACTACTACATGAACCGCGACCGTCGCGACATTCACACCGATGACAGCAAGGAATGGGGCCAAGGCTTCTTCGGCACCTTCGAATCCGGCTACACCCAAGGCACTGTCGGCTTCGGCCTGGACCTCAACGCCATGCTCGGCCTCAAACTCGATGGCGGCGGCGGCACCGACGGCTCCAGCATCCTGCCGTATGGCAGCGGCAACGGCAAAGCCCCCGGCTCGTTCTCCACCGCCGGCGGCACCTTGAAAATGCGCGCCTTCGACACCGAGCTGAAAGCCGGCGACCTGTTCCTCAATAACCCGGTGATCGCCGGCGGCATGACCCGCATGCTGCCGCAGGATTTCCGTGGCGTAAGCCTGACCAACCACAGCTTCGACGGCTGGATGTTTGAAGGCGGCCAGGCCAGCTTCACCAAGCTCTACAACCAGAGCGGCCACCGGCGCATCGGCACCAGCTACGGCGCGCTGCCGGACCACGCCGACAGCCAGCACCTGAACTGGGCCGGTGTGTCGTTCAGCGCCATCCCAGGCTTGACCAGCAACCTGTACGCCTCCGAACTCAAAGACGTGTGGCACCAGTACTACTACGACCTGGACTACACCTACGCGCTGAACGACCTGGTCAGCCTCAACCCGGGCCTGCACTACTACCACACCCAGGACACCGGCCAGTCGCTGCTGGGTAATATCGACAACAACACCTACAGCCTGCATTTCACCGTGGGCGTGGGCAACCACAGCGTCACCGCCGCCTACCAGCGGGTCAACGGCAACACGCCGTTCGACTACATCAGCCAGGGCGACAGCATCTACCTGGACAACTCCCAGCAATACTCGGACTTCAACGGCCCCAACGAGCGCTCGTGGAAACTCAAGTACGCCTATGACTTCGCCGGCCTCGGCATGCCGGGGCTGACGTCCGCCGTGTCCTACATCAGCGGCAAGACCGACCTGACCAAAGTCGACCCGAACAGTCGTGGCTACAGCGCCTGGTACAGCGCCGATGGCAAGGACGCTAAACACTGGGAGCGCGATATCGATTTGAAGTACGTGGTGCAAGGCGGCAAGGCCAAGGATTTGGCTGTGCGCCTGCAGTGGGCCACCAATCGCGGCGGCAACGGCTACGCGGCGGTGGATCGGGACGTGGACGAATACCGGGTGATCGTGGACTACCCGATCAACGTGTTCTAACCCGCAGACCTTTCTTTTTTAACCAGTGATTTAATTTTCATCGCGTAGAACTAAACTGCCAGCATCTTCCCTGTTGAAGCCTGCGCGATGAGTCAACTCCGCCCTCCTTCTTTACCTGCCCGCTCGGAGCTTCTGCTGATTCTGGGCAGTGGCCTCACCGTCATCCTGATCGTGGTTATCGTCGCCGCCTTGCTGACCCGCGAACACGCCAGCACCCTGGAGGCGGCGAAGCGCTCGACCACCAATATCACCCAATTGATCAATGCCGATGTGCTGCGTAACGCCGAACTCTACGACCTGGCGCTGCAGGGCTTGATCACGGCCACCACGCGCAATGACCTCACGCAGACGCCGCCGGACATCCGGCACATGGTGCAGTTTGATCAATCCACCGCAGCGCCCTTCAAGGGCGAAGTGCTATTGCTGGATGCCAGTGGTGCGGTGGTTGCCGATTCTTCGACGTTGCAGCCGACGCCGCGCAATTTCGCCAACCGTGACTATTTCCAGGTGCATAAACAGAATGCACAGGCAGGGCTGTTTATCAGCCGCCCGTTCAAGATCCGTTGCGATTGCGATCAAGTGTGGCGCATGGCATTCAGTCGCCGAGTAACAGGGCCCGACGGCGAGTTTGCCGGCGTGGCCGTGGCGACGATGCGCCTGGCGTATTTCGATCAACTGTTCAACCGCCTCACCATCGGCAACGGCAGCTCCGTCAACCTGCTGAACACCCGTGGCATTCTTCTGGCCCAGCAGCCACTGCTGGAGCGCGACATGATTGATAAGGACCTCAGCGACCGGCCCAATTTCAAACGCATACTGCGCGAAGGCGAAGGCAGCTTCCAGGCGATTTCCGCCCTCTCTGGCACAGAGCGTTTGTATACGTTCACCAAGGTCGGCGAGCTGCCGTTGATTGTGGTGGTGGCACTGGCCAGCGAAAACGTGTTCGCCCCCTGGCAACGTGCCGCGTTGCTGACCAGCGGCGCCACCGGCGTGCTGTGTATCGGCCTGTTGTGGCTGACCTGGATGTTGCGCCGCGAACTGCGCCGCCGCTATCGCGCCGAACAGGTGTTGTCTGAACTGGCCGCCACGGATGCGCTCACCGGCCTGGCCAACCGCCGCACCCTGGACCAGCGCCTGCGCCTGGAATGGGACCGCGCGCAGCGCTCGACCGAGCCGCTGACACTGTTGATGATCGACGTAGACCACTTCAAGGCCTTTAACGACCGTCATGGCCATCACGGCGGCGACGAGGCATTGCGCACAGTCGCGCAGGTGATCGGTGGCAACATCCGCCGCCCGGCCGACTTGGCCGCGCGCTATGGCGGGGAAGAGTTTGCGGTGGTGCTGCCGGACACCGACGCCAAGGGCGCCTGGGTGATCGCCGAGCATATCCGCAGCGGTGTCGAGCACCTGCCGCGCGTTGCCGGCGCTGAGCAGCCAGTTACCGTGAGTATTGGCATGAGCACGTGGGACAAACGCAGCCGCCTGTCACTCGAGGCGTTGTTGCTGCAGGCGGATCAAGCGCTGTACGAAGCCAAGCACACTGGGCGCAACCGGATTGTGGAAGCGGCCACGCGCTGACCTGCTGCAACGCTGCACACGTACTACGCTATGGGCATCCTCGAAGCAGAAGTACGCCCGATGAGCCCCAGCCTTTCCCGCCCTACACGTCGCCCCGAACGCTTGCTGATCCTGGGCAGCGCCCTCACGGCCCTGCTGATCGTGGCAATGGTGGCGGTGCTGCTGATTCGCGAACACGCCATTACCCTACAGACCGCCAAGCGCACCGCCAACAACATCACCCAACTGATCGACGCCGACGTGCTGCGCAACGTTGAGCTTTACGATATGGCCCTCAAGGGCCTGATCGCCGCCACCGAGCGCAATGACCTGCACAGCGTCTCCGCCGATATTCGCCACCTGATACTGTTCGACCGCTCCGCCGCCGCGCCGTACAAGGGCGACATCTTGCTGCTCGACGCGAATGGCGAGGTAATCGCCGACTCGTCCTTGCTCACGCCCAAGACCGGCAACTTCGCCGACCGCGACTATTTCCAGGTGCAGCGTAAAAACCCCGAAGCCGGGCTGTATATCAGCCGGCCGTTCATAGCCCGGTGCGTGTGTGACGACCCGTGGCGCATTGCATTCAGCCGGCGTATTTCCGGGCCCGACGGGCGTTTTCAGGGTGTCGCGGTGGCCTCCATGCGCCTGTCGTACTTCCACCAGCTGTTCAGCAGCCTGAATATCGGCAGCAACAGCACCATCAACCTGATCAACCAGCAGGGCATCCTGCTGGCGCAACATCCCCTGCTGGAACTGGACATGATCGACAAGGACTTGAGCCAACGTCCCAACGTGGGCCGCATGCTCAAGGAGCGAGACGGCAGCTTCAGTGGCGTTTCCAGCGTCGACCATCAGGCGCGGCTCTACACCTTCTCTACCGTCGGCAACTTACCGCTGATTGTGGCGGTCGCCCTGTCGAACGATGAGATATTCGCCCAATGGAAGCGCGCGGCACTGCTGATCAGCCTGGCAACGGGGGTGCTGTGCATAGGTTTGCTGTGGCTGAGCTGGATGCTGAGCAAAGAGTTGCGCCGCCGCCACCGCGCCGAACAAGTGCTGTCAGAACTGGCAGCCACCGATGCCCTGACCGGACTGGCCAACCGCCGCGCCCTGGACCAGCGCCTGCGTCTGGAATGGGACCGCGCCCAACGCTCAACCGAACCGCTGACGCTGTTGATGATCGACGTGGACCACTTCAAGGCGTTCAACGACCGTCATGGCCACCACGGCGGCGACGAAGCATTGCGCACCGTGGCCCACGTCATCGACAACAACATCCGCCGCCCGGCTGATCTGGCAGCGCGTTATGGCGGCGAGGAGTTTGCGGTGGTGCTGCCGCATACCGACGCCAAGGGTGCATGGGTGATCGCCGAACACATCCGCAGCAGCGTCGAGTACTTGCCACGGGTTGCCGGTGCTGAGCGGCCGATTACCGTGAGTATCGGCATGAGTACGTGGAATAAACGCAGCCGCATGTCGTTGGAGGCAGTGCTGCTGAGTGCGGACCAGGCGTTGTACGAGGCCAAGCACACTGGGCGAAACCGGATTGTGGATGCAGCCGCCCTGTCCTGAAAAGAACACGCCCATCCGCAGAGCCGGGCGTATTGACTTACACCGTATAACTGCCCCCCGCTGAAGCCGCGACATAAGGATGGGCAGCGACTGATGCCTCAAGGCTGACAGGCCAGTCTCGAGGGAACAGCGACACGCCAACACCGAAGGAAGCGTCAACCGTTACCCCTGGTGTTACAGACACTTCAGTTTTTGGAGGAATCTTGCTCGAGAAGTCAGTACTGAATGTCATTTTGTATTTAACGGTAACCCCCGGTGTAATACCCACCCCCCCATTAAAGGTGACGGGACCGCCCTGAACATTAGCGCTGAGAGACGTCCTGGGGACGAAACTATAACTATTAGAGATGGAAACCGTGTTATCGAAGTTTGTCGTTATTGTTGGCCTGCCACGAGGCGCCATCGCGAACTGAACGCCCGGGCCACCCACTTTTAACTCTTGCTGTGTTTGATGCACATGGCTCTGGTCCACACCCGCGCCCGCACCAAATCCCGAAGATGAAACGCTGCCCTGCACACCACCATTCAGACCAATACGCTGGGTTGTAGTCAGCGTGGGATTGAGATTAGCGTTCAGATTGAATGAGCCATTCGGGTTCACATTAACGCTGAACGCCGGAGCGCTGAACGTAAACCACTTGGAGACGGTGCCGCCGCCCCTGACGCCAATCCCCGTCCCCAAGATATTTGGAATGCCTGCACTCAAATTACCGTTCAACTCTATTTGCATCTTCGGTTCCACGGCGACATTCAGGCCGCCGGCGTCGTTTGGACGCAAGGTGATCACCGGTTGAAACCTCGCCGTGGCGCTGACACCAACGCTCGGCCCGCCAGGAAGCGGGGTGAGCCTGGCCGCAATGGTGGCAGACGTTGCCGGAACGAAAGTGAGGGTGGGAATCGGTTGAAACTTTGCCTCGCCCCCGAAAATATTGGCCGTATAAGGCGCCGTCAAGGCCCGTGGGGGTTGTTGGTTATTAACACCGCCGTTGGCTTGCTGTTGGTTAGGCGCGCGATATACGGGGTTTGCGGAGACATTATTCATGGGCGTTACACTCGCATTGGATAGTTATAGGTTCCTTAGCTGTGAAGTTAACGCCATCGTTGTTCAACTTTTAAATGTCGTAAATTCGACGGCTTCACGTAGAGTTTGTGGGACTCGGCGAGGTATCAGTTCCTACAAATAAACCGTCAGTGGTTTCAACAAGTATCCTGATAGACCACCTGCCTGATCGGGCGCGCAAAAAAAAGGCCACCCGAAGGTGGCCTTTCAAAACTAAAGAAAGAGAGTTGTTACTTACACCGCCGCAACGGGACGCATGTAAGAGATCGGTGCGGTGCTGGCATCTTCGAAGGTCACGACTTCCCAAGCGTCTGTCTGCTCAATCAACTTGCGCAGCAGCTGGTTGTTAAGGGCGTGGCCCGACTTGAAGCCTTTGAACTCGCCTATCAGGCTATTGCCCAGCAGGTAGAGGTCACCGATTGCATCGAGGATCTTGTGCTTCACAAATTCGTCTTCGTAGCGAAGGCCGTCTTCGTTCAGTACACCATCCGCGTCGACCACAATGGCGTTTTCAACGCTGCCGCCGAGTGCGAGGTTGTGCTTGCGCAGGTACTCGATGTCACTCATGAAACCAAAGGTACGGGCGCGGCTGACTTCTTTTACGAACGAAGTGCTGGAAAAATCCACGCTTGCACTTTGGGTGCGGTCACGGAATACCGGGTGATCGAAATCGATCTCAAAGCTCACTTTAAAGCCTTCGAACGGGACGAAGGTGGCGCGCTTGTCGCCGTCTTCTACTGTCACTTCCCGCAGAATGCGAATGAACTTCTTGGCTGCGTCCTGTTCTTCCAGGCCGGCAGATTGAATCAAGAATACGAAGGGTCCAGCGCTGCCATCCATGATGGGGACTTCGGACGCGGAGAGCTCGACGTAGGCGTTATCGATGCCCAGGCCAGCCATGGCCGAGAGCAAGTGCTCCACCGTGTCCACTTTGACGTCACCGTTGACCAACGTGGTCGACATCGTGGTTTCGCCAACGTTTTCCGCGCGAGCAGGAATCTGCACCACAGGGTCCAGGTCGGCACGAACAAACACGATGCCGGTGTCGACAGGTGCAGGCTTGAGGGTCAGGTATACCTTCTCCCCGGAGTGCAGACCTACACCTGTGGCACGGATAATATTCTTCAGGGTGCGTTGTTTAATCATGGCTTGGACCGCTTCAGCGCAAATTGCGAACTGGTATCAACAAAGGCTGGCGATAATAACAGACCAGACCTTTGCTGAACACCAATCACCTTCATAGCCCTGATACATTCCATTAATCGGCCTGACGACGCAGGAATGCCGGGATGTCCAGGTAGTCCAGATCATCTTGCGGATTCGGGCTACGGGACGCCGCAGCACCGGCCTGAGCCTGGTTGCGCATCACGGTCGGACGGTCCAGATCACGGTAGTTCACCGACGGCAGTTCCTGGCGCGAAGGCGCTGGAGCGGCAGCCTGCTGGCTGGCGTGGCTGTTGTGGCCGGTGTGAACGGTATTGTCGATGACCTTCACAGGCTTCTCGATTTTAGCGCCCAGGCCGGTCGCTACCACGGTCACGTGCAGTTCATCACGCATGTCCGGGTCGATAACGGTGCCGACTTTGACCATCGCGTGCTCGGAAGCGAAGGCTTCGATGATGCTACCCACGTCGGAGTACTCACCCAGGGACAGGTCAGGACCGGCGGTGATGTTCACCAGGATGCCGCGTGCGCCTTGCAGGTTCACGTCTTCCAGCAACGGGTTGCGGATGGCTGCTTCGGTGGCTTCACGTGCACGGTTCGGACCGCTGGCGCAGCCAGTGCCCATCATCGCCATGCCCATTTCGCTCATGACAGTACGTACGTCGGCAAAGTCGACGTTGATCATGCCTGGGCGCTTGATGATGTCGGAGATACCGCGAACGGCACCGGCCAGTACATCGTCTGCCTTGGCAAATGCGGACAGCAGGCTTGCGTCCTTGCCCAGGATGGTCAGCAGCTTCTCGTTGGGAATGGTGATCAACGAGTCGACGCTTTCAGACAGCAGACGGATGCCTTCGTCGGCGATCTGCATGCGCTTGCGGCCTTCGAACGGGAACGGACGGGTCACAACAGCCACCGTCAGAATGCCCATTTCCTTGGCCACTTCAGCAATGATCGGTGCAGCACCCGTACCGGTGCCGCCGCCCATGCCAGTGGTGATGAACACCATGTTGGTGCCTTGCAGCACTTCAGCAATACGCTCGCGGTCTTCCAGCGCGGCTTGACGGCCGACTTCCGGATTGGCGCCAGCGCCGAGGCCCTTGGTCACGGCTGTGCCCAATTGCAGGATGGTCCGCGCGCCGATGCTTTTCAGCGCCTGGGCATCAGTGTTGGCGCAGATGAATTCAACGCCTTCAATGTTGCTCTTGACCATATGGTTGACAGCGTTGCCGCCGCCACCGCCGACACCGATTACTTTGATAACCGGGCTTGCGGGGATGTTGTCTACGAGTTCGAACATGTTCCCTCTCCTTTCATTTTCTCTAGTTTTTTCGCCTACTGCTTTGTTGCGGTGCTGCGGTGTCGCGGTAAATCTTTAGAAATTGCCTTTTACCCAAGCCTGCAGCCGCTCGAACAACGGCGCTTTGGCCTCGTCGTCGCTGCGGTAGCTGTCACGGATGCTCGGGCCCGACAGGGAAATGCCGTCGGTCTGCTTTTGCAGCCCGTACAACAGCAAGCCCACACCGGTGGAATAAATCGGGTTGCGCACCACGTCGCCCAGGCCTTTGACGCCATGCGGCACGCCCAGGCGGACTGGCATGTGGAAGATTTCCTCGGCCAGTTCGACCGCGCCTTCCATCTTCGAGGTGCCACCGGTCAGCACGATGCCGGCCGGGATCAGATCTTCGTAGCCACTGCGGCGCAGTTCAGCCTGGATCAGGGTGAACAGCTCGTCGTAGCGTGGTTCGACCACTTCAGCCAGGGCCTGACGCGACAGCTCGCGCGGCGGGCGATCGCCCACGCTTGGCACCTTGATGGTTTCACCGGCACCGGCCAGTTTGGCCAGGGCGCAGGCGTAACGGATCTTGATTTCTTCGGCGTACTGGGTCGGTGTACGCAGCGCCATGGCGATGTCGTTGGTGACCTGGTCGCCGGCAATCGGGATCACGGCGGTGTGACGGATCGCACCTTCGGTGAAGATCGCGATGTCGGTGGTGCCACCGCCAATGTCCACCAGGCACACGCCCAGCTCTTTTTCGTCATCGGTCAGAACCGAGTAGGCCGAAGCCAACTGCTCGAGAATGATGTCGTCGATTTCCAGACCGCAGCGACGCACGCATTTTTCAATGTTCTGTGCCGCGTTGACGGCGCAGGTCACCACGTGAACCTTGGCTTCCAGACGTACGCCCGACATGCCCAGCGGCTCACGCACGCCTTCCTGGTTGTCGATCACGTAGTCCTGCGGCAGGGTGTGCAGCACACGCTGGTCAGCCGGGATCGCCACGGCCTGGGCGGCGTCGAGTACGCGCTCAAGGTCTGCCGAGCTGACTTCGCGGTCGCGGATCGCCACGATGCCGTGGGAGTTCAGGCTGCGGATATGGTTGCCGGCCACGCCGACGAACGCCGAGTGAATCCGGCAGCCGGCCATCAGCTGGGCTTCTTCGATGGCGCGCTGGATCGATTGCACGGTGGACTCGATGTTCACCACCACGCCCTTCTTCAGGCCCCGGGACGGATGCGTGCCGATACCGACGATTTCGATAACACCGTCTTCCCCGACCTCGCCGACCAGCGCCACCACCTTGGAGGTGCCGATATCGAGACCGACGATCATTTTGCCGCTTTGCACGTTTGCCATGGGTCCTGCCTCTTCTTAATTCTTCGCGACAGCGGGTTTGGCTGTCGTCGGCGCAGCTGGTTCACGCCAGCCGACGGCCAGGCCGTTGGCGTAACGCAGGTCGACGCTCGCAATGTTCGTAATCTGTTCTTTCAAGGTCTTGTCATAGATGGCAATAAAGCGGCGCATCTTTTCCACCAAGCGGTCGCGTCCCAGCAACAACTCGATGCCCGGGCCGGAACTGCCTGCCCCGGTGGTCAAAAACCAGCTGCCCCGCTCACGCAATTCCAGGCGTGCGATGGAGAAGCCCAGTGGCCGCAGCATCTGGCTCAAGGCCTGGTACTGCTGCATCACTTGCTGTTGCGCCCGCTGCGGCCCGAACAGCTGCGGCAGGTGCTCGTAGTTGGCCAGCTCACGCGGTGTGAACGCCTGGCCCTGGTTGTTCAACAGCGCTTCATCGCCCCAACGGGCCACGGGCAGTTGCTCTTCCAGGCGGATCGTCACCTGGTCCGGCCAAACGCGGCGGACCTCGGCATGGGCGATCCACGGCATCTGCTCCAACTCCCGGCGCATACCGGCCAGGTCAATGGTGAAAAAACTCGCCGCCAGGAACGGGCCAATACGCTGCTGTACCGCTTGCTGGCTGATGTAACTCAAGTCGCCCTGCACGCTGATCTTGGTGATTGGCCGGTCGGCATACGGCAGCAGACGCTGCGCGCCTTCGTACGTGCCGAAGCCCAGCACCACCAGCAACACCGGCCAGAACAAGGCCTTGAGAAAACCAAAATTGGCTTTCGGCAGGCGCGCCGACATCGGCTCTTTAGCCACCATTCGGCTGGCGCCCCGTGGCACCGGCTTGCGGCCGGGTGCTTGTGGGGGCTGATGACGAAGCGATGCGCCTTTCATGTGCTTAGCCTCGAGGCTCGATACTGGCGGCCAGAATCGCCAGCACCAACTGCTGGAAATCCAGGCCCGCTGCGCGAGCGGCCATAGGTACCAGGCTGTGATCGGTCATGCCGGGAGCAGTGTTGACTTCAAGGAACCAGAAATTCCCTTGGTCATCCTGCATCACGTCTGCCCGCGCCCAACCGGCGATACCCAGCGCCTCACAGGCTTTCGCCGTGAGGTCCATCAATTCCTGTTCCTTGGTTGCGTCGAGGCCGCACGGGATCCGGTACTGAGTATCGGAAGCCACGTACTTGGCGTCGTAGTCGTAAAAGGTGTGGGGCGTGCCCAATGCGATAGGCGGCAATACCTGGCCACGCAGGGTGGCGATGGTGTACTCGGGACCCTGGATCCACTGTTCCACCAACACTTGCGAATCGTAGGTACTTGCCGCTTTCCATGCGTCGATCAATTCGGCGGCCGAGTTCACTTTGGCCATGCCGATACTGGAGCCTTCATGGGCAGGTTTGACGATCAAAGGCAGGCCCAGTTCCTTGGCTGCAGAAATACAATCGTCTTCACTGCACAGCACGCTGTGACGCGGGGTTGGAATACCCAGGCTGTGCCACACCTGCTTGGTGCGTAACTTGTCCATCGCCAATGCCGACGCGAGGATGCCGCTGCCGGTGTAAGGGATGCCGGCACACTCAAGCAGGCCTTGCATGCTGCCATCTTCACCGCCACGGCCGTGCAGGATGATGAAGGCACGGTCGATCTTCTCGGCCAACAGGCGCGCGAGGAAATCATCGCCCACGTCGATACCGAACGCGTTCACGCCGGCGCTTTGCAGGGCTTCGAGCACGGCGTTGCCGGACTTGAGCGACACTTCGCGCTCAGCGCTCTTGCCGCCGAACAGCACGGCCACGCGGCCGAAGTCGGCAGGCGTAATGGTGGAAAACAGGGCGTCGTAGTTCGTGGTCATTTCGACTTCCCCTGCACAGCTGCAAAGAGCGGGCTCGCCAGCAACTTAGGCGCGAGACCACCAATGTCACCGGCGCCCTGGCACAGCAGAATGTCACCGGCACGCAGCAGCGGCTTGACGATCGGCGCCAGGTCCACGCCACGCTCGATGTAGATCGGGTCCAACTGGCCACGCTGACGGATGCTGTTGCACAACTTGCGGCTGTCGGCGCCCGGGATCGGCTCTTCGCCGGCCGGGTAGACTTCCATCAGCAGCAGCACGTTGGCATCGGCCAATACATTGACGAAATCGTCGTACAAATCACGGGTGCGGCTGTAGCGGTGCGGCTGGTAAACCATCACCAGGCGGCGCTCCGGCCAGCCACCGCGCACGGCTTTGATCACAGCGGCAACTTCGGTCGGGTGGTGACCGTAGTCGTCTACCAGCATCACGTCACCGCCGTCGACCGGCAGCTGGCCGTAGACCTGGAAGCGACGGCCGACACCGGCAAAGCGCGACAGGCCTTCAACAATGGCTTCATCGCTGACACCTTCATCGGAGGCGATGCAGATGGTCGCCAGGGAATTGAGCACGTTGTGGTTGCCCGGCATGTTCACCGAGACGTCCAGCGGCTCGCGGTCAGGGCGCAGCACGGTGAAGAAGGTTTGCATGCCTTCCTGGCGCACATTGATTGCGCGCACGTCGGCGTCTTCGCTGAAGCCGTAGGTCACGGTCGGACGCTTGACCAGCGGCAGGATTTCACGCACCACCGGATCGTCCAGGCACACCACGGCCAAACCGTAGAACGGCAGGTTGTGCAGGAACTCGACGAAGGTTTTCTTCAACTTGTTGAAGTCACCGTCGTAAGTTGCCATGTGGTCTTCGTCGATGTTGGTGACCACAGCGACCAGCGGTTGCAGGTGCAGGAAGCTCGCATCACTTTCATCGGCTTCGGCGATCAGGTAACGGCTGGTGCCCAGCTGGGCATTGGTGCCGGCGGCATTCAGGCGACCACCGATCACGAAGGTCGGGTCCAGGCCACCGGCAGCGAACACCGAGGCGATCAGGCTGGTGGTGGTGGTTTTGCCATGCGTACCGGCGACGGCGATGCCGTGGCGATAACGCATCAGCTCGGCGAGCATCTCGGCACGCGGCACCACCGGAATACGGCGTTCAAGAGCGGTGGCCACTTCCGGGTTGGAGGTGTTCACGGCACTGGAAACTACCAATACGTCGGCTTCAGCAGCGTTCTCGGCGCGGTGGCCGATAAAGATCTGCGCGCCAAAGGACTTCAGGCGGTCAGTGACCGGCGACTCTTTCAAGTCGGAGCCGGACACTTGGTAGCCAAGGTTCAGCAGTACTTCAGCAATGCCGCACATGCCCACGCCGCCGATACCGACGAAGTGGATACGACGGATGCGGCGCATCTCGGGTTGTGGCATGGCTTTCTGATTCTCAACCATGGGCCACCTCCAGGCAGATATCGACCACGGTGCGGGTTGCGTCAGGTTTGGCCAGGCGGCTTGCGGTGCTCGCCATGCTGTTGAGTCGTTCCGGTTGCATCAAAACCTCGGTCAGGCGTGCGGCCAAATCGGCGGCGCCAGTCGTTCTTTGCGGCAGCAGGAAGGCAGCGCCCTCCCCGGCCAAATATTCGGCGTTGCGGGTCTGGTGATCGTCGATGGCGTGGGGCAAAGGCACCAGCAAGGACGGCAGACCGGCGGCGGCCAGTTCACTGACGGTCAACGCACCAGCGCGACAGACCACCAGGTCGGCCCAGCCATAGGCATGGGCCATGTCTTTGATGAAGGGCTGCACATTCGCCTCGACCCCAGCCTCGCGGTAGCGGGTGGCGGTCACTTCATCGTGGTTCTTGCCGGCTTGGTGGAAGATCTCCGGACGCAATTCCACAGGGAGCTGCGCCAACGCTTGCGGCAACAATTTGTTCAGCGGCTCGGCGCCCAGGCTTCCGCCCAGAATCAGCAGGTGCGCCTTGCGCCCGGCCAATGCCTCACGGGCAATGGCCATAAACAGTTCAGTGCGCACCGGGTTGCCGGTGGTACGGCGTTTGTCCGATGCGCTGAAGGTATTCGGGAACGCTTCACACACTCGCGCGGCCAACGGCACCAGCAGGCGGTTGGCAGTGCCGGCGACGGCGTTCTGTTCGTGCACGATCACCGGCACACCAGCGAGCTTGGCAGCAACGCCGCCAGGGCCGGTCACATAACCGCCAAAGCCCAGCACACAGACCGGCTTCACTTCGCGAATCACTTTGCGCGCCTGCCACACCGCCTTGAGCAACACGAACGGTGCCTTGAGCAGCGACAGCTTGCCCTTGCCACGCAGCCCGGTGACGTTGATCAAATGCAGCGGCAAACCGGCATTCGGCACCAATTCATTTTCGATGCCGCGCGGCGTACCGAGCCAATGCACGGTGTAGCCACGGTTCTGGAATTCCCGCGCACACGCCAGGGCCGGGAACACATGGCCCCCGGTGCCGCCCGCCATGATCAGCACGTTAGCGCCCATGGGTCGGCTCCTCGGCAAAATCGCTTTCGCTGAATTCCATCTCTTCGCTGCCCAAGTGGGTTCGACTCTCCCACTCGATGCGCAGCAACAACCCCAGGCACGCGCAGCAAATCACCAACGAGCTGCCGCCGTAACTGAGGAACGGCAAGGTCAGGCCCTTGGTGGGCAGCAGGCCGACGTTCACGCCGATGTTGATCAGGAACTGGCCGATCCACAGGAATGACAAGCCGTACGCCACATACGCGGCGAAATACTGTTTGGCCTTCTCGGCCCACAAACCGATGTACATGCCGCGTACACACACGAACACGAACAACGCGACGGTGCACAGCGAACCGACCACACCGAGCTCTTCGGCGAGTACCGAGAACACGAAGTCGGTGTGCGCTTCCGGCAGGTAAAACTGCTTCTGTACGCTGTTGCCCAGGCCCACGCCCAGCCACTCGCCGCGACCGAAGGCGATCAGTGCCTGGGTCAACTGGTAGCCGGAACCGAACTGGTCGGACCACGGGTCGGTAAAGGTAATCAGACGGGCCATCCGGTAGGGTTGCGCCTGCACCAACACCGTCACGGCTGCCACGGCCAGCACCACCATCAAGGTGAAGCGGAACAGACCGACGCCACCGAGAAATAGCATCGCAGCGGCCGCGCCCATCATTACGACGGTGGCACCGAAGTCGGGCTCCATCAGCAACAGGCCGGCCATCGGCAGCAGCACGATGAACGGCTTGAAGAA
Organism: Pseudomonas sp. LBUM1640; assembly: GCF_059716225.1. NCBI lineage: Bacteria > Pseudomonadati > Pseudomonadota > Gammaproteobacteria > Pseudomonadales > Pseudomonadaceae > Pseudomonas > Pseudomonas sp. LBUM1640. The sequence goes on along the minus strand of NZ_CP166816.1, from coordinate 1,112,319 downwards.
GCCCATCCAGCTTTCGCGCACCTCTTTCTGGCGCCGTACCAGGTAACCGGCGAGGTAGATCACCACGAACACCTTGGCGATTTCCGACGGCTGCACGTTGAACGCACCGAAGCCGATCCAGCGCATCGAACCGTTCACCTCACGGCCGATGCCCGGCAGGATCACCATGACCAGCAAGCCAAACGCCCCCACCAGCAGCAACCATCCCAGGCGCTGCCAGGTGGCAATCGGGATCATCATGGTGACGATGCACGCGCCGAGGCCGATCACCAGGTACACCAGGTGACGGATCATCATGTACAGCGTATTGCCCGACTGTACGGCGGCCACTTCGGAGGACGCCGAAGTAATCATCACCAGGCCCAGGCCCAGCAACGCGAGGCAACCGGCGAGCATCGGGAAGTCGAGGTCGATACCGCGCCCGGTGATGATCGGCGATGGATACGGCTTGATGATATTTCTGAAATTGATGTTCATGCCAAACCCTCCACGGCGCGGGCGAACAGCTGGCCGCGCTCTTCGTAGTGCTTGAACATGTCGAAACTGGCGCACGCCGGCGACAGCAGCACTGCGTCACCCGGCTGGGCCAGGGCTTTGCATTGAGCGATGGCGTCGTCCAGGGATGTCGCGCGCACTTGCGGCACGGCGTCGCCGAGGGCGGCGGCGATCAAATCAGAATCACGGCCCATCAGCACCACGGCACGGCAATGTGCAGCCACCGGACCTTTGAGGTCCTTGAAGTCAGCACCTTTGCCATCGCCACCGGCGATCAGCACCAGCTTGCCGTCGATGTCGGCGCCAAGGCCTTCGATGGCGGCCAAGGCAGCACCGACGTTGGTAGCCTTGGAGTCGTTGTAATAGCTGACGCCATTGAGGTCGCGGACCCACTGGCAGCGATGCTCAAGGCCGCCGAAGGTGCGCAGGCTCGAGAGCATGGCGTCGAACGGCAAGCCAACCGCATGCCCGAGCGCCAAGGCTGCCAGGGCGTTGGACTGGTTATGCGCGCCACGGATTTTCAGCTCGCGCACCGGCATCAAGTTCTGGAATTCGAAGGCCAGGTATTTCTCGCCGTTCTCTTCGCGAATGCCGAAGGCTTTGAAATCAGGTTTGCCCAGGCCAAACGTCCAGCACGGCATGCCTTCGCCTATCAGTGGACGGCTCAGGGCATCCTGGCGGTTGACCACAAACTGCTTGGCGCCCCGGAAAATCCGGTGCTTGGCCAGGTGATACGCCGGCAGGCCGCTGTAGCGGTCCATGTGGTCTTCACTCACGTTCAACACGGTCGCCACTTCGGCGCCCAGGTCGTGGGTGGTTTCGAGCTGGAAGCTCGACAGCTCCATCACGTACAGCTCGACGTCGTCGCTGAGCAGGTCCAGCGCCGGGGTGCCAAGGTTACCGCCCACGGCCACGCGCTTGCCGGCTGCAACGGCCATCTCGCCAACCAACGTGGTCACGGTGCTTTTTGCGTTGGAGCCGCTGATGGCCACAATCGGCGCCTTCGCGTTACGCGCGAACAGGTCGATATCGCCAGACAGCTTCACGCCACGCGCCGCTGCCGCTTGCAGGGCCGGTGTCGCCAAGGCCAGGCCGGGGCTCACGTAGAGCTCATCGGCACGGCACAGAAACTCGACATCCAACTCGCCACAACGCACTTCCACGTGCGGGTAGTCACGGCGCAGCGTGACCAGCTCCGGTGGATTTTCCCGCGTGTCAGCCACGGCAAACGACGTGCCCCGGTTCGCCAGGAAGCGAACCAGGGACATGCCGCTCTTGCCGAGGCCGACAACGATGCGGAAGTGGTCTGAAGCGATCAGGGACACTCGTTTCTACCTCAGTTTCAGGGTGGCAAGGCCGACCAGTACCAGAATCACGGTGATGATCCAGAAACGGACAATCACGCGTGGCTCGGGCCAGCCCTTGAGTTCAAAGTGGTGGTGGATCGGCGCCATGCGGAACACGCGACGCCCGGTCAATTTGAAGGAAGCCACCTGGATGACCACCGACAGGGTTTCCATCACGAACACACCGCCCATGATGAACAGCACGATTTCCTGGCGGACGATCACCGCAATGGTGCCCAAGGCTGCGCCCAGCGCCAGTGCGCCAACGTCGCCCATGAAGACTTGTGCGGGGTAAGTGTTGAACCACAGGAACCCCAGGCCGGCACCGATGAGTGCGCCGCAGAACACGATCAGTTCACCCGCGCCCGGTACATACGGGATCAGCAGGTATTCAGCGAATTTCACGTTACCCGACAGGTAGCAGAAGATGCCGAGCGCGCCGCCGACCATCACCGTCGGCATGATCGCCAGGCCGTCGAGGCCGTCAGTCAGGTTCACCGCGTTGCTGGAACCGACGATCACGAAGTAGGTCAGCACCACAAAGCCGATGCCCAGTGGAATGCTGGCGTCTTTGAGCATCGGAATGATCAAAGTGGTTTCAACCGCGCTTGGCGCGGTGGTGTAAAGGAAGATCGCAGCGCCAAGGCCGAATACCGACTGCCAGAAATACTTCCAGCGGCTTGGCAACCCCTTGGAGTTTTTCTCGATCACTTTGCGGTAGTCATCGACCCAGCCGATGGCGCCGAACAACAGGGTCACCAGCAGCACCACCCACACATAGCGGTTATGCAGGTCAGCCCAGAGCAAGGTGCTGATGCCGATGGACGACAGGATCAGCGCGCCGCCCATGGTCGGGGTGCCGGATTTGGACAGGTGCGACTGCGGGCCGTCATTACGAACCGATTGACCAATTTGCAGGTTCTGCAGGGTGCGGATCATCCACGGCCCCAGGAACAGCGACAGAGACAGCGCGGTCAGCACACCCAAAATCCCGCGCAGGGTCAGGTACTGAAAGACCGCGAAGCCTTTGTGGAACTGTTGCAGATACTCAGCCAGCAGCAGCAGCATTAATGTTTCTCCGTACTTGAGCCACACAAGGCCGCGACGACGTTTTCCATCACCGCGCTGCGCGATCCCTTGATCAAAATGGTTGTGTGTTTGTCTTGTTCAGTCGCAGCCAGTGCCTGGATCAGCTCGGCCTGGGTTGCAAAATGCCGCGCGCCGAGACCGAAAGCATCGACGGCATGCGCCATGTTCGGGCCGACGGCGTAGAGCGCGTCGACTTTGCCGCTGGCGTAAGCGCCGACTTCGCGGTGGCCTTGCTCTGCCCAATCGCCCAATTCGCCGATATCACCCAGTACCAGAACCTTGCGCCCGGCAAAGCCTTTCAACAGGTCAACAGCGGCATTAATGGAGGACGGGTTGGCGTTATAGGTGTCGTCGATCACGCGCATACCGTTGCTCGCCAGTTGCGCGACCGTGCGGCCCTTGACCGGCTGCACAGCGCCCAGACCGGTGGCGATACCGAACAGCGACACGCCCAGGGCATGGGCGGCGGCGGCCGCGGCCAAGGCATTGGCGACGTTGTGGTTACCCAGCAGGTTCAACTGCACGTGCTCATCACCTTGCGGTGTGTGCAAGGTGAAGGACGGGCAGCCACGCGCGTCGACGGTGATGTTGGACGCGTAAAAATCAGCCGCTGCGTTCGATACGGCAAAGGTCAGCACCTTGCGACCGGCGGCGCGTACACGCCAGGTCTCGAAGGCCTTGTCGTCGAGGTTCAAGACTGCAGCGCCCGAGGCATCGAGGCCTTCAAGGATTTCACCCTTGGCTTCGACGATTTTCTCAGGGCCGCCAAACTCGCCTACGTGGGCGGTGCCGGCGTTGTTGATAATCGCAACGTGAGGCTTGGTCAGCGCCACGGTGTAGGCGATTTCGCCGACGCGCGAAGCACCCAGCTCGATCACCGCCGCCGTGTGTTCCGGGGCCAGTTCGAGCAGGGTCAGCGGAGCGCCGAAATCATTGTTCAGGTTGCCACGCGTGGCAAGCACCGGCCCGCGCGTGCGCAGCACACCGGCGAGCAATTCCTTGACCGTGGTTTTGCCGCTGGAGCCGGTGATGGCTGCAACCGGCTTATCAAAGGCAGCGCGGTTCAAGGCACCGAGTTGGCCCAGGGCCAAGCGGGTGTCAGCGACCCACAATTGCGGCAAGGTCGAATCCGCCACTTCGCGCTGTACCAAGGCACCCACGGCACCTTTGGCAGCGACGTCGTTCAGGTAGTCGTGGCCATCGAAACGCGGGCCTGCCAGTGCGACAAACAATTGCCCAGGCTTGATGTTGCGACTGTCGATACTGACGCCGTCGAAGCTGCAATCGCTCGACACTACGCGGGCCGACAAGGCCTGGGTCAGTTCGCTGAATTTCATCGCTTTAAGCATGCGCGACCTCCCAGGCGGTCAGGGCGTGATCGGCCTCGACCAGATCGGAGAAGGCATGGCGCTCGCCGTTGATTTCCTGGTAGTCCTCGTGGCCTTTACCGGCCAATACCACGACATCGTCAGCACTGGCGCTGGCGATCAGCTGGGCAATGGCTGCGCCACGCCCGGCGACGAATGTGACCTTGGACGCGTCTTTGAAGCCGACACGGATATCGTCGAAAATCTGGCTTGGGGCTTCGCTGCGCGGGTTGTCATCGGTGACGAGTACGCCATCGGCCAGGCGCTCAACGATTTCGGCCATCAACGGGCGCTTGCCGCGATCGCGATCACCGCCACAGCCGAACAGGCAGAGCAATTTGCCCTTGGCGTGCGGGCGCAGGGCGTCGAGGACTTTTTCCAGGGCGTCGGGAGTGTGGGCGTAATCGACCACCACCAGCGGCTGCGAGCCGCCGCCCAAACGCTGCATGCGACCGGCCGGGCCTTCAAGCTTGGGCAGCACACGCAGGATTTCATCCAGCGCGTAATCCAGGCCGAGCAATGCACCGATAGCGGCCAGCACGTTGCTCAGGTTGAAACGCCCGAGCAAGGTGCTGCGCAAGTGGTGTTCGCCTTGCGGCGTGACCAGCGTGGCGAGCACGCCTTCGTCATTAAATTGGGCTTCGCGGCAATACAGGTAAGCGCTGGAATCCTCCAGGCTGTAGCTGATCAGGCGCGCTTCGCTGTCTTGCGCAGCCAACTGGCGACCGAACGCGTCATCCAGGTTTACCACCCGGCACCTCAGGTCATTCCAGGCAAACAGCTTGGCCTTGGCGGCGGCGTACGCTTCCATGGTGCCGTGGTAGTCGAGGTGATCGCGCGACAGGTTGGTCATCACTGCCACATCGAAAGCCAGAGCAGCCACGCGGCCCTGATCCAGGCCATGGGAAGAGACTTCCATGGCAACCGCCTTGGCACCGGCCTTTTTCAGGTCGGCCAGGGTCGCTTGCACCGCAATAGGGTTTGGTGTGGTGTGCAGGCCGCTTTGCAGCGCGCCATAAAAACCGGTGCCCAGGGTGCCAACAATGCCGCAATGCTGACCCAGCAGGTCAAGCGCTTGCGCGACCAATTGGGTCACGCTGGTCTTGCCGTTGGTGCCGGTCACGCCGATCAGGTTCAGTTGACGGCTCGGGTCGCCATAAAAACGCCCGGCGATATCGGATAGCTGGGCAGCCAGGCCCTTGACCGGAATCAATGGCACGTCGGTGATCGGCAGCACAGTGGCGCCTTCCACTTCATACGCCACGGCGGCAGCACCGCGTTGCAGGGCATCGGCGATATGTGCGCGGCCATCAAACTTGCCGCCAGGCACCGCCAGGAACAGGTCACCGGCGCGTACATTACGGCTGTCCAGGCTCAACTCGCGAATCAGCAGATCGCGTCCGGCGTGGGCAAAAATCTTGTTCAAGCTAAGAGACATCAGCCGCGCCCTCCATTGGCTTTGGCAGCAGCGGCCGGAGGTCCGGCGTTCGCTTGTTGGGTGGGCGGCAGGTTGTCCGGCGTGATGTTCATCAGGCGCAGGGTGCCGGACATCACTTTGCTGAACACCGGCGCCGACACCAGGCCACCGAAGTAGCCGGCCTTGCTCGGCTCATCAATCACGACAACGATGGCGTAGCGCGGGTCGCTCATCGGGCCGAAACCGGCGAACAGCGAGCGGTACGAGTTTTCGGCGTAGCCCTTGGTACCGACCGATGTCTTACGTGCAGTACCCGACTTGCCTGCCACGTGATACGCCGGCACCTGGGCACGGAATACACCGCGCGGCGCTTCGATCACTTGTTGCAGCATGCCCTGCATGGTTTTGGCGACGTTTTCCGGGATCACCTGGGTGGCTTTCGGGGCTTCATCGACGTGAATCAGGCTCAGTGGAACCATGCGGCCATTATTGGCCAATACAGAGAAAGCATGGGCCAGCTGGATCGCGGTCACCGACAGGCCGTAGCCGTAGGAAAGCGTGGCCGTCTCGGCTTTTTTCCAGTCGCGGTAGTTCGGCAGGTTACCCACGCGCTCGCCTGGGAAATCCAGGCCGGTGGGTTGGCCCAAGCCGATTTTTTGCGCCAGGTGGTAGATGGTTTCGCCGCCAATATCGAAGGCGACTTTACTCATGCCCACGTTACTGGAGTTGATCAGGATACCGGTCAAATCCAGTACCGGACCTTCGGTGCGGGACACGTCACGAATGGTGTATTTGCCCAACTGCAGGGTGCCTGGGTAAACCTCGACTTTGTCGCTGGGTTTCCAGCGCCCGGTTTCCAGGGCGGCACTCATGGAGATGGCTTTCATGGTCGAGCCAGGCTCGAACACGTCAATCATCGCGCGGTTACGCATCATCGCCGGTTGCAGGTTGCGGCGGTTGTTCGGGTTGTAGGTCGGCTGGTTGACCATGGCGAGGATCTCGCCGGTCTTCACGTCCATAATCACCAGGCTGCCGGCCTTGGCGCCGTTCTCGATGATTGCGTTACGTAGCTCGCGGTTGGCCAGGTATTGCAGGCGCAGGTCAATCGACAACGCCAAGGGCTTACCGGCCTTGGCGTTTTTGGTGACTTGGACATCCTTGATCAGTCTGCCGCGCCGATCCTTGATGACCTGCCGTTTGCCGGGAACCCCGGCCAGCCATTCATCGTAGGCGAGTTCCACGCCTTCGCGGCCGTGGTCATCGATGTCGGTGAAGCCCACCATATGGGCGGTGGTTTCACCGGCCGGGTAGAAACGACGAAACTCCTCGATGCCATAGACACCGGGGACTTTAAGGTCGAGCACTTGCTGGCCCTGTTCAGGGGTGAGCCCGCGAACCAGGTAGATGAATTCTTTATTGGCCTGGGCTTCCAGGCGCTCGGACAAGGCTTTTGGATCCTGGCCCAGAGCGGCGGCGAGCTCGGGCCACTTGTCCTTGGCAACCTGCAACTCTTTGGCGTTGGCCCACAAGGTGGTCACCGGGGTACTGACGGCCAGAGGCTCGCCGTTACGGTCGGTAATCAGACCGCGGTGCGCAGGAATCGGGATATGCCGCAGGCTACGGGCATTGCCCTCGCCGATCAGGAAGTCACGGTCGACCACTTGCAGATCGATGATCCGCCAGGCAATCGCGCCCACCATCAGTGCCAGCAAGCCGAGCATCAGACGGAAGCGCCATGGGTAGAGTGCGCCTTCAAGTTTCATCATGGCGCCACCATGCGAACGTCGGCGGCGCTAGGGATGTGCATTTTCAACTGCTCGGTCGCCAGCACTTCGATGCGGCTGTGCGCGGTCCAAGTGCTTTGCTCGAGGATCAAGCGGCCCCATTCCGCCTGCGCCTTATCACGCACGCTCAATTCCCCATACAGGGTATTGAGCAATTGGCGGTTGTAGTGCGCGCTGTAGGACACCGCAATCGCGGACACCAGCACGCCGACAAACAGCAGCAACATAAAGAAGCTGCCGCCCGGGAGGGGCTTGGCAAAAAGCTTGCTCACCGCAGCTTCTCCGCGACGCGCATGACGGCGCTACGGGAACGTGGGTTGGCCTTGAGTTCGGCTTCGGAAGCGAACTGCGCTTTGCCATGGATTTTGATTTTCGGCACAAAGGCTTCGAAACGCACCGGCAGGTTGCGCGGCAGGTTGTCGGACTCGCCCTTGACCAGACGACGCATGAACAGTTTGACGATGCGGTCTTCCAGGGAGTGGAAGCTGATCACCACCAGGCGACCGCCCACTTCCAAGGCTTCCAGCGCGGCTTCGAGGCCGGCTTCCAGATCGCCCAGTTCGTTGTTGACGTGAATGCGCAGGCCCTGGAACGCGCGGGTCGCTGGGTTCTTGCCCTTTTCCCACGCAGGGTTGGCGACTTTCAGCACTTCGGCCAGGTCGGCGGTGCGCTCGAATGGCTGGATTTCGCGGCGCTCGACCACGGCACGGGCCATGCGACCGGCGAAGCGTTCTTCACCGTATTCCTTGAATACACGGGTGATTTCTTCGTGTGGCGCGGTGGCGATGAACTCGGCCGCGCTGATGCCACGGGTCGGGTCCATGCGCATGTCGAGCGGGCCGTCGTTCATGAAACTGAAGCCGCGCTCCGGGTCATCAAGCTGTGGCGAAGACACGCCCAGGTCGAGCAAAACCCCGGCCACCTTGCCTGCCATGCCACGTTCGGCGACTTCGGCACCGAGCTCGGCAAAGCTACGCTGTACAACGACAAAGCGGCCGTCTTCGGCCGCTAGCGCTTGCCCGGTGGCAATCGCTTGGGGGTCTTTGTCGAACCCGAGGAGCTTACCGTCGGACCCGAGCTGGCTGAGTATCAACCGACTGTGCCCGCCCCTGCCGAAGGTGCCATCCAAATAGCAGCCATCCGCGCGTACGGCGAGAGCCTCAACGGCTTCGTCAAGCAGTACGGTGATGTGGTTAAAGCCGCTATCAATAGTCACAGGATCAAATCACGCAGTTCATCAGGCATGGCGCCCGGTTGTTGAATAGCAGCCAGGTCAGCTGCAGAAACAGCATCCCAGGCATCTTCGTCCCACAATTGGAACTTGTTCAGTTGGCCCACCAGCATTGCGCGCTTATCCAGCTTGGCGTATTCGCGCAAACGCGGAGGCACCAGGAAACGACCGCTACCATCGAGCTCGAGGTCGACAGCATTACCAATCAGCAAACGCTGCAGGCGGCGGTTTTCTTCACGCAATGAAGGCAGAGCGCGCAACTTGGTTTCGATCAACTCCCACTCATCGAGGGGGTAAACACACAAACAAGGATCAACGGCGTCAATCGTGATGATTAACTGGCCTGAACTTCGCGAAATGAGCTCGTCACGATACCGGCTCGGCATGGCGAGACGGCCTTTTGCATCGAGACTGATAGCGTTAGCTCCGCGAAACACAGATGCGTTTCTCCAAATTTTAGCGTTTTACGTTCAAAAAACCCACTTTGTGCCACTTTCCGCCACTTGCGCACACTATAGGAATGCGCCCACCACACCGTCAAGGCGCGGATTCAAGGAAAAGCCTTACAGAACGGAGATTTAGGAACGCAAAAGGAGGAGAAACGCGAGTTCGAGGATGTTTTTGACTCAACAATCGCAAATAGCTCATGGAGCTAGGGCTTGAAGTTAAAGTAATTTATTAAGAGTAAGATTTTTTTGGTATTACGAAGACGCATCTGCCAATGATTTGGCAGGGAGGGATTCTTGCGTTACTACCGGGTTTCTGCCCGAGATTCGGACAGAAGGAAAAAAGGTGGAGAGTCGATCTGTAAGCCGGGTTCTGTCTTGAACAGTCATTCGTCTACGATGGCCATCACTGGACATCTTTAGCAACCTACCCGGTCCCAGCGCGGGCCACGCCTTGGGACCCTATTTGGTCTTGCTCCAAGTGGGGTTTACCTAGCCACGAACTGTTGCCAGTCGCGCGGTGCGCTCTTACCGCACCTTTTCACCCTTACCGGCACCGAAGTGCTTAGGCGGTTATTTTCTGTGGCACTTTCCGTAGGCTCACGCCTCCCAGGCATTACCTGGCACTTCGCCCTATGGAGCCCGGACTTTCCTCCCCCCCCTAATTTTCATAGAGGGCAGCGACTGTCCAATCGACTCTCCGCCGCGCAGGTTAACGGCACGGCGGCCTCAGGACAAGTATTAAAAGTACAGCAATGCCATCACGTTCAGACGGAATACAGGTTTAGCCCCTGAACTATTCGGCTTTCTGTTTATCCAGCGCGACTTGGTACAGCACGTTCTTACGCACACCGGTAATTTCAGCCGCCAACGCCGCGGCCCGCTTAAGCGGCATTTCCTTGAGTAGCAAATCCAGAATGCGCATGGCCTCGCTGCCCACGGCATCTTCTTCTTCCGGCGCCGACCAACCGGCCACCAGCACCACGCACTCGCCACGCTGTTGATTGCTATCGCCTTCGACGAAGGCGCGTAGCTCTTCCAGCGGCAAGCCCTTGAGGGTTTCGAAGGTTTTGGTCAGTTCACGCGCCAGCAGCGCGAGGCGCTCGCCGCCGAACACCAGCTCCATATCTTGCAGGCATTCAAGGATGCGGTGCGGGGCTTCATAGAAGATCAACGTGCGCGGCTCTTCTTTAAGTGCTTGCAGGCGCGCGCGGCGCCCTACTGTCTTGGCCGGCAGGAAACCCTCGAAGATAAAACGATCCGACGGCAGCCCGGCGGCCGATAAGGCTGCGATCAGCGCGCACGCACCCGGAACAGGCACTACATTGATACCAGCGGCACGCGCCTGGCGGACCAGGTGGTAGCCGGGATCGGAAATCAGCGGCGTACCGGCATCGGAGATCAGCGCGACATCGTCACCGGCCAGCAGGCGCGTGATAAAACGGCTGCCTTCTTCGCGCTCGTTATGCTCGTGGCACGCAGCTAATGGCGTGCTGATACCAAAATGCTGCATCAACCGCTGGGAGTGCCGCGTGTCTTCGGCCGCGATCAGTTTTACTTCGCGCAACACTTTTAGCGCCCGGGCACTGATGTCGTCCAGGTTGCCAATGGGCGTCGCCACGACAAAAAGCGAGCCTGCAGTGGAATTCAAAGGACCTGGAGCAGTCAAAACGCACACCTCGATGGTTAGCAAAAGTCGCATTGTAACGCGTAGGCGCCTTGAAAATATGCCATCAAGGTGGATGCCTTTTCAGCCGTCGGTAGCCGTTCGCAACATTTGCACGACCTAAATTGACGGTTTCACACCAGTAACATCGCGCCTGGGCCAGTGCTTGGGTACAATTCCACGCTAATTTGATCGGTATCAGGAACACTTACATGATCGCTTGCCTGCGGCTGCTCTCCGCCCTCTGCCTCGCTGCCTTATTGGCCGCCTGCGCCAGCTCGCCCTCGTCCAGCCTTGGCGACCTCCCACGGACCCCGGATGCCAGTATCGAGCAACTGCTCGAACAGGCGACCTCCGCCAACACGCCAGAAAAGGCCGCGATGCTGCGCCTGAGTGCGGCTGACCTGGCCTACCGTCAGAACAACCCTGGCCGTTCGTCGCAGATTCTTGCGCAGGTGCCCCTGGATGTACTGAAGCCGGCCGCGCAAGTATTTGCCAGCACGCTGGCGGCCGAACTGGCCATGGCGCGCAACCAGCCCAAGGCTGCGCTGACGGCCCTGAACCACCCTAGCCTGCAAAGCCTGAAGGACCTGCCGACAGAACAGCAGATCCGCACCGGCACCGTGCATGCCCGCGCCTATGAAGCCGACGGCCAGACCCTGGCTGCCGCGCGTGAGCGGGTCGCAATGGCACCGCTGCTGACGGGCGACGCCGCCAACAGCAACCACGACGCCATCTGGGCGCTGATTGCCGCACTGCCGGCTGAACAGCTGCAAGCCAGCGGCAACCCGACACTCGACGGCTGGATCAGCCTGGCCAAAGCGGTCAAGGGTGCCGGCACCCTGGAGCAACAACAAGCCGCCATCGATACCTGGCGCGCACAGAACCCAGGTCACCCGGCGGCAGTCAACCTGCCAACCCCGCTGACCAAGCTCAAGGAGCTGGCCAGCCAGCCACTGAACAAGATCGCCCTGCTGTTGCCGCAGGACGGCCCGCTGGCCTCGGTCGGCAAGGCACTGCGCGAAGGCTTCATGGCCGCCCACTTCCAGGCTGAACAAGCCGGGCAGAAGCCGCCGGTCATCGAGTTCTATGACAGCTCGCGCCTGACCTCCATCGACGAGTTCTACGCCAAGGCCCAGGCCGCAGGTGTGCAACTGGTGGTGGGCCCGCTGGAAAAACCCCTGGTCAAGCAACTCGCCGCTCGCCCGCAACTGCCGATTACCACCCTGGCGCTGAACTACAGCGAAATCGATCAAAGCCCGCCGCAGCTGTTCCAATTCGGCCTGGCCGCTGAAGACGAAGCCCGCGAAGTCTCGCGCCGCGCGCGCGCCGACGGCTTGCACCGCGCCGCCGCCATGGTGCCGCGTGGCGAATGGGGCGAGCGTGTCTACAAGGCCTTCCGCCAGGATTGGGAAGCCAATGGTGGCACCGTTGTCGGCGTCGAGTACGTAGACCAACCCGTTGCCCTCGCCCAACAGATCGCCGACCTGTTCCAACTGCGCAAGAGCGAAGGCCGCGCCAAGAGCCTGCAAAGCACGGTTGGCACCGACGTAGCGGCACAACCGTCGCGCCGCCAGGACATCGAATTCATCTTCCTGGCGGTGACGCCGCAATTGGCCCAGCAGATCAAGCCAACGTTGAACTTCCAGTACGCCGGCGATGTGCCGGTGTATGCAACGTCCCACGTGTTCAGCGCCAGCGGCGACAAGAACCAGTACCTGGACATGACCAACGTCATGTTCTGTGAGACGCCTTGGCTGCTCAACACCACCGACCCACTGCGCAACCAGGTTGCCGCGCAATGGCCACAGGCCAACGGCAGCCTCGGCCGCCTGTACGCGATGGGCGCCGACGCCTACCGCCTGGCACCGCGCCTGGGTCAACTCAAGGCACTGCCGGATACGCGCATTGACGGCCTCTCCGGCAGCCTGGGCATCGGTGGCAACCAACGCGTTGACCGCCAGATGCCATGGGCGAAGTTCGTCGGCGGCGACATCCAGCGCCTGCCGGACACCCCGCGCTGATGCCCGAGCGGTCCAGCGCACAAAGCGGCAAGGATGCCGAACTTCAAGCGCTCAACTATCTGCAACAACAGGGTCTGCGCCTTCTGGCGCAGAACTGGTTATGTAAACGCGGTGAGCTTGATCTGGTCATGCTTGACGGCGATACAGTAGTATTCGTCGAAGTCCGCTACAGAAAACACGCACAATGGGGTGGCGCGCTCGCCAGTATCGACGGGCGCAAACGTCAAAAGCTGATACTCGCCGCGCAGTTTTTCCTGCAAAAAGAGCATCGCTGGGCTGACTCCCCCTGCCGTTTCGATGTGGTTGCCATAGAAAGCACACCGTCTGGCCTCGCTGATCTGAACTGGCTTAAAGATGCCTTCGACAGCTGATTCAACGGACACCTTCACCACACACTTTTGCTCTTTGCTTTGCGGGCTGCACATTCCTGTGCCAAACAGCCGCGCTACTTAAGGTCACACAGATGGACATGCAATCCCGAATTCGCCAGCTTTTCCAGGCCAGCATCGACACCAAGCAACAGGCGATGGACGTACTTGCACCGCACATCGAGCAAGCCAGTCAGGTCATGGTCAATGCCTTGCTCAACGAGGGCAAAATGCTTTCGTGCGGCAACGGCGGTTCGGCCGGTGATGCCCAGCACTTTTCCTCCGAGCTGCTCAACCGCTTCGAGCGCGAGCGCCCGAGCCTGCCGGCCATTGCCTTGACCACCGACACGTCGACGATCACCTCGATCGCCAACGACTACAGCTACAACGAAATCTTCTCCAAACAGATCCGCGCCCTGGGCCAACCGGGCGATGTGCTGCTGGCGATTTCCACCAGCGGCAACTCGGCGAATATTATTCAAGCGATCCAGGCCGCACATGATCGCGAAATGATTGTCGTAGCATTGACCGGACGCGATGGCGGCGGCATGGCCTCGCTGCTGTTGCCGGAGGACGTGGAGATCCGCGTCCCGGCCAATGTCACTGCACGTATTCAAGAAGTCCACCTGCTGACGATCCACTGCCTGTGCGATCTGATCGACAGCCAACTGTTCGGGAGTGAAGAATGACCGTTAACCGCCTCAGCCTTTTGGCCATTACGCTGTGCGTCGCCATCAGCGGCTGCAGCACGGCAATCACTGCGACACGTGACACACCCATTCAGGATGACCGGGGCACACGCACTTTCGGCAGCAAGATTGATGACTCGCTGATCGAAACCAAGGTCGAAGTCAACGTCGCCAAGGCCGCTACCGACCTGGGCAACGGCGCATCGCGCATCGTCGTGACCAGCTTCAACGGTGTGGTACTGCTCGCGGGCCAAACACCGCGTGCCGACCTCAAGGCCCAGGCTGAACAAGCTGCCTCGACCGTGCAACGGGTGAAGAAGGTCCACAACGAGCTGCAAGTCATGGAGCCGATCACCCTGCTGGCCATCAGCAACGACGCCTTGCTGACGACCAAGATCAAGGCACAGATGCTCACCGACAACGCGATCCCTGGCTCGCGGGTCAAGATCGTCACTGATAACGGCATCGTCTACATGATGGGCCTGCTGACCCAGGCGGAAGCCACTCGGGCGGCAAACTTGGTACAAGGTGTATCCGGCGTGCAGAAGATCGTAAAAGTGTTCGAATACATCGACTGATGTAAACGCGGGCCACAAAAAAGGGCGCCGTGCATTGACTGCACGGCGCCCTTTTTTTGGCCGGCGTTTATTGGTACTGCTGGTACGGATTGCCTTGGAACTGGTTGTTCTGTTGCGGCGCCTGTTGTGGCTGCTGCTGGCCCGGCTGGCCGTATTGCTGGCCAGGGATCGGGCCCAGGTTGACCTCTACGCGACGGTTCTGGGCGCGGCCATTCACGTCGGCGTTGCTGGCAATCGGGTTATCCGGGCCGGCACCGCGTGCGCTCAGGTTGGTCGGGCTGACGCCTTGGGACGTCAGGTAGTTGGCCACGCTCTGCGCACGGCGCTGGGACAGGTCCATGTTCAGCTGGCGGCTGCCGGTGCTGTCGGTGTAGCCAACGATCTGGATGGTGTTCTGGTTGAACTGCTTGAGCGAGCCCGCCAGGTTGTTCAGCGGCGTGTAGAAGCTGCTGGAGATCGCATCCGAGTTGGTGGCGAAGGTGATGTTACCCGGCATGATCAGCTTGATCTGGTCGCCCTGGCGCTGCACTTCAACCCCGGTGTTGGCCATGCTGGCCCGCAGTTTCTTTTCTTGCTGGTCGGCGTAGTAGCCATAGCCCGCACCACCCAGGCCTGCAACGGCGGCGCCGATCAGCGCGCCCTTGCCACGGTTGTTATGGTCAATCGCGGCACCGGCCAAACCACCGGCCAATGCAGCCAGCCCACCGTACTTGGCGGTTTTGCTGATGCCACCTTGCGAACCATCATTTGCCTGCCCCTGGCTACCGTCATAAGGATTAGGTGAGGCGCAACCGGACAACAAGGCTACGGCGGTGGCAACAACAAGAAGACGACGCGGAGTAAACATGAAGGGAGCTCCTACTTTTGCATTCTGTGGTGCAAAGGACATTGGCAATGGACCTGTGCCGAGTTTTGAACGCGACAAACGGTAAAAATTCCGTGACGGCTTCCAGAGCTGTGACAAAAGGCCGGCCACGTTTACTGCTTTGCAAAACGTAGCAGACGCAGGCTGAACGGGGGCTGTGTTTTTGCTAGCGGGGGGCATATCCATTATTCAGGTTGTGGCGGATGTTGGTTTCATCCTTACGGCGAGTCACTTCGGAAAAAAAGCACCAACGTAGCCAAAGTGCGCTTGCCCCAGCACTCGGCACCTCGCTCTGGCTCGCCTAAGATCAAAAGCAGAGCCGAGGCGGCCTGACAACCGACCTGATGGTGGAAACTGAACTCGGTCAACTGTGGGAGCTCTGCTTTTGATCTGCTTTTGATCTTGATCTGACAGGCCCATGCACCTCTTCAGCAATGTTATGCCCGAACACAAAATTTATGATAGTCCCGGTGTTGTGTTGGATGATGCAGAAATACGTGGCCGCTTCCTGACCGAGTTCAATCGCTACGCCGAAGAATTCCATGTCATCGATAACAGCACTGACAGTTTGCGAGATGCCGTCCAAAAGGCCGTCTCTTTCCTTCCTTGGTTGAACTGAGCCGGGTATGTCGAACATCTACTACGTGACCCGCAAGGGGCTTGGCGTTCTCGCCCAGAAACAAAGAACACTGGTTGAAGATTTGGAGAAATCGACCCGGGCGATGGGCCATTCAGCCAGCCTCGACAATGACCTTCGGGAAAACCCTGAATTCATGCAACTACGAACCAAAGTCACCTACGAACTCCCCAGAAAAAATTGCCGATTTGGAGAGCGTGATCAAACTTGCCAGACTTATCGACGATGCAGAGCATATCCAGAACCAGGACTTCCAGGAAGTGATGCCCGGAACGGAAGTCGAGCTGGAGTCAGAGGACGGTGAACTTCGTATTCATTCCATTCTGGGCTATGAGGAGGGCAACCCCGGGCTTGGCGTCGTTTCATACCTCTTCCCAGTTGGCGAGAAGCTGATGAACAAGGTCGTCGGGGACGAGGTAGAACTACCCTTGCGCGGCAGGTTGGCTCGTTACGAAATCGTCAACATAAAACGCAGTCCCTACCTGGAATAGTCCACGACACCGGGCTCCCCTTCAAACCGCAGGAAGGATGTCAATGAACAGAATCAACGAGGTCAAAGAGCTGACTGGCTTCAGCCTGTCCTCGGCGGAAATCATCCAGCATCGCTTGCTCAAACATGCGTCAACACGCGAGGCATTCGCGGGAATAGTCAAGTTTGATTCGGTCGATTCCCGGGTTTTATTCGATCGAATTCATGAGAGTTTTGAGGAGGCAAGTAATGACCGCCCCTACCACGACTGGTATCACACCTGCTGTGTAATAGAAGGCACCATCCGAGGCTTGCGGTACCACCTGAAAGTCGATCTTGATGGACTGAACGCAGCTGAACAGCGAGAGGTTAATTCAGTAGTGACCGCTGCTGCGTTTCATGATGCGGGCCACACAGGAGTGAAGGATCCTGACATTGTGAATGTTTCTAGATCAATCATTATTGCGAGCCGGTTCTTGACTGAAGGAGGCATCCTTGACACAAGCGGTGACTCCATAAACGTGGATCTGCCTCTCGCCCTCGAGACCCTTCAGAGCACTCAGTACCCTTTTAAACGGGAGCCCTTGAACGAATACCAAGCCATTGTTCGTGACGCTGATCTTCTGCAAATTCTGGAGCCCACATGGTTCGAAGATATCTACTTCAACATGTACCAGGAATTTCTCGAAGGAAATCCAACTTTAGACTTCGAAGAGTTTTGTAAAAACGAGTTGGCTTTTTTGAGTAACGCGAAATTTTACTCTGCCTGATTCCACGATGAAATTAAGGACGAGTTCTCCAAGTCTGCGCTCTCCAGGGCCAAACAGACCTCTGAAGTGGTGCCGAAGTGCTAATCGCAGGGGCTTCAGGTTTTCCCCTGTTCGCCCAAATGGTGAGGTAAAACCCGAATACGGACTGAACAATGGATTTCCTGCGCTCCACACAACAACAAAATGGAGCGCCTGAGCTCCATCAATACTGGCCATTACGCACCCCACTGAGTAATCTCTCGACATCGAATACGGGAGATCAACATGGACAACCGGTCATCAGAAAGCCCATCCAAACCGCTTGGACGCTTCTTTAGCGAAAATCTGAGTGCGGTGCTAGCGGTTGCTGGCAAGCAGCGCGACAGCGGCCTCCCTGGGCCAGTCACGTCAACCAGATTACAAGCCGAGACGGGCATTGCTCGCAGTACGCTTCGCTCACTCAAGTCGCTGGAAGATGACTCAGCCGCCAATCCAGATCTCGATACCCTTGAGCGCGTTGCCGGGGTACTGGGAGTGCCACCCGCCTTCCTGCTCATGCGTCCTCAGGACTGGTTAGCCCTTGGAAACGCCTTGGGTGATATCGGCCACTATTTGCCCGCCGCCGGCAAACTCCAACAAGACGGTTTACTAGAGGCCAGGAGTCCGGTGGAGAAGGTACTGCGTGAGTCAAAGATGCATCCTGATCCCCGTCCCATTGGGGTTGGCGCTTCACCAGAGGTAGCACGTGCAAATGCCAGGGACGAGTGGCGCCGTCGGTATTGCCTGACCCTTGATGCATTGATACTCCGGCAAGTTCGAAGCCCAAACCCGCGAGTCGCCCTTGCTGCGATTGCCGGTGCGCTGGCCAATCGGGCAACTCCAAACGATCCGAAGATCGAAAAATAATCCATCCACATTCAGAAGGAGTTCCAGCATGGCAATGATTCACGATGCCGACCTCGCAGAGGTGCTGATGAGCGCATCAGCGGATGATGTCAAGTTGCTTATTGACGTCATCACCGACAGCGGCAAGGGGCGGATCTCCCTGTCCTCATCAGTGTGCAGCCAGTTGGTCGCAGGCAAAGAAGGCGAAGTCAATGAGTTCATGCGTGCATTGCTGGCAGAGGAGCTGACGCGCTTTGGCGGCAACTCGCTAATGAACCTGTTCCGCGGGGGAAGTGGTGTTCCCTACAAAGAAATGCTCAGCGATGTTGCGAGCCATGTAGGCGTGGCCAAGATAAGCACCGCCAGTTGCGGCGAAATGGAGATGGCTATTATCGCGAAAGTGATTGAGCAATCGCTTAGCCGTATGAGTGAGGAAGACAAAGCTACCTTCTTCGAGTCAGTAGGGCCTGGATACCGAGCCGGGATGGGGCCGAGCGCTCTTGCAGCGCTCATCGCCACCCTGAGTGCCTCCGGGCTTACGGCCTACTCCCTTTCTGCCATGGTAGCGAGTGCAACTATGAGCAGCCTTGTGGGCCGAGGCGTGGTCTTCGCCGGTAGCGCGACCCTGGGCAGAGGCTTGGCAGTTCTCACAGGCCCCGTCGGTTGGGCGATCACTGGGATTTGGACTGCCTTCGACCTCGCTAGCCCGGCCTATCGAGTGACGGTCCCCTGTGTCATTCAGATCGGCCACATGCGCCAGAAAATGTTGCTTAAGCCGACCTGTTCAGAATGCCACTTGCCACTCGCAGCAGACCCCAAGTTCTGTGGCAACTGCGGTGCACGGGTGAAGAGCCGATAGATGCGCTTTCGTTCAATCGCAACTGGAGTATTCGTTGATGAATCATACGATTTCACCGCTTGAGTTCTTGCTGACCAATGCAATCTGTTTCGCCGCTGGCGCTGTCGTGGTCGTCGCGCTGCAACTGGGCGGCAAGGCTGTTTACCGGGCGGGCCAGCGTAAGACAGCCGCCGCGTCCTGATCTCAAAAAGATGTGCATCAGGCGAATCAATAAATTAAGGGATGAATTATGTACATCAACAAGCATGCCACTCGTCTGGCGCAACAAAGACTTCAAGCTGGACAGTTGGCCAACGATATCAATCGTTGGAAGTCCGATCTCGAATGGTTCACCACGTTCGATAGCGAGCAAACCAACACGAAACTGGGACATGCCAAACGTGCGGCGCAGGTCGTCAGCAATCGCTTGGCCGAACACAAGAATAAGATTGAGTCGTCTCAACAGCGCTTGACTCAGTTAAAGGAGATCGCGGGTGGGTTTTTCTCAAGCCTCTGGCGGTCCGCTGAACAAACCGTTGCCTATCGGCAATGCCCTGAGCTTGAATCCCTTCTTAAATCGCTCCGCCAATCGGCGGCCGAAGACCAGGTCATGCTGGATACCTACGAAAAGGATGTATGTGATTTAACCGAATCACTACTTCGTTATCGTGCTCTCAATCCGCTTGAAGCCCAAGCGACCATTGCGAGCAAGATTGAGGAGTTGACTCGATTGCAAGGCGCGATCGAAGAAACCCACCGTGAAAGTGAGCATTGGGAGTCGATGGCCGGCGAGGTTCTGCGCAAATGGAAAGGAGCACTCAGTGAGCTGGATAAGGTAGAGCG
This sequence comes from Pseudomonas sp. LBUM1640, assembly GCF_059716225.1. Classification (NCBI taxonomy): domain Bacteria; kingdom Pseudomonadati; phylum Pseudomonadota; class Gammaproteobacteria; order Pseudomonadales; family Pseudomonadaceae; genus Pseudomonas; species Pseudomonas sp. LBUM1640. The sequence continues at coordinate 1,092,533 of NZ_CP166816.1, read as the reverse complement.
TGACATTGCTCAAGCCGAAGGCTTTGAAAAAGCGTTGAGTAGTGCAATGAACTCTCGCGAAAAAGCGATGATCCACCAACGCTGCGAGGCTCGTTTTCAAAATGGCAGACCTGGTGTCGTGCTTAGTGGACTGAACAGCGAACGGCGCAAGTGGCAACGTGACGCTGACAAACTACAGAGCCGCCTGAATGACATCATTCGGCTGCTGGATAAGCAAATCAAAACCCTGATCATCGATGGCAACAACCTTTGCTACGAACCTATGGAGCAAGGTAAGGGCCGGTTCATTGGTCTGGCTGCATTGAAGGCGCTGGTGCCGCACCTTTGTAGGAGCTACAAGGTGACGTTGATGTTCGACCCAGGGATCCGTCAGCGTCTATCGCTGGATGATATCGCGCTGAAGGAGATGTTTCCCGAGGCTAACGTCATCGTGATGCCCCCGCAGATCAAAGCCGATGAGGGATTGCTTGCCGCTGCTGAATTCGACGCGGGCGCCTATGTAATCAGCAACGATCATTTTGCTGATTACCCCGAGCAGCCGGCAGTTCAAGAGAACCGAGTTCTAAAACACATCGTTCACCCGCGGTCGGTGCAGATCCACCAACTGCAGTTGAATATCCCTTACTGAGCCCTCAACGCGTGCCGAAATATGTGGCTGGGGCCCATTTCCGTTCCGCAACGATTTCGACATTCATTTGCGTTGTCAGGTAGCACTGCTCTTGCGGCAATAGGAGAGCATATCGCTGCAGTAGGCATCGTTTTTTGGTGCGATGGCACCCTCAATAAAATATGGATCGAATATGGTCGCGCAGGTTGCAGGGAGAGCCATTGTATTAATCGGTGCAGCAGTTACCGCATCTGGAATCACTGCCTCGGTGATGCATTACGTCAACCGTAGCAAGGTTCAGAAGGCCCGTGACGCCGGTAAGCGAGAAGGCGAAGCTCGTGAAAAGGCTCGACAGGAAGAAAGACGTCGCCAGTCGAACGCCAATCAAGCAGAAATGCTAGCTACATTCGCTGAGAACCAAGCGCGGAATCGGCTTGCCTTGGCATTAGTGACAGTGGGGGCGGCCTGTGTGGTCAGCTTTGGCCCAGTGACATCGGATGACCAAACCAACATTGAGGAGTACGTGCTGGGTGTTTCCCGCATTGGGCTACCTGAAAACGTGAGAGCTAAAATGTCCCAGGCCTTCTCGAAACCTACCGATATCAAGACAGCCTATGTACAAGCTGCCAAATGCGCAGAAACGCACGGCTGGGGTGTTTTCGATGAGCTCGTTCAACTGATGACAGCGATGAAGACCCGAGCACCTTGCCAGGTCTGCGCATCGTTTGCATCCGAATGGCACTACCTGCGCGCTGCAGCCTGAGGACTTCAAATGAACGCCAGTTTTGAACGATTTGCGATGCGGCAGGCGCTGCGTGCCAGCAGCAGTGAGCGATCACTGTTGATCCCCCTGCCTTCCGCCGCCGATGCCCACAGCCTGGATAACGCTCCCGTTGACCAGGCGTACTTGTCAGCTATGGAGCTCGCCCTGCCAACCCCGCCGACAACGTATTTTGTGAATGACGCTGTCACTGACGCACGACTTGCCGGCTTGATCGACGCTATCGATTCGCAACGCGTGGAACGGCTCTTTGGTGATCTGCGCCGATCGTCTCTGCAGTCCATCGCGGTACCATTCGGTCTCGGGAAAATGCTTAGCGCTTACGACCAACACGGGGCAAGTGTCGACACCATTCACAACGCGCGGGCAGGCGTTTATGCCACTGAAGCAGCTGAGCAGGCATACAAAAAGAATGGTCCTTACACGGAAGCTGTTAAGGCTAAGTACCACCAGAAAAACTCTGCCTACATGAAGGTTAGTCAAGACAGCACTGCAGCGCGCGTGAAGGGTAATTTGCAAGACGCATACACGGGAGAGACGATGAGTGAACGTCGTAGTGATAGTCATAGCATGGACCATGTCATCTCTGCAGAAGAGGTACACAACGATCCTGGCCGGGTGCTGTCCGGAGTCGACGGCGCGATGTTGGCGAACAAAGACGTCAATCTCAAACCCACCTCGATTTCAACCAATTCAGCAATGGGAAAGAAGTCGGCTACGGAGTATCTCGCCTGGCTTGAGAGTACGAAAGTTGCGCGCGCGAAAAAGCTCAAAAAGCTTCGAGATAAGGAAGCGGCGAAAGAACCAATGAGCCAGAAAGCCAAACAAGAGCTGGCTAAGCTTGAAGAGCAAGAGAAGATCGCCGCAAATCCGGAGCTCCTGCTCGAGGCGGATCAAAAGGCTCGGGCCGAGTATGAAAAAGCGGTTAATGACGCTTACTACCGGAGCCCAAAATTTCGTAAAGACTGTTTGCGCACGAGCGCGATCGCTGGTGGTCGTGCAGCGTTTCAGGCTGCTATGGGTGCGATCCTGGTCGAGCTGTTCGCGAGCATCTTCGCTGAACTGAAAGACTGGCATCAAAACGGCCGTGCCGAGGAGTCGACAGTAGGTATAGAACTCAAACGTCGCCTCAAGCGCGTAGGGGTTCGGGTAGCCAAGCAATGGAAATCCGTTCTGGACGCGACCGCCGGGGGGTTTGTCACTGGTTTTCTGTCGAACCTTGTCACTGTTCTGATCAACGCGTTCCTAACGACAGCGAAGCGCACCGCTCGAATGATCAGGGAAGGTGCAAGTTCTCTGGTTGGCGCTTGCAAGACTCTGCTCCTGCGCCCCGAAGGCATGTCGCTGAGTGACGGGTTACATGAGGCGTCAAAGATTTTGATTGGTGGAGGGATTGTTGTTGGCGGTGTACTGCTCGAAGAGGCCATCAGTACCTACTTGAAAGCAGTACCATTCGTAGCCCCCTTCGCAGATCTTGCAACTGCTGTCATCGTTGGTACTTCAACGGCCATCATTTCCACATTGGCGGTGTACTTGGTCGATAAGGCCGATCTATTCGGTGTGAATCGCGCGAAAACTCTCGATCAGGTCAACTCCGAGCTCGATGCATCCCTTCACTCCCTGGAAAATCAAGAATCTACCCTTATTGGTCATTTCCGATCTCTGGCTTTCTAACTGCGCGCACGGATGGGGAAGCTGGTTAAACACTGAGGTCTGGCTAGCTTCCTGCCCGACATGGGCGATAGCAGGAGATGCGAGTTTCACCTTTTGGTCGATGGGTGGTCCTAGTCATCGATGGCTGTTATTGGCCGTCTTCTGCCGGTCATGGCCACGGAGCGTACTGGTCCAATCCGTTGCAAATGACTGGTCAGGTCGAATGCAAATGTGGGGTAAGTCTGTGCGATTACCCACCTGATGTCATACAGCGCCTTTCCATCGCCGGGTCGCTCTGAGAGAACCAGTTTTACGCTATAGGGATGCGCAGCACGGTTTCTAGAGGATAGGGCTTGCGACTACCGTCAGCCTTGGGTAATACGGTTCGATCAGCTTCAGTAAACCGCTGTTGAGCACAATATGATCCATCTCGGCAAGGAACCGTTCGCGGCGACTTCGCTTAGTTCGCCGGCGTATTCGAGGTCGGAAAAGCTCATCTGGCTCATGCCGGGCTCGGGCCAGGTGATGAGGGCATATTTCAGAATATTTGGGGATCTGTTCTGGGTCTCCCTAGGGCTCTGACCCAACACTTGTGCGGGCACAATTTTGGCACACTGAGAGAGCAAAACACTGCAAAAGTACGCTTCGAAACGCACATCACTGCATGAACACAAACATTTGAAATAAAAGGTGTTTTAACATAAATACCTTGTAGATCAACGTGGGAGCCACGTCACGCATCATTGCAGTTGCACTGCAACGGGCCAACGGGGAAGGTTTCGCGGATCAGCGCGGCTTTTTCGATATTCATGGGCGTTCCTGCAAGCTCTATGGCACATTCCAGGCGCAGTATGGTTGACCTTGCCCCTGATCCGGAAGGGATCAAGCCGCAACACTTCAACTGCTAAACTGTCCAAGCGCCATTCAACCAGCAGCACTGTCCAAGACCGCAGCGCGTCGCGTTTGGAGCAAGACATATGGCGAATCAACGGGTCATCTGCGAACACTGCGACTGCGTGTACGAAAAAGTCACGCTCGCCAAACACCAAAAAGCCCTGTGCACCCGCTGCGAGGGCGTATTGCAGCGTTACAACGGCCTGTCGGTGCAGCAACGTCTCGCCCTGAGCGTCACCGCCGCCGTCCTGTGGACGTTTGCCAACTTTTATCCGGTGATGAGTATCAGCCTGCAAGGCTTGAAAAACAGCGCAACCCTGTGGGATTCGGTGGTCGCGCTGAGCCTGGGGCCGATCACGTTTATTGCGCTGGTGGCAGCGATTTCCATCATCATTGCGCCGGTATTCCAACTGGTGCTGCTGATCTGGGTTTTGAGTTTCGCCCTGTCCGGCAGGCGCTCTCCCGCGTTCAAGCTGTGCATGCGCTGGCTGGAAGCACTCAGGCCCTGGAGCATGCTGGAGGTCTGCCTGCTCGGCGCCATGGTGGCGGTGTTCAAGCTGGCCGGCATGCTCGATGTGGTGCCCGGCACCGGCCTGTTTGCGCTGGCTGCACTGAGCCTGTTGCTGATCCGCATCGCCGGGCGTGATGTGCGCGATTTGTGGGACGTTCTATGAGTTCGCCCCCGACTGCCCGCGAGCTCAACCTGTGCCTGTGCCACACCTGCGGCCAGCCCTGCGACATGAGCACCGCGCCCATCGAGTGTGACCGTTGCGGCGCGACCCTGCACCGGCGCAAAGTGCACTCACTGACCCGCACCTGGGCCTATATGCTCACGGCACTGGCGTTTTATTTTCCGGCGAACCTGTTGCCGGTGATGAACACCACGATGCTCGGCTCGGGCGCGGACAGCACTATCATGAGTGGTGTGCTGGAGTTCTGGCAGCACGGCGCCTGGGACATTGCCTTGATCATTTTCATCGCCAGCATTGCGGTGCCCGGCATCAAGTTCGTGTCGCTGACGCTGCTGCTGGTCACCGTGCAACGCAACAGCCGGTGGGCGCGCAAGGAGCGCTCGAAGCTGTTTCGATTTGTCGAGCTGATCGGCTACTGGTCAATGCTCGATGTGATCGTGGTGGCGCTGGTGGCCGCACTGGTGCAGTTCCAGGCCTTGGGCACTATTGAGCCGCGCCTGGGCATTTTGTTTTTTGGCTTGGTGGTGGTGTTTACGATGCTTGCAGCCATGAGTTTCGATCCGCGGTTGATCTGGGAAACGCAACACAACGAGGAGCGCTTGGATGACGCCACACAACGCTGACACCCCAGCAGGCACATCGGCAGGCACGCCTGCAATCAAGACGCGGCGCTTCAGCATTTCGCTGGTGTGGATCGTGCCGATTGTCGCGGTGCTGGTGGGCATCTCGCTGGTGGTCCACAACGTCCTGCAACAGGGCCCGACCATCACCCTCAACTTCAAGACCGGCAGCGGCCTGGTCGCCAACAAAACCGAAGTCAAATACCGCAACGTGGTGATTGGCCAAGTTTCCGACGTCGCCTTGAGCGATGACCAGAAAAGCGTCAACGCCACCATCAAACTGGCTAAACAGGCGGAAAGCTTTACCCGCGAAGACTCGAAATTCTGGGTGGTGCGCCCGCGCATCGGCGCCGGTGGCGTGTCTGGCATCGACACCTTGCTGTCCGGCGACTACATCGGTGCCGACATCGGCCAGTCCGACACCCGCGCCAAACAGTTCAAAGGCCTGGAAAACCCGCCCCCCATCACCTACGGCGAGCCCGGCAAGCGCTTCACCCTGCATACCCAGGGCCTGGGGTCGCTGGATATCGGCTCGCCGGTCTATTACCGCAAAATCCCGGTGGGCCAGGTGGTGGCCTATGAGCTGGATGATGATGGCAAAGGCGTGAAGATCGAGGTCTTCGTGCATGCGCCCAATGATGTGTATGTCACCGAAAACACCCGCTTCTGGAATGCCAGCGGTATTGATCTGAGCGTCGGCGCCAATGGTTTCGCGCTGAAAACCGAGTCCTTGTCATCGATGCTGGCCGGCGGCATCGCGTTCCAGGCGCCACCCTACAGCCCTAATGACAAGCCGGCCGATGAAGATCACACCTACGAGTTGTTCGACGACCAGCAAAGCGCCCTTGCCCCGCCCAATGGCCAAGGGCAATACATGGCCTTGCGGTTTGATCAGGCATTGCGCGGGCTCAAAGTCGGCGCACCGGTGGAATTCCTTGGCGTCGAATTCGGCAAAGTGGTGTCGATCAACCTGGATTTCGACGCGAAGAAGCGCAGCTTTCCGATCAACGTCGGCATCGTGATTTATCCACAGCTGCTCGGGGAGGCCAATACCAAGCTGCTCAAGGCCACGAAACATGACCCGAACGATGAAGCGGGCGGCGTACGCTTGATCGGCACGTTTATCGAAAACGGCCTGCGCGCCCAGGCGCGCAGCGGCAGCCTGCTGACCGGCCAGTTGTACATCGCCCTGGATTTCTTCCCCAAGGCCGAGAAAGTCGCGTTTGACCCGAGCCTGCGCCCGGTCAGCATTCCGACAATCCCCGGTAACCTGGAACAGTTGCAGGAAAAACTCGAAGGCATCGTCAACAAGATCAACCAACTGCCGATGGAACGCATTGCCGGCAACCTCGACGGCAGCCTGGTCGAGCTGCGCAAGGGGCTCGCCCAGCTCAACGCCAAGACCCTGCCCGGCGTGCAGAACACACTGGGCGACGTGAGCAAAACCCTGCAATCGGCCAACTCAACCCTGGCCGAAGACTCGCCGCAACGTGAGCAACTGACCCAGACCCTGGATGAATTGGGCCGCATGTCGCGCTCCTTGCGCGAGCTGTCGGATTACCTCGGCCGGCACCCTGAATCGCTGATTCGCGGCCGCCCCGACAACGCCGCGCCGACAGACCTGCAAGGGCCACCCCGCAAATGAGGATTGGAGCAGCCATGACGTTTCCATTGAAGATCACCTGGGTCGCCACCTTGCTGTTCCTGGCGGCCTGTAGCAGTGAGCCGATTGCGTTCCACACCCTGACCCCGGCGCACTGGAGCAACAGCACGCGCGCCGATGCCGCGGGTATTCGCATCGAAAGCATCAGCGTGCCGCCGCAGGTCGACCGGCCTCAGATCGTGATTCGCCAGGGCGACAGCGGCATAGCGATTCTCGAAACCCAATGGTGGGCTGCCAGCCTCGCGGATGAACTGAAAAGTGCGCTGGTGGATCAATTGGCCAACAGCAGCGCCCGGCAAGCCATGTCGTTGCGTGTTGAAGTGCAGCGCTTCGACTCGGTGCCCGGGCAGTACGCGTTGCTCGACGTGAGGTGGCGGCTCAGGCCTACCGGCGGTGGTGATCGCCCTGCCCTGACCTGCCGAACCACCTTACAGTCACCGGCCGGCCCGAGCATCGACGACGTGGTGGTTGCGCACCAGAACAACGTCAAACGCTTCGCCGCGCTGATCAGCCAAGTGGTCGACAAGTCCCTGCAAGCGTGCCCGACCGCGCCGTGACGTCAGGCCAGCAAGCCCATCGATTTGGCGCGCGCCACTGCCTGGGTGCGCCGCTCCACACCCAGCTTGCTGTTGATATGGCTGGCGTGGGTTTTCACCGTGTGCAGGGAGATGAACAGCTGATTGCTGATCTCCTGGTTTGAACAGCCCTGGGCGATCAGTTGCAGCACCGCCAGTTCGCGGGTGCTGAGGGTTTCGTGAGTGGGCGGCGCCTCGACGGCAGCAACCACCGGCAGCAGCGCCAACAGGCTCTGGCTCAACACACCCTGCGGGTCTTTGCCCAGTTGTTCGCGCATCCAGTCCGGGTAGCTTTCCAGCAAGCGCTGGAACGGTTGCAGCGCACCACCCGCGCCGGCCTCAAGCGCCTGGGCCACGATCGGCCGCGCCTTGGCTTCCTGGCCACACGCCAACAATAAATGCGCCTGCTGGGTCAGGGCCATCAAGGCAATCATCTGGCGCCCGCTGTTATGCGCCTGCTGCGCCAGTTCTTCGAGGCGTTGCAGGGCCGCAGCCGGTTGATGGCGGATGGCATCGAGGGCAGCCTGTTGCAGCCCTATGTGTTGCGGCAAATGTGGATGGAATTCCGGCGCGGCGGCGGCCTGCTCACCGTTGTAGGTCTGCCCCAGACGGGTTAGCCAGGCGTCGGCAAGGTCGGTGCGGCCTTGGGCCAGCCACAGCTCGCATTTGATCAGGGTGATCATCGCCAGGTAATAGATCGGCGGCACATCCCAGATGTGCATCAAGCGCTCCGCCTCGGCAAGTTCGGCGAAGGCCTTCGCAAAATCACCGCGTCGCCCTTCGAAGTTGGCGATCACGCAGTGCCCGATCAGCACACTGATGTCCCGACAGGCACGGGCTTCGCTCAAGCCGGCACGCAGACGGGCCAAGCCGGCTTCGGGCTGATAACGCACCAGCAGCAGGTAGCCTTCGTACAGCGATAACCGCGCGCGCACGGCGTACAGCCGCTGGGGCGCCAGGCCGTGCAAGCGTTGCAGGCCTTGGCGCACTTCGTCCAGAGAACGCAGGATTTCGCCGCGCGCCTGTAAGACGCGTGCACGGTCGTAGTGGGCCAAGGCTTCAAACAGCGGGTTGCCGACGCGCTGCGCCAGCTCCAGCGATTCGCGATTCAGGCCACGGGCGCGCCACAGGTCGGCGTCCACGATGGCCAGGTTGGACAGGGTCGACAGGCACATCAGACGCTGGCCGTAGCGCTTGTGCGGCAGGCTTTCCAAGGCCTCGCTGCAATAGCGCTGGGTCAACTCGCGATCACCTCGCCCACGGGCGATGATCCCGCTCAGCGCCAGCCATTGGGCCAGCATCGATTTTTGTGCGGTGGCCGACGGCGCCGGCAGGAAGCGACTGAGGTAGCCGGACAATTCTTCGGCGGCATCCAACTGGCAAGCCAACCCCAACGCCCAGCTGTACAGCACGATCAAGCGCGGCGTGCTGATCAGCAGGCTGTCGGGCAAGTCCATTTTCCAGCGCAGCAGCATGCCGACATTCTGTTCGGCCAGCAGTTGCTCCTCGGACAGGTTCTGCACCAGGTTCGCCGCCACATCGAGGTGGCCGGCGCGCAACGCCTGCTCCACCGCTTCGTCGATCAAACCTTGGGCGTTGAACCAGCGGCAGGCCCGCAAGTGCAGGCTGGCAATCGGCAAGGTGGCATTGCTCGCACGGCGGGTGCGCAGCAAGTCGGAAAACAGGTGGTGATAACGATACCAGTGGCCTTGTTCGTCCAATGGCACCAGAAACACTTGATGGGCCTGCAAATAACGCAGGATTTCCGCGCTGTCGTGGGATTCGCGCACGGCGTCGCACAACTCGCTGCAAAAACGATCTTGTGGCGCGGTGTCGTACAGGAACGCTTGCACTTCAACCGGCAGGCAGTCGATGACCTCTTCGAGCAGGTAATCGCGAATCAGCCCTTCACCACCGTGCAAGCTTTGCGGCAGCGCGCTTTCATTGCCGGCTTCGGCGATGGCCAACAGCCAGAAACGCAGGCCGGCCACCCACCCTTCACTGCGGCGGATCAAGTTGTCCAGCGCCTCGCCGCGCAACGAACTGCTGTGCCGGTCCAGCACGGCCAGGGATTCGTCGTGGGTCAGGCGCAGGTCTTGTTCGTGCAGTTCCAGCAGGTGCCGTGACAGCCGCAACCGCGCCAGGTGCCAGTCGGGGCGCTGTCGGCTGGTGACCATGACCACCAGGCCATCAGGCAAATGATTGAGGAAAAATTGCAGGCAGCGATCCAGCACCGGGCCCTGGGCCAGATGGTAGTCATCCAGCACCAGCAATAACGGCGCGCGGGTGGACAGGTGCAGCGTCAACTCATCGAGCAGGCCGTCGAGCCACTCTTCAAAGGCAAAGGGTTGGTGACGCTGGCGCATTTTCAGCAGGCCCAGGGATTGGGCGCCAAGTTGCGGGAAGTACTGTTGCAAACCGTCGAGCAGGCGCTCGAGGAAACGGCCGGGGTCGTTGTCCCGTGGGCTCAAGCCCAGCCACAGGCTTTGCCAATGCGTCGGCAAACTCTGGCAAAACTCCACCGCCAACGAACTCTTGCCAAAACCCGCCGGGGCGCTGACCAGCAACAGTCGCCCTGCAAGGCCGGCACTCAGCCGTTCGCACAGGCGTGGGCGCAGCACATAGCCGTCAGGCAACGGTGGCCTGTAGAAACGCGCTTCCAGCGTTGGAATTACCGCGCTTGCAGGCCCTTGGATTCGGGACAGATCAGTCATCGCCGGGCTCTTGTAGAAGGCTGTTGTCGGCATTGCAGATGTCCGCAGACTAGCGGTAAAAGCGGCAGGTTTGTAGATCTTTGCAACATTTGCCTGAAAAAGAACTGCGACAAAAAATGTGGGAGCTGCCTCGTGCAAGGCTGGCTTGTGTGGGAGCTGGCTTGCCTGCGATAGCATCAGCTCGGTGTAACTGATACACCGAGGCGCCTGCATCGCGGGCAAGCCCGACTCCCACACAAGCCAGCTTTACACAAGCCAGCTCCCACAGTGTCGAGCGAGTGCGGCTTAGCGAACACCATCCTGGCGCAAGGCCGCTGGGGTGAAGTCGCTGGTGGTGGCGGTGAAGCCGAAGTCATACGCCTGTTTCTCTTCGTTCTTCATGCCCAGGGCCAGGTAGCGGCCGGACTGCAGGTCGTAGAGGGTTTCGATGGCGTACCACGGCACTTGCTTGTCGTAGTAGTTCTCGGCATGCGCTTCGGCGACGCGCCACAGTTGGCCACGGCCGTCGTAGTGGTCGATCACCGCCGCTTGCCAGGTGTCTTCGTCGATGAAGAAGTCACGCTTGGCGTAGATGTGGCGCTGACCTTCCTTCAGGGTGGCGACCACGTGCCAGACGCGGCGCAGCTCATAGCGGGCCAGGTCCTGGTTGATGTGGCCGGCCTTGATGATGTCGGCATACTTGAGCTTAGGGTCGTCGATCTTGTAGCTGTTGGAGGCGATGTAGATTTCTTTTTTGCCTTCCAGTTTCCAGTCGTAGCGGTCCGGTGCACCGTTGTACATGTCAAGGTTGTCGGAGGTGCGCAGGCCGTCGGCCGCCGTACCCGGGCCGTCATAGGACACTTGCGGCGCCCGGCGCACACGGCGCTGGCCGGCGTTGTAGACCCACGCCGAACGCGGCTCTTTCACCTGGTCCAGGGTTTCGTGCACCAGCAGTACACCACCGGCCAGACGCGCCGGCGCGGTCACTTGCTGCTTGAAGTAGAACAACACGTTGCCCGGGTTTTTCGGGTCGAAGTCCTTCATTTTGTCGCGGAATACGAACTGGTCCTTGAAATACACCAGGCTGAACGAGCCGTTGGTTTGCGGGGTGGCCTGGGTCACGAGGCGGGTCACGCTGCCGCCGCGATAGCGGGTGATGTGGTTCCAGATCACCTCTACGCCGCTTTTCGGAATCGGGAACGGCACCGCGGTTTCGAAGTTTTCCAGGCCGTTGCCGCCGGACACCAGGTTGGTGGTGGTGGCGTTCTTCTTGATGGCCGCGAACACATCAGCCGGCACAGTGGCGCCACGATGAGTCGGGTAGACCGGCATCTTGAAGGTGTCCGGGTAGCGCTTGAACATCGCGTACTGCCCCGGCGCCAGCTTGTCTTTGTACTGTTCGACGTTTTGCGCGGTGATGGTGAACTGCGGTTGTTCGCTGGCGTACGGGTTGGCCAGGAAACCCCGGGCGTCCACGGCGCCGGCATTCGTCGGCAAAGGTGACCATTTGGGGATGGTGCCGGCCGCGTTACCGGCCATTTCAGCGCCCATTGGGGTCAGGCTCGTGCCCAGCTTGGCGGCTTCATCCGCCGAGACTGCCGCCATGACGCTACCCGCCATGATCGACAGCCCAAGCACACCCACGTGCAACAGACTTTTCGTTATTTTCATGTTCTGGTTCTTCCTGAAAACAGACTGCTTAAAGAGAGTGTGCTTAGAAGTTCATGCCTGCGCTCAAGGCGATAAAGTCACGATCGTCCACGGTGGTGAACTTGCCACCAAAGAAGTTGGTGTAGTTCAAGCCCACGGTATAGGTGTTTTGATACTCGGCATCCACACCCAGGCTGACAGCCTTGCGGCCTTCTTCGAAGTTGCCGCCAGGGCCTGGCGAGTAACCTTTGACGTCGTGGGACCAGGCCACGCTTGGCTTGAGGTTCACACCGGCAAACGTGTCCGGGTATTCCCAGATGGCGCGGCCACGGTAGCCCCAGGAGGTGGCAGTGGTGAAACCATCGTTGTCGCAGTATTTGGAAACATTGCTGGCATCTGCGCCTGGGCCGGCGCCGCCGATGGTGGACGGGTTGAGGATCTGCGAGCAGGTGTTACGCCCGCCAGTAGACGGCAACGCCCCAGGGCCGAAGACGGGGTCGCGGCCATAACGCACCTTGTTCTTGCTTTCAAGCCCGCCCACATGGGTTACACCCACTTCACCCACCAGGGTCAAGCGACTGGCGCCCATCACCTGATCAAAAAAGTGCGTCAGTGTGGTCTGGAACTGAGTGATTTCCTTACGACGGTAACCATTCAGGTCCTGGCCCTTGGCGCCGCTGAGCAGGGAGGCGTTCGAAAATGCGCCACCCAGGTCTTTCACGCCCGCATAAAGGATGTCGGTGGTATTGAGCTGCACCGGTGCGTTAGGGCGATAGCTCAGCTCACCGCTCCAGGCAGTCCCCGTCGGCAATGTGGTCGAGAAACTCAAGCCGTACAGACGGATATCTTCCGGGTACTCGATAAAGTACTTGGAGTTACCGGCGATAAACACCGGCGCCAGCGAGCCGAAGGCCGGCGCAATGGCATAAGCGGACGCGGGCGCCGCGGTTGCGCTGAAGATCGGCGCGCGGCTGTGGTAGTTCATGAAGAAGGCACCGAATTCGGTGTCCAGTGGTTCGAAGTTGTAGTGCATGGCTACGCCAAACTGGCCGCTGTCACGCGCATCCCGATCACCGCCACGACGGACCAGGGTGCCCTCTTCGTTGGTGTCCACGCCCCGCGCCGCGAACTGAGCGAGCGCCCCACGACCCGCCGCCGTAGCGGCAATGGTCGAGCGCTTGGCAAGCAGGCGCAGGTTATCGCTGCAACCGTCGGAGACCACATCCGGCTGGGAGAAGAAGGTGCCGCAGTTATCGGTAACGGTCTGGTCCCACTCCAACTGGTAGAACGCTTCGGCCGACAGGTTATCGGTCAGCGTCTGCGACACGTAGAACATGTTGACCGGAATCAGGCCTTCCTTGATTTCAGCCCCCGGGCGACGGAATGCGGACACGTCGATCGGGTTGATGGAGTTGATACCGCCACCAATGAAGGTACTTTCACCCCAACTCACCACCTGCTTACCGAAGCGCACGTTGCCTGGCTGATCGGCGATGGTGTAGTTGTGATAGATGAAGGCATCGAGGATCTGCCCGCCGGAGGATTTGGCGCCCTCTTTACGGTTGTTGTTGCTGACGTTCTTGAAGTCCAGGTCTTCGTTTTGCAGCGCAAAGTCGTACCAGTACTTGCCACGCACAAAGATGCCGGTGTCGCCGTATTTCAATTCAAGGTCGTGAATACCCTTGAAGATCTTCGAGAAGGCATCGCCCTTGTCAAAGTTCAAGTGGCCGTCATCGGAGGTTTGCGACAACCCCTTGCCACCGTTGTTGACGCCGATCAGGTCCTTGTTTCGACCCGCCGTCGACCAGCTCGCCCCCACCGACAGGGAGGAGTCAAAGCTACCTTCGATTTCACCGATATTGAAACTGACGCCGAATGCGGGCCCGGCGAGCGTAGAAGCGAGACTGACGGCCAAGGGCAGTCTTGCCCGGCGCCAGAACTGGTTTACTGAGGTCATCGACGCTACTCCATGTGCATTATTGTTATGGCAGTGAGTTCTGTCTTCTGGATGCATGTATCGGCCGGAACACAACGATTCCAATGCCGAACGACAACCGGGCCCCCATGGCCCGAAGTGCAACATCCTTGAAAAACTCTGAAGGGGACTATAGCCAGCGGGGGGTATCGCTTGATCCCTCTAAAGTGTGATTTGCATCACCAACCCGTCTGCCACAACCCTTTCGCCACGCCAACGAAGGTCGGCGTGGCAAGGATGGCTGAAAATTGGCAAATCACAAGTGAAGGCGCGAGATAGAGCATTGCCGCGCCCGAATGGGCGCGGCGAGGGGCGTCAGAGGGTGGACAGGAACGTACTGTTGTTGGCCTGCCATTCAATGATGTCGATGCGGATACGTTTTTTGTCGAGTTTTCCTACACTGGTCTTGGGAATTTCCGTAACAACGGCGATCTGGCTTGGAATCGCCCACTTGCTCAAATGGCCCAGTTCCACGAAAGGCTTGAGGTGTTCCTTGAGCTCGCGAGCACCTATCACATGGCCATCACGCACTACCAGAAGCGCAAATGGGCGCTCGCCCCACTGCGGGTCGGCGATGCCCACCACCGCTACTTCGCGTACCGCTGGGTGGCGGCTCACGAGGTCTTCGAGGGCCAGCGAGGAAATCCACTCGCCGCCGGTCTTGATCACGTCCTTGATGCGGTCGCGAATATCGATCACGCCAAACGCGTCCAGGGTGGCCACGTCGCCGGTGTGCATCCAGCCGCCTTCCCACAACTCAGCGCCCTTTTGCGGCTCGTTGTAATAGCCCTCGGTCAGCCAGGGTGCGCGTAGCACCAGCTCACCTTGGGACTCGCCGTCGGCGGGCAGGAAGTTGCCCTCGCTGTCGACAATCGCCGCCTCCACCAACGGCCCAGGCACGCCGGCCTTGATGCGGTAGGTGGTGCGCTCGTCCTCGGTGCCGGCCATCAGTTCTTCGTTGAGGTGGGCGCAGGACACCAGCGGCCCGGTCTCGGACATGCCGTACGCGGCGGTCAGTTGAATGCCACGCGCCTTGGACGCTTCATACAGCGTGCGATTAAGCGCACTGCCGCCGATGACGATTTTCCAGCCACCAAAATCCACGTCTTGGGCAGCCTTGGCGTTGAGCACCATTTGCAGGATGGTCGGCACGCAGTGGGAGAAGGTGACCTTTTCCTTGCGCCACAACTCCACCAGGTATTCCGGGTCGTAGCGGCCGGGGTAGACCTGTTTCAAACCGAGCATGGTCGCCACATACGGCAAGCCCCAGGCGTGTACGTGGAACATCGGCGTGATCGGCATGTACACGTCGTTGGTGCCCAGCAGGCGCACGCTGTCGACGCTGCCCATGATGGTCGCCACGCCCATGGTGTGCAGCACCAGTTGGCGGTGGGTGAAGTACACGCCCTTGGGGTTGCCGGTGGTGCCGGTGGTGTAGAAGGTGGTGGCGACGGAATTTTCGTCGAAGTCCTGGAAGTCATACTGGGGGCTGGCGGCCGCCAGCAGGGTTTCGTACTCGCCGACCAGGTTGGGCAACTCGGCGGTCTTGGACTCGCCGTCGGTGAGCAGCAGGGTCTTGTCGACCGTGGTCAGGTGCCCGGCGATGGCCTGGTAAAGCCCCACGAACTCACTGTTGACCAGTACAAAGCGGTCTTCGGCGTGGTTCATGGTGTAGAGAATTTGTTCCGGGGACAGGCGCACGTTGATGGTGTGGATCACCGCGCCGATCATCGGGATGGCGAACATGCATTCCAGGTAACGGTGGCTGTCCCAGTCCATCACGGCGACGGTGTCACCGGCCTTGACCCCGGCTTCGGTCAGCACGTTGGCCAGGCGCGCAACGCGCTCGATCAGGGTTGGGTAGGTGTAACGCAGTTTGTCGCGGTAGATGATTTCCCGGGTCTTTTCGTAGCGCGCCCCGGACATCAACAGGCGTTTGATCAACAGTGGGTATTGGTAAGCGCCTTCGGCGGGTGGGATAACACGGGTCTGCAACATACGAATCCCTTATCTGACTGCACGGTCTTGGCTTGAAGATCTGCACTTTAGAGAGCTTATGTGTCAGCTAAATCAGCCAAAGGAATGATTTGCAGAGGCCGATGAATGCTAGCTTTGGGCCATCACCTGGGTGGTTGGGTTGTCGCTGGGCCGCTGGGCCGCCGGGTGAATATCCGTTATTTGGGTGATGGCTTGGATTGGTTCCGCTCTTACAGCGGGTCACTTTTGAAAAGAGCCCAAAAGTAACCAAAAGGCTCTTGCCCCACCACTCGGCACCTCGCCTCCGGCTCGGTGTGCCCTCACGCAGGCTTTGGAGCGGGGGCCGCCGCGATGGGCCATCCTTGGCCCAGCGCGGCTAAACCGGCGTCCTGCCGGTTTACCCCCGCTCCAAAGCCTGCGTTCGGCCAGCGTGGTTTAACGGGGCGCCTAAGATCAAAATCAAGATCAAAAGCAAGAGCACGGCGGCCTAGTAGCCGACCTGAGTGGTTGAATCAAAAGCAAAGCCAAGGCGGCCTGACAGCCGACCTGCTCTTGGAAGCTGAACTGGGTTAAATGTGGGAGGGACTTGCTCCCCATGGCGGTGTGTCAGTCAGCTCATTTGTAACTGACACACCGCATTCGCGAGCAAGCCCGCTCCCACATTTTGAGCTCAGTACATCAGGTAGGTGTGTGTTTACTCGGTCAATGTGGGAGCTGGCTTGCCTGCGAAGGCATCAACTGGGTTTGCCTGATGTACCGAGGTGTCTGCATCGCAGGCAAGCCAGCTCCCACAGAAAAGCAGCTCTGCTTTTGCTCTGCTTTTGCCCTGTTTTTGCTTCAACCACTCAGGTCGGCTACTAGGCCGCCGTGCTGTAGATTTTGATCTTGATCTGACAGGCCCCATTAACCACGATGGCCGCAAGTAGGCACGGTGGAGCGGGTAAACCGGCAGGGATGCCGGTTTAGCCGCGCTGGGCCATGGATGGCCCATCGCGGCGACCCGCGGAAACGGGCCGGAGTGCGGGCATGCCGAGCCTAGGCGAGGCACCGAGTGGTGGGGCAAAGACCTTTTGGTTACTTTTGGCTGGGCCGGCATTCCGGGCGTTTGCCAAAAGTGACCCGCTGTAAGAGCCATGCCTTTCAAGGTCTTGGTTTAAAATCCCCCCCAAACTTCAGTCAGGATGACGAAACCATGTGGGAAAAGGTTCTAGAGCGGTTCGAAAAACAAGCACCGGCCAGTGTCATGACCAAGCTGGTATTAGAGCAGGCCGTACCTGCCGAATGGGTTGATAAGGTGTTCAATGATCACCGCCAACGTCAGTACTCCCGTGAGCTTTTATTTTCAACCGTTGTAGAGCTGATGTCCCTAGTTTCATTGGGCCTGAGACCCTCTCTACACGCGGCAGCGCGCAAGATGGAGGGGCTTTCAGTCACCCTTTCGGCGCTCTATGACAAGATTAATCGGACCGAGCCCGAGCTGCTTCGAGCCCTGATTTCGGGTAGCGCAGAGCGTTTAGAGCCGACCATAAAAACGCTCGGCCATTCATCGATCCTACCCGGCTGGCAATTGCGTATTGTTGACGGCAACCACCTGCCCTCCACTGAAAAACGTCTTGGCGCTTTGCGCACTGAACGAGCTGCGGCTCGCCCGGGCTTTTCCGTAGTGGCCTACGACCCTGATCTGGATTTAGTCGTTGATCTTCAGCCTTGTGAAGACGCCCATGCCAGCGAGCGGGTCAGTGTTTTACCGCTGTTGGCCCGCGCAAGCGCGGGCCAACTGTGGGTGGCTGACCGGCTCTACTGCACGCTGCCGGTCCTACAAGCCTGCGAAGACACGGGGGCTTCGTTCATCGTTCGCGAACACAGCAAACATCCTCGCATAATTCAGGAAAGCGACTGGCAAGAGTCAGGGATCGTCGACAGCGGAAGCGTTCGTGAGCAAATCATTGAAGTAAAAGGTGGCCGCCGCTGGCGACGCGTTGAGTTGAGCCTGCAAACGGCAAATGATTCAGGCGATTCGGTGATGCGGTTCTGGAGCAACTTGCCCGACACCATTAGCGCTCGGCAAATAGCTGATTTGTACCGCCGCCGCTGGACTATTGAGGGAATGTTCCAACGCCTTGAATCGGTGCTGGACAGTGAGATTAAGAGCCTTGGTAGCCCTAAAGCCGCGCTGCTGGGCTTTGCCTCAGCGGTTCTGGCTTACAACGTTTTGTCGGTTCTCAAACGCAGTGTTGATCAGGCCCACCGCGAAACGCAGCCAGCGGGTTGGGAGGCCTCGATTTACCATTTGGCGGTGCATGTTCGCAGTGATTATCAGGGAATGCAGATCGCATTGCCTGCGGAGAATTTCCCTATTGAAAAGACCTCGCAAGGGCTGGCAGAGCGGTTGTTGGCCCTGGCGAGGTTGATCAAACCCAAGGCCGTCGCGAAAAGTCCTCGTGGTCCTAAAGTCGCCAAACCTAAGGAGTGGCTGGAAGGTAAGGCTGCACGGGCCCATGTCTCAACAGCTCGGGTGCTCAAGGCTGCCAAGTCGGATAAACAAGCTTAAACATGACTTTAAACGGATCTTTAAACGCAGACCTTGAAAGGCATGGCTGTAAGAGCGGAACCATACGAAGCCGTTACCGCAGCAACGGATATGCCCCCAATCTCCCGCACGCCTCATTTCATGCTAGTAAACGCAAGCTTCACCCCAATCGCAATCAACACCGCACCCATGGTCCGATCAAACCAGTGCCCCATGCGCGCAAACCCTGCACGCACCCGCTGCTGGCTGAACAACATCGCCACCAGGCAAAACCACAGCGCCGTCGCCACCGCCAGGTACACGCCGTAACCGGCCTGAATCGCCAGCGGCGTATGCGGGTTGATCACCACAGTGAACAACGACAGGAAAAACAACGTGGCCTTAGGGTTCAAGCCATTGGTCACAAAACCTGCAGTAAACGCCCCACGCGGGGTGCGTTCGCCCACTTCACGGTGCAACTCGCCCTCGGCGACAGGCTTGGCCGGCTGCGCGCGCAACGCCTTGAAGCCGATGTACAGCAGGTACGCCGCCGCCGCCCACTTCAGCGCGTTGAACAGCACGATGGACTGCGACACGATCAAACCAATGCCCAGCAACGAGTAACCCACGTGCAGGAAAATCGCCGAACCCACACCCAATGCCGTCCACGTCCCAGCACGACGGCCATGGGTCACACTCTCGCGCACCACCACGGCGAAATCCGGGCCGGGGCTGGCCACCGCCAACAAGTGAATCAAGGCTACGGTCAAAAACTCGGCGGCGTACATGCTCACTCCATTAAGTAACTGATTATTTCATCTGATAGGCTCGGCAGATTACGCCTTCGAACCCTGTCGCAAAAGGTACAGTTGATGACGAACAATCGCCGCGCCGCCTTCCTTGATCACCCGTCCCTCGACTTGGGAGACCTCGACCTCAGCGAATTGCGCAACAGCTTCAGCGACCTGCAGCTGTACGCGCATACCACGCCGCAAAATGTGATCGAACGCCTGCAAGGCGCCCAGGTGGCCATCAGCAATAAGATCGCGCTGAATACCGAAACCCTGGAGGCCTGCCCCGAGCTCAAGCTGATCCTCGTTTCAGCCACCGGCACCAACAACGTCGACCTCGCCGCCGCCCGCGCCCATGGCATCACCGTGAGCAACTGCCAGGGCTACGGCACGCCGTCGGTGGCGCAGCACACGATCATGCTGTTGCTCAACCTGGCAACCCGCTTGAAGGACTATCAACGCGATGTTGCCGCAGGCAAATGGCAAGAGGCCAAGCAGTTCTGCCTGCTGGACTACCCGATTGTCGAGCTGGAAGGCAAAACCCTTGGCCTGCTTGGCCACGGCGAACTGGGCAGCGCCGTGGCGCGCCTGGCCGAAGCCTTCGGCATGCGCGTGCTGCTCGGCGCAATTCCCGGGCGCCCTGCCCGCGCCGACCGCGTGCCGCTGGATGAACTGCTCGCGCAGGTCGATGCGCTAACCCTGCACTGCCCGCTCAACGAACACACCCGCGACTTTATCGGCGCCCGCGAACTGGCATTGCTCAAGCCCGGCGCGTTTATCGTCAACACGGCGCGTGGCGGTTTGATCAACGAACAGGCGCTGGCGGACGCCCTGCGCAGCGGCCATCTGGGCGGCGCGGCCACCGATGTGCTGAGCGTGGAGCCACCGGTGAATGGCAACCCACTGCTGGCTGATGACATTCCTCGGCTGATCGTCACGCCGCACAACGCCTGGGGCAGCCGCGAAGCACGGCAGCGCATCGTCGGCCAATTGGCGGAAAACGCCCGAGGCTTTTTCAGCGGCGCCCCGCTGCGCGTCGTCAGTTGATAAACTGCGCCCCTTTTCAAGGAGCAGACCATGGATCCGCGCAGTGAAGTACTGCTTCGTCAGGCCGAACTTTTTCAAGGCAACCTGTTGCTGGTAGGGTTGCCCGCCGACGACTTACTCGGCCGCCTGCCCAACGCGCACGGCTGGAGCTGGCACGCCGGCGACCAGGCGGCGCTCGACGCGCGCTTCCCCGAGCGCAGTCAGTTCGGCGTAAACGTGCCCGATCGCGGGTTTGATGCGGCGGTGATTTTCCTGCCCAAATCCAAGGACCTCACCGACTACCTGCTCAACGCCGTGGCCGCGCGCCTGCCCGGTGCCGAGCTGTATCTGGTCGGCGAGAAGAAAGGCGGTATCGAAAGCGCTGCCAAGCAGATGACGCCGTTCGGCAAGCCGCGCAAGCTCGACAACGCGCGGCACTGCCAGCTGTGGCAGGTCACCGTGGTCAATGCCCCGCAGGCGGTTGAACTGGAGAGCCTGGCGCAGGTGTTCGACGTGCCGCTGGCCGAAGGACCGCTCAAGGTGGTGAGCCTGCCGGGCGTGTTCAGCCACGGCCGCCTGGATCGCGGCACGCAGCTGTTGCTTGCGCACCTGGACAAGTTGCCCAGCGGGCATTTGCTCGACTTTGGTTGCGGCGCCGGCGTGCTCGGGGCGGCGGTCAAGCGGCGCTACCCGCATAACACGGTGACGATGCTCGACGTGGATGCGTTTGCTGCCGCCAGCAGTCGCCTGACATTGGCGGCCAATGGCCTGGACGCCGAGGTGTTGACCGGTGACGGCATCGATGCCGCGCCGATGGGTTTGAACGCAATTTTGAGCAACCCGCCGTTCCATGTCGGGGTGCACACGGATTATTTCGCCACGGAAAACTTGCTGCGAAAAGCCGCGAAACACCTGGCAAAAGGCGGCGAACTTCGCTTGGTCGCCAACAGCTTCCTCAAGTACCAACCGCTGATCGAAGAGCATTTGGGCGTGTGTGCGATCAAGGCTGAAGGCAATGGCTTCCGCATTTACCGTGCCAAACGCGGCTGATGGCGCTTTGAAAAAGAAGGCTTGCCGAATGGGTTTTGCCTAGGCAGAATCCGCTCCGTCCTAGGGGAGTAGTCTCCCACGAGCGAAACGCTCGTCCGGCATACGTCAACATACTTGGTCAGCAGACCATGGCGTATGCGACCCAGGAGTCCGCACAGACGGACCGGGGTTTGACAAGACCTATGACACGCACACCTTACCCGGGGCGGGAAGGCTGTACGTGTCATAGCCGTGTCGACCCGCCCCTGGAAACTTACCTGATGCTGGATTCATTACTCGTTCCTACCGCAATCGTTGCCTTGGCCGAAATCGGCGACAAGACGCAGCTGCTCGCGCTCATCCTTGCCGCACGCTTTCGCAAACCCTGGCCGATCATCGCCGGCATCGTCGCCGCGACCCTGGCCAACCATGCGGCTGCCGGTGCCGTGGGGGCCTGGTTCGGCAGTTTCTTCTCGGATGCGGTGTTGCACTGGATCCTCGCGGCAAGCTTCTGCGCCACGGCGCTATGGACCTTGGTGCCGGACAAACTCGACGATGACGAAGCCAGTACTACGCGCAAATTCGGGCCGTTCCTGACCACGCTGATTGCGTTCTTCCTTGCAGAAATCGGTGACAAGACGCAGATCGCCACGGTGATGCTGGCGGCGCAATACCCTGAGCTGTGGCTGGTGATTATCGGCACCACGCTGGGCATGCTGATTGCCAACGTGCCGGTGGTTCTGGCGGGGAATTTCGCGGCGGAGAAACTGCCATTGACGTTGATTCGCCGGCTGGCGGCTACGGCGTTCTTCGTTCTGGCGGTGGTGGCGGTGTACAAGGCCATGCAGAGCAGCGGTTGGATCTAGCCCGACCTGATCATTCCCACGCTGCGCGTGGGAATGCATTCTGTGACGCTCTGCGTCGCGCTTTTAAGAGCGGACGCAGAGCGTCCAGAGCGGCATTCCCACACGGAGCGTGGGAACGATCAATCAGGACTTTTTGGCCTGCTGGTACAGCGGCATCACCTTCGGAATCGCCGCCTGCAACGAGGCGATTCGGCTGTCGGACGCCGGGTGCGTGCTCATGAACTCCGGTGGAGAACCTTCCGACGCCTTGGCCATCTTGTTCCACAACGTGATGGCTGCGTTCGGGTTGTACCCGGCACGAGCCGAGAGCTCCAGGCCGATCAGGTCCGCTTCGTTTTCATTCGCGCGGCTGTTGGGCAAGGTCATGCCGTAGTTGGCCACAGTATCAGCCAACGCCAGGCTGTCCTGGCCCAGACCGAACAACGCACCGGCGCCTTGCTTGGCCATCTGGATGCCGTAGGCCTTGGACATGGCTTCACGCCCGTGCTCGCGCAAGGCGTGGGCGATTTCATGGCCCATCACTGCAGCCAGCTCATCATCCGTGAGCTTGAGGTTGTCGATCAATGCGCTGTACACAAAGATCTTGCCGCCAGGCCCGCAGTTGGCGTTCATCTCATCGCTTTTGATCAGGTTCACTTCCCACTTCCACTGCGCCGCATCCGGGCGGAAGGTCGGTGCCTGGGCGATCAGGCGATTGGCGATGGCCTTCACGCGCTTGGCGTTGGCGCTGGTCTTGTCGAGCATGCCCTTGCCGCTCGCCTCACCCAGCGTCTGCTGGTAGGACTGGGCATACATCTGGTCGACTTCTTGGCTCGACAGCATGCTGAACATGTACTGCTTGCGCTCTACCCCAACGGCACCGCCGCTGGTGGTATTGACCGACTGACAACCGGCCAGCAGCATCGCTGCACTGAGTACGCTTACTGCCAATGATTTTTTCATGACGCTCTCCCTGGATACCTGGCGCGTATCGTAGGCGGTCAAATGTATCTGCGCCAGATACACAGGAAGTGTAACCGCTGATTTTCAGATACATCCCACACACCACAACGGCGGCGACCAGCCCATTTGCGACATCCGGCACTATTTCACAGGCCCGGCCTTAAGCCTCCCGAGCCCGCGGCCGATACAAAAAAGGCAGCCCATCTGCCCCTGCGCCCGGAGCCTTCATGAAATTCAAGTCGATTCAGTTTTCTGTCGCCGCACTGACCGGGGCCATCGTGCTGAGCGTGGTCGCGGTGCTGGTGCTCTACGCCGTGTTTGCCGGCGCGCGCACTCAGGAACTGGTGCAGGAACGCACCCAGGCGCAGTTCGAGCAGATCATCGAGCAGCGTCTCACGGCGCTGGCGCAAACCCAGGCCACACTGATCCAGCGTGAATTGGAAGCGCCATTGGTGACCGCCAAAGGCCTGGCCACGGCCAACGCCCTGCTCGGCATGAAAGACGCCAAGGGCGAACCCGCCTTGCACGTGGGCCGCGAACAACTGATCAACTTGCTGCACGAGACCGTGGTGCGCAACCCGAAAATCCTCGGCGCCTATATCGGCTGGGAACCCAATGCCATCGACCACAACGACGCCGCCTACGTGAACACACCGATTGTCGGCATGGCCGCCGACGGCCGCTTCCTGCCGTGGTGGTATCGCAATGCCGATGGCAGCCTGGGCCTGGATAAACTCGCCGACGTTAACGACCAGAACATCCTCGCCACCGGCGTGCGCGCCAGCGAGTACTACCTGTGTTCCAAAGAAAGCAAAAAGCCCTGCGCCATCGACCCCGCGCCTTATAAGGTCGGCAATGCGATGGTGATGCTGGCCTCGTTTATCGAGCCGATCATGATCGACGGCGCCTTCCAGGGCATCGTCGGCGCCGACCTGTCGGTGAACTTCATCCAGGACATGCTCACCCGCGCCGACCAGAACCTCTATAACGGCGCCGGCGAAATGGCGCTGATTTCCAGCAACGGACGCCTGGTGGCCTACACCAAGGACGCCAGCAAGCTCGGCGAAAAAGCCACTGACTTGCTCGACAGTAAGGAGCTGGCAAACCTGGGCCAACTGAAAGTCGGCGAAGTGCGCTACGACATCGACAAGGAACACGGGCATATCGAGCTGTTCCTGCCGTTCAATATCGGCCAGGCCGAAGCGCGCTGGACCCTGATGCTGCAACTGCCACTGAACGCGGTGATGGCCGACTCGCAGAAACTGCAAAGCGACCTGCAAGCCCAGCGCAAGACCGACACCTTCGGCATGGCCATGGTTGGCCTGCTGATCGCCGGCATCGGCTTGCTGGTGATCTGGCTGGTGGGCCACGGCATCGCCCGGCCGCTCAAGCAAATGGTGGCCATGCTCAACGACATCGCCCAAGGCGAAGGCGACCTGACGCGCCGCTTGACCAGCGATCGCGCCGATGAATTGGGCGCAATCGCCACGGGCTTCAATACGTTCCTGATCAAGCTGCAGGGCATGATTACTCAGGTGGTGAGTTCGGTGCAGAAGGTCAGCGATTCGTCGGAGCACACCGCCGACATCGCGATCCGCACCAACCAGGGCGTGCACAAACAGATGGTCGAGATCGACCAGGTGGCCACCGCCGTGCACGAGATGACCGCCACCGCCCAGGACGTGGCGCGCAACGCCACCCAGGCGGCACAAGCCGCCAGCCATGCCGACCAGGCCGCCAGCCAAGGCATGCGCATCGTGCGCGACACCTCGACGTCTATCGGTGCGCTGGCGCAAGAAATCGGCAAGGCGGTGGGCGCGGTGCAAGCCCTGGCCAAGGACAGCGAGAACATCAACGCGATCCTCACGGCGATTCGCGGGATTGCCGAGCAGACCAACCTGCTGGCGCTCAACGCCGCCATCGAGGCGGCGCGGGCCGGCGAACAAGGCCGTGGTTTTGCCGTGGTGGCCGATGAGGTGCGCAACCTGGCGCAGAAAACCCAGAAGGCTACCGAAGAAATCCAGACCATGATCCAGCAGCTGCAACAAGGCACGCGGGACGTAGTGAAGGTGATGGAGGACAGCCAGAACCGCACCGATGAAAGCGTGCAGCATGCGGCCAAGGCAGCGCAGGCGCTGGAGACCATTACTCAGGCAGTGTCAGTGATCAACGACATGAACACCCAGATTGCCAGCGCGGCCGAGGAGCAGAGCGCGGTGGCTGAGGATATCAATCGCAATGTGATCAATATCGGCCAGGTGGCGAATGAAGTGGCGGGCGGCGCGGATGAGTCGAGTGCGGCCAGTGCGGATTTGACCAAGCTGGCGGAGCAGCAGCGGCGGTTGATCAATCAGTTTAGGGTTTAGGAATTGGCGGTGGTCTTCAGGCCGCTATCGCAGGCAAGCCAGCTCCCACATTTTGATGTGTGAACACCTTCAAATGTGGGAGCTGGCTTGCCTGCGATGGGGCCAGTGAATCCAACTCAACCCGGGGTCAGGCACTCCGGCCCATTCAGCTTCGGATCATTTACCATGTTGGCCAACACCCGCTCACGCAACGCCGTGGGCTCACCCGCCAACAACCCCTGCAACACATGCAACGGCGTCTGCGGATCCAGCCACGCCTCTTGCCCCGCCGCATCCAGTATCAACGGCCGCCGCTGACTCTGCGCCGCCTGGGTCACCACGGCCGTACTCAGCCACACTTGCTCCTGCACCGGGTACGCTTCCCAGATCGCCGCAAAAAACAACGTAGAGCCCTCCCCCGGCGTCAGCCAGTAGGGGCGCTTGCGCTGGGTGCCGCGCCATTCGTAAAACCCGTTGGCCGGCAGCAGGCAGCGACGCTGGCGAAAGGCTTCGCGAAACATCGGCTGCTCGGCCAGGGTTTCGGCGCGGGCGTGGGCAGGCGTACGGGAAAGGTCGGTCAGCCAGGGCGGCGTGAGGCCCCAGCGTGCACGCGCCAGGGTGCGCTGGCCTTCGTCCAGGCGCTGGATCAGCACCGAATCATTTGGGGAGATGTTCCACTGAGCCTGCTGATCTGCCGGGAAACCGGGCAAGGCAGCGAAGGCGGGGTTCCAGCGAAACAGGGCATAACGTCCACACATGGGGTAACACGACTCTTGGGTAAACCGACCGACAGCCTAACAGACCAATACGTCGGGGAAGCTGTCGGGTTCATCGCCGGGCAGCGGTTGCGCCAAGTTGTAGGCCGTAATCAGCTCGCGTGCGTAACCGGCCTGGTCGTTGCCCACTTCCAAGCCCAGCAGGCCGAAAATCGGCAGCTCGCCGGTGCCACCGAGCAAATGGCGCCCCACCAGGTGCGCCTCGATGCCTTCGCTGGCGAGCATCTGTTGCAGCAGCTCGCCTTCCATCAGGTTTTCCGGTTCGTAGATTCGCTGCATGGGCGTACCTGTTATTCGTTCTCGCTGCGTACCGAGAGCATCCATTCGTCATCGTGTACCTGCAGATCAAAGATAATCGGCCGGCAACACACCGGACAGTCTTCAATGTATGACTGATCGCCGCCGGAAAGATCCAGTACGGCCTCGGCCGGCTCACCACAATAAGGACAATCGTACGACTCGGTTTCCAGCATCGCGGTCTCCCAGGTGACTTGTGCGTATAATCGCCGGTCTATTTACAGGGCTATTCACGGCAGAGCCAATATTGCGGCCGCACCCTGATATTTCCTTTACTTACCCTAGCCGTTTCTAACAAGAGAGCATGATGGGCGAATTCGATACCATCCGACCTTACAACGACAGCGAAGTCCCGGCAGTGCTGGCACGTCTGTTCAGTGACAAGGCCTTTCTGGACATCCTGACTCACTTCCGTTTCCCGCGCTTTGCCGGCGCCCTGGGCTGGCTGCTCAAGCCAATGATCGCCCGCAAGCTGCGCCGTGAGTTCGCCGGCGTCACCACCGTGGCCACGCTGCAGGACAAAGTCGAGTATTACGTCGACCACACCATTGACCGCGCGACCGACGGCGTTACTTATACCGGCGTCGAGCAGCTCCAGTCCGGCACTGCCTACCTGTTTCTGGCCAACCACCGCGACATCGTGATGGACCCGGCCTTCGTCAACTATGCCGTGTACCACGCCGGTCTGCCGACACCGCGCATCGCCATTGGCGACAACCTGCTGCAAAAGCCGTTCGTCAGCGACCTGATGCGCTTGAACAAGAGCTTCATCGTGCACCGCTCGATCACCGGGCGAAAGGAAAAGATGGCGGCGTATAACCTGCTGTCGGCTTACATCAACCATTCGATTCGCAACGATTGCCAGTCGATCTGGATCGCCCAGGCCGAAGGCCGCGCCAAAGATGGGGATGATCGCACCGAGTCGGCGATCCTCAAGATGTTTCACGTCAGCCGCAAGGATGAGCCGTTCGCCGAAGTGATCCAATCGCTGAACCTGACGCCGGTGTCGATCAGCTACGAATACGACCCGTGTGACACCGCCAAGGCCCGCGAGCTGTACATCCGCGCCACCACCGGCACCTACAGCAAAGCGCCGGGCGAAGACGATGTGAGCATTGCCTTGGGCATCACCGGCTACAAGGGCCGTGTGCATGTGAACTTTGCGCCGCCGATCACTGAGCGGTTTGAAGACACCAAGCTGCTGGCGGTAGAAATGGACCGGCAGATTCTGGGCGGCTATCGGTTATTCCCGGTGCATTACCTGGCGTATGCGCAGTGGAGCGACGCCGACCCGCAATTGCAGGTGCCGACGGCTGCCGAGGTGTTCGCGGCCGATGAATTGGCCAAGGCGAAAGCAGAGTGGGAGCGGCGCTTGAATGAGTGCCCGGCGGAGCACCGGCCATTTCTGGTGGTGCAGTATGCGACGCCGGTGAGGAATCAATATCGGGTCAAGGCCGGGATTCCACTGTAAACACCGTATCAAAATGTGGGAGCGGGCTTGCTCGCGAAAGCGGTGGTTCAGTCAAGGATGTATCGACTGAGACCCAGCATTCGCGGGCAAGCCCGCTCCCACATTTGTTTTGTGGTGTTTTTTAGAGGTGAGTACTGAGCCAAGATGTGGCCAGCGCCAGCCCAAGGCAGGCAAACCCGACGCGGTAAGCCAGGCGATGCGCCCGTTCGGTGCGCACATCCAGAAACAACATCGGTTGGTCGATCGCGCGATCTTCGCTTTGCGCGGTCAGCTTGGCCAGCGCACGCTGCTCGCGCAGGCGGGTAATAAACAGCAGCGCCGCACCCAAGCAGGCCACCAATAAAGCCACAGCATTGATCAGCAGTACGGGCAGCGCCATCGCAAACCTCAATCGGACAGTGTTCTGGTATCAATTCAGATACAAACCTGAACGATATTGGCCTCCTGCCGCTGAAACGTTCCGTCCCCCATGTACGATTAATGTATCCATTAATTTACAGCGTCACCTGAACGTCACCTTAACAAGCCACTCTGTTGCCCTTCGAACGCTCGGGAGCTTGTCATGTTGCATGCGCAGAACCAGGATCGGCTGTATTTGATCGCCCAGACGGATGAGCAGGAGGCGCTGGTCGGCGGCTTGGCGTTCAATGTTCAGGATCGCCACTGGCTGGTGTATTGCGCGCTGGGCGGGCACCAACATGCCGACCTGCCGGAGCTGGACCTGCTCACGGGCGTGAGTGTGCTGGACTTGTATGTCGAAACGGCTGCATGAACGTTACGGGCGTAAAAAAACCGGGCTCATCACTGAGCCCGGTTGATCGTTCCCACGCTCTGCGTGGGAACAGCACTTGGGGCGCTCCGCGCCCGCCCGACGGTTACTGCGAGCTGAGAAGCGAACCGATGCTTGGGTCCTTGAACAGACGCGTCAGCGCGTCGCTCAACACATCGCTGACCAGCTTGGTGTTGGTTTCCTGGTTCGGCGACATGCCAAAACGCTGGTTCAGCGACGCACCGTAGCGGCCACTGTAGCGGCGCGTGCCAGCACTGACGTCGGACTTGAACGTCGCGCCAATCGCAGCTTCAGTCACATACAGCCCGTCTTTGGGCGACTGATATTTCAACTCGGCCAGGGTGATGGTCAATTGAGGCGCGCCCGGCGAGTTGGCCGGCGTAAAGCCCAGCAGGCGCACGGCCGCTTCAGCCTGGGCTTGCAGCTTGGGCAGTACGTCCTGGCCGGTCACCGAAATCAGCGCGGTCTCAGGGTACAGACCGCCACGCGAACCCAAAGTCGGCGACGGACGACCATCCACAACACGCACCGATACCGGCTGACCGTGGCCAACAGGGGCCAACTGCGCGGTAACTTTAGGTTGCGGGCTGAGTTGTTGCGGGCTGTTGGCGCAGCCAACCAGGGTCAAACTGGTCACAGTGATCAAACCGAACAGCAGGCGTTGCAACATACTCATTTCTCCAGGACTAGGTGCAAACAGGCCGCCAGTATAACGGTGCACACGCGCCACTCACCAGCCATCCTGAACGGCAGCTGAAGGCTTGCTGAAATTACAATTTCGCATAAATCCGTCATTCCAGTGTCATGGCACACTGGCAACCTTCGAGCAAGTAACGTAACAGGTACAAAGCCATGCGCCTTCTCAAGTCATTGTTCATGCCCCGCGGCCGTCATCGCCACTATGCGCTGCTCGATTCCCGCGGCCATTGCCTGGCGTTCAAACAGTGCAGCTTGCCGCCCGTCGGCGAAGGCTGGGTAGAGGTCGCAGAGACCCACCTTGGCTGGATGCACCGTCCGCTGCCGGCAAGTGCCCGGATCAGCCCGAAGGTTGCACACGCACAAACCCGGCATGCGTTGGCCTCCTGACCGAGACACGAATAAAAGTCATAAAACACGCCCATTTCCCTGACGTTCTTCGCTACAATCTCCCCCCGATTATAAGGACGTCTCCTGATCGGGCCTCGCAGCATCGTTAATGCCTCGGTATTAACCCCAAAAATCGCCCACAGAGAGCCGCCCACACAGATCGAGTGAAGCTGGCGCGCTTGCTGTTTTCTTTGCAAACCACCCGCCTTACCGAATCTGCCAGAGCTGCCATTGCGCTCGGCCACTTGAGTTGTTTGCCCGTCTTGCCGCGTGTCGGCAGAGGTTTGCGGGCCAGGTGCCAGGCTGGGGCAGCCCTTTTTTGAGGTTCACGTCTTCAAAAGAGCGTGAAAAAACGGGTTTTCACAACTTCACAAGAGTGTGGCGAGCAAATGAATAGTTTGGCGTTTGTACAAGCACCATCAGCGTCTGGAACAGCCCAACCACACAGGACCGAGTACTCCTCAAACACCGGAGCTTGAGCCTGTCCGCTACGGATTGGTTGCACGAATCACACGCTTTGACCATAAGTCGAATTGCCACAGGCGCCCATGAATGCGTTCATAGGCAGATTAGCCCGGCAGGAAGCGTGTGCTGAAAATGCAAAGAATTGCGAATCGGACATGGCGATCCTGGCCATGGGTAACCTGGGGCAACACGTGAACCGCCCCGTCACTCCTGGCAGCCATGCCGTCAATTTGGTGCTGCAGATTTTGGAGACGCGTTAAATGGCGCATAACGAAGCAGTCGACGTAGTACTGGTAGGGGCCGGCATCATGAGTGCCACCCTGGCCGTACTGCTCAAAGAGCTCGACCCCAGCCTGACGCTGGAAGTCGTTGAGCTGATGGATTCGGGTGCCGCGGAAAGTTCCAACCCGTGGAACAACGCCGGCACCGGTCACGCCGGGCTGTGTGAGCTGAACTACACACCGCAGGCTGCCGATGGCTCCATCGACATCAAGAAAGCCGTGCACATCAATACCCAGTTCGAGGTGTCGAAGCAGTTCTGGGCGTACCTGACCCAAAAAGGCACCTTTGGCTCGTCCAAATCCTTTATCAGCCCGGTGCCGCACCTGAGCTTCGTGCAGGGCGACAAAGGCGTTTCCTTCCTCAAGAAGCGCTTTGAAACCCTCAGCCAGCACCACGCGTTCTCGGACATGCACTACACCGAAGACCGCAGCGAGATGGCCGAGTGGATGCCACTGATGATGCCGGGCCGCCCGCTCGACGAAAAAATCGCCGCCACCCGCGTGATGAATGGCACCGACGTCAACTTCGGCGCCCTGACCAACCAACTGCTGTCGCACCTGACCAGCGCGCCGGATGCGCAGGTCAAGTACAGCAAGCGCGTCACCGGCCTCAAGCGCAACGGCGCCGGCTGGACCGTGAGCATCAAGGACGTCAACAGCGGCAACAGCCGTGAAGTGGACGCCAAGTTCGTGTTCCTCGGCGCCGGTGGCGCGGCGCTGCCGCTGCTGCAAGCTTCGGGCATCGAAGAAAGCAAAGGCTTCGGCGGCTTCCCGGTCAGCGGCCAGTGGCTGCGTTGCGACAACCCGGAAGTGGTCAAACACCACCAGGCCAAGGTCTACAGCCAGGCTGCCGTGGGTTCACCGCCGATGTCCGTGCCGCACCTGGACACGCGCGTAGTCGACGGCAAAAAGGCCCTGCTGTTCGGGCCATACGCCGGGTTCACCACCAAGTTCCTCAAGCACGGCTCGTTCCTGGACCTGCCAATGTCGATTCGCGCCGGCAACATCGGCCCGATGTTGGCCGTGGCCCGCGACAACATGGACCTGACCAAGTACCTGGTCAGCGAAGTGCGCCAGTCCATGGAACAACGCCTGGAATCCCTGCGCCGCTTCTACCCTGAAGCGAAAGCCGAAGACTGGCGCCTGGAAGTGGCCGGCCAACGGGTGCAGATCATCAAGAAAGACCCGAAAAAAGGCGGCGTGCTGCAATTTGGCACCGAGCTGGTTGCGGCCAAAGACGGCTCGCTGGCAGCCCTGCTGGGCGCGTCCCCAGGCGCTTCGGTAACGGTTTCGATCATGCTGGACCTGATCGAGCGTTGCTTCCCGGAAAAAGCTGCCGGTGAATGGGCAGCCAAGCTGCACGAGATCTTCCCGGCTCGGGAGAAAGTCCTCGAGACCGACGCCGAGCTGTACCGCAAGATCAACACGCAGAACAACATCAGCCTGGAACTGGTTGAACAAAGCAACGAAGCCGAAAGCTTCGCTTGAGGACGTGACGCAGAGCGTCACAAGATGCACTCCCACGCAGAGCGTGGGAACGATCAAAAAAAACGCCCCTCGGGGCGTTTTTTTATGCCTCGTATAATCAGCCGCGGGCGGCTTTGATCAACTCGATGTACTCGGCGGCGTTGCGCTGATCCTTGATCACCTCAACGAAGGTCTGGCCGTGCTCGTCCTTGCCGTCCAGATCCAGGCCTGCTTCCTTGAAAAAGCCCAGGAACCTCTCGAAGTCGTCGATACGCAGGCCGCGGTAAGCCTTGATCAGTTTGTGCAGGGACGGTGAAGTCGCGTCAACCGGCTCGAAGTGCAGGAACAACTTGATCTGCTCGTCGCCGATCTCGTCACCAATCACCTGTTTCTTATCTTTACGCATTACCGACTCCAGCCTGCAGACATTTACACGGGAAACGCAGTTTACCTGCGGGGCACACGCTTCGGAAGCGGCACTGGTTCAATGTGGGAGCTGGCTTTTTGTGTTCAAACTACCGCGCGCGAACGGCGCCAGTGTGCAGGTCCGCCCAGATATGCCCGTTGGCATAACTGAGGAACTGCACATACACCGTGTCGTTGCGCAGCAGGTCGACAATCACGCGGTACTGGGCCACCGGGTAAGACAAGGTCAGGGTTTTACTGCTCTCATCGAACACCGGCTTTTTCAGGCTTTTGCTTTCGGCATCAAAATTGAGCACCACCTGCGCAATGGTCGCGCCTTTGTTCAAGGGTTTGCCCTTGAGGCGAATCATCAGCGGCGACGTCACCGGGATGGGTTGTTGAGTGGACTGGCGCTGGTTACCCACCACCACCGCGTACTCGGTGATTTGCAGCAGTTGCTGCTGGTCGGGGGTTTGCGCCCGCAGGGTCAGGTCGTCAGGCGGCAGGAATTGGCTGTGCATCAGTGCCGGAGCGGCAGACAAAGGCAAACTGAAGATCAACGCCAAGACGGCGCAGGTGCGGATCAAAACACTCATGTACACCTCCGAAGGGGCAGCCATGCTAGCACGCAGGTCGCCTTTGAGCGGCCCCATCACGCTCGACATCTCTGGTTGCACAGGCCTGATTGAAACAACATGCGAAGACTGTAGATTCCAAGCTCAACCAAAATAACAAGAGTCCCGCCCATGGCCACGAATCCTGTCGAACACATCCAGGCACAGCTTCCAGCACTTACTGCCTTGAGACGCGACCTCCACGCACACCCTGAGCTGGGGTTTGATGAACACCGGACCAGCGGGATTGTTGCCGGTTTTCTTGAAGAACACGGTATTGAAGTACACCGCGGGCTGGCGGGCACGGGCTTAATCGGCGTTATTTCTGGCGCGCAGCCTGGTGCGAGCATGGGCCTGCGCGCCGACATGGATTGCCTGCCCATGTTCGAAGCCAACGACTTCGCCCACCGCTCCATCCACCCGGGCCTGATGCACGGCTGCGGGCATGACGGGCATACAGTGATGCTGATGGCCGCTGCACGTTATCTGGCCCAGACGCGCCGATTCAGCGGCAAAGCCGTGGTGATTTTCCAACCGGCCGAAGAAGGTGGTGGCGGTGCCCGCGTGATGATCGAACAAGGGCTCTTCAAGCAGTTCCCAGTGGACTCGGTGTATGCCCTGCACAACAACCCCGACTACCCCGCCGGGGTGATTGCCGTACAGCCCGGCCCGGTGGAAGCTGCGGCGGACAGCTTTGAAATTATCGTAACCGGCCGCGGCGGCCATGCGGCTATCCCTCATGCTGCAATCGACCCGGTACTGGCTGCCAGCCATATCATTGTTGCCTTGCAAAGCATCATCAGCCGCAACCTGCACCCGCTGGAGTCGGGCGTGGTGACGGTGGCCAGCCTGCAAACCAGCCAGCTCACCGCGAACAACGTGATTCCCGCCCACGTGAAGATGATCGGAACCGCACGCAGCTTTACCAGCGCCAATCGAGATCTGCTGGAGAAACGCATTGGCGAAATCGCCCACGGCGTCGCGACCGCGTTTGGCGCTACCGTCACCTATAACTTTCAACGAGGCTATCCCGCAACCGTCAACCATACCGAGCAGGCATTGTTCGCGGCACGCGTTGCCAGAAGTCTGGTTGGCGAGGCAAACGTGAGGTGCGACGAACCCCTCACCATGGGGGCCGAAGACTTTTCATACATGCTGCAGGAGCGGCCGGGCGCCTATATTTATCTGGGCCAGGGCGGCTCGTCGAGCGAAGGTGCTGGCCATTGCCAATTGCACAACGACCGGTATGACTTCAATGACAGCATCATCCCGCTGGGCGCGGGCCTGCTGGCCTCGCTGGTAGAGCAAGGGTTACCGTTGCGCTGAGGCTCAATCGAACTGGGCAAGCATCCAGCGCTGGTACTCGGCAACACCGGCATCGCCTTCGCGCGGTGCCCAGTCAGCCAATTCGCCCACGCCTACCGGTCGATACGGCCCGGCCTTGCATTCGAACATCACGCTGTCGGGCTCCAGCACCACCAGGCCGTGAAACACGCCCGGTGGCAGGTCAACGCCCGAGCACTCCCCGCCCGCCTGCATCACGCGCTTGGCGATAACCTCGCCGGTGTCGCTGAACACCAACAGGCCCAGGCTGCCCTTGAGCACCAGCAGGGTCTCCGCCTTGTCGGCGCTCAGGTGTCGATGCGGCGGCACATACGTGTCGGGCTGCAGGCCCACGGCCAGGCGATGGCAGGGCTCTTCCATCTGATGGAAGTTGTGGTGGTGCCGACCACGAGGGTTGGCGGCCGCTTTCTCGGCCAATTCGGTGAACAGCGACTGATCAAGAAAGCGGGCCATGGGTTACATCCCTTTAACGGCGTAGATCCCATTGGCGTTACGCCAGTAGCCTTTGTAGTCCATGCCGTAACCGAAGATGTAGCGGTCGATGCACGGCAGGCCGACGTAATCGGCTTTCAGGTCAGGGCGAGCTTTGCGGTCGTGCTCTTTGTCGATCAGCACGGCGGTGTGCACTTTGCGCGCGCCGGCGTGCTTGCAGAAGTCGATGATCGCGCCCAGGGTGTGACCTTCATCAAGGATGTCGTCGATGATCAGCACGTCGCGGTCAATGAACGAGACTTCCGGCTTGGCCTTCCAGAACAGGTCGCCGCCGCTGGTTTCGTTGCGATAACGGGTGGCGTGCAGGTAGGAGGCTTCCAGCGGGAATTGCAGGTGGGTCAGCAATTTGCCGGCGAAGATCAGGCCACCGTTCATCACGCAAAAGACCACCGGGTTGGTGTCGGCCATTTCGCGGGTGATGTGAGCGCCGACCTTGGCGATTGCCTCTTCGACTTGCGCTTCGGTGTACAGGCAGTCAGCCTCGCGCATGATTTGACGGATATGCTCGAGATCAGCGGACATGGCGCTCTCCAAGGGGGTGCTGTGGCAAGAAAAGCGGGCAAAGGTACGCATGTGAGGCGCAACGATCAAGCCTTAATGGACTAACGTACTAGATGTCTATAGGACAACACCCTCGGATAGATTAATCTAGGCCGGTTTTTTTGCCCGCCGCCGGAGCTTTTCCCATGCCCACTCGCGAGATCCGCCACCCGCTGATCAGACACAAACTCGGCCTTATGCGCCGTGCCGACATTAGCACGAAGAACTTCCGTGAGCTTGCTCAGGAAGTCGGAGCGCTGCTCACTTACGAAGCCACCAAAGATTTGCCCCTGGAAACCTACGAGATCCCCGGTTGGGCCGGTCCCGTGCAGGTGGAGAAAATCGCTGGTAAGAAAATCACCGTGGTGCCGATCCTGCGCGCCGGTATCGGCATGCTCGAAGGCGTACTCAGCCTGATCCCGGGCGCCAAAGTCAGCGCCGTCGGCGTGGCCCGCAACGAAGAAACCTTGCAGGCCCACACCTACCTGGAAAAACTCGTTCCGGAAATCAACGAGCGCCTGGCAATGATCATCGACCCGATGCTCGCCACCGGTAGCTCCATGGTTGCCACCATCGACCTGCTGAAAAAGGCCGGTTGCAGGGACATCCGCGCCATGGTGCTGGTCGCCGCCCCCGAAGGCATCGCTGCCGTCGAGAAGGCCCACCCGGACGTGCAGATCTACACCGCGTCTATTGATGAGCGCCTGAACGAACACGGCTACATCATCCCAGGCCTGGGCGATGCCGGTGACAAGATCTTCGGCACCAAGCAGAAGGACGCGTGAGCATGCAGGATGATTTCAACGACCCGCTTTGGCGCCAGATCCTGTCTGGCGCACAGATGCTCTTTGTAGCATTTGGTGCGTTGGTGTTGATGCCGCTGATCACAGGTCTTGATCCAAACGTCGCACTGTTTACCGCAGGCCTGGGCACGTTGCTGTTCCAGGTGGTGACAGGGCGGCAGGTGCCGGTATTCCTGGCATCGAGCTTTGCGTTTATCACCCCGATCATTCTCGCCAAGGGCCAATTCGGCCTCGCGGCGACCATGGGCGGGGTGATGGCGGCCGGTTTCGTTTATACCTTCCTGGGGCTGGCCGTGAAGGTCAAAGGCACCGGTTTTATCGACCGGCTGCTGCCACCCGTTGTGATCGGCCCGGTGATTATTTCCATCGGCCTGGCCATGGCACCGATAGCCGCCAACATGGCGATGGGTAAAGGCGGCGACGGTGCCGAACTGATCCCCTACAAGACGGCCATGCTGATCTCGATGCCGGCGCTGCTCACCACGTTGATCGTGGCAGTGTTCGGCAAAGGGATTTTCCGTTTGGTACCGATTATCTCCGGCGTGCTGGTCGGCTTTGCCATGTCGTTCTACTTTGGTGTGGTCGACACGGCGAAGATCGCCGCTGCGCCCTGGTTCGCCCTGCCCCACTTCACCGCGCCGGAATTCAACTGGCAGGCGATTCTGTTCATCGTCCCCGTGGCCCTGGCCCCGGCGATCGAGCATATCGGTGGTGTAATTGCGGTGGGCAGTGTGACCGGTCGCGACTACCTGAAGAAGCCTGGCCTGCATCGCACCCTGCTGGGGGACGGTATTGCCACCACGGCTGCCGGCCTGTTTGGCGGCCCGCCGAACACCACTTATGCCGAAGTGACCGGCGCGGTCATGCTGACCAAGAACTACAACCCGAAAATCATGACCTGGGCGGCAGTGTTTGCCATCAGCCTGGCGTTTATCGGCAAGTTCGGTGCACTGCTGCAAAGCATTCCGATTCCGGTAATGGGCGGGATTCTGTGCTTGCTGTTCGGCTCGATTGCGGCCGTGGGCATGAACACGCTGATTCGCCACAAGATCGACCTCGGCGAGGCGCGCAATCTGGTGATTGTGTCGGTGACCCTGGTGTTCGGCATTGGCGGTGTGCTGGTCGGCACCGGCACTGGCCCGGATGATTTCGGCCTCAAGGGCATCGCCCTGTGTGCGGTGGTAGCAATTGGTTTGAACCTGCTGCTGCCGGGCAATGATGGCTGGAAGAACAAGAAGCCGGATGAGCCTCTGCTCTAACTAACACCACAAAACTAAATGTGGGAGCGGGCTTGCTCGCGAAAGCGGAGTGTCAGTCGATACGTATGTGACTGATACACCGCCTTCGCGAGCAAGCCCGCTCCTACATTTGCTTTTCAGCGGATGTTAAAGCTCGCCGAGCCCGTCAATCAACGCCTGGTTCTGCTCCGGCGTACCGATGCTGATCCGCAGGAACTGGGCAATCCGCGCCTGCTTGAAGTGCCGCACAATCACGCCCTGCTCACGCAACTTGGCCGCCAGGCCTGCTGCGTCGTGCCGTGGGTGGCGGGCAAAGATGAAGTTGGCCGCCGACGGCAACACTTCAAAACCCTTGCCTTCCAACTGCGCGACCACCTTGTTGCGACTGTCGACCACCCACTGGCACGTCTTCTCGAAGTATTCACGGTCGTCGAACGCCGCTGCCGCGCCGACAATCGCCAAGCGATCCAGCGGGTAGGAGTTGAAGCTGTTCTTGACCCGCTCCAGCGCCTCGATGAGGTCTGGGTGCCCCACCGCCAGGCCCACACGCAAACCGGCCAGTGAGCGCGATTTGGACAGGGTCTGGGTCACCAGCAGGTTCGGGTAACGGTCCACCAGGCTGATAGCCGTTTCGCCGCCGAAGTCGATATAGGCTTCATCGACCACCACCACCGAATCCGGGCTGGCTTTGAGGATCTGTTCTACCGCATCCAATGCCAATACGCAGCCGGTGGGCGCGTTCGGGTTGGGGAAGATGATCCCGCCGTTGGGCTTGGCATAATCGGCCACGCGGATCTGGAACTGCTCATCCAACGGCAACGGGTCGGATTTGATGCCGTAGAGCCCGCAATAGACCGGATAGAAGCTGTAGCTGATGTCTGGAAACAGCAGCGGCAAATCGTGCTGGAACAGGCCGTGGAAGATGTGCGCCAGCACTTCATCGGAACCGTTGCCGAGGAAGACCTTGCCGGCGTCGATACCGTAATACTTGGCCACAGCCTGCTTGAGCAGATCGCTGTTGGGGTCCGGGTACAAGCGCAAGTTGTCGTTCAACTCGGCCTGCATCGCCGCGAGCGCCTTGGGCGATGGGCCGTAGGGGTTCTCGTTGGTGTTGAGCTTGACCAGCTTGGTCAGCTTCGGCTGCTCGCCGGGCACGTATGGCACGAGATTCTTGACGAAGGGGCTCCAGAATTTGCTCATGTCTCAGTTCCCTTCTTCAAGGATGCGGTATTCGGCGCTGCGGGCGTGAGCGCTGAGGGATTCACCACGGGCGAGCACCGAGGCGGTCTTGCCCAGCTCGGAAGCGCCTTGTGGCGAGCAGAAGATAATCGACGAACGCTTCTGGAAGTCGTACACCCCCAGCGGCGACGAGAAACGCGCGGTGCCGGAGGTCGGCAGCACGTGGTTCGGGCCTGCGCAGTAGTCGCCCAGGGCTTCGCTGGTGTGGCGGCCCATGAAGATCGCACCGGCATGGCGAATCGACGGCAGCCAGGCTTGTGGGTCGGCGACGGACAATTCCAAGTGCTCCGGGGCGATACGGTTGGCCACTTCGATAGCCTGCTCCATGTCACGCACCAGGATCAGCGCGCCACGGCCATTGATCGACTTCTCGATGATCTCGGCACGGTCCATGGTCGGCAGCAGCTTGTTGATGCTGGCGGCAACCTTGTCGAGGAACTCGGCGTCTGGGCTGACCAGAATCGCCTGGGCGTCTTCGTCGTGCTCAGCCTGAGAGAACAGGTCCATGGCGATCCAGTCCGGGTCGGTCTGGCCGTCGCACACCACGAGAATTTCCGAAGGACCGGCGATCATGTCGATGCCGACCTGGCCAAACACGTGGCGCTTGGCGGTGGCCACATAGATATTGCCTGGACCAACCACCTTGTCGACTTTCGGCACGCTTTCGGTGCCGTAGGCCAAGGCCGCAACGGCTTGTGCGCCGCCGATGGTGAACACGCGGTCGACACCAGCGATGCACGCGGCGGCCAACACCAGCTCGTTGATTTCACCGCGCGGCGTCGGCACCACCATGACCACTTCGGTCACGCCCGCCACTTTGGCCGGTATAGCGTTCATCAATACCGACGAGGGGTACGAGGCTTTACCGCCCGGCACGTACAAACCGGCGCGATCCAGCGGCGTGACCTTCTGGCCCAACACGGTGCCATCGGCCTCGGTGTAGCTCCAGGAATCCTGCTTCTGTTTTTCGTGGTAGCTGCGCACACGCGCTGCCGCCACTTCCAGGGCTTCACGCTGAGGCGCGGTGATGCGCGTCAGGGCCAGCTCGAGGCGTTCGCGCGGCAGGATCAGGTCGGACATCGACGCCACATCCAGGCCGTCGAACTGGCGGGTGAAGTCCACCAGCGCCGCATCACCGCGCTCGCGCACGGCCTTGATAATGTCGAGCACCCGCTGGTTGACCGAGTCGTCGGACACGCTTTCCCAGCTCAGCAGATGATCCAGATGATGGGCGAAATCCGGGTCGGCAGCGTTGAGTCGGGCAATTGCAGTGGACGTGGTCATAGCGAGGGCCTCATAGGATTGGCAAAAACTCAGGCGCCCGAAGGTGCGCTGACGTTCAATAACGAAGCGCGTTGGTACTGTGGTTGTGCCAGGCAAGGCGCGGGACGCTGGTAAGGGTTGTTTCCTTACCAAGTCCCGCAACGCAGCATGGCGCGACCACAGTGCCAACCCGCAGGGCCTTACCTCAAAAGGCAAGCTGCTACGCGTCGCTAATTATTGAAAAAAGAATCTTCTACTAACATAAGTTGCCTTTTGGGGTAAGGCGCGCTTCGTTATTGAACGTCAGCGCACCTTCCCAGCAGTCGATCCGCTTGGGCACCTGAGAATTCTGGCTATGAGGCGGATAGACGGGCGCGACCCAGGGTCGCGCAGGTGAGTCAACCGCGGTGTCGAGACTCCACTGCCTTGCGCAGGGTGTCGATCAACGCCTGGATACGGGCGTGTTGCATTTTCATGGAGGCTTTGTTGACGATCAGGCGGGAGCTGATGTCAGCAATGAAATCCTGAGGCTCGAGACCGTTGGCACGCAGCGTGTTGCCGGTATCGACCACGTCGATGATCTTGTCGGCCAAGCCAATCAGCGGGGCCAACTCCATCGAGCCGTAGAGCTTGATGATGTCGACCTGACGGCCCTGCTCGGCGTAGTAGCGCTTGGCAACGTTGACAAACTTGGTGGCCACACGCAGGCGGCCTTTGGGCTCGACGTCACCGACACGGCCGGCGGTCATCAGCTTGCACAGCGCGATACGCAGGTCCAGCGGCTCGTACAGGCCCTGGCCGCCGTATTCCATCAGCACGTCTTTACCCGCCACGCCGAGGTCGGCCGCGCCATGTTCAACGTAGGTCGGCACGTCGGTAGCCCGTACGATCAGCAGGCGAACGTCGTCCTGGGTCGTGGGGATGATCAGCTTGCGGCTCTTGTCCGGATTCTCGGTCGGCACGATGCCCGCTTCAGCCAGAAGCGGCAAAGTGTCGTCAAGGATGCGGCCCTTGGACAGTGCGATGGTCAACATGGGAAACGTCAGTCCTTCATCAGGCTATTGCTGTCCGGTCGCAAACGGCGCCAGACACAGATCGAGGCCATTACAGCCTCGATTTGAAACAAACCATTTAACAACAAACACCTTCCTGTGGCGAGGGAGCTTGCTCCCGTTGGGTCGCGAAGCGGCCCCAAAGAGCGGGACTGCTACGCAGTCCAGCGGGAGCAAGCTCCCTCGCCACAGTGACGGTGTTTGCAGCTACTGGGACTAGCCCGGTACGCGGCGGATTTTGGCGCCGAGCATCTGCAGTTTCTCTTCGATGCACTCATAACCACGGTCGATGTGGTAGATGCGGTCGATCAAGGTGTCGCCGTCGGCGCACAGCGCCGAGATTACCAGGCTGGCCGAAGCACGCAGGTCGGTGGCCATCACTGGCGCGCCCTTGAGCTTGTCGATACCGGTAACGATGGCCGTGTTGCCTTCGACTTGAATCTTGGCGCCCATGCGGTGCAGTTCGTAAACGTGCATGAAGCGGTTTTCGAAGATGGTCTCGATCACAGCACCGGTGCCTTCGGCAATCGCGTTCAAGGAAATGAACTGCGCTTGCATGTCGGTCGGGAACGCCGGGTAAGGAGCGGTGCGCACGTTCACGGCTTTTGGCCGCTTGCCGTGCATGTTCAGCTCGATCCAGTCGGCACCTGTGGTGATTTCAGCGCCGGCTTCCTTGAGTTTTTCCAGGACAGCTTCAAGGATGGTCGGGTCGGTGTCCTTGACCTTGACGCGGCCACCAGTAACAGCAGCGGCTACCAGGTAGGTGCCGGTCTCGATACGATCCGGCATCACTTTATAGGTGGCCGAGTGCAGGCGCTTAACACCTTCGATGGTGATGGTGTCGGTGCCGGCGCCGGTGATGTTGGCACCCATGGCGATCAGGAAGTTGGCCAGGTCGACCACTTCCGGCTCGCGCGCGGCGTTTTGCAGGACGCTGCGACCGTTGGCCAGGGCTGCGGCCATCATGATGTTCTCAGTACCCGTCACGCTGACGGTATCAAAGAAGAAGCTGGCACCACGCAGGCCGCCTTCCGGCGCCTTGGCCTTGATGTAACCGCCTTCGACGTCGATGGTCGCGCCCATGGCTTCAAGGCCACGGATGTGCAGGTCGACCGGACGCGAACCGATGGCGCAACCGCCAGGCAGTGCCACTTCGGCTTCGCCGAAACGGGCAACCATCGGGCCCAGTACCAGGATCGAGGCACGCATGGTTTTCACCAGTTCGTACGGGGCGATCAGGGTTTTGATGGTGCGCGGGTCGATTTCGACGGAGAGTTTCTCGTCGATCACCGGCTCAATGCCCATGCGACCGAACAGCTCGATCATGGTGGTGATGTCGTGCAGGTGCGGCAGGTTGGCCACAGTCACCGGACCATCGCACAGCAGGGTCGCTGCCAGAATCGGCAAGGCGGAGTTTTTCGCACCGGAAATGCGAATCTCGCCATCTAGGCGGGCACCGCCGGTAATAATCAATTTATCCATAAGAATCTCGACGCCTTGGGGGCTCAGGTGCGCTCGGCCCAGGCCGCGCGGCTGAAAAATTTCATAGTGACCGCGTGGATGCTGCCATCGGTGATCCACGGGTTCAAATGGGCATAGATCTGCTGTTGACGCTTGACCGGGCTCAGTGCCGCCAGTTCATCGCTAATCACGTTCAGCTGGAAATTGCAGCCTTCGCCTTCAACTTCTACGTTCGTTTCGGGCAGCTTTCCTTCAAGGAAGCTTTTAACTTCTAGGGCCTGCATGCTCAACCTCTATCGGCGCCCAGTGCGCACGGGTCGCACATCATACAAAAAAGCCCCGCGCCTGCGAACCCCGCATAGCAGGACTCTGACGGGGGGCTTCTTTAATAATGTGTATTAAGGATGTGCCAACAGCTCGGTCAGACCGGAAACCTGAGCAATTTCACGCATATCTTCAGGCAGTGCGCGAATGCTGACCGGCTTCTTGACCGCTTCGGCATCGCGCATGAAGCACAGCAACAACGACAAGCCGACGCTGCTGGACTTGGTCACCGCAGAGCAATCCAGCACCAGCGCAGGCGCGTTGCTGCTGTTGATCAGCGCCTGGCCCTGCTTGCGCAGGTCAGGCCCGGAGCGGTAATCCAGCACGCCGCTGAGGAACAACTCACCGGCGTCGCCAAGACGAACAGCCGATCCGGTCATTGCGCAGGCTTCCCAGCTTGTTTGTCGGTTTCTTCCTTGGCCTTGGCAACTTCACCGGCCCAACCATTGATGGTCTTGTCCAGGTCATTGCCATTGCGCTGCATCGCATCAGCGAACTGATCGCGGAACAGCTTGCCGATGTTGATGCCATTGATGATCACATTGCGCAGCTTCCACTCGCCGTTAACCTTCTCCAGCGTGTACTGCACAGGATAAACGGCGCCGTTGGTGCCCTTGACGCTCATGTTGACGCTGGTGCGATCACCCGATTCATCGCCGGCTGGAGCAACGGTAATGCCCTGGTTGTTGTATTCCAGCAGGGCGTTGCCGTAGAACTGGAACAGGCCCTTCTTGAAGTTTTCCTGGAATGTTTTCATCTGCGCAGGCGTAGCCTTGCGCGAATACTTGACCGTCATGATGCTGCGGGAAATGCCTTCGGCATCGACCACCGGACCGACGATGGTATTCAGTGCATCGTAAAACCTGGTCGGGTCTTGCTTGTACTGCTCTTTGTTGGCAGTCAGGTCCGCCAACATCTTGTTGGTCGTGTCCTGCACCAGATCGTGCGCAGAACCCGCCGCGTTGGCCATCAGTGGCAGTGCCGCAAGCAGCACCAGCAGGCCACGTCGCAAGGTAGAGATCATGAACAGATTCCTCATTTGGCGTCTTTATTGACCGTATTGAGCAGGAATTTACCGATCAAGTCTTCAAGCACCAACGACGACTGTGTGTCGTGGATTGTCGAACCATCCTTGAGCAGGGCTGTTTCCCCGCCCACGCTGACACCGATGTACTTCTCGCCCAGCAGACCCGCAGTGAGGATAGATGCAGTGGAGTCAGTCGGCAGATTATCTACCTTCTTGTCGACTTGCATGGTCACCCGGCCGGTGAAGCTGTCGCGATCCAGATCGATTGCCGTGACCTTGCCGATGGTTACACCGGCCATGGTCACTTTAGCTCTGACAGTCAAACCGGCGATATTGTCGAAGTACGCGTAAAGTTTATAAGTATCGGCGGTGGGGCTGGCCGACAGGCCGCTGACTCGCAGGGCCAGCAACAGTAAAGCCAGGATGCCAGCCAGCAAGAAAAGGCCGACACCGATTTCCACAGTGCGGTTTTGCATCAGAAATCTCCAAACATCAAGGCGGTCAAAATGAAGTCAAGGCCCAGTACCGCCAGCGAGGCGTACACAACGGTCTTGGTGGTGGCGCGACTGATCCCTTCTGAAGTGGGCTCACAGTCATAGCCTTGGAATACGGCGATCCAGGTCACTACAAAGGCGAAGACGATGCTCTTTATGATGCCGTTGAGCACGTCACCGCTGAAGGTCACGCTGTTTTGCATGTTGCCCCAGTACGAGCCGTCATAGACGCCCAACCAGTCAACCGCCACCCACGAACCGC
This sequence comes from Pseudomonas sp. LBUM1640, assembly GCF_059716225.1. Lineage (NCBI taxonomy): Bacteria > Pseudomonadati > Pseudomonadota > Gammaproteobacteria > Pseudomonadales > Pseudomonadaceae > Pseudomonas > Pseudomonas sp. LBUM1640. The sequence continues at coordinate 1,048,054 of NZ_CP166816.1, read as the reverse complement.
CCCAGATACCGACCACACTGAAAATCATTGCCAGCAGAGGCAGGGAAATGAAGCCGGCCCACAGGCGCGGGGCAACAATGTACTTGAGCGGGTCCACGCCGATCATTTCCAGGCTGGACAACTGCTCGGTGGACTTCATGTTACCGATCTCGGCGGTCAGTGCAGAACCTGCGCGCCCGGCAAACAGCAAGGCGGTGACCACCGGGCCGAGTTCACGCAACAGCGTCAAGGCAACCATCTGCCCTACCGCCTGCTCCGAACCGTAGCTGGAGAGAATATTGAACCCCTGCAGCGCCAGCACCATGCCGATGAAAATCCCGGAAACCACGATAATGACCAGGGACATCACGCCGATCGAATGCAGTTGCTTGAGCAGCAGGCCAAAACCGCCGCCAATGCCGCCGCGACCGAGCAACGCGTGAAACAGGAAAATCGTCGAACGCCCCAGCACCTCGACCAGGTCGATGCCGGAACGACCGAAAAGGCGAACCTTCTCGAGTAAAGATGTCTTGCGCATCAGCGCTTCCCCAGAAGATCTGCGCGGTAGTCCGCTGCCGGAAAATGAAAAGGCACCGGGCCATCGGGATCGCCGGTCATGAATTGGCGAATACGCGGGTTATCAGCATTCATCAGTTCTTCAGGTGTGCCCTGCCCCAGTACCTGTCCATCGCCTACTACATAGAGGTAGTCGGCAATGCTCGCGGTTTCGGCCAGGTCATGGGACACCACGATACTGGTGATCCCCAGCGCATCGTTGAGCAGGCGGATCAGGCGCACCAATACGCCCATGGCGATCGGGTCCTGGCCTACGAAGGGCTCGTCATACATGAGGATCTGCGGATCGAGGGCGATGGCCCGCGCCAGGGCGACACGGCGCTTCATGCCGCCGGACAACTCGTCGGGCATCAGGTCGATGGCACCGCGAAGGCCGACGGCCTGCAGTTTCAGCAACACGATGTCACGAATCATCTCATCAGACAGCTGCGTATGCACCCGCAGCGGAAACGCCACGTTTTCGAAAACATCGAGGTCGGTGAACAGCGCGCCGCTCTGGAACAGCACGCCCATATGCTTGCGCGCATCGAACAGATCGCTGCGCGACAGCGTCGGCAGGTTCTGGCCATTGACCCAAACTTCGCCGGCACTAGGCCGCAATTGCATGCCCATCAGGCGCAACAGGGTGGTCTTGCCGCAACCGGAAGGCCCCATGATGCCCGTGACCTTGCCGCGGGGAATGCGAATATCGACGTTATTGAAGATGCTGCGCGTCCCGCGCTTGAAGGTAAGGCCCTTCAGCTCGACCGCGTAGGCGTTATCGGCACTCATCTAATCTCCTTGGGATGCAGCCTTTCACTCAGACACCACGCTTGCGACTTTCGTTTGCGACAGATGCGCAATAATTAGCAACATGGGTTGGGCGGACCGAACTGGCGGCGAACTATATCACTGCTGGTACAGCGCCCCCAAGGCCGGAACCGCGCTCGTTCAGATTTGGGACAGGGAAAAATCGCTGCTGGGGACGAATCTCAGGCAACTGCAGAATAAAGCCTGACGAACTTGCGTGAGGGAATTGATCATTACCGCTATAATCGCCGACTTTTCGTCAGGCTATACGATTTCAGACATGAGCCAATCCAGCGACCTTATTCAATCCGCACAACGCACCATTCGCCTCGAGCTTGAAGCCGTAGAAGGTTTACTGGCCCATATCGACGCGGATTTCGTACGCGCCTGCGAGATGATTCTGGCCAGCAAGGGCCGCGTTGTCGTGGTGGGCATGGGCAAATCCGGCCACGTCGGCAACAAGATCGCCGCCACCCTGGCGAGCACCGGCACCACGGCTTTTTTTGTGCACCCGGCCGAAGCCAGCCATGGCGACATGGGCATGATCACCAAGGACGACATCATTCTGGCGCTGTCGAACTCCGGCACCACCAATGAAATCGTGACGTTGCTGCCGCTGATCAAGCGCCTGGGCATCAAGATGATCAGCGTCACCGGCAACCCGGAATCCACGCTGGCCAAGGCCGCCGAAGTTAATCTGAATGTGCATGTAGCCCATGAAGCCTGCCCGCTGAACCTGGCACCGACCTCCTCCACTACCGCCGCTTTGGTCATGGGCGACGCGCTGGCCGTGGCACTGCTGGAAGCCCGCGGTTTTACCGCTGAAGACTTTGCGTTTTCCCACCCAGGCGGTGCCCTCGGCCGTCGCCTGCTGCTGAAAGTCGAAAATGTCATGCACTCGGGCGATGAGTTGCCCCACGTGCAGCGCGGCACCTTGCTGAAGGACGCGCTGATGGAAATGACCCGCAAGGGCCTGGGCATGACCGTGATCCTGGAAGCCGACGGGCGACTGGCCGGGGTGTTCACCGACGGTGACCTGCGCCGCACCCTGGACCGCACCATCGATATCCACACCGCAACTATTGACGCGGTAATGACGCCACACGGCAAGACCGCCCGCCCCGAAATGCTTGCAGCCGAAGCATTGAAGATCATGGAAGACCACAAGATCGGCGCGCTGGTGGTGGTCAATAGCGACGACCGCCCGATTGGCGCCCTGAACATGCACGACTTGCTGCGTGCGGGAGTGATGTAAATGTCCAGCGACCTGTTGCAACGCGGTAAAAACATCAAGCTGGCGATTTTCGACGTCGATGGCGTGCTGACCGATGGCCGCCTGTACTTTCTCGAAGACGGCAGCGAATTCAAGACGTTCAACACGCTCGACGGCCAAGGCATCAAGATGCTGATGGCCGCGGGCGTGCAAACGGCGATTATCAGTGGTCGAAAAACACCGGTAGTGGAACGCCGCGCACAAAACCTGGGGATTCCTCACCTGTATCAGGGCCGTGAGGATAAACTGGTGGTTCTGGACGAGCTTCTTGGCCAACTCAACCTAAGCTATGAGCAAGTCGCCTACCTGGGTGACGATCTGCCTGACCTGCCGGTGATTCGCCGGGTGGGCCTGGGCATGGCCGTCGCGAATGCCGCGGCGTTTGTTCGTGAACACGCCCACGGCATTACTACCGCACGTGGCGGTGAAGGTGCTGCCCGCGAGTTCTGCGAGTTGATCCTGCGCGCCCAAGGCAGCCTTGAAGCGGCCCACGCCGCCTACCTATAGAGCTTTTTATGCTGAGCAAAAAGATTCGCAACTTCCTGCTATTCGCAGTGATCGCCGCGCTGTTCCTGGCGGTGGGCTACTGGAATATCAGCCCGGAGCGCTTCCTAGACAAGCCTGTAGCGGCTGTCGATGAAAGCGCTATCGCCTATTACGCCATCAACGCTCACACCATACAGTTCCTGCCCGATGGCAAGGTTCAGTACGAAATGACCGCTGACAAAGTCGAGAACCTCAAGGCCACGGATGTCAGCCTGCTGACCAATCCCGACCTGAACCTCTACCGGGGCACCGAGTTCCCATGGCATGTCACCAGCAAGCGCGGTGAGGTGAACAAGGGCGGCACTCAGGTGGAACTGATCGACTCGGTGCGCGTTGCGCGCACTGACGACAAGAACCGCGACACCATCATTACCAGCAGTCGCATGACCGTTTTCCCACAACAGCAATATGCGCAGACCGAGCAAGACGTTAGAATCGACGGCGCTGGCGGTGTATCGACTGGCAAGGGAATGAAAGCGTATTTGAAAGAAAGCAGGATACACCTGCTATCGAACGTAAGAGGACAGTATGAGGCTCGTTAAAACCCTCCCTATTTTGCTCGGTCTGGGCGCAGCACTGGGAAGCGTGAGCGCCTGGGCTCTGCCGAACGATAGCCAGCAACCGATCCACATTCAGGCTGACGATGCGCAGCTGGATGACAAGCAAGGTGTAGCCACCTACACCGGCGCCGTGATCATCACCCAAGGTTCGATGAAAATCACCGGCAATACGGTGACGCTCACGCGCACCCCGGCCGGTGACATTGACGTGGTGACTTCGGTGGGCAACCTGGCCTATTTCGAACAGAAGCAGGCGCCTGCCGATACTGCCCCGATGAAAGGCTACGGCAAGACCATCCAGTACCACGCCCAGCAGAACCGCATTGTCCTGATCGATCAGGCCAAAGTGGTCAGCACCGATGGCAACACCACGGAAGGTGAAAAAATCACCTATGACACCGTGAAACAGATCGCCCAGGCCGGCCGCGCCAATGGCACCAAGGTCTCCACCGCTCGCCCGCGTATCGACATGGTTATCCAGCCTAAGCAGAAAGCTGACGCGACCAAGCCGGCGCCGAAACCCGACGCGAAGAAGGCGAACTAATGGCAACCCTGAAAGCCCAGCATTTGGCCAAGGCCTATAAAAGCCGTCAGGTCGTACGCGACGTGAGCCTGTCGATCGACAGCGGCCAGATCGTCGGCTTGCTTGGCCCGAACGGTGCCGGCAAGACCACATGCTTCTATATGATCGTCGGCCTGGTTCAGGCGGATCAAGGGCGCGTACTGATCGACGACCTGGACGTCAGCCACCAGCCGATGCACGGTCGTGCACGCGCCGGTATCGGCTATCTTCCCCAGGAAGCGTCGATCTTCCGCAAACTGTCGGTTGCCGATAACATCATGGCGATCCTCGAGACCCGCAAGGAACTCGACCGTGACGGCCGTCGCAAGGAGCTGGAAAGCCTGCTGCAGGAATTCCACATCAACCACATTCGTGACAACCTGGGCATGAGTTTGTCCGGTGGTGAGCGTCGTCGCGTCGAAATCGCCCGCGCCCTGGCCACTGCACCGAAATTCATCCTGCTGGACGAACCGTTTGCCGGCGTCGACCCGATCTCGGTTGGCGACATCAAGCAGATCATCCATCACCTCAAGGCCAAGGGTATCGGCGTGCTGATCACCGACCACAACGTCCGTGAGACCCTCGATATCTGTGAAACAGCTTATATCGTCAACGATGGCCAGCTGATCGCCGAAGGCGACTCCGCCACCATCCTGGCTAACGAACTGGTCAAGGAAGTGTACCTGGGCCACGAGTTCCGCCTGTAAGCACTGTGGTGTCTGGCCATTCGCCAAGGCGCGCGGGAGTCAATAAAAACCTCCATTTTTTTATTGTTACCGCGCTCTAGGCAAAGCCCCCGATATCAGGCATATAATTTGCTTATGTTTGGCGCTCACGCGCCCTGTCGTGGATGGCGCATTGCGCCGGCGAATAAGGTGTTAAGCCCCTGCCATGAAACCATCGCTAGTCCTGAGAATGGGCCAGCAGCTGACGATGACACCGCAGCTGCAACAGGCCATCCGCCTGCTCCAATTGTCGACCCTGGACCTGCAACAGGAAATCCAGGAGGCCCTGGAGTCCAATCCGATGCTCGAACGCCAGGAAGAAGGCGACGACTTCGATAATGCAGACCCGCTGGCCGACAACATCGAGCAAAAACCCAACGCCGACGTGCAGGAACCCTCCTATCAGGAAACCGCCCCTACGGTGGACAACCTTGAGGAAGGCGAATGGAACGAGCGCATTCCCAACGAGCTTCCCGTGGACACCGCGTGGGAAGACGTCTACCAGACCAGCGCCAGCAGCCTGCCGAGCAACGATGATGACGAGTGGGATTTCACCACCCGCACGTCCGCCGGCGAGAGCCTGCAGAGCCATTTGCTGTGGCAGCTGAACCTGGCACCGATGTCCGACACTGATCGCCTGATCGCCGTCACCCTGATCGACTGCATCAATAACCAGGGCTACCTGGACGAAACCCTCGATGAAATTCTCGAGGCGTTCGACCCGGAGCTGGACATTGAGCTGGACGAAATCGAAGCCGTCCTGCACCGCATCCAACAATTCGAGCCTGCCGGCATTGGTGCCCGCACCCTCAGCGAATGCCTGCAGCTGCAACTGCGTCAACTGCCCGCCAAGACCCCTTGGCTTGCCGAGGCCCAGCGCCTGGTCACCGACTACATCGACCTGCTGGGCAGCCGCGACTACAGCCAGTTGATGCGCCGCATGAAGCTCAAGGAAGATGACCTGCGCCAGGTCATCGAGCTGGTACAGAGCCTCAACCCTCGCCCAGGCTCGCAGATCGAGTCCAGCGAAGCCGAGTATGTCGTGCCCGATGTGATCGTGCGCAAGGACAATGAGCGCTGGCTGGTGGAGCTGAACCAGGAATCGGTGCCACGCCTGCGCGTCAACCCGCAATACGCAGGCTTTGTGCGCCGCGCCGACACCAGCGCCGACAACACCTTCATGCGCAACCAGTTGCAGGAAGCGCGCTGGTTCATCAAGAGCCTGCAAAGCCGCAACGAAACCCTGATGAAAGTGGCTACCCAGATCGTCGAGCACCAGCGCGGCTTCCTGGAATATGGCGACGAGGCCATGAAACCGCTGGTGCTGCATGACATCGCCGAAGCGGTGGGCATGCACGAATCGACGATTTCGCGGGTGACCACGCAAAAATTCATGCATACCCCACGGGGTATTTATGAGTTGAAATACTTTTTCTCCAGCCACGTCAGCACCTCCGAGGGCGGCGAATGCTCGTCCACGGCGATCCGCGCGATCATCAAAAAACTGGTTGCCGCGGAAAATCAGAAAAAGCCATTGAGTGACAGTAAGATCGCTGGTTTACTGGAGGCACAAGGCATTCAGGTCGCCCGTCGAACCGTCGCCAAGTACCGCGAGTCCCTCGGGATCGCGCCTTCCAGCGAGCGTAAGCGTTTGATGTGACGGGCGGGCCATAGCGTTCCAGTGGCGGGTATTCCTACCCGTCGCTTTATGCACTGGCAACGAAGGAGAAGCTGTATGCAAGTCAACATCAGTGGACACCATGTAGAAGTCACCCCTCCATTGCGCGAATATGTCGAGCAGAAGCTGAAGCGGCTTGAGGGTCATTTTGACAAGATCACCAATGTGCAAGTGATCATGAAGGTCGACAAACTCCAGCAGAAAATCGAGGCGACCCTCCAGATTCCCGGCGGCGAAGTAGTCGCCAATGCCGAGCATGAAGACATGTATGCATCAATTGATGCCTTGACTGACAAGCTTGACCGCCAACTTAAAAAGCATAAGGAAAAGCAGCAGAGCCTTCTTCAGGGCACAGGCCGCTAACACTCCCCACCCATGATCCGACTTGAAACCATCCTGACCCCCGGCCGTTCCCTCGTGAACGTGCCGGGCGGCAGTAAAAAGCGCGCCCTCGAACAAATTGCCAACCTGATCGGCCGCGAAGTGCCCGAACTGGATACGCAAGCTGTGTATGAGGCACTTATCGCCCGTGAAAAACTTGGTTCAACCGGTTTTGGCAACGGTATCGCGATTCCACACTGCCGCCTGCAAGGCTGTGAAGCGCCAGTGAGTGCCCTGCTGCACCTCGACGCCCCAATCGATTTCGACGCCATCGACGGCGCGCCGGTCGACCTGCTGTTCGTTCTGCTGGTCCCGCAAGCCGCCACCGATGCGCACCTGGAACTGCTCCGGCAGATTGCCAGCATGCTCGACCGCAAGGAAGTACGCGACAAACTGCGCAGTGCCAGCAGCAACGAGGCGCTCTATCAGGTTGTCCTGGATGAACAAAACGGGCAGTAATCATGCGTTTGATCATCGTCAGCGGCCGCTCCGGCTCGGGTAAAAGTACTGCCCTCAACGTTCTTGAGGACAACGGCTTCTATTGCATTGATAACCTGCCCGCGGGCCTGCTGCCGGAACTGGCGGAGCGCGCGCTGATCCACACGGAACTGGCGCAACCTCTGGTTGCCGTTTCGATCGATGCCCGTAACCTGCCCAGCCACCTTGAGCGATTCCCGCAATTGCTCGAGGAAGTACGTGCCAAGCATATTCATTGCGACGTGCTGTACCTGGATGCCGACGAGGAAACGCTGCTCAAGCGCTTCTCCGAGACCCGCCGACGCCACCCCCTCAGCAGTTCCCACCGCTCGCTGGCCGAAGCCATCGAGGACGAGACCACGCTGTTAGGGCCGATCATTGATCTCGCCGACCTCAAGATCAACACCACCGGCCTGAACCTGTATCAGTTGCGCGATGCCATCAAGCTGCGTTTGCTGAACCAACCCGAGCCCGGTACGGCATTTCTCGTCGAGTCATTCGGTTTCAAGCGCGGTATGCCCGTGGATGCCGACCTGGTCTTCGATGTGCGCTGCCTGCCCAATCCTTATTGGAAGCCGGAACTGCGCGATCAGTCCGGGCTGGATCAACCGGTGGCTGAATACCTGGCCGCGCAACCGGATGTGGAGGAGATGTTCCAGGATATCTCCAGCTACCTGCTCAAATGGTTGCCGCGCTTTGCTGCGAGCAATCGGGCCTATGTCACCATTGCCATTGGCTGCACCGGTGGTCACCATCGCTCCGTCTACCTGACAGAACGCCTGGGCCAGGTGCTGCAACAAACCCTCAAGAACGTCCAGGTTCGCCACCGCGACCTTAGCTGAAAGGAACACCCCCGCGATGCCCGCTCTGGAAATTGAAATCATCAACAAGCTGGGCCTGCACGCTCGCGCTTCCGCCAAATTCGTCGGCGTTGCCGGGCAATTTCCCTGCGAGATCTACGCCGGGCGCACGCCGCAATCCATGGTCAACGGTAAGAGCATCATGTCCATGATGATGCTGGCCGCCGGCAAGGGCACCAAGATTCACTTGAAGACGCAAGGCGAGCAAGAACAGGAAGCGATGGACGCTTTGGTGAAGTTGATCAATAACTTCTTTGACGAGGGTGAGTAAACTCACCGTTTAAGACAGGCGTGAGGCCGCAATAGCCTCACCCTAACGCAGTATCCATCACCATCATCAAGCAGAACCCGATGCACAACCCGAGGCTGGCGAGCTTTTCGTTGCCGTTACGCCGTGATTCGGGAATGACTTCATGCGTCACCACCAACAGCATGGCCCCCGCGGCCAGCGCCAGCCCCAAAGGCAACAGCACTTCGGCCAAGCTCACCAGCCAGGCACAGAGGACGGCAAACACCGGCTCAACCAGGCCTGACGCCGCGCCGATCAGAAAAGCTTTGACTCGCGACATCCCGGCCCCAGCCAAAACCAAGGCAATCACCAAACCTTCCGGCACGTCCTGCAGGGCAATGCCCATGGCCAAGCTGTCGGCATCCGGCATCCCGCCACCTGCCGAGACGCCCACGGCCATGCCTTCCGGGATGTTGTGGGCAATGATGGCAAACACAAAGAGCCAGATTCGCGGCGGAATAACCGGTTTATCCGGCGTGCCCACCAGCATTTCCGGGCTGGCACCAGAGACCTTGCGGTCGACCAGGTACAGACCGAATGCCCCCAACATGATGCCGAAACTGATCAAGCCACTGGCGCCCCAAGGCGAAAGCCCCAAGCTCTCAGCGGCGGCAATACCGGGGACGACCAGCGAAAATGCCGTCGCCGCCAACATGACCCCGGCACCGAAGCCCAGCAAAGTATCACTGAGCGCCACCGGCATCCGACGAATCACCAGCACCGGGACCGCGCCCAGCGCCGTGCCAAGCGCGCAGATCGCTCCGCCCTGCAAGGCACGCAGGATGCGCGGTTCAAGATCCAGCCAGGCCAGCCCGTGGGCCACCAGCAATGCAGTGCCTGCCAATAGCAGCAGCGAGCCAAACGCATAACGAAACATTCGTCCGCTGCTGATCGCCAGTGTTTCAGTGCCCATAGTCGGCCTTAGATCTTGTTATAGAGGTAAATGTCAGGACAAAGCGGCCTGGTAGCGTGCGGTAACTTCCGGCCAATTGATGACACTGTAGAACGCATTGATGTATTCCGGGCGACGGTTCTGATAGAGCAGGTAGTAGGCGTGCTCCCAGACGTCCAGGCCGAGGATCGGCGTATTGCCGCTCATCAGTGGGCTGTCCTGGTTACCACTGCTTTCGACCACCAAGGTCTTTTGCGGCGTGACGCTGAGCCAGGCCCAGCCGCTGCCGAAACGGGTCAAGGCCGCCTTGGTGAAGGCCTCCTTGAAACTGTCGAAGCCGCCCAACTGTTCATCAATCGCTTTGCCCAACGCACCTTCGGGTTTGCCGCCGCCCTTTGGCGACATCACCACCCAGAAGAGCGAGTGGTTAGCATGACCACCGCCTTGGTTGATGACCGCAGCACGCAACTTTTCCGGCAGTTGCTGAACGCTGGAAACCAGCTTCTCAACTGGCCAGCCCGCGAACTCAGTGCCCTCGACCGCCGCATTCAAGTTGTTGATATAGGTCTGGTGATGTTTGGTGTAGTGGATTTCCATGGTTTGCGCATCAATATGCGGCTCCAGGGCATCATAGGCGTAAGGCAAGGCAGGCAAGGTGTAAGACATATCAATGTGCTCCGTAATAAGGACTGTTGCGGGTCGATGCATCCGGTTGCGCCGCAGTGCCACCGAGCAAGCGATGAGTTCGCGGGTACTCACCGTGATCGCTGATGAAGTTCAACAACTCGACGTAAGTCTTGCTGCTCTGGCGCAACGCCGCCTCGCGCAATTGCGGGCTCAGGCGCGGGTCCTGCATGGTCTGCAGCAGGCGCTGATGGATAGCGCAGAGGTATTCCGCGCTTTCTTCGGGCTGGTTAAGGCGCAGGTGCAGGTCCGCCAGGTTGTGATGGGAAATGACGCAAGCCGCCACTGCTTCGTCGGCATCCGCCCACCGCTCGAATAACACTTGAGCCAGCGCCAGGGCTTGCAAATAAGCCTCGCGAGCGTCAACCAGTTCGCCCTGCATAAAGCAGCGATTGGCCCGTTCGATCGTGCGTTTCCAGTGCTCCATGGTGAGCCTCCAAAGCAGAGTCGGTGATTACACGCCGCCAGCCGTGAGCTTTTCCGGATCCAGCAGGACTTCCAGTTGGCTACGGGGCAAGTCGGTGTGTTCGAGGGCGACATCAATTACCGGACGGCCTTGCTGATAGGCCTTCTTGGCGATTTCAGCGGCTTTTTGGTAACCAATGATTGGGTTGAGTGCAGTGACCAGGATCGGGTTGCGCGACAGCGCCTCCTTAAGCTTGGCTTCGTTAACCTTGAAGCTGGCGATGGCCTTGTCGGCTAGCAAACGGCTGGAGTTAGCCAGCAGTTCGAGGCTGCTGAGCAGGTTCTGCGCAATGATCGGCAGCATCACGTTCAGCTCAAAGTTGCCAGATTGACCAGCAACGGTAATCACCGTGTCATTGCCGATCACCTGGGCCGCGACCATGGCGGTCGCTTCCGGGATCACCGGGTTGACCTTGCCCGGCATGATCGAGGAGCCTGGCTGCAGGCCTTCCAGTTCAATCTCACCCAGGCCTGCAAGCGGGCCGGAGTTCATCCAGCGCAGGTCGTTGGCAATTTTCATCAGCGAGACGGCGGTGGCTTTCAACTGACCGGAGACGGCGACGGCGGTGTCCTGGGAGCCGATCAACGCGAACAGGTTCTTGCCCGGAGTGAATTTCACCCCGGTCAGGCTGCTCAGTTGCTGGCTGAAACGCGCCGCGAATTCCGGGTGTGCGTTGATCCCGGTGCCGACCGCCGTGCCGCCTTGGGCCAGGGCCTGCAAGCTCGGCAGCAGGTCCTGCAAGTGGCCGATATTGGCCTTGAGCTGCTGCGCCCAGCCGTTGAGCACCTGGCTCATGCGCACCGGCATGGCGTCCATCAAGTGCGTGCGGCCGGTCTTGATGAACGGGTGAACCTCCTCGGCCTTGCGTTCGATTACCTGCACCAGATGCAGCAGGGCCGGCAGCGTTTGCTCATGCAGCACCAACGCCGCGCTGACGTGAATGGTGGTCGGGATGATGTCGTTGCTGCTTTGGCCGCAGTTCACATGGTCGTTAGGGTTGACCGCCTCGCCCAACAACCGTGTGGCCAGAGTCGCAATCACTTCGTTGGCGTTCATGTTGGAGCTGGTGCCGGAGCCTGTCTGGAAGATATCCACCGGAAAATGCGGCATGTAATCGCCCTCCAGCAAGCCTTGGGCGGCATCGACAATGGCTTTGCCCTGCCCTTCGCTGATCTGCTTGAGGTCGACGTTAACCTTGGCGGCGGCGGCCTTGGCCAGGATCAGCGCGCGGATAAATTGCGCAGGCATGCGTTGGTTGCTGATCGGAAAATTGTTCACCGCGCGCTGGGTTTGCGCACCATACAAGGCCTCGGCTGGCACTTGCAGTTCGCCCATGCTGTCGCGTTCGATACGGGTGTTACTCATCGGAGGATCCTTGCACCAGGTCAGAAACAGAAATGGAAGGCAGCAATTCGCAGGTCGCCAATTGCCAGGCAAAGGTCTGCCAGCGCTTGAGGCGGCAGGCACAGTGAGAGAGTTTTTCCAGGTCGCGCAGCGGGCGCCACGCTTGGTCGAGACACATGGATCGCCAATGCCAGGGCAAGGCAATATCGCTGGCGGTGTCGATCAACAGGTGAAAGGACGTTTCGGCGATCGTCCACGGGTGAGTCGCGGTGCAACACGCCAGGTATCGCCCCTCGTTGAGGTAATGTTCGATCAGGCGAGGTTCATTGGGATCGAGGCCGCAGCGAATCTGACGACTCATCCAACGCCAGCTTTCCAGGTACGGATCCTCATGCAGGACAGAACTCATGAGCCACACTCATTCGGTAATGATATTTATTATTAAATGATATTGAGAATCAAAACAAGAGTGGCACCTTAATCCACTTGTGACACAGCCATAAAAAAAGGCGCGCCATCTATAAGATGGCGCGCCTTTTTGATTGAGCGTCGCGGGGTTTAGCTACCGGCGACGGTCATCCGCTCGATCAGTACCGAACCCGTGCGAATGTTGCTGCGCAGCTCCAAGTCATTACCCACCGCGACGATTTGCTTGAACATATCGCGCATATTGCCGGCAATGGTCACTTCCTGGACGGCGAACTGAATCTCACCGTTTTCCACCCAGAAACCAGCAGCACCGCGTGAGTAGTCACCGGTCACCATATTCAGGCCACTGCCCATCAATTCGGTTACCAGCAAGCCGCGGCCCATACGACGCAACAGCGCAGCCTGGTCTTCGTCGCCATGGGTGACGAACAGGTTGTGCACGCCACCGGAGTTGGCCGTACTGGGCAGGCCAAGCTTGCGGCCGGCGTAAGTACCCAGGACATAGGAGACCAACTCGCCCTTCTCGACGAACGGTTTGGCATACGTGGCCAGACCATCACCGTCGAACGCCGAACTGCCCATGGCGCGCATCAGGTGCGGACGCTCATCAATGGTCAACCACTCAGGAAACAGCTTCTGGCCGATTGCGCCCTCAAGGAATGAGGACTTGCGGTACAGGTTGCCACCGGAAATCGCCCCCAGAAAGCTGCCGAACAAGCCCCCGGCGAGTTCGGCCGAAAACAGCACCGGCACTTCACAAGTCGGCACTGGGCGCGCGCCCAGACGGCTCGCCGCGCGCTGTGCAGCGCGCTGGCCAATGCTCACCGGGTCCGCCAGCAATTCGCCTTGGCGGCTCACGTCGTACCAGTAATCACGCTGCATCTGGCCATCGGCTTCGGCGATCATCACGCAGCTCAAGCTGTGGCGAGTGGAGGCGTAACCGCCAATAAAACCGTGGCTGTTGCCGTATACGCGGCAGCCCTGGTGCGTGCTCAAGGTGGTGCCGTCAGCATTCTTGATACGAGGATCCGCATCAAATGCCGCCGCTTCGCAGGTCAGCGCCTGTTCGATCGCTTGTTCTGGCGTGATGTCCCACGCGTGAAACAGGTCGAAATCCTTCAAATCCTTGGCCATCAGCGCCTTGTCAGCCAAGCCCGAGCTCTCATCTTCGGACGTGTGCTTGGCAATCGCCAATGCAGCAGCGACAGTCTCGCGAATCGCTTCCGGCCCGCTGGCCGACGTGCTGGCCGAGCCCTTGCGCTGCCCCAGATACAATGTGATGCCAAAACCTTGGTCGCGATTGAATTCGACGGTTTCCACTTCCCGCTGGCGCACCGACGTCGACAGCCCCTGCTCCAGCGACACCGCCACTTCACAGGCACTGGCACCCTGGCGCTTGGCCTCGGCAAGGATCTGCTCGACTTGTTCCTGCAGTGCCGGTAACGCTTGCGGACCGACGCTTTGGGCTGCACTCATGGTTTTCTCCACTCAAATTCTGCTTTCGGTTAAGGCCATCGAGCGACCGGGCCGGACAAGCGGCCCCCGACTGGTTATCATGGCGGCGTTTCTTTGCGGACTGCCACCATGGTTGATTCTTACGACGACTCCCTCGATGGGGAGAAAAGCAAAACCCAGGTCAAACGTGAGCTGCATGCTCTGGTTGACCTCGGCGAGCGCCTTATAACGCTCAAGAAAGACTTGATTGCAAAATTGCCACTGACTGACGAAATGCGCCGAGCACTTGCGGATGCACCCAAGCACACCGCAAATATCGCGCGTAAACGGCACATCATGTTTATCGGCAAGCTGATGCGCGATCAGGACATTGACGCCATTCTGGCTTTGCTTGATCAAACCGATGCCTCCACTCGCCAGTACAACGAACGTTTCCATAACCTGGAACGTTGGCGTGACCGCCTGATCTCGGGCGATGACGCAGTGCTGGAGAAATTCGTGTTGGACTACCCGGATGCGGACCGCCAGCAATTGCGCTCCCTGATCCGTCAGGCCCAGCACGAGCAGGCGCACAACAAAGCGCCCGCCACCAGCCGTAAAATCTTCAAGTACATCCGTGAGCTGGACGAGACTCAACGCGGCCTGCGCTGATCCTCTTCCCCGGGTGGCGTTCTGCGCCACCCGAAGCTCCACCTCTTACGACCCCGTGCCACCCACGGTGATCGCATCAATCTTCAAGGTTGGCTGGCCAACGCCGACTGGCACCGACTGCCCATCCTTGCCGCACGTGCCCACGCCGCTGTCCAGCGACAGGTCGTTACCGACCATCGACACCTTGCTCATGGCTTCCGGCCCATTACCAATCAACGTCGCCCCTTTGACCGGCGCGGTAATCTTGCCGTCTTCGATCAGGTACGCCTCGCTGGTGGAGAACACGAACTTACCGCTGGTGATGTCCACCTGGCCGCCGCCGAGGTTCGCGCAGTAGATCCCGCGTTTTACCGAGGCGATGATCTCCGCCGGGTCGCTTTCGCCACCGAGCATGTAGGTGTTGGTCATACGCGGCATCGGCAGGTGCGCGTAGGACTCGCGACGGCCGTTACCGGTACGCGCAACGCCCATCAGACGAGCATTGAGCTTGTCTTGCATGTAGCCCTTGAGCACGCCGTTTTCAATCAGCGTGGTGCATTCGGTGGGCGTGCCTTCGTCGTCGACGCTCAGCGAGCCACGGCGACCAGCCAGGGTGCCGTCATCAACAATGGTGCACAACTTGGAGGCGACCATTTCACCCATGCGACCGCTGTAGGCTGAGCTGCCCTTGCGGTTGAAGTCGCCTTCCAGGCCGTGGCCCACCGCTTCGTGGAGCAGAACCCCGGACCAACCCGAACCCAATACCACCGGGAATGTACCGGCCGGCGCCGGAATGGCCTCCAGGTTGACCAGTGCCTGGCGCAGCGCTTCACGGGCGTAGCCCATGGCGCGGTCTTCAGCGAGGAAATAACGATAGTCCGTACGCCCGCCCCCGCCATGACCACCGCGTTCGCGGCGACCATTTTGCTCGACGATCACGCTGACATTGAACCGCACCAGCGGCCGCACATCCGCGGCCAGGCCGCCGTCGGTGGACGCCACCAGAATGCGTTCCCACACACCGGCCATGCTCACGGTGACTCGCTGGATACGCGGGTCGAGGGCGCGGGTAGCGGCGTCGATACGCTTGAGCAATTCAACCTTTTCCGCACGGCTGATCACCTCCAGGGGGTTGTCCGGCGCATACAACTGCGCCACGTCCTGAGTGCTGAATGCCTGCACCGTGCCGTTCTGGCCCGCACGGGAAATCGAGCGTGCCGCACGCGCCGCCAGGCCCAGGGCTTCAAGGGTGATTGCGTTGCTGTAGGCAAAACCGGTCTTTTCACCGGATTGCGCGCGCACGCCCACGCCTTGATCAAGGTTGAAGCTGCCTTCCTTGACGATGCCGTCTTCGAGGGCCCAGGATTCGGAAATCTGCCCTTGGAAATACAGGTCGGCTGCGTCGATGCCTGGCCCGGCCAGATCGCCGAGCACGGTTTGCAAACTTTCGATGGTCACGCCACCGGGTGCCAGGAGGTGTTCACTGACTGAGGACAACAACTCGCTCATAGGTTTGGCCTTAAATTCATCATTCCGAGGCAGGCCGCTGCGCGCCCTGCGAAAAAAAGCGCCGATGGTTGACCACCGGCATGCGCGCCCGTATCGACGCTTGCTCACTGCTATCGCGTTCGGCCAATAACACCGCTTCGCCTTGATCCTGTTGTGTCAGTACGCGCCCCCAAGGGTCGACAATCGCCGCGTGGCCAAAGGTTTCCCGCGGGCCGGGGTGTATGCCGCCTTGAGCGGCCGCCAGCAGGTAGCACTGGGTTTCGATGGCTCGCGCACGAATCAGCACATCCCAATGCGCAGCACCGGTCACCGCCGTAAAGGCCGAGGGCGCGGTAATCAATTCAGCCCCCGCCGCGCGCAATTCGCTGTACAGCTCGGGAAAGCGCAAGTCGTAGCACACCGTCAGGCCCAAGCGCCCCACCGGCGTGTCCGCTACCACCACATTGCCACCGAAAGCATAGTCGTCGGATTCGCGATAACGACCTCGAGCGTCCGCCACGTCGACATCGAACAGGTGCAGCTTGTCGTAACGGGCAACAATTTCGCCCTGATCGTCGATCAGCAGCGAGCAGGCGTTGGACTTGGCGTTGGGTTGGTCCTTGGGCGGCAACGGCAAAGTGCCGGCCACTATCCATAAGGTGAGGTCGCGGGCGGTCTGTTTCAACCATGGCAGGATCGGGCCGTCACCTAATGCTTCGGCACGGCCAATATCGGCTACGTCACGGCGGCCCATAGCGGCGAAATTTTCCGGTAATACCGCCAGCTTCGCACCGCCTGCCGCCGCGCGCTCCAGCAAGCGACGCGCCTGGGCCAGGTTGGCCAGGACATCGCTCTGGCTGACCATTTGAATTACCGCAAAAGACATAGGCCGACACTCCGCAAAGGGCATGCGGCCATGCTACTCCACAGGCTCTCAGTTTGGTTTTTCAAATGGCTTGTCGAAGGTGATTTTTGGATCCTTCCAAGGACCTTGCACCTTGTATTGCACGCTGGCGAAGCGCGACACACGGTCACCGATCAACTTGTCGATCAAGAACAGCGCGCCACCAATGGCCGGCGCACCCACGAGCAGCGCGGCAATCGGCAGGTTATTGGTCACCGGCAATGTAACCAGCAGCTTGGCATCGACCCGATCGGCCACCAGGTCCAACGTGCCATTGAGCTCCAGGTTAGTGGAGGGCCCGGTCATGGTGATGGGCTCACGGGTCACGAACGCACCATTACTGGCCGCCAGCAAACCTTTGACCCGGTCATAACTCAAGCCTTTGCCAAGCAAGTCCGAGAAGTCCAGTCGCAAACGCCGCCCGATAGAGTTGAAGTTCAGCAAACCAAACACCCGCAGGGCTTGGGCGCCGCCTTCCACCTCAACGAACTGGCCTTTGCGGAACGCCGCATCCAGGCTACCGGAGAAGCGCTTGGGCCCAACCCAGGCGGGCGAACCCGGCCAGCGACCATCCACGTCCAGGTGGAAATCCTCGCTGGTCACCGTTGGCGCAAAGCCCCAACCCTTGAGCACATCGGCGATGTTCTTGCCATCCAGACGGCCTTTGTACCAACTGCTGCTATCGCCTGGCGCACCTTCCCAACCACCGGCGCCTTTGAGTTGCATGCCTTTGAGGCCCAGGTCCAGGTTGTTGAAGGCCAGGCCTTTGGCGGTTGGCCGGATCTTCAACGACCAGGCCCCCACCAGGTCCGGCCCCTGGAACAATTGATCAATGGCGATATCCAGTGCCGGGATATCTTTTGGGTCAATATCAGCCAATGGGTCCGGCGCGTTCTCGTCCGCCTGTACCGTTGGGTCCACCGCCGGCAATTTCACGTACTGCAAGTTGATCGCAACAGGCGCGCCCTTGGCATCCGGCAGGTTCACCGCGCCTTTGGCCTGCTGGCTGTCGAGCTGCAAACCCCAGGCAGCCGGCTTGCGATTGAGTTGCAAGCTGACCTGATCAAACTGTGTACCAAACCCGGTCAGCTTGCCTACCTTGAAATCAGCGCCACTGAGCAGTTGCTTGGCACTGCCGCCTGGATCATTGCCGGCGTAGCGGTTTACCAGCTTTTTCCAAGGGTCGATGTCCAGTTCCGACAACACACCGCGAATGCGCAAGCCTTTGCCAGCCGGCAGCACGGCATCCCCATCACCCAGGAACAACTCCCCGCGACCGTCGTTGAATTTGTCCGGAGGCGAGGCAAAGGTGAAGCTTGCCAGCTCGCCGTAATCAAACCAGTAGCGACGCTCGGCGCCCTGCAAGGTCATGCGGAACACGCTGTCACGACCTTGGCTTGCGGGCATGCCAAACGGTGCCGGCAGATCCACCGCTACGCCTTTCATATTGGAGCTGACCATCATTTGGCTATCAGCACCGTCCAGGGTCAACTGTAATTGGTACGGGATATCGCCAGACACCGGCAGCGGCTGGCTGATTTTCAACCAGTCCGTCAGGCGCTTGACCGTGACTTGGCCCTTGGCGGCAACGCGCGTGCTGATATTGCCCGGCTTGCCATCGGCAAAGATCTGCGCAGTGATCGGACGGTCGAACGCCTGCGCCGAGATATTCTGACCACTCAGGCCCTTGGCGCTGTCGAAGCGGAAATTACCTTTGAGCTGAGTCAGGTCAAGGGTCGGCTCGGCCAATTGCAGGCGGGACTTGTCGGTCTGGAAGTCCACCACGATTTTCGGCTCGGTACCTTTGACCAACGGAATGTCCAGATCCAGCGAGCCTTGCAGGTCACCCTCGCCTTTCCAACCGGCAAAGGTCGAGCCCGTGCCTATCGGCGCATCCTGGAGAATCTTCAAGCCATCGCCCAAACCGCCAGCAAAGCCACCGGTGATCAACAGGTGACTGTCCTTGCCGGCTGGCGCATGGGGAATATTGACATAGACGTCCTTGACCTTGGTGTCGAGCAATTGGCCCTTGCTCGCCAGGATGCGCACGCCGCTCTCCTCGACAAACACTTCGCCATTGACTTTGCTCACATGAGGCCAACCTGGCTGGAACGCCAGTTCGGCATCATGCACCTTGAAGAACAGGCTGATATTACGCGCGGCCGGCAGTGCATCGTGGTTCAGCGAGCCTTGGTACTGGAAAAAGCCTTGGTCAACCGCACCTTTGAGAATCGCCGTGCGCAACCACTCATCCAGTGACGGGCTCAACACCGCCGGCAAGTACTTGGGCGTAAAACGGCCATCGCCATCGACCATGCCGACCCGCAGGTCCATGTAGTCTTCCTGGCTGTGGTCAAAATGCAGACGAATCAGGAAATCGGCAGCGACCTTACCCTCTTCGCCCAGCACCTTGATGTACGGAGCGATCAGCGTGAAGCCTTCCTTGTCCAGCTTCCATGTCAGGCGTGCATTGGCCTGGATGTACTGCCATGGCTTGGCGAAGATCGGGGACAGGTGCAAGGAAAAGTCCTTGCTGTCCATACGCAACTCGCCGTGGCCCAAGTCGCCGCTGATGCTGCCGGACACGTTCCGCGCGGCCGGCGCGCCGGAGTAAGCATCAAAGCCGATACGCTCAAGGTTGGCGGCAAAGCTGACCTTTTGGTCGCTGGTGTCCTGGGGGCGGAAATCCACCAGCACATTGCGCAGCAAGCCGGTGGCTTTGAGGTGTTCAATGGTTTTGGCAAAGCCTTCCGGCAAGGGTGCCAAGGCATTCAGCAGCGGCGTGATGGGCGTCAGGTCGAGGCGGTCGGCCTGCAGCTTCCAGACTTCCAGATTCTTGTCGGTGGCCAGGCGCTGCTGCAATTGCAGGCGTGACTCCCAGCGCGTCTCGCCGATGTTCATCGCAAGCGAATCAAACAGCACGTTGAGGCCGGTATCGCTACGTTGCAGGTAGGCCGTAAGGGCGAGATTTTCA
This sequence comes from Pseudomonas sp. LBUM1640, assembly GCF_059716225.1. NCBI lineage: Bacteria > Pseudomonadati > Pseudomonadota > Gammaproteobacteria > Pseudomonadales > Pseudomonadaceae > Pseudomonas > Pseudomonas sp. LBUM1640. The sequence goes on along the minus strand of NZ_CP166816.1, from coordinate 1,028,093 downwards.
ATATGGACGGGCTTGCGGTCGGCGTAGCTGCCCTTCACCTGGGGTGAATTGAGGCGTACCACTGCGTTTTGCACAGTGCCCTTTGCCCAAGTCAGCCAGAACTCGCCACCCGCTTTGAATTGGGTGAGTTTCCACTGTTGGGTCAGCTTGGCCGGAATCCATTTTGCCCAGTCGCTTTGGGGCAGGCTCAGGTAGGCCTCGATTTCGCCCTGCTTCCATTGACTGGCACGAATGCGGCTGCGCAGGCTCAGGGCAAGGGGCTGGCCATCAGGCAAGGTCAGGCGGGCATCGAGACGTTGGCGGGCGCCGCCGGTGTGCAGGCTCAGGCCCACGTAAGTCAGGGTCAGCGGCGCCTGCTCGAAAGGTTGCAACGTGACCTGGCTATCGAGCAAAGACACACGCTTGACCACCTGCATGCGCTTGAGCAATTGCTCCGGGTCCAGCGGCTGGTCATCCTGCACCGGCAAGCCTTGCAGGGCCCAGTGCCCATCCTTGTCTTCCTTGATGCTCAATTGCAGGCCGCTGACTTCCAAGTGAGCAATGCGTACTTCGCGAGCCATCAGGCTGGCCCAGAGATCCGGCACCACTTCAACCTGGTCCAGGCGCAAAGCACTGCTGCCCTCGCCGACCATCACGTCGTGGGCCAGCAATACCGGCGCGAAGCCGCTCCAACGCCCTTCCAGGCTGCCGATTTGCACGGGCATGTCCACCGCGGCCTGGGCCTTGGCTTCGATTTCGGCGCGGTATTCAGCCACCAGCGGGGTCAATTCACGACCCAGGCTCACGTACACCGCCGCCAACACCAGCAGCAAGGCGCACAAGCCCAGGCCCCAACGGGTCAAAGCGGCAAAAAAGCGTTTCAGACGCTCCATGTCGGGCGACCCTCAAGGCAGTTAGCGAACGGCAGATAAAGGCCTGCCGGTCTCGAAGAAAGAAAGCGATTGGGGATCAGAGCAGCACCACGTCGTATTGTTCCTGGGAATACATGGTTTCGACCTGGAAGCGAATCGTGCGCCCGATAAAACCCTCCAGCTCGGCGACGTTACCGGACTCTTCATCCAGCAACCGATCGACCACTTTCTGGTTGGCGAGCACTCTATAACCTTCGGCTTGATAGGCGCGCGCCTCCCGTAGGATTTCGCGGAAAATCTCGTAGCAAACCGTTTCCGGGGTCTTCAACTTGCCGCGCCCCTGGCAACTGCTGCAGGGTTCGCAGAGCACTTGCTCGAGGCTTTCGCGGGTACGCTTACGGGTCATCTGCACCAGGCCAAGCTCGGTGATGCCGATGATATTGGTCTTGGCGTGATCGCGCTCCAGCTGCTTCTCAAGCGTACGCAGCACCTGGCGCTGATGCTCTTCATCTTCCATGTCGATGAAGTCGATGATGATGATCCCGCCCAGGTTGCGCAGGCGCATCTGGCGGGCAATGGCGGTGGCCGCCTCAAGGTTGGTCTTGAAGATGGTCTCTTCAAGGTTGCGGTGGCCGACAAACGCGCCCGTGTTAACGTCAATGGTGGTCATGGCTTCCGCCGGGTCCACCACCAGATAGCCGCCGGACTTGAGCGGTACTTTGCGCTCCAGGGCCTTCTGAATTTCGTCTTCGACGCCATACAGGTCGAAAATCGGCCGTTCGCCTGGGTAGTGCTCCAAGCGGTCGGCGATTTCCGGCATCAGTTCGGCGACAAATTGCGTGGTGCGCTGGAAGGTTTCCCGCGAGTCGATGCGAATCTTCTCGATCTTCGGGCTGACCAGATCACGCAGGGTACGCAGGGCCAGGCCGAGGTCTTCATAGATCACGCTCGGTGCGCCGATGGTTTTGATCTGCGCGCCGATTTGATCCCAAAGGCGCCGCAGGTAACGGATGTCCATGAGGATTTCATCGGCGCCGGCACCTTCTGCGGCAGTGCGCAAGATAAAGCCGCCCGCTTCCTTGATGCCTTCGGCAGCCACGCAGTCGCTGACCACCTTTTTCAGGCGCTCGCGCTCGGCTTCATCTTCAATTTTCAAGGAAATGCCGACGTGAGCAGTACGGGGCATATACACCAGGTAACGCGAAGGAATCGACAGCTGAGTCGTCAGCCGCGCGCCTTTGGAGCCGATGGGGTCTTTGGTGACTTGCACCACCAGGCTCTGCCCCTCATGCACAAGTGCACTGATGCTTTCGACCGCCGGGCCTTCGCGCAGGGATATTTCCGAGGCATGGATAAACGCGGCGCGGTCCAGGCCAATGTCGACGAATGCAGCCTGCATCCCCGGCAATACACGCACTACTTTGCCTTTATAGATATTGCCGACAATGCCGCGCTTTTGGGTGCGCTCGACGTGCACTTCTTGCAGAACACCGTTCTCTACCACCGCCACGCGTGATTCCATCGGCGTGATATTGATCAGAATCTCTTCACTCATGGCTGGGTCTCGTTCAGGCGTTTTCACAATAGTGACCGATCGCTTAAGGCTTGGCGCGCAAGTAAGACGTTCAGCGCGCGGTAAGGTTTTGCCAACAGGGTATGCCGAATTGGTCGAGCAGTTGCGCGGTTTCGCACACCGGCAGGCCAACTACGGCGGAATAGCTGCCATTGAGCCCGGCGACAAACACTGAACCGAGCCCCTGGATAGCATAGCCGCCTGCCTTGTCCTGAGGTTCGCCACTGTGCCAGTAGGTTGTAGCCTCCTCGACAGAAATACCGCGAAACCGTACGCGACTGCTTACACAGCGCGTTTCGCAGCGCGAACCGTCGGTGACGGCAATGGCGGTCAGCACTTCGTGCTCACGCCCGGCCAAGGCCATCAGCATCGCCAAGGCGTCGGCCTGGTCCACCGGCTTGCCGAGGATCTGCCCATCAACGATCACGGCCGTGTCAGCACCCAGCACGCAGGTGCCCGCGGTGCGTTCAAGCGCAGCAAAACCCGCCATAGCCTTACCGCGCGCAAGGCGCTCGACGTAGGCAACAGCAGATTCATTTGTAAGAGGTGTTTCATCAATGGCGGCGCTGACCACGGTGAAGGGCACACCGATCTGGGTCAGCAATTCACGCCGCCTTGGGGAGCCCGAGGCCAGATAAAGCGAATTCATTGCAGACTCTCCCTGTAGGGTTCGATAACCAGGCAGAGCCTCGCAATCCATTCAATTGATTTTATAGCGACGACGTAACCCACGCAGACCGAAACTGACCCATGGCCACAGCAATGCACTGACCAGCGCCGGCAGCACCAACGCCAGCGTAGGCTGGCGGTTACCGGTCAAGGCGCTGAGCCACAGTTGCACCAACTGCGCCAGGCCGAAGATCACCAGGATGACCAGGCACTGCTGCCACATCGGGAACATGCGCAACCGCTGCTGCAACGACAGCACCAGAAAAGTAATCAGGGTGAGGATCAACGCGTTCTGACCCAGCAAGGTGCCATAGAGCACGTCTTCCGCCAAGCCCAGGCACATCGCGGTGACCATCCCGACTTTATGCGGCAAGGTCAGTGACCAGAAAGCCAGCAGCAACGCCAGCCATAAAGGACGCAGGATTTCCATGAATTGCGGCAGCGGCGAAACGCTGAGCAGCAAGCCGATGGCGAACGTCAGCCAGACGAGCCAGCCATTGTGCGAATGAGTACCGGCCATTATTCCTCCCTCTGCCGCGTGGTGGCCGGGGCTGCGGCCGCTGGCCGGGTTACCGGCGCGGCAGCAGGCGGTTTAGCCGCCGGGGCCGTGGCAGCCGGCGTCGACGCTGGTGGTTTGGCGGCACGCGTGCTGTGAGCCGCAGGCTTGACAGGCGTTGCAACGGGCGCTGCCGGCGCTGCCGCAGGTGCTGGCGGCCCGACGAACGCAGGTTTGGGCACCGTGGCAGGAAGGGTGGGCACGGCGCCGTTCTGCTTGTCTTCCGCTTCCTGCGCCTGTGCGGCGTCGTTGGCACGCTCTTCCGGCGTGCGGTTGTCGCTGAACACCAGCAGCAGGTAGCGGCTCCGGTTCAAAGCGGCAGTCGGCACGGCACGCACAATGGCGAATGGCTGGCCGGAATCGTGGATCACTTCCTTGACCGTCGCCACCGGGTAACCCGCCGGGAAGCGCTGGCCCAGGCCGGAGCTGACCAACAGGTCGCCCTCCTTGATGTCGGCAGTGTCGGCCACATGGCGCAACTCCAGACGCTCCGGGTTACCGGTGCCGCTGGCAATCGCGCGCAAGCCGTTGCGATTAACCTGCACAGGGATGCTGTGGGTGGTGTCCGTCAGCAGCAATACCCGCGAGGTGTAGGGCATCAACTCGACCACCTGGCCCATCAAGCCACGTGCGTCGAGCACCGGCTGGCCAAGGACCACACCGTCACGCTCACCTTTGTTGATGATGATGCGATGGGTAAACGGATTAGGGTCCATGCCGATCAACTCGGCCACTTCGACCTTCTCGTTGACCAGTGCGGAAGAGTTGAGCAACTCGCGCAGCCGAACGTTCTGCTCGGTGAGGGCCGCCAGCTTTTGCATGCGCCCCTGCAACAGCAGGTTTTCAGTCTTGAGTTTTTCGTTCTCGGCGACCAGCTCAGTGCGGCTGCCGAATTGGCTGGCCACGCCCTGGTAGAGACGTTGCGGCAGGTCAGTGATCCAGTAAGTCTGCATCAACACCAGCGACATCTGGCTACGCACGGGCTTGAGCAGTGCAAAGCGGGCATCGACCACCATCAGCGCGACCGAAAGCACGACCAGCACCAATAAGCGCACGCCCAATGAGGGGCCTTTGGCGAAAAGCGGTTTAATAAGCCGCTCCTCCCAGGCAAATGTTCTCTTTATTCATACGGCATCAAACCGGCCTGGATGCAGATTGAAGAAGATAAACGCCAACAGGCAGCACTGCAAAGTGCTGCCTGCGGGCGAAGCATGAACCATCCGAGCAATCTTATTCGCTGGAGAGCAGGTCCATGGTGTGTTTATCCATCATTTCCAGTGCACGGCCACCGCCACGTGCGACGCAGGTCAACGGGTCTTCGGCGACGATCACCGGCAGACCGGTTTCCTGGGCCAGCAGCTTGTCGAGGTCGCGCAGCAAGGCGCCACCACCGGTCAGCACCAGGCCACGCTCGGCGATATCGGAAGCCAGTTCCGGGGGCGATTGCTCCAGGGCGCTCTTCACGGCCTGAACGATGGTGGCCAGAGACTCTTGCAGAGCTTCCAGCACTTCATTGGAGTTCAGGGTGAAAGCACGTGGAACGCCTTCGGCCAGGTTGCGACCGCGAACATCAACTTCGCGCACTTCGCCGCCCGGGTAAGCGGTGCCGATTTCCTGCTTGATGCGCTCGGCGGTGGATTCGCCGATCAGGCTGCCGTAGTTGCGGCGCACATACGTGATGATCGCTTCGTCGAAGCGATCGCCGCCTACGCGTACGGATTCGGCATACACCACACCGTTCAGGGAAATCAGGGCGATTTCGGTAGTACCACCGCCGATATCCACCACCATCGAACCGCGCGCTTCTTCAACCGGCAGGCCGGCACCGATCGCGGCAGCCATTGGCTCTTCGATCAGGAACACTTCACGGGCACCGGCACCAAGGGCCGATTCACGGATGGCACGACGCTCAACCTGGGTGGACTTGCACGGAACGCAGATCAGCACACGAGGGCTGGGCTGCAGGAAACTGTTTTCGTGAACTTTGTTGATGAAGTACTGCAGCATCTTCTCGCAGACACTGAAGTCGGCGATCACGCCGTCTTTCATCGGACGAATGGCAGCAATATTGCCTGGTGTTCGGCCGAGCATGCGCTTGGCCTCAGTGCCAACGGCAACGACACTTTTCTGATTACCATGGGTCCGAATGGCCACAACCGATGGCTCATTCAGAACGATTCCGCGCTCGCGCACGTAAATAAGGGTGTTGGCAGTGCCCAGGTCAATGGAAAGATCGCTGGAAAACATGCCACGCAGTTTCTTGAACATGGGGAAAGGACCCTAGGCAACGCGTGGGTAAAAAAGTGCGGCAAACTCTAACAACGACAGGGATTTTGGGCAAGGCGCCAATGTGCTAAATTGGCCGACTTTCTGTGCACCAACCCCCACAATCGCGGCCATATGACCGTAGAAATGCGGTAGTGTTCCGACAATCTAACACACGGACGCCCTCCGTTCTGTTTTCCACTGGAGAATCCCATGGCGCTTGAACGCTCCGACGTGGAAAAAATCGCTCACCTGGCCCACTTGGACCTGGTTGAAGCCGATCTTCCACAGACCACCGCAGCCCTGAACAGCATTCTCGGGCTGGTTGACCAAATGCAGGCCGTCAATACCGACGGCATCGAACCCCTGGCTCACCCACTGGAAGCCAGCCAGCGCCTGCGCGCAGACGTTGTGACCGAGCGTAATAATCGCGAGGCCTACCAGTCCATCGCGCCAGCGGTCGAAAACGGCCTGTACCTGGTTCCGAAAGTCATCGACTAATAGGGAAAGAGCCTGCAATGCATCACATGACTCTGGCCGAGATCGCGCGCGGTCTCGCCGACAAAAAGTTTTCTTCCGAAGAGCTGACCAAGACCCTGCTTGCGCGCATCGCCGAGCACGATCCCAAGGTAAACAGCTTCATCAGCCTCACCGAAGACCTGGCCCTGAGCCAGGCCAAGGCCGCCGATGTGCGTCGCGCCAACGGTGAAAACGGCGCACTGCTGGGTGCACCGATCGCCCACAAAGACCTGTTCTGCACCCAGGGCATTCGCACCAGCTGCGGCTCGAAGATGCTCGACAACTTCAAAGCGCCCTACGACGCCACCGTGGTCTCCAAGCTGGCTGCCGCCGGGGCTGTGACCCTGGGCAAGACCAACATGGACGAATTCGCCATGGGTTCGGCCAACGAGTCGAGCTACTACGGCGCGGTAAAAAACCCGTGGAACCTGGAACACGTGCCCGGCGGCTCGTCGGGCGGTTCGGCGGCTGCCGTTGCCGCGCGCTTCCTGCCGGCTGCTACTGCAACCGACACTGGCGGCTCGATCCGTCAGCCAGCCGCGTTCACCAACCTCACCGGTTTGAAGCCGACCTACGGTCGCGTTTCCCGTTGGGGCATGATCGCCTACGCCTCCAGCCTCGATCAGGGCGGCCCGTTGGCACGCACTGCCGAAGACTGCGCAATATTGTTACAAGGTATGGCAGGGTTCGATAAACAGGACTCCACCAGCATCGATGAGCCAGTGCCGGACTACAGCGCCAGCCTGAATACCTCGATCAAAGGCCTGCGCATTGGCGTGCCGAAAGAGTATTTCAGCGCCGGCCTAGACCCGCGTATCACCGAGCTTGTGCATAACAGCGTCAAGGCGCTGGAAAAGCTCGGCGCCGTGATCAAGGAAATCAGCCTGCCGAACAACCAGCACGCGATTCCTGCCTACTATGTGATCGCGCCGGCCGAAGCCTCCTCCAACCTGTCGCGCTTCGACGGCGTGCGTTTCGGCTATCGCTGCGAGAACCCCAAAGATCTCACCGACCTTTATAAGCGCTCGCGTGGCGAAGGCTTCGGCAGCGAAGTACAACGCCGGATCATGGTCGGTGCCTACGCCCTGTCGGCCGGTTACTACGACGCGTACTACCTCAAGGCGCAAAAAATCCGTCGCCTGATCAAAAACGACTTCATGGCCGCCTTTGAAGAAGTCGACGTGATCCTCGGCCCAACCACGCCAAACCCGGCCTGGAAGATTGGCGCCAAGACCGGCGACCCGATCGCCGAGTACCTTGAAGACTTGTACACCATCACCGCCAACCTCGCGGGCTTGCCGGGCTTGTCCATGCCAGCCGGTTTCGTCGATGGCCTGCCGGTTGGCGTGCAATTGCTCGCCCCGTATTTCCAGGAAGGCCGCCTGCTCAATGTGGCGCACCAGTACCAGTTGAACACCGACTGGCACACTCGCACCCCTACCGGCTTCTGAGGAGAACACTATGCAATGGGAAGTTGTGATCGGGCTGGAGATTCATACCCAGCTCGCCACCCAATCGAAGATTTTCTCCGGTAGCGCCACCACGTTCGGCGCAGAACCGAACACCCAGGCCAGCCTGGTAGACCTGGGCATGCCCGGCGTATTGCCGGTGCTGAACCAGGAAGCGGTGCGCATGGCGGTGATGTTCGGCCTGGCGATTGACGCCGAGATCGGCCAGCACAACGTGTTCGCGCGCAAAAACTACTTCTACCCGGACCTGCCCAAGGGCTACCAGATCAGCCAGATGGAACTGCCGATCGTCGGCAAGGGCTACCTGGACATTCCGCTGGAAGACGGCACGATCAAACGTGTCGGCGTGACCCGCGCGCACCTGGAAGAAGACGCCGGCAAGAGCCTGCACGAAGAATTCCCGGGCGCCACTGGCATCGACCTGAACCGTGCCGGCACGCCGCTGCTGGAGATCGTTTCCGAGCCGGACATGCGCAGCGCCAAGGAAGCCGTGGCCTACGTCAAGACGATCCACGCACTGGTGCGCTACCTGGGCATCTGCGATGGCAACATGGCCGAAGGTTCGCTGCGTTGTGACTGCAACGTGTCGATCCGTCCAAAGGGCCAGGTCGAGTTCGGCACCCGCTGCGAGATCAAGAACGTCAACTCGTTCCGCTTCATCGAGAAGGCGATCAACAGTGAAGTGCGTCGCCAGATCGAACTGATCGAAGACGGCGGCAAGGTGATCCAGCAAACCCGCCTGTACGACCCGAACAAAGACGAAACCCGCGCCATGCGCAGCAAAGAGGAAGCCAACGACTACCGTTACTTCCCCGACCCGGACCTGTTGCCGGTGGTGCTTGAGGATTCGTTCCTCAATGACATCCGCGCCACCCTGCCGGAATTGCCGCAGCAGAAACGCGAGCGCTTCCAGGCGCAGTTCGGCCTGTCGGTCTACGATGCCAGCGTGTTGGCGTCCAGCCGTGAACAAGCCAACTACTTCGAAAAAGTCGTGAGCATTGCCGGCGACGCCAAACTGGCGGCCAACTGGGTGATGGTTGAACTGGGCAGCCTGTTGAACAAACAGGGCCTGGAAATCGACGAAGCACCCGTTACCGCCGAGCAACTGGGCGGCATGCTGCTGCGCATCAAGGACAACACCATCTCCGGCAAAATCGCCAAGACGGTGTTTGAGGCCATGGCCAGCGGTGAAGGCACTGCCGACGAGATCATCGAGAAGCGCGGCCTCAAGCAAGTCACCGACAGCGGCGCGATTTCGGCCGTACTCGACGAGATGCTGGCGGCCAACGCTGAACAGGTCGAGCAGTACCGCGCCGCAGACGAAGCCAAGCGCTGCAAGATGTTCGGCTTCTTTGTCGGCCAGGCAATGAAAGCGTCCAAAGGCAAGGCCAACCCGCAACAGGTGAACGAACTGCTGAAGAGCAAGCTCGAAGGCTGATTCGCGATTGCCTCACTGCAGGGACCGGCTTGTGTGGGAGCTGGCTTGCCTGCGATAGCATCTGCTCGGTGTATCTGAACAACCGAGGCGTTTGCATCGCGGGCAAGCCCGGCTCCCACACAAGCCGGTTTCTACATTACTTTTGGGGATTTCCTGAAAATGAAGCGTCTACTCGGCCTGCTGGCCCTGTTCTCCCTGTTGGCCGGTTGCGCCAGCGGCCTCATCGACCCCAACGGCTACGACGAAACCGGCACCGCCTCGTATTACGGCGCCAAGCACCATGGCAACCGAACCGCCAGCGGTGAACCCTTCAACCAGAACGCCCTGACCGCCGCCCATCGGCGCCTGCCCTTCGGCACGCAGGTCAAGGTGACCAATCTCGACAACAACAAATCCGTGGTACTGCGCATCAATGATCGCGGCCCGCACACCCGTGGGCGCCTGATCGACGTTTCACGCAAGGCGGCTGAACAACTCGGTATGCTGGGCAGCGGCACTGCACGGGTTCGCGTGCAAGCCATGAGCAACTAATCAAAGGAGCCTTGGCCATTTCCGCATTAACCGCCCTCTCGCCCTGGAGCCTGATCGAACTGGTCAGCGGCCTGCTGCTGCTGATTGTCGGCGCCGAAATCCTGGTGCGTGCCGCCGTGCGCCTGGCGGCCAGCCTCAAGGTGCGGCCGCTGATCATTGGCTTGAGCATTGTCGCCTTCGGCAGCAGCGCGCCGCAGATGACCGTGAGCCTGCAAGCCACACTGGCCGGCAATACCGATATCGCCGTGGGCAGTGTGATCGGCAGCAGTATCTTCAACACGCTCGTTACCTTGGGCCTCGCCGCACTCATCATTCCGCTGCGGGTCTCGCGGCAACTGGTGCGCCTGGATATCCCGGTGATGATTTGCGCCGGCCTGCTGGTGTTTACCCTGGCCGCCAATGAAGAACTGACACCGTTCGATGGCCTGCTACTGCTGGTTGCACTGGTGGCCTATCTAGGTGTTTTGCACTATCAGACCCGCCATTCGCGCCGCCCACGCACACTGGACACTGTGGCCAGGGCGCCCTGGCTGAGCAGCGTTTTACTGATGCTGGGCGGGCTGTTGATCCTGGTGCTGGCCGGGCATCTGCTGCTGGGTGCGGCGGTGGATGTGGCGAGCGACTTGGGCTTGTCGGAGCGCATTATCGGCCTGACGCTGATCGGCGTCGGCACTTCGCTGCCGTGCCTGGCGACCTCGCTGATTGCCGCCCTGCGCGGCGAGCGCGAGATTGCGGTGGGCAACGTGATCGGCAGCAACCTGTTCAACCTGCTTGGGGTGCTCGGGTTTACCGCCCTCGTGGCGCCCTCGCCGTTGTCGGTGTCACCCAATGCGCTGGACTTCGACTTGCCGGTGATGCTCGGCGTGGTGGTGCTGTGCCTGCCGGTGTTCTACAGCGGCTATCGCGTCACCCGTGCCGAAGGCCTGGTGTTCCTGGGCCTGTACCTGGCGTATGGGCTGCATGTGGTGTCGTTCACCTTCGGCATGCCGCTGGCTAACAAGCTTGAACAATTGATGCTGTATTACGTTCTGCCAGCGCTGGTGGCATTCCTGGTGTTCACCTCACTGCGAGCCTGGCGCCGCCAACACAAGAGGGAATCGCAATGACCGATCAGAAAAAGCCCGGGGTTGAAATGCGTCGTCAGGTGATGGGCGATGTGTTCGTCGACCGCGCCCTGGGCAATGCCACCGAGTTCACCCAGCCGCTGCAGGATTTCGTCAACGAACACGCGTGGGGCAGCGTGTGGAACCGCGAAGGTTTGCCATTAAAGACCCGCAGCCTGATCACCCTCGCCGCTCTCACCGCCCTCAAATGCCCGCAGGAGCTCAAGGGCCACGTGCGCGGTGCGCTGAACAATGGCTGCACCGTGGAAGAGATTCGCGAGGCGTTGCTGCATTGCGCGGTGTATGCCGGCGTGCCGGCGGCGATTGATGCGTTTCGCGCGGCGCAGGAAGTGATTGAGGCGTATCAGGCAGATAAGCAGTGACGGTCAGATAGTCATCGCAGGCAAGCCAGCTCCCACATTTGAATGTATTCACAAATCTGAATGTGGGAGCTGGCTTGCCTGCGATTGGCCCTCAACCCCACCACAACTTTCAGATCCAACCACCCGCCTGCAACACAAAAATCCCGATATTGGTGGTCACCGCCGCCATCAAGGTAGTGATCACGATAATCGCCGCCGCCAGCTCATGATTGCCCTCGGCCGCCCTGGCCATGACAAAACTCGCCGCCGCAGTCGGCGCGCCGAAGTACAGAAACAGAATCCCCAGCTCCGGCCCCCGAAAGCCCAGCAGCCAGGCGCCCAGAGTCGCGACCAGCGGCAAGCCGATCATCTTCACCAGGCTGGCACTCAGGGCCATGCTCCCGCTTTTGCGCAAGGCCGCCAACGACAAGGTGCCGCCGATGCAGATCAATGCCAGCGGCAAGGTCATGTCCGCCAGGTACTGCCCGGACGACTCCAGCCACCCCGGCAGGCCGATCTTGAAAATCGCGAACGGCGCGGCCGCAATCACGCTGATGATCAGCGGGTTGGCCACCACGCTTTTGAAGATGCTCCACGGGTCGGACTTGATCACCGGGCTGTACACCGCCAGCACGATGGTCGACAGCGTGTTGTAGAACAGGATCACCAGTGCGGCGAGGATCGCGCCGAGGGAGATGCCGTAGTCGCCGTACATGCTGGCCGCCAGCGCCAGGCCGATCACGCCATTGTTGCCGCGGAACGCGCCCTGAGTGTAGATGCCGCGATCTTCGCGCGGGCAGCGAAAAATCGCCCAGCCCCAGGCCAGGGCAAAGCTCAGCAGCGTGGCGACAGCAAAGTAAATCAGCAAGCCCGGTTTGAGCGCCGCGTGCAGGTCGGCATGCAGGATGCCCAGGAACAGCAGCGCCGGCATGGTGACGTTGAACACCAGGGACGAGGCGGTGTGGATAAAGTTGTCGTTGATCCAGTTGATGCGCTTGAGCAGCACACCCAGAAACAGCATGGCAAACACCGGCGCGGTGATGGTGAGAGTGGTGAGGAAGATAGCCAGCATGCCGGGGAGAACCTTGGTGGGTGTCGTCAGGGGGCTAATGATAAGCCATGCCGACGGCGGCGTCTGGTAGGCCGCCTTCGCGAGCAAGCCCGCTCCCACCTTTGACCGAGTTCCAACATGAGAATGCGGTCAAAGGTGGGAGCGGGCTTGCTCGCGAATACAGGCGACTCGGTCTCAGGTGATGGGCGCCGGGTTGAACAGGGTGATGTCGTTATGCAGCTTGTGCTGCTGCGCCCACGTCTGCTTCTTGCCGCTGGCCACATCCAGGTAGAAGTGGAACAACTCCCAGCCCAACTCCTCAATGCTCGCACGCCCAGTGGCGATACGTCCGGCATCGATATCGATGAGGTCCGGCCAGCGCTGCGCCAACTCCGTACGCGTCGAGACCTTCACCACCGGCGCCATCGCCAACCCGTACGGCGTGCCACGCCCAGTGGTGAACACATGCAGGTTCATCCCGGCCGCCAGTTGCAACGTACCGCACACAAAGTCACTGGCCGGCGTCGCGCAAAAAATCAGGCCCTTGCCTTTGACACGCTCGCCCGGGCCGAGCACGCCGTTGATCGCGCTGCTGCCGGATTTGACGATGGAGCCCAGGGACTTTTCGACGATATTCGACAACCCACCTTTCTTGTTACCCGGCGTGGTGTTGGCACTGCGGTCCGCCTCGCCTTTGGCCAGGTAACGGTCGTACCAGTCCATTTCCCTGACCAGCGCTTGGGCAACTTCTTTGCTTTCAGCGCGCGACGTCAGCAGGTAAATCGCATCACGTACTTCAGTGACTTCGGAAAACAGCACCGTCGCCCCGGCCCGCAGCAGCAGGTCCGAGGCGTACCCCAGCGCCGGGTTGGCGGTGATGCCGGAAAACGCATCACTGCCGCCGCACTGCATGCCCAGGATCAACTCCGACGCGGGCACGGTTTCGCGGCGGCGCTGGTCGAGTTTCTTCAAGCGCACCTCGGCCAGGCCCATGATCTGCTCGATCATCTCGGTAAACCCATGGCTGGAATCCTGCAACCGATACAGCCAGGGCTCACTCAGGTCAACGGAGCTGTCGTTGTCGTGCATCACCTGCCCGGCCTGCAATTTCTCGCAGCCCAGGCTGATCACCAAGGCCTCGCCACCCAGGTTCGGGTTGCGCGCCAAGTTGCGCACGGTACGGATCGGAATGTAGGCATCCGTCGCGGTAATTGCCACGCCACAGCCGTAGCTGTGGGTCAGCGCCACCACGTCATCGACATGTGGATACTTGGGCAGCAACTCATCCTTGATGCGCTTGACCGCATGGTCCAGCACCCCGGTGACGCACTGCACCGTGGTGGTGATGCCAAGGATATTGCGTGTACCCACGGTGCCGTCGGCGTTGCGGTAACCCTCAAATGTGAAGCCTTCCAACGGCGCCTGGGCTTCAGGGACTTCAGTGGACAGCGGCAGGCTGTCCAACGGCGGCGCGGTGGGCATGCGCAGTTGGTCTTCCTGCACCCAACTGCCACGCGGAATCGGCGCCAGGGCGTAACCGATGGTCTGGCCGTAGCGAATAATCTGACCGCCTTCGGGAATGTCTTCCAGGGTCACCTTGTGGCTTTGTGGGATGAAATCCACGGTCACCAGGCCGTCCGGGAACTCGGTCCCGGCCGGTACGCCTTGGTCGTTGACCACGATCACCACGTTGTCACGCGCGTGCAAACGGATCGAGCGCGGCGAGTCGGCATGTTCAATCAACTGCATTACATCGCCCCTCAGGAATGCGCTTCGGTAAGTTGGGTCAGCTCAGGCCCTTTGCTGGGCGGCTCTTTGAGCACAACACGCTTGATCGGGCCGACGATCACCAGGTAGCTGAACACTGCCACCAGCGCGTTGGCGCCGACGAACACCAGGGCCCACTTGAACGAGCCGGTGGTGCTGATGATGTAGCCGATCACGATAGGCGTACTGATAGACGCCAGGTTGCCAAACATATTGAACAAGCCGCCACTGAGGCCGGCGATTTGTTTCGGCGAGGTGTCGGACACCACCGCCCAACCCAGTGCGCCAACGCCCTTGCCGAAGAAGGCCAACGCCATGAAACCCACGACCATCCACTCGATGTCGACATAGTTGCAGGCCACGATGCTACTGGAGATCAGCAACCCACCGATGATCGGCGCCTTGCGGGCAAACGTCAGCGAATGGCCCTTGCGCAGCAGGTAATCGGATATCACGCCGCCCAGCACCCCGCCGATAAACCCGCAGATCGCCGGCAGCGAGGCAATGAAGCCAGCCTTGAGAATGGTCATGCCGCGCTCCTGCACCAGGTACACCGGGAACCAGGTCAGGAAAAAATAGGTGATGCCATTGATGCAGTACTGGCCCAGGTACACGCCGAGCATCATGCGGTTGGTCAGCAGCTGGCGGATGTAATCCCACTTCGGGCCGTCGGTTTTCTGGCCCTTGGCCTTGTCCTGATCCATGTCGACCATCGCACCGTTCTCAGCAATATGCTTAAGCTCGGCTTCGTTGATCATCGGATGCTGGCGCGGGCTGTGGATAATTTTCAGCCAAATCAGCGAGAACAGAATGCCGATGCCGCCCATCACGATAAACACGTGCTGCCAGCCGAAGGTGTAGACGATCCAGCCCATCAGTGGTGCAAACAGCACGGTGGCGAAATACTGCGCCGAGTTGAAGATCGCCGAAGCCGTACCGCGCTCAGCCGTAGGAAACCACGCCGCAACAATGCGGGCATTTCCGGGAAACGACGGCGCTTCAGCCAGGCCCACCAGAAAGCGCAGCATGAACAGCGCAACGATGGCGGTGGAAACCCCGAACTCACCGACATAGCCTTGCAGCACGGTGAACAGCGACCAGGTGAAGATGCTCAACGCATAGACTTTTTTCGAGCCGAACCGGTCCAGCAGCCAGCCACCGGGGATTTGCCCGGCCACGTAGGCCCAACCGAATGCGGAAAAGATATAACCGAGGGTGACCGCGCTGATACCGAGGTCTTTTTGCAGGCTGGAGCCGGCGATGGCGATAGTGGCCCGGTCGGCGTAGTTGATCGTGGTCACCAGAAACAGCATGAGCAGGATCAAATAGCGGACGTGGGTCGGCTTGGTCGCTTGCATGAAGATGTACTCCCACTAATTATTTTTTTTGCGGGTAAGCATTTTTTGTGTGCGAGGCCGGCCTTTGTGGGAGCTGGCTTGCCTGCGATAGCATCGCCTCGGTCTCATTGAAGCACCGAGGTGTCTGCATCGCAGGCAAGCCAGCTCCTACACAAGCCGGTTCCCACGGGTGTCGCGTGTTACGAACCGATGTAGCTGGTTTTCACCACGGTGTAGAACTCTTGCGCGTAGCGACCTTGCTCGCGCGAACCATAGGATGAGCCCTTACGGCCACCGAACGGCACGTGGTAATCCACACCGGCAGTCGGCAGGTTGACCATCACCATCCCGGCCTGGGAGTGGCGCTTGAAGTGGTTGGCGTACTTCAGCGAGGTGGTGGCAATACCCGCTGACAGGCCGAACTCGGTGTCGTTGGCCATGGCCAGCGCCGCCTCGTAATCCGCCACGCGCACCACGTTAGCCACCGGGCCGAAGATTTCTTCACGGCTGATACGCATGGCGGCTTCGCTGTCGGCAAACAGCGTCGGCGCCAGGTAGTAACCTTCGGTATCGCAGGTGACCAGGCCGCCACCGCTGACCAGCCGCGCACCTTCGCTTTGGCCGATGTCGATGTACTTCATGTCCTGGTCCAACTGGGCCTGGGAAACCACCGGGCCAATGTCGGTGCCGCTTTTCAGCGCGTGGCCGACTTTGATCGACTTCATGCGCTCGGCCATGGCCGCGACAAACTGGTCGTGAATACCGGCGGTGACGATCAAGCGGCTGGAGGCGGTGCAACGCTGGCCGGTGGAGTAGAACGCGCTCTGTACCGACAGCTCGACAGCCTGCTTGAGGTCGGCGTCGTCGAGAATGATCTGCGGGTTTTTGCCGCCCATTTCCAACTGCACTTTGGCCTGGCGCGACACACAGCTGACGGCGATCTGACGACCTACACCCACCGAACCGGTAAAGCTGATGCCGTCGACTTTCGGGCTGTTGACCAACACATCGCCGACTACACGGCCGCTGCCCATCACCAGGTTGAACACACCGGCGGGGAAGCCGGCGCGGGAGATGATGTCGGCCAGGGCCCAGGCGCAACCCGGCACCAATTCGGCCGGCTTGATGACCACGCAGTTGCCGTAGGCCAGGGCCGGGGCGATTTTCCAGGCGGGGATCGCAATCGGGAAGTTCCACGGCGTGATCAAGCCGACCACACCCAGGGCCTCGCGGGTGACTTCAACATTAACGCCCGGGCGCACCGACGGCACGTAGTCACCGGACAGGCGCAGGCATTCACCGGCGAAGAACTTGAAGATGTTACCGGCGCGGGTCACTTCGCCGATGGCTTCGGGCAGGGTCTTGCCCTCTTCCCGGGCCAGCAGGGTGCCGAGTTCTTCGCGGCGCGCGAGGATTTCGCTGCCGACTTTATCCAGGGCATCGTGGCGAGCCTGGATACCGGAGGTCGACCAGGCCGGGAAGGCCGCGCGGGCGGCGTCGATGGCGGCGTGGACTTGGGCTACGTCAGCCTTGGCGTATTCGCCAATGACATCGGACAACTCCGACGGGTTGATGTTGTTGCAGTAGTCGGCACCGGCCACCCACTCGCCATTGATGTAGTTCTCAAAACGTTTGGCTTGGGACACAAATCTTCTCCTGACGCAAAAGGCCGCTGATCTCTCAGCGGCCTTGTTGATAAGTTACTGCGGACCTTGCTTGTCGATCAGCGCGGCCAGGGCTTCGTATTCTTCCGGCAGCAGGTCGGTCAGCGGCGTGCGCACCGGGCCTGCGTCGTAGCCGGCGATTTTTGCACCGGCCTTGACGATGCTCACGGCATACCCGGCTTTACGGTTGCGGATATCGAGGTAAGGCAGGAAGAAGTTGTCGATGATCTTGCCGACAGTGGCGTGATCGTCCTGGGCAATCGCGTGGTAGAAGTCCATCGCGGTTTTCGGGATGAAGTTGAACACCGCCGAGGAGTACACCGGAACGCCCAGGGCCTTGTAGGCAGCGGCGTAAACCTCTGCGGTCGGCAGGCCGCCGAGGTAGCTGAATCGGTCACCGAGGCGGCGGCGAATCGAAACCATCAATTCGATATCACCCAGGCCGTCTTTGTAGCCGATCAGGTTCGGACAGCGCTCGGCCAGGCGTTCCAGCAACGGCGCGGTCAGGCGGCACACATTGCGGTTGTAGACCACCACGCCGATCTTGACCGACTTGCACACCGCTTCCACGTGGGCGGCAACGCCGTCCTGGCTGGCTTCGGTCAGGTAATGCGGCAGCAGCAGCAAACCTTTGGCGCCAAGGCGCTCGGCTTCTTGAGCGTACTCGATGGCTTGGCGGGTCGAACCACCGACACCGGCGAGGATCGGCACGCTGGTGGCGCAGGTATCAACAGCGGTCTTCACCACTTGGGAGTACTCGCTGGCGGCCAGGGAGAAAAACTCACCGGTGCCGCCGGCGGCGAACAAGGCGGTGGCGCCGTACGGGGCGAGCCATTCCAGACGCTTGATGTAGCCCGCCTGGTGGAAGTCACCCTGCGCATTGAAATCGGTCACGGGGAAAGACAGCAAACCGTGGGAGAGGATGGACTTCAGTTCTTGTGGATTCATTATTCGAACACCCTGGGCGAAGACTTTCTGTCGAAAGGTTGTTGTTGGTTTTGGTGATGTCGTACGTCATCGTACAACTATAAATGAATTCGTCAACAGCAATTCATCGGGCTTCATCGAGTGCTGGGTGTTTAAACACGACTTCTTGACGTAGGAAATTATTCCTCTATGCTCAGAATGACTGTATATACATACAGTCATTAAGGAAGATTCCTACGACATTGCAAGGAGCTAACATGTCAGGTCTTGATCTCGCAGCACCCGAAAAAAACCCACCTACTCTGCGTTTCGAAGGCGGTGAACACACCGCCATCGGCGATGACACGCTGCTGCGTTTCGTCAAGGACGCGCCAGCGATTCCCGCACACCAAGTCGAGCTGCACCTGCCTAACGGGCTGGCACTCACCTACGGCCAAGTGATCGCCTTGGGCGGCGACTTTTATGGCATTCCCGGCCAGCCGATCAGTGATGGCGCGTCCGCCTCCGACCGTGTGCAACGTTTTGCCGCTGCGTTCAATTCGCTGGCAGTGCTGCCCGCCTCGCGAGAAGAAGCCGGGAAAATCCTCGCGGTGATGCAAAAGGAGATCAACGCGGTCAAGCAGGCGATCAAGGATGGCAAACAGCCTCACGAAGCCTATGACGCGCTGGGTGATACGTTGTCCGAAGAATGGAACCGCATCACCGGCGGTGGCAGTGCGGTGTCGGCGTTGATTCCGCTGGGGCGCTATTTGAAGCTGGCCGCGGACAACGCCGATCACTTCGGCGAATGGGCACTGTCGGCGTACCTGGCCGGGCATACGGCGGCGCTGCAACAAGCGGTCGTGGCCCATCAAACCGGCACCGACCAGGCACTGGAATTGGCCTATGCCATGAACAGCTTTGCTGATCACTTTTTGACCGACCTGTTTTCCGCCGGCCACCTGCGCGTGCCGCGCAAACAATTGGCGGCAGTGGTGACGCCGGGAGAGCTCGGCTCGCTGATCAGCCGTTTCATGCACGATGAAGACAGCAAGTTCGGGCTCAAGGTGCGCAATGCCAAGGGTGATCAATGGCATGCCTATGGGGATAAACGTTACTTCGACGCCATCGACGCGGACAATCGGGCGATGGTCAAACGTGCGGTGCAGGCCTCGGCCGATGAGATCTTCGAGACCTTTATCAGTGGTGTCGCGCCCTCCCCGGCCAGCTTCAAGGCGCCGCTGTATGTGCCGGACCTGAATGCCGCACAGAACCCGGCGAATAACTTCTCGCCGCTGTTCAAGATGGAAGGCGACAAGGTCCTGCGCCGCAAGGACGTGAATGACCTGAACGACAAGCACTGGACCAATGATTGGTGGGGCTGGAGTACTTACTTGCTGCTCAAGGACTACAAGCCGAACCAGCCTGCCAGCTAAATAGACGCAAACCTCCAGGCCAAGGAGATCAAATGTGCGAGCGGGCTTGCTCGCGAAGGCATTCTTTCAGTTGATGCATGGGCAGGCTGGCACACCGCATTCGCGAGCAAGCCCGCTCCCACACTTGCGTCGATTCACACCCGGCACAACTCGGTTGCCCGGTTAACTGCGCTGCGCCTCTGCCTCTTCATGGGCATGGCGCAGCCGCTCGCGGCTATTGGTCAGATGCAGGCGCATGGCCGCCCGCGCCGCGTCCGAATCCTGGCGGGCAATCGCCTCGTAAATCTCTTCGTGTTCACGACTCAGGCGGCCCATGTAGTGCTGCTGGTCATCATGGGCCAGGCGCGCCGAATTCAAGCGGGTACGCGGAATGATGCTGGTGCCCAGGTGGGTCATGATGTCAGTGAAGTAGCGGTTGCCGGTGGACAGCGCAATTTCCAGGTGGAACGCAAAGTCTGAGGCCACCGCATCGCCGGCGTGGGCCGCGCTTTCATTCAGCGCGTCGAGGGCCGCACGCATGGCCGCCAGTTGCGCATCGCTGCGACGTAACGCGGCAAGGCCGGCGGACTCCACTTCCAGGCTGATACGCAGTTCCAGAATCGCCAGCACATCACGCAGTGTCACCACTGTAGCCGGGTCAATGCGGAAACCGCTGGGGCTTGGCGTGTCCAGCACAAAGGTGCCGATACCGTGACGGGTTTCGACCTGCCCCGCCGCCTGCAACCGCGAGATGGCTTCACGCACTACGGTGCGGCTGACCCCATGGGCTTCCATGATTGCCGACTCGGTGGGCAGCTTATCGCCACGCTTGAGTTGGCCGTCGCGGATCTGCTCGGACAACACCGTGACCAATTCCTGGGCAAGGCTGCGGCGCTTGCGGGGAAGACGAGGGGCGGTGTTGGCGTTTTCCATGATGAATCATCTTTCTCGGCGAACTTGAGCCCGCATCATAGCCCATGGCGGTTGTACGATCACCGTTCTGTCACGACTTTCATCCACATCCTTCGCGCAAAAAAATGCCCCGACACACGTCGAGGCAGTTTTCCGGCTTACCCGAGGGTAATAGCCGCTTACTTCACCACTTTCAAGCTCGGCCGGCCACTTGGGCGCGGTGGCTCGGAATCCGGTGGTGGCACGTCGTCGCCGTCTTCGCTTTCGATCGCTTCGTCGTCCTCGAAAGGCGACTCCAGATCGAACACCATGCCTTGGCCATTCTCACGGGCATAGATCCCGAGAATCGCGCCAATCGGCACGAACAGCGTATGCGGCACACCGCCAAAACGCCCTTCGAAGCTTACCGCTTCGTTGTCCATGTGCAGGTGGCGCACAGCACTGGGTGATACGTTCAGCACAATTTGCCCATCACTGGCAAAACCCTGCGGCACGTCAACCTTGGGAAATTCAGAGTTGACCAGCATGTGCGGGGTGCAATCGTTGTCCACAATCCACTCATAGAGCGCGCGGACCAGGTAGGGTCGACTGGAGTTCATCAGCGGCTCCTTAAGCCTTAGCGCATATCGCGTTCGACACCAGACAGACTCGCCTGGAAAGCCTCACGCGCAAACTGGCGCTCCATGTAATCAAGCAACGGCTTGGCCGGCCGTGGCAGTTCAATGCCCAGGATCGGCAAGCGCCAGAGTATGGGTAATAGGCAGCAATCCACCAAGCTTTGTTCCTCGCTGAGGAAAAAAGGTTTGTCGGCGAACAGCGGCGAAACGCCGGTCAGGCTCTCACGCAATTCCTTGCGTGCCTGCACCCGAACGGCTTCTTTACTGCGGGTATCCAGAATCACATCCACCAGCCCGCACCAGTCACGCTGGATCCGATGGATCAGCAGGCGGCTGTTGGCACGCGCCACCGGGTATACCGGCAGCAAAGGTGGATGAGGGTAACGCTCATCCAGGTATTCCATCACCACGGTTGACTCCCACAACGCCAGGTCACGATCGACCAGGGTGGGCAAGCTGCCGTAAGGGTTCACTTCGAT
Source organism: Pseudomonas sp. LBUM1640 (assembly GCF_059716225.1). Classification (NCBI taxonomy): domain Bacteria; kingdom Pseudomonadati; phylum Pseudomonadota; class Gammaproteobacteria; order Pseudomonadales; family Pseudomonadaceae; genus Pseudomonas; species Pseudomonas sp. LBUM1640. Next base: position 1,006,609 of record NZ_CP166816.1, on the reverse strand, counting down.
CAGTTTTGGCGGATGACGACCCACCTCCACACTGATGATCTCGGCGCTGACACCCTTCTCTGCGAGCACGATGCGTACTCGGTGGGAATAGTGGTCGGCGGGGTCGGAGTAACAGGCCAACCGATTGGTCACGCCCATGGCGGTCCTCCTCGCTTGTTGAAATTATCGAAAGCTCAAAAACGAGCGCGCCCAGAGAGCATCTCTGTAGTGCCTGGTTAAACCAGACTGCTACGTGTTCAGAGATGCCGCTGGGCGCGCAAGATTAACAGCAATTGCTTACGGTTGGATCAATGCACATCCTTCCAGTATTCGCGTTTGAGCAGATAGGCGAACACAAAGAAGAAAGCCAGGTACAGCAATACATAGGTCCCGATGCGCTGATGCTGCAGTTTGACCGGGTTGGCCGAGTAGGCCAGGAAGGTCACCAGATTTTTGACCTTCTCGTCGAACTGCTCTTCGTTCAGCGTACCGGTCTTGGGCACGATGGTCAGTTGATCGCACGCTTCATGAGTCAGAGGCGTACCGGTCAACGGATCATATTGCTTCTTGCCGTCTTCAACGACCTGAACCTGCTTGCATCCTACCACTTGGCGACCCTGCAGGCCGACTAGAACGTTAGGCATACCGACGTTCGGGAAGACTTTGTTGTTCACACCCCAAGGGCGTAGCGGGTCTTCGTAGAAGGATTTGAGGTAGCCATACAGCCAATCGGTGCCGCGCACGCGCGCCACCAGGGTCAGGTCAGGCGGTGCAGCACCGAACCAGGCCTTGGCATCGGCAGGCTGCATGCCGATGTTCATGTGGTCGCCAATCTTGGCGCCGGTGAACACCAGTTTCTCCATCATCAGTTCATGGGGGATGCCCAGGTCATCGGCAACACGCTCATAACGCTGAAACTTGGCGCTGTGGCAGCCCATGCAGTAGTTGGCGAACGTACGGGCGCCATCCTGCATGGCGGCCTTGTCAGACACGTCGATGTCGACGCTCTCCAGTTCCGCGCCATGCTCGGCGGCGAAGGACAGTAGCGGCAGCGCCGCAAGCATCAATGCAACAAATAATTTTTTCATCAGCCAGTCACCCTTTCCGGAACCGGTTTGGTCTTCTCGAGCCGGGTGTAGAACGGCATCAGAATGAAGTAGGCGAAGTACAGGAAGGTGCAGACCTGCGACAGCAGTGTCAGCGCAGGCGACGGCGCCTTCACGCCCGTCCAGCCCAGCAGCACGAAGGCGATACAGAACACGACCAGCCAGATTCGGCTCAACCAGCCTTTGTAGCGCATCGATTTGACCGGACTGCGGTCAAGCCAGGGCAGCACAAACAACAGCGCAATCGACGCCCCCATGGCAACTACGCCCATAAGCTTGTCTGGAATGGCTCGCAAGATCGCGTAGAACGGCGTGAAGTACCAGACCGGCGCGATGTGCTCAGGTGTCTTAAAGGCGTTGGCCTGTTCGAAGTTAGGCTTCTCCAGGAAATACCCGCCCATCTCCGGGAAAAAGAACACGATCGAGCAGAAGATGAACAGGAACACCACCACGCCGACAATGTCTTTCACGGTGTAGTACGGGTGGAACGGAATGCCGTCCAGCGGTATGCCGTTTTCGTCTTTGTGCTTCTTGATGTCCACGCCATCCGGGTTGTTCGAACCCACTTCGTGCAGCGCCAGGATGTGCAGCACCACAAGGCCCAGGATTACGATCGGCAGCGCCACAACGTGCAAGGCAAAGAAGCGGTTCAGGGTGATGCCGGAGATCAGGTAGTCACCACGAATCCACTGGGTCAGGTCGTTGCCGATGACCGGGATCGCGCCAAACAGCGAGATGATCACCTGGGCGCCCCAGTACGACATCTGGCCCCACGGCAGCAAGTAGCCCATGAAGGCCTCGGCCATCAGCGCCAGGTAGATCAGCATGCCAAACACCCACACCAGCTCGCGGGGTTTCTGGTACGAACCGTAAAGCAAGCCACGGAACATATGCATATAGACCACGATGAAGAACGCCGATGCGCCGGTAGAGTGCAGCAAGCGCAGGATCGAGCCGTACTCGACGTCGCGCATGATCCCCTCAACGGAGGCGAAGGCCTCTTCGGCCGACGGCGTGTAGCTCATCGTCAACCAGACACCGGTAACGAGCTGGTTGACCAACACCAACAATGCCAGTGAGCCGAAGAAGTAGAAGAAGTTGAAGTTTTTTGGTGCGTAATATTTGCTGAGATGGTCTTCCCACATTTTGGTAGCGGGGAAGCGTGCATCCACCCAATCCATGAACTTGCTCATCAGGCTTTCTCCCCCTCGTCGACGCCAATGACAATGACACTGTCAGTCTCGTAGTGATGTGGCGGAACTGGCAGGTTCAGTGGTGCAGGTTGTGACTTGTAGACGCGACCGGCCAAGTCGTAGTGGGAACCGTGGCAGGGGCAGAAATAACCCCCCACCCAGTCTTTGCCCAAATCGGCAGGAGCAACTTCAGGGCGGAAAGTAGGCGAGCAACCCAGGTGGGTGCAGATACCGATCAGCAGCAGAATCTCTGGCTTGATCGAACGAATTTCCTTATCGACGTAGGCGGGCTGGTCGGAATTCTTTGAGTCGGGGTCAGACAGCTGACCTTCGATTTTCTTCAGATTCCCCAGGATTTCCTCAGTACGACGAACGATGAAGACCGGCTGACCGCGCCACTCAGCAATCATCTGCTGGCCTGGGTCGATCTTGCTGACATTCACCTTCACCGGTGCACCTGCGGCTTTCGCCTTGGCACTGGGAAACCATGACCCCACGAACGGGACCGCAGCCCCCACCGCTCCTGCAGCACCCACCACGGATGTGGCTGCTACCAAGAAGCGACGCCGGCCTGCATTCACGCCGTCATTGCTCATTCAGTCCTCTCCCATCAGCTTTTTGGCCTGTTAAATCAGGCGTCTACTAAGTGTTGAATCTTTTACTTATAAAAATTTTGCCGAATGGTAATGAAAAGCCCCACGTATGACAAGGGAATTGCCCGGGGCTCCCTCTCCAGGCCCTGTAGTATAGGGGGTCTACGGATGTGGCAAGTTGTCACGGCGAAAAATGTGCATAAATCGCAGGCAATAAAAAACGCCCAGCTCCGTGAGGAGTTGGGCGTTTTTGTGGAACGTAAAGCGAATTAACGCTTCGAGTACTGCGGACGCTTACGCGCTTTACGCAGACCGACTTTCTTACGTTCAACTTCACGAGCATCGCGAGTAACGAAGCCAGCTTTGCGCAGAGCGCCACGCAGGGTTTCGTCGTACTGCATCAGAGCGCGAGTGATACCGTGGCGGATCGCGCCAGCTTGACCACTTACACCGCCACCGATAACGGTGACGTAGATGTCGAACTTTTCAACGGTCTCGGTCAATTCCAGCGGCTGACGAACTACCATACGGGCAGTTTCGCGACCGAAGAAGTTTTCCAGAGTGCGGTTGTTGATCGAGATGTTACCAGTGCCCGGACGCAGGAAAACGCGTGCGGTTGCGGTTTTGCGACGGCCAGTGCCGTAATTTTGAGTCGCCGACATAATGAACTATTCCGTTAAAACTTCAGTTCTTGGGGCTGCTGAGCAGCATGAGGGTGTACAGCGCCCGCATAGACTTTCAGCTTGCGAAACATATCGCGACCCAGTGGGCCCTTCGGCAGCATGCCTTTGACCGCGATTTCGATCGGGGCTTCAGGCTTCTTGGAAATCAGACCTTCGAAGTTCGAAGACTTGATACCGCCTGGGAAACCGGAGTGACGGTAGTACATTTTGTCTTGCGCTTTGTTGCCGGTAACACGTACCTGCTCAGCGTTGATGATCACGATGTAGTCACCGGTGTCAACGTGAGGGGTGTACTCAGGCTTGTGCTTGCCACGCAGACGGCTGGCGACTTCAGTGGCCAGACGACCCAGGGTCTGACCAGCGGCGTCGACGACAAACCAGTCGCGCTGAACTGTTTCCGGTTTTGCAGTAAAAGTTGTCATTCTTTAATAGCCTCAGGGGCCGCCCTGTAAATTAGACGGCGGATCTTACTGAATAGTGCGTACTTTGACAAGTCAAAGGCAGCCGGATACAGACGCTATCGGGGGCTCGGGTCGGCGCGTCCGTTCAACGGCAAGATTCTTCGGCAGGCGGCGCATCACTTCCACTGCAGAAAGAGGTGGGCAATTATGCAGATTGCGAAAAAAAATTCAACCTGCTTTTATGATTGTTTTCCCTGAAGGAGTACCCGATGGATTATCGACAGCTGGGCCGAACCGATCTGAACGTGAGCGCGATAGCCTTGGGCACCATGACCTGGGGCGAGCAGAACAGCGAGGCAGAGGCCTTCGCGCAGATCGAACGGGCCAAGGCCGCGGGGATCAACTTCCTCGACACGGCAGAAATGTACCCGGTGCCGCCCAAGGCCGACACCTATGCCACCACTGAGCGTTACATCGGTAATTACTTCAAAAGCCGCGGCGACCGTGCCGACTGGATCCTCGCCAGCAAGATCGCCGGCCCCGGCAACACCATCGACTACATCCGTGATGGCCACCTGCGCCACAACCGCAAGCACATCGTCGACGCCCTGGATGCCAGCCTAAAGCGCCTGCAGACCGACTGGATCGACCTCTACCAGTTGCACTGGCCAGAGCGCAGCACCAACTTCTTCGGCCAACTGAGCTACAAACACAAGGACGAAGACGACCTGACCCCACTGGAAGAAACCCTCGAAGCGCTGGACGAGCAGGTCAAGGCCGGCAAGATCCGCCACATCGGCCTGTCCAACGAAACCCCGTGGGGCACCATGAAATTCCTGGCCCTGGCCGAAGCCCGTGGCTGGACCCGCGCGGTGTCGATCCAGAACCCCTACAACCTGCTCAACCGCAGCTTTGAAGTGGGCCTGGCGGAAGTCGCCATTCGTGAGCAATGCGGCTTGCTGGCCTACTCGCCGCTGGCATTCGGCATGCTCAGCGGCAAGTACGAGAATGGCGCACGCCCAGCCAAAGCGCGCCTGACCGAATACAGCCGCTTCAGCCGCTACTTCAACCCACAGTCGGAAGCGGCGTGCAGCCGTTATGTGGCCCTGGCGCGGGAACATGGCCTGGACCCGGCGCAGATGGCGCTGGCATTCGTGACGCAGCAGCCGTTTGTGACCAGCAACATCATTGGGGCCACGTCACTGGAGCAGCTGGACAGCAACATCGCCAGTGCTGACCTGAAACTGTCCAAAGAGGTGCTGGAAGGGATTGAGGCGATTCAGAAGGATCATCCGAACCCTGCGCCTTGATTGATCTATAGACCGCTATCGCAGGCAAGCCAGCTCCCACATGTTGAATTGTGAACACTTTCAAAATGTGGGAGCTGGCTTGCCTGCGATGGGGCCCCAAGCAGCACTACAAAATCATCAAAGCGCCCGCGCAATAATCTCCTTCATGATCTCATTGGTCCCCGCATAAATCCGCTGCACCCGCGCATCCGCCCAGGCCCGCGCAATCGGGTATTCCCACATAAAGCCGTAGCCGCCGTGCAACTGCACGCACTCGTCGAGCACCTTGCATTGCAGGTCCGTGGCCCAGTACTTGGCCATCGCGGCCGTGGGCACGTCGAGCTTGCCTTCCAGGTGCAACGCCATGCACTTGTCGACAAACACGCGGCCGATCTGAATCTGCGTGGCCATCTCCGCCAGCTTGAACCGGGTGTTCTGGAAATCGGCAATCGCCTTGCCGAACGCCTTGCGCTCGCGGGTGTATTCCAAGGTCCATTGCAGCGCCGCCTCGGCTGATGAGAGCGCGCCAATCGCTACGGTCAGGCGCTCCTGGGGCAGCTCCTGCATCAAATACGCGAAGCCCATGCCTGCCTGGCCCAGCAAGTTTTCCTTGGGCACGCGCACGTCCTGGAAGAACAGCTCCGAGGTGTCCTGGGCCTTCATACCCACCTTCTCCAGGCGCTTGCCCTTGTCGAAGCCCGGCGTAGCGGCTTCCACCAGAAACAGGCTGGTGCCCTTCGCGCCGGCCTTGGGGTCGGTCTTGGCCACGACGATCACCAGCTCGGCGAGAAAGCCGTTGGTGATAAAGGTCTTGGAACCATTGATCACGTACTCATCGCCGTCCAGCACCGCCGTGGTCTTGACGCCCTGCAAGTCGGAACCGGCGCCTGGCTCGGTCATGGCGATGGCGGTGACCATCTCGCCCGAAATCAATTTTGGCAGGTACTTCTGTTTCAGCGCCTCACTGGCGTAATGCAGGATGTACGGCGCGACGATGTCCGAATGCAGGGAAAACCCAATGCCGGTCAAACCGAGGCGGCTGATCTCTTCAATCACTACCGCGCTGTACAAAAAGTCCGCGCCCAGGCCGCCATATTCCTCCGGCAGGTGCGAACACAACATGCCCGCCTCCCCCGCTTTGCTCCACAGCCCACGGTCGATATAGCCCTGTTTCTCCCATTGCGCATGGAACGGCGCGGCGTGCTTTTCGAGGAAGGTGCGCACGCTCTCACGGAAGAGTTCGTGCTCCGAGCTGAACAAGGTTCTGGGGATCATGGGTCACCTGCGTGGATTGTCGGACAAAGACCAGACCACAGAGCCTATGCCGCGAAGGCCTCACAGGACACTGGACACATGCGACAAAAAATAAGACGATCCAGCCGTCTGGTGACCACTTTCCCCTATAAGAATAAATGAAATTATGTCTAACCAAATCTCCACGCCGTTGCGGCGCGTCAGCATTTTGGCCATTGATCGGGTATTCGCTTCAACCCTCATGCAAGCCAAGGATTTCTTCCATCTCGCCAGCCTGCGGTATGGCAAACAACAAGGCTTGGGCCTGACCCCAGCGTTTGAAACGCGCCTGGTCAGCCCCGACGGGCAATCGGTGTGCAGCTTCAGTGATGTGATCATGCCGGTGGACGGCGGCCTCGAAGACGCCGACATCATCGTGCTACCGGCCTTCTGGGACGACTTCGACGCCCTGTGCACACGCTACCCGCAAGTGCTGCCCTGGCTGCGCGAACAACATGCGCGGGGTGCGGTGTTGTGCGGCGAAGCCACCGGGGTGTTCTGGCTGGCTGAAGCCGGCCTGCTCGATGGCAAGGAGGCGACCACTTACTGGCGCTTCTTCACTGCCTTCAGCGAGCGCTTCCCTCAGGTGCAGCTCAACCAGGACAAGCACCTGACCGACGCCGACAACCTGTATTGCGCCGGTGGCACCACCTCGGCGTGCGACCTCTACATCTATTTGATCGAACGCTTCTGCGGCGCCAACATCGCCCAGGCCGTGGCCCGCGACATCCTCTATGAAGTGCAGCGCAGCTACGCACCGGGGCGTATCGGTTTTGGTGGGCAGAAGCTGCACCAGGACGTGATTATCCTGCAGATCCAGCACTGGCTCGAAGAGCACTTCGCCGACAAGTTTCGCTTCGAAGACGTCGCCCGGGAACACGGCATGAGCATCCGCAACTTCATGCGCCGCTTCCAGACCGCTACCGGTGACAAGCCACTGCATTACCTGCAACGCCTGCGCATCGAGACCGCCAAGGGCTTGCTTTCGGGCAGCCGCAAGAGCATCAAGACCATCAGCTATGAGGTGGGTTACGACGATGCGAGCTTCTTTGCGCGGTTGTTCAGGCAGCACACGGAGCTGTCACCGAACCAATACCGGCAACAATTTCAGCAAGCCGCATAGATACGACCCCTGACGAGGCAAGCGACCCTGCCATACCGCAATGGTGCAGGGTCGAACAAAAACCTGTTGAGCCTTACCCATACCTTAGCAAGGCCTCCAATTCCTACAGCAGTACAGGACGAAGACGAATCTCCTGCGTCCAGTGCGACTGGCATGTTAAGCGCTAGAAGAAGTCGGCTATTTCTGGTGGATTGAATTCAGATTTATGCAGGGCTTTTTCTAAATTCATTTGGCTTAAACCAGGACGGAGATTCAATCATGTCATCCATAGGAAGCAACGCTTTCAACCCGGCTGTAAAGCCGAACGAGACAGACGTCAGTAGATCAAACGAAAATCAGACTGAACTGTTGAGCAAAAAACGGGAGAAAGAGGAAGAGGAAGGCGCGCCCGAAATTGTTAAAGGGGCGGACGGCGCGATCTACGAGGTGAAGGACAACATAAAGAACCTCATACAACCGGCGCCGCCCACTCAAGACCAGATCACTTTTTAACCAGTACCCAAAATGAAAGGCCCGCAATCGCTGCGGGCCTTTTTATAGAGATCACATCAGCTTACGGCTTATGCCCACGCGACAGGAACTCGTGGGATTGCATTTCCAACAAGCGGCTCAGCGTGCGCTGGAACTCGAAGTTCAAGCGACCGCCGGTGTAGAGATCCTTGAGTTCGACTTCCGCCGAGATGATCAGCTTGACGTTACGGTCGTAGAACTCGTCGACCATGTTGATAAACCGGCGCGCGATGTCGTCGGTGGTCACGCTCATCTGTTCCACGCCGCTCAAGATCACCGCGTGGAAGATCTTGCCCAGTTCGATGTAGTCATTCTGGCTGCGCGGGCCGTCGCAAAGCTGGCGGAATTCGAACCAGGCCACGTCATCGCAGGTACGCAGCGCGATGATTTCGCGGTTTTCGATCATCAGCTTGTCGTTTTCCACCGCCTGGGTGCATTCCGGCGTGAGCGCACGGAAGCTCTTTTTCAGGCTTTCGTGCGCGGCTTCGTTGAGCGGGAAGTGGAACAGCTCGGCTTGCTCAAGGTGACGCAGGCGGTAGTCGACGCCGCTGTCGACGTTGACGATCTCGGTGTTCTGCTTGATCAGCGCGATGGCCGGCAGGAAACGCGCGCGCTGCAGGCCGTCCTTGTACAGGCCGTCGGGCACGATGTTCGAGGTGGCGACCAGGGTCACGCCGTTCTTGAACAGCTCTTCCATCAGCGTGCCAAGGATCATGGCGTCGGTGATGTCGGAGACGAAAAATTCATCGAAGCAGATCACCCGTGCCTCGTCCGAGAAGCGCTTGGCGATGATGGTCAGCGGGTTTTTCTCGCCCGGCAGGGTCTTCATCTCTTCGTGCACGCGCTTCATGAAGCGGTGGAAGTGCGTACGTACCTTTTCCTTGAACGGCAGCGCTTCAAAGAAGGTGTCGACCAGGTAAGTCTTGCCGCGGCCCACGCCACCCCAGAAGTACAAGCCTTTGACCGGCGTCTGGTCTTTCTTGCCAAACAGCTTGCTGAACATCCCTGGCTTGTTGTGCGAGGCCGCGACCAGGTCGTCGTACAGGCGCTGCAAATGACGCACCGCATTTTCCTGCGCGGCGTCATGGAAGAATTCAGGGCGTTTCAGATCAGCTTGATATCGTTCTAGGGGCGTCATAATTTCGTTAGCAAGGCAACAAAAACGGGCCGTCACTGTAACGACGGCCCTGGAGAATGGCAATCAACCCTTGGTCGGGTTAATCCTCGATGGGGGTTAACGCAACGCGCAGGGCTGCGATGGCCGCATCACGCGATGCCATATCGGCGAAGGTCGCACTGTCGGCCACGGCAGCGCCATCCAGCCATACGCTGAAGCTCAGCACTTCAGTGCGCACATCCAGCACGTCGCCGTTTTGCAATTGCTTGGTCACCGCGCCAGCCGCTTTGCCGTCGGCAAAGTTGCGCGACAGCAGCAATTGCTCGCCATCGGCCGACAGCAGGCGGAAGCGGAAGCTGCCGTCGTCTTCGCGAAAGCTCACAAAGCGTGCGGCTTTGGCGGCTTTCTTCTTCGTAGCCACCGGCGCCGCCGCCTGGTTGACGAACGAGCGCAGGCCAACCGCCTCACGCAGCTCGGCCAGGAACGGCGCCGCCACCGCGCGGGCTTTTTTGGCGCCGATCAGCAGCAGGTCTTCCATGTCGGAGGGGCGCGACATCAGTTGGTGGTAACGCTCGCGCGCCTCACCCAGTTGACCGTCGAGCAGTTGGAACAGACGGTTTTTCGCCTCGCCCCAGCCCAAACCTTGCAGCAACTCTGCGCGGAACTCTTCTTCCTGGGCCTTGGTGGCAAACGCCTGGAACAGGGTGAACAGGTGCGAGTTGTCCGGGTCTTTGGCTTCACCGGGCGCGCGGGAATCGGTGACGATCCGCGAGATCGCGTCTTTCATGTCCTTGGCGCTGGTGAACAACGGGATGGTGTTGTCGTAGCTCTTCGACATCTTGCGGCCATCAAGGCCTGGCAAGGTGGCGACGCTTTCTTCGATCAACGCCTCAGGCATGGTGAAGAATTCTTTACCGTTGCCGAACAGGTGGTTAAAGCGCTGGCCGATGTCGCGGGCCATTTCCACGTGCTGGATCTGGTCGCGGCCGACCGGCACTTTGTGCGCGTTGAACATCAAGATGTCCGCCGCCATCAGCACCGGGTAGCTGTACAGGCCCATGGTGATGCCCGCGTCCGGGTCTTCGCCGGTTTCCACGTTCTTGTCCACCGAGGCCTTGTAGGCGTGGGCGCGGTTGAGCAGGCCCTTGGCGGCGACGCAGGTCAGCAGCCAGGTCAGCTCGGGGATTTCCGGGATGTCGGACTGGCGATAGAAAGTCACCCGGTTCACATCCAGGCCACCGGCCAGCCAGGTCGCCGCGATTTCCATACGCGAGCGCTGAATGCGCTGCGGGTCATCGCACTTGATCAGGGCGTGGTAGTCGGCCAGGAAGTAGAAGGAATCGGCATTGGCGTCTTGGCTGGCGAGGATCGCCGGGCGGATCGCGCCGGCATAGTTGCCCAGGTGCGGCGTGCCGGTGGTGGTGATGCCGGTGAGGATACGGGTACGAGTCGTCATGGGTAATCGCTTATCAGACTGCTATCAATTCGAGAGGCGCGGCAGCACCAGATCCTTGAGATCGGTCAGCTTGCCATGAAAAAAGTGTCCGCATTCTGCCACTTTCAGAAGCTCATGGGGGCGTTTCAGGGCGGCGGACCAGTCGTAGACCGCTTGCGGGTCGACCACTTCGTCGGTTTCCGGCTGAATCAGGGTCAATGGGCAGCCTTGGGGCAGCACGTCGGTATCGCCCAGGCGCATCACGGCGGCGGCAACCATGAACAGGTGCGCAAGCTTTTCACCTTTGGCTTCCAAGCGGCCGCCGAGGCTGGCTGCTACGTAACCGCCGAAGGAGAAACCGAGCAAGGTGATCGGCAGGTCCGGGTGTTTTGCCCTTAGCCAGGTGGCAGCCGCTTCGGCATCGTCCACTTCGCCAGCGGCCATGTCGTGAGTACCGGCGCTGGCACCGACACCACGATAATTGAAACGTAAAGTAATCAAACCGGCATCACGGGCGGTGCGTTGCAAGGTCGATACGACTTTATTGAGCATGGTCCCGCCCTGCACCGGGTTAGGGTGGCAGATCAGCGCCAGGCCACGTGGCTCGGGGTGATCCAGGTACAGGGCTTCCAATTGGCCAACCGGGCCATCGATCAAAACGGGGGTTTCACGCATGAGCAAGGAATGAACTCCGTGACCTCTCAAAGGGTCGACTCGTCTAGCTAAAAGTCTGTGCATGGCATCATTGCGAGCTTAATCGCGGTATACAGCGCAGGTCCGAGCCGTTAACGTAAAGCAAAGCCGTTTATAGAGGAAGGACTCGTGGAACACTCGCTCTTAGTTTGGTTGTTGCCGACTCTCGCCTTGGTTGCCGGTGTCGCGATTGGATTCCTGGTTGCCCGCCTGCTGCCGAATGCCGCGCCTAACCGCACGCAGCGTCAGTTGGATGACATTCAGGAACGTTTTGACAGTTATCAGAACGAGGTTGTTACCCACTTCAACAGCACCGCGACCCTGGTCAAGAAGCTCACCCAGAGCTACCAGGAAGTACAGGATCACCTCGCCGATGGCGCCAACCGCCTGGCCCTCGACGACATCACCCGTCAGCGTCTGCTGGCTGCGCTGCATTCCGATGCGCCGCAAACTCCGCGGGAACGCCTTACCCCTCCGCGGGAAAACCAGGAGCCACCACGGGACTACGCGCCAAAAACGCCGAACGCCCCAGGCATGCTGGATGAGCATTACGGCTTGAAGAAGTAAGTCATCTTCAAGCACTGAAAAAGCCCGGCTGATCGATGATCAGCCGGGCTTTTTTGTGGGTACTCAGTGCATCAAACAACACCGGTCAAATGTGGGAGCTGGCTTGCCTGCGATAGCATCACCTCGGTCTGCCTGATACACCCAGGTGCCGGCATCGCAGCCTAGGTATCTACACATCTTTTTTTACGAATTTAGTTCTGTGGTGGTTGCGGGGGGCGCTGAGGGGCATATCCGTTATTTTTGTGATGGCTGATATGGGTTCCGCTCTTACAGCGGGTCACTTTTGAAAAGAGCCCAAAAGTAACCAAAAGGCTCTTGCCCCACCACTCGGCACCTCGCCTCCGGCTCGGTGTGCCCTCACGCAGGCTTTGGAGCGGGGGCCGCCGCGATGGGCCATCCTTGGCCCAGCGCGGCTAAACCGGCGTCCTGCCGGTTTACCCCCGCTCCAAAGCCTGCGTTCGGCCAGCGTGGTTGACGGGGCGCCTAAGATCAAAATCAAGATCAAGATCTACAGCACGGCGGCCTGGTAGCCGACCTGAGTGGTTAGATCAAAAGCGAAAGCGAGGCGGCCTGACAGCCGACCTGTTTACTGAAGCTGTTCTCGGTCTAATTGTGGGAGGGGCGGTGCGACGGTTCGACTTGCTCGCGAATGCGGTGTGTCAGTCAGTTTATTTGTAACTGACACACCGCATTCGCGAGCAAGCCCGCTCCCACATTTAGATCTCATTACATTCAAGGTAGATGTGTGTACTCGGTCAAATGTGTGTGACCTTAAGCCGGTTGCTGTTCCTGCAACCGCCCACTCTCAATCCGCACATGCCGCCCATGGAAGCGCTTGAGGCTGCTGCGATGGCCGACGCTGACGATGCTCAACCCCGGCAACTCATCGATCAACGCTTGGTACAACGTTGCCTCATCCTCTTCGTCCATCGCCGAGGTTGCCTCGTCCATGTACAGCCATTGCGGTGCGTACAGCAACGCGCGGGCGAACGCCAGGCGCTGTTGCTCGCCTGGCGAGAGCATGCGCTGCCAGTGGTTGGCTTCGTCCAGGCGCGCCACCAGATGCGGCAAGCGGCAGGTTTCCAAGACCTGTGCATAACGTTCGGTCGGGTAGACGCTGTCGTCCTGTGGATAACTCAACACCGCCTTCAACGTACCAATCGGCAGGTAAGGCTTTTGCGGCAGAAACAGGTAACGCGCAGCCGGCAGCCGAATGCTGCCGTGACCCGCCGGCCACAAGTGCCCCATCGCCCGCAGCAGCGTACTTTTACCGCTGCCGGAGCGTCCGCTGAGCATCACCCGTTGGCCCGGTTCTACGATCATGTCGGCATCGGTGAGCAACTGACGGCCGTCGGCCAGGTCCATGCCCAAGTTTGTCACCACCAAGCGCTCGCCTTCCGGGCGCACATCGATGGCCGGAGCTCGCTGCTCGTTTTCGCTCATGGCCTGATGGAAACTCAGCAGACGATCACTGGTGGCACGCCAGCTGGCCAGGTCGGAGTAGGCGGTGATAAACCAACTGAAGTTGCCCTGCACGTTGCCGAACGCCGAGTTGATTTGCATCAGCTCGCCCAGCTCGATCTTGCCGGAGAAGTAGCGTGGGGCCGCCACGATAAACGCAAAGACCATCGCAATCTGCTCGTAGCCGGCGGTGAAGAACGTCAGGCGCTTGGACACTCGCATAATGTCCCAGTAGTTGTGCCAGACCCTACCGAACCGCGCGCTCAAACGCTGATTTTCGTTTGACTCGCCGTTATACAGGGCGATGCTCTCGGCATTCTCTCGCACCCGAATCATCGAGAAACGCAGGTCCGCCTCAAAACGTTGTTGTTGGTTGCTCAAGCCAATCAAGCGACGGCCGATCAGGTGCGTCAGCCAACTGCCGATGGCGGCGTACAGCAGCGCACACCAGAACATGTAGCCGGGAATGGAAATGCCGAAGACTTCGATACTGCCCGACACGCCCCACAGGATGATGGAGAACGACACCAGGCTGACCACGTTACGTAGCAGCCCCAGGCTGAGGCTCAAGGTGTTCGAGGTGAAGTTATTGAGGTCTTCGGAAATCCGCTGGTCCGGGTTATCGGTGTAGCCGCCCTGCTCCAGCTGGTAGTAATTCTTGTTGCTGAGCCAGCGCGCAAAATACTTTTCGGTGAGCCAGGCCCGCCAGCGAATGGTCAGCATCTGCGTCAGGTACAGGCGATAGACCGCACCGACGATGGCCACGGCGGCGAGCACGCAGAAGTAACCGATCAGTTGCCAGAAGGCCGCCGTGTCCTTCGTCTCAAGGGCGTTGTAGAAGTCTTTGTACCAATGGTTGATCCAAACGGAAAAAGCCACGCTGAACAGCGACAAACCAATCACTGCGGCCAGCAACAACCAGGCCTTGCCCTTCTCTTCACTGCGCCAATAGGGCGCGATCAGCGCCCAGGTGCGACGCAAGAATTGCCCATGCACCGCGTCGTTGACCGCGCAATACTCAGCGTTCTGATTCATCGTTCAGGCTCGGTAGGGAAAGGATGACAGGCGTTGGAGCCGATCATAGACGATCGGTTCAGGGCTCCGTGCGGCCTGAAGCAGATTGTTCAGACTTCGTTCAGCGCACGGCAGGACGTTTTGGTTATTTAGCAGCGCCAGCCAAGGAAGCCCAATCCTACATAAAAGGGCGAACAGGGAAGCCATCAACGGAACCTTACTTACTAAGCCGCCACACAAGACTCACCTGGCCTTGTAAGTTTCCGAGATTTCCTAATGCAAATTGGCAGCTCACCCTCGCACCCTTTCTCTACGCCGACTGAGTCAAAGCGGCCTTCCGAGAGCAACGCCCCTCAGAAACCAGACACAAAGCCGCGCCATAAGCGCTCAGTCGACCTCAGTCGCGCAAACGCTGTCAGTGATAGTCCGGATGCTAATAAGGCTATCGAGCACGTTCGCAAAGCACCGGCGCCCGTCGAGTTGGGCTCCAATCCAACTATCGACTCCGTCATAGCGGAGATTGCCAGCGCGTTCAAAACAGCCACACAAGATGCCTCGATTTTTCTGAAGGAAAAATTCGCCGAAATGGCAAAGAAGGCAACGACCCCTGTCGATAAGGAAAAATGGGCTATAGATCCCGATAACACTTACCTCGTCACGTTCGATTACAACACTACAGGCGAAAGGCCTTACCCGGCAAAAATCATCCAACACCTCTCATTAACCCAGGCGCTCATAACCAACGCACAAGACACACCCAAGGGCGAAGGTTTCCCGGTGAGCTTCTACAAGGGTGGGCCAGAGGTCATCATTAAACCTTGTATAAATACGTACTCACCGGGAATTTTCGACTTTGCAAGTCGCTTTAATCCTTACAGGGAAAAGGCTAACAACACGCATACCTATCAGGGCATTTACGAAGAATTCCCTGAAGCAGACGCAGCCGTGCAGGTTTACAACGGAACATTCCAGAGCCCAATCACACCCGAAGAATTCAAGAGACTGGCGTGGGCATCAGACTATCAAAAGCCTTACAAGAAATTCCTGGATGAATTCTGGAGTAGCCATCAAGAAAACTACCCCACAATGGCCAAAGCCTCTTTGGTCAAATCAGCCATTGCCCAGCATCAAGAGGGCAGCCTGACGCTAGAAGGCCGCAAGCTGGTCATGCGGGCGGCGGGTTTGTCAGACCATCAAGCGTCATGGCCTGACATAGAGCTTAAAGATCTACGCAAGAATCCGCGGAACGACCCTACCCTTGAAATAGGGTTGTTAACACTCGGCAACTTTAAATCCACCGACCTTGTTTACATAACAGACACTCAGGTCAAATTTGATGCCGACGGCATAAAAATACCCCCGCTGACCCTGCTTTATATAACGGGAAACTCCTCCCCCATTCACAGTTTCAGCAGCCTGGTAGAAATGAAGGCATGGCTCGCCAAGCAAATGGTTGACCCTATCAAAAGTGACGCCTTGGCTTCGCACTGTGCCTTGAGAGACAAACCCAATGGCCTCGCATACGCAGGCATCGATGAGACACTGGCCGGGCTCGCTGCCTGGCCTGAAAAACGCGAAACGCCAGGCGGGTTATTTTCCTATGACCATCGCGCTTTCAGCGGCTTCTGGGACCCGCAAAAACTCATCACGACACACCCTGAAAAACTGCCGTTCGCTGAAATCGCAAAACGCCAGAAATGTCGTTCATATGCGGATGCCGATGTCAGCATAACCAGTGACAGAGACGTCACTAAAAAACACATCCTCTCGGGCTTGGAAAAGGCGGCAAAAGCGGCCATGTTTCTGAGCCCGCTGGCGTTGGTGATACCTGAGGTGGGGCTGGCACTGGATGCTTTCTTTCTGGCCAATGCGGCAACCACTACGGGTATAGGCATTGACGACAAAGTACATGGCAAACCCAAAGCCACTGAGCACATTGTATTCGGCGTTCTCAATGCTGCACTCGTGACGGTCCCGCGTATCCTAAGCGTTGTGAAAAGCGAGGAAGGCGTCGTTAACGAGGTCGAATCTTCTGCGTTAACAACAGGCGGCAAAAGTGACAAAGTAACACTCAAGACCCCCTATAAAGTTTCACTTAATAAGACCGCCGCAAAGAGCATCTCCCATAAACAGCTGAAAAAGAATTGGGTGTCTCTACACAAGGCTCCGGGCAATCAAGGCCTGAACTGTTACGAGGCGTCTATACGTGTGGGGCAGGCTGAGAAAACCCTTTCGCCTGACGTTTTCGACGCGGTCATTAGCGCCACAAACCGTCAGGGCGGTACAAACTATTCAGAGGCTTATTTGGCGTTGATGGGCATTAATCCCAACAGCCTCAAAAAGGTGTTCAATACCGCTGACATTCCAGAGTCAGGGTTTCTAAATTTCAAGCATGCCCATGAGGGCGGCGAGTTTGCCCACACCGTCTACATTCAAAAAGCCGACAACAATGAGTTGTACCTCTACAACACCAACAGCCCCGACCTGGACTTGGCGATGATCAGAAATGGCCATCCGCTGGAAGTGAACGCAGGGATGACCGTCTACCACCTTGGTAAAGGCAAAGAAAAAGGCCTTCAAGATTTCCTCGATGGGCTTGACGGAAAAAGCGGTTGGCAATTTGCCTACACTCCGGCCAGTACACTCAACGCCCATGTGAAAAACTTAAAACATTGACCCGTTAAGATTGGCGCAATCCAAGCGTTCAGCGCCTATCGTTCACACGGCTTGACCCGAGTACGCAGCTATAAGGCATCTTAGTTGAGCAGGCTAAATACCTCCCGACGTGGGCTGCCACGCCGGAGTATTACTTCTGTTCAGGATGCATCAACGGTTGCACCCGCGCGCTCAGCGCCGTACCGGGCGCTTCTGCAGCTTGCGTTGCAAGGTGCGGCGGTGCATGCCCAAGGCGCGGGCAGTGGCGGAGATATTACCTTCGTGCTCGGTCAGCACGCGCTGGATGTGTTCCCACTGCAGGCGGTCCACCGACATCGGGTTTTCCGGCACCAGGGTGTCGAGGTCGGCGTGCTCGGAGAGCAAGGCGGCCAGCACGTCGTCGGCGTCCGCCGGCTTGCACAGATAGTTGCAGGCGCCACGCTTGATGGCCTCGACGGCGGTGGCGATGCTGGAGTAACCGGTGAGGATCACCACGCGCATTTCCGGGTCGAGTTCCAGCAGCTTGGGCAGCAGCACCAGGCCGGAGTCACCGTCCATTTTCAGGTCGAGCGCGGCGTAGTCCGGCAAATCGGCCTGGGCGATGGTCAGGCCTTCTTCGGCCGAGCCTGCGGTGCTCACGCGAAAGCCGCGGCGGCTCATGGCGCGCGCCATCACGCGGGTAAAGGTGGCGTCGTCATCTACCAGCAACAGGTGCGGCAGTTCTTCGCCTTCGACTTGGATCTCGTCACTCATCGATATCTCCTCGTGCGACACGGGGCAGGCGCAGCTCGGTGAGCGTGCCGCCTTCCTCATGACTATAGAGCTTCACTGAGCCGCCCGCGCGGGTCACGCTGGCCTTGCTCAAAAACAGGCCGAGGCCGAAGCCTTTGCCCTTGGT
This sequence comes from Pseudomonas sp. LBUM1640, assembly GCF_059716225.1. Lineage (NCBI taxonomy): Bacteria > Pseudomonadati > Pseudomonadota > Gammaproteobacteria > Pseudomonadales > Pseudomonadaceae > Pseudomonas > Pseudomonas sp. LBUM1640. Next base: position 988,599 of record NZ_CP166816.1, on the reverse strand, counting down.
GGTAAAGAAGGGTTTGCCGATTTGCTCGGCAATGGCCAGCGGCACGCCCGCGCCGTGGTCACGAATGCTGATGGTGACGTCTTCCGCATCCCAGTCCAGCTGCACGCCCAGGCCTTCAGGGCAGGCGTCGGCGGCGTTGTTCAGCAGGTTGAGCAAGGCTTGGGTCAGGTCTGGCGGCGGCGCCATGCGCGGCACACTGCCCTGGCCCAGCAGGTTGAAGCGGTAACTGGCTTCGGGGCGCATCAGATGCCAGCGGTTCAGGGCTTCGTCGAGCCACTGGGTCACGTCCTGCATCTCGACTGCCAGGCGGCGATTGGCCTCGGCGGCACGCACCAGTTGCTGCAAGGTCTGCTTGCACTGCTTGACCTGTTCCTGCAACACACTCAAGTCATCTTGCAGGGCCGGGTCGTGATGGTCCTGGACCATTTCATTGAGCAGTACGCTCATGGTCGCCAGCGGCGTACCCAGTTCATGGGCGGCGCCGGCAGCCTGAGTGGCGACGGCCAGCAATTGCTGGTCGCGCAGGCCCTCTTCGCGGCGAATGGCGCGCAATTCTTCCTGGCGACGCAGCTCTTCGGCCATGCGCGCCGCGAAGAAGGTAATCACTGCGGCAGACAAGGCGAAACTCAGCCACATCCCGTAGATCTGCAGATTTTCCCGAGCGATGGGGAACGTCTGCAACGGGTAAAACTGTGCCAGCAACAAGGTGTACAGAGTCAACGCAATACCCGAAAGCGCCACCGAGTAGCGCCATGGCAACGTGACCGCCGCGATGGTCAGTGGCACCAGGTAATACGAAACAAAAGGGTTGGTGGAACCACCGGAGAAATACAGCAACACACTGTGGATAAACAGGTCGCAGGCCAGTTGCAGGGCGTATTCCAACTCGGTCACAGGCCACGTGGTACGCAGCCGAATGGCCGTGAACACACACAGTACGATGGAGAAACAGAGGGTCACGGCCAGTTGCAGCCAAGGCAACGGCAGCAGGTCGAACCAATACGCGAGCCCGACGGAGCCGGCCTGTGCGGCCAGTACCAGGGTGCGGATAAACGTCAGGCGCCAGAGGTTCTGGCGTGTGGCGGAAGTCAGTTTTACGGCGGCGAGCATGAGCTCTCCCGGTGAGCGCTGCAGGCGGATCGGCAGGAGTATAAACGAAGCCGACCCGCTGACACGGCGCGTGTGGCTCTTTGCCGCAGGCCGAGCAAATGACCGTTCGTCGGCGCCCCGCCGACTTGTAGCGAATGTGTAAACCCGAAGAACCCGATAGCACCGTCTACAGTCATACCGAACACGAACATCCCAAGGAGCTTCCATGTCTCGTTTCACTCGCAATGCAGCTGTTATCACCCTCGGCATCGCCACACTTGCCAGCCTCCCCGCGTTGGCAGCCGAAGGGTTGAACTACAACCAGATTTCCCTGCGTGCCGAAGTCAGCCAGGAAGTGGCTCGCGACAAGATGATCGTCACCCTCTACACCGAGGCGCAAAATACCGACCCGGCCAAGCTCGCCGCCGAAATCACCACCACCCTGAACAAGGCCTTGGGCGAAGCGCGCGAAGTCAAAGGCGTGACCCTGCGCCAAGGCAGCCGTAACAGCTACCCGATCTACGACAACAAGAACCAGAAGATCACCGGCTGGCGTGAGCGCGCTGAACTGCGCCTGGAAAGCGCGGACTTCCCGGCGCTGTCCAAGCTCACCGGCGAACTGCTCAATACCCTGAAAATGGAAAACATGGACTTCGCCATCGCCGACAACACGCGCAAGGCCAGCGAAGATGCCTTGCTCAAAGATGCGGTCGCCGCGTTCAAGGCTCGCGCCCAACTGGCCACCGACGCACTGGGCGGCAAGGGCTACAAGATCGTCAACCTGAACTTCAACACCAATGGCTACCCGATGCCTTATGCCCGCAACGGCGGGATGATGATGAAAGCGGCCATGGCGGATTCGGCGCCGACGCCGGAAGTGGAAGCTGGCACCAGCCAGGTCAACATGAGCGCTGACGGGGTCATTGAAGTACTGCAATAAGCCCGTCCGGAACGAAAAAACGGCGCAACCTGTAGGTTTGCGCCGTTTTTTTTGGAGATTCCGCCACCTACGTATGTAGTACTCAGCGACAAATCACCACGGAATCAAACACTCGGTTCTCACAACTCACTGTTGCCACTGCCACCACGGAGGGACACGCAGGCAATCACTTCTTGAGAACCGAAATCATGACCTTAACGCTCAACCCAAGACTCTCTGTGCGCATGCCCCAAGACACCGGCCTTCCTGCCGATTCTGTCTCCCCACCCCAACTGTCAGCGACAAAAGCGCCTCAACCACCAGCCGGTGAAATGGCTCGACCTCAAGAAACAGAGTTGCTCAAGTCTTACCTGTTAGCGGTACAAAGCATCGTGCTGGGCGTGACCCCCAAGCTGGTAGACGTTCCAGCTGAGAGCACATTAGGCCAGTGGCTTGCACTGTATCGGGCCCAACTGGAGCATCCAGTTGTTCAAGGCTGGATGCGTGAACAGAAAATCGACCTCGACAGCCTGCTCTCGATCAACCCCTCTACAGGTACATTAAGGGCCACGGTGAGAGGCGAAGAGAAAACCTTCAGTCTCACGGACACCACGGGATGGGGACAAATTTCAGGGCCACTGTTGGCGGCAGCCAAAGTCATCGCACCTGGAAACAGTGGCGTACTGCAAGTGGGCTTGCGTGATGGCTACGTACAAGTCACCGCAAAGGTAGTGGCAAACTTCACAGGTATACCACTCCCTGCCACCCTCGCTGAGGGTCGAGCACAAATCAGGCAGATGGAACATAAAGTTGCCTTCGACCCCATCTCCCCCGATGACCGCCTACGGCCTGCCAGCAGTCGTTCGGCCGATGCCCTGCAAGTGCATAAAGAGAGCGCTGTCACGTATTACAGTGCCGCCCCCCAAACACTGGCTTATAAACACCTGGCCGTTGAGGTTGCCAACAACCTGCCTAACACGCGGGCAGAAGCCAAGAAGTGGGCCGAAGCGCTGATTTTTAAATTGACCGGCAAAGTCGTCGACGCTGACACGATTTATTTGAACCGTTTCCATAGTTACAACACCCCACCAACCGGTGATCCGACACCCATTACTGGCTGGGAGCACCCCGGTGAAGAGCCGTATTCTTCACTACGCCTACCGGATGCCCTGCTGAAAAACTTCTCCGAACACGATGGGATCCCGGGCACCCTGGATGCACAAGCCGGGTTGTATACCGTAGGCGCAGGTGAAAGCACAAAGAGCGGGTACGGCGCCCATAACGAATTCCCTCTCGAACCGTCCAGGCTCATGCACGCAAGCTGGAAGACTGACTTTCAAGCCCAGATGACCCAGAAGATCGACAATTTCTGGAACACTCATGCGGGTAACTACGAGACCGCAATCAAAGGCGAGTTCGTCTACCAAGCCCGCAAGCAATTAAAAATGGCTGAAGCCCGATCACCGGCCGAGCGCGCGCTGCAGGCACCCGAGGAGCGCTTCACCCGCGAAGATTACGAACGGGTGATGGGGGCAGCGTCCAACCTCCCGCTCGATGAAAATACGCCGCTCACCGTCGAACAACTCAAGAACAGGGCGCAGGTGAAAGGCAACGTTCAAGTGAACGCCCTTAACATCCACGGCTATACCTCCAGCGACATCATGCGATTCAGTGCTGGCGACCATGGGTGGCAGGCCCTTTACTTCCCTGGAGCCACACCCGCTTTTCTCAGGTTTGACTCTCTTGAGAAACTCGATCAATGGGTTGTCAACCAAACCAAAGATCCAAAAAAACGAGCCACATTGATGGCGCGTTTTCCATTGATGTATCACCAGGACCAAACCGCCAACTTTTTTTCACGCCTGGAAAAAGTAATTATCCCGGTGTTGTGGTTCACACACGTTGGGGAAAAGAAGGACGGCCTGAACACCCTCTTCGACAAGATGGCCACAGGTAAATTGAAAGACCCTGTGGTCAATGACAAACACTCGAAAATTGAAGGGGATGTGTTTCAACAACTAGCATCGGCCAGTAAAGCGCGGATGGACAGTGATGCCGACGTTGTTATCAAGTCCAAATCCGAGGTCATTCGGGATACTTGGCTGAACGACATCACCGTAGCGGCCGGGTTGCTAGCCAAGCTTGCGCCCATCGCTGCGCCGGTTGCCGCCGCCGCAATAATCACTGGGGTAACTGAACTGGTGCTGGGAGCGGAAAAAACATCGTCCGGCGACACTGAGGCGGAACGCAACGACGGTGCTTCCAAGGCATTCGACGGTTTGCTGAATACGCTGTTCTCGGTCGGGGCCAGTACGGTCCCTGAAGACCCTTTTGCACGCCCTCCAGAAGTGGGATTACCCGCCATGGAGTTGCCTGCGGCGCCCAAACCAACTGAAATAGAGGAAGCAAAACCTGGCCCTTCCTCCGGTAAACCTTCCGTATTCAACGAACCTGTACCACTGCCCCTGCCTAGATCCCAGTCACTCATCCCCCTGGCGCAACATGCCGTACCCAACGGTGAGGCGTTGATAAAAAATGCCACCCGTGACGCGCTGGGGGTGTACCGAATGACCGACGCCACTGGGGCGTTCCGCCAATTCGTGCGCCTTACCGATGAAACCGGGACAAGCCAAGTGTTTGAGATATCCGGTCGCTACCGATCAGGCGATACCTTTGCCAAAATCATTAACCGCGAGGGTGCAGGACTGGTGGTAGTCACACCCGGTCGCGAGGGTGAATGGGCGCGTGCGCCGGGAGATGGCGGCGTTCGACTTTGGCCATGGCAGCGCTCAGCCTCGCCAACGCCCAGTGAACAACTTAAACCGGAGTTCTCTGACCTGTTCGCCGAGGTGGATGAGCAAGCGATAAAGCAGGCGGGGGTATTCGACGAATTGCTTAAGGTTGATGAGGCAAAACCCTACACGGTGTCCACAAGCGGCTACGAAGAAAATGGCGTCCTGAAAAGAAAGCTGAATATTTCCTGGACCGCACAAAAAGAGAAGTTTGAAGTGTTGGAATCGGAGAAGGCGAGACCGATACCCGACAGCACCAGTCTCTATTCGAATAATTTCTTTCTTGATCTCAATCGCGCCGACTATGCGGTGACTCGCTATACGGAAAACGGAGAGATTCATTTTAAGCTCGACGCCGGCGGGGACTCCACCGACAGCATCCGACACAACAGGCTTCAACAGTTCGAGAAAGCGATTCCTGATGCAGACCTGCGCGCGCGTATTTCCGAGGTCGCCCATCAAGGTTCGTCCGCCCCGGCCAACATTGATTTGCTGAACAACGTGAAAGAAGGCTACAGCCCAAAAGTCAATAACATCGCCTATTTTATTGACTATGACCCGGTCAAAAACGAGGCCCAAGTCAAAGTCGTCGCCAAGTGGCACCTGAATGACTTACGGGGCAAGAACATGAAATTTATTCCGGATATGGAAATGACCAGCTCCCGCCACTTCAAAATCAGCCTGGGTAACGAAGTGTCGGACAACCCTTACATCATCGAAGAGGTGGCACCTACTCTGTTGACTGCCTCGGTGCCAGAAGCCCCAGGCCAATAAATCCAAACGCGTGTATCTACCTGGATAAGCAGAACGGCGGTAACCTCGGTGACCGCCGTTTTCTTTTGGGTCGCTTATAGAGCGGCCATTTCAGGGGCATCCATGGAAAGAATCACCTTAAAACCGCTGCTCTTTGCTGCAAGCCTGCTGGCATGCATGCCGATGGCTCAGGCGGCCAGCACCCTGGTCTACTGCTCCGAAGCCAGCCCCGCCGGCTTCGACCCCAGCCAGTACACCAGCGGCACCGACTTCGATGCCTCCGCCGAAACCGTGTTCAACCGCCTGACCCAGTTCAAGCGTGGCGGCACCGAAGTCGAACCCGGCCTGGCGACCCGCTGGGATGTATCCAAAGACGGCCTGACCTACACTTTCCATCTGCGCGATGGCGTCAAGTTCCACACTACCGACTACTTCACCCCTACCCGCGACTTCAACGCGGATGACGTGTTGTTCACTTTCAACCGCCTGCTGGATGCCGACAGCCCCTTTCGCAAGGCTTACCCGTCCGAGTCGCCGTACTTCACCGACATGGGCTTGAACACCACGATCAAAAACGTCGAAAAACTCGACGATCAAACCGTGCGCTTCAACCTGAACAACGTCGATGCCTCGTTCGTGCAGAACCTGGCAATGAGTTTTGCCTCGGTGCAATCGGCCGAATACGCCGCCCAGCTCTTAAAAGAAGGCAAGGCCGAAGAGATCAACCAAAAGCCCGTGGGCACCGGGCCATTTGTGTTCAAGCGCTACCAGAAAGACTCGCAGATTCGCTATGTCGCCAATAAACAGTATTGGAAACCCGAGGATGTGAAGCTCGACAACCTGGTGTTCGCCATCACCCCGGACGCCGCTTCGCGCTTGCAGAAACTCAAGGCCGGCGAGTGCCAGGTCAGCGGTTACCCGCGCCCGGCCGACATCGAGGTGATGAAACAGGACCCGAACCTGCGGGTGCTGCAACAAGCCGGCTTCAACCTGGGCTTTCTTGCCTACAACGTGACCCACCCGCCGCTGGACCAGCTCAAGGTGCGCCAGGCCTTGGACATGGCGATCGATAAGCCGGCGATTATCAAGGCCGTCTACCAAAGCGCCGGGCAATTGGCGCGGAACGCACTGCCACCGGCGCAGTGGTCTTATGACCCCACCATCAAGGACGCGCCGTACGACCCGACCAAGGCGCGGGCGCTACTAAAAGAAGCAGGGGTTGCACCAGGCACAACCATCAACTTGTGGGCGATGACCGTGCAGCGCGCATCCAATCCCAACGCGCGGATGTCGGCGCAAATGATCCAACAGGATTGGGAGAAAGTCGGTATCAACGCCAACATCGTCAGCTATGAGTGGGGCGAATACATCAAGCGCGCCAAAAATGGCGAGCACGACGCGATGATTTATGGCTGGACCGGCGACAATGGCGACCCGGATAACTGGCTCGGCGTGCTCTACAGTTGTGCCGCAGTCAAAGGCAGTAACTACGCCAAATGGTGTAACCCGGCCTACGACAAACTCGTACAACAGGCGAAGGTCAACAGCGACCGTGAGCAGCGCATCAAGTGGTATCAACAGGCACAGAAAATCCTTAAGGAACAAGTACCTATAACACCTATTGCGAACTCGACGGTTTTCCAGCCACTTCGAAAGGAAGTGCAGGACTTCAAGATCAGTCCTTTTGGCCTGACGCCCTTTTATGGTGTCAGTCTAGATAAGTAACAGCCGCGCCCCAACCGAGTGCGCCAGACGGCTCGGCTGGGCGCTTTTGGTGCGCGCAATGCACCGAAAAAACCCTCTATATATATGCATTTATGTACAAACTTTCATAAATGCGACATTCCTGTACGTTCGTACCACAGTTTGGCCCTCACGACGGTTCAGCATCTTGCAATGGGTATGGCCCCTGCATAAGTATCCGCAGGCCGACTCACGAGGTCGCCCTCACCACCAAAAATGACAACAAATCATGAGGCCAACATGCTTAAACACGCAGTCATTCCGCTTTTAGTTAGTGCTGGCCTTATGGCCGCAGCCCCTTTCGCCCAAGCGGCGACTAACCTGGTGTTCTGCTCCGAAGGGAGCCCGGCCGGTTTTGACCCAGGCCAGTACACCACCGGAACAGACTTCGATGCTTCGGCCGAAACCATGTTCAACCGTCTGACCCAGTTCGAACGCGGCGGCACCGCTGTGGTTCCTGGGTTGGCCACCACTTGGGACGTGTCCCCGGATGGCCTGACGTACACCTTCCACTTGCGTGATGGTGTGAAATTCCACACCACCTCGTACTTCAAGCCGACCCGTACCTTCAATGCCGATGACGTGCTGTTCACGTTCAACCGCATGATCAACAAGGACGATCCGTTCCGCAAAGCCTACCCAACCGAGTTCCCGTACTTCACGGACATGGGGATGGACACCAACATCAAGAACATCGAGAAAGTCGATGACCACACCGTCAAGTTCACCCTTGGCACCGTGGACGCTGCTTTCATCCAGAACCTGGCGATGAGCTTCGCTTCGATCCAGTCGGCTGAATACGCCGCCCAACTGTTGAAAGAAGGCAAGGCCCAGGACATCAACCAGAAGCCAATCGGCACTGGCCCGTTCGTGTTCAAGAGCTACCAGAAAGACTCCAACATCCGTTACACCGGCAACAAGGATTACTGGAAGCCTGAGGACGTGAAGATCGACAACCTGATCTTCGCCATCACCACCGACCCGTCGGTGCGTATCCAGAAGCTGAAGAAAAACGAATGCCAGGTGACCCTGTTCCCACGTCCAGCCGACCTCAAGGCGCTGGGTGAAGACAAGGACCTGAAACTGCCGCACCAAGCCGGTTTCAACCTGGGCTACATCGCTTACAACGTGATGCCGGTACTCAAAGGCCAGACCGCGCCTAACCCGCTGTCGGACATCCGGGTGCGTGAAGCCCTGGACATGTCGGTGAACAAGCAGCAAATCATCGACTCCGTGTACCAAGGTGCCGGCCAACTGGCCGTCAACGCCATGCCGCCGACCCAGTGGTCCTACGACACCACCATCAAGGATGCCCCGCACGACGTGACCAAAGCCAAGGCTTTGCTCAAGGAAGCAGGCGTCAAGGAAGGCACCGAAATCACCCTGTGGGCGATGCCGGTTCAGCGTCCGTACAACCCGAACGCCAAGCTGATGGCTGAGATGCTGCAGAACGACTGGAAACAGATCGGCCTGAAGGTCAACATCGTCAGCTACGAGTGGGGCGAGTACATCAAGCGTTCCAAAGGTGGCGAGAACCAGGCCATGATCATTGGCTGGAGCGGCGACAATGGTGACCCGGACAACTGGCTGAACGTGCTGTTCGGCTGCGACTCGCTGGCCGGTAACAACTTCTCCAAATGGTGTGACAAAAAATTCGATGGCATCGTGAAAGAAGCCAAGGCCACATCGGATGTCGCCAAACGCACCGAGCTGTACAAGCAGGCGCAACATATCCTCAAAGATGCAGTCCCGATGACACCTATCGCGCACTCGACGGTGTATCAACCCATGCGCAATACCGTGCAGGACTTCAAGATCAGCCCATTTGGCTTGAACTCCTTCTACGGCGTGAGCGTAAGCGGCAAGTAAGGATTAATAACGGCGACGTCTCATAACGTCGCCGTTATTGCATCCGCCTAGACCGTAGGAAACAGGCCACGACCGCACTCATTGTGTCTTACGGCAATGAGCCGCGACGTATAGCTACGTTACCTACAAGGTCAATCCGTTTTGGCGCATTTACTGCAAAGTCAGCGACCCATAACGTCGTAGGACAGCACAAGCACCAATCACGGAAAGGCACTTGCTGTGTGTGGGATCAGTGATGTCTCCCAGGCGAAAGCCTGGGTGATTGCTCACTGATGACAACTACAAACAAGGATCGGGATCGTCATGCGCCATACCACCGTTCTATCCGCAATTTTTGGCACCAGCCTGCTGGCTGTGGCCACGATGGGCCAAGCCGCCGAGAAAAAGAGCCTGGTGTTCTGCTCTGAAGGCAGCCCGGCAGGGTTTGACACCGCGCAATACACCGCCGCCACCGACAACGATGCGGCCGAGCCGCTGTACAACCGCCTGGTTGAGTTCGAAAAGGGCGCGACCAATGTGGTGCCTGGGCTGGCAACCAAGTGGGATATTTCCGAAGACGGCCTGACCTACACCTTTCATCTGCGTGAAGGGGTGAAATTCCACAGCAACAAGGAGTTCAAGCCGACCCGCGACTTCAACGCCGACGACGTGCTGTTCACCTTCAACCGCATGCTTGACCCCGACCATCCGTTTCGCAAGGCCTACCCCACCGAGTTTCCGTACTTCAACGGGATGAGCCTGAACAAGAATATTGCCAAGGTCGAGAAAACCGACCCGCACACCGTGGTGATGACCCTGAACACGGTCGACGCCGCGTTCGTACAAAACATCGCCATGAGCTTTGCCTCGATTCTGTCGGCCGAGTACGCCGAGCAGCTGCTTAAAGAAGGCAAGCCCAGCGACATCAACCAGAAGCCGATCGGCACTGGCCCGTTTGTATTCCAGCGCTACCAGAAAGACTCGCAGATCCGGTATGTGGGCAACAAACAGTACTGGGACCCGAGCCGGGTCAAGCTCGATCAACTGATCTTCGCCATCAACACCGACGCGTCGGTGCGGGTGCAAAAACTCAAGGCCGGCGAGTGCCAAGTGACCTTGCACCCGCGCCCCGCCGACGTCGACGCCCTCAAGGCCGACCCGAACCTGCAATTGCTCACCAAGCCAGGCTTCAACCTCGGCTACATCGCCTACAACGTGCGCCACAAACCCTTCGACCAGCTCCAAGTGCGCCAAGCACTGGACATGGCGGTGAACAAGCAAAGCATTCTGAATGCCGTGTACCAGGGCGCTGGCCAGCTGGCGGTCAACGCCATGCCGCCGACCCAGTGGTCCTACGACGACACCATCAAGGACGCCGCCTACAACCCGGAAAAAGCCAAGGCACTGCTCAAGGCTGCCGGCGTAAAGGAAGGCACCGAAATCACCCTGTGGGCGATGCCGGTGCAACGGCCGTACAACCCCAACGCCAAGCTGATGGCCGAGATGCTGCAAAGCGATTGGGCCAAGATCGGCCTCAAGGTCAAGATCGTCAGCTACGAATGGGGCGAATACATCAAGCGCACCAAGAATGGTGAGCACGATATCAGCCTGATCGGCTGGACCGGCGACAACGGTGACCCGGACAACTGGTTGGGCACTCTGTATAGCTGCGACGCCATCGGCGGGAACAACTACTCCATGTGGTGTGACCCGGCGTACGACAAGCTGATCAAGCAAGCCAAGGTCGTCACCGACCGCGAACAAAGGACTGTTCTGTACAAACAGGCGCAGCAACTGCTTAAAACACAGGTGCCGATCACGCCAGTCGCCCACTCAACGGTCAACCAACCGTTAAGCGCCAAAGTCGAAGGTTTCAAAGTCAGCCCCTTCGGCCGCAACGTGTTCTCGGGCGTCAGTATCACCCCATAAAAAAATAACCGGATTGCAGGGAGCGAAGTTGGCTTCCTAGCAAACGTGCAGCCTTTTGTTGGGAAATTTCCTACGGCAAACGTTTGCAAAGGCTTGAACGAGTTACACACCCAATAGCCGGTTCACCTAAAAAGACCGGCATTAAAAAGAGAACCAAAGGAGCTCCACCCATGAAACTGAGCAGCAAAGCGCTTCTGGCCCTGGCCATCAGCAGCATCACGGCGACCGCATTCGCTGATACCCAAAGCCAGGACTTCGTTCCAACGACCTTGGCCGGCACCAGCGCCCAAAGCGAGGCTAAAGGCTTTATCGACGGTCAAAGCCTGGGCGGTACTACCCGTAACTGGTTCTCCAGCGAGCGTAAATTCCGTGGCCAGCGCTTCTCGTATCAGAAGCACGGCGTGACAGAAACCGACGCAAACCGCACGAACTGGCTGCAAGGCACCATCCTCAACTACTCCTCGGGCTTCACCCAAGGCACTGTGGGCGTGTCGACCGAAGTGGCGGCTTACAACGTTGTGGCCCTGGACCGCAGCAAGCGTGACATCAAGGGCGGTTCCAACCGTACCCTGGCTGACTCCGACGGCGATGCCGTAGGCCAGTGGAGCAAACTGGGCCTGGCCAACGTCAAGTTCCGTGTTTCCAACACCACCTTGACCGCCGGTCGCCAAAACTTCAGCAGCGGCATCGTCGACACCATCGGCAACCGTGCGCTGCCGTCGAGCTTTGAAGGTGTGTCGTTCGACAGCCAGGAATTCAGCAACCTGTCCTTCCAGGGCGGTATTTTTGATCGCGTATCGCCACGTACCGAGCAGAGCCTGTCGAAATTCCGTTCCGAATACGGCAATGGCAAGCAGGAAACCGACAAGGTCAGCACCGTTGGTTTTAACTACCAGCCGTTTAAAAGCCTGAAGACCAGCGTGTTCGCCGCTAACGTGGAAGACTTCTGGAACCAGTACTATGTCGGTGCTACCCACGAGTTGGGTGACAGCCAGACCCTGTCCCTGACCACCGGCCTGAACTACTACAAAACCGTCGACGAAGGCAAAAAGTTGATGGGCAAGATCGACAACGACACCTACTCGCTGTCGCTCGGCCTGACTCACCAAGCTCACAGCCTGACCTTCTCCTACCAGGCCGTTAACGGTGACGAGTACTTCGACTACCTGCACGAAACCAACGGCATCTACCTGGCCAACTCCCTGACTTCTGACTTTAACGGTCCGAACGAGAAGTCCTTCCAGGTCGCCTACGGCCTCAACATGGCCGAATACGGCGTGCCAGGCCTGAAGTTCAACATCTACTCGGCGCGCGGTTGGGGCATCGATGGTACTCACTACACCGGCGACGGCGGCGTGAAAGGCTTCGCTTACAACGGCATTCAGTCCCAGGACGGCGAGAAGCACCAGGAATACGGCGTGGGTAGTTCCTACGCTATCCAGAGCGGCCCTCTGAAAGCCACCACCATCCGTGGCACCTACGTCACTCACCGTGCCAGCGCCCAACAGGCTGACGGCAACATCCGTGAGTTCCGTCTGGTCACCACCATCCCGTTCAACATTCTTTAATTAGCGCCAGGTAAACAGCGGGCTCATCACGAGCCCGCTGTCTACGCTTGTCTGGTTCAATCGATTGCAGAGGGCTCTGAATGAAAATGCTCCCGCTACAAGCCGCCATTGCCGCTGCGCTGTTGAGCGTCGCGATCGGCGTTTCGGCCAAACCGCTGGTGGTCTGCACCGAAGCCAGCCCGGAGGGTTTCGACCCGGTCTTGTACACCACAGCCGTCACCGCTGACGCCGCCGCCGAAACCATCTTCAACCGCCTGGTGGACTTCAAGCCCGGGACCACCGACGTGGTGCCTGCACTGGCCAAAGCCCTGCCGGAAATCAGCGCCGATGGCCTGACCTACACGTTCCACCTGCGTGACGACATCAAGTTCCACACCACCGACTACTTCAAACCCACGCGCAACATGAACGCCGACGACGTGCTTTGGAGCTTCCAGCGCCAGCTGGACCCGAACCACCCTTGGCACAACAAGTCCGCCGTGGGCTACCCATACTTTGAAAGCATGGGCTTCAAGGAACTGCTCAAGAGCGTCACGAAGACCGACGACCATACTGTTGTCTTCACCCTGACCCGGCCTGAAGCACCGTTCCTGGCCGACCTGGCCATGGCGTTTTCCTCGATCCACTCCGCCGAATACGCCGACCAGTTGCTCAAGTCCGGAAAGACCGATGACCTGAACGCCAAGCCGATCGGCACCGGGCCATTCATCTTCACCCGCTACGCCAAAGACGCCCAAGTGCGCTTCAAGGCCAACCCGGAGTACTTCCGTGGCAAGCCGCCAGCCGACCCGCTGATCCTGGCGATTACCACTGACAACAACGTGCGCCTGCAAAAGCTCAAGGCCAACGAGTGCCAGATCGCGCTGTATCCCAAGCCCGATGACGTGCCAAGCATGAAGGCCGACCCGAACCTGAAGGTTGCGGAACTGGCGGCGATGACCACCGCTTACACTGCGATGAACACCACGCACAAGTACATGAGCGACGCTCGCGTGCGTCACGCGATCAACATCGCGTTCGACAAAAAAGGCTACAACGAATCCCTGTACGGCAAAGGCAACGCCATCGATGCCACCGGCCCGTATCCGCCAACACTGTTGGGTTTCAGCGACAAGCTGAAGAACCCGCCACGTGACCTGGATAAAGCTCGCGCCCTGCTCAAGGAAGCCGGCGTACCGGAAGGCACCGAGATCACCTTGTTCACCCGTAACGGTGGCGGCCCGACCAACCCGAACCCAATGCTCGGCGCCCAGCGCATGCAGGCGGATTTGGCGCAGATTGGCCTGAAGGTCAATATCAAAGTTATGGAATGGGGCGAGATGCTCAAGCGTGCTAAAAACGGCGAGCACGACATGGTGTCTGCTGGCTGGGCAGGCGATAACGGCGACCCGGATAACTTCCTCACCCCAAACCTGAGTTGCGATGCAGCGAAAAACGGCGAAAACTACGCCCGCTGGTGTAACAAAGAGTTTCAAGACTTGATCGATAAGGCACGCGCCATCGAGGAACCCTCGAAACGGGCCGCACTCTACGAACAAGCCATGGACGTTTTCGAGAAGGACCAACCCTGGATTCCCATGGCTTACCCGAAAATGTTCACCGCCATGCGCAAAAACGTCGAAGGCTTTACCCAAAGCCCTCTGACTACCAATAACTTCGCCACCACCCAGGTGAAGTAATAAGAGAAGACGCTCGGCACCGTCGACATTGACGGTGCCGAACCTGCCTAACCGGCTGATTGAGGTACACAACAAGATGTTTAGTTTTATTGCCCGCCGATTGGGGTTATTAATCCCCACGTTTTTCGGCATCACGTTGCTGACGTTTGCGTTGATTCGCATGATCCCAGGCGACCCCGTCGAAGTCATGATGGGCGAACGACGAGTCGACCCCGAGATGCACGCACAGGCAATGGAACGCCTTGGCCTTAACAAGCCGTTGTACGCGCAATACCTGGACTACGTAGGCAAGCTCGCCCATGGCGACCTCGGCGAATCCCTGCGCACGCGCACCAGCGTGTGGACCGAATTCACCGCCCTCTTCCCCGCGACCCTGGAACTGTCCATGGCCGCCCTGTTGTTCGCCGGTATCCTGGGCCTGTTGGCCGGGGTGATCGCGGCCTTGAAACGAGGATCCCTGTTCGACCATGGGGTGATGGGCATCTCCCTTGCGGGATATTCGATGCCGATCTTCTGGTGGGGCCTGATCCTGATCATGTTCTTCTCGGTGAGCCTGGGCTGGACCCCGGTTTCCGGGCGTATCGACCTGCTTTACGACATCGAGCCGCGCACCGGCTTCATGCTGATCGACACCCTGCTGGCCGACGAGCCGGACGCCTTCTGGGATGCCTTGCACCACCTGATCCTGCCGGCCATCGTGCTGGGCACCATCCCGCTGGCGGTGATTGCGCGGATGACCCGTTCGTCGATGCTCGAAGTACTGCGTGAAGACTATATCCGCACCGCCAAGGCCAAAGGCCTGTCGCCGGCGCGCGTGGTATTCGTGCACGGCCTGCGTAACGCGCTGATTCCGGTACTCACCGTGGTCGGCCTGCAAGTCGGCACCCTGCTGGCCGGTGCTGTCCTGACCGAAACCATCTTCTCGTGGCCCGGCATCGGCAAATGGCTGATCGAAGCCATTGGCGCGCGGGACTACCCGGTGGTGCAAAACGGCATCCTGCTGATCGCCTGCCTGGTGATCCTGGTGAATTTCGTGGTGGACATCCTCTACGGCTTCGCCAACCCACGCATCCGTCACCAGCGCTGAGATCATGACCATGACCACACCTACTCAAGTGTCAGCAGTCGATCAAAGCCTGCTGTACCCGTCCCCGTACAAAGAATTCTGGCAAGCCTTTTCCAAGAACAAAGGCGCGGTTGCCGGCCTGCTGTTCATGTTGCTGATCGTGTTTTGCGCGCTTTTTGCCCCGTGGGTTGCGCCGCATAACCCGAGCGAGCAATACCGCGACTTCCTGCTCACCCCTCCAGCCTGGCTGGAAGGCGGCCAGATGCAGTTCCTGCTCGGCACCGATGAACTGGGCCGTGACTTGCTCTCGCGCCTGATCCAGGGCTCGCGCCTGTCGCTGCTGATCGGCTTGTCGTCGGTGGTGATGTCGCTGATTCCGGGCATCCTGCTCGGTCTGTTCGCCGGGTTCTTCCCGCGCATGCTTGGCCCAACCATCATGCGCTTGATGGACATCATGCTGGCCCTGCCGTCGCTGCTGCTGGCTGTGGCCATTGTCGCGATCCTCGGCCCTGGCCTGATCAACACCGTGATCGCTATCGCCATCGTGTCCTTGCCGTCCTACGTCCGCTTGACCCGCGCTGCGGTGATGGGCGAACTGAACCGCGACTACGTGACGGCCGCCCGCCTCGCCGGCGCCGGCCTGCCCCGCCTGATGTTCATCACCGTGCTGCCCAACTGCATGGCGCCGTTGATTGTACAGGCTACGTTGAGCTTCTCTTCGGCGATTCTCGATGCCGCGGCCCTGGGTTTCCTTGGCCTTGGCGTACAACCGCCAACCCCTGAGTGGGGCACCATGCTGGCTTCGGCCCGTGACTACATCGAACGCGCCTGGTGGGTGGTGAGCTTGCCTGGTTTGACCATTTTGCTCAGCGTGCTGGCAATCAACTTGATGGGTGACGGCCTGCGCGACGCGCTGGACCCGAAACTCAAGAACGCCGCCTGAGGAGATTCCCATGTCACTGTTAGAAATCAAGAATCTCAACGTCCGCTTCGGCGACAAGACCGCCGTGCCGGTGGTCGATGGCCTCGACATTACCGTGGACAAAGGCGAAGTACTGGCAATCGTTGGCGAGTCGGGCTCGGGTAAATCCGTGACCATGATGGCGCTGATGGGCCTGATCGAGCACCCCGGCATCGTCACCGCCGACGCCCTGAACTTCGACGGCAAGGACATGCTCAAGCTGAGCAACCGCCAGCGCCGCCAGATCGTCGGCAAAGACCTGGCGATGGTGTTTCAGGACCCGATGACCGCGCTGAACCCCAGCTACACCGTGGGTTTCCAGATTGAAGAAGTGCTGCGCCTGCATTTGAAAATGTCCGGCAAGCAAGCGCGTAAACGCGCCATCGAACTGCTCGAAAAAGTTGAAATCCCAGGCGCCGCCAGCCGAATGGATGCCTACCCGCACCAACTGTCCGGCGGTATGAGCCAGCGTGTTGCAATCGCCATGGCAATTGCCGGCGAGCCGAAACTGCTGATCGCCGACGAACCGACCACGGCCTTGGACGTGACCATCCAGGCGCAGATCATGGAACTGCTGCTGGCCCTGCAGAAAGAGCAGAACATGGGCCTGGTGCTGATCACCCACGACTTGGCCGTCGTGGCCGAAACCGCCCAGCGCGTGTGTGTGATGTACGCAGGGCAAGCCGTGGAAGTCGGCCAGGTCCCGCAGTTGTTCGACATCCCGGCGCACCCGTACAGCGAAGCGCTGCTCAAGGCGATCCCGGAACACAGCCTGGGCGCCACGCGCCTGGCCACGCTGCCGGGTATCGTGCCCGGTCGTTATGACCGCCCGCAGGGTTGCCTGCTGTCGCCACGCTGCCCGTACGTGCAGGAATCCTGCCGTACCCAGCGCCCCGGCCTTGACCCAAAAAGCAACAGCCTCGCGCGCTGCTTCTACCCCTTGAACCAGGAGGTGGCGTAATGGCCGTCGTTCTTACCGCCCGCGACCTCACCCGTCACTACGAAGTGTCCCGTGGCCTGTTCAAGGGCCATGCGCTGGTACGCGCGCTTAATGGCGTGTCGTTTGAGCTGGAAGCCGGCAAGACCCTGGCGGTCGTTGGCGAATCCGGTTGCGGCAAATCCACCCTGGCCCGTGCGCTCACGCTGATTGAAGAGCCGTCTTCAGGCTCCTTGAAAATCGCCGGCCAAGAAGTGGCCGGCGCCGACAAGGCCCAACGCAAGCAATTGCGCAAAGACGTGCAGATGGTGTTCCAGAGCCCCTATGCCTCGTTGAACCCGCGCCAGAAGGTCGGTGACCAGCTCGGCGAGCCGCTGCTGATCAACACCAACCTGTCCGCCGCCGAGCGCCGCGAGAAAGTGCAGGCAATGATGAAGCAAGTGGGCCTGCGCCCTGAGCATTATCAGCGCTACCCGCACATGTTCTCCGGTGGCCAGCGCCAGCGCATCGCGCTGGCCCGCGCGATGATGCTGCAACCCAAAGTGCTGGTGGCGGATGAGCCGACCTCGGCACTCGACGTGTCGATCCAGGCCCAGGTGCTCAACCTGTTCATGGATTTGCAGCAGGAATTCAACACCGCCTACGTGTTCATTTCCCACAACCTGGCGGTGGTACAACACGTCGCCGATGACGTGATGGTGATGTACCTCGGCCGCCCGGTGGAAGTCGGCCCCAAGGACGACATCTACGCACGCCCTCTGCACCCGTACACCCAGGCGCTGCTGTCGGCCACCCCGACCATCCACCCGGACCCGAACAAACCGAAGATCAAAATCGTCGGCGAACTGCCCAACCCGCTGAACCCGCCGCCTGGCTGTGCGTTCCACAAGCGCTGCCCCTATGCAACAGCACGGTGCAGCACAGAAGAGCCGCTGCTGCGGCCGCTGGATAACCGTCAGGTGGCTTGCCACTACGCGGAGCAGTTTGTGGCCTGACCGGTAAAAAATGCCCTGGGACACACCCAGCGCATGACCCGTGTTCTACAGCCCTTCCCATCAGGTTGCGCATCAGCCTGGCGGGAGGGGCTTTCTTTTTGGGGCGCTCACCCGCAGTTTTCTATTAATAACACCCGTTAAGTATTCGAAAGCAATCTAACCACCTGTGAGTTCTCACAGTAGTCAGCCACGTCTATTTGCACTTTCATGGGCTCACGAACTTTATCCAACGGACGGGTAAGCGCTCATGACAACCTTCACTGTGTTTTTCTGCGGCACCGGCTCAACTAAATTCGATGACAGCAACGCCAACTATTGGAACGGAGAACTCATTTCCACCCTCGCGCAAAACACCCAAAGCCTCAGTAAAGAGTTTGCCGAATGGATCGTCATCGACGGCCCCGGCAGTGGCAACTTGCAAGCCGATGAGATGTTCACAGAGTCCGGTAATTACCTTCCCCTCAAGGGAACCGCCCTGGGTTCCGGCTGGGAAGAAAATGTGACGCATGCCGTGAACATCATGAAAGGTACGTTCACGTGGCAGCGGGTAAAACTGACCGAGGAAAACTACAACCAGTTGCTCAAAGCCGGCGTCCCGATTGAAGAAGTCAAAGCCACAGGCAGCTGGTATTGGCGCACGTATGATTACGGTACGCGCAAAGTCACGCAACAAGCCTTGCAAGAGCAGATCATCAAGACCTTTCGTAAAGACGGCATCATTCCGACCCAGGTCAATCTGGTCGGTTGGAGTCGCGGCGGGATCAGCTGCCATATGCTCGCCAATGCCATGTTGAATGACAGCGTCTTAAAGAACGTGCCCGTTAACATCTTCGCCGTCGACCCTGTTCCGGGGCTCTTGAACTTCCAGGACAGCCGGGTACAGCTCGGTAGCAACGTCAAAGAATATGTGGCTTTTTACGCAAGAGATGAACGATCACTGGGCTTTGCGTGCGTTGTTCCGGAATGCGATAAAACCACCAACGTTCATATCTACCCCCTGCCCGGCCGCCACGCGACCTTAGTGGGCAATGCCGCCGCCGATGGCAACCAGGGTGCAAAGGTTTATGCAGAACCGGGCCAGATTGTTCGCCACTTTGCAGAGGTGTGCCTGACGCGTTGGGGCGTTCGCTTGGAAAAGAAACTCAACCTGACGCCAGCGCAGATAGATGAACGGCTCGCCAAAATGAAAGAAGATGCGGGCGGGTATATGAAGATGCGCAGTACCGTGTACACCACCAGTACGCAAACTGCAGGTGAGCGCAGTATTACCAAAGGCAGTAAGGATATTAAATTTACTGCAGCCACCCGTGCCGGCTACACCCCTGAAGCGGGGCTTTCAATCGACCCTATTCTGAGCAGCGATCACTTCACAGATATCAGTTAATAGGTATCTGGCGACTGTCCTTTGCAACGTGCAGGCAAAAAAATGCCCTGGTGCTTCAATCCAGGGCATTGCTCAAGTCCTACCGCTACTCCCATTGGGTTGCGCATCAGTCCGGCAGGTGGGGCTTTTTTCCTGGCCACTCAGGTATCGCTGTCACCGTCAGTGTTATCGTCGTCTGGCGGGGCTTGCTGGTCATCATCATCGTTGGAGCCGCCCTGATCTTCATCACCGGCCTCCGACTCGCTCTTTGCCAGTTGCAAGCCTTTGCCCTGCGTCGTCTGCACCGCCGAAAAGCCCGCCTGACTGCCCTGCACCGGGTTATGCGCCCAGGCCGTCGACATCCCCAGCGACAACAGCACCAGCACTTTTATCAACAGCACTACTCGTTGAAAAATACTCATGGTCGATTTCCGTCCAGTCAGTAGATGACACCTGCACGACAGCGGTTACCGTCGCCAGGTTAGACGCTAGCCCCAATGCCGGGTTTGCGCCAGGCCTCAGGTGTCGCCGTCATCGTAGGTTTCACTGTCTTCACCTTCGTTGTAGGGGTTTTCTGCATCTTCCTTGGGGGCCGGCTGGACCTGTGGCTGCCAACTGCCAGAGTTGACCTCGTTCTGCTTTTTCTTGGTCACCGGGCCGGTGTCTTTCCACTGGGGCTTTCCTGCATCCGCCAATAGTGGGCCGGAGACCGGCACGGGGGTGTGCGCCCAGGCGGTGGAGATGCCCAAGGCTGCCAGCAGCACCAGTTGGGTAGCACGTTGAATACTCGGCACGACGGCCTCCTTTTCAGTCGATGGGGGAACGGTGTCAGGCCCCTTTATCAACCTAGTCGCGCATCATGGTTTTCGCAATTAAGGCCATGCGCCATCCGGCCCGTTGCAAAACGCTTACCCATAAAACCGTTTCCATTCCAGCCGTAGGATTGTTCCGAAAGTTTTAGCCATTCAACCGAGTTTATTGCATCCAGCGGATATCAATCACTAAAGTCCGGGTTCCACGAACTCTCGAGACAAGCAAAGTGAAGTCTATCCTCGTCGCCTGTGCACTCATCGCCGTCTTTGTGAATACCACCGCCTGCGGAGGTCTTTACAACACGATCTACAATGATAACTGGGACTATTCCGAGCGAAACAAGGATGGGCAACTGTCAAGACAGGAATGGAGCTTATACATGGATGATCGCTACGTTAAAACAGCAGCGGAACTGGGTTATTCCAATAAATCAGAATTTGATGACGCCGCCTTCAAGGCTGCAGACAAAGACAATAACGGTTTTATCTCACGGCCCGAATACGACCGCTTTGTCAAAGAGGCAACCACCCACAGTTACTTCCCATCTAAAACATAGTGAGCTGAAAGGCTGGCCTGAGTTATTTCAGTATTAGTTGCTAATACTAAACACGCTAATACGGGCCATACGTATCGTATGGCCCGTATCATTTTTTAGTGGTGCTCGCGAGTCGCGCGGAATTTCACATCCGGCCAGCGCTCTTCCATCAACGCCAGGTTCACCCGCGTCGGCGCCAGGTAGGTCAGGTGACCCCCGCCGTCCACTGCCAGGTTTTCCACGGCCTTGTTGGAGAACTCTTCCAACTTCTTCTTATCGCTGCAATCGATCCAGCGCGCGGAGTACACGGTGATCGGCTCATAGGAGCATTCGACCTTGTATTCCTCTTTCAAGCGGCTGGCGACCACATCGAACTGCAGCACACCGACGGCGCCGAGGATGATGTCGTTGCTGCGCTCAGGGAAGAACACCTGGGTGGCGCCCTCTTCCGCCAATTGCTGCAGGCCTTGGCGCAGTTGCTTGGACTTGAGCGGGTCACGCAGGCGCACGCGGCGGAACAGTTCCGGGGCGAAGTGCGGAATACCGGTAAAGCCCAGCGCTTCGCCTTCGGTGAAGGTGTCGCCGATCTGGATAGTGCCGTGGTTGTGCAAACCGATGATGTCGCCGGCGAAGGCTTCTTCGAGCTGTTCACGCTCGGAGGAGAAGAACGTCAGGGCGTCGCCGATGCGCACGTCCTTGCCGGTGCGCACGTGGCGCATCTTCATGCCTTTTTCGTATTTGCCGGAGCAGATACGCATGAAGGCGATACGGTCGCGGTGTTTGGGGTCCATGTTCGCCTGGATCTTGAACACGAAGCCGGTGAATTTCTCTTCAACCGGCTCCACGGTGCGCTCATTGGCGACGCGAGCCAGAGGCTGCGGCGCCCAGTTCACGACGGCGTCGAGTACGTGGTCGACCCCGAAGTTGCCCAAGGCAGTACCGAAGAACACCGGCGTCAGCTGGCCGTCGAGGAATTCCTGCTGGTTGAACGCGTGGCAGGCGCCCTGCACCAGTTCCAGCTGATCGACGAAGCGGTCGTACTCGTCACCCAAGTGGGCGCGGGCTTCGTCAGAGTCGAGCTTCTCGATGATCTTGACGTCGGTGCGCTCGTGGCCGTGGCCGGCGGTGTAGACAATGATGTAGTCGTCGGCCAGGTGGTACACGCCCTTGAAGTCGCGGTAGCAGCCAATCGGCCAAGTGATCGGCGCGGCTTTAATCTTCAGCACCGCTTCAATTTCATCCAGCAACTCAATCGGGTCGCGGATATCGCGGTCGAGTTTATTGATGAAGCTGACGATTGGCGTGTCACGCAGACGGCACACGTCCATCAGCGCAATGGTACGTGGCTCAACGCCCTTACCGCCGTCGAGGACCATAAGGGCCGAATCCACCGCGGTCAGGGTGCGGTAGGTGTCTTCGGAGAAATCTTCGTGGCCCGGGGTGTCGAGCAGGTTGACCATGTGGTCGCGATACGGGAACTGCATGACCGACGTGGTAATGGAAATACCCCGTTGCTTCTCCATCTCCATCCAGTCGGATGTCGCATGGCGGTCGGATTTGCGGGATTTCACCGTGCCGGCCACTGCGATTGCCTTGCCCATCAGCAGGAGCTTCTCGGTGATGGTGGTTTTACCGGCATCGGGGTGGGAAATAATGGCGAAAGTGCGGCGTTTCGCGACTTCGGCGGCCTGGTGGGTCATGGGAAATCGCCTGGCAGGTGAGTCAAAAAAGGGCGGCGAGTATAGCGCAAACCCCAGGCGCCGGACCACCGTTCAGCCCATTAGGGGTGGCTAAATGCTGCCAAGTGTGGAACCTTTTAAAAGGTAGAGACGTCCACTCCCCTGCTATCGCACTCGGAACAGGGGCTGATAAATCAGCAAGTTAGCCTGACGAGGCTGCGCTCATGGCTCGATCGCATACCGCGTTGCCGGTATCGGCGAGCTGCTTTTCGCGAACTCATTGCCGACAGCCAGGAATGGCATTGCCGCTCGGAAATGTGTTCGCCGACAAAAGAAAAAAAGGAGTCCGCCTGTGGCTATTCGCTATGGCAAAGGGCTGATAGGAGGAGCGGTTGTCGTCGCTCTCCTGGCCCTGCTGGTCCACTGGATCGGCATCAACACGATCGAACTGTACCGCGACGATTTGTTGTTTTACCTGCAAGCACACCTGATCCTCGTTCTTGTCTCCATGCTGGCTGCCCTCGTTGTAGGGATCCCCGCCGGTATCCTGCTCAGCCGACCGAACATGGTCGGGCGCGCAGAACGCTTCATGCAGATCTTCAACATCGGCAACACCGTCCCTCCCCTGGCCGTACTGGCCATCGCCCTCGGCGTCCTCGGCATCGGCAGTGGCCCGGCCATCTTCGCGCTGTTCCTCGCCTCGTTGCTGCCCATTGTGCGCAACACCTACGAAGGCCTCAAAAACGTTCAAGGCTCGCTGAAAGAAGCCGCCACCGGCATCGGCATGACGCCGCGTCAGGTGCTGTTTCGCGTGGAGTTGCCCAACGCCGTGCCGATCATCATCGGCGGTGTGCGTGTGGCCCTGGCGATCAACGTCGGCACCGCACCGCTGGCGTTTCTGATTGGCGCCAACAGCCTGGGCAGCCTGATCTTCCCCGGCATCGCCCTGAACAATCAGCCGCAATTGCTGCTCGGCGCCGCGTGCACCGCGTTGCTGGCTTTGCTGCTCGACGGTCTGGTGACCATGGCCAGCCGCCTCTGGCTGGAACGCGGGTTGCGTCCGTCTTAAGGCTTGGCAAAGGAAATCACATGAAAAAATTGACGTTGATATTGAGCTGCGTCCTGCTGTTTGCAGGTTTTGCGCAAGCCGCAGAAAAACCAGTCATTCGCATCGGCGCCCGGGTGTTCACCGAACAGACTCTGCTCGCCGAAATCACTTCCCAGTACCTGCGCGCCAAGGGCTATGACACCCGCGTGACCGGCGGCCTGGGCAGCAACCTGGCGCGCAGTGCCCAGGAAAGCGGGCAACTGGACCTGATTTGGGAATACACCGGTGTGTCGCTGGTGGCCTACAACCATGTGGACGAGAAGCTCGACAGCGAACAGTCCTACGCTCGGGTTAAAGAACTCGACGCGAAAAAAGGCCTGGTCTGGCTGTCGCCGTCGAAATTCAGCAACACCTACGCGTTGGCGCTGCCGGAGAACGTGGCCCAGGAATTCCCGCAGATCAACAGCATCAGCGACCTGACCACCGCCCTGGCGGAAAAAACCAAAGGCACGCGCCTGGTGGCCCTGGACACCGAGTTCGCCAACCGTTCCGACGGCATGGCTGGCATGGTCAAGCTGTACGGCATGAACTTGACCCGCAAAAACACCCGGCAGATGGACGCCGGCCTGGTCTACACCGCGCTGCGTAATGGCCAAGTGTTTGCCGGTTTGGTCTACACCACCGACGGTCGCCTGGACGCCTTCAAATTGAAGCTGCTCGAAGACGACAAGCACTACTTCCCGGACTACACCGCCGCGCCCGTGGTGCGTCAGGTTTATCTGGATGCTCACCCGCAGCTGGAAGCTGACCTCAAGCCTCTCGCCGCGCTGTTCGACGATGCAACCATGCGCCAGCTGAACGCGCGGGTCGACGTCGACCATGAAAGCCCTTCCGCCGTGGCCGCAGACTTCCTGCGCCAACATCCGATCAACCCATAAGAGGAGAAGACATGGAATTCCTGAACGCCTTTTCCCATCTTGATTGGGCACTTGTCCTGCAACTGACCTGGCAGCACATCACCCTGGTCGGCATTGCCGTCATTCTGGCAATCGTCGTGGGTGTGCCTCTGGGCGTGCTGATGACGCGCTTCCCAACCCTGGCCGGCCCACTGCAAGCCAGCGCCACGGTACTGCTGACGGTGCCGTCCATCGCCCTGTTCGGCCTGCTGCTGCCGTTCTACTCCAAGTTCGGCCAGGGCCTGGGGCCGATGCCGGCGATCACTGCGGTGTTTCTCTATTCGCTGCTGCCGATCATGCGTAACACCTACCTGGCGTTGACCGGCGTAGATCCGGGCATTCGCGAAGCTGCACGCGGCATCGGCATGACCTTCGGCCAGCGCCTGCGCATGGTCGAACTGCCTATCGCCGTGCCGGTGATCCTCGCCGGTGTGCGCACCGCCGTGGTGATGAACATTGGTGTGATGACCATCGCCGCCACCATCGGCGCCGGTGGCCTGGGTGTACTTATTCTGGCTTCCATCAGCCGCAGCGACATGTCGATGCTGATCGTTGGCGCCGTACTGGTCAGTCTTCTGGCCATCTTCGCCGACCTGCTTCTGCAATGGCTGCAACGCTCGCTGACTCCAAAAGGACTGCTCAAATGATCGAACTTCAAAACCTGACCAAGACTTTTCAAAGCAACGGCAAAACTGTCTCCGCCGTGAACGACGTAAGCCTGACCGTCAATGAAGGCGAGATTTGTGTGTTCCTCGGCCCGTCGGGTTGCGGCAAGAGCACCACGCTGAAAATGATCAACCGCCTGATCAAGCCCACCTCGGGCAAGATTTTGATCAACGGCGAAGACACCACCGACCTGGATGAGGTGACCTTGCGCCGCAACATCGGTTACGTGATCCAGCAGATCGGCCTGTTTCCGAACATGACCATCGAGGAAAATATCGTGGTCGTGCCCAAGCTGCTCGGCTGGGACAAGCAGAAATGCCACGACCGCGCCCGCGAGTTGATGAGCATGATCAAGCTGGAGCCCAAGCAGTACCTGCACCGCTACCCGCGTGAGCTGTCGGGTGGCCAACAACAGCGTATCGGTGTGATCCGCGCCCTGGCGGCCGATGCGCCGCTGCTGCTGATGGACGAACCGTTCGGCGCGGTCGACCCGATCAACCGCGAGATGATCCAGAACGAGTTCTTCGAGATGCAGCGCGCGCTGAACAAGACCGTGATCATGGTCAGCCACGACATCGACGAAGCCATCAAGCTGGGCGACAAGATTGCGATCTTCCGCGCCGGCAAGCTGCTGCAGATCGACCATCCGGACACCCTGCTGGCGCATCCGGCTGATGAGTTCGTGAGCAATTTTGTCGGCCAGGACAGCACCCTCAAGCGCCTGCTGCTGGTGAAAGCCGAAGACGCGGCGGACAACGCCCCGTCGGTAAGCCCGGAAACCCCCGTAGCTGAGGCGCTGGAGCTGATGGACGAAACCGACCGCCGCTACGTGGTGGTCACCTGTGCCGAGAACAAAGCGCTGGGTTATGTACGACGTCGCGACCTGCACCGTCAGACCGGTACGTGCAGCCAGTACTTGCGCGAGTTCAACGCCACAGCGGCGTATGACGAGCATTTGCGCATCCTGTTGTCGCGCATGTACGAGTTCAACCGTTCGTGGTTGCCGGTGATGGACGCGGAGCGGGTGTTCCTGGGGGAAGTGACCCAGGAGTCGATTGCTGAGTACCTGAGCTCTGGTAAGTCGCGTGGCGGCAAGACCAGCATCGTTTCGCCTGCCGAGACAGCATTGGCCTGACCTGACACCACTCAGTACAAACTGTGGGAGCGGGCTTGCTCGCGAATACGGAGTGTCAGTCACTGAATATATTGACTGATACACCGCTTTCGCGAGCAAGCCCGCTCCCACATTTGGCTTCCGGTGTGTCAGGGAAACCCTTCCAATTATCCCCATCCGGGGAACATCAATCCGTCACACCTGTCGGTTACATAAGTAGCTGCACCGGGTCCTGCGACGAACGCGTGCAAAAACGCGACATTTTTAGTTGATCTATAGCCCCTCACGTCCTAAAGTTCGCGCCGAACGTCCATGCTGGAAACGATCCATCCGGCTCAAGTACTGACGACGAGACAGCAAGGCCAAGGGCAGCGGTTATCCCATGGCCTTTTTGCTTTCGGCGACATGCCTTGGGAAGTAGGCGAACCAAAGTGGGGATACGGAGGACGTTCAGTTGCACCCATTGATTACTACCGTTTGCCCTTAGGAGTTCCCAGCATGTCGATCAACGTCGAAGATTATTTCGCGCGCGCCACTTTTGACAAAATGAAGGCGTTCGCCGACAAGCAAGAAACCCCGTTCGTGGTGATCGACACCGCGATGATCAGCCAGGCCTACGATGACCTGCGCGCCGGTTTCGAATTCGCCAAAGTCTATTACGCGGTCAAGGCCAACCCGGCCGTCGAGATCATCGACCTGTTGAAAGACAAGGGTTCGAGCTTCGACATCGCCTCGATCTACGAGCTGGACAAGGTGATGGATCGCGGCGTCAGCGCCGACCGTATCAGCTACGGCAACACCATCAAGAAATCCAAGGATATCCGCTACTTCTTTGATAAAGGCGTGCGCCTGTTCTCCACCGACTCCGAAGCCGACCTGCGCAACATTGCCAAGGCTGCGCCGGGCTCGAAAGTGTATGTGCGTATTCTCACCGAAGGCTCGACCACGGCTGACTGGCCGTTGTCGCGCAAATTCGGCTGCCAGACCGACATGGCCATGGACCTGCTGATCCTCGCCCGCGACCTGGGCCTGGTGCCGTACGGCATCTCGTTCCACGTCGGTTCGCAACAGCGCGACATCAGCGTGTGGGACGCAGCGATCGCCAAGGTCAAAGTGATCTTCGAGCGCCTGAAAGAAGAAGACGGCATCCACCTCAAGCTGATCAACATGGGCGGCGGCTTCCCGGCCAACTACATCACCCGCACCAACAGCCTGGAAACCTACGCCCAGGAAATCATCCGTTTCCTCAAGGAAGACTTCGGCGACGACCTGCCGGAAATCATCCTGGAGCCGGGCCGTTCGTTGATCGCCAACGCCGGTATCCTGGTCAGCGAAGTGGTATTGGTTGCACGTAAATCGCGCACCGCCGTCGAGCGTTGGGTGTACACGGATGTGGGCAAATTCTCTGGCCTGATCGAAACCATGGACGAAGCCATCAAGTTCCCGATCTGGACCGAGAAGAAAGGTGAGATGGAAGAAGTGGTGATTGCCGGCCCTACCTGCGACAGCGCCGACATCATGTACGAAAACTACAAGTACGGCCTGCCGCTGAACCTGGCAATTGGTGACCGTTTGTACTGGCTGTCGACCGGTGCGTACACCACCAGCTACAGCGCGGTTGAGTTCAATGGCTTCCCGCCGTTGAAGTCTTACTACGTCTGATCATCCGTCCCGGGAACGACCTGATCGTGCCCACGCTCTGCGTGGGCACGCATCCGGTGACGCTCCGCGTCACGCCGTTAGAGCGGACGCGGAGCGCCCAAGGCGGCATTCCCACGCAGAGCGTGGGAACGATCAAGTTCCGTAGCATAGCTGTTGGTACACCTTGGCCATCGCCCGAATCTGCGGATCACTCGCCGCCGCCAACGCCGGGTGCGCCACCCGTAAAAACTTCAAATTCCCGCCTGCCAGGGCTTTGCGCAACCACTTCAGCGCATCGTCGACCTGCCCTCTATCGGCCAACGCCGCCGCAAAACTGAATTGCCCTCGAAAATCGCCGCCCTCGGCTGAACGTCGATACCCCTCGACAGCTGCCTCCAGGACTTTGGAAGCCCACCTCAGACCTCGACCCAGCGGCGCAACAGGTTGTGGTACGTACCGGTGAGCTGGATCAGCGCCGGGTGGTCGGGTACATCGCGGGTCAGTTGCTGGAGGGCGCCGTCCATCTCGAACAGCAAGGTACGCTGGCTGTCTTCACGCACCAGGCCTTGAGTCCAGAAAAACCCGGCGTAGCGCGCGCCGCGAGTCACCTCGTTGACCTTGTGCAGACTGGAGCCCGGCGGTGACTTTACCGTCGGCCCACTCGGTGTTTTCCAGGGCTTGGCGAATGCGCAGCATCTCCTCGCGAGAGAACAGGCCGGGAATGTGGCGCAGCATGGGGAGCATCACCTGAAATCAGAGAGGCGCCAATGGCATTGATTCCTATCCGCGGTGTAAAACACAGCAGACGGCAGCGATCAAAACCGCCCGGCCGAAACCCACGCATCGGATGCGTGGGGCTTTTGCGTGCAAAACAGAATATTTCTCGTTAACCCACGGCATAATGCGCGCCGTAACCTATCTATCCCGTTCAGCGAGGCCGTCAGACGTGTTGAAGAAAACCCTGTTCCAGTTGCACTGGTTCTTCGGCATTACCGCCGGGCTGGTGCTGGCATTGATGGGGATTACCGGGGCGACGGTCTCGTTTCAGGATGAAATTCTGCGGGCGCTTAACCCCACGGTCCTGCACGTCGAAAAACGCGAAGCTGGCGTACTGCCGCCCGCCGAGTTGGTGCGCAAGCTTGAGGCCACCGAAGGCAAGACCGTGTCAATGCTGTGGGTGGAAAGCGAAAGTGGCAATGCCGCGCGCGTGATCTTCAGCGCACCGCCCGGCGAGCGTCGTGGCCAGATGCGCTACTTCGACCCGTACACGGGCGACTACATGGGCGACGCTGTCGGCCAGGATGTGTTCGTCTTTATCCTGCAGTTGCACCGCTTCCTCGCCATGGGCGACACCGGCCGGCAAATCACCGGCGCCTGCACGCTGATCCTGCTGTTTTTCTGCCTCTCCGGCCTGTACCTGCGCTGGCCGCGCCAAGTGGCAAGCTGGCGCGCCTGGCTGACGGTTGACTGGCGCAAAAAAGGCCGCAGCTTCAACTGGGATTTGCACTCGGTGTTCGGCACCTGGTGCCTGCTGTTTTATCTGTTGGCGGCGCTGACCGGCTTGTCGTGGTCCTACGATTGGTACAACCAGGGCCTGACCAAACTGTTGTCCGATGCCCCGAACAATGAGCGCATGCGCAAACGCGGCCCACCGCCCGAAGGCCCCGCGCCCGTGGCCAATTACGACGCCATCTGGAGCAGCATCTACGCCAACGCCGGTCCCGGCCTGAGCGCTTACAACATCCGCATGCCGGCCGTCGCCGGGCAACCGGCCATTGTGTATTACCTGCTCAAATCATCGCCGCATGACCGCGCGCTGAACCAGATCAACCTCGACCCTGCCACCGGCGAGGTCAACGTCCATGACCGGTACGCCAGCAAGACCCTCAAGTCGCAACTGCTGACCAGTATTTACGCGCTGCACACCGGCAGTTATTTCGGCCTGGTCGGGCGCATCATCCTCACCGTCAGCGCGCTGTGCATGCCACTGTTCTTTATTACCGGCTGGCTGCTGTACCTGGACCGTCGGCGTAAAAAACGCCAGGTACGCGATGCGCGCAAAGGCCTCGGCGCCAACCCTGGCGATGCCCCGGCCTGGCTGATCGGTTTTGCCAGCCAAAGTGGTTTTGCCGAGCAACTGGCGTGGCAGACGGCCGGTCAACTCCAGGCCGCTGGCTTGCCGGTGAAGGTGCAGCCCTTGGGCAGCGTCAGCCAGGATGACCTGCGCCAGTCTGAAAATGCGCTGTTCGTAGTCAGCACTTTCGGCGACGGCGAAGCGCCCGACAGCGCCCGTGGTTTTGAACGCAGCGTGCTCGGCCAGGACCTGTCGCTCAAAGGCCTGAACTACTCGGTACTGGCCCTGGGTGATCGCCAGTACGAACACTTTTGCGGCTTTGCCCGGCGCCTGCATTTCTGGCTGACCCACCAAGGCGGCAACCCGTTGTTCGCGCCGGTGGAAGTCGACAGTGGTGACGCCGATGCCTTGCTCACCTGGCAGCAGCAACTGGGCCAGATCACCGGTCACGCGCCGGCAGCAGCGTGGCAGACCGCCCAGTACGAAAACTGGACACTGGCCCAGCGCACCCTGCTCAATCGTGGCAGCGTCGGTTCGAGCATCTACCTGCTCGGTCTCACACCGCCGTCGCCACACGGCTGGCTGGCCGGTGACTTGGTGGGAGTGCTGCCACGCAATGGCCCATCGGCCGTCGAACACTTCCTCGAAGGCCTCGGCCTGGCCGGCAGCGATGGCGTGCTGATCGACGGCCTGGCGCAAACCCTCAACCAAGCCCTGGCTACACGCCAACTGCCGGACAACCGTGCGCACCTGGTCGGCCTGCATGCCCAAGCGCTGGTGAACGCCTTGGTGCCCTTGGGCATGCGCGAATACTCCATCGCCTCGATTGCCAGCGACGGCCTATTGGAGCTGATCGTGCGCCAGGAGCGTCACCCCGACGGCAGCCTGGGTCTGGGCTCGGGCTGGCTGACGGAACACGCCGCCATCGGTTCTAGCATCAGCTTGCGCCTGCGCCGCAACAGTGGCTTCCACTTGCCGGACACGCCGATGCCGCTGATCCTGCTGGGTAACGGCACAGGCCTTGCCGGCTTGCGCAGCTTGCTCAAGGCACGTATTGCCGAGGGCCAGCAGCGCAACTGGTTGCTGTTCGGCGAACGCAATATCGCCCATGACTACTTGTGCCAGGACGAGCTGCAAGGCTGGCTGGCGAGCGGTGATCTGGCCTTGCTGGACCTGGCATTTTCGCGGGATCAGCAAGAGAAGATCTATGTACAGGATCGCCTGCGCGAATCGGCAGACGTGCTGCGTAGATGGCTGGCCGATGGCGCCGCGATTTATGTGTGCGGCAGTTTGCAGGGCATGGCAACCGGCGTGGATCAGGTGCTGCACGAGGTGCTGGGCAGCGAGGCGGTTGAGCGCTTGATTGAGCAAGGGCGCTATCGTCGGGACGTCTATTAATGCTTGAAGATACATAGATCAAACTGTGGGAGCGGGCTTGCTCGCGAAAGCGATGTATCAGTGACAGATGAAGTGGCTGACACACCGCATTCGCGAGCAAGCCCGCTCCCACAGTTTTAATTGCATTTCAAATCAGACCGGTTGCAGCTTCTGCTCGAACACTGAAACGCCATCCAGATCACGCAAAATCACGGTCAGCTCCGCCGTCTGCCCATCAATCTGCACCTCACCAAAGAACTGAAACCCGGCGAACGGCGAGGTGTTTTGCGCCGGCGGCGCCTTCTCGAACACCACCTCAGGCCCAAACGTCTTGTCCAGTGGATTAGGCCCAAAACTCCCCGCGTTCAACGGCCCGGCGACAAACTCCCAGAACGGCTCGAAATCCTGAAACGCCGCACGATCCGGGTGGTAGTGATGCGCCGCGCAGTAGTGCACATCCGCAGTCAGCCACACATGGTTGCGCACCTGTTGCGCGCGCAAAAAGCCCAACAGCTCGGCAATTTCCAGCTCGCGGCCTTGCGCCGGGCCAGGGTCGCCGTTGGCGATGGCTTCCCAGCGCGGCACGCCGGGGCTGACCTCGCCGTCGGGCACGCCAAGGCCGATGGGCATGTCGGCGGCGATGACTTTCCATTGCGCCTGGGAAGCCTTGAGTTCGCGCTTGAGCCAGTCCAGCTGCTCGCGGCCCATGAAAGGTTTTGCGCCGCCCAGGTTGTCGTCGTTGGGGCCGCGATAGCTGCGCATATCCAGCACAAACACATCCAGCAATGGGCCGTAATTGAGCTTGCGATAAATCCGCCCGCCACCGTCGGCGCTTTGCCGGCGCATCGGTGAATACTCCAGCCAGGCCTGGCGCGCGCGCGCGACCAGGGTGTTGATGTCCTTGGTCTGGTAACGCTCATCAAGCTGCTTGCTCGGCGACCAGTTATTCACCACCTCGTGATCATCCCACTGCCAGATCTGCGGCACCTCGGCATTGAAGCGACGCACGTTTTCGTCGAGCAGGTTGTAGCGGTAATTGCCGCGATATTCATCCAGGGTTTCGGCCACTTTACTCTTGGCGTCGGTGGTGATGTTGCGCCAGATGCGTCCGTCTTCAACGGTCAGTTGCGCCGGCACCGGGCCGTCGGCGTAGATGGTGTCGCCGCTGTGGATAAAGAAGTCCGGCAGGCGCAGGCGCATGGCTTCATAGATGCGCATGCCGCCGATGTCCGGGTTGATGCCGAAGCCCTGGCCGACGGTGTCGCCACTCCACACAAACCGGATGTCGCGACGCTGTTGCGGCACGCTGCGCAAGTGGCCGAACCACGGTTCACTGACGACGCCGGTCTGGGCGTCTTCGAAGTGCACGCGGTAGAAAATCGCCTGGTCGACCGGCAGCCCGGTGAGTTCGACGCGGGCGGTAAAGTCGGTGCGGCTGTCGGCCAATGGCGAGACGAATTTGCGCGGGTTGCTGAACACACTGCGGGTGTCCCACTCCACGACCATTTTTGCCGGGCGGTCGCTGCGGCTCCAGATCATCGCACGGTCGCCAAACAGGTCGCCGGACTGCACGCCGTCGGTGAGTTGCGGCCGGTCCTTGACCGAGGCGATGACCGCTGGCGCCAGGCCCGGCAGTAACAGCCCGGCGCCAACGGCTTGCATCACGCGGCGACGGCCGAGATCGAAGTGGCTCATGCAGGTGCCCTCTTGAATATCAAAAGGGCAACTAAAGCATGGCGGGATGAAGCAGAGATGACACCCGGTTCAGCAACGGTGGAGATCCAAATGTGGGAGCGGGCTTGCTCGCGAAAGCGCAGTGTCAGTCGCCGAATAGGGTGACTGACAGATTGCTTTCGCGAGCAAGCCCGCTCCCACATTTTGAACGGTGTCAGGCCTGTACCGGCGCTACCGACAGCTCCACCGCTTCCGGACGCTTGATCAGCGCATACACCAACCCCGTCAACAGGCTACCGGCAACAATCGCCAGCAAGTACAGCAACGCATGGTTCATCGCATTCGGGATCACCAGCACAAACAAGCCACCGTGCGGCGCGGCGAGTTTACAGCCGAAGTACATCGACAATGCGCCGGTCAGCGCACCACCGGCGATGCTGGCCGGGATTACGCGCAGCGGGTCTTTGGCCGCAAACGGAATCGCGCCCTCGGAGATAAAGCACAGGCCCAGAATCATCGCGGCCTTACCGGCTTCGCGCTCGGTCTGCGCAAACTTGCGGCGTGCCAGAAACGTGGCGATGCCCATGCCAATCGGCGGCACCATCCCGGCGGCCATGGTCGCGGCCATCGGCGCACCGCTGGAAGCCGCCAGCAAGCCGACCGAAAACGCGTACGCCGCTTTGTTGATCGGCCCGCCCAAGTCGACACACATCATGGCGCCCAACAGAATGCCCAGCAGCACCGCGTTGGTGGTGCCCATGGTGCTGAGAAAGTCCGTGAGGCTGGTGAGCAACCGCGCAACCGGTGGGCCGACCAGGTAGATCATCGCCAGGCCCGTGAACAAACTCGCCAGCAACGGAATGATCAGTATCGGCTTGAGTGCTTCCAGGCTTTGCGGCAACTTCACTGCGCGAGTGATCAGCTTGACGCAGTAACCTGCCAGGAAACCGGCGAGGATGCCGCCGATAAAACCTGCCCCCAATGTACCCGCCAACAACCCGCCGATCATGCCGGGCGCCAGCCCAGGCCGATCAGCAATCGAGTAGGCGATGTAACCCGCCAGCAGCGGCACCATCAGCATGAAGGCCTGGTCGCCGACGGTTTTGAGGGCCGCCGCCAAGGTGCCTTTTTCTTCAAACGCATGAATGCCGAACACAAACGACAAGGCGATCAACAACCCGCCCGCCACCACCATCGGCAACATGAACGACACGCCGGTGAGCAGGTGCTTGTACACGCCGGTTTTTTCCGACTTCTTAGCCACCGCGCCCGTCGCCGCACTTTCCACCGCGCCTTCGGCCAAGGCCTTGTTGAGGGTCGCTTCGGATTGCTTGAGGGCAATGCCGGTGCCGCAACGGTAGATCTTCTTGCCGGCGAAGCGCTCGGTGGCGACTTCGATATCGGCCGCCAGCAACACCACATCGGCATTGGCGATGGCCTCCGGGCTCAACGGCGTGCGCGCGCCGACCGAGCCTTGGGTCTCGACCTGCAAGTCGTAGCCCAGGCGCTTGGCCGTTTGCTGCAAGGCTTCGGCAGCCATGAAGGTGTGGGCCACGCCGGTTGGGCAGGCAGTGACCGCCACGATACGCGGCGCGGTTTTGGCCACCTGTTGCGTCGCGACATAGACCTCGGCCTCTTCGGCGCCGCGACGCAATACCGCGTCCACATCCGCCAGCGCCTGGGCCGGCGTGCTCTGGAACACACGCTTGCCCACAAACCGCTGCATGTCGACCGGCGTGCTGCTGACCAGCAACACCCATTCGGCGTCGTCGAGCGTGGCCTGGGACAACTGGCGTTCCGGGCGCTGCACGTCCACCACTTCAACGCTGGTGCGCAAGCCCTGGCGCTGCGCAGCGGCGTCCAACAAGCGGGCGCACAGCACACTGGTGACCATGCCGTTCGGGCAGGCAGTAACAATGGCTAACTTCATCACAAACCCTCTTATTGTTCTGTTAGCGCGCGCACATGGACGCCGCTTTCGAGGCGCGCCAATTGCGCGTCATCGCTGATACCAAAACCAATCTGCGTAACCGCCATCGCAGCAATCGCCGTGGCCCGGCGCAGGGTGGTTTCCGGCAGATCAAAGCTGAGCAACCCATGGAGCATCCCGGCCAGCAACGAGTCGCCCGCACCCACCGTGCTGGCGACGCTGACCTTGGGCGGCGTGGCATGCAGCGCCGTGCCTGGGCTGAACCAGTTCACACCGTCGGCGCCATGGGAGATCACCACATGCTCCACGCCTTGAGCGTGCAAGCGCTCGGCAGCCTGGGCCTGTTGTGCGATGGAATCGGTGGGGCAATCCAGGGCTTCGGCGAGTTCTTCAGTGTTGGGTTTGATCAACCACGGGCCCACCTTGAGGCCTGCGCGCAAGGCTTCGCCGCTGGTGTCGAGGGCGATTTTCAAACCGAGCGATTTCAGTTCCTCCAGCAATGCCTGGAACCACTGCACGCTGACGCCACGCGGCAAGCTGCCGGCGACCACCACCACATCGAATTCAGGCGCGATCACCGCCAGTAGCTTCAGCAATTTTTTTTGCGCCTGCTCACTCACCAAAGGCCCCGGCGCGTTGATGTCGGTGACCCGGCCGTCCTCTTCGGCAATCTTGATATTGCTGCGGGTTTCGCCCGGCACGCGGATGAACGCGTCGCCAAACCCACGGCTGGCGATCAGTGCATCGAAAGCCTCGGGGTTTGCGCCGCCGAGAAAACCGCCCACGCTCACGTAATGGCCAAGATCGGCCAACACCTGCGCCACATTCACGCCTTTGCCGGCGGCGTGGGTCAGCAAGGTTTCGCTGCGGTTGACTTCACCCGGCTGCAGGCGTGCCAGGCGTACTGTGAGGTCCAACGCCGGGTTGAGCGTCAGGGTCAGAATATTCGCCATTTACACGGCCTCCACTAGGGCTCGCACTTGCGCGGGCGAACCCACCGCAAGGGCTTTTTGCGCCAGGCCCTGGGCCTCGCTCAGACTGAATTCACGCACCCGCGCTTTTACTTCAGGAATGCTGCGGGCCGACACACTCAACTCATCCACACCCAGGCCGATCAGCACCGGCACCGCCAACGGGTCCGCCGCCAACTCGCCACACACGCCAACCCATTTGCCATGGGCATGGGCGGCGCGCACGGTGATGTCGATCAGCTGCAACACCGCCGGGTGCAGGCCATCGGCCTGGGCCGACAGCGTCGGGTGGCCACGGTCGATGGCCAGGGTGTACTGGGTCAGGTCGTTGGTGCCGACGCTGAAAAAGTCGACTTCCTTGGCGAGTACCGGCGCCAGCAACGCGGCGGACGGCACTTCGATCATGATGCCCAGCTGCAAGTCCGCCACCGGGATTTCCAGGCGCAGGCGCTCGGTCATGTCACGGGCCGCGCGCCATTCATCGACGCTGCCGACCATGGGAAACATGATGCGCAGCGGCCGGCTATCCGCCGAACGCAGCAGCGCGCGCAGTTGGGCTTCCATGATCTGCGGGCGCTGCAAGGTCAGGCGAATACCGCGCACGCCGAGGAACGGGTTTTCTTCCTGGGCAATCGGCCAATACGGCAGCGGCTTATCACCACCGACGTCGAGGGTGCGCACCACCAGCGGGCGGCCACCGAGGCCATCAAGCACGCGACGGTATTCGGCTTCCTGGGTGGCCTCATCCGGCGCTTGCGGGTGCGCCATGAAAATCAGCTCGGTGCGCAGCAGGCCGATGCCTTCGGCGCCCTGCTCCACCGCCGCGGCAACACCGGCGCTTTCGCCGATATTGGCGAACACTTCCACGGCGTGGCCATCGCGGGTCAGCGCCGGTTCGTGACGCTGGGCCGAGGCGGCTTGCAGGCGTTGCTCGCGGGTGTCGCGCTCGACGGTGGCGCGTTGCAGGGCGGCGGCGTCGGGGTCGATATGCAGGCGACCGCGCTGGCCATCAAGCAACAACGGCGTGCCGGGCACGAGCAACAATACGGCCGGGCCTGCACCTACCAACGCGGGAATGCCCAACGCCCGCGCGACGATGGCGCTGTGGGCCGTGGCGCCACCACGCGCCGTGAGAATACCGGCGACGCGGGCCGGGTCCAGGCGCGCGACGTCAGAAGGGCCGACCTCGTCCATCACCAGGATGTAAGGCTCGCTCGGCTCCTCGGCGGTGTCGACGCCGCACAGTTGCGCCAGCACACGGCGGCCGATGTCGCGCAGGTCGGCGGCGCGCTCGGCGAGCAAGGCGTCCTGCAGCGCCTCCTGCTGCTTGGCAGCAGCCTCGATCACGCTCATCCACGCGGCTTCGGCGCTCTCGCCTTGCTTGAGGCGGGTGTCGACTTCGTCGGTCAGTTCCGGGTCGTCGAGCATTTCCTGGTGGGTGATGAAAATCTCGCGAATGGCTTTGGCTTGGCTGCGCTCGATCAGGCCCTGGATGTCACGGCGCACATCGGCCAGGGCGCTCTGCAGGCGCTGGCGTTCAACGGCTGAAGACTCGCCGCGCAGTGGGTAATCGAATACGTGCTGAACCTGGATATGCGCAGGCCCGATGGCAATGCCAGGCGCGGCGGCGATGGCCTGGATCTGGCTGCCGGCTGTGGGCGCGCTGATGACCGGTTCGATGTCGACCGTGGCGGGCTGGGCACTTACGGTCGGCAGCGGCTCGATTTCTTCGCCGAGGCCCTCTTCTACCGCCGCCAATAGAGCGGGCAGCGCATCGCCAGCAATCGACGGCTCAGCGATAAACTCCAGCACCTGGCCACGCCGCGCGCCGAGGCTCAGCAGCTTGCTCAGGCTTTTCACAGACACGGCGCCCACTGGGCCATCTTTGACGCGCACGCGGATATCGCCGTCAAAACTTTTCGCCAATTGCGCGAGGATCTTTGCCGGGCGGGCGTGCAAACCATGGGCGTTGGCCAGGGTGATGCGCGCGCTTGGCCAATCAGGCGGCAGTTCGCCGCCGAGCACTTCGAGCACCGCACGGCTGCTGGTGGCGCGGCCCAGTTCCTGGCCGCGACCTTCAATCAACAACGCGCACAGGCGCTCGAGCAAGGTCTGGTGCGCTTCACCGAGGCTGGCCAAGCAAAACAGACCGTTGAGTGGCTGGCCGAGGTAACGCATCGGTTTGTCCGGCGTCACGAACGCAAGGCCCGGGCGTTTCACGGTCTGCTCGCTGTGCAGCCACCACAGGCCGTCGCCCAGGGGCAATGCGTCAACTTGCTGCAATACGGCGGCAAAGCCGTTGCTCACACAGTCGGCCTGGCGCAGCAGGCGCGCACCGCGCCACACCAGTTCTTCAAAATCATCGGCGGACACGCCCAGGCTGATCATCTGCGCATCCAGCGCCAGTTCCTGCGGCGCGCCTTGCAGCAGCTTCAGCAAGGCTTCGGCGGAACTGGCACGGCGCAACGCCTGGCCCAGGTCGGTTTCACCGAGGGCACGGGTGAGCAGTTGCAACAGGCGCAGGTGTTCATCGGATTTGGCGGCAATGCCAATCGCCAGGTAGACGATCTGGCCGTCGCCCCAGTCCACGCCTTCGGGGAACTGCAGCAGGCGCACGCCGGTAGAAAACACTTGGTCGCGGGTTTGCGGAGTGCCATGAGGGATGGCAATACCTTGGCCGAGAAAGGTCGAGCCTTGGGCTTCACGGGCTTGCAAGCCACTGAGGTAACCCTCGGCGACCAGGCCATCGGCCACCAGTTTGTCAGCGAGCAGGTGCAAGGCAGCAGATTTGTCCACAGCCACCTGGCCCATGGATATCTGCTCTACAGTGAGCTCAAGCATGCCGTTCTCCTAGTTAGTGCAGTGTATGCACTAGGTATTGTTTTGAATAAATCAGCGTGGCGGCGTTCAAAAATAACTGACTGAGTGGTCAATTGGCAGTAGTCACTCAGTGGCGAACATCGCAAAAATACGCCTGCTGAAACGTTTAATCTAGAATTTATGGCAGATTACGCGCTAATTATGCAAGCTTGAAGGACCACTCAGCGCTTGAGCTCAGACAATAGCCGTGTGCAGGAATCGGTTACGATTGGACAAAATGTCGGGGCAGGCTCTAAAAAACAAGGAAATCCCGGTTTGAAACTCAGTGATATCGCACGTCTGGCCGGTGTGTCCGTGACCACCGCAAGCTACGTCATCAATGGCAAGGCCGCACAGCAACGCATCAGCCCCGCAACGGTGGAGCGGGTGCGTGCGGTGGTCGAAGCCCATGGCTTTACCCCCAACCCCCAGGCGGCCGGGCTGCGCAGCCGGCATACGCGCACCTTGGGCTTTATCCTGCCGGACCTGGAAAACCCCAGTTACGCACGGATTGCCAAGTTGTTGGAACAAGGCGCGCGAGCTCGCGGCTATCAGTTACTGATCGCAAGCTCCGACGATGAGGCGGGCAGTGAGCGCCAGCTGCTGCAACTGTTCCGCGCTCGGCGCTGCGATGCGCTGTTCGTCGCCAGCTGCCTGCCGGCCAGCGATGACAGCTACCGCGAGCTGCAAGCCAAAGGCCTGCCAGTGATTGCCATCGACCGAGTGATGGCACCGGATCAGTTCTGCTCGGTAGTCAGCGATGACCGTCAAGCCTGCCAGCAACTGACCAGTAGCCTGTTGCAGCCGCTGCCCAAGCAGATCGCGCTGATCGGCGCACGGCCTGAGCTGAGTATCAGCCAGGAGCGTGCCGCCGGTTTCCGCGAAGCCCTGCAAGGGTTCACCGGTGACGTCATCATCGAAGAGGGTGAAGCCTTCAGCCGTGACTGCGGCCGACAGCTGATGGAGCAACTTCTACAGCAATTGGGGCATTTGCCTGACGCGCTGGTGACCACGTCCTACGTGCTGCTGCAAGGGGTGTTTGATGCGCTGCACGACTTCCCGCTCAAATCCCGACCGCTGCGCCTGGGCACATTTGGCGACACCCAATTGCTCGACTTCCTGCCGCTCCCGGTCAACGCCATGGCCCAGCAGCACCAACTGATTGCCGACACCGCCCTGCGCCTGGCCCTGGCCGCCATCGAGGAAGAACAGTACCAACCGGGCGTGCACGCCATTGGCCGGACCTTCAAGCAGCGCATTCACGAGGCCTGAATGTGGAGCTGATCGACACCCACACCCACCTGGACTTCCCGGACTTCGATCATGATCGTCGCGAAGTCCTCGCCCACAGCCGGCAACTCGGCGTGCAGCGCATGGTGGTGTTGGGGGTGTATCAGCAGAACTGGCAACGGCTGTGGGATCTGGTGCAAGACGATGAAGGTTTGTTCGCCGCCTTCGGCCTGCACCCGGTGTACCTCGATGAGCATCGCCCCGCCGACCTGACCGAGTTGGGCGATTGGCTTTCGCGCCTGCACGGCCACCGCCAACTGTGCGCCGTCGGCGAAATCGGCCTGGACTACTTTCTCGAACAGCTGGACCGCGAGCGCCAGCAAAGCCTGTTTGAAGCCCAGCTGAAACTGGCGGTGGACTTCCAGCTTCCGGCGCTGCTGCACGTGCGCCGCAGCCACGCGGCGGTGGTCGCCACGCTCAAGCGCATCCGCGTGCCACGCGGCGGCATCATCCATGCGTTCGCCGGCAGTGTTGAAGAGGCCCGCGAGTACATCAAGCTCGGCTTCAAACTGGGCCTGGGCGGTGCGGCCACGTGGCCGCAGGCGCTGCGCATGCACAAGGTGCTCGCCCAATTGCCGCT
This sequence comes from Pseudomonas sp. LBUM1640, assembly GCF_059716225.1. Taxonomy (NCBI): domain Bacteria; kingdom Pseudomonadati; phylum Pseudomonadota; class Gammaproteobacteria; order Pseudomonadales; family Pseudomonadaceae; genus Pseudomonas; species Pseudomonas sp. LBUM1640. Next base: position 947,750 of record NZ_CP166816.1, on the reverse strand, counting down.
TGACGCGGTGGTACTGGAAACCGATTCACCGGACATGGCGCCCGCCATGTACCCAGGCCAGCGCAACAGCCCGCAACACCTGCCGGACATCTGCACCGCCTTGGCCGAACGCCTGGGCATCAGCCCCTTATTGTTGGCCGAGACGAGCACACGCAATGCGTGCGAGCTGTTCAATTGGTAGTGGGTTGACGGCTTGCAAGTCCAGCGTCAGCCGCTGGCGATGACGGGCATAACGCAGCACCAGGAAATGCACCAGCACGACCACCAGTGAAACATTGAGTTGCCCGATCACGCTGAGCAACCCCACCCACTCAGCCACCATCGCCACAATCAGCACCACACTGGTCAGTACCATCATGCTCGGGTGCACCATGGCCCAGTGGTCCAGCGATTTAAATTGGCGCAGCTGCCTTGGGCAGTTCAACTGCAGGATTAGTTGGCAGTACGGGCAGCCAAAGGGCTCATCGATGGCAATGGCGTTCAGTTGCCAAGGCCTGAGTGAAAACGTGATGTCGCAATGGGCGCAGTGCCCTTTGATGCCGATAACAGCGGCCATCGCCGTGCCTCCCTTGGTCCGTGACTGGTTGAAATAAATTCTCACCCATTCGCGCACCCAAAAAAGACCCACAGGTAAATCAGGACAGGCACCACATCACTCAAGGGTAAATTCCTACGCGCCAGACTTACACGCGAAACGCTCCGATCAATTGCTTCAACTCGATGACCTGCATCGACAGCAGTCGGCTCGCCGTTTCGGTCTGATGCGCGCCCTGGGCCGCATGCTCGCCCGCACGATTGATCGCGACGATGTTCTGGTCGATATCGTGGGCGACAGCGGTCTGCTGCTCTACCGCGGCGGCGATCTGCTGGTTCTGGTCGACGATCATGCCGACGGCACCGAGGATATTTTCCAGGGCCTGCTGCACCTTTTCCGACTGCCCCACGGTGCCATTCGCCATGGTGTGGCTGGTGCCCATGGCCTTCACCGCTGCGCCGACCCCGCTGTGCAATCGGCTGATCATCTGTTCGATTTCTTCGGTGGAATGCTGGGTGCGCCGGGCCAGGGTGCGCACCTCGTCGGCCACCACCGCAAAACCACGGCCTTGCTCGCCGGCGCGTGCCGCTTCGATCGCGGCATTCAGCGCCAGCAGGTTGGTTTGTTCGGCGATGCTCTTGATCACTTCCAGCACACTGCTGATCGATTGGCTGTCGATGGCCAATTGATTGATGACGCGCACCGACTCCTCAATCTCCGAGGCCAGGCGCGCAATGCTGCCCTGCTGGGATTGCACCAGGCCACGGCCGCTGACGGTTTCATCATTGACGCTATGGGCACTGCTGACCGCCGCTGCCGCGCTGCGCGCCACTTCCTGGGCCGTGGAGGACATTTGATTCATGGCCGTAGCCACCTGTTCGATCTGGCTGCGCTGCCCGCAAACCGCCTGATTGCTCTGGGCCGACACCGCCTGCACCTGGCCGGCTTGCAACTCGACCTGGCTGACGGTGTGGCCGACGCGCTCGATCAGGTCGTGAATTTTGGCTACGGTGGCGTTGAATACCTGGCCCAGATCGCCCAGCTCATCGCGGCTCTGCGCAACGAAGGTGACGGTCATATCACCCGCCGCAACCTTGTCCATCATCGCCCCCAGGCGGCGCAAGGTTGTGCGGGTCGAGGCATAGAAACCCGCGTACAAGTAGAAAATCAGCAAAAACACCGCCGCCAGGGCGCAGACCAGCACCATCATATGCGTGCGGTTTTGGGCAAGGCGCAGCTCCAGTTGCTGTTCGAGGAACATCAGCGTGGCTTCGTTGAGCTGATAGGTCTGGGCCATCAGCGTGCTGACGTCTTCGTAGAAAGGCTGCCACGGGGCGTCAAGGGTATCGACCATGACGACCTGCTCTTCAAACACTTCACTGCCTTGCTTGAGGCTCGCACTGCTGGCCTTGGCCAGGTTATCGAGCGCCGCATGCGCGGCTTGGCTGGCCCCCAGGGCATCCTGCAACTTCAAGGCGTACTCGGCCTGGAGTTTTTCCAACTGCTGCAGCAGCTCGTCAAAGCGCGTGCTGGAGGAAGAGTTAAGAAAGCCCTGACCCAGGGAATATGCACCCATGGCCCGCCCTTCACCCAAGGTTTGAGTGACCTGCGGGGTAACACTGTTGACCAGCTCACTGAGTTGGCGTAAATCGCTCTGGGCGTCGCGACTCAAGCCGGATTGGCTGGCAATGATCTGGCTGAGCATCTGCGCCTGGTTGAGCAATTTGCCGATCAGCGCGCTTTTGCTCAGCAGCGAGGTTTCCTCTTGTTGGGCCTTGAACGCGGTAATCATCTCATCGCGTTTACCGTCAAAAACGCTGATGTGTTCAGGGGCGGTGGCCATTGCGTCAAGGCTTTGCAGGCGGCTCAGTACGCGTTGTTCCAAAGCGCTGATTTTGCCCTCCAGATCACCGGCCTTGCCGGATTGGCCGAGCACCGCGTTGATCTGTACCTGGTTGTTGAGGGTTTCCAGATCGCGGCGCAGCGCCAGGCTGCTGCCGAGCAGGTCGAGGCTTTGCAGTTCGATCCGCGTGCCCTGGTATTCAGACCAGGAATCGCGCACCAGGAAATAGTTGGTCGCCAGCATCGGCAGCAGGAACAGCACGCTGATCAGGCTGAATTTCATGCCGAAACTCAGGCGATTCATCAGTGCGACGGCGGGATAGAGCAAGCTCTTCACGGGTGAACTCCCTTTCTATTATTTTTATTGAGGCGCAGGGAAATACGGCAGATAGCCACTATTTGGCGCTCTGTCTGTATAGCTCAATTTGAAAGGTAGTTTTGTAACGTAAGGTTAACGGCCTGTGGTGAGCAGGTTTATTGTGGCGAGGCAGCTTGCTGCCGCGGGGGCGCGAAACGGCCCCAAACGCTGGCGACTGCTACGCAGTCGAGCGCGAGCTTGCTCCCTCGCCACAAAAGCCCGAACTTCTTGCTCGCTAGGGCAGCACCGTCCAAATCGCAAACCCGGCATACCACAGCACCGCCGCACGCAGCAGCAGTTCCCACAAACGATCGAGGCTGTTGATGCCGTCGGCCCCCACTGCCGGCGGTGGGATTTCAGCCGCCACCAAACCGACTTTTTCCATCAGTTGTGCAGCGCTGATGTCCCAACTCAGCAGTTCATGCAGCATCACACGGCTGACCGCGACAAAGTTACCCACCAAGGCAAAACTCGCCGCCAGCAAGCGTACCGGCAACCAGTCAAACGCGTGGCGCAACTGCCCGGCACGCTCGGCCACCAAGGGGTTTTGGCTATGTTCGCTGGCCAACGCCAACAGGCGATAGGCCAGCGCCGCGACCGGCCCCAATAGGAAATACCAGAAAATCACCGCAAAAAAGCTTTGGTAGGCCTGCCAGAGCAGACGGCCTTGCACGCGTTCCAGTAACTGCTCGCCACTGTCGGCCGCAATCTTCAGGTCGCGCTCGGCCACGTGCTCGGCGGCTTGCAGATCGCCGCGCCGCCACGCATCGCGAAACGGCCCCAGTTCAGCCAGCAAGTCGCCACGGCCCAAGCTGTAAATCACCACCAGCAAGTGCACCGGCAGCGCCAGCAAACCATAAGCCACCGGCTCCAACACCAACAGCAACAGCGCCAGCAGGGCCACCGGCAACAACACCAACAGCACGAGAATCAACCAAGGCCGTTTGCCCATGCGTGGGCTCGACTCCAGCTTGGCCAGCTCACGCAACCATCCGCCGTCGCGCTGCAATCGCCGACGCAAGGCCGAGAACTTCTCGATCCAGACCGCCAGCACCAACACCAGGAAACTCATCGTGCGTGTCCTCCATCCTGCAGGGCGCTGCGAAAGCGCACCCAATCAAAAGCCGGGCCCGGGTCGGTCTTGCGTCCCGGAGCGATATCACTGTGACCACAAATACGTTGCTGAGTAATGGCCGGATAGGCCGCCAGCAACTGGCGTGTCAGGTCGATCAGCGACGCATATTGAGCCTCGGTAAACGGTAGCTCGTCCGTCCCTTCCAGCTCGATCCCCAAGGAGAAGTCATTGCAGACTTCACGCCCCTCGAAGCTGGACACCCCGGCATGCCAGGCGCGGTCCAGGCACGATACAAATTGCGTCAGCTTACCGTCGCGCTCAATCAGAAAGTGCGCAGACACCCGTAGGTCGCAAATTCCTTCAAAGTAGGGATGTTCCGTGACATCCAGGCGATTCTGGAAAAACTCATGCACCTTGCCGGTGGCAAACTGCGCCGGTGGCAAACTGATGTTATGCACCACCAACAGTGAGATTTCGCCTGCAGGGCGCTCGTTGAAGTTGGGCGAAGGGCAATGACGAACGCCCTGGCACCAACCACTGGCGGGGTCCAACTGCATACAGGTTCCTTGAGTGAGACGAGGTGTTACCAGTATGCCGCGTTCAGCCCTGCGGTTGCGATCACTTGCCGCGATTGAGTTGACGCAGGTTGCTCACCACACACGCCAACGCACGGTCGAACAGCAGCCTGTCGTCCAAGGTGCGCAGCGCGTCGCGCTTGAACGCCATCGCCAGTTGGCCGGCACTTTGCTCCAGGACTTTGAGCCCGGTGCGGCTGACAAAAATATACGTATTGGCCGGTGCCATGATCGCCGCCAGCTTGCACCGCAGGCAGGTGCCTGCGTCTTGCTGGAACTCAAACCAGCCGCCGATGCGCAATTGGTGAGCCTTGAGCAGGTCCGGGTCATCGCTCGGCAGGTTGTCGATTGGATCAGGCAGCCCGGTACTGAATGAAAAGGGCTCGCACACCTTAATCACCGCGTCGAAGCCCAGGCTATCGAAAGACTGAACATGCATGGCCTGCAACCGCACAAAAAATTCACGTGTGCTGAAGGAATCAAACGCCGCACTGGTCAAGCCATTGCGCAATGCCGCGAGCAGCCCAGGCAGTTGCTCCAACAGGTGCCGGCCAGCTTCCGTGTCTCTCTGCAGGCCCACACTCCAGATCAATTCGTCCATGGTGCGCACCGCCGACTGCCATTGCACCGACTGTTCGTCGTGCTTGAGGCAGGCCAACAACAGCACCTGGCTCCAGGCCTGCTGGAGAAATTGCACCACAGATTGCGGCAATACCTTACCCAGCAACCGCCGGTTGAGTAGATCAGCCACGCGCGCGCGGGCGGCTTGCGTACGCACGCGCCCTTCTTCGGCTTCACGGGTGTGCTGTTCAAGCAGCTCGCTACGGCGACGCTCCTGCGAGGTAAACGCGGTGAACTGCGCGAGCAATTGGGTAAAAATCGCCGGGTCTTCGACGAAATCATTCAGCAAACACTGCACCACTTGCTCAATCTGCAGGTACAGGTTGTCACGCTGATAGTCGGCATGCGGGGTCCAGCCCATGGCAGTAACGGCGATCTCATTGAGCAATTGCCGCGCCGGGTGATGGGTACGACTGAAGAAACTCTTGTCCAGCACCGCGACTTTCAACAGCGGGATCTGCAAGCGCGCGATCAAGCCCTTGAAGATGTCAGGTACGGTGCAGTCGTTGAGGATAAATTCGAACAGCAGGGCCACCAGGTTGATTGCATCCTCATCGGCACCTTCCACCACACGGGATTTGCCACTCTTGACGCTGACGCGGGTCAACAGCTGCCCAAGCTGGTTACGCAGGTCGAAATCATCTTCAGCCTCGGGTTCCGGCACGTATTGCTGCAGATGCGAGAGCAAACGCAGCAGGTCACGGGTGGCGATGGGTTGCGGCTCGGCGCTGGCCTCCAGGGTGGGCGCTACGCTGCCACGCACGGCAGCCAGCAATTTTTGCAAGGCGGCGAACGCTTCCTGGCCGCTTTCATCGAGCGGCTGGTCGACGTGGGGCAGGCTGCCTTCATGCTGTTGTTCGCGAGCCGCACGCCCGCCGGGGCGACGTGACGGCACCGCCTTGAGTTCAGGCAAAACCCCGGTGGCAATCAGCAACTGGTTGGCCTCGCCGAACAGCTGGTCAGCGTCACTGAGCACATACTTTTCAAAGAGCTTGAGCATGATCAGCTTGACGCGGATCTCCACCCCCAAACTGCGCCCCGCGCGCAAAAAGAACTCGCACAGCAGTGCCGGGCCCAGCGGGTTATCGCGCTCATCCAGGGGCCTGCCGAGCAACACGCTCAAGCGCGCGGTCAATTGCCCCAGCGCCAAGCCATCGCGGTGTCGCACCCGACCGAGCATGGCCTCCAGCGCGACGGCTTTTTCCAGCTCATCGCTGGACGCACCGGGCGCCGCTTCGTAGGACACCACTGGCACCAAGTGCGGCTCGCCCTGCCCCACATGACCCAGGTTGGCGAACGCGGCAAACAGTTGCGCCATGAACACGCGCTCGAAATTCTTGCGCTTGAGGCGTAAGTCGCGCATGGCTTCAAAGAAAATGTGATGGTCAACATTGCTGCGGGTCTTGTCGGCCATTTCGAACAGCGTGTCGTCGGCGTTATCGAACAGCTCCTGCAAGCCTTGCTGAAGTTGTTGGGCAGCCTTGTCGCGAACCTGCAGCAACACCACCGGCAAGCGCGCGAGCGGCGATGGCGTGGCCTGTGCCTTTTTGATGGGCACCACCTTTCCGTCAATGTGCATCCTGGCCTCCTGAAACGGCGGTGTTGGATCGGGGAAATATCGGCGACAGGCCCCATTGGGTCTGCAAAAACCGTTTACCCCCAAGACGTCAAAGCTATGACGCCAATTGCAAGGCGCGAGATTATCTTGCAAATGAGGGTAGTTGCGCCAGCAAACTCTGCCGTTGCGCTGTAAATGAATAGGCAGCCTGGGTTCAAAGGCGCACTGCCCCTATAATCGATGCACTTTGTTTGTGGAGCCTGTTATGCCGAACCTCCGTCTTGCCGACCTCACCGCCGAAATCGAAGCCAACGTGCGCCGCGCGCTGCTGGAAGACATCGGCAGCGGCGACATCACTGCGCAATTGATCCCGGCTGAACGGCTGGCCAAGGCCACGATCATCACTCGCGACGCGGCCGTTATCGCCGGCACCGCCTGGGTGGACGCGGTCTTCCGCCAGCTCGACCCTCGGGTCGCGGTGCATTGGCAGGTCGCCGACGGTGAGCGCGTCAGCCCCAATCAGGTGTTGTTCCATCTGGAAGGCCCGGCCCGTTCGCTGCTGAGCGGTGAACGTTGCGCCCTGAATTTTCTGCAGATGTTGTCAGGCGTCGCCACGCGCGCTCAGTTCCTGGCGGATTTTGTCGCCTCTACCCAGGTCAAGCTGCTGGACACCCGCAAAACCCTGCCGGGCCTGCGCCTGGCGCAGAAATACGCGGTGACCTGCGGCGGTTGCCATAACCACCGCATCGGGCTGTATGACGCGTTCCTGATCAAGGAAAACCATATCGCTGCCTGTGGCGGCATTGCCCAGGCGGTGACGGCCGCCCACAAAATCGCCCCGGGCAAGCCGGTCGAAATCGAAGTGGAAAGCCTGGATGAACTGCGCGAAGCACTGGCGGCGGGCGCCGACATCATCATGCTCGACGAGTTGAGCCTGGATGACATGCGTGAAGCCGTGCGCCTGAACGCCGGCAAGGCCAAACTGGAAGCCAGCGGCGGGATCAATGAAACCACCCTGCTGCCCATCGCTGAAACCGGGGTGGACTACATCTCCATCGGCGCGATGACCAAGGATGTGAAGGCGGTGGATTTGTCGATGCGCCTGAGTATCTGAGGCTTTTAATGCAGGAGCCGGCTTACCGGCTCCTGCACAGTGTTTCAGATCGCGAGGTTATTCATCCCGCAATACTCGTTCCAGTCGACACCCAGCACCTCGGCGGCCTCCTTGTGCAAGGCCAGGCGTGCGGCTTCGAATTCTTCCGGAGTCGAGGTGTACTTGAGGCTCAGCTCCCATGGCTGCAGGCCCTGGGCCTCGGCCTCATCCTCAAACGCCCATTGGATCTGGTCCTTTTGATCATCGGGGCTCAGGTCCTTGATCTCATCCAGCAGTTCCGGCGACTCCGCGACGTACTTTTTGAGGGCTGCTTCGTGCCGCGCTTCCTGGGTCATTTCTGATGTGGTCATGTTGTTCTCTTAGATCGAGGAATGGGGATGCATCTGGGTCATCAAGGTTGCGCAGATACGAAAGAGCAGGCACGAATGCCGGCTCGTCTGGCCTTCAGAACCATTCTGGGATCATCTGAAAACGTTGCCTTTGAAACATTGTGCTGACCCACTGATCATAGGTCAGCTGTCGAACCAAGAATAGACCACATAGCTCAAACCACATCAACCCTGACGCAGGCAGCGTTCGCTCGCAGCACGCGCCGCCAAGCACCCGCCCCGAGTTCGCCATATGATACGAATGACCGCTTGCGCGCGCAGTTCAAAGCCAAGGGTGGACGCCGGATAGCCCATCGTCCTGCTTTATGCCCTGCCAATAAGCTGGCGCAGCACACGCTTTACAGAGGGTGCGAAACGCAGTTGCTCCTTCAACTCATCCTGGATAACGACCGCATCATTGAAGGCTTTACGCGCATGCTGAAGATCGCTATGCAGAGTCAGAGGCGCAGGTGCAGGTGCAGGTGCAGGTGCAGGTGCAGGAATTATGTCGTTCGTAGCCGGGATTGCTGGCAAAGCGCCTAGCTTTGGCTCACCGAGCTTGATCAGTGTGATCATAAACTCGCTGGAGACCTCCCCAAAATCGACCGATGGCTCGCCTTGATCTGGGTCTGACATCGACACATTCAAAAGACCAAGCTCAACCAGTGTGGTGATGACCTCTATAAAGCTTTCCGGCGAGAATGCAGAGCAATGCACATCAAGGTATTCATCAGAGCTGAATGAGTTGATCGCGTACTGCATGGCCTGCTCTAGCGTATAGGTACGCTTGGCCTCGGCAAGCGGCAGATGCAAATCAAAAGAGCGGGAGCCAGGCGGGTCGGTATCGACTACCGCAAGCGACAGACAATCAAATATTTGCTTAGGTGATGGCTTGCTGGCATTTCGAATCCAGGCGTCGACAAACTCAGCGACTGGGGTTGGCTGGCGATAGTAATCAAAGCAGGCCGCCTTATTAGGGATAACCAGTGCCAGCTTGCCGCCAACTTTGAGAACTGAAAGGATCTCGTTAAGCCACCCAATCATGTTAGGGACATGCTCGATTACGTGCGACGCCAGAGCGTAATCAAACACAACGCCGGTGGGCGCGGAATCGGCAAGGCTGCTACCGGGAGACCATACAAAGTCAATTGTTTGAAGGCCGGAGTAGATCCCTGCATGCGCTGTGACGTTGGTAGCGTTTTTTTCTCGTAGCGCTTCTGTTGACGTGTAGTCGGTGTAGTAGACGTTGTACCCATCCTTGGGCACTACCGGGCGGAAAAGGGGTGCAATCTCCAACCCGCATCCTGAAAGGTCCAGGTGCTTGGTGATCAGCGTTTGTCGACTATCCATGACATCCATCCTTGTATTTTTGTATCGCGACACTATCACGGGTTGTTGGCAATTTGTCACCGCTGCTCCTACAGGGCTTTGTTGGCAATGGGGGCTATTGACGCCTTGGTCTTTCCGGCTAACTCTATTCGTTGCGCGATACGTCGCCCCTTTTCAAGCAGGGGCATTTCGAAAAACCGGTAGCTACATTCGGTGACGAGGAAGGTTGCGACGATCCAAGTTAAAAATATGGAGAAATTGTTTTCTGCTGAGTAGCTGTGCCCTGTATGGGGGCCTACAAACATCCAGAAATATCTGACCACGTAGATCATCGGTAGGTGTGTCAGATACAGCGTGAACGATCGGCTGCCAAGCCAGTAAAGAATTCGTTCGGTGCGAGGGATAGCGAGAACAGCCCCTTTGCCGAGTGCCGCGATACACACAAAGCAGGTACACACGACGCCCATTATTAGCAGATAGTGGGGCGTGAAGGGCCTGATCAGAGGAATGACAAAGAGGGCGATGCTCAATAATGCCGCGAGCAAGGTGAGCGTGCCCTTGCTTAAAAATTTTGAGCTTCTCAGCTTTTCTAAAAGATCGTATTTTCTATCAACTAAATACAGCGCAACACCGCCCACTATGGGGGGTATCTGAAAGGCGCCAGTTATCCACTGCGAGCCTCCAAACTCCGTTACTGCAACCATCAACAGCAAGGTAATAAGCCTGCTTTTAGTAGTTCTCAATAGAAGAAGAATGACAGGGAGGGCAACATAGAATTGTTCTTCAAGCGAAAGCGACCAATACACACCGTAAACGTTTGGGAGTGCGTAACCGCTAACGGCGTAGATATTGAAGAAGTTCATGAGGGCGGCGAGTGCTGCATACACGTTGCCCTTAATGTTTACCGGGTCAACTACGAAGGCGACAAGCAATGTAATTGCAATCCACACGGTGGCTGTCGGGGTTATTCTAAATAGTCGTTTGCAGAAAAACCCAAGAAGGATGCTTGATATACTGCCCTTTTCCGATACGGCCTTTTCTAACTTTGGAATCAGGCTTGCGCTGATGACAAATCCAGAAATGGTGAAAAACAGAAGAACGCCATCATAGCCAGCCAAAAACGTTCTCATCGCCTCTATAAACGGAACGCGCCACATCCATAAGTCTGGAACATGAGCGTAGACCGTGGCAACTATTGCGAGCGCCCTAAGCCTGTCAATTTCCTCGTTTCTTTTCACGTGTCGCCTCATGTTTAGACGCGCCTGAATTCTGTCCCAAAAGACGCAGTAATTTTGTTCGCTTATGCTACTCGTAACGCCCCTGATTCAAAACCCTGCGTGGAAAACCTTCATGTTTCCAACGCCTTTAACAGAAGCGCCATAACGGTCAGGGAGGTAACGACTATCGCCCAGATGTAACGCGTGAAGGCTCTTAGGTCGTCGAGACCGAGTATTGAGCCCTGACGGTGGTTCAAGCAATACAAAAATTTGAATTCGACTTTACGGTCAGGTTTCAAATTATCTGCGTGTGGGTGCCAGTGGCGTATTCATTCAGTTTACCCGACAAGTTGTCAAGGTTCGAGTAACCGGTAATCGAAAAGTTGACAATATCGACAACTTTAAGCCTGATACGATAACGCTGAATATTACCCGTGCACGTACTGATATCGCTGTAGCACTGAGCGCCGCTGATGACGTTTTACCGTTGTTGATGTCGTCCTAGGAATATAAGCGTAGATAAAAACAGGCGAAAAAAAGAAAGCTGCTCAAGGCGGCGTCTTATTTGCGGATGCAGAACGACTGGTAGTGTTTGGGAACAACTCTGTGCCCGAGACAGGAATCGAACCTGCGACCTTCGCGTTACGAGTGCGCTGCTCTACCGGCTGAGCTACACGGGCGGTGGGCTAAAGCTAGCACCGCATTGGGCATGCGGCAACTAACTCGCCTACCGCCCAGCGGCCATCAGGCCCCGTCGGCGCCGCAGCCCTTGGCGACGTATTGCGCCTCGGCGTTGGTGGCGCACTTCCAGCCCGTGGTGGCGCTGCGCGTCAACGTGATGGTCTTGCCCAGCACGGGCGCAGGTGCATCCAGGATTTCACAGCTGATGGAGCCGGCGCCGGTCGCCACATCGCCTGCCACGTCGATCTTGCAATTGGCGGTGGAGCTGATGCCACCGATCAACTCCAGGGTCGGCACCGTGCCCTGGTTGAGGGTGTCCTCGAAACCGGCCTTCAACGCGGCGATTTCAGCCAACCCCGCGGTGAACTTGGCCTTGGCCTGGTGCTTGGTGTACAGCGGCAAACACACGGTGGCCAAAATGCCGATGATTGCCACGACGATCAATAACTCAATCAAGGTAAAGCCTTTCTGACGCATCACTTTCACTCTCCAGATATAGAACCCATAACAAGGCGCGTCCTGCGCCCCGCATTGTGCAGCGGCGCCAGTGTACTCATCCGCGAGCGGCCAATCGCGTGCAAGACGCACAATCTGACATTTTATCGTGCGCCGCCAGCCTGTCCGATTCCCGCACCTGACTAAGCTATAAATCTTCAACGACCTGCGTGCGGAAACGTGACATGAATGACGCTGCAACGATCTACGCCTGGGAAGGCATCAACCGCAAAGGGCTCAGGGTGTCCGGGCAAACCGTCGGCCAAAACCTGGCGCTGATCAAGGCCCAGTTGCGCCAGCAAGGGATCTGCCCCGGCCGTGTGCGCAAGAAGACCACACGCCTGCCACGCTTCGCGCCGCCGATTAAACCTGCCGATATTGCCTTGTTCACCCGCCAGCTGGCGACATTGCTGAAGGCCGGCATCCCCTTGCTGCAAGCCTTCGACATTATCCGTGAAGGCTTCGATAACCGCCTGATGCGCGAGCTGGTCAGGGCCTTGAAACAGGAGATCGCCGCCGGCAACAACCTCGCAGCAGCGCTACGCAAGCAACCACGCTACTTCGATGACCTGTATTGCAACCTGGTTGCAGCCGGTGAGCAGGCCGGCGCACTGGAAACCCTGCTGGAACGGCTGGCGGTACACCTGGAGAAAAGCCAGCAGCTCAAGGCACGCATCAAGAAGGCCATGACCTACCCTATCGCCGTCATCGTGGTCGCCTGCCTGGTCAGCAGCGTCCTGCTGATCCACGTGGTGCCGCAGTTCCAGAACCTGTTTGCAGGGGGCGACGGAAAACTGCCCGGCCTTACCTTGAAAGTGATTGCCCTGTCCGAATTCCTGCAGCACGCCTGGTGGATGCTCGCGCTCGGCCTGGCTGCCGCCCTTGCCAGCCTGCGCCAGGCCTACCGAGCAGTTCCAGTTTTTCGCCGCTGGCTGGATACCGGTTTGTTGAACGCGCCCCTGGCAGGCACACTGCTGAAAAAATCCGCCGTCGCCCGCTATGCCCGCACACTCTCAACGACCTTTGCAGCGGGCGTGCCCTTGGTGCAGGCGCTGGACTCCGTGGCGGGCGCGGTAGGTAATGGGTTGTTCAAACAGGCGATCGAGCATATGCGTCACGATGTATCCACAGGCATGCAGTTGCATCAATCCATGGCCAGCAAGGGGCTGTTTCCCGCCATGGCAATCCAGATGACCGCGATCGGCGAAGAGTCGGGCACCCTGGACACCATGCTGGAAAAAGTCGCCAATCACTACGAGGCCGACGTGGACAACCTGGTCGACAACCTCACCAGCCTGATGGAGCCACTGATCATGCTGGTATTGGGTGGCATTGTCGGCGTCTTGGTCATCGCCATGTACCTGCCGGTATTCCAGCTGGGGTCGGCATTTTGAGCCTGCTGCTGGGTGAACAACCCTGGATTTTTGTCGGGATAGCGCTGTTGCTCGGCCTGATCGTCGGCAGTTTCCTCAATGTGCTGGTGTGGCGCCTGCCGAAGATGCTCGAGCGCGAATGGCGCGGCCAAGCCCAGGAAGTGCTCGGTTTACCTGCCGACCCTGCGGGCCCCATTTACAACCTGATGCACCCCAATTCCAGTTGCCCGCAGTGCCACCAACCGATTCGTGCCTGGGAAAATATTCCACTGCTCAGTTACCTGCTACTCAAAGGGCGTTGCGCCCATTGCCGTGAGCCGATCGGTGCCCGCTACCCCTTCACCGAGCTGGCCTGTGCGCTGATTTCGGCCACCGTTGCCTGGCATTTCGGCTTCGGCTGGCAAGCCGGTGCGGTGCTGCTGCTGAGTTGGGGGTTGCTGGCGATGAGCCTGATCGATGTGGATCATCAAAGACTGCCGGACGTATTGGTACTGCCGCTGTTATGGCTGGGTTTGATGCTTAACAGTGCTGACTTGCTGGCGACACTGCCTGACGCGCTCTGGGGCGCGATCATTGGGTACATGAGCTTGTGGACGGTGTTCTGGCTGTTCAAGGTGATCACCGGCAAGGACGGCATGGGCTATGGCGACTTCAAGTTATTGGCCCTGCTCGGCGCCTGGGGTGGCTGGCAGATTCTGCCGATGACGCTGCTGATATCCTCGCTGCTCGGGGTGCTCGCCGGGCTGATCCTGATGCGCTTGCGCAAGCTCCAGGCGTCGATACCGATGCCGTTTGGTCCGTGCCTGGCGATTGCTGGCTGGATTGCATTGCTCTGGGGTGGTCAAATAACCGACTTCTATTTGCAGTCTGTCGGTTTCAGATGACCACTTCTGTTGCAACACCCTGGATTCTAGGCCTCACCGGCGGCATCGGCAGCGGTAAAAGCGCGGCGGCCCAGCACTTTATGGACTTGGGCATCGACTTGGTCGACGCCGACCATGCCGCCCGCTGGGTGGTTGAGCCTGGCCGGCCGGCACTGACGCAGATCGCCGAGCACTTCGGTGCAGGCGTGCTGCTGCCCGACGGCCAGCTCGACCGCGCCGCGTTGCGCAAGCTGATCTTTGAAGTACCCGAAGAGCGCCGCTGGCTGGAAGCCTTGCTGCACCCGCTGATTGGTGAGGAAATTCGCAGCCACCTGGCGCGCGCCCGGTCGCCTTACGCGATCCTGGTGTCGCCGCTGCTGATCGAGTCCGGCCAGTACAGCATGACCCAGCGCATCCTGGTGATCGACGTGCCGCAATCGCTGCAGATTCAGCGTACCCTGCAGCGCGACGGCATCAGCGAACAGCAGGTGCAGGCGATTCTGAAGGCTCAGTCCAGCCGTGAAGACCGCCTGAACCATGCCGATGACGTGCTGGTCAATGACCAGGACCTTGCCTGGCTGCACAGCGAGGTCGAGCGACTGCACCACTTTTACCTTACTTTGCGTGGAGGCCGATCATGAGCCAACCTATGACCGTCGACTGTCCAACCTGCGGTGCACCCGTGGAATGGAAAACAGACAACGCCAACCGGCCGTTCTGCTCGGACCGTTGCAAACTTATCGACCTGGGCGCCTGGGCGTCGGAAGAACACAAGATTCCGGTCAGCCCGGATGCCGAGGACGACCTGTTCTCCGAAGACCTGCCGCCGCGCCACTAAGGCCGCATAAAGGCGTATTCCTGCTGGTCGTCGAGGTTTTCTGCAAGGTATTGCAGCTCGTCGGCCAGGTCTTCGAAACTGCGCACGCCCTTGCTCTGCTGCACCACTGCGCTGAGCATGGCGCGCAAGGTCAAGCCTGGGTCAAATCCGATTTCCTGTGCGGCGTCCTGGCTTCTGCTTAACTCCTGCCGTGCCCATTCGTACACACTCATGCCTAAAGCCCCTTAAAGAATTTCGCAGAGCATGGGCCTGCGCAGGTGCCCGGGAATTGATCTGGATCAACGCCGCGAATCGTCATCCTTCCACGGTGCCGACAAGTAGCGCGTGCGGTTAAAGGTCTCCAACCATTCAGGGCAGAACACCACCAGGGCGCTGATGACCATGCCGTTGATGAAGGCCTCGGGAAAGATGATCAGCCATAGGTAGCCGACAAAATCCTCCAGCCATTCCGGCATCGCGAAACGGCCGTCGAACCACAGCAGGCCCAATGCCGCCAACAGGCAAAGCAGCGCCGACAGCGCCGCGGCAAAAAAGCCCGAGCAGAAGATATACACAAAGGGATTGCGTGGCTGTGCCCGCTCGACCAGCACCGCGCAAGCCTCGGTTACCAGCACCGGCAGCACGATCAGCAATAAGCCATTAATGCCGACAGCAGCAAGATCCTGACGCCCCAACACCACCAGACCAACCTGCGCTGCCAACCCTGCGACAATTGCCAAGGGCCAATCGAGCAGCAGGGTCACGGCGGTCATTCCGATAAAGTGGTAGGAAACGCCGGTATCAAAATCCCGCCGTACCAGCCACAACATGAACAACGCGAACACCGTGCCAAACAGCAAATGCTGACGCCGACGGTCGGCAAACAGCTCGACCCACGGCGAACGCAGGACCGCCCAGATCACCAGCGGCGCATACAACAGCCAGCCGATGCTGAGGGTTTGCGGCGCCAGCACGGCGGCGCTGATCACGGCTTCACCTGCTCCAGCGCCTGGCGCAACTCGGCGGCGGAGCTGTATTCGTGTTGCGCGCTCAACTTGCCGTTATCGAGTTGCAGCCACAGCACCTTATCCACAGCCCCCGGGTAACGCGGGGCAATACGCGCGTCGCGGTCGAGCATGACCCGGTAGTTGTAGGCTTGCATGGCCGGCACGGCGAACAGCTTGGCGATCAGCCGGGGCATGCGCTGGATATCGGCGACAAACACCGCATGCCGCCCTTCGAGATAGCCCTTGGGCTGGCCTTGCAGCGCCGCGTCTACCCGCTTGGCTGCGTCCATACTGCGCGCGACCAGCAGAATCTGCGCCTGATCATCCAGGGTGTAGGCCCGGTCGAACTGGTCGAGCAAGGTCCACGGCGCCACGCGCTCACCGACTTCGATGGCTTGGGCCCACAAGGGTAAAAGGCTTAAAAACAGCACCACGAAAAACTTCACCACAGACTCCTTGGTTCGGATGACAGTCGAATAGCCAGTCTACACCGGCGTTTTAAAGCAGGACTTCCTGCGGTCATCATTTGGGCGCTAAGCTGCAAATATGGATGACTCAGATTACTTGCGCCTGCTCACCGTAGCAGCCGAACAAGCCAACGCGTTCCTGTCCAATGCCCGCAAATGGGAGCGTGAGCGTTGGGTCTGCCAGCGCCTGCTGCAAGGCTTGAATGTGCCCTACCGGGCCGAAGAGTTTCATGCCGCCGGCCAAGAGCCGCCGGACGTGCTGTTTCGCGACGCCAGTTTCGAGGTGTTTTTCGTACTGGATGAAGGCCGACGCCTGAACGACGAATGGCGCGATGAACTGCTGCGCCGACGCAGCGCGTTTTCCTTGAGCCAATTGGTACGGCGCGAAGCCAAGCCGCGGCGTATCCCCGCCCATGAGTTCCTGCTGCGCCTGGCGCCGACGCTGCGCAAGAAAGCGCATAACTATAAAGAGCGCGGCATGGACCTGGGCGAGCTGGACCTCATCGCCTTCACCAGCCTCAAGCGCGAAGTGCTGGACCTCAACAGCCACTTCCCGCCACCCACCGAATACCTGCGCCAAGGTTGGCGCTCATTGTCCCTGGTAGGGCCGACCTTTGCCCGTGTGCTGTTCGCCCACCCCGATGCACCGGACTTCTTGCGCAACAACCTGGGGCGCAGCATAGTATTCGACGTGGGCATCAGCCTGTGACGCGGGCACAGGCTACGCTTGTGGCGATGCCGCCAATCTCCTGACTGTAACGTGGCGCCCTTTTGCAACGTCTACCTGACGAGGCCTTTATGACCAGCCGCCTGAACCCCGATGACCAACAGCATGTCGAAGAGTACCTGCAACTCTCCCAGAACCAAGTCGAGCGCAAGCCTTTCCGGCCATGGCTGCTCCTTGGTGTGGTGCTGGTAGTGGTGATCGGGCTCGGTCTGCTGAGCCGCCTTTTGAGTTACCTGACGCTATGAGCTGCCTGGCGCTCGCGGGGGTAACTGCTCCGATTTCTTTTAGCCTTGCGAGATATCCCCATGACCCATCGTATTATTATCGTCGGCGGCGGCGCCGGCGGCCTGGAGTTGGCTACCCGCCTGGGTAAGACTCTGGGCAAGCGCGGCACCGCCAGCATTACGCTGGTGGACGCCAACCTGACCCATATCTGGAAGCCGTTGCTGCACGAGGTAGCTGCCGGGTCGCTGAACTCTTCGGAAGACGAACTCAATTATGTCGCCCAGGCCAAATGGAACCACTTCGAGTTCCAGCTGGGGCGCATGAGCGGGCTCGACCGTGAACAGAAGAAAATCCAGCTGGCCGCCACCCTTGATGAAGAAGGCCGCGAACTGGTGCCTGCGCGCGTGCTGGGCTATGACAGCCTGGTGATTGCGGTCGGCAGCACCACCAATGATTTCGGCACCGAGGGCGCGGCGCAACACTGCCTGTTCCTCGACACGCGCAAGCAGGCCGAGCGTTTCCACCAGCAATTGCTCAACCACTACCTGCGCGCCCATGCCGGGCAGACCGATACGATTGAACAAATCAGCGTCGCCATCGTGGGCGCCGGTGCCACCGGTGTCGAGCTGGCCGCCGAGCTGCATAACGCAGCCCATGAGCTGGCGGCTTATGGCCTGGACCGGATCAAACCGGAAAACATGCACATCACCCTGATCGAAGCCGGCCCACGGGTATTGCCCGCGCTGCCCGAGCGGATCGGCGGGCCGGTGCATAAAACCCTGGAAAAACTCGGGGTCACCGTGCTGACCAACTCGGCGGTCAGCGAAGTGACGGCTGACGCGCTGATCACCAGCAGCGGCCAGGTCATCCCGGCCAGTCTCAAGGTGTGGGCGGCCGGTATTCGCGCGCCGGGGTTCCTCAAGGATATCGATGGCCTGGAAACCAACCGCATCAACCAGCTTCAAGTGCTGCCGACACTGCAGACTACCCGCGACGAAAATATCTTCGCCTTCGGCGACTGCGCCGCCTGCCCGCAACCGGGCACCGACCGTAACGTACCGCCACGCGCCCAGGCGGCTCACCAGCAGGCTTCGCTGCTGGCCAAGTCGCTGAAGCTGCGAATCGAGGGCAAGGACCTGCCGTCCTACAAGTACACCGACTACGGTTCGCTGATTTCGCTGTCGCGGTTCTCGGCGGTGGGTAACTTGATGGGCAACCTCACCGGCAGCGTGATGCTCGAAGGCTGGCTGGCGCGGATGTTCTATGTGTCGCTGTATCGCATGCACCAGATGGCGCTGTACGGTTTTTTCCGCACGGCAATGCTGATGTTGGGCAGCAAGATTGGGCGCGGGACCGAGCCGAGGCTCAAACTGCACTGATCGACTGAACAGCAGCAAAAAAAATCCCCCTATCGAGCGATAGGGGGATTTTTTATTGGGCTAAATCTGCTGGTAGAACTCGGCCATATAGTCGACAAAGGCCCGCACTTTGGGCGCCAAGTGCCGGGACTGTGGATAGAGTGCGTAATAGTGCCGCTCGCCCAAGGCGTAGCTGGGCAGAATGCGCACCAACAGGCCCTGCGTCAGATCATTGTGCACGGTGGCCTGAGTGAAACATGCAATGCCGGCCCCGGCCAAGGTTGCCGCGTGCAGCGCACTGATGGTGTTGGTGCTGAACCGCCCCGATGGGGTGATATTGACCACCGCGCCACGTGCCGCGCTCAACGCCCAATCCGAAGACGCCCCCAGGAAAGTCAGCAAGCGATGCTTGTCGAGCTCCTGGGCCGAACGCGGCAAACCATGGCGACCGATGTAACCCGCCGAAGCCACCAGGACCAGACTGGAAACCGTCAACGTGCGGGCAATCAATGATGTATCCGCCAGGGCGCTGGCAATGCGTATCGCGACATCAAAGCCGTCAGCAACCAAGTCGACGAACTGATCATCACAGCATAACTCCAGCTCAATATCGGGATAGCGTCGCTGAAAGCCCGGCAGCCAGTGCGCAAGGTCCAAGGTCCCCACCACCAACGGCACACTGACTCTCAGCACGCCGGCGGGGCGTTGGTGCCCGTGGGCGATGGCCTGGGATGCCGCGTCGATACGATCGAGGATATCCACACACGCCGCGTAGTACTGCTCCCCGGCCGACGTCAGACTAAAGCGCCGCGTATTGCGGTTGATCAACTGGGCGCCCAGTTCAATTTCCAGCTGCTGCAACTGCCGAGATATCGTCGAGTGCGTGGTGTCCAGGCGCTCTGCTGCGGCAGAAAAGCCTTTGGCGTCGACGATGCACCGAAAGGCGCGCATGGCGGATAACTGGTTCATGCAACGGGCGTCCCAGCGAGTTGGGGGAAATCAGTTAACCGGCAAAGCGATAATTTGCGTGGTGGTCAGTACCGAACCGAACGTGTCTTCGATTTCAGCCAGCGCCGAGTTGTGCAACTCATCCTTGGTTACCGAGCGGCCATCGGCGCGGGTAATCGCCCGGGTGGCACTGGCATCGGATGCTACCACAACGTCATAACCCAACGGCGCGGCATCCCGGGCGGCGCCAGCGACACAGGCGTGGGTCATCAGGCCACTGATAATGAGGGTCTTGATGCCGGCTTTTTTCAATTGCGCATCCAGGTCGGTGCTGGCGAATACGCTGACTGTGGTCTTCTGCACGAGTGTGTCTTGCGGGCGAGGCTTCATCAGTGGGTGAAAATCAACGGTCTTGCCGTTCTTGGCAAATACCGCGGCGTCATCCGGGGCGATGTGCTGCACGTGAATGACCTGAATTTTTTGCTCGTCGGCAAACTTGATCAGGCGCTGGGTATTTTCCAGGGCCTTCATACCGTCCGGGATCGGCATGCGACCGGTGAAGTACTCGTTCTGGAAGTCGATCACCACCAAGGCGGTGGTTTTCGGGTCCAGGCGGTCGGTCGGCTTGGCGCCCAGCATGGCGCGAATGGTCGGCTGTTTATTGGTAGCTGGCTCAGCGGCGACCGCGAATTGGCCGAACCCCATCATCATGCCAAGGCCAACGAGGGTGGACTTGAGCAACGCAGGCAAGGAACGGACGGGTTGAGCGGCAATGGCGAGGGTCATGATGCGAATTCCTTTGGGTGAGTAAATTGACGAGGCCCAGTCTAGGAAGACTCGACCTGCGCACCAACGCACCAATCAGCACAATATCTGTTTGGAATTCGCACAAGTAAGATAAAACCTGCAGGCAAAAAAAATCCCCGTATCTTTCGATACGAGGATTTTTAATATGGTCGGGGTAAGGGGATTCGAACTCCTGACATCCTGCTCCCAAAGCAGGCGCGCTACCGGACTGCGCTATACCCCGGTAAAAAAAAGGCGACCTTTCAGTCGCCTTCTTCGATCATGGCTTTTGGCCTCTGATCTTAAGATTCGATTCCAGCGTTAACTGGTCTCAAAAATGGTGGGTCGTGTGGGATTCGAACCTACGACCAATTGGTTAAAAGCCAACTGCTCTACCAACTGAGCTAACGACCCAAAAATGGTCGGGGTAAGGGGATTCGAACTCCTGACATCCTGCTCCCAAAGCAGGCGCGCTACCGGACTGCGCTATACCCCGGTTTTGAAATTGGCTCCGTGACCAGGACTCGAACCTGGGACCCAATGATTAACAGTCATTTGCTCTACCGACTGAGCTATCACGGAACTACATATTTCAAATGTACAACTTTTACTACGATGTAACCTTCTCTTCGACCCGTCCGTATCGCTACGTTCATGTCTCTGAGGCGCGCTATTCTACAATCTTAAAAACCCCTGTCAACCCTTTAAATTGCTTTTAAGACAATGATTTGCGCTTCTTTCTGATTTCTTCTTGGGGAGAAGAAACCCGTGGGCTGACGTTGCTGCGGGGCGCACTTTACAAGCCTTTGCCTTACAGTTCAACGCCCTATCGAAAAAAAAGGCCCCGCAATGCGGGGCCTCCTCTTATCGCCATACAGGCTGGGCTTAGTGGAAGACGATTTCGTCGTTTTCCACCGTGGCCGCGACGCTGGTCCCCGGCATGAAGCTGCCCGACAGGATCAACTGCGCCAGCGGGTTCTCGATCCAGCGCTGGATCGCACGTTTGAGAGGCCGTGCGCCATACACCGGGTCGTAACCCACCGCGATCAGCTTGTCCAACGCCTCGCTGCTCAGTTCCAGGTCCAGCTCGCGCTCGGCCAGACGGCTGCGCAGGCGGCCCAACTGGATCTCGGTGATGCCCGCGATCTGATCCCGCGCCAAAGGCTCGAAGATCACCACTTCATCGACCCGGTTGATAAATTCCGGGCGGAAGTGCGAGGTCAGCGCATCCATGACCGCAGCGCGCTGCGCCTCACGATCGCCTACCAGCTCCTGGATCTGCGAAGAGCCCAGGTTGGAGGTCATCACGATCACCGTGTTGCGAAAATCCACGGTACGCCCGTGGCTGTCCGTCAGACGGCCATCTTCCAGCACTTGCAGCAAGATGTTGAATACATCCGGGTGAGCCTTCTCGACCTCGTCCAGCAGGATCACCGAGTAAGGCTTACGCCGCACGGCTTCGGTCAGGTAACCGCCCTCCTCGTAGCCCACGTAGCCTGGTGGGGCACCAATCAAGCGCGCCACCGAGTGTTTCTCCATGAATTCGGACATATCGATCCGCACCATGGCCTCTTCAGTATCAAACAGGAACTCGGCCAACGCCTTGCATAGCTCGGTCTTACCCACGCCGGTCGGGCCGAGGAACATGAACGAGCCGCTTGGACGGTTCGGGTCAGACAAGCCAGCCCGGGAACGCCGCACCGCGTTGGACACCGCCACCACCGCCTCTTCCTGGCCGATGACGCGCTGGTGCAACAGGCTTTCCATTTTCAGCAGCTTGTCACGCTCGCCTTCGAGCATTTTCGACACAGGGATACCGGTCCACTTCGAGACGACTTCGGCGATTTCTTCCTCGGTCACCTTGCTGCGCAGCAACTGGTTTTCGCTTTTACCGTGCTGGTCGACCATCTGCAGGCTGCGCTCCAGGTCCGGGATCACCCCGTACTGCAACTCGGCCATGCGGTTCAGGTCGCCTTTACGGCGTGCGGCTTCCAGCTCCTGGCGGGACTGCTCGATCTTTTGTTGGATCTGCGCAGAACCCTGCACTTCGGCTTTTTCCGAGGTCCAGATTTCTTCGAGGTCCGAATATTCACGCTCCAGCCGCACGATTTCTTCCTGGAGTTTTTCCAGGCGTTTCTTCGCGGCTTCGTCCTCTTCCTTTTTCAGGGCCTGAGATTCGACTTTCAGTTGAATCAGGCGTCGATCCAGGCGGTCGAGCACTTCCGGCTTGGAGTCGATCTCCATGCGAATTCGGCTGGCCGCTTCGTCGATCAGGTCGATGGCCTTGTCCGGCAACTGACGGTCGGTGATATAGCGATGGCTCAATTTGGCCGCCGCAATAATCGCACCGTCAGTGATCGCCACTTTATGGTGGACCTCATAGCGCTCTTTCAGGCCACGCAGGATTGCGATGGTGTCTTCTTCGCTCGGTTCTTCCACCAGCACTTTCTGGAAACGACGCTCAAGGGCGGCGTCCTTTTCAATGTACTGGCGGTATTCGTTGAGCGTGGTCGCGCCAACGCAATGCAACTCACCCCGAGCCAGTGCTGGCTTGAGCATGTTGCCCGCATCCATTGAGCCTTCGCCTTTACCGGCGCCGACCATGGTGTGCAGTTCGTCGATAAACAGAATGATCTGCCCGTCCTGCTTCGACAGCTCATTGAGCAGGGATTTCAGGCGTTCTTCGAACTCGCCACGGAACTTGGCACCGGCGATCAGCGAGCCCATGTCCAAAGACAACAGACGCTTGCCTTTAAGGCCGTCCGGCACCTCACCATTAATGATGCGCTGGGCCAGGCCCTCGGCAATCGCGGTTTTACCCACGCCAGGCTCGCCGATCAACACCGGGTTGTTCTTGGTACGACGTTGCAGCACCTGGATGGTGCGACGAATTTCGTCGTCACGGCCGATCACCGGGTCAAGCTTGCCTTCTTCGGCACGCTTGGTCAGGTCGACGGTGTATTTGTCCAGGGCCTGGCGCGACTCCTCGTGATTGGGGTCGTTTACTGCCTCACCGCCACGCAGGTTGTTGATGGCGTTTTCCAGGGCTTTTTTGCTCACGCCCTGGCCCAGCAACAATTTGCCAAGCTTGCTGTTGTCGTCCATCGCGGCGAGCAGCACCAGTTCGCTGGAGATGAACTGGTCACCTTTCTGCTGGGCCAGGCGATCCGCCTGGTTGAGCAGGCGCGCCAAGTCCTGCGACATGTTCACGTCGCCGGTCGGGTTTTGGATTTTCGGCAGTTGGTCGAGCTCTTTGCTCAACTCCTTGCGCAGGCTGTTGACGTCAAAGCCCACCTGCATCAGCAAGGGCTTGATAGAACCACCTTGCTGTTCCAGGAGCGCCTGCATCAAGTGCGCAGGCTCGATGGCCGGGTGGTCGAGGCCCACCGCCAAGGATTGAGAGTCTGATAAGGCCAATTGCAACTTGCTGGTTAAACGATCAATACGCATTAGTCACCTTCCTTTTGAGCAGGCCGGAGCTATAAAACATCCTGAATGAAGAAACCTGCCAGATACCCCTATAGATGGGGTGGATTCTGCAAGATTCAAGCGGGTTATCGTTGATGTGGATCAGCATTGATCCAGGTCAGGAGAGTCTAGCGGTCAAGCCAGATCAGGGAGGCAAACCGACCGGTGCGAGGGCTGCGGCGGTAAGAAAAGAAGCGTGGGTCGGTCACGGTGCAGAACCCGCCACCATACACAGCGGTGACGCCGCGAGCGGCCAGGCGCAGGCGCGCCAGCTGATAGATGTCAGCCATGTACTTGCCGGGGTTGTGGCTTGGGGCGAAGGCCTCGGCAGTCATCGGCAATGGCTGCATAAAGGCTTCGCGTACTTCCGGGCCGACTTCAAAGGCTTGCGGGCCGATGGCCGGGCCCAGCCAGACCAAGACTTCGCCGGGCTCGGACGCCAGGCTTTCGAGTGCAGCCTCAAGCACGCCTGCCGCCAAGCCACGCCAACCGGCATGGGCGGCGGCCACGCGAGTGCCGGCACGATTGCAGAACAATGCGGGCAAGCAATCGGCAGTCATCGAGGTGCAGGCGATACCTGGCGTGCTGGTCCAACTGCCATCGGCTTCGGCAATGCGCGATGGGTCAGCCTCGACCACGGTTGTCCCGTGGACCTGGCGCAACCAGGCAGGCTGAATATCGAAGGCATCGGTAAGACGGCGGCGATTTTCAAGGACGGCCTCAAGGCGGTCCTCGACATGATCGCCCAGGTTGAGGCTGTCGAACGGCGCCAGACTGACGCCGCCCGCACGGGTAGTGACGCAGGCCTTCACCTGATCCGGCGCGGGCCAGTCAGGAATCAGCCAGTCACTCATCCGATAAACGCCTCGCGATCCTGCTTGAGCAGCGACAACAACCAGACCAAATCGTCTGGAAGAGGCGATTCCCAGCTCATCCGCTTACCGCTCGTCGGATGATCCAGCTCCAGGAAGCGTGCATGCAGTGCCTGGCGCGGGAAGGATTTCAGCGATTCAACCATGGTCTGGCTCGCCGCCGGCGGAATACGGAAGCGACCGCCGTAGGCCGGATCTCCGACCAACGGGAAGTTAATATGCGCCATGTGCACGCGAATCTGGTGCGTACGACCGGTTTCCAGCTTGACCCGCACGTGAGTGTGGGAGCGGAAACGCTCGAGTACACGGTAGTGGCTGACGGCCTGCTTGCCGCCCTCCATTACCGCCATACGCTGGCGCTGCTGGCCGTGGCGGCCGATAGGGGCGTTGATCTTGCCACCCGCCACCACCACGCCGATCACGATGCATTCGTAGATCCGGCTGACGCTGCGGCTCTGCAATTGTGTGACCAACTGCGTCTGGGCCTGGATAGTCTTGGCCACCACCATCAAACCGGTGGTGTCCTTGTCCAGGCGGTGCACGATGCCGCAGCGCGGGACATTGATGATGTCCGGCACGTGGTGCAACAGGGCATTGAGCAGGGTGCCATCAGCGTGCCCGGCCGCCGGGTGAACCACCAGGCCTGCGGGTTTATTGATGACCAGGATGTCGTCGTCTTCATAGACGATATCCAGCTCGATGTCCTGGGCGACCCATTCTCCCTGGGCTTCCTGCTCGGCAGTCAGCTCAAGAATCGCACCGCCATGAACTATGTCTCGCGGGCGGATAACCGCTCCATCCACAGTCAGGCGGCCGTCTTTGATCCAGGCGGAAAGGCGCGAGCGCGAGTGCTCAGCGAATAATTGTGCGGCGACTTGATCGAGGCGTTGGCCGCCCAATTCGGACGGCACCTCTGCGCGAAGTTCAATTTTATCGGACATGCTCAGACTAGGCGTGGCACAGCCTTTGGTTTCGGCTGCGCGCTTGTGGTTAAATACGGCGTCTTTTGCCCCGAGGCTTTCAACGGGGCGCTCATCATAACAGGACGGCCCCGCCCAAGACAGCGGCCGTCATAGGGACGCAAGCCGCCATGCAAGTGAAACACCTGCTGCTGATCGCCATCCTCGCCATGACTGCTGCTTGCTCGTCAACAAAGGAAGTCGTCGACGAAAACCTGAGCGAAGTCGAGCTGTATCAATTAGCTCAAAAAGACTTGGACAATAATAGCTACACCAGTGCCACAGCCAAGCTGAAGGCCCTGGAGTCGCGCTATCCGTTCGGGCGCTACGCCGACCAGGCACAGCTCGAGCTGATCTACGCCAACTACAAGAACGCCGAGCCGGAAGCTGCCAAGTCCGCCGCCGAGCGTTTTATCCGCCTGCACCCGCAGCACCCGAACGTGGACTACGCCTACTACATGAAGGGCCTGACCTCGTTCGACCAGGACGTTGGCCTGCTGGCGCGCTTCCTGCCGCTGGACATGACCAAGCGTGACCCGGGCGCTGCCCGCGACTCCTACAACGAGTTCGCCCAGCTGACCAGCCGCTACCCCAACAGCCGCTACGCGCCGGACGCCAAGCAGCGCATGATCTACCTGCGCAACCTGCTGGCTTCCTACGAGATTCACGTGGCGCACTACTACCTGACCCGTCAGGCGTACGTGGCAGCCGCCAACCGTGGCCGCTATGTAGTGGAAAACTTCCAGGAAACCCCATCCGTGGGTGACGGCCTGGCAGTGATGACCGAGGCTTACCAGCGCCTGCACCTGGACGCCCTGGCGACCACCAGCCTGGAAACCCTGAAACTCAACTACCCGGATCACCCAAGCCTGAAGGACGGCCAGTTCGTGCCTCAGGTGGCTGAAGCGGACAACCGTTCGTGGCTGAGCAAGTACACCCTGGGCCTGATCGAATCCCGTCCACCGCTGCCGCCGGGCGAAACCCGCGCCAACCAGGACGTGATGAAGCAGTTCCAGGACGCGAAGGAGTCGATTCCTTCGGAGCTCAAGCCGCACGACGAAAACGGCGACGTGATCGAAGAGCAGGAGCCAGAGGCCTTGGGCAACAACCAGGACCGCTCGTGGTTCAGCTACATGACCTTCGGTGTGTTCGACTGATTGTTCGACGCAACGCAAAAAGGGAGCCCCTCGGGGCTCCCTTTTTTATGGGCCAGCATTATTGCGCTGTGCGCCTGCTACGTCCTTGGCTAAACTGGCGCATTCCTTGTCGAGAAACTGCCCATCATGCTTCGTCTACTGTTCTGGATTGCCGTCATTGCTGCCGCGGTATGGTTCTGGCGCAAATTCAAAAGCCCGGCCGCCAAGCAGCAACGCTCCGGCGAGCCCGACGCCGCCTTGATGGTGCGCTGCGCCCATTGCGGCGTGCACCTGCCGCAGGATCGCGCACTGAGTTCACACCAACAGTGGTATTGCACCCAGGCACACCTGGAGCAAGGGCCGAAGTCTATCCAGCGTTGATCCGACCTTCAGGCGCATAAGGCGCCGGGTCGATGATCGGTGTACGCCCCAGCAACAAGTCGACAAACAATTGGCAGGATGCCGGCGCAAGTACCAGGCCATTGCGGTAATGCCCGCAATTGAGCCACAGCCCTTTTACGCCAGGGACCTCGCCGATATAAGGGATACCCTCCGGGGAGCCGGGCCGCAAACCGGCCCAATGCCCTACGACCTCGGCGTTCGCCAACGCGGGAATCAATTCCACTGCCGAAGCCTTGAGGCTTTCCAGCGCCGATTCGGTCGGGGTCTTGTCGAACCCTTCATGCTCCAAGGTGCTGCCAATCAGAATGTGCCCATCACGCCGAGGGATCGCATAGCGACCTTTGGCCAGGACCATGCTCGACAAAAAGTCTGACGCGCACTTGTACAAAATCATTTGGCCTTTGACCGGCTCCACGGGGAGCGACAAGCCCAAAGTGCCCAGCAGTTCGCCACTCCAGGCACCGGCAGCCAACACGACCTGATCCCCGAGGATCGGCCCCGCAGCCGTATTCACGCCCACGACATCTGTGCCCTCAAGAACAAACCCTTGCACCTCGCACTGCTCATGAATAGTCACGCCAGGTAACGCCAACAGCGCCGCCTTGAGGGATTTAACCAGGCGCGGGTTGCGCACATTGGCCACGTCCGCCATGTAGATCGCCTGGGAATACCCACCGCCCAGCACCGGCACCGCATCGTGAGCAGCCGACACATCCACTTTGCTCAATGGCCGGCCTTCACGGGTAGCCCAGGCCAGTGCTTGGGCTTCATCATCCAGGTCCAGCCAATACAAACCCGTGGTATGCACCTCCGGGTCAACCCCCGTGGCGGCGAACAGCCGTTGCGCCAGCTGTGGATAAAAATCCTGAGACCAATGCGCCAGTGCCGTGACCGCCGGGCTGTAGCGCCACGGGTACAGCGGCGACACAATGCCGCCGCCCGCCCAGGAAGACTCCTGCCCAAGCCCCGCGCGCTCCAGCAGTATGACTGCCTGCCCCTGGGTAGCCAGGTTGTACGCCGTCAACAACCCGATTACTCCGCCACCGACAATCACCACTTGCTGTTGCTTAGCCATCACTTGATCCAGCCGATAAAAAGGAAAAAGCGCACCCGGCGCCCACTCATCCAGCACTCTCATCATTGCCCCCAGCACGCCTTGCGCGACATTTCAGGTGCCGCGCCCGGATTGCTGCGTACGCCGGAGCTGCTCAAGCTGAACTCACCGCAGGGGTCCCCTGCCATGACTGAGCCGATGGCAGGCGTAGCCACCAGGCTGAACTCCTGAGGGTTCAATGCAGCGCTGATTCTATAGCGATCATTGCCCGCACTGACGCCGCTTGCATCAATAAAAGTGCCGTGGCGTGTGTAAAAACGCTCCAGGTAGTGAACTTGCTCGGTCAACAACGCCGCGATTTCTGCGCGATAGACTTTTTTTACATGGCCGGTATACACGGGGTAAGCGATCCCGGCCAGAAACGCCATGATCGCTACAGCGATCAGTAACTCGATCAGGGTAAACCCTTGGCAATCCTTGCCCATTGTTACGCTCCTTATTGAAGTTGCCGCCATAAAACCCGACGAAATCTCAGATCTGACTCTTCGTTTACCCGTGCATATACCGTCTCCAGAACCGTGCGCGATTGACCACTGAGCCCCACCGCCGTCACGCGGTACAACGCGGCCGGTTTTCCCGGCGCAAAACCCGCCAGCCCCGCTCCCTGCCCCAGCGATTGGACTGCATACAGGCCACCCTTCAAGGCAACCCAGTTAACTGCTGAAACAGGATTCGCCCCAGCACCCACCACCGAAAACGACTCCTGCGGCGGTGCGCAGTTGCTGATCGACCGGCACAACGGCAGCGCAGCCCCGGTACGCTGCACGATCAACTCCCCCAGCCTCAGGCCGCTTTCGGCGCTTTGAAATGATTGATTGCGATGCCAGACACTGCCGGCAATCTTTTGCTGGGACACCGCCCCCTGCATCGAAGCCAGGCCAATCAGTGATAACACCAACAGAAACACCAGACTGATCAGCAGGACCATGCCGGTCTGGCGCGAGTAAACGCCGTGATAACTCAGCATATCGCCCTACCCCAACCGATTACGCAGCGCGGCGACGACGCTGTAGGCCTGATCCTTCACGCGCCCCGTCGGGTCTCGCAGCGTCATCTGCAAGCGCACACTGCGTATCAGCGACTCATCAGCCGGGCTGGCGTCGTAGCGCACCACGCGAACCGAGCCGGGTTTGGCCGCCATACCAAAACTGATGTCGAACGCCTGTACGTTATCCACCAGCACCGTCTTGGCCGGCGCTGCGGGTGTACTGACCTTCAACTGACCCGTTTCAAAGGTGTAGGTGAGCTGGTGTATCGCGAACCGAATTTGGCCAGGCGCCGGTGGCGGCGAGCTCCCCGTATAGGCTTGGGCTGTGCCGGTACAATCAGAGAGCACCGTCCAGTCAGGTTTGCCACCCTCGCCTGCCGAATCGGCGGAGACCACCGTGAGTGACCTGGAGCTGCCCGTGGCATTCCAGCCAATCGGTCGATCAAAGGCGGGCGGTGCGTTATCGATATACGCCGTCGCCAGGCAACCAAACATGCCCGCCTGGCGAACGTCCTGAATCATCTTGCCCAGCACAAACCGCGCATCGTCCTGCAGCAACATGGCGGCCTGCTGGCTGGCGTGGGTGGTTCGAGCGCTGATGACGACCTGACTGACGCCGAGGGTCAGCACCAGCCCGACCGCCAGCGCCAGTAGCAACTCCACCAGGCTGAAACCCCGCGCAAAGCGATTCATTGCGCCAGCTCCCACGCGCTGGCAATGCGACTGGTGAGGGTGAAGGTTTCCCGTGCGCCGCGGTTTTTCGCTCCCCTGGCATCGTCCCAACTGATACTGACGGTCACCTCGCTACCGCTGACCACCACAGAGCCTTTGGCGCTCACCCCGGCAAACCCGACGATATTGGCTTCGAAATCATGCAAGTCCAGGTCACGTACGCTGGCGGTAGACGTGCTGGGCGGCGCGCTTTCGGTTCGGCCCCAAGAGTAATCGGCACCCGAGTTGGCCCGAACGCGGTCCAGCATGTCGTAGGCAATGAAACTGGCCTGGCTGATCATTCTTGAACTGTCGGTGTACTTGAGTGCATTGAGCTGGATCACCGCAGCGCCCAGCAGGCCAACCGCAAGAATCAGCACCGCCACCAGCACCTCGATCAGGGTCATGCCGGATTGGTGCCGGGGCAAAGCGCAGGCAGAGTGTGTGTTCGGGCAAACAAGCATTACCGTCGTCATCCGTGTCGAAGGCCGGAAAAAAGCAGGCGAAACCTGCTGTACGGCCCAAGACTAGCGCCGGTTTTTGGCTGGCGCTGCTCCCGGAACAAAGGGAAATACTTTGGACATAAAGGCCATCATTCAGCACCCGGAGAGCGGCGCTATACCTATGCCTATCACCGGAAACACTGACTACGTCCACGGAGGGACGGCACATGAAAGAACGCGGCTTCACCCTGATCGAACTGCTGCTCAGCCTGCTTCTGAGCGGCATCCTGGCAAACCTGGCAGTACCCGGTTTCAGAGGCTTGCTTGAATCGCAGCAACGACAAACCGCTGCGCAGTCGCTGGTCGGCGGCCTGCGCTACGCCCGCACTGAGGCCATTGCGCGCAATCGGGCGGTGGTCATTTACGCACAGGACGAGAACTGGAGCCTGGGTTGGCGAGTGATCGTGGACGAAAGCGGGCGCGGCCCCTTGGACGACAACAACCCAGTGCTGCTGGAACGACAGGGCAGCGGGCAAATACCGATTGTCGGTAATGGGCCGGTCAAGAGCCAGGTACGCTTCAGCGGGTCGGGCGAGCCGATATTCTCAGCGGGAGGTTTCCGTGCAGGCACGGTGCATGTGTGCGACACGGGCCAGGCGCAAAGCCTGTTTCAGCTGGTACTTGCCCCCAGCGGGCGCATCAGCCTGCGCAGCGACACCGCCGAGCAGGCGTTGTGCCGGAATGACTCCGGCACCTTGGGGCTTACAGCAACGAGCGAACCCGCAGCTCCTTCGGCATCGAGAACGTGATGTTCTCTTCACGGCCGGCCAGCTCATCGGCACCGGTTGCACCCCAGGCCTGCAGCTGTTGGATCACACCGCGTACCAGGACTTCCGGGGCCGAGGCGCCCGCGGTAATGCCGATGCGCTCGACACCATCGAACCAGCTGCGCTGCATGTCTTCGGCACCGTCGATCAGGTACGCCGGGGTAGCCATGCGTTCAGCCAATTCGCGTAGGCGGTTGGAGTTGGAACTGTTGGGGCTGCCGACCACTAACACCACATCGCATTCATCAGCCAATTGCTTGACTGCATCCTGGCGGTTTTGCGTGGCATAGCAGATGTCGTCTTTGCGCGGGCCGCCGATGGCCGGGAAGCGCGTGCGCAGGGCATCGATTACACGGCTGGTGTCGTCCATCGACAAGGTGGTCTGCGTGACAAAGGCCAGCCGCTCAGGGTTTTGCACCTGCAGGTTGGCAACATCCTTTTCGTCTTCCACCAGGTAGATGGCGCCGCCATTGCTGGCGTCGTACTGGCCCATGGTGCCTTCAACCTCGGGGTGGCCGGCATGGCCGATCAGGATGCATTCACGGCCGTCGCGGCTGTAACGCGCGACTTCGATGTGCACCTTGGTCACCAATGGGCAGGTGGCGTCGAATACCTTAAGGCCACGGCCGGCAGCTTCGGTACGCACGGCCTGGGATACACCGTGGGCACTGAAGATGACGATAACGTCGTCCGGCACCTGCTCGAGTTCTTCAACAAAGATGGCGCCGCGCGCGCGCAGGTCTTCAACCACGAATTTGTTGTGGACGACTTCATGGCGCACATAAATCGGCGGCCCGAAGACTTCCAGGGCGCGGTTGACGATTTCGATCGCCCGGTCCACTCCGGCGCAGAAGCCACGGGGGTTGGCGAGTTTGATTTGCATGCTGTGCCTCGTGTCTTGCCCTGTAGAAGCGAGCTTGTGTGGCGAGGGAGCTTGCTCCCGCTGGGCTGCAAAGCAGCCCCAACCTGGGTGATCGAGAAACATCAGATGGATCTCGGTGAACCGTTTGGGAGTGCTGCGCACTCCAGCGGGAGCAAGCCCCCTCGCCACAACAAGCTCGCCCCTACAATAGGCCGAATTCGTCAGTCAGAGCGCTTTAACGTCGATGATTTCGACGTCAAACGTCAAGGTTTTACCGGCCAACGGGTGGTTGAAGTCGATGGTCACTTGCGCGTCATCGAAGGTTTTCACCACGCCGGGCAGCTCAGTATTGGCCGCATCGTTGAAGATCACCAACAGGCCTTCCGACAGGTCCATGTCCTGGAACTGCGAACGCGGGATGATCTGCACATTTTGCGGGTTGGGCTGGCCAAAGGCGTTTTCCGGCAGGATCTGCAGGGTACGCTTGTCTCCGGCCTTGAAACCGAACAGCGCCGCTTCAAAACCCGGCAGCAGGTTGCCATCGCCCACCTTGAAGGTCGCCGGGGCTTTGTCGAACGTGCTGTCGACCGTGTCGCCATTCTCCAGGCGCAGTGCGAAATGCAAAGTGACTTCCGTGTTCTGGCCGATGCGTTGCTCAGCCAATACCTGATCAGTCATTGACGGTCTCTCCGGTTTTCTTACTTTTGAACATGTCCAACGCCAGCATGATTGCACCGACGGTGATCGCGCTGTCGGCAAAGTTGAACGCTGGGAAGTACCAGCGGTTCTGCCAATGCACCAGGATAAAGTCGATCACATGGCCCAGGGCAATGCGGTCGTACAGGTTGCCCAGCGCGCCGCCCAGCACCAGGGCCAGGGCGATGGCGAGCCAGGTGTCATCGCGGCCCAGGCGTTTGAGCCAGACCACCAGCACCGCGCTGACCACCACGGCGATCAGGGCGAACAACCAGCGCTGCCAGCCGGAGCTGTCAGCGAGGAAGCTGAAGGCGGCGCCGGTGTTGTAGGCCAGGGTCCAGCTGAAGTAGTCAGGAATGACCACGATCTGCTGGTACATCTGTAAGGCGCCTTCGAAGTGAGCCTTGCTGAGCTGGTCAATGACCAGCACCAGCACGCTCAGTACGAGCCAGCCCAGACGTCCGAAACGGCTGGAAGCATTAGGCATAGTGGCGAACCTCGCCAGCACCGCTGATGTTGTCGACGCAACGACCGCAGATTTCCGGATGCTCAGGGTTCACGCCAACGTCTTCACGGCAGTGCCAGCAACGGGCGCACTTAGGGAAGGCCGACTTGACCACTTGCAGCTTGAGGCCTGGTACTTCGGTGGCCACGGCGTCCGCGGGGGCCTGGGCAAACGGTGCCAGGCTTGCGGTCGAGGTGATCAGCACGAAGCGCAGTTCGTTGCTCAGCTTGGCCAGGTCGGCGGTCAGGCCTTCCTCGGCAAACAGGGTGACTTCGGCTTGCAGGTTGCCACCGACGGCCTTGGCCGCGCGCTGCACTTCCAGCTCCTTGTTCACCGCAACTTTGACGGCCATCACGCCTTCCCAGTACTCGCGGCCCAGCTCGAAGTCGGCCGGCAATTCGGTCAGGCCTTCGTACCAGGTGTTGAGCATCACCGACTCGTTACGCTCGCCCGGCAGGTATTCCCACAGTTCGTCGGCGGTAAAGGCCAGGATCGGTGCAATCCAGCGCACCAGTGCTTCGCTGATGTGGTACAGCGCGGTCTGCGCCGAACGGCGCGCCTTGCTGTTGGCGCCGGTGGTGTACTGGCGGTCCTTGATGATGTCGAGGTAGAAACCACCCAACTCCTGCACGCAGAAGTTGTGGATCTTGGAGTACACGTTCCAGAAGCGGTATTCGCCGTAATGCTCCTGCAACTCGCGCTGCAGCAACAGGGTACGGTCCACAGCCCAACGGTCCAGGGCAAGCATGTCCTCGGCCGGCAGGATGTCGGTGGCCGGGTTGAAACCGGTCAGGTTCGACAACAGGAAGCGTGCGGTATTACGGATACGGCGGTAGGCATCGGCGCTACGGGCCAGGATCTGGTCCGACACGGCGATCTCACCCGAGTAATCGGTCGACGCTACCCACAGACGCATGATGTCGGCGCCCAAGGTGTCGTTGATCTTTTTCGGCTCGATCACGTTTTTCAGCGACTTGGACATCTTGCGGCCCGTCTCGTCGACGGTGAAGCCGTGGGTCAGCAGTTCGCGGTACGGCGCGTGGTTGTCGATGGCGCAGCCGGTCAGCAAGGAGGAGTGGAACCAGCCGCGGTGTTGGTCCGAACCTTCCAGGTACAGGTCGGCACGCGGGCCGGTCTCGTGGCCCATCGGGTGCGAACCGCGCAGCACGTGCCAGTGAGTGGTGCCGGAGTCGAACCACACGTCGAGGGTGTCGCTGATCTTGTCGTACAGCGGCGCTTCGTCGCCCAGCAACTCGGCGGCGTCCAGCTTGAACCAGGCTTCGATGCCTTCCTGCTCGACACGCTGAGCCACGACTTCCATCAGCTCGACAGTGCGTGGGTGCAGTTCGCCGCTTTCCTTGTTGAGGAAGAACGGGATCGGCACGCCCCAGTTGCGCTGGCGGGAGATGCACCAGTCTGGGCGGTTGGCAATCATCGAGTGCAGGCGCGCCTGGCCCCACGCCGGGACGAACTGGGTGTCTTCGATGGCTTTGAGGGAGCGCACACGCAGGGTGTCGCCGCTGGTCGGCTCTTTGTCCATACCGATAAACCACTGCGCGGTGGCGCGATAGATCAACGGAGTCTTGTGGCGCCAGCAGTGCATATAGCTGTGCTTGATGGTTTCGGTGTGCAGCAGCGCACCGACTTCGCGCAGCTTGTCGATGATCGGCTCGTTAGCCTTGAAGATGAACTGGCCGCCGAAGAACTCCAGCGACGGCGCGTATACGCCATTGCTCTGCACCGGGTTGAGGATGTCATCGTTGACCATGCCGTAGGCTTTGCAGGTCACAAAGTCGTCAACGCCGTAGGCCGGCGCGGAGTGAACCACACCCGTGCCCGACCCCAGCTCAACGTAGTCAGCCAGGTACACCGGCGACAGACGGTCATAGAACGGGTGACGGAAGTTGATCAGTTCCAGCGCGGTGCCGGTGGTGGTGGCGATTACCGAACCTTGCAGCTCATAACGGGCCAGGCAGGCTTCAACCATTTCCTCGGCCAGCACCAGCAGGCGGTCACCGACGTCCACCAGGGCGTAGGTGAATTCCGGGTGCACGTTCAGCGCTTGGTTGGCCGGGATGGTCCACGGGGTGGTGGTCCAGATCACGATGGCAGCCGGCTTGCTCAGGCTTGCCAGCCCAAAGGCCTCGGCCAGCTTGGCGTCGTCGGCGATCGGGAAGGCCACGTCGATGGTCGAGGACTTCTTGTCTTCGTACTCGACTTCCGCTTCAGCCAGGGCCGAACCGCAGTCGAAGCACCAGTTCACGGGCTTGAGGCCCTTGAACACGAAACCGCCCTTGACGATTTCGGCCAAGGCACGGATTTCACCGGCCTCGTTCTTGAAGTTCATGGTTTTGTACGGGTTGTCCCACTCGCCCAACACGCCCAGGCGGATGAATTCGGACTTCTGCCCTTCGATCTGCTCGGTGGCGTAGGCACGGCACAGTTCGCGGGTTTTATCCGCGCCCAGGTTCTTGCCGTAGGTCACTTCGACTTTGTGCTCGATCGGCAGGCCGTGGCAGTCCCAGCCCGGAACATAAGGTGCGTCGAAACCCGAGAGGGTTTTGGAGCGCAGGATCATGTCCTTGAGGATTTTGTTCAGCGCATGACCGATGTGAATCGTGCCGTTGGCATAAGGAGGGCCGTCGTGCAGGACGAATTTCGGACGATCCTTGCCAATTTCGCGCAACTTTCCGTACAGGCCAATACTGTCCCAGCGCTGCAGGATCTGCGGTTCGCGCTGTGGCAGGCCGGCCTTCATTGGGAAGGCGGTGTCCGGAAGGTTTAGCGTGGCTTTATAGTCGGTCATTTAAGGCTCTTCGGTTAGCGATGGGCGCTAGGTGCGGCTAGTGCACGGGCGGCGGCGACATCCGCATTGATCGCCGTTTTCAACGCCTCAAGCGAGGCGAAACGCTGCTCTTCACGCAGCTTCTGGTGGAAAACCACCGTCAAACGCCGGTCATACAAATCACCGGCAAAATCCAAAAGGTGAACTTCCAGGTGGGCCTTGCCATCACCTGCAACCGTGGGCCTGACGCCTATGTTGGCGACTCCCGGCCACGATTGGCCATCGATGTCGACGCTCACCAGGTAAACCCCGGTGAGTGGCACACGACGGCGCTTGAGTTGCACGTTGGCGGTTGGCGTACCGAGTTGGCGCGCCAGCTTCTGGCCGTGCAATACCCGCCCTGCAATGCGGAACGGGCGACCGAGCAAACGCTCGGCCAACGCGAAGTCGGCAGCGGCCAGAGCATTACGCACCTGGGTACTGCTCACGCGCAGGCCGTCCAGTTCGACGGTTTGCGCGGCTTCGACGGTAAAACCTTGGTTCACGCCGGCGTGTTGCAGGAAGTCGAAATCCCCGACGCGGTCGCAACCGAAACGGAAGTCGTCGCCGACCTCCAGGTGCTGTACGCCCAGGCCGTCCACCAGGATACGGTCGACGAACTCGGCGGCGCTGAGGCTTTGCAAACGCTGGTTGAAGGCCAGGCAGAGCACACGGTCCACGCCCTCTTCCGCCAGCAGTTGCAACTTGTCGCGCAGGCGGGCCAGACGTGCAGGCGCCGTTTGCGGGGTAAAGAATTCCCGTGGCTGCGGCTCAAAAATCACCACGCAGCTGGGCACGCCCAACTCGACCGCACGTTCACGCAGCCGGCCCAGGATAGCCTGGTGGCCACGGTGAACACCGTCAAAGTTGCCAATAGTGGCGACGCAGCCCCGATGCTCGGGGCGCAGGTTGTGGAGACCTCGAACCAGCTGCATAACGCGCTTCTTGCTCATAAAGTGGTCGATTATAACCACACCCAGCCCCGGACGACAGGCAACAGCGCAGGCCAAATGGATCGAATCGATAAAACATCCGTTTTATCGCGGCAAACTCTCTATCCCAGGGACTTGCGATTGAAATCTCGCAGGCGGAAGCCTTGCAGCAGCAACATCCCGAAGTACACCACCACGCCTGCGACCACCAATACGCCAAGGCGCAGGAAGCGCTCCAGCATATGGCCTTGATCCCAGGCCGGCATAAAGTGCATCAGGCCCAGCAGTACCGCCGACATTGCCGCCACCGCCACCACCAGCTTGAGGGCAAACATCCCCCAGCCCGGCTGCGGCTGGAACATTTGCTGCTTGCGCAGTTGGTAAAACAGCAGGCCGGCGTTGATGCAGGCACCCGCACTGATGGCCAGCGCCAGGCCGGCGTGGGCCAGCGGGCCAATGAACACCAGGTTGAGCAGTTGGGTGACGATCAGCGTGAAGATCGCGATTTTCACCGGCGTGCGGATGTTTTGCTGGGCGTAGAAGCCCGGCGCCAGCACTTTGATTACGATAATGCCAAGCAGCCCGACGGAATAAGCCACCAGCGCGTGCTGGGTCATCAATGCGTCATGCGCATCAAACTGGCCGTATTGGAACAACGCGACCGTCAACGGCTCGGCCAAAATACCCAATGCCAGTGAGCACGGCAGCACCAGCATGAAACACAGGCGCAAACCCCAGTCGAGGATGCGCGAATACTCCTGGCGGTCTTTGCTGGCGTAGGTACGCGCCAGGGTCGGCAGCAGAATCGTGCCCAGCGCCACGCCAAGCACGCCGGACGGCAGCTCCATCAGACGGTCGGCGTAATACATCCACGAAACCGAGCCCGAGACCAGCAGCGAGGCGAAGGCGGTGTTGATGATCAGGGAAATCTGGCTGACCGAAACGCCAAGGATCGCCGGCAGCATATTGCGCATCACGCGCCATACGCCGGTGTCCTTGAGGTTGAGGCGCGGCAGTACGAGCATGCCGATCTTTTTCAGGTGCGGCAGTTGGTAGAGCAACTGTGCCAGGCCACCGGCCAGTACGGCCCAGCCCAGAGCCATCACCGGCGGGTCGAAGTACGGCGTGAGGAACAGCGCGAAAATAATCATGCTGACGTTCAGCAAGGTCGGCACAAAAGCCGGCACTGAGAAGCGGTTCCAGGTGTTGAGGATAGCCCCGGCCAGGGACGACAGGGAAATCAGCAATATATAAGGAAAGGTCACCCGCAGCAGATCAGTGGTCAGCGCGAATTTTTCCGGGGTGTTGGCAAAACCAGGCGCCGTGGCCCAGATCACCCAGGGCGCGGCGAGCATGCCGGCGATGGTCACCAGCATCAGCACCAGGGTCAGCAGGCCCGAAACGTACGCAATAAACGTGCGGGTCGCCTCTTCGCCCTGCTGGGTCTTGTATTCGGCCAGGATTGGCACGAACGCTTGGGAAAAAGCCCCCTCGGCGAAGATCCGCCGCAGCAGGTTGGGCAGTTTAAAGGCAATAAAGAAGGCATCCGTGGCCATGCTGGCGCCAAAAATACGCGCCAGCAGGGTGTCACGTACGAACCCCAAAACCCGGGAAATCATGGTGATAGAGCTGACGGCAGCCAACGATTTGAGCAGATTCATTGAAAGAGTTTGCGCCTATAGATAAAGAGCAGGCGAACAAAGCGCCCACTTATGCGATACTGCGCGCCTGCAACAGCACAGAGCCAAAGCTCGCGAGTTTACAGGTCAAGCGCCGGAAATAAATCACCCGCCTCTTCAGATCGACCACTCAGCAGTTCGCATCAGCCGCCCTTGACAACCCATCAAGTCATCGGCATGATTCGCGGCCTATTTTGTTTGCTATTTCCTAAAAAGTCTTTCGAGGAGCTCGACGGTGGCCAACACACCTTCCGCCAAAAAACGTGCAAAACAGGCTGAGAAGCGTCGCAGCCACAACGCCAGCCTGCGTTCCATGGTTCGTACCTACATCAAGAATGTAGTTAAAGCCATCGACACCAAAGACGCTGAAAAAGCCCAAGCTGCTTACGTTCTGGCCGTGCCAGTTATCGACCGTATGGCCGATAAAGGCATCATCCACAAGAACAAGGCCGCTCGTCATAAGAGCCGCCTGAATGGCCACATCAAGGCTCTGAACGTCGCTGCAGCAGCCTAAGTGGTAACAACTGCCGCGTAGCCCAGGTTACGTAACAGTTAAGAAATGCCCCGTACCGAAAGGTGCGGGGCATTTTTGTTTGCCCACAGAATCACCACAGTTCTCCTTGTGGGAGCGGTGCATTTTCAGGCCAAAAAAAACGCCCCGAACCAGTCGGGGCGTTTTTGCTACCAACTGATCAATACATCAATCAGTGCTGGTGACCGCCTTCACCGTGAACGTGGCCGTGGGCCACTTCTTCTTGGGAAGCGTCGCGGATGGCAACGATCTTCACTTGGAAGTTCAGGCGCTGGCCAGCCAGAGGGTGGTTACCGTCGACAGTCACATCATCGCCGTCCAGGTCGCGGATGGTGACGATCTGCATTTGGCCGTCCGGCGCGGAAGCGTGGAACTGCATGCCCACTTCCAGCTCGTCAACACCTTCGAACATGCTGCGGCTCAGGGTGCTGACCAGTTCGGCGGAGTATTCGCCGTAAGCATCTTCAGGTTCTACGGCGACGGTCAGTTCGTCACCGACGCTCTTGCCTTCCAGAGCCTTTTCCAGGCCCGGGATGATGTTGCCTGCGCCTTGCAGGTAGACCAGCGGCGCGCCGCCGGCGGAGCTGTCGATGACCTCACCAGCGTCGTTGGTCAGGGTATAGTCGATGGAGACAGCCTTGTTAGCGGCGATCGTCATGGGGCGAGACCTTTTGCATAAGAATGAAGAACGGACAAGTCTAAACAAGGATTTGCCCGAAAGCGAACACAACCCGGACAGACGGGGCCGATCAACGGCATCCTTCATCATTGGCTTTCGACAGGACGACGACCAGCACTGGGTCGCCGAGCTGTCCTGCGGCCACACCCAACACCTGCGCCATCAGCCGCCCTGGCAGTCCCGCGCCTGGGTTCTCGACCCCGCGCAACGCCTTGAAAAAATAGGCCAAGCCTTTGCGTGCGGCTGGTGTGCGCAAGAGCGCGAATAACGATAACCTTGTTGCCTGATTCCCGGTAGGCGCTCAGCCATAGAGCGCCACCGAAGCCATGCACCTCCAGAGAATTCGCATGCAGACTTTTTTTATCGCGCCCACCGATTTTGGTGTGGGTCTGACCTCCATCAGCCTTGGGCTGGTGCGCACACTTGAGCGAGCCGGGCTGAAAGTCGGCTTTTTCAAACCGATTGCCCAGCCGCACCCGGGCGACACCGGCCCCGAGCGCTCTACCGAGCTGGTGGCTCGTACACACGGCCTGAAACCGCCACAACCGCTGGGCCTGGCCCATGTGGAGCGGATGCTCGGTGACGGCCAGCTCGATGAGCTGCTCGAAGAAATCATCACCCTGTATCAGCAAGCCGCCGTGGGCAAGGACGTGCTGATCGTCGAAGGCATGGTGCCGACCCGCAGCGCCAGCTACGCAGCACGGGTCAACCTGCACCTGGCCAAGAGCCTGGATGCGGAAGTGATCCTGGTCTCGGCCCCGGAAAACGAAGTGCTCACCGAGCTCTCCGGCCGCGTGGAATTGCAGGCCCAACTGTTCGGCGGCCCCAAAGACCCGAAAGTGCTGGGCGTGATCCTCAACAAGGTGCGCACCGACGAAAGCATGGAAGCGTTCTCGGCGCGCCTCAAAGAGCATTCGCCCCTGTTGCGCAGCGGTGATTTCCGCCTGCTCGGCTGCATTCCCTACCAGCCCGAACTGAACGCGCCGCGCACCCGCGACGTGGCCGACCTGATGGGCGCGCAGATCCTCAACGCCGGTGACTATGAAAGCCGGCGCATGACCAAAATCATCATCTGCGCGCGCACCATGCGTAACACCGTGGAGCTGCTCAAGCCCGGCGTGCTGGTGGTCACCCCAGGCGACCGCGACGACATCATCCTCGCCGTCAGCCTGGCCGCGATCAACGGCGTGCCGCTGGCCGGGCTGCTGCTGACCAGCGACACGCTGCCCGACCCGCGCATCATGGATTTGTGCCGTGGCGCGTTCCAGGCCGGGCTGCCGGTGTTGTCGGTGAGCACGGGTTCCTACGACACCGCCAACCAACTCAACAGCCTCAACAAAGAAATCCCGATTGATGACCGCGAACGCGCAGAAATCATCACTGACTTCGTCGCCAGCCACCTCGACGCGCGCTGGCTGCACCAACGCTGCGGCACGCCACGGGAGATGCGCTTGTCGCCGGCCGTGTTCCGCTACCAGCTGATCCAGCGCGCCCAGGCCGCGAACAAACGTATTGTGCTGCCCGAGGGCAGCGAACCGCTGACCGTGCAAGCCGCCGCCATTTGTCAGGCACGCGGCATTGCCCGTTGCGTGCTGCTGGCCAAACCGGCAGATGTGGAAGCCGTGGCCCGTGCCCACGGTATCGAGTTACCCGAAGGCCTGGAGATTCTTGATCCGGACCTGATTCGCCAGCGTTATGTCGAACCGATGGTCGCACTGCGCAAGAGCAAGAGCCTCAACGCGCCGATGGCCGAGCAGCAACTGGAAGACACCGTGGTGATCGCCACCATGATGCTCGCGCTGGATGAAGTGGACGGCCTGGTCTCGGGCGTTATCCACTCCACCGCCAACACCATCCGCCCTGCCCTGCAGCTGATTAAAACCGCGCCCGGCTGCACGTTGGTGTCGTCGGTGTTTTTCATGCTGTTCCCCGAGCAGGTGCTGGTATATGGCGACTGCGTGATGAACCCGCACCCAAGCGCCGCCGAGCTGGCGGAAATCGCCCTGCAAAGCGCCGACTCGGCCGCCGCGTTTGGGATTACACCGCGCGTGGCGATGATCAGCTACTCCAGCGGCGACTCGGCCAGCGGCGAAGAAGTGGAAAAAGTTCGCGAAGCGACCCTGCTCGCCCACGAACAGCAAAGCTCACTGCTGATCGACGGCCCGTTGCAGTACGACGCCGCCGCCAACGAAACCGTGGCCCGACAGCTGGCGCCCAACAGCTTGGTCGCCGGTAAGGCCACGGTGTTTGTGTTCCCGGACCTCAACACCGGCAACACCACGCACAAAGCCGTACAACGCAGCGCCGACTGCGTGAGCCTGGGCCCAATGCTGCAAGGCCTGCGCAAACCGGTAAACGACCTGCCGCGCGGTGCGCAGGTCGACGACATCGTGTACACCATCGCACTGACTGCGATTCAAGCCGCCAACCGACCTATGGATATCTAAATGCTGGATTTTCTACCTGCCGCCGTGCGCGGGGTGATCGCGTCCTTATTGTTGGCGCTGAACACGATCCTGCTGTGCTCGTTCCTGTTTATCGTCGCGCTGTTCAAGGCGCTGCCGTTTGCCAAGCGCTTCAGCGAGTGGCTGATGAACCACACCCACGAAGCCTGGGTTACCAATAACAAGGGCTGGATGAACCTGGTACGGCGCACGCGCTGGCACCTGACCGGGCTTGAGGGCCTGGACTATCAGCACTCGTACCTGGTGACCAGTAACCACCAGAGCTGGGTGGACATCATGGTGTTGCAATATGTGCTCAATCGACGCATTCGCCCGCTGAAGTTCTTCCTCAAGCAGGAACTGATCTGGGTGCCGGTGATCGGCCTGGCGTGGTG
Organism: Pseudomonas sp. LBUM1640; assembly: GCF_059716225.1. NCBI lineage: Bacteria > Pseudomonadati > Pseudomonadota > Gammaproteobacteria > Pseudomonadales > Pseudomonadaceae > Pseudomonas > Pseudomonas sp. LBUM1640. Next base: position 904,943 of record NZ_CP166816.1, on the reverse strand, counting down.
GGCGTTGGGCTTCCCGTTCATGAAGCGCTACACCAAGGCCTATTTGGAGAAGCACCCGGAGAAGAAAGGCAAAGACCTGGAAACCACGCGCAAGACCTGTGCGAAGTTTCGCAGCAACCCGGTGGGCATTTTCAACTTTGCCGAGGGCACCCGGTTTACGCCGGGCAAGCATGCGCAGCAGAAATCCCCGTTTCGCTATTTGCTCAAACCCAAGGCGGGCGGGATTGCGTTTGTACTGGATGCCATGGGCGAGCAGCTGAAGTCACTGGTGAACGTGACTATTCACTATCCTGGCGGGCGCCCTGGGTACTGGGACTTGCTGTGTGGGAATGTGAAGGACGTGGTGGTGCACTTTGAAGAGGTGCAGATTCCGGCCGGGTTTATCGGCAAGAATTATGAGCAGGACGGGGAGTATCGGTTGGCGTTTCAGGGCTGGATCAACGGGCTTTGGGAAGACAAAGATGCGCTGCTGGAAAAGCTGCACACAGATTATCCAGAAAACAGATGATAAAAATGTGGGAGCGGGCTTGCTCGCGAAGGCGGAGTGTCAGCCAATACATGTGTGGCTGATAAACCGCTTTCGCGAGCAAGCCCGCTCCCACATTTAACCGTGCCCGATCTTGAGCATGTAAAAAACCCGCCACCGAGTGATCGGTGGCGGGCTTTTTTGTGGCGGCGAGGTTTAGATCGCGCCGCGCTGACGCAACAGTTCCAGCACTTGCTTGACGCTGTCTTCCAGCGACAGGGCCTGGGTGTCGATCACCAGATCGGCATTCAACGGCACGTCGTACGGGAAGGACTCGCCAGGGATGTTATCCCCACCGGCTGCGTACAGGCCTTGCGGATCACGCTCGGCGCACACCAGCGGCGACGCTTGCAAGTAAACCGTCAGCAGGCGATCGGCACCAATCAGCGCCTTGGCCTGTTCGCGGCCTTCGGCATCCGGGGCGACGAACGCAGCCAGGGTCAGCAGGCCGGCTTCGTTGAACTGGCGCGCTACGTGGGCGGCACGTCGCCAGTTTTCAGTACGCCCGGCGCGGTCCTGCGCCAAGCCCTTGTTCAGGTCGTGACGCAGGTTCTGGCCATCCAGTACGAACACTGCACGGCCCATGTCGAACAGCTTGCGCTCAACCGCGTAGGCCAAGGTGCTTTTACCCGCACCCGACAGGCCGCTGAACAACACGGTGGCCGGCTGCTGGCCGAAGCGCAGAGCGCGTTCTTCGGTGGCTACATGGGCGAGGCTGCCGTGTTGCGCAGAACCGCCGTGGTTGACGGGTGGCGCGATGATCATGCCTGCGGCCACAGTGCCGTTGGTCAAACGGTCGATGACGATAAACGCACCGGTGGTGCGGTTGCTGTCGTAACCGTCCAGCGCGATGGCGGCGTCGAGGCTGACCTTGACCCGGCCAATCTCGTTCAACTGCAGCGAACTCGCCGGGCCTTCGGCCAGGGTGTTCACGTCCACGCGGTGCACGATGCTGGTGATGGAACCCGGCACGTAGCTGGTGGCGCGCTTGATGTCGTACTTCTTGCCCGGCAGCATCGGTTCTTCAGCCATCCACACCAGCATGGCGTCGAAGGCGTCGGTCACTTGCGGCACGTTGTCGGCATGTACCAGCAGGTCGCCACGGGAGATGTCGATCTCGTCTTCCATGGTCAGGGTCACGGCCTGGCCTGGGCCGGCGTGCTCCAGCTCACCTTCGAAGGTGACGATGGATTTGACGCGACTGCTCTTGCCCGACGGCAGCACTACAACCTCGTCGCCCTTGTGCACGATGCCGCTGGCCAAGGTGCCGGCGAAACCACGGAAGTTCAGGTTCGGACGGTTGACGTACTGCACCGGGAAACGCAGGTCGGTGTAGTTGCGGTCGTTGGCGATCTCGACAGTTTCGAGAATCTCCATCAGCGACTGGCCGGTGTACCAAGGCGAACGCTCGCTCTTGTTCACCACGTTGTCGCCCTTGAGCGCCGACATCGGCACGAAGGCCATGGTGCTCGGCTTGAAGGCAATGCCGTCGGCGAACTTCAGGTAATCAGCTTTGATCTGCTCGAACACACTCTGGTCAAAGCCATTGATGTCCATCTTGTTGACGGCCACCACGATGTGTTTGATGCCCAGCAACGAGGCGATAAAGCTGTGGCGACGGGTCTGGGTCTGCACGCCGTAGCGGGCGTCGATCAGGATGATCGCCAGGTCACAGGTGGAGGCACCGGTGGCCATGTTGCGGGTGTACTGCTCATGGCCGGGGGTGTCGGCGATGATGAATTTGCGCTTGGCGGTAGAGAAGTAGCGGTAGGCAACATCAATGGTGATGCCCTGCTCGCGTTCAGCCTGCAGGCCGTCGACCAGCAAGGCCAGGTCGATGTCGTCACCGGTGGTGCCAGACTTCTTCGAATCGCGGGTGATGGCTTCCAGGTGATCTTCGTAGATCATCTTGGAGTCGTGCAGCAGGCGCCCGATCAGGGTGCTCTTGCCGTCGTCGACGTTGCCGCAGGTCAGGAAGCGCAACATTTCCTTGCGCTCGTGCTGGCCCAGGTAGGCGAGGATGTCCTCGCTGATCAAATCAGATACGTGCGACATGACAGCCCCTTAGAAATAGCCTTGACGTTTTTTATCTTCCATCGAGCCGGCGCCATCGTGGTCGATGACACGGCCCTGGCGCTCGGAAGTTCGCGTCAGGAGCATTTCCTGAATGATGTCCGTCAGCGTCTCGGCTTCGGACTCCACCGCGCCCGTCAACGGGTAGCAGCCAAGGGTACGGAAACGTACTTTCTTTTTGACGATTCGGGCTTTGTCTTCGTCGGACAAGTGCTCGAGGATGCGGTCGTCGTCGATCATGATCAACGTGCCGTTCTTTTCGATCACGTCGCGCTCGGCGGCGAAGTACAGCGGAACGATCGGGATGCCTTCCAGGTAGATGTACTGCCAGATGTCCAGCTCGGTCCAGTTGGACAGCGGGAACACACGGATCGACTCGCCCTTGTTGACGTTGCCGTTGTAGACGTTCCACAGCTCCGGGCGCTGGTTCTTCGGGTCCCAGCGGTGCTTGCTGTCGCGGAACGAGTACACGCGCTCTTTGGCGCGGGATTTCTCTTCATCGCGACGGGCACCGCCGAACGCTGCGTCGAAACCATGCTTGTCCAAGGCCTGCTTGAGGCCTTCGGTTTTCATGATGTCGGTGTGCTTGGCGCTGCCGTGGGTGAACGGGTTGATGTTCTGCGCCACGCCATCCGGGTTGATGTGGGTGATCAGGTCCAGGCCAAGCTCTTCGACCATTTTGTCGCGGAACTTGTACATTTCCTGGAATTTCCAGCGGGTGTCGACGTGCATCACTGGGAACGGCAATTTGCCCGGAAAAAAGGCTTTGCGCGCCAGGTGCAGCATCACGGCGGAGTCTTTACCGATCGAGTAGAGCATCACCGGGTTGTCGAACTCGGCGGCGACCTCGCGGATGATGTGGATGCTTTCCGCCTCCAGCTGTTTCAGATGCGTCAGTTTGTCGACCATGGCTACTCACGGAAAAACGATCTTATGGACGGCCAGCGGGCCGTGTTCGAGCGGGGCATGCTAGCACAGCACCTGCTTCTATTCAGGGAGCCAGCTAGATCGAAACGGTATATGAATATGCCGCTGAGTTTGGCCCAACTTAGTCGAATGTGGGAGCGGGCTTGCTCGCGAAAGCAGAGTGTCAGTCAACATATGTATCAACTGGCACACCGCATTCGCGAGCAAGCCCGCTCCCACATTTGCTCCCAGGTGGTAGTTAGATCGGGTTGGGGCAATCGATGAAAAGGTGTTCCAGGGCAAACCGTCGGGCCAGGTAATCGCCCAACGCTTGGACACCGTAGCGCTCAGTGGCGTGGTGCCCGGCAGCGATAAAGCTGATGTCGTTTTCCCGCGCGCTGTGGAAGGTTTGTTCAGAGGCTTCGCCACTCAGGTACAGGTCGACACCGGCGGCAATCGCCTGGTCGATATAGCCCTGGCCACCGCCAGTGCACCAGCCGACACGGCGGATCATCTCGCTGCCCTCGATCAGCAGCGGCTCGCGGCCCATCACATCCTGCACACGGCGGGCGAAGTCGCGGGGCGACAACGGCTCGGCGAGGGAGCCGACCAGGCCGACGATTTTGGGGTTGCTCGGGTCGAGCGGGCCTTCGACGGTGATATCCAACTGGCGAGCAAGTTGCACGTTGTTGCCCACGTCCACGTGCAGGTCCAGCGGCAGGTGGTAGGCGAGCAAACTGATGTCGTGCTTGAGCAGGGTTTTCAGGCGGCGCTGCTTCATGCCGGTGATGCACGGGTTTTCGCCCTTCCAGAAATAACCGTGGTGCACCAGCACCAGGTCGGCCTGGGCTTCGACGGCGGCGTCGAGCAGGGCTTGGCTGGCGGTCACGCCGCTGACGATGCGCATCACCTGCGGGCGGCCCTCGACCTGCAGGCCATTGGGGCAATAATCGGCAATTTTTGCACTGCCAAGGTAGCGGTCTGCTTCCTCGACGAGGGTGGTAAGGGGGACGGCCATAAAAGACTCCTAAATATCCCGTTCCGAGGCGCTCGCAGCCTCGTATAATGCGCGACATTATGGGCGCTCTCCCGCCCCCTGCAACCTGTCAGGACTTACTTGATGCTCAAGGCACTGCGTTTTTTTGGATGGCCATTGTTGGCTGGCGTGCTGATCGCGATGCTGATTATTCAGCGTTATCCCCAATGGGTGGGCTTACCCAGCCTTGATGTGAACCTGCAACAGGCCCCGCAAAGCAGCTCGGTGGTGCAAGGCCCGGTGACCTATGCCGATGCTGTGGTCATCGCCGCGCCCGCCGTGGTCAACCTGTACACCACCAAGGTCATCAACAAACCGGCGCATCCGTTGTTTGAAGACCCGCAATTTCGCCGCTATTTCGGCGACAACGGGCCCAAGCAGCGCCGGATGGAATCGAGCCTCGGTTCCGGGGTGATCATGAGCCCCGAAGGCTACATCCTCACCAACAACCACGTGACCACCGGCGCCGACCAGATTGTGGTGGCCCTGCGCGACGGCCGCGAAACCCTGGCCCGCGTGGTCGGCAGCGACCCGGAAACCGACCTCGCCGTATTGAAAATCGATTTAAAAAGCCTGCCTTCGATCACCATCGGCCGCTCCGAAGGGCTGCGCGTCGGTGATGTGGCGCTGGCCATCGGCAACCCGTTCGGCGTCGGCCAGACGGTGACCATGGGCATCATCAGCGCCACGGGGCGTAATCAGCTGGGGCTCAACAGCTACGAAGACTTTATCCAGACCGACGCGGCGATCAACCCGGGCAACTCCGGTGGCGCGCTGGTGGATGCAAATGGCAACCTGACCGGTATCAACACGGCGATTTTCTCCAAGTCCGGCGGCTCTCAGGGCATCGGTTTTGCGATCCCGGTGAAGTTGGCCATGGAAGTGATGAAGTCGATCATCGAGCACGGCCAGGTGATTCGCGGCTGGCTGGGCATCGAAGTACAGCCGCTGACCAAGGAACTGGCCGAGTCGTTCGGCTTGACCGGCCGCCCAGGCATCGTGGTCGCCGGGATCTTCCGCGACGGCCCGGCGCAGAAAGCCGGCCTGCAATTGGGTGATGTGATCCTCAGCATCGACGGCGAGCCGGCGGGTGATGGCCGTAAGTCGATGAACCAGGTGGCGCGGATCAAGCCAACCGACAAGGTGGCGATCCAGGTAATGCGCAACGGCAAAGAGATCAAGCTGCTGGCGGAAATCGGCCTGCGCCCACCGCCTGCGCCGGTGAAAGAAGAGGAATAATGGGGTTGGGAGCCCGTTCGCGGGCTCCTGTAACCTAATATTTCAAAAGAAATCCATTCTCATTAGTCATGTTATATTGTTTCAATATAGACATTGGAACGCTCTAGCATGCCGCCTCGAAAAATCGCGCCCTTGGCTGGCCTGGCCTTGGGTTTGCTGCTCGACCCCGCCTACGCCGAAGAAAACTACGCCGAAGAAACTGTAGAACTGGACACCATCAGCGTCACCTCCGACGCCTATGAATCGGCCACCGGCCCGGTCAAAGGTTATCGCGCCACCCGCTCTGCCAGCGCGACCAAGACTGACACGGCGCTGCGTGACATCCCGCAATCGATCAGCGTCATTCCCGCCACGGTGCTCAAGGACCTGGGCAGCACCAACGTCGAGCGCGCCCTGGAATTTGCCGGCGGCGTGTCCAAGCAAAACAACTTCGGCGGCCTGACGCTTTACGAATACAGCGTGCGCGGCTTCACCACCTCGGAGTTCTACCAGGACGGTTTCAGCGCCAACCGGGGCTACCCGAGCACGCCGGACGCGGCCAACATCGAGCGCATTGAAGTGCTCAAAGGCCCCGCTGCCAGCCTGTACGGGCGCGGCGATCCTGGCGGTACGGTGAATATCGTCACCAAGAAGCCCCAACCGCAAGCCTTCACCACCGTGCAAACCAGCGCCGGCAGTTGGGACCGCTATCGCACCGCATTGGATGTGAACACGCCGCTGGACAGCGAAGGCCGCGTGCTGTCGCGCGTGAACTTGGCGGTTGAAGACAACCACAGCTTTCGCGATCACGTCGACGCCCAGCGCGTATTCGTCGCGCCGTCTTTCAGCTGGCAGTTGGACCCGGACACCCGTCTGCTGGTGGAAAGCGAATTCGTGCGCCACCGCTCAACCTTCGACCGTGGCATCGTCGCGCCACAGCGCATGTCCCGCTCCACCTTCCTCGGCGAGCCCAACGACGGCAACATCCGCAACCACAACAACCGCCTCCAGGCCGCCTTGGAACATCACCTCAACGACGCCTGGCAACTGCGCCTCGCCAGCCACTATAAACAGGGCAGCCTGTGGGGCGACGCCTCGGAAAGCCGCGCGCTGAATGCCGACGGCCATACCGTCAACCGCCGCTACCGCGAACGCTCCACCGGTTGGCATGACAGCATCACCCAACTGGAACTGCGCGGTCTGTTCGACATTGGCCGTTGGCAGCACGAACTGCTGATCGGCACCGAGTACGAGGACTACCGCAAGAAAGAACGCGTGACAGCCATCGCCGGCAGCCCCTACGCCATCGACATCTATAAGCCCATCTACGGCCAGCCCAAACCCAACGGCGCGCGCTCCGGCACCGACTTCTTCGAACAGGTGAAAAGCCAGGCGCTGAACCTGCAGGACCAGATCGTCTTCACTGACCGCCTGCGCGGCATGCTCGGTGCGCGCTTGGAGCACGTCGAACAAAGCAACGATGACTTCACCCGCAACCATGCCAAAAGCCGGCAAACCCACAACGCCCTCACTCAGCGCGCCGGTTTGCTGTACCAGCTCACCCCGCAAGTCGGCGTATTCGCCAATGCCTCAACCTCGTTCAAACCGAACAACGGCCTGGACGCAGGCGGCAAATCCTTCAAGCCGGAAGAAGGCGTAGGTTATGAAGTGGGGATCAAGAGTGAGCTGTTCGACGACCGCCTGAGCACCACCCTCGCCGCCTTCCATATCGAAAAGGAAAATGTCCTGGCGCTGGACCCGGCCACCGATACCAACCGCGCCATGGGCAAAGCGCGCAGCCAAGGTTTTGACCTGCAACTGAGCGGGCAATTGACGGACGCCGTAAGAGTCATTGGCGCCTTCGCCTACATCGACGCCGAGGTGACCAAGGGCGACAAAACCATCCCCACTGGCAGCCGGATTCTTGGCGTGGCCAAGCGCAGCGGCAGTCTGTTGGGTGTGTATGAGTTCCAGGAGGGCCTGCTGCGCGGCTCGGACCTGGGCGCAGCATTTACCTACGTTGGTGACCGCTCCGGCGAGGCGGGTAGCCGTTTCGAACTGCCCGCCTACCACACCGTCGACCTGCTCGCCCACTACAAGGCCAGCGACAACGTCACCGTGGGCCTGAACCTCAACAACCTATTTGACGAAAAGTACTACGAGCGCTCCTACAGCAATTACTGGGTCACACCCGGCGAGCCGCGCAACTTCACCGTCAGCCTGACCCTCAACCTGTAAAAGGACGCCCCCATGCAAGCTTTCAAATCCCTGGCCCTGCTCAGCCTGCTGTTTGCCAGCCACGTCTCGGCCCACGGCCTGTGGACCGAACAACGGCGCGGCAATATCGAAGTGATCTACGGCCACGGCGCCGAGGACAACGCGTTCAAGGCACAGAAAATCAGCGGCGCCTGGGCGTATGACGCCAGCGGCAAAATGATCCCGGTTACCGTGGAACGCCTGGCCGACCACGCACGCCTCAAGCCGCTCAAATCGCCCGCTGTTTTAGCGGTCGCCTTGGATAACGGGATGTGGTCGCAAACGCCGGACAAGAAATGGATCAACCAGGGCCGCAGCCAAGTGCCAGGGGCGATTGAATCGACCCAGACCTTCAAGTACAGCCTGGCGATTTACCAGCCGGGGGCAAAGTTGCCCAAGCTGGATCAGATCAAGCTGCTGATCCTGCCCGAAGTAGACCCGCTGACCGTAGGACCGGGCCATTCACTGCCGGTGCGGGTGCTATTGGATGGCAAGCCCGCGGCGGGGATCAAGCTGGTGGGCGACTATCGCAATGCCCCCAACACCTTGAGCACCGAGACCGACAAGGATGGCCGGGCCCAGGTGCTGGTGCGCAATGAAGGGTTGAATGTGATTGCTGCGCAGGTAGAGATCCCGCTCAAAGACAATGCCGAGGTGGCGACGCGTGGGTTATTCACCTCGCTGACGTTCCTCGGTGAACCGCATCACGAGTAACACCAAAAATTCAAAGTGGGCACAGTAAATGTGGGAGCGGGCTTGCTCGCGAAGGCGGAGTGTCAGTCGTCGAATGTATTGACTGACCCACCGCATTCGCGAGCAAGTCGAATCGTCGCACCGCCGCTCCCACATTTAGTCCGCGTTCGGCTTGCTTAAAGTGATAACGGCGCTCTTTCACACAACGTGTTAAGCGCCGCCGCCCACTGCGGGTCATCATTCAAGCACGGCACCAACACCAACTCTTCGCCCCCCGCCTCACGGAACTGCTCCAGCCCGCGATCACCAATCTCTTCCAGCGTCTCAATGCAGTCGGCGACAAACGCCGGGCACATGACCAGCAGCTTTTTCACGCCTTGCTGGGCCAACGCCTCAAGACGGGCCTCGGTGTAGGGTTCGATCCACTTCGCCCGGCCCAGGCGCGACTGGAAGGCCACCGACCACTTGCCCTCCGGCAAGCCCATGCGCGCGGCAAAGTCCCGGGCGACACTGAAGCATTGCGCGCGATAACAGGTGGCAAGCACCTCAGGCGAGGCGTTCTTGCAGCAGTCCGCATCCTTGAAACAATGCTGGCCGGTAGGGTCGAGCTTGGTCAGATGACGCTCAGGCAGGCCGTGAAAACTCAGCAGTAAATGATCGTAATCCTGTTCCACATACGGCCGGGCGCTCGCCACCAGCGCATCGAGGTATTCCGGCTGATCGTAGAAGGGTTGCAGGATCGAGAACTGCACTTTGAGCTTTTTGTCGCGCACCACACGTTTGGCTTCTTCAATCACCGTGGTCACGGTGCTGTCGGCAAACTGCGGGTACAGCGGCGCCAGGGTGACTTTCTCAATGCCCTGGGCAGCCAGGCGCGTCAACGTCGTTTCAAGGGACGGCTCGCCGTAACGCATCGCCAATTCCACCGGGCCTTGCGTCCACTGCGCAGTCATTTGCTGTTGCAAACGACGGCTCAGGACGACAAGCGGCGAACCCTCGTCCCACCAGATCGATGCGTAGGCATGCGCCGACTGCTCGGGGCGCTTGATCAGGATCAGCGACACCAGCAACCGCCGCACCGGCCACGGCAGGTCGATCACGTAAGGGTCCATCAGGAACTGATTGAGGTAGCTGCGCACATCGGCCACCGAAGTGGACGCCGGTGAGCCCAGGTTGACCAGTAACAACGCGTGATCCGTCATGCAACATCCTATGGCTAGAGGCGGCTGGACAAGTCTTCCAGGGCCGCATGCAACTCAGTGAACTGAAAAGTGAAACCGGCAGCCAGCAGCCGTTCGGGAACGGCCTTCTGCCCGCCCAGCAACAACCCGGACAATTCGCCCAGTAAGGCCTTCAAGGCAAACGCCGGCATCGGCATGAACGCAGGGCGGTGCAGCACTTGGCCCAAGGCCTTGGCAAATTCGCGGTTACGCACCGGGTGTGGCGCGCAGGCATTATAAGGACCGCTGGCGTCTTCCTTGTGCAGAAGAAAATCAATCAGGGCGATTTGATCTTTGATATGCACCCACGGCATCCACTGCCGACCATTACCGATAGGCCCGCCCAGCGCCAGTTTGAACGGCAGCAGCAGCCGCGACAAAAAGCCGCCCTTGGCCGCCAGCACCAACCCCGTGCGCACCAGCACCACGCGAATGCCCATGGCTTCGGCGCGCAGGGCGGTTTCTTCCCAGGCGATACACAACTGGCTAGGGAAGTCGTCCTGCACCGGGCCGCTGGCCTCGGTCAGTTCACGCTCGCCGCCGTCGCCGTACCAGCCCACCGCCGAACCGGAAATCAACACCGCCGGTTTTTGTGCCAGCCCGTCCATCCACGCCAACAGGGTTTCGGTGAGGCTGATGCGGCTACTCCACAGCAGCGCCTTGCGTTTTTTGGTCCACGGGCGATCAGCGATGGGGGCGCCGGCCAGGTTGACCACCGCATCCACATTGCCGATCACGTCTTGCAAGCGGCCGACCCCCAACACCTCAGGGCCGCACCATTTGGCGACGGTGTCGGGTTCGCGGCTCCACACGGTCAGGCGATGCCCTTGGGCAAGCCAGTGCAGGCAAAGCTTTCGACCGATCAAGCCTGTACCGCCGGTCAGCAAAATGTGCATGGGACACTCCTCATGTAACGTTCGCCGCCGATCACTGGTCTATTTTATAGAGAGGGATCATTTGTAATCCGGCGCGGCTTTTCGTTTAAGCCCGAGCTTTAACCATAGGCCACGCCGTAAGAACAGGTACGCCAAAACTTATACCAAAAAACAATATTGTACAGCTATTGGTGTCGGCGTAGTCTGTACCCAACGGTAAAACGAGGCCTCCCATGACTGTTCCCATCGCGATCATCGGCACCGGCATCGCCGGTCTCTCCGCCGCCCGAGCGTTGCAAGACGCGGGGCACGCTGTACAACTCTTCGATAAAAGCCGCGGCAGCGGTGGCCGCATGTCCAGCAAGCGCAGTGATGCCGGTGCGTTAGACATGGGCGCACAGTACTTCACCGCCCGCGACCGGCGCTTCGTCAACGAAGTGCACCGCTGGCAAAACAACGGCTGGGCCGAGCAGTGGAAGCCCCAGCTGTACAACTTCAAGTCCGGTCAACTCACGCCCTCCCCCGATGAGCAGATCCGCTGGGTCGGCACGCCGCGCATGAGCGCGATCACGCGCGCGTTGCTCGACGACTTGCCGGTGGCGTTCGGTTGCCGCATCACCGAAGTGTTCCAAGGCAAACAGCACTGGAACCTGCTCGACGCCGACGGCGGCAATCACGGCCCGTTCAGCCACGTGGTCATCGCCACGCCGGCGCCTCAGGCCACCGCCCTGCTGGCCGCCGCGCCCAAACTGGCGAGTGCCGCCGCCGGGGTAAAGATGGACCCGACCTGGGCCATCGCCCTGGCCTTCGACCAACCCTTGGATACCCCCATGGAAGGCTGTTTTGTACAAGACAGCCCGCTCGACTGGCTGGCGCGCAACCGCAGCAAACCCGGGCGCGACACCCCCCTCGACACCTGGGTGCTGCACGCCACCAGCGCGTGGAGCAAGGCGCACTTGGACCTGCCCAAGGAAGCCGTGATCGAACACCTGCACGGCGCTTTCGCCGAACTGTTGCACAGCGCCATGCCCGCGCCGTCCTTCAGCCTGGCGCATCGCTGGCTCTACGCGCGCCCCTCCAGCGCCCATGAATTCGGCGTGCTGGCCGACGCCGACCTGGGCCTGTACGTGTGCGGCGACTGGTGCTTGTCCGGCCGGGTAGAAGGGGCTTGGCTCAGCGGCCAGGAAGCCGCGCGACGCCTGATCGAGCACCTGCAATGAACCGCATCAATCCCGCCAAACTGCTGCTGTCGAAGTGGACAGCAGCCGCGCCTCGCAACAAGGAAAAACACTTCCTGGTCACCGAACTGTTTCGTGACGAAGAAGGCACCGTGCTCGAAATCGAGCTGCAAGCCATCATGACCCGCCGCGTTGAACGCCTGGCCTGGCAAACCCTGCAAAACGCCGAGGCCTGGAAAATCGGCTGGAAATAGCGCCGGCAAAAAAATACTTATACAAAATATTTGACTTGTACAGCATCAAACCTATGATGAGATTTAGTTGTACAAGCTTTATAGCTTGTATAGGAATTTTGCAGAGGTTCGGCCATGTCCAGCACCGTCAAACCCAAGATTGCCATCAGCGCCTGCTTGCTGGGCGAGAATGTGCGCTTCAACGGCGGACACAAACAATCCCTGCTGTGCAGCCAAACCCTCGCCGACTATTTCGACTTCGTGCCGCTGTGCCCCGAAGTCGCCATCGGCCTGGGCATTCCCCGCGAACCGATTCGCCTGGTCGGCGACCCTGCCCACCCGCAAGCCATCGGCACCGTGCGTCGCGAGCTCAATGTCACTCAACCGCTGGACGACTACGGCCAGCAGATGGCCCAGGAACACACCGACCTGTGCGGCTACATCTTCATGCAGAAATCGCCGTCGTGCGGCCTGGAACGGGTCAAGGTCTACCGCGACAACGGCACGCCCGTCGACGGTGGCGGGCGTGGCATTTACGCCCAGGCTTTTTGTGCCCGTCACCCCAACCTGCCGGTGGAAGAAGACGGCCGGCTGAATGACCCGGTACTGCGGGAAAACTTTTTAACCCGGGTTTTCGTCTACGCCATCTGGCAACAGCTGCTCGCCGAAGGCCTCACCCGCCACCGGCTGCTGGCCTTCCATTCCCGCTACAAATATTTGTTGATGGCCCACAGTCCTGCGCACTACAAAAGCCTCGGCCACCTGCTTGGCAGTATGAGCAAGGGCACTGATCTCGACGCATTGGCCACCGGCTATTTCAGCGAGCTGATGACCGGCCTTAAAAAGTGCGCCACCCGTGGCACCCACACCAATGTGCTGCAACACATCAGCGGCTACCTCAAGCAAGCCATCAGCGCCGATGACAAACAGGAAATGCAAACCGTCATCGGCCAATACCGCCAGGGCATCGTGCCACTGGTGGTGCCCCTGACGTTGCTCAAACATCACTTTCGCCAACACCCGGACCGCTACATCGCCCAGCAGGCCTACTTGCAGCCGCACCCGGAAAATCTCAGCCTGCGTAATGCGATCTAACCCATGAAAAGCATCATGAACGCTGCCCTGCAAGACGAACCCGGCGAAGACATTGCCCAGGCCCTCGAGGACGGCTGGCTGCCGATTCGCGAAGTGGCGCGCCAGACCGGCGTCAACGCCGTGACCCTGCGCGCCTGGGAACGCCGCTACGGCCTGATCGTTCCCCAGCGCACGCCCAAAGGCCATCGGCTGTTCAGCGCCGAACATGTACAACGCATCCACGCCATCCTGACCTGGCTCAACCGCGGCGTACCGGTCAGTCAAGTGAAAGGCTTGATCGACTCCAACCAAGGCAGCCCCGACACCGTCGAAAATGAATGGCATACCCTGCGCCAGAACCTGGTAACCGCGATCAGCGAGTTGGCCGAGCGCCGAGTCGACGACGCCGTCAACCAAGCCATGGCGCTGTACCCGCCACGCACGTTGTGCGAACAACTGATGCTGCCACTGCTCAATGAGCTTGAAAAAAGATGGCAGGGCCAATTTGGCGCGCAGATGGAGCGGGTGTTTTTCCTGTCCTGGCTGCGCAGCAAGTTCGGCGCGCGCATCTACCACAACAATCGCCAACTCCAAGGTGCCCCGCTGCTGCTGGTCAACCACTCCGACCTGCCGTTGGAGCCGCACCTGTGGCTCAGCGCCTGGCTGGCCAGCAGCGCCGACTGCCCGGTGGAAGTCTTCGATTGGCCCCTGCCGGCTGGCGAACTGGCCCTGGCGGTGGAACACCTGCAACCGCGCGCCGTGCTGCTGTATTCAAGCAAGGCCCTCCACCTGTCGGCACTCAGCAAACTCTTGAGCGGCGTCAGTTGCCCGACCTTGATTGCCGGACCAACGGTATGCATCCACCAGGCCGAGTTAGCCGTATTAACCCGTGACACTCCTGAGTTGTTCGTGGCCGAAGACCCGTTGTCGGCCCACCAGTTACTGATCCAGCGTGGAATTGTTTAAATGCATTTGATCTGGCTGCGCACCGACCTGCGCCTACACGACAACACCGCCCTGGCCGCCGCACGCCAGCGAGGCCCGCTGGCGGCCGTGTACCTGATCACCCCCGAGCAATGGCTGGCCCACGATGACGCGCCGTGCAAAGTCGACTTCTGGCTGCGCAACCTGCAGCACTTGAGCCAGGCGCTCGGCGAGCTGAACATTCCCCTGCTGATCCGCACCGCCGCCACCTGGGCCCAGGCGCCCGGCGTGCTGAGCACGCTGTGCCGGGAACTCGCGGTCGAGTCGTTGCACGTCAACGAGGAATACGGCATCCACGAGAGCCGCCGCGATACCGCAGTGGCCAAGGCACTGCAAGCAGACGGCGTGACCTTCCACAGCTACCTGGACCAACTGTTCTTCCAACCCGGCAGCGTGCTGACCAAAACCGGCACTTACTTCCAGGTCTTCAGCCAATTCCGCAAAGTCTGCTACACGCGCCTGCACAGTGCCTTGCCGCGATTGGTGGCCACACCAGAAGCCCAGGCAACACTGCACCTGAAAAGCGACCCCATTCCAACCCACGTCGAAGGTTTCGAGCCGCCCAGCGACACGTTGCGCGCCCTTTGGCCAGCCGGTGAAGACGAGGCGCGCCGCCGCCTCGATGCCTTCGCCGATCAACAAATCAGTTACTACAAAGACGAGCGCGACTTCCCGGCCAAACCCGGCACCAGCCAGCTTTCCGCCTACCTCGCCGCCGGTGTGGTTTCGCCGCGCCAGTGCTTGCATGCCGCCTTGCACACCAATCAGGGCGAGTTTGAAAGTGGCGACATCGGCGCAATCACGTGGATCAACGAGCTGCTGTGGCGCGAGTTCTACAAGCACATTCTGGTGGGCTACCCACGGGTTTCCCGCCACCGTGCCTTTCGCCCCGAAACCGAAGCAGTGGCGTGGCGCGATGCGCCCAAGGACCTCGCCGCCTGGCAAGAAGCGCGCACCGGCCTGCCGATCATCGACGCCGCCATGCGCCAGTTGCTCGAAACCGGCTGGATGCACAACCGCCTGCGCATGGTGGTGGCGATGTTCCTGACCAAGAACCTGCTGATTGACTGGCGTGAAGGCGAGCGTTTCTTTATGCGCCACTTGATCGACGGCGACTTGGCCGCCAACAACGGCGGCTGGCAATGGAGCTCATCCACCGGCACCGACTCGGCGCCGTATTTCAGGATTTTCAGCCCGTTGAGCCAGTCGGAAAAATTCGACGGCGAAGGCGTGTTTATCAAGCACTGGCTGCCAGAGCTGGCCGCGCTGAATAAAAAGGAAGTGCACAACCCCGAGGCAGTTGGCGGCCTGTTTGGTGTAGCGAACTACCCGCGCGCGATTGTTGACCTGAAAAAATCCCGCGAACGCGCATTGGCCGCTTTCCGCAGCCTGCCTTCACGTCAGGAGGTGGCCGAGCATGAGTGACTTCCTGCGCAGGTTCGCCCAGGCCTTTGCCACGCTGGACAAGCACAACCTGCACCTGCTCGACAGCCTGTACAGCAAAGACATCGCCTTCGCCGACCCGCTGCATGAAGTGCACGGGCTGCCCGCAATGCACCGCTACTTTGCCGAGCTGTACAGCAATGTCAGCCAACTGCGCTTCGACTTCCACGGCTTCGACCAAGTGGGCGAAGGCGAAGGCTACCTGCGCTGGAAAATGAGTTTTTGCCACCCGCGGCTGAACAACGGCCAAGTGATCCGGGTGGAAGGCTGCTCACACCTGATGTGGCACGACAAAGTGTACCGCCATCGTGATTACTTCGATGCCGGCGCCCTGCTCTATGAACACCTGCCAGTACTCGGCCGCGTTGTCAGTTGGCTGAAAAGGAGAATCGGATGAGCCTTTCGTTGCCCCGTCGTTATTGGTTGACCGGCGCCAGCAGTGGCATCGGCGCCTCGCTGGCCGTTGAATTACTCAACAGCGGCGCTCACGTAGCGCTCAGCTCTCGTACCAAAGGCCCACTTGAAGCACTCGCTCATCGGTATCCAGGCCAAGTATTGGTGGTGGCCGGCGACTTGACCAACAGCCAAACCGTACGCGAGATCGGCGAACACATCAGCGTGGTCTGGGGCTCTCTGGACACCGTGATCCTCAACGCCGGCACCTGTGAATACGTGGACGCGCGGCAGTTTGACTCCTCTATCGTCGAGCACGTGGTACGCACCAACCTGCTCGCGAGCAGCTATTGCATCGAAGCGGCATTGCCGCTGTTGCGCAAAGGGCAAACGCCGCACCTGGTTGGCGTCGCCAGCGCGGTGACTTATCTGCCGATGCCGCGCGCCGAAGCCTATGGTGCGTCCAAGGCCGGGCTGCGCTACCTGTTCGAATCCCTGCGCATCAGCCTGTCGCCCGAGAACATCGACGTTACGGTGATCAGCCCAGGCTTTGTCGACACGCCGTTGACCGAACGCAATGACTTCCCGATGCCCTTGAGCTGGTCCGCCGACAAGGCCGCACGGCATATCTTTGCCAAGCTGGATAAACGCCCGCTGGAAATCGCCTTTCCGGCGCTGTTTATCGCCACCCTGTGGCCGCTGTCGAAGCTGCCCAGCCGTGCTCAACTGATCATCGGCAAACGCATGTTGCGCAGCCCGCCGCCGCAGAAGGACGACCTGTGAAGATCGCCATTATCGGCAGCGGCATCGCCGGGCTCACCAGCGCCTACCTGCTCAGCCGTCGCCACGACATCACGCTGTTTGAGGCGGGCGAGCGCATCGGCGGGCATACCCACACGGTCAACGTGACGGTCGAGGGTAAACGTTATGCGGTGGACACCGGCTTTATCGTGTTCAACGACTGGACCTATCCCAACTTCATTCGCCTGCTGGGGCAGATTGGCGTTACCTTCAAACCTACCGAGATGAGCTTTTCGGTGTGCGATAAAAGCGCGGGGTTTGAGTACAACGGCAACAACCTCAACAGCCTGTTTGCCCAGCGGCGCAATATCCTGTCACCGGGTTTCTGGGGCATGTTGCGCGACATCGTGCGCTTCAACCGCCAGGCGCCGCTGGACCTGCAAGAGCAGCGCATCAGTGCCGAAATGACCCTAGGCGATTACCTCGAAGCCGAAGGGTATGGCCCGCGGTTTATCCGGCATTACATCGTGCCGATGGGCGCGGCGATCTGGTCGATGTCTTTAGCCGACATGCTCGGCTTTCCGTTGCAGTTTTTCGTGCGGTTCTTCAAGAACCACGGTTTGCTCTCGGTGAATAATCGCCCGCAGTGGTGCGTGATCGAAGGCGGATCGAGCAGTTACATCGAACCGCTGACGCGTAGCTTTCGCGAACAGATTCGGCTCAATTGCCCTGTGCATAACGTCGAGCGCACAGAGGACGGCGTAGTTATCCACAGCGCTGCCGGCAGTGAGGCATTTGATCGCGTGGTGTTCGCCTGCCACAGCGACCAGGCGCTGGCACTGCTGGCCGACCCAAGCCTGGCGGAGCAGGAAATTCTCGGAGCATTGCCCTACGCCGACAACGACGTGGTGCTGCATACCGACACGCGCCTGCTACCCGACCGCAAACTGGCCTGGGCCAGCTGGAATTACCGGCTCAGCGGCGATGCGCAAACCCAGGCCGCAGTCACCTATGACATGAACATCCTGCAAGGCATCGACAGCGCCACCACCTTTTGCGTCAGCCTCAACCAGACGCCGATGATCAACCCGCTGAAGATCCTCGCGCGCTACACCTACGCGCATCCGCAATACAGCCTCGCGGCGGTCGCTGCCCAAGGGCGTTGGGAAGAATTGGCGGGTGCGCGCAACACCTTTTATTGCGGCGCCTACTGGGCCAACGGTTTCCATGAAGACGGTGTGGTCAGCGCCTTGCGGGTGGCACAAGCCTTTGGAGAAACCCTGTGAACAGCGCCCTGTACAGCGGCTGGATCGCCCATCGCCGGTTTGCGCCCAAGGCCCACGCCTTTCGCTACCGCATCGGCCTGCTGTACCTGGACTTAAGCGAACAAGACGAAGTACTTGGGCTCTCGCCCCTGGCCGGCGCCGGTCGCCTGGCACCCTTCGGCTTTCGCCAGCAGGACTACCTGCGTGAATTTACGCGCCACGGCATGAGCTTGATCGATGCCGTGCGCCAAGAAGTCGGCAAGGCGCTGGGGCGTGAGCCTCAGGGCGTTATCTGCCTACTGACCCAGGCCCGCAGTTGGGGCCTGGCTTTTAATCCGGTGAGTTTCTTCTACTGCTTCGAGGCCGATGGGCAACTGGCCGCGATCCTGTGTGAAGTGACCAACACCCCATGGCGCGAGCGCTATCACTACGTGCTGCCGGCTCAGGCCCTCGGCGCGAATGAGCATCAGCACTTCGCCGTGGCCAAAGCCTTCCATGTGTCGCCGTTTTTGCCGCGCGACCTGGAATACCGCATGAGCTTCAGCCCGCCCGCCGCCAAGCTCGGCGTGCACATGGCCGATTGGCAGGGCGACCTGAAAGTCTTCGACGCCACCTTGAGCCTGCACAAAGAAACGCTCAACCGCGCCAGCCTGCATCGCTACCTGTGGCGCTTCCCGTGGATGACCGCCAAGACGTGCCTGGCCATTTATTGGCAGGCCATGCGCCTGTTGCTCAAACGCACACCGATTTTTTCCCATCAGGCCGCCGATGGCGCCTCTCGCACCGCAGTCGGGTATACCAAGGATCGCCGCCATGAAATCCCCTAGCTTATCGGTCAAGACAAACCGCCTGAACGTCAACGGCCTGACCAGCGCACTGCTGCGCAAGGCTGTGCTGCGCCAACTCAGCCAACTGCGCCACGGCCAGTTGGTGGTGATCGAAGACGGTGAGCGCCAGGTGTTCGGCGCACGTGAAGCGCACCTGCTGGGGGAAATCCAGATTCTTGATCCGGCCGTGTGGGGCCTGGTGGCTGCCAACGGTTCGATCGGCGCCGGCGAGGCCTTTATTCACGGTTACTGGACCACCCCGGACCTGACCGCGGTGGTGCGCGTGATGGTCAGCAACCTGGACGTGCTCGACGCCATGGAAGGTGGCCTGGCGCGCTTGGCCCGCCCGTTCACCCAAGGCCTGCACTGGCTCAACCGCAATACGCGCAAGGGCTCGCAGAAAAACATCGCCGCCCACTACGACCTGGGCAACGACCTGTTCGAAGAATTCCTCGACCCGACCATGATGTATTCGGCGGCGCAATTTCTGACGCCCGATGACACCCTGGAACAGGCGCAGTTGAACAAGCTGGAACGCATCTGCCAAAAACTCGCGATCAAACCCACCGACCATCTGCTGGAAATCGGAACCGGTTGGGGCAGCATGGCGTTGTATGCGGCGCAGCATTACGGTTGCAAAGTCACCACCACGACCTTGTCCAAAGAGCAGTTTGCCTACACCGAAAAGCGCATTGAGGCCTTGGGCCTGAAGGACCAAGTGACCCTGCTGCTGCAGGACTATCGCGACCTGACCGGCCAATACGACAAGCTGGTGTCCATCGAGATGATCGAAGCGGTGGGCCATCGCTTCCTGCCGACCTACTTCAAACAGTGCGCGCACCTGCTCAAAAGCGACGGCCTGATGCTGCTGCAAGCCATCACCATTCGTGAGCAACGTTTTGAGCAGGCCAAGAACAGCGTCGACTTTATCCAACGCTATATCTTCCCCGGTGGCGCCCTGCCCTGTGTGCAGAACATGTTGCACATCGTCAGCCGCGATACCGACATGAACCTGTTGCACATGGAAGACTTCGGCCTGCACTACGCAAAAACCCTGCGCCTGTGGCATGAGAACTTTCGCCGCGCCCATGGCCGTCTCACCGAGTTGGGCTACGATGAGTATTTCCTGCGTTTGTGGGAATTCTACTTGTGCTACTGCGAAGGCGGCTTCATGGAACGTACGATCGGCACTGCGCAGTTACTGCTGGCCAAGCCTGCGGCGATCAACCCACCATTGCTCGGGCGTTTCAGTGCTTAAACCGCTGGCGAATGCCGTACTGTTCCAGTGCGGCTGGTTTGCTTGCGTGCTGGGCGGTGACAGCCCCTGGCTGCTGGTGGCGGGCGCAGTGCTGGCCATCCACCTGCTGTGGATAAGTTCATGGTCTGCAGAGGGCCAAGTGATCCTCGCAGTGACCTTGCTGGGCACCGTCGTCGACACCTCATTACGCACCTTCGGCGTATTTCACTTCAGTTTTCCGGGGCCGCTGATTCCTTTTTGGCTGGTGCTGCTGTGGGCGTTACTCGCCACCACGCTGCGCCATTGCCTGGCCTGGAGCGCACAGCCCTGGTGGCGCGCCAGCCTGTTAGGCGCAGTCGGTGGGCCATTGTCTTATTACGCCGGTAGCCAATTGGCCGGTGTGAGTTTCGGTTACGGCACAACGCCCACCCTGATCGGCCTGGCGTTGCTGTGGGCACTGCTGTTTCCGGTGCTGCACTGGATCGCGCGGCAATTGGGGCACTGACGTCCGTCAGTGCTTTCACACGTACCGGGCGCGCTTGCCTTACACTGCGCGCCTATGACCAACATCCCCCACACTCAAATCACCGAACCCGCAGTCACTTGCTCGACGTGCGCAGCGTGCTGCTGTCAGTTGGAAGTGATGCTGATCACCGACACCGGCGTGCCGGAGCGCTACATCGATACCGACGATTGGGGCGGCGAAGTGATGCTGCGCCTGGACGACGGCTGGTGTGCGGCGCTGGACCGGGACACGATGATGTGCACGATTTACGAGCGCCGGCCGCTGATCTGCCGGGAGTTCGAGATGGGCGCGCCAGAGTGCTTGACCGAGCGCGAAGGGATTGCGACGGCGTATCGCTGACGTCAGGGCAGACAGAGATCAAAAATGTGGGAGCGGGCTTGCTCGCGAAAGCGGTGTATCAGTCAATTATTCGGTGACTGACACTGCGCCTTCGCGAGCAAGCCCGCTCCCACATTTGGTTTTGCAGTGTTCTGGAAAACTGTGTTCTGAGGTTTACAACGCCAGAGTGTAGTGCAACGAGTAGCTTTCTACACCGTCGTTGTTGCTGCTGATGCCTGCGTTGGAATAGTGCGTGGCACGAATGCCCACCTCATGCCCGCCGGCAAAGCGCAAACCAAAGCCCAGGCGGTCTTCGAACTGGAAAGCCTGGCCGATGTTGTTGTCTTCCAGGCGTGTGCGTGAGAACACCGCCACGCCGACCCCAGCCTCGATGTAAGGCTTGACCGACTCCCCGGCAAACTCATACACAAACACCGGCGAGAACGACAGGCTACTGGCGCCCGCGCGTTTGTCGCCGTCCCAGTAGGTGTAGGCGCCACTCCAGTAGCCGGTCAAACGACCGACATCGCTCTGCCACCAGCTTTTATCCCAATCCGACGTCAACCCCAGCCGATAGGTCATGGTCGAATCGCTGGTGCTCCCCACCCCAAATTCCAGGCCTGCAGCCTGAGCCGAAACAGCGTGCCCCACCACGACGGCCGCAAGCGCGGCCAAACAGAACAAACGCTTCATAAGAAACAGTCCCTTGAGAACGAAGTTGTATGGTTTTGTACAGGCTAACTCGCTATAGAAGGCGACGAATAGGCAGAAGTTCAGCTTCTATCCGCGCTATTTCACGAATTTTTCACGCGTCGAAGCTTCGCACAACTCCGGGATACTTCCATAGAGTCGGTAGGATATTTCTTAAGTGATCGACGTCACCGCTGGTCCAGAACTGGGTAGGTTCAGGGTTGCCTGCGGCCAACAGATCGCGCTCGTTCAATAAACGCTTGAGCTGGCGAGCCACGGCTGCGCCGGTGTCAATCAGGACAATGCTTGGGGTAAGCATCTGTGCCAGAAGTGGCTTGAGGAAGGGGTAGTGGGTGCAGCCGAGAATAATCGTGTCGCAGCCCGCGTTGAGCAGCGGATCGACATAGCCTTGCAACATCTGGCGCAACGCAGGGCTGCCAAGGTCGCCGGTTTCAATCAGTTCCACCAGGCCGGGGCACGGCTGGGTAATGACGCGCACGTCGGTAGCGAAACGGTCGAGCAAGGCGGCAAATTTGGCGCTTTGCAGGGTGCCGGTGGTGGCGAGTACGCCGACCACGCCACTGCGAGTAGCGGCGGCCGCAGGTTTGACGGCGGGCTCCATACCCACAAGTGGCCAGTCGGGATAGTCCTGGCGCAAATCGGCGACGGCAGCGACGGTCGCAGTGTTACAGGCAATCACAAACGCCTTGGCGCCTTGCTCGCGGAAAAACTCGGCGACGCGCCGGGAGCGCTCAAGAATGAACGCCGGGGTTTTCTCGCCGTAGGGAATATTTCCGCCGTCAGCGACGTACAGCAGTGACTCATGGGGCAGTAACTGTTGGATTTCGTCCAGCACGGTCAGGCCGCCAATACCGGAATCGAACACCCCGATGGGCGCACTCTTAACCATGCTGCGTCCCGCAGACACTGCAGCCGGGGTCGCGCTTGACACGTAATTCGCGAAAGCGCGTGGTCAATGCATCGATCAACAACAAGCGGCCGACCAATGGCTCACCGAAGCCCGCCAGCAACTTCAAAGCTTCCAGCGCTTGCAGGCTGCCGACCACCCCTACCAGCGGGCCGACGACGCCGGCTTCGCTGCAGGTCAATTCGGTGTCGCTGCCATGCCCGTATAAACAGTGGTAACACGGGCTGTCGGCGCGGCGCGGGTCAAACACCGACAGCTGACCCTCAAGACGAATCGCGGCGCCGCTCACCAGTGGCTTGGCGGCGGCGAAGCAGGCGGCGTTGACGGCTTCACGGGTGGAGAAGTTGTCGCTGCAATCGAGCACCACGTCCACCGCCGCCACCGCTGCCGCCAGCGAGTCCGCATCCAACGCCGTGCGATGGGCGAGCAACTTCACGTCAGGGTTGATGGCAGCCAGCCGGCGCATGGCCGAATCGACCTTGGTCTGCCCGACGCTGTCGGTGTCGTGGATGATCTGGCGTTGCAGGTTGGTCAGGTCAACGGTGTCGAAGTCGGCCAGATGCAACTCACCGACACCGGCCGCGGCCAGGTAAAGCGCGACGGGCGCGCCCAGGCCACCCAGGCCGACGATCAGTGCGCGAGCATTTTTCAGGCGCAACTGGCCTTCGATGTCGACATGTTGCAACAGAATCTGTCGGCTATAGCGCAACAGCTCCTGATCGGTCAGCACGGCCGGCGTCCCAGAGTGATGCGCTCATGGCCGCCGAGGTCGATGCGGCTGTGCACGTCTTCAAAGCCCTCGCTCAGCAACAGGTCACGCACGGCTGAGGCCTGATCGTAACCGTGTTCAAGCAACAGCCAACCGCCGGCGTTCAAGTGGGCCGGGGATTGGGCGATGATCAACCGCAAGTCGTCCAGACCATCATGGCCCGCCACCAGGGCGCTGGCGGGTTCAAAGCGCACATCGCCCGCCACCAGATGCGGGTCATTGTCGGCAATGTACGGCGGGTTGCTGATGATCAGGTCGAAGGTGTGATCTTGCAGGGCGCTGAACCAATGGCTGTTCAGGACCGTGGCGTTCTTCAGGTGCAAGCGCTGGCGGTTGCGCTCGGCCAAGGCCACCGCTTCCAACACACGGTCGACCGCAGTCACCTGCCAGGCTGGGCGCTCGCTGGCCAGGGCCAGGGCGATAGCCCCGCTGCCGGTGCCCAGGTCGAGGACTTTGGCGGGCGTGGCCGGCAGCAGTTCCAGTGCGGCTTCCACCAGCAACTCGGTTTCCGGACGCGGTATCAGCGTGTGAGGCGCGACCTCCAGGTCCAGCTTCCAGAAGCCTTGCTGGCCGAGGATATACGCCACCGGCTCACCGCCACGGCGACGTTGCAGGTAGCCGGCAAAGGTCAGCGCCGCTTCGCTGCTGACGATTTTTTCCGGCCAGGTGTGCAGGTAACTGCGCGATTTGCCCAAGGCAGCGGCCAGCAACAGTTCCACATCCAGACGCGCGGTGGGCGAGTCGGGCAGGTCGGCTGCGCGCAATAGGCTGGCAATGATGGTCATTTATTCACCTATCGCCGCCAATTGATCGGCCTGGTATTCGGCGAGCAAGGGCTCGATCACTGCATCAACGCCGCCGGCGAGAATCTCGTCGAGGGAATACAGCGTGAGGTTGACCCGGTGGTCGGTGACCCGGCCCTGGGCAAAATTGTAAGTACGGATGCGTTCGGAACGGTCGCCGGAGCCCACCAGCAACTTGCGCTCGCTGGCAATCGCGTTGGCGGCGGCGCTGGTCTGCTGGTCGTTGAGCTTGGCCGACAGCCAGGACATGGCCCGCGCACGGTTTTTGTGCTGGGAACGTTCTTCCTGACACTCAACCACAATGCCCGAGGGCAAGTGCGTGATACGGATCGCCGAGTCGGTCTTGTTGACGTGCTGGCCACCAGCGCCCGATGAGCGGTAGGTGTCGACACGCAAGTCCGCCGGGTTGATCTCGATGGCTTCCTGCTCGTCCGGCTCGGGCAGCACCGCCACGGTGCACGCCGAAGTGTGGATACGGCCCTGGGATTCAGTCGCCGGAACCCGCTGCACGCGGTGTGCGCCGGATTCGAATTTGAGCTTGCCGTAGACGTTGTCGCCTTCCACCCGGGCGATGACTTCTTTATAGCCGCCGTGTTCACCGATGTTCTCGGACAGAATCTCGACACGCCAGCCACGCCGTTCGGCAAAACGCGAGTACATGCGGAACAGGTCGCCGGAGAAGATCGCCGCCTCGTCGCCACCAGTGCCGGCGCGAATTTCGAGGAACACATTGCGCCCGTCGTTAGGGTCTTTGGGCAGCAACATGCGCTGCAGGTCGCCTTCCAGCTCAGCCAATTTCTCTTTGGCCTCGCGGACTTCTTCCACGGCCATTTCACGCATGTCCGGGTCGCTGTCCTTGAGCAGCGCCTGGGCGCCCTCGAGGTCGGCCTGCACCTTGGTCAGGTGCTTGTAGGTGGCCACAATCGGCTCAACTTCGGCGTATTCCTTGGAATAAGCGCGAAATTTGGTCTGATCGGCAATGACCTCGCCGTCGCCGAGCAAGGCGGTCAGTTCTTCGAAACGGTCCTGGAGCACGTCCAGTTTATTGAGCAGTGACGCTTTCATTGCGGTTTTTTATCCGAAGAGCTATCTGACGCGCCCTCACCGAGGGCAAAGAGTTCCTGGGCCATGGCCAGCGCATCGAGGCGGCCTTCGGCGGTAAGCTTTTTCAACTGAACGCTGGGGGCGTGGAGCAACTTGTTGGTCAAACCACGCGCCAGTTGCATCAACACCTCTTCGGCGCCGCTGCCGTTGGCCAGCATCCGCTGGGCCTTGATCAACTCCTCGTCGCGCAGACGTTCGCCCTGCTGACGATACGCCTTGAGCACGTCGACCGCCGCCAGTTCACGCAGGCGCACCATAAAGTCTTCGGCGCCGACGCTGACCATTTCTTCGGCGGCCTGGGCTGCGCCCTGGCGACTCTTGAGGTTTTCGGCGACCACTTCGTGCAAATCATCGACGCTATAGAGGTAAACGTCGTCCAACTCGCCGACTTCCGGCTCGATATCGCGCGGAACGGCGATATCCACCATGAAGATCGGCTTGTGCTTGCGCAGCTTCAGCGCGCTCTCGACCGCGCCCTTGCCGAGGATCGGCAACTGGCTGGCGGTGGAGCTGATGACGATATCACTGCGCACCAGTTCGGCCGGGATATCCGACAGCAGCACGGCGTGGGCGCCGAACTGCTCGGCCAGAATGCTCGCGCGCTCCAGCGTGCGGTTGGCGACCACAATACGCTTAACACCCAGCTCGTGCAGGTGGCGGGCAACCAGGGTGATGGTTTCGCCGGCACCGATCAGCAGGGCCTGGCTGCGCTGCAAGTCGCTGAAAATCTGTTTGGCCAGGCTGACGGCGGCAAACGCCACGGACACCGGGTTTTCACCGATGGCGGTGTCGGTGCGCACCTGCTTGGCGGAATTGAAGGTGGCCTGGAACAGCCGGCCCAGCAGCGGCCCCACGGTGCCGGCCTCACGCGCCACGGCGTAGGCGGATTTCATCTGCCCCAGGATCTGCGGCTCGCCCAACACCAGCGAATCGAGCCCCGAGGCGACGCGCATCATGTGACGAACTGCCGCATCCTCTTCGTGCACATAGGCACTGGCGCGCAGGTCATCGAGGTCCAAATGGTGATAATCGGCCAGCCAGCGCAGTACGACATCCGCGCAAAGATGTTCCTGCTCTATATAAAGCTCACTGCGATTGCAGGTCGAAAGGATCGCAGCTTCGCGGCTGTCGGTGAGCCGGCAGAGCTGCTGCAAGGCCTCAACCAACTGCTCTGGCGTAAACGCCACGCGCTCGCGCACGTCTACGGAAGCAGTCTTGTGGTTAATACCGAGTGCGAGGAAGGCCATTCAATATCGCTGATGATGTCGGGAAGCCGACAATTGTCCTACTTCGAAAGATCCAGAACAACCACCGTCGTCTATTGTCCTAGTAGCTTATGCCTATAAAGGCGCCAACTGAGACTCGGTTATGTTTGGCCGAAGGCTTGTGTCATGATGATCCGACCGCAGGTTAGTCGTCCTCTTCCTATATGAATAGATCTTCCGCGTTGCTCCTTGCTTTTGTCTTCCTCAGCGGCTGCCAGGCCTTGGCACCCGTGTCGCCGGACGGTACGCCGCCGGTCGAAGACAGCACCCCAGCCCCTGAAAAGCCCAAGGTTTACTCCTCGTTCAATGAAGAAACGATCTACAGCCTGCTGACCGCGGAACTCGCCGGCCAGCGCAATCGTTTCGATATTGCCCTGGATAACTACGTGACCCAGGCCATCAATACCCAGGACCCGGGCATTTCGGAGCGTGCATTTCGCATCGCCGAATACCTGGGCGCTGACCAGGCCGCGCTGGACACCTCGCTGATCTGGGCGAAAAACGCGCCGGACGACCTGGAAGCGCAGCGGGCAGCGGCCATTCAACTGGCGCGTGCGGGGCGCTATGACGACTCCATGGTCTATATGGAGAAAGTCCTGCAGGGCAAGGGCGACACGCATTTCGACTTCCTCGCGCTGTCGGCTGCCGACACCGACCAGGACACGCGCAATGGCTTGATGAAGAGTTTCGACCGCCTGCTGCAAAAACACCCCAAGAACAGCCAGCTGATTTTCGGCAAGGCGTTGCTGCTGCAACAGGATGATGAGGCCGACGCCGCACTGAAGCTGCTGGAACAGAACCCGCCGGAAGACGGCGAGATCGCGCCGATTCTGCTGCGTGCCCGCCTGCTGCAGAACCTCAATCGCGGCAAGGAAGCGGTTCCGCTGCTGGAAAAAAGCATCAAGAAGTATCCGGACGACAAGCGCCTGCGCCTGACCTATGCGCGCACGCTGGTTGAGCAGGACCGTATGGAGGACGCCAAAGTGCAGTTCGCCAACCTGGTGCAGCAATACCCGGACGACGACGAATTGCGCTATTCCCTGGCACTGGTGTGCCTGGAAGCCAAGGCCTGGGACGAGGCCAAGGGTTACCTGGAAGAGCTGATCCAGCGCGACAGCCATGTGGATTCGGCGCACCTGAACCTGGGCCGTATCGCTGAAGAACGCAACGACCCGCAGGCCGCTCTGCTGGAATACGCCCAGGTCGGCCCCGGCAATGACTACCTGCCGGCCCAATTGCGCCAAGCTGACATCCTGATGAGCAACGGCCGCACCGACGAGGCGGAAAAACGCCTGGCTGCGGCGCGCGATGCCGAACCGGACTACGCGATCCAGCTGTACCTTATCCAGGCCGAAACCTTGTCGGCCAACAAGCAGGGCGAACGCGCCTGGAAATTGCTGCAACAAGCGTTGCTGCAATACCCCGACGATTTGAACCTGCTGTACACCCGCGCCATGCAGGCGGAAAAACGCAATGACCTGGCGCAGATGGAAAAAGACCTGCGCCTGATCATCAAGCGCGACCCGGACAACGCCATGGCGCTGAACGCCCTGGG
Organism: Pseudomonas sp. LBUM1640; assembly: GCF_059716225.1. Lineage (NCBI taxonomy): Bacteria > Pseudomonadati > Pseudomonadota > Gammaproteobacteria > Pseudomonadales > Pseudomonadaceae > Pseudomonas > Pseudomonas sp. LBUM1640. The sequence continues at coordinate 876,807 of NZ_CP166816.1, read as the reverse complement.
CTACACCTTGTCCGACCGTACTACACGCTACGCCGAAGCCAAGGTGCTGATCGAACAAGCCCACAAGCTCAACCCGGAAGACCCGGCCGTGCTCGACAGCCTGGGCTGGGTGAATTACCGCCTGGGTAACCTGGACGAAGCCGAACGCTTGCTGCGTCAGGCATTGGAACGCTTCCCTGACCAGGAAGTGGCCGCTCACCTGGGCGAAGTGCTCTGGGCCAATGGCAAACAGCGCGAAGCACGACAAATCTGGGAGAAGTTCCTTAAGGAACAACCCGAAAGCCCCATCCTGCGCGGCACCATCAAGCGCCTGACCGGTTCCGAGACCCTTTAAGCTTATGTTCTTGCGCCACGTTATTGTTTTCAGCCTCATCGCCTTGCTCGCCGGTTGCGCGGGCATAGGCAGCCGCGAATCCGTTGAAGGCCAGGGCAACCCGGCGCAGTGGAAACAGCACAAGGACCAGCTCAGCAGCATCGATGGCTGGCAGATCGAAGGTAAAGTCGGGGTGCGTGCGCCGAAAGATTCCGGCAGCGGCACCTTGTTCTGGCTGCAACGCCAGGATTATTACGACATTCGTCTGTCCGGCCCACTCGGCCGAGGCGCAGCACGCCTGACCGGTCGACCGGGGCAAGTCAGCCTGGAAGTGGCCAACCAGGGCCGCTATGAAGCGGCGACGCCGGAAGAATTGCTGGAACAGCAAATGGGCTGGAAGCTGCCCGTTTCGCACCTGGTCTGGTGGGTACGCGGCTTGCCCGCGCCGGACAGCAAAAGCCGCCTGAGCCTCAATGGCGACAGCCGCCTGGCCACTCTTGAGCAAGATGGCTGGCAGGTCGAGTACCTCAGCTACGTGCAACAAAGCGGTTATTGGTTGCCCGAACGCATCAAACTGCACGGCACCGACCTTGACGTCACGCTGGTGATCAAGGACTGGCAACCGCGCAAGCTGGGGCAATAACGTGTCTGTTTTAGAAAAGCGGGAATTAGTCCTGCCCTCCCCGGCCAAACTCAATTTGATGCTGCACATTCTGGGGCGCCGTGAAGACGGCTACCACGAGCTGCAGACGCTGTTTCAATTTCTCGACTACGGCGATGAACTGACCTTCGCCGTGCGCGACGATGGCGTGATCCAACTGCATACCGAATTCGAAGGTGTGCCCCACGACAGCAATCTGATTGTGAAGGCTGCAAAAAAACTTCAGGAACACTCCGGCTGCCCACTCGGCATCGACATCTGGATCGATAAAATCCTGCCCATGGGCGGCGGCATCGGTGGCGGCAGCTCAAATGCCGCGACTACGCTGCTCGGTCTCAATCATTTGTGGCAACTGGGTTGGGACCACGATCGCCTGGCCACGCTGGGCCTGACACTGGGCGCCGACGTCCCGGTTTTCGTGCGCGGGCACGCGGCTTTTGCCGAGGGCGTGGGCGAGAAACTCACCCCGGAATACCCCGAAGAGCCGTGGTATGTCGTGCTTGTTCCGCAAGTATCTGTAAGTACAGCAGAAATTTTTTCAGATCCACTGTTGACACGTAACTCTCCTCCCATTAAAGTGCGCCCCGTTCCCAAGGGAAACAGTCGAAATGACTGCTTACCGGTTGTAGCAAGGCGTTATCCAGAAGTACGTAACGCTTTGAATTTGTTAGGTAAATTTACCGAAGCAAAATTAACCGGAACTGGAAGTTGTGTGTTTGGGGGCTTCCCAAGCAAAGCTGAAGCTGATAAAGTCTCGGCCCTTCTTACAGAGACCCTTACAGGGTTTGTAGCAAAGGGAAGCAACGTTTCGATGTTGCATCGCAAGCTGCAAAGTCTGCTCTAAAGGAACCGAGTACTGGGTACTCGTTGCAACAGATACAGGGGCGTCGCCAAGCGGTAAGGCAGCAGGTTTTGATCCTGCCATGCGTTGGTTCGAATCCAGCCGCCCCTGCCATTTTCTAATACTCATCCAGGTTACCCTCAGCCTCTAGGTACTGCGCGTGTCCAAGATGATGGTCTTTACGGGGAACGCCAACCCCGATCTGGCTCGACGTGTCGTACGTCAGCTGCATATCCCTCTCGGTGACATCTCTGTCGGTAAATTCTCCGACGGCGAAATTACAGCCGAGATCAATGAAAACGTCCGCGGTAAAGACGTCTTCATTATTCAGCCGACTTGCGCTCCGACCAACGATAACCTGATGGAACTCGTCGTGATGGCTGATGCCTTCCGCCGCTCCTCAGCGACTCGAATCACAGCTGTAATCCCTTACTTTGGTTATGCCCGTCAGGATCGCCGTCCGCGTTCCGCACGTGTGGCTATCAGCGCGAAAGTCGTGGCTGACATGCTGACCGTGGTAGGCATCGACCGTGTTCTCACGGTTGACCTGCACGCTGACCAAATTCAGGGGTTCTTCGATATTCCAGTAGATAACATCTACGGCTCCCCAGTATTGGTGGATGACATCGAAGACCAGCGCTTTGAAAACCTGATGATCGTGTCCCCGGACATTGGTGGCGTCGTGCGTGCACGGGCCGTTGCCAAATCCCTGGGCGTGGACCTCGGGATCATCGACAAACGCCGTGAAAAAGCTAATCACTCTGAAGTGATGCATATCATTGGTGATGTCGAAGGGCGTACCTGTATTCTGGTTGATGACATGGTCGACACCGCCGGCACCCTGTGCCACGCGGCAAAAGCCTTGAAAGAGCACGGTGCAGCAAAAGTCTTCGCCTACTGCACACACCCTGTGCTGTCGGGCCGAGCGATCGAGAACATCGAGAACTCCATGCTGGACGAACTGGTGGTGACTAACACCATCCCGTTGTCCGCTGCTGCTCAAGCCTGTTCGCGTATCCGTCAACTGGATATCGCACCGGTAGTTGCCGAAGCGGTTCGCCGCATCAGCAACGAAGAATCGATCAGCGCGATGTTCCGTTAAGGGTCAAACCTTACGAAACATCCCACTGACGAAAAGCGCCCCGCCCCAACATACTGTTGGGGCGGGGCTTTTTTGCCCATATCGCCTTTAGCGCTGGTCGCAAACGCTGGGGCGAATGTGGTTATTTTGGAGATACAACATGAACGATTTTACTTTGAATGCTGAACTGCGTTCCGACCTGGGGAAAGGTGCGAGCCGCCGCCTGCGTCGTCTCGCAAGCCTGGTTCCAGCTGTAGTTTACGGTGGCGAAAAAGCCCCTGAATCCATCAGCATGCTGGCTAAAGAAATCGCCAAACTGCTCGAAAACGACGCGGCTTACAGCCACATCATCGAGCTGAACGTTGGTGGTTCCAAGCAGAACGTCATCATCAAGGCACTGCAACGTCACCCAGCTAAAGGCCACGTGCTGCACGCTGACTTCGTTCGCGTAGTAGCCGGTCAGAAACTGACCGCTATCGTGCCTGTGCACTTCGTTGGCGAAGCTGCTCCGGTCAAGAAAGGCGGCGAAATCTCGCACGTTGTTGCCGAGATCGAAGTGACCTGCCTGCCGAAAGACCTGCCTGAGTTCATCGAAGTCGACCTGTCGGCTGCTGAAATCGGCGACATCATCCACCTGTCCGACCTCAAAGCCCCTAAAGGCGTTGAGTTTGTCGCACTGGCTCACGGTGATGACAAAGCTGTTGCAAACGTTCACGCTCCACGCGTTGCACCAGAAGCTGAAGAAGGCGCTGCAGAGTAATTCACTCTGTATTGCCGGAGCTTGAGGAAACATCGCGGACCGAAACGTAGCGAGAAAGCGGGCGATAACGCGGCGTTTACTCTTGAGTAAATGATCTTTTGTTGTCCACTTTCGCCGCACGCAGGTTGCGGCGATGTTATCCACAACTCCAAAGGAAGGGCCCCTGTCGTGACTGCCATTAAACTGATCGTTGGCCTGGGAAATCCAGGCGCCGAATACGAACAGACCCGGCATAACGCGGGGGCCCTTTTTGTTGAGCGTATCGCCCACGCCCAAGGTGTAAACCTTGTGGCCGATCGCAAATATTTTGGCCTGACCGGGCGCTTCTCGCATCAAGGTCAGGATGTTCGTCTGCTGATTCCCACTACCTACATGAACCGTAGCGGCCAGGCTGTCGCGGCGCTTGCGGGGTTCTTCCGGATCAAACCCGAAGAAATCCTGGTGGCCCATGACGAACTGGACCTGCCACCCGGTGTTGCCAAGCTCAAGCTGGGCGGCGGGCATGGCGGGCACAACGGCCTGCGCGACATCATCGCGCAGTTGGGTAATCAGAATAATTTTTACCGTCTGCGGCTCGGCATTGGCCACCCAGGCGTTGCCAGTATGGTTTCAAATTTCGTCCTGGGTCGTGCGCCACACGCCGAACAGGAAAAACTCGATGCCAGCATCGACTTTGCCCTCGGCGTGCTGCCGGATATCTTCGCCGGTGAATGGAACCGTGCGATGAAAAACCTGCACAGCCAGAAGGCCTGACTCTTACCGAGGGGAAACACCATGGGATTCAATTGCGGCATCGTCGGCCTGCCCAACGTCGGCAAATCCACCCTGTTCAACGCCTTGACCAAATCCGGTATTGCGGCGGAGAACTTCCCCTTCTGCACCATCGAACCCAACAGCGGCATCGTGGCCATGCCGGACCCGCGCCTGCAAGAGTTGGCGGCTATCGTTAACCCTAAGCGCATCCTGCCGACCACCATGGAATTCGTCGATATCGCAGGCCTCGTGGCCGGCGCGTCGAAAGGTGAAGGCCTGGGCAACAAGTTTTTGGCCAACATCCGCGAAACCGATGCCATCGCCCACGTGGTCCGCTGCTTTGAAGACGAGAACGTGATTCACGTTTCCAACAGCGTCGACCCGAAACGCGATATCGAGATCATCGACCTGGAACTGATCTTCGCCGACCTCGACAGCTGCGAAAAGCAATTGCAGAAAGTCGCGCGTAACGCCAAGGGCGGCGACAAGGATGCCGTGGTCCAGAAAGGCCTGCTGGAGCAATTGATCGCTCACTTCACCTTGGGCAAGCCCGCACGCAGCCTGATGAAGAGCATGAACACCGACGAGAAAGCGGTGATCAAAGGCTTCCACCTGCTGACCACCAAGCCGGTCATGTACATCGCCAACGTCGCTGAAGACGGCTTCGAGAACAACCCATTGCTCGACGTGGTCAGGGCCATCGCTGAGGAAGAAGGCGCGATCGTGGTGCCGGTGTGCAACAAGATCGAAGCCGAAATTGCCGAGCTGGATGACGGCGAAGAGAAAGACATGTTCCTCGAGGCCCTGGGCCTGGAAGAGCCTGGCTTGAACCGCGTGATCCGCGCCGGCTACGAAATGCTGCACCTGCAGACTTACTTCACCGCCGGTGTCGAAGAAGTCCGCGCGTGGACCGTCAAAGTCGGCGCCACCGCGCCACAGGCTGCCGGCGTGATCCACACCGACTTCGAAAAAGGCTTTATCCGCGCCGAAGTCATCGCCTACAACGACTTCATCCAGTACAAGGGCGAAGCCGGTACCAAGGAAGCCGGTAAGTGGCGCTTGGAAGGCAAGGAATACATCGTTAAGGATGGTGATGTAATGCACTTCCGTTTTAACGTGTAAGCATTATCTGCGGTTTACGTCGCAAATAAAAAGCCGATGCAATGCATCGGCTTTTTTGTGGGCAACACTTACACATACTGCCAACAAACTTATAGATACCTTTGATTTTAAGATTCCCCCTACTGACTCCCCGTCAACAGAAATAAACCTGCAGCCATCTAACTTATCCTACACCGCTGGCGCAAGCTCCTACTTTAATGCGGGAAGAAAAACCTTATGCTTTCCATTCTACTGAACCGCGCCTGCTGACTCTTTTCTCAATAGCGCAAAGTAATAATGGAGCACCCTTTCGATGCCGGCCGCCCCTCTCTGGGAAAATGAAACAGATAGCTCATTGATAGAAAGCCCGGAAATTGAAAGTACGCTCATTAGCACAGCGTCTCTGAGCATTGACATACTGCTATTGGGCGAAACCGGCACAGGCAAAGATACCTTGGCCCAACGCATACATAGTCTATCGGAGCGGCGAGGTAACTTTGTTGCCGTGAACTGCGCAGCCATCCCGGAAAGTCTCGCAGAAAGCCAGTTGTTCGGTGTCAACAGCGGCGCGTATACAGGCGCACTGCAATCGCGGGCCGGCGTTGTCGAAGCCGCTCACTTGGGCACCCTGTATCTCGATGAGATCGACAGCATGCCATTGAGCATGCAAGCCAAGCTGCTGCGCGTACTGGAGACGCGGGGCGTGGAGCGCCTGGGCTCAACCCGATTCATCCCTGTGGATATGCGTGTTATTGCGTCGGCCCAGCAGTCATTGCTTGAAATGGTCGAGCAAGGCACCTTCCGTCGTGACTTATACTTTCGCCTGAATGTCGTCAGCTTCCAACTTCCCGCCCTGCGAGACCGACGAGAGCGGATCATTCCGTTATTCCTGGGGATGATCCAGCAAGAAGCCGAGCTCTTCAAATGCCCTGCTCCGACGCCGCCCGGTGAATTGCTGCAGCAATTACTATGTCATTCCTGGCAAGGCAATATCCGCGAATTGCGCTCTTCAGCCAAGCGGTTCGTCTTGGGCCTGCCACCGCTTCCCACCCCGATTTTCAACCCGCATGCCCAGGAAACGAGCCTGAAGGCACGCCTGCAGCAAATTGAAAAAGCCCTGATTGAAGAGTCGCTGCGCCGCAACGACCACTGTGTAGACAGCGTGGCAGTTGAGCTGAAGGTCGCCAAGCGTACGCTCTATTACCGAATGAAACAGCTCGATGTACAGCTGGCATAAAGCACTTGGACGTATCGCCGAAAATTGCCTACTGTTACGTAATGAGGTAGAAAAAACATGATGAAATAATTATACACAACCCTCCTCCGTGAAAATTGGAACGCTTCTTGTCTTGTATGCCACATAGTCGGTGAGCAATTTCAATATTGCTCATAATACAACGATAGCGATCAGCCGCTACTCAATCTTATTTAAAGCTCACGAGGTGTAATTATGGCTAACGGCGTTATGGGTTCCGCACAAACCGGAGCAGTACAAGCAACCACACAGCAAAAGATGGCGGAAGGCGTAGAAAACACAAAGGAAGATACGGAACTCACTAAGTTCAACGCAAAAATAGCCCTTTGCAAAAAAATTCAATACTAAGTAGATCAAGCCTTCTCAACTTTCACGTCGAGGGGGCTTTTACTTAACATGGCTCACCCCACTCGATACTGTCGATAGAGGTAAATATGTTCATCCCCCCCAAAGACCTCATAACGAACGGAAAGATCAACACAGGGTCGGATACACCTGCTGAAAGTTATCGCTCTTCTGAAGTCAATTTTTTCCTGGCCGAATTGAACAAGCCTGATCAGCCCGATAAAAGAAGCCCACGCGTCGTAGCCTCTACCGATTCAGCCTGGGGCCTCGGTGATTCGACGGAAACGTCGAAACGTCTCTCCAAAGGGCTTCGGGACGCTAGCAAGAATCAGCGTATGAACGTGCTCCCCCAATTGCTGGTGGAATCGCATGTCAATGTGATCGCACAAGTCAAGGTAGTTGGCGCAATCGCAAAAGCCTGCGACAAAATTTCAAGCATGGGGTAGTGCATGTACCGCCGCCTAAGCACCCTCATATTTTTGTCATTGGCGCTGTTGCTCACCGGCTGCGGTGAAAGTGTAGAACTGCATCGCAATATTTCCGAACAGGAAGCCAATGAAGTCATCGCGGAACTGGCTGACAAACAGATCCGTGCCCAAAAGATTCCGGGAAAAGACGGCGTCGCTGTCCGCGTCAAAGCAAGTGACATCAATCGAGCCGTTCGTACCCTGGACGCCGCTGGGCTGCCCAAGGTTGCACGCTCGACGTTAGGGGAGATCTTTCGCAAAGAAGGGGTCATCTCTACCCCACTTGAAGAGCGCGCGCGCTACATCTATGCACTGTCACAGGAGCTGGAAGCGACCTTATCCAATATAGACGGTGTACTCGTCGCTCGGGTGCACGTGGTATTGCCTGAGCGGATAGCACCAGGAGAGCCCGTACAGCCTGCATCCGCCTCTATATTCATCAAGCACGACCCGCGACTGGACCCTGACAATATCAATGCGCGAGTACGCAGGTTGGTGGCCAGCAGCATCCCCGGCATGGCCTCGGCTATAGACAACACAACAAAGCTGACCGTCGTGTTCGTACCGGCCGCGGCCTACATAGAAAAACAACAGCTTGCCTATTTCGGCCCTTTCCTGGTGCCGGAAAAAGACCTCGGTATCTGGTTTATCAGCATTTTTGCGCCTCTGCTCGCTCTCTTGTTGGGTACCGGTGCCTGGCTGGTCTGGCGCCGCAGGAAGGGGCTCGCTTCGGCACCCAAGCCTGAGCTGGCACACGTTACATGAGTGATGAGCTTAGCTGGGTCAAATGGTGGGCCTGCCCATGGGAGAGCGCCCACATCGACTGGCTTACGCTAACGGGGTTTGTGGAAACAGCAGCGCTCTCTCGCAGCCATCATGTCCGGGCGAGCAACCTGTTCGGCATCAAACCTGAACTTCCCCCGCTCATGTCTGCGGCCTTGCTGCAACTGGTGCTGACAAGCTCGCAACAACGAGACCTCATACTCGCCCTCGTCAATGAGGTATACAACGCATCGAACAACAGTCGATTGAGTCAAGAACAGCTTCTTTGGTGCCAGCGCTTGGCCAAGGCTCTGCCACCAGGCCCAACACCGCAGAGCATCGACGACCCCTTGCACTATCTGCGTGCGTGGGTCACACCCGCTCTATGGCAGCGGCTGCGCTTGAGTTTTGCTCACCATAGGGTGCTTGAATTGGAGCAGTCCCCAAAGCTGGGGGGCGCTCAAGGCCGCCTGGACATTCTGTGGCAAGCCGCTATTTGGCGTGCAACTTCTACCTCCATAGATGACGCGCTGCGCGCCTCCAGCGAGATATCCAACCATGTTTTGCACCCATAAAGTCGAGCTGCACGCCCGCTCTCACGACCTGTCGACAGCCCTGATTCCTCGGGAAATGCTTGCCGAATATACCCAGGCCCATCAAATCCTTGAACAAGCCGAAACCCAAGCACAGGCGCTCATACGTCAAGCCGAAAGCCAGTGCGAGAAAATACTGGAAAGTGCAAGCAATGAGTTCTGGCAGCGCGCCAATGCCCAACTTCATCGCTGGGAGTCGGAACGACAAGCGATGTTCGACCAATTGGAAACTGCTGCCAGCGCAGTCATCAACACGGCTATCCAAAGTTTGCTGGAAGAGACCGTACCCGCTCAACGCCTTACGGTACTGCTCAATAAGCTGTTGACTGCCCAACTCCCGACTGTGGAGGCGAACTTACTGTGTAACCCGTTGGACCGCGAACATGTCGAGCAATGGCTGAGCAGGCACTGTGATGTGCCATGGGCACTGCGCGTCGAGAACGGGCTCGCCGCCAGGTCGCTGATTCTTGAAACAGAAGATGGTGGGTTTCACATCAACTGGACTGATGCCGTCAACAACCTGGTGATCATCCCCCCCGAAGGTCGGAACAAGTAACAACGCTTTTAGTTTTTTTTTAACAAATTAATCCGTGCAGGGAACTGGTCATCCATCGGGCGCCACATAGGAGTAGAACCCCAACTGGAGTTAATGCAATGAATAGTGACGCCCGCTTTCTTGACAGTCTCTACAGGCAGCAAGCCCGTTCCGATGCAGCCTCCAAGCAAATCAAAGAAGATATTTCAAACGGCATGGACGAAGAAGAGCTCTCAATGTTCTTCGAAAATATGTTGCAAGAGAGGATCAACGATGGTGTCAGCTATACGGTGACCTCGTCCCTCATCAACTACGAGCACGCAGTTATCAAAAGTGCCATAAATGTCGTTTAGCGCCTCGCAGCACTATCTGGCTGACTGTTTGAGCGGTTGCAAACAGCGCTTTCAGATGGTCGAACAGGATGTCAACGTCGACGTGCATTGCTGCGCAGCCAACTACACCATCCAAACCAAAGAACTCCGCTGCAGCCTTGGTGTCATTTCGGTCGACCCAGCCTGGCGCATGTCCAAGGAGCACTTGCCTTAGCGCCACGCCCTGGCTACTTCTGGCCTGTGTAATGCCCGCCACGAAACTTCAGGCAGGAGTACCTGTTGAATGCCTTGGAAGCCCTTTCAACCGACGCAAAGCCTTGCGTGGCGTAACTGCGCGCCTGACTAAAGCTGGGTGCGATTTGCAGCCCACTCCCCTACGTAAGCTACCGCACTGAAACAGAGAACTTGTCATGTATAGCAAGATCAACAAGCACTCCGGCTTGCGCATAAACTCGCCTGCCGCCCTGGTAAAACGCGCTCATTGGCGCTGTTTGCTCGCGCTGCCCTTGTTGTTGGCGCCGCTGCACAGCACCCTTGCCGCCATTCCCTCCGAGTGGAAAAATACCGCCTACGCCTATGAAGCCGAACATAAGCCCCTACGCGATGTATTGGAGGATTTTGCTCAGACGTTTGGCACCCAACTGCAAGTGGATGGCCTCCTGGACGGAACCGTCAATGGCAAGATACGCGCCAATACCCCACAGTCGATGCTCGACAGGCTGGCGGTAGAACACCGTTTCCAGTGGTACTTGTACAACAACACCCTTTATATCAGCACCCTCGACCTGCAAGAGTCCGCGCGCCTGGAAGTCTCTGCCGAGACCGTCGCCGACCTCAAGCGGGCCCTGACCGACATCGGCTTGCTCGACAGCCGTTTCGGCTGGGGTGAACTGCCTGATGATGGAGTTGTGCTGGTCTCTGGCCCCAAGCGCTACATCGACCAGATCAAGCAATTCAGTAGCCAACGTAAGTCGCCCGACGAAAAGCAGAGCGTGCTCAGCTACCCGCTGAAATTCGCCAACGCGGGGGATCGCCAGATCGATTATCGCGGCGAAAAAATCACCATCCCAGGCGTTGCCAGCATGCTGCGTGGGTTGTTGGAGCCTCGGTCAACTTCATCCCTTTCGACAACGCCCCCAAGCCGTTCACAGCCTTCTCCCATCACACCCAACTTTCCCCGGTTGAACAACCCGATGCTGGGGCAAATGCTCGGCCAGGCAGCGGACTCGGGGCAGTTAGCCACTGGCGCGACGCTTACCCCCCGGGCGCCTGTGTCTGCCGGCAGAGTTCGCGTCGAAGCCGATGTGCGCAACAACGCCGTACTCATCTATGACCTCCCGGAACGCCAGACGATGTACCGCGAGCTGATTAACCAGCTCGATGTGGCGCGAAAAATGGTGGAGATCGACGCAATCATCCTCGATATAGAGCGCACCCAATTGCGCGAATTCGGGGTCAACTGGGGCAACAGTCACTTCAGTAGCGACGCGAGAATAGCGCCTGGGAGCTCATCGCAGCTGTCGATCACAAACCGCGACCGCTTCTTTGCCAAGATACGCGCACTGGAGCAACGCGGCCTGGCAACCATGGTGTCCAACCCGTCGGTCCTTACTCTTGAAAACCAGCCGTCGGTGATTGATTTCGCCCGCACTCAATACCTGACGGCAGGCACGGAGATCGCGACCGTCTTGCCCATCACTGTCGGCACCAGCCTACAGGTGGTGCCAAGGGTAATTACCACCCGCGGCACTCATCAGGTTCACCTGATGGTCGATATCGAGGACGGAAACTTCGACGAGTCCAACCCTGATCGCAAAGGTCCGGATGTACGCCGGGGCAATGTCAGTACCCAGGCGGTCATGGCGGAACAACGCTCGCTGGTGATCGGTGGGTTCCATGTCACCGAAAGCACCGACAAGCGCAACAAGATTCCCCTGCTCGGCGATATACCGCTGTTGGGCAAGGCGTTGTTCTCCTCCACCGAACGCCTGAACAATCGCCGCGAGCGCCTGTTTATCCTGACCCCACGCGTGATCGGTGACCAAGCTGACCCTTCACGTTATTTGCCGCAGGACGATCAGGTAGAGCTGCAAGCCGCACTCAAGCCACTGGCCAGGCGTTATGCCGCACACGAGCCGGTCATCAAACGCAGTGACATCACCAGCACCCTGGCGCATCTCGTCAGCGGGGAGGTTCCGCTGGCATTCAAGGCGGCCCCCATGCCACTGGGCCTGGGCACCTTGTGCAACACCCGCGATCTACTGGCAATGAACACCGATCGCAGCCAGTGGTATGCCGGCCCGCAGTTTAATGTGGCTGTGATAGTGCTGCGTAATCAGTTCAAGCGCACTGTGCGGATCGACGAAAAGGAGTGCAGCAATTCGCAAACCCTGGCCGTCACCGTGTGGCCGCGTGCGTGGCTCAAACCGGGTGAAGAAGCCGAGGTATTTATCGCCATGCGTCCGGTGGTGAAGGATGAACACATCGGCGTGCCGCGTCCCTCCTTGATCACTCCTGCTCAAAAGGCCAAGCCATGAAACGCCGTTTGTTGTGCCTCACCCTGATCAGCACCGTGCTGCTCATCGCCGGCTGCAGCCCCACCTGCAAAGGCGACTCCTGCTCACGCCCGCAAGCGACCAAGGATAAAATGGTGATCTGGTGGCCGCCGCAGATGCGCGTCGAGCCAGGGCCCTCCGGGGAACGCGCGGACTACCAAACGATCTCGCTGGAACGCTGATTTTTCAGTTACCTGTCAACGATCAACACCAGGTGTTCCTGGGCTAACGGGTGAGCAGCATTGCTGCTCACCCGTTCTTGCTTGCGGTATACACCTGGCACCGATCAGCGCTGCTCAAGCTCCGGCAACTCCAGGGTTTCGCGCTTGGCTTCATCATCAAGCTCACGCAATGTGCGATAGATCAGCGCCACCGCCTGCAAGGTTTCGCGGGGGATGCTTGCGCCCAGTTTTTTCGTGTAAAGCGTGCGGGCCAGCCATACACACTGAATCACCGGAACCTCGGCGGCCTTCGCCTGCCGAATCAATTCACGTGCCCCGTCGTCCGTGCCTTTGTTGACCAACATCGGCAGCGGCGTCTTACCGGGGCGGTAATACAGGGCGACAGCAAAGTGTGTCGGGTTGACCACCAGCATGTCGGCTTCCTCCAGCTTGGGCAGTTTGACCTTCGGTTCCTCCTGGGCCAATTGCTGTGCCAACGCGCGGCGTTGCCCCTTCACATGGGGGTCACCCTCCATGTCCTTGTACTCTTTGACGACCTCGACCTGCGTCATGCGCATGCGCTTGGCGAAGAAGTGCTTTTGCATCGTCAGGTCAATGAGCGCCAACACCAGCAATAGCCCCAGGCAGGCATGCAGTAAGTGGCGGAACAGGATGATCAGCGCAAGAATGTAGGTTTGCAGGTCACTGTTGGCCAAGTTAATCAATGTGCCCAATGAAGGCTTGATGACCACATACAAAATCACCCCCAACAGCACCGCCTTGGCAATACTCATCAACAGATTCATGACCGATTGAGCGGAGAACATCTGCTTGAGCTGCTTGAGAGGGTTGAGACGATTGAAATCCAGCTTCAAGGTCTCCGGCGCAAACAGCAACCCGAACTGCATCCAGCTGCTGATCAGCTTCGCGGCAATGGCCATCCCAACCATCAACAGGGCGAACGAGAAAAACATCAACAGCCCTTCAAACAGCACCTCTTCCAGTGCTCGAGTGAAGGGCTGAGCCATGCTCGACATGGGCAACACCATCAGTTGCTGAAAGCGTTGCATGCTCGTTTCGGCGGTGAACAATGCAACCTCGCTGATGGCCGTCAGCGCCAGTAGCTTGCTGACATCCTGGCTTTGGGAAACCTGGCCTTTCTTGCGTTGATCGCGCAGTTTCTTGGCGGACGCCGGGTGCTTCTTTTCACCGGAGTCACTCATGGCGCCGAGACCTGGAACATCACCCCGAGTGAGTGCTTGAGGTCACCCAGCAGGTTCAAGCGCCCGACGATCAGGTCCTGCAGCAACGCAAAGTACAACAACAGAATACCGATACCCGCCAGGCTTTTGAGCGGTGGTGCCAACGTGCTCACCTGCAATTGCTGACTGTAGACCCCCAGGAGTGCGATACCGAACTCCAGAAATAACAACACGGCAATAAAGGGCGCAACGTAAAGCATCATGTGGGTAAAGGTATCGCCGAGTATGCCAAGGAACGTACTGAAACCATTGACTGCCGGCAGCGGCACCCAGGCCGTGGCCGGCCAGATCAAATAACTGTCCCAGATCACTTGGGTAAGCACGCTCAAACCCAGGACAGCAATCAGCAAGTAAATCACCAACTGCTTGAACAGATGCCCGATGGGCGTTGCGTCCGGCCCCAGTGAAGGGTTGAGTTGACCACCCGCCAGGGCGCCACGCTGGTTATCCAACAGCGCGCCGACTGACTCGAACATCCAAAAAGGCATGGCCAACAGGACACCCAGCAAAATGCCCAAGGCGGCCTCCTTGAATATCAGGCCGATGATCATCAGCGCGGAGTAGTCCTGCTCCATCAGTACAGCATGGATACCTGGCGCCGGAATGAATGCCATGACCATCACGATGACGTGCCGAGGCATGCCGCGTATATGTTGGAAGCAGAACGCCGGCACCAGAATGGCACAAGGGTAGATCCTCGCCATGGCCACCAGCAGGCTTGGCAGATAGTCAAGATAAGGCAGCACGTGCAGGCCCTCAGTTCAACGCCGAGCGGGCGATCATGTCGAACATCAGGTTGATCAGTTGAATCAGCTCCACGCCGATCCAGCGTCCCGTCAATATCAGTGTGATACCCACCGAGACCAGCTTGATGCCAAAGGGTAACGTCTGGTCTTGTATCTGCATCAGGGCTTGAACCAGGGACGTCAGCACGCCGACGACCACCGCTACGATCAGCGGCGGTGCCGACAACACCACCACCAGCAGCATGCCCTGCTTGAAAAGCACGATCGGTTCCATGGGCTACTCAAAGGTATGAAAGGAAAAGACTGTCGAGCAACCGCGACCATCCGGAGACCATCACGAACAACAGTAATTTGAGCGGCAGGGCAATGGTCGCGGGCGAGACCATTTGCATCCCCAACGCCAAGAGCAGGTTGGACACAATCAAATCGATGACGATGAACGGAATGTAGATCAGGAAGCCGATCTCGAACCCCGCCTGCAACTGCGACAATACAAAGGAGGGGATTAGCAGGATCAGGTCGTCGCGCTGGGTGCTTTGCGCCATTTCCGGTGGCCACAAGCGCACGCTGTTTTCGTGCATGTGGGTCAACACATCCGGATCGATGTTGCGCTTCATAAATGCACGCAGCGGCTCTATGGCCACAAGGCCAGTCGCTTGAACGGTCTGAACATTGCTCATGTCCAGGGGCGCACCCTTGAGGTTCTCGGCGATCTGGTAACCCACGGGGGCCATGATAAACAGCGTAGCGGCCAGCGCTATTCCGTTGATCGCCATGCTCGGAGGCACCTGCTGAACGCCGATGGCGTTGCGGGTGATCATCAGCACAATGACGATTTTCAAGAACGCCGTGCAAATGATCAACAGCATCGGCAGCAACGACAGCGCCGCGAAAAACAGCGCCATTACAATCGGGTCAACGCCCTGGAATATCATCGGGAGAACACCACGCGAGACAATTGCAAGCCAAGACGTCCATCGACTTCCACCAACTGCCCGTGGCCAATCGGCCGCTCACCGTAATACAGGCCGGCCATGCCCGGGCCATAACCGCTGATACCCAACACTGCACCTGGCGCAAGATTGCGCAGTTCGCCCAGGCTCAGGTTCAGGACACCACAGCGCACCGTCAGCGCCATACTCAAGTCATCAAAGAGCTCCCGGCCGAAGACATCCTCCACCGGTTGATCAAATTCAGGCCCCGGGACTTCTTCTATTACAAATTCTTCGTCCATGGACGCTTCCTCTATGGCAATAAGGTTGAGGCATAACGAACCGGACTCATCGTCAATACGCCCTTGCAGCCGTTGACTGCCGATACTCAAATGACCACGGCCCTGTACATCAAAAAAGGCGCGTTCAAGCATCAGCACGTCACCCGCACGTACGCCACGCAATTGCGCAATGGGCAAACTCAAGCGGCCCACAGTCACGGCTATTGCCAACGGAAACGATGCAGGTAATGGGCTGGCCGTCGACCGCCAAGCGCCGGCCGCACACATCGCCAGCAAGCTTTGCGGGGCCAGCCACAGGTAACCTGCAACCTTGGACGGCCCCAACATCACGGTAAAACGGCAACCAAAGCCCAATTTTTCAGGCGCAGGCAGCACGCGCAGATAACCGAACAACGCCAGCACCTGCGGGCTGAGGTGATGCTGGAACAATTCCCAGAACCAGGACTTCGGGTCGTTACCAACCTCTGCCAGGGTTACCGGGCATTCGCCCATCAGGCTGAACATCGCATCGGGCTCAGAGAACGCCAGTACACCGAGGGCACTCTCGACACACAAAGGGCTTACCCCTTCAGGAGCGCGACCGGGTTCGAGCACAAATGCGCCCTGCTGATTGCCGACTTGGAACGGCATGCGTAACCCGCGCCCCAGCCGATGCAACGCCGCAACCCTTCCCCCCTCAACCAATGGCGGTGTCAAAGCGGACATGATCATGCGGGGCCCGCGCTTTTGATGTGGATATCGACAGGCTGCCCCAACGCCTCGACCAGCCTGTCCTGATAGCGTTGTTTCACTGTGCCGAGCCAAAGCGCCGTGCGTGGTTCTTCGGCTTCCAGCTCGATGTTCCAGGCACCGGGCTGCCGTTGGACACTGGCGTTGATCCGCCCCAGCCGTGGCACGTAAAGCACCGCCAGCAACGGCCATTGCGTGACGCCCTGAACGCGAAGCGCCAACTGCTCCGTCAATGCCTCGAGCATGACTTTATCCGCCGCCACACTCTTCGTGGGCAAGCGGGAACCGTAACCAACTTGGCCATCATCCTTGGCGAAAATTTGGGTGAATAACTGCACATGGACCCAGGGCACCACGGCCTCAACCCCTCTCTCACGATCGTCCCTTGTCTCGCGCATACGGGGCCGGTTAGACCTGCTCACAGGTAATCGTTTCATGACTCTCCTGCACCAGTAACTGGGATAATTCCGAGAGTTTTTCAACCTCTCGCAAATATCGGGTGGCCTCTATTTGCATACTGTCGACGTGGACCACTTGCTGCTCCCGCTGCCCGTGTAATTCATGCAACTGCGCTTCTTCGCGCTGCGTACTGGCGGACAACGTGCGCTCCTGGGAACTCCACGACTTGAGTTCCTTAAACGAGAGCACTTGCCCTTGATGCTTGCTCAATAGCTGCGCAGATTCTTGGGCTTCCTGCACGCGCGTTTGCTCAAGGGCCTGCTGCGCCTGCTCAACTTGCAACTGCAACGCCCGTTGATGCCTTTTAGCCTCACCCAATGCGCGCTCGGCCCGGTCAGCCCGGTGTTTGCGCAGACGCCTCAGGGTTTCCAACTCAGAAAGGAACATAGGCGGTCAGCTCCGTCAGTTGATCCAGGGTGGCCTCCATCGGTGAAGGCTCACGCAAGTCCTGGCGCAAGAAGCCATCCACCGCCGAACGGCTATCCACCGCCAAGTCAGTCAGTGCGTCACTGCCGGGCTGGTACTCGCCCAGCTTCAGCATCAGCTCGATCTGCTGATACGCCGACAATAGGCGGCGCAGCCCAGTACCCGCCTGGATATGCTCAGGCGTGGCGACGTTGCTCAAAATCCGCGAAAGGCTGGCCAACACATCAACCGCTGGGTAGTGGCCGCGCTCTGCCAGCTTGCGGGACAAAACAATATGGCCGTCGAGCAACGAGCGAACCTCGTCAGCCACAGGGTCACTCATCGAGTCCTGTTCGATCAGTACGGTGTAGATCGCGGTGATAACGCCGTCGCGGGTCAACCCGGCGCGCTCCACCAAACGCGGTAACAAGCTGTACACAGAAGGCGGCAAGCCGCCGCGGCCCAGGGGTTCACCGGCCGCCAGGCCGATTTCTCGCTGCGCGCGGGCAAAACGCGTCAAGGAGTCGATCAGCAGCAGCACCCGTTTGCCCTTGCGCCGATAGCCTTCAGCCAGCGCCGTGGCGGTGAACGCTGCGCGGGCGCGCTCCATGCTGGAGCGGTCGGACGTCGCGCACACCAGCACGGCCTTGGCCCGCAATTCGTCGTCCAGTTCATGGTCGAGAAACTCCCGCAGTTCCCGGCCACGCTCGCCGATCAGGCCGAACACAATCACATCGCACTCAACGTTACGGGCAATCTCCGCCAGCAAGGTGGTCTTGCCACAGCCGGCACCGGCAAACAGGCCCACACGCTGGCCCTCGCCAAGCGTGAGCAAACCATCGATCGAGCGCACGCCGGTGGCCAGGGCCCGATTGATCCTCGGCCGTTCGGTCGGCAACGGCGCCTCACACAACACCATGCTCGCATCCGGGCTGTCGGACTCGACGAAGGCGCTGGGGCCAACGCCGGTAATCGGCCGCCCGAAACCATCCAGCACCTGGCCCAACAACTCATCACTGACCCGCACCCGATGCGAGACCCCCAGAAGCTGCACACTGGCGCCCACGCGTATACCTTCAAGATTGCCCAAGGCACTGAGTACGGCATCCTGCTGATCGAAACCGATGATCTCGGCCAACATGTATTCGTCGGCAGATTTTTCAACCTGGCACAAGTCACCGATACGCGCGTTGGGCAGTCGGCACTGCAACAACATGCCGTTGACGCGTTGGACGCGCCCGCGCATGGTCACCGGCATCAGGTTGGCCAGCGACTGGGTCTGGCGCTCCTGCCAGACATCAAGACGCGCCTGCAGCTCCTCGTTCACCAGCGCACCTCATAACGCTGCGCGCCATCGAAGACCACCTTGGTATTGTCGATCATTACCAGACGCAAACCGTCCACTTCATCACCTACGAACAACCGGCTGCCCTCTTCCAGCACGACGTGGCCGTTGGGCCCGCCGACGATTTGAACAATCTTGAATGGCAGTGCTCCGTCGCGTACACGCACGCGGCTGATCACCGGCACTGCGCTGTCAAACAGCTCACCAAAACGGCTGAGCATGCGCGACACCAGCTCCACATCGTCCTGGGAAACGTCGCCGTTAAGCGCGACTTGGCCATTGATCACTTGCAAGCTGACCCGTTGGCTCAACTCACGCTCACTGAGCATCTTCAACAACTGCTGGCGCACTTCAAACGGCGTGGCCAGTTCGTGTTTGACGACCACGGGAGGCATCAATGAGGCTTGGGCCTCACGCTCTCCCGTCGAGGCTATGCCCGCCACTGCAACGATGATCGCAAGCACCAGCACTACGCTGATCAGACGTTTTTGCTGCACCTGCGAGATCGACGATAATGGCAGCGCCCGCGGCGCTTCAGTGGCTTGCGGCGATGGCGCAGGGGCGGGTGCTTCGGGCCATGGTTGGTCGGCCAAGGTGACACAGAGCCTGATAGCCCCTACTGAAAAAGGCACGTTCAGCGCCAGGCTCGCAATCTGTGCCAGCACTTGTCCCTCATCACCGTGCAGCAGGCCGGCCTCGGCCTGCACTGACCAGTTCGAGCCGACCAAGCGCAACCGCGCGTGCTGCTCGGCGATGCCCGGATCATTGAGCATCAGGTCAGCGTCCGGGTGAGCGCCAATGCTCCACTGCTCACCAAACAGCGGCAACGCGGCGCCCTGGCGCAGACCATTGAGCACCCGCAACTCAAACATTATCGAGCCCTCTCGCGCGCTGAACCGCATTGAAAAATCATGCCGCCGCACCACGCATCAGCTCATCTTGACCAAGATCGAAGCGCCCCAATACTTTCACCTTGGACGTGCTTCCCAACTCCGCAAAGGACAGCACCGGCACGTGGTTGAACTCTTCCAGCAGCAAGGTGCGCAAAGGGCTGCGCAGGTCCTGCGCCACCAACATCACGCTCTTGCTCTTGGCACGTAGGGTGAAGGCCTGGTTGAGGAGGTTGATCAATGCGGCGCTGCTTTCGTTATCCAGTGCAAAAAACACCCCGGTCTGGGTCTGGCGCAACGCTTCGCGCAAGATGTTCTCGGTATGGGGCGACAGCAACCAGGCATGCAGGCCATCGTCCTCGCTGTACTGGTGGAAGATCTGCGCCTTGAGGGCAATGCGTGCATAGTCGGCGAGGGCATCGGGTTCACGCTCGTGCTGGCCGTACTCGATCAGCGACTCCACAATCAGCCGCACGGCGCGCAGCGGTACACCTTCACTGGCCAAGCGTTGCAACACCGCTGAAAACCGCGAGAGCGGCATGATGCGTTGCAGCTCCTGCACCAGTTCCGACTGGTTATGCTCAAGCCAACCGAGGATCGCCTTGCTTTCCTGAATGCCCAGGAACTGCGGGCCGCTGAGCATCATCGCCTGCCTCATACGATCGATGATCAGGCTCGTGGCGGTAAAGCGCTCCAGCTGCGGGTCATCAAGCAGAGGATCGTCAGGTGCCAGCCAGAGCCAGTCCTGTTCATCACGTTCGGCCAGCCCCGGTATTGCGTGCTCAGGCTCAACCGTCAGCGCTTTACGCTCGACGGCCAGGTAGGGGACAACCGATGCCTTGACCATCGGTACTTCATGCACGCAAAAACGCATTTCATCGGCGGCCAGTGAATCATCGAGTTCGACTTCGAACGGCGGCAATGTCAGGCCGATATTGGCGACGAGCGAATTTCGTGCCTGGCGGATTCCGTGAATAAGATCCGTAACCTCAGGTGTCCCGCGCAAGGCCGGGGGAAACTGCAACAGGTAAGGCCGCGATGGATCGAACCCGCGCAAGTCCTCTTCCCCGTTCTCTTCGGGCCGGACAGCTTCGGCAGCCTCATCAGCGGGCTTTTCCGCTCGCTGACGTTGGCGCATCAAGTAATAACCCAGGGAGCCGGTTACCGCCGAGAGCAGAATAAAAACCAAAGTGGGCATGCCAGGCACTGCTGCAAACGCGAGCATCCCTACCGATGCAATCATCCAACTCTTGGGCTCACTGGTCATTTGCCGGGCGATTTCCGCGCCCATGTTAGTGATACCCCTGCGCCCATCCGGCGCCACACGGGTGATGATCATGCCGGCAGTCAGGGAGATCAGCAGCGCAGGAATCTGCGCAATCAGGCCATCGCCGATGGTCAGAACCGAATACAGTTGTATCGACTCGGCAGCGCTCAAATCATGTTGAAACATGCCCGTGGTGAAACCACCCAACAGGTTGACCACGACGATAATCAACCCGGCGACGGCGTCGCCCTTGACGAACTTCATGGCCCCGTCCATGGCGCCGAACAACTGGCTCTCGCGAGACAATTGCTCGCGCTTGTCCCGCGCCTGCATACCATCGATCAGGCCGGCACGCAGGTCACTGTCGATGGACATCTGTTTGCCCGGCATCGCGTCCAGGCTGAACCGCGCCGCGACCTCGGCGACCCGTTCCGAGCCTTTGGTGATCACCAGGAAGTTGACCAGGGTCAGGATCATAAAGATCACCATCCCCACCGCCAGGTTGCCACCCACCACGAAATTGCCGAACGCCTCTACGATGTCACCAGCGTCCTGTTCCAACAGGATCAGCCGCGTAGTGGCGATCGACAGCGCCAGACGAAACATGGTGGTCAGCAGCAAAATCGATGGAAACGATGAAAACGCCAAAGGCCCTGGCAAATAAAGCGCCAGCACGATCAACAGGCACGATATGCAGATGTTGACCGCAATCAGTATGTCCACCAGCCAGGTGGGCAGCGGGACGATGAAGATAAACACGATGCCCAGGACCACCACCGCGCCCAGCACTTCGGCACGCTGTGCCACTTTGAGCAAGACGTTGTTGATGGCCGACAGTGCAGTCACGCCAGCGTCCCCAGGTCACCGGCAAACTTCAGGGGGCCACGCTCGACGCGGTCGAGTTCGCCCATCACCGCCAAAAAGCTGCTCAGGGCCTCCTGGCGTACCCTACTGTCGGGCCACAAGGCCAACGGCAACTCCCGAATCATCGGGTAAAGCGCGTTGAGGAGTACCACTTGCCGAGTGGTCAGGCCACTGCCCAGGTCATGCCCAAGTCGCAGGATTTCACCCGCATCGATACCGCTGCCGGCATACCCCAGCATGCGCTGCAAAAGGCTCACGGAGTCATAGCTTATGCCCAGGCGCTGGATCAACGCCTGGCAATCGGTCAACACGGAGCCCAACTTCCCACAGCTCTGCAGGGCCAGCAACAAGGTGCGCAACCGTGGCGTGGTCATTGCCGACACCAGGACCGCAATGTCGTCAGCCAAGGCTTTACGCATGCTACTGAGCCTGGCGGAAAACGTATCGCCACCGTATACACCCAGCAGGGCCTGCATCATCGTCACCAAGGACTGGCGGGTGGCCACGCTTGAGTAGTAGAGCGCCCGCAGCGCTTGGCGCTCCTGCGGATCACCACCGGCCTGCGTCAACGCCGTGGCAATTTTAAGACCCGCGTGGATTTCCCCTTTGAAGCTGACCGTCAGCAGGGCAACCGCATCCCTCGCCAAGGTAGCTTCGGAGGGGCGTACTTCATTGTTCGCCTGGGCCTCCAGATGCTTGAGCACCACGAACGCACGAGCGGGGTCCCCCTCAGCAAGCTCCAGCAGCTTGTCGACACTGGGATGGTGCTGCAATTGGTGCCTGAACCGACGAGAAATAGCCGCCAAGGATTCCTGGGCCGGATGGCCCAATTGATCATAAAGCTGAGCAAGCTGCTCGGCGGGCGGAACGTGTATAGGCATCAACCGCGAGGCCCGATTGCTGGCAGTCACTTCCTGGTCGAAGAACGAAATAAGCTCATCGACTTTCGCTGGGGCGGGCGGCGAGACAGGCGCAGCGGCGGGTTGATCCAGGCGCGGGGTAGAGGGCGCATCTTTAGGGGATTCGACTTTCATAAGCATGCCAAGAAGGGAAGAGTGTGTCCCTATGTGGCGAGGCCTGCCGATACGGTTCCATCAAAACTCGACTTTCGACACTATTGAAAAGACCGGCACAAACTATCGGCGCCATTTGCAAATTACTGCGCAAAAACTCTTCATTTCAATATATTTATCTATATAAATCATAATGTTGGGAGATTTTTTCCTTTGGCACAGCCAGTGCAAAAGGGGTTCGCATCGAAACCATTTCGATAGCGTCTACCCCGAGGAAAAAATCATGAATATCCCTATTGAAGCTTTAGCGCACCTTGTTGGCAGCTCGCCTCAATTCATGCATCACCTGACGGACGATCAACAAAAGAAACTTCGGCGCTTCATTCACAAACGCGTGCTCAACCCCGAAGATGCGGACGACATTCTGCAACTGACGTACCTGGAAGCTTGGCGCAACAGGGAGCGCTTCAGTGGTCAGGCAAGCCTCAGCACTTGGATGTGCGGCATTGCGCAGAACCTGGTCCGCAACCATTTCCGTCGCCTCTATGCCAAGCCGGTGCATTGCGAATTCGATGAATCGCTGTGGCATGGCCAAGAGGAAAACAACAACCTGGATTGGGAGTTCGAGATCAACCGCCGACTGGAAAAAACCCTGACGGCCATCGACCACCTGCCGACAGAAATGCGCAAGACGCTGTACGCCTCGCTGGAGACCGACGGCAGCTACCAGGACACGGCCGACGTGTTGGACATCCCGATCGGCACCGTTCGCTCACGCTTGTCGCGCGCGCGTGAACACCTCAAGCGTGTCACGCACAGCCCGTCGCAACCGTAAGGCCCTCTAGAGGGTAATCGTTGGGCGGCAGGGATATCTGCCCAACCGAATCCTCCCGTTTCATACGCGGCAGCGAGATCGCCGACCGCTGGATCGATACTCTGCCCCGTACACGTCATAACGCTTAACACCAGTCTCCTGTGGGCGCTGGCTTGCCTGCGATTGCAGTGGGTCAACCGATGATGAGGTTGAACGTGCCGCCGTCATCGCAGGCAAGCCAGCTCCCAGAGGGGATTGTCGTGGCGCCCTGAGCAGGAGAAATCCTTGAGCCACTCGTCGCCCGACGCGCTATTTTCGGTTAAACAGTTGAAAGCGTAGATAAAAATTAAAAATAAACGCTTGACGCATTCCCGTTCTACGCGAATAATGCGCGCCACTTGGCTACATAGCTCAGTTGGTTAGAGCATAGCATTCATAATGCTGGGGTCCGGGGTTCAAGTCCCTGTGTAGCCACCAAGTACTAAAAACGGCTTACCGAAAGGTAGGCCGTTTTTTTATGCCTGAAGAAAAGCCCTGAGGCATACTCGCCCCCAACCACACGGAGGCGATAGGTGAACACTCACTTCCCCACCCACGGCATCACCACCGAACGGCTAACGCTGCAAGCCGCCCACCCGTCTCGCGCTCGCGCCCTGCAAACGTACCTGCTGCGAAACCGCGTATTCCTCAAGCCCTGGGAGCCGGCGCGCGACGATGACTTCTTCGAACTCGACGCCATCACCCAACGCCTCGAAACCATGGCCGAGAAAACCGCCAGCGGCGAAGCGCTGCATCTGCTGATACTGCGCGACGGCCATATCATCGGCGCCTGCAACTTCACCAACATCGTGCGCGGTGCATTCCAAGCGTGCCACCTGGGCTACGCGCTCGACGAATCGGTTCAGGGCCTGGGGCTGATGCACGAAGCGCTGAAAGCCGCGATTGACTATGTGTTCGAAGCCATGAAACTGCACCGAATCATGGCCAACTACCGCCCCGAAAATGAACGCAGCGCACGTCTGCTGAAACGGCTGGGGTTTGAGCGTGAGGGTGAAGCGCGGGCCTATCTCAAGATTAATGGCGTGTGGGCGGACCATGTGCTGACGTCGCTGATTAACCGCGCAGACCACGCTTCATGAGCCTCAGCGTATTCGCCATCATCCTGCTCGGCGCCGCGCTCCACGCCACTTGGAATGCCGTGGTCAAAGGCGGCGTCGACACGCTGTTGACCACCTGCATGATCGCCTCCGTCGCCTCGTTGATTGCGTTGGCTACCCTCCCGTTCCTGGCGCTGCCGGCGCAACAGAGCTGGCCGTTCATCGGCGCGTCGGTGATTCTCCAAGTGCTGTATTTCGTGCTGGTTGCCTCGACTTACCGCATTGCCGACATGAGCCAGACCTACCCGATCATGCGCGGTACTGCGCCGCTGCTGGTGGCGACGGTGAGTGTATTTATGTTGTCCGAGTCGTTGTCGGCGTTCGCATGGCTGGGCATTGCAGTGATCTCTCTCGGTATCTTGAGCATGGCCATGGCGCCTTCTACAGGGCCGAGAAAAGGCTTGGTTCTGGCATTGATCAACGCGGGGGTGATCGCCAGCTATACCCTTATCGATGGCTTGGGTGTGCGCAAGTCCGGCGCGCCGGTGGCCTACACACTGTGGATCTTCCTGTTGACCGGCCTCCCGCTGGCCACGTGGGCACTCGCGAACCGGCGCCGGGTGTTCTGCGCCTACGTAACCCGTAACTGGCACCTGGGCATCGTCGGCGGCGCGGGTACGATTGCATCTTATGGCCTGGCGCTTTGGGCCATGACCGCAGCCCCCATCGCCACGGTTTCAGCCTTGCGGGAAACTTCGATTCTGTTCGGCGTAGTGATCTCGGCATGGGTGCTGAAAGAACACCTCACGCGTGTACGTATCATTGCCGCATGTGTCATTGCCGCCGGGGCGATGCTGCTGCGCCTGAGCTGAGCTGCCCATTGTGCTTGCGCGCAAAAAAACTGCGTATCTGTATTTTGACGCCTTCCTGAGCCACTGTTAGTGTCCAGCCTCCCCTACACGGAGCGCCCCGGATGAAATTGGACATTTACCAAGTCGATGCTTTCAGCCAACACCCTTTCGGTGGCAACCCGGCTGCCGTCTGCCCACTGACCGAATGGCTGCCCGACGAGCAACTGCAAAATATCGCCGCTGAAAACAACCTTTCCGAAACCGCCTACTTCGTGCCCCGTGGCGATGTCTATGAGTTGCGCTGGTTCACACCGGAAGTCGAAGTGGACCTGTGTGGCCATGCCACGCTGGCAGCGGCGTGGGTGTTGATTCACCCACTGGCGGATGCGCCTGAAGTGTTGCGTTTTGCCACCCGCAGCGGCGAGCTTCGCGTGACACGCAATGGCGACGAACTGGCGATGGATTTTCCGGCCAAGCAACCCCAGCGCTGCGAACCGCCAAGCGGCCTGTTGAGCGCATTGGGGATTGAACACGCCGAGGTGTTTGCCACCGATGACTACATCGTGCTGGTCGACGACGAAGCTCAAATCGCCGCCCTGACACCGGACTTCGCGCGCCTCAAGGGCCTGCCCAAACGCGGGATTGCGGTGACGGCCAAAAGCACGCGGTTTGATTTTGTTTCGCGATGGTTCGGCCCCAACGTGGGCGTCAATGAAGACCCGGTCACCGGCTCCGCCCACACTTCGCTGGCACCGTTCTGGGCCGAGCGTTTGGGCAAGCCGTTATTGACCGCTGAACAGGGCGGCAAGCGCCGTGGGCAACTGCGTTGCGAGCTCAAGGGCGACCGCGTGATCATTTCGGGCCATGCAGTGCTCTACCTGCAAGGTGTTATTTACCTGTAAAAAGCAGTACCCCAAGGACAACAGATCATTCTCAAAATGAACGGAGTTCAGCGCGTGTTTTCGATTTCCCGCCGTCAACTGTCAGTAATTGCTGCAGCCCTGGCCCTGGCCGGCTGTCACGCCCCTATCACTGAACAACCGCCAGCGCCGGAGTTGGGTTCGGGTTATCGCACCGACCTCACCACCCGCCACGCCGAGCGCCATATGGCCGCTGCCGCCAACCCGCTGGCCGCCGAAGCCGGGCGCGAGATGCTGCGCCAGGGCGGTTCGGCCATTGACGCGGCGATTGCCATGCAGGCCGTGCTGACCCTGGTGGAGCCGCAGTCTTCCGGTATCGGCGGCGGTGCGTTCATCATGCTGTGGGATGGCAAAAACGTGCACGCGTATGACGGCCGCGAAACGGCACCCGCCGGTGCGACTGAGCGCTTGTTCCTTAAAGCGGATGGCACGCCGATGGCGTTTCCCGAGGCGCAGATTGGCGGGCGCTCGGTCGGCACGCCAGGCGTCTTACGTGCGCTGGAAATGGCACACAAGAAGACCGGCCACCTGCAATGGGCCAAGCTGTTTGAACCGGCGATTCATTTGTCGGAGCAAGGCTTTGCGATTTCCCCGCGCCTGCACGCGCTGATCGCAGCCGACCGTTACATCCCACAATCACCCGACATGGCAGCCTATTTTCTGAATGCCGATGGCACGCCTAAAGCCACCGGCACCCTGTTGAAAAACCCGGCGCTGGCCGCTGTGTTCAAGCGCATCGCCAAGGAAGGACCGGACGCGTTGTACCAAGGGCCGATTGCCGATGAGATCGCGCGCAAGGTCCAGGGCAACCGCAATGCGGGCAGCCTGTCGCAGGCCGACCTCAAGGGCTACACCGCCAAGGAACGCACGCCGCTGTGCACCGACTATAAGCAATATCAGGTGTGCGGCATGCCACCACCGTCGTCGGGCGGGATTGCTGTCGCGCAGATCCTGGGCACGTTGCAGGCCCTCGAAACCCGCGACCCGCGCCTGGCTATCGCACCGATGACACCGGTTAAAAGCGCATCGCCTGCCGGCCTTGAGCCCACACCTGACGCCGTGCACCTGCTCGCCGAAGCGGGTCGCCTGGCCTTCGCCGACCGCGGGCTGTACGTGGCCGACGCCGACTTCGTGCCGGTGCCGACCGCAGGCCTTGTCGCCCCGGACTACCTGGCCAAGCGCGCCACACTGATCGGCGAGCGCAGCATGGGCATCGCCAAGCCGGGCACGCCTGCGGGCATCCAGGTGGCGTACGCGCCGGACCGCTCGCCGTTGCGGATTTCCACCTCGCAAGTGGTGGCGGTGGATGACGTGGGCGGCGCCGTGTCGATGACCACCACGGTAGAAGCGGCGTTCGGCTCGCATGTGATGGTCCAGGGCTTTTTGCTGAACAACCAGATGACTGACTTCTCGTTCATCCCCGAAGAAAACGGCCAGCCGGTAGCCAACCGCGTCGAGCCCGGCAAACGCCCACGCTCGGCCATGGCGCCAACGCTGGTATTCGATCGCAAGAGCGGCGAGTTGCTGGCCACGGTGGGCTCGCCGGGCGGTTCGCAGATCATCGAATACGTGAGCAAATCCCTGGTGGCAATGCTCGATTGGAAGCTTGACCCGCAAGCGGCCATCAGCCTGCCCAACTTCGGTAGCCGCAATGGCGCTACCGAACTGGAAGCAGGCTTGTTCAGCTCCGGTTTGAAACAGGCGCTGAAGGACAAGGGCCACGCGTTGAGCGAGATCGATATGACCAGCGGCATCCAGGCCATTGTTCGCACACGCGATGCAAAGGGCAAGGTGTCGCTGAGCGGTGGCGCCGACCCTCGCCGTGAAGGCGAAGCGGTCGGCGATTGACTTTATTGAGCGCAGAGAACCCCATGCAAAAGGCAAATAATCTCGGCGCCCTCCCCGGCGTCGACCACGGTTTTTGTTCGATCAATGACCCATTGCGCCCGGACGAGGTGTTCATCTGCAAGCAGGTGCACAGTGCGTCGGTGATTGAATGGCAGGCGGATCAGGTGGCAAACACGGTTGAGGCCGATGGCGTGTTCACGCGCGAGCATCAGCCGATTGCGGTGATTACTGCCGATTGCCTGCCCATTCTTATCGCCTCCAAAAGCGGCGAAAGGGTTGTCGCCGTGCATGGCGGCTGGAAGGGATTGCAAAGCGGGATCATCGCCAATGCCGTGCAGCAATTCGCCGCCGAGGGAATTGCCGTTGACCAGCTGCTGGTGGCTATCGGGCCGTCGATCAAGCCGTGCTGCTATGAGGTGAGCGAGGCGTTTATTGCGCAGTTTCAGGCAGACCAAGGCCACCTGTGGCATGACGGTCAGGCGCCGTGGAGCTTCGAGCAGCCGTCGCCACGCCTGCCAGCGCAGATTGCACCGCCCCACGCCAGGCAATCGGCAAGCGCGTGGTTTGATTTGAGTGGTTACGGGGTGATGCTGTTGCAAGCCGCAGGGGTAAAGCCTGAACAGATCGAGGTGAGTGAGGTGTGCACTTATTGCACATCACCGACCTTCGCCAGCTACCGCAGGAGGACTCATCACCCTGAGGAGGTGAAGACGTTGATCTATTCGTGGATTGCACGAAAACCCTAAGAAACACACTGCCCTTGTGGCGAGGGAGCGTGTTGTGGCGAGCGCCACAACAATCAGCGGCTTATCTTCAACCCCTTACGCCCCGCATGCCGCTCCAGCGCCAGCTCAATCAACCGGCTCACCAACTCGCTGTAGCTCATCCCCGCCGCCTGCCACAGCTTGGGGTACATGCTGATGCGGGTGAAGCCGGGCAGTGAGTTGATTTCATTGATCAGCACTTCACCGTCGTCGGTGAGGAACACGTCGACACGTGCCAACCCGGCACAGCCCAATACCTCGAACGCTTGGATGGCGAGGTGGCGAATACGCTCACTGGCCTGGACGCTGATATCAGCCGGCACCACCACTTGGGCAGCCTGGCCGTCGATGTACTTGCTGTCGTAGGAATAGAAGCCGTTACTGACGACGATCTCGCCGCAACCGCTGGCAATGGGGTTGTCGTTGCCCAGCACGGCGCATTCAATTTCGCGCCCCTGCACGGCGGATTCCACCACTACCTTTTCATCAAAACCCAACGCCAGTTCAACGGCGGCATGGTATTGGGCTTCGTTGCCAACTTTGCTCACGCCCACCGAGGAACCCTGGTTGGCGGGTTTGACGAACATCGGCAAACCGAGCGTGTTCACTGCGGCTTCAAAGGACATACGTGCGGCGTTGCGACGGGTCAGGGTGATGAACGGGGTGACGGCAATACCCGCATCGCGCAGCAGGCGTTTGCTGATGTCTTTGTCCATGCACACGGCCGAGCCGAGTACGTCAGAGCCGACGAAAGGCAAGTCGGCCATGCGCAGCAGACCCTGCAGGCAACCGTCTTCACCGAGGGTGCCGTGGACGATGGGGAAAATCACATCGATGTGTTCCAGCAGACCCTGCCCAGAGGTTTCTACCACTTGCTGGCTGGCCTTGCCCGGCACCACCGCCAATTCGCGGTTGGACTGATTGAGCGCGATCAGCGCCGGGTTTTCCTGGTTGATCAGGAAGTTCGAGGTGTCGTTGAGGTGCCAATGGCCGGCCTTGTCGATGCCGATCAGAATGGGTTCGAAGCGCGAACGGTCCAGTGCATCGACGATATTGCGCGCCGATTGCAGTGAGACTTCGTGTTCGGCCGAACGGCCACCAAAAATAATACCCACCCGCACCTTGCTCATGACTCGGCCTCACTGTTGAAAGTAAGGCTTCTTACCATGAGCGGTCAGCGATTCGCCACCAGATGTGCGCCAAACAACAGGTAGCAGCCACCGGCAAACCGGTCGAGCCACTTGCGTGAACGGCTATAGAGGTTGGCCATACGCTCGCTGGAAAACACCAAGGCAACGCTGGTGTACCAGCTGAACGACAAGGTGGCCATGGTGATGACCGCCAGGGCCAACAACGTCGGCGACGGTGACGGCGGCATGGTCGAAGCGAAGGCCGTGGCGACGAACAGGGCGGCCTTGGGGTTGGACAAATTGCCCAGCAAACCGAAGCGCCAGGCGGAGAACAGCGAACGCCGGGGTTCGTCAGGCAACGTCGCCTGATCAACAGTTGGGGCCGAACGTTTGAACAGCTTCAGCCCCAGGTAGATCAGGTAACAGCCGCCAATAATCTTGAAGGCCAGGTAGAGCATGGGCGCCGCAGTGAACAGCGACTTGATGCCCAAGCCGCCTGCCAGCCCCCATATCACCGTGCCCGTGGCCACCCCGGCGGACGCCACCACGCCATGACGACGCGAACAACTCGCCGCCAGTTGGGCGGTGTTGAAGAAGTTCGGCCCCGGTGTCACCACCGCGACAGTCCAAAGCAGCCCCAGCGACAGTAAAGGCGCGGCATACGGCAGGTCGGCGAACAGCATGGGGCGATCCCTCTTCTTAAGTAGTTAAACCTATTCGGTTGCAGGCTCAGGCGTGTGCACCAACAGGTCGCCGGGCTGGCAGTCCAGGTAAGTACAGATGGCATCCAGCGTACCCAGCCGTATGCCCTTGACCTTGCCTTGTTTGAGCAACGACAGGTTCTGTTCGGTAATCCCGATGGCGGCCGCCAGGTCTTTGGATTTGACCTTGCGCCGGGCAAGCATAACGTCCAGTTCAATCACAATGGGCATTTCGATCTCAAACAAAAGTGCGGTTTTCAGAATCCACTTCACTGGCCTGCCACAGGATACGCGCGATTACCGCGATACAGGCAGCGAGAAACAGCGCGACGAAGCTTGGCGCGGTGACACTTAAAGTAATCAGTCGCTGGCCGACCGGCTCATTCATCGTGACCCAGACACTGAGCAACGGCTCGCATAAAAAGTCCAGCAGCACCCATAACGCAACGGCTCGCCCAACTTTGCCCAGGTGCTGCGCCGCGGCACTGGAAAAATACTCTCCACGGGCGTAGTTGCGGAACAATTGACGCAGATGGTTCAAGCCGAACGCCAACGCCATCAGTGGGATACTGGAAAGTACAATGCCACCCGCTGTCTGCCACCAAGGGAACAGCGCAACTTTAGCGGCGTGCGCCTCGATCAGACGGTCACTCAAGGCAAAGCCAAACCCTAGGCCATCGGCAGAAGAACCCAGCACCGGAAACAGCCATACAGCGGTATTGAGCACCAGCATAACGACAATCAGCAACAGCGTGAGCAGCGACATGCGCTGGCTGAGTTGGGCCAAACGTTGAGTGTTCATAAGCAACCTCAGTGAGTGAATGAGGATGCAAAAATAATAGATAAATTATCGTAAAACAATCATTTTTTAATGCTGATTGATATTTAACTTGAGGTCACCCTCATTCAACGCGTGCACAATCGTACAAGACCTCGGCAGACAACCCCCGCCAGACTGGGTTAACGTGTTTCCACCACTACTTGTGACCAGTCACCATGGGCCAACCCACTTCCACCCTCGATTGGCTGCACCGCGCCCCGCACGCCAGCGGCCTGGACCGTATCGAGGCGTACTTTGCCGGCTTCGCGTTCGACCCGCACCGCCACGACACCTACGCCATCGGGCGCACGCTGTTTGGCGTGCAGAGTTATCACTACCGCGGCTGCATGACCCACAGCCTGCCCGGCACGACCATGGTGATTCACCCCGATGAATCCCATGACGGGCGCGCCAGCAGCGTGGAAGGCTTCAAGTACCGCATGATTTATGTGGAGCCGGCGCTGATCCAGCAGATTCTCGGCGGCAGGCCGTTGCCGTTTATCCACAACGGCCTGTCGACTGACCCACGGCTGTTCCGCGCCAGCGAAGTGTTGCTGCAAAGCCTGGACTGCCCGATTGATCCGATGCAGGAACAGGACGCGATGTACGACCTGGCGCAAGCGCTGAGTGCTGCATCGGGGGTGATCATCAGCCGTAAATCCTTCGATTACGTCGCCGCCGAGCGCGCCCGTGAATTTATCCACAGCGCGTTGGGCCGAAGCATCACCCTGGATGAAATGGCCGACCACTGCGGCCGCGATCGCTGGGCGTTGTCGCGGGATTTTCGGTTGTTGTTCGGCACCAGCCCCTACCGCTACCTGACCATGCGTCGCCTGGATTTAGTGCGCAGCCTGCTCGCCCAAGGCCAATCGTTGGTGGACGCGGCGCTGACAGCCGGCTTCACCGACCAGAGCCACATGACCCGGCAATTTCGCAGCACCTACGGCATGCCGCCGTCGCGCTGGGTGAAGATGCTCGGTCGCTGACTACCTGATGTGAATGCGATCAAAATGTGGGAGCGGGCTTGCTCGCGAAGGCGTTGGATCAGTCACTTATCTGTCGACTGGCACTGCGCTTTCGCGAGCAAGCCCGCTCCCACATTGACCCTATGTTGTTTCCAGTATCGAATTCGGCTTGAGCCCATTTTGCTTGGGGCGCAGTGCCAACACTGCCAAGCCCAACGCCCCGCCGATCTGCTGGCTGGTGGCCGATGACTTGGGGCTGACGCAATGCGGGCTATCGCGCGCAATCTCGCGACTGGAAAACGAACGGGGTGTGCGCCTGTTGCAACGCAACACCCGCAGCGTGAGCTTACGCCCGACGGGCCGCGGGTCTATCCGCCGTCCCGGCAATACGTTTGCCGAAGCGCTGGCAAACGCACGCGGGTAAGGCTTACAGCTGACGCCCAACAACCGGCTCGCCAATGGTCAGGAAATTCCCACCCGCCACATGGTGCAAGGTGCGCAACTCATCATGGCCTTCAAAGTGCCAATGCCCTTCGCTGAACACACGTTCGTCGGCATAGGCCGCAACGACTTCGCCGAGGAACAAATCGTAGGTCTGCTGGTTGTGGGGCTCGGGCAGCAGGCGGCACTCCAGCCACGCCACGCAACCTTCCAGCAACGGCGCTTCGGTGTGTTCACCGTTGAATGTCTGCAAACCGTAGGTGGCGAACTTGTCGGTGTCTGCACCGCTGATGTTGCCGACCGTCTGCACCAAATCGGCCTGGGCCACGCAAGGCACCTGCAGCACGAAGGTGCCGGCGCCTTCCAGCAGCTGGCGGGTCCAGGTGGCCTTGTCCAGCACCACGGCGACTTTTGGCGGTTCGAAATCCAGCGGCATGGCCCAGGCAGCGGCCATGATAGTGCGCTTGCCGTCGTGGGCCGCGCTCACCAACACGGTCGGCCCGTGGTTGAGTAAACGGTAGGCCTTGGACAACGGAACGGGGCGACGGTGGGTCGGGCTCATGGAGGGTCGGCTCTTCAAGCAAGAAAAAACCTACGATACCTCAAGCACCCGCCCTGCGGGTCAGCTCGACAGCTGATTGGCAAACTGCCCGACCGCGCTGACCACTTTTTGTGCGCCGTCCTGGATTTCCACGATCACCGTGCCCGCCTCGGCCGCCAACGCCAGACCTTGCTCGGCCTGCAGGCGGCCTTCGGTCATCAAGCTCACCGCATCACGGGCCATGTCCTGGTTCTGACGCACCACACCGACGATTTCCTCGGTGGCCTTGCTGGTACGTGACGCCAACTGACGCACCTCATCGGCCACCACTGCAAAGCCACGACCCTGCTCACCAGCACGCGCCGCTTCGATGGCCGCGTTGAGCGCCAGCAAGTTAGTCTGTTCGGCGATGCCGCTGATGGTTTTGACGATGGTGCCGATCACCAGAGACTGGGCGTTCAGCGCCTCGATACCGTCACCGGCCTGCTGCATGTGCTTGGCCAGATCACGCATCACGTCTACCGCCTGAGTCACCACCGTGGTGCCGCGCTGGGCACTGTTGTCGGTTTGCAGTGAGGTGCTGTAAGCGATGTTGGCAGCCTCCGCCACCGCCTGTTCCCGGTTGACCTGGTCGGTAATCACCGTGGCGAACTTGACCACTTTGTACAGACGATCGTTGGTATCCATCACTGGGTTGTAGGTCGCCTCCAGCCACACCAAACGACCATGGCTGTCGACCCGTTTGAAGCGCGCCGCAACGAACTCACCGGCATTCAAACGTTTCCAGAAGTGCTGGTATTCGGCGCTGTTGTATTCCTCCGGCTCGCAGAACATGCGGTGATGTTTGCCCTGGATCTGCGCCAGGCTGTAGCCCATGCCGCCGAGGAATCGGTCATTGGCAGTCAGCACATGCCCGCCGAGGTCAAACTCGATCACTGCCGTGGAGCGCACCAGCGCGGTGATCAGGTTTTCATGCTCGCGCGACGCCTCGATGGTGCGGGTGAGGTCACTGGAGAAAATCGAGAACCGCAGGATACGCCCGTCCGAACTGCGCACCGGTTGCAGGATCGAGCGCAACCACGCTTCCTTGCCGTTGCCACGCATCAGACGCACGGTGCCGGCAAAGTGTTCGCCGCGCACCAGGGCATTCTTGAAGCGCATTTGGAATTCGTCCTGGCGCAGGTGTGCCGGCACCAGCTCATCAATGTGACGCCCCAGAATGTTGGCGCTCTGGTAAGCCAGTTCTTGCAGGAAGTTGGCATTTGCCCACTCCACCCGGCCTTCAGCGTCCAGCGTCAGGCACAGCATTTCGCTTTCCAGGCTCTCCTTGACCTGTTGCAAGCTGGACAACTCTTCACGAAGAGCTGACAGCTCCTGCTTCAAACGCGTGTTGAACATGGGGCACCGATGGTCATTTGGGGAGGCTGTTCTGACCTGCATCGGCGCTTCCGGCGTTTTCTGAAGCGCTTTCTTTGCGCCACTCACACTCTTTTTTTGGATCCATTAACCACCGTTATTCCGGCACACGCCCATCACTTGATATTCAAGGGTATTGAGCTTGCCGCTGGAATCTTCATAGGTCATGCGTGACGGGACCGGATCGCACGAGCGGATCGGCGGCGTGACGTTGACCACCTTGGCAATGTCCAGCGTCATGCCGTAGCGATAGGCCTGAACCTCGGGCACCGGCTTGCCCTTTCTTTCGGCGTAGGCCGCCATGGCTTTCTCATTGCGTTCCATCATCAGGGCAAAGGTGCGATCACCGCCGCCTTCGGCCAACGCGCCGAATGACAAGATTGCCGTTAATACACCCAAGCCAATTTTATAAACGTTCATTACAGGTTCCTCGGTTGAAAAGTTCAGTGACGAGACTAATCAATCGACCCTGTCGCAATGTTCACTAAAACATTACTTATCTGTTAGGTGGCCACGAGTTTCCAGAATTGTAATGTTCGCGCCACCTAAGCGTTATCCGCCGTTTGCAACTATCAGCCCGGGCCAGATCAATAAAAACGCCCAACCCTATAAGAAGCTGAAAACTGCCAATACCCAGGAGCGAAACATGAACATTGCTTACTACACCCTTCCCTTTTCATTGATTGCCGCACTGCCACTGGCAGCCGTCGCCGTGGAAGACAAGCCTGAGGGTTTTATCGAAGGCAGCAGCGTGAACGTGCTGGCGCGCAATTTTTACTTCAACCGCGACGACCGCAAAGGCCAGTCCAGCCCCACCGGCAATGGCTATTCCGAAGCCTGGGCGCAGGGCTTGATCGGCAAATTCGAATCCGGCTTTACCCAAGGCACCGTCGGGTTTGGCCTGGATGCGTTTGCCATGTACGGCCTGAAACTCGATTCGGGCACCGGCCGCAGCGGCGGCAAGGGCTCGTTTGGCGTACTGCCGGTGGACAGCAATAATCACCCGGAAAGCAGCTACAGCAAATTCGGCGGTGCCGCGAAATTGCGCGTGCTGGACACAGTCATCAAGGCCGGCGACGTATTCCCCGCCACACCGGTGGTGGCCGCCGGCGATTCGCGCTTGTTACCGGAAAGCTTTCGCGGCGTCACCGCGCAAAACACCAGCCTTGAGGGCCTGAGCCTGCAAGGCGGGCGCCTGAGCGGTATGAGCCAACCCAGTGAAAGCGGCATGAACAAAGGCTTCGCGACCTTCTATGCGGGCAAGGTCGATGCGCCTTGGGCCGGCTATTTCGGCGGTGACTACACCGTTAATAAACACCTGAGTGTCAGCCTGTACAGCAGCCGCCTGAAGGATGCCTGGGACCAATATTACTTCGGCAGCGCCGCCACCTACCCGCTGAACGACGACGTGTCGTTGTTCGGCGACTTCAACTATTACAAAGCGGTGGACGAAGGCAAAAAGCTGCTGGGTAAATTCGACAACAACATCTGGAGCGCCAGGCTTGGGGTCAAGGTCGGCGCCCACAGCCTGGCCGTGTCGCACCAGCGCAATAACGGCGACGACGATTTCGATTACCTGCGCCAATCGGATTCGATTTTCCTCAACAACTCGATCCAGTACAGCGACTTCAACTCGCCCAAGGAGCGCTCGTGGATGGCGCGCTACGACTTGGACATGCAGGCCTTTGGCGTTCCCGGCCTGTCATTCATGACCCGTTACGCAAAAGGTAGCGGCGCCGACTACAGCAACGCCAATTCGGTGTACATGCGCCGCGATTCGGCGGGTAACCCGCTGACTGACCAGCGCCGCTGGGAACGTAACGTCGAGGCCAAGTACGTGGTGCAAAGTGGCAGCTTGAAGGATTTATCGTTGCGCTTGCGCCAGGCCACCGTTCGTTCCAGTGCTTTCGAATCGGACCTGGAGGAAGTTCGCTTGATTGCCGAATACCCACTGGTGGCACTCTGAGTAATCATTAATGGGGACGCTTACATTCGTTCGCGCTTAACTAACATTTGCTCACAAATTGATAACTATCAAAACTGTAACATTAGCCTCAGCTTCCCGTTAAGTTGAGCTTCCTATACTCCGCTTCAACTTAGCTGCACCGAGCACTATTCATCTCTGAAGCTTTTTCGTAGCTCCTTTGGAAAGAGATGATTTTTTAACGCCCCGCTGGGGCGTTTTTTTTGCGCGGCGGCTTAGTCGCGACCGATGGTCGCAGTTGACCCTGAAGCTACTTCACACTTCAGACTTCTCCTACTCCCAAGACACCTAATTCCATAAGGAAATGGAGCCCTTCTCTCACCCGTAAAAGGTAAACCCCATGCGTATCCTTGTAGTTGAGGACGAGCAAAAAACCGCCGACTACCTGCAGCAAGGCCTGAATGAAAGTGGCTATGTGGTCGACTGTGCGTCCAACGGCATCGACGGCCTGCACCTGGCAGGGCAGCACGCCTATGAGCTGGTCATCCTCGACGTCAACCTGCCGGGCAAGGATGGCTGGGAAGTGCTGGAGCAATTGCGCCGCAATGGCACCCAACGCGTGATGATGCTGACCGCCCGTGGCCGGCTGGCCGACAAGATCAAGGGCCTGGACATGGGCGCCGATGATTACCTGGTCAAACCCTTCGAATTTCCCGAGTTGCTCGCGCGGGTGCGCACGCTGTTGCGCCGTAGCGAACATATCCCACAGCCCGACGTGTTCCGCGTGCAGGACTTGGAACTGGACCCGCGCCGCCATCGCGCGTACCGCGGCACCCGGCGTATCGACCTGACCACCAAGGAATTTGCCCTGTTACAGGTGCTGATGCGCCAGACCGGTGAAGTGCTGACGCGCACGCAGATTATTTCGCTGGTGTGGGACATGAACTTCGACTGCGACACCAACGTGGTGGAAGTCTCCATCAGCCGCCTGCGCGCCAAGGTGGATGACCAGAGTGAGGTCAAGCTGATCCACACCATTCGCGGTGTGGGTTATGTGCTGGAGGCGCGGCAATGAAAGCCAGCAGTTTGTCGATGCGCCTGGGGCTGACGGTCAGCCTGATGGGCGCAGGCCTGGTGCTGTTGCTGGCCACCCTGGCCTACCTGGCGCTGACCCACGAGCTGGAAAAACTCGCGCGCAAAGGCCTGGAAAGCAAGATGGAACAGATCCAGCACAGCCTGTCACAAGGCCTGGACGCCAGCGGCATCCGCGCCCGCCCGCACTCGCTGATGGACCTGGTGATCGGCCATGACAACTTCTACCTGACCATCGTCGGCACCGCCCCCGATGAGAGCGTGTTACTGAGTGCCGGGGCCAAACCACAGGAACCGTTGCTGACAAACTTCACGCCGCGCGAAACCCTCGGTTACCTCAACTGGGCCGACAGCAATCGCAACCAAGTGCTCAGCGCCTCCAGCCTGATGCGCCTGGCCAGCGGCGAGCGCGTTCGCGTGCTGCTGTCCCTGGACCGCATGGACGACCAGGCACTGCTCAGTGCTTACCTGCGCGCCACCGTCATCGCGTTGCCCCTGCTCTTGATATTGATCGGCATGGGTGCCTGGTGGCTGGTGCAGCGCGGGCTGGCGCCGTTGAAGCAGTTCAGCCATGTGGCGGCCAAAGTCACCACACAGGATCTGACCCATCGCTTGTCCGTCGACAACCTGCCCCACGAACTGGGCGAGTTGGCGCACGCCTTCAACGTGATGCTCAACCGCCTGGATGCGGGCGTTCAGCAGCTGTCGCAATTCTCCGATGACCTCGCCCACGAACTCCGTGCGCCGTTGACCAACCTGATGGGCAAGGCCCAAGTGACGCTGTCGCGCCAACGCCCGCCAGAGGAATATAAAGCGGTGCTGGAATCCAACACCGAAGAGCTGGAGCGCCTGGCGCGCATCGTCTCCGACATGCTGTTTCTGGCCCAAGTCAGCCACCCGGCAGCACGGGCTTCGTTCACCGCCGTGTCGCTGATGGCGGAAGCCAACCGGGTGATGGACTTGTTCGCCCTGAGTGCCGAAGACAAACAACTGACCCTGACCCTCAGTGGCGATGCCCACGTACACGGCGATCGCCTGATGATTCAACGCGCGCTCTCGAACCTGCTGTCCAACGCGATCCGCCATAGCCCTGCGGGCTCGCATATCTCGCTGCTGGTGGAAACTTACGGCAACAACGTTTCGCTGTCCGTCAGCAACCCAGGCCAGGGGATCGAAGCGCAACACCTGCCGCACCTGTTCGAACGTTTCTACCGTGTCGACAGCAGCCGCGCCCGCACCGAGGGCGGCACCGGCCTGGGGCTGGCCATCGTGCGGTCGATCATGACCCTGCACCAGGGGCAGACTGACGTGCGCAGCCTGCCCGGTGGGTTTACATTGTTTCGCCTGGTGTTTCCTAAAGTGCTGCCTGGATAAGGGTGCGCGGACTTCAAACCCAAGCAGTTCAATGTGGGAGCCGTCGAGCTTTAGCGAGGCCGCGAAGACGGCGGCACAGCCAATAGATAGATTGCCTGAACCACCGCTTTCGCAGCCTCGCTAAAGCTCGACAACTCCCACAGTTGATCTTGGGTGACCTCAGTAACCCACCCGCGTCATTCCTCCTTGCGATGCGCCCACTGATACAACGCCGGCAGCACCAGCAAGGTCAGCAACGTAGAAGAAATAATCCCGCCGATCACCACCGTCGCCAACGGGCGCTGCACCTCGGCGCCGGTGCCGGTGGCCAAGGCCATCGGGATAAACCCCAGGGACGCCACCAGCGCAGTCATCAACACCGGCCGCAAACGCGTGAGTGCCCCTTCGTTGATCGCCACCGATAATGAACGCCCTTCCTCACGCAGGTTGCGGATGAAGGCGATCATCACCAGCCCGTTCAGCACCGCCACGCCAGATAGCGCAATAAACCCCACACCCGCCGAGATCGACAGCGGAATATCGCGCAGCCACAACGCCATGATCCCACCGGTCAACGCGAATGGAATCCCGGTAAACACCAGCAAGCCATCCTTGAGGTTGTTGAACATCATGAACAGCAACCCGAACACCAGCAGCAACGCCACCGGCACCACAATGCGCAAACGCTCGGAGGCTTCCTTCAACTGTTCGAACTGCCCGCCCCACGTGGTCCAGTAACCCGCCGGCACCTTCACTTGGGTGCTAATGGCCGTCTCCGCTTCCTCTACAAACGAACCGATATCACGCCCACGCACGTTGGCGCTGACGATCACCAAGCGCTTGCCGTTTTCGCGGCTGATCTGATTCGGGCCGAGCACCAGGTCCAGGCTGGCAACCTGGGACAAAGCGATAAAGCCCAACTGCCCCGACGCGCTACTGGCCAGCGCCGGCACCGGAATCAACAACCGCGACAGCCCGTCGATATCAGTGCGCAGCGCGTCAGACAAACGCACGACCATGTCAAAGCGCCGGTCACCTTCGTACAACGTACCGGCCTGGCGCCCACCGACAGCGACGGCAATGGTGTCTTGCACATCGCCCACATTCAGGCCGAAACGCGCGGCCTTGTCGCGGTCGATATTGATGGTCAGCACCGGCAGCCCGGAGGTCTGCTCCACCTTCACTTCCGAGGCGCCCTCAAGCTTTTGCAGGGTCTCGGCGATTTCCGCGGCGGTCTTGTTGAGCACCGCCATGTCGTCGCCAAACACCTTCACCGCCACATCGCTGCGCACCCCGGAAATCAGCTCGTTAAACCGTAGTTGGATCGGTTGCGACAGTTCATACGCACTGCCCGGCACAATCGCACTGGCGCGCTGGATGTCTTCGATCAGCGCCTCGCGGGACTTCTTCGGATCCGGCCATTGGTCTTGGGGTTTGAGCATCACATAGCTGTCGGAAATATTCGGCGGCATCGGGTCGGAAGCGATTTCCGCGGTGCCGGTACGCGCGAAGACCCGCTCGATTTCCGGCACCTGCGCCATCAAGGTTTTTTCCAGCTGCTGCTGCATCTGCACCGATTGCGTCAGGCTGGTGCCCGGCACGCGCAAGGCTTGTTGGGCAAAGTCGCCTTCGCTGAGGCTGGGGATAAACTCACTGCCCATACGGCTGGCCACCACGCCCGAGGCGACGATGGTCAACACCGCCAAGCCAAACACCAGCGGGCGGCGCGCCATCACCCAATCCAGCACCGGCGCATAGGCCCGACGGGCGGTGCGCATCACCAGGTTTTCTTCCTCCTTGACCTTGCCGGTGACGAACAGCGCAATCGCGGCCGGCACGAACGTCACCGACAGAATCATCGCGCCGAGCAAGGCGATTACCACGGTGAATGCCATGGGATGGAACATCTTCCCGGCCACACCGGTGAGGGCGAAGATCGGCAGGTAAACGACCATGATGATCAGTTGCCCGTAGATCAACGCGCGCCGCGCTTCTTTGGCGGCGGCGAACACTTCGTGCAGGCGCTCGCCGCGGGTCAGCAAGCGCCCATGGCGCTGTTGCGCATGGGCCAGGCGGCGGATGGCGTTTTCAACGATCACCACCGCGCCGTCGACAATAATGCCGAAGTCCAACGCGCCAAGGCTCATCAGGTTGGCGCTGACTTTGTTGGTGAACATCCCCGTAAAGGTGAACAACATGGCCAGGGGAATCACCATCGCGGTGATCAACGCCGCGCGAATATTGCCCAGGAACAGGAACAGCACCGCGACCACCAGCAGCGCACCTTCGAAGAGGTTTTTCTTCACGGTGGCGATGGCTTTTTCCACCAGGTTGGTGCGGTCGTAGACGGTGACAGCCACCACGCCCTCAGGCAGTGAACGGTTGATCTCTTCGAGTTTTTTCGCCACCGCCTGGGACACGGTGCGGCTGTTCTCACCAATCAACATAAACACCGTGCCCAGCACCACTTCACGGCCATTTTCGGTGGCTGCACCGGTACGCAGCTCACGGCCGATTTCGACCTGCGCCACATTGCGCACGCGAATGGGTGTGCCGCCAGAGGTGGTGATGACGATGTTGGCGATGTCATCAATCGACGCCACTTGCCCCGGTGCGCGAATCAACAGTTGCTCGCCACTGCGCTCGATGTAACCGGCGCCGACGTTGGCGTTGTTGCGCTCAAGCGCCGTGACCAAATCGGTCAACGTCAGGTTGTAGGCCGCCAGCCGTTTTGGGTCCGGGGCGATCTGGTATTCCTTGGCGAAACCGCCGATGGTGTTGATCTCCGCCACGCCCGGCACGTTGCGCAGTTGCGGTTTGATGATCCAGTCCTGGATTACGCGCAGGTCGGTCGGTGTGTAGGGCGTGCCGTCTTCCTTGAGTGCGCCGTCTTCAGCTTCGACAGTCCATAGGAAAATTTCCCCCAGGCCGGTAGAAATCGGCCCCATCGCGGTTTCGATCCCGGAGGGCAATTGTTCACGGGCGACTTGCAGGCGCTCGTTGACCAATTGGCGGGCGAAGAACAGGTCGGTGCCGTCTTTGAAGATGACCGTGACCTGGGACAGGCCGGAGCGCGACAACGACCGTGTCTGCTGCAAACCCGGCAGCCCGGCCATGGCCGTTTCTATGGGAAAGGTAATGCGCTGTTCAGTTTCCAGCGGCGAAAACCCGGCCGCCGCCGAGTTGATCTGCACCTGCACGTTGGTGATGTCAGGCACCGCGTCGATGGGCAACTTCTGATAGCTGGCAATGCCGACACCGGCCATCAACAGCACCGCCAGCAGCACGATGATGCGCTGCTCGATGGCGAATTGGATAAGGCGCTCAAACATGGGGAATCACTCGCAGGATCAATGG
Organism: Pseudomonas sp. LBUM1640; assembly: GCF_059716225.1. Taxonomy (NCBI): domain Bacteria; kingdom Pseudomonadati; phylum Pseudomonadota; class Gammaproteobacteria; order Pseudomonadales; family Pseudomonadaceae; genus Pseudomonas; species Pseudomonas sp. LBUM1640. Next base: position 834,044 of record NZ_CP166816.1, on the reverse strand, counting down.
GCGTGCTCGGCCGAGCCTTTACCCAGTTCGGACTTGAGGATGAAGCTGCCTTCGGTCGCCACTTGCTCCCCGGCGTCGAGGCCTTTGCGCACTTCGACGTAGCCGTTTTCACTCACGCCCAGCTCAAGATGGCGGGTGATGAACCCGTCCGGCGTGCGCACGAACACCGAGGGTTTGTCCTCGACGGTCTGGATCGCGGTTTGCGGGACGGTGACCTTGGCCTGGTAGGTGTCGGTGGCCAATTGCACGGTGACAAACAGCCCTGGGCGCCAGGCGTCGTCGGGGTTGGGCACGGTCACGCGCACGGTGGCGGTACGCGTCTGCTCGCCGAGCAGGTTACCGACATAGGCCACAGTGCCGAGCACTTCGGTGCCCATTTCCGTTGAGCTGACCTTCACCGGTTTACCGACACGCACCTTGTTCAAGTCCTTGGGAAACACGCCGAAGGTGACCCACACCTGGGATAAGTCCGAGAGCGTGAACGCGTTGCTGGTTTCGCCGACCACTTCACCGACACCCAGGTGTTTTTCCACCACGACACCTGCGAATGGCGCGCGCAGTTCATAGCGATTACCGCCGACCAAGACCGCGCTGCCGCTGAGTGCGGTCATCTTCTGACGGGCGTTGTTCAGGGCAATTTCTGCCTCTTGCAAGGTCTGGCGCGCCAGCAGGTAATCCTGCTCGGCAGAGATCTCGTCCTTCCACAGTTGGCGCTCGCGCTGGAAGGTGGTGCGCGCCAGTTCAACGCGGCGTTCGCTGGCCGCCAGCTCACTGCGTTGGTCGGAAATCTGCTGGCTGGCGATCACGGCTAGCAGCTCGCCTTTTTTCACCGACTGGCCGAGATTGACCTTGACCGCCTCCACCACGCCGGCCGCACGCGGGACGATGTGCGAGGTACGGTCCTCGTCGAAACGCACCTCCCCCGGCAGCGTCAGCAGCGTGCTGATTGAGCGCGGTTGGGCCTTGGCGAGCTGAATACCGGCGGCCTGGATCTGCTGCTCGGTGAGTTCGAGTTTGCCTTCTTCTTCCTCGTCGGCATGTGCAAAACCAGACAGCATCAGGCCCAGGGCGACGGCAAGCGCCACACCGTGTTTATGCTTCATAAAAGACTCCAGAAAAAATCAAAACCGGGCGAGGTCGCCGTAAATCCGTTCGATGCGCACCCAGGCGTCGGTCGCCTGGGCGGTGGCCGTGAGGTATTGGGTGCGCGCTGCAATCAAGGTGCGCTGGGCGTCGAGCACGTCGAGGAAGTTGAACTTGCCCATCTCGAAGCCACGCGTGGCGCTGTCCACCGCGCTTTGGGCGGCGGGCAGGATCTGCTGGTTGAAGGTGCTCACCTCGGTGTTGGCGGTTTGCCACAGGTCCAGGGCCTGGCGCGTTTCGGTGCGCAGGCGCAGCTCAACGGCGTTACGCAGGTCGCGGGCTTGATCGGCGCGGCGGCTGGCGGCGAGCACATTGCCCTGGTTGCGGTTGAACAGCGGGATCGGCATCGACACGCCCACCAGGTTTACGCGCTCACGCACGCTGGCGTCGTACTGGCTGCCGATGGACACATCGAGGTCGGGAATGCGCTGGGCTTTTTCCAGGCCCACGTTGGCTTCGCTCTGGATAATCTGCATCTCGGCCAAGCGCAGTTCGGTGGTTTGTTCAAGCCGCGCCAGCAATTGCGCAGAGGCCGGTAACGGCGGTGCGGATTGGCTTTGCGTGGCGACGGCCTGAAAGTCGGGTGTAGCGCTGCCGGTACTGGCGGCAAGGCGCCGATAGGCATCGCTGAGGCCGACCTGCGCGCGGTTCAACTCCAGACGGATCTCGGATAACTGCACCTGTGCGCGAGTGGCTTCCACCGGCGATGATTTACCCGCCTTGACGCGGCCATTGGCGACCACCAGGCCGCGCTCGGCCAAGGCCATTGAGCGTTGCGCCAGATCGAGGCGCTCCTGGCCACGCAGGGCGCCGTAGTAGCTGTCGATCACATCGGCGCGCAGGCCGTTGCGACGTTGCTCCAGGGTCAGCGCGGCGGCGTCCTGGGCGCGTGTGGCCACGTCGATGCGCGCGCCGCGCTTGCCGCCCAGTTCCAGGGTCTGGCTGAGTTTAACGGTGGTGGTGCGCGTGTTGCGGCGTGTGTCTTCGGCATCCCAGGAAGCCACTGGGTTGGGGATCAAGCCAGCCTGTTGGCGACCGCCTTGGGCGATGTCGATTTCCCATTGCGCGGCGGCCAGGTCGGGGTTGTTGGCGAAGGCGGCTTGCAGGGCTGCATCGAGAGTGAGGGTTTGCGCCTGGGCAGCACTTGCCGCCAACCAAAACGCTGCCGCCCCAAAAAATGTTCTAACGGAAAGTGCCATAACGAGAGTTCCACGCCCATGAAGTCGCTGAGATTTCCCAGCGGGGGCAATGTAGCTTTCGGTACTTATCAGGGCGGTGGGTGAAACATTACAAATCCGTTAGCCAGGATCAGGCATGTACCTCGTCATGCTCGTCGTGATGAAAACCTTCGCCCTCGACCTGCAAGGTGACGTGGGAAATATCGAATTGTTCGTGCAGCAATTCCGTCACCCGCGTGAGGATTTGTTGCTCGGTGCCCAGCGCGGAATCCGCCACCAAGTGTGTACTCAGCACATTCTTGCCGCTGGTCAGGGCCCAGATATGCAGGTCGTGCACGTCCTTGACCCCGGGCACACTGCGAATGGCCTGCTCGACCTGATCGATATCAACCCCGTCGGGTACGCCTTGCAGCAGCACGTTCATGCTTTCCTTGAGCAGGGTCCAGGTGCGCGGCAAAACCCAGAAACCGATGGCCGCCGCCACCAGGGAGTCGACCCAACCCCAGCCGGTCAACATGATCACCACCGCCGCGATAATCACGCCGATGGAGCCGAGCATGTCGCTCCACACTTCCAGGTAAGCGCCCTTCACATTGAGGCTTTCACCGCTGGCGGCACTGAGCAACTTCATGGAAATCAGGTTGACGATCAGCCCCAGCACGGCAATCACCAGCATGCCGGTGGACTGGATTTCAGCCGGTGCCTGCAGGCGTTGATAGGCCTCATACAGGATGTAAAACGCCACCGCGAACAACAGCAACGCGTTGAACGCCGCCGCCAGGATCTCGAAACGCGCATAGCCAAAGGTGCGCTTGCGGTCGGCGGCGCGCTTGGCGACCTGGATAGCGACGAGGGAAATCGCCAGCGCCAGGGCGTCGGTCATCATGTGCGCGGCGTCGGACAACAGCGCCAGGCTGCCGGTGATAAAGGCAGCGATCACCTCGGCAATCATGAAACTGCTTGTCAAACCCAGCGCGATCCATAAAAGCCTCTCGTGGCCGGCGCGTGCTTGCCCGTGGTTATGTCCTGCGCTCATGAAATGTCCTCAAAAGGTGTGGTCCGTTGATCATAGAGCTATAGGCCAAATCCCCGCGCAGGGGTTGCAAATTTGTCATCCGCGCGACAGCTCGCCGTTACATGACGCGCACCAAAATCGCACATGAACGCTCTGGAACGGTTCTATCAGGTATGCTTTTCTAGCAGGAAATAAAAAGAAACAAATTAGCCAACCTGTTCGATAAGGAGTCCCGTCTTGGAGTTATCGACTGCCGCGTGGATGGTTCACGACACCCGCCTCATGTTCTGCGTTCTGCTGGCCATCGCCAGCATCATTGTGTTGATCAGCGCGACCAAGCTGCCGCCGTTCCTGTCGATTTTGATCGGCACGTTTATCGCCGGTGTGGGCGCCGGGCTGCCCCCGGAGGAAGTCGCCAAGGCGTTCAGCAAAGGCGCCGGGGCGATCCTCGGTGAAGCCGGGATCATCATTGCCCTGGGTTCAATGCTCGGTGCGTTGATGGCCGAATCCGGTGCGGCCGACCGTATCGCCACCACCTTGCTAGGGTTGGGCAAAGGCAAGTCTCTGCCTTGGGTGATGGCGCTGGTGGCCATGGTGATCGGCTTGCCGCTGTTCTTCGAAGTGGGCCTGGTGATGATGGTGCCGATCATCTTCGTCATGGCCAAACGTTCGAACCAGCCGTTGCTGAAAATCGCCATCCCGGCACTGGCCGGCATGACGACCCTGCACGCCCTGATGCCGCCGCATCCAGGGCCGCTGATTGCAGTGAGCGCCTTGCACGCCGACCTGGGCCTGACCATGTTGCTGGGTTTTTGCCTGGCGGTGCCGGCGGTGATTCTCGCGGGCCCGCTGTATGGCAACTGGCTGTCCAAACGCATGCACGTGGATGAGCCGGCCGACATCGGCGCGCTGTTCAGCGCACCGCCCAAGGCGCCGCGCCAGCCGAGTTTCGGCGTGTCGTTGCTGATCATTTTATTGCCGGTGATTTTGATGCTCGGCAGCACCTTGGCCAAGGTTGCGATGTCACCGGAAAACCCGCTGGCACTGACCTTGAAATTCCTCGGCGAACCGCTGATCGCCCTCGGCCTGGCAGTCATCGCCGCCGTCGTCTGCCTGGGCTGGGCCGCCGGCATGCCACGCAGCGACGTCGGCAACACGCTGCGCAAAGCCCTTGCACCTATCGCCGTGTTGCTGCTGACCATCGGCGCCGGTGGTGGCCTCAAGCAAACGTTACTGGACGCCGGCGTCAGCCAGACCATCAGTAAAGTCGCCGAAGGCGCGCACATGCCGTATCTGTTACTCGCGTGGCTGATCGCCGTGGCCCTGCGCCAGGCCACCGGCTCGGCGACCGTCGCCACCACCACAACGGCGGGCATCCTCGCGCCGATGATGGCCGGGCTGGCGGCGACTCAGAGTTCATTGGTGGCGCTGGCGATTGGCGCCGGCTCGGTGTTCTTCTGCCACGTCAACGACGCCGGGTTCTGGATGGTGCGCGAGTACTTTGGCTTGCAGCTCAAGCAGACGATCTGGGTGTGGTCGGTGCTGCAGACGATTGTTTCCGTCGTTGGTTTGGTGGGTACGCTGGTGCTGTGGCACTTTCTGACCTGAAGATGTTGCAACGAGGGGGAGCGCGCTTCCCCCTCACTCTGTCAGTGATGCAAAACGAAGCGCGCGTCGAGCTTATCGAGCAACTCGAAAGTGTTCATGCAGGGAACGCTAAACAGAGCACACACGTTGGGAATAGTGTATTTGCGCTTGATGTCAGGGTTGTAGACCTCGTGCGTAACAACCACCGCCCCCGTCGTCATCGCCTTGGCGATTAACCAAGCATCTGCGCCCTCAAGAAACTCTTCCAGTGCCCCGGCCTTCATCACCGGTGCCTGCTCGGCAATTCTTGAGACGATCTTCCCAAAGGCTGCTTGAGTCTGTTGACCACTCGAGTCTTCAAACAGGCTGGCATTACCCTTTACCCACTGCGTCAACTCGTCGTTGCCTTTGGCTAATTCGTCCCTGACTGGAACAATACTGGCAATTTCCAAGGCCTGATGCTGCTGAAGTATCCATGCCCAATAGCCAGGACAAATCGTCATTGCGTAATAACGGTTTTTGGCCTCGATCAGCGTATTCGAATCCAATAGATGCTTCATGCCGATAGCTTCATCCCATAAGCCTTCAACTTGGCTGGCTGCACACCCAGCAATTTTCCTGCGTCCCGCAACAAAATTCGCCCGCTCTGTGCTTCTGCAAGAACGGCCTTGCTCAACCGGGTGCTGTTCCTTATAGCCGCTGTGCGGTAGTAGTCGCCTCCACTACCGTCTTTATCTCGATACTCCTGCAAGATCCGACGGTAGTAAGCGCCGTATTGCTCATTACTGATGTAGCCAAGATCACGGGCGCGACGTGCAATCACCAATGCGCTGACGCGAAAGCGCCCGACCATGGGCCCCAGGTTTTCTTCCCAGTGAACATCGGAATCCCAATGCGCTCGAAAAATGAGTTCCGGCGCTAGAAACTCTCCCGCCACCGCATTGCAGAAGGCCTCTTCCTGACGGGCGCTTTGACTGTTTCCATCAGACACGCCCGTGCTACCAATCCAGATATGTGCCAGTTCATGCATCAATGTAAAAAGCCGTGCCGTGGGCGCGTCCGCACTGTTGATGAAAACCACGGGGGCCATCGGATTGCTGATTGCAAATCCTCGAAACTCACTGACATCCAGTTTCCTGTGGGTGTTGCCCAAGGCAACACCACTGCGCATGACGAGAATTCCGGCTTCTTCCGCACCACTCACCAAAGCCCTCACATAGTCTTCGTAACCCATTCGAGCAAATGCATCCGTCACGCCAAGTACGCGACGAATATCTGCAACCACATCTTTGATCGGCGAACGGCTACTGAAACGTCCCACGAAGGGTAGAGGGGAACGCTCGTGATCCTGCAAGTATTCCAAGTACCAGTCTTGCTTACGGAGCACGTCTCTCACTGTATCCATCAGGTTCAAGCTGGGCTCGTCTGGAAAAACGCCACCCACAGTACGCAGGTCTGGAAGAGGTAAATGCTCGGGTGGAGGAGCCCTGAGAAAGAGGTAACCAAAAGGGACGTGCACAATGGCAGCCCACTTTTGCGCCTGGTTGAAGGTGGGAAGGCTCTGGCCGCCTTCCCACTCCTTCAGCCTTTCCAATTTGACCATGAGGCCTTTGGCAACCTGCGCTTCAGTCAGCCCCGCCCGCTGGCGAGACCAGGACAGGATTGCAGGGTTGATATAGGCGATCTGAGACATAGAGGTAGGTGTGCTCGTCAGGATTGGACGTGACTATAGGAGCGACCTCCCTACCCGTCAATTAATGGCCATTAGTGCCATTTGTAACAGCGTTTACTGGGTGGCGCTTGCCAAACAGCGCCACACTCACCACCCCCACCGCGCCCATCACCACGCAGTAGCCCACACAAATCCACGGGCTGGTGGGCATCAGTGCAATCAACAGCAGCGGCGTAGTGCTCGCCCACAACGCGTAGGCAATGTTGTAGGTGAAGGAAATTCCCGACACCCGCACCTGCGCCGGGAACAGCCCGACCATCACCGACGGCACCGCGCCCACCACTCCGCAACTCAAGCCCGCCACGGCATACGCCGCGCCCAGCCATACGCCGCCGCTGATCAGGCTGGCGTACAAAACCGCAATACCCACCGGCAGTAACAGGCTGTAGACCAGCACCGCGCGCCAGGCGCCGATGCGGTCCACCAGCAGGCCGGCGAGTACACAGCCGATATTCAGGAAAACGATGCCCAGCGCGCTCAAGGCGAAGGTGTGGCTGGGGCTCATGCCGAAGGTCTTTTGCATCATGGTCGGGGTGATGACTACCAGCACGACCACGGCCGAGGTCAGCACGCAGGTGAGGATCATCGCCGGCAGCAACACGGCGCGATGGTCACGCAGCACCGTGCGCAGTGGCATTTCGGCGGCAGCCTGGCGGCGCGCCTGCATTTCGAGAAACACCGGAGTTTCGCTGAGCCAGCGGCGCAGCCATACGCCGATCACGCCGAACACGCCGCCGAGCAGGAACGGGAAACGCCAGGCGTAATCGAGGATTTCGGCGGGGGTGAAGACTTGCGCCAGCAGCGTTGCGGTCAGTGCGCCGAGCAGGTAGCCGAAGGTCAGGCCAGCTTGCAGGAAGCCCAGGGCGTAGCCTCGGTGATGACGCGGGGCGTGTTCGGCGACGAAGGTCCAGGCGCTGGGCACTTCGCCGCCTACCGCCGCGCCCTGCAGCACGCGCAGCGCCAGCAGGATCAAGGGTGCGAAATAACCGATTTGCGCGTAGGTCGGCATGATCCCGATCAGCAGGCACGGCAAGGCCATCATCAGGATGCTCAAGCTGAACACGCGTTTGCGCCCCAGGTGATCGGCGAAGTGCGCCATCAGGATGCCGCCGAGCGGTCGCGCCAGGTAGCCGGTCACGAAGATGCCAAAGCTTTGCAGCAGGCGCAGCCATTCGGGCATTTCCGGCGGGAAAAACAGCTGGCTGAGGGTCAGCGCAAAGAACACGAAGATAATGAAGTCGTAGATTTCCAGGGCACCGCCGAGGGCGGCCAGGCCCAGGGTTTTGTAGTCGGAGCGGGAAAAACGCTGCGCCTGTGGGGAAAAGGTGGCAGTCATGTGGAGGCTCGGCAGACAAACAAAATGGCGTGCAGGTTATGAGCTGAGCCCAGTGATGGCAATCGCGACGGATATATTTGTTTTACTCATGGATCGATGAAGATAACTGCATTCCCATATCAATGGGCGTGGAGGAACATGCCGTAAAACTGCCAACACCCATAATAAATACAAGAGGTAAAACTTGTGGCCGATGCTATCGAAGAAAGCCGCTATGCGCGATTTGCCCTGCGTTGTTCCAACTTCGCCGAACGCTGGTTTCCTGACTCCTGGGTGTTTGCCGCCCTCGCGGTGATCATCGTCGCCGTGGCGACCCTGGGCATGGGTGCCGCGCCGACCGAGGCCGCCAAAGCCTTTGGTGACGGGTTCTGGAGCCTGATCCCGTTCACCATGCAGATGGCCTTTGTGGTGATCGGCGGTTATGTGGTGGCCAGCTCGCCGCCGGCGGTGAAACTGATCGATCGCCTGGCGCGCATCCCTAAGAACGGCCGTTCGGCTGTGGCCTGGGTCGCCTTGATTTCCATGGTTGCCTCCCTGCTCAACTGGGGCTTGTCCCTGGTGTTCGGCGGTTTGCTGGTGCGCGCACTGGCGCGTCGCACGGATTTGCGCATGGATTACCGCGCGGCCGGCGCTGCGGCCTACTTGGGCCTTGGCGCGGTATGGGCGCTGGGGCTGTCGTCGTCGGCCGCGCAATTGCAGGCCAACCCGGCCAGCTTGCCGCCGTCGATTCTGTCGATCACGGGGGTGATCCCATTCACCGACACGATCTTCCTGTGGCAATCCGGGGTGATGTTGCTGGCGCTGATCGTGGTCTCGCTGATCATCGCCTACGCCACCGCGCCGGGGCCGAACAGCGCCCGTGATGCAAAAGCCTGCGGCGTCGACCCGGCCTTTAACCTGCCCAAGATTCAACCGCCAACCCGCCCAGGCGAATGGCTGGAGCACAGCCCGCTGCTGACCATTTTGCTGGCGTTGCTGGCGGCCGGTTGGCTGTTCCATGAGTTCTCGACCAAGCCTGCGATCAGCGCGATCTCGGGGCTGAACACCTATAACTTCCTGTTCATCATGGTCGGCGCGCTGCTGCACTGGCGCCCGCGCAGCTTCCTCGATGCGGTGGCGCGTGCCGTGCCGACCACCACCGGGGTGCTGATCCAGTTTCCGCTTTACGGCTCCATCGCGGCGCTGATGACCGTGGTCAAGGGCGGCGACGGCCAGACCCTGGCGCACCATATCTCGACCTTCTTCACTTCCATCGCCTCCCACGACACCTACGCGCTGTTGATGGGCGTGTACTCGGCGGTGCTGGGCTTCTTTATTCCGTCAGGCGGCGGCAAGTGGATCATCGAAGCGCCTTACGTGATGCAAGTGGCCAATGACCTGCAATACCACTTGGGCTGGGCGGTACAGATCTACAACGCCGCCGAAGCGCTGCCGAACCTGATCAACCCGTTCTATATGCTGCCGCTGCTGGGCGTGCTGGGGCTCAAGGCGCGGGATTTGATTGGGTTCTCGTTTGTACAGTTACTGGTGCACACGCCGTTGGTGTTGTTCCTGTTGTGGGCACTGGGAACCACGTTGAAATATTTGCCGCCGGTAATGCCGTAACGCGCCAAAGCGCCGCGCGGCATGCGGCCTTTCTGATGACATGTGTAGGGGTTGTCCCACTCAATGCAGTGACAACCCCTGACTTCTACCGTCAACGTCTTTGATTAACCTGACTCGGACTACTCCTCACAAAACGCCAAGGAAAATCCGATGACGCCCCTATCCAAATCACTGGAAGAGTTGATCAATGATATTTACAAGGACGACCACGTATCGTTCGTTGAGTACATAACCCTGCGAGACGATGCCGATCGGCGCATGGCTGCCGTTATCCAAGAGTTCGGTCTGCATAACAACGTCACCGCCTTCCAAAAAGCCATGGATGTGGCCATGCAGCTACTGCAGACCAGTGTCCGCGATGCGAAAAAAGCCAGGCTTACCGATACAGGCGAAGCCATCGTCAAGGATGCGGTAGCGGCACAAGTAGAGTACTTGCGTGCCGGCAGCCAATTGGCACTGAGCCTGCTGTGAGCGCCTTGTCCACCTGACTGTCTTCGTTCCGTCACATTGCATTGCTACCGTCCTGCGAAATATTTTGAAACATCCACCTCGCAGGGACTCCCAGCAATGAGTGACGAGCACGAAGACCGCCCTTCCCCCGATTTCGTAGCCCAACCGCCAGTGGACACCAGCCGCCGACGCTTCCTGGGGGGCGCGGCGGTGCTGGGGGTGGGTGCGACCTTGAGTGCCTGCGGCAACACCAGTGAAACACCGAGCACACCGGTGGCGCGACCGCTCACACCACAGGAACTGGACAAGGCCTTGCACGAGCAGGTGAAGACGGTGGTGGTGATCTATGCCGAAAACCGCAGCTTCAATAACCTGTTTGCGGATTTCCCTGGGGTTGAGAAACCCCTGTCGGCTCTTGCTGCGGCGGATGCGCAACAGCGCGACCGCGACGCCAGCCTGCTGACCACCCTGCCGCCAGCCTGGGGCGGTGTGTTGCAAGTCGGCCCGCAAAGCGTGGATGGGGTGACCTACCCCAGCGAAGTGCAATTCCAGGAAAACCTGCCCAATGCGCCGTTCGCCCTCAAAGGCCCGAACGCCGAAGACCTGCCTCTGAGCCTGGTCACCCGCGACTTGTGGCACGTGTTCTACCAGAACCAGATGCAGATCAACGGCGGCAAGAACGACCACTTTGTCGCCTGGGGCGATTCCGGCGCCCTGGTGATGGGCCATTACGCCCAGAGCCGTTATTCCCTGCGCCTGTGGGATGTGGCGAAGGAGTTCGTGCTGTGCGACAACTTCTTCCAGGGCGCATTTGGTGGCTCGTTCCTGAACCACCAGTACCTGATCAGCGCGACCGCGCCGTTTTATCCGAACGCCGCACAGTCGGTGGCCAAGGCGCAGATTGCCACGCTGCAAAGCGATGACCCCACCGACCCGCGCCTCAAGCCGCTGGACAAGTCCCCGGCCAGCGCCATGACCGGCCCGCCGCAGTTCGGCCCCAGCGCGCTGACGCCGGACGGTTACGCCGTGAATACGCTGGCCCCGCCCTATTGGCCGACCTGGATCCGCGACCCGCAAAACCCGGATTACTCCAAACCCGATCTGCCCAACGTGCTGGTGCCGCAAACCCACGAGCACATCGGCGACAAGCTGTCGAAAAAGAACGTCGACTGGGCCTGGTACGCCGGTGCGTGGCAAGCGACCCTGGACCAGTTCAAGGATTCGGGCGGTATTCCCAAGATTCCTAACTTCCAGTACCACCACCAACCGTTCAACTACTTCACGCAGCAAGGGCCGCAAAACCGCGTCGAACGTGACAAACGCTTGCGCGATGGTGGGTTGGGCGATGAATCGAGCACCAACAAATTCTTCGCCGACGCCGAAGCCGGCAAGCTGCCCGCCGTGAGCTTCTACAAACCCCAGGGCAACCTGAATATGCACGCCGGCTATGCCGACGTAGCCTCGGGCGACCGCCATATCGCCCGCGCCTTGAAAGTGCTGCAAGAAAGCCCGCAGTGGAAAAACATGGTGGTGGTGGTGACCGTCGATGAAAACGGCGGCTGGTGGGACCACGTGGCGCCGCCCAAAGGCGACCGTTGGGGCCCGGGCACACGCGTCCCGGCGCTTATCGTGTCGCCATTTGCGCGCAAAGGCACGGTAGACCACACGGTATACGACACCGCGTCGATCCTGCGTTTGATCACCCGGGTGTTCCAGCTGGAGAAACTCGACGGCCTCAAGCTGCGCGATGACGCCATGATCGCTCGCGGCCAAAAGCCCATGGGTGACTTGAGCAACGCGTTGCAATTGATGGCGTAGGTTTTCTTATCCAATAACGACACGCCTGGCGATTTAACACGCAGTTTTCCTGGTCAGCCGCTACTGTGTGGAAGTGGGCTTTCACCCCGCGCAGACGGGCTTTCGCTGACAAGGAACCAACTATGTTTAAACCGACCAGGCTGTCCTTCACCCTGGCCGCACTGCTGGCCAGTGCGGTCGTACAGGCCGATCTCGTAGTGCCACTGGGCAGCACGCAACGGGTGACCCAGTTGTTCGCGTTCCCCAATAACTGCAACGTGATCTGCTTTCGGCCATGGACGCTGGAGCAGACCGCCGAGCATTACCTTAACCAGAGCTTGCAGCGCGACGGCTACAGCCGCGCCAAGGTCAGCGTGAAAACCCACGACGGCCAAGTCTCAGCCACCTTCAGCGGCGTGCCCGACCACTACGGCCAACCCTTGACCACGTTGCTCAATACCGCAGACCTGGCCTACCAAGGCGCCAGCAAACTCAACAGCGACGGCAAGTGGGCCTACAACTGGTACTTGTTCCTGCCGCTGGGCATGGCCTTGGAAAACCGCAAAAGCATCGAGCTGCTGCACTTCCCGCCGGATTACTCATTAACCCAGGCCCAGGATTACCTGGAATCAGCCACCACCGACCGTTGGGCCACCTTGCTCACCGACAATGGCATCCCGGCCACCGAAACCCCGGCCTACCAGACCATCATTGATATCGCCCCGATTGCCGCGCCATCCAACGCGGGCAAGGATCTTGAAAGCGTCTACAGCTACTTCACCGATTATCAGACACGCATGGTCGAGGAACTGAGCCTGCACACCAACGGCTCATTGCCGATGGTGGCGTTCGGCGCACCAGTGCGCAGCTGGATCAAGCACCAGTACGGCCAGACCGTGGGTGTGCTGGGCCTGGTACAGATCAGCCCGGCAGCGGGCAAAACCGTGTCGGTGCTGGGCGCCAACCACCCCAGTTACATTTGGTATGCGGCAGACCCTGCCACCTACGACGGCAATGAACAAAAAGCCGACGAAGCCGGCTTGAAGGTAATGGGGCAAGACCTGAGCGCGGCCTGCTGGCAGGCCGGTATGGGGCAAAAACCTGCCAGCGACCCGAATGTATTGCTCAAGGCGTGCATGAACACCTGGCAGGTCACGCGCAAGGAGCAGACCTGTGAGCTGTTCTACACCTCGGTGCGTAACCTGACCCCCGAGCAAGCCAACGCCAAGTGCGCCACGCCCACCATCAAGGCACAGTTGAAACAGCTGAAGACTGCCGCCCCGGCGCCTGCCATCACACCACCCGCGTTGTAGTGCGCATAAAAAATAGCCGATTGCTACTGTCAAAGTTGACAGTAGCAATCGGCTATCTGTTCAGCGAGTCTTGACCCGGGCCCATTCGCTGCAAGACTGGCAGTCAGACACCATTCGCAGGTCGATGCAGCCCACCCAAGGAGAGTGATGAAAACTCAAGCCAAGGATAAGGCTGCTAGCGTGGACAGTGACTGTCTTTACCCCTTTGCGACAACGCTGGCGGAATGCGGGTATCCATCGACACGTCAATTTGAGGTAGTACGCGACCTGAACGGCGCAGGCGTCGGCATCAAATCCCGTGTGGCCTTCGACAGCCGCACCCTGATTGCCAGGGTGTTCGGCTATGTTTTGAGCGAATGCCGCCAGCATACCTTCCAGATCTCGCCGCGCATCCGGCTGTATGACCCGTGGGTGTGCGGCCAACTGCAACACTCCTGCGATCCGAATGTGTACTTCGACACCGCTTATCTGGAGCTCTGGTCAGTCATGCCCATTGCCGCCGACACGTGGCTGACCATTGATTACGCCACCACCGGCGACATCCTGCCCCGCCAGTTTGCCTGTGAGTGCGCCAGCCCCAACTGCCGGGGCTGGATCAAAGGCCCAGAGGAACAACTCAGCGCAGAGGGCACACTGTTCCTGCAGGAGCAGGACCGTCACAAACGCCCTTAAGCTTCACCCAACGGGCGCAGGCGATATTGCGGCGGCAGCTGCTCGAAGCCACTGATGGTGGTGTTCAAGCTCTTCCAGCGGCCATCCTTGATGCCATAGATGCAGCCGTGGATCGACAGGCTCTGCCCACGGTGCCAGGCGTTTTGCACAATGCTGGTGTGGCCGACGTTAGCCACCTGCTGAATCACATTCAGCTCGCAGAGGCGGTCAACGCGCTCTTCTTCGGTCGGCAACTGGGCCAGCAGGTCGCGGTTTTCGTAGTAGAGGTCACGAATGGTGCGCAGCCAGCCGTCAATCAGGCCGAACTGGCGGTCCTGCATAGAGGCGCGCACGCCGCCGCAGCCATAGTGGCCAGTGACAAGGATATGTTTGACCTTGAGCACGTCGACTGCGTACTGGATCACCGACAGGCAATTGAGGTCGGTGTGCAGCACCACGTTGGCCACGTTGCGGTGCACGAACAGATCACCCGGCAGCATGCCGACGATCTCATTAGCCGGCACGCGGGCGTCAGAGCAGCCGATCCACAGGTATTCCGGGGTTTGCTGGCGGGCGAGCTTGGCGAAGAATTCGGGATCTTCCTGTTTGATCGCGTCCGCCCAGCGTTCGTTGTTATCAAGCAGGTCTTGTAGTTCGTTCATCAGGGAAAGCCTCAGGAATGATGCGCAGCTGTGTGACAGACAACCGCTTGTCCGGGTCACGCCCTGCGGCAATTAGCTTGAATTTTTTGAGCGTCGTGCCTGTCCACACACTATAAGCCCCACAGTATGAGGATTGGCCATGACTGAATCACGACGTCCCTACGGCGCTACGCAGCCGGAACCGATTGATGACAACGAGGACCGCATGGGTTCGATGCGCGAGCTGGACTTCGACGAGCAAGAGCCGACGGCGGAAATCGGTGATGAGATTCCACTTGGCGAGCGCGAGCAGCTGATGCCCGACGAACGGGTACGCGAAGCTGGAATGACCGGGGCCTCCACGGATGACCATGAGCCCACTGACGATGATATGAGCCCGGAAACGCTTATCCATGAGGATGGCGCACGGGATGCGCGGGAGGAAGGCGAGGATAATCCGGCGGATTATGACCTGAGCATCGTCGATGAAGATGAGATCGGCGGCGGGAATGGCCTGGATGAAGCCGAACTGGCGGATATCGACCCCGTAGACGGTAACCGCTGAATAACCACGGTTCAAAATGTGGGAGCGGGCTTGCCCGCGATGCAAACACCTCGGTGTCTCATTGAGACCGAGGTGATGCTATCGCAGGCAAGCCAGCTCCCACAGAGGCCTGCCTCCACAGTGAGTTGTGAGTTTAGTCAAGCAATGTGCAGGCCATCACCACCGCATCTTCGCGACCACCCACCGCCGGGTAGTAATCGCGGCGGCGGCCAATTTCGTTAAACCCATAACGCTCATACAGGCGGAACGCGCCGGTATTGCTGTCGCGCACTTCCAGGAAGCACTCCCGGGCACTGGCGGCATACGCGCGGGACATCAAGTGTTCCAGCAGCGCCAGGCCCAAACCACGGCCCTGGTTTTCCGGCTTGACGGTGATATTCAGCAGGTGCGCTTCGTCGAGGATGATCTGCACCACACCGTGGCCCACCTGCTGCTCGCCTTCGAACATCAGCCAGATCTGGTACTTGCCCAGCCCATCGAGAAAAATCCCGCGGGTCCAGGGATGGCTGAACGCCGCGTATTCGATTTTCAGCACGGCGTCGAGGTCAGCCTCGGTCATCGGGCGGAAGGATAAAGCCTCACTCATCGGTACTTTTCCAGCGCGCCATCAGCCGGCGCATGGCTTGCCAGACATCAGCCTTACGCTGTGGCTCTTCCATTAATAATTCCAGGCCCGGCAAGGCCCAAACCGAGCCCAGGCCTTCGACCTGCAGTTCGCGATACCAGGCTTCGGCATTCGCCTCGCCGGCAAACCGCACGGCGGGCAGACCGATCAGCCACAGGCACACGCAGGGTTCGTCTTCCAGGCGCGCCGAGACAAAACCTTGTACAAAATCCCGCGCGGCCTCCGGGCCCTGGTCCATGGTGCCGCGCACCAGCAGCGGCCAGCGCACCGGGTCGCCGACGATTTGCGGGCTGTCGGGCAGGCCCGCGGCGCGCAGCATGTCCTTGAGCAGCATGTACGCCGGGTCGCGGGTCTGGAAGCGCTCGCCGGTGGGCAATTCCACCAGCAGCAGGCAACGCCCGGCGCGCAGCAATTGCAAGGCAAAACGCGGCGGCGGCACCACCGGGGCCTTGGCCACCGGCGCAGCCTCTTCAACCGCTGCCGGCTTGACCATCGGAGCGGGGCGCGGCACTTCAATCTTCGCCCGCTCAACGGCAGGACGCGCCTCGGGGGCGGGCTTGACCACCGCCACCGGTGCGGCGGCCTCTTCCCCCGAAACCTCGAATGCCTCATAGGGCTCAAGCGTCTGTAGCAGCTCGGGCCGCGACGGGGCGGCAAACGGCAGTTCGGTGCGGGGCAGCCAGTTGACCACCTGCATGGCGGTCAAGTAAGCGCGACGTCGGGACTCGATAAGCACAGCTCGGCCACTTGTGGATAAGTAAAGAGCGGGGATTCTACCGCTGTTCGGTAACAATCGCCCACTGCGCACTGACCGGCTGTGGATAAATCCCGCGCGCGATGCAGTACAATCGCGACTTTTAATCGCCAACCAGCCGGCCATTCCCATGATCGAACCCAAGCGCGTCCTGCGCGCCCTCGCCGAACACTGGGCCTTACTTGAGCCACTGTGCGAACACTTCGACCAAGGCACCTTGAGCCTGGGCGAGCTGCGCGCGCAATTGGCCGCCCAACAACTGGACAGCACGCCCCAGGACATCACCAGCCTGCTGGACGTGTGGATTCGCCTGGATATCCTGGTGCCTGTCGCCAAGAGCCCGAACCGTTTCGAGCTCAACGCACAGATCCACGACTTCCTCGCCTATCTTCGCAAGGAGCACCGGCTTGGCCTGTGCCTGGAAATCGAAGCCTACCTGCGCCACCTTGAGCGCCTGGCCGGCTACATTCAGGACGCCTTCGACATCCGCGATGGCCATGACCTGGCCCGCCAACTGCGCCTGCTGGATATGCGCGTACGCGATGTGCTGAAAAAACTCGCCAATGACGAACAAGCCCTCGCCGCCGTGGCCGACCGCGCCAAGACCAGCGACCGGCAGATCCCCTTGCGCCAGCGTTACGCCGAAGTGCTGGCGACCTGGGATGAATACGTCGAACCGATGATCCAACTGGTGAACGCCGACGGCGCCTTCGAACAAGGCGTGCGCAAGGTCGAAAACGTGCTGTTGCGCATGCTCACCGAGCAACAGCGCCTCGGCCACCTGGTGGACGATGACATGCTGCTGCGTACCCACGCGCGCATTCTCGAAATGCAGACCAGCGCCCAGCTGACCTTGCGCCACGCCCGCGAACTGCTGCTGCCGCTGCGCGAAGAAGCGCGTCGGCATAACGCCGTAACCCGTGGTGCGGCGCTGGCCCTGTCGGCCATCCGCCGTAAAGGGTTGGACGCGGTGCCCCAAGCGGCGATGCCGATGTTTACCCGGCCGCAAAGCACCTTCCTGGGCAGTGCCAGCCAGGTCGAGGCCTATGTGTATGCCCTGGCGAATTTCGAGCCGAAACCGGCGCGTTTCCCCAAGGCCCACAAATCCCACAAGGGCGACGCCCAGCGTGCACCGCGCACGGTCAAGGAAATGCTCGAGCGCTGCGAAGACGCGCTGCCGATGCCCGACCTGATGACCTGGCTGCTGGAGCAGGAACCGGATGGCGCCACCGACGAATTGCTGTACTGGTTCTCGCGGCTCTCGCGTGAAAAGCGCTTCAAGCGCGAACGCCTGGAACGCCGCGACTATCACACCCACGAGCACCAGGTCAGCCTGCGCTCCTTCGCCCTGCTCCCGGCCGGTTCTGACGCCGCCGAGAACTCTGCGAGTACCGCTTATGTAAGGACTTCGAATGCAACTTGATCTATCCGAACTGTCCCAGCTGGCGCCGATCTTTCGCGAGCTGTTCAAGGGTTACCACGTCAGCCGCCGCGACCCGGAGCTGTACGCGCAACTGTCGAACTTCCAGGACCAGTACCGCACGCTGTTCAAGGCCCTGGGCTTTGAACTGGTGTGCGACACGCGTGGCTTCTACTACTTCGTGCCGGACTCCGCCATCGCCAGCGCGCAGGTCAACAAGACCGCCCAACGCCTGGCGCTGTTCACCTTCATCATCGTCGAGCACTTGGCCGACCAGGGCCGCGACCCAATCGCTGTGCTCGACGGTGGCAGCCTGGGCCGCGATGAGTTGCCGTCGTTGCTGGAAAAGTACCGCGACCTGTTTATCCAGGCCGAAGTACAGACCCAGGAAGAACTCGAAGAAAAAATCATGCGCCGCATGACCCAACTGGGTTTTGCCAGCGAAGACAACGGTGTGTACCGCTTTCTTCCACCGATGCACCGTTTCCTTGACGTGTGCCTGTCGGTGCAGCAGGACCGTGACCTCGCAGCCAGCGTACACAGCGTGCTGCCATTGCCGGCGCCGGTGATCATCGACGAAGACAGCGATGAGAAACTGCTGAAGACCGATGACCCGCTGGACTTGAGCGACTTTGACGAAGAAAGCGAAGAAGACGCCATGGCCCGTGCGATTGCCGAAGAACAGGAGACCGACGCATGAGTAAGGAACGCTACGGCATCCGCCGCTTCGCCCTATTGAACACCGCCGGTTACAGCTTGGGTCTGTTCCCGCTGGAAGAGCCGCTGTCGGTGTATGGCGCGAACAACCTGGGTAAATCCGCGTCGATCAACGCCCTGCAATTCCCGATTCTGGCGCGTATGTCGGACATGAGTTTCGGCAAGTACACCCTGGAGCAATCGCGGCGCTTCTACTTTGCCACCGACACCAGCTACATCCTCGTGGAAGTCTCGTTGCCCCACGGCCCGCATGTGATCGGCGTGGTCGGGCGCGGACCGGGCGGTGGTTTTGGTCACCAATTCTTCGCCTATGCGGGCAAGTTGGATTTGGCGCACTACCAGAAGAACGACACCTGCCTGCGTCAGAAAGAGCTGTTCACCAACCTTGAGCGCGAAGGCCTGAAAGCCTACGAACTCAAGCCGGATGAACTGCGTCGTTTGCTGGTAGGCGGCCACACGTCGATCCCGCTGGACCTGACCCTGATTCCGCTGCGTTCCACCAGCGAGCAGAGCCTGAAGACCTTCCGCGCGTTGTTTATCAACCTGCTGCACATGCGCGAAATCACCGCCGCCAAGCTCAAGCAATTGTTCCTGGATGCCTTCGAGCACAGCCTGCGTTCGGGCAGTGTCGATTACATCGCTGCGTGCGAAGAAGCCTTCCGCGATGTGCGACGCATGGAGCAGGACTACAACTCGCTGGTGGCTGCTGGCCCTTTGGTCGAAGCCCTGGCCAATGGCGTGAAACAGCGCGACATTTTGCGCGGCAAATTGCATCGCCTGTCGCCGCTGCTGGACTCGTTGCTCGGCACCTGGTCGGACTACGCCAGTGCGCGCAAGGAAGAGCTGACCATCCAGGCCGAGCATTACCGCAATGAGCAGGACGCGCTGCAAAACGATCAGCGCGGCGGCACCCAGGAGCTGATGCGCCTGGAGCGGGAAATCAGCGGCATTCAACGCTGGCTGGGCGAGCTGTCGGTGCTCAAGCATCGCTTTGCATTGGTCGATGACGTCAAGGTGCTGGAGCAGCAACTGCTGGCCGCCAAGGATGCTCACGATGAATTGGCGGGCGCCTTGGCGCAGTCGCGACAGTTCAGCGCCGAGGACTTGGAGGAGCGTCTTCGCGACCTGGAAAAACGCCTGAAGTCGGTCAAGCAACAGCTCGACCACGCAGACAACAACAGCTACGCCAAACTGCGCGAAGAATTCTCACAGCAGGACGTCGAGCGTCTGATGCGCTTGTTCAACAGTTCGTTGTTCAGCCTGCCATTGGGCGAGCATGGCATCACGCTGGACGAGGACGGCCAGTGGGTTAAATCCCTGGAGCAGATCCTCGATGGCTTCAAGGGTGAGCGTTTTGAAGTGCCGGGGCTGTCCATCGACATCTCACACATCGAGCCACCTGCGTTGCAGGCCCTGGCGGATCGCGCGGCATTGCGCGACCAGAAAGAGCGCCTGGAAAAAGAACTCAAGCAGCTCAAGACGCAGCAGGCGGTAGCCTCTGACCGAGCGGCGAGCAAGACCCAGACCGAAGCGCTGTACCAGCAAGTGCTGGACGCACAGAAGGCGCTGGAAGACTTCCGTCGCGCACAGACCCTGAGCGCTGAAGAAGGCGAGAAGCTGGAACACCTGGCGCAGATGGAAGCCGCCCAGGATGAATTGAAACGCTCCAGCGATGCCTTCACCGAACGCGTGCAGCAACTGTCGGCCAAGCTGCAATTGGTTGGGCGTCAGATCGGCGACATGGAAGCCAAGCAGCGCACGCTGGATGACGCGCTGCGCCGTCGTCAGCTGTTGCCGGCGGACTTGCCGTTCGGCACACCGTTCATGGACCCGGTCGACGACTCCATGGACAACCTGCTGCCGCTGCTCAATGACTATCAGGACAGCTGGCAAGGTTTGCTGCGCGCCGATGGCCAGATCGACGCACTGTATGCGCAGGTGCGCCTCAAAGGCGTGGCCAAGTTCGACAGTGAAGATGATATGGAGCGTCGCCTGCACCTGCTGATCAACGCCTATGCGCACCGCACCGACGAAGCCCTGACCCTCGGCAAGGCGCGTCGGGCGGCGGTTACCGATATCGCGCGGACCCTGCGCAATATCCGCAGCGACTACGACAGCCTGGAACACCAGTTGGCGTTGTTCAACCGCGAGATCAACAAACGCCAAGTGTCCAACCTGCAGAGCTTCCGCATCGTGCTGGCGCCGAATAAGGAAGCGCTCAAGCATATCGACCAGATCATCCACAGTGCCGGTCAGTATGAAGAAGGCGAGACCCTGTCAGTGTTCGACTTAAGCCAGAGCGCCGAGCAGGACAACAAAAACGAAGAGGCCAAGGAATACCTGGCGCGCCTGGTAGCTGCCAACCATAACCAGTTGGGCCTCAAGGACTTGTTCGAGCTGGCGTTCGAGATCACCAAGGTGCATGGCCAGCCGGTGATTCACACCGACATCGATGGGGCGGCGTCCAACGGCACCACCATGACCATCAAGGCGCTGACCAACATGTACTTGTTGCTGCACTTGATGGACCGTGACCAGGCCGGGCGTGTGCGTTTGCCGTACTACCTGGATGAGGCGGCGGATATCGATGAGAAGAACCAGGCGGCGCTGCTGGAAACCAGCTTGCAGTTGGGCTTCGTGCCAATCCTGGCCAGTGTGAAGCCGCAGGTGTCCGCCCAAGTGGCGATCGACCTGGAAGGTGGCAGCGGGCCGAATGGTATCTACATTGATGAGGCGGATTGGAAGTACATCCGTCGTCACGATGTGGTGAAGGCGACGGTGAATGTGCAGGCGGATGAGCCGGAGCTGGATGAGGTTTAAGCCACTGCGCTGAAATGTAAAAAGGCCGCGATCTGTATGGATCGCGGCCTTTTTTATGGGCTGGGGTTTTGCAGTGATCTTGAGGGCCTCATCGCGGGCAAGCCCGGCTCCCACAGGAGATATGCATTCCAATGTGGGAGCCGGGCTTGCCCGCGATGGCCGCGCCTCGGTCTACTTGCCCAATGGAATCTTAGGCGCCCACGTCAGCCACTCATCTTCAAACTTATCAAACAGAGGGAAAGTTTGCTGCGGCCGTGCCGCGTTGCCCATGCGCTCACCGTCTGGCGTGGCGAAAGCGATGCCACCCGCGACCAACGTCTCCAGGGATTCGGTCCGTACCGTCGCGCCTTTGAACAGGCCGAAGTCCAGACCGAAGCCGCTGGTGTTCCAGAAGCGGCTACCACTGCGCACCAACGGCGCGTACTTAGGCTCGATCAGGATGTGGACCAGTACGCGGTCAGCGGTCTGGCCCAGCTCGTAACCGGTGACTTTGCCCACGGTGACTTCGCGGTAAGTGACCGGAACGCCTTCCTTCAACGAGCCACGGCGTGCGGCGCTGAGTACCAGGCTCAGGCCTTCTTCCTGATGAACCGCTTCTGGTGGTTTGTCCAACGCGACAAAGCTCTTTTGTGGGCCGGCGTTTTTCGCCGAGGGCTGTACCTCGATGTATTGGCCGGTCACCAGGGTTTCCAGGTTCGAGGTTTTCATCAGGCCGAGCTCAGGCTTGACCACCCAGAACTGACTGCCCACACGTGCGACCCGATCAGCCACCTGGGTAATGCGCGCACTGAGCAACACGGATTGCATGTCCGCGCTCAGGTCGACACTTTCGATCTTGCCTACGTCGAGGCCCTTGAAGCGTACCGGCGTGCCGGGGCGCAAACCGTCGGCGCGATCAACCTTGATGGTCACCAGGGTGCCATGTTGGTTGGCGGCCTCGCGATCAGTAAACAAACGGAAACGTGGGATGCGCTTTTTCAGCGGTACGTTCGGTTCTGGCGTTTCGAAGGCGATACCACCGGCCATCAGGCTGGCCAGGGATTCACTTTTCACTTGGATGCCACCGGTGAGGCCGCCGGTGAGCGTGACGCCGCTGGCATTCCAGAAACGTGTCGAGCCGTTGACCAGGTTCTCGTATTCCTTCTCGATGTGAACGCCGATCACCAGCTGTTTGTTCTTGCGCGAGAACTGGTAGCTCTGCACCGAACCGACTTTGACTTGCTTGTAGAGGATTGGGCTGCCGACATCCAGGGAGCCGAGGTTATCGGTGAACAGCACCATGTGCAGGCCTGGGGAGCGCAGGTCCAGCGGTGGCGCTTTGGCCCGCGCGACGAATTCACGCTGTGGGGCGCTGCCTTTGTCGCCGGGGCGAATGGCGATGTAGTTACCTTTGACCAGCGCCTCCAGGCCGGTAATACCCGCCAGGGAGATGGACGGCTTGACCACCCAGAACTGGGTGTCTTGCACCAGGTAGTCTTCGGCGAGGGGGTCGAGGGTCAGCTCGGCGTTCGCGCTGGACAGGTCCGGGTCGATCTTCAGGGTTTTCAGGCTACCGACCTGAATGCCCTTGTACATGACCGGCGTGCGCCCGGCCTGCAGGCCTTCGAAGTCGGTGAGTTTGACCTTGACCTTGATACCCGCCGCCGCAGCGTCGAAGTCTTCGTACAAGCGGAACGGCAGGCTCGGGTCGGTTGGCGGGCTGTCCTTGCGATTCTCTGGGGTGGCGAAAGCGATGCCGCCGGCGACGATGCTGGAGAGCGATTCGCTGCGCACTTTCACGCCGGAGAGGTTGGCGTCGATACTGATGCCGCTGGCGTTCCAGAAACGCGTATGTTTGCGCACCAGGCTGGCGTAGGTCGGTTCGATGTAGACCTTGATTTCGACCGTACTCTGGTCTTCCGACAGCAGGTAGCTTTTGACCTGGCCGACCTGAATCTGCTTGTAGAACACCGGGCTGCCACGGTTCAGCGAGCCAAGGCGGTCGGCTTTGATGGTCAGGTGCAAGCCGGGCTTGGCGTCAGATAAAGGCGGCTCTTCGGAGAGGGCCTTGAACTTGCGGGTGGGTTCACCGTCGCCCGGGCTGGCCGCAATATAGTTACCCGAAACCAGGGTTTCCAGGCCGGTGATACCGGCGAGGCTGACGCTGGGTTTTACCAGCCAGAAGCGCGTGTTGGTCTTAAGGTATTGCTCAACATCCTTGTTCATCTCGATGGTGGCAATCACCCCGCGATTGCTGCCCTCATCGTCCAAGGCCAAGGTTTTGACCTTGCCCACCGACATACCCTTGTAGACCACTTCAGTCTTGTTGGCCTGGATGCCCTCGCCGCTTTCGAAGCGAACTTGAATCTCGATGCCTTGTTGGGAGTAGGCACGCCATCCCAGCCAGCCGCCGATGATCAGCGCAACCAATGGCAACACCCAAATGGCCGACCAGTTGGAGGCTGGGCGGGTTTTAGCTTTTGGCAAATCACTCATGGTCGTCGTCCGACTCCGTGTTGTCCCAAATCAGTCGGGGATCAAAAGTTACTGCGGCAAGCATCGTCAAGATCACCACACTGGCGAACGCTGCAGCACCGAGATTGGCCTCGACACTGGCAAGTCGCCCAAAGTTAACAACCGCCACCAGGATGGCGATCACGAAAATATCCAGCATGGACCAGCGGCCAATGAATTCGATAAAGCGGTACATGATAATGCGTTGTTGCGCGGACAGCGGTTGATGACGCTGCACCGAGAACAACAGTAGGCCAATGCCCACCAGCTTGAATGTAGGCACCAGGATACTGGCGATAAACACCACCGCCGCGATGGGGAACATACCGTGCTGAACCAGCTGGATTACACCGGCCATGATGGTACTTGGATCGCCCTGCCCAAGGGAGTTGACGGTCATGATTGGTAACAGGTTAGCGGGGATATACAAGATCGCCGCGGTGATCAGCAGTGCCCAGGTACGTGTAAGGCTGTTGGGGCGACGGGCATGGATCAGCGCACCGCAACGGGTGCAGAGCTGCTCCTCGGTGTCAGCCTCTTGCTTGTTCAACTCGTGGCATTCGGTACAAATCAGAATGCCTGCATCAATCGCCCGCATGATCATCCTCTCCTGACAACGCTTGCCAGATCTGGTGGGGCGACATCACCACCTCAAGCAGTACTTGAACCATTAATAGACTGATGAAGCAGACCAGACCCAGGCCAATCGTGATGGAGGCCATGTCGGCGAGTTTGACGATCGCAACGAGCACGCCCATCAAGTAAACCTCCAACATCCCCCAATCCTTCAGGTGGTGGTAAATGCGGTAAAGCAACAGCCCATAACTGCGGCCAATCTTCCAGCGAATGCTGAGCAGCACGGCCAATTGGCAGAGCAACTTGAGCAGGGGAATGCCCATGCTGCACAGGAACACCACAGCGGCTACACCTTGCATGCCGCTATCGAACAGACCGACCACGCCACTCCATACAGTGTCTTCTGACGACTGCCCGAGTAGATTGAGCTGCATGATGGGTAAAAAGTTCGCGGGGACGTACAGCAACAGCGCTGCAAGCACCAGCGCCAGGCTTCGTTCAACGACGTTGTGGCGGTGAGCATAGAGCTCGTAACCGCAGCGTGGGCATTGGGCTTTTTCACCAAGGGCGAGTACGGGTTTGCGCATCAGCAAGTCGCACTCGTGGCATGCCACCAGATCCTCCAGTGGTAAGTCCGACACCTTGAGGGTATCAACTGGATCGGGCATAGATAGGGCTCGAACTCTGAAAAAGGTTAGGTGCCTATTCTAGTGGTCTGGTTCAGAAATAACTGTGCAAATTTGTCGGGAAGAACAAGGGGAACCGATGAAAACGGGCAGCCGTTAAATCCAATACAACGCGTTGCCTAAATTGTAAGCGCTCCATAAACCCCACATTCAAACCCGCCACCTGATCTCGGATGCTGTGCTCCCGATTCTCTTTCTGGAGCCCATCCGTCATGATGCGACCCGATGCAAAAGTCGAAAAAGTCTATCTCTACCCCAAACCCGTCGACTTTCGAAAGTCCATTGACGGCCTGGCTGCGCTGGTCGAGCTGGATATCAAGGTTGCAGTATTCGATCCCGTGCTTTTTGTCTTTCTCAACAAGTCGCGCAACCGTGTGAAGATATTGTACTGGGAGCGCAACGGCTTCTGTCTTTGGCTCAAGCGCCTTGAATCCGAGCGTTTTAAAACATCGCCTGACGCTGCCGACGAGGCGATTGTTCTGACCGTGCAGGAACTCAACTGGCTATTGGATGGCTTCGACCTCTGGCGCAATCGCCCTCATCAGGTTTTGACGCCGCGATTCGTGGCCTGATTCGGTATAATCCAGGCATGAATCCCATGCCCGAAAACCTTCCCGAGGACCCCGAATTGCTCAAGCAGATGCTTGCGAAGATGCAATCCAGAGTCGGTTTTCTGGAAGAACAGGTTGCCCTCCTGCGCCAGCGACTGTTTGGCCGACAATCCGAACAAGCGGTCGATCCTGCGATGCCGCAGATGGCATTGTTCAACGAGGCAGAACACGAAGCAGAGCCCGTAGACGAATCCACTGAGGAGGAAGTGGTTTCACCCGCCAAGCGGCGCGGCAAACGCAAGCCGTTGCCTGCCGATCTGCCGCGCATCGAAATCATCCACGAACTGCCCGAGCACGAACTGACGTGTGCTTGTGGCTGTCGCAAGCACGCCATTGGCGAGGAAGTCAGCGAGCAGCTTGAGATCGTGCCGATGCAGATCCGTGTCCTCAAGCACGTGCGCAAGGTGTACGGCTGCCGCGACTGCGAAATAGCTCCCGTGACAGCGGACAAACCGGCTCATCTGATCGAAAAAAGCATGGCCAGCCCCAGCGTGCTGGCCATGTTGCTGACCACCAAGTACGTGGACGGTTTGCCGCTTCACCGCTTTGAAAAAGTCCTGAGCCGCCACGGCGTCGACATCCCGCGCCAGACCCTGGCTCGATGGGTCATCCAGTGCGGCGAGCACGTTCAGCCGCTGCTGAATTTGATGCGCGATCAACTGCTGGAAAGCCGCATCATCCACTGCGATGAAACCCGTGTGCAGGTCTTGAAAGAGCCCGGTCGACAGCCCGGCAGTCAGTCCTGGATGTGGGTGCAGACCGGCGGTCCGCCCGACAAACCGGTGATCCTTTTCGACTACTCCACCAGCCGTGCGCAGGAAGTACCACTGCGCCTGCTCGAAGGCTATCGCGGCTATCTGATGACCGACGATTACGCCGGTTACAACGCACTGGGCACGCAGGATGGTGTCGAGCGTTTGGGGTGTTGGGCACATGCAAGGCGCAAGTTTGTTGAAGCGCAGAAACTGCAACCCAAGGGCAGGATGGGGCGTGCTGACATGGCGTTGAAGCTGATCAGCAAGCTATACGGCATCGAGATCGCTTACAAAGAAAGTAGCGATGAGGGCCGCAAACGAGGCCGTCAGAATTTAAGCTGCCATGTGATGAGTGAGCTAAAGGCTTGGGTCGATAAAACGCTCCCTTATGTCACGACGCAGAACGCTCTGGGCAAGGCAGTAACCTACCTGGCCAACAACTGGAACAAACTCGAGCGGTATGTCGAGGAAGGCTACTTGCCGATCGACAATAACCCAGCCGAACGCGCCATCAGGCCCTTCGTGATCGGACGAAAGAACTGGTTGTTCAGCGACACGCCCAATGGCGCGACGGTGAGCGCGCAACTCTACAGCCTGATCGAGACTGCCAAAGCCAACGGCCAGGAGCCCTATGCGTGGCTGCGCCACGCACTGGAGCGGTTGCCGCAGGCGTCATCAGTTGAAGATTACGAAGCCCTGCTGCCGTGGAACTGCACGCCTCAGGTGTATGGCTAAACGCTCTGCCCAGCTTTGGCTAGGTGGGGTTTATGGATCGCTTACCCTAAATTGGCTGGCAACAATATAGGCGATACGGCTGTTGTGGTTCATTTTCGACCGCCCAAAACAAAACCCCTGTTCGCGTTAGCAAACAGGGGTTCTGGAATTTAATCTTGACGATGACCTACTCTCACATGGGGAAACCCCACACTACCATCGGCGATGCATCGTTTCACTACTGAGTTCGGGATGGGATCAGGTGGTTCCAATGCTCTATGGTCGTCAAGAAATTCGGGTACTGAGTCGTGACCAGATGGCCTCGCTTCAGCAAATTGGGTATGTGATAGCTTTCGGTGTTTGTAAGAGTCGAACTTTCGGTTCTATCGTCTTCACACACCGCAATCTGGCCTCTTTCGAGTTCACAAATTGCTTGGGTGTTATATGGTCAAGCCTCACGGGCAATTAGTATTGGTTAGCTCAACGCCTCACAGCGCTTACACACCCAACCTATCAACGTCGTAGTCTTCGACGGCCCTTCAGGGGACTCAAGGTCCCAGTGAGATCTCATCTTGAGGCTAGTTTCCCGCTTAGATGCTTTCAGCGGTTATCTATTCCGAACATAGCTACCCGGCAATGCCACTGGCGTGACAACCGGAACACCAGAGGTTCGTCCACTCCGGTCCTCTCGTACTAGGAGCAGCCCCTCTCAAATCTCAAACGTCCACGGCAGATAGGGACCGAACTGTCTCACGACGTTCTAAACCCAGCTCGCGTACCACTTTAAATGGCGAACAGCCATACCCTTGGGACCGGCTTCAGCCCCAGGATGTGATGAGCCGACATCGAGGTGCCAAACACCGCCGTCGATATGAACTCTTGGGCGGTATCAGCCTGTTATCCCCGGAGTACCTTTTATCCGTTGAGCGATGGCCCTTCCATACAGAACCACCGGATCACTAAGACCTACTTTCGTACCTGCTCGACGTGTCTGTCTCGCAGTCAAGCGCGCTTTTGCCTTTATACTCTACGACCGATTTCCGACCGGTCTGAGCGCACCTTCGTACTCCTCCGTTACTCTTTAGGAGGAGACCGCCCCAGTCAAACTACCCACCATACACTGTCCTCGATCCGGATAACGGACCTGAGTTAGAACCTCAAAGTTGCCAGGGTGGTATTTCAAGGTTGGCTCCACGCAGACTGGCGTCCACGCTTCAAAGCCTCCCACCTATCCTACACAAGCAAATTCAAAGTCCAGTGCAAAGCTATAGTAAAGGTTCACGGGGTCTTTCCGTCTAGCCGCGGATACACTGCATCTTCACAGCGATTTCAATTTCACTGAGTCTCGGGTGGAGACAGCGCCGCCATCGTTACGCCATTCGTGCAGGTCGGAACTTACCCGACAAGGAATTTCGCTACCTTAGGACCGTTATAGTTACGGCCGCCGTTTACCGGGGCTTCGATCAAGAGCTTCGCGTTAGCTAACCCCATCAATTAACCTTCCGGCACCGGGCAGGCGTCACACCCTATACGTCCACTTTCGTGTTTGCAGAGTGCTGTGTTTTTAATAAACAGTCGCAGCGGCCTGGTATCTTCGACCGGCATGAGCTTACGGAGCAAGTCCTTCACCCTCACCGGCGCACCTTCTCCCGAAGTTACGGTGCCATTTTGCCTAGTTCCTTCACCCGAGTTCTCTCAAGCGCCTTGGTATTCTCTACCCAACCACCTGTGTCGGTTTGGGGTACGGTTCCTGGTTACCTGAAGCTTAGAAGCTTTTCTTGGAAGCATGGCATCAACCACTTCGTTAACTAAAAGTTAACTCGTCATCAGCTCTCGGCCTTAGAATCCCGGATTTACCTAAGATTCCAGCCTACCACCTTAAACTTGGACAACCAACGCCAAGCTGGCCTAGCCTTCTCCGTCCCTCCATCGCAATAACCAGAAGTACAGGAATATTAACCTGTTTTCCATCGACTACGCTTTTCAGCCTCGCCTTAGGGACCGACTAACCCTGCGTCGATTAACGTTGCGCAGGAAACCTTGGTCTTTCGGCGTGGGTGTTTTTCACACCCATTGTCGTTACTCATGTCAGCATTCGCACTTCTGATACCTCCAGCAAGCTTCTCAACTCACCTTCACAGGCTTACAGAACGCTCCTCTACCGCATCACTTACGTGATACCCGTAGCTTCGGTGTATGGTTTGAGCCCCGTTACATCTTCCGCGCAGGCCGACTCGACTAGTGAGCTATTACGCTTTCTTTAAAGGGTGGCTGCTTCTAAGCCAACCTCCTAGCTGTCTAAGCCTTCCCACATCGTTTCCCACTTAACCATAACTTTGGGACCTTAGCTGACGGTCTGGGTTGTTTCCCTTTTCACGACGGACGTTAGCACCCGCCGTGTGTCTCCCATGCTCGGCACTTGTAGGTATTCGGAGTTTGCATCGGTTTGGTAAGTCGGGATGACCCCCTAGCCGAAACAGTGCTCTACCCCCTACAGTGATACATGAGGCGCTACCTAAATAGCTTTCGAGGAGAACCAGCTATCTCCGAGCTTGATTAGCCTTTCACTCCGATCCACAGGTCATCCGCTAACTTTTCAACGGTAGTCGGTTCGGTCCTCCAGTTAGTGTTACCCAACCTTCAACCTGCCCATGGATAGATCGCCCGGTTTCGGGTCTATTCCCAGCGACTAGACGCCCTATTAAGACTCGCTTTCGCTACGCCTCCCCTATTCGGTTAAGCTCGCCACTGAAAATAAGTCGCTGACCCATTATACAAAAGGTACGCAGTCACCCAACAAAGTGGGCTCCCACTGCTTGTACGCATACGGTTTCAGGATCTATTTCACTCCCCTCTCCGGGGTTCTTTTCGCCTTTCCCTCACGGTACTAGTTCACTATCGGTCAGTCAGTAGTATTTAGCCTTGGAGGATGGTCCCCCCATATTCAGACAAAGTTTCTCGTGCTCCGTCCTACTCGATTTCATGACTAAGAGATTTTCGCGTACAGGGCTATCACCCACTATGGCCGCACTTTCCAGAGCGTTCCGCTAATCTCAAAGCCACTTAAGGGCTAGTCCCCGTTCGCTCGCCACTACTAAGGGAATCTCGGTTGATTTCTTTTCCTCAGGGTACTTAGATGTTTCAGTTCCCCTGGTTCGCCTCTTACGCCTATGTATTCAGCGTAAGATAACCATCTTATGATGGCTGGGTTCCCCCATTCAGACATCTCCGGATCAAAGTCTGTTTGCCGACTCCCCGAAGCTTTTCGCAGGCTACCACGTCTTTCATCGCCTCTGACTGCCAAGGCATCCACCGTATGCGCTTCTTCACTTGACCATATAACCCCAAGCAATCTGGTTATACTGTGAAGACAACATTCGCCGAAAATTCGATAATACTCAATTACGAGTAACTCACAAATTTTACCTTAGCCTGATCCGTTACCAGTGAAAGTAACGTTCAGTCTATCTTTCTATCACATACCCAAATTTTTAAAGAACGATCTAATCAAAGACTAGAAATCAATATTCACTTCAGAATATTCATTTCTAAACTCTAACAGCAGAAGCAGTTATGGTGGAGCCAAACGGGATCGAACCGTTGACCTCCTGCGTGCAAGGCAGGCGCTCTCCCAGCTGAGCTATGGCCCCATAACAAAATTGGTGGGTCTGGGCAGATTCGAACTGCCGACCTCACCCTTATCAGGGGTGCGCTCTAACCAACTGAGCTACAGACCCAATTTCGAGCGCAACTGATTAGCTAAGAGCTATCAGCTTGGAGCTTAAAGCTGCTTCTATCGTCTTCTTCAATGAATCAAGCAATTCGTGTGGGAACTTATGGAGCAGCTGATGTCGTCGATTAAGGAGGTGATCCAGCCGCAGGTTCCCCTACGGCTACCTTGTTACGACTTCACCCCAGTCATGAATCACACCGTGGTAACCGTCCTCCCGAAGGTTAGACTAGCTACTTCTGGTGCAACCCACTCCCATGGTGTGACGGGCGGTGTGTACAAGGCCCGGGAACGTATTCACCGCGACATTCTGATTCGCGATTACTAGCGATTCCGACTTCACGCAGTCGAGTTGCAGACTGCGATCCGGACTACGATCGGTTTTGTGGGATTAGCTCCACCTCGCGGCTTGGCAACCCTCTGTACCGACCATTGTAGCACGTGTGTAGCCCAGGCCGTAAGGGCCATGATGACTTGACGTCATCCCCACCTTCCTCCGGTTTGTCACCGGCAGTCTCCTTAGAGTGCCCACCATTACGTGCTGGTAACTAAGGACAAGGGTTGCGCTCGTTACGGGACTTAACCCAACATCTCACGACACGAGCTGACGACAGCCATGCAGCACCTGTCTCAATGTTCCCGAAGGCACCAATCTATCTCTAGAAAGTTCATTGGATGTCAAGGCCTGGTAAGGTTCTTCGCGTTGCTTCGAATTAAACCACATGCTCCACCGCTTGTGCGGGCCCCCGTCAATTCATTTGAGTTTTAACCTTGCGGCCGTACTCCCCAGGCGGTCAACTTAATGCGTTAGCTGCGCCACTAAAAGCTCAAGGCTTCCAACGGCTAGTTGACATCGTTTACGGCGTGGACTACCAGGGTATCTAATCCTGTTTGCTCCCCACGCTTTCGCACCTCAGTGTCAGTATTAGTCCAGGTGGTCGCCTTCGCCACTGGTGTTCCTTCCTATATCTACGCATTTCACCGCTACACAGGAAATTCCACCACCCTCTACCATACTCTAGTCAGTCAGTTTTGAATGCAGTTCCCAGGTTGAGCCCGGGGATTTCACATCCAACTTAACAAACCACCTACGCGCGCTTTACGCCCAGTAATTCCGATTAACGCTTGCACCCTCTGTATTACCGCGGCTGCTGGCACAGAGTTAGCCGGTGCTTATTCTGTCGGTAACGTCAAAACAATCACGTATTAGGTAACTGCCCTTCCTCCCAACTTAAAGTGCTTTACAATCCGAAGACCTTCTTCACACACGCGGCATGGCTGGATCAGGCTTTCGCCCATTGTCCAATATTCCCCACTGCTGCCTCCCGTAGGAGTCTGGACCGTGTCTCAGTTCCAGTGTGACTGATCATCCTCTCAGACCAGTTACGGATCGTAGCCTTGGTGAGCCATTACCTCACCAACTAGCTAATCCGACCTAGGCTCATCTGATAGCGCAAGGCCCGAAGGTCCCCTGCTTTCTCCCGTAGGACGTATGCGGTATTAGCGTCCGTTTCCGAACGTTATCCCCCACTACCAGGCAGATTCCTAGGCATTACTCACCCGTCCGCCGCTCTCAAGAGAAGCAAGCTTCTCTCTACCGCTCGACTTGCATGTGTTAGGCCTGCCGCCAGCGTTCAATCTGAGCCATGATCAAACTCTTCAGTTCAAACATCTTTGGGTTTTTAAGAAACCCTAAACTTGGCTCAGCAATCGTTGGTTACATCTTTGATTTCTCGCGGAGTAACTTGTGATGCTGATAATCTTGTTGACTATCAGTCTGACTCCACAAGCACCCACACGAATTGCTTGATTCAGTTGTTAAAGAGCGGTTGGTTAAGATCTTTCGTCTCAACCGAGGCGCGCATTCTACAGCAGCCTCATTTGCTGTCAAGTGATTATTTTCAGAAGTTTTCGAAGATTTCTTCAACAACTTCAACCACTTGCGCTTCCGATCTCTCGTTAGCGGGAGGCGAATTCTACAGCGTTACACGCTGCTGTCAACACCTCTTTTTCTCCGCTTTCGACCGAGAGGATCGAAACGTTAATAGAGCTAAACAACACCGCTCTACCAACTCCCTCTGGGCTTCGATGAACTGAAGCAACTCGCTGTCGAATCTCGCATAACTCTTTGTTTACCAAGGAGTTTTCCGTTTCGACTGCGCCGGAAGTGGGGCGAATTATAGACTTCCAGAATCTGCCGTCAACACCTTTTTTCACATTTCTGTCATATCGGTCAAAAAGCCCCCAGAAACGCGAAAGCCGGCCCCACAGGGCCGGCTTTCAACTACAACGTCTTACAAACTCGGAAAGGCAAACTGCGACGCTTCATGGCTGGCACGCTGCGGCCAACGCTGGGTAATCGCCTTGCGGCGCGTGTAGAAACGCACCCCATCCGGCCCATAAGCATGCAAGTCACCAAACAGCGAACGTTTCCAGCCGCCAAAGCTGTGATACGCCACCGGCACCGGCAACGGAACGTTCACGCCGACCATGCCCACTTCAATCTCGTCGCAGAACAGGCGCGCCGCTTCACCGTCACGGGTAAAGATGCAGGTGCCGTTACCGTACTCGTGATCGTTGATCAGTTGCATCGCCGCTTCCAGGCTGCTCACCCGAACGACACACAGCACCGGCCCGAAGATCTCTTCTTTATAGATACGCATCTCAGGCGTCACACGGTCAAACAGGCTGCCGCCCAGGAAGAACCCCTCTTCATGGCCCGCAATACTCAACCCGCGACCATCCACCACCAGCTCAGCACCCGAAGCCACCCCGTCTTCTATATAGCCACTGACCTTATCCCGCGCCTGGCCCGTCACCAACGGCCCCATATCCAGGCCACACGAAGTGCCGGCACCAATCTTCAGCGCCTTGACCTGCGGCACCAGCTTGGCAATCAACGCATCCGCCACCTGGTCACCCACGCACACCGCCACCGAGATCGCCATGCAACGCTCACCGCAAGAACCATACGCCGCACCCATCAAGGCACTGACTGCATTGTCCAGGTCCGCATCCGGCATCAGCACCGCGTGGTTCTTCGCTCCGCCCAACGCCTGCACGCGTTTACCGCGCTTGGTCGCCTCGCAATAGATGTATTCGGCAATCGGCGTCGAACCTACAAAGCTCAACGCTTTGACTTCCGGCGCTTCGATCAGCGCATCCACCGCGCCCTTGTCGCCGTGCACCACACTCAACACGCCTTTAGGCAGACCGGCTTCCTGCAGCAATTGCGCGATCAGCAGCGTTGAACTTGGATCACGCTCCGAAGGTTTCAGGATGAAACAGTTACCGCAAACAATCGCCAGCGGGTACATCCACAACGGCACCATCGCCGGGAAGTTGAACGGGGTAATACCCGCCACTACGCCCAGCGGCTGGAAATCCGACCATGCATCAATGTTCGGCCCCACGTTACGGCTGTACTCGCCCTTGAGAATCTCCGGCGCCGAGCACGCGTACTCAACGTTCTCGATCCCGCGCTTGAGCTCACCGGCCGCATCTTCCAGCGTCTTGCCATGCTCCTCGCTGATCAACTGCGAGATACGCGCCTCGTTCTGCTCCAGCAACTGCTTGAAACGAAACATCACCTGGGCACGCTTGGCCGGTGGGGTATTACGCCAGGCCGGGAACGCCGCCTTGGCCGAGTCGATAGCGCTTTGAATGGTTTCGCGGCTGGCCAGCGGTACTTGGTGAATCACTTGGCCGGTGGACGGGTTGTACACGTCGGCAGTGCGACCGGACTCACTGACCAACTGGCCATTGATCAAATGTTGGATAAGGCTCATGCAGGGCTCCTGAAAAGTTGTTCTATATAGAAGGAGAAATCAGTCGATTTTGTTCAGCACTTCGCCGACCGCATCGAACAGACGATCCAAGTCCTGCGGCTTGCTGTTGAACGTTGGCCCGAACTGCAGGGTATCGCCGCCAAAGCGCACGTAAAACCCGGCTTTCCACAAGGCCATGCCGGCCTCAAATGGACGCACGATGGCATCACCGTCACGCGGGGCAATCTGGATCGCACCGGCCAGGCCGTAGTTACGAATGTCGATCACGTTCTTGCTGCCCTTCAAACCGTGCAGCGCATTCTCAAAGTGCGGGGCGACTTCGGCGACGCTCTGCACCAGGTTTTCCTTCTGCAACAGGTCCAACGCCGCCAGGCCTGCAGCGCAAGCAACCGGGTGCGCCGAGTAGGTGTAGCCGTGGGGGAATTCCACGGCGTACTCCGGCGTCGCCTGGTTCATGAAGGTCTGATAGATCTCGCTGCTGGCAATCACCGCGCCCATTGGGATGGCGCCGTTGGTGACTTGCTTGGCGATACACATCAGGTCCGGGGTCACACCAAAGCTGTCGGCACCGAACATCGAGCCGGTTCGGCCAAAACCGGTGATCACTTCGTCGAACACCAACAGAATGTTGTGCTGATCGCAAATCTCACGCAGACGCTTGAGGTAACCCTGTGGCGGCACCAGCACGCCAGCGGAGCCGGCCATCGGCTCGACGAATACCGCAGCGATGTTCGACGCGTCGTGCAACTCGATCAGCTTGAGCAGTTCGTCGGCCAAGGCGATACCGCCCTGCTCCGGCATGCCACGGGAAAAGGCATTGCTCGCCAGTAAGGTGTGCGGCAAGTGGTCCACATCCATCAGGCCCTGACCAAACAGCTTACGGTTACCGTTCACGCCACCCAGGCTGGTGCCGGCGATGTTCACACCGTGATAGCCCCGGGCGCGGCCGATCATTTTGGTCTTGGTGGCTTGGCCCTTCAGGCGCCAGTAGGCACGCACCATCTTCACCGCGGTATCAGCACACTCGGAGCCGGAGTCGGTGAAAAACACATGGTTCAGGTTGCCTGGGGTCAGGTCGGTAATCTTTTCCGCCAGCTGGAACGACAACGGATGACCGTATTGGAAGCCTGGGGAGTAGTCCAGGGTGCCCAACTGCTTGGATACGGCTGCCTGAATTTCCTTGCGTGTGTGCCCGGCGCCGCAGGTCCACAGGCCCGACAACGAATCGTACACCTTGCGGCCCTTGTCATCGGTCAACCAGCTGCCTTCGGCGGCCACGATCAGGCGCGGGTCACGCTGGAAGTTACGGTTGGCGGTGTAGGGCATCCAGTGCGCATCCAACTTCAGTTGGCTGGCCAGGGACGAAGGGGCGTTTTCGGGCATGTTCATCAGCAAAACCTCGCAGGGCAAAAGGCAGCGTCGGGATTGAAAAGCGTTGTTGCAGCTAAATTGCCACGGGGATAAAGTCGGTGAAATTCAACTCTTCTAACCTTCAGTCAGGCCTTCACTAAACTATGAGCAGCCGTCGACCCGACCCACTGGCCCAAGTCAGCGACTTCGATATCCGCCTGTTGCGCATCTTTCGCAGCGTGGTGGAATGCGGCGGTTTCTCGGCGGCAGAAACCGTGCTCGGCATCGGCCGCTCGGCCATCAGCCAGCAAATGAGTGACCTGGAACAGCGCCTCGGGTTAAGACTTTGCCAACGCGGACGCGCCGGTTTCTCCCTGACTGAGGAAGGCCGTGAGGTCTACCAATCGGCCTTGCAATTGTTAAGTGCCCTGGAAAGCTTTCGCACTGAGGTCAACGGCCTGCACCAGCATTTGCGCGGCGAGCTGATCATCGGCCTCACCGACAACCTCGTCACCCTGCCGCACATGCGCATTACCCACGCCTTGGCGCAGCTGAAAGAGCGCGGCCCGGACGTGCAGATACAAATCCGTATGATCGCCCCCAACGAAGTCGAGCAAGGCGTACTCGACGGGCGCCTGCACGTCGGCGTGGTGCCCCAGGCCAGCGCCTTGTCCGGCCTGGAGTACCAGCCGCTGTACAGCGAACGCTCGCTGCTTTATTGCGCGGTCGGCCACCCGTTGTTTTATGCCGACGACAAGCAACTGGACGACACCCGCATCGACAGCCAGGACGCCATCGCCCCCACTTTCCGCCTGCCCGCCGAGATCCAGGCCCACTACCAGGCACTCAACTGCACCGCCAGCGCTTCGGACCGTGAAGGCATGGCGTTCCTGATCCTCACCGGCCGCTATATCGGCTACCTGCCCGATCACTACGCCAGCCTGTGGGTGCAACAAGGCCGACTACGCGCGCTGAAACCGACTACACGGTTTTACGATTTAAGCCTCGCATCGGTCACGCGCAAAGGCCGTCGCCCTCATTTGGTGCTGGAAAGCTTTCTCGAGAGCCTGGCGGCAACGCGCTAACTCGGGCCTCTCGCCAAAAGCTGAGCAACTGGACAGTTTTTTGCAAGGAGGCAAGGACCTTGAACCGTCCGCCTCGAGTTTGCCCGCCATGCCCCCAGAATCCTCCAGCCCCAGCGACCTGATCTACGGCCTCAATGACCGACCAAAACCCCTGCCCGCCCTACTGGCCGCACTGCAACATGTGCTGGCCGCCTTCGTCGGCATCATCACGCCACCGTTGATTATCGGTTCCACCCTGGGCCTCACCGCCCATTTGCCCTACTTGATCAGCATGGCGTTGATGGTCTCCGGCGTCGGCACGTTCATTCAGGCACGTAGGCCGTTTGGCATCGGCGCCGGGATGATCTGCCTGCAAGGCACCAGCTTTGCGTTTCTCGGCGCAGTGCTGTCGGCGGGTTTCCTGGTGAAGCAACGCGGTGGCAGCCCGGAAGACATCATGGCGATGATCTTTGGCGTGTGCTTTTTCGGCGCGGCGGTGCAGATCGTGCTGAGCCGCTTTATCGGCCAGCTACGTCGAGTGATCACGCCATTAGTTACCGGGATTGTCATCACCCTGATCGGTATCAGCCTGATCAAAGTCGGCATCACCGACCTCGGTGGCGGGTTCAACGCGCCCGACTTCGGCGCGCCCATCAACCTGGCGCTGGGCGTGTTCGTGGTGCTGACCATCATTCTGCTCAACCGCTCCAACACGCCGTGGGTGCGTCTCTCGGCGATCATCATCGGCCTGGCCCTCGGCAGTCTGGCTGCCTGGTTCAGCGGCAAGCTGGTGCCCCAAGCCCTGCCTGACTTACCCTTGATTAGCGTGCCGATGCCGTTTCGCTTTGGTTTCACTTTCGACTGGAGCGCCTTCCTACCCATCGCGCTGATTTATCTGATCAGCAGTATCGAAACCGTCGGCGACCTCACTGCCAATTGCATGATTGCCCGTCAGCCCATCAGCGGCCCCTCTTATATAAGCCGACTCAAGGGCGGCGTGTTGGGCGATGGCGTGAGTTGCATGATCGCCGCCACCTTCAGCGCCTTTCCCAACACCACCTTCGCGCAGAACAACGGCGTGATTCAGCTCACCGGCGTGGCCAGTCGTTACGTCGGTTTGTACATTGGCGTGCTGCTGTTTTGCCTCGGCTTGTTTCCGCTGATCGGCGCCGTGCTGCAGCAAATCCCCAAACCGGTATTGGGCGGCGCGACCCTGGTGATGTTCGGCAGCGTGGCCGCTGCCGGTGTGCGCATCCTCGCCCAGGCGCCGCTGGACCGACGCAGCATGCTGATCATCGCCACTTCGTTCGGCGTGGGCCTGGGCATTGCCGCCCAACCCGGCCTGTTGCACTTGATGCCGGCCCTGGTGCAAAACCTGTTCGACTCAGCCATCACCAGCGGTGGCCTGACCGCTATCGTGTTGTGCCTGTTATTGCCGGAAGCCAAAGCGACCACTGCTGCCGCAAACCACACGTCGGAAAGCGACACACTGGAACCGCTTTGACGGTTTTATTGCATCGGGACTTGTCTGAGGCTTGAGGGTGGGTTATCTGTGCACACGTCGTCTCTATCGATCAGCACGGAAACCTCCATGAGCCTCGAAGTTCCTGCCCACAGCAACCACGCCGGTAAACCCGCCAGCCGTATTCGGCAAAAGAACGAACAAGCGATTCTCCAGGCTGCTGAAGATGAGTTCGCGCGCCATGGCTACAAAGGCACCAGCATGAACACCATTGCCTCGAGTGCCGGGCTGCCCAAGGCCAACTTGCATTACTACTTCACCAACAAGCTTGGCCTGTATATCGCGGTGCTGAGCAATATCCTCGAACTGTGGGACAGCACCTTCAACGCGCTGACCGCCGAGGATGACCCGGCCGTGGCCCTGACCCGCTACATCCGCACCAAGATGGAGTTTTCCCGGCGCCACCCACAGGCCTCGCGCATCTTCGCCATGGAGATCATCAGTGGCGGCGAATGCCTCACCGAATATTTCAGCCAGGATTACCGCGCCTGGTTCAGCGGCCGCGCGGCAGTGTTCCAAGCCTGGATCGACGCCGGCAAGATGGACCCCATCGACCCCGTGCACCTGATATTCCTGTTGTGGGGCAGCACTCAGCACTACGCCGACTTCGCCACCCAGATCTGCCGCGTCACCGGTCGCACCAAGCTGACCAAACAAGACATGGAAGACGCTGGCACTAACCTGATCCATATCATTCTCAAAGGCTGTGGCATCAAGCCGGCCCAATAAACGAAGCGACTTATGCCTTTCACGCTCACCGGCCTTTGCGAATTTCGTGAAGAAATACGCAAAAGCCGTTTCATCACCCTCGCGGCGCCGATCACCAGCGCGCAAGACGCCCAAGCGTTTTTCGAGCAGCACAGCGACTTCAACGCCACGCACAACTGCTGGGCCTGGAAACTGGCCGACCAGTACCGCAGCAACGACGACGGCGAACCCGGTGGCACGGCCGGGCGCCCGATTCTGGCGGCCATCGAAGCCCAAGGGTTTGACCAAGTCGCGGTGCTGGTGATTCGCTGGTACGGCGGCATCCAACTGGGCACCGGTGGCCTGGCCCGTGCCTACGGCGGCGGCGCAAACAAATGCCTGCAGAATGCCGAACGTATCGAGCTGATCAGCCGCGTACCACTGAGTTGCGCCTGCGGATTCTCCGAGTTGAACCTGGTGAAACTGCGCGTCGCCGAACTCGGCGGGTTGGTGGTGGAGGAAACCTTCACCGCCAATGGCGTGGAGCTGCAACTGGCACTGGGCGAAGCACACATCGACACCCTGCAAACCCAACTCGCCGACCTGAGCCGTGGACGCATCCTGCTGGAGCGCTGAAACTGCTAATGTTGTTCGCTCAATTCCCTGAACCGCGACGTCAAAGGAAGCCCTGCATGCCTACGCCAAAAACTGCACTGATCATCGGCGCCTCCCGCGGGCTAGGCCTTGGCCTGGTCAAGCAATTGCTCCAGGACGGCTGGGACGTGACCGCCACCGTGCGCGACCCGAACAACGCGGATGCCTTGAAAGCCTTAGGCCCGTCACACATCGAGAAGCTCGACATGGACGATCAGCAAGCCGTGATCGCCCTGAACCAGCGCCTCAAGGGCCACACTTTCGACCTGCTGTTCGTCAACGCCGGCGTCAAGGGCCCGGCCAACCAGGAACCTGGCCACGCCACCCTGGCGGAAGTCGGCCAGCTGTTTTTCACCAACGCCGTGGCGCCGATCAACCTGGCCCAGCGTTTTGTCGGGCAGATCCGTAAAGACAGCGGTGTACTGGCCTTCATGAGTTCGGTACTCGGTAGCGTGACCATTCCCGACGGTTCGGACCTGGCGCTGTACAAGGCGAGCAAGGCTGCACTCAACTCC
The DNA here is from genome assembly GCF_059716225.1 of Pseudomonas sp. LBUM1640. Taxonomy (NCBI): domain Bacteria; kingdom Pseudomonadati; phylum Pseudomonadota; class Gammaproteobacteria; order Pseudomonadales; family Pseudomonadaceae; genus Pseudomonas; species Pseudomonas sp. LBUM1640. The sequence continues at coordinate 793,550 of NZ_CP166816.1, read as the reverse complement.
ATGACCAACAGCTTCATCACCCAACTCGGCGACCACACACTCACCGTGCTGTCGTTGCACCCGGGCTGGGTGAAGACCGATATGGGCGGTGAAAACGCGCACATTGATGTGGATACCAGCGTGCGCGGCCTGGTGGATCAAGTGAACGCCTATACCGGCAAGGGCGGCCATCACTTCATCGACTACAAAGGCGACACCATCGCCTGGTAATACCCCGGATCAACATGTGGGAGCGGGCTTGCTCGCGAAGACGTCAGCCCAGCAAACATTAATGTTGACTGACCCACCGCTTTCGCGAGCAAGCCCGCTCCCACAAGAGATCAGCGCTCAACTGAACGGCATTGGGGATGCCCCTAGCGCTAGACCAGATTCAGAACTACACGTAATCTACCGACCTCGCCTTAACCGGCGACCCTGGATCAGCAGACAGGGCAACACTGAGCTGGCAAACCTGAACCCATCATTCAGAGGAGCCGGCCAATGCCTGCGACCCGTATCTGGTTAAAAAACCCCCTCGCGATTTTCACTGCCAATGGCCTCGACGGCCGTGGCGGCCTGGTGGTGCAAGACGGTGTGATCACCGAAGTGCTGGGCTGGGGGAAAGAACCCGCCGTGCCTTGCGGGCAAGTGTTCGACGCTCGCGAACACGTGATCCTGCCCGGGTTGATCAACACCCATCACCACTTCTACCAAACCCTGACCCGCGCCTGGGCGCCGGTGGTTAATCAGCCGCTGTTTCCATGGCTGAAAACCCTGTACCCGGTATGGGCGCGGCTGACCCCGGAAAAACTCGCGCTGGCATCCAAAGTCGCCTTGGCGGAATTACTGCTCTCAGGCTGCACCACTGCGGCGGATCACCATTACCTGTTCCCCGAAGGCCTGGAAAATGCCATCGACGTGCAAGTCGACAGCGTGCGCGAACTGGGCATGCGCGCCATGCTCACTCGCGGTTCCATGAGCCTGGGCGAAGCCGATGGCGGCCTGCCGCCGCAACAGACCGTGCAACAAGGCCACGTCATCCTCGAAGACAGCCAGCGCCTGATTCGCGAATACCACCAGCATGGCGACGGCGCGCAAATCCAGATTGCCCTGGCGCCCTGCTCGCCGTTTTCGGTCACCCCGCAAATCATGCAGGCCAGCGCCGAACTCGCCAACAGCCTCGACGTGCGCCTGCACACTCACCTGGCGGAAACCCTCGACGAGGAAGACTTCTGCCTGCAGCGCTTCGGCCTGCGCACCGTCGACTACCTCGACAGCGTCGGCTGGCTCGGCCCGCGTACCTGGCTGGCCCATGGCATTCACTTCAACCCGGATGAAATCGCGCGCCTCGGCGCGGCCGGCACCGGCATCTGCCATTGCCCAAGCTCGAACATGCGCCTGGCGTCCGGTATCTGTCCGACCTTGGACCTGCTCGCTGCCGGCGCGCCGATTGGGCTTGGCGTGGATGGCTCCGCCTCCAACGACGCGTCGAACATGATCCTTGAAACCCGCCAGGCCTTGTATATCCAGCGCCTGCGTTACGGCGCCGAAAAGATCACCCCCGAAGGCGTGCTGGGTTGGGCTACAAAGGGTTCGGCGCAATTGCTCGGGCGTACGGATATTGGCGAATTGGCCGTGGGCAAACAGGCTGATCTGGCGCTGTTCAAACTCGACGAGCTGCGCTTCTCCGGCAGCCATGATCCGATTTCGGCACTGCTGCTGTGCGGTGCCGACCGTGCGGACCGGGTGATGATTGGCGGTAAATGGCGGGTGATTGACGGCCAGGTCGAAGGCCTGGATTTGAAAGGCTTGATTGCCGATCACAGCCAGGCGGCGCGGGAACTGATCAACCGGGCTTAACTGAAGAAACACCTTCGAAAATGTGGGAGCGGGCTTGCTCGCGAAGGCAGTGTGTCAGTCGATTAATAAGCTGACTGCTCCACCGCATTCGCGAGCAAGCCCGCTCCCACATGGGCTCTGTGGTGTGCCTAAATTTGGTTACAACCCAAGCAGCGACAGCATGATAAACGTCGCAAACAACACAAAATGGGTCATCCCTTCGATGGCGTTGGTTTCGCCATCGTTGAGGTTGATCGCGCTGACGATCAGCGTGATCAACACCATCACGGTTTGCACCGGCGTCATCGCCATCTGGAATGGCTGGCCGGTGTAGAGCGCCATGGCTTCCATCACCGGCACGGTCAGGATCACCGTCGACAACGACGCGCCCAGTGCGATGTTTACCACCGACTGCATGCGGTTGGCCAACGCTGCGCGCAATGCCGTCAAAATTTCAGGTGCCGCTGAAATCGCCGCGACCACAATCGCCGTGATCACTGGCGGCGCGCCTGTCCCTTCCAGGCCCAGGTCGAGGGTTTTGGACATCACCTCGGCCAGGGCGCCAATCACGATTACGCCAAACACCAAGGTGGCGATGGAGAACGCCAGGCTGATCGGCGGCTCTTGCCGTTCTTCCGGCTGTTTTTTGCGGCGTTTTTCCGGGTAGCTGTAGCTGAAGAAATAGCTGTGCGGCCCCACCTGCATGCGCAGGAACAGGGTATAGAGCACCACCATCGCGCCGATGGTGAAGGCTGAGTAAATTTTCCAGTCGGCCTCGGGGATAAATTCCGGCACCACCATCGACACCCCCATCGCCGTGAGGATCATCACGCTGTAAGTGCGGGCCGAGTCGTCGTTGTAGGACTGTTCACCATGCTTGATGCCGCCCATCAGTGCGGCCAGGCCGAGGATGCCGTTGATGTCGAGCATCACCGCCGAGTAAATCGTGTCGCGTACCAGGGTCGGCGACGGCTCGTTGCTCATCATGATCGCCAGGATCACCACTTCCACCAGCACGGCGGCGAGGGTCAGGATCATGGTGCCGTAGGGGTCGCCGACTTTTTCCGCGAGCTGCTCGGCGTGGTGGGCCACGCGCATCGAGGCCACGACGATAAAGCCGATCAGCACGATACCGGCCAGCAGCGCCACCATCTGCCCGCTGCGCAGCATCCAGTGCTCCAACGGGTAGGCGGCGATGGCGGCAATCAGCGCCAACAGCATGTATTTTTCTTGCTTGAGGGATGTGAGCATTCCGGGCCTTTTCGTGCAGCAAATCAGTCATTGATGGGGTACAGACTGCACCACGCCGCTAACGTTTCGTTACACCTTAGTTCACGCGCTGCTTGCATGAACAAAACCAATACTCTCCTGCTGGTCAGGTTTTGCCGATTATTTCGGCCATGGCCTGTAGAATGCCGCCATTGCACCTGATGAGAATGTAGACATGTACGATTGGCTCAACGCCCTGCCCAAGGCCGAATTGCACCTGCACCTGGAAGGCTCGCTGGAGCCTGAGTTGCTGTTCGCCCTGGCCGAACGCAACAAAATTGCACTGCCGTGGAACGACGTCGAAACCCTGCGCAAGGCCTACGCCTTCAACAACCTGCAAGAGTTTCTCGACTTGTATTACAAGGGCGCCGATGTGCTGCGCACCTCCCAGGATTTCTACGACCTGACCTGGGCCTACCTGCTGCGCTGCAAAGAACAGAACGTGATCCACACAGAACCGTTCTTCGACCCGCAAACCCATACCGACCGTGGTGTACCGTTCGAAGTGGTGCTTAACGGCATCGCCGCCGCGCTCAAAGACGGCGAGCAGCAACTGGGCATCACCAGCGGTTTGATCCTGAGTTTCCTGCGCCACTTGAGCGAAGCCGAAGCCGAGAAAACCCTCGACCAGGCGCTGCCGTTCCGTGACGCGTTTGTGGCCGTCGGCCTGGACAGCTCGGAAATGGGTCACCCGCCGAGCAAGTTCCAGCGCGTGTTCGACCGTGCTCGTCACGAAGGCTTCCTCACCGTGGCCCACGCCGGCGAAGAAGGCCCGCCGGAGTACATTTGGGAAGCCATCGACCTGCTGAAAATCCAGCGCATCGACCATGGCGTGCGCGCCATTGAAGACGAGCGCTTGATGCAGCGGATCATCGATGAGCAGATCCCGCTGACCGTGTGCCCGCTGTCCAACACCAAGCTGTGCGTATTCGATGACATGGCCCAACATAACATTCTCGACATGCTCGAGCGTGGTGTGAAAGTGACAGTGAATTCGGATGACCCGGCATACTTCGGCGGTTACGTCACCGAGAACTTCCACGCGCTGTACACCTCGCTGGGCATGACCCAGGACCAGGCCAAACGCCTGGCGCAGAACAGCCTGGATGCGCGGTTGGTAAAGCCATAACCCGCGCTCACTGAAGGAATGCAGGCTAAATGTGGGAGCGGGCTTGCCCGCGAATGCGGTGTTTCAGTCGACACATGTATTGACTGACACACCGCATTCGCGAGCAAGCCCGCTCCCACATTGACCTCACTGGCCTTTAGATTTCGGTCAGTTCTTCCAACGTTTTGCCCTTCGTCTCCATCCCAAACACCCACACCACCAGCGCCGCCACCGCAAAACACAGCGCGCCCAAAGCAAACACCCCGCCCTGCCCGGTTATCGGAAACACCAACCCAGTCACCAACGGCCCCAGCAATGAGCCGACCCGACCAATCGCCGAGGCAAACCCGGAACCGGTGGCCCGCGCAGAAGTGGGGTACAGCTCCGGCGTGTAGGTGTACAGCACCGCCCACATGCCAAACAGAAAGAACTGCATCAACAGCCCCGACGTAATCAGCAGCCCCACGTTGCCGCCAAACACAGCGCTCTGCCCATACAGAAACGCCATTACCCCACCGCCCAGCAACGTCACCACGCATACCGGTTTGCGCCCCCAGCGCTCCACCAGCCAGGCCGCCATCAAGAAACCGGGAATCCCGCCCAGTGAAATAATGACTGTGTAGTACACCGACTGTGTCACGGCAAAACCCGACTGCTGCAATAACGCGCTCAGCCAGGAAGTCAGCCCGTAAAACCCGAGCAACGCAAAGAACCACACGCTCCAGATCATCATCGTGCGCTGGCGATACTGTGCCGACCACAACTGCTGAAACGCCGAGAAAAACGTCCCCGGCACGCTCTCAACCCGCGGCAAGGCAATTGGCTCCGGCAAGTCGGCACGCCCCAGTGAGTCACGCACTTTTTGCTCAATGCCCTGCAACACTTTGTCTGCCGCCTCGTGCCGTCCTGCCTGCTCAAGCCAGCGCGGCGACTCCGGGATAAAAAACCGAATCGCCAAGACAAACACCGCCGGCACGGCCAACACCAAGAAGATGTCGCGCCAGCCAATCACCGGCAGCAGCAAATAAGACAGCACCCCCGCCGCCACAAAACCGAGCGGCCAGAAACCATCCATCAAGGCGATATAGCGCCCGCGCCCTTTCGCAGGGATCAACTCCGAGAGCATCGACTGCGCAATGGGGAACTCCATGCCCATGCCGATCCCCAGCAGGATGCGAAACAGTGTCAACGTCTCCACCGTCTGCGCCGTGGAACACAAGTAGCTGGCGATACCCCACAACACGATGCTCCACTGGAACACCGGTTTGCGCCCGAACCGGTCCGCCAGCATCCCGGATAAAGACGCACCGACTACCATGCCGAAAAAACTCGAACTGGCCAGCAACCCAGCCTGGGCGGTGCTCAGGCCGAACTCGGTTTTGATCGAGCCCAATAGAAACGTCATCATCGCCAGGTCCATGGAATCGAAGAAAAACGCCAGGGCGATGATGATAAAGATGACTCGGTGGTAACCGCTGATGGGCAACCGTTCCAACCGCTGCGCTGCGCTATAGCCTTGCATACCCATGCCGCACCCCCTGTGTGAAAAACCCCTCGGCGAGTGTGCGGTATCGTTTTCACCGCTAATTGCTGGATGCGACCTGACTGAAACTCTGAACGACCATTGCCCGCCTACAACGCGGCCAGACGGTTGATTTCCACAAACCCGAGGTCGGTGACCAGCAAGGCCTGGGACTCATTGACCACGCTGATCCAGCCGGACTGCAAAAACAGTTTCAGCAACCCGGCCCCCAATGCACCGCCCAGGTGCGGTTGTTGCTGACTCCAGTCAAAACAGTCGCACGCCAAGGGCGACGCCAGCGCCTGGGTAAAAATGCCCACGCCCGCCAGGTGCCGCGCTCCCGCCAGGGTGACATCGGCGCGCTGTTCATGACGGTCGATCCAGCCGGCTTCCAGCATCCGCAGGTAAAGACCTGCCGCCAACTCACCGCCCAAGTGGCCATGACACAACCGCGCGCGCCGCAATGGCGCCGGCGCCAGCAATGCCGGCGGTAAAACATCCGGCGTGCTGCGCGCGGCACTGGCCATGGTGGTACTGGCCAACGCGTCGATAGCAGCGCTGACATCGGCGGCCGCCATACGAAACACGCGCTTGCCGCGCCGGGCTTCAACCCGCAGCAATCCACCCCCAGTGAGCCGCGACAAATGTGCCACGGCCGATGCCGGCGACAACCCGGCGAGCGTCGCCAGTTCCTCTGAAGACTTGGCCGAACCGTCCATCAAGGCCCAGAGCATGGCGGTGCGCTTGGGCTCGCAGAGCAAGCTGGCGATGTGACTGATGCAAGGTGCTGCTTCCATGTATTCACTCCTTGTAAATCATTTGTCTGCTGCGGTTGGAACCGAAGTATAGGGGGCGCAAACCGCCCGTTCCGCGGCGTCTGACAGCGCGGAGAGGGACAGGATCTGAGTGAAATTTCCTGCTTTGGTGGAGGCTATTGCCCAGCGCTCAATCGCCCTGGCCATTGCGCGGTCAATACCGCACAGCGGGACACGAGCATTTCCCGCAGCAGATTGATCGGTTTGCTCAACTGCGCACGGTGGGCGCACAGCAGATTGAGCGGCGTACGTTCACCGCGCAGCTCCGGCAGGATCAAGCGCAGCCGCCCGGCCAGCACATCGGCGCTCACATCCAGCCAGGATTTGTAGGCAATGCCGACACCCGCCACCGCCCAGCGGCGGACCACATCGGCGTCGTCACTGAAACGGTCGCCACTTACCGTCAGGCTGACCTCGCGCTTGCCATCGTGAAAACTCCAGTGGTCGTGAACGCGACTGCCCAGCATGTACAGCAGGCAATTGTGCTGGGCCAGTTGTTCCAGGTGGCGGGGCTCGCCATGCCGCGCCAGGTAGCTGGGCGCGGCGCACAGCACGCGAATATTGCCTGGGGCGATGGGCAAGGCGATCAGGCTGGAGTCTTCAGGCTCGCCGTAGCGCAGGGCAATATCCACCGGCTGGCGAAACAGGTCAGCGATCCGGTCGCCCAGCAGCAGGCGGATGCTCAGTTGCGGGTATTCAAGCTGGAACTCATCCAGCCACGGCAACAACTGGTTACGCCCGAAGTCCGAAGGTGCCGACAATTGCAGCACGCCGCTGACATGGTCTTGGCCGCTGGCCAATAAGCGCCGCCCTTCGTCCAGCGAACTCAACGCGGCACGGGCATATTCCAGGAAGCCTTCGCCTTCGGCGGTCAACCGCAGGCTGCGGGTGGAGCGCGCCAGCAAACGCGTGCCCAGTTGCTGCTCGATGCGCTTCAACGCGGCGCTGGCCACCGCAGGCGACAGGTCCATAACGCGCGCCGCAGCGGACAAACTGCCCAGGTCCGCGGCCCGTACAAACAACTGCAAATCATCAAAACGCAGCATGCATTCCCGCCGATTATCAAAATTCTATTGAAACAGACTGCTGTTTTAGCGGGTTTTATCTTCCTGGGAAATAGCCAATCATCTGCCCATCCCGTTCATCACGTGTCAGGAGTTGAATATGTCTACTGCCTTTAACGTCATCGCCACGCTGATCGCCAAACCCGGCCAACACACCACCCTCGAAACCCTGCTGCGCGGCCTGCTGGAACCGACCCGTCTTGAAGCCGGTTGCGAGCAGTACGATCTGCACCAGGACCTGCAACACCCTGAGACCTTCTACATGCTCGAACGCTGGAGCGACGACGCGGCGCTGGCCGACCACGACCAGAGCGCGCATATCCAGAGTTTCCGCGCCAAGGCCGCTGATGTGATCGAACACTTCGAACTCAAGCGCCTGAAGTTTCTTGCCTGATAAACCCACTCTTCGCAAAAGCGAGCTTGTTGCGGCGAGCACGCTTGCTTGCGCTGACGTGCGAAGCGCTCCCAAACCGGTATCTACGGTCGCCAGGTTTTGGGGCCGCTTCGCAGCCCAGCGCGAGCAAGCTCCCTCGCCACAGTGGGTCTGAATCACGATTACCTGGTTACCGGAGCCTTTATGAAAGCCATTGCCTACTACAACTCACTGCCGATCACTGACGCAAACGCCCTGCAAGACATCGAACTGCCGGAACCGGTCGCAGGCCCGCGCGACCTGTTGGTGGAAGTCAAAGCCATCTCGGTCAACCCGGTGGACACCAAGGTGCGCCAGAACGTCGCCCCGGAAAATGGCGCCGCCAAGGTGTTGGGTTGGGACGTGGCCGGTGTGGTCAAGGCCGTCGGCAGCGACGTGACGCTGTTCAAGGCCGGGGACAAGGTGTTTTACGCAGGCTCCCTGGTACGCCCGGGCGGTAACAGCGAACTGCACACCGTGGATGAGCGCATCGTCGGGCATATGCCCAAGAGCCTGGGCTTTGCCGAAGCTGCCGCGCTGCCGCTGACTGCCATCACCGCCTGGGAGCTGCTGTTCGAGCGCCTGCAAGTACGTGAAGGTAAAGAAGACGAAGGCCAGAGCCTGCTGATCGTCGGCGCCGCCGGGGGTGTGGGGTCGATCCTGACCCAACTGGCCAACCAACTCACGGCGCTGAAAGTCATCGGCACCGCTTCGCGCCCGCAAACCCAGGAATGGGCCAAGGCACTCGGCGCCGACCTGGTGATCGACCATAGCCAGCCGCTGAGTGAAGCGCTGAAAAACGCCGGCCACCCACACGTGACCCACGTCGCCAGCCTGACCCAGACCGATCATCACCTGGACCAACTGGTGGAAGCCCTGGAACCGCAAGGCAAGCTGGCACTGATCGACGACCCCAAGGCGCTGGATGTGAGCAAGCTCAAGCGCAAGAGCCTGTCGTTGCACTGGGAATTCATGTACACGCGCTCGATGTTCGAAACGCCGGACATGATCGAACAGCACAACCTGCTCAACCGCGTGGCTGAACTGATCGACGCCGGCACGTTGAAAACTACAGTGGGTGAGCACTTCGGTGTGATCAACGCAGAGAACCTGCGCCGTGCCCACGCGCTGCTGGAAAGCGGCAAGGCCAAGGGCAAGATCGTGTTGGAAGGGTTCTGAAAACGTCTGTCAGTGTCGTCCTTTATTCCTGTGAGTAATGGACGACACCGCTAGTCAGAGAGTTGACCTTTGTCATATTTTTGAGCGCATTCGGGTTTATATTGGCCGCCTTTGCCACGATTCTTTTACGTGAGGAAGTCAGCAATGAAGATCCTGATAAGAGCGTTAGCAAAATCCCCAGGCAACAAATGGCAGGTCAGCCTCGACGGCGACGCGTTCACCTTCCGCAGTGAGGCCGAGGCCCGTGCCTTTGCCGACACCCTGCAAGCCCGCATTCAAGCGCCTCACCGCATTCCCCTCAGCCAGCAACGCTCCGCCGCTGGCTGATTGGCACTTCAGACCTGCGCTTGCACGGCCCTCGCCCGTTGCAGGCGCTGGGTCGACATGGCAATCGTCACGGCCAATACACCGCACACGCTGATGACCATCGCCATCGGCATCGCCGTGCCATCGTGCAACACGCCGACCAGCGACGCTGCACCCGCCGCCACGCCAAACTGAATGCAGCCCAGCAGCGCCGACGCGCTACCGGCACGCGCACCCTGGCCGCTCATGGCGCACGCCGAAGTGTTGGGCAAAATGCAGCCCAGGCTTGCGATGCAAATAAACAGTGGCACCAGCAACGGCCATAGCGCCTCGGTGCGCAAGGCGGCAATGCCCAGCAGCGACAACGCCGCCGCTACGTAGACCCATACCGTGCGCGACAGCAAAAACGCCGGGCCACGCTTGGCCAGCAACCGAGCATTGAGCTGTGCCACCAAAATAAAACCAGCGGCGTTGGAGCCGAATAGCCAGCCGTAATGCTCGGCGGGCACGCCGTACAGTTTGATAAATACGAACGGTGAACCAGCGATGTAGGCAAACATGCCGGCAATCGAAATACCGCCGGTCAAGGCGTAGCCGAGGTAAACCCGGTCGGACAACAGCGCGCCGTAGCGGCGCAGTGAACCGGACAACGGCTGGCGCGGCTGATGCGCCGGAAAGGTTTCCGGCAAACCGACTGCCACCGCGATGGCCGCCATCACGCTGAACATCGACAACGCCAGGAAGATCGACTGCCAGCCCCACACCCCGACCATCACCCCACCGGCCAACGGCGCAAGAATCGGCGCCAGGCCGGTCACCAGCATCAGTTGCGAGTAAACCTTGGCGGAGCCCACGGCATCACACTTGTCGCTGACCACCGCACGGGAAATCACCATGCCCGCACAACCGCCGAGGGCTTGCACGAAACGCGCGCCGATCAGCCAGTCCAGGGAAGGCGCATAGGCGCAGGCAAAGGACGCCAGCGTGAACAGGGTCACGCCACTGAGCAGCGGGACGCGCCGGCCAAAGCGATCCGCCAGCGGGCCGTAGATCAATTGGCCGATAGCCAGGCCGCCGAAATACACCGCCAGGGTCAGCTGAATATGTTTTTCGTCGGTGGCAAAAGCCGTGGCCATGGCTGGGAAGCCCGGCAGGTAAAAGTCGATCGCCAACGGCGCGAAAGCGCTCAAGGCGCCCAGGATCAGGATTATGCGCAGGTTCATCAGACACCCAAGTGAGTCGGCAGCCCGACAGTCTAGCTGTGCTTGGGTGTGATGAACATTACGTTAGCTCGCTAACTATCGGAAAACTTACGCGAGCTTGGCGCTGTAGCCTTCTTCGGTGATCAGGCTGATGACCTGCTCGGCAGACAGATTGCTTTCAACACCCACTTCCTTGGCCGCCAGGTTGACGGTGACACTCGCCGCCGGGTCCTGGCTCTGCACCGCCTGGGTCACCGCTCGAACGCAATGGCCGCAGGTCATTCCTTCAACACTGAATACTTGCATGACATAACTCCTTTGATGAGGTTGGGCCCAGTCTCGACCTTGCCACGATGGTAAGGTCAAGCGCCTAAAATGTCGGCCGGGCTGGTATTCAGCCGCCGCCTCGGCCAAGCTTCATGCACTTTAGATATGAACCACGGAGCATTCGCCATGCGCTGGTCGTTTTTTGCCCTTGTCGGCCTGTTGAGCTTGTCTGCCGTTGCGCCCACGGCCAGTGCCGACGAGGACTACGCGGTGCTGATTATTTCCCGCGAACGCCTGGAAGTGCCGACCAATTGCGAGATCGGCCTTTACCTCAATGACCAGCTCGCGGGCCGCCTGTTTCAGGAACAAGCGACCTCGTTCAACTTGCCGGCCGGCAAGGTGTCGCTGCGCCTGAAACTGCTGCCGGGCCAATCCCCGGGTTGCCTGCCTGGCCTGTTGGCGCCATCTGCACAGAACATGAATTTGAAGGCCGGTGACGTACGCAAGGTGCGTATCGCTCAAGGCCCGGACGGCATGTACCTCAAGAACGCTGCATTGGGTTATTAAAGGCCCTTGACCTTCCCCACAGGTCAAGGTTGATCCTAGGGGCAACGTCTCTTGGAGGGCTGCCCCATGAATGGATCTACCACGTTTGACCTGCCTATCAGCGGCATGACCTGCGCCAGCTGTGCCGGCCGTGTCGAGCGCGCGTTGGGCAAAGTGCCGGGGGTGCAAAGCGTCAGCGTCAACCTGGCCAACGAACGCGCGCACATAGAAGTGCAGGGCCAGATGGACCCCGGCATCTTGATCGCCGCGGTCGACAAGGCCGGTTACACCGCCACCCTGCCGCAAAGTGAAACCGTCACCGATGCCAATCAAGCCCAGCGCCTGCACCGCGAGCGCTGGTCGCTGCTGCTGGCAGTTTTGCTGGCGTTGCCGCTGGTGCTGCCGATGCTGGTGCAGCCCTTTGGCCTGCACTGGATGCTCCCGGCCTGGGTGCAGTTCGCCCTGGCCACGCCAGTGCAGTTCATTTTTGGCGCGCGCTTCTATATCGCCGCGTGGAAAGCCGTACGCGCCGGCGCCGGCAACATGGACCTGCTGGTGGCCATCGGCACCAGCGCCGGTTACGGCTTGAGTATCTATGAGTGGCTCACCGCACCTGCGGGCACGATGCCGCACCTGTATTTCGAAGCCTCGGCCGTGGTGATCGCCCTCGTGCTGCTGGGCAAATACCTGGAAAGCCGCGCCAAACGCCAGACTGCCAGCGCCATCCGCGCCCTTGAAGCCTTACGCCCCGAGCGGGCGATTCGCGTGCAGGATGGCCGCGAAGAAGACGTCGCGATCAACGCGCTGAAGCTCGATGACCTGGTGCTGGTCAAACCCGGCGAGCGCTTCCCGGTGGACGGTGAAGTGGTCGACGGGCAAAGCCATGCCGACGAGGCGTTAATCAGCGGCGAAAGCCTGCCGGTGCCGAAACAACCGGGCGATAAGGTCACCGGTGGCGCCATCAACGGTGAAGGCCGCCTGCTGGTGCGCACCCAGGCGCTGGGCGCCGAGAGCGTGCTGGCGCGCATCATTCGTCTGGTAGAAGACGCCCAGGCGGCCAAGGCACCGATCCAGAAACTGGTGGATAAGGTCAGCCAGGTGTTTGTGCCTGCCGTGCTGGTAATCGCCTTGATCACGCTGGTGGGCTGGTGGCTGTACGGCGCGTCGCTGGAAACCGCGATCATCAATGCCGTCGCGGTGCTGGTGATCGCTTGCCCTTGTGCGCTGGGCCTGGCCACACCCACTGCGATCATGGCCGGCACCGGCGTCGCCGCGCGTTACGGCATCTTGATCAAAGACGCCGAAGCCCTGGAGCGCGCCCATGAAGTCAGCGCCGTGGTCTTCGACAAGACTGGCACCCTCACTTCCGGCGCGCCGAAAATTGCGCATTTAGCCGCAGTGGATGGCAATGAAGCCCTGCTGCTGCAACAAGCCGGGGCACTGCAACGCGGTAGCGAACACCCGCTGGCCAAGGCGGTGCTGGATGCCTGCAGCGAGCAAGGGCTGAACGTGGCAGACGTGAGCGCCAGCCAATCGCTGACCGGGCGCGGCATTGCTGGCACACTCGATGGCCGGCAACTCGCGCTGGGCAACCGCCGTATGCTGGAAGAAAACGGTTTGAGCGCCGGTGACCTGGCCCAATCCGCCACGGCCTGGGAAGCCGAAGGCCGCACTTTGTCCTGGCTGATCGAGCAAGGCGCGCAACCGCGCGTGCTGGGGCTGTTCGCCTTTGGTGACACGCTCAAGCCCGGCGCACTGGAGGCCGTGCAACAACTCAAGGCGCAGCACATCAGCAGCCACTTGCTCACCGGCGACAATCGCGGCAGTGCTCGCGTGGTGGCCGAAGCGCTGGGGATCGACGATGTACACGCCGAAGTACTCCCGGCCGACAAAGCCGTCGCCGTCGCCGAGCTGAAAAAAACCGGCGTAGTGGCGATGGTCGGCGACGGCATCAACGACGCCCCGGCCCTGGCGGCTGCCGATATCGGCATCGCCATGGGCGGCGGCACCGACGTGGCGATGCACGCGGCGGGTATCACCCTGATGCGCGGCGACCCGCGCCTGGTGCCTGCGGCCTTGGAGATCAGCCGCAAGACCTACGCCAAAATCCGCCAGAACCTGTTCTGGGCCTTTGTGTATAACTTGATCGGCATTCCCCTGGCGGCGTTCGGCCTGCTCAACCCGGTGTTGGCGGGGGCCGCTATGGCGTTGTCCAGCGTCAGTGTGGTGAGCAATGCGTTACTGTTGAAGACTTGGAAGCCCAAGGATCTGGAGGATCAACGCCCATGAACATCGGCCAAGCCGCCCGCCAGAGCGGGCTGAGCGCGAAGATGATTCGTTACTACGAATCCATCGGCCTGCTCAAAGCGGCGCACCGCACCGACAGCGGCTACCGCGTGTACGGCAGCGACGACTTGCATACGCTGGCGTTTATCAAGCGTTCGCGGGACCTGGGGTTTTCTCTGGAAGAGGTCGGCAAGTTGCTGACCTTATGGCAAGACCGGCAGCGGGCCAGCGCGGATGTAAAAGCCTTGGCGCGCCAGCATATCGAGGAGTTGAATCAGAAAATTCTGGAGCTTGGGCAACTGCGCGATACGTTGCAGGACTTGGTGGAGCACTGCCAGGGTGATCATCGGCCGGATTGCCCGATTCTCAAGGAGTTGGCGTCGGGAAGCTGCTGCGCCTGACGCTTACGATCGTTCCCACGCTCGGGAATGCAGCCAAGGACGCTCCGCGCCCCAAAGCGTGACGCGCAGCGTAACAAGAGGTATCCCACGCGGAGCGTGGGAATGATCACTCCAGCCGTTAGATCACTGCATCCAGGGCGGCGGCGGTGGCTCGTCTGGCACTTTGCTCGGTGGCGCATCATCCGCCGCGCGAATTGCCTGCCGGCGTTCTTCATCCAGCCGTGCCGCTTCAATCTCGCGGATCACACCGCCCACATCCGCCAGTTCTTCCGGCTCATCGAACTCGCCGGTCAATGCGCTGGCCGGGTGCAAGGTGCCGGCTTCATACAACGCCCACATTTCCTTGGCGTACTTGGTCGTCTTCAACTCCGGAGCAAAGCGCCCGAAGTAGGAAGCCATGTTGCCCACATCCCGTTCCAGCATGTTGAACGCGTGGTTGTTGCCCGCCGCATCCACCGCCTGAGGCAGGTCGATAATTACCGGGCCCGTCGGCGTGAGCAGCACGTTGAACTCGGACAAGTCACCGTGCACCAAGCCGGTACACAGCATCAGCACGATCTGGGAAATCAGGAAGGCGTGGTATTCGCGCGCCTGGTCCGGGTCCAGCGTGACGTCATTCAGACGTGGCGCCGCATCGCCGTACTCGTCGGCCACCAGCTCCATCAACAGCACGCCTTCGAGGAAGTCGTACGGCTTGGGCACGCGAACGCCCGCACCAGCCAGACGGAACAATGCCGCTACTTCGGCGTTCTGCCAGGCATCTTCGGTTTCTTTCTTGCCGAATTTGGAGCCCTTGGCCATGGCCCGGGCTTGCCGGCTGTTACGGACCTTACGGCCTTCCTGGTACTCGGACGCCTGACGAAAACTTCGTTTATTCGCCTCCTTGTAAACCTTGGCGCAACGCAATTCGTTGCCGCAGCGCACCACATAAACAGCTGCTTCTTTACCACTCATGAGTGGGCGCAGCACTTCGTCGACCAGACCGTCTTCGATCAGGGGTTCAATGCGTTTAGGAGTCTTCATCAGCTTTTATTGTGGGTCCTTTATTACCAAACACGCGTATGGCACTCGTTATACGGCAATCGGCTCGCCGCGGGGAGAGGCTACCGACCTTTGGCACTTAAGAATGCATCCAATATGCCAATTTATCTGCACAATTCAGCGTTCGATAATCGCCGTTACACCCTGACCGCCAGCGGCACAGATCGAAATCAGCCCACGCCCTTTCCCGGCGGCGTCCAGCAGCTTGGCCAGGTTGGCCACAATCCGCCCGCCTGTAGCCGCAAACGGATGCCCGGCGGCCAGTGAACTGCCCTTGACGTTGAGCCGGCTGCGGTCGATGGCGCCGAGCGGCGCGTCCAGCCCCAGGCGGGTCTTGCAGTATTCGGGGTCTTCCCAGGCCTTCAGCGTGCACAAAACCTGGGCAGCGAAGGCTTCGTGGATCTCGTAGTAATCGAAGTCCTGCAGCGTCAGGCCATTGCGCGCCAGTAAGCGTGGCACCGCGTACACCGGCGCCATCAGCAGGCCTTCGGCGCCGTTGACGAAATCCACCGCCGCCGCTTCGCCATCGCGCAGGTAAGCAAGGATCGGCAAGCCGCGCTCCTGGGCCCAGGCTTCACTGCCCAGCAGCACCAGCGATGCGCCGTCGGTCAGCGGCGTGGAGTTGCCGGCGGTGAGCGTGCCCTTTTCGCTGCGCTCGAACGCAGGCTTAAGGCCGGCAAGTTTTTCCAGGGTCAGGTCGGGGCGCAGGTTGTTGTCGCGGGTCAGGCCGAGGAATGGCGTGAGCAAATCGTTGTGCCAGCCTTCGGCGTAGGACGCGGCCATTTTCTGGTGGCTTTCCAGGGCCAACTGGTCCTGCTCCGCGCGGGGAATCTGCCAGGTCTGCGCCATCAACTCACAGTGCTGGCCCATCGACAGACCGGTGCGCGGTTCGCCGTTGCGCGGCAGCTCCGGCTTCAGATGCTGGGGGCGAAGTTGTAACAGGACTTTTAATTTGTCCGCCATGGATTTGCTGCGGTTGGCTTGCAGCAGGATCTTGCGCAGGCCTTCATTCACGCCGATGGGCGCGTCAGACGTGGTGTCGACGCCACCGGCAATCCCACACTCGATCTGCCCCAGGGCAATTTTATTGGCCACCAGCAGCGCCGCTTCCAACCCGGTGCCGCAGGCCTGCTGAATATCGTAGGCCGGGGTTTGCGGTGAAAGGCGCGAGCCCAGCACGCATTCGCGGGTGAGGTTGAAGTCGCGCGAATGCTTGAGCACCGCACCGGCAGCCACCTCGCCAATGCGCAAGCCGTGCAGGTTGTAGCGTTCGATCAAGCCCTCCAGGGCAGCGGTCAACATCGCCTGGTTACTCGCCGTGGCATACGGGCCGTTGGATCGGGCGAAGGGGATGCGATTACCGCCAATGATCGCTACACGGCGCAATTGAGTCATGGAAAGCTCCCTGATAGTTGTGGGTGGAATCATCAAGCCTAGCCTAGGCTGATCGAACGACTACCGCACCGGGGTGGTCAACCGTTTGAACCCCAGCCTTCGGAGAGCGTTCCATGTCTGACCGTTATATCGACTTCGCCAACTCAAGCCTCGGCCATCGCCTGGTCGCCGCCATTGGCCTGCCGTCACCGGTACGCCTGGAACGCTGGCAGGCTGGCCGCCTGCGCCCGGTGGAAGGTGCGCTGCTGCTGGGCGGCGGCGCATTGGCGGCCAAGGTGCAGGTGTTTGCCCACAAGCTGACCGACGCGATTTACAGCTACGGCGTCGAGTCATCGACGTGGATTCCCGGCCATGGCCCCAAGCTCAAGGCGGTGGTGTTCGATGCCAGCGACTTGCAGCACACCGATCAACTCAAGCAGCTGCGAGAATTCTTTCAACCGCTGCTGAAAAATCTCGATCACAGCGCGCACCTGGTGATTCTCGGCCGAGCGCCGGAAAGTCTCAGCGACCCCTTTGCTGCCAGTGCCCAGCGCGCCCTGGAAGGTTTCAGTCGCTCCTTGGCCAAGGAGCTGCGCAATGGCGGCGTCCTGCAACTGTTGTACGTAGGCGAAGGCGCCGAAGACCAGTTGGAAGGTGCATTGCGGTTTTTCCTGTCGCCCAAGAGCGCCTACATCTCAGGCCAGGTGATTCGCCTGCAAGCCTGCGCCACGCCGGTTGAGGACTGGACGCGGCCGTTGGCCGGGCGCAAGGCGTTGGTCACCGGTGCCGCCCGTGGCATTGGCGCCTCCATCGCCGAAACCCTGGCCCGCGATGGCGCCGAGGTGATCGTGCTGGACGTGCCCCAGGCCAAGGCGGACCTCGAGGCCTTGGCCGCACGCCTGGGCGCCCGCACCGTGGTGCTGGATATTTGCGCCGAAGACGCGGCCACGCAGTTGATCGAACACCTGCCGGACGGCATCGACATCGTGGTGCACAACGCCGGCATCACGCGCGACAAGACCCTGGCCAATATGACCCCGGAATACTGGGACGCGGTGCTGGCGGTCAACCTCAACGCCCCACAGGTGCTGACCAAAGCCCTGCTCGACAGCGGCACCATGCACGACAACGGCCGCGTGGTGCTGCTGGCCTCAATCAGTGGCATCGCCGGTAATCGCGGGCAAACCAACTATGCCGCGAGCAAGGCCGGGCTGATTGGCCTCGCCCAGGCCTGGGCGCCGTTGCTGGGCGAGCGCGGGATCAGCATTAATGCCGTGGCGCCTGGTTTTATTGAAACCCAGATGACTGCGCATATTCCTTTTGCCCTGCGCGAAGCCGGGCGGCGCATGAGTTCACTGGGCCAGGGCGGCTTGCCGCAGGACGTCGCCGAGGCGGTGGCCTGGCTCGGCCAACCGGGTTCCGGCGCGGTCACTGGCCAAGCATTGCGGGTATGTGGGCAAAGCCTGCTGGGAGCGTAAGCATGGATTGGCAGACCTTAGGCAGCACCCCGTTTCTACCACCGCTGTACTGGCGCGCGGCCCTCAAACGCAAGATCACCGGCAGCACCTTGCCTGAACAAGGGTTGCGCTGCCGGGTGAGCGTCAACCCCAGGGCCGTAGCGGCCTATCGCAACGTCTGCGGCTTTGCTGACAGCCCCATCCTGCCAGCCACTTACCCGCATATCCTGGCGTTCGGCCTGCAGATGCAATTGCTGACCGCGAAAAACTTTCCGTTCCCGTTGCTGGGGCTGATTCACCTGAGTAACCGTATCCGTATTCACCGGCCACTGGGCGCCGTGAGTGAGCTGACGGTGGCCGTGCACGCGCAAAACCTCAAGCCGCACGCCAAGGGCGCAACCTTTGATGTGATCACCACGGTTGAAGATTCCCTCGGCCTGCTGTGGGAAGCCGAAAGCCAAATGCTCTGCCGGGGCGTGAAACTCGAAGGCGAGCCGACGGATAACACATTGCCCAGCCCCACGCAGGTCAACGAACTGACGCGCTGGAAAGCCCCCGCCGATATCGGCCGCCGCTATGCCCGGGTGTCCGGCGATTACAACCCGATCCATTTAAGCGCCCTGACCGCCAAGTTATTCGGCTTCCCCCAAGCCATTGCTCATGGGTTGTGGAACAAAGCGCACACCCTCGCAGCACTGGGCGAACACTTGCCCGCCGCCAATATTGAAATCGTGGTCGAGTTCAAGAAGCCGGTCCGCCTGCCCAGCGAAGTTACTTTATTGGCGAGCGCACCCGGCTCCAGTGGCGAGTTGCTGTTAAAGGGCGCCGGCGACATTGAACATATGGTGGGGACGTGGCAACCCATCGCTTAAAAACACTGATTAATTGTATATATACACCCTAAGTTATAGCGGTCCTTATCAGGTCCGCTTTTTTATTTAAGCCATTGATATAAATCAAATACATATCTTGATACATCCTCTCCCCACACCCTTGGTATTAGTCGCTAAGCGCTGCCGGGCACCCCGTATATAAATCGTTAATACCAAGTTGAGCGTTGCCAGAAAAAGTACTTGGGTCTGTTATAGCCACACGGACAAACGAATCGTTACCCCTAGAAGTAACGAGCGTTTGAAACAACCAAGGTTGTACAGGTGCAAGGGAACTCAATCATGAAAACTCAAACTCAAGTAGTGCTATGGAAAGCAAGTACCGCGCTGGCCCTGATCATGGCGATGAGCCTCGGCGGCTGCAGCAGCGGCGGTGGCGGACATCGCAGCAGTGTGGCGGCCTCTTCCCCTGACGCGGGAGCCGGAACCGGTGGCGGTACTGACGGTGGAACCGGTGGTGGCACTGGCGGCGGCACTGGTGGTGGAACCGGTGGCGGTACTGGCGGTGGAACCGGCGGCGGCACTGGCGGCGGAACCGGTGGCGGCACTGGCGGCGGCACCGGTGGTGGTACTGGCGGTGGAACCGGTGGCGGTACTGGCGGCGGTACAGGCGGAGGAACAGGTGGCGGCACTGGCTCGACCACTACGCCGCTGGTCACCGGCCAAATTGCTGGCACCTTGGGCAGCACCGTGGGCAATGTCGGGGCCGCAGTGGGCGACCTGGGTGCAACCTTGACCAACGTACCCATCGTCGGCGTAACCGCTGGCGGCCTGGTCACTGCGACCGGCAATGCGGTTACCAGCATCGGCACCGGTGTCACTTCGGGCCTGGGCTCGCTGGGCACTAACAGCAATTCGTTAGGCATAACGGTGGCAGGCGTAGGTGACGGCGTTGCCGACTTGGGCACCGGCGTATCGAACACCGGCAAAACCCTGGGGACGACCCTGGGTGGTATTCCGGTAGTCGGCGGTTTGACCGGTGGCGTAGGCACTGCAGCCGGTGGCCTGGTAGATAAAGTCGGCCAGACCGTAACCATGCTCGGTGACACCCTTAGCACCGCCAGTACCACTGGCCCGCTGGGTTCGCTGACCAATACCGTAGGCCGCAAAGTGTTGGTGCCTGTGGTTTCTCTGGTGGAAAACACCACCGGCAACCTCGGCAAGGCCACAGGCCTGGGCAACCCGGTCAATGGCCTGCTGGATAAAGTCGGCTCCACCGTTACCGGCCTCGGAGGTCAAGTGGCTGGCGCAGGCGGCACCGGCAACCCTGTCACCAGTATTGTCGGCGGTGCATTGGCTGGCGTGGGTGGCGTGCTCGACAAGTCGGGTGGCTATGTCGCACCAGCGGGCGGTGCTTCGGCGCCAGGCCTGCCTGAACTGGTCGGCGGCCTGGTCGCCAACGTGGGTAACGGCCTGAATGTCGGCAACACCAACGGCACCCTCAGTGCAGCGGGTGTTACCGGCGGCGCACTGGGCAATACGGTTGCCTCCCTCGGCCCCCTTATCGGTGGTAATGGCGTCGCCAACACCGCCGCTACCTCACCGGTGGCAGGCTTGGCCACTAACGTCGGCGCAGCTCTGAACCCTGTGACTTCCGGTGTCGCCAGCCTGACGCAAAACATCGGCACCACCACCGGCATCGGTGCACCGGTCAACGGTTTGGTGACTCAAGTCGGCGGTGCAGTCAGCGGTATCGGCGCCAACCTGACCGCGGCCAATGCCAACCCGATCACTAACACCTTGGGCACCACCGTAACGGCAGTGGGCAACACCGTGGGCTCGGTGGGTGGCTTGGTCACCGGAGGCACCAGCAGCGGTGGCGGCTTGCTCGGTGGCCTGAGCGTCGGCGCCACTGCCTCGGGCAGCGGCAGCGCAAGTACGGGTACAAGCGGCGGCCTGGGCGGTTTGTTGAACGGCCTGACCGGCAAATAATAGAATTGCACCTGGCCGATTAGACGGCCTCCCCTACAGCGCCTACGCTTGGTTGAGACGAGAGACCTTATAAGTCTCTCGTCTTTTTTATGGGGTTTGTTTCAACAAACAATGCCTGGCTCTCCCGAACCGTGTCCCAGAACCCGGCGGGCCAGAAACGCTGCTGCAGTTTGACCATGGAGTGTCCTATGCGCGTGTTGACGCCGTTGTTAGTGCTAACCCTCAGTGCCTACGTCCAGGCCGAGACCCTTCCCAGCTTCCTCAACAGCAACGACACCATTCGCAACCTGCCGGTGCCCAACCTTCCGGCCGACGCCTATCGCCCGGTCACACCCCAGACCCAAGTACCCGAAGCGCCGGCCACCCAGGGCCAGCCGTTGTTGATGGACACCAAGGTCACCATCCGCAAGCTGCAGATCGACGGTGGCACGATCTATCCGCTGGACGAGACCGCCAAGGCCTACGCGCCGTTGATTGGCCATGAGACCAACCTTGCGCAACTGATCGAAGCCACCCGCAGCATCACGCGTCGCTATCAGGATGACGGCTACCTGTTGTCCTACGCGTTCCTGCCGCAGCAGACCTTCGAAAACGGCCTGGTACGCGTGGTACTGGTAGAGGGTTACATCAAGGATTACCAACAAACCGGTGATATTGGTTCGGTGTCAGCCTACGTCGACAAACTGGCGAACAAACTGCTGGCCGAACGTCCGCTCACCCGCAAGACCTTCGAACGCTATACCACGCTCATGGGCCGTATTCCTGGCGTGACGTTGCAGGCCCAAGTGCCGCCGCCAGGCACCACCGATGGCGGCACGCACATGGTCATCCAGGCCACTCGCAAGCCCTTCACCACCAGCATGAGCCTGGTCGACAAAAACCGTGGCGGCACGCAGGCGTTGCTCACCGCCACCAGCAATTCGCAGACATCCATGGGCGAGCAGCTCAACGTCAGCGGCCTGTTCCCACCGGGCGACGACAAAGAACACTACTACCGTGTGGGCTACAGCCAGTTCATCAATGCCGAGGGCACCCAACTGGCGCTGGGCGCCGAGCGTTATCGCGCCGACCCCAGCAGCAACATCCAGCTCGACGGCGGCTTCGAACTCAAGCCGCACCAGTCAATCGACCGCTACACCATTGGCCTCAGCCACCCGCTGATTGCCTCGCCTAACGAATCGTTGACCGTGGGCACGCGCCTGTACGCGGTGGACCAAACCACCCGTTATCAACTGGTGGGCTTCCCCAACCGTTTCGACATCGAAACCAACTTGCGCGCGCTGGCGTTCGAGGGCGACTGGCGCAAGTCCGACACGCGGCAATTGCGCATTCTCAGTGCCGGTTTGTATCAGGGCATCAACGGTTTGGGCGCCACTGCTCGCAGTGATCTGGAGGGCGCAAAACCGGACTTGGACTTCTTCCGCCTGCGCCTGTCCGGCGTGCAAAGCGACAAGTTTTTCGATAACTGGCAGGGCGTGCTGTCGGGTGCATTCTACTGGAGCGATAGCACGCTGCCCGACAGTGAACGCGCGACCTTTGGCGGGCAGAACTTCGGGCGCGGCTACCCGGATGATCAGGGCTCCGGCGACAAGGGCTGGGGGGTGGCGTATGAGGTCAACTACAGCTTCAACCGTGCCGGCGATTGGGTGAAGGTCCTGCAACCCTACGTGGTGCTCGACCGCGCCAAGACCTGGTTCAACGAACTGCCGGTCAAAGGCAATGACATGTCATCGGCCGCTGTAGGCCTGCGCTTTGGCGACAACAAGTACTACAACATTGCCTTGGAAGCGGCCAAGCCGATGTCGGATATCGCGCTGGACAGTTTCAACCGGCGGCCGCGGTATACGCTGAGCTTCAGCTATCAACTCTGAGTATTGGTGGGCGCTGGCTGGTTGTGGTGGGAGGCTTGTTGTGGCGAGGGAGCTTGCTCCCGCTGGGCTGCGAAGCGGTCCTGAAAAATGGGACTGCTGCGCAGTCCAACGGGAGCAAGCGCCCTCGCCACAGGTTGAGCACTCGCCACAAGTAAGCCAAAACCCGCCTACAGGTGAGACTTTCTCAGAGGGAACAGACTGTTGAGGGTGTCGATCAACCGCACCAGGTAGATGGGCTTGCGAAACAGGTCCAGCACCTGCAGGCGCAGCATGTCGCTCACGTCATCCATCTCGGCATGACCCGACATCACGATCACCGGCAAGTGTTGGCGATCGGTGTGTTCGCGCAGGCGCTTGATCAGCGAGATGCCACTTTCCTCGGGCATGCGCAGGTCAGTGATGACCAGCGCGATGTCGGGGTTCAGGGTCAGCTCCTGCAATGCGTAGGTGACGGAGGTGGCGGTAAAACAAACGAAGCCCTCGTTCTCCAGCGACTCCGCCAGTTCTACGAGGGCATCTTCTTCGTCGTCCACCAACAGGATTTGCTGGCGAAAAGGTGCAGATGCAGCATTCATGGGTACTACCTGGCGGCGCCAATCAATAACAAAAGGTACTCAAAGAATGCCGTCTACAAGGTCACGTTGGCGTAATGGCTGTCGTGATTTTTGTAAACAACGCGCTGATCTGAGGCGACAGCGTAGTCCCTGCCGCCAGAATCACCAGCGCTACAATGGCCACCAGAATGAGGTACTCAATCGCCGTGGCGCCGTCTTTACGACGAAAGAGCAGCTGGAGTTGAACGCAAAATTTAATCAACAGATCAAGGATCATAATACTGCTCCTCTGGCGCTTCAGCGCCCGCTAAACAAGGAACTGCACAGTCAGATGCCGCCCGAACTTACGGTGGAGTCACGGCGGTGGTGATTTTAGTGAAGAACGCGGTGATCTGTGGTTTTAACGTAGTGCCAGCTGCCAGTATCACCAACGCTACAATCGCCACGAGAATGAGATATTCAATCGCCGTTGCGCCGTCTTTGCGCTGAAAAAGCAACTGCAGCTGGACGTGAATTCTAATCAACAGGTCGAGGATCATAAGTACTGCTCCTTGAGCGGCCAGGCGCCCTGGCTCGGTGCTGCACAGTAATTGCGATGTGCCATCTGAGCATTGTCAACAAACCTCACCCTCACAACTGTAAGAACGGATTAATCACAAAGTAGTGGGTGCTTTGCAGGCGCCTGAAATCCGTGATTTCAAAGGCTGCTTTCTGACGCCAGGAAGAAATCTTTCTGTCAGTAATGGCATTTCGTCCTAGCTGAACTACCTTCAAATAGCGAAATAGTTAGTCCACTGTTCATAGCAGCCGGGTTGCGTAATTGGCCTGTTCGGAAGACGGGTTGCGGTGCAACAGGAAAGGGAGAGCCGTCATGAACACGCGTCTGAGCATGGTACTGGCCGGTGTGCTTTTGGTCGGCGCGCTGTTTGCCGGTTACTGGGGGCTGGTCCTCAGCCGTGAGCCTGCTCCGGCCCCGCCGCCGCCGCCACAAACCGCTCCTGTCGATAAAGCCGTCGCCGTGGTGGAAGACCAGACCCGCCAACCTGTGGTGGTGCTGGCGCACGATGTTCCGCCCTTTGTCGCCCTGAATGCCGCTGACCTTAGCGTAGAAAAACTGCGCACCGTGCCTGCCGGCAGCATGACAAGTATTGACCAAGCCATCGGCCGCACCCCGTGGCGTGCCCTGCAGGCCGGCACCTGGCTCAACGAAGAAAGCTTCACACCCGGTGGCCCGCTGGCGCGCATGATTCGCCCGGATGAACGCGCCCTGGCCGTCGCCGTTGATGAAGTGATCGGCGCCGCCGGCCAGTTGAGTCCCGGCGACTATGTAGACGTATTGCTCTACCTGCGCCAAGACACCGCCAACCTCGAACAATCTGCCCAAGTCGTCGTCCCCGCCATGCGCCTGCTCAGCGTCGGCGATCAAATGGGCCTGACCAACGACGGCACTCCCGCCTCCCCTCCCGCGATGACCGCTGAAGAAAAAGCTCAACGCCGCGCGCCCTCTCGCACCGTGGTACTGGCGGTGCCCGAGCAACTGCTGAGCCGGTTGATGCTCGCCTCCCAGGCCGGCACCTTGCGCCTGGCCGTACGCAGCAGCGACGAACGCTTGTTGAGCCACTACTGGGCCGGTGAAAGCGATACGCCGGCCAAGCTGCAAAGCGCCAACCGCGACCTCTACCAATTCACACAATTGGCCTTCGCCCAAGCCCCGAAAAAAATCGCCCAGAGCGCGCCGCGCCGCACCGGTGTCGAGGTGATACGCGGCAACCAAGCAACCCAACAAACGCCCGACTGAACAAGGATGCTGTGCATGAGCCGACGTTTCGCACCGGTGTTCACGCTGAAAATCGCCTGTGCCCTGCTGCTGTCGAACCTGTCTGTGGGCCTGGCTGTGGCCGCCACCGGCAACTGCGCCAGCCTGGGCCAATTGCCCGCAGCCCTGTCGGTCGGCGAGGGTCTGCAACAAGAACTGCAGTCGCCGGTGGCAATCACGCGCCTGGCGATTGGCGACCCGAAAATCGCCGACGTCCACCTCAATGGCAATCGCGGTTTTCTGCTCACCGGCGTCGCTTCCGGCACCACCAGCCTGATGGTCTGGACCGCCTGCTCAGCCACACCGCGCCAGAGCATGGTGTTCGTCAAGGGCAAGGCCACGGCCGCCCTGACCAGCCTGTCACTGGCGCCAGCAGACGACCCGTCGCTGCCCAGCCAAGTGCAGACCGACATCCGCTTTGTCGAGGTCAGCCGCACCAAGCTCAAGGAAGCCAGCACCAAAATCCTGGGCATGGGCAAGAACTTTTTCCTCGGCAGCCCCAACCTGTTATTTCCCACGCCCAGCACCTTCAAGCTGCCGGTGAACGCTGACCAATTCAATATCGGCTTTGGCGGCGGGCGTGTCTCGGCGATGATCAACGCCCTGGAAAGCAGCGGTTTTGCCTACACCCTGGCGCGCCCAAGCCTGGTAGCCATGAGCGGGCAAAGTGCAACCTTTTTGGCCGGTGGCGAGATCCCGATCCCGGTGCCCAGCAGCGGCAGTGACACCATTTCCATCGAGTACAAAGAGTTCGGCATTCGCCTGACCCTGACCCCCACCGTGATCGACCGCAACCGGATTTCCCTCAAGGTCGCACCGGAAGTCAGCGAGCTGGACTACACCAACGCCTTGGTGATTCAGAGCATCCAGGTGCCGGCCCTGACCATCCGCCGTACCGACACCACGGTATCGCTCGCCGATGGTGAAAGCTTCGTAATCAGCGGCCTGATCAGCAGCAACAACACTACCAACATCAGCAAGTTTCCGGGCCTGGGTGACATCCCGATCCTGGGTGCGTTCTTTCGCGATTCCTCGGTCAACCGCCAAGACAAAGAACTGCTGATGATCGTCACCCCACACCTGGTGCAGCCGCTGGCCGCCAACGCAAAGCTGCCGTCGTTGCCCGGCGAGAACCTGCGTAACTACGACCCGAATTGGTACCGCCTGTACTTCCTGGAAAACGGCAATTTCGACCGCAGCAATGGGTTGTCCCAATGAGCGATAGCCTGAGCCAGACGTTCCTGGCAATCACCCGTAATACCACCGACCTGGAATGGCTGCAGGGCGCGCTGGCGCCGCTTGGCCAAGTGGTCAGCGCCGACAGTGGCACCCTCGACGAGCTGCTGGCGTTGGTCGACGTAACCTTCGCCAACCTGGTGTTTGTCGGCCTCGACCGCGAGCATGTGGTGGCCCAAAGCGCGTTGATCGAAGGTGCACTGGAAGCCAAGCCGATGCTGGCCATCGTCGCCCTCGGTGACGGCATGGACAACCAATTGGTATTGAATGCGATGCGCGCCGGGGCGCGGGATTTTGTTGCCTACGGTTCACGTTCCAGCGAAGTGGCCGGGCTGGTGCGCCGCTTGAGCAAACGCCTGCCGCCGGTCACGACCAACACGCAACTGGGCGGCCTCACCGTGCTGTACGGCACTCAGAGCAATGCCGACGGTGCGCTGCTCGCCAGTCACCTGGCGCTGGTCGTACAAAAGAGCGGCCAGCAAACCCTGCTGCTGGACCTGGGCCTGCCACGCGGTGACAGCCTGGCGCTGCTGGGGCTGGAGAGTTCGTTCAATTTCGGCGATGCCCTGCGCCACCTGCGGCGGCTGGACGCCACCTTGATCAACAGTGCTTTTACCTCAGCTGAAGACGGCCTGCGCATCCTCGCCTATGCCTCTAACGATGAGCCGCTGGAGCAGACCAGCGCCGCCGAGTTGTACATGCTGCTCAGCGCCTTGCGCCAGCACTTTCAGCACATTGTGGTGAACCTCGCCGGCCAGCCGGACAGCGAAGCGCTGCGCACCTTTGTCAGCCACTGCGACAAGCTGTTGTGGTGCACCGACCAAAGCGTGCTGGACTGCCGTCGCAACCTCGCGGTGCTGAACCAGTGGCGCGAAAAAGGCATGAAGCTTGAACACGCCAAGCTGTTGGTTGATCGCTATATCAAAAGCTGCGCGCCCGACTCAGAAGCCCTGGAAAGAAGCTATGGGCTGGAGGTGATCGCCGTGTTGCCACTGAGCCCGGAGGTGCGCCTGAACGCGAAAAACCAGGGGCAAACGTTGTTCGCCCTGGCGCCGCGAGAACCCCTGACTCACGGTCTGAAAACCCTCGGCGACCGCCTGGCCAAACGCTCGGAAGGCATGAAAAAACCGTCGCACAACTGGCTTGAACGCCTGCTGGGAAGTGGTAAATGAACGGCGAAAAACTCTTCGGCGCGCCCGCTCGCGGCGTCGGTGGCAACACCGACCACGATGGGCTGAAGCTGGTGCTGCATCGCTACATCATCGATGCCATCGAAGAATCCGGGAAGAACTTGCTGGAGGGTTCGAGGCCGCTGCTGGCGCAATTTGTCATCGACAAAGTCGCCGAATACATCAACCGCATGCACTTGGCGATTTCCCGCTATGAGATGGAGCGCCTGGCCGAAGAAATCGTCGACGAGCTGACCGGTTTCGGCCCGCTGGAAGTGCTGCTGCGCGACCCGTCCGTGACCGAGATTCTGGTCAACGGCCCGCACCGGGTGTTTATCGAGCGTGACGGCTTGCTGCACCAAAGTGACCTGCGGTTTATCGACGCGCACCACGTGGAGCGCGTCATGCAACGCATCCTCGCGCCGCTGGGCCGGCGCCTGGACGAGTCCTCGCCAATGGTCGATGCACGCCTGCCCGATGGCAGCCGGGTCAACGCGATCATTCCGCCGATTGCCCTGGACGGCCCGTGCCTGTCGATCCGCAAATTTCGCAAGGACATGCTCAAAAGCAGCGACTTGGTCGCCATGCAGACCATCGACCAGAACATCTTCGATTTCTTTCAGGAAGCGGTGGGCAAGCGCTGCAACATCTTGATCAGCGGCGGCACCGGCACCGGCAAAACCACCCTGCTGAATATCCTCAGCCAGTTGATCAACCCGCATGAACGCCTGGTCACTATCGAAGACGTCGCCGAACTGCAACTGGGCCACCCACACGTCGTACGCCTGGAAACCCGCCCGCCGAATGCCGAGGGCCACGGAGAGGTCAAGGCCAGCGACCTGATCCGCAACGCCCTGCGGATGCGCCCCGACCGCATTATTCTGGGCGAGATCCGTGGCGTGGAAGTGCTCGACGTGCTCACCGCGATGAACACCGGCCACGACGGTTCCATGAGTACGGTGCACGCCAACAACGCCGCCGATGCCTTGCTGCGCCTGGAAACGTTGGTGGGCTTGACTGGCCGCGTGGTGGCGGAAAAAACCCTGCGGCAAATGATCTGCGCCGCCCTGGACGTGGTGATTCAACTGACTCGACTGCCGGACGGCCGTCGCTGCGTCAGTGAAGTGGTCGAAGTGGTGGGTATCCGTGAAGACGTGTACGTGACCAACACCCTATTCCGCCATGACCGGCGTACAGGCTTCGGTTTCCTGCGCGAGGCGATCAACCCGGCCGGTGAAAAACTGCGCCGCGAACCGTTACTGCCTTGAAGGAGACGCAAGCATGACCGGGGCCATCCTGCTGCTCATCTGCCTGATCCTGATCGGCCTGTCGATTCGCTCCTTCCAGAACGGCCTGCGCCGCGCCCAGACCGAGCGCGTGCTGGGCCGCCTTGCCGAAGGCCAGCCGCAACTCGTCGAAGAGAACAGCCAATGGAGCGGCATAGAACGCATGTTCCTGCGCGCAGGCCTGGGCAAACCCAGCGACAACCTCGGTGTGTGGCTGGCAGTTTGGGCCCTGGGCGTGGTGCTGGGGTTGCTGGTTGCCGGTTGGATCGGCCTGGTGGTGATGCTGGTGTTGCCGCCCCTGCTGCTGCGCGTGTACATCGCCTGGCGCTATCAACGGCGCATCAAGCGCATGATCGAACAACTGCCGCAATTGCTCGACCACACCGTGCGTAGCCTCAAGGCCGGGCGCACCCTGGCCGACGCGGTGCTGGGCGGTATCGAGATCACCGAAGACCCGCTGCAACACGCCATGGGCCGCATCCAGCGCAATGTGCAGTTGGGCGTTAGCCTGCCGGAGTCGGCCCACGACTTTGCCGAGTTCTACGAGCGCGACGAGTTTCGCCTGTTCGCGCTGGGGTTGAAGGTGAACCACCGCTATGGCGGCAACGCCAGCGAACTGTTGGAAAACCTGATCAAGATGATCCGCGAGCGCGAGCAAGCCGCCCGCCAGTTGCGCGCCTTGACCGGCGAAACCCGGGTGACCGCCTACGTGCTCACCGCCCTGCCGATCTCGATGATCGGCTACTTTCTGGCCGTGAACCCCGCGTACCTGATGACCATGTGGAACGACGGCACCGGTCGCATCCTGTTGTTCGTGGCGCTGGTCATGCAGCTGTTGGGCTGTTTCACCTTGTGGCGCATGTTGCGGAGCGTATGAGATGGCTATTGCACTGCTGATCAGCGCTGTACTGTTCATCGCCGCCCTGGGGTTGGTGCTGGCCAACCTGATGAAACACCGGCGCGGCCAGCGCCTGGTTGCCCAACGCCTGCAGGGCCAGATGGCCCGCGAACACACGTTCGGCACGCTGATGCGGCAACTGGGCAGCAGCCCGCTCGCGCAACGCTCGGTGAGCCTGGACAACGAAACCCAGATCCTGCTCAACCGGGTCGGCTGGCGTAAAGCCAACCAGCGCTCGATGTTTGCAGCCTTCCAGGTCGGTACGCCGTTGTTGCTGTTGGTCATTACCTTGGTGGCCCAGGGGTTTCTGTTTCCTAACGCAGGCTCGCCGTGGCTGGCGCCTTTGCTGGCGCTGGGCATCGGCTATCTGTTGCCTAAGCGCATCCTCGCCAGGGCCGCCACGGCGCGCCAGCAACGCATCTCCCGCGAGGTGTCGACCTTCATTCCGCTGCTGCGCATCCTGTTCGAGTCCGGCATGGCGGTTGAACAAGCGCTGCGCGTGTTAAGCATTGAAGCGCAACGCTTGCTGCCGGCGCTGACCTTTGAATTGCGCCTGATCCTGACACGGGTCGACTCCGGCCTTGAACTGAGCGAGGAGCTGGGCAAGACCGCCCGCCTGCTGGCCGTGGATGAATTCACCGACACCTGCACCATCCTCCAGCAACTGGTTCAGCAAGGCGGCGGCGCGATGAAATCGTTGCTGTCACTCAAGCAATTGCTCGACGACCGACGCCTCACGCGCATCCAGGAGTTCGTCTCGAAGATGTCGGCAAAAATGTCGGTGGTGATGATGGTGTTTTTGTTTCCCGCCTTGCTGATCGTGCTCGGGGGGCCGGCTTTTATCGGCATCACCCGAGCCTTGAGTAACTTATGAGGAGCGCCCGATGAGAGCCTTGATAGCCGGTTTGAGCCTGTTGCTGCTGGGCGGTTGCGCCACCAATGGCCAAACCCCGTGGGGCGCGTTTACGGGCACCGGCAGCTGCCCCAAACCCAGCTCCGAGCAGGAACTGTCGTTGAACCTGGCCGATGAAATGGCCGGCGACGGCAAGCTGCACGCCAGCCTCGCCAACTTGCAAAGCTTGCCGGCCAACTTGCCCCAGGTACGCCTGCGCCAGGCCAAGGCCTATCGCCTGCTCGGGCGCAGCGAAGCCGAGCCGTTGTACCGCAGCCTGATCGGCACCTGCATGGCCGCCGAAGGCGAACACGGCCTGGGCCAAATCGCCTCGGCCAAGGGCGATAACGGACAAGCCATGGCCCACTTGCAACGCGCGGCCCGACTGGCGCCCACCGACGAAAAAATCCGCAATGACCTGGGCGTGGTGTACCTCAACCAACGGCGCCTGGAAGACGCGCGTTTCGAATTCATGACCGCCATGGAACTCAAGCAGAGCGACCCGCTGGCGGCGGTCAACCTGGTGACGCTGCTGATCTATCAGGACAACTGGAAACAGGCCGCGCAACTGGTCAGCCAGATGGGCTTGAGCCCCGAGCAAGTCACTGAAGCCCAGGCCCGCGCCGAGAAGCTCAAAGGCGCAAGCGCGCCTGTCGCCAAGGCCAAAGACCAGATTGCCACGGTCAGTGATGCTGCAAGCAACCCGAGGAATTGATGATGAAAGTGCCTTATCTCGCAAGCCTGGTAATGCTCGTGTTGCCCCTCAGCGCCATGGCCATAGAGCCCGGCCCCTCGTCGCCGCAGCAGGCGCTCACCGAGCAATGGCTGACGCTGCAGTCCACGGGCAGTGCCGCGTCCAAGACGCCACAGAAAGCCTCGGCAGCCGAGCGCGATAAGGCTCACCAGCGTTTGCTGGACAGCTACAAGTATCCGATTCCGGAGTATTTCGAGCAGAAGGTGGGGGGCAAAACTGAAGGGAGTAATTGATCTATCACTGACACACAGCAGTTCTAATGTGGGAGCGGGCTTGCTCGCGAATGCAGTGTGTCAGTCACCCAATAGGCTGGCTGATACACTGCATTCGCGAGCAAGCCCGCTCCCACATTTGTTGCAAGATCAGTGCGCCGTGACTCGCTGGCGCAAGGCGGAATTATTCGGCGACAACGCCAACGCCAGCTGCGTGCGGTTATGCATGTGTGTCAGGCGCAGCACTTGCGACACGTAGAGCTTCACGGTGTTTTCAGTGATACCCAATTCACAGGCGATTTGGTAGTTGGTCTGCCCTTTCCCCACCAGCCGGGCGACATCCAATTGGCGCGGCGACAACTGGTTGAAGATCGCCGGGATCTCCACTGGCCCGATGTCCTCGCCCGACAGTTCTGCGCCGTCCGGCCCAGGCCGGCTGCTGCGCACTTTGTCGAGGTCTTGGTACAGGTCGTTGATGGACTCGGAAAGGAACTGCAGCTTCTGGTTTAAGTTGCCCAGTTGCAGGTCCTTTTTACGCTCGTGCAACGCCGCTTCCTGGCGCTGCAAGCCTTCGAGCAATTCGTCGAGATTGATCGGCTTCTGGTAGTAGTCCGCGATCCCGGCACGCAGGGCCTTGATCACATCCTGCTTGTCGGCGCGACCGGTCAGCATGATCGCCTCAAAGGCCCGTTGCTTACCGGCGACCTTTTGCAGGGCCTGGACCAACTCGATGCCGTCCATGTCCGGCATATGCAGGTCGCACAGCACCAGGCCGATCTCGGCGTCTTCGCTGAAACGCTTCAAGGCCTGCAGGCTCGATTCACACGGGACACAGCGAAAGCCGCTGCTTTCAAGAAATTCACAGAGCTCTTCCACGATCAGCGGTTGATCATCGACAACGAGCACTTTTACTGCCGAGGTAAGCTTGTTCACGCGCTACTCCATGCATTGCAAGCCAATAGATTGACCATCCCTTTACGACACATATTCCTGTACATCTACGTATTAAACGTAGACGCACTTTCCGACTATGTACATAGCGTTAATACCCCGTGTCGACTAGTGGATCCAAAACCAGCTGACGGCAAATCCCACCAGCAGGAACGGCGCAAACGGTAGTTTTTTTGACGACTCCGGCACCAGATAGCCCATGCGCTGCTTAAGCCCATGACCCATAAGCGGAAGAAGTTTTGGCGCTATTAAAATCCACAGCACATTGGCGACCGTAGCCCCCACGAATGACCACAGCAGGTACTCGCTGTCCGAGGCCAACGCCAACGCCGCGAGCAGCTTTACATCTCCCGCGCCCAGGCGGCCCAGGGCGTAACCCGGCAAGGTCAGCAGCAGCGCCAACATAAACGCCAACAGGCCCTGCCCGGCCGATGCCCCCAGCCAGGTGCTGCCCGTCCACAGCACATACATCAACGCCAACAGGGCAGCGCCCAGCGTCAGGCGATTGGCGAGCAGCCGCTGCCGAACGTCCTGCACCGCACACAGCACCAACCACACCACTACCACTGCACCATGGATCACGTAAAAAACATCCCTTTTTGCCGATTGATTCTATGCTGATATCAAGTAGTAGCCGTTAGGGTAGACGCGGTGATGAGAACAAGCCTCCCGAAGAAGCAAAAAGGCGCGGCAGCGATTGAATTCATTGCTGTGTTCGTGATTTTTTTCGCGGTGTTTTACGGCATGGTCAGCTATAGCCTGCCGCTGCTGCTGCTGCAGTCGTTCAACCAGGCGACCGCCGAAGCCGTGCGCCTGAGTGTGGCGCTGGACCCCAACATGGCCGGCTACCCGGCCGCCGTGCAAAGCACCGCCAAAGCCGCCGTCACCAACCGCTTGGTGTGGATTCCCCCGGCGTACAACTTCAACGCCAGCCAAGTCAGCACCACGTTCGTCGGTGGCCTGCTGTCAGTGCAAATCAACTACCCCACGGCCAATCTGCATGCGGTGATGCCGTTTATTATCCTGCCCGGCATCGGCACCGTGCCGCAGTTGCCGACGACGCTGCAGGCCACTTCGAGCCTGCAGTTTTGACCTCGGGGGACAAACTCTTCGGGCGCCTGCTCGGCCGCAACAGCGCGCTGGCCGTCGACACACCGGCCCCGCCTTGCGCCGGACTGCACGTGTTGCTGGACGCGCAAGGCCGCGTGCTCGACATCAGCGGCACGCTGCGACCACAGCTGGCGCAATACGCTGATTCGCCGGCCCTGCAATCCCTGTTGTGTGCCCACAGCGCGTTGGCGGTTGAGGGCGTCCCTGCCGATTGGCAGCGCCACAGCCTCGACCTGGATTTCCAGGGTGTCGCCGGGCAAGTCCTGCAGACGCGCGGCACGATTGAAGCCCACGATAGCGGCTGGCTACTGCATGCCGTGGATATCGGCGACTTGCTCAGCGGCCGCCACCTTGCCGAGCAGCGTGAACAGAATCAGCAATTGGCCAGCCTGGTGAGTGAGCATCTGCGCGTGTGCAGCCTCAGCCGGCTGCCCGAAGTGTTAAACGAGCAGTTAGCCTGCGTGGCACAACGTTGGCGCATTCCGTGTGTAGCCCTCGCGCTGCTCGATCAGGATGATCAGGGCTGGATAATCTACAGCCAGTACGCCAACCATGACGCGCCGATGTTCTGGCACAACGGGCAGCGCCTTGGCACCTGCCTGGATAGCCTCAACGGCACCACCCCGTTGAGTTTGCAGGCGCCGTACGGGCGTGGGGACCATCCGCGTTTGCACAACGTGTTCGGCAATGCCGATGGTTTTCTGGTGCCGTATCGCGATGGCCAGGGCGTCGCCGCGTGGCTGCTGTGCGGGGCCTACAGCGGCCAACCGCAGATGCGCGACCGCGACTGGCTGAACCTCGCCGCCGCCCTCGCCGCGCCGCTGCTCAGCCGCCTGCGCGAGCAGCGCCATCATCAACAACTGGAGCGCCTGGAAGCCCTGCAAGGCCTGCTGGGCACCGGCTGGTTTGAACTGTTGCCGGCCAGTGGCGAGATCCAACTCGCGCCCCAATTGATGCGCAACCTCGGCCCGGAGCAAGCCACCACCCTACACACCCTGGACACCTGGCTGGAGCTCATCCACCCCGCCGATCGCCAGGAACTGCACAGCCGCCTGCGCGACCTGCAAACCCTCGGCAAGCCCTTGCTCGCCAGCGTGCGCCTCAACCGTGGCGACAACGCCCAGCCGCCGACCTGGTATCGCGTGCAGGGCCAAGTGCTGGGCGTGAGTGAGCAGCGACGCTGGGTCGGTTTCATGCTCGATATCAGCGACATCAAGAACCAGCAGGTACAAGCCGACGCCGCGCACGCCCGCCTGGATAACCTGATTGCCAGCTCGCCGGCGGTGATCTACGTGCAGCGCTACGTAAACGGCGCCCTGCTGCCGGTATTTTTCAGTGACAGCCTGTTGCCGCTGCTGGGCCGCACCCTTGCCGAGTGCAGCCTCGACAGCCTGGTGCAATGGGTGCATCCCGACGACCGCGACCTCTACTTCCAGCGCACGCGCCAACTGCTGCGCGAGGGCAGCGTGCGCAGTCGTTATCGTGTGCAGGATAAACAGGGCGACTACCACTGGCTGCTCGATGAAGCCAAATTGCTGCGCGATGACCTGGGTGTGCCGGTGGAAGCGATTGGCCTGTGGCTGGACGTCACCGACGCGACGCTGGCCGCGCAACAGGTCAAGGACAGCGAAGAGCGTTACCGCATCCTGGTGGAAGACTCCCCGGCGATGATCTGCCGCTACCGCCCGGACCTGACCCTGACCTTCGGCAACACGCCGTTGGCCAACTACCTGGAATGTCGGCCCGCACAGCTGCGTGGGCTGAACCTGGGCAACTGGCTGTCGGCCGAACAGCGGGAGGCGTTTGTGCAGCGCATCGGGCAACTGACGCCGGAGTTCCCGGTGAGCACCGCCGAGATCAGCCTGCAACTGCCCGGGCGCGAACATGCCTGGTGGGTGTGGTCGGACCGTGGCGTGTTCGATGAACACGGCGCGTTGGTCGAGGTGCAAGCGGTGGGCCGCGACAACACCGAAGTGCGCCGTTCCCAACAGCAACTCACGCAAAGCGCGAAAATGGCCACCCTGGGCGAAATGGCCACGGGCCTCGCCCATGAGATCAACCAACCGCTGAACGTGATGCGCATGGCCATCGTCAATGTGCTCAAGCGCCTGGGCAATGGCGACGCGCAGATCGATTACCTCACCGAAAAACTCCAACGCATCGACGCCCAGGTGCAACGGGCGGCGCGGGTGGTGGACCATATGCGCGTGTTCGGCCGCCGTTCGGAGGTCGAGCAGCAACCCTTCGACCCGGCGCAGGCGGTCGAAGGCACCTTGTCGTTGCTCAGCGAAAGCCTGCGCGGCAAAGGTGTGGACCTGCGCCTGACCCAGGCGGACATTCCCGTGCAGGTCAGAGGCTACGTCGACCAGCTCGAACAGGTGCTGATCAACCTGATGGTCAACGCTCGCGATGCCCTGCTCGGCCAGCGCGAAAAAAACCCGGAGCTGCGTCCGTGGATCGCCGTGCACACCGAACACGACAGCCGTCACGTGCGCATCTGGGTCGAGGACAACGGTGGCGGTATCGACCCACGCTTGCTCGAACGGATTTTCGAACCGTTCTTCACCACCAAACCGATTGGCGTGGGCACCGGGTTGGGCCTGTCGGTGAGCTACGGCATTGTGGAAAACATGGGCGGGCGCCTCAGCGTCAGCAATGGCGAATACGGCGCGCGGTTTTGTGTGGAACTGCCCAGGGCCACCGACGCTTAAATCACCAGGTAGGCTTCGCCGGTCTGGCCGCAGGTCAGGTTGGCGCCGACGCTCACATTCGCCAGGCTGATGCCCAGCATGTTCAGCAGGTTGTTGAGGATCGGGTTGAGCAGCGGGGCCAGCAGGTTATCCACTACGGGTGTGACGATGGCGCTGACGCCGCCGATAAGCGCGGCGACAGTAGGCGCCAACATACCCAATGGGTTGCCCCCTGAAGGTCGGAAAGCCGTGATGCTCACACCGTTCAGTGCGGTGGAAACGCCGCTTACCAGGTTGGTAGCCGGCGCCGCTGCCTGATAGGTCGGCGCGAGCCCCACATTCGGTGGTGTGGCGAACGGCGTGGTGCTGGAATACACCAAGTCCTGAGTGCTGTTGCTCCCGGCGATTTTGCTTTGCACCTGGATCGCAATACCACCCGCGCCAAACGGCACGCGGGCGTCACACGAGCCGATGCCAAGGATTTTGTGGCAGGTCTTGGTGCCAATATCGACCAGCGCCATAGGCGCCACTGACATGGGCTGCGTTGACGAAAAAGCATGGGTGATGTTGCCCACATTCAGCGAAGCCAGCGAGGTGGTGGTGTGGGCTGTCATGCTTTTAGTGCCTGCGTTGCCCGTCGGGCAGCTGTAGGCGGTGACATAGCTGCTGGCGCCCCCTGCATCCAGCACAATACTGAGCGGCAAGTTGCCTGGTAACACCAGTAGATCCAACTGCTGGCAGCCGGCACCCAGCAAGCACAAGGTCGAGTTGATCGTGGTCACCAGATTCAGGCTCAGCAGGCCGCTGAGTACCGGTGTCAGTGGGCCCACCAAGTCATTCACTGCCGTCGTCAGCCCCGACAAACTGCCGAGCACCGGCAAGCTGACCGTTACTTGGGCGCGCAACACGGCAGTCCGCACGTAAATACCATTGGGGCCTGACGGGTTGTCCACCGCCAGCGCCGGGTCGCCGATTGCCGACAACTGCGGCGGTTCGATCACTTTGATCTGAGTGGTGATGTTGGCCAGCCCGAGCACGCTCACAGGCAAGGTCGCGGAAGCCGCGCTTTGGTTACTGGACAACTGCACCACGCCTTGGATCAGCTGGAACACCTGCAGATTGGCATTCAGTGCCGCAGACGTTGTGCCGGTTTGCAATTGCAGGATTTTCCCGAGGGTTAGCGGTGTCGAGCTGATCGCGGCGATTTTCAGGCTACCCAACGCTGTCAATACATCCGCCGTCGCACCATTTTTTGTCAACACCGTGATCGCAGCCTGGACCAACTGCGAGGCCGTGACGTTGGTACTGAGCAATTGAGTGTAGTTACCAGCGGTCACGCCCAGGTTGATCGCCAATTGATCGAGGTAGCTGAGCAGGCTGATATTGGTATTGAGCAAGCCGTTCCAACCGGCGACGGTCAGGTTGACGTTGCCGCCAAGGAACGCGCTGAACAGGCCGTTCAAGAGGCTCGCACTGGCGGTATCGACGCTGGCCAAGGTGCTGTTGATGCTCAGTTGGGCCAAGGTCGCCGTGGGCTTGGCCGCCACCGCCGTGGCCGTCAACACGGTGTTGAGGCTGACCGAATTGCCGGAAAATAGTGACCAGATCCCGCCGGCCACGCTGGTGGTCACGGTTTTGCTGGCGACCACTTGGATGGCTGACGACAGCGCGGGGTTTGCGCTGAACGTGCGCTGGCCCGAAGCGCCGGTGGTGACGGAGCCACATTGGGTGACAAGCGTGTTGCCGTTACCCACCACGAAATGATTGCGCGCCACACTTTGCCCGGCAAAAGCCGCCGCACTCAGGCCCGCCAGGCAGGTGCCATTGCGGCTGACGGCCTCCAGCGCCGCGGTGTCTGCCACGCCTTGCAGCTTGCGCTTTTCCAGGTACAAGCGGCCGCTGTCGATCACCAATAAGGTAAAGGCCAATACCACCGCCAATACGCCGGCGGCCATCAAGCCAATGGCGCCGCGCTGCTTGCAATGAAATCGGGGAGACATCGAGCACTCCTGTGCCGGCGAGTCGCCGAGCGCTTACTCTCCTGGGGTGTAATTGAGTGTAGACAAGGCCTGAGGAGTGCGCTGATTCAAGGCTGTAGGAGATCCAATGTGGGAGGGGGCTTGATCGTTCCCACGCTCTGCGTGGGAATGCCGCCCCGGACGCTCCGCGTCCTGACGTTTAAACCTTGCGAGATGTGACGCGGAGCGTCCTCGGATGCGTTCCCACGCGGAGCGTGGGAACGATCATTGGGGGGGGGTTAGTGCGGGGGGTAGTTGGAGAGGATTTTGGTGACGGTGGTGCGGATGGCGTTGCTGCGGTCCTCTGGGTTCGGCGAGCTGGCCATTATTTGCTCGTCGCTGCCGCGCCACACCAGTTTGCCGTCTTTGCCGTCCAGTAAGTCGACCTGGATGGTCGCCACTTTGTAGGTGATATTGCGCGTTTCGTTGTACATCGGCGCGCCCCAGTAGCCGTTCCATGGGCCACCCCAGGCACCGCCGTAGTTGGTGGTGACTTGTTGCTGGCGGTCTTCGACGATCAGGTAGGCCTGCACGTTCAGGTCAGCCTTGGTGCCGGCCGCTGCGGGGCGCAGGCCGCGTTGGTCGAGTTGCTCGCCCACCGTCTGGCGGATGCGTTGCTCGGTGAGGTCACTTTTGATGCGTGGATCATCCGGGCGGTATTGCAGGGCCGGGTCTTTCCAAGCCCAGTTGCGGTAGGCGCCGAAGTCGCGGCTGGCGTCAAAGTCGTGGTTGACCTGATTGCTCTGGCAGCCGCCCAGCACTACAACAACAGCAAGTGCAGCAATGCGACGAAGCATGGTTTTTCTCCAAAAGACGAACTGAGCCTGAGATGAGAATAGCGGCTAACTGGGCGGATAAGCGCTCATGGCCTTCTGCATGGCCTCGCGCAACGCATCAGCCCGTTCGCTCAGGCTGCCTTGGCTGGCGGTTTCGGCGCTGGTGCTCCATACGGGCTGGCGGGTGCGGGCGTCGAACAAGCTGATGCGCGCCACCGCGACCGTCACTTCATAGGTGCGTACCACCGGCACTGTGTTGTACATGCCGTAGCCGTTGCCATAGCGGTTGTAGCCGCCGTAACCGTAGCCATAGTCGTCCTGGACCTGGCGCAAGCGTTTTTCCAGGCGCACGTCGGCGCTTACCAGCAGGTCGGGCGCACGGTTGTCATGCAAAGGGCGCAAGCCGCGCTGGTCGAGGGCGCCGCTGACCGCCTCGGCAATCTGTGCCGAATCGGCCCACGCCGTGCCCGCTGGTAGCTGTCCGTTGAGCCAGGCCCAGTTGCGGTAGGCGCCATAGTCGCGCACCGGCGCCGGGTACGCACTGGCATCAAAAGTGTTGGCCGCCTGCGCGGGCGCCGGTGGCATCGGCGCCGAGGTAGCCACGTAAGGATTGGGGCTGGAGCAGGCGCTCAAACCCACCGATAACAGGATCAAACAGAGACGACGCATTTCGACCTCCGCAGACTGGGCCGCTTAAACCGGACGGCAGATCCAGTGCAAATAACGCCCAAGTCCGGCAAAGCTTGGGTGACGACGATGAGCGAGCTCCATCTCCAACATGTCCTGTAAATCCGCGCGCGCCTGGAATTCCACCGGCATATAGTCGTGGAACACCCGCACGCCGCTTTGGCTTTCGACCTGCCAAAGCCCCTCGAGTTGCGCCGCCAACTCACGCGGGTCGAGCGGCTGTTGCGGGGTAAGGCTCTGCTTCTCGCCGGCCATGTCGTTCTTGCGCATTTTGCGGAAGTGGCCTTTGAGCAGGTTGCGGTAAATCAGCGCATCGCGGTTGTAGAACGCCAGCGACAGCCACCCACCCGGCACCGTGAGCTGGTGCAGCACCGGCAGGATCGCATGGGGTTCGGCCAGCCATTCCAGCACCGCGTGGCACAGTACCAGGTCGTAAGGCTCGGTGAGTTGGCCGAGCAGGTCTTGCCAGGGTGCATGGATAAAGGTCGCGGTCTGCCCGGCGTCGGCAAAACGCTGGCGCGCGCCTTCGAGCATCGGCTCAGCGGGCTCGGCCAGGGTGACTTGGTGGCCACGCTCGGCCAGCCACAGCGACATATGCCCCAGGCCTGCGCCGATATCCAGCACGCGCAACGGGCGGTCCGGCAGGGCTTCGACGAGGTCGGCCTGGAGCACTGCCAGGCGAATGGCGCCTTTGGCACCGCCGTAGATTTTCTCGGCGAAGCGCGTGGCCAGTTGGTCAAAATGACGGTCACTCATGGGCAAACCGCCGCTCGCTGTCGGCCAGCTTGGCGCGTACCACCTCGTTCATGTCCAGGCCCAACTCACTGCACAACAGCAGCAGGTACAGCACGATATCGCCGACTTCCTGCCCGGCGTGGGCGAGTGCGTCGGCGGGTAGCTGACGCGATTGGTCTTCGCTCAGCCATTGGAAGATTTCCACCAGCTCGGACATTTCCACGCTGGCGGCCATGGCCAGGTTTTTCGGGCTGTGGAACTGCTTCCAGTCGTTGTTATCGCGGATGCGGTGCAGGCGTTCGGTGAGGTGTTCGAGGTTCATGCGGGGGCTCCTGAAGGTGTATAGCTTCGGGGGGATCAGGCATGAAGGCAAGTGAATCCCGGCGGGGGTCCTTGAGGTTGCCTTCGGGAGCAAGCCCCCTCCCACATTTGAACGGGGTTGCAGGTCAACATGCGGGGTGTTGCTACAGGCCTCATCGCAGGCAAGCCAGCTCCCACATTGGGTAGGTGTTCGCAAATCGAAGTGTGGGAGCTGGCTTGCCTGCGATGGCCATTTAGTCGATGACGCTGAATTCGAGGCGGGCGGTTTGGCCGGCTTCGTCGAGGACGCTGAGCTGGTAGCGGCCCAGTTGTTCGAAGCTGGCGTTGATGCTGTCCTGGTTGGCGCTGTCACCCAGCGGCGCGCCGTTGAGAAACCACCAGCGTCGGCCGCTGCCGCCCAGCGCGGAGATTTTCAGGCGCAGCGCTTGCTGGCTGGCGGCGGGCAGGCGCAGTTGATCGCCTTCGCGTACACCGACGATGGACAGCGGCGATGAGGCGGCCAGCGCCGGCGGTGGGCAGTCGGGGTCAGCAACTGGGATTCGCGCTTCACGGCGCTCCACCCTGGGCAGCCAGGGTTCCAGCGGCGCCGGCCACAAGGCGATGTCTTTGGCCACGGCGCCTGGGCAATGGGCGTCGACCCGCAAGTCCTTGGCGTTGACCCACACCGTTTCCTTCAACCCCACACTCAACGGCTGATCCAACGCCTGCAAGGTCGGTGGCGTGGTGTTGTCCAGTGTCCAGGCGAAGCGCTGGCGGCGGCAATTGGGGTCACTGCGGCTCATCGGCTGGCCCAGCGGCCAGCAGATTGCCGCCACGCCGACATTGGCGGGCACCGGCTTGACGGGCGCGCTGATCCCGCGCTGGCTGTCGCGGTTGGTCAGTACGTCATGCACCTGCAACATCAACGGCGCCGCCGAGGCCAGGCCGAACTGGCCCGGCACCGGTGTGCCATCAGGTCGGCCGATCCACACGCCGATCAAGTAGCGCGGCCCCACGCCAATCGCCCAGGCATCGCGAAAGCCATAGCTGGTGCCGGTTTTCCAGGCCAGCACCGGCCGCTGCACCAGCTCGGCCCGCGGGTCGCGGTCGGGCCGTGCCTGGCCGCTGAGGATACGCCGCACAATCCAGGCGGACCCTGGCGACAGTAAAGGCCGTTCTCTAAGCGTATCGTCCGGCTGTAATCGGATAGCAGCACTCCTGCCGTCGCGGGCGAAGGCGCTGTAACCGCTGACCAAGTCTTCCAGGCGGCTGCCCGCCCCGCCCAAAATCAACGCCAGGTTCGGTTCGGCCAGCGCCGGCAATGCCAACGGCACGCCGCCGATGCGCATTTGGGCGGCAAACCGCTTTGGCCCATAGGCTTCCAGCAGCTGCACCGCCGGCAAATTCAGCGAACTGGACAGCGCCGTACTCGCCGGCACCGCGCCGCTGAAGCCCATGGAGAAGTTGCCCGGCCGGTAATCGCCATAGCGCCGCGGTACGTCCTGCAACAGCGATTCGGAGTGAATCAGCCCATCGTCCAGGGCCATGCCGTAAAGAAAGGGTTTCAAGGTAGAGCCCGGCGAACGCAGTGCGCTGATCATGTCCACGTGGCCGAAGCGTTTGGCGTCATTGATGTCCACCGAGCCGAGGTACGCGCGCACGGCCATGCTTTCTTCTTCCACCACCAGAATGGCGGCGGACGTGTGTTCCGGCAGCCGCGCGCGCCAGCCGAGCAGCAGGTCTTCAAGACGCCGTTGCAGGGTGGCGTCCAGGGTGGTGCGGATCAGCGGCGGGCTGTCGGGCCGGTTCAGGCGGCGGGCGAGCAAGGGCGCAAGGCTGGGCTCCAGGCGTGGGGCGAGCAGCAGCGGCTCTTCCAAGGCTTCATCGACCGCCGATTGCGGCCACACCTGGAACTCGGCCAGGCGGCGCAACACTTTGTCGCGGGCTTGTTGGGCACGCTGCGGGTGGCGGTCCGGGCGCAGGCGGCTCGGTGCCTGGGGCAGCACGGCGAGCAAGGCGGCTTCGGCGTGGGTCAGTTGGGCTGGAGATTTACCCAAATACGCCCAACTGGCAGCCGCCACGCCTTGCAACGTGCCACCGAATGGCGCGCGGTTCAGGTACAGATTAAGAATCTCGTCCTTGGACAAATGCCATTCCAACTGCGCGGTGCGCCACAGCTGGCGCAGCTTGCCGTGGAAGGTGCGCGAATGCGGGTCGAGCAAGCGCGCCACCTGCATCGACAAGGTGCTGCCGCCCGACACCACCCGCGCGCCGGTCAGGTTCTGCCAGGTCGCCCGCACCAACGCCAGCGGGTTCACACCGGGGTGTTCATAAAACCAGCGGTCCTCGTAGGTGAGCAGCGCATCCAGGTAATACGGCGACACCTCACGGGTTTGCACCGGATAACGCCACACACCATTAGCATCAGCAAACCGCCACAACGGCGTACCATCCTCAGCCAACACCACCCGCGCCAAATCATCCTTAGGCAAAGGCAACGGCCAAACACGATCCGCCAGCCACAACAGCGCAATCACCAACAACACAAAACCCACGCCCACGCGCAGTAAATGTGGGAGCGGGCTTGCTCGCGAAAGCGATTTGTCAGTCACCTCACTCACCTCTGCCCCACCACGCCCACAACTAATCGCAAATTCAACCCCGCAAACCTCTATGCTTCAGGGAACTAGCCACGCCCCATCGCGACAAAAGGCTCAGTGCTGGCAATTTCGTCCACTTATTCATCGAGACACACCTATGCAAGTAGACTTTTTCGGATGGCTGGGTAACACAGTTGGCTTGATCATCCACTACATCGTCGAGTTCTTCAGTGGGCTGTTCAACATGCTGTCCAATGCTGGCGGCAACTTCGTCGAAGGCATGTCCCGGTCACTGGGCATGGACACCTCGATCATCAGCATCATCACCCTGATCATCGGCCTGCTCTTCCTTTACTCGGCCGTTCGCGCCTTCATGCGCGCCTCGATCATCCTCGGCGTGATCTGGCTGATGCTCGGCCTGTGGCTCCTCAGCTGGGTAGTCCACTGACCCACAACCAACAGAGATCCCCTGTGGGAGCAGGCAAGCCAGCTCCCACATTTAGTCCCCATTCCAAGCAAAGACCTCAGCGCCCCTTAATTACCAAATCCGCCGGTGTCTCCCCCACCGCCTGCCAGTTCGGCCGGTACATCGACTCCACCTGCGGCGGCGGCACGCGGTAAGTCCCCGGCGTCACCGCCCGCGCCAGATACAACAGGTGCGTAGTGCCGTAACCATCCAGATTCATCGCCGCCACATACCGATCATCACGGAACTCCTGGTGCTTGAGCGACGCGTTCTGCATTGACTCGCGCCATTCCTTCACTTGGCTGCTGGCGTTTTCCAGGCTGGCCGCGCTTTGCGCCAGGTTCTGGTTTTCCAACTCAAGGCCAGCCGGCAACAAGTCCACCACCAAGGCATCCGGCACGCGCTGCTTGGCGCTGACGGCCAAATGCACCAGCACCAGATCACCGCTATTGAGGTTACGCAGGTTCAACGGCTGGCCGTTCATGCCCAAGTACTCACGGCGGATGCTCAGGTTGTCACCGCCCGGTGCCGGTGGCACTTGCGGGTAGCCCGAGATCGTCAGTTGCTGGTACACCGGCGCCTCGCCCTGATTACTCAAGGTCAGGTCAGAGGACAGCAACTTGCCTTCCAGCTCCAGCGTCGACTGTTGGTTGTTCAACTCATGCACACCGCCGCTGCCATCCAGCAGCACCTTCCAATCAGCCTCAGGCTGCGCAAACCCAAGACGCCCGGCCAGGAACAGCGAATTACGCTCCTGGGTCGAGAGGTACGGGCTGGCGGCCAACTGATCCGACAGCGTGAACAAACGCTCCTCGCGCTTGCCTTTGGCCAGGTCATTTTCCTCGAGCAGCGCCAGGATCATCGCTTGATCGCGCAACGGGCTGCCGTAGTCGGCCAGCCACTCATTGGCATTGCGCTGCGCCGCCAGCCCTGCGAGCAAGGCTTGATCGGCACGCGGCTGGTCGCCCATTTTTTGCAGGGCGATGGACAGCTGCACCAACGGCAAGCCGGAGCGCGCTTCGCTGCGGCGCTCGAAGATACTGCGCA
Organism: Pseudomonas sp. LBUM1640; assembly: GCF_059716225.1. NCBI lineage: Bacteria > Pseudomonadati > Pseudomonadota > Gammaproteobacteria > Pseudomonadales > Pseudomonadaceae > Pseudomonas > Pseudomonas sp. LBUM1640. The sequence goes on along the minus strand of NZ_CP166816.1, from coordinate 748,593 downwards.
ACGCGCCCAATGGCGCCTGCTGACTGCGCGCCAGCACCATGCCGGCGTAGGCCTGCACAGCAAAGCGGGTGTGGTCGGCGTTGTCGCTGTAGTCCACTTCGATCAGGTTGCGCTCCTGCACATACCGCAGCAGGCGCTCGCTGGCTTTTTTCAGCGCCTCAGGCGGCACGGCAAAGCCCTGGTCGCGGGCGCGCAGCAGGAAGTCGGTGACGTAGGCGGTCAGCCAATATTCCTCTTCGCCATCAGCGCCCCACAAACCAAAGCTGCCGTTGTAGCGTTGCATACCCAGCAGGCGCTCAATGCCCAGCTCGATTTTACGTTTGCGTTCGCTGTCCGATTCGCCCTTGACGCCCAGGCGCTTGAGCAACGCAGCGTCGGCATACAGCGACGGATACAGGCCGCTGGCGGTCTGTTCCAAACAACCATAAGGGTAGGCCTTAAGCGCGTTGATCTGCGCACCAAGGTTCAGCGGCGGCCGACTCGACAGGCTCAGCAGCGCTTCACGCCCCGAAGCATCGAACTGATCCAAGCTGCCTGCCGGCAGGCTCCATGGCTGATCCTTGAGCACGGCGCGGTAATGCTTGAGCAATGCCGGGTAGGCCGGGCGTACGCCCAGGGTCCACTCGCGGCTGAACGGCGGCAGGTTTTCACCCGGCAGGTCCAGGCCATTCACAGTGACCTTGACCTTGCCCTGCCCCAAGCCGCCCCAGGCTTTCACCGGGATACGCAAGGTGGTGCGCTGGCCTTGCTTGAGTTCGACGGACTGCGCAACGCTGTTGACCAACTCAAGCTGCCCTTCGGCGCTCAGTTGCACGTCGAGCTTCTGCGCTTTGCCCGACAGGTTGGACAGGTCCAGGGCCAGGGTTGTCTGGTCACCACCGGCCAGGAAGCGCGGCGCCGACAGCTCGGCAATCAGCGGCGCGGCGATGACCGTCTTGCCTTCGACCATGCCATAACGATCATCGCTCCAGGCCTGGGCCATCAAGCGCAGTTCACCGTTGAAATCCGGGATATTGACGCTGACTTCGCCTTCGCCCTGTTCATTCAAAGTGACTGGCGCGCTCTGCAACGCAACGATGTTCACGCTGGTGTCCGGGCGTTTGCCACCCTTGGCCAGCGCCGCATCACCACCAAAAGCCAGGCTGGCCAGACGGCCCTGGCCGGCCTCGATCAACTGGCCGTAGATATCGAATTGGTCCACGCCATAGGCCTTTCGGCCGAACAAGCTGGAGTATGGGTCCGGCGTCGGGTATTCGGTGATATTGAGGATGCCCACGTCCACGGCCGCCAACAGCACATGCACCTGTTTCGGCACGCTGCCATCGGCATTCTTGGCGGCGATCTTCACCGTCAGCGGTTGTTTGGGGCGCATTTTTTCCGGCGCGCTGAGGGTCAGGCCCAGTTTGCGCTGGGTGCGATCCAGTGGCAGGTGCAGCAGGCCCACGGCACGTTTGGGGGTGATATTGGCTTTGCGCTCACCCGGGCGAATCACCAACGCACTGACGTACAGGTCATGGCGCGACCATTTCGGGTCGAGCTTCACCGCGAAGCTTTTGCCCTCGGCCGGCACATCGATTTCCTGCCACCACAGCGGCCCTTCGCTGGACTCCACCAGCAAGTAGCCCTTACCGGCCGCCGGTGGCGTGACCGTGACAGTGGCGGTATCGCCATCGCCGTACGCGGGTTTATCCAGCGCTAGCTTGACTTGGTCCGGGCGCACGGCGCCGCCTTCGGTGTTGTCCTGGGCCTGGTAACCGGCCCAGAAACGCAGGCTGCTGACCAACCCGGTTTGCGGGTCTTCGACCTCGACGCGGTACGGGCCCCACTCCACCTGGAAGCTGACCTTGGCGGTGTCGCCGGCCTTGATGTTCAGGGTCTGTTCGTCGAGGTTGAGGAACTTCTCGTTGAAGTGATAGCTCCAGCCGTCGTTCTCCGAGTAGTTCCAGTAGTAGTCGCGGCGCTCGCGCACCAGGCGCACCTTGAGGTTTTGCGCGGCGAGTTTTTGCCCATCCTGGTTGGCCACCAGCACTTCGAACTCTGCCGGGCCGTCGCCGTTGGTTTCCTTGCCGTCAAACAACCCGCGCAAGCCAGGCAGTTGCTTGGCCGGCCAGATCGGCTGCACCAGACGCCGCGTGATCGGCCGCCCGCCCGACTCTTGCAGGCTGGCTTGCACGATCAGTTGCAGCGGCGATTTGACGTCGGCCCATTTGCTTTCCAGGGTCAACTCTTCCTGGCCCTTGGCGTCGAGTACGCTTTCGTCCAGCTCGAAATCCTGGCTCAGCTCTTCTTCGGTCACAGAGCCGAATTGATAGCCCGGCAGCGATTTGACCGCTTCGCGCAGTGGGCGCACATAAACCTGCCCGCTGACGCGGTTGCCCGACGCCGGCGCACCGTAAAGGTAGCGACCATTGACGTGAATCACCGGGTTATCCGCCGGGCTCAAGGCCGTTTCGCTGCCTTTGAGTTCCAGCGCGAGGCGCTCGGGCAGGAAGTCTTCGACGAGGAATTCATACAGCTGCGGCTTGCCATCGCCCAGGTCGAACACCAATTGCCAGCGCCCGGTCGGCGCCTCACCGGCCAGTTGCAGTTGATATTGATAGAGGCCTGACGCGTCGGCATCCCACACAAACTTGCGGCTGACTTGCTCATCCGGGCGGCGTACCTCGACGCTCACCGGCTGCGGCTTGACGGCGTTGCCATCCTTGTCGCGCAGCAGGGCGTTGAGCAGCACGGTTTCGCCGGGGCGATATAAATCGCGTGGACCAAATACGAAAAATTGCAGCGGGTGCGCCGGTTGGCCGCCGATATCGAACTCGGCCAGGTCCAGCGCGGCACTGTCCAGGCGCAGCATGCTGGTTTGTTCGCCTTGTTTGGCCAACAGCACCTGGGCTTTTTTCGGCAACGGCAACTCAGCGTGGCCGCCTTTCTCGGTCTTGCCCTGGCCCAGCACACGGCCTTCGGCATCCAGCACTTCGAGATCAACGCCATCCAGCGCCTTGCCGCCTTCCAGCGCCTGGGTAAACACATCCAGGCGGTTGGCATAGCGGTGCACCGAAAGGCCGATATCACTCAGGGTGAACAGCGTGGCCGGTTGCGAATAGTTGTAGGTGCCCGAGGCGCGCATCACCGCCAGGTATACGCCCGGCTGTTGCAACTGCTTGAGGCCGGCGATTGGCAGCAACAAGGTTTCGCGGGTATTGCGCGCCGGGTTCAGGTCGAAGCGGCCGCCGTAGACCAGGTCGGCCATCGGCAGCAATTCACGGGACTCGTAACTCTGCAGACTGGTATTGCGCCCCCACTGAGCAAGAAACGACGGCAGGGATTCGGGCTTGATACGGAAGAATTCGACGTCGATCTTGTCGACGTTCAACGCAATCACCGGCAAGCCTTCAGCCAGACGCGTCGGCAGCAAGGTGCCCCGGCTGGCGAACCCAACAGTGGCTTGCAGGTCGCGGGTTTCCAGGCGCGCGCTGTATTCGGCGGCAAGCTTGTTATCGTTGACCGCCTTCACACCGGCGTCGACCGTCAGCACCAGCTTGCGCTGCGGCTCAAGGTGGCGCAGGCGCAACTCCATCAAGTTATCGGAAAGCTCCCAGGCGCCGTCGACCTTGCCGGACTTGCTGTCCACCAAGTGGAGTTTGTCGGCGAACTTCTGCTCGGGGTCCAACGGGATGGAAAAGCTCACCGACAAGGTGCTGGCCCCGTCCAACTGGACTTCGGACACATCCACCACGCTCAACTCACGGCCGGCATAACGCTGCTTGAGCGACGCCACATCCACCGCCGGCTTGGCCGGTTTCGGCGCTGCCGCCACTGTTGGAGCAGGCGGTGCAGCCGGTTTATCGGAAGAATCGCAGGCGCTCAGCAGGGCCAGCGCGCAGGCCAGGAACAGTCCTTTGTTAAGCATGGGGCACTCGTCGTGAGAGGGATCCGAGGGGTGAACTATATATCAGCCCGAGTGGGGCCGATGTGGTGCTGGTCACATTGACCGACGGAGGGTGGTTTGGTTCTTGCCCCTCGTTTATCCCAACCAAATCCCACAGCCATTGAAGATCAAAATGTGGGAGCTGGCTTGCCTGCGATAGCGGTGTGTCAGCTATCACTATTTTGACTGACAGTCCGCCATCGCAAGCAAGCCCGCTCCCACATTGGTTCTGCGGTGCAGTTGGGGCCAAGTTACAATACCGCTCCCCAAAGGAGCCTCCATGACTTCCCTGCTCACCGACTGGCGCCACCGCCCCACCCATCGCCGCGTCTGGGCGCTGGCCGCGCCGATGATCCTGTCCAACATCTCGGTGCCGCTGGTGGCCCTGGTCGACAGCATGGTCATCGGCCACCTGCCCCACGCCCACCAACTGGGTGCCGTGGCCGTCGGTGCCAGCCTGTACACCTTCCTCGCCTGGGCCATGGGCTTCCTGCGCATGGGCTCCACCGGCTTTGCCGCCCAAGCCGCCGGGCGCAATGACGGCGCCGCACTGCGGCAAATCCTGCTGCAAGGGTTGCTGTTGGCACTGGGTTTGGCAATGTTGCTGGGCACCGTCGGCATCCCGTTGAGCCACCTGGCCCTGGAGTGGATGCAGCCTTCGGCCGAACTGAATCAACTGACCCGCGATTTTTTCCACACCCGACTGTTCGGCCTGCCCGCCGCCCTGGCCAGCTATGCTTTGGTCGGCTGGTTCCTCGGCACACAAAACGCACGCGCGCCGTTGGCGATCCTGTTGACCACCAACCTGGTCAATATCGCCTTGAACCTGTGGTTCGTCCTCGGCCTGGAGTGGGGCGTGGTCGGCTCTGCGCGCGCCTCGGTCATCGCCGAATGGACCGGCGCCCTGCTCGGCTTGGCACTGACGCAAAAAGCCCTGCGCGCCTACCCCGGCCACATCGCCTGGGCCGCGTTAAAAGTGTGGGAAAGTTGGCGCCCGTTGCTGGCGGTGAACCGTGACATCTTTATCCGCAGCCTGGCGTTGCAATCGGTATTTTTCATGATCACGGTACAAGGCGCGCGCTTGGGCGACGCCACGGTCGCGGCCAACGCGCTGCTGCTCAACGGCCTGCTGCTGACCGCCCACGCCCTGGACGGTTTGGCGCACGCCGTTGAGGCCCTGTGCGGCCATGCCATTGGCGCCCATGACCGTCAGGCGTTGCGCCGCTCACTGGTGGTCGCCTGCGGCTGGTCGTTGATCGCCAGTGTCGGGTTCGCGCTGTTGTTCACCTTCGCCGGCCACCTGTTTATCGCCATGCAAACCGACATCCCCAGCGTGCGCGAAACCGCCGACATCTACCTGCCCTATCTGGCCGTGCTGCCGTTGATTGCGGTGTGGAGTTACTTGCTCGACGGCCTGTTCATCGGCGCCACCCGCGCGCGTGAAATGCGCAACGGCATGCTGCTCACCGTGGTGCTGCTGCTGCCATTCGCCTGGGCGCTGCAGCAGTACGGCAACCACGGGCTGTGGGTAACCTTCCTGCTGTTCATGGCTCTGCGCAGCCTTACTTTGTGGGCGATTGCCTGGCGCTTGAATCGGCAGAATCAGTGGCTTGGATAAAGGCCGTGACACGGTCCAGCACCGGCGCCAGCCAGCGTAAGGGTCGAGAGATAGCCGCCACCAGTGTCGCGTGGCTGGTCCTGGTGAAGTAAAACGCTTCAACCGGCACGTCCGCTGCGCGCAGTTTTTTTGCCAGCCCACCGGTATTGCGCGTGGGGTTGACCAGCGTGTCGCTCACCGACGCGATCAATAGACTCGGCGGCGCATCGTGGCTGACATGGTTGATCGGCTGGGAATCCGGTGGTGAGTCGGGAAAGAAAAACACCGGCCTCACGTCGGGGTTTTCAATCGGCAGGAAGTCATACGGCCCGGCCAGGCCGATCCAGCCTTTGAGCATCGACGGCGACAAATTCACTTCGTTGAGCCAGCGCGCATCCAGCGCCAGCATCGACGCATTGTAGGCACCGGAGCTGTGGCCCATCAGGTACAGCTGCTTGGGGTCGGCGCCGTAGTCGGCGATGTGTTGATAGGTCCAGGCGACGGCCTTGGCGTTGTCCTGCAGGAACAGTGGGTAACGCACTTGTGGGTAGAGCCGGTAATCGGCAATCACCACCACGATGCCGCGTGAGGCCAGGGCTTCGCCGACAAAACCGTAGTCGTCCTTGGCGCCGCTGTTCCAGCTGCCGCCGTAGAAGAACACCACAACCGGGGCGTTGGGCAAGGCGTTGACGGGGCGGTAGATATCGAGCGTTTGGCGCGGGTCGGCACCGTAGGCAATGGAGGAGGTTTTGGTGAAGGTGCTGGAGGGCGTGAGTGCGTTGAGCACTTTGATGGGGGAGCAGGCCGCCAGGAATGCGGCGAATGCCAGGGTGAAGGCTTGCAGCCATTTGCTCGACATCGTTCAGACCTCACACAGAAGGTACTACCAAACGAAAATCTAAATGTGGGAGCCGGGCTTGCCCGCGATGCAGGCACCGCGATCGACCAAACAGTCCGCGGTGATGCTATCGCAGGCAAGCCAGCTCCCACACAAGCCCGGCTCCACATTAAGAGCCGGGCAGTTACGAAGACAAGTACGAAGACCGCGTCAAACCAAGACGCAGCGCGTCCAGGAACTGCGTGCGCTCACTGGCACTGATCTTGGCGCTCGCGCACTTGTCACGGTAATGCGTCATCAGTTCCTCCGGCGACAAGTGCACGTAGCGCAGCATGTCTTCGATGGTGTCGTGGGTCTCGATACCGGCGCTGTACACCGAACCGTCTTCACGCTGGTAGATGTTCACCGAGTCGGTGTCACCGAACAGGTTGTGCATATCACCGAGAATCTCCTGGTAAGCGCCGACCAGGAAGATGCCCAGCAGGTAGTCTTCACCTTCGTTCAAGGCGTGCACCGGCAAGCTGGTCTCGATGCTCTGCTCGTCGACGTACTGCTTGATCTTGCCGTCGGAGTCGCAGGTCAAATCCTGCAGCACGGCGCGGCGCAGCGGCTCTTCGTTGAGACGGTGCAGCGGCAGGATCGGCAATACCTGGCCGATAGCCCAGGTGTCCGGCAGGCTCTGGAATACCGAGAAGTTGCAGATGTACTTGTCGGCGAGCTTGTCGTTGAGCTCGTCGAGCACTTGGCGGTGCGAGCGTTGACGGGCTTTGAGCGAGTCGTGCAGGCGACGGCACACGGCAAAGTAGCACTGCTCGGCCAGGGCTTTTTCGGCCAGGGTGATCTTGCCGTCAGCGTACTGGGTGGCCACGTCGCTCATGTAGTGCGTGGCGCGCCAGTAGGTTTCGGTGACCATCTCAATGTCGGTCGGGCCCAACAGGTCGACCAGCCACTGCACGGTTTCCGGCAGGTTTTCCTTGTTCTCGATCAGCGGGATTTCGTCGTTGTGTTTCTCGACGTCGGTGACTTGCACCACCAGCATGGCATGGTGGGCGGTCAGGGAACGGCCGCTTTCGGAAAAGATGTTCGGGTGCGGCAGGCTCTGCGCGTCGCAGAATTCCTTGAGCATGCCCACAACCACACCGGCGTAGTCGTCCATGTCGTAGTTGATCGAGCTGGCGTTACGCGAGTGCGTCCCGTCGTAGTCCACGCCCAGGCCACCACCGACGTCAATGTGGTCCACCGGCAGGCCGAGGTTGCGCAGTTCGCCGTAGTAACGAATGGCTTCCTTGAACCCGTGCTGGTAGTCGGCCAGGTTGGCGATCTGCGAACCCATGTGGAAGTGCAGCAGGCGGATGCCCTGGTCGAGGCCGGCGTCGCGGAAGCGCTCGACCACCGACAGCAGTTGCGCCGCCGACAAACCGAACTTGGATTTCTCGCCACCGGTGTCTGCCCATTTGCTCGACGCCAGGGACGACAAGCGCACGCGCAAGCCAACCTGTGGCTTGACCTTGAGGTTGGCCGCCTCTTCGATCACCAGCGCCACTTCGGATTCTTTCTCGATCACGATGAACACATTGTGGCCGAGCTTCTGGCCCATCAGCGCCAGGCGGATGAACTCACGGTCTTTGTAACCGTTGCACACGATGGTGCCGCCCTTCGGTGCCAGGGCCAGCACGGCCAGCAGCTCAGGCTTGGAACCGGCTTCCAGGCCGATGGACACGTCCTGGGTGGCAATGATGTTCTCGATCACCGCTTCCTGCTGGTTCACCTTGATCGGGTACAGCGCGGTGTACTTGCTCTGGTACTCCAGGCGCTCGATGTTGGCGTCGAAGGCACCGGTCAACTGGCGCACGCGGTCTTGCAGGATGTCGGGGAAGCGCACCAGCAGCGGCAAGGACAGGCCGCTTTTACGCAGCTCGTCGACTTGCTCGTACAGGTCGACAGGTGTGCTGTTCGGGCCGTTCGGACGGACTTCAACGCGACCGGCTTCATTGATCGCGAAATACCCGGCCCCCCAATGGCGAATCCCGTAAACACTGCGGCTGTCCGCAACTGTCCATTGGCTGCCATCGTCTTTGCGTGTGCGTCGTACGGACATCGAAGTCCCCTATAAATGAAGGCGAAGGCGCCGCCCCTGGTTTGAGGCTGGCGCAGTCTAAAGAATGAAAATGACGATTTGCCTGTAAGCAGGTAAGACCTCACTCGCAGGACAGAGTTTAGACACAGGTTGGGAAGAGGCTTTCAGCCGCCGGACTTCTTGGCCTTGTACCCGAGCTTGATCAGCTCGGCCAACAGCAACTCGACGTGATCGCCCTGAATCTCGATGACCCCGTCTTTCAACGCGCCACCGGTGCCACAACGTTTTTTCAGCGCAGTGGCCAATTCCTTGAGAGCGTCTTCTGCAAGCGGCGCGCCGGTGATGGTGGTCACCGTCTTGCCGCCACGGCCTTTGCTCTCGCGTCGCACGCGGGCAATACCGTCGCCTTCAGGGATCAGGGTTTGTTTGCAGATGCACGCGTCCACGGGCTGACGACAGTCCGGGCAGTGTCGACCTGCGTCGGTGGAAAATACCAGGCCACCAAGGGCGGCGAAGGATGCGGCTTTTTTGGCCACCGGCAATCCTCTTGGGAGGACAAAGACTGATCGGTGCTCGCCAGGCGCATCACCGACCGCGAAGCCCCACTCAGGCAGGGGCAGCGCTACCGAACCACAAAGGTGGTTCGGGTGAAAAGTCGCGCAGTGTAACGGCAAAAAGCCGACTTGCTAAGGGCCAAATAGCGCCAATTTATGCAACTTTAGCGACGCGAGGCCAGATAGCGCCGCAAGCCCTCTTGAGCGTCCGGGCAGTAAGGTTTTTGCTCAGCTTCCTGTAGGACAATTTCAAGGGGTAAAAAACGCGCTTCCATGACCTCTTCAGGCTGCAGGTGCAACGGGCCGTCCCAGATTGCGGAATAGGATTTGCACCAGAGCCGGCTGTCGCTCTCCTCGAAGTAGAAATGGTCATGCTCGACCAGTTTCACGCCGCGAACCCCGAGTTCTTCTTCCAGCTCACGGGCCGCCGAATCGGCGTAGCTCTCGCCGGCCGCGACCATGCCACCGGCCGCCGTGTCCCAGAAACCCGGATACAAGGCTTTGCTCAGGGTGCGCCGGTGCACACACAGCTCACCGGCTGAATTGAACAGGAAGATAAAGGTGCAACGGCCGATCAGGCCGCGCTTGCGCAGGTCGGACCTGACGAGGTGGCCGAGCAGGTTGTCCTGCTCGTCGACCCAGCAGATCAGTTCAGCATCGGAGGCCACACGGTGTGCGGCCTCCTTTTGAGTAGCGTCCATCAATCACCCCTGGTTGAGGAGCTGACGCAAATCTATAACTGCAGCGTTTGCCCGGGAAATATAGTTGGCCATGACCAACGAGTGGTTGGCGAGGATGCCAAAGCCACTGCCGTTAAGAATCATAGGGCTCCAAACCGGTTCCTGCGAGGCTTCCAGCTCACGAATGATCTGGCGCACGCTGACGGTGGCGTTTTTCTTGGCCAGTACGTCGGCAAAGTCGACTTCGATGGCGCGCAGCAAGTGGGACAAGGCCCACGCCTGGCCACGGGCTTCGTAGAACACGTTGTCGATCTGCATCCATGGCGTTTCCACCACTTCTTCATCGACTTGCGGCACTTCACCCGGCGCCAGGGCTTCGGTTTTCAGTGCGGTGTTCAGCTTGACCCGGCCAACACTGGCCGACAGGCGTTGCGACAATGAACCCAAACGGGTGGCGACATCGCCCAACCAGTTGTTCAGGTTGTCGGCACGCGCATAGAACAGCGCGCCGCGCTGGTTGGGGTCCGACAGGCGCGCTTCGTAGCGGCTCAGGGAATTGATGCCTTCCTGGTATTCCGACTCGCTGGACGGCAGCACCCAGCTCTTGTTGTCAAAGTTGAAACGCGGCTCGGCCTTGGCCAAGTCAGCGTCTTCAGCCGACTGCGACTGGGAGCGTGCGAAGTCTTTACGCAGGGCGCGGGTCAGGTCACGCACCTGCACCAGCACGCCGTATTCCCAGCTCGGCATGTTGTCCATCCACAGGCCTGGCGGGAAACGGTCATTGGAAATGTAGCCACCGGGCTTGTTCAGCAAGGTGCCGACCACGGTCTTGAGGGTTTCGACGGTGGTGTAACCCACCACCATCTGCTTGCCTTCCTTCTCGGCGGCAAGCTGGGCATTCTGCTGGACCGGGAACAGCGCCGGCTCCTCGCTCCAGTACCAACCCAGGGCGCCGGTGACCAACAGGTACAAGCCCAGCACGCTGAGCACGGCTCGGCTCATCACCAGGTTGCGAACGTAGCTACGGTTGGCCGACTTGGGCTCAGGGGCGGGGCCTTTGGCACTGCCTGCGCGGTTTTTCCAGTCCAGCATGGCGATATCCTTTCAATCACTTGAGTTCATGCACGTCATTTGTCCGGGTGCGTTCAAACACTCCGACCACAACCCTACCCCATCGTGCCCATCGGTGCGGGGCTTTTAACCAAAGTGGCGCGCCACAGATGTTCGACTATAAAGCATGCACGCTTTTTACGTAGCGCGACCACAAAGTCAAAAACTGAATACGACAGACTTGTACTTAATTGACGTATGACACTCATGGAGAAGAAAAGAGGTGCTAGCATAGAGCCATCAGTCGACCTCAGCATGCACCCTAACTAGTAGTCAGGATATGACCGAGTCAGAAGACCCCAGCCGTGAGCGTCTCAAGCACCATTTTGCCCAGCGGGTAATTCATCAGGCACGTCAAATTCTTGAGATCTGGCAACGCCTGCAACGCAGCGAATGGTCGAACACCGACTTGTCCGAGCTCAGCGAAGCCAACCTGCGCCTGCTGCGCTTTGCCGAGCGTTTCGAACAGCCGGAGCACGGTCAGCTGGCGCGGCATATTGGCGAATCGCTCAAGGCGGTCGACGAAAATCGCGGCCGCCTGAGCAGCCAGGTCATCACCGAACTCAATCGCCTGATGCAGCGCCTGTCCCGCACCGGCCTGCGCCAGGGTGATCAACTTGAGCAAACCTTCCTGCCGCCGATGCGCAAACCGATCTACGTGATGCTGGCCGATCACGACCGTGCCGAGCGCCTGGCCAAGCAGCTGGAATTCTTTGGCATGAGCGCCCAGCCACTCGACAGTGTGGCGGCGTTTCGCGCCTCCTTGGCCGAGCGCCTGCCCTCGGCGATTGTGATGGACGTGGATTTCTGCGGCCCGGGTTTAGGCCTCACGCTCGCCGCCGAAGCCCAGGAAGGCCTGGAACAAAAGCTGCCGCTGCTGTTTTTCAGCCTGCATGAAACCGACACCCCGACGCGCCTGGCCGCCGTGCGCGCCGGCGGCCAGGAGTTCCTCACCGGCACCCTCGAAGCCTCGAGCCTGCTGGAAAAAATCGAAGTGCTGACCTGCGTCGCGCAGTACGAGCCTTATAAAGTCTTGATCATCGACGACTCGCGTGCCCAGGCGCTGCACACCGAACGCCTGCTCAACAGCGCCGGCATCGTCACGCGCACCTTGATCGAGCCGATCCAGGCCATGGCCGAGCTGGCGGATTTCCAGCCGGACCTGATCATTCTCGACATGTACATGCCCGCCTGCACCGGCACCGAGCTGGCCAAGGTGATTCGCCACAACGACCGTTACGTCAGCGTGCCGATTATCTACCTGTCGGCCGAAGACGACCTGGACAAGCAGCTGGACGCCATGAGCGAAGGCGGCGACGACTTCCTCACCAAGCCGATCAAGCCGCGCCACCTGATCACCACCGTGCGCAACCGCGCCGCCCGCGCGCGCCACCTCAAGGCGCGAATGGTCCGTGACAGCCTGACCGGGCTGTACAACCACACCCACATCCTGCAACTGCTCGAAGACTGCAGCTTCCGCGCGCGCCGCGAGAACAAGCCGTTGAGCTTTGCCATGCTCGACATCGACCACTTCAAGCGGGTCAATGACAGCCACGGCCACCCCATGGGCGACCGCGTGATCAAGAGCCTGGCGCTGTTTCTCAAGCAGCGTTTGCGCAAGACCGACTACATCGGCCGCTACGGCGGTGAAGAATTCGCCATCGTGATGCCCGACACCGACCTGGAATCGGCCTGCAAGGTGCTGGACGAAATCCGCGGGCGCTTTGCCGAAATCCATTACCCGGCCCAACCGCAGGATTTGTGGTGCACCTTCAGCGCCGGGTTGGTGGAGCTGTGCGACGGTTCCGACAGCCTGATGATGGCCGCCCAGGCGGATGAGGCGCTGTACCGCGCCAAGCACGCTGGGCGTAACCGCGTGCAAGCCGCGCGCACGTCAAAGCAAAGTGCCACCTTTTCACCGGAATTCACTGATTCCGTCATAACTTTGTAATGGAAACGCAATAACTTCAGGCACTTATCTTCTGCTGTCGGTTGAAACCACGCATGCGCCTGAAGCTGCTGACCAATCTGAATACCCTTCTTCTGGTGGCCGTATGCCTGGCCCTTGGCGCGACGCTGTGGTGGTCGCAACGGGCGCTGGAACGCCCGTATTTGCTGATGGAACGCTACCTGGGCCTGTCGCAAACCTTTCAGAACCAGGCCGCGCGCAACATCGACGACTACCTGGCCAGCGGCGACGCCCTGCGCTTGAGCGGTGCCGGCCAGAGCCTGGAAAACCTCTTGCAGCATTTGGATGAATTACCGGCTGACCTTGCGCAAAACCTGCGCCCCAGCCTGGTCGACCTGGACACCTTCAGCAAAACCGAGCTGCTCGCCGCCGGCAAGCTGGCTGGCGACCCGCAAGCGTTGTTGCTGCAAGCCGAGCGCGAATTGGGCGCGAACCTGGAGCAATTGAGCCAGTACGCCATGGGCGTCAACTCACCCGACGCTGCACGTTACTTGCCGCCGCTGCTGGCCGCGGCCCAACACCTGGGCAAACTGTCCCTGGCCCGCGACAAGTTGGTGAGCAGCGGGCGCGCGGAATTGGCCGCTGATGTGGAGCGCGAAGTCGCCAGCATCCGCACCCAGGCCGACCTCTTGGCGCAGTTACCGTTGCTGGGCGTAAAGGCCAGCGCCGAAACCAGCACCGATGACTTTTCCGCGATGATGGGCCTGGAAAACAGCGAAAAAGCTGAGGTGCAGGACACCGGCGTCGACCTCAAGCGCGAACTCAACAGCCTGCTGACCCGCTACCCCGCCGAACTCAAACGCACCCGCGACCAAATCCAAACGCGCACCGCGCTGGCCGACAGCACCCACTTGAAAATCGCCGCCGTGCAACACGCCATCGCGGGCCTGGAGCCGGTGGTGCGCGCGCAACATGGCAAGATCCAGGGCGAAGTACGCCTGATGCAAGGCCTGATGATTGGCCTGATCCTGCTGATTGCGCTGCTGATCGACACCCTGCAACGGCGCCTGGCTCGCGTGTTGACCAACCTGGCACCGGCCTTGTCCACGTGGGCCGAAGGCGACTTCAGCCAGCCGATTGCCTTGGGCAAGACCAACCGTGAACTGCACGATATCGAAGCCTCGCTTAACCGTCTGCGCGCTTATTTGGTGGACCTGGTCGGCACCATTCGCGGCAATGCCGAAGAAGTTGCCGGCAGCAGCCGCGCGCTCGCCGAGCTGAGCAGCGGGCTGCACGACGGTGCCGAGCGCCAGGCAGGGGACACCGCGCAGATCCGCGACTCGCTGGGCGAACTGGAGGCGACAATCCAGCAAGTGGCCGGTGATGCCAGCCAGGCGGCCGATGCCAGCCGCAGCGCAGGCGAGGCCGTGGAACAGGGCCAGCGGGTGATCGGCCTGAGCCTGACCGGGTTGCATGCCTTGGTCGGTGAAGTGCAGCAAAACGCGCAGATGATCGAAAAACTCGCCGAGGAGTCCGCCACCATCGGCGGTGTGCTGACGGTGATTCGCGCGATTGCCGACCAGACCAACCTGCTTGCGCTGAACGCTGCCATCGAAGCCGCACGTGCCGGTGAAGCCGGGCGTGGGTTTGCCGTGGTCGCCGATGAGGTGCGCTCGCTGGCCCAACGCACCGCGGGCGCCACCGCCGAAATCCAGAGCCTGATCGCCGGCCTGCAAACCGCCGCCCACCAATCGGTGCAAGGCATGCGCGCCCAGGTCGAACACGCCGAAGCCACCGCCCAGCAAGCCCAGGCGGCGGATGGCGCGCTGGATGAAATTGTCGGGGCGATACAGACGATTTCCGAGACAGCGGTGCGCATCGCCGATGTGACTGCGCAGCAGAGTGGTGCCGTCAGCGAGATTCGCGATAACAGCGAGCGGATTCACCAGTTGGGTGAGGACAATTTGCTGCGAATCGGCCAAGGGCGTCGCCAAGGCGAACACTTGCTGGTGCTGGGTGGCCAGCTCAATACGGCCGTGCAGGCTTTCCGCGTCTGACCCCCGACCTCTGCTTTGATGGAGATCAATTGTGGGAGCTGGCTTGCCTGCGATGGCGGTATGCCTGTGCAAGATGGGCTGCCTGATCCACCGCTATCGCAGGCAAGCCAGCTCCCACATTGGATCCGCGCCGATTTCGGAGCGTATTACCCATGACCGGAATCTGAGCCACGGTCACAAATTTTGCGCAATCCTCGCTAATCGTGCTGCCTACTGCATAGAACTGGACAGTCACAAAGGCTTTGCGGCATAGTCGCCGGGTTCTGCCGTACCTCTATCAATAACAAGGAACAGCCGATGGCGACCTTACTGGTTCTTCACGGACCCAATCTGAACCTGCTTGGCACCCGCGAACCGGGCGTCTACGGGGCAGTGACCCTGGAGCAGATCAACCTGGATCTGGAACGCAGGGCACGTGAAGCCGGCCACCATTTGCTCTACCTGCAAAGCAATGCCGAGTACGAATTGATTGATCGCATCCATGCCGCGCGCAGCGAAGGCGTGGACTTTATCCTGATCAATCCCGCCGCATTTACGCACACAAGTGTTGCATTACGTGACGCGCTGCTGGCGGTGAGCATCCCATTCATCGAAGTGCATTTGTCGAACGTGCACAAACGCGAACCTTTCCGCCATCACTCTTACTTCTCCGACGTAGCGGTAGGAGTGATCTGCGGCCTTGGCGCCAGCGGTTACCGACTGGCCCTGGAGGCCGCCCTGGAACAGCTTGAACAACCGGCCAAGCGCCCCTGACCGACCCTTGGGAGTTGATGATTCATGGATATCCGTAAAGTTAAGAAACTGATCGAACTGCTGGAAGAATCCGGTATCGACGAGCTGGAAATCAAGGAAGGCGAAGAGTCCGTACGGATCAGCCGTCACAGCAAAACCCCGGCTCAACAGTTCTACGCACCGCAAATGCAAGCGCCAGCGCCGGCCGCTGCTGCTCCGGCCGCCGCACCTGCTGCCGCTGCTCCAGCCGCTCCGGCTGCGCCGGTACTGAACGGCTTCGTGGTCAAGTCGCCAATGGTCGGTACGTTCTACCGCACCCCGGCACCCACCTCGCCAGCCTTCGTTGAAGTCGGCAAGACTGTGAAAGTGGGCGACACCATCTGCATCGTTGAAGCGATGAAGATGATGAACCACATCACGGCTGAAAAAGCCGGCGTCATCGAATCCATCCTGGTAGAAAACGGTCAGCCGGTTGAGTACGACCAGCCGCTGTTCACCATCGTTTGAACCGCGGAGCGCCTTCGATGTTGAAACCTGCGAAGAAACTGCAAAAAGTCCTGATCGCCAACCGCGGCGAGATCGCGCTGCGTATCCTGCGCGCCTGTAAGGAAGAGGGCATCAAGACCGTCGCTGTTTACTCGACGGCCGATACCGAATTGATGCACGTGAAACTGGCGGACGAGAGCATTTGCATCGGCCCGCCACTGGCGACCAACTCGTACCTGAAAGTCTCCAACATCATCGCGGCCGCTGAAGTGACCGGCGCTGATGGCATCCACCCAGGCTACGGTTTCCTTGCGGAAAACGCCGATTTCGCCGAACAGGTGGAAAAATCCGGGTTTGCCTTCATTGGCCCGAAAGCCGAAACCATTCGCCTGATGGGCGACAAGGTATCGGCCAAGGACGCCATGATCGCCGCCGGTGTGCCAACCGTTCCAGGTTCCGACGGCCCGCTGCCTGAAGACGAAGAAACCGCTCTGCGCATTGGTCGCGAAGTCGGCTACCCGGTGATCATCAAGGCCGCCGGTGGCGGTGGTGGTCGCGGCATGCGCGTGGTGCACAAGGAAGAAGACCTGATCGAAGCCGCCAAGCAGACTCGCTCCGAAGCGGGCGCCTGGTTCGGCAACCCGATGGTCTACCTGGAGAAGTACCTGACCAACCCACGTCACGTGGAAGTGCAGGTGCTGTCCGACGGCCAAGGCCACGCCATCCACCTGGGCGACCGCGATTGCTCGCTGCAACGTCGTCACCAGAAGGTACTGGAAGAAGCACCGGCACCGGGCCTGGATGAAACCGCGCGCCAGGAAGTTCTGGCTCGTTGCGTCAAGGCCTGCATCGACATCAACTACCGTGGCGCCGGTACGTTCGAGTTTCTTTACGAGAACGGCCGTTTCTACTTCATCGAGATGAACACTCGTGTGCAGGTAGAGCACCCGGTGTCGGAGATGGTTACCGGTATCGACATCGTCAAGGAGATGCTCAGCATCGCCGCAGGCAATGTGTTGTCCTTCACCCAGGACGACGTGAAGATCCACGGCCACTCCCTGGAGTGCCGGATCAACGCCGAAGACCCGAAAACCTTTATCCCAAGCCCTGGCCTGGTCAAGCATTTCCATGCTCCGGGCGGCAACGGCGTTCGCGTCGATTCGCACCTGTACAGCGGCTACAAGGTTCCGTCCAACTACGACTCGCTGATCGGCAAGCTGATCACCTGGGGCGCCACCCGCGACGAGGCCATGGCCCGTATGCGTAACGCCCTGGACGAAATCGTGGTAGACGGCATCAAGACCAACATCCCGTTGCATCGGGATCTGGTTCGCGATGAAGGCTTCTGCGAAGGTGGTGTGAACATTCACTACCTGGAACACAAGCTGGCTAACCAGTAAGTGCTCCACCCAACACAGCCGCCTTCGGGCGGCTTTGTTGTTTGTGGGCCTCCGGTTTCAGGCGGATGTACACAAATCAAAATGTGGGAGCGGGCTTGCTCGCGAATGCGGTGTGTCAGTCAATGCATCTTTAACTGATCTACCGCTTTAGCGAGCAAACCCGCTCCCACATTTGGCCTGCGTTCAGTCAGCACAGTCGTCTTCTTCCCCACGCTCGCGTAAACTTGCGCCCTTTCGCAGCCCCTTCCCGCTGCACACTCATTTTTTCAAAGGTGCCCGCCATGCCTTGGCTGCAAGTCCGTCTCGCCATCAGCCCAGAACAAGCCGAAACCTACGAAGACGCTTTCCTTGAAGTGGGCGCTGTCTCGGTGACCTTTATGGACGCCGAAGACCAACCGATCTTCGAACCCGAGCTCAACACCACCCCGCTGTGGTCGCACACCCACCTGCTGGCCCTGTTCGAAGACGGCACCGATGCCGCCGCCGTGCTGGCCCATATGCAACTGCTCACCGGCAGCCCGCTGCCCGAGCACCACAGCGAAGTGATCGAAGACCAGGACTGGGAACGCAGCTGGATGGACAACTTCCAGCCGATGCGTTTCGGCCAGCGCCTGTGGATCGTGCCGAGCTGGCACGCTGCGCCTGAGCCGGACGCGGTCAACCTGCTGCTCGACCCGGGCCTGGCGTTCGGCACCGGCACCCACCCCACCACCGCACTCTGCCTGGAATGGCTCGACGGCCAGGACCTGACCGACTGCAACGTGCTGGACTTTGGCTGCGGCTCGGGGATCCTGGCAATTGCCGCCCTGCTGCTGGGCGCCAAGGAAGCCGTGGGCACCGACATCGACGTGCAAGCCCTGGAAGCCTCCCGCGATAACGCCGGACGCAACAACATCCCTGAAGGCAAATTCCCACTCTACCTGCCGGAGCAATTGCCCCAGGTGCAGGCCGATGTGCTGGTCGCCAACATCCTCGCCGGGCCGCTGGTATCGCTGGCGCCGCAGCTGTCGAGCCTGGTCAAGCCGGGCGGCCGCCTGGCGCTGTCGGGCATCCTCGCCGAGCAAGGTGAGGACGTGGCAGCGGCCTACGCCAAGGATTTCGAGCTGGACCCGATCGCCAACCGTGATGGCTGGGTACGCATCAGTGGTCGTCGGCGCTAGAATGAGCGCTTGCCTGAATCGGATGGCCGCATGACCGACAGTTTCGTCACCCAGTGCCCACATTGCCAAGCGCGCTTTCGCGTCAGCCACGCTCAATTGAACGTGGCCCGTGGCGTGGTGCGCTGCGGCTCATGCCTGCAAGTGTTCAACGCGGTGCGCCAGTTGCTGGAACAGCGCGCCAACGCGTCGGCGGCAGAACCGGAAATGCCGTCGGCCGCTGAAAAAGCCATTGAGCTCGCGCCTGAGGGGCGACGCGCCATCAGCCAGAAACAGTGGACCGCCGAAGAGCTCGACCTGGACAACCTGGACCTCGACGAAGAGCTGGCCAAGCTTGAGCGCCGCGAGATCCAGCACACTCAGCCGTTGAGCGCGGAGCGCCGGCAGGCCAGCGCTGACCGTCGGCAACCTGACGACGCGCTCAGCGCCACCCGCGGCACCGTCAAGGCCGAGGAAGAAAAATGGGCCGCCAGCCTGTTCAGCGAAACGCCCGAAGAACGCGCCCACGCACCGCAAGACCAGCCGGAACCGGCCAAGGCAGCTGCGACCAAGCAGCGCACCGAGCCTTCCATGTCGTTTCACACCGACGATCTCGACGAAGAGCCGCCACTGCGCCCCGTTCCGAACGATGACGATCTCGACCCGCCATTCACGCCTCTGGCCGCCGCTACCGACGAGCCGGGACCCGGAGAACGCCCTCAACCGCGTCGCAAGCGCCCGCGCCCCGAAGCCAGCGCTCACGACGACGTGCTCCAGGACCTGGAAGACGACCCACTGCATCTTTACGCGCAGAAACGTCCGTCCAGCTGGGGCCGCCGCCTCATTTGGATAATTCTGGTCTTGCTGGCTGCCGCGGGCCTCGCTGGCCAGTACATCGCCTACCAATTCGACGACCTGGCCCGTCAGGACGCCTATCGCCCGTGGTTCCAGCAGTTGTGCCCGACCCTGGGCTGCACCGTGCCATCACGGGTCGATATCGCACATATCAAGAGCAGTAACCTGGTGGTACGCAGCAACCCCGAGTTCGCCGGGGCGCTGGTCGTGGATGCAATCATCTATAACCGTGCCACGTTCACCCAGCCTTTCCCGCTGCTGGAGCTGCGCTTTGCCGACTTGAACGGCAACCTGATTGCCAGTCGTCGCTTCAAACCGGCCGAATACCTCAGTGGCGAGCTGGCCGGGGTGAGCGAAATGCCTTCGCAGACGCCGATCCATATCTCCCTGGATATCCTCGACCCAGGCAATAAAGCCGTGAATTACAGCCTGAGTTTTCACTCGCCCGAGTGAAGCGGCACCCACGCCGAGGTTTGACGGCAGATTATTGACTTGGCGCTGCGCAACCAAACCGGTGGCGATAAAGAAATAACTGTTCAGATTTTATCCAATTCAGCCTTTATCCAGTCATCGAGAGCGGGTATCATGCCAACCCTTTTTCGAACTCTAATGATCCGGCCCCACAACAGGGAAGTCCTATGTCGGCGGTACGCATCGGCCCATATACATTGCAAAACGGCTTGATCCTCGCCCCGATGGCGGGCGTCACCGACCAGCCCTTTCGTCAGCTGTGCAAGCGTTTGGGCGCGGGTCTAGTAGTCTCTGAAATGGTCACCAGCGACATGAGCTTGTGGAACACCCGCAAATCGCGGATGCGCATGATCCACGAAGGTGATCCCGAGCCCCGCTCGGTACAGATCGCCGGTGGGGATGCACAGATGCTGGCGGATGCGGCCCGGGCCAACGTGGAGTTGGGCGCACAGATCATCGACATCAATATGGGCTGCCCGGCCAAGAAGGTCTGCAACAAGGCCGCCGGTTCCGCGCTGTTGAAAGATGAGCAATTGGTAGCCGAGATCCTGCAGGCCGTTGTCGCCGCAGTGGATGTGCCGGTCACCCTGAAGATTCGTACCGGCTGGGACCGGGACAACAAGAACGGCCTGACGGTGGCGAAGATTGCCGAACAGGCAGGCATTACAGCGTTGGCGGTGCATGGCCGCACCCGCGCCGACCTATACACAGGTGTTGCCGAGTACGACACCATTGCCGCGATCAAGCAGGCGGTGTCGATGCCGGTCTTTGCCAATGGCGATATCGACTCAGCCGAGAAAGCCCGGCGCGTGCTGCACGCCACCGGTGCCGATGGCTTGTTGATTGGCCGGGCCGCCCAGGGGCGACCATGGATTTTTCGTGAGATCGAGCATTTTCTGCGTACCGGCGAAGTCTTGCCTGCACCGGAATTGGTCGAGGTGGAACGTATTCTGCTAGAGCATCTGGCTGCCCTGCACATCTTCTATGGAGACGTAATGGGCGTGCGCATTGCTCGCAAGCATGTGGGTTGGTATCTCGCAACCCTGCCGGGCGCCAGGGAGTTTCGCGCCGGGTTCAATCGTTTGGATGAAACGCAAGCACAGGTCACCGCCGTTCGTGAGTTTTTTGCCGAACGAGACAAGAGCCTGAGAGCAGGGGACGCAGAAGGGGTGGCCGCATGACGATGATGACCGAGACTTTAGTGAGTGGAACAGCACCCGTGAGCGACAACGTCAATTTGAAACAGCACCTCAACACGCCGAGCGAAGAAGGCCAGACCCTTCGCGGGAGTGTCGAGAAGGCGCTGCACAATTATTTCGCCCACCTTGAGGGCGCTTCCGTCACGGACGTGTACAACCTGGTGCTCTCCGAAGTCGAGGCGCCCTTGCTCGAAAGCGTGATGAACTACGTCAAGGGCAACCAGACCAAAGCCAGTGAGCTGCTGGGCCTCAACCGTGGCACCTTGCGCAAAAAGCTCAAGCAATACGATTTGCTGTAAGCATTCAATCCAACCAGAAAGGCGCCCGCGTAAAACCGGTCGCCTTTTTTGCTGACTCCTTTGCTTTTGATGGAAATTGAAATGACCGACCAGACTACCCGCCTGCCGATCCGCCGTGCCTTGATCAGTGTTTCCGACAAGACCGGGATCCTCGAATTTGCCCGGAGCTTGCAGCTTCTTGGCGTGGAAATCCTCTCCACGGGCGGGACCTTCAAACTGCTGCAGGACAACGGCGTGGCCGCAGTAGAAGTGGCGGACTACACCGGTTTCGCAGAAATGATGGACGGTCGGGTCAAGACCCTGCACCCAAAAATCCACGGCGGTATTCTCGGCCGTCGCGGTATCGACGACGCCATCATGACCGAGCACGGCATCAAGCCGATCGACCTGGTGGCCGTTAACCTCTACCCGTTCGAAGCCACCATCAACAAGCCAGGCTGCGACCTGCCGACCGCCATCGAAAACATCGATATCGGCGGCCCGACCATGGTTCGCTCGGCAGCCAAAAACCACAAAGACGTGGCCATCGTGGTTAACGCCAGCGACTACGCCAACGTGCTCGAAAGCCTGAAAGCCGGTGGCCTGACCTACGCCCAGCGTTTCGACCTGATGCTCAAGGCGTTCGAACACACCGCCGCCTACGACGGCATGATCGCCAACTACATGGGCACCGTGAACCAGGCCGCCGAAACCCTGAGCACAGAAGGCCGCAGCCAGTTCCCGCGCACCTTCAACAGCCAGTTCACCAAGGCCCAGGAAATGCGCTACGGCGAGAACCCGCACCAGAGCGCGGCGTTCTACGTGGAAGCCAAACCGGCCGAAGTGGGCATCGCCACCGCGACCCAGCTGCAAGGCAAAGAGCTGTCCTACAACAACGTGGCCGACACCGACGCCGCGCTGGAATGCGTGAAGAGCTTCGTCAAGCCAGCCTGCGTGATCGTCAAGCACGCCAACCCGTGCGGCGTGGCCGTGAGCCCGGACGCTGAAGGCGGTATCCGCCAGGCGTACGAATTGGCCTACGCCACCGACACCGAATCCGCGTTCGGCGGCATCATCGCCTTCAACCGTGAGCTGGACGCCGAAACCGCCAAGGCCATCGTCGAGCGTCAGTTCGTCGAAGTGATCATCGCGCCAAGCGTGAGTGAAGAAGCCCGCGCCATCGTTGCGGCCAAAGCCAACGTGCGCCTGCTGGCGTGCGGCGAGTGGTCGGCTGACCGTGCTGCCGCCTGGGACTACAAGCGCGTCAACGGCGGCTTGCTGGTACAGAGCCGCGACATCGGCATGATCGGCAGTGAAGACCTGAAAGTCGTGACCAAACGCGCGCCGACCGAGCAGGAAATCAACGACCTGATCTTCGCCTGGAAAGTCGCCAAGTACGTTAAATCCAACGCCATCGTCTACGCCAAGAACCGCCAGACCATCGGTGTCGGCGCCGGCCAGATGAGCCGCGTGAACTCGGCGCGTATCGCCGCGATCAAGGCTGAGCACGCCGGTTTGCAGGTAGCCGGTTCGGTGATGGCTTCCGACGCATTCTTCCCGTTCCGTGACGGCCTGGACAATGCCGCGAAAGCCGGTGTTACCGCCGTGATTCAGCCGGGCGGTTCGATGCGTGATGCAGAAGTCATCGCCGCAGCCGACGAAGCAGGCATTGCCATGGTCTTCACCGGCATGCGCCACTTCCGCCACTGACAGATCGTTCCCACGCTCTGCGTGGGAATGCCTCTACGGATGCTCTGCGTCCGAGGGACGCGGAGCGTCCGGGCTGCGTTCCCACGCGGAGCGTGGGAACGATCAACTGACAGAATTTGAGGTTTTTGAAATGAATGTTTTGATCATTGGCAGCGGTGGCCGTGAACACGCCCTGGCCTGGAAAGTAGCCCAGGACCCGCGCGTCCAAAAAGTCTTCGTCGCCCCCGGCAACGCCGGCACCGCCATTGAAGCCAAGTGCGAAAACGTCGCCATCGACGTGTTGGCCCTTGAGCAACTGGCGGATTTTGCCGAGAAGAATGTGTCCCTGACCATCGTCGGCCCGGAAGTGCCATTGGTTGCCGGCGTCGTGGACCTGTTCCGCAGCCGCGGCCTGGACTGCTTCGGCCCGACCGCGGGCGCTGCCCAGCTGGAAGGTTCCAAGGCGTTTACCAAGGACTTCCTGGCTCGCCACAAGATTCCGACTGCCGACTACCAGAACTTCACCGAGATCGAGCCGGCCCTGGCTTACTTGCGTGAAAAAGGTGCACCGATCGTCATCAAGGCCGATGGCCTGGCCGCCGGTAAAGGCGTGATCGTGGCGATGACCCTGCAGGAAGCCGAAGACGCCGTGCGCGACATGCTCGCCGGCAACGCATTTGGTAACGCCGGTTCGCGCGTGGTCATCGAGGAATTCCTCGATGGCGAAGAAGCCAGCTTTATCGTGATGGTCGACGGCAAGAACGTCCTGCCGATGGCCACCAGCCAGGACCACAAACGCGTCGGCGACGGCGATAGCGGCCCGAACACCGGCGGCATGGGTGCTTACTCCCCTGCCCCAGTGGTCACCAGCGATGTGCACAAGCGCGTGATGGACCTGGTGATCTGGCCGACCGTGCGCGGCATGGCCGAGGAAGGCAATGTGTACACCGGCTTCCTGTACGCCGGCCTGATGATCGACAAGGCCGGCAACCCGAAAGTCATCGAGTTCAACTGCCGCTTCGGTGACCCGGAAACCCAACCAGTTATGTTGCGTCTGCAGTCGAGCCTGGTGCTGCTGGTGGAAGCCGCCCTTGCTCAAGCGCTGGACAAGGTTGAAGCGCAATGGGACCCGCGCCCGAGCGTCGGCATTGTGCTGGCGGCCGGTGGCTACCCTGGCGACTACGCCAAGGGCGACGTAATTGAAGGCCTCGACACAGCTGCTACGCTGGAAGGCAAGGTGTTCCATGCGGGCACCGCGCTCAAGGATGGCAAAGTTGTAACCGCAGGTGGCCGCGTATTGTGCGCCACTGCAATGGGTGACAGTGTCGACGCTGCGCAACAACAAGCGTACAAACTGGCCGCGAAAATCGACTGGCAAGGCTGCTTCTACCGCACAGACATCGGCTACCGCGCCATTGCCCGTGAACGTGGCGAGAACCAGTAAACAGCTACTCTTACCAGTAGCTATCCGTTCGGTTAGGCAAGGGCCTGTGGCCCTTGCCGTACACATGTAACCCCGCGCATAGTTAACCCGTGCATCAACCTACGAAGGGATTTCGCCGTGCGCTGGCTCAGGATCGCCATAGGCTTCACAGTCAGTCTACTGACCCTGCTCTGCTTGTTCCCGGCCCAGGCCGCCGCGCAAGGCAGTGGCTGGGCGGTATTGCTTGATGAACAGGCCGACCTGCAACTGAGCGACATCCGTTCCGCCCGCTACACCAATCAATTCAGCCCCATCGAACTGGACCGGATCACCGCCGCAGACCCGGACGGTGCGTTGTGGGTGCGCTTCAAGCTGCAACCCGGCAAGCACGAGCAAGTGCTGCGGGTATTTGCCCCGGACCTGTCCCACCTGAGCCTCTATGTACTGGACGGCGACACCCTGGTGGAACAACAAAGCACCGGCACCCGCCAGCCCCAGGCGGAACGCCCACTGCCCAGCAGCGATTTCATGCTGCCGATGCCCCAGAGCCAGAAGCCGCTCGAGGTGTACCTGCGCTTGGTCTCGGAACACGAGCTGCGCCCCTATATCACCCTGGAACCGGCCGTACTGGCCGCCGCCGACCAGAACCAGACGCTGATCTACGGGCTGCTGTTCGGCGTGCTGTTGATGCTGATCCTGCACAACCTCACGCGCTTCGCTTACCACCGCTCGCGTAGCAGCCTATGGCTGGCCGCCTGCGAAGTACTCTTGATGCTCAGCCTTGCGCTGTTGCTCAACCTGGTGGGGCCATGGCTGCCCAACTGGCATGCGATACAGACGCCTGGCGCCTACCTCGCCCTGCTGCTGACCGCGCCGTGCGGGCTGATGTTCGCCTATCGCTTCTTCATGCCGCTGGGCCCACACCCGCTGAACAAACTGCTGATGGCCGATATCCTGTTTATCGTGCTGTGCGGCCTGTTGCTGCTGTTCGTCAACACCTTGCCGCTGAACATCATCACCTATGCACTGGTGGCCCTGGCCGGCCTGAGCATGTTGTTTGTCTCGGCCTATCACTGGCAAAAAGGCTATCGGCCGGCACGCTTGTTCGTGGCGGCGATGGTGGTGTTCAACATCGGCACACTGGTCATCCTGCCTGCCCTGCTCGGCCTGACGCTGGTGGCGCCACAAGGTTTGATCGTGACCCTGCTGGGTTTTATCTGCCTCAGCGGCTTGCTGATGAGCCTGGCCCTGGGCGAGCGTCAGCGCGCGATTGTCGAAGCGCGTTTCAGCCTCAGCCGCGATTTGGCGGCCAGCAACGCCGAGATCGCCGCCAAGGCCGAGTTCCTGGCAAAGATCAGCCACGAGATCCGCACCCCCATGAACGGTGTGCTGGGCATGACCGAGCTGCTGCTGGGCACACCGCTGTCGGTGAAGCAGCGTGACTACGTGCAGACCATCCACAGTGCCGGTAATGAGCTGCTGACGCTGATCAACGAGATCCTCGACATCTCCAAGCTGGAGTCCGGGCAGATCGAGCTGGACGACGTACAGTTCGACCTCAACGCGCTGATCGAAGACTGCCTGAGTATCTTCCGTGCCAAGGCCGAGCAGCAGAACGTCGAGCTGATCAGCTTTATCCAGCCCCAGGTGCCTCGCGTCATCAGTGGCGACCCGACGCGTCTGCGCCAAGCGTTGTTGAGTTTGCTGGAAAATGCCCTGCAAAAGACCGATGAAGGTGAAGTGCTGATCGTTGTCGCCCTCGACGAGCGCAGCACCAAGCCGCGCCTGCGCATTGCCGTGCAAGACAGCGGCCTGCCGATGGAAGCCGCCGAGCGCGATGCGTTGCTGCACAGCGAATTGCACAGCAAGAACTTCCTCTCGGCCACCCGTTTGAGCGGCCACTTGGGCCTGGTGATCGCCCGCCAACTGATCCTGTTGATGAACGGCGAGTTCGGCATCAAGAGCGGCAGCCACCAAGGCAGCACCCTGTGGCTGACCCTGCCGCTGGACCCGGAACGCCTGGAACACCCAACTTCCGACCTCGACGGCCCGCTAAAAGGCGCACGTGTGTTGGTGGTGGACGACAACGACACCTGCCGCAAAGTGCTGGTGCAACAATGCACGGCCTGGGGCCTGAACGTCAGCGCCGTACCTTCCGGCAAAGAAGCCCTGGCGTTGCTGCGCACCAAGGCGCACCTGCGCGATTACTTCGACGTGGTGCTGCTGGACCAGAACATGCCCGGCATGACCGGCATGCAACTGGCGGCGAAGATCAAGGAAGACCCGAGCCTGAACCACGACATCCTGCTGATCATGCTCACAGGCATCAGCAACGCGCCGAGCAAGATCATCGCGCGCAACTGCGGGATCAAGCGCATCCTCGCCAAGCCGGTGGCCGGCTATACGCTGAAGACCACCCTGGCCGACGAACTGACCCAGCGCAGCAAAGGCGTGGTACAGCCGCGCCCGGCCCTCAGCGCCCCGGCTGCGGTGACCGTGCCTGCCGATTTCCGCATCCTGGTGGCCGAAGACAACAGCATCTCCACCAAAGTGATTCGCGGCATGCTCGGCAAGCTCAACCTCAACCCGGATACCGCCAGTAATGGCGAAGAAGCGCTCGAAGCCATGAAGGCCCAGCGTTACGACCTGGTGTTGATGGACTGTGAGATGCCGATCCTCGATGGTTTCTCCGCCACCCAGCAACTGCGCGCTTGGGAGGTCAGCCACCAGCGTATTCGCACACCGGTGGTCGCGCTTACCGCGCACATCCTCTCGGAACATAAAGAGCGCGCACGCCAGGCAGGGATGGATGGGCATATGGCCAAGCCGGTGGAGTTGTCCCAGTTGCGTGAGCTGGTGGAGTTTTGGGTCGCGCAGCGTCAGCAGCGCCCGGAACACGCGCCGTCCTGACCTGAAATACAATCAGAATGTGGGAGCGGGCTTGCTCGCGAATGCGGCGTGTCAGTCAATGCATCTTTAACTGATCCACCGCATTCGCGAGCAAGCCCGCTCCCACATTTGATCTGCGCCGCCTGTTAGACTCACCCCTTCTTTCCACCCGCGAGCCGCCCCCATGCTCCACGTGTTATTCAGCGTTTACCTGAAGATGCTGGTGCTCTACAGCCCGTTCTTTGTGCTGTCCTGCTTTATCAGCCTGACCCGTGGTTATTCGAGCAAGGAACGCCGACGCCTGGCCTGGAAAGTGGCGCTGGCAACGCTGGTGTCGAGCGTGTTGCTCTACCTCTTCGGCCGGGTGATTTTCAGTGTGTTCGGCATCACCGTGGACGCCTTCCGCATCGGCGCCGGCAGTGTGCTGTTCATCTCCGCCCTGGGCATGGCGCAGGGCAAGTCGGCCGTACAGACCGACAACGTGCAGCAGGACGTGACCATCGTGCCGCTGACCATCCCGCTCACGGTTGGCCCCGGCACCATCGGTGCGCTGCTGGTGATGGGCGTCAGCCAACCGCATTGGGATGACAAGATCACCGCCATCCTCAGCATCGCCCTGGCCAGCCTGACGGTGGGCGTGGTGTTGTACCTGTCCAACCGTATTGAACGGATTCTGGGTGACCAGGGCTTGCAGATAGTCAGCCGGTTGATGGGGTTGTTCGTGTGCGCCCTCGCCGCACAAATCATCTTTACCGGCGTGCGCGGCTACCTGGTGCCTTAAATTCGATATTTGGCGACCGCCAATTGCACTTTATCGCCCGCGCTTTCGCGCATCAGCTGGACAGTCTTTTCGTTGACCACCGAAGTATTCAACACCAGGCAGGTCTGCCCGCTGAAGGCCTCAAACGAGGCGCTGTCCCATTCCAGAAACGGCAGGCCCAGCTGTTTACTCACGCCGTGGGAGCTGTAAGTCACCAGCACCATCGTCACTTCACCCTCGGCTTCAGTACAGGACGCCAGGCCGAAATCCCCGCCCTGGTGCACCGTACTGTTGCGCTTGAACAGCTCGAATGAAGCGGGTTGCCGCTTAAGCGCCTCCAGCGCGTCGGCTGCCAGCTTCGGCAGTACGGCAAGCAATGGCCCGGCCAGTGATGTCGACGCCAACATCGCGGCAATCATATTCAGCGCCGCCAACTGCACGGTCAGGCCCTTGCCGCAGTGCGAGACCCGTTCGAAACGGCTGCGTACCGGCAGCCAGCCCAGGCTGACCATCACTTTGATAAATTCGTCGTACCAGACCTGCGTACCACGCTGCACTTTCAACACATCGCTGACATAGCTGCTCGCAAGCAAGTAGCTCTTGCGAACGTATTCGCGGTTGAGGGCGGACATGCCCTCGATAAACGAGATCACCCCGTTGTTCACCACGGCCGCATTGTAATCATCCTCAGTCTCCACCGGCTCAGAAGAAGGCTTTCCCGGTGCCCCTGGCAGCTTGTAGGCGGCAATCAATTTTCGCCTTTTCGCACTGATGATCCTTTTGTGATGTCGCTCCATTTTGCAGTTCTCCACAATCGCCCCACATGGGGTTTACCTCCACACTAGTCGAGTGGCTGGCGGGCTTGCCAGGCGACAAACATCGCTTGGCACGCCCGTCGAAAAAGCGCCACCCAGCAATAACAAGGCGTAACCGTCGGCCTTGCGTATTTCATCGGTAAAAAAAGAAAAAGCTCCGGGCAACGGCAGGTTTTCACCCAGCGTTACTCGGAGCTTTCTTACGGGCGGCAGGCTGTTTTCAGGAGGTGGGCTTGTCGCCATACCAGCGCGGCGTGTACACCCATTCACCGCCACCGGCGCGCGGGAACACGCAGGTGGTGGACGAGCCGATCAGCACCATGGTGCGCATGTCGACCTGCTCGGGCGTCAATTGCCCAAGCGTGGTGACTCGCAGGGTCTGGCCTGGGCGACCGATATCGCGCCCCAGCACCACTGGCGTTTCAGGCGTGCGGTGCAGCGCGACGATTTCCAGCGCGCGCCCCAATTGCCATGGCCGCGAACGCGAGATCGGGTTGTAGAACGCCAGGGCCAGGTCGGCCTGTGACGCCAGGTCCAGGCGCTTTTCGATAATCGACCAGGGTTTGAGATTGTCCGACAGCGACATCACGCAGAAGTCATGGCCCAACGGCGCACCCGCCTGGGCAGCGGTGGCCAGGGAGGCCGAGACGCCCGGCAGAATTTCCAGATCGACTTGGTGCCAGGCCGGGTCAACGGACTCGTGCAAGGCCTCAATCACGGCAGCGGCCATGGCGAACACGCCCGGGTCACCGGACGACACCACCACCACCGAACGGCCCTGCGCGGCCAGCTCAAATGCATGGCGCGCACGCTGCATTTCTTCGCGGTTATCCGTGCAGTGTTGCACCTGATCGTCGCGGAACGGCCCGGCCATGCGCACGTAGGTTTCATAGCCCAGCACATCGGTGCAACGCGCCAGTTCAGCCTTGACCGCCGGCACCATCAACTCGGCGGCACCGGGGCCCAGGCCGATCACCGCCAGGCGACCACGCGGGCGCCCGACATGCGCAAGGTCCAAGGGCTGTTCGGCCACCGTGATGACGATATCGGCGTCCGGCTGGAGGCTGGAAAAGCGCAGCGGCACACCCAATTCCAACGCAGCTTCATGCAGCGAAGCGTCGGCCATCTGCAGGTCGCTGGCCAACAGGCAGGCCAGGGATTGCAGCGCAATGCCCGCGTCGTGCAAAGCCGCACGCACACGTTCAGCCAATTGCGCGCCGGGCTTGCAGGTGACGCACACATTTTTCGGGTAAATCAGCAGTTCATTGGCTGCAGGCACACGCTCGGCGCTGCCCACATGAATTGCCAGGCGTGCCTGCTGATCCTGCAGCAAATTGGCCTGGTCCAGCCAAGGCGCCGCGCCTTCGATACGCACGCTTTCGCCCGCCAGCAGGTCCGAGACAAAACGCTTGCCCAGCTCCAGGTCCGCCAGTTGATAACCCGCAGGCGGATTCAGCAGGCAGGTGCCGAAACGCAGCTCGCCACTGGTGGTGATTGCGGCACTGACGCCCAGTGCAACGGCGATGTCGCGCGCCATCACGTTCACGCCACCGAGGCCGCCGAGCAACGGCACCACGGCGCTGCCGTCTTCGGCCACGGCCAGCACGGCGGGCTCTTCGCCTTTTTCCAGCAGCAGCGGCGCCAGGGTGCGGATCACGATGCCAGCGGCACACAGCGCAATCAGCGGCGTGCCGTGTTGATACAACTGACGCAGGGTTGCGCCGAACTCGGTGTACGTCTGGTCGGCGCCTTCAACCCGCCCGGCCAGGCCATGGATCAGCGCGCCGGGGTAGACCTGCGCAATCTTGCGCGCCGTGGCCAGGCTGCCCTGGCCCAGAATGACAATCGCCGGGCGCATCAACCTTGCCACCTTTCACCTGGCACGATGATCAGCGAGAAATACGGCGAAGACGCCGGATCGACCTGATGCAGCGGCACGATTTTTTGGTTGGCCATGGTCGCGCGCTCCACATACAGCGCACGCTCGGCCAGGCCAAGCTCTTCCAACACCTGGCGCACCTTGGGGAAGTTACGCCCGAGCTTCATGATGACAGCCGCATCGGCATCGGCCAGGCGACGCTTGAGGTCGTCATGGGGTAGCACACCGGACAGCACCGACAGGCTCTGATTGCGATACACCAACGGCGCACCGAGCACCGAGGCGCCGCCAAGCATCGAGCACACGCCAGGGATGACCTGGGCTTCATAGCGCTCGGCGAGGCGGTCGTGCAGGTACATGTAGGAACCGTAGAAGAACGGGTCGCCTTCGCAGATCACCGCCACATCGCGGCCGGCGTCCAAGTGCGCGGCCACGTCCAGGCTGGCCGTGTCGTAGAAGTCGCTGATGACTTGCTCGTAGGACAGCGGCGCCGGCAGCACTTCGGTGGTCACCGGGTACACCAGCGGCATCAGGGTCTGCTGCGCGACCAAGTGGTCTTCAATGATGCCGAAGGCGTTGCCCTTCTTGCCCTTGGCCACAAAATACGCCACCACCGGCGATTCGCGCAGCAGGCGCAGGGCCTTGAGGGTGATCAGTTCCGGGTCGCCGGGGCCCACGCCCAGGCCGATCAAACGTCCGCGTGCCGGCATTATTCGACCTCCGTGGCCAAGGCGTTGACCGCCGCGGCGGCCATCGCACTGCCGCCCAGGCGGCCCTGCATGATCACGAACGGCACACCACGGCTGTCGGCCGCCAGCATCGCCTTGGATTCGGCGGCGCCAACAAAGCCGACCGGGAAGCCCAGAATCAGCGCCGGTTTCGGCGCACCGGCATCGAGCATTTCCAGCAGGTAGAACAACGCGGTCGGCGCGTTGCCAATCACCACCACGCTGCCTTCCAGGTGCGGGCGCCACAGCTCCAGGGCCGCAGCGGAGCGGGTGTTGCCCAGCTCTCGCGCCAACTCGGGCACGCTGTCGTCGCGCAGGGTGCAGATCACTTCGTTGTTGGCCGGCAGGCGCGCGCGGGTCACGCCTTCGGAGACCATTCGCGCATCACACAAAATCGGCGCGCCAGCGGCCAGCGCATCGCGCCCGGCCTTGCCTGCACCTTCGGAGAACTGCAGGCCGTCGATGGCCTCGACCATGCCGCATGCATGAATCACCCGCACCGCGAGTTTTTCCAGGTCGGCCGGGATGCGGTCCAACTTGGCTTCCGCGCGAATAATGGCGAAGGAGTTGCGATAGATCTCCTGACCGTCGCGGATGTAATCAATCATCGGTGTTGCTCCGTGAGCGTGCGCGTAACAGGGCGCCCGCCGCTTCAATGGAAAGAGTGCGCGCGTGCAGCCGGCCGAAACCGGGCTGGGCTGCCTCGCGAAAATAGACGTCGTAGTGGCCGGGGCTCACCGCCAGCAAGGTGACCGGCGCGGTGTGCGCGGCGGCGCAGGAACGCGGGCAGCCGGACACGTGCACCTCAGTGCCGGGTTGCAGCGCGGCCAATTGCAGGGCGTCAGCCTTGGTGTCGGCCAGGCCTTTGCCGCAGCCGCTGGAACCGGTGCAAGCGATCAGGCGTGCCAGGGGCTGATCGACAGAGCACAGAAAGCCAAGTTGCTCTAAATGTTGGGTAACGGCGTCAGGGTTTTGAATGTTGGGCAGTAATACGCCCTGCCAGGGCGTGAAGCGCAACGTGCCGTCGCCAAACTCAGTGGCCAACTGCGCGGCGCCTTTGAGCATCGTTGAATCCAGCCGACCCAGCGGTGCAACGGCGGCGACGTAGAACTGATCTTTTTGACGCTGTGGATAAGTACCTAGATGCAATACAGCCCCACTGGCCGGGCGTTTAAAGCCAGCCACCGGCAGCAGCGGCAGGTTTAGACGGGCCACTAAGTTATCCACAGACAGATGGCGCATGCGGGTTTGCGCTGGCGTCGCCAAGTCGAGAAACAACTCCAGCACTGCGACGACTAACGCATGGCCCTGCTCCAGGGGCACGGCTGCCAATGGCTTATCCAATCCGGGGCAGCCGGCCAAACCGAAGGCCAATAATGTTTCGCCATCGCGCTCAAACGCCGACAGCCACAGGTCGTGGTGATGCTCGAGCATCGCCAGGGCCTCAAAGCCATCCAGTTGCACGGCGAACTTGGCCGACAACTCATGGAAACGTGGATGGTTTTGCAAGGTGACGAGGATTTGCTCGGCCAGCGGGCGGGTGTCGAACAGCATTTGCGGGTCGATACCGGCGCTGGGGCTGAGCATCAGGTTGCGCACATCATCGCTAGCCGCGTTGTTTGGGCCAAGGCCTGCGGCCAGCAGCGCGGCAATCAAGGCCTCCTCCTCGGCGCCAATCCCGCGAATCTGCAGATTGGCGCGGTTAGTGGCCTCGATCACCCCGCCCGCATACGCCTGGGCCGCATCCGCCACGGCAATCGCCTGGGCGGCAGTGATCGACCCACCGGCCAATTTGACCCGACAAATGCCGCCATCCAACGCCTGGACGATACGCAGCAACCCCGGACAAGCCGAGGGGCGCAAGGTATTCACAGCGGGCGTTGGGTTCACGGGGCTACCGGTTGACGGGTAAAGGCGCGGTATTATGCCTGCTTTGTCCGGCGGCATGAAAAGCCTGCCCGTCGGATGTCGTTCAAGGAATTGATATGTCGCCCTGGCTGACGGTTGTAGGCATCGGTGAAGACGGCTTCAAGGGGTTGGGCAGAAATGCCCGGCATGCCCTACTGCGCGCTACCCGGATTATAGGTGGCCAACGCCAGTTGGACCTGTTGCCGGTGTGTATCCGTGGCGAACGCCAGCGGTGGCCGAGCCCGTTTTCACTGGAGCCCGTGCTGGCGCGGCGCGGCGAGCCTGTGTGCGTGCTGGCCAGCGGCGACCCGATGTTCTATGGCGTGGGCGCCAGTTTGGCGCGGCAGGTGCCGGCTGAAGAGTTGCTGATTTTGCCGGCGCCGTCCTCGGTTTCCCTGGCGGCTGCGCGCTTGGGCTGGCCGTTGCAGGACGTGGTGACGTTGTCGGTGGTCGCGCGGCCGCTGGCGGCGCTGAATGCGCATTTGGCCAGTGGCGTGCGGTTGCTGGTGTTGAGTAATGACGGGCGCAGCCCCTCTTTGATTGCCTCGCTATTGGTTGAGTCCGGGTTTGGGGCAAGCCGGTTGACGGTGTTTGAACACCTGGGCGGCGCGGATGAGCAGCGCATCGACGGACAGGCGCAGTCGTGGGAGCACACGTCGGTTGCCGATTTGAATCTGGTCGCCATCGACTGCCTCGCCGATGCCAACACACCGCGCCTGTCGCGCCTCGCCGGCCTGCCCGACTCAGCCTTCAAACACGACGGCCAGTTGACCAAGCGCGACGTACGCGCCATGACCCTCGCCCGCCTCGCGCCCATGCCGGGCGAATTGCTCTGGGATGTGGGCGCGGGCAGCGGCTCTATCGGCATCGAATGGATGCGTGCGCACCCGAGCTGCCGTGCACTGGCGATTGAAGCCGACGCAGGCCGCCAAGGCCTGATCGAATACAACCGCGACGCCCTCGGCGTGCCCGGCCTGCAGCTGATTCGCGGCAAGGCCCCGGACGTATTACACGGTTTGGAAGCGCCGCATGCGATCTTCATCGGCGGCGGCGTCACCCGCGAGGGCGTACTCGACACCTGCTGGCAACACCTGCGCCCCGGTGGCCGGTTGGTGGCGAATGCCGTGACCCTGCAAAGCGAAATGACCCTGATGGCCTGGCGCGCGGAGCACGGCGGCGAGTTGACTCGCATTCATGTGGCGCAGGCCCAGCCGCTGGGTGAGTTCGACACCTGGCGCCAGGCGTTGCCGATCACGTTGCTGGAAGTGGTCAAGCCGTTATGAAACGCATCCTGCTGCTGGGCGGCGTGACTGAAGCCCTGGCCATTGCCCGCACACTGGGCCCGGAGCACATCTATAGCCTGGCGGGCGTTGGCCGCGTACCGACGGACCTCACGTGCCAAGTGCGTGTCGGCGGTTATGGTGGCGTTGAGGGCCTCGCGCAGTTTGTTCGTGATGAACACATCAGCCTGATGCTCGACGCAACCCATCCCTACGCAGCACAGATCAGTCGGAATGCCGCAGAGGCTGCAAGGGTGTGTGGCATTCCTTGCTGGGCGTTGCGCCGTCCGGCGTGGCAACCGCAGGCACGCGATGACTGGCGTGAGGTCAGTGATTGGGCCGAGCTTGTTGAAGCGTTGAGGCCCTTCAAGCGCCCGTTGTTCACACTGGGGCGCGAGCCGTTGCAGCATCTTGATGAGATCCCCGCCGATCAGCTCTGGACGCTGCGCGCGCTGGATGTATATCCCGGCAATGCACGCTGTGAAGTCATCGGTGCGCGTGGGCCGTTTCTGATCGAGGATGAGCGCGAGTTGTTTGAACGGCGTGGGATTGATGTGCTGATCAGCAAGAACAGCGGCAGTGCGGCCACTGAGCCGAAGCTGGAAGTGGCCCGCGAACGTGGGGTGCCGGTGCTGGTGTTGAAGCGTCCGGTGTTGGCTGCTGTGGATCGGGAGCTTTTGTCGCCCGAAGAAACAATCCATTCATTGGCAGATTTCATTCGATAGATCAGGATCATCCGCCAGCCTCTGTCATATCTATTTGTTACCTCAAGGGACGGCGATGAACCAACAACACGAAGTGCTACACTCCAAGAATAATTCAAGCCAGACTCAATTATATTCAGGAGCTGACATGATAGAAGTGAAAGAGGCCGTACAAGTCGCCAAGGCTGCAGCAAACGACTTCCTCGGGCAAGAAACGGAATTGCAAGACCTCATGCTTGAGGAAGTTGAGCTAAACCCAAACAACAAAACATGGGCAATAACACTGGGCTTCAATGTTCCAACCCCTAATAAATATGAACGATTAGGCGCCTCCCTAGCAGGACAACTGTACGCAAGGAAATACAAAACATTTATCATTGATTCAGAGACGGGCGAGTTCCGTTCGATGAAGATTCGCGAAGTATGATAGATGCCTATATCAAGCAATATCGAAGAAAAGGAATCATAGTCGATACCAACCTGCTACTTCTGGCCCTGGTAGGAGGAACGTCCAGCATCTTAGAATTCAAGAGAACGCGCGGCTACACAGATGAAGATTACCGACTTTTGCTCACCGTGATTGATCAGTTCGAAAAGCTTGTTTCCACCCCTCACATTCTCGCAGAAGTCAGCAACCTGACAAATGGACTGTACGGGAGCAAGTTGCACGATTTTTACGCAACATTAAGAAGCTCATTATCAACGATCATCGAGATTCACATACCAGCCTTGGATATAAGTCGCGATTATGAGCTGTCGCCCTACGGCCTTACTGATGTTGGCATTATCGCGTTAGCAAAAGATAACTATCTGGTTTTGACTGATGACCTTAGAGTCGCTGGCTTTGCTCACCAACATTGCGTCGATGTTGTGAATTTCAACCATATACGGGAAGCAAGTTGGGAACGCTAAACCAATAGACGATCACTCCCACGCACGAGCGCAGGAACGATCGGTCATAGGGCTGTTAACTACTCGCGACTGTCGACCGCCTTGCACCTTCGTGCACCCTGTCAGCCAGCAACTGCGCCAGCTCAATCAACTGCGCAACGCCGAGCAATTCCTCTCGTTTCGGGCCGTCCAGGTCAAATGCAAGGTCGCAACTCAGCGCATTGGCCGAGGCGAGTGTTTCGCTGAGGTTGACCAGCAGGTCTTCGGTGTTGATTCCGTCGGCTACGGTGAATAGCCGTACAGGGGGATTCGATGTGAATGATGTTTTAGTCATGGTGACGCTCCGTAAAAATGGATAGAGGCGTCTGGAGATGCGGGCCGCGACGCCCGACCGCTGAGTGTTGAGTTTGCAGTGGTGTACGCAGACTAGAGTTCCACCTTCCTAGGGACAACCTTAAATCCTTGTCGGACGTTTCTGCCCGCCCCCATCCATCGCCGAACACAATCCAAATTGTGGGAGCTGGCTTGCCTGCGATGGCGGTGTGTCAGTTTATGCATTGGTGAATGGCACACCGCATTCGCGAGCAAGCCCGCTCCCACATTTTGAACTCAGTGCATCAGGTATATGTGTGTGTACTCGGTCAAGTGTGGGAGCTGGCTTGTCGGACCGCCGAACCGCTGCGAAGGCATCAACTGGTTATGCCTGATGTACCGAGTTGTCTGCATCGCAGGCAAGCCAGCTCCCACAGCGTTCAGCGTCACGCTGGATGTCGCGACCCATCTGCAAAATTGGCAATCTGTGGTTCCCGACTATCATGAAGGCAACCACTGCGACACCAAACCACACCGCCCTTTTTTACTTATCCCCACCGATCAGGCTAAATACCCACCTGATCGCTTAACCCTACGGATTGTCCGCCATGGCCCGTCAACGCTTTGCAATTGTGTGGATCGCCTGCTTTGCAGTGCTGTTCAACGCCTTTGCCATGCCGATGGCCAGTGCGATGCAACAGTCCCAAGACCCTGTTCAGCAATTGCTGTGGGGCAGTTTCTGTTCCTCCAATGGCGCCAGCCTGAAGACCATTGCCTTGGGCAAGCTGGAGATTCCGGCGCCGCAGCAGGACGACCATTCCACCATGCAGCATTGCTGGTGTTGCTCGGGCTCACCGCCGTTGGTGGCGTTGCCGGGGCATGTGCCGCAGTTGTGGGTGACGCGGTTTGCCGCGGTGCAGAGCCTGCCGCCGCCTTCACTCCAAGCCCCAACCCCGCGCCAGCAATGGCCGAGCCTCAACCCGCGCGCCTCTCCAACGGTCTGATTTCTTCGCAAGTGAACTGCGTTTAGAACCGTTCTGGAGAACTGCCATGCTCAAATCTTCCCTGCTTCTGGCTGCGTTGTTGCTGCCGGTGTTCAGTGCTGCCAATGCCGAAGACTACAAGGCCGGCGATCTGCGGGTCAGCGATCCCTGGTCTCAGGAGTTGCCGCCGAATGCGCCGACCGTCGCGGCGTACTTTGTGATTCATAACACCGGGGAAACGCCGGACCGCCTGCTCAGTGTTGAAACGCCGGTGGCGGACAAGGCCGAGCTGCATGAGCATGTGATGCAGGGCGATCTGATGAAAATGCAGCAAGTGGACAACGTTGCCGTACCGGCCAAGGGTGATTTGACCTTCGCGCCAATGGCTTATCACGTGATGCTGCTGGGCCTTAAGGACCGCAGCCTGTTGGCCGATGGCAAGCAATTCCCACTGACCCTGACCTTCGAAAAAGCCGGCAAGGTGCAAGTGGAAGTCTCGGTACAGAAAACGCCGCCAGCAGCTGGCCACGAGCATAAACACGCTCAATAGGCCAACTTAAATGGGCGCCTCTCGCGCCAGGCTATCCGCACACCGCCGCAGGCCCATGAGCCTGATGCGCGGCAGTTGGATCAGCCTGTTCGCCATGCTGATGATCTTTATCGGTCCGCTGATTTCCCAAGCGATGCCGATGGATCATCACGCCGGTATGTCGATGGAAATGTCCATGGACATGCCCAGCTGCCATGGCGACCCAGCGCAACACAGCAAAACGCCGGACGAACACCACGCCCTCTGGGAAAAATGCGGCTATTGCAGCCTGCTCTTCAGTTGCCCGGCCCTGCCCGGCAGCGTGTCCTACGTCACCCTCGGCACCCCGCCACCGGCCAATGCCATTACCCCCGCCACCCGCCTTGGCCATGCCCAGCAGAGCATCTTCCCCGGCGCCCGCAGCCGCGCTCCGCCCATCGCTTCGTAAGCACTTCACATCCTTACTTCACACCGGCCGACTTTAGACAGACCGCCGCAGGCTGCTGGCCGTGTTGTTTACGAACGATTGATGGAATTTTTCATGTCCAGGTTTTCTGCTGACACCCGTTTGGGACGTACCCCCGTTTTCGCTGTTCTGTGTGGCGCATTGTTGGTGCCACAGGTTCACGCGGATGATCATGAGCTGAGCCCCACGGTGATCACCGCGATTGCCCCCAGCTCGCCGCTGACCGTCATCACCAACCCGAAAGACCCACGCCAACCGGTGCCCGCCAGTGATGGTGGCGACTACCTCAAGACCATCCCCGGCTTCGCCTTGGTGCGCAACGGCGGCACCAATGGCGACCCGGTACTGCGCGGCATGTTCGGCTCGCGCCTGAATATCCTCACCAATGGCGGCATGATGCTCGGCGCCTGCCCAGGCCGCATGGACGCGCCGACCTCGTATATTTCACCGGAAACCTACGACAAGCTCACCGTGATCAAAGGCCCGCAAACCGTGCTGTGGGGGCCAGGCGCGTCGGCCGGCACCATCCTGTTCGACCGCGAGCCCGAGCAGTTCGGCGAGTTGGGCACACGGGTCAATGCCAGCGTGCTGGCCGGCTCCAACGGGCGTTTCGACAAGGTCATCGATGCCGCCGCTGGTGGGCCGTTGGGCTACGTGCGAGTGATCGGCAACCAGGCGCATGCCGATGACTACAAGGACGGCAACAACGATACGGTCGCCTCGCGCTACGACAAATGGAACGGCGACGTCGCCGTCGGTTTTACCCCGGACGCCGACACCCTGCTGGAACTGACCGCTGGGCGCGGCGACGGTGAAGCGCGTTACGCCGGGCGTGGCATGGACGGTTCGCAGTTCCTGCGCGAAAGCCTTGGGTTGCGCTTCGAAAAATCCAATATCGGCGAGGTGCTGGATAAGGTCGAGGCCCAGGTCTATTACAACTATGCCGACCATGTGATGGACAACTACAGCCTGCGCACGCCGTCAGGCACCGGGATGATGGCCGGCCCCATGGCCTCCAACGTCGACCGCCGCACCCTCGGCGCGCGGATCAAGGCGACCTGGCGCTGGGCCGATGTGCAGTTGATCAGCGGCCTGGATGCGCAGACCAACGAGCACCGCCAGCGCAGCAGCATGGGCATCGACACCTACAAAGACCTGCCGCGCAACAAGGACGCCAATTTCCACAATTACGGCGTGTTCGGCGAGCTGACCTGGTACGCCGCCGACCGTGATCGCCTGATCACCGGCGCGCGCCTGGACCGTGCCTCGGCTAAGGATTTTCGGCAACGCACGGGCTCAGGCATGATGTCCCGCCCCAACCCGACCGCCGACGACACCCGCGCCGACACCCTGCCGTCGGGCTTTATGCGTTATGAACACGACCTGGCCGACAGCCCGACCACCGTCTACGCCGGGCTGGGCCACGCCGAACGCTTCCCGGATTACTGGGAGCTGTTTTCCCCCAACACCGGCGCCGTCGGTTCGGTGAATGCCTTCGATGGCGTGAAGCCGGAAAAGACCACCCAGCTCGACTTCGGCGCGCAATACAAAACCGCTGACGTGGAAGCCTGGGCCTCAGCTTATGTCGGCCAGGTGCGCGACTTCATCCTGTTCGACTACAAGCCCGGCATGATGGGCACCACCTCCCAGGCGCGCAACATTGATGCACGGATCATGGGTGGTGAATTGGGCGCGGCGTACAAGCTGACGCGCAACTGGAAGGCCGACGCCAGCCTTGCCTACGCCTGGGGCAAGAACACCAGCGACGGCAAGGCACTGCCGCAAATGCCGCCGCTGGACGCACGCTTCGGCCTGACCTACAGCGAAGACGACTGGAGCGCCGGTGCCTTGTGGCGTGTGGTCGCGGCGCAAAACCGTATCGACCAGAACAAGGGCAACGTGGTCGGCAAGGACTTCGACAAGAGCGGCGGCTTTGGCGTGTTCTCGCTGAACGCGGCGTACCGCATCAATAAAAATTTCAAGGTCAGCACCGGCGTCGACAACCTGTTCGGCAAGGCTTACGCCGAGCACTTGAACCTGGCCGGTAACGCAGGTTTCGGTTACCCGGCCAGCGACCCGCAAGCCATCAAGGAGCCAGGGCGCACGCTCTGGACCAAGGTGGACATGAGCTTCTAAAAGCATCACGGGCAGCCCTCTCCCACAGTTGAAATACATTCCCCTGTGGGAGCTGGCTTGCCTGCGATAGCGGTGTAATCAACACAAAAAATTCAAAGCCTTGCGGAGCCTAATGATGACCACTCAAAAAGTTTCCTTCTACAACCTGGCCTGGCGCTGGCACTTCTACGCCGGGCTCTTCGTCGCCCCTTTCATGGTGCTGCTGGCCCTCACCGGCATCATCTACCTGTTCAAACCCCAGCTCGACCCGCTGATGTATGGCGACCTGCTCAAGGTGCAAAGCGCCGAGCACGCATTGAGCGCCGATGAGCAATTGCAACGCGCCCAGGCAGCGTTCCCCCAAGGCAAAATCAGCAAATATTTGCCGCCTGCCGACGCCACCAGCAGTGCGCAATTCGTGATGCATAACAACGGCCGCGAAGTGACGGTATTTGTCGATCCGTACCGCGGCACGGTGCTCGGCGAACAGGATGCCAAATACAACCTGCAAGCCATCGCCCGCGCACTCCATGGCGAGCTGATGATCGGCACCGTCGGCGACCGCCTGGTGGAACTCGCCGCCGGTTGGGGCGTGATGCTGGTAGCGTCTGGTGTGTACCTGTGGTGGCCGCGCGGCAAGTCGTCGGCCGGGGTGTTGTGGCCACGGTTCAACACACGTGGCCGGGTGTTCTGGCGCGACATGCACGCGGTCGCCGGTTTCTGGGGCGCGGCATTTTTGCTGGTGATGCTGCTCAGCGGCATGACCTGGACCGGCTTGTGGGGCAAGCAATATGCCGAGCTGTGGAATCGGTTTCCGGCCGCGATGTGGAACAACG
Organism: Pseudomonas sp. LBUM1640; assembly: GCF_059716225.1. Classification (NCBI taxonomy): domain Bacteria; kingdom Pseudomonadati; phylum Pseudomonadota; class Gammaproteobacteria; order Pseudomonadales; family Pseudomonadaceae; genus Pseudomonas; species Pseudomonas sp. LBUM1640. The sequence goes on along the minus strand of NZ_CP166816.1, from coordinate 707,082 downwards.
TGCCGCAGTCTGACCAACAGGCCCGCGTGCTTAATACCGCCAGCCAACAGACCGTGCCCTGGGCCATGGAAAACACGCCGATGCCCATGTCCGGCGACCACGCCGAACACATGAACCACGGCGCCACGCACTCAGACCCGGCTGCGCCCACGTTGCGCCTGCAGCAAGTGGTCGACCTGGCCACCGCACGCAAGGTCGAGCCCGGCTACAGCATCACCTTCCCCACCACCGCCGAAGGCGTGTTCACCGTCGCGGTTTTCGCCAACGACCCCCGCAACGACGCCACCCTGCACGTGGACCAATACACCGGCAAGGTGCTCACCGATGTGCGCTGGGAGCACTACAACACCGTCGCAAGGGCCACCGAAACCGGCGTGATGTTGCATGAGGGCAAGATGTTTGGCTGGGTGAACCAGCTGATCGTGCTGCTGATCTGCCTGATGATTCTGCTCAGCGCCGTCAGTGGCGTGGTGATCTGGTGGAAGCGTCGGCCGACCGGTGGGCTGGGTGTACCGCCGTTGCGCCATGACCTGCCGAAATGGAAAACCGCGATGGTGATCATGCTCGCGCTGGCGATCATTTTCCCTTTGGTCGGTGCGTCGTTGATCGTGGTGTGGGCATTGGATCGCCTGGTGTTGGCGCGCTTTTTCAACAGACGTGAATCTGCCTCAGGTTCTGCATGAAGCAGGCGAGATGCCCAAGACAGAGCCCTTCTGTAGTCTTGCGCGACTTTTGTCTCGCAGCCAATAAGTGTTAACTTATAACACTTTCTGCGTTATCGTTGCTCGCCGCGCCCTGCGGTGAGCACACCCTTCGAGAAGTGATTGATCGACCGATGAACAAGTACCTCGCGTCCGGCTTGTGCCTGCTCGCCCTGCAGAACAGCGCCCAGGCCCTCACCCTGCCCGCCAGCCCCGTGACCGCGCCCGCCGTGGATGACGAACGTGTCGACCTGAACACCCCGACCACCGCCGGCTCGCGCCTGAACCTTACGGCCCTGCAAACTCCCGGCAGTGTCGAGAGCCAAACCGGCGAGAAGATCCGCGAACGCGGCGACGCCAGCGTGCAGGACGCTATCTCCCGCGCTACCGGCATCAGCCGCACCGGCACGCCGGGCGACGGCGGCACCTCGTTGCAAGCACGCGGGTTTACCGGGCAGAGTTCGGTACTGCAACTGTACGACGGCCAGCGCATGTTCGACGGCGCCGGCACATCCACCTTCCCGGTGGACACTTGGTCGGTCGAGCGCGTCGACGTGCTGCGTGGCCCGGCCTCGGTGATGTACGGCCAGGGCGCCACCGGCGCTGTGATCAACACCATCGCGAAGAAGCCGTTTGAAGGCGAGATCGAAAACCACATCCGCCTCGGCTACGGTTCCTATGACCGCCAGCAACAAGCCCTGGACAGCGGCGGCTCGCTGACCGACACGCTGAGCTACCGCCTGAACGTCAACCGCCTGCGCAGCAACGGTTTCATCCAGCGGGGTGACTCGGCCAGCGACTTCGTCAGCGGCGCCCTGCGCTGGCAGCCTGCCGAGAACTTGAGCTTCACCCTGGCCCACGACTACGGCGATCAGACCCCACAGAATTATTACGGCACGCCGTTGATCAACGGCCAGTTGCACAAAAGCCTGCGCGACAAGAACTACAACGTCAGCGACGACAAACAACACTACAACGACCAGTGGACGCGCCTGACCAGCGAGTGGCAGATCAATGACAACGTCACCGCCACCAACGAGCTGTCGTACCTGAAAAACCAGCGCCGCTGGCAGAACGCCGAGAGCTACAACTATGTGGGCGGCGGGCTCGTACGCCAGAGCTACCTGGGCATCAAGCACAACCAGGAGCAAATCGGCGACCGCCAGACCTTCACCTTCAAGCACACGTTGTTCGGCCTCGACAGCCAGACGGTGACAGGCGTCGAGTACAACCGCATTCGTTTCCGCCTGGCCAGCAACGCGCCCTTCGAAGACCTGCCCGGCGGCGGCCAGCCGGTGGATATCAACCACCCCGTGCCGCAACCGTTTGAAAGTGCCAGCCCGTTTATTGCGCAGTCGGTCACCACCACCAAACAGCTCGCCGCCTTCGCCGAAAACCGCCTGCAATTGACCGATAAACTGTCGCTGATCACCGGCGCACGGCGCGACTATCTGCACATCGACAGCAATGATCTGACAATAGAAAACCAAGACTCCGACAAGACCCTCACCGGCAATAACTGGAAAGCCGGCCTGGTCTATGCGATCACCCCGGACACTTCGGTCTACGGCCAATACGCCACCAGCACCGACGGCGTCGGCAGCCTGATCAGCTTGAGCCCGAGTCAGCAGCAGTTCGGTTTGTCCACCGCCAAGCAGGCCGAAGTCGGCATCAAGCAGGCGTTCTGGGACTCGCGTGGCGAGTGGACGTTGGCGGCGTATCACATCGTCAAAAAGAAATTGTTGGTGAGCATTCCCGGCACGACGCTCAAGGAACAAGTCGGCCAGCAATCCTCCAACGGCCTGGAAGCCAGCCTCGACCTGCAACTGCCGAACGCCTGGCAGCTGCAAGCCAACGCCGCCATCGTGCGGGCGCAGTACGATGACTTCTCTGAAGTGGTCAACAACCAGGCGGTTTCCCGCAATGGCAACCGCCCGGTAGACGTGCCTGACCGTACCGCCAACCTGTGGCTGAGCAAGGCTGTGACCGACGATGTGCGTGCCGGTGCCGGCGCGCGTTATGTCAGCGCGCGGTATGCCGATACGGCCAACACCCGCGAAGTGCCGAGCTACACCGTGGTCGACGCCAGCGTGTCGTGGAAGGCGATGCGCAATACCACCTTGGGCCTGCAACTGAATAACCTGTTCAACCGCACTTACGCCGTCAGCCAGTACAACAACGGCCAGCAGTGGATTTTGGGTGAACCACGCTCGTTCTTCGTCACGGCGGACTACACCTTTTAACGGATACACCATGGAACCCTGTGGGAGCGGGCTTGCTGTGGCGAGCAAGCTTGCTTGCGCTGGGGTGCGAAGCGCCCCCAAAAAAGCCGGCTCCAGCTTCGCTGTCGAACGGGAGCAAGCTCCCTCGCCACAGCAAGCCCGCTCCCACATTGTTTGATCTGCGCTGACCTTGAGAACATGAATGACCTCACTCACCCTCACCCAGCTTGAATGGACCCCACCGGGCCACGACCACTGCAATCACCGGTTCCAACTGCGTGACGCCAGCTTGCAGGTCGGTGAGGGGGAATTTGTCGGGTTGATCGGCCCCAATGGCAGCGGCAAGACCAGCCTGTTGCGCTGCGCCTATCGCTTCACTAAACCGGAACACGGTGACGTGCAGCTCGAACACCAGAACGTGTGGAAGCAAAGCGCCAAGTGGTGCGCGCAACGCATCGCCGTGGTACTGCAGGAGTTTCCCGACGCCTTCGGTTTACGCGTGGATGAAGTGGTCGCCATGGGCCGCACGCCCCACAAGGGTTTGTTCGATGGCGACACGCTGCACGACCGGCAGCTGATCCGAGAGGCATTGGCTTCGGTCGGCATGCAAGGCTTCGAAGACCATGCGTTCGCGACCCTCTCGGGCGGTGAAAAACAGCGTGTCATCCTTGCCCGTGCCCTGGCCCAGCAACCACAGCTGCTGATCCTCGACGAGCCGACCAACCATCTCGACCCACGCTATCAGCTGGAGCTGCTGCGGCTGGTCAAGCGCCTGAACATCGGCACCCTGGCGAGCATCCACGACCTGAACCTGGCGGCCGCATTCTGTGATCGCCTGTACGTGATCAACCACGGGCGCATCGTCGCCAGCGGCACGCCTCACGAAGTACTCACGGCCGAGCTGCTGCGCGAAGTGTTCGCCGTCGAAGCCCTGATCGACACTCACCCTTTGTCCGGCTACCCCCGAATCACCTGGATAACTCAACCATGATCCTGCGCGTCCTGCTGTCTCTCGCCCTGTTGTCCGGCACTGCTCACGCATTCGCCGAGGCGACCCATTACCCGGTGACCATCAAAAGCTGCAACCGCGACGTGACCTTCCAGGAAGCGCCGAAACATGCGGTCAGCCACGACATCAACATGACCCAGATGATGCTTGCCCTGGGCCTCAAGCCACACATGGCCGGCTACAGCGGCGTCACCGGCTGGAAGTCAGTGACCCCGCACATGGCCCACCTTCTCGACGGCCTGCCTGAACTGGCCAGCAAGTACCCGTCGGTGGAAACCCTGCTCAATGCCAACGTGGATTTCTTCTTTGCCGGCTGGGACTACGGCATGCGCGTGGGCGGTGACCTTACGCCGCAAACCCTGCAACCGTTGGGCATCAACGTGTATGAGCTGACCGAGTCGTGCGCGTTTGTGATGAAACGCCCCGCCGCGACCCTGGAAGACACCTATAACGACCTGCGCAACCTGGGCAAGATCTTCGATGTGCAGGACCGCGCCAACGCCTTGATTGCGCAGATGCAGGCGCAAGTCGCCGAGGTGCAAAAAGACCTGCCCGCCGACAAGCCGCGGGTGTTTCTGTACGACAGCGGCGAAGACCGCGCCATGACCTCCGGCCGCCTGGGCATGCCACAGGCGCTGATCGAGGCGGCCGGCGGGCGCAATATCCTTGATGACATCGACGCCAGCTGGACCCGCGTCAACTGGGAAACCGTGGTGGAGCGCAACCCGCAGGTGATTGTGATCGTCGACTACAGCGAAATCACTGCCGAGCAAAAAGAGCAGTTCCTGCTCAACAACCCAGCCCTGCAATCGGTGGACGCCGTCAAGAATCAGCGCTTTATCGTGATCCCGTATGTGCAGGCCACACCGGGCATCGACAACGTGCTGGCGGTGGAAACCCTGGCCAAGGGGTTTCACGGCGAATGATCAACCGTCGCTACGCCGTATTGCTGGTCGCCCTGGGCGCTTTGCTGCTGGTCTCTTGTGTGATCTCGCTGGGGTTCGGCTCGGCGCGGGTGCCGGTGGAGGTGGTGTGGCGGATTTTGCTGAACAAGGCGTTCGGCATCGGTGCGGTGAACTGGAGCACGGGCCAGGAACATATCGTCTGGCTGATCCGCGTGCCGCGCATGTTGCTCGGCGCGTTGGTGGGCGCCGGGCTGGCGTTGATCGGCGCGGTGTTGCAGGCAGTAACGCGCAACCCGCTGGCCGACCCGCACCTGCTCGGGGTGACGTCCGGCGCCACCCTTGGCGCCGTGATCGTGGTGTTGCATGTGGGTGAAATCATCGGCCTGCTGACCCTGCCCATCGCCGCGTTTATCGGCGCGCTGTTGAGCATGCTGGTGGTGCTGGCGGTGGCCAGTCGCAACGGCCGCCTGGAAAGTGATCGCCTGCTGTTGTGCGGCGTGGCCGTGTCATTCGTGATGATGGCGGTGGCCAATCTACTGCTGTTCATGGGCGACCACCGCGCCGCGTCGGCGGTGATGTTCTGGATGCTCGGCGGCCTGGGTCTCGCCCGTTGGGAACTGTTGGCGATTCCCGCCGCGACCGTGCTGCTGGGGTTGTTGTTGCTGCTGGGCATGGCGCGGCCGCTGAATGCGTTGATGGCCGGCGAGCAGACCGCCGTGACCCTGGGCCTGAACGCGCGCAACGTGCGGCTCAAGGTGTTCCTCGTCGCGTCGCTGATGACCGGCGTGCTGGTGTCGATCAGCGGCTCCATCGGCTTTGTCGGGCTGATGGTGCCGCATATTGCCCGGCGCTTGGTCGGCGCCGAGCATCGCCGATTGCTGCCCGTGTGCGTGCTGCTGGGCAGTGTGTTCCTGGTGTGGGTCGATGTCGCGGCACGCACATTGATCGCCCCCGAAGACCTGCCCATTGGCGTGGCGACGGCGGCGATTGGCGGGTTATTTTTTATCGGCCTGATGCGCAAGCGCTGAGATCAGAGCTCATCCTTGTCCCGCGCATACCAGAACCCGTCGACGTCCATTTCGCCCTGTAGATCGCCGGCTTTCCACTCTTCACCCAGTAAGCCCGGACGTCTCCAGAAAGCGTCGGGGACCAGCACTGACAAGCTGCCCAGGTTGCGCAATTGACTGACCAGCACACTGGGGTCTGGCGCCTGCCCCGGCTCAAGCAGCCGAGTTTCAGCCGCGGTGAACGCCGGCACGTACTTGAGCAGTGCACCGCCCCGGCAGGACAGGTAACAACTCATTGCGTCGGGCGCATTGCTCTTGACCTGCGCCAGGTAGTCACGCAGGTCATCCTTGGAGACGAAATTACCCAACAGATCCTTGTCAATCTGCTCAAAGCTCGACGTCGAAGGTATCGCCTTGTAAAACGCCTGCACGGCGGCAATTTTGTAGGTGCCCAGCACATTGTAGGAAGGCACGTCGAAGCCGGCATGATCGATCCAGAACAACAGCGCCAGGGTACTTGTAGTACCCGTGCCCTGCTCTTCCACCGGTTCGATCGCGACATACCCAGGCGTTGGCCCTGGAACCAGTACCGCACCCAAGTACTGCTTGCCCCTGTAAGGTGCCACCAAGCCTTGGGCATAGCGGGCTGCATCATCGGGGTAAAAGAACAAGGGCCCGCAAAACGAATGAAGGTGCGGGTCGAAGGCAAACACATGGGGCGCCTTTTTCGGTAGCCAAACGTCAGTGACCCGCTCTTTCCTGCCCCAGACTTCACTGGTGCCCCGAATGTACAGTTCCCCCACCCCCGCGAGGCGACGCACATACTCGCGCACCTTCAACGTGCCTTGGAGCAATTGCGTGTGGTCCAGATGCGCCTTGTTCGTCCAGTCGAACAGCGGTGACGTCTTGGGAAACACATACTTGAGCAGCGCACCGTCACTGCACAGCAAATACAGCGGCACGACACTGCCGTTACGCGCATAACGGGTGAATTGCAGTGCCTTGGCGATGTAGGACGGCGGGAAAAAACTGTGTGCCATTTCATCGTCCGCCGAGGCGACGGCAGCAGTCGAACCACAGAGGTACAGGCCATCGAGCACATAGCCCTGGGGCAACTGGCCGTCGACAAAAACCTGTTTCAAATCAGCGAGGTTTTCTCTGACGAGCGCCAGGGTCGCCATGTACAGCGGCTTGTTCACCGACTTGAGTACATAACCGAAGGCCACATCGGTTTGCGGCGTCCACATGCGCTGGGCGTAACGAACGGCATCGTACGCCTGGGTGAAGATCGGGCTGCAGGGCGCGTCGCCGAATACGTGGCGAATCTCACCGGGATTGAGTTGTGTTTGATAGGCCACAAAACCCGCCGTGATCGTCCTGGGTTCTCCCCATACGCTGTCGCCCTTCACCACACGCAACTCACCGGCCTTCGCCGCCTCAATGATGAACGCCTGGGGCGAAAGCGCCCCGCTGCGCATCTGCTGTTCGACACTGTTGTCGCCGTAATCGCCCTTGATCGCGTTCAAGGGTACCAGGCGATTCTTGAACAGCGACTCCTCGGCAGAGTCCGACATTTTGTAACTGAGAATCGAGCCATTGGAGCCGAACACATATTCTTGCTTGATCGGGCTCTGACCGTGGAACAACTCGGACAACACCGTACTCGGCGGCATGGTTTGGTAGAGGGCTTTCTGAGTGGCAGACAGCAGCAGCGATACCTCTTGGTCCAGCAAAGAACGATAGCGCGCGATGATCGTACTGCCACCAGGATAAAGCCCCGCCGCAATCACCTGATCCGGGTAAATCCAGTTCAGTGCGAACCCCTGCGGCGGAAGCGCCAGTGGCTCAGTCGAGGCGTACAGCCCGTTGGGCAGCCTCAGAATCACCCCGCCATAAGCACGCCGCCAACCGTTGTTCACCATGCCCGAAGCGTAACGGGCCGCGTCATCGCGGTTGGCGAAAGAGGGGCTTAAACGCCGCGGCGCCAAGGTTGCATAGCCGACCCAGGTCTTGTCGACCGACCCGGTTTTATCCCAGCACTGGCTAGTACGGATCACCTGCAGCTGCCCCTTCACCGCCCACTCCTTGACGAAGTCCACGGGGTTTTTCTGGCCCGAGTTCAACTGGTCTTGTGCCAGAATCAACAACCTGTCTGCCAGGCCCGAACTTCTCATGTCAGCCGGTGCAGTCAAATACCGCAACAGCGCACCATCGAGGGTTGAGAAGTAAATCGACAGGGGGTTCCTGCCATTCCGGTTGGCGGCATGCAGGGAGGCGTACAACACGCCCGGCGTGACGAAATACAGCGTCAGCCAGGCGTTCGAAGCATTCAGCCCTGCCGGTGACCATTGCTGTGAGCGAAATAGCCCGTGCAACACAAAACCATCAGGCAGCCGGTAAGTGTTCTCGTCTGCCCGTTCAAACACACTGTCAAGATCAAACAGGCTGTGCCAAGCGGCAACGCCCACGACTTCGCTCGCAATGTACTGCTCCTTATCCTTATGTTTGAGAATGAAGGCAAAGTAGGCCTGCTCAGGAAAGTGCCGCCCGTGCACGCGCCCATGCAGGTTACGGGCAGCCTCATCGGCGCTGTCGAACAAGGCACCGTAGGTGCTGTAGTCGGGGGGGCCGAACTTCGGGGCGTAGACATAGTTGGGGGACCAGTCGTTATAGACCACCGAGCGTTGCCCCCATAACGGGTTGCCCTGGATGATTCTGAAGTCCCCCGCCTCGGCCAGGCGCCGAACCCAATCGGCAGGCCGGATCCGCCCGTCGTCGAGGCGCTTGCCGAGGCTGTCGCCACCGGCCAGCGGGCCAATATTAGCCAGCAGCAACTGTTCCTGGGGCGAGTTGCTTGGGGTGTATTCCAACAAGCAATCTTGAGCCCCCGACAGGTAGGCCACCCGCCCGGCCGTAATGACCGAGTACATTTCATCGTCGGCAAACACTTGCAGGTTGAGTTGCGCCTCATCCAGCGTCCATTTTCGCTGGGCGACCCACGCCGGGTCGACCGTCGACAGGGCCGTATGGGAACCGTAGCGACCATGCAACACGTAAGGTTCCGGGGGGATCAACGGACCCCGGCCATCACGTGGAAAAAACAGCGTAAAAGCGAAGGGGTTATCAAAACTTGCCATGGGCTCAGTGATGACAAAACGGCCGTCTTCGCCCTTGAGTATGTAACCGCCGTAGGTGCGGGACCGCCAGTTGCCAATTTGCTCGTGGGCATACACTGCGGCATCGCGCGCCGAGAGAAACGAACGGCTTAATACCGCCTTGTAAGGCGTCTTCAGCAGGTTGGCGCTGTTATCCACCCGGCCAACTGTTCGCCATAAGCCTGCGGCCTTGACCACCGACAGTTCGGTCGCGGCAACCACCCGGCGCACATAATCACGAGGGCTTAGCGTGCCGGCGACCAAGGCCGCCTGGGCACCGTTATCGTCAAGTTCACCCTCGCGTTGGGGCCTGACCAGCTCGGAGGTGGGCGTGGCCTCGGGCACTTTGAGTTTCAACAGGGCGCCATCTGAGGCCTGCATGTACAGGCTCAACCCACGAACCGGGTTCTGGATGTCCAGGGTTGCCCGCGCCTGGCGGGTCGCAGCGACTATCTGCGCCGGCGTAAAGAAGGTACTGGCCAGCCATTGTTCCAGCGCTGCGATCTCGTCCTTCTCGTACCAGCTATTGAAATAAATAGCCTCCAGCCGGTAGTTGGAAGGCAATCGAAGCTTGCCGCCGGTGCGTTCAGGGAACACGTTGTTGGGCGAAAACACGGGCTGGCGTTTGGGCAGCGCCAACGTCGCGACGTAGGCGTCCTCGCTGGTGTGCTTGAGGACAAACCCCATAGCACCCGCACCGGCTGCGCCAGGCGACAAAAGCGCGCCCATGACGGCAGTGTCCGCAGTGGGGAACACCGGGGTGAAAAAGGGTTGTTGCTGCACAGCACTGCTGGTGGTCACCGGCGTGTTGATTCGCCAGCCTTTTTTAACCCGCCCGTAAACGCCGCCCCACACCCTATGCGCGATCAGCACCCATAACTCACCGATCTGCGCCAAGTTCCAGATAGGGTTCTCGAAATCGCTTTTGGCCTCAACCGTGCCGTCCCGCACTTGCTGGGCAAAGGTGTTCTCCGCCGCCGAGCCACTGCTGACGTATTTGAGCAGCACATTATCCGGCCCGGAGAAATAGTGGGCCTTGGCGAATGCCCTGTTCTTGAAGCTGAAGAGCTGGTCCGGCATGGAGTAGAAATTGTTGAACAGCACCACTTGGTCGGCCGTGAAGCTGGGGAACATGCGTTGGATTTGTGCGGCGTCCGCAGGATGGGAGTGATAGAACGCCTCGGCGGTGTAGTCATCAGGGGCGATGAAGTTACCCTCACTGTCCTTGCCCAACAGGATCCCGTGATCGAAGCTATTGCGCTGGTCAGGCACCGGGTGGGTGGCGTAGTAGCGATTAGCGCGCTTGAGAATAACACCGCCATACTCGACATCGCGGCGCTCGCCGATAGCCTCGTGTGCCCAACGGGCCGCGTCGTCCGCCTGAATAAAGGCCGGGCTGACAGCGGGCACGGGAATCTTCGAAAATGGCCGCCAGCCGGGTGTCACCAGGCCGACCGTGTCCCATATATTACTGGCTTTCACCACCGTCAACTCCCCGGCCGCAGCCACCTGCAAGACGAGCGCCCGAGTCAACAGCGCCCCCGACTGCAAGGCAGCCTGAATGCCGTTGTCGCTTACATCTCCGGTGGTTGTACGGCTGAACAGCGCCGTTTCCGCCGCAGAGCCTGAAAATTGATAGCGCAGGATCGACTCGTCGCGCATGCGGATGTACAACGACGCGCCAAGGGTGGATTGAGCGCCCTGCGAATACTGACGAAATTGAGCGATATGTATGGCCAGCTCCATCGGGCTGATAAAGCTCTTATACAGCCATGGCTCCCGGTCAGGGTATTGGCTAGGCAAGGGCCTGGCGTGGAAATAGAGACCATGAAGGTTCAGCCCGGCAGGGAACAAAGGCAGTTGTTTACTATCGACGCCGGTGAGTTCCGGCTGCGCCGCGACAAACACATTCTTCAGGTCATGCTTGAGTAATAGCACCCGTTGCCGGGTGTTAGGGTTGCGTTGGACGCGTGAACGGGCATACGACAGTGCCTCCTCAACACTGGCATACACCGGCCCGCAAGACAGTGGCATCGGCGGCGCGACGAAAGGTTGGTAGGGCTGCCAATCAACCGGAACATCGCCTGTCGAACCGCCCCAGTCCGGGCTGGACTGCACAAAGGTCAAGCGCCCCACCGAAGCCAGTTTCTTGTAAACGCCTTCCACCGTTCCGTCATGAGCATGGGGCGAGGACCATGGCCCGTTGGTGTCCAGCCAATGCACAAACCCTGCTTCGGCGGGGGAGTCACTCGGTTGGTAGCGCATCAGTGTGCCATCCGGCCCAGAGAGATAAGCCTGGGTAAAACGCGCACGGTCCTGATGGTTGATAAGGATATCCGGCGTGGAATAAAAACTCATGAACGCCTTCATTTGCTGCAGCGTCCACGTGGGGTACGTTTTTTTGACCCAATCCAACGAGCCGGGATGGGAATGCAGGCTTGCCACAATCTGGTAGCCCTCGGGGTTCATAAACTCGCCGTCTGCACGCTCGCGGTCCAGCAACCGGTTCCAGTTAAACTTGGTGGGCTCGCCGGCGACCGGCTCGCTGGCCACGTACAGGTCATCGCTCAAACGCCGCAAAATAACGCTGGCGTATTCCACATCGCGCCGGGTGCCAATGCGCTCGTGGATATAACGCGCGGCGTCGTCCTCGCTGATAAAGGCAGGGCTGAGCTGCCCAAGCTTCGTGAGGCCGCGCGCGGGGGCCGCACGTTTGTCACGCGGTGAAGATTCGTTCATGAGAGCACCTTGAGAAAATCAAAATAGGGTGACCATCCTGGAATATCACTGCGCGTTGCTTGCGTTGCATATGTGCCCCCGTCGCCCTTTTTGAGAAGCACCACAGAGTGGGCGACAGGTTATGGCACGCCATACCAAGGCCCTCTGCTGGAACATTCCTACCCAACCCTTGCACTGGCGATCCAACCCCGCGCCCTTTTTGAGGGCTTGCCGTGCACAGGGCCGCCATTACGGCGCCAAGTTGGTGCGCGCCAGCGCAACCTTCGCCGGCCAGCCCCTGCGGATGCTCGCGTTAGGTGCAGCAGGCACAGCCTTTGCAAAGTCCTGTGTATCTGCCACACAAAAATATCGGTTTACGGAGATCGCACCATGCAGCGTCGTAGCTTGATCAAGGCTTTTACTTTGTCGGCATCCATTCTCGCCATGGGGTTGACCTGGACCGTGCAGGCCGCCGAGACCATCAAGGTCGGCATCCTGCACTCGTTGTCCGGGACCATGGCGATCTCCGAAACCTCGCTCAAAGACATGGCGCTGATGACCATCGACGAGATCAACGCCAAGGGCGGCGTCAACGGCAAGATGCTCGAACCGGTGGTTGTCGACCCGGCGTCGAACTGGCCGCTGTTCGCCGAAAAAGGTCGCCAGCTGCTGACCCAGGACAAGGTCGCCGTGGTGTTCGGCTGCTGGACTTCGGTGTCGCGTAAATCGGTATTGCCGGTGTTTGAAGAGCTCAACGGTTTGCTGTTCTACCCGGTGCAATACGAAGGCGAAGAGATGTCGCCGAACGTGTTCTATACCGGTGCAGCGCCGAACCAACAGGCGATCCCGGCGGTGGAATACCTGATGAGCGAAGAAGGCGGCAGCGCCAAGCGCTTCTTCCTGCTCGGCACCGACTACGTGTACCCGCGCACCACCAACAAGATTTTGCGCTCGTTCCTGCACTCCAAAGGCGTAGCGGATAAAGATATCGAAGAGGTCTACACCCCGTTCGGCCACGCCGACTACCAGACCATCGTCGCCAACATCAAGAAATTCTCGGCTGGCGGCAAGACGGCGGTGATCTCCACCGTAAATGGCGACTCCAACGTGCCGTTCTACAAAGAGCTGGCCAACCAGGGTTTGAAGGCCACCGACGTACCGGTGGTGGCGTTCTCCGTGGGTGAAGAAGAACTGCGCGGCATCGACACCAAGCCGCTGGTGGGCAACCTGGCCGCCTGGAACTACTTCCAGTCGGTGGAGAACCCGGTGAACAAGAAATTCGTCGCCGATTGGAAGGCTTACGCCAAGGCGCACAACCTGCCAGGCGCGGATAAAGCCGTGACCAACGACCCGATGGAAGCCACCTACGTCGGCATCCATATGTGGGCGCAGGCGGTTGAGAAAGCCAAGTCCACCGACGTCGACAAGGTGCGCGAAGCCATGGCCGGGCAGACCTTCGCGGCGCCGTCGGGCTTCACCCTGACCATGGACAAGACCAACCACCACCTGCACAAGCCGGTGATGATCGGTGAAATCCAATCGGACGGGCAGTTCTCGGTGGTGTGGCAGACCGAAAAACCGATCCGCGCCCAGCCGTGGAGCCCGTACATCCCTGGCAATGACAAGAAGCCGGATTACGCCGTCAAGAGCAACTGATCCGCTGATCGTTCCCACGCTCCGCGTGGGAATGCATCCCGTGACGCTCTGCGTCACAACGCGGACGCAGAGCGTCCAAGGCGGCATTCCCACGCAGAGCGTGGGAACGATCTACAGGAAAATCTTATGCCCACTGCCCTTTACCGCTTCATCCTCGCCGCCTTGCTGTTGCTGCCCTTCGCCGCACACGCCAGCGACGCCGAAGACTTCCTCGCCGCCAACCCGGTGCAACAAGCCAAGCTGCTCCAGGAGTGGGCCGCCCAGCCCGACCCGGCGCGCATCGAGCTGGTGGACGCCCTGCAACAAGGCCAGATCACGGTCAACGGCGAAACCAAAACCGTACGCCTGAACAACCGCTTGCGTGGCCTGATCGACAACCTACAAGCCAGCCAGCAACTGCTCGCCGCCGACCCCAAGGTGCGCCTGGCAGCGGCGCAAACCCTGCAAAAAACCGCTGTACCTGCGCAGCTCAAATTCCTCGACCAGCAAGTCGCCGCCGAAACCAACGAAGACGTGCACACCGCCCTCAGCCTGGCCTTGGCCAACCTGCAACTGGTCGACACCGACCCCGTCGTACGCCTCGCCGCCGTGCGTTTGTTGGGCGGCACCGGCGACCCGCTGGCCCGCACGCGCCTTGAGGCATTACTCGCGCCGGGGGTCGAAACCGACGCCGCCGTGCACACTGCGGCCGAGACCAGCCTGGCCCAGGTCAAACGCAAACTGATGGTCGGCGAGATCCTCGGCCAGGCCTTCAGTGGCATGTCCTTGGGTTCGATTCTGCTGCTCGCGGCGTTGGGCCTGGCGATCACCTTCGGCCTGCTCGGCGTGATCAACATGGCCCACGGCGAGATGCTGATGCTCGGCGCCTACTCCACTTACGTAGTGCAACTGATGATGCAGCGCTACGTGCCTGCGGCCATCGAGTTCTACCCGCTGATTGCGCTGCCGGTGGCGTTTTTTGTCACCGCCGTCATCGGCATGGCCCTGGAGCGCACGGTCATTCGTCACCTCTACGGCCGCCCATTGGAAACCCTGCTGGCCACCTGGGGCATCAGCTTGATGCTGATCCAGTTGGTGCGCCTGGTGTTCGGCGCACAGAACGTCGAAGTCGCCAACCCCGAATGGCTGTCCGGCGGCATTCAGGTGCTGCCCAACCTGGTGCTGCCGTACAACCGCATCGCGATCATCGTCTTCGCGCTGTGCGTGGTCGTGCTGACCTGGCTGCTGCTGAACAAAACCCGACTGGGGCTCAACGTGCGCGCCGTCACCCAGAACCGCAACATGGCCGCCTGCTGTGGCGTGCCCACCGGGCGCGTGGACATGCTCGCCTTTGGCCTCGGCTCCGGCATCGCCGGGCTGGGTGGCGTGGCGCTGAGCCAGATCGGCAACGTCGGCCCGGACCTGGGCCAGAGCTACATCATCGACTCGTTCCTGGTGGTGGTGCTCGGCGGTGTCGGCCAGTTGGCCGGTAGCGTGATGGCTGCCTTCGGGCTGGGCATCGCCAACAAAATTCTCGAACCGCAGATCGGCGCTGTGCTCGGCAAGATCCTGATCCTCGCGCTGATCATTCTGTTTATCCAGAAACGCCCGCAAGGACTCTTCGCACTGAAAGGACGGGTGATCGACTGATGAACCAGCCATTGATGCTTACGGCCACGCAAAAGGCCGGCCCCAAGGTGACGATTGCGGTCGGCGCGGTGATCCTGATCCTGCTGCTGGCACTGCCGTTGTGCTCGCTGCTGTCGCCGGAGAACCCGCTGCACGTGTCGGCCTACACCCTGACGCTGGTGGGCAAGATCCTCTGCTACGCCATTGTCGCCCTGGCCCTGGACCTGGTGTGGGGCTATGCGGGCATGCTGTCCCTCGGCCACGGCTTGTTTTTTGCCTTGGGCGGTTATGCGATGGGCATGTACCTGATGCGCCAGGCCTCCGGGGATGAACTGCCGGCGTTCATGACCTTCTTGTCGTGGACTGAGTTGCCTTGGTATTGGATCGGCACCCAACACTTCCTCTGGGCCATGTGCCTGGTGGTGCTGGCGCCGGGTTTGCTGGCGCTGGTGTTCGGCTTCTTCGCCTTTCGTTCACGGATCAAGGGCGTGTATTTCTCGATCATGACCCAGGCCCTGACCTTTGCCGGGATGCTGCTGTTTTTCCGCAACGAGACCGGGTTTGGCGGCAATAACGGCTTCACCAACTTCCGCAGCATCCTGGGCTTTGGGATTACCGAGCCGGGCACGCGGGCGGTGTTGTTCTTTGCCACCGTGGTGTTGCTGGTCGCGAGTTTGTACACCGGCTGGCGCCTGGCGCAGAGCAAGTTCGGCCGCGTGCTGACGGCACTGCGCGATGCCGAAAACCGCCTGATGTTCTGCGGCTACGACCCGCGTGGCTTCAAGTTGTTTGTGTGGGTGTTGAGCGCGGTGTTGTGTGGCTTGGCCGGCGCGTTGTACGTGCCGCAAGTGGGCATCATCAACCCCAGCGAAATGTCGCCGACCAACTCCATCGAAGCCGCCGTGTGGGTGGCCCTGGGCGGGCGCGGCACACTGATCGGCCCGCTGCTGGGCGCCGGTGTGGTGAACGGCATGAAGAGCTGGTTCACCGTGGCGTTCCCGGAATACTGGCTGTTCTTTCTCGGGGCGCTGTTCATCATCGTCACCCTGTATTTGCCCAAGGGTGTGATCGGCCTGTTGAGAAAACGGGGTGAACAATGAGAGTTACAGCGACGGCGGAATTTATGCTCGAACCTATTCTTGAACCGAATAAAGACGCGGGCAGCAGCCGCGATGCGATCGGCCTCGGCCAGGCTGCCGGCAAGGGCCTCAATACCCGCCACGGCACCATCCTGACCCTGGAAGACATCAGCGTCAGCTTCGATGGTTTCAAGGCGCTTAACGACCTGAACCTGTACATCGGCGTAGGCGAATTGCGCTGCATCATCGGCCCCAACGGCGCAGGCAAGACCACGCTGATGGACGTGATCACCGGCAAGACTCGCCCCAGCCACGGCAAGGCCTGGTTCGGCGAAACCCTGGACCTCACCAGCATGAGCGAAGTGCAGATCGCCCAGGCAGGCATCGGCCGCAAGTTCCAGAAACCCACGGTGTTCGAAGCCCTGAGCGTGTTCGAAAACCTGGAGCTGGCGCAGAAAACCGACAAGTCCGTGTGGGCCAGCCTGCGCGCACGCTTGAGCGGCGAGCAGAAAGACCGCATCGATGAAGTGCTCGACACCATCCGCCTGACCGCCTCGGTACAACGCCCGGCCGGGCTGTTGTCCCACGGGCAAAAGCAGTTCCTGGAAATCGGCATGCTGCTGATGCAAGACCCGCAACTGTTGCTGTTGGACGAACCCGTGGCAGGCATGACCGACGCCGAAACCGAGTTCACCGCCGAACTGTTCAAGCGCCTGGCGGGCAAGCACTCGCTGATGGTGGTGGAGCACGACATGGGCTTTGTCGGCTCGATTGCCGATCACGTCACCGTATTGCACCAGGGCAGCGTGCTGGCCGAAGGGTCGCTGGAACAGGTGCAGGAAAATGAGCGGGTGATCGAGGTTTACCTCGGTCGCTGACGCAGAGCGCGCTGATCGTTCCCACGCTCCGCGTGGGAATGCATACCGTGACGCTCCGCGTCACAAAGCGGACGCAGAGCGTCCAGGGCGGCATTCCCACGCAGAGCGTGGGAACGATCATTAAGGAGAATTTGAACATGCTGCAAGTCGACAAGCTGCACCAGTACTACGGCGGCAGCCACATTCTGCGCGGGCTGTCCTTTGACGTTAAGGTCGGCGAAGTCACCTGCCTGCTCGGCCGTAACGGCGTGGGCAAGACCACCCTGCTCAAGTGCCTGATGGGTTTGCTGCCGGCCAAAGAAGGCGCGGTGAACTGGGAAGGCAAGGCCATCACCGGGTTCAAGCCGCACCAGCGTGTGCACGCCGGCATCGCCTATGTGCCTCAGGGGCGCGAGATTTTTGGTCGGTTGACGGTAGAAGAGAACCTGTTGATGGGTCTTTCGCGTTTTCCAGGCGCCGAAGCCAAGGAAGTGCCGGCGTTTATCTATGAATTGTTCCCGGTGCTGCTGCAGATGAAGCACCGGCGCGGCGGGGATTTATCGGGCGGCCAGCAGCAACAGCTGGCAATCGGTCGCGCCTTGGCCAGCCGCCCGCGCCTGTTGATTCTCGATGAGCCCACCGAGGGCATTCAACCGTCGGTGATCAAGGAAATTGGCATGGTGATCAAGAAGCTCGCGGCACGCGGCGACATGGCGATTCTGGTGGTGGAGCAGTTCTACGACTTCGCCGCCGAGCTGGCCGACCAGTATCTGGTGATGTCACGCGGTGAAATCGTCCAGCAAGGCCGAGGTGAAAATATGGAAAGTGAGGGTGTACGAGGACTCGTAACCATCTAATCTGATGCGTCCTGACGATAAGCACACAACCATGAACCTGCCCGTTTCCCCTGCCCTGTTCACCCCCAGCTGGCACGCCGAGCTGGAGCTCGGCTACGCGCGTTTCGGCGACACCACGCGCCCGGTGATGCGCCGCCACCTCGGCCCGCTGCGGGTGCAAAAGCACCTGTACGCCGAGGGCCCTGAGGTGTGCCAGCACATCATCGTGCACCCGCCCGGCGGGATTGCCGGTGGTGATCGCCTGGACATCAGCGCCCATGTCGGCGCGGGCGCCTGGGCGCAGTTGACCAGCCCCGGCGCCGCCAAGTGGTATCGCGCCAGCGGCCCGGCGTATCAACAGCTCGATTTGAGCGTGGAAGCCGGCGCCACCCTGGAATGGCTGCCCCAGGAAACCATCGTGTTCAGCGCCGCCCAGGCCGAACTCACCACGCGCATTGACCTGCAAGGCGATGCGCGGCTGTTCTACTGGGACGTGGTCGCCCTCGGCCGCCCGGCCAGTGGCGAACGTTTCGACCTCGGCCACTTTCAATCGCACCTGGATATTCGCCGTGACGGCCAGTTGCTCTGGCATGAGCGCCAGCGCATTGTAGGCGCCGATGGGTTGCTCGACTCGCCCATCGGGCTGGACGGGCAACCGGTGTTTGCCACGCTGTTGCTCACAGGTGATATCGAGCCTGAATTGCTGGAAACCTGCCGCGCTTTACCGCATGCGGTGCGCGGTGATCTGACCCAACTGCCCGGCTTGCTGGTCGCCCGCTGCCTGGCCAGTGAGGCGCTGCTGGCGCGGGGTTGGTTGATGGATTTATGGAAACTGTTGCGCCCGGCGGTATTGGGGCGAGAGGCCGTCGCACCGAGAATTTGGAGCACATGAAGATCAAAATGTGGGAGCGGGCTTGCTCGCGAATGCGGTATGTCAGTCGACGCATCTTTAACTGATCCACCGCTTTCGCGAGCAAGCCCGCTCCCACATTTGATCTCTATTGCAGTTAAGA
Source organism: Pseudomonas sp. LBUM1640 (assembly GCF_059716225.1). Classification (NCBI taxonomy): domain Bacteria; kingdom Pseudomonadati; phylum Pseudomonadota; class Gammaproteobacteria; order Pseudomonadales; family Pseudomonadaceae; genus Pseudomonas; species Pseudomonas sp. LBUM1640. The sequence continues at coordinate 688,316 of NZ_CP166816.1, read as the reverse complement.
ATGCTTTTTACGAAGGACCTTGAACCATGGATTTGACCCCACGGGAAAAAGACAAACTGCTGATCTTCACCGCCGGCCTCGTCGCCGAACGCCGCCTGGCACGTGGCGTGAAGCTCAACTACCCGGAAACCATCGCCTACATTTCCGCTGCGTTGATGGAAGGCGCCCGCGATGGCCGTACTGTCGCCGACCTGATGCACTACGGCACCACCCTGCTCAGCCGCGAACAAGTGATGGAAGGCATCCCCGAAATGATCCCGGATATCCAGGTGGAAGCCACCTTTCCCGACGGCACCAAGCTGGTCACCGTCCACCAGCCTATCGCGTGAGAGCTGATCATGATTCGTGATGCAACCGAGCAAGACCTGCCGGCCATTCGAGACATCTACAACGACGCGGTGTTGAACACCACGGCGATCTGGAACGAACAACCGGTGGACCTGGCCAACCGTCAAGCCTGGTTCAGCGCGCGTCAGGCCCAGGGCTATCCGATTCTGGTGGCGGTGGAAAACGATGAAGTCACCGGCTACGCCTCGTTCGGCGACTGGCGGCCCTTTGAAGGCTTTCGCTACAGCGTCGAACACTCGGTGTACGTGCGCAATGACCAGCGCGGCAAAGGCCTCGGCCCGCGCCTGATGCAAGCCTTGATCGAGCGCGCCCGAACCGGCGGCAAGCACGTGATGGTCGCGGCCATCGAAAGCGGCAACCAGGCGTCTATCCGTCTGCATGAGCGCCTGGGGTTCATCACCACCGGGCAGATGCCGCAAGTGGGCATCAAGTTCGGCCGCTGGCTGGACCTTACCTTTATGCAACTGACATTGAATCCGGGCGCAGAACCGCCCCAGGAGTGAGATCGATGAGCGCCGCACAACTGCGTCGAGTGAATGCTGAAAGTTTTGCCCATTACCGCCTGGGTTTGATTGAGCTATTGCTCGACGCGGTGCAGCACGGCGCCTCGGTCGGTTTCATGGCTGACTTCGATGAAACCCAGGCCCGCGACTATCTCAAGGGCGTGCAAGCCAGTATCGAAGACGCCAGCCTGTTGCTGTGGGTGGTGGTGCGCGACGAGCAAGTGATCGCCAGCGTGCAATTGGCGCTGTGCCAGAAAGCCAACGGCCTCAACCGCGCCGAAGTGCAAAAGCTGCTGGTGCACAGCAGCGCGCGCCGCCATGGCCTGGGCCAGCAATTGATGAATACCCTGGAACTCGCCGCGCGCCAGCACAAGCGCGGCCTGCTGTACCTGGACACCGAGGCCGGCTCCGGCGCCGAAGCCTTTTACCAGTCGCTGCGCTACACCAAGATCGGTGAACTGCCCGATTACTGCCAAAGCCCGGACGGGCATTACAGCCCGACCGCCATCTACTTCAAGACCCTGGGGCAACCTGCATGATTCCTGGTGAATATCAGATCCAGCCTGGCGACATCGAACTTAACGTTGGCCGCCGTACCCTCACGCTCAGCGTGGCCAACAGCGGCGACCGGCCGATTCAGGTGGGCTCGCATTATCACTTTTTCGAAACCAATGATGCGCTGACTTTCGATCGTGCCGCGAGCCGTGGCATGCGCCTGAATATTCCCGCCGGGACTGCGGTGCGGTTTGAGCCGGGGCAGAGTCGTGAAGTGGAGTTGGTGGATTTGGGCGGTGGGCGGCGGGTGTTCGGGTTTGCCGGGAGGATTATGGGTGACCTTTAGGGCCTCTTCGCGAGCAAGCCCGCTCCCACATTTGATCGCATTTCAACTCTATTGATTTCCAGGGCAAGCACATGAAGATTTCCAGACAAGCCTACGCCGACATGTACGGCCCCACCGTCGGTGACAAGGTCCGCCTGGCCGACACCGAGCTGTTCGTCGAAGTCGAGCAGGACTTCACTGTTTATGGCGAAGAAGTGAAATTCGGCGGCGGCAAAGTGATCCGCGATGGCCAGGGCCAGAGCCAATTGCTCGCCCATGAGGTCGTGGATACCTTGATCACCAACGCGCTGATCATCGACCACTGGGGCATCGTCAAGGCCGACGTCGGCTTGAAGAATGGTCGCATTCACGCGATCGGCAAGGCCGGCAACCCGGACATCCAGCCCGGCGTGACCATGGCCATCGGCGCCAGCACCGAAGTGATTGCCGGCGAAGGCATGATCCTCACCGCAGGCGGCATCGACTCCCACGTGCATTTCATCTGCCCGCAGCAGATCGAAGAGGCGCTGACCAGCGGCGTCACCACCATGATCGGCGGCGGCACCGGCCCGGCCACCGGCACCAACGCGACTACCTGCACTTCAGGCCCGTGGCACCTGGCGCGCATGCTTCAGGCCAGCGATTCGTTCCCGATGAACATCGGCTTCACCGGCAAGGGTAACGCCAGTTTGCCGCAGCCATTGATCGAACAGGTCAAGGCCGGCGCCATCGGCTTGAAGCTGCATGAAGACTGGGGCACCACACCGGCCAGCATCGACAACTGCCTGAACGTCGCCGACGAGTACGACGTGCAGGTGGCGATCCACAGCGACACCCTCAACGAGTCCGGCTTTGTCGAAACAACGCTGGCCGCGCTCAAGGGTCGCACCATTCACACCTACCACACCGAAGGGGCCGGTGGCGGCCACGCGCCGGACATCATCAAGGCCTGTGGTTTCCCGAACGTGCTGCCCAGCTCCACCAACCCGACCCGGCCGTTCACGCGCAACACCATCGATGAGCACCTGGACATGTTGATGGTCTGCCATCACCTGGACCCGAGCATTGCCGAAGACGTGGCGTTCGCCGAAAGCCGCATCCGCCGCGAGACCATCGCCGCCGAAGACATCCTGCACGACCTCGGCGCGTTCTCGATGATCAGCTCCGACAGCCAGGCCATGGGCCGCGTCGGTGAAGTGATCACGCGCACCTGGCAGACCGCCGACAAGATGAAAAAACAGCGCGGGCCATTGCCCGGTGACGGCCCTGGCAACGACAACTTCCGCGCCAAGCGCTACATCGCCAAGTACACCATCAACCCGGCGATCACTCACGGCGTGAGCCATATCGTCGGCTCGATTGAAGTGGGTAAATGGGCCGACCTGGTGCTGTGGCGCCCGGCGTTTTTCGGCATCAAACCGACCCTGATTCTCAAGGGCGGCGCGATTGCCTCAAGCCTGATGGGCGACGCCAACGCGTCGATCCCAACACCGCAGCCGGTGCATTACCGCCCGATGTTCGCCAGCTTCGGCAGCTCGTTGCACGCCACCAGCCTGACGTTTATCAGCCAGGCAGCCCAGGACGCCGGATTGCCCGAGGCCCTGGGTTTGAAGAAACAAATCGCCGTGGTCAAAGGCTGCCGCAATGTGCAGAAAACCGACCTGATCCACAACGACTACCTGCCAGATATCGAGGTGGACCCGCAGACCTATCAGGTCAAGGCCGACGGTGTGTTGCTGTGGTGTGAACCGGCGGATGTGCTGCCGATGGCGCAGCGCTACTTTCTGTTTTAGTGCAGCTTTTTAGTACAAACCCATCAACCCTGAAGGCATCTTCAGGGTTGATGCTCAACCCGCCGTATCACGCAAACTTGTTTTTGATCATGCCCTCCGTATACCCATAATTCATACGCAGCTCAACGCCCGCCGGGATATCTTCAGTCGCAAATACGCTATTCAACTTATAGTTCGTCCGCTTGCCTGTGGGGCTGCTCGCGTGCACGGCTTCAACGTCGAAGGGCACGCACTCGACGTTATACCCCCCGGCTGCCTGCCTCACGGGTTTGCCAGTCGGGTCATAGTCGAAATGGGTATTAATCCTGGAGATAATCGTATCCCCTACGATAAAGATCGGGTCGGGCCGAAAACTGCCCGCATCCGGTAGGAGCTCGTAGCCGACCACCATCCCAAACGTACTCTGCGCGCTAACAGACATGCTGTAAGGAATAATCACCCCGCCATACAGGCCGACAAGTTCGCCTTTGGCAATACGCCGGTTGGCCACCACCATGGACTGGCCGATCAAGGCTTTTTCTCCCGGCACTTTCACATCGTCCGCGGTAAACCTGCGCCACTGCAGTTTCTCCTCATACAAAGCGCCCACGTGCTCATACCCTTCGAACTTGATGTAGGGCTTGATTTGCGCCGAGGAGTAGACAGTGCCCGAGTCCAACGCGGCCTGGCGTTCCAGACTTCGGATACGCACCGGCCGGCCCTGGAAATCCCTGAGTGGGTACTTACCATTGTTGGCACGGTTATAGGTGCCCAGTTGGTTTTGCTGAGTCGCGTAGTGAACATCGCGCTTCATAAAATCGAGTTCTTGCGGGGTGTAGGGCTTCACCGGCATCGACTCGGACGCGTCTTCAAACACGTCCTCAGCAACACCCGGTTTCATCCCACCGATTCGGCCTCTGCGCCTCCAAACGCCAGCGACATTGGGTTTGGCGATAATCCCGCTGCTGATCAGCACAAACGGATTGTCCGCTGCCTGCACCCACAACACGTAGTGCTCGCCATCGCCGCCATCGGGCATGCTCGCAACAAAGTACGGCTTGCCACTGAACTCGATGGCCTGTGCCTGGGCGAGTTGTAACCCAGACGCTGTGCTCTCCAGCACCTCAAGCTTTGCCCGTGGCAGCAATGCTTCAGCGATTTCCTGGCGGGTCAGTGTGTCGATCAATGCAGCGTCCTTAATCGCCAGCTGCGCCTGCAGGTCGTTGGCCTGTTGCCGGTACAGGGCCTTGGCCAGTGCCTGAGCCTCATAACGGCTGGTCAGGTCGGCCAATTGCTCTTGATAGGGTTGGCTCTGGGCGTCAAATTGCGCACGATATTTTTGGGCGAGGTAGTCCTGCCAGAACTCCCTGGACAGCAATGCCTGAAACTCTTTCGGTGAGTGATCCAAGGCCACGATTTCGTCATACGCGGCCCCCAGCATTGCCGGGGTAACGTTGGCCATCTCGGAGTACTGCATTTGCTGAGGCTGCCCCGGCAATTGCAGACGGTCCTTGAGGCTGACACGATAGGCCAGCCTTATTTCGACCTCTTCACTCAGGCGCATGGCGTGGGGGAGCTTGTCAGCCAGTGTTACCTGCGGGTCATCGACGATAGCCTGGCTGCGGGCGATATCGGCCGAGGCAATCCGGTCCAATTCGTCCAAGCGAAACAGTCCCCTGGCCAATGTGCGCAACTGCGCGCCTTGCGTCTGGTCGCCGGCCGTTGCACGCGCCTTGGAGACCAACACCGCGAGCTCCATATTGCTGAAGGTAAACGCCGCACGATCGCAGCATGCCGCCTCCCCGCCCAACTCGAACACTTGCGCGCGCAGGCGCTCGGACTCAGGGGTATTCAGACTGATCGCATCGATCAGCTCCCATATCCGGCGCTGCTGGTCGGCATGGGTCGCGGCCGTTGTTTCCAATCGATCAAGCTGGTTGAAAAAACCATCGGCGTTCTCTTGGCTGCGCAACGCAGCCCACTGGGCCATTTTGCTTGCGCTCCCCTCGATAGAAACATCGCGTGTCCAGCGTAGAAACGCAGGGAGTGCATCCGCTCCGATCGCGTTAACGTGGCGTATACGCAGGGCATTCACCACGAACACGTTGGACGTATTGGTGGGTTCCAACCCCTCCTGGCGCAGTCGCTCACCGTACTCCCGGACTTTTTGCAGGGCGGGCGCCAACAGTGGGTTGTTGGCGATACGCGTTACATCATTGACCCTTTTGGTCCTCGCCAGAAGCGCCTCTGTGGGTGTAATGACCGCGTCAGGAATCGTTTCAATTTCATTGTTTTCCAGGTTCACCTGTTCCAACGCTTGCAGTTCAAGCAACCCGCGCGGCCAGCTGCGAATGCCTGCGTTGCTCAGGTCAAGGCGCTGCAAATCAGGCATCTGGCTGACATCCGGGGTTATACCGAGCAGGTTGTCACCCAGCCCTAATACTCGCAGGGAGGTGAGTCCTGACAGCATCGCGGACGTCTGCGGGGTCAAACTGATCCGGTTGTCAGTAAGCTCCAAATGCGTCAGTGCATGCATATCACCCAAGGCACGGGGCAGTACTCTGAGTTCATTGAAAGCCGCCTCCAGGACACGCACATTCGGGAAGCGTGAGAGAAACCCCTCCGGTGAAGTGCCGAGCCGCATGAAATTCATCTTGAGTGAGGCGACATGACCAAAGCCCACACCCAGGTCCGGCAAGCTCGTCAAGGTCAAGCGGGACAGGTCCAACGTATAACCCAGGCTCGTGCCGTCACTGGCCACCACCTGCTCCGTTTCCCGCCGCCAACATTCCATCATGCGTTCTTTGGCCGTGACCCGATCAGCCCTGTTCGGCGCCTCGAGATTGCGCAGGAATGGAAAACCGACATCCTCGCCCAACTCTTTAACCCAGTCGGACAACGTATTGCTTACCGTAGAGTGTTCCTGCTCGAGCCTCAGCAGTTCCGCGTCGGCGCCGTCCCCCAAGCTCCAGATAAACGCTCTGGCGTCCTGCGAGCGTTTGTTCGGGTACATCCGTTGCACCTTTTCAAGCTTAGGGTTGCCACAGTCAAACGCACCTTCGCGGGCGCCTTGCACCAAGTCCGGCCGTACCTGATTCAGACGTTGCCAGTAGCTATCGAATTGCTGCCAGTAATCGGCAGGAAACAGATTGCCCTCAAGCAGGGTCACACCGTTGAGACGGGCGGTTGCTTCAAGTTGCTCAGTTGGCGGGTTGAGGTATTGCTCGGGCACATGATTGAAGCGGTTGTCTCTCAAATCAACGAGCTCCAGGCCCGTACGGGCCTGGAGCCCCATTGGCCAGCGGTCCAGTTGCGTGTCCTGCAGCTTCAGGTCTCGTAACCGGGGCATAGCGCTGAAATCGGGAGCCATGCCGAGCGGGTTATTTTCGAGGCGCAGAGTTTCAAGATTGCCAAGGCCGCTCAACAGGCTGGAGCTTTGGGGGGTCAAGCGAATAGTGTTGTGGGCCAGGTCCAACGAGGTCAGGTTGTTCATTTCACCAATGCGGGCCGGGACCTCGGTCAGATCGCTATGGCTGAAGGTCAACTCTTTGACGTGAGTGAATCGTTGTAGAAACGCGTCCGTGCTAGCAGATCCCCTGGCACAAATAACTGTAAGTTTCTCGACATGACTGAAGTCTGCACTCAACTCCGGTAATTCCAGCTCATCGTAAAGCATCAAATCCAGAGCGTTATCCTCCTCAAAAAAGTCATCACCTTCACGGCGCCAGCACCTGAGGATTTTGAGCGCGATACCGCGCGCGTGGTTGAAGGGGTCCTCAGGCCCCGGCGGTGTGTTGGCTTTAACCCACACTTTCATGTCCCGCTTCAGCGTCTTGAACTCGGCTTCCTTTTGCGCCAAACCGCGCTGCACATCTTCACCCAATGACTGGATAAAGGCTGCGACACGATCATCACTGAACGAAGGGTAGAGTTTGCGAACCCGGGCTTCGGCAGAGCTGGCCACGGGGGTCAGCAATTTGCGCACGCCAAGGCCACCGCCCAACAAGCGCAGGGTGGGGTCAACGGTCGGTTTGAGCAGCGGATGCTCCAGCAATACCCTACGCAACGGCGCACGCGGCAGCGGTGCTTGCCGGATCGCGGCCTTCATTTGCAATGCATCGGTGAAACCCAGGGCCTGGCGCTCGGTGGCGGACAACAGGTCCCAGGTCGCGGCGTAGAAGTCCCTGGGCATCGGCGCCTGGAACTGACCGTTGTCCCTCAACACCAGCGTCTTGCTCGTCTGCGCATGCGGGGAACCAATGGCATCCAGCAACGGGCCTTCAGCCGAATACTGGCGCAGTTCCACCCGCGTTTCGCGCGGCCATCCAGGCAAGGTTTCCAGCGTGCGCAAGGCCAGGCGCGAGCTGTCGAGGTCGGCCAGGGTGTCGAGGTGCAGCCCTTCATAGGCACGGGAAACGCGGGTTTCCTGTTCACACCATTGCGCCTGTTCGGCGAGTGCTTGAGGCAGCAGCCCGGTGCGGCGCAGGGCTTGCAATTGCTCGCCAGTCAAACGCTTGAGCAGTTGCTCAGCCACCGCTGTCGGCAACCTGGGATAACTCAGCAGTACCGCCTGCACATCAAGGTCATCCGACGCGGTCAGCGCCCTGTAGCGTTCCTCCACCAACGGGCCTTTGAACGTGTCCACGATGTCGCCAAGGTACTGGCGTAGTTTGCCGGCCCGCACATCCAGGGAGTCGTCGGCGCTGCCGGGGATTTCCTTGAGCGTGGGGTCAACGACCTGCAAGGTGTCCAATACTTTCTTGAGCAACTCGCCGCGCGCCAGTTGGCTTTCAGTCACAACGAGCACGCGCCTGGACGCCGTAGCAGGCGCATCATTCTCCCAACGCAGGCGGCCATCGTCGCTCATCACGCGCAGCGGTGTATCGCCGGGCAGCAGCCCGCGACGCTGCATCATGTTCAGTTGCAGCTGCGGGTCAGCCTGGGCGTAAACCGCCGGGTCGCTGCTGTGCATTTGCTCGACAAACGTCGTCAGCGCCTGGTGGGCCTTGAAGTACTGGATCGAATCCTCAAGCAACAAGGGCACCGGTTCATGCTCGACAAAGGTCTGGCGCAAGGCGTCTTCCTCAACGCCGCTGGCCATACGCGCCTGTTCCAACGCTTGCGTGTCGAGCCCACGCTGGTCCAAGCCCAAGCGTCTGATCAGCGTCGGCTGGTCCCAGCTCAGCGGTTCTTCGGCTTCATGGCTCCAGGCGCCGCCGTGGTTATGCTCCAGTTGCGGTTCATAAGCGCCGGGGCGGCTGGGGTGCTGGATGCGGTATTGGCCGGTGTCGGCGTCCTGGCGGACCTGATAGTAATCACCCTCATGGGGCAATACCGTCTGCCCGTTGTGCTGGTAGAGGCCCAAGGCGTCCGGTTTGGCGTGCGCTGGCAACTCAACGGGCACCTTGTAGGGCGTCATATCGGGGTTCCACAACACCTGTTTGCCGTTCGGCAGGGTCACGGGCTTGAGGCTGTCGATCACGCTCACCTGCTTGATTTCCGGTAGCACCTTGGCCCCGGTAGCCAGCATCGCCAAGTTGAGGGCCACGCTGGAAAAGTGCGCCCACATCGTCTTCAAATCGCTTTGCTCGTAGGCTTCGATGCCTTCAAACGCTTCACTGGACATCTGCGCCGCGCCTACCAGCAGCATGAGCGGCCCCAACGGTGGCACCACGAAAGCCGCGAGGTTGAACACGCTGATCGCTGCATCCACATAGCTGGACAGCCGGTCCATTCTTGCCTTGTAGTCTTCATCGCCGGTGGGCACGGCCACGGCGCGAGCGTCGGCCAAAATCTTGCTGACCTGAGCCTGGCGCAATTGCTCCCAAAAATTGGCACCGATCATCAGGTCATCCAGGGGCAACCGCTTCAGCTTTGGTTGCATCGGGTAATCGCCCGACGAGCCATTGCCATTGGCCGGCTTGTACAACGCATCAAATTGCTGAAAAAAGATGCCTTGCTCGCGCTGGGGTATAAAGCGGCTGAAAAAACGCCGGTACGAAGCGCTGAGCAAACGGGTCCTGAGGTCGGCCATGAACTCACCGCCGTCTGCATACTCTTTGAGCGGCTGCTGTGGATCGTTGGGGATGAACACCAGCAGCCGCTCGACTGCATCACTGTCTTCACGAGCAGGCCCGATCAGCAGCGGCCCCACCAGTACACAGCCAAACACTTTGAGCGCGGCAAACGTCACCGGTTTGCCATCGAGGGTGGCGCTGCCAGGGTCGGTGATGACCTGCTTGATCATCTGGTAGGCATCGGCACGGATGCCCCACTCAGTTTGATGAACGGCTACCTCGGCGCTCAATGCCAACTGTTGGCGCAAGTGTTCTTGCAGTTGCTGTTCGAGTGCAGCACGTTCGGTTGCCTCTTCGGGCTGGACGATGGCCTTGATGTGCTGCTGATACAAACTCCCCAGGTCCAGCGTGCGGCACAATTGGGCGAATTCATGCGGCGCGATGGCCAGGGCCTGCGACTTGACCGCGTAGGGCGTCGGGAGGACTTCGCCGTCATAGGAGTTCCAGGTGGTAATGACATGGCAATCATCGCAGGGACTGGCGTGTTCTTCGTCAGGCGTGAAATTGGCCAGGGCGGCCTCAAGCAAAGAGATGCCACGGTATTGATAGTTCATTGCCGGATCGCGGCTCTGCTCTAAGACAAACGCGCCGTAGAGGTCGTCGCGGCCCTTATAACCATACTTGCGCGCGAAATAGACGTTCTTGACGTCCAGCTCCAGGTTGAAGCGTTTCTTGATCGCGTCTTTAAGCGGCTGCTCGGCAAAGGCGAGTACATCCTTGATGTCGCCCAGGCTGTTCTCCACCTGGTTCAAGGTCTCGCGATAGCGGGTGTGGCTGTCGGCCAGGTCAGCCTTTTGCTGAGCCGTGGCGGTCAGATACCAGCTGGGCAGTTCCATTTCGTGGTTGGCGAGTTCTTCCTGGCGCTGGGTCGAGCCTTGGTTGAACCACGCCGGCACGCGGTCTTTGAGGAAGTCGTAATGCACGCCCCGAAGGTCAACGTTGAAGCTGCCTTCGGGGGTAGAAGTAACGGGTTGATCTGACATATCGGGCCATCCATGACGGGCTGTAAAACAACCAACCTATCGGATAGCCCTGCTTGAAAAGCGCTAGGTATTTATCGCCGCTCAGAAATGCTCACGCGGGTTGAACGCCGCTTTCTGCGCCAGCGCTTGCCACAACGCCGTGACCTCCTCATCGCTGCTTTTAGGCATCACGGCCTTGAGCTGCACAAACAGATAGCCGCGCTGCCCGGCCTTGTTCAGCAAACCATGGCCCTTGGCGCGCATGCGCTGGCCGTTCTGGCTGCCGGCCGGCACCTTGAGGTTGATCTTGCCGGTGAGGGTCGGCACCGCCACTTCTGCGCCCAACGCCAATTCCCACGGCGCCAGGGGCAAGTTGATGATCAGGTTTTCGCCATCCACTTCAAACTTGGCGTGCGGCGCAAACTTGATGATCAGGTACAGGTCGCCATTGGCCCCACCGCCAACGCCCGGTGCACCCTGGCCCTTGAGGCGGATGCGCTCACCGTCGGCCACGCCGGCGGGGATCTTCACGTTCAGGCTCTTGGTGGTGTTGCTGACGTGGCGGCCCGAGGCGTCGTATTGCGGCACCTGAAAGCTGATCTGCTTGGACTCGGTGGACAGCGTGTCTTCAAGCGACACCGACAGTTGCATCTCCACGTCCTGCCCCTTGCGCCCGGTCGGGCGGCGCTGGCCGCCACCGAAGGCGTCGCCACGGTTGCCGAAGATCGAGCTGAAGAAGTCGGAGAAATCCTCAGTGCCCGCGCCACCGCCAAAACCGCCACGGCTCTGCCAACCCGGCGGGCCCTGGAACGGCTGGCCATGCTGGCCGTATTTGCGCAGTTCGTCGTATTCCGCGCGCTTATCCGCGCTTTTAAGCGCTTCATAGGCTTCGGACGCGTCCTTGAATTTCTCTTCGGCGTCTTTTTCCTTGCTCACATCCGGGTGGTATTTGCGCGCGAGCTTGCGATACGCGGCCTTTATTTCCTTGTCATCGGCCGTCGGCTCGACACCCAGAATCTTGTAGTAGTCTTTGAAATCCATCGGCGGTTCACCATCCTTTATCGAGATCGCACAGCCCGGGGCACAACGTGCGCTGCTTTGCACCTGTTGAGTCATGTGGCCTGGGGGTGCGTCAAAGTGTTATCGGCGCTAGCCGTATGCAACAGATGTGGGGGCAAATCCCGCACTTTCAAGCACGATTTAACGGATGGTCGGCCTACGCATCCGCCTTCGACTGGCATACACTGCGCGGCCGTTTTTCAACCGGAACCTGATAGACATGAAAAACCCATCCCCAGCCCGTGCCTGCGGTATCGACTTCGGCACGTCCAACTCCACCGTCGGCTGGATCCGCCCCGGCGAGGAGACGCTTATCGCGCTGGAGGACGACAAGATCACGTTGCCGTCGGTGGTGTTCTTCAACTTCGAGGAGCGCCGCCCGGTGTACGGTCGCCTGGCCCTGCACGAATACCTGGAAAACTACGAAGGCCGGCTGATGCGCTCGCTCAAGAGCCTGCTGGGTTCCAAGCTGATCAAGCACGACACCAGCGTGCTCGGCACAGCCATGCCGTTCACCGACCTGCTGGCGCTGTTTATCGGCCAACTCAAGAGCCGCGCCGAAGCCAATGCCGGCCGTGAATTCGAAGAAGTGGTGCTGGGCCGCCCGGTGTTCTTCGTCGATGACGACCCCATGGCCGACCAGGAAGCAGAAAACACCCTGGTCGACGTAGCGCGCAAGATCGGCTTCAAGGACATCTCGTTCCAGTACGAGCCCATCGCGGCCGCCTTCGACTACGAGTCCACCATCGAAAAAGAAGAGCTGGTACTGATTGTCGACATCGGCGGTGGTACATCCGACTTTTCCTTGGTGCGGCTGTCCCCGGACCGCCGTCACAACGACAACCGCCAGAGCGACATCCTCGCCACCGGCGGCGTGCACATCGGCGGTACTGACTTCGACAAACAGCTGAGCCTGCAAGGCATGATGCCGCTGTTCGGCTACGGCAGCCGCATGAAAAGCGGCGCCTACATGCCCACCAGCCACCACATGAACCTGGCCACCTGGCACACCATCAACTCGGTGTACTCGCAAAAATCCCAGCTGGCCCTGGGCAGCATGCGCTACGACATCGAAGACACCGGCGGCATCGACCGCCTGTTCAAGTTGATCGAACAGCGCGCCGGGCACTGGCTGGCCATGGAAGTGGAAGAAACCAAGATCCAGCTGACCCACGCAGACAGCCGCCACGTGCTGCTCGACCGGGTTGAGCCGGGGTTGAGCGTGGAACTGAGCCGAGCGCTGTTTGAGTCGGCGATTGATGGCTTGCTGGAACGCGTGCGCAACAGCGTCACGCAGCTGCTGACCGATGCGTCGGTGCAAGTGGCGCAGGTGGATACGGTGTTCTTTACCGGCGGTTCCAGCGGTATTCCGGCACTGCGCCACAGCATCTCGGCGATGCTGCCGAATGCGCGGCATGTGGAAGGGAATATCTTCGGCAGTATCGGCAGTGGTTTGGCGATTGAGGCCAGCAAACGCTACGGCAGCTGACCTGCCCCACTCTCACCAACACTAAAAAACAACTGTGGGAGCGGGCTTGCCCGCGAAGGCGATGGTTCAGTCGATGTCTCTGTCGGCTGACCCACCGTCTTCGCGAGCAAGCCCGCTCCCACATTTAGACCTGCTTACACCTGAAATCCGGCAGGCACCCTAGCGGTGATAAATCGCCCACACCCCAAGCAGCGTCAGGCTCCACATCACCACGCCCGGCACGATCACCAGGTAGTTCCACAGGTTAAAGCGCGCGTTGCTCTGCCCCTGCGGGTCACCTGCCGCGAAGTTGACCAGGCCCTGGGCTTGTTGAAGGATGTAGGCACACAGCGGAACCGCCAGGAGCACCAGGGGTTTATAGGCGAACCAGGGCTCGAAACGGTTAGCCACCATTTCGAAAACCCTGGCGCCTACCGTCACCACTACGAACACCGTCGCCCACTGCTCGAAGTCAAAATCGAACTTTCGGCCACTGTGGGCAACGCGATCATCGGCCCGGCGATAGAGCTGGTGCATAAAGAAAATAAAGAAAATCGCCCGCGCCCAAGGCGAGATATCCAACTGATTGGCTTTCTTGTACAAGCTCCAGTTTTTATACGACCAGATATAGGTATACAGCCCGAAGCTGAGCAGGCTCAGAACCAGCAGCTTGGTTTTGGAAATGACGTAGAACTCGTGAGACGTCTTTACCGTCTCGGTCAGCTCCGCCGTTGGCGGAGCGTAGATATTGTCACTCACCGTTGTTTCCCTCTAAGTCCCTTTAAAGTTCACGTTATTGCGTCAAACCATTCCGGCGAGCTTCAACTCACTTTTCAAATACGCATAATAAATCGGCCCCGCCACCACGCCCGGCAGGCCGAATGCGGCTTCAAACACCAGCATCGCCAGCAACAATTCCCACGACTTGGCACTGATCTGCCCGCCCACGATTCGCGCGTTGAGAAAGTACTCGACCTTGTGGATCACGATCAAATAACCCAACGCCGCCACCGCCACCCAGATTGAAATCGACAGCGCGACGATGGTGATCAGCGTATTGGACATCAGGTTGCCGATCACCGGGAGCAGGCCGAGCAGGAAGGTCAGCACGATCAGGGTTTTGGTCAGCGGCAGGTGAATGCCGCACAGCGGCAGCACCACCGCGAGAAAGATCGCGGTGAACATGGTGTTGAGCGCGGCAATTTTGATTTGGGCGAAGACGATGTTGCGAAACGCCTGGACCAGCAGGTGCAAGCGGTCGAACAGCGCGGCGGCCAGCGGTTTGCGCTTGGTCAGGTCGGGCACGCGTTGCAGGGCGATGATCGCGCCGAGCACCATGCCGATCAGCAAGGTGACGAACATGTGCGCGGCATCTTTGCCGACCAGCTGCAGTTCGCTCAGGTGTTTGCTCAGCCAGTCGCCAATGGCCACGCGGAATTCAGCGGCGCTGGCGGGCAGGTAGGCGTCGAGGAACGGCGGCAACTGGCCGCGCGCACGGTCAACCACGCCCATGAATTTGTCGAGGGAAGCCCCGGGGTTTTCTGCTTCGTGAAGCAGGAAGCTGATGGCGCCGGCGAAGATCAGGGCCAGCACGCTGACGATCAAGGTGCCCAGTAACGCCACAGCGAGCCAACGCGCGCGCCGACCTTCGATCAGCCGCTGCAACTGCGGGGTGAGCATGTTGACCAGTTCATAAACCAGCAAGCCGGCCAACAGACTGGGCAGCAGCTTGAGCGGCAGGACCAGCAGTAACCCACCGAAAATGATGATGCAACTGACCAGCAACAACACGTGACGCTGAGAAAACGTTGGCATACAGCCTCAAAACGAACGGCGTTAAAGGATGGGCAGTCTGCCAGCCTTGAGGCAATCAAGCGAGAGCCCAGGGTGTGAATGCGATCAACTGTGGGAGCTGGCTTGCCTGCGATAGCATCACCTCAGTTTGCCTGATACACCGAGGTGTCTGCATCGCGGGCAAGCCCGGCTCCCACACCTGAACGCCAGCGTCCGCAAAAGCGTGATCAGCTACCTTTGAGGCAGGTGCTCATAAAGGTCTTACGCGCATCACCGGCCAACGCCTTGGTTTTCGCCGTGGCGTTGCAGTCTTTCATCTTCTGCTGCTGAGGCGTCAGGGTCTTGGCGTCGTTGGCGGCTGGCGCCGACAGGCAGGTCTTCATAAAGGCTTTGCGGTCATCGCCTTTAAGCGTCTTGGTGGTGGCTTCAGTATTGCAGGTGGTCATTTTATTTTGCTGGGCGGTCGCGGCAAACCCTTGAGAACACAGCAGCAGGCCCATCATCAACAGCGGAATACGCAGCATCTTCATGGAGTTTTCTCCCTGTTACCGTGCCGGGAGGCACGGCCTACGCAGCAGTGTAGTCAAAGCCTGTTACATCTTCACCGGCTGCGAATATTTGTTCGACGATACTGCTCCGGGGTGCAGCCGGCGTGGCGCTGGAACATGGCGATGAAGGCCGAGGCGGTGCTGTAACCCAGGTCAAATGCCACCCGTTGCACACTGCGGCGGCTGTCGAGGGCGTCGATGGCTGCCAGGTAACGCAGGCGCTGGCGCCATTCGCCGAAGCTCATGCCCAGCTCGCGTACAAACTGGCGTGCCAATGTGCGCTCACTGACATGCACTTGCTCCGCCCACTGCGCCAGCGGGCGGTTATCGCCCGGTTCAGCCTGCATGCCCTCGAGCACGCCGAGCAGCCCGGGGTGGCGTGCGTAGGGTAAAAAGCAATCGTGAATCGGCGCTTGCTTGAGCTGATCGACCAGCACCTGCGCCAGGCGGATATCGGCTTCGCTCTGCGCAATGTTGACGTCACGCTGGGCGAAGTCGCTGAGGATAGCCTTGAGAATCTCGCTGATCGCCAGGGTGCACGGCGCCTTCGGCAGTTGCTCGCAGAGTTCCGGGGCCAGGCCCACCGAGCGATAGACAATCGCCTGGGCGTTGTAGGAGCTGTGCTCGGTATTCGGTGGGATCCAAACCGCGTACTGCGGCGGCGACATAAAGCGGCTGCCGGCGACTTCCATGCGCATGACGCCGTTGGCCGAATAGTCCAGCGAACCCCAGAAATGCCGGTGCGGGGTGCACTCGGTGTCGGGGGCGAAATCGGAGTAACGGAAGTAGACCGGGCTCGGCAGGCTGTGGAAATCCGCGAGGCGTACTGTGTGTCTGGCCATATTGTCTGGATACAACGGTCGTTTGTCTGGATCGCAGTATAGGCTTCGATACAGACAGGGGATAATCCTGCCTCATCAACACACCTGGTTTCTTTCGATGCAATACGCGTATCCCCTGCTGGCCATCTTTATCTGGGCCGGTAACACCGTGGTCAACAAACTGGCCGTGGGCACGATCTTCCCCGCAGAAATCGGCTTTTACCGCTGGTTGCTGGCGGCGCTGCTGTTTACCCCGTTCATGCTCAAGCCGGTGATCGCCAACTGGGCGCTGATCCGCCCTAACCTGGGCAAGATCTTCATCCTCGGCGTGCTGGGCATGGCGGTGTATCAGAGCCTGGCCTACTACGCCGCAACGCTGACCAGCGCCACCAACATGGGCATCATCCTCTCGCTGATGCCGTTGATGTCACTGACCGCCGCCATTATCAGCCTCGGCCAACGCTTGACCTTTGGCGCGCTGAGCGGCGCGGTGCTGTCGTTCGCAGGCGTCGTCGTGGTGGTGTCGGCCGGCAGCCTGAGCGCGTTGCTGCAACACGGGCTCAACCTGGGCGACGCCATGATGCTGATCGCCACCCTGGCCTACGCGGTCTACAGCACCCTGCTGAAAAAATGGCAGCTGCGCCTGCCGCCGTTGGTGTTGCTGTACTTACAGGTGCTGGTGGCGGTGGTGGTGCTGTTTCCGCTGTTCTTGTTCTCGACCAAGGCAGGCCTGGGCTGGGCGAATATTCCGTTGGTGTTGTACGCCTGCTTGTTGGCGTCGATGGTCGCGCCACTGGCGTGGATGCATTCGGTGAAAACCCTGGGGCCAAGCCGCACCACGTTGTTTTTCAACCTGCTGCCGTTGATCACCGCGTTGATTGCGGCGGTGGTGTTGAAGGAACAGTTGGCGATGTACCACTTGGTGGGTGGTTTGCTGACGTTGGGCGGGGTGATTTTGTCGGAGCGTTGGACCACGCCAGTGCGCCAAGAGGTCAGCGTTGCCTGATAGACCGCCTTCGCGAGCAAGCCCGCTCCCACATTCGACCCCATTCCAAGGTTGGAACTCGGTCAACGGTGGGAGCTGGCTTGCCTGCGAAGAACGATAACGCGGTCTCCCGGCTAAACCCCAGCAGCCTTTAACCGCTGCGCATGCTCCACAAACAACCGAATCGGCTCCGCCCCCTTGCCCACCAGCCCCATCGACTGGTTAACGATATCGAAATGGTCCAAGGGGTAGTCATCGCCAATCACCCACCCCAGGTGTGAGCTGTAGCGCCCGACCATGCCGTCGCACTGGCCCTTCTCCCGCACGAAACTGCGAGCAAACAACCGGCAACTGCGGTGCGTGCCGTCCAGCAGGTTACGCCCGCGATCGGTCTTGCCCGGCTGCAAGGTGCCGGACCACGAGTAGTAGCGCACGCCGTTGACCACCTCCGCGCCCTGCCCGCCCCAGGTATCCGGCAGCCCTTGGGGGTACTGACGGTTGAACAGCGCCACGCCGTCGCAGGTCAAGGACTGATGCGAGGCCTGCAGATCCGCCTTGAAGCGCGGCCCGCGATAGCCGGTTTCCAGCAGGCCCATTACCCAGGCAACCAGATGAAACACCGCGCTCACGACCCGGCCTTTCCAGCTGCTCGGGGGGTAATGGGCATGGAAATGGTCCGCCAACTCCGAGCCATGGTTAGGCCCGGCAACCGACGTCACCGACGCCACCCATTCCGGGCGCTTGGCCGCCGCATAACGCGCCGTCAGCGAGCCCTGGCTATGGCCGATCAGGTTGACCTTGTCGGCGCCGGTTTCACGGCGTATCCGCTCGATCTGCACCAGTAACTGCTCGCCGCGTACCTCGCTGGAGTTCAGCGGTGCCACTTGCACGGGAAATACCTGTGCCCCGCCCGCCCGCAGTGCCGGGACAATGCCGTACCAGTAAGGGAACCACCCCACGCGCACAAAGCCCAGCATGCCGGGCACCAGCACCAAAGGGTAACGCGTGGCGAGGGATTCGGGCATGCAGCGAACGTCC
Organism: Pseudomonas sp. LBUM1640; assembly: GCF_059716225.1. Lineage (NCBI taxonomy): Bacteria > Pseudomonadati > Pseudomonadota > Gammaproteobacteria > Pseudomonadales > Pseudomonadaceae > Pseudomonas > Pseudomonas sp. LBUM1640. Next base: position 670,121 of record NZ_CP166816.1, on the reverse strand, counting down.
TGATTTAGGGGCAATAAAACCATCCTAGACCACTCGACATGACCGCCCCATGACCAAGGCCGGTTAAAAATGCCCTGCCAGGTCGTGCAACTGGCGCTCGGCCTCTTCACAGGCGCGTAGGAATACCGACTTGTCCGACTCTTCACCCTCGGCGGCAATCACCCGAATGTCATCGATGCCGATATAACCCAACACCGTACGCAGGTGCGGATCGGCATGGTTCATCCCTTCGTTTTCGCCACCTGGGCCAAACCCGTTGCCGCCACGGCTGGTGATGATCAGCGCGCGTTTGCCACTCAGCAACGGTTGGTACTGCGCGATGCCCTGGCTGTCTTGGCGGATGTCGAAGGTGAGGCCCATGCGCACGATTTGATCGATCCAGGCCTTGAGGCCGCTGGGCACACCGAAGTTGTACAGGGGCATGGAAATCACCAGCAGCTCATGTTCGATCAGCTCGCCGACCAGTTCATCACTCAGTTGCAGGTCGGCCTTCATCACCTTCGGCAGGGATTGCGGCTCAGGGTAAAAATTCGCTGCGACAAACGCCTCGGTCACATGCGGAATAAAGGCCCGGCCAACTTCACGACGGGTGATCTGCGCGTCGGGGTTAGCGGCCTGCCAGGCATCGAGAAACGACTCCGCCAAGCGCCGGGAGTGTGAACGCTCGCCACGCGGGCTGGCGTGAACAACTAGCATTTTTTTCATCTGTAGACACCTTCACGGGTACACTCAGGCGACCTGGATGGCCGCCGTCAATGCCTGCAAATCTAGAACCGAGCGTGCTTTCCGACAAATGAGCAATAGTTAATCCAGATGAATCCATTTCATCCATGGAGCCAGAATGTTTGCCTCGCTGCCGCTAACCGCACTGCGCACCTTTGAGTCAGCCTCGCGCCTGCTCAGCTTCAAAGCGGCGGCCAAAGAATTGTCGGTCACGCCCACAGCGGTGTCCCACCAGATTCGCGCCCTGGAAACCTGGCTGGGCGTGCCGTTGTTCGAACGCCTGCCACGCCAGGTGCGCCTCACCGACGGTGGCGAGCGGCTGTTCCACAGCCTGCACGGCGCGTTGCTGGACGTGGCGCAAAGCGTCGACACCTTGCGCCCGCAACGCAGCGCCGGGCACCTCACCGTTTCCACCACGCCGGCCTTTGCGGCGTTATGGCTGGTGCCACGGCTGGGCCGCTTCTACGCCGCCAACCCGGACATCAACCTGCGCCTGGATACCCAGTGCGAGGTCGTCGACTTGCAGCAGGATGCCAGCGTCGACCTGGTGATTCGCTACAGCATGGGCGATTACCCCAACCTGTATGGGCAATGCCTGTTCGATGAGTTTTTTGCGGTGTACGGCTCACCCGAACAGGTCGCGCGGGCCAGCACCCAGGTGCCGACGCTGATCAGCGTGCGCTGGCACAACTCCGAGCTTTACGCCCTGGGCTGGCAAGCCTGGTGCGAGAAGGCCGGCGAGTCGTGGCTGAGCCACGCGCGGCCCCTACGTGAATACGATGAGGAGCATTACGCGCTGCAAGCGGCAATTGCCGGCCAGGGTTTGGTGTTGGCGAGCAATATTCTGGTCTCGGAAAGTGTGGCCAGCGGCTTGTTGGTGCCCTATCGGCCACAGGTCAGTGTCGGCGGCGCCGGTTACAGCGCGCTGTGTGTGCCGGGCCGCGAACGCCATCCGCCGGTGCGGGCGTTTTTCCAGTGGGTGCAGGAGGAAGCCAAGCGGTGCGGTCAGGCGTTGTGAAATCCGATAAAACTTTTTGCGTCGCGCGGCACTCACAACTGGGAGCGATCACGCCGGCAGAGCGTGGCGTAAACCCGGATTAGCACCAGGAGATTGAGATGACTGAAGCACACTTGACTGACGTTGCGACCCTGCGCTCCCGCGCCCGCCAGAACGTCGAAAACGGCGCCGTGACCGAAGGCTACGACGCTGACCGCGAAGAAATCATCCGCCTGCTCAACGCGTCGCTGGCCACAGAGCTGGTGTGCGTGTTGCGCTACAAACGTCACTACTTCATGGCCAGCGGCCTGAAAGCCAGCGTCGCCGCCGATGAATTCCTCGAGCACGCCACCCAGGAAGCCGAACACGCCGACAAACTGGCCGAACGCATCGTGCAACTGGGCGGCGAGCCGGAGTTCAACCCCGACCTGCTGTCGAAGAACTCCCACGCCCAATACGTGGCGGGCAACAGCTTGAAGGAAATGGTCTACGAAGACTTGGTGGCCGAACGGATTGCGGTGGACAGCTACCGCGAGATCATCCAGTACATCGGCGACAAAGACCCGACCACGCGTCGCATCTTCGAAGACATCCTGGCCCAGGAAGAAGAACACGCCGATGACATGGCGGATATTCTGCAAGACCTGTAACTCGTAACACTGCAATACCCTGTGGGAGCGGGCTTGCTCGCGAAGGCGGCGTTTCAGTCAATAAGCTATCGACTGACCTACCGCATTCGCGAGCAAGCCCGCTCCCACATTTGGTTTCGGGTTTCGTCAGTTACTTCACCGCTTTCAGCGCGGATATCTGCAAGACCTGTAACTCGTAACACTGCAATACCCTGTGGGAGCGGGCTTGCTCGCGAAGGCGGCGTTTCAGTCAATAAGCTATCGACTGACCTACCGCATTCGCGAGCAAGCCCGCTCCCACATTTCCCACATTTGGTTTCGGGTTTCGTCAGTTACTTCACCGCTTTCAGCGCGGATATCTGCAAGACCTGTAACTCGTAACACTGCAATACCCTGTGGGAGCGGGCTTGCTCGCGAAGGCGGCGTTTCAGTCAATAAGCTATCGACTGACCTACCGCATTCGCGAGCAAGCCCGCTCCCACATTTGGTTTCGGGTTTCGTCAGTTACTTCACCGCTTTCAGCGCGGATATCTGCAAGACCTGTAAGCCGTAACACTGCAATACCCCTGTGGGAGCGGGCTTGCTCGCGAAGGCGGCGTTTCAGTCAATAAGCTATCGACTGACCTACCGCATTCGCGAGCAAGCCCGCTCCCACATTTCCCACATTTGGTTTCGGGTTTCGTCAGTTACTTTTCACGGTTTTCGGCGCCTTGCCTTCCTTCATCTGCTGCAGGAGAGGCGCACACTGGTTGGGCTCATCACCGCTGGGTGCTACCAGGGCCAGGAGTCCTGCGGCCGGGCCGGCAATCACACCCAGCGCGACCATGCCGGCGCCGCGCAGCATCAGCGGCACCGCCTTCACACCGGCATTGGGCTTGATAAACGGCCCGTTGACGTACAGCGGCGAACGCAGGGAGAACAGCCGAAAGCCTTTCGACTCAGGCGTGATCGTCAGGTCCAGCTGTTCGGTGGCCATGTTGGCCGTGCCATCGATGTAGATAATCGCGTTCTCGGTATCGAACACAAACAGGCGGGTCGTGGCCAAGCCGGTCTTGATGCCGAAGTCCGCCGCCGCGCAGTTGATCTTCACTTCCTTGTCGCCAAACAGGCGGCCCACCACGTAGTTGCCCACGTTGAGCCCGGCGATTTCCATCAAGCCACGGCTGATCGCGCCATCGTTGATGAGCATTTTAAGGTCGCCGTTGGAGGTGCCCAGCAGTGCCGCCACGGAATTACCGCGCCCGGTAATATCCGCATCGCCGTTGAGTTCACCGAAGCTGGTTTTCATTGGCTCGAACGTCGGAAACAGCTGCTTGAGCTTGAAGTTACGCGCAGTGAGTTTGGCGCGCCCCTCCATCGGTACGGTGCGGCCGTTCAAGCGAATCTGCGCATCCAGCTTGCCACCGGCCACGCCGAAACGCAGCGGCTCCAGGCTGAGTTCGCCGTCGTTGAGCACCAAGTGCGTGTAGAGATCGGTGAACGGTAAATCGGCACTGTGCACGATGCGTTTGCCGGTGAATTCCACGTCCGCGTCCATGTCGCGCCAGCGTTCGGTGCGGAACTCTTCCACCGGCAACACTTTAGTCGCCGGTTGTTTGCTTTCACCGCCACGGGCTTTTTGCTTGGCGTTGGAATCAGCGCCGATCAGCGGTGCGAGGTCGGTCATCAGCAGCTGGTTGGATACCAGCGCGCCGCTGAGCTTGGGCCGTGGTTGGCTGGCGACATATTTCAGATCGCCGTGGATGTCGCTGTCTCCGATTTTGCCGTTGAAGTTTTCATAGGTGAATGAAGCGCCGCTGGCTTCATGCAATTTGGCGATCAGGTGACCGTCGGTGGAATACGCGGGGGAATCGGGCAGCGTCACGCCGGTCAGCGGGTAAAGGTTACCCAGGCTGGTGCCTGCGAGTTTCAGGCGCAGGTCCAGCGCGCCGAGGTTCAGCGGGTCGGTCAAGGTGCCGGCCAAGGCGATGCGGGTGTCGGCAATTTTCACCTGAGCCTGCAGCGGGAACGGCTTGGCCGCGTCCTGCAACGCCAGCAGGCCGCCGATCTTGCCGGTGCCGTCGAGTTTCTGGCCGTGGTACTGGCCTTTGACCTTGAGGCCGAATGCGTAGTCTTGAGGCGCCGAGCCTTTTTCCAGGGCCTTCTTGGCATCGGCGTCACCGACGATTTCGCCGAAGGGAATCGGCTTGCCCAGCGGGTCGATGATGACGTCGAGTTGGGTCTTGAGGGTCTGGTCGTCGAGCGTCACGTGGCCCTTGTCGAAGCCGATGGCGCCGATGTCGACCACCCAGCTGGAGGGCTCGGCGTTCGGGTCTTTGGGGTCGAACTTGAAGGTCCAGTTGGCGCGGCCATCGGCCAGGCGCTGCAGGTCGGCGCTCGGTTCGGTGAGGTCGATGCGCGGGATCACCACGCGCTGCACCAGCAGCGCCAGGGGCGAGATGCGCAACTCAACGCGCTTGAGCGTGACCATCTGCGGTTTTTTCGACCAGTCCGGGTTGCCCAGCGTCAGGTCTTCGGCGATCACGTGCGGCCATGGCACCCAGGCGCGCCAACCGCCTTCATCCGGCTCACGCGCCCACACCACCGCCAGGTTGCCATTGATGGCAAAGGGGCGATGCAGCTCTTCGGAAACCTTGGCGTTGAGAGGCGGCTTGATACGGTTCCAGTCGAAGAACACCAGCAACAACACCACCACGGCGATTAACAGAACGAAGCTGGCGCAGCTCCAAGCGACGATTTTACGAGTGCGCGTCATTGCACAGGACTCCTGATTACGACTGAGGGCGCGCGCTGCCGCGCACCTTTTGACTACAGCTTATAGAGCTACGACTGACAAATGGTCTGGGGGTTTACCCCCGAGTACGAATTCCTAGCAAAAAAAGCGATTCCTCCTACAGCCCAAGTCGACCTAACCATCAACAATGCACCGGTGTTACCCATGAGCGGGTCAAAAATACCCACCTTGGTGCAAAACCGCGGGCTTGAGAGGTGCGTTCTAGAGCCTCCGATGGGAACAATCAATTCTGTTGATTATTACCATTGTGTTTATGAACTTTTATATCGACTTATCGAGAGTAGCATTAGCCCTGTACCCACTTTATCGCCCTCCTAAGGAGCAACCATCATGAAACGCCAATTACTCGCTACCGTTCTGCTGTCTGTCCTGGCTTCCAGTGCTTTTGCCCTGCCAGCCGCTGAACAAGCTACCCCACAGAACAAAGCCCAAGCCGTTCAATCCAGCCAGACCCTGGCTCGCAGCGGTTCGCAAGAAGACGAAAACCGTGACTACGCCAAAGGCGCTGTTGCAGAAAATGGCTCGGAACACGCCAACAAACGCGCCTACACCGAAGGTGTTGCCGAAGGTGGCCGTGATCGCCTGGAACAAAAAGGCCTGGTAGAAGGCGGTGCTGAACAAGCCAACGACCGCGCTTACACCCAAGGTATTGCCGAAGGCGGTGCTGACCGTCTGCAAGAACTGCATCAAGCACAGAGCTAAGCCCGTGGTGGCCGAGAAAAAAGCCCGATCGACCGATCGGGCTTTTGCTTTTTTATAGAAACCACATCACCGCCCACACCACCAAGTTCGACGCCAGCGAAGCGGTTTTGCTAGAGTGCGTCGCTGTACTTGCCGACTAAGCCCGCCCGCCGATGCTGCCCCGCGCCGAACAGAAGCAACAGACCCGCCTCGCCTTGATGGACGCAGCCCGCCATCTGATGGAGTGTGGCCGTGGGTTCGGCAGCCTGAGCCTGCGCGAAGTGGCCAAGACCGCCGGCATTGTGCCTACCGGGTTCTATCGCCATTTTGACGACATGGACCAGCTTGGGCTCGTCTTGGTCAGCGAAGTTGGCCAGACCTTTCGCGCCACGATTCGGCTGGTGCGCCACAACGAATTCGTGATGGGCGGCATCATTGATGCGTCCGTGCGGATCTTTCTGGATGTGGTCTCGGCCAACCGTTCACAATTCCTGTTCCTGGCCCGCGAACAATACGGTGGCTGCCTGGCCGTGCGCCAAGCCATCGGCGCCCTGCGCGAAGACATTACCAGTGACTTGGCGGCCGACCTCACGCTGATGCCCAAACTCCAGCACCTGGATGCCGAAGGCCTGCACGTAATGGCCGACCTGATCGTCAAGAGCGTGTTCGCCACCCTGCCCGACATCATCGACCCGCCAGCCCAAGCCCTGCCCGCCCATCTCACGCCCCAGGCGAAAATCACCCAGCAATTGCGCTTTATCTTTATCGGCCTCAAGCATTGGCAAGGCCTGGGCAGCACCGAGTAAGCCGATCAGCCCTGCGGGTGGAAGCGTTTGGCGCTGGTGTAGTTTTTTTTCCAGTATTTGCTATTCAGCGAATCAATTCGAACGCGCTTGCCGGTGCTGGGCGAGTGAATGAATTTGCCTTTGCCCACATAAAGGCCGACATGGCTGACCTGGCCGCTCCCATTACCCTTGAAAAACACCGCATCGCCGGGCATGAGTGCCTCTCGCGGGACGGTCGCGGCGCTTGAGCGATGCATCTGCGTGGTGGTGCGCGGCAAGCGGATATTGGCTTCGGTCTTGAACAGATAGACGAGGAAGCCGCTGCAATCAAACCCTTGATCTACCGTGCCTCCACGTCCGTTGTAAGGCGTGCCGAGCAACTGATGGGCACGATCAATCACGTTGTCGATGGAGGCAGCAGAACTGAAGGGGGCAGACGGCTTTAAATTGGCTGACGCCGGTATGACGCCGTAGGAGAGACTGACAATGACTGCATACAAAAATACTTTGAACATGGTCGGCGTCGCTGTGAATTAAAGACGGCGCACATCGTAATGAAACCGAACGTAACTTTTTGAAAGCCGAATCCTGGTGATGCGTAAGACGCTTCCGAGAAAAAATCCAGTAAGAATCAGATGAAAGAAAATTCATGCGGCACTCAGTAAAACTCAACGCAAAACGCCCACATCCGGTGCTATAAATTCAATCACGCACCATTTAGATGCATCGTAGGAATCGGCTGACGCCCTATTCGGTGGCATCTCCATGCTTACCTACAGCGATTTCCCATTCGCGCGTGCGGTTGGCAAGCCCCTTGCTCTAGCTCTTTTATCGCTCATAGCTGGAAGCCTCCTGATGCTGGTGATCCACCGCCGAATCGCCCCCCAAGCCCTCTGGGCCGCTGAACTGCTGCTGAACTTCGAAGCACGCAGCAAAAGCCGGCTGCGCTGTTTCAGTGCCGACGGTGAAGACGTCGGCCTGTTTCTGGAGCGCGGCCAGCCGCCGTTGCACGATGGCGAATGCCTACAGGCTGAAGACGGACGCGTCGTACGCGTGGTCGCTCGCCCTGAACACCTGCTGCACGTCACCTGCAGCAACGCGTTTGAACTGACCCGCGCGGCCTATCACCTTGGCAACCGCCATGTGGCTCTGCAAGTTGGCGACGGCTGGCTGCGCCTGCTGGACGACTACGTGCTCAAGGCCATGCTCGAACAGCTGGGCGCGCACACCGAAACCATCGAAGCCCCGTTCCAACCGGAACACGGCGCCTATGGCGGTGGCCATCACCATTCACGCCATGGTGATGAAGACTTCAACTACCCGCCCAAGCTGCATCAGTTCGGCGTACGTCTATGAACCCAGCCTGGGCGCTGTTGCGTCTGGCCAGTCCGCAATTGCCGATTGGTGGCTACAGCTATTCCCAAGGCCTGGAAATGGCCGTGGAGAATGGCCGCGTCAAGGATGCCGCCAGTGCCCGACGCTGGGTCAGCGACCAGTTGCTGCTCAACCTTGCGCGCTTCGAAGCGCCATTGCTGCTCGCCCATTGTCGTGCGGCCGCGGAGGAAAACTGGCCGCAACTGGCGCAATTGTGCGAAGAACATCGCGCCAGCCGCGAGACCCGCGAGCTGTATCAGGAAAGCCGGCAGATGGGCTACTCCCTGCAACAGCTGCTCAATGGCTTGCCGGAACTGGACGCCGCCGCACGTGCGTTTCTGGAGCACTGCGCCGAACCGCACCTGGCCCTGGGCTGGGCCCTGGCAGCGCGCGCCTGGCACATCAGCCCTGACGATGCCCTCGCCGCCTGGCTGTGGAGCTGGCTGGAAAACCAACTGGCCGTGCTAATGAAAACCTTGCCGTTGGGCCAGCAAGCCGCCCAGCGCCTGACCAGCGAACTGCTGCCGTTGCTGCAACAAGCCCAGCAGGACGCCGGCCGCATCGACCCCCACCATTTTGGCAGCGCCGCCTTCGGCCTGTCCCTGGCGTGCATGGCCCACGAGCGCCAGTACAGCCGCCTGTTCCGTAGCTAGGGCCTTTTATTTTGGAGAAACACATGAATACACAACCTTTGCGTGTCGGTATCGGCGGCCCGGTGGGCTCCGGCAAGACGGCCCTGACCTTGGCGCTGTGCCTGGCCTTGCGCGATCGCTACAACCTGGCGGTGGTGACCAACGACATCTACACCCGCGAAGACGCCGACTTCCTGGTGCGCAACCAGGCCCTGGCGCCCGAGCGCATTATCGGCGTGGAAACCGGTGGCTGCCCACACACGGCGATTCGTGAAGACGCCTCGATCAACCTCGAAGCCGTCGACCAACTCAACCGCCGCTTCCCCGGCCTGGACCTGATCCTGGTGGAGTCCGGTGGCGACAACCTGTCGGCAACCTTCAGCCCTGAACTGTCGGACCTGACCATCTACGTGATCGATGTGTCGGCCGGCGACAAGCTGCCGCGCAAAGGCGGGCCCGGTATTTGCAAATCCGACTTGCTGGTGATCAACAAGATCGACCTGGCCCCGCTGGTGGGCGCCTCGCTGGAATTGATGAACAGCGACACCACGCGCATGCGCAACGGCAAGCCCTTTGTGTTCAGCAACCAAAAAACCGGCGTCGGCCTGGATGAAATCGTCGCCTTTATCGAACGTCAGGGCTTGCTCACTGCAGCCTGATCTCACCTTGAAAGGAGCCTGTTCATGGGCCTTAACAAACTTCTCGCAACCGCCGCGCTGCTGCTCGCCCCGGCCCTCGCCTTCGCTCACCCCGGGCATGGCGATAACGGGTTGGTCGCCGGTATCAGCCACCCTCTGGGCGGTATCGATCACTTACTGGCGATGGTCGCGGTCGGCCTGTGGGCCGCGCAACAAAAAGGCAACGCGCGATGGGCACTGCCTTGCGCCTTTGTCGGCACCATGCTGATTGGCGGCCTGCTGGGTTTTGAAGGCCTGCAATTGCCGGCGCTTGAAAGCGGGATTGCTGCGTCGGTGTTGGCGCTGGGCCTGGCGGTGGCGCTGGCAGTGCGGCCGCCGCTGTTCGTGGCCGTCGGTGCCACCGCCTTGTTTGCGCTGTTCCACGGGGTTGCACATGGCCTGGAGCTGCCGGACATGTCCAGCCCGTGGGCGTATGCCGCTGGTTTTGTGGGTGCGACGGCGGCGTTGCATGCTGCCGGGTATGCGGTGGTGCGTTTTCTGCCGGCCGCGGCTGCGCCGTTGGTGCGGGTGGCTGGGGCAGCTTCGGCGGCAACTGGGGTTTGGTTGCTGGCGGGCTGACCTTGATCGTTCCCACGCTCTGCGTGGGAATGCCGCCCAGGACGCTCCGCGTCCCAAAGCACGACGCAGAGCGTCACAAAATGCATTCCCACGCAGAGCGTGGGAACGATCAGCCTGCTACCATGCGCGCCTACACCCCTGCCGTGACGACGCCAGCCGATGCCCATCGCTCCAAGTTCCGCCTCCCAGCCTTCGTTGAATGCCGTGCTCACGCACTTCCATGACCTGATCGTGCCGCTTTGGCAGGGCCCGGGCTGGAATGCCGAGCTGGCGTTGCCCTATGAGGCGCTGGACGCCGATCATCGCCCGTTGCCCCCAAAACGCTACCGCGCCATGGCCTGTGCCCGGCAGTTGTACCTGTTCGCCAGCCTGATCGGCACGCCGGGCGCAGCCTTCGCCGAAGAGCGTGCAGCGGCGCTGTTCCGTTCCCTGCAACGACACTTCCATGACGCCGAGCACGGCGGCTGGTTCTACAGCATCGACGCCCACGGCAAGCCGCTGGATAAGCGCAAAGACCTTTACACCCACGCCTTCATCATCTTTGCCTGCGCCCACTACTGGGCCAAGGTGCGCGAGCCGTTGGTGGAATCGGTGCTCGATGCGGCCCTGGCCGTGGTTGCCGAACGTTTCGCCACCGGCGACGGCCTGTACGACGCGGTCGTGGAACGCAATTGGTCATCCCTCAAGTCCGGCCCGCTGCAAAACCCGCTGATGCACCTGGCAGAAGGCTTCCTCGCCACGCTGGCCGTGCGTGAAGACGCCGTCACACAGGACGCGCTGCTGGACCTCGCCACCGCGATGCAGAAGCGCTTCATCGACCGCCAGCACGGCGTGATGATGGAAAAACCGCTGGGTGCTGTGGATAACTGGTTCGAGCCGGGCCACCAGTTCGAATGGTTCTTTTTGCTCGATTCCTCAGCCGTACTGCGCGACACGCCGCTGCATGCCTCGTTGACGCGGGCATTTGCCTACGCCGAGCTTAAGGGTGTGGATAAATCGAGCGGCGCGGTCAGCGGCATGCTCGCCCTGGACGGCACGGTGCGCGATGGCACACAACGGATCTGGGCCCAGGCCGAATACCTGCGCGCGCTGACCTTGCGACCTGGCAGCGAGGCAGTGTTGCAACGCCAATTGCTGGCGCTGCAACAGCACTTTTTGCATGAGAAAGGCTGGCATGAATGCCTGGACGCCAAGGGCGCCGTGAGCCGACGGGATATGCCGTCGACCACGCCGTATCACTTGGCGACCTGTTATCAGGGTTTGATCCAGTATTTGGGCTGACCTTTAGGGCCTCTTCGCGAGCAAGCCCGCTCCCACATTTAACTGCGTCCTACCATTGGAATGCGGTCGAATGTGGGAGCGGGCTTGCTCGCGAAAGCCTCACCTCGGTCTACCTGACCTTCACGCAATCCACTTGCGATCCCCGGTAAAGCTGATCGTCAGCCAACGCGCCGCATCCGGCGTGCCAAGACCTGTGGATATCTCTTCGCGCAGCCCATCGAGGGTGGCGACGTTACCCACCGGGTAGTTCGCCGGCAACACCACATGAATCTCGATAAACCGCGCCCGCCCGTGCTTTTGCACGTAGGACACGTAGTCGTCGAAGCCATGCTTGGCCTGGGCCGCATCCATTACTTCGCGCACCTTGTCGTCCAAGTGGTCCGGGGCAATCCCCAGCACCTCGCGCAATGCCGGGCGCAAGATCTTGAACGCTGGCGCCAGCATGCTCAGGGCCAGCAGGATCAGGATCAACGGGTCGACATACACCGCCCACTCGCCATACCCCTGGGACTTGAGCAGCAGCGCAGCGAGAAAGCTGATCAGCAAGCCCACCGACAGCATCGCGTCCACCAGCCAACTGATGTTGTCGAACTGGATCAACGACGATTTCAGCGTGCGGTTGCGATAGCGCACGTAGAAGAAATAGGCGAACTCGACCACGGTAAACACCGCCGCATAAATGATCACCAGCCCCAACTCGATTTCACGCCCGCCATTGATAATGCCGAACACGCCGTTGAGAAACGCGTAGATGGCGATCAGCAGCAAAAAGCTGCCTTCGATCAGCAGCACCATCGGCTCCAGGTGCCAATAGCCGAACTGGAAGCGCTCGTTGCTTTTCTTGGCGATCAGCTTGGCCGTGATCAGCATCAACACCTTGATGGCGGTGGCGATCAGCGAGAAAAAGCCGTCGAATAGAATGGATTGGGCGCCAGAAATCACACCCGTGACAATCCCGGCGATCGCCACGGCGAACATCAGGATGGTCGATTGTTTGAGCAGTGCCTGCTCACCTCGGTTACTCACATTTCCTCCTGTCAAAACCCTTAAACCGCACAGTGCGGAGGGGTTTTCAGGAGGGGAGTGTACCTTATGCCGTGTTTTTGGCCGATTTGCCGCCTACTAAAGGCTGTTGGGCAACCCTGTGGCGAGGGAGCTTGCTCCCGCTGGAGTGCGTAGCGCTCCCCAGATTTTGGGGCCGCTGCGCGACCCAGCGGGAGCAAGCTCCCTCGCCACAGAAGCGATCTGTTTTAAGCTTTAGCGCCACGCTCAATCGCAAACCCGGCCCAGGTCTGGCTCACCGGCATCAGCTCCAACCGGTTGATGTTCACGTGCGCGGGGGTGTTCAGCACCCAGAAGATGGTGTCGGCAATGTCCTGCGGCTGGATCGGCTCAGCACCGGCGTAGGTGGCGTCGTAGCGCGCCTGGTCACCGCCGAAGCGCACCAGCGAGAACTCGCTTTCACACAGGCCAGGCTCGATGTTGGTCACACGCACGCCGGTGCCTTGCAGGTCGCAGCGCAGGTTCAGCGAGAACTGCTTCACGAATGCCTTGGAGCCGCCATACACGTGGCTGCCCGGGTACGGGTAGCTGCCGGCGATAGAGCCGAGGTTGATGATGCCGGCACCACGGCCGTGTGCGATAAGGCGCGGCAACAGCAGGCTGGTGGTGGTCAGCAGGCCTTTGATGTTGGTGTCGACCATGGTTTCCCAATCATCAAGGCTGCACTTGGGCGCAGGGTCCGTACCCACAGCCAGGCCGGCGTTGTTGATCAGCCCGCGCAATGTGGCAAACGACGGCGGCAGGTTGGCGATGGCGTCTTCCATGCCCTTGCGATCACGCACGTCCACAACCAGGCCGTGCACTTCGGTCTGCTTGGAAAGCTCTTCGACCAAGGCATTCAGGCGATCAGCACGACGGCCAGTGAGCACCAGTTTCCAACCGGCGTCGGCAAAACGACGAGCGCAGGCTTCGCCGAACCCTGAGGTGGCGCCAGTAATAAATAGCGTGTCGGACATGGTGTTCTCCTTGCGGGCATCGGGGAAAAAATCAGCCAGCAGAATGCCCTTACGCCGCGATTGCGGCAACCGCTAAGCACCAACCTTCACACACAGTCGATCACTTTTTAACCATGCCAGGCAAAGCCTTGTAAACCGTGGCCTGCAGCCATATGCGCGCAGGTTATCCACAACTGCGCCCACAGTCTTTGGGGGCAAGTGCAAAAAGCCAAAAGCCGCTGTGTACAAGGCCTGCAGGCGGTTTTATAAAGTTTTTTGCTTGACCTTGCGCTGGCCGTATGTACGCCTATGTCCAGAGGGAAAATCCGAACGATGGCTCCAGGCCAGTCATTCCGGCCTCTGCGGCCGTCTTTCCAGAGTTTAGTCACAGACTTATCCACAGGCTGGACAGACATATTTCAGTCATATACCTGTGTCTTTAAACAGGTTGACAAAACCCTTGTGTGGTCACGAAAAACCCGCTGATCATAAAACAACCACCACGCTACAGGCCACGCGGTTAAAGGCTTTCAGCCAGATACTCCCACGTTACCCACAGCCGGTTCCACAGCGAATGGGGACAAGTCAAAACTGTGACAAAACAGGGATTTGCGGCGGCTATATGTCGCGCTTTAGAGGGTGGCTGGATTTGTTTTCCACAATTTGCCGAAGGTGCTGAAAACACCGAAAAACAAATGTGGGAACCCGCTTTATGTGGGAGCCGGGCTTGCCCGCGATAGCATCACCTCGGTTTGCCTGACAGACCGAGGTGTTCGCATCGCAGGCAAGCCAGCTCCCACATAAAGCCGGTTCCCACAGGGGACTTGCGCCAAGGTTTAGATCAGTGCCCGCCGAGGTAGGCGTTGCGCACCTCTTCGTTCACTAACAGCTCTTTACCGGTGCCCGTCAGGCGTATCTCGCCGTTAACCATCACATAAGCACGGTCCGACAAGCGCAGCGCATGGTTGGCGTTTTGCTCCACCAGGAAGATGGTCATGCCAGTGGCCGCCAGTTCACGCAAGGTGGAGAAGATCTGCTTCACCACAATCGGCGCCAGGCCCAGGCTCGGCTCGTCCAGCAGCAATAGCTTGGGCCGGCTCATCAGCGCGCGGGCGATGGCGAGCATTTGCTGCTCACCGCCGGACATCGTCATGGCGCGCTGAGTGCGCCGCTCCTTGAGCCGCGGGAACAGCTCGAACATGCGCTGCATGTCTTCCTGGGCGAATTTGTCACCAATGGGGATAGTGCCCATCAGCAGGTTTTCCTCGACGGTCATGTCGGGGAACACCCGCCGCCCTTCCGGCGACTGCGCAATGCCGTTGGAGGCGATGTAGTGGGACGACTTGTGGGTAATGTCGACGCCGTTGTAGAGAATCTGCCCCGACTCGGCCCGTGGCTGGCCAAAGATCGACATCAACAGCGTGGATTTACCCGCGCCGTTGGAGCCGATCAGGCTCACGGTTTCGCCCTCGTTGATGTGCAGCGAGACTTTTTTCAGGGCCTGGATCGGTCCGTAGAACACGTCCAGGTCCTTCATTTCGAGGATAGGTGCACTCATACCAGCTCCTCTTCGTCTGCGCCCAGGTAGGCGGCAATCACTTTCGGGTCGTTGCGGATCGCATCCGGGCCGCCTTCGGCGATCACGTTGCCGTGATCGAGCACCACGATGTGGTCGGAAATACTCATCACCATGCCCATGTCGTGTTCGATCAGCACCACCGTGAGGTCGTGTTCGTCGCGCAGCAGGCGAATCATCGCGCTGAGCGCTTCGGTTTCCTGCGGGTTGAGGCCCGCCGCCGGTTCGTCCAGGCAGATGATCTGCGGCCGGGTGCACATGGCGCGGGCAATTTCCAGGCGGCGCTGCTGGCCGTAGGAAAGCTCACCGGCGAGGCGGTTGGCGCAGTCCACCAGGTCGACCACTTCGAGCCAGTAGAAGGCGTGGTCGAGCGCATCGCTTTCGGCTTTGCGGTAGCCCTTGGTGTTGAGGATGCCCGCAAGCATGTTGCGGTTGACCCACATATGTTGGGCCACCAGCAGGTTTTCCAGCACCGACATTTCCTTGAACAGGCGAATGTTCTGGAAGGTCCGCGCCAAGCCTGCGCGGTTTACCAAATGGGTGCCGCCGAACATCTTGTAGTACACGCGGCTGAGGAAGCTTTTCGGCGAGACGAAGTCCACCGCCTTGAAACGCTCACCGAGCAGCTGGATCACGTTGGTCTGCTTGCCCCGCACGTTGAGTTCGATCTTGCCGCCACTGGCTTTGTAGAAGCCGGTGAGGCAGTTGAACACCGTGGTCTTGCCGGCGCCGTTGGGGCCGATCAAAGCGAAGATCGAGTTGCGTTCGACCTTGAGGCTCACATCGCTCAAGGCCTTGATGCCACCGAAGTGCATCATCAGGTGTTCCACAGAAAGGACGACTTCCTTGCTCATGGCGCCACTCCTTTACGTGGGGTCACACCGGTGCGGCTGATCCGGATCAGGCCGCGCGGTCGCCAGATCATCATCACCACCATCAGCACGCCAAACAGCAGCACGCGGTATTCGGAGAAGCTGCGCAGCAGTTCCGGCGCAACGGTCAATACGAACGCCGCAATCACCACGCCGACCGTCGAGCCCATGCCGCCCAATACCACGATGGCCAGGATCAGCGCCGATTCGAAGAAGGTAAACGACGACGGGTTGACGAAGCCCTGGTAGCTGGCAAAGAACACCCCAGCCAGACCGGCCGTGGACGCGCCGATGGTGAACGCCGAAAGCTTGACCAGCACGTGGTTCAGGCCCATGGAACGGCAGGCGATTTCATCTTCGCGCAGGGCTTCCCAGGCGCGGCCGACCGGCATGCGGGTCAGGCGGTGCTTGATGTACAGCACGGCCAGCACCACCAGGAACAGCACGATGTAGATGAACATGAACTTGATGTTGGGGTTGTAATCGATGCCGAAGAACTCGTGGAACGGAATCCCACCCTCCTTGGCTTTACGCCCGAACTCAATGCCCAGGAAGGTCGGCGAAGGCACCGGCATGCCGTTCGGGCCACCGGTAAACGACAGCCAGTTGTTCAGCACCAGGCGAATGATTTCACCGAAGCCCAGGGTCACGATGGCCAAATAGTCACCGTGCATTCGTAGCACCGGGAAGCCGAGTATGCACCCCGCTAGCGCGGCAGCGATGGCCGCCAGCGGCAGCACGCTCCAGAAGCCCAGACCGAGGTATTGATAACCCAGCGCCAGGCCGTAGGCGCCGATGGCGTAGAACGCCACGTAACCCAGGTCGAGCAAGCCGGCCAGGCCGACCACGATGTTCAAACCCAGGCCGAGCAACACGTAGATCAACCCGAGGATGACCACCGTCAGCAAGTACTTGTTGGCAAAGATCGGGAACACGATGGCAATCACGATCAGTGCCGGAATGATCCAGCGCAGGCGTGATTTGTAGTCCGGCGGCAACACGTGCACGCCGGAGCCACTGCTCTCGAAACCCTGCAGAATCTTCAGGCCCTTGGGGGTTTGCAGGAACAGGCTGAGGGCAAAGCGCCCGGCCATGACGATGGCGACCAGCACGGCCACGCGTGCCGGTTGCAGGTTGAAGCTGTAGCCGTCGAGGACCACGCCGACGATCGGACCGAACACGATCAATGAAATCAGCCCGGCGAGGACCGTATCGACCACACTTTTCTTGATATCGATAGATTTGGCAGCAGACATGTTTACACCTTCGCCACGAGCGGACGACCAAGCAGGCCCTGAGGACGGAAAATCAGAATCACCACCAGCAGGGAGAAACTGAACACGTCTTTGTAGTCAGAGTTGATCAACCCCGAGAACAGCGACTCGGAGATACCCAGGATGATCCCGCCGAGCATGGCCCCAGGCAGGGAACCGATGCCGCCGAGTACCGCTGCGGTAAATGCCTTGATGCCGATGATAAAGCCGGCATAGAAGTCGAAGGTGCCGTAATTGAGGGTGATCAGCACGCCGGCCAGGGCGGCCATCGCGGCACCGATGACAAACACGTAGGAGATCACGCGGTCGGTGTTGATGCCGAGGATCGAGGCCATCTTGCGGTCTTGCTGGGTTGCGCGGCACATGCGGCCGAGCTTGGTGTACTTGATGATGTAGGTCAGCAGGGCCATGCCCGCAAAGGCGGCGACCAGAATGAAGACCTTGGTGTACGTCAACTGAACGAACCCGGTGCCAATATCGACACGCCAGGCGCCGGCCAGCAGCGTAGGAATACCTTGTTGTTTCGCACCCTGGGCGATCTGCGCGTAGTTCTGCAGGATCAGGGAGATACCGATGGCGCTGATCAGCGGTGCCAGTCGGGTGGAGTTACGCAGCGGTTTGTAGGCGACACGCTCAATGACCCAACCGTAAACGCCAGTGACGACCACGGTGAATACCAAAGTGCCGAGAATGAGCAGCGGGAAGGATTCGATGCCGAAGTAAGCCAGCAGTGCCAGACTGATCGCCGCGAGGTAAGCGGAAATCATATAAACCTCGCCGTGGGCGAAGTTGATCATGCCAATGATGCCATAGACCATTGTGTAGCCGATGGCGATCAGGCCATAGACCGACCCGAGGGTCAGGCCGTTGACCAGTTGCTGCAGGAAAATACCATCCATAACGCAATCTCACGCGGTGAGCACCTGCACACCAGTGGGTGTGCGGCGCTTCTGGAGGAAAAGACAGATCTCGATCACGACACAGTCCCCCTGTGGGAGCGGCTTTTGTGGCGAGGGAGCTTGCTCCCGCTGGGCTGCGAAGCAGCCCCAAACTGGGCGATCGAGATACATCAGGTGTAACTCGGTGGACGGTTTGGGAGTGCTACGCACTCCAGCGGGAGCAAGCTCCCTCGCCACAACAAGCCCGCTCCCACATTGGTTCCGTGGTGCTTGTGCTTACTTCTGCTTTTCCAGCTGGTGGTACTTACCGTCTTTGTCCCACTGGTAAACCACATAGTCGGAGACTTTCAGGTCGCCCTTGCCGTCCCAGGCTTTTTCGCCCATGACGGTTTTCACCGGGTGAGCCTTGAGCCACTTGGCGGCGTCTTCGCCTTTGTTGGACTTGGCGCCGTTGAAGCCGGCAGCCAGGGCCTGGATCGAGGCATAGGCGTACAGGGTGTAGCCTTCAGGCTCGGTGCCATTTTTGCGGAACTCTTCCACGACGGTCTTGCTGTCTGGCAGCAGGCGCGGGTCGGCGCCGAAGGTCATGTAAACGCCATCCACATACTGCTTGCCGCCCGCAGTGGCGACCAATTCGTCGGTAACCACGCCGTCATCGGACATGAACTTGACGTCTTTGAGGCCCGCTTCACGAATCTGGCGAACCAGTGGGCCGGCTTCCGGGTGCAGGCCGCCGAAGTACACGACGTCGGCGCCGGTGGAGCGGATTTTGGTGACCAGGGCACTGAAGTCTTTCTCGCCGCGGGTCAGGCCTTCTTCCAGCACGGGCTTGACGCCGCGCTTGGTCAACTGCTGAGCGGTGGCGTCAGCCAGGCCCTTGCCGTAGGTGTCCTTGTCGTTGATAACCGCGACTTTTTTGCCCTTGAGCACGTCGACAATGTAGTCGCCAGCGACGATACCTTGCTGGTCGTCACGCCCACACATACGGAACACGGCGCCCAGGCCACGCTCGGTCACCTGTGGGTTGGTGGAACCCGGGGTGATCATGATGATGCCGGCTTCGTCGTATACCTCGGAGGCCGGAATGGTGTTGGACGAGCAGAAGTGCCCGACCACGCCGATCACTTTGTCCTGGTCTGCCAGGCGGTTGGCTACCGCTACAGCCTGCTTGGGCTCACAGGCGTCGTCGCCGGCCACCAGTTTGATCTGCTCGCCGTTGATGCCGCCGGCCTTGTTGATCACATCGGCCGCCGCTTGGGCACCCTTCATGTACTGCTCACCGAAAGCTGCGTTGGCGCCAGTCATCGGCCCCGCTACGCCAATTTTCACATCAGCTTGAACAAACGCAGAAACACCCAACGCCGTTGCAACGGCGAGGGCCAGAAAGCCTTTCTTGTAAAACGTCTGGGACATGAGTGGTGCTCCGAGGTTTTTGTTTATTGGCACTACGAATTCACGACGAACTTTCACGGGAAAGCCCAGAGCAAGGCGCGTGCCATTACTTTTTTATTCTTCAAAAAGACACGGTGTCATTGTTATTACAGGCGTTTCGACTCCTTTTGCCAGGACGTGCAACCGTCTAGCATCGAGAGGTGCAACCAATGGATCCAAAAAGTACAACCCTGACAGGTCGCACCTGCAACCTGACGGATAAACGACCGTTCCTGCAGCTGTAACAATGTGCGTAACGGAACTGCACATTTACAGTGCGTGATTGCTACGACTTGCACCAATACAGATGGGTAGCCTGCTAAGAAAATGCAGGCTTTTGCCGGGTATTTCGCTGATCAGATCACGATCCGCAGGCATTGGCCCGCGTGATACAGCGAGAATCCGGCTTCATATAAGCAACTGCGCAGCCCCACCCCGGCCAGCGGTTGCATCGGTGCAAAGGGAATCGGCAAGGCCTGGGGATTGCGGTGACACAGATAATCGGCAAATGCCTTGCCGACAACGCTACCGGTGGTCACACCACGCCCGTTGTACCCCGTCACCGCCACCAGGCCCGGGGCAGGTTCGAACAGGCGCATCAAGTGATCGGGCGTGAAGGCGATGCAGCCGGTCCAGGTGCATTCCCACTGCACCGATTTGAGGTACGGGAAGTAATGCTGCTGCACCCGATCAGCCCACGCCTTGAGGAACCACGCCGGTTTTTGGTTACCGTTGCCCAGGCTGCCGAGCAACAGGCGGCCCTCGGCGTCACGGCGGATGCTGCTGAGTACCTGGCGTGTGTCCCACGAGCCCTGCCCGCCTGGCAGGATCTGTTTGGCGGCGTCATCCGTCAGCGGAGCCGACGCAACCTGGTAGTAGAAGCCTGGGAAGAAATTGCGCCGCAGCTCGGTCCATTCACCTTCGGTGTAGGCATTGGAGGCGATCACCACTTGTGCAGCCTGCACCGAGCCCTGCGCGGTTTGCACCGACCAGTTTGAGCCCTGGCGCTCAAGCTGGGTGACCGGCGAATGGTCAAACAACTGCCCACCCAAGCCGACCGCCGCATTGGCCAAGCCACTGGTGTAGCCCATCGGGTTCAGCGTGCCGGCGCGTCTATCCAGCAAGGCCGCGGCAATCTTTTGGGTGCCCGTGGCTTGCTCGCACGCCTGGCCGGTCAGCAACTCAACCGGCGCGCCACGGCGCTTCCATTGTTCTTCACGACTGCGCAAATCCGCCTCGCCACGGGCGTTATGCGCCATGTGCAAGGTGCCCTCGCGGCGCAATTGGCAATCGATGTTGTATTTGTCGATCAGGCTGAACACCAACGACGGTGCCGCGCCCAACATGCGGTTGAGCTGACTGCCCACCGCCTCGCCGAAGCCGGCTTCAATCTCGTCGGGTGGGATCCACATGCCGGCGTTGACCAGCCCCACGTTACGGCCCGAACCGCCATGGCCGGTGCGATGGGCCTCCAGTACGGCGACGCTTTTGCCTTGCTCCAGCAAGTGGATGGCCGCCGACAAGCCGGTTATCCCGGCACCGATCACGCACACATCGACCTTGACCTCGCCTTTGAGCGCGGCGCGATCCGGCCGGCCAGGGGTGAGTTGTTCCCACAAACATGCTTCGCGTAATGCCATTGCCAGACTCCGATGAGACCTAACAAACCACTTTTCCGAACTGCAAATGAGGTCAAATGTGGGAGCGGGCTTGCTGTGGCGAGGGAGCTTGCTCCCGTTCGACAGCGAAGCTGGAGCCGGCTTTTTGGGGGCGCTTCGCACCCCAGCGCAAGCAAGCTTGCTCGCCACAACAAGCCCGCTCCCACATTTTTAACCGCGTTTCGACAGGGATTTAGTCGAAGGTAATACCCTGCGCCAGCGGCAATTCAAGCGAATAGTTCACGGTATTGGTCTGGCGCCGCATATACCCGCGCCACGCATCCGAACCCGATTCACGCCCGCCGCCGGTTTCTTTCTCACCGCCAAACGCGCCGCCGATTTCCGCGCCGCTCGGGCCGATGTTGACGTTGGCAATGCCGCAGTCACTGCCCACCGCCGACATGAACTGCTCGGCTTCACGCACATCGGTAGTGAAGATGCACGACGACAAGCCTTGCGGCACGGCGTTGTTCAGGCGCAGGGCTTCGGCGAAGTCGGTGTAGCCGATCACATATAGAATCGGCGCGAAGGTTTCGGTGCACACCACGTCGCTTTGCTCGGGCATTTCCACAATCGCCGGCGACACGTAGTAGGCATTCGGGAATTTGTCTTCCAACTGACGCTTGCCGCCGAACACCTTGCCGCCTTCGCTCAAGGCTTGTTCCAGGGCGTCCTGCATGTTTTCGAAGCCGTGTTTGTCGATCAGCGGGCCGATCAGGTTGCCTTCCAGCGGGTGGCCGATGCGCACCTTGGCATAGGCAGCCTTGAGGCGGGTGACGATTTCTTCCTTGACCGACTCATGGGCGATCAGGCGGCGCAAGGTGGTGCAACGCTGGCCGGCAGTGCCGACGGCGCTGAACAGGATGGCGCGTACGGCCATGTCCAGGTCGGCACTTGGGCCGAGGATCATCGCGTTGTTGCCGCCCAGTTCGAGGATGCTGCGGGCGAAACGCGCGGCGACTTTGGGCGCCACTTCGCGGCCCATGCGGGTGCTGCCGGTGGCGCTGATCAGCGCCACGCGCGGGTCGTCCACCAGTGCAGCGCCAGCGTCACGGCCGCCGATGATCACTTGGCTCAGGTATTGAGGGGCGTCCTTGAAGTTTTTCAGAACGCGCTCGAACAGCGCCTGGCAGGCCAGGGCGGTGAGCGGGGTCTTTTCCGACGGCTTCCAGATCACCGCATTGCCGCACACCAGCGCCAGCGTGGTGTTCCACGCCCACACGGCCACCGGGAAGTTGAAGGCGCTGATCACGCCGACCACGCCCAGCGGGTGCCAGGTTTCACGCATGTGGTGGCCCGGGCGCTCGGAGGCGATGGTCAGGCCGTACAACTGGCGAGACAGGCCGACGGCGAAGTCGCAGATGTCGATCATTTCCTGCACTTCGCCCAGGCCTTCCTGGGTGATCTTGCCGGCTTCCCACGACACCAGCTCGCCGAGGTCGGCCTTGTATTCGCGCAGCACATCGCCGAACTGGCGCACCAGCTCGCCAC
Source organism: Pseudomonas sp. LBUM1640 (assembly GCF_059716225.1). Lineage (NCBI taxonomy): Bacteria > Pseudomonadati > Pseudomonadota > Gammaproteobacteria > Pseudomonadales > Pseudomonadaceae > Pseudomonas > Pseudomonas sp. LBUM1640. Next base: position 647,771 of record NZ_CP166816.1, on the reverse strand, counting down.
GGCGCGGTGCCGGCACCTTGCGCCAGGCGTCGAATGCATGCTCGGCGCGACTGACCTGCTGCTCCACCTCGGCGGCACCTTCCCAGTGCACACTGCCGATACGGCTGCCATCGATCGGCGAATGCACGGGTTGTTTCCCCGATTGGTACAGCGCCGGGTTCACCCCGAGACGATCAAGCAATGCGGCAACCATGGGTCACTCCTTCAATCTCAAACAGAAAATTCGCGCCGCCACAGACACGGCGATCCAGGCCTTATTTGTAGCTGGCCCAAGACTTGCCAACAAACGACGATTAGGCGAGATATCATTCCGTTTATTCATGCAAAGAATAAAAAGAGGCGTGCCGTGCTGAACAAAAGACATTTGCCCTCGATCACCGCCCTGCAGTGTTTCGAAGCCGCCACCCGCCACCTGAGCTTCACCCGCGCCGCCGAGGAACTGAACCTCACGCAGAGTGCCGTGAGCAAACAGGTGGCGCAGTTGGAAGAGTTGCTGCAACACCTGCTGTTTCGCCGCGTGCGCCGCCGCTTGCAGATGACCCCAGCCGGCGATTTGTATTTGGTGGAGGTGAGAAAAATCCTCACGCAGGTGGAGATGTCCACCCACTACCTGCGCTCCTACGGCGGCGAGACCGAAGTGCTGCGCGTGTCCACGCCCTACACCTTCGGCGCGCGCTGGCTGGTGCCGCGCCTTAAAGGCTGGCGCCTGCGTCACCCGCAAATCCATTTGGACCTGTGCAATGAGCAGGAGCCCGACGAGCTGCTGCAAGGCAAGGCCGACATGGCCTTCTATTTCGGCCAGGGTTCACGCCCCGGCACCGAGAGCCTGAAACTGTTCAGCGAAGAGCTTGTACCGGTATGTGCACCGGAAAGCCTGCCCACGCAGCCATTCACCGACCCCACGCAACTCAGCGACCTGGTGCTGCTGCAAAACGCCTCGCGGCCGCAGGGCTGGCATGACTGGTTCGCCAGCCAGGGTTTCCACACTGAGCACAGCTACCACGGGCCGCGTTTCGACACCTTTTATATGTGCATCCGCGCGGCGCAGGTGGGCTGTGGTGTTGCGCTGCTGCCGAGGTTTCTGGTGGAAGAAGAACTGGCGGACGGCAAGCTGGTGATTCCTTGGCAGCATGCATTGCCGAGCCAGGATGCGTATTACCTGGCGTATCCGGAGCATTCGGCGGAAGTGCCCAAGGTGCGGGACTTTGTGAAGTGGATGATGGAGCAAGTTGAACCTGTTTGAGCCCCGTCGCCTGACATGCCGCCTTCGCGAGCAAGCCCGCTCCCACATTTAAAATGCATTCCAAATGTGGGAGCGGGCTTGCTCGCGAAGGCGCCAGTGGCCACAACAAAGATCCCAAGATGAAAAAACGCTGGCAAAACCCCACAGGTCTATGCGCCACTAGCGCCATTCCTTAATAGTGCGTAAAGGTCGGCGCCCATCGCCGACCCGTCTGGAGATTCCCGTTATGAGCGAGAGTGTGTTTGCCGATCGCATCGTGCAGAACCTGCTCGACACCGACTTCTACAAGCTGACCATGATGCAGGCGGTGCTGCACAACTACCCGAACGTGGAAGTTGAATGGGAGTTTCGATGCCGTAACAGCGAAGACCTGCGCCCGTACCTGGCGGAAATCCGCTACCAGATCGAGCGCCTCGCCGAGCTGAGCCTGAGCCCGGACCAACTGGGTTTCCTGGAGCGCATCAGCTTTATGAAACCGGACTTTCTGCGCTTCCTCGGGCTGTTTCGCTTCAACCTGCGCTATGTGCAAACCGGCATCGAGAACGGCGAGCTGTTTATCCGCCTGCGCGGGCCGTGGCTGCATGTGATCCTGTTTGAAGTGCCGATGCTGGCCATCGTCAGCGAAGTGCGTAACCGCTACCGCTACCAAACCGTGATCCTCGAACAGGCCCGCGAGCAGCTGTACCGCAAGTTCGACTGGCTGACGGCGAATGCCAGCAGCGACGAGCTGTCGGAGCTGCAAGTGGCCGACTTCGGCACGCGCCGGCGCTTCTCGTACCGGGTGCAGGAAGAAGTAGTAAGCGTGCTCAAGCACGACTTCCCCGGCCGTTTTGTCGGCACCAGCAACGTGCACCTGGCCCGCGAATTCGATATGAAGCCGCTGGGCACCATGGCCCACGAATGGATCATGGCCCACCAGCAACTCGGCCCGCGCCTGATCGACAGCCAAATCGCCGCGCTCGACTGCTGGGTTCGCGAATACCGTGGCCTGCTGGGCATCGCCCTGACCGACTGCATCACCACCGACGCCTTCCTTGGCGACTTCGACTTGTACTTCGCCAAGCTCTTCGACGGCCTGCGCCATGACTCCGGCGACCCGGTGCAGTGGGCAGAAAAAGCCATCGCGCACTACCACAAGCTCGGTATCGAGCCGATGAGCAAGACGCTGGTGTTCTCCGACAGCCTGTCGCTGCCCAAGGCCCTGGAAATTTTCCGCGCACTGCGTGGCCGCATTAATGTGAGCTTTGGCATCGGCACCAACCTGACCTGTGATATTCCAGGTGTCGAGCCGATGAGCATCGTGCTTAAAATGACGGCCTGCAATGGCCAGCCCGTCGCGAAGATCTCCGATGAAGCGGGCAAGACCCACTGCACCGACCCAAATTTCGTCGCCTATTTGCGCCACGTTTTCAAAGTACCTGCCCTACCTGGCAAGGAGTGAATCATGCAAGCCGTACAGCGTGAGATTGCGCAGCAGCTCAAGGTCCAAGCACCGTTCAGCGACCAAGCCGCCCTTGAGGCCGAAGTGGCCCGCCGTGTGGCTTTTATCCAGGCTTGCCTGCGCAATTCCGGGCTCAAGACCTTGGTACTCGGCATCAGCGGCGGCGTCGACTCCCTGACCGCAGGCCTGTTGGCCCAACGCGCGATGCAGGAACTGCGCGCCAGCAGCGGTGACGATGCCTACCGTTTTATCGCGGTGCGCCTGCCCTACGAAACCCAGTTCGACGAAATCGACGCCCAGGCCTCGGTGGACTTCATCGAACCGGACGAGCGCCACACCGTGAACATCGGCCCGGCGGTGAAATCCCTGGCCAATGAAGTGGCGGCGTTTGAAGGCAAGGCGGCGGTGTCGCGCGATTTCGTGCTGGGCAACACCAAGGCGCGCATGCGCATGGTGGCGCAGTACACCATCGCCGGCGCGGCCGGTGGCCTGGTAATTGGCACCGACCATGCAGCGGAAGCGGTGATGGGCTTTTTCACCAAGTTTGGTGATGGTGCCTGCGACCTGGCGCCGTTGAGTGGGTTGGTGAAGAACCAGGTACGCGCGATTGCCCGGCACTTTGGGGCGCCGGAGTCATTGGTCGAGAAGATCCCGACTGCGGACCTTGAAGACCTGTCGCCGGGCAAGCCGGACGAAGCGTCACATGGCGTGACCTACGCCGAGATCGATGCGTTCCTGCATGGCGAGCCAGTGCGCGAGGAAGCGTTCAGGATCATTTGCGACACGTATCGCAAGACCGAGCACAAGCGGGTCATGCCATTCGCGCCGTGAGGTGACCCAGATAGTTTTGTGTTGAGTGTCAGACCGCTTTCGCGAGCAAGCCCGCTCCCACATTCGACCGCATTCTCATATTGGAACTCGGTCAAGTGTGGGAGCGGGCTTGCTCGCGAAGAACGATAACGCGGTCTTATTTGACGGTCACAGTGCCTTTCATCATCGAGATGTGGCCTGGGAACGAGCAGAAGAACGCGTAATCCGTACCCGCTGCCAGTTTCGACACGTCGAAGGTCACGGAATCTTTCTCGCCGGCACCGATGATCTTGGTGTGGGCGATGATGCGGGTGTCGCCGTCTTTCAGGTAGCTCTTGTCGATACCGGCGGCCATGCCGTCGCTGGCAATGCCAGGCATGTCGGCGGCGGAGCTCAGTACCCAGTTATGGCCCATGACGTTTTTCGGCAAGCTGCCGGAGTGGGTCAGCTCAACGGTGAACGTCTTGCAGCTCTTGTCGATTTCAATGGCCTTGGTGTTAAAGGACATTTGATCAGTGGAGTCGACGGTGACCTTGCACTCTGCAGCAAGCAACTGGCCGCTCGCCAGAGTCAGCAGGGAAACAGCAACGAGTTTGGCAAACATGTGAATCTCCAAGGCAGGGTTTAATAAACGCGTATTGCGACAAGGGTGCCTCAAGCAGGCTTAAATTCTTATGATCTGAATCAACAGATTGTATACAACTTTAGGCTATCAGACTGATCAACACAATCTACCAGCCAATGTTCGGCCACCCGCCTATGATCGGCTCATTACCCCTTGGAGCCTGCGCCATGCATCTGAATCAACTGTTCAACGGCCTGTTGGCCGCGTACGCCTGCGGTAAGTGAAGGCCAAGCGAGGTGCTAAGCTGCTACCATAGCGACCCAAGGCAGCTGCGCGCCGCCCCACCCTCACCTTCGACCCTAGAGGATCGCCCATGGCCAAACCTAATTACTCCTTCGCCAAACGTCAGAGAGACTTGGCCAAGGAGCAGAAGAAAGAGGAAAAGCTGCAACGCAAGAAAGCCACTGCAGATGAAGAAGCTGGCGCACTGAACCCGGATGCTGAAGGTGAAGTGGCGACTGATGAGACCGAGACACCGAAAGACCCGGCTGAATAAATGATCGTTTCCACGCTCTGCGTGGGAATGCAGCCTCGGACGCTCCGCGTCCCGGCGCACCGCAAGGTTCGAAGCCTGTGCAAGGGTGACGCAGAGCGTCACAGCAGGCATTCCCACGCAGAGCGTGGGAACGAGCCTTGAGGTTCTATTCCAGCGGCATCACCGTCACCCGCACCTCCGGGTCATGGCTTCCTCCCCCCAGAATCACACCCCGCAACGGCGACACATCCGAGAAATCCCGGCCCCAGGCCAGGGTGATGTGCTCCAGTGCCGGCTGTACATTGTTGGTCGGATCAAAATCTACCCAGCCCGACACCGGGCAATACACCGAAACCCACGCGTGGGACGCATCGGCGCCGATCAGCCGTGGCTGGCCGGGCGGCGGCTGCGTGAGCAAGTAACCGCTGATGTAACGCGCCGCCAGGCCCCGCGAGCGCAGGCAGGCGAGCATCAGGTGGGCGAAGTCCTGGCACACGCCGCGACGGCGCTCCAGCACTTCCACCAACGGCGTGGCGACCTGGGTGGCTTCGGCATCGAAGGTGAATTCGCTGAAAATTTTCTCCATCAACGCCTGCACCCCCAGCAGCAACGGCTCGCCGGGCGCAAAGCAGCTTTCGGAAAACTCGACGAAGGTTTTTTTCAGGTGCACGTAGGGCGATTCGAAGCGATAGCGGCAGGCTTCGATCAACTCGGCGGACATTGGCAGGCTGCTGTAGGTCAGGCTGTCGCGGGTCTGGTCCCAGGCGGGCGACTGCTGGAAATCCAAGGCAGGTCGCGCCAGCACTTCGACGGTCAGCCCGGCATTTACCAGCAGCTCATCATGCGGCCGCTCGAACGCCAAGCGAGTGATCGGGTTGCCGAAGACGTCCAGCTCATCGCGGCGCGCAGTCGGCTCCGGGCTGATCTCCAACTGCTGCGAACTGCAACGCTGCCAGGCGCACGGCCGTGGCCAGAGATGAGCAAGCTGCTGCGCCAGCGACACCGGGCTGTCGTAGTGGTAATGGGTATCGTGGAAAATCTGGTAGCGCGCACTCATCACACCGACACCGTTTGCTGGCTGACATCATCCACATGGGCAAAATGGCGCAAGGCCAGGCGATCCGACACTTGCCCACTCTCATCGGCGACCGCTTGCAGCAGGTCAGCCAGGCCATCCAACGCGGCACGCACGCTGGACTCGCCGAACAACGGGTTTTCCAGGCAGCCCAGGTCAAAACGCCCCAGGCGCTCCACCAACGGGGCGAGGCCGGTTTCCCGAGGCACGCCAAAGTCATCATTCAGGCGTCGCAAGGTACGGCTGACCAGTTTCAACTGGAACAGCACCGCATGCGGGTTCTGCTCATCGAGCAGCAACAAGTCGAGCACCGGGATCAATTGCGGCACTGCCAGGTAACGCGAGCGATAGGTAATGCTGCTGTTGCCCAACTCCAGCAACCACTCAAGCCCGGCCTGATCAAACACCGCCACGCCACGCAGGAACGCCGCGAGGCTGCTGCTGAGAAACTGCAGGCGCTCGATGCGCCGGCCCATCATCAAGAAGCGCCAACCTTCGTCGCGGGTCATGTCGTCCAGGGCAAAACCGGACAGCGCCGCCAGGGACATCACCAAGCGGTTGAGAAAGTCCAGCAACTCGCCGAAGTCCGGGGTTTCGCTTTCCAGCTCCATGGCTTCGCGTTGCAGCTCGACCAGGGCCTGCCAGTTCTCCCGAGACAACTTGCCGCGCACCTGCGACGCCGCCCACTGCAGGCGCTGCAGGTTGGCGCGCAGGCTCGACGGCCAATCATCGCCGAGCAAGGCCGCGAGCAGGCGCTCGGGCAACTCACCTTCTTCCGGCAACAACCGCAAGGTCTCGCCCAATTCGACAGCGGCTTGCAAAGCCAGCGGATCGTCGCCGTCGACATACCGCGCCAGCACGATGCGCAGCCAGCGCGCGCTGTTATCACAACGCTCGCAGTAGCGGCCAAACCAGAACAGGTTTTCCACCACACGAGAAGGCAGATACGGATCGCGGCGCACCAGGTCATGAGCACCAATCGCACGTTGCGCACGCCAATGCTCGCCACCGGCAGCACGCTCGCCCAGCACCCAGGTGTCTTTGCTGGCGCCACCGCGTTGCATCGACACCACTTCGGCATCGGCTTCGGCCGCCACGCGGGTCAGGCCGCCGGGCAGCACGCGGTAGCCTTCAGCGCTCGCCACCGCGTACACACGCATGCCGATGGCGCGGTGTTGCAGGTGGTCATCCACGGTGTGCCACACCGGCGCCTGGGACAATTGCGCCAACTCTTGGGCGACATACGCGTAAGGCCGCGCGCGCATGCGTTCGGCCAGGGCCTGGCGTTGTTCATCGTTCAAATCGCGACCAAACACCGGCGCAAAACTTTGTGACGGAAACGCCGGTTTGATCAACAGCTCCGGGAGTTTCTCCAAGGCCTCGGCCAGTACCGGCGCCTCACCACACCACCAGGTGGCGATGGACGGCAGAATCAATTCTTCGCCAAACAGGAACTGGTTGATCTTCGGCAGAAAGCCGAGCAACCCCGGCGACTCCAGCACACCACTGCCGAGGGCGTTGGCCACCAGCACATTGCCTTGGCGCACGGCATCCAGCAGGCCGGGCACACCGAGGGCCGAGTCGGTGCGCAGCTCCAGCGGGTCGCAGAAGTCGTCGTCCAGGCGGCGCATGATCGCGTGCACCCGGCGCAGGCCGCTGAGGGTTTTCAGGAACACCGTGCTGTCGCGCACGGTGAGGTCGCCGCCTTCCACCAACGGGTAACCGAGCTGGCGCGCGAGGTAGAGGTGTTCGAAATAGCTTTCGTTGAAACGCCCCGGCGTGAGCAGCACGATCAGCGGCGACTGGTCATCGCAGGGCGCTTGGCGGGCCAGGGTTTCCTGCAGCGTGCGGAAGAAACCGGTGAGGTGCTGCACTTGCAGGTCGCGGTATAAATCCGGGAAGGCGCGGGACACGATGGTGCGGTTTTCCAACGCATAACCTGCGCCCGACGGTGCTTGGGTCCGGTCGGCAGTCACCCACCAGCGGCCATCCGGCGTGCGCGCGAGGTCCACGGCATACAGGTGCAAAAACGCACCGTCGGGCGGTTGAATGCCCTGACACGGCCACAGGAAATTGTTATGCCCGAACACCAGTTCAGCCGGCAGCAGGCCTTCTTTGATCAAAAGCTGCGGGCCATACAGATCGGCCAACACGGCATTGAGCAGGCGCGCACGCTGGGCGATACCGGCCGACAAGTGCTGCCACTCATCAGCAGCCAGCACATGCGGGAGCAAATCCAGCTCCCACGGGCGATCGGCGCCCTTGGGGTCGGCGTAGACGTTGTAGGTCACGCCGTTTTCCTGGATCTGCCGGGTCAGCAGCGCCTGGCGCTGGGCCAGTTGCGCGGGCGTGCTGCGTTGCAGGTGATCCAGCAGGCGCTGCCAATGGGCACGCACCGCGCCACTGTCGTCCAGCAGTTCGTGATAGGTGCCCGCGGTCAGCGGGTAACGGTCGAGCAAGTCGGGCATGGAACGCTCGGCAGGGGCAAGGGAAGTCAGATTAACTCAAATTCACTGCGATCTAATGTGGGAGCTGGCTTGTTGTGGCGAGGGAGTTTACTCCCGTTCGACTGCGTAGCAGTCGCCTGCTTCAGGGGCGCTTCGCACCCCAGCGGGAGCAAGCTCCCTCGCCACAAAAGCCCTCCCACATTTTGGATCGCGTTTAGTCATTTTTATTGGGGAAACGCCGGAGGTCCAGGGTCATTGGCAGTTCATCATTGATAACCAAAGAAGGCACCGCCAGCTTGCCTGGGCTATGCCCCAACCGGAAAAACCGCGCCATGCGCCGACTCTCCGCCTCATTGGCGTTCACCGGCAAGCTGTCGTAATTGCGCCCGCCAGGATGGGCGACATGATACTGGCAACCGCCCAGGGAGCGCTGCATCCAGGTATCCAGCACGTCGAACACCAACGGCGCGTGCACCGCAATGGTCGGCTGCAGGCAGTTGGCGGGTTGCCAGGCGCGATAACGCACGCCGGCGACAAACTCACCGATACGCCCGGTCGGCTGCAACGGCACCGGGATGCCGTTGCAGGTCAGCAGATAACGTTGCGGTGGCAACCCGCTCAACTTGACCTGCAAGCGCTCCAGCGACGAATCCACGTAACGCACCGTGCCACCCACCGCGCCCTCCTCGCCCAGTACATGCCAGGGCTCCAGGGCCTGACGCAGTTCCAGTTCGATACCACTGACGGCGTAGTCGCCAACCTTGGGGAAGCGGAATTCCAAATGCGCAGCAAACCATTCAGCCCGCAGCGGGTAACCGGCGGCATTCAGTTCGACGATCACGTCGGCGAAATCCTGCTCGATAAAGTGCGGCAGCAGGAAGCGGTCATGCAGCTCGGTGCCCCAGCGCGCCAGTTTCGGCGGCGCATACGGCTCACGCCAGAAGCGTGCGACCAACGCGCGCAGCAGCAATTGCTGGGTCAGGCTCATGCGCGCATGGGGCGGCATTTCAAAGGCGCGCAGTTCCAACAGGCCCAGACGACCAGTGGCGCCATCCGGTGAGTAAAGCTTGTCGATGCAGAACTCAGCGCGGTGAGTGTTGCCCGTCACGTCGATCAGCAGGTTGCGCAGCAGGCGGTCGACTAGCCACGGCGGGCACTCTTCGCCAGGTTCGGGCATTTGCGCGAAGGCGATTTCCAGCTCATACAGCGCGTCGTTACGCGCCTCATCCACCCGTGGCGCCTGAGACGTCGGGCCGATAAACAGCCCGGAAAACAGATACGACAGCGAAGGGTGGTTATGCCAGTAGCTGATCAAACTGCGCAGCAGGTCAGGTCTGCGCAAGAACGGCGAATCCTTGGGCGTGGCGCCGCCGAGCACAAAGTGGTTACCGCCACCCGTGCCGGTGTGGCGGCCGTCGATCATGAACTTTTCAGTGGTCAGGCGGGTTTGCCGCGCCTCTTCGTAGAGGAACTCGGTGCGTTCCACTAGCTCGTCCCAGGTGGCGGACGGCTGTACGTTGACCTCAATCACACCTGGGTCCGGCGTGACCCGGAAGTTGCTCAAGCGCGTGTCGAACGGCGGCTCATAGCCTTCCAGCAATACCGGGCAGTGCAACTCCTCGGCGGTGGCTTCGATGGCGGCCACCAGTTCGAGGTAATCCTCGACGCGCTCCAGCGGCGGCATGAACAGGTACAGCCGCCCTTCCCGCGCTTCGGCGCACAAGGCGGTGCGAGTCAGCCAGTCGGCGGACTCATCGACTTTCGGCACACGCTCATCGCTCGGTGCAGGTTCACCATGGCTTTGCAGTTGCGCGGTGGTCGGCAGTTGCGGCTGATCCTGGTTCGGGTCGGTCGGATGCACAAACGGATATTCCGCCGCCGTCACCCAAGGCTGCGAGGCCAACGGCAGGCGATAGCCCAGCGGCGAGTCGCCCGGCACCAGGCGGCAGTGGTTGTCGCGCAAGTACCAGCGCCCGCTCTGCCAACGGTCATTGGCCGCCGTGCGCGCCAATGGCAGCACTTGGCCGATGACTTTATCCAGGCCCTGGCTGAACACTTTACGCAGGCGCTCACGCTCCAGGTCGTCGCTCAGGCGAGGGTCTTGGGCAGTGACGTTTTGCGGCAGCGCGCCTTCGCGCCACAGGTAGTAGAAATTGTCTTCGAAGGCCGGAAACACAAAGCGCGCCGGCAGCTTCAGGCGCTCGGCGACACTGGCCAGGAAGCGCCCAGCCATCACGCCATCGGCGCCATAATCCTCTTGCTCATCGGCGATCAGCGCGCTGTTGTGCCAGATCGGCACGCCGTCGCGGCGCCAGTAACAATTGAGCGACCAGCGCGGCAGCTGCTCGCCGGGATACCACTTACCCTGGCCGAAGTGCACCAGGCCCTTGGGTGCGTAGTGTTTGCGCATGCGCTGGAACAGCTCGGCGGACAGCCGGCGCTTGTCCGGCCCCAGCGCGGCGGTATTCCACTCGGCGCCGTCGGGGTCGTCGATGGAGACGAAGGTCGGCTCGCCGCCCATGGTCAGGCGCACATCGTCCTTGAGCAGGTCGCCGTCGATCTGCCGGCCCAAGGCCTGGATCGCCAGCCATTGCTCCTCGGTGTAGGGCTTGGTAACCCGCGGCGCTTCCCAGATGCGCTCTACCGACATCTCGTGGGTAAATTCGCACTCGCAGGGTTCCACCAGCCCACTGATCGGCGCGGCGGAAGATGGATCGGGACTACAGGCCAACGGGATATGGCCTTCACCTGCGAACAACCCGGAAGTGGCATCCAGGCCGATCCAGCCGGCGCCGGGCAAGTACACCTCGCACCAGGCGTGCAGGTCGGTGAAGTCCACCTCCGTGCCGGACGGGCCGTCGAGGGCTTTGACGTCGGCGGTCAGTTGGATCAGGTAGCCCGACACAAAGCGTGCCGCCAGGCCCAAATTACGCAGCAATTGCACCAGCAGCCAAGCCGAATCGCGGCAGGAGCCGGAGGCATTTTCCAGGGTGAACTCCGGGGTCTGCACACCCGGTTCCATGCGGATCAGATAGCCAATATCAGCAGCCAGACGCTGGTTGAGGCCGACCAGGAAATCCACAGCAGGCAACGGCGTACGGTCGATACCGGCCAAGTAAGCGGCAAACTTCGGCGTCAGCGGCAAGGTTTCCAGGTACGGCGCCAGCTCACGCTGCTCATCGGCGGCGTAGCTGAAGGGGATTTTTTCGGCGTAGGGTTCGAGGAAAAAGTCGAACGGGTTGAACACCGCCATCTCGGCGACCAGGTCGACTTCGATGCGCAGTTGGTCAGTCTTTTCCGGGAACACCAGGCGCGCCAGGTAATTGCCTTGCGGGTCCTGCTGCCAATTGATGAAGTGCTGCTCGGGCAGCACTTTGAGTGCGTAGGACAAAATCCGCGTGCGGCTATGGGCGGCCGGGCGCAAACGCACGATCTGTGGGCCGAGTTCGACGGCGCGGTCGTAGCGGTAATGCGTAACGTGGTGCAACGCGACATGAATCGACACGGCGGCCTCCTGCGAGCCAGGGCATGGACACAAAGCGCGCAAGACTTATGCCAGAGCGGCCGTCATTGCGCTTTATCGTAAGACCCGGTGCAGTACAGCACCAAAACGGCGCCAACGTGGGTGCCGTGGTGCAAGGGTTGCACATATTTGTGGCGCAGGGTGGTGAATCTACCCAGCTAGCGTGCTTTGTGCGTTGCGATGATGGCTTGGCGCAGCCGCCTCACTTCAACGAGTTTCTGGCGCATCTCGCGGTGACGCTTGCTGTTGAGCAGCAGCAATCCCAGCAGCGGGAACAGCAGGCTCAAGCCATAGGACACCGGATGCGGACCGAAGGCGATGGTAGGCAGCACTGCCAGAACACAGAGCGCAAGCAGCATCACCAGCGGCCATACCCACTGCGGCCGCCCGCGCGCGATCATGAAGTTGCACTGTACGATGCCCCACGTCAGCGCGAGGCCACCCAGGAAGGAATACTTGAGGTTGTCGTCCATCGACAAGCGTGGGAAATAACTGTCGAAAATCAGCGGCACCGCAAACACCAGGCTGAACACCGCCGCGAAAATTGCGCCCATGAAGACCGGAAAATATTGCGCCAGAAAACTGCGAATGCCGGGTAGCTCATTCATCGTTCATTTCCTCATACAGCCCCACAGCAATGGTGCGTACGTTCCCCGAGATTGCACTGCCCGTAAAACCGATCGCCGCGCTAAGGGCATCCTGTATCTGGGTCACCGTCGCATGCTTGACCTGGGCGGGGGTGAAACGCTTGGTCGCCTCGCCGGACAGTTGTTTCAACTTGAGCATTTTAGCGCTCATACGCGGGTCCTGAATGCTGAGCAGCTCCTTCGTAAGCTTGGCGCGCTCTTGCCGGGTTAATCCCCGCAGCACGTCCCGCACGCTTTTGCCGGTGGTGGCCTGATTCAGCCGCACCAGTTTTATCGTGGTCAGCGTCGATGCACCGACCCCGATCAACGACGCAGCATCCAGCGCGATCATCGTGTACTGATACCACTCCGAGCTGTCGAGCTTGTCATTTTTGGAGGGGTCACTGATCTCATTGCTGACACGATAGCCACTGGCAAAACACTGGAGCGTGCTGGCCGTGGCAGCGGTATAACCGATGGCCGTAATCACGCTGCTGGCACCCGCCGTGAACGGTACAGCGACGGTGCCGCTGAGCACCACGATCCAACCGATGATCGCGCCCGCGCAGGACAGGGACGTGTTGACCGCCTCTCCCACCAGGCGCGATTCGCGGGGATTGTCCTGGACGTGTTGCGCAAACTGCGCCGGAGCTATGTACTTCTGCGCCTCACGCAAAATGAGGCGCTTGGGCTTGATGCTGCAGATGGGCTTGAATTCGCGCAGGATGATGACGTTGAAATCGGCGTCGATGTACACGACACCCGCGCCGACGATGCCGGGGTCTGCATCGATGGCCGCGAACAGCCGTGGCAGGTTGATCTGGCTTTCGATGCGCTGGCGCGCCATGAATTGGGAGCGGTTGGAGTCCATGCCGATACCGGCCAGGGGGTTGCCCATGGGGGTGATCTTCCTTGAAATGGGTGATGACTGAACTGACGCCTTCGCGAGCAAGCCCGCTCCCACAGTTGACCGAGTTCCAGCATGAGCATGCGGTCGAATGTGGGAGCGGGCTTGCTCGCGAAGGCGATTCAATGCGCGCCACCTTAACAAACAGACTACACACCGACTAGAAAGCAAAACGCCAGCACGAGGCTGGCGTTTTGCATGTTCAGGCTGCGATCAACGCGGCACGACCGGTTTGCGCGCAGGCTTGCCGCCCTTGCCCTTGGCCGCGTCGGCGCGCTCCTTGGCGGCCTGCTTGTTGCGCGCCATGGCCGCAGCCTTGGCTTGTTCGCGTTTGTCCCACGGGTTGCTGCCGTCGCTGCCACGCGGCGGCAGGCCGGTGTGCTGGGTGAGGATCTTGGTGGTGGTTTCCTTGGCGACCTTATGGCTGCCGGCCGGCGTCGAGTTCTTGCGACGCGCGCTCTGGTAGCTGTCTGTGGCCGGCTGGTGCAGCGGGATCAACTGGTCTTTGCCCGGCCCAATCAGGTCGGCGCGGCCCATGCGGGTCAACGCTTCACGCAGCATCGGCCAGCCTTTCGGGTCGTGGTAGCGCAAGAAGGCCTTGTGCAGACGGCGCTGCTCTTCGCTCTTGACGATGGTCACCGCGTCGCTCTTGTAGGTGACCTTGCGCAGCGGGTTCTTGCCCGAGTGGTACATCGCGGTGGCGGTGGCCATTGGCGACGGGTAGAACGCCTGCACCTGGTCGGCGCGGAAGCCGTTGCCCTTGAGCCACAGGGCCAGGTTCATCATGTCTTCATCGGTGGTGCCCGGGTGGGCGGCGATGAAGTAAGGAATCAGGTACTGCTCCTTGCCCGCTTCCTTGGTGTACTTCTCGAACATGCGCTTGAACTTGTCATAGCTGCCAATGCCCGGCTTCATCATCTGGTTGAGCGGACCTTCCTCGGTGTGTTCCGGGGCGATCTTCAGGTAGCCGCCAACGTGGTGGGTCACCAGCTCTTTAACGTACTCCGGCGACTCGACGGCGAGGTCGTAGCGCAGGCCGGAAGCGATCAAAATTTTCTTCACACCCGGCAACGCACGGGCACTGCGGTACAGCTGAATCAGCGACGAGTGGTCGGTGTTCAGGTTCGGGCAAATGCCTGGGAATACGCACGACGGCTTGCGGCACGCGGATTCGATTTCCGGGCTCTTGCAGGCGATGCGGTACATGTTCGCGGTCGGGCCGCCGAGGTCGGAAATCACGCCGGTGAAGCCTGGCACTTTGTCGCGGATCTCTTCGATTTCGCGAATGATCGACTCTTCGGAACGGTTCTGGATGATCCGGCCTTCGTGCTCGGTGATTGAGCAGAAGGTGCAGCCGCCGAAGCAGCCACGCATGATGTTCACCGAGAAGCGAATCATGTCGTAGGCCGGGATCTTTTCCTTGCCGTATACCGGGTGCGGAACTCGTGCGTAAGGCATGCCAAACACGTAGTCCATTTCTTCGGTGGTCATCGGAATGGGCGGCGGGTTGAACCACACGTCCACTTCACCGTGCTTCTGCACCAGGGCGCGGGCGTTGCCTGGGTTGGTTTCCAGGTGCAACACGCGGTTGGCGTGGGCGTAGAGCACCGCGTCGCCACGGACTTTTTCTACCGATGGCAGGCGGATCACAGTCTTGTCGCGAGTCATGCGCGGGCTGGCCAGGATCTGTACGACCTTGGCTTCCTCTGGATCGTCCTGCGGCCCCTTTTCCTGCTCGATGGCGCAGGCCTGGGTGTCCTGGGTGTTCACGTACGGGTTGATGATCTTGTCGACCTTGCCCGGGCGGTCGATACGCGTGGAGTCCACTTCGTACCAGCCCGCAGGCGTGTCACGGCGAATGAACGCGGTGCCGCGCACGTCGGTGATGTCTTCGATCTTGTGGCCCCACGACAGGCGCTGGGCGACTTCAACGATGGCCCGCTCGGCGTTGCCGTACAGCAGGATATCGGCGGTGGCGTCGATCAGGATCGAGTTACGCACGCGGTCCTGCCAGTAGTCGTAGTGGGCGATGCGGCGCAGGGACGCTTCGATGCCACCAAGCACGATCGGCACGTTTTTGTAGGCTTCTTTACAACGCTGGCTGTACACCAGGCTGGCGCGGTCCGGGCGCTTGCCGGCCATGCCGCCAGGGGTGTAGGCGTCGTCGGAACGGATTTTTTTGTCGGCGGTGTAGCGGTTGATCATCGAGTCCATGTTACCGGCCGCGACGCCGAAGAACAGGTTCGGCTCGCCGAGCTTCATGAAGTCGTCTTTGGACTGCCAGTTCGGCTGGGCAATGATCCCGACGCGAAAGCCCTGGGACTCCAGCAGCCGGCCGATGATGGCCATACCGAACGAGGGGTGATCCACGTACGCATCACCGGTGACGATGATGATGTCGCAGGAATCCCAGCCAAGCTGATCCATCTCCTCCCTGCTCATCGGCAGGAATGGCGCAGGACCGAAACATTCGGCCCAGTACTTGGGATAGTCAAATAACGGCTTGGCTGTTTGCATGACGGTGACCGGTGTTGAGATGAAAAATCGCGGGCGCGGAATATAGCACAAATTTTGACCAATTCCGACGGTAATGGTCGGAAATCATGTGGGAGCGGGCTTGCTCGCGAAAGCGGTGTGTCATTCAGCAAAAGGGTGAATGTGATACCGCTTTCGCGAGCAAGCCCGCTCCCACAATGTTACTCGTCGTCGAAGTTATAGCTGCCCGGCGCCAGGTTTTCGAAGCGGGTGTATTTACCGATAAAGGCCAGACGCGTGGTGCCGATTGGCCCGTTACGCTGTTTACCGATAATGATTTCGGCGATGCCTTTATGCTCGGTTTCCGGGTGGTACACCTCGTCCCGGTAAACGAACATGATCACGTCAGCATCCTGCTCGATCGCTCCGGATTCCCGCAAGTCGGAGTTGATCGGGCGTTTGTTCGGGCGCTGCTCCAGGGAACGGTTGAGCTGCGACAGCGCCACCACCGGGCAGTTGAATTCCTTGGCCAGGGCTTTCAACGAGCGGGAAATCTCGGAAATCTCGTTGGTCCGGCTGTCACCGCTGGAACCCGGGATCTGCATCAGTTGCAGGTAGTCGATCATGATCAGGGCGATGTCGCCGTGCTCACGCACCAGGCGCCGGGTACGCGCACGCATTTCCGACGGGCTGATGCCCGCGGTGTCATCGATAAACAGCTTGCGGTCGTTGAGCAGGTTGACCGCCGAGGTCAGGCGCGGCCAATCGTCGTCTTCCAGGCGACCGGCACGCACCTTGGTCTGGTCGATGCGGCCCAGGGACGACAACATACGCATGATCAGCGACTCACCTGGCATCTCCAGGGAGTAAACCAGGACGGCCTTGTCGCTGCGCAACACGGCGTTTTCCACCAGGTTCATGGCGAAGGTGGTTTTACCCATGGACGGACGGCCGGCGACGATGATCAGGTCAGACGGCTGCAAGCCGCTGGTCATGCCGTCGAGGTCGGTGTAGCCGGTGGACAGGCCGGTAATGGCGTTATCGGTGTTGAACAGGGTATCGATACGGTCGATAGCCTTGGTCAGCAGGTCGTTGACGCTGACCGGGCCGCCAGTTTTCGGCCGGGCCTCGGCGATCTGGAAGATCTGCCGTTCGGCTTCGTCGAGAATCTCTTCAGCGGTGCGGCCTTCGGGGTTGAAGGCGCTGTCGGCGATCTCGGTGGCGATGCCGATCAACTGGCGCAACGTGGCCCGCGCACGGACGATCTGCGCATAGGCCTTGATGTTGGCGACCGATGGCGTGTTTTTCGCCAGCTCACCCAGGTAACCCAGGCCGCCCACTTGGGACGTCTGGCCTTCCTTGTCCAATTGCTCGGCCAGGGTCACCACGTCGATCGGTGAGTTCTGGTCGGCCAGCTTGGCAATCGCGCGGAAGATCAGGCGGTGGTCATGACGGTAGAAATCGCCGTCCGAGACTTGATCCAGCACGCGCTCCCAGGCGTTGTTGTCCAGCATCAAACCACCGAGCACGGCCTGCTCGGCCTCGATGGAATGTGGCGGCACTTTCAGGGCAGCGGTTTGCAGATCATATTGCTCAGGAGCGGAGATATCGTTCATGGCCACTTGGAATAGTTGGAGAATCAGGGCTACAGAAAAACAAAAGGCACGACCTGTAAACAGGATCGTGCCCGATGTTAACCGCCTGACACGCGAGGTGCCAGTCAGTTAGGTGTCGCTTAAGCAGCTACCACAACAACGCGTACGGTGGCTTCAACTTCGGCGTGCAGGTGCACGGCTACGTCGAATTCGCCTACGTTGCGGATGGTGCCGTTCGGCAGACGAACTTCGCTCTTCTGCACTTCAACGCCGGAGGCGGTCAGTGCATCAGCGATGTCGTGGGTGCCGATCGAACCGAACAGCTTGCCTTCGTCACCGGCGGTGGCAGTGATAGTCACTTCCAGCTCAGCCAGTTGGGCAGCGCGAGTTTCGGCCGAAGCTTTTTTGTCTGCTGCTGCTTTTTCCAGCTCAGCACGACGCTCTTCAAACGCAGCCAGGTTGGCAGCGGTTGCAGCGGTGGCTTTGCCGTATGGCAGCAGGTAGTTACGACCGTAGCCGGCCTTAACGTTCACTTTGTCGCCCAGGTTGCCCAGGTTGGCGACTTTTTCCAGAAGGATCAGTTGCATGTGAAAATCCTCTAACTTTTAACCTTCACCGTTCGCGTTATCGGCGTCTTTCGACGCCAGACGACCGCGAAAATCAATCAGGCCGTCGACAATGGCCAAAACCACGAGTAACGGATAGATCAGCTGCATGAACAGCAACAGCGTCACGTACAACCCCACCAGCCAGAACCTGGCCAGGCGCTTTCGCGCCACCAGCCCATGAATCAGGGCCAGCCCGGCAAACACCAGCGGTACACTGCAAATCGGCGCCAGCAAGGCCATCTGTGGGCCGAAGTTCGGCCCGACAACCATGCACGCCAGCAGCAACATCGCCGGCCCCGCGGGGATTCTGATACTGCGAAACTCGCGACCAAAACCACCCGGGTTGTACAACAACGCCTGCCAATAACGCCCAAGAATCAGGCTCAGCACGCTGACGACCTGCAACAATGCCGCAATCAGGCCGGTCAGGACCGGGGCAATCAGTGACGCAAACCGCGCTCGCTCATCTACCGACAATTGCTGGTAGAGATCCCCGAGGGCCAGCGGCAGGATCTTGACGATTTCCTGCGACAGCGCCTCGATTTGCGGGCGGAAAGCCGCGCCAAGCATCACTGAGTACACCAACCCCAATGCCACGCTGACCAGCAGCGTGCGGACCCAGGACTCACTTGCGCGTAAAACCAACGCAAGGCTCGATGACCCCAGCAGTACCAAAAGTACCCGTGGATCACCCATTTGCAGCCACCAGATCAAGGCCGGCAACAAACCCAGGGCAAGAACGCCAAGGGCGTCCTTCAAACCGCGCCGCAGCAGCACAAGGCAACCTGCGGCAGCACCCAACCAATAAAGCAACGGCAATGCCGCACATCCAGCCACTACCAGAGTGGCCTGCACGCGACCGCGCATGATGAACTCAGCTAAGGCGCGCATGCATTCAATCCCTTACTACTTGTCGACTGCCCGGTCTCAGCGGCCGTGGCTGTCGGTGTAGGCCAGCAGGGCCAGGAAGCGGGCGCGCTTGATAGCGGTGGCCAGCTGACGCTGATAACGTGCTTTAGTACCGGTGATACGGCTTGGAACGATTTTGCCGGTCTCGGATACGTAGGCTTTCAGAGTGTTGAGATCTTTGTAATCGATCTCTTTCACGTCTTCAGCGGTGAAGCGGCAGAATTTACGACGACGGAAGAAACGTGCCATTTGATAGGCTCCTTAAAAGGTCCGTGGATTACTCGTCAGCGTTATCGCTGTTGTCGCTGTCATCACTATCAGCGCTTTCGGCGCCTTCGTGCTCAGGACGGTCGCGACGCTCACGGCGCTCACTGCGGTTTTCTTCAGCCTTGAGCATCTCGGATTGGCCGGTAACGGCTTCTTCGCGACGGATGACCAGGTTACGGATCACTGCATCGTTGTAGCGGAAGTTGTCTTCCAGCTCGGCCAGGGCCTTGCCAGTGCACTCAACGTTCAGCATCACGTAGTGAGCCTTGTGAACATTGTTGATTGCGTAGGCCAGTTGACGACGGCCCCAATCTTCCAGACGGTGGATTTTGCCGCCGTCTTCTTCGATCAGCTTGGTGTAACGCTCTACCATGCCGCCGACTTGCTCGCTTTGATCCGGGTGGACCAAAAAGATGATTTCGTAATGACGCATGAATGCTCCTTACGGGTTGTAGCCTGCCGCTCAAAAACGGTCAGACAAGGAGTGAATGACACTTATGGATCTTGCCGCAGGGAGGCACATCGGTGCCTGCCAGGAAGGCAAGGGGCGCAATTGTAGAGAAGGGGGAGAAACGGCGCAAGGTGATTGGTGATTATTTGAACAATCTCCAATACACCCCAAAACAAATGTGGGAGGGGTTTGTGTGGGAGCCGGGCTTGCCCGCGATGCAGGCACCTCGATGTATCAGTGATACCAAGGTGTTGCTATCGCAGGCAAGCCAGCTCCCACACAAGCCCTCCCACATTTTGGATCTATGCCAGGCTCAAAATTACTTCTTGGCCTTGGCCTTGGCACCACGCTGACGCCGAGCCTCAAACAGACAAACACCGGTTGCGACCGATACGTTGAGGCTGCTGACGCTACCGGCCATCGGCAGGTGCACCAGGTAATCGCAATGCTCACGCGTCAGGCGACGCATGCCTTTGCCTTCGGCGCCCATGATCAGGATGGTCGGGCCGGTGAGGTCCTGGTCATAAATGCTGACCTCAGCCTCGCCAGCCGTGCCGACAACCCACAGGCCACGCTGCTGGAGTTTCTCCAGGGTGCGCGCCAGGTTGGTCACGGCCACCAACGGAATGACTTCCGCCGCGCCGCACGCCACTTTACGCACAACCGGCGTCAGGGTGGCCGACTTGTCTTTAGGCACAATCACCGCCAGTGCGCCGGCAGCATCTGCCGAACGCAGGCAGGCACCCAGGTTGTGCGGGTCGGTCACGCCGTCCAGCACCAGCAGCAAGGGTGCGCCTTCGGTACGGTCGAGCAACTCGTCGAGCATCGCCTCGCCCCAGACCTGGCTCGGGCTTACGTCCGCCACCACGCCCTGGTGAACGCCTTCTACCCACACGTCCATCTCGCGGCGCTCGGCTTGGCCGATGGCAACTTTGTTTTGGGTGGCCAACTCGACCAGCGCTTGTACGCGCGGCTCACTGCGGCCTTCGGCCAACCACACCTGCTTGACGCGTTTCGGGTGGTGACGCAGCAGTGCTTCTACGGCGTGCACGCCGTAGATTTTTTCCAGACTCATGACTTGGCCTTAGGTTTGCGCGACCCGCCGCTTTTCGCGGGGGCCGAACCCGCTTTTGGCGGGCCTTTACGGTGTTTACTCGGCTTGCTCGACGGCTTTTCCGCCTCGCGGGACTTTCCCCCAGACGCCGCTTTACCACCGCTTTTGGCTTCGTTGAGCAACTGCTGCTTCAACTCGCGGCTCTTGCGCAGCTCGGCGTTTTTCGCCGCAGCGTCGCTTGGGCGGTAGGCTTCGGGGGCCTTCTCTTTGGCCGACGAACGACGAGCGGCCTTGGCTGGAGCTGGTTCGGCGGCGGCTGCTTTAGCAGGAGCACCCTTGCCTTTAGCGGCCGGCGCTGCGGTTTCGCTGCCACGCTTTTTACGGCCCGTCGGTTCGGCGGGCTTATCAGGCATGCCGAAGTCGATCTTGCGCTCGTCGAGGTCGACGCGCATGACCTGCACTTCCACGGTATCGCCCAAACGGAAGCTACGCCCCGTGCGCTCGCCCGCCAGGCGGTGATGCACAGGGTCAAAGTGGTAGTAGTCACCCGGCAAGGCGGTGACATGCACCAGGCCCTCGACGTAGATGTCGGTCAGCTCGACAAACAGGCCAAAACCGGTCACCGCGGTGATCACACCTGGGAACGACTCGCCCACGCGGTCTTTCATGAACTCGCACTTGAGCCAGTTCACTACGTCGCGGGTCGCTTCGTCGGCACGGCGTTCGCTCATGGAGCACTGCTCGCCCAACTGTTCCAGGGCCGCTTCGTCGTACGGATAGATCCGTGCTTTCGGAATGGTCATGGCACCGGCGCGCTTGACGTGCGGGGTGTTCTGCTTGGAATGGATCACGCTGCGGATCGCCCGGTGCGTGAGCAAGTCCGGGTAACGGCGAATCGGCGAGGTGAAGTGGGTGTACGCCTCGTAATTCAGGCCGAAGTGGCCCTGGTTATCAGCGCTGTACACCGCCTGGCTCAGGGAGCGCAGCATGACGGTCTGGATCACGTGGTAATCCGGACGGTCCTTGATGCTCGCGAGCAGTGCCTGGTAGTCCTTCGGCGTCGGGCCGTCCTTGCCTTTGTGCAGGGACAGGCCGAGCTCACCGAGGAACGCGCGCAACTTCTCCAAACGCTCCGGCGGCGGGCCATCGTGCACGCGGTACAACGCAGGAATCTCGTGCTTTTTCAGGAATTCTGCAGTGGCCACGTTGGCCGCCAGCATGCATTCCTCGATCAGCTTGTGAGCGTCATTACGTGTGGTCGGGGTGATTGCGGCGATCTTGCGCTCGGAGCCGAAAACAATTCGGGTTTCCTGGGTTTCAAAATCGATCGCGCCACGCACATGACGCGCGCCCAGCAGCACCTTGTACAGCGAGTACAGCTGCTTGAGGTGCGGCACCACGCCAGCGTATTCGGTACGCAGGGCCTTGGCCTCGCTGGTCTTCGGCGCTTCCAGGATGGTGCTGACCTTGTTGTAGGTCAGGCGCGCCTGGGAGTGAATCACCGCTTCATAGAACTGGTAGTCGGTCATCTCGCCGGTTTTCGAGATGGTCATCTCGCACACCATGGCCAAACGGTCGACTTTCGGGTTCAGGGAGCACAGGCCGTTGGACAGCTGCTCAGGCAGCATCGGGATTACGCGCTCCGGGAAGTACACGGAGTTACCGCGCACCTGAGCTTCGTTGTCCAGGGCCGAACCGATCTTCACGTAGCTGGATACGTCGGCAATCGCGACGAACAACTTCCAACCGCCGGAGAACAGGCGCAGCTTGCCAGGCTTGGCTTCGCAGTATACCGCATCGTCGAAGTCGCGGGCATCTTCGCCGTCAATGGTGACGAACGGCAGATGGCGCAGGTCGATGCGTTTTTCTTTGTCTTTGTCTTCCACTTCAGGCTTGAGCTTGGCGGCTTCTTTGAGCACCGCCTCAGGCCAGACGTGAGGAATATCGTAGGTGCGCAGCGCAACGTCGATTTCCATGCCCGGCGCCATGTAGTTGCCGACCACTTCAACGATATCGCCTTGCGGCTGGAAGCGCGCAGTCGGCCAATGGGTGATTTTCACCTCGACGAACTGGCCGACCTTGGCGGCGCCATTGCGGCCCGGGGTGATCAGCACTTCCTGCTGGACCTTCGGGTTATCCGGCACAACAAAGCCAATACCGCCTTCTTCGAAGTAGCGGCCGACGATGGACTCGTGGGCACGCGACACCACTTCGACGATCACACCTTCACGGCGACCACGACGGTCCAGGCCGGAAACCCGCGCCAGGGCACGGTCGCCATCGAACACCAGACGCATTTGCGCCGGGCTCATGAACAGGTCGTCACTGCCGTCATCCGGGATCAGGAAGCCGAAGCCATCACGATGGCCGGCGATGCGGCCAAGGATCAGGTCGAGCTTATCCACAGGCGCGTAAGTGCCACGGCGGGTGTAGATCAATTGAGCATCGCGCTCCATGGCACGCAAACGGCGGCGCAGGGCTTCGAGCTGGTCTTCGGTGGTCAGACCGAATTCTTCAACCAGCTGCTCGCGGCTAGCAGGCGAACCTCGATCGGCGAGATGCGCCAGGATCAGTTCGCGGCTAGGAATAGGGTTTTCATATTTTTCCGCTTCACGAGCGGCCTCGGGATCGAGGGACTGCCAATCGGCCATTAGAGAGTTTTCACCTTGTCTATATGCGGGTTAGTTTGGCATACGCGTATTGAAACGGGAAATTTCAGGCATCAACAAGCGTTTTAAAGGCCTTTGTCGCCCTCGTAACGCACCTTGCACGACCATTGGCGAAATTTTCCATGATTTTTTCATAGCAGGGCTTTACAGCTCAAAATCGCCTCCGTATAGTGCGCGCCATCGACGACGGCAACGTTGTTGATGCTGCCCAGGTGGTGAAATTGGTAGACACGCCAGCTTCAGGTGCTGGTGATCGCAAGGTCGTGGAAGTTCGAGTCTTCTCCTGGGCACCAATTTCAAACTCAAGGTTCTGCCTCGAGTCTCCAAAAACCCGCGAAAGCGGGTTTTTGCGTTTCAGGCCTTTGATTTTTAACGAAAATCTTGATTTATATTTTTGAATCAGGGGTTTACAGATCAAAAAGCCCTCCGTATAGTTCGCTCCATCAACGGCGCAAGCGTTGTTGATAAGCCCAGGTGGTGAAATTGGTAGACACGCCAGCTTCAGGTGCTGGTGATCGCAAGGTCGTGGAAGTTCGAGTCTTCTCCTGGGCACCAAATTCAGATCAAACCCGCGAAAGCGGGTTTTTTCGTTTCCGGGGTTTGAAAACCTGCCCGGCGATTTCTCCCCTCGTCCGCACTTGAGAAGTTTTATCGTTTATCCTTGCAATGATTTGTTGCACACAAGCGAGGAACAACCCGGATGATGATCCGCGATATCCGTCTCAAGACATCCCTTCTGCGTGGCCTTTCCATCACTCTGCTCGGCCTGACCCTGCTCTCGCCCGCCGCCTATTGCGCCGACAAGGTGTCACTGACCCTGTACAACGGCCAACACAAAGAAGTCGGCGATGAACTCGCCAAGGCCTTCGAAGCCAAGACCGGCATTCACGTCAACGTGCGCAAAGGCAGCAGCAACCAGCTGGCCAGCCAAGTCGTCGAAGAAGGCGATCGCTCCCCCGCCGACGTGATCTACACCGAAGAATCGCCGCCACTGAACAAGCTCGGTGAACAAGGCCTGCTGGCGAAGATCGATGCCAGCACCCTCGACGTACTGCCCAAGGATTATGTCGGCAGCAACGGCGACTGGATGGGCGTGACCGCCCGAACCCGCGTCGTGGCCTTCAATCCAAAGTTGATCGCTGAAAAGGACCTGCCCAAGTCGGTACTGGATTTCGCCGGCCCCGAGTGGCAAGGCAAAGTCGGCTTCGTGCCCACCAGCGGCGCGTTCCAGGAACAAGCCGTGGCAATCATCAAACTGCACGGTCGCGAGGCCGCAGAAGAATGGCTGACCGGCCTGCGCGCTTTCGGCAAGGTCTACAGCAACAACATGGTTGCGCTCAAAGCCGTGGAAAACGGCGAAGTCGCCACCGTGCTGGTGAATAACTACTACTGGTTTGCCCTGAAGAAAGAAAAAACCAACCTGGATTCGCAACTGCATTACTTCACCAATGGTGATGCCGGCGGCCTGATCACCGTGTCTTCCGCTGCCGCGCTGAAATCCAGCAAGCACCCCAAAGAAGCCCAGCAGTTGCTCGCCTTTATGGCCAGTGAAGAAGGCCAGCGCGTCATCACCAACACCTCGGCCGAATACCCGCTGCGCAAGGGCATGGAATCCAACCGTGGCCTCAAGCCTTTCAGCGAGCTGCAACCGCCGAAAGTCACCCCCGCAGACCTTGGCAACGCCGAAGAAGCCCTGGACCTGGAACGTGACGTTGGCTTGAACTGATGAACCCATCGCTACCCGCCCCCGCCTTGCGCGGGGGTTTCAGCCCGCGGCGCAAGCGTCCCTCGATCTGGCTGCTAATCCCGGTTCTGCTCCTGGTTGGCTTGAGCCTGCTGCCATTGGTGTATGTCGGGACTAAAGCCTGGCAGGCGGGCTGGGCGCAGGCGGTGCACCTGTTATGGCGGCCCTATGTGTTCGGGCTGCTGCGCAACACCCTGGCACTGATGATTGGCGTGACCGTGGCGTGCGGCGTGATCGGCCTGTCCCTGGCCTGGCTACTGGAACGCAGCAACCTGCCAGGCCGACGCATTTGGGGCGTGATCCTGTGCCTGCCGTTTGCGGTGCCGGCGTTTGTCAGCAGTTTTACCTGGGTGTCGCTGAGCGCCAACTTCGAAGGGCTGGGCGGGGCGATCCTGGTGATGACCCTGTCCAAATACCCGCTGGTGTTTCTGCCGGTGGCGGCAACCCTGCGCAATCTTGACCCCTCCCTGGAAGAATCAGCCCGCACCTTGGGGCTGAATCGCTGGGGCGTATTTTTTCGCATCACACTGCCCCTGCTGTGGCCTTCGCTGTTGGCCGGGGCGCTGCTGATTGCGCTACACATGCTGGTGGAATTCGGCGCGCTGTCGATCATTGGCCTGCAGACTTTTACGACGGCGATTTACCAGCAATTCGAATTGGAATTCAGCAATGCCAACGCCGCGATGCTCTCGGCGGTATTGCTGGTGATGTGCCTGACGCTGTTGTGGCTGGAGCTGCGCGTGCGCGGCAAGGGCCGACACGTGCGCATCGGCCAGGGCGCGGCGCGACACGCTGAACAGGTCAAGCTGGGCAAGTGGGCGCCACTGGGCCAAGTGTATTGCCTGGCGCTGGCGATCATTGGCAGCGGCATTCCGCTGGGGATGCTCGGGTACTGGCTGGCGGTAGGTTCGTCGGCGGCATTCCCCGTGGCCCAGATCAGCGAAGCACTGCTGTCATCGCTGGCGCTGTCCTTGGGTGGTGCGGCGCTTTGCCTGGTGCTGGCCGTGCCCGTGGGACTGCTGGTGGTGCGCTACAAAGGCCAGCTGGCAATCTGGGCCGAACGTTTGCCGTACCTGCTGCATGCCCTGCCCGGCCTGGTGATCGCACTGACACTGGTGTATTTCGCGCTGCATTATGTGCCGGCGCTGTATCAGACGTCGGCATTGTTGCTGATCGCTTATGCGTTGCTGTTCCTGCCGCTGGCACAGGCGCCGATTCGCACCGCCCTGAACAAGGCCGCGCCGCAGCTGGAAGAGGCTGCGCGCACGCTGGGCGCATCGTCGTTCAGCGCGTTTTGCCGGGTGACCTTGCCGATTATTTTCCCGGCATTGGGTGCGGCGTTTGCGCTGGTGTTTCTGGATGCAATGAAGGAATTGACGGCGACGTTGCTGCTCAGTCCTACAGGGTTGAATACCCTGGCCACCGCCGTGTGGGCGCACACCTCGAATGTGGAATTCGCGGCGGCAGCGCCTTATGCGGCGCTGCTGATTCTGGTGTCGGGGTTGCCGGTGTATTTGCTTACGACGCGGATGTATCTGAGCCGCTGAAATAGCTTTCGCAGGCAAGCCAGCTCCCACAGTTGACCGAGTTCCAACTTTGGAATGCATTTAAATGTGGGAGCGGGCTTGCCTGCGATAGCGCCGGTACAGGCGCCGCTAAGCCCGAAACTGCCCCAAACTCGCCTTAAGCTGCGCCGCCAACCCATCCAGCACCTTGCCACTGGCCGTGGTTTCCACCACCGCCTGCGCGGCACGCTCGGCTTGAGCATGAATCACCTCGACCCGCCCACGCACCGCATGCGCGCCCTGAGCCTGATGCTCGGCTGCGCGAGTCGCCAAGCCAATCGCCGCATGCACCTGCTCCACCGAAGCCTGCACCGTCTGCTGCAAGCGCACACTGTCGCGCAGCACCAGCAAGCCTTCATTGGCTTGCCGCCCGGCCTTGCTGATGGTTTCGACTGCCTCACGCGCGCCCTGCTGCAGCGCCACGATATGCGCCTGGATATCCCCCGTGGAGCTTTGGGTTTTACTCGCCAGCGCGCGCACTTCGTCGGCCACCACCGCGAAACCGCGCCCGGTCTCACCGGCCCGCGCGGCTTCGATGGCGGCGTTAAGCGCCAGTAAATTGGTCTGCTCAGCGATGCCATGAATCACCGTCAACACCACTTCGATCTGCTCGCTTTGCTGGGCCAGGCGCTCAATGACTTGGGAGCCGGCCTGAACCTGCCCGGCCAACGCCTCGATCAAGCTGCCGACTTCGGCCGAAGTGCGCGAGTTCTCATCCGTGGCCTGGCGGATATCCACCACCTGTTGCAAGGCCGCCTGCATCGCATGGCTTTCGGCTTGCGCCTCGTCGGCCATCTGCGACAACGCGCGCAAGCTCTCGGCCACCTCATCGCGTTGCAAACCGGCCGCCTTGTCAGCCCCGGCATTGCGCAAGGTCATGGCGCCGATTTCCACGCCGGTACGCTGGGCCACATCGCCCGCCTCGCGCACGATCGGCTGCAACTTGTCCACAAAGCGATTGACCGCCGAGGCCATGTCGCCGATTTCGTCCTTGCTGCTGATCTGCACGCGCTTGGTGAGGTCGCCCTCGCCCGCCGCCAGGTCATCCATGGCCGCGATCAACAACTTCAGGCGGTTAACCACACGCCGCCCCAGCACAATGGCGATCAACAGCAATACGCCGAACCCAACAATCGCAAGCCCCATGCCGATGCGCCAGCGCAAAGTGCCTGCTGCCTCCTGTACGGCGCTGGTGGTATTGGCGGTCATCTGCGTCGCGGTGGCTTGCGCAGACTGCAGGCGCGCGCCCATGGCCGCCGCGCTGTCGGCGGCAGCCCCCTTGAGGCTGTCGCCCACCAACTGATCACTGCTGGCGATCAGTGCGGCAAAACGTTTATCCAGCGCAGCCAGGTCGGCCTCGACCGCCGTGGTCGAAACCCCCATGCGAACTTTGCCGATCTCGACGCCATTGGGGCTGATGGATGCTTCGACGTAGAACACGGCAGGATCATTTTTCGCCGCGTCCAAGACTTTATCCAGCGCACGGTCGCCCTGCCCCTTGGCCAGCAATGCCTGGTTGATCGGGTTGTCACGGTTCAGATAACGGGTCAGATGCTCCCCGGTGGCGTCGTCATAGACCACGAACAACACGTTGGGATTGCGCTGGGCACGCCGGGCGAACTCCGACAGTGTCGGCACGTCGCTGTCCCACATGGCGCGAGGCGCCACCGAGGCCAGTAGCTGCGCCATATCGTTGGCAGAGTCTTGCAGGTCTTTCTCCAAGGTCGCACGCAGTTGCTTTTGCTCGTCCTGCAGACGCGTGGAAAGCCCGGCCGTCAAACGCTGGCGCGTGCTGGAAGACAGGCTGTCCAGACTGGATGTGACTTCCTTGCCGGCTTGCGCCAGCTCGCCGGACAGTTTTTGACTGTCGACGCCCAGTCGGTTGCCCAAATCAGCTTCCAATGCAGTGACGGTGCTTCGCGTCAGGGCGACGGCCACCAGCACTTGCACCAAAAGAGCGATACCTAGGGTAACGAACACCGGCCGCAACAGCCGGCTTTGTAACAATGAGAGAACGGCAGACACTGGGAATCCCTCCACCACGGGTGCCATTAATTTGATAGCACCGCGAAAGAAAGAACCATAGCAAGGGTCGTGCCGTTTACCAGCCAGATACGACAAAGGGCTCCCGAAGGAGCCCTTTGCTTTTTACATCAACAGCTTATTAAGCGAACGGGTGACGCAGAACGATGGTCTCGTTGCGGTCCGGGCCCGTCGAAATAATGTCGATTGGCGCGCCGATCAGCTCTTCAACGCGCTTGATGTAAGCACGCGCGTTAGCTGGCAGCTCTTCCAGGGTTTTGGCACCCACGGTCGATTCGGTCCAGCCTGGCACTTCTTCGTACACAGGCTGCAGGCCTACGTAGCTGTCAGCGTCGGTCGGGGCAACGTCTTTACCGTCTGCATCTTTGTAGCCGACACAGATGTTGATGGTTTCCAGACCGTCGAGTACATCCAGCTTGGTCAGGCAGATGCCCGAGATGCTGTTCACATCGATAGCGCGACGCAGGATAACCGCGTCGAACCAGCCGCAACGACGAGCACGGCCGGTGGTCGCGCCGAACTCGTGACCTTGCTTGGCCAGGTGCGCACCGACTTCGTCGAACAGCTCAGTCGGGAATGGACCCGAACCTACGCGTGTGGTGTAAGCCTTGGTGATGCCCAGGATGTAGTCCAGGAACATCGGGCCGACGCCCGAACCGGTCGCAACGCCGCCAGCGGTGGTGTTGGAACTGGTCACGTACGGGTAGGTGCCGTGGTCGATGTCCAGCAACGAACCTTGGGCGCCTTCGAACATGATGTCTTTGCCGGCACGACGCAGGTCGTGCAGCTCGGCCGTCACGTCCAGCATCAGCGGCTTGAGCAGTTCAGCGTATTCCTTGCACTCAGCCAGGGTCTTTTCAAACTCGATGGCTGGCTCTTTGTAGTAACCCACCAGCATGAAGTTATGGTAGTCCACCAGTTCACGCAGCTTGTCTGCAAAACGCGGCATGTTGAGCAGGTCGCCCACACGCAGGCCACGACGAGCAACCTTGTCTTCGTAGGCCGGGCCGATGCCACGACCGGTCGTACCGATCTTCAGCTCGCCACGGGCCTTTTCACGGGCCTGGTCCAGCGCAACGTGGAAGGACAGGATCAGCGGGCAGGACGGGCTGATACGCAGGCGCTCGCGCACCGGTACGCCTTTCTCTTCCAGCTTGGTGATCTCACGCAGCAGGGCGTCAGGTGCAACCACCACGCCGTTACCGATCAGGCACTGCACGCCTTCGCGCAGTACGCCCGACGGGATCAGGTGCAAGACGGTTTTTTCGCCATCGATGACCAGGGTGTGGCCAGCGTTGTGGCCACCTTGGTAGCGCACTACGGCGGCAGCATGTTCGGTCAGCAGATCAACGATCTTGCCTTTGCCCTCATCACCCCATTGGGTGCCCAGGACTACGACATTCTTACCCATAACACTTGTCCTCATTCGCGCAAACTTGGTGCCGGCGATGGCCGGCAGGAAAACTCAAGAAGCCAGTGGCGAAACTTGCCAAAGCCCGTTCTGCAGAATCAATTGCCGGTCGCAGTCCGCATCACGGGCGGCGGCCAATGGCTGCCCAGGCAAAGCCTGGACAACACGCTGACCCTCACTGCGCAACTGGCAAACCTGCTGCCAGAGTGCTGCGTCCGTACTGTCGGGCATCCAGATGCCACCAGACGGCAGCTCGACCTCAGCACGCCCCAGGGTCACCAGGGTTTTCAAATCGGTGGAAAAGCCGGTCGCCGGACGTGCGCGACCGAAATCGGCGCCGATATCGTCATAACGACCGCCTTGGGCGATGGCTTGGCCAACACCCGGTACAAATACGGCGAACACTACACCGGTGTGGTAGTGGTAGCCGCGCAACTCGCCCAGGTCAAAATACAGCGGCAACTCCGGGAACCGCGCCGACAACCGCTCGGCAATCGCCAGCACGTCATCCAGCGCCGCCAATACTGGCGCCGGCGCATTGGCCAGGCGCTCACGGGCAGCCACCAGCACTTCACGGCCGCCGCACAGGTTGACCAGTGCGCGCAGCATGTCGGCGAGGTCAGCCGGCACACCCTCGGTGAGGGCGATGACTTCATCGATGGCCTTGCGCTGCAGGGCATCGAACAACTGTTGCTCCACTTCACCGGATAAACCGGCTGCACGGGCCAGGCCACGGTAAATACCCACGTGGCCCAGGTCCATGTGCACATCCGGCACATCCGCCAGCTGCAGCATGGCCAGCATCAAGCTGATCACTTCAACGTCGCTGCTCGGGCTGGCATCACCGTACAACTCGGCGCCCAGCTGGATCGGGCTACGCGAAGACGACAAGGCACGCGGCTGAGCATGCAGCACGCTGCCGGCGTAGCACAGGCGGCTCGGGCCTTCGCGGCGCAAGGTGTGCGCATCGATACGCGCCACTTGCGGCGTGATGTCGGCACGAAAGCCCATTTGCCGGCCCGACTGCGGGTCGATGACCTTGAAGGTGCGCAGATCCAGGTCCTGGCCCGCGCCTGTCAGCAGGGATTCCAGGTACTCGATATGGGGAGTCACGACAAACTCGTAACCCCAGCTCTGGAACAGATCCAACACCTGGCGACGCGCTACTTCAATGCGCGCAGCTTCTGGTGGCAGTACTTCTTCGATGCCATCTGGCAGCAGCCAGCGGTCTACCGTTGCCATTACGCCATTCCCCTATGATCCGGGCGGCCAGCCCTCGGCCGAGCCTTGAGTGAAGCAGAAAATGCCCGGCCCCCGCGTAAACAACGCGCAAGAACGACGTGACGAAATGGCCTGCTAGCGGCCTCGTCGGGCACTTTCCTCGAAAAACCTGTGGCGTCTGCGGCGCACAACAACAATCAAACATGCAGACGCAAAAAAGCCGGGAATTTCCCGGCTGCCGCATCATACACCCGTTTTCTGAAAGGATCACCCCGCCAGGCATTTTAGCCGCCCGACGGAGTGGGTCCTACAGAATCACCGGCTGGTTACTTGGACTTTTCCAGGTAGCGGAAGAAGTCGCTGCTTGGGTCCAGCACCATGACGTCGGTTTTGTTCGCGAAGCTTTCACGGTAGGCGCGCAGGCTACGATAGAACGCGTAGAACTCCTGGTCCTGGCCATAAGCCTTGGCATAGATCGACGCCGCTTGAGCATCGCCATCACCACGGGCCTCTTCAGACTCGCGATAAGCTTCTGCCAGCAGTACACGGCGCTGACGGTCGGCATCCGCACGGATACCTTCAGCCAACTCGTTACCCTTGGCGCGGTGCTCACGGGCTTCACGCTCACGCTCGGTGCTCATACGCTCGAACACGCTGCGGTTCACTTCCTTGGGCAGGTCGATCGCCTTGACCCGAACATCGACAACTTCGATGCCCAGCTCTTTTTCAGCCATGGTGTTCAACGAGCGTGTGATGTCAGCCATCAGCGCATCACGTTCACCGGATACCACCTCGTGCAGGGTGCGCTTACCAAACTGGTCACGCAGGCCCGATTCCAGACGGCGCGACAAGCGCTCGTCGGCAATCTGCTTGAGGCCGGAAGTCGCAGTGTAGAAGCGCTCGGCATCCTTGACGCGCCACTTGGCGTAGGCGTCAACCATCACGGCTTTCTTTTCCAGGGTCAGGAAGCGCTGTGTCGGTGCATCCAGGGTCATCAGGCGGCCGTCAAACTTGCGCACCTGGTTCACGTAGGGGACTTTCACATGCAGGCCCGGCTGGACATCTGCCTGGACCACACGACCGAATTGCAGCAACACCGCGCGCTCGGTCTGAGACACGATGTAGAAGCAGTTCCAGGCAGCGATGACCACGACGACGCCCACAATCAGGGCGGTCAGCGATTTATTGCTCATCAACGACTCTCCCTGGTACGTGTTTGCTGTTGCAGCAAGTCAGCGGCCGCACGGGCGCTCGCTTCGTTGGCAGCAGCGGTCGAACCGGTAGCCGGCGCGCTGGTACTGCTACGACCACCTTCGATCATCTTGTCCAGCGGCAGGTACAGCAGGTTGTTCTGCCCACCCTTGCTGCCGGTCACGAGAACCTTGCTGGTGTTGCTGAAGACTTCCTGCATGGTGTCCAGGTACAGACGCTCACGCGTGACTTCCGGAGCCTTGCGGTACTCGGCGACCAGCTTGGTGAAGCGATCCGCCTCACCCTTGGCGCGCGAGACCACTTCATCGCGGTAACCGTTGGCATCCTCAAGGATACGCTGGGCCTGACCACGGGCTTCCGGCACAACGCCGTTGGCGTAGGTTTCAGCCTGGTTGCGCGAACGCTGCTCGTCTTCACGGGCGCGGATCACGTCATCAAAGGCTTCCTGCACTTCGCGCGGTGCAGCTGCGCTCTGTACGTTCACCTGGGTGACGGTGATACCGGTGCGATACGTATCGAGGAACCGCTGCAGGCGCTCCTTGATCTCACTGGCCATCAACTCACGACCTTCAGTCAGCACCTGGTCCATGGCGGTAGAACCCACCACGTGGCGCAGGGCGCTTTCGGTTGCGTGTTGCAGGCTGATCTCTGGCTGATCAACGTTCAGCACGAAATCCTGCAGGTTGCTGATCTTGTACTGCACGGTCAGCGGCACTTCGACGATGTTCTCGTCTTCGGTCAGCATCTGGCCCTGCTTGGTGTAGGCACGCTCACGCGTGACGTTCTCCATGTACTTCTTGTCGATCGGGGGGAAATAGATGTTCAGGCCGGGGCCGACAGTCTCGTAGTACTTGCCGAAGCGCAGCACCACGGCTTGCTCCTGCTCGTCGACTACGTAAACCGCGCTGTACAGCCACACGGCTGCGAGCACGACAAGACCCAGGCCCAGCAGGCCATAGCCACCGCCCTTGCTTGTGCGACCGCCGTCGTCACCACCACGTTTTTTCCCACCACCGAACAACCCATTCAGGCTTTCCTGCAGCTTTCGGAAGGCCTCGTCGAGATCTGGTGGCCCCTTGCGGTCGCCATTATTGCGGCGTTTACCACCCCAAGGATCCTGATTATTCGAGTTGCCACCCGGCTCATTCCAAGCCATAGCGCTCTCCATCTGATAAAGCAAAGACGCACCCACGGCGCGCCGACCAATGCTACAGAATGCCTGCTGCTGCGGCACAACCGCTTTAGGAGGCTTTTATTGCAAAGTGTGTTGTTCGATGAACTCCGTCGGCACCACACCTTCACGGCTGACCAGCCGATTCAGCTCCGAGCGCGGCAATCGAACGGCCAGCAAGCTGACACCTTCTTCGTCGTATTCTTCTTTCTGTACGGCGCCCAACTCGAAAAACTGTGCACGCAGTCGAGCAAAACGCTGAGGCAAGCGCAAGGTGCCGACGAACAAATCGCTGCCCAGCAACTCGGCAATGGCTTGTTCAAGCAATTCCAAACCACTGCCATCGCGCGCCGACAGCCAGACCCGCTGGGGCTTGCCGTCCTCGTCGCGCTGAATTTGTGGCTCAACGCCCTCAAGCAAATCGAGTTTGTTATAGACCTCGAGGATCGGCAAGTCCTGTGCACCAATCTCGCCCAGCACCACCATCACCTGTTCAATCTGCAACATGCGATCCGGTTCAGCCGCATCGATCACGTGCAACAGCAAGTCGGAATTGCTCGACTCTTCGAGCGTAGACCGAAACGCCTCGACCAGCTTGTGAGGCAGGTGACGAATGAAGCCTACAGTATCGGCCAGGACAATCGGCCCCAAGTCGTCCAGTTCCAGACGACGCAAGGTCGGGTCGAGGGTAGCGAACAGTTGGTCGGCCGCGTACACGTCCGATTTCGTCACGTTATTGAACAGGGTGGATTTGCCGGCGTTGGTATAGCCCACCAGGGAAACGGTAGGGATATCCGCACGCATACGGCCACGACGCGATTGTTCGCGCTGGCTGCGCACCTTCTCCAGGCGGCCCTTGATCTGGCGCAGGCGCACCCGCAGCAGACGTCGGTCGGTTTCCAGTTGGGTTTCGCCCGGACCGCGCATGCCGATACCGCCACCCTGACGCTCAAGGTGAGTCCAGCCGCGAACCAGCCGGGTGCTCATGTGGTCAAGCTGGGCCAGTTCTACCTGGAGCTTGCCCTCATGGGTACGGGCGCGCTGGGCGAAAATATCGAGAATCAGACCGGTGCGGTCGATCACGCGACACTCGAAAACACGTTCGAGGTTACGTTCCTGACTGGGCGTAAGGGTGTGATTGAAGATCACCAGATCGGCTTCTTCGGCATGAACCAGCTCGCGCAGTTCCTCGACCTTGCCGCTGCCGATCAGGAATTTGGCGGTTGGCCGATGACGCGGCACGTTAAAAAACGCAACGGTCTCGGCGCCGGCCGAATTTGCCAACTCCTGAAACTCCTGCGGATCTTCGCGCGCCTCAGGGTCCTGTCCATCCAAGTGAACGAGGATCACTCGCTCACCACCACCGTGGCGCTCAAAGAACAAAGGAGACTCCTATCAGGCGTTACCTGGCTCAGCGTCACCGGCTTCATCACCAGCTGCGCTAGGCAGACGGATAGGACGAACTGGAACTACTGTCGAGATAGCGTGCTTGTAAACCATCTGGCTGACGGTGTTTTTCAGCAGGATCACGAACTGGTCGAACGACTCGATCGTGCCTTGCAGCTTGATCCCGTTGACCAGGTAGATGGAAACCCCCACTTTCTCTTTACGTAAAGTATTCAAGTAAGGGTCTTGTAGCGAATGCCCTTTTGACATGTGCCGCACTCCTTTAAGGATCAATAATAAAATTCGGAAAATAGATAGCTTATGGCCGTCACACCCCCAAGGATAGACGGCAATTGCAAGGACTCAGCTCAATATGGAGACCGTTCCCAAGTATTTCAAGGCGCGTGACAGATTGTCGCTGTCCAGGCTGTCCAACCAGTGCAAATCGCTCCAGCTGCGCAACCAGGTGAACTGGCGCTTCGCCAATTGGCGCGTGGCAATGATGCCGCGCTCCTGCATTTCGGCTGACGTCAGCTTGCCATCCAGATGATCCCAGACTTGGCGGTAGCCAACAGCACGTATCGACGGTAACCCAGCATGCAGGTCACCTCGGGAACGCAGTGCTACGACCTCCTCCACAAACCCCTGTTCCAACATAATTGTGAATCTTTGTGCAATTCGTTCATGCAGCACCTGACGATTTGCCGGAGCAATGGCCAGATTCGCCACAGTATAGGGCAATACTGACTGTCCAGATGCGCCTGCGTCAGCACTTTGCGCAGTTTGTTTCAGCCGATGTTCAGTCATGGTCTGGCCGCTGACCCGCCAGACTTCCAGGGCGCGACTAAGGCGCTGGGGGTCATTGGGGTGAATGCGCGCCGCCGACACCGGGTCAACCGCCGCCAATTGGTCGTGCAGGGCTTGCCAGCCAAGGCGTGCAGCCTCTTCCTCAAGCTCGGCGCGCACCTGGGCGTCGGCCGGTGGCATGTCCGCCAGGCCTTCCTGCAAAGCCTTGTAGTAGAGCATCGTGCCGCCCACCAGCAGCGGAATATTGCCCCGCGCGGTGATGTCGGCCATGGCCGCCAAGGCATCCGCGCGAAAATCTGCCGCGCAATAGCTTTGGGCCGGGTCGATAATGTCGATCAGCTTATGCGGATACTCGGCCAGCAGCGCTTTGGAGGGCTTGGCCGTGCCGATGTCCATGTCCCGGTAAACCAGGGCAGAGTCAACACTGATCAGCTCGCACGGCAACACCTTGGTCAGCTCGATGGCCAGGTCGGTCTTGCCGGCGGCCGTGGGGCCCATCAGGAAGATCGCGGGGGGCAAGGCGCTCATCAACGGCCGCGCAAGAACAGTTTGTCCAGATCGTCCAGGCCCATTTGGGTCCAGGTCGGTCGGCCATGGTTGCATTGGCCGCTGCGCTCAGTGTTTTCCATGTCGCGCAGCAAGCCGTTCATTTCCGGCAAAGCCAGGCGGCGGTTGGCGCGGATGGCGCCGTGGCAGGCCATGGTGCCGAGCAGCTCATTGATGTGTGCCTGGATGCGATCACTGGTGCCGTATTCCATCAGATCCGCCAGCACGTCGGCGACCAGACGGTTAGCTTCGGCTTGCTTGAGCAATGCCGGAATCTGTCGGATCGCCAGGGTTTCCGGGCCCAGGCGCTGCAATTCGAAGCCCAGCTTCTGGAACACGCTGTGGTGCTCCTCAGCACAATCGGCTTCACGCTGGCTCACTGCCAGGGATTCGGGCACCAGCAATGGCTGGCCGCTGAGGCCTTCGCTGGCCATGGCGATTTTCAGGCGCTCGTACATGATCCGCTCATGGGCGGCGTGCATGTCCACCAGCACCAGGCCATGGGCGTTTTCCGCGAGGATGTAGATGCCCTTGAGTTGCGCCAGCGCATAGCCCAGCGGCGGGATATCACCACCGCCCTCCGGCAACGCGACAGCGCCCGGTTCGGCACCGGGCAGCGGCGCAAAAAATTCGCGGTAGGCCGCCTGGGCCTCCG
Organism: Pseudomonas sp. LBUM1640; assembly: GCF_059716225.1. NCBI lineage: Bacteria > Pseudomonadati > Pseudomonadota > Gammaproteobacteria > Pseudomonadales > Pseudomonadaceae > Pseudomonas > Pseudomonas sp. LBUM1640. The sequence goes on along the minus strand of NZ_CP166816.1, from coordinate 610,810 downwards.
CCACCGGCACCGCCGATTGCGGACGCGGCGTGTATTGATACTGGTAACCCGCACCCGACCCGGAACCCGGCGCCGTATAAGCGGGCTGTGGCTGTGGCGATTGCAGCAAATTGGCCGCCAGGCTCATTTCGCCCTGAGGGCCGAACTCACCGGCGTCCGGGCCACTAGGGCGCACCACCGCCGTCACAATCGGCGCAGACAGTTGATCGTCCGGGCGCACATCACCGAGGGCACGGTGCAAGGTGCCATACAGGAAGTCATGCACCATGCGCCCGTCACGGAAGCGCACTTCGTGCTTGGTCGGGTGCACGTTGACGTCGACCACCGACGGGTCGACCTCAAAAAACAGTACAAACGTAGGATGCCGCCCGTTGAACAGCACGTCGCGATAGGCCTGGCGCACCGCGTGAGCCACCAGTTTGTCGCGGACCGCGCGACCATTCACAAAGAAATACTGCAAGTCCGCCTGGCTACGGGAGAAGGTCGGCAACCCGACCCAACCCCACAGCCGCAAGCCATTACGTTCGATTTCAATCGGCAGTGCCTGCTCCAGGAAGCCTGCGCCGCAAATCGCCGAGACCCGCCGAGCGCGCGCAGCGTCGTCATGGGCTTCGTGCAGGCTGAGGATGGTCTTGCCGTTGTGACGCAAGTGGAACGCCACGTCGAAACGCGCCAAGGCCAGGCGCTTGATGACTTCTTGCAGGTGATCGAATTCGGTTTTTTCGGCTTTGAGGAATTTACGCCGCGCCGGGGTGTTGAAGAACAAGTCGCGCACTTCCACCGAAGTGCCCACGGGGTGCGCGGCTGGCTGGACCCGAGGCGCCATGTCACGGCCTTCGGTTTCCACCTGCCAGGCCTGCTCGGCGCTGCGGGTGCGCGAGGTCAGGGTCAGGCGCGCCACCGAGCTGATAGACGCCAAAGCCTCACCGCGAAAGCCCAGGCTCATCACCCGTTCAAGGTCTTCCAAGTCACGGATTTTGCTGGTGGCGTGACGCGCCAGGGCCAGCGGCAGGTCATCGGAAGAGATGCCGCTGCCGTCATCGCGCACCCGCAGCAGCTTGACGCCGCCCTGCTCCACGTCGACATCAATGCGCTTGGCGCCGGAGTCGATGCTGTTTTCCAGCAGTTCCTTGATCACCGACGCCGGGCGCTCAACCACCTCGCCCGCAGCAATCTGGTTGGCGAGGCGTGGGCTGAGCAGTTCGATACGCGAACCACTGTTCAAGACTGATTCGCTCATTACTGCGCCGCCAATTCGGTGCCAGGGATGGTTAACACCTGGCCAACTTTCAACTCATCGGTTTTCAGGTTATTGGCGCTGCGCAAGGTAGCGGCCGAGACCTGGAAGCGCACGGCCAGCATCGCCAGGGTGTCGCCGGGCTGCACGCGATGGTCACGCGGGCCCTGGGCGATTTTCCCGGAGTCACGCAGCCAGGCAATGTAAGTGCCCGGTGGCGGGTTCTGCTGGAAGAACTGGCGAATGCCCGCGCTGATAGAACGCGCCAACGCCTGCTGGTGGCTGGCACTGGCCAGCTTCGAGGCTTCGTTGGAGTTGGAGATAAACCCGGTTTCCACCAGGATCGATGGAATGTCCGGCGACTTCAACACCATGAACCCGGCCTGCTCCACGCGCTGCTTGTGCAAAGACGTGACGCGACCGATGTTGCTCAGGACTTTCTGGCCGACGTTCAAACTGGAGGTCAGTGACGCGGTCATCGACAGGTCGAGCAGTACGCCGGCAAGCATTTTGTCTTTGTCGTCGAGAGACACGTTGCCGGCTCCGCCGATCAAGTCGGAACGGTTTTCACTGTCAGCCAGCCAACGCGCGGTCTCGGACGTGGCGCCGCGATCCGACAGCGCAAACACCGAGGCGCCGAAGGCGGCGGCAGACGGTGCGGCGTCGGCGTGGATCGACACGAACAGGTCGGCGCCTTTCTTGCGGGCGATTTCGGTTCGGCCGCGCAACGGGATGAAGTAGTCGCCGGTGCGGGTCAGCTCGGCGCGATAGCCTTTCATGCCATTGACCTGGCGCTGCAGTTCACGGGCGATGGCCAGTACCACGTCTTTTTCATGCTGGCCGCGCGAGCCGGAGGCACCCGGGTCTTCACCACCATGGCCGGCGTCGATCACCACGATGATATCGCGCTTGCCCGCAGGCGCTGGCGGCGGCGGCGGCAGTTTGACCTGAGGCTGCGACGGGTTGACCGGCACGGCCGGCACGGTCGCAACGCTCGGGGTTGGCGCAGGCGGCGGCGCGGCATCGGCGGCGTTGTCGAACAGGTCGACCACCAAACGGTTGCCGTATTGGGCGTTAGGCGCCAGCACAAAACTTTTCGGGGTGACGGCCTTTTTCAGGTCGATGACCACACGCAGGTCGGTCGGCGTGCGCTGGGCCGAGCGCATCGCAGTAATCGGTGTGTTGGCGGTGGAGACTTTCAGCGGCGCGGCCAGGGTCGCACCGTTGATGTCGATCACCAGGCGATCAGGCGCCGTCAAGGTAAAGACGCTGTGCTGGACCGGGCCAGACAGGTCGAACACCAGTCGCGTGTTATCCGGCGCTCGCCACAGGCGAACACTTTTCACCTGTGAAGCAGCCAGAGCATTGAAAGTCATTGCCGCAAGCAACACCCCTACGACAGCAACCATCGCGCGAAAGCGCATACCTAACCCCACCAATTATTTGAATTCCAATGCCAAAGCGGCGCACCACGACTGGCCGCGCGCGCTCTGGGGCAACAACTTCAGCTGACGTCCTGATTCATGCGGCGTAATGGTAATGGTCAGGTCCGGCTTTGGCAAAAAGCCTGTGCCTTTATCTGGCCACTCGATCAGGCACAACGCATCTTCGTCGAAGTAATCACGGATGCCCATGTACTCCAACTCTTCGGGGTCGACCAGGCGATAGAGGTCAAAGTGGAAGGCTCGCACCTCACCGATCTCATAGGGTTCGACCAGGGTGAACGTCGGGCTTTTTACCGCGCCCGTATGGCCCAAGCCGCGAATAATCCCCCGCGACAGCGTGGTTTTACCCGCCCCCAAGTCGCCTTCAAGAAAGACCAGCCCAGCGCCGGCCGTAACCTGGGCGATGCGACCACCCAACGCGACCATCGCGTCTTCATCGGCCAGGAAAAGAGTTACTTCAGACACGGTGACTGCTCCTCCAGCAATTGACGAATGGCAGGTATCAGGTCGCTGGCAGCCAGGCCGCGACCAAAAGTGCCTTGGCGATCCCCGGCCGTAGCGTGCAACCACACCGCCAGGCAGCTGGCCTCATAGGCTGGCATACCTTGGGCCAGCAACGCGCCGACCACACCGCTCAACACGTCCCCCAACCCCGCAGTGGCCATCGCCGGATGGCCCTGATCACAGCGCGAAACACGCCCGTCCGGGCAGGCAATCAAACTGCCAGCACCCTTGAGGATAGCCACTGCATTGAATTTCTGGCTCAACGCGCGCGCCACCTTAAGGCGATCGGCCTGAACCTCGGCTGTCGTGATGCCCATCAAGCGCGCGGCCTCGCCAGGGTGTGGTGTGATTACCGAGTTGGCCGGCAGGCTGACACTGCCCGTGGCCAACTGATTCAACGCGTCAGCATCCCAGACTTGCGGCTGCTTGGCGTTGGCAGCGACGGAAAGCAGGCTTTTGCCCCAAGAGGCGTCACCCAGGCCAGGGCCGATGACAATCACCGAGATCTTTTCCAGCAACCCCATCAACTGGTTGGCCGAACTAACGCCCACCGTCATGACTTCTGGCAAACGCGCCAACGCGGCTGGCACGTGTTCAATACGGGTCGCCAGCGAAACCATGCCCGCGCCGCTGCGCAAGGCGCTTTCTGCACTCAATAGCGCGGCGCCGCCAAAGCCGCGGTCGCCGCCGATGACCAGCAGGTGGCCGAATTGGCCTTTATGGGCGTCCGGGGAACGTGCGGCCAGTTGCGGCAAATGGCCGTGTAACAGTGGCTGTACGTCGGTTATTGCGTGTTTTGTCTGCGGCATGCGTCTTCAAGCTCCGATGTCTGGCAGAATTATACCTATCTAACCTGCGGTTTCCCTTGTCTCATGCCTGCCATCACCACCGATCTGCCCGCCCTCGCCCAATCGATCAAAGACTGGGGCCGCGAGCTGGGCTTTCAACAAGTCGGCATCAGCGGCCTCGACCTGGCCGAGCATGAACAACACCTGCAACGTTGGCTCGACGCGGGCTACCACGGCGAGATGGACTACATGGGCGCCCATGGCAGCAAACGCTCGCATCCCGATGAATTGGTGCCGGGCACTTTGCGCGTGGTGTCGCTGCGCATGGATTATCTGCCAGGCGACACCCAAATGGCGCAATTGCTGGCCAAGCCAGAAAAAGCCTACATCTCCCGCTACGCGCTGGGCCGCGATTACCACAAGCTGATCCGCAAGCGCGTGCAGCAACTGGCTGACCGTATTCAGGCGCAAATCGGCCCGTTTGGTTTTCGCGCCTTTGTCGACAGCGCGCCGGTGCTGGAAAAAGCCATCGCCGAGCAAGCCGGTCTCGGCTGGATCGGCAAAAACACCCTGGTGCTCAATCGCAAGGCCGGCAGCTATTTCTTCTTGAGCGAGCTGTTTGTCGATTTGCCCCTGCCGGTTGACGCCCCGCACAGCACCGAGCACTGCGGCCGCTGCACCGCGTGCCTGGATATCTGCCCCACCAATGCCTTCGTCGGCCCCTATGTACTGGACGCGCGACGCTGCATTTCCTACCTCACCATCGAACTGAAGACTGCCATCCCGGAAGACTTGCGCCCATTAATCGGCAACCGCGTGTTCGGTTGCGATGACTGTCAGATCGTTTGCCCGTGGAATCGTTTCGCCCGCCCCACCGCTGAGGGCGATTTCAAGCCACGGCACAATCTGGATAACGCCGAGCTGGCCGAACTGTTTATGTGGGACGAGGATAAATTCCTCAGCAGCACCGAGGGTTCGCCGCTACGCCGCGCCGGTTATGAGCGCTGGCTGCGCAACCTGGCGGTGGGCCTGGGCAATGCGCCGTCGAGCATTCCGGTGCTGGAAGCCTTGAAGGCGCGCCGGGACTATCCCTCCGAGTTAGTGCGTGAACACGTGGAATGGGCGCTGAACCAGCACGCCAACCGCTAGTGCACGTCGTCGTTGTAGACGAACTTGGGCATTTCCCAGTGAAACCGTATCGCCAGCAGGCGCAATAGAAAGCCGCTGAACAAGGTCAGCAGAATCGCTTGCTCGCTCGGCAGCTCCAGATAAAGACACAGCATGTAAAACCACGCGGCCAGGAACGACACGCTGGCATACAGCTCACGGCGGAAGATCAGTGGGATGTCGTTGCAGAAGATATCCCGCAGGATGCCGCCGAACACCCCGGTGATCACGCCGCTGACCGAAGCCACCAACATGCCGTGGCCCATTTCCAGGGCGGTCATGCAGCCGATCAACGTGAACGCCACCAGGCCGACGGCATCCAGCGCCAGGAACAACGAGCGCAGATGACGCATCAACGGCGCGATAAAGATCGTTACCAATGCCGCGATAGAGGTCAGTACCAGGTATTCCGGGTGCTTGACCCACGTCAACGGGTAATGCCCCAACAGCACATCGCGCACCGAACCGCCGCCCAGGGCGGTGACGCAGGCGATCAGTACCACACCAAACCAGTCCATGCCGCGCCGCCCGGCAGACAAGGCCCCGGTCATGGCTTCGGCGGTGATGGCGATGAGGTAGAGCATCAACAGCATGATGGCGATCCTTGCAAAGAGGCGCGCAGTCTAATCATTTGGTGATGGCACCAAAAGAGGGCGTATGGCGAAAGACCGAGGCGCGCCCTTCGCGAGCAAGCCCGCTCCCACATTTGACCGAGTTCCACCTTTGGAATGCAGTCGAATGTGGGAGCGGGCTTGCTCGCGAAGGCGCCGGGCCGGGCGCCACATATTCAAGCCTTGATGAAATGCTTACGGTAATGCTGCAACTCAGCAATCGATTCGCGAATATCATCCAACGCCAAGTGAGTGCTGCCTTTATGGAAGCTGTCCTTAACTTCCGGCGCCCAACGTGCAGCCAGCTCTTTCAAGGTGGACACATCCAGGTTGCGATAATGGAAGTAGCTTTCCAGCCCTTTCATATGCGTATAAAGGAAGCGGCGGTCCTGGCAGATGCTGTTGCCGCAGATCGGCGATTTGCCCTTGGGCACCCACTTTTCCAGGAAAGCGATGGTTTCGGCTTCGGCGTCGCGCATGCTGATGCGGCTGTCGCGCACGCGCTGGGTCAGGCCGGAATTGCCGTGGGTGCGGGTGTTCCACTCGTCCATGGTGGCGAGTACGGCGTCGCTGTGGTGGATGGCGATCACCGGACCTTCGGCCAAGGTGTTGAGGTTGCTGTCGGTGACAATCGTCGCCATCTCGATGATGACGTCGGTGTCGGGGTTCAGACCGGTCATTTCCAGATCGATCCAAATCAGGTTCTGTGGGTTTTGCATGGCTTGATTCTCTTTGCACCTTGGCGTAGCTGCGCAGTTTAGCAGGCGGGGCCGTGCTAGACTCGCGACCGTTTTACCTAACCTTTGCATTATCGACACGGAACACCAATGGCCAAACGCCAGCTCAATCGTCGCCAAAACTGGCGCATCGAAAAGATTCAAGGTGAACGCGCCGCTCGCGCCGCCAAACGTGAATCCTCCGCCGTGGAAGCGCTCGAAGGCGGCGACCTGGGCCCCGAACAAACGGGCCTGGTGATCGCGCACTTTGGTGTGCAGGTCGAAGTCGAGGCGCTGGAAGGCGAACTCGCAGGCTCTGTTTCCCGTTGCCACTTGCGCGCCAACCTGCCGGCGCTGGTGACTGGCGACAAGGTTGTGTGGCGTGCCGGCAACCAGGGCATCGGCGTGATCGTCGCCCAGTTGCCGCGCACCACCGAACTGCGCCGCCCCGACAGCCGTGGCCAACTCAAGCCGGTGGCGGCCAACGTCGACATGATCGTGATCGTGTTCGCGCCACTGCCCGAGCCGCATGCCAACCTGATCGACCGCTATTTGGTCGCAGCCGAGCATGCCGGTATTCGCCCGCTGTTGCTGCTGAACAAATTCGACCTGATCGACGAGCAGAACGCCCCGGCGCTCAACGCGCTGCTGGCGGTCTACCGCACCTTGGGTTACCCGGTGCTGGAAGTCTCGGCGCATCACGGCAACGGCATGGAACAACTGCAACAGCAGTTGGACGGGCGCATCAGTGTGTTCGTCGGCCAGTCGGGCGTGGGCAAGTCATCGCTGGTCAACAGCCTGTTGCCGGAAGTCGACACCCGCGTCGGCCCGCTCTCGGAGCTGTCCGGCCAGGGCACCCACACCACCACCACCGCGCGGTTGTTCCACTTCCCTGGCGGCGGCGAGTTGATCGACTCCCCAGGCATCCGTGAATTCGGCCTCGGCCACGTCAGCCGCAGCGATGTGGAAGCGGGCTTCATCGAGTTCAACGACCTGATCGGCACCTGCCGCTTCCGCGACTGCAAACACGACCGCGAGCCAGGCTGTGCACTGCTCAAGGCCCTGGAAGACGGCCGCGTGCAGCAGCAGCGGATGAACAGCTACCGGTCGATTATTGCGAGCTTGCCGGAGAGCAGTTACTAGATCGCACTGACAAAAAGGCCGCGATCATCGCGGCCTTTTTGCATGTGGATTACGACCCGGGCGCCGGCGTAGGCGCCGTAGGATCTTTTACCCCACCATCATCAAACAGGTTCAGCTTCTGGCGCAGCTCATGCGCCGGCAGCGGCTCCTGCCCCGGCGGAATAGCGTTCGGGTCGGCCGGCACTTCGCCTGGCGCGCCTTCGCCTTGGGTCGGCGCCGCTGGCGCTGCACCTTGATCGCCTTCAATCGCGCGCTGGGCCTTTTTGGTCAGCACAACGATATCGATGCGACGGTTGAACGGGTTGAACGGATCCTTGGGATCAAACAGCTGCGAGGAGGCAAAACCCACCACGCGTGCCACTTGCGGGTCCGGGTAGCTGCCCGCGACCAGCGCACGGCGGGCGGCGTTGGCGCGGTTGGCTGAGAGTTCCCAGTTGCCGAAGTCGCCCTGGCCCGCATAGGGCTTGGCGTCGGTGTGGCCGCTGATGCTGATCTTGTTCGGCACCGCCTTGATGGTGTCGGCCATGGCCAGCAGGATGTCTTCAAAGTACGGCTTCAAGCGCGCGCTGCCGGAATCGAACATCGGCCGGTTGGCGGCGTCGGTGATCTGGATGCGCAGGCCTTCGGGGGTGATTTCGAAGGAAATCTGGTCCTTGAACTTCAGCAGCTGCGGGTTCTCTTCAACCTTGGTCTGCAACTCCTGCAGCAACAGTTCCAGGCGTTCCTGCTCGACCTGCTCGGCCATGGCCTCGACGGTGTCGCGCTCGATCGGGATTTTTTCCTGCGGCGCTTCGGTCTTGACCTCGGGGTTGATGGTGCGCTCAGGCGCCAGCTGCGGCGAACCGCCCAGGTCGATTACAAACGGCGTGCCACTTTCCGAAAAGCCAATCGGGTCTTTGAAGTAACCGGCAATGGCGATCTTCTGTTCGGGTGTGGCGGTCGACATCAGCCACAGCACCAGGAAGAACGCCATCATCGCCGTCGCAAAGTCGGCGAAGGCGATTTTCCAGGCGCCGCCATGGTGCCCCGCAGCGAAGCGCTTGACGCGCTTGATGATTATCGGCTGGTTGTTTTCCATGACTTAGCGACCGCGAACCGCTTGTTCCAGCTCGGCAAAACTTGGCCGGTGCTTGGGGTACAGCACCTTGCGACCGAACTCTACTGCCAGCGAAGGCGGCATGCCGGAAGCGGAAGCAACCAGGCTGGCCTTGATCGACTCGTACAGGTTGATTTCTTCCTTGGCATCGTGGGCCAGGGACGTGGCCAGCGGGCCGAAGAAGCCGTAAGCCGCAAGAATACCGAAGAACGTACCCACCAGCGCCGCACCTACGTGCATGCCGATGGCCGCCTGGTCACCCTCGCCCAACGAGGCCATGGTCACCACGATACCGAGTACCGCCGCGACGATACCAAAGCCGGGCATGCCGTCGGCGATGCCGGTCACGGCGTGCGAGGGGTGTTCCAGCTCTTCTTTAAGGCTGAACAGCTCCATGTCGAACAAGCCTTCCAGCTCGTGCGGCGCCATGTTGCCGGAGGACATGATGCGCAGGTAATCACAGATGTAGGCGGTCATGCGCTCATCTTTGAGCACTGCCGGGTACTTGGCGAAAATCGGGCTGGCGGCGGCGTCTTCAATGTCGCCTTCGATGGCCATCATGCCTTCGCGGCGGCTCTTGTTGAGGATCTCGTAGATCAACCCCAGCACTTCCAAATAGAAGGTGTGGGAGAAGCGCGAGCTGAACATGCCCAACGACTTCTTGATCACGTGCATGGTCATGTAGCCGGGGTTGGCCTGCAAGAATGCGCCAAACGCGGCACCGCCGATAATCAGCACTTCGAAGGGCTGGACCAGCGCGGCAATTTTACCGTGGGACAGGACGTACCCACCGAGCACACTTGCGAAGACGACAATGATGCCGATAATTTTAGCCATAGGAGATGGGTACTTGCGCCGTCGGGTTCATGGACATATTGGGTGAAGCTGAAAACTCTTGTTCTACTTATCGGCAAAACTGCGCCAGACTATAGCCCGTTAAGGCGAAAAGCCAATTCGGCCCGTTCCGGGCGTGTTGAACGCAAGTGATGATCGCGCCCCAATCATGGCTATTGAAACGACAGTCCCAAGTACCAAACCCACCACACTCGCCGCTTGGATCAAGCGCCTGGACGAGGTGCTGCTGCCCGTTCCCCAGGCCAGCCACGAGCGCGTGTGCAAAGCCATTCGCGATAGCCGCAGTTCGTTGCGAGATATTGCCGAGCTAATGCAAAACAGCCCGGCGCTGGTGCTCAGCGTCATGCGCGAGGCCAACAGCCACACGCATGGCAGCATGGCCGAACCGGCGGAAAATCTCGAAGTGGCGCTCAACCGCCTGGGCCTCAAGCGCGCCGAGGAATTGTTGGTGCGCCTGCCCTCGGTGCCGGAAAAAGACATCCCGGTGGCCTTGCGCCAATTGCTGCTGGTGAGCCAACACGCTTCCCAGCAAGCCAGCGGTTTGTTCGCCAGCCGCCTCGCGCGGCTGTGGCAAGACATTCACTGGGGCAGCCTGTTGTTTCTGTCGCCACTGTGGCCGATGGCCATCGCCTACCCCAAGCTCCTGGAAGAGTGGGAATTGCGCGTGATCCACAAAGGCGAGTCGGCGCGCAAGGTCGAGCAGGAGCTGTTCGGTGTGCGCTTGCTGGACGTGTGCCTGAGCTTGACCGAAACCTGGCACCTGCCGATCTGGGTCTCCCAGGGCTACAAACTGCTGCTGACCGAGCAGCGTTTGCTGGTCAAGGCGCTGCACATCGCCCGCGAAGATGACGCCCTGCGCCACCAGCAATTGCTCGACGCCGAACCCAACCTGCGCCGCTGGCTGAACCAGCCGGCCAACACCGTGCTGCTGGCCAACGGCCTGGCGATGTCGGCCCAGGAATCCTGGACCTGCCCGCACACCGAGCGCTGGCAGTACCTCACCGCGCTGTACCTGCAAGAGCCGCTGAGTGATGTGCAGCAACAGGTTCACCAGCAAGCGGTGAACAGCGCACGCACCACCTTGATGCCTGACCTCTGGCACCCGGCGCTGTCGCTGATCTGGCCGTGGCATGTGCAAAAGATCCACCGCGGCCTGTTGCCGGCACCGCCGCCCACCGCCGAATCATTGGCCGTGTGGCGTAAGCGCTGCACCGAGCTGCTGGTAGAGCCGAGCCGCTTTGCCAACGCCATGCACCTGACGACGTGCGCCAGGGAAGCCTTGGTCGCCAGCGGCATGCAGCGAGTCTTGCTGTTCATGGCCGACCGCGCCTTGAGCACCCTGCGCGTGCATCAAGCCGACGGCTTGCCCAAAGATGCCGCCAACCTGAGCCTGGATGTGGTCAACAGCACGCTGCTGCAGCGCCTGCTGGAAAAGTCTGCCCAAGTGCGCCTCACGCCGGACAATCATGCGCAGTTCTCGGCATTGCTGCCGCCGATCCTGCGTCGCCTGTTCACCGGCGAACACCTGTTGCTGCGCTCCCTGAGCTGCAACGGCAAGGTGGTGATGCTGATGGTCGCCGACCAGGGCGGCGGGCCGTTCTCGGAAACCACCGTGCAAGCCTTCGGCAAAACCGCTCAATGCATCGAGAAAGCCCTGCACAGCTTTACCAACCGCAGCGCTTGATGCTTGCGCTACAATCGCCCTCTTTTATCGCCAACATTTGTGCCCAGGAGACCTCACATGCCTGACTTCTCTAGCTTGCCGCTGGTGATCGAGTCCAGCGACCTGCTCGGTCAACTGGATGCCGAACACCTGATTCTGGTGGACCTCACCAGTGCCGCCCGCTACGCCGAAGGGCATATCCCCGGCGCGCATTTCGTTGACCCCAAGCGCACCCAATTGGGCCAGCCGCCCGCGCCCGGTTTGCTGCCGCACAAAGCCGACCTCGAAAAACTCTTCGGCGAACTGGGCCACACCCCAGACGCGACCTATGTGGTCTACGACAACGAAGGCGGCGGCTGGGCCGGCCGTTTCATCTGGATGCTCGACGTGATCGGCCACCAGAAATACCACTACCTGGACGGCGGCCTGCTGGCGTGGCTGGAGGGTAAACACCCGCTGTCCACCGAGGTGCCCGCCGCCGTCGGCGGCCCGGTCAGCCTGACCTTGCACGATGGCCCCACCGCCACCCGCGAATACCTGCAAAGCCGCCTTGGCGCGGCCGACCTTGGCATCTGGGACGCACGCGGCCCGCTGGAATACTCCGGCGAGAAGGTGCTTGCAGCCAAGGGCGGTCACATCCCCGGCGCCGTGAACTTCGAATGGACCGCTGGCATGGACAAGGCGCGCAACCTGCGTATCCGCCGCGACATGCCGCAGATCCTCGAAGACCTCGGGCTGACCAAAGACAAAGAAATCATCACCCACTGCCAGACTCACCACCGCTCTGGCTTCACCTACCTGGTGGCCAAGGCGCTCGGTTATCCGCGAGTCAAAGGTTATGCCGGTTCCTGGGGCGAATGGGGCAACCACCCCGACACCCCCGTTGAGATTTAAGGTTTAAGGACAGTTAATGAAAAAGCAGTTGTTTATCCTCAGCCAGTACTTGCTGCCGCACCACTTGCTCTCGCGCTTGGCCGGCTGCATTGCCGAGTGCCGCGTGCGCTGGTTCAAGAACGCCTTCACGGCCTGGTTCGCCAAGCGCTACCAAGTCGACATGTCGCAGGCGTTGGTTGAAGACCTGACCGCCTACGAGCATTTCAACGCCTTCTTCACCCGCGCCTTGAAAGACGGCGCACGCCCGCTGGATCAAACCCCTGGCGCGGTGTTGAGCCCAGCCGACGGTGCCGTCAGCCAGCTCGGCCCAATCGAACACGGCCGCGTGTTCCAGGCCAAGGGCCACAGCTTCAGCGTGCTGGAATTGCTGGGTGGCGACGCGGCATTGGCTGCGCCGTTCATGGGCGGCGATTTCGCCACCATCTACCTGTCGCCGAAGGACTACCACCGCGTGCACATGCCATTGGCCGGTACGCTGCGTGAGATGGTGTATGTACCGGGTCGGATTTTCTCGGTGAACCAGACCACCGCTGAAAACGTGCCGGAGTTGTTTGCACGTAACGAGCGCGTTGTCTGCCTGTTCGATACCGAACGCGGCCCGATGGCTGTGGTGTTGGTGGGCGCGATGATCGTCGCGTCGATTGAAACCGTGTGGGCCGGGCTGGTGACGCCGCCCAAGCGTGAGCTGAAAACCTTCCGCTACGACGAAGCTGCACGCGCGCCGATTCACTTGGAGAAAGGTGCGGAACTGGGCCGCTTCAAGCTGGGTTCGACGGCGATTGTGCTGTTTGGGCCGGATCAGGTTAAGTGGGCTGAAGAACTGGTGGCGGGTACGCCGGTGCAGATGGGCCAGGGTATGGCACTGCCAAAAGCCTGAGTCGAGCCGATTGAAGATCAAAATGTGGGAGCGGGCTTGCTCGCGAAAGCGGTAGATCAGTCGATATCTCTGTTGACTGTCACACCGCATTCGCGAGCAAGCCCGCTCCCACATTGACCATATTCTTTCAGTGACTACGGTGTTACAGCTGACCGTCGCGGTCGCGCAAGCCCAGCAGATACAACACACCATCCAGACCCAGCGTCGAAATCGCCTGCTTGGCCGACTGCTTCACCAGCGGCTTGGCGCGGAACGCCACACCCAACCCGGCAATCGCCAGCATCGGCAAGTCATTGGCACCGTCGCCGACCGCAATGGTCTGCTCCAGACGCAAGCCTTCCTTATGGGCCAACTCCTTCAGCAAGTCCGCCTTGCGCTGCGCGTCGACAATCGGCTCAACCGCCACGCCGGTCACCTTGCCATCCACCACTTCCAGCTCGTTGGCGAACACATAGTCGATGCCCAGCTTGGCCTGCAATTGCTTGGCGAAGTAGGTGAAACCGCCCGACAATATTGCGGTTTTGTAGCCCAGACGCTTGAGTTCGGCGAACAAGGTTTCAGCGCCTTCGGTCAGGCGCAGCGACGCACCAATCGAGTCCAGCACGCTCACATCCAGGCCTTTGAGCAAGGCCAGGCGCTCCTTGAAGCTGGCGCGAAAATCCAGCTCACCGGCCATGGCGCGCTCGGTGATTTCGGCCACCTGCTCGCCTACACCGGCGGCTTTGGCCAATTCGTCGATGACTTCGGCTTCGATCAGCGTGGAGTCCATATCGAACACCGCCAGGCGGCGGTTACGGCGGAACAGTGAGTCTTCCTGGAAGGCGATATCGACATTCAGCTCTTGGGCCACGCTCAGGAATTCGGCGCGCAAGGCTTGTGGATCTGCCGGCTCGCCGCGCACGGAGAACTCGATGCAGCCCTTGCCCTTGTCGGCGGGTGTGTCCAGCGGCATGCGACCCGACAGACGGTCGATATGGTCGATATTCAAACCGTACTGGGCGGTAATCGAGCTGACACGTTGCAACTGTTCGGCGGTTACCTTGCGGGTCAGCAGGGTGACGATGTGGCGTTTTTTGCCCTGGCCGTCGACCCAATGCTCATAATCGGCTTCGGACACCGGCGTGAAACGCACCTGCTGATCGAGCTTGTACGCCGTAAACAGGATGTCTTTGAGCACCGAGGAGGCCTGCTCGGTACTCGGGATTTCCACGAGGATGCCGAACGACAGAGTGTCGTGGATCACTGCCTGGCCGATGTCGAGAATGTTCACACCACCTTGGGCCAGAACACCGGTAATGGCTGCGGTGAGACCCGGGCGGTCTTCGCCGGTGATATTTATCAGGACAATTTCGCGCAAAGCGCACCCCCAGGCTGGAAAAAAACCGCATTCTACCCACTTTCAGTGACCATCGGGCACAGCCAGCGCTTTGCCGGCCCTAGGCCTGTCGCTATACTGCGCGTCAACTTCACGGACTAAAGAGCCGAGCTCAAGTGAACCGGCCTACGCCAGTAAAAACCGATAACTTCTTCCTGCTGATCTTCCGGGCACTGCGCCACCGCCGTGTACCGATCGCATTACGCATCGCCAGCCATAACGTGATCCTGGTCGCCCTGGCCCTGGTGATCTACGCCTGCGTGATGGGTTTGCAGTTCAAACAGGCCATGCACGAGCAAGCCGACGCCCTGGGCGAGAGCTTGACCACTCAGACCGCCACGTCGGCGACTGAGCTGCTGGTGTCCAACGACATCCTCAGCCTCAATGTGCTGCTCAATAACCTGACCAAGAACCCGCTGGTGGCCCACGCCGCTATTTACAGCGTGGACAACCGGATCATGGCCGAAGCCGGGCAGCGCCCGAAAAACGGCTTGTTGGGCGAAGCCGAAGGCCTGTATCAGAGCAATATCACGTTTCAGGATGTGAAGGCCGGCCAACTGCGCATCAGCCTCGACATGCAGCAATTCCAGCAGCCGATGACCATCAGCCTGCAGAGCATGGGCATCCTCAGCGCGATCCTGCTGGCGTTGGCCCTGGCCTTGAGCTTGCGCCTGGGTCGGCATATCTCCACGCCGCTGATGCAACTGCGCATCTGGCTGCGTGATATCGACGAACACACCCCGGCCACTGATCGCCAGGATGAGATCGGCGACCTCGCCCGCCAGCTCCACGCCAGCTTCGCCCCCGAACCGGTGGTGCCCGAGGTTGAGCCCGAGCCGGAGTACGACGACACCGACTACGACGAAGACGAAGCCGAGTTTGAAGTGCGCGACCTGCGTGACCCAGGTTTTGACGAAAGCACCCCGGTGGCTGGCCTCAAACCTGCGACGCGCCAGGCGATCAAGGCCGAGGAGGATGAACTGGATGATGAAGACCCGTTCTCCGACTTGCGTGACACCTCGTCCGCCGCCCCTGCCGTCGCCCCAAAGCCTGCGCCGGTGAAAAACGCCGAGCCTCAGCACAGCGCCGTACTCGCCGTGCAACTGGGAGCCCAGGACCAACTGCGCCGCTTGCCACGCGCCCGGCTTACAGAATTGCTGGAGCGTTATCGCGACTGCCTCGACCAGGCCGCCTCGCTGTATCAAAGCGAGCTGCACACCCTGAACGATGGCAGCACGTTAATGCTGTTTCACAGCGAAGACAGCGGCGAAGACTACCTGACTAACGCCATTTGCTGCGGCGAGCTGCTGCGCGCCCTGGGCCATGCCCTGCAGATTGAAGTGGCCGACAGCGGTATTACCTTGCAACTGCAGCTTGGTTTAACCGTGGGCGATGACCTGTTTGGCATGAGCCAAATCGACCTGCTGCTGACCGAGATCGCCCAGGATGCATTGGCCTTGTCGCAACACAGCCGCAACCTGCTGCTGGTGGAGCGCAAGATCAGTGAAGACACGTTGATCCGCCAGCGCGCGCGTATCCGCCCAATTGCCAGCCCTGAAGGCGCGAGCTGTGTGGAGCGGTTGATGGAGCCGTATCCGTCAATGCTGGAGCGGCAGTTGGCGCGGATGCATGAGACCCGCACCAAGCCCTGACCAACACCGCTAGACCAATGATCGTTGCCACGCTCTGCGTGGGAACGCCTCTTGGGACGCCCCGCGTCCTGGCAGGCCCAAGCCATGTGCGAGGGTGACGCAGAGCGTCACAGGCTGCATTCCCACGCAGAGCGTGGGAATGATCAATAAAAAAGGCCCGCTGAGTCAGCGGGCCTTTTTTGTGGGTCGGTTTCAGATCAGAACCTGAACACTTCCATATCCGTACGAATCGGTGTGGCCATCGGCATCTTCGGTTTTTCCGGCGCTGCCGGCTTAGACTGTGCGGGCGCCTGCTTGCGCGGTGCCTCGGCAACCGACGGCTGGTTAGCCAATGGCTTGAGCGCCACCGATAACTGCTGCGCCAGATGCTGCAACAACACGCCTTGGGCCTGGACTTGGGACGCGGTGGTGCCGGTGTGCTCTTCCTGCAGGTGCACGATGCGGTTATCGCGCACTTGGCCACGGCGGTCGATCAAGCGCCACTGCGCATCCAGGATCGCTGGCTGCGAAGCACCCGAGTCGAGCCGGGTGATGGTCAGCAACACCTGCACATCCGGAGTGAAGCCGGTTGGCGCAGGCGCGAGCACCACACGCTGGCTGTCCAAGTGACCCGCCACCTGGCGCAACATCAGTTGGTTGATATCGGACGACAAACTGCCCGCCCAACGGCCATCGGTGGAACCTTGCAGGCTGCCGTCGTTCTGACGTTGCAGCAGGGTTTCGCGTTGCAGGTAATCAGCAACGACTACCGGGCCCAACAATACCGCCATGCCAGCAGTTTGGGCTGGCTGAGCCGGACTTCCGCTGTCCAGCTGGTACAGCGACACCGGCTGGTGCGTGCTGCAACCCGCCAGCCCCAAAAGGCCAGCGAGCATCAAAAATAGAGGAAGGCGTGGAGCAGTCATCATCCCATCCAGGTGGCTGCCACAAGGCGAACCACAATGTAATACTAAAAATAACCTAAACACGCTCGGCCACGCCGGCGCTGGAAAGGCCATATCATCCGTGAATATGCGCCATGACTCCAGCGCGAAAGCGTCGATCTACGCGTTAAATCGTAGATCGAGGGCTCTAATCGGCCTTAAACCGGCGTTTCGACCAACAAAGCATCTACTCGTTGGAAGCCACGCGGCAATTTGTTACCCCGTCGGCCACGCTCACCCTTGTAATGTTCAAGGTCGTCAGGACGCAACGACAGTGTGCGTTTGCCGGCCTGGAGCACCAAGGTAGAGCCTTCCGGGATCACGGCGATGTCGGTCACATACTCTTCGCGACTGGCCACCCGCTCCCCTGGAATCCCAATAATCTTGTTGCCCTTGCCTTTACCCAGCTGCGGCAAGTCGCTGATTTTGAACACCAACAAACGCCCTTCTGTGGTCACCGACGCCAGCCAATTGCTCTCGCGGTTTTCCACCGTACGCGGCAGGATCACCTTGGCGTTGTTCGGCAAGCTCAACAACGCCTTGCCCGCCTTGTTCTTGGCCTGCAGGTCTTCACCCTTGACCACAAACCCGTAACCCGCGTCGGAGGCGATCACATACAGCGAATCATCGTCCGGCAGCAGCACACACTCAAAATTCGCCCCCGGTGGCGGCGTGAGTCGCCCGGTCAGCGGTTCGCCCTGCCCACGTGCTGAAGGCAAAGTGTGCGCCGGCACCGAGTAACTGCGCCCAGTGGAGTCGATAAACACTGCAAACTGGTTGGAGCGCCCGGCAGCAGCAGTCTTGAAGCCATCACCGGCTTTGTACGAGAGACCGGTGGCATCAATATCATGCCCTTTGGCGGAACGAACCCAACCCTTTTCCGACAGAACGACGGTAATTTTCTCGTTAGGCAACAGCTCGGTTTCTGTCAGAGCTTTCGCTTCAGCACGCTCGACGATTGGCGACCGACGGTCATCACCGTAGGTTTCGGCGTCTTTGATCAGCTCGGTGCGTACCAGCTTCTTGAGCTTGGCTTCGCTGCCCAGCAGGGCTTGCAGCTTGGCTTGTTCCTTGAGCAGTGCGTCCTGCTCGTCGCGCAGCTTCATCTCTTCCAGTCGCGCCAACTGACGCAAGCGGGTGTCGAGGATGTAGTCGGCCTGGATCTCGCTCAACTCGAAACGCGCGATCAGCTCGGCTTTCGGGTGCTCGGCGGTACGAATGATATGGATCACTTCGTCCAGGTTGAGGTAGGCAATCAGCAAGCCGTCCAACAGGTGCAGGCGACGCTCGACCTTGTCGAGGCGGAATTGCAGGCGGCGGCGCACGGTCTGCACGCGGAACTCCAGCCACTCCACCAGCAAGTTGCGCAGGTTTTTCAGCTGCGGCTTGCCGTCCAGGCCGATGATGTTGACGTTGACCCGGTAGCTCGATTCCAAGTCGGTGCTGGCAAACAGGTGCTGCATCAGCACTTCGTGGTCGACCCGGCTGTTGGTCGGGATGATCACGATGCGGCATGGGTTCTCGTGGTCGGACTCGTCACGCAGGTCGGCAACTTGCGGCAGTTTCGACGGTTTGGCCTGCATCAGCGCGGCGATTTGCTCCAGCACCTTGGCGCCAGACACCTGGTGCGGCAGCGCGGTGACAATAATGTCGCCGTCTTCGATGTGGTACACGGCGCGCATGCGCACCGAGCCCTTGCCGGTTTCGTACATCTTCAGCAGGTCGGCG
Source organism: Pseudomonas sp. LBUM1640 (assembly GCF_059716225.1). Classification (NCBI taxonomy): domain Bacteria; kingdom Pseudomonadati; phylum Pseudomonadota; class Gammaproteobacteria; order Pseudomonadales; family Pseudomonadaceae; genus Pseudomonas; species Pseudomonas sp. LBUM1640. The sequence continues at coordinate 592,136 of NZ_CP166816.1, read as the reverse complement.
CGCGGCGTGATGATTTCCGCTTCGGTCGGGTAGTCCGGACCCTGGATATGTTCACAGAGCTGCTCGACCGTGGCCTTGGGCTCATCCAGCAAGCGTACGCAGGCGGTGGCGACTTCGCGCAGGTTATGCGGCGGCACGTCGGTGGCCATGCCGACCGCAATGCCGGTGGTGCCATTGAGCAGGATATTCGGCAAACGTGCCGGCAACACCAGAGGTTCGTCCAAGGTGCCGTCGAAGTTCGGGCCCCAGTTCGCGGTGCCCTGGCCCAACTCGCTGAGCAGCACCTCGGAATACCGCGACAAGCGCGCTTCGGTGTAACGCATGGCGGCGAAGGACTTGGGATCATCCGGCGCACCCCAGTTACCCTGGCCGTCCACCAGCGTGTAGCGGTAGCTGAACGGCTGGGCCATCAGCACCATGGCTTCGTAGCACGCCGAGTCGCCGTGCGGGTGGAACTTACCGAGCACGTCACCGACGGTACGCGCCGACTTCTTGTGCTTGGAATCGGCGTCCAGGCCCAACTCACTCATGGCGTAGATAATGCGCCGTTGTACAGGCTTCAGGCCGTCGCCGATATGCGGCAAGGCACGGTCCATGATCACGTACATGGAGTAGTTGAGGTAGGCATTTTCGGTGAAGTCAGCCAGCGACCGGCGTTCTACGCCATCTAAGCTGTCTGCGAGGATGTCACTCATGCGGGCCTCATCATTGTTTGGTCTGGCGCAGCAGCAATGTGCCGCTGCGCTGGGTAAATTCAAGTTGTTTCAATGCACTCATGCCCAGCAGCACCTGTTCCCCGTCCAAGCCCGGCGCCACTATCGCGCGGACGTCCTGCAGGACGATATCACCCAACTTCAGGCGGTCGAGGTGGGTGCGATAGCCCTGAACACGGCCGTTGGCGGTGCTCAAGGTAACCGGCAGGCCACGTTTAAGCCCCAGGCGGTCAGCCAATTCGGCCGGAACCGCCACATCGGTCGCGCCGGTGTCGAGCATAAACGCCACCGGCTGACCGTTAATCTGGCCGCTGGCAACAAAATGCCCTTGGCCATTGCCCAGCAATTTCACTTCGATGTAACCCTCGTGTTGCTCCGAGGTCACCACAGCATTGGGATTTTCCTGACGTGCTTCCCACTGCCCAAAAAACCGCGTGGCCAAAAACAGCCCGGCGCCCCATGCCACGAACATCAGTACACGTCCGGCGCGCTTGCCGGGCGGTTGCCCGCTCATGGCTGGGCGCTCCAACCGCCTACGGGGGCGGCGAAACGATAGACCACAGGGCGTTTTTCACCATCGGCGCGCGGGCCGAAATTGTTGTCGATACCCAACCAGGCACCGTCTGCATCCACCACCAGGGCTTCGGCCAGGCCATACGGCTGAGCATAACGCCGACTCGGTGCCAGGGTTTCGTCGGCAAACGACCAGCACAGCTCGACTTTGGCCGTGACCGCATCGCGCCGGCAAATCTGGAACGCATTGCGCTCCAGGGTAAACAGCTTGCCATTGAACAACGCCAGGTCGGCAAAATCCTTGGACACCGCCTTGGCGTTGGTGAACTGCGCCGGCTGCACTTCCTGGCCGGCTTCGCTCAACAACACGCAGGGACCGTCACAATCCCATACGCTCTGCCCACGCTTGAGCGAAATCAAGCCACGTCGCTCGCGCTCGGCGGCCAGCCAAATCTGATCGCCTTGCGGGTTAATCGCCAGGCCTTCAAACAATGCGTTGAAGTGCAGCAACATGCCACTGGCGCGGGCTTCACGCACCATGCCCGGGGCGATTTTCAGCCACTGCGCCGCGCCATCCACCGGCACCTGCAGCACGGCCGCGTGGGCTTCGCTGACGATGTAATGGTTGCCGGCGGCGTCACAGGTGATGCCTTCAAAATCCAGGTCGCCACCGCGAATGAACGATGCGGCCTTGGTACGCGAGCGCAAACCCCAAGGGAGGCCGGACTCGGGCACGGGCGGCACGTCGATTTTCACCGTTTCGGCCTGCCAGGTCGGCGCACTGATATCGAGGCGGTAGATCTGGTCGTCATCGCGGTCGGAAACCGTCCACAGCTCCTTGCCACACAGCGCCAGGCCCGACAGGTTACCGCCGCGCATGCCGTCCACCGGGTGTTCGGAAACCAGTTTGAGTTCAGCCACGGGCGCGGCAGCCACTTGGGTGGCCGCCAACCCGCTCAACATCAGGATCGCCAGGGCGAAGCCTGTGCGCATCAGCCCAGAACCTCGGCCAGGTTGCCTTTGGACTCCAGCCACGCTTTGCGATCAGGTGCGCGCTTCTTCGCCAGCAACATGTCCATCATTTCCGAGGTGCCGGCGAAGTCTTCCAGGGTCAACTGCACCAGGCGCCGAGTGTTCGGGTCCATGGTGGTTTCGCGCAGCTGCGGCGGGTTCATCTCACCCAGGCCTTTAAATCGCGTGACCTGGGGCTTGCCGCGTTTTTTCTCGGCGACCAGGCGGTCAAGGATGCCATCGCGCTCGGCGTCGTCCAGGGCGTAGAAAATCTCTTTGCCCAGGTCGATACGGTACAGCGGCGGCATCGCGACGTAGACGTGACCGGCATCCACCAATGGGCGGAAGTGCTGGACGAACAGCGCACACAGCAAGGTGGCGATGTGCAAACCGTCGGAGTCGGCATCGGCGAGGATGCAGATCTTGCCGTAGCGCAGCTGGGCGATATCAGCCGAGCCTGGATCGACACCGATGGCCACGGCGATATTGTGCACTTCCTGGCTGGCGAGCACTTCGCTGCCATCGACTTCCCAAGTGTTGAGGATCTTGCCGCGCAACGGCAGGATCGCCTGGAATTCCTTGTCCCGCGCTTGCTTGGCGGAACCACCGGCGGAGTCACCTTCCACCAGGAACAGTTCGGAACGCATCGGGTCTTGCCCGGCGCAATCGGCCAGTTTGCCCGGCAATGCCGGGCCTTGGGTGATGCGCTTGCGCTCGACCTTTTTGCTGGCTTTCAAACGGCGGCCGGCGTTGTTGATCGCCAGTTCCGCCAGGGCCAGGCCCAGCTCCGGGTGTTCGTTGAGCCACAGGCTGAAGGCATCCTTGACCACGCCAGAAACGAACGCCGCCGCCTCGCGGGACGACAGGCGCTCTTTGGTCTGGCCGGAGAATTGCGGTTCCTGCATTTTCATCGACAGCACGAACGCGATGCGCTCCCACACGTCTTCCGGCGCCAGCTTCACGCCGCGTGGCAACAGGCTGCGGTATTCGCAGAATTCGCGCATGGCATCCAGCAAACCTTGGCGCAAACCGTTGACGTGGGTGCCACCCTGGGCCGTGGGGATGAGGTTGACGTAGCTTTCCTGCACGCTGTCGCCACCTTCGGGCAACCACAGCAGCGCCCAGTCGACGGCTTCTTTATTACCGGCCAGGCTGCCGCAGAACGGCTCGTTGGGCAGGCGCTCGAAGTCGCTGACGGAGTCTTCCAGGTAGGAACGCAGGCCGTCTTCGTAATGCCACTCGACCTTCTCGCCGGTGCCTTTGTCTTCAAAGCTGACCAGCAAGCCTGGGCACAAAACCGCTTTGGCCTTGAGCACGTGCTTGAGGCGACTGATGGAGAATTTGGGTGAATCGAAGTATTTCGGGTCCGGCGCAAAGTACACGCTGGTGCCGGTGTTGCGCTTGCCAACGGTGCCGATCACTTCCAGGTCGGTGGCTTTGTAGCCATCGGCGAAAGTCATCTGGTACTCGTTGCCGTCGCGCTTGACCTTGACCCGCACATGGTTCGACAGGGCGTTGACCACGGAAATACCCACACCGTGCAAGCCACCGGAGAACTGGTAGTTCTTGTTGGAGAACTTGCCACCGGCGTGCAGCTTGGTGAGGATCAGCTCGACGCCCGACACACCCTCTTCGGGGTGGATGTCCACCGGCATGCCGCGACCATCGTCGGACACTTCCAGGGAATGGTCGGCGTGCAGGATGACTTGTACCGACTTGGCGTGCCCGGCCAAGGCTTCGTCGACGCTGTTGTCGATGACTTCCTGGGCGAGGTGGTTCGGCCGGCTGGTGTCGGTGTACATGCCTGGGCGTTTGCGCACCGGGTCGAGGCCCGAGAGGACTTCGATGGCGTCGGCGTTATAAGAGCTAGCGCTGGGAGTGGCCATGGGGTCTCGTCGTGAGTCGTTCGATTAAAAAGTAACCTGCGGTTTCCAGCATCTGCACTACAGCGCTGCGAAATCGAAGGATTGATACTGATCTGCGCCAATGCCGGCAAAGCTCAACATTGCCGGCAATTGCTGGGCGAAACCTTGGTAACCGTGGTCGCCGCCGGCCTGGATGCGCAAGGCACAGGCCCGGTAATACTGTTGGGCGAGGCGATAATCCAGGGTTTCATCCCCGGTCTGCAACCACACCTGGTAACGCGCGGCGTCCTGCGGGGCCGGCACTTCCAGTTCGGCCAGGGCCGTGACGTGGTCGTGAGTCAATTCCCAGGTTTCATCGGTGTAGAGGTTCTTCTGGGTGCCCAGGTAACCATCAAACATCCGATGCGGGCTGACCGCCGGGTTGACCAGCAGCGCCTTGAGGCCATGGCGTTCGGCAAGATGGGTTGCATAGTAGCCGCCGAGTGAGCTTCCGACCAGCAGCGGCCGCCCCAGCTGCGCAATAGCTTCCTCCAATTGAGGAATTGCCCGACGCGGATGGTGATGCAGGGCCGGCACGCGCAATTGGTCGGCCAGGCCGAGGCTGTCCATCACGGTAATCAACTGGCTGGCCTTATTGGAGGCCGGCGCGCTATTGAAGCCGTGGATATACAAGATCGAAGCAGACATGCCGGGCTCTCCGTGCATCAGCCAAAGAGGCGCAGTTTACAGGGATCGAGGTGGTGTGTGAGGTCCCTATCGTCCAGTCAGAGCAGAACCCCTGTGGGAGCGGGCTTGCTCGCGAATACGCAGTGTCAGTCAATACATCGGGTAACTGATACACCGCATTCGCGAGCAAGCCCGCTCCCACATTTTTTGATCAGTGTTTACAGCTTTTAGTAGCCGTTGCTGCCGTAATCGATGGTAAACGCAAAACCTTCGACCCGCTCTACGCCAGTTTCCAACCGTCCGTCGGCATGCAGGCGCAGCCAGCGATAACCCGGCGTTTGTTCGCTGACCTTGAAATCCTCACTGCCCGGCGCGAACTGGATGCATGTCGAGGGCGATGCCAGCAAGCGTACGCCGTTGCGTTCGCGGTCGATCTCCTGATGCACATGGCCCCAGAGCACCGCTTTGACCTGCGGGAAGCGGTCGAGCACGGCAAACAGGGCGTCAGGGTTGCGCAGGCCGATGGGCTCCATCCACGCGCAACCAATGGGCACCGGATGGTGATGAAAACACACCAGATGGTGGCGGCTCGGCGCTTCGCTCAACGCCTGGGCGAGCAATTGCAATTGCTGATCTTGCAAGTAACCCGGCACCGAGCCAGGCACGGCGGAGTCCAACAGGGTCACGCGCCAGTTGCCGATGTCGACCACCGGCTCCAGCAAATCGCTGTGCACGGCGGCGTGGGCCATGATCTGCGGCTCGTCGTGGTTACCGGGGATCCAGCGCGCCGGCGCATCGAGCTGCCGGGTCAGGTCGCGAAATTGCTGGTAAGACTCAAGCGTGCCGTCCTGGGACAAGTCCCCCGTGGCCAGCATCAAATCGATCTGCGGCTGCTGCTCGCGCACTAACTCGATCACCCGTTGCAGGCTTTCACGGGTGTTCATGCCCAGGAGCGTACCGCCGGCCTCGGCAAACAGGTGGCTGTCGGACAGCTGCACCAGCAGCGCCGGCGCATCAGGGTTCACAGTGGATACGCTCGGCAAGGCGCTCTCCCAAGGCAATCACAGGAATGGAAATGTGGCGTGATTATGCTGGGGCAGGACACAAAGAGGAAAGACGCAGTTCACATCTACCGCACGACTTCGAACTCGTGGCCCAGCGCCAGGCAGTGGCTCAACCATTCACCGAGGAACACATTGAGCTGTGCTTTCTCATCGGGCTGGTGCATGAACACATTCGGGTAAGGATAGATGCTGCGAAAGCGCCGCGCATGTTCGGCGCTGATCACTTCGGCCATTCGCGCATCGTGGTACACCTGCACTTCCAGCTGCGGCACCGGCAGCCACGGCAGGCTGTGTTCCTGGCGCACGCGCAGGGTGGTGGTGTACGGGCAGTTGACGATGACCTCCAGGGTCAGCACGCCGAGCATCTGGTCGCCGTGGGTCACGGCGATGCGCCGCGCCTCGGGGGTGTGGCGCATGTCGGGGAGCAAGCGCATCAGCCGCGCATAGTTGGCCTCGCAGGCGGCTTGCAACCCGATCAGGTCGACTCGATAACGTTCCCGTGCCTTTACTGCCATAACCCCCTCACTTCCGCGCGATTAAGCGCAAGCCACTGCAGGGCGATAATGCTGGCTGCGTTGGAAATTTTGCCGTCACGCACCGCTTGCAGGGCATCTTCGAACGCCCAGGTGGTGACGCGGATATCTTCTGCCTCTTCTTCCAGTCCATGGACGCCACCCGCCCCCGTGCTGTCGCAACGGCCGAGGTACAAGTGGACGAATTCAGTACTGCCACCGGGCGACGGGAAATATTTGGTGATCGGCCACAGCGCGGAGAATGTCAGCCCAGCTTCCTCCTCGGCTTCGCGGTGCGCAACCTCCTCCGGTTCTTCATCCTTGTCGATCAGGCCGGCGACCATTTCTATCAACCAAGGGTTGTCGGTACGGCCCATGGCGCCAACACGAAACTGCTCGATCAGCACCACTTCATCGCGCTGCGGGTCGTAAGGCAGCACGCACACGGCATCATGACGAACGAAGACTTCGCGATTGATCACCCGGCTCATGCCACCCTCGAATTTTTCGTGGCGCAGTTGCACGCGATCGAGCTGGTAGAAGCCCTTGTAGGCATTGTCACGCTGAACAATTTCGATTGTGTTCGGCATCGACTTGGCAATGTCCGTCATATTCATCCTCGTTAAGGCCGTACAATTCGCGCCATCCTAACGCGCCCATGCCCGTTGGTGCAGCCCCTTTGCAGTTGCCGGGATAGACGGCGGGCGTCAAACTCACTCTAATCAGCTTAGTGGCGAACTGACTGCCGTGTTGGTAGTCGAAGCTCCACTCTTTTCGCTTTCCATCGATTTCCGAAGGACACACATGTCGCTTTTAAAAATCGCCTCCGTGGCCTGTATCGCCTTGACCCTGGGTGCCTGCCAGAGCCTGTTCCAGCCCAGCTACCTGAAGCCGCTGGACACAAAACCGGACGCCTCGGAACAGATCAAGCCCGGCTGCGGCAGCCCGGATTGCCCGCTGGTGAACATCGACACCGTGCACTTCCCCAGCGAGCCGCAGCTCGACACGATTGTGGAACAACGCCTGCTGCAAATGACCCGCACCACGCCCGGTGCCAGCGTACCGCCGACCCTGAATGCTTACCGGGACACGTTTTTGCGCGAGTCCGCCGACCGCCACAGCATGTACTTGCAGGCCAAGGTACGTGAGCAGCATGACGGACTGGTGATCATTGAAGTGTCCAGCTACCTGGACACGGGTGTCGCCCACGGCGAGCCGGGCCGTGGCTTCATCAACTATTCGCGCCTGCTGCACAAAGAGCTGAGCCTGAACGACATGCTGTTGCCGGGCCAGGAACAGGCGTTCTGGAACTCTGCCAAAGTCGCCCACAACACCTGGCTGATCAACTCGCAGATGGACCGCGACCCGGAGTTTGTGAAGAACTGGCCATTCCAGAAAACCCCGAACATCGCCCTGACCAGCGGCGGCGTGGTACTCAAGTACAACGTGTCCACCATTGCGCCTTACGCATTGGGGCTGATCGAAATGAACATCCCCTATGCGCGTCTCAGCGGTGTGCTCAAGCCTGAGCTGGTGCCCGCGCGCCACTGAAGGCCCGGCCCAGGATGAACTGCAACAGCCCTGCCAGCACCAATGCCGGCAGGGTTGCGCCGATATCCGGATACAGATTCGCCAGCAGGTGATACGTAGCGATGCCGCCCAGCCAGGCCAGCAGCGCAGGCCAATGCAGGTGGGCGACCGCACCCTGGCCACGGCGGCGCAGGATAAAGTGATCGACCAGCACCACGCCGAACAACGGCGCAAACACCGAGCCGATCAACAGCAGGAAGTTCTGATACTGCGCCAACGGTGCAAAGCAGGCGATCAAGGTGCAGATCACCCCGATGGCCAGCGCCAGGTGCTCGACCTTCAAGCGCAGCAAAATCCCACTGGACACCGCCGCCGAGTGGATATCGGCAAACGCGTTTTCCGACTCGTCCAACAGGATCAGCAACAGCGGAATGCCCAAGCCGGCACCGGCCAGCGCCAGCAACAGCGCATTGACTTCACCGCTCGGCGCAAACGCCAGGGTGTAGGCCACGCCCAAGCTCATCAGCCAAAAGTTACCGATAAAGAAGCCCAGCGCGGTGCCACCGAAGACGCTCTTGGCGCGCTTGCCGAAGCGTGAGTAATCGGCGATCAGCGGCAGCCACGACAACGGCATGGCGATGGCGATATCGAAACCCACTGCGAACGGCATCGAGCCGTCACCGGCCTTGGCCCACAGCGCGGCCAGATCAGCCTTGGCGAACAGGTTCCAGGTCAGCCACAAGCAGGCAGCGAGCAGCAGCCAGATACCCCACTTGCGCAGGACCTGCCGCACAAACGTCAGCGGGCCGCTGACGGCCAGCAGGGTTGCCAAACCACCGAACAACAGCGTCCACAGCAAGGGACTGGCCAACAGGCTGCCTTCGCTGAAGGCGCGCGTGCCCAACAAACTGGCGGCGTCGCGCATCACGATGATTTCGAATGAACCCCAGCCGATCAGCTGCAGCAGGTTCAGCAACGCCGGCAGGCTGGCGCCCCTCGCTCCCAGGCTGAGTTTGAGCGCGGCCATGGCCGACAGGCCGGTGTCGCTGCCGATCACGCCAACGGCGGCCAGCAGCAGCACGCCGACCAGCGTGCCGAGGAATATCGCCAGCAGCGAGCCGGACAAGCCCAGGCCCGGCGCGAGCAAGGCGCCGGTTTGCAGGACCATCAGGCCGATGCCGAGGGAAAACCACAGGGAGAACAAGTCGCGGGCGCCGAACACGCGCTTGTCAGCGGGGACCGCGATGTCGGGGGAATAGGTGCTGGGTTGAATGCTCAAGGGGGTTATCTCAGAGGGGCATGTGTTGTTTGCTGGATCGCTATCGCGGGCAAGCCCGCTCCCACATTTTGATCTGCGAATACATTCAAAATGTGGGAGTCGGGCTTGCCCGCGATGACGGCGGTGCAGGCACCACCGCCTCTGGATCAGACCTTTTTGTACAGCTGGCTCCCTTCCTGCTTGAACCGCTCCGCCTGCTCGGCCAAGCCCTTGGCCACGTCCACATCCACCGCTTCTATGCGCTGGTTGGCCGCGTACTCACGCACTTCCTGGGTAATCTTCATCGAACAGAATTTAGGCCCGCACATCGAGCAGAAATGCGCGACCTTGGCCGAGTCTTTCGGCAGGGTTTCGTCGTGATACGAACGGGCGGTGTCCGGGTCCAGGCCGAGGTTGAACTGGTCTTCCCAGCGGAACTCGAAGCGCGCCTTGCTCAAGGCGTTATCGCGAATCTGTGCGCCCGGGTGCCCCTTGGCCAAGTCCGCTGCGTGGGCGGCGATCTTGTAGGTGATGATCCCGGTCTTCACGTCATCCTTGTTCGGCAGGCCCAAGTGTTCCTTCGGCGTGACGTAGCAAAGCATGGCGCAACCGAACCAGCCGATCATCGCCGCACCGATGCCCGAGGTGATGTGGTCGTAGCCCGGTGCAATGTCGGTGGTCAACGGGCCGAGGGTGTAGAACGGCGCCTCGTCGCAGCATTCCAGCTGCTTGTCCATGTTCTCCTTGATCAGTTGCATCGGCACGTGGCCGGGGCCTTCGATCATGGTTTGTACGTCGTGCTTCCAGGCGATCTTGGTCAGCTCGCCAAGGGTTTCCAGCTCGCCGAATTGTGCGGCGTCGTTGGCGTCGGCAATCGATCCAGGGCGCAGGCCGTCACCGAGGGAGAAGCTGACGTCATAGGCCTTCATGATTTCGCAGATTTCGTCGAAATGCGTGTAGGTGAAGTTCTCTTTGTGGTGCGCCAGGCACCACTTGGCCATGATCGAGCCGCCCCGCGAAACGATGCCGGTGACGCGCTTGGCGGTCAGCGGCACATAGCGCAGCAGCACGCCAGCGTGGATGGTGAAGTAGTCGACGCCCTGCTCCGCTTGTTCGATCAGGGTGTCGCGGAACAGCTCCCAGGTCAGGTCTTCGGCGGCGCCGCCGACTTTTTCCAGGGCCTGGTAGATCGGCACGGTACCGATCGGCACCGGCGAGTTGCGGATGATCCACTCGCGGGTTTCGTGGATGTGCTTGCCGGTGGACAAGTCCATAACGGTGTCCGAGCCCCAGCGAATGCCCCAGGTCAGTTTCGCCACTTCTTCTTCGATGGACGAACCCAGCGCGCTGTTGCCGATGTTGCCGTTGATCTTCACCAGGAAGTTACGGCCGATGATCATCGGTTCCAGTTCGGTGTGGTTGATGTTGGCCGGAATGATCGCGCGGCCACGGGCGATTTCTTCGCGCACAAATTCGGGGGTGATGATTTTCGGCACGCTGGCGCCGAAGCTGTAGCCGGCGTGCTGCTGGTCGAGCAGGCCGCTGGCACGGGCCTCTTCCAGCTTCATGTTTTCGCGGATGGCGACGTATTCCATCTCGGCGGTGATGATGCCTTTGCGCGCGTAGTGCATCTGCGTGACGTTGGCGCCGGCCTTGGCGCGGCGTGGGTTCTTCACGTGGGCGAAGCGCAGCGCGGTGAGTTCGGCATCGCTGAGGCGTTGTTGGCCGAAGTGCGAGCTGAGGCCAGACAGGCGCTCGGTGTCGCCACGCGACTCGATCCACGGCGAACGTACATCGCCCAGGCCTTTGCGCACGTCGATGATCACGTTGGGGTCGGTGTAAGGGCCTGAGGTGTCGTAGACCACCACGGGCGCGTTGATTTCACCGCCGAAGTCGGTAGGGGTCACGTCCAGGCTGACTTCGCGCATCGGCACACGAATGTCCGGGCGAGTGCCTTGCACATAGATTTTTTGCGAGCGGGTAAACGGCTGCACGGAACCGGAATCGACCTTGGCCGACTCACTCAAGTGCACGGTGTTTTTCAGCTTTGTACTTTTTATTTCTGTGCTCATCACGGGCTCTCCAACTATCCAGGCGGTGGATTTTTGTCGGAGCGAACCTGTGACGGATGGACGCACTGAAACCAGTGCTGTGCTGACGCACGAGGGCTGTTCGATTGTCGAACAACATCCCGGACGAAGCACAAGAGGACTCGCCGGGTGACGAGAAATCTTGTTCCCTACGCAGGCGCTAACCTGATCAGGTTCAACGGGATCCGGTATTTACCGATCTCAGCCTTCCAACAAGGCACCCCGACAAGAACGCGGCCAGTCTAGACCATGGTGTGGGCAAATTGCCAATGGCGGTGCATTCAGCGTGATGAATGGCGTGATTGCGGGATTGTTGCGCCGGGTCAGCGCCACTACACTCGGCCACTGCCACAATGCTTGACGCCCGCACTGGCCAGCCTTAGCCTTGGGCGCTAAATTATCGCCGTAATATTCACACTAGGGATCGCCTCATGCTGCGCAAACTCTCACTGGCTCTTGCCGTGTCTTGTGCGACCAATGGAATGGTCTGGGCAGCTGAAGCGCCCTTGTCCGCCAAAACCGATTTGGTCAGCGTCTACCAGGAAGCGGTGAACAACAACGCCGACCTGGCCGCCGCCCGCGCCCAGTACGGCGCGCAAAAAGAAGTGGTGCCCCAGGCCCGCGCAGGGTTGCTGCCAAACCTGTCGGCCGGTGCCGACAGCAATAACGTGCGCACCCAGATCGACCAACCGGCAGCCACCGTCAACCGCGACGCGCACTCCTGGCGGGCAACCCTCAGCCAGCCGCTGTTTCGCGCTGACCGCTGGTTCCAGCTGCAAGCCGCCGAAGCCGTCAACGAGCAGGCCTCGCTGCAACTCTCGGCCACCGAACAGAACCTGATCCTGCAAAGCGCCGAGAACTACTTCGCCGTGCTGCGCGCCCAGGACAACCTGGCGTCGACCAAGGCCGAAGAAAATGCCTTCAAGCGCCAGCTCGACCAGTCCAACGAACGCTTTGACGTGGGCCTGTCGGACAAGACCGACGTGCTGCAATCCCAGGCCAGCTACGACACCGCGCGCGCCAACCGCATCCTCGCCCAGCGCCAGGTGGACGACGCGTTTGAGGCGCTGATCACCCTGACCAATCGCCAGTACAACGCGATCCAGGGCATCGTGCACACGCTGCCGGTGCTGCCACCGGCGCCGAATGACGCCAAGGCCTGGGTCGAAACGGCCGGCCGCCAGAACCTTAACTTGCTGGCCAGCAACTACGCGGTCACCGCCGCTGAAGAAACCCTGCGCCAGCGCAAGGCCGGCCACTTGCCGACCCTCGACGCCGTGGCGCAATACGAAAAGGGTGACAACGACGCGCTGGGTTTCAGCAACCCCAACCAACTGCCGATTCCTTACGGCGGTGATGTATCCCAGCGCACCATCGGCCTGCGCCTGAACATCCCGATCTACAGCGGCGGCCTCACCAGCTCGCAAGTGCGCGAATCCTATTCGCGCCTCGACCAGACCGAGCAACAACGCGAAGGCCTGCGCCGCCAGGTGGTGGAGAACACCCGTAACCTGCACCGCGCGGTCAACACCGATGTGGAACAGGTGCAGGCACGCCGCCAGTCGATCATCTCCAACCAGAGCGCGGTGGAAGCCACGGAAATCGGTTATCAGGTGGGCACGCGCAACATCGTCGACGTGCTGGATGCACAGCGCCAGCTCTACTCGTCAGTGCGCAACTACAACAACAGCCGCTACGATTACATCCTCGATAACCTGCGTTTGAAGCAGGCTGCGGGCACGCTCAGCCCAGGGGATTTGCAGGACCTGACGCGTTATCTCAAGGCTGACTACAACCCGGACAAGGATTTCCTGCCGCCCGACTTGGCCAAAGCCGCCGCCGAGCAGCTTAAAGCTCGCCCGGGCTACTGAACACACCACAAAACCAATGTGGGAACTGGCTTTTGTGGGAGCGGGCTTGCTCGCGAATGCGGTGGGTCAGTCAACCTATCTGGCGACTGACACTCCGTATTCGCGAGCAAGCCCGCTCCCACATTTTTGTCCGTGTTGATTCAGGGAGTGAGCAGCCTATCCAACCCATCCAGCAAGCGCTTGAGCGCGCCCTGGTTGGCCTGCATCACCGCAAGCCCCGCCTGCGCCATCTTGCGCGCATCCTGCGGCAGTTCGAACAATTGCCGCACGGCTTCGGCCAAACCTTGTGCGTCATCCACTTCACGCAACGCCCCGGCGTCGCGCATCATCGCGCTGATTTCGAGGAAGTTGAACAGGTGCGGCCCCATGATCACAGGCTTGGCCAGCGCCGCCGGCTCCAGTGGGTTGTGCCCGCCCGTCGCTACCAGGCTGCCGCCGACAAAGGCGCTGTCGGCCAAGGCGTAGAGAAACAGCAGCTCGCCCATGGTGTCGCCAAGCAGCACCGAGGTTTGCGCGGTCACGGGCTCACCACTGGAACGGCGCACCGTGGCAAAGCCTTGTTGCTCGCACAATTCAAACATCGGGCCGAAGCGTTCCTGGTGACGCGGCACCAGAATCAACAATGCATTGGGATAGCTGTCGAGCAGTTGGCGATGCGCAGCCAGCACCACGTCGTCCTCGCCTTCATGGGTGCTGGCCGCGATCCACACCGGGCGCTCGCTGGCGCCCCATTGCTCACGCAAGGCGGCGGCGCGCGTCGGGAGCTCGGGGTCGATGGTCAGGTCGAACTTGATCGAGCCGGTGACCTCGACGGTTTCCGGGCGCGCGCCCAGGCTCAGGAAGCGCTGGGCTTCGGTGTGCGTCTGCACGGCGAACAGGCTCATTTCCGACAGCATCGGCGCGGTGAGTTTGGCGAAGCGCGCATAGCCTTTGGACGAGCGCGCCGACAGCCGCGCATTGGCGAGCGCCACTGGAATACCGCGCTGGGCGCAGGCGTGAATATGGTTGGGCCACAGCTCGGTTTCCATGATCACCGCCAGCTTGGGCTGCACGCGATCAAGAAAACGCTTGGCGGCGCAAGGCAAGTCGTACGGCAAGTAGCAGTGCTGAATGCGCGGCTCATTGGCGAACAGCGCCTGGATGCGCTCGGAACCGGTGGGCGTCATGCAGGTGACGGTGATCGGCAACGTCGGATGGCGCGCCATCAACCCGCGAATCATCGGCGCGGCGGCGATGCTTTCGCCCACCGACACGGCGTGCACCCAGATCCCGCCAGGCTGCATCACCGGCAAGCCGTAGGAAAAACGCTCGCCGATGCGCTTGGCATACGCCGGCGCCTTGCGGGCGCGCAGCCACAGACGTAAAGCCACCAACGGCAGCGCCAGGTAAAACAGACAGCTGTAGAGAGTTCTATTCATGGCGGCGGAGTTTATCGGCTTTTTCAGTCGATCGCCTGCAAGCACTCGGCAAATCGTTCGGCCAGGAAGCGCGCGGCCGGGCCGAGGTGTTCGTCACGGCGCCAGACCAGTTCCACCACCAAGGCGGGCGGTGTCCATTCGCTGTCCAGTTCAACCATTTGTTGCTGATACGTCGGGTACTGCACGATGTGCCGCGGCAGCCACGCCCAGCCCAGGCCACTCATCAGCCATTCGGCCAACACGTAAAAACTGTCGGCGCGCCACACCAGCGGGCTGGCGGCTTCGCTGCCGGGGTAGACGCTGGTCTGGGTCGACATCAACAGTTGGCGAAACTGCGCCAGATGCTGGCACGTCACGTACTTTTCCTTGGCCAGCGGGTGATTCACGCCGCACACCGTGACCATTTCCACACTGCCCACCACCCGCCGCTCAAGGGCCTCGGGGATTTGATCGTGATAGAACAGCAACCCCAGATCAGCCTTGCGCTCCACCAGCTTGCGCGCCACATCGCCCTGGGCAGCGCTGGACAGCTGCACTTCCAGCAGCGGATATTGCCCGGCCAGTGCCTCAAGGCTGTCGAGCACCGGCTGGAACAGCATGGCTTCGTCCTGGGCCAGGCGCAGGCAGGCTTCCTCGCCGCGTGTCAGCGACAGCGCACGGCCAGTGAGCCGCTCACACTGGCGCAGCACCTCGCGCGCTTCTTCCAGCAACACGCTGCCGGCTTCGGTCAGGCGCGGCTGGCGGCCGCTGCTACGGTTAAACAGGCTTAACCCGAGATCGGCTTCGAGCAGGGCAATCCCATTGCTCACCGCCGATTGCGCTTTGCGTTGGTCGCGCGCCACCGCCGAAAACGAACGCTGTTCGGCGACACTGACAAACAGGCGCATCTGTTCCAGGTTCCACTGCACGCTCATGGTTCAGCCCATCTCTAAATCGGATAGGCAATGACTTTAC
The DNA here is from genome assembly GCF_059716225.1 of Pseudomonas sp. LBUM1640. Classification (NCBI taxonomy): domain Bacteria; kingdom Pseudomonadati; phylum Pseudomonadota; class Gammaproteobacteria; order Pseudomonadales; family Pseudomonadaceae; genus Pseudomonas; species Pseudomonas sp. LBUM1640. Next base: position 576,671 of record NZ_CP166816.1, on the reverse strand, counting down.
CCCATCCTTCCAAGCGTTAGAATGCCGACCTTATCAAGCACGCATCACACCGAGGATTACCCCATGAATGTCGCCTACCTCTATTTAGCCATCGCCATTTGCTCGGAAGTGGTCGCGACCGTTTCCATGAAATCCGTCAAGGGCTTGAACACGCCGATCCCATTGCTGCTGATGATTGTGGGGTATGGCGTCGCGTTCTGGATGCTCATCCTGGTGGTGCGCACGGTGCCAGTGGGCATCGCCTACGCGGTCTGGGCAGGGCTTGGGATTGTGATGGTCAGTGTCGCCGCGCTGTTTATCTACGGGCAGAAGCTGGATGTTCCGGCAATGCTGGGCATGGGCCTGATTGTGCTGGGCGTGGTGGTGATTCAGCTGTTCTCGAAAACCGCCGGGCACTGATCCCCGCTCAACAGCCTGTATACTGCGCCTCTTGTCTTGAACACTGAGGTCGCCCATGCCATCCGTTATTTCCACCGACGTTCTGATTGTCGGCGCCGGGGTTGCCGGCCTCTGGCTCAATGCGCGCCTGCGCAGCCAGGGGTTTTCCACGGTGTTGGTGGAAAGCGCCACCTTGGGTGGCGGGCAAAGCGTGAAGTCCCAGGGGATTATTCACGGCGGTGCGAAATACGCCCTGCACGGCGCCCTCACCGGCGCTTCCGAAGCCATTGCCGATATGCCGCGCCGCTGGCGCGAAGCCCTGGCCGGTAACGGCGAGCTGGACCTGTCCGGCGTGCGCCTGCTGTCCGAGGCCCACTACCTGTGGTCGCCCGGCACTATCGCCGGCAACCTCACCAGCTTTTTCGCCAGCAAGGCCGTGCGCGGCCGTGTCGACCAAGTCAAAGGCGATGAATTGCCGCCGGCCCTGCAAGACCGCCGCTTCAAGGGTAAGGTCTATCGCCTGGCGGAGTTGGTAGTCGACGTTCCCAGCTTGATCGAACGCCTCGCGCAACTGGCCGGCGACGGCTTGCTCGCCGGGCAGCACATCGAACCGCTGCTGGAAGGTGACACCTTGGTGGGTTTGAAGGTGGATGGCCGCGAGATCCGCGCCCAGCGCATCGTATTGAGCGCCGGTGCTGGCACGGCGGATTTGCTCAGCGCCTTGGGCCTCAGCCAACCGGCCATGCAAAAGCGCCCGCTGCATATGATCATCGCCAAAGGCCCGGGCCTGAAGCCGCTGTACGCCCACTGCCTGGGCGGCGGCACCAAGCCACGACTGACCATCACCACTCACCCGGCCGCCGATGGCAACTGGGTGTGGTACATGGGCGGCGACATTGCCGAAGCGGATGGCGTGGCGCGCACGCCTGAAGAACAGATCGCCACCGCGCAAAAAGAGCTGGCGCAATTACTGCCGTGGATCGACATGAGCCAGACCCAGTGGGCAACCCTGCGCGTCGAGCGTGCCGAGCCCCTGCAGTCGGGCCTTACCCGCCCCGATAACGCCTTCCTCGCCGAGCAGGGCCGTTTGCTCGTGGGTTGGCCGACCAAACTGGCGCTGGCACCGGACTTCGCCGATCGCGTGCTCAGCGCCCTGGCGCGCGACGGCGTCCACCCAAGCGCCAGCGACGCCCTGCCCGAGCTGCCAAAACCGGCCATCGGCCAACCTGCCTGGGAGCAACTGTTGCCATGAGCCTGCCCACCCTGCACGACCTGCATCGCCCCTTGGGCAGCACCGGCCTGATGGTCTCGCCACTGGGCCTGGGCACCGTCAAGCTCGGCCGCGACCAAGGGGTGAAATACCCCAGCGGTTTCCAGATTCCCGATGACGACGAAGCGCGGATGTTGCTGCGCCAGGCCCGCCAGCTGGGCATCAACCTGATCGACACCGCCCCGGCTTATGGCCGTAGCGAAGAACGCCTGGGGCCACTGTTGCGCGGCCAGCGCAAGGACTGGGTGATTGTCAGCAAGGTCGGCGAAGAGTTTGCCGATGGCGTGTCCCATCACGACTTCAGCGCCGCCCATACCCGCCTGTCTATCGAGCGCAGCTTGAAACGACTTGAAACGGATTTTATCGACCTGGTGCTGGTGCACTCCGACGGCAACGACTTGCATATCCTCAACGACTGCGAGGTGTACCAGACCCTGGCAGAGCTGAAAAAAGACGGCAAGATTCGCGGTTTCGGCTTTTCCGGCAAAACCGTCGAAGGCGGCGTGAAGGCTCTGGAACAAGGTGATTGCGCCATGGTCACCTACAATTTGAACGAACGGGCGGAGAAAGCCGTCATTGATTACGCAGCCGCCCACGGCAAGGGCATTTTGGTGAAAAAGGCCCTGGCCAGCGGCCACGTGTGCCTGGAGCCAGGAATGGATCCAATTCACGCCAGTTTCACGTTGTTGTTTGCGCAAACGGGCGTTGCCAGTGCTATTGTCGGGACCATTAATCCGCTGCACCTGGCCCATAACGTGGCGACCGCTGCCAAGGTCATTCGTCAACTCTGATGCCGCCCACGCGGCCGACCCCGTCGCAAAAAGGAGCCGACATGCCGCGCACGCTCATTAGAAAAAACCCGAGTAACTTTAAAACACTGCCGCTGCACGTCGAAGCCACCCCCGAAGGCCTGAGTTACCAGAGCGTGGGCATGCCGCTCAACTTTGCCCAGACCCTGCAGCGGCGCAAGCCGGTGGAAGTGGCAGACCCCGAGCGTTTCGCCCTGGAACTGGCGAACCTCGGCGTGTCGGTGCGCCTGACCCTGCATTGGCAAAACAAGGATTATTGGGTGCTGGTACGCCAACGCCGTCAGGACCGTGGCGACGTGGTGCTCAAGCTGATCTCCGGCTACGTCCCCGCCCACGAACTGAACCTGCCGCTGCACACCGCCATCCAGGAAATTGCCGAAGAGTGTTTGCTGGAGACGCCCGAAGGTTGGCTGGGCGGGCGCTTCAATGACACGTGGCTGCCGGCGCCCTACTCCGCCGCCCTGCATTACCGCGAAGCCCTGCCGTTTCGCCTCAGCCCCTTGTCCGGCGCCGCACGCCCGGTGCGCTGCGCGACCACGCAACTGATCGAGCGCCCACGGGCTTACGTGCACCTGCCCACCGCGTCGCTGCAATTGATTTATGACTTGCGCCTTGAGGTCCCGAAGGAAGCCAAGTCCCTCAGCCTGTTTCATGTGGATGAGCGGCTTGAAGGCGACCAACTGGTGGCGCGCCTGGACCGCCAGCGGCCCGACCTTTACCTGATGCCATTGAAAGACGGCCAGCCCTTGGCCGAGTTGTACACAGTGAAGAAAGACCAGCTGTACCCGGCCAGTACGCGCGGTTTATACCTGGCAGAAAGCTTTGCTCAGCAGGAAGGCTGGCTGGTACGCGATGAGCGGATTCGCTGGAAGGATTGGCTGAGGCAGCAAGGGTTGGCAGAGCCTGAGAAAGAGTCGAAGCTCAAGCGGTTGACCGGCAAGGCGCGGCAGATGTTGCGCAAGATAGCGCCGAAGAAAAAGGCCAAGGGCTGACACAAATTGATCGTTCCCACGCAGAGCGTGGGAACGACCTTGCACTCAGGTGTTGAGCAACCGCTCCAGGCCAACCTTCAACGGGGTTGGCTCAGGCAGTTTGAAGCTCGCCAACAGCCGCTGATTATTCGCCCGCGAGTGCCGAATATCCCCCGAACGTGCCGGCCCGTAAGTGACAGCGGGCAACTTACCCACCACCTCTTCCAGCGCCTGCAATACCTGCTTGAGCGTGGTGGTGCGGTTCCAGCCAACGTTGATCGCACCCAGCGGTGCCTCAGGCGCTTCGATGGCCTGTACCAGCACATCCACCAGGTCTTCCACGTACATGAAATCACGGGTTTGCTCGCCATCGCCAAACACCGCAATCGGCACACCCTGCTGTACGCGCTCACTGAAGATACTGATCACCCCGGAATACGGCGATGACGGATCCTGACGCGGCCCGAAGATGTTGAAGAAGCGGAAGATCACCGGCTCCAGGCCATGCTGGCGACGGTAGAAGTCAAAGTAGTGCTCACCGGCCAACTTGTCAGAGGCGTAGGGTGTCAGCGGCGCCTTGGTGGTCGCTTCGTCAATCGAATCGCCCTCGCCGTTGTTGCCATACACCGCCGCACTGGAGGCATACACCACACGCTTGACTGCGGCCTGGCGCATGGCCTCGCAGACATTCAGGGTGCCGACAAAATTGCTCTGGTGAGTACTCACCGGGTCGTCCACCGACGCCTGTACCGAAGCCACTGCCGCCAGGTGCACCACCGCGCTTACGCCGACGGCGGCTTGCGCCACCAGTTCGGCGTTGGCCACATCACCTTCGATCAGTTGTACACGCGGGTTGCCCAGCGGCAAGTTGCTGCGTTTGCCGGTGGACAGGTCATCCAGCACCCGCACGGCGTAGCCGTTGGCGAGCAACGCATCGACCAGGTGCGAACCGATAAAACCGGCACCGCCGGTGATCAGGACCCATTTATCAGCGTTACTCATTGTTGCGGATCTTCTCGACAATGGCCGTGGTCGAGCTGTTTTCAACCAGACCCAACACTTTGACCTTACCGCCGTAGGCGCTGACGATATCGGCACCCACGACCTGGTCGACGGAGTAGTCGCCGCCCTTGACCAACACGTCCGGCTTGACCTGGGCCAGCAGGTTTTCCGGGGTGCCTTCAGAGAAGCTGATCACCCAGTCCACCGCACCCAACCCGGCCAAGACGGCCATGCGCCGGTCGACACTGTTGATCGGGCGACCCGGGCCTTTCAAGCGGCTGACCGAAGCATCGTCATTGACTGCGACGATCAGGCGGTCGCCTTGGGCGCGCGCCTGCTCCAGGTAAGTCACATGACCGGCGTGCAGGATGTCGAAACAACCATTGGTAAACACAATGCTTTCGTTGTGGGCACGCGCATCGTCAATCGCCAGCAGCAACTGTTCGATGGTCAGCACACCGCGCTCAGAGCCTTCGGAGCGCTGGATAGCGCGGCGCAGCTCAGGCGCGCTGATCGCCGCAGTACCCAGCTTGCCGACTACGATACCCGCCGCCAGATTGGCCAGGGCCACGGCGTGGGGCAACTCTTCGCCGGCTGCAATCGAGGCAGCCAGGGTGGAAATCACGGTGTCGCCGGCGCCAGTCACGTCGAACACTTCCCGCGCGCGCGCCGGCAGGTGCATCGCCGGGTGGCCCGGGCGCAGCAGGGTCATGCCGTGCTCACCACGGGTTACCAGCAAGGCGCCCAGGTCGAGATCGGCCATCAGCGTGGCGCCCTTGGTCACCAGTTCGTGCTCATCGGCGCAACCGCCGACGATGGCTTCAAACTCGCTGAGGTTTGGCGTGATCAGGCTGGCGCCTCGATAAATCGAGAAGTCCTTGCCCTTGGGATCGGCCAGCACCGGGATGTTCCGAGCCTTGGCGGCCTGGATCAGCATCTGGTGGTTCTTCAGGGCGCCTTTGCCGTAGTCGGACAAGACCAGCACCTTGATGCCTTCGAGCAAACTGTCGACCTGCTCGCTAAGGGCCAGGGCGTCGGTGGCGAAGGGTTCTTCAAAATCGATACGCAGCAATTGCTGGTGACGGCTCATGACCCGCAGCTTGACGATGGTCGGCTGATGGGCAATGCGCTGAAACAGCGCGCGCACGCCGGCGCCGCGCAGGCTGTTGGCCAGGCTGTCGGCGGCTTCGTCGTCGCCGGTCACACCCACCAGGGAGGCCGGGGCGCCGAGGGCGGCAATGTTAAGGGCAACGTTGGCAGCGCCACCTGGACGGTCTTCGATTTGCTCGACCTTGACTACCGGCACCGGTGCCTCAGGGGAAATCCGTGAGGTACCGCCATGCCAGTAACGGTCGAGCATGACATCGCCGACCACCAAGACAGGGGCTTGATCGAATCGCGGCATGGACAACTTCATGGAGCAACCCACATACAAAATGAACAGGGGCGCGATATTAGCACAGGGTTACAGGAGGCTTGTGGAGGGCGTGCGCAGAAGATCTCAAGGAGCCGACGCAGCGCCTTTACTGGCGAGGGAGCTTGCTCCCGTTGGAGTGCGAAGCACGCCTGAAGGCAGCACCGCGTTTTAACTGACTAACGCGATGTTGTTATGGGGCGGCTGCGCCGCCCAGCGGGAGCAAGCTCCCTCGCCACAGCCTGCTCTCGCAGGGGTGTTCAGGTGATGTCGGCCGCTACCGGGGCATCCAGGCCCATGGCATGCAGGCGGGCGTAATAGCCGTTCTGCGCCAACAGCTCGCCGTGGGTGCCACGCTCCACAATCCGACCGTCGTCCATCACCAGGATCAGGTCGGCCTTTTCGATGGTGGACAAGCGGTGCGCGATCACCAGGGTCGTGCGCCCCTGCATGACTTTGTCCAGGGCCGCCTGAATGTGCCGCTCGGATTCGGTGTCGAGGGCCGAGGTGGCCTCGTCGAGAATCAGCAGCGGCGCGTTCTTCAGCAGGGCCCGGGCGATTGCCAGGCGCTGGCGTTGACCACCGGACAACAGCACGCCGTTTTCACCGACCTGGGTGTCGAAGCCTTTGGGCAACTGGTCGATGAAGTCTTTGGCGTAGGCATCCGCCGCTGCCGCTTCAACGTCCGCCCGTGGCGCGCCGGCCAGGTCGCCGTAGGCGATGTTGTTGGTCACGGTGTCGCTGAACAAGGTCACGTGCTGCGTTACTTGGGCAATGTGCTTGCGCAGGTTGAGCAGCTTGTAGTCTTCGATCTCTACGCCGTCGAGCAGGATCTCTCCGCTTTCATGGTGGTAGAAACGCGGAATCAAACTGGCCAGCGTGGATTTGCCGCTGCCCGAGCGGCCCACCAAAGCGATCATCTGCCCAGGCTCGGCGGTAAAGCTGATGTCCTTGAGCACGTGGCGTTCGGTGCCTGGGTAGGTGAAGTTGAGGTTGCGCACTTCCAAGCGACCGCTGACTTTGTCACGCTCAATGGTGCCGCCGTCGACTTCCTGCTCTTCGTCCAGCTGTTCGAAAATGCTTTCGGCGCCGGCCACACCTTTCTGGATGGTCGAGCTGACTTCCGACAGTTGGCGGATCGGCTTGGGCAGCAAGCCCGCCAAGGTGATGTAAGCCACCATGTCACCGGCCGATGCGTCACCACGAAGGTAGAGCACCAGGAACATCAACACCGCCATGGCGGTGTAGATCACCAGTTGCAACAACGGGGTGTAGATCGCCCCGGTGCGGGTCATACGCAGTTGCTTGTCGGTGTTGCCCTGGCTGGCTTTGAGGAAGCGTTTCTCCTCGTAGACTTCACCGCCGAAGCTGCGCACCACACGATAGCCCTGGATGGTTTCCGAGGCGACGTGGGTCACATCACCCATGGCCACTTGGATCTTCTTGCTCTGCTTGCGGAATTTTTTGCTGGCCGTGCTGACCATCACGGCAATCAACGGCAGGATGGCGATCATCACCAGCGTCAGGCGCCAGTTCATGAACAGCAGCGAGGCAAACAGGAAGATCACCGTCATGCCTTCGCGAATCACCACCTTGATGGCATCGGTCGCCGCCCCCGTGACCATGGTCACGTTGAAGGTGATGCGCGAAATCAGGTGCCCGGAGTTGTGGTTGTCGAAGTAGCGGTTGGGCAGCGTCAGCAGGTTGTTGAACAACTGCACCCGCAGGTCGTGGACCAGGCCCAAAGAGACCTTGGCCAGCAAGTAGTTGCCCAGGAACGAGCCCAGGCCCTGCCAGGCTGCGATCAGAATGATCAACAACGGCACGGCTTGCAGCAATTGCAGGTCACGCAGGAACGGTACGCTGGGGAACAGCACCGCTTCAGGGTTGGACAGGCCGTCGACGAAGTACTTGAGGATGTACCCCAGCATGGGCTGGGTCGACGCGAAAATCAGAAATCCGACGATACTCAACGCGAACAAGCCGGCGTAGGGCTTAACGTACATGAGCAGGCGGAAGTATATTTTCAAGCTCGAAGGGCTTGCGCTCGGACTGGAGTCGGTCATATCACGCGGCGTTTTGAAAAAGGAGGCTGACTTTAGCACAGCTTCTCTGTTGTACTTGCACCCGGCATGACCTGCAACCCGGTTGGATCCAGCCGGCGACATTATATAGCCACTACCTTAAGATGGTCGGCTTTCTCTTTCTGGAATGGCTTTTTCGTATGCACTCCAAGCGCCTTACCTATGGCTCAAATCGCGTTTTCGACTTCCTGGTCCTCTGGATTTTGCCCATTGGCTTGTTGTTGCTGCTGAGTTCACTCTTCTACGTCACCAATCGCAATGTCATGCACCGGTTCTACTCCGGCTTTTTCAGCGTGCCGACCTTGCTGTTGCTGTGTTTGCGCCCGCGAGAACTCAAGGAGCTGCTGCGTGAGCCCCTGGTGATTGCCTTCGTGGCATTTTGCGCCTGGGCGATGACCAGCGTGTTGTGGAGCCCGGAACCTACCGGCGACTCCAACCTGTTCAAGGTGCCGCTGCAAACATTCATGCTCTTTGCCGGCTGCGGGCTGCTGCTGCATTACCGCAACGAACTGTTCAAGCCGATCTTTTTCAGTGCTGCCCTGATTGCGCTGGTGGTGTGCCTGGGCAACCTGGTGGCGTTCGTCAAAGGCTTCGAGCCGGGCATGCGCATGATCGGCGGCCTGGGCGCCCTGGATAACCCGCTGCTCAGTTCCCACATGTTTGGCTTTTTCTGCGTGTACTGGCTGTATGTCTGCGTCACCACCAAACGGTTGAGCGTGCTGTGGTTCAGTGTCCCTGCTCTTGCGGTGATGACCCTGGCAGTTCTGGCCACAGGCTCCAGGACGCCCCTGGTTGCACTGGTTCTGGCGGTGTTGTGGATGGGCCTGCTCAGCCGCAATCGTCGCTCAGCGTTGATGGTTGCCGGGCTGGTGGTGGCGGCTGCCGGGCTATTGCTGTTTTATCCGCAATTAATCACCGAGCGCGGGAGCTCATTCCGCTTCGAGATATGGCGCATTATCCTGGGCCGTGTCGCTGATCATCCATGGATCGGCCACAGTTACGACTCCGAACTCTACGTGCAGCCTGCAAATTATGACGGAGCACTGCGCGAACCCCACAGCTTTGCCCTCGGCGTGTTGTATTACGTCGGCATCATCGGCTTTATTCCGTGGATCAGCATGCTCGGCTGGGGCCTGTACAAAGGTCTCAAGGAGCGGGCGCAGCCGTTGTTTATCCTGGCATCATCGTTGCTGGCCTACGGCATCGGCGCAGGCCTGACCGAAGGCGGTGGCATTCTGTCGCGGCCCAAGGAGCACTGGTTCCTGCTGTGGATTCCGCTGGCGCTGATCGCCGGCCTGAGCATTGCCCAACGCCGCAACAGCTTGCTGCGCATGCCAGTGGCAACCCCCAAGCCACAGGCCTTCGAAGCCCTGCGCAACGGCGCCCACGTCATCGAGGAAGATGGCCTGGGCCCGAAGGTGCTGCGCCTGGAGGATGGCAGCTTCCTCAAACTGTTCAGGGCCCGCCGCTGGTACACCTCCGGCCGGTTTAACCCTTATTCGGAGCGCTTCGCCAGCAACAGTGAACAGCTGCAGCAATTGGGTATTGCTTCACCGCCTATCCTCGACCTGTACAGCTTGCAGGATGGCAGCAGTGCCGTGCGTTATCGGCCGCTACCGGGCCTGACCCTGCGCCAGGCCTTGCAAAGCCTGGACAGCAGCCTGCGCGAATCGCTGATCGAACGTTTTGGCCGGTTCATGGCGCAGCTGCACGAACACGGCGTTTACTTCCGCTCGCTGCACCTGGGCAATGTCCTGCTGCTGGAAGACGGTGAGTTCGGGCTGATCGACGTGGCCGACATGCGCATTTATCCGTCGGCACTGCGCAACACGCTGCGCCAGCGCAACCTCAAGCACATGCAGCGTTACCCGCAGGATCGCAGTTGGTTGTTCGAAACCCATTTTGAACAGTTGGCCAAGGGCTATGCGTCAGTAGCGTCGCCGCAAGCCACGGTAAAGATCCGTGAGCAAGTGCTGACACTCGCGCGGCCCGCCGCCTAGCAGCAAGCCTGTGCGCCCCGGGGCTGGGGCGCACAACGCGATTTCAGTCTTTTTCCAGCGGGGAAAAATACAACCGGCTCAAGCCGCGCCAGGTTTTCTTGTTCCAGGCCCGGAACGGGATCTGTGCCAGCAGCTCGCGCGCCAACTTACGATCACGGTTGGCGGTCTTGAGGAACATGGAGCTGAGGAACTTGTAACGCACCTCGTCATAGAGCGGATGGTCGCTGAACAACGCGTAGGAACGCAGGATGTTATCGATCATGAATCGATGATTCTTGTACGAGTTGGTGGCGTGCTTGCGATAGCGGGCCATGACCACATTCAAGCCATCGATGAAGTACCCGGCATGGGTAATCTTCAACTCGATCAACAAGTCTTCCAGACGAATCTCAGGATCAAACCCACCGACCTTTTCCAACGCCTCGCGCCGGATCATCAGCGTCGGTGCGGGCGGGTAAGGTTTGCGCTCCAGGAACATGTCGTCGAAATCCAGGCGACGAAACGGCACGTCGCGACGCTGGCGCTTCTCCGCAAACAGCTCGCCCTGAGAGTCGATCAGCTCGATGTTACCCGCGCAGATACCCACTTCAGGCTTGCCATCCATGTAGGCCACCTGGGTCGCAATCCGCTCAGGCAACATGATGTCATCGGAACCGAACGGTGCGATCAGCGGGCCTTGAGAGCGTGCAATCGCGCCATTGAGCGTGTTGGTCAGCCCCTGGTTCTGCTGGACGCGAAAGTCGAAGGTGTGGTGTTCCTGCAAGCGACGAATACGCTCGACGCTGTCGTCTGTCGACCCGTCGTCAATCACCAGCAGTTCGATGTTGGGGTACGTCTGGTTCAAGACGCTGAGAATACTTTGCTCGATGTAGGGAGCATGGTTGTACGACGCAATGATCACCGTGACCAAGGGTTGACTCTGGTTCATACATTGTTCCCGCGCGCTTGAGCTAATCCCGAATCAATCAATTCCAGGTATTCCTGGCGGAACACCTCAATGTCGTGTTGCGCCTGCAAGTACTGGTAGGCCTGCTCCCCTTTCTGCGCAAGCGCTTCATCGGACAATGCCAGGTAGGTGTCCAGCGCCTGGGTCAGCTCGGGCACATTGGCCGGCGTTACCGCCAGGCCGCCTGCGCCTTCAATCAGTGGCAGCATGGCCGGTACGCTGGAGGCGATCACCGGCAAGCGACCACTCATGCCTTCCAACAGCGCCAGGCCAAGGCCCTCTGCCAGCGAAGGCATCGCCCAGATGTCGAAGGCACGCACGTACTGCAGCGCATTTTCCTTGAAACCCAACAAATGCACGCGCCCATCCAGGCCCAGGCTCTGGATTTGAGCGGCCAGGTTGGACGCCTCGCGGCCCGCGCCAATGATGGCGAGCTGCGCCGTGGGGTATTTGTCTTTAAGCGCCGCGAACGCCTGCAGCAAATACGTGTGGCCTTTGACGGGCACCAGGCGCCCCAGGGCGCCGATCAACCGCACCGAAGGGTCGATGCCCAGCAACTCACGCGCGCGGTCACGCGAATGCTGCAAGGCTTCGGCCTGCTCGATGTCGATGGCATTGGTGATGGCAAAGGTGTTGCTGTCGGTAAACCCGCAGTCGCAGTCCAGCAGGTACTGCTTGACCGCCGGCGACACACCGACAAAACGCCAGTGCTCGTCGATCCAACGCTGGGCCTGCTTGCGGCGGTAAAGACGGTCATATTCACCGAAACCGTGGGAGATACCTATACACAGCGGAATCTTCAGCCAACGGTTCAGTTGCAACATCATGTTGACCGGCTTGAAACGGTTGCACACCACAACGTCAAACTTTTCCCTGCGGCAGAACTTATACAGCTGCCACATGGCACGCAGCCTCAAGCCCTTGAGCGACTTGTCAGAGAATTCGAAGTAGACCGAGGTGGCTGCGCGACTGACCGGCCCTCCAGGCGCAGGCCGACCCCGCAGGAACGCGGCGGTGACCTCATAGCGGTCCGCGGGCAATGCCTTGACGATCTGTTCGGCCAGGTCGGCAAAATCATGGGATTTAACATTGTAGTCAGGCTGCAATTGCAGAACCTTGAAACGCCGACTCATAACTCTCCTCGATGGAAACCTGTGGCATCAACGACCCAGGATGACTCAGCGGCCAGCGCCTCGACGTACTCGGCGCTTGGCGGCGGCACCAACGGCCACTGATTACGCTTCCAGCAGACAAAATGGAAATACGGAAATTCCCGTTCGCCATCCCTGTCATTGGTCAAGCGACCGTTGTTCCAGAACCATTGGTGCGGAAAGCGATCAGTGCCGTCGTGCCATTTGATCACGCCACCCGGCGTACTGAACGCCTCGGTGAACTGACTGCGACGGCGCCATGGGTTGAGTTTGCCGACCAACTCGAACAACGGCTTCGGAAAATTCTTGCGCCACAGGAAAATCCTGCTGAACGCGCCTTCATCCAACGCATGATGCTCCTGATCGGTAAAGCGCGCTTCCCAATCCTTGATCTGCATGAACACTTGGCGCTTTCTGGCGGTGTTACGCATCAGGCACAAATGGCCGGCGACCCGCCGCTCATGGGTCGAGAACAAGTCATAGCCCGCCAAGCGGTCAGCCGTGAAATACCGGCGCAGGTTGCCATAGATCAGGTCCAGGTCACCAAACGCCCAAAAATCGTAGCCTTCCAGGCGATCAACATGGATATGCCCCAGCGCGGGCTTGATGTCACACAGCTTATACGCCGCCTGAGGCGCAAAATTGATCTTCAACCGCTGTGAGACCAAGGCGCAGTAATCGGCAAAGGTGATGCTTTCAATCCTGACATTGTCCGGCACGTTGTCCGGTATTGGGCAGTCGCTGAACAACAGCCAGTCAATATCCGCATTGTGCCGGCAGCTTTCGAGAAAAAATGGCATCCAGAAAGGCCATTGGCCAAAGTAAGGAATGATGAAAAGAATGCGGGGGCACGGATTGATCACTGGGGACTCACTGTCATTTCTACGGGGGCGCTCAGCGCTCCACCACGATGTTTAACGTTACTTGTGCTTGATGAACCAAAAAAGTTCATGCCGCCGAATGGCCTTGCGGAAGAACTCATTCTCACCCCAGGGCGAGACGGCCCTTGCAGCCAGCAAGCGCTGTATGGCCCGCCGCACGCGCCGCTTGAACGGCATCCGGGGTTGCAAGTCATGCATCATGCCAAGCGACATAGCCTTGTCACACTGCCGGTCTTCGGACAACGGCAAGCAATAAGGCTGCAAAGTGTACGTCGAATCAAAGCATGGTGGCAAAGCGATACCATTGCCTGAATCGCCCATCGGCCAGCGGTCATTGTCATGCAGGTGATTGGCGTAACCGAGCAACGTAGTCGGCTGCCATTCCAGCCCCTGCAAGGCTTCCAATACGGCTTGCTGCGCGCAGATATGGTCAGGGTGCGGGTCGAGCACCGGATGCGGCAGCACAATGACCTCGGGGCGGGCCATGAGCAGCACCGCGCGCAGGTCGGCCAGCAGGTTGTTCCAGGTTGGCTGGCCATCGGCATCCGCCGGCAACGGGAACGGGTTGAATTGGCGGAATACGCGGATGTCGCTCAACTCGGCCTCGCGGGAAGCCACGGCACGCGCAGGCTCGGCCTTCATCGCCGCCAATTGCAGGCAGAAATACCCCAGCTGTACGCAATGCTCCTGCGCCACTCCAGCCCAACGCGGCACGGCGATGCTGTCCCAGGCGCGCAAACGGCCCTTGAGGCGCGCAGCCTCAGGCTTGCCCAGGCCCATGTGCTGGTAGTGCTCGGCTTCGATTTCGCCGGCCGTCAACGTCACGATCCAGGGCTGCGCCGCCTGGCTGTACAAGCCAAAAGCGGCCAACTCGGCATCATCGGCATGCGGCGCAATCACCATCACCCGTTGCTCGCGCACATCGGGCTGACGAAATACCGACAACACCGGCGCGCCCTGCACTCGGCAGAAGCGAGCCTGGAGCCGCAGTTGCCCATCGAGCAACGCTTGCGTCTGGCCGGTGAGGTTCAGATAGCGCAGGCCATCAACGCCACGCTCGAACACTTGGCGATCAGCCCCCGGCAATGCAATAAACGGGTCGATAAAGCGGCCCAACACATTGCTCTTGAGGCGCAGCGCGAGGATCAGAGTCTCATTGCCAGCCAATTCCAGCGCCTCGTCCACTACCAACCGGCCGTTGACCAGCGTGACCTTGGGCTGCTCGGTATCCGCTGCGAATTGATACTGGTAGTCGTCCTTGGGCGAGTAAAACAGGTGGTCGGCAAACCAGGCTTCATGGGCCACCCAGGCCAGCACTGCCAACACCAGCGGCAGCCACCAGGCCACCAGCACACCCACGCCAATCAACAGAAGCAGACCGATCAGCAGGCTGATGCGCTTAGTGCGGCGGTGGCGCTTGAGCAGCGCCTGTTTACGGCTCGTCGACTCAGTCATACGTTGAATACCGGTACAGGGTTGCACCAACGGTCCTTGTATTCGCGGTCTGCCCGGCCAAACGAGAACCGCAGTGGCTTGCCGGCTTCACGCGCCTGCTCCCAGGCACTTTGCGTATTGAGAAAACTGAGCACACTGCCCGGGCTGAACGCGCGGGTTTGAGGGTCAACGCCGCCGTTGATGTACTCGACGCTGATCCACTCCGGGGCTTCAACGCGGTAAACCAACTGAATGGCAATCGGCGCATCGTTGAGGAAAATCACCGAGCCGATCAACCACTCCCGCAGCAAGTCGATGACCTGCGCCATGCGCTCGGCGCCAGTGGCGGGGAAGCCCCAGCGGCGCTGGAACAAATCGCAGTAAATCGCCGCCAGCTCGGCACTGGAGAAATCCTGCACCGGCCGTACCACACCGCCCGCCTCTTCCAGCAGGCGCAGCTCGCGGCGCTGGTTATAGCGAAACTTCTTCGACAATTCTTCCGGGGTACGCGCCATGGCCAATTGCTCGCCCTGGAGCTTCAGGCCGGCAAACCGGCCTTCATTCAGGGCAGACACGTAACGCGCGCGATGACGCAAAGGGGCCTGGGCGTCCGCGGCGGCCGGCAGGATCAACTCGGCATTGCCCAAGTCGAACAAGCCCTTCTTGCCATGCCGTTTAAGTACGTCCTTGGACAACGCCAAGTCCCGTCCCCAGGTCGCAATACAGGCTTTGAGTTCGCCGCCCTGTTCCCACGCCAAGTAGCGCACAGGGATTTCAGCCAGCCCGGCCAGCCGTTCAACCACCTGCGGATGGGTGGCAACACTGCCACCGTAACGCTGCCAGGCATCGCTGTAGGTGGACGCATCAACGACGGACCAGCCACGCTCGCGCCAGCCTTGGAATCGATTGAGCATCAAGCCCTCGCGGTCAGTTCAGTAACGTGCGGCAGTGCCCAGAAGGCAGCGCGAACCGCCTGATCCGAGAACCGCTCATGCAAGCGCTCCAGCATCATCTCGGCGCACTGTTGGTGCTGTTGACGATCCATCGCCGCCAAGTGCCGAAGCCCTTGGCCCAGGTGTTCGGCATCACCGAAGGGAAACAGAATCCCCACGCCTTCGACCACTTCCCGGGCGCCACCGCAGGACGTTGCCAGCAACGGCACACCGGCGGCCATCGCCTCCAGCAGCACCATGCCGAACGGCTCGTGGTCGGAGCTCAGGGCAAAGGCGTCGAACGCGCGAAAATACCGGCGCGCATCCGGCACCTGGCCGAGGAACAGCACCTGCTCGGTAATGTCCAGTTCGCGGGCCAAGGCCTTGAGGTCTTTCTCCAGTCGCCCGGTGCCGAGGATCGCCAGGCGACTCTGCGCCGGCAAATGCGGCAATGCCAAGGCAAAGCCTTTGAGCAACGTGGCCTGGTCCTTGTCCGGGTGCAGACGGCCGACGTTACCGACCACCCACTCGTCCGGCGACAGCCCCAAGGCATCCCGCGCCTCATCGGCCGAGACCTGCAGGGCCTGCATGGCCTCGACATCGATGCGGTTATACAAGGTCTGGATGCGCGCCGCAGGCCAAGCCGGCAAGCAGCGGCGCATGTCATCACGCACCGCGTCGGACACACCGAGCAGGCTCAGGCGCTTGCGGAAAATCGACGCAAACAGCTTGCGGCTGCGGCGCTGATAATCACCAAAGGCATGGTGCACACCGATCACGGGCAGGCGCGTGCCGAGCAAGGCGATATAGATCGGCTTGAACCGGTGAGCGATGCAGAAACTGAAGTTGCGCGACGCAGCGATCTTGCGCAGCTCACCAATGGCGCCCAGCTTCAGGCCACGAATGGCCTTGGAGCTGAATTCCATGAACAACACGTCGTCCGAGGCACAACCGGCGGCAACTTCCGGGTCAGCGACCCCGGTGAGAAACACGGTGGTCACTTTGTAGCCGGAGCCTGCGAACAGGCTCGCGTACTGCCGCGCGCAATCCAGAAACGGCCCGTCATAGCCGTGGCAGAACTGCAGGACGTGGCGCTCAGCCGACCGAGTCATAAGGGTCCACGCCGTCTTTGACGACCAGGATGTCTTCCATGATCAGGTACTGCAGGTCGGAGCCGAAGAACATGTTCAGCGCGTCGGTCGGCGAGCAAATCATCGCTTCGCCACGACGGTTGAGCGAGGTGTTCAGCGACACGCCGTTGCCGGTCAGTACTTCCAGCTCTTTCATCATGTCGTAGTAGCGCGGGTTGTATTCGCGCTTGAGCACCTGGGCGCGTGAAGTGCCGTCTTCATGCACCACTTCCGGCACACGGGTCTTCCACTCCTCCGACACTTCAAAGGTGAAGGTCATGAACGGCGCCGGGTGATCGACCTTGATCATCTGCGGGGCCACGGTGTCGAGCATCGACGGGCAGAAAGGCCTCCAGCGCTCGCGGAACTTGATCTGGTGGTTGATACGGTCCGCCACGCCGGTAGCACTCGGGCAACCGATGATCGAACGACCGCCCAACGCACGCGGGCCAAACTCCATGCGGCCCTGGAACCAGGCCACCGGGTTACCGTCGACCATGATCTTGGCGATGCGTTTAGGCATGTTTTCGATTTTGCGCCACACCGGCTTGCTCGCGTGCTTGGCGCACGCGGCAATCACGTCTTCGTTGCTGTAGGACGGGCCGAGATAGACGTGTTCCATCTTCTCCACCGGTACACCACGGGCGTGGGACACGTAAGCGGCCGCGCCAACGGCGGTGCCGGCATCGCCGGACGCCGGCTGCACGAACAGCTCCTTGACGTCGTCACGCGCAATGATCTTCTGGTTCAGCTTGACGTTCAGCGCGCAACCACCCGCGAAGGCCAGCTTGCCGGTGTCCTTGAGGATGTCGCCCAGGTAGTGGTCGATCATCTGCAGGGCCAGCTTCTCGAACAGCGCCTGCATGCTGGCCGCGTAGTGGATGTACGGCTCGTCGGCGATGTCGCCTTCGCGCTTGGGGCCCAGCCACTCGATCAGTTTTGGCGAGAAGTAGAACCCCTTGCCCTTCTCTTTGTAGCGGCGCAGGCCGATGACGTTGGCGTAGTCGGTGTTGATCACCAGCTCGCCATTCTCAAAGGAGGCCAAACGCGAGAAATCGTACTTGCTGGCATCGCCATACGGCGCCATGCCCATGACCTTGAACTCACCGTCGAGCATCTCGAAACCGAGGAACTCGGTGATCGCGCCGTACAGGCCGCCCAGAGAGTCCGGATCGTAGAATTCCTTGATCTTGTGGATCTTGCCGTTTTCGCCGTAGCCGAAGAACGTGGTGGCGTACTCGCCCTTGCCGTCGATCCCGAGGATCGCGGTCTTCTCTTGGAAGCCCGAGCAGTGGTAGGCGCTGGAAGCGTGGGCGAGGTGGTGTTCAACCGGCTCGATCTTGATTTTCTTCGGATCGAAGCCCAGTTGCTCCAGGCACCAGACGATCTTGTTGCGATAGCGCTTGTAGCGACGGTTGCCCATCAGGATCGCGTCGAGGGCGCGGTCCGGGGCATACCAGTAACGCTTGGCGTAGTGCCAGCGCGCCTCGCCGAACAGGCTGATCGGGGCGAACGGGATCGCCACCACGTCAACGTCGGAAGGCTTGATGCCGGCTTGTTCCAGGCAGAACTTCGCCGATTCGTAGGGCATGCGGTTCTTTGCATGTTTGTCGCGTACGAAGCGCTCTTCTTCGGCGGCCGCGATCAGCTTGCCGTCGATATACAAGGCTGCGGAAGGATCATGGCTAAGGGCGCCGGACAGGCCAAGAATCGTCAATGCCACAGGGGTCTAGCCTCTTTTAGTCTGCATGCAGGCGGGTTACGCCTGAAAAAAGTGTGCCTCTCGCCTGGACGAGAAACAGCTAAAGGGCGGGATTATAGCGTAAACGTGATGGGAATATCCCTGTGGTAATTAGCCCCGTGCTGATGGCAAGCCTTGCGCGCGGCCTTAGCGAATTAGGATACTGCCGTCGGTGCTTTGCCGATAAATCGTATACGGCAGAAGGGCAGTGTCCAGAACCCCGGAAATCAGCGCGTCCACGAAGACAAACGGTACAAAGTTCACGTGGTCGCCAAACACGCCGTGAGGATTTGGGTCTCCGTTGAGCTGGCAAAAGTTGTAGACAACACCGCTGTACACACGGGGAATCGTCTGACAGTAGGTTTTCTGGCTCTTGAGTTCGCGGGCAGCCACCCCCTCTTCACGCATGACGGTATTGATCGTTCCACAACCGGCCAGCGCCAGGCACACAGCCACCCACATGATCTTCGACACACTCCTCATGACCCCCCCTATTGGCCCATTGACCATTGTTGTTAGCAGAATCTGCCACGGTAACATCGTAGAAATTGACTGCCTCGTAAGGTTGCAGCCAATACAGCGTAGGAAAATTCTCAAATGATTAATATCGCCTGAACCACTAAACTCGCGCCCTTTTGCGCGTTTAGCTCCTACGCGCCCCGTATTTCGGCTGCCCCCATGAAAATTCTCACCCGCTTCACCCTGTTGCTGCCCGGCCTGCTCACCCTGTGCGACACCGCCCAGGCGGACGACGCGCCACTGACCCTCGACCCCAGCGTGGTCACCGGCTCACGCAGCGCCAGCCCGACCTTCGACCTGCCGTATTCGGTGGACAGCATCAGCCACGCGCAGATCAGCGACGGTCAACTCGGCATCAATGCCTCCGAAGCCCTGTCCCGCGTGCCCGGCCTGGTGGTGCAGAACCGCCAGAACTACGCGCAGGACCTGCAGATTTCCTCGCGCGGCTTCGGCGCCCGCTCGGCGTTTGGTGTGCGCGGCATCAAGCTGATTGCCGACGGCATCCCCGCCAGCACCCCGGATGGCCAGGGCCAGGCCGCCACCTTCAACCTCGACACCGCAGAACGCATCGAAGTCCTGCGTGGCCCGGCGGCCACCTTATATGGCAGCAATGCCGGCGGCGTGATCCAGATGTTTTCCCGCGACGGCGAAGGCCCGCCGCGCATCGGCGCTGAAACCCTGGTGGGCAGCGACGGCCTGAGCAAGCACCACCTGAGTGCCGAAGGCGCCGCCAACGGTGCCGGCTTCGTGCTCGACGCCTCGCGCATGGACACCGACGGCTACCGCGACCACAGCAGCGCCCGTCGCGACCAGACCTTTGCCAAGCTGAACGTCGAGCCGGATGACGACAGCAAGCTCGCGCTGATCTACAGCAGCCTGGAGCAGAACGGCACGCAGGACCCGTTGGGGCAGACTTGGGCGGCATACAAGGCGGACCCGCGCTCGGTGGCGCCGCAAGCGCTGCAGTACAACACGCGCAAAAGTATCGATCATCAGCAATTGGGCCTGAATTACGAGCGATACATCGGCGATGCGACGTTGCAGGTGACTGCGTATACGGGGCGGCGGAGTGTGATTCAGTATTTGTCGATTCCCGGCGGCACTCCTGCAGACAAGCGCGGCGGCGTGGTGGACTTCGACCGCACATTCTACGGCGGCTCCGTCCACTGGCTGCAACCCATCACCAGCGCCCCCGGCGACCTGACCCTGATCACCGGCCTCGACTACGACCGCAGCCAGGATGATCGCCAAGGCTATTCCAACACCCTCAACGGCGTGCACGGCGTCAAAGGCGCCCTGGGCCGCGACGAAATCGACACCGCCACCAGCCTCGACCCGTTCGTGCAAGCCAACTGGCTGCTGGGCGACTGGACCCTGCAAGCCGGCCTGCGCCACAGCACCATGAAGATGGACGTGGGCGACCACTTCCTCAGCGACGGCAACGACAGCGGCAACAAGACCTACCAGAAGAACACGCCCTCGGTCAGCGTCATGTACGCCTTCACGCCGGACCTGCATGGTTATGTGAGCGCGGGTAAAGGCTTCGAAACGCCGACCCAGGCCGAATCGGCGTATTCCAGCAGCTCAAACGGCTTCAACTTTGCGCTCAAGCCGTCGGTCAGCAAGCAGTATGAAGTGGGTGTGAAGGCACGGCTTGGCCAAGACACGCGCCTCAACGCCGCCCTTTTCCAGATCACCACTGAAGATGAACTGGTCGTGCAGCAATCCAGCGGCGGCCGCACCACCTACCAGAACGCCGGTCGTACTTTGCGCCGTGGCTTCGAGTTGGGCTTGGAAAGCCAACTGAGCGAACAGTGGAGCACCAACATCGCCTACACCCGCCTGCAAGCCACTTATGACAGCGACTTCATCAGCGGCGGCAACACCACCGTCGACAAAGGCAACTACCTCCCCGGCGTGCCCCAAACCACCCTCTTCGCCGAGCTGAACTGGAAGCCCCACGACTGGGTCAGCACCGCCATCGAGGGCATGTACCGCAGCAAGGTCTATGTCGAAGACACCAACCAGCAACGCGCCGCGCCGGGCTACAGCGTGTTCAACTGGCGTGCGCGCTTCGAGCAGAAGGTCGAGCACTGGACCTTCCACCAGACCCTGCGCCTGGACAACCTGCTGGATCGCCAATACGTGGGCTCAGTGATCGTCGGCGACAGCAATAGCCGCTATTACGAAGCCGCGCCGGGCCGGTCGTGGTATGCGGGGGCTGGTGCCGAGTATCAGTTCTGATTGGCACCGCTCAAGAAGCGTGTGGGGCGGCCGAAAGCGTTTGATCATCACGACTCCCTTTATCAGCAAGGCACGCCCATGAAACGCATCGCGGTTGTTGTCGCCCTCAGCTTGCTCAGTGGCTGCAGCCTTCAGAGCATGAACAGCCGCGCCAAAGCCGAGCCGGTGTTTGGCGAAGTGCTCAAACGGCCGCCACTGGCCGATTCGATACTGCGTGACGGTGACAACCTCAGCTATCAGGTTCAGCTCACACCGGGCAAAGGCGCCACAGTGGCGGATATCGCCCAGGTGCAGGCGTCCTGCACCACTCCAAGCGCGAGCCTGATGTACCTGGAGTCTCCCGGCACGTTGGCGGCCAACGGTCAGCCCACGCGGTTTACCGTGATGCGCGAACTGACGGCGGCCGTGGTCGGCAACCTGCAACATAATGCCGGCTTCATCGATGCTTGCGCGCGCACGCCGCGCCCGGACTGGCGCATCGTCAGCGGTGCCGCAACTCAACGCCAGTTGCTGATTGACCGTGCCAGCCTGAAGGCCGTCGGCGAGAGCGTGCAGGTCTGGGGCGCCTACGACGAGCCGCTCATTCTGACCCACAAGTTCAAAAAGATGCCCTACACCCAAACGCGCATGCATTGGCAGCTCAGTTGCAGTCGCCAGACCTACCGCACGCTGGCAATCTTTGGCCTGAACCAGAACAACGTGGTGACCTTCGGCAAGACCGAAACCGCTCCCCAGGATGCGCCTTTCAGCGCGGCCGAAGCCGATACCCAGGCCTTGCTCAAGGCCGCCTGCGCGCCAATGCTCGAACAGTTGCCGGTGGCGACTGCGCGCACCAAGATCCAGGAAACATTGACGCCACCGCCGCTCTCGGCAAATGTGGTGGGTGCAATCAACGCGCTGGATATGCCAAAGGCCACCAAGCCACTGCGCCATCTGGTGGAAAAGCAGGACAGTTCCACCCGCATACTCAACGACCTGTATATCGAGCCGGGCGCTGAAATCGGGCAACTGCGCATTCGCAACGTGTCGAAATACACAACCTCAAACACCACGTCCTTTCGAGGACTGATCAGCCTGACCTTCCAGAGCCAATACGAATGGGAGGGGCTGAATATTTCCAATGCCGCCCATGTTCAACAGTTGAGCTTCACCGGTGACTGGAAGCAGATGCCAGTGGGTACGACGCTGGGTTTAAGCTCCAAAGACCTTAACCGCAGCACCCGCGAAGAAGATCACGTGCTGTCGCGCGACTACTACTGCGTTGTAGCGCGCGAACTCCCGGCGAGCAAAATCAACTCGGCCCTGAGCGGCAGCGCCAAGGAGCTGACATGCACCATTACGGGCGAAAAGTACAACGCCACCAGCACCGAGGTGTACCTGCAGGACTACGGGTACTTTTTCACCAGCCTTAGCGTGGTCAACGGTACTTATAAAACCCGTACGACCTTGGTCAAGGCTGAGTAACGCGTCAGGCAACTGTTGTCGGCAGGCTAATGATCGTTCCCACGCTCTGCGTGACAATGCCGCCCCGGACGCTCAGCATCCCACCTTGTGCAAGGTGACGCAGAGCGTCACTGGATGCATTCCTACGCGGAGCGTGGGAACGATCATCATATAAACTTAAAAACAAAACGGCGCCGACTTGCACAACAAAGCCGGCGCCCCTTTTTTATGCAACCAAGTTCAGGCGCCCCTGCCAACATATTACAACTGACGTTGTAATATGTTGCTACAGCAGAAGCACCTTCAACCCATCGCTCAAAACTTTACTTGGCCAGGCTGCCGAGGGAGTTCAACGTTGATACCTGAGTAACTCGCCTCTGCTTTATTGCCAGGCTTACTTTGAACTGTCGAATTACTATCATCCTCCGGGCGCTTGAAACCACCGCCCATACCGCAATTAGTCCAACCACCCTGCAGGGCGTCACGAACACTCATAGACATAGTAGTACCTCATAAGATTAATATTTTCGAAGGCCCGTTAAAATTCAGCGACCCACACAAAAACTACAACACAAGCCCAACACACTCAATACAACTCAACAGCCAAAACAATACAAAACCATACACGAAAAAAAACACACACATTTGACTGAACACTGCCCAACCCACTCACACCCACATACACTTATCGCCTTTTCTTTTTATTCAACTTTCCATAGCCCAGATACTTAACCGACATCAATTTAATGCCACACAAAACCCAAACATCATTATCCACCTCCAATAGGCTGCACACTTCAAGAAACACTAGTGCACAACAACGCCAGAGCAATTCAGCACTGCTCGTAGCGGGAGGGACTTGAAGGAACTCCTACTCTAAGCCCCCTGCCAGCATCGTGGATGCAGGTACAACGCGCTGGCTACGCCCTGGGCAACCGCTGATCAATCAGCGGGTACAGCGCACGCCCCTCAGGCCAGTTACGCATAAACCGCGCACGGCCTTGGCAAACACCGGCGCGAAGCTGGCGACTGAGCCGTGCTGACACATGGCGTCCAGGTCACTTAATGATCGTTCCCACGCTCTGCGTGGGAACGCCGCCCCGGACGCTCTGCGTCCCGCCTTGTGCAAGGTGACGCAAAGCGTCACTGGATGCATGCCTACGCGGAGCGTGGGAACGATCATCATCACACTTCTTTGGGCAACCGCTGATCGATCAGCTGGTACAGCGCACTCCCCTCAGGCCAGTTACGCATAAACCGTGCGCGGTCCTTGGCAAACGCTGGCGCGAAGCTGGCGACTGAGCCGTGCTGACACATGGCGTCCAGGTCGATCAAGGCCCAGCGGTCTTCGTGCCAGAACAGGTTGTGGCCTTTGAAATCGCCATGGCTGATGCGCTCGCCAATCAGCTCGGCAAACAGGTGGTCCAGCGCCAGCAGTTCGTTTTCGGGTGCATCACCGTTTTCAACATACGGGGCGAAACGCTCGATGATGTCTGGCCCCGGCAAGAATTCAGTCACCAGATATGCCCGGCTACGCAGCCAGAAAAACCGCGTTTCCAGCACCGCCAGCGGCTTCGGCGTAGCGATACCAAGGAACGCCAGGCGATTACCTTCGCACCACGAATGCCAGGCACGGCTCGGGCGCCAGAAGCGCTTGAGCCAATGGGCAAAACCCTTGATGTTGTAGCGCTTGATTACCAGCGGCCGACCGGCCACCTCGACCTTGCCCACACTGGCCGCACCACCGGTCTTGTACAGGTGGCCTTGATCGAGCAACGCATCAGCCTGCTCCAACACCGGCAGCATTGCGGCCTCTTCCTCACGACGAATCGCACGCAAGGCAAAAGCACCACGCACCACACTGAACAGCGTGCATTCACGGCCGACTTTGTTCAAAAAGTCCTTCAAGCGCCAGGCGCTGACTTTGCGCACGTGCTTTTCCAGGGCTTCCAGCGGCAAGGCGTGCTCGCCGTTGCTCAGCAGGTAATACACCAGCAACTCTTCGGTGAACGGCGCGAGGTTTTTTGGCAACTGCGCGAAGAATACGCCGAGGTTTTCCAGCACCCGGTTGCGCGACAGCGGTTTGCCCGCCTCTTCCACGCGAATCCCGGCGCCGTCAATCAGGTACAGCTTGCCGCCTTGGCGCAACAGGTTGTCCAGGTGCAGGTCTTCTTGCCACAAGCCTTTGGTGTGCATCTGCGCAATCGCCGCCAGCGCTTCAGCGAGCACGGCGGCTTGTTCGTCGGCCAGCGGCGGCAAACCTTCGACTGCCTGCCAGGCCTCGGCAAGGCTTTGGGCGCCTTCAATAAATTCGAACAGCAGCCAGCCGCCCTCGCCTTCCTGCAAGCCATCGGCGAGCAACAGCGGCGTGGTCAGGCCTTGCTCGGCGAGCAATCGCACACCGCTGAGCTCACGCTGAAAGTGGCGTGCCGCTTTGCTGCCTACCAGTAACTTGGCCAGCACCGTACGCCCGCGCCAGACGCCGGCGCCCACATAGCGCTCGCCCGGCATCACGCGCAGCAGGCTGAGCAATTGCAACTGCCCGGCGCCTGCCGCGTCCGCCAGTTCGATGGTCAGCGGCAGGCTGGGCGTGCGGCCGGCTTTTTTCAGCTCGGACAAACGCATCAGCGCTTCTCCTTGTGGCTGCGACGCGCTGTCAGGCGCTCAAACCAGGCGGTGACCAGCGAGCTGTCTTCAGGCTGCGCCAAGTAGGCTGCCAGCAGTTGCCGCACCTGGGCGTCTGACCACTGCGGCGCGCGCCGCAACAGCGGCTCCAGGTCCTTGACTCGATCACGCCGGCCGAACAGCAGCGGGCGGGTTTTCTCCAGGTCGATCAACTGCGCGGCATAACCGTCACCGGCCGCCTGCAGGAAAATATGCTTGGGGTAAAAGCAGCCATGCACCTGCCCGACGCTGTGCAAGTGCCGCGCTAATTGACCGCAGGCCAGCAGGATCGCGCGGTGCTGGGCGTCGCTCAGTTGCGACCACTGCTCCAGCAACGAATCCAAGTCATTCCAGCCGTCGAGGGCGCGGGTCAGCAGCATCGCACGGCGCTCGCCGCTGACCTTGCGCTCACCAAAAAACGCCGCCTGCAACGCCGGGATACCGAGCTGCTGATAACGGCTGATATTGCGAAATTCACGTGCGAAGGTCGGCTCGCCAAACGGCGAATGCAGCGTGCGCGTCAAGTAGTTGCTCTGGCGCTTGAGGTAGTACCCCTGGCCTTCGAGCTCGAGGCGAAACACGCTGCTCCAGCCGCCTTCGCTGGTATTGGGTTCGTCCACTGCGTCCAGCTGCCTGGCCCACAGGGCGTCGAAGGTTGCGAGGCCGTGGCGCTCCAATAGAGCGCGGTCTTCGGCCGCCAGGAAATCACTCATTCGCGTCCCTCGAAAAACTTCACCACATGGCGAATTCGCTGTTTGTCTGACGCCGTCAGGTGCGTGCGTTGGCGGTATTGCATGTAAAAACGCAGGCGCTGAGTGGCCGACAAGTGATACTTGGCGACCTTGTCCAGGCAGGCCAGGTCCTTGGTAATGCGGTACTTGAGCCAGAAGCCGCGCCAGAAATCGCCGTTGGGGCAGTCGATCAAGTACAGGGTTTGCTGGTCGTCGACCAACAGGTTGCGCCACTTCAAATCGTTATGCGTGAAGCGGTGCTCGTGCATGGTGCGGGTATATTCGGCGAGCTGGCGGCTGACTGAATTGACCCACTTGGGGTCTTTCAAACAGGCATCGTTACGGTCGGCCAGCGCTGACAGGTCTTCGGTTTTCGGCAGCTCCCGGGTGATCATCGCGCCACGGTCATAGGCCAGGCCCTTGCGCTCCAGGCCCCAAGCCACCACGTCGGCAGTAGGAATGCCCCACTTGGCGAAACGCTTGAGGTTCTGCCACTCGGACTTCACCCGCGGCTTGCCCAGGTAGCGGCGCAGGCCTTTGCCGGCGCCGACGTAGCGCTTGACGTAGTAATTGACCCCGCCACGCTCCACCCGAATCACTTCCGACAACGGGTCGCGGGTCAGGCGCTCGCCTTGCAGGGCAAACACCGCCTCAAGGCTGCCAAAATCATCCGCCAGGGCGGCGTAAGCAGGTTCCAGGTTCCAACCCGCCATCAGAGCGCATCCCCGTAGCGTTGTTTGCGTGCATAAAGCTTGTCGGCCTTGGTTTGCAGCCACAGCAGCAGGGCATTTTCTTCGGCCAGGATCTGGCGCAGCGGCTGCTGGAAGTAACCCTTGAGGAAGCGCAACTTGTCGCGACGCGTAAGGCCGATGTCCAGCGCCGAAAAGTACAACGCGGCCAAGTCTTTGTCGCGCCAGCGATGGCTGATGCGGTCGCGGGTCTGGGCGCGGTGCAGGTCGATCACCGACAGCTTGAAGTTATCAAACGTCACCGGCTTATCGGTGTGCAGCAGGAAATGGCAAATGTAGCAGTCGCGATGGTTGACCCCGCCGCGATGCATCATGCCGGTCATGCGCGCCACTTCAGCGATCAGCGCGCGCTTAAGGCGCGGCTCGGGCGGCTGCTTGAGCCAGTCAATGCTGAAATCTTCCAGGCTGACTGTCGGCGCCAATTCTTCAGTAATGATGAACGAATGCTGGTCGGCCGGGTTGCTGCCGCGCTCGCCGTAGGCCACGGCGGTCATGGTCGGCACGCCGATTTCCTGCAGGCGTTGGATGGCCTGCCACTCCTGGCCTGCGCCGAGCACCGGCAGCTTGGCGGTGACCAGGTTCTTGACGATCTCGCCCCAGCCGATGCCGCGGTGGATCTTCACGAAATAGCCACGGCCATCCACTTCGGTGCGCAAGGTGCGACGCGCTTCGAGTTCACGGTACACCTCGCCTTCCAGCCGCTCGACTTCGGCGAAGGCATCACGCCCAGCCCAGAGGGTCTTGAACGGTTCGGCAAGCATCAACTTCATCGTTTTGGCTCCGCCAGAATCACATCCGCCGCGTGCTGCGGCATGCTGTAGAGGTCGGCCGTCTCGGCGAAGGCCAACCCGTTGCGGCTCCAGGCCGCGCGCTGTGCAGTGTCAGTGAGCATGTTCGTCAGGTACGCGTTGAGCTGCGCTTGTTCGAACGGCTCATCCAGCACCAGGCCGCTATCGGCCTCGCTGATGTAATGCGCATAACCACACACGGCCGAGACCAGCACCGGCAAGCCGGCGACCAAAGCCTCAAGCAACACGGTGCCGGTATTTTCGTTGTACGCCGGGTGAATCAACAGATCGGCGCCCAGCAGAAAACGCGGGATATCGCTGCGCCCCTTGAGGAACTGCACGTTATCGCCCAGCCCCAACGTGGCGCTCTGCAATTGGAATACTTTGGGGTCGTCCTGGCCAATTACAAACAGCCGCGTGCGTTTTTTCAGTTCCGACGGCAACGCGGCCACAGCCTTCAGGCTGCGGTCGACGCCCTTGGTCTTGAAGCCCGAACCGATTTGCACCAGCAGCAAGTCGTCGTCAGCCAGGTTGAATTCCTTGCGGAAACCCTCGCGAATCTCGGCGGCATTCGGCGGCGCGCGGCGGTCCTGGGCGATACCCGGAGGCAACAGGTGGAAGCGCTCCAGCGGCGTGCCGTAGTGCTTGATAAACAGCGGCTGCTGCACTTCGGAAATCATCAAGACTTCAGTCTTGGCGTCCTTGGCAAATACCGCACGCTCGTACTCGGCAAAGTGTTTGTAACGGCCAAAGCTTTTGTACAGCGAGTGGCGCAAGTTTTGCGCCTTGTCTTCAAAGCAGCCGTCGGCGGCGTAGTACACGTCCAGGCCGGGCATTTTGTTGAAGCCGATCAGGCGGTCGACCGGGCGCTTGGCCAAGTCAGCCTCCATCCACGCGCTGAGCTTTTCATTGCGCCGGTGATTGAAGAACGCCTTGACCGGCGCCACCAGCACTTCGAAGCCGGGCGGAATGTCGCCTTCCCAGATCAGCGTGTAGACACGAATCTGATGGCCGCGCTGCTGGCACTCCAGGGCGATGCGCATGAAGTCGCGCTGCAGGCCACCGAAGGGGAAATATTTGTACAGAACAAAAGCCAGTTGCATCAGTGCAGCTCCTCAGCCAGTAACAACGTGCTCAGTCGGCTTGCCACACGCTCAGGGTTCAAACGCGTGAAGCACAGGGGCGACTCGCGCTTGATGTCGAACCGACGCAGGTCGTCGGCCGTTGGTTGATAGGTACAGTGTTTTTGCAGGCACGGCGCGCACGGGAAGTCGCTGGCCAAGTGAATCTGGCCCTTGCCGTAGGCGCCGGTCAGGCCGGGGTTGGTGGGGCCGAACAGGGAGATGGTCGGCACGTCCAACGCGGCGGCCAAATGGCCGAGGCCGGTGTCCACCGCCACACAGGCGCGGGCACCAGCCAGCACACGGGCCACGCCGGCCAGGTTCAGCTTGGGCAGCACTTCGGTATTTGGCAGCCCTTGCGCCAGGCGTTCGGCGCGGGCTTTTTCGGTGGCATTGCCCCACGGCAACTTCACGTCGACACCCAGGCGGCCCATGCGCTCAGCCAGCTCGCGCCAATAGGCTTCGGGCCAGTGCTTGGTGTCCCACGTGGTGCCGTGCAGCAGCAATACGAAGGGTTTTTTCGGCGGCAGGCCGAGCAGTTTTTCAGTGCTCAGGCCGTAATCGCCCAACCCTTTGGGCAAGTCATAGCCCAGCGCCACAGCGAACAGCTGGCGCAAGCGCTCCACCGCATGCTGCCCACGGGCCACGGCCAGGCGGCGCGAGTAGAAACGCGCAGCGATGGGTTCGCGTGCAGAGTTTTTGTCGAAACCGGCCACCGGGGCACGCACGTAGCGCGTCAACCAGGCGCTTTTCAGCAAGCCTTGAGCGTCGATCACCAAGTCGTATTTGGTCGACTGCACGGCCTGCTTGAAGCGCCGCCACTCGCCACTCTTGATGGTTTGCCAGATGTTTTTGCGCCAGCGGCGAATCGCCACCGGGATGACCTTGTCCACCGCAGGGTGCCAGGTGGGGATTTCGGCGAAGCCTTCTTCCACCACCCAGTCAAAGCGAATGCCAGGGATCGCGCGCGCCGCGTCGGTCAGTGCCGGCAAGGCGTGGATCACATCGCCCAGGGATGAGGTCTTGACTACCAATACTCGCAAACTAACGAACCTCGACCACAGAGCCCTGCAACCGCTGCAAGGCATCGCTGACCGGTTGCGGCAGCAACTGGCGCAGGCAATTGTAGTGGCCGAAACGGCAGGTGCGGTCGAAACACGGGCTGCAATCCAGGCCCAGGCGCACCACTTCGACCTTGTCGGCCAATGGCGGGGTGAAACCTGGCGAGGTCGAGCCGTACACCGCCACCAATGGGCGGTTCAGCGCGGCGGCCACGTGCATCAGGCCGGAATCGTTGGACACCACCGAATCGGCGCAGGACAGCAGGTCGATGGCCTCGGCCAGGGACGTGTCGCCACTGAGGTTCACGGCTTCTTCGCGCAGGCCGGGAATCAGGCGCTGGCGAATGTCTTCGCCTACCGAGTGATCGTTTTTCGAACCAAACAGCCACACCTGCCAGCCTTCGCGAATCTTCATCTCGGCGACTTTGGCGTAATGCTCCGACGGCCAGCGTTTGGATTCGCCAAACTCCGCGCCTGGGCACAGCGCCAGCACCGGGCGGTCGAGCTGCAGGCCGAACTTGGCCAGCGCCGCGTCACGGGTCACCGGGTCGATCTGCAGGCTCGGGCGCGGGTACGGCGTCGGCAATTGGGCACCTGGCTCGTAGGCCAGGGCCATGAAGCGCTCGATCATCAGCGGGTAGCGCGCCTTGTCGAGGGTGCGCACGTCGTTGAGCAAGACGTAGCGAAACTCGCCGCGCCAGCCGGTGCGTTTAGGGATACCGGCAAAATACGGCACCAGCGCCGACTTGAGCGAATTGGGCAGCAGGATCGCCTGGTCGTACTGGCCGGCCATGGATTTGCCGATGCGCCGACGCGTCGCCAGTTCAAGGGCGCCGTGGCCGAGCGGGAAGCTCAAGGCCTTGCGCACCTCGGGCATGCGCTCGAGGATCGGCCGGCTCCACTCAGGGGCGAGCACGTCGATCTGGCAGTCTGGATAGCGCTGGCGCAGGCACTGGAACAGTGTCTGTGCCATCACCATGTCACCGACCCAACTGGGCCCAACGATCAGAATATTCATGTAGTTTCCACAAACGATGCGGGGAGGCTTATGCCTCCCCGCATCGATAATTACCCCAGGTTGCGGTAGCCACGGAACCGCTTTGTGTGGGAGCGGGCTTGCTCGCGAAAGCATCACCGCGGTCCACCAGACAGACCGCAGCGCCTGCTTCGCGAGCAAGCCCGCTCCCACATAAAGCCGGTTTCCACATTAGATTGGCATCGCTCAATTAATCGAGTATCAGCTTAACCCCAGCGCCTGCCAGATTCGCATTACCTGGCGCCGTTCGTCGGCGAACTGATCCCCGGCCACTGTGCCTGCCTCGTTTTGCAAGGCCTGGCGGTGCGCGGCGGAACGGTAGGCCTTATACACCTCGCGCAGCAGATGGGCATCGGCGGCGGGCATCAGCCCGACCTGCTCCAGGCCCTCGAGGATGCGGATATTGTCGGTATAGCGCAGCAACGATGGATGTTGCGCAGACCACGCCAAAGCCGCGTATTGCACCATAAATTCAATATCGACGATACCTCCGGCGTCCTGCTTGAGGTCGAACGCCGCCGTGGGCTCGAAGGCATTGGCGCCGGTGCCGGCCACCGTCGACTTGGTGCCCAGGTTGTCGCGCATCTTGGCGCGCATCTCGCTGACCTCCTGGCGCAGCTTGGCCAAGTCGCGTTCGCGCCCCAGGACTTTAGCGCGCACCTGCTCGAATGCATGGCCCACATCCTGGCTGCCCACCAGCACCCGCGCGCGGATCAGGGCCTGATGTTCCCAGGTCCAGGCTTCATTTTGCTGATAGCGCTCAAATGCACCGAGCGAACTCACCAGCAAACCGGAGGCGCCGGAAGGTCGCAGGCGCATGTCCACTTCATACAGCTGGCCGGAGTTGGTCTGGGTGGTCAGCAAGTGGATGATCCGCTGGCCCAGGCGCGTGAAGAACTGCGCGCCGTCAATCGGCTTGGCACCGTCGGTTTCGGCTTGCGGGTCGCCGTCGTGGATAAACACCAGGTCCAGGTCGGAACCATGCCCCAGTTCGATGCCGCCGACCTTGCCATACCCGACAATGATGAACCCAGGGTCGCACAAGGTGCCGTCAACCCGCTGCGGCGAGCCGTGGCGGGCCACGGTTTGGCGCCAGGCCAGGGCCAGCACTTGCTCCAGGATGGCTTCGGCAAGCCAGGTCAGGTAGTCGCTGACTTTCATCAGCGCCAGGCTGCCGGCAATTTCCGAGGCGGCCACGCGCAGGCGGTGGGCCAACTTGAAGTGGCGCAAGGCCTCCATCTGCTGCTCAAGGTCATCCTCCGGGATGCGCGTGAGACGTTCGCGCAGTTCGGCGGCGAGCTCCGGCGCCAATGGCGGCTTGAACAGGCGGCCTTCGTTGAGCAGTTCGTCGAGCAATAGCGGGAAGCGCGTGATCTGTTCGGCGATCCAGGGGCTGGCGGCGCACAGGGTCAGCAGGCGACGCAGGGCGTCGGGGTTTTCCGTGAGCAGCACCAAATAAGCGGAACGGCGGGCGACGGCTTCGACCAGCGGCAACACACGTTCCAGCACCAGATCCGGGTTGGCGTGCTCGACGGCCTGGGCCAGCAGACGCG
This sequence comes from Pseudomonas sp. LBUM1640, assembly GCF_059716225.1. Lineage (NCBI taxonomy): Bacteria > Pseudomonadati > Pseudomonadota > Gammaproteobacteria > Pseudomonadales > Pseudomonadaceae > Pseudomonas > Pseudomonas sp. LBUM1640. The sequence continues at coordinate 544,619 of NZ_CP166816.1, read as the reverse complement.
GGATAAACGCATCGAGCCGTTCGCGGCCCAGGCGCTGCATGGCACGCAATTGCGGGCTGCCACGCAGGCCGGCCAAAGTTTTGAGGGCTTTGGGCGCATCCGTAAAGCCACCTTCGGCCAACTGACGGCAAGCGGCGTCTTCGTCCTGGGACTCTTCCCACAACGGCAGCCACTCGCCGCCCACGACCAAGTCGCTTTCTTCACCCTCTTCTTCATCAGGATCAGCGATGACTTGACGGAAGTGCCAGCCCACCCGACCACGCCAGTACATCAGGCGCTCGTGGAAGGCGGCCCAATCGGCGAAGCCCAGCATAAAGGCAATGCGCGCCTGGTCTTCCGGGCTGTCCGGGAGCATTTGCGTCTGGCGGTCGGCAATCGCCTGAATGGCGTGTTCGGTGTAACGCAAGAATTCGTAACCGTTGCGCAACTCGGCAATCACCGCCGGCGGCAAATAGCCCTGGCCTTCCAGGGTGCCAAGCACCTTGAGCAATGGCCGCTGTTGCAGGCTCAGGTCGCGGCCGCCGTGGATCAGCTGGAACGCCTGGGCGATAAATTCCACTTCGCGGATGCCGCCCGAGCCCAGCTTGATGTTGTCGGCCATGCCCTTGCGCCGCACCTCCTGCTGGATCAGCTGCTTCATGGTGCGCAGCGCTTCAATCGCGGAAAAGTCCAGGTAACGCCGATAGACGAACGGGCGCAGCATATCCAGCAGTTGCGCACCGGCCACCTGGTCACCGGCAACCACGCGCGCCTTGATCATGGCGTAGCGTTCCCAGTCGCGGCCTTGGTCCTGATAGTACTGCTCCAGCGCATTGAAGCTGAGCACCAAGGCACCGGCCGAGCCGTAGGGGCGCAGGCGCATGTCGACACGGAACACAAACCCGTCGACGGTCATCGGGTCGAGGGCTTTGATCAGTTTTTGACCAAGGCGGATAAAAAATTCCTGGTTGTCCAGGGCGCGCTTCACGCCGACCGTCTCGCCGCCTTCGGGGTAGGCGAAGATCAAGTCGATATCGGAAGACAGGTTCAGCTCCACAGCGCCGAGCTTGCCCATGCCGAGGATGACCATGTGCTGCGCCTCACCGCTGCGCCGGCCGGTGGGTGTGCCGAACTGCACGCAGTGGCGCTGGTACAGCCACTGGTAAGCCTGATCGATGCTGGCGTCGGCCATGTCAGAGAGGTCGCGGCAGGTTTGCACCAGGTCGGCCTGGCGGGTCAGGTCGCGCCAGATGATGCGCACTTGTTGGCGCGTGCGCTGGCGACGCAGTACGCGGCCCAGCTCATCTTCTGTTTCGGCCTGTTGCACGGCACCGGCGATGTGGCCGCACAGCTCGCCGGGCGCAAAGCCGCGGTCCAGCTCGCCCCACGCCACCAGTTCGAGCAACATCAAAGGGTCACGCAGACTCTGTTCAATGACAAAATCACTGGCGGCGCACACGCGGGCAAAGTCGGCCCACCGTTGCGGCGTCCACGCAGAAAGGCCATGATCGTCGTCCAGCGCGGCCGCTGCGTCACGAAATGACTGCTCGGCCCGCTGGGCAAAAGGCAAGAGAATGGCCGGTAATTCGGCGAGTGTTGGAAGGCTCATGGTCTATCCTTGATCGGCGCGTAAATGGCGTGTTGCTGTGAACGCAAGAACCACGCTCGGTGAAGGACTGTCGAACAAAGGTTATAAATAGCTGAAATTAAATTAATCTTGGCAGGCAACATCAAACTTTCACCTTTTCTTGTTCGCAAAAGATCAACTATAACGATTATGCTCACCAGCCAGACCGAGCCATACGCTCAGTCTTGTGTAGTTTTACTACTCGTATATACATTCGAAAGGCTGAAATGGCCGACGATTTGTAGTAAAACTACAGGACGCCGAAGCAACCTTCGGCCATCCAAGAATTTATGTCGTCTGCCCACAAGGCCAGTCGCAAACTTCAGGCAACCGATTCTGGTAGCCTTTCCGCCCTGGAGCAAGCCATGCAAGACCTCGATCCCGTCGAAACCCAGGAATGGCTGGACGCCCTGGAATCGGTTCTCGACAAAGAAGGCGAAGACCGTGCTCACTATTTGATGACCCGTATGGGCGAACTCGCGACCCGCAGCGGCTCGCAACTGCCTTACGCCATCACTACGCCATACCGCAACACCATCCCCGTTACCCACGAAGCACGCATGCCTGGCGACCTGTTCATGGAACGCCGCATTCGCTCGCTGGTACGTTGGAACGCCATGGCGATGGTAATGCGCACGAACTTGAAAGATTCTGACCTGGGCGGTCACATCTCCAGCTTCGCTTCCAGCGCAACACTGTATGACATCGGCTTCAACTACTTCTTCCAGGCCCCGACCGACGAACACGGCGGCGACCTGATCTACTTCCAGGGCCACACCTCTCCAGGCGTTTACGCCCGTGCGTTCATGGAAGGCCGCATCACCGAAGACCAGATGAACAACTTCCGCCAGGAAGTCGACGGTGGCGGCCTGTCGTCGTACCCGCACCCTTGGCTGATGCCTGATTTCTGGCAGTTCCCGACTGTGTCCATGGGCCTTGGTCCGATCCAGGCGATCTACCAGGCACGCTTCATGAAGTACCTGGAAGCGCGTGGCTTCATCCCTGAAGGCAAGCAGAAAGTCTGGTGCTTCCTGGGCGACGGCGAGTGCGACGAGCCGGAATCCCTGGGCGCCATCTCCCTGGCCGGCCGCGAGAAGCTCGACAACCTGATCTTCGTCATCAACTGCAACCTGCAGCGCCTCGACGGCCCGGTTCGCGGCAACGGCAAGATCATCCAGGAACTCGAAGGCGTGTTCCGCGGTGCTCAGTGGAACGTGACCAAAGTCATCTGGGGCCGTTTCTGGGACCCACTGCTGGCCAAGGACGTCGACGGTATCCTGCAACGTCGCATGGACGAAGTCATCGACGGCGAGTACCAGAACTACAAGGCCCGCGACGGCGCGTTCGTGCGTGAACACTTCTTCAACACGCCTGAACTCAAGGCGATGGTTGCAGACCTGTCCGACGACGAGATCTGGAAACTCAACCGTGGCGGCCACGACCCGTACAAGGTCTATGCGGCGTACCACGAAGCGGTCAACCACAAAGAACAACCAACCGTCATCCTGGCCAAGACCATCAAGGGTTATGGCACCGGTGCCGGCGAAGCGAAAAACACTGCGCACAACACCAAGAAGGTTGACGTTGAAAGCCTGAAGCTGTTCCGCGACCGCTTCGACATCCCGGTCAAGGACGAAGAGCTGGAGAACCTGCCGTTCTTCAAGCCAGAGCCAAACAGCGCCGAAGCCCGCTACCTCAGCGAGCGTCGCACTGCACTGGGCGGTTTCGTGCCACAGCGCCGCGCCAAGTCCTTCGACATTCCTACACCGCCACTCGATACCCTCAAGGCTATCCTGGACGGCTCGGGCGACCGTGAAATCTCCACCACCATGGCCTTCGTGCGGATCCTCGCGCAGCTGGTCAAGGACAAGGAAATCGGTTCGCGTATCGTCCCGATCATCCCGGACGAAGCCCGTACCTTCGGTATGGAAGGCATGTTCCGTCAGTTGGGCATCTACTCCTCCGTCGGCCAGCTCTACGAGCCAGTCGATAAAGACCAGGTGATGTTCTACAAAGAAGACAAGAAGGGCCAGATCCTCGAAGAAGGCATCAACGAAGCGGGCGCCATGAGCTCCTTCATCGCTGCCGGTACTTCGTACTCCAGCCACAACCAGCCGATGCTGCCGTTCTACATCTTCTACTCGATGTTCGGCTTCCAGCGTATCGGCGACCTGGCGTGGGCAGCAGGCGACAGCCGTACCCGTGGCTTCCTGATCGGCGGCACCGCCGGCCGCACCACGCTGAACGGCGAAGGCCTGCAACACGAAGACGGTCACAGCCACATCCTGGCTGCCACCATCCCGAACTGCCGCACCTTTGATCCAACCTACGGCTATGAGCTGGCGGTGATCATCCAGGACGGCATGAAGAAGATGACCGAACAGCAGCAGGACGTTTTCTACTACATCACCGTGATGAACGAGTCCTACCAGCAGCCAGCCATGCCGGCCGGCGTGGAAGAAGGCATCATCAAGGGCATGTACCTGCTCGAAGAAGACACCAAGGAAGCGGCGCACCACGTGCAACTGATGGGCTCCGGCACCATCCTGCGTGAAGTGCGTGAAGCAGCCAAGATCCTGCGTGACGAGTTCAACGTCGGCGCTGACGTGTGGAGCGTTACCAGCTTCAACGAACTGCGTCGCGACGGCCTGGCAGTGGAGCGTAACAACCGCCTGCACCCAGGTCAGAAGCCTGCATTGAGCTACGTCGAAGAGTGCCTGGCCGGCCGTAAGGGTCCAGTCATTGCCTCCACCGACTACATGAAGCTATTTGCTGAACAAATTCGCCAGTGGGTCCCGTCCAAGGAATTCAAAGTCCTGGGCACCGACGGTTTCGGCCGTAGTGACAGCCGCAAGAAGCTGCGTCACTTCTTCGAAGTTGACCGTCATTTCGTGGTGTTGGCAGCCCTGGAAGCCTTGGCTGACCGTGGTGAGATCGAACCTAAGGTGGTGGCTGACGCTATCGTCAAGTTCGGGATCAACCCGGAAAAACGCAACCCACTGGACTGCTGAGGAGATTTTTTGTGAGCGAACTCATTCGCGTACCTGACATCGGCAGCGGTGAAGGTGAAGTAATCGAGCTGTTTGTGAAGGTCGGCGACAAAGTCGAAGCCGACCAGAGCATCCTGACCCTCGAATCGGACAAGGCGAGCATGGAAATCCCTGCTCCCAAGGCCGGCGTGGTCAAGAGCCTGAAAGTGAAGCTGGGCGACCGCCTGAAAGAAGGCGACGAACTGCTGGAGCTGGAAATCGAAGGTGCCGCTGATGCGGCCCCTGCGCCAGCCCCTGCTGCCGCTGCTGCACCAGCACCTGCGGCTGAAAAACCTGCTGCTGCCGAGGCGCCTGCCGCCCCGGCCGCTGCTCCGGCCGAAGCCACTGTTCAGGACATTCACGTCCCGGACATCGGTTCGTCGGGCAAGGCCAAGATCATCGAGCTGCTGGTCAAGGTCGGCGACACCGTCGAAGCCGACCAGTCGCTGATCACCCTGGAGTCCGACAAGGCCTCCATGGAGATCCCATCGCCGGCTGCCGGCGTGGTGGAAAGCATCGCGGTCAAGCTGGAAGACGAAGTCGGCACTGGCGACTTCATCCTCAAGCTCAAAGTACAAGGCGCTGCGCCTGCTGCGGCACCGGCGCCAGCCGCTGCTGCTCCGGCGGCCAAGGCTGAGGCGGCTCCGGCTGCTGCCGCCCCGGCACCTGCTGCAAAAGCCGAGGCCGCACCGGCCCCTGCTGCTGCACCTGCGCCAAGCGGTGCCAAGGTTCACGCCGGCCCTGCCGTGCGTCAGCTGGCCCGTGAGTTCGGCGTTGAGCTCAACGCTGTGTCGGCCACTGGCCCGCACGGTCGCGTGCTGAAGGAAGACGTGCAGGTTTACGTCAAAGCCATGATGCACAAAGCCAAGGAAGCCCCGGCATCCGGCGGTGCTACCGGTGGTTCGGGCATTCCGCCGATCCCGGTCGTGGACTTCAGCCGCTTCGGCGAAACCGAAGAAGTGCCGATGACTCGCCTGATGCAAATCGGCGCGTCGAGCCTGCACCGCAGCTGGCTGAACATTCCGCACGTGACTCAGTTCGACCAGGCCGACATCACCGACCTGGAAGCTTTCCGCGTTGCGCAGAAAGCCGTGGCCGAGAAGGCCGGCGTGAAACTGACCGTGTTGCCGCTGCTGCTCAAGGCCTGCGCGCACCTGCTCAAGGAGCTGCCGGACTTCAACAGTTCGCTGGCGCCAAGCGGTAAAGCGATCATTCGCAAGAAGTACGTGAACATCGGCTTTGCGGTCGATACTCCGGACGGCCTGCTGGTGCCTGTGATCAAGAACGTTGATCAGAAGAGCCTGCTGCAACTGGCTGCCGAAGCGGCTGCGCTGGCTGCCAAGGCCCGCGACAAGAAGCTCACCGCAGACGATATGCAGGGCGCGTGCTTCACTATCTCCAGCCTCGGTCACATTGGCGGCACTGGCTTCACGCCAATCGTCAACGCGCCGGAAGTGGCGATCCTGGGTGTTTCCAAGGCCACTATCCAGCCTGTTTGGGACGGTAAAGCGTTCCAGCCCAAGCTGATGCTGCCGCTGTCGCTGTCCTACGATCACCGTGTGATCAACGGCGCCGCCGCTGCACGCTTCACGCAGCGCCTGAGCCAACTGCTGAACGACATCCGCACCATCTTGCTGTAAGCCTCAACGGGCCTCCCTTTCATCGGGGAGGCCTGGCTGCACCGATTTCCGAGCGCCACGCTCGTACCTCAACCCCGCCACTTGGCGGGGCTTTTTTTGGGGTGCTTTTCTGTGGCCTGGGCGCTTGCTCGCGTTCGGCTGCGCAGCAGTCGCAGGCTTTTTGGGGGCGCTTCGCACCCCAGCGCAAGCAAGCTTGCTCGCCACACACGCGAGCCTTATGCCTGCGTCAATACACCACCTATCACCCCAACTGCAGAAATCCTCCGCGTAGCCGATAACGGGGTTATAGCACTTAGCCTTCATCCTCTCTTGTCAGTGCGTGCTGCATGATGCAACCTTGCCGCAGGCGACAGCAAAGAGGGCGTGAGCCCGGCGCCGTGCGCATTTTTCCAAGCGAGTTTCCCCATGAAAAGCCAACCCGATGTCGCCCGTATGGCGGCCGAGGTAGTGACGCAGTTACCGGTGCCCTCGCGCCTCGGTATGCTGCGTTTCGAGCGGCTTAATGAGGCAAGCTGGGCTTTGCTCTACCTCGACCCCAATTGCGAGCGCCAATTCGGTCTGCCAGCGGTTGAATTGTGCGCACTGGTCGGCACACCCTACGCCAGCCTGATGGAACCGCAGGCGCGCTATCAGCTGCACGATGCGATCCAGCAACAACTGACCCAGAGCCCGCATTACCTGGTGCGCTACACCTTGCACACCAGCGACGGACCTTTGAGCCTGCTGGAAATGGGCGAGGCCTACAAACAGCACAACCGTCACCTGCTGCGCGGCTACTTGATGGTGGTCGACGGGCTGTTCAGCGAAATCCCCACCGCCGCCCCGACCGCAGACCTGGAAAACCAGAACAGCCGCCTGCAGATCGCCCTGGAGCTCAACCAGCGCGCCCAGTTGGAACAGTTGCAGCACCTGGAACGGGTGCGCGCCCAACAGGAGCTGATCTTGCTGCTGGCCCGCCAGCGCTACACCACGCCTAATTCGCTGCAAGAAGCCGCCGAGCTGATCACCCGTAGCGCCTGCGACATCTACCAGATCGATTGCGCGAGCATCTGGAACCTCGAAGGCCAGCGCCTGGTGCCGATCTCGGCCTACCACCGCGCCGACCAACAACACCACTTGCCGGAAGCGATCGACGCCAGCGGCTTCCCGGACTACCTGGAAGCCCTGCACTCGAGCCGCGCCATCGACGCCACCCATGCGATGCGCGACCCGCGCACCCGGGAAATGGCCGAGAGCCTGCGCGCTAAAGATATATATGCGATGCTCGACGCGAGTATCCGCGTCGATGGTCAGGTCATTGGCGTGTTGTGCCTGGAACAAAGCGGCAGCCCCCGCGCGTGGCAGACCGATGAAATCGCCTTCGCCGGCGAGCTGGCGGATCAATTCGCACAGGTGATCAACAACCACAACCGGCGCACCGCCACCAGCGCCCTGCACCTGTTTCAGCGTGCGGTGGAGCAAAGCGCCAACGCCTTTTTGCTGGTCAACTGCGACGGCGTGGTGGAGTACGTCAACCCTAGCTTTACCGCGATCACCCAGTACAGCGCCGAAGAGGTCCACGGCCACCGCCTGGCGCAACTGCCGGCGCTGGAGAACCTCAGCGAATTGCTGTTCGACGCGCCATCGAGCCTGGCCAAGAGCAACAGCTGGCAGGGCGAATTCAAGAGCCGACGCAAGAACCTCGAACCCTACTGGGGCCAGTTGTCGATTTCCAAGGTGTATGGCGACAACCGTGAGTTGACCCACTACATCGGCATCTACGAAGACATCACCCAGACCAAGCTGGCCCAGCAGCGCATCGAGCGCCTGGCCTACACCGACAACCTGACCAACCTGGGCAACCGTCCGGCGTTTATCCGCAACCTCGACGAACGCTTTGCCCGCGACAGCGACAGCCCGATCAGCCTGTTGCTGGTGGACATCGACAACTTCAAGCGGATCAACGACAGCCTCGGCCACCAGACCGGCGACAAGCTGCTGATCAGCCTGGCCCGCCGCCTGCGCAACAGCCTGAGTGCCGGCGGCAGCCTGGCGCGGTTTGCCAGTAACGAGTTTGCGGTGTTGCTCGACGACACCGACCTGGAGACCGGCCAACAGGTCGCCAGCCAGTTGCTGGCAACCCTCGACAAACCGATGTTCGTCGACAACCAGTTGATCAGCGTCACCGGCTCAGTGGGCCTGGCCTGCGCGCCCTTGCACGGCCGCGACCCGCAAACCCTGATGCGTAACGCCGGGCTCGCGCTGCATAAGGCCAAGGCCAACGGCAAACATCAGGTGCAGGTGTTTACCGAGGCCCTGAACGCCGAGGCCAGTTACAAGCTGTTCGTGGAAAACAACCTGCGCCGCGCCTTGACCCAGAATGAACTGGACGTGTTCTACCAGCCCAAGCTATGCCTGCGCAGCGGCCGCTTGCTGGGCATGGAAGCGCTGTTGCGCTGGAACCACCCGGAAAAGGGCATGATCCGCCCCGACCAGTTCATCAGCGTGGCGGAAGAAACCGGGCTGATCATCCCCATCGGCAAATGGATCGCTCGCCAGGCCTGCCGCATGAGCCGGCAGTTGACCGCCGCGGGCATGGGTAACTTGCAGGTGGCGATCAACCTGTCGCCCAAGCAGTTTTCCGACCCGGACCTGGTGGCCTCGATTGCCACCATCCTCAAGGAAGAACAGCTGCCGGCCAACCTGCTGGAGCTGGAGCTGACCGAAGGCTTGTTGCTTGAGGCCACCGAAGACACGCGCCTTCAACTGGACCAGCTGAAGAGCTTTGGCCTGACCCTGGCCATGGACGACTTCGGCACCGGTTACTCGTCGCTGAGCTACTTGAAAAAATTCCCCATCGACATCATCAAGATCGACCGCAGCTTTATCCATGAAATCCCGGACAACCAGGACGACATGGAAATCACCTCGGCGGTCATCGCCATGGCCCACAACCTCAAACTCAAGGTAGTGGCCGAGGGCATCGAGACCGCCGAGCAACTGGCGTTCCTGCGTCGGCATCGCTGCGATGTGGGCCAAGGCTATTTGTTCGACCGACCGATCCCCGGCGCAGAGCTGCTCGAGAAGCTTAAACGCTACCCGCGCGGGCCAATCGCCTGACAGCGCTGTAACACTCGGGCACACTGGCTGTCTGTCTATTACATAACTCAATCTGACTGAGAGGACTGATCATGGTCTTGCGCTCGGAAATTCTGGTGAACAAAAACGTGTTGCCCACTCAAGAACAAGCTTTGCCTGGCCGTGAAACCCCCATGTCTCTTCCAGAGACGCACTTCGTCAACGGCAACCCGTTGCTCGGCCCCTTTGTTGACAATGTAGAGTTCGCGATCTTCGGTCTCGGTTGCTTCTGGGGTGCGGAGCGCAAATTCTGGCAGCGCGACGGCGTGGTCAGCACGGTGGTCGGTTACGCCGGCGGCTACACGCCGAACCCGACCTATGAAGAAGTCTGCTCGGGCCTGACCGGCCACAGCGAAGTGGTGCTGGTGGTATTTGATCAAGACAAAATCAGCTATGAAGAGCTGCTGAAAATGTTTTGGGAGTTGCACAACCCAACCCAGGGCATGCGCCAGGGCAACGACATCGGCAGCCAGTACCGTTCGGTGATCTACGCGGTGAAACCTGAGCATCTGGAGGCGGCCAAGGCCAGCGCCGAGGCTTATCAGGCCGAGCTGACCAAGGCTGGCCTGGGCACCATCACCACCGAAATCGAAGAAGCGCCGACGGTGTATTTCGCTGAGGCGTATCACCAGCAATACCTGGCAAAGAATCCGCAGGGCTATTGCGGCATCGGCGGCACGGGCGTGACCTGCCCGATCTAAGCACAGCGCAGATCAAAAAATGTGGGAGCGGGCTTGCTCGCGAATCCGGTGGGTCAGTCAACACATGTGTGACTGATATACCGCATTCGCGAGCAAGCCCGCTCCCACATTTAGTTTTGTGTTTGGCTTGAGAGCTAATTACTCAGCGATGAGCCAATCCATCTGCCACCCACCCTGGGTCTGGCCAAGCTTCTTGGACAGCCACGGCAACAGCTCACGCAACTCCTCTTCCAAACCCCACGGCGGGTTGGCGATTGCCAGGCCCGAACCCGTCAGGGTGTTGGGCGTGTCCAGCGGATGCACCAGCAACTCCACCCGCAGCAACTTCGGCGCACCGGTGCCGGCCAGGTCCTGGTAGAAGCGGCGCAACATGCGCTGGTCTTTCACCGGATACCAGATCGCTGCAACAGTCTGGCGCATGCGGCTGACCGCTTCCTTGAGGGACGCCGCGCAGCGCTGCATTTCGTCGAGCTGCTCAAACGGCGGATCGATCAACATCAGCGCGCGTTTTTCCGGCACCGGCAGCAAGGCGCGCGGCACATGCCAGCCTTCGCCCAGGTGCACTTTGACCCGGCGATCACCCTTCATGTTGTCCTTGAGCAGCACGCCGTCTTCCGGGTGCTTTTCGTTGAGCAGCACACGGTCCTGGGGGCGCGTAAGGCGGCGCGCCAGTTCCGGCGAACCAGGGTAGTAGCGCAACTGGCCATCCGGGTTCATCTCATGCAGCACACGCATGTAGTCGGCGGTCAACGGCGGCAGGTCGCGCTCGCCCCACAGCCGGGCGATGCCTTCCAGGTATTCACCGGTACGGTTGGCCTGATCACCTTGCAAGTCGTACAGCCCGATCCCGGCGTGGGTATCGAGGTAAGCGAACGGCTGCTCCTTGCGCGACATCAAGGCGATGAGGCGGGTCAAGGTCAGGTGTTTGAAGACATCGGCATGGTTGCCGGCGTGAAAGGCGTGACGATAATTCATGGTTGCTCCTGCGCAGGGGGCGAAGTTTACCTTTTACCGACGCAAAGGTGCAGGGCCGCATGCCGGGCGGTGTTTGTTATGGCGAGCGGGCCTGCCACAACAAACCCGTTCAACTCAACTCGCAGGCCAAATAGTCGGCCAGCGCCCCATGACTGACATCCGCCCCGCGGGCGAAGTAGGCGACCTTGTGGCGCAAGATCGCAGGCTTGAACGCGGTATGCAGGTCGGGTCGCTGCTCTTCGAGCCATTGCAGCAAGTTGTCGATCAGCACGTGGGGTGATTGCTCTGCCAGATGCTCCAGCGACGAGGCAGGCACTTGCCACCATGGGCTGGTTTTGGCGGCAGTGACCGGGCCAGTCGCAACCGTCAGCGGTTGGCCGTTGATCAGGTAACGCTGAAATACCGGCAACACCTTCCCCGCCTCGTCGCCGAGGTTTTGCACAATCGGCAGAAATTGGCCGCCATCCCAGAAGCGCAGAAACACTTCCTGCCCCTCGGGCAACAGCACCTTGGTCAAGCTCTGCAGGTGCGCGACCACTGTTTCCAGTGGGCTGGACGATACCGCCAGCCAACCCCAATCCGTTGAATCGGTGGTTGCGACCCAGTCGAGAAAGGCGCTGTCGGGCTCGATGATGCCAACGTAAGGCATGACCTCATTCCACTGCGCATAGGTCGTGCCTGCCCAGATTGGCTGGGGCGATATGCCGGCAGCGTTGATTCGCCAGGCGTCGAAAGGTTTGGCGTCGCTGGCGCTGCTGAGTATGACGAAGAGGTTTTCGCCAAGTTGGAGGGGGTGGTGGGTTAACCAAGTGTGGGGCACCAACTGCTTGCGCACTGGAGATATTCCTTCGCAAATAAAGGTTAGTCAACGTTATTTAAGGTATCACGACCCCAAATAGCAAAACAAAAAGCAATGCACAGGGACTAATAGCGAGACCATTTTGTCCAGCCCATGCAACCACCAACAATATAAATAATCAGCAGCCCCAAAAAGTTAACCACTGCCCAATACCCCAACACACACAGCGTCCATTTCAGCCCCTTGGGAAAGTCACGATAATCATCAGAATTAAGTCGCCCCGCTCTGATGCAACGTTTTGGAAAAGCAATTACAGCCATGATATCGCTCAACAAAAACTGTCTACGCACCCAGTCTGCCTTTAACTCACACCCATACCATCCAGGCGATGGAAAACGAGCTAGACAACCTTGTATTTCATCAAACTTAAAATAACTCACATAATAAAACACAACAAACCACACAATTATCACTACTACAAAGACTGCTCTCACAACCTCATAAATTTCTTTCATCTCATCTACACGCATACAACGACTCCCCCGTCAGCGCCATCAGCAGTCAACACGGTTAGATGATTTGACCAACACTCACCCGCCTGCAGCCGCTCCACCGCCACCAATACCTGCCCTAATAGCTGAGCAACGGACACCTGCACCAGAAACTCACGCCGCCGCTGCTACTACGCCGCTAATAAACTCGCCAACTTCCGAAGGACTAGCCAAGTGCGGAGCAGTCTACTTCGGCATTGAATATATTTTTCAACCCCTAAGAGGTAGATAATAATTCAGCGCCCTACAGTTGCTCATTCGAAGCTTTCATCCAAGCCAGCCGACATACTTACCAACCGCCCATAAAGCGACACAAAAACCGACTAAGAAGAACAAAGAATACACCAACGCTTTTAGTTGAAACTTAAGCCGAGAGGGGACTTGCTCAAATTCTGCCCGGGTAAAACCACCATCTTTAATATGCACCTCAGAAAAGACAAACATTCCCGCAATGGTTAACACGAAAAATGTTCTATTTAAAAAGCCCGCATCCAGCACTTCCCTACGAGAAACGACTACTTTCGCCTCACCTAGATACTTCAATATCTCATTTACCTTACAATAGGAAAAATACACCTGTACCAAAAATATCAACCCCACAAAAGCGACCACACCTATCCAGCACCACATATAATATTCGTAATAGTTACCCGTCACTGCTTTCCTCCTTTATAAATAAATTCCCCCAAGTGTTCTCCAACAATTGTCCCGCCAGCTCCCACAACAGCTGCACCTGCCCCCACAACTACCAAGACACATAAAACTCCTCCCACGCCCGCAGTTCCCGCACCTATAGCAACGCAAACCGTGCCAGCGCTCGCTGCCGCTCCAGAACCACCCAACCAACCACCGAAGGCACTACCGACGAAACTGCCTCCCTCCGTGAATTTCACCTTTTGACAATCTTCTTCACTGCCAACCCGACACGTTTCTTTTACCTTGATCGCCGATGCAGACGCCCCTAGCCCAATACCGACAAACCCGCCGACCTTCATATACTGACTCGCCCGCGCTACACCTTGAATGTGCGTCGCATACCCTGGAATCCCCCCCGACACGCCTGCTTTGCTCCAATGATGAACCAAACTACGACTGGAAATTCCCAACGCACTTTTGAGCTTCGGGTGGTCTGCAATACCCACACCTTTACGCACCAAAGGCCCGAGACTGCTATCCAGCTGAGTTAACAATCGCTTACGTTTGGCAAAAAAGTCGGCGCCTTGCAGATTGCCATGTGCCCGGTAGGTTTCGACGTGCAACTTTTCAAGGTTTACGAGAGTGGTCTGGGTCTGAGCCAGATGACTCGCCACCATGCTTGATCCGATCCCCACCGCCGTCGAACTCTCTGCCAAAAACGCACCAATCACTTCCTCGTGCTCAACCATAAACGCCGCTTCGTCATCACTCATTGGCTTCAGCGCATCGTTCACCTCCTGTGCCGCTTCCATGAGCAACGCCTCTTCACGCGTGCATTGGCTGTTAAGCGGATCGCTGAGTACAAGCAATTGCCCCGGCCTGGCGTATTGCGTGAGTTGTGGATTAAGGCTGCGAAAACGCTCCAGTACGACCGCACTGGGCGATTCGAACAGAGACTTTTCCAAAGCATCCCGAGGCATTGCGCGCTGCACAATATGAAACCCCGGCTCGACGCCAGAGGCTTTACCAGCAGTGGCTCCTGACCCTTTGCCGCCATGCTGCGGGAGGTCACACTGCCCGTTCTTGCAGCGCTCGCACTCTTCGCAAAACGGCGCGCTGCGTTTCAGGCTGGCCACTTGCACGCGGCTGAGCGGTGCGGGAATAACCGCCAGCAACTTTTCCTTGATGCCCGGCATTAACGGCGCAGCGGCGGCGGCAGGCGCACCGCCCAGCTGAATCGGCACGCTGCTGAAAATGCCGCCCGCCGAAAGCGTGATCGACTGCCCGCCCGCCTGGATCGTCACGCTGGCGCCGGCATCAATGACGATGCTTTGCCCTGCCCCGATTTGAATGGTGCGACCCGCGCGCATCTGCTGCGAACCACCGACCACCAGATGATCGTCCTGCTTGAGTTCGGTCAGGCGGTTGCCATGGGTGATGCGCTGCTCTTCGCCTTGCAGCTCATGATGCGACTCGCCACCCACCGTCACCCGCCGCTGGTTATCCACCTGCACCTGTTCGTCATGCAGTACATGCTGGGTCCAGTCACGCTGGGCGCGCAGGTAGATTTCCTCGGCGCCCTTGCGGTCTTCAATGCGCAGTTCGTTGTAGCCGCCGCCACCTGGGCTGCTGTGGCTGCGCAGAATGCTGCGGGTTTTGTCCGCCGGCAGGTCGAGCGGCACCGGGTTTGCCGCGTTGGGCAGGCAGCCCATCACCAGCGGCATGTCCATGTCGCCATTGGCGAAGCCCACCAGGACTTCCATGCCGACCCTGGGAATCAGCACCGCACCATAACGGTCATGGGCCCAGGCACTGGCGACTCTCAGCCAGCAGCTGGAATGGTCGTTATGGTCGCCGTCGCGGTCCCAGGCCAGCTGTACTTTGACCCGGCCGTATTCGTCGCAATGGATCTCACTGTCGGCAGGCCCCGTGACCACCGCGTTCTGGTAGCCGGAGATCTGCGGCCGCGACAGTATCAGTGGCGTTCGAAACGGCACATCCCAAGGGCTGACAACAAATTCGTTTCTGTAGCCCTGAGACGATTCATCGCCATAGTCTTCAGGCGCAGACTCTTCCAACACCTGAGGCTGCTGCCCGGAATGGTGCAACTGGGTGACCAGCCACAGATCATTCCATTCCGGACGCGGGTGCCCGGACATTTTCAGGAACTGCCCGGTGACGAGGCCCGGCTGGTCGCTGAAACCGCTGGCCTGGCGATAATCGCTGCGATGACGCTCCAACACGCGTTGCGCCAGGTACTTGCCATGCTCGCGATCGGCAAAGTGCCCAGGGTAGCGCTGCTCGCTCAGGGTGGGGCGCTGCCCGCCGGATGCTGCGCTCTCCAATGCCAGGCTTGGCTTCTTGAAGTCGTAGTCGCGCAGGTTCACGCCGGTGCTACGGGTCTCCAACCGCAAGATAAACCGCTTGATCGCAGGGGTATCGGCAACCATTCCGGAACCGGGCGAGTAAGGAGTGGCTTGATCTGGCTTGAGAAACACGCTCTGGTCGTCGCCAAATACCAACAGGTGACGCTCGGGGCTGTGCTGAAAGTGGTAGTGAATGCCGGACTCGGCACACAAGCGCTGAATGAACGCCAGATCGGTTTCGTCGAACTGAACACAGTACTCACGCTCGGGATACTTGCCGCTCAGTTGAAACACAAAGGTGTCGCCCTGGATAGCCTGGGCTTCCAACACCAGCGCAATGATCTGAGGCACGGTTTTTTTCTGGAAAATCCGCTGGTGAGTGCTGTGCTCCAGGTAAGCCAGCTGCGGCACCAACGTGATCTGGTAACGGGTAAGACGCTTGCCCGCATCGCCTTGTGCCACCCGATACACCTGGCCGTGAATACCATGACCATTAGCGTCAAACCCCAGGAAGGCCTGCCGGTGCATGAGGCTCTCGAGGTCCAGGTCGGCCTGCTCGCTGACCAGTTCAAGGTCGAAGCGAAAGGGCAGGCTAATAAACTCATCACCTGTGAACCCATGGACCTTGAGATCGCTGGGCTGGCCATCAAGGGTCAGGTTAAAAGCACTTTCGTTGGCAGGAGCGAACATCCGGTGTTTCTCTGCGAGGGGTGGGCGGTCGATTCTGCACCAGCTTTTTGCCCTCCTGAGCGCCGCGTGGCCAAATCAGTATGTTCCTACGCCATGGGTGCCCGATTCTTCATGTTGCCTGCGTCGAAAGCACGCCACCGCCGTGCTAGCGTAACTGTCCCTTTCTCGCCGGATCACTGGAAAAAGCATGACCGCCCGCTACGCAAAAATCATCCTGACCCTTGTACTTGCGGCCTTCGCGACCCTCGTTGCGTTCAACAACATCACGGACTACGGCTCCAACTTCGCCTTCGTCAAACACGTGTTGAGCATGGACACCACGTTCCCCGACAACGCCGCCCTTTACCGCTCAATCACCACGCCATGGCTGTGGCACGCGGCCTATGCGCTGATCATCCTGGGAGAGGCGCTCACCGCGCTGTTGCTGGCCTGGGGTGCGCTATCGCTGTGGCGTGCACGGCACGCTAGCGGTGTCGACTTTAACCGCGCCAAAGCAGGCGCAACCACCGGCCTCGCCCTCGGTTTTATGGTGTGGTTTTTTGGTTTTATGGTGGTGGGTGGGGAATGGTTTCTGATGTGGCAATCCCATCAGTGGAACGGCCAGGAAGCGGCGTTCAAGTTCTACATGGCGATTCTGGGCGTGCTGATTTTTCTTAATCAGCCTGACACCGACTGAATCAGCCATAAAAAAGGCCCGCTATCCTTAGGACGCGGGCCTTTTTTTCAACTCAGCGGGCGCTCAGCACCCGACGAATTACTTGTTGAGGTTGTAGTCTTTTTCCGCAGCATCAAAACGCTCGACCATACCTGCAGTCGGTGCGCCCAGCTTGCTGACGAAGTAGATCGCCAGGCTGGCGAAGATGAAGCCTGGGATGATTTCGTACAGGCCCAGCAGCTCGAAGTGCTTCCACACAATCACAGTGACCGCGCCGACCAGGATGCCGGCCAGTGCGCCGTTGCGGGTCATCTGTTTCCAGATCACCGAGATCAGCACCACAGGACCGAACGCGGCGCCAAAGCCGGCCCAGGCGTAGCTCACCAGGCCCAGCACACGGTTGTTCGGGTTGGCCGCCATGGCAATGGCGATCAGGGCCACCAGCAACACCATGGCGCGGCCGACCCACACCAGTTCAACCTGGGAGGCGTTTTTGCGCAGGAAGGTTTTGTAGAAGTCTTCGGTCAGGGCGCTGGAGCACACCAGCAGTTGGCAGCTCAGGGTGCTCATCACCGCCGCCAGGATGGCGGACAGCAGCACGCCGGCAATCCATGGGTTGAACAGCAGCTTGGCCAGCTCGATGAACACACGTTCGTGGTTCTCATTGACCGGGCCGGCCACTTCCGGGTGCGCCGAGAAGTACGCGATGCCGAAGAAGCCCACCGCCACGGTACCGCCCAGGCACAGGATCATCCAGGTCATGGAGATACGGCGTGCCTTGGCAATCGACTTAACCGAATCCGCCGCCATGAAACGCGCGAGGATGTGCGGTTGGCCGAAGTAACCCAGGCCCCAACCCATCAGCGAGATGATGCCGATGAAGCTGGTGTTTTTCAGCATGTTGAAGTTGTCGGGGTTCTTGGCTTCAATCGCCAGGAAGGTGGTGTCGATACCACCGGTGGCCAGCAGCACGATGATTGGCGTCAGGATCAGCGCGAAGATCATCAGCGTGGCTTGCACGGTATCTGTCCAGCTGACCGCCAGGAAACCACCAACGAAGGTGTAGGCAATCGTCGCGGCAGCACCGGCCCACAGCGCGGTCTCGTAGGACATGCCGAAGGTGCTTTCAAACAGACGGGCACCGGCGACGATGCCGGAAGCGCAATAAATAGTGAAGAACACCAGGATCACCACCGCAGAGATGATCCGCAGCAAGCCGCTTTTATCTTCGAAACGGCTGGAGAAGTAATCCGGCAGCGTCAGGGCGTCGCCGTTGTGCTCGGTCTGCACACGCAGGCGGCCGGCCACAAACAACCAGTTCAGGTAAGCACCGACGATCAGGCCGATGGCGATCCAGCTTTCCGACAGGCCGGACATGTAGATCGCGCCCGGCAGGCCCATCAACAACCAGCCGCTCATGTCGGAAGCACCCGCCGACAAGGCTGTAACCACGCTACCGAGGCTGCGACCGCCGAGGATGTAATCGGAGAGGTTGTTGGTGGAGCGATAGGCCATGAAGCCGATCAGCACCATTGCTGCGATGTAGATCACAAACGTGATCAGGGTGGGATTGCTAACGCTCATAAGAAGTGACGCCCTGGCTTTGTTTTTATGTAGCGACGGTCTGTGTCAGACGGCCACCCGTTGATAACCGGGTAGACGAAACGGCGTACCGCGCATTTATGACTGGCGTTTCCCCAGGAAAGCCGCCAGCCGATGAACCAACCCCTTGAGGTGGTTGCACCTTGGTCGCGAATGCTATTCAACAAAGCAAATAAGGTGCAACCAGTTTCTTGCGAATAAGTTGCACCCATGTGTGTTTTGGCCAAAACAGCGGTTTTTTGCTCCTTTTCGGAGCAAGAACAGCCAATGTCAGAAGCAAATGCACCAAGGCGGAGCGGATTCAGTCGAGGGCCGGATTTTTTCCCGATCACGATCGAAAATTTCCTGAACAATTTGGGTTGCACCCGGTTGCACCTCTGCATGCGCAAAGCTAATCTTGCCGCCAGCAGATGCCACGCAGTAGTGGCACCCATGAGGATAAAAAGATGGCTACGACCACCCTTGGGGTCAAACTCGACGACCCGACCCGCGAACGCCTCAAGGCGGCCGCGACCTCCATTGATCGCACGCCGCACTGGCTGATCAAGCAGGCGATTTTCAATTACCTGGAGAAACTCGAGGGTGGTGCAACCCTGACCGAGCTCAATGGCTCGAGCAGCAAGGACGCTGAAGACGCAGGCGAAGTGCAGCCGGACCACGCCCACCAGTGCTTCCTGGAGTTCGCCGAAAGTATCCTGCCGCAATCGGTATTGCGCGCCTCGATTACCGCCGCTTATCGTCGCCCGGAGCCGGAAGTGGTGCCGATGCTGATCGAGCAGGCCCGCCTGCCGCAGCCAATGGCCGAAGCGACCAATAAGCTGGCCGCTTCGATTGCCGAGAAGTTGCGCAATCAGAAGAGCGCCGGCGGCCGTGCCGGTATTGTTCAAGGCCTGCTGCAAGAATTCTCCCTGTCGTCCCAGGAAGGCGTGGCACTGATGTGCCTGGCCGAAGCGCTGCTGCGCATCCCGGACAAGGGCACCCGTGACGCACTGATCCGCGACAAAATCAGCACCGGCAACTGGCAGCCGCACCTGGGCAACAGCCCGTCGCTGTTCGTCAACGCCGCCACCTGGGGCCTGCTGCTGACCGGCAAACTGGTCGCCACGCATAACGAAGCAGGTTTGACCTCGTCCCTGAGCCGCATCATCGGCAAGAGCGGCGAGCCGATGATCCGCAAGGGCGTCGACATGGCCATGCGCCTGATGGGCGAGCAGTTCGTCACCGGCGAAACCATCGCCGAAGCCCTGGCCAATGCGAGCAAGTTCGAAGCCAAGGGCTTTCGCTACTCCTACGACATGCTCGGTGAAGCCGCGCTGACCGAGCACGATGCCCAGAAGTACCTGGCCTCGTACGAGCAAGCCATTCACTCCATCGGCAAAGCCTCCCACGGCCGTGGGATTTATGAAGGCCCGGGCATCTCCATCAAGCTCTCGGCACTGCACCCGCGTTACAGCCGTGCGCAGTACGAACGCGTGATGGATGAGTTGTACCCGCGCCTGCTGTCGCTGACCCTGCTGGCCAAGCACTACGACATCGGCCTGAACATCGACGCCGAAGAAGCCGACCGCCTGGAGCTGTCGCTGGACCTGCTCGAACGCCTGTGCTTCGAGCCGCAACTGACCGGTTGGAACGGCATCGGTTTCGTGATCCAGGCCTATCAGAAGCGTTGCCCGTATGTGATCGACTACGTCATCGACCTGGCGCGCCGCAGCCGCCACCGCCTGATGATCCGCCTGGTAAAAGGCGCGTACTGGGACAGCGAAATCAAGCGCGCCCAAGTCGAAGGCCTGGAAGGCTACCCGGTCTACACCCGCAAGGTGTACACCGACGTTTCCTACATCGCCTGTGCACGCAAGCTGCTGTCGGTGCCGGAAGTCATCTACCCGCAGTTCGCCACGCACAACGCCCACACCCTGTCGGCTATTTACCATATTGCCGGTCAAAACTATTACCCCGGCCAGTACGAGTTCCAATGCCTGCACGGCATGGGTGAACCGCTGTACGAGCAAGTTGTAGGCAAGGTCTCCGAAGGCAAGCTGAACCGTCCGTGCCGTGTGTACGCGCCGGTCGGCACCCACGAAACACTGCTGGCTTACCTGGTGCGTCGCCTGCTGGAAAACGGCGCCAACACCTCATTCGTCAACCGGATTGCCGACCACACCATCTCGATTCAGGAGCTGGTGGCCGATCCAGTGGCCAACATCGAGCAAATGGCGACGCTGGAAGGCGGCTTCGGCTTGCCGCACCCGCGTATTCCATTGCCGCGTGACCTGTATGGCAGCGACCGCGCCAACTCGGCCGGTATCGACCTGGCTAACGAGCACCGCCTGGCGTCGCTGTCTTGCGCCTTGCTGGCCACCGCGCACAACGACTGGAAAGCCGCGCCGATGCTGGGCTGCGCGTCCAGCAATGAGCCTGCCGCACCGGTGCTGAACCCGTCCGACCTGCGTGACGTGGTCGGCCATGTACAGGAAGCCACCGTCGAAGACGTCGACAATGCTATCCAGTGCGCCATCAACGCCGGCCCGATCTGGCAGGCCACTCCGCCCGCCGAGCGCGCCGCGATCCTGGAGCGTGCCGCCGACTTGATGGAAGGCGAGATCCAGCCGCTGATGGGCTTGCTGGCCCGTGAAGCTGGCAAGACCTTCGCCAACGCCATCGCCGAAGTACGCGAAGCCGTGGACTTCCTGCGTTACTACGCAGTACAGGCCCGTAACGATTTCACCAACGATGCCCACCGCCCACTCGGCCCGGTGGTGTGCATCAGCCCGTGGAACTTCCCGCTGGCAATCTTCAGTGGCCAAGTCGCTGCGGCACTGGCTGCCGGTAACCCGGTATTGGCCAAGCCTGCCGAGCAAACCCCGCTGGTGGCTGCACAAGCCGTGCGCATCCTGCTCGAAGCCGGTATTCCGCAAGGCGTGCTGCAACTGCTGCCGGGCCAGGGCGAAAGCGTCGGTGCGCGCCTGGTCGGTGATGATCGCGTCAAAGGCGTGATGTTCACCGGTTCCACCGAAGTCGCGCGCCTGCTGCAACGCAGCGTCGCCGGCCGCCTGGATGCCCAGGGTCGTCCGATTCCGCTGATCGCCGAAACCGGTGGCCAGAACGCGATGATCGTCGACTCTTCGGCACTGACTGAGCAAGTGGTGATCGACGTAGTTTCGTCGGCCTTCGACAGCGCCGGCCAACGCTGCTCGGCCCTGCGCGTCCTGTGCCTGCAGGAAGATTCGGCAGACCGCGTCATCGAAATGCTCAAGGGCGCCATGGCTGAATGCCGCCTGGGCAACCCGGAGCGCCTGTCGGTGGATATTGGCCCGGTGATCGATGCCGAAGCCAAGGCCGGCATCGAGAAACACATCCAGGCCATGCGCGACAAAGGCCGCAACGTGTACCAAGTGGCGATTGCCGACGGCGAAGAGATCAAGCGCGGCACCTTCGTGATGCCCACCCTGATCGAGCTGGAAAGCTTCGACGAACTGCAACGCGAGATCTTCGGCCCGGTGCTGCACGTGGTGCGCTACAAGCGCAAAGAGATCGACCAGCTCATTGCGCAGATCAATGCCTCCGGCTACGGCCTGACCCTGGGCGTACACACCCGCATCGACGAGACCATCGCCAAGGTGATCGACAACGTGCATGCCGGTAACGTCTACGTGAACCGCAACATCGTCGGCGCCGTGGTCGGCGTGCAGCCATTCGGCGGCGAAGGCCTGTCGGGCACTGGCCCGAAAGCCGGTGGGCCGTTGTACCTGTACCGCCTGTTGTCGACCCGCCCTACGGATGCAATCGAGCAATCCTTCGTACGTGGCGACAAGTTGGCTGCACCGGACGTGCGCCTGCGCGATGCCATGAGCCAACCGCTGACGGCCCTGAAAACCTGGGCCGACAGCAACAAGTTCAGCGACCTCAGCGCCCTGTGCAACCAGTTCGCCGCGCAATCGCAAAGCGGTATCACTCGCCAACTGGCCGGCCCGACCGGCGAGCGCAACAGCTACGCCATCCTGCCCCGCGAGCACGTGCTGTGCCTGGCAGAAGTAGAAGGCGACCTGCTGACGCAACTGGCGGCCGTGCTGGCTGTAGGCGGTTCGGCGGTATGGCCGGAAACTGAGCTGACCAAGGCCGTGTTCCCACGCCTGCCGAAGGACATTCAGGCGAAGATCAAGCGCGTGGCCGACTGGACCAAGGACGAAGTGGTGTTCGACGCAGTCCTGCACCACGGCGATTCCGATCAATTGCGTGCGGTGTGCCAGCAAGTGGCGCAGCGTGGCGGGGCGATTGTCGGGGTGCATGGTTTGTCGCAGGGTGAAACGGCGATTGCGCTGGAGCGCTTGGTAATTGAGCGGGCGTTGAGTGTTAACACCGCAGCGGCAGGCGGTAACGCCAGCCTGATGACCATCGGTTAACTCATGTGGGAGCGGGCTTGCTCGCGAATGCGGAGTGTCAGTCGCCAGATGTACTGACTGATCCACCGCATTCGCGAGCAAGCCCGCTCCCACATTGACCGCGTTCGCAACTCCCTTCTCGCGTTCTGCCTCTGCATCACGCAAATCAATCTTGCTATCCAGCCTCTATTCGCGCACTTAGACTCAGGCCCATCCCCAAACAGGTAAGCCGCCATGTCCGAGACGCTGCTCAGTTCCCGCAATCTGGCTTTCGAGCTGTACGAAGTCCTCGATGCCGAGGGCCTGACACAGCGCGAGCGGTTTGCCGAACACACCCGCGAAACCTTCGATGCCGCCATCAGCACCGCACGCAGCATTGCCGAGAAGTACTTCGCGCCGCACAACCGCAAGAACGACGAAAACGAACCGCGCTATGAAGACGGCCAGGCGATCCTGATTCCGGAAGTGAAACCGGCCGTGGACGCATTCCTTGAAGCCGGCTTCCTGAACGCCGCGCGCAGCTTCGAAGCGGGCGGCATGCAGTTGCCGTCCTTGCTGTCCCAGGCCTGCTTTGCGCACTTCCAGTCGGCCAACGCGGCCTCAACCTCCTACCCGTTCCTGACCATGGGCGCCGCCAACCTGATCGAAAGCTTCGGCACAGAGGAGCAAAAACAGCGCTTCCTGCAACCGATGATCGAGGGCCGCTTCTTCGGCACCATGGCCCTCACCGAGCCGCATGCTGGGTCGTCGCTGTCGGATATTCGTACGCGGGCAGAGCCAGCGGCTGACGGCACTTATCGCCTCAAGGGCAACAAGATCTTCATCTCCGGCGGCGATCACCCGCTGTCGGAAAACATCGTGCACATGGTGCTGGCCAAGTTGCCGGACGCGCCGGCCGGGGTGAAGGGCATTTCGCTGTTTATCGTGCCCAAGTTCCTGGTCAACGATGATGGCAGCCTGGGCGCGCGTAACGATGTGTTGCTGGCCGGGCTGTTCCACAAGATGGGCTGGCGCGGCACCACGTCCACGGCGCTCAACTTCGGCGATAACGGCAACTGCGTCGGCTATCTGGTAGGCAAACCGCACCAGGGCCTGAACTGCATGTTCCAGATGATGAACGAGGCGCGCATCGGCGTGGGCATGGGTGCAGTCATGCTCGGTTACGCCGGCTACCTCTACTCGCTGGAATACGCTCGCGAACGCCCGCAAGGTCGCCTGCCGGACAGCAAAGACCCGAGCACCGCACCGGTCTCGATCATTCAGCACGCCGATATCAAGCGCATGCTGCTGACACAAAAAGCCTATGTGGAAGGCGCCTTCGACCTCGGCCTGTATGCCGCGCGGCTGTTCGATGACACCACCACCCTGGAAACCGACGCCGAGCGCAAGCAAGCCCACGAACTGCTCGACTTGCTCACGCCCATCGTTAAATCCTGGCCGTCGGAGTTCTGCCTCAAGGCCAACGAACTGGCGATCCAGATCCTCGGCGGCCACGGCTACACCCGTGAATACCCGGTGGAGCAGTACTACCGCGACAATCGCCTGAACCCGATTCATGAGGGCACCCACGGCATCCAGTCCCTGGATTTACTTGGGCGCAAGCTCGCGCAGAACGGCGGCGCGGGCCTCAAGCAACTGATCCGCCTGATCGCCGAAACCGGCGCGCGGGCGCAACAGTACCCGTCACTCACGGCGCTGCGAGAACCCCTGGAACAGTTAGTTAATCGCCTGCAAAGCGTGACGATTGGCCTGCTGACCGATCTCGCCCAAGGCAAGGTCAACAGCAGCCTGGCGAATTCGGCACTGTACTTGAAGGTGTTCGGGCACACGGTGATTGGCTGGCGCTGGCTGGAGCAGGCGATTCGCGCCGAGGAAGGCTTGGCCAGGGGCAATGCGGCCGATGCTGCCTTCTATAAAGGCAAGCTCCAGGCCGCCCGGTACTTCCTGACCTGGGAAGTGCCGAGCTGCCATCATGAACTGGCGATTCTGGAGGCCCGCGATGACACGTGCCTGGGCATGCAGGACGAGTGGTTCTAAGCCTTAAGGCTGTCCGATAGCCTTGGCGATGACGTCGACCGTGGCGCTGACTTGCTCTTGGTAACGGTCGAGTTCCTGCTGGTGGTGCTTTTGCATTTCGATCTGCTCGGCGCACAGGTTCAGCGCGGCCAGTACCAATAACTTGTCACCGATCAGCGTCGGATACTTTTTCTTGGTGGTGGCCAGGGAAGCCTTGAGCATGGTCACAGCGTGCATCAGGGTCTGATCTTCCCCATCCGGCGCCTTGATCGAGTAATCCTCTCCGAGAATCGAAACGACCTTTATCCCTTCATTCATGCGCCGACAGGACCTGCGCTCACACGCTCAACCAGTGCCTGGATGCGCGCGGCGGTGGCGCCGTGCTTTTCTTCCTGCTCCATCAGGTTCAATTGCAGGCTGTCGTTTTCATCCTTGGCGCGGGCCAGTTCGGCCTTGAGGGATTCGTTGCTGCCCAGCAGGTCCTGATTCTGCTGTACCAGGTCGCCGACCAGTTGTTCCAATTGGCTGAGTGATGCTTCTAACATTTTGATTTCTCGGGCTTTTTAAAAGGGCGGTGACGATAAAGAAAATTCACCTCGGATGCCAGGGTTATCCCAGGCTGGCAGCCCGATTTTTAAGGGCCGGGCCACACTTTGGAGCCTTAGTGACTGCATTTACCCCATCTGGTTCCTGAATCCGCCCAACCCCTCGTCAGATGCGACAAAAGCGCGCGCCCCCTTAAGACTTTAGTCGCATGGCCGATAGGTGATGCACACCCCGTCTCATGGCCGCACGGATCGCGCTTCTCCCCAGGACTCCAGCATGTCTCTTCGTAATATGAATATCGCTCCGAGGGCCTTTCTTGGCTTTGCGTTTATTGGTGCACTCATGTTGTTTCTCGGCGTGTTCGCCCTGAACCAAATGAGCAAGATCCGTGCGGCAACCGAAGACATCACTCAGTCCAGCGTGCCAAGCATTCGCGCCCTCGACGAATTCACCCAACTGACCCTGCGCCTGCGCGTGTTGTCGTACCGCTTGCTGACCAACCGCGAGCCGGACGTGCAGCAAAAGACCCTGGAAGCCTTCGAACTGCGCAACCAGCAGATCCGCACCGCCCAGGGCATCTATGAAAAACTCATCGAGAGCGGCGAAGAACGCGCCGCTTACGACGAATATATGCGCTTGCTCGGCCAGTACCACCAGATCGAAGAGCGCATGAAGAGCTTGTCTCGCGCCAATCAGATCGACGACCTGCGCAACTTGCTCAACACCGAATTGCTGAGCAACTCCGAGCAGGTCAATGCGGTGCTGACGCGCCTGCTGGACATCAATAACAAGATGGCCAACGAGACCAACCAGCAAGCCAGAGACCAATACGACATGGCGTTTAAGCTGGTGGTGGGCCTGTTGATCGTTACCACGGCGCTGACCGTGCTGTTCGCCTGGCTGCTGACACGCAGCATCACCCTGCCAATCGCCCAGGCGCTGGAAGCCGCCGAAGAAGTCGCCGAAGGCAACCTGACGCGCCCGATCAAGGTCGACGGCAACGACGAAGCCGGCCGCCTGCTGGCCGCCATGGCCAAGATGCAGGACAAATTGCGCGACACGCTGCAACGCATCGCCGGTTCCGCCACCCAACTGGCGTCCGCCGCCGAAGAGCTGAACGCCGTCACCGACGAAAGCGCCCGTGGCCTGACCCAGCAAAACAACGAAATCGAACAAGCCGCCACCGCCGTCAACGAGATGACCAGCGCCGTCGAAGAGGTCGCGCGCAACGCTGTGAGCACCTCCGAAGCCTCGCGTGCCGCCACCACGTCAGCCGGTGACGGCCGCGATTTAGTGCAGGAAACCGTCAGCGCCATCGAGCGCATGAGCGGTGACGTGCAAGCCACGGCCACCTTGATTGGCGACCTGGCGAATGAATCGCGCGATATCGGCAAGGTGCTGGACGTGATTCGCGGCCTCGCCGACCAGACCAACCTGCTGGCCCTGAACGCGGCTATTGAAGCCGCGCGTGCCGGTGAAGCCGGGCGTGGGTTTGCCGTGGTGGCGGATGAAGTGCGGGCCCTGGCCCATCGCACCCAGCAGTCGACCAGCGAGATCGAGCGGATGATCGGCAGCATTCAGAGCGGCACCGAGCATGCGGTGGATTCGATGCGCAACAGCACCGAGCGCGCCGAATCGACGCTGAACATCGCCAAAGGCGCCGGGATGTCGCTGGACACCATCAACACCGCGATTGTCGAGATCAACGAACGCAACCTGGTAATCGCCAGCGCAGCGGAAGAGCAGGCGCAGGTGGCGCGGGAAGTGGACCGCAACCTGGTGAATATCCGTGATCTGTCAGTGCAGTCGGCAACCGGTGCCAGCCAGACCAGTGCGGCGAGCAGTGAGCTATCGCGCCTGGCGGTGGATTTGAATGGGATGGTGGGGCGCTTTCGCCTTTAACTGACACACCTGGGTAAAAAATGATCGTTCCCACGCTCCGCGTGGGATGCAGCCTGTGACGCTGCGCGTCACGCCTTAAAAGCGGACGCAGAGCGTCCAACGAGGCATTCCCACGCAGAGCGTGGGAATGATCTTTTGACAGCGCAGCAATTCAACAGGTTAGAATCGCTGGCACGCAGACTGCATGGTCAGTTCGCGCCCGTCTTCCCTGCTCTGGAGTACTGCCTTTGAATGCGACGACCATCAACAGCCTGTTCTTGATCGGCGCGTTGCTGGTGGGTGCGAGCATTCTGGTGAGTTCTCTTTCCTCGCGCCTGGGCATCCCGATTCTGGTGATCATCCTGGCTGTGGGCATGGTCGCCGGCGTCGATGGCGGCGGCATTATCTTTGATAACTACCCAACCGCCTACTTGGTGGGCAACCTCGCCTTGGCGGTCATCCTGCTCGATGGTGGCTTGCGCACACGGGTGGCGAGTTTCCGCGTGGCACTCTGGCCGGCGCTGTCGCTGGCCACAGTGGGCGTGTTGATTACCACCGGCCTCACCGGCATGGCCGCTGCCTGGCTGTTCGACCTCAATATCATTCAAGGCTTGCTGATTGGCGCCATCGTCGGCTCAACCGACGCCGCCGCAGTGTTCTCGCTGCTGGGCGGCAAGGGCCTGAACGAACGGGTCACCGCCAGCCTGGAAATCGAATCCGGCAGCAACGACCCGATGGCGGTGTTCCTCACCGTCACCTTGATCGACATGCTCGCCACAGGCCAGACCGGCTTGCACTGGAGCCTGCTGACCCACCTGATCCGCGAATTCGGCATCGGCGGCATCGTCGGCCTGGGCGGCGGCTGGCTGATGCTGCAGATGGTCAACCGTATCAACCTGGCCACCGGCCTGTACCCGATCCTGGTGATTGCCGGTGGCCTGGTGGTGTTCGCCCTGACCAACGCCTTGCACGGCAGCGGCTTCCTCGCGGTGTACCTGTGTGGCCTGGTGATCGGCAACCGCCCGGTGCGCAGCCGTCATGGCATTTTGCACATGCTCGACGGCATGGCCTGGCTCGCGCAGATCGGCATGTTTTTGGTGCTGGGCCTGCTGGTCACACCGCATGACTTGCTGCCCATCGCCCTACCGGCCTTGGGCCTGGCGCTGTGGATGATCCTGTTTGCGCGGCCGCTGTCGGTGATGGTCGGCCTGCTGCCGTTCAAGGCGTTCCACGGGCGCGAAAAAGCCTTTATCGCCTGGGTCGGCCTGCGCGGCGCGGTGCCGATCATTCTGGCGGTGTTCCCGCTGATGGCCGGCCTGCCCCACGCGCAGCTGTACTTCAACCTGGCGTTCTTTATCGTGCTGGTGTCGCTGCTGGTGCAGGGCACAAGCCTGCCGTGGGTGGCCAAGCTGCTCAAAGTGACCGTGCCGCCAGACCCTGCGCCGATTTCCCGCGCGGCCCTGGAAGTGCACGTCACCAGCGAGTGGGAGCTGTTCGTTTACCGCCTGGGTGCAGAAAAATGGTGCATCGGCGCGGCCCTGCGTGAGCTGAAAATGCCCGAAGGCACGCGCATCGCCGCACTGTTCCGTGGCCAGCAACTGCTCCACCCGTCGGGTAGTACGGTGCTGGAAGTCGACGATTTGCTCTGCGTGATCGGCCACGAACACAACCTGCCGGCCCTGGGCAAATTGTTCAGCCAGGCGCCGCAACGTGGCCTCGACCTGCGCTTCTTCGGTGACTTCGTACTCGAGGGCGACGCCCAGCTGGGCGCGGTGTCGGCCCTTTACGGCCTCAAGCTCGAGGGTATCGACCCGGATATGCCATTGAGCCGCTTCATCACCCAGAAGGTCGGCGGTGCGCCGGTAGTGGGCGACCAGGTGGAGTGGAACAACACCCTGTGGACCGTCGCGGTCATGGACGGGAACAGAATCGGAAAAGTCGGCGTCAAATTTCCCGAAGGAAGTCGTCCAGGCCCTGGACTCTTCCTCTAAACTGCGGGGCTACGGCGCCACGCCCCCACCTTCTTTACCTTGCTCGACCGGTATTCATGACAACTCTGCGCACCTTTTTAGCCACTGCCCTGCTGAGCCTGACCCTTTGTGTCGGCAGCGTTTACGCCGCCGATCCGCCCAGCGCCGATGCCATCCAGCAAACCCTGGACAAGCTGCCCGACCGCAAGCTGCCCGACGCCGACATGAAGGCGCTGCAGACTATCCTGCAACAGACCCTGACCTACCTGGGCAACAAGCAGGATTACGAGCAGCGCCTCGTCGACCTCAAGCGTCAGTTGGAAGACGCCCCGCGCCAGACCACCGACAACCAGCGTGAATTGGTGCGGCTCAAGGCCACCAACATCATCCCGGTGGCGCAACGCTATGCCACTCTGCCGGTGCCGCAGCTTGAGCAATTGCTGGTACAACGCACCACCCAGCAAGGCGATCTGCAAAAAACCATGGCTGACGCCAACAGCATGTCCGTCGCCGCCCAGACCCGCCCCGAACGCGCCCAGACTGAAATCAGCAACAGCCAGACCCGCATCCAGCAGATCAATTCGATCCTCAAGGCGGGCAAAGACAACGGCAAGACCCTCACCGGCGACCAGCGCAACCAACTGAATGCCGAACTGGCCGCCCTCAACGCCCTGATTCCATTGCGCCGCCAGGAACTGGCCGGCAACAGCCAACTGCAAGACCTGGGCAATAGCCAGCGCGACCTGGCAACCGAGAAAACCAGCCGCCTGGAGCAGGAAATCCAGGACCTGCAAACCCTGATCAACCAGAAACGCCTGGCCCAGTCCCAGCAGACCGTAACGCAACAATCCATCGAAGCACAAAAGGCCGGGGGCAGCAGCGTGCTGGCCTCGGAAAGCGCGGCTAACCTCAAACTGTCCGACTACCTGCTCAAAAGCACCGACCGCCTCAACGAGCTGACCCAGACCAACCTGAAGACCAAGCAGCAACTGGACGCGGTGACTCAAAGCGACTCCGCCCTGGACGAGCAAATCAACGTGCTCAAGGGCAGCCTGCTGCTCTCCAAGATCCTCTACAAGCAGAAACAAGCGCTGCCGCGTCTCACGGTCGACCGTGACCTGGCAGACGATATCGCCAACATTCGCCTTTACCAATTCGAGATCAACCAGCAACGTGAGCTGATCAACTCGCCCAGTGCCTATGTGGATAACTTGCTGGCCAACCAGCCACCGGAAGACGTGACGCCGCAACTGCGCCGTACCTTGCTGGAACTGGCGATCACCCGCAGCGACTTGCTCGAGCGCCTGAGCCGTGAGCTGAGCGCACTGCTGAACGAATCGATCACCCTGCAACTGAACCAGAAACAACTGCTCAGCACCGCCACCACCCTGCGCGCGACGCTGGAAGAGCAAATGTTCTGGATCCCCAGCAACAAGCCGCTGGACACCGAGTGGCTGGAAACCGTACCGGCGCACCTGAGCAAGCAAATCACCACCCTGCCGTGGGCCTCCAGCGTCAGCGAACTGTACGACGGCCTGACCCAGCGCCCGCTGCTGTTCCTGCCGTTGCTGCTGTTGATCGGTGCACTGTTGTGGCGGCGCAAGGCGCTGTACCAGCGGCTGAACAAGGTCCACCTGGACATCGGCCACTTCAAGCGCGACAGCCAGTGGCACACACCGCAGGCCATCCTGATCAACATTCTGCTGGCGATGCCGGTGTCCCTGGGCCTGGCGCTGTGCGGCTATGCGCTGCAGATCGACGCCCGCGGGCAGAACGCCAACCTTGGCGATGCACTGCTGCAGATCGCCCAAGCGTGGCTGGTGTTCTACACCGCCTACCGCATCCTGGCGCCGGGCGGCGTGGCGGAGCTGCACTTTCGCTGGGAGAAACCCCAGGTTGAATTCCTGCAAGGCTGGGTGCGCAAACTCGGCCTGGTAGTGCTGGCATTGGTGGCCGTAGTGGCCATCGCCGAGCACCAGCCCGAGGCGCTGGCCGACGACGTGCTGGGCATCGGCGTGGTGCTGACCTGCTACGCGCTGATGGCCTGGCTGCTGGGCCGCCTGCTGCTGCACAGCCCAACCCACGAGAAAGCCTCACTGTTTCGTAAAGCCGTGGGCCTGGTGTTCACCGCCCTGCCCGTCGCCTTGTTCCTGGCGGTGTGCTTTGGCTATTACTACACCGCGCTCAAACTCAGCGACCGCTTGATCAACACCCTGTACCTGCTGATGTTCTGGCTGGTGATCGAAGCCACCTTCGTGCGCGGCCTGGGCGTTGCCGCACGGCGCCTGGCCTACTCGCGCGCCCTGGCCAAACGCCAGGCGGCCAAGGAAGCCGGGGATGGCGAAGCGGTGATCGAAGAGCCGACCCTGGACATCGAACAGGTCAACGAACAGTCGATGCGCCTGATCCGCCTGGCCTTGCTCGGCGGCTTTATCGCCGCGCTGTATTGGGTGTGGAAAGACCTGATCACCGTGTTCTCCTACCTGGACAACATCACCCTTTACGAATACTCCAGCGGCACCGGCGCCAATATCAGCATGGTGCCGATCAGTATCGGCGACTTGCTGGGAGCGTCGATCATCGTCGGCATAACCGTTGCCCTGGCGCGCAACTTGCCCGGTTTGCTCGAAGTACTGGTGTTATCCAAGCTGGATCTGGCCCAAGGCAGCGCATATGCCACGACAACCTTGCTGTCGTATGTGATTGCCGGTATCGGCTTCGTCTCGGCCTTGTCCACGCTCGGCGTGAGCTGGGACAAATTGCAATGGCTGGCGGCAGGGTTGACGGTAGGGTTGGGCTTCGGATTGCAGGAGATCTTCGCCAACTTTATCTCCGGCATCATGATCCTGTTCGAGCGCCCGGTACGCATCGGCGACACCATCACCATCGGCAACCTGTCGGGCACGGTCAGCAAGATCCGCATCCGCGCCACCACCATCACCGACTTCGACCGCAAGGACATCATTGTCCCGAACAAGACGTTTATTACCGGGCAACTGATCAACTGGTCGCTGACCGACACCATCACCCGCGTCACCCTGAAACTGGGTGTGGACTACGGCTCCGACCTGGACCTGGTGAAGGATTTGCTACTGAAGGCCGCGCGAGAAAACCCTCGCGTGTTGAAAGAGCCGGAACCCCACGTGTACTTCCTCAACTTCGGCGAAAGCACCCTCGACCACGAATTGCGCATGCACGTGCGCGACCTCGGTGACCGCAACCCGGTGATCGACGAGGTGAACCGCTTTATCAACCGCGAGTTCAAGAACCACCACATCAACATCTCGTTCCGCCAGATGGAGGTCTACCTCAAGAACCTCCACGGCCAGGAATACAAGCTGATGGAAGTCGACACCCCGGCCAAACCCGCCAATGACGGCGGCGTAAAAGAGCCGCCGCCGAGCAAACTCGACTAACGCGTCTATCCCCAGCAGAATGCTCGGACATTCTGCTGGAGATGGCCGGTGAAAGCCCTCGACGAACTGACCTTCGACAACCGCTTCGCACGCCTGGGCGACGCGTTCTCAACCCACGTATTGCCTGACCCCCTCGACAAACCGCGCCTTGTGGTCGCGAGCAATGCCGCCATGGCCTTGCTCGACCTCGACCCGGCGGTGGCCGAAACGCCAGTATTCGCCGAGCTTTTCAGCGGGCACAAACTGTGGGCCGAAGCGGAACCACGGGCGATGGTCTATTCCGGGCACCAGTTCGGTGGCTACTCCCCGCAACTGGGCGACGGCCGTGGGTTGCTGCTGGGTGAGGTGTACAACGAGGCCGGCGAGCATTGGGACCTGCACCTCAAAGGCGCCGGGCTCACGCCTTACTCGCGCATGGGCGATGGCCGCGCGGTGCTGCGCTCTTCGATCCGTGAGTTTTTGGCCTCTGAAGCCCTGCACGCCTTGGGCATCCCCAGCAGCCGCGCCTTGTGCGTGATCGGCTCCGACACGCCGGTGTGGCGTGAGAAACAGGAACGTGGCGCGATGGTGTTGCGCCTGGCGCACAGCCATGTCCGCTTCGGGCATTTCGAATATTTCTACTACACCAAGAAGCCCGAGCAGCAGAAAGTATTAGCTGAGCACGTGCTGTCATTGCACTACCCCGAGTGCATGGAACAGCCTGAGCCGTACCTGGCGATGTTCCGCGAAATCGTCGAGCGCAATGCCGAGATGATCGCCAAATGGCAGGCCTATGGCTTCTGCCACGGCGTGATGAACACCGACAACATGTCGATCCTGGGCATCACCTTCGACTTCGGCCCGTTTGCGTTTCTCGACGACTTTGACGCGCACTTCATCTGCAACCACTCCGACCATGAAGGGCGCTACTCCTTCAGCAATCAAGTGCCGATTGGCCAGTGGAACCTCAGTGCGCTGGCCCAGGCGCTCACGCCGTTTATCAGCGTTGACGCCCTAAAGGAAGCGCTCGGGCTGTACCTGCCGCTGTATCAGGCGCATTACCTGGACCTGATGCGCCGCCGGTTGGGGCTGACCACTGCCGAAGACGATGACCAGAAGCTGGTGGAGCAATTGCTCAAGCTGATGCAGAACAGCGGCGTCGATTACACGCTGTTCTTCCGCCGCCTGGGCGATGAGCCCGCAGCGCTGGCCGTGGCGCGGCTGCGCGATGACTTTGTCGACCTTGCCGGGTTTGATGCCTGGGCCGAGCAGTACAAAGCCCGCGTTGCGCGCGACGGCGACTACAGCGAAGCACAACGCCGCGAGCGCATGCACGCGGTAAACCCGCTGTACATCCTGCGCAACTACTTGGCGCAGAACGCCATCGCCGCCGCCGAGTCAGGTGATTACAGCGAAGTACGGCGGCTGCATGAAGTGCTGAGCAAGCCGTTTGAAGAGCAGGCGGGGATGGAGCAGTACGCCCAACGGCCGCCGGATTGGGGGAAGCATTTGGAGATTAGTTGTTCGTCGTAAGGAGACGCACCATGAAGCTTTCTGACATCCCGGCCAGGCTGTTACGCAGTAGCCGCCTGCACCTCACCGCGCCGACACTCGATAGAGTGTCGGACATGCATAGCCTGCTCATAGACTTCAGCCAACCTCATACCGACTTTCTGGTTTGGGCAAATGGCCGCCCGCGCCTGGAAGATGCCCGCGCCACTATGCAAACGGCTGTGGATAACTTCAACGCCGACAAGAGCGAATACAAATTCCTGATTATCGAGAACAACTCCGACGCACTGGTCGGCTGCATCAGCCTGTTCATTCACGACCTGCGCATCCCTTACCTGGAAATAGGCTATTGGGTCGGTAGCGCCAGCCTGGGCAAAGGCTACGCCACCGAAGCATGCGCCTTGGTGCGCGACATCGCTGTGGAGTTCTTCAACGCCAACAGAATCGAACTCACCACGGCCCGACGGAACACCCGCAGTATCAAGGTGGCAGAACGCTGCGGGTTTACGTGCGAGGCGGTGCTTTCCAATGCGCGGCTCGATAAGGCCGGGCGGGTGGATGACACCTGCGTTTATGTGTTTAAAGGCACCGCAGCTAGATAAAGGTTTCCACTGAAACGCCAAAACGCTCCGCCAGCCAACGAATCTGCCGCACGTTGAGCTGGCGCTTTGCGCTCAATATTTCAGAGACGACCGATTGGGCGCCAACGCCCGGCAGGTCGCTTTGGGTGAGATTATGTTCACGCATCATGTAGCGCAGCACATCGACGCCACTGGCGACGGGCATTGGGCGGTGCTCATGATCGTAGGCTTCGATCCAGTCACTGAGGATGTCCACGAGGCTCATCAGCGGACTGTCTTCGTTTTCGCCGACCAGGTTCAGTAATTCGTCCAAACCACAAACCAGCGCGTCGTAGTCCGCTTCGTTTTCTGGCTTGCGCATCACTGGCGAAACAAATTGCCAGTGTTCGGCCGCGACTCGCATA
Source organism: Pseudomonas sp. LBUM1640 (assembly GCF_059716225.1). Classification (NCBI taxonomy): domain Bacteria; kingdom Pseudomonadati; phylum Pseudomonadota; class Gammaproteobacteria; order Pseudomonadales; family Pseudomonadaceae; genus Pseudomonas; species Pseudomonas sp. LBUM1640. Next base: position 509,568 of record NZ_CP166816.1, on the reverse strand, counting down.
AGCGCGCTCATCTGATTTTTTCCTTCCATTTGTCTTTCTCATAATCGCGGTGATCAAGCAGGTACTTGATGTAAACGCGCTGCGCCCGATACTCCACGCCAGCAATCAGCCTCAGCTTGTTGCCACCAATATCGAATACGTGAAACGGCCCAACTTTATCCGTGGCAGGAAACATGGTTTTCATCGCCGCGAAGTCTTTGGGGTCATTGCGCTTCATTACCCGATACCACTGGTCCAACGCCGTTGCTGAGCGTGGCCACTTTTCCTTTGCTTCCCAGATCCTTTTCTCGCTGATCACTCGCATGCAACATCCTTATCGCATCTTGCTATGAAGGTTAAACCCGATTTCGGACTATCGCAATTTGCTATAGCCGCAAACAGACAGATGGCGCAAAACAGAACAAGCTCCAACAGCCTAGATACGCTATCTCACATCAGCCTAGGCAAACTGTGAGCGAATGAGTCACTTGCTCCACGCCTTGATAAAGCCTGGGCCTGACTCCAAATACAGTCCATTGGCCATACCCAAGGAACCCACCATGTCCGAACCTCTTGTCATCCCTTGCCCTCATTGCAACGGCCTCAACCGCATCCCCGGCGAACGCCTGGGCGATGCGCCTAAATGCGGGCGTTGCAAGCAGCCGGTGTTGCTGAATAAGCCTTTTGAGCTGAAGCAGGGCGACTACGCCAGCCAGATCAAGGGCGACCTGCCGTTGCTGGTGGATGTGTGGGCCGAGTGGTGCGGGCCGTGCAAGTCGTTTGCGCCGGTGTTTGAGCAGGCGGCGGGGCAGCTTGAAGGTAAGTGCCGGCTGGCCAAGCTGGACAGCGAGGCTAATCAGCAGCTGTCGGCGCAGTTGGGGATTCGTTCGATTCCCAGTTTGATTCTGTTCAAGAACGGCCGCGAAGTGGCGCGCCAAAGTGGGGCGTTTCCGTTGCCGCAGTTGATGAGTTGGTTGCGTAGCCAGGGTGTATAACCCAAACCCAATATCAACTCGGTCAAATGTGGGAGCTGGCTTGCCTGCGATGGCATCACCTCGGTTTGCCTGACAGACCGAGTTGTCTGCATCGCAGGCAAGCCAGCTCCCACACTGACTGGGTTTAAGCTTGGGGTACGGGGGTTTCGCGATCCATCATCTGGCCTACGAGTTGTACGCCGAGTTCGCTTAATTGATGGATAGCCAGGGCTACGTCGCGGTGTTCGCCGGTGAGGTCGTTGGATAGCTTGAGTAATAGCGTGCGAACGGAAGAGAAGGTTTCGTAGCTGTTGAGCACGAGGGTTTCGGTAGGGAGGTCGGGGGTAATGCTGTAAAGGTTGCTGGTTTTCATCGTTATTCCCGGAGTGAGCCGCCCTCACCTCGCTACTAAACGAGGGTGGCAGCTGTGCGCAGGTTAGTAGACCGGGGAACAACGCAAAGCCGGCGCACCCGAAGATGCCCTACGCACAGCCACCATCAAACACAGACAAAAGTCTGCTAGATGAAGCTCGTGCACTTTACGCTGCTCTTCGGGCTACTAAACCCGATCACTGAACATTCAGTGACCGAAGAACCTTAAAGACGCCCATCCAGACGCACAAGCCGGGCGATTCTGGCTTATCTGTAGGCAGCGAGACAAGGCGCAACCCCGCTTGCCAGACCCTTCCTACAGCCTCTGTGGGACAAATCCAAATCCCCTGCAGGAATGCAAAAACAAATGTGGGAGCGGGCTTGCTCGCGAAGGCGGTGTGTCAGTCGCCTTATCAGCAAACTGAACCACCGCCTTCGCGAGCAAGCCCGCTCCCACATGGAAATTTGTGTTGCCGTCAGGTCAGCTGTTTTCCAGCAAGTTATGCAGCTCCACAAACTGCTGCGTCAGCTTATGCCGAGGGTCCAGGTGAATCAGCGGCTTGTTCTCCTGGTGCGACTCGCGCATGCGCACGGAGCTGGCCAGGTACACCGGCAGCACTGGCAACCCTTCAGCAATCAACTCATCGAGCATCTGCTGCGGCAGGCTCGCACGGGCCTGGAACTGGTTAACCACGATGCCTTCCACTTCCAGGCCTTCGTTGTGGTCTTCCTTCAGTTCTTCGATTTCCGCCAGCAGGCCATACAGCGCCTGGCGCGAGAAGCTGTCGCAATCGAAGGGGATCAGCACGCGATCAGCGGCAATCAACGCAGAAACCGCATAGAAGTTCAGCGCTGGCGGCGTATCCAGATAAATCCGGTCGTAATCTTCGCTCAACTCATCCAGCAGCTTTCGCAGCTTGTTGATCTTGTGCTTGGCCTCAAGCTTGGGCTGCAGGTCCGCAAGCTCGGCGGTCGCGGTGATGACGTGCAGGTTGTCGAACGGCGTTTCGTAGATATCCACGCGGTTTTTCTTGGAAAACGGCCCGGAAGACAGGGTTTGCTTGAAGAACTCGGCAATGCCCATCGGGATATCGTCGCCGGTCAGCCCGGTGAGGTACTGGGTTGAGTTGGCTTGTGCATCGAGGTCCACCAACAGGGTTCGATAGCCTTCACTGGCGCTGACCGCCGCCAGGTTGCAGGCAATGCTGGACTTGCCAACACCGCCTTTTTGATTGAACACCACACGCCGCATGGAAAAACCTCCGTGTATCAATGAATGTCCGAGTGTAGAGGGCAAAAGCGCCTGTTAGCTACCTTGTTTATCCATGCGCGGCTGCATCAACGCGCCAACGCGGTTCGGCTGTCATACGTCGCCGACGAACGAAAAGGAATACTCCGACAAGCCAGATCGATCTCAGGTAAAGGACAATCTGTAAATCTTTCCAACCAAATTGTAATCAGCCGTGAACAATTCTTTACCAAAGTTTGCTAGAACCCCGCAGCACCGGGATAATGCGCGCCATTCGGCCAGTGTCTCCTGTCCCGGTATTCGGGGCCAACGGCCGCACATGGAAGCCCGCAGGGGCGGGATAACTTCTCAGTGATCACTTTCAACATCGCCCAATGGCGCGCCTGGGCTCCCGGCCTGGAAAGTGCGGACGACTGGCACGCCTGGTGCCAGGCTCCGGTGTTGCTGCCCGCCAGCGAAAGCGCCCCTGATGTGTCCTTCCTGCCGGCCATGCAGCGCCGGCGCCTGAGCCGCCTGGCGCGCATGGCGTTCAGCGTGGGCTGGCCGCTGGCCGAAGGCCGAGAAAACCTGCCGCTGGTGTTTATTTCCCGGCACGGCGAAACCCCGCGCACCCTCGACATCCTTACCGACCTGGCCAATGAGCAGCCGCTGTCGCCGACTCAGTTCAGCCTGTCGGTGCATAACGCGGTGATCGGCCTGTGGTCGATCCTGCGCAATGAAACCAGCGAAATGACAGCGCTCGCCGCCGCCGGCGATGGCCTGGAGCACGGCATGCTCGAAGCCGCCGCGCTGCTCAACGAAGGCGCCCCGGCGGTATTGCTGGTGATCACTGAAGAACAACCGCCCGAGGCCTATGCCGGCTGGATCCATGACGTGCCCTTCCCCTACGCCGTCGGCCTGCTGCTGACACCGGGCGACGAGTGGCAAATGGAACTAAATAGCGGCGCTGTCCAACTCAGTCAAACTCAGTGGCCCCATGCCCTGAACCTGCTGCGCACCCTGCTCACTGAACAGGCCGCCTGTCAACATGCCTGGAAGAACCGTGTATGGAACTGGCAACGCAAGCCCTGACCGATAAACCAAGGGACGCCTACTACTGGCGCCTGTTCGCCACCGCCGCCAGCTTCTTTATGTTTGGCGTCGGCGGGCTGTGCCTGCGTTTACTGGTGTTCCCGTTGCTTAGCTGCCTGCCGGGCAGTGCCGAAAAACACCAGCGCCGCGCTCGCCACACCATCAGCAAACTGTTCTGGTTCTTCATCCGCCTGATGCAACGCGCCGGCGTGCTGACCTACAGCGTCGAAGGCGCCGAAAAACTCGGCCGCCCCGGCCAGATGATCATTGCCAACCACCCGTCACTGATCGACGTGGTGTTCCTGATCGGCCTGATGCGCCAGACCAACTGCGTGGTCAAGCAGAGCCTGTTCCAGAACCCGTTCACCCGTGGGCCGGTGCGCGACGCGGGCTATATCAGCAATGACGGCAGCGCCGACATGCTCGACGCCGCAGCCAGTGCCCTGCGCGAAGGCCAGACCCTGATCATCTTCCCCGAGGGCACCCGCACCACACCCGGCGTACCACCCGCCTTTCATCGCGGTGGCGCCGCCATTGCACTGCGCGGTGCGACAATCATCACCCCAGTGGTGATCAAGGTCAGCCCCACCACCTTGACCAAGGCCGAACCCTGGTATCGCATCCCTAAATGTCGATTTCATTTTAGTTTGCGCGTGGGTGCCGATATAGAACCACACGCCTTTGCTGCACTGGGGCCCGCGCCCCAGGCTTCACGCAAGCTCAACGATTACCTGCACCACTATTTCATTAAGGAGCTCGCCGAAGATGAGCGACCAACACCGCCTTGAGCACGACATAAAGACGCTGATTATCGAGGCCCTGGGCCTGGAAGACATCAGCGTCGACGACATCGGCAGCGAACAAACCCTGTTCGGCGAAGGCCTGGGCCTGGATTCGGTCGACGCCCTGGAATTGGGCCTGGCGATCCAGAAAAAGTACGGCATCAAGATCGATGCCGACGCCAAGGACACACGCAATCACTTCACCAACGTGGCCAGCCTTGCGGCGTTCGTCACGGCCAGACAGGCAGCTTGAGACCGGACCATGCAAACTCGTGACGATATTTTCAACACCCTGCGCGACGCCTTGGTGGAACTGTTTGAACTGGAACCTGAACGCGTCACCCTTGAGGCCAACCTGTATCAGGACCTGGAAATCGACAGCATTGACGCCGTCGACCTGATCGACCACATCAAACGCCAGACCGGCAAGAAGATCGCCGCCGAAGAATTCAAGGCCGTGCGCACCGTAAACGACGTGGTTGAGGCGGTGTACCGTCTGGTCACGCCTGCCGCATGAGCCGGCTGATCGGCCTTGGCCTGTTGCTGGCGGGGCTGCTGTACCCTTTTGCGGTGTATTACGGCACCGAGCACTTTGCACCGTGGCAATTCGGCTTGCTGCTGGGCGGCCTGTGGCTGTTGCGCGCGCTAACCGGCGCACGACGCCCCGGCAGCCGCGGGATGGCCGTGGCAGTCATCGTGTTTTGCTTATGCCTGGCCTGGTTCGACAACCCGCAGTTGCTGCGCTGGTATCCGAGCCTGGTCAGCGCGTTCATGCTGGCGCTGTTCGGCCTGAGCCTGAAATACGGCCCGCCGATGGTCGAGCGCCTGGCCCGCATGACCGACCCGCAGCTACCGCCCAACGCGGTGCTATACACGCGGCAGGTCACCGTGGTGTGGAGTGTGTTTTTTCTGTGTAATGGCCTGCTCGCCGCCGCCCTCACCCTGTGGGCGCCGCTGAGCTGGTGGACGTTGTACAACGGCCTGATCGCCTACGGGCTGATGGGGTTGTTGTTTGCCGTGGAATGGCTGGTACGACAAAGGGTTCGAGGCCGCGTATGAAAGGGTTGAAACTTGAGCACCTGTTGCTTGAGCCGCTGGAACACCGTTTGGTCACCACCGAACCTGCGATGAATCACGCCCAACTGTGGGCGCAATCCCTGAGCCTGGCGGCGGGCCTGCAGGCGCGCGGCATCCAGCGTTTGGCGGTGCACCTGGAAGATGCAGGCCTGCTGGCGATTGCCCTGCTGGGCGCCTGGCGTGCCGGGGTCAGCGTGTTGCTGCCGGCCGACCTGCAACCGCAGACTCGCCAGCGCTGGGACGCTGCCGTGGATGCCTGGCTGGTTGAAGCCGCTGATCTGGACACGCTGTATCAGGCGCCCTTAAGCGCCGCCGTGCTGGACCTGGACGCCTGCCAGTTGAGCCTGTGCACCTCCGGCTCCAGCGGTGAGCCCAAGCGTATCGACAAGACGCTGCGCCAGCTGGCCAACGAAGTTCAGGCGCTGGAAGCCCTGTGGGGCGCGGACCTCAAAGACGCCTGCGTCATTGGCAGCGTTGCCACGCAACACATCTACGGCTTGCTGTTCCGGGTGTTGTGGCCGCTGTGCGCCGGTCGCACCTTTGTGCGCAAACAGCTGGCCTTCCCCGAAGACCTGCAGCGCGCCAGCCGCGAGCACGCGCAATTTGCCTGGGTCGCCAGCCCGGCCCTGCTCAAGCGCATGGGCGACAACCTTGACTGGCCAGCGCTGAGCCAGGTGTCGCGGGTATTTTCCTCCGGCGGCGCGTTGCCTATCGAGGCCGCCGGCAGCCTTTACGATCGCCTGCAGCAATGGCCGACGGAAATCCTCGGCAGCTCGGAAACCGGCGGCATCGCCTGGCGCCAAGGCGCGCAGCCGTGGCAGCCGTTTGCCGACGTTGAGCTGAGCCAGGATGCCGACGGCGCCCTGCGCATTGCCTCGCCTTACCTGCCCGAGGGGCATATCGAACAGACCGCCGATGCCGCCCGCATTCATTCCGATGGCCGCTTTGAGCTGCTCGGCCGCCTGGACCGCATCGTCAAGCTGGAAGAAAAACGCATCTCCCTGCCCATGTTGGAGCAGGCGCTGATGGCCCACGCCTGGGTCGCCGAAACCCGTCTGGGCGTGGTGCAGGAAAACCGAGCCTCGCTCGGCGCGCTGGTGGTGCTGAGCGCCGATGGCCTGCATGCCCTGCGCAATCAAGGCCGCCGCACCGTTACCCAAACCCTGCGCCAACATTTGAGCCAACATTGCGAAGCCCTGGCCCTGCCGCGTCGCTGGCGGCTGCTGCACCAGTTGCCGCTGAATGCCCAAGGCAAACTGCCGCAAGCCGACGTCGCCGCCCTACTGCTCGCCCCACGGCCAAAAGCGCCGCACGTGCTGGAGCAAGTCGAGGCTAACGGCGAATGGACGTTGCAACTGAGCATCCCGCCAGACCTGGCCTACTTCAGCGGCCACTTCCCGGTCACGCCGGTTTTGCCAGGCGTGGTACAGGTGGAATGGGCCTTCAACCTCGGCCAGCAACTGCTCGACCTGCCCGCGACCTTTGCCGGTATGGAAGTGCTCAAGTTCCAGCAACTGGTGCGCCCCGGCGATCAGGTTGAACTGCACCTGCGCTTCGACCAGGAACGCGGCAAGCTGTACTTCGCCTACCGCACCGGCGTCGCGGCCTGCTCCAGCGGCCGCATTCAACTGGTTAACGCGCATGCATAAGCTTTTGTGGCGAGGGAGCTTGCTCCCGCTGGAGTGCGAAGCGCTCCCAACCCAAACAATGAAGTTTGTCAGGATGACCCCGGTTGCCTGTATGGGGGCTGCTTCGCCGCCCAGCGGGAGCAAGCTCCCTCGCCACAGGGTTTGCGCTCAACTTCAGGATTGCGGCCATGCATAACCCCTGCGCCCTGATCCCGGTCTACAACCATGAAGCCGCCGTACCCGCCGTGGTCCACAGCCTGTTGAACAGCGGCTTGCCGTGCCTGTTGGTCGACGACGGCAGCAGCCCGGCGTGCGCGGCGGTATTGGCGCAACTGGCGACACTCGAAAACGTCACGCTGCTGACCTTGCCCAACAACCAAGGCAAGGGCGGCGCGGTCATGGCCGGCTTCCGCGAAGCCGCGCGCCTGGGCTTCACGCATGCCCTGCAAGTGGACGCCGACGGCCAGCACGATTTGCGTGAAGTCGAGAGTTTCCTCGATACCTCACGCAGGCACCCCGACGCGATAATCTGCGGCTACCCCGAATACGACGACAGCGTGCCCAAGGGCCGCTTGTACGCGCGCTACCTGACCCACGTGTGGGTGTGGATCAACACCCTGTCGCTGCAGATTCGCGACTCGATGTGCGGCTTTCGCGTGTACCCGCTGGCACCCACGCTGGCATTGATGGACTCGGCCTACATCGGCACGCGCATGGATTTCGACTCCGACATCCTGGTGCGCCTGGCCTGGCGCAACCAGCCGATGCGCTGGCTGCCGACAAAGGTGCATTACCCCGCCGATGGCTTGTCGCACTTCCGCCTATTTCGCGACAACGTGCGCATCTCGGCCATGCACACCCGGCTGTTTTTCGGCATGTTGGTACGCGCGCCGATGATCCTGTGGCGACGGTGGCAGGCATGAGCGACAGCACCAAGCATTGGGCCGACCGCGAAGAGCGCGGCAGCTTCTGGCTGATGAAGCTCACCGCCATCGCCGCCAAGGTCCTCGGCCGTCGCCTGCTGAGCCCGCTGCTGTACGGCATCGTGTTGTACTTCTTCCTGTTTGGCCGCACGGCGCGCCACAGCGCTTGGGAATACCAGCAACGCCTGGCTGCCTGGAGCGGGCGCAATGAGCTGCGGCCCACCCACAGAAAAGTCTTTGGCCAGTTCATGGCCTTTGCCGACTCCTTGCTCGACAAGCTCGACGTGTGGAACGGCAAGCTGCGCCTGGAGCAGATCCAAATCAATGACCCGGCGCAATTGCGCGGGCAACTGCGCGGTGAGCGCGGGCAAATGCTGGTCGGCGCGCACTTGGGCAACCTTGAAGTGTGCCGCGCACTGGCCGAGATCGGTGAGCAGGTCACCATGAACGTACTGGTGCACACCAAGCACGCCGAACAATTCAACCGCCTGCTGGGCGAAGCCGGGGCCACGCATTTGCGCCTGATTCAGGTCAGCGAACTGGACCCGGCGACCATGTTGCTGCTCAGCCAGCGCCTCGACGACGGCGAATGGCTGGCGATTGCCGGCGACCGCGTGCCGCTGCACGGCGGGCGTAAAGTGCGCGTGGATTTCCTCGGCCATGACGCGGCGTTCCCGCAAGGCCCGTGGCTGCTGGCCGGGCTGCTCAAATGCCCGGTGAACCTGCTGATGTGCCTGAAGCACGATGGCCGCTACCGCCTGACCATCGAGCCGTTCGCGCAATTGATCGAATGGAAGCGCAGCACCCGCGAGCAGGTGATTGCCCTGTGGACCGCGCGGTACGCCGCACGCCTGGGCCAGTTCTGCCTGGAAGCGCCCCAACAATGGTTCAACTTTTACCCTTTCTGGAAGACCGATGACGACGCATCTTGAGCCAGTAACCTTTGGCGAACGCGCTTTGCGCATTGAAGACGTGCTGGCCTTGGCCAACCGCCAGGCGCCCACGCAGTTGCAGGGCGACGCGGCGTATCGCCAGCGCATTGCCAAGGGCGCGCAGTTCCTCGACTCGCTGCTGGACAAGGAAGGCGTGATCTACGGCGTAACCACCGGCTACGGCGACTCGTGCGTGGTGGCGGTACCGTTGCAGCACGTCGAGGCGTTGCCGCGTCACCTGTACACCTTCCACGGCTGCGGCCTGGGCAAGTTGCTCGACGCACAAGCCACCCGCGCCGTGCTGGCGGCGCGTTTGCAGTCGCTGTGCCACGGCGTTTCCGGGGTGCGTGTGGAATTGCTCGAGCGACTGCATGCGTTTCTCGAACACGATGTGCTGCCGCTGATTCCGGAAGAAGGCTCGGTGGGCGCCAGCGGTGATTTGACACCGCTGTCTTACGTGGCCGCGACCTTGTCCGGCGAGCGCGAAGTGATGTTCGGTGGCGAGCGTCGCCAGGCGGCTGACGTGCACCGCGAACTGGGCTGGGAGCCGCTGGTGCTGCGCCCCAAAGAAGCCCTGGCGTTGATGAACGGCACCGCCGTGATGACCGGCCTGGCGTGCCTGGCCTTCGCCCGCGCCGACTACCTGCTGCAACTGGCCACGCGCATCACCGCGCTGAACGTGGTGGCGCTGCAAGGCAACCCGGAACACTTCGACGAGCGCCTGTTCGCCGCCAAGCCGCACCCTGGGCAGATGCAAGTCGCCGCGTGGCTGCGCAAAGACCTGGCGATCGATGCGCCGACCGCGCCGCTGCACCGCCTGCAGGATCGCTACTCACTGCGCTGCGCGCCCCACGTGCTCGGCGTGCTGGCTGACAGCCTGAACTGGCTGCGTTCGTTTATCGAAATCGAACTGAACAGCGCCAACGACAACCCGATCATCGACGCCGAAGAAGAACGCGTGCTGCACGGCGGGCACTTCTACGGCGGGCACATCGCCTTCGCCATGGACAGCCTCAAGACCTTGGTGGCCAACGTCGCCGACCTGCTCGACCGCCAGCTCGCGCTGCTGGTGGACGTGCGTTATAACCATGGCCTGCCAAGCAACCTGTCTGGCGCGCCGGCCGACCGCGCGATGATCAACCACGGCTTCAAGGCCGTGCAGATCGGCACCAGCGCCTGGACCGCCGAAGCGTTGAAAAACACCATGCCGGCCAGCGTATTCTCGCGCTCCACCGAGTGCCACAACCAGGACAAAGTGAGCATGGGCACCATCGCCGCCCGCGATGCGATCCGCGTGCTGGAGCTGACCGAGCAAGTCGCCGCCGCCACCCTGCTCGCGGCCAACCAAGGTGTGTGGCTGCGCGCCCAGGCTGAGGATGCACGCGCCCTGCCACCAGCCTTGGCGGCCATGCATGCAGAACTGGCCAAGGACTTCCCGCCGGTCATCGAAGACCGTGCGCTGGAAGGCGAACTGCGCCTTTGCCTCAAGCGTATCGCCGAGCAACACTGGAGGCTGCATGCGTAGCCAGGGCGTGTTGCATTGCGACACTGAAATCCTCGTGCCGTTTTTCGACATCGACACCATGAACGTGGTGTGGCACGGGCATTACGTGAAATACCTGGAAGTGGCGCGCTGCGCGCTGCTGGACACGCTCGGCCACAACTACACAGCGATGCTCGAATGCGGCTACGCCTGGCCGGTGATCGACATGCAGCTACGCTATGTGCGCGGCGCCACCTTTGGCCAGACCATCAATGTGCGCGCCAGTTTGGTGGAGTGGGAGAACCGTTTGAAGGTGAATTACCTGATCACCGACCTCGCCAGCGGCGAGCGCCTGACCCGCGCCAGCACCGTGCAAGTGGCGGTGGAAATCGCCAGCCGCGAGATGCAACTGGCCTCCCCCAAAATATTCACCGACGCCGTAGAAAGGGCTTTGAAATGAGATCCAATGTGGGAGCGGGCTTGCTCGCGAAGGTCTTGAGGGTCCCGTGTAGTATCAGACGGTCCGCGTCATCGTTAACGTCCTTCGCGAGCAAGCCCGCTCCCACAGGGATCGCGTTGACTCTGTTATTAAGCATTCCAGGTTTCGCCCATGCTTTTGATCTGCAACAACTCAGCGATCAGTTGGCCAAGCCCTCGGTGATCCACGGCAACTTCACCCAGGAAAAACACCTGCGTGCCCTGCCGCAGCCCTTGGTCAGCAAAGGCACCTTCGTGCTCGCCAAAGACCACGGCCTGCTGTGGCTGCTCAAAACGCCGTTGCAACAGGACTACCGCATCAGCGCCCAAGGCATCGCCCGCCGCGATGCCAACGGCTGGCAGCTGCTGCCAAACAAGAGCGCCGGGGCCGAGCAGAACCGTCTGTTCCTCGCCGTACTCCAAGGCGACAGCAGCGGCCTGCAGCGCGACTTCGACCTGCAACTGCAAGGCGAAGCCCAGCAATGGAAGCTGACACTGATCCCACGCTCACTGCTGCTCAAGCAGGTCTTCACCCAGATTAATATCGACGGCGGCGAGTTGGTCCAAACCATCCAACTGCTCGAAACCCAAGGCGACAGCACCGTGCTGCGCATGCAGGACAGCACGGCCAGCCAACCGTTGAGCGACGCGGAGCAACACGACTTTGCCCAGTGAGCGCCTGTTACCGCGCCTGTTCCTGATCCTGCTGGTGGCCGTGCTGGCCCTGGCCGGTTGGCAGTGGCGCCATGGCGCGCCGCTGTCGGCCAACCTGATGGAGCTGGTGCCGGGCAGCACGCCGGATGCACTGGAGCTAAAAGCCGAACAGCGCATGCAGGAGCCGCTGAACCGCGAAATGCTGGTGTTGGTGGGGCATGCCGACCGGCAAAAAGCCGTGGCCGTCGCACAGCAATTGGGCGAACGCTGGCAGGCCAGCGGCTTGTTTGAAAAGGTGCAGTGGAACCTGCAAGCCGACTTGCCGGCACTGCGCGAGCAATTGCTGCGCGGGCGCCTGGCGATGCTCTCGGCCAAAGACCGCGAGCAACTCATTGAGCAACCCGACGCCTTCATCCAGCAGCGCGTGCAAGCGCTGTTCGACCCGTTCACCGGGTTCAGCCTGGTGCCGAGCCAGGACGACTGGCTGGGCCTCACCGGGCGCATCCAGAACAGCCAGCCGCAGCACGGCGCGGTGCAGCTGGATATCGGCAGCGGCGCGTTGATCGCCGATGCCGACGCCAAGAGCTGGGTGCTGTTGCGTGCGCGCACCACCGGCAATGCTTTTGATATGAAACTGCCGCTGCAAGTGGCGGATCTGCTCCAGGCCAGCCGCGCCCACGCTGGCGAGCAAGGCGCGCAATTGCTTGCGGCCAGCGGCTTGCTTTACGCGGCCAATGGGCAGCAGCAGGCCACCCGGGAAATCACCTGGGTCGGCGGCGGCGCCACCCTTGGCATCCTGTTATTGCTGTTGCTCGCCTTTCGCCGCTGGCGCGTGCTGCTGGCCTTTGTGCCGGTGCTGGTGGGCATGTTGTTTGGCGCGGTGGCCTGCGTGGCGCTGTTCGGCCATATGCATGTGATGACCTTGGTGCTGGGTTCCAGCCTGATCGGCGTGGCGGTGGATTACCCACTGCACTACCTGTCGAAAAGCTGGAGCCTGCAGCCGTGGCGCAGCTGGCCGGCGTTGCGCCTGACGCTGCCGGGGCTGAGCCTGAGCCTGGCGACCAGTTGCATCGGCTACCTGGCGCTGGCCTGGACGCCGTTCCCGGCGCTGACGCAAATCGCGGTGTTCTCCGCCGCAGGCTTAGTCGGCGCCTATCTGTCGGCGGTGTGCCTGCTGCCCGCGCTGCTCAACGGCGTGGAGCTGCGCCCGGCGCAATGGCCGCTGCGCATCGCCGAAGGCCTGTGGCTGTTACGCGCGGCCTTGATCAAACGCGTACCAAGCCCGGCGCTGCTGGCGTTGGTGCTGCTGTTCTGCGCCGGCGGCCTGTGGCACTTGAACAGCAAAAATGATATCCGCCAATGGATCGGTGCCCCGCCGCAATTGCTCCAGGAAGCCCAGGCCGTGGCGCGCATCACCGGGTTCCAGCCCACCAGCCAGTTCTTCCTGGTGCGCGCGGACAACCAGCAGCAGTTGCTGGAACGCCAGGCGGCCTTGGGCCAACGCCTGGACCAACTGGTGAATATGGACAAGTTGCAGGGCTACCTGGCGCTCAATCAATTGGTCAACCTGCCCGCCGAGCAGCAACAACTGCGTGATGCGTTGAACAAGCTCCCACAGCACTGGCAGCCACTGCTGGACCTCGGCGTGCCCGCCAGCGCCCTGCAGGCCGAAGTCGCGCAGTTGCAAGCACTGCCCACCGAAGACATTGACGCCGCGCTGGTCGGCCCGCTCGCCGAACCTTGGCGCACACTGTGGCTCGGCCCAGTGGACGGCGGCGTGGCGGCGATGGTCAGCCTGCAGGGCTTGAACAACCCGGCGCTGCTGCGGGTGCAGGCGCTGGACTTGCCGGGTGTGCAATTGGTCGATCGCCTGGGCGATTTGAACCGGGTATTCGCCGACACGCAGATCAGCGCCGCTGAATTGAAATTGATGTCGTGCGTGCTGATTGTGCTGTTGCTGATCCTGCCGTTCGGCTTTGGCGGGGCCTTGCGCATCGTCGCCCTGCCCTTGCTCGCCGCGCTGTGCAGCTTGGCCAGCCTGGGTTGGCTGGGTCAGCCGCTGACCCTGTTCAGCCTGTTCGGCCTGCTGCTGGTCACGGCCATCAGCGTCGACTACGCGATCTTGATGCGCGAGCAAATCGGCGGCCCTGCCGTGAGCCTTTTAGGTACGCTGTTGGCGGCGCTGACGACGTGGTTGTCGTTTGGCCTGCTGGCGGTGTCGAGTACACCGGCCGTGAGCAATTTCGGCCTGTCGGTCAGCCTTGGCCTGGCGTTCAGCTTTATGCTGGCGCCTTGGGCTGGCCATCAGAAGCACGCCTCATGAATGTGATTATCGCCATAGCGGCAAGGAGCCCTCGTGCCCACAGTTGAAATGGAACGTCGCCAGGTGGTGGTGATCGGTGCCGGGCCATCCGGTGCTATCGCCGCCGCGCTGTTAAAGCGCAACGGGCATGATGTATTGATTATCGAGCGCCAGCATTTCCCACGGTTCTCGATTGGCGAAAGCCTGCTGTCGCACTGCATCGATTTTATCGAAGAAGCCGGCATGCTCGACGCCGTGCAGGCGGCAGGTTTCCAGGTAAAAACCGGTGCTGCATTTGCCTGGGGCGAGCGCTACAGCGCGTTTGATTTTAGTGACACGTTCAGCAACGGCAAACCCACCACCTTCCAGGTGCAGCGCGGTGAGTTCGACAAATTGCTGGCTGACCAGGCGGCCTTGCAGGGCGTGGACATTCGCTACGGCGAAACCATCGTCGGCGTGGACTTCGCAGGCGAAAGCCGTTACTTGCACGTGCGTCGCGAGAACGGCAGCGAGTACCACCTCAAGGCCAAGTTTGTGCTCGACGCCAGCGGCTACGGCCGCGTGCTGCCGCGCCTGCTGGAGCTGGAAGCACCGTCGAATTTCCCGCTGCGCCAGGCGGTGTTCACCCACGTTGAAGATCGCATCGAACACCCAGGCTTCGACCGCACCAAGATCCTCATCACCACGCACCCCACCCAGCGCGATATCTGGTTCTGGACCATTCCGTTCAGCAATGGCCGTTGTTCGGTGGGCGTGGTCGCGGCCAAGGAGCATTTCGACGGCCGCGACAGCGACCTCGACGCCTGCCTGCGCGGCTTTATCGACGAAACCCCAAGCCTGGCCGGCGTGCTGCAAAATGCCGTGTGGGACACGCCCGCGCGCACTATCGGCGGCTACTCGGCCAACGTCACAACCCTGCACGGCCCAGGCTTTGCGCTGCTGGGCAACGCGGCGGAATTCCTCGACCCGGTGTTCTCCTCCGGCGTGACCATCGCCATGCGTTCGGCGAGCATGGCGGCCGGCGTGCTGCATCGCCAACTCAAGGGCGAAACGGTGGACTGGCAAACCGAGTTTGCCGAGCCGTTGAAGCGCGGCGTCGACACCTTCCGCTGCTACGTCGAAGGCTGGTACGCCGGCACCTTCCAGGATGTGATTTTCCATCCAGGCAGCTCGCCGGAAATTCGCCGGATGATCAGCTCGATCCTCGCCGGTTATGCGTGGGATGAGCGCAACCCGTTTGTCAGCGAGCCCAAGCGGCGGTTGCGGATGTTGTCGGAGATTTGTGCGAGCGAAACAGTATGAGCAGTCAATACCTGAGTAATAACTACGTCGAAGAAACCAGGTTCGGCTTCTGGTTCCTGCGCAGCCACACGTGGCAGCACCACGTGTTGCGTGTGGCGATCAACGACCTGCGCAGCTTGTTCACCGAGCCATTGCCGGTGGCGCCGGTGTTGCTGGACGCCGGTTGCGGCCAGGGCAAGTCGTTCCAGTATTTGCAGCAGGTGTTCGCACCGCTGCGCCTGATCGGCCTGGATGCCGACCCTCACAGCCTGGAACTGAGCAAGGCCGAAGCCGCGCGCCAAGGCCTGGCCATTGAGCTGATCGGCAGCGACTGCGCCACCCTGGCGGTGCCGGACGAAAGCGTCGACATCCTGTTCTGCCACCAGACCTTCCATCACCTGGTGGAACAGCATCGCGCACTAAAAGAGTTCTACCGCGTGCTCAAGCCGGGCGGCTATCTGCTGTTTGCTGAATCCACCGAAGCCTACATCGACACCTGGGTGATTCGCTGGCTGTTCCGCCACCCGATGCACGTGCAGAAGAGCGCCGAGGAGTATTTGGAGATGCTGCGCGAGCAAGGCTTTGAATTCGGCCCGCAGAACGTCTCGTACCCGTATTTGTGGTGGAGCCGCTCCAGCGATTTTGGCCTGTTGGAACGCTGGGGCCTGCGCAACCCGCCACCTGTTGGCCAGCGTGAAGAGACCCTGGTGAACTGCGTGGTACGTAAACCTTTAGTGAGCGCTGCGGCATGATCCGCATGCTGCTGATCGGTTGCCTGTTGCTGCTGAGCGCCTGCGCCAGCCAGCCGCCGCTGCCCGAGAAACCCCCAGCCTTGGTCTTGCCGATGCAGCTGCACGTGCAGCGCCTGGCAGGCGGCCAGAGCCAGGACTGGCTGCTGGTGATCCAGCGTGAAGGCGGTGGGCTTCGCTGGTCGATGATGGACCCGCTGGGCATTCCCCAGGCCCGGCAAAAACTGATCAATGGCCAGTGGCAGGCCGATGGCTTGCTGCCGCCCAACCCTGCGGCGCGCGAGCTGTTTGCCGCGTTGCTGTTTGCCCTGACATCATCGGATGACGTGCGCGCGCTTTACCCAAGCGCCCAGGCCATGGACCTCACGCGCACGCTGCCGGGCCATTGGCAAATCGTCTATCAGTCGTCAGAGGTGTTCAGTGTGAACATGACGGGTCAACCGTTGAGCTACCGCATCACGCCGCTTGGGGCCGCCCGATGACGGCCTACCTGAATGCCCTGGGCGTGATCTGCGCCCTGGGGCGCGGGCAAGATGAAGTCAGCCGCAGCCTGTTTGCCGGCGACTGCAGCGGCATGCGCGCCGAAAGTGGTTGGGTGCCGGAGCGTGTGTTGCCGGTTGGCGGCGTGCGCAGCGAGTTGGTGGCCCTTCCTGTTGAACTGCACCCGCAAAGCAGCCGCAACAACCAGTTGCTGCTGGAAGCGGCATTGCAGATTGAAGGCCAGATTCGCCAGGCGATTCAGACCTACGGCGCCTCGCGGGTCGCCATTGTGTTGGGCACCAGCACCTCGGGCATTGACGAAGCCAGCCGTGGCATCGCCAATTACCTGCGCGACCACCAGTTCCCCGGCGACTACGACTACCAGCAACAGGAACTCAGCGCACCGGCCAATTTTCTCGCCGACTGGCTGCAACTGAGCGGCCCGGCCTATGTGATTTCCACCGCCTGCACCTCCAGCGCTCGCGCACTGATGAGCGCGCAACGCCTGCTCGACCTGGGGGTATGTGATGCGGTGCTCTGCGGCGGCGTCGACAGCCTGTGCAAGCTGACACTGAACGGCTTCACCTCGCTGGAGGCCGTCTCCAGCGAGCGCTGCAATCCGTTTTCGCTGAACCGCAACGGCATCAATATCGGCGAAGCAGCCGTGCTGTTTCTGATGACTAAAGACCGGGCGCCGATTGCCTTATTGGGCAGCGGCGCCAGCTGCGATGCGCACCATATTTCCGCGCCCGAGCCCACCGGCAAAGGCGCACTGCAGGCGATGCGCAAGGCCCTGGCCAGTGCGAAACTGGTGCCCGAACAGGTCGGCTACTTGAACCTGCACGGCACCGCCACCCAACACAATGACGCCATGGAAAGCCTGGCCGTCGCCAGCCTGTTTCCCGCAGGCGTGGCCTGCTCATCGACCAAACCGATGACCGGCCACACCCTCGGCGCAGCCGGTGCATTGGAGGCTGCGTTCTGCTGGCTGAGCCTGACCCACGGCCGGGTGCCGCCGCATGTGTGGGACGGTCACGCCGACCCGGCGCTGCCGGCCCTGCACTGGGCGCAAACCGGCGACACCTTGAAAAAACGCTGCCTGATGAGCAACTCGTTTGCCTTCGGCGGCAATAACGTCAGCCTGATAATCGCAGAGGCCCCATGATCGATTGGCCACTCGCCGAACTGCTGCCCCACGCGGGCGACATGATCCTGATCGACCAGGTGTTGTCGTTCGATGAAGAGCAGGTTCATACCCGCGCCACCGTCAAGCCTGGCGGCCTGTTCAACCGCCCGGACGGCAGCCTGCCGGCCTGGGTCGGCATTGAACTGATGGCGCAAAGCGTCGCCGCCTACGCCGGTTGCCGCGCGCGCCAGAAAGGCGAAGCGGTGCAATTGGGTTTCTTGTTGGGCACACGCAAGTTCGAGTGCAACGTGGAACACTTCCCGGCAGGCGCCGAGCTGCGCATCCACGGCCTGCGCTCGCTGGAAGACGACAACGGCATGGGTGTGTTCGAATGCCACCTCACCGGCGACGGTATCCAGGCCAGCGCGCGCTTGAACGTATTTCGACCGCCTCAGGCGGCCACCTATTTAGATGAACCGAAGGACGAAACGCCATGACTGAATCCGTACTGGTCACCGGCTCCAGCCGTGGCATCGGCCGCGCCATTGCCCTGCGCCTGGCGCAGGCCGGGTATGACATCGTGTTGCATTGCCTCCGTGGCCGCGCAGAAGCGGACGCGGTGCAGGTCGAGATCGAGGCGCTGGGCCGCAAGGCGCGGGTGTTGCAATTTGATGTGGCGGATCGCGCCAGTTGCAAGCAAATCCTTGAGGCCGACGTGGAGCAGCATGGCGCCTACTACGGCGTGGTGCTCAATGCCGGCCTGACCCGCGACGGCGCGTTCCCGGCCTTGTCCGAAGACGATTGGGACGTGGTGATGCGCACCAACCTCGACGGTTTCTACAACGTGCTGCACCCGGTGATGATGCCGATGATTCGTCGTCGTGCCGCCGGCCGTATCGTGTGCATCACCTCGGTGTCGGGGCTGATTGGCAACCGTGGGCAGGTCAATTACAGCGCGTCGAAAGCCGGCCTGATCGGCGCGGCCAAGGCGCTCGCCATCGAGTTGGGCAAGCGCAAGATCACTGTTAACTGTGTGGCGCCCGGCTTGATCGACACGGCGATGCTGGATGAAAACGTGCCGGTCGAAGAGCTGATGAAGATGATCCCGGCGCAGCGCATGGGCACCCCGGAAGAAGTCGCCGGTGCGGTGAATTTCCTGATGTCGGCCGAGGCCGGTTACATCACGCGCCAGGTGTTGGCCGTGAACGGAGGCTTGTGCTAATGAAACGCGTCGTCGTCACCGGCATGGCCGGCATGACCTCCTTGGGCAGCGACTGGGATACCATCGCCGCCAACTTTCGCGCCAACCGCAGCGGCATTCGGCGCATGGACGAGTGGGACCGTTTTACTGAACTGAACACACGCCTGGCCGGGCCAATCGACGACTTCGTCGTGCCTGCTCACTGGACCCGCAAGCAATTGCGCAGCATGGGCCGCGTCTCGCGCCTGGCGGTGTGGGCGGCGGAGCAGGCGTTGCAGGACGCCGGCTTGCTCGGCGACGAGTCGATCAAGGACGGGCGCATGGGCGTGGCCTGTGGCTCGTCCACCGGCAGCACCGATGAGATCAAGGCGTTCGGCAATATGCTGCTGAACTCGGTGGCCGAGGGGCTGAACGCCAACTCCTATGTGCGCATGATGCCGCACACCACGGCGGCGAATATCAGCATTTTCTTTGGCCTTACCGGGCGTTTGATTCCCACGTCCAGCGCCTGCACCAGCGGTAGCCAGGGCATCGGCTATGCCTATGAGGCGATCAAGTTCGGTCGCCTGCCGCTGATGCTCGCCGGCGGCGCCGAAGAGCTATGCCCGACCGAAGCCATGGTGTTCGATGCGCTCTATGCCACCAGCCTGAAAAACGATGCCCCACAGACCAGCCCGCGCCCTTATGACAGCGGCCGCGATGGCCTGGTGATCGGCGAAGGTGGCGGCATGCTGGTGCTCGAAGAACTCGAACACGCGCTGGCGCGCGGTGCGCATATCCACGCCGAGCTGGTGGGTTTCGGCAGCAACGCCGACGGCCAGCACACCACCCGCCCGGAGCAGAAAACCATGCGCCGCGCGATGGAGCTGGCGCTGGAAGATGCCGGGCTTGAGCCCTCGGCCATCGGCTACGTGAACGGCCATGGCACCGCCACTGATCAAGGCGATATCGCCGAGACGCTGGCCACCAGCAGCCTGTTCGGCAGCCGCATGCCGATCAGCTCGCAGAAGAGTTTCCTCGGCCACACCTTGGGCGCGTGCGGTGCGCTGGAATCCTGGTTCAGCATCGAAATGATGAACCGCGACCAGTATGTGCACACCTTCAACCTCGATTCGGTCGACCCGCAATGCGGCGAGCTGGATTACTTGCAAGGTAGCTTTCGCCAGATGCACAACGACTACGTGATGAACAACAATTTTGCATTTGGCGGCGTCAACACCTCGCTGATCTTTCGCCGCTGGTCCTGAATTTTTAATCGATTGGAGAAAACGGAATGTCTTCCTTGCTACGCGCTACGCTGATCACCCTGGCCCTGCTGGCCACCGCCGGCTGCACCAGCAAACCGGTGCTCAACACCCAGCACGCGCTGCCGGCCGACGCTCAGGTGAGCGAAGAGAAAATCAAGCAGGTCATCGTCACGGCCCTGCAAAAACGCGAGTGGACTGTGCAACGTTTCGGCCCGCAACTGGTGCAGGCCGAGATCACCGTGCGTAACCAGTACTACGCTGCAATCGACATTCGCTACACCCGCAACAGCTACGCCATCACCTACCGCGACAGCCGCGACCTGGGCTACAAGGACGGCAAGATCCACCGCAACTACAACCGTTGGGTGAACAACTTGGACAGCGACATCATGGCGGGTTTGCGCAGCAATAGCGTGAATGAGGCAGGGTCGGCGGCGCAGTTGTTTGAGCAGACGGGGACGTCGAAGCAGAATTGATACACCCGCTTTTCTGTGGCGAGGGAGCTTGCTCCCGCTGGGCTGCGAAGCGCCCCTAAAACCTGCAATTGGGTTTATCTGATTAAACACAGTTATCTGGTTTTGGGGCTGCTGCGCAGCCCAACGGGAGCAAGCTCCCTCGCCACAGGTTATTCGCCGTCATACCAACGTTTTACGGGTCAGCAGCTCCACAAACGCCTTGGCCATCGGGGTTTGCGCGCCTTTGCGTTGCACCAGCCACACGGCCGTCACCGCTTCCTGATCGAGCAAGGTGCGATACACCACGCCATCAATGCGTATGCGTTGGTAAGACGCCGGCAGCACCGAAACCCCCAACCCCGCCGCCACCAACCCGATGATGGTCATCGCCTCCCCGGCTTCCTGGGCGAAGTGCGGGCTGAAACCGGCGTCACGTGCCAGGTTGAGCAGTTGTGCGTAAAGGCCACTGCCATAGGTACGTGGGAAGAATACAAAAGGCTCTTCAGCCAGTTGCGACAGATGCAAGCCGCGCTCGCTGCCCTCCACCAAAGGGTGGCCGGCGCTCAGCACGGCGACCAGCGGTTCGCGCATCAGCTCGATGACACTCAGCGAGTCCGGCAACGGCAGCGGGCGCATCAGGCCCACTTGGATCGACTCATCCACCAGTGACTCGGCCACTTCGGTACTGCTCATTTCCTGCAGATTCAAATGCACCGCGGGAAAAGCCTGGCGAAACGCAAAGATCGCCTGCGGAATACTGGAGTTGAACGGCGCCGACGAAGTGAAGCCGATCTTCAATTCCCCAAGTTCGCCCAACTGCGCGCGCCGGGCCACGTCCGCAGCCTTGTCGACCTGCGCCAGCACCAACCGTGCTTCATGCAAGAACAGCCGCCCCGCTTCACTCAGCTCGACCCGACGATTGGTGCGCTCAAACAAGCGCGCGCCCACCTCTTGCTCCAGCGCCTGGATCTGCTGGCTCAACGGCGGCTGCGAGATGCCCAGCACCTGTGCGGCGCGGCCGAAATGCAGTTCTTCGGCGACAGCGATGAAGTACCGCAAGTGACGCAATTCCATGCAAGCCCCATTAGGTCGTAAAAGCTATCAAACAGGTCGAACAATATATTGGAAAGAATCATTAGGCAGCTATATTCTTTTTTGCATTGCCAGTCCTGGCAGGCTTTCCCTCGCCGAGGTCCCCGTGAAATCTGCTGTCGCTCCATTTGCTCAAGAAGTCCCGCCTACCGCCCTGGATGAGGTGGTGGCCCAGCTCAACGAGCAGTTCATCGAAAAAGGCACGCCGATGTTCATGCGCACGGTGCTGGCGCTGTTCTCCGGTGGTTTCGCCACCTTTGCCCTGCTGTATTGCGTACAGCCGATGATGCCGGCGCTGTCCCACGAGTTTTCCATCAACGCGGCGCAAAGCAGCCTGATTCTTTCTGTCGCCACGGCAATGCTTGCCTTGGGCTTGCTGATCACCGGGCCGATTTCCGACACCTTGGGGCGCAAACCGGTGATGGTTGCCGCGCTGTTCTGTGCCGCGCTGGCCACCATCGCCAGTGGCTTGATGCCGACGTGGGAAGGGATTCTGCTGATGCGCGCGCTGGTGGGCCTGTCATTGAGCGGCCTGGCCGCCGTGGCGATGACCTACCTGAGCGAAGAGATCCACCCGCAACACATCGGCCTGGCCATGGGCTTGTACATCGGCGGCAACGCGATTGGCGGCATGAGCGGGCGCCTGATCATCGGCGTACTCATCGACTTCGTCAGCTGGCACACCGCAATGCTGATCATCGGCGCGCTGGCGCTGATTGCGGCCACCGTGTTCTGGAAAATCCTGCCTGAATCGCGCAACTTCCGCGCCAGGAGCCTCAAGCCGCGCAGCCTGGTGGATGGCTTTGTCATGCACTTTAAGGACGCGGGCCTGCCGTGGCTGTTCCTCGAAGCGTTCCTGCTGATGGGCGCATTCGTGACGATGTTCAACTACATCGGTTATCGCCTGCTGGCCTCGCCCTACGAGCTGAGCCAGGCCGTGGTCGGCCTGCTGTCGCTGGTGTAC
The DNA here is from genome assembly GCF_059716225.1 of Pseudomonas sp. LBUM1640. Taxonomy (NCBI): domain Bacteria; kingdom Pseudomonadati; phylum Pseudomonadota; class Gammaproteobacteria; order Pseudomonadales; family Pseudomonadaceae; genus Pseudomonas; species Pseudomonas sp. LBUM1640. The sequence continues at coordinate 487,070 of NZ_CP166816.1, read as the reverse complement.
CTGTCGGGCATCTACAGTTCGGCGAAAATAGGCTCGCTGGCGGATCGCCTCGGCCGTCGTCGCGTGTTGTGGGGCACTATTGTGCTGATGCTCGCCGGCATGCTCCTGACCTTGTTCACCCCGCTGTGGCTGGTGGTGCCCGGCATGCTGATCTTCACCTTCGGCTTCTTCGGCGCCCACTCGGTGGCCAGCAGCTGGATCGGCCGCCGCGCGGTCAAGGCCAAGGGGCAGGCGTCGTCGCTGTACCTGTTCTGCTACTACGTGGGCTCGAGTATCGCCGGTACGGCGGGCGGATTCTTCTGGCACTTTGCCGGGTGGAATGGGATTGGCGGGTTTATCGTCGCGCTGCTGGTTGGCGCGCTGTTGGTGGCGCTGAAGCTGGCGAAGTTGCCGCCGCTGGGGAACGTGCAGGCCTGACGCGATTTGCTGTATGTGGGAGCTGGCTTGCCTGCGATAGCGGTAGTGAATTCACCACCGCTATCGCAGGCAAGCCAGCTCCCACATTTGTTTTGTGTGCACCCTAATAAAAAGCCCGGCACTGCCGGGCTTTTTCATTACTCGTGGTATTGCGCCGACAGCTCGTGCACCGCACGCAGGAACGCGCCTGCGTGCTCCGGGTTCACTTCAGGCGTGATGCCATGGCCGAGGTTGAACACGTGCCCGCTGCCCTTGCCGTAGCTGGCCAGGATGCGGCCGACTTCGGTGCGGATCGCTTCCGGCTTGGCGTAAAGCACGGTGGGGTCCATGTTGCCTTGCAGCGCGACCTGGTTACCCACGCGACGGCGGGCTTCGCCGATGTCGCAGGTCCAGTCCAGGCCGAGTGCATCGGCACCGGCGTCGGCGATGCTTTCCAGCCACAGGCCGCCGCCTTTGGTGAACAGGATGACCGGTACTTTGCGGCCTTCGTGTTCACGGATCAGGCCGCTGACGATTTTGCGCATGTAGGCCAGGGAGAATTCCTGATAAGCCGCCGCCGACAGGTTGCCGCCCCAGGTGTCGAAAATCTGCACCGCTTGGGCACCGGCCATGATCTGGCCGTTGAGGTAACTGGTGACCGACTGCGCCAGCTTGTCCAGCAGCAGGTGCATGGCTTGCGGGTTGTCGTAGAGCATGGCCTTGGTCTTGCGGAAGTCTTTCGACGAGCCGCCTTCGACCATGTAGGTGGCCAGGGTCCATGGGCTGCCAGAGAAGCCGATCAGCGGCACACGGCCATTCAGCTCGCGGCGGATGGTGCTGACCGCGTCCATCACGTAACCGAGGTCTTTGTGCGGATCGGGAATCGGCAGGGCTTCGATGTCGGCCAGGGTGCTGACGACTTTCTTGAAACGCGGGCCTTCGCCGGTTTCGAAGTACAGGCCTTGGCCCATGGCATCAGGAATGGTCAGGATATCGGAGAACAGGATGGCCGCGTCCAGTTGTGGGTAGCGGTCCAGCGGCTGCATCGTGACTTCGCAGGCGAACTCCGGGTTCATGCACAGGCTCATGAAGTCGCCGGCGTGGGCGCGACTGGCGCGGTATTCCGGCAGGTAGCGACCGGCTTGACGCATCATCCACACGGGCGTGACGTCTACAGGTTGCTTGAGCAGGGCACGAAGGAAACGGTCGTTCTTGAGGGCAGTCATGTCGGCATCCGCAAAAAAAGTGCGGGCATTTTCTCAGAGCGCGACGCAAAAGGCACGGTATGAGCCGTGCCTTTTGTCTATCGGGTCAATTTGTCGCGGTGATGGAACGTCACACTTGAGCTTCTTCTCTGCAAAGATTTGAAACTAAGGGTCACATTTGCTCTCACTCTTCCAACCTCGGTTTAACCGCAAATTAACTGCTCGTTCCTAGCATCCATGCCTCTTTATGGAGGCATGTCGATGTATAGAAAGTTGCGTTTCGCATCAGCTTCAGTGGTGTTGGCCATTGCTGCGAGCGGTTGCACCCAGGCACCTGAACCGCAGGCATCCGCCCCCGTAAAGGTGAGCACAGAAACCCTGCAAGCCAAACCCATTTCCATTAGCAGCGAGCTCAGTGGGCGCATTGCTGCACCACGAACGGCCCAGGTAAACGCTCGGGTGGCTGGGGTGGTGCTCAAAAGTGTGTTCGCGCAAGGCGGTGACGTGAAACAGGGTGACGTCCTGTTCTACATCGACCCGGCGCCGCTGCAGGCGGATCTGGACAGCGCCCTGGCCGGGCTTAAACGGTCGCAAGCCGATACTTTACGCGCACGTCAGCAAGAACAGCGTTACCGCCAGTTGATCTCAGCCAAGGCGATCAGTGCCCAGGAGTATGACAACGCGCGCGCGGCCGCACGGCAGGCTGAAGCTGGCGTCGCAGCCAACGAGGCCAAGGTGCAACGCGCGCGTCTGAATTTGAGTTATGCCACCGTGACCGCGCCCATCTCCGGGCGCATCGGGCGTGCCCTGGTGACCGAAGGTGCCTTGGTCGGACAGAACGAATCAACCCCGCTGGCGCTGATCCAGCAGTTGGACCCGGTCCATGTCGACCTGACGCAATCGACCCGTGAACTCAACGAACTGCGCCGCGCATTCCGCTCCGGCCAGTTGCAACAACCGGGCCCGGGCCAGGCTAAAGCCACCTTGCTGCAGGACGACGGCAGCGCGTACCCGTTGCCCGGCAAGCTGCTGTTCAGCGACATCTCAGTAGACCCCGGCACCGGCCAGATCATCCTGCGCAGCGAGTTTCCCAACCCCGACCTCGATTTGCTGCCCGGCAGCTTCGTGCGTGTGCGGCTGGAGCACGCCATCGACCAACAAGGTATCAGCGTGCCGCAGCGCGCCATCCTGCGTAACAGCACCGGGCTGGCCCAAGTGCTGCTGGTGGATGACGAACTGCGTGTGAGCCTGAGAACCGTGCAACTGGGCGCCGTGCACCAAAACCGATGGATTGTCACCGACGGCCTCACATCCGGCGACCGAATCGTCGTCGAAGGCTTGCAACATGCCCGCCCAGGCGAACACGTGGTGATCGACAACGGCGCTCTTCCACTCGACCAGGCTATTGGTCAGTCAAAAGGACGCTAGCGCATGCCGCAATTCTTTATTGACCGCCCGGTATTCGCCTGGGTGATTGCCCTGTTTATCCTGCTGGCGGGTGTTCTGGCGATTCCACAGCTCCCCGTGGCGCAGTACCCCAACATTGCGCCGCCGCGCATCGAAGTCGTCGCCAACTACCCCGGTGCTTCGGCGCAGGCCATGGACCAAAGTGTCGTCAGCCTGATCGAAGAAGAGCTCAGCGGGGCTGATCACCTGCTGTATTTCGAATCAAGCAGCAGCCAAGGCACCGCCACGATCACTGCGACATTCAAGCCAGGCACCCCTGCGGATCTTGCGCAGGTCGATGTGCTCAACCGCCTGAAAGCCGTTGAATCGCGCCTTCCACAAGCAGTGATCCAACAGGGCTTGCGCGTGGAGAAAGCGTCCACCGGCTATCTGCTGTTCGTTTCGCTTATCGGCACCGACGAGACTGTCACCAGCATTGACCTCAGCGATTACTTGGCACGTAACGTCATCAACGAAATCAAGCGCGTGGAGGGGGTTGGGAAAGTCCAGTTGTTCGGGGCTGAACGAGCCATGCGTATCTGGGTCGACCCGCAAAAGTTGATCGCTTTCAACCTGACACCCGCAGAAGTCAACGCAGCAATCGCGGCTCAAAACACCTTGATAGCCGCCGGCAGCCTGGGCGAGTTACCCGCTGCCAATACCCAGGAAATCACCGCGACCGTCCTGGCTGAGGGCCAACTGTCGACCCCGCAAGCGTTCGCCGACATTGTGCTGAGAGCCGCGCCCAACGGGGCTGTCGTGCGCCTTGGCGATGTTGCCCGGGTTGAAATCGGCAGCCAGGAATACCAGTTCGGCACCCGACTCAATGGTCGACCGTCCAGCGAGTTGGGCGTGCAGCTGACGCCTGACGGCAATGAGTTGAGTACGGCAACACGCGTGCGCGAGAAGATGGACGAGTTGTCACGCTACTTTCCTGCCAGCATGAAGTACCAGATCGTTTACGACAGCTCGCCGTTCGTCAAAGCCTCAATTACTAAAGTGGTGTACACACTGCTCGAAGCCATGGTGCTGGTGTTCGCGGTGATGTACCTGTTCCTGCAAAATATTCGTTACACATTGATTCCGACCCTGGTTGTACCGGTCGCATTGATGGGCACCTTGGCGCTCATGTTACTGATGGGATTTTCCATCAATGTGCTGACCATGTTTGGCATGGTGCTGTCGATCGGCATCCTGGTGGACGACGCCATTGTGGTGGTGGAGAACGTTGAACGCATCATGCTGCAGGAGCGGCTCTCGCCCAGGGAAGCCACGCGCAAGGCGATGAAACAAATCAGCGGGGCTATCGTCGGCATTACTTTGGTGCTGGTGGCGGTATTTATCCCGATGGCATTTATGCAGGGGTCCGTCGGGGTCATTTACCAGCAGTTTTCGCTGACCATGGCCACATCCATTCTGTTCTCGGCGCTCCTTGCGCTGACTCTCACACCCGCGCTTTGCGCAACGCTGCTCAAGCCTGTGGCCGCGGGTGATCACACCTCTGCACGGTTCTTCGCCGGGTTCAACCGCCGGTTCGAACAACTGACCGAGCATTACCAAGGCTGGGTGACTCATGCCTTGAAACGCAGCGGGCGCTATTTGTTCATCTATGCAGCCCTTCTGCTCGTGCTGCTAGTGAGCTTCAGCCAGCTGCCCGCCTCGTTTCTTCCGAAAGAAGACAAGGGCTTTGTGATCATCGACATTCAACTCCCCCCCGGAGCGAACCAAAGTCGCACGGTAGAGGTCGTCAAACAGGTCGAAGCACATTTCGCCACGGAGCCTGCCATGGACAACAGCACATTCGTTCTCGGCTACAACTTTTCCGGCAATGGGCAGAACGCGGCGTTGGGTTTCGCGGTGCTCAAGGGTTGGTCCTGGCGGGGCAGTAATGACTCTGCAGCCGCAATCACCGACCGCGCCAACGCGGCCTTGAGTCAAATCAAGCAAGCCGAGGTGCTGGTGGTGTCGCCGGCACCGATTCGCGGTCTCGGCAGTTCCAGCGGGTTCGAGCTGCGTTTGCAGGATCGTGGCAGCCTTGGCTACGCAGCCTTGATGCAGGCTCGCAACGATTTACTGGAAGCGGCGCAAGCCAGCCCGATACTGACAGATATGCGCGAAAGCGCGCTGGCCGAAGCCCCCCAAGTCAAACTCGATATTGACCGCCGACATGCCAACGCGCTCGGCGTCTCCTTCGCCGACATTGGCAACCTGATGTCCACCGGCATCGGTTCGGCCTACATCAATGACTTCCCCAACCAGGGCCGTATGCAACGGGTGGTGGTGCAGGCCGAAGGCGACCAACGTCAACAGGTTAATGACTTGCTGAAGATGCACGTACGCAACAACGCAGGACAAATGGTGCCCCTTTCAACGTTCGTTAAAGCCACATGGACTCAAGGGCCTGCGCAATTGAACCGTTACAACGGCTACCCCTCGGTGAGCATCTCCGGCGAACCCGCGCCCGGTTACAGTACCGGCGAAGCCATTGCCGAAATCGAACGCCTGGTGGCCCAGGGGCGCGCGGGCATTGGGCAGGAATGGACGGGGCTGTCATTGCAGGAGCGCTTGTCCGGCAACCAGGCGCCGATCCTCATCGGCCTATCGCTGCTGGTCGTGTTCCTGTGCCTGGCGGCGCTGTACGAGAGCTGGTCGATTCCCACATCCGTGTTGCTTATCGTGCCGCTTGGTGTGCTTGGCGCTGTTCTGGCAGTCACGCTGCGCGGGATGCCCAACGACGTATTCTTCAAGGTCGGTTTGATCACGATCATTGGCCTGTCGGCGAAGAACGCAATCCTGATCATCGAGTTCGCCAAGACACTTTACGATGAGGGCCACGACCTGATCGACGCCACGCTGCAAGCCGCTCGGCTGCGGTTACGTCCAATTGTGATGACCTCGATGGCGTTTATTCTAGGCGTGGTGCCGTTGGCCATTGCCACCGGCGCCGGGTCGGCAAGCCAGCAAGCCATTGGTACGGGCGTGATCGGCGGGATGATCAGCGCAACACTGGCCGTGGTGTTTGTACCGGTGTTTTTTGTGGTGGTGATGAGGCGCGTTAAAAAACGTAAGCAATAAAACGCAAAAGCGGGCTTGTCCGTAAGGAACAAGCCCGCTTGTGTTAAGCGTACCGAGGCTTAAACGCCGAGGTAATCCAGGATCCCTTCAGCGGCATTGCGGCCTTCGAAGATGGCAGTCACTACCAGGTCAGACCCGCGAACCATATCGCCACCGGCGAAGATTTTCGGGTTGCTGGTCTGGTGCTTGTACTGGCCTTGTTCCGGGGCCACAACGCGGCCCTGGCTGTCGGTCTGGATCTCGAACTGCTCGAACCACGGCGCCGGGCTTGGGCGGAAGCCGAAAGCGATGACCACGGCGTCGGCCGGGATGATCTCTTCGGAACCCGGGATCGGCTCGGGGCTGCGACGGCCACGGGCATCCGGCTCGCCGAGACGGGTCTCGACCACCTTCACGCCTTCGACGCGGTCTTCACCGACGATAGCGATCGGCTGGCGGTTATAGAGGAACTTCACGCCTTCTTCCTTGGCGTTCTTCACCTCTTTGCGCGAGCCCGGCATGTTGGCTTCGTCACGACGGTAGGCACAGGTCACCGACTTGGCGCCCTGGCGAATCGACGTGCGGTTGCAGTCCATCGCGGTATCACCACCGCCCAGCACCACGACCTTCTTGCCTTTCATGTCGACGAAATCTTCCGGCGACTTTTCAAAGCCCAGGTTGCGGTTGACGTTGGCGATCAGGTAGTCCAAAGCGTCGTACACGCCCGGCAAGTCCTCACCGGCAAAACCACCCTTCATGTAGGTGTAGGTGCCCATGCCCATGAACACGGCATCGTATTCGGCGAGCAGTTGCTCCATGGTGATGTCTTTGCCGATTTCGGTATTGAGACGGAACTCGATACCCATGCCGGTGAACACTTCACGACGGTGGCTCAGTACGGTTTTTTCCAGTTTGAACTCGGGAATGCCGAAGGTCAGCAGGCCACCGATTTCCGGGTTCTTGTCGAACACCACCGGGGTCACGCCGCCACGCACCAGCACGTCGGCACAGCCCAGGCCAGCCGGGCCCGCGCCGATGATCGCGACACGCTTGCCGGTCGGCTTGACCTTGGACATGTCCGGGCGCCAGCCCATGGCAAACGCGGTGTCGGTGATGTACTTCTCGACCGAACCGATGGTCACCGCGCCGAAGCCGTCGTTAAGGGTGCAGGCACCCTCGCACAGACGGTCTTGCGGGCACACCCTGCCGCAGACTTCCGGCAGGGTGTTGGTCTGATGCGACAGCTCGGCGGCGGCGAGGATGTTGCCCTCGGCCACCAATTTGAGCCAGTTGGGAATGAAGTTGTGCACCGGGCACTTCCATTCGCAATACGGGTTACCGCAACCCAGGCAGCGGTGGGCCTGGTCGGCCGAGTGCTGGGGTTTGAAGGGTTCGTAGATTTCCACGAACTCTTTCTTGCGTTGACGCAACAGTTTCTTCTTCGGATCTTTGCGCCCGACATCGATGAACTGGAAGTCGTTATTCAGACGTTCAGCCATGTTAAAACCTCATCAAACTGTTCAGGCGCATATCACTGCGGGTTGGCACGGATGCTGGAAAGCAACGATTTCAGGTTGGCAGCCTTGGGCTTGACCAGCCAGAAACGACGCAGGTAATCATCGAGGTTTTCGGCGAGGTTACGCCCCCATTCGCTGTTGGTTTCCTCGACGTACTCGTCCAGCACGTGCTGCAAGTGGTTCCGGTAGGACTCCATGGCTTCGCCGCTGATCCGCTGGATCTCGACCAACTCGTGGTTGACCTTGTCGACGAAGGTGTTGTCCTGGTCGAGCACGTAGGCGAAACCGCCGGTCATGCCCGAACCGAAGTTGTAACCGGTCTTGCCCAGTACCGCGACAAAGCCCCCGGTCATGTACTCGCAGCAGTGATCGCCCGTGCCTTCCACCACGGTGTGGGCACCGGAGTTACGCACGGCGAAACGCTCACCGGCCGTACCGGCGGCGAACAGCTTGCCACCGGTAGCGCCGTACAAGCAGGTGTTGCCGATGATCGCGCTTTCCTGCGACTTGTAGACGCTGCCGATTGGCGGAACGATCACCAGCTTGCCGCCGGTCATGCCCTTGCCCACGTAGTCGTTGGCATCGCCTTCGAGGTACATGTTCAGGCCACCGGCGTTCCACACGCCGAAGCTCTGGCCCGCAGTGCCCTTGAAGCGGAAGGTGATCGGCGCCTTGGCCATGCCTTGGTTGCCGTGCTTGCGCGCGATTTCGCCGGAGATGCGTGCGCCGATCGAACGGTCGCAGTTGCAGATATCCAAGGCGAAGTCGCCACCGCTGGCGTCGTTGATCGAGGAGCTGGCCATTTCGACCATCTTCTCGGCCAGCAGGCCTTTGTCGAACGGTGGGTTGCGGTCAACCTGGCAGAATTGCGGCTTGTCTGCCGGGATGTGATCGCTGCCCAACAGCGGCGTCAGGTCCAGGTGTTGCTGCTTGGCGGTCTGGCCTTCGAGGATGTCGAGCAGGTCGGTACGCCCGATCAGCTCTTCCAGCGAACGCACGCCCAGCTTGGCCAGCCACTCACGGGTTTCTTCGGCGACGTAGGTGAAGAAATTCACCACCATGTCGACGGTGCCGATGTAGTGATCCTTGCGCAGCTTCTCGTTCTGAGTCGCGACGCCGGTGGCGCAGTTGTTCAGGTGGCAGATGCGCAGGTATTTGCAGCCCAGCGCGATCATCGGCGCAGTACCGAAGCCGAAGCTTTCGGCGCCGAGGATCGCCGCCTTGATCACGTCGAGGCCGGTTTTCAGGCCGCCGTCGGTCTGCACCCGGACTTTGCCGCGCAGGTCGTTGCCGCGCAGGGTCTGGTGGGTTTCGGCCAGGCCGAGTTCCCACGGCGCGCCGGCGTACTTGATGGAGGTCAGCGGCGAAGCGCCGGTGCCGCCGTCGTAGCCGGAGATGGTGATCAGGTCGGCATAGGCCTTGGCCACGCCGGCGGCGATGGTGCCCACGCCGGCTTCTGCTACCAACTTCACCGAGACCAGCGCCTGCGGGTTGACTTGTTTCAAATCGAAAATCAGCTGCGACAAATCTTCAATCGAGTAGATGTCGTGGTGCGGCGGCGGCGAAATCAGGGTCACGCCCGGCACTGCGTAACGCAGCTTGGCGATCAAACCGTTGACCTTGCCGCCTGGCAGCTGGCCGCCTTCACCGGGCTTGGCGCCCTGGGCGACTTTGATCTGCAGCACTTCGGCGTTGACCAGGTATTCCGGGGTTACACCGAAACGGCCAGTCGCCACTTGCTTGATTTTCGAGCTCTTGATGGTGCCATAGCGCGCCGGGTCTTCACCGCCTTCGCCGGAGTTGGAACGCGCACCCAGGCGGTTCATGGCTTCGGCCAGGGCCTCGTGGGCCTCAGGCGACAAGGCGCCGAGGGAAATACCGGCGGAGTCGAAGCGCTTGAGGATCGATTCCAGCGGCTCGATTTCGCTGATGGCCAGCGGCGTGTCCAGGGTCTTCACCTTGAACAGGTCACGGATCATCGACACCGGGCGGTTATCCACCAGCGCGGTGTATGCCTTGAACTTGGCGTAGTCGCCCTGCTGCACGGCGGCTTGCAGGGTGCTGACCACGTCCGGGTTGTAGGCGTGGTATTCGCCACCGTGCACGAACTTGAGCAGGCCGCCTTGCTGGATCGGCTTGCGCGCGCTCCAGGCTTCGGCGGCCAGGGCTTTCTGTTCGGCTTCGATGTCGACGAAACGCGCACCCTTGATGCGGCTCGGCACGCCACGAAAGCTCAGCTCGCAGACTTCTTCGGACAGGCCGATGGCTTCGAACAACTGCGCGCCGCGATAGGACGTGACGGTGGAGATGCCCATCTTCGACAGGATCTTCAACAGGCCCTTGGTGATGCCTTTACGGTAGTTCTTGAACACCTCGTAGAGGTCGCCCAGCACTTCACCGGTACGGATCAGGTCACCGAGCACTTCGTACGCCAGAAACGGGTACACCGCCGACGCGCCGAAACCGATCAACACCGCAAAGTGATGCGGGTCGCGGGCGGTGGCGGTTTCGACGAGGATGTTGGAGTCACAACGCAGGCCTTTTTCGGTCAGGCGGTGGTGCACCGCGCCAGTGGCCAGCGAGGCGTGAATCGGCAGCTTGCCTGGGGCAATGTGGCGGTCGGTCAATACGATCTGGGTGCGACCGGCACGCACGGCTTCTTCGGCCTGGTCAGCGACGTTGCGCACAGCGGCTTCAAGGCCCAGGCTCTCGTCGTAGTTCAGGTCGATGATCTGGCGGTCGAAGCCTGGGCGTTCCAGGGTCATCAACGAACGCCACTTGGCCGGGGAAATGACCGGCGAGCTGAGGATCACACGGGAAGCGTGCTCAGGCGATTCCTGGAAGATGTTGCGCTCGGCACCGAGGCACACTTCCAGCGACATCACGATGGCTTCACGCAGCGGGTCGATCGGCGGGTTGGTCACCTGGGCGAACTGCTGGCGGAAGTAGTCGTACGGCGTGCGCACGCGCTGGGACAGCACGGCCATCGGCGTGTCGTCGCCCATGGAGCCAACGGCCTCGTAGCCTTGCTCGCCGAGCGGGCGCAGCACTTGGTCACGCTCCTCGAACGTGACCTGGTACATCTTCATGTACTGCTTGAGCTGGTCGACGTCGTAGAAAGCCGAACCGTGGTCGTTGTCTTCCATGGTCGCCTGGATACGCAGGGCGTTCTTGCGCAGCCATTGCTTGTACGGGTGACGCGACTTCAAGCGGTTGTCGATGGCGTCGGTGTCGAGGATCTGCCCGGTCTCGGTGTCCACGGCCAGGATCTGGCCAGGGCCTACGCGGCCTTTGGCGATAACGTCTTCAGGCTTGTAGTCCCATACGCCGATTTCCGACGCCAGGGTGATGAAACCGTTGGTGGTGGTGACCCAACGCGCCGGGCGCAGACCGTTACGGTCGAGCAGGCACACCGCATAGCGGCCGTCAGTCATCACCACGCCGGCCGGGCCGTCCCACGGCTCCATGTGCATCGAGTTGTACTCGTAGAACGCACGCAGATCCGGGTCCATGGTTTCGACGTTCTGCCACGCAGGCGGAATGATCATGCGCACGCCACGGAACAGGTCGATGCCGCCAGTGACCATCAGCTCAAGCATGTTGTCCATGCTGGAGGAGTCGGAACCCACGCGGTTAACCAGCGGGCCGAGCTCTTCGAGGTCCATCAAGTCGTTGGCGAACTTGGTGCGACGGGCCACGGCCCAGTTGCGGTTGCCGGTGATGGTGTTGATCTCGCCGTTGTGGGCGAGGAAGCGGAATGGCTGGGCCAGCGGCCATTTCGGCAGGGTGTTGGTGGAGAAGCGCTGGTGGAACACGCAGATTGCGGTTTGCAGGCGCTCATCGCTCAGGTCTGGATAGAAGGCGGTCAAGTCCGCCGGCATCATCAGGCCTTTATAAATGATGGTCTTGTGCGAAAAGCTGCAGATGTAGTGGTCGGTATCGGCGGCGTTGGACACCGACGAGCGACGACGCGAAGTGAACAGCTTGATCGCCATGTCCTGGTCGCTCAGGCCATCGCCTGCGATGAACACTTGTTCGATCTGCGGCAGGCGCTCAAGGGCCAGGCGGCCGAGCACGCTGGTGTCGATTGGCACTTTGCGCCAGCCGACGAGCTGCAGGCCGGCAGCCAGAATCTCGCGGTTCATGTTCTCGCGAGCGGCTTGGGCTTTAACCGGGTCCTGGTTGAAGAACACCATGCCCACGGCGTATTGCTTGGGCAGGTCGACAGCAAATTGTTCTTTTGCGACAGCGCGCAGGAACTGGTCGGGCTTTTGAATCAGCAAGCCGCAACCGTCACCGGTTTTGCCATCGGCGTTGATCCCACCGCGGTGGGTCATGCAGGTCAGGGCCTCGATGGCCGTTTGCAAAAGGGTATGACTGGGCTCGCCCTGCATGTGGGCTATCAGGCCGAAACCGCAGTTATCCTTGAATTCATCGGGTTGGTACAGACCTGCTTTCATAGACACTTTCTCACCAGGCTGCCTCTTATACCGAGGCAAATTTCTTTTCAATTCAACCGGTTACCTTCCACGCCGAACGTACGCCGGCTTAGCGGGGGCAAAAGGGAGGTCATTGTACACACCGACACGAACGCTCACAAATTTAGCGACGAAATGTCGCAAATCTATGTCGCATTTATGAAAGGTTTAAAGCGATATGCTGTGCTAGTCAAAACTTTTTTAATTCTGACCGCTACGACTCAAAAGCTACTATGACGCAGACACCACAAAGCGCGCGGTCTCTAGAGACAGCACGCACTTGCGGATTTTTTTGAGGTGCCGGGAGAGGCGGCCTGGGTAAGGCCGCCGAATCTTCAGCGAGTTGTTGCGAGTTCTTGTTGAACGCTGGCAACAGTGCGAGGCCAAGGTTTACCAGCCTGAACCTTCGCTGGCAAGGCCTTGATAGCGGATTCAGCTGCTGCACGGCTGGAGAAGTTGCCGTAAGTGATCACGTAGAGAGGCTTGCCGTTGAGCACTTTCTTGAAATAACGGTACTCGCCGCCCTGCTCTTTCACGAACGCCTGAGCGTTGGCTTCGGAGCTGGTGCCAAGGATCTGCACTACGAAGTTGCCGGTCGGCTGGCTGGTGTACCAGCTGCTGCCGGCACCGCCTGCTTTGGCGACAGTGGCCGCTGGTTTTTCAGCAGGCTTGGCAGCCGGTGCCGGCTTGGCGGCTGGCGCAGGTGCGACAGGCTTGGTAACCGGTGCTGGCTTGGCGGTGGCGACGGTGGGTGCTGGGGTCGGCTTGGCAACCGGAGCAACCGGAGCAGCCGGCTGACCGGCTGGTACGCCGGCAGGTGGCGCGGTAGTGGTCACAGTCGGCGGCGTGGCGCTGGAGCCTTCCACCGGCACACCGTCGTCGCCTTCGGAGATGCCGCCGGCTTCTTCGGCGAGCGGGCCGCGCATCACAGGCTGGCCGACCATCGGCAGGTTGGTCGGCTGACCGGAGTTGGCAAATTCGACATTTGGCGTGGGCTTGCCCAGTGGCAACTGCGCCTGTTCGGTTGGCGCGCCGGCGGTGGCGGGTGCCTTGCTGCGACCCGGGATCAACCAGGCGGCGGCGACAGCGACCACGACAACGGCGGAAATAGCCAATACGTGCTTCTTAGGCATAGTAAACCCCATCTTTGGACGCTTAACCGCAGAGCGGCTTGCAATCATGGCTTCGATCAAGGCATCCCGGGCAACCTGGTTGATGGTGCCAGGCCAGCCGTCGGAGCTTTCGTGAATATCAGAGATCTGCGAAGCGGAGAAAAGTTCGATGCCCGCCCCGGCGCCTTCAAGGCGTTGAGCCAGGTATTCGCGGGTTTCTTCCTCTTCGTACGGCTGCAATTCGATGACGTGGAACAGCTCCTGGTCGCCACTGATCTGCTCCAGATCGGCGATCAACGAAGACTCGCCAAACAGGAACACATGCGGGCGACCTTCAGGCGTACCCGCCGCCAGCGCCAGCAGCGCTTCCAGAGCGGACTCGTCCAACTGCTCGGCGTCGTCCACCAACAGATAGACTTCCTGGCCGGTCAGGCCCAGTTGCACCACTTGTTTGAGGATCGCGTTCGGCTCGGCCGTGGCCACGTTCAGCGCCTGCGCGACTTGGCGCAACACTCCCGCCGCATCACCGGCGCCACGGGCCGACACCACCACGCTCTGTACCGATTGCTTGTTGGTGCTGGCAACCAGCGCCTGGCGCAGCAAGGTCTTGCCGCTGCCCAACGGGCCGGTGACCACCAGCAGCAGCTGGCTGTAGCGCGCCAAATGGTGCAACTGGCCGAGCACCGGCTTGCGCTGGGCAGGGAAAAATTTGAAGCCAGGCACCCGTGGAGCAAAAGGGTCGTGGCTTAACTGGTAATGGCCGAGGAACGCCTCGTCGGCATGCAAACTAGTCATCGGGATCTTATTAACCTTTAAGCTGGGCCAGGGCGCGGTAATCCGCTCCCAGCGTGGCCTGTAAAATCTCTTTCGGATAATCGTCGGTCACTACCGCTTCGCCCATCTGGCGCAGGAGCACCAGTCGCAGGCGACCGTCGATCACTTTCTTGTCTATTGCCATATGCTCGAGGAAATCCGCCTCGGTCATCTCAGTAGGTGGAACGACCGGCAAACCGGCGCGCTGGAACAGGCGGATGCCGCGATCACGCTCTTGGGCGCTGATCCAGCCCAGGCGCTGCGACATGTCCAATGCCATCACGGTGCCAGCGGCCACGGCTTCCCCATGCAACCACACACCATAGCCCATGTGCGTTTCGATCGCATGGCCGAAGGTGTGACCCAGGTTCAGGGTGGCCCGTACGCCGGACTCCCGCTCGTCGGCATTCACCACCAGCGCCTTGGCGGCGCAAGAGCGGGAAATCGCCTCGGTCAGTGCCACTTGGTCCAGGGCGCGCAAAGCGTCCATATGTTCTTCAAGCCATGTCAGAAACGGCTCGTCGCAGATCAGCCCGTACTTGATGACTTCCGCCAGGCCCGCCGACAGCTCGCGCGGCGGCAGGGTGTTGAGGGTGGCGGTGTCGATCAGCACCGCTTGAGGCTGATAGAACGCGCCCACCATGTTCTTGCCCATCGGGTGGTTGATGCCGGTCTTGCCGCCCACCGACGAATCCACCTGGGACAACAAGGTGGTCGGCACCTGGATGAAGTCCACGCCGCGCTGGTAACAGGCCGCCGCAAAACCGGCCATGTCACCGATCACGCCACCCCCCAGGGCGACCACAGTGGTACGTCGGTCATGGCGCGCAGTCAGCAGGCCATCAAAGATCAATTGCAGGGTTTCCCAGTTCTTATGGGCCTCGCCGTCAGGCAAGATCACCGAAATCACCGAGTACGCCGCCAGGCTGCGGCTCAGACGCTCAAGATACAACGGCGCGACCGTTTCGTTGGAGATGACCGCCACCTGCCGCCCGGCAATATGCGGTGCGAGCAACTCGGGCAGGTCCAACAAACCTTCGCCAATATGGATTGGGTAGCTGCGCTCGCCTAGATCGACCTTAAGTGTCTGCATGTGTCCCCGCGTGAAGATGTCTGTACGATCGGCAACGCTCGGATCTGACGTCGCCTGATGGCTCTGCGCCACACCCCGAAGGCTGATAGCGCGCCGCCGAGAATAGCGCATTTCGGGCCTGGCTTTAACGGGGTGGCAACTGCTGCAAGCGCTCAAGAATGTCGAGAACGACCATTCGTGGCGGCCGCTCATCGGTTTCTACCACCAGATCGGCGATTTCCCGATAGAGCGGATCGCGCAACGTCAGCAGATCCCTGAGGGTTTTGGCCGGGTCGGCGGTGCGCAACAACGGGCGATTGCGATCGCGGGCGGTGCGGCCCACTTGCTGCTCGACCGACGCATGCAAGTACACCACGCGACCACCGGCATGCAGCGCCCGGCGATTTTCGTCGCGCATGACTGCGCCGCCGCCGGTGGCCAATACCACGCCGTCGCAGCCGCACAGCTCGGCAATCATTGCCTGCTCGCGGTCGCGAAAGCCCAGTTCGCCTTCCTTATCGAAGATCCATGGGATATTGGCGCCCGTGCGCAATTCAATTTCCTTGTCGGAATCTTTGAATGGCAGGCGCAGCTCTTTGGCCAGCAAACGGCCGATGGTGCTTTTTCCAGCCCCCATCGGTCCTACAAGAATCAAATTTCGCACAGAATCAACGACTCACAGCAATCGCCTGGTTATTCATAATACGCGGAGTCAGGAATACCAGCAGCTCGGATTTTCTTTGCGCAACAACATCGCGCCGGAAAAGGCGGCCAAGATACGGCACATCGCCTAAAAATGGCACTTTATCTACCACTTTGCTTTGGGTATTGGAGAAAACCCCACCAATGACGATGGTCTCGCCATCCTTGACCAACACCTTGGCGTTGACTTCGTTTTTCTTGATCGGTGGCACGTCGTTGAGCTTATTCAAATAGTCAGGCTCATCCTTGGTGACCTTGACCTCCATGGTCACCCAGCCATCAGGCGTGATTTGCGGGGTCACTTCCAGTGACAGCGAAGCTTCCTTGAAGGACACCGAAGTGGCGCCTCTGCCGGTAGATTCCTGGTAGGGAATCTCGGTGCCTTTGAGGATACGCGCGGTCTCCTTATCGGAGGTGACGACCTTGGGCTGCGAGACGATTTCGCCATTGCCGGTTTTCTCCATGGCCGTCAGCTCCAGGTCCAACAGCAGGTTGTCGGTGATATAGGCAATGCCCAAGCCTGCAGTGCCGGTGAGTGAACCCAAGTCGACAAACGGCGAGCTGGATGGGTTTGCCGGTGGTTCAGCGCCCTCGGCCAGCGGCTTGCTGATGCCGCCCGCGCCCCAGTTGCCACGATTAAGGCGCCCACCCCAGCGCACGCCCAGGCTTTTGTCGTAATCGACATTGGCTTCGACGATCCGCGCCTCGATCATCACCTGGCGCACGGGAATATCCAGCTGGGCCACGATCCGTCGCAGCTCTTCCAGCCGCTCGCCGGTCTGGTAGGCAATGATGTTATTAGTGCGGTCATCCACCGCCACCGAGCCGCGCTCATCGGCGATGCCATCCAGGCTCGTCACCGACTGGAACAACTTGGCCAGGTCCGCAGCCTTGGCGTAATTGACCTGCAACAGCTCGCGGCGCAATGGCGCCAGTTCGGCCATCTGCTTGCGCGACTCCAACACCAGCAGCTCACGGGCGGCCAGTTCTTCGGCGGGCGCTACCAGCAAAACCCCCGCCTTCACGCGCTTGTCCAACCCTTTGGTTTGCAACACCAGGTCCAGCGCCTGGTCCCAGGGCACGTCCTTGAGTCGCAGGGTGATTGAGCCTTGCACCTCGTCGCTGGTCACCAGGTTAAGCCCGGCGACATCCGCAATCTGTTGCAATACAGCGCGGACATCGATGTTCTGGAAGTTGAGGTTCAGTGTGTCACCGTTATAGGCGCCTAGCGCCGCGCTGCCAGGCGGCGGCAGCTGGATCAGATCCACACGGTTGGGCACAGCAAAGGCCATCGGTGCCGTGAACGCTATCCATAGCGCCACACCGAAGGACGAGAAAGTCCTTTTCATTGTTTGATTCCGTTATGAGTTGACGTTTAACACGAGGGTTCGCGAGCGTTCCAGCCATACGCCCTGTTCATCCGGGAACAATTCGGCCAGTTCGATGTGGCCTGCATGAATGGCCGTGACTCGGCCATGGTTGGGCCCCAGGTAGTCGCCGACCGCAAGCCGGTGCACGCCAGAGGCTGCGCGTAGCAGGGCGAAGGTCTGCAAACCACGAGATAATGTGCCGACCATTTCGAACTGGTCGACGGCCAAGCTTTCCAGGGTTCCACGCTCCCGGGTAAGGTCCGGCGCATGCGCCGGCCGGCCAGACAGGTAGTTTTCCTGCAGGCTTGGCGGCTGGAAAGGGTCACGCAGGGAGGCTGCATCGTAGACAAATCGCTGCCCCTGCTCGACAACTTGGGCTGACTTAACGCGCGGCGATGTGCTGCGATAAGTCTTGGCCAGCAGATCAAGGCGCAGCAACGACCCATCAGACCTGAGCACAACATCATGCACGGTGACGATCCGCGACAGCCCACCCAAGCCACTCACAAATGTCGCCAGGTCGTGGTAGGTGCCAAACGCACCGAGCTGCACCGGTTCCTCGATGTAGAGCGGCAGAGACTGCTCGCCCAGCACCGTGACGCCCTCGACCACCAAACCGTTGGCAACCGCCAGCCGAGCAATGTCTTCGAGCAAGCCAGGCACGTCCGATTCGCCGGGCAATTGCCGCAAAAGCCCTTCGACTTGTTCCTGCATCACCTGAGCCTGACGGGCTTGGCCCTCAAGACGGTCTGCCAGGCCAGCCTGTTGCGTGAGTGCATGCTGCAGCGCCACTGCCTGCGTTTGCAGCGTGTTCAGCCGCTCACGTGCCGGGGCCAGTAGCCAACCATCGCCCACCAGCCAAACCACAGCCGCCAGCGCGCAGCCGAGCAGAACCTTACTCGGCAGGGGCCATTTAGCAGCGTTGTGAGAAAGCGTGGACACGTCGAGCCTGGGCAGGCTCAAGGTTGGGCCTCTGTGGATTCGCCTTGGCGCACCATCAATTGAAATTGGTTGCCGCCACCCTGACCTTCCGCACGCACATGCTGCAGCCGAGTGGCGTGGGCGCCTTCAGACGCTTCCAGGCGGCGCATCAGTTGGGCGATATCCTGGCTGGACTCAGCACTGCCGCTGACACTGACAGTATTACCCTTGGCGACAACTTCATGCAGATGCACCCCATCGGGCACCGCGCGGGCCAACTGGTCCAATAGCTGGGCGCTGGCCGAGCGGGATTCGTGAAGGTCCTGCACAACCTTCATGCGCTGGGCCAATTGCTGGCTTTGCTCCTGAAGGTCGCCGATGGTCTTGATGCGCGAGTCCTGAATGGTGATTTCTTTGTTCAGGTGATTGTTGCGCGTCACCTGCCGGTCTATCGCCTGATCGATGACTTGATCCGCCAGCCACACCGCCGCGAGCGCCACACAGGCGAACGCCAGCAAAAACCCCAGGAAGTATTTACGCCGCCGCTCTGCCAGCGCCTGACGCCATGGCAAAAGATTGATTCGTGTCATCCAGCGAAACTCCTCAGGGCCAACCCGCAAGCAATTCCCATCCCGTGGGCATCCACGGCCCATTGTGCGCCATCGACTCGATGGCCCGGCGTGAAGCTGGCGAAATCCTGACTGCAAGCGCGCTCCAATGCAAACCCTTCGACATCGACTACCCGCGTCACCAGCCCGGCCGAGGCCAAAACGGCTTCGCGGGCCTCGACCTGCTCCTTGAGACACGCAGCCAGTAACACCTCGACCCGCGCGGGGTCCTGGGCGGATGGGCCGCGCACCTGGAAATCAATGGCGACGTCATCGAGCGGGTAAGGAATGTACTGATCGGCTTCCATCTGGATCGTCCAAACCATCTCCTCATCACTGAGACCTGCTGCCATTTCAATCACCCGCGTGATGACCGAAGGGCCGGCCACAGCCACAGCCGCCTGCCGGGCCGAGGTAGGCAACCGAGATAATGCCTGGCGCAGCACCTGCCCTATCGCGTCGAGGTCCAACAGGGTGCCATCGACGACCGCGTTGGCGGGCAACCGCTGGGTGACGTAGCCCTGAACACTGTAGCCACGGGCTGAACGGCCCAGCTCAATGAGTTTGATGCCGGTGTCATTGATATCGACGCCGAGCACGGTGTCGACTTTTCGCCTGAAAAATCCCTTTCTCATAAAACTCCCTAAAACTTTGCCTGTCATACCGCCTGATTGCCGCCGGGCATCGTGCATTCGGTCGACTTGTTTGAGCGGTGCGAATGACGCCCCAGGCCGAAAATGCTTTAATGCCCAGCGTTTTTTCCCGCTTTTTCTGCTGCTCGGGTCGATCCATCGTTTGTAATGCATGCCCCGACGCGTAACTCATTCTTTTCTCTGGAAATCCAAAAGCCTTGATTCGTCTGCTGAAGTTTTTCGGGTACTCCATTGTCGCGATCGTCTGCGGGCTGATGCTCGTACTCAGCGGGGCCTACCTCTACCTTAGTCCGGGTTTGCCCTCCGTAGAGGCACTCAGAAGTATCCAGTTGCAGATTCCTTTGCGGGTCTACAGCAGCGATGAAAAACTGATCGCGGAGTTCGGCGAAATGCGCCGCACCCCGATTCGTTTCGCCGACATTCCACCCAATTTCATCAATGCCCTGCTGTCGGCTGAAGATGATAATTTCGCCAACCACTACGGCGTAGACCCGGGCAGCCTGGTGCGCGCGGCCACACAGTTGGTAAAAAGCGGACACATTCAATCCGGCGGCAGCACCATCACCATGCAGGTGGCGAAGAACTTCTTCCTCACCAGCGAACGCAGTTTTTCGCGTAAAGCCACCGAAATCCTGTTGGCCCTGCAGATTGAACGCCAGCTGACCAAGGACGAGATTCTTGAGCTGTACGTGAACAAGATCTACCTGGGCAACCGCGCCTACGGGATCGAAGCGGCTTCCCAGGTTTACTATGGCAAGTCGATTCGTGACGCCAGCCTGGCACAGATGGCAATGATTGCCGGCCTGCCCAAGGCCCCTTCGCGCTTCAACCCACTGGCCAACCCGGCGCGCAGCAAAGAGCGTCGCGACTGGATCCTGGGGCGCATGTTCAAGCTGGGCAAAATTGACCAGGCCGCCTATGAAAGCGCCGTGGCCGAACCGCTGAATGCCAGCTATCACGTGCCGACGCCGGAAGTGAACGCCCCCTACATCGCTGAAATGGCGCGGGCCGAGATGGTCGGCCGTTATGGCAGCGAGGCCTACACCGAAGGCTTCCGCGTAACCACGACCATTCCGAGCAACCTGCAGGAAATCGCCAACAATTCGGTACGCGACGGCCTCGTCACCTATGACCAGCGCCACGGCTACCGCGGCCCCGAATCACGCCTGCCGGGCAAAACCCTGAGCGCCTGGACCACTGAGCTGGGCAAGCAGCGCCCGATCAGCGGCCTGGAGCCGGCCATCGTCACCCAAGTGAAGAAAGATGGCGTGCAAGTACTGACCCGCACCGGCGAAGGCCATGTGTCGTGGGACAGCATGAAGTGGGCGCGTCCCTTCCTGAATACCAACAGCATGGGCCCGATGCCCAAGCAGCCGTCGGACGTGGCGCAGGTGGGTGATTTGATCCGCGTGCAACGCCAGAAAGACGACAGCCTGAAATTCAGCCAAGTGCCCGTGGCTCAAGGCGCCTTGGTGTCCCTGGACCCACAGAACGGTGCGATCCGCGCCCTGGTCGGCGGTTTTGCCTTCGAGCAAAGCAACTACAACCGCGCCACCCAGGCCAAGCGCCAGCCGGGCTCGAGCTTCAAGCCGTTCGTCTACAGCGCCGCACTGGATAACGGCTACACCGCCGCCAGCTTGGTCAACGACGCGCCGATCGTGTTCGTCGACGAGTACCTGGACAAGGTTTGGCGCCCGAAGAACGACACCAATACCTTCCTCGGCCCGATCCGCATCCGCGAGGCGCTGTACAAGTCGCGTAACCTGGTATCGATCCGCTTGTTGCAGGCGATGGGCGTGGGCAAGACCATCGACTACATGACGCGCTTCGGCTTCGCCAAGTCGGACCTGCCGCCAAACCTGTCCCTGGCGCTGGGCACCGCAACCCTCACACCGATGGAAATCGCCACCGGCTGGAGCACCTTTGCCAACGGCGGCTACAAGATCACGCCGTACCTGATCGACAAGATCGAAAGCCGCAATGGCGACACCCTGTTCACCGCCAACCCGCCACGCGTGCCGGGTGACGTGGTCAATGGCGTGGCCGCACCCGATGGCATCGCGGCACCGAACAACGGCGGTATCACCATTGAGCCGACGCCAGGTACAGCACCCGCCGCAAATGCCGCCGCGCCGACCGAACCACAAGTACCCGCCGTCGCCGAACGCGTAGTGGATGGCCGTACCACCTATATCCTCAACAGCATTCTGGAAGACGTGATCAAGAAAGGCACCGGCCGTCGCGCCCTGGCCTTGGGCCGCGCGGATATCGCGGGCAAGACCGGTACGACCAACGACTCCAAGGATGCCTGGTTCTCCGGCTACAACGCCGACTACGTGACCACCGTGTGGACCGGCTACGACCAACCGGAAAGCCTGGGCCGCCGTGAGTTTGGTGGCACCGTCGCGCTGCCGATCTGGATGAGTTACATGGGCGCGGCCTTGAAGGACAAACCGCTGCACACCCAGCCTGAGCCGGAAGGCATCCTCAGCCTGCGGATTGACCCGGTGAGTGGCCGTGCGGCATCGCCAAGCACGCCGAACGCGTACTTCGAGCTGTTCAAGAGCGAAGACACGCCGCCGTCGGTCAACGAGCTGGGCAATGGCGTTGCACCGGGCAGCCCGCTGCCGGCTGATGAGGCGGCGCCGATCGATTTGTTCTAACCCGATCTTCGGCTCAGCGCAGATCCAATGTGGGAGCGGGCTTGCTCGCGAATGCGGTGTATCAGTATCAGATGTGTTGACTGATACACCGCTTTCGCGAGCAAGCCCGCTCCCACACTTGGATCTTCATCAGGCCCAAGCGAATCACCCGCCACAAAAAAGCCCCGACTCGTAAGAGCCGGGGCTTTTTGTTGGTGCGCTACAACAGCTTAGCCGTTGAACACATCATCCACGCTTTGCAGCGGGTAGTGCTTCGGATACGGCAGGGTGGCCACACCGGTCTCGATGGCGGCTTTGGCCACGGCATCGGAGATCAGGGTGATCAGGCGCTTATCCATTGGTTTCGGGATGATGTACTCACGACCGAATTCCAATTTGATACCGCCGTAGGCGTCGCACACTTCCTGAGGAACAGGCAGTTTGGCCAGTTCACGCAGGGCGTTGGCGGCAGCCACTTTCATCTCTTCGTTGATGCGCTTGGCGCGAACGTCCAGGGCACCACGGAAGATGAACGGGAAGCCCAGCACGTTGTTGACCTGGTTCGGGTAGTCCGAGCGGCCGGTGGCCATGATCACGTCGTTACGGGTGGCGTGGGCCAGCTCCGGCGAAATCTCTGGGTCCGGGTTGGAGCAGGCGAACACAATCGGGTTGGCCGCCATGGATTTCAGGCCTTCGGCGCTCAGCAGGTTCGGGCCGGACAGGCCAACGAACACGTCTGCACCGTTCAGGGCGTCGGCCAGGGTGCGCTTGTCGGTCGCGTGGGCAAACATCGCCTTGTACTGGTTCAGGTCGGTACGCTCGGACTGAACAACGCCCTTGCTGTCGACCATGAAGATGTTTTCCAGCTTGGCGCCCATGCTCACCAGCAATTTCATGCAGGAGATGGCCGCAGCGCCGGCGCCCAGGCAAACGATTTGCGCGTCAGCCAGGGTTTTGCCGGCGATTTCCAGGGCGTTGATCATGCCGGCCGCGGTAACAATTGCGGTGCCGTGCTGGTCATCGTGGAATACCGGGATGTCGCACTGTTCGATCAGGGCCTTTTCGATCTCGAAGCACTCAGGTGCCTTGATGTCTTCCAGGTTGATGCCACCGAACGTGATGGAAATGCGCTTAACCGTGTCGATGAAAGCCTGCGGGCTTTCGGAGTCGACTTCGATGTCGAAAACGTCGATGCCGGCAAAGCGCTTGAACAGCACGCCTTTACCTTCCATGACTGGCTTGGAAGCCAATGGGCCGAGGTTACCCAGGCCGAGAATCGCGGTGCCATCGGAAATCACTGCAACCAGGTTGCCTTTGCCGGTGTACTTGTACGCCAGTTCAGGGTCGCGGGCGATTTCACGTACGGGCTCGGCAACGCCAGGGCTGTAGGCCAGCGACAGGTCGCGGGCGGTGGCAGTGGCTTTGGTGAGCTCTACACTCAGCTTTCCTGGACGAGGATGGGCATGATATTCGAGAGCGGCAGTTTTCAAATCAGACATATCGGCATTCCGCTTTTACTGTTGGTCGACGGACCGCCGAGGATACGCGTGTCGCAAAGTCCCTACAAGACTGGGCAGTCACAGGTGTCAAGGGCCCTGCGCTACGACTTTTGGCCAAGAGCCACGAGATACAAGGGCTCAACTGTTCACAATCGAATTAAAAAATGTCTACAATTTTTTATTCAAACGTCGATTTTGCGACGCTCCGCCAAATCGCAGACACAAAAAAGGCGCCCACTAGGGACGCCTTTTTCAACAGCTGGCAAAAACCCAAAGGGCTTTTGAGCCTTACTCTGCTGGAGTAGCAGCAGGCTTCTTGCCGAAAGCACCAAAGCGATCTGCGAAGCGCTGTACACGGCCGCCGGTGTCCAGAGTTTTCTGCTTACCGGTGTAGAACGGGTGGCACTCGTTGCATACGTCAGTACCCAGTGGCTTGCACAGGTTCGAACGCGTTTCGAACTTGTTGCCGCAGCTGCAGGTTACTTCGATGGTTTCGTACGCTGGATGGATATCGGCTTTCATGGTGACTTCCTCGGGCTGGCGTGCCGCCACTCGACACTATTGTCGAATACCGCACGTAATTAGGCCGCGGATTCTACCAGACCTTTTTAAACGCGCAAGCGGCGCTTCCGGCCGATTTCCCACATATGAGCCCCTTTCATCAGAAAAACTGCCGGTTCACCACATCCCCTTGTGGGAGCGGGCTTGCTCGCGAAAGCAGTGTGTCAGTCGCCGAAAATAGTGGCTGATCTAGCGCATTCGCGAGCAAGCCCGCTCCCACAGGAAATCGCATTGTTCTGAAAATCCGATTCCAACAGCAGAGACAGGACACCTCCACCGCAGGTCTGCTAGGCTCCCGCCCCTGCGCCACCGCCTGCCTTTATAGATGAGACCCCTCGCGTGCCCGACGCCATTTTGCGCCTAGCCCTGCCCTCGCCCCTGCGCCGCCTGTTCGACTACCGTGCCCCGGCCGGCGTGCTGCGGGCGCAGTTGCAGCCAGGCATGCGCGTGCGCGTGCCGTTTGGCCGGCGGGAGATGATCGGCGTTCTGATCGAAGTCGCCGACCACAGCGAAGTGCCCGCAGAAAAACTCAAGCCCGCCATCGCCATCCTCGACACCACTGCGCCACTGCCACCGGCCTTGTTCAAGCTGTGCCTGTGGACCGCCCAGTATTACCAGCACAGCCTCGGCGACACGTTGAGCTGGGCGCTGCCGGTACTACTGCGTCAGGGCGAACTGGCCGAAGCACGCCAGGAACGCTTCTGGTCGACAGTGCCCGGCGCGCGCCTCGACGACCCGCGCATTGCCCGCGCGCCGCGCCAGCGTGAAGCCCTGGCGACCCTGGCCCAACACCCGCACGGCGTGGCTCATCAGCTATTAAGCAAGCTGATGCTGAGCAAAGACAGCCTCGACCTGCTGCTGGCCAAAGGTTTGGTGCAGGTGGAAATCCGCAAGCACGCACCGGACCCGCGCCACGAGCACTGGCTGGCGCAGCCGGAACTGCCGCTGAACCCCGAGCAGCGCGCGGCGTACGAAGCCATTCGCGCAGGTTTCGACAGCTTCCACGCGTTCCTGCTCGCCGGCGTGACCGGCAGCGGCAAGACCGAAGTGTATCTGCAGCTCATCCGCGAAACCCTGCAGGCCGGTAAACAGGCGCTGGTGCTGATCCCGGAGATCAACCTGGGCCCGCAAACGCTGGCGCGTTTCGAGCAACGCTTCAATGCGCGCATCGCCCTGGTGCATTCGGCGGTCAACGACCGCGAACGCCTGGAGTCCTGGCTGGCGGCGCGGGACGGCGAAGCCGACATTATTATCGGCACCCGTTCGGCGCTGTTCACGCCAATGAAAAATCCCGGGCTGATCATCATCGACGAGGAGCACGACGGCTCCTACAAACAGCAAGAAGGCCTGCGTTACCACGCCCGTGACCTGGCGCTGGTGCGCGCACGCCAGGAAGACATCCCGATTGTGCTGGGCTCGGCCACGCCGTCCCTGGAAAGCCTGCACAACGCCTACACCGGCCGTTATGGGCTGCTACGCCTGAACGAGCGTGCAGGCGGTGCCAAGCAACCGCGTTTCCTGCGCCTGGACGTAAAAAGCCGCCCGCTGGACAGCGGCATTTCCGGGCCGATGCAACAAGCCATCGGCCAGACCCTCGCCGCCGGCCAGCAAGTGCTGGTGTTTCTCAACCGCCGGGGGTTTGCGCCGACGCTGCTGTGTCATGACTGCGGCTGGATGTCGGAGTGCGAGCGCTGCGATGCGCGCATGACCGTGCACCAGCGCCACGGCGAGTTGCGCTGCCACCACTGCGGCCATGTGGAGCGCACGCCGCGCCACTGCCCGCAATGCGGCAAAGTGGATTTGCGCCCAGTGGGTGCGGGCACCGAACGCGCTGAGGAACGCCTGGGGATTCTGTTTCCGGATTACCCGGTGCTGCGCGTCGACCGCGACAGCACTTCGCGCAAGGATGCGATGAATCAGCTGTTCGCGACCATTCAAAAAGGCCAGCCGTGCATTTTGATCGGTACGCAGATGCTTGCCAAAGGGCACCACTTTCCACGGGTGACGCTGGTGTCGATCCTGGATGCCGACGGCGGCCTGTTTTCCGGTGACTTCCGCGCCAGCGAGCGCATGGCGCAACTGATCGTGCAGGTCGCAGGCCGCGCCGGGCGTGCCGAAGAGCCGGGCAAAGTGATTATCCAGACGCACCTGGCCGACCACCCGCTGCTGATTCAGCTGACAGAACAAGGCTACTTTGCCTTCGCCGAACAGGCGCTGAGCGAACGCCGTTCCGCCGGCCTGCCGCCGTTCTCACATCTGGCACTGCTGCGGGCTGAAGCGCATAAACCGGGGCAGGCAGAAAGTTTTCTGGATGAGGCCTGCACCGCCGCCGAACGTTTGCTCGGCGAACTGGGTCTGACCGGCATCGAGTTGCTCGGCCCCGTGCCCGCGCCCATGGAGCGCCGCGCCGGGCGTTATCGCGCTCAGCTACTCTTGCAGGCAACGTCCCGCGCACCGCTGCATCGGCTATTAAGTAGCTGGTTGCTTGCTCTGGAGCAAATGCCCAGCGGCCGGCAGGTGCGATGGTCACTGGATGTGGACCCGGTAGATTTGTATTGAATACCCCTTGTGGCGAGGGAGCTTGCTCCCGTTGGGCTGCGTAGCGGCCCCAAGCTTTTGGGAGCGCTTCGCACTCCAGCGCAAGCAAGCTACCTCGCCACAGGTTAATCGTCCGTGAAGGTCCCGCGAAGGTTGGCAAGCCCGCCCTCGCCACGGATAATGCCCAGTTTTTCCACCTGCGCATCGCGCGCCGCCGCTTGCGGTCGAAAGAGAACACCATGAAAGACACCATTCGCCAGCTGATCCAACAAGCCATCACCCAACTCGTCAACGAAGGTGTGTTGCCTGAAGGCCTGACGCCGGCGATCCAGGTGGAAAACACCCGCGACAAGACCCACGGCGACTTCGCCAGCAACATCGCGATGATGCTGGCCAAGCCTGCGGGCCTGAAGCCGCGCGACCTGGCGGAAAAAATCATCGCCGCCCTGCCGGCTGACGAAAGCGTCACCAAGGCCGAAATCGCCGGCCCTGGCTTTATCAACTTCTTCCAGAACACCCAGGCCCTGGCTTCGCGCCTGGACGCCGCCCTGGCCGACGCCAAGATCGGCGTGCGCAAGGCAGGCCCACTGGAGCGCGTGGCAGTTGACCTGTCAGCCCCCAACCTGGCCAAAGAGATGCACGTGGGCCACCTGCGTTCGACCATCATTGGCGACGGCGTGGCGCGGGTGCTGGAGTTCCTCGGTGACACCGTGATCCGTCAGAACCACGTGGGCGACTGGGGCACCCAGTTCGGCATGCTGATGGCGTACCTGCAGGAAAACCCGATCACCAGCAACGAGCTGGCCGACCTGGAAAACTTCTACCGCGCCGCCAAAAAGCGTTTTGACGAATCCGAAGAGTTCGCCGACCGCGCCCGTGGCCTGGTGGTCAAGCTGCAAGCCGGTGACGAGGAATGCCTGGCGCTGTGGGGCCGTTTCCGCGAGATCTCGCTGTCGCACTGCCAGGAAATCTACGAACTGCTCAACGTGAAGCTGACCATGGCCGACGTGATGGGCGAAAGCGCCTACAACGACGACCTGATCAACGTGGTCAACGACCTCAAGGCCAAGGGCCTGCTGGTCGAGAGCAACGGCGCGCAGTGCGTGTTCCTTGAGGAATTCAAAACCGCCGACGGCGAGCCGCTGCCGGTGATTATCGTCAAGGCCGATGGCGGCTACCTCTATGCCACCACCGACCTGGCGGCCGTGCGCTACCGCAGCGGTGTGCTCAAGGCCGATCGTGCCTTGTACTTCGTCGACCAGCGCCAGGCCCTGCACTTTCAGCAGGTGTTTGAAGTGGCACGTCGCGCGGGCTTCGTCACCCACCCGATGCACATGGAACACATGGGCTTTGGCACCATGAACGGCGCCGACGGCCGCCCGTTCAAGACCCGTGATGGCGGCACCGTGAAGCTGATCGACCTGCTGAACGAAGCCCAGGAACGCGCCTACAACCTGGTGAAGGAAAAGAACCCGGAGCTGGCCGAAGCCGACCTGCGCAACATCGCCCGCGTGGTGGGCATTGGCGCAGTGAAATACGCCGACCTGTCCAAGCACCGCACCAGCGACTACAGCTTCAACTTCGAGCTGATGCTCAACTTCGAAGGCAACACCGCGCCCTACCTGCTGTACGCCTACACCCGCGTGGCCGGCGTGTTCCGCAAGCTGGGCAAGGATTTCAGCGAAGTTGAGGGCCAGATCGTGCTGGATGCCCCGCACGAACAGGAGCTGGCGGCCAAGCTGGCGCAATTTGGCGAAGTGCTGAACAGCGTCGGCGAGAAAGGCACGCCGCATATCCTCTGCACCTATTTGTATGAAGTCGCCGGCCTGTTCTCCAGCTTCTACGAGAACTGCCCGATCCTCACCGCCGACGACGAAGCCCAGAAGCAAAGTCGCCTGCGCCTCGCCGCACTGGCTGGACGGACCCTCAAGCAAGGCCTGGAACTGTTAGGCCTGGAAACCCTGGAGCGTATGTAAGTTGGCTGCCAAGAAAAAACCTGCACCCAAGCGCGGCGCCAGCCGCTATCAGGCACCGGCAAAGAAGCCTATTCCGGGCTGGTTGTGGATGGCCATCGGCCTGGCGGTCGGTGCGTTTGTCGTGATCCTGATGAAGCTGGAGCCGGGCAAGGGCGATGACGTTAAACGCGTCAAGCAAGAGCAGCAGAAGGCCACCAAAATGGCCGAAGCCAACAAGACGGCACCAAGCCCGACCGCACCGGTGAAGCCGAAGTACGACTTCTATACGCTGCTGCCGGAATCGGAAGTGATCGTGCCGCCCGATGCCGTGCCGGAAAAAACCCTGCCCACGCCGCAAGTGCCGACGACGCCGGTTACGCCTGCGGAAGCGGCGAAGATCGACACGGCGCGCGCGCAAGCCGCGCTGGCCGGGATCACCCCGCCACCGCCGCCGCCGGTGGCGACCACCAAGGCTGCGCCGGTGACCAAGTTCTTCCTGCAAGCGGGCTCGTTCCCTAAACAGGCGGACGCGGATCGCGTGCGTGCGCAGATCATTCTGCTGGGCCAGGCGGTGACAGTGGAGTCCGGCACGGTGAAGGATGCGACCTGGTATCGCGTACTGGTGGGGCCGTTCAGTAACCGTGAACAGCTGACCGTGGCGCAGAAGCAATTGGCCGGCGCAGGGTTTAGCAACCTGTTGTTACAACAACGCCAGAGCCGTTGATTCTTTAGTCAACGCGCAACCAATGTGGGAGCGGGCTTGCTCGCGAATGCGGTAGATCAGTCAATATTTCCTGCGACTGACACACCGCATTCGCGAGCAAGCCCGCTCCCACATTTGGTTTTGCGGTCTGCTTGAGAATGTGTAAGACCAATAAACACCACTCGTCCGCACACCCCTCCTACGGTTGAAATCCCCCCCGCCACCCCCATATGAGATTCCATCAGGGCATTTTCGCCCCGCTGCGTGGAGACTCTCCCCTTGACCACCATCGTTTCAGTACGTCGCCACGGCAAAGTCGTCATGGGCGGCGACGGCCAGGTTTCCCTTGGCAACACCGTGATGAAAGGCAACGCCAAAAAAGTGCGTCTCCTGTACCACGGCCAGGTTCTCGCGGGTTTTGCCGGCGCTACCGCCGACGCCTTCACCCTTTTCGAGCGTTTCGAAGGCCAGCTGGAAAAACACCAGGGCCACCTCGTACGCGCTGCGGTCGAACTCGCCAAAGAATGGCGTACAGACCGCTCCCTCAGCCGCCTGGAAGCCATGCTGGCAGTCGCCAACAAAGACGCGTCCTTGATCATCACCGGTAACGGTGACGTGGTTGAGCCTGAGCATGGCCTGATCGCCATGGGCTCCGGCGGTGGCTACGCCCAAGCGGCCGCCAGCGCATTGCTGAAGAAAACCGACCTGTCGGCCCGTGAAATCGTCGAGACTGCCTTGGGCATCGCCGGCGATATCTGCGTGTTCACCAACCACAACTTCACCATTGAGGAGCAGGACCTCGCCGAGTAAGCCGTAGGCTTATTCCGCTTGAGGCCGCCAAACACTATGTCCATGACTCCCCGCGAAATCGTCCATGAACTTAATCGCCATATCATCGGCCAGGACGATGCCAAGCGCGCCGTTGCCATTGCGCTGCGTAACCGCTGGCGCCGGATGCAACTGCCGGAAGAACTGCGCGTTGAAGTAACCCCGAAAAACATCCTGATGATCGGCCCGACCGGCGTCGGTAAAACCGAAATCGCCCGGCGTCTGGCCAAGCTGGCCAATGCCCCGTTCATCAAGGTCGAAGCCACCAAGTTTACCGAAGTGGGCTATGTGGGCCGCGACGTCGAGTCGATCATCCGTGACCTGGCCGACGCCGCCTTGAAGCTGCTGCGCGAACAGGAAATGACCAAGGTCAGCCACCGCGCCGAAGACGCCGCCGAAGAGCGCATCCTCGACGCCCTGCTGCCACCGGCACGCATGGGCTTCAACGAAGACGCCGCGCCAAGCTCGGATTCCAACACCCGTCAGCTGTTCCGCAAGCGCCTGCGTGAAGGCCAGCTGGACGACAAAGAGATCGAGATCGAGGTCGCCGAAGTGTCCGGCGTCGACATCTCCGCCCCGCCTGGCATGGAAGAAATGACCAGCCAGCTGCAGAACCTGTTCGCCAACATGGGCAAGGGCAAGAAGAAAAGCCGCAAGCTCAAGGTCAAGGACGCACTCAAACTGGTGCGTGACGAAGAAGCCGGGCGCCTGGTCAATGAGGAAGAACTCAAGGCCAAGGCCCTGGAAGCCGTTGAGCAGCATGGCATCGTGTTTATCGATGAGATCGACAAGGTGGCCAAGCGCGGCAACTCCGGTGGCGTCGATGTGTCCCGTGAGGGCGTACAACGCGACCTGCTGCCGCTGATCGAAGGCTGCACCGTGAACACCAAGCTGGGCATGGTCAAGACTGACCACATCCTGTTTATCGCCTCTGGCGCGTTCCACCTGAGCAAGCCAAGCGACCTGGTGCCGGAGCTGCAAGGCCGCCTGCCGATTCGTGTGGAACTCAAGGCGCTGACCCCGGGCGACTTCGAGCGCATCCTCAGCGAGCCGCATGCCTCGCTCACCGAGCAGTACCGCGAGCTGCTGAAAACTGAAGGTTTGGGCATCGAATTCCTGCCGGACGGTATCAAGCGCCTGGCGGAGATTGCCTGGCAGGTTAACGAGAAGACCGAAAACATCGGTGCCCGTCGCCTGCACACCTTGCTTGAGCGCCTGCTGGAAGAAGTGTCCTTCAGCGCCGGCGACATGGCAGGGTCGCAGAATGGCGAAGCGATCAAGATCGACGCCGACTACGTTAATAGCCACTTGGGCGAATTGGCGCAGAACGAAGACCTGTCTCGTTATATCCTGTAAGCCTCACTCAGGACCGCTTTGCTTTACTGTGGGAGCGGGCTTGCTCGCGAATGCGGTGTCTCAGCTGACTGACACACCGTATTCGCGAGCAAGCCCGCTCCCACATTTTGAAGCCGGTTCCTTCAGGATCATCGCCAATGTCGAAATTCCCCACTGCTGTAAACCTGCACAAAACCTCCAACACCCTCGGCCTCACCTACGGCCCAGACGAGGTGTACCAGCTCCCCGCCGAACTGCTGCGCACCCACTCGCCTTCCGCCGAGGTCCAGGGCCACGGCAAACCCATCCTGCAATTCGGCAAACTCAACGTCAGGCTGATCAAGATAGAACCGGCCGGTCAGTACGCACTGAAATTGACCTTCGACGACGGCCATGACAGCGGGTTGTTCACCTGGGACTACCTCTACCAGTTGGCCGTGCGCCAGGAAGCACTGTGGGCCGACTATCTTGCTGAACTTAAAGCGGCCGGTAAAACCCGCGACCCGAGCGAGTCGGTCGTGCGCCTGATGCTCTAACTCAGGCATCTTGCTCTTTAGAGGGCATTTTCTAATTTCATCTGCTTGAATGCCCTGTCGCGCGGTCAACGATTGGCCCGCTTGCGAAAAAAATTAAACTCGGGTAACCAATGGGACTGGCAAGTTCCCTGCATTTGACGATGCGGTATCAACGGTCACCCGAGTCGCAGTACCAGGCTGGTGTCGTGTATCGAAATTGGGTGCGCAGCAATCGCCGGTACTCGTCTTTCGGACAATGGAGCGTCGTAGATGAGTAACAAGAATAACGATGACTTGAAACGCCAAGCCTCGGAAAACACCCTGGGGCTGAACCCGATCATCGCGTTACGCAAAAAGGACTTATTGGCCTCGGCCAAGATGGTGCTGACCCAAGCCATCAAGCAACCGTTGCACAGCGTCAAACACGTCGCCCACTTTGGCGTCGAATTGAAGAATGTGATGTTCGGCAAATCCGCGCTGGCACCCGAAGGCGATGACCGTCGCTTCAACGACCCGGCGTGGAGCCAGAACCCGCTCTACAAGCGCTACTTGCAAACTTACCTGGCGTGGCGCAAGGAACTGCACGACTGGATCGGCGACAGCAACTTGTCGGAACAAGACATCAGCCGCGGCCACTTCGTGATCAACCTGATGACCGAAGCCATGGCCCCCACCAACAGCGCGGCCAACCCGGCGGCGGTTAAACGCTTCTTTGAAACCGGTGGTAAAAGCCTGCTCGATGGCTTGTCCCACTTGGCCAAGGACATGGTGCACAACGGTGGCATGCCGAGCCAGGTCAACATGGGTGCCTTTGAAGTGGGCAAGACCCTGGGCACCACCGAAGGCGCCGTGGTGTTTCGCAATGATGTGCTGGAGCTGATCCAGTACAAGCCGATCACCGAACAGGTGCACGAGCGCCCGCTGCTGGTGGTGCCGCCGCAGATCAACAAATTCTATGTATTCGACCTGAGCCCCGAGAAGAGCCTGGCGCGCTTCTGCCTGCGTAACGGCCAACAGACGTTTATTGTCAGTTGGCGTAACCCGACCAAGGCCCAGCGCGAGTGGGGCCTGTCGACCTACATCGAGGCGCTCAAGGAAGCGGTCGATGTGGTCACGGCGATTACCGGCAGCAAAGACATCAACATGCTCGGCGCCTGCTCCGGCGGGATCACCTGCACCGCGCTGCTGGGCCACTACGCGGCGCTGGGCGAGAAGAAGGTCAACGCCCTGACTCTGCTGGTGAGTGTGCTGGACACCACCCTGGACACCCAGGTGGCGCTGTTCGTCGACGAACAGACCCTGGAAGCGGCCAAGCGCCATTCCTACCAGGCCGGTGTGCTGGAAGGCCGCGACATGGCCAAGGTGTTTGCCTGGATGCGCCCCAACGACCTGATCTGGAACTACTGGGTGAATAACTACCTGCTGGGCAATGAGCCGCCGGTGTTCGACATCCTGTTCTGGAACAACGACACCACGCGCTTGCCGGCAGCCTTCCACGGCGACCTGATCGAACTGTTCAAGAACAACCCGCTGGTGCGCGCCAACGCCCTGGAAGTGTGCGGCACGCCGATCGATCTCAAGCAAGTCACCGCCGATATCTACTCACTGGCCGGCACCAACGACCACATCACGCCGTGGCAGTCCTGCTACAAGTCGGCGCAGCTGTTTGGTGGCAAGGTCGAGTTTGTGTTGTCCAGCAGCGGGCATATCCAGAGCATCCTCAACCCGCCAGGCAACCCCAAGGCGCGCTACCAGACCAGTGATGGCCTGGCGGGCAAGCCACTGGAGTGGCAGGAGAATGCGACCAAGCATACTGATTCCTGGTGGTTGCATTGGCAGGTCTGGCAGGCGGAGCGGGCGGGCAAATTAAAGAAAGCACCTACGAGCCTGGGTAACAAAACCTATGCCGCAGCTGAGGCGGCACCGGGTACTTATGTGCATGAAAGATAAACGAAACACAGTTTTGTAGCTGGAATGCGGTCAACTGTGGGAGCGGGCTTGCTCGCGAAAGCGGTGTGTCAGCCACCGAATGCATCAACTGACACACGGCTTTCGCGAGCAAGCCCGCTCCCACACTGGCCGAGTTCCGACAGGGAAATAGTGCGCCATTTCGCAGGGTAAGCCCATGCCGCAACCGTTCATCTTCCGTACCATCGACCTGGATGGCCAGGCCATCCGCACGGCGGTACGCCCGGGCAAGCCTCACTTGACGCCATTGCTGATCTTCAATGGCATCGGCGCCAACCTTGAGCTGGTGTTTCCGTTCGTCCAGGCGCTGGACCCGGACCTGGAAGTGATCGCCTTCGATGTGCCGGGCGTAGGTGGCTCCTCAACACCCAATCGGCCGTATCGGTTTCCCGGCCTGGCCAAACTCACCGCACGCATGCTCGATTACCTGGACTATGGCCAAGTGAATGCCGTGGGTGTGTCCTGGGGCGGCGCGCTGGCGCAACAGTTCGCCTATGACTACCCGGAACGCTGCAAAAAACTGATTCTCGCCGCCACCGCGGCCGGTGCGTTTATGGTGCCGGGCAAACCCAAAGTGCTGTGGCTGATGGCCAGCCCCCGGCGCTATATCCAACCGTCCCACGTGGTGCGCATCGCGCCGATGATTTATGGCGGCTCGTTCCGCCGCGACGCCAAACTGGCCGCCGAGCATGCGAGCAAAGTGCGCTCGGCCGGCAAGCTCGGTTATTACTGGCAGCTGTTTGCAGGGCTGGGCTGGACCAGCATCCATTGGCTGCACAAGATTCGCCAGCCGACGCTGGTGCTGGCCGGTGACGACGACCCGCTGATCCCGCTGATCAACATGCGCATGCTGGCCTGGCGCATTCCCAACGCGCAGTTGCACATCATCGATGATGGCCACCTGTTCCTGATCACCCGGGCCGAAGCCGTAGCGCCGATCATCATGAAGTTTCTCGAGGAGGAGCGCCTGCGGGCCGTGATTCACCCGCGACCGGGCGTGTAAGGACTACACCGCCGCGCAACTTGCCGAGAACCGACTATGGTTCTGAATTGGCGTGCCTGTTGTTGCCTTGACGAAGGAGTGTTGGCTCATGCGAGAAAGACCCGTGACGAACCCGGCGCCCACCCCAGCCGTGTTCATCAATGCGCAAAATGCGATCACCGGCCTGCGTGGTCGGGACTTGCTGGCGACCCTGCGCAGCGTTGCCGCGCACGGCTTGCGCAACCCGGTGCACACCGCGCGTCACGCCCTGGCGCTGGGCGGTCAGCTCGGCCGCGTGCTGCTGGGCGAAACCGTGCATGAACCCAACCCCAACGACGCGCGCTTCATCGACCCCACCTGGACACTCAACCCGCTGTATCGACGCAGCCTGCAAGCCTACCTGAGCTGGCAGAAACAAACCCGCCACTGGGTCGACGACAGCACCCTCAGCGCCGACGACCGCGCCCGTGCCCATTTCGCGTTCTCCCTGCTCAATGATGCCGTATCGCCCTCCAACACCTTGCTCAACCCACTGGCTGTCAAGGAGCTGCTCAACTCGGGCGGCAACAGCGTGGTGCGGGGCGTGAGCAACCTGTTTGACGATTTGTTGCACAACAACGGCCTGCCCCGCCAGGTCAGCAAACACGCGTTCGAAGTCGGCAAGACCGTGGCGACCACACCCGGCTCGGTGGTGTTTCGTAACGAGCTGCTGGAGCTGATCCAGTACAAGCCCATGAGCGAAAAACAGTACGCCAAGCCGC
The DNA here is from genome assembly GCF_059716225.1 of Pseudomonas sp. LBUM1640. Taxonomy (NCBI): domain Bacteria; kingdom Pseudomonadati; phylum Pseudomonadota; class Gammaproteobacteria; order Pseudomonadales; family Pseudomonadaceae; genus Pseudomonas; species Pseudomonas sp. LBUM1640. The sequence continues at coordinate 451,436 of NZ_CP166816.1, read as the reverse complement.
TGCTGATCGTGCCGCCGCAAATCAACAAGTACTACATTTTCGACCTGAGCCCGGCCAACAGCTTTGTGCAGTACGCGCTGAAAAATGGCCTGCAGACGTTTATGGTCAGCTGGCGCAACCCGGATGTGCGCCATCGCGAATGGGGGCTGTCCACCTACGTCGCCGCACTGGAAGAAGCGCTCAACGTGTGCCGGGCGATTACCGGCGCCCGCGAGGTCAACTTGATGGGCGCTTGCGCCGGTGGCCTGACCATCGCCGCGCTGCAGGGCCACCTGCAAGCCAAGCGCCAGCTGCGGCGCGTCTCCAGCGCCAGTTACCTGGTGAGCCTGCTGGACAGCCAGCTCGACAGCCCCGCCACGCTGTTCGCCGATGAACAAACCCTGGAAGCCGCCAAGCGCCGCTCCTACCAGCAAGGCGTGCTCGACGGTCGCGACATGGCCAAGGTGTTTGCCTGGATGCGCCCCAACGACCTGATCTGGAACTACTGGATCAACAATTACCTGCTGGGCAAGGAGCCACCGGCGTTCGATATCCTGTACTGGAACAACGACAACACACGCCTGCCCGCCGCACTGCACGGCGACTTGCTGGACTTCTTCAAACACAACCCGCTGAGCCATCCGGGCGGCCTGGAAGTGTGTGGCACGCCCATCGATTTGCAGAAGGTCACGGTGGACAGCTTCAGCGTGGCCGGGATCAACGACCACATCACGCCGTGGGACGCGGTGTATCGCTCCACGCAATTGCTTGGCGGTGAGCGGCGCTTTGTGCTGTCCAACAGCGGGCATGTGCAGAGCATCCTCAACCCGCCAGGCAACCCCAAGGCCAATTACGTCGAAAACCTCAAGCTGAGCAGCGATCCGCGCGCCTGGTACTACGACGCCAACCATGTCGAAGGCAGCTGGTGGCCGCAGTGGCTGGATTGGATTCAACAACGCTCCGGCGTGCAGCGCGAAACCCTGACCGCCCTGGGCAACCAGAATTACCCACCGATGGAAGCGGCGCCGGGCACTTATGTGCGCGTGCGCTGAGCTCAACGATCACATTAAGAAGACTGGATGAAGACCCGCGACCGTATCCTTGAATGTGCCCTGCAGTTGTTCAACCACAAGGGCGAACCGAACGTGTCGACCATGGAGGTGGCCAATGAAATGGGGATCAGCCCTGGCAACCTCTACTATCACTTCCATGGCAAGGAGCCGCTGGTGCTCGGGCTGTTCGAGCGCTTTCAAAATGAACTGGCACCGCTGCTCGATCCGCCTGCGGATGCACAACTCAGACCCGAAGATTATTGGCTGTTCCTGCACTTGATCGTCGAGCGCATGGCCCACTACCGGTTTCTGTTCCAGGACTTGTCGAACCTGGCGGGGCGCTTGCCGAAGCTGGCCAAGGGCATTCGCAACCTGCTCACGGCGCTCAAGCGCACGCTGGCTTCGTTGCTCGCGCGGTTGAAGGCGGCGGGGCAGTTAGTCAGTGATACTCAGGCGCTGGGGCAATTGGTGGAGCAGATCACCATGACTCTGCTGTTTTCGCTGGACTACCAGCGAATCCTCGACCGTGAAGGCGAGGTGCGCGTGGTGGTGTACCAGATCATGATGCTGGTGGCGCCGCATCTGCTGTTGCCGGCAAGGCAGGCGACCGAAAAATTCGCCCTTAAATACCTGGAAGACATGGATTAAAAATGTGGGAGCGGGCTTGCTCGCGAATGCGGTGTGTCAGACAGCACATCTGTTACTGATACACCGTATTCGCGAGCAAGCCCGCTACCACACTTGGAGACAGGATGTTCTTCAGAGCGTGCCAATAAAAAACGCCCGACCTTCACAGGCCGGGCGTTTTTTGTGCCCTGAAAAAATCAGGACTGGCTGGTTGGCGTCGGGGTTACCGGCGATGCAGTCGGGGTAGCAGCGTGCGTCGGTGCGGTCACCGAGTTGGCTGTCGAAGCGGTTGGCGCTGGGGTGGCAGGCTTGGCCGCAACGGCAGGCTTTGGCGCTGCTGGTTTTTTCGCTACCGCGGGCTTCTTGGCGGCGGCGGGTTTTGCCGCAGGCTTTGCAGCCACAGGTTTTGCTGCAGCAGGTTTAGCGGCTGGCTTGGCTGCAGATTTCGCAGCGGCCGGCTTGGCAGCGGCGGTTTTAGCAGCGGGTTTGGCAGCTGCCTTGGCAGCAGGTTTAGCCGCGGGCTTGGCTGCTGCTTTAGCGGCTACTGGTTTAGCAGCAGGCTTGGCGGCAGGTTTTGCAGCAGCGGTTTTAGCGGCAGGCTTGGCAGCCGGTTTGGCCGCGGCTTTAGCTGGGGCCTTGGCCGCAGGTTTGGCAGCCGGCTTGGCGGCAGCTTTAACCAGAGGCTTGGCCGCAGATTTTGCAGCAGGTTTGGCGGCAGCTGTTTTAGCGGCAGGCTTGGCAGCCGGTTTAGCCGCAGCAGCTTTAGCCGGGGCCACTTTGGCGCCGGTGAGCTTTTCGATTTGCTTGGTCAGGGTGTCGACCTTGCTGTGCAGCGTCTTCAATTCCGCTTTACTGGGCACGCCCAGTCGCGAAATGGCACTGTTAAGACGCTTGTCGAAAGTCTCTTCCAACTTGCCCCATGTATCCGAAATGCTCGACTTGGCGGAACCCGCGCTTGCCTTTGCCGCTTCGACTTTTTTACCGACTGTGGTTTTGGTCAACTTCTCGGCCTTCTCGCCGTCTTTGACCAAAGTCTCGAAGTACTTACCGCCGTCACTGCTAACCTTCGAGTACACGCCTAAACCAGCAAGCCAGATCTTACGGGAATATTTTTCAACTTCCCCGATCCACGAGCTGCCTTCTTTCTGAGTAGTCTTTTTAACAGCCATCCCGATGTCTCCTTAGTGTTTACGCGCGACACGTTCTAGCAATGCCGTCAGCTCTTCGAGCTTAGCAGAGAGTGTCTCAACGTCATGTTTAGACGCAATGCCGATCCGATTCAAGGCACTTGCAACACGCGTGTCAAAAGCTTTTTCAACTTTATCCAGTTGAACTTCAACCAAACCTTTGACGCTTGAGACATTACTCTTTACTTGGTCAATCTGACTGTTGGCGGCATCAAGTTGTTCAACCACAACTTTTTTGCCTTTACTTTCAACATGTTGACCGGTCTTTACCAGCTCTTTGAAGTACTCGCCACCCTCACTGCCGACCTTGGCATAAGCGCCAAGACCCGCCAGCCAGATCTTGCGGGCATAGCTTTTAACGTCACTCAGGGTGGTGGTCTGAACGTCGATTTTTTTCTTCAAAATAACTTTGGCCATGGTGCACCTCACGCAGATTAGGGTCGAGGAACGGCCCACAAGAGTTGAGGGCTTGGGCACAAAGTAGGGTGAAAAATTAGAATCGGCACCCTAAGCGCGTTCAGATCAGGCCAGTGCCTTATCCAGGGCTTTCTCGATTTCGGACTTGATAGTGCCACTCATGGCCGACATCAACAGGCCCAGTTCCACATCAATGCGCAGCGAATCATCCGCCACCCGTACCGTGCCTTTAACCCCCGAACGTTTGAGGTTGAGGGTATCGCCGGACCAGGATGACTCCAGGCCATAGTGCTCCTGGAGTTTGTGCGCCAACTTCTCGGCCTTCGCGCGCGCGCCGTCTTTACCCAGGGAATGTGCACGCTCAACGGTAATACGGGCCATTGCTATGACTCCTCTTTATAACGACTCAGAACACCTGCCATGCGGCAAAAGGTCTCGGTGACCGCCTATCTTACCTTCAGCCTTGCCAAGACAAAGTAGGCCTTGGGGATTATCATGTCCCGCATTCTCTTTTGGTGACAGCGATATGACTGATCAGCGCAAAGGCAGCGATGCCGAACCCACCACTCACTTCGGCTTCAAGAACGTCCCGGAAAGCCAGAAAGCGGAAAAAGTCGCTGAGGTGTTCCACTCCGTAGCCGCCAAGTACGACCTGATGAACGACGTGCTGTCGGGCGGCATGCACCGCCTGTGGAAGCGCTTCACCATTGAGTTGTCGGGCGTACGCACCGGCAACCGCGTGCTGGACATCGCCGGCGGCACGGGCGACCTGGCGGCCAAGTTCTCCAAGCTCGTCGGCCCTACCGGCCAGGTCGTGCTGGCAGACATCAACGGCTCGATGCTCAAGGTCGGCCGTGATCGCCTGCTGGATAAAGGCGTGGCCGGCAATATCGAATTCGTCCAGGCCGACGCTGAGAAGCTGCCGTTCCCGGACAACCATTTCGACTGCGTGACCATCGCCTTCGGCCTGCGCAACGTGACCCATAAAGAGGACGCGATCCGCTCGATGCTGCGCGTGCTCAAGCCGGGCGGCCGCCTGCTGGTGCTGGAGTTCTCCAAGCCGACCAACGCGCTGATGTCCAAGGTCTACGACACTTACTCGTTTGCCTTCATGCCGTTGATGGGCAAGCTGATCACCAATGACGCCGAAAGCTACCGCTACCTGGCCGAATCGATCCGCATGCACCCCGACCAGGAAACCCTGAAGTCGATGATGCGTGACGCCGGTTTCGACCGTGTGACCTACCACAACATGACCGCAGGGGTAGTCGCTCTGCACCGCGGCATCAAGCCCTGATGCTGTTCGCAGGCCTTCTCGCCAGCGTTGAACACGGCCTCAACCGTGTACTGCGCCTGGACAGCACCGCCTTGGCGCGGCTCGCGCACTTGAACGGCAAGATCATCGCCGTTGACTGCACCAGCCCCGCCTTGCAGCTGTTTATCCTGCCCAGCGACGAAGGCTTGCTGCTGGCAAGTGATTGGGCCGCCGAAGCGGACTGCACCTTGCACGCACCGGCCTCGAGCCTGTTGCACCTGGCGCTAAGCCGCAACAAAACCGCCATCCTGCACAGCCCCGAAGTGGAGCTGGAAGGCGACAGTGCGGCGCTGATGGACCTGGCCGCGGTGCTGCAAGACCTGGAACTGGACTGGGAATACGAGCTGTCACGCTGGATCGGGCCGGTGCCTACCCAGCTGATCAGCGGGCACCTGCGCAGCCGCTCGCGCTGGTATCAACAAGGGTTCGCCAGCCTCAGCCAGAACCTCGCCGAATACCTGAGCGAAGAATCGCGCACCCTGGTCGGAGAAAGGGAAGCGCAAGCGCGCTTTCGTGAACTCGACAAGGCCAAAATCGACCTGGAACGCCTCGAGGCGCGCTTCGAGCGCCTGAGCCGTTCCCTTGATCCAAGCGATAACGCATGAAGCTGCTCGCCGTCCGCCGTTTGTTTCGTATCCAGCGCGTCGTAATTCGCTACCGCCTTGATGACCTGCTGTTCGCCCTGCCCCTGCCATGGTTCCTGTTGGCGGTGCGCTACGTGCTGCCGTGGCGCTGGTTCCCGCGCAAACAGCTGGAACTGAGCCGTGGCGCGCGCCTGCGCCTGGCGCTGCAGGATTTGGGGCCGATTTTTATCAAGTTCGGGCAGATCCTCTCCACCCGCCGCGACTTGCTGCCCGAAGACATCGCCGACGAGCTGATGCTGTTGCAGGACCGCGTACCGCCGTTTGACTCCCAGCAGTCGATGAAGCTGATCGAAGAGCAACTGGGCAAGAAGATCAGCGAAGTGTTCAGCCGCTTCGACGTCGCCCCCCTGGCCTCGGCGTCTGTGGCGCAAGTGCACGCAGCGCAGCTCAAGACCGGCGAAGAAGTGGTGGTGAAGGTGATTCGCCCCGGCCTCAAGCCGATCATCGGCCAGGACCTGGCGTGGCTGTTCATCCTCGCCCGCGCCGCCGAGCGTTTCTCCGCTGACGCGCGCCTGCTGCACCCGGTGGACGTGGTCGCCGACTACGAAAAAACCATCTACGACGAACTCGACCTGCTGCGCGAAGCCGCCAACGCCAGCCAGCTCAAGCGCAACTTCGAAGGCTCGCAGCTGCTGTACGTGCCGCAAATCTATTGGGACTGGTGCCGCCCTAAAGTGCTGGTGATGGAGCGCATCTACGGTGTACAGGTCACCGACCTCGCCACCCTGGCCGACCAGCGCACCGACATGAAGATGCTCGCCGAGCGTGGCGTGGAGATCTTCTTCACCCAGGTGTTCCGCGACAGTTTCTTCCACGCCGACATGCACCCGGGCAATATCTTCGTCAGTACCGTCAACCCGTGGAGCCCGCAGTACATCGCGATCGACTGCGGCATCGTCGGCAGCCTGACCCCGGAAGACCAGGATTACCTGGCGCGCAACCTGTTCGCTTTTTTCAAGCGTGACTACCGCCGCGTGGCGCAGTTGCACATCGATTCGGGCTGGGTGCCGGCAGAAACCAAGCTCAACGAATTCGAAGCAGCGATCCGCACGGTGTGCGAGCCAATCTTTGAAAAACCGTTAAAAGATATTTCCTTCGGCCAAGTGCTGATGCGCCTGTTCCAGACCGCCCGCCGCTTCAATATGGAAGTGCAGCCGCAGTTGGTACTGCTGCAAAAAACCCTGCTCAACATCGAAGGCCTGGGCCGTCAGCTGTACCCGGACCTCGACCTGTGGAACACCGCGCAGCCGTTCCTTGAGCGCTGGATGCGTGAGCGCGTCAGCCCGAAAACCTTGCTGGGCAACCTGCAAAGCCAAGTGGAGCAGCTGCCGCACCTGGCCAACATGACCCGCGACCTGCTGGAACGCATGTCTCAGCCCCACGCCAAAGACCCCGCGCCGCCGTGGCAAAAGCGCAAGGACGACTGGTTCCTGCGCCTGCTGGGCGCCGCGCACCTGGTTGGCGGCGTGATGCTCGCCATCGGTGGGCCGCTGAACCAACTGGGCCATTGGCCGGCCGGCATCATGGTCGCCGTGGGTGTTTATCTGATCGTGCGCCGATAGCCGATCCAGTTATACACTGTCGCAAATTGCCGGAGCCGAACATGAAAGACTGGCTGGACGAGATCAAGTGGGACAGTGACGGCCTGGTGCCGGCCATTGCCCAGGACTACAAGACCGGGCGCGTGCTGATGATGGCCTGGATGAACCGTAAAGCCCTGAGCCTCACTGCCGCTGAGCAGCGCGCCATTTACTGGTCACGTTCGCGTGGCAAACTGTGGCGCAAGGGTGAAGAGTCCGGGCACGTGCAAACCCTGCACGAGATGCGCATCGACTGCGACGCCGACGTGGTGATCCTCAAGGTCGAGCAGATCGGCGACATCGCCTGCCACACCGGCCGACACAGCTGCTTCTATCGCGTATTCGAAAACGGCGAATGGAAGGTCGTAGAACCGGTGCTCAAAGACCCGCACGCCATTTACTCGGCAGGACACTGAACATGAGCGATACCCTGAACCGTGTGGCCCAGGTGCTGGAAGACCGCAAAGGCGCGGACGCCGACAGCTCCTACGTCGCCAGCCTTTATCACAAGGGCTTGAACAAGATCCTGGAAAAACTCGGCGAAGAATCCGTCGAGACGATCATCGCCGCCAAAGACGCACAGATCAGCGGCGACTGCAGTGATGTGATCTACGAAACCGCTGACCTATGGTTCCACAGCCTGGTCATGCTCGCCCAACTGGGGCAGCATCCACAGGCCGTGCTGGATGAACTGGACCGTCGCTTCGGCTTGTCCGGGCACGCCGAAAAGGCCTCGCGCCCGTCCGCCTGAATAACTTTTACAGAGGAGTTGCAGCATGGGCATTTTTGACTGGAAACACTGGATCGTCATTCTGGTAGTCGTGGTACTGGTGTTCGGCACCAAGAAACTCAAGAACCTGGGCACCGACGTCGGCGAGTCGATCAAGGGCTTTCGTAAAGCCATGAACGATGACGAAAAGCCGGCCGACCCTGTGGTCAATCCCGTTCCACCGGCTCAGCCCGTGCACCCGCAGGCCACTCAGCCAATCACCGAACGTCGTACCTTCGACGTGCAGGCTGAAAAAGTCGAAGAGCCGACCCGCAAAGACTCGTGAGCACTGACTAATGTTTGGTATCAGCTTCTCTGAACTGCTCCTCGTCGGCCTCGTGGCCCTGCTGGTGCTGGGCCCGGAACGCCTGCCCGGTGCCGCGCGCACGGCCGGCCTATGGATCGGGCGCCTGAAACGCAGTTTCAACGCCATCAAACAGGAAGTTGAACGGGAAATCGGCGCCGACGAGATCCGTCGGCAACTGCACAACGAACATATTCTGTCGTTGGAGCAGGAAGCGCGCAAAATCCTGTCGCCGGTGAATGAACCGAGCAAGCCGGCAGAGCCCGTGGCCGAGCACAGCATCGCGCCGCCTGCCGTGGCCCAAGCGGCCCCCGTGGTGGAACACACCCCGGCACCGCCCGCTCCCGCCCCGACCGAGCCAGCGCCGACGCCCGTTGCGTCGCCCGCTCCCCATGACCCTACATTGCCGCCGCGAGCCCCATGAGCGCTGATAAACCGGAAAACGACCAGCACATGCCACTGGTCTCGCACCTCACCGAGTTGCGTACCCGCCTGCTGCGTTGCGTAGCGGCGATCTTCATCATCTTTGCAGGGCTGTTCGCTTTCACCCAGCAGATCTACACCTTCGTCTCGACGCCACTGCGCCAGTACCTGCCGGCTGGCGCGACGATGATCGCCACCGACGTGTCATCGCCGTTCCTGACGCCTCTGAAGCTGACCATGATGGTCTCGCTGTTCCTGGCGATCCCGGTGATCCTGCATCAGATCTGGGGCTTTATCGCGCCGGGCCTGTACAAGCATGAGAAGCGCATCGCGGTGCCGTTGCTGGTGTCGAGCATCCTGCTGTTCTACACCGGCATGGCCTTCGCCTACTTCCTGGTGTTCCCGCTGATCTTCAAGTTCTTCGCCGCCGCCACCCCGGCCGGCGTAGAGATGATGACCGACATCACCAGCTACCTCGACTTCGTGATGACGCTGTTCTTCGCCTTTGGCGTGGCCTTCGAAATCCCGGTGGCCGTGGTGCTGCTGGTGTGGATCGGTGTGGTCGACGTCAAATACCTGAAGAAAGTGCGCCCGTACGTGATCATCGGCTGCTTCGTGGTCGGCATGATCCTGACCCCGCCGGACATCTTCTCGCAGACCCTGTTGGCCGTGCCGATGTGGATGCTGTTCGAGATCGGCATCCTGTTCAGCAGCCTGATCACCAAGCGTGGCGAGCACCCGGATGACCAACCTGCCGACGACGACCAGCCGCCAGCGACGCAGCCGTGAACCTGCTGCTGCTTGAAGAGGCCGACTTTATCGCGGCCGACCGGGTGGTCCTGCGTGATCGGCGCCTGGTGCATATGCAGGAAGTCCACCGCGCGGCGGTAGGCGACAACCTGCGGGTGGGGCGTATTGGCGGGCTGATGGGCAATGCGCACCTGCTGCGCCTGGAAGCCTGCGAAGCCGAGTTGCACGTCAGCTTTGATGTGCCGTTGCCAACCAAGCTGCCGCTGACCTTGCTGCTGGCCCTGCCGCGCCCGAAGATGCTGCGCCGGGTGCTGCAAACCGTGGCGGCCATGGGCGTGCCCAAGGTGGTGCTGGTGAACAGCTACCGCGTGGAGAAAAGCTTCTGGCAAACCCCGTTCCTTGAGCCTGCGGCTATTCGCGAGCAGCTTATTCTCGGCCTGGAACAGGCGCGCGACACGGTGCTGCCCGAGATTGTCATCGAAAAACGCTTCAAACCGTTCGTCGAAGACCGCCTGCCGGCCATGACCGCAGGCACCCTCGGCCTGATCGGCCATCCGGGTGATTACCCGGCCTGCCCACGCGGGCTGGATGAGCCTGTGACCCTGGCCATCGGCCCGGAAGGTGGCTGGATACCCTACGAAGTGGACCTGCTGACCAAGGCCGGCTTGCAGCCGGTGCAGCTGGGCGCGCGCATCCTGCGCGTAGAAACCGCAGTCACCGCCCTGCTCGCCCGGCTGTTCTAGCGATAACCCGGCACACAACGCCAAACTAATGCGGGAGCGGGCTTGCTCGCGAAAGCGGTAGGTCAGTAACACCCCTGTCGACTGACCCACCGCATTCGCGAGCAAGCCCGCTCCCACAGTGGATCGGTGTCGCTACAGAATCTTCCTACGTTGCCGATAGCCTCTGAATAAGTCCAAGCCTTGTTCCAGGGGAGATTGCAGCATGTATCGTTGGTTAGCCGAAAAGCTGGGGAATGTGAGCGTCAACCGCAAGCTGAGCATTGGTTTTGGCTTGGTGTTGATCCTGACGCTGTTGACAACTTTCACCGGCTGGACCGGCCTGGGTGATGTGATCAGTCGCGGTGACAAGCTGGGCTTTATCTCCAGCCTCAACGGGCTGACCAAAGACCTGCGCCTGGCGCGCCTGGACTTCGAAACACGGCGTGGCGAACAAGGTACTGGCGCGGTCGATGAGCTGATCAAGCAGCTGGACAACGGCCTGAAAACCGCGCAAACCCTGATCGAGCAACCCGGCGACAAGGCCCTGGTCGAGCAACAACAGGATGCCCTGAACCAATACAAAAAGGCCTTCGCCGCCATGGTCCAGGCCGGCCTCAAGCGTGAAGGCGCGCGCAGCAAGCTCGGCGATACCGCCGACAATGCTGTGGCCAAGATCAATGAAGTCGAAAAATCCCTGCTGCAAGGTGACAGCGTCACCCAGTTCAACAGCGTGGTCGACCTGAGCAAACTCATCCAGCAATCGCGCTTCCAGGTGCGCGGCTACACCTACAGCGGCAAGACCGAAGCCGAGCAACCTGCGCTGGACGCCATCGACAACGCCCTGAAGAAAATCACCGAACTCCAAGGCCAACTGCCGGAGCAGTACCAGGCCAACCTGCAAGAAGCCGGCGTGTCGTTGCAAGCCTACCGCGCGGCTGTCAGCCAGTACCGCGACTCCCAGGTCGCCAACGCTGCGGCCCTGAAAATCATCACCGCGCAAGGCGATATCCTGCTGGGCCATAGCGACAAACTCACCACCTCGCAAACCGCCGTGCGCGATGCCGATGCGGCGCAAGCCAAGCAGCTTTTACTGTTGGCCACGGTGCTGGCGCTGATCTTCGGCGTGGTCGCCGCCTGGGCCATCACCCGGCAGATCGTCATTCCGCTGAACCAGACCCTCAAAGTCGCTGAACGCGTGGCCTCCGGCGACCTGAGCCACAACCTCAACTCCACGCGCCAGGACGAACTGGGCCAATTGCAGCGCTCCATGCAAAGCATGACCGTCGGCCTGCGCGAGCTGATTGGAGGCATCAGCGACGGCGTGACCCAGATCGCCAGCGCCGCCGAGCAACTGTCGGCCGTGACCGAGCAGACCAGCGCCGGGGTTAACAGCCAGAAGATCGAGACCGACCAAGTGGCCACCGCCATGAATGAAATGGCCGCCACCGTGCAGGAAGTGGCGCGTAACGCCGAAGAGGCTTCCGAAGCCGCCGTGGCCGCTGACCAGCAGGCCCGTGAAGGCGACAAGGTAGTCAGTGAAGCGATCGCCCAGATCGAGCGCCTGGCCACCGAGGTCGGCAACTCAACCGAAGCCATGGGCCATCTCAAGCGCGAAAGCGACAAGATCGGCAGCGTGCTCGACGTGATCAAGTCGGTGGCCCAGCAAACCAACCTGCTGGCACTTAACGCGGCGATTGAAGCGGCGCGTGCCGGTGAAGCCGGGCGTGGCTTTGCCGTGGTGGCCGATGAGGTGCGCAGCCTGGCCCAGCGCACGCAGAAGTCCACCGAAGAGATCGAAGAGCTGATCGTCGGCCTGCAAAGCGGCACCCAGCAGGTGGCGACCATCATGGACAACAGCCGTGGCCTCACCGACAGCAGTGTCGAGCTGACCCGTCGTGCCGGCAACGCGCTGGGCAATATCACCCGCACTGTCTCGACCATCCAAGCGATGAATTCGCAGATTGCCACCGCCGCCGAGCAACAAAGCGCCGTGGCCGAAGAAATCAACCGCAGCGTATTGAACGTGCGGGATGTGTCTGAACAGACCTCTTCGGCCAGTGAAGAAACAGCGGCGTCGAGTGCCGAACTGGCGCGCCTGGGGATCTACTTGCAGACCCTGGTCGGGCGTTTCCGTATTTGATCCGTCCTACGCGGCGGTCAGTCCCGACCGCCGCAACTTGTGAAACGTCCTACGCAGTTATCAGCCCGCCATTCCCCCAAATCGATTTAGCGTTTGAGCTACTGCCAAGCGCTCCCCCTGATTTGGAGGTTCACCATGTTTCGGCTGACCCGCTTGCTGGTCAACGCCAGCGTCCGCCTAAAACTTGCACTGGGTTTCGGCCAAGTGCTGATCTTAAGTGTCCTGATCGCCGCGACGGGCTGGCAAGCCTTGAACGCCGTGCTTTATCGTTCCAACAGTCTCACGACCTTGGGTCAACTGGCCCTGGACGCCGAGGCCATGCGCGCCGATCGGATCGTGTACCGCACCCTGACAGACGCCGCCAGCCTGACCAAAATGACCACGCAGATTGAAAAGATCGACCAGCGCCTGGCCGACCTTGCACATCGCTTGAACGAACCGTCCGACCTGCAGAGGCTTCAGGAAGCGATGCGCTTGGTGGCGAGTTTCAAGGCCGCGCTGGCGGCCTTGCCACCCTTGATCGAGCAACGCGAGAGCACCCGCCTCACGCTCAAAAAAACCGCCCTGCAGGCCAGCGACACCCTTGCGCAATTCGCCAGCGACTTGCCCAACCAGGAAGATGAAAAGGCCCTTGATTCCATCGAAAATCTGCGCCAGGTGATGGAGCAGGCAGAGGACCGCGCCCAAAGCCCCGCCTGGGCCGCCGAGTCGCTGCAGGCCTACGCCGAGTCGCTCAGCCAGACCCTCGTCGCACTGGACGCGGCACAAGCGGCGGTGACCACGCAACCCGTGGACGCGACGCTGCTCAAGACGGACCTGGCCAACTATCGCGAACAGTTAATCAAGCTCAAGCAGGCTCAGCTCAACATCGAAACCGTGCAAAACCAATTTGAACAACAACTCGATGAATTGCGCGAGCAAAGCCATGTACTGAGCAAAGGCCAGACCGCCAAGCGTGACAGCGAAGCCGAGCAGACCCACAGGCTGCTGATCGGCGTCACCGTGGCAGCCCTGCTACTCGGTATGTTGGCCGCGTGGTGGATCACTCGGCAAATAGTCTTACCCTTGCGAACACTCCTCACCGCCGCACACCGTGTCGCTGACGGCGACCTGAGCCAGAACACGCTGGAGGACCGCCGCGATGAACTGGGTCAGTTGCAGCAAAGCATCGGGCAGATGACCCGCAGCTTGCGCAGCCTGATCAGCGGCATCGGTGACAGCGCCCGGCAGATCGCCAGTGCTGCCACCCAGCTGTCGACCGTCACCGAACAAACCCGCGCCGGGGTTAACGGCCAGCGGGACGAAACCGACCAAGTGGCCACGGCAATGAACGAAATGCTCGCCACTGCCCAGGAGGTTGCCCGACATGCCGAACAAGCGTCGGTTGCGGCCAATGAGGCCGACCGACAAGCCAGCGCCGGGGACAAGGTCGTCACACAGGCCGTCGAACAGATCGGCCACCTGGCCCATGAGATGGCGCGCTCCAGCCAGGCAATGCTTGCCTTGCAGCGCGAAAGCCAAAAGATCAGCGGCGTGCTGGACGTGATCAAGTCCGTGTCCCAGCAGACCAACCTGCTCGCCCTGAACGCCGCCATTGAGGCGGCGCGTGCCGGTACGGCGGGCCAGGGTTTTGCGGTAGTGGCCGATGAGGTCCGCAGCCTCGCCCAGCGCACGCAGGAGTCGGCCGAAGAGATCGAAGGGTTGATCCTTGGGCTGCACTCCGGCACCCAGCAGGTGGCCGATATCATGGACGGCAGCCGCGCACTGACTGACCACAGCGTCGAGCTGACCCACGATGCGGGGGATGCACTGGCCGCGATTATCCGCACCGTGTCGATCATCCAGGAAATGAACCCGCAGATTGCCGCCGCCGCCGAGCAGCAGAGCGCGGTGGCCGAGGAAATCAATCGCAGTGTATTGAAGGTGCGGGACGTGTCGGAACAAACCGCCGCCGCCAGTGAGGAAACAGCGGCGGCGAGTGTTCAGTTGACGAGGTTGAGCCTGGATTTACAGAACCTGGTCGGCAGATTCAAGCTCTGAGGCTTACAGCGCTATGTGGCGAACGAGCTTGCTCGCGCTGGGCTGCGAAGCGGCCCTGAACCTGCCAGCGTGGTTTACCTGAAAAACTGCGGTGAATTGATTGGGGGGCGCTGCGCGCCCCAGCGCGAGCAAGCTCGCTCGCCACAGCAAGCTCGCTCGCCACAGAAAGCATGCTCGCCAGAGGGGCGCGTTTTACAGGACCTGGCGCAAGAACGCCTGGGCGCGGGGGTCTTTGGGGGCGTCAAAGAAGTCGGCCGGGGCCGCGTCTTCGAGCAGTTTGCCGTGATCGAAGAACAGCACCCGATCCGCCACTTCGCGGGCAAACCCCATTTCGTGGGTGACACAGACCATGGTCATGCCTTCCAGCGCCAGGGTCTTCATCACGTCCAGCACTTCGCCGACCATTTCCGGGTCCAGCGCCGAGGTGGGCTCGTCAAACAGCATCACCTTGGGTTCCATCGCCAACGCGCGGGCGATGGCCACACGCTGTTGCTGGCCGCCGGACAGGCGAGAGGGGAACTCGTTGGCCTTCTGCGCAATGCCGACCTTCTCCAGCAAGGCCAGGGCCTTGGCTTCACGTTCTTGCTTGCCGCGTTTGCGCACGACTTTTTGCGCCAGGCACAGGTTTTCCAGTACGGTCATGTGCGGGAACAGGTTGAAGTGCTGGAACACCATGCCGACTTCGCGGCGATAGGCGTTCACGTCGGTTTTCGGGTCGGCCAGTTGCAAGCCGTCGATACTCACCGAGCCGGAATCGAATTCCTCCAGGCCGTTAAGGCAGCGCAGGAAGGTCGACTTGCCAGAACCCGACGGCCCGATTACCACCAGCACTTCGCCCCTGGCGACTTGAGTGGTGACATGGTCCACCGCGCGCACCACGTGGCCACGGGTGTCGAAGACTTTTACCAGATCGCGGACTTCAATCACTTTGCGCGAGCCTCCGCTCAAGCCGGCTGGCCATTTTCGACAGCGGCAGGTTGATCAGCAGGTACAGGCCTGCCACACAGAACAGGATTTCAAACGGCGAGAACGAGGTGGTGATCACCTCACGGCCACTTTTGAGCAGTTCGGTAATCGCAATCACTGACACCAGGGACGTGTCCTTTACCAGGCTGATAAATTGCCCGGCCAGCGGCGGCAGCACGCGTTTGAAGGCCTGCGGCAACACCACGTGGCGCATCGACTGGCTGGCACTCAAACCCAAGGAGCGCGCGGCTTCATTCTGGCCACGGGTGATGGATTGCACGCCGGCGCGGACGATTTCCGCCACATAAGCGCCAGTGAACAGCGACAACGCAGCAATACCGGCGAATTCTCGCGACAGGTTGAGCACCGTGCCGATGAAGAAGTAAAAAATGAAGATCTGCACCAACAGCGGCGTACCGCGCACCAGTTCGACGTAGATCGTCGACAGATCGCGCAAAGTCGGGTTGCTGGACAGACGGCACAAGCCCATTGCCAAACCGATCGCCAAGCCCAGGATGCCGGACACCACCGACAGCCACAGCGTGGTCCACAAGCCCCACATCAGCGGCCCGAGCGCCCAGTGCCGGGTCACGCCGACCACATCGCCTTCGGCTACATCGTCGCCACGCGACACTTGCAGGCTGTTGTCAGCCACGGTCAGCTTCTGCTCAGCGCCGGCATCGTTGCGCAGGGTGACTTCGGCTACGTCACCTTTGCGCACCAGCTCAACGACAGTGGAGATGTCGGCGGCGCGCTGAGACGTTTCGGCCTGATAGGCGAAGTACTGCGGCACGCGGTTCCAGCGCCATTCGTAGGCCATCAGCGAGGTGGCGTAGTACAACGCGCCAGCCAGGCCGACCAGCACGACCACGGTCAGCAGGTGCCAGGGCCATTGGGCTTTTTTCTGTTTCATTACTCAACATCCAAAAGGTGGGGCAAGCCCCTCTGTGGCGAGGGAGCTTGCTCCCGCTGGGCTGCGAAGCAGCCCCACTACTGGCGACCAGGAGCCGGCAGATAAACCGTGTTTATTCCATGTCCTTGAGCCACTCAGAGCTCTTGAACCACTTGTCATGGATGCGATCGTAGGTGCCGTCGTTGCGGATCTGGTGCAGGAAGTTGTTGATGTAGTTGAGGCTGTCGTAATCGCCTTTTTTCAGGCCGAACGCCAACGGCTCGAAGGTGAAGGGTTCTTCCAGGAACACCAGCTTGCCGTTACCGACCTTTTTCTCGGCAACCACGTTGTACGGAGCGTCGTAGACAAAGGCATCGGCCTTGCCGTTAACCACGTCCAGCACGCCTTCTTGCTCGTTGTCATAGCCGTGGTACTTGGCTTTGGAGATCAGCTTTTTAGCGACCATCTCACCGGTGGTGCCCAGCTTGGAGGTGAGGCGGTATTTCTCGTCATTCAGGTCTTTGTAGGACTTGATGGTGCCTTCCAGGTCTTTACGAATCAGCAGGGTCTGGCCGACTACGATGAAGGGTTCGCTGAAGTTCAGGCGCAGGTTGCGTTCCTGGGTCAGGGTCATGCCGCTGCCGATCATGTCGAACTTGCCGGTCAGGAAGGCCGGGATGATGCCGTCGTAACCGGTGGACACCAGCTCCAGCTTGACGCCCATGGACTTGGCCAGGGCCTTGAGGATGTCGACTTCGAAACCGATGATTTCACCGCGCTTGTCTGTCATTTCGAACGGCATGTAGGTCGGGTCCATGCCGACTTTCAGCGTGCCGCGCTTGACCGCATCATCGATGGCGCCGGCATGCGCCGCAGTGGCCGCGACCAGCGCGGTAACGCCGAGCATCAGCATCGAAAGATACTTTTTCATCATCAAGTCCCCTGAACGATTCTTGTAAGGTCGGCGCGCAAAAGGGCTGCACCCATTCGGGGTGCGATCCTAACCCACTCGCTGCCCGTCACAAAGGTTTCGCGGGTAATAGTTAACGGCGTATGTCGGAAAAAGCCCCACGACGGTGCAGCCAGGCGCTGAGATAGACAGGTCAGGACGAGCGAGCGCCAATGGGTTGATATGTAAGTAGTTATGACGATCAGTCGACTTCCGCCATCCAGTCGGTATCCTTGAACCACTTGTCATGCAGACGATCGTAGGTGCCATCCTGGGCCACTTGACTGAGAAAGTGGTTGATCCAATTCAGGCTGTCGTAATCACCTTTTTTCAGGCCAAACGCCAGGGGCTCGAAGGTAAACGGCTGCTCCAGCGCTAACAGTGTGTGGTTCTCCGGCCTGGTCATCGCGATCAAGTTGTAGGGCGCGTCATGGATAAAGGCATCGGCCTTGCCCTCCACCACCTGCCGCACGCCCTCCTCCGGGGTTGCGAAACTGCTCAGCTGAGCGGCCCCCAAAAAGCGTTGGGCAGCGGACTCCCCGGTAGTGCCCTCGGTAGCCGCGATCCGGTAGCCCGCCTCGTCCAGGTCTTCGATACTGGAGATCTTGCCGGCAAGCCTCGGATGCAGCAGCACGGTTTGGCCCACCACGATAAAGGAATCGCTGAAGTTGAGCTTCAGATTGCGTTCTTGAGTGACGGTCATGCCGCTGCCAATCAGATCGAACTTCTTCGCCATCAACCCCGGCACCAAATCGATATAGGGCACAGCGACCAGTTCAAGTTCGACGCCCAGGGCGCGGCTCATCGCCTGCAGCAAGTCGATCTCGAAGCCGACGATGCGCCCCTGCTTGTCGGTCATTTCGAAGGGTACGTAGACGGGCGTGGTGCCCACTTTAAGCACGCCACGTCGCACAGCATCATCAAGGGCGCCGGCGCTCGCCCAGCCTGAATAAATCAATGCGAGAGCGCCGATAAGCCACGCTGAACCATACCTTTTGATCATGAATCCCCCCTGTGACCTAGTCGATTTTGGGGGCGATGCTAACCCAGCCGCAGGCATGACAATACGCCTCGGACAAGGGTCTTTTGTTTCGAAATAACAAGGCGTCAGAGATAAGCGGAAAGGGCGTAAAGCGCTGTAGGACCAGCGCTTTGAACGCCCCCGAGGTGAGCCCTCGGGGGCGTCTGAATCAGGCCGGTTGGGCCTGCGAAGACAGCGGTTGCAGCGGCAGCAATGGCGCGTGCGGATCAGCGTTGATCGATTCACGCCAAGCACCAAGCCACTCGGCATGGCCTTCGCTCCACACCTGCTGATGCAGGCGAGCCAAGGCTACCGGGTCGCTGAGCAACGCCAGGCGCTCACCGTTGTTGAGGCCGGCAGGGCCGACTTTCAACGCATGGCGCACGCGCTCCTGGCGCAAGTGCTCAATGGGCTCCGCCTCACGGTGACGCGAAGTCGCCAGGGCACAGGCCAGGGCGTTCTGCTGCGGGTCGACCACCGAACGCACAAACCCGTCATTGAGGGCGTGCCAACGGTTTTCGTGGGTGTACTTCTCGGTCGACAGCAGGGCTTGCGGCGGATTGTATTCCTCAGGAATCAGGAACAGGCTCTCGTCGCGAGACTTGAGGCCCAACTTGACCCGGCTGGAAATCACCGACACCGGAATCGACAGCATCAGCGAACCGACGATAGGGATCAGCCACCACAGGAAGCTTGGGTTCAACCACACCACCAGCAGCGCCCACAGGAAGCCGAGCAGGGTTTGCGGGCCGTGGCGCTTGACCGCCTCGCTCCATGGCGTGGAGTCGTCGTCACGTTGCGGCGAGTTCCAGGTCGCAGCCCAGCCGAGGAACGCGGCGAGCACGAAACGGGTGTGGAAGATCATTCGCACCGGCGCCAGCAACATGGAGAACAGCATCTCCAGCAGCATCGACAAGGTCACCTTGAACTTGCCACCGAACTCTTTCGCGCCCTTGGCCCAGATCAGGATGATGCTCAGCAATTTAGGCAGGAACAGCAGCACGATGGTGGTGGAGAACAGCGCCACCGCCTTGTCCGGGTGCCATTGCGGCCACAGTGGGTACAACTGGCGCGGCGCCATGAAGTACTGCGGCTCCATCAAGGTGTTCACCGCCAGCAACGCTGTCGACAGCACCAGGAAGAAGAACCACAACGGCGCCGACAGGTAGGACATCACGCCGGTCAGGAACACCGCACGGTGCACCGGGTGCATGCCTTTAACCAGGAACAGGCGGAAGTTCATCAGGTTGCCGTGGCACCAGCGACGGTCACGCTTGAGCTCATCCAGCAGGTTCGGCGGCAGTTCTTCGTAGCTGCCCGGCAAGTCGTAGGCAATCCACACGCCCCAGCCGGCACGGCGCATCAGCGCTGCTTCAACGAAGTCGTGGGAGAGGATCGCACCGGCAAACGCGCCTTTACCCGGCAACGGCGCGAGGGCGCAGTGCTCGATAAACGGCTTCATGCGGATGATCGCGTTGTGGCCCCAGTAGTGGGATTCACCCAACTGCCAGAAGTGCAGGCCGGCAGTAAACAGCGGGCCGTACACGCGGGTGGCGAACTGCTGCATGCGCGCATACAGGGTATCCATGCCCGACGCACGTGGCGCGGTCTGGATAATCCCGGCATCCGGCGTGGCTTCCATCAAGCGCACCAGGCTGGTCAGGCATTCACCGCTCATTACGCTGTCGGCGTCGAGGACCACCATGTACTTGTAGTCACCGCCCCAACGACGGCAGAAGTCGTCAAGGTTGCCGCTCTTGCGTTTGACGCGACGGCGACGGCGGCGATAGAAGATCTTGCCGAAACCACCGGCTTCGCGGCAGACGTCGAGCCAGGCTTGCTGTTCGGCGATGCAGATATCCGCTTCGTTACTGTCGCTGAGCACGAAGAAATCGAAGCGGTCCAGGTCGCCCGTGGCGGCCACCGATTCGAAGGTAGCGCGCAGACCGGCGAAAACCCGGGGCACGTCTTCGTTGCAGATCGGCATCACCAGCGCGGTACGGGCCTCTTTCGGAATCGGCTCGTCGCCGGCACTTTTACCGGAGATCCGGTATTTATCGTGACCGGTGAGCAGTTCCAGGAAGCCCATCAACGCAGTCCAGAAACCCGCCGACACCCAGCAAAACAAGATCCCGAACATGATCAGGATGCTGGTTTGCAGGGCGTAAGGCAGTACTTGGGTAGCCGTTTGCAGCAGCGTCTGGTTGCGGATCTCGTCGAAGTCGACCAACGACCAGCCCTGGTACGGCATGATGCCTTTCATGTACCAGCCAGCGATGATGGTCTGGCCGAGCATCAGAACCAGCAGGATGTAGCGGCGGATCGAACCGACCGTACGCCAGCGTGCAGCCGGCAGTACGCGGTCGTCTTTAGGCGGCTTGGGCGGGTTGGTGCGACCGGTCATCCGGCGCCAACCGCGCACCAGAATGTTGGTACGCCAAGGCTCAGGCACCACTTTGGTCCGACGAATCGGCGGCGTGGCCTTCAGGCAAACCCGGCCACTGGCGTCGAGCGCGAGCATTTCGGCGTCTTGCAGCTCTTCGGCGGTGTTGAGGGTCAGCCGACGGCCGACCGATGCTTGGGCAGCGTCGGTCGGTGCATCGAACGTCGCGGACGACAAGCGTTCGTGCAACTCACTGAAGGACGTGCAGCCCGCCAGCTCGGCGCGCTGCTCTGCGGTCATCGGAAGGTGCGCCAGGTACTCGGACAGCGTCTCTGGCGTGGCTTGAGAATTACTCATCGGCAGGCAACTGATAGCTCCAGGTTTCGGTCAGGACGTGTTCTGTCTTGGCCGGCTCCGGATTAGAGAGTGGCGTGGCCGGGGCAGCTTCTGGCTGCTTGGCTTCCTTGTCTTTAGCTTCTTTGGCTTCTTTAGCGTCTTTCTTGGCCTGTTTCTCGTGTTGCTTGGCCAGCAGCTTGTCGGCCTTGATCACTTGGGTCGAGGCTTTTTCAGGCTCAGGCTGCGGAATGTCTTCAACCAGGGCCGCACGCATTTCGGTCGGCTTGCCTGCGTCTTTGATCTTCATACGCAGGGTCAGGCGCCAGCCTTTGGTGTGTTCGTTGTAACGCACGCTGTTTTCAACGATTTCAGCGTTGTCGCCAACACTCACCTGGCTGCGTACTGGGGCATCTGCCGGCAGGGCTTTTAGGGACGGGCCCTCGAAGTCCACCAGGTAGGCCACGCTGCCGTCCGGCTGACGGATCAGGTTGGATTGCTTCACGTCACCGGTGGAGCGCAGCGTCTGCTTGACCCAGGCGCTGTCGGCCGGGTGCAGGGCTTTTTCGTCCATGGTCCAGTGCAGGCGGTAGCTGATGTCCAGCGGCTCGCCGACTTTGGGCAACTCGGCGGGGCTCCAGAACGCAACAATGTTGTCGTTGGTTTCATCGGCGGTCGGGATCTCGACCAGGTTGACGGAACCCTTGCCCCAGTCGCCTTCAGGCTCGATCCAGGCGCTTGGGCGCTTGTCGTAGTTGTCGTCCAGGTCTTCGTAGTGGCTGAAGTCGCGACCACGTTGCAGCAGACCGAAACCGCGTGGGTTTTCGATGGTGAAGTTGCTGACCGACAGGTGTTTAGGGTTGTTCAGAGGACGCCAGATCCACTCGCCGTTGCCGGCATGGATCGACAGACCGCTGGAATCATGCAGTTCACGACGGTAGTTGAGCACCTTCGACGGCTGGTTCGCGCCGAACAGGAACATGCTGGTCAACGGGGCAACGCCCAGTTTGCTGACCTGGTCGCGCAGGAACATTTGCGATTTGACGTCGACAATGGTGTCGGTGCCAGGGCGCAAGGTCAGGCGATAAGCGCCGGTAGCGCGTGGAGAATCCAGCAGGGCGAAGATCACCAGCTGCTTTTCACCCGGTTTTGGACGCTCGACCCAGAACTCGGTGAAACGCGGGAACTCTTCACCGGACGGCAATGCAGTATCGATCGCCATGCCACGGGCAGACAGGCCATACGCCTGACCCTTGCCGACGACGCGGAAGTAGCTCGCGCCGAGCATGGTCATGATTTCGTCTTGCTTGTCGTCTTTGTTGATCGGGTAAAGCACACGAAAGCCGGCATAACCCAGTTGTTCGGTGGATTTTGGATCGTATTTCACGTCGCCGAAATCGAAACGCGTCGGGTCGTATTTGATTTCATGAACGCTGTCGGCGGTCACTTCGTTGATTTTCACCGGCGTGTCGAAGTGCATGCCCTGGTGATAGAAGGACAGCTTGAAGGGAGTGTTCTGATCGGCCCACTCGGCTTTTTCGTTGCGGAAACGAATCTTCTGATAGTCGGCGAATTTCATTTCGCGAAATTCGTTCGGCAGATTGCTGCGCGGAGCTTCGTATTTCTGCCCGGCCAGCTCTTTTGCCTTGGCCGACACATCATCCAGACTGAATGCCCACAGTTGACCCGCGCCGAACAGGCAAAACAGGGCGGAGCCCGTTACCAGTGCGTTTCGTAACCGTTTGGCAGACAATTTTGGTGCATTACAGGGACTAACAATCACGAGCAACCCTCGCCGAAAACAGATCAAAAAACCAACGGCCAGCTATCTATATGCCAGGTTGGCGAGCATTGTTCCGACTGCATTGGATCGGAATGATTCCCCAATCGCTGCCGGACAAGTCTCTACCTAAGTCAAAAATGGACCAAACAACGCTGATCCCCGTAGCGCGCGATTATCTAGTAGCCCGCGAAACAACGCATCAGGGATAACGAAGTATTTGTAGCGAAACCCTGCGTTTTTAGGCATTAAAGTCGTTTTTAATACATTCAAGTCTGTAAGAGGAACGTCACAGGGCCATCATTGACCAAATGCACCTGCATATCCGCGCCAAAACGCCCTGACGCCACCTTGCCATGCAATTGTTGCGCTTGTAACAACAAGTGATCAAAAAGCGCCGCTCCCAGCGCCGGTGGGGCCGCCGTGGAGAAGCTCGGCCGCAGCCCGCTTTTGGTATCCGCCGCCAGGGTGAACTGCGACACCAGCAGTAAACCGCCGTCGATGTCCTTTAAAGACAAGTTCATCTTGCCTTCATCGTCGCTGAACACCCGATAGTTAAGCAGCTTGTGCAGCAGTTTATCGGCGCTCTCGGGCGTATCTGAAGGTTCGACGGCCACCAGCACCAACAAACCCTGGTCAATCGAACCTACGACGTCGCCCGCCACCTCGACCCGGGCGCCACGCACCCGTTGCAACAGGCCCTTCATGCTTCTTCTGGCGGCAGATCAAGCAGGCGCCGTGCCATTTCGCCGGTCGCACGCACCAACGCATCGGTAATGCCGGGCTCGGACGCCGCATGGCCCGCCTCGCGAATCACCTGCAGTTCACTGTTGGGCCAGGCTTGGTGCAGCTCCCAGGCGTTATCCAATGGGCAGATCATATCGTAGCGGCCGTGAATGATTACGCCAGGCAGATGGGCGATCTTGTGCATGTCGCGAATCAGCTGGTTGGGCTCCATGAAAGAGTTGTTGGTGAAGTAGTGGCACTCGATACGCGCGATGGACAGCGCGCGCTGCGGCTCAGAAAAGCGCTCGACATGCTGCGGGCTCGGGCACAGGCCCAGCATGCGACCTTCCCAGCCGGACCAGGCTTTGGCCGCGTGCATCTGGGCGATCTGGTCGTTGCCGGTCAGGCGCTTGTGGTAAGCGGCAACCATGTCGTGGCGCTCATCGGCCGGGATTGGCGCGAGGTAGTCCTGCCAGTAATCCGGGAACATGCGGCTCGCGCCTTCCTGGTAGAACCAGTGAATGTCCTGTGGCCGGGCCAGGAAAATGCCGCGCAGGATCAAGCCATGCACGCGCTCGGGGTGGGATTGCGCGTAGGCCAGGGACAGCGTCGAGCCCCAGGAACCGCCGAACAGCACCCATTTGTCGATGCCCAGGTGTTCGCGGATGCGTTCAAGGTCGGCGACCAGATCCCAGGTGGTGTTGTTTTCCAGGCTCGCGCGAGGCGTGGAGCGCCCGCAGCCACGCTGGTCGAACGTGACGATGCGGTACAGGTTCGGATCAAAGTAGCAGCGGCTCTGGGCGTCGCATCCGGAGCCAGGGCCGCCATGGATAAAGACGACGGGCAAGCCTTCGGGGGAGCCACTTTCATCGACGTACAGTGTATGGGTGTCATCGACTGCCAGATCGTGCCGGGCGTAGGGTTTGATCTGCGGGTACCAAGTCTGCATTGCGCGCTCCGTAGGGTGTCGGGTTCATCCCTGAGGGGACGTCTATTATTTTTGCCGTCTGGCATCATAAACCCGAATTGTGCAATGAGCATGTCCTTGAGCACTTAGACCTGTGTCAGCCGTTCGCTCCTCAGGTAAGACAACACGTAGGCGTACAGCTGGTCCACCTCCAATGCCTGGCCGCGCGCGCGCAAACAGCCGTGGACCAAGCCTTTGCCGGGATACAGCAGAGCAGGCACGCCCGCCTGTTGCAGGCGTTCGGCGTAGAGCATGCCGTCATCGCGCAACGGGTCGAACTGGGCCACGGCGATCAGCGCCTCGGGCAAGCCGCTGAAATCGTCCGCCAGCAGCGGCATGGCGTAGGCCGATGGCTTGCCCGCCCCCCGCAGGTAGAGCGCCAGGTAGCAGTCGGTGTCGGCAGTACTGAGCAGGGGCGCATCCATACAGTCGCGACGGGAGGGCAAATCGGCAGCGCCGCCCAGGCCGGGATAAATCAGCACTTGGGCCTGGGGCAATGGCTGGCCGTCGTCGCGCAGGCCGAGGCACAACGCCGCCGCCAAGTTGCCACCCGCGCTGTCGCCCATTACCACCCGGCGCTGCAGGTTGATGGCGTGCGGCCCCTGCCCCGCCTGAATCGCCTCCCACACTGCGCGGCAATCTTCGTACGCCGCCGGGAACGGATGCTCCGGCGCCAAGCGGTAGTCGATGGCGATCACCAGCACCTGCAGCGCGCTGGCCAATTCGAAGCAGATGAAGTCATGGGAATCCAGCCCGCCGACCGCCCAACCACCGCCGTGCATATAAAGGAGGCACGGCCAGCCTTCGGTCGGCGTGGGAGCCGTGGGTAGATAACTGCGCACGCCGACTCCTGCGAGGGAAAAGTCTGACACTTGCAGCCCTTCAGGCGTCAGCGGGGTGAACGCCCGGCACATGCGGTCATAGTTCTGGCGCAACCCTGGCAGTGACGAGTCTGCGCTGGTGAAGGATTCGGTCTTGTCGACGAAGGCCGCAAGCTGCGGAGAAATGGGGTACATGCGCAAATATCCCTATCAATGGAAATCAAATGTGGGAGCTGGCTTGCCTGCGATAGCGGTGTATCAGCTGCCTATTCACTGCCTGATGCACCGTCATCGCGGGCAAGCCCGGCTCCCACATTCGCCCGGCAGTGTTCTCAGGGTTTCAGGCTGGCCTGCACCGCCGCGACGCCATCGCCGCCATCAAACGCCGTAACCCCCGCCAGCCAGCGCTGCAAATCCTCGGGGTGGTCGCGCAGCCATTGCTTGGCGACGTCCTGCGGCGACTGGCGCTCCATGATCGGCACCATCAGCTGGCTTTCCTGGGCGGCGGTGAAGGTCAGGTTTGTCAGCAGGCGGTTGGCGTTGGGGCAGCGCTCGGCGAAGTCCGGTGCGGTGACGGTGGAAACCGTGGCGCGGCCTTCGTCGGCGCCGAAGACATCTTCACTGCCGGTGAGGTAGGTCATTTTCATGTTGATGTTCATCGGGTGTGGGGTCCAGCCGACAAACACCACAAATTCTTTGCGATTCACGGCGCGTTGCACGGCCGCGAGCATGCCCGCTTCACCGGAGGCGACCAGCTTGAAGCCGCCCAGACCGAAGTGGTTGGTGTCGATCATTTTCTGGATATCGGTATTGGCGCCACTGCCGGGCTCGATGCCGTAGATCTTGCCGCCCAGTTTGTCCTTGAAGCGGGCAATGTCAGCAAATGTTTTCAACCCGGCGTCGGCTACGTATTGCGGCACGGCCAGGGTGGCTTGGGCGTCAGACAGGCTTGGGGTGTCGAAGACCTTGACCTGCTTGGCGGCCAGGAACGGCGCGATGTTGTTGTCCATCGCCGGTTTCCAGTAGCCGAGGAAGATATCCAGACGCTTGTCGCGTATGCCGGCAAAGATGATCTGCTGCACGGCGCTGGTCTGTTTGCTGTCATAGCCCAGGCCGTTGAGCAGCACGTCGGCCATGCCGGAGGTGGCGACCACGTCGGTCCAACTGACCACGCCCATGCGCACGGCTTTGCAGGAGGCCGGTTCAGCGGCCATGGCGTGCGCACTGAGCAGCGCGGCGCCGGTGAGGGTCAACAGGTAGCGGTTGAACAGTCTTTTCATGAAAGAGGTCTCACTCGGCAGCTTTATTGTGGGGAGTGGCGTCTGACGCGCCCTACCCACAACCTTACCCAGCGGGACGGTGATTAAAACGACCTACGGCGACCGCCAATTGCACTGGGGCGACTGTGAGGGCCTCATCGCAGGCAAGCCAGCTCCCACCTTGAAATGCATTCCAACTGTGGGAGCTGGCTTGCCTGCGATAGCGATATCAGCCGTAACGCTTTCGTCCCCAGCTCAACAACCCTTCCAGCAACTGCTTCAACACCACCTGCGTCGGCTCGGCCAAATCCGGCCGGTAACGAAACGGCTCAAACTCTTCCATATACGCGCTCTGACACAACTCCAGCTGCACGGCGTGGATATCCTGCGCCGGGTCGCCGTAGTGGCGGGTGATATGCCCGCCCTTGAAGCGCCCGTTGAGCACATGGGTGTACTGCGGATGCGCGGCACAAATGGCTTCCAGCTGGCTTGCCAGCTCAGGGTCACAGGCCGCGCCATTGAAGGTGCCGAGGTTGAAATCCGGCAGCTTGCCGTCGAACAGGTGCGGGATCACCGAGCGAATCGAGTGCGCATCGAACAGCAGCGCGTAGCCGAACTCGGCCTTGAGCCGCGCCAGTTCCTCTTGCAGGGCGCGGTGGTACGGGCCCCAGATCTTTTGCAGGTAGGTGGCGCGCTCCTCTGGTGACGGCTCCAAGCCTTCGCGGAACAGCGGCACGCCGTCGAATAATGTCGCCGGGTACAGGCCGGTGGTCGCGCCGACGTACAGCGGTTTGTCGTCCGATGGTCGGTTCAAGTCGATCACAAACCGCGAATACTCGGCCGACAAGGTGCTGGCGCCCAGTTCCTCGGCAAAGTCATACAGCGCTGGGATGTGCCAGTCGGTGTCCGGCAGACTTTGCGCCTCTGGGATCAAGCCGGCTTCGACCGCAGGCGTCAGGCGCAAACCGGCGTGAGGCATGCTGATCAGCAGGGGGACACGACCTTGTTTGAAGTTCAGAACCTTATCCACAGTAGTACTCCTCGTTCACAAAGGCAGCCTCAAACGGTGACATCGACGCCGTGGCGCACGACGCGTTTATCCAACTCGCCGCCCAGCCAGTAGGCCAGGTCAGCCGGGCGATCAATCTGCCAGGCGACGAAATCCGCGACCTTGCCCACTTCCAGGGAGCCATGGGTATCGCCCATGCCCAGCGCGGTGGCCGCGTGTTGCGTGGCGCCGGCCAAGGCTTCTTCGGGGGTCATGCGGAACAAGGTGCACGCCATGTTCAGCATCAGACGCACCGACAACGCCGGTGAAGTGCCGGGGTTGAGGTCGCTGGCAATGGCGATTTTCACGCCGTGCTTGCGCAGGGCGTCCATCGGCGGCAGCTGGGTTTCACGCAGGAAGTAGAACGCGCCCGGCAACAACACGGCGACGGTGCCCGCGGCAGCCATGGCGATGGCGTCTTCTTCGGTCATGAATTCCAGGTGGTCTGCCGACAGCGCGTGGTAACGCGCGGCCAGGCTGGAACCGTGCAACGACGAGAGTTGCTCGGCGTGCAGCTTTACCGGCAAACCCAGCTGCTGCGCGACTTTAAAGACCCGCTCGACCTGCTCCGGGGAAAACGCCAGGTACTCGCAAAACGCATCCACCGCGTCCACCAGCCCTTCTGCGGCCAGGGCCGGCAGCATCTCGGTGCAGATGTGATCGATGTAAGCGTCGGCGCGGTCCTTGTACTCCGGCGGCAACGCATGGGCCGCCAGGCACGTGGCGCGCACGCTGACCGGCAGCGCTTCGCCGAGGCGACGGATGACCCGCAGCAATTTGCGCTCGCTGGCCAGGTCCAGGCCGTAGCCGGATTTGATCTCCACCGTGGTCACGCCGTCGCGCAGCAAACTGCGCAAGCGCTTGTGGGCGCTGGCAAACAGTTCATCTTCAGTAGCGGCGCGGGTGGCGCGCACGGTGCTGGCAATACCGCCACCCTTGGCGGCGATTTCGGCGTAGCTCACGCCTTCAAGGCGCTGCTCGAATTCGCCGCTGCGATTGCCACCGAACACCGTGTGGGTGTGGCAGTCGATCAGCCCGGGGGTAACCCACGCGCCTTGCAGGTCATGCACCTGGGCGTAGTCCGCCGGTGGCACTTGGCTGCGGGGGCCGACCCACTCGATGAGCGAACCGGCGGTGACCATGGCGGCATCCTCGATGATCGAGTATTTGCCGCCGGCCATGGTTGCGACGTGGCAGTGTTGCCAAAGCGTTTTCATCAACGCCTCCCTAAGTTAACGATGAGACAAAGCCGGGTCGTAATGGACCTTGGCCGCTTGCCCGGCAGCGGGTTTGACCCACAGCAGATAGGCGACGACCAGCAGCACGATCCACACGGCGCCGACCAGCAACGCGGCCTGGGTGTCCGGGAAGTAACCGAGCACGCCAAACACGAACAGCATGAACACAATGGCCGCTGCCGGCGCATACGGCCAGAACGGCACCGGGAATTTCAGCTCGGCGACCTGCTCTTTGGTCATCGAGCGGCGCATGGCGACCTGGGTGAACAAGATCATCAGCCATACCCAAACCGTGGCGAAGGTGGCAATCGAGGCGATCAGCAGGAACACGTTTTCCGGGATCAGGTAGTTGAGCACCACGCCGCCAAGCAGCGCCGCGCCCATTACCACCACGGTCATCCACGGCACGCCTTGTTTGGACAGCTGCGCAAAGCCCTTGGGCGCCTGCCCTTGCTGGGCCAGGCCGTACATCATGCGGCCGGCGCCGAAGATGTCGCTGTTGATGGCCGACACGGCCGCCGAAATCACCACGATATTGAGGATGGTCGCCGCCGAGCCAATGCCCAAGTTGCTGAAGATCTGCACGAACGGGCTGCCTTGGCTGCCGATCTGCGGCCACGGGTAAATAGCCATCAGCACAAACAGGGTCAGCACGTAGAACAACAGGATACGCAGCGGCACCGCGTTGATCGCCTTGGGGATCACGCGCTGCGGGTCTTTGGCCTCACCGGCGGTGATGCCGATGATTTCGATGCCGCCGAAGGCAAACATCACCACCGCGAACGAGGCGATCAGGCCGCCGATGCCGTTAGGCATGAAGCCGCCGTGGGCCCACAGGTTGCTGATGCCGCTGGCCTGGGTGTCACCGGCCGAATGGATACCGAACAGCATGATGCCGAAGCCGCCGAGGATCATCGCGACAATGGCGCCGACCTTGAGCAGCGACAGCCAGAACTCCATCTCGCCAAACACTTTGACGTTGCACAGGTTCAGGCCACCGATCAAAAACACGATGCCGAGCACCCACACCCAGCGCGCGACCTCGGGAAACCAGAAGCCCATGTAGATGCCGAAAGCGGTGACGTCGGCGAGACAGACGATGATCATTTCAAACGCGTAGGTCCAGCCGAGGACAAACCCGGCCATAGGGCCCAGGTAGGTGCTGGCGTACTGGCCGAAGGAGCCGGAAACCGGGTTGTGCACGGCCATTTCGCCGAGGGCGCGCATCACCATGAACACCGCGGCGCCGCCGATCAGGTAAGCCAGCAGCACGGCGGGGCCGGCCATCTGGATAGCCGAAGCGGAGCCATAGAACAGCCCGGTGCCGATCGCGGAACCGAGTGCCATGAAGCGAATATGTCGGGCGCTGAGCCCGCGTTTCAAACCTTTTTCTTGCTGGTGCATTTCTCGTCCCTATTATTCTTATGAGGAGAAGATCGTTCCCACGCTCCGCGTGGGAACACATCCTGTGACGCTCCGCGTCACGACTCTGAAAGCGGACGCGGAGCGTCCAGGGCAGCATTCCCACGCAGAGCGTGGGAACGATCGGTTACAAGCTCGGCAGGAGCTTGGCCGGCACCAGCTCATTCAGGCAGCGGCTGGCGAGCAGTTCGCTGGCGGCATTGATGTCCGGGGCGAAGAAACGGTCCTTGTCGTAGAAGCCCACCTTGGCGCGCAGGATGCCACGGGCTTTTTCCAGTTTCGGCGAGGATTTCAGGCCGTCACGTAGGTCGAGGCCCTGGCACGCAGCCAGCCACTCAACAGCCAAAATGCCACGGGTGTTCTCAGCCATTTCCCACAAACGCTTGCCAGCAGCCGGCGCCATCGACACGTGGTCTTCCTGGTTGGCGGAAGTCGGCAAACTGTCGACGCTGTGCGGATGCGACAGTGCCTTGTTCTCGCTGGCGAGTGCCGCGGCGGTCACCTGGGCGATCATGAAGCCGGAGTTGACCCCGCCATTGCCCACCAGGAACGGCGGCAGTTGCGACATGTGCTTGTCCATCATCAGCGAGATACGGCGCTCACTCAGCGAGCCGATTTCGGCGATGGCCAGTGCCATGTTGTCAGCGGCCATGGCCACGGGTTCGGCATGGAAGTTACCACCGGAGATCACGTCGCCTTCGGCTGCGAACACCAGCGGGTTATCCGACACGGCGTTGGCTTCCACCACCAGCACTTCGGCGGCCTGGCGGAACTGGGTCAGGCAGGCGCCCATGACTTGTGGCTGGCAACGCAAGGAGTACGGGTCTTGCACCTTGTCGCAGTTCTGGTGCGACTGCGAGACCTGGCTGCTTTCGCCGAGCAGGTCGCGATAGGCCGCAGCCGAATCGATCTGCCCACGCTGGCCACGTGCGGCGTGAATACGCGCGTCGAACGGCGAGCGCGAACCGAGCACGGCCTCTACAGTCAGGCCGCCGCAAGCGATTGCCGCCGCGAACAAGTCTTCGCCTTCGAAC
The DNA here is from genome assembly GCF_059716225.1 of Pseudomonas sp. LBUM1640. Classification (NCBI taxonomy): domain Bacteria; kingdom Pseudomonadati; phylum Pseudomonadota; class Gammaproteobacteria; order Pseudomonadales; family Pseudomonadaceae; genus Pseudomonas; species Pseudomonas sp. LBUM1640. The sequence continues at coordinate 420,648 of NZ_CP166816.1, read as the reverse complement.
AAGCCGCGCAGGGCATAAGCCGTGGACACCTGGGTGCCATTGAGCAGCGCCAGGCCTTCTTTGGCGGCGAGGGTCAGCGGCGTCAGGCCAGCGACTTTCAGCGCTTCGGTGGCTTCCAGCCATTCGCCTTTATAGCGCGCCTTGCCTTCGCCCAGCAGCACCAGCGACATGTGCGCCAAGGGCGCCAGGTCACCCGATGCGCCGACCGAACCTTTAAGCGGAATATGCGGGTACACCTCGGCGTTGATCAGCGCGATCAGCGCGTCGATTACCTGGCGGCGAATCCCGGAGAACCCACGGCTCAGGCTGTTGACCTTGAGCACCATGACCAGCCGCACCAGCGCGTCGCTGATCGGCTCACCGACGCCGGCGGCGTGGGACAGCACCAGGGAACGCTGGAGGTTTTCCAGGTCTTCACTGGCGATGCGGGTCGAGGCCAGCAGGCCGAAACCGGTGTTGATGCCATAGGCGGTGCGGTTCTCGGCGAGAATCTGCTCCACGCAGGCAACACTGGCTTCGATCTGCGCCGTGGCGCTGTCATCCAGGCTGAGGGTTACCGGCTGCTGGTAGATGGCCCGCAGTTGGGCAAGGCTCAGTTGGCCTGGAATCAGATTTAGCGCAGTCACATTCATGCTCCTTTGAATTGTTCTTTTGAATACTTCTGTTGAATAAGTGCTCAGTGCAAATTGGGTAATACCTGGTGCAGCAAAGCAGTGTCTTTGAGCAGCGCGGCAGCGCTCGCGATGTCCGGCGCCAGCCAGCGGTCTTGCTCGTAAGCCGGGACCTTTTCACGCAGCAAACGCCAGGCGCTGTCGGTGCCCGCGCCGAAACGCTGATCCTTGAGAAACTCGAAAGCCTGGGCCGCCAACAAGTACTCGATGGCGAGAATCTGGGTAACGTTGGCCAACAGCTGGTGCAACTTGAGCGCGGCGTTGGTGCCCATGCTCAGGTGATCTTCCTGCAGGCCCGAAGTGACGAAGTTGTCGAGCACCGCCGGTTGCGCCAGCTGACGGTTTTGCCCGCACAGCGAGGCGGCGACGTACTGCACGATCATCATCCCGGAGTTGACGCCGGGGTTGCTGACCAGGAACGCCGGCAAGCCGCTGACATGCGGGTTGATCAGGCGGTCCAGGCGGCGCTCGGCCACCGAGCCGATTTCGGCCATGGCAATCGCAAGCATGTCCGCCGCCAATGCCACGGACTGCCCATGCGGGTTGGCCTGGGACACCACGCGGTAGTTGTCCGGGGTGCCGAGCACCAGCGGGTTGTCGGTGGCGCTGTTGAGTTCGGTCTCGATCTGGCGGGTGGCGTGTTCAACTTGATCGCGCGCCGCGCCGTGGATCTGGGGGATCGAGCGGATGCTCAACGCGTCCTGGGTGCGAATGCCTTTGCTGCTGGCGATCACTTCACTGCCATCGAGCAAGGCGCGCAGGTTGCTGCCGACTTGCTGCATGCCCGGGTGCGGCTTGAGGGCGATGATGGCTTCGTCGAACGCGTCGATCTGGCCGCGCTGGGCTTCGAAACTCATGGCGCCGATCACGTCGGCCCATTGCAACAAGTGATGGGCATCGGCCAGGGCCAGGCAGCTCAGGCCGGTCATGCACGGCGTGCCGTTGACCAGGCACAGGCCGTCTTTGGCGCCGAGCACCACTGGTTGCAAACCTTCTGCCTGTAATGCTTCTTGCGCCGTCACGACCTGGCCGCGATAACTCACCGTGCCGACGCCCAGCAACGCCACACCAACATGGGCCATGTGGGTCAGGTAACCCACCGAACCCTGGGATGGCACTTGCGGCGTGATGCCGTGGTTAAGCAGCGCCAGCAGCGAATGCACCACCTGCGGGTGCAGGCCGGACTTGCCGTGGCTGTAGTTGATGACGGCCGCGCAGATGATCGCGCGGGTCTGCTCGTCGCTGAGTACCGGGCCGACGCCACACGCGTGGCTTAGCAGGGTATTGCGCGACAGCTGGCTGAGTTGCTCGCCCTTGAGCGACACATTGCACAGCGCGCCCAGGCCGGTGTTCACACCGTAGGCGCGTTCACCGCTGGTGACGATGCGCTGCACGATGGCCTGGGCATTGTCGATCCGCGCCCAGGCCTGGCCCGAGAGTTCGAGTTGCGCACCAAAGCGGGCGACGGCGACCACGTCCTGCCAACGCATGGGGGCGTCGGCGATGATGATTTTTGCTGCCTGGGACATCTCTAGCCTCTTAATTTGATCATTCCCACGCTCTGCGTGGGAATGCCGCCTGGGACGCTCCGCGTCCCGCTGTCAGAAAGTGACGCGGAGCGTCACGGGATGCATGCCCACGCGGAGCGTGGGAACGATCAGTTACACCACCGACGCGCGGCGCTGAACAAACCGGTCTACATACTCATCCGCCGGCGAATGCAAAATCTCGCGCGGCGTGCCGACCTGGATCAGCTTGCCGTCCTTGAGGATCGCAATGCGGTTGCCGATGCGCACGGCCTCGTCGAGGTCGTGGGTGATGAACACGATGGTTTTGTGCAGGGTCTTTTGCAGCTCGAGCAACTGGTCCTGCATTTCGGCACGGATCAGCGGGTCGAGGGCGCTGAAGGCTTCGTCCATCAGAATGATGTCGGTATCGGCCGCCAAGGCGCGGGCCAGGCCCACACGCTGGCGCATGCCGCCGGAGAGCTGGTGCGGGTATTTGTTTTCGTAGCCTTTGAGGCCCACGGTTTCGATCCAGTGCAGTGCGCGTTCGGCGCAGACCTGCTTGGTTTCGCCACGCACCTTGAGGCCGTAGGCAACGTTGTCGAGCACGCTCTTGTGGGGCAGCAGGCCGAAGCTCTGGAACACCATGCTGATCTTGTGCCGACGGAATTGGCGCAAGGCTTCCATGTCCAGTTGCAGGATGTCTTCGCCGTCCACCAGGATCGCGCCGCTGGTAGGGTCGATCAGCCGGTTGAAGTGGCGCACCAGCGTGGACTTGCCGGAACCCGACAGGCCCATGATCACAAAGATCTCGCCGGTGCCGATGCTCAGGGACAAGTCATTCACGCCGACCACGCAGCCGGTCTCGGCCAGCACCTGGTCCTTGGTCTTGCCTTGGCCCACCAGCGCCAGGGCTTCCTTGGAACGGTTGCCGAAGATCTTGAAGACGTTTTTAACTTCAATTTTGCTGACAGTAGTCATTTGCTCGCCTCATGCCGTGGACGACCATAGGCCTGGGTAATGCGGTCGATGACCACTGCGAGAATCACAATCGCCAGCCCGGCTTCAAGGCCACGGCCGACGTTGAGGGTCTGGATGCCGACGAGCACGTCTTCACCCAAGCCACGGGCGCCGATCATCGAGGCGATCACCACCATCGACAACGCCATCATGGTGGTCTGGTTGATCCCGGCCATGATGCTCGGCAGCGCCAGCGGCAGTTGCACACCGAACAGTTGCTGCCAGCGGTTGGCGCCGAAAGCGTTGATGGCTTCCATGACTTCGCCGTCGACTTGGCGGATGCCCAGGTCGGTCAGGCGAATCAGCGGCGGTGCGGCGTAGATCACGGTGGCAAAAATCGCCGGCACCTTGCCCAGGCCGAACAGCATCAGCACCGGGATCAGGTACACGAAGCTGGGCATGGTTTGCATGATGTCCAGCAACGGCATCAGCACCGAGCGCAGACGATTGCTGCGCGCCGACAGAATGCCCAGCGGAATGCCGATCAGCACCGAGATCACCGTGGCGACCATCATCAGTGCCAGGGTTTGCATCAGCTTGTCCCACAGGCCAACGGCGCCCACCAGGAACAGCAGGCCGACGATCACCGCTGTGGTCACCACCTTGCGGGTGGCATGCCAGGCGATGCCGCCGACGATGGCCAGCATCAGCCACCAGGGCGCCGCGCGCAGCACCCCTTCCAGGTTGACGATGGCCCATAGCAGTGTGTCGGAAATGTGCCGGAACACATCACCGTAGTTGGTGACCAGCGAGTCCACCCAACCGTTGACCCAGTCGGCGATGGAAAACGTAAAACTCTCAGGAAACATATCGTGCTCTCGATCCAGTGGGTTGTGGCCGGGCGCCCGGTTGCCTGTTGAGACAACCGGGAACGCTCAACCTACAAGGCCGCGTCGATTTTCTTGGCTGCGTCGTCGCTCACCCATGCGTGCCAGACTTCAGGATGTTCCTTGAGGAAAATTTTCGCCAGTTTTGGCGACTCAATTCGCTCTTTGGCCATGCGGCCCAGGTTCTGGTTCAGCAGGTCGATGGGCAGGTTGACCTTTTCCAGCACGGCCACCAGCTCCGGCGCTTGCTCGTGGAAGGTCTTGGACAAGCCGACCTTGATGCTCACGGTTTTATCCACACCCGGCTTTTCTTCCAGCTTGACCAGGTCAACCTGGCCCATCAGCGGCGTTGGCGACCAGTAGTAGAACAGGATCGGCTCGCCACGCTTGTAGCTCGACAGCACCGCCGCATCCAGCGCCGGGCCGGTGCCTGGGCGGAAGTTGGTGTAGGTGCTTTCCAGGCCGTAGCTTTTGAGCATTTCGCTATTGTCCAGCTCACAGGTCCAGCCGGCCGGGCAGTTGTAGAAACGGCCTTTGGAGGGCTCTTCCTGGTCCTTGAACACCGAGGCGTATTTGGCAAGATCCGCGATGGTCTTCAGGTCCGGCGCCTTGGGTGCAAGCTTGCGCTTGGCATCGCCTTCGATCACATAACGCGGCACGTACCAGCCTTCCACAGCCCCGACGACCGGGGCACCCACGCCGACGACTTTGCCGGCCTTCTCGGCCTTGTTCCAGACTTCGCTGCGGCCCACCCACTCTTCGGCAAACACTTGGATGTCGTTGCTGCTCAGGGCGTTTTCCATGGTGATGGAGTTACCCGGCAGGCTGTCGGTTTTGCAGTCGTAGCCTTTTTCCAGCACGGTTTGCAGGATGTCGGTGAGCAACATGCCGCTTTCCCAGTTCAAGCCTGCGAATTTCACAGGCTTGCCGGATTCACACCAACCGGCCGCTTGAGCGCCGGCAGACGCCAGTAAACCAGCGGTAAACAACGTGGCCAGCAGGGTCTTATTCATTTTCATTGTTGTGACGCTCCCAATCTTGAAATGGATTACGGCAGTCAGTAGGCGTCCTGCCCTGTCCACGTCCCATCAGGCTTGTGCAGCCAGCCCGTTTGTTATTGGTGCAGCGCCCTGCTCGATCGGCAGGATCAGGTGTTCAGGAATTGCGCTGTGCCACTTTTTCGCACAGACGTAATAGAGGGCTGCGGGAAGTACCAGACCGATGATCCAGGAAATATCCACATCACCCAGCGCGGCCACCAGCGGGCCGGTGTAGAACTTGGTGGAGATGAATGGCAATTGCACCAGCACGCCGAAGACATAGACGCTGATACCGAGCAGGTTCCAGCGACCGTAGCGACCGTTCGGGTCGGCCAGCGCCGGCACGTCATAGCGCTCGCGGGTGATGCAGTAGTAATCCACCAGGTTGATCGCACTCCATGGCGTAAAGAACGCCAGCAGGAACAGGATGAAAGACTTGAATGCACCGAGGAACGAGTGCTGGCCGAGCAACGCAATCAGGGTCGCAGTACCGACAATGACCAGCACGAAAACCAGGCGCTGCAGGCGCGTGACTTCCAGGCGACCACGAAAGCCGCTGATGATGGTCGCGATGCACATGAAACTACCGTAGGAGTTCAGCGTAGAGATGGTGACCTTGCCGAAAGCGATGCTGAAGTACAGCAGCGCAGCAGTAGCGCCCGTGCCGCTCAAACCAACGATGTAAGCCACTTCGTGGCCGACGAATTGCCCGTTGGACATGGCCGCGGCAAACACGCCGAGGATCATCGCCACCTGCGCACCAATGACCGAACCCGCGCCAGCGGCGAAAAAGGTTTTCAGCGAGGACGTCTTGCTCGGCAAGTAGCGCGAATAGTCCGCCACGTAAGGGCCGAAGGCGATCTGCCAGGATGCCGCGAGCGACACCGCCAGCAAAAAACTGCTCCAGCTGAAGTGGCGGATTTGCAGCAGTGCGCCAACGTCGGTCTGGCTGATCAGGCGGCTGAACAAGTAGACGAACGCAACCACACCGATGACGCTGGCAACGCGACCGATCCAATGGATCACCCGGTAACCGAGCACCGTGACCAGCACAATGACACTGGCGAAGATCAGAATACCGACGCTGTCACTGACGCCAAACAACTGGCCCAGCGCCTGGCCGGAAAGCACAGTGCCGGTCGCGGTGAAGCCCAGGTACATCAAACAGACCAGCACGATCGGGATGGCCGCACCATAAACACCAAACTGTACCCGGCTGGAGATCATCTGCGGCAGGCCAAGCTTCGGCCCTTGCGCCGCATGCAACGCCATGACGCCGCCGCCAATCAACTGGCCGATCAGCAGACCGATCAACGACCAGAACACATCACCGCCCAGCACCACGGCCAGGGCCCCGGTAACAATGGCGGTGATTTGCAGGTTGGCACCCATCCATAGGGTGAACTGGCTAAACAGACGACCGTGTCTTTCCGCTTCCGGGATGTAGTCGATCGAACGCCTTTCGATCAACGGGGTGGTGCTTGCACGTGCGTCATTTGCAGCCATGTGTGTTCAACCTCTGATGGATTGTTTTTGTGTGCAACGCAGATCAAATGTGGGAATGGGCTTGTTGTGGCGAGGGAGCTTGCTCCCGTTCGACAGCGCAGCTGGAGCCGGCTTTTGGGGGCTGCTTCGCACCCCAGCGCAAGCAAGCTTGCTCGCCACAAAAAGCCCCCTCCCCCATTTGGTTACTTGATCATCGGAAGATTGAGGCCCTGTTCTTTGGCGCAGTCGATGGCGATCTGGTAACCAGCATCCGCGTGGCGCATCACACCCGTGGCCGGGTCGTTATGCAGTACGCGGGCAATCCGCTCAGCCGCTTCGTCGGTGCCGTCGCAGACGATCACCATGCCGGAGTGCTGCGAGAAGCCCATGCCCACGCCGCCGCCGTGGTGCAGCGACACCCAGGTCGCGCCGCTCGCGGTGTTGAGCAAGGCGTTGAGCAGTGGCCAGTCGGACACGGCGTCGGAACCGTCCTGCATGGCTTCGGTTTCGCGGTTCGGGCTGGCGACCGAGCCGGAGTCGAGGTGGTCACGGCCGATCACCACCGGCGCCGACAGCTCGCCGCTGCGCACCATTTCGTTAAACGCCAGGCCCAGCTTGGCGCGCTGGCCCAGGCCAACCCAGCAGATACGAGCCGGCAGGCCCTGGAAGCTGATGCGCTCGCGCGCCATGTCCAGCCAGTTGTGCAGGTGGGCGTCGTCGGGGATCAGCTCTTTGACTTTGGCGTCGGTCTTGTAGATGTCTTGCGGGTCGCCCGACAGCGCCGCCCAACGGAACGGGCCGATGCCACGGCAGAACAGTGGGCGGATGTAGGCCGGTACGAAGCCTGGGAAGGCGAAGGCGTCTTCCACGCCTTCTTCTTGCGCCATCTGGCGAATGTTGTTGCCGTAGTCGAAGGTCGGGATGCCTTGCTTCTGGAATTCCAACATGGCTTTGACGTGCACGGCCATCGACTGCTTGGCGGCCTTGATTACAGCAGCCGGTTCGGTCTTGGCGCGGGCGCGGTATTCGTCCCAGGTCCAGCCAGCCGGCAGGTAGCCGTTGAGTGGGTCGTGGGCGCTGGTCTGGTCGGTGACCATGTCCGGGCGCACGCCGCGCTTGACCAGTTCCGGCAGGATCTCAGCCGCGTTACCCAACAGGGCGATGGAGATGGCCTTGCCTTCCTTGGTGTATTTGGCGATGCGGGCCAGGGCGTCGTCGAGGTCGGTGGCTTGCTCGTCGACGTAACGGCTGCTCAAGCGGAAGTCGATACTGACTTGCTGGCATTCGATGTTCAGCGAGCAGGCGCCGGCCAGGGTTGCGGCCAACGGCTGCGCGCCGCCCATGCCGCCGAGGCCGGCGGTGAGCACCCAACGGCCGGTCAGGTCGCTGTTGTAATGCTGGCGACCGGCTTCGACGAAAGTTTCGTAGGTGCCTTGGACGATGCCTTGGCTGCCGATGTAGATCCAGCTGCCGGCGGTCATCTGGCCGTACATGGCCAGGCCCTTGGCATCCAGTTCGTTGAAGTGTTCCCAGCTGGCCCAGTGCGGCACCAGGTTGGAGTTGGCGATCAGCACGCGCGGGGCGTTGCTGTGGGTCTTGAACACGCCGACCGGCTTGCCGGATTGCACCAGCAGGGTCTCGTCGTCATTCAGGTTAGTGAGGCTCTCGACGATCTGGTCGTAGCACTCCCAGTTGCGCGCCGCGCGGCCAATACCGCCGTACACCACCAGTTCTTTCGGGTTTTCGGCCACTTGCGGGTCGAGGTTATTCATCAACATGCGCAGCGGCGCTTCAGTCAGCCAGCTTTTGGCGGTGAGCTTGTTACCGCGGGCGGCGCGGATTTCGACGTCACGGTATTTTGTAGGCTTGGTCACTGCTAAGACTCCTCGGCGATCGATGCGCGAACATTGATGGTGCGAAGGAGAGTCTTACGCACACATCTTTACTTGTATGTACAAGCATATGCAATCAAGCGGCCAACTTTCTTAGCGAGGGCGTGAGATTTTTTGGGAAGGTGTGTGAAAGCCTTGGAAATTAAGGCTTTGAGGCTTGGTGAAATTTCTTGCGCGGGTGTTTTGCAGCGAGGGAAATTTGTCACGATGGCGCGGCTTTGCGCCACGCTGGGGCGTTCGGTAACAATTTGGTGCGGGACTGGAAACAGATCGTGAAGACGATGGAGAAACAAATGTGGGAGCGGGCTTGCTCGCGAATGCGTTGTATCAGTGCCAGATAGGCTGGCTGACCCACCGCATTCGCGAGCAAGCCCGCTCCCACATTTTTAACCGCGCTGGGTCAGTTCGATAATGCAGCAGCGGCCGGTAACCGAGAGGTCCAGCAGGTGGGTGTTACCGTCGATTTGCAGGCAATCGTGATGGCCCAGCTTCTGATCCAGCACCTTCACTTCATCCGCCACGCTGAACACCAGCACCGTCTGCGCCGTGGTGAAAAACCGCTGCACACCGTCTATCCACTGAAAGCGCGCGTGGTAACGCTGCGGCGAGTAGATCAGGTTGAAATCGCGAATCGGCCCAGTGATCAAGCGGCAGGAAACCTGACTGTCGCCGCTGAATGCGAACGGCTGTAGCGGTAACAACCCGCGCTGTTCCTCGCCATCCACCGTCAGCACCATGCCCGCGCCTTTGATCACCGTGATCACGCGCTGGTAGCCGGCGAAGGTCGAAAACCCACCCGACTCAGCGATATCGGCAATCGACAGGCGCCAGCCAAAGCCATCCAGGCCTTGGCCTGCATCACGGGTGATTTCTTCGGTGCTGCCGCCGCCGTTTTTCCACGGCATGCGGATGTAATCGGCGGCGCGCCAGACTTTCACTGCACTCATTTACTGAAACGTCCTTCCAGGCTATGACGGGAACCGGGGTGGATCAAACGCGCGGCGGTCACCGGCTGGCGACCCGACCAAGTGCGGCGGCGAATCAACAGGCATGGCTCGCTCGGCTCGATTTGCAGCAGTTTGCACTCTTCGGCATCGGCGAGGATCGCTTCGACCACGTGCTCGCCTTCGGTCAGCGGCGCAACCTGGTTCAAATAGGCGTACGGCGTTTGTTGGGTGAAGTCTTGCTGCAAGTAGTCCGGCGCGACCAGGGCGTTAACGAAACGGTCTTCGATTTGCACCGGGATGTCGTTTTCAAAATGCACGATCAGCGAGTGGAACACCCGCCCGCCTTCGCGCATTTCCAGGGCCACGGCACGCTCGGAGCCTGCGGCCTCTTCGCACAAGTGGATAACCTGGCAGGTATGCCGATGACCGCGAGAGGCGATCTCATCGGCAATGTTGTGCACTTCAAACAGTGCCGATTGGCTTTTCGGCTCGGCGACGAACGTGCCGACGCCTTGCATGCGCACCAGCAACCCTTCGGCCGTGAGCTCGCGCAGGGCGCGGTTGATGGTCATGCGGCTGAAACCCAGCTGGCTGACCAGCTCGCTCTCGGACGGCACGCGGTAATGCGGCGGCCAGTTGCCGTTGAGGATCTGCTGGCTGATCATCTGTTTGACGCGGGCATACAAGGGCGCCGGACTTTCGTCCATGTGGGCAGCCAGCGAAGACTTGGCAGGCGGAGTCGGCACAGGGAATCCTTGCAGGGGGAAAAGATGCATAGATTGCCGGAGTTTACCGAGCAGGCAAACGTCTGTATATGTATATACAAATAAACACACGACCGGGGTGCCTTGATCATGTCCGCTTTCTTTGCCGAACGCGCGCTGCTGCCTAATGGATGGGCCAACGATGTACGCTTTGAAGTCAGCGCCGATGGCGTGCTGACCCACGTTGAGCCCAATGCCAATGCAGACGGCGCCGAACGGCTCAGAGGCCCGGTGCTGGCGGGCATGCCGAACCTGCATTCCCACGCGTTCCAACGTGCCATGGCGGGTTTGGCCGAAGTGGCCGGCAACCCGAATGACAGCTTCTGGACTTGGCGCGACTTGATGTACCGCATGGTCGGCAAGATCAACCCGGAGCAACTGCAGGTCATCGCCCGCCAGCTGTATATCGAGATGCTCAAGGCCGGTTACACCTCGGTGGCCGAATTTCACTACGTACACCACGACGTCAGCGGCCAGCCGTATGCCGACCGCACAGAACTGTCGCGCCAGATCAGCCAGGCAGCCGCCAGCAGCGGGATTGGTCTGACGCTGGTGCCGGTGCTCTACACCCATTCCGGGTTCGGTGGCCAGGCGCCGAATGAAGGCCAGCGACGGTTTATCAACAGCACCGAAAGTTATCTGGACCTGCAAGCGCGGCTCAAGCCGATCCTCGCCGCGCAACCGGCGCAACAGCTGGGCCTGTGTTTCCACTCCCTGCGCGCCGTAACGCCGCAACAAATCAATGATGTACTGGCCGCCAGCGACACGGCTTGCCCGGTGCATATCCACATTGCCGAGCAGCAAAAGGAGGTCGATGACTGCCTGGCCTGGAGCGGCAAACGCCCGCTGCAGTGGCTGTATGACAATGTCGACGTCGATGAGCGCTGGTGCCTGGTGCATGCCACTCATGCTGATGCTGACGAAGTGGCGCGCATGGCCAAGAGCCGCGCCATTGCCGGCCTGTGCCTGACTACTGAAGCCAACCTGGGCGACGGGATCTTCCCGGCGGTGGATTTTCTCGCCCAAGGCGGACGCATGGGTATTGGCTCCGACAGCCATGTGTCGTTGAGTGTGGTGGAAGAGTTGCGTTGGCTGGAATACGGCCAGCGCCTGCGTGACCAGCGGCGCAACCGCTTGTACCGCAGTGATCAGCCGATGGTCGGTCGCACGCTGTTTGATGCCGCGCTCGACGGCGGCGCCCAGGCGCTGGGCCAGCCGATTGGTCGCTTGGAAGTGGGTAAGCGTGCGGATTGGATCGTGCTGGACGGCAATGATCCGTACTTGGCGACGGCGACCGAGGACGGCATTCTTAATCGCTGGCTGTTCGCCGGTGGTGATCGGCAAGTGCGCGATGTGCTGGTCAACGGCAAGTGGGTAGTGCGCGATGGGCGCCATGCCGGTGAAGAAGAGAGCAGCCGGGCCTTTACGCAAGTGTTAAGAGAGTTGCTGGGCTAACAAACAATGCAAACCAAATGTGGGAGCGGGCTTGCTCGCGAATGCGGTGTATCAGTCATTACATCTGTCGACTGACACTCCGTATTCGCGAGCAAGCCCGCTCCCACATTTTGATCGGCGGTTGTCCAGGTTTATTGCGAGGTCTTCGCCATCTGCTTGTCCGACGTACGCCAGATCAACCGCGTGGTGTCATACCCTTGCTGCCGCGCCCTGCTCAGCAGGTCTTCGCGGGTGTCGGCACTCACCGTCGGCGTGCGCGACAAGATCCACATGTAGCGTCGGCTCGGGCTGCCAACAAGGGCGGTCTTGTAGTCATCGCTGACGTACAGCACCCAGTAATCGCCCTTGGCGACGCCCGGCAGCAGCGCCGTGAACCAGTTATTGAATTCCACCCAGAGCTTGTCGGTCTTGCCCGGCACTTGCGGCGTGGCCGTGCCCTTGGCTTCTTGCCACTTCCACTCAGGTGTCAGGCAGCGGTTGAACACCGACATGTCGCCATCGGGCAACAGCGTGTAACGGGCTTCGGACTGCGCGCAGTTGCGCTGGAAGTACATCGGCAATCGGGCCAACTCATACCAGGTGCCCTGGTAACGCTTGAGGTTGACGTTGCTCGCTGTCTTGGGTTGCAGATCATCGCCAGAATGGCTGGCGCAGCCCGCCAAAAACAGGCTGGCACAAAGGCACAAAACAAAACGCATCATTCTTCTTCTCCCGCAGGCTCGCGCCCCGGTTTACTTCAGGCCTTGCCCGGAAAACATCAGAACTTTGTCACCGGCATATTGAACGCTGATAAAGCTGTTTTTATCGCCCCAGGTGCAGCTGGACATGCCCAGTGCGCCGGAACAATCGGTCGGCTTACCCAGCAACGACTCTACTTCAGCCTTGGCCATGCCAGCCGACAATTTCGCGTAATTTTCTTGGTTGACCTTGCTGCAAGCGGCCAATAGCACGCAAAAAGCCAGCAAAGCGAGACGGCGTAACGACATGGAAAAACTCCTGGAGGGACGAAGCAGCTTGGGTATCTGCCAGAAGCTTAGAAGGGAAAAGAGGTGTCTGGTTCCCGATGAACGAAAACAAAAAAGCCCCGAAAACGCTGAAACGTTTCGGGGCTTCTTGTGGTTCAAAACATCAAGCCGTTGTGGCGAGGGAGCTTGCTCCCGCTCGGGTGCGTAGCGCCCGCAAGATTGTTAGGGCCGCTTCGCAGCCCAACGGGAGCAAGCTCCCTCGCCACAGGTTACTTCTTGTGGTAACCGGTCACGCGCTCAACTTCTTCCTTCGAACCCAGGAACACCGCCACGCGCTGGTGCAGGCCTTCGGGCTGGATGTCGAGGATGCGCTGGTGGCCGTCGGTGGACGCGCCGCCCGCTTGCTCGACCAGGAACGACATCGGGTTGGCTTCGTACATCAAGCGCAGTTTGCCCGGCTTGGACGGCTCGCGGCTGTCACGTGGGTACATGAACAAGCCACCACGGGTCAGGATACGGTGCACGTCGGCCACCATCGCGGCGACCCAGCGCATGTTGAAGTTCTTCTTCAACGGGCCTTCCTCACCCGCCATCAACTCGCCCACGTAGCGGGTAACCGGCTCTTCCCAGTGACGCTGGTTGGACATGTTGATCGCGAATTCCTGAGTGGATGCAGGAATAGTGATGTCTTCGTGGGTCAGCACAAAGCTGCCCATTTCGCGGTCCAGGGTGAAGCCTTTGACGCCGTCGCCCAGGGTCAGTACCAGCATGGTCTGTGGGCCGTAGATCGCGTAACCGGCAGCGACCTGCTCGGTGCCTGGCTGCAGGAAGGCTTTTTCGTTCAGCGCTTCGTTCTGGCTCAGGTATTCATTCGGGCAACGCAGTACCGAGAAGATGGTGCCGACCGGTGCGTTGATGTCGATGTTGGACGAACCGTCCAGTGGGTCAAACACCAGCAGGTAGGCGCCTTTCGGGTATTTGCCCGGGATCTGGTAGGCATTGTCCATTTCTTCGGACGCCATGCCGGCCAGGTGACCGCCCCATTCGTTGGCTTCGAGCAGGATCTCATTGGAGATCACGTCGAGCTTCTTCTGCACTTCGCCTTGGACGTTTTCAGTGCCCATGCTGCCCAGGACACCGCCCAGCGCGCCTTTGGAGACGGCGTGGCTGATTTCCTTGCAAGCACGCGCCACCACTTCGATAAGGAAGCGCAGATCGGCAGGCGTGTTGTTGCTGCGGGTCTGCTCGATCAAATAGCGACTCAGGGTAACGCGGGACATGGAAGGCTCCGGAGAATGGGGGGCTTAAAAACCCGCGCAGTTTAACGCGAGTCGGGGGTTATTTCCTCTAATCAGAGGATTTAACGCCAATAGAGTTCACGGTTTGGCCGCAGGTTGGCGCAACAAACTGTAGGCCATCGCCCCCAGCGCCGCCACACCCAACAGGAGCACGGCCCACAGGCCGAGTTTCTTCCAATCGGTGCCCGCTTCGGGCGGTGCGGCAACGGTGGCGCTTTTAACCACCGCGTCACCCGTGACCTTGGCCTGGCCCAGCGTTTTCAGGCGCTCGGGGCTGTAGTCGGGGATCAGGGTCGACAGCGGCAGGTTCGCTGCCTTGACCGAGCCATTGCCCAACGCCAGGGTAAACGGCGGCTCGCCACGTGCCAGAAACACCAACTGCGTCGTGCGCACAGCAAAGCGCAGGGCCGGTGCTTCGACGCCGAGGCCACCGCCGCGCTCATCCACCTGCAACTTGAGCTCGCCAACAGCAACACCCGGCAGTTGCAACTCGTCTTGCACCACGTCTTGGCCGTTCTGGGCCAGGCGGTACAACACACCATTACTCAGCGGCTGCCAGGCTTGATTGGCTTCGCGTCGCCCCGCCAAGGTGACCGGCGCCAGCGTGTTGGGTTGCTTCAGCTCGATACGCAAACGCTCGACGGGCAGCCCCGTCGGCAGCTGCCAGCTGTATTCCCCAGCCTTGAGCCGCGTACCCGACAACGGCTGCGACCACACCAACGGCATCGGCAGGCTGCTGCGGGTGGCGCTCACAAGTTTGGCCGAGGTCAGCGTCGGCGCGACCTGGCCTTGCCACACCAGGCGCAGGTAACGCGCCGACTGCCCCGGCAAGCTCACGTCATGTTGCTCGACACGCTCGTCGGCAAACGACAGGCGCGCCACCTGGCCATCGCCCCAGGATTCCCAGTGCTGCAAGTCATCACTGGCTTCAATGCTGAAACGCTGGAAGCCGTCCCTCTCGCGGCTCCAGTCCAGGCTCAGTTGCTGCAACGGCGCCTTGATCGCGCTGGCGTCCAGCACCCAGCCGCGCAGCACTTGCTTGCCGGCCTTGGATGGGCGCACCTCCAGCAGGGTGCCCTCGGCGGTGGATTTCATCACCACGTCCGGCACACTTTCACGGGTGTCGGCGGCGTACAGCGGGAACCACTTCACGTCGGCCACATTGCGGCTTTCGGTGCGCTGCGCGGATTGGCGCGATAACGCATAGGCCTGGGGCTCACCGGCGGCGTTGAACACGCGCACATCGCCCAGATCGGCCTGGCGCGCGCTCAATTGCACAGCCAGCGGCAACTCCAGGCGATACCAGGGGCCGCTACCACTCACCGCCAGCGGCACTTGCGTGGTGAAGTCGGCAGGCGTTTCCTGCGCCCACACCGACAACGTCGTACACAAACCCACTGCGATTACGCTCAACTTACCGATCAAGAGGTTGCTCCTTCAGTTTCCAACACCGGCTCGGCACGTTTGGGTGGCAGCGGCGCAAAGTAACCCACCACCAGCAACAGCCCGCCCACGCCGATAAACGAAACAATCCGCGCCAGCCCGCCACGGTTGCTCAGCTCGACAAAGAACAACTTGGCGACCACCACCGCAATCAGCGCCGCGCCGATCAGCCACACTTCGCGACGATGGCGCAAATGGCCGCCGATCATCAGCCCGAGTGCGATGAGCGTCCAGACAATCGACAGACCGGCCTGCACCAACATGGACGACAGCAAGGCATCCAGTTGGAACGGCACGCCCGCCCAATGGTGGGCGGTGCGCATCACCAATGCGGTGAAGAAGGCAAACAACGAAGCACCCGCAACACCTTGAGCGATCAGCCCGGCACGCGGCCCGCGCTGCGGTGCCACGCTACGTGACCACAGGTAAATACCCAGCAGCGCAAACAGCAGGCCCAAGTCCAGCGGGTTGAACAGCGGCACATACGGCAGCGGTTCAGCGGTGCCGTCGCTGAAGATATTCGCCAGCCAGAACCAGCCGAGCATCAGCACCGCCAGCGGCAACGCAGCGAGTACACGGTATTCACGCGGATAAGCCGACACCGGCCACGGCCAATGGCGCGGCGCGGCCGCCAGCACCAGGTACAGGCTTGGCAGAATCGCCCAACCCAGCCAGCGCCAGGCGTTGTATTCGCTGGACAGCAACAACAGGCCGTAACGCAGCTGCAGCGCCAGCACGCCGATCAGCATCCAGCAGCCGAGCACGTGAGCGATGCTCAGCACCTTGCTCGGCACCACCGTGGCCAAACGGTGCAGCGCGATGAAATGCACTACAAACACCGCCAACCACGCCAACCAGCCGTACTGCGCCGCCGGGTGGTAGTAATCATCGGCAGACGCCAGCAACACCACGCCCGCCGCCGGCATTAGCAAGGCGCACAGCATGCCCAGCGATGCCCAGCGCAAACGTGCGGCCAGCAGCGCCCAGATCGCCACGCTCACCGCCGCGATGCCGAGCAACCCTGGCCCCTGCAGTTGCTGCGGGGTAAACCGCAGCACTTCGCCGATCAACGCCAGCGCCCACCACGCCGCGCCCCACACCAGCAGCAGGTCGGACAGGCGTTGCAGTCTCAACACGGTAAACAGCGGCGCATGCGGCTCGCGCTGCAAGCGCCAGGCGCCTACCAATGCGGCCAGGCCCAACACCATCGGCGTCCAGAAACCGCTGTGCGCCAAGGGGCGCAAGCCCTCGCGGCTCAACGGCCCGAGCAGCTCCGGCATCGCGAGCAGGAACGAGGCACCACCGACCAGTTGCAACAGCAACCCAAACACGAAGCTGACGCGCTGTTGCAGGTACAGGCTCAACCAGATGATCAACAAGCCGCTGGCCGCCCACACACCGCTGGCACTTTCCCATGGCAACACGAACAGCACCGCGAGGTTGATCAGCACTAAACCTGCGAGCAACACCACCGACAGCCCGCGCAACAGGCGTAGGTCGCTGCGCACCATGTCGTCGCGCGCCGCCATCAGCATGCCGCCGACCAACGCCAGGCCAATCAGCGAAGCGGTCAACAACCCGGTCCAACCGGCACTCAATACTGCCGCCCCATCACCGCCCTGCAAGCGCAGCAGGAACAGCGCACCGCCCAGCAACTGCACGGCGAAGGCGCTGAACAGGAAGGTGCGCGAGCCGATGCGCAGGCCGACAAACAGGGTGACCAGACCGGCGATGGCCCAACTGATGGCGGTGCCTTGGGTCAGCAACAGCAAGGGGGCGAGCAGGTACAAAAAGGTCAGGCCCAGGCTCGCCAGCACCGGCATGCCTTGGCGCTCCCAAGCCGCCGACTGTTCGGCCGTCGCCTTGCGCAACTGATCGAAACTGAACAGCAATGCCGCGCCCAGCAACAGCGCACCCAATGGCGCACCGTCGAGCAAACTGTGTTCGCCGATGCGCAGCTCACTGAGGAACGCCACCGCTGAGCCCAACTGCAACAACAGGCCAAATGCGCGTGCCAGCGGCCGTTGCTGACGCAAGCCGAGCCAAAAGATCCCCGCGCCTTCTACCGCCCACGCGGCCGCCGTCCAGCGCGCATCGAGGCCCAGAGGAATCGCCAGGCTGGCAAAGATCACCCCCAGCGCCAGGCAGGTTTCCGCCAGCAACAGGGCGCGCCCGCCGCTGAGCACTCGGGCCAGGCCCATGTAGATAAGCCCCAAGCCGAGCGCACTGAACGCAGCGGCGAATTCCAGGTGCTGCACCAAGGCGAACTGCAAACCAAAGCCCACCAGCGGCGGGCCGAACAGCATGCTGCCGTCAACATAATCACCCTTGGCGGCCGACCAGCGCAGCAGCGCATTACGGTCCTCGGGGGCATCGCCCATCTCTTGCAACTTGCGTCGGGCGAACAACAGGCCGATGGCCAGGTACATCAGGAAAAACAGGATCAGGAACGGCTCGGTGCTCCACAGCAATTCCGGCGTGTAAGAGCGCATGCCCCACACGAAACCGATGCCAAAAGTGCCCACAAACCCGATCAGGTTGAGCAGGCGCCAGGCCTTGAACCAGGCGATGGCGAGGATGCCGGCGTTGAGCAGTGCAAAGTAACTGAACAGCGCCACGTGATTGCCGGCGCCGGTGGACGTGAGGATCGGTGCGGCAAAGCCACCCAGCGCCGCTGCACAGGCCAGGCCGAGGGCGTCCTGGGTGATTGCCAGGATTGCCGAGAATACGGTGACCGCCACCAGCAGGCCGAGTGCGGCGCTTGGGTCGATCAGCGGGTGCAAGCGCATCGCGGCAAATACCGTCAGGTACAGCACGGCAATGCCGGTGCCTTGCAGCATCAGGCCGTAATTGCTGTTGCGCAGCCGCAGCCACCAACCCAAGCCCAGCAGGCCGATGGCGGCAGCGGCAACCCCGGCGTAACGCAGTTCAATCGGCACCACCACGCCTTCGGTGGCATAGCGCAGCAAAAATGCCAGGCCGAGGAACAACAGCACCACGCCAACGCGCAGCACGGTGTTACCGCCAAACAGCCAATTGCGTGCGCCGCTGATGGCGCGCTCGATCAGGTTGGGGCCGCGGGGAATGGCAGGTTCTTTAGGTTTTGGTGTCGGCGCTTGCGCCCAGACGTCATCCGGCAGCGGCTGGCTGGCTTCGGCAGCCACGGCCACAGGCGCCAGTTCGGCGGGTAGCTCCCAAACAAGTTCGGGCGTTGCAACAACGGGTGTTTGTTCAGGGATAGGGGATTCGACAATGACACTGCTTGTCGGCGCAGGCACTTCCAGTTGCCGCAGACGCTCACCCAGCGCTATCAGCGCCTTCTGCGTGGTTTCCAACTGACGCGCTTGCTGGTTCGCTTGAGTCGACAACATCGACAAGCGAATAGCCTGGCCGATGCCCAGCCCCAGCAGCGCACCGAACCCGGCATCCGTGAACGACTCATCGAGCGTCCAGCCGAGCACCAGGCCAATCAGCATGAAAATCCATTGCATGGTCGATATCCCTAAGCAGCCCGAGGCGGGCAAACCGGGGCCTAGTATATCGACGCAGGGCCAATGTGGGAGGGGGCTTGCCCCCGATAGCGGTGCATCAATCGACATATCTGCAAACTGACACCCCGCCATCGGGAGCAAGCCCCCTCCCACATTTTTTACGGCGGTGTTTAGTCCAGGGCTTTCCAGATCTCGGTGGCGTATTCGCGAATGGTCCGGTCGGACGAGAACCACCCCATGCGCGAGGTATTGAGTACCGCCGAGCGCCACCATGCCTTGGAATCATGCCAATGCGCCTCGACCCGTGCCTGGGCGTCCCAGTAGGAGTCGAAGTCGGCACACACCAGGAAACGGTCGTAGTCGATCAGCCCGTCGACCAAGCCCACATAACGACCCGGATCATCCGGCGAGAACACCCCGCCGCGAATCGCTTGCAGTACATCGTTGAGGCGATGAGAGGCGGCAATGTCCGGCCCGGCGTTGAATTCGCCAGCGTGCTTGCGGGCTTCAACCTGCTGCGCGCTGAGGCCAAAGATAAACATGTGGTCGGCCCCCACCCGCTCGTGCATCTCTACGTTGGCGCCGTCCATGGTGCCGATGGTCAGCGCGCCATTGAGGCCGAACTTCATGTTACTGGTGCCCGAGGCTTCGAAACCGGCCGTGGAGATCTGCTCCGACAAGTCCGCCGCCGGAATGATGCTTTCCGCCAGGCTGACGTTGTAGTTGGGCAGGAACACCACCTTGAGCAAACCGCGCACGGTCGGGTCGTTGTTGACGGTGCGGGCGATGTCGTTGGTCAACTTGATGATCAACTTGGCCTGGTGATAACTGGCGGCAGCCTTGCCCGCGAAGATCTTCACCCGTGGCACCCAGTCGGTGCCCGGCTCGGCACGGATGGCCTGGTAGAGCGCCACCGTGTGCAGCAGGTTAAGCAACTGGCGTTTGTATTCATGGATGCGCTTGACCTGCACATCGAACATCGCCGCCGGGTTGATCGAAATGCCCAGGCGCTCGTGGATGATCTCAGCCAGTGCACGCTTGCTGTGCAAGCGCTGATCGGCGAAGGCTTTGCGGAAAGCCTGCTTCTCGGCGAAGGTTTCCAGCTCCGTGAGGCGGGTTTCCATGGTGTCGAGAATGTCCGGGCCCAGCGCTTCCACCAGCATGTCGGTGAGCTTGGGGTTGGCCTGGTACAGCCAGCGGCGGAAGGTGATGCCGTTGGTTTTGTTGTTGATGCGTTCCGGGTACAGCTTGTGCAGTTCGGAGAACACCGTGCTGCGCATCAGTTGAGTGTGCAAACCCGACACACCGTTGACGCTATGCGAGCCGAGGAACGCCAGGTTGCCCATGCGCACGCGGCGGCCGTTGTCTTCTTCGATCAGCGACACGGCGCGCAGTACGTCAAAATCGTGGATGCCCTTGGCCCGCAGCGAGTCAATGTGCTGGGCGTTGATCAGGTAGATGATCTGCATGTGCCGCGGCAGCATGCGTTCCATCAGGCCGACCGGCCAGGTTTCCAACGCCTCGGGCAACAAGGTGTGGTTGGTGTATGAAAGGGTTTCAACGGTGACATCCCACGCGGCTTCCCACGGAATGTCGTGCAAGTCGACCAGTTGGCGCATCAACTCGGCCACGGCAATCGAGGGGTGAGTGTCGTTGAGCTGGATGGCGGCGTGTTCGCCAAGGCTTAATACCGAACCGTGCATGTTCTTGTGGCGGCGCAGCAAATCCTGCAGCGAGGCGGAGACGAAGAAGTATTCCTGGCGCAGGCGCAGTTCCTGCCCTGCTTCGGTGCTGTCAGCCGGGTAAAGCACGCGGGAGATGCTTTCGGCGCGGGCCACTTCAGCAACGGCGCCCAAGTGGTCACCGGCGTTGAAACGCTCCAGGTGCAGGTCTTCGACGGCGCGTGCACGCCACAGGCGCAGGGTGTTGACGCTGGCGCCACGCCAGCCGACCACCGGCGTGTCATAAGCAACGGCGCGAACGGTTTCGTTGGGCGACCACACTTGGATTAGCTTGCCGGAGGCGTCCGGCAGGGTTTCGACGCTGCCGCCAAAGCCGATCGGGTAAATCACTTCGGCCCGCTCGAATTCCCACGGGTTGCCGAAATCCAGCCAGCGTTCGGTCTGCTCCTGCTGCCAGCCATCGACAATCGCCTGGCGGAACAAGCCGTGCTCATAACGAATGCCATAACCGTGGCCGGCAATGCCCAGGGTCGACATGCTTTCCATAAAGCACGCCGCCAAGCGGCCCAGGCCACCGTTGCCGAGCGCCGCGTCGGGCTCCAGCAGGCGAATGCGTTCCAGGTCGACGCCCAGTTCGGACAGCGCTTCGCGAGCGATCTCCAACACGCCGAGGTTGCTCAGGCTGTCGTAGAGCAAACGACCGATCAGGAATTCGAGGGAGAGGTAATAAACCCGCTTCTGGCCTTTACGGTAGATACGCCGCGTGTGGTCCATCCAGTGATCGACCATCTGGTCGCGCGCGGCCAGGGCAATGGCTTCAAACCAGTCGTGGTCGAAGGCGTGGTCGGGGTCTTTGCCCACCGCGTAGGTAAGTTTGGTCAAGACAGCATCGCGGAATGCGGCTACCTCTGCTTCTCGTGCAAGCGGTTCCTGAGACATCGGTGCGACCTCGGGCGAGATTGAAGGAGTTGCTAGAGCCTAGTCGGTCTGACAGACGGTAGACGGTCTGGTTCGGCAGTTTTTTAACTCATTCACCTTTGCCGAAAATTAATGCAGGGGTCGTGCCCGATCGGCGTTTGAGCCGCCTTCGGGCTGAAAACCGCAAAATATTGTTCAAAAAATCATCAATCCCGGTATTATCGCGCGCCCGGATACCGCCCCACCTTGGAACCCTGATGAAGCCTCAACTGATCGCCGCCGCAGAACTCGACCGTCTCGAGACTTGGCAGAAATATTCCGCCCACATGTGCGGTGGCTGCGTGTCCAGCTGCTGCACGCTGCCGGTTGAGGTGAAGATCAAGGACCTGATCCGCATTGGCATCGTCGATGAGTTCGAGCGCGGCGACCCGCCGAAGAACATCGCCAAGCGTTTGCAGAAAGAAGGCATCGTCGAGCGCTACAACTCCAAATCCGAGATTTTTACCCTGCAGCGCATGAGCAACAACGATTGCCTGTACCTGGATCGTAAGACGCGCTTCTGCACTATTTATGACAAGCGCCCGGATACCTGCCGCAACCACCCGAAAATCGGGCCGCGGCCGGGGTATTGCGCGTACAAGCCGAAGGAAGTGGTGCGCGAGACCAAGTTCAAGACCCTCGACAAGTTCTGATGATCGTTCCCACGCTCTGCGTGGGAACGCCTCTTGGGACGCTCCGCGTCCCGCCTGCAAGTGCGGACGCGGAGCGTCCTGGGCTGCATTCCCACGCGGAGCGTGGGAATAATCAGACATAAAAAAACGCCCCCGGCCTTTCGACCGGGGGCGTTTTTCATTCAGCCTGAGTTAACTCAGTTCTTGGCTTTCTTGGCAGCGCGGGTGCGCTCGCCTTCGTCCAGGATCTTCTTACGCAGGCGGATCGACTTAGGCGTAACTTCGCACAGCTCGTCGTCCTGGATGAATTCCAGAGCCTGTTCCAGGGTGAAGCGAACAGGTGGAACCAGAGCGATGGTTTCGTCTTTACCCGAAGCACGCATGTTGTCGAGCTTCTTGCCTTTGGTTGGGTTGACGCCCATGTCGTTGTCACGGCTGTTCAGACCAACGATCTGACCGTTGTAGATCTCTTGACCGTGTTCAACGAACAGCTTGCCACGCGCCTGCAGAGTTTCCAGGGAGTAGGTCAGCGCCTTACCGGTTTCTACCGATACCAGAACACCGTTCTGACGGCCGGACATGTCGCCGGACTTCATGGTGTCGTAGCGATCGAAGATCGAGGTCAGGATGCCAGCACCGTTGGTCAGGGTCAGGAACTGGTTACGGAAACCGATCAGACCACGAGCAGGGATGTTGTATTCCAGACGCACACGGCCTTTGCCATCCGGCACCATGTTGGTCAGGTCGCCCTTACGCAGGCCCATCTCTTCCATGACCTTGCCCTGGGATTCTTCAGGGGTGTCGATGGTGACGTTTTCGAACGGTTCCTGCTTCACGCCGTCAACAGTACGGATGATCACTTCTGGACGACCAACGCCCATTTCGAAGCCTTCGCGACGCATGGTTTCGATCAGTACCGAGAGGTGCAGCTCACCACGGCCGGAAACCTTGAACTTGTCAGCCGAGTCGCCTTCTTCAACGCGCAGTGCAACGTTGTACAGCAGCTCTTTGTCCAGACGTTCCTTGATGTTACGGGAAGTCACGAACTTGCCTTCTTTACCGCAGAAAGGCGAGTCGTTTACCTGGAAGGTCATGGAAACGGTTGGCTCGTCAACGGTCAGAGGCTTCATCGCCTCGACAGTGTCCGGCTGGCACAGGGTGTCGGAGATGAACAGCGAGTCCATACCGCTTACGCAAACGATGTCGCCTGCGAAAGCTTCTTCAACGTCGATACGGTGCAGACCGTGGTGACCCATCAGCTTCAGGATACGGCCGTTACGCTTCTTGCCGTCGGCGCCGATAGCAACAACCGGGGTGTTCGGCTTGACGCTACCACGAGCGATACGGCCAACGCCGATAACACCCAGGAAGCTGTTGTAGTCCAGTGCCGAGATTTGCATCTGGAACGGGCCTTCACGGTCAACCTTCGGAGGTGGAACGTGGTCAACGATCGCCTGGTACAGCGGGGTCATGTCTTCCGCCATGGCGGTGTGTTCCAGACCGGCAATACCGTTCAGTGCAGAGGCGTAGATCACTTGGAAATCAAGTTGCTCTTCGGTAGCACCCAGGTTGTCGAACAGGTCGAAGATCTGGTCCAGAACCCAGTCCGGACGCGCGCCTGGACGGTCAACCTTGTTGATGCACACGATCGGACGCAGGCCGGCTTCGAACGCCTTCTTGGTCACGAAACGGGTTTGCGGCATTGGGCCGTCTTGGGCATCAACCAGCAGCAGAACGGAGTCAACCATCGACATTACACGTTCAACTTCGCCGCCGAAGTCGGCGTGGCCCGGGGTGTCCACGATGTTGATGTGGTAGCCGTTCCAGTTGATAGCGGTGTTTTTAGCCAGGATGGTAATACCGCGCTCTTTTTCCTGGTCGTTGGAGTCCATCACGCGCTCGTCGTTGAGCTCGTTGCGCTCCAGGGTGCCGGATTGACGCAAGAGTTTGTCTACCAGGGTGGTTTTACCATGGTCAACGTGAGCAATGATGGCGATGTTACGTAGATTTTCGATCACTTGTGTATCTCGATCAGAGGATTCGGTGTGCTGACAGGTCGTGGCAGCGATTAACAGTAGAGTCAGGCCTTGCCGTTACAGCTTGACGGCAGAGTCGGGGGGCCGGTGACGCAGGCCACAGGCAAACAGCCCCGGGCTCTTAGCTCGGTCGATAAACGCGCACATTGGCATGCCCCTCACTGAGCAAATGGTGGGCATGCAGGCGACTCATCACGCCTTTGTCGCAATACAGCAGGTACTGACGGCTGTTATCCAGTTCCTTGAAACGCGCGTTCAATGCATAGAACGGCAGCGTTTGCACGTCGATGCCAGTGATTTCCAGCGGCTCATCTTCAGCGGCATCCGGGTGACGGATGTCGACGACGATCTGGCCGGCCAGGGCTTCGCTGACTTCTTCGATTTTCACGTCCTGGCCCAATTCGTCGATTACGCGATCGATCGGGACCATTTTGGCGTTCTCGAGCGCACGCTCCAGAATCGCCATGTCGAACTGTTGTTCTTCGTACTCCACGCGGTTGCGCTTGGCGTGGGTCTTGGGGTTCACCGAAATGACCCCACAGTATTCAGGCATGTGCTTGGCGAAGTCCGCCGTGCCGATTTCTTCGGCCAGGTCGATGATGTCCTGCTTGTGACTGGCGATCAGCGGGCGCAGCACCAGCTTCTCGGTCACGCAGTCGATCAACGACAGGTTCGGCAGCGTCTGGCTGGATACCTGGGAAATCGCTTCACCGGTCACCAGCGCGTCGATCTGTAACTGATCGGCGATTCTGGACGCAGCGCGCAACATCATACGCTTCAATACTACGCCCATATGACTGTTATCGACTTTGCCGAGAATTTCGCCGAGCACTTCCTCAAACGGCACGCTTACGAATAGCACGCGTTGGGAGCTGCCGTACTTCTTCCAGATAAAGTGCGCGACTTCCATCACGCCCAATTCATGTGCACGCCCGCCCAGATTAAAGAAGCAGAAGTGGCTCATCAGGCCGCGGCGCATGATCTGGTAGGCGGCCACCGTGGAATCGAAACCGCCGGACATCAGTACCAGGGTCTGTTCCAGGGCGCCCAGCGGGTAGCCGCCGATGCTGTTGTGCTGGCTGTGAATCACAAACAACCGTTGGTCGCGAATTTCCATGCGCACTTCAATTTGCGGTGCTTTCAGGGAGATTCCGGCTGCGCCGCACTCGCGACGCAGCTTGCTGCCGACGTATTTCTCGACGTCCATGGAGCTGAAAGTGTGCTTGCCGGCACGCTTGCAGCGCACCGAAAAGATCTTGCCTTCAAGCTCATTGCCGTAGTGCTGTTTGCACTTTTCGGTGATGTCATCGAAGTCGCCCAGCGGGTACTCATCCACCTGCAGGAAATGCGCGATGCCCGGCATGCAGCTCAGGCGCTCGGTCATGTCCTTCAAGGCTTTGGCGTCGGTAATACGGGTTTCCAGCTCGAGATTGTCCCACACGCCGTTCACCACCACAGCCGGGTCCAAGTCACGGAGCACGGCACGGATGTTCTTGGCCAACTGACGGATGAAACGCGTCCGTACCGGTCGGCTCTTGATGGTGATCTCGGGGAAGACTTTAACGATTAATTTCATGGAAACAGCGCGCGCCGGGCCTGCTGAAAAAGGGGGGCGCGGATTATAGCGGAAATCGCTCAAGGTTTAACCAGTTAATATGCATTGCCCATAACGTGCACCAAAACGGGTCATTTACACAAATTAACGCTACATTGCAGTGCGTTATTTATTCCGCTTCAGCGGATTGCACCGTTATAGGGGCCATTTTGAGGCAAAAAGGCCATGTTGGCGCACTGGCATGCAATTTGCTCTCTTGTGAGGCAGGTTGCCTTGGTCGAGTATTCGCGCCGGCATCACCCACATTCTAAGGGCTAACTCCACTACCCCAGCCCGAAGCCACCCGGAGGACACCATGTCGAAGTCGGTTCAACTCATCAAAGATCATGACGTTAAATGGATTGATCTGCGCTTCACGGACACTAAAGGTACTCAGCACCACGTGACCATGCCGGCTCGCGACGCGCTGGATGATGCTTTCTTCGAAGAAGGCAAAATGTTCGACGGTTCCTCCATTGCTGGCTGGAAAGGCATCGAAGCTTCCGACATGATCCTGATGCCGGACGACAGCACTGCCGTTCTCGACCCGTTCACCGAAGACCCAACCCTGATCATCGTCTGCGACGTGATCGAGCCTTCGACCATGCAAGGCTACGACCGCGACCCACGTGCGATCGCCAAGCGTGCCGAGGAATACCTGAAGTCGACCGGTATCGGCGACACCGTATTCGTAGGCCCGGAGCCAGAATTCTTCATCTTTGATTCGGTCAAGTTCAAGTCCGACATCTCCGGCTCCATGTTCAAGATCTTCTCCGAACAAGGTTCGTGGATGTCCGACCAGGACATCGAAGGCGGCAACAAAGGCCACCGTCCAGGCGTCAAAGGTGGCTACTTCCCAGTTCCGCCGTTCGACCACGACCACGAAATCCGTACCTCCATGTGCAACGCCATGGAAGAAATGGGCCTGGTCATCGAAGTTCACCACCACGAAGTGGCGACTGCCGGCCAGAACGAAATCGGTGTGAAGTTCAACACCCTGGTGGCCAAGGCTGACGAAGTTCAGACCCTGAAGTACTGCGTACACAACGTGGCTGATGCCTACGGCCGTACCGCTACCTTCATGCCTAAGCCGCTGTATGGCGATAACGGTTCGGGTATGCACGTTCACCTGTCCATCGCCAAAGATGGCAAGAACACCTTCGCTGGCGAAGGTTATGCCGGCCTGTCCGACACTGCCCTGTACTTCATCGGCGGTATCATCAAGCACGGTAAGGCCCTGAACGGCTTCACCAACCCGTCGACCAACTCCTACAAGCGTCTGGTCCCAGGTTTCGAAGCACCGGTAATGCTGGCTTACTCGGCCCGTAACCGTTCCGCTTCGATCCGTATTCCTTACGTGTCCAGCCCTCGCGCTCGCCGTATCGAAGCGCGCTTCCCGGACCCGGCTGCCAACCCATACCTGGCCTTCGCTGCCCTGGTAATGGCTGGCCTGGACGGCATCCAGAACAAGATCCACCCTGGCGACGCCGCCGACAAAAACTTGTACGACCTGCCGCCTGAAGAGGCCAAAGAGATCCCACAAGTGTGCGGCAGCCTGAAAGAAGCCCTGGAAGAGCTGGACAAGGGCCGTGCGTTCCTGACCAAGGGCGGCGTATTCAGCGACGACTTCATCGATGCCTACATCGAGCTGAAAAGCGAAGAAGAAATCAAAGTGCGCACCTTCGTACACCCACTGGAATACGAGCTGTACTACAGCTGCTGATCCGGTAGCGCCGCGTCTTAAGAGCGGCGTGACGAAAAAGACCTCCCTCGGGAGGTCTTTTTTTTGCCTGGGTTTTCGCGCGTAACGGGGAGGTTAAAGTAGCCTTGGACTGATGCAGCTTCAGTTCTGTAAACCCAATCAAACATGTGGGAGCGGGCTTGCTCGCGAATGCGGTGGATCAGGCACCAGATGCATCGACTGAACAACCGTATTCGCGAGCAAGCCCGCTCCCACAAGGAGATCACCGTTGAAACATAGACTTGTATTCGCTCTGCTATTCGTCAGCGCCAGTGCCTGCGCCGCACCGCCTACTCTCGCGCCGCTGCTCGACAGCATCGCCGAGCGCCTGGCCATCGCCGACCAGGTGGCGCTGAGCAAATGGGACAGCCACAAGGCCGTGGAAGATCGCCCCAGGGAACAGGCTGTGATCGCCAGCGTGAGGGCCCAGGCCTCCAGCTACAACCTGGCACCTGAAGCCGCAGAGCAGTTCTTCAGCGCCCAGATTGAAGCGAACAAATTGGTGCAATACACCCGGCTGTCCGACTGGCAGCTTAAAGGCAAGGCACCCGACACCCCGCGCCCCGATCTGGTCGGCAAGATTCGCCCCCAACTGGACCAACTGCAAAAACGCCTGCTGCAACAATTGGCGGATTTCAGCCCCGAACGCAGCAACCCACAGTGCCCGCAATGGCTGGCCCAAGCCGTGCACGAACCGCTTCACGACCCGCTGGCCCAAATCGCAATGACCCGCGCCACGGCCGAGCTGTGCATCTATACGCCGTGACAGGCACGGGCCTACTTCATTGAAGGCCCTTTCCCACATTCTTTTTACACCGCAGAAATGTCTGATACATCCCGTGGAATCAAGCCTCTACGATGCAGCGTCCAGCCGCCACCCGCCGACGTACTTCGCGATGAATCTCTCCTGCCAGTTCCTGTGCTCACTGACGCTAGCACTCAGCCAACCGTCCGAAGCACAACCGACCAGCGACCCCGAACACCCGACCTGGACGGTGGAGGCGCCTTATCCGGAAAGTACGATCATCAACGCCAGAATCAATGGCAAAGCCACTCACGCAGAAAAAACCAGCATTGCGATCCTGCAAGTCGCCTGCTACAGCGGCCCCTCACGCCCCATGATCTCGCTGCTCACCCACACGGACGAACTGCACTTCAACCCCAACATTTATGAAGGCCCGGACGCCCGGTCCTCCGGGCCGCTCAGCCTCACAACCGGCGCCCTCCCAGCGCGAACCTACCGCGTGAACGGCTACTACAGCGCAGAGCCAACTCAGCAGCACGGCGTGCTGTTCAAATTCATCATGCCAGCCAATCGCCAAGAGCTGCGCGAGTGGATCGCCAATAAAAGGCACGATCAACTCATCACGATGACATTACCTTCAGCCATCCCAGGTGATTCGCCGCTGACCGCTGAATTTGTCCTCCCTCAAAACAGTGGCGGTCTGCAAGAAATCGTCAAATCCTGCCTCAACAACCGAAAAAACACGCCTAAAAAACCTTCCTGAACACACTGCGCAAATCTGCACTATATTGGTGCGATACGCCGCACCCTTCCCACTCGAACAGCCCATTTTGGTTCGAATCTTCCCGAGCAAGCTGGCAGAACGCCACAGTTTCGAGCCTTAAACCCTTATTTCAGGGCTTTAACGCTTCTTTTCGGAGCCTTGGTTTGGTTTTTGCATTTTCCTTGTATCAGCGTGTGCCTCAAGCCCGCGCCTTGCTCCAAAAGAGGTCCTGATGACCATCAGCGATGCACTGCACCGTTTGCTACTCGACAACCTGACCACCGCGACCATATTGCTCAATGACGACCTGCGTCTTGAGTATATGAACCCGGCGGCGGAGATGCTCCTGGCCATCAGCGGCCAGCGCAGCCATGGGCAGTTCATCAGCGAATTGTTCACCGAGTCGGCCGAAGCCTTGAGCTCGTTGCGCCAAGCGGTGGAGCAGGCCCACCCGTTCACCAAGCGCGAAGCGATGCTCACCGCCCTTACCGGCCAGACGCTGACCGTCGACTACGCCGTAACCCCAATCCTGAGCAACGGCGCCACCTTGCTGCTGCTCGAAGTACACCCGCGCGACCGCCTGCTGCGCATCACCAAAGAAGAAGCGCAGCTGTCCAAGCAGGAAACCAGCAAAATGCTGGTGCGCGGCCTGGCCCATGAGATCAAGAACCCATTGGGCGGGATTCGCGGCGCGGCGCAGCTGTTGGCCCGGGAGCTGCCAGAGGAGCATCTCAAGGACTACACCAACGTCATCATCGAGGAGGCCGACCGCCTGCGTAACCTGGTCGACCGCATGCTCGGCTCCAATAAACTACCGTCGCTGGCGATGACTAACGTGCACGAGGTACTGGAGCGCGTTTGCCAGCTGGTGGAAGCCGAAAGCCAAGGCTGCATCACGCTGGTGCGCGATTACGACCCAAGCATTCCTGACGTGTTGATCGACCGCGAGCAGATGATCCAGGCGGTGCTCAATATCGTGCGCAACGCCATGCAGGCCATCAGCAGCCAGAACGAGCTGCGCCTGGGCCGCATCAGCCTGCGCACCCGCGCCTTGCGCCAGTTCACCATCGGCCATGTGCGCCACCGCCTGGTAACCAAAGTCGAGATCATCGACAACGGCCCAGGCATTCCTGCGGAACTGCAAGAAACCATCTTTTTCCCCATGGTCAGCGGCCGCCCGGACGGCACCGGGCTGGGCCTGGCCATTACCCAGAACATCATCAGCCAGCACCAGGGTCTGATCGAATGTGAAAGCCATCCCGGCCACACCACGTTCTCGATCTTTCTGCCTCTGGAACAAGGAGCCCCATCGACATGAGCCGTAGTGAAACTGTGTGGATCGTCGATGACGACCGTTCTATCCGCTGGGTCCTGGAGAAAGCCTTGCAACAGGAAGGCATGACCACCCAGAGCTTCGACAGCGCCGACGGGGTGATGAGCCGCCTGGCTCGCCAGCAGCCCGACGTGATCATCTCCGACATCCGCATGCCCGGCGCCAGTGGCCTGGACTTGCTGGCGCGGATTCGCGAGCAGCACCCACGTTTGCCGGTGATCATCATGACCGCGCATTCGGACCTGGACAGCGCTGTCGCGTCCTATCAGGGCGGCGCCTTTGAGTACCTGCCCAAGCCGTTCGACGTGGACGAGGCGGTGGCGCTGGTAAAACGCGCCAACCAGCACGCCCAGGAACAGCAAAACCAGGAAGCCCCACCTGCGCTGACTCGCACCCCGGAAATCATCGGCGAAGCGCCGGCGATGCAGGAAGTGTTTCGCGCCATCGGGCGTTTGAGCCATTCCAACATCACCGTGCTGATCAACGGCGAGTCTGGCACCGGTAAAGAGCTGGTGGCGCATGCACTGCACCGTCACAGCCCACGGGCGGCTTCGCCGTTTATCGCGCTGAACATGGCGGCGATCCCGAAAGATTTGATGGAGTCCGAGCTGTTCGGCCATGAGAAAGGCGCGTTCACCGGCGCCGCCAACTTGCGTCGCGGCCGCTTTGAACAGGCTGACGGCGGCACGCTGTTCCTCGACGAAATCGGCGATATGCCGGCCGACACCCAGACCCGCTTGCTGCGCGTATTGGCTGACGGTGAGTTCTATCGCGTTGGCGGGCACACGCCGGTCAAGGTCGACGTGCGCATTATCGCGGCGACGCACCAAAACCTGGAAACCCTGGTACACGCGGGCAAGTTCCGCGAGGACTTGTTCCACCGCCTGAACGTGATCCGCATCCACATCCCACGGATGTCGGACCGTCGCGAAGATATTCCGACGCTCGCGCGGCACTTCCTCAGCCGCGCTGCCCAGGAGCTGGCTGTCGAGCCGAAGCTTTTGAAAAGCGAGACCGAGGAATACCTCAAGAACCTGCCGTGGCCAGGCAACGTGCGCCAGCTGGAGAACACTTGCCGCTGGATCACCGTGATGGCGTCCGGCCGCGAAGTGCATATCAGCGACCTGCCGCCTGAGCTGCTCAGCCTGCCGCAGGATTCAGCCCCCGTGACCAACTGGGAGCAGGCGCTGCGCCAGTGGGCCGACCAGGCGTTGGCACGCGGCCAATCGAACCTGCTCGACAGCGCCGTACCGGCGTTCGAGCGGATCATGATCGAAACCGCCTTGAAGCACACCGCCGGCCGCCGCCGCGATGCTGCCGTGTTGCTGGGTTGGGGCCGCAACACCTTGACGCGCAAGATCAAGGAGCTGGGGATGAAGGTGGATGGCGGGGATGATGATGAGGGTGATGAGGGCTAGACCTCGAACCCACTGAAGAACCTATGTGGGAGCGGGCTTGCTCGCGAAGGCGGTGTGTCAGTCAACAGGTGTATCGACTGACACACCGCCTTCGCGAGCAAGCCCGCTCCCACATTTGGCTATCCACAAGGTTTCGGCTCCGTGCACCGCTTCAATGCACCATGAACTAGCATCGCGCACATCCAGCCAGCCTGAAACACCCGCTGAATTAAGAAAACATTAAATCCCAAAAACACCAAAGCCCCGTTTTCCGGGGCTTTGCGCTTTTTGGCGAATTTTTTCGGTACAAATTGCCAATTCTGGCACGCGCCCTGCAATAACCCTTGTACTACCCAGTTTCGGGGACCTTGGTACAGGCAGGCCGAGAATCCCCTCTTTACACCCGGGGTGCTTGATGCGAACAGCGTCGCGCCCCACACCCGTTTCGGGAACCTCGGTACAGGCAGGCCGGGGATTCCCTCTTTAACACCGAAGCCTTTGGCTTCACCCCGTTTTGGGAGCCCTGGTACAGGCAGGCCGGGAACTCCCTTCTTTACACCCGGGGCTTATGCGGCACAGCGCCCATAGCCCCAGCCCGTTTTGGGAACCTTGGTACAGGCAGGCCGGGGATTCCCTCTTTTATTGCTCGCGCAGATGGATCTGCAGCCGCCAACGGCCATCAGCCTTCTCGCCTTTCCATTCCCCGCGCAACGGCCGAGCCGCTACCAGGTTCAGCAGCAGGCCACCATCGGTCTTGCGGATGCGCCAATTCACATCCTTGTCATTGACCTTGAGTTGCCCGCTGGCGGCGTTGCCCTGCGCATCGAATAACAGCGCCACAGTGCCGTCGATATGTTCGCCGTGCAGCTTGGGTTCGCTGTTGAACCACACCACCACGCCGTCCGCCGCCGTTTCAACCTGCTGCAGCGCGACCGGGTCCGGTGTGGTCAGGCGACCGATCATCAAGCCGATCATTAAACCGACAATCGCCAGTGAGCCCATGACTCGTGGCAATAGCTTCGGTCTTGGGTCGTCTTCAGGGGTAGAATGCAGCGCATCTTTGCCTTCGGAGCCGTGCATGTTTCACGTCATCCTTTTTCAACCAGAAATTCCGCCGAATACCGGCAACGTTATCAGGCTGTGCGCCAACAGTGGCTGCCACCTGCATTTGATCGAGCCGCTGGGCTTCGACATGGACGACAAGCGCCTGCGCCGCGCCGGGCTGGACTACCACGAGTACGCCACCCTCAAGCGCCACTCAGACCTCGCAAGCTGCCTGGAAAGCCTCGGGCACCCACGGCTGTTCGCGTTCACCACCAAGGGCTCGCGGCCGTTTCACGATGCCAGCTTTGCCGAAGGCGATGCCTTCCTGTTCGGCCCGGAAAGCCGTGGCCTGCCGGCCGAGGTGCTTGACGCACTGCCCGACGGCCATCGCCTGCGCTTGCCGATGCGCGAGGGCTGCCGCAGCTTGAACTTGTCCAATACCGTAGCCGTCGCCGTCTACGAAGGCTGGCGCCAACTCGGTTTTAAATAACACGCAAAACAAAATGTGGGAGGAGGCTTATGTGGGAGCCGGGCTCGCCCGCGATGCAGGCACCTCGGCGTGTCAGGAACACCGCGGTGATGCTATCGCAGGCAAGCCAGCTCCCACACAAGCCAGCTCCCACATTTTTTTACCGCGTCGACTTACTGAACGGTCGACGAACCTTCTGTTTGCATGCGCTGCAGCTCTTGCGCGTACAGGGCATCGAAGTTCACCGGAGCCAGCATCAGCGCCGGGAACGAGCCACGGGTGACCAGGCTGTCCAGGGTCTCACGGGCATACGGGAACAGGATGTTCGGGCAGAACGCGCCCAGGGTGTGGCTCATGGACGCTTCGTCCAGGCCCTGGATCAGGAAGATACCGGCCTGTTGCACTTCAGCGATGAAGGCCACTTCTTCGCCGTTCTTGACGGTGACCGACAGGGTCAGCACGACTTCGTGGAAGTCGCCTTCCAGTGCTTTTTGACGGGTGTTCAGGTCCAGCGCAACGCTTGGGGTCCATTCCTGGCGGAAGATGGCCGGGCTTTTCGGCGCTTCGAACGACAGGTCACGCACGTAGATACGCTGCAGGGAAAATTGTGGGCCTTGAGCCTCTTCTGCTGCCGCTTCAGTGTTCTGTTGGTCAGTCATCGCAGATCCTTCTTGATCTTGGGGTCTTTTAGGGTTTAGGAGTCAGACGAGCAGCAGCGCATCGAGTTTACCCGCGCGCTCCAGGGCGAACAGGTCATCGCATCCACCGATATGCTTGTCGCCGATCCAGATCTGCGGCACGGACGTGCGCCCCGCCTTCTGGGCCATTTCGGCGCGCACCTGGGGTTTGCCGTCTACCTTGATTTCTTCGAAGGCAACGCCCTTTTTCTCAAGCAAGGCCTTGGCCCGCATGCAGTAAGGGCACCAATCGCTGGAATACACGACAACCTGGCTCATATCACTTCACCAGTGGCAGGTTATCGGCCTTCCAGCTGCCGATACCGCCGGACAGTTTGGCGGCGGTGAAACCGGTCTTGAGCATCTCACGGGCGTGGGTGCCGGCGTGCTGGCCTTGGGCGTCGACCAGAATGATGGTCTTGGCTTTGTATTTTTCCAGCTCGGGCAAGCGTGCGATCAGCTTGTCCTGCGGAATGTTCAGGGCGCCGACGATATGGCCGGCGGCAAAATCCTTGGCCGGGCGAATATCCACGACAACGGCCTCATCCTTGTTGACCAGCGCGGTCAGCTCCGACGTGCTCAGGCTGCGGCCACCGCGGCTCATTTCATGAGCGATCAGCAGCGCCAGCAGGATGACGAAGGCACCCGCGAGCAGGTAGTGGGCAGTGGCAAATGCAATCAGGTGATCAACCATCAAGGAGGTTCCAGGGCGTTAAAATGGCGGTAAGTATACACAGCCGTCAGGGGGGGCCAACCCCCGTAAAGCGGTGACGTGGTCGGAACTTCGCTTTAGACTGCTACTCCCTTTTAGATTGCCTTCCTTTATTACCGCCGCGAGAGGATCTATGACTACTACGCCTAAACCTTTGGTCCTGATAATTCTCGATGGCTTCGGACACAGTGAAAGCCACCACGACAACGCCGTGTACTCGGCCAAGAAGCCGGTGCTCGACCGCCTGAGCGCCACTGTACCCAACGGTCTGATCTCCGGTTCCGGTATGGATGTAGGCCTGCCGGACGGCCAGATGGGCAACTCGGAAGTCGGCCACATGAACCTCGGCGCCGGACGAGTGGTATACCAAGACTTCACACGCGTGACCAAATCGATCCGTGACGGCGAGTTCTTCGAGAACCCGACCATCTGCGCGGCGGTAGATAAAGCGGTTGCAGCCGGCAAGGCCGTGCACTTCATGGGCCTGCTGTCCGATGGTGGCGTGCACAGCCACCAGGACCACCTGGTCGCCATGGCCGAGCTGGCATTCAAGCGCGGCGCCGACAAGATTTACCTGCACGCCTTCCTCGACGGCCGCGACACGCCGCCAAAAAGCGCGCAATCGTCCATCGAACTGCTCGACGCCACCTTCGCCGCGCTCGGCAAGGGCCGCATCGCCAGCCTGGTCGGCCGCTACTTCGCCATGGACCGTGACAACCGTTGGGACCGCGTGGCCCAGGCTTACAACCTGATCGTCGACGGCCAGGCCGAATTCAATGCCGCCACCGCCCAGCAAGGCCTGGAAGCCGCCTACGCACGTGGCGAGAGCGACGAATTCGTCAAGGCCACCACCCTCGGCGAGCCGGTGAAAGTCGAAGACGGCGACGCCGTGGTGTTCATGAACTTCCGCGCCGACCGTGCCCGCGAGCTGAGCCGCGTGTTTGTCGAAGATGGCTTCAAGGAATTCGAGCGCGCGCGCCAGCCAAAAGTCCAATACGTAGGCCTGACCCAGTACGCCGCCAGCATCCCGGCCCCCGCCGCCTTCACAGCCGGCAGCCTGGAAAACGTGCTGGGCGATTACCTGGCGAAAAACGGCAAAACCCAACTGCGCATCGCCGAAACCGAAAAATACGCCCACGTGACCTTCTTCTTCTCCGGTGGCCGTGAAGAACCGTTTCCAGGCGAAGAGCGCATCCTGATCCCGTCGCCGAAAGTCGCCACCTACGACCTGCAGCCGGAAATGAGCGCGCCGCAAGTGACCGACAAGATCGTCGACGCCATCGAACACCAGCGTTACGACGTGATCGTGGTCAACTACGCCAACGGCGACATGGTTGGCCACAGCGGCAACCTGGAAGCGGCGGTCAAGGCCGTGGAATGCCTGGACCTGTGCGTCGGCCGCATCGTCGACGCCCTGGAAAAGGTCGGCGGCGAAGCGCTGATCACTGCCGACCACGGCAACTGTGAGCAGATGTCCGACGAATCCACCGGGCAAGCCCACACCGCCCACACCACCGAGCCGGTGCCGTTCATCTATGTCGGCAAGCGCGACTTTAAAGTGCGGCATGGCGGCGTGCTGGCGGACGTGGCGCCGACCATGCTGATGCTGATGGGGCTGGAGAAGCCGAAAGAGATGACCGGCACTTCGATTCTGGTTTGATCCCCAGCATCACCGCAAAACAGTGTGGGAGGGGGCTTGCCCCCGATTACGGTGGGCCAGCTGACACATAGGTGGCTGATACACCGCTATCGGGGGCAAGCCCCCTCCCACATTGGATCTCCCGTGTTTGGTAGATATCTTTTCGCCATACCAACGCCACTCGGCACCTATCTTGCCTTCCAGCCCGAATTGGGCGTTTTTTTTGCGGCGCTTGGCGGGCATACTAGGCCGTCCCTTTCCCTGGTGTCGCCCGCCTCTATGCTTCGCGCCTTGATTACCCTCGCTCTAGTCTGCCTGCTCCAACCGGCGTTTGCCGACGAGCGCGCACAAACCCAACAACAGTTGGACGCTACGCGTCAGGACATTACCGAGCTGAAAAAACTGCTCGGCAAGCTCCAGGAAGAAAAATCCGGGGTGCAGAAAGACCTGCGCGGCACGGAAACCGAGATGGGCAAGCTCGAGAAGCAGGTCCAGGAGCTGCAAAAAGAATTAAAGAAGAGCGAGTCGGAACTGGAGCGACTCGACGCTGAGAAAAAAAAACTCCAGAGCGCACGCGTTGAACAGCAACGCCTGATCGCGATCCAGGCCCGCGCCGCCTACCAGAGCGGCCGCCAGGAAT
This sequence comes from Pseudomonas sp. LBUM1640, assembly GCF_059716225.1. NCBI lineage: Bacteria > Pseudomonadati > Pseudomonadota > Gammaproteobacteria > Pseudomonadales > Pseudomonadaceae > Pseudomonas > Pseudomonas sp. LBUM1640. The sequence goes on along the minus strand of NZ_CP166816.1, from coordinate 383,784 downwards.
ACCTCAAGCTGCTGCTTAACCAGCAGAACCCGGAAAAATTCGCGCGCACCCTCACCTATTACGATTACCTGAGCAAGGCGCGCCTGGCGCAATTGAAGGGGTTTAACGAAACCCTGCGCCAACTGGCCAACGTCGAACAGGAAATTGCCGACCAGCAGTCGCAGTTGCTCGACCAGAAAACCGCTCTCGACACCCAGCGCGACCAACTCGACAAAGTGCGCAAGGAGCGCCAGCTGGCCCTGGCCAAGCTCAATGATGACGTAAAGGCCCGCGACGCCAAACTGCAGGCGCGTGAGCAAGACCAGGCCGACTTGGGCAAAGTGCTCAAAACCATCGAAGAAACCCTGGCCCGCCAGGCACGTGAGGCCGAAGAAGCGCGGCAAAAAGCGCTGATCGCCCAGCAGGAAGCCGAAAAAAAGCGCCAGCGTGAGGCCGAGCTGGCAGCCACCAGCGACGCGCCAGCGCCGCGCAAACCGCCGCGCGCAGCCCCTGGCCCGCTGGTTTCCAGCGCTGGCGAGAACTTCGGCGGCCCTTTTGCTTCAGCGCGCGGCAAACTTCCATGGCCTGTTGATGGTCGACTACTGGCACGCTTCGGTGAAACCCGTGGCGATGACACCCGTGCCAAGTGGGACGGCGTGATGATCAGCGCCGCTGCCGGCAGCCAGGTCCACGCCGTTCACGGTGGGCGCGTAGTGTTTGCCGATTGGTTGCGCGGTGCCGGTTTGTTGGTGATTCTTGACCACGGCAATGGCTATTTGAGCCTTTACGGCCACAATCAGACATTACTCAAGTCGGCAGGTGATGTTGTAAAAGCGGGTGAATCCATCTCCACTGTCGGTAACAGTGGCGGCCAGGACACCCCGGCGCTGTACTTCGCTATTCGTCAGCAGGGTCGCCCGAGCGATCCCGCACAATGGTGCAGAACCCAAGGATAAGGGTCGCATCTACATTAGGAGTTCGTTCGACATGCTGCATTTGTCCCGCCTCACATCGCTGGCCCTGACGATCGCCCTGGTGATCGGCGCGCCTCTGGCTTTTGCCGACCAGGCTGCACCGGCTGCGCCTGCCGCCACGGCAGCGACCACCAAGGCGCCGCTGCCGCTGGACGAGCTGCGTACCTTTGCCGAGGTCATGGACCGGATCAAGGCAGCTTATGTCGAACCCGTAGACGACAAGACCCTGCTGGAAAATGCCATCAAGGGCATGCTCAGCAACCTCGACCCACACTCCGCCTACCTGGGCCCGGAAGATTTCGCCGAGCTGCAGGAAAGCACCAGCGGTGAGTTTGGTGGCCTGGGCATCGAAGTCGGCTCTGAAGACGGCCAGATCAAAGTGGTCTCGCCCATCGACGATACTCCGGCGTCCAAAGCCGGTATTCAGGCCGGCGACCTGATCGTGAAGATCAATGGCCAGCCGACCCGCGGCCAGTCCATGACCGAAGCCGTCGACAAGATGCGCGGCAAGCTCGGCCAGAAAATCACCCTGACCCTGGTGCGCGACGGCGGCAACCCGTTTGACGTGACCCTGGCCCGCGCGACCATCACGGTCAAGAGCGTGAAGAGCCAGCTGCTGGAGTCGGGCTACGGCTACATCCGTATCACCCAGTTCCAGGTCAAGACCGGCGACGAAGTGGCCAAGGCCCTGGCCAAGCTGCGCAAGGATAACGGCAAGAAACTCAACGGTATCGTGCTCGACCTGCGTAACAACCCAGGTGGCGTGCTGCAGGCTGCGGTGGAAGTGGTCGACCACTTCATCACCAAAGGCCTGATCGTCTACACCAAAGGCCGTATCGCCAACTCCGAGCTGCGCTTCTCGGCCACCGGCAACGACCTGAGCGAGAATGTGCCGCTGGCGGTATTGATCAACGGCGGCAGCGCCTCGGCGTCGGAAATCGTCGCCGGCGCCCTGCAAGACCAGAAACGCGGCGTGCTGATGGGCACCACCAGCTTCGGCAAAGGCTCGGTGCAAACCGTGCTGCCGCTGAACAACGAGCGCGCGCTGAAAATCACTACGGCGCTGTACTACACGCCGAACGGTCGCTCGATCCAGGCCCAGGGCATCGTCCCGGACATCGAAGTGCGCAAAGCCAAGATCACCAACGAGATCGACAGCGAATACTACAAAGAGGCTGACCTGCAAGGGCACTTGGGCAATGGCAACGGCGGCGCCGACCAGCCAACCGGCAGCGGCGCCAAAGCCAAGCCGATGCCGCAGGACGATGATTACCAACTGGCCCAGGCACTGAGCCTGCTTAAAGGCCTGAGCATCACGCGCAGCCGCTGATATGCGTTTTGCCCTGATCATCGCTGTGCTGTGCAGCCTGGCAGGGGTCGCCCACGCGGCCCCTGCCGGCGAACCGCATAAAGCCTACCTGACCCTCATCATCGATGACCTGGGGCAAAACCTGCCCCGGGATCGTCGCGTGCTGGCCCTGCCTGGGCCGGTGACCACGGCGGTCATGCCCGACACGCCCCACGCCGCCGAATTCGCCCGCGAAGCGCACAAGGCTGGAAAAATCGTGATCCTGCACATGCCCATGGACCCCGCTACCGGCCCATTCGCCTGGCACCCCGACTTGCCCATCGAAGAACTCGGCAAACGCCTGGACGCTGCGTTCAAGGCCGTGCCCTACACCGCCGGCATCAACAACCACATGGGCAGCCGCATGACCGCCCAGCCAGCGGCCATGGCTTGGCTGATGGCCGAACTGCAACGGCGCAACAAGTTCTTCGTCGACAGCCGCACCAGCGCGCAGACCGTTGCCGCTGCCGAGGCGCAGAAGATTGGCTTGGCACATGTCTCGCGGGATGTGTTCCTCGATGACGAGCGCACCGAAGCGGCGATTACCACACAGCTGCAAACCGCCATCAAGCTGGCGCACAAGCAGGGTTCGGTGGTGATGATCGGCCACCCTTATCCGCAGACGCTGGCGGTGCTGGAGCGTGAGTTACCCAAGCTCAAGGCCCAGGGTATCGACTGGATCGATATCAAGCTGATGATCAGCGTGCGCGGCAATCAGGCCATGGCCGGGCATGGCAAGAACGGTATTTACCGTTAGAGAAGTTGGCGACATTCCAGTGTGGGAGCGGGCTTGCTCGCGAAGGCGGTGGGTCAGTCAGCCGATTGAGTGGCTGACACACCGCTTTCGCGAGCAAGCCCGCTCCCACATTTTGACCGTGTTTATCCTGCTGATTTCCGTGCGCTACATAGCTGTATTTAGAGGTAGCGCGCCATGATTTCATCGACGACGCCGTCTTTGCGCAACTGGTCCAGCGCAGCCTGAAGCTTGGCCACCAGTTCATCCGGCACGTCCTTGTTCAACGCCAGGTAGAGCTGGGCGCTATTGAAGCGCAATACGGTCTTGAGCCCCGTCACGCCCACCTGACGCGCCAGGTAACGCCCGGCGGGATCACCCGTGGCCCACAGGTCGATCTGGCCGTCCATGAGCTTTTGCGCATTGTCCTGGTCGCGTAACACCACCACCGGGTTGAGGCCCTGTTTCTCCAGGGTTTCGGCTATCGCATCACCCTTGTAGGCGCCGATCTTGTAGCGACGGGCATGCTCGAGATCAGCCAGTTCGATCTTGCTGTCGGCTTTGGCCAGCAACACCCAATCGTCCGGGCCGATGGGGCCGACCCATTTGAACAGGGCTTCGCGGTCCGGCAAGCGCGCCATCACGAATACGCCGTAACCGGGCTTCTCCAGGGCGAGCTTGTAGATTCGCTCCCAAGGAAAACGCAGGGTTAGATTGTAGGAAATATCGGCACGCTTGAAGGTCTCGCGCACGATGTCCACGGCGATGCCTTCGATGTTCTCGTCCTTGGCGAAGTTCTTGCCGTTTTTCGCCATGTTGTAGGGCGGGAAGTTTTCCGTCAGCAACACCAGGGCGGCGTCAGACGGTTCTTCGGCACGGGCCGGGCCTGCCAAAAGCATGGAAGTACTGGCGAGGGCGAGCAGCAGGTGTTTGAACATGAAGGTTACCGGAATCCATGGCAAGCGCAGAGAGTGCCGCGCGCCTGCCAGGGTGTCCAGCAGCGTTTAGCGAACGACGATACCGCGCGCCGCCATGTAGGCCTTGGCCTCGGGAACGGTGTATTCGCCAAAATGGAAAATACTCGCCGCCAGCACTGCACTGGCGTGGCCCTCGATCACGCCGTCGGCCAGATGCTGCAGGTTGCCGACGCCACCGGAGGCGATCACTGGAATGCCCAGCGCATCGCTGATGGCGCGGGTTACGCCCAGGTCGAAGCCGTTTTTCATGCCGTCCTGGTCCATGCTGGTCAGCAGGATTTCACCGGCGCCCAGGCCTTCCATCTTCATCGCCCACTCCACCGCGTCCAGCCCGGTCGGCTTGCGCCCGCCGTGGGTGAAGATCTCCCAGCGCGGGGTTTCGCCGGGGCCTGAGACTTTCTTGGCGTCGATGGCAACCACGATGCATTGCGAGCCAAAGTGCTGCGCGGCTTCGCCGACAAACTCCGGGTTGAACACGGCTGCGGTGTTGATCGAGACCTTGTCCGCGCCGGCATTGAGCAGGTTGCGGATGTCTTGCACGGTGCGCACGCCACCGCCCACGGTCAGCGGGATAAACACCTGGCTGGCCATGCGCTCGACGGTATGCAAGGTGGTGTCGCGGCCGTCGACGCTGGCAGTGATGTCGAGAAAGGTAATCTCGTCGGCACCTTGCTCGTCGTAGCGACGCGCGATTTCCACCGGGTCGCCGGCGTCACGGATGTTCTCGAACTTGACGCCCTTGACCACGCGACCGTTGTCGACGTCCAGGCAAGGGATGATGCGTTTGGCCAGCGTCATGGTCAGTCCTCAGCCGTTGTAGGCGTCGCAGTAAGCCTGGGCTTCGGCGACGTCCAGGGTGCCTTCGTAGATCGCACGGCCGGTAATGGCGCCGATGATGCCGGGCGCCTTGGCGTCCAACAGCGACTTGATGTCACCCAGGTTGTGAATACCACCGGAGGCGATCACCGGAATCTTCGTCGCAGCTGCCAGCGCAGCGGTGAACGGCACGTTGCAGCCCTGCATCATGCCGTCTTTGGCGATGTCGGTATAAACGATGGCGGACACGCCGTCCGCTTCGAACTGCTTGGCCAGGTCGATCACTTGGATGGTGCTGATCTCAGCCCAGCCGTCGGTGGCGACGAAACCGTCTTTGGCGTCCAGGCCGACAATCACCTTGCCCGGGAACGCGCGGCAGGCCTCAGCGACGAAGGCCGGGTCTTTCACCGCCTTGGTGCCGATGATCACGTAGCTCACGCCAGCCTTGACGTAGTGCTCGATGGTTTCCAGGGAGCGGATACCACCGCCGATCTGGATCGGCAGGTTCGGGTAGCGCTTGGCGATGGCGGTAACCACCTCACCATTGACCGGCTGGCCTTCGAAGGCGCCGTTCAAGTCCACCAGATGCAGACGACGGCAGCCACCTTCTACCCATTTGGCAGCCATGCTCACCGGGTCATCGGAGAACACCGTGGAATCTTCCATGCGGCCTTGGCGCAGGCGTACACAAGCGCCGTCCTTGAGATCGATAGCGGGGATAATCAGCATCTGGCAAACCTTATTCGATATTCAGCAATGCTTGGGAAATCAGGGTTTCTCAAGCGACCACAGGTCGCTTTCGATGCTTTCGAACCTTTCTTTAAGGAGCGTCTGCGTGTCGAAAATCGCCCTGTTGTAATAGTGCGGCGCGACTTCGGTGGTGAACAGCTCAAGAATCTCGGCGACCTCGAACGAGCCCAGCTTGAGCTCGAAGCGGTCCTCCATGAAGCGCTTGATCTTGAGGGTGGCCTCACTCTCCTGCTCGGGCGTGAGGTTCAAGATCGGCGACTTCGGTTTCTTGGCCATTTACCAGCGACCGTCCCACGCGGCGAAGTTCTGCAACAATTGCAGGCCATGGGTATGGCTCTTCTCCGGGTGGAACTGCACGGCAAAACGCGAGCCTTCGGCCAGCGCTGCAGCGAAGTCGACACCATAGTGCCCGCCACCCACCACCTGACGAGGGTTACCCGCAGCGATGTAGTAGCTGTGCACAAAGTAGAAGCGCGCCATGTCCGGCACTTCGTGCCACAGCGGGTGATCCACGGTCTGGCGGACCTCGTTCCAGCCCATGTGCGGGACTTTCAGGTGTTCGCCGTCTTCATGCAGGTCTTTGCCGAAGAACTTCACCTGGCCCGGGAACAAACCGATGCAGTCGACGCCGTCGTTCTCTTCACTGCGCTCGAGCAAGGCTTGCATGCCCACGCAGATGCCGAGGAACGGACGGTCCTGGCTGACTTCGCGCACCAGGCTGTCAAAGCCCAGGCGGCGGATCTCGGACATGCAATCGCGAATCGCGCCAACACCAGGGAACACCACGCGGTCGGCTTCGCGAATCACGTTGGCATCGCTGGTGATCAGCACCTTGCCGGCGCCTACGTGCTCGAGGGCCTTGGCCACCGAGTGCAGGTTACCCATGCCGTAATCGATAACCGCGACCGTCTGCATTACAGAACGCCCTTGGTCGAGGGCATTTGCCCGGCCATGCGGTCATCCAGCTCCACAGCCATGCGCAGGGCGCGGCCGAAAGCCTTGAACACGGTTTCGATCTGGTGGTGGGTGTTGGTGCCGCGCAGGTTGTCGATGTGCAGGCTGACGAGTGCGTGGTTGACGAAACCCTGGAAGAATTCCTGGAACAGGTCGACATCGAAGCCGCCCACGGTGGCGCGGGTGTAGGGCACGTGCATCTGCAAGCCTGGGCGGCCCGAGAAGTCGATAACTACGCGCGACAGCGCTTCGTCCAGCGGGACATAGGCGTGGCCGTAGCGACGGATGCCTTTTTTGTCGCCGATGGCTTTGGCAAATGCCTGGCCCAACGTGATACCGACGTCTTCCACCGTGTGGTGGTCGTCGATATGCAGGTCGCCCTTGCTGACGATATCCAGGTCGATCAGCCCGTGACGGGCGATCTGGTCCAGCATGTGCTCAAGAAAAGGTACACCGATATCAAATCGGGCCTTTCCGGTGCCATCCAGGTTGATCGAGGCTTTGATCTGGGTTTCCAGAGTGTCGCGCTCGACGGACGCCTTACGTTCGGCCATCACCAGCTCCGCAAAATCATTGGGCGAAAAAGGCAGCCATTATAGGGGCGCGGGCGCTAAACAGAAACATCGAAGGGGATAAGACTGATGGAGTGTCGGAGATAGACATGTGCATACAAGTGGATGCCCCAGGATGGTGCGCCCAGTGTATTTACCCGAATACCCGCCGGCTTCGTTGTAACATGAGCGCAATGTTTAAAACCTAATGAATATTCAACAATGACGATACCGAGAGTCTTACAGCACAGCGGCGTCCTCCTCCTGTGGGCAGTGACCTACTACGTGGCCGGCGTCGTGTCGCTGGCCTTTGATGATCCCGTCTCGCAGATGGCAATTATCTGGTTCCCGGCGGGCATCTCCGTATCGGCGTTCCTCAGCTCGCGACGTGCTCACTGGCCGATGTTGTTTGCAGTGCTGCTGGTCGCGCGGGTGCTGCTGGATGAGCCCGGCTGGCAACATCTACCGGCCGCCGTGGCGCTTTCAGCGCTGGCACTGTCAGGCTCTGTTGCGATTGCCTGGCTGGTTCGGCGTTTCGCTCGGCGCGGCGACGAGCTGCACGCCATTTTGCTCTGGTTGCTGGCAACCGTGGCCGTTTGTTGCGTCCTGGCACTGCTCAGGAAAGGCTGGCTGATGCTGGCCGCAGAAGTATCACCAAACACGTTCCTGACCAACTGGATGTCCGGCATGAGCGGCGTGTTCTTCTCAACCGTCGTGGTGATGAATGTACTGAACAGCAACCTGCGCGACTTTCCTACCCGCGCGCGCGCGAGACTGGCCGGCGGGGTATGGTTGCTGCTGCTGGCATTGAACACCTGGTACGTTTTCGGGACGACCCCGCTCTGGCTCATCGATAGGCTGGGCACCGACGCCGGCGCAGCGGCGTATTTCATCCTGGCCTGCCTGCCCATTGCCCTCACCCTCGCGGTTTGCATAACGTGGCGCAGCCCTGGCGGCTCGATCGCGCTGCTGGTGCTGGGAGGCATCGTGGTCAATTTCACCGACCAGAAGACCGGGCCGTTTTATGTGCATGGCCTGTTGGAAGGCGAGCCCTTGCTGCTTGCGCAAAGTTACCTGTCCATCACGGCATTACTGGTGCTGGTAATACGCTTGATGAGGCAATCCGCTCAACCTTACGACCTGGAAACCGGGCGGTTGGCGGGCAGCGGTGTGATGTACCAACTGCACCCCGGAACCGGGGAGATTCTCTGGGACGACAACCTTGAAACGCTGCTGGGCGTTGGTGCCCTGCCCCTGCACACCGTGCAGCAGGTCCTGGAGCGTGTACACCCAGAGGACCGCGACAGACTCGAACGCCACTGGTCGCCGCAAACACATACCCGCGCCGCGTCATTGGTCTTTCGCATCGACAGGGGCAACGGTGAATGGCTGACCCTTTATGACCAAAGCCCCGGCGCCCTGCGTGATGCCCATGGCCACGTGATTGTCGGCAACTGGCAAAGCGGCCGCTATTCCTGAACCTTTGCCTGTGACAGCGTGCTTTTCCCTGTAGGTGTACCTAATGATTCAGATTGCTTTACTGCTGTTCGGCGTTGAGTTCGTCCGCTCCAAGTTCTGGATTCTCGGCCTGGTGGGTATCCTGTGGGGCTCGCTGGGCCTGGGCGTGATGTACGACGGCCTGGATGGTGCACTGTACTTTCCGATGCGCGCATTCGGATTGATGTTACTGCTGGAAAGCATTGTCACCCTCAGCGTGGCTTCCAGCGGCGTGGGTGCTCAGCGGGCCGTGCTGTATTTCAAGGGTGGCATTTTCTTCTTCGTCGCCGTGTTGATTCTTGCGAACAATATCTATAGCAACCTGCTGCTGGCGATCATCTTTGGCCTGACCTACTTCGTCATCGGCTTGCTGACCATCAGTTCGGCCTGGGTCGTCAGGTTCCCGCACTGGCGATCGTCGTTGATCAGCGGCGGCGCTCAGGTGGCCTTCGCGGGGCTGCTGGTCAGTCCCTATCCCATCGCCCTCAGTGCAACGGTGTCTTTTTTCCTCGGTGCATTGATGATCGTCAGCGGCTTCAACACGGTGCGCATTGCCCATCGCGTGAGGCGATTGCGCCACGGTACTTCAACGTTTGAGCTGCTTGAGCCAAGGGATTTGCTGTCGGACTTCAAAAAGCTGCCGCCGCAAAAACCGCTGGAGCTAAGCCTGGAGCAAGAGCCTGAGCCCCAGGCCCCACTGATCGTGCATATCTGGACGCCGGAAGGCACCGCCGGCGCAACAACGATCCCTCGCCCGATCATCAATCGCTACATTGCGGCGGTGGATGCACAGGGCGTGATTTCAACCGGGCACGCAGCGCTTGAGCTGTCGCCCTCGGTGTACCTGAGCCTGTACCCGGTCGCGGACATTGATCGCTCACCGGCAGAGTTCTTCCGCATCCTCAAGGCCACGCGCAACAACGACGTGCCAGGCATATTCCAGCCGGACTACGCCACTGAAGTGGCCAACTGGTGCGACTCGGACCGCAAGATTATTTTTCACCAGTACAGCCGCAAAGCGCTGATCGAGTTCTCGAACAACTATCGCCAACAGGCCACCTACAACCTGACCTACCGCAACTGTTCCAGCAGCGTGGCCTTTGCGTTGGAAGCGTCGATGGATGGCGTGTTGTCGGAGCGGTCCCAGCGCTGGCGCTCGGTCCTGCAGACCCTGCTCATGCCTGAGTTGTGGATTGCCGCGCAAGTACGCAAGCGCGCCATGACCATGGCGTGGACACCCGGCCTGGTCATGGACTATGCACGTGCCTTACGGGTGATTGTTCATCCGGTGCCGCGCCCCTGGTTTCAACGCATTCCATGGCGCGGCTCTTCAGCCAGGACCTTGCCTGACAAGAAGCCGGACTAAGTTGCCCGGCGCCCACTCACCTTGCATGAGAGGGCAACGGGAAACCGGGTGTTAGTGGAACAGTACCGCCGTCTTCTGCAGGGTCACCCACACACCCCACGCCAACGGAATACCCACCACCAGCCAGGCGGCAATCGCCAATGGCACAGTGCCGGAAGCCGCTTTCCACTCCAACGAGGTAGAAGCATCCGCGCCTTTGTCATGGCCCAGCGCCTGTTCGGCAGCCAGTTCGGCGTCGGTCATGAAGTACTTGTCGGCCACTGGCCGTACCAGCAGGTTGCAGATAAAGCCCAGCACCAACAGACCGGCGAGGATGTACAAGGTGATGTCATAGGCCGCAGCGCGTTCAACGCCGATGCTCAGCTGATACTCACGCAGGTAGTTCACCAGCACCGGGCCCAACACGCCCGCCGCAGCCCATGCGGTCAACAAGCGACCGTGGATCGCGCCGACCATTTGCGTACCGAACAGGTCGGCCAGGTAAGCCGGAACGGTCGCAAAACCACCGCCGTACATCGACAGGATGATGCAGAACGCCGCCACAAACAGTGCCACGTTGCCCAGGTGCCCCAGGTTCGGGATCAGCGCGTACAGGGCAAAGCCCAGGGCGAAGAACACGAAGTAGGTGTTTTTACGGCCCAGGTAGTCGGAGAACGACGCCCAGAAGAACCGGCCACCGATGTTGAACAGGCTGAGCAAACCGGTGAAGCCTGCGGCGATGGCGGCTATAGACGCCAGCTGCCCGGCATCCAGCTGGCCGAATGGCACATCCACACCCAGCAACTTGCCACCAAACACTTCCTGCAGCAGCGGCGAAGCCATGCCAAGGATGCCGATACCAGCCGATACGTTCAGGCACAGCACCAGCCATACCAGGCGGAATTGCGGGGTTTTCCAGGCCACGTTCACATGCACGTGACGGTGGGTGATCATCGCGTTGCTGGCTTTTTTCGCCGGGGCAGTCCAGCCCTCAGGCTTCCAGCCGGTCGGCGGAACGCGGTACGACAGAGCGCCACCGATCATGAACACGAAGTAGATCACGGCCATGACCACGAAGCTCTGCCAGACGCCGACGCTGGTCGGCGAAGCAAAGTGGCCCATCAGCGCTGCTGCCAACGGAGCACCCACCATCGCGCCACCGCCGAAGCCCATGATCGCCATGCCGGTCGCCATGCCGCGCTTGTCCGGGAACCACTTGATCAAGGTCGACACAGGCGAGATATAACCCAGGCCCAGGCCGATGCCGCCAATAACCCCGGAGCCGATCCACATCAGCCAGATCTGGTGGGTATAGATGCCCAACGCCGAGATCAACAGGCCGCCGCACCAGCACAAGGCCGATACAACGCCGGCTTTACGTGGCCCGGCATGTTCCAGCCAGCCGCCCCAGATCGCTGCCGAGCAGCCCAGGAAGATGAAGAACAGGGTGTAGATCCAGCCCAGCATGGAGATGGGCCAGTCGCATTGCGACGAGAAGACTTGCGCGATAAAGCTCATGTCCGGCGCGCAGGCGACCGGTGCGGTGATCCCCAGCGCTTTGGACAATGGCAACCAAAACACCGAGAACCCGTAGGCCATGCCGATGCACAGGTGGATAGCCAGCGCGGCCGGTGGAACCAGCCAGCGGTTGAACCCGGGCTTGGCGATAATGCGCTCCTTGGACAGGAACGCAGGCTGTGCGGCAGCGTTGCCGGCCACAGTGCTAGTGCTCATTGGTGTTTCCCCCAGTTATTAGTATGTGTCCGTCAGGCGCTCTCTCCCTCGACCTTGCACGCAAAGCGTTGGCCGTTGTTGTTGAGTAAAGCTCCTTTTGAGCGCGACGCTGTGTCGCAGACGACAGACGAACCCGCGCAGATTAGCACCAGTGGATGACAGAAAAACCAAACTGACATCACCTTTTTTACGCAATCTGATTTGTTCGTCGGCAAATTCCGATTTTGCCGCCGCTAGATACAATGTAACGATGGGTGAACTGACGCAGGCCGTCGGGCGTTATACTCTGCGGCTAAATTTTGAAATCGACATACAAGGACTCGCCCATGAAAGCGTTCGGCAAAATCCTGGGTCTGGTACTTCTCGGGCTGTTGCTGATCATTGTGGCCCTGGGCTTTGCCCTGACCCACCTCTTCGATCCCAACGATTACAAAGACGAGATTCGCCAGATTGCCCGCGACAAGGCCCACATCGAGCTGACGCTCAATGGCGATATCGGCTGGAGCCTGTTCCCCTGGCTGGGCCTGGAACTGCACGAAGCCAGCGTCGCGACCATGACCAACCCGACTCAGCCGTTTGCCGACCTGCAGATGCTCGGCCTGTCGGTGCGCGTACTGCCACTGCTGCGCCGCGAAGTGCAGATGAGCGATGTGCGTGTCGAAGGCCTGAACCTGCGCCTGAACCGTGACAAGCAAGGCCACGGCAACTGGGAAGACATCGGCAAGAATGTGGCCGAGACCACTGCCGGCGCCCCCGCTGCGGCGCAGCAGCCCGCCGAGCCAGAACCTGAGAAGCCGCCAAAGCCGATCCGCCTGGACATCGACAGCCTGACCATCAACAACGCCCGCGTTGAATACAACGATGAGCAGACCGGCAAACAGTACAGCGCCGAAAGCATTCAATTGAGCGCAGGTGCCGTGCATGAAGGCGCGAGCATTCCGCTCAAACTCACTGCTTTCCTGGGCAGCAACCAGCCACTGATGCGCGTCAAGACCGAGCTTAACGGCAACCTGCGCATTCAGCGCGCCCTCAAGCGCTACCAGTTTGAAGACATGAAGCTCAGCGGCGAAGCCACCGGCGAGCCGCTGCAAGGCAAGACCGTAACGTTCTCCACCCAAGGCCAGCTGTTGGTAGACCTGGCGGCCAATATCGCCGAATGGACCAACCTCAAACTCTCCGCCAACCAGCTGCGCGCCTTGGGCGAACTGAAGGTCAACGACCTGGACAAAACCCCGCAGTTCAGCGGTGCCCTGTCCATTGCCCAGTTTGACCTGGCCAAGTTCCTCGACAGCGTCGGCCACCCGCTGCCGGCCATGGCCGCAGGCAGCCTGAGCAAAGTCGAGCTGGTCAGCCGCCTCAAGGGCACGCCCACCAGCGTTGCGTTGGAAGACCTGAACCTGAAGCTCGACGCCAGCACCTTCACTGGCCGCATCGCTGTAGAGGATTTCGCCAAGCAATCTCTGCGCGTACAGCTAAAAGGCGACACCTTCAACGCCGACAACTACCTGCCGGCCAAGTCCGACACCGCCAAAGGTGCAGCCGCCGCACGCCAGGCCGAAGTACAAAACAGCGAAGCCGGCGCCATGGCCGCCGGTGGCACCACACCGCTGCCGGATGCACCGACCAAAGGCGCGTGGAGCACCGACAAGCTGCTGCCATTGACCCGCCTGCGCACCTTGGACGTGGACGCCGACCTGGCCTTCGGCCAACTGACCCTGAGCAAACTGCCGATCCAGAACGCCGTGCTCAAAGCGTCCGGCATCGATGGCCAGCTCAAGCTCGACACCCTCAGCGGCGGCCTCTACAACGGCACCTTCCAGGCCAACGGCACACTCGATGTGCGCCAGGACATCCCGGTGCTGGCGCTGCAAACCCACATCAAGCAAGTGCCGGTTGAACGCATCCTGCAAGCCCAGGGGCAAAACCCGCCGGTGAAAGGCCAGATCACCCTGGACAGCAACCTCAGCGGCCGTGGTAACAGCCAAAAAGCACTGGTCGACAGCCTCAACGGCACCGCCAGCTTTGTGATCAATAACGGCGCGCTGCTCAACGCCAACATTGAACAACAGCTGTGCACCGGCATCGCCCTGCTCAACCGCAAGACCTTGAGCACCACGCCACAAGGCAAGGACACGCCCTTCCAGGAACTGCGCGGCAACCTCACCTTGCGTAACGGTGTGGCCAGCAACCCTGACCTGAAAGTGCGCATCCCAGGCCTGACCGTCAACGGTAACGGTGACATCGACCTGCGCGTGCTGGGCATGGACTACCGCGTCGGCATCATCGTCGAAGGCGACAAGCGCGACGTGCCGGACCCGGCTTGCCAGGTGGGCTCCAACTTCCAGGGCATCGAAGTGCCGCTGCGCTGCCGTGGCCCGCTGGAACTGGGCGCCAAGGCCTGCCGCCTGGACAAGGACGGCTTGACCCAGGTCGCCATCAAAGCGGCCGGCAATAAGCTCAGCGATAAGCTTGAAGAGAAGCTCGACAAGGTCAACCCACAGTTGAAAGACGCTCTGAAGGGCCTGTTTAAGCGATGAGAAACGAGCAGTTTTCGCAGGCGGTGCTGGACTGGTACGACCGCCACGGTCGCCATGACCTGCCCTGGCAACAGGGCATCACGCCTTACCGGGTGTGGGTTTCGGAGATCATGCTGCAACAGACCCAGGTCAGCACGGTGCTCAATTACTTCGACCGTTTCATGGCTTCCTTGCCGACGGTCGAAGCTTTGGCCGCAGCGCCGGAAGATGAAGTGCTGCACCTGTGGACCGGCCTGGGTTACTACACCCGCGCACGCAACCTGCAGAAGACTGCCAAGATCGTCGTCGCCGAGTACGGCGGCGAGTTTCCCAAGGACGTCGAAAAACTCACTGAACTGCCCGGCATCGGCTTGTCCACTGCCGGCGCCATCGCCAGCCTGAGCATGGGCCTGCGTGCGCCGATCCTCGATGGCAACGTCAAGCGCGTACTGGCGCGCTTTACCGCGCAAGAGGGCTACCCCGGCGAGCCCAAGGTCGCCAAGCAGCTTTGGGCGACCGCAGAGCGCTTTACGCCCCACGATCGCGTCAACGCCTACACCCAGGCGATGATGGACATGGGCGCCACGCTCTGCACCCGCAGCAAACCCAGCTGCCTGTTGTGCCCACTGGAAAAGGGCTGCGAAGCCCACATGCTCGGCCTGGAGACGCGCTATCCGATCCCCAAGCCGCGCAAGACCATCCCGCAAAAGCGCACGCTGATGCCGATGCTGGCCAATGCCGAGGGCGCAATTCTGCTTTACCGCCGCCCTTCCACGGGCCTCTGGGGCGGTTTGTGGAGCTTGCCGGAGCTCGATGACCTGCAAGACCTGGAACACCTGGCCAACCAGCACGCGCTCGCGCTGGGCACGCCGCATGAACTGCCGGGGCTGGTCCACACCTTCAGCCATTTCCAGCTGGCCATCGAACCCTGGCTGGTACAGGTCGAGGAATCCGCCCATCACGTGGCCGAGGCCGACTGGCTCTGGTATAACCTCGCCACCCCGCCGCGCCTGGGCCTTGCCGCCCCGGTGAAAAAACTGCTGAAGCGCGCGGCTGAAGTATTGAACGCAGGAGTTCCGTCATGACCCGCACCCTTATGTGCCGCAAGTACCACGAAGAATTGCCAGGCCTCGAACGCCCTCCGTACCCAGGTGCCAAGGGCCAGGATATTTTCGAGCACATCTCTGCCAAGGCCTGGGGCGACTGGCTGAAACACCAGACCCTGCTGATCAACGAAAAACGCCTGAACATGATGAACGCCGAAGACCGTAAATACCTGTCAGGCGAGATGGACAAGTTCTTTTCCGGCGAGGATTACGCCAAGGCCGACGGCTACGTGCCGCCTGCTCAATAATTGATCAAAAACCGGGGTCGGCACGTAAGCGACGGTAATAATTAAATATTTTTTGAAAACTTGCTTGACGACCCCCTGAAAAACCCGTTTAATGCGCCCCGTTGCCCAGATAGCTCAGTCGGTAGAGCAGGGGATTGAAAATCCCCGTGTCGGCGGTTCGATTCCGTCTCTGGGCACCACTAATACCGAAAAACCCCAAGCGAAGATGATTCCTTGGGGTTTTTTATTGCCTGCGATTTAATGGGCTCTGGACCATTGCTGGACCAAGGCGCTTTGGCAGTGTCATTGAAGTCAGCCCAAGGGATTTATGGAACAGTGACAAAAACTGAATATTTTTAACCTAACTTAAATTTTCAGGTTGAGCGCCTCCCTCAGACAAGCTGAGACGTCGGCAATACAGTCCGTCCCAGCGTTACACTCTTTTCTTCCACGGCGCTCTGTAGGGCCTCTGAGCAACCTTCCCTGCTTTTGTTTTTCGTAGGCTCTGAAGTCACGCGGCATGCGCGGTGCGTACGCGATTACATTGCGTGCTTCCGATAAACGACTACAAACTACCGACTGTCTACTTTTCCGAGCCCTTTGCATTGGGCGTCGAGGTGACGAAAAAACCTGAAAAAGGTCAATGGCGAGCGTTCCCCCGGCAGTCGGTGATTGGAGATTTGCGCGAGATGGCCTGTGGGGTAGATGGCGGGCTACTGGGCACAGCGAGCGCGAAGTAGGCCCGTAGATTGAGAGTTCTTTGGCTTGAGGGGGAAGAAGCTGATACCTCTGAAAGTCGCACCAGTTAAGACCTGGCAGCCATTGGTATAGGAAATGAACGCGGCCATGGTTGCGCAAGGTATCGCATGGGTTTGCACCCGGTACAACAGCGACCCGAGATTGCCGACTTGAGAAACTCAGGCACGCGCTGCAGCCCTCGGGTTATGGGCGGAGCCTAATCCGACGCCACCGTGGTTGTTCCGTCGCCAGTAACGGTCGATTCGGTATTATGGGGAGCAACGGAATAACCTGCCAACGCTACGCCTGCGGAGTCAACGAAAAATAATGGATATCACATGGGTGGAAATTGCCTTTGGCATAATCGTGATCTTTGCTCAGGGCCTTTCACTGTGGCTCATGTATTGGTTGTTTAAAAAACTGAGAAAGCCTAAGTCTGCTGCCCCTGCCTATTCACCGGGCACTGGCCTTGATGGGAAAGCGCTCCCGGTCTTATCGACTTTTACTGGATTGCGTGGTATTCCATGGATTGCGGTGGCAACCAATAGTTTGAATCCATTATTCCGTCTTGACGGGAAACAGTTGATTTACCGAGTCGTACGGCAACGGCAACGACTATTAAGCGATGTTTTGCGGGTGGACACGCGCACTGCATATGGCACCTTCAATTTGGTTTTTGAGTTCGCCGATTCACCATTTACCTTCATCGTTAACCTCGGGAGCCCATTACGGGTCACCTATGTCCTTTCAATACTTCCTCCCAATATCCCGTTATCTGAACGCGCTCAAGCGGCCCGGATAATGAAGGTAGAACAATGAATGGTTGGAAGTTCTTAATTGCAAACCATTACAACTAGCCAGGGATGCCGTCACCATGAACAAAGGCTTCTACCGAGCAGACAAACACCTGCCTCTTAGCCCTTCGTACTCGCTCGCTCCAGGCTTGGTAAAAGTCTGTGGCACCGTGGTGCTCAAAGAGTTTCGTTTTTCTCCGGTAGATGGAGTGCGCTGTGCGGGGTATTCACTGCTGATCCAGGAGAGCTACCGCAACAAAGATGATGAGGACGAGTGGCGCACTGTATTTACCGATACCCAGTGCAATGACTTTACCCTCAAGGATGCCCACGGCACTGTGGATGTCCTCGCCGAAGGTATTGAGCTGTTCTCAGGCCAGGTGCCGCAATTGGGAGACTATCGTTACACCGTAGGTCCTCGCCGCCGGCAAGGAGAGATTCTGCTCAGGGAAAGTCTGGAGGTCGTCGTGATTGGCGCCGCTATCCAGCGCAACGGCAAGATCGTAATTGCTCAGGGCGAACAAGCCGATGCAGTGTTTGGCGTAGAACGGCTGCGTAGCGTAAAAAATCACCGCGTCGCTGTCCCTGCGTGGCGTGCCCTCGGTGTGTGTGGGGCCTTGGTGGGGCTGTTCAGCCTTGCGCTGCTGGTTATTGATAAAGCGCACTGGGCCCAGTGGCAGTTGCCCAGCCGCGAGACGTTCCAGCAGATGAGCGCATTGGGGCCGTTCTACGAATGCGTGGCTTTGTTGTATCAGCGCCAGGGGGCATCGCTGCCGTTGATGGCTGCATTCGGTTGGACGGGGATAATTTTAGTGCTGATGGGGGTCACCCGGTTGCTGCTCTATCGAGATACCTACAGGGTGGTGCAGCCCATACTCATTGCCTGGTGGGTGGTGGGAGTCATCGGCGGCGCTCTGGTGACCTGGGCGCTGGTGGTGCTTGAGCTTGATCCGTTCAAGACCTTTTTGATCTGGCTGAGTGTGATCATCGTTGCCCTAGGCTTTTCCATCACCCAACAACGGGCCTTGCGGGCGTTGGTGGCAAGCATCCTCAAGAGCGCATCTCCCTAAGGAAACTCTGAAAAAAGACGTGTGGTATTTAGCGACGATTTGGAACGTGGCCCCATGGATGTCCTGGTGCTGGTGACCCAGACGCACAGACTGCGCTGGGTCGCATCCTTCTCGATTTTCGCCAGGATAATACCCACGTGCACCGCTGGCTGAGAGCCGAAATAGCTAGTAAAAGGCGCGGATCTGCCGCCCAGGTACACCAAAGCCCCGGCCACAAACCGGGGCCGCGCCAGTAGAAATAATAGGCAGAATTGCCTATTACTGATAAAGCGAGGGATGCGTGGACAATCGCACACGTTATCTACAACTGCTGGATACCTATGGTATCACCCAGGCAAAAAGCGCTGAATTGATTGCAGCGGTTACTGCACGGCCTTACGCGGTGCGAACAGTGCGATCGTGGCTCAACGATCCTGAAAAGCCAAGCTCAACACCGTGTCCCGATTATGCCGTTGCGAATCTGGAGACGGCCATTGAGTACATGCAACGCGCCGTGGCACGACGTGCCGAAAGTTGAAGGAAACGCAGCTACCGCGCCCATGGGCTTGCTGGCTGATCGGGTATTGAAGGGGCTGAAGTATCTGCCGTGTAGCGGCCAGCAACTGACGCTATGGGTTTAACTGACAGGCCGAATGCTTAACGTACGATTTTTTCCGTTTTCTCTATCGACCCATTTATGAGGTAAATATGCATGAAAAAAATTGCATTCGTCATTATTCTATCCGTCATGACTCCGGTTTGTTTTTCAAAAAATGATGATGAGGCTGTTGGAGGGAACACCATTCAAAACTCCCAACCCATTATTAATGGCCTGGATCTGGCAGATTTTACATTTAAAGAAAATATTCAATCTATTTATAAGCTAGCTCGCGTTAATGCAGTTCCATCAGAAGAGAAAACATTGTATGGGTATGAAATAACGGAAAGCTCTTCGCTTGGTTTTTTTAATTATAATGGTTTGGTTATTTCTGGTGAGTTTAATAATATGAAAAATAAGATAATTTTTCATTTTTCTGAGGATGACGAAAAATTATCAATGTACGAGTTAATGATTTATTCGCAGTCACAAAATAGCAAGCTTTTCGGGGCAATCCAGGAAAAAAATGGTCTACCGCTTGTTACAAAGCTCAGCACTGACAATGAGAGTGGCGTCAGCTTCAAACAAGCCGTATGGGCAAAAGGAGATATTATTTACTTTCTTTTGCAGAAGCTGGATAAGAATAGTGTCGAAACCTCAAATTTAGCAGTTTTTGAAAATAGTAATAAAGATTTTTATAAGCTGCTTGGACAAAAGGGTTATGCCATTGATCCATCAGCACTTATTGAAGAAGCATTAAAGCAGCGTTGAGGAATGTTTGCAGGGTTTTTAGCGTGAGCCATCGCGAGGAAATGCAGCTACCGCGCCCATGGCGCTTGATGCGCTGATGCCATCCAGGGCGACAAGTCACCCCGTCCACCACCAGCTCCAGGGACAACGTCAAACTATGGATAGCGACACCTTTAAAATATCGTTCCCACTAGGGAAATCCTGAAAAAGACTTCCTGATTTGGCAAAATCCCCGGACACCAATCGCCGAGCTTTTCAATGAAGCAAATGACCTTCGCCGATGCTGAGTACGCGGGTAAGCGCAAGCAGACCCGCAAGGAATTGTTCCTGATCGAGATGGATCGGGTCGTACATCCTCAACTTCCGTCGCCTGCTGGAAAAGCACAAGTTGGCCGCTGGTATTCTCGGCGTGATCAATGGCTATCTGGGCGACCGTGGCTTGTCGCTGCGACAAGGCACCATCGTCGATGCCACGCTGATTCATGCGCCCAGTTCGACCAAGAACAAGGACGGCAAACGCGACCCTGAGATGCATCAAACAAAGAAAGGTAACCAGTATTACTTCGGTGCCAAAGCTCACATTGGTGTCGACGATGAGTCAGGGCTGGTGCACAGCGTGGTGGTCACTGCGGCCAAAGTCGCGGACATAACCCAAGTCGACAAACTGCTACACGGTGCTGAGAACGTGGTCTGCGCCGATGCAGGCTATACCGGTGTCGAGAAGCGCGAAGAGCATGCGGGACGCCACGTCATCTAGTAGATTTGTGAGTAGATTTAAATATCGACCAAAAACAAATCCTTTAAAACCGTGAGCTGTAGCCAACTATTCGATTCCGTCTCTGGCACCACTAATACCGAAAAACCTCAAGCGAAGATCATTCCTTGGGTTTTTTTATTGCCTGCGATTTAATGGCTGAGCTTATTTATCGCACGGCTCAATCGTTTAGCGGGTACTAAATTTTTTGCTGCAAGGTAGTTATTTGATGACTCGGTACTTGTTCTGCGCGCTGTTACTGCTGACCGCGCTGCTCAGTGGCTGCGCCACGCAAATGGATGTCTCGATCGACGCAACACCTGATCCGGACTACCCCTTTGATCGAAAAGCCACGGTACTCGTGACGACGTCCGTAGGCGGCAGTGCGCAAAGCACGCTGAATGCCCGCTACTACCTGCGAGACATGGTCAGTGCCATGAAGGACCAGGGCTTTCGCGAGGTGTATACCGACACCACCCTGCCCAAGAATCATGCACCGATCAAAATGACCGTCCTCCTCGATGTCGATAGCCGGCAGGTCACTTACCGCTATACCGCCACCGAGTACGGCCAGGTGCCAACCAGCACCACCACCCAGTGCAAGAAGAACAAGAAAAAAGAAGACCAACTGACCTGCACCAGCAAGCCAAACACCACCTACGGCCCAGTGGGCACGTCGGAGCGAACCGGCTACACCACGCTCACCACCTTCACCGCCACTGCGCGTGACGAAGCAAGCAGGCGTGCGGTGTATCTGCTTCGGGTGATGTCCTACAACGAAGACTGCCAGCCCGCCAAGATCGAGGCTTTTCTGGTGGAGCAGGGCCTGCAGAACCTGAACTTCCAGGCCCGCGTGCACCGCAACTACACCGTCACGATGCCCGAGGGCTACCAATGTAAATAGGCGCCTGCCTATTTCAGCAAGAACACCATCAGCGGGTTGTCATTCAATCGCCCTTCGAAGTTTGGCGCCTGCTGCTGCATCGACGTCCCCTTGAGCAACACCGCCTCCTTGCGCGGCACGATCACCCAGGATGGCCGCGGCAACGTGGCCAGCTTTTCAAGCTCATTGCCCGCGACAAACAGCGGCTGCTCATCGTGGCTCAGGTTCATCATGTAGCGTATTGCCCAGGTGTCGCGCCCCAGATTAACGAACACTAAAGGGCCTGGCTCGGACACACGCAGCGCCTCGACCTGGCTGACGAACTTGCGCGTATCGAATTGCAGGTCCTTGGCCGGGTCTATCACTGTCACCAACAACACCCATTGCGCCACCAATGCAATCGCGCTGAGCCACACCAACCGCAATGGGCGACGCCAGGCAATCAACGCCGCCGCTTGCAGAATCAACAGCCCGCCAATCAACAGCGGCAACGAAACCTCAGGCCAGTAACCGTGCTTGTGCCAGGTATGCCGGCACACAAACAGCACCACCACGCACAACGCCGGCAACGCTGCGACAAGCCATTCATAGCAGCGGCGCACGCCCGCAAGCCAGTTTTGCGCCTGGAGCAGCCCATAGGCCGCGACAGCGGCAAACATCGGCACCATCGGCAAAATGTAATACGCGCGCTTGAAGTGCGGCACCGACAACCCGAGCAAAATCATCAAGCCACAGGCGCCCAGCCGCACCACCAGTTGTACGTCGTCATTGACCCACCGCTCAGACCAGCGGTGGCGCAGCGCAATCAAGGCCGCCAGCGCCAACGGCACTACCGGGAAGTAGCGGTACAAACTGAGCTTGAAGTAGAAGTAGAACGGCTCGCCACTCTCATCAAGCCGCCCGCTGACCTGCATCCTGAACACTTCATCGGCAAAGGCATCGCCGCCACTGACCCGCGCCAGCTTCATCAACACCCACCAGCACGCCACCAGCAACACCAGCCCTGCGACGCCGTGAATGAGCACCTGTTTGACTCGCTCCCCAGGCCGGCCCAGCGCCCAATACACGCAGACCACGCCACAAACTTCGATAAGCCCCAGCGGCCCGCGAATCGCGAATGCCAGGACAAACAGCGGGAATACGGCAAGCTGCCTCACCCGCGAACCCAGGCGCTCGCCGCTGTGCAGCAAGTAAAAACTGCCCACGCATAACAGCGCGATCATCAGGTCCAGGCATACCGAACGCGACTTATCGAGCAGTTGAGTGGTAAGCAGCGTGAGCAGCACCGTCAGCAACGCCCAAGGCCGGCTGGACGGCGCCAGCAGGCGATAGATCAGGGCGATCATGCCCGCCGACGCAAGCGCTGTCGGCAGCACATTGGCCAAGTGGTTCGGCGCACCAAACAACGTGGCGAAGACAAAGCTGAAGAAGGTCGCAGTGCCGGGGTAGTCAGGGTATGGCTGACCGTAGGTGGTAGGGAAAAGGCTCGCGCCATGGCGAAACATTTCCTGCATGAACAGCGCCCAACGCCCGTCAAACCCTTGGGGTTGCTCGTCCCAGATGCCCCAGGTGAACAGCAGCAAAGCAATCAGGAAAATGCCCAGAGACTCCAGGCGAAAACGGCTGCGGTGATCCATCGAATGTCCTTTCAGGTAGGCTGCGCCGGCTCCATGGTGCCGACTCAACCCCTGAATAGCGCCTGAACAAACCCGAATATTTAGGGTTTTACCGACCGGCGCGCCACACCAGTGCCGGAATCAGCCGGATATAGACTAGCTCGCCGATCAGCTCAAGCAGGGTTTGCAGAATCACCGCCGTGACCGCCAGCCCACGCACGTCCTCAGGCAAGGCGAGCGCGAGCGGCAGCACCACCAACGAGTTGCGGGTCGACGCACTGAACGTCACCGCCCGCGCCGTCACAGCCGGCAACGCAAACAACCGCGCGGCCAGCATCCCCATCAACGGCGCGAGCATCAGGAAGCCCAGGTACACCGGAATCACCGGCCACAACACACCGATATCGCGCACCACCGAGGTGATCTGCGAGCCAATCACTACGAAAAGCACCAGCGCCATCGCCGGCACCGGCAACCAGGCCCAGGCGTTGTTCCACGCGTTAATCACGCTTGAACGACGCGCCAGGGACGTCGTCAGCACCGCCAGGATCATCGGCAGCACAATCAACCACAGGAATGCCTCGACAAACGGCCCCACCGCCACCACCACAGCGGATTGCGCGCCCAGCATGACCCCCAGATACACCGGCAACAGCACCAGTTGCAGCAACAACAGCACCGGCGTCGCCGCCAGCATCAGCCGCGAATCACCTTTGCCGATATGGGTAAACACCACCACGTAGTCGATACACGGCGTGAGCAACACCAGTAACGCGCCCACCAGCAGCGCCGGGCGCTCCACCAGGCCACGGGTCAACGCCCACACCAGCAAAGGCACCAGGATGAAATTGGCCAACAGTAACGCCGAAATAAAGCGCTTATTGCCCAGGCCCTGGCGCAGGTCCAGAAACGGAATTTGCAGGAACATCGCGTACATCAGCACCGCGATGGCGGGCGTGACCAGTACGCTGAGGCCGTGGGCCGACAGCGGTGCGAGCACACCAAATGCGCCCGCCAAGAGGACGGCGACGAAGTAGATGGGGATTTGGTGGTGCTCGAGGGTGTCGCGGGTCATGGGCCGACTCTGGCTGATCAACAGATCGCAAGCCTAAGCACCCAGGGAGCTAAGGTCGAGCGTCACGATATTTCTTGCGCCCACGCCGCGCTAAATTTGTTAATTTCAATTTCTTATAAAAGCGCGCGGCCTACAGCCCACAACAAAAGCGCAAGGATCAAGCCGACCTATGAACCTGCCCACCCGCCCCGCCCCAGAAGCATTCCGCGAGCCTGCTGCGGATGGCTACGCTATTGGCGGCTTCACCTGGCGTCATATCAGAACCGACCCGACACGCCCCGTCGTCATCATCAACGCCGCCACCTCCGTACGCTGCCGCCACTACTCGCGCTTCGCCGATTACCTGTTTGCCAACGGCTTCGACGTAATCACCTTCGATTACCGCGGCATAGGCGAATCGCGCAGTGGCTCGCTACGCGGCTTCAAGGCGTCATGGTCGGATTGGGGCGTGCTGGATTTCGAGGCGATGTTGCAGCGTGCGCAACGCGAGTTTGCGGGGCAGCCGATTGATGTGGTCGGCCACAGCTTTGGCGGTTGTGCGGCGGGGCTTGGGGCGTCGGGCGCGGTGATTCGGCGAATCGTCACGGTCGGCGCACAGTTCGCGTACTGGCGCGATTACGAGGCGAGCGGGCGCTGGCGGATGTTTGGTAAATGGCATGTGGTGATGCCGTTGGTGACCGCGCTGTGCGGTTACTTCCCCGGCAAGCGCCTGGGCTGGCTGGAAGACACACCGGCCGGTGTGGTGCGCGACTGGGGCACGCCGACGCCCAGGTATGAGACCCGCCCCAGTGGCCGCGCCTTGAATGAGCTGCCATTTGCCCGTGTGAAGGCGCAACTGCTGGCCATCAGCATCACCGACGACCCGTTTGGCACGGTGGCGGCCATTGAGCGGTTGCTGAGCTATTTCGAAGGCAGCGAGCGCACTCATCTGCGTATCGCCCCCGAGGATATCGGCGAAAAAACCGTCGGGCATTTCGCTTTTTTCCGCAGTGAATATCAGGATCGGTTGTGGCCCATTGCACTGGCGTGGCTGCAACAGGGCGAGTTGACGCAAGGCACACCCGGCCAGCGCGCTTAGAAACCCTTGGGATTTCCCCAAACCTGCGCTTCAATAGCCCACCCAGATCCTGAACAAAGGACGTGAGCCCATGGCCTCGCCGAACAAGCAGCAAAAACGCGCCCACCGGGCAAAAGCCAAGGCCAAGCAAAACCGTACCCAGCGCAGCGTTGCAACCAAGCCGGACGCGTTTGCCGGCGATGACAGCCGCATTGACCTTGAGTCGGTGGACTTGACCGAGCTGTTTGTGGAGATGCGCGCGGCGGGCGAAACCAGCCAACAGGCACTGTGTGCGGTGTTCCTCGCGCACCCGCTGCTGGCGCTGGTGCTGGAGCAGGAAGGCGAAGAAGAAGCCACTGACTTTATCGTCGCGGCACTGATTGAGTATCGGCAGTGGGCGACGGATTCCGAGGATGAAGCGGCGGCGTTGGCGTGGATCGAGTCGCCGGAGTTTCAGGCGGATTATGTGGCGGCCTCCCAAGCGCTCGCCAGCTCAGCAGACTGACACATAACAAAAATGTGGGAGCGGGCTTGCTCGCGAATGCGGTGGGTCAGTCGCCACATGTGCTGGCTGATCCACCGCATTCGCGAGCAAGCCCGCTCCCACATTTGAATTGCGGTGCATCAAGCACCGCACACCATCAGTTGAGCACAGCAGCGCCTACCTTCTGCGCCTTGCGACGGCTCGCCACAAACAACCCCGCCAGCACCACCAGCAAGCTCAGGATACCGGTCGCGATGATCTCGACCCGGTGTGCTTCCTGGAACAGCATGATGGCCAGCGTACCGACGATGAACACCATCACCGCATAGGTCAGGCCTGGAAACAGCCACATCTTGAAGACAATCTTCTCGCCCGCCGCCGTACGCTTCTGGCGCATGCGCAGTTGCGACACAGCAATCACCAGGTAGACCAGCAACGCGATGGCACCGGAGCTTGCCAGCAGGAACTCAAACACCGCCGCCGGGGCGACATAGTTGGCGAATACCGCCAGGAACGCCGCGCCCGTGGACAACAGCACGGCGCAATAAGGCGTGCCGCTCTTGTTGGTGCGCTTGGCCATGCCCGGTGCGTCACCGCGACGGCCCAGCGAGAACAGCATGCGTGAGGCGGTGTACAACGCCGAGTTCAAGCAGCTGGTTACGGCAACCAGAACCACCAGGTCAACGATCAGCTTGGCATTCGGGATGCCCATGCGTTCCAACACGGTCTGGTAGGAACCTACCGCAGCCAGGGTCGGATCGTTCCATGGCACCAGGGACACGACGATGAAGATCGACAGCAGGTAGAACAAACCAATCCGCCAGATCACTGAGTTGGTGGCCTTGGTGATTTGCTGGCCCGGGTTCTTCGATTCAGCGGCAGCGATGGTGACGATTTCAGTGCCCATGAAGGAGAACATGGTGGTCAGGATCGCCGCCAGCACCGCGCCCATGCCGTTGGGCATGAAGCCTTGGGTGTCGAACAGGTGCGAAACGCCGCTGACCTGGCTGGTCGGCAGGAAGCCGAAGATGGCGGCCAGGCCGAGGATCACAAAGGCCACAATCGCTACGACTTTGATCAGCGCAAACCAGAATTCGAATTCACCGTAGTTCTTCACGCTGAACAGGTTGGTGGCCGTGAGCAATAACGTGATGATCAAGGTGAACGCCCAGATGGCCACATCGGGGAACCAGGCGTGGAGGATGGTCGCAGCGGCGTTGGCTTCCAACGGAATCACCAGCACCCAGAACCACCAGTACAACCAGCCGATGGTAAAACCGGCCCAGTGGCCGATCGCGCGGTCGGCATAGGTAGAGAACGAACCGGTGTCGGGCGACGCTACAGCCATCTCGGCAAGCATGCGCATCACCAACACCACCAACGTACCCGCAGCGGCGTAAGCCAGCAGCACTGCAGGGCCGGCGGCGGCAATCGCGTGGCCGGAGCCCACAAACAAACCGGCACCGATGACACCGGCAATCGACAGCATAGTGACGTGACGTGGTTTGAGCCCCTGTTCGAGGTCATTGGAGCTTTGCGTACTACTCATTGACACACCTTTACGAGGAATTGCGAAAACGGTCCACCCGGCCTGCGGTCTTTCTCGTGAAAAGAAACCAACGGGGCGTTCTTTATTTTTTACGCAAGATTTGCGCCAAAATGTTACAGATCCGCAATTGACGCGGGCTGTAGGACAATTGATCAGCCGTCGCAAGTCGTTGAGAACAATGGCATTCCGCTATAGCGTTACCGTGCGACTCACTTTAAAGACGTAGACACGCACCAAAAACACACACAAAAAGTACGTGACGCTCCATAAAAGGGCTGATACGAACCGTTTGCCCGGTTAACCCTTCCAACACCCGGCCAAAGCTGGCACCATCGCGCCCTTTTTTACGCGAAGCCTGTGGATTTATCGGGTTCAAACGTCTGTTAGGTTGTTGATGGCGCGACACGCTGCTGCGCTGATGCGACACCCTGCCGCACACCACCCGTTAACCGTCCGTAGCGCTGTTGGCTGCCATCTGAACGCTATGCTAGCTTGGCGCCTCGCCAGGAAGGCGGCCCAACAGCAAGAACGCACTGAACACAATGAGGACCGCACATGGCCGAGGCCGCGCCCGCGCTTGAAATCCGCAACTTGCATAAACGCTATGGTGAGCTGGAGGTGCTTAAAGGTATCTCGCTGACCGCTCGCGACGGCGACGTGATCTCGATCCTGGGTTCCTCCGGCTCCGGCAAGTCCACCTTTTTGCGTTGTATCAACCTGCTGGAAAACCCGCATCAGGGCCAGATTCTGGTGGCTGGCGAAGAGCTCAAGCTCAAGGCTGCGAAAAACGGCGAGTTGATGGCGGCCGACGGCAAACAGATCAACCGCCTGCGCAGCGAAATCGGTTTTGTGTTTCAAAACTTTAACCTGTGGCCGCACATGAGCATCCTCGACAACATCATCGAGGCGCCCCGCCGCGTGCTCGGCCAGAGCAAGGCCGAAGCTATAGAAGTGGCCGAAGCCCTGCTGGCCAAGGTCGGCATCGGCGACAAGCGCCACGCTTACCCGGCGCAATTGTCTGGCGGCCAGCAACAACGGGCGGCCATTGCGCGCACCCTGGCGATGCAACCCAAGGTCATCCTGTTCGACGAGCCGACATCGGCGCTTGACCCGGAAATGGTCCAGGAAGTACTTAATGTGATCCGCGCACTGGCCGAAGAGGGCCGCACCATGCTGCTGGTCACCCATGAAATGGGCTTCGCCCGTCAGGTCTCCAGTGAAGTGGTGTTCCTGCACCAAGGCCTGATCGAAGAGCAAGGATCGCCACAGCAGGTGTTTGAAAACCCGCTTTCGGCGCGCTGCAAACAATTCATGTCCAGCAACCGCTAACGGAGCAACATGCATGCAGAACTATAAAAAATTCCTTCTGGCCGCGGCCGTTTCGATGGCCTTCAGCGCCACGGCCATGGCAGAAACCTTGACCATGGGGATCGAAGCGGCCTACCCGCCCTTCAACAATAAAGACGCCAGCGGCAACGTCGTCGGCTTCGACAAAGACATCGGCGACGCCCTGTGCGCCAAGATGAAAGTCGAGAAGTGCGACGTGTACGTGTCCGACTGGGACGGCATCATCCCGGCCCTGAACGCCAAGAAGTTCGACTTCCTGATCTCCTCGCTGTCGATCACCGATGAACGCAAGCAGGCCGTCGACTTTACCGACCCGTACTACTCCAACAAGCTGCAATTCATCGCCCCTAAAGCCACTGCCGACTTCAAGACCGACGCGGCCTACCTGAAGGGCAAGGCCATCGGTGCACAGCGCGCCACATTGGCCGGCACCTACCTGGAAGACAAGCTGCCGGACACCAAGGCCAGCCTTTACGACACCCAGGAAAACGCCTATCTCGACCTGACGTCCGGCCGCCTCGACGGCATCCTCGCCGACAAGTACGTGCAGTACGAATGGCTCAAGAGCGATGCGGGCAAGCCTTACGAATTCAAAGGCGCCCCGGTTGTAGAAAGCGACAAGATCGGTATCGCCGTACGCAAAGGCGACCCGCTGCGCGAACGCCTGAACAAAGCCCTGGCAGAGATCAAGGCAGACGGCACCTACAAGAAGATCAACGACAAGTACTTCCCGTTCAGCATCGAATGATCTGAACGGTCTGCCCGGCGCGCTCAACAGGGCGCGCCGGCTTTCAGCAATGCCTGCCGCGATATGAAAACACCATGAATTTCGATCTCTACGGATTCGGCCCGGCGCTCGCCGCCGGCGCGCTGATGACCGTCAAACTGGCGCTCACGGCCCTGTGCCTGGGGCTGGTGCTGGGCCTTGCCGGCGCCCTCGGCAAGACCTCCCCGTACAAGCCGCTGCAATGGCTTGGCGGCGCGTACTCGACCATTGTTCGTGGGATTCCCGAGCTGTTGTGGGTGCTGCTGATTTATTTCGGCACGGTCAATTTGATGCGTGCCCTGGGCGAGTTTTTCGGTAACCCCAACCTTT
This sequence comes from Pseudomonas sp. LBUM1640, assembly GCF_059716225.1. Classification (NCBI taxonomy): domain Bacteria; kingdom Pseudomonadati; phylum Pseudomonadota; class Gammaproteobacteria; order Pseudomonadales; family Pseudomonadaceae; genus Pseudomonas; species Pseudomonas sp. LBUM1640. Next base: position 354,487 of record NZ_CP166816.1, on the reverse strand, counting down.
CTCTAAGTGCCTTTGCTGCCGGGGTAATTGCCCTGGGCCTGTGCTTTGGCGCCTACGCCACCGAAGTGTTTCGTGGCGCGATCCTCGCCATTCCCAAAGGCCACCGCGAAGCCGGTGTGGCGCTGGGCCTGTCGAAGTTTCGGATTTTCACCCGGTTGATCATGCCGCAGATGTGGCGCATCGCCCTGCCGGGCCTGGGCAACCTGTTCATGATCCTGATGAAAGACACCGCGCTGGTGTCGGTGATCGGCCTCGAAGAAATCATGCGCCACGCGCAGATCGGCGTGACCGTAACCAAGCAGCCGTTCACCTTCTTTATGGTCGCCGCATTCATGTACCTGGGCCTGACCGTGCTGGCCATGACCGGCATGTACTTCCTGGAAAAACGCGCCGCCCGCGGCTTTGCAAGGAGCACCCAATGAGCGGTGACTACAGCTGGCTGTCGCACTTCGACCTGGGCCTGAACTGGGCCGTGATCATCAAGTGGCTGCCCAAATTGGCCCAGGGCGCGACCCTGACCCTGGAACTGGTGGCCATCGCCGTAATTGCAGGCCTGCTGCTGGCGATTCCGCTGGGCATCGCCCGCTCCTCACGCCGCTGGTACGTGAGCGCCCTGCCCTACGCCTACATTTTCTTCTTCCGTGGCACGCCACTGCTGGTGCAATTGTTTCTGGTCTATTACGGCATGGCGCAGTTCGATGCCGTGCGCGAGAGCTTCATGTGGCCGTACCTGCGCGACCCGTTCTGGTGTGCCACTGCCACCATGACCCTGCACACCGCCGCCTACATCGCCGAGATCCTGCGCGGCGCGATCCAGGCCATCCCGCCGGGTGAAATCGAAGCGGCGCGCGCCCTGGGCATGTCCAAGCCCAAGACGCTGTTCTACATCATCCTGCCGCGCGCCTCGCGCATCGGCCTGCCGGCGTACAGCAACGAAGTGATCCTGATGCTCAAGGCCAGTGCCTTGGCCAGTACCGTGACCTTGCTGGAACTGACCGGCATGGCGCGGACCATCATCGCGCGCACTTACCTGCCGGTGGAGATCTTCTTCGCCGCCGGGCTGTTCTATCTGCTGATGGCCTACGTCTTGGTACGCGGCTTCAAACTGCTCGAACGCTGGCTGCGCGTCGATGCTTGCCAAGGTCGTTGAAGCACGCTTTGCGGCGCTGGATGCGTTTTTAATCGAGCACCAAGGGCTGTGGCGACCACGGCCCTTTACCCATCTGCATTTACCTTGGGAAACCGAGCATCCTGAGCTGGCCCATTGGCTGCGCCAGCGTTCGCTGGCCGATGCCGAAAACACTCACAACCGCCCCCATGACCTGCCGGCGCCTGCGCCTTTTCCACAGCTGGCCGAACAGGCGCTGCGGCTCAGTGCTGTGGATAAGTTACCGACACAGGCGCTGGAACCCGCTCGCCATCGGCTGAACGTCGACGTGCCGGGCCGCAAGTGGCAACAGATCGAAGCCTTCGGCGCCGCGCTGCATTTTGCGCAGACGCCCACGCATTGGCTGGATTGGTGCGCCGGCAAAGGCCATCTCGGTCGCCGCCTGTTGCAACCCGACCAGCATCTGACCTGCCTGGAACACGACCCGGCGCTGATCGCCTCCGGCCAGGCCTTGAGTGACCACCACAACTTACCCGCCAGCCATCGCCTGCAAGACGTGATGGCGGATGTGGCAATCAGCCCGGACCATACACCCGTCGCGCTGCACGCCTGCGGCGACCTGCACGTACGTCTGCTGCAACTGGCCAGCGCGGCCGGCTGCAAACAACTGGCGCTGGCGCCCTGTTGTTACAACCGCATCAGCGCCGACCGCTATCAAGCCTTGTCTAGCGCTGGGCGCGCGTCGCCACTTAAGCTGTCGATTGATGACCTGGGCCTGCCGCTGAGCGAAACCGTCACCGCCGGCAACCGTGTTCGCCAACAACGCGACACGTCCATGGCCCGGCGATTGGGCTTCGATCAATTGCAGCGACAATTGCGCGGTCTCGACGAGTACTTGCCCACGCCTTCCCTGCCCGCCAGTTGGCTGGGCAAAGCCTTCGCCGACTACTGCCAGGAGCTTGCAAACCTCAAAGGTTTATCCACAGGTGAGCAGGATTGGGTGGCGCTGGAGGCAAACGGCTGGCGGCGCCTGGCCGAAGTGCGAAACCTGGAGTTGGTACGCGGTTTGTTCAGGCGCCCACTGGAAATATGGCTGGTGTTGGATCGGGCACTTTTTTTGGTGGAACAGGGCTACAAGGTCGAGATAGGCAGCTTCTGCGAACCGGCGCTGACCCCGCGCAATTTGCTGGTGCTGGCCGAGCGCGATTAGAGGGCGAACTTTCCTACACGCGCCCTGTGGATAACTCTGTTGATGAAATCTTTACAGAAGCTGTAGTTATCAGCGCTAGAGGGCAAAAGGCACACTGGTCATTTTTTGTTCACAAAATAAAATGCACACAAAACAGGCAGTTGCAGCGTGTTGAGAACGGCTCCACAAAATGGCCGTTTCGTGACAGGCGCAACCAACCGATTGTGCATAAGCATCTGGCGTTAATCGTATAAACCGCGCTTTAGGCGGTTCTTTTCGGCGCCTTCAGCACCCGGCAAATCTCGTTGATATCGTCACTCGCCAAGCGTTTTTCCACGTTGTCCAACGGGTCGACGGCAAACGCCAACGCCTCGTTGATCGCCATATCGCGGTGCACCTCAAGCGGGGCTGTGCCGAGGCGCTGTTTGAAGGCATCCACCATGTCCAGGCTGAAGGGGTTGCTCTCATCCACCTGGTTGACGACCACCTGCACGGCCGGTGGGTTGTGGCCTTCAAGGTGTGGGGCGAGCAGCATATCCAGATGGTCCAAGGTGCCAAGGCACGCGGCATCGGCTTGTACAATCACCAACACCACATCGGCGACGTTGAGCGCTTGATGGAAATAGACGTTGTTACCGGCGGGGGTATCGATGATCACCGTCTGCCGCTCGCTCAGCCCCAAAGATGCGAGGCGTTGCGCCAGCCAGGTGGGCTCGTGCTTAAGCCAGCGCTCGAGGTTTTCCTGCTGCTGAATGTCGATATCGCCAAAGGTAATAACCTGGCAACCGGCGAAGCCGAGCTGCTGCAATGGGCTCCACTGCCCATGCTCCAGGCTGGTGCGGCCGATACCGGGCAACGCGGCACTGACGCCGAAGTGGTGGTGCAATGCATTTTGCGGGTCCAGGTCCAGCGCCACCACCGATTCGCCATGGCGCTGCAAGCCGCTGCTCAAGGCCGTGGCCAAGGTGCTGCGGCCGACACCGCCATTCATCGACACCAACGCCACCACTTTGGGGCGCAGCGCGGCGACATCGGCCGGTTGGGATTGGGTGTTTTCGTTAGCAGGCACGCTGCCAAAAAAGTGCATGCGCGCGTTAATGCCGTGGGCATCATGGGTGACGTTCTTGCCGAACAACGCCAGAAGTTCTTCGCTCAGGCTCATAGCCAGCTCCTCACGACGCAGCGTAAAGACGTGAAGGTCGGCAAGCAGGCGCTTACCGCAGGTCTTATTGTGGGCGTCTCAGTGACGCATTCTGTGACAGGTGCGGCAAAGTGTCATTATTTTGATGTTTTTACTGGATGCTTTTTAGACAAGCGGTAAATAGTCAAATTAATGGCCATTCGTGGTTTGACGCAGGAGCACCCTAAGGGCACGGCACAACGCGTTCACGTCCTGGCTGCCAACGCTGTCGAGCGCAGGGTCGAGTGGGTCGCTGCCATAAGCCTGCGCCTCACTGAACGAAGGGTCACGGCGCACGCTGCCTAACACCGCGTCACCCAGGCGCAGTTTGAACACGGCGGCCATGTCCTGGCTGAAAGCGTGGCCGCCATCGACTTGGTTGATCACGTAAAACCGTTGTGGGGGCGATTCATTGGCAAAGTAGGGCGCGAGCACCTCGTCCATCTTCGCCAAGCGCCGAAACGAAGCCGCATCCGGCTGAACCACCACCAGCACCATATCCGCCATGGACATGGCCTGGCTCAGGTAAACCGTGTTGCCCGCCGGCACGTCGATAACCACCGTGTCTTGCCCATTCAGCCCGAGCCCGGCCAGACGCTTGCTGAGAAATTCGAGGTCCTGACCCAGCCAGCGGTTCAGGCTCTGTTGCTGCACTGGGTCGGTCTCGCCAAAAGCGACAACCCGGCACCCGGCGAAACCCCGTTTGGGCAAGGCTTGCCAGGTTTGGTTGAGCAGGCTGGTGGCGCCCAAGCCGGGCAGATCAACCCCCGGGCACAAGTGATAACGCAGCGCGTTTTGCGGGTCCAGGTCCAACGCCAGCGCCGGATGCCCCTGACGCTGCAAACCACTGGCAATGGCTGCCGCCAACGTGCTGCGCCCCACCCCACCCGTGGCAGAAACCACCACCACAACCTTGGGCGCCGATGCATGCGAATACACCACGCCACGCGGGCCTTCTACCACCTCGGGCGGGTGAACAGGTTGCGTAGCCTCTTGGTTCAGCTGATCCAATAAACGCTGCAAGGGCTCAGCCACCCGCGGCTCACTCAAAGAGTGCGCACCTAGCGCGGCGTATAGTTTTGAAATGTGATCTGCACGCCCCACAGACTGCTCCTCCCTTTTGAACCCTGATTAAATGAGGGCCGCATTGTGTGATATCACAATGATGGTGTCAGTATTTTGGTGTTTGTAACGAAATGCTTTCAGATGAGTGGCATGTCGCCAATTTTATGGCCTAACACCTGCCCGCAGATATCTACTTTGAAAACAATGCACTAACCCATTCCTGCGCATTTTTTGATCAGCCCCGCCGCATTACCCTCGACCGAGAGGCATCTTCGTATCAGCGAGTACATACACCCACACGCAATACACAACGAAACAAAACCCAAGCCCCGCGACACAGCCCAGATACCTCACAGGCATTCAATGGCCTCACCCATCATTGAAGCCCCAGAGGCCACCCCCATGAACCCGAACAACTGGAAAACCCTCATCGTCGCCAGCCTGCTTGCCTTCACGGTCACCGCCCATGCCGACGCCAAGCCTGACATCCAGCGTGTGATATCAACCACCGAAGACGCCCGCTCAGGCTGCGGCATAGTGAATGCGCAGATGACGTATCTGGATTCAAAGGGCCAGACACAGGTGCTGAAGTACATGAAATTTACCGCCGACTGCGGCGACGGAAATTGAGCTGATTTGCAGCCCTTGAGACGACGAAAAAGCGGTGATCGCAAAAAAACCTTCACTTCTGCAAAAATAGTCAGAATTCAGGGGTTTACAGAAGCTTGCCAATCGCTATAATCGTCGCCCTAACACGCCGGTATAGCTCAGTTGGTAGAGCAACTGACTTGTAATCAGTAGGTCCCGGGTTCGACTCCTGGTGCCGGCACCATACGCAGTATCAAAAAAGGCTCACCGCAAGGTGGGCCTTTTTTGTTTTCCTATTTTCATAATTTCGCTCACACCAGCATCCAAATGCTGCGTGCCACCCCAATTCCGGTCACTAGCCATTCATAAGCGCTAACGAACCGCGCTTAGAGCGCGATATCAAAATGATGGCTTTTTTGTAGCTCGTCTAGTTATTCTCTATCCGATTTGGCGAGCGTCCCGCTCGCTGTCACAAGGACGAGTAAACGCTGATGAGCATTGCGCAACACGAACTAAAAGAGATGAATCAACTGCTGGAAAGCGGCGTTAACATCTCGGAAATCGCAATGAGATATCCAAGTTATGAGTACTGGGAAATCTACGGAAGCGTGAAAGACTTCAGCTTGCTCGGTAAGAAACGGATCATTACCAACCGCCTTAACACCCTGCGCAATAGCGCCACCAAGGCAGAGCGCTCGGACTTGATTGACGAAATCGACACATTGATTACCGAAATGTACAACCTGACTAAAAGTAATGGAAAAAAGCTGGTGGACATCAGTAAGGTTCTGAATCGCTGATCAGCCGAAAACTATAACGGGTTACTGTTGAAGCTTAGCGTGGGTGAGGAAAACGCCCCCAGAGATGCGGCTTTGGCAGCAACCCAGGTAGCCAGAACCTTCAAGACTCCCCCCACACCGTGTGGTTCTCCAAAGTGCGATTAGCGTCCGGCGGCTCGCACGGTCACAGCGATGTGATGGATGCCTACTTTTTCCAGTGTGCCCACTGCGGCAACTCATCCCCTTTCATAACTGCCCTGCAGCAACCTATCCCCTTGGCCATTCCCGTGCGCCAACCTGCGCCCGTCTCTTTCTCCCGGAAAGAGACGGGCGCTCCTACCGCTGCTGCAGCCCAACTCGTACAAGGCTTTGCGGCATTTCCCCTCGTGACAATCGGCGGGACAAACACCGAAGTCACCAGCAACAGCGATGCAGATGATGGTGCCGCAGCCCAAGGAATGGACTGCACCTGACTGACAGTCAGGCATGCCCCGGTCATCGCATTACTGCCTTCACGTGACTCAGGATCTCGCGGTGCCGGTCTCGTCAACCGGCGCAGCCTCCACCCGCCCACTTCTTTGGAAGTGTCCAGGAGGCCAGATCATGAGGTGCCCAAGCTCCCGGTCGTAAAGAGCCGCCAGTCCCGCGCTAGTGGACAACCCTCACAGGCCGCAGGGGCCTTGATCCCTGATAACACTCAACATCCGTGGCGGGATGACGTGGGGATGGTTTCGAAGGTTTGGCCTCGAGAGGAATATGGTCATGGGATTAGTAGCTAGACGGGATGGGCGCAATTTTGGCTATGGCCGGCAACTGAGCTATGCAGGACCGCATGCACTGAGAGACCTGTTTGGCGGCGGGCATTACGGCACGGTCAAGGCGCACAGTGATCGGTGGCAAGCGTTTGTACGCTGGTGTCGGTCGGAGGAAGGGCCGGGGTTTAACGATGCGCGGCAAATTAATTGGCAGACCTTGCTGGACTACGCCGGACATCTGCGTCAGCAAGTTGAACAAGGTGAGCTCGCCATAGCCACCGCGCTAAACCGGTTGTCTAGCGTGAACCGGACCCTCGCAGCGCTTCGCGGTGATCAGCATGTGAAAGTGCCGAGTCCGAGCAAGGCGCTGGGAATGCGGCGCACCAGCGTTCGTTGCTCGGTGCCGCAAGGCCAAGACTACGAACACGTGAAGCGGATCGTAGAGGTGCTTTGCGAACACCAGCAGCCGCGCGCTGCGGCCATCGCTCAGTTAACGCGAGCCACAGGCATGCGCTTACGCGAGGCCATTTTGGCCGACCTACCACGCCTAAAACGTGAGGCCGAACAGTACGGCAAGATCAACATCCAGGATGGCACCAAAGGTGGCCGTTCAGGTGCCTCGGCACCTCGCTGGATTACGGCAGATGATCATATTCGTGACGCCCTGAGGTTTGCCGAACAGATCTCGCCCGACGGTAGTCGCAACCTGCTTGCACCGAACGAAAGCTACCTCGATTTCCAACAGCGAATCGTGCGACCCGCACGGGACATCCTCCATAAGCACAACGTCAAAGGCTTCCACGAATTGCGGGCGGCCTATGCTTGCGAGCGCTATGAGCAAATCACCCATCATCCCGCGCCCGTCAACGGTGGCCGTTGCTATCAACTCGACCGACGGCTAGATAAGGATGCACGAGTGCAAATCAGCGATGAACTCGGGCACGGTCGTATCGATGTAGTATCGGCTTACATTGGTGGTCGAGCATGAGTGAGCCATTCGATATGGAGTTGTTCCTGGCGGGCTTCCTGGCCGGGTCGCATACCACACGCCAACGCCATCTTCGTCAGGCGAAGACTATTCAAACAGCAATCGCTGAGCGTTGGCACCGCGACAATCCATGGACTTGGCAAAGAAAACATCTGGCGTGGTTTTTGAATCACCACCTAAACCAGCACACTGAATCGACGCACTATTACTACTTACTGACCGTGCAATTGATCACTCATCGCCTAGGAAAACCCTGGCGGCTCAAGCAATAAACGAAACTCAGAATTTATTTTTCGACACTAACTTAAAATGGTTCTAATAAGTGAACTATACCCGAGGCTCATTCCAATTAATTATTCTAGAAAGAATTGTTCTCCTTTCGTAAATGGCCTCGACTTGCTCTAACTACCTGGTGATTTATGCGGACTTCCTTCGAAAAGTCATTCTTCCAAATGTTGGACGACCATGACCGTTAAAATACTCACCCGATCCAGATGTCAAACTTTTATCGAAAAGTATATTGGCAAAACCAACATGACTTCGGAGCTCCGCTTGATCTGCATACGGATCATTTCTGTAGTTGTATAACAACCGAAACCCGTCTGCTTCGTCGTAAACAAGGGCAGCAGCTATACTATTAGATCCCGACTGGGCGGTTCTCAGTCGAACTCTAATCTTGTCCCAAGTCTGACATATTGTAACATCTGCATCCCACTCATACCGAATCTGGCCTTCGTCATTTATGGTTTGTCCTGTACAGCCCCACTCGCCCGACAAATTTGGCACCTTCAACCATTTAGATGCGTATCCCCACCTCCAAATAAACTTGTCAAAAAGCATATATAGAAGTGAAAAAACTGCGCCAGCGCCCACCAATGACAAAGCAGTTGGAGGCAAGTTAACCGGTATTCCAAACTTCTCAGCCAGATCGACCGCAGATAAAACTGAAAAAACGATCAGTCCAGAAACAGCGCTGGCAGCAAGGCTGATGTAGCGACCTATGAAGGCACGATTTACCCCACCTAGCAGCGCGTACTCGTGATTATGCACTGGATTTTTACTCCATAAAAAGAACCCGAATGGCTAAGGTACGCATACGCCGAAAACCTTCACACCAGCCCCCACATGTTTGAAGACTAGCGGAACATTTCCAAGCAAAAACGCCCCCAGCGGATACATAAACCTATGGCCCACAAAGGGATATTTAGGCTAGAACTGCAATCGGCTCTCTCACCGATTAAAGGTCATCTAGGGCAAAAAAATGCCCCCAAAACCCTCTATGTAGTGTTGGACAGCTAGTGCCATCACAGCATATAGTGGATCCAATCTCACCTCAAGGGTCGGTAGCATGCCTAAATTTAACCTGCACAGCCTGCTTCGAAGCACCATTCATGAAGATACCTACCTAGCTCGATTGACGCTGGAGGATGAGGATCGTACCGAAATGCAGAGCGCTCGCACTCAAATCCGTAGCAGGTTGAGAGATCGCCTTCCCCGCGTCCTTCAAAAGGAGCTGAAGTCAGACGAAAAAGTACGGAGCCCGCGCTTCTTTACACAGGGCTCCTGGGCCTACAAAACTTTGAATGCTCCTTGTAGATCTCCTCAGCAGGCAGACCTAGATGATGGTGCTTACCTCCCTTTTAGCTACCTTGAGCAGGAACCGCCTTCTGTAGTGAGCGCGGCGCTTTTCAATAGTGTTGAAAAAGTACTTCGCGAACTCGCCGACGAGACCGAAGGCTGGACGCTTTTTGATGACAATCCGAATTGCACCCGATTGGAAATCGCGCCAGATAAACATATTGACGTTCCCGTCTATAGCATCCCTGACTTTGAATTTGAAAAATTGAGGGAGGCCCGCTGCGCAATGCTCGACAGCCTCGGAATGGAGGCATTAGCGCTAGTCCAAAGCCCGGAAGATGACAACTGGGACTTGATGCCTACTCATGGTGTCCTTATGGCAACAAAAGATCGTGGTTGGCGAGATAATGACCCGCGCCCCGTAAAAGAATGGGTAGACAATGAAGTCAGCCTGAAGTCGGAGCAGCTTCGATATACAATGCGTTATCTCAAAGGTTGGCGCGACCATCAGACATGGGAGAATGGTGATCCTAAGTCAATTCTGCTCATGGTGGCAGCCGCAAAGGCTTTTGATACCCAAGTACATGCACGCGATGACCTCGCTTTGTTAGATGTAGTTAAGAAGTTACCAGCCATTCTTGCTGGAAAACTAATTAATCCTACCACGGCCACCAAACCTGACGGAGAACAAGAAGACCTGGCGAAGAGGCTTGACGATGACGGTATTCGGGGCGACGTTATTGAACGTTTCAAAACTTTGGCAAAAAAAATAGAGGATGCGCTAGAGAACAGCGCTACTCCGCAAGAGGCTTGCAATTTACTCATCTCCGAATTTGGGTCGCGCATACCAAATGACCCGAAAAGGGTAGTTGTTGAAACGGTCAAATCCTCCGCAGCTCAGAAAACTCCGGCCATTTTGCCAATTGGTAATAGAACATCTGGATAAATATGGATCTCAGCGACGTACATTCTGCACTCAGGGGGCGGGGGTTTGAGCTTTTAACTAGCTCCCCGTTCCCTATATATACTGGTAACTTGTCGGCAAAAGGAGTAGATATTGCCGCTAAGGTTTACATCCCGGATCGGTCACTGGTTTCATTACCCATAATTCAAATTCTTCAGCGACCTGTAAACTTCCCTAAAGCCTGCGCCCATATGAGCAGCGACGGGTTTCTTTGTTATATAGGTAAAGATCAAGCCCACCTACCACGGGACAATCTAGGCGCAGGAGTGTTGGGGTGCTTGGCACTTGCAGAAAAATTAATTGTTCGAACAATTGACAATGAAACATTGATCGACACACAAGATGAATTTCCTGCGTACTGGGCAGGCCTGGATATACTTCTAGACCTATCGAAAGATATCCGACCCGGGCTCCACGACGATATTTGTATAGCTGAATTACCGAAAATCAATGATCGGAATCACTCGATCTGGATCATGGGAAAAGGTGATGTAGATTTTATAAATAGATATGAACCCTGGGATGCAAAAAAACTTTTCTCCGAAGTTTTGCTCAGAGTAGTTGATATAAAATCGCCATTGGGTGCGATCCCAGTGGATTGGCCACCAAAGAACTTAAAATCCTTATCTGACTGGTTGGCGACCATTGACCACGCTGGAAAAAATGGACTATTAGAAGCATTAAAGGACTCATTCAAGGCACGCCGAAACATTATATTCCTTTTAATTCGTGCAACTAATACTTCTTGTGCAGTATTTTTAGATCTAAACCTCGCACGAAATATTGTAAAAACCAGCTCTCCCGAAAGATTCATGCGAACAGTAATAAAACGATACGCAAAAAACGTTGAAGTTAAACGGTTCACGCCAATACCGACAGACCCGGAATCATGGATCTCTCGTAATGTCACAGAAGATGTAATTGGCTTGGCCAGCAAGAACATTGTATTGGTTGGTTGTGGTGCGATTGGAGGTTTTCTTGCAGACTTGTTAGCCAAACAAGGAGCCGGCTTTCTGGGCGGCCGTCTATTATTGGTAGATAATGACTATCTTTCCGTGGGAAATATTGGCAGACATTATTTGGGTTTTGGCCAAATCGGAGAAGTCAAATCTCACTCACTAAAACGAGATCTAATTAAAAAGTACCCAGCAATAAATCTAGCTTCTTCTAGTACACGGGTGAAAGACCTCGTTATTCTAAAGCAGGCTGACTTGATTATTGATGCGACAGGCAGTCCAGGTTTTTCGCAGTTTCTAAGCGAATCAAAAGTCTCTCATGAGCTCCCACCCATAATTTTTTCCTGGGTTGTAGGCACAGGATGCGGCGCTCAAGCCTACCTTATGGACGATGAAGCTCAAGCATGTTTGCATTGTTTGGATTTTGCACAGCCAGGGGCATCGCTCTCGGTAATGCGCGCTGGTTATGAGTTAAAATTCAAACATCTGGGATCTTGCGGAGAGTGGCTTGTCCCATTTTCTGTACCGGCTGCAACTCATGCAGCGGCTCTAGCTGCTGACTTAGCTTTGGCCTGGGCACGAGGCAAGCCGAACCCTACATTCAGAAGTATAACCATTGATCATGAGCAGGGTAAACTCGTCAAACCCAATTCCCCAAAAAGAAGAGCACATTGCCCAATATGCAGCCGAAATCATTCATAGCGGTAGAGTGGGGAAATCTTGTTCTTATCCCCAACCGACTTATCATCGAGATGGAAAAACATAAACAACTAAAATCTCATGACACCGAAGCCGGCGGCATAATCATCGGAAAGCGAAGATCTCACAACCTAGAGGCCGTAAGTCTTACTGCACCTCAATGTTCTGATTCCAGGTCTCGATTTAGATTTGATCGTCGGGAAGGCGGCCATGAAGCAGTCCTCGAAGAGCAATGGGTGCTTAGCAAAGGTGAAGACAATTATTTAGGCGAATGGCACACTCATCCTGAAGACCACCCCATACCTTCCGGGACCGATTTACGCACCTGGAAAACAATGATCCGAGAACACGGCATTACACTGCTGCTTATAATAATTGGTCGAAAATCAAACTACTACGCGCTAGCTTCTAAATTTGGAATTTGTCAGCTGACAGAAATTCAATAGCCTGTCGATACCACCTACATTTCATTTGTAAATAGCATCAAATAAATTTCCAACCTGTACGACAGGGCAACCCTCAATTGCGCAGGGGTTGAATCGCTTTTACTTTCGTAGAAACATCGACTGGTTTATTTTAGCTAATTACTGCCTATCGCGCAGGTCAGAAGTTAACGCATTGTTACTGTTAGCCACTACACGCCAACCCGCCAAATTGGAGGATCAATCAACAAAAACTACGCCATCACCAACGTTATCAGGTCTCTCACCTACCAGTGCAAGGCGGGCTCTTCACCAACTCCAAAACCAAGCTTGGGATTAATGGCGAGAAAGTTTAATATATAGTCGACATGCGCTCTGACTTGTGGGTCCAGCGTCATGAAGCCGAGCCGGTATGCACTAATTGACGTCCTCACGGCAGTGGCGCCTGTGGCAATGAGCCACTTACTGATAGTTGCGGTTCTACACCAGGCCTCAAGGGAAGCCTCAACGCTGGCCAGCCCTGCACCTGCCTGACCTATTGATGGCGGATCCGCTACCTCAGCTACAGCCAAGAGGCCCCATCATCATGCTACTATGCCATCCAGACTCAGCGCAGCGCGTGGTGAATATGAAGTTCGTTACTATTGATGGCGATGATATTGGGCAGAAAATCACATCGGCATATTTGACTAATAATGCGAAAGAACTCGTTCGAGTTAACGATCTCGTTCAAGAAAAAACACAATCTATCGCATATTTTCTAAAATCCCAAGGCTTCGAAATACTTTTCTGTGCTGCGGACGGCGTCGCAGGATCTATCTGCTCAGAGTTTGATAAAAATATAATATTTTCCCAGATCAAGAAAATTGCAGAGCAAGAAATTTCTTTTTCCGTCGGCGTTGGAACGACACTGAGAGAGGCCTACATCGCTTTACTTTCTGCTAAGAGTAGTGGCAAAGGACGATTACATGACTTCAGCGACATGGAATAAAAATGTTTAGAATAATAAACTTCAACATAATTATTAAAATTCTTGTAATTGGCACTGCGTTAATAAGCATTGCTGCCTATCTGGTCTGGAAACGATGGGATTCTGAACTGCCGCTGCTTAGTTTAGCCAAAATTGCTCCATGGGCTGCGTTTGCTGTTATTTTTTTGCTTACAAAGAATTTTTTCGCCCGCCGTATTTGGAAAGTCGCGAAGATGTTCTACAGGGATCTCTTTCCAGATTTAAACGGAATTTGGGACGGAGAAATAATTATTTCAGAAACGCAATCAATACCTGCTCGCGCGATCATTCGACAATCTTTTATACGAATGCAGATCGACATTCATACCGAAACTTCGAAATCCGTCACGCTAGAAACGACGCCGACCATTGAATTTGATCAGTGCAAAATCTACTACCACTACCGGGCGATCCCTAAAAACCCTATGTGGGACGAATACAGAGGTTTTACAACTTTCGATATTCGCACCGTTACCACAGGTTCTCACGATTCTCTCGAAATTTCAGGAGCGTATTTTACGAGTCGACAGTCCGTTGGACGAGTTAGGTTCCGCCAGATCAGTCGCGATGCCTCAGGCGACGTCTCGTATTATTAGTGAATCGCCCAAAGTTTCCTTTACAAATTTGAATGGAAATTTTTTAGCGGAAGGCGAGCCTGGATTGAATATTCACAAGCCGATTTCTACCTATCTGTACGCGGCGGGCATCGACAACGCTCGCACTCAGGAGGTTTACCATTTCGTATCCGGTACTGAGTAATTTGCCTACAAGGCGACAACGTCGCTGACATCTCGAAAATCCCGAGTTCGATTCCACTGGACGCCATAACTAGCTGATTTTTTTATAGTTACTAGTTGGGGTACGTCAAATTTTCCACCAAATTCCAGACCCGCAGAAAACCTAGCCCCGCCGATAGCTACCGTTCGTCTGGTGCCGGCACCATATAAGACGAAGCCCTCACAGCAATGTGAGGGCTTTGTTGTTTCTGGGTATCTGTAATTCCCGCACAATCCCTCGATACGCCCCCGCTCTTCCGTAAGCGCTCCATAAACCCCACATTTAAAGCGCTTGGTTGATCCCGGATGCTGTGCTCCCGATTCTCTCAGGAGCCAGCTCGCCATGATGCGACCCGATGCCAAAGTCGAAAAAGTGTATCTGTACCCCAAGCCGGTCGACTTCCGAAAATCGATCGACGGCTTGGCTGCGCTAGTCGAGCTGGATATTAAAGTCGCAGTATTCGACCCCGTGCTTTTCGTCTTCCTCAACAAGCCCCGCAACCGAGTGAAAATTTTATATTGGGAGCGCAACGGCTTCTGTCTTTGGCTCAAACGTCTCGAGTCCGAACGATTCAAAACATCCCCTGACGCCACCGACGAGGCGATAGTTCTGACCGTCCAGGAACTCAACTGGATGCTCGATGGCTTCGACCTCTGGCGCAATCGTCCTCATCAAGTTTTGACACCGCGATTCGTAGCCTGATTCGGTATAATCCAGGGCATGAATTCCATGCCCGAAGACCTCCCGGATGATCCTGAATTGCTCAAGCAGATGCTTGCGAAGATGCAATCCAGAGTGGGTGTGCTCGAAGAGCAAGTAGCGCTGCTAAGGCAACGGCTGTTCGCCCGAAAGTCTGAGCAAACGGTCGATCCAGCGACTCCGCAGATGGCGCTTTTCAACGAAGCTGAACATGAAGTTGAGCCTGCCACAGAGACTTCAGAAGAAGAGGTCGTCGCTCCGACCAAGCAGCGCGGCAAGCGCAAAAAGCTGCCGGCCGACTTGCCGCGTATCGAAGTCATCCATGAGCTTCCAGAGCATGAACTGATTTGCGTCTGCGGCTGCCGTAAACACGCCATTGGCGAAGAAGTCAGCGAGCAGCTTGAAATCGTGCCGATGCAGATCCGTGTGATCAAGCACGTTCGTAAAGTCTATGGTTGCCGCGACTGCGAAACGGCGCCAGTCACGGCGGACAAACCCGCTCAGTTGATTGAAAAAAGCATGGCCAGCCCCAGTGTTCTGGCGATGCTGCTGACCACCAAGTACGTGGACGGTTTACCGCTTCATCGCTTTGAGAAAGTGCTGGGTCGTCACGGCATCGATATCCCCCGTCAGACCTTGGCACGCTGGGTTATCCAGTGCGGCGAACATTTCCAGCCACTATTGAATTTAATGCGCGATAGCCTGCTAGCCAGCCGCGTCATCCATTGCGATGAAACGCGGGTGCAGGTGTTGAAAGAGCCTGACCGAGACCCAGCCAGCCAGTCCTGGATGTGGGTGCAAACCGGCGGCCCGCCAGATAAACCCGTAATCCTTTTTGACTACTCCACCAGCCGCGCGCAGGAGGTACCGTCACGCCTGCTCGAAGGTTATCGCGGCTATCTGATGACGGATGATTACGCCGGTTACAACTCGCTGGGCGCGCAAGCTGGGGTCGAGCGCCTAGGGTGCTGGGCGCATGCTCGTCGCAAGTTCGTGGAAGCACAAAAAGTGCAACCCAAAGGCAAGACGGGGCGTGCAGATATAGCGTTGAAACTGATCAGCAAGTTGTACGGTATCGAGATCGCTTACAAAGAGAAGAGCGACGAGGTACGAAAAAAAGCTCGTCAGGACTTGAGCTGCCACGTAATGGGGCAACTCAGAGAGTGGTTGCGCAAAACACTGCCCTATGTGACTACACAGAATGCACTTGGCAAAGCAGTTACCTACTTGGCAAACAACTGGGAAAAGCTTGAACGGTACGTCGAGGAAGGTTACTTGCCGATTGACAACAACGCCGCTGAACGAGCCATCCGCCCCTTCGTGATCGGAAGAAAGAACTGGCTGTTCAGCGACACGCCCAGAGGTGCCAAGGCAAGCGCCCAACTTTATAGCTTGGTTGAGACGGCCAAAGCCAACGGCCAAGAGCCCTATGCGTGGCTGCGCCACGTACTGGAGCACCTGCCAATGGCGACCTCTGTCGAAGATTACGAAGCCCTGTTGCCGTGGAACTGCTCGCCGGCATCGCCTAGCTAAGCCCCCCCATTTTGAAGTCGGTGGGGTTTATGGAGCGCTTACGCTCTTCCAACCGACAAACCGCTATTGACCGACCTCCGTCCGGAGCCTAACGTCTGCATACCGTGTACACAGCGTATACAGAAAATGTATGGAGCAACGTTATGGCCGCTTCTCCCGTTCTGTCTTTCCGAGTAAAGCCTGAACTTGCCAGCGAGTTGGATCAGTTGGCACACGCGACCGACCGCGACCGTCAATACCACCTGCAGCGGGCGTTGAGCCGCTATATGGCTGATGAGTCCTGGCATTTCAAAGCCGTGCAAGAAGGCATCAAGGATGCTGAGGCCGGTAACGTCACTGATCTGGATGCCGTAAAGGCCAAGTGGGTAAAGCGTGCCGAAGATCGCGTTAAGCAGCAAAGCGGAAAGTGACCTGGATGGAATTTACGAGCATTACGAAGGTTTAGTCGGGCCGGAATTGGGAGAAGCAGCCGTCTTCCATATCCTTAACAGTTTGGAGGTGCTGGAGCGCTTTCCTAATGCTGGGAAAGCGTCTCCCGTGCCCGATTGCCGGGAGCTGATTATCACCACGTATCCGTATCGAGCGACTTATAGCCTGAAAGGCGATCGAGTGATGGTGTTCCGTATTCTGCATCAGCATTCGGAGCGTCGTGAGGATTGGTGATCATAGGTATGCAGAAGCGCTCAGCTAATTGAGCAACTGATTACAAGTCAGTAGGTCCGGTTTTTTATCCACGGCACCAAGCTCCGAAGGGATAGGTTCAGACCACGTACTAAGAATGATCTGTTCACCTGCCCCCCGATTTTCATATCCGAGGTTCGGATTCATCTCTTGCTGATCGGATGGGCTACAGCCCCTATCTAGCCCCTTTCGCTAGCATCTGCGCTTTTATGCGAAATTATGGCTGGCCAATAATTATGGCGTATCCATAAAACCAATAATTGCATCAGCAGGGCATCTCCCCCTTCTGGATCGGCTGAAAACCGACACATCCATATTCCTGATTGCTCCCCTCTCCCCACCACGCTAACCTCCCAAAGTCGCTGCAAACTCAGCGACCGGGCCTGAGAACCCGATTTTGATGCAGGCGCCAAAAGCGCCACGCATTCGTTGAAACATCGAACGTGGTAGCTCTCACTCGATATGGGAGTTCTACCAATGACCGCTACAAATCCGCCCGCACTAACCACCCTCGGCGTCACCCCTTTCTCCTTTCACTCCAACCAGCCTCTATTCCGCGTTAACAGCGGCGTCACCCTGCACGAAGCCTTGCACCACGTTTCCGATTTGCTCCACGTCGCCAAGCTGCTCGCAGAAGATGCGGCGGTGACGAAGGAGACGGACCGTTATGCCTGGGCGTCGCATTATTTGCAGGAGATGGTCAAAGCGGTGATTGATGATGTGGTGAAGGTGTTGGAGTCGCCCTGTAACACCGGGCAGTAAGAGAAACGCCCCGACGTGCAAACGTCGGGGCGTTTTTTGGTGCTTCCAGGCAAACCGCGTGACGCGATATCTCAGAGGCGAACAGAAGGTGTGTGCCCGGCCGGGAGATTGCGGTTTTATTGACGACCCATGGCCATCTCCCTCAGACAAGTTATGGCACTTTGCCATTTTTGCAATTGACACCCCCTCCTCGCTCCGTTAAAACCCTGCCTCGCTTGGCCTATTTATCGAGACACGGACGTTGTCGAACCTTCCTCTTTTTAACCGTCGCCGTTATTGGCTGGCGGCGCTTATCGTGCTGCTGGCGATCCTTGATCCTTTCGGTCTGGCCAGTTCCAGCGATAAGGCGTCGGCGCAGTGGCTCAACCGCATGTTCGCCAGTCACTACCCCAATGCGGGTCAGCGGCAGGTGGCGGTGGTGGTGATCGATGACGCGTACCTGATGCGCAATGACACGTCGTGGCCGATGCCCTATGGCGAGCAGAGCAAGTTGTTCAAGCGCTTGCTGGCCTATAAGCCCAAGGCTGTATTTGTGGATTTGCTGTACAGCCACGACCACTCGTTGGGCGACCCGGCGCGGGGCAGTCAATTACTGGCGAATGTGTTTGAGCGCTTTCAGCGCCAGGGCATCCCGTTGTGGCTGGCCAATACCGGCGTGGCGCGCGGTGAGGCCGGCCAGGCCAACACGCTGGCACCATTTGTCGAAGTCAGCCGCCCGGCCCTGGTGTCCTGGGAAGGGGTTGACGACAAGTACCCGCTGGCAGTGCACACGCCGCTGGGTTTGATGGAAACACCGGCCCTGGCGCTGTTTCGCGCGTACTGTGCCACGCAGCCCTGCGAGCAGCTGCCGGCGGACGCTCAAACCGCTGCGCAGCGACAACCGATCACCGTGCAATGGGGCTTGAAGCTCGCGCCGGAGCAAGCGCAGGTCGCCGGTTTGCCCGATGCGGCGCCGCCACGGCATTTTTTTCTGGATGGCGTGGCGCAGTTCTTCCAAGCGGTGTTCTGGAAGCTCGATGACTCGGCACAGCAGCGCTACCCGTACACGCTGACGTTGACGGCCACCGACCTGGAGGTGACCAACCCGGCCGATCAGGCCCTGATCGCCGAGTTACTGCGTGATCGCCTGGTGCTGGTCGGCGCCCGTATCACCTCTACCGGGGACTTGGTGGAGTCGCCCGTCCACGGCCAGCTTCCCGGCGTTTATCTGCACGCCATGGCCTTGGACAACCTGATCAACGCGGGCATGGACTACGAGCATGAACCCGCCAACTTTCCCGGCCTGCCCTTCAATTGGCTGGACCTGCTGGCCCTCGGCCTGCTGGCGCTGATCGCAGTGTTCAAGGCATTGCACGCACGGCGGCTGGCAAACCAGCCCACTTGGAGCCGTTGGCCAACGCTGGAAACCCGGTTGTTTACTTCGCCCTACCCGTCGTGGCTGGCGGTGATGCTGGTGCTCTTCGCCGTGAGTGTGCTGCTGAGCATGAGCCACATCACCCCAGTCAACGTACTGGGCATCGTTTTACTGTCGTTGGTGCTGTTCAGCGAACGGATCGAAGCCTTCTTCGACCGGGGTCGCTGAGTGCGCCACTTTGTCGTTTGACTCAAGGAACCCAAGGATGAACAGAAGCTTCCTCGTATTGCTCGCCGCCCTCTTCGCACAGGGCGCCTGGGCGGAAACTCACAGCATCAAGGCATTTTTGGCCGACCCGGTGGCGGTGCTGGATGAGCAGGGCAAACAACAGCGTGAGCTGCTGAAAAAGGACGCGCCCACCCAGCCGCTGACGGTGCTGCAGTACAACAAGGCGCTGGACCTGGTGCAGGTTGAGCTGGCCGGTCAGAAAGTCTGGCTGGACACCATGGACCTGCGCATCGAGCCACCGCTAAACGTGGTGGAACTGCCCTGCCAGGGTCTGACCAAGAGCCAGACCAAAGACAGCCGCAACAACTCCACCATCGGTTTTGGTGCGGGCTGCAATCAATAACAAAAGGAGCGTTGCGGTGAAGGGATCTCTATTCGCAGCCGGCCTTCTGGCCAGCACCGTACTCAGTGGTTGCGCGACATTGAAGGGCGCCGACCAGGCGTTCCTGAACCTGGTGGGCCCCTCGACCCAATCGCGGGTCCAGGGCCACTACGTGGACAACACCGATGTGCGCCAGTACTACAAACTCGACCCGCAACGCCAGAGCCAACAGCGCCTGAGCTATGACGGGCGCGCCGTGCCGGCAGTAGAGGCACGCCAGCAGAACCTGGTGGATATCCCAATGCTGCAGGTGTACTTGCAGGGGATTGTCACGCGCTTGTCCAAAGGCTGGCCGGGGGAGCTGCCGACCCTGCAGGTGAAGATCACTGACAGTTACACCTTCGGGCCTTCGGCGGACCCTTATGGCAACCTGTTCGTGCCGTTGGGCATGCTGGATAACGTGGGCAGTGAAGACGAAATTGCCGCGATGCTCGGGCACGAGATGAGCCACGTCCTGCTGCATCACCACGACCGCATGGCCGCCTTCCAGCAGCAGAAAGAAATGTTCACCACGGTGGCCTCCACCGTCGCCCTGGCCACCATGGCCGCCGACACCGGTGTAGACCGCAGTTCCGGCACCATGAAGTTGTTCAGCAAAGACCCGGCCGGCACTCAGAAAACCATCGGCAACACCGTGCTGTATACCGCGTTGGCCAACACGTTTTCCGACCATGTCTGGAGCACGGCCTGGGGCCGCACCCAGGAAGACCAGGCCGACCTGCTCGGCACCGACCTGATGATCCGCGCCGGCTATGCGCCCCGTGCTGCAAGCCATAGCCTGGAGCGCCTGAATGACTTCCAGGGTAAACAGAAACCTTTGCTCACGGGCTTCCTGACCGCGCGCAAAACCGCCATGCAGGACTCGTTGCAACAGTTCAATCTGAACCAATTTACCAAGGAGCTCGACGTGCTGGTCAAGGACGGCCTGACCACAGGCATCACCGCGACCGCCCAATACTTCAACCGCTCGCATATGTCGGCGATGGATCGCGACACCGAGTTGCGCCAGTACCTGCAGCGCGAATATCGCCAGGAACGCCGCGCCCGCATCAACACCGAGCGCTGGGCAAAAATGAAGAGTACGCCGAACGTCGCCAAGGCGATGCAGGGCTACAAAGATGCGTACTTCGCCAACGACGCCCTGGAAAAAAACAAGCTGTCCGAGGCCGATGGTTTTGTGCGTAAAGCCTTGGCGTCACCGGTCAAGGACCAGCCCGGTATTCGTCGCACCGCCTACACCGTGCGCCTCGCCCAAGGTAAAAACAGCGAGGCGCTGAAAGAGTTGCAAGCGATCAAGGACTGGAGCCTGGCCGGGCCCTCCACCTACGACCTGATGATCAGCTACCACCTCAAACGCGGCGACGGGCAAGCGGCCCTGGCGATGATCGACAAGGCCGAGCGCAACCTGGGCTCGGAAGAACTGTTCATCACCGAAAAGCTGTTGGCCAACCAGCAAATGCAAAATGCGCAGCAGGTGCAAACCGTGCTGCGCAAGTGCGAGCAATACCCAACCCGCAAGGAAAACTGCAAGAAGCTCGCGCCGGTCAAAGCCTGACGTTTAGTGCCCGGCGCTTTGCCCGCCGTCTACATGGAGAATCTCGCCGGTGACAAACCCGGCGTTCTCCAGGTAGATAATCGCCTGGGCGATATCACTCGCTTCACCCATGTGCCCGACTGGGTGCAGGCTACCCAACGCTGCATGGGTTTCTTCGCCATGCATCGGCGTCTTGATAATTCCGGGGCTCACCGCGTTCACGCGAATGCCGCGTTTGGCATATTCAATCGCCAGGGATTTGGTGGCTGAGTTCAGCCCGCCTTTGGTCAGCGAAGCCAGCACCGACGGCACGCCATCAATCGCGTGGTCCACCAGGCTGGTGGTGATGTTGACGATGTGCCCGGCGCCCTGTTTGAGCATCTCGGTAATCGCCAATTGGGTGATGTAGAAGAACCCGTTGAGGTTCACGGCCAGCACGTTTGCGTAGTCTTCGTGGGTGTAGCTGGTGAAGGGTTTGGCGACGAAGATGCCGGCGTTGTTGATCAGGCTGTCGATGCGGCCAAAACGCGCCACACCTTCGCGGATCACGCGCTCGGCGGTGGCGGGGTCGGCGATGTCGCCGGCCACGGTAAGAATGTCCGGATCCGTCGACGGCTTGATCGACCGCGAAGTGGCAACCACGCGGTAACCCAGCTCACGGTAAGCCTGCACCGCAGCGGCGCCGAGGCCTTGGGATGCGCCGGTAATCACAACGACTTTTTTCGAATGGCTCATGATGAAACCTCTGTATGGAAAGTGGGATGGTTCAAGCAGCAGCGGCGGACATTTCCCGCAGCATCTGTTCGTAGTCACTGACTGATTGCGAGCCGGAAACCAACTGGCGGCCGTTGAGGACCATGGCCGGCACGGAGTTGATGCCGCGCGCGCGGTAGAACGCCTCTAGCTCGCGCACTTCATTGGCGTAGTCGGCAGAGCTCAGCACCTGGCGGGCGCCTTCAATGTCCAGCCCGGCCTCGGCGGCTAAACGGGCCAGGGTTTCGTGCTCGCTGACGTTCTGGCCATCGGTGAAATACCCGCGCAGCAGCGCTTTTTTCAGCGCGATCTGCCGCCCTTGTTGCAACGCCCAAAACAACAGCCGATGCGCATCGAAGGTGTTGTAGAAGTGGCTGCGTTTTTCCAGGTCGAAGCTGAAGCCGATGGCTTCGCCGCGCGCCATCAGCATCCTTTTGCCGCTGGCGACTTCTTCAGCACTGCGCCCGTACTTGCGCATCATGTGGGCGACGGCGTTTTCGCCCTCGGCCGGCATGTCGGGGTTGAGCTCGAAGGGTTTAAAGGTCAGCTCAACCTTGACTTCGCCCGCCAGGTTGTCGATGGCTTGTTCCAGCGCGGTGGCGCCCAGGGCGCACCAAGGGCAAACCACGTCGGAGATAAAGTCGATAGTGACGGGGGTGCTCATGACGGATTCTCCGCGAGCTGTTTGCGGTATTGAGTGGTGGTGATTCCGGCATAGCCCCAGTTGTCGGTGTCGACTTCTTCGATGACGATGTGGGTCAAATCCGGGCGTTTGTTGAGGACGCGTTCGAGGGTTTCGGTGAACTCGGCAATGACCTGGGCTTTTTGCTCAGAGGTAACGCCGTCACGGGTGATGCGCAGGCTGACAAAAGGCATGGCGGTGGCTCCAGTGGCCGGCCATCAGGGTGATGGGCTGGCAGGTGGAGCTAATTTAGGCGTGCGCCCGGAGGGGATAAAGGTGGCGCGGAGTACTTCATTAGTACTGCGATGTAACAAGTTTGAGGCCAGCAGGCGCGCATAGAGTAGGAGGCGGATTCACATCCGCCGTCCTCTCACACCACCGTACGTACGGTTCCGTATACGGCGGTTCAGGTTATGCGGTTAAGCCGGTTTATCGTGTCCAGTATTGAGACCAGCCCGAGTCTGTCCCACAGTTTCTTCGGCAACGCCTGATTCATGTGTGACGCTCCCGAGTTCCACCATGGGCCTCGACCGTTAAAGGCAGATTTACAGGCGCGATCTTCAGTGAGCCCCAAGCGTATTAGGTTACGCGCCCTCGTGGAGGGCCGTTTCCATTGGCGCCACAAGACACACCGAAGTTTATGCCGCACCCAGCCGTCCAACTTTTCGAGGGCCTTTTTGCCCTGACTCAGCTTGAAGTAGCCCGCCCAACCGCGCAAAACAGGGTTTATTCGCTCGATAGTCCTGACCATCTTGCAACCCCGCGCTCCGCGCAGAAGAACTCTGAGTCGATCACGCAAGCGGCCCAGGCTCATCGTTGCCACTCTTAGCCTCGGCTGTTGATGCCAGCTCATCCCGTAACCCAGGTAATCGCAAACCCATGGCCGTGCCACGTGGCTCTTTTCCCGATTCAGCGTCAGTTTCAGACGCTGATTCAGGAAACGCTCAACTCCGGCCAGCACTCGTTCGCCTGCACGGAGACTACGTACATAAATGTTCGCATCGTCGGCATAACGAACGAAGCGATGGCCCCGCCGCTCCAACTCCCGGTCGAGTTCGTTGAGCAGGATGTTCGACAGCAACGGCGAGAGCGGGCCGCCTTGCGGCGTCCCTTCCTGCCGTCGGCTGGCGATCCCGCCCGACATAACTCCCGCTTCAAGGTAACGGCGGATCAGTCTGAGTACGCGTTTGTCTTCGACATGACGCTCAACTTTGGCCATCAACACGTCGTGATTCACTCGATCAAAGAACTTCTCAAGATCAAGTTCCACGCACCAGCGGTAACCCGCTGCAACATGGTCACGGGCTGTTTCGATGGCTTGATGGGCGCTTCTGCCCGGACGAAAACCGTAGCTGTAGTCCGAGAACAGAGGGTCGAAGATCGGCGTGAGCTGTTGCAGCAAAGCCTGTTGGATCAGGCGATCCACGACATTGGGGATACCCAGTTGGCGTGTTCCACCCTTGGGTTTGGGGATTTCGACAGCGCGTACACCTTGCGGGTGATACTCGCCGACCAGCAACCGAGCCTTGAGGATCGGCCAATACTGTTTCACATAGCCCGCCAACTGGTCGACCGTCATGCCATCGGCACCCGGTGCGCCCTTGTTGCTGACCACGCGTTGATACGCACGCTTGAGGTTGGCGGGTGCAAGCACCCGCGCCATCAGCGTGTCCGGCTCCGCGTTCGTCCACGTCACAGACGCCGCCGATGTCTGCGCACTGCCAGCCGCAAACCCCGGATTCCGTCCGGGACTTGGGGTTACAGCCCTCTTATGGAGAGATTCCTGCTTTATCGACATTCAGCGAGACTCTGACGCCTACTGGCGGCATAACCTGTTCGGCCCTTGGTGGCGTGGTTTTTTTTTCGCCACTTACTACGGCCTCGGCTGACTTCTGCAGGCTCATCCCGTCGCCTCTCGACGCCGGTAGCACAGTGGCAAACCTACAGATCTCCCAGGGTAATTCGCGCGACCTTCCTGCTTATGCCTGTCGGATATACGTCGTAGCGTTCCGTGCAAGTATTGGGCTTTAACGATTTATGCCGTCTTACCCCGCTACGCCGCCTCTATCCGCTTCCTGTTCGTCAGGCCAGCATTTTGCCTCGGGCTTCCTTCAGATTCGCAGTCACCCGCGACACCCTTGCCTCTGGCTAACACTTCCCCTTGCCGGGTGTGTAGAGGACTTGCACCTCCAAGTCACCAGCGAGGCCACCACAGCCAAGCTGGTTGCGCTTCGCGCAACGCGCCATGCCTGGCGCACATAAAAAAACCCCGAACCAGTCGGGGTTTTTATCGCCTCGAATCAGGCGCGACGCCGAATCAATTAGAAAACGTTGATTGGGTAGTCGGCGAACAGACGGATTTCGTTACCGCCTACGTTGTACTCGCTGGCGTTGTTGGAGACGCGCAACCAGGACGCGCGAGCGCGCAGGCTCAGGTCTTTGGCTGGGCCGCTCTGAACGACGTATTTGAACTGGTTGAAGATTTCACGCTCGGTGCCACGGCCGCGGTTGGTACCGTCGTCAATGTTGGTGCCGCGCACGTAAGCGATGTTGTAGGTCAGGCCAGGCACGCCGAAGGCGCTGAAGTCCAGGCCGTAGCCTGCTTGCCAGGAGCGCTCATCTTTACCGTTGAAGTCGGACCAGTAGGAGTTGGCCAGCAAGATGGTATTGCCGCCGTCGCCAATGCCGCCAGCGTTGCGGTAGCCGCCGTACAGGTAGCCGGTGTCGCCGGTGCTGCGCTGGTGAGCGACGGTGAAGCTGTGCGGGCCAACAGCCCAAGTAGCGCCCAGGCTCCAGATTTTGTTGTCGCGGGCGTCTTCGTCTTTCTGGTTTTGCAGAGCGAAGCTCTTGTCCAGCTTGGTTTTATAGCCGTTGAAGTCAAAGGTCAGCGACTGCTTTTCTGGCAGGGCCAGCACGTAGTTGACGTTGACGTATTGCTTCTTCAGCACGTCCTGCATGTCGGAGGCGTACAGCGCGGCCGACAGGCTTTCGGTGAATTTGTAGCTACCACCGAGGTAGTTGATGCTTTTCAGGCCGCCGCTGTCGGTGCCTTCCATGCTCTTGCGGGCTTCTTTGGTGAAGTGACCTGCGTCCAGTTGCAGACCGGCGATCTCTTTGGAAACGATCGAAGTGCCGGTGTAGGTTTCGGACAACAGACGGGAGTTGTCGTACTGCAACACAGGCACGGCCGGGAACTGGTCGCCGTACTTGAGCACGGTGTTGGAAACGCGGAACTTCACGGCAGCGCCGCCTTTAGCCAAGTCGTGCGGTGCCGAGCCTGGGTTGTTCGTGCCATCAGGGTTAGTGGTGCCATTGCCCTGCTTGAAGAAGTCGATACCGCCTGCGCCGGCGCGACCTTTACCACCGTCCAGACGGATAGCGTATTGGCCGATCACGTCCACACCCACACCGACGGTGCCTTGGGTGAAGCCGGATTCGAACTTGCCGATGAAGCCTTGGCCCCATTCGGCTTTGTCTTGCTTGCCGTTTTTATAGTCACGGCTGATGTAGGCATTACGTGCTGCAATATTCAGGTGGCTGTCTTCAACAAAACCCTTGGATTGCTCCTGGTCGTTTGCCATTGCCTGCGTAGCGCTCAAAATCCCCAGAGCGATCAGACCCATCCGTTGCTTCAACATTTCTTATATTCCTTATTACTGGTTGAGTACGCGCTGTGACACCAGGCTCCGTTTTGCTTTTCTGGTGTCAACTTTCTCCAGGAAAAAGAAGGCCCGCGGACGACTGAACTGCCGCAGGCCTTTTTTTATTGGATGAGTCATGGCGGTTAGCCACAGGCGTTGGGCGCAATCCTATGCGCGCGTTGAACTATGTGTCAATTTCGTGAATCGTCTGTATTTAGGCGGAAAAAGTCTAAGCGGTGCATTCCAGGGCCTTCACGCAAGCCTGAAAAACCGTCCGAGTCGTCAATAAAACACATCATGTAACATTTTCAACATCCTACATGTTTGGGAATCCATAACGCACGTAAATGCAAAGCATTACCATTAGCGCGTTTTTTCCCTCCCAAACTTTTTGGATACATTCCCCCATGCCTGCCCCTCGCCTGACGCCCATCACCCTTGGGCTTTCTGTTCTGCTGTCTGCTGGATTTGCCTGCGCCGCCACCGTCTTACCCGCGACGTCGATCAGCACCGAAGTTGACGAAGACGACCCGCGCGTCAAAGAGACCAACACCGCCACCCGCACCGCCACTTCGGTGCGTTATGTGCCCCAGGCAATCGACTCGGTGAAAACCGAAAGCCTGCGCTCCTACGGCACCAACGACCTGGGCCAGGCATTAAGCGGGATTCCCAACGTCAGCAGCGGCGCGGACACGCGCTTCGACAGCCTGCGCATTCGTGGTTTCGACGCCAGCAACGACTTCTACCTGGACGGCATTCGCGACGACAGCCAGTACGTGCGCGACCTGCATAACATCGAGCGCATCGAGGTGCTCAAAGGCCCGGCAGCCGTGCTGTACGGGCGAGGCGGCCAAGGCGGCATCGTTAACCGCGTGAGTAAATTGCCCACTGCCGGCCATAAATCCAGCATCGAAGCCCAAGGCGGCAGCAATGACCTGCGCAGCCTGTATGCCGACCTCAGCACCGACCCCACCGACACCATCAGCCTGCGCCTGAACATGGGCAACGAAGACAGCAACAGCTTTCGCGATGGCGTCAGCGGCAACCGCCAACTGTTTGCACCGTCGATGAGCTGGCAGCTGACGCCCGACCTGAATTGGTTGGTGCAATACGAATACAGCCGCTACAACCGCACGCCAGACCGCGGCATCCCCGGGGTCAACGGGCGCCCGGCGGACGTGAGCCGCAGCGCCACCTATTTTGACAGCCGCGACTACATCGACGACAAATCCCAGTCGCTGCGCTCCAAGCTCGCCTACGAGCTCAACGACAACTGGCAACTGCGCCACACCCTGGGCGTGTTCAAGCTCGACAGCGATTTCGATAACACTTACCAGACCGGCTATGACCCCAAAACAAACAAGGTCACGCGCCAGCGCTGGCAACAAGACCTGACCACCCGCAACGTCTTCAACAACCTGGAGCTGGAAGGTGGTTTCGACACCTTCGGCCTGGAACACCGCCTGCTCACCGGCCTTGAGCTGGGCAGCCAGCGCCGCGACCCGAAGCTGTACACCGCCACCGCCGTCAACCGTGGCGGCCAGGCCGTACCGAGCCTGGACCTCAACCAACCCAACCGTCACCTGAGCCACACCGGG
Source organism: Pseudomonas sp. LBUM1640 (assembly GCF_059716225.1). Lineage (NCBI taxonomy): Bacteria > Pseudomonadati > Pseudomonadota > Gammaproteobacteria > Pseudomonadales > Pseudomonadaceae > Pseudomonas > Pseudomonas sp. LBUM1640. The sequence continues at coordinate 326,523 of NZ_CP166816.1, read as the reverse complement.
CGGATGAGCCTTTCCAGTTACAACCACACTGAAGTCGAAAGTCGCGCCGTGTACGTGCAGGACCAATTGCGCCTCAACGATCAATGGCAACTGTTGGCTGGCCTGCGTTATGACCACTTCGAAGTGGACACCACCAGCAAGGTGCTCAACACCCAGCAAGACGTCGTAAGCCGCAGCACCAGCCCGCGCGTCGGCCTGGTATGGACGCCACTGGAGCATCACTCGTTTTATGCCTCGTGGAGCAAAACCTTCTCCCCGGCAGGCGGCGGCCTGATCGGCATCACCCCGAACGCCGCGGGCAGCGTCAACGACCTGAGCCCCGAGCTGACCAAGCAGAAAGAAATCGGCGTAAAAAGCGACTGGCTCGATGACCGCCTGAGCACCACCCTCGCCGTGTACGAGCTTGAGCTTTATAACCGCCGCACCAGCGACCCGCTGGACCGCACCATTACCCTGCTTACCGGCGTGCAACGCTCGCGCGGTGTGGAGCTGACAGCTACCGGCAAGATCGTCGGCAATTGGTACGTGCGCGGCGGCATTGGCCTGCAGGATGCCAAGGTCGAGAAGGACAACAACGGCTTTGAAGGCAAGCGCGTCAGCGATGTGGCCAAGCGCAATGGCAGCCTGTTTATCACCTGGAAACCGGAGATGGGCTGGTACGCGGAAACCGGCTTGACGCTGGTGGGCGACCGTTATGCCGACAACCTCAACACCGTAGTGCTGCCGGGTTATGGCCGTTGGGACGCGCTGGCCGGGTTCCGCCAGAAGGAATGGGATGTACGCGCGGCGCTGAACAATATCGCCGACAAAAACTACTATGAGTCGGCGACCAGTGCGGCGCAGATCCAGCCGGGCGAGCCGCGTAGTTTGGTGGTGACAGGCACCTACAGTTTCTAAGTTTCACGCGGTCAGTGTGGGAGCTGGCTTGCCTGCGATGCGGGCACCGCGGTGTGCCAGTCATATCGCGGCGAAGCCATCGCAGGCAAGCCAGCTCCCACATTTAAATCTCAGTGTGCTTCAGCTTTGCATCAGCTCACACAACGCGCGCACTTCATCCTCACTGAACAACCCCACCGGGTAACGTTCACTCATCACACTGCGCAAGTCAGGCGGTTGCCTCACCTGTCGCGAGCCGTTTGCCTTCAACCAGAGCGCCAGCGCATGGATCGCATCACCGTTAACCCGCGTGGGGTGGAGCGGGCGCGTGTAGATCAGGTTGATATCGGCATTCATTTCAGCGCTCTCTCCTACTGCGTGAGCGGCTAACTTACTCAAGGTTTGTGACAGAACTGTGCAGTCATCACCCTGAGTGGCTGTGACAACACCGATACAAGAGCTATGCCAATCTCCCCTGTTTATAGGCATATGGACACAAAAAAGCCCGCGACCGTGCTGGGCCGCGGGCTTGCTGTGGGCGCTACGAACAGGTAGCACGCAGGTATCGCTCAGACGCTGTTACAACTGCACTCAGTTTTTGTGCGGGGCCGGCTGCTGTTGAGTCAGGCAATGGATATTGCCGCCGCCCAGTAACAGTTCCCGCCCTGGCACCATCACCACTTCGTGCTGCGGGAACAGGTTCTGCAGGATTGCCTTGGCCTGGCTGTCCAGCGGGTCGCCGAAGCTCGGTGCAATGATGCCGCCGTTGACGATCAGGAAATTAACGTAGGAACCGGCCAGACGCACGGTCGGGTTACGTTCCTGGCTGCCGTCCACCGGGTCGACACCGGCGCACTCTTCCTCGGTAGCGTACAGCGGCCCCGGGATCGGCATTTTATGCACCGTAAACGCGCGGCCCTGGGCGTCGGTGCTGCTTTGCAGCACGTCCATGGCAGCATGGCAGCGCGCAAAGTTGGGGTCTTGCGGGTCATCGGTCCAGGCCAGCAACACTTCACCTGGGCGCACGTAGCAGCAGAAGTTATCCACATGGCCGTCGGTTTCATCGTTGAACAGGCCGTCCGGCAGCCAGATGATCTTATCCACAGCCAGGTTGGCGCTGAGCACCGCTTCGATGGCCGCGCGATCCAGGTGCGGGTTGCGATTGCGGTTCAACAGGCATTCTTCGGTGGTGATCAGCGTGCCTTCGCCGTCGACATGGATCGAACCGCCTTCGAGCACAAAACCTTCGGTGCGGTAACGCGGGGCGCGCTCGATTTCGAGGATCTTGCCGCCCACCTGCGAGTCGCGGTTCCACGGCGCGTACAGCCCACCGTCAAAACCGCCCCAGGCGTTGAAATCCCAGTTCACGCCGCGCACTTCACCGCTGTTGTTGATCACGAAGGTTGGGCCGGTGTCGCGCACCCAGGCGTCGTCGTTGGACATTTCCACCACACGGATATTGGGCACGTCCAAACGCGCACGCGCGTTTTCGTACTGCCCGGCGGACACACCGACCGTCACCGGCTCAAACCGCGCAATGGCCTTGGCCACCGCCACGTGGGCGGCCTGCGCCGGCTTACCACCCAGGCGCCAGTTGTCTGGACGCTCGGGCCAGATCATCCAGGTTTGCGTTTGTGGCGCCCATTCGGCGGGCATGTAGAAGCCATCGGCGCGAGGTGTGCTGTGCAGGGTGGTCATGGCGTGCAGGACTCCGAATGGGGGTGAAGGCCGACTTTATAACGGATAAAAATCGGCTTTAAAAGCGCTAAAAGATCATGAATTACAAACATTACAGTTAATAGCCGATAACAATCGACTACTCACAGGTGCTCATCCAGCACCTTCGACAGCATGTCGACAAAGAAATCCACACTGCGTCTGGAGGTAACCATCGGCGGCTTGATCTTCAGGATGTTGAGGTAATCGCCAGTCGGCTGCATGAAAATCCCCAGCTCCCGCAGGCGATCACACAACAGCGCGGTTTCTTCTGTGGCGGGCTCCAAGGTCTGCCGGTCACGTACCAACTCCAGGCCCAAATAAAACCCGGAACCATGCACAGCGCCGACCAACGGGTGACGATCAATCAGCGCTTCCAGGCGCGCCTTGAAATGCCCGCCCACTACTTGAGCGTTTTCCCACAGTTTTTCTTCCGCCATCACATCCAGCACGGCCATGCCAATGCGGCAACTGACCGGGCTGCCGCCTGAAGACGAGAAGAAATACCCCTCGGCCTCCAGCGCCTCGGCGATTTCGCGCCGAGTAATCACCGCGCCGAGCGGCTGGCCGTTACCCATGCCTTTGGCCATGGTGATGATGTCCGGCACCACACCTTGCTCTTCAAAACCCCAGAAAAAATGCCCCATACGGCCATAACCCACCTGCACTTCATCGGCGATGCACACGCCGCCCTGGGCGCGCACCAACCCGTAAACCTGCTGCAAATAGCCCGGTGGCAGGGAGATCCCTCCGGCGTTGCCATACACCGGCTCGCAAATGAAACCCGCCAACTGGCGTTTACTCGCGGCAATTTTCGCCAAGTTGTGTTCCACACTTCGCACGTAGTCCGGCGCACTGTCCTGCCCACGAAACTCGCCGCGGTAGGTATTCGGCGCGGTGACCGGGTGCACCCACTCCGGGCGGCTGCTCAGTGCCTGCGGGTTATCGGCAATCGAGGTGGACACCGCATCCGCCGCCACCGACCACCCGTGGTAGGCCTCCAGCACGCTGAGCATGTCGCGCCCGCCGCTATAGGCCCAGGCCAGACGGATCGCCAGGTCATTGGCCTCGGTGCCGCTGTTGACCAGGAACACCCGGTCCATGCCGTCCGGCGCCAGCGCCAGCAAACGCTCGGAGAACTCGGCAATCGCCGCGTAGTGAAAGCGCGAATTGGTGTTGAGCAGCGACCATTGCCGCGCCGCCACCGCCGCCATGCGCGGGTGGCCGTGGCCCAGCACCGCGACGTTATTGAGCATGTCCAGGTAGGAACGGCCCTGCATGTCGATCAGGTGGTTGCGCCAGCCGCGCTCGATGCGCGGCGGGTCAACGTAATAGTGCTTCTGTGAGCGGGCGAAACTGGCATCGCGTCGAGCCAGCAGGGCCTCGGGGTCCATCTCGGGCTCCGCATCACAGGCCAGCCCCAGCAAGGTAGCGGGCGATGGGCAGAGCGCCTGCCATGCCTGCGCTCTGGTCGGTGTGCAGAACAGCGGCGGCTCAAGGTCGGCGCGGCACAGCTGCACGGTGAGTGGCGCATGCACCTCGCCGAGGATTTGCCCCTTCACCAGCATTGCGCCCGGCTTCAACGCCGTGGTTACACCCCATAAACGCAGGCTCAACTGGGCGTCGTGCACGCACAGCACACCGTCGGCGCCCTGGCGCAATGTGCCCCCAAAGGGCGCTTCCAACACGGTGCCGTGGGGCAAATGCAACGCCACGTGCAGGGGGAATGTGTCGGGCTCCACGGCACTGTCGGCACAGGTACGTGACAGCCGATATTGACCATACCGGCTGGCCGCCAACCCATGCACCGCCGCTGCTTCATCCAGCAGGCGCCGGTCTATGCCAGGCTGCTGCCAATTGCCGGCCTCGAAATGCGGGCTGAGCACGCCCAAGTCGATCAGCGCAAACTCACGCCCCACCAGGCCTGGCAATAAAGGCGCGAAATCCTCACTGGCAATCGGCGACAGGCTCTCACCGACGCAGCGCAGAATCGCCGCGTCCATCAACTCAAACGGCACCGAGGTCGCCACATGGAAGATTTCCCACTCGTGCTCGGCGTTTTTCAATAAGTAGCTGTTATCCGGGTCCAGCCGTTGTTGTTGCTCGCTGCTGAGCACCAACACCGCCGCGCGGGCGACGATCAGCGGCCACAGCGCTTGCAGTTCGTTGCGTTGCAACGGTGTTACCGCGTGAAAGGCCTGGATCGCCGGCAATATGGCAAAGGGGTCGCCGTCAGCATGGTGCAACAGCGCCGCGCAGGTCACCGACAGGTCGGCAATGCGCCAGGTGTGCACCAGATCGCCGAAATCAATCACCCCCTGAACCTGCCAATGCCGCTGGGCATCGCGCTGCCAAACCACATTGTCATCGGTGATGTCCATGTGCACGGCTTGCCACGGCAGGTGCTCGGCCAAAGGCCGAATGCGCGCGTCGACGTGCTTGGCCACGCGCTCGATGGCGTCGCGATGGGGCAGGTTCTCCAGGGTGGCCAGCAAGTGCGTGATCAGTTCGTGAGCGTGGCGCGCGTCCCATTGCAGCGTGCGGTCAAGGCCCGGGTGCTCAAAACGCGCGAGTGCGTGGCTGACTTGCCCGCACAGCTCACCAAAGCCTGCGATTACCTCGCGCCCCAGGTGAGGCAGCTGGGTGAGGGGATGGCCGTCGATGTAGTCCAGCACCCGCAGGTGTAACACTTGATGGTCGACGGTGACCGTCAGCAGCTCTTCCCCGTTAAGTGCGCGGATCACCTTGGGCACGCGCACGTGTGTCTGCAGGTCATTAAGGGCCGCGTGCTGGGCCTGCAACTCAACGGCTGCGTAGTCACCCCGGCAGATTTTCAGCACAAACCGGCCGCGCTCGCTGTCGACTCGGTAGTTGAGGTCCTGCTGGCTGCCCAGCGACAGCAGTGCGCCCGTCAGACCGTAATGTTGCTCGAGTAGTTGCGCAGCTTGAGCCGCACTCACCTGTGGGCAAGGCAAACTGGCACGATGTATCAACGTGGCGAGCAACATGGTGGCGACCTCTGCTTTTTCAGGCGTCTATATCGCCATTGTTCAGGGGCGTTAATCAACCCCTCACGCATCCCACGCTTGCACCGGCCCACTTCACAACTCAAGCTATGCTTCATTCGCCCAGTGTCCGTCTAAGGAAAAGGCCCCTCGACATGCGCATTCTCATCACCGGTGGTGCCGGGTTTATCGGCTCTGCCCTGATCCGCCACCTGATCCAACACACCGAGCACGAAGTGCTCAACCTGGACAAACTCACCTACGCCGGCAACTTGGAGTCGCTGACCAGCATCGCGTCCAACAGCCGCTATGAGTTCGTGCAGGCCGATATCATCGACCAGGCCACCGTCAGCGCCGTGCTCGCGCGCTTTGAGCCGCAGGCGATCATGCACCTGGCCGCCGAGTCGCATGTCGACCGCTCCATTGACGGCCCGTCGGATTTTATCCAGACCAACATCGTCGGCACCTACAGCCTGCTGGAAGCCGCCCGCGCTTATTGGCAGAAGCTCGACGAGCCGGCCAAGAGCGCATTCCGCTTCCACCACATCTCTACCGATGAGGTCTACGGCGACCTCCACGGCGTGGACGACCTGTTCACCGAAACCACACCCTACGCGCCCAGCTCGCCGTATTCGGCCAGCAAGGCAGCGTCCGACCACCTGGTGCGCGCCTGGCAGCGCACCTATGGCCTGCCAGTGCTGTTGACCAACTGCTCGAACAACTACGGGCCGTTCCACTTCCCCGAAAAACTGATCCCGCTGGTCATCCTCAACGCCCTCGCGGGCAAGCCCCTGCCGGTCTACGGTGATGGTTTGCAGGTACGCGACTGGCTGTTCGTCGAAGACCACGCCCGCGCGCTGTTGAAAGTAGTCACCGAGGGTGTGGTGGGCGAGACCTACAACATCGGCGGCCACAACGAGCAGAAGAACATCGACGTGGTGCGCGGCATTTGTGGCCTGCTGGAAGAACTGGCGCCACAACGCCCGGCCAGCGTTGCAAAATTCACCGACCTGATCACCTTCGTCAAGGACCGCCCGGGCCACGACCAGCGCTACGCGATCGATGCGAGCAAGATCGAGCGCGAACTCGGCTGGGTGCCGGAAGAAACCTTCGAAACCGGCCTGCGCAAAACCGTGCAGTGGTATCTCGATAACCTCGACTGGTGCCGCAGGGTCCAGGACGGCAGCTATCAAGGTGAACGCTTGGGCAACACCGAGCCCAAGGACCTGATCGCCTAATCAGGCATAATGCGCCTGTCCCCACAGGCGCATCCCCCATGACTCCACCCCTTCCGCGAAGACCCCGCTGGCGCAGCCTCGCCCTGTTGGCGTTGTGCCTGGCACCGCTGCTGTGGCCGCTGGAGCACCTGGCCGAGCGCTATTACCGCAGCGAACTGGCCGGGCAAAACCGCCAGACCCTCGACCTGTACGTCGCCAACCTGCTCGGCACATTGCACCGCTATGAAGTGCTGCCGCAGATTCTCGGTGACTTGCCGGCCCTGCGTACCGCGCTGGATGCGCCCCATGTCAGCACTAACCTGACCAACGCCAACCTGCTGCTCAAGGACGTCGCCGCCCAGGCCGGGGTGGAAGTGATGTACCTGATGGACACCACCGGCAAGACCCTCGCCGCGTCCAACTGGGACAAACAAGACAGCTTTGTCGGGCGCAATTTCTCCTTCCGCCCCTACTTCAGCGAAGCCATGGCCGGCCGCCTGGGGCGGTTTTTCGGCCTGGGCACCACCTCAGCCAAGCGCGGCTACTTCTTCGCGGCTGCTGTGCGTGACGGTGACAAAATCATTGGCGTGCTAGTGGTCAAGGTCGACCTGGACCACACCGAAAGCCTGTGGGGTAACACGCCGGAACAACTGCTGGTGACCGACCACAACGGCGTGGTGATCCTCACCTCGCGCCCACAATGGCGATTCCGCGCCACCCGGCCGCTGACTGCTGAAGAACGCCAGGCGATCATCGCCATCCAGCCCTACCCGACGCGCGATCCACAGCCGCTGGCACTTAGCACCACGGCCTGGCTGCGCCAATCCACGGCCATCGCCGAAACCGGCTGGAACGTAGAAATTCTCGCGCCACGCTCGCTGATCAACCGCCCGGTACGCACCGTGGTAGCCGTGGGCGGCGCCACGTTGCTGGTGCTGATGTTGCTGCTGGGCTTGATGATGCAGCGCCGTCGACATTACCTGGAGCGCATCGCCTTCGAAGCCAAGGCGCGCCGTGAACTGGAAGCGCGCGTGGTCGAGCGCACCAGTGACTTGGAAGGCCTTAACCGGCGCCTGAAACAGGAAGTATTGGAGCGCGAGCACGCCCAGCAGGAGTTGGTCCGCGCCCAGGATGACCTGGTGCAGGCCGGCAAACTGTCCGCGTTAGGCACCATGTCGGCGAGTATCAGCCACGAACTCAACCAGCCCCTTGCGGCGATTCGCAGCTACGCCGAGAACGCCGAGATTCTGCTCGACCATGAGCGCACCAACGACGCGCGCGGTAACCTCAAGTTGATCAGCGAGTTGACTGGGCGCATGGCCTCGATCATCGCGCACTTGCGCGCGTTCGCCCGACGCGACCGTCACGCCCCGGAAAGCGTGGCCCTGCAACCGGCGCTGGATGATGCGCTGGCGTTGCTGGCCAAGCGGCGCCGATCAATGGAAGTCGAGCTGATCCGTGACCTGCCGGAAGCCACCCTGTGGGTGCAAGCCGGCGAAACCCGCTTGCGCCAGGTACTCGGCAACCTGCTGGCCAACGCCCTCGACGCCCTCACCGAAAAAGGCCCGCCGCGCAAACTGTGGCTGAGTGCCCAAACCACCGAACAAGGCGTCAACCTGTACATTCGCGACAACGGCCCAGGCTTTTGCATGGAAGCCCTGGGCCGCGCCAGCGAGCCGTTCTACACCACCAAGACGCGCACCCAAGGCCTTGGGTTAGGGCTGGCGATTTGTGACACGTTGATGCGTGCCTTTGGCGGCGAACTGCTGTACGCCAACCACAAGGAAGGTGGCGCGCTGTTAACCTTGAAATTGCGTGCCGGCTCGCCGGGCGTCAGTCTGCAACCGTCCGAGGACCGCAGTGTATGAGTATCGATAACGGGATTCAGGTGGTGTTGATCGACGACGATCCACACCTGCGTCAGGCCCTGTGCCAGACCCTGGACCTGGCCGGGCTGAAGGTCCTGACCCTGGGCGAAGCCACCGGCCTCACTGCTCGCCTGTCCCGCGATTGGCCGGGCGTGGTGGTCAGCGACATCCGCATGCCCGGCATGGACGGCCTGGAGCTGCTCGCCGAACTGCACGGCCAGGACCCGGAGCTGCCGGTGTTGTTGATCACCGGCCACGGCGATGTACCGCTGGCGGTGCAAGCGATGCGCGCCGGCGCCTATGACTTCCTCGAAAAACCCTTCGCCAGCGACGCCCTGCTCGACAGCGTGCGCCGCGCCCTGGCCCTGCGCCGGCTGGTGCTGGACAACCGCAGCCTGCGCCTGGCCCTCAGCGACCGCCAGCAATTGAGCACGCGCCTGGTCGGGCACTCGCCGCAAATGCTGCGCCTGCGCGAGCAGATCGGCGCTCTGGCTGCGACCCGTGCCGACGTGCTGATCCTCGGCGAAACCGGTGCCGGCAAAGAAGTGGTGGCCCGCGCGCTGCACGACCTGTCGAGCCGGCGCAGCGGTCCGTTTGTGGCGATCAACGCCGGCGCACTGGCTGAATCGGTGGTCGAAAGCGAGCTGTTCGGCCATGAACCCGGCGCCTTTACCGGCGCGCAGAAACGCCGTATCGGCAAGTTCGAATTCGCCAACGGTGGCACGCTGTTCCTCGATGAAATCGAAAGCATGAGCCTGGATGTGCAGGTCAAGCTGCTGCGCCTGTTGCAGGAGCGCGTGGTGGAACGCCTGGGCGGCAATCAGCTGATCCCGCTGGATATCCGCATCATCGCCGCCACCAAGGAAGACCTGCGTCAGGCTGCCGACCAGGGCCGTTTCCGTGCCGACTTGTATTACCGCCTCAATGTCGCGCCGCTGCGTATTCCGCCGCTGCGCGAGCGCGGTGAAGATGCGCTGATGCTGTTCCAGCACTTTGCCGACGAAGCCAGCAGCCGCCACGGCCTGCCGCTGCACGAGCTGCAACCGGGCCAGCGTGCGTTGCTGTTGCGCCACAGCTGGCCGGGCAATGTGCGCGAACTGCAAAATGCGGCGGAGCGCTTTGCCCTTGGGCTGGAATTGGCCCTGGATGCCACGGCGGACAATCCCGCTGCCGGCGTGCTGACCTCCACCCCCGGCGGCTTGAGCGAACAAGTCGAGCAATTCGAAAAAAGCCTGATTGCCGCCGAACTGACCCGCCCCCACAGCTCGGTGCGCAGCCTCGCCGAAGCCCTGGGTATACCGCGCAAAACCCTGCACGACAAACTGCGCAAGCACGGCCTGAACTTCGCCGACAACGCCAGCCACAGCACTGACGACGAATGACCCCGCCCACCTGCCAAGAGGCCATCATGAGCCGCGACAGCCGTTACCTGGAATCCATCCTTCACCACGACATCCCCCTCACCCGGGAAATGGGCCTTAAGGTGCTCGACTGGCAAAACGGCCAATTGCAGTTGCACCTGCCCTTGCAGGCCAATATCAACCACAAGAGCACCATGTTTGGCGGCAGCCTGTATTGCGGCGCCGTGCTGGCGGGCTGGGGTTGGCTGCATCTGCAATTGCGTGAAGAAGGCATTGAAGATGGGCATATCGTGATTCAGGAAGGGCAGATCAGTTATCCGCTGCCGGTCACGCGGGATGCGACGGTGGTGTGCCAGGCGCCGGAGGAGAAAGTGTGGAAGCGTTTTGTGGCGACGTATAAGCGTTATGGCCGGGCGCGATTGACGCTGGAGACGTGGATTGTGAATGACGGCAGTGAAGAGCGAGCGGTGGCCTTTACGGGCCAGTACGTACTGCACCGCTAGAAACTAACGTCTGTGGGACAGGCTTTTGTGGCGAGGGAGCTTGCTCCCGCTCGGGTGCGTAGCGCCCGTAAGATTTTTGGGGCCGCTGCGCAGCCCAGCGGGAGCAAGCTCCCTCGCCACAAAAAAGCTCGTTCAATGGCTCAAGAACGAGCCAGGGTCAGCAATCGCTCACGCCACGCGGCCTTCGCCGGCAGTGCCAAAAAGAACGGGTTCAATAGTGATGCCCGCGCCGGGTAGCTGAAAGGCTCGCCACTCAACTCCAACACCGCGCCTCCTGCCCCTTCCAATACACCTTGGGCCGCAGCGGTGTCCCACTGCGAAGTCGGTGCCAAACGCGGGTAGCAATCGGCACTGCCCTCGGCCAACAGGCAGAATTTCAGCGAGCTGCCGATATTCGCCAGTTTCAGTTCCCCCAACCCTTCGCTCAGACCGTCGAGCAGGCGCTCCTGCTCCGGGCTGGTATGACGACGGCTGGCCACCACGGTAAAGGCCTCGCCCGCTGCCGGAGTTTGACGCACCTGAATCTGCTTGGGCGCCTCGCTCACATCCGAGCGCCACGCGCCCAGACCCGCGCCACCGAAGTAGCAGCGGCCACTGGTCGGCATCGACACCACACCAAACACCACGCGGCCTTGCTCGATCAGGGCAATATTGACGGTGAACTCTTCACTGCCGCAGATGAATTCCTTGGTGCCATCCAACGGGTCGACCAGCCACCAGCGCTGCCAGCTTGCGCGCACACTCTGGTCGATATCCGCGTCTTCCTCGGACAGCACTGGAATGCTCGGATCGAGCGCGGTAAGGCCCGCCAAAATCAGATGGTGAGCGGCCAGGTCCGCCGCCGTCACCGGCGAATCATCAGCCTTGGAGGTGACCGCCACATTGGCACGCCAATACGGCAGGATCACTTCGCCGGCCTGACGCGCCAGCTCAATCACAGGGGCGATAAACGGGTGGCCTAAAAACAGTTCGCTCATGCGGTAAACGCTCCACGCTGGGTCAACAGATCTCGTACCAAATACAGTGCGGCCAGGGCGCGGCCTTCGCTGAATTGCTCGTTTTGCGCCAATTGCGACAACTCGCGAAGGTTGACCCGCTCCACACGCATCGGTTCAGGCTCGTCCCCTTCCAGGCGCTCTTCGTACAAGTCGGTGGCCAGCACCACCTGGATCTTCTGGCTCATGTAGCCGGGCGACAACGAGAGTTCGGTGATGTGTTCCAACTGCCGCGCGCCATAGCCGGCTTCTTCCTTGAGTTCGCGGTCAGCGGCCGCCAGCACGTCTTCGCCGGGCTCGATCAGCCCCTTGGGCAGCGACAATTCATATTCATCGGTGCCGCCGCAGTACTCTTCCACCAGCAACGCATGCTCTTCATCGATCATCGCCACGATCATCACCGCGCCGTAGCCGGCACCGCGGCCCACCAGGCGCTCGTAGGTGCGTTCAACGCCATTGGAAAAGCGCAATTGCACTTCCTCCACGCGGAACAAACGGCTACTGGCGACTATTTCGCGGGCGAGTACGGTGGGTTTCTGGCGCATAAGCGGCTCCTTGGCGTGATCGGGTTACTATACCGTGGCTTTTCCGATTGTCTGTGTCGGATATCTTTACTTACATGAGAACGCCCCATGCCCTCTTTGAACTGGCACGCCATCGACACCGTCTTGCTGGACATGGACGGCACCCTGCTCGACCTGCATTTCGACAACCACTTCTGGATGGAGCACTTGCCCCAACGCTACGCCGAGTTGCACGGCGTGAGCCGGGCCATGGCCGAGATGGAATTGCAGCCGCTGTTCGAGCGTAACGCCGGGCAGTTGCAATGGTATTGCCTGGACTTCTGGAGCACGGAGCTGAACATTCCGGTGCGTGAACTCAAGCTGGAGACCGCCCACTTGATCGCCCTGCGCCCGGACGCGGATACGTTTCTGGCGGCGATCAAACAGGCCGGCAAGCGCGTGATCCTCATCACCAACGCTCATCGCGACTCGCTGTCTTTGAAGTTGGAACGCATTGAACTGGCGCCGTATTTCGAACGATTGATCAGCTCCCACGACTACGGCTTTCCCAAAGAGAACCCGCAATTCTGGGCAGCCCTGCAAGCCGACATCCACTTCGACCCAGCCCGCAGCCTGTTTATCGATGACACCTTGCCGATCTTGCGCAGTGCTCGGGATTTTGGCGTGGGGCACTTGCTGGCGGTGAAAGAACCGGACAGCAAGAAGGGGCCAAAGGACACGGCGGAGTTTGCAGCGGTTGGAGATTACCGGGATCTTATTGCCGAGCTCTAAAGCCCGTGTGGGAGCCGGGCTTGCCCGCGATGCTGGCGCCTCGATTTATCATTAAACCGAGGTGATGCTATCGCAGGCAAGCCAGCTCCCACACAAGCCCGCTCCCACAGTTGGGCCTGCGTGTTACTCAGGAATACGCAGTGTTTGCCCTGGGTAAATTTTGTTCACATCTTTAAGCAGCGGCTTGTTGGCCTCGAAGATTTTGTTGTACTGATTGGCGTTGCCGTACACCGCCAGGGAAATCGCGCTGAGGGTATCGCCCTTTTTCACCACTACAAAACGGGCGGCAGCCACGGCTGGACCAGTCACGGTGATCTGGTCTTCTACACTGCCAACACCGGCAATATTGCCCGCAGCCAGGATGATTTTCTCTTTCTCTTCCTGGGTGGCAACTTCACCTTTGACGGTGACCTTGTCGCCATCAACGGTGGCGGTGATATTCGGGTTACCAAGCCCGACAGCGCTGATGTGTTTCTTCAGCTCATCACTTGCGTTGGCATTACCCGGCGTCAACAGGTCAATCAGCTTCTCGCCTGCTTCCTTAACAAAGCTAAAAATACTCATGGTGCACTCTCCTTGGGATTTAAGTTCCAGATGCCCAAGACTAGACCAGTCCTGCGGACTCGGGTTCCAGGCCGACCAAAGACCCAAACGCGCTAGAATCCCTCGCCATTGGAATAAGCCCGGAGCGAAGATGGACATCAAACAGCTGAAATTCCTCATCGCCCTCGACGAGACCCGTCACTTCGGCCAGGCGGCAGCGCGTTGCCACATCACCCAGCCGACCCTGTCGATGCGCCTGCGCAACCTGGAAGAAGAGTTGGACTTGCCGCTGGTCAATCGCGGCCAGCGCTTCGAAGGCTTTACCGCACCGGGCGAACGTGTGTTGGCGTGGGCCCGCACCGTGCTGGCAGCCTATGACGGCTTGCTCGCCGAAGCGGCGGCGTGTCGCGGCAATTTGGTCGGTACGCTGCGCCTGGGCGTGGTGCCGCTGTCGAGCTTCGATCCTTTGGCGCTGATGCAGCAGTTGCATAAAGAACACCCGAGCCTGCGCTTTGAACTCTCGGCATTGAGCTCCGAGCAAATCCTCGAACAGCTGGCGAGCAATCGCCTGGACCTGGGCGTGTCCTACCTGGAGCGTCTGGACAACGACCGCTTCGACTCGCTGGCGCTGAGCGAAACGCGCATGGGCCTGCTCTACGACCAGCGGTTTTTCAGCTTCGGCGACCAACCGTTGAGCTGGGAAGCGCTGATCGAATTGCCCTTGGGCATGCTTACCAGCGGCATGCACTTTCGCCAGTCCATCGACCACAACTTTCACAGCCGTGGGCTCAACCCGCAGCCATTGCTGCAAACCGATGCAGTGCATCAATTGTTACAGGCCGTGCACGGCGGCCTGTGCTGCGCCGTGATGCCACTGGACGGCGGCCTTGATGCCCTGACCGAGCACCTGCGCCTGCAACCCATTGAAGACGCTCACACCCTGGCGCGCCTGGGGTTGATCATGCGCCGCAGTGCCCCGCGCTCGGCGCTGGCGGAAGCCTGTTTCGCGCTGTTTCAGAAATCGCAGCAAGAGTCTTGATCGACGTCATCTATCGGTAGATCAGTACTGGCAATTAGACGCGACGCTTTGTCGCGCCTAGTCTAACCACTGATCAGTCCGCCGGTGGTATTGCCCCATGAACGCCAAGCGCCCAGCCTGCGCGGCGCCCGCCCTCGAAACGCCCGCGCCCGCCGCCAGCCAGAGCTACCAGTTTTGCAATCTTGAGCAAACAGAAGTGGCCAGCACTGCGTTGGCAGAAGAAGTGGCCTTGGCGATTGCCTATAACGACATCAGCCAGGCGGTGATGCTGGTGACGCCGACGGACCTCGAAGACTTCATTGTCGGCTTCAGCATCGGCAGCGGGATTATCGACGACGTTAGCGACATTTATGACCTCAAACTCAGCGGTTCTGGCTCAACTCAGTACGCTCAGGTGCAGATATCAAGCCGCGCTTTCTGGAACCTCAAGCAGCAACGACGCCAGTTGGCAGGCACCAGCGGTTGCGGGTTATGCGGTGTTGAAGCCGTCGAACAAGCCCTACCGAACTTAGAAGTACTCCCCGGCGCGCCTTTGCCGCCCGCCGAATGGCTGAACGGCCTGCGCCAACGCATCAGTGCTTTCCAACCCTTGGGCCAGTACAGCGGCGCGGTGCACGCGGCCGTTTTTATGAACAACCAGGGCGAATTGCTGATGGGCCGCGAAGACATCGGCCGGCATAACGCCCTGGATAAATTGATCGGTGCGCTGATCCGCCAAAAGATTCCGACCGACGGCGGCCTGGCGATTGTTACCAGCCGCTGCAGCCTCGAATTGATCCAGAAAGTCTTGCGCGCGGGCATCCAGACCTTGGTCAGCCTGTCGTCGCCCACCGGCCTGGCCCTGCAATGGGCGCGCCGGCACAACCTCAATCTCATCCACCTGCCGCAGAAAAGTGCGCCGCGGGTCTACAGCCCTGCGATGGAGAACCCGTCATGAGCCAGCACCACCAAGCCGACCAAACCCCGACCCCGCGCTACAAGCCCTACAAAGGCCCGGCTGGCGGCTGGGGCGCGCTGATCAGCGTGGCGCAGGCCTGGCTGACCAGCGACAACGCGCTGAAAAACCTGCGCATGATGCTCAAGACCAACCAGAACGGCGGCTTCGACTGCCCTGGCTGCGCGTGGGGCGACTCGCCGGAAAGCGGCATGGTCAAGTTCTGCGAAAACGGCGCCAAGGCGGTCAACTGGGAAGCCACCAAACGCCGTGTGGATGCGGCATTCTTTGCCAAGCACAGCGTCACCGCGCTGCTGGAGCAAAGCGACTATTGGCTGGAATACCAGGGTCGCCTGACCGAGCCGATGCGCTACGACGCCGAAACCGACCGCTACACGCCCATCAGCTGGGAAGCGGCGTTCGACCTGGTCGGCAAGCACCTCAATGCATTGCCAAGCCCGGACATGGCCGAGTTCTACACCTCGGGCCGGGCCAGCAACGAAGCGGCGTACCTCTATCAGCTGTTTGTGCGCGCCTACGGCACCAACAACTTCCCGGACTGTTCAAACATGTGCCACGAGGCCAGCGGCGTCGCCCTGGCGCAAAGCGTGGGCGTCGGCAAAGGCACCGTGACCTTTGATGATTTTGAACACGCCGATGCAATCTTCGTGTGGGGCCAGAACCCCGGCACCAACCACCCGCGCATGCTCGAACCGCTGCGTGAGGCGGTTAAACGCGGCGCCCAGGTGGTGTGCATCAACCCGTTGAAAGAGCGTGGTTTGGAACGCTTCCAGCACCCGCAACACCCGCTGGAAATGCTCACCAACGGCGACAAGCCAACCAACACCGCCTACTTCCGCCCGGCGCTGGGTGGCGACATGGCCATCCTGCGCGGCATGGCCAAGTTCCTGCTGCTGTGGGAACGCCAGGCCCAGGCCGAAGGCAAAGAAGCCGTGTTCGACCACGACTTCCTCAACGAACACACGGCCAATGTGCTGGATTACCTCGGCCAGATCGACGACACCTCGTGGGATGAAATCGTCTCGCAGTCCGGCCTGCCCCTGGTAGAGATCGAGCAAGCGGCGCGTATGTACGCCAAAGGCAAGAACGTGATCATGTGCTGGGCGATGGGCATCACCCAGCACCGCCACTCGGTGCCGACCATCCAGGAAATCGCCAACCTGATGCTGCTGCGCGGCAATATCGGCCGCCCAGGCGCCGGCTTGTGCCCGGTGCGTGGCCACAGCAACGTGCAGGGCGACCGCACCATGGGCATCAATGAACGCCCACCGGTGGCGTTCCTCGATTCCCTGGAACGGCGTTTTCAGTTCCAGGTGCCGCGCCACAACGGCCACAACGTGGTTGAAGCGATCCACGCCATGCTCGAAGGCCGCTCCAAAGTGTTTATCGGCCTGGGCGGCAACTTCGCCCAAGCCACGCCAGACAGCCCACGCACCTTTGAAGCGCTGCGCAGCTGTGACCTGACCGTGCAGATCAGCACCAAGCTCAACCGCAGCCACCTGATGCACGGCAAAGACGCGCTGATCCTGCCGTGCCTGGGCCGTACCGACATCGACATCCAGGCCGACGGCCCGCAAGCCGTAACCGTGGAAGACTCGTTCAGCATGGTGCACGGCTCCAATGGCCAGCTGCAGCCGCTGTCGAAGCTGATGAAATCCGAGCCTGCGATTCTCGCCGGTATTGCCGCCGCAACCTTGGGCAGTAAACCAGTGGATTGGAACTGGCTGGTGGCCGACTACGCGCGCATTCGCGACCTGATCGCCGACACCATCCCTGGCTTCAAGGACTTCAACGAACGCATCAAACACCCAGGCGGTTTCTACCTGGGCAACTCCGCCGGCGCACGTCGTTGGAACACGCCTTCGGGCCGGGCCAACTTCCGCCCGAACGTGCTGCCCAAAGACTTGATTCATGAACGCACCCACGCCACAGGCCGCGTGCCGGACCTGATCATGCAATCGATGCGTTCCCACGATCAGTACAACACCACTATTTACGGCCTGGACGACCGCTACCGTGGCGTGAAAGGCCAGCGTGATGTGCTGTTCGTCAACGAAGCCGACATCATCCGCCTGGGCTTCAAGCCGGGGCAGAAGGCCGACATCGTGTCGCTGTGGGAGGATGGTCGTGAGCGCCGCGTCAAAGGCTTTACTTTGCTGGCGTTTGATATTCCAGCGGGGCAGGCAGCGGCTTATTACCCGGAAGTGAACCCGCTGGTGCCACTGGAAAGCACCGGGGATGGCAGCCATACGCCGACGTCGAAGTTTGTAGCGATTCGTTTGGAAGCGGCGGGCGACAGTGGCTTGATCATGGCCCGCTCAGCCTGACTTAATCCGGGCTCTTCTTTGCTTGAGCTACCGCTGTCGCGAGCAAGCCCGCTCCCACACTTGAAATGCATTTCAAATGTGGGAGCGGGCTTGCTCGCGAAGAGGCCGGCACAGTCGCCCTCTATTTTTCAGACGCAAAAAAAGGCCGCTTTTGCATAAAAGCGGCCGTTCCGAAGTAGTTAAAGACTCGCAAAAACGACTTAAGTTCCCTATACAAAACAGTAACTTAGAGAGTTGTATACAACTCATACCACTGGTCGGTTTTCGATTGTGACTTTCTCGATACAACCTCAGGATCGCGCCGTCATCCTCTTGAGGTCTCTCTATGAAGTTCTCCTCGATTCTCTTGTTGTCCCTTGGCCTGGTCAGTGGCGCAGCCATGGCCGGTGGCACCACCGAAGCCGGTGTGGGCGGCGCATTGGGCGGGGTTCTAGGTTCAGTTGTAGGCCAGCAGATCGGCGGTAACACCGGTTCGGCCATCGGCGCAGCCTTGGGCGGCGCGGGCGGCAGTGCAGTCGGCGCCGACAAGCGCAGCCGTGGCGAAGCCGCTATTGGCGGCGCACTCGGCGCGGCCGGTGGCAACGTAGTGGGCCGCAGCATGGGCGGCAATACCGGCAGCCTGATCGGCGCAGCCGCCGGCGGTGGCGCGGGCGGTGCGCTGGGCAACTACATGGGCAACAAGAGTGATGACGATGACCGCCGTTATCGCGGGCGGGATAACCGTCGTTATGACCGTGATGATCATCGTGGCCGCGGCCATGCGTATGGGCACCGCAAGAACAAGCACCACTACCGTCATCGGTAAGGTCTAGAGAACACTGCTGGACCCATGTGGGAGCGGGCTTGCTCGCGAATGGGGACTGTCAGCCGACACATAGGTGGCTGACACACCGCATTCGCGAGCAAGCCCGCTCCCACATTTAGTTCTGCAGTGTTTGCAAAGGCGGGGTCACACCACCAACCGCTGCAACGCCTCGCGCAACCTCCCCGGAATCGTCACCGGCTGGTTCGACGCCCGGTCCACAAATACATGCACAAAACGCCCCGCCGCACAGGCTTCCTCCTCGCCTGACTTGAACACCGCCAACTCATACTGCACCGAGCTGTTACCCAACTTGCCCACCCGCAGGCCAATCTCTATGCGATCAGGAAACGCAATCGACGCGAAATAATCGCACGCCGAACTCACCACAAAGCCCACCACCTCACCGTCATGAATATCCAACCCGCCCTCTTCAATCAGGTAGGTATTCACCGCCGTGTCGAAGAAGCTGTAGTAGGTGACGTTATTCACATGGCCATACACATCGTTGTCGTGCCAACGCGTGATGATCGGCTGGAAGTGACGGTAGTCGGCGCGCAACGGCATTGAGTCAGGCATGTGCAGGTCTCGTGAAAGTGGCTTTACAGGTCATTCAAATGGGCTTCGGCCCACTCACGCACGTCGGCGTAGGGGTAGGCTTCCAGCGCAGCGAAACCCGCAATACCCCGCGCCTTCAACTTGGTAAACAACGGCACGCCAATACCACCGAGGAACCGCGTCAGCCGATCCGCGCCAGGCAAACTCCCGGTGTGCTCATGATGCCTGTGGATAAAATCACCGCACAGCCCCATGAAGTTTTTATCCACAAGCGGTGGCAGACTCGGCGGCGGCGGCAAATGTGCAACATGGCCGTGGCATACCGAGCAATGCCCGCAACGCAACGGCGCGTTTTCATCGCCAAAGTAGTGAGCCAAACGCTGCCCCAGGCAATGCTCGGTGGCAAATAGATCGAGCATGGCATGTATACGCGCCACCTCGGTCACCTCGTGCTGCTTGAAGCCTGTGTATAACTGCGCGCTCAACACCTGTGGATCAAAGTCGGTGTTCAGCAGGCTGTAGACCTCGGTCATCTGCTTGCTTTCCAGTTCGATCAGGCCCTGTTCCTGGAAGTAATCCAGCGCTTTCACCACTCGGCTGCGCTCGGCATTGTGCTGCTGGTAAAGCGCGTCGAAATCCACAGTCGCCCAGGCCCTGGCGCGATTGCACACTTGGATAATCGCTGCGACAAACTGCTGTCTCTCGCCGGAAAAACGCGCCAGCAAGGCCTCTGGCTCAATCAAGTATTTGAAGCGGTATTCGGCGTAAAACGCATAACGCGGCGCGATCACGCCCTTGAGCTCCAACTGCACCAACAACGTCTTGAGCGGCAGCTCGCGGATGTTGCTGTGGTCCGACAGCGACCTCAGCAGAAACTCCCACTGCCCCTCACCCCGCGCCGCCTGCAACTCGTTGAGTACACGAAGAATGCCCTCTTGCTCCGGCGTATCGCCGTACACAAAATTTTCCAGCACATTAAGGCTGTCGCGGTTGGCCAATACCAAGCAGTCGGACGGCTGCCCATCACGCCCTGCGCGGCCGATCTCCTGGCTGTAGTTCTCGATGGATTTAGGCAGGTCGAAGTGCACCACATTGCGGATGTCACTCTTATCGATGCCCATGCCGAACGCGATGGTGGCGACGATGCAATTGGAGCGCCCGCCCATAAAGCGTTGCTGGATACCCTCGCGTTTGTCGTGAGGCAAACCGGCGTGATAAGCCTCGGCCTGTATGCCGTTGCGGTTCAGGTGTTCGGCAATCTGTTCGGCGGTTTTCTGCAGGGTGACGTAGACGATGCTCGGCTGATTGGCCCGCTCGCTCATCCATTCGACCAAGCGCCGCCGTTTGTCGTAACCGCTTACCGGCTCCACCAGCAAGTTGAGGTTGGGCCGGTAGAAGCCCGTGGTGATGACATCGTCCGGTGCAATGGCGAACTTCGCCTGCATGTCGGCAATCACCTTGGGCGTGGCTGTAGCCGTCAGCAGCAGCGCTTGTGGGATATTGAACTGGCGCTGGTAGTCCGGCAGCTTCAAATAGTCCGGCCGGAAGTTGTGGCCCCACTCCGAAATACAGTGCGCCTCGTCCACCACCAGCAGCGAAATCTGCACGCTTTGCAGGAAGTTACGAAAGCGCTCGTTCTTCAAACGCTCCACGGAAATCATCAGGATTTTCAGCTCGCCCGAGCGTGCACGGGCCATCACATCATTGGCGTCCTCGCGGCTCTGTGCCGAATCGATACTGCCGGCTGAAATGCCATGGCGCTGCAGGAAACCCAACTGGTCCTGCATCAACGCCAACAGCGGCGACACCACCAGCGTCAAGTGCGGCAGCAGCACCGCCGACAGCTGATAACACAAAGACTTGCCCGAGCCTGTGGGGAAAATAGCCGCGGCCGAACGACCGGCCAGCACGGCGCTGACCGCGGCTTCCTGGCCCAAACGAAACTGTGGATAAC
Source organism: Pseudomonas sp. LBUM1640 (assembly GCF_059716225.1). NCBI lineage: Bacteria > Pseudomonadati > Pseudomonadota > Gammaproteobacteria > Pseudomonadales > Pseudomonadaceae > Pseudomonas > Pseudomonas sp. LBUM1640. The sequence continues at coordinate 305,509 of NZ_CP166816.1, read as the reverse complement.
CAAAGACCTGTTGGAGGGTGTTGTGCATAAGCTGTCACTCCATTGACCGCTGAGGGAGCCCAAAACATAGACCAGCACGCTCAGCGAATCGAGAAAGGTCGCAAGGAAAAAAGAGACAGGATGATACACGGGGTAGAGGATGGCCCAGGGCCGACGTGGGATGTTTCGCGCGGATTTGTCGGAGTACTAAGAACCCGATGTAGGAGCTGCATTTTAGATCCGCTCTACCCGCTGACTTAGCAGTTCTGCGTTTGATTTTATCCCGCCTGCGAACTGAAGCATTGCGCTACAATCAAGCCTTGCGACCCAGGAGTGCGCTGCAATGAGCGAACCGACGTTTGAGCAAAAACAGGATCACTACCACAAGATCCGCCGTTCCAACTACCTGGCCAGCCTGCGTCTGGAGGGCTTCGACACCCAACCAACCGATGTCGACAAACCCTTGCCGACCCGCGAAGCCGTTCTTGCCAAGTACCGTAAAACCCCGCACTGATGCTCGACAAATACGGGATGGGCCAGGATCCGTACTGCTATCCCGGTAGCGGCGTCCTGCGCAACCGCCTCGATTTGCGCGACGAAATACTTCTACATCAAGCCGAGCGCGAACTATCCGAAATCGCTGTAGGCAGCCTCCCACTCTATCCGCCGCCCTACGACTTCACACGACTGCAACACATCCACCGCACCCTGTTCGGCGACATCTACGACTGGGCCGGGGAGCTGCGCAGCGTCAACATCCAGAAAGGCGACACCCTGTTCTGCACACCGGAACGTATCCCGCCGGAAGCGGCGAAAATCATCCGGCACATGGAACAGGCGAACTGGTATGTCGGTGCAACCCAGGCTGAGCTAGTGCCCCTGATTGCCGAGGCTTATGGCGACCTCAACGTCATACACCCCTTTCGCGAAGGCAACGGCCGGGCGCAGCGGATTTTATTCGAGCAGATAATCGTGAATGCCGGTTTTTCGGTGAATTGGTGGCTGGTTAAGCACGCGGCATGGATACCGGCGAACATTGATGCGGTGGCGTGTGATTATCGGGGGCTTGAGGCGATTTTTGAGCGGTGTATCAGCGTACCTCGCTAAACAGCCTTTTGCCTGTATTGCATCATCCGACCCCACCCACCTATAGTTCGCCCCTCGCTGCAAAATCAGCGATCGGGTTTGGTCACCCGATACAGAGTTCACATACGCACCTTCAGATGTCGTAGGCACTCCTGTGCCCACACGCTTCATGGCGGCTGTGTTTGGGACGCTTTCGGGCGTGCCGGGTGAATCTCTGCCGGTTGACCAACCTGGACACAGTCCGCCACCCATCGCTTGGTCACGATGATGGCGGTCCTCTAAATACACAGAGATTCAAATCAATGAACGCTATAAATCCGTCTGAAAATCGCTATCGTCAGCTACGCACTAACTTCACCGACACCCACCCTCTCATCATCGACACCGAAGCCAGCGCCGAAGACATCCAGTCCGCCGCCCACCAGCGCATCCGCGCCGCCACCGACCTACTGGAAACTTTCACCTGCCTGACCTTCGAACACGCCGACCTTAAAGACATCTCCCACATCGTTAATGCCTTGTACCTGCTTGTTCAGGATGGCTGTGATTTGTTGGAAGCGGTGCAGCACGTAAAGCTGCAACCGACAGTCGATAAGCAAACACAACCAAGCCAGCCGCTGAGTTAAAACTGTGGGAGCTGGCTTGTCGAATCGTCGCGCCGCTGCGATAGCAGAATATCAGGCTACATTTCTGTACTTGAAACACCGCCATCGCTCGGTGCGACGATTCGACAAACCGGCTCCCACATTTGATGGGCGCTGCTCAAAAAATCACTGTCAAACCGCAAATACCGGAAAGCACCGTGAGAAACCGCAAAACACAGCGTAGTCCCCTTCCTAAACTGCTTAAAACACCTGCCCAACCCTCTACATAACTCCCCGTTGTATGACGGAAACTAGCGCTCTCACAATTGCGCTGGCAAAGATCTGTGAACATCGAAAGGACTCAATACATCGGCCATTATGGCGTCACCTTCACGGTGATTCGTTTTACCGTTTTACCTGCCCACAAACACGCTCTAACAAACCTCTGCTTGTTAGAAGCCGGTGCTTCGGCAAACGAGGTACGTTATCGACTGGCAGATCTCTACGAGAAGATGCTCGCCCGTGATTTGCCTTGCAAGATGACAGTCGCGATCTCCAAGCCACTGACCCGACAGCAAGCTGATCTGCTTAACGAGCGCGGGACCATCGTCACCCTACTATTGGCTGGAGCCTTCAGCGTACCCATTCACCCGCTTTCGAAACCTGTAGCACGCACTATCGGCGCCACAGTGGGCCTAATCACCAAAAGCATCATTCGCAGTTATCACGCAGGTGATGTGATCGTCGGAATTGAAGCTGAGGTCAACGGGGGAATAGGCCCTCAGCGCTCTATGTCTGCAATGGTCATTCAATTTCAGGGAGGAGGGCCACGATGATGGACTACCTCCAATGGATCATTTTTATCCTGCTGAGCGTTGTCCTAGACAACAAAATGAGGTCCCGAAACCTTAGAAAATATGTCGGTTTGTTACTGTTGGCTGGAGGCCTGGTCTGCGCAATATGGCTCCCTTACTGGGCACATGAAGTCCGACTCCCAAGCCTGCCTATTGGTGCGATGCTGTTAGGCTCTGGCCTATATCTAGATCGGCATCGCTATAGCCGAATCAGGCCCTCTCACCCATTGCTCGTCGCCCCCACACTTAACCTGGCAGCCGACTTTCCCGACGACCCCGTCATGCTTCATCTGCTGCAGCTCGTGCATGAAGATGTGGGCTTGCCCAAACATCAAGCTCTCAGCCTCAGTACTTCAATAAATCATGATCTCGGATGTAGCAGCTCTGAGGCCAGAAAATTGATGGCAGCACTGAAGCAAGATTTCGGCATGAGGCTCGGAGACTACAGGAGCAATCGCTATTTCAAGCGTCGAGGCTTTGACGTGTATTTGCGACATGTGGACAGAGGCAGCAAAGGTAAAATTCCGCTCACCATCGACATGCTCTACCAAGCCGTCAAAGCCAAACGCTGGAACACACAGGCACTCGAAGCAGGGAGATTTGAAGAGTCATGAATATCGTCCTGCAAATAGCCTGTTTCTTCGGTTTTTACCTTGTACTACATTACCAAATCACTGACCCTATTCTCAGAAAACGCCTTGCAATCACATTCCTCGCAATCGGCCTAACACTGACGTTCTTACTACCCTACGTGGCGATAATCCTTAGAATGCCCTTTCTCCCTGCCTTCGTATTCTTGATAGGCTTGGCACTCTTCATCACCCGCAACAAATACCGGCTAAAACGCAACCATCCCCCTCACCCACTCCTGCGTGCCCCCACCATGAACCTCGCCCCCAACTTCCCCGAAGACCCCGTCATGCAGCAGCTCCTGCAATTGCTGCACGAAGAAATCGGCCTGCCAAAACACAAGACCCTTCGCCTTGAAACCTCGCTCAACTTTGACCTGGGCTGCGACCGCGCCGAGGCCAAGCAATTCATGGAAGCGCTGGAGCAGGATTTTGCCGTCGACCTGGGCGACTACGACGCTTATCGTTACTTCCAGCCGCCGGTGTTCGATGTTTTCCTCAAGCGTCGGGCCAAAGGCCGGGGCGACAAGATCCCGCTGACCATCGGCATGCTCTACCTGGCTATCAAGACCCATAGCTGGGACACGCAAACCCTGGAAAACCTCAGCTGATCCCAAGAATACTGAGGATCAAATGTGGGAGCGGGCTTGCTCGCGAAGGCGGTGTGTCAGGCAGAGTATTTCTCACTGATCCATCGCATTCGCGAGCAAGCCCGCTCCCACATGGGTTCTGCGTTAATCTGGCCAATTGCATACATACCAAGGACCGTACATGGACGTAATAATGGGCCTGCTGGCCGCCCTGCTTTGGGGCGGCACGGACTTCCTCGTGGGCCTCAACGCCCGGGCCGTCGGCGTTAAACGCGCGGTCTACTTCGGCCAAGCCCTCGGCTTTTTGATCATGACCTTGCTGCTGATCATCTTCCCGACGTTCCTGTTCAAGTCCCTAAATGCCCCGTTGAGCGTCTGGCTCCTGGGCATCACGGCCGCCCTGCTCACCGTTTCCGGCGCCCTCGCGCTGTCCAAGGCCTTCGCCTTGGGCAAAGCCGCTATCGTCGCGCCACTGGTTACCTCCTACGGTGTGGTCACCACGCTGCTGTCCTGGGCCAGCGGTGAGCACATCAGCCTGACCCAACTCGGCTGCATCGGCCTGTGCGTCGTCGGCGTAATCCTCTCCAGCATCCACAAGGACAACGGCGCGCCCCATAACAACCCGCGCCTGTCCATCGCCTACGCCCTGCTCGCCGCCTTGCTCTACGGCACCAGCTTTTGGCTGCAAGGCCGCTACACGTTGCCCGCCCTGGGGCCGATCACCATGTTGTGGCTGGGTTACCTGGTGGGCCTGTGCGTACTGGTGGTGATGGTGCTGAAGATCAAGGACGGCCTGAAAATCCCGCCGCTGAAAAACTGCGCGACGTTGACCGGTGCGAGTTTGATGAACCTGGGCGGGTTCTCGGCGTTTTCGTGGGGGGTAATGGCGGGGTCGGTTTCAGTGGTGACGGTGATCAGTACGTTGTCAGGCGGGATTGCGGCGATTTTGGGGTTCGTATTTTTCAAGGAGCGGTTGTCGGCGGTGCAGGTGCTGGGCGTTGCGTTGGTGTTGGTCGGTGCCGTGGTTTTGCACATCGTCGATTAACCCTTCGCGCACAAAAAAGCCGCCCACAAGAGGCGGCTTTTTCACAACAACCGAACCTTACACCTCAGGCCCAGCTGCCTTGATCGCATCGCTCACGTCAAACTTCTTGAAGTTCTCGGTGAACAGACCCGCCAGCGCTTTCGCCGCTTCGTCGTAAGCAGCTTTGTCAGCCCAGGTGTTACGTGGGTTCAACAGGCCGGTGTCAACGCCCGGCACAGCCAATGGCACGTCGAGGTTGATGGTGTCGAGGTGTTCAGTTTCAGCACCGATCAACGCGCCGCTCTGGATCGCTGCGATCACGCCGCGAGTGGTCGGGATGTTGAAGCGTTTGCCGACGCCGTAGCCGCCGCCGGTCCAGCCGGTGTTGACCAGGTAGACCTTGGAGCCGAAGCCGCGCACGCGCTTGATCAGCAGTTCTGCGTATTCACCGGCCGGGCGTGGGAAGAACGGCGCGCCGAAGCAGGTGGAGAAGGTCGACTTGATGCCGCTGCCCGAACCCATTTCGGTCGAGCCCACCAGTGCGGTGTAGCCGGACAGGAAGTGGTAGGCCGCTTGCTCTTCGCTGAGGATCGACACGGGCGGCAGTACGCCGGTCAGGTCGCAGGTCAGGAAGATCACCGCGTTTGGCTCACCGCCCAGGTTGTGCTCGGAGCGCTTGGCAACGTGCTCCAGCGGGTAGGCGGCGCGGCTGTTCTGGGTCAGGCTGACGTTGGTGTAGTCGGCGTGCTTGGCATCGTCGATCACCACGTTTTCGAGCACGGTGCCGTGCTTGATGGCTTTCCAGATAACCGGCTCGTTCTTCTCGGACAGGTCGATGCACTTGGCATAGCAACCGCCTTCGATGTTGAACACCACGCCTTCGCCCCAGCCGTGTTCGTCGTCACCGATCAGGTAACGGCTTTCATCGGCCGAAAGGGTGGTTTTGCCGGTGCCCGACAGGCCGAAGAACAGGGTCACGTCGCCAGCTTCGCCGATGTTGGCGGCGCAGTGCATTGGCAGCACGTCGGCGGCCGGCAGCAGGAAGTTCTGCACCGAGAACATGGCTTTTTTCATTTCACCGGCGTAACGCATACCGGCGATCAGGACTTTTTTCTGGGCGAAATTGAGGATCACGCAGCCGTCGGAGTTGGTGCCGTCACGCTCTGGCACGCACTCGAAGTTGGCGACGTTGAGCACTTGCCACTCATCACGGCCGGCCGGGTTGTACTGGGCCGGGTTGATGAACAGGCAACGACCGAACAGGTTCTGCCAGGCAGTCTGGGTGGTCATTTTCACGGCCAGGTAGTGGTCTTGCGCAGCCCCTACGTGAACGTGGGAAACGAAATGCTCTTGCGCGTTGTTGAAGGCTTCGACGCGAGCCCACAAGGCGTCGAACTTGTCGGCCGGGAACTTGCGGTTGATCGGGCCCCAGGCAATGGCGTCCTGGGTGGAAGGCTCTTCAACGATGAAGCGGTCGACCGGCGAACGACCGGTACGATGACCGGTTTCTACGACCAGCGCGCCAGTATCGGCAAGCACGCCTTCACCGCGCTGCAGGGCTTCTTTAACCAGATCGTCAACACTCAGATCGGTGTATACGGCGTTATTGGCTTGCGTCATGAGGTTCCCCGTCGGCCTATGGCCGAGTGCTCCAAACGTTTTGTAGTAGAAAGTTGCGCACTACTACCGCGAAAAAAGTGGGCCGGATTATGCCAGAAAAGCCCAAAAAGAGTAGGGCCCTCCCGTCAGAACTGCGCTAATCCGGCGTTTGTCAGGTGATTTACCTGTGCTTAAACGTTTTAGTGGCGGGTGTCGGAAGGGGTGTCGATGCCTGCGCCGGCGAATAATTGGGCTACATCGGCGGCATCGAACAGGTAACGCTGGTTGCAGAACTGGCAGTCGATCTCGATATTGCCGCCGTGTTCCACCACCAGGTTCTGCGCATCTTCCAGGCCCAGGCTGACCAAGGCATTCGCCGAACGCTCGCGCGAGCAGCTGCAACGGAAGCGCAGGCCCTGTGCGTCAAACAGGCGTACGGCCTCTTCGTGGTACAGGCGATGCAGGATGGTTTCGTTGTCCAGGCCCAGCAGCTCTTCAGCGGTCAGGGTGCCGGCCAGGGCGGTCAGTTTGCGCCAGCTGTCGGTGCGCTCATCGTCGTCCTTGATGCGGTCGGCCGGCAGTTGCTGCAGCAACAGGCCACGGGCGCGCTTGCCATCGGCATTCAGCCAGAACTTGGTGCCGACTTGCTGGGACATCACGAAGTAATTGGTGAAGCAGTCCGACAAGGTCTCGCCGTCGAGGTCGACGATGCCTTGGTAGCGCTGGCCTTCAGTCGGGTCGACGGTGATCGCCAGCACGCCGTTGGCCATCAGGTCGGACAGGGTCGCGTCCGGCGCGATGCGCTCGGCGTCATAACGGGCCAGGCCACGGATTTCGCGCTCGCTGGAGCACTCGATCATCAGCATCGGCACGGGGCCTTCGGAACGCGCCTGCAAAATCAGCAAACCGTCGAACTTCATGGTGCCCACCAGCAGCGAAGCCGCCGCCATCAGCTCACCCAGCAGCTGCGCGACCGGCTCCGGATAGGGGTGCTTGGCGAGGACTTCGGCATAGCTGCGCTCCAGCGAGACCAGTTCGCCGCGGGCGTCGTTCTCATCGAAGATGAAGCGTTGGGTGAAGTCGGTATCCGGTAGATCAGTCATAGGTCTGGGTATCTGAATTGATGACAAATTGATTACAAGGTTTATAAAATTAAACGCTTTAGCACCCTATTGGTGCGGCTTTCTCCTGGAAACGGAGAGCTAAACAGAGCGAAGAGGGACAGTTTATGAACAATCCGGGTTTGTTCCAAGCCAAGTGGAACCTCCGGCGATGGGCTCTGTGCAATCTACTCGCTATCGGACTGCTGTGTTTTTGGCTGTGGCCCACGGGCCAGAGGCTGTGTGTGATTTTCGACGAATGGCTGTTTCACCTGCTCAATGACCCGTTGGCGAGTAACTCGACATGGCTGCACGTGTGGGCCGTCGCCAGTTTGCGGCCATTTGATGCGGTGGTCGGGGTGATTTTGCTGACGCTGTTGATTCGGGGTAATTGGGTGTTCAAGGCGGTGCAGGTGCGCCAGGCGTTCTTTGGCTTTTTCGGCATTCTGCTGTTGCTGCTGTTCATCCGCATGCTGTTTTCCAAACTCGCGGCGCAGATGGGCTGGCAGCACAGCAGCCCGTCGATGATGATCAGCGGCGCGATTCATATGAGTGACTACTTCCCGGGGCTGGAGAAAACCTGGGAGCTGAAGGACCGTTCAAGCCAGAGTTTCCCGGGTGATCATGCATCGGTACTGCTGATCTGGGGCATGTTCATGACGGTATTTGCCAAGCGAATCGGCCAGGTGTTGGTGATCTGGGGCCTGGCGCTGTTGTTCATGATGCCGCGCTTGGTGGCAGGCGCGCATTGGGGGCAGGACGATTACATCGGCGGCGTGTTGCTGGCGTTGTTGGCGCTGGGGTGGGGTTACTACACGCCGTTTGCGGCGAAGGTGTCGGGCGCATTGTTGCGGCTGACGGCGCCGATCTTCGGGTTGCTCGGCAAGCTGCCGGTGATCGGGCGATTGAGCGTGATGCGCACTACCGCGTAACAGCGCAGGCTTAATGTGGGAGCGGGCTTGCTCGCGAAGGCGGTGTGTCAGGTTAAGAATTTTTCACTGACCCACCGCTTTCGCGAGCAAGCCCGCTGCCACATTTGGATCTCCATGTTGCTGGAGATTTGCACAATCAATCGTCATTGCCGCTGCCGCGAAACCTGAACAAATCGCGGCGCTGCTTCTTGCTCGGCTTGCCATCAGTGGTCATGCCGGTAGCACCGGCCTTGCGCATGGCCGCTGCGTTTTCGCGCTTGGCGATGCTGGCTTCGGTTTCGGTGTACAGCGCCTGCGCTTCGGGGGCCCCACGGCGCACGACGGACAGCGCCTGCACCACGACAGTCTTTTCATCGAACCCCACACGAATCTGCAGCTCATCACCGACGCGCGGTTCCTTGCCCGGCTTGCAGCGCTCGCCGCGATGGTGCACCTTGCCGCTCTCAATCGCGGCCTTGGCCAGGGCACGGGTTTTAAAGAAACGCGCCGCCCACAGCCACTTGTCCAAACGGACCTTTTCTTCCTCTTCCTGCTTTTGAGCCACTTGAATTCCTCGCTCTGAAAAATGTCGCAACTTTACCGTTGAAGCCCGTCGACGCATAAACCCCAACGCTCACCTAAGATACGCCAGGCACCACCCTGTTTTCGCGAGGATACGCTGTGACCGACTTCCCCACTTCACTCACCTCGCCCGACCAGCGTTGCGTGGGTTGCAAGCAAAGCGAGCCCCTGGGTTTCGATTTTGCGTTTGCCTACCAGCCTATCGTAGATCTTCGGGATCATTCGATCTTCGCCCACGAGGCATTGGTGCGTGGCATCCATGGCGAAGGGGCGCTGTCTGTGCTGGACCAGGTCAATGAGAGCAACCGCTACCGCTTCGACCAACGTTGCCGCACCCAGGCGATTGCCGGGGCTGCCGCCTTGGGGATGCAAACCCACCTTTCGATCAACTTCATGCCCAATGCCGTGTATCGGCCGGAGCTGTGCATCCGCAGCACCCTGGAGGCGGCTCGTGCGCATAACTTTCCGCTGGACCAACTGATTTTCGAGACACTGGAAAGCGAGCACGTAGATAACTATCGCCATTTGACCCATATTCTGCGTGAATACCGCGAATTCGGCTTCAAGACCGCCATCGACGATTTCGGCGCGGGCTATTCGGGGCTGAACCTGCTGGCCGATTTCCAACCTGACCTGATCAAACTCGACATGGCGCTGATTCGCGATGTCGACCAGGATCGTGTCCGACAGGTAATCGTCCAGGGGATTGTCACAATCTGTGAGCAGTTGGGCGTTACTGTCATCGCCGAAGGCATCGAAAGTGCCGGCGAGCGCGACTTTCTGTCCGACTGCGGAATATTTCTGATGCAAGGTTATTGGTTCGCCAAGCCTGCATTCAAAGCCCTGGCCGAGGTTTCACCTCACGCCTGGGCGAACTGATCGGTTACCCATATTGAAGACATTTGACCATTTGACCGTTGTGGGTCTGCGTGAGTGGGTGGCACTTCCCGACTTGGGAGTGGCGGGCCTGCGCGCAAAGATCGACACCGGCGCCAGCACGTCCAGCCTGCACGCCACTGATATCGAGCCATTTGAGCGCGACGGTGAGAAGTGGGTGCGCTTTACCGCGCACTTGGGCAGCGTGGTGCAACTGCGTCACCGCCGTTGCGAAGCGCCGCTGGTGACGATGAAAACCATCAAGAGCTCCAACGGCCATGCGCAGGTGCGCTATGTGATCAGCACCACCCTGGCGTTGGGTGATCGGGTGTGGCGGGTGGAGTTCACCCTCGCCTGCCGCAAGGCCATGCGTTACCGCCTGCTGCTGGGCTCCAAGGCGTTGATTGACGGCCATTTGGTGGTCAGTCCCGGCGTCAAGTACGTTCAAGACAAGCCGGTGTTCCCGGTCTCTACTCTTTCTGTCCCAGGTGCTGCATGAAGATTGCTGTGCTGTCGCGAAACCCGCGTCTGTATTCCACCCGCCGCCTGGTCGAGGCCGGCACCGAACGAGGCCATGAAATGGTGGTGATCGACACGTTGCGGGCCTATATGAACATTGCCAGCCACAAGCCGCAGATCCATTACCGGGGCAAGCCGCTGGAAGGCTTCGATGCGGTGATCCCGCGTATCGGCGCCTCGGTGACGTTTTATGGCTGCGCGGTGTTGCGCCAGTTTGAAATGATGGGGGTATTTCCCCTCAATGAATCGGTCGCTATCGCTCGCTCGCGGGACAAGCTGCGTTCACTGCAGCTGCTGTCGCGTCGCGGGATCGGCTTGCCGGTAACCGGCTTTGCCCACTCCCCCGATGACATTCCCGACCTCATCGATATGGTCAACGGCGCGCCGCTGGTGATCAAGGTACTGGAAGGCACCCAGGGCATCGGCGTGGTGCTGTGTGAAACCGCGACCGCTGCGGAGTCGGTGATCGAGGCATTCATGGGCCTCAAGCAAAACATCATGGTGCAGGAATACATCAAGGAGGCCGGCGGTGCGGATATCCGCTGCTTCGTGGTGGGTGACAAGGTAATCGCGGCGATGAAACGCCAGGCCAAGCCTGGGGAGTTCCGTTCCAACCTGCACCGTGGCGGCAGCGCCAGCCTGATCAAGATCACCCCGGAGGAACGCATGACCGCGCTGCGGGCGGCAAAGGTGATGGGTTTGGCGGTAGCGGGTGTGGATATCTTGCGCTCCAACCACGGCCCCTTGGTGATGGAAGTGAACTCTTCGCCCGGCCTGGAAGGCATTGAAACCACCACCGGGAAGGATGTGGCGGGGATCATCATTCAGCATCTGGAAAAGAATGGTGGGCCGAATATGACCCGGACCAAGGGCAAGGGCTGATACACGGCAAGCTTTGACACCCTGCAAAACCAGTGTGGGAGCGGGCTTGCTCGCGAATGCGGTGGGTCAGTCTTGAATTAGATGACTGATCCATTGCATTCGCGAGCAAGCCCGCTCCCACATTTGATTTCTGTTGTTTGTCAGACCGCGTCTCTTGGCAGCATAAGGCCAAGTGGCAACCGCACCCGCGCTTCCAGGCCGCCCTCTTCGCGGTTGCGCAATTCGACATTGCCGCCATGCATCGAGGCAATCCGCCGCACAATCGCCAAGCCCAAGCCTGTGCCCTTGCCACCGCGGGCCCGATCGCCACGGGTGAACGGGTTAAAAATCCCTTCCAATTCCGCCGGGTCGATGCCCGTGCCACGGTCCATCACACTGAGCACCACATAAGGCGCTGCGCTGTCGCCGGACACATACGCCGCCACTTCCACATCGGAACCGGCATGGTGCAAGGCATTGCCGATCAGGTTGTTCAGCAGGCGCTTCATCGACACCCGACGCAACGCAAACGGCCGGATCGGCTCAAGGCGCATGCGCACCTGTTCGCCGTTCTGGTTGTAGGGCGCCACGACCTCACGTACCAGGTCCGTCAGGTCGACTTCCTCCACCACCTCATCGCGGCCATCACGAATAAACGCCAGGAACTGGTCGAGAATCGCATCCATGTCCTCGATGTCACGCACCATGTCATCCGTCAGGTCGGTATGGTTGCCCATCAGCTCCAGGGACAGCCGCAACCGTGTCAGCGGCGTGCGCAGATCATGGGACACGCCCGCCAGCATCAGCTCGCGCTCGCGGCCGGCCTGTTCGACGTCTTCCGCCATCTGGTTGAAGGCGCCGTACACTTCGGTCATCTCGCTGGGCGTATCGCTGACCGGCAGGCGCACGCTGCGGCCCTGCCCCAGTTGGCGAGCCGCGAATACCAGGCGTTTGAGCGGTTGGTTGAGCTGGCGCACGAAAATCCACGCGGACGCCGTTGAAAGCAACCCGATGGCCAGGAACCAACCCAGCACGTTCCAGATCTTCTGCCCCCGCAACGGGTGCGGGTACAGCGGCACTTTCAGCCAATCCTGCCCCAGGCTCGGTGCCCGCACCCACAACGCCGGCGACACATGCATACGCAGCCGCACCTCGGTGTCTTCACCCAGTTCGGCCTGCATCTGGCGCTGGTAAATCTCACTGTACGGCCAATGCTGCTCGCCTTCCGGCACACCTGCGCCAGCGACACGCACCAGGGTAGCGGCCTTGGCGATCTTTTCGCGGTTCTCAGGGTCGGCCGCCCAATAGGCGCGCAGCGTCAGGGCGACACCGTGGCTGTACTGCCTGTCCACCAGCACGTCTTCGTTCATCAACAGATAAACCAGCGTCAGTGCCTTGGAAAACAGAACGACGATCAGCACCAGCCAAAGGGTGCGTGAGAAGAAACTTTGCGGGAACCACAACGGGGTTTTCATAGGAGACTGCCAGACACCTTGCAGAAACGAGCGGCGCTCGCAGAAATGCAGACGCCGGGCAGCCCGTTGACCCTTATGGAGTCAAACGCCGGGCTGCCCGCGCCTGCAAATCATCGATTACTTGGTTGCAGTGCCATCCGGCACAAACACATAACCCACGCCCCACACCGTCTGGATATAACGCGGCTTGGACGGATCCGGCTCGATCATGCGGCGCAGACGGGAAATCTGCACGTCGATGGAGCGCTCCAGGGCATCCCACTCACGACCACGGGCCAAGTTCATCAACTTGTCGCGCGTCAGTGGCTGGCGAGCGTTCATCACAAGGGCCTTGAGCACGGCGAACTCGCCGGTGGTCAACATGTGCACTTCTTCGCCACGCTTGAGCTCGCGGGTCGCCAGCGACAGTTCGTAGTCGCCAAAGGTGACGCTTTCGTCTTCGCTGCCTGGCGCGCCCGGAACCGGTGCTGCCTGGCGACGCAATACAGCTTTGACCCGAGCCATCAGCTCATCCGGGTTAAACGGCTTGGCCAGGTAGTCATCGGCGCCCAGTTCGAGGCCCTTGATGCGGCTCAGCTCATCGCCTTTGGCGGTGAGCATGATGATTGGAATCTGGTTGTTCGCACCGCGCAGGCGTTTGCAGGCGGTAAGGCCGTCTTCGCCGGGCAGCATCAGGTCGAGCACGACCAGATTGAACACTTCACGCCCCAACAGGCGGTCCATCTGCTCGGTGTTCGGCACCGCGCGGGCACGGTAGCCCTTGGAGTTGAAGAAACGCTCCAGCAGGCTGCTAAGCCCCGGATCGTCGTCAACGATGAGAATTTTTTCGCCTTCAGCAGTTTGTGCAGTGCTGCTCATTAGATGCTCCTCTTATCTCGGCGCGCATTATGGCGTAGCTGCCGTTATACGCACCGTGTGCATTGTTAGCAGATTTTTCCTCTACCGCCAGCGAACCCTTGCCCTGCAACCTGCGGCGCATTCCCCACCAGGGGCAGAACGCTGGTTATAATGCGCCGCCTTTGTGCAGGGCAATGTCAGACTTTACTGCTTACTGCCTCATTCGTTTTTTCAGCGACGGGCAGCAGATTTCCGATTTCGAGGGTCATAAGCCCGCCTCTTGACCCAGGCAGCGGCGCCAACAGGGCCGCTCAACCAGCCTCGTAGCGCCTTGTTTTGCGGGCCTGCGAGCTGCTTTTCAGAATTTCAGGTGGTTTTATGGACAGCATCAACAGCCGCATCGCCGAGGAACTCGGTGTACGCCCACAACAGGTCGAAGCGGCCGTCGCTCTACTGGATGAGGGCTCCACGGTGCCTTTCATCGCCCGTTACCGTAAAGAAGTGACCGGCAGCCTCGACGACATCCAATTGCGTCACCTGGAAGAGCGCCTGCGCTACCTGCGAGAACTCGACGAACGGCGCATCAGCATCCTCGCGAGCATCGAGGAACAGGGCAAGCTGACCCCGCAACTGGAACGCGACATCAAACTCGCCGACACCAAGACGCGCCTCGAAGACCTTTACCTGCCCTACAAACAGAAGCGCCGCACCAAGGGCCAGATCGCCCTGGAAGCCGGCCTGGGCGACCTGGCTGACGGCCTGTTCAACGACCCGTCGCTGGCCCCGGAAACCGAAGCTGCACGCTTCATCGACGCCGAAAAAGGCGTCGCCGACGTCAAGGCCGCCCTCGAAGGCGCCAAGTACATCCTGATGGAGCGCTTCGCCGAAAACGCCGGCCTCCTGGAAAAGCTGCGCACTTACCTCAAGCAGGAAGCCACCCTCAGCGCCCGCGTCATCGCCGGCAAAGAGGAAGAAGGCGCCAAGTTCCGCGACTATTTCGAACACGACGAACCGCTCAAGAGCATGCCGTCCCACCGTGCGCTGGCGATTTTCCGTGGCCGCAACGAAGGCATTCTCAGTTCCGCGCTGAAAGTCGGCGACGAGCTGCCGGGCACCATGCACCCGTGCGAAGGCATGATCGGGCAACAATTCGGCATCCAGAATCAAAACCGTCCTGCGGACAAGTGGCTCGGTGAAGTGGTGCGTTGGACCTGGAAGGTCAAGCTCTACACTCACCTGGAAACCGACCTGCTCGGCGAGCTGCGCGACGGCGCCGAGACCGAGGCGATCAACGTCTTCGCCCACAACCTGCACGACCTGCTGCTGGCCGCTCCGGCCGGCCCGCGCGCGACCCTGGGCCTCGACCCGGGCCTGCGCACCGGTTGCAAGGTCGCGGTGGTCGACGCCACCGGCAAAATGTTGGACCACGCCACCGTGTATCCGCATGTGCCGCACAACAAGTGGGATCAGACCCTGGCCATCCTGGCCGCCCTGTGCGCCAAGCATTCGGTGGACCTGATCGCCATCGGCAACGGCACCGCCAGCCGTGAGACCGACAAGTTGGCCGCCGAACTGATCAAAAAATACCCAGCCATGAAGATGACCAAGGTCATGGTTTCCGAGGCCGGCGCGTCGGTGTACTCGGCGTCGGAACTGGCCTCCAAGGAATTCCCGGACCTCGACGTGTCGATCCGTGGCGCCGTCTCCATTGCTCGCCGCCTGCAAGACCCGCTGGCCGAGCTGGTGAAGATCGACCCTAAATCCATCGGCGTCGGCCAGTACCAGCACGACGTGTCGCAGCTGAAACTGGCGCGCGGCCTGGATGCGGTGGTGGAAGACTGCGTGAACAAGGTTGGTGTGGATGTGAACACGGCCTCGGTGGCGCTGCTGGCGCGTATTTCCGGCCTGAATACCACCCTGGCGCAGAACATCGTCACCCACCGCGACGAAAACGGCGCGTTCAAAACCCGTGCCGCGCTGAAAAAAGTCGCACGCCTGGGTGAAAAAACCTTTGAACAGGCCGCCGGCTTCCTACGCGTAATGAATGGCGATAACCCGCTGGATGCCTCGGCAGTTCACCCGGAAGCCTACCCGCTGGTGCAACGCATTGCCGCCGAGACCGACCGCGATATCCGCTCGCTGATCGGCGACGCCGCGTTCCTCAAGCGCCTGGACCCGAAGAAGTACACCGACGAAACCTTCGGCGTACCGACCATCACCGATATCCTGCAAGAGCTGGAAAAACCTGGCCGCGACCCGCGTCCCGAGTTCAAGACCGCCGAGTTCCAGGACGGCGTCGAAGACCTCAAGGACCTGCAGCTGGGCATGATCCTCGAAGGCGTGGTCACCAACGTGACCAACTTCGGCGCCTTTGTGGATATTGGCGTGCATCAAGACGGTTTGGTGCACATCTCTGCACTTTCGGAGAAGTTCATCAAAGACCCACGCGAAGCGGTGAAGGCCGGTGACGTGGTCAAGGTCAAGGTGATGGAAGTCGATATCCCGCGCAAACGTGTAGGCCTGTCGATGCGCATGAGCGACACCCCCGGCGAGAAAATCGACGGTGCCCGTGGCGCACGCCCAGGTTCGGCGCCGCGCCAGTCGCAGAACAGCGCGCCGCGCAAAGAAACCGCTACCGCAGCGCCGAGCAACAACGCCATGGCGTCGCTGTTCGCCAATGCCAAACAGTTGAAGAAGCGCTGATGGAAATGCCGGCCGGTTTGACCCAGAGCGCCTTCAGCGAACTGATCGGCTGCCGCCTGCAACGCCTTGAAGAAGGCGTTGCCGAGGTGGCCCTGACCCTGGAGCCGCACCTGCGCAACCGCGCGGGCAAGCTCCACGGCGGGGCGATTTTCAGTCTGGTGGACATCACCATGGGGCTGGCGTGCTCCAGCGCCCATGGTTTCGACCAGCAGAGCGCGACCATCGAGTGCAAAATCAACTATATCCGCGCCGTAGAAGACGGTGACGTGCTGTGCACCAGCCGCGTAATTCACGCCGGCCGACGCACGTTGGTGGTCGAAGCCGATGTGCATCAAGGCGAAAGACTTGTCGCAAAAGCACAAGGCACCTTCGCTGTCCTCTAGCTCCCCGCCCTCGATTTGAGTTAATTTCGGCGCTGCGACAACAGCGTCGGAATTTTCTTGCTGCGCTATAGCCCAACTCATGGAGTGAAGCAGGCTTTTCCAAAGCGGGTCAAATCGACTCAAAACCAGGCGATAACGCCAGTTTCAACTTCACCCTTGTAGACCGTCCTGCCCACCCCCATATTGGGGCGACTGACGCGTGAAGGAATCCAACTTGAGCGAACTTCTCAACCGCCGCCTGGCCTTGCTCGGCAAGCGCGAACACCTCTCCCTGCTAGAGCAGTGCTTGCACGGCATCGAGCGCGAATGCCTACGCGTCACCGGTGAGGGTCGCCTGGCACAAACGCCGCATCCCGAAGCCTTGGGCGCCGCGTTGACCAACGAATTGATCACCACCGACTACTCGGAATCGCTGCTGGAGTTCATCACCCCAGCCCTGCCCAACCCGGCCGATACCCTGAGCAGCCTGGACAAGATTCATCGCTTTGCCTACAGCAAGCTCGGCAACGAGTACCTGTGGAGCCCTTCGATGCCGTGCCCGTTGCCGGCCGAGGAAGACATTCCGATTGCCTACTACGGCACCTCCAATATCGGCCAGCTCAAGTACGTGTACCGCAAGGGCCTGGCCCTGCGTTACGGCAAGACCATGCAGTGCATCGCCGGCATCCACTACAACTTTTCCCTGCCGGAACAGTTGTGGCCGCTGCTCAAGGAGACTGAAGGTTTCGTCGGCACCGACCGCGACTATCAGTCCACGGCCTATATCGCGCTGATCCGTAATTTCCGCCGCTACAGCTGGCTGCTGATGTACCTGTTTGGTGCCTCGCCGGCCCTGGACGCCGGTTTCCTGCGCGGCCGCTCGCACCAGTTGGACGTGCTCGACGCCGACACGCTCTACCTGCCCTACGCCACCAGCCTGCGCATGAGCGACCTGGGTTACCAGAGCAACGCCCAGGCCGGCTTGACGCCGTGCTACAACGATCTGAGCAGCTACACCGACAGCCTGCGCGAAGCTGTGGCAACGCCCTACGCGCCTTACGTCGAAGTCGGCACCCACAAGGACGGTGAGTGGGTTCAGCTCAACACCAACATCCTGCAGATCGAAAACGAGTACTACTCCAACATCCGCCCCAAGCGCGTGACCTACACCGGCGAACGGCCGATCCAGGCGCTGATGGCGCGTGGCATCCAGTACATCGAAGTGCGCTGCCTGGACATCAACCCGTTCCTGCCGATGGGCATAGACCTGCCAGAGTCGCGCTTCCTCGACGCGTTTCTGCTGTATTGCGCGCTGAACGACAGCCCGCTGTTCGCCAATAACGAATGCGGCAATGCCACCTCCAACTTCCTCAGCGTGGTCAAGGAAGGCCGTCGCCCGGGCCTGCAATTGCAGCGTCAGGGCCAACCTGTGGACATGAAGGAATGGGCCACCGAGTTGCTGGAGCAGATCGCGCCGTTGGCGGCCTTGCTCGATGAGAGCCATGGCATCACCGAGCACAGCCAGGCGCTGGACGCCCAGCTGGCGAAGGTCAAGGACCCTTCCCTGACGCCATCTGCCCAGGTGTTGGCGGCGATGGCCGAGCGTAAAGAAAGCTTTGCGCAGTTCTCGCTGCATCAGAGCGAGGTGCATGCCGAGTATTTCCGTAAAGAGCCGCTGCCGGCGCAAGAGCAGGCGCGCTTTGAAGAACTGGCGCGCAATTCGCTGGCACAGCAGGCAGAGCTTGAACAGAACGAGGTGGGCGACTTTGATGTATTTGTCGGGTCGTACCAGGCAAGCATCCTCGCCATCAGTAACTAAAAGCCTTGCACAAAACCCTGTGGGAGCGGGCTTGCTCGCGAAAGCGGTGGATCAGTCGAAATATTTAGTGACTGACCCTCCGCATTCGCGAGCAAGCCCGCTCCCACATTTGGCCTATGCGGATTCGAGGTTCGCGCTTACTTCCCCTCATAAGCTAATTCGAAAAAGTTATTTATTTTCGGATTCTTAGATCATTTAGTCTCCTCACACGCCGACCCTCGGCCGCCTGATTGAGGAGCTTCCCCTTGAAACGTTTAACCCCTCTGCGCCTCTTGGCCGCATTGTCCCTGGCCGGTGCCAGCCTTTTTGCCCAGGCGGCGGATGTCACCATCGCTTACCAGACCACCGTGGACCCGGCGAAAGTCGCCCAGGCCGACGGCGCGTATGAAAAAGCCACTAACGCCAAGATCGACTGGCGCAAATTCGACAATGGCGCCGACATCATCGCCGCCATCGCTTCCGGCGACGTGCAGATCGGCTACCTCGGTTCCAGCCCGCTGACCGCTGCCGTCACCCGCAAAGTCCCAGTGGAAACCTTCCTCGTCGCCACCCAGATCGGCGGCGCCGAAGCCTTGGTGGCGCGCAACGGTTCAGGAATCAACAGCCCGCAGGACCTGATCGGCAAAAAAATCGCCGTGCCGTTCGTGTCCACCGGCCACTACAGCCTGCTGGCCGCGCTGAAGCACTGGAACATCGACCCGTCGAAAGTGACGATCCTCAACCTCGCGCCACCGGCAATCATCGCTGCCTGGAAGCGCGGTGACATCGACGCCACCTACGTGTGGGACCCAGCCCTGGGTGTGGCCAAGGAAAACGGCAAGGTGCTGATCACCTCCGGCGAACTGGCCAAGTTCGGCGCGCCGACCTTCGATGCCTGGATCGTGCGTAAAGACTTCGCCGAGAAGCACCCGGAAATCGTCACCGCCTTCGCCAAGGTCACGCTGGATGCGTACGCCGCGTACCGCAAAGACCCACAAGCCTGGCTCGCCGACAAAGGCAACGTCGACAAGCTGGTGAAGCTCTCCGGCGCCAAGGCCAGCGATATCCCACTGTTGCTGCAAGGCAACGTCTACCCGCTGGCCGCTGACCAAGTGACCCTGCTGGGCGCACCGACCACCAAGGCTGTGACTGACACCGCCGCGTTCCTCAAAGAACAAGGCAAGGTCGACGCCGTGCTGCCCGACTACGCCCCGTACGTCAGCGCCAAGTTCATCACTCACTGATTCAGGAGTTCATTGCGATGGCCTTGCTACAACTGGAGCGCATCAGCGCACAGTACCCAGGCGCCACAGAACCGGTACTGTCTGACATTTCACTGGACCTTGGGCCCCAGCAATTGCTGGTGGCCCTCGGCCCGTCCGGCAGTGGCAAGACTTCGCTGTTGAACCTGATTGCCGGCTTTGTCGAACCGTCTGCCGGGCGCATCACCCTCGATGGCGTGCCGGTCAAAGGCCCCAGCGCCGAACGCGGCGTAGTGTTCCAGGACGACGCCCTGCTGCCCTGGCAGGACGTGCTGGCCAACGTTGGTTTCGGCCTTGAGCTGGCCGGCGTGCCCAAAGCGCAACGCGAAGTGCGCGCCAAGGAAATGCTCGCCCTGGTCGACCTGGCCGGCTTCGACAGCCGCCGTATCTGGCAACTCTCCGGTGGCCAGAAGCAGCGTGTGGGCCTGGCCCGCGCCCTGGCGGCCGACCCGCGTGTGTTGCTGATGGACGAACCCTTCGGCGCCCTCGATGCGTTCACCCGCGAACAAATGCAGGAGTTGCTCCTGCAAGTGTGGCGGCGCACGGCCAAGCCGGTGTTCCTGATTACCCACGACATCGAAGAGGCGGTGTTTCTCGCCACCGATTTAATCTTGCTGGCACCGAACCCGGGCCAGATCGTTGAGCGCCTGCACCTGGACTTCGGCCAGCGCTACGCCGCCGGTGAATCGGCACGCGCGATTAAATCCGACCCGCGCTTTATCGAAACCCGCGAACACGTGCTGGGCAAAGTGTTCTCGCAACGGCAGGTGTCCGCATGAGCAGCTACGAACTCCCCGCCACCGCCGCCAAGCCGGTGGCGCACGCGGTTATTGCGGTACGCCGCAGCCTGGGCACACGCTGGATCAGCGTGCTCACCTTGGTCGCGTTGCTGGCGATCTGGTGGGCGGTGACCGCCACTGACTTGATCGAGCCGTTGTTCCTGCCGCCACCGTCCGCCGTGCTGCAAAAAGGCTGGCTGCTGGCAACGACGGGCTACATGGATTCCACCTTGTGGCAGCATTTGGGCGCAAGCCTGCAGCGCATCGGCCTGGGCCTCGGTTTTGCGGTGCTGACCGCCGTGCCGGTGGGCATCGCCATCGGTTCCAACCGCATCGCACGTGGCATTCTCGACCCGCTGATCGAGTTCTACCGGCCGATTCCGCCCCTGGCCTATCTGCCGTTGATCGTGATCTGGTGCGGCATCGGCGAACTGTCCAAGGTGCTGCTGATTTACCTGGCGATCTTCGCGCCTATCGCCATCGCCACCGCGACCGGCGTGCGCACGGTCGACCCGGCCAAGCTGCGTGCCGCGCAGTCGTTGGGCGCCACCCGTGCCCAACTGATTCGCCATGTGATCCTGCCGAGCGCCCTGCCCGATATCCTGACCGGTGTACGCATCGGCCTGGGTGTGGGCTGGTCGACGTTGGTCGCCGCCGAACTGATCGCGGCCACCAGCGGCTTGGGTTTTATGGTGCAGTCGGCGGCGCAGTTCCTGGTCACCGATGTGGTGGTGCTGGGTATTCTGGTGATCGCCCTGATCGCCTTCGCCATGGAAATGGGCCTGCGTGCCCTGCAGCGTAAACTGGTGCCTTGGCATGGCCAGGCACATTGAGTGAGAACAGCATGAGCAGCCTGACCGTTACGCCATTAAGCACCGCACTGGGCGCCCAGATCAGTGGCGTCGATATCACCCAAGCGCTGAGCCTTGAACACCGTGACGCCATCGAACAGGCGTTGCTCACCCACTCTGTGCTGTTCTTCCGTGGCCAAGCCATCACCGCGCAGCAACAGGCGCGGTTCGCGGCAAATTTTGGTGACCTGCACATTCATCCGATCTACCCCAACGTGCCGGAACAGCCTGAAGTGCTGATCCTCGACACCGCCGTCACCGATGTGCGCGACAACGCGGTGTGGCACACCGACGTGACCTTCCTGCCCACTCCAGCCCTCGGCGCGGTGCTCAGCGCCAAGCTGCTGCCGGCGTTTGGTGGCGACACGTTGTGGGCCAGTGGGATTGCGGCGTATGAGGCGTTGTCGGAGCCGTTCAGGCGCTTGCTCGATGGCTTGACGGCGACTCACGATTTCACCAAGTCGTTCCCGCTGGAGCGCTTTGGCAACACCGCCGAAGACCTGGCGCGCTGGGAACAAACCCGCAAGAAAAACCCGCCACTGTCGCACCCGGTGATGCGCACGCACCCGGTGAGCGGGCGCAAGTCGCTGTTTGTCAGTGATGGGTTTACCACCCGGATCAACGAGCTGGAGCCAGCCGAAAGCGAAGCCATCCTCAAGCTGTTGTTTGCTCATGCAACGCGGCCAGAATTCACCATCCGCTGGCGCTGGCAGGAGAACGACGTAGCGTTCTGGGATAACCGCGTGACGCAGCATTACGCGGTGGACGATTACCGGCCGCAGCGGCGGGTGATGCACCGGGCGACAATTCTGGGCGACGTACCCTTCTAAGCCAAGCACAGCCTCTGCATTAATGAAGATCAAAAATGTGGGAGCGGGCTTGCTCGCTCCCACATAGATCGTTCCCACGCTCTGCGTGGGAATGCAGCCCACGACGCTCTGCGTCTGCTTCTAGAGCCGTGACGCGGAGCGTCACAGGAGGCATTCCCACGCAGAGCGTGGGAACGATCTGATGGGTTACTCAGCGGTGGAGGGTTTTTCCCACAGGTTAATCCCGCCTTCCTGCGCAAACCGATCAATCTCTGCCAGCTCTTCGGCACTGAAGCTCAAGTTCTTCAACGCACCGACGTTTTCAATGATTTGCTCTGGCCGGCTTGCACCGATCAGCGCACTGGTCACCCGTGGGTCACGCAGGGTCCAGGCCAGGGCGAGTTGCGCCAGGCTCTGGCCACGACGCTTGGCGATTTCATTCAGCGCGCGCACGTGGGCGATGTTGGCTTCGGACAAGTGCTTGGCCTGCAACGAGCCGCCACCTGGGCGATTCACCCGCGCATCGGCCGGTACGCCATTGAGGTACTTGTCGGTCAGCAACCCCTGGGCCAGCGGCGTGAACGCAATCACCCCGGCGCCGAGGTCTTCGGTGGTGTCCAGCAGGTCTTTTTCCACCCAACGGTTGAGCAGGTTGTAAGCCGGCTGGTGAATCAGCAGCGGCACTTTCCACTCTTGGAGCAAGGCGGCGATTTCGCGGGTTTTCACGCCGGAATACGACGAGATACCGATGTACAACGCCTTGCCCTGTTGCACGGCAGTGGCGAGGGCGCTGGCGGTTTCTTCCAGCGGGGTGTCGGGGTCAAAACGGTGGGAGTAGAAGATATCCACGTAGTCGACGCCCAGGCGTTGCAGGCTCTGGTCCAGGCTCGCCAATACATATTTGCGCGAACCGCCGCCCTGGCCATAAGGGCCGGGCCACATGTCCCAGCCGGCTTTGCTGGAGATGATCAATTCATCGCGGTAATGCTTGAAGTCTTCACGCAGCAAACGGCCAAAGTTGATCTCGGCGCTGCCGTAGGGCGGGCCGTAGTTGTTGGCCAGGTCGAAGTGGTTGATCCCCAGGTCGAACGCGGTGCGCAGCAGGGCGCGCTGGGTGTCGATCGGGGTGCTGTCGCCAAAGTTGTGCCACAGCCCCAGGGACAGTGCAGGCAGCACCAATCCGCTGCGGCCTACGCGGCGATAAGGGATAGATTCATAGCGGTTTTCGGCAGCAATGTACGTCATCGAATCCTCTCTGGGCTAAGGGCAAATAAGGCCTGGGAATAAGGTTATTCCCAGGCCTTTTAACCCGCTGAATCGCTTAACTATGCCCTTCTCTTTTACAGCAATTTCCTACCAGAGTGGAACGACATAGCTGACATAAAAGCGATTTTCATCTTGCACGGTGGCACCGGTAATGTCCGGGCTGGCGTGCGCGTTTTTCCAGGTCACGCCAAGCCCTTTGAGGGTGCCGGTGGGTACTTGGTAGGCCACTGCAATGTTACGTTCCCACTCGCTGGTGGTGCCTTGCGCCGTGCGGATGTCATCGCCGTGGGCGTAGGCCGCAGAGAACGACAGGCCGGTGAGGCCGAGCTTGCCGAAGTCATATTTGTACTGCGCCAGCCACGTGCGTTCGCCGGCGTGCTGGAATTTGTTCAACTGCATGTTGGTCAGTGCCGGTGTGTCGGCACCCGAGCCTGGGCCCTGGCGCGCGTCACCGCTGTTCAGGCCGGAATCCAGGTAGGGGAAGTCGCTGTCGCCGCTGTTTTTCTGGAGACCGAGGCCGACGGTATGACCGTCCAGGCTGTAGCTCTCAAGCACGCTGGCGGTGGTTTGGTTGATGCGGCCCTTGCTGGTGCCGTCACCGTAGAGGCCAGCCCCGGCAAAGTCCTTGTCGCCATCGGCGTTGGCGCCCACGCCCAGGCTGCGGAATACGCGCACATCCGTGTCGAACGCACCCACGGACACCGCGTCGTGGCGCTTGGCCCCCAGGAAGAACTGCTGGTAGTAGTCCTCAAGGTTGGAATACCACAGGCTGACGGTGGTGTTCTGGATGCCGGTGTAGTCCGCACCGCCGAACAGGAAGCGGTCGCTTTCTTTGGTGCCGCCGGCGGTGATCATGCCCTGGTCGCCGGTTTCGTTGCGGATCTTGGTCTTGAAGATATCGCCGCCGGTGAAGGTGAAATCAGTGAGGTCTTTAGAGACCAATTGCACACCGGTGTTGGTCTGCTGGTACAGGCGGCCGTCGGTGTTGGCCAGCACCGGGTTGTTGCCGTACAGCGTGCCCACGCGCAGCTCATCCTTGGCAAAGCGCATCTTGAACGTGGGGCTGAGCACACCGAACTGGTCGGCGGATTTGCCGTTATCCAGCGGGAACATGCTGCCGGGGTAGCGGCCTTGGTGATCCTTGTCGTTGAGGTCACCGCCAGAGTCCAGTTTCAACCCGTAGAACGCCTGCAAGTCGAGACCAAAACCGACCGGCCCATCGGTGTAGCCAGACTTGAAGTTGAACTCGAAACCCTGGCCCCAATCACGCACGCTGTGGGCCTTGGCGTTGCTGTTGACCACATCACGGCCCTGCTGATTGAGATAGCGATTGAGCAGGGTCACATCGGCGTGGCTGTCATCGATAAAATCGGCGTGGGCGGACAGCATAAAGCTCGCCATGGCGACACCCACCACGGGGCTTATTAACGTCTTCATTGTTACCGGTCTCCGTCACTGTTCTGAAATGAAAGCGTCAAACGCTTCACACAATTACGCAGTGGCCAGATGACAGTTCCGCGTCAAACCGGGGCTTGAACGAATGAAATTAAATTTAAGAAAGCCCCGTAGAACGGGGCTTTGCGGGCTTTTTTTGTGGGAGCGGGCTTGCCCGCGATGCAGTCAACACGGTGTCTCTCAAACACCGAGCATGATCGTTCCCACGCTCTGCGTGGGAACGCATACCGTGACGCTCCGCGTCACCCGCGCGCAGGGCTTGAACCTTGCGCCAACAGAGGGGCGCGGAGCGCCTCGGGCGGCATTCCCACGCGGAGCGTGGGAACGATCAATCGCGGGCGAGCACAGGAGGCTAGCGCACCAGGTGCAGGAACTGCAGGTGCCGCTCGTACTGGTCAAGGATGTCGTTGATGATCTGCTCCTTGGTGTAGCCCACCAAGTCGTAGTCCTGGCTGCCCTCGCTCAAATGCACTTCCGCCCGATAGTAGCGACGATTGTTGAGCTGCTTGGAGCCCATGCCACCGCGTGCAAAGGACGGCGTGAAATAGCCGCGCATCTGCACCTGGTACACGAACGGGTGCTCTTCGCCGTGGCCGATTTCCAGGCTGACGCTGTCGTTGGACGGGTCGGGCTGGGTGACGACGTTGAGGCCTTTTTCGACAAACACCGCCGTCACTTCTTCGATGGCAGGGCGCACCGTGGTCTCAAGGAACCGGTACACCTCATCGCGCGATGGGAAATGCACCGCCTGGCTCAAACGTTGGCGCCAACCGCCGGTGCCCTTGCGGGAGCCCGACACCGGTGCCAGCGAATGCAGCTGGGCAATTTGCTTTTGCGATTCGAGGTGGAACGCTTTGTGTAGCCCCCACATCATCAGCAGCAGGATCAGCGAGAACGGCAACGACGTCAGCACCACCGCGGATTTCAGCGAGTCGATACTGCCGGCAAACAGCAACGCGCTGGTCACCAGTGCAGTCATCGCGCCCCAGAACACGCGTAGCCACTTGGGCCCGTCTTCATCGGCGTTACCGCCTTTGGACGACAGGGTCGACAGCACCACGGTGCCGGAATCCGCCGAGGTGACGAAGAACACGAAGCTGATAAACACCGTGACCGCGATAACCGTCTTGCTCCACGGGTAAGTTTCCAGCAGTAGGTAGAGGCTCATCGACGGATCGTCGATGGCCGACTGGCCGAGGGCGGTCAACCCGTGGTTGAGCACTTGGTCGATGGCGCTGTTGCCGAAGATCGACATCCACGCCAGCGTAAAGCCCAGCGGGATCAGCAGCACGCCGAAGACGAATTCGCGGATGGTCCGGCCACGGGAAATACGCGCGATAAACAGGCCCACGAACGGCGACCATGCAATCCACCAGGCCCAGTAGAACACCGTCCAACCGCCCAGCCAGTCGCTGGGTTTGTCGTAGGCGTACACATCGAAACTCTTGGTCGGCAAGGCGCCGAGGTAGTCACCGATGTTCTGGATCAAGGTGTTGAGCAAGTGCTGGGTGGGCCCGGCGAACAACACAAACAGCAACAGCGCACAGGCCAGCAGCATGTTGATGTCGGACATCACCCGCACGCCCTTGTCGACACCGGCGACGGCGACGAGGATCGCGGCGCCCATCATCAGCGTGATCAGGCCGACCTGGATCCACTGGGTGTGGGCAATGCCAAACAGGTAATCCAGCCCGGAGTTGAGGTGCAACACGCCAAAGCCCATGTCAGCGCCCAGGCCGAATACCGTGGCGATGATGCCGAAGCCATCGACTGCATAGCCGATAGGCCCGTTGATGCGCTTGCCGATCAGCGGGTACAGCGCCGAGCGCAGCGCCAGCGGCAGGTTATGCCGGTAAGCGAAATACGCCAGCGCCATGCCGACAAACGCGAACACGCCCCAGCCGTGCAGGCCCCAGTGCAGAAACAGAATCTGCATGGCTTGGCGGGCGGCATCGGCATTCATCGGCGCGCCCTGGGGCGGTTGCACCAGGTGCGTCAGCGGCTCGGACACACAGAAGAAAAACAGCGTGATGCTGATCCCTGCGGCGAACAGCATGCCGGCCCAGGACAGGTAACTGAATTCGGGCTCGTCGTGGTCGGCACCGAGTTTTATCTTGCCGTAGCCCGATAGCGCGGTGACCACCACGAAGACCAGATACAGCGTCATCGCGAGCATGTAGTACCAGCCGACCGTGTTGGCCGCCCAGTTTTGCGCGGCCAGCAGCCAGGCACCGGCCTGTTGCGGGATAGCGATGACGGTGATGCCAAAGAGCAGGATGAAGCTGGCGGCAAAGTAGAAAACGGGCGCATTCATGCGCACCATGCCGCTGGATGGGGTGGACGATGCACTCATGAACGATGCACCCCGAGGGTGTTGAATGTGGCTGTAAATAACGGACTCAGCAAAGGTAAGCCTCCTGTTGTGAGCGGGCAGCGAACCACCGGTTTAACTTGAACGAACATTCAAGTTAAACATGGATAGGCGGTCTGGGACTAATCGCAGGGCTGAGTGGTAGGTAATTCCTACACTAGCTCAAGGATTGGTATGACGTATGGAGAAGGCAAAACGTTCAGCGATTTCCGCGTTAAACACGGTTCGAAATTGGAATGCGATCAAACATGTGGGAGCGGGCTTGCTCGCGAAAGCGGTGGGTCAGCCGACGCATCTGTTGACTGACACTCCGCATTCGCGAGCAAGCCCGCTCCCACAGTTGATCGGCGCCTGGCTCAAGGACTACTTCTGTGCCCCATCCTCATGCTGCAGATTCGCCTGGGTAATATTTGCCCCCGCCGGCACACTGCGGGTCAGCCACACATTGCCGCCAATCGTCGAACCTTTGCCGATGGTAATCCGCCCCAGGATCGTCGCCCCGGCGTAGATCACCACATCATCCTCAACAATCGGATGGCGTGGGTGGCCCTTCTGCAACTGCCCATCTTCATCCGCCGGGAAGCGCTTGGCACCCAATGTCACGGCCTGATAGATGCGTACCCGCTCGCCAATGATCGCGGTCTCCCCAATCACCACACCCGTTCCGTGGTCGATAAAGAAACTGGGGCCGATTTGCGCGCCGGGGTGAATGTCGATGCCGGTGGCCGAGTGCGCAATCTCCGCGCTGATCCGCGCCAACAGCGGCAACCCGGCGCGGTACAGATGGTGCGCCAGGCGATGGTGAATCACCGCCAGAATCCCCGGATAGCACAGCAGCACCTCATCCACACTGCGCGCGGCGGGGTCGCCGTGGTAGGCGGCCAATACGTCGGTGTCCAGCAGGCTGCGCAGGGAAGGCAACGCCAGGGCAAAATCCTGGATCAAGCGGATGGCCAGGGCGTCGACCTCGCTGTCATCCTGGCCGCCTTGGCGTGCGGCGTAGCGCAGCTCCAGGCGCGCCTGGCCGAGCAGGGCATTCAAGGCGACGTCGAGGGTATGACCGACGTAAAAATCTTCACTTTCTTCACGCAGGTCCACCGGCCCCAGGCGCATTGGAAACAGCGCGCCGCACAGCGACTCAAGAATCTGCGCCACCGCCTCACGCGACGGCAATTCGCGGCCGCCGTGCTCACCACTCAAACGGCCATTGCGCGTGCGCCACTGGTCTCGGGCGCCGCGCAGCTGGCTGACGATGGTCTGCAATTGCCAATGGCTGGAACGCTCACTCACGGTATTCACTCCTGACGATATGGCGATCACTTTACGTTATGCACCCAGGCCGCCCTTAAGAACCAATGATGCGATGCAAAGAACCATACGGAATAAGCGATTGGCGGTTGCCCGATGAAAAGTGCCTGCCTATAGTCGCCCAATCACTTAGCCACCGTGCGTCGCCATGATCAAACAACAGCTCGACCGTTTTAACCGCCTGGAACTGCTGGGCGGCGCCACTGCCCTGGAAAAACTCGAGCGGCTGTCGGCCTGGCTGGGCAGGGACATCTACGTCAAACGCGATGACACCACACCGCTGGCCATGGGCGGCAACAAGCTGCGCAAACTCGAATACCTGGCGGCCGACGCCATCGCCCAAGGTGCCGATACGCTGGTCACCGCCGGCGCCATCCAGTCCAACCATGTGCGCCAAACCGCTGCGCTGGCCGCCAAGTTGGGCCTCGGTTGCGTGGCCCTGCTGGAGAACCCCACCGGCACCGAAGACCCGAACTACCTGGGCAACGGCAACCGCCTGTTGCTGGAACTGTTTGACGCCAAAGTCGAATTGGTCGAGAACCTCGACAATGTCGACGACCAACTCAACGCCCTCGCCGACCGCCTGCGCAGCAACGGTAAAAAGCCGTACCTGGTGCCTATCGGCGGCTCGAATGCACTGGGCGCGCTGGGTTATGTACGGGCCGGGCTGGAACTGGCCGGGCAGATCGAAGACAGCGGTATTGAGTTTGCCGCCGTGGTACTGGCCTCGGGCAGCGCGGGCACCCACAGCGGTCTCGCCCTGGCGTTGAGTGAAGTGCTGCCGAATCTGCCGGTGATCGGCATTACCGTGTCGCGCACCGATGAAGCCCAGCGCCCAAAAGTGCAGGGCTTGGCTGAACGCACCGCCGAGCTGCTGGGTGTGGATATCCCCGAGGCCTTCAAAGTGATTTTGTGGGACGAATATTTCGGCCCGCGTTACGGCGAACCGAACGCCGGCACCCTGGCCGCGGTCAAGCTATTGGCGAGCCAGGAAGGCCTGCTGCTGGACCCGGTCTACACTGGCAAGGCCATGGCCGGCTTGCTGGATGGCATCGGGCGGCAGCGGTTTGAGCAGGGCCCGATTATTTTCCTGCACACCGGCGGGGCGCCAGCGTTGTTTGCTTATGACTCTGTTCTAACGGACTGAACACGGACCACATGTGGGAGCGGGCTTGCTCGCGAATACGGAGTGTCAGCCAATACATCCGGTGACTGACACACCGCATTCGCGAGCAAGCCCGCTCCCACATTGGATTGATGGCATATTCTAGAAAAGCATAACAAATTAGATTTATATTATTTTCAAGTCTTAGAAACTGGCTTTATAGTCGCGCCGAAGGCGAAGACGCGCTTCGCGCTTTAAGGCAGGATACGACTACTGCGTCACCTGCTTCGCTCAACATAAAAACACAGGGGCTCTTCATGACTATTTCTGTATTTCGTCGCACGTTGCTGGTTGGCACATTAGGCTTGGCACTCGGTGCTGGTCTGATGGGCCAAGCAATCGCTGGTGAGCAGCTGGACAACATCAAGAAGGCCGGCGAGATCAAGATCGGCCTGGAAGGCACCTATCCACCGTTCAGCTTTGTCGATGAAAGCGGCAAGCTCAGCGGTTTCGAAGTCGAGCTGTCCGAAGCGCTGGCCAAGGAGCTGGGCGTGAAGGTCAAGCTGCAAGCCACTCCTTGGGATGGCATCCTCGCGGCCCTGGAATCCAAGCGCCTGGACGCAGTGGTCAACCAAGTGACCATCTCCGAAGAGCGCAAGAAGAAGTACGACTTCTCCAAGCCCTACACCGTTTCCGGTATCCAGGCACTGGTGCTGAAGAAAAACGTCGACGCCATCAAGACCGCCGACGACCTGGCCGGCAAAAAAGTCGGCGTCGGCCTGGGCACCAACTACGAACAATGGCTCAAGGACAACCAACCCAAAGCCATCATCAAGACTTACAACGATGACCCAACCAAGTTCCAGGACCTGCGCATCGGCCGTATCGACGCCATCCTGATCGACCGCCTGGCGGCGCTGGAATACGCCAAGAAAGCCCCGGACACCGCTGCAGCCGGTGATGCCTTCTCCCGTCAGGAAGCCGGTATTGCTCTGCGCAAAGGCGAGCCTGAATTGCTCGATGCGGTGAACAAGGCCCTCGACAAGCTGCGCGCCGATGGCACCTTGAAGAAGCTGTCCGAGAAATACTTCAACGCTGACGTCACTCAATAATGGAAGCAGGTTTTCAACTCGCGCTGGACTCCGCGCCCTTTCTGCTCAAGGGCGCGTACTACACGGTGATCCTTAGCCTTGGCGGGATGTTTTTCGGCTTGCTGCTGGGCTTCGGCCTGGCGTTGATGCGCCTGTCGCGCTTCAAATTGGTCAGTTGGATCGCCCGCGTCTACGTGTCGTTCTTTCGCGGCACGCCCTTGCTGGTGCAGCTGTTTTTGATCTACTACGGCTTACCGCAAGTGGGCATCGAGCTGGATCCGATCCCGGCCGCCATGATCGGCTTCTCGCTGAACATGGCCGCTTATGCCTGTGAAATCCTGCGCGCCGCGATCAGCTCCATCGAGCGCGGCCAGTGGGAAGCTGCAGCCAGTATCGGCATGACCCGCGCGCAGACCCTGCGCCGGGCCATCCTGCCGCAGGCCATGCGTACGGCATTGCCGCCGCTGGGCAACAGTTTTATTTCGCTGGTAAAAGACACCGCGCTGGCCGCCACCATTCAGGTGCCCGAGCTGTTCCGCCAGGCTCAATTGGTGTCTGCGCGCACCTTCGAAATCTTCACCATGTACCTCTCCGCTGCCCTGATCTACTGGATCCTGGCGAGCATCCTGGCGCATTTTCAAAATCGCCTGGAAGACCGGGTCAACCGGCATGACCTGGAGTCTTGAAGCATGATCGTGGTTGAAAAACTGACCAAACAATTCAAGGGTCAGGTGGTGCTCAACGGGATCGACCTTGAGGTCAAGGCAGGCGAAGTCGTCGCCATCATTGGCCCCAGCGGTTCCGGCAAGACCACCTTCCTGCGCTGCCTGAACTTCCTCGAAGAACCCACCAGCGGCCGCATCAAGGTGGGCGACATCGAGATCGACAGCAGCAAGCCACTCAACCAGCAACAAGGCCTGGTGCGGCGCTTGCGCCAGCACGTGGGCTTTGTGTTCCAGAACTTCAACCTGTTCCCGCACCGCACCGCGCTGGAAAACGTCATCGAAGGCCCGATCGTGGTCAAGAAGATGCCACGCGAAGCGGCGACCGAACTGGGCCGCACGCTGCTCGCCAGGGTCGGCCTGGCGGGCAAGGAAGCGTCCTATCCGCGACGTTTGTCCGGTGGCCAGCAGCAACGTGTGGCCATTGCACGTGCATTGGCCATGGAGCCGGAGGTGATTCTGTTCGACGAACCCACCTCGGCCCTCGACCCGGAACTGGTCGGCGAAGTGCTGGCGACCATCCGCAGCCTGGCCGAAGAAAACCGCACCATGGTCATCGTCACCCACGAAATGAGCTTCGCCCGCGATGTGGCCAACCGGGTGGTCTTCTTCGACAAGGGCGTGATCGTCGAACAGGGCGAAGCCAAGGCGCTGTTTGCCAACCCGAAGGAAGAACGAACCAAGCAGTTTTTGAGCAAGTTTCTCGCCCATTAATTTGCCGGGAGCAGGCCCCGACTGTGGCGAGGGAACTTGCTCCCGCGGGGCTGCATAGCAGCCCCAAAATCGTGGGCGCGCTTGGCACTCCAGCGGGAGCAAGCTCCCTGGCCACAACACGCTGTTCCTACATGAAACCCTCGCACTAACAAATAAAACGCCACGCCGGCCCCGCCTCAAAATCCCCCGCCTCGTCAGACCCTTCTGAATCTGCTCCAACCCGCCGTTTAGCCTTCTGCCGCCATTGACGCCCCCCGGACAACCCTCTTATCTAGCACCCAGAGGATTGGATCCTATCCCAGCAATTCACTGAATCGTCCCTTTCGGCCCCTGCGCGCAACCGCGTCACGGGCGCCGGAACGATTGCTGCTGGCTGCATCAAGGAGATTACTTATGACGCGCACTGCAACCCCGGCCATGCTCACCGCCCCGACACTGCCCCAGGCTCAGCGACATGGCATCAACGCCCTCGCCGCCGCCCACCTGCAAGTGGATATCGCCCCTTACCCCGGCATGGAGGAAGGTGACCTGATCGAGCTGTTCTGGAACAACTGCTTTGCCGACTCCAGACGCGTAACGGCGTGCAAAATCGGCACCCCCACTCACCTGCGGGTGCCAGAAAGTTTTGTGCTGGACGGCCCCGCGCAGGTTCACTACCAAGTCATGCAAATCGGCCACGGCC
Organism: Pseudomonas sp. LBUM1640; assembly: GCF_059716225.1. Taxonomy (NCBI): domain Bacteria; kingdom Pseudomonadati; phylum Pseudomonadota; class Gammaproteobacteria; order Pseudomonadales; family Pseudomonadaceae; genus Pseudomonas; species Pseudomonas sp. LBUM1640. The sequence continues at coordinate 272,725 of NZ_CP166816.1, read as the reverse complement.
CGGCACGCTCGGCCTTCACGCGGGTGCAGGTGAAAACCAACTACCCGGGTGGCCAACCTGTGTTCCCGCTCAGCCACGAAAACAACGATGAAAACCAGAACCTCGCCCCCGTCGGCCTGCCTGAAACTATCCGCCGCTACGGCGTCAACAGCCGCCAGGTATTGCGGGGTATTCCGCTGTGTATCGAGCCTTATTTGAACATGGCCAGTGGCGACGCCATCACCTTGCGTTGGGGTGATGTGCGGCTGGACCTGCCGAAAATCCAGGCCAAGGACATCGGCCTGACGGTGCACGTGTGGGTGCCCTCGACGGTCATCATCGAAGCGGGCGACGACAGCCGCCTGGACGTGACGTACTGCATTCTTGACCGCGTCGGCAATAATTCGCGCTGGGCACCGGTGCGCACGCTGAACATTTGCGCCTGCTCGCCTCAGGTCCCGCCCCGCGCGGCCAGGGCCGCATCGGCCTACCAACCGCGCCAACCCGGTTCACCTTGCGAACCTGGGTGACCGCCCTTCTATGCATATTCCTAAAAGTTAGTTTATTTAAAAATTTAACGCGCTTAGGGTATATGCACCGGACCACCGGACATCTCTGATTTTTCTGTTTTTATTTCATTGAATGCGAGGTCGGTATGGTCAGAATTACCCCGGTGCATAACGCCAGGGCATTACGTGCAGCCAAGGAGCGGCGCTGATGTCTAACTTGGCTCTAACACCCCCCCAGAGTGATCTGGATATAGCCCCACTGCTGTTGCCGGCCGTTGTGCTGCGCGACGACGCCCAAGCGTTGAGCGCAGCCCATGAACTTGCCCAGGCCGCGCGCCTGCAAGCGGCCAAGCGCGACCAGCAGCGCAAGCTGCCATGGGCGCAGATCGAACAGTTCACCCGCAGCGGGCTCGGCAGTATTTCCATTCCCCGCGAATACGGCGGCCCACAGGTCTCGTTCGTGACCTTGGCCGACGTGTTCGCGATCATCAGCGCGGCAGACCCGGCCCTTGGGCAGATCCCGCAGAACCATTTCGGCATCCTGCACGTGCTGCAGGGCGCCGCCACCGAACGCCAGAAAAAGCAGCTGTTCCAGAGCGTGCTCGACGGTTGGCGTATCGGCAATGGCGGCCCGGAGCGCGGCACCAAAAACACGCTGGAGCTCAAGGCACGCATCACCGCCGAAGGCGACGGCTATGTCATCAGCGGCCAGAAGTTCTACTCCACCGGCGCGCTGTTTGCCCATTGGGTGGCGGTGAAGGCACTGAACGAAGACGGCAAGCAGGTCATGGCGTTTGTGCGCCGTGGCACCGAAGGGCTGCGCATCGTTGACGACTGGTCGGGCTTTGGCCAACGCACCACGGCCAGCGGCACGGTGCTGCTCGACCGCGTGCCGGTGGACGCCGAGCTGGTGGTCGACAACTGGCGCATCGGCGAAAGCCCGACTATCCAGGGCGCTGTCTCGCAATTGATCCAGGCTGCCATCGACGCCGGCATCGCCCGTGGCGCGCTCGATGACACCATCGCCTTCGTGCGTGAACGCTCGCGCCCATGGATCGACGCCAAGGTCGAACGGGCCAGTGATGACCTGTATGTGATCGCCGATATCGGCAAGCTGAAAATCGAACTGCATGCCGCCGAAGCCCTGTTGCGCAAGGCCGGCAAGGTGCTGGACGAGGTCAGCGCTGCGCCGATTACCGCGCAATCCGCTGCGCGGGCTTCGATTGCCGTAGCCGAGGCGAAAGTGCTGACCACCGAAGTGTCGTTGCTGGTCAGCGAAAAGCTCTTCGAACTGGCTGGCAGCCGCGCCACCCTCGCCGAATTCAACCTCGACCGCCATTGGCGCAACGCCCGGGTGCACACCCTGCACGACCCGGTGCGCTGGAAGTATCACGCCATTGGCGCCTATCGCTTGAACGGCACTTTGCCTGCTCGACATTCCTGGATCTGACCGACCAGACATCTGGAGAAACTTATGACTTTTTCCCCTAACGTCGCGGTCATTACCAGCGACGAACAAGCCCTCATTGTCGCCAGCGACCTGGCCGAGGACTTTCGCCGCGACAGCGCCCAGCGCGACCGCGAACGCCGCTTGCCCTTGCCCGAACTGGACGTGTTTTCGCGCTCCGGCCTGTGGGGCATCAGCGTGCCGAAGGAACACGGCGGCGCGGGCGTGTCCAACGTCACCCTGGCCAAGGTCATTGCGCTGATCGCCCAGGCGGATGCCTCGCTGGGCCAGATCCCGCAAAACCATTTTTATGCCCTTGAAGTGCTGCGCGTGAACGGCAGCCCCGCGCAGCAAAAGCGCCTGTACGCCGAAGTGCTCGCCGGCCAGCGTTTCGGCAACGCCCTGGCGGAGCTGGGCACCAAAACCGCTCATGACCGCGTGACTGCCATCACCCGTGACGGCGATGGCTTTCGTATCACCGGTCACAAGTTCTATTCCACCGGCGCGCTCTACGCCCAACGCATCCCGACCTCGGTGGTGGATGAACACAGCGTACAGCAACTGGCCTTTGTGCCCCGCGACAGCGAAGGCCTGAGCGTTATCGACGACTGGAGCGGCTTCGGCCAACGCACCACCGGCAGCGGCTCAGTGGTGTTCGACAACGTGTGGGTTGCCGCCCAAGACGTGATCCCATTCCAGAGCGCCTTCGAGCGCCCGACCACCGTCGGCCCGTTGGCGCAGATCCTTCACGCCGCCATCGACACCGGCATCGCCCGCGCCGCTTTCGAAGACGCGTTGCACTTTGTGCGCACCAAGACTCGCCCGTGGATCGATTCCGGCAACGACAAAGCCACCGAAGACCCGCTGACGCTCAAGAGCTTCGGCCACTTGAGCATCCGCCTGCACGCCACCGAAGCCTTGCTGGAACGCGCCGGCGAATTTCTCGACCGTGCCCAGGCCGACAGCAACGCCGAGACCGTCGCGGCAGCCTCAATCGCCGTCGCCGAAGTGCGCGCCCTGAGCACCGAAATCTCTCTGGCCGCCGGCAGCACCTTGTTCGAACTGGCCGGCAGCCAGGCCACCCTGGCCGAACACGGCCTGGACCGCCACTGGCGCAACGCCCGCGTGCACACCTTGCACGACCCGGTGCGCTGGAAGTACCACGCGGTGGGCAATTACTACCTCAATGATGAAAACCCGCCACTGCGGGGGACTATCTGATGGCGAAGAAAAAAATCCTGCTCAATGCCTTCAACATGAACTGCATCGGGCACATCAACCACGGTTTGTGGACGCACCCACGGGACACCTCGACGCAGTACAAAACCGTCGAGTATTGGACCGAGCTGGCGCAAACCCTGGAACGCGGGCTGTTCGACGGCTTGTTCATCGCCGACATTGTCGGCGTGTACGACGTCTACCAGAACTCCATCGACGTGCCGCTCAAAGAGTCGATCCAGTTGCCGGTCAATGACCCGCTGCTGCTGGTCTCGGCCATGGCTGCCGTGACCAGGAATCTTGGCTTCGGCCTCACCGCCAACCTCACCTACGAGCCGCCGTATCTGTTCGCCCGGCGCATGTCCACGCTCGACCACCTGAGCCGTGGCCGGGTCGGCTGGAACATCGTCACCGGCTACCTCGACAGCGCTGCCAAGGCCATGGGCCTGACCGAACAGGTCGAGCACGACCGGCGCTATGACCAGGCCGATGAGTACCTGCAGGTGCTGTACAAACTCTGGGAAGGCAGCTGGGAAGACGACGCGGTCATCAATGATCCGCAGCAACGGGTCTATGCGCAGCCGGGCAAGGTGCACAAGGTCGAGCACCACGGCGAGTTCTATCAGGTGGAGGGTTATCACCTCTGCGAGCCGTCGCCGCAGCGCACGCCGGTGCTGTTCCAGGCTGGCAGTTCGGAGCGCGGTTTGCTGTTCGCCGGGCGGCATGCCGAGTGCGTATTCATCAGCGGCCAGAACAAGGCCGCGACCAAGGCCCAGGTAGACAAGGTGCGCGCCAGCGCGGTCGAGGCCGGGCGTAATCCGCAGGACATCAAAGTGTTCATGGGCCTCAACGTGATCGTTGCCGCCACCGAAGAGTTGGCCTGGGCCAAGCACGCCGAATACCTGAGCTACGCCAGCCCGGAAGCCGGCGTGGCGCATTTCTCGGCGTCCACGGCGATTGATTTTGCCCAATACGCACTGGACGAACCGATCCAGTACGTGAAGAGCAACGCGATCCAGTCGGCTACCAAGAACCTGCAGAACAACGACTGGACCCGCCGCAAATTGCTCGAGCAGCACGCCTTGGGCGGCCGCTATATCACCTTGGTCGGCTCGCCGGAACAGGTCGCCGACGAGCTGGAGTCGTGGATCAGCGAGACCGGCCTGGATGGCTTCAACCTGACGCGCATTGTGACGCCGGAAAGCTACGTGGACTTTATCGACCTGGTGGTGCCGGTGTTGCAGAAGCGTGGGTCCTACAAGACCGCGTATGAGCAGGGAACGCTGCGCGAAAAAGTATTCCATGGCTCCGCTCGCTTACCCGAACAACACACCGGCTCTACCTATCGCCACTAATCAAAACTGTGGGAGCGGGCTTGCTCGCGAATGCGGTGTGCCAGTCACCGAATTCGTTTGCTGACACATCGCTTTCGCGAGCAAGCCCGCTCCCACATTGGATCTTTATCGCTTGCCCAACTACCTATGACTGGAAATCGATTATGAAAAAGACACTGCTCACCCACCCAGTCAAAGCACTGGCCCTGGCCCTCGGGTTATTCAGCTCGGCAGTCTTCGCCGCCGATGCGCCGCTGAAGGTCGGCACCACCGCCGCCTTCGCGATTCCCCTGGAAGCCGCCGTCGCCGAAGCCGGCAAGCAAGGCCTTAAGGTCGAGCTGGTGGAATTCACCGACTGGATCGCGCCCAACGTCAGCCTGGCTGCCGGCGATATCGACGTGAACTACTTCCAGCACATCCCGTTCCTGGAAAACGCCAAGGCTGCCGCAGGTTTTGACTTGGTGCCCTACGCGCCGGGCATTATCAATAACGTCGGGCTGTACTCCAAGAAGTACAAAAGCTTCAACGACTTGCCTCAAGGCGCCAGCGTGGCGATTGCCAACGACCCGATCAACAGCGGTCGCGGCCTGCAGCTGCTGGCCAAGGCTGGCTTGATCACCCTCAAGCCAGGCGTGGGCTACAAGGCCACCGAAGAAGACATCATCGCCAACCCGAAGAAGATCAAAATCCTGCAAGTGGAAGCCGTGCAACTGGTACGCGCCTATGACGACGCCGACCTGGTGCAGGGCTACCCGGCGTATATCCGCCTGTCCAAAACCTTCGACGCCGAGTCGGCGCTGCTGTTCGACGGCCTCGACCACCCGGAATACGTGATTCAGTTTGTGATCCAGCCCAAAAGCAAAACCGACCCACGCGTGATCAAGTTCGTCGACATCTACCAGCACTCGCCGGTGGTGCGTGCCGCCCTGGATAAATCCCTCGGCAAGCTCTACCAAGTCGGCTGGGAAGATAAAAAATGACCGCCGCCCACACTCAACTGCGCGACCTGGGTTTACCGCCCAGGGATGCCGAGCAGACCGAACTGCACCCGGACCTGAACCGCGCCCACGTGCGTTTTATCAACCTGGGCAAAACCTATGACGGCAGCGTGCATGCGTTGCAAGGCATCGACCTGGCGATCCAGCGCGGTGAAGTGTTCGGCATCATCGGCCGCAGCGGCGCCGGTAAATCGTCGCTGATTCGCACCATCAACCGCCTGGAGCAACCCAGCAGCGGCCGGGTGTTGATTGATCAGGTGGACATCGGCGAATACGACGAAGACCGCTTGGTGGCGCTGCGCCGGCGCATCGGCATGATCTTCCAGCACTTCAACCTGATGTCGGCCAAAACGGTGTGGCAGAACGTCGAGTTGCCGCTGAAAGTCGCCGGTGTGCCCAAGCCGCAGCGCGAGCAAAAGGTGCGTGAGCTGCTGGAACTGGTGGGCTTGCAGGACAAGCACAAGGCTTACCCGGCGCAGCTCTCCGGCGGGCAAAAACAGCGCGTGGGTATCGCCCGTTCGCTGGTGCACGATCCGCAGATTCTGCTGTGCGACGAGGCCACCTCGGCCCTCGACCCGGAGACTACCCAGTCGATTCTCGGCCTGCTGCGCGAGATCAACCAGCGCCTGGGCCTCACCATCGTGTTGATCACCCATGAGATGGCGGTGATTCGCGAGATTTGCGACCGCGTGGTGGTGCTCGAGCACGGGCGCATCGTCGAGCAAGGCCCGGTGTGGCAAGTGTTCGGCAACCCACAGCACGAGGTCAGCAAAACGTTGCTGGCGCCATTGCAACACGGGCTGCCGGAAGAACTGCAAAGCCGCCTGCAACTCACCCAAACCAGCGCCGACGCCGCGCTGGTGCTGCGTTTGCAGTTCACCGGCAGCGATACCGATGAACCTGACCTGGCCGCGCTGTTCAGCGCCCTCGGCGGGCGCGTGCGCTTGCTGCAAGGCGGTGTGGAACGGATTCAGGGGCATGCCCTGGGGCAATTACTGCTGGCGGTGAATGGCTCACCGCACACTGGCGAAGAACTGCGCATTCGCGCCGGGCGTTGGGCGCAACAGGTGGAGGTGCTGGGCTATGTGGTTTGATCGCTTATTGCAGGGCGCCATCGACACCTTGTTGATGGTCGGCGTGTCGTCGTTGATCGCATTGCTGGTGGGCATTCCACTGGCCGTGTTCCTGGTCACCAGTGACAAGGGCGGCATTTACCAGGCACCCGCGCTGAACCGCGTGCTGGGGGCGTTCGTCAATCTGTTCCGCTCGATTCCATTTTTGATCCTCATGGTGGCATTGATCCCGTTTACCCGGCTGATCGTCGGCACCACCTATGGCGTGTGGGCGGCAGTAGTGCCACTGACCATCGCCGCCACACCGTTCTTTGCGCGCATCGCCGAAGTGAGCCTGCGTGAAGTCGACCACGGCTTGATCGAAGCTGCGCAAGCCATGGGCTGCCGCCGCTGGCACATCATCTGGCATGTGCTGTTGCCGGAAGCGCTGCCGGGCATCGTCGGCGGGTTCACGATTACGTTGGTGACGATGATCAACTCATCGGCCATGGCCGGTGCGATTGGCGCGGGCGGCCTGGGTGATATTGCCTACCGTTATGGCTACCAGCGTTTTGATACGCAGATCATGCTGACGGTGATCGTGCTGCTGGTGATTCTGGTGGCGGTGATTCAATTGGGCGGGGATCGGTTGGCGCGAGTGCTTAACAAACGCTGAGTGCCGTCCAAATTGCCGCCTACGTGCATCGCCCCACCAGGGCGATGTACCACTCGTCGCCACTGTCAATTCTGACAGTAGATTCGGTTAATCCTCCAAGCGCCTCATTCACCTTGCCCGTCGCGCCATTCCCGCGCGCCCTAAACCAGCAAGGCAATGATGATGACGACTCCTACCGGCCCAATCGTTGACATATCCCTGAATGCACCCAAAGCGACCTTCGCCATCGCGCTTGATGAAACCGAGATCCCATATAAACTCGACTACCCTGAAATAGCAAAATGGGCCTTGGGGCTGCGCGCCACGGACCCTTATGCCGAGTTCTCCTCCGAGGCCTGGTTCGCTGAATCCATCGGTGACGAATTCTACCTGTACTGTAATGACAAACTGGTGAGCAAGGGCAGCATTACCACCAAGGCAACGCGTTACTTCTTGAAAGTCCTCCTGAACGACCTGCCGGAGGGCTTGGTCAATGTGTACTGGGAAGTGGAGCGCAGGACCGGTCAGAAAAGTCGTTCGACGACCGAGACGTATCTGGTCATGAAAACCCACCCTGCCGGCATAGACCGTAGGCCGGACATCTTCGGGCACGACGGATTGCGCGTGGTGGCTGAAGGCTTTTCGGCAGAGTCGGATATTGATGAAAACACTGCAGCTCGCGGGATGTGGGCTCTGGTTGATAAGTATCTGAACGCCCGTGAGAACGACGAAATTTTCGTCTACCTGGACGGTGTCCCCACCAAACATCGCTTGAGCGCCACAGAGGCCCGCGGGGCTGGGCCGTATCGGGTGTTCATACCGCCGACGGTCTTCAAGAAGATCAGTCAATCCGGCCCCATAGCGCTTATTTGCACCGTGTTAGACGTGGCCGGAAACACACCCGAGGGGAACGATAAGTTTTCGCCGCCCTTCATGTTGAACAGCAACGCGGACCCCTTGCTGTTTGATCCACCGTTGCTTTATGTCAAAGACATTGAGTCCATTGTGTTTGATCTGAGCACCCAAAGTAATCTCCCTCTCAGCGTGCTGGCTACACCGCGACGCACGGTAGGGTTCCCCAGCCCACCCAACCAGATCGTTGTGACGCTGACCTGGTTCAGGCCTGACGGTACAACAATACGCGCGAGCAAGAGCTTGCCGCCGTTTGCGCACACGCAAAGGGCCGGCGATAAAACGCCGGTGCCTGATGATTACTTCCAAGAGGAAGGGTTTGTTCGCATGTCGTTCGTTCTGTTAACCCCAACAGGGGTATTGCTTGGACGCTCGGGCAGCAGCACGGTGCGGGTGGGGGGCACGCGGGTATTGACGTATCCGGCGCCGGCCTTCGACAACAAGCCAGGGCCTCAGACGATCACCCTGCAGAACTATGCCAATGGCGCCGATGTGACGGTGGCGTACCGGAGCATAACCACTGCCGATGTAATCCGCCTCACGTCGACCACTCCAAATGGCACCGTCGTCACCCTTGGGCTAAAGAGCGGGATAAACGGTGGAACAGTGATCTTCCGCATCGATGCGCAAACCCTCGCCCAGAGCGCGGGCCAAGTTATCAAGTTAAGTTACGAGGTGACGGTGGGGGGCAAAACCACCAAGTCAGATGTTCAAGAAGTGACGATATTAGGGCAACTTAAGATTGCGCAAGAGCCCATGACTCTGAATGGGCTGTCTATTAAAATACCTACGTGGGCAAGAACAGGAGCGGAGTCAATCAACAATACGCAAACTCGGCTCGCTACCGGTGGTATAGGGACGCTGACTTACACTTCCCGCAGGCCGAGTGTTGCATCGGTTGGCCTCCACACCGGTTTGGTAATCGGCAATGCGTGCGGCTCTACGCTTATTGATGTGAAAGATCAGGCCGGCAATACAGTCTCGTACCCTGTTAACGTCAGTAATGTATATCGATTGGTGATTAGAGAAGAGCAGACCCATCTTCCCCAGGCAATAACGTGGATGAACAATAATGGTCAACGGGGAGTAGGTGGTGACGGTATCGCTGATATGCAACGTGTGTACGGAACCAGACTGCCGGTGGCTCGCCATTATTGGTACGCGATTTACCCCAATACCGCTGGCGGTTTATTTTACCATTGGTATAACGCAGGCGTTAATGTAGGCGGACAATTTGAACACCTGTTCGGCGCTTGGGTGTTGGCACAACTAAACGGATAGTGGACTGACCACGGTGTCAAAAATTATTGGAGCGGATGAGTACCCTACTCAGCCGCTCCATTTTTTAAACCCTGCCAGGGTTTGTAGTCAGCCTCTCTTCGATCCCCTCCAAGCCTTGCCATGAAACGGCCACCAGGGCGATGTACCACTCGTCGCCACTGTCAATTCTGACAGTAGATTCGGTTAATCCTCCAAGCGCCTCATTCACCTTGCCCGTCGCGCCATTCCCGGCGCCCTAAACCAGCAAGGTAATGATGATGACGACTCCTACCGGCCCAATCGTTGACATATCCCTGAATGCACCCAAAGCGACCTTCGCCATCGCGCTTGATGAAACCGAGATCCCATATAAACTCGACTACCCTGAAATAGCAAAATGGGCCTTGGGCCTGCGCGCCACGGACCCTTATGCCGAGTTCTCCTCCGAGGCCTGGTTCGCTGAATCCATCGGTGACGAATTCTACCTGTACTGTAATGACAAACTGGTGAGCAAGGGCAGCATTACCACCAAGGCAACGCGTTACTTCTTGAAAGTCCTCCTGAACGACCTGCCGGAGGGCTTGGTCAATGTGTACTGGGAAGTGGAGCGCAGGACCGGTCAGAAAAGTCGTTCGACGACCGAGACGTATCTGGTCATGAAAACCCACCCTGCCGGCATAGACCGTAGGCCGGACATCTTCGGGCACGACGGATTGCGCGTGGTGGCTGAAGGCTTTTCGGCAGAGTCGGATATTGATGAAAACACTGCAGCTCGCGGGATGTGGGCTCTGGTTGATAAGTATCTGAACGCCCGTGAGAACGACGAAATTTTCGTCTACCTGGACGGTGTCCCCACCAAACATCGCTTGAGCGCCACAGAGGCCCGCGGGGCTGGGCCGTATCGGGTGTTCATACCGCCGACGGTCTTCAAGAAGATCAGTCAATCCGGCCCCATAGCGCTTATTTGCACCGTGTTAGACGTGGCCGGAAACACACCCGAGGGGAACGATAAGTTTTCGCCGCCCTTCATGTTGAACAGCAACGCGGACCCCTTGCTGTTTGATCCACCGTTGCTTTATGTCAAAGACATTGAGTCCATTGTGTTTGATCTGGGCACCCAAAGTAATCTCCCTCTCAGCGTGCTGGCTACACCGCGACGCACGGTAGGGTTCCCCAGCCCACCCAACCAGATCGTTGTGACGCTGACCTGGTTCAGGCCTGACGGTACAACAATACGCGCGAGCAAGAGCTTGCCGCCGTTTGCGCACACGCAAAGGGCCGGCGATAAAACGCCGGTGCCTGATGATTACTTCCAAGAGGAAGGGTTTGTTCGCATGTCGTTCGTTCTGTTAACCCCAACAGGGGTATTGCTTGGACGCTCGGGCAGCAGCACGGTGCGGGTGGGGGGCACGCGGGTATTGACGTATCCGGCGCCGGCCTTCGACAACAAGCCAGGGCCTCAGACGATCACCCTGCAGAACTATGCCAATGGCGCCGATGTGACGGTGGCGTACCGGAGCATAACCACTGCCGATGTAATCCGCCTCACGTCGACCACTCCAAATGGCACCGTCGTCACCCTTGGGCTAAAGAGCGGGATAAACGGTGGAACAGTGATCTTCCGCATCGATGCGCAAACCCTCGCCCAGAGCGCGGGCCAAGTTATCAAGTTAAGTTACGAGGTGACGGTGGGGGGCAAAACCACCAAGTCAGATGTTCAAGAAGTGACGATATTAGGGCAACTTAAGATTGCGCAAGAGCCCATGACTCTGAGTGGGCTGTCTATTAAAGTACCTTCGTGGGCAAAAACAACAGGGTGGGAGTCAGTCGGTAATTCGGGTAGTCGCATCGCTACGGGGGGTTTGGGGACGCTGACGTATTCTTCCCGCAGGTCTAGCGTTGCATCAGTGAACGCCCAAGGATTGGTCATCGGTAATGGCTGGGGTTCTACGATAATTGACGTGAAAGACCAGTATGGCAACACGGTCTCGTACCCTGTTAATGTCAGTAATGTATACCGCTTGGCGATTAACGAGGCGCAGACTAACTATAACGGGGCATTCGGTTGGATTAACTCTGGTAATAGGCCGGTAGGCTGGGATGGCGTCGCTGATTTGCAACGTGTCTATGGCGCCAGGTTGCCATTGAGTCGCCATTATTGGTTTGGGCCTACCACAGACCCCGCCACCGCTGTTTTTTACCATTGGCAAAACCCTGGAATTGCTTCAGGCGGTCGTAATGACCACCTGTTCGGCGCCTGGACCTTGTTCCAACTAATAGGATAGTAGACTGAGCACTGCATCAAAAAACACCGGAGCGGATGAGTGCAACACTCAACCGCTCCGTTTTTTTTTAAACCCTGCCATGGCGTATAGTCAGCCTCTCTTCAATACCCTCGAAGCCTTGCCATGAAACTCGCCCCCGACGACCTCACCAAGATCACCGCCACCACACTCGGCCATTACAATAAGGTGGCTGAGGACTTTCGTGCAGGCACTCGCGATCACGACGTGAGCCAGAACATCGATGCCCTGCTGCGACACATCCAAGGCTCGGCGCCGTTTACCGTGCTGGATTTCGGTTGTGGGCCGGGGCGGGATTTGCAGACGCTTACACGCATGGGCCATCTCGCCGTAGGGCTAGACGGCTCTGAACGGTTCGCGCAGATGGCGCGCGAGGACAGTGGCTGCGAAGTGTTGCAGCAAGACTTCCTCAAGCTGGATCTACCGGCCGAGCGCTTCGACGGGGTGTTTGCCAATGCGGTGTTGTTTCATATCCCCAAGCAGGAGTTGCCGCGCATTCTCAAGCAACTGCGCAGTGCGTTGAAACCGGGAGGCGTGTTGTTCAGTTCCAACCCACGCGGTGCAAACCAGGAAGGCTGGAATGGGCCTCGGTATGGGTCTTATCACGACCTGGACGCATGGCAGGCATTGCTGACGGCGGCCGGGTTTGTGGAGTTGGAGCATTATTACCGGCCAGCCGGGTTGCCGCGCGAGCAGCAGCCTTGGTTGGCGAGTGTGTGGCGCAAAGTGTAGATCTTCGTCGGCTGGGCCGGCCCTTTCGCAGGCAAGCCAGCTCCCACATTTGGAATGCATTCTCCTGTGGGAGCTGGCTTGCCTGCGATAGCGGTTTAACAGGCACCGTTAATGCACCTGATACACCACCGGCTTTTCCCCCACTACCCGTGCCGTCAAACTGCGCCCGGCATAGCCCTGTATTTCCTCAGCCGAGAAATTCGCCACCAACCGCGAGCCATCGGCAAACGTGGTCTGCTGCACCTGCCGATCTGCCGTCAGCCAACGAAAATCGGTCATTGCCTGTGTCGCCAAACGCTCATGCAACGGCCGGAAAAACCGGTCCTGGCGCTGTATCAACGGTAACCGCTGCTTAAGGGTCGCGGCGCTCAGGTGATACAGCGGCGGCACGTTGTACAGCAGTTGGGCCAGCTCGTTCTCAGCTCGCACATTGCTCAATTTCAGGCTGTCGAACAGCCAGTGGTGAGTGGTGATGACCGAGCCGTGGAACACCGCCTGATACAGCGGCAAGCGCATCGTCGGGTCGAAATACACGGTGCGGAACGGCTCATTCAACGGCACCGTTTTGAAGAACACCGCCGGTTGCTCCGGCGGATACCAGTTGCCGACGTAATAGGGCGACTGTTTGTCCTTGGTCATCTCGCGGTCACCCCAGCCAAGCACCGGCGTCTGCATGCCGTGGGCGAACAGAATGCCTTGGGCCGTCACCGCATTGCCGTCTTCGGAACCGGCAGGCAACTTGAGCGCAGCACTCAGCCAGCGGGACGCGTCGATATTGCCTTCGGCGTTTTGCGCCTGGGTCATCTCGGCGCCCTTACGGTAGCTGTCGAAGACCATGCTGGTGGCATAGGCATCCAGGAACCAGGCGTTGAAACCCGCCTTGGCTTGCACGGCCTTCACGCGCGCTTCCAGCAGCGGCCGTACACAGCGCGGGTCAGTGTAATGGCCGGATTGTTGGAAGCCGATCTTGAGCTTGCCGTCTTTCAACACGATGGCGCAGCTACGATAGGCCTTGCTGCCCAGGTGGGCGGTGGTCCAGTCCGGGTTTTCGGTGGTGGATAACGCGGTTTCATAGGAGTCGTAGGGCGCCATCAGGTAGCCGGCGTTGACGCCCACCTGAATCGCCTCGGGGTGCCAGAGGCCGCCTTCCCAGCCTTCGCCCAACGTCAACAGCAGGCGCTTTAGCCCAGCGCCTTGCAACGCCTCGACGGTCTTGGCCGACAGCGTGCTGCCCCAGGTATCGGGGCGGTCGCTCAAGGCGCCGGCAAAGGCTATGGCCAGTTCACGGCGCAGTACGCCATAACCGTCAGCGAGCTTGAGCATGTCCGGCTCGTCGGTGGCCTGCCAGGTTTTCCGGGCCTGTTGGTTGATTGCCGCGTTGAGGCCACGCAGCAGCACCGTCATTTGGTAGCGATTCAACGTGCTGTTCAGAGCCAGCACTTGGGTGGCCTCTTTGTCCAGCAAGCCCTTGAGTGCATGGCCGCGCAGCAACTTCACCAGCAACGGCCAGTCACGCACATCATTCGACCCCAACAGGTCATTGCCCCACAGATAGACATGGCTGGCACCCAGCAGTTTTTCAGCCTCGGGTGTCTGGCGCAGCTTGTCCGCCAGCGGTTCATAACGCCCTTGCTCCACCAGCCACTGGCGATAGCGTTTAGCGCCCGCCAAGGGGTCGGCATCGCCCAGGTGCAGGCGCAACGTCATAGGCGCCGAAGGCTCAAGAGCAGTGAACTGGTGCGTCACTGAAAGCGCCAACCCGCCACTGTCTGCCTGCCATTGCAGATGGTTGTTATAGGGATTGGTGAGCAACCAGTTAAGCGTGAAGCGCCCATGATCCAAGCCCCATAGCGGCAGGCTGAGATCCTGCGTGGTATTGACCTCGCCCTGCTCCAGCAAAAACGTCTTCCATACGGTGTTACCAGCGGGCACGTAATGCCCTTCGGCCAGGGGCCAGATCAAGCCGTTGCCCATGGCCTCGGCGGGTTGGCGCAGCAGCGGCAACTCACCCGGCTCGCGTGCGTTGATCGTGAGGGCAAGGTCGCGCTGCTCAAGGCGGGCGCTCACACGGTAGGCGCCGTTGTCCCATTGCCAAGTGGCCTGCTCAGCATCGGCCTGCATATCGGCGACGGCGTGTGCGGCTACGCCGCTGGAGGCTTGCACCGAGGTCTCGCCTGCGGGCGTAACGCGCAGCGCCAACGTGGCAGGGTCAATTTCGACGCGCCACAGGGCGTTTTCCAATACAGTCGCGCCGTAGGTCAGGGACGAGACCAGTAAACCGAAGACCAGAAAAATATGACGCAGGCAGTTCATGGGGTTCGACCTGAGCAAGAGGGTGGTCGAGGGTAAAACACTCGATGGCTTGCAGGCGGTACTCAAGGTATTTCGGGAAGTTTCCTACAACTGCTGTGGCGCGTTGAAATGCAAATGTGGGAGCGGGCTTGCTCGCGAATGCGGTGTATCCGTCAGAACATCTGTTACTGACAGACCGCTTTCGCGAGCAAGCCCGCTCCCACATTTTTAATCGTACTTCTTCCTGGTTAACCGCGTTCTTCCTGCTTCGGCTCGCGAATCTTGTACCAAGCCACGTAAAGCGCCGGCAAAAACAGCAGCGTCAGCAAGGTGGCGATAATGATCCCACCAATCATCGCGTAGGCCATCGGCCCCCAGAACACTTCCCGTGCAATCGGGATCATGCCCAGGCTGGCCGCCGCTGCGGTCAGCAGGATCGGCCGACGCCGGTGCTCGGTGGCTTCCACCACCGCATCCCACGGCGTATAGCCGTCGCGCTCATAGGCATCTATCTGCGTCACCAGAATCACCGAGTTACGGATGATGATGCCGATCAGCGCCAAGATGCCAAGGATCGCCACAAAGCCCATCGGCGTGCCCGTGGGAATCAGCGCCAGCACCACGCCGATCAGCCCCAATGGCGCGACACTCGCCACCAGGAACATCTTCTGCACGCTGTGCAGCTGGATCATCAGGAACGTCGCCATCAAGAACAGCATCAGCGGCACCACTTTGGCGATGGGGCCTTGGGCCTTGCCGCTTTCTTCGACGGTGCCGCCAGTGGCAACTTTGTAACCCACCGGCAGGCCGGCGCTGAATTTGTCGATCTCGGGTTTGAGTTGCTTGACCAGATCGGTCGGCTGCATCTCATCGCGCACCGAAGCCTTTATGGTAATGGTTGGCTTGCGGTCGCGGCGCCACACCAGCGGCTGCTCCAGCTCATACCGCACAGTGGCGAAGGCCAGCAAGGGAATCGAGGTGCCATTGGGCGTGACGATCTGCAGGTTCTGCAAGGTTTCCGGCGTGCCGCGTTCGGCGTCTTCGGCGCGACCCACCACATTGATCAGGTAGATATCGTCGTGCACCTGAGTCACCGACGCACCGCTGACCACGCTGTTCATCAACTGCGCCACGTCTTCGGACGACAACCCCAATTGCCGCGCCTTGTCCTGGGCGATGTCCACGCGCAGCACTTTGCCCGGCTCGTTCCAGTCATAAATGATCTCGCCCAGATGGGTGTTTTTATCCAGCAAGGTCGCCAGTTCGATGGCGTGTTTGCGCACCTGATCGGTGTCTTTGCCAGACACGCGGTACTGAATCGGCCGCCCCACCGGCGGGCCCATTTCCAGCGGCTGCACATAGCTGCCGATGCCGACAAAATCATCGCGCAGGCGTTTTTGCAGGCGCGCAATCAAGGCGCCGCGCTCTTCCAGACCCTTGCTGACAATCACCAACTGCGCGTAGTAAGGGTTTTCCAACTGCTGGTCGAGGGGCAGGTAGAAACGAATCGCGCCCTGGCCGATGTAGGTGCTCCAGCGGGCAATGTCCGGGTCATCCTTGATGATCGCTTCGAGGCGGTCGACGGCCTTGCGGGTTTCGTTGATCGAGGCGTTTTGCGGCAGGTTGAGGTCGACGAGGATTTCCGGGCGGTCCGACGAGGGGAAAAACTGGTTCTGCACAAACTGCATGGAAAACACCGAGGCCACGAACAGCCCAACGGTGATGCCGATGGCCCACCAGCGGTTGCGCATGGCCCACAGCATGCCGCCATTGAAAGCCCGGCCGATACGCCCCGGTTCGGCGTTATGCGGTTTCACGTTGGCGCTGAGGATATGCACGCCAATCACCGGCGCAAACAGCACTGCCACCACCCACGACACCAGCATCGCCACGGCAATCACCGCGAACAGGGTGAAGGTGTACTCGCCCGCCGAGCTGGCGTTGAGGCCGATGGGCACGAAACCGGCCACGGTCACCAGCGTACCGGTGAGCATCGGGAACGCCGTGGACGTGTAGGCGTACGTCGCCGCCTGCGCCTTGGTTTCGCCTTTTTCCAGGCGCGTGATCATCATCTCCACGGTGATCATCGCGTCGTCCACCAACAGGCCGAGGGCGATGATCAACGCGCCCAACGACACCCGCTGCATGGTGATGCCGCTGTATTCCATGAACACAAATACCAGCGCCAGCACCAACGGAATCGAGCACGCCACCACCAACCCGGCACGCATGCCCAGGCTGATAAAGCTCACCACCAGCACGATGATCACCGCTTCAAACAGTGCGCTGGTAAAGCCGCCGACGGCCTCTTCCACCACTTCCGCCTGGTCGGAGACTTTGTGCACACCGACGCCCACCGGCAGGTCGGCGGTCAGTTCGTCCATGCGTGTGTGCAGGGCCTTGCCGAAGGATTGGATATTGCCGCCCTTCTGCATGGCGATGGCCAGGCCAATCGCCGGCTTGCCGTTGAAACGGAACATCGGCCGCGCCGGGTCGACGTAGCCACGGCTGATGTCGGCAATGTCGGCCAAACGGTAGAAACGGTCATTGAGCCGCAGGTTGACGTTGGCCAGGTCTTTCTCCGAGGCAAACTGCCCCGAGGTGCGCACCGAGATCCGCTCCGGCCCGGCCTCGATAACCCCGGCCGGGGTCACCGCGTTCTGCGATTGCAGGCTTTGCACAACCTGGCGCTGATCAATGCCCAAGGCCGCCAGTTTGCGCGTGGAAAAATTCAGGTAAATCACTTCGTCCTGCTGGCCGATCATCTCGACCTTGCCCAGCCCCGGCACTGCGCGGATTTCGGCGCGCACCTGTTCCACGTAATCGCGCAATTGGCGCATCGACAGGCCATCGCCGGTGAAGGCGTACACCGAGCCGAACACGTCACCGAACTCATCGTTGAACGACGGCCCCTGCAAGCCCTGCGGGAAGGTGCCGCGAATGTCATCGATCTTCTTGCGCACCTGATACCAGATATCCGGGATGGCCTTGGCGCTGGTGGTGTCTTTGAGGAACACGAACACCGTGGACTCGCCCGGTCGCGTGTAGCTTTTCACGTAGTCGAGGGCGTCGAGCTCTTCGAGTTTTTTCTCGATGCGGTCGGTGACTTGCTTGAGGGTTTCTTCCTGGGTCGCGCCCGGCCAGCGGGTCTGGATCACCATGGTTTTGATGGTGAACGAAGGGTCTTCTTCGCGACCGAGGTTCATGTAGGAGAACACGCCCATCAAGAGCGCGACGAACATCAAGTACCAGACGAAGGACTGATGCTTGAGGGCCCAGTCGGATAAGTTGAAGCTCCCTTTCATCGCGGGCTGTCCTCGTCGATTTTGACTTTTTGCCCAGGCTTCAGGCTGTTCACGCCAGCGGTAACGATGCGTTCGCCGGGTTTGACGCCGCCGTTGAGCAAAGCACTGCTGGCATCGCGGCTGACCACCGTGACGTCACGCGGCTGCACGGTCTGGCTTTGGGTGTCGAGCAGCCAGATGCGGGTCTTGCCGTCGACCTCCTGCAAGGCGCTCAGCGGCAGCTCGATGCGCGGCGCGATGGCAGAACTCAAGGTCACGCTGATGGCGGTGCCCAGGCGGAACGCGGGTGGCGTCTCGGTCAGGCTCAGGCGTGCGCGGCGGGTGCGCGTGGCGCTTTGCGCCTGGGGTTCGATCTCGCGCACGATGGCGGTGGTGTGCACGCTGGGGTCGAGTTGCCCGGCGACCAGAAACACCACGTCGGTGGGCAGGCGTTCGGCGAGGCCGGCCGGCAGGTCGATCACCGCTTCCTTGATATCCGGGCGCGCCAGGGTCACCACTTGTTGGCCGGCGCTGACCACCTGGCCGGCTTCGGCATTCCAGGCGGTGACGATTCCGGCGTGGTCGGTACGCAGTTCGGCGTAGTTGAGTTGGTCCTTGGCCTGGTTGACCGAAGCCTTGGCCTGATCGAGGGTGGCCTGGGTGGTTTTCAGGTCGGTCTGCGCCACATCCAACTGGGCTTGGGCGCCCACACCGCGGTTGAACAATTCCTGCTGACGGCGGGCGTTGGCTTGGGCATTGATAAATTGCGCCTGCACGCGGGCAAGGTCGCCTTGGGCCGAGCGCAACTGGTTTTGCTGATCGGTGGGGTCGAGCACGGCGAGCAAAGCGCCCTTCTCCACTTCGGCGCCCACGTCCACGGCGCGGCGGGCGATACGGCCGGATACACGAAAGCCCAGGTTGCTTTCATAACGGGCCTGGACAGTACCGGCGAAACGACCGAGGTTTTCCTGGTCTTGCGCTTTGACTTCCATCGACAACACCGGGCGCACCGGCTCCGGTGGCGGTTCTTCCTTGGAGCAGGCAACCAGCAACAGGCTGGCGGCGAGCATGGCCGTCAGGCGCTTCATGGCTGGGCTCCTTGCTGGGCGATCTCGACGAGCATGCCGGGGTGCAGCAATTGCCCACCGGCCACCACGACTTTTTCGCCGCCTTTGAGGCCATCGCCAATAATTACTTTGCCAGTGAGGTAACGCGCCACGCTGACCTTGTGCAGCTGCGCCTTGCCGTCACCGTCGATCAGCCACACGGCGGGTTCGTTGAGGTCTTTGGTCAGCGCCGCCCACGGCAGCTCGATGCTGGCCTTGGCCGGGCCGTTGGCGGTCGCGCTGACCACCGAACCCAACTGCATGCCTTTGGGCAACGATTGCAGGGCAATTTTGACTTGGACGGTGCCGGTATTGGCCGCCACCGCAGGCGTGACTTCGCGGACCTTGCCCACGGCCTTGATGCTCGGGTTTTCCAACAGGCTGACGGTGATCGGCGCATCCGGCGGCGGCTCGACCAGCAGCGATTCATAGACATTGAACACCGCGTCGCGATCGCCATCGGTCGCCAGGCTGAAAATCGGCACGGTGGCCTGCACTACCTGGCCCACTTCGGCCTGGCGCGCGGTAATCACGCCGGGCGCATCGGCAATCAGTGAGGTGTAGCCGAGTTGTTCGCGGGCGTTAGCCAGTTGCGCCTGCGCGGCGGCCAGGGCGCTTTGGCTGCTGCGCAGCGCGGCCTGGGCGGCGTCGTATTCGCTGCGGCTGGTGTAGCCCTTGGGCAGCAACTTTTCCTGACGCACGAAGGCGGCGGCGGTTTGCTTGACGCGGGCCTGTTCGGCCACAACCTGGGCCTGGGCGGAATCGACGTTGGTCTGCAAATCCTTTGGGTCAAGTTTGGCCAGCACTTGCTTGGCGGTCACGCGGTCGCCCACATCCACCATGCGTTGGATGATCTTGCCGCCCACGCGAAAGGACAAATCGGTTTGCACGCGGGCCTGGATATCACCGGTCAGCGTCACCGCCGCTGCGAAATCCGCTGGCTGCACGGTTTGCACAAATACCCGCGAATGTTCCTTGGGCTCGGCCTTTTCCTGGCCGCAGCCGCTCAGCAGCGCCAACAGGCCAAGGCTGAGTAAAAACAGTGAAGTGCGACCGCCCATGCAGGCTCCTTTTGCGTGATGCCGACTTGCCAGTGTGTATGCGACTGTGAGCTTAGATCAGGGTTCCTTATCTGCATGGAGGATCCCATACTCCAATGGTTCCCACGTCGACTGAATACCTATGCTGAAAACCCTGGCGGTGGCCAATTACCGCTCGATCAATAAATTGGTGGTGCCCTTGGGCCGGCTGAACCTGGTCACCGGCCCCAATGGCAGCGGCAAGTCCAACTTGTACCGCGCCTTGCGCCTGCTGGCGGAAACCGCTCAAGGCGGCGTCATCAACGCGCTGGCCCGTGAAGGTGGGCTGGATTCGACCTTTTGGGCCGGGCCGGAAACCATCACCCGGCGCATGCGTGACGGTGAGGTGGCCGTGCAAGCCACCACCCGTCAAAACGTAAAACGCCTGCGGTTGGGGTTTGCCGGGGAAGATTTCAGCTACGCCATTTCCATGGGGCTGCCGTCACCCGGCATCAGTTATTTTTCCCTGGACCCCGAAATAAAAAAAGAATGCATCTGGGCCGGCCATCTCTATCGGCCGGCCAGTTTGTTGGTTCAGCGGTCCGGGCCGATGGTTCGGGCACGTGACGGGCGCAGTTGGGATGTACTGGCCCAGCACACACCCGATTATCACAGCCTGTTCGACCAGGTGGGCAGCCTGCGCGGCTCGCCGGAAGTATTGCTGCTGCGCGAAAGCATTCGTGGCTGGCGCTTTTATGATCACTTTCGCAGCGACGTGGATGCGCCCGCCCGTCAACCGCAACTGGGCACGCGCACGCCGGTGTTGCATCACGATGGGCGCGACCTGGCGGCGGCATTGCAGACCATTCGCGAAATTGGCGACCCCGAAGCGTTGCAGCGTGCAGTCAGCGACGCGTTCCCCGGGGCGCGGCTGAGTATCGAGCCGTTGCAGGGCGGGCGCTTTGCGATTGAGTTTTATCAGGAAGGTTTGCTACGGCCATTGTCGGCGGCAGAGTTGTCGGACGGAACGTTGCGTTATTTGCTGCTGATCGCGGCGCTGCTGACGCCACGGCCGCCGACCATGATGGTGCTGAACGAGCCAGAAACCAGCCTGCACCCGGATCTGCTACCGGCGTTGGCGCGTTTGATTATCCAGGCATCCGAGCATTGCCAAGTGTGGGTGGTGTCGCATGCCAGCCGCTTGATTGCGGCGTTGCAGCAGGATGAGGGGTGCAATTCGATTGTGTTAGAGAAGGTGATGGGCGAGACGCAGATAGTGGGGCAAGGGATTCTGGATGCGCCGGCGTGGCATTGGCCGCAATAGGTGCAGTGACTGCACTGGCCTCTTCGCGAGCAAGCCCGCTCCCACATTCGACCGCATTGAAGATCGTCCCCACGCTCTGCGTGGGAACGCCTCCTTTGACGCTCCGCGTCACGACTTTAAAAGCGGACGCGGAGCGTCCAAAGCTGCATTCCCACGCAGAGCGTGGGAACGATCATCAGCCCTGCCACTTCCCGCCCTCAACAATCACACTCTCAGGCTTGGTGTCATCGCTCAGCTCTTTGCGCACATACTGGTCATACAGCTTGAGCAGGAACTTCTCCCACATTCGACCGCATTGAAGATCGTCCCCACGCTCTGCGTGGGAACGCCTCCTTTGACGCTCCGCGTCACGACTTTAAAAGCACACGCGGAGCGTCCAAAGCGGCATTCCCACGCAGAGCGTGGGAACGATCATCAACCCTGCCACTTGCCGCCTTCAACAATCACACTCTCAGGCTTGGTGTCATCGCTCAGCTCTTTGCGCACATACTGGTCATACAGCTTGAGCAGGAACTTCTCCCACATTCGACCGCATTGAAAATCGTCCCCACGCTCTGCGTGGGAACGCCTCCTTTGACGCTCCGCGTCACGACTTTAAAAGCGGACGCGGAGCGTCCAAAGCGGCATTCCCACGCAGAGCGTGGGAACGATCATCAACCCTGCCACTTGCCGCCTTCAACAATCACACTCTCAGGCTTGGTGTCATCGCTCAGCTCTTTGCGCACATACTGGTCATACAGCTTGAGCAGGAACTTCTCCCACATTCGACCGCATTGAAAATCGTCCCCACGCTCTGCGTGGGAACGCCTCCTTTGACGCTCCGCGTCACGACTTTAAAAGCACACGCGGAGCGTCCAAAGCGGCATTCCCACGCAGAGCGTGGGAACGATCATCAACCCTGCCACTTGCCGCCTTCAACAATCACACTCTCAGGCTTGGTGTCATCGCTCAGCTCTTTGCGCACATACTGGTCATACAGCTTGAGCAGGAACTTCTCCTCACCCAACTTCGCCAACTCGGCATTCACCCAGTCACGCAGTTCGATGTTGCCTTTTTTCACCGCCGGCGCAATCGGCGCTTCATCACCGAGTTTTTCTTCCAGCACGCGGTAGCCGGGGTTCTGCTTGGCCCAGCTGAACAGCACCAGGTTGTCTTGCGCATACGCATCACCACGCCCAGCCGACAATGCTTGCAGCGATTCGGAGTTTTTCTCGAACTTGAGCAGTTTCCAGTCCGGGTGGTTCTTGGTCAGCCAGATATCCGCCGTGGTGCCGGTGGTGACAATGGTGGTGCGGGTGGCCAAGTCATCCAGGCTTTTTACCGCGCTGTCTTTAGGCACCAGGGCCTGCACCGCGACTTTCAGGTTGGGGTTGGTGAAGTCCACCGCTTCCTTGCGCTCCGGCGTCACGGTCATGTTGGCGAGGATCAGGTCGACCTTGTCGCTCTGCAGGAATGGAATCCGGCTGGCGGGCTCCACGGCGACGAACTCGACCTTGTTTTCATCGCCCAGCAAATCCTTGGCAAATTGACGGCCGATGTCGGTATCGAAGCCGACGTAGCGACCGGCTTCGTTCACAAAGCCGAATGGCGGTTTATCGGTAAACACGCCGACGATCAGCTTGTCGCGCGCCTTGATTTTGTCGATGTAGCTCGCGGCAGCAGCCGCAGGTTTTGCAGGCTCTTCGGCCTTTTTATCGCAGCCGGCCAGTAACGCGACGGCAAACAGTGGCAGCAGTAACTTTTTCATATCAGTTCCAGTTCCTTGGCTTTCTTGGGCAGTGTTGAAACAAAGGAGAACTTCTCCAGGAACTGCTGCGCGCGTGCGGTTTGCGGGTTCGTAAAGAATTCTTCGGGGGTGTTGTGTTCGAGGATACGACCGGCCTCCATAAACACCACACGGTCGGCGACGGCGCGGGCGAAGGCCATTTCGTGGGTGACGATCAGCAAGGTCATGCCATCGCGGGCCAGGCCCTGAATCACCTCCAGCACTTCCTTGACCATTTCCGGGTCGAGGGCGGCGGTGACTTCGTCAAACAGCATCACTTGCGGGTTCATGCACAGCGAACGGACGATGGCGATGCGTTGCTGCTGGCCGCCGGACAACTGACGCGGGAAGGCGTCGCGCTTGTCGGCCAGGCCCACGCGTTCGAGTAATTTTTCAGCTTGAGCGCGGGCCTCACGAGGCTCGCGTTTTTGCACTTTCAACGGGCCGAGCAGGATGTTGTCGAGCACGCTCATGTGCGGGAACAGGTGGTAGCTCTGGAACACCATGCCCACGTCCTGACGCACCTGGCGCCAGTCGGTGGCCTTGTCCAGCAACGCCTTGCCGGCAAAACGCAGGCTGCCGCTGTGGGCCACTTCCAGGCCATTGAGGCAACGCAGCAAGGTGCTTTTGCCGCAGCCGCTGGGGCCGAGGATCACCACCACTTCACCACTTTGCACGCTCAGGTCGATGCCCTTGAGCACCTGCTGCTCACCGAAGAATTTGTTGAAACCCTGAAACTCGATCAATGCGCTCATGCTTGGGCCCAGCGCCGTTCCAGCACCTTGGAGGCGGCCGACAACGGGTAGCAGATAAAGAAGAAAAACAGGAACAGCGCGCCGTAGATCAACACCGACTCGTAGGTGCGCTCGATGATTTGCTGGCCGACCTTGATCACGTCCACCACGCCAATCAGCACCGCCAGCGAGCTGGTCTTGATGATGCGTGTGTAGACGTTGATGGTCGGCGGCGTCATGCGTTTGAGGGCCTGGGGCAGCAACACGTAGCCGTACAGCTGCGGGTCGGACAGACCAATCGACAAGCCAGCTTCACGCTGGCCACGCGGCAGTGAGTGCAGCGCGCCGCGCACCACTTCGCCCACCTCGCTGGCACCCCACAACGACAGCACCAGCACCGCGCACCAGAAGCTCGGAATACTCAGGCCGAAGAAAATCGGCAGGCCGAAAAACAGCAGGTACAACCACACCAGCACCGGGATCGCCCGGAACAGCTCCAGGTACACCCGCAGCACCACGTTGATCACCTTGTTATTCAACGTGCGCAGCACGCCATACAACACACCGCCAACCGTACTGAAGGCGATGCTCAGGAAAGAAATCGACAGGGTTTGTGCAGCGCCCTTGCCCAGTTGCGGCAACGACACCCACAACAGCTCAAGACCCGAACTGGCCATGCTGGAGCCTCCTTTCCAGACGGCTGAGCAGCAGCGACAGCGGCAAAAACAACAGCACGCAGATCAGCGTCAGCACGGCGAGCATTTCGTAGGTTTTGTAGTAGAGCGCGATGTAGCTCTTGGTGGTGTAGAGAATCTCCGGCACCGCCACGGCCGAGACCACCGTGGTCTCCTTGAGCAGAAAGATGAAATTGGCAAACAGCGCCGGCAGGCTGAGGATGCCGGCCTGGGGCAGGATCACGTGGCGCAGCAGTTGCCAGTCGGACAGGCCGATGGACTTGCCCGACTCGATCTGCGCCAGCGGCACCGCTTCCACACCGGCGCGCAGCACTTCGGTGAGGTAGGCGCCGCCAAGGAAGGTCATGGTGATGATCGCCGCCCAAAACCCGGAAATATTCAAACCCAGGGCCGGTAAGGCGAAGTACACGAAAAACAGTTGAATCAGCAGCGGCGTGTTACGCGCCAGCTCCACGTACAGCGCCACCAGGCGCGACAGGTACGGCGTGCGAAACACCAGCAGCGTCGCGTTGATCAGCGCCACCAGGAGCGAGGTGGCAATGGCGATCAGGCCCACTTGCAGCGTCACCCCCACGGCGTTGAGAAACGCTGGCAAGGTGCTGAGGATAAAAGCGAAATCGAAGGTCATCTTGAGTCCATGACGCCGCAAGGGTAATGCAGCGGGCGCAGTCCAATCCGGTGTGGGTAACGTCGGGTAGCGCGAACTTTAAAGGTATAAAAAGTAAAATTTAAATACCTAAATAGCATATTGATATCACGCAAAAAGATAACCATCGAATTCGCGGGTTTGGCCGGTGGCGGCTATGGTCTTGGGGTCGCAGAAAAGCTGTTTTTTCGAGGGAATGAGAAAATGAACGAAGCGAAACCGATTGATCCGCAGGAGTTGGTGAAGTGGTTGGTGGCGTTGCGCCGGGCGATTAATAGCCGCAATCTCTGAAACGCTGAAGATCCAATGTGGGAGCGGGCTTGCTCGCGAATGCGGTGTATCAGTCAGAACATCTGTTACTGACAGACCGCATTCGCGAGCAAGCCCGCTCCCACATTTTTGATTGTGTTCCAGGCGGCCATAAAAAAACGCCGACGCTGTAGTAGCCGTCGGCGTTCAAACCTTGAAGGGGGTTTTGTTTACATCAGAACGCAGGCACTACCGCGCCGTTGTACTTCTTCTCGATGAAGGCTTTGACTTGCGGGCTGGTCAGCGCCTTGGCCAGTTTCTGGATAGCGTCGCTGTCCTTGTTGTCTGGGCGTGCGACCAGGAAGTTCACGTAAGGCGACTTGGCGTCTTCGATGATCAGCGCATCTTTGGCCGGGTTCAGGCCAGCTTCCAGGGCGTAGTTGGTGTTGATCACGTCCAGGTCAACCTGGTCCAGCACGCGTGGCAGCAGGGCCGATTCCAGCTCTTTGAATTTCAGGTGCTTTGGGTTGCTGGCGATGTCTTTCGGCGTGGACAGTGCATTGGTCGGGTCTTTGAGCGTAATCAGACCGTTTTTTTGCAGCAACAGCAGGGCACGGCCACTGTTGGAGCCTTCGTTCGGGATGGCCACGGTGGCGCCATCTTTGAGCTCAGAAATATTTTTGATCTTCTTCGAGTAGCCGCCGATAGGCTCAACGTGCACGCCGATCACAGTAACCAGGTTGGTGCCCTTGCCCTTGTTGAAGTTTTCCAGGTACGGCAGGGTCTGGAAGTAGTTGGCGTCCAGGCGTTTCTCGGCCACCTGCGTGTTGGGCTGCACATAGTCGGTGAAGACTTTGATCTCCAGGTCCACGCCTTCTTTGGCCAGGGTCGGTTTGACCAGCTCGAGGATCTCGGCGTGCGGGATCGGGGTGGCGGCAACCACCAGTTTCTCGTTGGCTTGGGCGAAGCTTGCAGTCAGGGCAGCCGCCAGTGCGGTAAACAACAGAACCTTTTTCATGCAGTGTCCTTATCGAAATTCCGGGGCGTCTCTGACGACCGTTTTTTATGGTGTGCCAGCGAAGTGCTATCGCGGCGTGGGATGGACAATACCTAGATTTTTTATTCCCGAACAATATCTTTTATTCAAGTTGATATTCCATTTTGCTCATGTAGCGGCTGTTCATTTAGAAAGCTGAGCAGGGTTTGCTGCTCGGCGGCGGTGGCACTCGCGAAAATCCGCTGCACCTGCGCAAGCGGCGACCCCGCCGCCGGCAGGTTCAGATGCTCGGGCAAAATCTCATCGCCACTGCTCACCAGCAGCGCAAAGTGAATAACGTTTTCAAGCTCACGGGTGTTACCCGGCCAGCTGTGGTGTTCGAGGACGCGCTGGGCGGCCTCGCTGATCAGCGGCACCGGCAGGTCCAGGCGCTGGCTGTAGATGCCGAGGAAGTATTCGGCCAGGGACAGAATGTCACCAATACGCTCGCGCAGGGCCGGCAGGTCGAGTTGGCCTTCGCTCAAGTAATGGAACAGGCGCTCATTAAACTTGCCCGCGGCCACCGCCTGGGCCAGGTCGATGCTGGTAGCGGCGACCAGCCGCACATCCACTGGGCTTGGCTGATGGGCGCCGACGCGGGTGACTTCGTGGTTTTCCAGGGCGGCGAGCAGCTTCACCTGGATCGGCAGCGGCAAGTCACCAATTTCGTCCAGGTACAAGGTGCCGCCGTTGGCCGAACCAAACCACCCGGCCCGGCTGCTCGCTGCGCCACTGTGGCTGCCTGCTGCGTAGCCAAACAATTCGGCATCTGCGTAGGTGGGGCTGATCGCACCGCAGTTAACCGAGACAAACAGCCCGGTGCGGTCGCTGCCACGGTGAATATGCCGCGCCAGCAGCTCTTTACCGCTACCGGTTTCACCGCGAATCAACACCGGCAAGGCACGCGGCGCCAGGCTTTCCAGCTCTTCACGCAGTTGACGCGAACGCGGGTCGACAAACACCAGTGCCTTGGCGCGGATGCTCAGCGGGCTTTTTTCGGCGTCGGGGAAGGTCAGCAGTGGCTGGCCGAAGGTTTCATGACTCATGGCAGGCTCCCGCCCCAAATCCACTCAGGGACGGGGCGTTGAAAAAATTTAGGCACTGCGCCGGGCGTGATGCTCAAGGCGGTTTTGCAAGCGATAGAGGTAAGCGAAACCCTGCTCCCAACGCTGGTGGCCGGACTTCACATTGATATGGCCGGCGCCCGACAGGATGCCGGCTTCGGCGCCCCAATGACGCGCCAGCTCCAGGGCCCTTGGGGCGCTGACTGCACTGTCGTTATCGGAGCTGACCACTTGGCTTGGAAACGGCAGCAGGTCGGTCGGGATCGGCGCGAAGTTGCGCAAGGCCGGTGAACAGGCCGGGCGTTCGACATCCGCCGGAGCCACCAGCAAGGCGCCGCGCACCTGCCGCAAAAAATGCACGGGGGCGGTGGCCGCCCAGTGGGCGACGGTGATGCAACCCAGGCTATGGGCGATCAGGATCACAGGGGTGCTGTCGGCGGCGATGGCCTCGGCCAGCGCGGCCACCCAGTCTTCGCGACGTGGCGTCAGCCAATCGGCCTGCTCCACCCGCGCGCTGTTGGGCAGGCTGTTCTGCCAATGACTTTGCCAATGATCTTCTGGCGATCCTTGCCAGCCCGGCACGATCAGATAACGAATCGACTCGCTGTGCATGGGTGTGCCCTCCTGCAGCGTTTAACGTTGCTGGGCAGTATAGGGCTGACATGCAAAGCGATTAAGGAATAAAAAAGAATTTATTAATAACCAAATTGAATATTAGACAAATAATGACTCTTAACCTCACCCGGCCATTTCGTCCTATCTTGCACAAGGCCTCCATCATCGCGCCCCCGACAGCGAGCCGTCAGGGGCGAAACGAATAACCCTATATCACAACCCAACCAGGCCACTCTTCTGAAGCCGAGGTTCAGCGAGAATGATTCATGGACCCTTCTGCGCCGATGGAGACCCCAAACCTGCTCTTCATCGGTGTGTAATAAGCAAATGCCTCCCTCAGTTTTTGGGAGTAGTCCTCGGAAAGTTTAAGATCTGCTCTTGCCAGATCATTTAAGTCCTCAATCATCGGAAAAAGACCATACCGTGATTGGTCCAACACATCATTGACCATTCTAGGCCCAGTGATCTCGAAAATTTTCTTCTGATAAACCTTAAACGCTTGCTCTTCGGAGGCGGTGGGATTATCACTGAGGAAAGGGCGATTAGCACCCAACCATTCTTCATTAGCCTTGAATCGTTGATACGACTCTTCCAGAATCTCCTCTAGTACGGGGTTATCTGGATGACTGGCAAAATTACTTGTATTGAAGCCACTGAAATCTGCAGGTGCATACGTGACAGGTTGGTTCAGCAAAATATCATTGGGGGTTGCCTTTAGCGTGACATTACCCACATTAGTCGTAAGCATGTCGTCAGTATCGAGGTATATCCCACCGTATTTCTTGATTAATGCAACACGCATGACATCCGACGAAGCCGAGAGGTTTTGCCCCTGCCCTGAGCGGAAATATTGATACATTTCCCCATACTTTCCTGCATTGAGTTCCCGAAAAGCTTCATCTTCTTTTAGATCGTGTACTTCAAGCCCACCGACTTTATGGTCCAACACAGACTTTATTTTCTGAAAAACACGCTCATTGTTACCATCGACATGCACAATGGATTTATACCCAGGGCTTTTTCTCGAGTTCTCAATAATATTTTCGATCAAATGCTCAGGCATCTCGTTTCCAGCCCAAAAATAATGGATTACCTTGGGCACCTCCGTAGCGTTCGACGGCAGCGACGGTAACATCGGCAACTTCAACACTTTATTAGTCATGGACGCAGGTCCATGTTGCTTACCCACGATCGCTTCAGCTTTAGTACCGCCCACCCACTGGTCCTTGCCTTCACGCCAGTAGAAAATATCATTTACCTGCCCCTCTTCGTTAAGTCCACGCCACAAGCCTGCCGCTACGTCGTACTTCACCTGACAAGAGTACCCATGAACAAAAATATAATTCGCGCCGGAGCCCAACTGTCGGACATCGTCCATGGGAACTTTGAACTCTTCAACGATCACAGGTGGCGAAACAGGGCTCATCGGGTATCCAATCTGCCCATTGATACGTTGAGGTGGTTTGAACGATGGACGCACTTGTTCGCCAGCTTGAGTAGGCACCTGGGCTCCAATGTCAACGCCCGCTGCTGCCCCCTCGCTGGTCACCCTGTTCACTAGCTTTGACGATGTAAGCGCTTTTGCAAGCGGCGCCCCTACATGAGTGACCAAGGGCGGCACAGCGTTCAATACGCCAAACACGATACGGTCAGTGCCAGCCGCCTTACCCTTGGCGACATCATCAATACCAATGCCTGCCTCAGTGGCCCCGGCAGTCACAAAGAACACATCAAGCGCTACGGCCACTTCCGGCATCACAAGGGCGAGTGGCGTCATAAACATCGCGACTTTGGTGGCCTCTTCCACGCCCGCAATTATCTTGTTCTTCGTGTAGTCACTGTCGCTGACGATCGAGTTTTCCGCATCCGAGTAAGACCGCGCTTTTTGCCGAGTCATGACCTCTTCAAAAGGATCACCTTTCACCGACTCGGTGGTGATAAAGCGGTCCGGAAGCCACATATTAAGCCGGGAAAAAACAGAGCTTCCCGGCTCTTGGGCGTCGGACCAGTTTCCTATCCCCTCCAGGCATTGACGTACACCATCGGACAAGGCCCGGCGGGCCTGGTCCTTGAGGGAAAAGTGCGTCAACAGCGATTCGCGTTTTACCGGGTCAGCGGCCTGCTTGGCTAACCAAGTGCGCATCTGCGCGGGGTTATCGAAGCGATGTATCGGCGAGGAGTTACCTGGAATGTACAGCAAGGTCAGCTGGGTTCTGCGGTCCGTCACACACATCAAGTCCGTAGACTCAAAGCCGTTGATGCTGAGCAAACCGATATCCAGATTCGGGTCCTTAACCGCAGGCTTGTTAAAATCCTCAACGGTCAGCTCGGACCACTCCTTCTGCGCCACAGGCCCTAACGCACGCTGAGCGAGTTTCACCTCGACAGGCCCAAGCGTCCTCTCCAAACGCTGAAGATTGATAGCTTTAACGAAGGCAATTTTGCTCAAAGGCGTATAGGAAGCGCTGTGTTTATCCCAAAACCCGTCGAGCGTTTTTTTGTAAAGGCTTGTCCTGTCGGTATCCCATACCAACGATTTGAATGCATCGACGGGTATCGGGAGTTTGGTGGCCGAACTGTACAGTGAAGCCGCCGGGGCTTCAGGCTCACGGTAAATGGCTTGCCGACTGTTCGCCGCCTGCACCCAGTCTTCTATTTTATTGTAGCCATAGACCACGGGCGAAAAATATTGGGCAATCTTCTGAAACCAGTTTTTATTTTCGCCCAGCGGTAAATCTTGTCTATTTTTTAATGCCGCTTGTGTAAGCGTTATTTTTTCTACGACATCCTTTTCGTCTTCGCCATCTTTTTTGAAGGTAACTAAATATGTTTTATCCGGATCTACATCTATACCCCAGCGCTGCTTTATCTGCGCCTTCAGAATATTAGAAATTTCTTTTTCTGGCGTGACAAAGTCAAATATATTCTGACTTATATAGGCTTCAATATTGGCATTTTCCTTCAACGGCAAACGCCCAACTCCCTGACGTCCAGGGACATCAACCGATGCAGTTGAAGGTGTGGACGTTGAAGATGCATACGCCAACGGATGCGCCGCGCCTGTTCCGCCGGACATCGAAGGCGCAATGGCTTTTATTTCTTCAACCTTGGGGACTGGCGTGCGTGAAATAAAAAAGGGGCTCATAGGGTGAGCAGTTCGGACAGCCATAGCATTTCTCCATTGATATAATTACTCCGTGTCCGGCAAGAATAATCATCTCAATAAAAATTGCACGCTCCGAAAAACCAAGAAATATGTAAAAGTTTTACCACCACAATATTCAGAAATATAAACAGCTATATATCTACTCAATTGCGCAAAAAAAAGGCCGCACCCTGCCAAGGAAACGGCCAAAAACTTGTCGATGCTTTTGAAACTAACGTGCGGTGATCACCGACAGCCTGGTAATCCCCGCGCGTTCGATAGACGCCATGGCTCGCGCCACTTCGCCATAATTCACCCCATCGTCAGCCTGCAGTTGCACCCGCACATCGGGGTCTTTGGCCTTGGCCGACTGCAGGTTGAATTCCAGCCGGTTTGGCTGGATTTCGTCCTTGTTGATAAACAGTTTGCCGGCGCCGTCGATGCTCACCACCAGCGGGTCTTTTTGCTCCACCGGGGCCACGGCCTGGGTTTTGGGCAGGTTGATCGGGATCGAATTAGTCAACAGCGGCGCGGTGACGATAAACACCACCAGCAGCACCAGCATCACGTCCACCAGCGGTGTGACGTTGATCTCGCTCAGCACCTCATCACTGTCTTGCGTGGAGAAGGCCATCTCAGGACGCCTCCTTCACTTTATGCGGGTTGCCGGCCGCGCTTTTGGTCAGCGCAGGATGCAGCAGCACACGGAAGGAATTCTTCTGCGCCAGGCTGTAAAAGTCGTGGGCAAAGTCATCCAGGTCGGCAGCCGTCAGCTTCAGCCGACGCAGGAAGTAGTTGTAGACCAGCACCGCCGGCACCGCGACGGCGATCCCTACGCCGGTGGCCACCAGCGCCGCACCAATCGGGCCGGCCACGGTTTCCAGGCTGGCGGAACCGGCTGCGCTGATGCCCTTCAGCGCTTCCATGATCCCCCACACAGTGCCGAACAAGCCGATAAACGGCGAGGTGCTGCCGATACTGGCGACCACGGCCAGGCCGGTTTCCAGGGAGCGACGCTCTCGCACGATCTGCTGGCGCAGGGCGCGCTCAAGGCGGTCCTGATGGTTGATGGCCTGGCTCAAGGGCGCAGCCTGTGGCGCATCGCCGACCTGGATCGCCGCATAACCGGCCTGGGCCACACGGGCCGCAGCGCCGGGCTGGGTCTCGGCCAGTTCGGCGGCAGAGTCGAGACTCGACGCCGCCCAGAACTGTTTGTGAAATTTGCGATCCTGGGCCTTGAGGCGACCGAACTGCAGGCCCTTGAGCAAGGCGAAGCCCCAAGTGGCGACCGAAAAGACCACCAGCAGCCAGATCACCGCGCTTTCGATGGATTCAAGTGGAGATGCTAATGCCATGATGTTTTCCCTCTGTACACGTCGCGGCGTGTGCAACGCCCCGCAGCAATAGTTAGTGAATCTTGAAATCGATCGGTACGCTGACCCAGCCGTCCTGGGCCACCTCGCCCTGCTTGGCCGGCACGAAGCTCCAACGCTTCACGGCGGTCAGTGCGGCGTCATCGAGTTGCTGGCGACCGCTGCTTTTCTGGACCTGAATCTCGCCCGGTTTGCCGCTGGCCAGTACCTGCACCCGCAACAACACAGTGCCTTCCCAACCGCGGCGCTGGGCCAGTGACGGGTACTCCGGTGCCGGGTTCTTCAGGTACGCGGCGTTGGCCGAAGCGGGTGTAACCGGTGCAGGCGACGGTGGAGCGGCCGGCGCGGGCGGTACAGGTGGCGCGGGCTTGGGTGGCGTGGGCGGCTGCTCGACCGGTTTCGGTGCTGGCTTGGGCTCGGGCTTCGGCACGGGCTTGGGTTTAGGCTTGGGAATCGGTTTTGGCGGCGCCGGCTTGGCGGCCAATTCATCCACAACCGGCGGCGGTGGCTCGACCACGGGCGGTGGCGGTGGTGGCGTCACAGGCGATGGCGGCTCCACCACGGGCGTCGCCGGCTGGGAAAATTCGATGGTCATCGGCGGGATTTCCGGCGGCACAATCGGCAGCACCGGCGTCGGTTTCTGGCTTACCCAGTAGATCACCGCACCGTGCAGGGCCAGCACCAGCAAACCCAGCAGAAGCCCTTCACGACGACTCGAAAAACGGCGAGGGGTTTTCTGCAAACGCAACTGCCCCAACAGTGCGCGATGCGGCCGGCCAAGGTCGACCAACTCACCACCCGGTGCCTGGCGCCACTGCGCCTCGTGTGCACTGGCGGCGGTCTGGACATTGCCCATTGATTCACTCCCTACGGTTTTGAAACAAAAAAACCGACAGGCCTGCCAAAGCGGCCGTCGAGGGCTGAATCATCGGGGCCAGACGCTTATCTCTTAAAGTAATCTTTCAAGTTATACATAGATCTAGATTGAATAAGAGAAGCGTCCTGAAACGCCAACGCCATGGCCTGCTTGGCTTGGCGCCGAGGCGCTGAATTTTGATGCTTTGCAGGCATGCAAAATATTCATCGAAGGCATGGGTTTTTCGTCGATTCATCGCTTGCAAAACGTTCGCCACCAACGACGTCAGACGGGTCGGGGGCCAGCTGGGAAGAGGCGTTTATTCGTACGGGGGCTTGGAACCGGAACCTGGCTTGAACCACCAAGGGGTTGAATACGGCGCGCCTGAGCGCGCGCCGACACACAATCACGGCTCCTGCTGCTGGGAGGCCGCACATGGTTAGAGCACCCTATGAACATCGATTCCCAACTCAGAAACCTGTTCGCCAGTTACCCGTCCCGCGCTCCCCAGGCTGACGCGCAGCGTTCCGCCCCCAGCGCGACACGCGCCCAGCAGGGACCTCAGATCAACTATGCCAGCCATCATGCAAAGAGCCCTGCATCCAACGCTGCAGGCATCGACCAAGCGATAAAGAGCGAAGTGAACTCACTCATTTCCCTCCTCAACCGCTTGATGAAAATGTTGACGGGTTTGGTTGAGCAAAATACGCAGCCGGACACGAAGGCTTCAAACGCTGCCAACCCAGGCTCTAGCCCAAATGCCAATCACCAAGGCAACTCGGCGAACCGCGCGCATGGCGCAGGCCGCAGCAATACACAGCAAGGCGGGCAGGCTTCATACAGCGGCCAAGCCGGTGACGTGCCCATAAAACGTGGCCCCTATAGCGAACAGGACCTTGTCAGTGGATTTTGGCAAGAGAGGGGCACGGAGAATTGTGTAACCGTCGCAGCCATAAAGGCGGCCATGCAAAAAGAAGGTGGCCCCGCAGATGTTTACGAATCGGTAAAAGAAAACGGCAACGGCTTTGACGTCAAAATGAAAGACTCTGACAAAATCTACCATGTGAGCATTGCAGAGCTCGAAGAAGCTGCTCGGAAATCAGGGTTCAAGGGCGATAACAAACAGATGCTCAAAGATGCCAACTTCATGTACGCGGTCAGCGCCAAGCGGGCACAGATGGAAAACAATGATGGCATCGCGTCCCGCAGTTTCAGCCATGCATTGGCTACCCTGAACAGCTGGGAACACACCGCAGAAGGGCTGCAACGTCTGGGCCTGAAAAACCGTATCCGGCGAGCCACACCACAGGAATTGGCCAACGGCGCAGCCGGTGTCATGGCCAAAAACGACCACGTTTTTACAGTACTCAATGGCAGAATAGAGGACTACGGCCGCTTGGGGCGCGCACCTGGCTCAAGGGCTGAGGCCTATAAGTTGGTTTAAGCACGCGGCGACACACGCCGGCAGGGTTAGATTTAAATTCAAAATACGTCGTCGGCTATCCATACTCCATGCCTCTTTTGCGCACCCGAGAGGTCATGCATGCCGCTTAACCCATCACTCATGGGCAAACTCGCCGGCTGGGTCCTACTGGTCGTCCTCGGCCTCAACCTACGCCCCATCCTCAGCTCCATCAGCCCGTTGCTCGGCGAGATTCGCCAGGCCACTGGCCTTAGCTTCCAGAGCAGCGCCCTGCTCACCAGCCTGCCGGTGGTGTGCATGGGCCTGGTGGCGCTGATCGGCGTTCGCGTGGAAGCACGCCTGGGTGAACGTCGCGGCATTGCCCTGGGCTTGATGATGATTCTGCTGGCGTGCCTGGCGCGCTGGCTGATGGGCCAGGCATCGGCACTGCTGGTCACCGCATTGCTCGGCGGCGCGGGTGTAGCGCTGATCCAGGCGTTGGTGCCGGCGATGATCAAGCGTGAGTTTCATCACCGCGTGCCAGTGGCGATGGGCGTGTATTCGGCGTCGTTGATGGCCGGTGGCGGCTTGGCGGCGCTGCTCAGCCCGGTGGTGGCCACGCATTTTCAGCAATGGCAGGCGGGGCTGGGCGTGTGGCTGTTGCCGGCGCTGGCCGCGTTGCTGCTGTGGGCTTTTTTACCGCTCGGTGCGGCCAGAAGCGCCAGTGTGATGCCGACGTTCAAAGGCCTGCGCAATCGACGTGCCTGGCTGTTGGCGCTGTATTTCGGCTTGGTGAACTGCGGCTACATGAGCATGGTGGCGTGGCTGCCTGCGTACTATCAGCAACTGGGTTGGGGCGTGCTGCCAAGCGGTTCGTTGCTGGCGTTCATGACCATCTTCCAGGTGATCGCCGCGCTGTTGATGCCGGTGCTGGCGCAACGCGGCATCGACCGGCGCCCGCTGCTCGGCATCAGCCTGCTGGCGCAAACCGTCGGCTACCTCGGCCTGATCATCGCGCCGCTGGGCTATCCGCACCTGTGGGTGGCGTTGTGTGGTTTCGGCCTGGGCGCGTGTTTCGCCCTGAGCCTGCTGCTGACCCTCGACCACCATCGCGACCCGCGCCAAGCCGGGCAACTGGCAGCGTTCGTGCAAGGCGTGGGCTTTTTGATCAACGCGATTTCGCCATGGCTGACCGGCTGGCTGCGTGAGCTCACCGGCAACTTTGTCAGCGCCTGGGTGGTGCTGACGATGACGGCAGTAGCAATGCTGATGGTGACGCGGGTGTTCAGCCCGGCCACCTATCGCACGGCACCTGCTCTATAGATATGCATTTTAGATCTTAATAAAACAAATAGACTTCATTGACGGAATAAGAAAGAACCTCAAAAATCCCGGCTTCCCTTACGGACGACGGCCCCCCTATGGATCTGCGCCAACTGCGCTACTTCATCGCTCTGAACAAGCACCGCAGTTTCGTGCGCGCCGCTGACGCCATGGGTATTACCCAACCGGCTTTCAGTCGCAGCATCCAGGGTTTGGAGCAGGAGCTTGGCTGCCTACTGGTGGACCGCGCCAACAAGGACCTGCGCCCCACCCCTGAGGGCCAGGTGGTGCTGCAGCACGCACTGGGACTGGTGCAAGGTGCGGCGTTGCTCAGCCATGAAGTCACGCGTATGACCAAGCTCGACGCTGGCGAGTTGCGTTTTGGCAGCGACGCAGTGGCGGCGGTTAACCTGGTGCCCCTGACGATAGCCCGCTTTATCACGACCTATCCCAAGGTACGCATCGCCTTGCAGGTGGATAACTGGGAAAAACTGGAGCGCAGCCTGAGCCGGGAAGAGATCGAGTTTTTTATCGCTGACGTGCGTCACTTTGAAGCCGATCCGCATTTTCAAACTCAAGCCCTTCAACCACGACGCACGGTATTTTTCTGCCGCGCCGGGCACCCGCTGCTGGCCAAGGACAGCCTCTCCACCAATGACCTGTTCGGCTACCCATTGGCCACACCATTGATGGCGCCAGGCACTCGCAAGTTGCTGGCCAACCTCAGCGGGCGCGTCGACTTTGCACCCGCTATCGAGCTCGAACAGTTTTCCACGCTAGCCAGCATCGTAAGGCAGTCAGACGCCATCGGCATGGGAGCAGAAGAAGCCTTCGTCGACGCGCTCACCCGCGGCGAGCTGAGGGTGCTGCACTGGCGTAACCTACCGCACAGCCTGGGCAGTTTGAACAACCGCTGCGGCGTGGTCAGCCGCGCTGGGGTTCGCTTGTCGCCTGCGGCGAAGGCGCTGATCGAAACCCTGCTGGCGGTGGAAAACCAAGCCGATTGGCCCGCAAAAACGTCCCAAAATCATTGAAGCGCACGCCCATCTCGGCCATCACTGGGTGCGCCACCTTGGCCGTCATCTGGCGGATGTAAAACGGCTCCTTCACCACAAAATGGTGGATGCCATGGGTGCTGCCGAAGTTGAAGCAAAACGCCTGCATCGGCCACATCCACCATGGGTTGAGCACTTGGGTTTGCTGGATCACATTACCCAGCTCCACGTCGCCGTAGTAGTGCATGTTGGAGCTGACAAAGTGCAGGCAAAAAGTGCGCAACACGTTGGGGCCGATGATCACCACGGCGGCGATATCGATCATCTGCATCATCTGCAACGTGCCGGCTGACCACTCGATCGGCGCGCCCATCAGGCTGGCGATGCCATTGGCGGCATGGAAGCCGAGGAACACATACCACGCGCCCCAATGCAGCAACGCCAGCGGTGCGTAAACCAGCAGTGAGCGCTTGAGAATCTTGAGTTTGTGGTGCCAGGTCTTGGCGCGCAGCATGCGGATAAAGGCCGACATTACGTTGTCACCCACCATCAGCAACCGCGCGATGCCCCACGGCTCGCCATTGGTGATGGCGCGCTCTTCCATGTCGGTCTCGGTGCCCGACACCTTGTGGTGGTTGAGGTGCAGGTGCCGGCGTATCCACGGGTTGATCGTGCTCGGCCGCGCCAGCCATACCAGGCCCATCATCAGGTTGTGCGCCAGGCGCTGCTTGCGAAAGTACATGCTGTGGATCAGGTCGTGCTCCAGCTCGTGGGTCAGCGAGGCGAAGAAGGCATTGAGCAGCAGGCACACCCACCAGGCCATATGCCCGGTGATGTACAGCGCCGCAGAACCGAGCATGCCCAGCAAGGCAAACGCCAGAATGCCCGCGCCCAACGCGTCCTGATGCAGCAGCCAGGGGTGCCGTTGGCGTAATCGGACGCCTTCGGCGAGCACCATTTCACGGATATGCGCTGAACGCTGATGTGCATTCATCTGTTGGGGACTTGCAGAAGTACCGTCCATGCTCCCATCCTCTTGTTTATTGATGCGCCCATCCTGCCCCAAGCGATCTGGCAGGACGCTAGCCCCGGACGCCAACTTGTTGACCGCAAGCGCCAATCGTCATGACTGAAGCCACCTCCCTCGCCAGCTGGACCCGCGCACTGCGCAAACAGCTCGATGCCCTGAACCTCGACAGCGCCGCACTGTGCGCACAGGCCGGGCTTGACCCACAGCAGATGGACGACCCGAATGCACGCTACCCGTTGTCGGCCACCACACGGTTGTGGGAACTGGCAGTGCAGGCCAGCGGCGACCCAGCCATTGGCCTTCGGGTGTCGCGGTTTGTCACCCCCACGACCTTTCATGCGCTGGGTTATGCGCTGGTGGCCAGCGGCAGTCTGCGGGAGGTGTTTGAGCGGATCGTGCGCTACCACCACGTGGTCAGCGATGCCCTGACGCTGGAGCTGAGTGGAGACGGCGAACGCTATCGCTTTCGCCTGCTGCAACCGCCCGGCAGCCCGGCGCCGGCGCTGGAAGCGATTGATGCGTTTGCGGCGATCTATGTGCGCACATGCCGTAACCGGCTGGGCCGTGAATACGCGCCGCTGGCTGTTTATTTGCGGCGTGCGCAACCCATTGATCCCCAGCCCTGGCACACGGTATTTCGCGCGCCGGTGTTTTTTGGCGCCGAGGAAGACCGCCTGGAGTTTGCCGCGCAAGATTTCGACAGCCACTTGGATGACGCCAACCCGGAGCTGGCCGAACACAATGAAACCGTGCTCAAACGCACCCTCGCCCAGTTGCAGCCGCTGACGTGGGAGCGCAAGGTACGCGCGGCCATCGAGGCACAATTGCCGGAAGGTGAGCCCAGTGCTGAGCGGGTTGCCCAGGCGCTGCACCTGAGCTTGCGCAGTTTGCAACGGCATCTGGCAGATGAAGGCTGTCGGTTTGATGCGCTGCTCAATGAGTGCCGGGAGAACCTGGCGCTGCTGCACTTGCGGGATCCGCAGTGTTCATTGGCCGAGATCAGCCATTTGCTCGGGTTTGCCGATACCAGCAGCTTCAGCCGGGCGTTCAAGCGCTGGACGGGGATGACGCCGGGGCAGTTTCGGGAAAGTGTGGGGTAACTGCGCCCCAAACTTATTGCTCCCTCTCGGCCACCCGTCCACTAGCCTGGCCCGTGAACTACAACACAGTGAATTTGATGATGTCCGATATTGGGGATCGCTCACGGTTAAAGCTTTGAAAGGCAATTACCGATTTAACGCCACGGTCAATTTTTTGAGTAAATTTCCATTTCCCCCACCGATCGACTAGAGCACCTTGGAGCTGTTGGTTACCTGCATCAATTGGAACGAGTGTAAGCCAGACTTGCCAAGCCGGAGCGCCAGTACCCGAAAACTCAACCATTTGCGAATACGTGCCATTTTGGGCCGGTGATGTAACAACAGGAGCAGTATCCCTGCCAGAAGTAGTAGATGACATGACGTTAATTCCTTGAGAGTCAACATTGACAACTCAAGTGTGCTACTCCGATAACCGCCCATCTACTGTCAAACTTGACAGGTATGTACCTGTCAGCGGCCTCGATCCCGGCGCAACAGTTTGGCTGATCGAGCCGCCAATGCACGGGCATCAAACGGCTTGAGCAAATAATCATCCTCATGCAATTCCAGGCCGCGCAGGCGGTCTTCAATCCCGCCCGGCGTGGTCAGGAACAACACCGGCGTCTCACCCTTCAACCGAATAGCCTGCTGCAACTTCCAGGCATTCAACCCCGGCAGCATCACATCCAGGATGACCAGGTCGTACTCGGTGCTTTCCACGAAACGCAACGCCGCCATGCCATTGGCCGCAACTTCGACGGTGTAGCCGGCCTCGTTCAAGCCCTGGGCCATCCGCTGTGCCTCTTCGGTTTCGTGTTCCACTAACAGCACGCGCATAACACACCTCGATTAATCAGGTTTGCAGGCTAACACCCTCAGGTGTGCGCCGCCTCACGCAGTCGCTGGGCATCGACGATTTCGATCTCGCCATAGCCCAACCGCACAATGCCCTGGGCCTGCAGGTCCTTGAGCAACGCGTTGGTGGTCTGGCGCGACAGGCTCAACATCGCCGCCAAGTCTTCCTGGGGCAGTTGCAGCACGCTTTTTGCGTGTTCGGTGTCGCCGTAACCTTCAACGATCATCAACAAACGGTGCGCCAGGCGCACCGAGGCCGGCATCAGGCTCAGTTGTTCGATATTGATAAAACTCAGGCGCAGTTTCTGGCTCATCAGCAAGGCCAGATCGCGCCAGCACTGTGGCGACTCGTCGAGGACTTTCAGCAGCGCCTGCTGCGGCACCTGCAACAACGTACATGGCCCGACGGCGCAGGCGTCATGGGTGCGCGGCAAGCCGTCGAACAGGCAGATTTCGCCGAACCAGTACGGCGGCTCCACCAGGCTCAATAGCGCCTCCTTGCCGTGCTCATTCACCGCGCTGATGCGCAGGGTGCCGTCGAGCACTGCATACAGGCCACACGGCGGGTCGCCGCGTTTGAACAGGTATTGCCCCGCCGCCAGCTGCCGCTGCCGGGCATGGGCCAGCAGGCTATGCTGAAAAGAGCCAGGCAAGTGGCTGAACCAATGACCGGTGGCCAGCTGCGCGTGCCATTTCTCTGTGTCCATGAGCACTCCGAAGATTGTCGCCCAGCTGACAGTCAGACGCAGGCCGACAGGGCATGATCAAACATCCTACAGGAGGAACAACAATGAAAAGCCTCGTCGACCACCTCAGTCAATACGCCGCGTACCACCGCGACCCGCGCAATATCGCCAGCCACTTTATTGGCATCCCGCTGATTGTGGTCGCCGTGGCCGTGCTGCTGTCACGCCCTGAATGGGCAGTGGGCGGCCTCTGGCTGTCGCCGGCGGTGCTGCTCGCGTTGTTTTCGGCATGGTTTTACCTGCGCCTGGAACTGGCGCTGGGCGTGCTGATGACGCTGTTGATGGGCGTGTCGGTGTGGGCCGGGCACGTGCTGGCGGCGCAGAGCACGCTGGTGTGGCTGAGCAGCGGTATCGGCATGTTTGTGGTGGGCTGGGTGATTCAGTTTGTCGGGCACTATTACGAAGGCAGGAAGCCGGCGTTTGTGGATGACGTGTCGGGGCTGATCGTGGGGCCGTTGTTTGTGGTGGCGGAAGTGGCATTTTTGCTGGGGTTGCGGGGTGATCTCAAGCAGCAGATCGAGGCGCGATCGGGGCCGGTGGCGCGCCGTGATGATCGTTCCCACGCTCTGCGTGGGAATGCAGCCCAAGACGCTCCGCGTCCCAAAGCGTGACGCAGAGCGTCACAAGAGGCGTTCCCACGCAGAGCGCTCATCGTTCTACACAAGTCTCGATGAGCGCACGCTGGGCTTCTAACGCAATTACAAATTCGCGTATTCGTTGTATCCCGATCCACATTGATTTTGGACCGGGAGGGCCGTCATTTTTACGCCCGAGGTAGCCTCCCAAACTGGTTACCAACAAAACCATTTCACCTAGAGAGGGGGGCTCAGAAGGCGGCGGGCACCGTTTAACCACGATGTAGGCTGCCTTCCACTCCGAAACGTCGAATACCATCTCGCAACTTAAGTCCGGACACGTGCGTCCCAGCATCAAGCTGTACAACACTCGCCACGTCGTAATCAGATACAAGCCAATACATGGCAGTAACCTTTCCTCGGTTTCCAATTGCAGGCGGCTGACTTGACAGCCATTTTTCAGCACGTTGAAAAACACCTCAATAGACCACCGAACGCCATACCACTCCACGACAGTGCTGGCTTGCTCAAGCGTGCTGACCGGCAAGCTGGTCAGCAGCAACCACTCCAGCGGCTCGGCGCCCTCTATAACGTTTTCTTCGCGAGCTAAAACCCCATTAA
This sequence comes from Pseudomonas sp. LBUM1640, assembly GCF_059716225.1. Taxonomy (NCBI): domain Bacteria; kingdom Pseudomonadati; phylum Pseudomonadota; class Gammaproteobacteria; order Pseudomonadales; family Pseudomonadaceae; genus Pseudomonas; species Pseudomonas sp. LBUM1640. The sequence goes on along the minus strand of NZ_CP166816.1, from coordinate 230,497 downwards.
TCGTGACGTCGGGCAATTTGTAGCCAGGTCTATCGGGCGCTCGCAACGTCACCGTGGCTGTACGCAACGTAATATCAGCCAGTCGTGCCGGACGTTTAGGTCGCGCTCTTACTTCAACCTTGAGCGTCCCCAATGACGGTGCCTGCTCTAATGCCGACCACAATTTCTCACTTTCAGGCTCCAACAGGCGCCGATCTTGAGCCCCCCGCACGATCCATTGAGCTCGTGTATCCGGGCTGAACTCTTGATAATCAACAAACCATTCGTACAAGTCGCCCTCAGCATCAGCCAAGTTGACGACCAGATTGTTCGGTATTTGTCCGGCAATCGCGCAGCTGGTCTGATAACTATCGATCCAACGCTGACTTTCTTTCTCCACAATCCCTTTGTCTCGCCGCTCTTGGCGTGGGCTCGGCGTATCGCGGCTCCACCATTGGGCGTCGACGACGCCCAGACAAATACGTTCGGGGGTAAACGCAACCGTGGGATGCAAGCGCCGGGAGTGTTTTTTCTGCGCCTTGAGGGTGCCCATCCCTTTGGGCCCAAGGTTTACCCATTTATCCATCTCGGTTGTGTCTTGAACCAACAGCACCACGGGGCTGCTTTGCATTCGCTCAAGAGTCGCGTCCTGATGAGGTTGCAGCACTTTTTGGAACGTGACTTTTTCATTATCAAGGAACCGATAAGCGGCCATTGTTTCAGCTAGCCCCCGGCAAGCCGTCGGAATACTGTTACTTGGGTGATCGGCCAAACGCTCCAAAAAACTAGCCAGCCTAGCGTTGAGGCGTTTGTCGCCTAAGTCGGCGGTAATCATTTCGTCTTGTGCCCAGTTCAATCATCGTTCTCCATTTCTGTCCCAAGTTAAAAATACCTCGAAAACAGAGTTATGTAGAACGATGAGCGCAGAGCGTGGGAACGATCTGAGGGTCAAGCTTTTTGCCAGACCTTGGGTTTGAAGAACAGGGTTTCGCCGCGGGCCAGGCCGGTCAGGCTGTCGTGGTCTTTCACCACTTCAGCCTCGATCAGCTCGCTTTGGCCTTCGACCTTCAGCGTGACCCGAGTTGTCGCACCGAGTGGGCGAATATCACGCACCTCAGCGGCGTGGTGATCCTCCAGCTCATGGCGCGACAGCGACACTTCGTGCGGGCGGAACAGCACGTGCTTGTCCTCGCCCAAATGCAGGCGGTTGGAATCACCCAGGAAGTGGTACACAAAATCGCTGGCCGGATTTTCGTAGACTTCGCCCGGGGAGCCAATCTGCTCGATCACGCCCTTGTTCATCACCACGATACGGTCGGCGACTTCCATGGCCTCTTCCTGGTCGTGGGTCACGAATACCGAGGTCAGGTTGATGTCTTCGTGCAGACGCGCCAGCCAGCGGCGCAGCTCCTTACGCACCTTGGCATCAAGGGCGCCGAACGGTTCGTCGAGCAGCAGCACTTTGGGCTCTACCGCCAGGGCGCGGGCCAGGGCGATACGCTGGCGCTGGCCACCGGAGAGCTGCTCCGGGTAGCGATCCGACAGCCAATCCAGCTGCACCATGTTCAGCAACTCGTGAACCTTGACCGCAATCTGGCTTTCGCTCGGGCGCTGGTTTTTCGGTTTCATGCGCAGGCCGAAGGCGACGTTATCGAACACGGTCATGTGGCGGAACAGCGCGTAGTGCTGGAACACAAAACCAACGTTGCGATCACGCACGTCATGACCGGACACGTCTTCACCGTGGAACACGATGCTGCCGTCATCCGGGGTTTCCAGGCCGGCGATGATGCGCAGCAAGGTGGTCTTGCCGCAGCCGGACGGGCCCAGCAACGCCACCAGCTCGCCACTCTGGATGTCCAGATTGATGCTGTTCAGGGCCTTGAAGGCGTTGAAATTCTTGCTGACATTACGGACTTCAATCGACATGACTTATTCCTCACCGGCGCTTTTGCGCAGGCGGTTGATACGGTTCTCGCTCCACTGCTTGAGCAGCAGGATGAAGAGCGCCAGGATCAGCAACAGGCTCGCGACGGCAAACGCGGCAACGTGGTTGTATTCGTTGTAGAGGATCTCGACGTGCAGCGGCAAGGTGTTGGTGACGCCGCGAATATGGCCGGACACCACCGACACCGCGCCGAACTCGCCCATGGCCCGTGCAGTACACAGCACCACGCCGTAGATCAGGCCCCATTTGATGTTCGGCACAGTCACATGCCAGAACATCTGCCAGCCATTGGCGCCGAGCAGGCGCGCGGCCTCTTCTTCCTGGGTGCCCTGCTCCTGCATCAGCGGGATCAGTTCACGCGCCACGAATGGCACGGTCACGAAGATGGTCGCCAGCACGATACCGGGCAAGGCGAACACGATCTGGATGTCATGGTCCTGCAGCCACGGGCCGAAGAAGCCCTGGGCGCCGAACATCAACACGTAGACCAGACCGGCGATCACCGGCGAGACCGAGAACGGCAGGTCGATCAACGTGACCAGGATGCTCTTGCCGCGGAACGAATACTTGCTCACGCACCACGCGGCGCTGACGCCAAACACCACGTTGAGCGGCACCGAAATCAACACGGCGATGACCGTGAGCTTCAATGCCGACAACGCGTCTGGCTCCAGGATCGCGGTGAAGAACGCGCCGAGGCCATTCTTCAAGCCCTGGGACACCACGATAAACAGCGGCAGCAACAGGAACAGGAAGAACACCAGCCAGCCCAGGCTGATCAGGATGCGTCGGGACACCGCGCTGCCACGACGGGCAGCGTTGGCCGAGGATGCAGCGGAAATAGACGATTGGGACATGTTCCGCGCCTCCTTATGGACGTTCGATGCGCCGCTGCAACAAGTTGATCAGCAGCAGCAAGACAAAGGAAACCACCAGCATCAGCACGCCAATGGAGGTGGCGCCGCGGTAGTCGTATTGGTCGAGCTTGACCATGATCAGCAGCGGCAGAATCTCGGTTTTCATCGGCATGTTGCCGGCGATGAAGATCACCGAACCGTACTCACCCACGCCACGCGCAAAGGCCAGCGCGAAGCCGGTCAGCCAGGCGGGCAGCAATGCCGGCACGAGGATGTAGCGGAACACTTGCAACGGCTTGGCGCCGAGGCAGGCGGCGGCTTCTTCGATTTCCCGAGGGATGTCAGCGAGTACCGGCTGCACCGTGCGCACCACGAAGGGCAGCGTGACGAAGGTCAGCGCCAGGGTGATGCCCAACGGGCTGTAGGCGATCTTGAAGCCCATGTCCGCGGCGAACTGGCCGACCAGCCCGGTCGGCGTGTACAGCGCGGTCAGCGCAATACCGGCAACCGCCGTGGGCAGGGCGAAGGGCAGGTCGATCATCGCATCGATGATCTTGCGGCCGGGGAAGGTGTAGCGCACCAGCACCCAAGCCAGCAGCGTGCCGATCACGCCGTTGATCAGCGCAGCGTACAACGCGGTGCTGAAGCTCAGTTTCAACGCCGCCAGCACCCGCGGTGCGGAAATAATGGCCCAGAACTGATCCCAAGTGAGTTGAGCGGCGTGTACAAACATCGCCGCCAGGGGGATGAGTACGATCAGGCTGAGGTACACCACGGTGTAGCCCAGCGTCAGCCCGAAGCCGGGTATGACGGGGGAAATACGACGCGACATAAGAGTCCTTGGTTAGCGGGTAGATACCACGGCAGGAGCGCGCCATAAATGGGGAGGCGACTGACTGTGGCGAGGGAGCTTGCTCCCGTTGGAGTGCGAAGCGCTCCCAAATCGGTTTGCGCGTTGCATCAGATGCATCTCGGTCGCCTGGTTTGGGGCTGCTTCGCAACCCAACGGGAGCAAGCTCCCTCGCCACAGTAAAAGCCTTGCCAGAAAAGCGGGGCTCCTACAGCTAGTTTGGCTTACTGCACCGAATAGATCTGGTCGAACACGCCACCGTCATTGAAGAATTTCGGTTGGGCAGTTTTCCAGCCGCCGAAGTCTTTGTCGATAGTCACCAGGTCCAGTTTCGGGAACTGCTGGGCGTATTTGGCGGCGACTTTCTCATCGCGTGGGCGGTAGAAGTTCTTCGCCGCAATCTCCTGGCCAGCCGGGCTGTACAGGTGCTTGAGGTATTCAGTGGCGATTTCGGTGTTGCCCTTTTTCTCGGCGTTCTTGTCGACCACGGCCACTGGCGGCTCGGCGAGGATCGACAGGGAAGGCACAACGATGTCGAACTTGTCGGCGCCGCCGTCTTCTTTCAGCGCCAGGAAGGCTTCGTTTTCCCAAGCCAGCAACACATCGCCCTGGCCATTGTTGACGAAAGTAATGGTCGAACCGCGAGCGCCGGTGTCGAGGATCGGTACGTGCTTGAACAGCGCCTGAACGTATTCCTGGGCCTTGGCTTCGCTGCCACCGGATTTCAGGCCATAAGCCCAGGCGGCGAGGAAGTTCCAGCGGGCGCCGCCGGAGGTTTTCGGGTTCGGGGTGATCACGGAAACGTCTTTCTTGATCAGGTCGCCCCAATCCTTGATGCCTTTAGGGTTGCCCTTGCGCACCAGGAACACAATGGTCGAGGTGTACGGGGTGCTGGCGTCCGGCAGGCGGGTTTGCCAGTTCTCTGGCAGGGTCTTGCCCAACTTGGCGATTTCGTCGATGTCACCGGCCAGGGCCAGGGTCACCACGTCGGCGCGCAGGCCATCAATCACCGCCCGGCCTTGCTTGCCCGAGCCACCGTGGGATTGCTGGATCTTGACGTTGTCGCCAGGGTGGGACTGTTTCCAGTAATTAGTGAACTCAGCGTTGTAGTCCTGGTACAGCTCACGGGTCGGGTCATACGAGACGTTGAGCAACTCGTAGTCCTTGGCAACAGCGGAACCGGCAAACACGGCACTGGCCAGCGCGGCCAGGGCGTAACGGCGAATCGACGACATAGAAGGCTCCTGAAATTCTGGGGTGTTGGCTTTTTCTTATAGTTGCGGGTCTGTCGCCGGTGCGGCTTAAGCCGGTTTGTTGCCCGGGTTCTGCAAACGGAATTTTTCCTTGCGTTCGATCTGGACCACTTGGGCGTTATGCACAGTGATTTCCACCGCGCCAAACCGCAGGTCGCGCAAGGCGCTCTGGATCTCACGCAAAATGGCTGCTTCGTCCTGGCCGTCGACGCTACGTAGAGATGCGCTCATGGTCTCGCTCCTGAAATGAATAGTGCCTGGCAGTGGCGGCACTGCTTGCGGCGTGAGGGCGATAGTAGATAAGCGCGGATATTCTTAAAAATACTATTTAAGAATGTTTATATAACCAGAAAGAATTTTCTGGCCGGACGTGGGGTTGCGAGGTTTTTTACGCGTGCGACACTGAAAATAAGCCAGGCCGAAATCCAAAGGTGGGAGCGGGCTTGCTCGCGAATGCGGTGAATCAGTCAATACACCTGTGTCTGAAAGACCGCTTTCGCGAGCAAGCCCGCTCCCACATTTTGACTGTATTTCAAGTCCTGATAGCTGGCGCACGCGCCCAATCAATTTCATTTGCCGGCATCGGCCGCCCAAACCAATACCCCTGCCCCAGATCGCACGCCTGCTCCAACAAGAACCGCGCCTGCTCCACTTGCTCAATCCCTTCGGCGTGCACTTGCATGCCCATGCTTTTCGCCAGGGCGATCACCACACGCACAATCGCCGCGTCGTCCTCATCCCACGGCAACCCGGCGACAAAGCCCTGGTCGATCTTGAGTTTCTGCACCGGCAGGCGCTTGAGACGCAGCAGCGAGGAATAGCCGGTGCCAAAATCGTCGATGGCCAGGCGCAAGCCCAGCTCACGCAGGCGGTGCAGCTGCTCGAGGGCGACTTCCGGGTCATCCATCACCGCGCTTTCGGTGACTTCCAGCTCAAGGAACGCCGGATCAAGCCCAGTGGCGTGCAGCACCTGGGCGACTTGCTCGTACAGCTCGCGCCGGGCGAACAGACGGCTGGAGACATTCACCGCAATAAAGCTCAGCGGCGCACCTTCGGCCAGCCATTGGCACATCTGGCGACAGGCCTGGTCCAGCACCCAGGCGTCGATATCGGCAATCAGCCCGGTGCGTTCGGCGATGGGGATGAAATCACCCGGTGGCACCAGACCACGCTCCGGGTGCTGCCAGCGCACCAGCGCTTCGACGCCGATCAAGCGGCTGCCTTGCAGGTCGTGCACCGGCTGGTAGTGGACGCGCAGTTCCTGCTGGTCGAGGGCACGGCGCAGCTCGCTGGCGATTTCCACCCGGTTCTGCGCGTGGGCGGTCAACTCTTCGGTGTACAAGGCGTAGTTTTCGCGGCCGGCGCTCTTGGCCTTGAACAGCGCAGAGTCGGCATTGCGCAGCAGTTGCTGGGCGCTGAGGGCATCGCTGGGGAACAGGCTGATACCGATGCTGGCGCTGATAAACAGCTGGTTGCCGTCAAACACGAACGGCTCCTTCATCGCATCGAGCATGCGCTGCGCAATCGCGGCGGCCTGCACCACCTGCGGACAACTTTCCGCCAGCACGGCGAACTCGTCACCCCCCAGACGCGCCAGGGTCACGCCGGGGCCGAACAGGCCTTTGAGGCGCTCGCCCACCGCCTTGAGCAACTGGTCGCCGACGTTATGGCCGAGGCTGTCATTAATGATCTTGAAGTGGTCCAGGTCCAGCAACAGCAAGGCACAGCCGCGCTTGTGCACTTGCGCCGAGGCCAGCGCCTGCTCGGCACGGTCGGTGAACAACAGGCGGTTGGGCAAGTCCGTCAGCGGGTCATGGTGAGCGAGGTGCGCCAATTCGTGCTCGGAATCCTTAATGGCGCTGATGTCGGAAAATACCGCGACGTAGTGGCTGACTTTGCCCGAGTCATCGTGGATCACGCGGATGGTTTGCCACTGCGGGTAAATTTCACCGCTTTTGCGTCGATTCCAGATTTCGCCGCTCCATTCGCCCGTGCGTTCCAGGGTCTGGAACACCTGCTGGTAGAAATTCGACGAATGGCGCCCGGACTTGAACAGGCTCGGCCGCTCGCCCATGACGTCTTCACGGCTGTAGCCGGTGATCTCCATAAACGCCCGGTTGACGTGCACGATCAGCCCGTCGGTGTCGGTGACCAGCACGCCTTCGCGGGTGCAATCGAACACGGCGGCCGCCTGGCGCAGGCGCTCGCGGTTTTCTTTCAGCGGTTGCTGCAGATGGTGGGTACGGGCAAAGCGGGCACAGATCAGGTAAATGGCCAGCGCGCTGAGGGCCACCCACACATAGCCGCGCACCTGCAGCCAGCGCCCCAATGCCTGCGGGTCATCGAGAAAGTTGATCAATAGGTAATGGCTGAGCTTGAGCCACGTAATGGAAACCAGCAGGTATACCAGCCCCACACGCAGGGCACCTCGGTATGAAAACAGCATAGGGTCAGTAATCCTTACCAAAAAAACAAAATCGCCCCACAAACGCTGCGGATTATAGAATAAGAAACATCCAGTCACTCCTATCTGAAAGCGCGGCTGGTTTTCTCTGTAGGCTTAGTGATAATGCGTGAGCTGGTTTTTTCTTTATCTGAGGGCCATACAGCCTATGTGGTACAACGGTTTTCTTGACCTGTCAGCCTGGCAATTGGTGGCAGTCACCCTGTTGATGACCCACGTGACCATCGTTGGGGTCACGGTCTATCTGCACCGCTATTCAGCCCATCGCTCCCTGGAGCTCAATGCCGGCCTGAAACACTTCTTCCGCTTCTGGCTGTGGCTGACCACGGCGCAGAACACCCGCGAGTGGACCGCTATCCACCGCAAGCACCACGCTAAATGCGAAACCGTCGACGACCCGCACAGCCCGGTAATCAAGGGCCTGTCCACCGTGTTGCGCAAAGGCGCCGAGCTGTACCGCGCCGAAGCCGAGAACCCGGAGACCCTGCGCATCTACGGCAAAAACTGCCCGGACGACTGGATCGAACGCAAAATCTATACGCCTTACCCGCTGCTGGGTGTGGCGATCATGGGCGTCATCGACCTGCTGCTGTTCGGCACCATCGGCATCACCATCTGGGCGATCCAGATGATGTGGATTCCGTTCTGGGCGGCCGGCGTGATCAATGGCCTGGGCCACGCCGTGGGCTATCGCAACTTCGAATGCCGTGACGCGGCGACCAACCTGGTGCCGTGGGGCATCATCGTCGGCGGTGAAGAGCTGCACAACAACCACCACACCTACCCCAACTCGGCCAAGCTGTCGGTGAAAAAGTGGGAGTTCGACCTGGGTTGGGCATGGATCAAAGTCTTCAGCTTCCTGCGCCTGGCCAAGGTGCAGCGCGTGGCGCCTATCGCGCACCGCGTGGAGGGCAAAGGCCATCTGGACATGGACACCGCCATGGCGATCCTCAACAACCGCTTCCAGATCATGGCCCAGTACCGCAAGTTGGTGATCGGCCCGCTGGTCAAGCAGGAGCTGGAGAAGGTCGATCACTCGGTGCGCCATCAGTTCCACCGTGCCAAACGCCTGCTGTCGCGTGAAACCAGCTTGCTGGATGACCGCCACCATGTGCGTATCCAGAGCATGCTGGAACACAGTCACGCGCTCACCGTGATCTACGAAAAGCGCCTGGCGCTGCAGCAGATCTGGCTGAAGACCAGCTCCAATGGCCACGACATGTTGGCTGCGATCAAGGAATGGGTGCACGAGGCTGAGGCCAGCGGTATCCAGTCCCTGCGCGATTTTGCCCACCAGCTGAAGACCTATTCGCTGCGCCCTGCAGCGGTCTGACCCGGCATTCACAGCCCGCTTTTACTGAGCGGGCTTGTGTTGTGGCTGTGGCGAGCTCGCCACAGTCACCCACCCACCAAAACCAGCCTATTCACCACGAAAATCGGCCTACAACCGGTTTCTGACGTCATTTCTTAGTCAACACGTTCACGGAACTTCACCGCAATTCCCCTCTCTCAATGAACACTTCGCCATCATGGTGACCCCTTGTAGTGACCGCTGCTCCATCCTGCGGCGCGCCCAGAGAGAGTTGTACCGATGGTTCACGAACATCCCTACCTGCCCGATGCCCCTGCTGCCGAGCCTCCCCGCCCGGCGGCGGCGGCAACCCTGTTGGCGCTGATGCATGCCCAGGGTGAAGTCGAACGGTTGAGCGAGCGCGAACAGTTGCTGAGTTCCTTGCTGGTCAGTGTGAATGCCGTGTTGTGGGCCATCGATTGGGAAACGCGCCGCGTGCTGTATGTGAGCCCGGCCTACGAGCGGGTGTTTGGCCGTTCGGCCGGTTTGCTGCTCGCCGACTACCGCGAATGGCGCAACAGCATTCACCCCGAAGACCTCGACTACGCCGAACACAGCCTGGCCCGCGTACTGGAACAGGGCGCCGTGGAAGACCGCGAGTACCGCATCATCACCGCCGACGGGCAGATTCGCTGGCTGAGCGACAAGTGCTATATCAATCAGCAAGTCGAGCCCGGCAAACCTGTGATCGTGGTCGGCATGGCCGAAGACATCACCGAAAAGAAACAGATGGAATTAGAGCTGCACCGCCTCGCCACCACCGATGTGCTCACCCAAAGCAGCAACCGCAGGCACTTTTTCGAATGTGCCAACCAAGCCTTTGACAGCGCCAGCGCCCAGGGCTCGCCGCTGGCATTCCTGTTGCTGGACATCGATGATTTCAAGGACGTCAACGACAGCTACGGCCATCTGGAGGGCGACCAGGTGTTGCGGCGTATCGCCGAGAGCGGTCGCGGCGTATTGCGCCGTGGCGACCTGTTCGGACGCATTGGCGGCGAGGAATTTGCCGCCGTGTTACCCGGGTGTGCGCCGGAGATGGCGTTGCAGGTGGCCGAGCGGCTGGGCAAGGAAATCCTGGCGCTGAGCTTCAGCTATGAAGGCCGGAATTTCAAGGTGACTGTCAGCCAGGGCCTGGCCAGCTTGCGCGAAGAAGATTCAACGCTCGACAGCCTCTTTGCGCGGGCTGATGCGGCGATGTACGAGGCCAAGCGCCAAGGCAAGAACCGCGTCATAGCGAGTTAACGCACATCAAAATGTGGGAGCGGGCTTGCTCGCGAATGCGGTGTGCCAGTCGCCGAAAATATTGACTGATCTACCGCATTCGCGAGCAAGCCCGCTCCCACACTTGAACCTCGTTGCCGGCTAGTTTTTGCGCACCCGCATCAACTCCGACAACCCAACCCTCAGCAAGCGCGCCGTCTTGCTCCCCGCCAACTCCTCCAGGCCTTCATGCTCAGTCAGGCGGGCCATTTGCGCTGCCAGGTTCATCACCAGCGCTTCACGTGAATACACCCCACCTTCGAGTGAATAGATCGCCGCGATCAGCTGGCGCAGTTCCAACGGCAAGCGCCAACGCGCGCGCAATGCCGAACCATAAGCCGCACCAAACGTATCGAGCGATTCACCAATCGCTTCGTCGTCCAACGCGCCGCCACCCTGACGCCAGTCTTCCAGGCAGCGCAATAACGCCAAATCACCGAGCCGATGCAGGATGCCGGCGCTGTAGCAGCGCTCGTGCTCCAGCTCCAGCATGCGCGCCAGGCGGCGGGCATAGTCGGCGGTGTCCTCGGACAACTGCCAGTGACGCTCGGCATAGGCCAGCAGCGCCGGGTCGCCCAACACCACGTTGTGCTTGAGCGCCAGGCCCAGGATCAGGTTCATGCTCTGCCCGGCCGCCAGCTTGTGCAGCGCAGCCGACAGGGTTTGCACCGGCGTGCCGTGATGCCCGGCGCTGTTGGCGGCGGCGATCAGTACGGCGGTAATTTGCGGGTCCATGCGCACCTGGTCTTCCAGGCGTTTAAGGTCCAGGCCCTCCGGCGTGAGGCTGTGCTCCACGGCGGCTTTTACGTCCACCCGCAACGGCGCACCGTCGCAGGCGTCACGGCGGCGCTCCAGGAACACCGGCAGGGTCATACCCGGCGCCAGCGGCGGGATCTCGCAATACACGCTTTCGCCTTCGTTGAGCAGCAGGTCTTGCAGGCGCTGCGTCAGGCCTTCCATGTTCAGCGGTTTGGTCAGGTACGCCGTCGGCGCCAGGGGCAAGGCTTCGCGCACGCTGGCGCTGTCATTGCGACTGCTCAGCAGTATGAATGGCAGCGAACGGCGCTTCTGGCGCACGCTGCGCAGTAGGCTCAGGCCATCGACGCCCGGCAGCTCCCAATCCGCCAGGATCAGGTCGTAGGTCTTTTCTTGCAGCAGTGTGGCCGCTTGCTGCCCATCTGCACACACATCCAGCCGTGCGTCGCAGCGCACATTCAATAACACATGCTTGAGTAAGTCCCGCGACCAAGGGTCCGCCTCAGCAATCAACACTCGGGGTACAGCCGGTAAATCAACAGCAGTCATCCAGCACGCTCCATCGGCAATGCTGCAACCTTAGACAATCAGGCCGTCTGCGTACAATGAACAAGGCCTGAATGTGTTGCATCGGGCACAAAAAAACCCGCCGAAGCGGGTTTTTTCTGTCGACCAGGTCAGCTTGTGCTTACAGCTCAGAGAAGCACTCTTCGATGATCGCCAAGCCTTTGTCCAACTGCTCGTCCGGCGAGGTCAGCGGGACCAGTACGCGCAACACGTTGCCGTAGGTGCCGCAGGACAGCAGGATCAGGCCCTTGTCACGCGCCTTGGCAACCACGGAGGCCACAGCAGCGGCGTTCGGCTTGTGACTGTCGCCATCTTCGAACAGCTCCACCGCGATCATCGCGCCCAGGGCACGCACTTCGCCGATCACCGGGTACTTGGCTTGAATGGCTTTGAGGCCAGTGACCAGGTGCTCGCCGACTGCCTTGCAGCGGTCCAGCAGGTGCTCTTCTTCAAACACTTCCATCACCGCCAACGCCGCGGCGCACGCGATCGGGCTACCGGCGTAGGTGCCGCCCAGGCCGCCTGGCGCGATGGCGTCCATGTATTCAGCCTTGCCGCACACACCGGCCAACGGGAAGCCGCCGGCGATGGATTTGGCGAAGGTGGTCAGGTCGGCGGCGACGCCCATCTGCTCCATGGCGAAGAACGTACCGGTGCGGCCAGCGCCCGTTTGCACTTCGTCGGCGATCAGCAGGATGCCGTGCTTGTCGCACAGTTCGCGCAGGCGCTTCATGAAGGATTTAGGCGCGACGTAGAAACCGCCTTCGCCCTGCACCGGCTCGATGATGATGGCAGCGATATCACGCGGCTCGGCATCGTTTTTGAAGATGCGTTCGATGCTGGCGATGGCGTCGTCATCGCTCACACCGTGCAGTTCGTTCGGGAACAGCGCGCGGAACACACCGCCGGGCATCAGGCCCATGCCGGCCGAGTAAGGCACGACTTTACCGGTCAGGCCCAAAGTCATCATGGTGCGGCCGTGGTAGGCGCCGGTAAAGGCGATCACGCCGGCACGGCCAGTGGCGGCACGGGCGATTTTCACGGCGTTTTCTACGGCTTCGGAGCCGGTGGTGACCAGCAGGGTTTTCTTGGCGAAATCACCTGGCACCTTGGCGTTGATTTTTTCACACAGTTCCACGTAAGGCTCGTAGGCCAATACCTGGAAGCAGGTGTGGGTCAGCTTGTTCAACTGCGCGGTCACGGCGGCGATGATCTTAGGGTGCACGTGGCCGGTGTTCAGCACGGCGATACCGCCGGCGAAGTCGATGAACTCGCGACCTTCAACGTCGGTCACGGTGGCGTTCTTTGCCGACTCGGCGAAGATCGGGTGAATCTGGCCAACACCGCGTGGTACAGCGGCTTCGCGGCGTTTCATCAGGGATGCGTTGGTCTTGCTCATAAAGTCCTCATTCGCCACTCATCGGGTGGCGTGGTCCAAGGAATACGTGGCGGGGAGGCAACTACGGCAGCATGCGATGATCGACTGCCACAGCTTTCCCGGCCACTACGAATAACGGTGTAAAACACGCAAAGGGTCAGCGCTCTCGTGCCCTCTGCGTTTGCTGCAATCTCTTACCGGTCAGATACCCAGGCAGAGGTATTTGATTTCCAGGTAATCCTCGATCCCGTACTTGGAGCCTTCACGGCCCAGGCCCGAAGCCTTGATGCCGCCGAACGGCGCCACTTCGTTGGAGATCAACCCGGTATTAACGCCAACCATGCCGTATTCCAGGGCTTCAGCCACGCGGAACACACGGCCCAGGTCACGGGCGTAGAAGTACGAAGCCAGGCCGAACTCGGTGTCGTTGGACATCGCGATCACTTCGGCTTCGTCTTTGAAACGGAACAGCGGCGCCAATGGGCCGAAGGTTTCTTCCTTGGCGACGGCGGCGTTTTTCGGCACGTCGACCAGGATAGTCGGCTCGAAGAAGTTACCTTCCATGACCTTGCCACCGGCCAGCAGCTTCGCGCCTTTGCTCAGGGCATCAGCGATGTGCTCCTGAACCTTGGCCACGGCTTTTTCGTCGATCAACGGGCCGGTGGTGGTGCCTTCCTCCAGACCGTTGCCGATCTTGAGCTTGGCCACGGCCACTTTAAGTTTTTCCGCAAACGCGTCGTACACCGAATCCTGAATGTACAGGCGGTTGGCGCAGACGCAGGTCTGGCCATTGTTGCGGTATTTGGAAATGATCGCGCCTTCGACGGCCTTATCCAGGTCGGCGTCGTCAAACACGATAAACGGCGCGTTGCCGCCCAGTTCCAGGGAGACTTTCTTGATGTCCTTGGCGCATTCGGCCATCAGCTGGCGACCGATTTCAGTGGAGCCGGTGAAGGACAATTTACGCACTGTTGGGTTGCTGGTCAGCTCGCTGCCGATATCGCCAGCACTGCCGGTGACCACGCTGAACACACCTTTGGGAATGCCGGCGCGCTGGGCCAGTTCAGCCAGGGCGAACGCCGAGAACGGCGTTTGCGAAGCGGGCTTGAGCACCATGGTGCAACCGGCGGCCAAGGCCGGGCCGGCTTTACGGGTGATCATCGCGGCCGGGAAGTTCCACGGCGTGATAGCGGCGGTAACACCAATCGGCTGCTTGATCACGATCAGGCGCTTATCCGGCTGGTGGCCAGGAATCACATCACCGTAGACGCGCTTGGCCTCTTCAGCGAACCACTCGATAAACGAGGCGGCGTAGACGATTTCGCCTTTGGCTTCGGCCAGCGGCTTGCCTTGTTCAAGGGTCATCAAGCGAGCCAGGTCGTCCTGGTTCTCGATAATCAGCTCGAACCAGCGACGCAGCTTGTTGGCGCGGTCCTTGGCGGTAAGAGCACGCCAAGCCGGCAGGGCCTTGTCGGCGGCTTCAATAGCGCGGCGCGTTTCGGCAGCGCCCATCTTCGGCACGGTGCCGAGAATCTCGCCCGTGGCAGGGTTATTGACCTTGATGGTTTGACCGTTGTCCGCATCGACCCAAGCGCCATCGATAAAGGCTTGCTGGCGGAACAACTGGGTATCTTTGAGCTGCATGTCGGCTTTCCTTAACAGCACCGCGCGCACGCGGAGCGAATTAGAGTTGTTGAAAGGCGCCTTGTGGGCTGCCGTCAGGGAAATCAGCCCCAGCACGCGGGAAAGAGTGGATAGCGCACGGGAGACAGAGCGTTTGAAATCTCAAACGAATCCTAGGATCAATGGGGGTACAGGGCAATAGTCTGTTCGAAAAAAAGAACGAAAACGGCGCATTTGCCGAATCTTTCGGATCAGCGTGATTCGGCCGGGTTCCACCGCATCGACCACTGGCACCCGGCGCAGGGCCTCTATGCAGCCAATTCCTACCCATAAACGGCCAAAGACCGGCATGGACGCCCAAGGGCGACATGGGTATGATGTCGCCCGCACAAGCATCCGTAGCTCAGCTGGATAGAGTACTGCCCTCCGAAGGCAGGGGTCGTGGGTTCGAATCCCGCCGGGTGCACCATATACAGATGAAAAAGCCCCAGGTCGAAAGGCCTGGGGCTTTTTTGTGGGTGTCGATTTAACGCTTCTGCAACACCTCCAACCGCGCCGGCAAGTCTTCCTTGGGAAAGCGCTTATGCAGCGCCAGCAGCTTTTCATCCGCCACTTTGCTCTCCCCCGCCAGGCGCAAATCCACAATCTCCTGCAGCCCCTGCTCCAACGATGGCAACGCCACCGCCGCGCGTTTGCTGAGTTTCGCTGCGGGCGCATCCGCCATCGCGTCGGCGATCTCGGCCTGGGCGGGCGGTGCGGCGGCCATGCGGGCCATGGGCGCGGGCGCAGGGGCCGAGAAGGCTTGTGGCGCAGGGCGTGCGGCTTCTTGGTGGAGCGCGGTGAAGGTTGCGGTGGATATCTCCGGCTGCGGCACGGGCGAGCGCATCACTACGCCGATCATCAGTGCCACGCCGGCGACGGTGGCGAATGCCATCTGCCAGCGCGGTTGGCGGCAGGCTTGCAGCCAGCGTTGCCACAGGCTTGGCGGCGGCGCAGGGGCTTCGCGGCGGGCGGTGTTGAGGATGAAGGCGTCGAGGGACGCAGGCGGCTCGCCTGTGCTGTGTTGACGAAAGTGTTGGAGCAACACGTCGTCGGGGTCTGGGGTGTGTCGGGAGTCGGTCATGCGGGTATCTCCTCGGCCAGCAGGCGGCGCAGTTTCTGCTGGGCGTAGCGCAGGCGGCTTTTTACGGTTTCCAGCGGGGCGTTGGTGAGGGCGGCGATTTGCGGCACTTCGAGGTCGCCGTGCAGGCGCAGCAGGAAGACTTCGCGCTGGTCTTCGGGCAAGTCTTGCAACGCGGCGTCGAGGCGCGCCTGGTCGCGGCTCAGGCTCAGGTGTTGCTCGGGGCCGGCGCTGTCGTCGGGCTGGGCGTGCAGTTGCTCGTCGAAGCTGTCGTGCAGCGGGTTATGCACGCCGTGCTTGCGCCAGTGGTCGATCAGGCGGTTGCGGGCAATCTGGAACAGCCAGGTGCGAAAGCTCGCCCGGCCTTGTGGCTGGGTGGTGCTGCGGATCAGGCTGAGCCAGGTCTCCTGGTAAACCTCTTCGGCCAGCTCGGCCTTGTTGCTCAGGGACACCAGGAACCGGTACAGGCCTTGGCGGTGCCGCGCGTACAAAACCTCAAACGCGGCACCGTCACCGGTTCGGTAGCGGGCCAACAGCGATTCGTCGCTGGGTGAATCATCGGGTACGGCCATGTAGGTGGCGAACTCCTTTCGATGGATCAATGCAGATTACCTGTGGGAGCCGGGCTTGCCCGCGATGCAGACGCTTCGGTGTTTCAGTTACACCGCAGTGATGCTATCGCAGGCAAGCCAGCTCCCACATTGGATCGACGCTGCAGGCAAAATCAGTGTTTGAGGCTCTGCGCCAATTCCACCAGTTGCACAAACTCATTGCGCAGCCCGAACGGGTCGTCGCCTCGGGCCGAGCGGGCCAGGGCGGCGGTGTCCTGCAGGCTCATGCTGCCAGTGTAGCGGCCATCGCCCTTGAGCTGTTGGGCGAAGGCCGCCACGGCGGCCGAGAAGCGCAGGTCGTCGCTGGCCTTGGTCGACTCAGTGCTGATGGGCCGCTCAATCAGTTGGCTGCCGCCGCCCGCCGCCGGTTTGTAGCGCACGCGCAACATCGCCAACTCAGCCGATTTGTTTTCAGCGGCAGGCGCGGCGGCGTAACGCAGCGGCTCCAACCAACCTTTCTGGCCCTTCGGCACTATTTCGTACAGCGCGGTCACCGTATGCCCTGCGCCGATCTCGCCCGCGTCGACCTTGTCGTTGTTGAAGTCCTCACGTTTCAAGGCGCGGTTTTCATAGCCCAGCAGCCGGTATTCGCTGACCTGGGCCGGGTTGAACTCCACCTGCAATTTTACGTCCCGCGCCACCACCGCCAGGGTTAAACTGAGCTGGTCGACGAGCACTTTTCGTGCTTCACGCAGGTTGTCGATGTAGGCGTAATTGCCATCGCCGGCGTCGGCCAGTTGTTCCATCAGGTGTTCGTTGTAGTTATCCACACCGAAGCCCAGGGTGGTCAGGGAAACACCGCTTTTACGCTGGTCGACGGCCATCTGCTTAAGGCTGTCGAAGTCGCTGATGCCCACATTGAAGTCACCGTCGGTGGCCAGCAGGATGCGGTTGATGCCCTTGTCAATAAACCCTGCGCGGGCCATCTGGTAAGCCAGCTCGATACCCGATGCGCCGGCCGTGGAGCCACCTGCAGTGAGTTGGTCGATGGCGTTACGGATCTTGGTTTTTTCGCGCCCGGAGGTGGGCTCGAGCACCACGCGGGACTCACCGGCATAGACCACCAGCGACACACGGTCTTGCTCGCGCAGCTGGTCTACCAGCAATTTCAGCGTGCTTTTCACCAGCGGCAAACCTTCGCGGCGGTCCATGGAGCCGGACACATCCACCAGGAACACCAGGTTGGCCGGCGCCAGGTCCGCCACGGCGCGGTCGGTGGCCTTGATGCCGATGCGCAGCAGTTGGGTGTGCGGGTTCCACGGCGTGGCGGCCACCTCGGTGGTCAAGCCAAAGGGCGAGCCGTCGCTGGGCCGGGCGTAGTCGTAGGGGAAGTAATTGACCATTTCCTCCAATCGCACAGCACCTTCGGGCGGCAGGCGGCCTTGGTTGAGGAAGCGTCGTACGTTGGCATAACTGCCAGTGTCGACGTCGACGCTGAACGTCGACACCGGCGTTTCGGCAACGCGGTGCACCGGGTTGTCCGGCAGGTTTGCGTAGTGCTCGCGTGGCTCGCTACGGTAGGCCATCGCGGCTGAATCCTGACTCACCAGGCGCATGGCCATCGGCGCCGGCATTGGCATACGTTTGCTCTGCGCACCCTGCACAGGCTCGCTTTGCAGTTCTGCGACAGGTGCAGCGTGCTCAGGCTTGGCGGCATCACGGGAAGAAGACAACCCACAACCGGCCAGCGCCACCAGCAAGGTCACGGTGAAGCCTTGGGCGACAGGACGCACGTGTAAAAGTGGACGGTACATAGGCTTAACCTCGTGAATGAATAATGCGTTCACAAGGTAAGACGCAAGGCCCCACACGTTCGGGTTAATAGTCGGTGTGTCTTGGAAAAACCGCCATAAACACATAAGACAAATCAGCCTGCTATTGCTGCCCCCGCTGTAACAAGCCTAAACGTTGAGAACACGCCGCACGGGTATAAAAACTCGACAACTTCATCACGTTAAAAACCACACGTTAAAGACTTGCTTAGTCACATGTTGGCCTTTGGAATTTCTTTCTAACACTGCCAGTTTTGCGCCTAGCGCAACGGAATTGCGGACTTTTTCTGTAGGGAGAACAACAAATAAACACTGGGAATTATCACGTTGAGAATAGATTTCAGAGCGCCTTTCTTTCCCCCCCAGCCGAATGCCGCCCACCCGGCCCAAGGGCCCTCTCGCCCTTCCATATCTCGGGCGATCTTCCGACCCTTTATTCAACCTTTGATCCCCCACCGCTTTGTGCGTGCACCTGCGCAGCAGAACGCGCAGTCAAATCACCGTAAGGACGCTGCTACAAGCCGTCCCAGCCATTATGGGGGCAACTATGACGCCACCCTGCGCGCGAACGATCCGTACATCAGCAGAGTCGGCAAGCAATCCTTTGATAAACAGCGGGCTGTGGAGCAACTCACACATGGCGCGGAAAAATGGGAGGATTGGAACCGAAATAACAAAACCGAGATTTCCTATTCCTTCTGGGGCGGCGGATTCAGCGAATACCATAAGCAAGAAGCCCGGCGCGCTATCCAATCCTGGAGCGATGTGGCGAACTTGGACTTCAATGAAAACGGCGGGCAAGCAGAAGGACGATTGACCTTCAAACTTTCTGGAGAAGTAGGTGCCAGAGCATTCTTTCCCGGCCCTGGTCCCGAAAGTGGCGATAGCAGTTACAGCGCAGGCTTTTTGGGTCGCAATGTGATGACCCACGAAATCGGCCACACACTCGGCCTCACTCACCCCGGTGCTTACGATGCCAACCGCAAATGGGACCATTCAAATCGAGTCTATGCACAAGACTCTAAAGCCCATACCGTCATGAGCTACTTCGGTGCTCCAGACAGCGGCAAAAACATCGGCGGCATACCCTTCGCCCCCATGATGGATGACATCAGTGCCATCCAACACAACTATGGCGCCAACTATCAAACCCGCAGGGAAAACAACACCTATGGGTTCAACTCCAACACCGGGAGGGACTACTACTCGCTGCGCAGCGATCGTGACGCTGCTGTTTTTTGCATCTGGGACGGCGCCGGCAACGACACACTGGACGTCTCGGGCTATCACACCAACCAAGTCATCAACCTCAAGGCCGGTTCGTTCTCTGATGTGGGCCACGGCCGGGGCAACGTCTCAATCGCACGCGGCGTCACGATGGAGAATGCCATCGGCGGCTCCGGCCATGATGCGCTGATCGGTAACGACGAAAATAACCGGCTCACCGGCGGCGGCGGCGCCGATCAACTACGCGGCGGCAGAGGCGCCGATAGTTTTGTGTATAACTACGCCAGCGATTCCACGCCGCAGAACCCGGATGAAATCATGGATTTCACCAGCGGCAGCGACAAGATCGATGTGACGCAGGCATTGAGGAATGCGGGCCTGTCCTCACTGTCCGTTGTGAGTGCCTGGAGCGGCAAAGCCGGTGAGGCGTTGCTCACCTACGATGAAAGAAGCGGCATGGGCTCGGTGTCCATCGACCTCAACGGCAATGGCAGCGCTGACCTGTTTATCAAGACCCATGGGCAAGTCACGCCAAGTGACCTCTTGCCCTCAAGAACGTCCGAGGTAACCAAGCACAGGCGACACACACCGACTACGACGAGCGCGACGCCACGCGTGAATGCTCCCGTGGCAAAACCGCGCTTCGTCTTCAACAGCGCCCGCGAATCGACCTATTTCAATGCTCGGTTACTCACGAATTTCACCAGCGGCACACACAGCATTGACCTGCGCGGCGTGGAGAAAGAAGCCAATACACGCCTCAGGCTTGTTCAGGCATTTACCGGGCGCGCCGGAGATACGATGGTGCAGTACAGCCCGCAAACCGGCCGCTACTTCATCGCCATCGACGTGGCCGGCAACGGTACGACGGGCTTTTTGTTGAAAAGTACGCAATTGATCAGACCGAACGACATCCTTGTGAACTGACCACCCAACCGCCCAAGCGTTTGCCAGCCTGTGAGGGCCAGCAAACGCTCTTTCACGGGTGCACAGGCAACTCAGTCGGTGCCGTATTTCGGGTTGCGCGGGCCATACAGAATCCCGGTGCGTTGCCCCGCCGACAGCAGGCGCGCACTGGTGATACCGGCAATCGGATGCGCCGCATCGGTGGAGCTGTTGATCACCTGCTTGACCGCCGCCGTGATCAGCATGCCCACCAGGCCGCCGCCGTTGTTGTTGCCTTCCTCGCTGGACGCCCGCGCCGAGCCGGTCCACAAGGTGGTGCCGGTGCGCAGGTCGACCAGTTTGGCCGAGGCCGTCACCGAGGTGTCGCTGGAGATCAACATGTACTTGGTGCCGTACTCACTCACGGTGATGTACAGCGCCGCGTCCGCGCCAAAAATGTCATGCAGCTTGGCCGGTGCCACGCCCTGGATATCGTTGGCGGTGGTCAGGCCGTTCTGGCGGAAGGTTTCGTCCACCAGGGCAATCGGCAACACGTAGTAGCCGGCTTCGGCCAACGGATAGGTGACTTGCGACACCATGCTGTAGGACGCCTGCACTTCCGGCGACTCATTAACCGGCGGCAGTACCAGGATCGACTTCGGCCGCGCCTGTTTGTACGCCGTGTAATCAATGGTCTTGGGCGCTGCGCAACCGCCGAGCAAAGCCAGGGCCAGCAAGGCGCCGGTAAGTTTTAACAGGCTCATTTAGTGG
Organism: Pseudomonas sp. LBUM1640; assembly: GCF_059716225.1. NCBI lineage: Bacteria > Pseudomonadati > Pseudomonadota > Gammaproteobacteria > Pseudomonadales > Pseudomonadaceae > Pseudomonas > Pseudomonas sp. LBUM1640. Next base: position 209,825 of record NZ_CP166816.1, on the reverse strand, counting down.
CGACTCCGGTCTTGGCGTTTTTCAGCAGAAAGTCCATGTACGAAGCAGACTCGGGGAACAGCGCCTTCTCGGTGCGAAACTCCTGCACCATCTGGTCATCCTTGCCCATGGTCATGTACAGCATGCCCAGGTGCGCGTGGTAACCCGGCGGGGCCTTGCGGCCACTGGCGTTGATCTTTTGCAGGTCGCGTTCCAGCGCTTCGACCTGCGCCTCCTTGGGCTCGCCCTTGAAGTACTCGTAAACCTGCGGCTGGTAGCTTTCCCACTGATACAGGGGCTGGGGCGCCGTGTGGCACCCGGCGACCGTTGCGATTGCTGTCAGCATCAGCGCCAACTTAACTGCCTTGCTCATCCGTGTACTGCTCCTTGAGGTGCTGCTGATCAGTTGCGCGGGTTCCAGGCGCCGGCATTAATGCCGTCGACGAGGCGGTTGATGGCTTCGCGCATGGCCAGGTCCAGGACCTTGCCATTGAGGGTGGAGTCGTAGCTGGCGGTGCCGCCGAAACCGATGACTTCACGGTTGGACAGCGCGTATTCACCGGCGCCCTGGGTGGAATACACCACTTCGGAAGTACTGATGTTGACGATGTTCAACGCGACTTTGGCGTAAGCCACTTGGGTTTTGCCACGGCCGAGAATGCCAAACAGCTGGCGGTCACCGGTTTCTTTGCGGCCAAATTCGGTCACATCGCCAGTCACTACGTAGTCAGCGCCCTTGAGCTTTTGCACGGTGCCTTTGATCGCGGCTTCCTGGGAGATTTCGCCCATGTTGTCGCGGTCCAGCACGCTGAAGCGGTTGGTTTGCTGCAGGTGGGTGATCAAGATGGTCTTGGCCTGGCCACCGAGGCGGTCAACGCCGTCGGAGAAGATGCCGCGCATGTAGCTGGAGCGGTTATCGAACTTGCCCACGGCAATGGGCACGCGCACGCCGGAATAGGCGACGTTGGCGCTGGCGACTTGCTCCACCGGCATCGCGCGGTTGCTCTCCGTGGCGCAACCGGCCACGGTCAGCAGCGCTGCGGCGGTAAGGCCAGACAGCAGGATTTTGGACAGTGTTTTCACAAGGTGCTCCTAGAGTGAGAGATCAGCCGTTGCAGCCGGTAACGCTAGCGCGACGGGATGTTACGTAAGTCATCAACGATGAAGCGGCTCAACAAACCGGTGTAATAGGACTCCACGCCCGAGTTGCCGGAGTTGGTCAGCACACCGGCCATGGTTTTCATGTTTTGCCAGTCGCCCCTGTAACCCGCAGGCATGAGCCCCTGGCGAGCTTGGGAAAAGTGCAGTATCTGGGCATCCGCCTTTTTGATCTTGACCGAATAGTTGAAGTCGACGCTGGCCAGGATGGTGTTGTCGTCAACGATGGCGGTCATAAAGCCGCCCTGGGTGTCCTGGATGCGCCGCGTATAGATCACGTCGACGTCGAGCAGGTAGTCGGCCTGGTCTTTGCTGGTGGCGTAGCGCTTGGCCTGGAGCAGACGATTAACCAGGTCGACGCCCAATTGCTGGCGAACCTTGGCATCGGGCATAAAGCGCTCGTTCTTGCCCACCACGTCAACGTCGAAGGTGTCGAGCCAATAAGTAGCGGTCTTGGGAATGGTGACCGGCGCCGGGGAGATGTAGTAATCCGGCTTGGAGGCGCAGCCGGCCATGAGGCAGGCGGCGAGCAATACGGCTAATGCGCGCATCTCTGATTTCGTCCCTGAAAAGTATCGTGCTTAAAACAATCGCGGTATTTTACGGGGTTGAGAGGGCTTCTCAAGCTGTTTCGGTGACCGTCTTGCATTCACGCACACGCCTCAAGTTATCGACCGCCCGGTCGAGACCCTGGCTTGGCTCGTTCATTAATAGGGAAATTTTGTGCTGAACACACTTTGCCGCGCTGCGGCGCTGATCGCGACGCTGTCGATGACCGGCTGCGTCTCCTATACCGTCACCGGCCCCATTGGCGCCCCGCTCCACCCCGCCACTAGCAGCAGCCCGCGCAGCGCGCAAATCGCCGATGTGGCGGTGAGCGCCGCCGACGTCAATGACGCCAACAAAACCGCGATCAGCCGCTCGCTCACCGCCCAGCTCAACCAGTACGTGCGCACGGCGGGCTACTTCAAGCAAGTCACCGAGTACCCCACCCGTCTTGAAGAGAACGACGTGGTGCTCAAGTTCAACATGACCTCGCTCAAAGGCCATCGCGCACCGCACCCGGCCTACATCCCCGGCGCCTTGCTGACGCTGACGATCTGGATCTGGGTCAACGGGCCGATCTATGTGGACAGCTTCGAAGTGGCCGGCGACCTGGTGATCGTCGACCGCAACGGCAAAGAACTGGCCACGGCCAAGGAAGACCTCAAGTTCGAACACAACGTGGGCCTGTACGGCCGCGAATACTGGGCACCGTCCATGGGCGCCCAGCAACTGAACACCCTCGTTGCGCAACTGCTCGACACTGCCACCGCCAAACTGGCCAAACCCTGAATTCAAGGAGCAACACATGCAAGGATTGATCAAGCACAGCCTGGTACTCGCCGCCGTCTTACTGACCGGCTGCGTGTCCTACTCGCAACAGGAACTGCCACCGGTGCAAACCTGGCCGCCGACCGCCAACGCGCCGGCACAAAAGCCGACCGCTTACGTGCGCACCACAGCGCTGAGCCAGGTCAACGGCGGCCCCGGCAACGCCACCGCTGGCGCGCCTGCGGCCCTCTGGGAAAAATCCGTGGCCGATGCGTTCCGCCAGTCCAACCGCTTTGCGCGGGTGAGCACCGACAAGGTCGACTCGGACATCTACGCCGACGCCACGCTGTACAACAACGAACAGTTCAGCATGGCCTCGGCGATCATCACCGGCGTCACCTTCTTCATCATCCCGTCCACGGCGAAAAACACCTTCACCCTGGAGACCGTGTTCAAGGACAAGGACGGCAAAGAACTGGGCCGGGTCAAGAAAAGCGAATCCGTGCGCACCTGGATGCACTTGGTGCTGATCGTGGGTATTCCGTTCCAGGCCAATACCGGTGAAGTGGTTGAAGCGTTGACGCGCAGTACGTTGGATGAGGCGGTGCAGCGCAAATTGCTGTAACGCCTTCGAACGCGGGGATCGCGACCTGTGCAGGTCGCCGTCCTCAGACGTTGACCACAACCGTCCTGGCCAACATATCACCCAAGCGACGGCGCAAGCCGAACAACACAAAAAGGCCATCCAACAGGCTGAACAGCAGCTTGGGCACATTGCGCAAAAACGACTGGAACACCGTGCAGTGGGTGGGGTACGGGTAACCCACCACAGTCATGCGGCACAGGCGTTTGCCCAGGCTTTGGCCGTTGGGCAAGGCGTCGCAAAACAGCATGTACCCCAACGCCAGCAGGAACAGCAGGTAGTGGAGGTACTGCAACACCACGAAGCCGGCCGCTGAATGAACATAAAAAGCGACGTAGCCCAAAAAACTCTTCAAGAACAAAAAGAAAAACACCACCGCCATATCGATGATGTAGCCCAGAAGGCGCTTGCCCGGGCTGGCAAGGTCGTAGCCCTGTGCAACCGAAATTGAATCGCTCATAACGCTATTGATCCGCAAGGTGAGAAAGAAAGGTGTAACTCGTTAAATGCTGGAGCGGTAACCACTGCCACTCATGGGCTATTCCTTTAGCTGCGTGAAAAACAACACGTTGAAACCTCGGCGACCACCCTCAAGCAGTGCCGGGCTTCCCGTCGTCATAGATATCGGCAAGGCTGCGAACCTTGGTCAAGTGGCCGGTTTGAATCACGATGGTCTTGGCGAACATATCGCCGAGGCGGGTTCTGGACTCCAGGAAAATCCACACCCAGTCGATGATCACCAGCACCCCGGCATTGCGGGTAAATGACTGTGAAATGCTGCAGCCCTTGCGGGTTTTACGGTCGACGACCGCGATGCTCAGCAAGCGCTTGCCCAGGCTCTGACCATTGGGCAGCGCGTCTGCGAGCAAGAGGTAGGCGAACCCTGCTAAGAACGCCGCAAGGAACCCGCCCTTGGCCGTCACGGCGGGGACGAACGCCGACAGCGCCTCGGCGCTGAATTTGACGATGAAAAAGATCAGCACCGCGATGCCAGAGTCGATGATTCGCGCCAGCAGGCGACGGCCGATGCTGGCCAGAATGGTCGGCCGTTTAGCGGGGGGAATTGCGTCCATGCGGTGTCACTCCGGCTTATGTCGCGTGTCAGTCAAAGAGGGTTGAGAGCGCCGGCGATTGAGCGGCGCGGGTGCTTTGATGCGTTTAATCATCGCCAGTGTGTCGGCCATGGGTCTGAAGACATGAGGCGTTGTGCGTGGGCCAGTACTTTGATGCCTTGCGTGGGTTTGGGTGCGGGGCTTATAGTCCGGGCCGTCGCCCAACAAGGGCGATCGGGTTTGGCGACCTGACGACCGTGTGCGAAAGCTTTCTGCTTGCTTGCAGGGGCTTCCGTACCCGCATCGCTGCTTTATGGCAGCTGTGCGCGGGAGACCTTCGGGTCTGCCGGAACTCGGTCCCGGTTCGCCAACCTGCGTACAGCTGTCACCCATTCGTTTGGCGACGAAAGGTGATGGCTTCACTCTACTGACCGAGGTTTCACCATGAACCAATACATGCCCCTCACGGGTCACGACAGTACCGTCCCCGCTCTGCTCATCGACACCTGTGCGCCCCTCGACGTCCTTCACGACGCCGCCGTGTACCGGATTCGAGCCGTCACCCAACTGCTGGAAAACCTGGCCTTCCGCGAACAACTCAGCAGCGATGCTGTGGTGCTTCAAGACTTCGCCCATTTGCTGGCTATTCCGCTGCGTGATGGGTGTGATTTGCTTGATGTCATCGTTCGCAGGCTCCATGCCGACCCATCCTGAGTAGAAACCGGGCGGCCCTGGCGCCGCCCAACTGATACGCGGAATATCACACATACAACTGACTAAAATACGCATCAACCCAATCGCTGGACCAAAAAGACAGTTCAGAAAATTCAAACGTCTCACACACCGCAATGCAACCTCTGAGTGGCAGAGGTATATCCTTAATGCTCGCTGTAATAGTGGGCAGCAAATACCTGAAATAATCCCCTATCTGGCTCTGCCCTTGATAGCCCACCGGGTAATCTTCATTGGGCACACTGCCTTCAACCCCATGATAAACATAGAACCCTTTGATCGACGGCAAATTATATTCCGTCAACGCCAAATGCGCTGACGAGCGCTCACCGATCAACGCTTCCACTTCTGCTCTTTGGTCAAGATGCCGATAAGTGCGAGCGGAATACAGGCCAAGTATCGTTTTGCCCTGTTTATTTTCAGGGTAGTTATCGAACTCGGCAGACTCCTCCCACATGTATTCGCTCAAACGATCCAACTTCGATTCTACATCAGGCAGCGCTAACAAAACGGCCGGCAAGCGGCCAAAGCAGTTATTCACCATCACGGCGATTGCGCCTGCCTTGTCCATGGCGAACCATGTAACGATCTCGCCGAAGCCGGGGGTCCAGTCTTTATTGATAGACATATATTTCCGTCCGCTCGTTTGTATTTGCTGCGATAAGGGAAGCGGATTTACTTAAGCGACAGAGGACGTTGGACAATTAGATAAGCCTCCTCTATTTTCGCATTTTACCGGCTATATCTCGTGTTATCGCTTCACCGACCGCCACGTCACCAGCCCATCCAAGCCGTGTTCAGACTTCAGGAATTTGAGTACGTTTTGCGCCTCGGCTTTTTCCTCAAACGTCCCCGCGTAAAGGTGTGGCGGTTCATCAAGCACTGTCGGCACATCGATGAGCGCCATCTGTGCCGCCATCCGTTCAAATGCCTCATCCGTATCGGCCGTCATACGTGCTACCCAACCGCTGCGATCTCTCAAGGCAATCGGCTCCACTTGCGCCCCGCAGTGCTTACAGCGAGAGGCCGCCGCCTGGATGGATTGGTTGCAGGCTGGGCAAGGCCGCAGGTCCGGGTGCACCAGGGCATCAACACCGGTCTTCGCCAGCCGGGGCATTAATAACACGGCAACCAGGGCAACACAGGGAAGAAAGAGCGAGATTGCAAACCACCGGGGCCCTGAGCGCCCGCGCGTACTTGCAACGTAAGCCGTGACGGCTGTGATGATGAGCCAGAAGGGGAGTGGGATGCCCATTGAACTTCCTTGTTTAATGGTTGAGGGCTTCGCCCTGTGAACGAGTCGCTAAGAGGAATATAAAGGTGGCAGATTCATTCAAGTCGCAAAGGACTTAAGCACTCAAATAAATCCGCCGCTTCTCGCTCATAGTTCAGGTGTTAAATAACTCTTTCCTCAGCGACGCCTGCCTCTCAGCCTGAGCCCCTGCGGCGTTAGTGAAAAACGTTACTCACCCAGTAGCGCCTTTAATCGTTCACCCGCGCTCATTATTTCGTTGGAGGACAGCGGAGTATAACTAACGACAATCAATACGCCCCCCGCGAGCTCGGAAACTTCTTCAACGTGCCCCTTTAAGCAGTCAACGACCTGTTGCGGACTTTTTCCAAAGGCGCGAAGGCACAATTCTCCATCAAAAAAATTAGCCGCATTTATACGAAAAACACCGTCTCTACCATTAATATCTTTCTGGGTAGCATCGCAGGCAGCCACAACTTCGGGCCAATCGCCTCTCGTAATAGACCAATCATGCAGCGCCGCCCTGTAGGCGCCAAAAGCCTCTACATACCTAGGGAAAACTCTTTTCAATAAATTTGAGTAATCAACTTTATTGCTTGAGAACTCAACAAAGAGCGTATCATCAAATTGAGCGTCATCTTCTAAATATTTCTCACTCCGGAGCGCATATGAAACTCGCCCCTTCACGCCCGACGGGAGCACCTTGTCTAACGAGACAGAGACAATAAGCTCGCTCCCACTATCTGGAGCTTTAGGAGTACCGGCCAAATCCCACGGCGAACCTAAGCTGGACAACTTTTCCAGAAAGCGACTGTGCCTACCTTCAATAGGCTCTGAAAATAGGGGTCTATGACGAAACTCAAGTTTGTACTTAGTCATTAGGGTGCCACCCTCACAGTAATGTTTCTGATATTTTGCTCAATCAAAATATTAGTTGCTCTATCAGCCGCTTTTTGATTTGGAAATTCAAAAACCGCTTTTATGCCAGGATTTTGCTTCAACGCACTCGACACTCTCTGAACGCTTTGAATTTGTTTATCAAACGATGTAAGTGCTGTTTTTCGGTCAATTAAAGTGATGCCGCCAATGTCTTCTACACCGTCAAACTTCACGAAATTGTTACCGTTGGGATTGGGGTTGTCAAACCGTATCGCAGGTACTGCCTTACGCTGCGATAGGACATCGGAAAATGCTCCCGTTGTACCCGCTTCGAATTTCACGAACGGCTTGCTGAAGTCACCTTGAGGCTCTTGTACAAAGATTAAACCTTTATTTTCGCCCTCAAGCTTGCGCGCATCCTTAATGGTCAAAACGTCGACCTTCGACAGGTCCAATCCACCCTTAACAGGCGCTGGGATCTCTTTCGGTACTACCTTGTTTGTCGCGGCAAGCTCTCCAGCTAGCTGACCACTGAAGTATTTACTCGCACCGCCAAACAGAGCCGCCTGAGCCGCGGATTTTGCCGCTCCCCATGCCAAGTCAGACGTTGCGCTCGACTCGCCAGGAAAGGTTTGCGGAAAGAAAGAAGCCATTACTCGGTCGGGCTCGCTGGACTTGAAATCCGCTGTTATCCGGCTTGCAGAATCCCACGCCCCCACCATCGAGGTAGTGCCAAGCGCGCCCAGCCCGATTGGCAAGGCACACGTCACAACACCAACACAGGCGGGTGACGACAGCAACATGCCCGTGTAAGCGGTGGCCCCGCCCGCAAGACCCAACGCAGTGTCTTTGCTTGCGCCAATGACCTGCACCGCCTTGCCATGAGCATTGAGCGTATCGTCGCTCCAATCTTGCCAACTACGCCCGCCGAACTGGCCAGTCGATTCAAGCAAGGCGATCTCCGCAGCATAAGTCGCGCCGCGATCCTGAAGTGCCTTAAAGTCCTTATAGGATTCATGGTCGGTCGGGATCGACTCGGCGCAACCCACCAAAGCACAGGCCGCGGCATTCAAACGATCAGCTCTTTCCGGATGGAACCGTCGCTGCTCATCCAGTGCATCGGCTTGAGACTTGTGAAGTTGATGGTTGTACTGCGTAGCGTTTTTTGCCACCCAGCCGCCCTTCTCCAGCTTGCTCGCGTCCGCATCTTTTTGTGTGGCCGCTGCCAGCACGCCGACCAGTTGAGAACTCATGGACAACAATGTCTTGTCGCCCTTCACGATGTCGTTCAGTTGTACAACAAGTGCCTCATTGGCCCCGGCTGCCAATGCGCCTGTACGGAAGTCTCCACCTGTGGCTTCGGCCAACAGGCCACCGACCATTGCATGGATCGCAATCTTCGGAATTGAACCGTTATCGATGTTCCATTTTTTTGTGTAGTCGCCGACGGCATTGAAGCTTGCCGCTGCCAAGGTATTGAACAACGCAGTTTTCAGTGCCTCACTTCCGCTACCGCCCTGCCCCAACGCTTTACTCAGTAGCGTTGAAGTCCCGCCTTGCAGTGTCTGGTTCGCGGCAAACTGCCCTACACCTGTCCATGTGTTGAGCTGTGGCCCCGTAATTTGCTTGGTCGCCTGATCAGTATGAGTTCCGGTCCAGCCATCAAAATAAGCTGCGGTCAATCCAGCGGTGACACCGGAAATCGCATACCCCTTCAAAGCATCCGAAGAGGTGACATCCTTGAATACCGCCCCCAAGTTGCCGCGATTATTAACCACGCTAACCGTCGCATTGGTCGCAGCACCCGCCGCTACGGCCCCCGCTCCCGCCGCGACGGCTACGCCAGCTCCGGCACCCGCGGCAGCAGTCATTGCCAACGGCCCGACAAATGCGGCCATCAGGATCGCAATGACGATCTGCGAACCTGCACCTAAGCCGGAATTGCTGTATTTGAAGCTATCGTGGATCTCTTTGACTTGGCGCCAATCCACGTCACCGCGCTTTTCAGCATCCTTGAGCCAAGCCATATTCGGATCGGCTTTGACCATGGTATCAATGGTCTGACTAACCGTTTGCTGGTCCACCTGCCGGACATCGATCTTCAACCCATCGACCGCTTTAATAACGATTTGCCCTTGAGCGATCATTTCACTCTGGCGCAGCGTTTCGTCGGTGTTGCCTTTACCCTTGGCGCTGAACCAAGCCAGGTCACCCTTGCTCTTGGTATGGCTTTCATCATGAAGGTCTTTGACGCCTTCAAAAGCGATGGCCCCGCCACTGTTGAGAATGATGTCCTTACCACTATTTAGCTTGGCGACCTGGTAACGCTGATCACCTTCACTGATCAAGGTGAGGTTGCCGCCAGTCTTGATCTCGGTCCCAACGTTTGTGGTACGGGTTACTTCGTCGCGCTGTTCTTTCTTCGCGCCCCAACCACTGTTTTTCTTCATGTCATACAACGTATGCGTGCTGTTCTCGGCCGCCAGCAGGTTCAACTTATCCCCGCTGTACAGATACGCTTCATTGCCCGCACTGATCTTGCTCGCCACCAGCGTCGTATCGCGCCCGGCCTGGCTGGTAAAGTCGCCACCCGCCGTCAACACGCTGGCCACTTGCGTGGTCTGTTCATCCGCTGTCTTGATGCGTTTTTTGCCGTCTTTTTCTTTGCCTTCGACGTTGTGCATGTCGCTGACGGAGGCGACGTTGAGGTCGCGCCCCGCCTGGATGTTCAGGTCTTTACCGGCGGTGGCGTTGCTGCCGATGATGTTGACGTCTTGCCCGGCCTGCATGTTGAGGTTGCCGCCTGCCGTCACGGTGGCGGCGAGGTTTTTGACGTCGGTGGTGATGGTGGATTTTTCGCCGCCGTCGATGGTTTTGTGGATCACGCTGGTGTCGCTGGCGGCGACCAGGTTGAGGTCGCGGCCGGCGGTGAGGGTGGCGTCGTTGCCGGCGACCAGGGCGCCGTGGTTGTTGAGGTCGCGCCCGGCTTCGATGGCCAGGTTGCCACGCGCGGTGATGGTGCTCGCGCTGGCGTCGGTGAGGGTGCGCATGCCCACGCCTTCACGCACTTGGATCGCGGCGTTGTCGTTGGTGATGTCGCCTTTGATGCTGGCAAGGCTGACTTGGCTGCCACGAATTTCGCCGCCCATAGCGTTGCGGATGCTGTCCTGGGCCAGCAGGCTCAGGTTGTTGCCGGCTTCCATCAGGCCGCCGTTGTAAATGCTGCCGCTGCTGACGGCGGAGAGGTTGTTGCTGGCGCGCAGGGTGCCGACGTTGACCAGGTCGCCCCCGGTGACCAGGTTGAGGTCGCGGCCTTGGATCAGGCTGTTGCCGCGCACGTTGCGCGATTCGGCCTGGGCCAGGTAGAGCACCGGCACGAGGACGGTCTGGCCGTCGACCACGCGGTTTTCCATCCACACGATGTCGTGGGTCAGGGCGCCGACTTGCTGGCTGGTGAGTGTCACGCCGACGCTCAGGCGCAGGGCGTCTTTGCTGGCGAGGGCGTTGTCCATCAGGTAGCGGAATTGGTCGGCGTCGCTGAGCAAGCCACCGGCGAGGAAGCGCTGGCCGGTTTGCGCGATTACCGCGTCGCGAATCAGGCGGGTTTCGTATTGGCCATCGCCCAGTCGGCGCCAGGCGTTATCGGCGCTGAAACCGAGTTTGCCAAGCATGTAGTCGGAGCTGAAGAAGCCCGATGCGGTGGTGAACTCGGGGTTGGTTTCGATCAGGTAGTGGCTGGTGGGGTCGGCACTTTTGACGAACAGGCCGTAGTCGCCCTTGGGCAACTGGAAGTACGGCGAGGTGGTCGGGTCGACCGGGGCGAACGGCGTGCCGGTGTAGTCCACGGGCACGAAGCCGCCGCCCGGTGCAAGCGTAGCCACGGGCAACACGCTGCCGGGCGCCTGGGCGCTGGCGTCGTTGACGTGCTTGCTGAGGTTGATATTGATGCCGCCCACGGGGATGCCGGTCTGGTCGTTGCCGAGGGTGCCGGTGAGTTGCGCCAGGGTGTTGTCGTGCAGCGTGCCGTTTTGAATTTTGCGCGTTACGTTGGACAGGTCGACGGTGCCGCCGGCCTGCAGAACGGCGTCGTAGGCGAGGCCACCGTTGGGGGTCCAGGTGGTGACGTCGCTGGTGTATGAGAACGGGCGGACATTCGGCGAGCGAGCCTTTAGCTCTTCAAAGCGCGCCTTGTCGAAGTTGCCGGCGGCAGTGGCGGCATTGAACGCAGGCACGTCGATGTATTCCATGCGCTCCCACAGGTAATCGGCAACATGGCCCGGGGTGTTGATGACGAGCTTGCGCTGCCCGGTGCGTGTGCCGGAGCCTTCGTTGAGCAAGTCCTGGGCGGCGATGCTCAGGTTGCCATTGGCGGCCATCAGGCTGTTGCGGTTCTGCACGGTGTCGCCTTGCAGGACCATGTCTTGGCCGGCGACCAGCCGCGCCGAGGCCGAATCCTTGATCGCCGTTTCAAGGTAGGTCTCGTTGATGGTGATTTCGCCGCGCCGCCAATCGTCTTTCTCGCCGCAGTGTTGCATGCACACCCAGCTCAAGCTGCCGGTCTCGAGTGTCTGCCCTAACTGGAAGACGTCTTTGGCGTTCTCGATAAAGCCGGCGTTTATCCCAATAGAACCTTCACTTTCCACGGTGCCGGAGCGGTTGCTGAACAGCACCGCCCGCCCGCCATCTACGCCCGCAAACGTGAGGTTGCCTTTGCTGTAGACGTCGCCATAGCTATTGGCAAAACCATTGGCGCGCAGGGTCAGGTCGCCGCCGCTGAACAGCAGCGAATCGGCGCCATTGGTGATGCCGTTGACGGCGGTGAGATTCACCGCACCTTGAGCGCCCAGCGTGCCGCGGTTGCCGATTTGTGCCGCGGCAATGTCCAGCTGCTGACGCGCCGTGAGGAAACCAAGGCTGTCGAGGGTGCCCGCCAATTTGATCTGGGTGTTGTTGCCCGCCAGGCGCCCGCCGTTCTGGCTGAGGTTGTTGGCCGTAACGCTGAGGTTTTGCAGGGTGGCAATGCGGCCGCTGTTGGCCAGGTCACCGCTGAGCGTGATGCTCAGGTCGCCGTCGCTGAGCAGCTCGCCGCCGTTGTCGAGGCTGGCCACGTCGAGGATCAAGCCCTTGCTGCTGGCCATGCGGTCGCCGGCCTTGAGGGCCAGGCCTTGTGCGCTTCGGTAAGTGAGGGCTTCGTTGAGTTGCACGCGGCCCAGGCCGTCAACGCTGCCGAACGCCCAGTCGGCGGTGCCCAGGCCGTTGATGGTGCCCTGGCTGCCGGTGAGGCTGGCGGTGTTGATGCGGAACAGGCCGGTGCCCGCGTGCTGCAACTGGCCGCCCTGGTTGTTCAGGTGCGTGGCGTCGAGGCTGAAAGCGGTGCTGCCGAATTCGAGGGTGCCGTTCTGGTTGTTGAGGCTGCCGCTGAGGTTGAGGCTACTGGTGGCGCCGCCCAGCGTACGCAGTTGCCCGCCTGCGCTGTTGTCGAGGGTGCCGCCGCTGACGGTCAGGCCCTGGTTGGCTTCGATCAGGCCGCCTCGGTTGGTCAGCGTGTCGCGTGAGATGAGGTTGATCTGGTTGCCGCTGATCTGGCCGCCCGCGCTGTTGTCGAGCGTGGCGCCGGTGATCGTCACCTGTTCTTTACCAAACAGTTTGCCGCCACGGTTGGCCAGGGCTTCGACGGTCAATTGCAGGTTACCCAGCAGGCTGGCCATCAAGCCGCCGCTGCTGTTATCGACCGTGTTGGCCGTGACGGTCAGGGTATCGCCCTGCACGGTGCCGCCGAGGTTATCCAGGCTGGCGGTGTCGAGCTGAGTGTGCGCGCCGCCGCTGAGGATCAAGCCTTTGCGATTGCTCACGTCCTGGCCGCTGTAGCTCAGGCCTCCGTTGCCCGCCAGCAGTTGGCCGCCGTCGTTGTTCAGGTGCTGCGCTGCGATATCCAGGCGCTTGCCGCGCAGGGTGCCGCCGCTGTTGTCGAGGGTGGTGAGGGCCTTGACCAACACGCTGCGTTCGCCCGCGTCGATCACGCCACCGGCGTTGGTCAATAGGTCACTGACGTTAAGCGTCACGTCGCCGCCATTGCTGACCAGCGAGCCCTTGTTGCTGTTGTTGAGGTTCTGCGCGGTCACGTCGATCACGTTGCCGAGCAGGATGCCGGCGCTGTTGTCGAGGCGCTCGCCTTGCAGCTGCAACAGGCCTTCGCTTTGGATACGGCCTTGGGCGTTGAGCAATTGGCCCGGCCCCTTCAGCAGCAGGCTCACACCCGGCGCGCCACCGGCCAGCAGACCCACGTTGCGGTTGTCGAGGCCGGAGGCGCGTACGTCCAGGTAATCACCCACCACACGCCCGGCGCGGTTGTCGATGTTGCCGCCCGTCACGTCAAGCAGCAGCTGTTTGCCGACGATCACGCCGCTTTGGTTATCCAGGTTTGCCGCGTGCAGCTCGATATCGCCCTGCCCTGCTTGTAAGCGGCCCTGGGCGTTGTTGAGCTGTTGGGCGGTGGCCAGGGTCAGTTTGCCGGTGTTGGCGCTGAGCACGCCGTTGGCGTTGCTGCTGAGGCTGCCCGCATTGAGGTTAAGGTCGGTGCCGGCCTGGGCGAAACCCTGGCTGTTGTTGAAGGCATTGGCGACGGTGAGGTTCAGCGCGCCGTTGTCGGCCTGGATCAGGCCCTTGAGGCTGTTGTCGAGGTCGCTGGCATTCACCGTGAGGGCACTGGCGACCAGCACGCCGTTCTGGTTGTTCAGGCTGCCCGCGTTAACGGTCAGGTTGTTGGCGATGACTTGGCCGCCGCTGTTGTTGAGGTCGGCACTGGTCAGCACCAGGCTGCCGCCAGCCATTTCGATGCGGCCTTGGCGGTTGTCCAGGGACGCGCTGTCGAGTGTCGCGGCCTGGCCTTCACCGAAGCGAATCAGCCCGCCGACGTTGACGATGGCCGGCGCGTTGATCGCGAGTGTTTGTTCGCCGTATACACGGGCGGTGGCGTCTTGGTTGGTCAGCTTGGCGGTGCTGACGCTGACGGTTTTGGCCTGGATGATTGCGCCCTGGTTGGTCAGCGCTTGCGCGGCGGTGATCGCCAAGGCGCGGCTGGCCAGCAGGTTGCCGGTGGTGTTCAAGGTTTGCGTGTTCACCACCAGGTCGCCGGTGGCGTTGCGGCTGTTATCCGCCGCGACGCCAGCCTCGATGATGCCGGGGTTGGTGACGCTGGCCGCGTTGAGTTCGATGCGTTGGCCGGCGGCCACGCTCTGCTGGTTGACCAAGGCTTGGGCGCTGGTCACCTGCACGTTGCCGGTGGCGTAGACCTTGTCGGTGAGGTTGACGTTCTGTGCGGTGACTTTGATGTTACCGGTGGCCGACGTCTGCGCCATGCTCAAGTGGCCGTTGGCGTCCAGCTGGATATCGCCGCCGCTGGCGGCCAGCGTGCCGTCGAGTTTTACGCCCACACCGGCTTCGGTGCCGACCAGTTTGATCGCACCGGCGTACATGCCGCCCAAGGCCGAGGAGTCGATGGCCAATTCGGGTTTGGCGCTGCCGTCGTCGGCGCGCGCGGTGGTTTTCAGGCTTTGGGCATCGACGTCGTTGCGCCCGGCAATCACGGTCAATTCGCGCGCGTTGATCTGCGCATTGATCTTGGCCGAGCGGGTGATGATTTCGAAACGGTCGACGTTACTCGCGTTCAGGCCCTGGCCGTCGATGGTCACAGCGCCGCCATCGACCTGGTAACGCTCCAGACGGCCGTTCTGGTCAAGGATGGGTTTGCCGGTGGTCAGCGTGGCGTTGGGGGTGTTGATGAAGCCGCAGCCACTGCACGTGATGCCATAAGGGTTGGCGACGATGACTTTGGCTGACTGGCCCGCCACTTCGGTGAAACCGCGCAACTGGCTGGGGCTGCCGCCGTTGACTTCGTTGAGGATTACGCTGGCCGCGCCACCCTTGAGGTTGGGGTTGCCGACGATGTAGCCGCCCAACTGGGTATTGGTCACGGCGCCGCTGGCGTTGTTGAGGATCACGCCGTTGGGGCCGACGTTGTAGTCCTTGAATTGGTTATGCGACAAGCCACTGCCATTGGGCGTGGCGATGTTCACCACGGGCACGCCATTGCCGGCCTGGCCGACGGTGGTGCCCGGCGCGCTGACCACGATGCCTTCGGCCTGGGCCAGCAGCGGCTGCCAGAACAGCGCGTTGGCCAGGATCAGCACCAGGCCGCGCTTGGGCAGGCCGAAGAACGAGTCTCGCGGCTTCAGCGCAGCAGAAGGTTGGCGAGCCAGGAAGGCAAAGTGGCGAACATCCATTGTCATAGTCTCGATGTAACGGGGCGTTGAATTACAGGAAGAAATCCATGCGGAAGTAGATCGGCGCTTCGCGCTCGCTCATCACTGCCGGGCGTTCCAGGGAATGGGCAAAGGTCACGCTGGTGCTGACGTATTTGCCACGGGCGAACAACTCCAACGAGTTGCTGGAGACCCGGCCGTGCACTTCGCCGTTGTAGCGGCCATTGCTGATCACGCCTTGGTCGTAGCCGACGCTGGCGCCGTATTCGGCAAAGGCCGGGCGCATCCACTCCCAGGTCACTGGGCGGGCCCAGCGCACGTCGTTGCGCCAGTAACCGCCGCTGTCACCGTTCAGTTGCTGATCCTTGAAACCGCGCACTGAGGCCGAGCCACCCAGGCTCATGCGCTGGGGGCTGAACAAGATGTCTTCGCTGTGTTGGCCGGTGGCCAGGCTGGAGAAACTGAACGACTCGCCCCACAGCGTGAACGGCTGCAGGTAGCTGACGGTGGCGGTGTATTTGCGGTAGCGCGCGCTGGGCTGGCGATTGCCGTATTGATCCCGCTCCTCTTCAGATTGGGCGTCGAAAGCGCCGATGCCGTTTTGCATGCCAAGGTCGAGGTTGACGAAGGCGTTGCCGATGCGCCTGCCGTGGTTGATGCCCAGTTGCAGTTCGCTGAGGCGGTTGCTGCTGGTCTCGAGGTGAGCCTCATTGATGTAGTTGTTGGTACGCAGGTGCGCCAGGCCGACGTTGAGCGAGGTCTTGCTCACGTCATCGCGATGGATCACCCGTTCGGCGCGAAACTGGTGGTTCTGGTTGTCACCCGATTGCTTGAACTTGAAGGTGTCGGTGTAACCCAGCGCGCGGTAATCGCTCTCGCTGTAGGTGTAGCTGAAGTTCCACCAGCCCCACGGCACGTTGTAGTAGAGCATGCTGTTTTTCGAGGTTTTCTGGTGGTCGCTGACGGCGTCGTGGCCGCCGCGCAGTACCAGTTGATCGGCCAGGCCGAGCGGGCTGTCCCACTCAAGGCCGGCGCCCCACTGCTGTTCGCCGGTGCTTTTTTGCCCGTCGTTATTGCGCGACAGGCTGGCGCGCCAGGGTTTTTGCGGGACGTTCTTGACCACCACGTCGCTGCCGCCGATCTGGCTGCCGGGTGTCAGCTCCATTTGCGCCTGTTTGGAGGGCAAGCGGTTCAACTGGTCTACCAATTGTTCGACTTCGCGCAAGTTCAGCGCCTCGCCGACTTTGCCGGGAAAAGCCATGGCCAGTTCGCGGTCAGTCACCGTGCTGCCTTCGGCACTTTTCAAGGCTTCAAGTTTGCCTTCGACCACCAGCACTTGCAGATGGCCGGTGGAGAGGTCTTGTTGCGGCAGGTAGGCGCGGCTGGTGACGCGGCCCTTGGTGATGTAGTAGTCGGTGATGACCTTGAGCAACTCATTGAGCTGCGAGACGCCCAGGCACTTGCCGATGTAGGGCTTGAGCAGGCGCTCGCGGTCTGCGGCGGGCAGGCTGTCGGCGCCCTTGAGTTCGATGTCTTTTATCGCAAAGCAGCGCGTGTCGGCCGGCATGGCCGGAGCCTGGGGCTTGGCTTCTTTGCCGGGCAGGTCCTGGAGTTCTTGCAGGCGTCTTTGCTGCTCTTCAAGCAGGCGGTTTTGCCGGTCACGGATCAGGTCTTGATCCCCTGGCGTGGGGGCGGCGGTGGCACTGTTCAGGCTCAGGCAGGCGAGCAGGAAAGTGCACAGCAAATACCGAGTCCGTGGCAATAACGAAGACATGTTCGATCCATCGAAAATCAAGGGGCGGCAAACTAACATCGAACGTGCGTTGGTCCAAGAAGTTGGATTAGTTGCACATTTGCACTAGTTAAATCTGCAAGCCATTGATAAATAACAATAATTAATTATCAAAAAAGAGTTACAGCCTGTTGCTGGAAGTTTTATTCCGACAAGCGGCAACTGTTTTGATAGCGTTTCGAACAAGCGCCGATGAAATGCCATTAGTTGGCCATCAAGTTCTTGTCGAGATAGGTTAGTACCGGGGAATACAGAAAAGTTCGCGGCGGTTTTGTGAATTGGATCCCATTTATCGGATTCGCAGACGACGCACGTTGAATGTGGGCGCTGGCTTGCCTGCGATGGCCATCACCTCGGTCTGGCCGGAAGACCTCGCTGGCCGCATCGCAGGCAAGCCAGCGCCCCCATTGGCTCTTCGACGCCTACTGAATTCCTAACCGGCGCCTTTATCTTTTTCCTGCCCCGGCACCAAGGCCAGCCCTGGGCGCTCCACGTCGCGGGACACGTGCGACTTCACGTCTTCCACGCCGCCCTCCTCGTCGTTGTGGATCACCAGCACGCCGGGCTTGCGAAACTGCTCCAGGTGGCCGTCACCCAACTTGAAGCTTTCGCTCAGGTTTTTGTCCGTCAGCGCATTGGCCTCGGCACGGCGCTGGGCGAACTTGCGGCCGCGGCGTTGTTGATAACGCGCCCAGCTGATCAAGATCACCGCATTGAACAGGGCGATCCACAAGTAGATTTGCAGGGTGTTGAGCGCCGCAAAAATCGGCGCTTCAATGCGCGGGCCGCCGTGGGTTTCCAGCATCGCGGTAATCCCACGCGCCAACAGCCAAATCAGTCCAGCCCAGGCCAGCAGGGTCAACAGCACATCGATGACCCACATCACTGAATTTTGGCGAGTTCTGACCAGTTTCATGGTCACGCCTCCTCTTCGCTAGGTTTAATACCGCGGTCCGGGCTGACCCAGCGCGCGCGCTTCTGATGCTGGTTGAACAGCACCTTGGGGAAACTCACCAACGTGGTGAGCAAGCTGACCAGCCAGAACACCATCGGGTACCAAACGGTCCAGAACAGGGTTTTCCACAGGTCTTTTTCGTAGCGCCGGTCAATCAGGATGCTCACCGCAAACTGCAGCAGGCACACCATGGCCAGCACCAGCCCGGTAAACGCCGGTGGCACCAGCGAATCCACGGTGATCGCCTGTGGCAGCACCATGAACTTGCCCAAACCCCAGAAGATCACCGACAGCAGAAAGGTGAAGGCCCAACCGGTGGACAGGCAATACTCGAACAGCAGCGGCCACAGGTAACGGTGGCGCCATTGCCAGATGCCACGGATGTTTTTGAACAGCACCTCGGCGCCGCCCTGGGCCCAGCGCAGGCGTTGTTTCCACAGGCCGCCGACGGTTTCGGGCATGAGGATCCAGCACAAGGCGCGCGGCTCGTAGAAGATCGCCCAGTGATCGAGTTGCAGCTTCCAACTGACATCGATGTCCTCGGTGATCATGTCGGTGCTCCAGTAGTCGATGCGGTCCAGCGCTTTCTTGCGAAACGCCACCACCACACCCGAGACCGTGAAGATCCGCCCGAACACCCGCTGGGTGCGCTTGATCAAGCCGATGATCGAGGAGAACTCACCCACCTGCACCCGGCCGATCAAGGTGGAGCGCGTGCGAATGCGCGGGTTGCCGGTCACCGCGCCCAGGCGCGGGTTGTCCAGCATCGGCGCCACCATGTAGGCCGCCGCGTTTTTGTCGAGCAAGGCATCGCCGTCGATGCACACCAAGTACTCACTGCGCGCCGCCACGGCGCCCATGCGCAAGGCCACGGCCTTGCCCTGGTTCTGCGCCAGGTGCAGCACCCGCAGGCGTGGGTGTTCCAGCGCCAGGGCATCGAGTACCGCAGCGGTGTTGTCTTTGGAGCCGTCGTTGACGGCGATCACTTCGATGTTCGGGTACAGCTGGCCCAGCGCCGCGTGAATGGTGTCGGCAGCGTTATCACCCTCGTTGTAGCAAGGGATGATGATCGAGATCAGCGGGTTGCCGGCCAGGGTCGGCGCCGGCGTGTCCTCCTTCCAGGGCCAGTGACGCTCCCAATGCAACCAGAAGTACAACCCGCCGGCGATCCACAGCGCCGACATGAACAGCGGGTAGAAAAACACGAAGTCCATCAGGAACTGCCCGGTGACCAAAAAGATCAGGCCAAGGGGCACACCCAACACCAGCGCCAACACGAATAAAGCCAGGATTCTGTCGAACATGGTCAAGGGTTCCATTGGTTGGACAGGGCCGGACGTACCGTCTTCAGGTCCGGCGAATTTTCCAGGAAGTTGTCCGGGTAGTAGCCAAAACTCTTGACCCCCTGGCGTTTGAGCACACCCATCCATTCGGCCATTTGCGCGCCGCTGAGGTCGGGAGCCGATTGGGTACGCCAGTCCTTGGCTTGTAACTCGAAGACGGTTTTGTCCAATGCGCCGGGGCGCGCCTTGACTGTGGCAACCAGTTTTTCCAGCCAGGCATTGGAATTTTTCAGCGTTTCGCCTTCCATCAGCGGCATGGCCATCGGCGCGGTCCAGTCGTAGGTCTGGAGGAAGTCATCGAGGTTCTGTGCGAACCAGGCTTCGCTGGCCGGGTTGAGCATCGGTTCGGCGAAGATATTGCGTGCGGTCTGCACCTGCGGGCCACCGATGGCGCGGACCTTGGCGGTCAGCTCATTGGTGAAGTCGATCAGGTAACGGCTCTTCAAGCGCGTCCAGCGTTGCATCACTGCCGGGTCGGCGCGCAACGCAGCGATGGTGCCCGGCAGGCCGTTGGCGGCATAAGCCTTGAGCGCTGCGGGGCTGGCGTCTTCGAAGTCGGAAAGCACGGCATCATCGTGATACAGCACACCGTCGATGGCATTGTTGCGCGCCAAGTCTTCATAGATCTCGCCAATGATTTTGCGTACCTGCGGATCAAACGGCGACAAGCGCTGGTATTGATCCGGGTCGGGGCCAACCTTGCCGGTTTGCGGGTCCCAACGGGTCACACGCGCCAGCTTGGGATCGAGGGCGAAGCTCAGCACCGGCATCCACGCATACACACTGGCGTGGGCGCGGGTGTGCAGCTGCCAGGAGACGCGGTTGAACAGGTCGGCGCGCACCGGCAAGTGGCGGTTGGGGAAGTACAGCGAATGTACCAAACCGTCACCTTTGGGGTCGGCGAACGCTTGCAGGAACACGGTGCCTACGCCCATATCCACCACGCGCTGCACAAGCTGGTCGAGGTTGCGCGCTTGCTGGGCCGGGTCCGGGTCGTAGACGTTGTCCAGGTCCACGTGCAGCACCCGCAACGGCGCCTGGGTTTGCACCGCCACCATGCTGTTCGCAAAATGCTCGCCGTCCGGGTCGGACGCCACCAGGAAGCGCGGGCTGTTCATCAGGTTGCCGAGGCTGTCGAGGCCGTCATCCAGGGTCAGGGCCATCTGGTAGCCTTGCTCGCCGATGATCGCCAGCGACGTGCCCTTGGCCGCGCCGTATGGCCACACCCACACCCGTGGTGCCTTGCCGGTCACTGTACGGATCTTGTTGGAGATCGCTGCGACATCGGCCCGCATGCGCGCGTCAAACTGCGCTTGGGTTTCATAACGACCGGTGGCCGGATCAAAGCGCAGGCTGGTCGCAGCCGGTTCCAGGTTGCCCTGGGGGTTGGCCAGGACCCCTTTGTGATTGGCATCGGTGTGTGCGGCGACTTCCACCAGGCCGGACTGGGAGACTTCGCGAATCTGCTGCCAGGTGAGGAATTCCCCACGCGGCCGTGGTGAGCCGGCAAAGTCCACCGGTTGGTTCAGCGGCGTGTCGATCCAGCTGCCCACCGGCGCCAGCAAGGCCGGCCAGTGATAGGCACGCAGGATCGGCATGACGCGGGTGTAGAAGCTGGAGTAGCCGTCATCGAAGCTGAGCATGATGGCTTTGGGCGGCAACTCGGGGCCGCCACGACGCGCGGCCAGGATCTGGTCGACGCTGACGGCCTGGTAGCCGTTCTCCCGCAGCCAGGCCAGCTGTTCGATCAAACGCTCGGTACGCACCGCCACCACTGCCTGATCGGGGTCGCGATCCTCGACGTCGTGGTAGGCAATGCCCAGGAAATGGTTCTTCGGCCACGGCACTTCATTGGCCGGTGTCGGCCGCTCGGCGGGTGGAGTAAATGGCGCGGGTTGCTGGGCGCATGCACTGCCCAGCAATACACCAAGGACCAATAAAAAACGGCTGAGAACAGTCATGGTCAGGCTCTTCTAGAAACGGTAAGTGAGGTCGACGAGCAAGCGCAGATCGCGCTCGCGGTCACCGTCATAAGGTCGGCTGATCAGGCTCAGGTTGGCGCCCACGTCCAGCACATCGTTCCAGCGAAAGCGTTGGCCATACCCGATCAAGCCGACGCCACCGGTGGAATAATCCCGCTGGCTATACGTACCCGCACCGACTTGGAACTGCTGACTCCACTGGGTCTCGTAGCGGTGATAGAGCACATGGTTGACCGTGACGGTGGGCAACACGCTGAGGTCAGACTTGGGGTTGAAGTACACCGTGTCTTCCTTGGTGTTGCGGCTGACGCCCACTTCCAGGCCCAGGTCCACTTGCACGCCCGGCGAGCTGTAGATGCCCTCGCGGCCGGTGAGCAAGGCTTCGAGCCGGTTGTTGCCGTCGCTGAAGTGGGACGGGCTCAAGGACAGCTTCCACTCGCGGCTTTCATTCGCGCGCCAGCGGATAAAACCGCTGCCGCCATTGGCCGTGACATCGGCGTTCAGTGCCCGCAACGGTGTGGTGGTCAGCAGGTAGCCGAGGCTGGCGCCGTATTGCCAGTTGTCGTTGATGTCGCGGGCAATCGACACGCTCGCGCCTTGCTTGGAACCATAGCCGTAGGAGTGGTTGGAGACTTCGGCCTCGAGGGTCATGTCACGGGTACGCCGCTCCACGCCCACGACTTGCCAGCGATGCTGCCCGTTGCCTTCGCTGAAGTCGGCCGTGGCATACCCGGCGCCGGCGAACACCCGCCAGTCTTCGTCGAGGGGCGGGGTGTAAATCCGACTTTCAATCCCCCAATCCCGGCTGCCCGCTACCGCACCGACGTCGCCGTTATTGCCGCCACCGTAGCTTTTACCGGTGTAGGCCTCGACGCGCAGTTCGGCCATGTCGTGCACATCACGCAGGCGGCTGAGGCGCTGTACCTGGCGGCTGTCCGGGTTACGGGCCAGCACGTCATCGGTCAGCACGTCCATTTGCCGCCATTCCTGCAGGTCCATGGCGGTGTAGGCCTGGCTTACTTCCAGGCCAATATCACGCGGGGCCTGGGCCTCGGTTTCCTTGAGTATGCCCTCGGCGCGCCGCGGCAAATCACGGGCACGGTACATGTCGGCCTGGGCCAGGCGCAGGCCGACGTTACCTGGGGCTTTTGCCACCAACGCGTCCAGGCCGGCTTCGCTGCCAGGCAGGTCGCCGCCGTACACGCCGGCCTGGGCCGACAGTTGTTGCGCATCCATCCAGGCATCGTTGGGGTTACCGATGGGCAAGCCCTTGAGTTCGACCCGAGGCTTCTGGCTATTGGCGAGGCCATTGGCGACTTCGCGCGCGTCGGCGCCCTTATCGCTTTCCTGCAGGGCGTAGAACAACGCCGTGGTGTCTTCAACCCGGTCATCAGGCTCGGCATCGGCAGCACCCAGCGCCTGGCGATACAGCGGCTCGGCTTTTTCCGGCTGGCGCTGGTCGAGGTAAGACGCTGCCACCCAACGCACGGCGTAGGTGGGCAGTTGCACGCCTTCACCTTTAAGCACTTGGTATTCGCGGATCACATCAGCGGTGCGCGCCCGCGCCTTCAGCGCGCCCAGGCGGTCAATGCGCCAGCGCACTACGTCGTCGTGGGCGCTGGGGTCTGGGGTCCAGCGGGCGAGCAATTTGTCGTAGTCATTAAGGGCGCGGTCGGCGACCACGTAGCGTTCTTTCTCGGTGCGCGTGGCGAACTCGGCCATGCGTACACGCTCGGCGGCGAGGTCGCCTTCCAGGCGACGCTGGGTCACGGCGTCGAGCACGCCCGGATGCTTGGCCGACAGGCGCAGCGCCGGTTCCGGCAGCCGCGCCTTTTGCAGGGCGACGATGTATTCGCGGACCACGTCGGGTTTGTCACCGGCGCGGATAAACGCCTGGTCGAACTCGAACAGCGCGTCGTAGTTCAAGCCCGCGCGCGTCAGCGCATAGCCCAGGGCCATGCGGCGGTTGGGGTCGTTCGGTTGCGCCGCCACCAGCGCACGCGTGCGTTGCACCGCTTCTTTGGTTTGGCCGCCGTCGGCCTGGGTCAGGGCTTGGCCCAGTTGCAGGTCGACATTATTCGGCTCACGCAGCAGCGCCTGCTGATACACCGCCAAGGCCTGCGGCCACTGCTTTTGATTACGATAGGTACGCGCCACCGTGGCGAGCGCCTGAGTGGCCAGGTTGCGATTCTTGCCCTGGGCTTCGTATACCTTGAGCACTTCGGCGTCTTGCCCGGCCCAGCCGGCAATCACAATGTGATCGCTGATCTGGCCCGGCGTCTGGCGCTCGGCAGGCAGTTGGCGCAATTGGGTAAGGGCCGGCGTGAAGTTGCCGTTGCGCGCCTGAATGATCAGGGCATCGTAGGCTGGATCGGCCAAGGCAAGGCCGGGCATCAGCAGTTGGCTGCACAAGGCGGCTCCGATGAGCAGTCGCAACCGACCTGAAGCACTGATGGGGAGGTTTCGCAACATATCGTGAGCTTCCTTACCACGGAAAGCTGTAACGATAGGTGGTCCTGAGCGGTTCGCATCAGGGTGTCGGCGTCTAGTGACCCGACTAAGCTTTCCTGTAGGAACTATCCCTTAGGAATGTAGGGAAATGCCCAATTCAAAACAATTGTTCAGAATTGTCCCCACATCAGAAAAGCCAATGGGGCAGCAGACTTACCTGAGCTAACCGGTGACAGTCGGCCTGGACGCCGACTGTTTGACCGCTGCCTCAGGCAACGCTGCTCCCCATTATTTATTTCTTACTGATGTAAGAAATTTTACTGCGCACCGCTGACCGCACCCACTTTGGCCATGACAAAGCCAATGAATTGCTCGACGGTCATCTTCTGGCCGTTGAAGGTCACTTCATTGTTGGCGTAGTGCAGCTTGGAAACTACGTCAGTATCCACCAGGGTCGCCAGTTGCGTGCCGACCGCCATGCCGCTGACCATATCGGCCGCCATCTGCGATTGCTGCTCGATGGCTTTAGGGTCGGTCACGCCACCCACTTGCGCTTGCAGGGCAGCCACATCACCGATCATTGGCTTGGACAGGGTCAGGTTGGCATCCAGCAGTGCGATGACCTGCTTGCCCAGCTCAACCGGCGGCAGCTCCATCGAGGCGGGTTTGGTCAGGCCCACCACCAGGTTGAATTTGCTTTCGCCATGGGTGGTTTTCAGCGACAGGTTTTCTACCGCCACTTGCGGCTTGGCAGCCAGCACCTGGTTGACGTTGGCCTCGGCCAGGGTTTGTTCGGCTTCGGTCAGTTGCAGCTCAGGCACGGGCTGGCCGGCGGCGGCAGCGGCTTGCACCGGCTGCATCTTGTCCTGGTAAAGCTTGGTCAGCACCAGCATCGCCGGGATGTCGACGTTCTTCATGCTCAGGGCCATGGCGGCCGAGCCGACTGGCTTACCCTGGTAACCGATCTCGTCGATCTTGTAGTCGACGCGGCCGGCCAGGTTGTTGTCCTTGGTTTCGCTGGTGTCTTTCTGCTCGAAGCCTTTGAGCGTCAGCACGGATTTCTGCGGGCCGAAGGTCACTTTGGTGTCGGTCAGCTCAACGGTGTTTTGCCCGGTGTAGAAACCGAACGTGGATTTCGCCAGATTGCTGGCCAAGGTCAGGCCGGACAGTTCAGCTTCGAACGGCGCACCGTTGGCATCGATCACGGCGACCTTGAGGCTGTTCATGTAGCCGCTGGCCTTGACCTTCTGGCCTTCGGCGCTGCTGTCGAAGTCCAGGTTGGCGCCCGAGAAGCTGACCGAAGACTTGTCGTCCTTGAGCTCCAAGGGCAGCAGTTCAACGTTGCCGCTGACCGAGCGGTTGTAGCCAATATTGGCCACGCCTTTAAGCGGCGACACGTCTTTGCTGGCGGCGAACCATTTTTCAGTGGTGGCGTTCTTTTCCAGTTCATAGTGACTGGTGGCCATGACCGGCAGCCATTTCAGCGAGACCAGACGCGAGAACGGCAGCGGGCCGTGTTCGATGTGGTCGACGAACAGCAGCTCAGGGTTCGGGTTGTCTTCACCGAATACACTGCCCTGGCCTTTAAGGCGGTAGTGCGCGGTGCTGCTGAACAGGCCACGGTCCAGGGACACCAGCTCCAGGTTCACGCTGCCGTCGACGCCGGCCATGGAGGTCTGCAGTTCCTGGTTGGCGCTCTGGATCGCGGTCTGCAGCACCGGCTCCAGTTGCTTACCGGTGTACCAGGCGCCGCCTGCACTGACGACGCCAACGGCGACAACGAAACCCAAAAGAACAACTGCTGGCTTATTCATGAAGTGACCTGATCAAATCCTGTGAGAAGTGGGCTGTCTTCCTTGAACCCCGAGGGGGTTGGCTCAAGCCCGCCGAAAACGGGGGAAGATTAGCACTGGCGGCCGCGAACGGCCCAGCTTTTCAGAGGGGTCGGCTCAGCAGTTGGTTCACGAGTACTCCAATTCAATCTCGTCGAGCTGGTGATCGAAACTCTTCAGGCGTGCCGTCCAGGTGTACACCAGCACCTCAAACTCACGGTGTATCACGGCATTGCTCGGGGTTTCGGCCTTGGGGTCACAGAAGTCCAGTTGATAGCGCTCGCGGGCCATCGCGTTGGCCACGTCGGACAATTCCCTCGCATTGTTCAGCCAATGCCTACCGTCGGCTACCTGCTGATCGAGCAGGACACATTGCTTTTTCAGGGCTTCGAGGCTTTTTTCCAGGGGCGTGCCGGTGAGTTCGCCCATGACTTCCTGAAAGGTGCGGCCAGGCTGCCAGTAACTGCCCCAGAAATAGCGATCAAACACGGTTTCGACGCGTCGCAGAGCCACCTTGGTGTCCCAGATCGCCACGCGGGTCTTGCCTTGTTCGAGCAGTTTTCGTTTCACCCGTTGGTTTTGGTAGGACGCCCACGCCACGACGCCGATGGACAAGGTGCCAATCACCAGGCAGGCGCTGTCGAGGAACACCATGGCCTTATCGAGTTGATGGGCGAGCATGACGCCGTAGAAGTAAGCAGCCGATAACAATACCAGTGCGAAGAGCACGCACCAGAAAGCGGGAGCATAAGGGTTTTTCATTATTGGAATCCCCATGAGCAAACGCGAGCAGTGTCAGGCGGGCCTCTGCGCGGCCCGCCTGACAAAGCATAGCTTTTCGCTCAGGGTTTGCCGGGCTGTGACGCTTGCGTTCGTCCGCTTTCCCAACCGCCGCCCAAGGCCAGGAACAGATCGATCTGGCTCATGGCAACTTGGGTGTTTGCCGCCGCCAGCTGCGCGCGCACATCAGTGTAGGTGCGAGTGGCTTGCAGGTCGGCCAGGAACGAGGCACGGCCGGCCTGGAAGAAGCGGTGCGTCTGCTCCGAGGCTTGCTTGGCCGATTCGCCGGCATCGGCCAATGCGTCACGGCGTTGCAACTGCGCGGTGTACTGCGCAAGCCCGGTCTGGGTCTCGCGGATGGCGTTGAGCACCACGCCGTCGAAGTGGGCCAGGGCGCCCTGGGTCGCAGCTTCGGCTTCGTGAATGCGTGCCCGGGCACCGTTGGTCGGCACCGACCAACTGATCAGCGGGCCAAAGCCCCAGCGGTTGGTCGCAGGCGTACCCAGGTCATCGAGAAGACCGACCGTGCCCACGGTGGCGCCGATACTGATGTCCGGGTACAACGCGCCCGTGGCCACGCCGATACGCGCGGTGGCGGCGGCCAGTTGGCGCTCGGCCTGGCGTACGTCGGGGCGGCGTTTGAGCAGGGTCGCGCCGTCGCCCACGGGCAGCAATTGGGCGATGTGCGGCAGCTCGGCGCAGGTGTTAGTGCCTGTCGGCAGTTGGTCTACAGGCTTGGCCAGCAGCATCGACAACCGGAACAGGCCCGCCTGGCGTAACGCTTCGTAGCGCGGCATGTCGGCGCGCAACGATTTGTATTGGGTTTGCGAACGCGTCACCTGGGTTTCGTCACCGCGCCCGGCGTCACGCAGGCGCTGGGTCAGCTGGGTGCTCTGGGCTTGCAGGTCGAGGGATTCGTTGGCAATGGCCAGTTCTTCGTTGGCCGCGCACACCTGGGTATACGAACGCACCACATCCGCCACCAGCGTAATGCGCGCGATGTCCGCTGCAGCCTGGGCGGCGTCGGTGGTGGCCTGGGCGCTTTCAATGCCGCGCTGCAAGGTGCCGAACAAGTCGAACTGGTAAGAGGTGCTGATGCTGGCGCTGCCGATGTTGCCGACCGGGACTTTTTCGGTCAGCAAAAACGACTCACCTGATTCCTGCAAACGTTGGGCCTCAGCCTTGGCGCCGGCACTCCAGCCGCCTGCGGATTGCGCCTCTTGGGTCTGGAAACGCGCGCGTTGCAGGTTGGCAGCCGCCACACGCAGGTCAGTGTTGGAGGCCATGGCCTGACGCACCAGCTCATCCAGGCGCGGGTCTTTGTAGAGCTTCCACCAGTCGGCAGGCACCGGCGCCGAGACCACGTTGCCACCCTCGCCCGCGATCTGCCCTTGCAGGTCGCCACGGTTGATCGCGGACTTCTCCGGCAGTTTGTAATCGGGGCCCACCACTTGGCAGGCCGACAGCAGCAAACCCAGGCCAGCCGTGGCCAGCAGCGCCGCCGGTTTCATGGTTTTTCTCCCTGCTGCGCTTGTTCTTTGGCGGCGGTCTTGTCGTCGATAATCGACACTGTGGCCGTACGCCCGGCGATCATGCGGAAGTCTGCCGGTACCTCATCAAAGGCGATGCGCACCGGAATCCGCTGGGCCAGGCGCACCCAGCTGAACGCCGGGTTGACGTTGGGCAGCAGGTTGGAGCCGCTGCTGCGGTCGCGGTCTTCGATACCGGCGACGATGCTCTGCACATGGCCACGCAGGCGCGCGTTGTCGCCGATCACACGGATATCGACGGCCATGCCGACGTGAATGCCGTCGAGCTTGGTCTCTTCAAAGTAACCGTCGATGTGGAACGAGTTGCTGTCCACCACCGACAACACCGGGCGCCCCGCGGTGACGAACTCCTGAGTGCGCGGCGCACGGTCGTTGACGTAGCCGTCTACAGGGCTGCGGATCACCGAGCGGTCGAGGTTGAGCTGGGCGGCGTCCACGGTCACCTGCGCCTCGGCCAGGGCCGATTGGGCACGGGCCACGCGGGACTGGCTTTCTTCCAGCTGTTCGCTCGGCACCAGGTTGCCCAGGCCACGGTTACGTTTGTTCTCGCGTTGGGCCTGGGCCAGGGTTTCCTGGCGGTCGGCCACGGCGGCCTGGGCTTGGCGCAGGGCCAGCTTGAAGCGGTCCTGGTCCACGGCAAACAGCACCTGGCCCTTGGTCACGAGCTGGTTGTCGCGCACGTCGACCCGCTGGATCAACCCGGAGACGTCCGGCGCGATCTGCACGATGTCGGCACGGATATGCCCGTCTCGGGTCCAGGGTGCAAACATGTAGTACATGACCATGCGCCACACGACGACGACAGCGAAGCTCACTATCAATAACGTCAGGACTACACGGCCGATGGTCAAAAAAGGTTTTTTCATGTCATCAGGTATCGACTGAGTGAGTCCACCGCGCCCAGCAACAGCGCGTAGAGCCCCACATTGAACAATGCCCGGTGCCAGACCAGGCGATAGAAGTGAATGCGCGTCAACAGCCCGTGCACCACCAGAAACAACACGTACGTAATGCCCATCAGCACCAGCAGCGTGGGCAGGAAGACCCCGCTGATATCCAGATCACCGATCATAAAGGCGCTCCATCAGGCAGCGGCGCTTCCATTTCGGTGCCACCAATAAATTCCACGCCGGGCAGCAACGACAGGCGCAGGCCGGCCAGTGCGTGCAGCAGGTGCAGGCGGGTGTCGTCTTCGTCTTGCAGGCCTTGGCCGTTGAGGGCGCGGCGCGTGCGGTCGAGCGTCATCAGCAGACCGCTGGGCGCAGGCAAGCGTTCACCCGCTTTGAGGCACGCTTTGAAGTAACCGCCGACGCCTTCGACCACTTGATTGAGCAGCACCCGTGGCACGCCGTAGATGCGTGGCGAGTAGGCCAGCAGGTCGAGCAGGTTCAGCGCCACACGCAGATCACGCAGGGCGGTGCCGGTGTCCTGGTTGATCAGGGCAAGGCGCGGCAGGTGCTGCATCAGGCGGTCGAGCATTTGCGCGGCCATGTGCCGGTGTTCGGCCAGGGTCGCAGGCTCGGTCAGGCTGACGATGTCGCGCCAGCTGAAGCGCGTCAGGCGCTTGGCCGCCAGTTCGGCGCCGAACGGGCGCGCGATCAAGGTCCACACAAACGCGAACAGCAAGCCCACCGGCCCGGCCAGGTTGACGTTGGCGAAGTTCAGGAAGTCGGCGTCGTAGGCGCCCTGGATGCTGATAAACGACGAGGTGTTGACCAGCGTCAGCAGCATGCCGAGGTAAAAACGTGGCTGCACGGTGAGCGTGCCGATGCAGATAAACGGCACCGCAAACGCGAGCACCAGCATCGGGAAATCGTGCAGGTTGGGCAGCACCAGAAACAGGTAGAGGCTGGCGAACAACACCGACATCGCGGTCCAGAAAAAGAACCGGTAGATCTGCGGCGCCGGGTCGTCCATCGAGGCGAAGAAGCTGCAGGCCACGGCAGCCAGAATCACAGCGCTGCCGCCGTCGGTCCAGCCCAGCAGAATCCACAACACCGAGGCGACGATGATCGCGGTGACCGTAGAAAACGCCGAGTAGAACATCAGGCCACGGTCGAGGAACGGCGTGAGCCGGCCCAGGCGCCAGTGGCGGTACACGGCGCGCCAGGTGTCCTGGCTTTCGCACTGGATGGCGGCTTGCAGGCTGCGGCAGTCTTGCCACAGGTCGATCCACTCAGCCAGGCGATACAGCGCATTGGAGAACAGCAACGTGTGGCGGTCGTCCAGCGCTTCGCCTTGGGGTTGCAGGGCATCGACCTGATCACGCAGCACGCGCCAGCTCTCCAGTGGGGCATTTTGCGTGGTGTTTTCCAGCCATTGACGGGTGGCCTCCAGCACCGGCGTGATGCGCTCGAGAAACTCCGGCGCGCGGTGTTCGATGGCATACAGCGCATCGTCGAGCGCATCCACCACCGGCAGCAGGTGAATCATGCGCCCGCGCAGTTCCTTGGTGTTACGCACCGTTTGCGGGCGGGCGCCTTCGTGGGGCAACTGGCCGATCATCAATTCGAGCGTGTTGAACGTGGCGACCATGCCGCTGCGCAGCGTGCTGATCTCTTCGGTCTCCACATTGCGCGTCAGGAAGCGCAGGCTGTAGACCTGCGCGTCGGCAAACCACTTGGCCACCGAGCCGTCGAACACCGGCATCAGGCGACGCGGCCAGAACATCGCGCCCACCACCGCTGCCACGGCGATGCCGAGAAAGATTTCTTCGGTACGCGCCTCGGCCACATCCCACACCGCCAGGGGGTTATCCACTACCGGCAGGGCGATCAACGGCAAGGTGTAGCCGGCCAGCATCAGCGCGTAGTTGTTCGCGGTGCGCAGGTGCATGGACAGGAACAGCAAAATACCGGTCCACAGCGCAATCACCACCACCAGCACATACGGCGACTGCACGAACATCGGCACAAAAATCACCGCCGCCGCTGCGCCCATAAAGGTGCCGATGGCGCGGTACAACGCTTTGGAACTGGTCGGCCCGACAAACGGGCTGGAAACGATATACACCGTGGCCATCGCCCAGTACGGACGTGGCATTTGCATGAGCATGGCGATGTACAGCGCAATCATTGATGCGGCGAAGGTACGCACCCCATAGAACCAGTCGCGGGCAGGCGGAAAGCCGGTAAAAAATCCGTTCAAGAGGTCGCCTCGGCCGCCTCAAAGGCCCGCAGTACACGCAACGCCGCTTCAAGATCGCTCTGGGCAATATCCGCCAACACATCTTTGCGCAGGCGCACCAGTTGCACCTCAACCGCTTGCACCAGCTCACGGCCGCGCTCGGTGAGGCTCAAGGCCTTGGCGCGGCGGTCGTGGACGTCTTCGGTACGGCACACGTAGCCACCGGCGCACAACTGATCGAGCAGGCGCACCAGCGACGGGCTTTCCATGCCGGATGCCTGGGCGACTTTTACCTGATGCACACCGTCGCCCAAGCGGCCGATCATCAACAAAGGCACGGCGCAGGCTTCGGAAATACCGTAGCTCACCAGCGTGGTCTGGCAGATTTTGCGCCAGTTACGGGCGCCCACCACCATGCTGCTGCTGAGGTTCATCTGGAGTTGTTCGAGGGTTTGAGGCACTGGAGTGTTCGCATACAGTTAGTTTGCTAACTATCAATATGGTCGATGGATCCAGAGCAGTCAAGTTTTGAAACACATTTGTGATGGATGGCGCGGGGCTGTGGGTAAGTGGTTACTGATCGTTCCCACGCTCTGCGTGGGAATGCAGCCCTGGACGTTTCGCGTCTGCTCTTGAAGTCGTGACGCAGAGCGTCACAGGAGGCATTCCCACGCGGAGCGTAGGAACGATCAAAGTAGAGTGTTTGAAGAGTTTTTTACACCCCGCGCCCCTGCCGCAACAACACACTCAACTGATCCACCACTTCCGCCCAATCCGCGTCTTCTCGAATCCCATCGCGCAAAAACGCTCTCTGGCTGTCCGTCCAGAAAAACGCATCCGCCAAATGCAGTTCAGGCTTGAGCGGTGAATGCACCGCCACGAACTGCTCGATGCTTACCGGGTCGTCCGGCAGCCCCAGCTGTTTGAACAGTGACGGCAAGCTGTGCACAGGCGATTCCATGGCAGGCTCCAAATAAAGAAGTGTTAAGTGAGTCTAGTGGCAACCTTCGGGCTGCGGCTGCGGCCCGTTGCACAGCACGAACAATCGTGCCCTGGCGCCGCCGCCATCTTGACGACTCAACTCACGCCAGCCTTGGGGCAACGGGGCGAAATCATCCGGTGCTTCGTTGCTGCTGATCAGCCATACGCGGCGGGTATCGGCGGGCAGCGACGTCAGGCGGTCGAGGTAAATGCGCCCGCCGTCCTGATCCACCAACGTACCGAAGCCGTAGGCATTTGGCCGGGTCGACGTACCGTCGGGCTTGGGCGGGGTGTAAAGCTGCAACTGGGCATCGGTCTCGTCGTAATACACGTAGGGCAGATACCACAACATGTCGCTGAGGACGATGCGGTCATCTTCCTGGTAATTGCGGTTGACGAACTCCACCGGCACATTGAACTGATCGTGCTCATTGACGGTAAAGTTGTTTTTCAGCCCCGCCAGCTCCACACCGACGAACACCACGAGCAGTGCCGCGCCTAGCAGTGACAGACGCGCGGGCAGACGGTCAATGGCCAAAGCCACAAGGATCGGCAAGCCCAGTGCATACACGGTCAGGTAGCGCTCGATAAACACCGGCGAAATAAACGACACCCCGTACACCAGCAGCAGCGGCAGGAGGAAAAACAGCGCCAACAGGCTAACCGGCCGATAGCGTTCGCGGTCTCGCCAGGCTGTCACCCCAACAACCGCGACCAGCATTGACGGGAACAGCCAGAACAGCGGCGGCCAGAAGCCAACACCCTCGTCCTGGAGCAAGAACTGCCAGATCATCGACGGCAGCGAGAACAGGTTGACCGGGTCTTCCCAGCCAATGTCCCCGCCTACCTTGAGCTCATCGACGTGACGCATCAATTCCAGCAGATTTGGCAGCCACGGCAGGTACAACAACACGATCGTACTGTTGGCCACCCACCACGCCGGGCGCTTGATCAAGCGCGGGCCCGGCAGTTGAGAAGCGCCCAGCACCCCCAGATAGGCCCAATGCACCAACACGCAGAGCGCGGTGAAATAATGGGTGTAGAAACCGGCCGTCATCAGCAGCACATAAGCCACCAAGTAGCGCGTGCGCTCGGGTTGCCGCACCCAATACACCAACGCCAGCGTAGCGCCCAAAAGCCACACGCCCAGCAACGAATACATGCGCACTTCCTGGCTGTAGCGCACGGCTGTCGGGAACAACGCCAACAGGACTCCGGCCAGCACCGCCACACGGCGGGTCGACAGTTGCCGCGTCAGCCAAATGCCCAGGCCCACGGCAACTACACCAGGGATCGCACTCATGCCGCGAAGGGATAAAATCCCATCGCCAAACAACCCAATCCAGCCGCGCAACAGGAAAAAATACAACGGCGGGTGCACATCATGGGCGGCGTGAAACCACAAATCGCCCGCCGCGTATTCGCTGAGCAGCAGGCTCGAGGCTTCATCCCCCCAGATGGCGGACGCGGTGAGGCCGTAAAAACGCAGGCCCGCAGCCAGCACCAGGAGCGGCACCCACCATAGCCGGCTAATCCAGGTAGCGCCTTGCCAAGCCGGCGAGAGGCGATTGAACACGGGTAATGACCCAACTTTGTCGTCTTGCTCTACCACAGCCCGTCGCACCTCGATTCCCCTGCCGCTGCCCGTTTTCAAGGCAAAACCTGCACATCTGCAAATAACCGCCACTCTAGGTGAAAAGCCCTCGATTCGCTGCTGGAATCGGACAAATCTTTGATTTGTGTAGGCCTTCAACGAAGCCGTTGTCGGATCACGCTATTATTGCCTCCCTCAAAGGACTAAGGATCAAGGACACGTCATGCGCATCGGTTTTCTGTCACCCCTGGCCCTGGCATTGCTCGCCGGCCTTTCCTTCCAGGCCCAAGCCAGTGGCGATGACTCGTGCTACCCCGACTGGCGGGTATCGCGCGACAGCCTCGAAGGGTGCAGCAACCTGCCCTTCCTGAGCCCCGGCAATGACAGCCGCGTCAACCTGCGCCTGTTGCTGGCAGACAAGCAGGTGGCGCCCCTGACGCCAACTGCACTGAATGAAACGGATCTGGAAGAAGGCTTCGGCCCGGTACCGTTCCCGGTGTATCGCCTCACCCCAGTGACCGACGCCAGCGCCGAAAAAACCGACGCGGCGCCCACGCCCAACAAGCTCGATGAACTGCTTGCCTCGCTGGGTATCCCGCGTGAAAGCGACAAAGCGGCGGGTGATGCATTTCTCAATGGCGAAGGCAGCCGCTGCCGCAGCAATGATGAAGGCAGTGCCACGGCGTTTATCAGCCAAGTAGTCAAAGCCGATCTGCCCGAAGCGGAACGCCAGCTGCTGGTCACGGGCCGCCTGCGCCTGCTCGGCGCCTGTAGCTGGGAAGGCGCAAGCCTGGGTGACCCGGAGCAAATCCAGTCGGCGCCTGGCCGCGAGCTGCGCACCTATCTGCAAGCCGCCGGCGACTTCTACAGCGGCCGATTTGGCGACGCGCAACGCGGCTTTGTCGCCGCCGCCGCCGGCAGCCTGCCGTGGGTCAAGGAAACGGCGTTCTACATGATCGCCCGCACCGAGCTGAACCAGGCCCAGGAAAACGCCTTTGACGAATACGGCATGCCGCAATTGGAGCATGTGGATAAGTCTGTGCTGGCCGATGCCGATACGAGCTTCAACCTGTACCTGAAAACGTATCCACAGGGCAACTACGCGATCTCCGCCCAAGGCCTGTTGCGGCGCGTGCACTGGCTGGCGGGCGATACCGACAAGCTGGCGAACGAGCTGGCTGCGCAGTTGAGCGCTCGGCAACGCAATGTGTCGTTGGACGAGCTGGTGCAGGAAACCGACAATAAGCTGCTGAGCGCCACCACCCAACCTGCGGCCAACCCACTGATGCTGGCGCTCAATGACTTGATGTGGATGCGCGCCGGCAACCCGCCCAAGCTGACCCGCGAAGCATTGACCGCACAGAGGCCGGTATTCGCTCAGGAAACGGCGCTGTACGACTATGTTCAGGCGGCGTTTGCCCTGTACGTCGAGCACCAACCCGACAACGCCTTGAAACTGCTGCCCCAAGAAGTGCCTGCAAGCCTGGACTACTTCGCCTTCAGCCAGCAGACACTGCGCGGCCTGGCCCTGGAAGCCAAAAATGACTGGAAAAGCGCCGAAGCCTTGTGGCTCAAACTGTTGCCACTGGCCAAGCAACCCTTGCAGCGTGACCAGTTGGAACTGGCCCTGGCGATGAACTACGAGCGCAGCGGGCAACTGGCCAAAGTGTTCGCCACCGATTCGCCGATCAGCGCCAAACAGGTGCGCGCTATCTTGTTGCGCAACATCGCAAGCCAAGCGCTGCTGCGCCAGCAGATCACCCAGGCGAGCGACCCGGTCGAGCGTGAAACCGCCCAGTTTGTGCTGCTCTACAAAGACCTGATGCGCGGCCAATACGCCAGCTTCGCCGACGACCTCAAACAACTGCCGGCATCGGTGCCGGGAGACAAACTCGGCACCCGCCTGGGTTACGTCTATAGCGATGGCCACTCGCTGCAATTGTTCCAGTGGAACGGCGACAAAGCCGAATCGGGCTACGCCTGCCCGAGCATCGCGCAAATCGCCAGCACCTTGCAGGCCGATGCAAAAAACCCCAAGGGCCTGAACTGCCTGGGTGAGTTCATCCTGAGCAATCATCTGGATAGCATGCCGCTGGACCAACCGCGCGCCGCTGGCAGCCTGGGCAGCACCGCCTCGCTGTTCAAAGGCGAAGCCTTTTCGCGGCTCGACGGTTACCGGCAGGTCATCGCCAATCCCAAAGCGCCGCACAATGACAAGGCCTACGCGCTGTTTCGCGCGATCAACTGCTATGCACGGTCCGGCTATAACAATTGCGGCGGTGAAGATGTGGATAAATCCGTGCGCAAAGGCTGGTTCCGCCAGCTGAAAACCGGGTTTGCCGACACCGAGTGGGCCGAGTCCCTGAAGTACTACTGGTGAAACACCTGTGGTTAGGCTTGCTGTTGCTGGCAAGCCCGGCCTTTGCTGCGGTTGACGCGCGCGACTACGACGCCTTTTGGCTGTGGAGTGGCGTCTCGCCGCAGCCGGTGCTCAAACAAGCGAAAACCCTGTAT
The DNA here is from genome assembly GCF_059716225.1 of Pseudomonas sp. LBUM1640. Lineage (NCBI taxonomy): Bacteria > Pseudomonadati > Pseudomonadota > Gammaproteobacteria > Pseudomonadales > Pseudomonadaceae > Pseudomonas > Pseudomonas sp. LBUM1640. The sequence goes on along the minus strand of NZ_CP166816.1, from coordinate 173,655 downwards.
ATCCTGCAGGGCCAGATCAACTCCACCCGCCGCGCGCCCCAGCGCGGCGTGCAGTTCATCGCCCAGGGCATCAGCGTGCCGCGCATCACCCAGGGCGACGTCTGGGTGGTCTACCGCGCCCACACCCTGCACTGGCCGGAACGGGTCTACAGCCAATTACTCGGCCAAGTACAACGCTGGCGCGACGCGGGCAACCCGGTGGTCGGCATCCAGATCGACTTCGACGCCCGCACCCAATACCTGCACGAATACGCCGACTTCCTGCGCGACCTGCGCCAACGCCTGCCCGCCGACCTGAAGCTGAGCATCACCGGGCTGATGGACTGGAGCAGCAACGCCGACCCAACCGCCATCGCGCAGCTCAAAGGCGTGGTGGATGAGGTGGTGGTGCAGACGTATCAGGGGCGCCACAGCATCCCGGATTACGCCGCGTATTTGCCACGGATGAATCGGTTGGGGCTGCCGTTTAAGGTTGGGTTGATACAGGGCGGGGTGTGGGACGAGCCAGGGTATTTGAAGGGCAGTGAGTGGTTTCGGGGGTATGTGGTTTTTCTGCAGAATCCGTGACCCACGCACGGTTTCCATGTGGGAGCGGGCTTGCTCGCGAAGGCGATGGGTGACGCAACAACGATGCCCCCTCCTAGACCGCCTTCGCGAGCAAGCCCGCTCCCACAATTTGACCGAGCTCGACTGTAGAACCGTTATCGCCCGGCGGTTTGCAGCGGATACACCGACTCCCACCCGCCGCCCAACGCCTTGTACAACCCAACCATGGCCAACGACACACCGGTGGAGCTTTCAACCCACTGTTCCTGCGTAGCCAATAGCGCGCTTTGCACCGTGAGCACGTTGACGAAATCCACCACGCCTTCGACGTACTGCTGTTGCGCGGTGCGCAAGGCGATCTGGTTCTGGCGTACCGCTTCGGCGAGGCTGTCGCGGCGCAATTGGCTGGCGTTGTAGCGCGTCAGTTGGTCGTCGATCTCATGCCAGGCGCGCAGTACGGTTTGCTGGTAGGCGAGCGCGGCTTCCTGTTGCTGGGCTTCGCGCAGGTTCAACATGCCTTGCAGGCGCCCGCCATTGAACAGCGGCAGGCTCAATTGCGGGCCGAAGGCGAACGCGCGCGACCCCCACGAGCCGAAATCCGACAGTTGCAGGGCTTGGGAGCCGAGGCTGCCGGACAGCGTGATACGCGGATAGAAGTCGCCCTTGGCCACGCCGATGTTGGCGGTGGCGGCATGCAGGCGCGCCTCGGCCTGGCGGATGTCGGGGCGCCGTTCGGCCAACTCTGACGGCAGGCCGATGGCGACCTGGCGCTGGGTTTGCGGTACGGCGGCGTCCTTGGACAACTGCGCGTGCAGGGCTTGGGGCGGCTCGCCCATCAACAGGCTAAGGGCGTTGATCAGCTGATCCTGGCGCTGTTGCAGGTCCGGCAGGCGCGCTTCGATAGCGGCGACCTGGGCAGCGGCTTCGGCCACGTCCAGGTCGGTCGCCACACCGTCCGCCAGGCGCAGTTGCGAGAGCTTGAGGCTGTGGCGGGCGACGTCGAGGTTCTGTTCGGTGACGGCGCGGGTGTTTTGCACGCCGCGCAGTTGAATGTAGTCCTGGGCAGTCTCAGCGAGCACCGACAACAGCACGGCACGGCGGTCGTTTTCGGCCACTTGCAGGGTGGCGTCGGCGGCTTCGGTTTCGCGTTTTACGCGGCCCCAGAAGTCCAGCTCCCAAGCGGCGGAGAAGCCCATGTCCCATTGGTTGTAGGCGGACTGGCCATTCTCACCGGAGGGGTCATTCAAGCCTTTGCCGCTATTGCGCTCACGCTGATAGCCACCGGTAGCGTTGACGTTGGGATATCGCTCGGCGGTGGTCACCTGGCGCACCGCACGGCTTTGTTGCAAGCGGCTGCTGGCGAGTTTCAGGTCGAGGTTATCGGTGAGGGCGCGACGTGTCAGCGCCGAGAGCTGCTCGTCGTGGAACACGTCCCACCAACGCTCTTGCAACGGGTCTGTCACGGCGCGGCTGGCGGCCTGGCGGCCCTGAGGTTCGACCCACTGAGTGACATGCGGGCCTTGGGGCTTCTGGAAGTCCGGGCCGACGGTGCAGGCGCTGAGGCTGATCAGGCTCAAGGTGAGCCAGGCAAATTGCTTCATTGCTGCGCCACCTCACGCGGTTGCGCCACCGGCTGGGTATCGACGCTGGCTTCCACCGACATGCCGACGCGCAGGCGCTCGGTCAGCGGCTGGTTAGGTTCAAGGATGATTTTCACCGGAATACGCTGCACCACCTTGGTGAAGTTGCCGGTGGCATTGTCCGGTTTGACCGAGGCAAACGTCACGCCGGTAGCGGGCGCGAGGCTTTCCAGATGGCCGTTGAGCAACTCGCCGTCGAGGCTGTCGACGCGCACCTGCACGGCCTGGCCGGCGTGCATATGCGACAGTTGGGTTTCCTGGAAATTGGCCACCACATACGCCTCGGCCAACGGCACCACGGCGAGGATCTTGCTGCCCGGTGTTACATAGGCACCGACCCTTACCGCCCGCTCGCCAACCATGCCATCCACCGGCGCGACAATGCGCGTGTAGGACAGCTGATAGCTGGCCATTTCCAACGCCGCCTGGGCGCGCTTGAGCCCACCTTCGGCAGCATCGCGCTGGGCCGTGAGGATTTCCACCTGCTTGCGCTCAGCCGCCAGCACCGCCGTGGCATTGGCCAGGCGCGCGGTGGCCTGGTCGATGCGGGTCTTGGCTTGCTGGGCGTTCTGCACGGTGCCCGCGCCTACGCCTGCGAGGTGGTTGTAGCGGTTCAGTTCGTGCTCGGCGAAAGCCACTTCGGCGCGGTCTGCCGATACGGTGGCCTGGGCTTGGGCGATCACCGAGCTTTGGCGCTCGAGGGTCGCGGTGGCGTTTTTCAGCTGGGCTTGGGCGACGAGGCTATCGGCGTCAGCTGCTTGGGCGGCGGCGCGAAAGTCGCGGTCATCGATCAGCGCCAACAGTTGGCCGGCCTTGACCCGCTGGTTGTCTTCGACCAGCACTTCCTTGATAAAACCGGCCACGCGCGGCGCCACCAGGGTGAAGTCGGCGGCGACGAAGGCGTCGTTGGTGGTCTGGCGTTTACTGCCCAGCAGGCCCGGCGCGACCAGGTACACCAGTACGCCGACGGCAAACACGGCAATAACGGAGACGGCAATTTTGTCTTTGCGTTTCATGAGAAGCCCTTTTAGTCAGGTCGGTGCGCGCGGTGGAAAAATCCGCGTCGGCATCCAGAAAATCAGCAGGATCAACGCCACCGCGACTGCGGCCATGACGTAATAAAGGTCCGAAGAGGTCAGCACCACGGCCTGCTCGTGCAGACGGTGGGCCAGGCCTGGCGCGTCGCCTTCGGCCAGGGGCGAGTTGCCCAGGCCGTCCACCAACATGGTCGAGTGAAAGTGCAGGCGTTGAGTGGTCAGCGTGTCCAGCACGGCGGTGGCGATCACGGCGGCGAGGCCTTTGACGGTGTTGAACCACGCCGAGGCGAACGGCCCGTCCATGGGTTGGATGCTGCCGGTGGAGAGCATCAGCAGCGGCAACACGGCCATCGGCTGACCGAAGATCTGCAACAAGTACAAGCCGTAGAAGTCGTCGCGAATCCACTCGGAGGTCAGGTGCGAGCTGCCTACACAGCACAGCACCAGCATGCTCAAGCCGATCCCCAGCACCCAACGGCAATCGACCCACCGCAGGTTGCACAGCGCCGCCACCAGCGGCAGCGCGATCAACTGGGGTAACGCCATCAGCAGCATCACCGGCGCGGTTTGCAGCGGCCGGTAACCCTGCACCTGAGCGAGGAAACTCGACGGGATGATGATCACCGAGGTCAGCACCATCAGCACGCCTGCCAGCACGATCAGGGCAAAGGCCAGGTTGCGCAGGCCGAGCATTTGCAACTTGAAGAACGGAATCGGCTGCGACCATTCATTAATCAAAAACAGCACCAGCAACAACGTGCCGCCGCTGAGCAGAAAGGTGATCAGGCCGGACTCGAACCAGTCCAGGCGATTGCCCTGCAACAGGCCGATCACCAGCATGCAAATCGCCGGGAAGCCCGTCAGCAGGCCACGCCAGTTGAACTGCTTGAAGCGCTCCAGGCGCAGCGGATCCTGTGGCAAGCCGTAGGCCACGGCGGCCATCGCCAGCAGGCACGGCGCGACGATCTGCCAGAACGCCCATTGCCAGCCGACGTATTCGGTCCACAGCGCCGCCAACGGCGTGCCCAGGCTCGGCCCGAAGGTGGCGGTGAGCGCGTAGCCGGCCAGGCCGTACAGCTTGACGTTGGCCGGCAGGAAACGCAGCGCCACGGTCATCAGCATCGGCGGCAACGCGCCGCCGGCCAGGCCTTGTACGGTGCGCAACACCAACAGGCTTTGGTAGTTCGGCGCAAACGGGCACAGGATGCCCAGCACGGTGAACACACCAATGGCGCACAGGGTGAAGCGGCGCAGGGAAAACGTCACCGAGCACCACGGCGCGAAAGCCATGGCTGCCACGGAGGTCGCCGTGTAGGCGGCGACCAGCCAGGTGCCCTCGTCAAAGCCGATGTACAGCGCACCCCGGATATCGGCGAGGGCAACCTTGGTGACCATCTCGTTGAGACCGGACACCAGCACCGCCAGTAATACACCGACCAGGCCGAGGATGATGCGCGGGCCGAATACGGGAGGGTTGAGCGCAGTCGGTTGGGCTGCAGCCTGTAGGGCGGGGGCAGCGAGGGATGTCATGAACAGGAAACTCGGGGTTAGAAATACCCGAGCAGTTTAATCAGGCAAACCCATGACAAAAAGTTACTTGTTGGCAGGTTATAAGTGCACCAGACGCAACTATTAGCCATCGCTTGGCCCTGTGGGAGCCGGGCTTGCCCGCGATGCTAACAACTCGGTCTGCCTGCAAAAGTGCAGTGATGCTACGCGGGCAAGCCAGCTCCCACATTTTGATCCAGTGCATTTGAGATTCAGGTGGGCTGGGCTTCGAGCCAGGTGGCATGGCAGCTCTCGCGCATGGTTTCGCGCAGCCATTTGTGAGCCGGGTCTTTGTCGAAGCGTGGGTGCCAGGATTGGGCCAACATCAGCGTCGGCAGGGAGATCGGCAACTGGAAGGCGCGCAGTGGCAGTTTCAGGCGATTGGCACTTAGCAGTGCCTCCTTGGGCACCGGCAACAGCAGGTCGGAATCGGGCAGCATGAACATCGCGCCATGAAAGCCTGGGGCGATCATCGCCACGCGGCGCTCCAGGCCCAGGGCATTCAGCGCGGTGTCGATTGGCCCTCGAGCAATGCCGCGTCGCGAAATACTGATGTGGGAGTAGCTGGCGAAACGCGCGGCGGTGATTTCTTCGTCGAACAGCGGGTGGTCTTGGCGCGCGAGGCCGACGAAGGTGGTGGAAAACAGGTTTTGCACCTTAACTTCGGGGCTGGGCGGCATGGAATTACTCACCCGCAGGTCCAGCCGCCCTTCACGCAGCGCCTCGTCGTCGGTGTCGCCTTCGGGCACAAAACACAGCTCGCACAGCGGCGCCATGCGTTCCATGGTGTCGAACAACCGGCCGCCATATACGCCGATAAAGAAGTCATTGGCGCGCACACTGAAGCGGCGGCGCAAGGTGCTCAGGTCCACCTGGTCTGCCGAGCGAAACAGCAACGCCGCCTGCTCCACCACATTGCGCACCTGCCCTTGCAGTTGCAACGCCTTGGGCGTGGGCACCAGGCCGCGACCGGCACGCACCAGGATCGGGTCGCCCACCGCCTCGCGAATGCGCGTGAGGGTGCGGCTCATGGCAGCCGGGCTTAAGTTCATCCGCCGCGCGGCGCCGACCACACTGCCCTCGTCGAGCAAGGCGTCGAGGGCGACCAACAGGTTCATGTCCGGTAGTTGCATGCCAAGCACTCATGGTCAGTGGGGAGTGAAGCGCACGCAATCGTAGCAGTCTTTACAGGTAGCGCCTCAAGTTGCGTGGCAAGTATTCAGCGTAGGTTTTTTTGGGATGGGCCCGACATTTGCTCACAATGTCCGGCAGGGCATTTTCCAGCTCATCGGCCCGCGCCAGGCCTTCGCTGTAGTCGCTTTTACCGCTCAACGCCGGGAACATCACCGCCACACGGGTGATGGCAAAGCTCTTCATGGCGATCAACGGGCGGGTGGGATGGTCGCGACGGAACCGGCTGACTTCTTCAATCAACACGCTGCAGGATTGGTAAGTGGTCTGCGTAAAGGTCAGTTGAGTCGTTTCTTCTTTGCCTGCGGGTGCAGGCGTGAAGAGCATGTCATTTTGCGCCTCGAGCACCGCTGGCCGATCGGCAGCCACCGTCCAAGGTTTGAAGCGCCACTGTTTGGCCGCGCTCACCGCAGCTGCGCCGAAGGCCGGATGGGTGGCGCTGAGCACCTTTACATCGCTGACCGTCCCGTCGCTGTGAATCTTCACGCTGATGCGCGCATGGCCCTGGGTGGTGGCCATGCTTTGAGGGTAGTACGCCTTAGGCATGGATACCGCTTCGGGCACAAATCGAGCACACACCGACGTCGACAAAAACAGTGCCGCTGCCACCACAAAAAACCGCATCTTCGTAAATCCTTTTACCGGGCATGCCTGACGCCAGCGCGACGTCAGATTGGGGCGGCATTATCGGACTCCGCACGCCCAAAGAGCAATCATTCCTATTTGAAAAGGAAGGTTCTTACACCTGGGCAGGATCAGCGCTGCATGCCCCAACGTTTCACCGTCAGCCGCTCGAAGGTGTCGAACACCAGGTTTTCCACCAGCAGGCCGATCAGGATCACCACGGCCAAACCGGCAAACACCTTGTCGGTGTACAGCTCATTGCGGTTCTGGAAGATGTACCAACCCAACCCGCCCTTGCCGCTGGTGGCGCCGAACACCAGCTCGGCGGCGATCAGCGTGCGCCAGGCAAATGCCCAGCCAATCTTGAGGCCGGCGAGGATCGACGGCAGCGCCGCCGGGATCAGGATGAACAGTACAAACCGCATGCCTTTGAGGCCGTAGTTGCGGCCCGCCATGCGCAGGGTTTCGGACACGCCGAGAAACCCGGAATAGGTGTTCAGCGCCAAAGCCCACAGCACTGAATGCACCAGCACGAAAATCAGGCTGTTCTGCCCCAGCCCGAACCACAGCAGCGCCAGCGGCAGCAAGGCGATGGCCGGCAGCGGGTTGAACATTGAGGTCAGCGTGCTGAGCAAGTCGCGGCCCAACTGCGTCGACACCGCCAACGTAGTCAAAGCGAACGCCAGCACGATGCCGATCAGGTAGCCCTTGATCAGCACCGCCAGCGAGAGGCTCACTTTGCTCAGCAGCTCGCCACTGAGCAGGCCGTCAAACAGCGCCTGTGAGGTTTGCAGGAAGCTGGGCAGCAGCAAATCATTATTCTGATAACGGGCAACCGCTTCCCACAGGATCGCCAGCACGATCAGGATTAAGCCCTTGCGCAGCCAGCCTTGTTGCCACAGGCGCTGACGCAGGGGCAGCTCACGTTCCACGGGGACGCTGAGCAGCGGTTCGAGGGTGACTTCAAATTCCTGGCGCATAAGTGTCCCTCAGTAAGCGATGCGGATATCGGCGAAACCCAACTCACGTTCGGCTTCGGGCGCTTCATCGAACAGCAGGCGATGAATACGCCGCGCCGACGCCTGGAATTCCACACCGCCGAGGCTGTGCAGGTCGTACTGGTGGCTGTGGATTTCCGCCCGCACACGCCCAGGGTGCGGCGACAGCAACAGGATGCGATTGCCCACCACCAACGCTTCTTCGATGGAGTGGGTGACGAACAACAGCGTGAAGCGCACCTCTTCCCACAGCAGCAGCAATTCTTCCTGCATCTTGCGCCGAGTCAGGGCGTCGAGGGCGGCGAAGGGTTCGTCCATCAACAGGATTTTCGGTTGCATGGCCAAAGCACGTGCGATGGCTACGCGGGCTTTCATGCCGCCGGAAAGGGTGTGCGGGTAGGCATCGGCGAAGGCCGTGAGGCCGACTTTTTCGAGGTAGTGCAGCGCGCGTTCTTCGGCTTCGCGGCGCTTCAAGGTGTTCGACGCCAGCAGCGGGAACATCACGTTCTGCTTGACGGTTTTCCACGGCGGCAGCTGGTCGAACTCCTGAAACACCACGATGCGATCCGGGCCGGGCTGTTCGACCTTTCGCCCGAGCAGACGGATCTCGCCTTCGCAGGGCTTGATAAAGCCGGCAATGGACTTGAGCAAGGTGGATTTGCCGCAACCCGAAGGGCCGAGCAACACGTAGCGGTCGGCCGGGTCGATCTCGAAACTGACTTGGTGGGTGGCGCGCACCACGCGCTCGGGGGTGCGGTATTCGAGGCTGACGTGGTCCACCGCCAGCAGCGGTTCGCCGGTGTTCTTGCTGGCCGCGTGGCCTTGCAGGGGCGCGTTCATTTCAACTCTCTTGCCGTGGGGTGGGATCAGAAAGGCGCATCGCCCTGGATGGTGGTGCGAAACAGCTTGCGGCGCAGATGGCTCGGGCAACCGGCGGCCAAGTGGATCAGCGAGCGGTTGTCCCAGAACACCAGGTCGTGGGGCTGCCATTGGTGGCGGTAGATGTTGTGCGGCAGCACGCTGTGGGCGTAGAGCTGGGCCAGCAGGTCGCGGCTTTCATCTGTCGGCAGGCCGACAATGCGGGTGGTGAAACCTTCACTGACGAACAGCGCCTTGCGGCCGTTTTCCGGGTGGGTGCGCACGATCGGGTGCACCACTTCCGCCACTTGGGCCAGCTGCTCAGGCGTGAGGGTTGGGCGCCAGTTGCCTTCGAATTTGGTTTCGCTGTAGCGCGCGGTGTAAGAGTGCGCGGCGTTGCGGCCCTCTACCGCGTTGCGCAGGTGTTCGGGCAGTTGGTCCCAGGCTTTGTGCATGTCGGCAAACAGCGTGTCGCCGCCTTCGGACGGCAGCTCCTGGGCGTGCAGCATCGAGCCCAGGCTTGGCAGTTCCTTATAGGACAGGTCCGAATGCCAGAATTTGCCCGCATCGCCCAGGCCGATGGATTGGCCGTTTTCGATGATGTTGGAGACGATCAGGATTTCCGGGTGGTTGGCCAGCAGGAACTGTTTGAGCACGTGAATCTGCAGCACGCCGAAACGGCGGCTGAAGGCGATCTGTTGTTCGGGGCTGATGCGTTGGTCGCGGAAGACGACGACGTGGTGGTCCAGGTGCGCGCGGTGAATGCGCGCGAAGTCCTGGTCGTTGACCGGGCGGGTCAAATCCAACCCGACGATCTCGGCGCCGACGCTGCCGGGGAATGGCCGGATGTCGAAGGTTTGGGCGGTAGAGGTCGCTGTTGGAACAGTAGAGGTGGCGGACATGAGGGCACTCCCGGTCGGACAGGGGAGTGAATTTATAGGTATAAGAATGGAAGCTTAAATACCGTTAGCGAATATCGATATGCAATAGGCTGGGTCTGGAGTAAGGCTGATGCCGCCATCGCAGGCAAGCCAGCTCCCACATTTGAATGTGTTCACACATCAAAATGTGGGAGCTGGCTTGCCTGCGATGAGGCCCCAACAGGCGAAGAGGATTACCGCTCGTGCAACGCCTCGGCCCGCGCCTTGATGATCGGCTTGAGCAGGTAGCTCAGGATGCTTTTCTTGCCGGTGATGATGTCCACCGAGGCGACCATGCCGGGGATGATCAGCAGTGGCTTCTCATCGGTGCCCAAGTGGCTGCGGTCGGTGCGCAGGGTGATCATGTAGTAGGTGGTTTTCTTGTCTTCATCGGTGATGGTGTCAGCGCCGATGCGTTCGAGCTTGGCCTTCAGCCCGCCATAAATGGTGTAGTCATAGGCGGTGAATTTGACGATTGCTTCTTGCCCAGGGTGCAGGAAGGCGATGTCTTGTGGGCGGATCTTGGCTTCCACCAGCAGCGTGTCGTTAAGCGGCACGATTTCGACCATGTCGCTGCCCGGCTGGATCACGCCGCCAACGGTGTTGACCAGCAACTGCTTGACGATACCGCGCACCGGCGAGGTGACCAGCGTACGGCTGACGCGGTCTTCCAGGGCGCGTCCGGTGGATTCGGCCTTGTTCAGTTCAGTGCGGGCTTCGTTGAGCTGGGTCAGCGCTTCGCTACGGAATTTGCCACGGGTTTCGTCGATCTTGCGCTGCACTTCCTTGATCGCCGATTCGGCGCGGGGAATCGCCAACGTGGTGGCGTCCAACTGGCCGCGGGTTTCCATCTCGGCGCGCTTGAGGCGCAACACTTCAACCGGCGATACCGCGCCCTGCGCCACCAGCGGCTCGGACATGTTGATTTCCTGGCGTTGCAGGGACAACTGGCTGCGGTACTGGCCTTGCTTGGAGCTGAACTCGCGCAATTCCTGCTGGCGCTGTACCAGCTGCTCCTGCAAGCCGCCGACTTCGTCTTTTAACTGCTGGCGGCGGCTTTCATACAGCGAGCGCTCGTTGGCGGCCTGGCTCGGCGCGGCCTTGAGCACGTCGTCGGGGATGTTCAGCGGGCGGTCATCCACTTGCGCACTCAGGCGCTCGACGCGCAGTTGCATGGCCAGGCGCAGGGCTTCGGTTTCACCGGCGTTGGAGACAAACCGGGTGTCGTCGAGGCGAATCAACGGCGCGCCGGCTTCGACGATCTGGCCTTCCTTGACGAACAACTCGGAGACGATACCGCCTTCCAGGTTCTGGATTTTTTGCAGCTTGGACGACGGAATCGCCTTGCCGTCGCCACGGGTGACTTCGTCGATGCTGGAGAAACCGGCCCACGCCACCAGGAACACAAAGAAGGCGATGATCGCCCAGATGGTCAGGCGGATGACGCGCGGTGCGTCTTCGATCAGCGCTTTGTTGACCTCGGGCAGGGGCTGGCCCTGCAGCGAGTCGGTGCCTTTGAAGTAACGGCCGACCGCGCTTTTGATGGAGTTAAGCAACACTGATCTGCCCCTTTTTCAACGCTTCCATAACCACGGCTTTCGGGCCGTCCGCGAGGATCTGCCCACGGTCGACCACCAGCAGGCGGTCCACCAGAGAGAGCAGTGAGGCACGGTGCGTGACCAGCACCACGGTCTTGTTTTGCACCACGGCTTGCAGGCGTTGTTTCAAGCGTTCTTCACCGGTGTTGTCCATGGCGCTGGTGGGTTCGTCCAGCAGCAGGATGGGCGGGTTGAGCAGCAGTGCGCGGGCCAGGGCGACGTTCTGCCGCTGGCCGCCGGACAGGTTCTGCCCACGCTCACCGACCTGCAGCTCATAGCCTTGTGGGTGCAGGCGCGCGAATTCGTGTACACCGGCCAGTTCGGCGGCTTGCAGGACCATTTCGTCCTCCACATAACGCGCACCGGAAACCAGGTTGTCGCGCAGCGTGCCGGCCAGCAATTGGATGTCTTGGGCGACGTAGCCGATGTTGTGGCGCAGCTCGCTTACGTCGATCTGGCGCACGTCCACGCCGTCCACCAGCAAGGCGCCGGAGTCGGGCTGGTAAAGGCCGACGATCAGTTTGGCCAGGGAGCTTTTACCCGAACCGCTGCGGCCGATGATGCCGATTTTTTCGCCCGGCTTGATCACCAGGTTGATGTTTTTCAGCGCGGCGTTCTGTTGGTTCGGGTAAGTGAAGTTCAGGCCCCGGCACTCGATGGCACCTTGCAGGGTGCGACGGCTCATGGGGCGCTCTTCGAAATTGCGCTCTTGGGGCAGCTCCATCATCTGGTCCACGGAGGTCATGGTGACCTTGGCTTGCTGATAGCGGGTCAGCAGGCCCGACAGCGACGCCAGCGGGCTCAAGGCGCGGCCACTGAGCATGTAGCAGGCGATCAGCCCGCCCATGCTGAGGTTGCCGTCGATGATCTGGTACACACCGAACACGATCATGATCACGCCGGCCAATTGCTGGATCAGCAAGGTCATGTTCATCGACAGGCCCGACAGCAACTTCACGCGCAGCTCAAGCCGGCTGAGGGTGCCGATGGTCTGTTCCCAGCCGTACTGGCGCTCGCTTTCGGCGTTGTTGACCTTGACCGCGTCCAACCCGGCGAGGGTTTCGATCAGGCTGGACTGGCGCTCGGCGGCCAGGGCCATGGTGCGCTCCATGGTTGCCACCAGCGGTTTTTGCAGTGCATAGCCGATGCCAAGGGCAATCGGGAAAGCCAACACCGGAATCCACACCAAGTGGCCGCCGAGCATGGCGATCACCAGGAAGATCAGCAGGGTGAACGGCAGGTCGATCAGGCTGGTGAGGGTCAGCGAGGCGAGAAAATCGCGCAGGCTCTGAAACTCATGGATGTTCTGCGCGAAGCTGCCGACCCGCGCCGGGCGGTACTTCATGGACATGCCGACAATGCGCTCGAACAGCGTGGCCGAGATGATCAGGTCAGTCTTTTTACCGGCCAGGTCCAGGCACAGGCTACGCAGGCTTTTGAGTACCAGGTCGAACAGGTAAGCACCGCAGATACCCACGGCCAGCACCCACAGGGTGGCCGTGGCCTGGTTCGGCACTACACGGTCATACACGTTCATCACAAACAGCGGCGCGGCCATGGCGATGATGTTGATCAGGAAGCTGGCGGCGATGGCGTCGGTGTAGAGCCAGCGCGAACGCTTGAGGGTGTCGCGAAACCACGAGCGCGCCCGAGGAATGAGGGTGCCGTGGTTGACGTCGAATTTGTGCTGCGGCTGGGCGAAGAACACTTTGCCGATGTAGTCGTCGGCCAGCACCTCGCGCTTGATCAGCACTTCACCGCCGTCGCTTTCGCTGAGCAGGATGCGGGCTTCGTCTTCGCCTTGCCAGCCCACCAGCACGGTGCTGCGACCGTCCTTGAGCAACAGCAGCGCCGGCAGGGCAATCGTCGGGATCTGTTCCAGCTTGCGTTGCAGCACCCGGCCTTGCAGCCCGGCACGCGCGGCTGCACGCGGCAGCAGTTCGGCACTCAGGCGCTGCGAGGGCAGCGGCAGGCCGGTGGTGAGCATGGCCGCGCTGGCCGGTTTTTGATGCAAGGCACAGAGCGCCAACAACCCGTCTAGTAACGGGTCGTCGTGCAGCGTGCGTGGATCATGACTGAGATGAACTCGACCGACTTCGGATTCCACGCGCTGCACTCTCGACTAACAGATGGGGCTATTGGGGTGACTCAATTCATCCCAGGCAGTTGGACTTTTGGCTTTACGTCGTTCTGCACGACGGACGCCATCGGTGCGACCACTCCCTGGCTTTTGAGCAATTCGCCCATGGTCGCCTTGATTCGATATTGAGTAAATAACTGAATGTTCTTGATCTCTTCCAAACGACGCGAAGCGGTGAACAATTCGTTCTCACTGTCGAGCAAATCCAGCAGGGTACGTTGGCCCAGGCTGAACTGCTGCTGGTAAGACGTACGCACGCGAGTACTGTGGTCCACGTATTGCTGGGCGACCGGCAATTGCGCGTTGGCGTTGTTCAAGGCGTTCCAGGCCAGGCCCAGTTCTTCATTGAGTTGGCGCAAAGCGTTGTTGCGGATATCCAGCGCCTGGCTTGCCTGGTACGACTTGGATTGCAGGTCAGCCTTGTTGCTGCCACCGGCGAACAGGTTGAAGCGCATGCGCACCATGGCTTCCCAACCGTTACTGTGGCCAGCATCGCCGCCGACGTTGTTGTCGGCATTAGTGCCCAGCTCTGCATCAAAGCGCGGGTAAAAGGTGGACTTGGCAGCTTCGTACTGACTTTCGGCGGCGGAAATATCCGACTCGGCCGAACGCAGGACAGGGCTGTTGTCGAGCATCTGGCGGCGAGCTTCGTTGAAGTCAGCCGGCAGCATGGCCATGAACGGCGCCGGGCGCTCGAGTTGGTCGGGCATCTGGCCGACGGCGCTGAGGTAATTGACCTGAGAGTCGGCCAGGTTGGTCTGCTCGGTGATCAGGTTGTTGCGGGCCTGGGCCAGACGCGCTTCGGCTTGGTCCTGGTCGGCACCGTTACCAACGCCGCGCTGGGTGCGCAGCTTGATCTGGTCGTAGATGCGTTCGTGGTTGCGCAGGTTTTCTTCAGCAAGGCGCACGAACTCACGGCGGGTCAGCACATCCAGGTACACCTGGGCGACGGTCAACCCGGTGCGCTCGGAAGTACCCAGCAAGGAGTAAGCGCGGGAATTGACGTTGGCTTGTTGACGCCCGACTTCGCTGGAAGTGGCGAAGCCGTCAAAAATCATCTGCTGCAAACGCAGGCTGGATTCGCCGCGGTTGTGCGTGTCCCACTGGTTGCCGTTTGGGCCGCTGACGGCGCGAGTGTTGGAATCGTCGGTGCCTTCACGGCCATAACCGGCGTTCAGGTCAACGCGAGGCAGATAACCACCTTGGGCGGCGCGCAATTGGTAATCGGCGGCGATACGGCTGTTCACACCGGCCTGAATTTCCGGGTGCACATCTAAGGCTTGCTGCATGGCTTGGGGCAATGTTTGGGCTTGTACAAAACTGGCGGCGAGAGCGAACGGTATTGCCATGAACAGGTGCAGACGCATTTAAAAATTCCCCAGGACTTCTTGTCTCAAATCACAGCGATTGGCCTCGCTGAGTCGGATAATGGCTACCGTAATGACCGTACGTCGGAAAGGTCAAAAAGCGGAACTGCTTCACACATGTAGGACGGTTCGCCGCATAAATATCAATGTGACATTACGGAGGCGATTGTTTAGGATGGCGACCAGAAGGTCAATAGTTTGGCATAAACTAGATCGCGAAAAATTCTAGCCAATTATTTGACGCCATTAACACCATAGACTACGCCCCTCCTGTCTGGCGCCCTAACTTGGGCTGCCACATGGATTTCATCAGAACGGAACGCCGGAGAAAATTTTAATGAGCAGTGTTGTTGCCATCGTCAAAAGCATTGTTGGTCAAGTTTTCGTTATTTCTCCGGAAGGGGCACGCCGCGTCCTGGTTGAAGGTGATCGCCTGTTCGCGGGCGACCAGATCGACACCGGCATGTCCGGCGCGGTCAGCCTGGAACTGGCTGATGGACGCACGCTGGACCTGGGTCGGGATACCCAGTGGAGCGCCGATCTCCCGGACTCCAGCCTCGACCTGGCAGCAGCCACCGAGCAAGCCGCGCCGTCCGTTGCCGAGCTGCAGCAAGCCATCGCCGCCGGTGCCGACCCAACCACCGACCTGGAAGCCACCGCCGCAGGCGCAACCGCTGCCGGTAATGGTGCTGCAGGCGGCGGCCACAGCTTCGTAGTGCTGGATGCGACTGCCGGCCGCGTCGACCCGACCATCGGCTTCCCGACCGGCCCTCTGGGCCAGGCCACCTCGACACAAACCCAACTCGCGGGCGCCCAAGGCTCCACCGAAACGGGCAACCTGGTGTTGCAGGCCTCAACCCTGACCTTGAGCGCGACCCCGACCATCACCGAAGCCGGCGGCGTACTGACCTACACCGCCACCGTGACCCAGGCGCCGACCAGCAACCTGAACATCACCCTGTCCAACGGCGCGGTGATCACCATCGTTGCCGGCCAAACCACCGGCACCGTCAACGTACCGCTGGCGCCGAACGACAGCCCGTACATTGATCCAAGCCAGATCAGCGTTACCGTCACCGGCACCACCGGCGGCAACAACCTGGTGCTGACCATCGACCCTAATCCGGCCGTGACTCAGATTACCGACACCATCGACACCACCACCGTCACCCTGACGGCGGGCGAGACGGTGACCGAAGGCGGTCAGATCACCTACACCGCCACCCTGACCAACCCGGCGCAGACGCCGGTGACTGTCACGTTGAGCAATGGCTCGGTGATTACGATCAAGGCCGGGGAGTCGGTGGGTACGGTGGTCGTGGATACCCCGGCTAACGACGTCTACAACAACGGATCCACGGTCAGCACGACCATTACCGGCGCAAGCGGCGGCAACTTTGAAAACCTGGTGCCGAGCACTACGCCTGCGGTTACTACGATTACTGATTCGATCGATAACACCACGGTTTCCCTGACTGCGGATAAAGCGTCGGTGGTTGAAGGCGGTGACATCACCTACACCGCAACCTTGACTAACAAAGCGCAAACCGACGTTACCGTCACGCTTTCGAATGGCCAGACGATCACGATTAAAGCCGGTGAAACCGTGGGTTCGACGGTGTTCCAGACTCCGGCTAACGACGTCTATAACAACGGTTCGACTGTCAGCACTACCATCGCCAAAACTGAAGGCGGTAACTTTGAGAACTTGGTTACCGATCCGAAAGCGGCTGAGACCACCATCACCGACTCGATCGACAACACCACGGTTTCTCTGACTGCTGATAAAGCGTCGGTGGTTGAAGGTGGCGATATCACCTACACCGCGACTTTGACTAACAAGGCGCAGACCGACGTTACCGTCACGCTTTCGAATGGTCAGACCATTACCATCAAAGCGGGTGAAACTGTCGGCTCCACGGTGTTCCAGACTCCGGCGAACGACGTCTATAACAACGGCTCAACCGTCAGCACTACGATCGCCAAAACTGAAGGCGGTAACTTTGAGAATCTGGTAACTGATCCGAAAGCGGCTGAGACCACCATCACCGATTCGATTGATAACACCACGGTTTCTCTGACTGCTGATAAAGCGTCGGTGGTTGAAGGCGGCGATATCACCTACACCGCGACTTTGACTAACAAGGCGCAAACCGACGTCACCGTCACGCTTTCGAACGGTCAGACGATCACTATTAAAGCCGGTGAGACCACCGGCTCGACTGTGTTCAACACTCCAGCCAACGACGTCTACAACAACGGTTCCACCGTCAGCACCACCATCGCGAAGACTGAAGGCGGTAACTTTGAGAACCTGGTCACCGATCCGAAAGCGGCTGAAACAGCCATCACCGATTCGATCGATAACACCACGGTTTCCTTGACCGCTGATAAAGCATCGGTGGTTGAAGGCGGTGACATCACCTACACCGCGACCTTGACCAACAAGGCGCAGACCGACGTCACCGTCACGTTGAGCAATGGCCAAACCATCACCATCAAGGCCGGTGAAACCGTAGGCTCCACGGTGTTCAACACCCCAGCCAACGATGTCTATAACAACGGTTCGACTGTCAGCACCACCATCGCCAAGACCGAAGGCGGTAACTTTGAGAACTTGGTAACCGATCCGAAAGCGGCTGAAACTACCATCACCGATTCGATCGATAACACCACGGTTTCGCTGACTGCTGATAAAGCGTCGGTGGTTGAAGGTGGTGATATCACTTACACCGCGACTTTGACTAACAAGGCGCAAACTGACGTCACCGTCACGCTGAGCAACGGCCAGACGATCACTATCAAAGCCGGTGAGACCACTGGCTCGACCGTGTTCAACACTCCAGCCAACGATGTCTATAACAACGGCAGCACGGTCAGCACCACCATCGCGAAGACCGAAGGCGGTAACTTCGAGAACTTGGTCACCGATCCAAAAGCGGCTGAAACAGCCATCACCGACTCGATCGACAACACCACGGTTTCTCTGACTGCCGACAAAGCCTCGGTCGTTGAAGGCGGCGATATCACCTACACCGTAACTTTGACCAACAAGGCGCAGACCGACGTCACCGTAACGTTGAGCAATGGCCAGACCATCACCATCAAGGCCGGTGAAACTGTCGGCTCGACCGTGTTCAGCACCCCAGCCAACGACGTCTACAACAACGGCAGCACGGTCAGCACCACCATCGCCAAAACCGAAGGCGGTAACTTCGAGAACTTGGTCACCGATCCAAAAGCGGCTGAAACCACCATCACCGACTCGATCGACAACACCACAGTTTCGCTCTCCGCTGACAAAGCATCGGTCGTTGAAGGCGGCGATATCACCTACACCGCGACTTTGACCAACAAAGCGCAAACTGACGTCACTGTCACGCTTTCGAATGGCCAAACCATCACCATCAAGGCCGGTGAAACCGTAGGCTCCACGGTGTTCAACACCCCAGCCAACGACGTTTACAACAATGGCAGCACCGTCAGCACCACCATCGCCAAAACCGAAGGCGGTAACTTTGAGAACCTGGTAACCGATCCAAAAGCGGCTGAAACAGCCATCACCGACTCGATCGACAACACCACGGTTTCGCTCTCCGCTGATAAAGCGTCGGTCGTTGAAGGCGGTGACATTACCTACACCGCAACCTTGACCAACAAAGCCCAAACTGACGTCACCGTTACGCTTTCGAACGGTCAGACGATCACTATTAAAGCCGGTGAGACCACAGGTTCGACTGTGTTCAACACTCCAGCCAACGACGTCTATAACAACGGCAGCACGGTCAGCACCACCATCTCGAAGACCGAAGGCGGTAACTTCGAGAACTTGGTCACCGATCCAAAAGCGGCTGAAACAGCCATCACCGACTCGATCGACAACACCACGGTTTCGCTCTCCGCTGATAAAGCGTCGGTCGTTGAAGGCGGTGACATTACCTACACCGCAACCTTGACCAACAAAGCCCAAACTGACGTCACCGTTACGCTTTCGAACGGTCAGACGATCACTATTAAAGCCGGTGAGACTACAGGCTCGACTGTGTTCAACACTCCAGCCAACGACGTCTATAACAACGGCAGCACGGTCAGCACCACCATCGCGAAGACCGAAGGCGGCAACTTCGAGAACTTGGTCACCGATCCGAAAGCGGCTGAGACCACCATCACCGATTCGATCGATAACACCACGGTTTCCCTGACTGCCGATAAAGCGTCAGTAGTTGAAGGCGGTGATATCACTTACACCGCGACTTTGACTAACAAGGCACAGACCGACGTTACCGTCACGCTGAGCAATGGCCAGACCATTACCATCAAAGCGGGTGAAACTGTCGGCTCCACGGTTTTCCAAACCCCGGCGAACGACGTCTATAACAACGGTTCGACTGTCAGCACCACCATCGCGAAGACCGAAGGCGGTAACTTCGAGAACTTGGTCACCGATCCAAAAGCGGCTGAAACAGCCATCACCGATTCGATCGATAACACCACGGTTTCTCTGACTGCTGATAAAGCATCGGTGGTTGAAGGCGGCGATATCACCTACACCGCGACTTTGACCAACAAAGCGCAAACTGACGTCACCGTCACGCTTTCGAACGGTCAGACGATCACTATTAAAGCCGGTGAGACTACAGGCTCGACTGTGTTCAACACTCCAGCCAACGACGTCTATAACAACGGTTCGACTGTCAGCACTACGATCGCGAAGACCGAAGGCGGTAACTTCGAGAACTTGGTCACCGATCCAAAAGCGGCTGAAACCACCATCACCGACTCGATCGACAACACCACAGTTTCGCTCTCCGCTGACAAAGCATCGGTCGTTGAAGGCGGCGATATCACTTACACCGCGACCTTGACGAACAAGGCGCAGACCGACGTCACCGTAACGTTGAGTAATGGCCAGACGATCACTATCAAAGCCGGTGAAACTGTCGGCTCGACCGTGTTCAACACACCGGCCAACGACGTTTACAACAACGGTTCGACTGTCAGCACCACCATCGCGAAGACCGAAGGCGGCAACTTCGAGAACCTGGTTACCGATCCGAAGGCAGCTGAAACAGCCATCACCGACTCGATCGACAACACCACGGTTTCGCTCTCCGCTGATAAAGCGTCGGTCGTTGAAGGCGGTGATATCACTTACACCGCGACTTTGACTAACAAGGCACAGACCGACGTCACCGTAACGCTGAGCAACGGCCAAACCATCACCATCAAGGCTGGTGAAACTGTCGGTTCGACCGTGTTTAACACTCCAGCCAACGACGTCTATAACAACGGTTCGACTGTCAGCACCACCATCGCGAAGACCGAAGGCGGCAACTTCGAGAACCTGGTGACCGATCCGAAAGCGGCCGTCACTTCGATTACCGATTCGATCGACAACACCACGGTTTCTCTGACTGCTGATAAAGCCTCCGTGGTTGAAGGCGGCGATATCACCTACACCGCGACATTGACTAACAAAGCGCAAACCGACGTTACCGTCACGCTTTCGAATGGCCAAACCATCACCATCAAGGCCGGTGAAACCGTCGGCTCGACCGTGTTCCAGACTCCGGCGAACGACGTCTACAACAACGGTTCGACTGTCAGCACCACCATCGCCAAGACCGCGGGCGGCAACTTCGAGAACCTGGTCACCGATCCGAAAGCGGCTGAAACCACCATCACCGATTCGATCGATAACACCACGGTTTCGCTCTCCGCTGACAAAGCATCGGTCGTTGAAGGCGGTGATATCACCTACACCGCGACGTTGACCAACAAGGCGCAAACTGACGTCACCGTCACGCTTTCGAACGGTCAGACGATCACTATTAAAGCCGGTGAGACCACCGGCTCGACTGTGTTCAACACTCCAGCCAACGACGTCTATAACAACGGTTCGACTGTCAGCACTACGATCGCGAAGACCGAAGGCGGTAACTTCGAGAACTTGGTCACCGATCCGAAGGCAGCTGAAACAGCCATCACCGATTCGATCGATAACACCACGGTTTCCTTGACCGCTGATAAAGCCTCGGTCGTTGAAGGCGGCGATATCACCTACACCGCGACATTGACTAACAAAGCGCAAACCGACGTCACCGTCACGCTGAGCAATGGCCAGACCATCACGATCAAGGCCGGTGAAACCGTCGGTTCGACTGTGTTCAACACTCCAGCCAACGACGTCTACAACAACGGTTCCACCGTCAGCACTACCATCGCGAAGACCGAAGGCGGTAACTTCGAGAACCTGGTGACCGATCCGAAAGCGGCCGTCACTTCGATTACCGACTCGATCGATAACACCACCGTCTCCCTGACCGCCGACAAAGCCTCTGTAGTTGAAGGCGGCGATATCACCTACACCGCGACTTTGACCAACAAGGCGCAGACCGACGTCACCGTAACGTTGAGCAATGGCCAAACCATCACCATCAAGGCCGGTGAAACCGTAGGCTCCACGGTGTTCAACACCCCAGCCAACGACGTTTACAACAATGGCAGCACCGTCAGCACCACTATCGCCAAAACCGAAGGCGGTAACTTTGAGAACCTGGTCACCGATCCGAAAGCGGCTGAAACAGCCATCACCGATTCGATCGATAACACCACGGTTTCCTTGACCGCTGATAAAGCCTCGGTCGTTGAAGGCGGTGATATCACCTACACCGCGACTTTGACCAACAAGGCGCAAACTGACGTCACCGTCACGCTTTCGAACGGTCAGACGATCACTATTAAAGCCGGTGAGACCACAGGTTCGACTGTGTTCAACACTCCAGCCAACGATGTCTATAACAACGGTTCGACTGTCAGCACTACGATCGCGAAGACCGAAGGCGGTAACTTCGAGAACTTGGTCACCGATCCGAAGGCAGCTGAAACAGCCATCACCGATTCGATCGATAACACCACGGTTTCCTTGACCGCTGATAAAGCCTCGGTCGTTGAAGGCGGCGATATCACCTACACCGCGACATTGACTAACAAAGCGCAAACCGACGTCACCGTCACGCTGAGCAATGGCCAGACCATCACGATCAAGGCCGGTGAAACCGTCGGTTCGACTGTGTTCAACACTCCAGCCAACGACGTCTACAACAACGGTTCCACCGTCAGCACTACCATCGCGAAGACCGAAGGCGGTAACTTCGAGAACCTGGTGACCGATCCGAAAGCGGCCGTCACTTCGATTACCGACTCGATCGATAACACCACCGTCTCCCTGACCGCCGACAAAGCCTCTGTAGTTGAAGGCGGCGATATCACCTACACCGCGACTTTGACCAACAAGGCGCAGACCGACGTCACCGTAACGTTGAGCAATGGCCAAACCATCACCATCAAGGCCGGTGAAACCGTAGGCTCCACGGTGTTCAACACCCCAGCCAACGACGTTTACAACAATGGCAGCACCGTCAGCACCACTATCGCCAAAACCGAAGGCGGTAACTTTGAGAACCTGGTCACCGATCCGAAAGCGGCTGAAACAGCCATCACCGATTCGATCGATAACACCACGGTTTCCTTGACCGCTGATAAAGCCTCGGTCGTTGAAGGCGGTGATATCACCTACACCGCGACTTTGACCAACAAGGCGCAAACTGACGTCACCGTCACGCTTTCGAACGGTCAGACGATCACTATTAAAGCCGGTGAGACCACAGGTTCGACTGTGTTCAACACTCCAGCCAACGATGTCTATAACAACGGTTCGACTGTCAGCACTACGATCGCGAAGACCGAAGGCGGTAACTTCGAGAACTTGGTCACCGATCCGAAAGCGGCTGAAACAGCCATCACCGACTCGATCGACAACACCACGGTTTCGCTCTCCGCTGATAAAGCGTCGGTCGTTGAAGGCGGTGACATTACCTACACCGCGACTTTGACCAACAAAGCGCAAACTGACGTCACCGTAACGTTGAGCAATGGCCAAACCATCACCATCAAAGCTGGCGACTCCGCAGGCTCGACGGTATTCAACACACCGGCCAACGACGTTTACAACAACGGTTCGACTGTCAGCACCACCATCGCGAAGACCGAAGGCGGCAACTTCGAGAACCTGGTTACCGATCCGAAAGCGGCTGAAACCACCATCACCGACTCGATCGATAACACCACGGTTTCTCTGAGTGCCGATAAAGCGTCAGTAGTTGAAGGCGGCGATATCACTTACACCGCGACCTTGACGAACAAGGCGCAGACCGACGTCACCGTGACCCTGAGCAACGGTCAGACGATCACTATTAAAGCCGGTGAGACCGTCGGTTCGACCGTGTTCAACACTCCAGCCAACGATGTCTATAACAACGGTTCGACTGTCAGCACCACCATCGCGAAGACCGAAGGCGGCAACTTCGAGAACCTGGTTACCGATCCGAAAGCGGCTGAAACCACCATCACCGATTCGATCGATAACACCACGGTTTCGCTCTCCGCTGACAAAGCATCGGTCGTTGAAGGCGGTGATATCACCTACACCGCGACTTTGACCAACAAGGCGCAAACTGACGTCACCGTCACGCTTTCGAACGGTCAGACGATCACTATTAAAGCCGGTGAGACCACAGGCTCGACTGTGTTCAACACTCCAGCCAACGACGTCTACAACAACGGTTCCACCGTCAGCACTACGATCGCTAAGACTGAAGGCGGTAACTTCGAGAACTTGGTAACTGATCCGAAGGCAGCTGAAACAGCCATCACCGATTCGATCGACAACACCACAGTTTCTCTGACTGCTGATAAAGCGTCAGTAGTTGAAGGCGGCGATATCACTTACACCGCGACCTTGACGAACAAGGCGCAGACCGACGTCACCGTAACGTTGAGTAATGGCCAGACGATCACTATCAAAGCCGGTGAAACTGTCGGCTCGACCGTGTTCAACACCCCAGCCAACGACGTCTACAACAACGGCAGCACGGTCAGCACAACTATCGCCAAAACCGAAGGCGGTAACTTTGAGAACTTGGTCACCGATCCGAAAGCGGCTGAGACCACCATCACCGATTCGATCGATAACACCACGGTTTCTCTGAGTGCCGATAAAGCGTCAGTAGTTGAAGGCGGCGATATCACTTACACCGCGACCTTGACGAACAAGGCGCAGACCGACGTCACCGTAACGTTGAGCAATGGTCAGACGATCACTATTAAAGCCGGTGAGACCACAGGTTCGACTGTGTTCAACACTCCAGCCAACGACGTCTATAACAACGGCAGCACGGTCAGCACCACCATCGCGAAGACCGAAGGCGGCAACTTCGAGAACCTGGTGACCGATCCGAAAGCAGCCGTCACTTCGATTACCGATTCGATCGATAACACCACGGTTTCCCTGACTGCCGATAAAGCCTCGGTAATTGAAGGCGGCGATATCACCTACACCGCAACCTTGACCAACAAGGCGCAAACCGACGTCACCGTAACGCTGAGCAACGGCCAAACCATCACCATCAAGGCCGGTGAAACTGTCGGCTCGACCGTGTTCAACACCCCAGCCAACGACGTTTACAACAATGGCAGCACCGTCAGCACTACGATCGCGAAGACCGAAGGCGGTAACTTCGAGAACTTGGTCACTGATCCGAAAGCGGCCGTCACTTCGATTACCGACTCGATCGATAACACCACAGTCTCCCTGACCGCCGACAAAGCATCGGTCGTTGAAGGCGGCGATATCACCTACACCGCAACCTTGACCAACAAAGCGCAAACCGACGTCACCGTGACGCTGAGCAACGGCCAAACCATCACCATCAAGGCCGGTGAAACTGTCGGCTCGACCGTGTTCAACACCCCGGCCAACGACGTCTATAACAACGGTTCGACTGTCAGCACCACCATCGCGAAGACCGAAGGCGGTAACTTCGAGAACCTGGTGACCGATCCGAAAGCGGCCGTCACTTCGATTACCGACTCGATCGACAACACCACGGTTTCGCTCTCCGCTGATAAAGCATCGGTAGTTGAAGGTGGCGATATCACTTACACCGCAACCTTGACTAACAAGGCGCAGACCGACGTTACCGTGACGCTGAGCAACGGCCAAACCATCACCATCAAAGCTGGCGACTCCGCAGGCTCGACGGTTTTCCACACCCCAGCTAACGACGTCTACAACAACGGCTCGACTGTCAGCACCACCATCGCCAAGACCGCGGGCGGCAACTTCGAGAACTTGGTCACCGATCCGAAAGCGGCCGTCACTTCGATTACCGACTCGATCGATAACACCACAGTCTCCCTGACCGCCGACAAAGCATCGGTCGTTGAAGGCGGCGATATCACCTACACCGCAACCTTGACCAACAAAGCGCAAACCGACGTCACCGTGACGCTGAGCAACGGCCAAACCATCACCATCAAGGCCGGTGAAACTGTCGGCTCGACCGTGTTCAACACCCCGGCCAACGACGTCTATAACAACGGTTCGACTGTCAGCACCACCATCGCGAAGACCGAAGGCGGTAACTTCGAGAACCTGGTTACCGATCCGAAAGCGGCTGAAACAGCCATCACCGATTCGATCGACAACACCACGGTTTCCCTGACTGCCGATAAAGCATCGGTGGTTGAGGGCGGCGATATCACCTACACCGCGACTTTGACTAACAAAGCGCAAACAGACGTCACCGTGACGCTTTCGAACGGTCAGACGATCACTATTAAAGCCGGTGAGACCACAGGCTCGACTGTGTTCAACACTCCAGCCAACGACGTCTATAACAACGGCTCAACCGTCAGCACCACCATCGCGAAGACCGAAGGCGGTAACTTCGAGAACCTGGTTACCGATCCGAAGGCAGCTGAAACAGCCATCACTGACTCGATCGATAACACCACGGTTTCCTTGACCGCTGATAAAGCCTCGGTCGTTGAAGGCGGCGATATCACCTACACCGCGACTTTGACCAACAAGGCGCAAACTGACGTCACCGTCACGCTTTCGAACGGTCAGACGATCACTATTAAAGCCGGTGAGACCACAGGCTCGACTGTGTTCAACACTCCAGCCAACGACGTCTACAACAACGGTTCCACCGTCAGCACTACCATCGCGAAGACCGAAGGCGGTAACTTCGAGAACTTGGTCACTGATCCGAAAGCGGCCGTCACTTCGATTACCGACTCGATCGATAACACCACAGTCTCCCTGACCGCCGACAAAGCATCGGTCGTTGAAGGCGGCGATATCACCTACACCGCAACCTTGACCAACAAAGCGCAAACCGACGTCACCGTGACGCTGAGCAACGGCCAAACCATCACCATCAAGGCCGGTGAAACTGTCGGCTCGACCGTGTTCAACACCCCGGCCAACGACGTCTATAACAACGGTTCGACTGTCAGCACCACCATCGCGAAGACCGAAGGCGGTAACTTCGAGAACCTGGTCACTGATCCGAAAGCGGCTGAAACAGCCATCACCGATTCGATCGATAACACCACGGTTTCCTTGACCGCTGATAAAGCATCGGTGGTTGAAGGCGGTGACATCACCTACACCGCGACCTTGACCAACAAAGCGCAGACCGACGTCACCGTCACGTTGAGCAATGGCCAAACCATCACCATCAAGGCCGGCGACTCCGCAGGCTCGACGGTGTTCAACACTCCAGCCAACGACGTCTATAACAACGGTTCGACTGTCAGCACTACGATCGCCAAAACCGAAGGCGGTAACTTCGAGAACTTGGTCACCGATCCGAAGGCAGCTGAAACAGCCATCACCGATTCGATCGACAACACCACGGTTTCTCTGACTGCTGATAAAGCATCGGTGGTTGAAGGCGGCGATATCACCTACACCGCGACCTTGACCAACAAAGCGCAGACCGACGTTACCGTCACGCTTTCGAATGGCCAGACCATTACCATCAAAGCGGGTGAAACTGTCGGCTCGACCGTGTTCAACACACCGGCTAACGACGTTTACAACAACGGTTCGACTGTCAGCACCACCATCGCGAAGACCGAAGGCGGTAACTTCGAGAACCTGGTCACCGATCCGAAAGCGGCTGAAACAGCCATCACCGACTCGATCGACAACACCACGGTTTCCTTGACCGCTGATAAAGCATCGGTGGTTGAAGGCGGTGACATCACCTACACCGCGACTTTGACCAACAAAGCGCAAACTGACGTCACCGTCACGCTTTCGAATGGCCAGACGATCACTATCAAAGCGGGTGAAACTGTCGGCTCGACAGTGTTCAACACCCCAGCCAACGACGTTTACAACAACGGCAGCACCGTCAGCACCACCATCGCCAAAACCGAAGGCGGTAACTTTGAGAACTTGGTCACCGATCCGAAAGCGGCTGAGACCACCATCACCGACTCGATCGACAACACCACAGTTTCCCTGACTGCAGATAAGGCTTCGGTAGTTGAAGGCGGCGATATCACCTACACCGCCACCTTGACCAACAAAGCGCAAACCGACGTCACCGTAACGCTGAGCAACGGCCAAACCATCACCATCAAAGCCGGCGACTCCGCAGGCTCGACGGTTTTCCACACCCCAGCCAACGACGTCTACAACAACGGCTCGACCGTCAGCACCACGATCGCCAAAACCGCGGGCGGCAACTTCGAGAACTTGGTAACCGATCCGAAAGCAGCCGTAACCACGATTTCCGACTCGATCGATAACACCACCGTCTCCCTGACCGCCGACAAAGCCTCTGTAGTTGAAGGCGGCGATATCACCTACACCGCAACCTTGACCAACAAAGCGCAAACCGACGTTACCGTCACGCTGAGCAACGGCCAAACCATCACCATCAAAGCCGGCGACTCCGCAGGCTCGACGGTTTTCCACACCCCAGCCAACGACGTCTACAACAACGGCTCGACCGTCAGCACCACGATCGCCAAAACCGAAGGCGGTAACTTCGAGAACTTGGTCACCGATCCGAAAGCGGCTGAAACAGCCATCACCGATTCGATCGACAACACCACGGTTTCTCTGACTGCGGATAAAGCGTCGGTGGTTGAAGGCGGTGACATCACCTACACCGCAACCTTGACTAACAAGGCGCAAACCGACGTCACCGTCACGCTGAGCAATGGCCAGACCATCACGATCAAGGCCGGTGAAACTGTCGGCTCGACCGTGTTCAACACACCGGCCAACGACGTTTACAACAACGGTTCGACTGTCAGCACCACCATCGCGAAGACCGAAGGCGGCAACTTCGAGAACCTGGTGACCGATCCGAAAGCGGCTGAAACAGCCATCACCGACTCGATCGACAACACCACGGTTTCGCTCTCCGCTGATAAAGCGTCGGTCGTTGAAGGCGGTGACATTACCTACACCGCAACCTTGACCAACAAAGCCCAAACTGACGTCACCGTTACGCTTTCGAACGGTCAGACGATCACTATTAAAGCCGGTGAGACTACAGGCTCGACTGTGTTCAACACTCCAGCCAACGACGTCTATAACAACGGTTCGACTGTCAGCACTACGATCGCGAAGACCGAAGGCGGTAACTTCGAGAACTTGGTCACCGATCCAAAAGCGGCTGAAACCACCATCACCGACTCGATCGACAACACCACAGTTTCTCTGACTGCTGATAAAGCGTCGGTGGTTGAAGGCGGCGACATTACCTACACCGCAACCTTGACCAACAAAGCGCAAACCGACGTCACCGTCACGTTGAGCAACGGCCAAACGATCACCATCAAAGCCGGCGACTCCGCAGGCTCGACGGTTTTCCACACCCCAGCCAACGACGTCTACAACAACGGCTCGACCGTCAGCACCACGATCGCCAAAACAGCGGGCGGCAACTTCGAGAACCTGGTCACCGATCCGAAAGCAGCCGTCACTTCGATTACCGATTCGATCGATAACACCACCGTCTCCCTGACCGCCGACAAAGCCTCTGTAGTTGAAGGCGGCGATATCACCTACACCGCGACCTTGACCAACAAAGCGCAAACCGACGTCACCGTCACGCTGAGCAATGGCCAAACCATCACCATCAAAGCCGGCGACTCCGCAGGCTCGACGGTTTTCCACACCCCGACTAACGACGTCTACAACAACGGTTCCACCGTCAGCACTACGATCGCTAAGACTGAAGGCGGTAACTTCGAGAACCTGGTAACCGATCCGAAAGCGGCCGTCACTTCGATTACCGACTCGATCGACAACACCACAGTTTCCCTGACTGCCGATAAAGCCTCGGTAATTGAAGGCGGCGATATCACCTACACCGCCACTTTGACCAACAAGGCGCAGACCGACGTCACTGTAACGTTGAGCAATGGCCAGACGATCACTATCAAAGCCGGTGAAACCGTCGGTTCGACTGTGTTCAACACTCCAGCGAACGACGTCTACAACAACGGTTCCACCGTCAGCACTACGATCGCTAAGACTGAAGGCGGTAACTTCGAGAACTTGGTCACCGATCCGAAAGCGGCCGTCACTTCGATTACCGACTCGATCGATAACACCACGGTTTCCCTGGCTGCCGATAAAGCCTCGGTAATTGAAGGCGGCGATATCACCTACACCGCAACCTTGACTAACAAGGCGCAAACCGACGTCACCGTCACGCTGAGCAATGGCCAAACCATCACCATCAAAGCCGGCGACTCCGCAGGCTCGACGGTTTTCCACACCCCAGCCAACGACGTCTACAACAACGGCTCGACCGTCAGCACCACGATCGCCAAAACCGCGGGCGGCAACTTCGAGAACTTGGTAACCGATCCGAAAGCAGCCGTCACTTCGATTACCGATTCGATCGATAACACCACGGTTTCCCTGACTGCCGACAAAGCATCGGTCGTTGAAGGCGGCAATATCACCTACACCGCAACCTTGACCAACAAAGCGCAGACCGACGTCACCGTCACGCTGAGCAACGGCCAAACCATCACCATCAAGGCCGGCGACTCCGCAGGCTCGACGGTGTTCCACACCCCGGCAAACGACGTCTACAACAACAGTTCCACCATCAGCACCACGATCACCAAAGCCGTCGGCGGTAACTTCGAGAACCTGGTTACCGATCCTAAATCCGCAGTCACTTCGATTACTGATTCGATCGACAACACTACCGTCAACATCACCGGCGATGCGTCGGTGACTGAAGGCGGCACGGCGCACTACACCCTGACGCTGAGCAACCCGGCGCAAACCGATGTGACCGTGACGCTCAAGTACAGCGGCACCGCGACTGACGGTTCGGATTTCACCGGCGTGTACACCGTGAAAATCCCGGCCGGCGCAAGCAGCGTGGCGTTTGATGTCCGCACGATTGACGACAAGATCACTGAGCCGACGGAAAGCCTTGTCATCACGATCGACAAGACCACAGGTGGCAACTTCGAGAACCTGGTGATCGGCAAAGGCAGCGTCACCACCAACATCATCGACAACGATGCGCCGCCGGTCATCGACCTGGACGCCAACAATTCCAGCGGCGCCACCGGTGCCGACTACAAGGTGACCTTCACCGAAGGCACCAGCGGCCCGGGCGTGTCGATTGCCGACACCGATATCAAGATCACCGACCCGGACAGCACAATGCTGAGCGGCGCGACGATCACCCTGACCAACGCGCAAGCCGGTGATGCCCTGAACCTGGGCAACAGCGTGAATGGCATCATCGTCAGCACCAACAACCAGACGGGTACGATCACCCTGACGTTGTCGGGCAGCGCGACGCTGGCTGACTACATGCAGCGCATCCAGAACATCACGTTCACCAACAACAGCCACGACCCGAGCACCACGCCACGGACCATCACCGTGACCGTGACCGATGGCGGCAATTACTCCAACGTGGCTACTACCACGGTCAACGTAGTCGCGGTCAACGATGCGCCAGTGGCAACCGGCAGCGCCGTGACCGGCACCGAAGACACGCCGCTGGCCCTGACCTGGGCTAACTTCGGCGTGACTGACGTGGACTCGCCACAAGCCAGCCTGGGCGTGAAAATCACCGACCTGCCGGTGGCCGGCAAGCTGCAGTATCTGGCGGCGGATGGCACCACCTGGACCAACGTGACTGCGGGCCAGACGTTCACCAAGGCCCAGATTGACGGCGGCCAATTGCGCTTCATGCCGAACGCCAACGAGTCTGGCGCCGACGGTTATGGCGGCACCGGTATTGGCAACAAGCAGGCCGATTACGCGCAGTTCAAGTTCCAGCCTACGGATGGCAAGGATCTGGGCACCAGCGCCACGGTGAAAGTCGATATCACACCGGTGGCTGACGCTCCGACCCTGAATGTGGCTGACAACAACGTCAATTCGGTCGGTTTGCTCAAGCAAAGCTGGAACAGCATCGCAGGCATCGGCAGCAACGGTAACGGCGCGTCAGCAGCCGACCTGAAAAAAGCCATTGATAACGCCGGTGCACCGAACAGCAGCGGCGTCGTGACCAACGTCGAGTCCAGTGCCAACGTCGCCGCCGGTGCAGGCTCGAAGATTTCCGGCCTGATCTACATGGAAGCCGGCAAGACCTACACCTTCAGCGGCACCGGCGATGACAGCCTGGTGATCAACGTCGGCGGCAAAGACGTGGCCAGCGCGCAATGGGGCACCAACAGCGGCAAGTTCAGCGGCTCGATCACCCCGACCGTGAGCGGCTACTACAGCCTCGAGATTTACCACGCCAACCAGTCCGGCCCCGGCAGCTATGACGTCAACCTGTCGGTTAACGGCGCACCGGCCACAGACCTGAGCACCAGTGGTGTGCCGCTGTATACCGGCATCACTGACCTGACCAACGCCGGCGTGACCGTGTCCGACCTGCATGGCAGCAACGGTGACGGTTACTACGTGGGCTACAAGCTCAACGAAGGCCAGGAAAACGGCACCGTGAAGCTGTCCAAGGTGACTACCGCGCTGACCGACACCGACGGCTCGGAAACCCTGAGCGTGAAGATCAGCGGCGTACCGGCAGGCTCGGTGCTCACCGATGCCTCCGGGCACACTTTTACCGCGACTAAAACCGTGGGCGAAGTCAACGTCACGGGCTGGGA
This sequence comes from Pseudomonas sp. LBUM1640, assembly GCF_059716225.1. Taxonomy (NCBI): domain Bacteria; kingdom Pseudomonadati; phylum Pseudomonadota; class Gammaproteobacteria; order Pseudomonadales; family Pseudomonadaceae; genus Pseudomonas; species Pseudomonas sp. LBUM1640. The sequence continues at coordinate 142,157 of NZ_CP166816.1, read as the reverse complement.
CTTGAACACCCTGACCATCAAGCCGCCGACCTACTACAGCGGCCAGTTCAACCTGACCGTGACGTCGACCTCCACCGAAAGCCTTGGCGGCTCGGCCGTCACCACCGCGCAATTGCCGGTGACGGTGTACCCAGCCACCTACAGCTCGATCACCGGCACCTCGGGCAGCGACGCCATCACTGGCAGTGATGGCAACGACATCGTCGTGGCCGACATCGGCGGCCTCAACGTGGTGCAGGGCAAGAACTACAACATCGCGTTCATGGTGGACAGTTCCGGCAGCATGAGCACCGCGTCGATCAACGCGGCCAAGGCTTCGCTGACCTCGGTGTTCAACTCGCTCAAAGACAGCCTGGGCGCCAACACGTCCGGCACGGTGAACATCTTCCTGGCGGACTTCGATACCCAGGTGAACAAGTCGGTGGCGATCAACCTCAACGATCAAAACGCCCTGACCTTGCTCAAATCCGTGCTGGACTCGATGGTGTCGGGCGGCGGCACCAACTATGAAGACGTGTTCAAGACCACGGCCAACTTCTTCCAGAGCGGCCTGGCCACCGGCAACACCGGCGCCACCAACTTGACCTACTTCATCACCGACGGCCAGCCGACGTACTACCAGAGCGGCGAGCAGTCCAACCCGACGATTTACAACGTGAAGCTGGACGACTTGGTGACCACGTCCAACTACACACTGGGCACAACGTTCGGCAAGTATCTGGATAACACCCACTACTTCAGCATCGACTCCTCGGGTTCGGCGCAACTGCAAACCTGGAATGGCTCGCGCTGGGTCGCCAACACGCTGGGCACCCTTCATGCCCAAGGTGACGGCACCTACGAGCTGTCCAACCTGAACGGTACGGGCTACAGCACCGACTCGGCGACGCTGAGCAACGCCAAAAGCGCCTTTGCGTTGCTGGGTGGGTTGTCGCAAGTGGAAGCCATCGGCATCAACAGCGACGTCACCCTCAACGACCTCAAGCCGTACGACAGCGATGGCAAGCCGCAAAGCAACATCGACCCTAAAGATCTGGCCAACGCGATTCTCGGCCACACCGAAGCAACGCTGCCAGGCGCCGACACCATCAGCGGTGGCGACGGCAACGACATCATCTTCGGCGACCTCGTGAGTTTCAGCGGTATCACCGGTGAGGGTTACAACGCGCTGCAGGCCTTTGTTGCACAGAAAACCGGTGTCGCCGTCTCGGCGGTGACCACCTCGAACGTGCACCAGTACGTCACGGAGCACTACGCCGACTTCGACGTATCCGGCGCCAAAGACGGCAACGACACGCTGCTCGGCGGCGCAGGCGATGACATCCTGTTCGGCCAGGGCGGTAATGACTACCTGGACGGCGGCAAAGGCAATGACATCCTGCTGGGCGGCACCGGTAACGACACCCTGATCGGCGGGCCGGGCAACGACATCCTGATCGGTGGTTCAGGGGCCGACACCTTCGTGTGGAAGGCGGGCGACCTGGGCAACGATGTGATCAAAGACTTCAAGGCCTCGGAAGGCGACCGGATTGATCTCAAGGATCTGTTGAAAGGTGAGACGGACAGCACCATCGACAATTTCCTCAAGATCACCACGGTAGATGGCGTGTCGACCTTGCAAGTCAGTACTGAAGGCAAGCTCAACACCGCCGGCGGCCTGGCCAATGCCGATGTGACGATCAAGCTGGAAGGCAACGATTGGTCCCACACCAGCATCAACTCGCTGATCAGTGGTGCCGACCCGACCATCAAGATCGATCACACCGCCTAAGACGCACTGGATCGGCCGCCCACTCGGGCGGCCGATTTATTTGGCTGATGCGTTGCTGGCCCTGGCGGGCAGTTGCATCGCATACTCGCGGCCATACACACACCATTGACCTATGCTGGTGAACGCGTGTGGCTCATTTTCGAGGGTTTCTTATGTTTTACGTGCAACGTGATGCACAGGGTGCACTGAGTCGCGTGGAGGCCGCCGCCTTTACCGAATCAACTGAAACCCTGCCGGCCGATCACCATGAGATCCAGGCCTGGTACGCCAACGAAGTGGTGGAAACCAGCCTGGCGCAGCTCAAGCAAAGTGACCTGGAAATGATCCGGGTGCTGGATGACTTGATTCAGGTGCTGACCCGCAAGGGGGTGATCAGCGTGACGGACCTGCCGCCGGCCGCCCAAGCCAAGCTGATGGACCGCAACCACGCGCGGGAAGCGCTGGGCGGGCTGAGTCACCTGATCAATGATGAAGAGACTGGGCTGATCTGACCGCACAGATCGTCTGTGCAAGCGCGCGCCCTGTGGCGAGGGAGCTTGCTCCCGCTGGACTGCGCAGCAGTCCCATTTTCAGGGCCGCTTCGCGCCCCAGCGGGAGCAAGCTCCCTCGCCACAACAGCCCTCTCCCACTATCAGGTTCGGGTTACTTCCACGGCGCAGGCTCACCAAACAGCTGGCCCTGCACACCAAAGATGCCCATCTCGCGAATCACCTTCAGCTCCCCTTCGGTCTCCACGCGCTCGGCAATCAATGGCAAGTCGATGCTGTGGGCTGCACGCTGGATCGCCTCGATAAACAGGCGTTTGTCGCTTTCCTGGTCGATGGCGCGGATGTAGCTGCCGTCGATCTTCAAGTACGCCAGGCCCAGGCGCGCCAGGTTGCCGATCATGCTGAAGCGCCCACCAAAACGCTGCAGGCTCAGGGAGAAGCCCAGCTCACGCAGGCGCTGGGTCAACTGTTCCAGCAGCGCCTGCTCAGGCAATTGTTCTTCGCCGATTTCCAGGGTCAGGCGCGAACCCAGGTTGCTGTGTTGGCGCAGCATGTCAAAAATCCGACTCAACGCCTGGGCGTCCTGCAACGTCGCAGCCGAGAGGTTCAGCGCCAGGCTATGGCTGTGGCCGGCCATCTGCTTGAGCACTTGCTCCAGCATCAGGCGGTCCAGGCGTGACGTCCAACCGAAGCGTTCAAGCCACGGCAGGAAACGCCCGGCCGGTATCGTATGGCCGTCATCATCCTGCAAGCGCGACAACACTTTGTAGTGCAAGACCAACTGCGGGTCCTGGCTGGCGACGACCGGCTGGAAGTACAGCTCAAAGCGCTGCTGGGTCAGGGCCCTGTCCAGCAGGGTGTGCCAGGCATGGTGATCGTCGCCGACACTGGCGGCGGCACTGTGGTCGAGGCACACCCAACTGGTGTCGCCCTGCCCTTCGGCCTGGGCCAAGGCCTGGTCAGCCAATGTCAGCAGGGCCTGAGGCGAGTCGCCATGACTGAAGGGCGCCAAGCCGATATAGGCGACCGGCGTGACGTCACTGGCGCCGGTCGCCTGCAGGCTGAGCAAGGAGCTTTCAAGGTTCTGCGCCAATTGCAGCGCTTCTTCGCGCACCAGCCCCGGCGCCAGCACTGCGAACTCACCACCGCGGATGCGGGTGACGAGGTTATGGGTTTCCGGGTAGGGCTCGCATTGGCGCAGCAGTTGTTCGCCGACCGCTTGCAGTAGCTGGTCGGTGCGCTGGCCACCCAGGCGCTGGTTGAGACCGGCCAAGTCCTTGACCCGCAACAGCAGCAGGTAGCCGGAGCTGGTGTCTTCGGGGTTACTGACGCGGGCGTTGAGCTGCATCTCGAAATAACGGCGGTTGGCAAGGCCGGTGAGGTTGTCCTGGTAGGACTCAGTGCGCAGTTTTTCGCTGCGTTCGGCCTGTTCCTGGAACAGCGCCTTGAGCTTTTCCACCATCTGGTTCATGGCCTGCACCACGCGCCGCAGTTCCGGCGTGCGCGGCAGGTCGGGCACACTGAGGAACTCACGACGGGCAATGGCGTGGGACTGCTTGACCATGTAGTCCAACGGTTTCAACTGCCGACGCAGCAACAGCGCGCCAAGCACTGCACTGACCGCACCGCACAGCAACAGCCAGCCGAGGCTGCCCAAGGCGCTTTGCCAGAGCTTGGCCAGGGCAAACATCGGGTGGCTGACCACTTCTACGCGCGCCGCCTGCTCCCAGCCGCGGTTGACCAGCGCGTCGCCACCGGCCGGCTCCAGGCCGATCAGCTTCACGAACCAATTGGGCACACCATTGTTGTCGGGGATACCGCTGCGCTCAACGATGGTTTTGTCAGTCGCCAGGTCTACCACGCGGATGCTGGCGTAATAGCCGCTGTCGAAGATCGAGCTGACCAGCAATTCCACCATCGCCGGGTCATCGATATTGGGCGTCAGCGACAACGCCAGCGCCGTCGCCGCGTCCTGTGCATGCGAGCGCAGCTGGTTGACGTATTGCGTGCGCGAGCTTTCCAGGCTGACCATGAAACTGCCACTGAAGGCGATCACCAGGAACAGACAGATTGCGATCAATAGTTGTTTGAACAGAGACATCCGATCAGTTACTCCTAGTTGGCAGGCTCGGCTGGGAAGCCTTCCGCACGCATTTTTCTCAACACATCCTGCCAGCGCGACAAGCGTTTGGTATCACCGACTTTCTTGTTGCCCTTGGCACCGGGCAAGTACAACCCTTCGGCATTGAATGAGTACACCGGGACCAGGTCGGTACGGCGGGTCGCCGGCAGGATTTCGTCCATCAGGCTGTCGAGCACCAGCGGGATGGCATCCGGGGTCGAATAATAAGTCAGGACCATGTGAGCGCGATTCTGGCGCAAGGCCTTGACGTAGGTAATGCGCAATTTGTCGCTGGAGACCCCCAGGTGACGCAAACTGAAATACTTGGCGATCGCGTAATCCTCACAGTCGCCGGCACCCTTCCAGAGTGCTTCGATGGGCGTCTCCCAATAGTCGACCACGTGCCAGAGATCGATGTCCTCAACGTAGGTCATTTGTTTGTTGAAGAACAGGTTGACGACCTTGAGCTGCTCCTGTTCGCCGACCTGCTTTTGGGTCGCCAGCAGCCGCTGCCAGGCATCAATTCGCTGCTGGCCCTCCCCCAAGGGCCCGTACAAGGCGGTAGCCTTGCGGCTGATCTGGGAGAAATCCCAATCGGCATGCAGCCCGCCGAGCATCAGGCCGGCCAACAAAATAGCTGAAAACAGCCAGCCAAAGATTCGAGAGGGAATAAAACTTACCGCCAAGGCGTTCAGTCCGTGAAGAGAGACGGAATTTCAAAGGATGGTGATGCTTCGACCCGCAAAAAACAATGGCAAAGTGCAATCATTCATGAGTGGGCCGAGTTTATAACCGGCGCCTGTGGGATGCACAAAGTACATCCTGTAAGCCCTTACAAACTGAAACTTTGGTTGTTTGACAAGCGCGTGGCCCGTCTCTAGTGTGCATTGGATCCAATTAAACTCACTCCATTCAAGAAAGGAGGATAGCGTAACCGTGACGCAGAAGCCGAACCCTTTAAGCAGCATCAAAATCAGCGGGCCTATTCCCGCCCATCTTGCTCGCGCCGTTATTGAAGAAACGCTGCGCAATGCCATTCTCGATGGCCGATTGCCCTGTGGCACTGCAATGCGCCAGCAGGAGCTGGCTAGCCTGTTCGGCGTCAGCCGCATGCCGGTGCGCGAAGCCTTGCGCCAGCTGGAAGCTCAATCCTTGTTGCATGTGGTGACACACAAAGGCGCGGTGGTTGCACCGTTGATCGAGGACAATTCGGCAGAGACCTATGCCCTGCGCATGCTGCTGGAGTCCGAAGCACTGCGCCTGTCGACTCCGTTGCTCACCGACGCCGACATCGCTGAGGCTGATGCCTACATCCATGCGCTGGAACAGGAGAAAGACTATTCCGAGATCGGCCGCCTCAACCGCCTGTTCCACATGGTGCTGTATGGCAAGGCGCCTAATCAGCGGCTGCTCAAGCTGGTTGAACATGGTTTGAATGAGGAGGAACGCTTTCTACGCTTCAACCTAGAGGCGATGGACTTGGGCGAAACGTCCCAGGAAGATCACCGGGAGCTGCTGAACCTGGTAGCACAGAAGAAAGTCGACGAAAGCATCCTGACGTTGCGCAATCACCTGATGCGGGGGATGGAGGTGATCACCACCTACCTCAATGGCCTGGAAGCCGCCGCAAAGAAAGGCGGGCAGTAAGGTGTACCGAGCTCTTCCTTGACCCTTGTGCAACACGGGGCTCCTCCACGATAAGAGAGAGCCCCACGGCGATTCGCCAAGTCCACTACAACGCGTTTTAAATAGAATGGCTCATTCCGAGGAAACTTCTAACAGTTACCCAGGCAACTTTCTCACAACAAGACATTTCTCGAAAAAACATCTAACACATTCACAAGTTCATCAAAACGTTTAATAAGATTATTATCTCTCGCCAATAAAAAACACGTCACTCGACAGCATAACCCTATGCCAGGTCAGCGCTGCGCGCGCGAACAGGCTAAACACCCTCTTTCTATTCTCAATAAAAACCCATTACTTTTTTCAGAGCAGTTGCAACAACTTATAGGCGTCAACCATGCACCAACACTTACTTGAACAAAAAAAACTGCAGCTATGCAGCCATCCGTTACTTATAGAAATAACTTCACTTAACAAGTTACAACTTTTCATGGAGCACCATGTATTTGCTGTTTGGGACTTCATGACCTTGACCAAACGCCTGCAGCGAGACCTGACCTGCACGCAACTACCCTGGCTCCCACCCACTGACCCGCAAGCCGCACGCCTCATCAATGAAATCGTGCTCGGCGAGGAGTCGGACGAACATCCGACACGTGGCCATTGCAGCCATTTCGAACTGTACCTGGAGGCGATGACAGAGGTAGGTGCCGACACGGCCCCGGTCCAGCGCTTCATCGAACTGCAGCGCCAGGGCGTGCAAGCAAGCGCGGCCCTGCAAATGATCGATGTGCTGCCGGGCGTCGCCCGCTTTGTCGACAGCACGTTGCAGGTCGCACTCAACGCACCCACCCACTGCGTGGCAGCGGCCTTCCTGCATGGTCGCGAGAGTGTCATCGCGCCGATGTTCGAACGCCTTCTGCATGGCAATGCATGCCTTGAGCGCCAGGCGCCTATGTTGTCTCACTACCTCAGCCGTCACATCGAGTTGGACGCTCAAGACCATGGGCCAGCGGCGCAACAGTTACTCCAGCGCCTGATCGGGACAGACACTGCCCGCCAAAGCCAGGCCGATGAAATTGCTCTGGCAGCCGTGCAAAGCCGCCTCAGTTTCTGGGATGCCGTGCGCGCCTCACTGCAAGAAGTGCAGCCATGAACATCGTCGACTACCGCTCCTTTGCCGAAGACTGGGAACGCCGCGCAACTGTCCGCACGCGCCCTCGGCGTTTGCTGGAAAACGACGACAGATTGATCTATCCCCTGTGCCGCCAGCCTCTGGTGCTGAGTGCCACCTTTGTTGAGCACTGCCCGCAGTGGCGCGACTTCGTGCTGGTACAAAGCTTCTACAAATTCATCAACGACGTGGTGATTTTCGAAACCGAGATCGTCGGCAAGACCGCCCGCAACATTGCCAAGAATCAGTTCTCGCTGCCCTTCCCCCTTGCCTGTCGCGTGGACGCGATGACCGTCGTGGTGGATGAGGACTACCACGCGCTGGTCGCGATGGACTTCCAGCAACAGGCCGTGGAAATGACCGGCATGCACCCTCTCGACCTGCCTGGGCAAATCGAATTGAGCCATGCCCTGCCGGCAGCGCAGGCGCTGGCACCGCAGCACTTGCGCGATGCGGTGGAATTGATTGGCGTGGCCATCGCCGAGAACACCGTCACCCATGAAGTCGCCGCGTTTTCCAAGGACGACAGCGTCAAGCCTTCCATCCGTGGCTTGATGGCCGATCACCTGTTTGATGAAGGGCGCCATGCACAGTTCTGGACACAACTGGTGCGTCTCTACTGGCAAGCGGCAAGCCCGGAGGACCGCGACAGCATCGCTGAGGCTTTGCCGACCTTTTTAACGCATTACCTGACCAACGACCTGCAAAAAGGCTTCGATCTACAGCTGATCGAACACCTGGACGTCAGCGTCGACGTTCGCCGCGCGCTGCGTGATGAAGTGGCGGCGCTGCACTTTCCCATCACCCGCCAGCACCCGCTGCTGGGCAACATCATGGGGTTCCTGCATCACAGCGGCGTGCTGCACACTCCGAGCGTTGCCCTGGCCCTGAGGCACTACCTGCCCGAAGCGGGGAGGCCAGCATGAGGCGCTTGCAGATTGGATGGAACGGCACCAGCAATGCACTGGCGGCGCTCAGACAAATGTTGGAGCAATACGGGCATCTCACCGCAACAGAATCCCTCGACGTCGTGATTGAAGACGGCAGCCAACCGCCGCTCACACATACCGACAAAACCCAATGGATAAGCCTGCGCCTGGGTATCGGCCCGCTGTCCGAATATGGGCTCCCCGCGCTGCAGTTACGCTGCTATGACCATAACAGGCGTGTATTGGCGGTACAGGACGTCGCCGAGGAGCCCAGCGGCAACGGCCAGCAATTGTGCCGACACGCAACGAACGCGCTGGTGGAATGGGTTGCCTCGCTGGTCAGCGGGTTCTCAAGGGATGCGGGCTTTTTCGCCGTAACAACCCTCGCTAACGCCTGGCCTGAGCAAGGCCTGCAAGGGCTGGACGCATTGGCATTTGTGCATCGTTTCAATCGCACTGCACAGCCGGCACTGCTGCTGGCAGCCCAGGTGCCAATCATCGAACGGTTACAGGCCAGCCTGCACACCTTCGCCGAACGCCCCGCGCTGAATATCGCGGGCAGTGGGGTGACGTACCGGCAGTTGCAGGCTCGAGCCCTATCGATCCAGCAACGTCTGCGCCCGCTGCTGGAAGGCATTGGGACACCAGCGGTGATCGGCGTTTGCCTGGACAAGTCCGTCGAGTTGTACGCCAGCATTCTCGCGGTACTGGGTTGCGGCGCGGTGTACCTGCCATTGGCGCCGGATCACCCGACACAACGCCAGCAGGTGATGCTGCAAAGCGCTAAGGCCAGCATGTTGCTGGATGATGGACGGCACCCCTTGCGCGACCACTTCATTAGCCTGAATGTCAGTAATCTCGACCCGGCGCATGCCGATACCACGCAACCCTTGATGCACTATCGCCCCAGCGTAGAGGCGCCCTGCATCGCACTTTTCACCTCAGGCACCACCGGCCAGCCCAAAGGCGTGCTGCTCAGCCAAGGCAACCTTGCACATTTCACCGCCTGGCTGGGTGCCTGTATGGCGCTGGATGAACAGAGCCGGGTGCTGCAATTTTCGCCACTGAGTTTCGACTCATCGCTGATCGATATCTTCCCTGCCCTGGTCGCTGGCGCCGAGTTGGTCGTGCCAAACCAAGACCAACGGCACGACCCCCAGCAGTTGGTCGAACTGATTCGCCAACAGCGCATCAGCCACGCTTTTCTGCCACCGGCGCTTCTGAGCATCCTGCCGTTGGATCAGCCATTGGGCCTGGCCCACCTGTTGACCGGTGGCGATGCGTGCGAGCCGTATGTGATCGAACGATTGGCGAGCCAGTGCCAACTTCACAATCTCTATGGCCCTACCGAGGCCACGGTGCTGGTCACCCACCGAACGTTTCGCCCCGGTGACAGCAATCGCAACTTGGGCCGCCCCATTGCCAACAGCCAGGTGCTCATCCTCGACGACCACCTGCAACCGGTAGATGAACAGGTGATGGGCGATCTGTACATCGTCGGCCCTGGGGTAAGCCTTGGGTATGTGAGCGCGCCGCAGCCGGTGGACAACCCGTTCGTTGAACTGACACTGCCCAATGGCCAGACGCTACAGGCGTACCGCAGCGGTGACCTGGCGAAATGGACGCCAGACGGTATCGAGCTGGGTGGCCGACGAGATGATCAGGTGAAGATCCGTGGTTTTCGGGTAGCCCCCTTGGAAATCGAACAGTGCCTGCGCAGTAGCCGGTTATTTCGCCAAGTGGCCGTGGTGATCGATGCTGATCGCAGAATTTTCGGTTTTGTTGCCCAGCCCGAACCGGGCGCAACGCTGGCGGGCTTACAGCAACATGCACAGCAATGGCTACCGACTTACATGCACCCCGAGGTGTGGGCTGAGTTACCCACTATGCCGCGAACCCGACACGGCAAGATCGACCGCCAGGCATTGCTGGCGAGACCGATGCAGGCGCCGCCGCACACTGCCGGCAGTCGCGCTCAAACGCCTCTGCAAACACGCTTGGTGGCGCTGTGGAGCGAGTTGTTGGATGTGCCAGGCGATGACTTTTGTATTGATGAGAGTTTTTTCAACCTGGGCGGCCACTCCATCCTGCTGTCGACCCTGTTGCTACGTGTGCGCGAAGCGTTTGGCCGCAGCCTCTCATTGAGCCGTTTTTTTGAAGCCCCGACGATTCGTACACTCGCCGTGCTGATGGAGGACGGCGCACTACCCGATGCACCGTCGAGCCAAGTGGAAAAGGATGCGTCACAAGCGTTGAATGTAGAAATACTGCACGCAGACCGCGCAGGCGACCCGCGCAAGGTAATCGTCACAGGCGCCAACAGTTTTGTCGGCGTACATCTGGTCCAAGCGTTGTTGGCAAACGGTGCGCAGGCAGTGGCATGCCTGGTGCGTGAACAGCCAGGGCACTCGGCAGCGGTGCGGTTTGCCGAGGCGTTACGCGAGTATCGCCTGGAACATCTGGACCTGAGCCGCGTGCAGGTCTACGCCGCCGATATCAGCCAGCCCCGGCTGGGCCTGGCCTGCGAAGTGTATGAGCATCTCGCCCGCCACTATGGCGTGTTGGTGCACAACGCAGCGCGAGTCAATCATGTGATGGACTACGCAACGCTTGCCAGGGACAACGTCAAACCGGTGCTGGAGTGCCTGCGGCTGTGTGAAACCCATTGCAAGAAGGTCTTCAATTTCGTCTCGACATTGTCGGCCTGCAGCAACATTGACGCTCAGGGAAACATCCTCGAAACGCACGCAGTGGAGACGTTGCCGCTCTATCTCAAGAATGGCTACAACCTTTCCAAATGGGTCGCCGAACGACTGCTGGGGCGTGCTGCCGAGCAAGGTGCCTGGGTGAATATATATCGCCCGGGAAACATCGCTTTCAACAGCCGTAGCGGCGTCTGCCAGCCGCGAAACAACCGCCTGATGATGATGCTCAAGGGCTCGTTGCAGTTGGGCGTGGCGCCTCGCCTGGAGGTGAACTTCGACCTGATGCCGGTGGACTTCTTTGCGCGTTTCGTTGCGTTCCACTGCGGCCAACTGGATGCCGGGCGAAACGTCTTCAACCTGCACAACCCACAGCCCTTGAGCTGGGATCACTACCTTGATGCGTTCAGCCGAGCAGGCCACCGCTTCGAACGGGTGAGCGTTGCGCATTGGCAAAACGCGCTACGAACGGTGGGCCGCGAAAACGCGCTGTTTGGCGTACTGGGTTTCTACCTGAATGACCTTGCAGAAGACATCGGCGACGTTTCGATGATTTGTCACGACAACGCACGCCAGGGAGTGGATGCCATGGGCGAGCACTACCCGCAAAAGGACCCGGCGCTGTTGCGCAAGGGCTGCGACCACCTCAAGGCCATTGGCTTTCTCTAACCCCGTAAGGACACGCTTATGAAACCGCTGCAACCCGATACATTGATCCGTAACCCTGTCGGCGCACCGTTGGTGGCGTCTGTGGAAGTTCCGTGTGAGGCCGCTCGCCTGTGGCGTGTGGTGGGTAACTTTGCAGGCTTTGATGCCTTCATTCCTGCGCTCTCGCGCATCCAAATGACGGGGATAGGCGTAGGTGCATTACGCACGAAGTTTTTCCACGATGGGCAATGCGCTGTCGAGCAACTCAACAGCCGCGACGACGAGGCCATGTACATGACGTGGACCACGCTCTACAACACGCTGGGCGTCGCGCGGTTGTGGGCGGCAATGCGCGTGGAAGGGCTAGGCGAGGAACGCTCCAGGGCGACCTGGACGCTCATTGGCGAGCCGCTGGAAACGTCGCAGGCGGAGTTCGAACAGTTTGTGCAGACTTTCGCCGACAGCGCACTGGAGAATGTGCGCCAGATGCTCGGCTGATCAGCAGGAGCGAGAGGCCTCGCTCCTGCACCACCAAGGTCAGATTTTGAAGCTGTCGACCAACTGCTTCAATCGGCTGGCCTGCTGGGACAGCGCGTCGCAGTCCTTGAGCGTTTCGTTGAGGTTGGCCACGCCCTGCTGGTTCAGCAGGTTGATCTGGTTGATGTCGACGTTGAGGGTTTCCACCACAGCGGTCTGCTCCTCGGTAGCGGCAGCCACCGACTGGTTCATGCCGTCGATCTCGACGATGCGTTGCGTCACGCTGACCAGGCGCTCACCGGCCTGGTTGGCCACTTCAACGCTTTCTTCGCTGGAGGTCTGGCTGGCGTTCATGGTGGTCACCGCTTCACGCGAACCCACTTGCAGCGAAGTGATCATCTTATGGATCTCTTCGGCGGACTCCTGGGTACGGTGAGCCAGGTTACGCACCTCATCGGCAACCACAGCAAAACCACGCCCGGCTTCCCCGGCACGAGCCGCTTCAATCGCGGCATTAAGTGCCAACAAGTTGGTTTGCTGGGAGATGCCTTTGATCACATCAAGGATGTGACCGATGTTGTCGGTGCTGGCGTTCAGGGTTTCGATCTGGGTGCAGGACAGGCTGATTTTTTGCGACAGCTGCGACATCGCCAGGATGGTTTGCTCCACCACCTTGCGCCCGTCGTCTGCCTGTTCACTGGCGCCACTGGCATGCTGCGAAGCATCGGCCGCGTTACGCGCGATTTCCTGAGTGGCGGCACCCAACTCGTTGATCGCCGCTGCCACGCTATTGGTGCGTGCACTTTGTTCGTCCGAGCCGATGATCGAGGCATTGGACGAGGCCATCACGCGCTGGGACAGATCGTGTACCTGCCGCGTTGCCGAAGACACCTCGGAGATGGACGCGTGGATACGCTCGACGAACTGGTTGAAGGCGCTACCAACCTCGCCAAACTCGTCCTTGCTGGTCACGTCCAAACGCCGAGTCAAATCACCCTCGCCTTGGGCAATGTCCTGCATGGCAATGCCCATGGTGGTCAGCGGGCGCAGCAGTACTTGAATCAACAGGCTCAAAAGCACGGCAATTGCGACAACCGCGATCAACATGGCGATCAATGCCGAAGTACGGAATTTGCCCAGCGGGGCGTAGGCTTTATCTTTATCGATCGACAGACCGATGTACCAATCGGCACCCGGCAAACCGCTGATCGGGGTGAACGAAAGGATACGGTCCTGGCCATTGAGGACAACGTCCTGGCTGACCTTTTCGATACGCAGGTTAATGCCTGGGTAGATATCCTTGAGGTTTTTCATCACCTGGTCCTGGTCAGGGCTGACAATGACCTGGCCGTCGGCGCTGACCAGAAATGCATGGCCGATGCCGCCGAAGTCCACCGAGTTGATGATCTTCACCAAGGTCTGCAGGCTCAGGTCGCCGCCGACGACACCCAGCAGTTCACCGTTCTTTTTGACCGGCAGGGCGATGGTTACGATCTGCCCGCCCACGGCTGCCATGTAAGGCGGGGTGAGCATGGTTTTATCGGCCGCCACCGCTTGCTTGTACCAAGGACGCTGCCGTGGGTCATAACCGTCGGGCATCTTGGCGTCAGGGCGCTGGGTGAATACACCGTTGGTTTGACCGACGTAGGTGAACTGGAAGTTCGAGGTGAATGCAGGCTGGTCGACCAGGCCCGGAAGGTCGGCAGCGCTGCCCTGGTGCGCTACGTTTTGCGCCAGGCTTTCGAGGACCAGGATGCGGCCACTGAGCCAGTTCTGCACACTGCTGGCCGTGAGTTCTCCCGATTGCTGGATGGACGACTCCAGGTTTTGTTTGATGGTGCTGCGCTGCAGGTAGTCGTTGTAAAGCGTGAATAACGCGAAAGCGAGAACCACGACGCCTGACGCGGCCAACAGAATTTTATGACTGAACTTAAGATTCATTTCATCGACTTCTTTTGCCAAAGGGGGATGAGCGTGCCGAGTGGAACATTCCATGTAACGGGATAGGCGGACTCTCTCGGACCGCTCTATTTCGGTGCACGCATGGCTCGTCAGGCTTTCGGCCACACTTAGAGAAATCTTAGAAATTTGTGAGATGCATCCTCTTTTTGAGTAGGAAACTGACCAACGGTACAAGCGCGGCGAGCTTTCTTGCGCACCATCGCTCGGGGCTTAGTGATTGATCATTGGCGCCGTGAAGAAATCGAACGCGCTTACCTCGAGTCCATCGCTCATCTGCCAGAAGCGTTGGCACCCAGCACCGAAGCGCGTGCGTTGGTGCTGGAACCTCTGGAGGCAATCGCCCGCCTTTTAGACGGCTTGAAGCCGAAAGTGCGTAAGGCGTTTCTATTGGCTCAGTGCGATGGGCTGGCGTACAAACAGATCGCGGAGCAAATGGGCGCCTGCATGCGCAATACGAGCACTGGCGCGAAGCTCACCAGCTATTCAGAGTCCTTTAACCCGAACTTTTATTCAGACAGCGCGGGCAATCCCCTGGCACCTACTAATGGGACACAGTGGGAGGCCGGCTTGAAGTATCAGCCGCCGGGAACCGACAACTTGTTTACGCCGTCCTGGTTGCGCATCGACCAGGAAAACCTGGCGACCAAGCTGCCACAGGAGAACTTCTATCGGGCTATAGGTGCTCAAGTGGCCGATAACTTGAAGTTTCTGGGCAGCTATACCTTTACCGACATCAAGTATTCCAAGTCGATGGTGAGCACGTTGAGCTCCACCGATAACCTGATCGAGAACAGGCACAATTCTCCGACCCAGGCGCCTCGTCATATGGCGTCGGTGTGGGGGGACTATAAGTTTGATAGTAGAGCCTTGGACGGCTTGCGGTTAGGGGGCGGGGTTCGATATGTAGGGTACAGCTGGGCAGATGCAGAGAACACGATGAAGGTGCCGGCCTAGACCTTGCTTGACGCGTCAGTAGGGTATGACTTGGGTAAAGTAGGGTTGAAGGGCGTGGATGTGCGGTTGAATGCCAACAACCTGACCAATGAGACCTATGTAGCGTCCTGTGCCAGCCTGAACTTCTGCTACCTGGGAGAAGAGCGTAACGTCAGTGCGACGGTAAGCTATCAATTCTGATCTTCTAATGTTTCCGAGAAGCCAGCGCCTAATTCCAGGCGCTGGCTTTTTTGTTGGCCGGCTGCATGGCTGGCCCGATGTGGCAGGCCTGGAAGAGCCTCACCTGCGTGCTTTCAGCGTGAATCTTTTGCTGGTCACTATCCCCCAAAACGACAAAACCCCTGTCTGCGTTAGCAGACAGGGGTTTCGGAATTTAATCTTGACGATGACCTACTCTCACATGGGGAAACCCCACACTACCATCGGCGATGCATCGTTTCACTGCTGAGTTCGGGATGGGATCAGGTGGTTCCAATGCTCTATGGTCGTCAAGAAATTCTGTTTACCAGACCGTTGCCTTGGCAACGTGCCGGTGAAATTCATGGACTTCTACATAAACAAAACCCCTGTTTGCGTTAGCAAACAGGGGTTCTGGAATTTAATCTTGACGATGACCTACTCTCACATGGGGAAACCCCACACTACCATCGGCGATGCATCGTTTCACTACTGAGTTCGGGATGGGATCAGGTGGTTCCAATGCTCTATGGTCGTCAAGAAATTCGGGTACTGAGTCGTGACCAAATGGCCTCGCTTCAGCAAATTGGGTATGTGATAGCTTTCGGTGTTTGTAAGAGTCGAACTTTCGGTTCTATCGTCTTCACACACCGCAATCTGGCCTCTTTCGAGTTCACAAATTGCTTGGGTGTTATATGGTCAAGCCTCACGGGCAATTAGTATTGGTTAGCTCAACGCCTCACAGCGCTTACACACCCAACCTATCAACGTCGTAGTCTTCGACGGCCCTTCAGGGGACTCAAGGTCCCAGTGAGATCTCATCTTGAGGCTAGTTTCCCGCTTAGATGCTTTCAGCGGTTATCTATTCCGAACATAGCTACCCGGCAATGCCACTGGCGTGACAACCGGAACACCAGAGGTTCGTCCACTCCGGTCCTCTCGTACTAGGAGCAGCCCCTCTCAAATCTCAAACGTCCACGGCAGATAGGGACCGAACTGTCTCACGACGTTCTAAACCCAGCTCGCGTACCACTTTAAATGGCGAACAGCCATACCCTTGGGACCGGCTTCAGCCCCAGGATGTGATGAGCCGACATCGAGGTGCCAAACACCGCCGTCGATATGAACTCTTGGGCGGTATCAGCCTGTTATCCCCGGAGTACCTTTTATCCGTTGAGCGATGGCCCTTCCATACAGAACCACCGGATCACTAAGACCTACTTTCGTACCTGCTCGACGTGTCTGTCTCGCAGTCAAGCGCGCTTTTGCCTTTATACTCTACGACCGATTTCCGACCGGTCTGAGCGCACCTTCGTACTCCTCCGTTACTCTTTAGGAGGAGACCGCCCCAGTCAAACTACCCACCATACACTGTCCTCGATCCGGATAACGGACCTGAGTTAGAACCTCAAAGTTGCCAGGGTGGTATTTCAAGGTTGGCTCCACGCAGACTGGCGTCCACGCTTCAAAGCCTCCCACCTATCCTACACAAGCAAATTCAAAGTCCAGTGCAAAGCTATAGTAAAGGTTCACGGGGTCTTTCCGTCTAGCCGCGGATACACTGCATCTTCACAGCGATTTCAATTTCACTGAGTCTCGGGTGGAGACAGCGCCGCCATCGTTACGCCATTCGTGCAGGTCGGAACTTACCCGACAAGGAATTTCGCTACCTTAGGACCGTTATAGTTACGGCCGCCGTTTACCGGGGCTTCGATCAAGAGCTTCGCGTTAGCTAACCCCATCAATTAACCTTCCGGCACCGGGCAGGCGTCACACCCTATACGTCCACTTTCGTGTTTGCAGAGTGCTGTGTTTTTAATAAACAGTCGCAGCGGCCTGGTATCTTCGACCGGCATGAGCTTACGGAGCAAGTCCTTCACCCTCACCGGCGCACCTTCTCCCGAAGTTACGGTGCCATTTTGCCTAGTTCCTTCACCCGAGTTCTCTCAAGCGCCTTGGTATTCTCTACCCAACCACCTGTGTCGGTTTGGGGTACGGTTCCTGGTTACCTGAAGCTTAGAAGCTTTTCTTGGAAGCATGGCATCAACCACTTCGTTAACTAAAAGTTAACTCGTCATCAGCTCTCGGCCTTAGAATCCCGGATTTACCTAAGATTCCAGCCTACCACCTTAAACTTGGACAACCAACGCCAAGCTGGCCTAGCCTTCTCCGTCCCTCCATCGCAATAACCAGAAGTACAGGAATATTAACCTGTTTTCCATCGACTACGCTTTTCAGCCTCGCCTTAGGGACCGACTAACCCTGCGTCGATTAACGTTGCGCAGGAAACCTTGGTCTTTCGGCGTGGGTGTTTTTCACACCCATTGTCGTTACTCATGTCAGCATTCGCACTTCTGATACCTCCAGCAAGCTTCTCAACTCACCTTCACAGGCTTACAGAACGCTCCTCTACCGCATCACTTACGTGATACCCGTAGCTTCGGTGTATGGTTTGAGCCCCGTTACATCTTCCGCGCAGGCCGACTCGACTAGTGAGCTATTACGCTTTCTTTAAAGGGTGGCTGCTTCTAAGCCAACCTCCTAGCTGTCTAAGCCTTCCCACATCGTTTCCCACTTAACCATAACTTTGGGACCTTAGCTGACGGTCTGGGTTGTTTCCCTTTTCACGACGGACGTTAGCACCCGCCGTGTGTCTCCCATGCTCGGCACTTGTAGGTATTCGGAGTTTGCATCGGTTTGGTAAGTCGGGATGACCCCCTAGCCGAAACAGTGCTCTACCCCCTACAGTGATACATGAGGCGCTACCTAAATAGCTTTCGAGGAGAACCAGCTATCTCCGAGCTTGATTAGCCTTTCACTCCGATCCACAGGTCATCCGCTAACTTTTCAACGGTAGTCGGTTCGGTCCTCCAGTTAGTGTTACCCAACCTTCAACCTGCCCATGGATAGATCGCCCGGTTTCGGGTCTATTCCCAGCGACTAGACGCCCTATTAAGACTCGCTTTCGCTACGCCTCCCCTATTCGGTTAAGCTCGCCACTGAAAATAAGTCGCTGACCCATTATACAAAAGGTACGCAGTCACCCAACAAAGTGGGCTCCCACTGCTTGTACGCATACGGTTTCAGGATCTATTTCACTCCCCTCTCCGGGGTTCTTTTCGCCTTTCCCTCACGGTACTAGTTCACTATCGGTCAGTCAGTAGTATTTAGCCTTGGAGGATGGTCCCCCCATATTCAGACAAAGTTTCTCGTGCTCCGTCCTACTCGATTTCATGACTAAGAGATTTTCGCGTACAGGGCTATCACCCACTATGGCCGCACTTTCCAGAGCGTTCCGCTAATCTCAAAGCCACTTAAGGGCTAGTCCCCGTTCGCTCGCCACTACTAAGGGAATCTCGGTTGATTTCTTTTCCTCAGGGTACTTAGATGTTTCAGTTCCCCTGGTTCGCCTCTTACGCCTATGTATTCAGCGTAAGATAACCATCTTATGATGGCTGGGTTCCCCCATTCAGACATCTCCGGATCAAAGTCTGTTTGCCGACTCCCCGAAGCTTTTCGCAGGCTACCACGTCTTTCATCGCCTCTGACTGCCAAGGCATCCACCGTATGCGCTTCTTCACTTGACCATATAACCCCAAGCAATCTGGTTATACTGTGAAGACAACATTCGCCGAAAATTCGATAATACTCAATTACGAGTAACTCACAAATTTTACCTTAGCCTGATCCGTTACCAGTGAAAGTAACGTTCAGTCTATCTTTCTATCACATACCCAAATTTTTAAAGAACGATCTAATCAAAGACTAGAAATCAATATTCACTTCAGAATATTCATTTCTAAACTCTAACAGCAGAAGCAGTTATGGTGGAGCCAAACGGGATCGAACCGTTGACCTCCTGCGTGCAAGGCAGGCGCTCTCCCAGCTGAGCTATGGCCCCATAACAAAATTGGTGGGTCTGGGCAGATTCGAACTGCCGACCTCACCCTTATCAGGGGTGCGCTCTAACCAACTGAGCTACAGACCCAATTTCGAGCGCAACTGATTAGCTAAGAGCTATCAGCTTGGAGCTTAAAGCTGCTTCTATCGTCTTCTTCAATGAATCAAGCAATTCGTGTGGGAACTTATGGAGCAGCTGATGTCGTCGATTAAGGAGGTGATCCAGCCGCAGGTTCCCCTACGGCTACCTTGTTACGACTTCACCCCAGTCATGAATCACACCGTGGTAACCGTCCTCCCGAAGGTTAGACTAGCTACTTCTGGTGCAACCCACTCCCATGGTGTGACGGGCGGTGTGTACAAGGCCCGGGAACGTATTCACCGCGACATTCTGATTCGCGATTACTAGCGATTCCGACTTCACGCAGTCGAGTTGCAGACTGCGATCCGGACTACGATCGGTTTTGTGGGATTAGCTCCACCTCGCGGCTTGGCAACCCTCTGTACCGACCATTGTAGCACGTGTGTAGCCCAGGCCGTAAGGGCCATGATGACTTGACGTCATCCCCACCTTCCTCCGGTTTGTCACCGGCAGTCTCCTTAGAGTGCCCACCATTACGTGCTGGTAACTAAGGACAAGGGTTGCGCTCGTTACGGGACTTAACCCAACATCTCACGACACGAGCTGACGACAGCCATGCAGCACCTGTCTCAATGTTCCCGAAGGCACCAATCTATCTCTAGAAAGTTCATTGGATGTCAAGGCCTGGTAAGGTTCTTCGCGTTGCTTCGAATTAAACCACATGCTCCACCGCTTGTGCGGGCCCCCGTCAATTCATTTGAGTTTTAACCTTGCGGCCGTACTCCCCAGGCGGTCAACTTAATGCGTTAGCTGCGCCACTAAAAGCTCAAGGCTTCCAACGGCTAGTTGACATCGTTTACGGCGTGGACTACCAGGGTATCTAATCCTGTTTGCTCCCCACGCTTTCGCACCTCAGTGTCAGTATTAGTCCAGGTGGTCGCCTTCGCCACTGGTGTTCCTTCCTATATCTACGCATTTCACCGCTACACAGGAAATTCCACCACCCTCTACCATACTCTAGTCAGTCAGTTTTGAATGCAGTTCCCAGGTTGAGCCCGGGGATTTCACATCCAACTTAACAAACCACCTACGCGCGCTTTACGCCCAGTAATTCCGATTAACGCTTGCACCCTCTGTATTACCGCGGCTGCTGGCACAGAGTTAGCCGGTGCTTATTCTGTCGGTAACGTCAAAACAATCACGTATTAAGTAACTGCCCTTCCTCCCAACTTAAAGTGCTTTACAATCCGAAGACCTTCTTCACACACGCGGCATGGCTGGATCAGGCTTTCGCCCATTGTCCAATATTCCCCACTGCTGCCTCCCGTAGGAGTCTGGACCGTGTCTCAGTTCCAGTGTGACTGATCATCCTCTCAGACCAGTTACGGATCGTAGCCTTGGTGAGCCATTACCTCACCAACTAGCTAATCCGACCTAGGCTCATCTGATAGCGCAAGGCCCGAAGGTCCCCTGCTTTCTCCCGTAGGACGTATGCGGTATTAGCGTCCGTTTCCGAACGTTATCCCCCACTACCAGGCAGATTCCTAGGCATTACTCACCCGTCCGCCGCTCTCAAGAGAAGCAAGCTTCTCTCTACCGCTCGACTTGCATGTGTTAGGCCTGCCGCCAGCGTTCAATCTGAGCCATGATCAAACTCTTCAGTTCAAACATCTTTGGGTTTTTAAGAAACCCTAAACTTGGCTCAGCAATCGTTGGTTACATCTTTGATTTCTCGCGGAGTAACTTGTGATGCTGATAATCTTGTTGACTATCAGTCTGACCCCACAAGCACCCACACGAATTGCTTGATTCAGTTGTTAAAGAGCGGTTGGTTAAGATCTTTCGTCTCAACCGAGGCGCGCATTCTACAGCAGCCTCATTTGCTGTCAAGTGATTATTTTCAGAAGTTTTCGAAGATTTCTTCAACAACTTCAACCACTTGCGCTTCCGATCTCTCGTTAGCGGGAGGCGAATTCTACAGCGTTACACGCTGCTGTCAACACCTCTTTTTCTCCGCTTTCGACCGAGAGGATCGAAACGTTAATAGAGCCAAACAACACCGCTCTACCAACTCCTTCTGGGCTTCGATGAACTGAAGCAACTCGCTGTCGAATTTCGCATAACTCTTTGTTTATCAAGGAGTTTTCCGTTTCGACTGCGCCGGAAGTGGGGCGAATTATAGACGTCCAGAATCTGCCGTCAACCGTTAATTTTGCTTTTCTATCAATTAGTTAGGATTGATTAAAAAACAACCTATAAAGGCCCCTGCAAACACTCTATATAGAAGAGGCAACTCAAATAACGCCCGCCTCTCTTAATGCAGCCACGCTCGTCGACCCAAGCCCAAGCACAGTCTGCAGCACCTGAACCGTGTGCTCTCCTAATAGAGGGGGCGCACTGCGGTATTCCACGGGCGTCTTGGACAACCGTATTGGACTGGCCACTTGAGGCACCATCCCCGCCAACGCATGAGGCAGCGCCATCGCCAACCCACGCGCCTTGACCTGCGGGTCTGCAAACACCTGCGCCAAGTCATTGATAGGCCCGCAAGGCACACCCACTCGCTCCAGCTGCGACACCCACTCAGCTGTCGTTTTGAAAACCGTCGCCTGACGAATCAGCGGAATCAGCTCCGCACGGTTAGCCACTCGCAGCTTATTAGTAGCAAAGCGCGGATCATCAGCCCATTGTGGCTGCCCAGCCACCTCAGAGAACTTACGAAACTGCCCATCATTACCCACGGTCAGGATGAAGTCGCCGTCAGCAGTAGGAAAATCCTGGTAAGGCACAATATTCGGGTGAGCATTACCGAGGCGCTTTGGCGCCACCCCGGTCGTCAGGTAATTCATCGCCTGATTAGCCAGGCACGCCACCTGCACATCCAGCAACGCCATATCAATATGCTGCCCACCCCCATCATGATCCCGGTGAGCCAGCGCCGCCAGAATCGCCACGGTCGCGTACAGCCCCGTAAGGATGTCAGTCAACGCCACACCGACCTTGACCGGCCCGGCCCCGTCATCACCCTCCGGCCGGCCGGTCAAGCTCATGAGCCCACCCAACCCCTGGATCATGAAGTCATAACCCGCACGCGCCGCATAAGGCCCAGTCTGGCCAAAGCCCGTGATCGAGCAATAGATCAACTCCGGATTGATCTCCTTCAGCGATTCATAGTCCAGCCCATACGCTGCGAGACCGCCCACCTTGAAATTCTCGATCAGGATGTCGGACTTGGCCGCCAGGTCGCGCACCAGCTTCTGACCCTCCGGCCGCGTGAAGTCGATGGTCACCGACTCCTTATTACGATTGGCCGACAGGTAATACGCCGCCTCACTGGTGTTCTCGCCATAGGCGTCCTTAAGGAAAGGCGGCCCCCATGCACGCGTGTCATCGCCATTACCTGGTCGCTCGACCTTGATCACCTCAGCCCCAAGGTCCGCAAGGATCTGCCCGGACCAAGGGCCCGCCAGCACTCTCGATAAGTCCAGTACCCGCAGATGTGAAAGCGCGCCCATGCCGTGCTCCTATTAATAGAACGCCTGAAGACCGGTTTGCGCGCGCCCAAGAATCAAGGCGTGCACGTCATGAGTCCCTTCATAGGTGTTAACCACCTCCAGGTTGACCAAGTGGCGTGCCACCCCGAACTCATCGGAAATACCGTTGCCACCCAGCATGTCCCGCGCCATACGCGCGATGTCCAGGGACTTGCCGCAAGAGTTGCGCTTCATGATTGAAGTAATTTCGACTGCCGCCGTACCCTCGTCCTTCATACGCCCCAAGCGCAGACAGCCTTGCAGGGCCATCGTGATCTCGGTCTGCATATCGGCCAGCTTCTTCTGGATCAACTGCGTCGCCGCCAATGGGCGCCCGAACTGATGACGATCCAGTGTGTACTGGCGAGCGGTGTGCCAGCAGAATTCGGCGGCACCCAACGCCCCCCAAGAGATGCCATAGCGCGCCGAGTTGAGGCAGGTGAAAGGCCCTTTCAAGCCACGCACATCCGGGAAGATGTTTTCTTCCGGCACAAACACGTTATCCATGACGATTTCACCGGTAATGGAAGCCCGCAAACCTACCTTGCCGTGAATCGCCGGAGCACTCAGACCTTTCCAGCCTTTCTCCAAGACAAAACCACGAATGTCGCCGGCATCGTCCTTGCCCCACACCACAAACACATCGGCGATCGGGCTATTGGTGATCCACATCTTGGCGCCGGTGAGGCTGTAGCCGCCATCCACCTTACGTGCACGCGTAATCATCGCGCCCGGGTCGGAGCCGTGGTTAGGCTCCGTCAAACCGAAGCAGCCGATCCACTCGCCTGAGGCCAGCTTTGGCAGGTACTTCTGCTTCTGCGCCTCAGTGCCAAACTCGTTGATCGGCACCATGACCAGAGATGACTGCACACTCATCATCGAGCGATAGCCGGAGTCGACACGCTCGACCTCCCGGGCGATCAACCCATAGCTGACGTAGTTCAAGCCACTGCCACCGTACTGCTCGGGGATCATCGCGCCCAGCAAACCGGTTTCGCCCATCTCGCGAAAGATTGCGGGGTCGGTCTTTTCATGGCGGAAGGCTTCGAGCACACGCGGCGCCAGCTTGTCCTGAGCGAATTGCTCAGCACTGTCGCGCACCATGCGCTCTTCTTCGGTGAGCTGTTGATCCAGCAGCAGTGGATCGATCCAGTTAAAGCTTGCCTTGCCAGCCATGAATAAGTCCTCGCGGAAAGAATCAGAAGTCGTGGATGCAGCCTAGGCCGGGCAGCAGCAGAGGGCAAACGAGGTTTGTGCATAGGGTTGTGCTAATTTCTCACTTCGAAACGACTGAGAAGTGCGCAGACGCGCTTTATAAGTGAGTACAACGTACATGCGCAGAAAAATTCCCAGTACGACCGCCCTGGTCAGTTTTGAAGCGGCGGCCCGCCACGAGAGCTTTACGAAGGCGGCGCAGGAGCTTTCCATCACGCAAGGCGCCATCTGTCGACAGATCGCCAGCCTTGAGGAGTTTTTAAGTGTCGAGCTGTTTCGGCGGTCACGACGCGGGGTAAAACTGACGGAAGCGGGGTTGTCCTATAGCCGCCGCGTCGCCATGCAATTGGACGCAGTGGAGCGCGACACCTTGTCAGTAATGGGGCAGCAGGGCGCCAACGTCATCGAGCTGGCCGTGGTGCCAACCTTCGGCACCCAATGGCTGATCCCGCGCCTCAAAGACTTCCAGCGCCAGCACCCCGAAGTGACGGTCAACCTCACAAACCGCACGCGCCCCTTTCTGTTTGCCGATACCGACTTCGATGCCGCGATCTACTACGGCGATGCCGACTGGTCTGGCACCGAGTCTCACCGGCTGATGGGCGAGGACCCAGTCCCAGTGTGCAGCCCGCGACTACTGGGCACCCGCACCCACTTCAGCCCCCAGGAAATCGCGGAACTACCGCTGCTGCAGCAAACCACCAGGCCTTACGCCTGGCGCCAATGGTTCAACGCGCAACAACTGAACATACCCCGCGACATGACAGGCCCTCGTTACGAGCTATTCTCGATGTTGTCTCAGGCCGCCATGCATGACATGGGCATCGCGCTGATACCGCCGTTCCTTATCCAGCGCGAGCTCGAAGAGAACCAACTCAGGATCGCGAGCCCCGAGACGCTCAGCAGTTCGAAGGCCTACTACTTGATGATCCCCGAGAGAAAAGTCGAATCCGCATCGCTGCACGCATTCAGGGACTGGTTGATTGATCAATCACAACGCTATAAACCCAGTATTTAAAGGCTAATCTCAATTTATTGACCTTGTAGTCAGATAAAAACAAAACCTACAGATGTACGGATATGTCGCATTTCAGCAGACTGTACTCATCAACAACAAATAAGGCTTAAAGCCATGATCCACATGGCTTGTAGCGACTACCAGCGGCCAATAACCGAGCATTCACAACGACGATCGTAAATAACATAAAAATCGTCTGAACCCCTTTAAACACCTGTATTTAAAGAGGTTATTTCAGTGTGTTGCGACAAACAGTCACAGGGTGACTTGTAGTTAATTTTTCGTCACCCGTCATAATCCCTTGAAGGCCGTAAAGTTCGCCTGCAAAATGCCGCGCCCCGCTGTCATTTCAGCGGGATCGTGCTGATCGGCCGCCCCAGCTGCGCCACTCACGGTGCACTGGCCTTTTTACAAAAAGATCAAAAGCAAAAAGATCATGCAGGAGATTTGACGTGCACATTGGTGTTCCTCTCGAAACCCAGACCGGTGAAACGCGGGTGGCTGCCACCCCGGAAACCATCAAGAAGCTGATCGGCCAGGGCCATAAGGTCACTGTTCAGAGCGGTGCAGGCGTTAAAGCCAGCGTCGTCGACAGTGCCTACGAAGCGGCAGGCGCAACCATTGGCAGTGCCGGCGAGGCGTTTGGCGCCGAGCTGATTCTCAAGGTGGTCGCCCCCAGCGACAACGAACTGGCGCTGATCAAAAGCGGCACCGTGTTGGTGGGCATGCTCAATCCGTTCAGCAACGAAACCATTGCCAAGCTGGCCGAGCGAGGCATCACCGCCTTCGCGCTCGAAGCCGCGCCTCGTACCTCGCGGGCCCAAAGCCTCGACGTACTGTCGTCGCAAGCCAACATTGCCGGCTATAAGGCGGTGCTGCTGGCAGCCCATCACTACCCACGTTTCATGCCGATGCTGATGACGGCTGCTGGCACCGTGAAAGCTGCCCGCGTGCTGATCCTCGGCGCTGGGGTCGCAGGTCTTCAAGCCATCGCCACGGCGAAACGCCTGGGTGCGGTGATCGAAGCGTCCGATGTGCGCCCTGCGGTGAAAGAGCAAATCGAGTCCCTCGGCGCCAAGTTCGTCGACGTGCCGTACGAAACCGATGAAGAACGCGAATGCGCCGTCGGTGTTGGCGGTTACGCGCGCCCGATGCCAAGCAGTTGGATGCAGCGCCAGGCCCTGGCCGTGCACGAACGCGCCAAGCAAGCCGACATCGTCATCACCACCGCGCTGATCCCGGGCCGCAAGGCGCCGACTCTGCTCAGTGCCGAGACCGTCGCACAGATGAAGCCAGGCTCGGTGGTCATCGACCTCGCCGCCGCCCAAGGTGGTAACTGCCCGCTGACCGTGGCCGATCAGGTCGTCGTCGAAAATGGTGTGACCATCTGTGGCCCGACCAACCTGGCCGGTGCCGTCGCTGCCGACGCTTCAGCCTTGTATGCGCGCAACCTGCTGGACTTCCTGAAGCTGGTTTTCACCAAGGAAGGGCAGTTTGAAATCAACCTCGAAGACGACATCGTCGCCGCGTGCCTGATGTGCCGCGACGGCCAAGTCATCCGTAAAAACGCCTAAACAGGGATTCAGACGATGGAAGAGCTTATCTCCCCCGGTATCTACAACCTGATCATCTTTGTACTGGCCATTTATGTCGGTTACCACGTGGTCTGGAACGTGACACCTGCGCTGCACACGCCATTGATGGCGGTGACCAACGCGATTTCGGCGATTGTGATCGTCGGCGCCATGCTGGCGGCGGCCCTTACCGTTACACCACTGGGCAAGACCATGGGCACTCTGGCCGTGGCTTTGGCGGCGGTTAATGTGTTCGGCGGCTTCCTGGTAACGCGCAGGATGCTCGAGATGTTCAAGAAAAAAGCCCCGAAAGTAAAAGAAGAGGCGCCGTCGTCATGAGCATGAATCTGGTCACGACGCTCTACCTGATCGCGTCGATCTGCTTTATCCAGGCCCTTAAAGGCCTGTCGCACCCAACTACCTCGCGACGCGGCAACCTGTTCGGCATGCTCGGCATGGCGCTGGCGGTGCTGACCACCGTGGGTCTCATCTATAAGCTCGGCGCTGAGCTTGCGACTGCTGGTATTGGCTACGTGATCGTCGGCCTGCTGATCGGCGGTACTGCCGGTTCGATCATGGCCAAGCGCGTAGAAATGACCAAGATGCCGGAGCTGGTGGCTTTCATGCACAGCATGATTGGCCTGGCTGCGGTGTTTATCGCGATCGCCGCCGTGGTCGAGCCGCAATCCCTGGGCATCGTCAAACACCTGGGCGACTCGATACCTGCCGGTAACCGCCTGGAACTGTTCCTCGGTGCGGCCATCGGCGCGATCACCTTCTCCGGTTCGGTGATCGCGTTCGGCAAACTGTCGGGCAAGTACAAGTTCCGCCTGTTCCAGGGCGCACCCGTACAGTTCGCCGGCCAGCACAAGCTGAACCTGGTGCTGGGCCTGCTGACCCTGGGCCTCGGCCTGGCGTTCATGTTCACCGGCAACCTCAGTGCCTTCGCATTGATGCTGGCCCTGGCCTTCGTGCTTGGCGTGCTGATCATTATCCCGATTGGTGGCGCCGACATGCCGGTAGTCGTGTCGATGCTCAACAGCTACTCCGGCTGGGCTGCGGCGGGTATCGGCTTCTCGCTGAACAACTCGATGCTGATCATCGCCGGCTCCCTGGTGGGCTCCAGCGGCGCGATCCTGTCGTACAT
The DNA here is from genome assembly GCF_059716225.1 of Pseudomonas sp. LBUM1640. Lineage (NCBI taxonomy): Bacteria > Pseudomonadati > Pseudomonadota > Gammaproteobacteria > Pseudomonadales > Pseudomonadaceae > Pseudomonas > Pseudomonas sp. LBUM1640. Next base: position 114,658 of record NZ_CP166816.1, on the reverse strand, counting down.
CATGTGCAAGGCGATGAACCGCTCCTTCTTTAATGTGCTGCTCGGCGGTTTCGGCAACACGGTAGATGCGGCAGGCCCGGCGGGCTCTAAAGAAGCGCGCCCGGTGAAGTCCGGCTCTGCAGACGATGCCACCTTCCTGCTGACCAACGCCGACACCGTGATCATCGTGCCGGGCTACGGCTTGGCTGTGGCGCGGGCGCAACATGCGCTTAAAGAACTGACCGAAAAGCTGACCCACCGCGGCGTGACCGTGAAGTACGCGATCCACCCGGTGGCGGGGCGTATGCCAGGCCACATGAACGTGCTGCTGGCCGAGGCGGAAGTGCCTTACGACCAGGTGTTCGAGATGGAAGACATCAACTCCGAGTTCGGCCAGGCCGATGTGGTGCTGGTGTTGGGCGCGAACGACGTGGTCAATCCGGCCGCCAAGAACGACCCGAATTCACCGATCGCTGGCATGCCGATCCTGGAAGCGTTCAAGGCCAAGACCATCATCGTCAACAAGCGCTCGATGGCCAGCGGCTATGCGGGCCTGGACAACGAGTTGTTCTACTTGGACAAGACCATGATGGTCTTCGGTGATGCCAAGAAGGTCATCGAAGACATGGTCAAGGCCGTCGAGTAACACTGCGCCAGCGCAATACCCGAAACCCTGGCCTCCAGTAGGCTGGGGTTTTTTATGATCGTTCCCATGCTCGGCGTGGGAAGGCATCCGGGGATGCTCTGCGTCTCGCTTTGCACACTCATGAAACCCGACCAAAGGCTCTAAATCGCAGCCTGGCATTCGACCATGGTAGCGGGCCGAATTTTTTTGAAATCACTACACTGCCCACCTTGCTTCCGTAGCCTGAGATAACAATTCATGTACCGTGATCGTATCCGCTTGCCTTCGTTGTTGAACAAGGTCATGAGCGCGGCAGACGCCGCTGCACTGATCGAGGACGGCATGACCGTCGGCATGAGCGGCTTCACCCGAGCCGGTGAAGCCAAGGCCGTCCCCCACGCCCTGGCCGAACGCGCCAAGACTTCGCCGCTGAAAATCACCCTGATGACCGGCGCCAGCCTGGGCAATGACCTGGACAAGCAACTGACCGAAGCCGGCGTACTGTCCCGGCGCATGCCGTTCCAAGTCGACAGCACCCTGCGCAAGGCGATCAACGCCGGCGAGGTGATGTTTATCGATCAGCACTTGTCGGAAACCGTCGAGCAACTACGCAACAACCAGCTCAAGCTGCCAGACATTGCCGTGATCGAAGCGGTCGCGATCACCGAGCAAGGCCATATCGTGCCGACCACCTCCGTGGGCAACTCGGCCAGCTTCGCGATTTTCGCCAAGCAAGTGATCGTCGAGATCAATCTCGCGCACAACCCGAACCTGGAAGGGCTGCACGACATCTATATCCCGACCTACCGGCCAACCCGCACGCCGATTCCGCTGGTTAAGGTCGACGACCGTATTGGCAGCACTGCGATTCCGATCCCGCCGGAGAAGATCGTCGCCATCGTAATCACCAACCAACCTGACTCAGCCTCCACCGTGACGCCGCCGGACGCCGATACCCAAGGCATCGCCAATCATCTGATTAACTTCCTCAAGCAAGAGGTGGACGCCGGGCGCATGACCAACAAACTCGGCCCGCTGCAGGCCGGGATCGGCAACATTGCCAACGCGGTGATGTGCGGCTTGATCGATTCACCGTTCGAAGACCTGACCATGTATTCGGAAGTGCTGCAGGACTCGACATTCGACCTGATCGACGCGGGCAAGCTGAGCTTCGCCTCGGGCAGTTCGATTACCTTGTCGGAGCGGCGCAACGCCGACGTGTTCGGCAACCTGGAACACTATAAAGACAAGCTGGTACTGCGCCCGCAGGAAATTTCCAACCACCCTGAAGTGGTTCGGCGCCTGGGCATTATCGGCATTAATACGGCGCTGGAATTCGATATCTACGGCAACGTCAACTCCACCCACGTCTGCGGTACCCGCATGATGAACGGGATTGGCGGCTCCGGAGATTTCGCGCGCAACGCGCACCTGGCCATATTTGTCACCAAGTCGATTGCCAAAGGCGGCGCGATCTCCAGCGTAGTGCCGATGGTCAGCCATGTGGACCACACAGAGCATGACGTCGACATTCTAGTAACCGAGGTGGGCCTTGCCGACCTTCGCGGCCTGGCGCCACGGGAGCGAGCCCGCGTGATCATCGATAACTGTGTGCACCCGGCGTACCGCGACGCGCTGAACAGTTACTTCAACGCCGCCTGCGTTATCGGCGGGCACACCCCGCATATCCTGCGCGAAGCCCTGAGTTGGCACATTAATCTGGAAGAAACCGGGCATATGCTCAAGGCCTGATTGATACAGATTCGGGCTGATGCAAATACAGTTGCATCAGCTCGAAGGCATCACTCCCACTTCTGCAAAAAACTGTACTGCTGTACCGGTCTTTTCCTACATAAATATTCCACTACTTGCGTCGAAACCGCCAATTTCGCACTATTTAAGTGCGGACAGGTACAGTTGCCCCATTTACGTACAGTACAGCCCCTATAAACAGTTAACTGGCCCCTCACAATACAGGTGAACTGTATCTAGTGAGTCTTGCGTCGGAGGAGGATCATTGGCATCAGTTAAACCACTACCTAATCCCGCCACAAGCGGAAGGATGTCATCATGGAACGTACACTCAGTTCCGATCTGTTCTTCGAAGAAAAAGCTGTAAACACCCAGGCTTCCATGCCTTTGCGCGTTCTCGCCAACCTGATGTTGTGGCAGCGCCGCATCTCCAGCCGCCACCAATTGGCTCGTCTGGATTCGCGTCTGCTGGCTGACGCTGGTATCAGCGAAGCTCAACGCTACGAAGAGCTGAGCAAGCCGTTCTGGCGCTAATTGGCGCCCGCTGGCTCTGACCCACCGGGTCCTCCGCCAGCACCCTGATTCGTCAAAGCAAAGCCCGCCCCGGGAAACCGGCGGCGGGCTTTGCTGTTTCTGGGATTCAGCTTTTTCCACCGCTGAACAGAAGGCTGGAGCATCAACCGGTACAGTCTAAAAAATACTACAGTTAAGCAGTACAATTTAACCTTGGTGTATCTGTATCGGTAGAACTGAGGCGCCCAACATGAAGTACCGAGACCTCATCAAAGGCTCCAGCCATGAACACGCAACGCTCGCCCTCTAGACAGCTGCTCATTCGCACCATCTGCGCAGTGGCCATATGGGCACGACGGGCCCACGAGCGACATCAATTGGCGCAGCTTGACCCGCGCGAACTCTCAGACGCCGGCATCAGCCAGGGCGATCGAATCGCCGAGCTGTCCAAACCGTTCTGGCGTGATTAGAGCGTCGCGAGACTATCCGAACGGACAAACGGCAGCTTAAGATCCAATCATCACGTGGCGAACCTTGTAGAACCGACGTCTGATGCTCAATTGCAACAATGTCAGTTTCACAGTGGCCGCTTTGCGCCGCTTTACTTGTTCATCTACAGGAGTCATCCCATGTCCCGTCTTCGCCTGCTGAGTGCTGCCGCCCTGTTAGCCGTCGCCGCCAATGCCAACGCGAGCAGCCTCATCGTGACCACCGACTCGATCGTTGGCGCGCTGAAAGCCACCTCCGATGCCAGTTCGGATGCCACCTCCTCCCTGCGTGACAACAAAGTAGTGCAGGCCGCCCGTGATGACGCCGCCAGCTTTGTCGCCAGTGAAGGCGCCATCCGTGGCGTAAAACTGGAAAGCGCCTTGGCCCAGATCCGCCAACAAGCACCACAATTGAACACCGCCACTGACGCACAGTTGGCCCAGGCGATTCTGGCCATTTGATAAGCAGGTAGACATTAGAGAGCGCCGGCCGCTACCAAATGTGTCAGCGCTGGCTCTCGCCCGGGCATTGCGCTAGCCTTGGCGCTCGCTTTCAGTTGTCGAGTCCCATGGCTTTTTCATACCGCCTGTTGATCGTTCCCGTGTTGTTTTCCGCCTGCTGGTCGCCACTGGCCTCGGCCTTTGATGTGACCACGCAGAGCACCGTCATCAGTGCGTACGCCACCAGTAAAGTGACCTCTGCGCCCTTTGACAGAAAGTTGGTATTGGCCGCCCAGGATGACGCTGCCGCTTTTATCGCCACTGACGGCCAATGGCGGGGCGCTCGCCTGGAGTCTGCGCTGGATTATCTGCGCCGTACCCAGCCAAAACTTCATGCAAGCGACCTTGAACTGGCGCAAGCAATTCTCGTCCAATAATCATCATTGTATTTCCATCTTTGTTTTGGAGTTATTCCATGCGTAGCCCGCTGATCGCCGCCGCTCTCGGCCTGCTGTTGTTGGCCGATATTGCCCACGCGCAAACCTTGAAGGCCACCAGTAACATCATCGTACGCGCCTCGGCCCGCACCATTGATTTCACTTCTGACACCACCACCTCCATCCGCGATTCCAAAGTCGTGCGTGAAGCCCACGATGACGCCGCCAGCTTCGTCGCCACCAATGGTGAGATCCGCGGTGCGCAGCTGGAAGCAGCCTTCAACACCCTGCGAACCCGCGTGCCGGAAGCCCGCGATGCCAGTGACCAGACCCTCGCCGAAGCCATCCTCGCTCTGTGAGGCGCCTGGTCGCCTGGCTACTGGCCGGGACTGTGCTGCTCTGTGCAGGCGCAGCCCAGGCCAGCCTGCAACTGCGGCTCAAAACCGATGGTTTGAGCCCGGCCCAACAGCAGGCCAGCCAGGCATTGCTTGATGAAGCGATGCGCGCCTTGCCGCCACGCTTTATCGAGCAGTTGGACCGACGCATTGATGTCGGCTGGACCGACAAAATGCCTGAAAATGCTTACGGCCAGGCCTCTCTGGTGTCCGAACTGGACCTCAACCAAAACCTGCTCGCCAGCCTGACCGACGGCAGTGCCGCCACCCAGAAGACCAATCGCCCCCACGGCACCGTGCGCCGCGAAATGCTCGCCACCGTGCTGCATGAACTGACCCACATTTATGACCGCGCGCGCCTGTGGTCCAAAGACGACCGCGCACTGATCCAGCGGTGCAGCCGTCAGAACAACATCACCGGCTTGATCGGCTTGCCCGACCAATGCCGCGGCCAGAATGACCGTCGCTTTACCTTGAGTGACGACCCGCGCCTGCTGGACCTTGCCGGCTGGCCGCAATACGTCGGCCGTCGCGGCGAACGTGAACAGCACAACCATCAGGTCGCCCGCAGCCCGGATATCTACGAAACCACCAGCCCGCTGGAATTCGTCGCGGTCAACATGGAGTACTTTCTCCTCGACCCCAGCTACGCCTGCCGCCGCCCCGCGCTGTTTCGCTATTACAAGGAACACTTCGGCTGGGCACCGCCAGAGCAAGACACCTGCGCTAAAACCTACGCCTTCTTGAACGCGGGCAACGATTTCGCCAAGACGCCGCTGGGCCAGGTCGACCCGGAACGGGTGTATGAAATCGACTACTTGCTGGCCGAAGCCAACCAGAACCTGGTCAGCCGCTGGGGCCACAGCATGTTGCGCCTGGTGATCTGCGCACCCGGCCGCCCACGCGGCCCGGATTGTCGGCTGGACCTGGACCAACACCTGGTGCTGTCCTACCGTGCCTTCGTCGGCGACGTACAGTTGTCGAGCTGGGATGGCCTGGTCGGCAAGTACCCCTCGCGGCTGTTTGTATTGCCACTGGCCCAAGTGATCGACGAATACACCAAAACCGAACTACGCGGGCTGGCCTCTGTTCCGTTGAAACTGACGCGCCAGGAAATCGAAGACACCGTCGAGCATGCCGCCGAAATGCACTGGAGCTACGACGGCAACTACTTCTTCATTTCCAACAACTGCGCGGTCGAGAGCCTGAAATTGTTGCGCAGTGGCAGCGCCAACCCGCAACTGACCGGCCTGGACAACATTACCCCCAACGGCCTGCTGGAAGTGCTCAGCGCCCGTGGCCTGGCCGACACCAGCGTACTCAACGACAAACGCGAGGCATTGCGCCTGGGTTACCACTTCGACTCGTTCCGCGAACGCTACCAGGCGATGTTCGATGTGCTGCGCAAACACTTACCGATCAAACAGACCCAAGTCGAAGACTGGCTGTCACTGCGCGCAGAAGAACGCCGCCAATGGTTCAGCCAGGCCGACCTGCGCACCAGCGCCGCACTGTTGCTGCTGGAACAGGCGAGCTACCGCAAACAGTTAATGCTGGCCCAGGACGAAGTCAAACAACGCTACCTCGGCGCACGCGAGCTGAAAAACGGCGGGATGGAAAAAGCCAATAACACGCTGCAACAGATCCTCGCCAACAGCGGCTTCCTCAGCCGCCCGGCGGAGCTGCTCGGCAGTGGAGGCTACGGCCTGCCGCAACCCTCGGAGTCCAAACGCCTGGAATCGGAAAGCGCCGAACGCCAGAAGCAGCTGCAATCCTTGACTGGCGATCTGGATAAAGAGGTGAGGGTGCTCCTGGAGCCTTCCCGCGCCGCCGAGATTGCCGCCTGCGAAGCCAACCTCAAGCAAGTCGGCGAGCATCTGAGAGCGCTGCATAAAGCCGCGGGCGGCTTGGAGATTCCCTGATTCACCCCATACACGCTGACCAATCCTACAAAAAAAGAGGAAAAACCTCTCATCATCCGCTTACACAGCGAAAGCTGGCTGAAAGCTTCCCCGTCTAGGATCGCCCCACTGCCGGCAACAGACCGGCTGTTAACAACAACAATGGTGATCCTGATGTCCGCTCGTCCTTGCCTGTTCGCCCCAACTCCACCCGTACGCTACGTGCCTTTCGTACTGCGCTGACCCCAACCCGGTTCGCCATTCCCTAGCCGCGCCACGCCTGGAGTATTCCCATGCTGACTTTCCTTGGCTTTGCCATGGTCATCACGTTCATGTTCCTGATCATGACCAAGCGCCTGTCTGCGCTGATCGCCCTGATCATAGTGCCTATCCTGTTCGCGCTATTCGGCGGTTTCGCACCGAAGATCGGCCCGATGATGCTCGAAGGCATCACCAAGCTTGCGCCGACCGGCGTGATGCTGATGTTCGCTATCCTCTATTTTGCCTTGATGATCGACTCCGGCCTGTTTGACCCGGCCGTGCGCAAGATCCTCAAGATGGTCAAGGGTGACCCGCTGAAAGTGTCGGTGGGCACCGCTGTACTGGCCCTGGTCGTCTCCCTCGACGGTGACGGTGCAACCACCTACATGATCTGCGTCGCCGCCATGCTGCCGCTGTACAAGCGCATCGGTATGAGCCCGCGGATCATGGCCGGCCTGATCATCCTCGCCGGTGGCGTGATGAACATGACGCCTTGGGGCGGCCCAACGGCGCGTGCCGCCAGTGCGCTGCATGTGGACCCTTCGGATATTTTCGTACCGATGATCCCGGCCATGGCCGTCGGCGTGGCGGCCATCCTGGTGATTGCCTATATGTACGGCAAGCGCGAACGCGCCCGTTTGGGTGAACTGCACTTGCAAGGCGACGAGATCGACCACAGTGAGATCAGCGTGTCGCAATTCCCGGACGCACGCCGCCCGAAGCTGATCTGGTTCAACGGCGCCCTGACCCTGGCACTGATGTGCACCCTGATCGCTGGCCTGCTGCCGTTGCCGGTACTGTTCATGGTGGCGTTCAGTATCGCGATGATCGTCAACTACCCATGCCTGCAAATGCAGAAAGACCGTGTCGCCGCCCATGCTGGTAGCGTATTGGCGGTGGTAGGGCTGATCTTCGCTGCGGGTATTTTTACCGGCATTCTGTCGGGCACCGGCATGGTCGATGCCATGTCAAAAAGCCTGCTGGCGGTCATCCCGGAAGCCATGGGCCCCTATCTGGCCGTGATCACCGCGCTGGTGAGCATGCCGTTTACTTTCTTCATGTCCAACGATGCGTTCTACTACGGCGTCCTGCCAGTACTCGCCGAGGCGGCCAGCCATTACGGCATCACCGCCGTGGAAATGGCGCGCGCGTCCATCGTCGGCCAGCCCGTGCATTTGCTCAGCCCTCTGGTCCCATCGACCTACCTGTTGGTAGCACTGGCCGGTATCGAATTTGGCGATCACCAACGCTTTACCCTTAAGTGGGCAGTGCTGGTGTGCCTGTGCATAATGTTCGCCGCTTTGCTGATGGGGATTTTTCCGCTGTTCAGTACTCTATAATCGTATCCACCCAACCGCGCGGCGCTGCAGCTTGCGCGGTTTAACATTTGCTCAAAGGAATACACATGGAATGGCTGACCAATCCGGAAATCTGGATTGCCTTCTTCACCCTGACGGCCCTCGAGATCGTCCTGGGCATCGATAACATCATCATGATTTCGATCCTGGTCAGCCGCATGCCCAAGCATATGCAGGCGCGCACCCGGATCTTCGGCCTGGCCCTGGCCATGGTCACGCGAATCCTGCTGCTGCTGTCGATCACGTGGGTCATGCAACTGACCGCCGACCTGTTCGTGGTCTTCGACCAAGGCATTTCCGGCCGCGACCTGATCCTGTTCTTCGGTGGCCTGTTCCTGCTGTGGAAAAGCTCCCAGGAGATGTACCACGCGCTGGAAGGTGAAGACGAAACCCACGACGAGCCTGGCGGCAAGGGTGGCAAATTCATCTACACCATCATCCAGATCGCGATCATCGACATCGTGTTCTCCCTGGACTCGGTGATCACTGCGGTCGGTATGGTCTCTCACGTACCCGTCATGGTCGCGGCGATCGTGGTGGCCGTACTGGTGATGATGCTGGCTGCCGGCACCATCAGCGAATTCATCGACAAGCACCCGTCGCTGAAAATGCTCGCGCTGTCGTTCCTGCTGGTCGTGGGTACGGTGCTGATCGCCGAATCCTTCGGTGTGCACGTGCCAAAAGGCTACGTCTACTTCGCCATGGCGTTCTCGCTGGCGGTGGAAGCGGTCAACATCAAGATGCGCACCGCTATCGCGAAAAAGAAGAAACAGCAGGATCCGGTGAAACTGCGCAAGGACATCCCGGGTCAATAACACTGACCCGCTGCCGAAAAGGGGCTTTCGAGCCCCTTGATCGTTCCCACCCTGCGCGTGGGAATGTCGACTACGGACGCTCCGCGTCCTGCCCTCAATGCGACGCAGAGCGTCACGGGATTCATTTCCACGCAGAGCGTGGGCACGATCTTGATGATTTCATGACAGTTTTATTTCAAACCCTACTTTAGCTATGCGATGCTGGCGCGCAGCCCATTCGCCAACTACAGCTTAAGTACAAGACGTAGAACGGCACGCGGCAACTCTTATTTGCTCTTCTTTGAGCTAACCCACACGGGGGGCCGAGCATGCTGACCTTGCTCAATCTGCTTTCCGCCGTGACCCTGCTTATCTGGGGCACGCACATCGTCCGTACCGGCATCTTGCGGGTCTACGGTTCCAACTTGCGCCAAGTCATCGGGCAGAACATGTCCAAGCGCTGGCTGGCGTTTGTCGCCGGTATCCTGGTCACGGCCATGGTGCAGAGCAGTAACGCCACGGCGATGCTGGTCACCTCGTTTGTCGGCCAGGGCCTGATGGGGCTGATGCCCGCCCTCGCGACCATGCTCGGTGCCGACGTCGGTACGGCGTTGATGGCGCGAGTGCTGACGTTTGACTTGTCCTGGCTGTCGCCGCTGCTGATTTTCCTGGGTGTGATTTTCTTCCTGTCGCGCAAACAGACGCGGGCCGGGCAGTTGGGCCGTGTAGGCATCGGCCTGGGCCTGATCATTCTGGCGCTGCAGTTGATCGTCGAAGCCGCCGGGCCGATTACCCACGCCCAAGGCGTCAAGGTGCTGTTCGCCTCGCTGACCGGCGACATCTTGCTGGACGCCTTGGTTGGCGCACTCTTTGCGATGATTTCCTACTCCAGCCTCGCGGCCGTGCTGCTTACGGCCACCTTGGCCGGCGCCGGTGTGATCGGCCTGCACGTGGCGATCGGGCTGGTGATCGGCGCCAACATCGGCAGTGGCGTGCTGGCCTTCCTCAGCACCAGTATGCAGAACGCGGCCGGTCGGCAAGTGGCACTGGGCAGCTTGCTGTACAAGCTGATTGGCTTGCTGCTGATCATTCCGGTACTCGACCCGCTCGTCGGCTGGATGGACGATTTGGACTACAGCGCCCAAGGCATGGTCATTACCTTCCACCTGCTCTACAACGTCAGCCGCTGCCTGATCCTGTTACCGACCATTGGCCCGATGGCACGCCTGTGCGCCTGGTTGCTGCCGGAACAAGCCGAGACCAACGGCAAAGCCAAACCCCGCCACCTCGACCTTGCTGCACTCGCCACCCCAAGCCTGGCCTTGGCCAACGCCGCCCGCGAAACCCTGCGCCTGGGTGACCTGATCGACAACATGCTCACCGCGATGCTCGAAGTGTTGCGCGGCAAGCAAACCGCAATCACCCAGGAAATGCGCAGCCTCAGTGACGACGTCGAAGCGCTGTACAGCGCGATCAAGCTTTACCTGGCGCAAATGCCTCGCGAAGACCTCAGCGAACAGGACAGCCGCCGCTGGGCCGAGATCATCGAGCTGTCGATCAACCTGAAACTGGCCGGGGACCTGATCGAGCGCATGCTGCGCAAAGTCCAGCAGCAGAAAACCTCGCAGCGCCGTCAGTTCTCCGAAGTGGGCCTGGAAGAACTGGCCGGTCTGCATACCCAGCTGATTGCCAACCTGCGCCTGGGCCTGTCGGTGTTCCTCAGCGCCGACCCGGAAAGCGCCCGCCAACTGCTGCGCGAAAAGCGCCGTTTCCGCGCCCAGGAGCGCCGTCTGGCCCACGCCCACGTCAGCCGTCTGCAGCGCAAAATCGTACAGAGCCTGGAAACCAGTTCCCTGCACCTGGAGCTGATTGCCGACATGAAACGCCTCAACTCACTGTTTTGCAGCAGCGCCTATGTCGTGCTGGAAACTTCCGACACCGGCGCACTCTCGGCCGAAGATATCGCCGACATCACCCATTCACCCTGAACGTACGACGGCGAGTGAAGTCAGTTAACAATGGACCTCACTCGCCAGGAAGCTGTTATGCGTCGCCTGTTATTCGCCTGCCTGCTGATGGGCTCTGCCCACGCCTTTGCCTTTGACCGCCTGCAAGTCGAGGGCTATACCTTGCCCAACGGCCTGCAACTGCTGCTCAAACCGGGCACCGAGCGCGGGCATGTGGCCATCCGCTTGGTGGTGGGCGTAGGCCTGGATGACTTCCCTTGCGAAGAAAAAGAACTCCCGCACCTGCTCGAACACTTGCTGTTCAGCGGTATCGATGGCGGCGGTGAAGGCGACCTCGAAGACCGCATGCAAGCCTTGGGCGGCGAGTGGAACGCGTACACCAGCAATGCCGACACCACCTTTGTGATCGAAGCGCCCGCGCAAAACCAGCGCAAGGTACTCGACCTGTTGCTGGCGATCATCACCCGCACCGAGCTGACCGATGCCAACATCAACGCGGCCAAGCAGGTGGTCGAACGTGAAGACGGCGGCCATTACTCACACCTGCAACGCCTGCTCGACCGCCAGGACCTGGGCCACACCGCCAGCAACCAATTGGCCGTCGAGTTGGGCCTCAAATGTGCCGAACGTGCCGAGGTCGACCACCTGACCCGCGATCAATTGCAAACACTGCGCAAAAATTGGTACGCGCCCAACAACATGACCCTGATCATCGTCGGCGACCTCGACAAGCTGTTGCCGGCCTACCTTGAACGCACCTACGGCGAACTCGACCCGGTCGAGCCGAGCGAGCATTTGCCATTACCGGAGATCCAGCACGCCGCCGCCAGCCATCGCGACCTGATCCACGGCTGGGTGGGTGACAGCGCCAAACTGCACTGGCTGTTCCCCGAGCCGGTGCTGGACGACCAGCATGATGAAACCTACGACCTGCTCAAGGACTACCTCGACTGGGCGCTATACCGCCAACTGCGCCTCAAGCACGGTTTGTCCTACGGCCCGTGGAGCGAGCGTGAAGTGCTCGGCGGCGTCGGCTTCCTCAGCCTGAATGCCGACCTTGAGCGGGACAACCTGCCGCAAGCCGAACAGGTATTGCAGGACCTCAAGGCGCAACTGCTCAAGGACGGCCTCGACGCGGCAACTTTCGCCCGTCTGCAGCAAGCCGCCATCGCGCGCCAAGCCTGGGCCGTGCAAGGCAACAGCGCGCTGGCCGATTATTACTGGAGCGCGTCCGGCGACTACAACAACGGCCACTTCAGCGACCCGGTCAAACGTATCAAGGCCGTCAACCTTAAACAGGCCAACCTGGCCATGCGCCAGGTTTTCGAGCAGCCGGGCTATTGGCGCATCGAAAAACCGCTGCTCAGCTATGACAGCCTGACCTGGATCGGCGCCGGCGTGCTCGGGCTGATCGCCATTGCGTTGGCCGGCCTGCGGCTTTATCGCAAACGGGTCGCGTAATGAGGCACCGAACACCGGGCTAAGACGTTATTCTGTCTGGGTTTATTCCTACACACACTGTGAACCGCCCATGCCAAACCTGCCGCCCCTTATCCAGCGCATCCTCGTACTGATCAAGCGCTACCCTGGGGTGATTGCGCTCGGCGGCTTTATTTCGGGTGTGTGCAGCTTCATCCTGGTGGATCGCCAGCAAGGCATGGCCAGCTGGATCGCGGTGATCATGCTGGTGAGCTGGCTGTGGCTGATGCTGGAAAACAGCTTTACCCGGCTATTCACCAAAGTCTTCAACCGCGAAATCCCCGAGCCGCTGCTGCGCTACGCCACCCAGATGATCCACCAGGAAAGTCTGTTCTTTGTGCTGCCGTTCTTTTTTGTCACCACCGCCTGGAACAGTGGCCAATCGGTTTTCACCGGCCTGCTCGGCGCGGCGGCGCTGGTGTCGATCACCGACCCGCTGTACTACAAGTGGCTGGCGCCGAAACGCTCGTTGTTTCTGGCATTACACACACTGACCCTGTTCGCAGCGCTGCTCACCGCGCTGCCGATCATCCTGCACCTGACCACCGCCGAGAGTTACAAGTTAGCGCTGGGCGTGGCCATGGCGCTGTCGATCCCGAGCCTGGCCGTGAGCCTGCCGCTGCGCAGCATCAAAGGCTGGGCGATGCTGCTGGGGGTGACCGCCGCGATTGGCTGCGCCGGTTGGTTCCTGCGCAGTTGGGTGCCGCCCGCCACGTTGTGGATGAGCGAAGTGGCGATTAGCACCCAGCTGCAAGACCGCACGCCAGGCGACGACCTCAAGGAAGTCAGCGCCGCTCAACTGCGCAGCGGCGGGCTGTACGCCTACACCGCAATCAACGCGCCGCGCGGCCTGGATGAGCGGATTTACCACGTGTGGAAATTCAACGGCCAAGAAGTCGACCGCATCGCCTTGGATATCCACGGCGGACGCAAGGAAGGCTACCGCGCGTGGACCCACAAGCAGAACTTCCCGGCCGATGCGGTAGGCCGCTGGCAAGTGCGGGTGCTGACGGAAGACGGTCAGGTCATCGGCGTGCTGCGCTTCAAAGTCACTGACACAGCACAAACGGACACGCCAAAGTAGGCTGTATCGTGCTATTAGGTAGGAATTCTGGATAGCCAAACAAGCTCGGAGCTTATGACCACCCGTACAACGGCCGGCGCAGCCCACCTCGATACGTCTACCGCAACTCCGTTACTCAGGATTACGGGGGACTGGACGCTTGCCCACTATGCAAACCTGAAGAAGCTGAGCGACAAGCTCGACGGCCAATATGACGCGGGTGCGCGCATCGACCTCAATGGTCTGGGTGCCCTGGATACTGCCGGTGCTTCGCTGCTGGTTGAGCTGTTGGGCCCGGAGCGCATCGAGCAGTCCGCCGAGCAAACCGACTGCAGCCTGTCCGCCGCCGACCGCGCGCTGCTCAAAACCGTCTACCGCTCCCTGAACGATTTTTGTGTGCCGGACAAAGCGCCGGAACAAGCCGCCGGCATCCAGGTGCTCGCACGTATCGGCCGCGCGGTGGACACCGTCTGGCAAGACAGCAAGAAGCTGCTCGGTTTTATCGGGCTGATCCTCGAAACCTTCGCCCGCGGCATTTTCCGCCCCAAGCGCTGGCGCCTCACGCCGATGGTCGCGCACATCGAACAGACCGGGCTCGACGCCGCGCCCATTGTGGCGTTGCTGACCTTTCTGGTCGGCGCCGTAGTGGCGTTTCTCGGTGCCACGGTGCTCAAGAGTTTTGGCGCGACCATTTTCACCGTGGACTTGGTGGCGTTCTCGTTCCTACGGGAGTTCGGCGTTTTGCTCACCGCCATCCTGATCGCCGGCCGCACCGCCAGTGCCTTCACGGCACAAATCGGTTCGATGAAGGCCAACGAAGAAATCGACGCCATCCGCACCCTGGGCCTGGACCCGATGGAGCTGCTGGTGCTGCCACGCGTGATGGCGCTGCTGGTGTCGCTGCCGATGCTGACCTTTCTGGCGATGCTCTCGGGAATTGTCGGCGGCGGTGTGGTGTGCGCCGTCGCGTTGGATATTTCGCCGGCGATGTTTCTCTCACTGCTGCAATCGGACATTGGTGTGCAGCATTTCCTGGTCGGCATGGTGAAAGCGCCGATCTTCGCCTTCCTGATTGCCGCGATCGGCTGCCTCGAAGGCTTCAAGGTCAGTGGCAGTGCTGAGTCGGTCGGCGCCCACACCACCTCCAGCGTGGTGCAATCGATCTTTGTGGTGATCGTGCTGGATGCGGTCGCCGCGTTGTTCTTTATGGAGATGGGCTGGTGAGTCGTCTACACCGTGCGCCCACTGAGGCGGTGATCGAAGTGCGCGGCCTGTGCAACCGCTTTGGCAGCCAGAGCGTGCACGAGAACCTCGACCTGGATTTGTATAAAGGCGAGATCCTCGCAGTAGTCGGCGGCTCCGGCAGCGGCAAATCGGTGCTGTTGCGCAGCATCGTCGGCCTGCGCCGGCCCAGCGAAGGCGAGGTGCGGGTGTTCGGCAAAAACCTGCCGAATCTCTCGGAACATGAACGCTCGCTGGTGGAACGCCGCTTTGGTGTGCTGTTCCAGAAGGGCGCGCTGTTTTCCTCGCTGACCGTCACCGAAAACGTCGCACTGCCATTAATCGAACACGCCGGCCTCAGCCGCCGCGATGCCGAGCACCTGGCGGCGGTCAAGCTTGCCCTTGCGGGGTTGCCGCTGTCGGCGGCCGATAAATACCCGGCGTCGCTGTCCGGCGGCATGATCAAGCGCGCCGCCCTGGCGCGAGCATTGGCGCTGGACCCGGATATCCTGTTTCTCGACGAACCCACCGCCGGCCTCGATCCGATTGGCGCGGCGCAATTTGACCAACTGATCCTGACCCTGCGCGACGCGTTGGGGCTGAGCGTATTCCTGGTCACCCACGACCTCGACACGCTGTACACCATCACCGACCGCGTGGCGGTGCTGGCGCAGAAGAAAGTGCTGGTGGCCGATGCCATCGATGTCGTCTCGGAAACGAACGACGCCTGGATTCACGAATACTTCCACGGCCCCCGCGGCCGCGCGGCATTGGATGCCGCTCAATCGCTCAACGAGGTATGACATGGAAACCCGAGCCCATCATGTGATGATCGGTCTGTTCAGCGTGATCGTGGTGGTCGGCGCGATGCTGTTTGGCCTGTGGCTGGCCAAGTCCAGCATCGACAGCGCCTTCCAGGATTATGAGGTGGTGTTCAACGAGGCGGTCAGCGGGTTGTCCCAAGGCAGTTCGGTGCAGTACAGCGGGATCAAGGTGGGCGACGTGATCAGCCTGCGCCTGGACCCCAATGACCCGCGCCGCGTACTCGCACGCATCCGCCTGGCGGGGCAAACACCGATCAAGGAAGACACCCAGGCCAAACTGGCCCTGACCGGCATCACCGGCACCTCGATCATCCAGCTCAGCGGCGGCACACCGCAAAGCCCCGAGCTCAAGGGCAAGGACGGCAACCTGCCGGAAATCATCGCCTCGCCATCGCCCATCGCGCGGTTGCTCAATAACAGCAACGACCTGATGACCAGCATCAACCTGCTGCTGCACAACGCCAACCACATGTTCTCTCGGGAGAACGTCGAACGTCTGAGCAACACCCTGGACAACCTGCAACAAACCACTGGCGCCATTGCCGAGCAGCGCGGCGACATCAAGGTGGTGATGCAGCAATTGATGCAGGTGAGCAAACAGGCGACTGCCGCCCTGGAGCAAACCACCGTGCTGATGCGCAACGCCAACGGCTTGCTCAACGATCAAGGCAAGCAAGCCTTCGGCAGCGCCGAGCAGGCCATGAAATCCCTTGAACAAAGCACCGCGACCATCAACACCTTGCTGACCAACAACAAGGACTCGGTGAACAGCGGCATGCAGGGCCTCAACGAACTGGCGCCGGCCGTGCGCGAGCTGCGCGAAACCCTGGGTTCGCTGCGCGCCATCTCCCGTCGCCTCGAAGCCAACCCCAGCGGTTACTTGCTGGGCAGCGACAAGAACAAGGAGTTCACGCCATGAAGCGTGCTTACCAACTGATTGCCCCTGTGGCCTTGGCGCTGATCAGCGCGTGCTCGATTCTGCCTAAACCCGACCCATCGGATGTGTACCGCCTGGCTTCGACGCAAACGACCACACAAGGCACCCCGGTGAGCTGGTCATTGCGCGTGAGCAAACCGCAGAGCAGCGAATTCCTCGACAGCCCACGCATTGCCGTGGTGCCCAATGGCGACCTGATCAGCAGCTATGCGAACTCGCGCTGGAGCGACCCGACGCCGGTGTTGCTGCGCAATCGGTTTATGGACGGCTTCCAACGCGATGGGCGAGTGACGTTGCTGAGCACCGACGAGACCAACTTGCAGGCCGACTATGAGCTGGGCGGGCAGCTGCAGGCGTTTCAGAGTGAGTACCGCGGCAGTGCGGTAGACGCGGTGATCCGCCTGGACGCGCGCCTGGTGCGTGGGAGTGATCAGCGGATTATTGCCAGCCGGCGGTTTGAGGTCAGACAGCCAGTGGGCGACACCAAGGTGCCCGCGGTGGTGGCCGCATTTGGGCAGGCGGGGGATCAGTTGAATCGGCAGGTGGTGGATTGGGTGGTGCAGCAGGGCAATGCCGCCTTTGTGGCGAGGGAGCTTGCTCCCGCTGGGCTGCGCAGCAGCCCCAAAACTAGCCAATAAGTTTTAACTGACACACCTGCGAAACCTTGTTGGGGCCGCTTCGCGGCCCAGCGGGAGCAAGCTCCCTCGCCACAGGGACTCAAGCCTTAACCAAAGAACCAGTAGCACACCGCAATCGCCGCCACGACACCGGCAAACTCAGCCAACAACGCACATCCCACGGCATGCCTGGCCCGCTGGATGCCCACCGAACCAAAGTACACCGCCAACACATAGAAGGTGGTTTCCGTACTGCCCTGAATCGTCGCCGCCACCAACGCCGGGAAGCTGTCCACGCCCTTGGTTTGCATGGTCTCGATCAACAGCGCCCGCGCGGCGCTGCCGGAGAACGGCTTGACCATCGCGGTCGGCAACGCGTCGACAAAACGCGTGTCCATGCCGGTCCAGGCCACCAGGTGGCGAATCCCTTCCAGGCCAAAGTCCAACGCCCCGGAGGCGCGCAGTACGCCAACGGCGCAGAGCATCGCCACCAGATACGGCAGCAGGTTCTTGGCAACGTCGAAGCCCTCTTTGGCGCCCTCTACAAATGCCTCGTACACCTTGACCTTGCGCAGCGCACCGATCACCAGGAACAGCATGATCAGGCCGAACAGCGTCAGGTTGCCGAGGATCGAAGAGAGGCCGGCCAACGCCGTGGCGGACAAGGTCGCCAACAGCGCCATAAAGCCACCAAGGATCAGCGCGCCGGGAATCAGGTAGGCCAGCACCACCGGGTCCCACAGCCGCAGGCGTTGCATCACCGCCACCGAGAGCAGACCCACCAGAGTCGAAGCGCTGGTAGCCAGCAGGATCGGCAGGAACACCAGCGTCGGGTCGGCAGCGCCTTGCTGGGCGCGGTACATGAAGATGGTCACCGGCAACAGCGTCAGCGAAGACGCGTTGAGCACCAGAAACAGGATCTGCGCGTTACTCGCAGTGTTGGGGATCGGGTTGAGTTCCTGCAGCGCCTTCATGGCTTTCAGGCCGATAGGCGTGGCGGCGTTGTCCAGGCCCAGGCCGTTGGCGGCGAAGTTGAGGGTGATCAAGCCGATGGCGGGGTGGCCGGCCGGCACTTCCGGCATCAGGCGGCGAAACAGCGGGCCGAGGGCCTTGGCCAGCCAGTCGACAATGCCCGCCTTTTCGGCGATGCGCAAAAAGCCCAGCCATAAGGTCAGCGTGCCGAACAGCAGCACCATCACTTCCACCGACAGTTTGGCCATGGCGAAAATGCTTTCCACCATCGCCGCAAAAATCCCGGCATTACCGCCAATCAGCCATTGCGCCAGTGCTGACACCATTGCCACGACAAAGAAGCCAAGCCACAGGCCATTGAGCATCAGTTGAATCCCCCGAAAGATGGGGCGAATGATAGCGGGGCTGGCAGAAACGACAAACCCCGGATTTTTCCGGGGTTTGTGTAGGCGCTAAGCAGCGATCAACCGCGGCTGGTTTCGCCGGTCGGCAGCACTTGCTTGCTGCGCCAGTGCGGCAGGGAGCTCCAGTAGCGCTCGCCCTTGGCGTCGTCGTACATGCCTTCCCAGCGGGAGATGACCAGTACGGCCAGAGCGTTGCCGATCACGTTCAATGCGGTACGCGCCATGTCCATGATGCGGTCGACACCGGCAATGAACGCCAGGCCTTCCAGTGGGATACCCACGCTGCCCAAGGTGGCCAGTAGCACCACGAAGGACACGCCCGGCACACCGGCGATGCCTTTGGAGGTGACCATCAAGGTCAGCACCAGCATCAGTTGCTGGCCAACCGACAAGTCGATGCCGTACAGCTGCGCGATGAAGATCGCGGCGATGCTCTGGTACAGGGTCGAACCGTCGAGGTTGAACGAGTAGCCGGTCGGCACCACAAAGCTGCAGATTGCTTTTGGCGCGCCGTAGGCTTCCATCTTCTCGATCACGCGAGGCAGCACGGTTTCGGAGCTGGCGGTGGAGTAGGCCAGCACCAGCTCATCCTTGAAGATGCGCATCAGCTTGATGACCGAGAAACCGAACAGGCGTGCAATCAGGCCCAGGACCACAAAGGCGAAGAACAGGATCGCCACGTAAACCAGGATCACCAGCTTGGCCAGCGGCAGCAAGGAGGCGAAGCCGAAGTTGGCGACGGTCACCGCGATCAGGGCAAATACGCCGATTGGGGCGTACTTCATGATCATGTGGGTGACTTTGAACATGCTCTCGGACACGCCCTGGAACATGGTCACCAGCGGCTCGCGCAGTTCAGGCTTGAGGCTCGACAAGCCGAGGCCGAACAGCACCGAGAAGAAGATAATCGGCAGCATTTCGCCACGGGCTACAGCGGCAAAGATGTTCGAGGGGATCAGGTTGAGGATGGTCTCGATGAACGCATGCTCATGCTGCACTTCGGCGGCAGTGGCGGTGTACTTGGAGATGTCGACAGTACCCAGGGTACTCATGTCGATGCCGGTGCCTGGGTGGAACAGGTTGGCCAGCAACAGGCCGACCACAATGGCGATGGTGGTGACCACTTCGAAGTAAAGGATGGTTTTGACGCCGATTCGACCGAGCTTTTTCGCGTCACCCACACCGGCGATGCCGACGATCAGTGAGGAAATCACAATCGGGATCACGATCATCTTGATCAGGCGGATAAAGATATCGCCCGCCGGCTGCAACACATTGCTGATCCACCAGGCTTTTTCAGCACTGAAATGGTTGAGCACTGCACCGATTGCGATCCCCAGCACCAAACCGATGAGGATCTGCCAGGCGAGGCTTAGCTTTGCCTTCTTCATGTCATTACCCTTACTTCAAGTGGACTTAAGGCAAATGCGCCAGCTGGAACGCTCGGAAGCGAAAAAGTGTGTGCATCTGCCTCCGTAGAAGGTCACCGCAGCGTGGCCGAAATGGCTTACTGGCAGGCGAAAAAAGGCGCAACTATTCCCATGCAAGGGAGCGACGTCTAATGCCGTAAACGCCTACCCTATGCCGAATCGGCATGGCTGTTTTTGTAAATAACTGTCCGAACGGTCAGTTCAAATACGCCATTAAGGCAGGTGAATATGCCGTGAACCGGCCAATACCGGCTCGCTCAGAGATGTTGGACGACTCTCAGTCAATCGCAAAAATGCCTGGGATTTGATGAGCTTGGCGTCGGACAAGTCCTATGGCGCGAGCAAAATTTTCTCGATAGAAGGTCGCCCCGACACACCAAGTAATGGTTGGAAGGAGGCAAAAAAGAAAATAGCGGCTAAGTACGACATACCAGAGGGGAAATGAGCGCCATAAGCCCGCCGCAAGTTCAGCAAGCTTGAGGACTTGTGAACTTGCGTCGCAGCTCTTCACCTGACCCGGCCCTTGCGCAGGCACTCCCTGTGCCCGTAGGTCACGCCGATCTCAATTGATCAGAGCAACCCGGCCCCTTGGTCATGCACCACCCATGGCGAGCGATGCAGACAGAAAGAAGCAGAGGGGCTTCTTTCTATGGACGCCGGCTCCGTTGACGACAGGCGCGTCAGACGGAACCTAGTACCAATTCGGATCTTTCTTAAGCTGCTCAATCAGCAGCTTTTGCATGCCTTCGTTCGGCTTACCGATAAAGCGGTAATCGGCGTGCCGTGTTGGAGACTTGTCCGCTGGCAAACCTGCCGGGACTTCCACCAACATGGCGTAGGCATCTTCCTTGTCGTAGCTGAAGGCAACGATCAGGCGCTTATTCAGGCACGTATCAGCAGTCTCGCAGAGCGGCCCAACCAAGTACTTCTCGCCATCTTCTTGCACCGCATTCATTTGTTCTGCCGTACCAGACAGGTTCATCACCCATTCCGGCAGGCGCTCTTCTTTCTTCACCACGCTTTGCCAGGTTTCGCGGTACTGCTTGTCCGCACTGAGCAACTCGTTGGCTCGTGATTGGCCGTCATTGGCGGCCATCACCAGGCCGCTACCGCCCAAGAGCAGGGCGGCAGCAATGGCTTTGAGGGACAGAGTGGTCATATTCAGCCTCGGCCGCGACGACCAAAGAAGAACGAAGCGATGAACATCACCAGGAAGACCACAAACAGAATTTTTGCGATACCCGTGGCGGTGCCCGCGATACCACCGAAGCCCAGGACTGCAGCCACAATGGCGATGATCAGAAATGTGATTGCCCAACTCAACATGGTGATTCTCCTTACGCTTCTATAGGGGTAACAGCGGTTATGCCTTACAGCCGCTCAACACAAGCGGCCTCTTGTTGCCTAGAACACCCAACGCTCTTGAGCAGGCAATTCGCCCAGGGTCGAATCCTGGTCAGCCACTCTCAATTGCGGGGCGGTTACATCGGCAGCCGAGCTGCCAACGGAACGGAAGTGGGATTGGGCCATGGCCGGACGTTCGAATTGCGGCGCTTGCTGCTGACTCTGCTGCCAATGCTGCATCTGCTGGCCGGCAATCAAGGTGACCATCAGGGCCAGGCTGGCGAACAGACCTTGCTGCAAGCGCAGTGGCGATACACGCAGTTGGCTGAGGCTTTGGCGAGTCATGCTGCATTTCTCCCGCATTATGATTATTCGGTCATGACACTGTTGAGAGGGTTATTGCAGAGTGCATGCCAGTTTTTTTACAAAATAAAATTCAATAAAATCAATTAGTTATAAATACATTACGGCTGCTGAGCCCAGCATCCTGCACGATGCCCCTATCCAGGCCGTGCGAAATGCACGATGGTCAATGGTCGGGTCAAGGGATCTAAATCGGATATTGAGTTGCCGAAGTGGCAAGAAGGCATGAAAACGCCATCAACCAGCGCGTTTGTAGGGAGATGTGCAGATACCTGCGCGAAGATGCCTTTTATCAATCAGAATAAACCATGCAACTTGCCCGATTATTCCGGGACTAATCACCATCATTCATAGTTAAGGAGCGCGGGACAGATGGAATCAGCCAAGGAACTTCAAGGCCGCATTCTTTTAGTGGATGACGAGTCCGCGATCCTTCGCACCTTCCGTTACTGCCTGGAAGATGAAGGCTACACCGTAGCCACCGCCAACAGCGCCGCCCAAGCCGATGCCCTGATGCAACGCCAGGTGTTCGACCTGTGCTTCCTGGACCTGCGTCTGGGCGAAGACAATGGCTTGGATGTGTTAGCCCAGATGCGTATCCAGGCGCCGTGGATGCGCGTGGTGATTGTTACCGCGCATTCCGCCGTAGATACCGCGGTTGACGCGATTCAGGCCGGCGCCGCCGACTATCTGGTCAAGCCCTGCAGCCCCGACCAATTGCGCCTGGCCACCGCCAAGCAATTGGAAGTACGCCAACTGTCGGCACGCCTGGAAGCGCTGGAAGGCGAAGTACGCCAGCCCAAAGACGGCCTCGACTCCCACAGCCCGGCCATGATGGTGGTGCTGGAAACTGCACGCCAAGTCGCAGGCACCGACGCCAACATCTTGATCCTGGGCGAGTCGGGCACGGGTAAAGGCGAACTCGCGCGAGCCATTCACGGTTGGAGCAAGCGCTCGAAGAAATCCTGCGTGACCATCAACTGCCCGTCACTCACGGCGGAACTGATGGAAAGCGAGTTGTTCGGCCACAGTCGCGGCGCCTTTACCGGCGCCAGTGAAAGCACATTGGGCCGAGTTAACCAGGCAGATGGCGGCACGCTGTTTCTCGACGAGATCGGCGATTTTCCCCTCACTTTGCAACCAAAATTGCTGCGCTTCATCCAGGACAAGGAATATGAGCGCGTGGGCGACCCCGTCACCCGCCGTGCCGACGTGCGCATCCTGGCCGCTACCAACCTTAACCTGGAAGACATGGTGCGCGATGGCCGCTTCCGCGAAGACTTGCTCTATCGCCTGAACGTCATCACCTTGCACCTGCCGCCGCTGCGTGAACGCAGCGAAGATATCCTGACCCTGGCCGACCGCTTCCTGGCGCGCTTCGTCAAGGAATACGCCCGGCCGGCTCGCGGTTTCAGCGACGACGCGCGCGAAGCGTTACTCAACTACCGCTGGCCGGGGAATATCCGCGAGCTGCGAAACGTTGTGGAGAGAGCCAGCATCATTTGCCCACAAGAGAAGGTTGAAATCAGCCACCTCGGGATGGCCGAACAGCCAACCAACAATGCGCCGCGTATCGGCGCGGCGTTGAGTCTGGATGAGCTGGAGAAAGCCCATATCGGCGCGGTGCTTGCCACCAGCGACACCTTGGACCAGGCGGCACGCACGCTCGGCATCGACGCGTCGACCCTGTACCGCAAACGTAAACAGTACAACTTGTGAGCTGTACCCTATGAAGCTAGCGATGAAACTGCGCACTCGTTTGTTCCTGAGTATCTCAGCGCTGATCACCGTCGCCCTGCTGGGATTGGTCTTGGGACTGGTCAGCGTCATGCAAATGGCCAAGAGCCAGGAGTCACTGATCCGCAGCAACTTCATCACCCTGGACTTGGGCCTCAAGCTGCGCCAGACCCTGGGAGACCAGTTGATCCTGATGCTGGAGGAGCAACCGGACCCGGTGGCGCTGCAAACCTCAAAACAGCAGTATTTCGCCCTGCTGGATCAGGGTATCGCCCACGAACAGCAAGACGGCAAGACAAGTGGGTTCAGCCAGGCACGCCTCGACTATCTGAACTTCCTCCAGGCATTTGAAGAGGCCCAGCAAGGCTCACTGGCGAATAATAAAAACCAGAAACTGACCGAAACGTTCAATACCTTGCGCAGCGGGTTGATCGCAGAGCACAAACAAGCATTGGAGAATATCAACGCCAGCGAACACAAGTCCCGCAACCGGGCGCTATTGATTGCCGGCCTTCTGGGGCTGGTTGGGCTGGCGGTCTTGATCATCGGCTTCGTCACTGCCCATGGCATCGCCCGGCGCTTTGGTGGGCCGATCGAAGCCCTGGCCAAAGCCGCCGACAAGATCGGGCAGGGCGATTTCGAAGTAACGCTGCCCATCTCGTCGGCAGCGGAAATGAACCAATTGACCCGCCGCTTCGGCATCATGGCCGAAGCGTTGCGTCAGCATCAGGCGACCAATGTCGATGAGTTGCTGGCCGGCCAACAGCGCCTGCAAGCGGTACTCGACAGTATCGACGATGGCTTGCTGATGATCGACCGACAGGGCCGCCTGGAACACCTGAACCCAGTAGCACAACGTCAGCTCGGCTGGGACGAGGCGCGTTTGGGCCAGGGCTTGGGCGAAGCATTGGGCCGCGCGGAAATGGATGAACAACTGCAATTGGTGCTGCGCGGCGGCAACCTGGAGCGAGCGCCGGAAGACCTGGAAGTGGAAGTCGAGGGCGAGTTGCGCCTGCTGACGTACAGCCTGACGCCGGTAAGCCATACCCAGGGGCACATTCTCGGGGCCGTGATGGTGCTGCATGACGTCACCGAACAGCGTGCCTTTGAGCGAGTACGCAGCGAATTCGTGTTGCGTGCCTCCCACGAGCTGCGTACGCCGGTGACCGGCATGCACATGGCCTTCGGACTGTTTCGCGAGCGGGCGAAGTTTCCCGCCGAGTCCCGTGAAGCCGACTTACTGGACACGGTCAACGAAGAAATGCAGCGGCTGATGCAGCTGATCAACGACCTGCTCAACTTTTCGCGCTACCAGAATGGTCTGCAAAAACTCACGCTGGGGCCGTGCGATGTCACCGATCTGCTGGAACACGCACGGGCGCGTTTCACTGAGCTGGCAAATGCTCAGAACATCGAACTGCTGGTAGAAGCCCAACCTGACTTGCCCAGGCTGTATGCAGACCAGGCTCAGTTGGAACGTGTGCTCGACAATCTACTAGGCAACGCGCTACGCCATACTGCCGATGGCGGGCAGATCCGCCTGCAGGCACGTCGCCATGGCGAGCGAGTGATAATCAGCGTCGAGGATAACGGCGAAGGTATCGCCTATGGCCAACAGGGGCGGATCTTCGAACCCTTCGTGCAGGTGGGCCGCAAAAAAGGCGGCGCCGGCCTGGGCCTGGCGCTGTGCAAGGAGATTGTGCAGTTGCACGGTGGTCGCATGGGTGTGTATTCGCGGCCAGGGCAGGGTACGCAGTTCTATATGGCGCTGCCGCTGTAATCTGGCAGGTAGGGACGATACGGCTGTCACGATGAAATCATTGATGTAAACCGAACCAATGTGGGAGCGGGCTTGCTCGCGAAGGCGGTGGAACAGTCTATGGATGTGACGACTGACACTCCGCTTTCGCGAGCAAGCCCGCTCCCACATTTAAATCGGGTTACACGCTTAGCTGCGGTTCAACGCACGCAGGATTGCTGCACTCTCGGCATCCGGCGTGCCATCAAACAGCGACGGCCGAAAGTGCATCTGGAACGCCGCGATCACATGACGCGTGGCCACATCCAGCTCGCCAGTCTGTGGTGTCTGGTAACCCAGACGGGCCAACTCTTCCTGGAACCAGGTGACACTCGGCAAGTCCGCCGTGTATTGCACCTGGAATCGCGCCACGGCTTGAGCATCCGGCCAGATCCCCAAGCCCTCAGCGGCTAAGCGCTTCCACGGGAACAACGGGCCTGGATCAAGCTTGCGCAACGGCGCGATGTCGCTATGACCAATGATGTTCTTGGGGTCAATGCCATTGCGCTTGCTGATGTCCTTGAGCAACACCACCAGCGACTGCACCTGCGCCTCGGAATACGGATACCAGACGCGGCCAGTCGGCGTGTCGCGATAACCTGGGTTGACGATCTCAATGCCAATGGAGCTGGAGTTGAGCCAGGTGCGGCCCATCCACTCGCTTTCGCCGGCGTGCCAGGCGCGCTGGCTCTCATCCACCAGCTTGTAGAGGGTGCCAGAGGCATCGTCGCCGATCAGGTAATGGCTGCTGACCTGGCCGTGGGTCAACAGCGCCAGGGAGCGTTCAAGGTTGGTAGAGGTGTAATGGACAACGACGAACTGCACGCGGTTGTCGTGGTTAACCGAAGGATGGCTGGTGTCCAGCCGCGGGCCGCTGGCGCAGCCGGCAAGCAGGAGAAGGAGAAAAGCGATGTAAATGGATTTCATGGCAGAAGACATTACGCTGAAGACGATAATGCAACAGTGTAACGTACCGATTGTGGCTGGGCGGTCAAATTACAAAATGGAACATTTTTTACGCCGCCTGCACCTGATTACGTCCCGCCGCCTTCGCCCGGTAAAGTGCCTCGTCGGCACGCTTGAGCGCCAAGTCACTGCGCTCACCCGGCTGCAGCTGCGCCACGCCCATGGACACCGTGATCGTTACCGGCTCACCCTTGAAGTGGAACGGGCACGCCTGGATCGCCGCGCGCAGCACTTCACCCACCTCCAGGGCATCTGCCAAGGCAGAGTCAGGCATTAACAACACAAATTCTTCACCGCCAAAGCGCGCGATAAAGTCGGTAGGGCGCAGGCGCTTACGCAGCACATTGGCGATGATCTTCAGCACCTTGTCACCCGCAAGGTGGCCGTAGCCGTCATTGATGCGCTTGAAGTGATCCAGATCCAGCATCGCCAGCGACAGGCTGTTGCCGCGCTGGTGCCAGGCATTCACTTCATGGTCCAGTCGTTCGCTCCAGGCCGCACGATTGGGCAGGCCGGTAAGCGGGTCGATCAAAGCTTTCTGGCGTTGTACCTCCAAATGCTCGCGATAGCCCTGGGCCTCCTGCTCCATGTTCGCCACCCGCTCAGCCAGGCCTTTGAGGCGCGCCGCCACTTCCTGCTCGCGCTGGTCACGTTGCTGTTGGTGCTGGTCCATAGTGCCGAGCAGGCCTTCAAGATGGCTTTCGAGCACGTGCTTGAGGCTGTCCAGGTCAGCCGCCTCCTGAACACTGCTTTGCAGGCCATCGACTTGCTCACGGATCTGCGTGTCCAGCTCTCGCGCAGCCGAGCGGCTGTCGGCATGGCCCTCGCTGGCCACTTGCAGATGGCCCTGAAACGCCTCGAGGCGCTCGTTGAGCTGCTTGAGGTAGGCCTCGAACTCATGCTGGCCACTGTCGGTGATCGCCAACATGAGCACTGCCAGATCATCGAGGATTGGCAGCAATTCGTACCAGTTCAAGCCGTGGGCCAATCGCTCGCGCATGGCTTCAGCCTGGGGCCGGTGACGCTCGGGCAGGGACAGGTCCTCCAACAGGCCGAGCAAAGTGTCTTCAATATGTTTGGCGACCGAGCTGTAGGACGGCTCCGGCGAGTCGGGCAGGGCGTACGTGCCGTCCGCTTGCAGCGCGTCCGGGTCGGGCTCCGGGCTTTCGAGCACAGGCGGAAGGGATAAGCTACCAATGGCCGTTTCATCCGGCGTGTCGAACTGAACCTGCGGCGCCTCGATAAAAGCGGCGAGGGCGCTTTCGGGAGCGGCTTCCTCTACCGGCGGCTCCTGCGCATCGGGTTCAGGCACCTCGACAGACAAGGCGGCGGGCTCTGCTGGAGACGGGGCCTCGAACACAAATGTTTCGCCGGCAACCTCTGCCACTTTGATGGCTGCAACCGGTTCAGGAGGCGCGGTTGCCGGTGCTTGTGCCAGCGGGGCGAAGGCTCGCAAGGCTTGTGTCAGTTCTTCGGATTGCACCGGCTCTTTGAGCTCAGGGGCGAGTTGGGTCGCAACGGGCTTTGGCGCAGCTGGCTCTGGTGTAGCCGATGGCGTAGCGTCGACTATCGGCGCGTCATTCGAAACCTCCTTCGCGCCAAACAGGCGTTGCAGCAGGCCCGGCCCGGGGCGCGGGGTTTCGCCGTCCGGCTCCAGATTATTCAGCGCCTGCCCCTGCAGGCTGCTCAGCTCACTGAGCAGCAGCGGAATCTCCCGCGCCTGCCCGACGCGACCATCCAACTGTTTGGCGAAGGTTTTCAGCGGGCGGGCTACCTCGCGCGGCAACGGCAGCTTTTGCAACTGCGCGACCAGGGCAGTCAGCGCGGTGCTGATCTGATCGACCCGGGTTTCGCGACGCTGCTCAGAATCCAGTACGGCTTTTTCCAGGCGTGGCAGCAAGGCGGCGAGGGCGGCGTCCATGTCATCGGTGCGCACGACGTCGCGCATCTCCTTCATGCATTGGTCAACCGCGCGGTCGGTCCCTTCAGCCGCCAGCGTGCTACGCACGAGCCCTCGGCGCAGCAGGTCGAGGCGGGCAGCCCAGCGGCGTTCGAGCTTGTCTTGCTGCTCGATGCTTTTCAGGTATTTTTCTTTCCAACGCTGGGCGTCGTCGCTCATGCAAGGGGCCCGCTGGTGCCTGGGCTCAACGCGGGGTATGCATCAGCCGTGAGCGAACCCGGCAGACGAATCTCTACCGCGACCGGCAGGTGATCGGAGATGGGCTGCGCCAGTACCTGCACGCTTTCGAGCGTGAGGGTCGGGCTGAGCAGGATATGGTCAAGACAGCGTTGCGGGCGCCAGCTGGGAAACGTGGCTTCGACTTGCGGGGCCAGTAACCCGAGGTCCCGCAGCGGGGAATTCTGCAGCAGGTCGTTGGCATGGGTGTTCATGTCACCCATCAGTACCTGGTGCTTGTAGTTGCCGATCAATTCACGAATATAGGCAAGCTGCAGGTTGCGCGTACGCCCCCCGAGCGCCAAGTGCATCATCACCACCACCAAGGCTTCCGGGCCTTCGCCGAAACGCACGAGAATCGCCCCACGCCCCTTCGGACCGGGCAACGGATGATCTTCGATGGCGGTTGGCTTCAAGCGGCTGAGCACACCATTACTGTGCTGCGCCAGGCGCCCGAGGTTGCGGTTGAGTTGTTGATACCAATACGGGAACGCTCCGAGCTGAGCCAGGTGTTCCACTTGGTTGATGTAGCCGGAGCGTATGCTGCCGCCGTCGACTTCCTGCAGGGCGACCAAATCGAAGTCGTTCAGCAGGTTGCCGATCTTTTGCAGGTTAACGGCGCGCCCGTTGTGTGGCAGCAGGTGCTGCCAGCCACGGGTGAGATAGTGCCGATACTTCTCGGTACTGATACCCACCTGAATATTGAAGCTGAGCAGGCGCAAGCGGCTATCTGCCGGCAGGCCTGTGGTTTCCAGGTGGTGCTCGTTGACCTGCGGATCGTGCAGGCCTACGACACGTTCAGTACCCCAGCGGCGCATGGTGGGCCCCTTACTTGGCTGCGCGCTCTTTAGCGATCAGTTGGTCGGCAACATTAAGGGTTTGCTCAGGACCACCGGTAGTGCCCAGGTCGAAACGGTATTTACCGTTGACGATCATGGTCGGTACGCCTTGCACGCCGTACTTTTGTGCGAGCTCCTTGGCCTGTTTGATCTGGCCTTGGATAGCGAAGGAGTTGAAGGTGGCCAGGAACTTGTCCTTATCGACACCTTGGGTAGCGACAAAGTCAGCCATGTCTTCAGGCTTGGTCAGGCGCTTGCCTTGTTTCTGGATGGCTTCAAACACTGCGTTGTGGACCTTGTGCTCTACACCCATGGCTTCCAGGGTCAGGAACAGCTGGCCGTGGGCATCCCATGGGCCGCCGAACATAGCCGGGATGCGCTTGAAGTTAACGTCGGAGGGGAGTTTTTCGACCCAAGGATTGATGGTCGGCTCAAAGGCGTAGCAATGCGGGCAGCCATACCAGAACAGCTCCACCACTTCGATCTTGCCTGGCTCCGAAACCGGGACCGGGTTGGCCAATTCAACGTAGGTTTTACCGGCTTCAAGCGGCACATTATCGGCAGCTTGTGCGGTCATGCCGAAGAGGCTGGCAGTGACGAGAGCGGCGCTGAGGATCAGATTACGCATGCTTTACTCCTGGACAAATAAAGTCGCCTCACGCGACCTTTAGTTGTGACAGGTCTACGCGGGCATGAGTTCGTTAGTGTAACGGCACCGGCCACAAAAAAGGGCAGCCTAAGCCACCCTTTTTATGCTTGCATCGATGGATTAATCGAGCGTTAACGTAGAAGCTGGATCAATGCAGCCCTTGAATGTAGCTGGACAGCGCCTCGATGTCTTTATCCGAGAGCTTGGCCGCGATGTCAGTCATCATTTTGTTACCGGCATCGCCATCGATATAACGAACTTTCTCGCGGAAGTCCTTCAATTGCTTGGCCGTATACTGAGCGTGTTGACCACTCAGATGAGGGAAGCCCGCTGCTGCGACACCACCGCCGTCCGGAATATGGCAAGCCTTGCACGCCGGCATGCCGCCGATAGGCTGCTCTTCGGCGAGCTTGCCGCCCCGGAACAGCGCTTGACCTTTTTCGACCAGTTTCGGATCAGCAGCTCCCACACTGCCCTTCTGGCTGGCAAAATAGGCCGCGATGTCCGCCAGGTCTTGATCGCTGAGGTTGGTCAGCAAGCCAGTCATTTCCAGCACCGTGCGCTTGCCGTCCTTGATGTCGTGCATCTGCTTGGTCAGGTAACGCTCACCCTGGCCGGCCAGTTTGGGGAAGTTTGGCGCCGGGCTGTTGCCATCCGGTCCATGGCAAGCACCACACACGGCGGCTTTCGCCTGACCCGCTGTAGCGTCGCCTGCAGCATGGGCAACACCGGTGATGCCCAAGGTCAACAGCAGACTCACGATCAGTTTGTTCATCAGCTAATCCAACTACGGCTAAGGGTTTAAGAGTTATCTACCGGGTTTACTCACCATCATCTCAATGATGGCCTGGTAATCCTCAGTACTGCAGTCCATGCACAAACCACGCGGCGGCATTGCCTTGAAACCCTGGGTCACGTGTTGCACCAGCGTGTCCATGCCTTGCGCCAGTCTAGGCGCCCAAGCTGCCTGGTCACCCCGTTTGGGGGCATTAGGCAGTTGACCGGCATGGCAAGCCACGCAAACTCGGTTGTACACAGCCTCCGGATCCTGTGTAGCCTGAGCGCCGTAAAGCGGAATCAGGACACCGAAAGCGAGCAACCATCGGGTCATACATCGACCTTTTCAGGGTTTGAGAGCGTTTTGCGTTCTAATGCGCAATGAAGGTCTTTCGCTCCCGTGAACTTCATCCTTCGCTGGGACAAAGCACACACAAAATCTGCGGCATTATATACTGGCGCTACTGAAACGGAAACGACACCGCTTGCCGCACCCTTTTTCGGCACCGCCCACATCGGAAATCTCATGCAACTCAAGAATCCCATCCTCGGCCTGTGCCAACAGTCCACGTTCATGCTCAGCGCCGCCAAAGTTGATCAATGCCCCGATGACGAAGGCTTTGAAGTCGCCTTTGCCGGCCGTTCCAACGCCGGCAAGTCCAGCGCGCTCAACACCCTGACCCACGCCAGCCTGGCGCGCACCTCGAAAACCCCGGGCCGCACGCAACTTCTCAATTTCTTCAAGCTAGACGATGATCGGCGTCTGGTCGACCTTCCGGGCTACGGTTACGCAAAAGTACCTATCCCGTTGAAGCTGCATTGGCAGCGTCACCTTGAGGCCTACCTGGGTGGCCGCGAGAGTTTGAAGGGTTTGATTCTGATGATGGACATCCGTCATCCAATGACCGACTTCGACCTGTTGATGCTTGATTGGGCCGTCGCCAGCGGCATGCCGATGCACATCCTGCTGACCAAAGCCGACAAACTGACCTACGGCGCAGCCAAGAACACGCTGCTCAAAGTGCAGGCCGAAATTCGTAAGGGTTGGGGTGATGCGATCACCATCCAGCTGTTCTCGGCACCGAAGCGCATGGGCCTGGAAGACGCCTACACCGTGCTGGCCGGCTGGATGGAGTTAGCGGACAAAGGCGCGCAAATCGCCGAATAACTTTTCTGCAGGCAAAAAAAACCCCGGACTTCGTATGGGGAGGGGAAGTTCGGGGTCCAAGTTCCGGACCGCTAGGGCGGGGTCCAGATATCTGCCAACACTTAACACAACATAGGAGCATTGAAGGGCTTCACCACCCATTCAGTAACTCTGAGTAGCAGTTCACGGCTTTAGTTCCGGCAGGTTCAAAAAACTATTGGAAATAACTGGTGCCAATTTCTGATCTAAAGCGCTCTGCCACCACGCCTGCGGTGGCAGAGCCGCGAAATCAGTGTGCCTCGTCCCAGTTATCGCCTACGCCCACGTCCACCACCAACGGCACGTCCAGCTGCGCTGCCGCGCTCATGTGCTCGCGGATCTTGTCGCTGACCTCTGCTACCAAATCCTCACGCACCTCAAGCACCAGTTCATCGTGCACTTGCAGGATGACCTTGGCATCCAGGCCAGACTCGGTCAGCCAGTTATCCACCAACACCATGGCCTTCTTGATGATATCCGCAGCCGTGCCCTGCATCGGCGCGTTGATCGCCGTGCGTTCTGCGCCCGCGCGCTCCTGAGGTTTGTTGGAGTTGATATCCGGCAAGTACAGCCGACGCCCGAAGAAGGTTTCGACATAGCCTTGATCGGCTGCCTGGGCCCGCGTGCGCTCCATGTACTCGCGAACCCCAGGGTAGCGCGCGAAGTACACATCGATGTACGCCTTGGCGGTCTTGGTATCGACGCCAATGTCCTTACCCAGCTTCTGCGCGCCCATGCCGTAGATCAGGCCAAAGTTGATCGCCTTGGCACTGCGACGCTGGTTGGAGCTGACCTCAGCCAACTCAACCTTGAACACCTCGGCCGCCGTAGCGGTGTGCACGTCAAGGTCGTTGCGGAACGCATTCATCAAACCCTCGTCCTTGGACAAGTGCGCCATGATCCGCAGCTCGATCTGCGAATAGTCCGCCGCCAGTAGTTTGTAGCCCTTGGGCGCGACAAATGCCTGGCGGATACGCCGCCCTTCGGCAGTGCGCACCGGGATGTTCTGCAGGTTCGGATCACTCGAAGACAAGCGACCAGTCGCGGCCACCGCCTGGTGATAAGAGGTGTGAATGCGCCCGGTACGCGGGTTGATCTGCTCCGGCAGGCGGTCGGTGTAGGTGCTTTTCAGCTTGCTCATGCTGCGGTACTGCATCAGTACCTTGGGCAGCAGGAAGTCATCTTCGGCCAACTTGGCCAACACTTCCTCGGCCGTGGACGCCTGGCCCTTGCCGGTCTTCTTGAGTACCGGCAGGCCGAGTTTTTCGTAGAGAATCGCCCCAAGTTGCTTGGGCGAACCCAGGTTGAACTCTTCACCGGCGATCTCGAACGCCTGGCGCTCCAACTCAACCATCTTGTTGCCGAGTTCGATGCTCTGAATGCCCAGCAACGCCTTATCCACCAGCGCGCCCTGGCGCTCGATACGCGCCAGCACCGGCACCAGCGGTATTTCGATGTCTGTCAGCACACTGGCCAGGCTCGGGATAGCCGCCAGTTGTGCGTGCAATGCCTGATGCAAGCGCAGCGTCACGTCCGCATCTTCGGCGGCATACGGGCCGGCTTGCTCAAGCGCGATCTGGTCGAATGTGAGCTGCTTGGCGCCTTTGCCGGCGATGTCCTGGAAGCTGACGGTGTCGTAGTCCAGGTACTTCTTGGCCAGGCTGTCCATATCATGCCGGGTCGCGGTGGAATTCAACACGTAGGATTCAAGCATCGTGTCGAACGCGATGCCGCGTACGGTGATGCCGTTCGCCGGGTCACCACCGATGGCGCAGTTGGCCAGGATATTCATGTCGAACTTGGCGTGCTGGCCGACCTTGAGCTTGGTCGAGTCTTCCAGCAGCGGCTTCAACGCCAACAGAACCGTGTCGCGATCCAACTGCTGCGGCGCACCGACGTAGGAATGGGTCAGCGGGATGTAGGCGGCTTCATGGGGCTGCACGCAGAAAGAAACCCCGACCAACTGCGCCTGCTGGGCGTCGATCCCAGTGGTTTCGGTGTCGAAGGCAAACAGTTTTGCGGCATTCAGCTTTTTCAGCCACGTGTCGAACGTGGCCTGGTCAAGAATGGTGGTGTAGGAGGCTTCCACCGCCGTAGCCGTCTCAATCACTTCTTCAGCCGCCGGAGCAGCCTCGGTCGACACCTTCAGCTCAACACGCTTGGCATCACGCTGAATCTCATCAATCCAGCTCTTGAACTCAAGCAGCGTGTACAGCTCCAGCAGCTTTTCGCGGTCCGGCTCGATCAGGTGCAGATCTTCCAGGCCCACATCCAGCGG
This sequence comes from Pseudomonas sp. LBUM1640, assembly GCF_059716225.1. Taxonomy (NCBI): domain Bacteria; kingdom Pseudomonadati; phylum Pseudomonadota; class Gammaproteobacteria; order Pseudomonadales; family Pseudomonadaceae; genus Pseudomonas; species Pseudomonas sp. LBUM1640. Next base: position 80,687 of record NZ_CP166816.1, on the reverse strand, counting down.
CACGTCGATCTTGATCGTCGCCAGCTGATAGGACAGGAACGCCATCTCCTTGTGCTCTTCCAGCTTGGCCGGCAGATTCTTGGCCCCGCGGATCGGCAGGGTCGGCACGATATCCAACTGCTCATAAAGCTCTTTGAGGCCGCCGTTCACGCCCACCAGCAGGCCGGAAGCGGTCTTCGGACCAATGCCCGGAACGCCTGGGATGTTGTCGGACGAATCGCCCATCAGCGCCAGGTAATCGATGATCTGCTCGGGAGCGACACCGAATTTCTCCTTCACGCCCTCAATGTCCATCGCGCTACCGGTCATGGTGTTGACCAAGGTAATGTGCCCGTCGACCAACTGCGCCATGTCTTTATCGCCGGTAGAAATCACTACCGGGCGGTCGGCGGCCGCACTGCTGCGGGCCAACGTGCCGATCACGTCATCGGCCTCGACGCCTTCGACGCACAGCAACGGGAAGCCCAGAGCGATCACACTTTGGTGCAGCGGCTCGATTTGCAGGCGCATGTCATCGGGCATGCTCGGGCGGTTGGCTTTGTATTCGGCGTACATGTCATCGCGAAAAGTCCCACCCTTGGCGTCGAACACCACGGCGAACGGGCTGTTCGGGTACTGCTTGCGCAGGCTTTTGAGCATGTTCAACACGCCCTTGACCGCACCGGTCGGCAGGCCTTTGGAGGTGGTCAGCGGTGGTAGCGCGTGAAAGGCGCGGTACAGATAAGAAGAACCGTCCACCAGGACGAGGGGGGCTTGGCTCATGAGCAGGATCAACCTTTTCGGCGGGTCAGGCGCTAGAATAGCCGGACCAATGACGACAAAGGGACAAGGTTATCATGCGCACAGTAAATCGCCTGTTGTTGACCGGCTTGATTGCGTTCTTGCCGCTGGCCGCCACGGCAGCTGACAGCGCGCCTTCGGGAGACCCGGAAGTCACGATCCGTACCGAGGGTGACAGAACCATCCAGGAGTACCGCCAAAACGGTTTCCTGTACGCGATCAAGGTCACCGTGAAAGGCGCGCCACCGTATTTCCTGGTGCGCGCGGACGGAACCGATGCGAACTTCATCCGTTCTGACCAGCCGGATATGCTGATCCCGTCATGGAAGATCTTCGAATGGAAATGATTTCTTAACTTAAATTGGCGCCGCCCATCGCGGCGCCCGTACTGGCAGTTTTAACCATGTCTGTGTTCACCCCGCTGGCTCGGCCCGAGCTGGAAACCTTTCTCGCCCCTTACGGGCTCGGCCGCCTGCTTGATTTCCAGGGGATTGCCGCCGGTAGCGAAAACACCAATTTCTTTATCAGCCTGGAACAGGGCGAATTCGTCCTGACCCTGGTTGAGCGCGGCCCGGTCGCGGAGATGCCGTTCTTTATCGAGCTGCTCGACGTACTCCATGACGCTGACTTGCCTGTGCCGTATGCGCTGCGCACCACCGACGGCGTAGCCTTGCGCGAATTGAAAGGCAAACCGGCGCTGCTGCAACCGCGCTTGGCCGGCAAGCACATTAAGGACGCCAACGCCCAGCATTGCGCCCAGGTCGGCGACCTGCTCGGCCATCTGCACCTGGCCACTCAAGGCGAGAAGGTGCTGGAGCGCAAGACCGATCGCGGGCTGGAGTGGATGCTCACTGAGGGTGCGCAGCTTATTTCGCACCTGAACGACGCCCAGCAGCGTCTGCTGCAAGATGCGCTGACCGAGATCGAAGCCCACAAGGCCGAGATCCTCGCCCTGCCGCGCGCCAACGTTCACGCCGACCTGTTCCGTGACAACGCGATGTTCGAAGGCACGCACCTGACCGGGCTGATCGACTTCTATAACGCCTGCTCAGGCCCGATGCTGTACGACGTGGCGATCGCCTTGAATGACTGGTGCTCGGATGCCGAGGGCGTGATCGATGGCCAACGCGCCCGCGCACTGCTGGGTGCGTACGCGGGTCTGCGGCCGTTTACGGCCAAGGAAGCCGAGTTGTGGCCGACCCTGTTGCGCGTGGCGTGCGTGCGCTTCTGGCTGTCACGCCTGATCGCTGCAGAGTCGTTTGCCGGGCAGGATGTGTTAATTCATGACCCGGCGGAGTTTGAGCATCGGTTGGCGCAGCGTCAGAAAGTCACTGTGCACCTGCCGTTCGCGCTCTAAAATGTGGGAGCGGGCTTGCTCGCGAAAGCGGCGGGTCAGTCACTTATTAAGTCGACTGACACTCCGTATTCGCGAGCAAGCCCGCTCCCACATTGGTTATGCGGCAATGGTTAGAGTGATTCCAGGCACCCGGCCAGATCACTCCCCAACTTCTCCAGTACCTGCTCATAACCCTGCGCCGTAGCCGGCGTATAACCACCCAACGCATCCAGTTCCGCCAATTTCACCGGCAAACCTGCAACCAATGTCTCGGCCAGGCGCGGACGCAACGGCGGCTCGCTGAACACACAAGTCTTGCCGACTTCCTGCAACCGCGTACGCATCGCCGCCACATGCTGGGCGCCAGGCTGCACTTCGGCGGCAACGCTGAACACGCCGGTGTGCTTGAGCCCGTATGCGTCTTCGAAGTAATCAAAAGCTTCGTGGAACACGAAGTAAGGCTTGTCGCTCACCTTCGCCAGGCGTGCTTTCAAGCGCGCATCCAACGCATCCAGACGCTCGTCGAACGCCTTCACGTTGCTCTGATACCGCGCGGCATTGGCCGGGTCGGCAGTGCTGAGGTCAGCCGCCATGCGCGCAGCGATCACACGCGCGTTGATCGTCGACAGCCACAAGTGCGCATCCAGGCTGCCTGGGCGGTGATCGTGGTCATGTTCGTCGGCATCGTCCGCATGCGAGTGGCTATCTTCGGTGAAACGACGCAGCTTCATCCCAGGAAGGTCCTGTACCGCCACGGTCGGCAGGCTACGGCCCTTGAGCACGCGCGGCAGGAAGCTTTCCATGTCCGGGCCGATCCAATACAGCAGGTCCACCGACTGCACACGCCGTACGTCGGATGGGCGCAGGGCATAGTTGTGCGGCGAAGCGCCAGGCGGCAGCAACACCTCTGGAATAGCCACGCCGTCCTGCACCGCCGCGGCAATCAACTGCAGCGGCTTGATGCTGGTCAGCACCTTGACCTCGGCCTGAGCCGCCCCGGCGATGAACAAACTGGTGACAAATACGACAAAAACGGGAAAAAGTCGGGACACGATGACCACTCAATGACGTAGGAACGGGTAACATAATAACGTCTCTATCAAATGTCTGTCGCCGCTCATGCCTAAAACACCGCTTGCCAGCCGTCCCCACGACCACTCTCATTGCGTGCATACCGCGCTGTCGGAGGCCGATACCCTGTGCGCCCGTCAAGGCCTGCGCCTGACTGCGCTGCGTCGCCGGGTGCTGGAATTGGTGTGGCAGAGCCACAAGCCGCTGGGCGCCTACGACATCCTCGGCGTGCTCAGTGAGCAAGACGGCCGCCGCGCCGCGCCGCCCACGGTGTACCGCGCGCTGGATTTCCTGCTGGAAAACGGCCTGGTGCACCGCATCGCATCGCTCAATGCCTTCGTCGGCTGCAACCACCCGGAACACGCGCACCAGGGCCAGTTCCTGATCTGCCGCGAGTGCCACGCCGCCATCGAGCTTGAACAAAAAAGCATCAGCGACGCCATCATCAAAAGCTCGGCCGAGGTCGGCTTCAGCGTCGAAGGGCAAACGGTCGAAGTGGTCGGGCTCTGCTCGGGTTGCCAGGGGGCTTGATGAGCAATGCGTTAATCCGCCTCGAAGGGGTCGGGGTCACGTTTGCCGGGCAAAACGTGCTGGATAACATCGCCCTGAGCGTGGAGCCGGGGCAGATCGTCACGCTGATCGGCCCCAATGGCGCCGGCAAGACGACGCTGGTGCGCGCCGTACTCGGCTTGCTCAAGCCGGACAGCGGCAGTGTGTGGCGCAAGCCCAAACTGCGCGTCGGTTACATGCCGCAAAAACTGCACGTCGACCCAACCTTGCCGTTGTCCGTGTTGCGCTTTTTGCGCCTGGTGCCCGGTGTAGACCGTGCTCGCGCGCAGGCCGCGCTCAAGGAAGTCGGTGCCGAACAAGTGATCGACAGCCCGGTGCAAAGCATTTCCGGCGGTGAAATGCAGCGCGTGCTGCTGGCCCGCGCCTTGTTGCGCGAGCCAGAGCTGCTGGTGCTCGATGAGCCCGTGCAAGGCGTCGACGTCGCCGGCCAGGCTGAGCTGTACAGCCTGATCACCCGCCTGCGTGACCGCCATGGCTGCGGCGTGCTGATGGTTTCCCACGACCTGCACCTGGTCATGAGCACCACCGACCAAGTGGTGTGCCTCAACCGTCACGTGTGCTGCTCCGGCCACCCGGAACAGGTCAGTGGCGACCCGGCGTTCGTCGAGCTGTTCGGTAAAAACGCGCAGAGCCTGGCGATTTACCACCATCACCACGATCACGCCCATGACCTGCATGGCGCAGTGGTCGACGATCCCGCCGCCCCTCATACCCACGTTCATGGAGATAGCTGCAAGCATGGCTGATTTTCTGCTCTACGCCCTGCTGGCAGGCTTGGCTTTGGCACTGGTGGCGGGCCCGCTGGGCTCGTTCGTGGTCTGGCGGCGCATGGCTTACTTCGGCGACACGTTGTCGCACGCCGCGCTGCTGGGCGTGGCCATGGGCTTTTTGCTGGATGTAAGCCCGACCATCGCCGTCACCGTGGGCTGCCTGCTGCTGGCGGTGTTGCTGGTGACCCTGCAGCAGCGCCAGCCGCTGGCCTCCGACACATTGCTGGGTATCCTGGCGCCGAGCACCTTGTCCCTGGGCCTGGTTGTGCTGAGCTTCATGCATGAAGTGCGCATCGACCTGATGGCTTACCTGTTCGGTGACTTGCTGGCGATCAGCCCCACCGACCTGGCCTGGATTCTCGGTGGCAGCGCCGCGGTGCTGCTATTGCTGGTGGCCCTGTGGCGCCCACTGCTGGCGATCACCGTGCACGAAGAGCTGGCCACGGTGGAAGGCTTACCGGTGCCGGCGCTGCGCATGACCCTGATGTTGCTGATCGCGGTGGTGATTGCTGTCGCGATGAAGATTGTCGGCGTATTGTTGATCACATCGCTGCTGATCATTCCCGCAGCCGCCGCCCAGCGCCATGCTCGTTCACCCGAGCAAATGGCGGTCGGCGCCAGCCTGCTGGGCATGCTTGCAGTGTGCGGGGGCCTGGCGCTGTCGTGGTTCAAGGACACGCCAGCCGGCCCGTCGATTGTGGTGACGGCCGCCGCCCTGTTTCTGCTGAGTTTTGTCCTGCCCCGTCGAGGGGTGTAGACTTGCTCGCTTTTTGCGCAAATAGAGAGTCGCAGGAATGAAGCTGTTCAACGCCCGTTATCTGCTCCTTGCCGCATTTTCCCTGCTGCTTGGCGCCTGTCAAAGCACACCGCCCGCCGCCCCCGAGGTGCCGGACGCACGCGCTGCGGCCATCGCGCAGCTGGAGCAAAACCTCGCCAGCAGCGAGTTGGCCACTGCCGAAGACGAGCTGGCCGCGTTACAGGCTCAGTCGCCCAACGACCCGGCCCTTGAGGCTTACCAGCGCCAATTGGCCGAAGCCTACCTGCAGCGCAGCCAGATCGTGCTGCAAAAGGGCGACGTCAACGCTGCAGCCACCGCACTGAGCCGTGCCCGCGCACTGATGCCCAAGGCCCCCGCGCTGACTGGCGGCGTAAACAGCGCCATCAGCCATGCCCGTAAAGCCGAGCTGGATAAAGCCGAAGCCGCCTTGAAAGCGGCTGAAGCCAAGCCTGCCGCCAAGGTCATTGACCCAGCGGCCGAAAGCACCACGGTGGCGCTGAACCTCACTGATATCGAAGAACTTCGCCACCAGTTGGACGCGATCGCCACCGATGTGGTGAATTACCAGTGCGATGTGACGATCCAGGCGCCGCGCACCCAGGATTACCCGTGGTTGGCCACGTTGCTGACCAAACGGGTGAAGCGAATTGATTCGGGGTATGACCTGAAGCTTCACCGGCAGATTCTGAAACACATCCCGGCGCAGGTTGTGCTGATTCCGCGCAAGGCGCAATAAAGCATCGCAGGCAAGCCAGCTCCCACACTTGAATGTATTCACACTTCTAATGTGGGAGCTGGCTTGCCTGCGATAGCGGTCTAACGATCAACCAAAAGCTTAAGCCGGAATCGCCTTAGCCTTCGGCTCACGATCCCAAACCCGATGCTGCGCAATCGCCGCAAAGAAGGCCTTGAACGCTTTCGCATCCGACCCCACGATCAACCCCGCATCCGCCTCAAGCTTCAGCAGATCCAACAACGGCTTGGCATCACTGGCAACCGTAATCGCCTTCAAGTGCTTGTACGCCTCCAACAGGAAGTGCAACGCCACGCCATCGCCACTCAATGCCTGCACCGACTTGGCGCCGCCCGGCACAAACACCGCATCAAACGCAATCGACGGCATGCCTTCCATCGACGCATCCACCTTCAGGCTCTTGCCATCGGCGGTGGTCACCGGTGCCGACGTCGGCCCCAACAGCTTGGCGTGCGCGCCCTCTGCTTCCAGCGCCGTCTTCAACGCGGCAATTGCCGCACCGTCCACACCGTTAGCCGCCAGGATCGCGACTTTGCGCGTCTTGATATCGCCCGACAGCAGGTTCACCTGGCTCAATGCCGGCGACTCTTTCAGCGAGCTCTTACGCGGTGGCACGGTGCCTTTGGTCGGTGCGGGCAAGCCGAGGTTCTGCGCAACGCGCTTGGCCAGTTCCAAGTCGATATTGGCCAGAATCTCGTTGACCTGACGGGCGCGGATAAACTCGCGCTCCACCTTGCCCAACTCGAAGCTGTAGGCCGCGATAATGTGCTCTTTCTCGTGGTGGCTCATGCTGTGGAAAAACAGCGTGGCCTGCGAGAAGTGGTCGCCAAACGACTCACTGCGCTCACGCACCTTGTTGGCGTCAACGCGCTCGTAATAGGTCTCGAAACCACCATCCTGCGCAGCCGGTGGGGTTTCTTTCGGCCAACCGCCATCAATCGAGTTCGGCTCATAGGCAGCACGGCCTTTGTCGATCACGGTGCGATGCTGGGCGTCGCGCTGGCCGTTGTGGAACGGCGTGACCGGCCGGTTGATCGGCAGCTCATGAAAGTTCGGGCCACCGAGGCGGCTGATCTGGGTATCCGTGTAGGAAAACAGACGACCTTGCAGCAGTGGGTCGTTGGTAAAGTCGATACCCGGCACGATATGGCCTGGGCAAAACGCGACCTGTTCGACTTCGGCAAAGAAGTTGTCCGGGTTGCGGTTAAGCACCATCTTGCCAAGCGGCGTAATCGGCACCAGCTCTTCAGGGATGATCTTGGTCGGGTCGAGCAGGTCGAAGTCGAACTTGTGCTCATCCTCTTCCGCGACGATTTGCACGCCCAACTCCCACTCAGGGTAATCGCCGCCCTCAATCGCTTCCCACAGGTCACGACGGTGGTAATCGGTGTCTTTACCGGCAAGCTTTTGCGCTTCGTCCCACACCAGCGAGCAGGTGCCGACTTTTGGATGCCAGTGGAATTTCACAAAGCTCGATTTACCTTCGGTATTGATCAAGCGGAAGGTGTGAATGCCAAAACCCTGCATGGCACGCAGGCTTTTGGGGATGGCCCGGTCGGACATGGCCCACAGCACCATGTGCGCCGATTCCGGCTGCAGCGAGACAAAATCCCAGAACGTATCGTGGGCCGAGCCGCCGGTAGGAATTTCGTTGTGGGGTTCAGGTTTTACCGCGTGCACGAAGTCGGGAAACTTGATCGCGTCCTGAATGAAAAACACCGGCATGTTGTTGCCCACCAGGTCGAAGTTGCCTTCGTCGGTGAAGAACTTCACGGCGAAGCCGCGCACGTCACGCACCGTATCGCCCGAACCACGCGGGCCCTGCACGGTGGAGAAGCGCACAAACACCGGGGTTTTATGCTCGGGGTTGCGCAGGAAACCGGCCTTGCTCAGCGCCGAATGGTTCTCATACGTCTGGAAATAACCATGGGCGCCCGTACCACGGGCATGCACGATGCGCTCCGGGATGCGCTCATGGTCAAAGTGCGTGATTTTTTCACGCATGATGAAGTCTTCCAGCAGCGATGGGCCACGGGCGCCGACTTTGAGGGTGTTCTGGTTGTCAGAAATCTTCACACCTTGGTTGGTGCGCAGCGCCTGGCCGGTCGCGTCGGAACGGAACTCCTCCAGCGCCTGCAGCTTGGCGTTGGTGTTGCCACGGTCCAGGGTGTCGGTGCCCGCAAGCTCACTCTTCGGCGGGGTAGCTGGCTTTTTGGTACTCATCAGACAAAACTCCTTATTCAAAGTGGCCAGAGCGGTCCCCGGCTCGTTTGAGCAAAACCCCAGGCACGGCACCTGGGAAATTGAGTTGCTTAAGTAATGACTGACGCGGTTTTGCACCGTTCCTTTTTTATGACCTTTGATCGCGTTATTGCCAAATCGCTGGTTGAATGCGAAATAAATGCTAAATACCGCTATACGGACAGGCTAAAATGCGCGCCCGGCTAACCGCTGATCCCTTTTCCATGCGCCCCACAAGGTTCGCTACGTGATCGAGTTTCATAACGTCCATAAAACCTACCGCGTCGCCGGTAAGGAAATCCCCGCCCTGCACCCCACCAGCCTGCGCGTCGAAAACGGCCAGGTGTTCGGCCTGATTGGCCACTCCGGTGCGGGAAAAAGTACCCTGCTGCGCCTGATCAACCGCCTGGAGCAACCCAGCGGCGGTCAGATCAATGTCGACGGTGAAGAAGTCACCGCGCTGGACGCCAACGGCCTGCGCCGTTTCCGCCAGCAAGTCGGGATGATCTTCCAGCACTTCAACCTGCTCGCTTCCAAGACCGTCGCCGACAACGTGGCGCTGCCGCTGACCCTGGCCGGCGAACTGTCGCGCAAGGCCATCGACCAACGCGTGGCCGAACTGCTCGCCCGCGTCGGCCTGTCGGACCACGCCAAGAAATACCCGGCGCAGTTGTCCGGTGGCCAGAAGCAACGCGTCGGCATCGCCCGCGCCCTGGCGACCAAGCCAAAGATTTTGCTGTGCGACGAAGCCACCAGCGCCCTCGACCCGCAAACCACCGCCTCGGTGCTGCAATTACTGGCTGAGATCAACCGCGAGCTGAAGCTCACCATCGTGCTGATCACCCATGAAATGGACGTGATCCGCCGCGTGTGTGACCAAGTGGCGGTGATGGACGCCGGCGTGATCGTCGAGCAAGGCTCGGTGGCCGATGTGTTCCTGCACCCCAAACACCCGACCACCAAACGCTTCGTACAAGAAGCCGAGCAGGTCGACGAAGGCGAGCTGCGTGATGACTTCGCCCACGTGCCAGGCCGCATCGTGCGCCTGACGTTCCAGGGCGAAGCGACCTACGCGCCGTTGCTGGGCACCGTCGCCCGCGAAACGGGTGTGGACTACAGCATCCTCGCCGGTCGTATCGACCGCATTAAAGATATTCCTTACGGCCAACTGACCCTCGCCGTCACCGGTGGGGACATGGAAGCCGCTTTCGCCCGCTTTACCGCGGCAGACGTCCACATGGAGGTTCTGCGCTAATGGAAGTCCTGTTGAGTTTCTTCGCCAATATCGACTGGTCCGAAATCTGGCTGGCCACCGGCGACACCATGACCATGCTGTTTGGTTCGCTGTTCTTCACCGTGCTGCTCGGCCTGCCCCTGGGCGTGCTGCTATTCCTGTGCAGCCCGCGCCAACTGTTCGAGCAAAAAGGCCTGTACGCGCTGCTGTCGCTGATCGTGAACATCCTGCGTTCGCTGCCGTTCATCATCCTGCTGATCGTAATGATCCCGTTCACGGTACTGATCACCGGCACCTCGCTGGGTGTGGCCGGCGCAATTCCACCACTGGTCGTGGGTGCCACGCCGTTCTTTGCGCGCCTGGTGGAAACCGCCTTGCGTGAAGTGGACCGTGGCATCATCGAAGCGACGCAGTCCATGGGCGCCAGCACACGCCAGATCATCGTCAATGCACTGCTGCCCGAAGCACGCCCCGGCATTTTCGCGGCGATTACCGTGACGGCGATTACACTGGTTTCCTACACGGCCATGGCTGGCGTCGTCGGCGCCGGCGGCCTGGGTGACTTGGCGATCCGTTTCGGTTACCAGCGCTTCCAAACCGACGTAATGATCGTCACGGTGGTGATGCTGCTGATCCTGGTGCAAATTCTGCAAACCGTCGGCGACAAGCTGGTGGTGCACTTTTCTCGAAAATAACGGCCATTGCCGGCCCCGCCGGCACATGCCCGAACAAGGAGCTTGTTGGATGAAAAAACTACTGGTTGCTTTCGCCGCTGTTGCTGCGTTTTCCGCGCATGCCGCCGAGACCCTCACGGTCGCTGCATCGCCGGTGCCACACGCCGAAATCCTCGAATTCGTGAAGCCTGCACTCGCCAAAGAAGGCGTGGATTTGCAGGTCAAAGTCTTCACCGACTACGTGCAGCCAAACGTACAGGTGGCTGAAAAGCGCCTGGACGCCAACTTCTTCCAGCACCAGCCGTACCTGGATGAGTTCAACAAGGCCAAGGGCACTCACCTGGTAAGCGTCGGTGCCGTGCACCTGGAGCCTCTGGGCGCCTACTCCAGCAAGTACAAAAAGCTTGAAGACCTGCCAAGCGGTGCCAACGTCGTGATCCCGAACGACGCCACCAACGGCGGCCGCGCGCTGTTGCTGCTGGCCAAGCACAACCTGATCACCCTGAAGGACCCGACGAACATCCTGTCGACCATCAAGGACATCACCGGCAACCCGAAAAACCTGAAATTCCGCGAACTGGAAGCCGCGACTCTGCCGCGCGTGCTGACCCAGGTCGACCTGGCGCTGATCAACACCAACTACGCCCTGGAAGCCAAACTGGACCCGTCCAAGGACGCCCTGGTGATCGAAGGCAACGACTCGCCTTACGTGAACATCCTGGTGACCCGCGAAGACAACAAAGACTCGGACGCCGTGAAGAAGCTGGTTGCAGCCCTGCACACGCCGGAAGTCAAAGCGTTCATTCTTGAGAAGTACAAAGGCGCGATTCTGCCGGCGTTCTGATCTGAATCGATCTCCAAAACACTGAAGATCAAAAAATGTGGGAGGGGGCTTGCTCCCGATAGCAGAGTGTCAGTCGATGCATAAGTTGACTGAACCACCGCTTTCGGGAGCAAGCCCCCTCCCACATTTGTTATGTGTCGCCTGAAAGATCAGGCCAACACACTTGCGTACCGATCATTCCCACGCTCTGCGTGGGAATGCAGCCCAGGGCGCTCTGCGCCCGCTCTTCAGGTGCTTAGGTGCTTACTTACGCTGCAGCAACCCCGGCAACTGTGCCACCAGCTTCTGGTTGTTCAACGGCGCACGAATAAACCCGCGCTGCGTACCGTCCGGGCCGATCAGCGCGAGGTTGCCGCTGTGGTCGACGGTGTAGTTGGGCTTGCTGGTATCGGCCGGAATGAACGGGATGCTCACCGCATTCGAGACCTTCTGCACATCGTCCACATTCGCACCGGTCAGGCCTTGGAATTGCGGGTCGAAGTAGCCCAGGTATTGCTTGAGCTGAGCCGGGGTGTCGCGGTTCGGGTCGACGCTGACCAGGATCACCTGCAACTTATCCACCGCCTCTTTGGGCAGTTCGCTCTTGATCTGGCGCAACTGAGCGAGGGTGGTGGGGCAGATGTCGGGGCAGAAGGTATAGCCGAAGAACAGCAGGCTCCACTTGCCTTTCAACTCGTTGACCACCACCGGCTGGCCGTTCTGGTCTGTCATGGTCACCGGCGGCAGCTGGCGGCTCTGCGGCAGCAAAATGATGCCGGCGTCGATCAGCGCGGTGGGGTCGCCCTGGCCTTTGCCGCTGAGCACTTTGTTAACGGTCAGGCCCATGATCAACGCGACGATGGCCACCAGGATAAAGACGGTTTTTTGAGTTCGAGTCATAGGTTCAACAATAAGTAGTGGTCTACGAGCAGGGCGATAAACAGCAGGAACAAGTACCAGATAGAGTACTTGAACGTGTTGATCGCCGCGTGCGGCTTGCTGCCACGGTACAGCACCCAGGCCCATTGCAGAAAGCGTGCGCCCAATACCAGCGCACACGCCAGGTACAGCAGGCCGCTCATGTGGATTACATACGGCATCAAGCTCACCGCCAGCAGGGCGAAGGTGTAGAGCAGGATATGCACCTTGGTGTAATGCTCGCCGTGGGTGACCGGCAGCATGGGGATGTCGGCCTTGGCGTATTCCTCCTTGCGGTGAATGGCCAGGGCCCAGAAGTGCGGCGGGGTCCAGGCGAAGATGATCAACACCAGCAGCAAAGGCTCGGCGCTGACATGCCCGGTAACCGCGACCCAGCCCAGCAGCGGCGGCGCGGCACCGGCGAGGCCACCGATGACGATGTTTTGCGGCGTCGCGCGCTTGAGAAAGCCGGTGTAGATCACCGCATAACCGAGCAGCGAGGCCAGCGTCAGCCACGCCGCCAAGGGGTTGGTAAACGCCAGCAGCAGCGCCAAGCCTGCAACAGCCAGAAACAAAGCAAAGGCCAGTGCAGCCACTGGCGATACGCGCCCTTCGGCCATCGGCCGTTTATGCGTGCGCGCCATCACCGCATCAATTCGCCGATCCACCACATGGTTGACCGCCGCCGCACCACCGGCACACAACGCAATGCCCAGATTGCCGAAAAGCAGCACCGGCCACGGCACCCCGGCGCGAGTGGCGAGGAACATGCCCACCAACGAGGTGATGAGCATCAGCACCACCACTTTCGGCTTGGTCAGCTCCAGATAATCACGCCAGATCGCCTGATCGTGACGCGCGCCGATCAAGGTCGCCATGGCATCTCTCCTTTAAGGGTGATGAGGCCCGAAACGTGCTTGCGTGGAATAAAGCGCCAGCCGAACGGCAACTGATTGCGCACCCGGACCAGGCTGGTGCGCGCGTGGTAATTGACCAGTACCAGCGTCAGCAACAACGCCGCGCCGCCTGCGTTGTGGCCGACTGCAACCGGCAGCGGCAGATGAAAGTACACATTACTCAGGCCCAGGCAGATTTGCGCCGCCAGCACGATCAGCAATAGGCCCGCGAGCCGGCTCATGCCCACGGCGCGTAACTGCCACGCCAAACCACACAGCACCAGCATGACCAGCACCGCGCCAATGCGGTGGGTCAGGTGAATGGCCGTGCGCGCCTCGCTGTCGAGCTGCCCGCCGAGGTAATTGGGGCCGATGTGTTGGGTGAGGTGAAAACCGTTGGCAAAGTCCGCCGCCGGCCACCACTCGCCATGGCACGTAGGCAAGTCGATACAGGCCACCGCCGCATAGTTGGAGCTAACCCAGCCGCCCAGCGCGATCTGGCCGATCACCAACACCAACCCGGCCGTCGCCCAATATTGCAGGCGCTTGGGCACGATCAACGCGGGCAGCACGCCCGACAGCCGCAGGGTCAGCAGAAACAGCAGGCTCAAGGTGGCAAAACCGCCGAGCAGATGGCCCGTCACCACTTGCGGCCACAGCTTCAATGTCACCGTCCACATACCGAATGCCGCCTGGGCGAACACCACCGCCAACAGAAACAGCGGCAGCTTCACTGGCTGGCCCGGATCACGCCGATGGCTCCACGAACGCGCCGCCAGCAGCACGATCAGCAAGCCCAAGGTGCCGGCAAAGTAGCGATGGGTCATCTCGGCCCAGCCCTTGTCAGCCTCCACCGGCGTATCCGGGAAATGCAGCTCGGCATGCGCCAGCTGGGCTTCGCTCTGCGGCACGCTGATAAAGCCGTAGCAGCCCGGCCAGTCCGGGCAACCCAGGCCGGCGTGGGTCAGGCGGGTGTAGGCACCGAGCAGCACGACGATCAGCGCCAGCAACGTGGCAAACAACGCGAGGCGAAATCCAGGTTTGGCCATGACGATGCCCTTATCCGATGTTCGACAGTTTCAGCAGCAGCCGCAGGTCGTTGAGCAAGTCCTTGCCCTTGACCTTGGCGTCGTAGCGCAGCACGAGGTTGCCGTGCGGGTCGACGATCCACAATTGCGCATCGCCGGGCGCGGCGGCGTCTTTGCTGAAGGTCGACAGGTCCAGCGGGTAGCGTTGCAGCTGCGGGTATTCGGCTTTGAGCTTGGCGTCGTATTCCGTGCTCACCGGTTGCGCGCTGGCCAGGGCATGGCTGGCGCGGGACGCATCACGGCCCAGGCTGATTTGCAGCTGGCGCGCCAGGTACACCAGTTGCTGGCAGTCGGCGGCGCAGGCGGCGGGCGCGGTGACGAGCAATTGCCAGCGGTCTTCATCGGCCTGCACGCCGATGTCGCTGCGGGTCTGGCCATTACCGATCATTTCGCCGTGGTAGCTGCGGCTGTCCGGCACCCAGAACTGCAGCTTGTACATGAAGGTGGCCAGTGCCATCGGGCCGATCACCATCATCAGGATCAAGATCAGCTGCCAGCGGCCTTTGCGCCGGTCAGGCGCCTCAGACATGCTGGGTGGATTCAAGGCCGTTCCCATGGGGCTTCTCCTTTTTGTTGTGCCATCCGAGGTAGAGATAAAGCGCCAGCAACGCCAACGCCATGGCGAACCACTGCACGGCGTAGCCCAGGTGTTTTTCCGGGCCCATGGCGACCACCGGCCAGGTGGTGTCGTACGTGCCGGGGCCAGGTTCAGCGCGCAGTTCGTAGGCAAAGCCGCTGCGGCCCAATTCAGCCCAGAGTTCGGCGGGGTGCAGCGCGGTGAGCAAGCGCGGCCAGTGCGTAGTGGTCGGGTCGGCGTGCAGTTGGAAGGTTTCGCCGGGGGCGACGTACACCCAGGCGTCGAGGTTCAACGGTTGATCGGGCGTGGTGAAGACCGGTGGCGTGCGCCGGTCCGGCCAGGGCAGCCAGCCGCGATTGAGCAACAGCCACAGGCCGCTGGCCTGATCGTGGAAGGGTTGCAGCAGCTCGACGCCGGCCTTGCCGTCGCGCATGCGGTTGTCGAGCAACACGCTGTGCTCGGCGTCGAACTGGCCACGCAGGCGCACGCGGCGAAAGGCCGGGTCGGTCATGCCATTGAGTTGCACACTGTCAATGGGCTCGGCCACGCGCCGCTCGGCGTAGCTGTCCACCAGCAGTTGTTTTTCATGCCCGCGGGCCAATTGCCAGAACCCCAGGCCCACCATTAACGGCAGCAGCACCAGCACCACCAACGTGGGTGCGAGCCCTGGGCGAAAGTCTTTTATGGCGCTGGCTATACTTGTTTTCATTGCCCGCCCATCCGAAGGGAACCTGACCATGCTCAAAGCAGCTATTGCCCTGATGCTGATCGCGACTGTCGTAAGCCTGTTCAGTGGCTTGTTTTTTCTGGTCAAGGACGAGGGCAACTCCAACCGCCTCGTCACTGCCTTGACCGTACGCGTGGTGCTGGCCGCGATCACCGTGGGCTTGATCGTCTGGGGCTTTTTCAGCGGCCAGCTGGTGTCTCATGCGCCGTGGTAATGCACCTCACAGCACGTAAACGAAGAAAAACAGGCCGATCCACACCACATCCACGAAGTGCCAATACCAACTGGCCGCCTCGAACCCGAACTGGTGCTCGGCATTAAAGTGCCCCTTCAGGATGCGCATCAGCATCACGAACAAAATGATGGTGCCGATGGTCACGTGAGCGCCATGAAAGCCGGTGAGCATGAAGAAGGTCGCGCCATACACGCCCGAGCCGAGGGTCAGGCCCAGCTCTTTATAGGCGTGGATATATTCCTCAGCCTGGAACCCGAGAAACGCCAGCCCCAGCAGCACCGTGATCGCCAGCCAGATTTTCAGCGCGCCGCGATGGCCTTTGCGCAAGGCATGGTGGGCGATGGTGATGGTCACGCTGGAACTCACCAGCAGGATGGTATTGACCAGCGGCAGGCCCCACGGGCTGATGGTGCCTTCCGGCGCGGGGTACAGTTTTGGGTCCGGGTTGTTGAGCAGCGGCCAGGCGAACTCGAAGTTCGGCCACAGCATATGCGCGACGCCTTTGGAGCCTTCACCCGCCAACCAAGGCGCAGACATGTGCCGCACATAAAACAGCGCGCCGAAGAAGGCGATGAAGAACATCACCTCGGAAAAGATGAACCAGGACATGCCCCAACGAAACGAGCGGTCCATCTGCGGGCTGTACAAACCGGCGCGGCTTTCCTTGATCACCGCGCCGAACCAGCCGAACAGCATGTAGGCCAACAGCAGGCCGCCGACGAAAAAGATCCACGGCCCGTGGGATTCCGGGCGCGCCGCCTTCAAGTCGTTGAACCACACCGCCAAACCGTACACGGTGACCAACATGCCAATAGTGGCAATTATGGGCCATTTGCTTTGCGCTGGTACGTAGTACGTATCATGAGACGACATGTATTCGCTCTCCTGATTGAGGGGGCAAACAGTAGCTAGCCGCCGGTGCGGGCGGCCACCGGCGGTTGGCGCGCAGTGATGTCAAACAGCGTGTACGCCAAGGTCAAATGCTTCACATCCTTGGGCATGTCGCGGTCGACGATAAAACGCACCGGCATTTCGATGCGCTCACCTGGCTGCAGCACTTGCTGGGTGAAGCAAAAGCATTCGGTCTTGTGGAAGTACATCGCCGCTTCGGCCGGGGAAATGCTCGGCACTGCCTGGGCGGTCATGGCCTTGTCCGTGGGGTTGTAGGCCACAAACAGCATCTCGGTGACCGCACCGGGGTTGACCACCACTTCGTCAGCCTTGGAGTGAAACTCCCAAACCATGTCGATGGCGTTGGTCGACAGGAACTGCACGCGCACCTGGCGCGTAGGGTCGACGAGCTGCTCGCCTTCGTACTGCCCGGCGGTCTTGCCGTTGATGCCGAAGGCTTTGCACATCACGTCGTAGATCGGCACCAGGGCGAAACCGAAGGCGAACATTGCCACCACCAGGATCAGCAGGCGGGTGACCAGGCGTTTGATGGGTACGGAGTCAGCCATGACGATCACCCAAGCCGAGCGAGGTCAATGTGGGAGCGGGCTTGCTCGCGAACGCGGTAGGCCAGGCGCCATTTGCAGCGACTGACACACCGCTTTCGCGAGCAAGCCCGCTCCCACAGGGGAGAGGTGCAAGCCAGTCGTTAAGGGTATTCACTTGACCTCCGGCGGCGTGGTGAAGGTGTGGTACGGCGCAGGCGAGGGAACGCTCCACTCCAAACCTTCGGCGCCATCCCAGGGCTTGGCCGGCGCAGGCGGGCCGCCGCGGATGCACTTGATCACGATAAACAGGAAGAAGATCTGCGTGGCACCGAACATAAACGCGCCAATCGAGGACACCATGTTGAAGTCGGCGAACTGCAGGTTGTAGTCCGGCACCCGGCGCGGCATGCCGGCCAGCCCCACAAAGTGCATCGGGAAGAACGCCATGTTCATGCCCACGAAAGACAGCCAGAAGTGCAGCTTGCCCAGGGTTTCGTCGTACATGTGGCCGGTCCATTTCGGCAGCCAGTAATAGGCCGAGGCGAAGATGCCGAAGATCGCCCCAGGCACGAGTACGTAATGGAAATGCGCCACCACAAAGTAGGTGTCGTGGTACTGGAAGTCCGCCGGGGCAATGGCCAACATCAGCCCGGAGAAGCCGCCAATGGTGAACAGAATCACGAAGGCCACGGCGAACAGCATCGGCGTCTCGAAGGTCAGCGAGCCTTGCCACATGGTGCTCACCCAATTGAACACCTTCACGCCCGTGGGCACCGCGATCAGCAACGTGGCGTACATGAAGAACAACTCGCCCACCAACGGAATGCCGACCACGAACATGTGGTGCGCCCATACGATGAACGACAGGAAGGCGATACTCGCCGTGGCGTAGACCATCGAGGTGTAGCCGAACAGCGGCTTGCGCGAGAACGTCGGGATGATCGAGCTGACGGCGCCGAAGGCCGGCAGGATCATGATGTACACCTCGGGGTGGCCGAAGAACCAGAACACGTGCTGGAACAGCACCGGGTCACCGCCGCCAGCGGCACTGAAGAAGCTGGTGCCGAAGTGGATATCCATCAGCATCATGGTCACGCACCCGGCCAGTACCGGCATTACCGCGATCAGCAGGAACGCGGTGATCAGCCAGGTCCACACGAACAGCGGCATTTTCATCAGGGTCATGCCCGGCGCGCGCAGGTTGAGAATGGTGGCGACCACATTGATCGCGCCCATGATCGAGCTGATGCCCATCAGGTGAATGGCAAAGATGAAAAACGTCACGCTTTCTGGCGCGTAGGTGGTGGAGAGCGGGGCGTAGAACGTCCAGCCGAAATTCGGCCCGCCACCGGGGCTGAACAGCGTCGATACCAGCAGCAGGAACGCCGCCGGCAGCAGCCAGAAGCTGAAGTTGTTCATGCGCGGCAGGGCCATGTCCGGCGCGCCGATCATCAGCGGGATCATCCAGTTGGCCAGGCCGACGAAGGCCGGCATCACCGCACCGAACACCATGATCAGGCCGTGCATGGTGGTCATCTGGTTGAAGAACGCCGGCTGCACGATCTGCAGGCCGGGCTGGAACAGTTCGGCGCGGATCACCATGGCGAACGAGCCGCCGAGCAGGAACATGGTGAAGGCGAACCACAGGTACATCGTGCCGATGTCTTTGTGGTTGGTGGTCAGCACCCAGCGCATCAGGCCTTTGGCGGGGCCGTGGGCATGGTCGGCATGACCATGATCGATCACAGTGCTCATGGCCGTTCTCCTGCAAGCGAGTGGGCGGGACGGTTCGGGGCATACGCAATGAAGGAAGTCATTTGCTTTCCGCCTGCTTGATGGCCAGTACGTCTTTAGGCGTAACCATGTCGCCTTTGTTATTGCCCCAGGCGTTGCGTTCGTAAGTCACTACGGCGGCGATATCCACTTCCGACAGCTGCTTGCCGAACGCAGCCATGGCGGTGCCGGGCTTGCCGAAGTACACGCGGTGCAAGTGATCCTCTTTAGGCCCGATGGCAATCGGCGAGCCCTTGAGTGCCGGGAACATCGGCGGCAGGCCCTGGCCCTCGGCCTGGTGACAGGCCACGCAGGCGGTGTGGTAAACCTTGTCGCCACGCGCCACCAGCTCTTCGAGCGTCCACTCTTTGGAGGTCAGCTCCTTGAGCTTGGCGGCTTCTGCCTTGCGCTCGCCGAGCCAGGTGTCGTAGTCGGCCTTGGATTTGACCTCGACCACAATCGGCATGAAGCCATGGTCTTTGCCGCACAACTCGGCGCACTGGCCACGGTAGATGCCGGGCTTCTCGACACGGGTCCACGCCTCGTTGACGAAGCCGGGGATGGCGTCGCGCTTGACCGCAAAGGCCGGCACCCACCAGGAGTGGATCACGTCGGCGGCGGTCACCAGGAAACGCACCTTGGCGCCCACCGGCAGCACCAGCGGCTGGTCGACTTCGAGCAAATAGTGCTCGCCCTTGGTGGCCTGGTTATGGATCTGCTCGGCAGGTGTGGCCAGGTTGCTGAAGAACTCCACGTCCTGGCCCAGGTATTTGTAGTGCCACTTCCACTGGTAGCCAGTGACCTGAATGTCGATATCCGACTCGGTACTGTCGTAGATGTTGATCAGGGTCTTGGTCGCCGGAATGGCCATCGCCACCAGGATCAGCAAGGGCACCACGGTCCAGAGGATCTCCACGGTCGTGCTCTCGTGAAACTTGGCCGCCACTTGGCCCGTGGACCGGCGGTGCAGGATCATCGACCAGAACATCGCGCCAAACACGACAATGCCGATCACCACACAAATCCAGAAAATGGTCATGTGCAGGTCAAACACGGCGTGACTGACTTCAGTAGCCCCTGGCGCCATATTCGTTGTCCAAGCGGCGTGCGCCTGGCCGAATACTGACCACAACAGTAGGCCCATCCAAACGTGTGGATGTCGCGTCATTGCGGGTTCCCCTTTATGTTTCTTGTTATCCCGCCGGTTTGCACCTGCGGCGAAGGGAGCGGCTTCCATACTGCTTACAACCGCCAAGCCTTGCCTGCGTCATGCAGTTGGGCGTCATCAGCTAATTGCGTACAAAACCGAGTATAGACAGCTGCACCAACCCCGCAATGTGTAGGGGCAAATGAGCAAAAACAGACGGGCGGGCCCAATAAATACGGGGCCGCAAACGTTTATCCGACGAACGATGGCAATTCGATATAACGCATGCGCATAACCATGAAATAATTATGACAAACGCGTCTTAGGCTCTCGTATAAACGAGCTACCTTGTCCTTTCCCTTTTCCTACGCCTGTTTCACTGGAGCCTTCATGAACACCGCCGCATTGCGCGAGCAGATTTCCCGTGCCCATCAACACGAAGCCAGCACTGGCCAGCTTGCCCAGCAACTGGAAAAACAATTGCCGCACCTGCATTCGGCCATTTCCCTGGCTGACGGTGATCGCAACATTGTCATGACCCGCTTTGTAACCGCCTACATCGAGCTCGTCCCGGACTTGCTGGAAGCGGCCAATGACGTGGCCCGCGAAGCCGGCATCGAAAGCCAGATCAAGCCGGTGCTGAAAATCGCCGAGCATTTCTTCCTGCAGCCACCCGCGATCCTGGCTGGCCACGAAGGCCTCGACGGCCTGCTGGACGAGGCTTACCTGGCTCACCGCCTGGTGGAGGAGGTCAACGATCTGTACATCAAGCATTTCGGCCAGCCGCTGATTCCGGCGGACACCACCGTGGCCAACCTGATCGCTCATCAATTGATCGGCGAGCAGTTTGCCAATCAGCTGGATGAAGCCGTGCATTTGGCGGTGGATGAAATGCTCAACGAAGACAGCTTTGCGCTGGAGTCGGTGGAGGCGTATCGCGAGACGCTCAAGAGCCCGAACACGGAAGCTGCTTGGAAGCGCTGGCCGTGCCTGTCGCGGCAGCTGGGGGTTGAGTTGGCGTTGGATCAGCCGGCTTAACGCTCCAAATGATGCAAAACCCATGGGGGAGCGGGCTTGCCCGCGAAGGCGGAGTGTCAGCCACCGAAAATGTTGACTGAACCAGCGCTTTCGCGAGCAAGCCCGCTCCCACATTTTTGATTGAGTTTCGTCAGTTGGTAGACGGCGCCGAACCTATCCCCACCGTCTTGCGCACCCGGCCTTCCAGCCGGCGCTTCAACCCGCGCGCCTCGATCACCAGCTTCGAGCCTTTGGCCGCATTGGCCCGGCCCCATTCTTCCAACAACTCCAGGCAGGAGTGGTCGATGTAACTCAGGTTGCTCAGCGGCACATGCAGCGTGGTCCCCGCAGGCACCGTCGACAGCACTTGGGTCAGCGCCGGCACCTTCAGGAAGGTCGCCGCACCGGTCAGGCGCAACTCCATCTCACCGTCCTGGGGCAGGTCGATCAGGCTGACTTTCAGTCGCGAAGCCTTGAAGGCCAGCTTCACCAGCGTCAACCCGAAACCGACCAGTACGCCGGTCAGCAAGTCGGTAAAGATGATCGCCAACGCCGTCGCCGCATAGGTAAACATCGGCATCCGCCCATAGCGGCCCAGTGCTCGGAACGCTTTGACATCCACCAGCTTGATCCCGGTGTACACCAGCACGCCTGCCAGGCTCGCTACCGGAATGCTTTGCAGCACGCTCGACAGCAACAACACGAACCCCAGCAGCCAAACACCGTGAAACATCGCCGACAAGCGCGTGGTGGCGCCAGCCTGCACGTTGGCCGAGCTGCGTACGATCACGCCGGTCATCGGCAGGGCGCCGACCAAACCGCAGAGCATGTTGCCCACGCCTTGAGCAGACAATTCCTTATCGAAATCGGAACGCTGGCCGCTGTGCATGCGGTCAACCGCTGCAGCAGACAGCAGGGTCTCGGCGCTGGCGATAAACGCCACGGCGAACGCGGCGATCAACAGCTGCGGATCCGCCAGGTTCAGCAGGTCGCTGGGGCGCAGCCAGTCGATGGCGTCGGCCAGGTTTTCCGGGACTTCCACACGCTTGACCTGTAACGCCAGCACCAGGCTGGTGACGGTTGCCAGGCCCACACCCAACAGGGCACCGGGCACGAAACGCAGTTTTTGCGGGCGGAACTTATCCCACAGGTACATCACCAGCATCGTCGACAGGCCGAGCAAACCCGCCTGCCAACCCAAGCCGCCACCGAGGGTCGGAATCGCTTCGATCACCGCCGCCGGGAAGCCCGCCAGGTTATCCAGCCCCGAAGGCTTGGGTGCGCCGTCAAGCATCACATGCACCTGGGACAGCACAATCAACACGCCGATCCCCGCCAGCATGCCGTACACCACCGCCGGCGCCGTGACACGGAACCAGCAGCCCAGGCGCAAGCGCCCGGCCACCAGTTGCAGGAACCCCGCCAGCAACAGGATCGGCCCCAGCATCATCATGCCGTGCTGGCGGACCAGCTCGAACACCAACACCGCCAAACCAGCAGCGGGCCCGCTGACTTGCAGCGGCGATCCCGCCAGCCAACCCACCACCAGGCCACCGATAATCCCGGTGAGCAACCCTTTGGCCGGCGGCATGCCGGAAGCAATCGCGATGCCCATACACAAGGGCAGGGCGACCAGAAACACAACCACGGACGCGAGCAGCTCCCGTGGCAACACAGCTTTCAATTGAGCAGCACGCATGATGACTCTCCCGAGGCATTCGCCGGGCGCGGCAATGCCTGGCTGCATCCATGGCAGCCACCGCATTACCCGGCAGGGAAGTGTTTTAGAAGCGCGCTTTAGGCGTCGCGCAAGGGATTGGCCCGTCGCCGCTCAGCGGTCGGAACGCTGCCTGATCCGCATCGTATGCGCGGATTTCGCTGGTCTCGATGTTGTAGATCCAGCCATGGATAAACAACTGACCATTGGCCATGCGCGAGGCCACGGAAGGGTGGGTACGCAAATGCTGCAACTGGGCGATGACGTTTTCTTCGGTCAGCACCTTCATGCTTTCGCCTTCATTGGCGCAGTCGCAGTTGTCCTCAACCATGGACTTGGCGACTTCGGCATGCCGCAGCCAGGCCCGCACTGTCGGCATCTTTTCCAGGCTCTGAGGGTTTAGCACCGCGCGCATGGCGCCGCAATCGGAATGCCCGCAGACGATGATGTGCTGCACGCCCAGGGCAAGTACCGCGTACTCGATGGCTGTGGAAACGCCGCCGTTCATCTGGCCGTAGGGTGGCACCACGTTGCCGACGTTACGGGTAACGAACAGATCGCCGGGGGAGCTTTGGGTGATCAGTTCCGGCACGATGCGCGAATCGGCGCAGGTAATGAACATCGCCCGTGGGCTCTGGGCCGTGGCGAGCTTTTTGAAGAGCTCTTCCTGCTGCGGGAAGACGTCGTGATGGAAATGCAAAAAGCCGTCAACGATGTGCTTTAGCGCTGCATCGGCAGACTCCGCCGCGTGAGGGGCTGAAGCCGACGCAGCCAACGGCTGTTTATCCTTGTCACTCATGATTCATCCTCTTGATTAATGCAGGGGAGTGGTTCAGCTCAGTTCTGACGCCCGGCCTGTGGAATAGTTGTAAACACCACCTACCTAACGCGTCGAATCATCAGTCACTCGCTGAACAAGGTAACCGCCGAAACTTAACTCAAACTGAATGAAACGCTCTAGCTCGCGGGTTTCAGTGATGTCAAAAGGCGACTATTCCTACGCAAGCGTAGGCTTTGTCCCCTTCAGTTTACAACAAAGCCATCTGCCTGCCCGGTGGGCAAAACGCGGTGCAATCCAGATTAAACCCTTCGCGACGATTGAGCCCCAAGCGCTTGATCGCCTTGCTGAAGCGCTGTGCCAACAGATCGGCAAACGGCCCCTCGCCACGCATGCGCACACCGAAACGGCTGTCGTACACCTCACCGCCGCGTACCTGGCGCACCAGGCTCATTACATGGGCCGCGCGCTGCGGGTAATGCGCCGCCAGCCACTCCTCGAACAACGGCGCCACCTCCAACGGCAGGCGCAACATCATGTAGGCCGCACTTTGCGCGCCGGCGGCGTGGGCTTCGGTCAGCAGGCTTTCGAGTTCACTGTCGTTGATCATCGGAATCATCGGCGAGCACAGCACGCCCACCGGAATGCCGGCCTCACGCATCACCCGGATCGCCCGCAAACGCGCCTTGGGCGCCGCCGTACGCGGTTCCAGGATGCGCTTGAGCTCGTCGTCCAGGCTGGTGAGGCTGATCATCACCGCCACCAGCCGCTGCCGGGCCAGCTCGGTCAGCAGGTCGAGGTCGCGCAAAATCAGCGAGCCCTTGGTGATGATGGTCACCGGGTGGCGGTAGCGCAGCAACACTTCGAGGGTTTGCCGGGTGATCCTGTATTCGCGCTCGATGGGCTGGTACGGGTCGGTATTGGAGCCCAGGTTGATCGGCGCACACATATAACCCGGCTTCGACAGCTGTTGTTCCAGCACATCGGCAGCATTGGTCTTGGCGATCAGCTTGGTTTCGAAATCCAGCCCCGGCGACATATCCCAATAGGCATGGCTGGGCCGCGCATAGCAGTAGATGCACCCGTGCTCGCAGCCGCGATAGGGGTTGATCGAGCGATCAAACGGTAGGTCCGGCGAGTTATTGCGAGTGATGATGCTCTTGGCTGTTTCGATACGCACTTCGGTGTTCTGGGTCGGCGGCACTTCCTGAAACCAGCCGTCGTCCTCGGCCACGCTGACAGTCGGCGCAAAACGGTTATGCAGATTGGTGGCCGTGCCCCGGCCACGGGGCGGCAGAGGTGTAGACATGAAAAACGCCCCTATACTGTTTTTATATACAGTATAGGGGCGCCATCCTTATGACCAGTGCCGTTTGGCGGCCAGGACGGGATTAGTGCTTTTGCGTCACTTGGCCCAGGTCATCGCCCGAGGTGGTGCGCATATCACTCTTGCGCATACCCGCCACGTCGCTGGCTTTTACCGGCGCACCTTTATTGCCCCAGCTGCCACGCACAAAACTGACGACATCCGCCACTTCCTGGTCCGACAACCGCCAAGCAAACGCCGGCATGGTAAAGGTCGACGGCGCCGTGTGGGTGGCCGGCAAGGTGCCGCCGTTCAACACAATGTTGATCAGCGAGGTAGCATCTGCCGTCTGCAACACCGGGTTACCCGCCAGCGCCGGGAACACCCGCGTGTAGCCATGGCCATCGGTACGGTGGCATGCCGCGCAGTTGTCGATATACACCGACGCGCCCGGCTTGCTGTCATCACCCTTCCACAGCGCCTCGGCCACCTGTTTGTCGTACTGGTGCGGCTGATCCTTGGGATCCACCGCCGGCAGGCTCTTGAGGTAGCGGGCGATAGCGGTCAAGTCGTCTTGCGACATGTACTGCATGCTGTGCACCACCACATCGCTCATGCCGCCAAACACCGCGCTGCGATCACTGCGGCCGGTCTTGAGGAATTGCACCAGTTGCTCCTCGCTCCAGCTACCGAGGCCGTCCTTATGGTCGCCCCGCAGGCTTTTCGCGATCCAGCCTTCCAACGGCGCGCTGCCGGACAGGAAGGCGTTGCCGTCGGTGGCACTCAGGGCTTTTTCCTGCATGGTCAGCGCGCGCGGTGTGTGGCACGCGCCACAGTGGCCGAGGCCTTCAACCAGATAGGCGCCCCGGCTGATCACCGGGTCGGCAGCCGCTTGTGCCGGATGCTCCTCGACCGTCGGCGCAAACATCCAACGCCATGCTGCCAACGGCCAGCGCATGCTCAGGGGCCAAGGAATGTCGCTGTCCTTGTTCGCTTGCGCGACCGGCTCTACACCCTTCATGAAGTAGGCGTACAACGCCTGCATGTCGCTGTCGCTGACACGCGCGTAAGACGGGTAGGGCATCGCCGGGTAAAGCGTACTACCGTTCTTGGCGACGCCATGGCGCACGGCCTTGTCGAAGTCTTCGAAGCTGTAGTCGCCCAGGCCAGTCTTGTCCGGGGTGATGTTGGTGGAGTAAATCACGCCGATCGGCGTTTCCATCGGCAAGCCGCCAGCAAAGGGTTTGCCACCCTTGGCGGTGTGGCAGGCCACGCAGTCACCGCCGCGAGCCAGGTATTCGCCTTGCTTGATCAGGTCGGTTTCAGCGGCGCTCACCGAGCAGTTGCTGAAGAGCGCCAAGGAGGCGATAACGAGTGCTTTCATGGTCATCGCTCCTTATGCCTGAACCAGTGGGCCGGGGTTTTTCAGGTACTGCTCGCGGATCGCCCGCGCCGACCAATAGGTCAACGCCGCCACCAGCCCGGTAGGGTTGTAGCCCAAGCCTTGTGGGAAAGCCGATGCGCCCGGGACAAACACGTTGTGTACATCCCAGGATTGCAGGTAACGGTTCAACGCACTGGTTTTCGGGTCAGTGCCCATGATCGCGCCACCGTTGAGGTGGGTGGTCTGGTAGGCCGCTGTGTTGAAGTGCTCACCGACCTTTTTGCCCAACACAGCAATGGCCTTGGGGTTCATCGCTTCGGCGACCTTGCCCATCTTCTCCATCATGAAGCGGTTCATCTTGATGTCGTTTTCCTGCCAGTCAAACGTCATCCGCAGCAATGGCAGGCCGTAGGCATCGCGGTACACAGGGTCCAGGTCCAGGTAGTTGGCCCGGTAGGATTGATGCGCACCGTGAGAGTCCATCGACACCTGGTGGGTGTAGTAATCGGCGGTGGCGCGTTTCCAGGCACTGCCCCAGGCCGGGGTGCCCGGCGGGTTGGACGTACCGGCAATCGGCCGGCTGCCGGCCTGGTTAACCCACATCGGTGAACCCCCCACGAAGCCGTGCGGCCCGTGGTCGAAGTTGTCCGCGTTGAAGTCGTCGATGGCCACGCCATTGCCGCCCGCACCGATGAAGTTGTTGGTGTGGGTCTCCTTGTCGAAGAAGGCTTTGATGGTGCCCATGTTCTGGTAAGCGAAGTTCCTGCCCACCACGCCCTCGTTGGTAATCGGGTCGTAGGGCTTGCCAATGCCCGACAGCAGCATCAAACGCACATTGTTGAACTGGAAGGAGCCGATGATCACCAGGTCTGCCGGCTGTTCGCATTCGCGACCCTGGCCGTCGATATAGGTCACGCCGGTGGCTTTGCTCTTGGTGCTGTCGAGGTTGACCTTGAGTACGTGGGAATTGGCCCGCAACTCAAAGTTCGGCACCTGGCGCAACGCCGGCAGGATGTTCACGTTCGGCGAGGCCTTGGAGTACATGTAGCACACGTAGCCGCTGCAGAAACCGCAGAAGTTGCACGGGCCCATCTGCGCGCCGTACGGGTTGGTGTACGGCCCCGAGGTATTGGCCGACGGCAGGTTGTAGGGTTTGTAACCAACCTCGGCAGCCGCTTTCTGAAACAGCTGTGCGGAGACGGTGTTTTTCTGCGATTCCAACGGGAACGGGTTGGAGCGATCCGGCGCATACGGGTTGCCGCCACGGCCTTCGCCCACCAACTGACCTTTTACGGTCCAGGCTTGGCCGGAGGTGCCGAAGACTTTTTCCGCATAGTCGAAAAACGGCTCCAGCTCTTCGTAGCTCACACCGAAGTCCTGGATGGTCATGTCCTTGGGGATGAAGTTCTTGCCGTAGCGCTCTTCGTAATGGCTGCGCATGCGCAGCTCGATTGGGTCGACACGAAAGTGCACGCCCGACCAGTGCAGGCCCGCACCACCCACGCCATTGCCCGGTAGAAACGCACCCAGCTGGCGGTTGGGCAGGGCGACGTCATTCACGCTATGGCGAATGGTCACGGTCTCTTTGGAGATGTCCTGAAAGAGTTTTTTACGCACGCTGTAGGTCAGTTCGTCGATGACCTGGGGATAGTTGCCGTCCGGATAAGTGTCCTGCATCGGGCCGCGCTCCAGCGCTACCACGTTGAGGCCAGCTTCCGTCAGCTCCTTGGCCATGATCGCGCCGGTCCAACCGAAACCGACGATCACCGCATCCACTTTCTTCATGATGGTCGCCACGTTTATGCCCTCTCGCCGCGAATGGAAACAGCCGGGAAGGGGTATTGCTCGTTGCGTTCCACCCAATCCATAAAGTCGGCGCGGGCGCCGGGGAAGCCGATCATGGTCCAGCCGACCATGCCTTTGTTGCCACCGTGGATCGGGTCGCAGAAGAAGCCTTCCTTGGTGTTTTGCAGCAACAGGTTGAAAAACATCTTCGCCGGCACCGCCTCGAAATGCGCAGTCATTTCGCTGCCGCCAGCCTCCATGCGCCGCAACATATCCTCCTGGGTAGCGCTGTCTTGCGCGGCAAAAGCTTTGCCATTGAACGCCTTCGACCAAGCATCCGTGGCGGCAATGCCCAGGCGATAAATGTCCTTGGGCACCAGTTTGCTCTGCCAGCCCATCTCTGATGGCGCATCGGCGTTGAACGGGCCTTGCATGAACCACAGTGCGCCGGCGGCATACGGCGTGTTCATCTGGCGGTCGATGTATTCCGGCGCGCCGGCTTCCAGGGCGCCAGGGCCTTGGGCGTCAGCGGGAATCAAGCGTGCGACGGCGGCGTTGATGAACGCCCACTCTTCGGCGCTGAAGTAGCTCGGCTCGTAGGCCTTGTCGCTGACGGACGGCTTAGCCTCGGCGGCCTGGGCCGGTTCCGGCGTGGCCATCAGCATCGAGCCACCAAAGCCGGTGCTGGCAACCGTGACCACCGGGATCAAGGTCAAGGATTTGCGCAAAAAGTCACGCCGCGGGTTGTCTTGATCTTGATCAGACATGGGTGCACCTCATCATGTGGTCACGGGTTTATCAGCCGCTTCTGGGAGCAGCGTGAAGGCTTGCCGAAGAAATTGGATCCAAAGGAATAGAACACCCTGGCAAACAATAGTTACAAATGATAGCAGGCTAAGAATTGAGAAGAACCGATTCAGCGATAAAAACACCGGATCAGCCAGGTATTCACGATCCTTTGACGAGCACCTCACGCGGCGTTGACTCCCGGCGGGCGAATCTTTGACCCATCAGCCAACTCCCTATTCGGTCACCAACGCATGTTCGAGATTCGATTGCTGCCTGCCCTCGGCATGGCGTTCCTGGCCCTGTTCACCACCGCTCACGCGCAAGCCGAAGGCGCCTCATCGTTGCGCTCGCCGGAATGGGCCCAGCCTGTAGGCGACCAATTCAACCTGCACCAGATGACGCCCACGCTGTATCGCAGCGCACTGCCCGACAGCAGTGCGGTGCCTGTGTTGGAAAATCTCAAGATCGGTACGGTGATCAACTTCCTGCCGGAATCTGATGCGGCGTGGTTGAAGACATCTGATATCAAACAGGTACAGCTGACTTATCGCACCAACCACGTCGACGATTCCGACGTGCTGGCAGCACTAAGAGCGATTCAGGAAGCGGAGGCGAACGGTCCGGTGTTGATGCACTGCAAACACGGC
The DNA here is from genome assembly GCF_059716225.1 of Pseudomonas sp. LBUM1640. Taxonomy (NCBI): domain Bacteria; kingdom Pseudomonadati; phylum Pseudomonadota; class Gammaproteobacteria; order Pseudomonadales; family Pseudomonadaceae; genus Pseudomonas; species Pseudomonas sp. LBUM1640. The sequence goes on along the minus strand of NZ_CP166816.1, from coordinate 51,433 downwards.
TCCGACCGCACCGGCCTGATGGCAGCGATGTACCGCGTGGTGATCCAGGGGTGGAGCAAGGAGGACGCGCTGAACGAGATGACCTTGGGCGGTTTCGGCACCAGTAACGGCTTCAGGGACGGCGTTCGCTACATGATGAGGGCCGATGTCGACAAATTGCGTAAAGCGTTGGCGAATGGCGATTGCAGCACCAGCGCGTTTGCGCTGTGTTCGATGCAGGATTGGATCACGACAACGGGTAAAGACCCGAAGCCACGGTAGCGCGCCCTCCTGTGGGAGCCCGGCTTGCCCGCGATGCAGGCACCGCGGTGTATCAGTTGCACCGCGTTGATGCTATCGCAGGCAAGCCAGCTCCCACAGAATGCGCGCCCCCACAGAACTGGGGTGTGGGCCTCAGTCTTTTTTCAGCTTGGGATTGGGGAAAAACTGCACCGCCTGCACTTTCGGGTCCGCCGGCGCTTTCAGCGCCGAGGTATTGACCCGCGTGCCCAATTCCTTGGGCACCGACAGACCTTGGTCATTCAACGTGTCGGTATAACCGCAGGCTACACATTCGCGGTGCGGCACGCTGTCTTCGGTCCACATCTTCAACTTGTCCGGCTCGCTGCACGCCGGGCAAACCGCCCCGGCGATAAATTGCTTTTTGGTGATCACAGGCCCTTCGCTCATGCTGCCGCGTCCTCACTCAGGCCGCTGTGGCGCAAGAGTGCGTCAATCGACGGCGCACGTCCGCGGAAGTCGACGAACAGCACCATCGGTTCCTGGGAACCGCCACGAGCCAGGATGGCTTCGCGGAATGCGCGGCCGGTCTCGGCATTAAGCACGCCGTCTTCTTCGAACTTGGAGAAGGCATCCGCCGACAACACTTCCGCCCATTTGTAGCTGTAGTAACCCGCCGCGTAGCCGCCGGCAAAGATGTGCGCAAAGCTGTTAGGGAAGCGGTTGTACGCCGGTGGGCGCATCACCGAGACTTCATCGCGCACGCCTTCCAGCACTTGCGCCACGCTGCGGCCATCGCCGTGGGTGGCGTGCAGCTCGAAGTCGAACAGCGAGAATTCCAGCTGGCGCACCATCATCAGGCCGGACTGGAAGTTTTTCGCCGCGAGCATTTTCTCAAGCAGGTCCTGGGGCAGCGACTCGCCGGTTTCATAGTGGCCGGAGATCAGCGCCAGGCCTTCCGGCTCCCAGCACCAGTTCTCCATGAACTGGCTCGGCAGTTCCACCGCATCCCAGGCCACGCCGTTGATGCCGGAAACGCCAGCATGCTCAACGCGGGTCAGCAGGTGATGCAGGCCGTGGCCGAATTCGTGGAACAGGGTAGTCACTTCATCGTGGGTCAGCAGGGCAGGCTTGCCGCTGTCGGCCGGGGCGAAGTTGCATACCAGGTTGGCCACCGGGCTTTGCAGCACGCCGTCGACCGTGCGACGACGGTCGCGCGCGCCGTCCATCCAGGCACCGCCACGCTTGTTGGCGCGGGCGTACAAGTCGAAGAAGAAGCGGCCGACATGCTGGCCGTTTTCCTTGATTTCAAACAGGCGAACATCCGGGTGCCAGGTGTCAAAGCCTTTTTGCTCGGCGATCTCAATGCCGTACAGGCGTTGCACAATGGCAAACAGGCCGCCCAGCACTTTGTCGATTGGAAAGTAGGCGCGCAGGGCTTCCTGAGACACGCTGTAACGTTGCTCACGGAGTTTTTCGCCGTAGAAACCGCTGTCCCAGCTCTGCAGGTCGGCGCAGCCTTGTTCGGCAGCGTAAGCCTTGAGCTGTTGCAGGTCCTGGGCGGCAAACGGTTTGCTGCGCTTGGCCAGGTCGCGCAGGAAGCTCAGCACCTGGTCGCTGGACTCGGCCATCTTGGTGGCCAGGCTCAGTTCGGAGAACGAGGCGTAGCCCAACAGTTTGGCCAGCTCCTGACGCAGGTCGAGGATCTGTTCCATCACCGGGCCGTTATCATTCTTACCGGTATTCGGGCCTTGGTCCGATGCGCGGGTGCAGTAGGCCGCGTAGACCTCTTCACGCAGGGCGCGGTCGTGGGCGTAGGTCATCACCGCGTAGTAGCTGGGGAATTCCAGGGTGATCAGCCAGCCGTCGAGGCCTTTGGCCTGCGCGGCGGCGGCCATTTGCGCCTTGGCCGAGTCGGTCAGGCCAGCGAGGGTGGCCTCATCGGTGACATGTTTGGTCCAGGCTTGGGTGGCGTCCAACAGTTGATTGGAAAATTTGCTGCCCAGCTCGGAGAGCTTGCTCTGCACTTCGGCGTAGCGCTTTTGCTGCTCAGGCGGCAAATCGATACCCGACAGGCGGAAGTCACGCAGGGAGTGCTCGAGGATAGTTTTTTGCGCCACGTCGAAATCGGCCGCTTGCGGGCTGTTGGCCAGGGCTTCAAAGGCCTGGAACAGCGCGCGGTTCTGGCCCATCTCAGTGGAGTAGGCGCTCAATGCCGGCAAGCAGGCCTCATAGGCTTCGCGCAGTTCGGCGCTGTTGCACACGGCATTCAAGTGGCTGACCGGGCTCCAGGCGGCGCCCAGGCGGTCATTCAGTTCGTCCATGGCCAGCACCATGCCGGCCCATGTCGGGTTTTTGCCCTGGCTTTGCAGGATGCCTTCGATGGCAACACGGTTGTCGGCGAGGATCTGTTCAATGGCCGGCTGCACGTGCTCGGCACGGATCGCCGAGAACGGCGGCAGGTCGTAGGACTGCAGAAGAGGGTTGTTCGCGCTCACGGTTGGCACCTTGGCTGAAGAAACATGTAAGAACAAAGATGGGGCCATCTTAATTACAATCAACGCCCACCGCAGCTATCAGCAGAAGAGAGAGAGGCTATCGTGACCCTTCGCACCTATCAGAACCACACGCCAACCCTGGGCAACGGGGCGTTTGTCGACATTTCGGCGGTGGTGATCGGCGATGTCGAAATCGGCGCCGACAGCTCGGTTTGGCCGCTGACGGTGATTCGCGGCGACATGCACCGCATCCGCATCGGGGCGCGCACCAGCGTGCAGGACGGCTGCGTGCTGCACATTACCCACGCAGGCCCCTTCAATCCTGATGGTTTTGCGCTGCTGATCGGCGACGACGTGACCATCGCCCACAAAGTCATGCTGCACGGCTGCAGCGTCGGCAACCGCATCCTGATCGGCATGGGCAGCATCGTGATGGACGGCGCTGTGGTGGAAGACGACGTGATCATCGGCGCCGGCAGCCTGGTGCCACCGGGCAAGAAGCTTGAAAGTGGCTTTTTGTACGTGGGCAGCCCGGTTAAACAAATCCGCGCGCTGACTGACAAAGAGCGTGCCTTTTTCACCTACAGCGCGGCGAACTACGTGAAGCTCAAAGACCTGCACCTGGCTGAAGGATTCGACCAATGACCCAGCGTTATCAAACCGTCCTGTTCGACCTGGATGGCACCCTGACCGACCCGCGTGAGGGCATCACCCGCTCGATCCAGTACGCCCTCGGCAAGCTGGGCATCGATGAGCCGGACCTGACCAAGCTGGAACACTTCATCGGCCCGCCGTTGCTGCAAGCCTTCATGCAGTTCTACCGCTTCGACGAGGCCAAGGCGTGGGAAGCAGTGAATTTCTACCGCGAGCGCTTCAAGGTCACCGGGCTGTACGAAAACCGCGTGTTTGAGGGCGTGATGCCGCTGCTCGAAGCGCTGAACGGCCAGGGCCGCCAGCTGTATGTGGCCACCTCCAAGCCATGGGTGTTTGCCCAAGAGATTGCCCGGCATTTCGATTTTGCCAAGCACTTCAAGGTGATCTATGGCAGCGAGCTGGATGGCACGCGCACCAACAAGGTTGAGTTGATTGCGCACTTGATGAGCGAAGAGGGCCTGGACCCGGCGACCACCTTGATGATCGGCGATCGCAAGCATGACCTGATCGGCGCCCGCAGCAATGGGCTGGACTCGGCGGCGGTGGGGTATGGGTTTGGCAGTTTTGAAGAGTTGAGTGCAGAGGCGCCGACTTGGCATTTTGAGACGTTGGATGAGATGCATCAGGCGTTTTCGCAGCGCGCTTGAGATCGCTATCGCAGCGATGCGGCGACCCGACGAGCCAGCTCCCACATTGGATCGGCGTACACCGATCAAAATGTGGGAGCTGGCTTGCCTGCGAAGAGGCCCTAACGGCCAACACCCTCCAACTGCCTCAACGCCGCCTTACGCTGCGCCACCGGCAACCCACCCAACCGCTCCACCGCCGCAAAGAACTTCACCCAATCCCCACCTTCCTGCGCAAACAACGCCGCAAACGCCGGCACCCATTGGTCATACAGCCCAAACGGCAACAAGCGCGCATTGTTCATCGGCTGGTTGATCCACACGTCGTAACGTTTATCCCCACCCCATTGGCTGTCGCGCATGTGCCGATACTCGCTACGCAAACGCTCAAATTCCGCCGCCTTGGCCCGCCGCAGCACATCAACCGCCAACGGCTGCGCGTAAAGCACTTCCAGGCGTTTGCGGGTATCCAAGACCAGCCGGATAAACTGATCACGTTGCTGCAACGCCGCATTACTGACCGGCGCCAAGCCACGCGCCGCACGCCATTGGCGAGTGCCTTCCTGCTCGACGAAGTTGGCATACGACTCGTTGAACTCGGTGTCGTCCTTCACATAAAAACGCTGGTGTGCCAACTCATGAAAGATCAGCGTGGCCAGGCGCTCGTCGCCCCAACTCATCATCGAACTCATGATCGGGTCGTTGAACCAGCCCAGGGTGGAGTAAGCCTCGACGCCGCCAATCGACACGTCCATGCCTTTTTGCTGCAACAACGCCGCCTCGCCGCGCGCTGCGCCTTGGTTGTAGTAACCGCGATAAGCGACGCATCCGGCAATCGGGAAGCAATGGGTTTGGGGTGAGAGGGAAAACTCCGTCGTAGCGAAGACGTTCCAAACGACGTAGGGCCGGCCAATGTCCGCATACAAGCGGTAACTCTGGTTGTCGGGCAAGTGCAGGTGCTCACTGGCAAAGGCGCGCGCCTTCTGCGCTTGCACCAAGTGATCGCGCAACACCTGTGGGCGGGAAGGGTCGGCGATAACCTCAGAAACCGGCTCGCGCGCCCGCAACAATTGCCACTGGCCGCTGGCCAACTGGCTGTAATAACTGACACTGGAACAGCCGCTGAGCAGCACAACCATTAACCCTGGAAGAAAACGCCTCAACATGCTCCGACTGCTCCTGGGTGATTGGCTCGCCAGACTATCCTGCCTGCGCGGAATTTTTCCATGCCCAGCATGTTTATACTCATGGCGAGTCTGCTGCCATCGGCGCCAGGCTCAACTTCTTCTTACCGTTGAGTGCCCGCCATGCGTCAGCTCTTGCTACCCGTCACCGCCCTGTTTCTCAGCGCCTGTACTACGACGCCGATACCGCCGGCCGACCCGCATCAGGCCTGGGTCGATTTCACCACCCCCACACCGGGGGCCAAACTGGTGATGGCGCAACGTCTGGATGGTAAAAACCTCAACGACGGACGCTACTTCCAGGTCCCGCCGGGCAGTCACGAACTGATGGTGCGCTTTGATTTCGAAGTGCCGACCGGCGGCGGTTTGGGCGGGTTGTCGCAGACCCAGGACCGGACCTGCTTCATGACCTTGCAGTACGACAACTTCCAGGCGGGCCAACGCTATGTACTGGAAGGCCGCTCGCTGGCCTTCACGCCCAACATCCGGCTCTACAACGCCGCGCGGCAATTGTTGGCGGAGGAACGCAGCGTGAACTGCATCTGATCAGTCGTTGTTCTTCTGATAGATGATTGTTTTGGTCCCGTTATCGCAAGTACCTACACGCATGGCCTCGTCGTGCTTGTCGCCTTCTTCCTTACTGACGACTTCAAGGGTGTAGGACGGAACGGCGTTAGCCTGGATCTTGACCTCGATCTCTTTCCTGAGCTCTTCACAATCTTTTGGCGCGGCCACGGCCGAAGTGGCCAAAACACCGCAGATGATCGCCAAGGCAAAACGTTTCATGTGTGTAGCTCCCTGAATGCACTGCGCACGGGTGTGCGCCTAGGCTGCATAGGCTATTCGACCACAGTTTGGAAACGCGAGTTCTGATTTAACGCAGAACTAAATGTGGGAGCGGGCTTGTGTGGGAGCTGGCTTGCCTGCGATGGCAGCGCCTCGGTGCAACTGAAAAACCGAGGTGTACCTATCGCGGGCAAGCCCAGCTCCCACACAAGCCCGCTCCCACATTGGAAGGTGCTGTATCAGTTAACCAGCGTGGCATCCAAGCTGATTTTCGCGTTCAGTACCTTGGAGACCGGGCAGCCTTCCTTGGCCTTTTTGCTCAGTTCGTCGAACTGTGCCTGGCTCGCGCCTGGAATCTTGGCTTTCAGAACCAGATGCACGGCGGTAATCGCGAAGCCGCCTTCAACCTGGTCCAGCGTCACTTCAGCCTGGGTGTCGATGCTGTCAGCCTTGAGGCCCGCGTCGCCCAGAATCATGGAAAACGCCATCGAGAAACAGCCGGCGTGGGCCGCACCAATCAATTCCTCAGGGTTTGTGCCCTTGCCGCCCTCGAAACGGGCCTTGAAGCCGTAGGGCGCTTCGCGCAGCACGCCGGTTTCCGTGGAAATGGAACCCAGGCCTGTTTTCAGATCACCTTCCCAATGCGCGGATGCTTTTTTAACGATACTCATAGCGGTCTCCTCGAACGGTGGTTTTGCTTCAGTAAGGGTTCTGAGGATAGAAGCTCTGGCAAAGTTCATCTTGTCGGAGAAACCTAGCGATCTAGTAGGAAATTTCATTAGCCGCTATTGAATCTCGGGTATATGCCCTCATTGCATAGAACATGCACATGAAGCGGCAGGTTTTGGTTCGACTATGAGCCTGCGCACCTATTGGAGAAGCAGGCTTATGAAATCGCTGACCGACGTGAAGTTCTCGACCCTGGACCTGGTGCCCGTGCGCGCCAATGGCAGCCCGGCGCAGTCGCTGCGCAATTCGCTGGACCTGGCCCAGCACGTGGAAAAGTTTGGCTACAACCGTTTCTGGGTGGCCGAACACCACAACATGGACGGTATCGCCAGTTCGGCCACTTCGGTGTTGCTGGGCTATCTGGCGGGCGGCACCTCGACCATTCGCGTCGGCTCCGGCGGCGTCATGTTGCCCAACCACGCGCCCTTGGTGATCGCCGAACAGTTCGGCACCCTGGAAAGCCTGTACCCCGGCCGTATCGACCTGGGCCTGGGCCGCGCGCCTGGTTCCGACCAGATGACCGCCCGCGCCCTGCGTCGTGAACGCTCGGGCAGTGCCGATGACTTCCCCGAAGACGTGGCCGAACTGATCGCCTACCTCGGCCCACGCACACCCGACCAGCGGGTGATCGCTGTGCCAGGCACCGGCACCAACGTGCCGGTGTGGCTGCTGGGTTCCAGCCTTTTCAGCGCGCAGCTTGCGGGAGAGAGGGGTTTGCCCTACGCCTTTGCCTCACATTTCGCACCGCGCCTGATGCATGAAGCGATTCGCGTGTACCGCAACCACTTCAAGCCTTCAGCCGTATTGGACAAACCCTACGTGATGCTCGGCATTCCGCTGGTGGCTGCCGATACCGACGAGCAGGCCGATTACCTGGCAACTTCCGTATACCAACGCATCCTGGCACTGATGCGCGGGCAAAGCCTGGTGCAGCGCCCGCCGGTCAAGACCATGGACGGCCTATGGCTGCCCCATGAGAAAGACGCGGTCGGTAGCTTCCTCGGCTTGGCGATGGTTGGCAGCCCGGCGAAGATCCGCGCTAAATTGGAGGTGCTGATCGAGCAGACCGGCGCCGATGAGCTGATCTTTACCTGCGACCTTTACGAGCATGCTGACCGGATACATTCCTACGAGCTGCTGGCGCAGTTGATGAAGGGCTAATACCCCACAGGACCCACAGGCGAAAAAAAACCGACGCACTCGCGTCGGTTTTTTATGTCTGGAACACGGGGTTAACCGCGCTTGTAGACAATTTCCTTGGTGCCGCCTTCGCAGCTGCCGACCACTTTAGCGTCGGTAGAGGCGCCTTTATCCACTACTTCCAGTGAATAACCCGAGGCCCCTTTGGCGTCGATTTTTGCCGCGATTTCGCTTTTCAGCTCATCACAAGGTTTGCCCGCCGCCATTGCCGTCCCCGCAATGCTCAACAAACCTACCGCTAACAGAAGCTTCTTCATCCGATACTTTCCTTGCGCTGATCAAAAAGAGCGTGCCGACGCATCGCGTCGGCACCCCAAGGTTGTAGCGCAGGTTATGGCAATCGGCCAGTCAGCAAGTTCAACCAGCGTGATCAACTACTGGCAATTCGGAATCCCACCTTCAGCGTGACCTGGAAGTGCGCGGCCTTGCCGTCCTTGATATGACCACGGGTTTCAGTCACCTCGAACCACTCCAAGTGCTTGATGCTCTTGTTTGCTTCAGCGATTGCGTTGTTGATGGCATCTTCGATGCTGGTGGTCGAAGAACCGACCAGTTCGACTTTCTTGTACGTGTGATGATCAGACATAGCGTTTTCTCCTGAGGTCTCTAGTCAGCGTAGCAGTCAATGTTCGTACTGCTTCTGGCGACCATTCCTACCCGAAAGTTCAGATTTACTGCACTTTCTGAAAACGCTGGAGTCGGTATCTACACATGCCACTCAATCACTTCAGGAGATGTCCACATGGCCAACACTTCTTTACGCAAAGCGTCGCTGGAAAGCATGGAAGCCGAGATTTCGAGCCTGCTCAAGTCCCTTGAGAGCCTCAAGGACGATGCGTCCGACGAGTCGCGCAAAACGCTGAAGGCCCTGAAAAGCAATGCCGAGAATGCCCTCAAGCACTCCCGTCATCTGATCAGCGATGCCTACGAAGAAAGCAAAGTCAAAATCCGCGAAACCGGTGTTGCAACCCGGGACTACGCACAAGAGCACCCATGGACTACCGCCGGCGTCGCCGTTGGCGCGCTGGGCCTGCTGGCAGCCTACCTGCTGTGCAAACGCGGTGACTGATTGACCGGCTACACCGGCTGGCGCAACAGCTCTGCCTTGAGCCACTGCGCCAGCTGACCGGCACGCCCGTCTGCGGCGCGCTTGGGTAGCCACAACGCCAGGTGCGCCGGGGTTTCACTGAAACCCCACGGCGCCACCAGGCGACCCGCTCGCAGGTCCTCTGCCACCAGCGGTTCAGGCGCAATTGCCACTCCCAAACCGGCAACGGCCGCTTCCAGCAAATAATACAAATGCTCAAACCCTTGGCCGTGCTTCAACGCGCCCGGCGCGATGTCGTGTTGCTGTGCCCAACTGGGCCAGGCTTGCGGGCGCGAGGTGGTGTGCAACAGGGCTTCGCCACACAGGGCTTGCGGCGGGGCTTGGCGCAGACGCTCGTAACCGGCGAAGCGCGGGCTCATCACCGGGCCGATGCGTTCGCTGGCAAGCGTGTACACCTGCATGTCCGCGGGCCACGGCGGCTCGGCGAACACCAGCAGGGCATCGAGGCCGGGGCGCCGAGGGTCGAGGTCGCCGTCACCCGCCGACAGGTGCAGACGCAAGTCCGGCAGGTCGGCGTTCAGGCGACCCAGACGCGGGATCAACCAACGCGCCAGCAAACTGCCCGAGCAACCCAGCACAAAGGGCGCATCGGCGCTGGCCTGGGTCAGTTCAGCGCATACATCCCTTAAGCGTTCGAAGGCTTCAGCACTTGCATCGCGTAGGCGAATGCCCGCATCTGTGAGTTTAAGGCCGCGCCCATCCTTGGCGAACAGGCTGACACCTAAATGCTCTTCAAGCACCTTCAACTGGCGGCTGACGGCGCCGTGGGTTACATGGAGTTGCTCGGCAGCCTGGCTCACGCTGTTGAGCCGCGCGGTGGCTTCAAACGCGCGCAGGGCATTGAGGGGTGGAAGGTCTCGGCTCATCTGTGAGTTTTCCTGACAGGTTACAGCGATCTTATCGGTTTTCAGCGTAGCGTGTCAGGGGTAGAGTGGCCGTCATTGCTTCTCACACGAATTATTTCCTGGAGCGCCCCATGACTCAGTCCCAGACCGATCTACGCAACGGCCCCGACGCCAATGGCCTGTTCGGCGCGTTCGGCGGCCGCTACGTCGCTGAAACCCTGATGCCGTTGATCCTTGAGCTGGCCCGCGAATACGAAGCGGCCAAGATTGATCCGGCTTTCAACGAAGAACTGGCCTACTTCCAGCGCGACTACGTCGGACGCCCAAGCCCGCTGTATTTCGCTGAGCGCCTGACCGAGTTCTGCGGCGGCGCCAAGATCTACCTCAAGCGCGAAGAGCTGAACCACACCGGCGCGCACAAGATCAACAACTGCATCGGCCAAATCCTGCTGGCACGGCGCATGGGCAAAAAACGCATCATCGCCGAGACAGGCGCCGGCATGCACGGCGTGGCTACCGCCACCGTGGCTGCGCGCTTTGGTCTGGACTGCGTGATCTACATGGGCACCACCGACATCGAGCGCCAGCAGGCCAACGTGTTCCGCATGAAGCTGCTCGGCGCTGAAGTGATCCCTGTGGTGGCCGGCACCGGCACCCTCAAGGACGCGATGAACGAAGCCCTGCGTGACTGGGTGACCAACGTCGACAGCACCTTTTACCTGATCGGCACCGTGGCCGGCCCGCACCCATACCCTGCGATGGTGCGCGACTTCCAGGCCGTGATCGGCAAAGAAACCCGCACCCAGATGCAAGCCCAGGAAGGCCGCTTGCCGGACAGCCTGGTGGCCTGCATCGGCGGTGGTTCCAACGCCATGGGCCTGTTCCACCCGTTCCTGGATGACGCCAGCGTCGAGATCATCGGCGTGGAAGCGGCCGGCTACGGCATTGAAACCGGCAAGCATGCCGCCAGCCTCAATGGCGGCGTACCGGGCGTGCTGCACGGCAACCGCACCTTTCTGCTGCAGGACGACGACGGCCAGATCATCGACGCCCACTCGATTTCCGCGGGCCTCGACTACCCCGGCATCGGCCCTGAACACGCGTGGTTGCATGATATCGGCCGCGCCCAGTACACCTCGGTGACCGACGACGAGGCCCTGATCGCATTCCACAAATGCTGCCGCCTGGAAGGGATTATTCCCGCACTGGAAACCGCCCACGCCTTGGCCGAAGTGTTCAAACGCGCACCGAATCTGCCGAAGGATCACCTGATGGTGGTCAACTTGTCCGGCCGTGGCGACAAAGACATGCAGACCGTGATGCACCACATGGAACAGTCTCAGCAGGAGAAACACTAAATGAGCCGCCTGCAAACCCGTTTTGCGCAGCTGAAAGAACAAAACCGCGCCGCCCTGGTGACCTTCGTCACCGCCGGCGACCCGGGTTATGACACCTCGCTGGCGATCCTCAAGGGCTTGCCGGCAGCTGGCGCCGATGTGATCGAGTTGGGCATGCCCTTCACCGACCCAATGGCCGACGGCCCGGCGATTCAACTGGCCAACATCCGCGCGCTGGAAGCCAAGCAGAACCTGGCGAAAACCCTGCAGATGGTTCGCGAGTTCCGCAAAGACAACAACGACACCCCGCTGGTGTTGATGGGCTACTTCAACCCGATCCACAAATACGGCGTGCCGCAGTTCATCACCGATGCCAAAGAAGCCGGCGTTGACGGCTTGATCGTGGTGGACATGCCGCCCGAGCACAACGGTGAGCTGTGCGACCCGGCCCAGGCTGCAGGCATCGACTTTATCCGCCTGACCACGCCGACCACCGATGACGTGCGCCTGCCGACCGTGCTGAACGGCAGCTCAGGCTTTGTGTACTACGTCTCGGTGGCCGGTGTGACCGGTGCCGGTGCCGCCACGCTGGAGCACGTCGAAGAAGCCGTGACCCGCCTGCGTCGGCATACCGACCTGCCGATCAGCATCGGTTTTGGTATTCGCACCCCCGAACAAGCCGCCGCCATCGCGCGCCTGGCTGACGGTGTGGTGGTGGGTTCGGCACTGATCGACCACATCGCTAATGCCAAAAATGATCAGCAAGCCATTGATGGTGTATTGAGCCTGTGCGCGGCGCTGTCGGAAGGTGTCCGTAACGCCCGTAAGTAAACGCCGTGTAGCAGTAGGTAAAGTTCCTGATACAGAGGAATCAAACCGGCGGTTCAGTACCTAAACTGACAAGACCAAGGGATTTCGAACCTCGTTCGACATCCCTTTTTTGTTCGTGCAGTACTGAGGAAACACCCCATGAAAATGCCTAAACGCTTGATCGCTGGTCTCGGCGTGCTGATGCTCGGCGCGAGTGCCCTGGTGCAGGCCGCGCCGCCTGACCAACGCGGTGATGGCGACGGCCCTGGCCGTGGCGGCCCGCAAGGCCAGCAAGGCCAGCACGAGCAACGTGGCGACGACCATCGCGGCCCGCAGAATAATCGTCGTGGCCCGCCTCAGGACTTCGGCCCAGTGCGGCAGATCATCCACGACAACCACGGCCAGTTCTCCCGCGGCGCACCCCCACCGCCGAATGTACGCCTGGTGCGCGGCCAGCCACTGCCACGCGGCTACTATGGCGAACGCCTGGACAACCGCGCCCTGGCCCGCCTGCCGGTTTACCAGGGTTATGAATGGCGCCGCTCCGGGCCGGACGTGGTGTTGATTGCAGTGGGCACGGGCATCGTCTACGAAATCCTCGACGGCGTGCTCAACTAACACTGATGCTTTTGTGGCGAGGGAGTTTGCTCCCTCGCCACACGTTATTCATTCAGTTCGATGCGCTCGACTTTGCCTACCAGCAATACGTAGGACAGCGCCCCCAACAACGCCAGCACCGCAATGTAGGTAATCGCCGGCGCAAACGAATCCCCACTGGCCAGAAAGCCAATCACAATTGGCGTGGTGATCGCCGACAAGTTACCGATGAAGTTAAACACCCCACCCGTCAGCCCCAGCAACCGCGCCGGCGCCAAGGTGGACACCAATGACCAAGTGATCGACGCCAAGCCATTGCCGAAAAATGCCACCGCCAGAAACACAATCACCCACGCGGTCGAGTCCGCATAGTTGGCGCCAATGATCGCGGTAGAAATCAGCAACCCACCAATAATCGGCAACTTGCGCGCAAAGCCTACCGACGCGCCTCGGCGAATCAGCCAGTCGGAAAAAATCCCCGAACACAGCACACCCACAAACGCCGCCAGGAAGGGCAACGACGCCAGCAAGCCGGATTTGATGAAGTCCATGCCGCGGTATTTCACCAGGTAGGTCGGAAACCACGTCAGGAAAAACCACAGCGTAGAGTTCAGGCAGAACTGCCCCAGATAGATGCCCCACAGCTTGCGCTTGCTCAGCACGATGCCCAGGTCGACCCAGCTGAACGGCGCCTTGACCACTTTCGCCTGCATGTCCACCAGCCCGCCACCTTCGCGGATCAGCTCGATTTCAGCCGCGTTGGCGCCTTTGAAATCCTTCGGCTCGCGGTACACCGCGTACCAGATCAGCGCCCACACAATGCCCACGCCACCGGTGGCGACAAACACCATGTGCCAGCCAAACGCATGTTGCAGCCAAGCCAGTACCGGCGTGAGAAACGCCAACCCGACAAACTGCCCCGACGTATAAACACCAATCGCCGTGGCGCGCTCGCGCTCGGGAAACCAGGTGGTGACCACACGGCTGTTGATCGGGTAGGCCGGTGCTTCCAGCGCGCCGACGGCCATGCGCAGCACGAACAGCGCGATAAAGCTGGCGGCAAAGCCGAGCATCACGGTGGCAATCGACCACAACAGCAGGGCCACGGTGTAGAGAATGCGCGGCGGCACGCGGTCCACCAACCAGCCGCCGGGGATCTGCATGGCGGCATAGGTCCAGCCGAAGGCGGAGAAGATCAGCCCAATGTGCACCGGGTCGATGCCCAGTTCGCTGGTCAAGGCCGGGGCAGCAATCGACAGGTTGCTACGGTCGAGGTAGTTGATCACCACGGTGATAAACAGCAGCACCATGATGAAGAAACGCTTTCTGCTGGGCGTGACGAGAGAAGCCTGCCCGGTGAGGGATTCAGGGTGCATGGGGGTTGCCTCTTCTTATGATTATTGAGGTCTGTGTTGATCGTTCCCACGCTCTGCGTGGGAATGCAGCTCGGGACGCTCCGCGTCCGCTTTTAAAAGCGTGACGCAGAGCGTCACAGGAGGCATTCCCACGCGGAGCGTGTGAACGATCAGTGTGGAGGAATCACCACTCGGCAAAGCTGCCATCGGCATGCCGCCAGATCGGGTTGCGCCAGCGGTGGCCGATGGCTGCGCGTTCGATCACGTATTCCTCGTTGATCTCGATGCCCAGGCCTGGCCCGTTGGGGATCTTCACGAAGCCTTTGTCATAGTCGAACACGCCCGGGTCACGCACGTAGTCGAGCAGGTCGTTGCTCTCGTTGTAGTGAATGCCCAGGCTTTGCTCCTGGATAAACGCGTTGTAGCAAACCGCGTCCAATTGCAGGCAGGCCGCCAAGGCAATCGGGCCCAGCGGGCAGTGCAGGGCCAGGGCCACGTCGTAGGCTTCGGCCATGTTGGCTATCTTGCGGGTTTCGGTGATGCCGCCGGCGTGGGAGGCGTCCGGCTGGATGATGTCGACGTAACCTTCGCTGAGCACGCGCTTGAAATCCCAGCGCGAGAACAGGCGCTCACCCAGGGCAATCGGCGTGCTGGTCAGCGGCGCCAGTTCTTTCAGCGCTTCGTAGTTTTCGCTGAGCACCGGCTCTTCGATAAACATCAGTTTGTACGGGTCGAGCTCTTTCATCAGCACCTTGGCCATGGGCTTGTGCACGCGGCCATGGAAGTCGACGCCGATGCCGACGTTAGGGCCCACCGCATCGCGCACGGCCGCCACATTGGCCAGGGCCAGGTCGACTTTTTCAAAGCTGTCGACGAATTGCAGCTCTTCGGTGCCATTCATCTTCACCGCAGTGAAGCCACGGGCCACGGCTTCTTTGGCAGCACGCGCGGTGTCGGCCGGGCGGTCGCCGCCGATCCATGAATACACGCGGATCTTGTCACGCACCTGGCCGCCCAGCAGGTCGCTGACCGACACGCCCAACGCCTTGCCCTTGATGTCCCACAGCGCCTGGTCGATACCGGCGAGGGCGCTCATGTGCACGGCGCCGCCTCGGTAGAAGCCGCCGCGATAGAGCACAGTCCAGATGTCTTCGATATTGCGTGGGTCTTTGCCGATCAGGTAGTCGGAAAGTTCTTCGACAGCCGCCGCCACGGTGTGGGCGCGGCCCTCTACCACAGGCTCACCCCAGCCGGTCACGCCCTGGTCGGTTTCGACCTTGAGGAAGCACCAGCGCGGCGGGACGATGAAGGTGGTCAGTTTGGTGATTTTCATCTTCTTATCTCTCTTGTCGATGCAGCGCCGAGGGCGCAAAACTTGCGTTCTTTTCAGGGCATCAATTCAGCGCGTTCCAGGCCGCGACATACGCCTGCGCACTGCTCGCCACTTGATCCACAGACATGCCCGGCTTGAACAAGCCGGAGCCCAGGCCAAAGCCCTTGGCGCCTGCGTCGAAATACACCTGCATGTTGTCCGGGGTCACACCGCCCACCGGCAGCAACAACGTGCCAGCCGGCAACACCGCCAGCCACGCCTTGATCACCGCCGGGCCCATTTGCTCGGCCGGGAACAGCTTCAACACGTCGGCGCCTTCGGCCAGTGCGGCGAAGGCTTCAGTGGGCGTAGCCACGCCCGGCGACAGGTACAAGCCCGCTGCTTTCGCGGCGCGCAACACCTTGGCATCGCTGTGAGGCATGACGATTACTTGGCCGCCCGCGGCTTTGACTTGCTCCACCTGCGCAGGCGTCAACACAGTGCCCGCGCCGATCAGGCAATCGGCAGGCAGACTGTCGCGTAACGTGCGGATGCTGGTGTAAGGGTCCGGCGAATTCAGCGGCACTTCGATCACCCGAAAGCCGGCTTGATAAAGCACCTGGCCAATCGCTGCAGCTTCGTCCGGGCGTACGCCGCGCAGGATTGCGATCAAACCGTTGTGTGCGAGTGCTTGCTTGAGCATGTCAGGCCTCCAGGACAGGTTGAGTGAGCCCGGCGGCCACGGCCAGTTGCCACAAGCCACGCGCGGTAGCTTCCTGCGCCACGCTGACGTGGGCAAAGCCGCACAGGGCGAGGGCGCGTTGGTAACGGGCGCAGAGCGGTGCGGTGCCGACCAGGACGATAGGCTTATGTTTTACGTGCGCCGGCAAGCCGGCAAGTTCATGGCCGATCAGCAGGCCGGAGAGGTAATCCGGCTGCTGGTCGGGAGCCAGTTCGGCGGTCAGCCCAAGGGTGCGGGCACTGAACACTGTCGAGAGCATGCCGCGCTGGCCGTCTTTGGAAAGCGCCACGTGCACGCCGCGATCAAACGCCTCGGCCTGGAAGTGTTCACACGTCTTTTGCGTACGGCCGAGGATGCTGTGCTGGCTGAGCACGGCGAACAGCTCACCGGTCATAAAGGTGTCGAAGTGCGTGATGCAGCCATCCACCACCTCCACCCATTTGGAATGGCTGCCCGGCAGGCCGATCAACACTTCAGCACCCAGGCCTTGCAGCACGCCGAGCACTTGGGTTTCTTCGCCGCGCATCACATTGGGCAAGCCGACCCGTTCGATCACGCCGGGCACGATATGCACATCAACGCCGCGCAGGCTGCGCACGGTATGCAGCGCCTGGCCGAGGCTGGCGACATCGACCGGCGTGTTGCGATAGGCCGCTTCGCTCCAACCCTGGGCGCTGCCGACCATGCCGCAGGCAATCACCGGCAGGCTGGGCGCAGCATCCAGCCAATCACCGCAGGCCGCATCGAACGCCAACTCGAAGCCATTGCTGCAACGCACGCCGGCGATGTCCCGAGGTTCGCTGGGCAGGTGCATGATGCCGAACGCCAGCGCGCGCTGTTCGAGCACCCTGCCGGCCAAGCCGATTTTATAAGCACGAAGGGAGCTGGTCCCCCAGTCGAGCGCGATCAATTGCGCCTGCATCGCTTCACCTGAAATGAGTGGGTGCTGAAAAAAGCAGATGGGCGAATATAAACCTATGACCGGCGATATCTCAATATATAAATAACGGTCCCATATATTGGGCTGATATACAAAAAATCCCGCTGCCTTTTTACAAAGGCAGCGGGATTGTTATCAGCACTGGTTAAAAAATAGACAGGTCCAACTCGGGCATCGCGCCCATCCAGATCGCATAATCGGTGTGGTCCTTCAGGTCGTCGCCGGTATCAGGGTGCAGGAACACCACCAACCCCTCGCGATGCAGCGCCAACCAGGGCAGCACCACGCCGATGTATTCCGGCTCGAACGCCAGTTGGCAGCTCCAGTCCGGGTGCGGGCCCACTGGGCGCTCATGCACGCGGCCCATGCGCAGCGGGAACAGCTTGGCCGCGTCCTCGCAGAGCGTGCGTGCCTGGTCGATGGTGCTGGCGTCGAAGTAGATATGGGCGTGGTAGCCCTTGATACGTTGCATGGCGAAATCCGGCTCCAATATGCGCCGATCCTAGACCGCAATCGACGGCAGGGCCAGCCCGGTCAGCGACTGCGCGCTGCTGGCTTGCTCGGCCACCAGCCAATCAACAAAGCGCTCGACCAACTGCCCACGGCGTTTGCGCTGCGGTTGCACCACGTAATAACCGAAGCGTGAAATCACCGTGTCGCTGATCGGCCGGCACAGCCAGTTCTGTTCCAGCAGGTTATCCACCAAGTGGCGCCAGCCGATGGCCACGCCTTGGCCGGCAATCGCGGCCTGGATCAACAAGGTGTAGTTGTCGAAACGCAGTTGGCCGGGCGTGGGTGCGGTGGTGATGCCCAGCTCGCGAAATACGCCGCTCCAGTCGAACCACTGGCTGTTGTTTT
The DNA here is from genome assembly GCF_059716225.1 of Pseudomonas sp. LBUM1640. NCBI lineage: Bacteria > Pseudomonadati > Pseudomonadota > Gammaproteobacteria > Pseudomonadales > Pseudomonadaceae > Pseudomonas > Pseudomonas sp. LBUM1640. The sequence continues at coordinate 33,633 of NZ_CP166816.1, read as the reverse complement.
CCTGGCGCAGGTGCAGCAGGGGATAGTCCTGCAACGTCTGCACAGTCAGCGGCTGGGCTTGGTGCTTGAGCCATTGCGGGCTGCACACCGGAAACACTTCCTCGTTGAACAGCCACAGGCTGTCGCCTTGCTTGAAACGGCCATCACCGAACAACACCGCCACGTCGATATCGCTGCGCAAGGTGGCGTGGTTGCGTTCGCTGGTGACCAGGCTGACGTCGACCTGCGGGTTGGCCTGGTGAAAGCGATGCAGGCGCGGCATCAGCCAGTAGGCGGCAAAGGCGAAGTCGGTGGCCACTTGCAGCACTTCATGCTGGTCCTGCTGGGTGATCGCGCTCAGGCCTTGGTTGATGGTCTGCAAACCGCCTTGCACATGCTCAAACAACAGGGCGCCAGCGTCGGTCAGCTCGATGCCACGGTAGATGCGATCAAACAGGCGGATCATCAACTGTTCTTCGAGGCGCTTGATCTGCTGGCTGATGGCCGGCTGGGTGGTGCCCAGTTCCATCGCGGCGGCGGTAAAGCTGCGATGGCGTGCCGCCACTTCGAAAGCGCGCAGCAGGTCGAGGGATACATCACCGAGGGCTTCATACATAATCTGTGCTTATCCTAGACATTGCTTTTCATGGGCTTTACCCCATTTTCCATGGGCTGCATGCTCATTCGCATAAACACTGCCTATGGAATGCCGAAGACTCATGAAGCGCAAGAACATTCTTTTCATCATGGCCGATCAAATGGCCGCGCCGATGCTTCCGTTCTACGGATCCTCCCCGATCAAACTGCCCAACCTGAGCCGTCTCGCCGCACAGGGCGTGGTATTCGACGCCGCGTATTGCAACAGCCCGCTGTGCGCGCCGTCACGTTTCACCCTGGTCAGCGGCCAGTTGCCGAGCAAGATCGGCGCCTACGACAACGCGGCGGATTTCCCCGCCGATGTACCGACTTATGCCCACTACCTGCGCCGCCTCGGCTACCGCACCGCGCTGTCCGGCAAAATGCACTTCTGCGGCCCCGACCAACTGCACGGTTACGAGGAACGCCTGACCAGCGACATCTACCCTGCCGATTATGGTTGGGCAGTGAACTGGGATGAGCCGGACGTGCGCCCCACCTGGTATCACAACATGTCCTCGGTGTTGCAAGCCGGCCCGTGCGTGCGCACCAACCAGCTGGATTTCGACGAAGAGGTGGTGTTCAAGGCCCAGCAATACCTGTTCGACCATATCCGTGAAGACGGCGACCAGCCGTTCTGCCTGACCGTGTCGATGACTCACCCACACGACCCGTACACCATTCCCAAGCCGTTCTGGGACCTGTACGACGACAACGACATCCCTTTGCCTACGACGCCGGCCCAGGCCGACCTCGACCCGCACTCCCAGCGCCTGCTCAAGGTCTATGACCTGTGGGACAAGCCGCTGGCGCTGAACAAGATCCGCGATGCGCGCCGCGCCTACTTCGGCGCATGCAGCTACATCGACAGCAACGTCGGCAAACTTCTGCAAACCCTGGAAGACACCGGCCTGGCCGACGACACCATCATCATCTTCTCCGGCGACCACGGCGACATGCTTGGCGAGCGCGGCCTCTGGTACAAAATGCACTGGTTTGAAATGGCTGCCCGCGTGCCGCTGCTGGTCAGTGCGCCGGGGCAGTTTACGGCTGGCCGCGTGAGCAAAGCCGTGTCCACCGCCGACCTGCTGCCAACCCTGGTGGAACTGGCCGGCGGCGAGCTGGACCCGCGCTTGCCGCTGGACGGCCGTTCACTGGTCCCGCACTTGCTGGGGCAGGGCGGGCACGACGAAGTGTTTGGCGAATACATGGCCGAAGGCACCATCAGCCCTTTGATGATGATTCGCCGTGGCGCGTACAAATTCATCTACAGCGAAGACGACCCATGTCTACTGTTCGATGTACACAACGACCCGCACGAGCGGGAGAACCTCAGCCAGTCAGCGGAACACCGAGCACTGTTCGAGGCGTTTTTGAGTGAGGCGCGGGCCAAATGGGACATCCCGGCGATCCACCAACAGGTGCTCGCCAGCCAACGCCGTCGTCGCCTGGTGTTTGAGGCGCTGACCCAAGGCAAGCTGAAGAGCTGGGATCACCAGCCACTGGTGGACGCCAGTCAGCAATACATGCGCAACCATATCGACCTCGACGACCTGGAGCGCAAGGCACGTTATCCACAACCCTGCCAAAACCAATAAATAGACAGAGGGAAGGCCATGCAAAAGTTGACTGTAGTGTTGGGCATGTTGGTGCTCAGTAGCGCCAATGTGTACGCGGACACCCGCTGTGACACGGTGAAGATGGCCGATCCGGGCTGGAGCGATATTGCCGCCACCAATGCCATCACCGGTTTTCTGTTGAACGGCATGGGCTACAAGGCCAAGGTCGACACGCTGGCGGTGCCGATTACATTCGGCGGGCTCAAGGACGGCCAGGTGGATGTGTTCCTGGGCAACTGGATGCCGGCGCAACAGGGCTTCTATGACAAGTTCGTGGCCAACGGTGATGTGGTGCAACTGGCGAAAAACCTCGACGGCACCGAGTTCACCCTCGCCGTGCCGGACTACGTGTGGGACGCCGGGGTGCATGACTTTGCCGACTTGAACAAATATGCCGATAAGTTCGACAAGAAGATCTACGGCATCGGCTCCGGCGCGCCGGCGAATATCTCGCTGCAGGAGATCATCAAGAAGAACGACTTCGACCTCGGCCAGTGGAAGCTGATCGAATCGAGCGAACAAGCAATGCTGGCCGAAGTGTCGCGGGCGGTTAAGAAGCAGAAGTTCGTGACCTTCCTGGGCTGGACGCCGCACCCGATGAACGTGCAGTTGAAAATGCACTACCTCAAGGGCGGCGAGAAGTACTTCGGCGACACCGGCAGCGTGTATACCTTGACCCGCAAGGGTTATGCACAGGCCTGCCCGAATGTCGGGAAGCTGCTGACCAACCTGAGTTTTACCCAGGAGATGGAGAACAGCATCATGGCTGAAGTGGTGAATAAAAAAGTCAGCAATGCTGATGCGGCGAAGGCGTGGATCAAGGCCAACCCGGCTGTGTTGGACAAGTGGCTGGATGGCGTAAAAACCATGGACGGCCAGGATGCGTTGGCCGCTGTAAAAGCAAAATTTTAAAGCCCAACACACGCCAAATGTGGGAGCGGGCTTGCTCGCGAAGGCGGTGGTTCAGCAAAGCAAATGTTGCCTGAACCACCGCTATCGGGAGCAAGCCCCCTCCCACAGATGCCGGTGTGTACTGATACCCTGAGCTAATCCCTTCAAACCCGAGTCTGCGATGCCCCGGCCCAACCGCCACACTCTCTTCCCCTTCCTCGCCTGGCTGCCGCGCCAAACCCGCGCCAGCGTCGGCCGGGACGCGATGGTCGGCCTCAGCGGTGCCGTGCTCGCGCTGCCGCAGTCGATTGCCTACGCGCTGATCGCCGGTCTCCCACCGGAATACGGCTTGTACGCCGCCATCATCCCAGTGCTGATCGCCTGCCTCTGGGGTTCCTCCTGGCACCTGATCTGCGGCCCGACAGCCGCCATTTCCATCGTGCTGTACGCCAGCGTCAGTCCCTTGGCTGTGCCAGGGTCGCAGGACTACATCACGTTGATCCTGCTGCTGACGTTCCTCGCCGGGGTTTTCCAGTGGCTGTTGGGCATGCTGCGCTTCGGCGCGCTGGTGAATTTCGTCTCGCACTCCGTGGTACTGGGGTTCACCCTGGGTGCCGCCGTGGTGATTGCCTTGGGGCAGCTGCCCAACCTGCTGGGGCTGGAGCTGCCCAGCCAAGCCACGGCGATTAACAGTTTGCTGGCGCTCATCGATCACGCTGGCGAATGGGACCACGCCTCCCTCGCCTTGGGCTTAAGCACCTTGCTGGTTGGCGCGCTGCTCAAATACCTGGTGCCACGCTGGCCGACGTTGTTGATTGCCCTGGCGTTGAGCAGCCTGGCAGCCTGGCTGTGGCCAGCGATGTTCGGGCATGTGGCGCGGGTCAGTTCGTTTGTGGGCAAGCTGCCGCCGTTCAGCCCATTACCGATGGACCTGGACATGCTCCTGCGCCTGCTGCCGAGTGCCGTGGCAGTGGGCATGCTGGGGCTGGTGACCAGCCTGTCGATTGCGCGCTCGCTGTCGGCGCGTTCGCAGCAATTGCTCGATGCCAACCAGGAAGTCCGCGCGCAGGGTTTATCCAATATCGTCGGCGGTTTTTTCTCCGGCTACCTGTCAGCCGGTTCCTTTACGCGTTCCGGCCTCAGCTACGAGGCGGGCGCCTGCTCACCGTTGGCAGGCGTGTTTTCCGCACTCTGGGTGGCTTTATTCGCACTGTTTGGTGCGGCGTTGATCGCGCATATTCCGATCCCGAGCATGGCCGCAAGCATCCTGCTGATTTGCTGGGGCCTGGTGGACCACCGCGGCATTCGCGCATTGTTCCGCGTGAGCCGCGCCGAGTTTGTGGTGATGAGCCTGACGTGCGTCGCCACCTTGCTGCTGGAGCTGCAAACAGCGATCTATGCCGGGGTGCTGGCTTCGTTGTTTTTCTACCTCAAGCGCACCTCGCAACCGCGCGTTCAGCAGTGGCGCGACGGTGACGAGGATGTGTTGCGGGTGGGTGGCTCGATCTTTTTTGGCGCCAGCCATTACCTGCAAGTGCGCCTGCAAAGCTTGCAGGGCAAGCGGGTGGTGATCGAGGCGCAGCAGATCAACTTTATCGACTATTCCGGGGTGGAGATGCTGCACCAGGAGGCGCGGCGGCTTAAGGGGTTGGGGCGTAGCCTGACATTGCGCCGGGCCAGACCGCAGGTGGTGGAAGAGCTGAAAAAACTCGAAGGGGCCGACAACTGCCCCATCCATTTCGAAGACTGAATGCGGTTAAAACTGTGGGAGCGGGCTTGCTCGCGAATGCGGTGGCTCAGTTAAGTAATTATTGACTGACACAGCGCTTTCGCGAGCAAGCCCGCTCCCACACTGACTGTGACCACATTCGCGTTGTGTCAGGCCAACTGCCGCCGCAGCTCAGCCAACACCGGCGCCGAATCCGGGCGCACGCCGCGCCACAGGAAGAACGCTTCCGCCGCCTGTTCCACCAGCATGCCCAAGCCATCCATCGCCACTGCTGCGCCTTGCTCTGTCGCCCAACGGCAGAACGCCGTGGGCTCCTTGGCGTACATCATGTCGTAGCAAAAGGTCTTGCCCGGTTCGATCAGGCTGCCGGCAATCGGCGGTACATCGCCTGACAGGCTGGCGGAGGTGGCATTGATGATTACGTCCACCGACTCACGCAGCCAGTCGAAACCACTGGCAGACACCGGGCCCAGGTCATCGAACAGCTCGGCGAGCAATTCGGCCTTTTCCACCGTGCGGTTGGCAATGATCAGCGCGGCAGGCTGCTCGGCCAGCAAGGGCTCCAACGCGCCGCGCACCGCGCCACCGGCACCGAGCAACAGGATGCGTTTGCCGTGCAGGCTTAACCCGGCGTTCACCTTAAGGTCGCGCACCAGGCCGGCGCCGTCGGTGTTGTCGCCCAGCAAAGTGCCGTCGGCCAACTTGCTCAGCGTATTCACCGCCCCGGCGCGCTGGGCGCGTTCGGTCAAGCTGTTGGCCAGGCGGTAGGCATCTTCCTTGAACGGCACGGTGACGTTGGCGCCACGGCCTTGCTGAAAAAACTCACGGGCACAGCCGGTAAAATCCTCCAGCGGCGCGAGCAAGGTGCTGTAGTCCAGCTGCTCACCGGTCTGCTCGGCGAACAGGCGATGAATCAACGGCGACTTGCTGTGGCCGATAGGGTTGCCGAACACGACATAACGGTCCATCAGACAGCCGCCTTGGGCGCGGCGAGGCCGAGCCAGTCGCGGTCCTGCAGGAAGTAATCGGTGAGGCGTGCCTCTTCGCTGCCGGCCTCGGCCTTCCAGTCGTAGCTCCAGCGCACTTGCGGCGGCAGCGACATCAGGATCGACTCAGTGCGCCCGCCCGATTGCAGGCCGAACAGGGTGCCACGGTCATAGACCAGGTTGAACTCGACATAGCGCCCACGGCGGAACTCCTGGAACTGGCGCTGCTGTTCGGTATAAGCCAGGGCCTTGCGGCGCTGCACGATTGGCAGGTAGGCGTCGATGTAGGCATCGCCGATGGCGCGGATGAAGGCGAAGCAGGTGTCGAAGTCCCATTCGTTCAAGTCATCGAAGAACAGGCCGCCAATGCCGCGCGGCTCATTACGGTGCTTGATATGGAAGTAGGTGTCGCACCAGGCCTTGTAGCGCGAGTACACATCCGGCCCGAACGGCGCGCAGGCCTGCTCGGCCACGCGGTGCCAGTGGATGCAGTCTTCTTCGTTGCCGTAGTAGGGCGTGAGGTCGAAACCGCCACCGAACCACCACACCGGCTCTTCGCCGTCTTTTTCAGCGATGAAAAAGCGCACGTTGGCGTGGGACGTCGGCACATGCGGGTTGTGCGGGTGGATCACCAGCGACACGCCCAAGGCTTCGAAGCCGCGACCGGCCAGCTCAGGGCGATGCGCACTGGCGGACGGTGGGAGGCCGCTGCCAAACACGTGGGAAAAGTTAACGCCGCCTTTTTCGATGACCGTGCCGTTTTCGATCACGCGGGTGCGACCGCCACCACCGGCAGGCCGAGTCCAGGCGTCTTCGATAAAGCGAGTGTCCGTCTCGAAGGTTTCCAGGGCGCTGCAAATACGGTCTTGCAGGTCGAGCAGGTAGGCTTTAACAGCCTCGGTGCGGGTAGTCATGGCATCACCTTGAATCGGGCAAAGCTACGCGAGGCCATTGGGCGTCGGCGGCAAATGGGCGCACAGGATACCACTGCGGTCCGTTTCGCCGCAGTTGACGAAGATCAAGCTTAGGAGTGGGATAGAGGGCTACGCGAATTCGACCTCAGGAGAAGTGCAGATGGCCAAACGTATCCAGTTCCGTGCCCATGGCGGCCCCGAAGTGCTTGAGTATGTGGACTACACGCCGGCAGAGCCTGGCCCGCAACAGGTTCGCGTGCGTAACGAGGCCGTCGGCCTGAACTTCATCGACACTTATTTCCGCAGTGGTCTGTATGCGCCACCCGCCTTGCCGTCGGGCCTGGGCGCCGAAGGTGCTGGCGTTGTTGATGCGGTGGGCAGCGAGGTTACGCAATTTAAAGTCGGCGACCGTGTGGCCTACGGCAGCGGCCCGTTGGGCGCCTACAGCGAGCTGCATGTGTTGCCCGCCGCCAACCTGGTGCATTTGCCGGACGATATCAGCTTCGAACAAGCCGCCGGCGCGATGCTCAAGGGCCTGACCGTGCAGTACCTGCTGCGCCAGACCTATGAATTGAAGGGCGGCGAAACCATTCTGTTCCACGCTGCTGCCGGTGGCGTGGGTTCGCTGGCCTGTCAATGGGCCAAGGCCTTGGGCGTGAAGCTGATCGGCACGGTGAGTTCGCCGGAAAAAGCCGCGCTGGCCAAATCCCTCGGCGCCTGGGAAACCATCGACTACAGCAAGGAAAACGTCGCACAACGCGTGCTGGAATTGACCGACGGCAAAAAAGTCCCGGTGGTGTACGACGGCGTCGGCAAGGACACCTGGCTGACCTCGCTGGACAGCGTGGCGCCGCGTGGGCTGGTGGTGAGCTTCGGTAATGCGTCGGGCGCAGTGGACGGCGTGAACCTGGGGATTCTGGCGGCGAAGGGCTCGCTGTACGTGACCCGGCCGACGTTGGCGACCTACGCCAATAACCCGGAAAACCTGCAGGCGATGGCCGATGATCTGTTCTCGATGATCAAGAGCGGCAAGGTGCGCATTGATATCAACCAGCGGTTTTCGTTGGCGGATGCGGCGAAGGCGCAGACTGAGTTGTCGGGGCGGCGAACGACGGGGTCGACCATTCTGTTGCCGTAAGGCGATAGATCTCTGGGGGCAGTAATGGCCTCTTCGCGGGCAAGCCCGCTCCCACATTTTGATCGGATTCCAATGGGAGGAATGCGTTCGAATGTGGGAGCCGGGCTTGCCCGCGATGGCCGCACCTCGGTCTCAGGAAGGCCGCACCACCTCACCCGTCGCCAAGTCACGAATCAGGCTCGGGTTCTTGCGCCCACCCAGGGCGCCACCCAACACCCGATCGACCTGGCCACGGAAATACTGCTCCACGCGAAGCCGCGTACGCGCAGCCGGGCGCCCTTGCGGGTTGGCCGAGGTGGAAATCAGCGGCCCCACCAGCGAACACAAATCCCGCACCAGTGGGTGATCGCTCACCCGCAACGCCACCGTGTCGTGCACACCCGTCACCCATTCAGGCAGCAAATCCTGATGCGGCACCAGCCAGGTATTAGGCCCAGGCCAGGTGCTGGCCATGCGCTCGATCCAGGTGTCCGGGAAGTCTTCAAAGAGAAAGTCGAACTGGCGAATGTTATCCGCCACCAGGATCAGGCCCTTGTCCACCGACCGATTCTTGATCGCCAGCAGCCGGTCCACCGCTTCTTCGTTCCACGGGTCGCAGCCAAGGCCCCAGACCGCTTCGGTCGGGTAGGCAATCACCGCGCCTGCGCGAATTTCTCGTGCGGTTTCCAGCACACGCCACCTGTTGACCATTGCTCACTCTCCGGACTAAAGCTCTGCGCAGTTTACCGATCTTCTTTACAAAACCTAGCAGCGCGCAAGCCAGCGCCCGCTTTCGCAGATCACCTGGCCTTCGAGCTCAAGCTCGGTCAGTGTCGCCAGCACGTGGGACAAAGGCCGCCCGCTGGCAATCGCCAGGGCCTCGCTGGTGTGCGGCGCGGCATGCAGCAACGCCACCAGTGGATGAGTCACCGGCATCGGCGCCGGGCGGGACAGTGCCTGCCAGCCCCGCAACCCTTCCAGAATATGCTCGATGGATTCCACCAACGTCGCGCCATCGCGGATCAATTGATGGCAGCCCTTGGCGCCGGGATGATGGATGGAGCCCGGGATCGCATACACCTCCCGCCCTTGCTCAGCCGCCAGCCGCGCGGTGATCAGCGAACCGCTGGCCATGCTGGCTTCCACCACCAGCACGCCCAGCGACAGGCCACTGATGATCCGGTTGCGCCGGGGGAAGTTCGCGGCCTGGGGCGCGGCGCTCAGTGGAAACTCGGAAACCACCGCGCTGCCTTGGGCAATCATCGCCGCTGCGAGCTGTCGGTGGCGCTGTGGATAAAAGTTTTCAAGCCCAGTGCCGAGCACGCCGATTGTCTGGCCGCCGACGTCCAGGGCTGCCTGATGCGCCGCGCCATCTATGCCCAACGCGAGACCACTGGTGATGACAAAACCGGCACTTGCCAAGGCGCGGGAAAAGGCCGCCGCAGTGTCCATGCCAGGGCGCGAAGCACGGCGGCTGCCGACCATGGCCAACTGCGGTTTTTCGAGGATTTTGGGGTCGCCGGCGACGAACAATAGTGGGGGTGCGTCGTCGATCTGGGCGAGCAGTGCGGGGTACTCAGGTTGGTCCCACATCAGCAAATGCTGGGCCGGCTGCGCCAACCATGCCAATGCCTCACCGGCACCGTCACGTATTTCAGGGCTGCGCCGGGCATCGGCGCTGATGGCCGGCAAGCCGAGGGAACGCCAGGCACTGGCGGGGGCACTGATGGCCTTTGAGGCAGAGCCGAACGCGTCAATCAATACACGAAAACGCTTGGGGCCCAGCTCTGGCAGCCTGTGCAAGCGTAGTCGAGCTTCCAGTTCTGACGGGGAAATATCGCTGCTGTTTATCGGATACATTTGATCATCCTTGACCGGAACAAGCTGTGGATAACTCTGTTGGTAACTTATTTAGCAGGCTATTTATTGTGTTTGTTGGGCAGTCTCGAATCGATCCATAACGGCCAGTGCGCGTGAGGCACTGAGCACCAGGCCATAACTGAGCTTTTCATAGGTACGAAACACCACCAGGGTGCCGGCGCGTTCATCGGGGAGCTTGGTCGGGATGCCGGTGAGGGTGTCGCGTACGGTGGCCCCGGTCTTGATCACCCTGAGCAGTTGGCCTTCGACCAAGCCGTCACGACGGCCCTTGTTCAGGGTCACGGCGTCCAATACGCCGATCTGGGTGATGCCTTTGGGGACATCGATAATGTGCCCTTCGATAAAAAGCGCAGGCTTGGGGGCCTTGAGGTTGGCCAGCTCCACGGGCGGCTCGGTGCGCAACAAGCGGTCGCCCGGGCGTACTTCCTGGGTGACCCGCTGCACTGCCAGGGTGGTGAGGTCGCCAGCCATCACAAAACGCGCGGTGCCGATGTCGTCGGCGTTGATGCCCAGCAGTTCCTGGGTGTCGGGGTCGGTGTAGGCCTTACCCCGGCGAAAGATCCCGTAATTTGGCTGGGCCGGGTCCAGGTTGCCTCTGGCATGTACCCGCTCGCCATTGGCGCCGAGTACTCGGCCCGCGTCCGCCGCGACAATGTAAGGTGCGTTGTCCAGGTCCTGGGCTGTATCGAGAATGCGGTTGTGCAGTAAAAACTGCTGGATGGCCTGTTGCGTCGCGTGTTCCAGACGCTGGCCGGGCTGGGGAAGCAGGGCCACGGCGAGCGGCGCCCACAGCAGCAAGACGAGTAGCGATTTCCTCATGGGGTGAATCTCCTTTATTATGTACGTTCGCGTGAAATGCCATAGCCTTCGCGGCTTTCGAACCTTTCACACCGGCTGACTGGGTCCATCCCACCGCCGATTTGCCTCTACCTCACATGTGCAGCAATTACGCTTATGGCTATTTTGAACATCCTCGAATTCCCCGACTCGCGCCTGCGCACGATCGCCAAACCGGTGGCCGTAGTGGACGACAAGGTTCGTCAGTTGGTCGATGACATGTTTGAAACAATGTATGAAGCCCCGGGCATCGGCCTCGCCGCCACCCAGGTCAACGTGCATCAACGCGTCGTGGTCATGGACCTGTCGGAAGATCGCAGCGAACCGCGGGTGTTTATTAACCCCGAGTTCGAACCGCTGACTGAAGAGATGGGCGAATACCAGGAAGGTTGCCTGTCGGTGCCGGAGTTCTACGAGAACGTCGAACGCCCCCTGCGCGTGAAGATCAAGGCCTTGGACCGTGACGGCAAGCCCTATGAACTGATCGCCGATGGCCTGCTCGCAGTGTGCATCCAGCACGAATGCGACCACCTCAATGGCAAGCTGTTTGTTGATTATCTGTCCACGCTTAAACGCGACCGGATCAAGAAGAAGCTGGAAAAAAAGCATCGCCAGCAAGCTTGATGCCCTTCTTCCAAAGGCTTGCTGCGGCAAGCCTTTTTCTTTTGTGACTGTTTTTAACCGAGACTTCCCATGACCGAGCCACTGCGCATTGTTTTTGCCGGCACTCCTGAATTTGCCGCCGAACACCTAAAGGCCCTGCTTGCCAGCCCTTATGACATCGTCGCGGTGTACACCCAGCCGGATCGCCCGGCCGGTCGCGGGCAAAAACTGATGCCGAGCCCGGTCAAGCAGCTGGCGCTTGAGCACGATATTCCTGTGCTGCAACCGCCGACCCTGCGCAACGCCGAGGCCCAGGCTGAACTGGCCGCGCTGCAGCCGGACCTGCTGGTGGTGGTGGCTTACGGCTTGATCCTGCCTCAGGCCGTGCTGGATATCCCACGCCTGGGCTGCATCAACAGCCATGCTTCGCTGCTGCCACGCTGGCGCGGGGCGGCGCCGATCCAGCGCGCCGTGCAAGCCGGTGACAGCGCAAGCGGTGTGACCGTGATGCGCATGGAGGCGGGTCTGGACACCGGCCCGATGCTGCTGAAAGTCACCACCCCGATCACCGCCCAAGACACCGGCGGCAGCCTGCACGACCGCCTCGCCGAGCTGGGCCCGCCCGCCGTGATCCAGGCCATTGCCGGCCTGGCTGCCGGCACCCTCGACGGCGAAGTGCAGGACGACAGCCTGGCCACCTACGCCCACAAACTCAACAAAGACGAAGCGCGCATCGACTGGAGCCGCCCGGCCGTAGAGCTGGAGCGCCTGGTACGCGCCTTCAACCCGTGGCCTATCTGCCACAGCACCCTCAGCGGCGAAGCCTTGAAAGTGCTGGCCGCCACCTTGGCTGACGGCAAAGGCGCCCCCGGTGAAATCATCGGCGCCAGCAAAGACGGCCTGTTGGTCGCCTGCGGTGAACAGGCGCTGTGCCTGACGCGTCTGCAATTGCCCGGCGGTAAAGCGCTTAATTTCAGCGATTTGTTCAACAGCCGTCGTGAGAAATTTGCCCTGGGCACGGTTCTCGGGGCGGTCGCTCAATGAACCCGCGTCTGGCCGCCGCCAAGGCTCTCGCCGCCGTCCTGAATGGCAAGGCTTCGCTGAACAGCTCGCTGCCTACGCAGCTGGATAAGGTCGACGACCGCGATCGCGGTTTCACCCAGGACCTGGCGTTTGGCACCGCGCGCTGGCAACCACGCTTGTCGGCACTGGCAGCCAAGCTGCTGCAAAAGCCTTTCAAGGCCGCAGATGCAGACGTGGAAGCGCTGCTGCTGGTCGGCCTCTATCAGCTGCTCTACACCCGCGTGCCGGCCCACGCCGCCATCGGTGAAACCGTCGGTTGCGCCGACAAGCTGAAAAAGCCTTGGGCCAAGGCCCTGCTCAACGCCGTGCTGCGCCGCGCCCAGCGCGAGAGCGAAGCGCTGCTGGCCGAGCTGGAACACGACCCGGTGGTGCGTACCGCCCACCCGCGCTGGCTGCAAAAATCGTTGAAAGCCTTCTGGCCTGAGCAATGGGAAGCCATTTGCGCGGCCAACAATGCGCACCCGCCGATGATTCTGCGGGTTAACCGTCGTCATCACAGTCGCGACGCTTACCTGCAATTGCTCACCGACGCTGGCATCAACGCTACACCGTGCGTGTACAGCCCCGACGGCATCGTGCTGGAAGCGGCCACTGACGTGCGCGCCTTGCCGGGCTTTGCCGAAGGTTGGATCAGCGTGCAGGACGAAGCCGCGCAATTGGCCGCCGACCTGCTCGACCTGGCGCCCGGCCAGCGCGTGCTCGACGCCTGCTGCGCGCCGGGTGGTAAAACATGCCACATTCTGGAAGTCGAAAAAGACCTGGCCGATGTAGTCGCCGTCGACTTGGAAGCCAAGCGCCTGGTGCGCGTGCGTGAAAACCTCGCACGCCTGGGCCTGAGCGCCGAACTGATCGCCGCCGACGGCCGCGACACCGCCACCTGGTGGGACGGCAAACCGTTCCAGCGCATCCTGCTCGACGCACCGTGCTCCGCCACCGGCGTGATCCGCCGCCACCCGGATATCAAGCTCACCCGCCAACCCGACGACATCGCCGCCCTGGCCGTGCTGCAAGGTGAACTGCTCGACGCCCTGTGGCCAACCCTGGAAGTCGGTGGCATCTTGCTCTACGCCACCTGCTCCACCTTGCCCACCGAGAACACCGAGGTAATCGAAGCCTTCCTCGCGCGCACCAGCGGCGCGCGCGAACTGGACCTCGCCACGGCAGCCGGCATCAAGCAGCCTCATGGCCGCCAACTGCTGGCGCAGGAAGGCGGACACGATGGCTTCTACTACGCCAAACTGATCAAGATTGCCGCCGCACGCGGCTAATGGGTTTAAGGGAGTGACCGGATGAAAATCATCATCCTTGGGGCAGGGCAGGTCGGCGGCACGCTGGCCGAACATTTGGCCAGCGAAGCCAACGACATCACGGTGGTCGACACCGATGCCGAGCGCCTGCGCAACCTCGGCGATCGCCTGGACATCCGCACCGTGCAAGGCCGCGCGTCATTCCCGACCGTGCTGCGCCAGGCCGGTGCCGACGACGCCGACATGCTGGTAGCCGTGACCAACAGTGACGAGACCAATATGGTCGCCTGCCAGGTCGCTCACACCCTGTTCCACACGCCCACCAAAATCGCCCGCGTCCGTGAGGCGGCGTACCTGACTCGTGCAGGGCTTTTCGACAACGACGCGATTCCGGTGGACGTGCTGATCAGCCCGGAACAGGTGGTGACTCACTACATCAAGCGCCTGATCGAAATTCCGGGCGCCTTGCAGGTGATCGACTTCGCCGAAGGCAAAGCGCAGCTGGTGGCAGTGAAGGCTTATTACGGCGGCCCACTGGTGGGCCAGCAACTGCGCCAACTGCGCGAGCACATGCCGAATGTAGAAACCCGCGTAGCCGCTATTTTCCGTCGCGACCGGCCAATCCTGCCTCAGGGCGACACGGTGATCGAAGCCGACGACGAAGTGTTTTTTATCGCCGCCAAAGCGAATATTCGCGCAGTCATGAGCGAAATGCGCCGGCTGGATGAGACCTACAAGCGCATCGTCATCGCCGGCGGTGGGCAAATCGGTGAGCGTTTGGCCGAGGCCATCGAAAGTCGCTATCAGGTGAAGATCATCGAGATGAGTCCGGCGCGCTGCCGGCATTTGTCCGACACCCTCGACAGCACCGTCGTACTGCAAGGCAGTGCCTCAGACCGCGACCTGCTGATGGAAGAGAACATCGCCGACGCTGATATCTTCCTGGCCCTGACCAACGATGACGAGGCCAACATCATGTCCTCGCTGTTGGCCAAACGGTTAGGGGCGAAGAAGGTGATGACCATCATCAATAACCCGGCCTATGTCGACCTGATTCAGGGCGGCGACATCGACATCGCCATCAGTCCGCAACTGGCCACCATCGGCACCTTGCTCGCTCACGTGCGCCGTGGCGATATCGTCAGCGTGCACTCCCTGCGCCGAGGCGCGGCGGAAGCCATCGAGGCGATTGCCCACGGTGATTCGAAGTCGAGCAAGGTGATTGGCAAGGCGATCCGCGATATTGGCTTGCCGCCGGGTACGACCATTGGCGCAATCATTCGCGATGAAGAAGTGATCATCGCCCACGACGATACGGTGATCGTCACGGGGGACCATGTGATCCTGTTCCTGGTGGATAAAAAACATATCCGCGATGTGGAGAAGCTGTTCCACGTGGGGTTGAGCTTTTTCTGATCACAACATTCAGGTGAGCCTACCGCCGTCATCGCGGGCAAGCCCGCTCCCACAGTGGGAATGCGATCACATGTGGGAGCGGGCTTGCCCGCGATGACGATATTGAAAACCCTACCTAGCTGAAGGACACACAGCCATGCTCGAATCCCTGGAAAAAATGCTCACCAAGGGTGTGGATAATTCACTGCTACGCTTTGGCTTGGGCAAGGGTTATCTGGATCTGAAGGACAACGCCAAGGCGGCGGAGCATTTGCAGAAGTGCGTCGAGTTCGATCCGAAGTACTCGGCGGCGTGGAAGTTGTTGGGTAAGGCGCAGTTGGGACAGGGTGATAATGCTGCGGCGCGGTTGGCTTGGGAGAAGGGCATAGAAGCGGCCCAGGCCCATGGCGACAAGCAGGCCGAAAAAGAGATGACGGTGTTCCTGAAAAAACTCGACCGCCAGGCTTAATCGGAACCAAATGTGGGAGCGGGCTTGCTCGCGAAGGCATAGTGTCAGCCACCTAATGTGTGTCTGATACACCGCATTCGCGAGCAAGCCCGCTCCCACATTGGTTTTGCATCGACCGTAAGTCAGTCGTATATCAATACCACCGCGCCTCACCCGGCGGGCGTTTCTTGAAGCGCTTCATGCTCCACATGTACTGGCTCGGGTAAGCCCCCACATACCGCTCCACCACCTTGCTCATCGCCGCGCAGGACGTGGCGGTATCGGTGCTGTACATGTCTTCCGGCGCCGCTTCCAGAATCACTTTGTAGCCCGAGCCGTCCGGCAGCCGCAGCGCATGCAGGAACACGCCCACCGCCTTATGGCCCGCGAGCATGTTCGGCACGAACTTGCTGGTCAGCGCCTGGGTGGCGAAGAACGGTACGAAGATCCCGGCCGATTCTGCCGGCTCCGGGTCAGCGGGAATCCCCACCTGGCCGCCCTTGCGCACTTCCTTGATCACGCTGAGGATGCCTTCCTTGGTCGATGCGGCCACCCGGTTGCCCAACTGCACGCGTTGTTTGCGCAGCAGGTCATCCACGGCCTTGAGCTTGGGCGGACGGTAGAAAATGATCGGTTTGCACTGGCTGCAATAGAAGTGGTTCAACACTTCCCAGTTGCCCAGGTGGCTGGTGATGCCGACCACACCTTTGCCGGAGGCCAAGGCTTCGTGCAGCACTTGCAGGCCTTCGACTTCGCGCACCAGGTCGATGGAGCGCTGGGCCGGCCAGATCCAGGCGCAGGCGCTCTCGGTGAGGGACTTGCCGATGTCCATCAGGCTCTGGCCGACCAGGCGCTCGCGCGCGGCGGGGTCCATGTCCGGGAAGCATTTGGAGAGGTTGATCCGCACCGTTTCGCGGGAGCGGTTGGGGGTTTTCCACATGATCCAGCCAATCGCCGTGCCGACGGCCTGGACAGCGCGCCAAGGCAGCAGGGCAAATAACCGAAGAGCGCCTACCAGCAAGGCGCCTTTAAACTTTTCCACAGGTCACTCCTGATCGTGTGTGGTGCGCAAAGCAGGCATTCTAACCGGCGTTGGCCAAGTCCGCGTAACGGTCGCAATCCTGGGTGTGGTCCATGACCATCCCAGAGGCCTGCATGAACGCGTAGCAAATGGTCGGGCCGACGAACGTGAAGCCGGCTTTTTTCAGGGCGCGGCTCATGGCTTCGGCCTCGGGGGTAATCGCCGGGACCTGGCTGCGGTCCGTGAAGTGATTGACCTTGGGCACGCCGCCGACAAACGACCAGAGCAAGCCCACCGGGTCCTCCAGCGCCAGCCAGGCGGCGGCGTTGCGACGAGTGGCGTTGAGCTTCAGGCGATTGCGCACAATGCCCGGGTCCTGCATCAGCGCTTCAATCTCGGCATCGGTCAATCGCGCCAAACGCTGTGCATCAAAGCCGAACAAGACCTTTCGATAATGCTCGCGTTTGCGTAAAACGGTGATCCAGGACAGGCCTGCCTGGAACCCTTCGAGCAAAAGTAACTCGAACAGACCCTGCGCATCGCGCAGCGGCGTTCCCCACTCCTGATCGTGATAAGCCATGTACAGCGGATCTTCAGAACACCAAAAGCAGCGTGGCATAAGGCTCCATGGAGTGGTGGCAGGGCCGAATCGGGTATACTCCCGCTCTTTAAATCGCAGCCCAAGTAACAGGTGAATTTCGTGAGCCAGCCTACGCCAGCCGTGCGTACCTTCCAAGACTTGATCCTCGCCCTCCAGCAATACTGGGCCGAGCAAGGTTGTGTGGTACTTCAGCCCTACGATATGGAAGTAGGCGCCGGCACTTTCCACACCGCTACATTCCTGCGGGCCATCGGCCCGGAAACCTGGAACGCCGCTTATGTGCAGCCCAGTCGTCGCCCGACTGACGGCCGCTACGGCGAAAACCCGAACCGCCTGCAGCACTACTACCAATTCCAGGTGGTATTGAAGCCGAACCCGGACAACTTCCAGGAGCTGTACCTGGGCTCGCTGAAACATGTCGGCCTGGACCCACTGGTGCACGACATCCGTTTCGTCGAAGACAACTGGGAATCGCCAACCCTGGGCGCTTGGGGCTTGGGCTGGGAAGTCTGGCTCAACGGCATGGAAGTGACGCAGTTCACTTACTTCCAGCAAGCGGGCGGCATCGAGTGCTACCCGGTGACCGGCGAGATCACCTACGGTCTCGAGCGTCTGGCCATGTACCTGCAAGGCGTGGATTCGGTCTATGACCTGGTGTGGGCTGACGGCCCGTTCGGCAAAGTGACTTACGGGGACGTGTTCCACCAGAACGAAGTGGAGCAGTCCACTTACAACTTCGAACACGCCAACGTCGAAAAGCTGTTCGAACTGTTCGACTTCTATGAGAGCGAAGCCAAGCGCCTGATCGAACTGGATCAGCCGCTGCCGTTGCCAAGCTATGAAATGGTGTTGAAGGCCTCCCATACCTTCAACCTGCTGGACGCCCGCCGTGCCATTTCGGTGACCGCGCGCCAGCAATACATCCTGCGTGTACGCACCCTGGCGCGTTCCGTCGCCCAAGCCTACCTGCTGGCGCGCGCCAAGCTGGGCTTCCCGATGGCTACCCCGGATTTGCGTGATGAAGTGTTGGCTAAGCTGGAGGCTGCACAATGAGTGCTCAAGATTTCCTGGTTGAACTGGGCACTGAAGAGCTGCCACCCAAGGCACTCAACACCCTGGCCGATGCGTTCCTGGCCGGTATCGAAAAAGGCCTGCACACCGCCGGCCTGAAATTCGCTGCAAAGAAAGTCTACGCCGCGCCACGTCGCCTGGCCGTGTTGCTGACCGCGCTGGAAACCCAGCAACCGGACCGCAGCATCAACCTCGACGGCCCGCCACGTCAGGCGGCTTTCGATGCTGAAGGCAACCCGACTCAAGCCGCCCTTGGTTTTGCCAAGAAGTGCGGCGTCGAGCTGAGCGAGATCGACCAGAGCGGCCCGAAACTGCGCTTCAGCCAGGTCATCACCGGTAAGCCGACGGCGAGCCTGTTGCCGACCATCGTTGAAGACTCGCTGAACGACCTGCCGATCCCTAAGCGCATGCGCTGGGGTGCGCGCAAAGAAGAGTTCGTACGCCCAACCCAATGGCTGGTGATGTTGCTCGGTGACCAAGTCATCGACTGCACGATCCTCGCCCAGACGGCTGGCCGGGATTCCCGTGGTCATCGCTTCCACCACCCAGAAGCCGTGCGTATCACTTCGCCCGCCAACTATGCCGCCGACCTGCGCGCTGCTTACGTGCTGGCCGATGCCAACGAGCGTCGCGAGCTGATCAGCAAGCGCACCGAAGAGCTGGCGCGCCTGCAGGAAGGCACCGCCATCGTGCCGCCAAGCCTGCTCGACGAAGTGACCGCGCTGGTTGAATGGCCGGTGCCGCTGGTGTGCTCGTTTGAAGAGCGTTTCCTCGATGTGCCGCAAGAAGCGCTGATCACCACCATGCAGGACAACCAGAAGTACTTCTGCCTGCTGGACGTGGACGGCAAGTTGCTGCCGCGCTTTATCACTGTGGCCAACATCGAAAGCAAGGACCCGCAACAGATCATCGCCGGTAACGAGAAAGTCGTTCGCCCGCGCCTGACTGACGCCGAGTTCTTCTTCAAGCAAGACAAGAAGCAGAAGCTCGAAGACTTCAACCTGCGCCTGCAAAACGTGGTGTTCCAGGAAAAACTCGGCAGCGTCTACGACAAGGCCGTGCGGGTTTCCAAGCTGGCGGCCTACATCGCGCCACGCATTGGTGGCGATGCTGCCTGGGCTGCACGTGCGGGCCTGCTGTCCAAGTGCGACCTGGCCACCGAGATGGTCGGCGAGTTCCCGGAAATGCAAGGTGTTGCCGGCTACTACTACGCCCTCAACGACGGCGAGCCGGACGATGTGGCCCTGGCGCTGAACGAGCAGTACATGCCGCGCGGTGCCGGTGCTGAGCTGCCGACCACCCTCACCGGTGCAGCCGTGGCCATCGCCGACAAGCTGGACACCCTCGTGGGTATCTTCGGTATCGGCATGCTGCCGACCGGCAGCAAAGACCCGTATGCCCTGCGTCGTGCCGCCCTGGGCGTGCTGCGTATCCTGATCGACAAAAAGCTCGACCTCGACCTGACCCAGGCCGTGGTGTTTGCCGTCGGCCAGTTCGGTGGCAAGGTCAAGCAAGCCGGCCTGGCCGAGCAAGTACTGGAATTCGTGTTCGACCGCCTGCGTGCGCGTTACGAAGACGAAGGCGTGGACGTGTCGGTGTATCTGTCGGTACGTGCCCTGCAGCCGGGTTCGGCGCTGGACTTCGATCAGCGTGTGCAAGCCGTACAGGCCTTCCGCAAGCTGCCGGAAGCCGATGCGCTGGCCGCCGTGAACAAGCGTGTGTCGAACCTGCTGAGCAAGGCCGACAACCTCGGCAATGCCGACGTCGACCCAGGCCTGTTTGCCGATGCCAAGGAGTTCTCGTTGAACTCGGCCATCGCCAAGGCAGAAAACGCAGTGAAACCACTGCTCGCCGAACGCAACTACGCCGAAGCACTGGCGCGCCTGGCCACCTTGCGTGAGCCGGTGGATGCGTTCTTCGAAGCGGTGATGATCAATGCCGAAGATGCCGGCGTGCGGAAAAACCGCTACGCCATGCTGGCGCGTCTGCGTGGCTTGTTCATCAACATCGCTGACATTTCCGTACTGGGCTGATCATGTTGAAACTGCTGATTCTCGATCGGGACGGGGTGATCAATTACGACTCCGACGCTTACATCAAGTCGGTGGCGGAATGGATTCCACTGCCCGGCTCGATCGAGGCCATCGCGCAGTTGAGCAAAGCCGGCTGGACGGTGGCCATCGCCACCAACCAGTCCGGCATCGCCCGCGGTTACTACGACATCGCCACCCTGGACGCCATGCACGCGCGCTTGCGCACGTTAGTGGCGGAGCAGGGCGGTGAGGTGGGGCTGGTGGTGTACTGCCCCCACGGGCCGGATGAGGGCTGCGATTGCCGCAAACCCAAGCCTGGGATGTTGAAAACCATTGCAGAACATTACAAGGTGCCCTTGGCTGGGATATGGTTCGTCGGGGACAGCCTCGGTGACCTGGAGGCGGCTAAAGCCGTCGACTCTCAGCCAGTTTTGATTAAGACCGGGAAAGGCGAAAAGACCCAGGCGAAAAACCTGCCGGTAGGCACTTTGATTTTTGACGATCTGGCGGCGGTTGCCGCAGAACTTATTAACAACTAGCCGCCCTCGACTTCCTGAACAAGGATTGCTCGGGAGTGCGCTTTTAGCAGGCGGGCCGTGTCCCGCAACGGTAAATGCCGCCATGTCGATCTTGCAGGCCATCAGAACCTTTTTCTTTTACCTGCTGTTGGGCACCAGTTCGTTTCTCTGGTGCACCCTGAGCTTTTTTATTGCGCCGTTCCTGCCGTTCAAGGCGCGCTATCGTTTTATCAACGTCTATTGGTGCCGCTGCGCGTTGTGGCTGACCAAGGTGTTCCTGAATGTCCGTTTCGAGGTGAAGGGCGCGGAAAACGTCCCGGACCAGCCCTGCGTGATTCTGTCGAACCACCAGAGCACCTGGGAAACGTTTTTCCTCTCGGCATACTTCTCGCCCCTGAGCCAGGTGCTCAAGCGCGAGTTGCTGTACGTGCCGTTCTTTGGCTGGGCCATGGCCATGTTGCGTCCGATTGCCATCGACCGTGACAACCCCAAGGCGGCGCTCAAGCATGTGGCCAAGAAGGGCGATGAGCTGCTCAAGGATGGCGTGTGGGTGCTGATCTTCCCGGAAGGCACGCGAGTGCCTTACGGCACCGTGGGTAAATTCTCACGCGGCGGCACCGCCTTGGCGGTCAATGCCAACCTGCCGGTGTTGCCTATTGCGCATAACGCCGGCAAGTTCTGGCCGAAGACTGGCTGGGCCAAACGCGCAGGCACGATCACCGTGGTAATTGGCGAGCCGATGTACGCAGAAGGCGAAGGACCGCGTGCCATTGCTGCATTAAATGACCGCGCCGCAGCCTGGAACGAAGCTCAACAACGGGCGATGGGTTCATTGCCTCCTGAGCCTGTCGTAGTAGAGACGCCGGCGATTTGAGCTTCTGTGGATAACCTGTGTACGGTTTGTTGGCGAATTGGCCTTTTTGGCTCATAACAGGCTGATTTACTTACATATTTCTTAAGCTCATAAAATCGCGAAAAACGTGCATAAGTTTTTTCAGCATTAAAAAACCGGTCCTTGTGACCGGTTTTTTATGCACAGCAGAAAAGTACGTTTTTTCAGTCCTCGAGCAGAGGCAATTGCAGGCTGAAGGTCGAGCCTTTACCCAACTCGCTTTCACACACAATGCGGCCGCCATGGCGCTCAACCACGGCTTTGACCATGGTCAACCCCAACCCTAAACCCTCGCTGCCTTGGGCTGAATCGAAGCGTCGGTATTGGCTGAACAGCTCCGGCAAATCCTGCGGTGCGATGCCTGGCCCCTGATCGCTGATGCGGCATTCCAACCACCCTTGCGCGCTGCCATGGCGCAAGGTGACGGTAGTGCCTGATGCAGAGTATTTGATGGCGTTTTCCAGCACATTGAACAGTGCTCGCGTCAGCAGGGATTGATCGGCTGAGACCATAGTCTCGTCTGCTTCATCCAGGTCATGGACCAGGTGAATGCCCTTGAGCTGGGCAATCACCGCTACTTGGTCAAAAGCATCCATGACCAGCATGGCAAACAAGGTCGGCTGGAAGTGGTAACCATCCGCCTCGGCTTTGGCCAATTGCACAAAGGATTCGGTGAGGCTCAAGGCGCGCTTCACCTGTTGTTCGATCTGGGCAAATATCGGGGACTCGCCGTTGTGCACATCCAGCAAGGCCAGGATCGCCGAATGTGGCGCACGCAGATCATGGGAAAGGAAGCGCAGCATCGTCTCGCGATGTTGCTGGGCTTCGCGCTCTTTGCTCAAGTCTGTGAGGCTCAGCAGCCAACCGAGGGCGACATCACCTTCGGCCGGCAGCAACGGCGCTAGCTCCATGCGCAGGCTGCGCTGGTGGATGTCACGGAACTCAACGAGCTCCAACGCTGACAGGGCAGGGCGAACACCGTTATGCAGTGGCGGATAGCCCAGGTCGGCGAGTTGTTCCAGAAGATATTTGTTTACCAGATCATTACCGAACACATCACGGGCAACCCGATTGGCCAGCAGGATACGGCCCTGCGGATCGGTAATCAGTGTGGCCACCGGCAGGCATTCCAGCCCGTCAGCCATAAAGCGCCGTGTGTCGCGTGTACGGCTTACCGCCTGTTCAAGCGCAAAGATCCGCCCCTGTAACACGTCGCCTTTGCTGGCGGGCGCACGGCGGCGCTCGGGAAGCACTTTGGGTTCGTCATCCAGACGTGCCAGCTCCCAGCCGAAGTACGCAAGGATCACGCTCAGCCGGCGCCAATTCCAGATCAAATAGCTAAGCAGCAAGCCGATCAGGCACGCTGCGGGTGACCACCAGTGCCCCAGGCGCAACAAGGCCCATGAGCCGAGCAGCGCGGTGGCCATACACGCCAGGGTCATCCACAGTGCATATCGCGGCCGATACAACAGCAGGCCTAGCAGCAATGCCACCAGTGAAGTCGCCAGCAAGGCGGCCAGCCAGCCTGGAAGGTCAACAATGCTGCGGCCCTGCAGCAACCCGTTGAGGATATTCGCTTGGAGCTCCACACCTGCCGTGGCGCCCACGGTGGAGGAGAGCGGCGTGACAAAACGATCACCCATTCCATAGGCGGTGGCACCCACCAGTATCAGCCGGCCGCGCAACTCTTCAGGGGGCACCTCGCCGCGCAATACGCTGACGTAGGACACGCTAGGAAAATGCTGATGTGCCGTGAAGGGAACACGAATCGCGTGTTCACGATGCCAATGTTGGTTGCTGGGTTCCTCGGGCAGCCCGGGCATGGGTGAAGTTTGCCCACTCAACGTATAGACCAGCCACGCTAACTGCGCATGCGTGTTCCCAGGCGGGCCCTCACGCATATACAGGCTGCGTACGACGCCATCGTGATCCGCTTCGACATTGATGTGCCCCACGCCTTTGGCGCACTTGAGCAGCGGCAATAATTGTTCACCTGGCAAGTCGGCACTCGCGGCGCCACCGTTCACCAACGGCAATAAGACATTGCCGGCGTTGCACACAGCATCAGCCAATCGCTGATCATCCGCCGCATCGCCGGGCTCACTGAAGATTACGTCGAACAATATTCCAGCGGGTCGAGCGGCGCTGAGTTGGTCGATCAGGTCGGCATGCAGGCTGCGGGGCCATGGCCAAGGGCCGAGCTTTTTCAGGCTCTGATCATCAATGGTTACCAACAAGATACGCGGGTCAACAGGCAGCGAGGTCAGGCGACGGAGGCTGTCATACAGCGGGTTATTGAGGGCCAGACCGGGGCTCAGAGACAGGTAGACAGTGAAGGGCAGCAAGACCAGGCCAATCCATAGCCACTCGCGTACCAAACCGTGGAACAGCAATTGCGCCCGAGTGGGTTGGCGTTTTTCGGCTTTGCGCCACAGCATCATCGGGCTACCGCCGCAGGTTTGCATGGACGCTGATAACGAATAGTTGAACGTGCCATATGCCCCGCCTTCTCCTTGGTCGATGTGAACGACGTACTGAACCCAGTGAAGCTCATTTCGGTCTCACTGTTAGACTTTCCTGAATGCTTGGTGCAGAACCTTTTCCTTACGGGCAGGAGTCGGTATCTTTCCTCCAAGGTATCGAGGTCTTTCAATGGATTAAGGGCTCTTTGATATCAGCGTATCGAGAGATTCGAGGGTCGATGAATCTGACCACAATTATTCAGATTCGATGACTGGCATTTGCGCCGTATTTTTTAAAAAGAAAGGACCCACCCATGCGTGTCGCAATACTGGATGACGAGCCCGCTGAATTGCGTCGGGTTGAGCAGACACTGCGACAAATCCCCAGCACCACGGAGCAGCCGTGGTCTGTGCATTGCTTCGAACGCGGTGAAGACCTGCTGCGGCAACTGCGCCGGGAAACCTTCGACCTGCTGATACTCGACTGGCAGCTGCCAGATATCAGCGGCATTGCACTGCTGCGTTGGACCCGCGAGCACATGGAGTCTCCGCCCGCCGTCATCATGCTCACCAGCCGGGATGCCGAGAGCGACATCGTCACGGCGCTGAACAGCGGGGCGGATGATTACGTCAGCAAGCCCTTCCGGCCCAACGAACTCAACGCTCGAGTTACTGCCGTTCTGCGTCGCCATGGTTTGCAAAAATCCGCGACCCACGAAGTACAGAGCTTCAACGACCTGACCTTCGACGATGCTGAGCTAACCGTCACCCGCGCGGGCAAACCTATCAACCTGACCGAGCGTGAATACCGCTTGGCCAGTTGCTTGTTCGCCAATCTGGCCCGCCCTCTGTCCCGAGAATATCTGTACGAGCGGTTTTGGTCGCATGAAGAAATGGTCTCATCGCGACCGCTGGATACACATATCTACCGTCTGCGTAACAAGCTGGGTTTGACGGCTGACCGAGGCTGGCAGCTGTTGACCATCTACGGGTACGGCTACCGGTTGGAGAGTGTCGCGGCAGCAACGACCTCGGGTTGAAAACCTTGATGTTCCACGTGGAGCATTTAAAAATCGCTTGTTAACACCCAATAAAAAAGGCCAACGCTGAGCGTTGGCCTTTTTGTTTTACGGGCTAGATCAGGGTTTCGTCGGCAAAAAACCACCTAGTCCGGCATCCCTTTACCAGGCAATGCTTCAGGAGATCTTCCTGTGCTTACTGCCTCCGTAACATGATTTTACATTTTGAGCGGAGCTAGCTAAGATCGACGGATTGGAGATGGCATTCCTCCATTAACCAACCGCTGCGCCCGTAGCAGCTGATGATGCCTACAGAAACCTGATCAATCAGGTCTGTAGGCGTTCGCGCTCAGAATCCCTTTTGGTCAGGCCCACTTACTTTTTGTGGCTGGCCAAATGTCTAAATTTCGACGACCTGAACAACTCGACTTACTGCCCTACATAGCGAAATGGCTTGCGCTTGCAGGTCTTGTAGCTCTTTTGGCAGGCTCTGCCTCTGCGTTATTCCTCCTTTCTTTGGATCATGCCACCCGGTGGCGAGAAACCCATCCCTGGGTGATCTGGCTCCTGCCAGTGGCTGGCTTTGCTGTGGGGCTTGCGTATCACTTGATAGGCAAACCCGTTGATGCCGGAAACAACCTGATCATCGATGAGATCCACGATCCTAAGAAGATCGTGCCATTGCGCATGGTGCCGATGGTGCTGATCGGAACCGTGGTGTCCCACCTCTTCGGTGCATCTGTTGGACGTGAGGGTACGGCGGTGCAGATGGGCGGCGCTCTTGCCGATCAACTGACGCATGTCTTCCGGCTACGCCGCGAAGATCGCAGGGTGATTCTCATGGCCGGGATCAGTGCTGGCTTTGCGTCCGTCTTCGGCACACCTCTCGCGGGGGCTTTGTTCGGACTTGAAGTGTTGGCCATCGGACGTATGCGTTACGACGCGCTCTTCCCTTGTGTGGTTGCGGCAATCGTTGCTGACCAGGTGGGGCAAGCCTGGGGAGTGGTTCATACACATTACGTCATTGGCGAAGTGGTTCCCGTGCAGCTATGGAGCGTCATGGCTGTGGTCGCCGCTGGGATTATCTTCGGCCTCACTGGCCTGCTATTCGCGACAGCGACCCACAAGCTCGGGGCCTTCGTTAAGCGGCTTATCACCTATTCACCATTAAGACCCTTAGCCGGCGGCCTGCTGATCGCAGTCGCCGTGTGGGCGCTCGGTAGTAACCATTACATCGACGTCGATAAGTACATCGGACTGGGCATTCCGAGCATCGTCCAATCCTTTCAAATGCCAATGGCTCCTTGGGACTGGCTTGGAAAGATGGTGTTCACCGTTGTCTCCCTGGGGAGTGGATTCAAGGGTGGCGAAGTCACACCGCTGTTCTACATTGGTGCCACCTTGGGGAACGCGCTAGCACCCCTGTTACACCTTCCCTTCGGCATGCTGGCTGGTATCGGTTTTGTCGCCGTCTTCGCTGGTGCAGCTAATACGCCACTGGCAACCATTGTCATGGCCATGGAACTGTTCGGGCCTGAAATCGCCCCCCTCGCGGCCATTGCTTGTATCGCCAGTTACCTCGTATCCGGACACACCGGGATCTATCACGCCCAGCGCGTTGGTCACAGCAAGCATCACCGCCCGCTGCCGGAGGAAATCCGGCTCTCCGATATCAAGCAATTCCACGCACAAACTAAATCTGAAAACGAGCGGAAAGTGGCTCTTGAGGGAGAAGAGAAATGACCGAGGATCGTCAAGACCGCCTGACAGCTTTGCAACTCTATTTCCCTGGCGCTAGTCGCGCTCGGGTTACCAGCTTCTGGCACCACCTAAGTGCACCTGCGCTAGCCCAGCACCTCCTTAAAATTGCTCAAAAAGCAAAAATCGAGCAGGTCATGCTCAAGACGATCTCTGCAGGTTATTTGCCGGGGCATCGCATCTCGCATCATCACCCGGAGCTGGGTGATATGCGTCATCCCCAATGCCTGGAATTGCTAGATACAGAGGACAGGCTGCGCGCCTTCCTGCGCGATCACGCTGACGAATTACGCAAGGTGCGAGCAGTTCTTCTCTTATGTGAGTTACCGCTGACTGACGCGTCGTAATTCAGTTTGAAAACAGCTTGGAAATGAAGAGGTAAGGCCGACCGAAGCGTCGGTCACTCGCCACATTAGAGGATGCAGCCTTCATAAACTCTTTACGAAATGTTGTGCGTTCTTGAGTGCTCATAGGATCACCAGCATCGTTTGAGTCCAATATTTACAGTACGCCTGTCACCTGAGTCTCGCTACCGCCTCACGACAAGGGGCGGAAATCACTTTAATTGAAGCGAAAAAAAGCCCGCTTTCAGCGGGCTCTCTTTGGAATGGTCGGCTAATCGGTAAGGTTTAGCCGAACCATCTATTTGTGAAAAACGCAGTTAAAGTGTGAACCTGCACCTGATCAGAAGTCCAGGTTGGACACCGCCAAGGCGTTGCTCTCGATGAAGTCACGACGAGGTTCGACCGCATCACCCATCAGGGTGTTGAAGATCTGGTCTGCGCCAATGGCGTCTTCGATGGTTACGCGCAGCATGCGACGCTGGGCCGGATCCATGGTGGTTTCCCACAGCTGATCCGGGTTCATCTCGCCCAGACCTTTGTATCGCTGGATGGTGTGGCGCTTGGTGCTTTCGGCCATCAGCCAGTCGAGGGCTTCCTTGAACTCCTTGACCTGCTTCTTGCGTTCGCCACGCTGAATGTAAGCACCGTCGTCCAGCAGGGTGCTCAATTGCGCGCCGAGAGTAACCACGGTTTTGTAGTCGTTACTGCCGAAGAAGTCGCGGTTGAAGGTGACGTAGTTCGACAGGCCGTGGGAGATCAGTTCGACCTCCGGCAGCCACACGTTACGCTCACGGTCTTCACGCAGGCTGGCTTTGTAGACCAGGCCAGACTTCTCAGAAGTGCGCAGGCGAACTTCGTACTGGGCCAGCCAGTTCTGCATGTGGGCGTGATCGCCCAACTGCTCCAGGCTCACGGACGGCAGATAGATGAAGTGCTCGGTCAGCTCCTGAGGGTACAGGCGCGACAGACGCTTGAGAGTCTTCATTACCATGCGGAAGTCGTTAACCAGACGCTCCAGCGACTCACCGGAAATGCCAGGTGCTTCGTCGTTCAAGTGCAGGCTGGCATCTTCCAGGGCCGACTGCGTCATGTACTCTTCCATGGCGTCGTCGTCTTTGATGTATTGCTCTTGCTTGCCCTTTTTCACTTTGTACAACGGCGGCTGAGCGATGTAGATGTAGCCACGCTCGATCAGCTCCGGCAACTGACGGAAGAAGAACGTCAGCAGCAGCGTACGGATGTGCGAACCGTCGACGTCAGCATCGGTCATGATGATGATGTTGTGGTAGCGCAACTTGTCGATGTTGTACTCGTCGCGACCGATACCGCAGCCCAACGCCGTGATCAAGGTGCCGACTTCCTGCGAGGAAATCATCTTGTCGAAGCGCGCCTTCTCAACGTTGAGGATCTTACCCTTCAACGGCAGGATGGCCTGGGTGCGGCGGTTACGACCCTGCTTGGCGGAACCGCCAGCAGAGTCACCTTCCACCAGGTACAGTTCGGAGAGGGCAGGGTCCTTCTCCTGGCAGTCAGCCAGTTTGCCCGGCAGGCCGGCGATATCCAGCGCGCCTTTACGACGGGTCATCTCACGGGCTTTACGCGCCGCTTCACGGGCACGCGCAGCATCGATCATCTTGCCAACAACCAGCTTGGCTTCGTTCGGGTTCTCCAGCAGGAAGTCGGAGAAGTACTTGCCCATCTCCTGCTCCACTGCAGTCTTCACTTCGGAAGACACCAGCTTGTCTTTGGTTTGGGAGCTAAACTTAGGATCCGGTACTTTCACCGAGATAATCGCGGTCAGGCCTTCACGCGCATCGTCACCGGTGGTGGCAACTTTGTGCTTCTTGGCCAAGCCTTCGGCTTCGATGTAGGTGTTCAGGTTACGCGTCAGTGCGGAACGGAAACCCACCAAGTGAGTACCGCCATCGCGCTGTGGAATGTTGTTGGTGAAGCACAACAGGTTCTCGTTGAAGCTGTCGTTCCACTGCAGGGCGATTTCGACGCCGATGCCGTCTTCACGCTGGATGTTGAAGTGGAACACCTGGTTGACCGCAGTCTTGTTGGTGTTCAGGTATTCAACGAATGCACGCAAACCACCTTCGTACTTGAACAACTCTTCCTTGCCGCTGCGCTCGTCCTTGAGGACGATGCCGACACCGGAGTTGAGGAAGGACAGTTCACGAATCCGCTTGGCCAGGATGTCCCAGCTGAAGTGGATATTCTTGAAGGTTTCATCCGACGGCTTGAAGTGGATCTGTGTACCAGTAGTCTCACTGTCACCGACGATTTTCATCGGTTCTTGTGGCACACCGTGCACGTAGGTTTGTTCCCAGATCTTGCCGCTACGGCGAACAGTCAGGATCAGCTCTTCAGACAGAGCGTTCACCACCGACACACCCACACCGTGCAAACCGCCGGAGACTTTATAGGAGTTGTCGTCGAACTTACCGCCGGCGTGCAGCACGGTCATGATGACCTCGGCTGCCGAAACGCCTTCTTCTTTGTGCACATCTACCGGAATACCACGACCGTTGTCGCGCACGGTGATGGATTCATCCGGGTGGATGATAATGCTGATGTCGTCGCAGTGACCGGCCAAAGCTTCGTCGATGGAGTTGTCGACCACCTCGAACACCATGTGGTGCAGACCGCTACCATCATCGGTGTCGCCGATGTACATACCGGGACGTTTGCGTACGGCATCCAAACCTTTCAGCACTTTAATGCTGGTCGAGTCGTACGTGTTTTCTTCGCTCATGCCTTCACTCCCGGTGGTCGTGGGTCTGGGTGATACGGCCTTGTTCCACGTGGAACAAAGCGACTGGCGTTTCCGTCTGCCAGCCTTCCCTCAATAATTCGTGGTCTACACAGGTGATAAACACCTGGCAGCGTAAGTCTTCCAACAAGCGGCATAACGCGCGGCGGTGTTGCTCGTCGAGTTCGGACGGCAAGTCATCCACCAAATAAATACACTGACCGCGCCGGGCTTGGCTAACCAAATGCCCTTGGGCAATACGCAGTGCACACACCACCAACTTCTGCTGACCGCGGGATAAGATATCCGCGGCATTGTGTGCGCCTAATCTAAGGCGCAGATCAGCCCGTTGGGGGCCTGCCTGTGTATGGCCAATTTGCTTATCCCGTTGCAAGGACGTGGCAAGCACTGCGCTCAACTCACGCTCTTTATCCCAACCACGGTAGTAGCTCAGTGTTAGACCCTCGAGATCCAACAACTCACTCAAGGTCTGCTCAAAGACTGGTTTCAAGGCTTTGATATAGGCGCGTCGGTATTCATCTATTTCGTCGCTGGCCAGGCACAGTTCCCGGTCCCACGCTGCTTGCGAAGCGGCGTCAAGTGTACCATGCCGCAGCCATGAGTTCCGCTGCCGCAGGGCCTTCTGCAGGCGCTGCCAAGTGGCCATGAAACGCGGTTCCACGTGGAACACTCCCCAATCAAGGAATTGCCTGCGGATCTTCGGAGCACCTTCCAACAGGCGGAAGCTGTCCGGGTTGATCAACTGCAATGGCAGAATTTCCGCCAGTTGCGC
Organism: Pseudomonas sp. LBUM1640; assembly: GCF_059716225.1. Classification (NCBI taxonomy): domain Bacteria; kingdom Pseudomonadati; phylum Pseudomonadota; class Gammaproteobacteria; order Pseudomonadales; family Pseudomonadaceae; genus Pseudomonas; species Pseudomonas sp. LBUM1640. The sequence goes on along the minus strand of NZ_CP166816.1, from coordinate 3,001 downwards.
CGCACTGCGAGCATTTTGCCCGTCGATGCGAATTTGAAATTCACCGCCGCGATCTCGCGATATCCCCAAGCTGCTATGACCGCCCTCAGCCAATTCGACTTGGCCAAACACAGTGCACGCCAGCTGTTCATACTGAATCACCGGCAACAAGCGTGCGCTGCGAAAAGAACGGGCGAGCCCCAGCAAATGAATGGCTTCCAGCACGCTGGTTTTGCCACTGCCGTTGGCGCCATGGAGGATATTGATGCGGGGGGAAGGGGAGAAGGTCACCGGGTGCAGATTGCGCACCGCGGTGACCGAGACGCGACTGAGGGACATCTAGCTTCTGCTGAGCATGATTACAGGCGCATCGGCATAACAACGTAAGCCGAGTCGTCGTTATCGGATTCTTGCACCAAGGCGCTGCTGTTGGAGTCTGACAGAATCAGGCGAACCTGCTCGGTGGTCATCACACCCAATACGTCCAACAGGTAGCTCACGTTGAAGCCGATCTCCAGCGAGCCACCGTTGTAGTCCACGCCCACTTCTTCTTCCGCTTCTTCCTGCTCTGGGTTATTCGCCTGAATTTTCAGCTGACCATTAGCCAGTTGCAGACGGATACCACGGTACTTTTCGTTAGACAGAATCGCGGTACGGCTGAACGCTTCACGCAGCGCCTGACGATCACCGATCACCAGTTTGTCGCCACCTTTAGGCAGTACGCGCTCGTAATCCGGGAACTTGCCGTCGACCAATTTGGAGGTGAAGGTGAACTCGCCGGTGGTTGCACGGATGTGGTGCTGGCCCAGGACGATGCTGACGTTACCGTCCGGCTCGGTGAGCAGACGCGCCAGCTCCAGGATACCTTTACGCGGAACAATCACTTGATGGCGATCTGGCTGACCGATGTCGGCTTTCATCGAGCACATGGCCAGACGGTGACCGTCGGTAGCCACCGCGCGGATAATGCCTTCCGAAACCTCCAGCAGCATACCGTTGAGGTAGTAACGCACGTCCTGCTGGGCCATGGCGAAGCTGGTGCGCTCGATCAAGCGACGCAGCTTGCTTTGCTCCAGGCTGCAGGTCAGCGAGCCTGGGCCTTCTTCTACCGTCGGGAAGTCGTTGGCAGGCAACGTCGACAGGGTGAAGCGGCTACGACCCGCCTTGACCACCAGCTTCTGCTCATCAACCTTGATGTCGATCAGCGCGTCGTTGGGCAGGCTCTTGCAGATGTCCATCAGCTTGCGCGCCGGCACAGTGATCTCGCCCGGTTCAGCGGGCTCTTCCAACTGCACGCGACCCACCAGCTCGACTTCCAGGTCAGTACCGGTCAAAGACAATTGCTGGCCTTCGACAACCAGCAATACGTTGGAGAGCACCGGCAAGGTCTGTCGGCGCTCGACGACGCCTGCGACCAGTTGCAGGGGTTTCAACAGGGCTTCGCGTTGAATGGTGAAATGCATGGTCTAGTCCCTTGCCTTAATAAGCTGCGCTGGTGTCATCAAGTAGTCAGTGTACGCAGCAGGTTCTTGTAGTCCTCGCGAATATCCGCGTCGGATTCCTTAAGTTCGTTGATCTTGCGGCACGCGTGCAAGACCGTAGTGTGGTCGCGACCGCCAAACACATCACCGATCTCCGGCAGGCTGTGGTTGGTCAGCTCTTTAGAGAGCGCCATCGCAACCTGGCGTGGACGTGCCACCGAGCGCGAGCGGCGCTTGGAGAGCAAGTCGGAAATCTTGATTTTGTAGTACTCAGCCACGGTGCGTTGGATGTTATCCACACTCACCAGCTTGTCTTGCAGTGCCAGCAAGTCTTTCAGGGATTCACGAATCAACTCGATGGTGATATCGCGGCCCATAAAGTGTGAGTGAGCGATGACCCGCTTGAGCGCGCCTTCCAGCTCACGCACGTTGGAGCGAATACGTTGGGCAATAAAGAAAGCCGCGTCGTGAGGCAGATCGACTTTCGCCTGGTCGGCCTTTTTCATCAGGATCGCGACACGGGTTTCCAGCTCCGGCGGCTCTACCGCTACGGTCAGGCCCCAGCCGAAGCGCGACTTCAAGCGTTCTTCCAGGCCTTCGATTTCCTTCGGGTAACGGTCACTGGTCAAGATGACCTGCTGGCCGCCTTCGAGCAGGGCGTTGAAGGTGTGGAAAAACTCTTCCTGGGAACGTTCCTTGCGCGCGAAGAATTGAATGTCATCGATCAGCAAGGCATCAACGGAGCGGTAGAACCGCTTGAACTCGTTGATTGCGTTGAGCTGCAAGGCCTTGACCATGTCAGCCACGAAGCGCTCCGAGTGCAGGTACACGACCTTGGCATTCGGGTTCTTCTTTAATAGATGGTTACCCACAGCGTGCATCAAGTGGGTCTTACCCAAGCCGACGCCACCATAAAGGAAGAGCGGGTTGTAACCGTGCTTGGGGTTGTCAGCCACCTGCCAGGCGGCCGCACGGGCCAGCTGGTTGGATTTACCTTCGACAAAGTTTTCAAAGGTGAACGTACGGTTCAAGTAGCTGGTGTGCTTGAGCGCACCTTCAACCTGCACGGTGCGCTGTTCGGCGCGGACCGGTGCTTGCTGGGAGCTGGCACCCGCCATCGGATCGAAGCTGTCGCGGGACGGCTCTTCATTTACAGGCGCGTTTTTCTGCGCCGAGGATTTCGAAGGCGTCTGGGCAACGTGCGCTGGCGAGTTATTAACAGGTGCCGCAGCGGCCTGAGCCTGCGAGGCACTGGCTGCCAGCGGCGCATTTGGCGCAGCACGCGGTGCAGAGCTACGTTTGCTGCCTATTAATAAGGAGAGCACGGGCGCGAGGCCGTTGCCGTGTTCATCGAGCAATTCGAGAACACGGCTCAGGTATTTCTCATTAACCCAATCGAGAACAAAACGATTCGGCGCGTAGACACGCAACTCGTCGCCTTCGGCTTCGACCTGTAGCGGACGGATCCAGGTGTTGAATTGCTGGGCAGGCAGCTCTTCGCGCAAAAGCTCCACGCACTGCTGCCAAAGTTCCACTGACAC